>NZ_CP085874.1:0-7500 GCF_013284375.2 Brevibacillus sp. HD3.3A
TTGGATGCAGCGATTAGCGAACTATGGCGCAAAGTTCTCGCCAAGATAGAAAAATCGCTAAGCAAACCAAGTTTCGATACCTGGCTCAAAGCAACCAGGGCAACCACCCTGGAAGAGGATGCACTGATCGTCGTGGCGCCCAATGACTTTGCGAGAGATTGGCTCGAAACCCGGTACGCTCAACTGATTACCGATACACTATATGAAGTGACAGGTATCAATATGAAGGTAAAATTCGTCGCCCTGCAAAATCAGGATGCCGCATTTGCCGAGGAACAACCTACCCCACGGGTGAAAATGAGCGCTCCGCCCACAGCAGCGGATGACCAGCCACCCAGCATTTTGAATCCCAAGTACACCTTTGACACTTTCGTTATCGGTGCGGGAAATCGTTTCGCTCATGCCGCTTCGCTTGCAGTCGCAGAAGCTCCTGCCAAAGCTTACAATCCCCTCTTCATTTACGGAGGAGTCGGACTTGGCAAAACCCACTTGATGCACGCAATTGGCCATTATGTTATCCAACACAATCCATCGGCAAAAGTGGTCTATTTGTCGTCCGAGAAGTTTACCAATGAGTTCATCAACTCCATTCGGGACAACAAGGCCGTCGAATTTCGCAACAAGTACCGGAGTGTAGACGTTCTTTTGATTGATGACATTCAGTTTTTGGCTGGCAAGGAGTCGACGCAAGAGGAGTTTTTTCATACGTTCAACGCTCTGCACGAAGAGAGCAAACAGATCATCATTTCCTCCGACCGGCCTCCAAAAGAGATCCCGACGCTGGAAGACCGGCTTCGCTCCCGTTTCGAATGGGGACTGATTACCGACATCCAGCCGCCTGATCTGGAGACGCGGATTGCCATTTTGCGCAAAAAAGCGAAGGCAGAAAACCTCGACATTCCGAACGAAGTAATGGCTTACATCGCGAATCAAATCGACAGCAACATCCGCGAGCTGGAAGGTGCGCTGATCCGTGTCGTTGCTTACTCTTCCTTGATCAATCGCGACATTGATACGCAGCTCGCTGCCGAAGCTTTGAAAGACATCATTCCGTCTTCTCGCCCGCGCGTGATTACCATTATGGACATTCAGCGTGCTGTCGGAGAAGCTTTCAGTCTGAAGCTGGAAGACTTCAAAGCGAAAAAGCGGACCAAAACCGTCGCTTTTCCTCGCCAAATCGCCATGTATTTGTCTCGGGAGCTGACAGACGCCTCCTTGCCAAAAATCGGCGACGAATTTGGCGGACGCGACCATACAACTGTCATCCATGCGCATGAAAAAATCTCGCGGGCACTGGCAAGTGATCCGCAGATGCAAACTACGATTCAGTCGCTCATTGAAAAGTTAAAAGCAAACCACTAAACCTGTGCATAACGCAAAAAGCCTATACACAACTTACCCACATGTGTATAGGCTATCTTTTACGTTATCAGTCCACATATCCACAAATCCACAGGCCCTATTACTACTTCTGTTAAAAAGATATATCCTAATAAGTTATGATAAAGACGCAGCCATTATGCATAGTCCATTAAAAAAATGGCGCAGATAGAGGGAGGATCACGTTGATGCATATTACCGTTCAGCGAGACAAGCTGTCTAACGCCGTGTCACATGTCAGTAAAGCCGTTTCCAGCCGAACAACCATTCCGATTTTGACCGGGATTAAGATAAAAACAGATGACGAGGGGCTTACTCTGACTGCAAGCGACTCGGACGTATCCATCGAAGTACAGATTCCTTTGGAAGAAGCGGGAGAATGGGGAGTAACGATCCATCAGCCTGGAAGCATCGTTTTGACAGCTCGCATTTTCAGCGAAATCGTCCGCAAGCTGCCAAGCAACGAAATCCATATCCAGGTAGACGATCGCCTTGTTACCCAAATCCGTTCCGGACAAGCTGAGTTCACCATCAACGGAATGGATGCCAGCGAGTATCCGCAATTGCCGCATCTGGAAGAGGATAAAGTATTCAGCGTTCCCTGTGACTTGCTAAAAGCCATGATCCGTCAGACTGTTTTTGGCGTATCCACTTCTGAAATGCGCCCGATTCTTACTGGATTGATGTGGTCCCTGGAACAAGGCAAGCTTCGTTTTGTTGCGACTGACAGTCACCGTTTGGCCAGCCGTACTGCCATGGTAGAATGCCCGGATGACCTTTCCTTCCACAACGTAGTCGTACCAGGAAAAAGCTGCAACGAATTGGTAAAAATCTTGGATGATGACCAAAACCCTGCTGATATCGTCGTAGCTGACAATCAAATTTTGGTGAAGTCCAAGCACATTTTGTTCTATTCGCGTTTGCTGGAGGGAACTTATCCAGACACGACCAGAATCATTCCACAAGGAAGCAAAACAGAGATCACTGTCAGCACCAAAGAATTTTTGCAGTCGATCGAGCGCGCTTCCTTGCTCAGCCGCGAAGGCAAATCCAATGTAGTCAAGCTCGTTACGCTGCCGGATGGCACTGTGGAGATCACCTCCAACGCCCCTGAAATCGGGAAAGTAACGGATATTTTGAGCCCGAAAGCGATGGAAGGCGAAGAGCTGAAGATTTCCTTCAACGCCAAATACATGATTGACGCTTTGCGTGCGATTGACAGCTCCGAAATCAGAGCCAGCTTTACTGGCCCGATGAGCCCGTTTGTCATTCGTCCGACGGACCACGATTGGATGCTGCATTTGATCTTGCCAGTCCGTACTTACTAGGGTTTTTTCGTAAAAAAGTTCTTTTTCGTAAAAGAAAGGAGCCAAGCCATGCGTGAGGTTTCCATCAACACCGAATACATTGCTCTCGGCCAATTTTTAAAGCTGGCTGACGTCATCGATACCGGAGGCATGGCCAAAGCTTTTTTGGCAGAGGTGCCGATTCAAATCAATGGCGAGCTGGACAACAGACGAGGCCGCAAGCTATATCCTGGCGATGAAGTGGCGATTGAAGGCCATGGCCGCTTTCAAGTGGTACGCCGCTGAGAGGAGAGCGTGATTCTTGTTTCTCAAGAACCTGTCGCTTACCAACTATCGCAACTATTCATCCCTGTCCTTGGATTTTGATGGCCCCATCCAGTTGTTTATTGGCAACAACGCCCAGGGGAAAACAAATGCACTCGAATCGATATACGTTCTGGCTCTGGCCAAATCCCACCGTACGCCCCGAGACAAGGAGCTAATTACGTGGGATGCCGATTTCGCCACGATCCGTAGCGATGTTCTTCGTCGCTACGGTTCTGTTCGTTTGGAGCTACAGTTGACAAGCAAAGGAAAGCGGGCCAAAATCAACGGGATGGAGCAGCAAAAGCTGAGCGCCTATGTGGGAGCCTTGAACGTAGTCATGTTTGCGCCGGAGGATTTGTCCATTGTAAAAGGGGCACCCGCTCAGCGCAGACGTTTTATTGACATGGAAATCGGCCAGGTATCGCCCACTTATCTGTATTATTTAAGCAATTACAACAAAGTGCTGGCGCAGCGGAATCAACTGCTGAAGGACTTGGCGATGAAAAAAAGCCATTCGCTGGAAATGCTGGCAATTTGGAATACCCAACTAGCCGATTTAGCGGTAAAATTGTTGAGGAAGCGGTTTGAGTTTCTTCGCAAGCTCCAAGTATGGGCGCAGGAGATCCATACGGGCATTACCAATGGCCGGGAGAAGCTTTCCTTGCACTATGTAAACTCATCGCCAGTTACGGAAGAAATGTCGGTCGAGCAGGCTGTTGATACAATGCTGGCTGCCTATGAAGAGGTTCGCGACCGGGAAATCATGCGCGGAAGCACCTTGATCGGACCGCATCGCGATGATTTTTCACTCAAAGTGAACAACATGGATGTCCAAACGTACGGTTCACAAGGGCAGCAGCGCACGAGCGCACTGTCCATCAAACTGGCCGAAATCGAACTGATTAAAGAAGAAGTGGGGGAATACCCCGTTCTTTTGTTGGATGATGTCTTGTCAGAGTTGGATGAACATCGGCAAACCCTGTTACTCGAAACCATTCAGGATCGGGTTCAGACGTTTGTGAGCACGACAGGTGTGGAAGGCTTAAAGCATCAGGTTCTCCAGCAAGCCTCTCGTTTTTACGTGAAGGAAGGGACAATCTCGGGAGAAAGGTAGGGATCAGGGATGTTTATTCACATTGGTGGAGATACTGTGGTGAGCACAAAGGAAGTCATTTCCATCCTCGATCATCAAACCGTGAAATCCTCGAAGGTCAACAAGGCTTTCTTGCAGGAAAAGCGGAAGACGATCGTCGACCACAGCGTAGAAGAAACAAAATCGTATGTAATCACCAAGGATGCCATTTACTGTTCACCTATTTCTTCTCTGACGCTAAAGCGACGCGCTCAGTTCGTGGACAGCTTGGATCAGTTTCCCTTTGTACAAGCTGAAGTGGAGGAGTTGACAGAGTAGTGGATCAAGTGACGACGAACGATACAAACTATGATGCGAGTCAGATTCAGGTTCTGGAAGGGCTGGAAGCGGTTCGGAAACGCCCCGGCATGTATATCGGCTCAACCAGCAGCCGCGGTTTGCATCACCTGGTATGGGAGATTGTCGACAATGCCATCGATGAGGCGCTTGCCGGTTATTGCGACAACATCTTGGTGGTCATTCATCCGGACAACTCCGTATCTGTAACTGATAATGGCCGGGGAATCCCAACCGGCATCCACGAGAAAACCGGGAAGTCGACAGTAGAAACGGTTTTAACTGTCCTGCATGCCGGCGGAAAATTTGGCGGCGGCGGATATAAAGTTTCCGGCGGTCTTCACGGGGTAGGTAGCTCGGTTGTAAACGCGCTATCCGAGTGGATGGAAGTAGAAGTAAAGCAGAACAATCAAATTCACTATATGCGTTTTACGGTCGGCGCACCTGTTGCTGATCTTGCTGTTATTGGCGAGACAGAAGAGACGGGAACAAAAGTCACGTTCAAGCCAGACCCGACCATCTTTACAGAAACAACCGTTTTCGAATACGACATTTTGCAAAAACGTATTCGCGAGCTTGCTTTCCTCAACAAAGGACTGCGGATTACGCTGAAAGATACCCGTCCCGAACAGGAAAAGGAAGAATCGTTCCACTATGAGGGCGGTATTGTTCAGTTTGTGGAATATTTGAATAAAAACCGCGAAGCGCTGCACGAAGAAGTCATTTATTGCGAAGGGGAGAAAGACGGCCTGCTTGTTGAGGTTGCCCTGCAATACAACGACAGCTACGTGAGCAATATTTATTCTTTTGCCAACAACATCAACACGCATGAAGGCGGTACGCACGAAACCGGGTTCAAGACAGCTCTTACCCGCGTGATCAACGACTACAGCCGCAAATTCAATCTCCTCAAGGAAAAGGATGCAAACCTGTCCGGGGATGATGTGCGTGAAGGGATCACGGCGATTATTTCGGTGAAGATCCAGGAGCCTCAGTTCGAAGGGCAAACGAAAACAAAGCTCGGCAACTCGGAAGCGCGCAGCATTACCGAGTCCGTGTTTGGCGATCGTTTCAGCACCTTTATGGAGGAAAACCCTGGCGTAGCGAAAAAAGTGGTCGAGAAGGCTCTGATGGCTTCGCGTGCCCGTGAAGCTGCCCGTAAAGCCCGGGAAATGACTCGCCGCAAGAGCGCGCTCGAAGTCAGTGCTTTGCCGGGTAAATTGGCCGACTGCTCTTCCAAGGACGCTTCCGAATCCGAACTGTTCATCGTTGAGGGAGACTCTGCGGGCGGTTCTGCGAAGTCTGGCCGCGATCGTCACTTCCAGGCGATTCTTCCTTTGCGTGGAAAAGTGTTGAACGTAGAAAAGGCGCGCTTGGACAAAATTCTCGGCAACAACGAAATTCGCATGATCATTACGGCGCTCGGCACAGGGGTGGGCGAAGACTTCGACATCACCAAAGCGCGCTACCATAAAGTCGTAATCATGACGGACGCCGACGTGGATGGCTCACATATCCGTACGTTGCTGTTGACGTTCTTCTATCGCTACATGCGTCAGCTCATCGAAGCGGGGTATATTTATATTGCGCAGCCGCCGTTGTACAGCATCAAGCAGGGCAAAACGCTGCATTATGCTTACAACGACAGGCAGCGGGATGAAATACTCGCTACCCTGAAGACTACACCAAAGCCAAATGTGCAACGTTACAAAGGGTTGGGTGAGATGAACGCGGACCAATTGTGGGAAACTACAATGGACCCGGAGATGCGTACACTCTTGCAAGTTGACCTGGAAGACGCCATGGATGCCGATATGGTGTTTGAGACGCTCATGGGCGATGAAGTAGAGCCGCGCAGAGAGTTTATTGAGCAATACGCAGCGACTGTCAGAGATTTGGATATTTAAGATCCTTGATGGCTCCATATAGACATTGATTGCAGGAAGGCTCAGCTATGAAACAGGTGTGGAAAAGGCTTCTACCACGCTGTTTTGCGGATCGAAGCGGGTTTTTCGCTGGCTTTTTCGTAGCTGAGCCAGCCTTCTTGCAAAAAATTCACTTTTACCCGATAAAAAAATCAAAAATTCTATTGCAATGAATAAAAATCTATGCTAGATTAAAGATCCAGGAAGCGATACGGGCCTATAGCTCAGTTGGTTAGAGCGCACGCCTGATAAGCGTGAGGTCGGCTGTTCGAGTCAGCCTAGGCCCACCACTTACATAAGGCGATAGCAGCAAAATCAAGATCGCTTACCCATTTGAAAATGGGGCTGTAGCTCAGTTGGGAGAGCGCCTGCCTTGCAAGCAGGAGGTCATCGGTTCGATCCCGTTCAGCTCCACCATAGACTCCTAAAGGCAATTGGCCTGGATATTGTATTGTTCCTCGGTAGCTCAGTTGGTAGAGCAATCGGCTGTTAACCGATCGGTCGGCGGTTCGAGTCCGTCCCGAGGAGCCATATCACGCTCCTGTAGCTCAGTCGGTAGAGCGTTTCCATGGTAAGGAAGAGGTCGCAGGTTCGATTCCTGTCGGGAGCACCAGATTATTAAAAAGCACGGCCCGTTGGTGAAGCGGTTTAACACAGCAGCCTTTCACGCTGTCATACAGGGGTTCGAATCCCCTACGGGTCACCTATGAATCCCAACTACTTTGTTGGGTCCCTGACAAAAGTCGGGGAGTACGGAGGCTTAGCTCAGCTGGGAGAGCATCTGCCTTACAAGCAGAGGGTCGGCGGTTCGATCCCGTCAGCCTCCACCATTATTACAAAATGATAATTAATATGGAGCTGTGGTGAAGTTGGAGTTCACGCCGGTCTGTCACACCGGAGGTCGCGGGTTCGAGTCCCGTCAGCTCCGCCATTATTCAAACTAATGGTGGCATCTCATATGCACGAGGCTCGGTAGCTCAGTCGGTAGAGCAGAGGACTGAAAATCCTCGTGTCGGCGGTTCGATTCCGTCCCGAGCCACCATGAAATAATCAAATATGCCGGTATAGCTCAATTGGTAGAGCACCTGACTTGTAATCAGGGGGTTGTGGGTTCAAGTCCTATTGCCGGCACCACCTTTAATTTTCAGTTGAT
>NZ_CP085874.1:15000-22500 GCF_013284375.2 Brevibacillus sp. HD3.3A
GACTGTAGCTGATCGAGAGCATGTCGCTCCGGCACAAAATCCGTTTCGGGCGGCAATGAAAGGGCTGTACACAGGTCTTCGTTCTTTTGATTTCTGGTTGTTGGCTGGCAGCTTTTTTATTTGTGGCTTGTCTACGAATGGTTTGATCGGAACTCATTTTATTGCTGCCTGTATGGAGCATGGTATTCCAGCAGTTACTGCCGCTAGTCTGCTCGCTATGATTGGGATTTTTGACATTATTGGAACGACCTTTTCCGGATGGCTGTCGGATCGTTACAATAATCGCTGGCTGTTGTTCTGGTATTATGGACTTCGCGGTCTTTCCTTGATGTTTCTTCCTACTGCGCTGTCATCTTCGACATTTAGTTTGGGGTTGTTCATCGTCTTCTACGGTTTGGACTGGGTTGCCACAGTTCCTCCGACAATGAGATTGACGACCGATATTTTTGGCAGAGAGCAAGCAGGGATTTTGTTTGGATGGATACTGGCCGCCCATCAATTGGGAGCAGCAGTAGCTGCTTACGGTGGTGGAGTCGTCTATACGGTATTGAACAGCTACTTCTTTATGTTTATTGTCGCAGGAGCATTTTGTCTGCTCGCTTCTTTTATGGTAATGAGAATTGGAAGGAACGCGCTCAGCGTAGATGTTTCCCGGAATATGTAACGGTAAAAGCGCGAAGTTAACCCCCAAGGATTCAGTACCTTGGGGGTTAGTTTTACGCAAGGGGGGCCAGCGGGAGAGAGATACGGAAAATAGCACCGCATAACGCGCCATTTTCAACTTCAATCCGGCCATGTGAACGCTCAATGATTGCTCTGGAAATAGCCAATCCTAGCCCTACCTCGCCATTTTTCCCTTTGACAAAGCGGTGAAACAAATGAGGCAGCAAATCTTCCTGGATGCCTGCTCCATCATCAATAACATGAACGGTTACAAAATGTTTCCCGACTTCCACAGCGATGACGATCTTTTCTCTGGCGTGTCGTAACGCATTGCCAATGATGTTGAGAAAAGCCTGGAGCACCTTTCCCTCATCTATATAAACAATGTCGGGAGTAGTGGCGGCACGAATTTGAATGGAAATCTTTTTTTGCAGTTGGAGTGGATGAAGTCGCTCAATTGCGCGGTTCACCAACTCCGTTGCCGAATGATCGGAGGGACGAAACAAATTTTCTTCACTCTCAAGCTTCGCCAGCAAAATGATTTCGGTAACGATATGCTTTAAGCGATTTGTTTCTTCTACGATAACATCCAATCCTTTTTGTGCCGCTGCCTCTGCGAAAACACCATCGCGTATTCCTTCCGCATATCCTTGAATCGACATGAGTGGAGTCTTTAATTCGTGTGAGGCGTTCTGTAAAAATTGCCGCTGAATTTCATGAAAGCGATCAAGCTCCTGCGCCATGGAGTAGACACTCTCTGCTACTTCTGCAATCTCCCCACGGGCCGGGACAAGCTGGACGTCAGAGAAGCGTCGAAACTGTATTTTTTTGATTTCTGTGGTCAGTTTGTTCAACGGTCGCACCATGCTGCGTGTGATAAAAAAACTGAGCAAAATCGTTGAAACAGCCCCGATGCATACGATCAGCAACATATTTGTCGTGAGTTCCATTCGCACATCTTTCAGCCCGCGAACTGGTGATGTGAGGATAAGGCGCTGCTTTTCATCGTTTTTAAGAGGAAGATTGACAACGACATAGTCGTCTTGGCCAATGATCCAGATGTTCTTATCTTGCCGTTTTTCCGCTTTCCGTTCCAAGGCTTGCAGCCAATCGTTTACATTCGAAGAAGGCAAGGTGGTATAAAGCACTTTCTTCTTTTTACCGATCAATAGCAACTCTACCTTGCGATTGGACACGAGCAGCTTGTCCAGCTCGGAGATGTCCGCATCTGTAATTTTTTGATCGGCAAGAGTCGTTTTTTCAATCCAGAACTGGCCTTTTAGCGTCAGTTCCTTCTTTTGCTGGGCAATTAAATGGTCGAGCAAAAAAGAATTGATCAGAACAGCAGATATTCCGGTCACCAGGCAAAGGAGCAGCGCGAACATCAAGGTGATACGCAACTGGATATTCATCCTTCGTTTGGCCCCTCCATTTTGCGCAAGCGATAGCCGAATCCCCAGACTGTCTCTAGCGGAATGTGATTCAGTTTTTTGCGTATGCGGCGGATCAAATCATCGACGACACGGTCGCTGCCAAAATAGTCGTAGCCCCAGACGAGCGTCAGCAATTCATCTCGGGAAAAAGCCCGATCCGGATTCTCTGATAGCAGGCTGAGCACCTGAAATTCTTTTGCGGTCACTTCTACTTTGTGCCCCAGCGAATAGACGAGTCGTTTGTCTTTATCCAATACGAGAAGACCTTCTGGGGCAGAGTTTTTACCTGGTGCTGGCGCCGCTACAGAGGCGAGTCCCGATTGTGAAGCAGGTTGACGCATATGTTCCCAACGTTTTAAAGCACGATTGACGCGCGCTACCAGCTCACGCGGGCTAAACGGCTTGGTTAAATAATCATCGCTGCCAAGCTCCAATCCGAGTATTTTGTCCACTTCCTCATCACGAGCAGAAATCATGATGATAGGCGTTTCAGATTCCGCGCGGATACGACGGCAAAATTCATATCCGTCAATACCGGGCAACATGATGTCTAAAACCCAAAGGTCAGGGGGAGCCTGTTCTTTTAGAAAAAAGGCTTCCTCTGCCGATCCTACGGCATCTATCAGGTAGCCTTCTTTTTGCAAATAGGCGGCAACAATCTGGCGAATGTTCACATCATCATCAACTATGGCGATACGAAAGTCTTTCATCGGGTTCCTCCGCAGGGCTTATCTTCACAAGCTATTGTACAACAGTTTTTTCTCCGATCCGTTGCCAGCGCGGTTTTCCCATACTTTTCCCACACTTTTTTGCAAGCCTTACAGCTTTGTAAGATCCATGCAAGGCAAATCGATGGGAGAGACGCTTGGAAGCTTGTATAATCAAGGTAACAAACAAACGGAGGGGATACACCATGAGAAAACTAATGAAGATAGCCGTGCTGTTCTTCGGACTGCTGATCGACACCAAAACAATGATTCGCACCTCCGATTTGGAAATGATCGTTAAGCTGTAATAGTTTCGTTCAGCATTATCCAATGAATCAGAGCGGCAGGGCGTCGGGTATCCGGCGTCTTTTTTGTTTTGAAAAAGATGAGCATGGGCATGGCGATCGAGAGGCTCGCAGAATGGCAAGGGCAGGGGAGAAGTGCCATCGGCGGGTTGACTTTTAAAACATTACATATAATATTGTATTGAAAAGGATCAGGACTCGTATGGGAGAGTGAGTGTTATGTCAGAAAAAAAGGCGTTGTGGACGAAGGATTTTGTGATCCTGGCGCTCTCCAACTTTATGCTGTTTGTCGCTTTTCAGATGCTTCTGCCCACCCTTCCCGTATATGTGACTGATATGGGCGGAGATCAACTGGCGGTAGGGCTTGTCATCAGTCTTTTCACTGTGTCAGCGCTACTTGTGCGTCCGTTTGCCGGGAAAGCGCTGGATACGATCGGGAGAAAGCCAGTCCTTTTACTCGGCTTGGCGATTTTTCTGCTGGCGGTTGCAGGCTACTATTGGATGGTCAGCGTGGCATTGGTGTTGGCGATTCGTTTTTTGCACGGGATCGGTTGGGGAATCGTCACGACGACTTACGGAACCATTGTGTCTGATATCATTCCTCGGGAACGCAGCGGAGAAGGTATGGGCTACTTCGGGATGTTCAGCAATTTGGCGATGGGCTTCGGTCCGCTTCTGGGGCTGTGGGTTTCGCAAAACTGGGGATACGGCTGGCTTTTTGCCATCTCAGCAGGCTTGACTGCGTTAGCGATGATACTGTCGCGCCTGGTAAAATTCAAACCGATTGTTCCTGCGAAAAAACAGCAAGGCAGCGTGTTAAGCGGGCTTTTGGAAAAGGCAGCGCTGTTTCCGTCCTTGTTGAATTTGTTGATCGGAATTATTTACGGAGGAATCGTCAGCTTTATTACTTTGTTCGGGATTGAGGTCGGAATCGTCAATATCGGGTTGTTTTTCTTGTTCAATGCGATTGCACTGATGGCGGTTCGGCCTTTGGCTGGGAAGTTGTTTGATCGCAAGGGACCTGTGTGGATTTTGCTTCCCGGTGGGGTTATCCTGGGCGGCGGATTGCTTTTGCTATCGTACAGTACGACTGAATGGCAGATGATCCTTGCCGCGATATTGTTTGGTATTGGTGTTGGCGGTGTGCAGCCTTCCTTGCAGGCGTGGACGATCAAACGTGTCGATCCGACCAGAAGGGGCGCGGCTACCGGGACGTTTTTCTCGGCATTTGATTTGGGGATCGGCGGTGGTGCCATGATTTTGGGGGCGATCGCCAAAATGACCAGCTTTGCCGTGATGTATCGTTATTCATTAGTAGCGCTCGGACTTTACTTGTTGATTTACCTCATTTATTTGGCTCGGCAAGGCAAAAAGACTGCTATGTCCGAATCGATTTCTTCTTGAGATCGGTTCGGCTTTTTTTATTTTTGCATAAGAAAAGCCGGTATGGCAAAACATAAGTGAATGTAAAACAGATATGGAATAAAATGGTGTGTCGATGCTGCCGTAAAAGCAGAGCGAAAAACTGAGAAAAACAAGGGGAATCGATTGATTCGACTGGAATTTTTGGACGTGCCCTCTTTCTATATGGTATAATAACGTATTGTGATAACCAGTTGGAGGTTTACCGTTTATGGCAGAAGAAACTGCTCGGTTTCCCAAAGTCGATATTAGCCAAGAAATGAGAGAGTCGTTCATCAGCTATGCGATGAGCGTTATCGTCAGTCGCGCGCTGCCTGATGTTCGCGACGGTTTGAAGCCTGTGCACAGGCGTATTTTGTATGCCATGCATGATATGGGTCTTACTCCTGACAAAGCGTTCCGTAAATCGGCAAACGTAGTCGGGGAAGTAATGGCGAACTACCATCCGCATGGTGACTCTTCCATCTATGAAGCGATGGTAAGGATGGCTCAAGATTTTAATATGCGTTATATGCTCGTCGAAGGGCAAGGAAACTTCGGTTCTGTTGACGGTGACCCGGCAGCGGCCATGCGTTATACAGAGTCGCGTTTTTCCAAGCTGGCATTGGAGCTTCTGCGCGATATTGATAAAGAGACAGTTGATTTCACGCCTAACTACGACGGGCGCAAGGAAGAGCCTGTAGTCTTGCCTTCTCGTTTCCCGAACCTGCTTTTGAACGGTGCGTCGGGGATTGCCGTAGGGATGGCAACCAATATTCCGCCGCATAACTTGACGGAAGTGATTGATGGCGTCATTGCCATGATCGACAGTCCGGATATTACGGTTCAAGACTTGATGAAAATCATCAAAGGCCCCGATTTCCCTACAGCGGGAGAGATCCTTGGGGTAAGTGGCATTCGCCGTGCTTACGAAACGGGTCGAGGCTCAATTATCATGCGAGCGAAAACCCAAATTGAAGAGGAAAAGGGAAAACCGCGCATTATCGTGACGGAAATTCCTTATCAGGTAAACAAGGCAAGACTCGTTGAGAAGATTGCGGAGCTTGTCCGGGAAAAGAAAATCGAAGGCATTACCGATCTGCGCGATGAGTCTGACCGTAAAGGTATGCGCATCGTAATGGAGCTGCGCCGCGATGTCATTCCGAAAGTTGTGTTGAACAATCTGTTCAAGCATACGCAAATGCAGACTACTTTCGGTGTGAACATGCTGGCATTGGTCGATGGCCGCCCACGCGTCCTCAATCTGCGTGAGATGTTGTATTACTATCTGCAGCATCAACGCGTCATTATTCGCAGAAGGACCGAATACGATCTGAAGCAGGCTGAAGCGCGCGCTCACATTTTGGAAGGCTTGCGCATTGCCCTGGATCACATCGATGAGATTATCAGCCTGATTCGTTCTTCGCAAACAACGGAAGAAGCTCGCGAGGGGCTGATGAGCAACTTCGCTCTGAGCTACGAGCAGGCACAAGCGATTCTCGATATGCGTCTGCAACGCTTGACCGGGTTGGAGCGCGAGAAAATCGAGAACGAGTACCAGGAGCTGTTGGTGAAGATTGCGGAGCTGCGAGCTATTCTTGCTGATGAAGCCAAAATCTACGCGATTATTCGCGAAGAGCTCGGCGAAATCAAGGAGAAGTTCGGAGACGAGCGGCGCACCGCCATCGCTTTTGATGAAAATCATATCGAAGACGCTGATTTGATTCCGGAAGAGGATGTCGTGATTACGCTGACTCATGACGGATATATCAAACGTCTGCCTGTATCCACTTATCGTTCACAAAAACGCGGTGGACGGGGCGTTCAGGGATTGGGAACGAAGGATGACGACTTTGTTGAACATCTGTATATTACCAATTCTCATGACTACATCATGTTCTTCACAAGCAAGGGCAAAGTGTACCGTCTGAAAGGCTTTGAGATTCCAGACCTCAGCCGCACGGCAAAAGGCACTCCGATCATCAATCTGATCCAGATTGAAAAAGGGGAGCGGGTCAGCGCGGTCATTCCAGTCAAGGAATTTGATCATGAGCGATTCCTGTTCTTTGCTACAAAGAAAGGGATTATCAAGAAAACCACGCTGGAATCGTATGAGAACATTCGCAAAGGCGGACTGATTGCAGTCAATCTGCGCGAAGACGATGAGCTGATTGGTGTTCGTTTGACTGACGGGAAACAAGAGATCATTATGGGTACGCAAAAAGGGATGTCTGTGCGTTTTAACGAGGGTGACGTGCGGACAATGGGACGCAACGCAACCGGCGTGAAGGGAATTACGCTTGACGACGATGACAATGTCATTGATATGGACGTCATCAAGCCAAACGCGGAAGTTCTCATCGTAACGGCAAACGGTTACGGCAAACGGACTCCTGTTGAGGAATACCGTATTCAGTCGCGCGGTGGTAAAGGGATCAAGACGCACAATGTCACGGAACGCAGCGGGCATGTAGTCGGCCTGAAAGTGGTGGAGCCAGAAGAAGATTTGATGATTATCACCACTTCCGGTATTATCATCCGCACGGAGATGAAGGGTATCTCTGTAATGGGACGTTATACGCAAGGCGTGAAGCTGATCCGTCTGTCTGAAAACGAACAGGTAGGTTCAGTAGCCAAATGCCCACCTAATGAAGATGATGACGATCTGGAGGACATGGAAGAAGCAGTTGACGGAGTTGACGCTCCATCCAATGTGGAACCAGACGATCACGAACCAATAGAAGAATAATGCCAAGATCATGAATGGAGCGCTCCGAGTTTTGTGGGGCGCTCTTTTTTGAACAGAAAGTTTGCCCAAACTGTTACTTTATTCCTGCAATTGGTTTGAAATTGGAGTAAAATTGGGAAAAGAAAACTATGTGATTACAAGTTGGATCGGGTGGTGACCAGGTTGCCCATCGTGGAAGTGAAGCAACTGAACAGCGGAGCAAGATTGGCAGAGGAAGTTTATACGGCATTAGGGGGAATCCT
>NZ_CP085874.1:30000-167500 GCF_013284375.2 Brevibacillus sp. HD3.3A
GAACGTTTTACACATTCCTTGACAGTAAATTATGCCGTTTGTTACACTGTCTTAAAATATTTGCCGAGAGGGGCTTTCTACTGTGCGGGAAGATAAATTTGTCAAAGAAGGACTAACATTTGATGACGTGCTGCTTATCCCAGCAAAATCCGAGGTTTTGCCAAGAGATGTCGATCTTCGGGTAAAGCTTAGCGAGACAGTTAGTCTGAACATTCCTTTGATCAGTGCCGGGATGGACACGGTAACAGAATCAGCACTCGCGATCGCGATGGCCCGCCAAGGCGGCATTGGCATCATCCATAAAAACATGACGATTGAGCAGCAGGCGAGCGAGGTAGATCGCGTAAAGCGCTCGGAAAGTGGCGTCATTACCAACCCGTTTTCTTTGAGCCAGGACCATACAGTAGCAGAAGCGGACGCTCTGATGGGCAAATACCGCATTTCCGGCGTGCCGATTGTCGATGAAGAAAAGCATCTTATCGGGATTTTGACCAACCGTGATCTGCGCTTTGTTCATGACTACTCCACACCAATCAAAGAAGTGATGACAAAAGACAATCTGGTGACTGCTTCTGTAGGAACAACGCTCCAGCAAGCAGAAGCGATTCTTCAAAAGCACAAGATTGAAAAGCTGCCACTGGTTGATGAGAACAATATTTTGCGCGGACTTATCACCATTAAAGATATCGAGAAGGCGATTCAATACCCGCAGGCAGCCAAGGACCCACAGGGACGCTTGCTGTGTGGCGCGGCGGTCGGTGTATCTGCTGATACGTTCGAGCGTGCAGCGGCGCTTGTACAGGCAGGTGTGGATGTCCTGGTGGTCGATACAGCACATGGACACTCCAAAGGTGTAATCGAAACCGTAAAAGCCATTCGCAAAGAGTATCCAAACTTGACGATCGTAGCGGGAAATGTTGCGACAGGACAAGCTACCCGCGATCTGATCGAAGCTGGCGCATCTGTTGTAAAAGTCGGTATCGGTCCGGGTTCCATTTGTACTACTCGCGTCGTAGCAGGTATCGGTGTACCGCAAATTACCGCGATTCACGATTGTGCCCAGGTAGCTCGCGAGTACAATATTCCAATTATTGCCGACGGCGGTATTAAATACTCCGGCGATTTGCCAAAAGCGATCGGCGCTGGCGCTTCTGCGATCATGATCGGCAGTCTGTTTGCCGGAACGGAAGAAAGCCCAGGCGAATTTGAGATTTTCCAAGGCCGCCGTTTCAAGGTATACCGCGGTATGGGCTCGATTGGCGCCATGAAAGCAGGAAGCAAAGACCGTTACTTCCAGGAGAACGAACAAAAGCTTGTTCCAGAAGGAATCGAGGGCCGCGTTCCTTACAAAGGGCCGTTGGCAGATGTGACCTACCAACTGATTGGCGGTTTGCGTGCAGGGATGGGTTACTGCGGAGCGAAGACGATCGAGGACTTGATCCAGAACTCCCAGTTTGTCCGGATCACGGGAGCCGGCTTGCGTGAAAGCCATCCACATGACGTGCAAATTACCAAGGAGTCGCCGAACTACTCGATTTCTTAGTTTATAAGAAAATCCCCCCTTCTAGAAAGAAAGGGGGGTTATTTAATTTGTAGGCAAAAATTTAAAAACTGGTCGCAGTTAACGTACAGCTATCTTCTATAAATAGCGATTTCTCCGTCAGAGGCAATATTTCCTACTATCTTGAGGCGATAGTTCCCTGGGACGACAGATACTGGGTCGGTATAATCAGTATTGCCTTTTGGCGCAGTTAATCTTCCTAATTTAATTGTTTTCTCTACTTTTCCATTCTCGCTTAATTTTTCGATGTAAACTGTTACATCGCAGTTACTATTTGAAGCATCTAATCCAGCGTTAGCCTTTCCAAAGAGATGGAATGTGTCACGGCCAATATATGTACCTCCCTGTGTTACGCTGAAAGACCTCCAGTCAAGTTCAATGCTCATGGTACTAATATCCTTTTTAGTTTGCTGTTCCACTAGGGAATCGGTGTTCCTTTTTTCGACTGCGGCATGAGCAGAAACTGGATTCATAACAACCAAACCAAGAGCGAGTGAAGCAAAAGTGTATAAAACCTTATTCACGAGATAAGCCTCCTTAAATATTGAATATATTTCCATTTATACCATAATATAATTTAATTTCAATTATATTTTATATATCCAATCAATTACCTACTAATGAGTCTATTTGGACTTCAATGAGATCGTAATGGTATGTTAAACTTACACTTGGTGCTCAATTACCGTATGAATTTATGACAGAATTGGAGAGTGAGAAGAAACTATGAAGCGAACAACATGGAAAAAGCGACTGACAGGTCTGATCCTTTCTCTCGCAGTGTTTGCAACCGCAATGGGAGGAGCGGCGACGAAGGCCGATGCAGCACCTGCAGCCGATCTACAACTGGCAGCGAAATCTGCCATTCTATTAGAGGCATCAACAGGAAAAATATTGTACAGTATGAATCCAGATGCCTCACTGCCACCTGCCAGCATGAGTAAGATGATGGCGGAATACCTGGTGCAAGAAGCAATCAAGGAGAAGAAAATCAGCTGGGATGAGAAGGTGCCCGTAAGTGAGTATGCCTTCTATGTGGCAAGAATCTCCGATACGTCTGGCGTATACCTAAATCTAGGTGAGTCCTTCACAGTCAGAGAGCTGTACAATGCGATGGCTGTCGTTTCTGCTAATGACGCAAC
Source organism: Brevibacillus sp. HD3.3A (assembly GCF_013284375.2). NCBI lineage: Bacteria > Bacillati > Bacillota > Bacilli > Caryophanales > Paenibacillaceae > Brevibacillus > Brevibacillus sp. HD3.3A. The sequence goes on from NZ_CP085874.1 coordinate 32,704, forward strand.
TGTACTGCTTGCTGAAAAGATTGCGGGCAGTGAAGCAAACTTCGTGCAGATGATGAACAAGAAGGCTGCAGAGTTTGGTATGAAAAACACGTCTTTCGTAACATCTAGCGGTTTGCCAGCCAACGAGTTGGGACCATATTCCGTTAAGACAGATCAAGTGGAAAACCTGATGTCTGCTCGCGATTCGGCCATCCTCGCTAGAAACCTGATTCGTGATTTCCCAGAAGCTTTGGAAGTATCCAAGATCCCACGGTTTACGTTCCGTCCCGGTTCTAAAAATGAGCTGAAAATGGCGAATAACAACTGGATGCTGCCTGATCTCCCGAATTACTATCAAGGTGTAGACGGATTAAAGACTGGTTATACCCAAGCAGCAGGCAATTGTTTTACTGGTACGGCCGTTCGTGATAACATGCGCTTGATTTCTGTTGTCATGGGAACAGACAGCAAAACAAAGCGCTTCGTAGAAACCAAAAAGCTTTACGACTACGGTTTCAGCAATTTCAAATTAACCAAGCAGTTGGACAAGAATGCTTCTGTAAAAGGCTTTGAAACTGCACCTGTAAAGAACGGGGTAGAACTGACAGTACCAGCAGTAACAGGCAGCGAAGTAAACGTACTGACCAAAATTGGCGGGGAAGCAAAATTCACCCCAACAGTTACCTTCCAAGACTTGAACGCGCCAATCAAGCAAGGCCAAGTAATCGGTAAGCTCGTACTGAAAGAAGAAGGGGCAAAAGACACCGATTACCTCCAGCCAGAAGACGCGGCAAAAGCAGGCGTGGATGTAGTGGCAAGCCAAGAGGTGGAAGAGGCGAGCTGGATTCGTCTGTTCTTCCGCAGCATCATTCAATTTTTCAGCAACTTGTTCAGTAGTGGAACAGGAAATTAAATAATGGTTGTTTTCCCCCTCATCTATCGTTTACAATGACGGTAACAAGGAACCATAACAGAGCATAACAGTTACGGTTCTGACTTCATGATGTAGGGGGAATTTTCATATGGTACAAGTAGGAACGTCCCGCGTAAAAAAAGGTATGGCTGAGATGCAAAAAGGCGGCGTTATCATGGACGTCGTAAATGCTGAGCAAGCAAAGATTGCTGAAGCTGCTGGCGCCGTAGCTGTTATGGCGCTGGAACGCGTACCTTCTGATATCCGTGCTGCTGGCGGAGTAGCCCGTATGGCTGATCTGGGCATTGTGGAGGAAGTTCTGAACGCTGTTTCTATCCCTGTTATGGCAAAAGCTCGTATCGGACATTTTGTCGAAGCCCGCGTATTGGAGTCAATGGGTGTAGATTACCTGGATGAAAGTGAAGTTTTGACCCCAGCGGACGATTTGTACCACATCAACAAAAAAGACTTCACTGTGCCGTTCGTATGTGGTGCGCGTGATCTGGGCGAAGCGCTTCGCCGCATCGGAGAAGGAGCTTCCATGATCCGCACAAAAGGTGAGCCAGGGACCGGGAACATCGTAGAGGCAGTTCGCCATATGCGCACGATGATGGCTCAAATCCGCAAAGTGCAGGCGATGTCTTACGATGAGCTGATGGCAGAAGCGAAAAATTTGGGTGCTCCATACGAACTGCTCGAACAAGTACACCAAACAGGCAAACTGCCTGTCGTGAACTTCGCGGCTGGTGGCGTAGCTACCCCGGCAGATGCGGCACTGATGATGCAATTGGGCTCTGACGGCGTATTCGTCGGCTCGGGTATTTTCAAATCGGAAAATCCGGAAAAATTCGCGCGGGCAATTGTCGAGGCAACTACCCACTACACAGATTACGAGCTGATCGCACGCGTATCAAAAGGCTTGGGCAGTGCGATGACAGGAATCGAGATTTCCAAAATCCGCGAAGCTGATCGCATGCAAGAGCGCGGCTGGTAAGGTGAGTCAAATGAAAATCGGTGTACTCGCGCTGCAAGGGGCTGTGGCAGAACACTTGCGCATGCTGGAGGAAGCAGGGGCGACAGCCGTTCCTGTCAAAAAAGCAGAGGAACTCGCAGACCTCGACGGATTGGTTCTCCCAGGCGGAGAGAGCACGACGATCAGCAAGCTGATGCATAAGTACGGATTCATGGATGCGCTTCGTGAGTTCGGAAGCGCCGGAAAGCCAATCTTCGGCACTTGCGCGGGAGCGATTCTCTTGGCCAAGCAGATTCAGGGGCAGGATGAGTGCCATCTGGGGCTGATGGATATCAAGGTGGAGCGGAACGCGTTTGGTCGGCAAAAAGAAAGCTTCGAGGTCACAATGCCCGTAGCTGGTGTCGGTGCAGATTATCCCGCAGTGTTTATCCGCGCTCCTTACATCGTAGAAGTCGGAGAAAATGCTGAGGTGCTTGCCAAGTACGATGAAAAGATCGTCGTTGCCCGAAACGGTCACTACCTGGCGGCTGCTTTTCACCCGGAATTGACCGAAGATGCACGGCTGCACAAATATTTCCTCGAAATGGTCAAAGAGTACAGAAGCTAAAGCCAATCAATAAACATCCTCGAAAGAAGATCGGCATGAACAAGATGCCGGTCTTTTTTTGTATGAAGATCATCGCGGAGTAGCCTTTACATACGTATAGAACCTGTAGTACAGTTAACAATAGAAGTATGCATGAATGAGAATGCGATGATGAGAACAAGTACCTCATGAAGAATCTGGTGCAGAGAGTCGGTGGTGGGTGCAAACCGATCCGGTCTGTGGGGGAATCCATCTCGGAGTGGCAAAGGAATGAACTTTGTCCGGAACCGTCCCGTTACGACGGATTGAGTGGATACATGTGCAGTCTTGGCGTGTATCAACGAGGGTGGCAACGCGGGTATACAACACTCGTCCCTTATGGGGACGGGTGTTTTTTGCATTTTATTATCGATTCGGAGGGATTCGAACATGTTGGACGTAAAAGTATTGCGTCAGGATTTGGAAGAAGTAAAACGCCGTTTGGCGCATCGCAACGAAGATATTTCCGCTCTGGATCAGTTTGCAGAAGTGGACGAAAAGCGCCGTCAAGTCATTCAGGAAGCGGAAGCTCTGAAAAATAAACGCAACACGGTATCTGAGCAAGTAGCCATCATGAAACGGAACAAAGAGAACGCCGACCATTTGATCGCGGAAATGAAAGAAGTAAACGAGCGCATCAAAGCGTTGGATGAGGAACTGCGTGGGCTGGATGAACAGCAAGAACTGATTTTGCTGAGCCTGCCTAACCTGCCACATGAAAGCACACCAATTGGTACTTCGGAAGATGACAACGTGGTGGCTTGGACGTGGGGCGAGCCTCGCAACTTTGGTTTTGAGGCGAAACCACACTGGGAAGTAGCCAGCCAGGCAGGGATTCTCGATTTTGAAACGGCAGCGAAGGTAACCGGAAGCCGCTTTGTCTTTTACAAAGGACTGGGAGCGCGTCTGGAGCGGGCGTTGATGAACTTCATGATGGATCTCCATTCCAATGAACACGGATATGAAGAAGTCATCCCGCCATTCATCGTGAACCGCGCGAGCATGACCGGAACCGGACAATTGCCTAAGTTTGAAGAAGATGCTTTTAAACTGGAAGGTCCTGATTACTTCCTGATTCCTACCGCAGAGGTGCCAGTGACGAACATGCACCGCGACGAAATCATGGATGGAGCAGACTTGCCTAAATACTATACGGCGTTCAGTGCTTGTTTCCGTTCGGAAGCAGGTTCGGCAGGGCGCGACACGCGTGGTCTGATTCGTCAGCACCAATTCAACAAAGTCGAGCTGGTGAAGTTCGTCAAACCGGAAGATTCCTACGATGAGCTGGATAAACTGGTGAAAAATGCGGAGAAGGTGTTGCAGCTGCTTGGACTGCCATACCGCGTGCTGAGCATGTGTACCGGAGATCTCGGATTTACTGCGGCGAAGAAATTCGACTTGGAAGTTTGGATTCCAAGCTACAATACGTACCGGGAAATCTCGTCGTGCTCGAACTTCGAGGACTTCCAGGCTCGCCGTGCCAATATCCGTTTCCGCCGCGATACAAAATCGAAGCCGGAATTTGTGCACACTTTGAACGGATCGGGTCTTGCGATCGGCCGTACAGTAGCAGCCATTTTGGAGAACTACCAGGAACAAGACGGTTCCATCACCATTCCGGAAGTTTTGCGTCCGTATATGGGTGGAGTAGAAAAAATCTCCCCGAAATAAGCGAGCAAAGAAACGCATAAAAGCATATGGAAAAGCAAAGCAGCCTTCTGATTCTGACGGGTCAGGGGCTGCTTTGTTTTTGCCAAAAAGAGCTGTAAATCAAGGACAAGGGCATGTTTTGATAAAATGTGTTCTAATACAGTGTGATTTTTTTGAAAATTGTGTTGCGCTGTATTAGTGTCTGTTATATAATAAAAACAAATTTAAAGAATATTGTTTTAATACAGATATGGAGGGAAAGAAAATGGACTGCTATCGGTGTGAAGGAAACGGCGAACAAAATTGCCCAAGATGTGGAGGCGTTGGTCACGATGACAACGGAGCGGCTTGCCATCATTGTTTGGGAGATGGGCATGTGAGTTGCAGTCATTGCAGCGGCAGCGGATATCAGGATTAGATCATTTTTTTTGCACCTACTGTACTATAATAATTTTTCGAAAACGAATCTGTACCATAATAATTCGGACGTTATCAAGGATGGTGACCAGTTTTGACTACGATTCCAACTAATCCATATCCGCTGGAGATTCAGATCACTGGCGAGATGCATTCCGGCTATCAGGAAATCCTCACGCCAGAGGCGGTTCAATTTGTGATCAAGCTGGAACAAAAGTTTGGCGACAGACGGCAGCAACTGCTTGCCGATCGCAAGGAACGTCAGCTGAAAATTGATGCGGGACAACTGCCTGACTTTTTGCCGGAAACAGCCGAGATTCGCAACGGAGATTGGACGATTGCTCCACTGCCGCATGATCTTTTGGATCGAAGAGTGGAGATCACCGGGCCATCTGGCGACCGCAAAATGGTGATCAATGCGCTGAACTCAGGCGCTCGCATGTTCATGGCCGATTTTGAAGATGCCAATTCGCCTACATGGGAAAACTCGATCCAGGGACAGATCAACATGAAGGACGCGGTTCGCCGCAACATATCATACACCAGCCCGGAAGGAAAACAGTACACCCTGAATGAGAAGACGGCTGTATTGATCGTACGGCCGCGTGGCTGGCACCTCGATGAAAAACACATACTCCTTGACCAACAGCCGATTTCCGGCAGCCTGCTCGACTTTGGTCTTTATTTTTACCACAACGTCGATGCCTTGATCGCGAACAAGACAGCCCCGTATTTTTACTTGCCGAAGCTGGAAAGCCATCTGGAAGCGCGCCTCTGGAACGATGTGTTTGTTTTCGCCCAGGAGGAACTGAATATTCCGCGGGGGACGATTCGCGCGACGGTGCTGATCGAAACGATTCTCGCTGCTTTTGAAATGGATGAAATTTTGTATGAGCTGCGCGAGCACAGTGCGGGATTGAACTGCGGGCGTTGGGATTACATTTTCAGCTACATTAAAAAGCTGCGCAATAGCCCGGATGTCATTACGCCTGACCGGGCACAAGTGACGATGACGGTTCCGTTCATGAAAGCCTACACCACTTTGGCGGTGAAGACTTGCCACAAACGCCAGGCACCTTGCATTGGCGGAATGGCAGCGCAAATTCCGGTGAAAAACGACCCGGTCAAAAATGAAGAAGCGATTGCCAAAGTACGTGCCGACAAAGAGCGGGAAGCATACGACGGGCACGATGGTACATGGGTAGCTCATCCGGCATTGGTGCCAGTTGCCATGGAGGTTTTCAATCGTTTGATGAGAGAGCCGAACCAGATCTGGTATAAGCGCGAGGACGTGCAGGTGCAGGCGAGCGACCTTCTGGCTGTACCCGAAGGCACGATCACAGAGGAAGGCGTTCGTACCAACATCAGTGTCGGTTTGCAATATATCGAGGCATGGCTTCGTGGCTTTGGGGCTGTTCCGATTCACAATCTGATGGAGGACGCAGCGACGGCAGAAATCTCCCGTGCACAAGTATGGCACTGGATTCGTCATCGACATGGCGTTCTTCAGGATGGCAGAAAGATCACGGAAGGCTTGGTGAAACAGTGGCTGAGCGAAGAACTGCAAGCGTTGAAACAAGCGATTGGCCAGGAGCGTTATGAAAACAGCAAATTCCAGGTCGCGGGCGAGCTTTTCTTGCGGCTGGTGACGGAAGACGATTTTGAAGATTTTCTGACTGTGCCGGGCTATCGCTATCTCTAAATAAAACAATAAAAATGGGTGGGGGAAACGAAAATGAGCAAACAAACAAAACAGGAAGCTATTCAACAGATCGAGCAAAGCTGGCAGGGCGAGCGTTTTCAAGGGATTACCCGGACGTACACGGCGGAAGATGTTTTCCGGCTGCGTGGTTCGGTTCAAATCGAGCACACACTGGCTCGTCTCGGAGCGGAGCGGCTGTGGAACTTGCTGAATACAGAGCATCATATCAAGGCGCTGGGGGCATTGACCGGGAATCAGGCGATTCAACAGGTAAAGGCCGGCTTGAAAGCCATTTACCTGAGCGGCTGGCAAGTAGCGGCTGACGCGAACCTTTCCGGACAAATGTATCCTGACCAAAGCCTTTACCCGGCGAATAGCGTTCCTCATGTTGTGAAAAGAATTAACCAGGCATTGCAGCGTGCTGACCAGATTGACCAGTCCGAAGGCGGCACAGATACGTATTGGTTTGCTCCGATTGTCGCTGACGCCGAAGCGGGCTTTGGTGGACCGCTGAACGTGTTTGAATTGATGAAAAGCATGATTGAAGCGGGGGCAGCAGGTGTGCATTTTGAAGATCAGCTGGCTTCCGAGAAAAAATGCGGACATATGGGCGGAAAAGTTTTGATCCCGACGCAGGCTGCTGTCCGCAATCTGATTTCGGCCCGTTTGGCAGCAGATGTCATGGGAGTGCCGACTATCATTGTAGCTCGTACAGACGCTAACGGCGCATTCCTGATCACGAGCGACGTTGACCAGCAAGACCAGCCGTTTTTGACAGGCGAACGGACGCCAGAAGGATTTTTCCGTCTGCGTGGCGGGTTGGATGCAGCGATTGCCCGTGGACTCGCCTACGCACCTTATGCCGATCTGATCTGGTGCGAAACGTCCGAACCAAATCTGGACGAAGCACGCCGATTTGCCGAAGCGATTCATGCCCAGTACCCAGGCAAGCTGCTCGCTTACAACTGCTCGCCTTCGTTCAACTGGAAGAAAAAACTCGACGAGGAATCGATTGCACGCTTCCAGGAAGAGCTGGGCGAGATGGGCTACAAGTTCCAATTCGTGACGCTTGCGGGCTTCCATGCGTTGAACTACGGCATGTTCGAGCTGGCACGCGGCTACCGCGATCGTGGAATGGCTGCTTACTCCGAATTGCAGCAAGCTGAATTTGCCACAGAGGTGAACGGTTATACAGCTACTCGTCATCAGCGTGAAGTGGGTACCGGCTATTTCGATGAGATTGCACAAGTGATTGCCGGCGGAACTTCCTCGACCACAGCACTGACTGGTTCGACAGAAGAAGAGCAGTTTGCGCACCAGTAATCAATGAAACAAAAACGGACTAGGGGGCATGCCTCCTAGTCCTTCATTTTTTGCCGATAGGTTTGTGTGCCTCCCCATTTTATTTTAGGGTAAGCTCGATTTGCTGGTTGTCTTGGCCGCTACGCGACGAACTGCTTTGCCGCACGGACATTCCCCCTCCAGAGGATGGATTGGAGACTTCCAGTGCGATCCGGCTAGTTGTTTCGTTGAGGTCGATTTGCAGTGCTTCTGCGCTACCCGCTGGAATGAGCACTGTCTGATCGATGGGAATGCCGTTTGTGTATGCGATGAGTGGTTCTTTTGTATCTGCGTCTTCCACCCTCAGGTTAAGGCTGCGATCGTTAGCGCCCCGGTTGTTAATCATGATGGTCAAAGAGGAATCGGTCCCTCTTCGCGACAGAACGAAGCGCGTTGTCGAGTAGTTGGAGGAATGGTTCGTCGATGCCATGTTTTGTCCCTCTCCTTCCTTAAACGACTTCAATTGTTGGAATGATTGTTTTGCTGCAAAAGATTGAGGATGGTTTCGCGATTTTGCGTTTCTTTCTCCAGCAATTTCTGAAGCAAAGATTCGAATGAGCTGCCCCCTTCGATACAACCACAAGGAGAAGCGCTGCTTCCGCCTCCCTGGTTGGGTGGGCAAAAGCATTTGACTAACTGTAGCAATAACAGGAGCAGAACGGTGTTGTCGCTGAAGTTAATCAAAGTGCTGTTTCCTACCGTGAAGGAATTTCCGTTCGATATCGTATTGGCGGAGTTGTTGGCAGAGCTGGCGATCCCGTTTGCTGTGCTGGTCAGAGCGCTGTCGTGATTAAAAGTATTATTGGAAGTGCTCAGGTTCGCCGAATCATTGCGGGCGCAGCTGGTAGAATCAAGGGTACTGTTGGCGTTGCTGTTGTTGTCATTTGTGGAAGAGTTATCTGCCGAACTGGTATTGGTCGTTGTGTTGTCGCCTGTAGTGGCTGTGGCGTCGGTATCGGATGTATTGTCCGAGTCACTGGTGCTTGTAGATGAATTGTCGCCCGTAGTGGAAGTGCTTGGCCCGGCAGAAGAGGTTGCATCGGTATCGGAAGAGTTGGTGGCATCGCTGTTGCTGGTGGACGAATTGTCGCCCGTAGTGGAGGTGCTTGGCCCGGCAGAAGAAGTCGCATCGGTATCGGAAGAGTTGGTAGCGTCGCTGTTGCTGGTGGACGAATTGTCACCCGTAGTGGAGGTGCTTGGCCCGGAGGATGAGGTCGCATCTGTATCCGAGTTGTTGGCGGAATTGCTGTTGCTGGTCGAAGTCTCGGTAGCAGTAGAGCCGCTGTCGGTGTCGGAATTGTTGGTAGAATTGCTGTTGCTGGTGGAGGTTTCGGTAGCAGTAGAGCCGCTGTCAGTGTCGGAATTGTTGGTAGAGTTGCTGTTGCTGGTGGAGGTTTCGGTAGCAGTAGAGCCGCTGTCAGTGTCGGAGTTGTTGGTGGAGTTGCTGTTGCTGGTTGAAGTTTCGTTGGCAGTAGAGCCGCTGTCGGTATCGGAGTTGTTGGTAGAGTTGCTGTTGCTGGTTGAAGTTTCGTTGGCAGTAGAGCCACTGTCGGTGTCGGAGTTGTTGGTAGAGTTGCTGTTGCTGGTGGAGGTTTCGGTAGCAGTAGAGCCGCTGTCGGTATCGGAGTTGTTGGTAGAGTTGCTGTTGCTGGTTGAAGTCTCATTTGCTGTGGCTTCGCTGTCCGTATCAGAGTTGACAGTGGCATCACTGGAGCTGACCGATTTGTCGATGGATTTGGCAATGATACAGCGGAAACGCCGCCTCCTGGAACGACATTTACGCCGCCGTCGCCTTTTGCAGCGATATCGCGATTTCAAACATTTAACCCTTCTTTTATGACACTTGCACTTCCTGCGACATCGTCTTCTTCGTTTGATTCGGCACCGTTTGGAAAGCTTTCTTTTCGCCAATGGTTGTCTCACCTCACATGGCAAAAGTATGGTTATACGAGTAGTATAGGTTGGCAAGGCAAAATGGGAACGGCGTTTGTCCTACTAGAAACGCACACATTTGATGGACATCAAAAATGTGGGTACGGATTGTAGCGCGTTGCCGAGAACACAAAGCAAAACGCATGGCACTGATCAAGCTGAAAAAAGTCAGCGACTGTTTTGCGAAAGAGTACGACCTAATTACAACTCTTGTTTTTATGCGGTTCTCTAGCAGTCAGAGAGCCGCTTTTTGTGTTCCCTTCGCTTTTTCACACAGTCTTAATAGCTTCTTAACAACCCATTTATATCAGTTTCATTTTGGTTGTTTACGATTAAAAGCGAAAAAACCAAAAGATCAAACACAAATAAAAACGAAAAGGGGCCTTAAAGATGAGAGGGAACCAGTTGAGCTGGAAACGAACCGTTGTTGTCATGACATCCTTTTTTCTGCTTGCCGGATGCGCCACCGAGACGAAATCAGACACTGCTCTGGATGCGTCGCAATTGACCCTGGATCAAATCGTAGAAAAAGCGAAGAAGGAGGGCGAAGTCAACTCTGTAGGGATGCCGGACACGTGGGCGAACTGGGGGGAGACTTGGGGTAATCTCCAGAAGGAATACGGCTTGAAGCATATGGATACCGACATGTCGAGCGCAGAAGAATTGGCCAAGTTTGAAGCAGAAAAAGATAATGCCACAGCAGATATCGGCGATGTGGGCATCGCTTTTGGACCGTTAGCCAAGCAAAAAGGGCTGACGCTGCCTTACAAAACCTCTTACTGGAACGACATTCCCGCCTGGGCAAAAGATGACGAAGGGCATTGGGTGCTAGGCTATACCGGAACGCTGGCTTTTCTCACCGACAAGACAAAAGTGCAAAATCCTCCGAAGTCCTGGGCTGATTTGAAAAGTGGAAACTACAAGATCGCGATCGGCGATGTCATGAAGGCAAATCAAGCGCAGTTTGCCGTGCTGGCTGCTGCTTATGCCAACGGGGGAGACGAGAAAAATATTCAGCCTGGCGTCGACTTTTTCGCTGAACTTGCCAAAAACAAGCGACTCAGCACGAGCGACCCTAGCCTGGCCAACCTGGAGAAGGGCGAAGTCGAAGTCGCTATCTTGTGGGACTTCAACGCACTCGGGTATCGGGACAAAATCGACAAAAACCGTTTTGATGTCCTCATTCCGGAAGAAGCATCGGTCAGCAGCGGGTACGCTACTTTGATCAATAAATACTCCAAGCATCCGCACGCTGCCATGCTTGCTCGTGAATACATCCTCTCCGACGCAGGCCAGTCCAATTTGGCTCGTGGCTACGCTCGACCTATCCGCGCGAACGCCAAGCTCGATGAATCTGCCAAAGCGAAACTGCTCCCGGAAGATATGTACAAAAATGCCCGTCCTGTAGGTGATCTGGCTGCGTGGGAAGCGACGGCCAAAAAACTGCCGCAGCTTTGGCAAGAGCAGGTGTTGATCCATGTCCGCTAACAACAAGCTGGCCATGATTGTGCTGGACGGACTGAGATTCGACACAGCTGTCTCGCACATGGGGTATATGCATCATCTGGTCGAGTACGGCATCGCGGCCCGCTTTCAGGTACGCTCGGAATTGCCGAGTCTCTCTCGTCCTTTGTACGAAGTTCTGTTGACGGGAACTCCTGCGTGGAAAAACGGAATTTCCAGCAATCAGGCGGCGCGGCTTTCGCACCAGGAGAGCCTTTTTCACCTGACGCGAAAAAACGGGATGTCCAACGCTGCTGCCGCTTATGGCTGGGTAAGCGAGCTGTACAACAAAGCGCCGTTCAGTCCGTTTCACGACCGAATCCAGCTGAACACGGAAAGTCCGATCCAAAACGGGATGTTTTACTGGGAAGATCATTACCCGGATACACACTTGTTTGCTGACGCCAACTTTTTGCTGAATGGATACCGTCCGGATTTTCTCTACGTCCACTCCATGAATATCGATGATGACGGTCACAAGTATACGGCTGATTCTGCGCAATATCGTAACCGCGTTCTGGCGGCAGATTCCATCCTGGCAAATGTGCTTCCTGCGTGGATGGATGCGGGCTACCAAATCATCGTGACAGCCGATCACGGGATGACAGCGGATGGGAATCACGGCGGCACCTCCAGCGCTGACCGGGACGTCCCTCTGTTTGTCATCAGCAACCAGGTATCGCCCGGCATTCGCGAGGAGGTCATCCCGCAATTGCAGGTGGCTCCGCTTGCCTGCCAGTTGCTAGGCATCTCCCCTTCGGAAGCGATGCAGCCATTGACCGTATGCGGGCAGAGTAGCAAGACGTCTCCCTGAGGGGGCGTCTTTTCCTCTCAGAAAGGAGCTTTTGCGATGAAACGATTTGCCAGCATGCTTTTGGTCACGACAATTCCGTTCTTTGCGATGATCGCTCTGTTTCTGCTCGTCCCGTTGCTTTCCATGATCGAGGGGAGCTTTCAGGCCGAGGGGGGCGGCGGTTTTACGATCAGCCACTATCAGGAGATTTTTTCTAATCCATATTACTTGCAGGCTTTTGAAAACAGTGTGCTCATCTCGTTCCTGTCGTCTCTTATCGGAATCATCGCTGCTGTTTTCGCTGCCTATGCGATTACCCGTTTCTCGCAGTCTCTGCAACAGCGAGTGCTTGTCATTACCAATCTAACCTCGAACTTTGCGGGGATTCCGCTCGCTTTTGCCTTCATTGTTCTGTTGGGGAATAGTGGTCTGTTTGTATTGCTTGCGAAGCAGCTGGGGATTGATTTTGGCCAGTCCTTTACTCTGTATTCGTGGAGCGGTTTGACGCTTGTTTATGTTTATTTTCAACTGCCTTTGGCAGTGATGCTTTTGTATCCCTTGTATCACGCCATTCAGAAGCAGTGGATGGAAGCGGCCGAGCTGCTCGGGGCAAGTCCTTGGCATTTTTGGCTGCGAATCGGTTTCCCGGTACTGTTTCCGGGCATCGTCGGCACATTCAGCATTTTGTTTGCCAACGCAATGGGTGCCTATGCTTCGGCCTACGCGCTCACGGGCAGCAACTACAACCTTGTGCCGATTCGGATTGGCGCGCTTGTCTCCGGCGACATTTTTGCCAGACCGGAGCTGGGTAGCGCTCTCGCCGTACTGCTCGGCCTGACGCTTGCCGCCGCCCTGGTCGTGAACGAGTGGCTGACGCGGAAGATTCGGAGGGATTTGTCTTGAAGCGAATTGGTTTGCCATCCTTGTCGTTTGCGTTGGTCATGCTGTATTTGTTTTTGCCTGTAGCGGCTACCGTACTTTATTCGCTGGCAACCGAGTGGAACAGCACGGTTTTGCCGGAAGGGCTCACGCTAAAATGGTTCGCGGAGCTGTATGGCGATCCCCGATTTTTGCAGGCATTCGGGCGCTCTTTTGTGCTGAGCTTTTTGACGACAGTTGTTGCTGTCGTGATTATCGTCCCGGCCGTTTTCTCCATTGTCGTTTACGCTCCCCGGATGGAGAAACTGGTTCAGCTTTTTGTGATGCTGACCTACGCTGTACCTGGCGTCATTATGGCGGTCGGCTTGATTCGTACTTATTCAGGCAACGGGATTCCGATGATCGTTATTACAGCCGGGGCGTATCTGGTCGGTCTGCTTCCGTATCTTTATCAAGGAACGCGAAACAGCCTGCTTGCCCTGCACGCCCGTTCATTGATGGAGGCGGCCGAGCTGCTGGGTGCGAGTCGCTGGCAGGCGTTCGTCCGGATTATCGTGCCGAATATTATGTCCGGAATTTTCGTGTCGGCGCTCCTGTCGTTCTCCATCCTGTTCGGTGAATTTGTCCTGATCAACATTCTCGTGGGAGGAAGATACGAGACCCTGCAACTGTATTTGTACAACAAGCTATCGGCAAGCGGGCATGTCGCCAGCGCGATTACTGTCACTTATTTTGTCCTGATGGCGATCATCACCAGCCTGATTGTCAGATTCACACGCCGAAGCTTCGCACGCAAGGAGGTCTCCTGATGAGCTACGTCCAAATCGAACACATGTCCAAAACTTTTCACGGCCAGCACGTGTTAAAGCAACTCGACCTTGCGATTGAAAAAGGCGAGCTGGTTACGTTGCTTGGCCCTAGCGGGTGCGGCAAAAGTACGCTGTTGCGCATCCTCAGCGGTCTGACTGCCCCTGACATGGGCAAGATTTACATTGACGGCAAAGATGTGACTGACGTGTCGCCAAAAGACAGGGAGATCGGCATGGTGTTCCAATCGTATGCGCTTTTTCCCAATCTTACGGTCAGTCAAAACATTGCCTTTGGCCTGGAAATGAACAAAGTCCCGAAAGCGGATATTCGGCTGCGTGTCCAGGAAATGATCGAGCTGGTCGGGCTTGCGGGAAAAGAGCAAAACTATCCGCGCGAACTGTCTGGCGGCCAGCAGCAGCGTGTAGCCCTCGCCCGTTCGCTGGTTACCCGGCCAAAAGTGCTTTTGCTCGATGAGCCGCTCAGTGCCCTGGATGCCCAGATTCGCAAAAACTTGCAAAAACAGCTGCGCACCATCCAACGCGAGCTGAACATGACGACTGTGCTGGTTACGCACGATCAGGAAGAGGCCATGGCTGTCAGTGACCGCATCTACATCATGAACGGCGGCCGTATCGTGCAGCACGGCAGTCCTCATGAGATTTACACCCAGCCACACTCTGAATTTGTCGCTCGCTTCATTGGAAATTACAACGTGCTGACCGCCGAGCAGCTGAACCGAATCGCGCCCGATCTGTCCATTCGGGAGGCAGCCGAGCGGTTCGCCATCCGCCCCGAGACATTTCGCGAACAGCCTGTAACTGCGGAAGACATCCGCTTGACCGGGAAGATTGCTCATGTATCCATGCTCGGCAACGTTACCCGTTACGAACTGAACATTGGCGATGTTTCTGTACTGGTGGACACGCTGCACATGTCCTTCGAGTCCGAGCAGACAGGCACAACCAAAACATTGTATTTATGTCCCAAGGATGTGATTCCGCTCTATGACACTATTGCCTGAAGAACGACAGCAAGTGATTCTGGACGAACTGAACCGACACGGTAAAATTCAGGTGATGAATCTGGCAAAAAGCCTGGCAGTAACACCAGAGACCATTCGACGCGATCTGGACCAGTTGGAACAGCAACGCATGCTAAAACGGGTGTACGGCGGAGCGATCCCTTATCATTTGCCAAAACGAGAGCCGCATTTTGAAAAGAAACAAGCGATCCAACAGGCGGCAAAAACGAAAATCGGCCAAATCGCGGCAGAGCTTTTGGCTGACGGAGACACGATCGCGCTCGATGTCGGAACGACAACACTGGAGCTGGCACGTGCCATCAAGGGCCTCAACCAACTGACGATCGTCACCAATTCGCTCCCTGCTGCCGCTTTGTTGAACGAGTTGTTGGAAGCAAATCAATTCAACGGCCAGGTGATTATGCTGGGGGGTCTGACCCATCCGGCTCAACAATCGGTTGCCGGGGCGTTTACTTGCGAGCTGCTCTCGCGCTTTCATTTTGACAAAGCTTTTATTTCCTGCGGAGGAATCACCGCTGATGGCTTCACCGACTACGACATGGAAGAAACTTTGTGTTCGACCATGATGGTACAGCGCTCGGAGCAAGTTTATGTTTTGGCAGACACATCGAAAATCGGCCAAACGCAATTTTCCCGTATATGCGGCTGGCCGGATGTCAGCGCGGTCGTTTGTGACCAGCCGATGCCGGATGAATGGCTTTCGTCAGGCATTCAAACTACCTGGATAAGCGAACATCCGCTAAGGAGAGACTTCACATGCTGATTGACTATCATCTTCATCTGGAAGAAGGGCCCTATTCACTGCGCTGGCTTGACCGCACCAATGCGGCCCTCGATCACTTTCATCCATTAACCCAACCTCGACATACCCGCGCCTGGCTGCTGGACAGCATGGCGCGATTAAATAACCGCTTGTCTCGCGGGGCATACGACCCGGCCTGGATCGATCTGTATTTGCGTGAGGCACTGAACAAAGGCTTGAAAGAAGTAGGGATTGTCGATCATTTATACCGTTTCCGCGAAGCGCGCCCTTACTTTGAACGGTACATGGAGCTGGGCGATACCGATTTGGGTCGCTTGCAGCGCACTTGGCTTGATCAGGTATGCACGGAGAGCCTCAGCGACTTTTGCGCGGCGATTGAGGCAGCAAAGCCGCATTGGTCGGCAAGCGGCGTGGAGTTGCGGCTGGGGATCGAAGCGGATTATTTTATCGGCGGGGAAAAAGAGTTGGAAAGCTTGCTGGCAGGCGCCTCGTGGGATTATGTGATCGGCTCTGTCCACTTTTTGCACGGGTGGGGCTTTGACAATCCCGAGACTCGCCAGTTGTTTGAGCAGCATGACTTGAAACAGCTGTACGCGGACTTTTTCCACACGGTTGAATGTATGATCAGGAGTGAGTTGTTTGATTTTGTCGCCCATCTGGACAATTTGAAAGTGTTCTCCTATCGGCCTGCGGAAGCGGAGCTTGTGCCCCATTACAACAGGATCGCGACTGCTTTGAAAGAAACGAATACAGCGACCGAAATCAATGCGGGCTTGTACTACCGCTATCCCGTTCAGGAGATGTGCCCCAGCCCGGCTTTTTTGGACGTTCTGGTGGCGCACGGCGTGCCGCTGACGCTCTCGTCCGATGCGCATTTTCCCGACGATATTGGAAAGTATGTGGCAGCGAATTTGGATACGATTCGTTCGCTGGGGGTGGCGGAGGTTGCTACTTTTTCTGGGCGTCGACGGATTATGAAGGCGATTAGGTAAGTGGCAGGTATTGCAGGCTGCAGGTGAGAGTTGCTTGTAGGAGTTGGAATGGGACAGATGGGATAGGTTGGTGTTTTGGGTTTGGGGTGGTCGCTGGTCGTATATATTGTCTGGATATGACTGGCGGCCTGTTTTGATCAGGATCATTTTCGGGATGCGAAAAAACCTTGGAAAGCCAAGGTTTTTTTGCGTGGAATTTGCCAAAAGATGTGTACCTGCATATAATAAGAAGGTAGGTGAGGCGTCAGAAGAGGGTTCTTTGCCGCTTTTTGAAACAGTCCATACTTGTCCCCGTAGCTCAGCAGGATAGAGCAACGGTTTCCTAAACTGTAGGTCGGAGGTTCGAATCCTCTCGGGGACGCCATTGAAGAAAAAACCTTGATATAATCAGGGCTTTTTCTTATGAAAACAAGTCTGATTTGTATCTATAAAAACCAGAAGTATACATTTATTTACAAAAGATTACACTACAGGCATTTTCAGCGAGCGAAGATGACTTTTTGATAAAATGAAGACAAGCAAATAAGAAGTAAGCCACTCGGGGCGCCGGGTGGCTTTTTTGTTTGCATACTGGTCAAAATCTTTCAATTGATCAGACAAAACATAAATCAAAGGAGAGATCGTATGCGTAACAAAGAACTGAGGAACAGAGAGTGTTCGAAAAAGATTGCCCATCGTTACATTGTTAACTTTATCGATGGAGTTAGTGAGAAAGAGCAAAACAAGATCGTAAAGCAATTTGGTGGGAGAGTGCTAAAAAAATTCCGTACTCCAGCATTTGATCGTTTCGCTGTAGTTCATATTGACGATGCGCAGGTTGAGCAACTCCTAGCTCACAAGCTTGTTGAGAGTATCGACCAAGATATCGAGGCTGGAAGTCCGTCTAGTAATGAAGTAGAAACGTGGGGACATGCAACAGCTCAACTATATAACTTTTGGAATGCGGGATACACTGGTGCAGGAGTAAAGGTGGCCATTATTGATACTGGGATGTCTCCTCACCCGGACCTGCCAACGCCTCTTAGTACTTGGAATGTAGTAACCGATTCTACTGATGTGACAGATGTTAATCCAAGTAATCATGGACACGGTACCTGCAGTGCTGGCATCATTGCAGCTCGTAGTAATGGTTCCTTTGTAAAAGGCGTTGCTTTTGACTCTAACATTCATGTGATTAACTGTTACTTTCAAAAAGCAGGGGATACTCAAAGGTCTTATACGAATATTTCCTATACAACCGACGCGCTCCAATATGCTGCAACTTTGGATGTTGATGTTGTACTTTGTAATGTACAATTGATCGCTGGAAGTGCTTCTATGCAAGCTGCATGCGATATTTTAGAGGCAAAAGGTGTTCCTATCTTAGCAGCTGCAGGTAACTTTGCAGATGCGAATGGGGATATTACCAAGGATACCGTATATTACCCTGGACATTACGAAAAGGTTGTTGCAGTTGGTGCAGTCCAAAAAAGTTCGAGTTTCCCTTATCTAAAACGAGCATCATATTCAGGTACTGGCCCTTATTTGAATATCGCAAGCTTCACTGATTTGGAGACGACTAGCAAATCTGGAGGATATAACTATTCTTATAGCGGAACATCGTGTGCGACTCCCTTTGCTACGGGCGTAATGGCGTTGCTAAAACAGGCATATCCGCACTATTCCGCGCAGCAACTGAGGGATAAATTATATGAAGGTGCCACACCTTTTGGAACAAAAAATGAGTATGGCGTTGGTCTAATTGGCCTTCCGGCATCGATTCTACCATCAAGCAACACACCGTCTTTTCCGCTTCTAGCAGCATCTACAACGGAAGATTTCTCTGACTCAAACTTTAATTTTAATCTTACAGGAGATTTTGTAATCGGGACTGATAGTGGCCGGACAGTGTTAAGAACTCCCGCATACTCGAATACAGGTACGGGTATTAGCCGGTTCACTTTTCAAGTGCCGGGAAATGCAGTAAATCCTCAAATTAGTGTGACACACAGGAGCGATTGTAGATGGACTGATATTATGCTGGTGACGGTTAATGGTATGCCTATGACTTACGCAAGCAATATTGAGTCCAACTATAAAACGGATACACTTGCCTTAAAACCAGGCGGAAAGTATCTCGTAGAACTTCGGTGGGATAAGTACGAATCCTATTCCGCTGGCTCAAACGCGGTGTTTATCGATAGCATTTCTGTTAACTTCACTACCAGTGGAAGTGGCGGAGGAACTCCAGGGGATTCTATCACCAATCCAATTGTTGTTTCTGGAACATCTGCAAACGGAACCTTGCTGGATACAAAAGATGTATATTTTAAATACATTGTACCAACTACGGGAAGCTATACTTTCACAACGTCGGCATCCTTTGATTCTTACATGCAACTGCTCGATAGCTCCCAAAACCTTTTGGCACAAGATGACGACAGCGCAGGCAATGCGCAACCGAAAATCACATACACGCTCTCTACTGGTCAAGTGGTATACTTGAAAGTCTACGGATATAACCATGGAGCCGGAAAAAATGGCCCAATTACATTAAATATTACACCCGCATCAGTAGGATCTGTCCCAGGTACGCCCAGTGTATCAGTTGGATCGCCTACTACCTCTAGTCTGACAATTAATATGTCTGCTACAGGTGCTACAAGTTTTAACGTATACCGTAGCACATCAGCGTCCGGTACGTACTCACTGATTGCATCTGGTGTAACATCCCCATACATGAATACTGGCCTCTCTTCTAATACAACGTATTACTACAAGGTTGCTGGGGTGAATAATTATGGTACGGGTGCGCAGTCAGCATATGCCTACGGGACAACAAGTAATAGTGGAGGAGGCGTAACACCAACTACCATTGTAGAGGATTTTTCTGATAGCAGCTTTGATCCGCGCCTAAACTTATCACTTAGTGGATGGGAATATGACCCTTCTGTTGGCTCAATTATGGCTATTGTTGCTGAGTCTACAGCAAGTGCAACACTAAGTGTAGATATTCCATCTGGAGCCGCTACAAGAACTTTGAAATTTGACTACAAAGGTATGATTATGGGTGGTAGCAGTGGTATAAATTATACTCAAGTTTTCGTGAATGGAGTTTTGAAACAGACACTTACTGATTCTGATGTACAATGGAGAACGCAGACAATCAATCTTGGAACTGGTTACCAGGCTATTGAAATACGTGCTTCGTCTTCTTCTTCGAATACCTGGACAGCGGTAATTGATAATATCATTGTTAGTTGGAAGTAAATAAAACATTCTGAGAGCCCAATTAAACTTGGGCTCTTTTTCTATTTATATAACAATACAGTCAGGGGTGTGAACTTGCATTGGCAATCAATTTCGATGAAATCAAAAGAGAGATGAAATAAAAAAACTTTCTAGAAATTGTTCGGCCAAGATGGGTTAAATTGCCCAGCCAACATCCAGATGCAGCATTTGATGCCGAATAAAAGACCAGGATGGCATGAAAGCAAAACAAAGAGCCTGCCGCGTTTTAAACGGAGAGGAACAGAGACCCCTTGTCTTGTAAAACCTACCGCCTAACCTGCCTTCCCCGCCCCCAAACAACCAACACAAGAAGCCCAACCGTCACCATCAAAAAAACATAAGGCACCCCCGCCTCAATCGTCCCGTCAACAACGCCCATGAAATCCATCCACTTCTCCTTGTTCAACGTACCAGTAAACATAATCAGCAAATAAAACGCCTCAAATGCCTTATTACTGCGGGTCCAGACACCCATTGCAAGAGCAAGCGAGGGAATAAACAACGCACCAATTCCCCAGGCCAACAACCCGCTCGCATCGCCTTCCACCATATATCGCACGGCAAGACCGCTGCCTGTCAAAACAGCAACGATCAACCCCGCCAGCCACGAAACAGGGATTTGCCTTTGCAGAGGGGCTGGGCTGGAAAAAATGATATCCCTCGTGTTGTAGCGTATCTCTCTAACCCCCATGTTCGACCAAAGCAACACAGGCCAAAGCCAAGCGAGGGGAGCGATGATTCCTTTTGCCAATGGAAGCGGTGCAAACAGCGTAAGAACAATGAACAAAAAGGCAATGGCATACCACCACAGCGGTTGGCCTTTGAGCATGAGCTTTAACTCTACCTTCAACATATCCCATGCATGAAACCGCATCGTTACCTTGCTTAAAGCAGCCGCACGCCGATTTGATGATTCAACCCATTTATTTTTGTCATTTTCCACATCACTGCTGACTTCCTTGCGAGAGAAAAAGCCAAGCTGCCATTTGCCCGATTTTCTTATTGGTTTATCGAAGCCACGAAATGCCACAGAAGCCAGCAGGAGCAACGGAATGGCGATGATGATCCAAAAAATCCGGCTGATAAAAATATCCCAACTCCAGTTCACGCCGCTCCAGAGGAATGTTTGTAGCGGTTCCTCTACTAAAACGACGCCGTCTGACAGAACTCCTGGCGCTTGGGGAAACAAGTGCTTATAAGATTCACTGATGCTGTCTTTAAAAATTTCTCTTCCGGTAAAGCTGCTGACAGGGAGGCCGAAAATATCAAAGGTGGGGATGCTGATCAGCACAGTAGGAGCCCAGATGCAGAAGAAAAACAAGATGTTCCCAAAGCCGGTTCGAAGCACGGGGAGTGTTTCGAAAAGTACGGCAAGTGCGGATAAAGCAAACATGCCAGGCAAAATGATAATGACCATCGGCAAAACAAACGAGCCAAGGTCGATAGTCAGGTCTTCCTGACGCAGCAGCTGCATGACGATGGCGATCGTAAACGTCAAAATGACAATGATCGTCAGTATCGCAAAGTTGCTCAGAAACTTGCCAGCCATATAGTCAAGCTTGCGGAGCGTTGTCGTTGAAATGATTTGGCCGACTCTAGTTTGCCGATCGCGCTCGATCGTATTTTTTATCAAAAAGAAGCCAAACATCGTCAAAAAGCTCATGACGGAAATGGAAACGGCTGCTCCGATCCAGGCAGAATTAAGGACACCGCGATATTGGTCTACTAACAACACGGCGTATGTCGCCTGACTGTTGGGAACGAACAGAAAGGCGCCGATGATGGAAAGAAACAAGGTAACCAAAAATCCATAGCCGCGGGTGCGCTCTAACAGGTCAGCTCGTGCGATATGATAAACTTTGCGAATCCTGCTCATTGCCGCACCTTCCCGTGGTTGGAAATGCAGTGCAGATAGGCGTCCTCCATACCGGGCGAAACTAACTGGGCGTCATTCGACGGCGACTCGTCCGAGACAATGCGGAGCAAAACACCGCCACCAGAGCGAACCGTACTGCTGATCATCCATTTTTTGCGCAGCTCCTGAACTTCGGACGAGCTAACGTTCCATTCCCATACCTTGCCTTGCACAGTTTCCAGCAGCTCATCCGGCGAGGAATGATGCAGGAGGTGTCCTTTTGACAAAATCGCTATGGATTCGGCAGTAGCCTCCACATCGGACACAATATGCGTGGAGAAAATGACGATGCGATCACCGGAGAGGTCCGACAACAAGTTTCTGAAACGTACCCTTTCAACGGGATCAAGCCCGACAGTCGGCTCGTCTACGATTAAAATTTTCGGATCATTGAGCAGCGCCTGAGCAATTCCGATACGCTGCCGCATTCCTCCCGAATAGCCCCCGATTGCCCGTTTGCGCACATCGTACAAGTTAACGACGTGCAGCAATTCCTCAATCCTAGTCTTGGCTTCTTTCCTGTGGACCCCTTTGATCGCTGCCATGTATTCGAGAAATTCCACGGCATTGAGGTGAGGATACACGCCGAAATCTTGCGGTAAATACCCGAGATTTTCACGAATTGCATCAGGATTTTGAAAAATATCGACGCCGTTCCATAAAATCGTGCCGGTCGTTGCGCTCGTAATCGTCGAGATGATGCGCATCAAAGTGGACTTCCCCGCACCGTTTTCACCAAGCAGCCCGAGCACGCCTGGTTTCAACTGCAAACTGAAATCTTTAAGTGCCCAAAAATCTTGGGAATACTGCTTGCCGACACAATTCAATTCCAGTTTCAAGCTCCGATCCCTTCTCTCTGTATACTCTCCACTCCAAAAGACATTTGATCGATAAAAAACAAAGTATTCAGGGTTGTTTTTAATGATATGACAAAGCTGTTTTGCAAGCAATTGAAAACTGAAAGGGCGTTGTTTTTGTTTGTCATGGTAGAGGAAAACACAATTATGCAAGTTTTGTAAAAATATGTAGTGTTACGTCGGAGGGGGATGGTAATATCTTCTTGTTCTAATATGAATGACAAGTTTTGGTCTGGAAAGGCAGGCATTACATGCGAAAACAGATGATAGTAATGTTGGCGGGAGCACTTGTGGGTCAATTAGTCATCGCGGACGGGTACGCGGCAGCAGGGTCGTCTTCTTCTAGCAGAAGTTCCAGCTCCTCGGGCAGCAGCAGTTCTTCAAGCAAAAGTTCCAGCTTCTCGGGCAGCAGCAGTTCTTCAAGCAAAAGCCCCAGCTCCGCGAGCAGCAGCACCTCCAGCAAAAGTTCCGGCTCTTCAAGCGTCAAATCATCGAGCAACAGCAAAAGCTCGTCCTCGAAAAGCACAAAAAGCTCAAAAAACACCTCTAAATCGAGCAAAGTAAAATCCAAAACATCGAAGAGCGCAACTCCTTACTACGTGGATCACGACGATGATGACGACGACGACGATAATTACTACGAATACAACGCGGAGGAAGATACAGGGGAAGAAGAATGGAGCAGCGAAGAGGAGAGCGAAGCCGATGCTAATGCCGACGCCAATGCCAATGCTGCTTCCGAAGAAAGCAGCTCCGCCTCCAATAGCCAACCAGCACCTCCTGAGGAAGCGGTCAGGAAGGATCTGATCCAGTTACTGCCTGCGAATCCCCCTTTTTCTATAGACCTGCAGGCAAATATTTTGGCTGACATGAAAAAGCATCAGCTGCTGCCGAACCAGATTTACCGTATCTGGATTGACGGGCAACACCGTTACTTTTTGCTGCAAAAGAACGGGAAGGTCGAAGAAGTGAGTGGAAACCAACTGCAAAAGCGCCAGCTTCCGGTATACGATTTGGCACTCTTGTCTACGTCATTGCTCGATTATTACAGGGACAAGTTCACCAGCCACAACCTCCCGACCAACCAAATTTACGCGGTGGAAGAGGATGGCGGGCTAAAAGCCCATCTGTTCCTGCAATCAAACGGAGCGCTGGCATTCCTTCCTGCGTATGAAGCTGTCAAAAAGAAAGTTCCGATCGTGGAGGCGTCTTCGCTGCTCGTTTCCGATGAAATCCTTTATTCGTACATCAAGGAAATGAGGGAAAATCAATTCCCGTTCAACATGGTTTACCGCAAAAAGGTCGGCTCCATCGAAAGATACATCTACCTCGACGAAAATGAAAACGCCAAGCTGATCAGCACCACAGAAGCGAAAAAGCACCAGGTGGCAGACTACGAGCAGATGCTGATTCCCCAGGCAGCCATAGAGAGCAGCAAGCTTGCCATCATGCAGTCAGGAGTCCCGGTGCAAAAAGTTTATGCCATGCAAGTGAACGGCTTGCCCAAGCTGTTTCATTATAAGGACAACCAGACGGTAGAGTTGATCACCAGAAGTAACGCAAGCAAGTATGAAACTATACCATTCGATCAGGCCGTCCAGACGGTTCAGGAAGAAGAAGAGAAACAACTCTTCTTCGAGAGCGTAAAAAAATGGTCGATGTTTGGTCTTTTTGTCCTTCTTCTTGCACTTATCGGGCTTGTGCTTTTCTTGAACAAAAAAGGAATCGTTGCGCGCAAGAAATAAACGCGATGAGGCAGCGCTCCCCAGTAAAAAAATGGGACTTCGTTCATCTCTATGCTGGTAACGTAACAAGCATTTACAGCGTCTTACTTTACATAGGATCATCGCGATTTCTTGGGTCGTAGCCCTCGTCGATCGAGTGATTTTTGTCCTTGTCGATGAGCAAGGTTTGTTTCTTCCTTTTTGCACGCCAGTCAATCAACACTCCAACCAGCAAGATAGCCACACAAATGATTGTGAACAGCAGCCAGAAACGCATTAGTATCACCTCAATTTTTTATGTGAAGGAATACAGGAGGAATGGCAGTTGAAACGATTTATTTATGTGGCGATTGCAGCGAGTATGTTGGTAATCGGCTGTTCGCCCGGGGCAAGCGAGCCTGTCGCATCGAAAGACACACCGCCAGCAGGGAAGCAAGAGCAACAGCCGAATCCGGCCCCTCAAGATGAAGGGACAAAACCGGAGCAGGGGTCAGAAGAAGCAAAAGAAGGAAATGAAACAACAACAGATGACGCACCGAATGGCTCCAAAATCATTATCGACGGCAACTTTTTGAAGCAGCTCGCCAGTAACGAAATCAACGGTTTCGACATAGCGATCGGGATGACCAAGCAAGAGGTTATCGAGCTTTACGGGCGTGTAATCAAAGAGGATTATTACGATGGCGGACGTTATCAAGCTTTTGAAAATCTTTCCGGCGGCATTGTTTATTTTGATGGGAAAAACCGCGTCTATGCGATCGATCTGGCCGGGGAACACTTGAATCAGACTAACCTCAATGTGATTCGCCAGCAGCTGGGAACGCCCGTTGCCCAAGGACAAAGCATGGTAGACGAAAAATTTGACCTGTACTATGAAGCGGGGGAAAACTCCGTATTTATCAGTGCGAAGGACGAACACTCGCCTGTAGAGAAAATCAGGATCATCAACAAAAAAATGCTCGATGAGTCTCCACAGGATTAGGATAGCAAAAAAAAGCAAAGCCAGCAGGAAGCAGTTCTTCCGCTGGCTTTTTCATTATTCTACAGATCGTTTTCCAAACAGAATGTGATCGAGCCCAAACTTCGAGCTGCCGCTAATGCTAAGCGCAATCAAAATCGCAAAGAGAGCCAGCTCCAGCTCATAGCCAGCGCCACTTTCTCCGCCCATGAAGCCGGCCGCCAGCTTGGCTTTGGCAATGGCACCGATCATGACAACAGCCAAGGCGGCAGAGAAGATACGTGTGCCAAGTCCCGCGATCAGGGCAATCCCGCCGACAACTTCAAGGAACGCGACCAGGTAAGCGATAAAGGCAGGCAGACCGAGGCTGCCAAAGAATCCGGCGACATTGTCCAAGCCCATTTGGAACTTGGCAATCCCGTGGATAGCAAAAGTAAGACCTACCACAATTCGTAAAATCAAAGCGCTCCACTCAAAACGATTTTCCATGTATAATGACCTCCGATTTAGTTTATATCAGTAACGTAGTTACTTTTTGTTAGTAAGTATACATTAATTATTATTTATGTCAATACGATCTGGAAAATTTACAAACGTTGGAAAGTGCAGATTATTAGGTACAAAGTAATCATTCATTTTGATGGAATGCAGAAAGAGCGGTATACTGAAAGGAGAATGAGGTGATACCAATGAAACAGTCTTCCCTCTGTCCTAAGTTTGAAAAAGGGATGCAGCTGCTGGGGAAACGGTGGACAGGGCTAATCTTATACCAGCTGCTTTCTGGACCACAGCGCTTCTGTGCGTTGGAAGGGGCCTTGCCCGTAAGCGGAAGGCTACTTTCTGAACGGCTGAAGGACTTGGAGAAGGAAGGTCTTGTACATCGGCAAGTGTTTACGGACTCAGCTCCGGTACGGGTAGAATATTCGTTGACGGAGATGGGGAAGGCTCTGGAGCCAGTAATCAAAGGGATCGAATCGTGGGCCCAGAGCTGGATTGAACTGGAGTCGTCAAGTATAGCGCATGGCAGCGCAGAATAGATACAGCACATACACAATTGCGTACAAAGGCTTTGCCAAGTTTTTTTGGCGAAGCCTTTTTTCTGTGTGGATGGGGAATATTTGCCCGTTGGAAAAGAGGGCGTTGTAAATCAAATACAAACTACTTGATAACCTTGGGGGGACGAGGTTTTTGGTCGTGACAATATTTAAACTATTGTATTGGGTTCACACAATGTTTCCAATTTATAGCTATTATGAGTCATTTTGGAATATGAAGTATACACATATAATTTCAAATGAAACGATCAATCCTATACGGGAGGCGGGCTAATGATATCGGAACATGCGGAGTCATTAATTGAATCAGATTCGTTTTATTGGGAAATGGTCAAAAAGAATATCGGAGTCTACACCATTGAAGAACAAAAACGTTTACGAGAGGCAAAGGTCGTCATATTTGGACTTGGTGGAGTTGGGGGATTCGAAGCCATTCTTTGTGCTCGTATGGGAATTGGATATGTCACAGGCGTAGATCCAGACGAATTCGAGGTTTCGAACATCAATCGTCAAATGCTGGCTACAGTAGATTCGCTTGGCAAATCAAAAGCATCGACGGCGGAAGAAGTTCTTCGTTCCATTAACCCGCACATTTCAGTGAGATGCATTCAGGCAAATGTTGACGAAGACAATGTTCTGGAATTGATGAAAGGGCACGATTTGGTGATAGAAGCGGTCGATGATATCCCCTCCCGCGTCATCGTCCATCGAACTGCTCGCGAGCTAGGTATACCAAGTGTCGGCATGTCGGGAAGTCCTCCAACACGCGGATTTGTCTCCTCCTTCTTCCCGGATGGAATTCCGTACGAAAAAGCATTAAACATTCCGGGAGCCGGGGAAAAGCTGAAGAATGAAGCGTTGCGCCAGGAGATTGCCGACATAAAAAAAGCCAGAGCTTGGTACTCCGTCAAACAGGGAGCGCCGAAAGAATGGGCAGAGGATTTTTGCAATGGCAAAACAAGTTGGATCATTACTCCTGTTCGTGCACATCTGCTATCTCTTTTCAGTTTCCACGAGGCTGTACAAATTTTAACTGGCAGGGAACCCTTAGCTCGCGCGCCCAAAGGAGTGCTCATTAACCTGGATACTGAAACGCCTGTAAAAGTGACAACACCCCCAGGTGGAACGTGGGATTACGCAACACTTTAAAAATGAGAGGAGCTGACCATATGTCATCGATTAAAAGTGCTGAGTTGTATGATCTGAGCTTTACCCGCAATTTCGGAATCATTACGCGTGAGGAGCAAGCCAGGCTGCGGAATGCCAGAGTAACTGTAGTGGGTGCAGGCGGGGTGGGTGGCATCACACTGATCCAGTTGGCGCGGATGGGTGTAGGCAAGATTCACGTCATTGATCAGGATTCGTTTGAAGCGAGCAACATTAACCGCCAAATGCTCAGCTTCGTCAGCAAAATCAATTCTCCCAAGGCTGAAGTAGCAAAAGAAATCCTTCTGGATATCAATCCCGAGTTGAATGTAGAGGTAACAAGCGCATTCGTTACAGAAGAAAATGCTCTTGAATTACTAACGGATACGGATGTCATTGTGGATGCCACAGATAATCTGGTGGCACGGGTGATCATCCATCGCGCAGCGGCAAAACTGGGCATTCCTTCGATCTGGATTGCGGTAACGCCACCTTTTCGGGGAGGAGTCATGTGTATGACGCCAGATTCAGTGCCATATGAAGTTGTACTGCGACACCCTTCCTACCAACAGCCGCTTACACCTGATATGTGCGATCAAATCAACAAGATCAAAGATGAGCGTGCAAAGTATTCCGTATCACAAGGCGCTTTGCCTGAATGGGCAGATGCTTATCTAAAAAAGGATGCTCCTTGGGCTGTGCTTGCTCCTGTAGCCAATATTGTCGGAGTATTGGCTAGCTTTGAGGCTTTTAAACTAATCATCAAACGCCCTGATTTAAAGCCAACAATTGCTCCAAGCTTGGTCAAAATCAATCTCGCCTGCTCTCTGATGGTACAGGTAGAAACTCCAGCAGAGGGAAGCTGGGATAACACATTACTATAGGGACTGCTATGTTGCAAACATCGATAATTCTATTGGTTATTGCAGCCTTATCATTTCTTGCAAAAGATATCGTGCTTGTCGGTGCTGCGGTGCTTTTGCTCGTCTTGTCCTTTTTTAAAGCAGTGCCTGTCATGGATGCCATCCAAAAACCGTTTTTTCAGGTGGGGCTGTTTTGTCTGATGGTATTTTTAATGATCCCAATTGCCAAAGGAAAATATGATCTTGTCGCTTTGGGCAAGGAAATGGTGAGTTGGAAAGCTGTGCTTGCAATCCTAGCAGGCTTTCTCATCTCTTATGTCGGCGGAAAAGGTTTGGACATACTGCCTGCGCAGCCAGTCGTTTTCATTGGCGTAACGCTAGGAACGATTTTGGCTGTGTTACTAACCAATGGTCTGCCGGCAGGATTGATTATTGCAGCGGGATGCATCGCCTTGCTTTCAAAAATCATCAATCTGTAGTACCTCTTAAATCACATGGAAAGAAGTGCAGGACAATGAAACCGAGTCAACGGATGAAGAAAAAGATCGTAATGGTAACCATGTCTTTCGGGCTTCTAGTCACCGGCTGCTCAACTCCTGAAGCCTCCAAGCCCAACAGCACAACCACGCAAGTTCAGCCAAAGGTGGCGACAGCGAATGAATTGGCGACCGAAGAGCTGACTGTACCAAGCATCGACAAAAACGTATCTTTGTATGTACGCCATAAGGCAGCAGTCGATAAGACGAATTTTACCAGTAAAGAAGTGGTGCTGTTTCTCGAACCATTTAGCGTACCTACAGCCCAAGCTTTCGATGTTCCGGGATTTTCCTGGATGGAGGAATATGCAAAGCAAGGGTACGATACATGGGCGATGGACTTCCGTGGGTTTGGGCATTCTACACGACCAGTTGAAATGGACAAACCTCCTGTAGCAAATGCTCCTGTTGTTCGCGCCAGTGAAGCAGTACAAGACTTGCAGGCTGTAGTGGACTACATTAAGAAAACGCGAAACGTAGATAAAGTGAATATCGTAGGCTGGTCATGGGGTGGAGTAGTGGCCGGGATGTATGCGACAGAACATTCCAATGATATCGAAAAGCTTGTCCTATATGGCGCTATGCACGGCTTTTCTTTGCCTTTGATGGCAACACCGTTTGAGGCAGAAGGGAAGCCAGGTGAAATCAATCCAAAATTGCCAGCGTACCAGGTTGTCACTTTTGACAAGGCCATGCATCATTGGCACATGATGCTGGATAAGCGCGAGTTGGTTTCGGGTGAGGCAATGAATGCTGTCTCCAAGGTCTTCCTCACTTCTGATCCATACAGCAGCAAGCAACCTGATCAGGCCATTCGTCGTCCCATGGGGCCACTGGTCGATCTGTACTACATTTGGACGGACAAACCGATTTTTGATGCAGCGAAAATTACAGCTCCCGTATTGATCATTCGTGGAGATTTAGACTTTTTTGCGGATAAGTCCCTCATCAATAAATTGACCAATGTATCGGAGAAAAAAGAAGTTGTCATCAAAGAGGCAACTCACTGGGTGTTGTATGAAAAAAATCGTGATCAGCTTTTGAGTGAGACAGATCAGTTCCTGAAAAAGTAAGTAAATCTATGAGGAAGTGTTGGAGCATGAAGCCGTTTCATATTTTGGATGCAACGCTGCGAGAAGGGGAACAGCAAGCAGGTGTTCGTTTTACTTGCGAGGACAAAATTAGGATGGTGCAGCTTCTTGAGGATTTTAACATTACGCTCATAGAAGTCGGACATCCTGGAATTTCTGCGGAAGATGAAGAAATCTGCCGGAAAGTAGCCGAATCGGCAAGACGAGCGGAAATATTGATGCATGCGAGAGCTGCTGTTGAAGAGGTACATGCAGCAAAGCGCGCACGGGCCGACTGGGTAGGGATATGGGCGTCCATCAATGATGTATCTCTCCAAACAAAATTTGGCCAACAACAGGAATGTTACGTACAAGAGAAAGTCAGACAAGCTGTTAATGAAGCGAAAAAGCTTGGCTTGAAGGTTAGGTTCACAATCGAAGATGCTTCCCGGACAGAGTGGGAGAAGATTGCCAACTTGGGCCATATTGCTTTGCAGGCAGGGGCAGATCGGATTAGTTTGGCTGATACAGTTGGAGTATTGGAACCTGCCACATGCAAGGAATTGGTAACTCTTGCCGTGGAAGAATTTCAATGTGAAATCGAAGTTCATCTTCACAATGATTTTGGCCTCGCTCATGCCAATGCTTTGGCGGCAATCGATGCAGGAGCTTCTGTCATCGATACAACGATTTTGGGAATCGGGGAGAGAACAGGTATCACTGACTTGATCCAACTAGCGGTGTCCTTGAAACAACTGCGAAACGACAATCGCTTTTCCTTGGAAAAAATTCCTGAATTGACACAAGCGATACGCATGACTACAGGCTATCGACCGGATGAATTGCGTCCTGTTGTTGGGCAAAATGCATGTACACACACATCTGCTTACCATGTTCAGGCTGTAAAGAGGAATCCCCAAGCATATGAGCCGTTTCCACCGGAAATGATTGGGAGAATGCGAGTTCTTGAAGAAAAGCGTCCGCCAATTGGCAAACGGAGACTACCTGCTTCCTTGCAGGTAGGGAAACCGTTTCCAAAAGGGGCGTCAGAGTTGCAGTATCATCGTGACGGCCCAGGCATTCGCTGGGTGATGATGGATTCGCGTGTGGATGAGCGCGCTTCCTTCTATGTAATCCAGAGAATGATTGGAATGCACGGTATGCCGATTATTCCTGAAAAACACGTAGACAAACATGCTCATCACTGTGACAGTGCCTTTCTATTTTGGGGCGATGCTCCCGACGGCACTGGTCTTGTATGTCATGTTCAACTAGGTGAAGATGAACAGACTGTAGAGAGTCCGGCAGCTATTTTTATCCCGGCAGGGGTTGAACATTTTTATCATTATGTATCAGGTAGCGGTACGTATACAAATATTGTCATGTCCCCTGAATATAACAGGAGTCTTATGGCTTCAACACCATCGACGGAACCGTCCGTAAAGGAGGAGGTAAAAAGCGCTTCGATCTAAGCCTTTTATGCCAGAAAGCCGTTTCAAATACAAATGAGATCGCCAATTTTAGAGCCACCAAAATTTGGTGGCTCTTTTGTCGTAATAATTGGGGAGATAAGAGAATTTCGTTGAAAAAGGCAAAATGCTTTCCCTTTTTCAGGAGCTAGATTATCCTATTCTTTTCTTGAGTCGCCCTGCTTCGACTTCCACTTTATAAATTCGATGTGCCGTTTGATCTCAACAAGCTCCTCTTCCGTTAGCCCGTCAATATCCAGAAAAGGGACGGGCGTCTCCCGAACGGATGCTTGCCGCCAGAATGGCGTCGGGTTATCTGTTCTTCCATGAAGGTAATCGGTCGAGACATCAAACAGGTCAGCGACTTTGGAAATCAAGTGAAAATCTACGCCTTTCTTTTCGCCCGATTCAATTCGCGACAAAACTGTGTTATGGATGCCGAGCTTTTCAGCCAATTGAATTTGTGACCATTGCCTTTGCTCGCGCAGCCACTTTATGCGTTGACCGACTATGGACATCGTGAAACCACCTTTTTGTTTTTGGCAATTTCATTCTAACAATTTTCCATAACGGAAAAAACAATATTGCTAAAATGACAAATAATGTGTTGACTTTGCTGAAATTGAAACGATATCATGTAACTATAAATATTTGCCATTTCTGCAAAGAAGGAGGGAAGCTGGATATGGAGCGTCTGAACCTCCCCTTTATCGCAAAACGACGAAGTGAGTGTAAGCTTACGCTACAAGAAATGGCGGAATCACTTGGTTTTCGCAATGCTTCCACGTATTTGAAATACGAAAAAGGCGAATACGACTTCAAGGCGAACCATCTGCCTATTTTGGCAAAGAAACTCAAGTGTGGCTTGCACGAGTTGTTCATGATTATCTTTTTGTTGTTTTAGCAAAGATACATTAGATAAGGGGTGGGTAGATTGGAAGCGCGGGAGGCGAACAAGAGGCAGCTGGAAGTATGGAAAAAAACGCTGGAGTACGAAATAGAGATGATGGCACCTTACAGCAAGTCGGCGTGCACAGCGTTTATGGATCGGTTGGTACGATTTGAGTTGGAGCTGGAGCAACAAGCGATGTTCCCCCCAGAGAAAGTGCTCGTTAGCTCCAATGTCCCACATTATTAAAAAAGATGTGCCTCTTGTGTCGGGTTCATAAGGCAGGACTTATCAGACTTCATCATTCATACGAGGAGGCTTCATGCCCATAATAAAAAGCCCGGTACGGCAGATGCCAGCCCCGGGCCTATTTTATTGGTTCGACGTTACAGTTTCTTGATTTCGTCCTTCAACAGCTCGGACTGTGTTCCGAATACGACTTGCACGCTGCCTTGACCCAGCTTCATTACGCCTGCTGCGCCAATATCTCTCAGCCCTTTTTCATTGACGATTTTGTCGTCCTTCAGCACGAGACGCAGGCGGGTAATGCACGCGTCAACACTGATGACGTTTTCTTTTCCGCCGATCAGAGCGAGTACCCTTTGCGCCTTGTCTTGCGTCGAATTGCTGCTGGCAGTTGTAGTTTCAACGGCGTCATCGTCTTCTCGTCCCGGCGTTTTGATGTTGAACTTGACGATCAGGATGCGGAACAGGAAGTAGTAGACGACGGCGAACGCCAAGCCGATCGGGATGATCGACCAAGCATTGGTGGAAAGCGGGAAGTTCAACCCGTAGTCAATCAGACCAGCGGAGAAGCCAAATCCGTGCTTGATTCCCATTGCCGTTACGATATACCCGGAAACCCCGGTCAAAATCGCGTGAAGCACGTACAGCGCTGGAGCAGCGAACATAAATGCAAATTCAAGCGGCTCGGTAATCCCTGTCAGGAACGAAGCGAGCGCGGTACCGATGAAGACAGAAGCGATTGCTTGGCGCTTTTCCGGCTTGGCAGAATGAATGATGGCAAGCGCGGCTGCTGGCAATGCGAACATCATGATCGGGAAGAAGCCTGTCATGAACATGCCGGCAGATTTGTCTCCGGCGAAGAAGCGATGCAAGTCGCCATGTACGACTTTGCCAGTTGCATCGGTAAAATCACCGATTTGGAACCAGGCAATGGCGTTGAGTACGTGGTGCAGACCGAATGGAATAAGCAAACGGTTAAAGAAGCCGAACAGACCTGCTCCAAGAGCGCCAAGGCTTACAATCCAGTTACCCATACTGTTGAGCGCGTCCTGAATCGGCCCCCAGATGATCCCGAAAACAAGACCGATGACGACCATGCTAAGCGAAGTGACAATTGGTACAAAGCGTTTGCCGCCAAAGAATCCGAGCCATTCCGGCAGCTTGATGTTATGGTAGCGGTTGTAACAATAGGAAGCGACTCCGCCCGCCAAAATACCGCCAATGACACCCATGTTCAGCTTGACGTCGTCTGCGATGAACGGCATGGCTGCAGGGACTTTGGAAAGTACGGTGGTCAACACCATGTAGGCGATCACAGCAGCCAGGGCGGCTACGGCATCCCCAGCGAGTCCGATCGCAACACCGACAGCGAAGATCAGCGGCAAGTTGTCAAAAATCGCAGATCCGCCTGCAAACAAAAATGGCGCGATATACTGGTTCAAAAATCCACCAACCGATTCTCCGAGATGAAACTCGGTCACGTAGTTGATGGCGCCGAAGCGGAGCAAAAGCGCCGCAGCAGGCAGTGTGGCGACTGGAAGCATGAGTGCTTTCCCAATCCGTTGCAAAAAGGCGAGCATAGGAAAAACCTCCTTAGAATGAGATGTCTATCAAAAAGCTGCTCTCCGGATGAATGCAAGAGATGAGGGCACGAGAATTGGCCGGAGAGAAGCTGTTCTGATCAAGAAAATGAATTTGAAATCGCTTTCAAATAGGCAGGGACAAAACCGTTTATTCGGTTTTGTCTTGCAAAAGCGCCACAACCTCTTCCACAGTCGCAAGAGCAAGAACTTGCTCCGCCAGCTGCTGCGCTTTTTCCATACTGGTGTTGCGAATGCGCTCTTTGACCTTCGGCATAACCGAAGCGGCACCACTGAACTCGTCGAGGCCCATGCCAAGCAACAGCTCGGTAGCGAGCGGGTCGCCAGCCATCTCTCCACATAGCCCCGTCCAGATTCCTGCCCGGTGGGAAGCGGCGATGACGTTGGAGATAAGCCGCAGTACCGCAGGGTGGTAGTAGCTGTAGAGATCGGCAACGTTCGCGTTCATTCTGTCGACCGCAAGCGTGTATTGCACGAGATCGTTGGTGCCAATGCTGAAGAAATCGACTTCTTTGGCAAAAGCGTCAGCTTGCAGGCAGGCACCGGGAATTTCCATCATCATGCCGACTGAGATTTGCTCGTCAAAGGCGACGCCTTTTTCCCGCAGCTCGGCTTTTGCCTGTTCAAGCAAACGTTTGGCTTCCCGCAGTTGCCCCAGGTGGGAAATCATCGGGAACATGATCAGCAGCCGTCCAAAAGCACTGGCGCGCAATAGCGCTCGTAGTTGAACCAGAAACAGTTCCGGGCGGGCCAAGGAAATGCGCATCGCTCTGAAACCGAGAAACGGATTGTCTTCCTGGGGAAGCTCAAGCGCTGGCAAATGCTTGTCGCCGCCAACATCGAGAGTACGAATAATGACCGGCTTGTCGCCAAAGGCTACAGCAACTTGCTTGTAGGCGGCAAACTGCTCTTCCTCGTCGGGCAAAGTGCTGCGATCCATGAACAAAAACTCGGAGCGGAACAGGCCGATGCCTTCTACGCCAGATGCGGCAAGCGCGTCTGCTTCTTCGGGAACCGCCATGTTGGCCATCAAGTGAACGCGGTGTCCGTCAGTCGTTTCCGCAGGCAAATCCTTCAATGCCGCGTAGGCAGCGCGTTCAGCTGCTTCCTTGGCGGCCTTTTCCTCGTAGCGCGCCAACGTTTCCGTGTCGGGCGAAACAATCAGGTCGCCTGTGGCACCATCGAGGATCAGCAAGCTTCCGGCAGAGACTTTTTCCATCAACTGTTCTCCGGCTCCCATGACCGCCGGAATCCCCAAAGAACGAGCCAGGATAGCCGCGTGCGAGGTCGCGCCCCCTTTTACCGTGACGATGCCTCGTACAGATGCGAGCGGGAGTTGAAGCGTCTCCGAAGGGGTGACATCCCACGCCGCCAAAATAAACGGTTCCTCCGGGAAAACTGCCTCCTCGTCTGTGCCTGAGAGGTTGCGGATCAAGCGGCGGCTTACATCGCGGATATCGTCTGCCCGTTCTTTCATATAGGCGTCATCCATGCTTTCGAACAGGCCGACGAACTGGTCAGATACTTGCTGCACAGCAGCGGTGGCAGCCAACTGTTTGTTTTCGATCAGCGAGGACATTTCCCCGACAAAAGCCGGGTCTTCCAGAAAAGCCATATGCGCGGAAAGAATCGCTGCTTTTTCTGCGCCTAATTGCTCTTCTGTTTGTTCTCTCAGCTTTTCCAGCTGCTCGCGTGCTTGCTCGACGCTTCTGGCGAGCAGCTCCAGCTCTTTGCTCGTGTCTGCTGGCGCAGTTTGCGCGGGAGCGGACGGGGCAGCGTGTGCCAAAATGACGACTGGGGCGATCGAGATGCCGGAAGAAACCGGGATTCCTTTTAACATGTTTGCTTCACCTTCTTTCGCTGCGAATTAGCTCTGAAAAGATTGCTCAAACAATTGCTGAATGGAAGCTGCCACCGTTTCCTCGTCAGCGCCGTCCACGGATACGAGCAGCTTGTCGCCCTGGGTTGCGCCCAAGGTCATGATCCCCAAAATGCTGCGGCCATCCACTTGTTTCTCCCCTTTGTTCAGGGTGATTTTCGATTGGGTTTGCGCCGAGCGATTGACCAAAAGAGCGGCGGGACGAGCGTGAAGCCCGCCCTCGACCGTGACTGTTACTTCAAACTGAATCATGTGTACCTCCCCCAAACAGATGCTTCTTTGTCCAATCCGGTTATTTCAGGACGACTGTCATCAGCGGCTGCTGGCCAGCTGCGACATTTCCTTGCGCCACGACGTTCTTTTCCGCAACGACATCGCCGTTGGTAATGACAATCGGGGTAACGATTGGACATCCGGACTCTTGCAATACGGCGATATCAAATTGAATCAGCTTGTCGCCCGCTTTTACCTGGTCGCCGACAGAGACGAAGGGGGTAAAGCCTTTGCCCTGCAATTTCACGGTATCGATCCCGATATGCATAAGCAGCTCCAGACCGCTGTCGGTCGACAAGCCAATCGCATGATGGGTAGGGAAGAGATGGGTGACTTTTGCGTCAACCGGAGCGTACAAGACGCCCTCAGTAGGCAAAATCGCTGCGCCATCGCCTACGACTTTCCCGGCAAATACGGGATCGGGTACTTCCGACAAAGGGACAACACTTCCGGTCAAAGGAGCCAGAAAGGTGATTTCTTGTTGTTGTTTTTTACGGGAAAACAGATTGCGTAGCATAAGTTCCTCCTTTTGCGTCTGAACGAAAATAGGCATGAGACGGTCTGAGCATACGACGACATACTTACTATGTCCGTATGATCTCACCGCTCATGCCTAGTCGAGCTAGTAACACGCAGGATTATCATCGATTTTGAGTTGTTGATTCAAGGCTGTTGCTGCAACAACCGATAAACATGCAAGGCCATGTAGCCGACTTCGTCTTCCGGGACTATGACTTCCAGCCGGTTCGAGATATAGGCAGCCAACTCGGACGCCAGTTCGTATGCTTCCGGAATCGTGGTTTGGACCCGGTCCAGCAAGGGGTTGTGAATGGTCTTTTGCTGGCGAATGCGCTCTACAGCAAAACGCAGATGAGTAATGAGACGGACGTAATCGACCGTGCTTCGCTCGATGGTTCTGTCTGTCCGCTGCTCGATCATGCTGACCAGTTCGCTGATCACATTCGTGAACTGAACGGCCTTTTTCACTGGCAGGTAGCTGATCGCCGAATGAATGTGCAAGGCGAGAAAACCGATTTCGCTATCTGGAATATCCAGGTCGAATGCCTTCTTGATCATGTCCGCAGCCCGTTTTGCCAGCGTGTACTCTTTGGTGTAGAGCGTCTGGATTTCAAACAGGAACGGGTTCACGATCTCCATGCCATTCCGCAGGCGGTAAATGGCGAACTGGATGTGGTCGGGCAGGGCGACGTGGACGTGTTCGTTAAGTTGCGGGGTAATTTCACTGGCGATAAGCGCGATAATCTCTTCGGCTATTCCTACCACGGCAGGATCGACCTGACTGAGTATCGTTTGGTACTGTTTCTGATGGTTTTCATTTTCCAGCCTGAAGCGCTTCTCCACACGCGGGTCATGGGCGGGGATGGTGTTCCCAGGCTTTGCGCCAAATCCGATTCCTTTTCCGAACAGCACAATTTCCAGCTTGGTGCCGGGTTCTTCCACAAGTACGACATTATGGTTCAACACACGCGTAATCGCATATGTTTTTTCCTGTTCACGGGACAAGCCATTCCACCACCTTTAAACAAAAAAGAGCCGAAAAAACCTTTTTAACAATTAAAAAGATCTTCTCGGCTCATGCCTGCATTACCAGTAACACGCCTTGTGAAAACGCTTCAATTAATGCTTATAATAGCTCAGCTTCACAAGCGTTGTCAATCACCCTGTTTGCATCGGAAAGTTATGGTTGAGTATAGAAGAGAGTATATGTATTTTCGCTGATTCTGGCAGCAGGATTTCCCCCTGCTTGTCCAGAAGTACGTGAACCGCCTATGGAAAAGAACTCAAACAAAGCGGGCGGATGCGTCCGAAGCAGTCCGCCTGCACGCTTTGTTCAAGGAAGAATCAAGATCTTCACTACTTGGTAAACTTGTCGGCAATCGTGGAAGCACAGAAAGAATTTGGCTTGATTTCCGCCCGGAAGTGATTGGTTTCAGCCAAACTCAGCAACGCCTGGATAAACTTGCGGGTAGGCCCGTTGGCACCGATGTCAAAGTGCAGACGTATCGGAGTATCGAGTTGATGATCGCGCAAATATTGGCGGACTTCAGTTGCCAAGCCTACCGCGTACATGGCTTCCTGGAAAATGCGCTGCTGCAAGGATGAATAACGGCGTTCCTGAAACTTGTGATAAAAGAAGGTCCCACCGTGTCCGGGTCGAATAACCGTGATGACCAGGGCGAAAAAGGTTCCGCGACTTTTCAGCTGGGAATCGGCACCCACAATAATCTCGAATGGACCTGCCATCGACGAGATGGTTTGTTCAATGTGGGAAAATACGTCTTCTTTTGCCAGCTGTCCTCTCGTCGGACTGTGAAAACGATCAAACAACGTGCTTGCAGAGGTTAAGCCCACTCGCATCCCTCCAGATAGAGGCTATCTGTGAATTACAAACATCTTCCGTACATCATTAATGTATGTAATCTGGCAGAGAGTATGTGAACAGGTATGGACAAAAACTTCGCGAATCAACATTTTGATCGGCACGCGTCTGTTTTTATGCGGCGAATGTCCGGTGAATGGAATCGCGCTTGTGGCGCCTTGCCTGCGAGCAAGCTGAGAATTGACCGGGAAAAAGAAAGCGGCTATTATGTGTGGCTGCAATCGGAAAACATCTATAAAGGAGTTTTTACAATCGTGATGGAATCAGGTAAACAAGAAGAATATATGAGAGCGGCGATGGAAGAAGCACAAAAAGCAGCCGCGATCGGAGAAGTGCCAATCGGGGCAGTCATCGTCCGCAACGGGGAAATCGTCGGCCGCGGCTTCAATTTGCGGGAAACGCAAAAAGACCCGACTTTGCACGCGGAAATGATCGCGATCCGCGAGGCGAGCGAGCGACTGGGCGGCTGGCGGTTGATCGGCTGCACCTTGTATGTCACGCTGGAGCCTTGCCCCATGTGTGCGGGTGCCATCGTGCAGAGCCGCATCGAGCAGGTCGTGTACGGCGCAGGCGATCCCAAGGCAGGATGTGCCGGGACATTGATGAACTTGCTTGCTGAGCCGCGCTTCAATCATCAGGTTCCGGTGGTGGAAGGAGTCCTGGCAGACGAGTGCGCCCAGATGCTCAAAGATTTTTTCCGCGGCTTGCGCAAAAAAAGACAGTCAGATCAAAAGTGATCCAACTGTCTTTCGGGCATCGCCCGGTACTGTTTCTTACGTAACATGCCGGGCAGACGTATTATTTGTTTACATTTTGCAGCAGGTTCAGTTCTTCTTCGGTCAGCTCGCGGTATTCGCCGGGAGCGAGTGCCGGGTCGAGATGGAGCGGGCCCATGCGAATGCGTTGCAGATAGGCGACATGCAGACCGAAGGCGGCAAACATCCGTTTGACCTGATGAAATTTTCCTTCCATAATGGTGACGCGAATCTCGGAGACTTCCCCGGACGAGAGAATTTCCAGCTTGGCAGGCAAGGTAGTGAAATCCTCCAGCTCAACGCCTTTGGCAAATTCCCGGACGTGTTGCTCGGTAACGATGCCATCAATGCGGGCAAAATACTCCTTGTCCACTTTTTTCTTCGGGGAGAGCAGGCTGTGGGAGAGCTGTCCGTCATTGGTCAAAAGCAAAAGGCCCTCTGTGTCGATGTCCAGTCTGCCTACCGGGTGAACCTTGACCGCCCACTCGTAGGGAAGCAGGTCGACTACAGTTTGATGCACGTTATCTTCAGTAGCGGAAACTACCCCAGGGGGTTTGTTCAGCAGGACGTACACCCAGCGCTTGAAATTGATCGGCTCTCCGTCCACGGTAATTTCCTGTTCTTCGGCTACGACGTGCATGCCAGGATCGGTTGCGACTACGCCGTCCACAACAACCAGCCCTTGCTTCACCAGCGCTTTCACTTCCTTGCGCGTGCCAAACGCCATATTCGCCAGCACCTTGTCCAAACGTTCTCGTTTCATGTATGTTCCTCACTTTTCCTCTGGTCAAAAAAACCTGACTCGTGTTGTTAATAGTTTGGCCTAATGCGGCGAGCAAATCAAGGGGAAGCGTACAAGTTGAGTCTTGCACTTTTCGCGCAGATTTGCTATAGTTAATAATGTTTCTGACAAACCATTCATGGAGAGATACCCAAGTGGTCATAAGGGGACGCACTCGAAATGCGTTAGGCGTCGTGAGGCGTGCGTGGGTTCGAATCCCACTCTCTCCGCTTACAAGTGGCTCAACGGATAATTCCGTTGGGTCATTTTTTGTTGTCAAAAAAGGCAGTGGAGAACAGGGATAATTGCGCAAAGCCTTGACTATATTGAGAAAAGAAGGTTGCAGTTGTGTTGCAGTTTTTCTTGTAGTTTACTTGCAGTTTGATTAGAATAGGGGGTGAGTGAGGTGACGTATATGGCTATAAGTGAAGCAGAAAGAAAAACATTTGAACGTGTTATTGCAGAGGTAGGCAGCGATCCGGAAAAAGCTGAAGCTACTCTCAAAGTGCTGTTTAATGTCATAAAAAAAACGACACCAATATCGGTTGAGCTCCAGAGCGAGGTAAAGAAAATTCTCGACCAATATCCGAATCAGACAATTCATGCTGAAATACAAAAAGATTTGCAAAAGCTTGGGGCAATATTGATGCATGTTGCTCAAGAAGAGGAATTTGGGAGAACGTATTCAACAGGCCAGTTGGCGAAAATTTTCGGAGTCAGCATTACGACAATTAATAACTGGATTTACGCAGGGCGTTTTATCGGCGTAGAACGCTCTCAGAGAAACAAGCAAGCTCGCATATCTGAAAACACATTGTGGGTCTCACCTTCAGAAGAAAGAATACCTGTACGGGAATTTGCAGAGATTTATGAGCAAAAAGAGCAAATAGAAAAGACGTTGACATCCATCCAAGATGGAAATTTGCATCGCATCCGTTTTATCGTAGAAACGATAGATTTTTATGAAAAACGTTACGGAAAGCCGTATCACGAAGTAGTTGTCGAAAAAGGAAATCCAGATGATTCCGAGGATTGGATTTGGGCGAGGGAAGGGAAAGAATGGAAGTCTCTGCTTAAAGAGATTGGGGATTTATGATCGGCAACCCTGCTACAAATTTGGAGGTGCTAAAAAAGACTTTCGGTCATGCGATACAATTCATACGGAATACCGACAGTACAGGCATGCCAAGTTCGATATACGCCCAACGAGCAACCATTGTCTTCTCTGACAGCTCCAAATTATATGTAACGGAAAAGCTGAATAAACAACAGTGCATCGAAGAATATTGGTACGATTGGATTGCCGCGGACGATAAAACAGTATTGGGTAAGTATCATGGCGAGCCACACGAAGATGAGTCGTATCAGACAGCAACGGAACCGTATCATGTCCACCCGCCAGAGTATGCCAAATTGACCAATCAAACACGTTTCCCCAATTATTATTACAACGATTTGTTCTCCATCGTTGAGGGAATTTTTTTATTTTATTTATTGCCCAATCGATCTCAAATCTAATGCTTTTTAAAGGACAGAAAGACAGTGAGTTCAACACTGTCTTTTTTGCATCATCATCTCCTGCAAAAATAAGGCCCGCACCATTCCTTTTCATGAGTCCTCACATACGTCCACGTAAACTGCTTGTCGACGACATACACATCGCACTCCTCTGCCAAATCCTCTACAGATAGCTGCGACGGGCTTTCCATGATCCACACCTTGTTGGAAAGCTGATAGAACACATAACAAGACTCGCCGGACACCTGGCGAAAAGCTTGATCCGCTTCTTCCCGCTGAAGACAGTCCCGCATCCGATAGCTGAACAAGTGCCACAGATAGCCTTGGAAGCCGCCACGACGGTTCAGGTTAATCCTTTGCTTTTCTTCCTCAGACAAATGCGAGGCAAAATGATTCTCCCATTCTTTGCGCAAATAAGGCCCCCATATTTCCAATTCCGTTGCTTTTAGCTTCTTTTCCTTAATGCAGTCCGTCAGTTTCATCGTGTGCCTCCGTGGAAGTAACTTAAACATTTTTGCCGCTCTAAAAAGGGGACGACTAGACCACCTGCTTTG
The DNA here is from genome assembly GCF_013284375.2 of Brevibacillus sp. HD3.3A. Taxonomy (NCBI): domain Bacteria; kingdom Bacillati; phylum Bacillota; class Bacilli; order Caryophanales; family Paenibacillaceae; genus Brevibacillus; species Brevibacillus sp. HD3.3A. Next base: position 74,778 of record NZ_CP085874.1, read on the forward strand.
TCACACAAAGAGATTCATGTATAGCCAGCCGATATCCGCCGCATGCCAACCGCCAAACAACCTGGAAAGCAAAGCATCGACGAAGAAGAAGAAGTTCAATTTCCTGTTGACAAAGAGAAGCTCGCTACATACTATAATACCTATAGGGGTATATGTATAAAACAAAACACCGACCATCCCATTGCAATACATCGCAAATCTTTAGGAGGGAACACAACATGTCTACGACACAACCGAGCTTTTCCGTTGATAAAATGTTGGACTGCAAAGGCTTGGCTTGCCCGATGCCTGTCGTTCGCACCAAAAAGGCGATGGAGCAACTCGCTCCCGGCCAGGTTCTGGAGGTGCAAGCGACTGACAAAGGCTCGCTGGCTGACATGAAAGGCTGGGCAAACAGCACAGGGCATCAGTATTTGGGCACCGTTCAGGAGGGAGAAGTCTTGAAGCATTTCCTTAGAAAAGCAAGCCAGCAGGAGACGAAGGCCGAGACGAAATATCCGCATACGATCACGAACGAAGAACTTCAAGCGAAGCTGCAATCCGGCGAGCCGTTTACGCTTATCGATGTGCGAGAGCCTGCCGAATATGCCTTCGAGCGTATTTCTGTGGCCAAATCGATACCTATGGGGGTATTGGAGCAGCGATTGGCTGAGTTGCCGACCGATCAGGACATTTTTGTCATCTGCCGTTCCGGCAATCGCAGCGATCTCGCTTGCCGGCTGCTTGCCGACAAAGGCTTTTCGCGAGTAAAAAACGTCGTGCCGGGTATGGCCCGCTGGGTTGGCTCGGTAGAAAAACAGTGAGGAGGAGATAAGCAATGAGCAACCAACAAGGAAAGGTACAAAAAATGTCGGCGCATGATTTGACTGAATTGCTGTTTGCCCAGGAGGAGCTGTTTATTCTTGATGTGCGCAACCAGGAGGATTACCAAGACTGGCGCATCGAAGGCCATCGGGTAGACTCCATCAATGTGCCGTACTTCGAGCTGATCGATGGAGTCGAGGCTGTCGTCGGGAAGCTTCCTGCCAGCCAAAAAATACTGGTCGTTTGCGCCAAGGAAGGCTCCTCGCTTTTTGTAGCGGAGCAACTGGCGGATGCCGGACTTCATGACGTGTACTACCTCGAAGGCGGGATGAAGCAGTGGAGCGAGCATCTCGCGCCTGTCAAAGTGGGGGATTTGCGCGACGGCGGGGAAATTTATCAATTCGTCCGGATAGGCAAAGGCTGCTTGTCCTACATGATCGTCTCCGGTCAGGAAGCTGCTGTCGTTGACTCGGTACGCATGACAGACGTGTACGAAGCTTTTGCCAAAGAGCGTGGCTTGTCCATCAAACATACGATCGACACTCATTTGCATGCCGACCATATTTCCGGTGGCAGAAAGCTCGCCGAAAGCACAGGAGCTACTTACTGGCTGCCGGAAAAGGACGCGGAAGAAGTCGTTTTTGCCTACAAAAAGCTGGAGGAAGGAAAAAGCATTCAAGTCGGCAGCACGAGCATCTCCATTTTGCCGCTCTATTCCCCGGGACATACGATTGGGAGTACGTCGTTGATTGTAGATGACACCTACTTTTTGACAGGCGACATTTTGTTTGTGGCATCGATCGGGCGGCCGGATTTGGCTGGCAAAGCGCAAGATTGGGTGGGAGACCTGCGTAACACCCTGTATAATCGTTATCAGGAGCTGTCAAAAGATCTCCTGGTACTGCCCGCGCATTTTGGCAGCTATGTGGAGCTGGGAACAAACGGCGTTGTCTCAGCACGTTTGGGCGATCTGTACCGCAACAATCCGGGGTTGAACATCGCCGATGAAGGCGACTTCAGACGCACGGTTACCGAGGAGCTGCCGCCGCAGCCAAACGCCTATCAGGAAATTCGTCAAGTAAACATGGGCAGATTGAAGCCTGATGAAGAAGAACAGCGCGAGATGGAAACGGGACCGAACCGTTGCGCGGTTCACGATAAATAAAATCAACAAGGGGGAAAACGACATGGCAGATGTTGTTGTGGATACAAAAGGTCTTGCTTGCCCGATGCCGATTGTCAAAGCGAAGAAAGCGCTGGATACGTTGCAGCCAGGACAGACCATGGAAGTGCTCTCTACCGATAAAGGGTCGCTCCATGATTTTACGGCATGGGTGAAGCAGTCGAAAAACGAACTGGTGTCTCATGAGTTGGAGAACGGCGTATACAAGTTCCTGGTGAAAAAGCTGTAAGAAAAAGACTAAGCGGGCACGATGCAGAAGTGTTCGCTTAGTCCTTATTTTCATATACAATGCGAACGCCGAGGTCGGGGTAGGTTTCTTCGCGAAAATGGCCGTTCGGGCAAATCTTTTCACAAAGCAAGTGGCTTCGCACAGAACGCAGAGGTTCTTTGCAGACAGGGCAGCGATGTTGAAAAATGGCTTTTAAATAACGAACCATTTAAATCACCTTAATCATAGTTATTTACTTGGTTTTTATTGTACCTGAAAAATGCGCATTTGAAAAGTGGCTACGGCATTCTTGTGCGATTTGGGCGGAGAATGCGGGGAGGGCATATGGACGTCTTGCTGTATTTACTCATGATTTCTCTAGGATTTGTCGGTTCCTTTTTCTCCGGGATGCTGGGGATTGGCGGAGCGATTATCAATTATCCATTGCTGCTGTTTGTTCCGGCAGGCCTTGGATTGGCTCATTTCTCCGCTCAGGAGGTGTCGTCGATCTCGATGTTCCAGGTCTTTTTTGCTTCGCTGTCAGGGGTAATCGCTTTTCGCAAGCGAAATGGCAAAGGGTCGCCCCTGGTGCATAAAGGACTGGTCAGAGATATGGGAATCGGCATCCTGGCAGGAAGTTTGTTGGGTGGCCTGGCTTCCAAATACATGTCTGGTGACAGCATCAACCTCGTTTACGGTATATTGGCTGTCGTAGCGGTCATTTTGATGCTGAAGAAAAACAAAGGGACTCAGGAGCAGGCAGCAGAGATCGTCTACAATCGGTTCGTCGCCATCCCGATCGCTTTTGTGGTAGGTGTTGTCTCCGGAATTGTCGGAGCGGGGGGTGCCTTCATCCTGATCCCGATCATGCTGACGATCCTCAAGATTCCTACGCGCGTCACGATTGCCTCGTCACTCGCTATCGTATTCATTTCCGCCATCGGTGGTGTCGCAGGCAAATTGTACGCGGGACATATTCCGTTGGTTCCGGTCCTGTTTACGGTCATTGGCAGTGTCCTGGGTGCGCCTTTGGGCAGTGTGGTCAGCGCCAAGATCGATGTCAAATATTTGCGGTACGGTCTGATTGTGCTGATCTGCGCTACGGCGATCAAAGTGTGGAGCGATATTTTGTAAGTGAGAAAAGAAGCATGGAGAGTCGAGAGCGGCTTCTTTTCGCTCATTTTTATACCTATAGGAGTAACAGTATTTAACGGGAGGGCTTAACGATGGAAAACCAGAAAGAGAAAACGACGATTGTTCTTTTCAGCGGCGATTTGGATAAAGCGATCGCGGCTTTTATCATAGCGAACGGGGCTGCTGCCTACGATCACGACGTCACGATCTTTTTTACCTTTTGGGGCTTGAACACGATGCGCAAGGACGAGATCGTCAAAGTCAAAAAAGGCTGGCTGGAGAAAATGTTTGGCTGGATGATGCCGAGAGGGGCGCAGAAGCTGGGGTTGTCCAAAATGAATATGCTGGGGATGGGCCCGGAAATGATCAAGCATGTCATGAAAAAGCACAATGCCCTGACGCTGCCCCAACTGATCGAGCTGGCGCAGGAGCAAGGAGTCAAGCTGGTTGCCTGCACGATGACGATGGATTTGCTGGGCTTGCAGCAGGAAGAATTGCTGGACGGAATGGAGTACGCGGGCGTGGCAGCCTACTTGGGCGATGCGACACAGGCGAAGGTGAACCTCTTTATTTAAGAGGTGAAAAGCAGACAGGCTTGCTTGACAAAGCCTGTCTTTTGCATAATATACCTGTATACGTATCCGCGATCCTAAAAACGGGAGGACTTCACATGGATTACAACTACGGTGACGATATTAAAAGACGTTTGCGAAAAATTGAAGGACAAATCCGTGGCGTGTTGAGAATGATGGACGAGCAAAAAAGCTGCAAAGAAGTAGTCGCCCAGCTATCTGCTGTCCGCAACGCGTCTGACAAGGCAATCGCGCAGATCGTAGCGGAGAATTTGCAGCGCTGTCTGTTGGAGGAGCAGGCACTCGGAGGCGACACAAGCAAGATGGTAAAAGAAGCGGTAGAGCTGTTGGTGAAAAGTCGCTAATTCACTAGGAAGGATGTTCAAATGGACTTCACGACGATTTTGCTTATTATTGTGTATGCATTGACAACTTGGTATTTGATTTCCCGCTTCATGCCTGTAAAAGGGCTGGAAAACCTGCGAGCCGAGCAATTCAAGGAGCGGGTGAATCAAAAAAGCAGGGTGATGCTGATTGACGTGCGCGAGCCACACGAGTTCAAGAAGGGTCACATTCCTACAGCCGTCAACATCCCTCTGTCCCAGTTGAACAGCCGGGTGAAGGAAGTTTCCCCGAAAAACGATATTTTGTTGTACTGCCGCAGCGGGATGCGCAGCAAGCAAGCGGCGAAAATCCTGAAAAAACACGGCTTTACGCAAATGGCGCACCTTCAGGGTGGACTGGTCACCTGGCAAGGACCGACCAAACAAAAGTAACGAAAAAGGAAACGAGCATCTGCGAGAGCGGGTGCTTTTTCATTTGCACAAAAAATACATGCTTGACAGATGACTTGGTTGTAACTAAAATGATTACAACAAGACGAGCAAGCCCAGGCCATTATTTTTTTGCAACCGATGTAACTTGTTTAGTTACAACTAAAGTGGCGGCCTATCATTCATAACCCGAGTTTTGGTGACTCAATCTAAATACATGGAGGGAATAGAACAATGAAAATCGCAATCGTAGGCGCAAGCGGCAAAGCAGGAAAATGGATCATGAAGGAAGCGTTGGATCGCGGCCATCAGGTGACAGCGGTTGTTCGTGACGCATCCAAAATCGACGAACCGAAAGCAGCTGTTCTGGAAAAAGACGTGTTCGCTCTGACAGCAGCTGATTTGAAAGACTTTGATGCAGTAGTCAATGCATTTGGCGCTCCTGCCGGAAAAGAACACCTGCACGTCGAGGCTGGCAACGTATTGATCGAAGCGATGAAGGGAGCACCTTCGACTCGTCTGCTTGTGGTAGGGGGAGCAGGGAGCTTGTTCGTAGACGAAGCGAAGACGACTCGTGTCATGGAAACTCCTGATTTTCCGGGAATCTACCTGGCAACAGCGCAAAACCAGGGAGAAAACTTGCGCATTTTGCAAGAAACGACGGGGATTCAATGGACCTTTATCAGTCCATCCGCTTTCTTTGATCCAGAAGGAGCCAGAACAGGCACTTATCAGCTTGGCAAAGATCATTTGCTCGTCAATGCAAGCGGACAAAGCTATGTCAGCTACGCGGACTACGCCATTGCCGTTCTTGATGAAATCGAAAATCCGCAACACCTCAACCAACGATTCACCGTTGGGTCCAACTAACAAAATAGAGTCAGGCATGCAGAAAAGACCAGCCATCCCGGATTGGTCAAGACCCCATTTAGTTTTCGTTGTGCTCTTTTCTCGTTATAAAAGAGAATAAATTCTTCTATTCGCCTTTGTGCTTCCTCTATACTTGGGATATCGTAGGGATAGAGTGCTTCGACTTTCAGATGGGAAAAGAAGCTCTCCATAGAGGCATTGTCATAACAATTTCCTCGGCGTGACATGCTGATTTGGGCTCCAACCTTTGGCAGCATGTCGTGGTAAGCATGGGACGTGTACTGGTACCCTTGATCGCTATGAACGATCAACCCAGCCACGTCTTTTTGCTTTTCAAATGCTTTCCTGAAGGTTTCTAACACAAGTGGATTATCGTTACGCTGGCTTAGATGATAAGCGACAATCTCATTGTTCCATAGATCTTTAATAGCAGATAAGTAAATCCGATCGTCAAATACCTGAAATGGTGTGACATCCGTTACCCACTTTTGATTAGGCCCTTCCGCAGTGAAATTCCGTTGCAGCAAATTTTCCGTGATTCTGCCATCCGACACAGCCGTACCCTCCCGATTCAAGATGTGTCACCCTTTTTTTAAGACCTCTACCTCCAGTTGTAGACGCCGAATCTGCCGATCCTGCTCCGTTTCAATCCGATGAGGATTTCCACGCCCGTCCTTGAATGATGCTTCTCCATTTTCACGATACTTTCTCATCCACGTTCTGACGCGGTATTTATCCTGGACCCCTAGGTGTTCTGCAATCTTTCTGTAACTCCATCCTTCTTCCACGTGCAAGCGAACCGCTTCTACGTCGAATGATTCTGGATAATGTTTACATTTGTATCCTTTCACTGCCATGACGAAAAGCACCCCCCTAGAATTACATCGGATTAACCTAGGGGTTTTTCCAATGTCTATTCTAAGGGGGGGTACTTCAAAGCATTGAAGTGCCCCCTGTCAAGTAGACAGTGAAAAAAACAAAAAGCTTAGACACCAATCTGAACCTAGGTTGGTGTCTTTTTTATGCCACAGAACTTTGTAAATAGTGCCTATATTCTAGGGGCGTCATACAGTTTAGCCTTTTCTGGTACCGATGATTATTGTAGTAATGTATGTATTCCGTAATGGCTACTTCTAGCTCTTCGTATGTATTGAATTTCTGGAGATAGTACATCTCCGATTTTAACGTTCCCCAGAATGATTCCATTGGACCATTGTCGATACACCTAGCTACCCTCGACATGCTCTGAGTCATTCCCGTATCATCTAGTTTCTTCTTGAACATTTTGTTCGTGTATTGAAATCCTCGATCACTATGAAAGATGGGTTTCGCATTAGGATATGCCCGATGGGCAATATCAAACGTTCTAAACACAAGCTCATTGTTGTTCGAGTGCCCAATCACAAAAGAAACAATACTTTTATCCGACAAGTCCAGAATCGCACTCAAATAAGCCTTGCTTTGAAGGCCGTACTTCATTTCCGTTACGTCTGTGAGCCACTTTGTACCGAATTCTACGGATTTGAAATCCCTGCTCAAGACATTTTCTGCCGTGATTTCAGGCGTTGTCGGAACGTAATTCTTTTTCTTTTTGCGGCAAACGGATTTCAATTCTAAAATACCCATGAGTCTGTATACGCGTTTATAGTTGATAGAAAGATGGAACTGTCGATTCAGTTTGATGGTCATCTGGCGATAACCAAGAATCCCCTTTTTTTCTTCGTAGGCACGCTTAATCATAGGCAGCAACCCTTTGTTGAATTTCTCGTTTTCAGTTTCTTTCCTATTTCGCCACTTATAATACGACGAACGCGGAATCCCTGCGATTTCACAAAGCTGACTGATGGCATATGATTTACTGTCGTACAGATTACGGATGGCAAGATAAATAGGTTCATTGCGGACTTGGTTTAGGGTCGCCCCCTTTGAATTTCGTCTAGCTTTTTTAGAAAATCGATCTCCATTTGCTTTCTTTTATTCTCAGCTTGAAGCAATGTATTTTGTGCTCGTAGCTTCTCCACCTCAGACATCTCGTTTTCAGATTTTCGTTTCCCACGTTTGTCCTGAAGCGCATCTACGCCAAATTTTATGTATTTGTGTGTCCATGAGTAAACCTGCTGATAGGAAACCTGAAATTCTTTGGCTGTTTGGGCATGATTATGCTGATGTTCTAAGCAGAATTTCACAATTTCGATTCTTTCTTCGAAAGTAGTCGCTCGTCCTTTTGTCATGATTGGTGTTCCTCCTGCTCCGGAAGATTTCAACTTCTCATGACCATTATACTTTAGAATCCATTTACGCAGTTGGCGGGTTGATTTAATGCCATATCGCTTACATATCTCCATATGAGAAGCACCGCCAGCTAGATAGTCCTCAACAGCAGATAACTTCAGTTCTGCGGAATAAGTCCTGTTCTTAGGTGTACTGAGCAGTCCATCTGGACCTAATGATTGATAGGTTTGAAGCCATTGTTTCATGGAGGAAAAGGTAACGTCTAGCGTGCTTGCTAGATGATTGAGAGAATCTTCTCCACGGAGATATTTTTCGATAGCTGCGATCTTTTCTGGTCCAGCTATTTTTGCTTTATGGGACATAAAAAAATGCTCCTCCTTACAGGTAGACAGTTTTATTATTTCAACTGTCTACCCAAAGGGGAGCATATCACATCCTAAGGGCTTCTTTTTTTTTTTTTTTTTTGAGAAAAGGTTGTAAATATTTAAGTTCATTGCTCTTTTACTAATACAAGTTAATTACCGACGAGGAATTAGCTTAAAAAATGTAGGGGGAATAAAGATGGCAAAACTTAAGCAATATGCGGATACAATTCAGGTAAGCACTGCTCAATTGGAAGACATCCTGGAGGTATCGGAGAATATTTATGATCATGGACTTGTGGAGATGGATGGAAACATGTTGGCGAGTAGTATTTCCATTGCTGCCTCTATAGCAACGATGGTTTTCTCGTTTGCAAAGAAAAAGAACTTCGCAATCGGTTTGGTAGCTTTGGTATTGAGTTTTGATGTAAACTTGCGTGATCAACTTAAGAACCACGTTCGAAAAGCTAATCAAGAGCTTGGCCGAACTGTTCGATACTTGCTTAAACACCCAGAGTATATCCAAGTGGAACTTGAAGCTGTATTTATGGACTTTGATGAAGGCCGGATTATCACCGGGCCACCAGAAATCAAACGAGTAAAAACTAGACAAGGTTGGCAAACTCTCTGAGTCTGTAAAATATTCCGTGTAAACTCTTAAACCATATTACAATTAAGAGAAAGGTTGGTTTGAGAGGATGACACCAATGGCACGATTTAGTAAGGAACAAGTGAAGGCGTTTATAAAGGAAAACAACCTCAAGACGATGGACGACGTGCAGTCGGCATTGAAGGAACTGTTTGCGGAAACGCTGCAGTCGATGCTAGAGGCGGAGCTCGACACGGAACTCGGCTATGAAAAGCACGATGTGAAGAAGAAGACCACGACAAATAGCCGTAACGGGAAGACCAAAAAGACGGTGACGAGTGAATACGGTGAGATGGAAATCTCGGTGCCACGTGACCGAAATGGCGAGTTTGAGCCCGTAATCGTGAAGAAGCATCAGTCCACCGTTACCGGCATTGAGGACCAAATTATCGCCATGTACGCCAAAGGTGTCAGCACACGGGATATCCAGGACCACTTGAACCAACTGTATGGAATTGACGTTTCTCCCACCATGATCTCCAATGTGACAAATAAGATCGTGCCCCTCATTAAAGAGTGGCAGAACCGACCACTGCAAAGCATCTATGCGGTCGTATTTATGGACGCCATTCACTACAAAGTGAAGCAAGACGGTGCCATTGTAAACAAGGCGTTATTGGCATTGATTTGGACGGGAATAAAGATGTATTAGGCATGTGGATTGGGGAGAATGAATCCTCGAAGTTCTGGCTGAGTGTGCTGAACGACCTACGGAACCGTGGGGTTCAGGACATTCTCATCACCTGCGTGGATAACCTAACGGGCTTCTCCCAAGCGATCTCTGCCTGCTATCCGAACACCGAAATTCAAAAGTGCATCATTCATCAAATCCGCAACTCTACCCGTTACGTTTCTTACAAGGATCTCAAGAAGGTGACGGCGGATTTAAAACCGATCTACAAAGCGGCAACAGAAGAGGCTGCCTTGCTGGAAATGGATCGCTTTGAAGATACGTGGGGCAGTAAATATCCCCTGATTGTTCGCTCTTGGCGTACCAACTGGGATGAACTCGCTACTTTTTTCAAATACCCACCAGAGATTCGTAAACTGATCTACACGACAAATATGATTGAGAGTTACCATCGACAACTTCGGAAGGTGACCAAGGGCAAGAGCATTTTCCCCACCGATGAAGCCCTACTCAAAATGCTCTATTTAGCAACTATGAACGTCACCCGGAAGTGGACAGGACGTGTACAAAATTGGGGGCAAATGCTCCTCCAGCTCTCTGTTTTCTTCCCTGATCGAATCGGTCAATATTTGCGTTAGCATTTGGCTTTAAGAGGGTTTACACAAAATACTGGACAGACCCAACTCTCTAATAAAAAAGAATGTTCGGGATATTACCGAGCATTCTTTTTTATATGATCAGATTTTTAAGTAAGGTCGTCTTTTTATGGAGTTGAAGACTGAATTAAATTTTCAAATTCTAATGTAGGACGATTGACGATTTCAAATACAGGAGAATCTTCGTTGCTATAACCTAGAACATGCATGTAACTATTCCCTGATATGTAAATCATCTCTAATAGTTCTTCATCCTTTTCAAATTCGATGAAATATTTTGGCTCTTCATTTATGTTCCGTTGTTTGATATCATGACCATTCTTTCGATAACTCAATTCCATTTTATCAAAGATCTCCCAAATCCTTTTTATCTCATTGGGGTCAGTTATATGTACCGTTCCTCCTTCTGTATTTCTTAATTTTATGGAATTAACTTTACTTTTATCGATTAAAGCAAGTTCATCAAAAGACCAAACTTTAAATCCGGGGAAATAAATTTGTTGACTAATTACATATGCAATTAAGATAAGAAAAATTGGAATGACAATTCTTTTCTTCAACGCAAATACCTCCATATTGTTGACTTTGATATAACTTCATGTAAGACGATAGAACAAACGATTTTGTTACAGAAATTGTAAAAAAATTCAAGTGAAAGTCATTACTCCATTAGATGCATTTTAGGGGGCATGTAGTAGCCGTAACTGCAAACCATTTTGCCAACTGACGGAATCAACGATATGCGTAGTATTTCCCCCAGCAACAGTACAAAAATAAAAATTCTCGAACTGGTAAGAGAAATCGATCCCTCCAAAAAACATGAGGATTTCTGGCCGATGTAAAAAAGCCCCTCCCAAACTGATATTATCCCCTTTAAGTAGACAGTAAAAAGAAAGACCATTACTGTTTATTTGGAGGGGATATTCTTTATGGGGAAAATGACATACTCGCTTGAATTTAAGACACAAGTAGTGGAATGGTTTGAACAAGGAGCTACGTATAAACAAATTCAAGAAACCTACGGTTTGGATTTACGGATGTTCCGTAGATGGGTTAGAAAATACAGAGATCACGGTGTACAAGGATTGGTAGACCAAAGAGGCAAAGCCGGAGGGATGAGCATGGGAAGGCCTCGTAAAAACCCCATGGCTTCAGATGAAAGAATTAGGCGTCTTGAAGCGGAGGTAGAATTCTTAAAAAAGCTCTTAGAAGCCAGAAAGGGGGAAAGAAGAAGGATCAGGGAAAAACAGTAATTTTTCGGATTATTGCTGAGATGGCGGATCGTTATCCAGTTCTGTTACTATGCAAAATTGCTCAAGTATCAAAAAGTGGTTATTATAAGTGGCTGCACTTACAGAAGAACCCGACGAGAAAATACGCGGAAGACCAAGAGTTAAAAAAGCTGATTTTGCATTGTCATCAAGGGGTCAATGGAATATACGGATATCCTCGAATTAAGATGTGGCTATACCGGGTCCATGGCATTCGAATTAATCATAAGCGTGTGTACCGACTGATGAAAGAGTTGGGGATCCAATCACGTATTCGCAGGAAACGAAAGTATTATGGACGCAAAGAGCCAATCGTGATAACAGAAAACAAGTTGAACCGTGAGTTTGCTGCGTCACGACCTACTGAAAAATGGGCTACAGATATTACCTATATCATTTTTAACGGGAGACGGCTGTATCTGTCTGTCATTTACGACCTTTTCAATAATGAGGTAATTGCCTATAAAGTCAGCAAACAGAATGATTTATCCCTCGTCTTAGATACTGTGAAGGCAGCGACACAAAAAAGAGACGTGAATGGCGTCCTGCTACATAGCGATCAGGGAAGCCAGTACACGTCCAGAGCATATCAGAATCTATTACAAGCGTATAACATAACTCCAAGTATGTCGAGAAAAGGAAACTGCCTGGACAACGCTTGTATCGAAAGCTTTTTCAGCCACCTCAAAACAGAATGTATATATTTGGATTCCTTCGGAACCGAAGAAGAGGTGAATAAAGCAATCGAACGTTACATTCATTTTTACAATCACGAACGGATTCAAGCTCGTTTACGCAGTCTCAGCCCAGTTCAATACCGAGCTGAGGCTGCGTAAAGCAAGGGCTTGTTTTGAACTGTCCACTTGACGGGGATAAGACCAAACGGGAAGGGCTAAATTGCTTATAGGGAAAAACTGCTCCTTTTTGTGTTGTTTGTTCCCAATTTGACCCCAGTTTCCTTTTCTGACTCATAACGAACGCTGATATTATAAGGATTTTTGTGTTCGTTGTTTACTATAAGGGGTGCACTTCAGATCGGGCGCGCTGGTCTTTTTTTGTGTGCGAAACGGCTGTCTCGCTGTCCTTATCTGACAATAGAGCCGATAATTGGGTAATGGAACGGTCGTCCTTGCAAGGAGTAGATGATCCCTTTGATCGGGTAGTAAAGCGCCATCAGGCCAAATACGATCAGGAACGGGATTCCGATCAGCACGAAAACGAAAAACCAGGAGATGCTGATGAGAATACTCATAAACAGATGGAACAGCAAGGCTTGGAGAGCCATATTTTTCGCCTCACGATCTTGCATCAGCAGCCAGACTACGATTGGCACTAAAAACGGTGCGAAGAATGCACTGGCGTGGGTAATTGCTTTTACACCTCTATAATCCATAGAATAGTCCTCCTCGTCGTGTATGACGAATGATGTTGTTGAAGCTATTGTAACGCACAAGCAGAGCTGTTCGTAACCATCAAAAGCGTGATCTCTTGCTCCGACTATAGACGGAGGTGTTTTGATTTCCAATCGTTTACTGTTATAGTATTAAGAAAATCTTTCGTTTTTGGAAAGATAATTCTAAATGTTTTTTGGATATGATGAATGATAAGCATACAACGAAGGGAGCGTTTGAAACATGATGATCGATTGTCATCATCCGGTTAGCATCAAGGATCGGTTGATGTTCTTCTACAACTTTTTACAGTCACCTGGGCAAGTAGGCAGCATCACACCTAGCTCCCGAGCGTTGGCAAAGCAAATGATGAATCCGATTGATTGGAGTCAGGCCAATACGATTGTGGAGCTGGGCGCGGGCACAGGTATTTTTACGACCTGGATTGAGCAGATGAAGCGACCGGAGGCCACACTGGTTTCCTTTGAAAAAGAGAGCAAGATGCGCCAAAGGCTGGAGACGCTTTTCCCTAACGCCCTTTTCCATGAGGATGCCGTCGATTTGACGCGTGTACTCGCCGATGCCGGCTTGGGCAAAGCGGACTGTATCGTGTCGGGGTTGCCTTTTGCCAACTTCCCGCAGGAGCTGCGCGATCAAATCATGGCAGAGGTTTACGCTGCGCTGAAGCCGGGCGGGGTATTTGTCGCCTTTCAATACTCTCTCCAAATGAAGAAGCAGCTGTCCACCGTCTTTGAAAACGTGACAGTAAAGCTGGTGCCTCTCAACCTTCCGCCGGCATTTGTGTATGTATGCCGCAAAGAGCGCGGGTAGCCTGCCCGTATAGGAGGATAACGTGATGATCGTGGATATGCTGACTGAATCAGTTGGTCAGTTTGGGTATTTTGCTCTTTTTTTCATGCTCTGGCTAGGAATTGTCGGTATGCCGATTCCTGACGAAGTGATTGTCCTGTCTGCGGGAGTATTGACCTCGCTCGGGATTTTGCATGTTTTTCCGGCTTTTGTCGCGACTTATCTGGGGGTTGTTTCCGGGCTGTCGCTAGGATATGTGCTGGGGAGATGGCTCGGTGCTCCGGCATTGAACTGGATTGGCAAGAAAAAAGGAATGAACAAGTACGTGGACCGGGCGCAGGCGCTGCTCGACCGTTATGGCAGCTACGCCTTGTGCATCAGCTACTTTTTGCCGGTCGTCCGACATGTGGTTCCGTATTTGGTCGGCATTGGCAAGATGACGTTTCGCCGCTACGCGCTGTTTTCCTACACGACCGGGCTTGTCTGGACACTGGTTCTGTTTTTTGCCGGGAATTTGATGGGCAACAATGTGGAGAATCTCAATGCATTTGTCGGGATGTTCAACCAGACGATGGTCGTCACCGCAGTGGGACTGGTCATACTGGCTGCCATCAGCTATTACGGATATACGCTTTGGAAAAGGCAAAAGAGCGAGGCTTCAAGCGCTCGCTCGCTGACGGTCGAACGCGAAGGGAACGAATGAGAAAACCCATCCACTTGCAGAAAAAGGCTGCAAAGGATGGGTTTTTTGGCATGCTTAGCTGAGCGAAGACTTCAGGCGCTTGTGACGTTGGCGCAACCATTCCGGGAGGATCATGCCCAGCAGGATGACGACCACACCTGTCACTTGCAGCGCCGACACGGTTTCACCGAGAATGATGAACGACGAGAATACAGCCATCGGCAACTCGGCAGCTCCCAAAATCGCGGCCATTCCCGGCCCTGTATGGGGAACGCCGAAGTTGAAGAAAACAGTCGGAATGAAGATCCCGAAGAAAGCGAGCAGGAAGACGTAAGGGAACAATCCGTCCAAGAGTGCGCCGTTCCAGAGGAACACGGGCGTGTAAACCAGTCCTGCCAGCAAAAAGGAGCCGGTAGACATGCTCGCGCTGCGCACCCAAGGATTGACGCCGATCGCCGCCTTGCCGCTAAACAGCAAAAACATGGTGTAAGAGACGGCAGACAGCAGGCCAAGCAAGACACCCGCGATATGAAACTGGGCGATTCCGTCTGTTTCAAAAATTCCGCCGGCAAGCAATGTGCCGAACAGGAGCAGCACGAGCGAGAGCAGCGTAGGTTTGTCGGGCATCCGTTTCGTCATGATCGCCTCGGCCAAGACCCCCATCCAGGTGAACTGGAACAACAAGACGATGGCGATGGACGCCGGAATGAACCGGAGGGCATTGTAGTACAAAATCCCCGTCGAACCGATAGCCAGACCGACGCTGACTAAAAGCAGCAGTTGTTTTTTCCCGGGTTTTGTCCGCAAGAAAAAGAGAGCAGGTATCCAGGTGAGCACAAGCCCGAAGAACATTTGTCCGCCGATGACCTCTGCTGGCGAGTACCCCTGCCCGTAGGCAAGCTTGACAATCGTCGACAAAATCCCGTAGCTGCACGCTCCTAAAAATACGAGAAGGATATATTTCATTCATGTATCTCCTTACATATAAGTAAATGACCCTTAGCTAGGATAATATGTGCAGGACGACTTTGTCCATTTGTCCAGTGTAAAGAAAAGCGGCAAAAACCCCAAAATAAGGTTTACCATTGGTCCTAGCGCGGTAATAGGGAAAAGGACACGAAATAAGCATACCCAACAGCAGAAGGTATAGCTTTGACGAGCGCGATCAACCAGAGGAAAAGGGGGGAGGCTTGTGTTGTTGAAGTTGAAAGACCGATTGTTTGCGACCTTTTTATTGCTGAGTCTGTTCCCCATCCTGCTCATCTGCTTCCTGTTTTATCAGGAGGCGCAAAAGGCCGTTCTAGAGCAGTATGAGACGAGCATTGGGGGGCATCTTGATTCCGTTGACAGGCGGCTGAATACTTTGTTTCAAACGATCCAACACGATACGAATCAGTTGGCAAACGACCCGGTCTTGCGAATGACAATGCCCAAGTCTCTGGAGAATCGGTTGGACCCTCTCGCCAAAAGCGAGTGGACAGCTCATCAAAGCAAGATACGCGATGCTTTTGATCATTTTACTTACTTCCGCGACCTGATCGGCAACGTTCATTTTTTGCGCGATGATTCGCAAGTGATATCGTTGCGGAAAGAAGCAGGTTGGGACGAAAAGGAACGGCCGATATCGCTGCAAAAAGAGCCGTGGGGAAAAGGCGAGGGCCAAATCTGGCTGCTTAACCGTTCCGATGAAAAAGGCAATCCGAAAGCGTTATATTTTTCGCAGCGAGTTGAGGATGAAACCAAGCAATCGTCAGGACTTTTGCTGGTGGAGCTAAAGCTGGACGCACTGGCTAACTGGTTGAACAAAAGCTCGCTCCCCAAGTACAACAATCTGATGGTGGTCATGCCTTCCGGGAAAATCCTGATTCACCCGGATGCGGATCGGATCGGGATGAACGTATCCGCTACTCCTGACCAGGAGATTCTGAACAAGCACTTACTCGGTTTCGAGGAGGAAACGGTGTTTGCCGCCACAATCAACAGCGAGAGTGTCTATGCGTACCATCAGACTTCTGCGGCGAGCGGGATCACCTATCTGGAATGGTTGCCGGGCCAGGATATCGCCAATCGGCTGGACCGGATGAAGTTTATTTTATGGTGCACGATTTGTCTCGTCGTCATCTTCTCCGGCTATGTGGCTCACCGCATTTCCCGGTGGATTGCCAAGCCGATCTACACGTTGGTTGATGCCACTGACGCTTTGGTAAAAGGGGATTTTTCCATACGCGTACCGATTGAGGGCATGCAGGAAATCACGTTCCTGGAGAAAAAGTTCAACATGATGGCAGAACAAATGCAGTCTTTGATCGAAAGGGAGCGGGAATATTCCCAAAAGGGACTGGATCAGATTGTGCGCAGCTTTTATCTGGCGGTCGAAATGAAGGACCCGTACACAGCCGGCCACACGGAGCGAGTGACCCATTACGCCCTAATCATGTATGATCACATGACGGAAAAAGAACAACTGGAATTTACCCGTGATGACCTGCGCTATGCGGGCCTGATGCACGACATTGGCAAAGTGGCGATTCCTGACCATGTGTTGCTGAAAAATGGAAAGCTGACTTTCGATGAATACGAGTTTATGAAAAGGCACCCTTCGATCGGGGCCGACATCGTGGAGCAGATTGAAAGCCTGTCCCATGTCAGTCCGGGCGTGCGGCATCATCATGAGCGGTGGGACGGGAAGGGCTATCCGCACCAGCTCCAGGGTGAAGAGATCCCGTTGATCGGACGGATACTGGCCGTTGCAGATACGTTTGATGCCATGACCTCTACGCGCTCTTACCGAAATGCCATGTCCGGCAAAGAGGCGTACGAGGAAATCATACGCTGCAAAGGTACGCAGTTTGACCCGGCAATCGTTGCTATTTTTCAAGAAGCGTATTTGAGTGGAGCGATTCAAGTGACACAATCAAAGGACAGTTGTGTCATTCTTGTCAAAGAAAAGACAGCTACCAGTATTGGATAGGTTTGCAGCTTGCTATCAGCCATTATCTTTGGTATTCTTATCGTACCGTGCTAGACGGGGAGGTTGCGGTGCCCTGTAACCTGCAATCCGCAATAGCAGGGTTGAATTCCTATCCTAGGTTTTCTTATGTGAGGCTGCCTTATGGCGGCGGTGTTGAGGAGCGGGTCCTGTGCAACGCGAACCCATGAACCTGGTCAGGTCCGGAAGGAAGCAGCCATAAGTGGATCATCGCGTGTGCCGCAGGGTAGCCTGCTCTGAGCTGCTACCATAAGTAACGCTTGGATGAGAATTATCGAAGATAGGTGCACGGTATCTATTTGAACGATCAATAGCATGTTTCCTTGGGGAAGCATGCTATTTTTAGTTTGTCCGCGATTTCTAATTTGCCGATCGATATATTTTTTGTTGTAATTTGACGATAACTAGCGAAACATTTCTCTGCTCATAAGTGCCTAAAAGGGCAGGTTTTGAGCACTTTTTCACGAAGTTTCATAATAGTTGAGAAATGCCATGGGTTTCTTTGCTCATGAAGTACGTCATAGGCCAGGAGGGACAAGCTGTGAGTGCACCTTTTTCGTTACATCTCGTTGGCTCGTCCGGACGATTGCAGCGGTTCATGCATCAACTGCCTACTGCCGTTTTATTGGTGAATCAATCGGGTAGTATCGTGGAAGTAAACGAACAACTGCTTCGTGTAACCGGATATTCACGCGATCAACTGATCAAGCAACCCATCTCCACTATTCTCCCTTATCAAGGCTCGATGGAACAACTGTACGAAGAGCTTTTGCAAAGAGAAGAAGAGTCGGGAGCAAATGTCGAAGTAGAGTGGCGTGATCAACAGGGGAAAAGCAGGAAGACGCCTGTGATGATACTGGTACAGCAAGCAGAGAATCCCTTGTATTTGGTTCATTTTTACCAATTGGCTAAAGAAACCGACCAGGTCTTGTCTCAGCGCCTTTTGACCAAGCTGACCTACGATACCAGTTTGGGTCTGTTTATTCTGGATGAACATTCGCGCATTATCGAGGCCAGCCAGACTGCCTGCAAGCTTTTGGGAATGGAGCGGCTCAATGTCATCAACAAACACGTCGATCACGTATTCAGCGGGATTCCCGAGCCGCATCGGCTGATCAAAAAAGAGCTGTTGGAAGGCGTGAAGCTGCAAAATGTCGCGACTTCCTGGACGAATGACAATCAGCGCTTCGAGTTGATCGTCGATGCCAATACGCTGCAGGACGAGTCGGGAAAAACAGTCGGCGCGTTCATTTTGTTCAAGGATATTACCAATCTGCGCTCGTTTGAGCAAAAAATCGAACGGAATGAGCGATTGGCGATGATCGGTCAAATTGCGGCGGGCACTGCTCACGAAATCCGCAATCCGTTGACCTCGATCAAAGGATTTTTGCAGATGTTCCTCAAATCATTCACCGACAGCGGGATGGATCGGGAAAAGACGTATACCGAAATCATGCTGACGGAAATCAATCGTATCAATTCCTTGGTCAGCGAGTTTTTGCTCCTGAGCAAGCCGCGCGATATACAGTACGCGATGGTTGACCTCAATACGGTTTTTGAAGAAATCATGCCAATCGTGGAGTCACAGGCGATTTTGTACGGGATTGACGTACGCTTCCCTTCGCGCGGAAAGCTGCCGATGGTTGTGGGCGATACGGAGTTGCTCAAGCAAGTGTTTATCAACATTTGCAAAAATGGCATTGAGGCGATGGGAGAGCAGGGAACGCTGCAAATTTCCCATCATCTTGACCAGGATGGAGACAAGATGAGCATCGATATCCACGACACAGGCCCCGGTGTTCCACTCTACATCATCGACAAAATTTTCGATCCGTTTTTTACGACGAAGGAAGAAGGGACAGGGCTTGGCTTGTCCGTCTGTCAAAAGATCATTCACGACATCGGCGGTCAAATTCGCGTATCGTCGAAAGGGTACGGAACGACCTTTCATATCATGCTGCCGTACCTGTAGCTGTCCCGGTTTGGATGAAGCGTCCCGCGCACTTGTGAACGGGGCGTTTTCTTTGTACGAACGGTGTCAATCGTGTATAATGAATAGGATATGGAAGAGGACTGTGCAGATGGGGAGTGTCACACGAACATGGCTTATACCGCGCTATACCGCGTATACCGGCCGCAGACGTTTCAGGATGTAGTCGGACAAGAACATGTGACGATAACCTTGCGTAATGCGTTACGCGAAAATAGGCTTTCTCATGCTTATTTGTTCAACGGTCCCCGAGGTACGGGAAAGACAAGTGCAGCCAAGATTATGGCCAAGGCAGTGAACTGCGAGCAGCCAATCGACGGCGAACCATGCAATCAATGCGATACATGCAAAGCGATATCCAATGGTTCTGTAACTGATGTACTGGAGATCGACGCCGCTTCCAACCGCGGGGTTGAGGAAATCCGGGACATTCGAGATAAGGTGAAGTTTGCTCCGAGCGATGTCAGGTACAAGGTGTACATCATTGACGAGGTGCATATGCTGACGACAGAGGCATTCAATGCCCTGTTGAAAACGCTTGAGGAGCCGCCTTCCCACGTCATCTTTATTTTGGCGACGACAGAGCCGCACAAGCTGCCCGCGACGATTATATCGCGTTGCCAACGCTTCGATTTTCACCGGATTCCGTTAAAAGTGATGGTCGATCTGCTTCAGCGGATTTGCCAGTCGCAGGGAGTCCAGGTCGAGGAGCAGGCGCTTCAACTGGTTGCCAAAATGGCGGAGGGCGGGGCGCGCGATGCGCTGAGCTTGCTGGATCAGGCAATCAGCTACAGCAAGGATGAGGTTCGTGCCAGCGATATTATGCAGATCACGGGTACGGTCGCCCAATCGTATTTTTCCGTCCTGGCAAGGCATATCGCCGAAAACGATGTGGCACAAGTGATGGAGCAATTTGATCGGGTAATGGTTCAGGGAAAAGACCCTGAGCAGTTCCTGCACGATTTTCTCTACTACTACCGCGACATGCTGCTGTTGAAGACAGCCCCTCAACTGGAGGAAATCGTGGAACGCACCATGATTGACGACCAGTTCCAGGAGGTTGCCAAGCTTTACTCCTTGCCGGCTTTGTATGCCGCGATCGAGACGTGCAACCAGTCGCTTTCCCAGTTGAAATGGTCGACGTATGCGAGAGTGCTGGTGGAGCTGACACTGGTGAAAATGTGCCAGTCAAGCGCTGCAAGCTCTCCAAACACCCAGACTACAGCAGGCGGTGGTGGAGCAGCGGCAGCAAGCAGTGAGGAATGGACAGCTATGGCTGCCCGTCTGAACGCTCTGGAGGAGAGGCTGAGCCAGGTACTGCAAGGGCAAATCAGTCTGCCAGGCCAGCAAAAGACCGAAGAGCCGCGCAAAAGCGAGCCGAGACGCGTGGTTGCGGCAGCCGCAGGCGGTGGTTCACGGACGTCGATGAATCGCGTCAGGGAAGTAGCCAAGTCGCTTGATGAAAACTTGACCAGACAGGTTCGGGGACAGTGGAGCCAGATTTTAAATGAATTGAAAAAGGTCAAAATACAGTATCAGGCGTGGCTGGTGAACGGTCAGCCTGTAGCCGCCGGAAACGATGCTGTTATCGTCACTTTTACAAGCGCCATCCATTGTGATAAAACGATGGAGCCGGAGTTGAAAGGTGTAGTGGAGCGGGTCATGTCTACTGTGCTGGGAAGACCTTTGCAACTGTTGTCTGTCATGGAAGAAGAGTGGCAAAGCGTCGATCAGCAGACCGCACAAAAGGACGATCCGGGCGGGGAGCAGGAAGACCCGTTTCTGGCAGAGGCGATCAAGCTTGTAGGTGAAGGACTTATAGAAGTAAAAGACTAGCAGTCAAAACCAAAACAGGGAGGACACCTCAATGAAAAACATGCAGCAAATGCAACAAATGATGAAGCAAGTGAAGAAAATGCAGGAAGAAATGCAAAAAACGCAAGAAGCTTTGAAAGATAGAATCGTGGAAGGCTCTGCTGGCGGCGGCGCGGTTGTCGTCAAGGCTGACGGACACAAGCAAGTACGAGACATCGTAATCAAGCCAGAAGTGGTTGATCCGGAAGACGTGGAAATGCTGCAAGACCTGGTGCTGACAGCGGTAAACGACGCGCTGCGCAAGGCAGACGAAATGATGGGTAAAGAAATGGGCAAATTCACCGGAGGCATGAACATCCCGGGCCTGTTCTAAAATCGGGCAGGAAAAGAGGAATTACGCGATGTTCTATCCAGAACCGGTTTCCAAGCTGATCGAAGGTTTTATGAAACTGCCCGGCATTGGTCCGAAGACCGCTGGGCGGCTTGCCTTTTTTGTACTGAACATGAAAGAGGACGACGTGCTTGATCTGGCAAAAGCGCTGGTCAACGCAAAGCGCCAGCTTCATTACTGCTCCGTCTGCAACAATATTACCGACCTTGATCCGTGCCATATTTGCCGGGACAAGCGTCGGGATGGCTCGATCATTTGCGTGGTTCAAGAACCGCGCGATGTCGTCGCGATGGAAAAGACGAAAGAGTTCGAAGGCTACTATCACGTGTTGCACGGTGCTATCTCGCCAATGGACGGGATCGGGCCGGAAGATATCCGCATTCCTGACCTGCTCAAGCGCCTTGGCGATGAACAGGTGAAGGAAGTCATCCTGGCGACCAACCCGAACATCGAAGGGGAAGCGACCGCCATGTACATATCTCGTTTGATCAAACCGTTTGGCATTCGCGTGACGCGCATTGCTCACGGCTTGCCAGTGGGCGGAGATTTGGAGTATGCGGACGAAGTGACCTTGAGCAAAGCGTTGGAAGGCAGACGCGATCTATAGAGCGAAAAAGAAGACGGGGGAAATGCCTGTCTTTTTTTTCGTTTAAGAGACAAGAGGGGGAGCAAGGATGCCCGTCATTCGCATGGAGTTTACGATTCAGGCACCGCAACAGATTTGTTTTGATGCGGCGAGAAGCATTGATTTACATATGGAGTCCACCGCGCGTACACGCGAAAAGGCGATTGGCGGAGTGACCAGCGGTTTGATCAAGCTGGGAGAGTCGGTTACATGGGAAGCCGTTCATTTTGGCATCAAGCAAAATTTGACCGCCAAGATTACCGAGATGGAAGAACCGCGCTATTTTGTCGATGAGATGGTGAAGGGCGCGTTTAAACGTTTCCGACATACGCATGAGTTTGTCGTGCTCGGGGAACATTCGACAAAAATGCTGGACATTTTCGACTATTCTTCTCCTTTTGGCATCGTGGGAAAGGTGTTTGACTGGTTGGTACTGGAAGCGTACATGACTCGCTTTTTGCGGACACGAAATGAATACATCAAAGAGGTTGCCGAGGCGAAGGCGCAGGAGTTGCAGCACATCGCAAAGAAATCGCAGGAGTGACGGACTTTTTTTCGTGGACGAGACATAGAGTGAAGTAGGAGTGTGAGGAAATGCTGACAGGACCAGGACTGTCGCTTGCGAGTTGGGCTGGGCGACAAAAGTCCACTCCGTGGGCGATCATGCTATTCATCGGGTATTGGCTGATGTTTGCGGCCGAGTTTTCCATGATTCGGTTTCATCTCGGGGAGGACGGAAAGTGGGTTGCTTCTACTACAGATGTGCCCGAGGCGTGGATGGGATTGGTCGTCTTCGCAGTGGCAGCGCTTAGCCTCGTCGGAGCGATCGGTTATATGTACAGTCTCACCCGCGAGAGCAAGCAGACTTTGTGGTTATGGGGAAATCACGATCTGACAGGCAATGATGTGGTGCACATCGTGGCGTGGATGCACGTATTCCAAACCATTGTGCTGGTTGTGTACGGGTTGGTGCTGGAGGACACGCTGTTTGCGGTAGGGACGGTTGCAGGCACGCTGGAATCGGCTGTCTTTCAATTGTTTCTGCTGATCCTGATCCCGCTCTGGTTTCGCGGCAGGCTAGGGGAAATCGGGGTACGTCGTCCTGTCCGGATCAAGCAGATGCTCGTTTTGCTGCTGTTGCTTTTTTTATTGATTGCACTGCTTTTGGACGTGGTGGTGACCAATCCGATAGCCGATTGGTTTGGGCTTTCCTTGTCATCGGAGCGAGAGCAACAAATCGAAAAAGAGATTGTGACGGCAAAAGATACGGATATGCTCGCGGCGGTGGCATCGCTTGTGGTCATTGGGATCATGGTTCCGATTGCGGAGGAGATTCTGTTTCGGGGCGTGATTCAGACTTATCTGGTTCGGCGCATAGGTGCCGTGGCCGGGATTATTCTCAGCAGTCTCTGGTTCGCCCTTTTGCATATTGATGTGGCATTGTTTGCGCCTCTGTTCGTCATCGGATTGGGTCTGGGGTTTGTGCGACACCGTTACCAATCCATCTGGGGAGCGGTTGTGCTGCATGCGGTCAATAACATGATGGGGGTTTTGTACTACTTTAACTGAGGAGGATTTGCAGGTGAGCAGGTGGGGAAAAAAAGAACGGGTTGTCATCGACTGGGATGCCGAGAGTCTGGATGTAGCGGTAAATCAGGCTCGTGAGGATTGGCAGCACGCCCGCCATCTTGTCGAAATCAGCGAGCCGGATGGCGGTCTGGAGGATGTCATCTATTATCTGCACGTTACCGAAAAGCGGTACATGTACTTGCTGGCGCAGGCAAAACGAGAGCGCCATCGCAAGCACGCGTAGGAGGGGGCGTTCATGGCTACGGGATGGATCATTGCGCTGATTATTGTCGGGATTTTGCTTTTGACAGCGGCAAGCAAGTCAGTGGCTACTCCCATCAGGTGGATTGGTTTTGGCGTCATGCAAGTCGTCATTGGTGCCATTCTTTTGTTTTTTACCAATCTGGTTGGCGAGCTGGCCAGCTTCCATATTCCGATCAACCCGGTCACAGCTTTGGTCGCCGGATTTCTCCGCCTGCCAGGACTCGCTGCGCTGATTGTCATCAAGCTATGGATCATGTGAACGGATTGATCAACCGTCTGTCTTCAAAAAGGCAACTCCGCGATTCTCGTATTTAACCCGGCTCCAGCCAGGCTGACGCAACGAGGCGATCAAGGCGATCAGGCGCGGCAGTGATACGACGACCACGCCGCCGAGCAACGTAAGTCCATAGCCCGCCGACAGCCAGACGAATGCTCCCGCAGCCAGGAGTGCGGTGCCGACCAATACGGTACTTTCGCTGGCTCGATAAACAGATAACGGAACGGGAAGCACGTAGCCAGCCCCCCACCATGGTGAGACGAGCATGTCAGCGGTTGTCTGAGGTTTTTGCGAGCGCAGCTGGGCGTAGAGCCGAAAAATGATCAAATGGCAGATCGGTATGACAGGCAGGATCGCCAATGTGACGACAAGCGAGGCCACAGGTACTTGCAACAGCATGGAGCTGCCGATCAGGGACAGGCCAATCAGCAAAAGCTGAAGCAAATAGCCGATAAGTCCCCAGCGAAATCGGTAAAGCAGCTTGTAGCTGTAGATCGTATGTTGGGCTTGTCCCTTCATAGAAGTCACATCCTTCGCAGTTCTTTGTCTATTATCGCACAGTCTCCAATCGGGAGAAAGTTGCACCTTATGCAAAAAAAGCCGTTGGTCCGCGCCAAGACTGACGGCTTTTTCGCATGTCCGGCTGGCGGCGATTGTTGCGAAAATGTGATGGACTTGCGGTTTATGGGCAACGATAAAAAGGAACGAAATGGAATCGGCATAAGACTTTTGCCCAAGAAAGCGGGGGAGGAGATGTGCGAGAGCAGCGAATGACGTTATGGGCCGCGTCCGAACAAATCGTGCGCAGCTTGGGCGGTTCTCTGCGCGAATGCGGGATCGATTTGGCATCTGAGCAAACAGGACTTCCGCCAGAAGGCGTCGACGGATTTCTTGTAACCGGGCATGACGATTACAACAAGCTGCGGGCAGCGGATAGAACATGCATGCGTCAGCAAAACGATGCGGACATGTTGGTGATATACGGGGATGAGGCGCCATATGCCTGGGCGGATGAGCTGGCGTTGTCGAGCGAGGCTGGTGATGATGCGAGGAAATGGGAAGTAATCCGCTTGGCATTGTGGTCGGGCAACGAGCGCGCTTTGATCGGGGGAAATCCGTCCGGCAAGCATATGCGCCTGGTTTGCCGACTGCTTGCCGAATACGGCAAAGTGTCCATGATTTGCGGCCGCCGGGAAGTAGATGAAGCGATTCGTCAGCTGCCGCGTTATTTGGCGTGGAAAGAACGCTTTTATTGGGAGCTGGGCGAGTGGTGCGATACCCGGCAAGTCTCGCTCAGGCAAGTGTCGCGAGCTTTAGGTTTGGATACGCGGATCGGGCAAGGCTGGCTTTTTGCGGAGCGTCGGGATCGCTCGCATGTTTGCAAATGGCTTGAGCGGGAGTGCCAGCTTGTACTGGAAAAGGCGAAGGTCAGGCGAGTAGCGCTGATCGGTTCAAACGCTTTGTGGGACAAGATGCCCCAAGGCTGGCTGGCGAAAATGGACGTAGCTGTCTACACCGGAGCGGACGGGCAATATCCGAACGAGGTACACCCCGACTGGCTGCACGGCGATTCGTGGAACGCCGTATTGCAGGATGCCGATTTGCTGGTGATCGGAGACAGGCTCGGTATTGTGGACGAGCTTTCCCTGCAAGAAGTGGCGAAGGTGATGCGCCAGTCGTTGGTCGTGGACGCGGCATCCTGTTTTCCAACCCAGGAAGCCCAGCTTTTTTTCAAAGGTTACCGAGCTATCGGCGAAAAGACGAACGTTTGGGAATGATGCGGATTATAATGGGGTATAATGGTTGGTAGATTGAGGAAAAGGGCAGGCGTTTGCACTATGGAAAAAGTTGCTCAGCGATGTATCGTCTGTGAACAGGAGCAGAACGACGGGATCGCCATTTGTGAGCAGTTTATTTGTCAAAAATGCGAACAGGAAATGGTAAATACCGACGTCCAGGACGAAAAGTATCCGTTCTTTATCCACCAGATGAGACGAATTTGGCTGCGAAAAGATGCGTGACGGAAAAAGGCATCGGCATCCCCGGTGTCTTTTTTCATTTGCCAAAAAGCTTGGCGAATTTCCGTTTTCCTCATGTCAAATCATGCTAAAATAATGGGTAATATTCATGACAAAGGACGTGAGTCGCGCGTGCTTATGAGAGATGCTGAATTTCGGGAGCGACAAAAGCGTGCGCCCCTGTATGAACAGCTGGAACGGCACGCCAAGCATCGCCCGCATCCGTTTCATGTGCCTGGGCACAAAATGGGCCACAGCTTTGACAGCCACGCCAAACATCGTTTTCAATCCGTATTGGAGCTTGATTTGACTGAAATTAGCGGAACCGATGATTTGCACCAGCCTCAAGGCGTGATTGCGGAAGCACAGTCTTTGGCTGCGGAAGCTTTCGGTGCGGAAGAGTCGAAGTTTTTGATTGGCGGCAGCACAGTCGGGAATCTTGCCCTGATCATGACGGTATGCCGACCGGGTGACAAAATTCTCGTGCAGCGGAATTGCCATAAATCGGTTTATCACGGGATCATCATGGCCAGAGCGGAGCCGATTTTTCTGGTGCCTGCCGTGGATTTGGCAACAGGTGTTGCCGCCGGGGTCAGGCGCGAGGATGTCGAGCGTGCCCTACAGACACATCCGGATGCCAAGGCAGTCTTTTTGACGAATCCCACCTATTACGGCATGGGCATCGACTTGGCGAAAATGGCGGCTACGGTGCATCGGCACGACATTCCGCTTTTGATTGACGAGGCGCATGGTGCCCACTTTGGCTTTCATCCGGCTTTTCCTCGCTCGGCGATGCAGTCGGGTGCGGACGCTGCCGTACAATCCACACATAAAATGGCTTCGGCCATGACGATGTCCTCCATGCTGCATCTGCAAGGCGGGCGAATAGACAGGGAACGATTGTATCGGCATCTAGCCATGCTCCAGTCGTCCAGCCCTTCGTACATATTGATGGCTTCGCTCGATCTGGCCCGGCGTCACCTGGCGCTTGAAGCTTGTGAAGAATGGGAGCGACTGCTGCCGCTACTGGACAAGCTCCGGGAGAGAACAGGCAAGCTGGAATGGCTGGAATGGCCGCAGCTTTCTGCGAACTGCGTATATGCGACGTTTGATCCTTTGAAGCTGTTTTTGCACTTGCGCACGGGACAGACGAGCGGATTTGCGTTGCAGGAATTAATGGAAAGACATGGAATCTTTCCGGAGTTGGCTGATGATTCTCACGTACTGCTGGCAGCATCGGCAGGAACGACTCATAAAGACTTGGAAGCCTTGGCCCGGTTGCTGGAATCGCTCTCGCCCCAGGTCGAAGCGGAAGCGGAGCGGATTCTTTTGCACGGCGTTGTCTCCTCGCACTATTTGCGCAAGCAGGCTGTGCCGATGCACGAAGCGGTTGACCGCCCGCGGGAGACGATTCCGCTCGAACAGGCAACGGGACGAATCGTGGCCGAGATGGTCATTCCTTATCCTCCAGGTATTCCGGTACTCGTTCCGGGTGAGCGAATGGATGGGGAAGGATTGGAAATGCTCGCCGAGTTGCGGCGGGGGCGCACCCGCTTTCACGGGGTGCAGGACGATCGTTTGCATACCATCCAGGTGTTGCGTTAGTTACAGATAGGAAGCAAGTGGCCTGCTACAACAGGTGCGGAAGGAGCATGCAAGTGACAACAGGAACAAAAGGCCGTTTTATTACTGTCGAAGGTGGCGAAGGGGCGGGCAAATCGACTGTCATCGCCAAGCTGTACGAGGAATTGCAGGCGCGTGGCGTGGATGTGCTGTTGACACGCGAGCCGGGCGGTATCGATATTGCGGAAAAAATTCGGGAGATCATCCTGAATCCGGCGCATACGCAAATGGACGAGAGAACGGAAGCATTGCTGTACGCCGCAGCGAGACGCCAGCACTTGGCTGAAAAAGTGTTGCCTGCCTTGCAAGCGGGCAAAATCGTGCTTTGCGATCGCTTTATCGACAGCAGTCTTGCTTATCAAGGCCATGCAAGAGGGCTTGGCATAGAGGCAGTCTATGAGATCAACCGCTTCGCCGTCGGTGACTGCATGCCGGAACTGACGCTGTTTTTCGATATACGTCCCGAGGTTGGACTGGCGAGAATCAACAAGGCGCGCGGCAGAGAAGTCAATCGGCTCGATCTGGAAGGAATCCGCTTCCACCAGCTGGTAAGAGAGGGGTATCAGCTTGTCATGGAAAAAGACCCCGATCGCTTCGTCGTCATTGATGCCGAGCAGCCGATGGAGCAGGTGTACGAATCGGCATTGCGCGTATTGCTGGACAGATTGTAAGGTTCGCAGTACCGCATGTACAGGTACATACTGTATAATATGTTTAGGCGAAATAGCGTACCAAGCCTACATGTTTTTCATACAATAAAGCACGTGCGGGATAATTCTTGCGGAAAGGGTGATAGCCGATGAAAATGGTAGTTGCGGTCGTCCAGGACAAAGATAGTGGTCGTCTGTCTCAACAACTGGTAAAGAAAGGGTTTCGCGCGACGAAACTCGCCAGTACCGGCAGTTTTTTGCGAGCTGGCAACACAACGTTTTTGATCGGTACGTCTGACGAAAGCGTGCCGGAAGTAATCGACATCATTGCACACAACTGCAAATCCCGCAAGCAAATGGTCACTCCTGTTTCCCCTCTCAGCAATGCAGTGGATTCGTTCATGCCTTACCCGCTGGAGGTACAGGTAGGCGGAGCCGCCGTGTTTGTACTGGATGTAGGAGAGTTCCACTCTTTTTGACATATGATGCGCAAAAGTGAAGAGCATCCTCATTCTCATCTGCAGGTTAGTTCATGCTCTCTTTTTTCGCCGCTTTCGTTTATACTTGATGTAACGGGGGGTTTATCCCCTACTGATCGGGCCTGTGGGGTGGCGAGATGAAAATCGGCGATGGGCTTAGACCTAAGCTGGACATGATAAAAACGGCAGATTCACGTAGAAATCCTCAGCTCGAAAAGCTGAATTTTGGCACGATGGTGCAAGGAGAAGACGAGCGCATGTCCCAGGAGCTGATCAATCGGCTGCTCGGCGACATCGACAGGATGGGGCAAGTTCTTGCCAGATCGCGCTCTGTTCGCGATTTTTATGCATATAAAAACCTCGTCAAGCAATTCATGGAGGAAGCCGTCAAATACGGGGTTGCCCTGGATGACAGACGAGGAATCAATCGGCGAGGCCGCAGCAGGCTGTACAAAATCGTCAAGCAGGTCGATGAGGAGCTTTTGCGTCTGACAGATGAGCTTTTGAGCGACCAGGCGCCGACGATTGATTTGTTGGCCCGGATTGGCGAAATCCGCGGCATGCTGATCAACTTGTATTTTTAGTGGGTGTGAAACCATTATGACATGGACCCGTTTTTCCCAGCAGCCGAGAGCTTCCGAGCTGCTGTATCATAGCCTGCTCAACAACAGATTGGCACACGCCTATTTATTGGCTGGTCCCAAAGGAGCGGGTAAAAAGCAGATGGCCCTGCATCTGGCGAAGTCCCTTTTTTGTCCGGAAAGGGAAGCGGACGCCTGCGGGGCCTGTCTTACATGCAGGCGGATTGAAGGGGGAAACCACCCCGACGTCCTGTTTATTACACCTGATGGAGCTTCTATTAAAATCGACCAGATTCGCGCGCTGCAAAAAGAAATGGCCATGCGTGCGGTAGAGTCCAAGCACAAGGTGTACATCATCGAACACGTCGACAAAATGACGACGCAAGCTTCCAACAGCCTGCTGAAGTTTTTGGAGGAACCGCCCGCTGGTGTACTGGCCTTGCTTCTGACGGAACATAGCCACTCGATCCTCCCGACGATTTTATCCCGGTGCCAAATCGTGCAATTCTCTCCACTTTCTGCCGAAGCCATTGCGGCACAGCTGCGGTCAGACGGCATTTCTGCCGGGATGGCGCAGATTGCCTCCCACATTACGACAAATGTGGAAGAGGCCAAGGCACTCAGCCAATCAGAATCGTTTGCACAGCTAAGAAATCTAGTGATACAATTGAGCCATGAGTGCAAACAGCGTAATTCGTCTGCGCTCTTCACCATCCATGATATGTTGCAAAAGAGCGACAAAATCAAAGAGGAACTACCCCTCTTTTTAGATTTGCTCATCCTTTGGCTGCGCGATATCCTGTATGTGCAAGTAGGCAGGCATGCCCATCTCATTAACAGCGACCAACAGGATGTGCTGCAAGGACAAGCACTGGTATGGACAAAAGCTGAGCTCTTGCACGGGATAGATTTGGTCATGGATACGAAAAATCGGATAGAGCGAAACGCCAACGCACAGTTGGCTCTTGAGCGGTTGGTTCTTCAATTCCAGGAGGGATAACCCTTGTATGAGGTTGTTGGGGTCCGTTTTAAAAAAGCGGGCAAAATATATTACTTCGACCCTGACCGACTGCCGATAGAGAAAGATTGCACTGTAATCGTCGAAACGGCGAGAGGGGTCGAATATGGCAAGGTCGTCATCGGCAAAAAGGAAGTCGCTGAGTCCGATGTGGTGCTGCCGTTGAAAAAGGTCATTCGCATGGCTGACGATAAAGACGCTAAGCAGGTTGATGAAAACAAGCAAGCTGCGAAAAACGCCTTTTCCGTGTGCCAGACGAAGATCAAGGAGCACAAGCTCGATATGAAGCTGGTCGATGTGGAATACACATTTGACCGCAACAAGATCATTTTTTATTTTACCGCTGACGGCAGGGTTGATTTCCGCGAGCTGGTAAAAGACCTCGCTTCCGTGTTTCGCACCCGCATTGAACTGCGTCAGATTGGCGTGCGCGACGAAGCAAAAATGCTTGGTGGCATTGGTCCCTGTGGCAGGCTGCTGTGCTGTTCGACATTCCTCGGCGATTTCGAGCCAGTTTCGATCAAAATGGCCAAGGATCAAAACCTTTCGTTGAATCCAGCAAAAATCTCCGGTCTGTGCGGCCGTTTGATGTGCTGTTTAAAATACGAGAATGACAACTACGAAAGCACGCGTGATGAAATGCCGGATGTCGGCAAGGTGGTCACTACCCCGATGGGAAATGGACGAGTCGTTTCTGTTAACGTACTGGATCAGTCCGTTCAGGTGGAGCTTTCGATCGACAAACGCATCACGGAATTTGGATTGGATGAGATTGCGATAGGGCTCCCCACCTATGAATAAAGTGTGGGGGTAGGGGAGAGGTGAGCTAGTGGACAAACGGGAAATCTTCGTCAAGATGGCGAGCATTGAAGAACGAATTGGGGACCTGTACAAAGAGATCGGTGAGTTGAAAGACGTCATCGTTGTTTTGATGGAGGAAAATGCCCAATTACTCGTTGAAAACCAGCATCTTCGCAACCGACTGGACAAGAAAAAGACTGGCTCCCAGGCAAAACAAAAAGGAACAAGCATTGTTGCCAAGGAGAAAGCCAAAAAGGCCGTGGTCGGGGAAGGGTATGACAACCTTGCTCGTCTGTATGCGGAAGGGTTTCATATCTGCAATGTGCATTTCGGCAGTTTGCGTAAAGAAGGGGATTGCCTGTTCTGTCTCTCGTTTTTGAGCGGCGGCCCTCAAAAATAAAGGTGACGAGCGATCACCGTATGGAGAAAGCGACCTGTGCCACGTGTCAGGTCGCTTTTTCCAAGACAAGGACAAAAAGGAGTAGGAAATAAAGGATGGAACCTGTCACCAACGTGCCGCTCTACGATGCGGAGCGCATTGACGATTTATTGACACACGAAATGAAAATCATCCAGAGCCACGAGGTGTTCTGTTTTTCCATGGATGCTGTGCTGCTTGCGCGGTTTGCATCGGTGCCAAAGCGCGGCAGGGTGCTTGATATGTGTACGGGCAACGGGGCGATTCCGTTGATCATGACGACAAGGACGCCGGAAGCTCATTTTGATGGAATCGAAATTCAGCCGCGCTTGTACGACATGGCGAGTCGAAACGTACAGTTGAACGGGCTTACAGAACGGATCGAGATGTACCATGGAGACGTCAAAGAGGCTGTTGCCCATTACGGTCACGGCAAATTCGATCTGATTACGTGCAATCCGCCATATATGCCTGCGACGAGTGGCGAGAAAAACACCAGCGAACACTTTGCGATCGCCCGTCATGAAATTTTGCTCTCGCTGGAAGATGTCATCCGGGTCGGCAGCCAGCTGTTGAAAAACGGCGGCAAGCTCGCACTCGTCCATCGTTCGACGCGACTGATTGATATCATTTCCTTGATGCGTCAATACGGAATTGAGCCGAAGCGGATGCGCCTGGTTTATCCGCGCAGGGATGCGGAGCCGAATATGGTACTAATCGAAGGAATGCGGGGCGGAAAGCCGGAGCTGAGGATTCAACCGCCATTGATTGTTTATGAGAATGGTGAGGAATACTGTGAGGAACTTCAGGAAATTTATTTCGGCAGAAGAGATTCCCTCGCATAAGAGCCACTTTGTCTACATGCTTTCCTGCGCAGACGGTTCCTTGTATACCGGCTATACGACGGAGCTGCTGCGCCGACTGGCGAAGCACCAGGAGGGAAAGGGCGCGAAGTATACCAGAGGACGCGGGCCGTTGGCGCTTGTCTTTTGGGAAGAGGGGCCTGACCGTTCATGGGGCTTGAAGCGGGAGGAAGCGATCAAACGGCTGAATCGCAAGCAAAAAGAAGACTTGATTGGAGGGACGCCGCAATGAATATACAGCGCAGCTTTGCGCAGGAGGAAACAGGTGTCCTGTATTTGGTGGCTACGCCAATTGGCAACCTCGATGATATCACGGTCCGGTGCTTGGAAACACTGCGCGCGGTCGATGTGATTGCCTGTGAAGATACGCGGCAAACAAGGAAGCTGCTGAACCATTTTCAGATCGAGAAGCGCACAGTGAGCTATCACGAGCATAATAAGGAAGCAAGCGGTCAAGGGCTGTTGCAATGGTTGGCAGAAGGAAAGCAGATTGCCTTGGTGAGCGACGCCGGACTGCCGGCCATCTCCGATCCGGGGGCAGATCTTGTGCGCGATGCAGTCGCCGCCGGATATCCTGTCGTTCCGGTGCCAGGTGCCAATGCCGCACTGACAGCTTTGATTGCTTCGGGACTGCCTACAGACCGTTTTGTTTTTTGCGGATTCATCGGGCGGGAAAACAAGGAGCGGCGCGAGGAGCTGGAACGGCTCAAGCGTTATCCGGAGACGTTGATTTTTTACGAAGCTCCGCATCGGATTGCAAAGACGATTGCCGCGATGCAGGAAGCGTGGGGCAACCGCCGGGCTGTTTTGGCTCGGGAGCTGACCAAGCGCTACGAAGAGTTTGTTCGCGGCACTTTTGACGAACTGCTGGAATGGCTGGACAGCGGGGAAGTGCGCGGGGAATTTTGCGTCATTGTCGAAGGCTACACAGGCGCTGTCGAAACAGAGGAAGCTGTTGACTGGTGGCAGCAAATGAGCGTCGTTGGGCATGTCGACCATTACTGTGAGCAGGGCCTGAGCAAAAAAGAAGCCATCAAGCAGGCGGCTGATGACCGCGGCTTGCCCAAACGGGACGTTTACAACGAGTACCATCGCGATCAGGAAGCGGAATAAGGAGCTGGCCTTAGCAGGTCGGCTTTTTTCTTTTGCTCAGAAAACACAAATAGCCTTCGCATAGCTTGTCCCTGTGCGAAGGCTATTTGTATGTAAATCGGTTTTTTATCAAAAATTAGCGTTTTACAACTGGCATCTCAGTCAGGCAATCTTGGCAAACGATTTTACCTTTAAAATGAGATACTTTATCAGCGTTTCCACAGAAGATGCAAGCAGGCTCGTATTTTTTCAGGATGATGCGCTCACCATCTACGTAAATTTCCAAAGCGTCTTTTTCGGCAATACCGAGTGTGCGGCGCAATTCGATTGGAATAACGACACGACCCAATTCATCTACTTTACGAACAATCCCCGTTGATTTCATCATTGTAAATTCTCCTCCTAAAAATTCATATGTCGATGCTATTGTTAAACGCTCATCATTAATCGTCAATATTCGACATTTTCTGTTGGGATTATCATACCAGCGATTCCCAAAGGTGTCAACATGATTTTGACAAATCTTTGAAAACCAAAGTGTTTTTTGAAAATAAGAAAGTTGATATATCAGCGTTTTGTAGGAAACTGGAAAGTGTATGGAAATTTTTATGGATAAAATTTACTGGGATTAATGCATGTCGAAACAGTCACTTTATGTCGAATGAAACCGCGCCTATTCGACAAAAAAGCCTACTTCTCTCTGCTTTCCCTTTTCCTTACATTTGAAAATAATTCGGGAAAGATGGTGCTGGCTGGATGTTTACAAAACAGGTCGGTCGTGTACAATAGAGGATAAATGAGGGAATGCACAGCAAAAGCAAACGACCATGATGGGAAGAGTAAGCCGATCCTCCTTATTCCAGAGAGCCGGGGTAGCTGAAAACCGGTATAAGCGAGCAAGCCGAACATGGACCCAGAGTCTTGCAGATGAACAGCCGCGACCAAACCGTCGTGTCCAGTAGTCTGTGACGTTGACCCGCGTTAAGGGTAGAGTCTGTTTTGGACTCACCAAGTCCGTTTTCCGCGAGGGAGACGGAGCATTTGGGTGGTACCGCGAGTTAGAGCTCGCCCCAATTTTTTGGGGTGGGCTTTTCTATTTTTCTACATGTTATTAGGAGGGGCTAGGTTGCATGAAACCAACATACTACATCACCACACCGATTTATTATCCAAGCAATAAGCTGCACATCGGAAATGCCTACACGACAATTGCTTGCGATGCACTGGCGCGCTACAAACGTTTGCGCGGCTACGACGTCTACTACCTAACAGGTACGGACGAGCACGGTCAAAAGCTACAGGAGCGCGCGGCCGAAGATGGCAAGCAGCCATTGGAATTTATCGATCCTGTCGTAGACTGGATTCGCGACCTGTGGCAGAAGCTCGACATCTCGTACGATGATTTCATCCGTACGACACAGCCGCGCCACAAAGAAGTCGTGCAAAAAGTGTTCCAGCGTCTGCTTGACCAAGGCGATATTTACCTCGGCGAGTACGAAGGCTACTATTGCGTACCAGACGAGGCGTTCTGGACAGAAACCCAATGTAAAACCGACAAGGGTTACATTTGTCCGGATTGCGGCCGCGAAGTGAAGAAGGTCAAGGAGAAAAACTACTTCTTCCGCATGTCGAAGTATCAGGACAGACTGCTCGCGCACATTGAAGCGAACCCTGACTTCATTCAACCGGAGAGTCGCCGCAACGAGATGATCAACAACTTCCTGAAGCCTGGACTCCAGGACTTGTCCGTATCCCGCAGCACATTTG
This sequence comes from Brevibacillus sp. HD3.3A, assembly GCF_013284375.2. Lineage (NCBI taxonomy): Bacteria > Bacillati > Bacillota > Bacilli > Caryophanales > Paenibacillaceae > Brevibacillus > Brevibacillus sp. HD3.3A. The sequence goes on from NZ_CP085874.1 coordinate 110,236, forward strand.
ACTGGGGAATTAAAGTGCCGAGCGATCCTGAACATGTGATTTACGTCTGGATTGACGCGTTGACCAACTACATTTCTGCTCTTGGCTACTTGTCTGACGACGACAGCAAATATCGCCGTTTCTGGCCTGCCAACGTCCATATGGTCGGAAAAGACATTTTGCGCTTCCATACGATCTACTGGCCGATTTTGCTGATGGCGCTCGATGTTCCGCTGCCGAAACAAATTTTCGGTCATGGCTGGCTGTTGATGCCGGATGGAAAAATGTCCAAGTCGAAAGGAAATGTTATCGATCCCAAGCTGCTGATTGACCGTTACGGCTCCGATGGCGTTCGCTACTTCCTGTTGCGTGAAATCAACTTCGGGCAGGACGGCATTTTCACACCGGAATCGTTCGTACAGCGCCTGAACTACGATCTGGCAAACGATATCGGCAACTTGCTCAGCCGCACCGCTACCATGATCGAGAAATACTTCGAAGGCGTAGTTCCAGCTCCGCAAGATGCTGGTGAACCGGATGACAGCCTGATCAGCCTCGCGATGAAAACGAAGGCGCTGGTCGAGGAGCATATGGAAGAAATGCGTTTCTCCAATGCGCTTGCCCACATCTGGGAACTGGTGGGCCGCACGAACAAATACATCGACGAAACCATGCCGTGGAACCTGGCAAAATCGGAAGAAACCAAAGGACGTCTGGCGACAGTCATGTACAACCTCGCGGAAAGCATTCGCATCAGTTCCGTGCTGATTCAACCGTTCATGACCAAGGCGCCTGCGAAAATTTGGGACCAACTCGGCATTTTGGGCAACGAACAGGCGACAAGCTGGGAATCGGCTGGCGTATGGGGCGGATTGCCTGCCGGCAGCATCGTGAGCCGCAAAGAGCTTTTGTTCCCGCGTCTGGACGTGCAGGCTGAGCTGGCTTTCATTGACGATTCGACCGCAGAAGCACGCCGCCAAGCGGAGGAAAACAAGAAAAAACAAGACGCTTTGAAAGGGGAAGCACCTGTGAACGAAACAACGGCAAACCAGGCGGAAGCGACAGAAAAACCAGCGGATGCCAAAGAAGAAATCGGTATCGACGATTTTGGCAAAGTAGAACTGCGTGTTGCGCAAGTAGTGGAATGTGCGAAGCACCCGAACGCCGACAAACTGTTGATTTTGCAACTGGATCTCGGCTATGAAAAGCGCCAGGTCGTTTCCGGTATCGCGAAATACTACACGCCGGAAGACATGGTCGGCAAAAAAGTAATCCTCGTAGCCAATCTGAAGCCTGTGAAACTGCGCGGAGAGCTGTCGCAGGGCATGATTTTGGCAGCGTCCGCAGGCGATCAGCTGACGCTTGCGACAGTAGATCCGAGCATGCCGAACGGAGCGATTGTGAAGTAACGAGGGGCAGGAAAGGAAGAACCTATTTTGCTATTTGAGACACATGCGCACCTGAATGCAAAAGAATTTGATGAGGATCGCGAGGAAGTCATCGCCCGCGCGCGGGAAAACGGCGTCAGCACGATCGTGAACATCGGATTCAACGCAGAAACCATCCCGACTTGCATGGATCTGGCGAAAAACCACGATTTCATATACGCAGTCATCGGCTGGCATCCCCAGGACGCCAAAGACATGACCGACGAGCATTTGGAGTGGATCGAGGAGTTGAGCCGCGATCCGAAGGTAGTGGGGCTGGGCGAAATGGGCCTGGACTATTACTGGGATACGTCGCCAAAAGACGTGCAGGCAGAAGTATTCCGCAAGCAAATTCGTTTGGCGCGGAAGCTCGACATGCCGATCATCATCCACAATCGCGACGCGCACCAGGATGTTTTGACGATCCTGAAAGAAGAAAAGGCAGCAGAGGTCGGAGGGATCATGCACTGCTTCTCCGGCAGCTGGGAGACGGCGAAGCTGGCGCTGGACATGAACTTTTACATTTCATTCGGCGGCCCGCTGACCTTTAAAAATGCGAAGCAGCCAAAAGAAGTAGCAGCCCAAGTACCGCTCGACAAGCTGTTGATAGAAACAGACTGCCCGTACCTGACCCCTCATCCGTTCCGCGGTAAGCGAAATGAGAGTGGATACGTGCGTTACGTCTGCGAGGAAATGGCGAACATTCGCGGCTTGTCTTACGAAGAAATGGCCCAAATCACCACAGAAAATGCAAGACGACTGTTTCGCCTCCAGCCGTAAAAAACAGCAAGCCAAAACGGGAGATCACGCCATATCACGTGATTTCCCGTTTTTTTGTGCTGCGATCTGTTGTTCTACTCGTTTTTTGCGGCGCATACCTTGAACAATGTGTCGAACGATTATTGTCCATCCGACAAAGCTTCTCGACAGAAATCTGCTACCATTCGCCATCTGATTTTTGCTAGTCTGTTAGCATTATCGCTTCGGCCAGGGGAGGGTAAATTTGACAAAGGGAAAAAAGTAACTTACAATCAAAGCCGACCTTGTTAAGTACAGACCACTTCCAGAATATTGGTGCAATTACATCGACCCTTACCTGGCTAGACAGGAGAAGCCTCGTGCTTTTCTAGGAAAAGGAGTGTGGGAAATGGAGTTACGCGCGATATGGGAAAAGTATAAGCATTCGGGGCTTGTCGTTTTCGGCATCCTTGCTCTTGTGCTCGTTCCCATGGTTGGCTATTTCTCTGCCCAGGCTACCCAGCCAAAACAGGTCACTTTTTCGTTGGACGGAGAAAGCCAGACGGTAGCTACCAAAGCTAGTACCGTACAGCAGTTCTTGACCGAGCGAAACATTACGGTAACGGAAAAGGATTCCCTTCAACCAACACCTGAGACGAAGCTATCAGACGGAGCATTGATCACTTTACATACAGCCTGGTCCATTCCGGTCCAGGTTGACGGGCAGACTAAAACGATACAGACACTTAGTCGGGATGTTGCTGGCGTGTTGAAGGACAGCGGCATTGCGCTGGGTGAAAAGGACCGGGTAGAGCCGGCCCTGACCGCCTCGCTGACGAAGGACGCTTCGATTACAATTAAGCGCGTAGTCGAGCAGACAGTCAAAGTCGAGGAACGGGTTGCTTTTCAGGAAATACGCAAGAACGATCCGGCATTAACCAAGGGTAAATCCCGTGTACTGCAAAACGGGCAAGAGGGTAAGGCAATTGCACACTACAAGCTGGTCATGGAAGACGGAAAGGAGGTCTCCCGTGAACTGGTGACAAGAGATGTGCTTGTGCCAAAGAAGGACCAAGTGGTGGCCGTCGGAACAGCAGCTCCTTCGCTGCAAAACAACGATCCATCGCAAAGGGTCTTGGTCGCTTCAGCGGGAATGATCTCGCGTGGTGGGAAAGTATTCAGGCCGAAAAAAGTGCTGAACGGGGTTACTTTGACTGCCTATTCTCCTTCAGGGGGAGGCAAGCATCCTAGCTCGCCAGGCTATGGACGTACGGCGACAGGCGTCAAAGCAAAGGCAGGCCACACGATCGCAGTAGACCCAAAAGTCATTCCATATGGCTGGTGGGTGTATATTGAGGGCGTAGGGTATCGCCGGGCAGAAGACACAGGCGGCGCCATGCGCGGCGGAAAAATTGACGTGTTTGTGAGCACAGAGCCAGAAGCCGTTCAATTTGGTCGCAAGCGCAACAAAACCGTCTATATAATCGGGCCGCAGAAACCATAGGACAGGAGCAGACCGCTCCTGTCTTTGTCTTTGGCGTTTTGCGAATAGACATGATAAGCTGTTTGATAGTTAGACGGTTTCAGGCGAGGATTCGTTTCGGCATTTCCAGGCTTTTTGCCTGATTTTTTTGGAACACTACTAGCAAAAGCGACATTGTACGAAAGTAGGAGTACATCATGAAAATAAAAGAGGTCATCGTCGTGGAGGGGAGAGACGACACCGCTGCCATCAAGCGTGCAGTGAACGCTGACACGATTGAAACGGGTGGTTCCGCCATCCATGCCAGAACGATAGAAAAAATCCGGCTGGCGCAGCAGAAGCGCGGCGTCATTATTTTTACAGACCCCGATTACCAGGGGGAGCGCATTCGCAAGATCATCAGTCGTTCCGTACCGGGCTGCAAGCACGCCTTCATTACGCAGGAGGACGGTATGAAAAAAGGCGACATCGGGGTGGAGAACGCCACGCCGGAAGTGATTGTTCGCGCGCTGTCGGAAGTCCGGACAGAGATGGCGGAAACAGCCGGAGAGATTACCTCCGATGATTTGCTGGAAAATGGACTCACGTCGGGAAGCGATGCCAAGGAGCGGAGAATCAAGCTTGGGGAAGCTTTGGGGATCGGTTACGCCAACGCCAAGCAAATGCTGCAACGGCTGAATGCTTTTCAAATCACTCGCGCGGAATTTAAAGCGGCTGTAGAAGCCATCGATAAAGAGAGGGAGTAAGCAATGACGCAAGCAGCAGGCAAGGATATTGCCACACCTACGCGAACAAAAGAAATCCTGGAGAAGTACGGCTTCTCCTTCAAGAAGAGTTTGGGCCAAAATTTCCTCGTAGACACCAACATTTTGCACAATATCGTGGACGAAGCTGACCTGACGAAGGAAAAAGGCGCGATTGAAATCGGCCCGGGGATTGGCGCTTTGACCGAACAATTGGGACGAGCAGCTGGGAAGGTCATGGCGATTGAAATTGACCAGCGGCTTTTGCCCATTTTGCAGGACACGCTGTCGCCCTACGACAATATCGAGGTCGTGCATGGCGACGTGCTGGAGCTTGATTTGCGTTCCCTCATTACAGAGAAGCTGGCTGGGGTCGAGAAGCTGAGCGTCGTAGCCAATCTGCCTTACTATGTGACGACGCCGATTTTGATGAAGCTGCTGGAAGAGAGACTGCCTCTGGAGAACATCGTGGTCATGATTCAAAAAGAAGTGGCTGAGAGAATTGCTGCCAAGCCAGGCACGAAAGACTACGGCTCTCTTTCTGTCGCGGCGCAGTTTTATGCGGAAACAGAAGTCGCGATGATCGTTCCAGCCAGCGTGTTTATTCCTCGTCCTAACGTCGATTCTGCCGTCATCAGGCTCAAAGTCAGGGATCGTCCGCCAGTTGAAGTGGACGACCAGGATGTGTTTTTCCGGGTGGTGCGCTGCTCGTTCGCCCAACGGCGCAAAACTTTGTTGAACAACCTGATGAACGGTCTGTTTCTAAAAACACAGAAGGATGAAGTAATACAGATGCTTTCTGACATCGGGATTGAACCGACCCGCCGCGGCGAAACCCTCAGTATCGAGGAGTTCGCCCGCCTAGCCAACGAAGGCTTGCGGCGCGGCCTTATTGGGCAATAAGACAAACTTTTACCCTCGTTTTTGGACGGAAAAAGCCAAAGACGGGGGTTTTTTGTCGATGAATGCAAGAAAAATGCGGGAAATAAAGGCCGGGCTATTATCGGCAAGCCTTGCTACAGCAAGGTTTTTGCGCATTGTGGACATACTGTTGGAGAGCAGGTGACAAATATCTGCTAATTTGCTGAAAAAAACCCCGTTGACAAAATATCTACAGGGTTGCTATAATTTTTTATTTCTTTGACAAAATATAATTGAGCTGTTATAATAGATGTAAGCGAGGTGGATGGAACAATGGCAAGAAACGCGTTACTTGACATTAAACGCAGTTTAGACGGGCACATTGGTGAACGCATCCTTCTGAAGGCCAATGGAGGTCGCCGTAAAACCGTCGAACGAAGTGGCATCCTCGAAGAAACATACCCATCTGTGTTTGTGGTAAAGCTTGACGACGATCAACTCTTTGAGCGGGTCTCCTACAGCTATGCCGACATCTTGACGGAAACAGTAGAGTTGACGGTGTGCCGCGATAACGAGCACATCCGCATCACATTTGTACAACAGTAGAGCCCTTCTGGGTTCTACTGTTTTATTTTTGCTATCAAAAGGTTGTAAATATTTGGGCGCGAAGATGAAAAAGCTGGACTTGGAGCACACTATACCTGTCAACGGGAAGGGAGGATGCTATGGGTCGCAGACGAGGAATGATGTCAGAGCAGTTCAAGATGGAACTCGCCAAGGAGCTTGGCTTTTACGATACGGTAAAGGCGGAGGGCTGGGGAGGCATCACGACGCGTGACGCGGGAAACATGGTGAAGCGAGCTGTACAGCTTGCCGAGGAAGCACTGGCTGCCAGACGGTCATAAGCGCTGGCAGGACGCGAGCGGACACATCCCATCTCAGGAATACAATCATACAAACTCGTTGACAAGGCCGGGACCTCCCGGCTTTTTTCATGCCGAAAAACACTGCTGAATTTTCGAAATAACCGCAATGATCTCGATCCTATTCTTTTTGGGGTATCAACTGGCAGGGGAGAGATTGGCTATGCTACAATAAGAGACTAGGAAATTTAGTATAGTAGGCAGAGGTGAACAACGTGCGTATCTCGGTCAAAGCTCCGGCCAAAATCAATCTGACTCTCGATGTGCTTGCCAAACGGCCGGACGGTTATCACGAAGTGGAAATGGTGATGACTACCGTCGACTTGGCAGATCGTGTAGACTTGACTCTGCGCGAAGATGGTGAGATTACGCTGGACTGCTCTGCCAGCTTCGTACCGGATGATATCCGCAATCATGCTTATAAAGCGGCAGTGCTCTTAAAAGAACGCTATCAGGTGCGCCAGGGCGTACGGTTGTATATAGACAAACAAATCCCGGTTGCGGCCGGACTTGCTGGCGGCAGCAGTGATGCCGCAGCGACGTTGCGCGGTTTGAACCAGCTGTGGAATCTCGGATTGAGCTTGGATGAACTGGCGGAGATTGGCGCAGAAATCGGTTCTGACGTCCCTTTTTGCGTCTATGGCGGAACTGCGCTGGCAAAAGGGCGCGGGGAGCAAATCACGCATTTGGGAACGCCGGCTCCTTGCTGGGTGATTTTGGCCAAGCCGCCGATCGGTGTGTCCACTCCTGATGTGTACGGGAACTTGCGTGTCGACAAAATCGACAATCATCCTGACACCAGGCAGATGCTTCAAGCTATCTCAGAGCAAGACTTTTCATTAATGTGCCAGTCGCTCGGAAATGTGTTGGAAAACGTCACGCTCTCCCTTTATCCGCAAGTGCGGCAAATCAAGGAGCTGATGATCGCGTCCGGAGCGGACGGTGTCTTGATGTCCGGCAGCGGTCCTACGGTGTTTGCCCTCGTGCAAAAGGAAGCGAAAGTACATAGGATTTACAATGCACTCAGAGGTTTTGTCAAAGATGTGTTTGTTGTCCGAATGTTAGGCTCCCAAGATGGGGAAATACTTGCATGAACACGTATAAAAATGATACATTAGCAGCATAATATTCGGTTTTGGAGGAAGAGCCATGAAGAAATTGCGCAGAAGTGCGCGTCTGGTTGACATGACGCAGCACTTGCTTGCCCATCCCCATACGCTGACTCCTCTCACTCTGTTTGCGGAACAATACGGCGCAGCGAAATCATCCATCAGTGAAGACTTGTCGATCATCAAGGAAGCGTTTGAGGTCCAGGGTGTAGGGCAGCTCAAGACGGTGGCGGGTGCGGCAGGCGGAGTGAAGTATATTCCCCAGGTAAAAACGGAAGAGGCCCTTCACTTCATGCGCGAACTGATCGAGCAATTGGCCAATCCGGAAAGACTTTTGCCAGGTGGATACCTGTACATGTCCGACATTCTCGGCAACCCGGCGACTATGGCGAAGATCGGCAAGCTTTTTGCCACTGCTTACGCTGACAAAAACGTCGATGTGGTCATGACAGTGGAGACAAAAGGAATCCCTCTCGCATACGCGACAGCCATGTTTTTGAATGTGCCTGTCGTCATTGTGCGTCGCGACAACAAGGTGACGGAAGGTTCTGTGGTAAGCATCAATTACGTATCCGGTTCCAGTAAGCGGATTCAGACGATGTCTCTCGCTCGCCGCGGCTTGGCCGAGCAGTCCCGCGTCCTGATCGTGGACGACTTCATGAAGGCTGGCGGCACGCTGCGCGGCATGATCGATCTGCTTCAAGAGTTCCGCGCGACTGTTGTTGGTTGCGGCGTGCTGGTCGAAACGACAGCAGATGTGTCCGAGCGATTGGTTGATGAGTATGTGTCTCTTGCCAAACTGCAAGATGTCGACTTCAAGGGCAAGCAGATTGAAATTGAGCTAGGCAGTTTTTTTGAAAATAGAGAGGAGTAGATCAAAATGGCAATCTCTTTTGTTTCAACTGACAAGGCTCCAGCAGCTATCGGCCCGTACAGCCAGGCTGCAAAAGTAGGTCCGTTTCTGTTTGCATCCGGCCAAATCGCGCTGCGTGCGGACGGCACGCTGGTAGAAGGCGACGTTGTGGAGCAAACCCATCAGGTGTTCTCCAACATCCAGGCTGTTCTGGCAGAAGCAGGAGGAAACCTCTCGCATGTAGTGAAGGCGACCGTATTCATCAAGGACATGAATGACTTTGCGCAATTGAACGAAGTGTATGGCCAATATTTTGGCGATCACAAGCCTGCTCGCTCTACCGTTGAAGTGGCACGCCTGCCGCGCGATGTAAAAGTAGAGATCGAGATCGTTGCCTATATCGAAGCGTAAGAATAGAATAATTGGAAATTCGACACAGCCTGATGCTCGGTGCGTTAGGCTGTTTTTGCGTTGTTTATAACATGGATAGTAAAAATGTGCCGTGTAAAGAGTTGATGTTATGAACATATTTATATATTTTTTTAAAAATTGCATAACATCAGCAGGAATATTTACCCAGAGGGTGGAAATACTCCTAAACGCGTTTCATAGATAAAGGGAGTGAACTAGATGGAAGTTACAGACGTAAGACTGCGCCGAGTGAATACGGATGGTAGGATGAAAGCGATTGCATCCATTACAATTGACCATGAATTTGTGGTTCATGATATCCGTGTCATTGACGGAAACAACGGCATGTTCGTTGCAATGCCGAGCAAGCGCACACCAGACGGAGAATTTCGCGATATCGCCCATCCGATTTCTTCGACTACCCGTGAAAAGATCCAAGCTGCTGTTTTGACCGAGTATGAACGCGTAGGTCAAGAAGAAGAAAGCACGATCGAAGCGGGTGCGTAAAATAGCACCCAATACAAAAGCACCCTGTCATTTCTGGCAGGGTGCTTCGGCGTCTGATTACCCGTAACATTTGGATAATTTTCTTGTAATTTCCTGTTGATCCATTCCTTCCCCGATAAAAACAGCGACCAGTTTCGGTCCGAAGTTCTCGAATGGAAAGAACAGCACTTGATTGTCCGTGTGCTGGAACGAAATCAGTTCTTTTTTTCCATGAAAGAGCACATACCCCTTTGCCCGATACACGTTTTTGGGCAGATCATACAAAAAATCCTCGAATTTTTTCTCGTCTACCGGCCCATTAAAAGTGTAGGAAAACGTATCGATGCTGTTGTAAAGCGAAGGTGTGCTCGTTTTCAGGCCGAGCGATTGTTTCAGCCTGTCCATCGTGGACATGCGGCCGATCGTTGTTTGGACGGGAGCAGGGGAGGCAGAATCGGGTTCTCTCACATGCTCGACTCGTTTCACAGCCTGAAGCCGGGAGAGATCGATGTTCGCCTGCACCGCTTGGTGAATCGGCGCTTTCGGGTTTAGCTCCGCGAGCTTCTGCTTGACGCGCTCCACCAGTTCGGCGCTCGCCATATCTGTTTTGTTGAGCAGGATGAGGTCGGCGTATTTGACCTGATTGCGGATGGTCTTCACGAGAGCCGCTGTGGAGGCGAAGCGCGAATTGAGATCCAAAAAGCGGGAAGCATCCACGACGCTGATCGTCCCTTTCAGCTCGATGCGATCGTAAAGCTCGGGATGGGTAAGCGTATCGATGACATCGATCGGGTCGGCGACTCCTGTTGTTTCTATCAAAATGCGATCGGGTTGCAGGGAGTTCAAAATATCCCGCAAGCCTTCTGTCAGTTCCCCTTTGATCGAGCAGCAAATGCAACCGTCCAGCAGCTTTTTTACGGGGAAGCCAAAGCCTTGCAGCTGTTCGCCGTCAATATCTTCCTCGCCCATTTCATTCATCAGGACGACTACGTTTTCGTTCTGGACGCGTAGATGAGTCAGCCATTTTTGCAATAAGGTCGTTTTTCCGCTGCCCAAGTATCCGGTCAGCAAGTAGACATTCGCTGGCATTCCTTCCTGCCTCCTTTATATAACCTCTTTCGCCCATCAATATATCACTTTTTGTCAGATTATTAAATGTTGTCTGTTAGATGAACAACTTTCAGGCAATGTCAGGGAAACGGCGATAATCCTGCATCGATTGTCTTGAAATCCACATATGATTAAGATATAGTCATTGTGGAACTTCTACGATGGAGGGTTGACATGTCTAAGATCCATGCCGTGGTTCTGGCCGCTGGTCAGGGTACGCGGATGAAATCGAAGCTGTACAAGGTTCTGCATCCTGTATGTGGGAAACCAATGGTTCAGCATGTTGTGGATACGATGGTTTCTATGCAGGTTGAGGACATCGTTGTCGTCGTAGGTCATGGTGCTGACGTGGTCCGCGCCAAACTAGGCGAGGGCGTTACTTACGCACTGCAAGAAGAACAATTGGGAACGGCGCATGCCGTTTCGCAGGCAGCGCCGTTTTTACAGGATAAAGAAGGCACTACGTTTCTTTTGTACGGAGACGTTCCCCTCTTGTCTGAACAGACGTTGTCCGCCTTGCTGACCTATCACGAAGAGCAGCAAGCGGCTGCAACTGTATTGACCGCCGTGCTCCCCGATCCGACAGGCTACGGGCGCATCGTGCGCAACGAGGCGGGCGAAGTATTGCGAATCGTGGAACATAAGGACGCCACAGAAGCGGAACGGGCGGTCCAGGAAATTAACACGGGCATATACTGTTATGACAATCGCAAATTATGGAAAGCCTTGGCGGAAGTGAAAAATGACAACGCGCAAGGCGAATACTATGTAACAGACGTTGTCGGCATTTTGCGGGAAGCGGGCGAAAAGGTAGTGGCGTACGAAGCGGTTGACCCTGAGGAAACGATGGGCGTCAATGATCGTGTGCAGCTGTCTGAAGCGGAAGCGTATATGCGGAAGCGGATTGCCAACGGTCATATGCGCAATGGTGTTACCATCATTGATCCGGCTTCTACGTATATCGAGGCAGATGTCGTCATCGGGGCCGATACGGTTATCCAACCGGGTACATTTTTGCGCGGACGGACAACCATTGGCACGGATTGCGTCATTGGGCCACAGGCTGACTTGACAGATGTGCAGGTTGGTTCCGGCGTCACCATTTCCTATTCGGTCATGGTAGAGTCAAGCGTGGAAGCAGAGTCGGCAGTCGGGCCATTCGCCTACATTCGTCCAGGCTCGCAAATTGGCCGCAAAGCGAAGATCGGTGATTTCGTCGAATTGAAAAATACAAAGATCGGCGACGGAAGCAAAGTACCTCACCTCAGCTATGTAGGTGACGCGGAAATTGGCGATGGCGTGAACATCGGCTGTGGTACGATAACCGTCAATTACGACGGGGCAGTCAAGCATAAGACAATCGTCCAGGACGGAGCGTTCATCGGTTGCAACAGCAATCTGGTGGCTCCCGTTACCGTTGGACAAAATGCGTATGTAGCAGCAGGATCGACCATCACTCAGGATGTGCCTGACAATGCGCTTGCGATCGCACGTGAGCGTCAAGTGAATAAACCAGATTACGCTAACAAAATGCCTCGCAAGGGCAAAAAGCAATCATAACGGGAGGTTCTAAGAGAAGATCATGGCTAATTACCGCGACCCCAAACTGAAGGTATTTACGTGCAACGCAAACCCTGAATTGGCAAAAGAAATCGCTGAACACATTGGTGTACCGCTCGGAAATGCACAAGCTGTGCGCTTTAGTGACGGCGAATGCCAAATTAAATTGAATGAAAGCGTTCGCGGTTGTGACGTATTTGTTATTCAGCCAACGTCTGCTCCCGTTAATGAGCATTTGATGGAGCTTTTGGTAATGGTCGATGCACTGAAACGCGCATCTGCAAAAAGCATCAACGTTGTTATTCCTTACTACGGATATGCCAGACAAGATCGCAAGGCGCGCGCACGTGATCCGATCACAGCAAAACTGGTTGCCAACCTGATTGAAACCGCAGGAGCGCAACGTGTAATTACCATGGATCTGCACGCAACACAAATCCAGGGATTCTTCGACATTCCTGTGGACCATCTGCTCGGTGTGCCGATTTTGGGCAAACACTTCTCCGAAAAAGGCTTGAAGGACATCGTAGTCGTATCGCCTGACCATGGCGGCGTAACTCGTGCCCGCAAGCTGGCTGAGCGTCTGGAAGCGCCAATCGCCATTATCGACAAGCGCCGCCCAGAGCCAAACGTAGCGGAAGTCATGAACATCGTCGGTAATATCGAAGGCAAGACTGCCATCATTATTGACGATATCATTGATACAGCGGGAACAATCACCCTGGCTGCCAATGCATTGGTAGAAGCTGGTGCCCGCGAAGTTTACGCATGCTGCACACACCCTGTTCTGTCCGGTCCAGCAATCGAGCGTATCGCCAACTCGAAGATCAAAGAGTTGATCGTAACCAATTCGATCCCGCTGACCCAAGAGCAAATTATCGACAAAATCACCGTTCTGTCCGTAGCGCCGATCATTGGCGAAGCGATCATTCGCGTACACGAAGAACTGTCTGTCAGCAAGCTGTTCGATTAAGGCAAGCATCCCCTTTTAGGGGATTGAAATAAACCTCCTTTGGACAAGCTAGTGAGGAAACTTTTACTAGCTAGGGTCCGAGGAGGTTTTTTTGTGGAAGCGATAAAGGCTCAAGTGCGCAACCAAACAACAGGCAATTCCGTAAAGGTGCTGCGGCGTGAAGGCTGGGTGCCTGGTGTCGTGTACGGAAGCGATGTAAGCAGTCAGTCGATTCAAATCAATGGACGGGAGCTGGATGCGGCCTTGCGTCACCAGACGACAAACAAGCCGTTCCGGTTGGATGTGGATGGAACTACCCATGATGTGATGGTAAACGAATTGCAACGCCATCCTTTGCAGGGCAACATTTTGCATGCCGATTTCAAGAAAATCAATATGAACGAAAAAATGCAGACGTCGGTACCTGTCCTCATGACGGGAGATCCTGAATTGGGAGTAGCGACGCTTGTGCGCCATAACGTAGAGGTCAACTGCTTGCCAAGCAATATTCCGGGATCGTTCCTGGTGAACGTGGACGGCTTCCAGATTGGAGACGTTGTTTTGGCAGCCGACCTGGAAGTTCCGGCGGGAGTAGAGCTGCTGGTTGACCCTACAGAAGTGCTGATCAGTGTCCTGCCAGTGAAGGCCAAGTCGGAAGAGTCGATCGAAGCGGAGCAAGAGGCGGAAGCCGTAGCAGAGAAGGCTGCGGCTGAATAAGAAAAAAGTCGAATGATGGAAAGAAGGGGCCGAGTTGATGACTGCGGGCCCTTTTTCTTTTGTTACCGATGTCATTCTAGTACAATGGGGAGAGAGTAGGAGGGAATGAACGTGAAAGTAATCATTGGATTGGGCAATCCAGGTAAAAAATATGAAGACACCAGACATAATGCCGGATTCATGGCCATAGATAAGATTAGCGACAAATGGGGCATTCCCGTTACGCAAAACAAGTTTCGCGCTCTTGTCGGCGAAGGCCGGGTGGAAGGCGAAAAGGTGCTGCTTGTCAAACCGCAGACGTACATGAATCTGTCCGGTGAGTCAGTCGCAGAAATCTTGAAATTTTACAAGCTGATTCCGGATGATCTGGTTGTCATTTTTGACGATCTCGACTTGCCGACCGGACAGCTTCGTCTGCGTGAAAAAGGCAGTGCTGGTGGCCACAACGGCATCAAGTCGATGATTCAACATTTGGGAACCCAGGAATTTAAACGCATCAAGGTCGGGATCAGCCGTCCAGAGCCAGGGCGCAGTGTGAGCGACTACGTGTTGCAATCGTTCCCTGCTGCGGAGAGAACGCTGATTCAGGAAGCTGTGGAGCATGCTGCTGATGCAGCGGCGATGTGGACGAGAGAGCCTTTTATTAAAGTGATGAACCAGTTTAACAGCCTGCAAAAATAAGCGGCAGTACACAGGAGTCAGGCTTGCCGCTAGTATGATTTTCCACCCAACCGACCATACTAAGCGATATGAAAGGTATGGGGGTGGCATATGCATGAGCATTCGCTATACGTGTCGTTGCTGCGGCATGAAAATCGCGGAATTTGACGAATCGCAAGTGACAGAAGCGCAGCTCGGGTTTGATTCCTTGACCCCGGAGGAGCGTGCTCTTATAATATCGAGAGAACAAAGTGGAGATACGGTCGTCAGCATCACGTGCGACTACTGCCGTGAAGCGCTGATTCAGCATCCAGAGCTTTCGCTAGTTGGAAACCCACTTCAATAAATAAGTGGATACTCGTTAGGAAGGCTTGCACTGACAAGGCCTTAGCTTGGGGAGCTAAGGCTTCTTTTCGCATGGTCGACCCGCGGGCAAATCGCTTGACCAGTCATGCTCTGGCTGTAGATGACAGAAGAATTAGAGAGGGGATTAGTGAATGCAAGTCATCATTAACCCGATGAAACAAGACTCGAACGTCGGGACAATTGTGGCTGGTTTGGAGAAAGGTCTGCATGAGCAGCTTGTCTCCGGTCTAGCAGGCTCAGCCCGACAGACACTGATGGCGGCACTGAAACAGATGACCGGGCGCCCGGTTTGTGTCGTCACGCATAACATGTACCAAGCACAAAAAGTATACGAGGATCTTATTGAGCTGGTTCCTTCTGATCAAGTGCTGCTTTATCCGGGAAACGAGCTGATTGGCTCTGAGCTTGCCATCGCCAGTCCCGAGATGCTGGCGCAGCGCATTCATGTATTCAACCGTCTGGCCCAAGGCTTTACGGGTTTTTTGGTTGCGCCATTCGCCGGATTGCGCCGCCTGGTTGTGCCTCCCGAAGTGTGGAAAGAGGCGCAGATTACGCTGTCTGTCGGTGACGAGCTGGATATCGAATCGTTTTTGTCCCGCTGTATCGAGCTTGGTTACGAGCGCGTCGATATGGTCGAGCGAAAAGGCGAACTGAGCGTTCGCGGCGGAATTATCGACCTGTACCCGATTGATTCCGAGTGGCCTGTGCGCATCGAGCTGTTCGATGTGGAGATTGACTCGATCCGTACGTTCGACATGCTTTCCCAGCGCTCGCTTGAATCGGTGCAAACCTACATTTTGGGCCCGGCAAAAGAAATGATCGCCTCTACGCCTTTGCTGATGGAAGCGGCTGTTCGCTTAGAGCAGAAGCTCGGTGAAACCGTTGCCAAGCTGAAAGATGGCGCCGCCAAGGAAAAAGTGGTCGAGCGGATTGGTTCGGATGTCGAGCGTATGAAACAAGGGCAGCGTTTTGCTCAGCTGTACTCGTACGTTTCCGTCATTTATCCGTCACAGGACACGCTGATCTCCTACATGCCGTCTGAAACCCTCTTGATCATGGATGAGCCTTCCCGCGTTTTGGATACGGCAGCACAGCTGCAAAAAGAAGAAGCAGAGTGGCTGACCGGACGAATCATTCAGGGCGAGTACATGGCTAACCTGAGCCTGTCCCGCACTTATGAAGACATCGTTTCCCACAAGAAGCGGCAGATTGTCCACCTGTCTTTGTTCCTCCGACAATCTCCCAAGACCCAGCCGCAAAACATCGTCAACCTGACCTGTCGCACTATGCAGAACTTCCACGGACAGATGAATGTGCTGAAAACAGAGCTGGCCCGCTGGAAAAAGTCTCAGGACCAGATCGTTTTTGTCGCGGCCGATCTGGAGCGTGCCAAACGTCTGGAGCGCGTCCTGCACGATTATGAGATGGAAGCAGATGTGTTGACCGAAGCGGTTGAGGTGGTGCCACCAGGGCGTCCTACGATCATCTTGGGGAACCTCCAGACAGGCTTCGAGCTGCCCCTGAACAAGCTGGTCGTTATTACGGAGGGCGAAGTATTTACCGCCAAGCAGCGTAAAGCGCGCAAAGTTCAGCAGACGATGAACAATGCGGAGCGGATCAAAAATTACTTGGAGCTAAAGCCCGGCGATTTTGTGGTGCACATCAATCACGGGATTGGGAAGTACCTTGGAATTGAAACCAAGGAAATACTCGGAATTCATAAAGATTACCTTCACATTCAATACGCAGCAGGCGACAGCCTGTTTGTGCCGATCGATCAAATCGACCATGTGCAAAAGTACGTGGCGAGCGAAGAAGCCCAGCCGAAAATCTACAGCTTGGGCGGAAGCGAATGGAAGCGGGTCAAAAACAAAGTTCAGTCTTCCGTCAAAGACATTGCCGAGGATTTGATCAAGCTGTACGCTGCGCGCGAAGCAGCGGTCGGTCACGCCTTTTCCTCAGATACAACCGAGCAGCGTGACTTTGAATCGATGTTTCCGTATCAGGAGACTCCCGACCAGTTGCGGGCAATCGCTGAGGTCAAAAGCGATATGGAGCGCAGACGCCCGATGGATCGCCTCGTCTGCGGAGACGTGGGTTACGGAAAAACAGAAGTGGCGATTCGCGCAGCGTTCAAGGCTGTCATGGACGGCAAACAGGTGGCTGTTCTCGTTCCGACGACGATTTTGGCGCAGCAGCATTACGAGACGTTTCGTGAGCGTTTTGCCGACTACCCGATCCGGGTTGAGGTGTTGAGCCGTTTTCGCTCGCGCAAGGAACAAAACGCTACGTTAAAAGGACTGAAGGAAGGCACTGTCGATGTCGTCATCGGAACGCATCGTTTGCTGTCCAAAGACTTGACGTTTCGCGAACTCGGACTGCTCATCGTCGACGAGGAGCAGCGTTTCGGTGTGAGTCACAAAGAAAAGCTGAAGCAAATCAAGACAAATGTCGATGTTATCACGTTGACCGCGACGCCAATCCCGCGGACGCTGCACATGTCGATGCTGGGTGTGCGTGACTTGTCTGTCATCGAGACACCGCCAGAAAACCGTTTCCCTGTGCAGACGTACGTAATGGAATACAGTCCTGCGCTGGTGAGAGAAGCGATTGAGCGCGAGATGGCGCGCGACGGCCAAGTATTTTTCCTCTACAATCAGGTGCAAGGCATTGAGCAGATGGCTGAACAAATATCCATGCTCGTGCCTGATGCACGGATCGCGGTAGCGCACGGCCAGATGAATGAGAGCGAGCTGGAAGGCGTCATCCTCGACTTTTTGGAAGGGAATTTTGACGTGTTGGTCAGCACGACGATCATTGAGACCGGGGTGGACATCCCGAACGTGAACACGCTGATCATCCACAATGCCGACAAAATGGGCCTGTCCCAGCTGTATCAGCTTCGCGGACGGGTTGGACGTTCGAACCGGATTGCTTATGCTTACTTCACATACCAACGGGACAAGGTGCTGACAGAAGTCGCAGAAAAACGGCTTCAGGCGATCAAGGAATTTACGGAACTCGGCTCCGGCTTCAAGATCGCCATGCGCGACTTGTCGATCCGGGGGGCTGGTAATTTGCTCGGTGCCGAGCAGCACGGGTTTATCAATACAGTCGGTTTCGACCTGTACAGCCAGATGCTCAAGGAAGCGATTGACGAGTTGAAGGGAGAGGTCAAGCAGGAAGCGGTTACGCCTGTGGAAATCAATCTCCAGCTCGATGCTTACATCCCGTCTATGTACATTACCGACAGCCGGCAAAAGATCGAGATGTACAAAAAGTTTGTGGCGGTATCCACGCTGGAGGATGTCGACGATCTGGCAGAGGAATTGTTGGACCGTTTCGGCCCTGTTCCGCAGCCGGTTGACAATCTCCTGACCATTTCCCGTTTGCGTGTCTATGCGCTGCAACACCACATCACCGAGATCAGTCAAAAAAATCCGGATGAAATCAAGCTCGTTCTCCATCCTAGCCAAAACAACAACATTGATGGCGGTGCTCTGTTTGCGCTTGCCAGCAACTGGAGCCGGAGGTTGGGGCTCTCAGGTGGACAACAGATCACGATTACTGTTAAAGTAAAGGGGTTAAGGGAAGACGAAGGTGTACAGCTGATCGAGAAGCTGCTTCGTCAATTTCACCAGGTGCGTAAAGACACCGGTACGGAGAGTCCTGTGTCCTAATGGGCAGAGGACTTGCCAGGAAGGGAGATTTCTATGAAACGTTCTGTAGCGATCTTGTCTTCTGCTGTTTTGGTCGTGGCGCTCATGACGGGCTGCGGCAAGGCAGAAGAAAATGCTCAGCAAAACCAAAATCCATCCAGTCAGACAGACGGTAATAAACAAGGAAACCAAGCGACTGATGCCAACGATCCTTTGACACAATTTCCTAAGCTGACTCTGCCATATACAGCAGATGCGAAGGCTGTGGTTGTTGAGTATCAGGGTGGAACGATTACAGGTCAGGAGTTCGAAGAGTTCCTGCGCGTAATCAACTTCATGAACCCGCAACAAGGCACGATGATCGAGGCTGCCGACAATCAAGCGCTGAAAGCTTTTGCACGCGAGTACACGGCAACGAAAATTTTGGCCAGTCGCTCAGACGATGCCATGAAAAAAGAAGCCAAGGACTTGGCGGATAAAACCTTTGAAAAAATCAAAGGTCAGTACATGGGCTTCCTGGGCAAGGATGAAGCCAAGTTCACAAAGCTGATGGAAGGCCAAGGGGTCACCAAAGAAATGGTAACCAACCAAATGGCGCTCATCAACGAATCGATTACCGTTCTGAAAAAGAACATCAGCGACAATACGCTGAAGCAAGAATTTGACAAAATGGATAAGGCATCGCGCACCGTTGCATCCGTACGCCACATCCTGATTTCGACAGAACAGCGCAAGCCTGAGGAAGCATTGAAAATCGCCAACGACCTCGAAGCGCGTCTGAAAAAAGGTGAGGACTTCGCCAAGCTGGCGAAGGAGTTTACCGATGACCCTGGAAGCAAGGAAAACGGCGGTCTGTACGCAGATGCTGACGTAAGCCAATGGGTGCCTGAGTTCAAGGACGCAGCGATTACACAAAAAGTGGGCGAAGTAGGCCCGCCAGTGAAAACAAGCTTTGGCTACCACATCATTAAAGTGGAAAACCGCAAAGAAAAAACCTTCGACGAAATGAAGGAGCAGCTTCGCGCAGGTGCGCTGGAGTCTGGCTATGACGCTTTTGGCAAAAACGAGCTGGACAAGCTGATCACGAAATACAACGTGCCTGCATCCAAAAACGAGGCCGCTCCAAAATAATAAGTCGTCTGATCAAAAACAGGGAATCCGTTTCCCTGTTTTTTCGTTTTCTCGCATATTCTTGAAGCGTGGGCAAATACTATTATCACTCGCTACCACCCGGGGGAGAGTAACAAAGCAATTGGTAAAAATTGATGCAAGCACCCATAGTTAAAATTAGAATTTGAGGAAAAAATACAAGTAACCAACCACCATTTATTCACTACCCACTTCTCAGGGAAAGCGAGGCAACATGACATGAAAGCAACTGGTATCGTTCGTCGAATTGACGACCTCGGTCGGGTCGTGATTCCTAAGGAGATTCGTCGTACACTGCGCATTCGTGAAGGCGACCCGCTTGAGATTTTTGTGGATCGTGACGGAGAAGTCATTCTCAAAAAGTATTCACCGATTGGAGAACTGGGTGATTTTGCAAAAGAATACGCTGACTCCCTGTACGAAAGCATGAATCATACGGTATTAATCTCAGACCGTGACAGTGTGATCGCTGTCGCTGGCGCATCGAAAAAAGAATATCTGGAAAAAGCGATTGGCAGCATTGTGGAGAAGTGTTTGGAGGAACGCAAGACACGACTGGAGAAAAACGCCGGTTCTTATGAAATTTGCCGCGACATGAGTGAAACGTACGGTTCCTTTGTCGTCGCTCCGATTGTAGCGGGAGGGGACCCGATCGGTTCTGTCATCCTGCTCAACAAAAATGAATCGACGAAGATGAGTGATTTGGAGATGAAGATGTCGGAAACAGCGGCCGGTTTCCTGGCAAAGCAAATGGAACAATAGCAAGAACAAAAACAGCCTCGGACAAAAGAGGCTGTTTTTTTGTCGTAAAAAAATCAGCTGATCCTGTTGCGTTCAGGGCTTGGCAGATTTTTTCTCGCCGATTTGCTTGTGGTATAATGGACGAAGTTTCTGGTTGGAGAGGAGAAATTTCACGCACATGGCTCAAGAAAAGGCATCTGTTCAATTTGTGAAAGGCGCCGCAATATTAGGGGTTGCCGGTCTTGTCTCCAAGCTGCTTGGCGCAGTATACCGCATTCCATACCAAAACATTGCCGGAGATATCGGCTTGTACGTATATATGCAAGTATACCCGCTGTATACCACGTTGTTGATCCTGGCGACGGCAGGCTTTCCTATCGCCATCTCCAAGATCGTCTCGGAGCGCGTCGCAATCGGCGATACGCTGGGAGCGCGAAGAGCGTTCCGTGTTGCCAGTATTGCGCTGGTCGTGCTCGGCTTGTTTTTCTTTATGCTGTTGTACACAGGAGCACCAGTCATTGCCCGGTTCATGGGGGATGAGCATTTGACGACTCCGCTGCGTGCTGTTGCCTGGTCCCTGCCGCTCGTGCCGATGGCAGCGATCTTGCGCGGGTATTTTCAAGGACATCAAAACATGATGCCAACAGGAGTATCACAAGTTATTGAGCAGTTGATTCGCGTTATTTTCATTTTGGTCGCCGCTTTCTGGGCGATGAACGTTTACCAGGATGCTTATCTTGCTGGTACCGGAGCGGTGTTTGCCGCATTTCCCGGCGGTATTGCCGCCATCCTCGTCTTGCTTTGGTACTGGAGAAGAGACAAGCAGGGCGCCCAACTGATTCCGGAAAGGACTCAGCAAGCAGGAGTGAGCGCCTGGACCAACCGTCAGGTGCTGCGCAGCCTGTTGATGTATGCGGTTCCGATTTGCATGGGGGCGCTTGTTTTGCCGCTCGTCCCGCTTGTTGATTCTGTTACCGTCGTGAACATGCTGCAAATCAGCGGGACCCCGGAAGATTTGGCCAAACTGGCAAAAGGGGCATTTGACCGCGGGCAACCGCTCATTCAGTTCGGTACATTTTTTGCCACCTCGCTGTCTTTGGCGCTTGTGCCTGCGATCAGCGAAGCAGTCGCCCAGCGTCAGCATCAAATGATTGCGAACCGTTCCGAAATCGCCATTCGCCTGACATTCTTGCTGGGACTCCCGGCATCGTTTGGGTTGGCCCTGCTTGCCGAGCCGATCAACGTCATGCTGTACGGCGATAAAAACGGAACCGAAGCGCTTGCGGTTCAATCCTTCACGATTATTTTTGCCACATTGAGCATTGCCAGCGCGGGCATTTTGCAAGGATTGGGGCGCGTCATGCGGCCTGCGCGCAACTTGTTTATCGGTGTGCTCGTCAAACTCATATTAAACCTTGCGCTCGTCCCTCTTTGGGGGATTTCCGGCGCGGCACTGTCTACGGTCATTGCCTATCTCGTAGCGATGGGGTTGAACGTGCTCGCTGTGAAAAAATATACAGGGGCGCAGATTGGATTGCGCCAAACAGTCAAAAAGCCGTTTTTGTCTGTCATCGTCATGTCAGTGGTTGTCCTGATTGTGGAATGGGGAGCAACGGCCTTGCTCGGGAAGGCAGGCATGTCTGAACGACTGTTCCAGACGCTGGTTGGACTGCTTGCCGTTGGTGCAGGGGCAGTAGTGTATGTGCTGGCGCTTTTGAAAACAGGCGGGCTTACGCGAAACGACATTCATTTCCTGCCAAAAGGAAAACGAATTGCTGCGCTGTTGACACGGTTCCAGCTTCTCCCCAAATAAAAGGCATGAGGTAGTCGAGTGGAGGCGAAACGATTGGATAAGAACAAAAATACGATTACGGTAGTGGGGCTGGGCGCAGGTGACCTCGATCAGCTTCCGTACGGGATTTATCGGACACTCAAACAGGCTGACCAGCTGTACTTAAGAACGAAAGAGCATCCGGTTGTCGCGCAGTTGGCAAGCGAAGGCGTCGCCCTGACCTCTTTTGACGAAGTGTACGAGCAGCACGACGGCTTCGCCGAGGTGTACGCGGACATCGTCGAACGGCTGTTGGGCAAAGTGCAGGAAGCAGGTCATATCGTGTACGCCGTTCCTGGTCATCCTTTGGTGGCGGAACGCACGGTTCAGTTGTTGCTTGAAGAAGGGCCGAATCGCGGCGTGCAGATTGAGATCGGCGGCGGGCAAAGCTTTATCGACCCCCTTTTCGCAAGACTGCACATCGACCCGATCGAGGGCTTTTCCTTGCTCGACGGGACGGCTCTCTCGGCGCATCAAGTGTCGCCAGGGCTGCACACGATTATCGCGCAAGTATACGATGCTTTCGTCGCATCGGATGTGAAGCTGACTTTGATGGAAGTGTTGCCGGATGATTACGTGGTAACGGTGGCTACAGCTGTCGGCGTAGCGGGCCAAGAGCGGATCGAGAGCGTTCCGCTGTACGAGCTGGACCGGGTCGAGCATTTCGGCAATTTGTCTTTGGTGTACGTGCCGCCAACTACAGACGACACCGTATCATACCGTCAGTTTTCTTATTTAAAAGAGATCGTCGCCATTTTGCGCAGTCCGGATGGCTGCCCGTGGGATCGCGAGCAGACGCATCAAAGCATTCGCAAAAATTTGATCGAAGAAACGTACGAGGTACTGGAAACGATTGATGACGAAGACCCGGATGCGATGTGCGAGGAGTTGGGTGATTTGTTGATGCAGATCATGCTGCATTCGCAAATCGCAGCGGAAGATGGATATTTTACCGTCGACGATGTGGTTGCGACTTTGAATGAGAAGCTGGTGCGCCGTCATCCGCACGTATTCGGAGAAAAGAGTGCCAATGATTCAGAGGAAGCGCTCGCGAACTGGCAAGAAATCAAGGCACAGGAAAAAGCGGCAAAAGGAATCGACGTGGCCGCCGCGTCCAAACTTTCCGGTATTCCGCGCGATCTGCCAGCACTGATGTACGCTTACAAGCTTCAGAAAAAAGCAGCGGAAGTCGGCTTCGACTGGGACGATATTGCAGATGTGTACAAAAAGGTAGAAGAGGAATACAACGAGCTGCGGGAAGCGTCCGCAGAAGAGCGCGCTGGCGAATTGGGCGATTTGCTCTTTGCCGTGGTCAATCTGGCTCGTTTCCTCAAAATTGATCCGGAAGAAGCGCTGGCACTGACAAACAACAAGTTCAAAAAGCGTTTTTCCTATATCGAAGGGAAGCTGCACGAAGCTGGCCGCACCTTTGAACAAACCGATTTGCAGGAAATGGACAAATGGTGGGAGGAAGCCAAACACCAGACAAAAGGGAGAGAGTAAGGATGAGACTGGATAAGTATTTGAAAGTATCCCGCCTGATCAAGCGCCGTACGCTGGCAAAAGAAGTGTGCGACAAAGCTCGGGTAGAAATCAACGATCGTCCGGCCAAAGCATCCAGCAACGTGAAAATTGGCGACAAGCTGGCGATCCGTTTCGGACAAAAGATCGTTTCCGTAAAAGTAGAAGACATCAAGGAAAATCCGCGCAAAGAAGAAGCAGCGTCGCTCTATACGGTCATTGGTGAAGTTCCCGTGCCACGTGACGAAAAAGAAGAGGACGCTTACTTGAAAGGGTAACGTGCCCAGGATTGCAACTTGGACTGCCATTACGGCAGTCTTTTTTTTGACAAGGCTGCTGGTGGCACAAAACCGCAGGACGTTTTTTCTGCAAAAGAAGGATATAATGGAAATACATGAAAGCAAATCAGAAGGGATGGTGGTGCAGATGGAACAAAGGGGAGTTCAGACGGGGTACTTCTTGGCCATTTCACTTTTGCTTTCAGCCCTGTTTTACTTTTTCGCCTCCAACTGGCCGATGCTGGACAGATGGGAGAAAATAGGTGTCAGTGTCACTGTATTGGTTCTTTTTTATCTCTCATCCTATGTCACGTCCGTGTTGTTGAAACGTCATGCTTTCCTCAGCAATTGGCTGCTGGTTGCCGGAGGTCTGGCATTTGGACTTTGTGTCGCTCTTTTAGGGCAGATTTACAACTCTCACGCCGATAGCTACATGCTGTTTGTCGTCTGGCTGATTCCTAACCTGCTCTTCGCGATTTTTACGCGCTACCAGCCTTTTTACGTGATCAGCTATGTTTTGGCGCATCTGGCCCTGATCTTTTTCCTCGAACCGACAGTCGTTCACGTATCGCGCGAGAGCGAATGGTGGTACATGATTTTCTGGCTGGTCGCACTTGGCAATATGGTGCTTTTTTGGCTGACGTCGACGCGAAAGCTGCCGTCTCAACCGATCTATTATTTGTCCTTTCTCGTCTTTTCCGTCAGCTTGTTCATCTCATCGTTTGTCGAAGTGTACGATGCATTGCCTGAAATTCTGTATCTTTTGGTCGGAGCCGTCCTGTTCGTAACCTTTTTGAAATGGCTGCCCAACCGCGGACTGCTGATTGCGACAGCTTCCATGCTGTCTTTGTTCCTGCTCGCGAAGTTTTTCTGGTATATGCTTGAGTATTACTCTGAGGGCTTTTTCCTCGTGGCGCTGTTGGCGGCTGCGGGTCTTGTCTGGGGGGCGGTCGTGGGCATCAACTGGCTGCGCAAGGAATCGGCGCATCAAAAAAGCAAGTGGGTGCAATTTTTCCAGGAAGCATTTACGGTGCTGGTAACGACGATTGCCGCATTCATTGGAGCCATCTCGCTGACCGGGCTGCTCGTTCTTGTATTCGATGACGAATCGGTGTTGTATTTTATCTTTTTCCTGTCGCTGCTCGGGTTTCTTGCCCCGGCTTTGTTGCTTCCGAAAATGAATGCAACGGTTCGTTATACATTGCTTACGATAGGCTATTTGCTCGGAATCGGCTCCTCGCTGTTTCTGGAAGGCTATTATTGGGTGGTCTTCCTCGCCGTTTTGCTCTACGTGTGGAAGGCGGCAGCTGGCATTCCCGCGCGGCTCTTGACCCAACTCGCCTTTCTGCTCGTGCTCTATTTCAAGCTTACGAACAACATGTTCATGCAGGATACGACGGTGCTTTTGATCCTGTTTGTGTTCCAAATGGGGATGTATTACGTCCGAAGCCTGCCCACCGTCTTGCGAAACAGCTCCCTCGTCTACGGCTTGCTGTCCTTGCTTGCGTTGACCGAGCTTCATTTTGAATCATTTGCCGTGAATTTGCTGATTCAAGCCGGGTTCTTTGTCTTCACGACTTATTTGCTTTATCAGACCTTGCACAGGAAGAGCAAAAGCGCTTTCGGCATCGTTCTCGCCTTCTGGTTTGCCTTTTTGCTGATGAAGTATTACGACCTGTTGTGGAGCTTGCTGCATAAATCGTTGAGTCTGCTGCTTTTGAGCATCGTCTTTTTCCTCGTCAGCTATTGGCTGGAGCGGCGCGTACAGTCAGACACGCCGATAATGTCGCCAGTCTTTGCGAAGCGGCCGCTAATTTTGCTGATGATTATGCTGCTTCAACTTGTTTTGGCAGGCTACCAGGTGTACAGCAGCGAGACGATTTTGTCCCAAGGAACCTCCGTCAAGCTGAAGCTGGCGCCAGTCGACCCACGCTCGCTGTTGCAAGGCGATTATGTGAGATTGAACTACGACATATCGACACTTGCAGACGAGGAGCTTCCTTCCGGGGAAAAAGTCCGTGTCGTATTACGGAAGCAAGAACAGAATGTGTACGGCTACAGTGGCTACTATGAAAAAGCAGGCGTCTGGAACAAGCCTTATACGGCTGATCCGTCCGATGTCGTCATCAATGGGAAAACAGTCGGATGGGGCCAGGTTGAGTACGGAATCGAGAGCTATTTTGTCCCTGAAGGAACAGGATTGGAAGTACAGGAAAATGCAAAGTTTGCGACGATCAGAGTCGGAGCCAAGGGCGATGCCTTGCTGGAGAGCCTGTCGTCGGAATAAAGATGAAGCATCTTGAAAAGAAACAGCAAGAAGCTGTCCGAGCATTATCGGGCAGCTTCTTTTGCATGGGTCATCGGGACATGAGTCTGTTCCAGTTGCGATACGACATGGCGGACGATCAACATGCCCGTAACCCCGAGCAGGAAAAACAGCAGCGCCATCAGATAGGAAGGGAAAATAGCCCCCAGCGTAATTCCAGCCGTTCCGATGATTCTGGCGCCCTGAAACACAAGGCCGTTCACTGCCATGTAGGAACTGCGGGCGTCATCGCGGACAATCCGGGCGAGAAAGGTTTGCCTGGTCGGAATGTGAATCAGCTCCCCCCAAGTGGCGATTAGCATAGCCGCCATCAGCAGGAAAAGGGAATTGCTGTACAGGATTACCGTATAGCCGACGATGTACAACAGCCCGCCAACGTACATGGCAGAAGCTTCTCGCGCATGGCGGATCAGCCTCGTGATAAAGAGGGAGAGCAAGACCACCAGGAGCGTATTTTCCAACTGAATGAGACTGAACATTTTCAGACCAGTCAGTTCAACGGCAAACCAATCGAAAAGCGAGATGCTTTGGGACGGGAACTCGTGGGATAGCCTTACAGCGACGTAGTTCGCAGTCTGGAACTCCAGGGAAAAGATAAACAGACCTCCCAGCGAGTACAGCAAAAAGCGACGATCCGTTATTACCTGCCTGTAGCTTTTTATGACATCTACGAGAACGTTTGCGCCTGCAAAAGGAGTTCGTTGCGCCCTGTCCTTTTGCGGAAAATACGATTCCTGCATGCGCGCAGACATCATGTAGAGCGTGAACAAACTGACCAAGGTTAGGGCAATAAACAGCTCGAAACGGTGCGTGGCAAACAGCAGTCCGCCGAGAACGGAGCCGATCGCAATCGACAAGTTGGAAGCCCAGTAATTGATGCTGTACATGAAGGTGCGGTTTTCCGCGGTGCTCACATCAATCAGCATCGCATCGGCTGCTGGACTAATCAGCCCATTGCTCGCGCTTTGCAAGAGCATCATGGCAAAAGTGAGCCAAGCGGAATCGAGCCACGGTGAATTGGCAAGCGTCATGATCAGGAAAGCGGCACATTGGACCGATTGACCGTATACCATTACTTTTTTTCTGCCCCAGCGATCAGCCAGATAGCCCCCGTAAAAACCGAGCAAAATCTGAGTGAGCAACGTCAGACTTAACAAAAACCCTGTCAAAGCCAACCCCATTTTGGCAGAAAAGTAGATGGCCATGAACGGGAAAATCATATTTCCAACCAGTTTCGTCAGAAAGGAAGTCACGATGCGAATGCGGATATTCGGGTGTAGTTCAAACAAACTCATGTGCAGACCACCTCTCCTTTTTCTTGACTAAATTGTAGCTGTTAAAAGGAGAAGAAAAAGAGTAAGATCGCAGTAATGATTTCACCTTTTAGGATGGATGAACATGAAAAGTCATGAACACTTTACGCAAATGTTGCTCGGTTTTTCCGCTTGGGAGCCGGGGGCAGAGCTGACGGTCGGAATTACGGAATTAGCGGAGCTGCTTTGTTGCACACCGCGCAATGTGAAGCTGATCTTACGCAAATGGGAGAGGGAAGGGCTGCTGAGATGGCAGCCGGGCGTGGGCAGAGGCAACCATTCTACGCTGACGATTCTTTGTGATGTCAGCCAGTTTTTGACCGATTCCTTTCACGAGCTGCTTTCACAAGGAAACGTTCGGGAGGCGGTGGAGCTTTTACAGCATAAAAGCTTGCCTGTAAACGTCCGGCGCTGCTTGCAGGAAGTGTGGGACGCTCAATTTGGCTTTGTCGCAGAGGAAGGCGAGAGCAGACGCCAGGATGTTCTGCGCATTCCGCGGGAGCGCGTGCTTTCGACTCTTGATCCGGCATTTGTTGCTGTATCGGCGGAGAGTCACTTTATTCAACAAATTTGCCATACACTCATTATTTTCAATCCTGCTTCCCAGTCCTTTCAGCCTCAACTAGCCTACGCCTGGGAAAGCGATCAGGAGAAGCGGACTTGGACGTTTTATTTGCGCAAAGGCGTGCGGTTTCACCATGGGCGCGTGTTTACGGGAAAAGATGTCGCCTATACGATTCAGCGCCTCGTCGACCTCGACTCGCCTTATCGCTGGCAGGTCGAGGACATCGTGAGCATCGAGCACCCTGACGATTGCACGGTCATCTTTCATTTGCGGGAGCCGAACGGATTTTTCCTGCATTATGCCGCGTCTATCGCACTGTCGGTTTTGCCGCATGATGTGCCGTTTTCCGAGCGTGCGATAGTAGGAACGGGGCCGTTTCGCATGCTGGAATTTACCGAGGACAAGCTGGTGCTTGGCGCTTTCGAAGACTATTACCGGGAGAGAGCGATATTGGATCGGGTAGAAATTTGGCGGGTATCGGGCGCGGAACAGACGAAGATGCGGTACCAGTTGCCGGAGCAGACAGAGCAGACAGTGTCGTCCTCAACAGTTTTGCAAGGCGATGGCGATGGCGGCAACAACATCGAGTTTCAAGAGATCGGTTGTTATTACTTGAGCTTCAACTTTAACAAACCAGGCATTCAGCATGACTTCTATTTTCGGCAGGCAATCAAGCATCTGCTCGATCCCGTTCAGATGATCGAAAAGCTGAGAACACAAAACCGATCTCCCGCAGGCAGCTTCCTCCCGTCCCGAAGCCAGCAAATGACTTTTCAATCATCAACGATAGAAGAGGCGGCAGCTTGTTTGCAAAAAAGCGCCTACCAGGGAGAGACGGTTGTTCTTTTGTACGGGGAAGGAAAACAATATGGCGAGGAGGCGGAATGGCTGCGGCAAAGATGTGAGCAAATCGGTATCCGGCTTGAAGCGAGGAGCGCGACGAAAGCCGAGACGTTGTCCGACTTTGCTGAAAAACATGCGGATATGTGCATGATGGGAGAAGTGCTGCAACGCGATATTGAGCTGGGCTTGATTGAAATCTACAAAAATAAATGCACGATGGTGTACCGTTTCCTCGATGACAAAAAGCGGGAGATTGTGAACAGGCAATTGGCTGGGGTGTTCGGTTTGGAACAGCAGGAGGAGCGCCTGGAAGCTTTGGCACGCATCGAGGACATGCTGAGAGATGAGTTGTGGATTTTATTTATTCACCATGCAAGGCGCATTGACCGCTATCATCCGGCTCTGCAAGGGATCACGCTGGATTCTTTTGGCTGGATTGATTTTTCAAAACTGTGGGTTAAGTCATTCGTTACCAGTCTGTAACCCTTTCTTGCCTTACTTTTCCTATCATAGAAGGAATTGCAGCGCAGGGTTTGATTTTGTGCTGCAGGCCGCTTGCGGTCACATCCATATTGGAAAAACGGCGAGCGAATCGCCACCCCGTTCGGGGAAGTTTTTCAGAGGAGAAGGAGGCGTTACCGTTGAACAAAAGCGCGAAGAAAGGGATCTCTGTCCTGCTGGCGACTACGGTGCTAACAAGTCCGTTTGTGATGGAGCCAAAAGCTGCTCAAGCTCTTTCCATCGAAGAGGTTTCAGCAGATGATACAGGTGCGGAAGAAGAAACGGAATATACGATTGAGTTTGAAATCGACAAGGAACTGAAATCAGGCGACACGATCTACGTTCGGTTCCCTTCTGACTATTCCGTAGACAAAAAGCTGAAAAAATCCGACGTTTCGGTTAAGGATGACGGCGACAAGGTTACGATTGACAGCGTATCTGTAAGTAAAAACGTGGTGGAAATCGAAATCGGGGATCGCATTAAAAAAGGCTCCGTAGTGACTGTGGAAATCGATAACATCACCAACCCCGATGATAAGGGCAGCTATTCCATAGAGGTCAAAACAAGCAGCGAAAGTACCTATAAAAGCAAAAAAATCTCGATTGGCAAGTCCTCTTCCAGCAGCAGTAGCAGCAAGGGGGATTTCGAAGCTTCTCACAGCAACAAAAATGCAGAAGAAAGCATTTCGCTGACGCTCGGCAAATTCACTCTGGCTTCCAAAAGCAAGCTCAAAGAGGGCAAATACATTTATGTAGACTTCCCAACGAGAGACATGCTGCCGAAAAGCATCAGCAAGTCCGATGTAAAGGTCAACGGTTACAAGGCTGATTACGTGACGATAATCGACAGCGATACCGTGCGAATCGAAGTGCCGAGCGGTGCTGACGGAGACAACTATATCAAACTGGAGTTCAGCTCATCGGCAGGCATTGTGAATCCGTCCGATCCTGGCAAGTCCTACTATTACACATTGGAGTACGACAGTAAAAAGTACAAATCCAAGGACGTGGAAATCTCAGGCGCCAGCAGCACGCCTTTCTCAGTTTCCTTGTCTGATAGCTCCGTGGGAGCGAGAAGCAGCTATACGCTTGATTTCGATTTGTCCAGCAAGCTGTACAGCAATTCGGATATTCAGGTCGAGTTCCCTGAGTGGGGAATGGTGCCGCCTGTTCTCTCCAGCTCCAATGTGACCGTCAACGGCGATCAGGTGACGGGACTTAGCGTGAACGGGAACAAGGTGTCATTTCGCACGCCCAGCGGCTTTTCCAGCTCGAATCGCCTGAGTGTCAAATTCGCGTACGACGGCTATCTGGTCAACCCGAAATCCGCAGGGAGCTACACGATTACGGCAAAAGTCGATAACAAAACATACAAGTCCAAAGATTTTCAAATTAGCGGCGTAGTTGCCCCTGTTCCTGTAGACAACACGCAGGCTACGATCGGGCTTACCAGAGCTACCGCATCGACTCCGGCCGGATTGCAGATTGGCATCAAAGCACTGGGCGCTCCGATTGTCCGCAGCCAGGGCTTTATTGAAGTGGTTCTTCCTGTCGGCTTCAAGGTGCCAGCTTATGTGCCAACAAATACAGTAACCGTGAACGGCGTGGCAGCCAATTACGTAGGCGCGCGCGGACAAAATCTGATCATCGTGCCTTCCACAGACATCCCGGCGCGTGCTGCGGTGCAAGTCAACGTGGCTGAATCGGCGGGGATTGTAAATCCGGGTACGCCGGGCGTCTACAGCATCGGCGTCTATACCTCTGAAGAGAAGGGCTTGCTGTTCGCCCGTCCTGCCAATGTAGTGGCTCTGAACGGTGTGAGCTTCAAGGCGAACGTCGCGACCTTCACGAAAGCAGGCAAAACGACAAAACTGGCCGTTGCTCCGTATACAGTAAACGGCAACACGCTCATGCCGACTACATTTTTCCGCGATGCTCTCGGCTTCTCGGTCAGCTACACGAAAACGACAGCAAAAGTCGTCAGCGGCAACACGGTGATGCAGTTCAAGGTCGGCTCCAACATCGTGAACGTCAACGGACAAAACGTTACCTTGCCGGCAGCGGTTCAGTTGAAAAACAACATTCCTACCTTGCCGCTCAAGACGATTGCCGATCGTACCGGCTACAAAATCATTTATGTGAACGGCAACTATACCGTGTACAAATAAGAGTGGCAAAAGCAACCCCGCAGGTCAGCGGGGTTTTTTTGTTCTAAAAGGACATCCCCCTCCATACGATGGTACAAGAAGGGTACGTTAGGGGGGAGTAATCATGAACGACCACACGAAGCGGCCGCGCCACGAAATCGTGATGATCAATCGACGCAGTTTAGCGATTTCGGGAGTAAAAAACGTCGAAAGCTTTGACAGTGAAGAATTCCTCTTGGAAACGGACGGCGGCTTTTTAACCATACGAGGCCAAAACCTGCATATGAAAAATTTGAGTCTGGAAACCGGAGAAGTGGCGATCGAGGGCCTGGTTCACGAAATGGCGTATCTGGAACAAGGTCAGGCCGGAGATCGGTCGAGAGGATTCTTCGGCAAGTTGTTCAAGTGAACATCATCCTTCAGTTGCAGACGGTTTTGGCCATGTCGACGTGCGGGGCTCTTATGGGAATGGGATTTGATACGTATCATGTGTTCAAAGGGAAGAGCAGGATGCCGCTCTGGCTGGTCTTCTTCTTTGATGTCCTGTTTTGGGTTGGCAGTATGGGAGCCGTTTTCTGGATTTTAGTAAAAGTAAACGACGGGATAATTCGTTTTCCCATCTTTTTTGGAATGATTTTCGGTGCGTGGCTGTATTTTTTATTAGGAAGTAAGAAGTATATCCTTTTTTTAAACCGCATGATAAAATTTTGTCAGTGGTTATACCGAACGGTCATACAAATTATTGATACCCTGGTTGTACGTCCCGTGCTCTTTATTTACCGAGTGATCCTGATGGTGCTGGCATTTTTTTATTCCATGTTGCTCATGATCCTCGGCTTTTTGTGGAAAGTGACACGTTTTGTCATCTCTCCTTTTGCCAAATGGGGTCAACATTTGGGGAAAAAAATGTTCGGAAAAACAACAGGAATCTGGACCAATTGGAAGAATTGGTTTCACTCAAAGAGAAAGCGGGAGTAATCCGAGGTGGCGAAATGATGAAACAGGCAACGACCTCTCCAACCAATCGAAAAGGACAAAGACGAAGAATGCGGCTCTTTTTCTTTTTTATCCTGTGCTTTTTCGTCTGGACTGGCTATACACTCTACTTGCAGAGCGGAGTGTTGGCTGAAAAGAGCAGCGAACTGGAAGCACTCAAGCAGGAATCGGTTGTCTTGAAGCAAAAGGAAGAGGAACTGACGTATGAGGCAAGCCGCTTGAACGACCAGGAATATTTGGCCGAGCTGGCGCGCAAACGAATTTACTACACCAAGCAGGGCGAGAGCATTTACGTGATTCCGGAATAAGCTCACAGTGTGATCTTCTAGGAGAGGGAGGCTTTCCACGTACATGGGAGTCGAGATCGGGAGCAAACTGGAAGGAAAAGTCACTGGCATCACGAAATTTGGCGCGTTTGTAGAGTTGCCTGGAAATGTGACCGGACTGGTGCATATCAGTGAAGTTGCCGACGTATATGTGAAAGATATTCACCAATTTTTGAAAATCGGCGATATCGTAACGGTAAAAGTCCTCAGTGTGAAGGAAGGCAAGATCGGGCTGTCTATCAAAAAGGCGCAGGAAAAAGAGCGCCAGCCCCGCCAACAGCGGGAACGCACAGAAGGCTTTGAAGATAAGCTCAATCGCTTCCTCAAAGAAAGCGAAGACCGCCAGTCCTCTCTGAAAAAGAGCGGAGATAAAAAGGGACGTGGCCGGTGAATATTGATCGGAAAATTATGACTTTTCTTTCTTTGTTAAAAGCACAGTTTGACAGAAAAAAGAGGAAGGTCATTTTGAAGTAGTGACGAATAAGGTATCGTAAGCCCGTTTCGCAAAGCGCGAATCACCTGTCAGCCGACGTTATCCGCCATAACGTCGGTTTTTTTTGTCCAAATTCGCAGGTTTATTTGTCGCACGATTCTGTGAATATTCGCTGGTTTTTTGACAAATTTTACAATACCACCTCCGTATAATGGAGAAACACATTGAACAAGAACGGGGTGGAGCTAAAATGATCGCAAACAAAAATGTGACCCAAGCTGGGCAAGCATGGGCGCGCCAAGTGTCAGAACGAATGGATACGACCGCACGAACATGGGGAGACAAAGTCGCTGATGCCGTACGCAGATGGAATGTGCTTCCACTTTTGATGGGGTTTTTGCTCGGGCGGGCCTTGATCTTGGAAGAGCTGACGCCTTTTGCTATACCGTATTTTATCGTCATGTTCTATATTCGCAGAGACTGCCTGCTCGTTACCGGATTGGCGCTGATTCTCGGGGCTTTTACCCAATCGGTGCCGATCGGGCTACAGACGATCCTCAGCATCGTCCTCGCTCTGTTTACATGCAAAATGATGGAGCGGCTGCGGCGCAAAGACTTTTCGCGCACTCCGCTGCTCGTGGTCGTCACGATCTTTGTCAGTCGGCTCTTGTACGCGGTGCTCACCAATCAGGTAAATACGTACGAGCTGATCATGGTGGCTGTAGAAGCTGTACTCGGCTTCGTGCTAACGCTCATCTTCATCCAGTCGCTTTCGATCATTCATTTGGCCAAGCCTTATGAGCCGCTGAAAAACGAGGAAATCGTGTCGCTCGTCATCCTGCTCGCCTCTGTGATGACAGGTACAGTGGACTGGATGGTCGAAGGCATCTCGATGGAACACGTACTCTCTCGCTATTTGCTGCTCGTCTTCGCCTTCGTCGGCGGTGGAACCGTTGGTGCAGCGGTTGGCGTCGTAACTGGTCTTATCCTCAGTTTGGCAAATGTAAGTGCCCTTCTGCAAATCAATTTGCTGGCCTTTTCAGGTCTTTTGGCAGGACTGCTGAAAGAAGGCGGAAAAGTAGGCGTTTCCGCAGGTCTGCTGATCGGAACAGCGATCCTGGCTATTTACGGCGGGGCGGAAGAGACGCTTTACTACTCCTTGATTGAAACTTCCCTGGCGATTGTCTGCTTCATTCTCACCCCTGCTGTACTTTGGAAAAAAGTAGCCAGATTTATTCCGGGTACCCCCGAAAATTTGCAATCTCATCAGGAATATATGCGCAGAGTCCGCGATGTGACGGCGGGCAAAATTCAACAGTTCTCCGATTTGTTTACCCAATTGTCCCGCAGCTTTGCCCAAACCGCAGATCAGGAGGAGATCGAGGAACAAGCCGATGCCTTTCTCAGCCGGGTGTCCGAATTTACGTGCCAAAAGTGCTGGAAAAAAGAACAATGCTGGGAAAAGGACACGCAAGCTACGTATCAAGGCATGCGCTACCTGATGGAAAAAGTGTACGAAAATGGCACGCTCGCGGGTGTCACTCCGCCACGCGACTGGGAGCGAAAGTGCGTCAAGACAGAAAAGGTGATGACGGTCATGGAACAAGAGTACGACCGTCAGCAAGCTTTTGACCAGTTGAAAAAACAGGTGAAGGAGAGCCGCAAGCTGGTAGCTGACCAACTGTCGGGAGTTTCCCGGGTCATGAGCGATTTTGCCCGCGAAATTCAGCGGGAAGGCATGGAGCTGTCTTTTCAGGAAAAGCAAGTTTCCAAAGCGCTGGAAGGATTGGGGCTATCGGTTCGCCGGGTCGAAATTCACAGCCTGGAAGAAGGCAAGGTCGATATCGAAATCAGTCAGCCGACTTGCTTTGGACATGATGAATGCGGGAAAATCGTCGCTCCGATGCTGACGGAAATTTTGGGCGAGAACATCGTGGTTCGCGAGCGTCAATGCGAAGCGCAAAAAGACGGCTCTTGCACGATGTGCCTTGCCTCCGCCAAAACGTTTGAAATCGAAATCGGCGTCGCTGGCGCAGCGAAAGATGGCAAGCTCTTGTCCGGAGACAGCTTCCGCACAATGGATTTGGGCAATGGCAAAATGGCGCTGGCAATCAGCGACGGCATGGGCAATGGGGAACGGGCTTTTCTGGAAAGCCAGTCTGCCCTCGACATGCTCCAGCAGCTGCTTCGCTCCGGCATGGACGAAAAAATTTCGATCAAGACCGTCAATTCTATCCTGGCCTTGCGCTCTACAGATGAAATGTTCGCCACCGTTGATCTGGCGTTGATTGACTTGCAGACGGCGCATACCCGGTTTATCAAAATCGGTTCGACACCGAGCTTCGTCAAACGAAAAAACGACGTCATCACGATTACAGCCAACAACTTGCCCGTGGGCATTTTGGAAGAAATCGAGGTCGATGTCGTGTCGAGAATGCTCAAGCCAGGCGATCTTTTGGTCATGATGTCCGATGGCATCTACGAGGCTCCCCGCCATATCGAAAACAGGCAGGCGTGGATGAAGCGGATCATCAGCGAGCTGGAAACAGATGATCCGCAAGAAGTAGCCGACCTGCTCCTGGAAAAAGTCATTCGTCAGCATTCCGGGAAAATCGTGGATGACATGACGGTACTCGTGGCGCGGATTGATCGGTTCGTTCCGCAATGGTCAGCGATCCAGGTACACGGGATGGAGAAGCTGGAACGGCCACGGATTGTAAGCTAGGGAGTATGTTTTCCCATCAGCGCGGCGATACTGTTGCTAAAACAGGCTGAATGGGGAGATTATTTGTGAAAGAAGCGACACTTCGTCAAATTCTCGTAGTAACAGACGGCTGCTCCAATTCGGGAATAAGCCCGGTTGCCGCAGCAGCACTGGCGCGTGAGCAAGGAATCACGGTCAACGTGATCGGAGTCATTGACAAAAGCGAGCTTGGCGAAAAAGGGGAGCGGGAAATCCGCGATATCGCCGAGGCGGGAGGAGGGCTTTGCGATATCGTCTATCCGCAGCAATTGGCGCAAACAGTCCAAATGTTGACGCGCAAGGCGATGACAAGAACCATCCATCAAGTGGTCAATAAAGAATTGAAAGAGATTTTGGGCGATTCCGGAATAGATGAACTGGCCCCGGACAAACGCGTTCAAGTAGCAGGCATGGTCGACGATCTGGGCGAAAAAAGCAGTCTGAATGTCGTGATGCTTGTCGATACATCCGGCAGTATGAAGCCAAAACTGTCTGCCGTTCAGCAAGCGATCCACGATTTTAGCATTAGCTTGCACTCCCGAAGTGGACAAAGCAGAATGGCTGTCGGCTCATTTCCTGGGAAACAAAAGCATTTGGATATACGCATTCCTTGGACAGAAAAAGTACAGCAGGCTCATCAGTTGACCAGTGATCTGGCAATGAGCGGCATTACGCCGACCGGGCCTGCGATCGTTGAAGCGATTGCTTTGTTTGAGCAGGATAAACTCCCAAGCACGCTGAAAGATCGCTATACAGACGAAGAAGAAAACGACGACATGAACGGAAGTCTGCGCGACCATGTCTTCTAAGGCAGCTACTCCAGATCTGCCCAAGTATTTTCAGGGCAAGTGGAATCGGAAGTCGTACCACGTTCTGCGGGAGTTGGGGCGTGGTGCGAACGGAACCGTTTACCTCGTCTCCCAGGACGGTGTGCGCCGTGCTGTCAAGGTAGGCGTGGAAGGTATGGACATTTTAATGGAAGTGAACGTGTTGAAAAGCGTACAACAGGGGCGGGATTCCAAAGTGGGACCGCTCCTCTGTGATGTGGACGACCTGGTCGTCAACGGAAAAGCGTGTACGTTTTATGCCATGGAGTACCTGGAGGGCGAACAGCTGGATCGCTATATCCAGCAGGCAGGGACGGAATGGGTGCCTGTCCTGATCGTGCAGCTGTTAGCCCGGCTCGATGTGCTGCACAAGCACGGCTACACGTTCGGTGATTTGAAACCGGAGAACATCATGGTGAGCCAGACGGACAAAACCGTCCGGCTGATTGATTTTGGCGGTGTTACCAAGCAAGGAAGTGCCGTTCGCCAATTCACGGAAGAGTACGATCGCGCCTTTTGGCATGCTGGCGATCGAAAGGCCGACACAGGCTACGACTTGTTCTGTGCAGCTGTGATCATGGTGCGTTTGACCGTTGGAAAAGAGTTGTGGAAAAGCAGCCTTAGTGAACCGCGTCATACGGGTTTGCTCTGTGATATAATACGGAAAAGTGACAGCCTGTACCCTTACCGAGTGCCTTTGTTAAAGGCTTTTCACGGGAAGTTTGCCTCGGCGGGCGAGATGAGAGCGGAGCTTTTGACAGTCCTGCGGGAGCGCACTGTCGCGCAGCCGCGAAAAAAGGCGCCGAAGCCAGGCAAAGTCGGGGGAGGCATAAGCGGCTTGTTTGTCGCCTCTTTGCTGCTATTGGCTGGAACTTTGTATTATGCATGGTTCATGTGAAGGATGTGACGGTTTGTGTCCTCGGATTTGGTGATGGATACTTGCTTGTTGGCAGGCTCAATCATATTGAAAAATGGTGGTGAAACATACAGGACGGAAGAGACGATGGCTTTGATTGCCGTGGCTGCGGGGATGGATGACGTCAACAGCTCGGCTACACCTACGAGCATCATTTTGTCTTTTCGGTGTAGCGGGCTGGATCATACCCGCATGGTCCGAACGCCAAAGCGAACCACCAATTTGAATAAAATCACACTTGTAAACGACGTATCCCGGCGCTTTGTCAGCGGGAAGATCACCTTGGAGCAAGCGTATCGAAGGCTGCGTGAAATCGACCAGGAAAAGCCGATTTATCCGAAGTGGATGCAGCATATGGCAGCAGCCATCGCCAGCGGCTCCTTTGCCATGCTTGCCGGAGGTACATGGTTTGATCTCGTCCCGTCGGCGCTGGCTGGACTGATCGTCAATCTGAGCCTCGAATATTTGGAACAGTTTGTTCGAATGAAGTTTTTTACCGAATTTACGGCTGCTTTGCTGGGCGGGCTGTTTGCCTTGCTGGCTGTAGCCCTTTTCCCACAGCTGCACATTAGCATCATCATTATCGGTGCCATGCTTCCATTGTTCCCAGGGATTGCGATCACCAACTCGCTGCGGGATTTGTTGGCAGGTGATCTGGTTGCGGGTGTTTCCCGGGGAGTCGAGGCCATGTTGACGGCCGTCTCCGTAGCGGTAGCCACAGCGATTATTCTCTGGTTGAGGTGAGTAAGTATGTTTGTTCAAGGTTTGGCGCTGAGCTTCTTCTCATCAATGGCGTGGTGCGTGCTGTTTAACGTCCCGGTTCGCACGATTTTGGCCGGTGGCTTGGCCGGGATGGTCGGATTTTGCGTGTTTTCGCTTTTGCCGATCTGGGGGGCGGAAGTGCTGCTGTCGACATTTGTTTCCGCAGCGATCGTCTCGTTGCTCAGCCAGTTTTTATCGATTTTGCTCCGTGTTCCCTCGACCAACTTTAGCGTCGCGGGCATTATTCCGCTCGTTCCCGGTTCGTTGGCCTACAAATCCATGCTGGCTTTCGTGAACAACAACTACGTGGAGGGGATCACGCTGGCTACCAAGACGTTGATGGTGGCTGGGGCGATTGCATCCGGACTTATTTTTGGTATTTCCGTCGTGACGATTTGGAAAGGAGCCCGTTATGCTGGAAAGCGTACGCAACGAGATTGAGGCTCTAAGGCTCCTTCTCCCCGGAGAAACGGTTGTCGTCGGAATTTCCGGCGGCAATGATTCTACAGCTCTTTTGCATATATTGGCTTCTCTAAATCAACACTATCAATACGGCTGGAAGCTGCATGCCGTTCATTTGAATCACGGCTTCCGCGGAGAGGAGGCCAGGCTGGATGCACAGTACGCAGAAGCGTTGTGCAGCGAGCTTGGCGTGTCTTTTCACCTGTTTGAGTACGATGTCCCTTCCTATATGAAAAAGACGGGGAAGGGAGGCCAGGAGGCAAGCCGCGAGCTTCGCTACCGCTTTTATCGCGAAGTAGGCATTGCTCATCAGGCAACCAAGCTGGCGTTGGCGCATCATGCCGATGACCAGGTGGAGACGATTTTGTTCCGTCTCGTGCGCGGCAGCAGGTTGCAAGGACTGGCTGGCATGCCGCAGCGTCGCATGCTGGAAGATACTGGGATTGAACTGGTGCGTCCGCTGTTGCATAAAACGCGTCAGGAACTGGAAGCCTATTGCCAGGAAAATGGTCTTGCTCCACGAGAGGACAGCAGCAATCGTTCGCGCAAGTACAAGCGCAATTTGCTGCGTCTGGATGTGATGCCGCTCTTGGCTCAGGTAAACGAGAAGTACCGCGAGCATATTCTTGATTTGGCAGGCGCGGTTTCGCAGGATGAGGCGTTTTTGACCAGGCTGGCTCGCGAGCGTCTGGACGAGGCTGTGATCGAAAAGAAACAGGAAGCATTTGTCATTGACAAAGACAAGTTTCAAACTTGTGACGTTGCTTTACAAAGGAGAATGATTACTCTAATATTAAGTTATCTCTCAAAACATACCGAATGGTCTTCGCAGCATGTGGAGACCGTTTTGCACATGCTAGGGGGAAGTCGCCCTTCTGCGGAAGTTCATTTGCCCGACAAACTGGTCGTAAGCCGGATGTACGGACGAATCCTTTTTAGTCGTAGAAAGCGGCAAGACAGCATACATACCTATAGTTACGAACTCGCAGTTCCAGGGGTGACCCGGATCGACGAGAGCAATGCCACGGTACATATTTCATACCTTGAAAGTCCCATGGATTGGGGACGACTCCCTGAGAACGAGGCGGTTTTCGACGCCGATCAGCTCCCGGGAGCGCTTTATTTGCGCAACCGGAGATCAGGAGATCGTCTCACCCTGTTTGGCTCTGCAACTGGAAAGAAGCTGAAGGATCTACTAATTGATGCCAAATTTCCGCGAGCATGGCGGGACAAACTTCCGCTTTTGACGGCGGGCGATGAGGTGATTTTGGTACCAGGTGTGCGCCGTTCCGCCGTAGCGCCTGTAAATGGACAGACCAGGCGTTTTCTACACGTGCGGGTTGAGTTTGGAGAAGATTGGCGGGAGGTTTTTTCATGAATCAAGACATCGAGAAGATTTTGCTATCAGAAGAAGATATTGCAGGAAAGGTAAAGGAGCTGGGCGAAACACTGGCTGCCGAATATCAGGGCAAAAATCCGTTGGTGATTTGCGTACTGAAAGGCGCGGTTGTTTTCATGGCTGACCTGATCCGTCACATGAACATTCCATGCGAAATGGATTTCATGGCGGTTTCCAGCTATGGCAGCGGAACAGAGTCATCCGGCATGGTGAAAATCCTCAAGGACCTCGATACTTCCGTGCAAAACAGACACGTGCTGGTAGTAGAAGACATCATGGATAGCGGACTGACATTGAGCCGGCTGGTAGAGCTGCTTCGCCATCGCGAAGCTGCCTCTGTGAAAGTGGTCACACTTCTCAACAAGCCAGAGCGTCGCAAGGTGGATATTTCACCGGATTACAGCGGTTACGATATTCCTGACGAATTTGTTGTTGGATACGGCTTGGACTATGCCGAGCACTATCGTAATTTGCCGTATATCGGGGTGTTGAAACCTGAAGTCTACACGAAGTAGCTTTGTTGTGGAGACCCTGCAAAATATGATAAAATGTGAAAAGTGTCTGTTCGTGAGAGGAGGTAAGGAATGAATCGCTTTTTTCGTAATACCGGGTTCTACCTACTGATTTTTCTTGTCACGGTCGGGATCGTGAATTTCATCCTCTCCGGTACTGATAAGGTTGGGAAACTTACATATCAGGATTTCCGGGTACAGCTGAAGGCTGACAATGTTACAGAGCTATCCATGCGCCCTGAAAATGGCACATACAGGGTAGAGGGTACACTGGCTAAAGCTATTCCGGGACAGGAAAGCAACAAATTTTTTACCAACGTTCCTTTGTACGACTCCGATGTTGTAAAACTTGTGGAGACGAAAATTGATGATCAAAAACTGAAAAAGGTAGAGTTCAATCCAGCGGAGGGCAACAGCATTTGGCTCACGTTCCTGACCTCGATCATTCCTTTTGTCATCATTTTCATCCTGTTTTTCTTCCTTCTGAACAACGCTCAGGGTGGCGGAAGCCGAGTCATGAACTTCGGAAAAAGCCGCGCGAAGCTGTACAACGAAGAGAAGAAGCGCGTTACGTTTGACGATGTAGCGGGTGCAGATGAAGAAAAAGCGGAGCTGGAGGAAGTTGTTGAGTTCCTGAAAGACCCGCGCAAATTTAACGCTGTTGGCGCTCGTATTCCGAAAGGGGTTCTGCTTGTAGGCCCTCCAGGTACGGGTAAAACATTGCTCGCCCGCGCTGTCGCTGGTGAAGCAGGCGTTCCGTTCTTCAGCATTTCCGGTTCTGACTTCGTGGAAATGTTCGTCGGGGTCGGTGCATCCCGCGTGCGTGACCTGTTTGAAAACGCGAAGAAAAATGCTCCGTGCATTATCTTTATCGATGAGATTGACGCCGTAGGTCGCCAGCGTGGTGCTGGACTCGGCGGTGGTCATGACGAGCGCGAGCAAACTCTCAACCAGTTGCT
Source organism: Brevibacillus sp. HD3.3A (assembly GCF_013284375.2). Lineage (NCBI taxonomy): Bacteria > Bacillati > Bacillota > Bacilli > Caryophanales > Paenibacillaceae > Brevibacillus > Brevibacillus sp. HD3.3A. The sequence continues at coordinate 151,823 of NZ_CP085874.1, forward strand.
CGTAGAGATGGACGGGTTCGGCGGCAACGAAGGTATCATCATGGTAGCTGCGACCAACCGACCTGACATTCTCGACCCGGCGCTTTTGCGTCCAGGACGTTTTGACCGTCAAATCACAGTGGATCGTCCTGACATCAAGGGCCGTGAAGCGGTGCTCAAGGTTCATGCCCGCAACAAGCCGCTTGGCGAAGACGTGAAGCTCGATGTGATTGCCCGTGGTACTTCGGGCTTCACTGGTGCAGATTTGGAGAACTTGCTGAACGAAGCAGCTCTTCTCACTGCCCGCAAAAACAAAAAGCAAATCAGCATGAAGGAAGTAGACGAAGCCATCGACCGCGTTATTGCTGGTCCGGCGAAAAAGTCTCGCGTAGTCAGCGAAGACGAAAGACGCCTGGTTGCGTTCCACGAAGCTGGTCACACGATTATCGGCTATCATTTGAGAAATGCAGAAATGGTACATAAGGTAACAATCATTCCGCGCGGCCAGGCTGGCGGATACACAGTGATGCTGCCAAAAGAAGACCGTTTCTTTGCAACCAAAAGCGATTTGCTCGACAAAATCGTCGGCCTGCTGGGTGGACGAGTGGCTGAGGAATTGGTGCTCGGGGATATCAGTACCGGGGCGCACAATGACTTCCAGCGTGCGACAGCAATTGCTCGCAGCATGATTACCGAATACGGAATGAGCAAGCTCGGTCCGATGCAATTCGGTAAAAGCCAAGGACAGGTGTTCCTGGGCCGCGATTATGGCAACGAGCGCAACTACTCGGACAAAATCGCGTACGAGATCGATCTTGAAATGCAAAACATCATCAACGAATGCTACGCCAAGTGTACAGAACTGCTGACCAAGCACCGCGATCAGCTGGATCTGATTGCTAACACATTGCTGCGCGTAGAGACACTTGATGCTGAGCAGATCAAGCAATTGATCGAAACGGGAAAAATGGACAACGATCCGGCTAATCAGGAAAACAATGATGTGGTCGTGAACATTCAACCAAAACAAGAAGAAACAAACGAAGAACCGAAACAATAAGAGGCGCCTCAGGTGCCTCTTTTCTTCATAAAGGGACAAGGGGCATTTGTCTAGCCCAACAAACCGAATCAGTGGAGGAGGAGAAATGATGCTACTTACACCGGGGATGGCAGCATTTGATATGGATGGTACATTGTTGAATGAGGCATCACAAATGAGCGAGGGAAACAGGGAAGCACTGTTCAAGCTGCAGGAAAAAGGCTGCAAGCTGGTGCTGTCGACAGGAAGGATGTTTGGTTCCGCACAAATCCCGATTGATTCGTTTCCGTTCGATGGTTACGTGTGTAGCAACGGGGCGGCCCTTTACGAAAAAGACGGCACACTGGTCCGCCGCTACTCCTTGGCAAAAGAACTGGTGATCGGTGCGATTCATGGGCTGAGACAAGAGCCGGTTTACTACGAAATGCACGATACAAACAGCAATCGCTGGATGGTGCAGGAGGATCGGGATCGTCTGGAGGCGATCATCGAGCAGGATGCATCGCTCGAAGGAGTTTCCATGCGGCAGTTCGCCTTTTACAGGCTTGCGCGCGTGGCGCCGCTTGAAGAAATGTTGGCAAAAATCGAGACTGGCGAAGTGGAGATTGTGAAGTTTTTTGTTTGGGACAACAATCAGGAGCGCCTGAAGTGGAGTGCCGATCAGTTTGCCCCATGGCAAGAGCAGATTTCGATTACTTCATCCGGGCAGCACAACATTGAAATCAATTCGCACGGTGTTTCCAAATGGGCAGGGCTGCTGTATTTTTGCGAAGCATGGGGGATAGCACCGGAGAAAGTGATGGCTTTTGGCGATGCGGAAAATGATCGGGAGGCATTGACCGAGGCTGGCTATTCGGTAGCGATGGAAAATGCCTCGTCCAAGATCAAGGAGATCGCCAAATACACCGCACCACATCACAATGAAGATGGTGTCGCCCAATTTATTTGGCAGCACGTCCTCGGTGAGACGCCTTCACGATAATGGACAAATCGAGCCAAAGGCTTTTACACGAAGAAACCGTTCGTCAGTGGACGGTTTTTTTGTTGTTATTGAGAATTGTTATCAATTATAATGAGCGTAGTGATCTGGCAGGGAGAGGTGATTCGCATGAGGCGAAACGAGTTAGTGAATCTATGGAATCATGCTTCCGTAAAAGTCATGGATGTGCGTCATCAAATTGTGCAGCCCACGGATATATTCAGCTATGCCTCTCTTCCTTCCAGTGTGTTCGTCTATGCTGTTCGTGGCCAGGCGGAAGTGCTGCTGGATGAACTCGTGTATTCGGTTAACGGATGCCACGTGATTCACGGCGGAAAGGGACATGCCCTCGAAATCGTTCCCCAGAAAACGGAATTTGAGTTCTACATTCTTTTCTATAAAGCGGTGATTCCTCTGCCGTGCCGTCAGGAAATCAAGAGCCTTTTGGAGACGCGCAACTGGTTTCTGCTGTCGTATGACTTTGTGCCACAGCAGTCGATTGTGCTGCTCGACAAGCTCGAAAAACTCCAGGACATATGGCAACAAGTCACCGATACTGCTGTACAGCCGCTCTACGCCAAAGCTTTGTTCCAGTTGTTTGTAGCCGAATTGCTGGAGCAGATGCATGGGACGGAGGAGGGGGGAGAGAGTGGCGATCTGGTTTGGCAGGCCAAGCAATTCATTCACTCCCATTACAGCGAGCCGATTACGCTGGAAGCCATCGCGCAAAAGCTGCGCTACAGCGTCCCGTATTTGTCCAAGCAATTCAAGCAACAGACAGGCTACAGCCCGATTGATTACTTGATCCGCGTGCGCTTGGACAAGGCAAAAGCTTTGCTGATGCGCACCGAAGCTTCCTTGCAAGCTATTGCCGAAGGAGTCGGGTACAGCGATCTTTCGTACTTTATCCGGGCGTTCAAAAAGCACACGGGAGTAACACCCGGGCAATTCAAGGAGCAAGCGGAAGCGGCACTCTGGGAAGCAGGCTCAGAATATCCTGTGAAAAGGCTAAGATCATCTCTTGTTCAAACCTCGCCCCGCTACTACAATCTGTTTAATAATGAAAATCATTATCGAAAAGGTGAGGGAGAGAGAGTGCAGCTATTCAGAAACGGAACAAAAGGCAAAATGCATAAACTTATGCTGGGGCTTGCCCTGCTTTTGAGCGCATGCTCCGGTACCGGCAATGGAGGGGCAGTCAACAGCAGTCCTCCACAGTCGACCCAGCAGTCAACAGAAGTAGCTACCTCCGCGTCCACTACAGCTAGTCCGCAATCGGCCAAGCAGCAATGGCCGAGAACATATGTCGATGCGACAGGGAAAGAAGTGGTGATTGCCAAACAGCCGCAGCGCGTTGTCGTTACTCATTTCGGCATGATGGAATATTTCTTTGCCCTGGAGACTCCGCCGATCGCTTCTACTTTGGCTGAGCGCATGCTGGGTTCGTTTGAGACGTTGAAGCCTTACGCCAAAACGGCTTCTGTCAAAGACATCGGGGAAGTGACCACGCCGAATCTGGAATTGATGACGGAGCTTGAGCCAGATTTGATCGTCGCCTTTTCCGGTACGCATAACGACGTTTACGAAGATTTGAGCCATATTTCGACCGTTGCCATGATTAACAATACTGAGGAACGGACTTGGGCACAGACGCTTCGTGAATACGCCAAGCTGATTGGCAAAGAGCAATTGGCCGAGGAATACATTACAAAGCTGGAAGCGCTGATGGCTGAAGCGAGAGGCAAGATGGCTGCGAAAAAAGACAAGACCGTGACGTTCCTGCGCGCTTCGGGAGACGGCAACACTTTTTACGTGCTGGACGACAATGACGTGTCCTACGCTTTTGATGACAAATCAGGACTGGGACTCAAACCTCCCGGCCAGTACAAGCTGGAGGGCGATGTTGTGTCGCTGGAAGGCGTGACTGTGCTCGATCCCGATTACATTTTCCTCGTCGATTACTTGGACAACGTCGATACTACGCTCGCCGAGTTGAACAAAAGCAAAGTCTGGAACTCGCTGAAAGCAGTCAAAGCCAAGCACGTATATCCGCTGGATGTCTCAATCAGTACAAAAGGTCCGTTGGCGGTTGAGTATACGACGAAGGAGCTGCTCCGGGTTCTTTCGGAATAGCACCGAGAAATCAATCGCACTGACGGAGAGGAGAGACTCAGATGAGTCAGCCTAGCGTGATCCACGATACGTTTAACGATAGACAGTTGCTGGTTTACTTGCCTGACGGCTATGCGGACAGCGATCAGCACTATCCCGTGATTTATTTGCAAGACAGCGGCGATTTGATTGAGCCAAAAGATAGCGACACGCTGCTGAGAGTGCGAGAGCTGACGGCGCAGGGCGAGTTGCCAGGCTTCATTTTCGTCGGAGTGGCTTCTTTTGATCGCAACGACGAATACACGCCGTTTGTTTCACCAAACGTGTTTGAGCCAGGCAAAATGTTTGGAGGCAACGCCTCTGTCTACGCTCAGTTTCTCGCGCACGAGCTGAAGCCGTATATCGACGGTCGATATCGTACGTTGCCGGAAAAAGAACATACGGGAATCATGGGCTTTTCTCTGGGAGGACTGATTTCGGTCTACACCGCCTTATCCTACCCCGATATTTTCGGGCGGATCGGGAGCTTTTCCGGATCGTTTTGGTTCCCGGGCATTATCGAGTGGCTGGAGCAACTGACGATTGAGGGTACTGGCCAGCGCCTGTACATGAACCTGGGCCACGCCGAAGGGGCCACCCGTACGAATGGACAGCAATGGATGGTGCCAAACAGCAAAAAGGTGTACGAACATTTGTTGCAAAACGGTTTTACAGAGAGCACCGTGCGACAGGTGATTTACGAGAGCGAGTTTCACTCGTTTGACCTGGGAGTGCAATATGTTCCAGACGCCCTGCAATGGTTGTTTCGGGCAAAATAAACAAGAGCGACAAGAACGAGGCTCATATCCTTTTCGGGTATGAGCCTTTTGTTTCCGTGTCTTTCGCGAAAAGGCAAGGATCGGCAAATCATGTAACAACGCTTACATTGACAAGACCAAGTAATCAGCTTACAATGACCGTAAATTATGACACCACCGTAGGGGGATTTTTTCCATGGACGCTTTAGCGTTAGAAAAAAAAGCCCAGCGCAACGCTGAGTTACGTGAACGACTGATGCAGTTGAAGAAAGAACGGAACGCCATCATTCTTGCCCACTTTTACCAACGCCCCGAGATTCAGGAAGTAGCGGACTTCATTGGCGACTCTTTTGGTCTGGCGCAAAAAGCGAAAGAAACCGATGCAGATGTGATTTTGTTCTGCGGAGTTCACTTCATGGGAGAAAGTGCAAAAATTCTCAATCCCCAAAAGACGGTAATCATCCCTGATGAACGTGCAGGCTGTCCGATGGCGGACATGGTGAACGTGGAAGGGCTGCGCAAGTTGAAAGCACAGCATCCGAACGCAAAAGTAGTGGCGTATATCAACACATCTGCCGACGTCAAGGCAGAGACTTACATCTGCTGTACGTCGTCCAACGCCAAGCGGGTGATCGAATCGGTGGACAGCGAGGAGATCATTTGGGTGCCGGACAAAAATCTGGGCCACTACGTATCCCAGTTCACAGACAAAAAAATGATCATCTGGGAAGGCTACTGCAACACGCATGACCAGTTGTCCGTAGAAGACATCATGACGTTGAAGCAGCAGCATCCGGAGGCAGTGGTTGTCGTCCATCCAGAATGTCGCCCAGAGGTCGTTTCTTTGGCTGACTACGTAGGTTCGACTACGGGAATCCTCAAATACTGCCGCGAATCGTCCCACAAGGAGTTCATTATCGGGACCGAGGACGGCACGCGCTACATGCTGGAAAAGGACAGCCCGGACAAAACGTTTATTTTCGCCTCCAAATACCTCGTTTGCCCGAATATGAAGGTAAACAACCTGAAAAAATGCGTCGAAGCGCTGGAAACGATGAAACCGGAAATTTATGTGCCAAAAGATGTTGCCGACGCAGCGCGCGCGTCTTTGGAGCGCATGCTGGAAGTAGCTCCGGCGTAATGGCAAACAATAAAAGGGAACAGAGCTGGTCATGAGCTTTGTTCCCTTTGTTTTTTCCAAGTGTAATTAGATGGTGCCAGGCTTAGGACTGTGCGAGGGGCTGGATGTCTTTTCGACGGTAAACGTCCAGGGCCATCCCCAGCAAAACCATGTTCAAAATGAGGTGAGCATTCCCGTGACTGATCAGCGGCAAACTGATCGGTGCTGGCGGCAGCAGGCCCGTTGTCATAAACATGCTCCAGAAGTAGGGGAGGAAGATGAGTACGGCAATCCCGGTCAACAACAGAGAGCCGTATGTATCTTTTACCCGATTGATGGCACGTATCCAGCGGCTGACCAATAAAAGGCCGATGGCGAACAGCGCTGCACCTGTCATTAGACCAAAGCTGTAGATCATGTAGGCAAAAACAAAATCAGTTTCAGGAAGCGGCACAGTTTCAAGTTGCGAACCAAAGCCTTGTCCCCATAACCCGGCTGAACGAACGGCAGCCATGAGCTGAATGGCGAGATAACCGCTTCCGTTCGGGTCGCTATAAGGGTTAAGATACGCACTCCACCGTTCCAGCATATAACGGTTGCCGAACAGGTAGAAGCAGCTGCCGATGCTTGCTCCTGCCAAGCCGATTACGGTCAAGAACGTAGCCCGTCTGACTGGTGAAACCAGCAAAAGAAAGAGCAGAGAAACCACAAACAAGATGACAGCAAAGGTCTGGTGCGAAGATGCCAGAAGCAAGCAGGGGGAAGGAAATAAGCAAGTACCCGCAAAGTGACGAAGCGTTCCTTCCAGCTCCATTGGGCGAAGATGCCCGCCAGTGCGATCGTGAACAAAAAGACGCTCAGCTCGATGAAATTGACGATAGTTGATCCAATTTCGAGAAAAGGCGTGCCGTTTATCGGTTTGCCAGTGCGCAGCGTGAACAGCAAGAGAATGAACGTAGCAAAATAAAGGTAGCGGCTGTACTTTTTCAGCTTGCTGTAATCGGAAAAAAGCACAAGCAAAAAGAGGGCGCTGCCAATCAGCATGCCGATCCATTTTTGCTCGACCAGTTTTTCGTTGCCCATGGCTGTTTGCAGCGAGAACATGGTGAGCAGCCCGACGCCGAGCAGAACGGCAACCATCGCCACAATGCTCCATTCCATACGCGGTTTGTGGGTTTCGTGCAGCTGGCGTCCGATTGAGACGGGATCACCCATCTCGGCAATAGCTTGGGCGGTGGCAGCTTCTTTGGTGTGTCCAGCGTCGCGGTAATCCGCTATCTTTTCGGCAAAATGACCCTCCAGCTCCAACCGGATTGCGGGATGAACCTCTTTGCTGGCTATTTGCTTGCAGACTTCATCTATGTAACGGGCGATTTTGTCTGGTTGACTCACGTCGGCTCACCGCCCAACACTCCGTCTACTGCGGTGCGAAAAGAGATCCACTCCTGTTTCTTGTCTTTGAGATGCCGCTTGCCTTCGGGCGTGATTTGATAATATTTGCGTTTCCGCTCGCCCTCACCTTCGCTCCAAAACGCCTCGACCTTCCCCTCCGACTCCAGGGTGTGCAGGATCGGATAAAGCGTGCCTTCCTTCAACGTCAGCACCCCATTCGAGCTTTTTTCCATCGCCTTGATCATTTCGTAGCCATACATCGGCTTTTGTTCGAGCAAGGTGAGAACCAGGATGACCGTGCTGCCTTTCATCAATTCCTTGCTGATCGCCATAGGAATCTCCTTTTGTATCGAATATAGATGCATCGAATATCTAGGTATAATTGTAATCACATTTCCTGTCTTTTACAACAAAAAAAGCTTCCAGTTTTAAGGAAGCTTTGTCAGGAATAGAAAAAGGCTGGATTTCAGGAGGGCATAGGGGTGGGCGTCGGTTTTCCGTAGCCTTCTTTGTAGTTGTTGTCGATGTACTCGCGGATTTCTTTTGTCGATTTGCCAGCCTGTTTCAGCTTGGACGAAATCACGGCAATCTCCATGCAGACACCGCAGCGCGTGCCATGGTCATCCCAGACGATCGAGCCGTCCGACTTTTCCTCTTTGATAAAGCAGTTGCCGTTGTGCATGTGTCCAGCGCTTTCGCCGCAACCGCAATAGCAAGGGATCGATTTGAGCAGCTCGCGGTTTGCCCCTGCGATTTTGTACGATTCGATGATGACGGGGTCCTGATTATCGAGAAACTTCGGCAGCTGATCAACAGAAGCTGTCAGTTCTTGCAGGTCGCCGTTAGGAGCGTGATTTGCGTGATTCGCGTGATCCTGACCAGCTTGATCAGTTGCGCCACAACCAGTGAGCAGGGCTGCGGCAAAAATGCTTATGGCCAACCATGATTGACGTTTCATTTTGGACATACCTCCCGCCTTATATCTTATCATAACGACATGGAGAAATTGTGTAGCTGCGATCGGCGATGCAAACATATGACAATTAAATCGTAATAAATCCTATTTACTTTTTGGGTCACTGTCCGTATAATGAAAAACGATCAAGCAACTAAATCGGAATCATTTTGAATTGGGTAGGAGGAACATAGAGATGAAAAAGAGCCTGTTGGCGATCCTGAGCCTCGTTACGGCTGTCAGTATTGCCGGATGCGGTGCAGCTGAGCAGACGACAAGCACCCCTCAATCCGGGGGCGATGCCAAGCCGAAAGTATATACAACCATATATCCATTGGAATACGTAGCCAAACGCATCGGGGGAGAGCATGTAGAAGTGACCAACATGATCCCCTTGGGCGTAGAACCACACGACTACGAGCCGACTGCCAAAGACATGGTAGCATTGGCGAACGCAGACGTTTTCGCCTACAACGGCAGCGGTTTGGAGCTGTGGGTGGATAAAGCCGTCAGCAACCTCGACAAAAACAAGACAGTGATCGTAAACGCGTCGGAAGGACTCGATTTGCTGAAAGCCTCCGAGGATGAACACGAGCATGAGGGAGAAGCTGCGACCGAAGAGCATGCAAAAGAGGAGCACGACCATGACCACGGGGAATTTGACCCGCACGTATGGCTGGACCCGATGAAGCTGAAGGCACAGGCGGAAAAAGTGAAAAATACGCTGGCGCAAAAAGATCAGGCGCATGCTGCCGATTTTGAAAAGAACTTTGCGCAGCTGGCTGCTGATTTGGATAAGCTGGATCAAGATTTTAACACAATGGTTTCAGCGGCTCCCAAAAAGGAATTTATGACTTCGCATAGCGCCTTTTCCTATTTGGCGAAACGATATGGTCTGGAACAGGTGGCGATTTCCGGATTGAACCCGGCCGACGAACCATCTCCGGGCGAGCTGAAAAGCTTGGTCGAGCATGTGAAGGAGCACAACATTTCCTACGTCATGTTTGAAACGCTTGTCTCTCCCAAAGTGGCGGAAGTGATTGCGAAGGAAGCGGGCGTGAAGACAGCTACGCTCAATCCGCTTGAAGGTTTGACAGAGGACGATGTGAAGGCAGGCCGTGATTATTTGTCCATCATGCGTGACAATATGGAAACATTGAAAGTAGCATTGAACTAACGATCAAGAAAATGTCGCTGAAACTGGCGGCATTTTTCTTTGTATCGGGCCAACCCAAGATTTCTGCTCCATAGGAGGCTTGTAGTTCGGGCAAAATCGTAGTAGGATGAAAGGTAACAAATCAGAACAAATCCGATTTAAAGGATGATCATATCATGGAACCAACAACACAAGGAGTGCCTGTGGTAAAGCTGTCAGGTGTCTCCTTTCAATATGACGACAAAGTGGTTCTGGATGGAGTGGAGTTTTCGCTTGAGCGCGGCGAATTTGTCGGGATTGTCGGGCCGAATGGATCGGGGAAATCAACGCTGATGAAGCTGATCCTCGGTCTTTTGCCCCCGAGCAAAGGGAAGGTCGAGCTGTTCGGACAGCCTTTGTCCAAGTTCCGCGAATGGAACCGGATCGGCTACGTGGCGCAGCAAGTGGCTCACGGTGCGGGCGGGTTTCCCGCGACAGTCCAGGAAGTCGTTGCTTCTGGTCTCGTGGGAAAAGTTGGCCTTTTCCGCAGACTGAATGCCAAGCATCATGAAAGCGTACGGGCTGCTGTTGAGCGGGTAGGTTTGACGGATAAGCTGAACCAGCGGATCGGAAGTTTGTCTGGCGGCCAATTGCAGCGCGTGTTTATTGCGCGGGCGCTTGTCGCTGAGCCGGAGCTGTTGATTCTCGACGAGCCGACTGTCGGCGTCGATCAGGAATCGATCGAGCAGTTTTACAGCTTGTTGCGTTCTCTAAAGGAAGAGAATGGCCTGACGATGATGATCGTGAGCCACGACGTCGGAGTGATGTCGCAATGGGTAACGAAAGTAGCTTGCGTGCAAAAGAAAATCCATTTTCACGGAACCGCTCACGAGTTTGAGCACAATCAGGAAAAAATTATGCAAAGCATGTATGGTGATTCCGTCCGGCTCTTGTCCCATCACCATTAACCGTTGCAAACGAGATAATGACGAAGGAGTATGAACATGCTGGCTGATTGGTGGCAGTATGATTTTTTGCGGTATACCCTGTTTTCGGGGATTTTGATTGGCCTGATTTGTCCCTTGCTCGGGACGTTTCTCATCGTTCGCCGCTTGTCGATGATGGCCGATGGTCTGTCTCACGTCACACTGTCCGGTGTGGCTGCCGGGATGCTGGTGTCCAAAAAGATTGCGTTTTTCTCGGCTGTGAACCCGTTGTTTTTCGGGATGCTTTTCGCGGTGATCGGTTCTTTGTTCATTGAGCGCTTGCGCAAGGTGTACAAAGCGTATCAAGATTTGGCGATTCCGATCATTTTGTCGACAGGACTTGGACTGTTTACCGTTTTGATCAGTGTCGCTGACGGATTTAACGCCGACCTGTACTCGTATTTGTTCGGGAAAATCGTCACGGTATCGATTGAAGATTTGTACGCGCTCGTTGGCGTGGCGGTAGTCGTGCTTGGCACGGTTTTTCTGATCTACAAGGAACTGTTCGCCGTGTCTTTCGATGAAGAATTTGCCCGGGTGTCCGGTGTCGCGCGCAGATCGATCAACCTGTGGTTCATGGTTCTCGTAGCGCTTACGATTGCCGCTTCCATGCGCATTGTCGGCGTGCTCCTGATTTCCGCGCTGATTACGCTGCCTGTTGCGGCGAGCCTGCAAATTGCCCGGAGCTTTCGCCAGACGATCTTTTTCTCGATTCTGTTCGCGGAAATATCCGTGCTGAGCGGATTGTATTTTGCCTATCTCTTTGACTGGGCATCTGGTGGTACAATTGTGTTGATGGCTGTTTTGATTATGCTCATTGTTTTGGGTGTGAAAAAGCTGCGTGCGATCATGCGATAAAGTCATCTGGTTAAGACAAAAGGAAGGAGTGTTTGTCGATGAAGGTGGAAGAAGCCCTGCAAATTTTAAAGGAGCACGGGTACAAATATACCGGCAAGCGGGAGGAGATGATCCGCATCTGCGCTGCCGAGAAGCGCTACTTGTCTGCCAAAGATATTATGGAGCGAATTAAGGAGCAGTATCCGACTCTCAGCTTCGATACTGTTTATCGCAATATCTCCACTTTTGTTGAACTGGGGATTTTGGAAGAGACGGAGCTGGAGGGAGAAGGGCGTTTTCGCCTGGCTTGCTCGGCAGACGGTCACCACCATCACCATGTAATCTGTACGGAGTGTGGGAAAACTTCTTCCTTGCCAGGCTGTCCGATGAACGTCATGGCTTCTGTGCCAGAGGATTTTCAGGTAACCGGACACAAGTTTGAGGTGTACGGAACCTGCAAGGAATGCGTCGCCCAATCGAACTAAACGAGTGACTTGCCAAGAGTGTTCGCAAAAAGCGGATGCTCTTTTTTATTGCAATTGGAACTTTTCCAATGTGGTTTTCTTCTGGTAGGTATTTGCTATAATGGGTGGGAAATCATCAGTTACGGAGAGAAGGGACACAGCCATGATTCCCCGTTATATCGCGGATTTTGATTTGCAGGCATTGCCTCGAATGAAAACAGATGTAGCTGTTGTTGGAGCAGGGATAGCCGGGTTGTACACGGCGTTGCAAACGAGTGAGTATGCGGATGTAGTTCTGATCAGCAAAAAAGGGCTGGATGACAGCAATACCCGCTGGGCGCAAGGAGGGATTGCCGCCGTTACGGCCAAATCGGATTCTCCTGCCTTGCATCGTCAAGACACGTTGATCGCCGGAGCGGGACTTTGCTCGTACGATGCGGTGGAAGTGCTTGTGCATGAAGGCCCTGATCGCTTGAAGGAACTGATTGCTTACGGAACGGAATTTGACCGCGATGCAGAAGGGCAGTATGAGCTGACGCAGGAAGGCGCGCATAGCAAGCGACGCATTTTGCATGCGAATGGCGATGCAACAGGAGCCGAGATTGTGCGTGCCTTGTCCAAACGGGTCATGGAGCAAGAGAACATTCATGTGTTGGAGCAGCATTTTGCGATTGATGCGCTTACGCAGGATGGCGAGTGCGTCGGGATGATCGTGCAAAAGCCGGACGGGGAGTTGTTTTTCCTCGAGGCAAAAGCGACCGTGCTGGCGACTGGCGGAGCGGGACAACTATATCGCTACACCACCAATCCGGAGATTGCCACTGCGGATGGGATCGGCATCGCGTATCGGGCTGGCGCGCGGATCAAAGACGTGGAGTTTATCCAGTTCCACCCGACCGCGTTGTACTATCCAGGAGCACCCCGTTTCCTCATATCGGAGGCGGTAAGGGGAGAAGGGGCCATTTTGCGCAACACCAATGGCGACCGCTTCATGGACAAGTACCACCCGCAAAAAGAACTCGCGCCGCGTGACATTGTAGCGCGGGCGATTGTGGCCGAGATGGAGCAGACCAAGTCTTCGTTTGTCTATCTCGATATCACCCACGAGTCTGAGGAACTGATCAAGCATCGCTTCCCGACCATCTACAACTTTTGCCTGCAATACGGCTTGAACATGGTAACGGACTGGATTCCGGTCGCCCCTGCGTGCCACTACATCATGGGCGGAGTCCAGACGGATTTGAACGGCGAGACGACCACCAGCCGCCTGTTTGCCTGCGGCGAAGCTTCTTGCACAGGCGTACATGGGGCGAACAGACTGGCGAGCAATTCCTTGTCGGAAGCGGTCGTCTTCGGACATCGGATCGCGCAGCGAATCAAGGAGTTGACTGAGCTGCCAGCGATTCAGCCGATTCGCGTCGTCTCCAAATATCGGCAAACGCGCACGTTCAATACACGTGAACAAAGACTGAAGCTGCAAAAGCTGATGCTGAGACACGTCAGCGTCAAGCGCGACGAGAAAGGTTTGAAAAAGGCGCTGGCCGAACTGGAACGGATGGAACAGTTTTACCAGTATATCGCGCAAGATCGGGAAGCCTTTGAATTTTTAAACTTGCTGAATGCAGCGGTATTGACGACAAGAGCTTCGCTGCTTAGGGAAGAGAGCCGTGGCGGGCACTATCGCACAGATTTTCCGAATAAAGATGACTTGCTGTGGCGCAAGCATCTCATCCAGACGTTCGAGAACGCCATTCAAGAGGAGTGTGGACAAAACGATGTGGAATAAACGGGAGCTTCAACGCAAAATCGAAGAATGGCTGCACGAAGATGTGGGCTTTGGCGACGTGACAACCATGAGCACGATTCCGGATTCCGAGCAAGGGATCGGGATTTTGTACGCGAAGGAAGCAGGTGTGGTAGCAGGCTTGCCGATTGCCGAGCAAGTTTTCGCGACGGTCGATCCTGAGCTTGTTTTCACGGCAAAAGTAGCGGAAGGGCAGCGGGTCGAAGTCGGTCAGGAGCTGGCAGCAGTCAGTGGTTCTGTGCGTTCGATTTTGAGCGGTGAACGGCTTGCGCTCAACTTGATGCAGCGTCTGTCCGGCATTGCGACCAAGACAAGCGAGTATGTAGCGGCAGTAGCGGGCACAAAAGCACGGGTAGTAGATACGCGCAAGACGACTCCGGGGCTGCGTTTCCTGGAAAAGTACGCCGTTCGTGTCGGGGGCGGCCATAACCACCGCTTTGCCCTGTACGATGCCGTGATGATCAAAGACAATCACATCAAGGGAGCGGGCGGAATTGCCCAGGCAGTTGCCTCGGCTCGCGCCGCTATTCCTCATACCATGACCGTAGAGGTGGAGGCCGAATCGCTTGAGCAGGTGCGCGAGGCGCTCGACGCAGGCGCAGATATTATCATGCTGGACAATATGTCTCTGGAAGCAATGGCTGAAGCGGTAGCTCTGATTGATGGACGAGCGGTGGTAGAGGCTTCTGGCGGGGTAAACCTGGACACGATCGGAAATATTGCCAAAACGGGCGTTGATGTCATTTCTGTTGGAGCGTTGACCCACTCCGTTGCGGCGTTTGATATCAGCCTGGATTTGAATACGCGCAAACGGTAAGGAGCGACCTGTATGCTACTGGTGATCGACATAGGCAACTCCAATATCGTCCTTGGTCTGTATGAGGGCGAGGTGCTGCGCCATCATTGGCGGATCGCGACCGACCGCAACAAGACGGAAGACGAATACGGAATGCTTGTGAAAAGTTTGTTTGGCAGCGCAGGGCTTGTGCTTGAGCAGGTCAGCGGAGTGATTCTCTCCTCGGTTGTCCCGCCTTTGAATACGGCGATTGAACGCATGTGCGGCAAATACTTGCGTCAAAAAGCGCTCATCGTCGGCCCGGGAGTCAAAACCGGGCTGAATATCAAGTACGAGTATCCGCGAGAAGTAGGCTCGGACCGGATTGTCAATGCAGTGGCGGCGATTCATGAATACGGGGCGCCTTTGATCATTGTTGATTTTGGAACGGCTACGACTTTTTGTTACGTGGATGAGCGGGGCCAATATTGGGGCGGAGCGATTGCGCCGGGCATCGGAATTTCCACGGAGGCGTTGTTTAGTCGGGCTGCAAAATTGCCGCGCATAGAGATCGCCAAACCGGGGAGCGTAGTCGGCAGAAATACGATCGCAGCCATGCAAGCAGGCATTTATTACGGCTTTGTGGGGCAGGTCGAGGGAATCGTTCGTCGAATCAAAGCCGAGTACCAGACCGAGCCGACTGTCGTCGCAACAGGTGGGATGGCTTCTTTGGTAGCAGATGAGACATCGTGCATTCAGGTCGTCGATCCTTATTTGACGTTAAAAGGGTTGCGACTGGTTTACGAGCGGAATCAGTAAAAAAACAGCCGTGGCAGTTGATGCTGCGGCTGTTTTTGCTATATTTTTTTGCAGTAAAACACTTCCGGATCAGCAGGATCAAGGTGCTGGATAGTTCCGCTGTAGGCATACCCAAGCTTTTGGCAAAGGCGTTGCATTTTCTTATTGGAAAGGTTAGTGGAAGTGAACAGCTTATCGGTGGGACATAGCTTTTCCAGGTACAGCATTAGCTCTTTTCCGATTCCTTGATGCTGATGCCGAGGATGTACGATGACAAGGTGAATAAAGCTTTGCTGAAAAAAAGATTGATTCATGACGGCAAAGCCTGCGATGTCCATGTCGAGGGAAGCAACATGGCAATGACCGGCTGCAATAGCCGTTTGCAGCTCATGTGCTCGGCTGGTTGAGCCTAGAACGAGGGCGTCTATTCTACATACAGCAGGAAGATCGTGCAGCGTGGCTTGTCGAAGCAATACCACAGGGGTTCACTCCTTTTCTCATTTGGA
>NZ_CP085874.1:175000-215000 GCF_013284375.2 Brevibacillus sp. HD3.3A
AGAAACGAGGATTTAGTTGTGGAAAAGATTCGGCAACTCTGTATTCAACATAAGTTCCGTTATGGGTACAGAAAGATTACAGCACTGATGCGAGCTGAGATGTCAATTAATCATAAACGAATACAACGTATCATGCAGCGTGAACAACTACAATGCCGAGTGAGGATGAAGAAACGAAAGACAACAGGACAACCTTCTTATGTAGCAGATCATCTCCTGCTGCGACAATTTCAAGCAAGTACCCCCATGCAGAAATTAGTGACCGACATTACTTATTTACCTTACGGAAGTAAACTTTTATATTTATCGAGCATCATGGACTTGTACAACGGTGAGATTGTGGCATACAGTATTTCTGACAAACAAGACACATCGCTTGTCCTCGATACGCTATATCAACTGCCAGACCAACCTGGAATGATGCTACATAGCGATCAGGGCAGCGTGTATACGTCTCAGGCGTATCAAGCAGCAGTTAAGGGAAAAGGCATTACCATGAGCATGTCCCGTAAGGGTACGCCCGCTGATAATGCCCCCATCGAGTCGTTTCATTCCACACTAAAGTCTGAAACGTTCTATCTCGATAATTTTATCTGTACGACGACGGCCATCGTTGTACAGATTATCCAAAGCTACATTCATTACTATAACTCAATTCGCATTCAAACGAAACTAAACAACCAGTCACCGATTCAATTTCGGCAACTGGCTGCTTAAATAGCTAAGGTGTTTTGATCCCTGTCCTACGGACGGGGGTCAGTCCCTTACCTACATGGTTTTTTTGTTGTTTCTTTTTTTGTCCCAGCTCCCTCCTTTACGCTTGTAGCAGGATTGAGAGGAGGGAGAAAATGTCTGTGCATCCACTGCGGTTATTGGCTCTGTTACTGTTGGCATCATGCATGGGGATCGGTGCCTACACGATTTTGAAACCGCATGAAATAACCTTTATACAGTTGCGATCAACCGTAGAAAAAGAGAGTGGACAACTGCTGGAAGCAAAAGATGTGGAGCCGCTCACCTTGACATTGGGCGGACTTTTTCAAAAAACTTCTGATCCCATACCAGGGTTGATTCCATGGACAGAGGGCCAGCGGCTGATCGGTTTACCCTTTTCGCGCTCGGTAAAGGGCGGCCGTCCTTTGCTGCTGGGTGATTTGGAGCTGGTTGATCAGACAGGAAAGGAGGCTTCGCCGAAAGATGTAAGAACAGGGATGAGCATTCCTGTTGATAATGTGGCAGGTGTCTCGCCACACATTTCGACAGGAGAAAGAGTGCATGTCTATGCTTCTTTCGAAGACGAAGCAGGGGCGCACTCCGGTATTCTCCTGCAAAATATGCTTATTTTGGCTGTTCAGCGTGAAATGGAGGGAGATCAACCGAAGCTGCAAGCGGTCACCCTGTCTCTTGGAAGAGAGGAAGCCATTTTATTAACACACGCATTGCATTACGGCAAGATCAGGTTGGGACTGGCTGGAATCATGGACGATCAGCAGTCAGGAATAGGAGATGCAGGATTTGCAGCTGAGCTCATGCGAACAAAAAAACGATGGGCGTTGGAAAAGGGGGAACGTGAGTGAAAAGACGATTGCTGATTGTAGACGATGATCGCGAAGCAACTCGCTCTTTAATCAGTCAGCTTGTGTGCAGTCATCTGATCGAAGTATGCGGCGAAGCGTCCAGCGTAGAGGAAGCATGGGCAAAACTTCACGCGACCCGGCCAGAGCTTGTTCTACTGGGCGGAATCAAAGATACGGAAAGAGGCATATTGAGTCAGCAGTTTCGTCTTGCTTTCCCGCATTTGTCTTTTATCGCGGCGTGCACAGCAAGTGAGCTGATGTGGGAACCGTTTTTTCGCAATCTCGGTATTTGGGTGATTGCAAAACCGATACAACTGGGACAAGTAGAAGCTCTAGCGATGATGGCTCAGGGCCAGATCGCAGCAACTGCCGATTCCAGGCAGCCACAACTGCAACACAATATTTTATCAGAGCATCACGATAACGTACGCGATCTGCCTGACTCCGAGCGACATTGGAAAGGATCAGCAGGATTCGAGCAAAACCCCCGCGTAAAGCCGAAGCATCTTATTACCGTGTACGGCCCAAAAGGTGGAGTGGGAAAAACGTTTATTTCCCGCGAATTGGCTATCTTCTTTTCCACACAAAAAAAGGAAGGCCAGCCTTTGAAAGTGTTGGCAGTTGATTTCAATCTCGATCTGGGGACTTTTGCGACCACACTAAACCTCCCACGAACACCGAACTTGTATACGTGGGTACAAGACCTTGACCGCCAGCTTCATGCATACGCAGAGAGCAAAGGGCTCGACACATATTCCGTCAAACCAGAGGAATGGCAAGAACTTGCCTCATCATTGCCGCTATTACCACAACAGATTGAACGGTATACCGTCGTTCATTCGGAGTCTGGCCTTGATGTGCTCACTTCCCCCAGAGATATACGCCACAGCTTTGAAATCCGCGACTATCATTTGTATCTCATTTTGGAGACACTCAAGCGCAGCAACTACGATGTCATCTTGATTGATACCGCTCCTGATACGACTGATGCTACCATTCAGGCGCTGTTTTTTGCCGAGCATGTCGTGATGGTGGGAAATCCGGTGGTAGACTCTATTGAAAATATTCAGCGCTTGTTAAAACTTCTCAGAGAAGCAGAGTATCCCGAAGAGCGCATTCAAGTGTGCATGAATCGTCTCCAGCGAAAAGAAATGTTTACGTTGGAAGAAATCAGAGCTTACTTTCAACTTCACCCAAGCAAAAAAATCTTTTCGATCCCTGACGACAGCGAAGTCAAAAAGTCCATTAACACAGGAGTGCCAGTCATGCTGCAAACAGGGCGAAGTGCAGCCAGGAATGCGATTGAAACGTTGGGGAAAGCATTGTTTCCAGTTGATGAAGTAGCCAAAACACCTGCTGCAAAAGAGAAAAAGAATGAAAAAGCGTCACTTTTTCGCTGGCTGTGGGGATAGGAGGGCGAAATGTTCGATAAACGACAGTTGCTTGGCATATCCAATCACGTACAAAAAAGCCAAGAGTCGCGGCCGATGGGGCGTGATCATTCCAGTTCATCCGCTGCCTTTTTTGAAAAGCAATTAGAAAGTCCAGCTTCCCTAGAACGTTCACAAGAGCGTTGGATTGGCAGCGAGGCAGAGACATTTATTCGTACTCAAATCGTGGAGAAACACGGCAGGCGTCTATGGGAGGACAAACATTCGTCTACCTTCAAAGAAGAGCTGACAGCTGACATCAGAATGCTGTTAGAGTCGCAAATGCCGCTGTCGTCCATTCAGTTGGAGACGGAGGTCAAACGTTTGCTGCATTCCTTGACGGGGTGGGGAGCACTTGATGAACTATTAGAGGACCAAGATATTACGGAGATTATGTTCCATCGCCATAATTACCTGGTAGTTGAGCGGAAAAGTACGGGACGATTGGAAAAAAACGAGGCAATCCTGTTTCGAAGCGAAGAAGAAATGCTGCACTTGCTGGAGCAAATGGCTGCGACAATGGGGCGCGAGTTCAATGAAACAAAAGCAGAGCTGCATACACAGCTTCCTGACGGCTCGCGGGTGGCTGCCACGCACCGATCGATTACGCCCGATGGACACACGCTGACCATTCGCAAACATCGCGAGCTGCTGAGCGAAAGCGACTATTTGCGGTACGGATCGATTTGTGAGCCGATGCTGTTGTTTTTGCAAAGAGCTGTCGGCCTGTCCAGAGCATCCGGGATTGTCAGCGGCGGAACCGGCTCAGGCAAAACGCATATGTTGAACCTTATTTCTCAGTACGTTCCTGCTCATTTAAGCATCATCACGATCGAGGATGTTTTGGAGATGAGACTCCAGCATCCGTTTGTGAGAAGGTTGCTGGCAAAGCCGGCTAACTACGAAGGAAAAGGAGGATTCTCTATCAAGGATTGTGTTCGCTTGTCATTGCGCAAACGGCCGGACGTCATTATGGTAGGCGAGACGCGTGGCGGAGAAATTGTCGACATGCTATGGGCGATGAACACCGATCACCCTGGGAGCTGGAGCACAGCTCATGCAAATTCACCACGTGCCTTGGTTGATTCTACATTGCCGATTTTGTTTGGCAAGGCTGATGAAATGTACAGTGCCCAAGAACGCAATCTGATGATTGGCTCGGCACTGGACTTGATTGTTCAGGTAAAGCGGTTTGAAGAAGATGGGAGTCGCAAAGTGGTTGCGATAACAGAAGTTGTCGGAACAGGCCAATCCCATGAAGAGTGGATCAAAAAGGTTTGCAACGTAAAACAGGTTTTGCCGGACAGAGTGTATTTGCAAGATATTTTTGTATACGAGCCGATGGGTGTACATGACGGAAAAGTCAAAGGACACTTCAAATGGACAGGTTATCGGCCGGAACGGATGATCAAGCGGTGGCTGGAAAAGGGGATGTCACGCGAAGAGATCGAGCAGGTATTTTTTACAACGCCAATATCCGTCTAGGAGGGACTGACGTTGGGAGACATCAGCCTGCCTGTCGCTACGGGAATCGGTGTAGCGATATTGTTGCTCATGATTCCGCCGAAGCTTTACACGCGGGGAAGATCGGGCAAGCATGCGATTGTGGGCGTACTTCAACAAGACAGAAAAACGGTATGGAATCGCTTAGAGGAGCGCCTGGCGAAATCACACTCGGGTTTGGGAGTGAACCAGTATGTGACCCTGTGCTTTTTCTTCGGGGCTGTGTCTTTTGTTTTTAGCAGCCAAATCTTGCAATCATGGTGGCTGGCCGCGCCTGCGTTGTTTGCTGGTATTTTGTTTACAGAGCGAGTGGTTAGTGTTGGGGGAGCAAAGCGTCGAGACAAATTTGAAGCAGGGAATATAAAAGCCATTCGCTTGATGGCAAGCTCCTTGCGGACGTCGCCATCGTATTTGCACGCTTTCGAGCAGGTGGTTGCAAGTCCTTTTTTGGAAGGGAGCATTACAACAGAGTACAAGAGAATTGTGGAGCTGCTTCGCGCACAGGTGCCGCTTGAGCATGTCATGAATGACTTTTCCCAGCGAACAGGCTCGGCTGATGTCAACTATTTGGCTACTATCGTACAAATTCAGCGAGAAATGGGTGGAGACATGGCGAAGACACTTGATTTGGCGGCTTCGGCCATCTTGCGCCGCAGACAGTCATTTCGTCGGCAAAAAGCAGCCATGGCGCAAATTGTAGCGCAAGTGAACCTTTTGAGTGTAATGCCCTTTGTCTTTATCGTGGCACTTTTTGCAAACAATCCGCATCATTTTGATTCGCTGACAGCGACACTTGGCGGCCGTTTGCTCATGTGGGTGTGCCTGGCGAGTATTTTGTTGGGGGGAGAAGCCATTCGCCACATCGCGCACAAAAGCATACACAGAGGGGGATGAAGAAGTGTGCTTCTGATTGGGCTATTGCTTGGATTGGCAGTGTTCCTCTACGGACTCCCTGCTTGCGTAAGCAAGGGAGACTCCTTTTTTTCCACCTTGTTCAGTCGAATTGAAATTGAGCAACAGGCGGAGCTTGATCAAGCTTTTGAACGGCGACAAGCTCGCTGGGCTTTGGTACGCATGCTAGAGCGAAACGTCCCACTTTTGCATCGATTATGCAGCTGGACAGGCATACAGCCTGTAAAAACGGAAGAAATCTTATTGAGGCTCCACATGCAAATGAGTTTGGCGGAGTTGGTAATCATGAGGCTGATCGGCGTATGCCTGGTCGCCTCTTCGCTTTTCAGCCTGCTATTGAAGCTGGCAGGAGGAGAGATGCTCGGAGTAAAAACGGGGTATCCATTGATCCTTAGCTTAGGGCTTTATTTGCTGCCTACATTGGCTCTTGATTGGGCAGACAAACGGGCCAAAGCCGAAATACGCGAGCAAGTGCCGATCTTTTTTGGCATTGTCCAATCGTTGGTTGAGGCAGGCATGCCATTGCAAATCGCGGTAAAACAGACAGCACGTCGTTTCAATGCCAGGCTTGGCAAGGAGCTTTCCTGGCTTGAGGTCGCAGAAAAGCGGCACGGATCGTGGAGAAAGGCGTTGGAAGAGCTGGCGTTTCGCTGGGAGGTCGATTCCTTGAGTACGATCGCTTTGGAGATGAACGAAGCAATAAGCAAAGGAGTCAGCATCTCGCACATGTTGTCTGTGCAAATTGAAGAACAGGTAAGGCAGCAGGAAGATGAGGCTGCCGCTCGCATGAATCGCTTGAATGTTCGCCTTCTCCCGCTTGTGATTGTGTTCATGGGCGTTCCTTTGCTATTTCTGGTAATCGGCCCGGCGCTTATGGGCATCGGAGAGCGTTTGTAAATATTTTTGCACCCCTGCACTGTCTTTTGGCAAAGTGAAAATACGATCTGAAAAAGGAGGGAAAGAGATGTCATTTGTCTCTGACTATTTGCGGCGCTTTTGGCGCGAGGAAGACGGTGTAACGATTGTGGAAATGGTCATCATCGTGGCGGTAATTCTCATCTTGATCATCCCGACGCTGGCTTCATTGGGGGAAGCGGAGGACGCCAAACTGAAGGAACTGCAAGAAAAGATCAGCAAATGATCCATGTGATTTTAACAGGTTTGCTGGTTACGTCGGCTTGGTATGACTGGAAGTATCGACGGATTCCTAATGCAGTCACGTTATCGGCAGTTTTGCTGGGGCTATGCTACCAGTGGCACATCGGCTCGCTATGGACAGCAACGATGGGCGTACTGGGAGCATTCGTGTTGACGGTTTTCCCTGTTGCTGCAAAGGGCATGGGGATGGGCGATCAAAAGCTGTTGATGGCTTTGGGTGCATGGACAAGCTGGATGGATGTGTACACGCTTTTTCTGCAATCGATGGGTATATGTCTGTTGAGTGTTTTATTTTTCCCGCGCAGTTGGTCCCGTCTTGCAAGGAACCTCCATGTGATGGCAGCGGGATGGAAGGCGCATCGGCAGCTCTGGCTTCCTGAAGTGGGGAGTTCAGGATTTTCGTTCCCGTATGCAGTGTTTTTGTTGTGCGCATTTTTGCTCCGCCAAGCCATGCGTATGCTGGGAGAAAGCTGATGAGAAACAAGTGCAAACAATGGTTGCGCGACGAACAAGGCAGTCAGTTGATTGAGTTTGTCTTGATCTTCCCTTTGGTTTGGTTATTGATCGTTTTTTCTTTCGATCAATTCACGATTTTGTACAATCGGCAAAAGGCTTTGGCAGCCGCGTACGAAGCAGGAAGAATCGCAGCCGTGCAACCGAATTTCG
Organism: Brevibacillus sp. HD3.3A; assembly: GCF_013284375.2. Classification (NCBI taxonomy): domain Bacteria; kingdom Bacillati; phylum Bacillota; class Bacilli; order Caryophanales; family Paenibacillaceae; genus Brevibacillus; species Brevibacillus sp. HD3.3A. The sequence continues at coordinate 182,247 of NZ_CP085874.1, forward strand.
GCTTGGCCAAATACCACGCCAGAGAACGGGGAACAGCCGAGCTTGATCAAGGGATGGAGGTTGCGGACAAAGAGGTTGTGCTTGAACTGGATGAAGGCGGCTGGAAAAAAGGGAACCATTTCAAATCAGAGGCGAAAATTACTTTTCGTCTGCTTGCTACTGGAGCTTTGTATGAGTTGTCCGAAAGCTATCACATGATGATAGAAAACGCGGAGGACAAAAAATGAACGGCTTGTGGCGGCGCATTGTGACAATCACAAGAGAAGAGAACGGAGCGACAATGATCACGATGCTCTTTTTTCTTTTTTGCTTTGGCGGTTTGTTGGCTCTGCTGTTGCTCTCGGAGCAGGCTGACTATTTGGAAATGAAAGTTCAACATACTGCTGATCTGATAACAAAAGGAGCACGAGTAGCAGGGAGGTGGGAGTACGCCAATTCTGACGGCGCACCAGAAAAAAGATTATATGCAACTACAGAGGAAGCCGAACAGGAAAATGCCAGGGTAATAAGGGGCGCGCGTGAAGAGGCAGCTATTTTATGGAGAATGAACCAATCAGCATTGGCAAGCAGAGCAGAAGAGATTTCAGTCGTTCATCAAAAGGGAGAGCGCTCCCACATGTACCGCCAAGGCATTTACCATCTGAAAATGGAGGTAGACCAGAGGATTCCTGCGTTTTGGGAGCAACTCGATGTAAAAATAGAACGAGTGTCGCAGTCGGGAGTGTATGACTAAAGGCGCGTTTTGTGGCGACATCCCTGTTATTTTTGTCCCAATAACCCGTGGTAATTTAGGAGTATATTCCAAAAATGGGGATTGGAGTGAGGGGACAGTGCCGTCAAAAATCGTCGATCGGTACAAACGCATTCTTAACGGAGAGCAGAAACGTTTTTCCCCGTATGAATTTGAAGATGCGCAGTACCGCAAGCAGAAGGTCCAGTTAATCGTCCGTTACGCCATAGAAAATGTGAAGAAATGGACGCCAGAACAAGCTAGACGTGAGTTGAGCCTGGAAGATATCAAACAATTGAAGCTGCATTTGATACGAGAGTATATTGAGCCGCCGATCGAAGCCAAAGCGGAGGATGTGTATTACTTCGTGGAATTTGCCTATCCTTACTTGCCGCGGCTAACCGAAAAGCAACGTGCGCTTTGGGTCTATCAGGAGGTGCTGTCAGGTATCCGGCGTCATTTTCCCCCGGCGTATTTTCAAAGCGTGAAAGGCGAGGAGCGGGCCAAAATATGCGTCGATTACATGTGCCAGCATCTGTTGCAGCTTTCAGATTTGCGTGAACTCCCCAGGTTGTTTAGCAAGACAGAGCGGGCTTATTCGCTCTTGAAGCAATACAAATTAAAAATTCTCGTCGATACCTTGTACTTTTCTCCGTTTGATATGGTGACAGAGATGTATCCCGAGCTAAGTCATCCCTCCTATTGGGAAGAAGAGTAAAAATATTTGCAAACGCCCTCTGTCTTTTTTTACCGTAGAGATAGTTTCATTGGCTTATAAGCACATGAAACGGCCGTACTCTACAGGTGAGAGAAGGAGGCGTTGCGCATGGCAACAGTAGAGGCTCACCACAAGTGCTCTGCATCCGTAGAGCAGCTTCTGGGGCGACAGGTACGCTATCAGAAGCACAAGCCCGGCAGGCATCTTTCACTGGAAAGACTCTCGCTGGGAAGTTTCCGAATCGAGACGGTACATCGATTTGGGGACAGAGTTGTACTCAATGACGGACTGATTGTGATGGAGAATGCTCCGGCCGTCATGGAGCGAGGAGGTAGAATCGCACTTCTTTTCGCTACAGGTGAAGAGCTTTATCTGAACGCAGAATAGTGCGGGATATCGCCTTGCACGGTTGCGCGCAGGGCGATCCAAATATTCACAATACTGTTACAAAATGTGACAAAAAAGATTTGACGAGTGACGAGAGATATTACAAAATGTCTATTATTATAATAATTTGTAAAAAAATAGGGGGTAATTTAACGTGATGGCAAAGAGTGCAATCGAATTGGTCAACCGCTGCTATCAGGAGACAAACGGACTGAGTTTGGTGTCATTGGAAGAACTGAAGGAAGCTTTTATTAAGTATGTCTTTGGGGATTATCAGGAAGAGTTTACGGTTCACTACGATCTCGAAGAGTTTTATGAGCATTTGAATCAACTGCAATTGACCAACTGCCGCAGAGACTTTGATAAGGCGGTAGAGGAATGGTATATCGTCGAATACGGTAGCGGTTATAGCAACGCTAACTATCACGACATTTTGTTCACCTTGGTAAAAGAAGCGGTGGTTCAGTATCAATCACAAAATCGGACAGCACTCATTCGGGACGTAACCAAGCTTTTGACCATGCCAAACGGATTTGTCGTCAGATGGAGGAGCGGGTTGCTGAAGGAGCGTTCATTGTCTCACTACTTTAAATACTTGATGAAGCTTGGGGTTCGAACTCAAGAAGACATCGAGACATTGGTAGATATGTGGCTGCTAGAATACCCGAATGCCTTTGACAAAAAACAGCAGGAGTTGTTTGCCAATCCTCCACGCAGAGGCAGGCCCAATAACGTAGAATTGGCACTGCTTATCGAGCTGGCTGCCAAAGTTAAGCCGGAAATGACTCAGCAAGAACGTGAGCGTTTGCGAAAAATTTACTACTACCATCGCAAGTCACTCACTGTCAGGGAAATGGTAGAGAAATTCGAGAAATACATCAGGGGAAAAAATAAATCAAACGATTCCCAGGTGGGATAGTCATGTTTCACCAAGTGAGCCGTTTCGTCTCCAGGTTCCGTGATTTGGAACAGCAGGATTTTACGAATACGACTGAGGAAGAACGGCAATGGAGGCTGCTCAAAGAAAAACTGAGTTTACCCGATGTACCAGAACCATTAGAGACGGTCACTCGGAAATGTATTGCGGTAACAAGTTTATATCCGCAGGCAGGCGCCAGTTTTATCGCTGGCAACGTCGCTTACGCCTGGGCCGCAAAAGGAATACCCGTTACACTCTGCGAACTGCCCAACCATACTTCTTACTTTTACTTCGCTCTTGATTACGAACGCAGGGTTCGATCATTCAAGAATTTATCTCCGACATCATTGATCCTTATGCAAAATAATCAACTTCGCATCCAGATCGAAACTCCTTCTCATGTTCATCCAGAATCTTCTCAAATCGATATAGCCAGTTGGATACTCCGACTGAACAAAGAAAGCTCGATTGTTTTCATAGATGTATCTTCTAATTGGAATAAAAACGAGGCAAAACAGATTTTTGAGCTGGCCGATGAAATTTGGGTTGTTTTAGACGCAGATATTGCTCGTCTCACTCGGTTATTTCTGATCGAATCAGCTCCCGGCTGGTGGCTATCTGGAAAAAACAAAGTGAAAATCATCGCCAACAAATGGAACGCGCAACTCGCCCGGACCACTGTATTGAAAAAAGTAGAGGGTACTCTGTCCCTCTGGGGTACAAGTTCTTCGCAAGTAGACTATCAAGTTCCGCTCATTGATCAGGAAAAGGCCGCTGCGGCACATGTAAAAGCCAATTTTTTACTAGAGCTTTTCCCGGAGGAGGAAAGTGAGTTTCAATCCCTGATGCATGTTCATAAAGGAAGGATGCTATGAAAAAGCAAACCATGATTGTGATATGCCTGATTTCATTACTCCTGGCAGGCTCGTCATTTTATGCAGCGACACAGTATATTGACGCGCTGGCGACAGAAAAACTGTTTGCGCCAGTTGTTAAAGTAGCTGCGGGAAAAGAAATTTCCCCTTTTGAGCCGATTACGGAGAATGATGTGGTGCTCGTACAAGAAGAAGTCGATGAAATTTTACCTGAATCTGCGCGTGCGTTGAGTGATGTGATTGGGAAAAAGAGCACGCAAACCATTTATCAAGGTGAACAATTGCTAACGAACAAATTGACTGATTCACAGCTTTTGCCCGGGAAAGGCGAAGCCCGTTATGAGTTTCCGTTGCTTTCTATCCAACCTCTTACAGAACTGCGTAAGGGGGACCGTGTGAAAATCTGGGTCAAATACAAGAATTTCGCCGAATTACAGGATTACCCTGAACCGGCCCAATTCAAAAAGACCAATGATACTGCAGACCTCCTTTTCGAAAGCCAATTAGCCAGCGTGAGGGATAGCAATGGTTCCGAAATCTATACTTTGAAGCCAAACTTGCTTCCCTCTCCGGATCAGATGGACGCCGTATTTCATGGAGCGGGGAAAAAGACTCAGCCTGCTAAGGAAAAAAGATACTACGACTATCGCGTACAGCCTACATCACTGCCTGCCTTTCTAGGATTTAATTTGACGGATCAAGAGTACGTGATTCTGAATGAAGCAATGACATACGGCATGCTTCAGGTTGGACATATTATGGTTTCAAAGGAGCAAGCATCATGAAAATATTGGTTTGTTATCCAATGAAGTCGTTAGCCAAAACGTACATGCCAACATCAAGTGAGTTATTGGTGGCTGAATCAGCAGAGGAATTTCCTCGCCTCGCTCGTCTTTATCAGCCAGATGCAACAGTGGTTTTTTCCGAAATGTTTACGAGTCCGGCCTGGGAATGGCTTCTATCCGTGAGAACCATGCTTCCTGCCGCTTCCCCGCTAATCATCGTTCCATTGTACCGGGATGAAGCAATCATTGCCAAAGTCTCGGAGGAGCTTGGACTTGAAAGGGTGTATCTCCTTTCTGCTCAGCTTTCACAGGAAGAGATTCGGGATAATATCAGCATGATTTTAGGTTTTATGAATGAAAGGCAGAAAAATGAGGATCAGGCAAGATCAGGGCAAGTATTCGCTTTGATGAGTTTTGGGGCTTCTGGGATCACTACGTTTTGCATCAATTATCCGATTTTGCTAGCCAGACAAAACCCGACGAAAAGCATTGCTGTTCTGGATATGAATACCGAGAAGCCGGACTTAACCCGCTTTTTCAAGCTTCAACAGCATCAGTTGTCTTTGTTTCGACCAGACTTGATGGATCTGCAGACAGCGAAAAGGCGCAACTGGCGCACGGCTTGCAAGCAAGGCGTTCATTTGCCCAACTTGTATTACGCTCATGCCGCCAGCAGATGGAGGAGTGCTGAGGTAAGCAACATGATTGCGGCGTTTCGTGTGCAATTCGACTACGTTTATGTCGATTGGGGCTATTGCTTTCCAGAGTCGGAAGCCATGCAGCGGCTGCTTTATACGGCTGATCGGAATCTGTTATTTGTACGCGCAGACCCTTTCAGTATTGAGAACGCAAAAGAGTGGCTGAAACAATGGCGAGAAAAAGGAGTGCATTGCGAGGTGTTGTTAAGTCATCAAGAGCCTGGTCAGCCATTTCGAATCGGGGAGGATATCCCGGTCTACGGCGTAGTTCCTCACATATCTTCAAGCAGGCTGATGCAATCCCAGCGGAGCCGCAGCGTGCTCATTGAAGAGCTGTTTCCTCCGAAATCGTACGTAAGCAGCCTCAAAGAACTGGCAAAGGCTGACCACATTGAAAAAAGTGCGGTGTACAACTGATGAGCGCGGTCGAATTAAACAGAGGGACGCAGAGTCTGCACAGCATGGAGGATATTAAGCAAGCAGCTAGGGACTACTTGAATCATTTTGGCAAAACTCGTGAAGAGAAGCTGGAAATGCAACATATTCTTTCTCTGGCCGAACAAGGAGATCGTGATAGCCATAACCATATTATTTTACGATTGCAGCATTATTTTGAAGAAGTAGTCAAACGGCCGATTGTTGAAGAAATTTTGCCGCATGTCAATGGATACGAAGGTCTTGTGTTTGCAACTTACGGCTGGGGAATCTTGGATGCCGTTCTGCATCTGTCTCCGTGGGTCGAAGAGGTGCGAATATCTGCCAATCGAAAAGTCGCATATCTGGAGCAGGGGATCAAAAAATTTCTTTCCTACACGCCTACCTGGAAAGAAGTTGAGATGCTCCAACAAAAATTGACGAATGCCGCGGGGCTGTCATTTAACGAGAAAAAACCTCGTTTAAGCGGGTATCTCCAAGCTTTGCAAGCACGCCTGACCATGTTTACTTTTCCTTACTCCAGAGTGCCTACCATTCTTGTAAGACGCTTTACAACTCCTTCCTTCTCACTTGAGCAGCTACGCTTGCAGTCTCAACCCACCTTTGATGAACCTGTGCAATGGCTGCTCGAACAGCAAGTACGGGGGAGGGCAAACGTTCTCGTTATTGGTCCGATGGCTGCTGGAAAAACGACCTTGATGATGTGCATGTTGAAGCTGAAAGATCCGTCTACAGAGTACATCACTATTTTCGAAAGTGAGCATGAGATGCGGTTCGCTGATATATGGCCAGGAGAAGTAATTGAACTGCAAAACGTCGAGGAGATCGGCATTGATTTGGGTAGCTGCTTTAAAGACATGTATCGGTCCACAGCCAACACGATTTTAATTGGAGAAATACGAGAGCCGATAGAAGCCTACCACTTTGTTAATGCGGGAATTAGGGGCACAGATGCGACGATTGCAGCGATGCATGAACGTTTTCCTCATAAAGCTTTGCATGACTTGACTGACCTGGTGTATCAATACGGTGGTCGCAGTATCGAGTTGACGCAAGAGCGGATTAGCAGAGCCGTTAATTTTGTAAATTCACTGACCTACCGAAATAACGGCCATCGCTTCATTGATGCTATTCACGCCACTGATTGGAACGACACTTTCAATCGTGTAGAATCAATCCCTTTGGTCAGCCGCAATGTACATACGGGTGTCTACGAATGGACAGGAAGACAACTGAACCCTCATTTGGTCGAGTACATGTGCTGCGTAGGAAAAGCGGATTTGGGAGTATTGAAGGAACTACGTCTGACAGATATGGGCAGGATGCTATGACATATTTGCTGCTTGTGCCGATGGTCGTCTGCCTGTTTGTTGGATTTATGTTTATGGGCAACTATTTTTATCACACTTGGACTACTCCCCGGGTTTTATTCCCGCGTACGGTTGCAGTCTGGAGAGAAAAATTTATGCAACACGCAACCAGGCGGTTGTTGTATGAGCGGTATGACCGCTGGTGTCAAATCGGTGGGGGAACGCCAGAGGCTCATCTTGTACTTTCCTTGATTGGCAGTGTTGCAGGCTTTATGTCGGGTATTTTGTTGGGCAATCTGATTGTCTCTTTATCTTTGTTTCTCTTGTTTCTGTTGATGCCTACGCTGTTGCTGTACGCTCGCTATACAGTGCGAATCAATAAGAAAATAAAATCCTTTTGCCGATTTGTCGAGCTTTTTGCCCGCTATTACAACAGCCGTAAAAATATTGTTCTGACATTCCGGGAGATGATCGAAGAATGCCCCAAAGAACTGTTGCCGGAGTTACTCCTGCTGAATAACAATCTCGCAGATGGGGGCGATCCCATCTTGGCGATAGAACGTTTTGCACAAAGACTGAGTCATCCGTGGGCATTTGATTTTGCTATGTATATATCCAGTGGATTAGAAGGAGAGACAGAGGATATACAAATTCCGCTCAATCGATTGACGAATGAAATGTTCGTTCAACAGGACGAGAAGCACGAGCGGGACAGTGAAATTTACTCCATATGGATTAGTTTGATCATCGTTATTGCCATTTGTATCTGCCTGATTCCATACAACCAAAGCTTGCTGAAAGATTCGTACAGGCTCTATTTTTACACGCTTGATGGACAATCTATTTTAGCGCTTGCGGTAACAGTTTGGTCGTTCTCGATCCTGCTAGCATTCATATGGGGGAGGCGATACCGATAATGCAGTTGCTTGTCATGTACACATGGTTGGGGTCAGGCTCCATTTTTATGTTCCTTGCAGCGTTTTTCGTTGGAAAGTATTTGGTGCAAGGCACAAAACCAGCGCTATTCATCTCTGCAAAGTGGTGGCGAAGGTGGGAGAGTACGGTAGCGTCCAAGGAAGACGATGACTGGGAGCAACTGTTGAATCGCGCGGGCAGGCCATTTGGCTGGGGAAAAGCAGAGTGGTTGTTTGCACAATTAGTATGCGGGAGCGCTGTCTGCATGATGGTGCTTGTATGGGTCATTGTCTGCCGCGTAGAGTCATTCCCCTTTTTATCGATTTGTATTGCTTCAGGTTGTGGCTACTTGTTCCCATATCTGGCGTTGAAAATGTGGGCGGGGAATCGCGAGGATATGCTGAGTACCGATATTGCACGATTCATCAACCGTTATGTGACGTTGCTGGAGAATCAGGTGCCTATCTACAATGCCATGGTGAAAGCCGCAAGACCTACCCGGAAGTTGAAAGAGTATATACCGACATTGTCCGAGTGGAATAAAGACCCTGATGAAGCGCTGGAAAACTTCAAACGCCGATTAGGGGTCGACGATGGAATTATACTCGTCTCAAGCATGCGCACTATTGAGCAACTAAGCGCCGGACAAGTCAGTGTGACGATGCAGCGAATGGAGTGGGCTGTTGATCAGCGCAGAATGTTTCGCCATCGCAAAAAAATCAAATCGCTCGGTATCGGCTACAGTGTTATCGTCTATCCGGCTTTTTACATGGGGCTGTTAGTCGCGATGTTTCCCTGGTACAAGCTGCTTACGGAAATTTTAAGCAAGTATTTGCTCTAGAGGGAGGCTAAATGTTTGACCAAGCTGCTGTCCATTATCATGTGCATCGTATTCACTTTGGGAATCATTGTGTCGAGCCTCTCGCAGATTAATTCAGCGGTCGTTCAAGACGGCGGATTGCGCGATCGAGCTGTCCAGTGGATCGATAAAGCGATACCTTGATCATTTCATTTCTAGAAGAGAAAAGGAGAGTGCAATTATGTCAAAAATGTTTTTTATCTTTCTTGCATGCGTGATGGTTTTGGGGATTGGCGTCAGCTCTTACGGAAACGAATTGTCGCCCGCTGCCAATGATTCTGCCGAAAGCATCAACCGTTCCATTACCTCGCTTAATTACGACACGCGAAATGAAAACATCAACTTCAAGATGCAAAACGGCACGGCATATACGTCCAACTGATGCTGCACCATCATGTCTTTCTCGTCATTATTGTCATGGTAGGGAGTCTGTGCGCGTTCATCTGGAATCTGCATCCAGAAGAGCAGCTACATGAGACACAACAGGAAAGGGTGTATCGAGCTACGACGTTTATCTTTCATTAAAAGAAAACGGTCGCCTCGGAAGAGATGGTCAAAACTAAAGTATTTCTCGTATGTATGATAACGCTGCTTTTCGTGATTTCCGGCGTGGGAGCGTATCATTTGTACGCAATGGAGAGAGCCATTGCGCGCAGTATTTATGCAGATGTGCTTGACGATATGCAGGATATCGGCTACCTCAATCAAGCGTTGGCCGACTATTATACCAATAAAATGGCCGGACTTGGCTGGGACGTTTCTACCGATGTGTTTGCGGGCAGTTGGCCGCGAGGGGAAGGAGAGCGGGCACGCAAAGAGAGAAAAGAGTCTGTCACACTCGCTATGAAAGTTACTCCGTCAAACGTGGCAAAGTGGTTGAATGCATTTGTAGAAGGAGATACAGCTTTTTCGTTTACAGGAAGCAGTCCCTCCGAATATTTTGACCCGGGGTGGTAGTCGCATGAACAAAATGATCAGTATGTTGGTGTTGCTTGTTCTCGTCTTGCCTTTGACGGTTGGGGTGCTTTTTACAGGGCCAGGCAATATCATGTCTGCTTGCCAACAGTTTTTCGGTGATCTGCTTGTGCAAGTGACGAGGTTTGGTGCGACCTGATGGGACAGTTTGTTGCGGTTATTCTCAATATCATGCTGTTATTGTTGGTGACGATTGGATTGTTACAGGCTCATGTTGTCGTGCAGACGGAAAATGAATTGATGGAAGTCAGTGCTGCGGCGGTGAAGTACATTAGCAATCATGGAGGAAGCAATGAAGGAGCGCTTCAGGAAGAAGTGCGATCGATTATATCACGGGAGCTTGCGGAAAAGCGGTTCTCCTTGTCGGAACAGGAGATGTCTGTTCGTGTCACGCGCACTCATTCGGCCGATCCTGTCTTATGGAGCCATGCAGACGAGTTTTCGCTGGTCTTGACCATTCCATATCCTGGTTTTACGTCATGGATTCCCGTGCCTACCGATACTTTACAGGTCACGCGTCAAGGGACGATTAACGTCATGGACTACGATTTGTAACGGGCTAGGGCACGTAGTCCAAGTGATAATCATCCACACAAAAGAAGCTAAAGAAGTTAATGAAAAAAGAAAATAACAACGTAGGAGGATAATTGTACGGGCATCAATCTTTTATCTATATCAGCAATCCTGCTTTTTTTGCTGGTGGGTACATATGTTATCGATGCGGATTTGGCCATGCAGAAAAAAACAGAGGTCAAAATGCTTTTGGAGTTGGCGAATCACCACGCAACGTTTGCCGTTGACCCGGTACTCAAGACAGAGGGCGTAATCGATCTTGTCGAAGAAGAGGCAATGCAGCGGTTTGATCGCAGGATGAAGGAAAATGGCGGTTATGCGCGGCAGCAAAAAACATATGTTCCAGGGGAGCAAGGCGTGACGAACGCTCCGATTCATTTTGTGCGTCATTACGTTGATTTTCGTAACTGGCGGCAGGACTTGCATCTGTTGCTGCAATACAACGGAGAAAGCCTCGTGCCAGTGAGTGCAACTCCCGGGGCTGTCCGGCAGAGCGGCGGGCAACTGCTGATCACGGTCGTGACCGAACGCGGAGATCGTTTGCAAATGGCTCCGAAAACGATGATTGGACCGTCGCATATCATGGTGGCTTATGTGGATGAAAAGCCATTCTTGCCAATGCTTCCAGGGCATGCTTTTCCCGTCGTTTCTGTCGAAGAAGTGAAGTTTTAGCAAAATTAAAGTTTTATTAAACCTGAAAAATAACCTCCGATTTTCAGTCTGCGTGCATTATACGAACATATCCACCAAACAAACGAAAGATTAGTCAGACTTATTTACAAATTGCGAATTTGTCTGGTACTATGTAAGAAAGTGCTTAGCCAGCTTGCGATTGTAAGGAGGTAGCACTCCAAACGTCCCGCATGGCCGGCCCGTTAAGCATAGTAAAAGCGGGGTTTTCCACTTGTTTGATAAGGATACCATTTATATCGTAGGTGACGCGCAATCTTCGTCCAACAATCCGATTACGCAGCAGTTCAGCGCCTTCTTTATTGGGCTTGTCGTTGACACTACCAACGACAAAATCGTAGATGCGGCTTGTTCGTCTACGGTGCAGCTGACGTCTGATTTTGCCCGATCCATTTTTATCGGTCATTCCATCTTTGCGTCGGAGGCGATTGGGGAAGAAATTCGCTATCGATATTTTGGATCTTCGCAAAAGACATTGATTGCTGCCTTCAAGGATGCACAGAAGAAGTACAAACAGGCTGTTTCCACGAGAAGTAAAGCAGAAGTCACCAAGTGAATTGAATACACACAAGCTGCTTTATTTATTCGTATGCACGGCATACACGTAAGTAAAACCCAGCAAATGCCATGATAATCGCGCATTTGCTGGGTTTTTTGCTTATACGGAAAGGAAAGACATTTTTCCGACCGGGATGCGAACGACAGCTTTTTGCCCATCAACCTTTTTGCCGGATTTTGATTAAAGGAGGAGATTCCTTGCTATCTTTTGTCTTCCGCAGATTCATCTCCATGATTGTTACGTTGTGGCTCATTATTACCGTTACTTTTTTTCTGATGCATGCTGTGCCCGGATCTCCTTTTGAAAAAGAGGGAAAAGCGCTGAACGAGACCGTGGCGCAAAATCTCAACGCTTACTACAACCTGGATAAGCCGCTCTTTGTCCAATACGGTCTGTATTTGCAAAAGCTGGTGCAATTTGATTTGGGGCCATCCACTGCGAACAGTGCGGATACCGTCAACAAAATGATTGCTCGCGGTTTTCCGGTTTCGTTTCAACTCGGACTGATTGCTGTTCTCTTTGCGATTATTTCAGGAGTAGGGCTGGGCGTGATTGCCGCATTGCGCCACAACCGTTTGATCGATTACGCAGCGATGATCATTGCGGTTCTCGGGATATCCATACCGAGCTTCGTAGTTGCGCCTTTGCTGATCAAGTATTTGGCGGTGGAGTGGAAGCTTCTCCCGACAGCGACCTGGGGCAGCTGGCAACACGTAGTTATGCCGGCACTGGCGCTGGCGTTTGGCCCGATTGCGATTATTGCCCGCCTGACGCGTACGAACATGCTGGAGGTATTGACGCAGGAGTATATCGAGACGGCCAAAGCAAAAGGATTAAAGCCTGCGACAATCGTGATCAAGCATGCATTGCGCAACGCCATTTTGCCTGTCGTCACCTTGCTGGGGGCGCTGATCGCCAATGTTTTGACGGGGAGCTTTGTCATTGAAAAAATCTTTGCCATTCCCGGCATGGGCAAGTATTTCGTGGCGGGCATCATCAACCGTGACTATTCCGTGATCATGGGAACTACTGTGTTCTACAGCGCCCTCTTGATTTTCTTGATGTTCGTCGTCGATGTTTTGTACGGCATTATTGATCCGCGAATCAAGCTGCATCGAAAGGAGAGCGAAGGATGATCGTTTCTGACGACTTGTTTATTCCAATGCGCAAAGACAACCTCAATTCGGAAGCGATTGTGCGACCTCAATTGACATTTTGGCAGGGAGCCTGGCAGAGACTGAAAGGGAACAAGCTTGCGTTGATGGGACTCGTCATCATTATTGTTCTCGGGGTTATGGCAACGATCGGTCCGATGATTTCAGGACATGAATACTCCAAGCAATCGATAATCATGAAAAATAAAGCGCCATCTGGGACGTACTGGTTTGGTACGGACGATTTCGGGCGCGATGTGTTCACCCGCGTATGGTACGGGGCGCGCATTTCCTTGTTCGTTGGTTTCATGGCAGCACTGATCGACTTTTTTATCGGTGTCTTGTATGGCGGTATCGCTGGGTATATGGGAGGCCGGGTCGATAACATCATGATGCGCTTCGTCGATATCCTGTATGGATTGCCCTATTTGTTGGTCGTTATTTTGCTGATGGTCGTTATGGGACCTGGGCTTGGCACGATTATCATCGCTTTGAGCGCGACTGGCTGGATCGGGATGGCCCGTACCGTGCGCGGTCAGGTGCTTCAGATGAAAAACTCGGAGTATGTGCTGGCGGCAAAAACGATGGGAGCGAAGCCTTTTTACATCATTCGCAAACACCTTTTGCCGAATACAATAGGCATCATTATTGTCTATGTCACTTTGTCTGTTCCATCCGCGATCTTTGGGGAAGCGTTCCTCAGCTTTCTCGGCTTGGGCGTGCAGGCTCCGATGGCGAGTTGGGGCGTGATGGCCAATGACGGACTCTCGACGATTTTGTCAGGGCATTGGTGGAGGCTCTTTTTCCCGGCTTTCTTCATTTCATTGACGATGCTTGCGTTCAACGTGCTCGGTGATGGATTGCGCGATGCGTTCGATCCTAAGGCAAGGAGGTAGACGGCATGGACAAAACGGAAAAATTGCTGGAGGTAAGCGGTCTGCGTGTCACGTTCAAGACGCACGGCGGGGAAGTGAATGCGGTTCGTGATGTGAGCTTTTCCATGAACAAAGGGGAGACGCTTGCCATCGTCGGAGAGTCTGGCTGTGGCAAAAGCGTTACGGCCAAGAGCATCATGAGGCTGATACCGGAGCATATCGGAAAAATTGCTGGTGGCAGCGTCATGTTCAAAGGCAAAGATTTGGCAAAGCTGCCGGAAAAAGAAATGCGCGAGATACGCGGAAAAGAAATCTCCATGATCTTTCAGGATGCGATGACCTCGCTCAATCCGACCATTTCCATCGGCGAGCAGATCATGGAAGGAATCATTCGCCATCAAAAAGTCGGCAAGAGCGAAGCGCGGCGGCAAGCTGTCGAGATTTTGACGCTGGTGGGGATCGCCAACCCGGAAAGCCGTCTGAAGCAGTACCTGCATCAATTCAGCGGCGGGATGCGCCAGCGGATCATGATTGCCATAGCGCTTGTCTGTAGACCTTCTATTCTCATTGCGGATGAGCCTACGACCGCGCTCGACGTGACCATCCAGGCGCAAATCATTGACCTGTTCAAAAGCATTCAGCAAAAAACAGGTGTATCTATCATCATCATTACGCATGATCTGGGCGTAGTCGCCAAAATCGCGGATCGAGTCAACGTCATGTACGCGGGAAAAGTGGTCGAGTCTGGACCTGTGCAAGATATTTTCTACAATCCACAGCATCCGTACACAAAAGGACTGCTTGCTTCCATGCCGCGGCTGGACGCGGATCGCTCCATACCGCTCAGCCCAATTCCAGGAACGCCGCCCGATTTGTTTGCGCCGCCGCTCGGCTGTGCGTTTGCTGCTCGTTGCGACTATGCGCTGGAAGTTTGCCGGAATTATCAGCCAGCCGAGTCGAATGTCCACGGCAAGCACTCGGTATCCTGTTGGCTGCAAGATCCGCGAGCGAAAAAAATGCTGGCCGCCATGCAGGCTCCTACAGGAACCTAGCGGGCAAGGCTACAGGCATGGGCGCATGGGCAAAAGAGTTGGTTATCTGGTGTAAAAGAGGGTGTCGTCTATCGGCGCTATCCTTTTACGACATATAAAAAAATCATAAGGGGGAAGAAACAGTGAAAAAACTATCGACTATTTTGCTTTCCGCTTCGCTTGCTGTTTCCATGTTCGTAACCGGGTGTAGTTCGGGTCAAGCGCCAGCGAACAATGAATCGGCACCACCGGCGACCAACAACCAGCAGACTCCTGCACCGGGAGATCAGGCAGCCAAGCTTTTGCTTTTGAACAACATCAAGGAGCCTACCTCGCTCGACCCGCCAGTCGGCTTTGACGAGCCATCCTACAACATTTTGAACAACTTGATGGAAGGTTTGACGCGACTGGATGAGAACCAGAAGCCTCAGCCTGCGGCAGCTTCCGAGTGGAAAGTTTCCGAGGATGGCAAGACGTATACGTTCACCTTGCGCGATAACAAATGGAGCAACGGCGAGCCGGTAAAGGCGCAAGACTTTGAATACGCTTGGAAACGCATGCTCGACCCGGCGCTGGCATCTCCAGCTGCCTTCCTCGCTTTCATTATCGAAGGGGCCGAAGCGTACAACAGCGGAAAAGGTCCTGTAGACGGTGTGAAAGTAAAAGCGTTGGATGACAAGACACTGGAAGTTGTTTTGGCACAGCCAGCTTCCTGGACATTGCTTCTCGCGTCTAACCCGGCGTTCTTCCCGGTTCACAAGGCGACGGTGGAAAAAGATCCGAAATGGGCTGCCGAAGCGAGCACTTTTGTGGGCAACGGGCCGTTCAAGCTGACCGAGTGGAAGCATGACAGCGAACTGAAAATGATGAAAAGCGAGAACTACTGGGATGCGGCAAACGTAACGTTGCCGGGCGCTGTCTGGAAAATGATCGATGATGAAAATACCGAGTACCAAATGTTCACGAATGAAGAGCTGCACAGAACCACAACCGTTCCGGCGGATATGGCTGACCAGTTGTTCAAAGATGGCAAAGTATACGTAAAAGATGGCGCAGGCACAGAGTTCTACCGCTTCAACGTGACAAAAGAGCCGTTTGACAACGTCAACATTCGCAAAGCGTTCAGCCTGGCAATTGACCGTCAAACATTGGTAGACCTCGTGTTGATGCGCCAGCAAAAACCGGGAACCGGATTCGTTTCCTTCGGCTTGCCAGACGCCAACGGTTCGGGCGATTTCCGTCAAGTGGGCGGAGACTTGGTGAAGTTCGATGCCGCTGAAGCGAAAAAGCTGCTGGAGCAAGGAATGAAGGAAAAAGGCTATACTCAGCTGCCAGAAGTAACGCTCACTTACCGCAGCGGAACAGCCAACGAAAAAACAGCTCAAGCAGCGCAAGAAATGTGGAAGCAAAATCTGGGCGTAGATGTGAAGCTGCAAAAAGTAGAAGGAAAAGTTTTGACCGATATGCAAAAACAGCTGCAATATCAAATTGCCCGTTCCTCCTGGTTGCCTGACTTTGGAGATGCGATCAACTTCCTGGACATCTTCCAGTCGAAGAACGGCAGCAACCGCACTGGATGGGGCAATCCTGAATACGACAAGCTGATTGAAGGCGCGTACAAAGAGCCAGACGATGCCAAACGTTTGCAAATGCTGCACGACGCCGAGAAAATCTTGCTGAACGAAGCGCCAGTAGCGCCGCTGTACTTCTACAACACATCGCTGCTCACCAGCGACAAAGTCAGCGGAATCCAAAGCTCGTCGCTCAGCTATACCGATTTGCGAAAAGCAGTCGTGAAGTAAAACATGCTTGCCGGGAGAAGTCATTTCAGGCGGATGAAATGACTCTCCCCCTTTTTTGCCGAATGTTTTAATAGTGCTATAATTTAGTTTGATTCAACGAAAAAATAGATAAAGCAAGCATGCGTGCTAGAAAAGATGGAGGAAAACATGATTATTCAAGCCATCGAAGTGAAGAGAATCTCTGTACCTTTGAAAAAGCCTTTTAAAACAGCTTTGCGCACGGTGAACAGTCTGGAATCTGTCTTGGTGAAAATCACTTGCGACAACGGAATGGTAGGGTGGGGAGAGGCTTCTGCTACTGTCGTCATTACCGGCGACAGCATCGAAAGCATCGAATCTGCCATCATGAACACGATGAAGCCGCAATTGATCGGTCTGAATTTGCTTGCTTACGAACGAGTATTTCAAACTTTGCATCAATCGATGGTAGGGAATACAAGCGCGAAGGCAGCAGTTGATATTGCGCTGTACGATTTGATTTCCCAACGGGCGGGAATGCCGCTGTACCAGTTTCTCGGAGGCTATCGCGACCAGCTGGAAACGGACTATACTGTCAGCGTCAATTCGCCAAAAGAGATGGGCGAAGATGCGGCTGCTTATTTGAACCAAGGCTTTAACGTTTTGAAAATTAAGGTGGGTAAGGACAACATCGAGGATGATATTTTGCGCATCCAGGAGATTCGCAAATCCGTGGGCAATCAGGTGAAAATTCGTCTTGATGCCAACCAGGGATGGAATGTGAAAGAAGCGGTTCAATCCATTCGCAAAATGGAGGACATGGGGCTTGGCATCGAACTGATTGAACAGCCTGTAAAAGCTCACGATCTGGAAGGCTTGAAGCGGGTTACGGATTCGGTGGATACGCCGATCATGGCTGACGAAAGTGTATTTTCGCCGGCGCAGGCGTTGCAAGTTTTGCAAAACCGGGCAGCTGACATGATTAACATCAAGCTGATGAAGGCGGGCGGCATTTTCAAAGCGCAATTGATCAACCAATTGGCCGAAGAACACGGCATTCCATGCATGGTTGGCAGCATGATCGAATCGCGGTTGGCTGTTTCGGCGGCAGCGCATTTTGCAGCCAGCAAGAAAAATATTACCCGCTTTGACTTCGACGCACCGCTCATGCTTCTGCATGATGGCATCGATGGTGCTGTGACTTACGATGGCCGTGTGATGACGATGCCGGATGCGCCGGGGCTGGGCATTCGTTCGATCCGTTTGTGGGAAGGGGAAGAGTGAAAATGAAACCAGCAATCGTCTCCGTGTCCGTCGCAACTGTATGGACGAAGCCCGAATCTCCCCGTGACATCGACCAGGCGGCTCTCGCTGTTCCGGTTGATGCGCGCGGTTGGCTTGATTCGCTGACCGTTGAGGAAAAGCTCGGCTTTTATGACAACAACGCGATCCAGACGCAAGTTTTGTTCGGCACTCGCGTAGAAGTAGTGGAAGAGCAGGGCGATTGGGTGCACATTTTGATTCCTGACCAGACGACCAGCAAAAACGAAACGGGCTATCCAGGTTGGGTGCCGTCGCGCCAGCTCAGTCCGTGGTCTGCCGCCTTTGCTGTGCAGGATGGACAAAATTTGGCGATGGTTACAGCGGCGTTTACCCGTCTGCATTCCACAGAGCAGGAGCCGGGGATCGAGCTTGCTTTCTTGACGAAGCTGCCGCTCGTAGAAGACGGTTCCGAGTGGGTGAAAGTAGCAGTGCCGAACGGCGAAGCTCTTTTGCCAAAAGCGGATGTCGCCATTGTGCGGGCAAACGAGCCGATCGAACTGACCGGAAATCGCGGCGAGGCCATTGTGGAGTCGGGCAAGCGCTTCCTCGATCTGCATTATTTGTGGGGCGGCATGTCGTCATATGGATATGACTGCTCCGGCTTTGCCTACAATATGCACCGCTCTGTCGGCATTCAAATTCCGCGCGATGCTTCTGATCAGGCCAGAGCCGGGGAATTGATTGAAAAAGCCGATTTGCTTCCGGGTGACCTGCTGTTTTTTGCCTATGAAGAAGGAAGAGGCAGAGTCCATCACGTCGGCATTTATATCGGCAACGGGGAAATGATCCATTCACCGGATTCCCGAAGCGCCATCGAGATCGTCAAGCTCGACAGCTACAAGCTGAAAAAGGAACATGCGATCTCCAGACGATACTGGTAAAAGGATAACGGGGAGGAGTAGCCAGATGGAAAGAAAAAAGCTGGTCCAGGTAAGAAACCTGACAAAAACCTTTGCGCTTGGCAAAGGGCTCTCACTGAAGGCGGCTGACGACGTCTCCTTTGACATTTACGAAGGGGAGACGTTTGGACTGGTAGGCGAATCTGGCTGCGGAAAATCAACGACTGGCCGTACGATTATCGGCTTGTATCAACCGACCTCCGGCGAGGTGCTGTTTGACGGGCTGAACGTGCACAAAGCTTCTGCTGCCGATCGAGGCAAGATTACGAAAAACATTCAGATGATTTTTCAGGACCCGTACGCGTCGCTGAATCCGCGGATGAATATCGCCGAAATTATCGGAGAAGGTCTGCAATTGAACGGGCTTTACAAGGGGAAAGAGCGGATGAAGCGGGTAGTCGAGCTGCTGGAGATGGTGGGCCTGCAAAAGGAGCATGCGAACCGTTTTCCGCATGAGTTCAGCGGCGGGCAGCGCCAGCGGATCGGGATTGCCCGCGCACTTGCCGTCAATCCGAAGTTCGTTATCGCAGATGAGCCGATTTCGGCCCTCGATGTATCGGTTCAGGCACAGGTTGTGAATTTGATGAAAAATTTGCAGCGGGAGCAAAACTTGACGTATTTGTTTATCGCCCACGATCTTGCCATGGTTAAACATATCAGCGACAGGATCGGTGTGATGTACCTGGGCAACATGGTAGAAATGAGTACGAGCGAAAAGTTGTATGAGTCTCCCAAGCATCCGTATACGCAGGCGTTGCTGTCGGCTATTCCTGTTCCCGATCCAGACCTGGAGAAAAACCGCGAGCGGAAGATTATCGAAGGCGACGTGCCCAGTCCGATCAATCCGCCCAGCGGCTGTGTGTTCCGTACGCGTTGCCCTGTCGCGACAGAGGTTTGCGCCCAGAAAAAGCCTGTGTGGCAAGAAGTGGACACCAACCATTTTGCTGCCTGTCATCTTTATCAGTAAAGTACAGACTCCTTTTACACTATTCGACATGATTCTTCAGCCGTCCCGCATTCAGGGATGGCTTTTTTGTCGACCAGGCTCGCCTCTATATTAAGGAAGGTTTACAAACAACGCATAAAGGGGAGAACTGTTAATATTCTGTAAACTGGCAGGAATCAAACAAGTTTTGTCGAAATACGGTTACAGTAAACAACTTCGTAAACTCGCCTAACTTCATCGTGAACTCCCATTCCAGAGAAGTGAGGGTTGCATATGACTTTGAGTACCTCCTCATTCCATTCCACTCCCAGTCGTTGGCGGGAAGTAGAAACACAGCTGGGGATCGTGGTGCCCAGATCGCTTCGGTCTGACACGTCCGCCTTGCTGTTTTTGGAAAGCGTCGCTGCAACACCCATGTTGGACAAAGAAGAAGAGTTGGCTTGCCTGGTTCGCTATCAGAAGCATGGCGACATGGAGGCACGTGAAACGATTGTTCGCGCCTATTTGCGCTACGTTGTCAGTACAGCCTTGCGCCATTTGAGAAGAGGCATGCCGTTCCTGGACCTGATTCAGGAAGGGACGATTGGTTTGTTTACCGCCATAGACAAATTTGATGTGGGACGCGGCGTACGTCTCTATCATTACTCGCACTGGTGGATTTCCCAGGCGATCACCCGCGCAATCAATGACAAAGGTGCGTTGATTCGCATTCCTGTCCACATGCATGAGCAAATTCGCCAGTATCAAAAGCAAGTGTTGCATCTGATTCACGCGTTGAACCGGACGCCGGATCGACACGAAATTGCCGGACTGCTCGACATTCCGCTGGAAAAGGTCGATGCAATCGAGCAGGCGTTGATGATGAAAATGGAGTCGATTGATGCCGAACTGGACAGCGAAAAATGGCTGGCGGAGCATGAGGACGAGTGTCTGAGCTACGCTGAAATCATGGACGATGGACTGTCCTCGCTGGATGACTGGATTGAAAAGGTGGACTTGCGCTCCCAGATGCATGCAGCGCTGGAGCGGCTTAGCCCGCGGGCACAAGAGATTATCTCCATGCGCTACGGTCTGTATGATGACCATGTGTACACGCTGGAGGAAGTAGGCAAAATGTTTGGCCTGACCCGCGAACGAATCCGCCAGATTGAAGCGACGACGATTGACCGATTGCGAACGCAAAAAGCGTCGAAAGTTCTGAAAGACTATCTGACTTGATGTCATTACCGACCCCTTCTACTACTGGAAGGGGTTTTGCTTTTGCGATCGTCTGCAAGTGTTCGTTTAGTCAGTGGAAAGCGCGTACGTCTGGCTTCTTGTGGTAAACTGATAAAGACCATTTGAACATTGGATGCAAGAAGGAGGATCGCCAGATGAGCGATTATTTGATAAGAGCAACCGGATTTGACGGACACGTACGTGCTTTTGCTGCACGGACGACAGATATTGTGGAAGAAGTGCGCCGCCGCCACGATATGTGGAACACGGCAACGGCAGCGACAGGACGTACTTTGACCGTCTCTCTGATGATGGGAGCCATGTTAAAAGGAAACGAGAGCCTCTCTGTCAAAATAAAAGGGGGAGGTCCGATTGGGCAGATCGTCGCTGAGGCCAATGCCGATGGCGAAGGGATTGCCTACGCTACCAACCCGCAAGTGCACTTCGAGCTGAATGAAAAAGGCAAGCTGGATGTAGCGCGTGCCGTTGGAACGGAAGGCTTTGTGTACGTGACAAAAGATTTGGGACTGAAAGAGCCTTATCAAGGCAGCTCGCCGATTGTCTCAGGTGAAATCGGGGAAGATCTCACTTACTATTTTGTCGTGTCCGAGCAAACGCCGTCAGCGGTAGGCGTAGGTGTGCTGGTAAACCCGGATGACCGCTCCGTCTTGGCGGCTGGCGGCTTTATTCTTCAGCTTTTGCCGAACACGCCTGAAGAGGTCGTGGCAAAAATCGAAGAACGCTTGGGACAGCTGCCGCAAGTTTCCCGCATGATTGGCGAGGGCTTGTCGCCGGAGGAAATTTTGGCCCGCGTATTGGACGAGCCTAAGTATCTGAGCCGCACAGACATTGTATTCCACTGCAAGTGCAACGAGGACAAGGTGGTTCAGGCTCTGATCAGCATGGGACGCGAAGAGATGGAGAGTCTTCTTGAAGAGCAGGGCGAAGCGGAAGTTCACTGTCATTTTTGCAATGAACGTTATCACTATGACAGAGCCGCGTTAGAGAACATCATGAAAGACATGTAAGGACAATCGCGCGGCGTCAACTAAGGGAGAGGATGGCATGACCAATGTAAAAGGGTTGTGGGCATTCATTGGGGCGCTCGTGTTGCTGTTGCTTGCCGTGACCTGGGCCTGGTTCCAGTCGTCAGGCAAGCTGCAACCTGCGGCTATCGTCGGAGATGTGAAAATCAGTGAAGCCGAGTATGTATCGGCGCTCAAACAGAAGTTCGGGGAGCAGGTTCTGAACGATCTCATCAATCGGGAGGTCGTTTTTCAGGAGGCGAAGCGCTTGGGTGTCAGCGCCGATCCGAAACAGGTTGAGCAGGAACTGGAACAAATTCGCGACAGCTATGGCAGCCGTACGGACAGCGAGTTTCAGCAAGCGCTGCAAAAGCAGGCTGGAACGAGCCTTGATGCGGTGAAGCGGGAGATTACTTATCAAATTCTGCTGCAAACATTGGCTACCAAAGATATCTCGGTTAGTGACGACGAAGTGATGAAAGTATATGAAAGCCGGGCAGATCGGTATACGCGCCCGATGCAGGTGCGACTGTATCAAATTGCCGTTGCATCCCAAAAAGAAGCGGAGCAGGTAGCGGCCGAATTAAAGCAGGGGGCCAATTTCCAGACTCTCGCCAAGGAACGCTCGATCGACCAAAAAACGGCGACCACAGGCGGAGATTTGGGGTGGGTATCCCTGCGCGACCCGAAGCTGCCTGATGAAGCGTGGAACGAAATAGAAAGCTTGAAGGCAAAAGACAATAGCCGAGCAGTCAAAACCGGGGATCAATACGTCATCTATCACCTGGAGCAGAAGCGGGATGCGACACAGAGAACTTTTGCCGAGGTAAAAGAGGAATTGCGCCGGGAAATTGCCTTTGCGCAAGTGGAATCTCTCGATGTGGTTTTGGAGCGGATGCGCGAGTCCGTAGGCGTTCAGATTTCTGGGCAAATGCCTCATTGACCAAATGGGCGACCGTTGATATAATTATGACAATAAATCCTAGCGTTTTACTCGGCTTATTAATATAAGGGGGCAGGACATATGCGCGTGGCTAATTCCATTACTGATTTGATTGGATTTACTCCGCTTGTGAAGCTGAATCGTGTTGTCACCGAAGATATCGCAGATGTTTACTTGAAGCTTGAGTTTTTCAACCCGGGAAGCAGCGTGAAAGATCGGATCGCGCTTGCGATGATTGAGGCAGCCGAAGCGGATGGCAGCCTGAAGCCAGGGGATACGATCATTGAACCGACGAGCGGAAATACAGGAATCGGCCTGGCGATGGTCGCTGCTGCAAAAGGCTATCGCGCCATTCTGGTCATGCCGGAGACGATGAGTATCGAGCGCCGCAACTTGCTGCGCGCGTATGGTGCGGAACTGGTGCTCACTCCAGGTGCCGAAGGAATGGGCGGAGCGATTCGCAAAGCGGAAGAGCTTGCAAAAGAAGACAGCACCTACTTTATTCCGCAACAATTCAAAAACAAAGCCAACCCTGCTGTGCACCGCGATACGACAGCGCGTGAGCTGTTGGAGCAGGCAAAGGAAATTGGCGGCGTTGATGCTTTTATTTCCGGGATCGGAACAGGCGGAACGATCACAGGTGTCGGTCAAGTCTTGCGCGAGCACTACCCAGACGTGCGGATCGTTGCCGTAGAGCCGGCAGCATCCCCAGTATTGTCCGGCGGCAAGCCAGGACCGCACAAAATTCAAGGAATCGGAGCAGGCTTTGTTCCGGAAATTCTTGATACGCAAATTTACGACGAAATCATCAAGGTAGAGAACGAGGAAGCTTTTGAAACAGCTCGCCAAGTAGCTCGCAAGGAAGGCATTCTCGGCGGCATTTCTTCGGGGGCAGCGATCCATGCGGCTTTGCAAGTAGCTGCCAAGCTGGGCAAAGGCAAAAAAGTCATCGCCATCATCCCATCCAACGGCGAACGCTACCTGTCTACTCCTCTGTACCAATTCGAGGATTGATTGGCAAAAAATACGGGAGGCCACGGTATGCCATTTTGGCTGCGTGGTCTTTTCTTTTTGCCTGGGACGACTATATAATGAACGGATAAATAGTGAAAAAACCGGAGCGTGAAGCGAAATTGATGTTCCCTACCTTTGCCCAGTGCCAGTCGTACGCATTGACATATCCTTTTGTTCCTCTTGCTCTTCGCGGTAAATGGTCTTCCGAAATCGATCCTTGGCAGGTGCTGACTGCCTTGCAGCCGTCCATGCAGGATGCTGTTCTTTTGGAAAGCGGCCGAGTGGGAAGGTACACGTTTTTGGCTTATCAGCCTGTAGCTACCTTGCGCAGTCAGCGAGGGGAAACGATCGCTGTCTACCCCGATGGTCAGGTAGAAAATGTGGAAGCGGACCAACCGCTTGATGCATTGCGAAAATTGCTTGCCCGCTATCGCACGCCAGTCGTTCCAGATATGCCTGATTTTTCCGGTGGGGCAGTGGGGTATCTCAGCTATGATATGAACCGCTTTTTTGAGCCTACGCTTCCCGAGATCGCAACGGACGACTTACAGTTGCCAGATCTGTATGTTATGATAATGCAAGACCTTGTTGTCTTTGATCATCAGACGCGAGAGATCGTCTGTCTGACTCATTTGTCTGCAAAAGAGTTGAGCGAAGAGACTTATCGCCAAGCGGAGGAACGCCTTGCAAAAAGGCTGAATTCACTGGAAAATCTTGTGGCGAAGACGGATGCCGAAGACTGGGAGCAATTGCGCAAAAGACCGCTGGTTCATGAGACGCCAGCAGCGGTGTCTTTTGCCAAAGATCAGTTCGAGGATGCCGTCCGTCGGGTTCAGGAGTATATCGCCCAAGGCGACGTTTTCCAGGTGAACCTGTCTGTGCGGCAAAGCAAACCAATGCAGGTGACGGCGCCGGATGTGTATCAGGTGCTGCGCAAGCTGAATCCGTCTCCTTACATGGGCTACCTCAGCTTCCCGGAGTTTCAGCTGGTCAGCGCTTCCCCTGAGCTGTTGGTGAAGGTCAAGGGCGGGGAAGTTCATACACGCCCGATCGCAGGGACGCGTCCGCGCGGGCAAACCGATGAGCAGGATGAGGCATTGGCGCGTGAGCTGATTGACAACGAAAAGGAGCGCGCAGAGCACGTGATGCTGGTCGATTTGGAACGCAATGACCTGGGCCGCGTCTGTCGTTTTGGCAGCGTGGAGGTCAGCGAGTTCATGGTCGTGGAGAAATACTCGCACGTGATGCATATCGTCTCCCATGTAAAAGGAGAGCTGGCCCAGGGCAAAGATGCTTTCGATGCGGTAGCGGCCACTTTTCCGGGCGGAACGATTACCGGAGCGCCAAAAGTTCGGACGATGGAAATCATCGAGGAGCTGGAGCCGGTCAAACGTGGCGTGTACACAGGATCAATCGGCTGGTTTGGCTTTAACGGCGATGTAGAGGTCAATATTGCCATCCGGACGATGGTCGTCAAGGATGGAATGGCTCATGTGCAGGCAGGAGCAGGCATTGTGATCGACTCTGTCCCCGAGGCGGAGTACGCCGAGTCTTTGAAAAAGGCAGAAGCGTTGTGGAAGGCCCTAGAGATTAGCGAGCAGAGAACGATGAGTTGAGAGGAGATGAGAGTAAGATGATTTTAATGATCGATAACTATGATTCCTTTACGTACAACCTGGTGCAGTATGTAGGTGAGCTTGGCGAAGAGCTGCAAGTGTACCGCAACGACAAAATCACGCTGGAAGAAATCGAGCGGCTGGCTCCCGATTACTTGATGATCTCGCCTGGCCCGTGCACGCCAAACGAAGCGGGGATCAGCATGGAGGCCATTCGCCACTTTGCGGGGAAAATCCCGATTTTGGGAGTGTGCCTGGGACACCAGTCGATTGGACAAGTGTTTGGAGCAAAAGTCATTCGCGCCGAACGGTTGATGCATGGCAAAACGTCTGAGGTCATTCACGACGGGAAGACGATTTTTCAGGGCATTCCTTCCCCTTTTACAGCGGCACGTTATCACTCCTTGATTGTGGAGGAAGCGTCCATCCCGAGTGAGCTGGAAATTACGGCGCGAACCGCTGAAGGCGAGATCATGGCATTGCGCCATCGGGAATATCCGATTGAGGGCGTGCAGTTCCACCCCGAATCGATTATTACCGAGCACGGCAAACAGTTGCTGCAAAACTTCCTCACCACCTACGCCCGCCATACGACAGGATCATGAATGCATACACGACAAAAATCGCCTGATTTCAGGCGGTTTTTTCATTTACAGACTCTTTATACAGCGTTTACTCTCTCTCGACATTCGGCTTGTACAATGAAGCGAAAGATGGCGAAAAAGGAGAGAGTGAAATGGATGTAAATCGTCGACAGTTTTTGACTTATCTAGGAGCAGGTACAGCAGCACTGGCATCGATGGCAACCGGAATCCCTGCCTTGGCAGCAGGCAGTACCTTGTCTGGAAAAACAGCCGATCATCTGTTTGGCCTCGAAACAAAAAACCACCATTTCAACCCGAAGTTCAAGGAAATCCATCCGACAACGAAAGACGACGTCGTCCTGCCAGAGGGATTCAAGTACGATGTGATCGCTTCCTATGGAGACAAGATCAACGCGGCTGGCGACACTTTTGGCTTCAATAATGACTTCACCTGTTTTCTGCCCATCGAGGGCAAATCAGACCATGGACTGCTTTGGGTAAATCACGAATATTTAGGTGAGTTGGAATATTATGTGAACGGATACGATTACTTGAAAGCGGACGCAGAAGACAACAAGCGCACTCCCGAGCAAATCAAAAAGTATTTGTACGCGCTGGGCGGCTCTGTCATCGAAATCAAAAAGGAACAAGGCAAGTGGAAGCTGGTTGCGGACTCCAAGTACGGCCGTCGTGTCAGCGGGCTGACCAAACACGTACTGACAGGGCCGGCAGCTTCGATCGCCAAAGAAGTAACCGGGACGTTTGCCAACTGCTCTGGCGGCGTGACACTGTGGAATACAGTTCTTTCCTGTGAGGAAAACTACATGGACGTCGTAGGCGATTGCAAGCTGCCTGAGGCAAACCATTATGGCTGGGTTATTGAAGTAGATCCGTTTGATCCGAAGTCGACTCCGAAAAAGCATACAGCGCTCGGCCGCTTCTCCCACGAGAATACTGCCATGGTGCTGGCGCCATCAGGTCAACTGGTCGTATACATGGGCGATGATGCCAAAGACCAGTACGTGTACAAATACGTTTCCAAAGCGAAGTTCGATCCGAAGGCGGGGAAAGGCAATTCCCGGCTGCTGGAGGAAGGGACGCTTTATGTCGCCAACTTTGGCAAAGGCAAATGGGTCGCGCTGGATTTGGCCACCAATGACGCTTTGAAAAAAGCCGTGAATGCGGAAGGCAAGCTGCTGTTTGCTTCCCAGGCTGACGTTTTGGTCAATTGCCGCGAAGCTTCCAAAGCGGTTGGAGCTACTCCGATGGATCGCCCTGAAGATCTGGAAGTCCATCCGATTGACGGTTCCGTGTTCATCGCCCTGACGAACAACGACAAGCATGGCAACTTCTACGGGCAAATCGTGCGTTTGTTCGAAAAAGACAACAACCATGCAGGCGGCGAGTTCACGTTTGAGATTTTTGCCGCAGGCGGTCCGCAAAGCGGTTTTGCTGCGCCGGACAACATGGCGTTTGACAGCGCAGGCAACCTGTGGGTCGTTACGGACATCTCTTCTTCCTCCATGAACAGCGGGATTTACAAATCGTTTGGGAACAACGGGGTATTTTTCATTCCGACTACGGGCAACAACAAAGGACAGGCTGCACAGTTTGCCTCTGCTCCGGTAGGCGCGGAAATGACAGGGCCTTGGTTTACGCCTGATGAAACAACGCTGTTTTTGTCGGTACAGCATCCGGGCGAAAACCTCAAGGACTACAGCCAGCCAACCAGCCATTGGCCAAAAGGCGGAAATGCAGCAGCTTTGCCGAGCGTGATTGCCATTACTGGTTTCTAGGACAAGGAGTGTAGCGCACCATGCTATCGAGCATCGGGATTCCTGGACTGATCTTGATTTTGATCATCGCACTGATCGTTTTCGGGCCGAGCAAGCTGCCGGAGATCGGTCGCGCTTTTGGTCGTACGCTGACGGAGTTTAAAACGGCTGCCAGAGATTTGACCAAGGACGACGATGAAGGCAAAGACAAAGGCGCGGTCGGAGAAGAAGCGGTAAAACGAAGCAACTAATTCCGGCGTGGGAAAAGGCGGTGCGTTCATTTGGCGCACTGCCTTTTTGCAGCGCAGCGCGTAAGGAGGAGAGCTTGTGAATCAGGAGATGCCTGTTTTGGAGCATCTGAGTGATCTGCGCCGCAGACTGCTGATCGTGGCTGCGACACTGGTCATCGGCATGATCATCTGTTTTTTGTTTGTCGATCACATTTACCTGGCGTTGTCGAATCATTCCGGCGAAAAACTGGCTATCCTCGGCCCGGGTGATATTTTGTCAATCTATGTAAAGTTGTCTGCGGTTGGCGCGGTAGCTGTCACAATTCCTGTGGCTGCCTATCAGACGTGGCGATTCGTCGTTCCGGCATTGGAGGAGCGGGAGAGAAAAGTGGCGCTGATGTACATCCCGGCGCTGTTTCTGTTGTTCTTGTTCGGGCTGTCTTTTGCCTACTTTGTCTTGTTTCCGATGATGTACCAATTCGTGCTGGGGCTGTCAAACGGGAATTTTGAACTGGTGATTACGGCAAATGACTACTTTAGCTTTATGTTGAATTTGTGCCTGCCGTTTGGACTTTTGTTTGAGCTGCCTGTCGTCGTGCTGTTTTTGAGCCATCTGGGCATTTTGAATCCGCATCGATTGGCCAAAATGCGCAAGCCTGCCTACCTGGTGCTGGCGATCATTTCGATTACGATTACTCCGCCCGACTTTTTGTCCGATATTATGGTGATTGTTCCGTTGATCGTTTTGTACGAAATCTCGATCACAATCTCGCGCTTTGTTCATGGCAAGCGTGCTTCCGAATCTGCGCTCTCCCCGGAAAATATGGTATGATGCTCTCGACAATAGTATCGGGAGAGTGCGCAGATGCACATTTATGCAAACGGGACAATTTGTCCGGCTCATGAGGCGAGTGTATCGATTTTGGATCACGGTTTTTTGTATGGCATCGGTCTGTTTGAAACGTTGCGTGTATACGATGGCAAACTGTTTCTGTGGGACGACCATTTTGCCCGGCTGAGTTCCGGGCTTTTGGCGTTGCAAATCAAGCTTGTCTGGTCAAAAGAAGAGCTGGCGGATGCCATCAGGCAAACCGTCGAAGCGAACGGGCTGAGGGACGCGTATGTACGTCTCAGCGTCACGGCGGGGCCGGAAGGGGTAGGCTTGGTAGCTGGCGGCTACGAGCGCCCATCTTTGTTTGTATTTGCCAAGCCGGTTGCCGCGCTTGAGGTGCCGCCCAAGCCCAAGCGACTCCAGACGTTGGCATTGCCGCGCCAGACGGCGGAGGGGCACCAGCGGTTTAAATCGCACAACTACCTCAACAACGCATTGGCTCGCCAGGAGCTGGGGGCGCGCACGGATACGGAAGGGCTGTTTTTGACGCACGACGGTTTTCTCGCGGAAGGCATCGTCAGCAATCTTTTCTGGGTCAGGGACGGGCATCTGTTCACCCCTTCTCTGGATACGAGCATTCTCGATGGGGTGACTCGCCGCCATGTTTTGCGCTTGGCCGAGCAATTGGCGATCCCGACAGCAGAAGGACGGTATCGGCTGGAAGACCTGCTTGCGGCGGATGAAGTATTTACGACCAACTCTGTGCAGGAAATCGTGCCTGTGCTGGAGGTGGACGGGACTTTCGTTCCAGCGGTCTACGGGAAATACACGAACGAACTGCACCTCGCCTACCGTCAGTCTGTAGCGACCTTCATGTAAATTATGGTATGCTACTAATCAACATGCGAAGACGGAAAAAGGGAGTAGGTCCATGAAGTACAATCCATTTCGAATCCATGCGGCAACCGTCGACGAAATGATTGCGGAGCTTGCCGATCGGGGCGTTTTTGGCCATTTGGCTGAACAGTTGGCTGAGTGGCGAGCAGGTTTGATGATCCATGTGGAAAACATGAGCAGCGAGCTTGCCGAACAAGTGCGGCAGAACATGCTCGCGACCGGGGCCGAGGCGGTTGTGTCTGGGCAACCGGGTACGATTGAGCGAAAACGGATGCTTTTGCTCGCGGGCCACAAGCAGTTGGAGCAGGCTCTGCAACAGCTGGAAAAAAGCGCTGGCGAGTCTGGCGCGGTGGCGGCAGAGGTACGGGAGATTTTGGCGCTGCCGTCTCGCCTTCGAGCCAGACGAAAGCTGGACTGCGGACAGTACACACTTCCGCTTGGCGAGCGCACATTGGTGATGGGGATTTTGAATGTAACGCCCGACTCCTTTTCCGACGGCGGCCGTTTTGTGGATGTGGAGCAAGCTTTGTCGCAGGCGTGCGCCATGGTGGAGGCAGGGGCGGATGTCATTGACATCGGCGGCGAATCGACACGCCCGGGAGCGATGCCTGTAGATGAGGCTGAGGAGCTGGATCGGGTGCTGCCTGTCATTCGGCTTTTGACAAAGGAGCTGTCGGTTCCTCTTTCGATTGATACATACAAGGCGGCGGTGGCGGAGCGCGCACTGGACGCTGGGGCGCATATCATCAACGACGTTTGGGGAGCAAAGCGCGATCCGCGCATGGCCGAAGTAGCTGCGAAGAGCGGCGTGCCAATCATTTTGATGCACAACCGCCCTGACACCGACTACCAGCACTTTTTCTCCGATTATGTCAGAGATTTGCGAGAATCCGTACAGATTGCCTTGCGCGCGGGTGTGCGTGAGGAACAGATTATTCTCGATCCGGGGATCGGCTTTGTCAAAACGGTCGAGCAAAACCTCGAAACCATGCGCAGACTCGATGATCTGGTTGCTCTCGGCTATCCGGTTCTGCTCGCGACCTCGCGCAAGCGGATGATCGGACATGTCCTCGACTTGCCAGTAGAGGAACGGGTAGAGGGCACGGCAGCGACTGTTGCCCTGGGCGTAGCCAAAGGCTGCCATATGGTTCGGGTGCACGATGTAAAAGAGATGAAACGGGTCACCAAGATGATGGATGCGATGATGAAGGGGGGCATTTAACGATGGACAAAATTTATTTTAATGGCATGTCGTTTTATGGCTATCATGGTGTCTTTGGCGCAGAAGCCGAGCTGGGTCAGCGTTTTTATGTCGATTTGGAGCTTCTTGTCGACTTGTCGCAGGCAGGGGCGAGCGATGATCTGCAGCATACCGTCAATTACGCCGATATTTTTACTTGTGTGCAAAAAATTGTCGAGGGCGAACGGTTCAATCTGGTTGAAAAGCTGACTGCTGTAATTGCCGAGCAACTTTTGACGACTTTTCCGTTGCAAGAAGCCAAAGTAAAGGTGACCAAGCCCAATCCTCCGATCAACGGCCACTATGAGTCGGTTGCCATTGAAATGACGCGCAGAAGAGAGGATTTTGCTTCATGAGTGTGGTAGCGTATCTGGGGCTTGGATCAAACCAGGGCCATCGTGCGGAAAATTTGCGTCAGGCGATCCAGAAGCTGAACGAGCAGCCGGGAATCCGGGTTTTGCGCGTATCCGCTGTTTATGAGACAGAGCCGTTCGGCTACGTCGAGCAAGAGGCGTTTTTGAATATGGCTGTGGCGATAGAGACAGACCTTTCTCCCGAGCAGCTATTGGATGCGGCTTTGTCGGTAGAACGCGTTCTGGGGCGCGTTCGAACCATTCGTTGGGGGCCGCGTACGATTGATATTGACCTTCTTTTGTATGGCACCTCCAGTGTGTCGCTGGAGCATCTGGTTATCCCGCACCCTGGTTTGAGCGAGCGCGCTTTTGTGCTGGTTCCGTTGCGAGACATTTGGGAGGGCGATGCTTTGCCTGGTTACAGCCAGACCATTGACCATTATCTTTCCTTATTGGCAGAAGATCACAAGGGGGTACGAGAGTGGGGAGCAATCAACTGGGAAATCGGATCAGATCCTTTCGGAAGTTAAAAGGGTATACACAGCAGTCCCTTTCGGAAAAGCTGGGAGTGTCGCTGTCGTTCGTCGGATCGCTGGAGCGGGGGACTCGCACGCCGACAGAACC
The DNA here is from genome assembly GCF_013284375.2 of Brevibacillus sp. HD3.3A. NCBI lineage: Bacteria > Bacillati > Bacillota > Bacilli > Caryophanales > Paenibacillaceae > Brevibacillus > Brevibacillus sp. HD3.3A. Next base: position 214,014 of record NZ_CP085874.1, read on the forward strand.
TGTACTGCGCAAGATCGCCAGCACTTTACAGGTCGACTATGAAGAATTATGTGCTATAAAATAAAGGATAGGCAGTTTGGATGAGTCTCACCTCTCCAAGACCCCGCATATCGGGAATAGGAGGTCGAAATAGATGAAAATCGGAAATATTGAACTGAAAAATAACGTGGTTCTCGCCCCGATGGCAGGTGTTTGCAACCCTGCTTTTCGTTTGATTGCGAAAGAATTTGGGACAGGACTTGTCTGTGCGGAGATGGTCAGCGACAAAGGCATCGTGCACGGCAATAAAAAGACCATCGACATGCTGTATGTCGACGAACGCGAGAAACCGCTGAGCTTGCAGATTTTTGGCGGTGACAAGGAAACGCTCGTTCCAGCGGCGAAGTATGTAGATCAACATACGAACGCAGACATTATCGACATCAACATGGGGTGTCCTGTTCCGAAAATTACGAGCTGTGATGCAGGTGCTCGCCTGTTGCTCGACCCGGACAAAATTTACGAGGTAGTATCGGCTGTTGTCGATGCTGTCGAAAAGCCGGTTACGGTCAAAATGCGACTGGGCTGGGATGAAGAGCACTTGTATGTCCTGGAAAACGCCAAGGCGGTTGAGCGTGCAGGCGGCAAAGCCATCGCCGTCCACGGTCGGACTCGCGTGCAAATGTACAAGGGTCAGGCGGACTGGAGCTGGATCGGACGAGTGAAGGAAGCTGTTTCCATTCCAGTTATCGGCAACGGTGATGTGGCGACACCAGAGGACGCTCGCCGCATGCTCGATACGACGGGTTGCGACGGCGTCATGATCGGACGCGCTGCACTCGGCAATCCGTGGATGCTGTACCGAACCATCCAGTACCTGACGACAGGAGAACTGGTTGCGGAGCCGTCCGTGCGTGAAAAAATCGACATCTGTTTGTTGCACGCGGAGCGTTTGATTGCATTGAAGGGGCCGCGAGTAGGTGTGCTGGAAATGCGCAAACACGCAGC
>NZ_CP085874.1:222500-285000 GCF_013284375.2 Brevibacillus sp. HD3.3A
AACAGGCTTATCTCCCCCAAGAGTCCACATCGACGGGGAGGTTTGGCACCTCGATGTCGGCTCATCGCATCCTGGGGCTGAAGTAGGTCCCAAGGGTTGGGCTGTTCGCCCATTAAAGCGGTACGCGAGCTGGGTTCAGAACGTCGTGAGACAGTTCGGTCCCTATCTGTCGCGGGCGTAGGAAGTTTGAGGAGAGCTGTCCTTAGTACGAGAGGACCGGGATGGACGCACCGCTGGTGCACCAGTTGTCACGCCAGTGGCACAGCTGGGTAGCTATGTGCGGACGGGATAAGCGCTGAAAGCATCTAAGCGTGAAGCCCCCTCCAAGATGAGACTTCCCACAGCGCAAGCTGGTAAGACCCCTCATAGACGATGAGGTTGATAGGTTCGGTGTGGAAGCGCGGTAACGCGTGGAGCTGACGAATACTAATCGGTCGAGGACTTATCCACACATGCTTAGCAATCATGCGTATTCAGTTTTCAGGGAATGAAACGAACCTCTTTGCCCAACAATGGGTAAGGAGGTTTTTGTATTTAAGGATACGACAGCTTTAGTGCCTATTGGTAACGAGTGAATTTTTTGTCGACAAGTTAGGTCGATCGACCGACAAGTTCCCTCTTGCAGATCGGTCTGGGGGTAGACTAACATGAGAAGGTACCTGATCCAGGCGTTGGAGTAGGCGAGGCAAGGTTATGAAGGAGAATAGGCATGAAAAAAATTCTAATCTTTTCCGCTTCCATCGGTAACGGTCACAATCAGGCAGCGAGAGCAATGCAGGAAAGCCTGGCTGAGAATGGTTGTACATCTATGATCATCGATACGCTGGAATATATCAGTCCCACATTTCACAAGATCTTGCTGGAAAGTTACATGAACTTGTTGAGACTTTCACCCAAAATGTGGGGGAGAATTTACCATAATACCGAAAAAAGCCGCTTTTTTGATATGAACGTCCTGATGAATAAGTTATTGGCAAACAAGTTGAAGAAACTGATTAACAGTGTTCAGCCGGACGCGTTTATTGCGACGCACCCTTTTGCCAGCTGTATGCTGTCCGTACTGAAGGGCAGAAATGACTGGACCGAGCCGATCTATACAATCATTACGGACTATACGATCCACCCGTCATGGATTAATCATCATATCAATTACTACTTCATTGGGCATGAACAGCTGTACTATCTGGTTGATATTTACCGACAAGATCACCAGAAGTTCATTCCCATGGGGATTCCTATTATGCATAAATTCCGCACTCCACTCGACGCCAATGAGATCAGGCAAAAGCTTGGACTTGTACCAGAGCAAAAATGCATTATTCTCTCTGGTGGAGGTCTTGGCCTTGGTTCGATGGAAAAGGTCCTCGATGGGCTGGAAGCGATCAACCTTCCGCTGAAAACGTTTGTGTTGACCGGAACCAACGAGAAGCTGTACAAAAAAGTGACGAACAGAAGCTATCGTCACGAGGTAGTCCCGCTTAAATTTATCAACAATTTTCACGAGTATCTGGAGGTTGCCGATTTAATCGTGACCAAATCTGGCGGACTGACCTCAGCCGAGGTCATGAGCAAACGGGTGCCGATGATTATTTACAACCCGTTGCCTGGACAGGAAGAACGGAACAGCCACTTCCTGTTGAACAACGGCTGTGCTGTACATGCCAATTTGTCGGAGCAGCTCATTTACTTTATCGATGAATTGTTGCACAGTCCATCAAAAGTTGACTATATGCGACGCATGGGACAAAAAATATCAAAGCCGGATGCCGCTCAGCGCATCGCCGAATTTATTTTGGACGACATGAGCATGGTGCAGGCTGAAACAGACTAATGTTCTCGGAAGCACTGACAGGAGGTTGCCTATGAGTATACCGTTTGCTATTTTCTTCGACATGGATGGCACATTGCTGCAAACGGAAAAGTTGTCGACGCCCGCCTTTGTGCGGACGTTTGAACGATTGAGAGAAACAGGCTTGTGGCAAGGCGAGACGCCGAGCGAGGAAGACCTGGTCAATGTACTGGGAATGACCATCGAGCAAGTTTGGCAAAAGCTGTTGCCAGGAGCAAGTGAAGAAGCAGTCCACGCCGCAGATACTTTTTTGCTGGAAAATGAAATTGCCTTGCTGAAGGAAAAAGTGACCGATTTATACCCAGGAGTGAGGTCAACTCTGGAACAGCTTCACGCCCAGGGGATTCCTCTGTTTGTCGCGAGCAACGGACAAGAGGAGTACATCGAGGCCATATGCCAAGAGTATGGACTAAAACCGCTGTTGACGGATTTGTACTCCGCAGGAAGGTTCCGTACGCGCTCGAAAAATGATCTGGTGGCAAAGCTCCTCTCTGACTATGACATCGCGCACGCGTACATGGTGGGGGATCGTCACTCGGATATCGAGGCCGGGACAGCAAACGGCTTGTTTACAGTCGGTTGCGACTTTGGTTTTGCCAAACCGGGAGAGCTGGATGGAGCCGATATGATCATTACAGATTTCCCGCAATTGCTGGATCATTTGCCAGCGATCGACACCAAATCATAGAGCCTGACATAAACCATTCCTTTAGGGAGTGGTTTTTTTCATACTTAGCAACCCGACATTTTTCGTAAAAAGAGTGCAACGCTTGTCGCTTATGCCCGACAAAAGGCTCGCCACCTGACTGTTTTGCATGGTTTCAAGCGACCGGATTTTGCCCACACTAGAAAGTGTATGGATCACTTGCAAGGGCGCCATAAACCCATTATAATTAAAGTCAAAGATAGTCAAAGTCAGTAGATGACACATATGGAATAGGAGGCGATGACTTGCGTAACATCTCGGACATCATTGAACAGCACTTGAAAGGCATTTTGACACAAAGTCCTAATGGCTCGGTCGAGATCCAGCGTAGTGAGCTTGCCGACTTATTTCAATGTGTACCGTCGCAAATCAATTACGTCATCAACACGCGATTTACTGTACAAAAAGGGTACATTGTAGAAAGCAAGCGTGGAGGCGGGGGTTACATCCGCATTCGCAAGGTACAGATTGTGAGCAAGGCGCGATTGCAGGAATTGCTGACCGAGGAACTGATTGGAGAAAGCATTTCGCAGAGTGTGGGGAACGCGATTGTGGAAAGGCTGTTCGAAGAAGGACTGGTCAATGTCAGGGAAGCGACCTTGATGAAAATCGCAACCTCACGAAATGTTTTGACTCTGGATGCTGAATTGCGAGATCGTTTGCGGGCAAATATTTTAAAGCAGATGATTGCGGCTATCTTGTTGAAGTAAGCGAAGCATGTATGTGTTAGGGGGTAGGATGTAATGAACTGTGAGGAATGCGGAAAACGACCGGCGACACTGCACTTGACGAAAATCGTCAACGGCGAGAAAACCGAATACCATATTTGTGAGCAATGCGCTTCCGAAAAAGGGGACGTCTTTACCGGATTTCACAATTTCAGCATCAACAATCTCCTTTCAGGACTGTTAAAATTTGACCCCATGCAAAAAAACGGACGCGAGCCTGCCACCAGTAAGCCGCTCCGTTGCGAAACTTGCGGACTCACGTATGCCCAGTTCAGCAAAAGCGGCCGCTTCGGTTGCAGTGATTGCTACACCTTCCTGGGCGATCGACTCGATCCGTTGTTCCGCCGTATCCATGGCAATACGCAGCATAGCGGCAAGGTTCCGGAGCGCACAGGCGGACAGTTGAAAATCCGCAAAGAGCTGGAACAACTAAAGCGTGCGTTGCAAAACCATGTCGCCAGTGAAGAGTTTGAAAAAGCGGCAGAGATGCGTGACCGGATACGTGCGCTGGAACAAAAAATCGCTCAATCGTAACAAGGGGAGGTAAGCTGGTCATGTCACAACAGCAGTTTATGCAAAACCCGTGGAGCAATTGGATGAAAGGAGAAGGTCCTGATTCCGATATCGTCATCAGCACACGGCTGCGCATCGCCCGAAACCTGCGCCAGCACCCTTTTCCGTTACTGGCGACAGACTCGCAAGGGGAAGAAGTCGTCAGAAAGGTGACGGAAGTGAGCGAATCGGAGGCCATGCGCAAGCTCCAGCAGCTTCAAGTCCTCAACATGGACCAGATCAACCCGTTGGAAAAGCGGGTGCTGGTGGAGAAGCATCTGATTAGCCCTCACTTGGCGGAGGAATCGCGAAAAGGTGCTGTGCTGTTGAGTCCTGACGAGTCGGTCAGCATCATGGTAAACGAAGAGGATCATATTCGAATCCAGGTGCTGCTGCCGGGGTTTCGCCTGAACGAAGCATGGGAAATAGGAACAAAAATAGATGATGTTTTCGAGAAAAATTTAAACTTCGCGTTCGATGAGACGAGAGGCTACCTTACAAGCTGTCCGACCAACGTCGGCACAGGCATCCGGGCTTCCGTCATGCTGCATCTGCCAGCACTGGTGATGACGCAGCAAATCAGCAGAATTTTGCAGGCCATCAATCAGGTTGGCCTCGTTGTTAGAGGAATTTACGGGGAAGGCAGCGAAGCACTAGGAAACCTGTTTCAGTTGTCCAACCAAGTCACGCTCGGGATGTCGGAAAGCGATATTCTCTCCAACCTGTATGGCGTAGCCAGACAAATTATCGAGCAAGAACGCGTTGCCCGTACTTATTTGCTGGAGCATACACGCATATCTTTGGAAGACCGCATCTTCCGTTCCTACGGCATCTTGATGTATGCACGCACTGTGGAGTCCAAGGAAGCAGCTCAGCGCCTCTCCGATGTGCGCCTTGGCATTGACCTGGGCATTATCTCGGGAGTATCGCCACTGGTGATGAACGAGCTGTTGGTAACAACCCAGCCTGGCTTCTTGCAGCAGCATGCAGGGCAAAAGTTGACGCCAGACCAGCGGGACGAGAGAAGGGCTCGGCTGATTCGGGAGAGGCTCAGTACGACGGGCTCAGCTTGATTGTTTCTCAGACATAAGGCATCACAGCAGTTAACCTATAGAGAAAAAACATGGTTACACGGAGGTGTACGATATGATGTTTGGACGTTTTACAGAACGAGCACAAAAGGTACTGGCGCTTGCCCTGGAAGAGGCGGTGCGTCTCGGCCACAAGGATATTGGGACTGAGCATGTACTGCTGGGACTGATTCGGGAAGGCGAGGGTATTGCTGCCAAGGCATTGCAATCGCTCGGGCTTGGTCTCGATAAAATCCAGAGCGAAGTGGAGTCGTTGATCGGACGGGGAACAGAGCAGTCCGGTAGTAATTACACCCCAAACTATACACCTCGTGCGAAAAAAGTAATTGAACTGTCCATGGATGAAGCGCGCAAGCTCGGCCATACTTACGTAGGAACAGAGCACATTTTGCTCGGCCTGATCCGCGAAGGCGAAGGCATCGCTGCGAGAATCATGAACAACTTGGGAGTCAGTCTGAACAAGGCGCGCCAGCAGGTGCTGCAATTGCTGGGAAGCTCCGAAATGATGGCGTCGCATCAGCCTTCCGGCGGCAATCCGGCAGCGAATACGCCTACTCTGGACGGTCTGGCACGGGACTTGACTGCGATTGCACGCGATGGCGGGCTTGATCCTGTCATTGGCCGCCAAAAAGAAATCGAGCGTGTGATTCAGGTACTTAGCAGACGCACCAAGAACAACCCTGTCTTGATCGGGGAGCCTGGTGTGGGGAAAACGGCCATTGCAGAAGGTCTGGCTCAAAAAATCGTGAACAACGAGATTCCCGAAACTCTCCGCGACAAGCGCGTCATGACGCTGGATATGGGAACAGTAGTGGCGGGAACCAAATATCGCGGTGAGTTTGAAGACCGCCTGAAAAAAATCATGGACGAAATTCGCCAGGCAGGAAACATCATCCTGTTTATCGATGAGCTGCACACGCTGATCGGGGCTGGCGGGGCGGAAGGCGCAATCGACGCTTCCAATATTCTCAAGCCGGCGCTGGCTCGTGGTGAACTCCAGTGCGTAGGGGCAACCACCCTGGACGAATACCGCAAGTACATCGAAAAAGACGCTGCGCTGGAGCGTCGCTTCCAACCGATTCAGGTGGATGAGCCGACTGCCGAGGACGCGATTCGCATCTTGCACGGCTTGCGCGACCGTTACGAAGCCCACCACCGTGTGAAAATTACCGACGAAGCTATCGAGCAGGCAGTGAAGCTGTCTGACCGTTATATTACCGATCGTTTCCTCCCTGACAAAGCCATCGACCTCGTCGATGAGGCGGCTTCCAAAGTGCGCTTGCAATCGTTCACCGTCCCGCCTAACCTCAAGGAGCTGGAAGGGCGTCTGGAAGAAGTGCGCAAGGAAAAAGACGCTGCCGTGCAATCGCAGGAGTTTGAAGAGGCTGCTGCACTCCGTGATCAGGAGCAGAAGCTGCGCGAGGAACTCGACAAAACGAAAAAAGACTGGAAAGAGCGTCAAGGCCAGTTGAACATGGAAGTAACTCCTGAGGACATCGCCACTGTGGTAGCCAGCTGGACTGGTATTCCGGTGCTGAAGCTGAAGGAAGAAGAAACAGAGCGCCTGTTGAAAATGGAAGATATTTTGCACGACCGTGTTATCGGCCAGGACGAAGCGGTCAAATCGATTTCCCGAGCGATCCGCCGTGCCCGCGCTGGCTTGAAGGACCCGAAACGTCCAATCGGTTCGTTTATTTTCCTCGGCCCTACAGGTGTAGGGAAAACCGAACTCGCTCGCGCTGTAGCTGAGACACTGTTTGGAGATGAAGACGCCATGATCCGCGTCGACATGTCCGAGTACATGGAAAAACACTCTACAGCACGTCTCGTAGGGGCTCCTCCAGGGTATGTAGGCTTTGACGAGGGCGGTCAGCTGACGGAAAAAGTGCGCCGCAAGCCTTACTCGGTCATCCTGCTGGATGAGATCGAAAAAGCGCACCCGGATGTATTCAACATTTTGCTCCAGGTGCTGGACGACGGCCGATTGACTGATTCCAAAGGACGCACAGTAGACTTCCGCAACACCGTCGTGATCATGACCTCCAACGTAGGTGCCAGCATGATCAAGAAAAATACGACACTCGGTTTCACTACCAACGACACCGAGAAGAAATATCAGGATATGAAAGACAAAGTCATGGATGAGCTGAAAAAGAGCTTCCGCCCTGAATTTCTGAACCGTATTGATGAAGTGATCGTGTTCCACTCTCTGGAGCAGGAGCACATCGAGCAAATCGTGTCCTTGATGACCGACGAGCTGCGCAAGCGTTTGAAAGAGCAGAGCATCGACTTCCAACTGACCGAGGAAGCCAAAAAGCTGCTGGCAAAAGAGGGCTTCGACCCGGCATACGGTGCGCGTCCGTTGCGTCGCGCCATCCAGCGCCATATCGAAGACAATTTGTCGGAAGAACTGCTCAAAGGCAACATCAGCAAAGGCGATACGGTCAACATCGAAGCCGAAGATGGCAAGCTGGTTGTCAAGCGACTGGAAAAAACCAAATCGTAAGCACAAAATAGCAGAGAATGCCTCCTGTTCTGGGAGGTATTCTTTTTTTCAATGCGTAACTATGATAAAAGTAGAAAAGAAATTCCAAGTGAGGGTGCGATTATGTCAAAGTATAAAACGAAATACGCGTGTCAAGAATGTGGCTATGAATCGCCTAAGTGGATGGGAAAATGCCCTGGCTGCGGCAGCTGGAACACGTTGGTCGAGGAAGTGACAGTGAAAGCAGCCCCTCGTCATGAAGGAATCAGCGGCGGTACGCGTCAGGCGGCTATTCCTTTGACGCAGGTCGCCAGTGCAGAAGAACCGCGCATGGACACGACGATCGGAGAGTTGAACCGTGTTCTCGGCGGCGGGCTGGTACCAGGCTCCCTTATACTGGTCGGCGGCGATCCGGGTATCGGGAAATCTACATTGCTGTTGCAGACCTCTTTTGCCTTGGCTCATAAAGGGGCCAAAGTGCTGTACGTATCAGGCGAGGAGTCGGCAAAACAAATCAAGCTTCGCGCTGATCGCCTGCATATGCAAACACCCCCGATGTTTGTGTTGGCAGAAAATGATTTGGATTTGATCGAGCAGCATATTAATCAAGTAGACCCTCACGTATTGATCATTGACTCGATCCAGACAGTCTTCCATCCCACGGTTCAATCCGCAGCCGGAAGTGTCGCACAGGTGCGTGAGGCTACCGCTCAACTGATGCGCATCGCCAAAGGCAAAGGGATCGGGACCTTTATTGTCGGCCACGTGACCAAAGAAGGTTCGATTGCAGGTCCGCGCATGCTTGAGCATATGGTGGACGCGGTCCTTTATTTTGAAGGCGAGCGCCACAATACGTTCCGAATCCTGCGTGCTGTCAAAAATCGATTCGGTTCGACAAACGAGATCGGCATTTTCGAGATGAAAGATCGCGGTCTGGAAGAGGTGGCAAACCCTTCGGAAATTTTTCTGGCCGAACGTCCTTTTGGCGTGGCAGGCTCCACCGTCGTAGCGAGCATGGAGGGCACTCGTCCCGTCCTGGTCGAGCTTCAGGCACTCGTAGCCCCAACCAGCTTCGTTACGCCGCGCAGAATGGCTACAGGCGTCGACCATCAGCGTGTGGCGATGATCATGGCTGTTTTGGAAAAGCGCATGGGGATGATGCTGCAAAATCAGGACGCGTATGTCAATGTCGCAGGGGGCGTTCGTTTGGATGAGCCGGCTGTCGACTTGGCGATCGCGGTCAGCATTGCCAGCAGCTTCCGCGACCACGCCACGAATCCGCATGATGTGGTGATCGGGGAGATCGGTCTGACGGGAGAGGTGCGTGGCGTATCGCGCATCGAACAGCGCGTGCGGGAAGCGCATAAGCTCGGCTTCAAACGCGTAATCATCCCGGAGAAAAATATTCGCGGCCTGGATGCTCCTGACGATATTCAGGTGATCGGGGTCAGCAATATCGCAGATGCTTTGAACGAGGTGATAAGGAGGTAAGGGCGGGATATGCAGGAGAACACCAAAAGAACTCCGCTGTTCGGCGATGTGCTTCGTTTGGTCGCACCCGGAACGCAGCTTCGTGAAGGGCTGGAAAATGTTTTGCGCGCAAAAACCGGCGGCCTGATCGTCGTCGGTTACGGACCGGAAATGAAGCAAATCGTCGATGGCGGTTTTTCCATCAATTGCGATTTTTCTCCTGCCCATTTGTATGAATTGGCGAAGATGGATGGGGCGATTATAGTAAGTGAAGACGCCAAGCGAATTTTGTACGCCAATACGCAACTGTTCCCGCCGGCATCCATCCATACCAGCGAGACAGGGACGCGACATCGGACGGCGCAACGAACGGCCATCCACACCAACTACCTGGTCATCGCCATATCGCAACGACGCAATGTTATCACGTTGTATCAAGGGAATTTCCGCTATGTGCTGAATGAAATCAGCGTCATTTTAGCCAAAGCCAATCAGGCTGTGTCCACCCTGGAAAAATACAAGGCCGTGCTGGATCAGACGATGACCAACCTGGGCGCTCTGGAATTTGAGGAACTGGTCACCCTGCATGAAGTTGCTTCTGTGCTGCAGCGGATCGAGATGGTGCTTCGGATCAAGACGGAAGTTTCCAAGTACATATGTGAACTTGGTGTCGAAGGCAGACTTGTCAGCATGCAATTGGAGGAGCTTGTGTCGAATATTGGCGAAGAAGCGCACATGCTTATTCGCGATTACGCCAAAGATTCGTCTTACGCTCCTGAGCTTGTACTGGGCGAAATGAAAAAGCTAAGCTCGGAGGAAGTGCTGGAGTTGGGGTCTTTCCTGCGCGTTCTCGGATTTTCGGCAAGCGCCAGCATGCTGGAGGAGTCGGTGTCGCCCAGGGGCTACAGAATTTTGTACAAAATCCCCAGATTGCCAATTTCTATCATCACAAACCTCGTCGCACATTTCCATTATTTGCCCAGAATTATGATGGCAACGATTCAGGAATTAGACGAAGTAGAGGGGATTGGAGAGGTGCGGGCCAGGGCGATCAAAGAGGGTCTGAAACGGATTCAGGAACAAGTGTTCATTGACAGGCACATTTAAAGTAGAATAGGATAAAGGCATTATTTGTTATTCAACATTTGCCCAGGGGACTTGAAAGCGAAAGTCAGCTTGACAGGATACACTGTCTCCTCTGCAAAAGAAATCAGGAGGTAGTCTATGTTCGTGAAATCGTTGCCGAACATGCTAACCGTAAGCAACTTGTTTCTGGGAGTCTTGGCAATTATTCTTGCGTTTCGAGGAGATCATTACGTCGATTATGCGGCGATCACGGTGATCATCGGCATGCTGGCCGACGGGTTGGATGGACGCGTCGCTCGTATGTTGAATGCGCAAAGTGAGTTTGGAAAGGAACTCGATTCGCTTTCTGACGTCATTACGTTTGGGATAGCTCCGGCTTTCATCATGTATGTTGTTGTCCTTCAGCACTTCGATCTGCTGGGGATTCTCATTACGGCCATCTTCCCGATCTGTGGGGCGCTCCGTCTGGCGAGATTCAACGTCCAGGCCGGGGTTCCGGGATATTTCATCGGATTGCCAATCACAGCTGCCGGCGGTGTGCTGGCGACTCTTGCGCTTTATCACCAGGTTTTCAACCCGGTACTGCTTGCAGTGAGCATGCTGCTCCTCGCCTTCCTCATGGTATCGAAGGTCAAGTATCCCAACTTCAAAAAGGTCGGGATTCCAAAATCCGCTTACTGGATTACGCCCATTATTATCGCCATCGTCGTCGTTGTTGCGATCAAGTATCCGCAACAGTTTCCGAAGATCGTCTTCTTGCCGCTTGCCTTTTACGCCCTGTACGGAATAAAAAAAAACGTTGACTTTCTCGTCAAAAAATTACGCAAGCGGAAAAACAAAGAAGAAGAATCTGTGCCATTTGAATAAGCCAGGCAATGAAAAAACCCGCACTTCGATGTGCGGGTTTTTCGTTTTTGTATGCAACTTTTCGTAGGGTTCATTCGTAATACGAGTGTGGGGTTAAGAAAGATTGAACACGCCCAGGGTATTCAGCCGGTTTGCCTCTTTTTGCAGGACGTCTTCCAGTTTGATGTCTGTGATGTTGCACAAGGCGGTCAGGTAAAAAAGATTTTTGCCAAGCTCTGCTGTGACTACATCGCGACAATGCTCGCATAGTGGGCCGTTAAAGTGAGTGTCCAGGTGGGACTTGTTCTCCTCCAGGTTTTTGCTGGAATCGTAACTTTGCTTTTTGGCTACCACTTCAACACAACCGCATTCGGTGATGGCTTTGGTCAGGGAGCGATTGATGCGAGATGCCGTCTCCTGAACTTTGGACATGACGTCCAGTACGCTTCGATGTCGGATCAAAAGCTCTGATACTTGCGTTTGAAAGTCGTCTACATTTCGTTTGTCCATATCAATTCACCTCTGCTTTAGGCTGATCGTATCGTCACAATTTTCGCTCATTGTGTTACTGCCATTATAAGAAGGGAGTCTGGTCGCTGTCAATTTGCCCGAGAAGGAAACAGGTGTTTGAGGTTGACGGGAAAATGACAACTATGTTAAAATTTTTGGCTATTTGACATGGTAAAATCATTTTTGCTATAGTGAGGGAAAGCGACAATGAAGCAATTTCGCTATTTGGAAAGTTACAGGGTTTTACTCAAAGGCTTCTGTCTATATTAATAAAAGGAGGTGAAGGCATGGTACGCCGCATAGGAAAAATCTTTTTTGTCTTGGTTGGCGGTGGCTTGGGCTACCAATACGGTGCCGAACTGTTTTCGCTGCTTAACCCGCTTTTGAATTTTGGAGTAGTTGGTGGAGCGCAATATATTGGGGCGGTACTTGGTGCCATTCTGTTCTTCTTTTTAGCTAATTGGCTTTTGGACTACGTCTTGAAAGTAGTTCGCTGGGGAGAAGAGACTCTCGTCAAAATGCCGATTGTTGACGTGATGTTCGGAGCGATGGGGTTGATTAGTGGTCTTATTGTTGCCTTTTTATTATTCCTGCCCATCAGTAAAATTCCGTTTCCGGTAATAGGTGATCTGTTGCCGCTGGTTGTTTCCGGGTTGCTTGGCTATCTGGGCTTTCAGGTAGGATTTCGCAAGCGGGACGAGATTATGTCGGTTTTCTCGATTGGACGCAAGGATAAGAAAAAGGAACAGACTGCAACAGCAACAAATGTCGAGCACAAAATTTTGGACACGAGCGTCATTATTGACGGACGCATTGCAGATATTTGCCGTACGGGCTTTTTGGAGGGCGTACTGGTCATTCCGGGCTTTGTCCTGGAGGAACTGCAACACATTGCCGATTCTTCTGATGTACTGAAACGAAATCGCGGCCGTCGAGGCTTGGATATTCTCAACAAGATTCAGAAGGAAATGAAGGTCAAGGTTCAAATCTGGGAAGGCGACTTTGAAGAAGTATCCGAAGTGGACAGCAAGCTGATCAAGCTGGCGAAGGTCATGAACGGGAAAGTCGTCACCAACGATTTCAACCTGAACAAAGTATGCGAATTGCAAGGCGTGGCTGTATTGAACATCAACGATTTGGCGAATGCCGTGAAGCCTGTCGTCTTGCCAGGGGAAGAAATGAACGTGCAGGTCATCAAGGATGGAAAAGAGCACGGTCAGGGCGTCGCGTATCTCGATGACGGCACGATGATCGTCGTGGAAGGCGGACGCGAATACATTGGCAACGACGTGGATGTACTGGTCACCAGTGTACTGCAAACGTCTGCGGGACGAATGATTTTCGCGAAGCCGAAGCTCTTGGAAAGAGCACTGTAAGAAGAGACGAGAAGCACAAGACGGGAGAGAATGAAAAAGTGAGTACGGGTGTCGTGATCGTTGCTGCCGGTTCGGGGAAAAGAATGGGCGGCCAACGGAACAAACTATGGTTGCCGCTTGCCGGAGAACCGATTTTGGCTCACACAGTTCGCCTTTTCGCCTCGCATCAGGACATCGACCAGATCGTACTGGTAGTGAGCGAGCCGGACTACGCTGACGTGCTGGCCTTGCTCAAGGCCGAAAACTTGCCAGTAACGGTCGCCTTGGGCGGCAATGAGCGGCAGGACAGCGTCAGAAACGGTTTGGCTGCCTTGGAAACCTCCTGTACCTACGTGCTTGTTCACGATGCGGCACGGCCATTCGTTACCAAGCAGCAGATCAGTGACATGATCAGACAGGTGCAGCGCGATCAGGCTACGATCATGGCTGTACCTGTCAAAGATACGATAAAAGTGGTGGGGGCATCAGGCTTTGTGGAAGATACCCCGGCACGGGAAAGCTTGTGGGCGGTTCAAACCCCACAAGCTTTTCGTATGTCTTTGCTGCAAGAAGCGCATGAGGCGGCGAAAAAGGCGGGCAAGCTCGGTACGGATGATGCCATGCTGGTCGAATGGCTCGGCCATCCGGTTTCAGTCATGCAGGGAAGCTATGAGAATATCAAGATCACTACGCCGGATGACTTGTGGCTGGGTGAAGAGATTATGCGAAAGCGAAGGGGAGAGTAATTCATGCGTATTGGACAAGGATTTGACGTGCATCAACTGGTAGAAGGCCGTCCGTGCATTATCGGCGGCATCACCATTCCGTACGAAAAGGGGCTGCTCGGCCATTCTGACGCCGATGTGCTGCTTCACGCGATCAGTGACGCGATTCTCGGTGCGATTGGCGAAGGCGATATCGGCCGCCATTTCCCTGATACAGATCCTGCGTTCAAAGGAGCGGACAGTGTCGTGTTGCTTGAGCATGTGTGGAAGCTGGCAAAAGAGCGCGGCTATCGCCTGGGCAACGTCGATGCGACTATCATCGCGCAAGCTCCCAAAATGGCACCTTACATACCGCAAATGTGCGAAGTCATCGCTCGTGTACTGGAGGCAGAAGATGCTTCCCAGGTTAACGTGAAGGCGACAACATCGGAAAAGCTCGGTTTTACAGGCAGAGGAGAAGGAATCGCGGCCCAGGCTGTATGCTTGCTTGTCAAGTAAAGGGGCAAGGTGTAACATAAAGCCTTAGAAACGTATTCATGAAAGATCATAGCCTTTTACATTCACAAGGATGGTGCTATCAATGGCGAAAGAAATCCGCACGCGTTATGCGCCGAGTCCTACGGGGCATTTGCACATCGGCGGTGCGCGCACAGCGCTTTTTAACTATCTGTTTGCCAAACATCACGGCGGTTCGTTTATTGTCCGGATCGAGGATACAGACCAAACGCGCAATAAAGAAAATGCCGATGAAGAGCAAATGAAAAACTTGAAGTGGCTCGGAGTCGAATGGGAAGAAGGCACGGATGTGGGCGGCCCTTATGGCCCGTACCGCCAAACCGAGAGATTGGATATTTACCGCCAATATATCGATCAACTGCTTGCGGAAGGCAAGGCTTACTACTGTTACGCGACGAAGGAAGAGCTGGATGCAGAGCGCGAAGAGCAACTGGCGCGCGGGGAGACTCCGCGGATTTTGGAGAAGCATCGCCATGTGACGGAAGAACAGCGCGCGCAGTATGAAGCGGAAGGCCGCGTGCCGTCCATTCATTTCCTTGTGCCGGACAACCGCGAATACGTAGTAAACGACCTGATCCGCGGACAGGTGATATTCAACTCGAACGAAATGGGAGACTTCGTCATCTGTCGTCCTGACGGAATCCCTACCTATAACTTCGCTGTCGTAATCGACGACTACCTGATGAAAATCAGCCACGTCATTCGCGGCGAAGAGCATTTGTCCAACACGCCTCGACAACTGATGATCTACGAAGCTTTCGGTTGGGAAGCTCCTGACTTTGCTCACTTGGCGCTGATTCTCAATCAGGACGGCAAGAAGATGTCCAAGCGTGATGAGAGCATTTTGCAGTTCATCGAGCAATATCGCGATCTCGGCTTCTTGCCGGAGGCGATTGTGAACTTCCTCGTCCTGTTGGGCTGGTCGCCAGGCGGCGAAGAGGAAATTTTCCTCATCGATGATTTGGTCAAGCTGTTCTCCATGGAGCGCGTGAGCAAGTCGCCGGCTGTATTCGACGCAACCAAGATGAACTGGATGAACAACTACTACCTGAAGCGTCAACCGCTCGATCTGATTACAGATATGTGCGTGCCGCACCTGCAAAAAGCGGGCTTCATCGAAGAGACGCTGTCTGACGCCAAACGGGAATGGGTACGCAGCATTGTCGCCCTGTACCAGGAGCAAATGTCCTACTGTGCACAAATCGTTCCGCTGGCTGCTCTTTTCTTCCTGGACGAAGTGGTGTACGATGAAGAAGCGACAATGGTGCTGAAAGAACCGCAGCTTCCGGAAGTCCTCGCTTCTTTTGTGAAACACCTGTCAGCCCAAGATGCATATAATGTGGATGTCATCAAAGCGGCGTTGAAGGAAGTGCAAAAGGAAACAGGCCACAAAGGAAAGGCGCTGTTCATGCCTGTACGCGTTGGCACAACAGGTCAGGCGCATGGCCGCGATTTGGCTGAGACTTTATTCCTGCTCGGACGTGACAAAGTATTGGCGCGCGCGCAGCGTGTGATTGAAAACGGAAAATAGCCTGTAACAAGGCACATGATATAAAACGAATGCGACGATCAGGAGAAGTACGTCAGGTTACACGTTTACAGAGAGGATGGTGGGGTGAGAACCATCCAGCGTGCCCTGTTCGGAAATGCGCCTGTGAGCAGTGAGCTGAACATGTCGGACTCTTCGGACGACACCAGTAGGTGACATCGGTTCCCGCCGTTATCGGGATGTAGAGCGAGATCGTTTGTCTGGCCGTTTTTAGCCAGAGGCCACAGCGATCTAAGCAGAGTGGAACCGCGGTATAACCCGTCTCTGTCCCTTCGTGTTGATGAAGGGGTAGGGGCGTTTTTTATTTTTCCGACCTTAGATCTAGCAGAAAATCCAGGCAGGAGGTGCCACCCAACTATGTTCGCACAGATGAAAGATGACATTCAGGCTGTATTTGAAAGAGACCCGGCAGCACGCAGTGCATTGGAAGTTGTCATGACCTATTCAGGTTTGCACGCCATTTGGGGGCACCGGATTGCTCACAAGCTCTGGAAGGCCGAGTGGTGTACACTCGCGCGGATTGTTTCGCAGGTCGCTCGCTTTTTCACAGGGATCGAAATTCACCCAGGCGCACGCATTGGCCGCGGATTGTTTATCGATCACGGTATGGGCGTGGTCATCGGGGAAACATGCGAAATCGGCGACAATGTTACGATCTACCAAGGTGTCACGCTCGGAGGAACCGGCAAGGAAAAAGGCAAGCGCCATCCCACCATCGGCAACGATGTGATTATCGCGACGGGTGCAAAAGTTTTGGGGTCTTTCAAAATTGGCGATAATTCAAAGATAGGGGCTGGCGCAGTCGTTTTGCAGGAAGTGCCGCCCAATTCGACCGTAGTAGGAATCAAGGCGCGCATCGTCATTCAGGATGGCAAACGCGTCAAACACGATCTGGACCACGTCAACATGCCTGACCCGGTTGCAGACACGATTCGTCTCATGCAAAAGGAAATTGATCATTTGCGCAAAGAATTGGATCTTTTGAGGGAGGATAAAAAGAACCATGGGCATTCAGCTGACTAACACAATGACACGCCGAAAGGAACCGTTCGTTCCTTTGGAGCCGGGCAAGGTGAAAATGTACGTGTGCGGCCCGACCGTGTACAATTACATTCACATCGGAAATGCTCGTCCGGCTATTGTTTTCGACACGCTTCGCCGTTATTTGAAGTATCGCGGTTATGAAGTGACTTTTGTACAAAATATCACGGATGTGGACGACAAGCTGATTCGGGTGGCGAACGAGGAAGGAACGACCGTCAAGGAAGTGGCTGACCGTTACACAGATGGATACAACCAAGACCTCGGCACATTGAATGTTCTGCCGCCTGACATTCAGCCGCGCGTGATGCAAACGATCCCGGAAATCATTTCGTTTGTCGAAGGGCTGATCGAAAAAGGCTATGCGTACGAGAGTGAGGGAGACGTGTACTTCCGCACCGGACGTTTTCAGGAATACGGAAAACTTTCTCACCAGCCGCTGGACGATTTGCAGGCAGGCGCTCGCGTCGAGATCAACGAGAAAAAGGAACATCCGCTCGACTTCGTGCTCTGGAAAGCTGCCAAGCCAGGAGAAGTTACGTGGAGCAGCCCGTGGGGCGACGGCAGACCAGGCTGGCACATCGAATGCTCGGCTATGGCGCTGAAGTTCTTGGGCGAGGAAATTGACATCCACGCTGGTGGAACCGATCTTGTGTTCCCGCACCATGAAAATGAGATTGCCCAATCCGAATGCTTTACCGGAAAAGTGTTTGCCCGCTACTGGCTGCACAACGGGATGCTCAACATCGACAACGAAAAAATGTCCAAATCCCTCGGCAATTTTTTGCTTGCCCGCGATCTGGTAGGGAAGTTCGGAGGCCAGCTGATCCGCTTTTTCATGCTCCAGGGGCACTACCGCAACCCGATCAATTTCAGCTACGAATTGCTTGAACAAGCGGCGAACGGCCTTGATCGCATCAAAACAGCGTATACAAACCTTTCCCACCGTCTGGATACGGCAAGGGAAGAAGAGCCGAACGGACAATCCGGGGAGCAGGCGCGTATCATTTCGGAATTGCGGGATCGGTTCATTGCCGAAATGGACGACGACATCAATACAGCGAACGCGATCACTGTCGTTTTCGACGTGGTGAAGGAAGCGAACCTGTACTTGCGCCATCAAAATGTAGGGGCGGCCGAGGTGCGCGCTTACATGGAGCTGATCGTGGAGTTGACAGAGGTTCTTGGGCTGATCGTTGCAGAAGAGCAAGAGCTGTTGGACAGCGAGATTGACGCATTGATCGCAGAGCGCACAGAGGCGCGCAAAGCGAAAAACTTTGCTCGTTCTGACGAAATTCGCGATTTGCTCGCGGCAAAAGGAATCGTGCTTGAGGACACGCCACAAGGTGTTCGCTGGCGCCGAAAATAAGGGGCCGAAGAAACAAGATGCAAAAAGAAGAATTGACCCGAGATCCCAACCTGACAAATCCACTCGTGCTCGCCTTTCTGGGCGATGCTACCTATGCGCATTGCGTGCGGTACCATCTAATCGCCAAGGGGCTGGTTAAACCTAACCAGCTCCACAAGGCGGCCAATCGTTACGTGTCAGCCAAGGCACAGGCCAATGTGCTACTTACGCTGATGCCGACATTGCCGGAGGATGAGTTGAATGTGGTGAAGCGGGGACGGAATGCGAAGTCTGGTTCTACCGCCAAAAATGCCGACATTATCGACTACCGGCATGCCACGGCCTTTGAAGCGCTGATTGGCTACTTGTATTTGTGCGGAAAAGAAGAGCGGATCGCAGAAATTGTGCAACAGGCGTTTGCTATTGTGGAAGGAGAGTAAGGCATGAGTGAAGAGTGGATTTTGGGGAAAAACCCCGTCATTGAAGCGCTGCGGTCCGGGCGCACTATCAATAAAATCTGGGTTGCGGAAGGGACCAACAAAAATCTGATGGCACCCGTTTTTGCTTTGGCAAAAGAGAACGGGGTCATCGTGACGACAGCCAACCGCAAAAAGTTGGATCAGCTCGTATCGACGGACAACCATCAGGGAGTTGTGGCATCGGTAGCTGCTTATGATTATGTGGAAGTGGACGATATTTTGAAACGGGCAGAGGAAAAAGGCGAGCAGCCGTTTATTTTGCTGCTGGACGAGCTGGAGGACCCGCATAACCTCGGCTCGATCATGCGTACGGCGGATGCTGTGGGAGCGCATGGAGTAGTCATTCCGAAGCGCAGATCGGTCAGCCTGACCGCAACAGTGGCAAAAGCTTCTGCTGGAGCAATCAATTACGTGCCGGTTGCGCGCGTCACCAATCTCGTGCGCACGATGGAGGAATTGAAAGAACGGGGAGTCTGGATTGCAGGAACAGACGCGAGTGCCAAGCAGGACTTCCGCCAGGGCGATTACACGATGCCGCTCGCAATCGTCATCGGCAGCGAAGGAAAAGGGATGAGTCGCCTCGTACGGGAAAACTGTGATTTCCTTTACAGCCTTCCGATGGCGGGAAATGTGACCTCTCTGAACGCTTCTGTAGCTGCTGCTTTGTTGATGTATGAAGTATATCGCTCCAGGAGTCCACTTCCGACGCGGGTGAAGTAAAATGGCAAAAAGAAAAGCCAAGCAGCTGTTGATCGTAGACGGCTACAATATCATCGGTGCCTGGCCAGAGCTGCGCGTTTTGAAGGATCAGGAACGGATGGCTGAGGCGCGCGATCTGTTAATCTCCCAAATGGCAGAGTACCAAAGCTATACCGGGACAAAAGTGATTATCGTGTTCGACGCGTACAACGTCCCGGGTATCGGTCGGCAGATGGAAGACTTTCTGGTTGAAATTTATTTCACGAAGAAAAAGGAGACGGCTGACGAGAAAATTGAACAGCTTGTCTCCGAATTTAACCAAAAAAATCGACAAATTTATGTAGCGACTTCTGACTACACATCCCAACGTGTTATTTTTGGACAGGGAGCCTTGCGCAAATCCGCGAGGGAGTTATTGCTGGACATGGAAAACGCAGGCAAGGAAATCAAGCAACAGGTTCAAAAAACGCATGAAGAACGCTTCTCCAAACGGGTTGTGCTGAATGACGAAATAGCGAAAATATTCGAAAAATGGAGAAGGGAATAACTTGGATTCGGTTGACGCTTTTTTATGGCATCATGTATAATAGCGTCATCTATGGAGAAACCGGTTGGCGGAGGGATCATTTGTGAGCGTTGACCTCAAGGAGTTAAAACATGCCCAATATGAACTAATGACCGACGAAGAAGTAGTCGACCTGGTTCGCGATAATGATGCCGAAGCTCTGGAGTATTTGATCAACAAATACAAGAACTTTGTGCGTGCCAAAGCGAGATCCTATTTTCTTATTGGGGCTGACCGCGAAGACATTGTACAAGAAGGCATGATTGGTCTGTACAAGTCCATTCGCGACTTCAGAGGCGACAAGCTCACGTCGTTCAAGGCATTTGCCGAGCTTTGCATTACCCGTCAAATCATCACGGCGATCAAAACGGCGACCAGGCAGAAGCACATTCCGCTCAATTCGTACGTTTCGCTGGACAAGCCTATTTACGACGAGGATTCTGACCGTACGCTGCTTGATGTGATTTCTGGAACTAAAGTAACCGATCCCGAAGAGCTGTTCATCAATCGCGAAGAGTTTGATGACATCGAAGGGAAAATGAGTGAAATTTTAAGTGATTTGGAGCGGCAGGTGCTGATGCTCTATTTGGATGGACGATCCTATCAGCAAATTGCCGTTGAGCTAAAGCGCCATGTCAAATCTATCGATAATGCGTTGCAACGCGTCAAGCGCAAGCTGGAACGCTATCTGGAAGGCAGAGAGATTCATCTGTAAAACAGGGAATCTCTTTTTGTTTTTTCGCGTCATTGGGGCCAAAAAGCTTTGTACATAACGAGACTTCGGGTGAATATGGAAGCAAAAGCCCTTCTTTTTGTCAAGTCATTTTGTTTGACATGGGTATTTCGGTATGATAAATTTATTTAGGTAGCCATAGACTCTTATCTCTCTGTTCTATGGTTACTTTGATGAATGAAATGGTCAGGAAAAAGTAGCGGTTTTCCCGTACTATTTGTCATTGAGTACATTTAACGAATAGCAGGTTTGAAATGAGATGGAGGTGGCAATAAATGCGAGTAAACATCACGTTGGCGTGCACCGAGTGTGGCGAGCGTAACTATATCTCCACAAAAAACAAGCGAACCACTACTGAACGTGTTGAGCTGAAAAAGTATTGCTCCCGTGACAAGAAGCAAACCCTTCATCGCGAGACGAAGTAATGGTTGATGCGACGAAGTCAGGGGGTGGCAAAGTGGGTTTTTTAGCACGAATCGGAGCCAGTTTTCGCCGTACCGGTGATTTCTTTGGCGACGTAATGTCCGAACTAAAGAAAGTCCGTTGGCCGAACCGCAAGGAATTGACCACGTATACGCTGGTTGTTCTCATTACGGTTGTGCTTCTGGCAATATTCTTCTTCGTCGTTGATTTGGGAATCTCGCGCTTGATCGATTTGATTCTAGGAAAGTAATTTTGCAAGTCTTAGGAGGGACGGACGGTTAACGTCCTGGTGGATATGGAAAAAGCATGGTATGTCGTTCATACGTACTCAGGTTACGAAAACAAGGTTAAGACGAACCTGGAGAAGCGCGTCGAGTCGATGGGCATGGAAGACAAGATCTTTCGCGTTCTCGTTCCCACTGAGGAAGAAGTGGAGACTAAGGATGGCAAAAAGCGCACCGTCACGAAAAAGGTTTTTCCTGGATACGTCCTTGTTGAAATGGTGATGACGGACGACTCTTGGTATGTCGTGCGAAACACTCCTGGGGTTACCGGCTTTGTCGGATCCACGGGCGCTGGCTCTAAGCCGACAGCGCTGCGTCCTGAAGAGGCCGATACGATTCTCAAGCAAATGGGGATCGAAATTCCCAAGATCAGAGTCGATTTTGCTCTCCGCGATATGGTGCGCGTCACAGATGGTCCATTTTCTAATCGCACCGGGGAGATTATCGAGATTTACCCGGACAGACAGAAGGTTCGCGTATTGGTGGACATCTTCGGTCGCGAAACACCGGTGGAGCTAGACTTTACACAAGTTCAAAAATTGGATTAGGATTCAACTTGAAAAGTATCGCGCTATGTGGTACATTTCATTTTGTTTTAACAATCCCACAACAATATCTGGGGTTTCTTGCACTCTCACTATAGATCGAAAGTCTTTTACGAGACTTTCTTAATAAGGTGGGAGGGGGCATTCCCCCGTAATAACCACATGTGAAGTAAGGAGGTGTCTTACGTGGCTAAGAAGGTTATCCGCGTAATTAAATTACAAATCCCAGCAGGTAAAGCGAATCCTGCACCTCCAGTAGGTCCGGCACTCGGTCAAGCTGGTGTAAACATCATGGGGTTCTGTAAAGAATTCAATGCACGTACAGAAAGCGAAGTTGGCATGATCATTCCGGTGGAAATCACCGTGTTTGAAGACCGCTCTTTCACTTTTATTACAAAAACTCCTCCAGCTGCAGTTCTGTTGAAGAAAGCTGCTGGTATCGAGTCCGGATCCGGCGTACCGAACAAAACAAAAGTTGCTACGCTGAAACGTGATAAAGTTCGCGAAATCGCTGAACTGAAACGTCCTGACCTGAATGCTGCATCCGTGGAAGCGGCTATGCGCATGGTGGAAGGTACTGCACGTTCCATGGGTATCGTAATCGAAGACTAATTGTCTTGAGTGCAAGGGGGCACAGACGTTGTGCCCCCCTGTCTGTGGGAGGATTAACCGCTACGACCACATTGAAGGGAGATTTAAATCATGGCAAAAAAAGGTAAGAAATATCAAGAGGCTGTAAAGCTCGTTGATAAAAACAAAGTATACGAAGTAGTTGAAGGCATTGAGCTGGTTAAAAAAGCAGCTACTGCTAAATTCGACGAAACAGTTGAAGCAGCATTCCGTTTGGGTGTAGACCCTAAACGTGCTGACCAACAAATCCGTGGCGCTGTAGTACTGCCACACGGTACTGGTAAAGTACAACGCGTTCTCGTATTCGCTAAAGGCGAAAAAGCAAAAGAAGCAGAAGCTGCTGGCGCTGACTTCGTAGGCGATGCAGACATGATCGCGAAAATTCAAGGTGGCTGGTTCGACTTTGACGTCGTAGTAGCTACTCCTGACATGATGGGTGAAGTAGGTAAATTGGGTCGTGTACTCGGTCCAAAAGGCCTGATGCCAAACCCTAAAACCGGAACTGTTACTTTCGACGTAACAAAAGCGGTTAACGAAATCAAAGCAGGTAAAATTGAGTATCGCGTAGACAAAGCAGGTAACATCCACGCTCCTATCGGAAAAGCATCCTTCGATGCTGATAAGCTGGCTGAGAACCTGGCAGCTCTGACTGAAGCACTGAACCGTGCGAAACCAGCTGCGGCTAAAGGCGTTTACATGAAAAATGTAACCCTGAGCTCCACTATGGGTCCTGGCGTACGCGTAGCTGTAAAATAATGACACTTGACTTCCTTTTGGGAAGTTGTTAAGATAGTCCCTGTTGATGAAAAGAATATGCCGTAGACAGAAGGTGCGGTACTTGCGAGAGTAACGCTTAATATCCCTCCGAGGCGTGTAATGTACGAAAGAGGAAACATTGATTTCCTTTGACGATAGAGCATTATGCCCTCGTGATGTCTGCGAGGGCATTCTTCATTTTCTAGGATTAGAGCACGGGAGGTGTAAACAATGGCAGAAATTCGTCCAACCGTTATTCGTGAAGAGAAAGTACAAGCGATCAACGAAATCGCAGCCAAGCTCCGCGAGAGCCAAACCACAGTGGTGGCTGACTACCGCGGTCTGACTGTAGCCCAAGTTACCGAGCTCCGCAAACAACTGCGTGAAGCTGGTGTTGAGTTCCAGGTGTTGAAAAACTCCCTGACTCGTCTGGCTACTGAAAAAGAAAGCTTGACTGAACTGGATCAATATCTGACTGGCCCGAACGCTTTGGCGTTCTCCAAAGACGATATCATCGCTCCAGCGAAAGTTATTGCTGAATTCGCGAAGAAAAACGACAAGCTGGAAATCAAGGGTGGCGTGATCGAGGGCAAAGTAGTTGGTGCTGAACAAATTCATGCACTGGCAACTCTTCCTTCCCGCGAAGGTCTCTTGTCCATGCTTCTCTCCGTCCTGCAAGCTCCAATGCGCAACGTTGCACTGGCAGTCAAAGCAGTGGCCGAGCAAAAAGAAGGTCAAGGCGCTTAATCGTCTGATCGGCTGATGTTTCAATAAAACTATCCATTGAATGGAGGATTTCAAAATGTCTAAAGAGCAAATCTTGGAAGCCATCAAAGGCATGTCCGTTCTCGAACTGAACGACTTGGTAAAAGCAATTGAAGAAGAATTCGGTGTAACTGCTGCTGCTCCTGTAGCTGTAGTTGCTGGTGGCGCTGCTGAAGCTGCTGCTGAGCAAACTGAGTTCACTGTAAACCTGGTAAGCGGCGGAGCTTCCAAAATCAACGTTATTAAAGTTGTTCGCGAGCTGACTGGTCTGGGTCTGAAAGAAGCAAAAGACCTGGTAGACAACGCTCCAAAAACACTCAAAGAGGGCGTTTCCAAAGACGAAGCAGAAGCTCTCAAAGCAAAACTCGAAGAAGCTGGCGCACAAGTAGAAGTGAAGTAAGTTAGCTTTCTTTAGAAATTCCCCTTGCCTGCGGCAGGGGGTTTTTCTGTAAGAGGACGGCGAGTTTTTTCAATCGATGAGGAAGGGTGAATCACACGTGGGAGATCACTATTACACCAGTCAACCGGGAACGGCGCATGACGAACAGCAATTTTCGTTTGTGCTTCGCGGGAGGGAGCTTCGCTTCACCACTGACGCCGGTGTTTTTTCCCGGGACCGGATTGATTTTGGCAGTGTATTGCTCATCGAAAACATGGAGATCGGCAGTCACGCTCGGGTTTTGGATGTGGGGTGCGGCTACGGGCCGATTGGCTTGACGGCTGCCACGCTGGCTGACCAGGGAAAAGTGACGATGATCGATGTGAACGAGCGTGCGGTTGACCTGGCTCGTCGGAATGCCGAAAGAAACGGAATCAAAAATATCGAAGTGCGGGTCAGTGATGTTTACAGTGCCGTGCAAGGTGAGCAGTACGACGTCATTTTGACCAATCCGCCGATTCGGGCGGGCAAAGAAATTGTACATCGCATTTTTACTGAAGGACATGAGCTGCTCGTTGAAGGTGGAGAGATGTGGGTGGTTATTCAGAAAAAGCAAGGCGCCCCGTCTGCATTGAAAAAGCTGCAAGAAACCTACCGTGAAGTGATAGAAGTGGATCGGGAAAAGGGCTACTCCATTTTTCGCGCAATCAAATAGTCAAGCGACAATCATTAGAAAACTTTTCTTGACGTGAATATTTGATTGTGGTAGCATTATAAAATGTCAATATGGGATAAATGTCTATTTTTCAGTAATTCCCTGTTTGTCAAGCGTTTCTACTTTTTTCCTGAAAGAGGAATGTTTGTGTAAAAACATGGGAATTCTTTTAAAATAGAGTTTCTCTGGGTTAAAAATGGTTGATGCTGCTTTAACCCATTTTTATTTTAAGGTGTTCGCCTGCAATTGCAAGATTGCCGAATGCCAAGTTTCTATGTGTGAAAACACAACCTGAGGGGTGAATAAGTTGGCAGGTAAAGTGATTCAAAGTGGCCGACACCGCCAGCGTCGTACGTATTCACGTATTAACGAAGTGCTGGGCCTTCCAAATCTCATCGAGATTCAGCAAAAGTCCTACCAATGGTTCCTTGATGAGGGGCTCCGTGAGATGTTCCAAGACATTTCGCCAATCCAGGACTTCACTGGCAATCTCGTGCTGGAGTTTATCGACTACAGCTTGGGAGAGCCAAAGTACGATGTTGACGAGTCGAAAGAACGTGACGTCACCTATGCGGCGCCTCTGCGTGTGAAGGTACGTTTGTTGAACAAAGAGACGGGAGAAGTGAAGGAACAAGAAGTCTTCATGGGGGATTTCCCGCTCATGACCGAAACGGGAACCTTCATTATTAATGGTGCTGAGCGCGTAATCGTCAGCCAGCTTGTTCGTTCCCCCAGTGTATATTACAACACCAAAGTGGACAAAAACGGCAAGCAGACGTTTACAGCTACGGTAATCCCGAACCGGGGTGCGTGGCTGGAGCTGGAGACCGATGCGAAAGACGTAATTTATGTCCGCATCGACCGTACGCGAAAAATCCCGGTAACGGTTCTTTTGCGTGCACTGGGCTTCGGTTCCGACATCGAGATTCTCAACTTGCTGGGTGAAGATGAGTACATCAAGAACACGCTGGAAAAAGACAACACCGACTCTACGGAAAAAGCGCTGATCGAGATTTACGAGCGCCTTCGTCCGGGTGAGCCGCCAACAGTCGAAAACGCGAAGAGCCTCTTGATCTCTCGTTTCTTCGATCCAAAACGTTACGACCTGGCTTCTGTAGGTCGCTACAAGATGAACAAAAAGCTTCATCTGAAAAACCGTCTGTACAACCAACGCTTGGCTGAAACATTGGTCGATACCAAAACCGGCGAAATTTTTGCCGAGGCGGGACAAATGATTGACCGCCGCGTACTGGATCGCATTGTGCCTGCGTTGGAAACCAACATTGGTTTCCTTGATGTTCGTACGCATGGCGGCGTTTTGGAAGAAGAGACGATTCATCTGCAATCCATTAATATTTTCTCTCCGATTGAAGATGGCAAGATCATCAAAGTCATCGGAAACGGAAATGTGGATAAATCCTTCAAGCATATTACGCCGGCGGATATCGTTTCGGCGATCAACTATTTCATGAACCTGCTTCATGGCGTTGGTTCCACTGACGATATTGACCACTTGGGCAACCGTCGTCTCCGTTCCGTGGGTGAGCTTTTGCAGAACCAGTTCCGTATCGGTTTGTCCCGTATGGAGCGCGTGGTTCGCGAGCGTATGTCCATTCAGGATCAGAACCAAATCACGCCGCAGGCTCTGATTAACATCCGTCCTGTTATTGCGTCGCTGAAAGAGTTCTTCGGAAGCTCCCAGCTGTCTCAGTTTATGGACCAAACAAACCCATTGGCTGAGCTGACGCACAAACGCCGTCTGTCCGCTCTCGGACCTGGTGGTTTGACGCGTGAGCGCGCGGGCTTTGAAGTGCGCGACGTTCACCACTCTCACTACGGCCGTATGTGTCCAATTGAGACGCCAGAGGGACCAAACATCGGTTTGATCAACTCGCTGTCGTCCTTTGCGCGCATTAACGACTACGGCTTCATTGAAACGCCACGCCGCAAGGTAGACCCGGAAACAGGCTTTGTGCTGAGGGACATCGTCTATCTGACTGCGGATGAAGAGGATGTTTTCAACGTGGCGCAGGCGAACCAGCCTCTCGATGATGATGGACGCTTCGTGAACGACATGGTTATCTGCCGTCGTAAAGGCGAGATCTTGAGCGTGCCTCGCGACAAGGTAGACTTCATGGACGTATCGCCTAAGCAAGTTGTATCCGTTGCGACGGCGCTCATTCCGTTCCTTGAGAACGATGACGCGAACCGCGCGCTGATGGGTTCAAACATGCAGCGGCAGGCCGTTCCGCTTTTGATTCCACAAGCACCGTTCGTCGGTACGGGTATGGAGCACAAAGCAGCGCAAGACTCCGGTGTGGCGATCGTTGCCAAGCATCCGGGTCAAGTTGAGCGTGTAACGGCTCGCGAAATCTGGATTCGCCGCTATAAAGAAATCGACGGCAAGAAAGTTGCTGGCGATATCGACAAATACAAAATGCACAAGTTCATCCGTTCCAACCAGGGAACCTGCATCAACCAGCGTCCGATCGTAAGCCGCGGAGACTGGATTGAAAAAGGCGACATCATTGGTGACGGTCCTTCCACCGAAAAAGGTGAATTGGCATTGGGTCGTAACGTAATCGTCGCGTTTATGACGTGGGAAGGTTACAACTACGAGGATGCGATTCTCCTGAGTGAGAAGCTTGTGAAGGATGACGTTTATACGTCGATCCATATTGAAGAATACGAGTCCGAAGCTCGCGACACCAAGCTGGGCCCAGAAGAGATCACCCGCGATATTCCAAACGTCGGGGAAGACGCTCTGAAAAACCTGGATGAGCGCGGTATTATCCGCGTCGGCGCTGAGATTCAAGACGGCGACATTCTCGTTGGTAAAGTAACGCCAAAAGGGGTTACCGAGCTGACTGCGGAAGAACGCCTCTTGCACGCCATTTTCGGGGAAAAAGCCCGTGAAGTTCGCGATACATCCCTGCGCGTACCGCATGGTGGTTCCGGTATTATCGTAGACGTGAAAGTATTTACGCGTGAGAACGGCGACGAGCTGCCTCCAGGCGTGAATCAACTGGTTCGTGTCTACATCGCCCAAAAACGGAAAATCTCCGTGGGTGACAAGATGGCCGGACGACATGGTAACAAAGGGGTTATTGCCCGGATCATGCCAGAAGAGGATATGCCATTCCTCCCAGACGGCTCTCCTGTTGAAATCGTACTGAACCCGTTGGGCGTACCTTCCCGTATGAACATCGGTCAGGTATTGGAGACTCACTTGGGTATGGCAGCGAAGCTTCTCGGCATCCATGTGGCGACACCTGTATTCGACGGTGCCCGTCAGGCAGAAGTATTCGAGACTTTGGAAGAGGCTGGCCTCGACCGTGATGGTAAAACCATCTTGTACGATGGACGTACAGGTGAACCGTTCGATCGTCGTGTAACGGTCGGATGCGTATACATGCTGAAACTGGCTCACTTGGTAGATGACAAGATTCACGCCCGTTCTACCGGTCCATACTCTCTCGTTACTCAACAGCCATTGGGTGGTAAAGCTCAATTCGGCGGACAGCGTTTCGGGGAGATGGAGGTTTGGGCATTGGAAGCTTACGGTGCAGCCTACACCTTGCAGGAAATTCTCACCGTCAAGTCGGATGACGTCGTGGGTCGCGTGAAGACGTACGAAGCGATTGTCAAAGGTGAAAACGTGCCAGAGCCAGGTGTTCCTGAATCGTTCAAGGTTCTGATCAAGGAACTGCAAAGCTTGGGTATGGACGTGAAAATCCTGTCCGGCGACGAGCAGGAGATTGAAATGCGTGAAATGGAAGATGAGGATGAAGGCAACGGTGAAAAACTGAACCTCGTTCTCGAAGGTGGAAGCTTGAACGACGAGTAAGATTCCGGTACAAAGGGAGGTAACGCCCTGTGATAGACGTGAACAACTTCGAATATATGAAGATCGGCTTGGCTTCCCCCGATAAGATCCGTTCGTGGTCTTTCGGGGAAGTGAAAAAGCCAGAGACGATCAACTACCGCACACTGAAACCGGAAAAAGACGGCTTGTTCTGCGAACGCATCTTTGGACCGACCAAAGACTGGGAGTGCCATTGCGGTAAGTACAAGCGTGTACGTTATAAAGGTGTAGTGTGCGACCGTTGCGGCGTGGAAGTGACCCGCGCCAAAGTACGGCGTGAGCGCATGGGGCATATTGAACTGGCTGCCCCAGTTTCTCACATCTGGTATTTCAAAGGGATTCCAAGCCGCATGGGCTTGGTGCTCGACATGTCCCCGCGTTCCCTGGAAGAAGTTATTTACTTCGCTTCTTATGTAGTAACTGATCCAGGTGATACACCACTCGATAAAAAGCAGCTGCTCTCGGAAAAAGAGTACCGCAACTATCGTGAGAAGTACGGCCACTCTTTCCAAGCGATGATGGGAGCTGAGGCGATCAAACGCCTGCTCGCGGAAATCGATCTGGACAAAGATGTGGAAACGTTGAAAGAAGACCTGAAAACAGCACAAGGCCAACGTCGCAACCGTGCGATCAAACGTCTGGAAGTGCTTGAGGCATTCCGCAACTCCGGAAACCACCCGGATTGGATGGTTCTGGACGTACTGCCGGTAATCCCGCCAGAGCTTCGCCCAATGGTTCAACTCGATGGTGGACGTTTTGCCACTTCCGACTTGAATGACCTGTACCGTCGCGTAATCAACCGGAATAACCGTCTGAAGCGCCTGCTTGAACTGGGTGCTCCTGACATTATCGTACAAAACGAAAAACGGATGCTGCAGGAAGCAGTAGACGCACTTATCGACAACGGTCGTCGCGGCCGTCCGGTAACTGGACCAGGTAACCGTCCGCTGAAATCTCTCAGCCACATGCTGAAAGGTAAACAAGGACGTTTCCGCCAAAACTTGCTCGGTAAGCGCGTTGACTACTCCGGTCGTTCCGTTATCGTTGTAGGACCTAATCTGAAGATGTACCAGTGCGGTTTGCCAAAAGAAATGGCATTGGAACTCTTCAAACCGTTCGTGATGAAAGAGCTCGTTTCCAAAGGACTCGCTCATAACATCAAGAGCGCCAAACGCAAGGTAGAGCGCGTTCAGCCTGAAGTATGGGACGTTCTCGAAGACGTGATTCGCGAGCATCCGGTGCTTCTGAACCGTGCCCCCACCTTGCACCGTCTGGGTATCCAGGCTTTCGAACCAGTATTGGTTGAAGGCCGTGCGATCCGTTTGCACCCGCTCGTTTGTACAGCGTACAACGCCGACTTCGACGGTGACCAAATGGCGGTTCACGTTCCGTTGTCCGCAGAGGCGCAGGCAGAAGCCCGTATCCTCATGCTGGCAGCGCAAAACATCTTGAACCCGAAAGACGGTAAACCAGTAGTAACGCCATCCCAGGACATGGTGCTTGGTTCTTACTATCTGACACTGGAACGTGAAGGCGACAAAGGCGAGGGTACGATCTATCGCGATCCTCATGATGCGATCGCTGCTTACCAGCAAGGCTTCATCAGCTTGCATACGCGCATCGTTTTGCCAGCGAGACGCCTGAACAAAACCAGCTTTACTGAACGCCAACAGAACGCGCTCATCGTAACGACAGTAGGGAAAGTGATCTTCAACGAGATCTTCCCTCCAGATTTGCCGTTCATCAACGTTCCGACCAAATCGAACCTGCAAAACATGGTTCCTGACGAATACTTTATTTTTGACAAAGGTACCAACGTAACCGAGTTTGTGCGCAACCTGCCAGATCCGGGTGCAGTGAAAAAAGGCTTCCTGGGAACGATCATTTCCGAGTGCTTCCGTCGCTTCGGCACGATGAAAACTTCCATGATTCTCGACAGAATCAAAGAGCTTGGCTTCACGTACTCCACTAAAGCGGGTATCACAATCGCGGTAGCGGACATTGCCGTACCTGGCAAGAAGAAAGACATTCTCGATGAAGCGGATCAAAAGGTTGCAACTGTCATGACGCAGTTCCGCCGTGGTCTGATTACTGAGGATGAGCGTTATGACCGCGTTATCTCCATCTGGTCCAAAGCCAAGGATGAGGTAACCGAGGTACTCATGAAGTCCATGGATAAGTTCAATGCGATCTTCATGATGGCGAACTCCGGTGCCCGCGGTAACGTATCCCAGATCACTCAGCTCGCTGGTATGCGCGGTCTGATGGCGAACCCATCCGGTCGAATCATCGAGTTGCCGATCAAATCCAACTTCCGTGAAGGTCTGACTGTATTGGAGTACTTTATCTCCACGCACGGTGCGCGGAAAGGTCTCGCCGATACGGCGCTGCGTACTGCGGACTCGGGTTACTTGACCCGTCGTCTCGTAGACGTTGCCCAAGACGTGATCGTCCGCGAAAAAGATTGCGGTACAGATAAAGGTATTCGTGTTACAGCGATCAAGGATGGCCGTGAAGAAATCGAGAAGCTGTCTGACCGTCTGGTTGGACGTACATGCTTCGAGACTCTCCGCCACCCGGAAACAAAAGAAGTCATCATCGGCCGCAACGAGGAAATTTCCGAAGAGGTTGCCGAGTATATCGAAAAAGTGGGCATCACAAGTGTCTACATCCGTAACGTACTTGCTTGCCGCACCAGCCATGGTGTCTGCAAACTTTGCTACGGACGCAACCTGGCAACAGGAGCCGAAGTGGAAGTTGGGGAAGCGGTTGGTATTATTGCCGCTCAGTCCATTGGTGAGCCGGGTACCCAGCTGACCATGCGTACCTTCCATACCGGTGGGGTTGCGGGAGACGATATTACCCAAGGTTTGCCGCGTATTCAAGAGTTGTTCGAAGCGCGCAATCCGAAAGGTCAAGCCGTTATTTCTGAAATCGACGGGGAAGTTGTCGACATTCGTGAAGGTAAAGACCGTCGTGAAATCGAAGTTCGCGGTGAAGCGGAAAACAAAGTGTACGCTGCTCCATACGGCTCGCGCATCAAAGTATCTGTTGGTGTCAAGCTGAGCGCTGGTGACGAGCTCACGGAAGGTTCCGTCGACCCGAAAGAAATGCTCAAAGTTCGCGGCATGCGCGGCGTTTCCAACTACATTTTGCAAGAGGTACAAAAAGTTTACCGCATGCAGGGTGTAGAAATTAACGACAAGCACGTTGAGGTTATGATCCGTCAGATGCTCCGCAAGCTGCGCGTCATCGACAGCGGAGATACAGACCTCTTGCCAGGCTCCTATGTGGAAGTTCCTGAGTTTGAGCAGGCGAACGCAAAAGTTCTCATCGAAGGCAAAAATCCAGCAGTGGGTCGTCCGGTTCTTTTGGGGATTACAAAAGCATCCCTGGAAACCGACTCCTTCCTGTCGGCGGCTTCCTTCCAGGAGACAACGCGCGTTCTCACAGACGCAGCGATCAAAGGAAAAGTGGATCGCCTGCTCGGTCTGAAAGAAAACGTGATTATCGGGAAACTTGTTCCGGCAGGTACCGGTATGTCTCGCTATCGCAATGTAAAAGTAGCAAGTCAGGTTGATTACGAAGCAGAACTCGAAGCTCTCAAAGCTGAGCAAGAAGCGGTTTCTGTAGAGTAATTGTGGGGGTGGCGTCCGCCAGATTTTGGCGGGCGCCTTCCTGAATAAAAAATATGAGTTGGGCGTTGACAACAGCGAACCCAGCTGATATTATATTCAAGTGTGCCTGATATCTGTACTTTGGAGGATATGAGAATCATGTCTTATGAAAAAGTAGAGCGGGCCAAGGAGTTGACGATCGGTGTTAAGCAAACGATGAAAGCTGTAGAAAACCAGCAGGTTGAAGCAGTGTACATCGCGGTTGATGCTGATAGACGTTTGACCCAAAAAGTCGAGCTCCTTTGCAAAGAGAAGGGTGTTCCAGTCATTCATGTAGATTCCATGCGCCGTCTAGGCAAAGCGTGCGGAATTGAAGTGGGAGCGGCTACCGCTGCGATTAAGAAAAGTGGTTAACGATGTTTTTGTCTGTTGCGCGATGCGTAAAAGATGGACAAGAACTTTCTATTTGGCCTAAAAATGACTCACCTGGATCTGTGGTCTTGAAGATTGGGTATTAAGAAGGGAGGTAACATCATGCCTACAATTAACCAATTGGTGCGTAAAGGTCGCGAGGACAAGGTTGTGAAGTCTAAGTCCCCAGCTTTGCAAAAAGGGTACAACAGCTTCAAGAAAAGCCAAACCAACCAAAGCTCTCCTCAAAAACGTGGTGTTTGCACTCGTGTAGGTACCATGACTCCGAAAAAACCGAACTCCGCGTTGCGTAAATACGCTCGTGTGCGTTTGACAAACGGAATCGAGGTAACAGCTTACATCGGTGGTATTGGCCACAACCTGCAAGAGCATAGCGTCGTGCTGGTGCGCGGCGGTCGTGTAAAAGACTTGCCAGGGGTACGCTACCATATCGTTCGTGGTGCACTTGACACTGCTGGCGTAAACAACCGTAAACAAGGTCGTTCCAAATACGGTACAAAACGTCCAAAACCAGGTCAAGCAGCTGCAGCAGCGAAAAAGAAATAAGAAAAGCGCCTTTGAAGTGGCGTGAATTTATACCGAAAAGAAGGAGGGAATACGATGCCTCGTAAAGGTCCTGTAACCCGTCGTGACGTGTTGCCAGATCCTATTTACAACAGCAAGCTGGTTACTCGCTTGATTAACCGTCTGATGTTGGATGGCAAACGCGGTGTAGCGCAAAATATTCTCTACAACGCATTCACCATCATTCAGGAGCGCACAAGCCGCAACCCGATGGAAGTGTTTGAAGAAGCACTGAAAAACGTAATGCCTGTACTGGAAGTTAAAGCTCGCCGTGTAGGTGGTGCTAACTACCAAGTACCGATCGAAGTAAAACCGGAGCGCCGTACCACTCTTGGTCTGCGTTGGTTGGTTAACTACTCCCGTAACCGTGGAGAGAAAACCATGGAACAACGCCTGGCTAACGAGATCATGGACGCTGCTAACAACACCGGTGCAGCAGTTAAAAAGCGTGAAGACACGCACAAGATGGCTGAAGCGAACAAAGCGTTTGCTCACTATCGCTGGTAGGAAATTGAATCGGGTGTCCGTCTTGGATACCCGTTTATTCAAAAACTCGAGTATGGAAGGAGCATACCTGAATGGCTCGCGAGTTCTCTTTGCCGAATACGCGTAATATCGGTATCATGGCTCACATCGATGCTGGTAAAACGACAACGACTGAGCGTATTCTGTTCTACACCGGTCGCGTTCACAAAATTGGTGAGGTGCACGAAGGTGCAGCAACCATGGACTGGATGGAACAAGAGCAAGAGCGCGGTATCACCATCACTTCGGCTGCTACTACTGCTCAATGGGATGGCCATCGTATCAACATTATCGACACGCCAGGCCACGTAGACTTCACTGTAGAAGTTGAGCGCTCCCTGCGCGTTCTTGACGGTGCTGTAACCGTTTTTGACGCAAAAGGTGGCGTTGAGCCGCAAACCGAAACCGTATGGCGCCAAGCTGACCGCTACGGCGTACCGCGTATGTGCTACATCAACAAAATGGATATCTTGGGTGCTAACTTCGATATGTGCTTGGGACAGATCAAATCTCGTCTGGGTGCAAATCCTGTAGCAGTTCAATATCCAATCGGTGCTGAAGACCAATTCAAAGGTATGGTTGACCTGATCGAAATGAAGGCAATCATCTATACCGATGACCTGGGCAAAACTTCTGACGCTACCGAAATCCCAGCTGACCTGAAAGACAAATGCGAAGAGCTGCGTCTTGCACTGGTTGAAGCAGCTGCGGAACAAGACGAAGAGCTCATGATGAAGTACTTGGAAGGCGAAGAGCTGACCAACGACGAAATCCGCGCAGCTCTGCGTAAAGGTACAATTGAGTGCAAACTGACTCCTGTAATGTGCGGATCTTCTTACCGTAACAAAGGTGTTCAGCCTATGCTGGACAACGTTGTTCGTTATCTGCCATCTCCAGTAGACATTCCTGCAATCAAAGGTACTTTGCCTGACACTGAAGATGAAGTTGAACGTCCAGCTGACGACAACGGTCCGTTCTCTGCTCTTGCTTTCAAGATCATGACTGACCCGTATGTTGGCCGTCTGACTTTCTTCCGCGTTTACTCCGGCGTACTGAACTCCGGTTCTTACGTTCTGAACTCCACAAAAGGTAAACGTGAGCGTGTAGGTCGTATCCTGCAAATGCACGCAAACCACCGCGAAGAGATTCAAATCGTTTACTCCGGTGACATTGCTGCAGCTGTAGGTTTGAAAGATACAACAACTGGTGATACTCTGTGTGATGAAAAGGCTCCAGTAATCCTTGAGTCTATGGAGTTCCCAGAGCCAGTTATCTCTGTTGCGATCGAACCAAAATCCAAAGCAGACCAAGACAAGATGGGTATCGGCCTGTCCAAACTGGCTGAAGAGGATCCAACGTTCAGAACCCGCACAGACGAAGAGACTGGTCAAACGATCATCTCCGGTATGGGTGAGCTTCACCTGGAGATCATTGTTGACCGTCTGAAACGCGAATTTAAAGTCGAGTCGAACGTAGGTGCACCACAAGTAGCTTACCGTGAAACATTCCGGAAAGAAGCGAAAGTGGAAGGTAAATTCGTTCGCCAGTCCGGTGGTCGTGGTCAATACGGTCACGTTTGGGTGGAGTTCGCTCCTCTCGAACCAGGTCAAGGCTTCCAATTCGAAAACAAAATCGTCGGTGGTGTGGTACCGCGCGAATACATCCCTGCTGTACAAGCGGGTATCGAAGAAGCGATGAAAAATGGTGTTATCGCCGGCTTCCCGCTGGTTGATATCAAAGCTACTATCGTAGACGGTAGCTACCATGATGTCGACTCCTCCGAGATGGCATTTAAAGTAGCAGGTTCTCTCGCTCTGAAAGAAGCTGCGAAAAAATGTGGCGCTGTATTGCTTGAGCCAATCATGAAAGTAGAAGTTACAATGCCTGAAGAGTACATGGGCGACGTAATGGGTGACCTGAACTCCCGCCGCGGTCGTATCGAAGGTATGGAAGCTCGTGCAAACGCACAAGTAATCCGTGCAATGGTACCACTGTCCGAGATGTTCGGATACTCCACAGTTCTTCGTTCCCGTACCCAAGGCCGTGGCGTTTACTCCATGGTGATCGACCACTACGAAGAAGTACCTAAATTCATCGCTGAAGAAATCGTTAAGAAATCTAAAGGCGAATAATTTACGGTTCCGCTTTATCTTGAATCAGGAAAGGTTTACAATATTTAAGGTACAACCCTTGGTAGGGTAAACCTTTCTTACCTATAAAACCCTTATCATTTAAGGAGGCTTTAGCTCTCATGGCAAAAGAAAAATTTGAGCGTAATAAACCACACGTTAACATCGGTACTATTGGTCACGTTGACCACGGTAAAACTACCCTGACTGCTGCCATCACTACTGTATTGGCAACACAAGGTAAAGCAAAAGCAATGAACTATGCTGCGATTGACGCTGCTCCAGAAGAAAAAGAGCGCGGTATCACAATCAACACAGCACACGTTGAGTACGAAACTGACAACCGTCACTATGCACACGTTGACTGCCCTGGTCACGCGGACTATGTGAAAAACATGATTACTGGTGCTGCTCAAATGGACGGAGCTATCCTGGTTGTATCCGCAGCTGATGGCCCAATGCCACAAACTCGCGAGCACATCCTGCTCTCCAAACAAGTAGGCGTACCTTACATCGTAGTATTCATGAACAAATGCGACATGGTAGACGATGAAGAGTTGCTCGAACTGGTTGAAATGGAAATCCGTGACCTGCTGTCTCAATACGAGTTCCCAGGTGACGACACTCCAGTAATCAAAGGTTCTGCTAAAGAAGCTTTGGACAACCCAACTGGTGACTGGGCTAAGAAAATCGTTGAACTGATGGACGCTGTTGACAGCTACATCCCAACTCCTGAGCGCGCAACTGACAAGCCTTTCCTGATGCCAGTTGAGGACGTGTTCACAATCACTGGCCGTGGTACAGTTGCTACTGGTCGTGTAGAGCGCGGTATCGTTAAAGTTGGTGACCCAGTTGAGATCATCGGTCTGGCTGAAGAAACAAAAACTTCCACTGTAACTGGTGTTGAGATGTTCCGCAAATTGCTGGATCAAGCTCAAGCTGGTGACAACATCGGTGCTCTCTTGCGCGGTGTAGACCGTAAAGACATCGAGCGTGGACAATGCTTGGCGAAACCAGGTTCCGTTAAGCCTTACACCAAGTTCAAAGCAGAAGTTTACGTTCTGTCCAAAGAAGAGGGCGGACGTCACACTCCTTTCTTTGCTAACTACCGTCCACAATTCTACTTCCGTACAACTGACGTTACAGGTATCATCCAACTGCCAGAAGGCGTTGAAATGATCATGCCTGGCGACAACACTGAGTTCACCGTTGAACTGATCGCTCCAGTAGCGATGGAACAAGGTACTCGCTTCGCGATCCGCGAAGGTGGCCGTACAGTAGGCGCTGGCGTTGTAGCTTCTATCGACGCGTAGGATTTACTGATACGTACAAAAACCCGACAGCATATGTTGTCGGGTTTTTCTTTTTGCCTGTTTACTCTCATCGATTTTCTGCATGGCTCCCATCAAAATGATTCAATAAGCCAATAGATGACCGTGTGCTACAATACGATCAGCGGATGGGGGATAGAGAAATGAAAAACAATGAAAAGCTGTTATTTTTCATGCTGGCTGGCGTAGTCATACTTTGGGGCTTGAACGTGGTAATGGTAAAGTATCTCACGTCGTTTCCGCCGCTGTATGTAGCAGCTATTCGCATGACGGTCGCAGGAATTTGCTTGGCGCCAATCATTTATAAATACAGAACGAACTTGCGGCTGAAAAAAACAGATTGGCTGTTGATTGCCGGAGTAGGGGCCAGCTCTATTGCGTTGCACCAGATCACATTGGCAGCAGGCGTGCAGACGACTACAGCAGGCAATGCGTCGCTGATCCTCGGATTGAACCCACTGGCAACAGCTCTGCTGGCTATGCTTTTCCTCGGAGAACACATGTCGTGGCAAAAAGGACTCGGCATTGGCGTAGGGTTTGCTGGAGTGTTGATTGTCGTCATTTCGCAACATGGCGGAATCCATATGAACGGCTGGGGAGATGCGATCATGTTTTTCTCCATGCTGATGTACGTCACTGGCGGCTTGCTGATTCGCAAGCTTGTCGTCCGGGGAGTTCCTGTGCTGCTGATCACAGCCTTGTCGCAAATGTTCGGAATCGCGTTTTTGTGGGCGACAGCTCTCACGCTGCAACCGGCATCCTACTACTTGTCGCTTGAAGTGTCTGCGTTCCAATGGCTGGTGATCTTCATTTCCGGGGCGCTTTCTACAGCTTTGGGTTCGGTAGGCTGGAATTATGGTATTCGCCAACTGGGAGCAAGCCGAACTGCCTTGTTCTTGAACGGAATGCCAATGGCGAGCCTGTTCTTTGCAGCGCTGTTCCTGGGGGAACAATTAAAGCTGGTCCACATGCTCGCGCTGTTAATGATTGTGGCCGGGGTGTACCTCGGATCAAGAAACCTCGTCAAGACGAAGTCCAGCTCAGCAAAAACGATGGCTAAAATAACAAAAGCGTAGGGAGATCCCTACGCTTTTTCTTCTTGGTCCCACTTGTTCACCATATGATAAGCGGTCAAACGCAGACGCTCAAAAATTTGCTCGCGTATCTCGCCCTCAAGTCCGGTTTTGTCCATCGCCGTTTTCATGCAAGCCAACCAGGCTTCTGCCTGTACAGGGCCAATGGGGAAACGAATGTGGCGTGCACGCAGCATCGGATGTCCGTGGCGATTTGAATAGAGGGTAGGCCCACCGAGAAACTGGGTAAGAAACATATATTGGCGCTCTTTCACTTCCGTAAAGTCTTCGGGGAAGAGCGGAGCAAGGTCAGGGTGCCGGGCAACCAGGTCGTAAAATGTATCAACCAGACGGGACAAAGTATCAGCCCCGCCGATCATCTCATAGGGAGTGCGCATGGTCTCAGACATACAAATAACCTCCTTTGCAATGACGAATCCTTTTAAGTATAACGTGTTCTTTCTATTATAGATAGAACAGTGGCGAGTTGGCAGGGAATCCCGCTTGCCTTTCTGCTCAGAAATCAGTAAGATGTTCAAGGTGAGTCTTTCAGTAGGCTCGCGTGTACAAAAAAATGTGCGGGAAACTAAGAAATCACTTGCGTAGCCCAAATATTTTTAGTACAATATTGAATGTTGGTCATGGACTTGCGATGATGTGGGAGGTTGCTGACACACCCGGCCCCTTTGCCATGACCGGGGTGCAGGATATTTCCACGGAGAAATGTCTGTTTAATAAATGGGCGAAAAAGGAGGGACTAAAATGGCAAAGCAAAAGATTCGTATTCGTTTGAAGGCGTATGATCACAAAATCCTCGATCAATCCGCGGAGAAAATCGTGGACACAGCGAAGCGTTCCGGTGCAAACGTATCCGGTCCAATTCCGCTTCCTACCGAGAAAGCAGTTTATACGATCCTGCGTGCGGTGCATAAGTACAAAGATTCTCGTGAGCAATTCGAGATGCGTACTCACAAGCGTTTGATCGACATCTTGAACCCTACACCACAAACAGTAGATGCTTTGATGCGTCTGGATCTGCCGTCTGGTGTAGATATCGAGATCAAACTGTAAGGTCCCAAAAAGCGATACACGCGCAGACGTTGTCTTGATAAGCGTGTTATACCAAGCAACAAACCCTTAAAATGGCACCCCTGCGCATCGATGGGGACTTGATACAACATAAAAAACGTT
Source organism: Brevibacillus sp. HD3.3A (assembly GCF_013284375.2). Classification (NCBI taxonomy): domain Bacteria; kingdom Bacillati; phylum Bacillota; class Bacilli; order Caryophanales; family Paenibacillaceae; genus Brevibacillus; species Brevibacillus sp. HD3.3A. Next base: position 262,058 of record NZ_CP085874.1, read on the forward strand.
TTACTGAAATAAGCACAGGAGGTGGCACAAATGACCAAAGGAATCTTAGGGAAAAAACTTGGAATGACTCAAGTTTTTGGTCCAAACGGAACAGCGATCGCTGTAACGGTTATCGAAGCAGGTTCTAACGTGGTTCTTCAAAAGAAAGACGTGGAGAACGACGGCTACGAAGCGATCCAAATCGGCTTCGAAGACAAAAAAGAACAGCGCGCTAACAAGCCGGAAAAAGGCCATGCAGCAAAAGCTAACACTGCTCCTAAGCGCTTCATTCGCGAAATTCGCGGAATTAACCTCGCTGATTATGAGGTTGGTCAAGAGTTGAAAGTAGACATTTTTGCCGAGGGAGAAATCGTTGACGTATCGGGCGTAACCAAGGGTAAAGGTTTCCAAGGTGCGATCAAACGTCACAACCAATCCCGCGGTCCTATGGCTCACGGTTCGCGTTACCATCGCGGTCCTGGTTCCATGGGTGCTGTCGCTCCAAACCGCGTTTTCAAAGGTCAAACCCTGCCAGGTCAAATGGGTGGCGACAACGTAACCATTCAAAACCTGGAAGTAGTTAAAGTAGATGCTACTCGCAACCTGATTCTCGTTAAAGGCTCCGTGCCTGGCCCGAAAAACAGTTGCGTGCTCGTATCGACGGCAGTCAAGAAACACTAAGGAAAGGAGGAACTGACATGCCGAAAGTAGCTCTTTATAACCAAACTGGTTCTCAAGTTGGCGAAATCGAATTGGCAGATAGCGTGTTCGGGATTGAGCCTAACAACGCTGTTCTGTACGATGCGATCGTGATGCAACAAGCATCCCAACGTCAAGGAACACACGATGTAAAGAACCGCTCTGAAGTACGTGGTGGTGGCCGCAAGCCATGGCGCCAAAAAGGTACAGGTCGCGCACGCCAAGGTTCCATTCGCTCTCCGCAATGGAAAGGTGGCGGTGTTGTATTCGGTCCAACTCCGCGCAAATACGGTTACAAACTGAACCGTAAAGTTCGCCGTTTGGCTCTGAAATCCGCACTGTCCGCGAAAGTACAAAACAACGAACTCCTGGTTCTGGAAGCTCTGAACTTCGCAGCTCCTAAAACTAAGGAAATGACAGCTGTTCTGAACAGCTTGAAAGCAGATCGCAAAGTTCTGATCGTGACTTCCGAGTACGATCAAAACGTAGCTCTCTCTTCCCGTAACATCCCAGGTGCCAAATTCGTAGATGCTGCAGGCATTAACGTTCTGGATCTGGTAGCGCATGACAAAGTAATCGTGACGAAAGAAGCGGTTGCGAAAGTAGAGGAGGTGCTCGCATAATGAAGAGCCTTCATGATGTCCTTAAACGCCCTGTCATTACCGAGCGCACCACTGACATGATGGCTGAGAAGAAGTACGTTTTCGAAGTACCTCTCAAAGCTAACAAAACAGAAATCAAGCAAGCTGTTGAAAAAGTATTTGGCGTAAAAGTAGAAGCAGTAAACACTGTTCGTGTTCCTGCGAAACCAAAACGCTACGGAAAATACTCCGGTTACACATCCGAGTGGAAGAAAGCAATCGTTAAGCTGACTGATGACAGCAAAGAATTGGCCTTCTACGAGGGAGTATAACCTCGACGACTACCGAAAAGGAGGGTAATAACATGGGTATCAAAAAGTTTAAACCGACTTCTCCTGGTCGTCGCCAAATGACGGTTTCTACTTTCGAGGAGATCACCACATCGACTCCCGAAAAATCCTTGTTGGCGCCTCTCAGCAAAAAAGCTGGTCGCAACAACCAAGGTAGAATTACCGTTCGTCATCAAGGTGGCGGTCATAAACGTAAATACCGTATTATCGACTTCAAGCGTAACAAAGATGGTATCGTAGGTCGCGTAGCTACTATCGAGTACGATCCAAACCGTTCCGCTAACATCGCGCTGATCAACTATGTTGACGGTGAAAAACGTTACATCCTCGCTCCACACAACCTGAAAGTGGGCGACGAGATCGTATCCGGAGCAGATGCCGACATCAAAATCGGTAACGCGCTGCCACTGGAGAAAATCCCGGTAGGTACTACCATCCACAACATCGAGTTGAAACCTGGTAAAGGTGGACAACTGGTGCGTGCAGCTGGTGCTTCTGCTCAACTGCTCGGTCGTGATGGTGAGTTCGTAATCGTTCGCCTGTCTTCCGGTGAAACTCGCCGCATCCATAACGTATGCCGCGCTACCATCGGTCAAGTAGGTAACCTGGATCACGAACTGCTGAACATCGGTAAAGCAGGACGTTCCCGCTGGTTGGGTATCCGTCCAACTGTACGCGGTAGCGTAATGAACCCTAACGATCACCCACACGGTGGTGGTGAAGGTCGCGCTCCAATCGGTCGTAAAGCACCTGTTACTCCTTGGGGTAAACCAACCCTGGGTCTCAAGACTCGCAAGAAGAAGAACAAGTCCGACCAATACATCATCCGCCGCCGCAAGAAATAAGGTAGGCTGATATAATACCGAACGCCTTTGGCGAAGGGAGGTTCACTAATGGGACGTAGCTTAAAAAAGGGTCCTTTCGTGGATGACCACTTGATGAAAAAAGTTGACGAGCAAAATGAAAAGAACGAGAAACGCGTGATCAAAACTTGGTCTCGCCGTTCCACCATCTTCCCTGAGTTCGTAGGACACACGTTTGCAGTATACGATGGCCGCAAACATGTACCAGTATACGTATCGGAAGACATGGTTGGTCATAAATTGGGTGAATTCGCACCAACTCGTACCTTCAAGGGTCACGTCGACAACGACAAGAAATCCAAGAAGCGCTAAATTTCTCTTGACAGAGAGGAGGTACAAAGATGGAAGCTAAAGCAGTTGCTCGCAATATTCGCATCGCGTCTCGTAAAGTCCGCCTGGTTGTTGACTTGATCAGAGGCAAGCAAGTAGGTGAAGCGTTGGCGATCCTGAAACACACGCCAAAAGCAGCTTCTCCAGTTGTTGAAAAGCTCCTGAAGTCGGCTATTGCAAACGCTGAGCACAACTACGAAATGGATCCTAACAGCCTCGTAGTGAGCAAAATCTTCGTAGACCAAGGTCCTACGTTGAAGCGTTTCCGTCCGCGCGCTATGGGTCGCGCAAGCCGCATCCATAAACGCACAAGCCACATCACAGTGGTACTAAACGAGAAATAAGGAGGGATTACGTGTGGGTCAAAAGGTAAGCCCGGTAGGACTTCGGATCGGTGTCATTCGTGACTGGGAGTCCAAATGGTACGCTGACAAGGACTTCGCAACTCTGTTGCACGAAGACTTGAAAATCCGCAAGTTTGTAAAAGGGCGTCTGAAAGACGCTGCTGTATCCACTATCGAAATCGAACGCGCAGCTAATCGCGTGAACGTTACGATTCACACCGCTAAGCCTGGTATGGTAATTGGTAAAGGTGGAGCTGAGGTTGAAACTCTGCGCAAATCCTTGACTGATCTGACTGGCAAACGCGTTCATATCAATATCAACGAAGTAAAACGTCCGGATCTGGATGCTACTCTGGTAGCTGAAAATATCGCACGTCAACTGGAAAACCGCATTTCCTTCCGCCGTGCGCAAAAGCAATCGATCACTCGTACGCTGCGCGCTGGTGCAAAAGGTATCAAAACTTTGGTAAGCGGTCGTCTTGGCGGCGCGGACATCGCACGTTCTGAAGGTTACAGCGAAGGTACTGTTCCGCTCCATACGCTGCGTGCTGACATCGACTACGGTACTGCTGAAGCACATACCACTTATGGTCGTATCGGTGTAAAAGTATGGATCTATCGTGGAGAAGTCCTTCCAGCGAGAAAGAACGTCGCTACTGAGGAAGGAGGCAAGTAATCATGTTGACGCCAAAACGCGTGAAACACCGTAAACAACACCGCGGGAAAATGGCTGGTAACGCAAAAGGCGGTACTACTGTTGCGTTCGGTGAATACGGATTGCAAGCAATGGAGCCATCTTGGGTAACTAACCGTCAGATCGAGGCTGCTCGTATCGCGATGACTCGTTACATCAAACGTGGCGGTAAAGTATGGATTAAAATCTTCCCTGACAAGCCAATTACACAAAAACCGCTCGAAGTACGGATGGGTTCCGGTAAAGGTTCTCCTGAGAAATGGGTAGCGGTAGTGAAGCCAGGCAAGATCATGTTTGAACTTGCTGGCGTACCTGAAGAAGTCGCTCGCGAAGCTATGCGCCTTGCTATGCACAAGCTGCCTATCAAGTGCAAATTCGTGAAGCGTGAAGAAGTGGGTGGTGACGCACATGAAGGCTAATGAGTTCCGTAATTTGACCACTGCCGAGATCGAACAAAACGTCGCTTCTTTGAAAGAAGAGTTGTTCAACCTTCGTTTCCAGTTGGCTACGGGTCAACTCGAAACCACATCTCGCATTAAACAAGTGCGTAAGGATATTGCTCGTGCGAAAACCATCCTGCGCCAGAGAGAATTGGGAATCGGCTAATTAAAGGAAGGAGGTTTGAACGATGACCGCAGAACGCAATATGCGTCGATCCGTTGTAGGTCGCGTTGTTTCCGACAAAATGGATAAAACCATTGTTGTGCTTGTTGAAACTTACAAGACACACCCGTTGTACGGCAAACGCGTGAAATACTCCAAAAAGTTCAAGGCTCACGACGAGAACAACACGGCAAAAGTGGGCGACATCGTAGAATTGATGGAAACTCGTCCTTTGTCCAAAGATAAACGTTTCCGTTTGGTACGTATCGTCGAAGAGGCAGTAATCGTATAAGTCAGATTTTCGGATATCAAATCCGAAAGGAGGAACAGTAAATGATCCAAACTCAGACGAGATTGGCTGTTGCTGACAACTCCGGTGCAAAGGAACTCATGTGCATCAAGGTTCTGGGTGGTTCCGGTCGCAAAACGGCGAACATCGGTGATGTTATCGTGTGCTCCGTAAAATCCGCTACACCCGGCGGCGTTGTCAAGAAAGGTCAAGTAGTTAAAGCAGTTGTAGTTCGTACTGTAAGTGGCGTTCGTCGTCAAGATGGTTCTTACATTCGTTTTGATGAAAATGCAGCTGTAGTCATCAAAGAAGATAAGTCCCCACGTGGTACTCGTATCTTTGGACCAGTAGCTCGTGAGCTCCGCGACAAAGATTTCATGAAGATCATCTCTCTGGCTCCAGAGGTTATCTAATTGAACGGAAAAACTCAGGCAGTTTGTTCGATAGGAGGTGCACCAAGCGATGCACGTTAAAAAAGGCGACACTGTTATCGTAATTGCGGGCAAAGATAAAGGCAAAAAAGGTCGCGTTCTCGCTGCTTATCCGAAGAAAGAACGCGTACTGGTTGAAGGTATCAACCTCGTGAAGAAACACAGCCGTCCGTCCCAAGCTAACCCGCAAGGTGGCATTGTGACTCAAGAAGCAGCGATTCACGTTTCCAACGTATCTTTGATCGATCCGAAGTCCGGAAAAGCTACTCGCATCGGTTACAAAGTTTTGGATAACGGTAAGAAAGTACGGTATGCGAAAAAGTCTGGCGAAGTACTCGACAAGTAGTCAGGTTGGAAAGGAGGATATCCTAGATGGCAACAAGATTGAAAGAAAAGTACACTAACGAAATCGTGCCTGGTTTGATGAGCAAGTTCAACTACACTTCCATCATGCAAGTGCCGAAAGTAGAAAAGATCATCATCAATATGGGTGTTGGCGAAGCGGTAGGCAACGCTAAATCCTTGGATACTGCGGTTGAAGACCTGCAAATTATCGCTGGTCAAAAGCCTGTAGTAACTCGCGCTAAGAAGTCCATCGCTGGCTTCAAATTGCGTGAAGGTATGCCGATCGGTGCGAAGGTTACCCTGCGCGGCGAGCGTATGTACCACTTCCTCGACAAATTGATGAACGTATCTCTCCCGCGTGTTCGTGACTTCCGTGGAATTTCTTCCAAGGCATTTGACGGTCGCGGTAACTACACACTTGGTCTGAAGGAACAACTGATCTTCCCTGAGATCGAGTACGATAAAATCGACAAAGTTCGCGGTATGGACATCGTAATTGTTACTTCCGCGAAAACGGATGAGGAAGCTCGTGAGTTGCTGACTCAAATGGGTATGCCATTCCGTAAATAAACCCACTCGTAAGGAGGGAAGAATGTGGCAAAGAAATCTATGATCATCAAGCAACAGCGGCAGCCGAAGTTTGCAGTACGCGCGTACACTCGTTGCGAGCGTTGCGGACGTCCTCACTCCGTATTGCGCAAATTCAAACTCTGCCGTATTTGCTTCCGTGAACTTGCTTATAAAGGTCAAATTCCAGGCGTGAAAAAAGCAAGCTGGTAATTTGAAACGGGAAGGAGGTTTTCTCTCATGGTTATGACTGATCCAATCGCAGATATGTTGACACGTATTCGTAACGCCAACATGGTTCGCCACGAGAAAGTGGAAATCCCGGCGTCCACCATCAAGAAGGAAATCGCGCGCATTCTGAAAGAAGAAGGCTTCATCCGCGATGCGGAGTTTGTTGAAGACAACAAACAAGGAATCATCCGCGTATTCCTGAAATATGGTGCGAACAACGAGCGCGTCATCACAGGTCTGAAACGTATCTCCAAACCAGGACTTCGTGTTTATGCAAAAAACAATGAAGTACCTAAGGTTTTGGGTGGCCTCGGTTGCGCGATCATCTCTACATCCACTGGCGTTATGACTGACAAGCAAGCTCGTCAAGCTCATGTTGGTGGAGAAGTTCTTGCATACGTTTGGTAATCAACAGAATGTAAAAAGCACAGGAGGTGCACCACATGTCTCGTGTCGGTAGAAAACCGATCGTGGTACCTGCAGGCGTTACCCTCACTCTGAACGGAACTGAGCTGACGGTAAAGGGCCCTAAGGGTCAACTCGTTCGTAACTTCCATGAAGATATTAAAATCAACATCGCTGAAAACGAAGTAGTAGTAGAGCGTCCAAGCGATAACAAACTTCACCGTTCCCTGCACGGTACAACTCGTGCGCTTGTTGCCAACATGGTAAAAGGCGTATCCGAAGGCTTCACTCGTACCTTGGAACTGGTCGGTGTAGGTTACCGTGCTGCCAAAACTGGCAACGGCGTTACTCTTTCTCTTGGTTTCTCCCACCCAGTGGAAGTTACTCCAGAAGCGGGTATCGAAATCGATGTACCAAACCAAACCACTCTGGTGGTTAAAGGCATCAACAAAGAGCGCGTAGGTCAAGTTGCTGCTGAAATTCGTTCGCTGCGTAAACCTGAGCCTTACAAAGGTAAAGGTATTAAGTACAGTGATGAAGTGGTTCGTCGTAAAGAAGGTAAAAAAGGTAAATAAGCTTCTAGCTTCATGAGAAAGGAGGCCGCTTAATGTTTACGAAAGCTGATAAAAACAAAGCTCGGAAAAAACGTCACCTGCGTATCCGCAAACGTGTGATTGGTACTGCCATTCGCCCACGTCTGAACGTATTCCGTTCTTCTAAGCACATCTACGCTCAACTGATTGATGATGCAACTGGCGTAACACTGGCATCTGCATCTTCTTTGGATAAAGAGCTGGGCCTGAAAAATGGCGCTAACGTGGAAGCTGCTACAGCTGTTGGCACACTGATCGCTAAGCGTGCACAAGAAAAAGGTGCGACTGAAGTGATTTTTGACCGCGGTGGTTACATCTATCATGGACGTATTAAAGCACTGGCAGAAGCAGCTCGTGAAGCTGGTCTGCAATTCTAACAACAAGGAGGGTAAGGAATGCGTATCGACCCTAGCAAATTAGAGCTCGAAGAAAAAGTAGTCGCTGTTAACCGCGTAGCTAAAACGGTTAAAGGTGGACGTCGTATGAGCTTCAGCGCCCTGGTTGTTGTGGGAGACCGTAACGGCCACGTAGGTGCTGGTATGGGTAAAGCTCAAGAAGTTCCAGACGCCATTCGCAAAGCGATTGACGACGCTAAGAAAAAATTGATCCGTGTACCGATGAGAGGAACAACTGTTCCACACGAAGTTATGTGCCAATTCGGTGCTGGTAAAGTTCTCATCAAACCTGCTGCCCCTGGTACAGGTGTTATCGCCGGCGGACCTGTTCGTGCCGTACTCGAACTGGCTGGTGTAGGCGATATCTTGAGTAAGTCTCTTGGTTCCAACAATCCTATCAACATGGTCAACGCTACGCTGGAAGGCCTTGGTCGCCTGAAAACAGCGGAAGATGTCGCGAAATTGCGCGGTAAGACTGTTGACGAGTTGTTGGGTTAATAAGGAGGGAATGAACATGGCAAAATTGCAAATCACCCTCAAACGTAGCCTGATCGGTCGCACTGTAGACCAACAAGATACTGTAAAAGCTCTTGGTCTTCGCAAAATCAACTCCACTGTAGTGAAGGAAGACAACGCTGCAATTCGTGGAATGGTTTTCAAAGTGAAGCACTTGGTTGAAGTGAAAGAAGTAGAAGCATAATTGAACATCTCAATCAGTTAGGAGGTGCAACGTATGAAATTGCATGAACTGCAACCTGCAGAAGGATCCCGTCACACTCGTAAGCGCATCGGTCGCGGTATCGGTAGCGGTACTGGCAAAACTGCTGGTAAAGGTCACAAAGGTCAAAACGCTCGTTCCGGTGGCGGTGTACGCCCAGGTTTCGAGGGTGGTCAAAACCCATTGTACCGTCGTCTGCCTAAGCGTGGTTTCACTAACATCAGCCGCAAAGAATTTGCGATTGTTAGCCTGGACGCGCTGAACCGTTTCGAAGAGGGTACTGTAGTAACGCCTGAACTGTTGAAAGAAACAGGTGTTATCAGCGCGCTGCGCGACGGTGTTAAGGTTCTTGCTAACGGTGAACTGACTGTGAAGCTGACCGTTAAAGCTCACAAGTTCTCCGGAGCTGCTGCTGAGAAGATCGCTCAAGTCGGTGGAACAACCGAGGTGATCTAATGTTAGCGTCCTTAACTAACATTTTTAAGATTGGCGACTTACGTCGTAAGATCCTTTTTACTCTCATGATGTTGGTCGTCTTCCGGATCGGAAGCTTTGTACCCGTTCCTAACGTAAACGTCGAGCTGTTTCAGCAGAACACAAACCACTTGTTGGGCTTGTTGAACACCTTCTCTGGTGGAGCACTGCAAAACTTCTCGATTTTTGCCATGGGTATCATGCCATACATTACGGCCTCGATTATCATGCAGCTGATGTCGATGGATGTAGTGCCTAAGCTGACGCAATGGGCACGCGAAGGGGAAGTTGGCCGTCGCAAGATTGCTACTGTTACCCGTTACGCTACGATCATCCTCGGCTTGATTCAGTCTGTTGGTATGACGATCGGTTTTAATAATATGGCGCCTGGCTTGCTCAAGGACACTTCCGTTGGCAGCTATGCACTCATTGCGTTGACACTGACGGCTGGGACCGCATTCATGATGTGGATGGGGGAACAGATTACGGAAAAGGGTATCGGTAACGGGATTTCGATTCTGATCGTTGCTGGTATCGTCGCGAACATTCCACACGGAATCACGACGATTTACACTACGCAATTCGCTGACCCTTCTCAAAACGTATTCTTCAGCATCGTCAAAGTTGTGATCATTCTGCTGGTGATCCTCGCTATTATCGTCGGGGTTATCTTTATGCAGCAAGGGATTCGTAAAATTCCAGTGCAATACGCGAAGCGAGTGGTTGGACGTAAAATGTACGGTGGTCAATCCACACACATTCCACTGAAAATCAACTCTGCGGGTGTTATTCCTGTAATCTTTGCGGTCTCGCTCGTACTGTTCCCTTCGACAATCGCACAGTTCTGGGTGGATTCATCCGGTACAGGGTTCGCCAACTGGATCTATCGCAACTTCCAAGTCAATGAACCGTTGGGAATGACGTTGTACGCTATCTTGATTCTCGGGTTCACCTATTTCTACACATTTGTTCAGATCAATCCTGTGCAAATGGCAGAGAACATGAGAAAAAATGGCGGTTACATTCCTGGTATCCGACCCGGTAAAAACACTGAGGTTTACATTACTCGTACACTAAACCGCCTTACATTGGCTGGCGCTTTGTTCTTGATGGCAATTGCTATCTTGCCATTCTTCTTCAGTAAGCTGGCTAACTTGCCGCAGCAGATTTACATCGGCGGCACTTCGCTCTTGATTGTGATCGGGGTAGCCCTTGATACAATGAAGCAGATCGAAAGCCAGATGATCAAACGCCATTACCAAGGGTTTATCAAGTAATGACTTAGATGTTTACAGAAAAGCCTCTGTAGCTTTTCTTTATGGGACGGAGGGAATGGACGTGAATATAATTCTGATGGGGCTGCCTGGTGCCGGTAAAGGAACACAGGCAGAACGTATCGTAAAAGAGTTTGATATCCCGCACATTTCGACTGGCGACATGTTCCGGGCTGCGGTTAAAAACGAAACGCCGCTCGGACTGCAAGCCAAATCCTTTATGGATAAAGGTTTGCTTGTTCCCGATGAAGTAGTCATCGGAATTGTGCGGGAGCGCCTCTCGATGGAAGACTGCGCAAAGGGTTTCCTGTTGGATGGATTTCCGCGCACAGTTCCACAGGCGGAAGCGTTGACAGCTACCGTAAAAGAGCTGGGACGCGAAATTGATCATGTGATTAATATCAACGTTCATCGCGAGCAATTGATTGAACGTCTGACCGGTCGCTGGATCTGCCCTGTATGTGGAGCTAGCTATCACACGATGTTCAATCCTCCAAAAGAGGCTGGCGTGTGTGACAAAGATGGTGGTAAGCTGTATCAGCGTGAAGATGACAAGATCGAAGTGGTAACACAACGTCTTGACGTCAACATCGCGCAGACTCAGCCACTCATCGACTACTACTCCGCACAGGAACTCCTGCGAGATATCAATGGGGAACAAGATATCCAGGTAGTGTTTGCGGAAATTAAGTCATTGCTAAGAGGGTAATTGCCGAATGATTATCCTGAAGTCGAAAGCAGAACTTGAGGTTATGCGCGAAGCTGGTCGTATCGTCGCACTCACCCATCAAGAACTGGCCAAGGCAATTAAGCCTGGTGTCACGACAAAGCAGCTAGACGAAATTGCCGAGACATTTATTCGCAGCATGGGAGCAGTTCCATCATTTAAAGGCTACGGTGGCTTTCCAGGTAGTATCTGTGCTTCAGTCAATGAAGAACTCGTACACGGGATCCCAGGGAAACGGGCGTTGCAAGAGGGAGACATCATCAGTATCGACATCGGTGCTCAGTTCCAAGGGTACCATGGAGACTCCGCTTGGACGTATCCGGTCGGCAAGATTTCAGCAGAGAATGAAAAGCTGTTGCGGGTAACGGAAGAATCGCTCTTCAAGGGGCTTGAAAAAGCTGTTCCTGGTGGACGATTGTCTGATATCTCACATGCGATTCAAGTTCATGCAGAAGCTGCCGGCTTCACACTCGTCCGCGAGTATGTGGGGCATGGGATTGGGCAAAACTTGCACGAAGATCCGCAGGTTCCTAACTACGGTCCTCCTGATCGGGGGCCGAGGTTAAAACCAGGCATGGTGTTGGCAATTGAGCCAATGGTAAATGCCGGCGAACGTTATGTCCGCACATTGGAGGACAATTGGACGGTAGTAACATTGGATCGGAAAACATGTGCTCATTTTGAACACACCATCGCGATTACGGAAGATGGCTATGAGATTTTTACACGAACATAAAGCGGGAGTTCCGAGTGATTCGGGATTGTCGTCCAACGTGTCGACGATAAGTTCGTTGTGTGATCATTTCGCAAAACTCATGGTCCGACTGAAGAGCAGAAGAAAGGAGAGTTTACCATGGCAAAAGATGATGTAATTGAGGTAGAAGGCACAGTAATTGAGCCTTTGCCGAATGCTATGTTTCGAGTAGAATTGGAGAATGGACACAAAGTCCTTGCTCACGTGTCCGGAAAAATCCGCATGCACTTTATCCGTATCCTGCCGGGGGATAAAGTAACTGTTGAACTGTCGCCGTACGACTTGACCCGCGGACGTATTACGTACCGCTATAAATAGTAAGCAAAACCCCTAGAAAAGGGAGGCAAGAACCATGAAAGTGAGACCTTCGGTTAAACCGATCTGCGAGAAATGCAAGGTTATCCGTCGTAAAGGTAACGTAATGGTTATTTGTGAAAATCCTAAGCATAAGCAAAAACAAGGGTAAACAAGGAGGTGCTTCTGACACATGGCACGTATTGCAGGCGTAGACTTGCCGCGCGAAAAACGCGTTGAAGTTGCTCTTACCTACATTTTTGGTATTGGCCGCCCCACGTCTAAAAAAATTCTGTCTGCCACTGGCGTAGACGTGAACACTCGTGTTCGCGATCTGACAGAAGATGAAGTTAGCAAACTGCGTGAGTACATCGACAAAACCGTTAAGGTGGAAGGCGATCTCCGTCGTGAGATTTCCCTGAACATCAAACGTTTGATGGAAATCGGATGCTTCCGTGGAATCCGTCACCGTCGTGGACTGCCAGTTCGTGGTCAACGCTCTAAAACAAATGCTCGTACACGTAAAGGTCCACGTCGTACGGTAGCAAACAAGAAGAAGTAAAGGAGGGTAAACTGACATGGCGAAAAGAAAACAGGCTACAGCAACTCGTACCCGTCGTCGTGATCGTAAAAATGTTGAAGTCGGCGTAGCACATATCCGCTCTACTTTCAACAACACGATCGTAACCATTACAGATCCACACGGTAACGCGATCTCTTGGTCCAGCGCTGGTTCCCTCGGCTTCAAAGGCTCCCGTAAAAGCACTCCATTTGCTGCACAAATGGCTGCTGAAGCGGCTGCACGTGTTGCTATGGAACATGGCATGCGTTCCCTTGAAGTATCGGTAAAAGGCCCAGGTGCTGGTCGTGAAGCAGCGATCCGTTCCCTGCAAGCAACTGGTCTTGAAGTGAACATGATTAAAGACGTGACGCCAATTCCGCACAACGGTTGCCGTCCACCAAAACGTCGCCGCGTGTAACTGGTTTATATTGTTCAGAACATGTCCATACTAGAATGGTAAATTCTGATTTATAGCTTGTCATGCACGCAAACGGTAAACCGCCGGGGAAATTCCTGAGTGGGCACGTATGCGGCCCACCCAAGGATTTCGACGTTTTGAAGGAGGGTTTGTTTAATGATAGAAATAGAAAAACCAAAAATCGAGGTTGTGGAAGTAAGCGACGACAACTCGTATGGGAAATTTGTTGTAGAACCTCTGGAGCGCGGATACGGAACTACCCTTGGCAACTCGCTGAGACGAATTCTTCTTTCGTCCTTGCCAGGCGCGGCAGTTCGTACTGTTCAAATCGATGGGGTTCTTCACGAGTTCTCGACAGTGGAAGGCGTCGTTGAAGATGTAACCGAGATCATCCTGAACATCAAAGGCTTGGCGCTGAAGATCCATTCCGATGAAGAAAAAGTAATCGAGATCGATGCAGAAGGCGAAGGCGTTGTCAAAGCGGGAGATATCCGTGCTGACAGTGATGTGGAGGTCTTAAACCCTGATCTTCATATTGCAACGTTGGCCAATGGCGGTCGTCTGCATATCCGCATGACAGCTGGACGTGGTCGTGGTTATGTTCAATCAGATGGAAACAAATCCGAGGATCTGCCTATTGGTGTGATTCCGATTGATTCGATCTACACGCCGATCAAGCGCGTTAACTATCAAGTGGAAAATACCCGCGTAGGGCAAATGACCAACTATGATAAATTGACACTTGAGGTTTGGACAAACGGCAGTATCAGTCCGGAAGAAGCCGTAAGTCTCGGCGCCAAAATCATGACGGAGCACTTGAACCTGTTTGTCGGTCTGACCGATGAGGCGAAAGATGCTGAAATCATGGTTGAAAAAGAGGAAGACAAAAAGGAAAAAGTTTTGGAGATGACTATCGAAGAGCTGGACCTTTCTGTTCGTTCCTACAACTGCTTGAAGCGTGCCGGTATCAACACCGTGCAAGAGCTGACGCAGAAGACCGAAGAGGACATGATGAAAGTGCGCAACTTGGGTCGCAAATCTCTGGAAGAAGTGCAGGAAAAGCTGGCTGAGCTGGGACTTTCCCTGCGTAGCGACGACTAGAGTAGCAATTCCAAAAGGCAAGCTTTTGTTCTCTCAAGTCAGTCCCTTTAGGGGGATTACAGATCTGGCTTCCCGACAGTAGAGGTTTCTACGTAGTGTTGCCAGCTTGAAAAGGGAGGTAAAGACAATGGCATACCGTAAATTGGGTCGTCGTAGTTCAGCTCGTAAAGCGTTGTTCCGCGACTTGGTAACTGACCTGATCATCAACGAGCGTATCGAAACTACAGAGATGAAGGCGAAAGAACTGCGCCCAATCGCTGAGAAAATGATCACGCTCGCGAAACGCGGCGATCTGCATGCTCGTCGTCAAGTGGCTGCTTACGTTCGTAAAGAAGTTGCGAACGCAGAAGGTCGCGATGCTGTACAAAAACTGTTCGATGAAATCGCGCCACGCTTCAAAGAGCGCAACGGTGGATACACTCGTATCCTGAAAGCCGGCCCTCGCCGCGGCGACGCTGCTCCAATGGCGTACATCGAATTTGTTTAATAGTGGATAGAAATTGGTCGTTTGACATTGGGAGCGAGACACAACCTCGGCACCGGTGGTAATTGACCGTGAAAAGGGTGGGGGCAGATCTGGTCATAGGCTGGACTCTGATTCAACCCTTTTTTTCTTTCTGTCTGGAGAAATCCTGCTGGTCTGTTGAAGGCTGGGGAGGAAACACCTCATGAATGAAGAGAGCCTGCTGGCACTGCAAGATGTTTCGTATTCCTACGATGGAGAGAATGGCAGTCACGTTCTTGTATTGAAGGATGTCGATCTGACCATTCAAAAAGGTTCCTTTGTGTCCGTACTGGGCCATAACGGTTCCGGCAAGTCTACGATGGCGAAGCTGATGAACGCCTTATTGCTTCCTGAAGGCGGGAGGGTGCTTGTCGCTGGCATGGATACTGCCAAGGGAGAGATGGTCTGGGAGATACGCCGTCATGTAGGCATGGTCTTCCAAAACCCTGACAATCAGATTGTCGGGGCTACCGTGGAGGATGATGTCGCCTTCGGGCTTGAAAACATGGGGGTTGATCCCGAGCAGATGCGGCAGCGTATTGATGAGGCATTGGCTTCGGTAGGGATGGAGGCGTACTTGCTGGCACAGCCGCACCGCTTGTCAGGGGGACAAAAGCAGCGCGTGGCGATTGCCGGAATCATGGCAATGCGGCCATCGGTCATCATTTTGGATGAAGCGACAGCTATGCTGGACCCCCAGGGCAGACAGGAAGTGCTGCAACTGGTGAAGACCTTGAATCGTGACGAAGGGATTACCATCATCAATATTACGCATTTCCCGGATGAAGCGATCTACTCAGACCGGGTCGTCGTGATGAATGCCGGAGAAGTTCTGATGGAAGGAACGCCTGAAGAGGTGTTTAATCAGGTCGAGCGTTTGAAGAAAGTCGGACTGGATGTTCCATTCGCTGTCCGGATTCGGCATGTGCTGGCTTCCAAAGGAATTGATCTCCCGTTTGTACTGCACCAAGAGGAGCTGGTGGAGCACGTATGCAGATTACTTTTGACCAGGTAAGCCATGTTTACGGAAAAGGAACACCGTTTGAGCGTATAGCCTTGCACGACATCTCGTTTACGATTCCATCGGGGGCTTTTGTAGGGATTATCGGGCAAACAGGCTCCGGCAAGTCGACATTGATCCAGCATTTGAACGGCTTGCTTTTGCCAAGCGCCGGGAAAATAACCTTGGGTGACACGGTAATCACCGCGAAGCAGCGATTGCCGCATGAGCAAAGGCGGGATATCGGTCTTGTTTTCCAGTACCCGGAACATCAATTGTTTGAGGAAACGGTAGCGAAGGATGTTGCCTTTGGGCCTTCAAACTTTGAATTGCCGGAAGCGATGGTGGATGCCAGGGTGCGGGAAGCTCTTGAGATCGTTGGTCTGGATTACGAAAAAGTCAAGGATCGCTCCCCGTTTCACATGAGCGGAGGGCAAATGCGGCGTGTAGCGCTGGCGGGTGTTCTGGCCATGCAGCCGAAAGTTCTCGTTTTGGACGAGCCGACAGCCGGTTTGGACCCAGAAGGGCGCAATTTGATCCTCGAAGCGATCTACCGCATTCATCAGGAGCAGAAGCTGACGACGCTCCTGGTCACTCACAGCATGGAAGAGGCGGCGAGGTATGCCGACTATATGCTCGTGCTGGCGCAGGGAAAAGTGGCTTTGCAGGGCAAGCCGGATGAAGTCTTCATGCAGGCAGAACGACTCCGCGAGCTGGCTATGGATGTGCCTGAGACGGTTGCGTTTGTGTCGAGGCTGAACCAGATGCTGCCGGACAAGGAAGGTCTGCCGAACTCCGTCTATCGGGAAGAAGAGTTGATTGCCCATCTGCTGGAACGTCTTTCCGTACCAAAGGAGGGCTAGGCATGCTGCAAAATATAGCCATTGGTCAATACGTACCTGGGCATTCCTTTTTACATCGCGCTGATCCGCGAAGCAAACTGCTCTTTATTATTCTTTTTGCCACGTTAGTCTTTTTGGCTAACAATGCGTTAACGTACGCAGTATTGATCGCTTTTACGCTGTATGCCGGACTGCTGTCCAGGCTCTCGCTTGGCTATATTCTGAAAAGCTTGAAGCCTGTCTGGATACTGATCGTGTTCACCATCGTCCTGCACATTTTCATGACCAAAGGCGGTACCGTCTACTTCCAGTGGGGCTGGTTTACTGTGGAGGAACGCGGGGTGCAGCAAGCAATCTTCATTTCCTTCCGTCTTGGGTTGCTGGTGATCATCAGCTCTTTGCTGACGCTGACCACCTCGCCCATCGATTTGACGGAGGGGCTTGAACGTCTGCTTGGCCCATTTGCCCGGATTGGCGTCCCTGTGCACGATATTGCCCTGATGATGTCGATTGCGATCCGTTTCATACCTACCTTGATGGAAGAGACGGACAAAATCATCAAGGCGCAGACTGCCAGAGGAGCCAACTTTACGAGTGGCAGCCTGATAAAACGCGCGCAGAATCTGATTCCGATTGCGATTCCGCTGTTCGTCAGCGCGTTTCGCCGGGCAGAGGATCTTGCTCTCGCTATGGAAGCCAGAGGATATCGCGGAGGTGTCGGACGGACCCGGTTGCACAAGCTTGCCTTTTCCTGGCGAGATGCAGGAATGGCCGTTGCAGGCGTCTTGCTGGCGATTACGATTGGATGGTGGCGAGCATGAGACGGCTGCGCTGTGTTTTAGGATACGACGGAACAGACTTCAGCGGCTTTCAGGTGCAGCCAGACCAGGTGACGGTGCAAGGGGAGATTGAAGCGGCGTTGACGAGAATTACGGGGGAATCGATCCAGATTCACGGTTCAGGACGAACGGATGCAGGCGTGCATGCACGCGGCCAGGTGATTCATTTTGATACGGACAGTCATATTCCTTTGGATAAATGGCGATTCGTGCTGAATAACCAGTTGCCTGATGCTATCGTGATCCGCTCTGTGGAAGAGGTGGCAGAGTCCTTTCACGCCCGTTTTGACGTGCAGGTGAAGGAGTATCGGTATTGCATCGACAACAACCCTGCGCCGGATGTGTTTCGTCATCGCTATGCGGATCATATTCGTTTTCCGCTGGACGTTGCGGCCATGCAGCAAGCTGCCTGTCATTTGGTAGGAGAACATGACTTTACGTCATTTTGCTCAGCCAAAACGTTTGTCGAGGACAAGGTCCGCACGATTTACAGCCTGACAGTAGAGCGCAGCGGCGGCGAAGTATGGGTAACGTGCCGGGGCAATGGCTTTTTGTACAACATGGTGCGCATTATTGTGGGCACCTTGGTGGAAGTCGGGCAGGGCAAACGCCATCCCGATGAACTCAAAAAGATTCTTGCCGCACGCGATCGGGAAATGGCAGGGAAGACAGCGCCAGCCAAAGGTTTGACGATGTGGGAAGTCGTCTATTAACAGACAGATTTCCAACTATTAGACCAAGTGGAGGCACTTGACTACGAGACTGCGATGTAGTACGATATTCCTTGGTATTTTAACCCCGCCTAGCCCCACTCTAGCCCCGGGATTGAAAGACAAGATCGTGATTAATGGAACACCTGGAAGAGTTGCTCACCCGTAACAGCAATTATCTTCCATTGCAAGTTTCGGTTGTTTTGGTTATAAGTAGATGGACATGTAAAGGTAAGATATTTAGGAGGGACAAAAATGCGTACCACATATATGGCGAAACCGCTCGAAGTTGAGCGCAAATGGTACATCGTTGACGCAGAAGGCCAAACGCTGGGCCGTCTGGCAAGCGAAGTAGCTTCTATCCTGCGCGGCAAATTGAAACCTGAATTCACTCCTCACGTTGACGCTGGCGATTTCGTAATCGTAATCAACGCTGACAAAGTGAAACTGACAGGTAACAAGCTGCAAGACAAAATTTACTACACTCACTCCCTGTATCCAGGTGGTTTGAAAAAGACTACTGCTGGCGACATGCTGAACAAAAAACCAGCTCGTATGTTCGAACTGGCGGTAAAAGGTATGCTGCCTAAAAACAGCTTGGGACGTCAAATGTTCACTAAGCTGAAAGTTTACGCTGGTACTGAGCATCCACATGCAGCACAAAAACCAGAAGTTTGGCAAATTCGCGGTTAAGGTAAAGGGAGGAAATATACGTGGCACAAGTACAATACTACGGTACAGGTCGTCGTAAGCACTCCGTAGCACGTGTTCGCCTGGTTCCAGGTGAAGGTCGCATCGTGATCAACAAACGTGAAATGGATACTTACTTTGGTTTGGAAACACTGAAATTGATCGTAAAACAACCACTCGTTCTGACTGAGACTCTTGGTCGTTACGATGTACTGGTTAACGTAAACGGCGGCGGAACAACTGGCCAAGCTGGTGCAATCCGTCACGGCGTTGCTCGCGCTCTGCTGAAAGCAGATCCAGAACTGCGCGGCGCTCTGAAACGCGCTGGCTTCCTGACTCGCGACCCACGCATGAAAGAACGTAAAAAATACGGCTTGAAAGCTGCTCGTCGCGCACCTCAGTTCTCCAAACGTTAATTTTTGTTTGGCAAGGCTCTCGAACCTTTTTGGTTCGGGAGCTTTTTTGCATTTTGTCCCAGCGCATGATCAGCCTTTTGGTTCCAGGCTACTGACCTACGGAATATTTGTCCATGTTTGTCCATATGATGAAACGAGAGAATGGGACAAAGGGGACGATACGCCGTGACACGAAAAGGGGTAGGCTGGATACTGGCTTTCGCTTTACTGGTGGTGTTGTTCACCTACGAATCGCCGGACCGTTCGTCGTGGACGGCATGGTCATTGCCGTTGACCGGAACCGTTATTGCCATCGACCCGGGACACGGGGGCAAAGATGGCGGGGCTACGTCCAGTTCAGGCGATGTGGTGGAAAAAGAGGTGACGCTGGCAATCAGTATGTACTTGCGCGATTTTCTCCAGCAGTCAGGTGCATTTGTCATCATGACAAGGGAGGAAGACAAGGATCTCGCTTCACCGGAAGCTGATCGGGCCAAAAAAAGAAAGTCGGAAGATATCCGTAACCGGGTGAAACTGGTGAACGACAGCTCTCCCGATTTTCTGGTCAGCATCCATGTAAATTCGATTCCTTCGCCCAAGTGGTCGGGTGCGCAAACTTTTTACTCGCCGACTTTCAAAAAAAGCGGAGAGGTATCGTACCTGATTCAGGATGAAATCAAACGGGTGCTGGGCAATACCGATCGTGTTCCAAGCAAGACGAACAACGTGTTTTTGATTCGCGAGGTAAACTGCCCCGCTGTATTGGTCGAGGTTGGGTTTGTCAGCAATACGGAAGAGGCAAAACGGCTGCAGAGCACGGAGTACCAAAAAGCCATGGCGAATGCGATTTACCAGGGGATTTTGCGGCAGTATTCCGGAGAAAAAGCGCCAATTGCACCTTGAGCGGGCGGCGACTGTGTGCCGCTCGTCTGAATGTGCTATAATGAACGCGCAAACTACCTTGTAAGAACGGTATGAAATCAATTGCCAAGACTATAGATGAGGTGAACAAGCATGTTGACCAGAGAACAAATTTTGGAAGCGCTGCGCGATGTAAAAGACCCTGAGATCAATCGCAGCCTGGTCGAGTTGAACATGATCAGAGACATACGTGTTGAAGGCGCTACAGTTAGCCTGACAGTCGTATTGACGATCTCCGGCTGTCCTCTCAAGGCCAAGATCGAAGACGACGTCATAGGGGCTGTTAAAGCGCTTGGAGCGGAGGAAGTACGTGTCCAGTTTGGCTCGATGACGGACGAGGAGCGTGCGGCTCTCAGCGCCCAGCTCCGCAATACTCAGGGAGGTCAAACCCACAACATGACGCCGGGACAAGCACCTCTGCTCAATCCGATTTTGGCCAAGGATTCGAACACGACCTTCATCGCGATTACTTCCGGTAAAGGCGGAGTTGGAAAATCGACAGTGACGGTCAACCTGGCAGTCGCGCTTGCTCGCCTGGGGAACAAAGTCGGGATTATCGACGCTGACATCTACGGCTTCAGCGTGCCTGACATGATGAACATCGACCAGCGTCCAACCGTTATCGGAGAAACAATCCTTCCGGTAGAAAAGCAAAATGTGAAGGTCATGTCCATGGGCTTCTTCGTAGAGGACAACTCGCCGATCATTTGGCGTGGACCGATGCTCGGCAAAATGCTGCGCAACTTCTTTACGGAAGTTCACTGGGGCGAAGAGCTGGACTACTTGCTGCTGGACTTGCCGCCAGGAACGGGTGACATGGCTTTGGATGTGCACACGATGATTCCGCAGAGCATGGAGATCGTTGTGACGACCCCACACGCTACGGCAGCCTTTGTAGCGGCGCGTGCCGGTGCGATGGCAAAGCGGACGGGACACGAGATTCTTGGCATCGTGGAGAACATGGCGTGGTACGAGGCGAAAGATGGTTCCAAAGAATACGTATTTGGACGCGGTGGCGGAGCGAAGCTGGCGGAGACACTGACTACCGAGCTGTTGGCGCAAATTCCGCTGGGACAACCTGAGAATCATCCGTCCGAACCAGATTACTCTCCATCTGTTTATCGCGAGGACAGCGCAATCGGGCAGCTGTATATGGATATGGCGAAACGCGTTATGGCAAAATGTGAACAGCAGTAAGCACAAAAGACAGGAAAAAGGTGGGCCCGCCCTTCGGGAGCTCACCTTTTTTTGTTAGGAAGAGGAGTCGCCAGAATCTCCACCGCTATCCCCGCCGCTTTTGCCTTTTTTCTTCGGTTTCAGTTCTTTCGGTTTGGTCATGTCTTCGGAGACTTTGGTCATTAGCTTCATCAACTCGGCTTGAAACAGCGGGCTTTGCAAAGACTCCTTCATGACCTGCATCGTTTGTTGGCGGTAAGCTGCGCTTTTCATCAAGTCCATGAGGTTTTTTTCGAACTCAGGGTCTTTCATTACGCTGATAAGCTGCTTTTGGTACTCGGGGTCTTTCATCAAGTCCTTCATCAAAGTTTTTTGCTCATCCTTCATCGATTTGGCCAAGGTGCTGGCGAATTTCGGATCTTTGAAGGCTTCCTTGATGTGGGGGCTGTTCGGATTGGTCATGCTTTGTATCAACGTGGTTCGAACAGTGGACTCGTCAATCATCAGGTTTTGCTTGAACTTCTCATCTTTCATCATTTTGCCAACAGATTGTTTGGCTTCGTCAGTCTGCAATATGTCCAGCACCATGTCTTTGACACTCTTATAATCAGGCTGAGACGAACTTTGCGCTTGTCCGCCGCTTGAGCAACTGGAAAGGACCAGACAGACAAATGCGGATAGCCAAAAAGACAATGCCTTCTTTCTCATGGGGTGGACACCTCCTTCTTTACTCTGCCTAAGAGTAACGTGCGCATTTTGTTTTGTTCTTACGCTAGTATTTTCTTGTATCCATTGGTACAATCATATTCGATGTGGAATGGAGGGAATGTTTGGTGAGTTTGCGAAAGTATGGCTGGCTCTTTGTCACCACGTTGCTCTTGGGTGGATTGGGCGGAGTCCTGGTCGCCTTTATTTTTGACTTGGACAAGCTGTTGGAAGGCAGCGCGGGCAACTTTTTTGTCGGCACGCTGATGTATCTTTTGTACGGGATGACCATTAGCATTGTGGCCCAAATGGGTTTTTTCGCCTATATGACGATTAATTATTTTGCCAAAACGATTTTCAAAACGCCGTCCATGTGGAAGAGCGTTCAAGTGTTTTTGATCCTCTTTGTCTTTTTTGATATGATTTACCTCCGTTACACGTCGCTTGGCGAAGGAAAAGGAATCGGGACATACTTTATCGAGCCGATCCTGCTCTTGATCGTTGCTTTGGCTACCGCTTACGGAAAAGTGAAGCTGACGAACAGAACGGCATGGATTCCCACGATGTTTTTCATGTTTGTGGTGACGTCACTGGAATGGATTCCAGCCTTGAAGGAAGACAACGTGCATGCGACCTTGTCCATGCTGGTTCCGTTGCTTTTTTGCAACGTATGGCAAGTGATGCATCTGCACCGCCTGGTAAAAAGAGAAAGCTGACCTCATCGAACATGAGTCAGCTTTTTTGCTTTTTGTAGGGAGTAGTCTGGCGCTCAGTTGATTTCTTTACTCTGGATATTGGTGCCGGCGATCAGTTCGGACACCGTGACAAATTCGTATCCTTGCTTGCGCAGCTGGTCAATGATGATAGGGAGGGCAAGGTGTGTTTCCTTGGCCGAGTCACTGGCGTGCAGCAGGACGATATCGCCCGGATGTGCTTTCGACAGGACGTTTTGAACAATGACATCCTTTTTCGGCTCGATCCAGTCTTTGGAGTCTGTATCCCATTGAACGACCGTGTAACCCAAACGGTTGGCGATTTCCAGAACCCGTTTATCAAAATCACCGTTTGGCATGCGCAAAAGCGTCGGCTTTTTCCCCGTCATCTCGGTCAGGATGGAATCGGCTTTGGTAATTTGCGTG
>NZ_CP085874.1:292500-405000 GCF_013284375.2 Brevibacillus sp. HD3.3A
CGAGCCATTAGCTCAGTTGGTAGAGCATCTGACTTTTAATCAGAGGGTCGAAGGTTCGAGTCCTTCATGGCTCACCAGTTTTTACTGGTAAAAAAATATGTGCCCTTAGCTCAGCTGGATAGAGCGTTTGACTACGAATCAAAAGGTCGGGAGTTCGAATCTCTCAGGGCACGCCATTTTCACCTTATAATCGGGAAGTAGCTCAGCTTGGTAGAGTACTTGGCTTGGGACCAAGGGGTCGCAGGTTCGAATCCTGTCTTCCCGACCATTTTTACCCTTCATTTTTGCAGGGTTTTGCATGTTTTCCATAAAGTTGTGCGGGTGTAGTTCAATGGTAGAACTCCAGCCTTCCAAGCTGGTCGCGTGGGTTCGATTCCCATCACCCGCTCCATATGTTTTGTGTAAAGCGAGTGGCCGATTCGGTTGCTCGTTTTTTTGTGTTCCCAAAAGGGGACATTTTTGACAATAACATGACAAACGGGTTATTTATGCAAAATCCTGTCGAGTTGAGTCATTTCGCCATCGGAGGCTACAATATAGGGGTGAAGCAACAACGATCGAAGGAATTGGGGGCATTTATAATGAACAAGAACATGAGTATTGTTGGCGTACCGATGGATCTGGGGGCAGACCGCCGTGGAGTAGATATGGGGCCTAGCGCAATCCGCTATGCAGGTGTAGTAGCTCGTCTGGAGAAAATGGGCTTTCACATCGAGGATCGCGGAGATATTTTTGTCACCCGTCCACACCACTTTACGGAAACGGAAAATCATAAATATCTGGATGAAGTTGTAGAAGCAAATGAAAAGCTTGCTGATGTTGTAAGCGATATCATGACCGCTGGCCGTTTTCCGCTCGTGCTGGGCGGCGATCACAGCATCGCTCTTGGTACGATCGCTGGTGTGGCAAAACACGTGAAAAATCTCGGGGTCATCTGGTTTGATGCTCACGGAGACTTGAACACCGGGGAGACATCTCCATCCGGCAACATTCACGGAATGCCGCTGGCAGCAAGCCTTGGCTTCGGACATCAGCGCCTGACGAACATCGGCGGCTTTGCACCTAAGCTGAAGCCGGAAAATGTGGTGATCATCGGAGCGCGCGATCTGGATCAAGGGGAACGCGATTTGATCAAGCGCATCGGCATGAAAGTGTTCACGATGCACGAGATCGACAAGTTGGGTATGGCTCGCGTGATGGATGAAGCGATTGCCCATGTGTCCAAAAACACAGATGGCGTACACTTGAGTCTGGATTTGGATGGACTCGATCCGCATGATGCACCAGGGGTAGGAACGCCGGTGATTGGCGGCATTTCCTATCGTGAAGGCCATGTGTCCCTTGAGATGCTGGCTGATGCCGACATTCTGTGTTCCGCCGAGTTTGTGGAAGTAAATCCGATCCTTGATCGCGAAAACATGACGGCACGGGTTGCCGTTGCGTTGATGAGCTCTGTATTCGGAGATAAATTGCTGTAAAATGAAGGGGTAAAAAGCAAGAAGAGAGGCTGCAATCGCCTCTCTTTTTGCTTTTTACGCATCTTTACATTGGTGGAAGAAAGAAGTACATTCTAAGGATGGAGATGTAGTTCGTTTAATAGGTGATCAAGTTGCACGCTTAGGGCGACTAATTCAGGAGTGATGGATGCCTGCTTCTTGTACTGATCATTCAGTTCTTTGCGCAACTGCTCGATCTGGAGGAGAACGTCTTGTTTTGACATACGTCCCACTCTCCTTTCCATCGGAGGGATGAAAGAGTTATCATCACTAATATATAGAGGTAGGCAGTAGCCTTATTCCTCTAATTCCCAACAAATTACCTGCACAAACGCGTATTTGGAACGAAACCATTTGCAGTATCATCCGTATATAGGATTACGGTATTGTGGGGAGGATCGCATGGATTTTGTAGAGAAACGGTTGACTCAGCGGGCGAAGCGTGGAGACCGCGAAGCATTTGCGGAGTTGATCGAGATTTATAAAGACAAGATTTTTCAGCTTGCATATCGTATGGTAGGGAACCGTCAGGATGCGGAGGACATCGCGCAAGAAACCTTTTTGCGCGTGTATGCCAACCTGCATTCGTACGATGACAGCTACAAGTTCTCCACATGGATCTACCGGATCGCAACCAATCTATGTATCGACCGCGGCCGTAAAAAACGACCTGACTTTTCATTGGATGAAGAAACCGAACCAGGACAGGGAATGGACTGGTATTCGCGCCTGTCTTCTAGTGAAAAAACACCAGAAGACAAAGTCGTGACGCAGGAGTTGCAGGAGACAGTACAGGATGCCCTGTCTCATTTGCAGCCCAAATATCGCTCGATTATGATCTTGCGCTACATCGAGGACTTGTCGTTGCAAGAGATCAGCGATATCGTAAAACTTCCCATTACGACGATTAAAACGCGCATTCACCGAGGACGGGAAGCGTTGCGAAGCAAGTTGCGATTGATGTGAGAAAGGAGAAAATCACGATGGAATGCCGGGAAATGATAATTCTCATTCACGAATATTTGGATGGGGACACTGATGAATTAGCCAATCAGCATTTGCAAGCACATATAAGGTCATGTGCGAGCTGCCGCCAGCATATGCACGAGCTGCAGCGGGCCATCGCTTTTGTACAGAGCGCTTCACATATTCATGTTTCTCCTGATTTTACTGCACGCGTACTCGCGCAATTACCTGCGCCGACCAAAGCCAACCTTTTTTCCAGCTGGCTGCGCAATCACCCGTTTTTGACCGCGGCAGCAGTATTTCTGTTCCTCATGACGGGCAGCTTGTGCGCGAACTGGTTCGATCGGGACAACACGCTACAGGTATCCTCCGCGAACATGGATAAGTTGAAAATAGATCGGCAACGCAACGTCGTCGTGGTGCCGGCTGGAACGAGCATCGACGGTGATTTGGTCGTGCGCAACGGCAATGTAGACGTTCAAGGACACGTCAAAGGAAATGTCGTAGCCATCGAAGGCAAAGTGTTCGTGGCATCTACCGCTCAGGTGGTGGGAAACACTGAATCTATAGAAGCTATTTTCGATTGGATTTGGTATGAGGTGAAAAATATTGGAAATGACTTGCTTCCGATCTTGCCATAAGAGAAAATAGAGAGTACAGCTATCAACAGCACGGCAGTGGAGCCGTGCTTTTTCCGCAGGAGACAGGCTGACCTTATTTAGATGGAGCGAGATATGGGGGCTTCGTTATGATATCGATGGATTATGGGGATTTACTGCGGTATGGAACGGATATTTTACTCGTTACATACGTGATCTATAAAATCATTATGCTCATCCGCGGAACACGCGCGGTACAATTGCTGAAGGGGATCATGGTCATCGTCATCACCTGGCTTCTCAGCAAATACTTCCAGCTGACGACGCTTCACTGGCTGATGTCCCAGGCGTTTACTTTCGGGGTATTGGCTGTGGTCATTATCTTTCAGCCGGAACTGCGGCGTGCGCTGGAGCAGCTCGGGCGAGGCAAGCTCTTTTCGCGTTCGAGCAGCCTGCAAGATGACGATATGGTAAACCGCGTGGTGCAGGAAGTGTGCAAATCGGTTACCTACATGGCAAAACGGCGGATTGGGGCATTGATCGTCATTGAACGCGAGACAGGTCTGAACGACTATGTAGAGACGGGCATCGCCATCAACGGGCGGGTGAGCTCGGAGCTTTTGATCAATATTTTTATTCCGAATACGCCATTGCATGACGGAGCCGTGATCATGCGCAAGGACGTCATTTTGGCTGCTGCCTGTTACCTTCCGTTGTCCGAGAACAACTCCATCTCCAAGGAGTTGGGGACTCGTCACCGCGCCGCAATCGGCGTGAGCGAGGTTTCGGATGGCATGTCCATTATCGTTTCGGAAGAGACGGGACAAGTGTCTTTTGCCGCGCATGGCGCGATGAACCGAAATCTGACGGAGGCGCAACTGGCAGAGATGCTGACCGAACAGCTCCAGCCTCTGTCAAAGGGCAAGTCCATTGGCAGTCGTTGGCAATGGAGGCGAAAACATGGATAAATGGTTGAACAGTCATTGGTTTGCACGGGCCGTAGCGCTGCTTTTGGCTGTCATGATGTGGATGGTCGTCAATCTGGAAACAGAGCAGACCCCGACTCCGGAAGCGAGCCAGCCCGTCTTTATCGACGGCGTGACCTTGCATGTCAAGTACGATACGGATCGTTTCCAGGTCGTCAAGCAGCAGCGAACGGTAAAAGTCGCTTTGGAAAGCAACAACCCGTTTTACCGCCATAACTTTTTCCCGGCTGATTCGATGGAAGTATACGTCGATGCGACCAATTTGGGAAAAGGGACTCACAGGGTTCCTGTCCAGTACAAAGGGTTTCCGGATGAAGTGAAAGTGGGCATCATTCCGAACATCGTGGAAATTACGCTGGAAGAGAAGAAGACAGTGGAACGGGAAGTTACCGTGGAAAAACTGGGACAAGTAGCTCCCGGCTATACCGCGGGTGAACCGATCGTCAAGCCGTTCAGGGCGCTTGTCAGAGTTCCGGAAAGCCAGGTAGACAAAGTGGCGGCAGTCAAGGCGTCCGTCGATCTGGAAGGGGCCACTTCCGCGATTAAGACTACAGTCCCACTGAAAGTCGTGGACAAGTCAGGAAATGTGATTCAAGGGGCGGATGTCATTCCGCTGACGGTTGAGGTAAACATCCCGGTCACCAGTCCTTTTGTGAAAGTGCCGATCAAATTAAACTTGACGAATGAAATGCCGAATGGCTATAGTTTGGCTAGTATGGATATGAATGTGGATGAAGTGACCGTTTTTGGTCCGAAAGAGGTCATCGACGCCATGAAGGCGAACACCTACTCAGGACCGGAAATCGATCTTAGCAACATTACATCAGATCGTCTTTTGGAGCTAAAGATACCGTTAGCGGATAACATCGTGAAGGTAGAGCCGGAGTATCTCAAGGTATCGTTGAAAGTAGTTCCGTCCACAACCAAGCGTTTGGAGAAAATCCCGATTCGCATCAGCGGGTTGTCAGAGACTATGCAAGCCAGGGTGTTGTCCACCGATGGTCAGGAGCTGTCTACAATTGACTTTGATGTAATAGGTGCAGCCCAAGTGCTGGATCAATTGAGACACGAAGACTTGCAGGTCGTGGCAGACGTCAGCAATATGCCGGCTGGTGTGTACGAGGTGCCTCTGAATTATATTTTCAATCAGCCGGATTATATCAAGACTTCTGCGAGCGCACCGAAAAAGGTCACAATCGAAATCACGAACAAACAAAGGTAGACATAAGCTGTTGTGTGCACAAGGAAGGAAATGAGGGACAAACATGGGGAAGTATTTCGGAACAGACGGTGTGCGTGGTGTAGCCAATACACAATTGACACCCGAACTGGCATTTAAAATCGGTCGCGTTGGCGGCTACGTTCTCACCAGACACAAGCAGGAAGGCAAACCAAAAGTGGTGATTGGGCGCGACACGCGCATTTCCGGACAAATGCTGGAAAACGCGCTTTTGGCTGGCTTGCTTTCGGTTGGAGCAGAAGTGGTCAGATTGGGTGTCATCTCCACCTCGGGTGTTGCGTATCTCACGCGTGCATTGGGTGCGGATGCGGGTGTCATGATTTCCGCCTCCCACAATCCGTTTCCGGATAACGGAATCAAGTTCTTCGGCAGCAACGGTTTCAAACTGTCCGACGACGTAGAAGCCGAAGTGGAACAGTATCTGGACGCCGCAGAGGACACTTTGCCAAGACCAGTAGGAGAACAGATCGGCACGGTATTGGAATTTCTTGAAGGTGGACAAAAGTATCTCTCTCACCTGAAAAGTACCGTATCCGAGCGTTTCGACGGTTTGAAGGTCGTTTTGGACTGTGCCAATGGAGCGGTGTCGTCGCTGGCAGCCCGTTTGTTTGCAGACGTGGACGCAGAAGTGATCACCATCGGGGCCAACCCGAACGGAGTCAATATCAACGAACAATGCGGCTCTACCCATCCTGAGCGACTTCAGGAGGAAGTGCTGAAGCATAAAGCTGACCTGGGACTTTCTTTTGACGGCGATGCGGACCGCTGTATCGCGGTCGACGAGACAGGCGAAATCATCGATGGCGATTACATCATGGCGGTTTGCGCACGTGCGTTGAAAGCAAAAGGAAAGCTCAACAACAATACTGTTGTCACAACTGTTATGGCCAACATGGGCTTTTTCAAAGGGATGGAGGAGTGCTCCATTCATACAACCAAAACGGCTGTAGGCGACCGCTACGTGGTGGAAGAGATGCTGCGCGGCGGCTACAACCTCGGTGGAGAACAGTCCGGCCACATCGTCTTCCTGGATTACAATACGACAGGTGACGGCCTTTTGACAGGCTTGCAGCTGTTGAACATCATCAAGGAATCGGGCAAGCCTTTGTCCGAGCTGAAACAGGTGATGGTCAAGTATCCGCAGCTTTTGATCAATGTCCGTGTAGAGGACAAGTCGAAGTTGAACGGCAACGTAGCGATCGAGCAGGCGATCCGCGAGGTGGAAGAAGAGCTGGCAGGCAACGGCCGTGTGCTGGTTCGTCCGTCCGGTACAGAGCCGATTGTACGCGTGATGGCAGAAGGCCCGGATGCTGCTCAGCTGGAAGGGCTTGTACACCGGATCGTAGACGTGGTCAAACAGGAACTGGTATAAAAAATGTTCGGAGGGAGTGGTGCGATGCCACTCCCTTTTGCATACATGTAAATGACGAAGATATTGTCGCTTCGTTCGATCTGTGGTACAGTGTTCATGTGCGCCGGAGCACCAATTGCAAAAATTGGGAGGAGATTGAACAGACACATTTTTGAGGGAAAGCAAGAAACCAACAGTCGTAAAGCGCCAGCACTGTGGCTGCCCGACATGGAGCCCAGTGGACGAGGTGGAGGTTTATCGAAGATTTCGGCGGGTACCTCCCGGCAGCAGTATCACTGCCGCAGAACGCAAGGACAAAGCATCAGGGTGATCTGATGGACAAAACTTTGCGTGTGATACGTTTCAAGCCACGGATTAGTACAAAAATATAGATCATAAAACATGGAATGGCGGGGGCACTCCCCCGTACCATTGGTTTTGGGTTGTGTCCCCGTCAATTTTGGAAGGGGATCATACACTTATGTGCGGAATCGTTGGATATATTGGAGATAAACAAGCGCAAGAGATCGTTATCGGAGGTCTGCGCAAGCTGGAGTATCGCGGTTATGACTCTGCTGGCATCGCGGTAGTGAATGACAACGGCCTGGAGTTGGAAAAGGCGCAGGGACGCCTTGCAGTGCTGGAAGATCGTTTGGAGTCGAAGCCGCTTTCCGGCTGCATGGGAATCGGGCATACACGTTGGGCGACGCACGGAAAACCGTCTGACGAAAACTCCCATCCGCATACTGACGCAAAAACGTCTTTTGCTGTCGTTCACAACGGGATCATCGAGAACTTCCTGCCGTTGAAGGAAGAGCTGCTTGCAAAAGGCTACACGTTCACTTCCGAGACAGATACCGAGGTCATCGCTCACTTGCTGGCTGACATGTACGACGGAGATATCGTGTCTACAGCGCGTCGAGCTGTACAGCGTATGCGTGGTGCCTATGCGTTGGGAATCATGACCGAGCATGAGCCAGATAAGCTGGTAGCGATTCGTTTGGCTAGCCCGCTTGTGGTCGGCGTAGGTCAGGGCGAGAGCTTCATCGGCTCGGATATCCCGGCTATTTTGGAGCATACACGCGACGTATACATTTTGAACGAAGGCGAAATGGCTGTTTTGACTCGCGACGGCGTGGAACTGATGGACGCAGAGAGCGGAGAAAAAATCGAGCGGGATCTGTTCCATGTCGAGTGGGATTTGGTGCAAGCGGAAAAAGGCGGCTATGATTCTTTCATGCTGAAAGAAATTCATGAGCAGCCTCAAGCAGTCCGCGACACGATGGGCGCACGCATTGACCACGAGAACAAACGCGTCATTTTGCCTGAGCTGAAAATGAGCGATGCCGAGCTGGCAATGTACGACCGAATC
This sequence comes from Brevibacillus sp. HD3.3A, assembly GCF_013284375.2. Lineage (NCBI taxonomy): Bacteria > Bacillati > Bacillota > Bacilli > Caryophanales > Paenibacillaceae > Brevibacillus > Brevibacillus sp. HD3.3A. The sequence goes on from NZ_CP085874.1 coordinate 300,511, forward strand.
TACATTGTCGCTTGCGGTACTTCCATGCACGCAGGTCTGGTCGGCAAAGACGTCATCGAAAAATGGACCCGTGTACCGGTAGAGGTAGCTGTAGCTTCCGAGTTCCGTTACCGCGACCCGATCTACACGGACAAAACGTTGATGATCGTCATCAGCCAATCCGGTGAGACAGCAGATACGCTGGCTGCGCTCCGCGAAGCGAAGAAGAGCAACGTGAAGGTCATGGCCATCACGAACGTAGTAGGCAGCTCTGTCGCGCGCGAGGCGGACGAAGTGATCTTCACCTGGGCTGGTCCTGAAGTAGCCGTAGCTTCTACCAAAGCGTACACTTCCCAAGTGGTAGCCCTGTACCTGTTCAGCCTGTATCTGGCGCAGGTAAAAGGCACGCTGGAAGCGGCCGAGGTAGCAAGCGTAGTGGAGCATCTGGAAACCATTCCTGGCAAAATCGCATCGATGCTCGAAGACGCCGAGCAAGTGCGCCATTTTGCAGAGAGCACAAAAGGGGTAAACAGCCTGTTCTTCATCGGCCGCAGCCTGGACTACGCGGTATCGCTGGAAGGCTCCCTGAAGCTCAAGGAAATCTCCTACATCCACTCCGAGGCGTACCCGGCTGGCGAACTGAAGCACGGTACTCTTGCGCTGATTGAAGATAACGTACCAGTCGTCGCATTGGCTACACAACCAGACATCTACGAAAAAATGGTGAGCAACATCGTGGAAGTCAAGGCGCGCGGCGCCCATGTCCTGGGCTTCGCAACCGAAGGCGACCAAGACCTGGCAAAGAGTGTGGACGAAGTCATCTACCTGCCAGCCACGCTGCCAATGCTCGCACCGATTCTGACCGTCATTCCATTGCAATTGCTCGCTTACTACGCTTCGATCTCTCGCGGCCTGGACGTGGATAAACCACGGAATTTGGCGAAGAGTGTTACGGTGGAGTAGGGGAGATAGGGCTAATATAGCAAGTTGTCCAGAGATAATAAAGTATTAGACTAAATAATATAGTATTAGACTGAATAATAAAGTTGTAGACTGGATAATAAAGTATTAGACTGGAGATAACTGCTAATACTTGGAATGGGTGCTTTAAGATAGTCCCATCATGATCCTACAACTTAGAAAACGGTCTGTTAAAAGAGCTACCTGTGCTGGGTAGCTCTTTTTCTTTTACAAAAAGGGGTGTGTAGCCTGATGAAAGGCATTTCAAAAGAGGAACATCATTTAATCGATGAACTATATAAAAAAACCACGTTCTTCGATGTTTTCAAAAATACAAACACACGTAAAATAGAAATCTTACAGACGCTAGCTAATTCCGGAAGTATGTTTACATTGACGTTTTTATTACCGTTTGCTTTAGATAAGAATCAAACAATACGAAAGACAGCGCGTGATGCTATACACCAAATTATCTCTAGCCATCGGAAGCAAGACTTGATTGGCTTGGATCAATATATACGTAGGTTGACCCCTTACCAATACAGTGACAAATTGGCGGCATGGCATCAATTGTTACCTGAAAGTATCAGAGCTTATCATATTCGAGATGATTCCGATGTAAGTTTTATTGGGATTTGCAGCTTCCATCGCAATGGGTATGTAAGAGAAGCGGCCATTGAAGTGTTGTCAAAACAGGCTTCAGGAGCAGATATTCCCTTTTTGTTTCTTCGCTTGAATGATTGGCAACCCAAAATTCGATTCCTGTCTTTCAAGGCTATTAAACAGAAATTACATTCAGACTATGTAAAGCAATTTCTTGATGCCATATATCTGATAAAACATCTGTCCGAATACTACACCCGAGAAAAGTTCTCAGACTTAGTAGATGAAATTTATGAGATGTTTGGTCATCCCCAAAATCGGAATGTGCTGTTAAGCGGTTTTCACTCAAAAGACCCGATTGTTAGACGATTTTGTTTTGAAATAGCGATCAAATTTCCCGATATTGATCGGGAGTCAGTGATATCCGAAGCATTTCGTCAATCAGATGCCTTGATAAGGCTACAAATGGCTAAACATATTTGCAGAAATGACTCAAACGAGTGTTTAAATCCATGGCTAAAACGAATCGGAAGTGACGTTTTTCCTCCTATTCGGCAATTAGCATTACAAGCGTTTATTGATCGTTTTCCCGAACAGTCTATCGTAGAACTGCGTGCTGCTCTCCTGGATCAGAATAAAACAATTCGAGAAATGGCCAGGTATTATCTAAAAGATCTGCAATTGGACTTCCCTTCCTTTTACCGGGAAAAACTCAAAGAGACAGATAAGCGATTGATACAGGCTGCGATTGTTGGATTGGGTGAAACTGGCGAAAAGACAGATGCACAGTGGATAACTCCATTTTTATTCCATGACAATGCTCGGATGCATAGGTCGGCAATCAAAGCGCTAGGAATGCTTAATCCGGAAGATAACACCGAGGTTTTTATCAGCTCATTACAATCGGACAAACGAAGCGTGTCTCGAGAAGCGAGACAAATACTGGCGGGTATTGTTGACCTGCGCCAGACCGAATTGCTTTGGAAGATCTTCGAAAATGATGAAAGGCCTCACGTGAAGAAAAACATTCTCTTTTTATTTACGAAGCTCAGTAAGGCCGACAGCATTCTATTTTTATTACGTGCATGTGCTACGGAGGAAAAAGAAATCCGTGATACAGCAATACGGCATATTGAACTTTGGGCTAGTGGATACAACACGAGATTCTACGTGCCAATGAGTGATGAAAAACGCAAGGAAATCAAAGATATTTTTGATAAGGTTCAGGTGTTCCTACCGGAGTATATAGCTGAGGAGTTTGAGTTCATAATTGATAAATAAATAAGAACACATTCATACCCTACAAATGAACTAGGGAGAAAAAAGATGGCCAAACGAAAACGTGACTTTACAAGTTCAACCATTCAAAAACGCCTAAAAGAAGGTCGGGGCCAAGGAGAAGGAATGGATTATTTGCCTTGGCTTTATATTCAGGATGTCCCTTCGGAAGGAAGAGCTACACGGATGAAGGGCTGGACTACCGGTAGAATGCATCATCTTATGTCTGATTTGGAGCGTGATTTTTTCTACATTCTCGACTTTGCTGATGATGTCACTGATATTCGGGAACAGTATCCCCTTCTCCCTCTTGAAGAGACTTTGGCGATTGCAGACAAAATGGGTGTAAAGCATCCAACTGATCCTCATACCAGTGAGCCTGTTGTAATGACTACAGATTTCTTGGTGACGTACAAAAACAAGCTAATGGCACTCGCGATAAAACCCGCTGGTCTTTTAGGATCTACACGCACAATTGATAAGTTGGAGATTGAAAAACGTTACTGGCAGGAGAGGTACGTTGAATGGAAGATTGTTACTGACCGTGATATCCCTAAAGTTGTTGCTCGGAATATCGAGTGGTTCCACAAGGATTATGACAATGAAGATTTGATTCATTTTTCGGCTTTTGTGAAATCTAATTTGGAGGGACTTCTTTATGAAAACTTACAGCAAGGCGAATCCTTGGCAAAGGCTGCAACATTTTGTGATGAAAAGTTAGGATTTCCGGTGGGGACGGCCCTAGCGTATTTCAAGCATTTGTTAGCACGTAAGTATTGGGTTGTTGATATGAATGTAAAAATCAATCCAAGCCTTCCGGTTAACCACCTTCAGATTGTGAACACGAATGAGACCCTTCGGGAGCAAGGAGGATCTTAATGGACGGACTTATAGAAAATGCTGTGCTTGAATGGTCCGCAGATGAACTACAAATGACATACGTTGAGCGAATTCTCTGGATCAATCCTGTTTGCGATAAGGTAATTACTATTGTCCTTGAGGATGAGAAAGCCTTTCCTCAAAGTAAGACATTATCGGAAATGGTCTCAGGAATTCAAACTAAAAAGTGTAAACCCATTGTTTGGGTTGATAATAGGATTCCTCTGATTATGGACGGAAAAATTGCACCCAAGAGCCTTGAGATTCGTGATAAGGCTTGGGATGCCATTCGACTCATTGTATTGGAAGAGCCTGATTGTTATGATTCCAGATTGCGTGGCGCAATGATTCAAGAAGCAGTAGTACGTACAGGACTACATAAAAGCACGATTTACCGTTATTTGCGCCGGTACTGGCAAGGGGGGAAGCTGAAAAACGCCCTACTTCCTTTTTACGAAAACTGCGGAGGTAGCGGTGAGGAACGGAAATCGGGTGAGGTAAAACGCGGTCGGCCACGGAAATATGATGATCAATATGCTGGAATCAATGCTGATGAAGAGATTCGGCAATTGTTTCGGTCAGGAATTCAACTTTTCTATAACACGAAAGATAAAGCTCCTCTGAAACGAGCATACCAACTCACTATACAGAAGTTCTTTACCAGTGGTTACAGATATGACGGGGCAAATAAGATTCCTATTTTATTACCTCCTGATCGATTACCGACATTTACTCAGTTTAAATACTGGTTTAGAAAAGAGTCTGATCTACAGGAAAGCTTGATCAAACGATATGGGAAGAACAAGTTTAACCAGAATTCACGCCCTGTTTTGGGCAGTTCAACTCTTGAGTCGTTTGGGCCTGGGTCACGTTATCAAATTGATGCCACCATTGCCGATGTATATTTGGTCAGTGAATATCGCCGAGAATGGATTATCGGTAGACCCGTGATTTATGTGGTGATTGATGTTTTTAGTCGTTTGATAACCGGTATATATATCGGCTTGGAAGGACCAAGTTGGCTCGGAGCTATGATGGCTTTAGCCAATACCACTGAGGATAAAGTACGCTTTTGTTCCGAGTATGGAATTGAGATCGATCCTGAAGAATGGATCTGCAGTCATCTTCCACAAAAGTTGACGGCTGACCGTGGTGAACTTGAGGGGCATAAACCGAACAACCTTATTGACGTTCTTGGCGTAGATGTTGAAAATACTGCTCCCTACAGAGCAGATTGGAAGGGAATTGTAGAGCAGCAATTTCGTTTGTTGAACCTGCGTACCATACATTTTGTGCCGGGTGCCGTTAAAGAGCGCATGCGCGAACGGGGAGATCGGGATTATCGGCTAGATGCTAAACTAACCCTGCGGGAGTTCACTCAGATCATCATAAAATACGTCATCTACCACAATAATCATCACTATATGAGTTGGTATGACAGAAGCGAGTTTATGATTGCAGAGGATGTCTCTCCTATACCACGTGAATTGTGGATGTGGGGGATCAAAAATCGGACAGGCCGTTTACGAAAAATGCCTGAGGAAATTGTAAAGCTGAATCTTCTATATCAGGGAGAAGCCACCGTTACAGGGCTTGGAATTCAATTTAAGGGGATGTATTACAGCTGTGAACTTGCGCTAAAAGAACAGTGGTTTATTCAAGCGCGGACAGGAAGAAGCTGGAGAGTCAAAGTAAGTTATGACCCCAGAACGGCTAATCATATCTATCTTTGGTTGGATAAAGGAAACAGCTTTGAAGTATGCACCTTGCTTGAACGGGAAGAACGCTATCGAGACAAACGATTTGAAGAGATAGATGATCTTCTTGCATTAGAGAGACAGCAGGTAAGAGATCAGGAAACGATCCGTTTACAGCCTTTGTCTGAGTTGGAAGCATTCACTCAAACAATTGTCCAACAGGCAGAGATTAAAACAAACGACGCATTGAAGAAAACTAATACATCGAAGCGCGAGCGAATTAAGGGGATAAAACAGAACCGGAAGATAGAAAAAGAGGCACATCGTGTTTCGGAAGCATTCCAATTAGGACAAACTGATAAGAATTTAAGCGGTGCTAAGGCAAAATTGGTTCCTATGTCTGCAGAAGGTTCGACTTCAGACAAGCTGGCAAAAATACGTGAATATCTGATGGAAGAAGGTGATGGGGATTGAACGAGTTGGAATCACCCCTATTTCATATTAGTCAGGGAACTTTTGTTGAGGCGGAGTATCTCGATCCTTTACTTGATGACTACAGGGATAATCCATTGATTGAGTCTCTTCCTCCAATTTGGGACGAAAAATCAGTTGTGCAGAAAATGGCTTCCCGGCCCCTCTATAAATCGTCAGAACGAGAGTTGCCAGTTCATCTTCGTATGCACTGTGTACAGCGAATATCCAGGGATTTCTTCCAACCGTTGTCCAAACATCTTGAGCTGGAGCAGAGCTTGTCTCGGCTTATTCGAGACGGATATGTCGGTCGGAATCCATTAACCCCAAACTATGCTTTTCGTGCTCGCAAGGATACCTACGAATTACTTATGAAGGGGGCTACAAGTAGTTATCCGGTTAATACTCCAACGTCCTCTGGTTTTGCCTTGGTAGGCATTTCAGGGATCGGTAAGTCCAGTACTTTGCTTCGTGTATTGCAAATGTATCCCCAAGTAATTGTGCACCATCGGTACAAAGGCAAAGACCTGCCATTGTATCAAATAGTATGGTTAAAGATGGATTGTCCGCATGACGGTTCTATTCGTGGGTTATGTCTTAATTTTCTCATCGCGCTGGATAGTTTGGTGGGAGCGAAATATTACAAAAAGAATGCAACGAAATCAACTGACGAGTTGCTTCCCATTATGGCACAAGCAGCAGCTGTTCATTGCTTGGGAGTTCTTGTCATTGATGAGATTCAAAATTTGCAGGAATCCAAAGATGACCGTGCTTCCCAAATGTTGAATTTCTTTGTGCAACTGGTGAATACAATCGGACTTCCGGTTGTGGTAGTCGGTACTTATAAGGCAATGCCGGTACTGAACGGTGAGTTTAGAAATGCTCGTCGTTCCAGTGGCCAGGGGGACGCTATTTGGCATCATTTAAAAAAGGACGAGGAATGGGATTGGTTGCTTCAAGGGTTGTGGAAGTATCAATGGACCAATAACAGAATCGAGCTCTCCCAAGAGTTCAACGATGTCATGTATGAGGAATCACAGGGGATTACAGACATAGCCATCAAGCTATTCATGCTTACACAATGGCGGGCTTTGGACAAAGGAATTGATCACATTACATCGTCCTTTATCCGTTCCGTAGCGAAAGAAAGACTGGGGTTAGTTCGCCCGGCACTTGAAGCCCTTCGTTCAGGAAAGAAAGACAAAATCCAAAAGTATGGAGACATCTACTCTGGTGTCACCATAGATGACTATCTAGAACGACTGGTTGCTGAGAAACGTAAAGAGGAACAGATGGAAGTAATTCGCCAAGAGCTTGGATATGATGTTGAGAAAGAAACGATTAACAAACTGAGCAGCTGGCTCGTAGAATCAGGATTTGAGATGGAAGTGGCAAATGAAGCTGCCAGCTATGTGGTAAAGGAACATATCGATCACCTGGACGAAGTGGATTTACATCAAGAGGTACTGAAATCAGCGATGAGAAATCTTCAACAAAAGGATTCCAAGATAGCCGACCGCAAAAAGAAAGTTCGGACACTGCCTACCGAAGTAGATGATCTGAGGTTGATAATTTCGCAAGGTGAAAAGCCGAAAGTCCCTCCTTATGAAGCTTTAAAGAAAGCTGGATACATCAAGGATGCTCTGGAGTTTCTGGCATGAGGTCAAGAAAATGCTAACGTTTTTCCCTACCCCCTATCCTGACGAAACGTTGTATAGTGTATGTGCCCGTTTTCATTCCAGGAGCGGGAACAGCAGTCCAAAGTGGACTTTTCAGGAGCTGTTTGGACTCTCAACGGTAATTCCTAATATGACATTGCCCAGTCACCTGGATGCTTTTTGTTCCCGTATACCTCAATTACAGTTAAGTGTTGAGGATTGGATTCGTGATCATACGCTTTATCCTCTGTATAGTCCCTTCATGGACGAATCAAGAGCTAGCAAACTGAAACAAATGATGAGAGAAGAAACTGGTGAGGGAATCCATGCTTTTGTAGGCTTAAGTGCAGGAAATGGTCCCCAGCCAAATCATTTTAGTTTTTGTCCTGTATGTTATGAAGAAGACATTAGGCTATTTGGAGAGCCATATTGGCACCGCATACATCAAGCGCCGGGTGTATTAACTTGTCCTACCCATCATGCAATACTTTGCCAATTGCTCTCGCCGATCACTGATCGCCACGGGTTAACAATGCTTCCTATTAGTCGGGAGTTTGTAAAGACTGCAACGATTCTCCCTAGCGAGTTGACTGACAAGACAATTCATTTCTTACATGAAATTGCAAATGATGTACAAAGCGTATTAAATAGCTCACATTTTCCTAATCTCTTTCGGAGCAAATCAATATTTCTGAGACAGCTTGCAAAACGTGGATTTGCAACCCCTACGGGGAGAATTAGACAACAGAGTTTAACTGATCACTTCCTAGATTATTACGGTCTTGAGTTGCTAGAGATTATGGATAGCGCTCCTCCTGGAGATCACTCCTGGTTATCTTCTGCAACTCGGAAGGAACGTAGAACGATTAACCCTGTGCGCCAACTGCTACTCATTCGGTTTCTGTATGGCTCTATTCAAGATTTTTTATATGTGGAGACATCAGTGAAATATCACCCGTTTGGGATCGATCCTTTCCCTTGTCTTAACAAAGCTGCTGATCATTACGGGCACCTAATAATCACTAACTGCCATACAACGAGATGTTCAAGTACAGGAAAACCCGTTGGTACGTTTCGATGCGAGTGCGGTTTTGTTTACTCGAGGCGCGGCCCTGATACTAGACCGGAGGATCGGTACACCATAGGACGAATCAAAAAGTTTGGACCTATATGGCAAACGAAACTCGATGAATTGCTGGCAAAAGGATATTCGTTCCGAATGATTGCCCGAACGTTGGGGGTAGACACTCATACCGTCATAAAGTATGCCAGACTGTCTGAAGAGAAACGGGAAGCGGTCGATGTGACCAAAGATGTCGTAGAGCCAATTGGTTTTATGAGCAAAAGTACAGAGGGGAAACAACCTTCTGCTATTCAATCCAAAGTTGGTAAGCAGCGTGTCAATTGGGAAATGCGAGATTTAGAGTTAAGTGTGTTGGTGGAAGTTGCATGTAAACAACTTCTGGAAAACAGTTCTTCTAAGCCAATCCGCATTCGCCTGACGACGGTAGCTAAGCGGCTCGGGAAAATGAGTCTATTGCTGCAACATCGAGATAAGCTCCCTGTCACCATGCAGATTTTTCAGTCATACGAAGAGACTACTGAGGACTTTCAAGTTCGACGAGTTCGTTGGGCAGCTCAACAACTCTCGCATGTATTCCCTATAAAAGCCTGGCAAATTGAAAAGTTAGCTGGATTACAATCAGTTTATTCCGAACGCATTCGAAATGAAATTGTAAAGCATGTAGCGTTATCGACATTTGGTGTTTTATATAACTCTGAGGTGAATTCAAATTGGCTACATTGAAGTTACGGCCTTGGCCTTTTTCATCCCAAGAAGTTGTCGAATTATGCTGGTTTGGTTCTCCCTTTACGGACACAAGCGGAAAGTGGAGGATTCAGGTTGCCTTCCGGAAACAAGATGGGAGCATACAGATGGTTTCGTACCCTTGGGGCACTTTTCCTGTTCTAAGGTTAGGACAAATGTATAGGGATGGGGTCTTTCACTCTGCTACCCTAGCAAAAGGGCACCCGGAAACCATTCAACTGCCTGATTTACGCCAAGGTCAGGTGGTTATAGGTTTCGATTTGCCGAGCAGTCTAATGTTTTTTCAAAAGAGACCAGAACTAGGGTTGCAGCGTGTTGTGAAATATACCATCAATAGCATTGAATACTTCATTCCGGTAATGGAATGGATTCGGTGCTTATTTGTCAAAAACCGAACTCTTGCGTACCTGTTGCTGCAGCCTCATGGAATTGATTTACTTGTGGACAATGTTGTAGCTCGAAATGGCACGCTATTTATTGGTTTCAATCGACGTCTTCCTGAAAAATTGGCACGGCCAAATGAGGTACTTCATCTGGCCTGGGTACTGACCGTACAAGGTGCTCGGGGTTCCTGGGATTCAGTTTACAGCAGTCTTTTTCGGAAGGCCGTAGCAAAGGGCGGGAAACATCCGTTAGATCAATTTCAGTACGGAATACCGCTTGATATAAATCTCCCCCCTGTTGGACCGTGTGAGTTAACGGTTCGTTGTATCAGGAGTAAAAACCAAGTTTTGGTCCTAGAGGTGTTGGGGATTTCGAACATGCAGGTCCCCTTAAGAAAAATTGTGTACAGTCATCCTGCTTTAAAAAAACAAGTGTCTGTCGCTGGTGACAAGAAGATTATTCCTACCAACAAGTCTAAAGATAATGATTATGAATTAAATCCTAAAAGTGAAAACGCCAAAGAAGACGTTCATCAAGATGTTATGGAGTTGCCTGCAACGGTTTTTGGATTTGTTCAAAAGCCAAAAATTGAAGTAGATCGAAAAGACGTACAATCAGTAAATACAGGTGGAGATAGTCTGATTCCAGGAAGAGGAGGAAAACTAGTTGGTTCTAATCAGATCGTTAGTACTGAGGATTCCATTTTTGGTGGAGATACGCCTCCAATTGAGTTTTCTAGCATGCAGGCGATCCCTACTTCGGAAGGTATTGGATTGGAGGAATTCTTTCATGTAATAAAAATGTTGGCAGAGATGTACCAAGTTAAAGTACACATGAGTGTGGTTCCGTTACCACCTGGGCGTCGTTTTTCCATTTGCTCAAACGGCGTTCGGCGGACGTGTGCTATAGTTCAAGTAAGTATTGGAGTAAAACAGAAATACATTTTAGAGATAGCTCGTCCTGATGGATGGTCCATATCCACACTAATTCTTGATCCAATTAATCAGACTTCTATGGAGAATATTGAATATTATATAAAAGGGTTGCTGGAAGGACTCGTTAATAAAAGCGGGCATTGGGACAAAGAAGTATTAAATGAATTTAGAGAAATAGCAATTCACAAATTGAAGCACTATAAAAATGCAAACATTAAGCGAGCAGTAATAAGGCTTGGAAACAAATTATAAATCTTATTAGAGCAAAGGTAACAGGAATGAAAGACTAAGCTATTAAATTATGTTAGATTTAAGATAGCAAATATGAATAAAATAGCAGGATGATATTTAAGCGACTGGCAGGTTTTTTTAGTGAAATTTACTTGTATAGAAACTTTTTGCGGAGCTGGAGGACTAGCTCTAGGTTTGAAACAATCGGGGTTCAAGATTCTCTGGGCATTTGATAATGATTCAATGGCAATTGAGACTTTTAAACATAATATATCATCAAACGCATCTGTCGAAGATGTAAACAAAATTAGTGCTAAAGAGATTCTAGACAGAGTAGGTATAAAGAAAGGTGAATTAACACTCTTGTCAGGAGGCCCGCCTTGTCAAGGATTTTCCAGACAAAAAAAGAATGGAGAAAACGGAGATAAGAGGAATAGGCTTGTTGTCAAATATATTCGATTAGTTCAGGGTATTGAGCCAATGTTTTTTCTTATGGAGAATGTTGACACCTTTAAGAAAAAACGAGGAAGGACATATCTTGAGCTCTTACAAAAAGGGTTACAAGATACTTATGAAATTAATGTATTTGAAATTAACTGTGCAAATTATGGTGTTCCACAAACAAGAAAAAGGACAATAATAGTTGGTGTGAGAAGAGATTTGAATTGCAACTATGTATTTCCAAAGGAAACTCACTCAAGTAGTTGGGTTACCGTTGGCGAAGTGCTAAAAGGAATTGAGGAACCGTTAGGAGATGGGGCAGAGCATCCTAATTACCCTAATCATACTTTACCAAAAGTAACAGATATAAATATTGAGCGAATAAGCTATGTTCCACAAGGAAGTGGAAGAAAGTGTATACCGAGAAGATTGCAGTTGAGTTGTCATAAGAAAAAAACAGGTTGGCCAGATGTATATGGGCGAATGTCCGTAAATAAACCAGCACCAACAATAACAGGAGGTTTTGATAATTTTACAAGAGGGAGATTTGCACATCCATTTAAAAATAGACCCATTACTGCCAGAGAAGCAGCTTTACTACAGACGTTTAATAATGAATTTAAATTTATCGGAAATAAAGGGGACATAAGGCGACAGATTGGCAACGCTGTTCCACCACTGGTTGGAAAATTGTTAGGGAAATCTATAATTAGTGCTTTAAAATTGGAACGGGAAAATAAATAAAGGGGGCGTAGTTATGGCAAGATTCCGTACAAAGGCTCGAGCTGTTGATTTGCTAGGTAAACAACAAATTCGTGACGAAGTTACGGCCATTTCTGAATTGTTAAGAAACTCATTTGACGCCGACGCATCAGAAGGACTTATTGATGTAAGCAGTAGTGAAGATCGAATTATTGTATGGGATGATGGAGATGGAATGAGTGAAGAGGATTTAATCAATAACTGGTTAACGATTGGAACTTACTCAAAGTACAAATCCCATAATACTAAGACAAGAAAAGGAAGAATCAAAATTGGTGAAAAGGGTATTGGTAGATTAGCAATTTCACTTTTAGGAGACCAATTACTTGTCTTATCAAAAAAAAGGGATGTAGATAATTGGTCTCTATTGTATTTACACTGGGGTCTCTTTAGAAATGAGAAATTATTTTTAGAGGAAATTGAGTTACCCACTAAAACATTCACTTCTTTGGAAGAAATGAGATCATTTATTAAGTTTGATTTAGCTACTATAAAAGAAGATCTAAAAAAAAATTTAGCAGATCAAAGTAAATGGGAAAATAAAACTGCAATAAAAATATCACAAGAAATAGATCAATTTACCGTTTCAGATTCTCTTTTTAAAAGAGTGAATGTAAATGAAAGGCGTGGTGGAGGAACAACGTTCTATATTCATAATCTTGATAATCAATGGGATTGGAATGTATATAAATTAGCTGTTGAAGATGAAAGTAGAAGGGAAAGAAAAAGAAGATTAGAGAATGTACTTGTTTCATTTACTAATCTTATTGATTTATTTGATAAAAAAGAAGATGGTAAGCACGAGAATGCTTTCTATCCAAAAATACATATAGATGGACTAAAGCTGGAGAATAAATCGTGGTTTAACCCGGAAGACATACAACTTTATGATTACGCCCTTAAGGGAACTATCAATAATGGGAAATTTAGTGGGCAAGCTTTTATTAGAAGCACAAAAACTGTGGAAGTATTTGATATTACAGAAATTGATTTAACGTTTGGTATTCACACTGAAAGTATCGAAATGGACTGTGGACCAGTAGAAATAAAATGGTTTTTTGTTGAAGGTAGAGATGAACTTACATCTCTTACTAAAGAACAATTAGAAATGATGAAGGATAAATTATTAGAATCTGGAGGAATATATGTATTTAGAGACGGACTAAGAATACTACCTTACGGTGAACCAGGGAATGATTTTTTAAGAATAGAAGAACGACGTTCAAAGGGTGCCGGGTATTACCTTTTTAGTCATAGAAGAATGTATGGTTTCATGGAGATAAGTAAAACGAAAAATCCAGATCTTGTCGACAAATCTAGTAGGGAAGGTTTTGTAGAAAACAACGCTTATAAATATTTTGTTACAACAGCACAAAACTTGCTTGTTTGGTGGGCGAGGGATTTCCTTGAATCACAAAAGGAAACCGGAAGAAGAGCAATAAGAATTAAACGACTACAGGACGAAAGAGAGAAAGACACCAGGCTAATCCAACAACAGCGTGAGGAGGAAAAAAGAGAAAAAGAATATTTTCGTGCATTAAACGAATCAATAAAAAACTTTACATTGAATAATAAATCGTTGTATTTGAACATCAGACAACAAATTGATAGCAAAATATCTCAGGCAGAAGTACGATTCAACCATAACAGATATAATAAATATGAATTGAATGAAAATCTGTATCAATTAAGGAAAAATCTCTATGATTTAACAGATGATTTATACAAGTTGCGAGTAAATTATAACCGGAGATATTTCCACGAATCCGAACTAATGGATCAAATTGATCAGATTAACGTAAAAATATTTGAACAAAAAGAAGAACTCAAAAATTACATTGATGATGGTATTTCTTTAATTAAAATTAAAGAATTAGAAGAACAGGAAAGTACAAATAATCACGGTAGTACAGATAATGATGTCTTGCATTGGACAAACAAGATACATCAAGCAATTGACTGGAAAAGATCGAAATTTACACAAATGGTTTCTAAAGTCATTGACCAACAGATTGATTCATTAAAAGAAGAGTTATCTCAAATAACTTATGAAATAACTCAATTATATATCAATGAACTTACTGAAAAAAGAAAAAACATGTTAAGCCCATTGGATTATGAAATTGAGCAGAAGTGTTCACAATTGGAAGGGATTCTTGAGAAATTTACGACCTTTGATTATTTATTTAACTCTGAAGCAGTCAAGTTAGAAGCAGAAACTGTATTAATGGAATATGAAAAGCTAATTGAAAATGCTCAAAACGAATTACTAAACTTTGCAAATTTAGTTAAAGATATGAGCATTACAAAAAATAATCAAGAACTGATAACAGACATAAAGCATAAACTTTCTCAAAACCTTGACTATAATTCTGATAACGAATATATAGGATTCTTAAAGAAAGAGGTAGGGATGTATCGCGACTTATCCGCAGTTGGGCTTGCAGCGGAACTCACAAGTCATGAATTTAATGCGCTATATAGTACCATTCAAGAAAATCTAAACATCCTTTATAAATCTCTTAATCAAACGAAGGCTCTGCCTGTAGTAGAAAAGACAAGAAATGCTTTTAAATCGTTAGAGAGGCTTCATCAACGTATGAATCCGTTGTATAGGCAAGTAAGAGCAAGAAAGCAAAAAATAACTATTAAAAATTTTGTGGGTAGTGTACTTGAGTATTTTGAGTCAGATTTAAGAAGATACAAAATAAAAACTGAGATACATCTTTCTGACGACTTTATTGTTAAAGAGAATGATTCGGTTTTGTTTACACCTGTAGTAAATATCGTTGCTAACGCGATATATTGGCTACTTAACCAATCAACCAAAGAGATACACTTTTATTCTTCACCAACAAGTTTGTTCATTCATGATACAGGACAGGGAATCGATCCTAAAGATCATCTTCGGATATTCGATCCGTTCTTTACCAGGAAATCTGAGGGAAGAGGCCTCGGACTGTTTTTGTCACGAGATATTTTGGAGTCCAGGGGTCATAAGTTATTCCTTGTGTCTCCCGAAGACCAGATTTTTAAGTTGAGTGGGGCTTGTTTTTGTATTCAATTTAACAATGATGCTCTTGAGGTGGAATAAGTTATGAATGAAATTCAACAAGTCGAATCAATTGTTAAGGGTTACTTCGATAATGCAATAATAATCGACGATGAAATGAATTTGTATGTAGAGAAAGTTCACAAATTATCTAATGACGATCTTGGGGAGCTCCCAGATGATATAGACGAGGAGGATACTGTAAATGAGGAAACTAGGATAGAAGTTGCAGCCGGAATAGAACCAACTGAAGACGATTTGAGTAACCGACCGTTAAAATTGTTACGTCAATTAACTACGGATGGGTTTATTACTTATCCATATAAATTTAATGATGATGATACAGAAACTCAAATTGAGTTCCTATCAAAAATATTAAGAACATCAAAGCTGTTATTTATAGACTGGAACTTGGAGGGTTACCTACCTGAATCTCCTGAAAGACCTGGGAAGGCTGCTTTAGAGATAATAAAAACTTATTCAAATCACACTAATGGATTAAAATGTGTTGTAATTTATACTCAAGAAGATTCTACAACAGTTTTGGAGCAGTTAACCAATGACTTTGAGCTGATTGATGAAGAAAACTTTTTTTTCCAAGAACGAGATGGTGGAGATGGAAATTCTTTATTTGGTTTTGTTATGCGAAAAAGTGTTGAGCCTCAGGAGATAATTACAAAAATTTCATCGATACTCCTAAAAGACAAATGCATACCACTACATGTTATGGATAGTGCTAGTAGGCTTGAAAAGAGTATTGCCAATGTAATATATAAATTCAATGCTCCTTTTGAAAAAGTTTTATTAACCCAAATGTTATCCTTGGATATTAAAAATGATGGTATACCAAAATTTCTCGATGAAACATTACTTTCAAACATATTATCTGACGAATTACCATTAGATCCGAAGAACTTTTTGTTTAGTGCTAAAAGAGAAAAAATTCGCGAGAAAATGCAATCAAATCAAATAACTTATGAAATAATAAAGCATTTGTGTGATACTTTTAATTTTAAGGGAAAGGATAGTATTGCAGACCTATTTAAAAAACAAAGTTTTTTAACTGGATTAAAAGAGATATTTAGTGATGTCAATGTTCGATCATTTGAACATCTTAATAATAGGATATCTGAAATATTAGATTCGAGTATGAGCAAGAAAATTAATGATATCATTCTCATGACAGTATTGGCAGTATATTTTATTGAAGAGACTGATAAAGAATTTAAAACTTCATTTTTAACTCAGACATACTATTTTACTAAGTTACTAAAATACATAGACACATCACATGACAGAATCAATACAGGTAGTATTTTTAAAATGTCAGTTCCACGACTGGCAAGAAATACACGTAATAAAAGATATGTTAAAAATACTAATAAGAGATATGATTATAAATACTTATTGTGCATTACACCATTTTGCGATACACATAGGCCTAGTGTGAAAGTTGATAACAACTTCAAATTTATTGTAGGAACAATTGTTGAACCGGAATCAACATATTTAAAAAATATGGGTGAGAATTATGCATGTATTGCAGTTCCTTTTGATAGAGAGAAAACAATAAAGTTCATTAAGTGGGATTTTTATAATGTAGTATCTTATAGATACGACGAGGTAATGAGTAGATGTGAAAAAATTGCTACTTTAAAAAGGAGTTATATACAGAATATTATAAACAAATACATTTCATATCAGTCTCGAGCTGGTGTAAATGAACTTTTCTTTAAAGAAACGTATAGGGATACATTTGTGAATTTTTTAAAATGAATTGTAATGTCAGTTTTAGTCTAAAACTTTATTATTTAGTTTTAGAGTCATATTCTGATTCCTTCTATCATTGAGTCTAAAACTTTTTTTGGGATTATTAACGATTTGAGGCTAAGATAACCTTATTATTTCAAGGATCACAGTCTACAACTTTATTATCCTTAGACACAAGTGTTTGGTTATAAAAAAGTATGAAACTCCAAGAAAAGTCCCGATGATGCTTTGTTAGGTCATCGGGATTTTTATTTATAAAAAGGGCTGTTGTGCTTGTGCAGTGATAATCCAGTTTTAGACAGATGAATAAAGGAATAGACTGGATGATAAAGTTGTAACACTAAGCTCGCAATGCAAGCTTGCAGACTTTGGGACTGGCAGAATTTTTGGCAAAGGTGCGGAGCAGGTTGGATATATCTTTTGTACGTCCTGAATAACTGAACGTTCTGCGAAGTTGCAAGGAAGCATATTCGCAGGGTGAGTTGGTAAGAAACGATTAAAGGAAAACTTTATCTGAAAAATATAAATAGCACAAAAGGCGGTAATGTATGAACACGCTAACCAAAGAAACGGTAGATGAATTGTTGGCAGCAATGGACGCTTATAAAGAAATTGCGCAAGAACTCATGGATAAATTAATATTGGAAACAAACCAGCCTGAAAAATCAGAGATAATAAAAGGAAGTTACTACTTAATTTCAAATGCGGAATTACTAAACGGTGAAGAATATTTAAGCGGTAATTGGTACTTTGATGTTCATGGAGAGCATTGCATGTTTGAAAACTTAGATACCGGACAAAAATTGGAAGCTTCCCTCGGGAATAAAGACGATATTGGAAATATTGATCCGTACTTTTTTTATGACTTCTTGAAAACAACTGAGGATTTTAAACACTTAATTCAATATTTTGCAAACCCGTTTGGTGATATGTTGAATTTTTTTGAGGAATTAGAAAAGCGAAAAATACTTGTACATATTCACGGTGTTGAATACAGAAAGATTCTTCAGAATGAAAAATAATTTTGTTCGTTGATGAGCGCTTCTACGGAGAAGCAAAAGAAATTCGGCGGGGGACGAAAAAGTTTTCACCGAACACGAAGGTATATTGTTTCCCGACGCTATGGGGGATGGGTGCAACCGGAGAAGCCATGAGAATGCTGCAGCAGTCACTAATCTATTAACCATGATGTAAGATTGTTCTCTATTTGGACTATGTAGAGGGGCTAGTCATCCGGTGAGTTGAATACCAGGAAGAAATCCGGCGAAGACTGATTATTCATCACATGAAAAAGAAGGATAAAAATCACAACGATTTTCATCCTTCTTTTTGCTATTTTAATGATTTTTAACGACTTCCTGCCCCCGCACATTCCACGTCAGCGCAAAAACAAGCGCAGCCACTACGCACGAAGCTGTCAGCAACATAAACCCTGCATCCCAGCCGGAGGCGTCAACGATAACCCCCATCAATGCATTTGCGGAGACCGTACCGCCAAGGTAACCAAACAGACCTGTCAGCCCTGCCGCGGTTCCGGCGGCCTTTTTCGGAACAAAATCAAGGGCTTGCAAACCAATCAGCATGACTGGACCGTAAATCAGGAACCCGATCGCGATCAGGCAAATCATATCGACTAAGGAATTTCCAGCTGGGTTGAACCAGTAGACCAGAACAGCGATCAATACGCCGAGCATAAAGACAAACCCTGCGGGTCCACGGCGGCCCTTGAACAATTTATCGGACAGCCAGCCGCACAGGAGCGTTCCCGGAATGCCTGCCCATTCGTATAGGAAGTAAGCAACGCTCGACTTGTTCATATCAAAGCCTTTTTCCTCGCTCAAATAGGTTGGCGCCCAGTCCAGAACGCCGTAACGGACGAAATAGACGAAGATGTTGGCAACTGCGATGGCCCAAACCCATTTGTTGTTCAACACATATTTGAAAAGGATTTCTTTTGTAGAAAATTCTGTTTCAAACGTTTTCTTCGTCTTGGTTGGATAGTCATTGCGATATTCTTCGATAGGCGGCAGGCCGACTGACTGCGGAGTATCGCGAATTAAGAAATACGTAATGAATGCAAAGACAATGGCAACGAGGGCAGGCAGGATAAATACGCCTTCATATCCGGAACCGATATTACCCGAAAGCCCGGTGAACATCGCTGCACCTGCAACAGCAAGGGGGGCCATCAAGCCTCCGCCAACGTTATGGGCAACATTCCAAATCGCTGTTTTGCCTCCTCTTTCACTTACACTAAACCAGTGTACGAGGACACGTCCAGATGGAGGCCAGCCCATTCCCTGGAACCAACCGTTCAGGAATAGCATTACAAACATAATCGTGACGGATGAGGTGAAGTAAGGGACAACGCCCATCAGCAAACTGATAAGTGCAGAAAGAATCAAACCGGCGGGTAAGAACATTCGCGGGTTGCTTCGGTCTGAAAAAATGGCCATTACAAACTTGCTGATCCCGTAGGAAATCGAAATGGCAGATAAGGCAAAACCAAGCTCTGATTTTGTAAATCCTTCTTCAATCAAATAAGGCATGGCGAGCGAGAAGTTTTTGCGGATGAGATAGTACGCCGCATAACCAATGAAGATTCCTAAAAACACCTGAAGCCTGAGCTTTTTATACTCAGAATCAATTTGTTCGTCAGGCAATCTGTCAATAGGCGGTGCAGGCCTAAACAGTTTGAGCATCGTATTCCTCCCCTAAAGTAATTTCTAACAAAGATGACGATACACGCAAAAAAACCCATACTTTAATGGCGCTTTCAAAAATGAAAGTGCCAGAAAGTATGAGTCTCCGAGTCTCCATCAAAGTTAACTTGTCATTAAATATATTCTATTATTCAGTGAAAACGTTGTCAATGAAGTTATTTTGGCGGGATTAGCTGTGCCGATTCCTAACCCGAAGAAGAGAGCGGGTAATCCTTCGCGGCGAAATCCCGTCTCCCTTGAATCTGCCATCAGGCTGCGTTTTTCAAACCAGATGTCCGTTTGTGAAGGCAGCTTGCAAAGAGCTGACTCCCGTTAAACAAGAAGCAGCTCCCAACCATTGTGTAGCCTGCCATTTATACGAAAGCGGAGAGCGTTAGCCTCGTTAGCCTACACAGCTAACGCTTTTCCGACTTTCTACGCGAAAATAAACCGAACTGGCAGCAGAGGGGGTGGCTCTCTCGATAACAAAAAAGTTGCCACTCCCCCTCAAAATTGATATTTTATATATGCGTGCGCACGCAAATAAAATCAAACACGAATTCTATAAGGAGCCACCCCATGAACTACTTTCTCAATCAGCAAAAAATCAAACAAATATGCGGCGATATCTCGTTTAAAAAAGGGAAGAGGTACTTTGCAGAAAAGCGGGTAAAGCTCATCCATTACCATCCCGGCCAGTCGATTTTCCGGGCGACTGTAAATAGCGGAGCGCTGTTCGACGTCACGATTAAAAAGGACAATAACGGATACATCTACGCGGAGTGCACCTGCCCGAGACTCTCTTCTTACCACAAAAGCTGCCAGCACGTTGCGGCTGTTCTCCTCTGCTTGCACGATATACAGGTCAATGGCTTACCTCCCCAGCAAGTTTCTCCGCGCCAGACTCCTTCGCCATTATCAGCTGCAAAAAGGATCGAGCACCCGGAACCTAAGCCGGCACGCAGCCTGGCAGGGGATTTAGGCATCGACGACCTGGCAAAAGGAAAAGCAAATACTCGTTTCAAAGGCAAGCTGTTCCTGGACAGAATCAAAAACAGGCTGCTGGCGGGTTTGGAGTTTCACTATGATGCGATCGTCATGAATCCATTGGAAGCCATGCATGACGACATCCCAACCGAATCACGTCTCAGCCAACTGGGAGAGAAGGAGCAGGAAATTCTTCGGCTAATGAAAGAGAGTCTCGGTACGCGAACGGAGAGCGGCTATTATTGGAGCAACGATGAAGAGGAGTACCATTTTTTGGTCCACATGGTTCCGCAGCTGCAATCGCATGTAGAAATCCATGCCACAACAGCGGTGCGGGACCGCATATGTAAAGCAGATACGCGGCCAACGGTCAGGGTGGAGGTTGACGAGCGCACCGATTGGCTCATCTTTCAGTTTGATATGCAGGGAGTTCCGGAAGTGGAAATTCGCGAAGTATTGCTGAGCTTGAGTGAAAAAAGGAAGTTTTACCGACTGCGGGATGGCCGCTTGCTGTCTTTGGAGGCAAAGCAGTTTGCAGATGTGGGCATGTTGCTTGAACAGCTGAACAGGGGCAAAGCGCAGGTCGTGGAGGGCAAAATTCGTGTCCCGTTTGTTTTTGGTCTACAGCAAATGGCACAGACACCAGAGAGTATCCTGACGAAAGGAAGCTCTTTTCAACAGTGGGTGGAGGAACTGAAAAACCCGGGGAAGTCCGACTTTCCCCTTCCCCCGCAGCTTGCGCCCATTTTGAAAAGCTATCAACAAGAGGGATTCCAATGGCTGAAGCGTTTAGCCCAAAATAACTGCGGCGGGATTCTTGCGGATGATATGGGGCTGGGGAAAACGCTGCAAAGCTTGGCCTTCATCGCCGCAGAGCTATCGGAGATCAGGGCGCAGGGCAATCCAGTTCTGGTCGTAGCGCCTTCCTCGCTTATATACAATTGGCTGCACGAGTTTGCCAGGTTCACACCGGAAGTACGTGTTACGGTTGTGGATGGTCTTCATCAAGAAAGAAAAGCGGCGCTGGAGCGGGCCAGTGAGACAGACGTTTTCATCACGTCGTATCCGTTATTGCGAATGGACAGTCATTTCTATCAAAAAAGGGTGTTTCATACGCTGTTTCTCGATGAGGCACAAGCTTTTAAAAACGCCGATTCGCTGACGGCAAAGGCGCTCCAAAAACTCCAGGCCGCCAATCGCTTTGCGCTGACAGGCACGCCGATTGAAAATAACATCGAGGATGTCTGGGCGATTTTCCACGTTGTTTTTCCGGGATTAATGCCGGATCGCCAAGTTTTTCATGAGCTTTCGCGCGAAAAAATAGCACAGCTGATCGCGCCGTTCATGCTTCGCCGGATGAAGGCAGAAGTGCTCAGAGAGCTGCCAAGCAAAATGGAAACCATACTGACCTCCGACTTGCTGCCTGAACAAAAAAAGCTGTACGCCGCTTACTTGGCCAGGCTCAAGCATGTTTCCCTGAAGCATGTCGGCAAGGATACTTTTCAGGAAAATCAGATGAAAATCCTAGCTGGCTTGACGAGGTTGCGTCAGCTTTGCTGTCATCCGGGCTTGTTTTTGGAAGGGTATGCAGGAGGCTCGGCGAAGCTTGCGCAGCTCGGCAAACTGGTGGTGGAGTATCGGCAGCAAGGCAAGAGAATGCTCATCTTTTCGCAATTCACGGAGATGCTTGCGATCATCAGCAAGGAATTGAGTCACAAGGAATGCAGCCACTTCTACCTGGACGGTAATACAGCCGCCAAGGAGCGGGTACAGCTTTGCGATCGGTTTAACAAGGGAGAGAGGGAAGTGTTTCTCATTTCGCTAAAAGCGGGAGGGACAGGCTTGAATCTCACAGGGGCAGACACGGTTATCCTGTACGACCTCTGGTGGAATCCGGCTGTGGAACAGCAGGCAGCCGATCGCGCGTATCGCTTGGGGCAAAAGAAAGACGTTCAAGTCATCAAGCTGATCGCGCAAGGAACGATTGAAGAGAGAATACATGAGTTGCAAACCAGTAAACAGAAGCTTTTTCAAGAAGTTATTCAACCGGGGGAAAATCAATCGTGGAAGCTTACGGAGGAGGGGATTCGAGACATTTTGGAGATAAGATAGAGGGAGCTGTCCTTTTGGAAGGCGGGGTAGACACGTCAAAAAACCTGTAACAGCGTTTTTTTGCTGTTGCAGGTTCTTGAGGTTTGACGGTCTATTTCAAGCACGAGCGTGGAGGCGGAGGTTATTGAAAATAAGCTGCGCGCAAATCTTCGGCGACCAGCGCTGGCTCTTCCCATTCCAGGAAATGCCCTCCGCAATCAAGCTGGACCCAGCGTGCGATATTCGTGCTGCGGGCCGCCCATTCGCGTGGCATTAAAAACATGTCGGAGCCGGCCATCAGCATGCACGTAGGGACTTTTACATCGAGATGGAAGCTGTTGCTGCGCGTACACTCTGCATACAACCGGATCGAGGAAGCGATCGTCTGGGTCACCCAATACACTGTCAAATTCGTCAAAAGCCGATCCCGTCCATAGCGGTTGACGAAATCATCGGGGCGGTCTGTCCAGGCATGGAATTTTTCCAAAACCCAGGAAGCCAGACCTGCCGGAGAGTCGTTCAAGGACACGGCAACCGTTTGCGGCTTCGTCGCTTGCAGCAATGCGTACGCCCACTCTGATTTCATCCAGGCGGCGGAGTTGGCGATAAATTCTGCCTCGGCTGGCGTGATATCGTCAGGAACCTCCGCGACGAGGAGATTCGTACCCGAGAAGTGCAGGCCGATGAGCTGCTCTGGATATTTGTGAGCGAGGTGCATGAGCACACCTTGTCCCATGTCGCTGCCTCTCCCGATATAGCGCTCGTAGCCCAACACTTTCGTCATCAGAGTGGAGAAAATGTCAGCCATGTAGGCGATATCCATGCCGGATTCACTTGGCCGACCAGAGAAGCCATAGCCAGGCAAGGAAGGGATGATGACATCAAAATCTTGATCTGCCTGTCCGCCATAAGCGGCCGGATCAGCCAGGAGCGGGGCAATCTCCATCATTTGCACAAACGAGCTGGGCCAGCCGTGGAGCATCAGGAGCGGCTTGGCCGAAGGACTTTTTCCGCGGAGGTGGATGAAGTGGATCTCGATACCGTCAATCGTTGTCGTATAGTGCGGCAGCTCATTCAAGGCTTGCTCCTGTTTGCGCCAGTCAAAGCCATCGCTCCAATAGGCGACGAGATCGCGCAAGACGACATCGTCAGTGCCGTAGCTCCATCCTGTATGTTCGATTCGGTCGGGCCAGCGTGTCTGTTTGAGCCGATCGGACAAATCATCGAGGATTTGCTGATCGACCGAGATTTGGAAAGGACGGGGAGCGGTAAAGGATAGAGGGCGACTGTTCATTGGTTTATTCTCCTTGTAGAAAAGCAAGATACAAGCTGCTCTTTTATTTGCGTGCGCACGCACATATAATATAACAAGTTGCTTTTTGTTCGTCAACGCTCATGAAAAAGCAGCATGTTCATGAAATCGTGATCGAGATGTTTTTCTTGTTCATCCCATTACGGATAATAGCGGTGATGTCCGGCAAGATTCCTTGATAATCGGCTCTTCCCTGGTCGGAGAGGCGAACCAATGAGCTGCGGCGATCGGTTTCATTTAAACGGCGTTCCACAGTATGGCAAGTTTCCAGGCGACTGACAAGACGGGAAACCGCGCTGTGGCTCAGATTGACCATTTTGCTCAGTTGGTCGATGGTAAGTCCCGCGCCAGTGTCGCCGTTGAGCACAGTGATGACCATAAACTCACTGACGGTTAAATCGTAGTTGGATTTAAGGAATTTTTCCAATTGCTGATTGAGGGTTACGTACAACTGATCGAGAGCCATCCACGTTTGCAAAGCATCTTCCATGTTCCAAAACCACCTTTTGCAGCCTAAAGATATATTGATTTTACTGTATCTCTCCTGCACGTTCAAATTGTAAAAATATCTGCACTCGCTATGAACGAAAAAAGGATAGGTTTTTACATTTCTTTGACAAGAAAATACGAAGCTGCTGCCATAATGAATGAAGGAAAAAATGGGGGAGGAACGTATGGCTTATTCCATTTTGCTTGCAGAGGATGATCCGTCTATCGCCGAGCTGCTTCAGCTGGCGTTAACCGCTTCCGGCTATCACTGCAAAATCGCAGGGGATGGACACATCGCGAAGCAGTTGTTGGGAGATGGCGGCTACGATTTGGCATTGCTGGATATCATGCTGCCGGGACTGGATGGATACCAGTTGCTGGACATTTGCAAAGAGAAGCACGTACCCGTTATTTTTGTGACTGCCAAAGCGAGTGTGTTGGACAAGGTGCATGGATTGCGGTTGGGGGCTGAGGATTATATTGCAAAGCCGTTTGAACTGTTGGAAGTATTGGCAAGAGTGGAAGTTGCGCTGAGAAGGCGGGTTCAAGAGACAGAGGAGATGCTGCTGATTGGCGACGTGAAAGTAGATTGTGTTGGGCGCAAAGTGTACAAAGCGAACGAGCTTATTACTTTGACGCCGAAAGAGTATGAACTGCTGGCGTTTTTGCTGCAAAACCCGAACATTGCCTTTTCCCGTGAAAGCCTGCTCAGCCAGGTGTGGGGTTTTGACTTTTACGGAAGTACGCGAACGGTGGATACGCATATTTTGAACCTGCGGACAAAGCTCGGGCTGTCCAGCTACATTCAGACGGTGCACAAAGTTGGTTACCGATTGGAGCTGGCGTGATGTTGCGGACAGACGGACAAATGCCTCTTTGGATACGGATTTATTTGCTGGCATTCGGCTTGAGTGCGGTGATTATTTTGTTCTTTTGCTATCAAATCACGGCTGTCTCAAGTGAGCATAGCATGCAGAGAGAATATAGCCGCTCGCTGGACAGGCATGTGATGTTTGCGAGTGCGATGAAAATGTATGCAGCTTCCATCGAGAAAATGGCGTTCAATCCGGGGTTGCGGCAAGAGTTGTTGACGAGAGCGGCACAAAATTACGGGCGGTACTATACAGATGGCAAAAGCTATATCGCGATGACGAGTCTGGATGGAGAAAAGCTGTACAGCAGTTTTTCCCCAGCGGATGAAAAGATCATGGAACTGGACCCGCCAAAAGACGGCAGGCGGAGCTTCGTGATTCGTCAATCGGGTGAGCACAGCGTCCTGTTTGTATCAGGCTGGATGAGCATAGCAGACCAGCTCTATCGTCTCGACTATGAAAACGATGTGACCGACATGGTAGCTGGTCAGCAGACTCTCGCTACACAAATCGCCCTGTGGTTTTCCGCAGGGATGATTTTGCTTGCGATCGGTTTGTATGTCCTCATCCGTCATGCGTTAAAGCCGCTCGCCCAGCTGGGTACGCAAGCAAAAGCACTCGCCAGGGGAAACTACGATCCGCGCATTGCAGTGGCTCGCCGGGACGAAATCGGGCAATTGGCGCTAGAGTTCAATCATATGGCCGATGCCGTTCAATCCCACATGGAGCTTCTGCGCAGAGAGGTAAAAGAGCGGGAAACCTTGATTGCCAGCCTTGCCCATGAATTGAAAACGCCGCTCACGTCGATTATGGGCTACGCCAGTTTGCTGGAAAACTATGAACTGGAGCAAGCCGAGAAACAAAAAGCGCTTCGCCTGATTCACTCGGAAAGCAAGCGGCTGGATGACATGTCCAAAAAACTGCTGAATCTGTTCCGGCTGGGCAATGGGCGAGTGGTGCGAAAAGAACAGGTCAGGGTCGCTCAGCTTTTGGAGCACCTCGACATGATCTCGAAGCTGTCGCTTGCGGGCAAAGGGCAGTCATTGGTGATGAAATCCGTCGTGGAGATTGCCTTGGTGGATGAGGAGCTGCTGTACGTTTTGCTGAATAATTTGGTGGAAAATGCCTCGAAAGCGTCGGGTTATCACGAGACGATTTTCCTCAGTGTTTATGCGGAAGGGGAGTTTGTTGTCTTCTGTGTAAGCGATAAGGGCTGCGGCATTCCGGCGGAACATGTGAGCGATGTGTTTCAACCGTTTTTTGTGTTGGATACTGCCCGGAATCGAAAGTACAGCGGCCACGGATTAGGCTTGTCCCTTTGCAAGGCGATTGCGGAAGCGCACGGGGGGAGTATTTCCATCGTCAGCAGTTTGGGAAAAGGGACGAGTGTCTATATACGAGTGCCGAACGGACAAGTTTTGCAAAACGATGACAGAACGCAGATGGAAGGATGACATGCCGGTGATACGCTAACGGTGTCGAACATCCGGAGGTTCGGCCTCATTTCTTGCAGGGAGGGAATCGTATGGAAACCAGTAAAAAAACAACCAGGAAGTCTCGATTGCTGCTCGGCCTTGCCGCAATCGGCACGCTCGCTGTCGCATCCAGTTTTTCCGTGGCGACGTATGCGCAATCTGTGCTGGATGGCAAGATGAATGTGGTCATGACGGAGGCTGCACCACCGAAAGAGCTTGAGGGGAAAGAGACGGTTGCGGATGCTTCCAAACAGCAAAACGAACAAGCCGAGTCCCAAATGGTTTTTCCAACCGCCATGTCCAAAGAGCAAGCCGAGCCGTTTATCAAAGCGGCAACGGAAGCTTTCAAAGCGAGGAAGATCGAGCTGCCCCAGCATGGCTACTGGATTAGCAGCAAATATATCGACAACGAATCAAAAGACGTGCAAATTGACTGGTACCCAAACAGCTTTGACGGTATCGGGCCGATGAACGACATCGAGGGCAAGGTGTATTTCGTCTACTTTACAAAAGCCGATTTGCAAAAAGGGACGGGTGAAATCCAGACTGTGCGCGTGATTGAGCAAGGCGGGATGCCAACTGCCGCCAGTTCCGCAAATTAGCTTATGACAGTGAAGGAAAAGAGTCGCGTATGCGGCTCTTTTTCAGGTGACGCCTGCTCTGTGGAAAAAAGCGGCGTATGCTATACTGGCTGATACGAAAAAACTATTCGGGAGACAGGGTGAGCGCAATGGATGGAGCGATCAAGGAATTTTTGTCTAGCGGTGCAAAGCCGATTTTGTCCAGCGATGATCTGGGGTGGTCGAACATCATGCTTTCCCGGTGGGAGAACATACCGCCTGCCCACCTGTACGACGCTTCCCTCGCCAAAAGGCATGTCATGGCCATACATGGCACACAGGAGCCGCTGAACTTGCAGTTTTTTCAGCACGGCAATCGAACGGAAAAAAAGCTGGCGCCAGGCGATATTCAGTTGTTAGCAGCGGGCGAGAAGTGGTCCTGCCGCTGGACAAGAGCGATCTCTTTTGTGAAGCTTGCGATCGATCCGCTTTTTCTCGACCAGGTTGCCGAAGAGTCGGGGTTTGGGCATACAGACAAATGGCAGCTGGAACAAAAGCCCTTGGTCAGGGACGAAAAGCTGATCGTGCTCACCCGCTGGATGATGGAGGAAGTGCTCAACGGCGGGGCCAACGGAAAGTTGTACAGCCAATCGCTTGCGACGACGATGGCAATCCATTTGCTTCGGAACTATACCGCAAACGCCAGAAGTAGTGTGGCATCGTCTACAGCGACAAACGAGCAGGTGACGGCCGCAATCGAGTACATGCGCATGAATGTGGAACAGGACATTTCCTTGAAGGAGCTTGCGGTGGTTGCCAATATCAGCCTGTCACAGTTGGTGAGGTTGTTCAAACAGCATACGGGAGTGACACCGCATCAATATTTGATCCGGTTGAGAATGGAACGGGCCAAGCAGCTCATTCGCTGCGGCCACATGAGTTTAAAGGAGGTTGCTGCCCAGAGCGGCTTTGCGGATCAGGCCCATTTTACCAGGCAGTTTAAAAAAGTGACGGGCTTGACCCCGTTGAAATACGCGTCGTCCCGCTGAAAGGAGCGCGATTTTTCACAAAAACTTGCGCATTCTGTTCAATATTTTGCGGCAAAGCTGGCGCTATACTTTGGGGGCAGGTTTGCCAAGAAATGAAAAGGAGTGGAGCAGGAATGAAAGCAGCGGAAATCGTGAGCGAGTTTTTTCAACGGGAGGCTAACCAGGATATACAGGGAATGGGGAGCTTGATGAGCAGCGACATCGTCTATGAGATGCCGTTCGGTCTGCAAGCGGGCCAGATTCAGGGCAAGGAAAAGCTGCTGCAATTGCTTGATCAGTTCATTGGAAAAGAGAACGGGATGTACGCGGCGTGGGAAATCAGCAACATCCGGGTGTACCCGGTTGGCGATGGGAAGACCGAGCTTGTTTTCGCAGAAATGGAGAGCAAAGGGACTGTGAAGCAAAGCGGGTTTGCGTATGCCCAATCGTACGTCAGTCTCGTGCAGGTAAGCGATGGGCAAATTTGTTTGTGGAGAGAATATTTTAATCCGATTCCGTTGCAGCATGCCCTTGCCTCGATTGACGATCACAAGTAGTCGTCTAAACCCGCTGGCAGGAGCTTGGAGCGCGTTCCACTTTACCGTGATAGCAGCAGATGCTGGAACGGGAGTTGGGAGTTGACTTCTTTGCAAAACGATAGTAGTATTTAAAAACACCACTACAAACAAACGGGTAAGAAAGGAGGTAGAGCCATGATTGATGAGCTGCGAAAAATCGGATTATCCGATCTGGAAGCAAGATGCTATTTGGCGCTTCATGAGGACCCGAAGATTTCCGGTTATGAGGTCGCCAAAAAAGTATCCGTATCCCGCACGAATGTGTATGCGGCCCTGCGCTCTTTAACGGAAAAGGGCATATGCCGGGTGATCGAAAGCGAGCCTGTGCTCTATGATGCCGTCCCGATTGCACAGCTTGTTCGTCTGCTGAAAACGGAATTTGAACAAACAACGCGTGTGCTACAGGAGCAATTGAATGCTGTCCCCACCACGCCGCCGTCTTTTTACAGTTGGCAAGGTGACAAAACGATCGAGACGGTCATTCATCGCCTGATTGCGAATGCGGACAAAAGCATTGTCGTAGATATTTGGTCCGAAGATGTGAGCTGGGTGGAAGAGCCGCTTCTGGAAGCGGAAAAGCGCGGGGTTGCTGTTACGCTGATCTCGATAGGGGAATGCAACACGAGCGTAAAAAATGTGATCATTCACCAAAGAAGCGAAGAGTGGAGCTCGGTTCGCACGCGAAAATTTTCGATTTTGTGTGATGTTCATTCCGCTTTGCTTGGCAGCTTTGGGAAAGGCATCAAGCCCACCGCTCTGGAAACAAATCATCCTTCGCTCATTGAGTTGTTGCAAAACACGTTTTACCATGATCTCATCATGGAGCAAGTGGAGCGCGATTTTGGCAAAGAGCTGGAAGCGAAGTACGGGAAGCATTATGAGCGGATCATTGATGCGTACAAGGAATACTTGTAAAACAGTATTCCTCTATTTTTGACCTGCTAATAGTAGTATTTAAAAATACCCCTAAAATAACGGAAAAGGAAGTGCGACTCTGCATGAACACGGCTAATCCGGAGACCGCAAAGGCGATCGATCCAAAGCGCTGGTGGGCGCTGGCTGTTTTATTGCTTGGGACTTTTATGGTGTTGTTGGATTCATTTATTGTAAACGTAGCGATTCCAACGATTGAAGAACAATTACACGCGAGTACCACACAAATTCAATTCATTGTGGCTGCCTATGTGCTTTCTTATGCTGTGTTGCTGATTACTGGCGCTCGTCTGGGGGATTGGCTGGGACGCAAAAAGCTGTTCATTGTCGGTATGATCATATTTACCGTGGCTTCTGCCTTATGTGGATTTTCGACAAGCGCAGGATTTCTGATTTTTTCACGTGTCATCCAAGGGGTTGGCGCTGCGCTTTTGATCCCCCAAGTGCTGGCTATTATTCAGGTGATCTTTCCGCCCGAGGAAAAAGGGAAGGCGATTGGTTTTTACGGTGCAGTCAGCGGGCTTGGCTTGATCGCGGGACAAATGGTCGGTGGCGCACTGCTCCATTTTGATATCGGAGGGCTCGGTTGGAGTTCCGTGTTTTTTATTAACATTCCTTTTGGTATTTTGGCTGTTCTGCTCATCATTCCATTGATCAAGGAAACAAAATCGGCAGGAAAGCAAAAAATTGACGCGCTCGGCATCTTCATTTTGACGGGCAGCTTGCTGCTGTTGATCTATCCGCTGGTTGTCGGGAGAGAGGCAGGTTGGCCGCTGTGGGTATTCGCAAGCTTTGCGGGAGCGCTCGTTGCTTTCTTCCTGTTTCGCATACACGAAAAGAGAATGGTTGAGCGCGGGGAGAAGCCGTTGATTCCTGCAGCGATTTTTCACGAGCGTTCTTTTACTCTGGGTGTCCTTACCATTTTGGCTTATCAAATCGGCAATAGCGGGTTTTTTCTCGTTGTATCCATTACGCTACAGGACGCTTTGTCCCTTTCTGCCATGGATTCGGCGCTGGCGTTCACTCCGATCGGGCTTGGCTTTTTTATCGCATCGTTGCTTGGGCCGAAGTGGGCAAAGAAAAATGCCCATGTGCTGAAAGTGGGGGCAACGGTCTTGATCGCGGGCTATGCGGCAGTCATAGCGGCGTGTTATGC
Organism: Brevibacillus sp. HD3.3A; assembly: GCF_013284375.2. Classification (NCBI taxonomy): domain Bacteria; kingdom Bacillati; phylum Bacillota; class Bacilli; order Caryophanales; family Paenibacillaceae; genus Brevibacillus; species Brevibacillus sp. HD3.3A. The sequence continues at coordinate 331,622 of NZ_CP085874.1, forward strand.
CTTGGCCGCTGAGCTGTACTGGCAGCAGCTCATTTTGCCATTCTTCCTGATCGGCTTGGGACAAGGTTTGGTTGGCGCCCCGCTGATGGGAACGATTATGTCAGGTGTCGGAAGGGAATATGTAGGAGCGGCGTCAGGCATATTGAGCACTTTCATGCAGACAGCCAATGCGCTTGGAGTCGCCGTAATCGGGACCGTATTTTTTGCAGCTCTCTCAGGGCAAGCAGCAGCTGATATGCACCTGCAGCTAAACGCCTTCACCTTGGCGTTAGGATGCAGTATTTTCCTGGCTGTTGTAACGCTGATTCTGATTATTGGCTTGCAATGGAAAAAGTCCGTTACGCAGCAAGGCGCTATGGCTAAAGCGGGAAAAGGGACGTAAATCTATACGCTGACAAAAAGGCTGCATCCCTGTACTCATAGGGGTGCAGCGTCTTTTATTGTTCTGGCATGTGATGCATGCGTTTCCAGACCAAGCCTGGGATTACTTGCTGTTCATTTTTGCTTTGCTCAATTTCTCTTGGATGAGTGCCATTGCCTCGCAGATCTCGTTCACGTCACGATCAGTCAGTCCATCCAACAGTTGCTCGATTTGTTCGTCCGACTGGCTGTGAATGTTATCCAATACCTCTTTCCCTTTTTGTGTTAAAGAAAGGAACGTTTTTCTGCTATCGGTCAGTGAAGTTTTTTTCTCTATGAGTTCTTCTCTCTCAAATTTGCGTAAAATTCGACTCATGTAGCTTCTATCGATCCGAAGCTCTTGCACGAGGTTGTTGGCGATGCATTCCGTTCTCTCGCTGATCTCAAACAATACCCGCGCTTCCGTTAATGTATAATTGGTCTCTAAAATTTGATCATTAAATAAGCCCAGTATCTTCGTATAAAACCGATTGAATTGCCGAATGTCAGAGATGCTTTGCTTATTCATATAGGCTCCTTTTTTAGTTGACTTAGTCCACATTTAAGATTAGTATAATTGTACTTTTAAAATGTGGACTGAGTCAACTTTTGAAGGAGAGAAAGCATATGGTTATCCGCGAAATAAGCAAAGAAGACAATGCGCAAATCAAAAAAATCATTCAAGATTCATTAAAATCGCTTGGGCTAGACATCCCGGGGACAGCTTACTTTGATCCGCAGCTTGACGATCTTCACCAATATTACACTCGCTTGAAAAACAGCCAGTATTGGGTGGTTGAAATCAATGGCGAGGTTGCTGGCGGGATTGGCATAGCGCCGTTTGACGAGCGCGAGAAAATTTGCGAATTGCAAAAGCTATATTTAAGTCCCAAAACGCAAGGTCTGGGGTTTGGGAAACAGTTGATGGAAACAGCTTTGGCATTTGCCGCCGAGCATTATGAAAAATGCTATCTGGAAACACAGCACGAGCTGAAAGCTGCGTGCAGATTGTATGAGAAGTTTGGCTTTACCCTTTTACCTGAGCCGCTACCTGGCTCTGAGCATTCCGCAATGGATGCATGGTATATAAAAGATCTGAAACAAAGTTGAAGAAGCAAAGCTTGTCACCTAATGGGGGAAGCGAGCAAGGAACCGCCGCACGATGAAAAATCGATCGCGGTGGTTCTTTTTTTTCGCGCGTCTTCTGTGCCATCATTGTAGATGGGGGCGATGAAGGATGTTCCAGGATTTCAAGCTCGTCGATGACCGGCCGGTCGTGATCCAAGTAAAAGAATACCTTAAACGTTTGATGATAAAAGGGGCGCTGCAAGCGGATCAGAAGCTGCCGTCCACGCGAGAGATGAGCGGTCTTTTGAAAGTGAGCCGCAATACAGTGATCGCCGCCTATGAAGGCTTGGCGGATGACGGCTTTGCGTATGCAATCCCCGGCAAGGGCAGCTACGTGGCTGCTATAGTGGACCAGTCAGCCAGAGATAGTGGAGGAACGGAAGGCCCCGCCAGCTGGCAAGTCGATTGGAAGGCGAAAATGAACGAGTATGCGGTATCGGCTGTAGAGCTGGACATGATGAAGCAGGGCATACGCGCCCAAAAAGGAACGATCTCGTTTACGAGCATTGCGCCGGATGAGCATTTGTTCGATCTGGGGGATGTAAAGCGGGCGTTTATGGATCGCATGGCGATCGAGGGGCAGGTGCTGCTCAACTACGGCTATGCCAAAGGCTACAAGCCGCTGATGGAATACTTGATGCGCTATATGGAAAACAAAGGCGTGGATATAAGCGGCAAGGACATGTTGATCACAAACGGGTTTACAGAAGGCTTTGACATGGTGCTGTCCGCTTTGCGGCCTTCCGGGCGTCGCGGTGCGGCCATTTGTGAAAATCCGACCCACCATACGGCGATCAAAAACTTGAAGCTGCACGGATTCGAGATAACTGGCATTCCGCTGGAACGTGACGGCATCGATGCGGAGCGGCTGGAGGCAGTGCTAAAAGCCAATCGCTTCGATTTGGCCTACCTGATTCCTTCCTATCACAATCCGACTGGCATCGTCATGTCGCCAGCCAAGCGCAGCGCCGTCATGAATGTCATGAGCCGCTATCAAGTTCCGGTGATCGAGGATGGGTTCAATGAGGAGCTGCGCTACTCGGGAGCGCATGTGTCGCCCTTGATTGCCACAGTGGGAAAAGGGAACGGGGTCATCTACATCGGCAGCTTTTCCAAGGTGCTGTTCCCTGGCCTGCGAGTAGGCTGGGTGCTTGGAGACAGAGCGCTGATCGACACGCTGGAAAGCATCAAGCGCGCACGCACGATTCATACATCCACCATCGATCAAGCGATCTTGTACCAATATTTGCTGAACGGAAATTTTGATAAGTACGTCAAAAAAGCGCGGACGGAATACAAGCGCAAATACGAGCTGACAAAAGCATGCTGTGAAGCGCACCTTCCGGAAGCGCAGCTGTCTGGAGACGGGGGCCTGCACTTGTTTCTTGCTTTCCCGCCAGGCGTTAATACCCGTCAACTGCTGGCAGCTTGCACGGAGCAAGGCGTTATTTTTACGCCGGGAGACAAGTTTTTCATTGCGGAAGGCGAAGGCGTGCATACATTGCGGTTAGGCTTTTCACGGGTAACGGATGAAAATATCGAACGGGGCATTCGCATAATCGGCGAGCAGACGCGCAAATTTTTGCAAGGATAACGATAAAGGAGAGGTGTCACGATGAAAATTGGTGTCATTATGGGCGGGGTTTCCTCGGAGCGTCAGGTTTCTCTGCAAACAGGCCAAGAGATGATCAAACAGTTGGATCGCAGTCGCTACGAGGTTGTTCCCATCGTGATCGATCAGCGGCCGGATTTAATCAGGCAAGTTCAGCAGGCAGGAATTGATGTCGCTCTGTTGGCGTTGCACGGCGAGTATGGGGAGGACGGCACGGTGCAGGGCGCGCTGGAGACGCTGGGCATTCCCTATACAGGCAGCGGGGTCTTGGCTAGCAGTCTGTGCATGAATAAACAACTGAGCAAAATGCTGCTCAAAGCAGCGGGCGTGCACACGCCTGCGGGTCTTTGCTGGCAAGGAATGAACGATTATGACCCGCAGATGGTGGCGCAGCTAGGTTACCCGGTTATTGTGAAGCCGAATACGGGCGGATCGAGCATCGGTGTCCAGCTTGTGCAAAACGAGCAGGAGCTGTTGGCGGCTGTCCAGGGAGCTTGCAGCTTGGGCGAGACGATTTTGATTGAGCCGTATATAAAAGGGACAGAGCTGACCGTTGCGATCTTGGATGGCGAGGTTTTGCCGATTATCGGGATTCGCTCCGCCCATTCGGAGTGGTTTGACTACCAGGCAAAATACGAGGTCGGCGGCGCGGAGGAAAAGGTGATTCAGCTTCCCGCTGTTGTGGAGCAGCGCGTACATCATGCGGCACTGACCAGCTATCAGTTGATGCAATGCAAAGTGTACGCCAGGATCGACATGATTTTGTATCAGGATACACCGTATGTGCTGGAAGTGAATACGCTGCCGGGCATGACCGCCAACAGTCTGTTTCCAAAAAGCGCAGCGGCAGCAGGCATGACCTATACGCAGCTGCTGGATCGAATGATTGCCAGCTCCGTGCATGAGCGGAAACAGGAGTGGGGAAGGTAAGGTGGCAGTCGTACCGGGACGTGTGTTCGGAGCAGGCGGAGAGGGCTTTATTCGCTGCTCCCATGCAAGCTCGCGTGACGATTTGCAGCGGGCGCTGGAGCGAATGGGCAAGTTTAGGCAAGCGGCAGCCTGGCAGCCGCAGCAATCGCCCGGAACAGTCGGAGCATTGTGAAAAAAGGGCGTCTCGCAGTCGGAAAATCGACTTGGGAGACAGCCCTTTTTTGCGTCGAGTGTCCTTACAACCGCGATCCGCCACTGGCGTCAAGCAATTGTCCGGTTACCCACCGACTGTCAGGCGAGGCGAGGAAGGAAGCGATATCTGCCACGTCTTCCGGCTCGCCCCATCTGTTGAAAATGGACAGGCTTGCGGCGTATTTTTGTCCGTCTGGATTGTTTTGCAGGGTGCCAGCATTCATTTCGGTATTGATGATGCCCGGTTGAATGGCGTTTACCGTGATGTGGCGGCTGCCAAGCTGTTTTGCCAGCGCGAGCGTGAGGGTATCCATCGCTCCTTTGGACACGCTGTAGGCAAAAACCGTTGGCGAAGCTACGCGCGTCACAAACGACGACAGATTGATGATCCGCCCGCCATCTTTCAGACGAGACAAGGCTTGCTGGATGACAAAAAACGGACCTTTTACATTGATGCTCATGACTTCATCGAACGATTCTTCTGTCGCTTCTTCCAGAGACAAAATCTGACCGATCCCCGCGTTGTTCACCAAAATATCAAACTGACGCTCTCCGGTGCGAGCGATCAAGGCATCATCCAAAGCGGCAAACAAGTCGTGAATACCCGCGAGCGTGCGCAAGTCGGCACCGACGGCAAAGGCCGCACCGCCGTTTTTCTCGATCTCCTGCACGACTTCCTCGGCTTCCTTTTGTCTGCGGCCATAATGTACGGCGACCAACGCGCCATCTTGTGCGAGACGCAGTGCGATGCCGCGGCCAATACCGCGACTTGCTCCCGTTACCAAAGCGATTTTTCCATTCAACTTGCTCATGTCCTCATCTCCCTGTTTGAAAAGTCATGTTAGTTATATCACAGGGGGACATTTGAAATATTGCTCTCTCATTCCTCCGTCTAGGGTACAGATTGATTTCCTGACCATTGTCTCGATATCGGTACTCCGGAGCATGGCGACAAAAAAATATATTTGGAACACATTGACAATCACCAGAATTGTACCATATAGTTATCGGTATTAAAACGTAATGATTACGTTTTTCATTTAAACAACCCAAGATGCTTACGTTAATCATATGTGTAAAGGGTGGGGATCATGAGGCAAGAAGTCGATTTTATCAAGTTCAATCCCACGCAAAACATGACGATTCTGGTGAAAACGAAGCATCTGACGGAGCAGTATTCGCGCATTGCGTCCAGGCTGATGTCCTACGACAGCGTACATGCAGAGCAAGTCGGCTTTATTGAACAGGCGCAGCAGGATGGAGCGCGTGCTCATTTGCAAATGGCGGGAGGTGAATTTTGCGGAAATGCGTGCATGGCTCTGGCTGCTTGGCTCGCCTGGGAGAACGGTCTTGGCCCCAATGAGCGGACAGAAGTCCGGTTAGGGGTATCTGGAGCGGAAGGGCTTGTGAATTGCCGGGTCAACCGCCTCGCGGATGAATACTACTGCCAGCTTGATATGCCAGTGCCGCAGCGTTTGGAGCAGCGCACGATTTCGTACGAGGGCAGCGAATGGAACCTGGCGATGGTCAGATACCCGGACTTTTTGCACGTCGTGATTGAAGCCGAAGTCATTTGCGAGGATTTGCGGAAAAGGGCAGAGTCGCTGGCGAAGCTTCTTGGCTCGGTGTCGGAGTGGAGCATGGTCGGGATTTTGTTGTATCAGCCTGTCAGAAACGAGCTTGCGCCGCTCATTTACGTTCCCGAGCTGGACAGCTTGGTTTGGGAGCGCGGCTGCGGATCGGGAACCGCTTCGGTCGGTGCCTATCTCGCCTGGAAGCAGCAAAAAGATACGTCTGTTGAGATCAGACAGCCGGGAGGGACCATCCATGTGGATGCCACCTGGCGAGGGCAGGAAGTCGTTCGTTTGCAAATTGGCGGGTCTGTCGGCATTGTCGCACAAGGCAAAGCGTATATCGAAATAGGGAGCAACAATTGAAGAGGGTGAAGGTGGGAGTGGAGTGATCAAACCAGAACTGTTTCAGGAGTGTGTCCGGGATTTTTGCCAAAGATTTTCCGAATTGGCGAAGGTGTATGACGGTACGATCCAGCACAGCTTCGAGCTTGCCGCTGTGATCGATGAATACTCTGCTTTTGTGACGGCAGAAAGCAACAAGGAAGCCTGGGAATGGCTGGTGCAAAACGAGCCGGAACCATTTCAAGGGCTGGTAGCGGATGTGAGGCAGGTGGCGTCGCGTTGCGTGGCGATCATGGAAAAATACCGGGCGTTGAAGCTGCTTGGCGGGCAAGCAGAAGGAGCGGACTACTTCAAAAATATCGAATCGTGCATCGAGGAGGAATTTGGGAGCTTTCAGGTAGGGGCAAATTCCAAAGTGCTGCTGGTCGGCTCAGGTTCCTATCCGATGACGCCTTTATTGATTGCGAAGCGCACTGGAGCGCCCGTCGTCGGGATCGATATAGACGAGGAGGCTATCCAGCTCGGGCAAAAGGTAGTCGATAGGCTTGGACCGGGGCTGCCGATTCAACTGGAGAGATCGTATGTCGAGCAGCTTCCTGTGACGAAGGAGGCGACCCATATCATCTTCAGTTCGACTGTCTCGAATAAATACGAGATTCTCGATCAGCTACACGCGCTGACAAAGGAAGACGTGGTCGTCGCCATGCGGTATGGCGATCACTTGAAGTCGCTGTTCAACTATCCGATGGAAGCGGTCGACGAGCAAAAGTGGAGGCTGGTCGAAACCGTCTTGCGTCCTGAGCATGTTTTTGACATCGCTTTGTATCGCAAAGCAGCAGTCATCCAATAGGGAGGTTGTGTATGAACGTCTTGCAACGAGTGTTGCTGCTGGGAACGGGTCCGGTAGCGGTTCAATTGGCTGTTTTGCTGAAAAACGAGTGGAACTGCCAGGTGGGAATGGTCGGGCGAAAATCGGTGCGCTCTGCGTCGTTCTTTTCGGCAGTCAAAGAAAGCGGCCAGCGCCTGATTGTCCATGTACAAAATGAGCAGCACCGCAGACTGGCTGGGGAATGCGTCCTCGATCACTTGTTTTGCGGGTATCAGACGGTTTATGGCGAGTGGGACACGATTGTTTTGTCTGTCACGGCCGATGCGTACATAGAAGTGTTGCAGCAACTGGATGAGTCGGTATGGCAACAGGTGCGAAGAGTTGTCCTGATTTCGCCGACATTCGGCTCCGGCGGCCTGGTCCGGCAATATTTGCAGGAGCGGCAATCGGACGCGGAAGTGATCAGCTTTTCCACGTATCTCGGCGACACACGCTGGTTGAATGGCGATCCGTCGCATGAAGTCGTGACGACAGGAGTGAAGAAAAAAGTCTTCATCGGCTCTACCAATCTGCTCTCTGCTTCTGTCAAAAGGCTGCGCGAGCTGTACGAGCGCATGGGAATTGCACTGGAAGCCAAGGATTCCCCGCTTGAGGCCGAGACGCGAAATATATCGCTGTACGTGCACCCGCCTTTATTCATGAACGAGTTTTCGCTGCGCGTCATTTTCGGAGAGGAAAAGGTGCCGAAGTACGTGTACAAAATGTTTCCGGAAGGCCCGATCACGCAGCACGTCATTTTCGATATGCTCGGGCTGTGGCAGGAAATCACGAATGTGGTAGAAAAGCTCGGCATGAAAGGCGTCAACCTTTTGCAGTTTATGACCGACGACAATTACCCGGTGCGTCTGGAGAGCCTATCGCGCCGTGACATTGAGAACTTCCCGTTTTTTGAACCGATCCGTCAAGCGTATTTGCTGTATATCCGCTATACGTCTTTGCTGGTCGATCCGTACTCCGAACCGGATCAAAACGGCAGGTATTTCGACTTTTCCGCCGTTCCGATCCGCACGATGTTCGTCAACAGCGAAGGCAGCTGGGATATGCCGCGCATGCCGAAAGAGGATTACTACCGGATCAAAATGATTCGCGGAATTGCCGCGTATGTGGGCGCTCTTTGCCCGACGATGGACAAGCTTATCGCTACGTATGAAAAGAAACTGGAGGAAGCCGCTGCCGCGCTTGCAGGCGAGTCACTATCAGAGGCGTTTCGCGTGCAAAGCTTCGAGAGCGACGTGCAGCTGGTTTGCCGCGAGCTGGGAAAGGTGCATCACTAGACAGACAAAATGAACAGGAAACGCAGGAGGATCGAGCATGAAAAAAGCACAAGCAGGATGGCTATGGGGAGCAATCGTTTCGCTGCTGGTATTGGCGGGATGCGGAAATGAAAACGCAGCGCCGAGCGAACCGGAGAAGCAAGCCCGGGAACTTGTCATGGCTGTATCCAAAGATATAAAAGATATGAACCCTCATCTGTACACAGGCTCCATGTTCGCGCAGGGCATGCTGTATGAGTCGCTGGTGGAAAATACCGAAGAGGGAATCAAACCGCTGTTGGCTGAATCTTGGGAGATTTCTGGAGACGGCAAGGTTTACACGTTTCATCTGCGAAAAAATGTGACGTTTCACGACGGAGCGCCCTTCAACGCAGACGCTGTAAAGAAAAATATCGAGGCGGTCCAGCACAATGCCGCCAAGCATTCCTGGATCAAGCTGTCGACGAAGATCGCAAGCTGCAACGTGGTGGACGAGCATACTGTCGAGTTGGTGTTGACCGAGCCTTATTATCCGACTCTAGTGGAGTTGTCGATGACGCGCCCGTATGTGTTTGTCTCCCCGAAAAATTTTATCGAGGGTGAAACGAAAGACGGGCTGAACGGTTACAGCGGTACCGGGCCATACAGGCTGGTCGAGCATAAAGCGGAACAGTCCGCCGTCTTCGAAGCGAATGAACAATACTGGGGCGGTGCGCCAGCTATCAAAAAAATTACGGCGAAGGTGCTTCCGGCGGGGGAAACAACGTATTTGGCGCTGCAAAAAGGCGAGGTCAATTTTGCCTTTACCGATGACCGGGGGGCGAACAATCTCGACGTAGAGGCGATGAACCAGTTGGAACAGTCGGGAAAATACCAGATTGTCCGCAGCCAGCCGATGAACACGAACTTTTTGGCAGCAAACAGCAGCAAGAAGGAGAGTCCCGTCCACGACCGCGCTGTCCGTGAAGCGCTCTGGTACGCGATGGACAGAGAGCTGATCAGCAAACAAATTTTTGCGGGAACGGAGCCGCCAGCCGACACTCTCTTTTCTTCCAACGTCAACTATGCCAATGTCGAGTTGAAGCAGCGCGAGTATGCTCCCGAAAAAGCCAAGCAACTGTTGGAGGAGGCAGGGTGGCTCGCGGAGCAGGCAGGCGGTGTGCGCAAGAAAAACGGAGCGGTGCTGGCGATGAAGCTCTACTACGATGTGAACTCCTCTGCGCAAAAAATGGAAGCGGAATGGATGCAGGATCAGTTGAAGGGGATCGGGATTCAGCTCGACTTGATCGGAGAGGAGTCCTCTTCCATTGCCAGCCGCAGATCCAGCGGCGACTACGATTTGCTTTTCAACCAAACATGGGGACTGGCTTACGATCCGCAAAGCACGATCGCGGCTTTTACTTCTAAGTCGTCCTACTACTATACGACAAGCGGCATTGCGCAGGCGGATGAGCTGTATAAAAAAATCAACGACGTCATGGTGTCGACAGAGGAGCAAGCACGCAAGTCTCTTTACCGCGACATTTTGAATATCGTGCATGAGGAAGCGGTGTTCATTCCACTGACGAACGGCAGCGTCACGATTGTCGCTCCCAAAGCTTTGCAAGGCATTTCCTTTAAACAGACCCAATACGAGTTGCCGTTTGAACGCATGTCGTTTGCAACGAAGTGAGGATAGAGATGGGGCGTTATTTGCTAAAAAGGCTGCTGATTTCGATTCCGCTGCTTGTCCTTGTGTCGTTTTGCACCTTTTGCCAGATGCAATTCTCGCCGCTCGACCCGGCAGAGGTGGTGCTGCAAGCGCAAGGCGTACCGCAGATCACTCCGGAGCTGGTGGCGCAGACCAAAGCGGAGCTTGGCATGGACAAGCCGTTTATCGTGCGCTATCTGGATTGGCTCTTGAGCTGCTTGCAGCTTGATTTCGGCTATTCGTACGTCACGGGCAAATCGGTCTGGTCGCTGCTCGGTCCGGCTTTTGTCAATACGCTCAAGCTGACTTTGGTTTCAGTTGCCGCCATTCTCGTGCTGTCTGTCGCCCTCGGGGTTATATGCGCCCTGCAAGCAAGCAAGCGGACAGATCAAGCGGTCAGAGCCGTATCCTTTTTGCTGGCTTCGCTTCCACCCTACTTGCTGGCGGCGATATTGGTCTGGTACTTCGCAGTCAAGCTCGACTGGCTGCCGACGAGCGGCATGGATTCGTACAAAAGCTACTTGCTGCCTGGCGCTGTGACCACGATTGGCTACGCAGGCATTTATTTTCGCATGGTCAGGAGCGCGGTGCTTGGCAACTTGCATGAAGAGTATGTACGTTACAGCCGGGCGTGCGGGCTGCCGGAGCGAAAAATCATGCTGCATGTCATAAGAAATTCGTTGCAGGTGACTACCGCCGTATTTTGCATGGCGATCCCTGTCATTTTAGGAGGCACTGTTGTGGTGGAAAACGTCTTTGCCTGGCCGGGGCTGGGAACGTTGAGCGTCAAAGCGATCATGAGCCGGGATTTTCCGCTCATTCAGGCGTACGTGCTTGTGCTGGCAGTCGCTTTTATTTTGTTCAACACGGTTTCAGATGTGCTTCAAGCGGCGTTGAATCCAAAGCTGAGGGAAGAGTTGTAGCATGAAATGGCTGAAAAATGCGCTTCACGACAAAGTCGCCATGGCATCGTTCACTTTTCTCGTGTTGATTGCGGCAGCCGGGATTTTTGCCCCGTTTCTGGCTCCCCATGATCCAAAAGCTGTGCATATGGATATGCGCTTTGCTCCGGCTTCGTGGGAGTATCCGCTTGGCAATGATCAGTTGGGGCGATGCGTCTTGTCCCGGCTGATCTACGGCATCCGTCCCAGCTTGCTGTGGGTGCTCGCAGCGCTCGTGTTGTCTGTGGGCATCGGGGGAATCGTCGGTTTTGTGGCCGGATATTTCCGCGGGCGGCTGGACGCCGTTTTGATGCGGTTGTGCGATGTCATGCTGTCTTTTCCCGGGTATGTGATGACTTTGGCCATCATCGGGATTATGGGAGTGGGCCTGGAAAATATTTTGATTGCGTTTGTCCTCTCCAAATGGCCCTGGTTTGCCAGGGTGATTCGCACCTCTGTGAGACAGTACGCAGAGGCGGATTATGTCCGGTTTGCCAAAGCGATCGGGATCAGCGACTGGCAAATCATGACGAGGCATATCGCTTTGGTGGCGACTCCCGACATCGCCGTGATTGCCAGCAGTTCCTTGGGGTCGATGATCTTGCAAATATCCGGATTCTCGTTTCTGGGGCTGGGAATCCAGGCTCCGAATGCCGAGTGGGGCATGATGCTGAGCGAAGCGCGGGAAGTCATGTTTTCCCGCCCGGAGCTGATGCTTGCCCCTGGTTTGGCGATCGTCCTGACGGTTTGCGCGGTCAACTTTTTGGCGGACGCGCTTCAGACAGCCCTGGACCCGAAGCTTGGGCGGAGCAGGCAAAAGCCGCAAGCGCTCGTTTCCGCCCTGGATACCGGAATCAGTGGAAAGAGCGGGAGGTGATTGCACATGGCTGTACTGGAAGTAGCGGATTTGCAAATTTGGGACAGCGGCACGAATCAATGCCTGGTCGCTGGCAGTTCTTTTCAGGTAAAAGCCGGGAGTTGTCTGGCGATTGTCGGGGAAAGCGGGAGCGGGAAGTCGCTGACCTGCAAGGCGATTATGCGCTTGAACGACAGCGGGCTTCGTCAGTCAGGAGAAATCCGGTTCAAAGGGGAGAACTTGCTGGCTCTCTCGGAAAAAGAGATGCGCCAAAAGCGCGGGAAACAGATTTGCCTGATTGTGCAAAATGGAATGCGTGCCTTTGACCCTTCATGCGTGGTCGGGGTGCATCTGCTTGAGACGATTGCTACTCACTTTGACTGGGGGCGTGACGAGATAACGACCAGGCTGACAGCGGCCATGGAGAGCGTCATGCTGAGAAATCCGCGGGAGATCATGAACAAGTATCCCCACCAGTTATCCGGAGGGATGCTGCAACGGATCATGATTGCTCTGGCGCTTGTGCTGGCGCCTGATCTCATCATCGCCGATGAGCCGACGACCGCTCTCGACGCCGTCTCGGCCTTTGAAGTGGTAGAGCAGCTCATGGCTTTGCGTCAGAACACGGGCTGCGCGATGATCTTCGTCTCGCACGACTTGGGTGTCGTCAAAAAGATCGCGGATGAGGTGCTGGTCATGAAGGAAGGGGCAGTGGTCGAGAGCGGAGCGGCGCACCAGATCTTTTCCAAGGCGCGGCATGAGTATACGCGTTATCTTGTGTCCAACAAGCTTGCGCTCAGCCAGCGATTCAGCCAGGTGATGGGAGGCGTGGACGTTGCTGAAGGTTGAAGGGGTAGCGAAAGCGTATAAAAAAGCAGGTCTTTTTTCCAGAGAAAGAGAGCAAGTGCTGGCGGATATCCATTTTGCCTGCGATTACGGAGAATGTCTGGGGATCATCGGGGAGAGCGGAAGCGGGAAGTCGACGCTGGGACGGCTCGTGCTGGGGATTGAGCAGCCGGATCGCGGAAGCATTTTGTTCGAGGGAGAGAGCGTGACGAAGCGCAGGGGCCGAGCCGGGAAAATCAGCGCTGTGTTCCAGGATTACACTTCTTCGATCAATCCGTTTTATACCGTCGAAGCGGCGATTATGGAGTCGTTGCGCCTGATCGGGATGGGAGGGCAGGAGGCAAGTGACAAGCTCGACTTTTTGCTGGATCAGGTCGGGCTTGATCGCTCCTATCGCCAAAAGCATCCGCATGAGCTGTCCGGGGGCGAAGTGCAGCGAGTGTGCATCGCAAGGGCTGTCGCGACAAATCCCACGTGCATCGTCTTGGACGAAGCGATCAGTTCGTTGGACGGTTCCGTGCAAATGCAGGTGCTGCAATTGTTGAAGCAGCTCGGGCAGACATACCGCATGAGTTACCTGTTTATTACGCACGATTTGCAGGCGGCGGCTTATTTATGCGACCGGGTGATGATCGTACATCGCGGACGAGTGGTAGAGACGGTCGCGGTCGAGCAACTGAAAGACGTACAGTCTGCCTATGCCAGAAAGCTGTTGCGCATGGTCATGCTGTAATGTAACGACGACAGACAAGGAGGGAGAGCTGTTGTGAAGGGAGCGTTGGCCTGGCCTTTTTTGCGGTTGTATCTTTTGACTTTGTTCTATTTTAGCGCCAACTCCATACTGAATGTGATCATTCCGCTGCAAGGCTCATCGCTGGGGGCTTCCAATACGACCATCGGGATAGTCATGGGGGCGTATTTGTTTACGACAATGCTGCTGCGCCCGTGGGCTGGTCACATTATTCAAAAGCGCGGGCCGATCAAGGTGCTCCGCACGATTTTGATCCTGAACGGGGCGGCGTTGATCCTGTACACGTTTACCGGACTGGAAGGGTATTTTGTCGCTCGCATGCTGCAAGGGGTGTGCACGGCCTTTTTCTCCATGGCTTTGCAGCTCGGCATTATTGATGCCCTGCCCGAAAAAGAACGCTCCCAAGGGATATCGATGTACTCGTTGTGCGCGTATTTGCCAGGGATCGTCGGGCCGCTTTTGGCTTTGGGCATCTGGCAGCCCGGGGAGATGGGCAGCTTTGCCGTCACGATGATCGCGATTGCGATTTTGACGGGTGTGGTCGGGTTCACCGCCAAAATCGACGATCCAAGCGATGGGCAAGCCGGGGCTGGCGGGCAAGGACAGGCGAATGCGAATGGAAAAGCGGAAACCTTTTCGGCGTTCGGCCCATTTTTCAAAAATCCGCACTTGCTCGCATGCAGTGTGCTGATGCTGACATCCTCGCTTGTATTCGGGGCGGTGACTGCTTTTATTCCGTTGTACGCGCTGCAAATTGCCGGCGGTCATGCGGGAGTTTTCCTGATGCTACAGGCGGGAACGGTCGTTTTGGCGCGATTTGTTTTGCGAAAAAAAATTCCTTCCGATGGCAAATGGCGCGCTTCTTTTATTATGGGGGTGATGCTCATCCTCGCTGTCGCGGCACAGAGTGTGAGCTTGTCCGCTGCGGGCGGGTTTGTCTTCTTTTACGTAGGGGCTGTGTTGATGGGAATCGCGCAGGCGCTGCTCTATCCGACATTGACCACGTATTTGACCTTTGTTTTGCCGCAGGCAAGCCGCAATGTCCTGATCGGTTTGTTTATCGCCACAGCCGATCTCGGTGTTTCGCTCGGCGGAATTATCATGGGGCCAGTCGCGGATTTGTCTTCGTATTCGTTCATGTATATGCTGTGCGCTTTGCTGGGAGTGGCTATGACCTTGTTTGCCTATGAGCGGCGCAAAGCGCTGACAGAGGCGGAGGCGGCGTAGAAAAGAAAAAGGAGCGGAAGGCCGGAGTGTAGCCAGCCTGTCCGCTCTTTGTTTTGTGAGAGGGATTTATCATATTGGAATCGTTTTCGATTACGCTTTTGGACTGACGAGGATTTTCACCTGATTTTTCTCTTTCAGGAGCGCTTCGAAGCCGTGATCGACGATTTCGTCCAGCTTGATGCGTTGGGTAACGAGCTTGTCCGCCGGGAAGAAGCCTTTTTCCATCAGGCTGATTACGGCCGGGAATACGTCGCGGTAGCCGATGATGCCAGTCATGGAGCGTTCTTTCATGACGATGTTGTTCGGCTTGATCGACGCTTCGCGTTCGAAGATGCTGACGATCATGATTTGTCCGGCGATTTTCGTAGACTCGATCGCTTGGGTGAGAACTGGTGGCACGCCTGTTACTTCGAAGGCAATGTCAGCCCCGCCGTTGGTGCGGTTGTGAATTTCCTGAACCACGTCGTATTCTTGTGGGTCGAGGACGATTGCGCCCAGCTCTGCTGCCTTGCTTTTGCGCTCAGGAGACAGCTCGACAGCGTAAATTTCTGCTGCGCCTGCCGCTTTCAACGCTTCGATCACGAGCAATCCGATTGGTCCGGCACCGAAGACGACTGCTTTGTCTCCTGCTTTCAGTTGGCTGGAACGCACAGCGTAAAGAGCTACAGCAGATGGCTCGACCAGTGCGCCTTGCTCATAGGAGAGGCTGTCCGGGATTTTGTGAACCATGTGTTCGTCGCAAGCAACGTATTCCGAGAAGCCGCCACCGCCGCCAGCGAGGCCGAGGAAGCCCATTTTGCTGCACAGGTTGTATTTGCCCTGGTTGCAAGCCGCGCAAGTGCCGCACGCGAAAACAGGTTCAACAACGACGCGGTCGCCAACCTTGATATTTTGTACGCCTTCACCGATCTCGACAACTTGTCCGGAAAATTCATGTCCCATGACAATTGGCGCTTTTTCGCCAGTGAGCGGGTGAGCGGTTCCTTCCGGGATGAAGATTGGTCCAGCTACGTATTCATGCAGGTCGCTTCCGCAAATGCCGCACCATTCCACTCTGATTTTTACCTGTCCTTTGCGAGGTTCAGGCTGTTCGATTGTTTCCAGACGGAGGTCCTTTAAACCATGCCAGCGTAACGCTTTCATAAATGGTCAGCTCCTTGTAGGTGGATAAAATATATGATGATCGGAATCAGTAATTAAAACAGGAAACGTTTCCGAAAAATAATATGTCATAACTTTGACATATTGTCAAACTGTAATATCGAGTGAAAATCGTGCGACTGATTGTTGAGTGGGAAATCTAGCGAATGTTTTTGGTTTGGCTGAAAATATCCGTTGTTGCATGCGTGAAGGCTCTGACCGGGCGTGGCGTTTGCATTACCGCCAGAGCCGCGTGTGATATAATAACGATAATAAAAGCGGCAGATTCGTAAGAAAGCAGAAAACGATTCCAAGCAGGAAAGGAAAGCATTGCATTGGATACCAATCATAAAGTGACGATTGAAGACGTGGCGAAAAAAGCAGGGGTAGGAATTGCTACTGTGTCGCGAGCGATCAATGACAGCGAAGGGATCAGCCCGAAGACGAAAGCGCTGGTTCTGCAGGTGATTGAGGAACTCGGATTTACCCCGAACACTTCTGCGCAGAGCCTGAAAGTACGCCAGACGTATCAGATCGCGCTGGCTGTGCCGGACATTCGCAACGCGATTATCCCGGACATTGCCTGGTCTGTGGAGCAAGCGGCGAAGCAGCACGGCTATCGCGTCGTGCAAATCAACACGTCAGGCAATGCGCGGACCGAGCTGGAGACTGTCCGCGAGGTGAAAAAGCTGCATGTGGACGGGCTGATCATCATGCCGCTCGCCTACCCGAAAACGCTTGTTCCGCTGATCAACAAGGCGAGCGTCCCGGTTTCGATTATCAACTACGGGAAAAGGCTTGAAGAAAACGTGAAGGCCGACGTCGTCAGCATGGCTCGCCAGGAGGGGCGGCTTGTCATGGAGCATCTGATCAAAATCGGGCGGACGCGGATTGCTTACGCCGGGGCGCCTAAAGACAAGATCGAGGAACGCTACTTTGCGTACGAAGGATCGCTCAGTCACGTCGATCCTTCGCTGGTGTATTTCGGCGAGGACTTCTCCTTTGAGACTGGCCGCCGGGCCGCTGACTATTTTTT
Source organism: Brevibacillus sp. HD3.3A (assembly GCF_013284375.2). Lineage (NCBI taxonomy): Bacteria > Bacillati > Bacillota > Bacilli > Caryophanales > Paenibacillaceae > Brevibacillus > Brevibacillus sp. HD3.3A. The sequence goes on from NZ_CP085874.1 coordinate 348,428, forward strand.
CAGCCTGAAAAACATGCCGGACGCCATCTACGCGGTCAACGACATGGTGGCGATTGGGATCGTGAATCGCTTCAAAGAGCTGGGCGTTCGCGTTCCGGAAGATGTGGCGATCGTGGGGATCGACAACAACGTCTGGACGACGATCACGACTCCGCAGATCAGCTCTGTGTCCATCATGGGGGAGGAAGTGGCACGGCTTGCTACCGAGCTGCTTTTGAAACGGATTCGCGAAAACGGTTCCGGTGCATATGAGCGGGTACAGTTTGAACCGAGGCTCATTGTCAGGGAATCAAGCGTGGCGATGATTCGCAAGTCGCCGATGGATAACGAGCTGCCAAGATGAAGGAAGCCGAGAGATGGACAGGAAGGAATTGCTCCTGCGATCTCTCGGCTTTTTTTATTGGGGAAAAGCCGATTTATTTCAGCGGCTCTTTTGTCAGCAACAGACCGTTCAATAAAGCGGTGAGGCTTTGCAGCGCTTTGGACAAATCCGCTTCCGGCGCGTCGGAGTTGGCGAGCCAAAAGGCAGTATCAGCCAGGCCGCCGTTCAACAGCCGGGCAAGCGCTTCGTGGTCTGTTTTGACAATCATGCCATCTTCCATCAACTGGCGGAGCGTTTCCGCCATCGTCGCCAGGCATTGGGACTGGGAGGATTGCCAGTAGGCATTGCCCAGGATGGAAGGTGCGTCCCGCAGGACAATGCGCTGAATCTCCGGCTCAAGCGCCATGGCGAGATAAGCGCGGCAACGGCAGACAAAGCCTTCCCATGCATTTTCCGCTTCTGTGGAGATGGTGGCGAGCTTTTCGTCCATTTCTGCGTCGATTTGCTTGACCACTTCTGCGAGCAGACCTTTTTTGTCTCCGAAATGATGGTAAAGCGCTCCGCGGGTAAGTCCGACAGAGGCTGTGAGATCGTCCATGGATGTGTCCGCATATCCGATTGTGCCAAAGGCTTGTCTGGCTGCACTTACCAGCTTGGCGCGGGTTTCTGTTAGCATTTCTTGGCGTGTCTTGCGGGTCATGGGACTCCTCCTGTTTGATTGGTATGGATTGACATACGTCGCGTATGTTTTTATGATATTGGCATACGGGACGTATGTCAACTTGAAAGGACGGTCGTGACAAGTCATCCTACATTTACGGAGGTGCACCATGTTTCGCTCATACCGTGAGATATTTCAAACTCCTGGAACGAAGGGGTTTTCTGCGGCTGGCTTTATTGCCAGAATGCCGATTTCCATGATGGGGATCGGAATCGTTACCATGCTGTCTCAACTGCGAGGCGAGTATTGGCTGGCAGGTGCTGTGGCAGCGACGTTTGCCTTGGCATCTGCGCTCTTGGCTCCCCATATCTCGCGGCTGGCTGACAGGCTGGGGCAATCCCGCGTGCTGCTGCCTGCTGCGGGGATCAGCGTAACCGCTGCTGCTATTTTGCTTTTATGCACAAGGCTCGGGGCGCCGGACTGGACGCTGTTTTTGGCAGCGCTGTTCGCCGGGGGAATGCCGAACATGGCAGCGATGGTGCGCGCTCGCTGGGCTGCGATTTTGGGCGGCTCCCCCAAGCTGCACACCGCGTTTTCTTTCGAATCGGTGGTGGATGAGATTTGCTTTATTGTCGGACCGATCGTTTCCGTAAGCTTGAGTGTGGCAGTCTTTCCCGAAGCGGGGCCGCTGTTGTCTTGCCTTTTCTTGCTGACAGGAGTGGTGCTGTTTACGCTGCAAAAGGGTACAGAGCCAAAAGTGCGCCCTATTGATCCTGAGGAAAAAGGGAGCGTCATCAAGCTCGGCTCCTTGCAGGCACTGGTGTTTACGCTCGCAGCCATGGGTGTCATTTTTGGCGCGGTGGATGTCGTCACGGTAGCTTTTGCCGAGGAACAGGGCAACAAAGTCGCTGCGAGCATCGTGCTATCGATATACGCAGTCGGCTCGTGCCTGGCTGGGCTTGTGTACGGTACGCTCAGTCTGAAAGCGCCTTTGCACCGACAATTTTTACAGGCAGTCGCGCTGTGCATGGTCATGATGCTGCCGCTGTTTTTGGTGAGCAACCTCTTCTCCCTCGCCATCGTCGTGTTCTTCGCTGGCCTGTCAGTGGCGCCAACGATGATTGTGACGATGGGGCTGGTGGAAAAAATTGTCCCGCGATCGATGGTGACAGAAGGCATGACATGGGCTATTACAGGCTTGGGGATTGGCGTGGCGTTCGGTTCTGCGGCAGCGGGCTGGGTGATCGACGGGTTCGGTTCCCACGCAGGCTTCATGGTGGCGATTGTGGCGGGAGTTTTGGCCATGCTGATCGCGGGATTGGGTTATCGTTCGTTGCGCTCGGCGCATATTCGCGCCATCTCGCGCGCGGAGGAAGCAGCTGTGAAGCATGGGTAAAGGCGTGTTTGGTAGGAATGTTGCCGTTGGATGCGACTATGAGAAAATTGGAGCTGGGATGAGAGTGTGTAGAACGACACTTTTTCTTAGAGTTTTTATAATGCTCATTCGCAAAATAAAGATAAGAGCGGAAATGAAACCTGTTAAATCAATGATGCACTGAGAACTGGTCTGCCAACTGCTTACATGAATTAAGGAAACCAACGGATGGACAAAAGTAGTTTAGCTTAGCATGCACATTGAACTGTAATACGATATTGTATTTGCTCTGAAATACGGAAGACAGGTGATTTACGGCAAATGAAATCGAAAGCAGGAAAACTCTTGTGGGAGCTGTACGAGCGAAAAGGGGAGAAGTAGTTGTAGAGGAAGCTTGCGCAAATCATATTAATACTGGTCAGCATTCTTTCCCAACTAAGTGTGTCCGAATTCATGGGGGACTTAAAGAGAGAAGCTCACTGATGATTTTTGAAAGTTTGAAAATATAAAGTAACTATAGGGAAGTCGACAGTCCTGTTGAAGAATATATATGTGGAGACGATAGGATGAAGCAGGAAAGTGATTGAAGAATACAAACGAAGCCATCTGTGGGGGAATTTTGAAGGTTAGCGTTCAGGTGAGAGATAGAGGAAGTGAAGTAGAGACAGCGTTCACGTTTAAGGTTTGTAACAGCAGTTGGGAGCAAAAAAGGAAGGAGCCACAACTTTCAACATCACGACAGGTTGTGGCTCATAACTGAATGAAGTATATATGTTGCCCAATATAGAGCATGCTCTTGGTTCAACAAACTGCCAAGTAACGAAGAAAATAGCAGCCCCATTACGTAATTTTTTGACACGTTAATCTGGAAGAGCATTGTATAGGCTCAATAGTAAATTACGTATGTTGATCTCCTCAGTCCTCCCTGAAATTATGAATTAATTTTCTAAGCAAGCTCGCGATTCCCATTCCAATAGATGCAGTAAGCAAATTAATAAATAGAAATGAAATTGACCAAGTCAATGCAAAATATTTTAGGAACAGAATCCCTAGCATCGCATTAGTGAATAAAAGGACAAGAAAATGAATCTTTGGTAAAAAAAAACGTAAACACCCAGTGATAATTATAGAAAGTATATGAAATGCAATTAAATAAGAACCAATAAATATTAAAAATTCCATAATTCCACTTCCTTTGAAGCGAATTGTTAAACAACAAATTACTTTTTTGAACTATCTAATTATTGGTTATATCGAAGTCAACTAATCTTAGATTATCTAGTTTCTCAAGATAAAAATTAGCTAATACAGAGCCATCATCGATGCTATATTGCCGAATAAGTCCTTCATATTTATAGGATTTTCCGTAATATGCTTTATCAAATGTATATAGAACGTGTAATACTTTGCCTTTAATTTTGGATTGGATACTAATTAAATGCTCATTTGATTCATTTTGCAATTTCAAGACACTATTGACCTTATTTTGTTTTATCTGAATAAAAACTCCATTATAGAACAGCACATGTATTCCTTGGTAAGCAGGAAATATTTTAAATACTTTACCAGTTCCGTTTGTAAGGGGTATCTCTTGAAGATTATCTGCTGTATCTATAAATAGCAATTTTCCATCATTAGAATACATATATATCAAATCGTTACTTGTGGTAATGGATCTGAACTCAAATCGGGGAGATCTGCCAAGTACAAATTTTTTTACTATTTCACCATTGAAATTTACTTTTAATATTTGCTCTTCTTTAACTGTTGGGTCAAATGTTAATACATATATATGATTATTAAAAAAGGTTCCGCTTGTGAAAAATCCATTATTTAGAACAAATTCGACAGGTTCACTTTTAGCGTTAAGTAAATATATTCCACTCGTGTAAGAAATAATTCCCTTCTCTTTTTTTTGCCCCCAGTTGGTGATAAATGTAATTTTATCATTGTTATAGAATGTATTTGTAATTCCTTTTCCTGACTCAATTCTTTTCTTAATTAACCGCCCATTTTTAGAAAGAATATAGTAATCGCCTTTATATCTAGAAGAAATATAAAAATCATTCTTATGCTTAATAAGACTATTTAATGCTCCTTGGTCAATACTCTCTTCATTTATTTTTTTGTCTTCAGAATATATCTCTAATTTACTTTTGTTCTCTATAAATGAAGTGCGAAGTATTATGTAATTTTCTGCATTTTTATTAATCTTATATGAAAGTTGTCCGGTGCTTAACATTATTATACTTAAAACACCTGTAACTCCAAAAACTAACAGAAAAAATTTAAAACGTAAATATTTACTTCTCATAGACTCTCCTTTTTAATATAGACAGAAAGGTAGGAAAATACGGGATTTTCCTACCTTTCTTGTGCTTTTAGATACCAGCACTGTAGAATGGGATAACCTTCGAAGAATTAGCAATATCTTCTGGCCATACTTCATCTCCGCCATCAGAATCTAGGTTAAAGCCTTGGTTATACCATGCACGCCAGACTATTTGTGAGCAGTAGAAAGATGTAGTGTCCCATTTGTCGAAGTAATTAAAGTTGTAAGGTTTGTACAAGTTGTCCTCAGCGTATAGTGCAGCGTCAGTGTAGTCGGATAAAGAAGCTTTTTTTACGTGATATCCTGCCACAGTATCGTATCGATTTGCCCAGTCATTTATGTGCCAATAAACGCCGTCAATTTTCGGCGCTTGCGGACTCCACCCTTTTGCGAACGACTCTATAGTCCAGGAGTTGCTATCCTCAGATACAATAGCAGCATGACCTCCGTAAAACGTACCTGAACTTTCTGATCCAGAATCAAGTGTAATCAGTATATCGCCATAAGTGCCAATCTGCCCGGTTCCAGATGTCGTTTCCAACTGAAGTTCCCCAGATTCTTCATTGTAAGAGAAGTTCTGTTTCTCAAATTTAGGATCGATTGACGTAATAATACGGATCATCTCAACCTTTTCATTCTTTTTCCCTAGGTTGGCTTTCTGTTTGTCTACTTCGTCCTTAAATTCTTCACGTTGTTTTTGGATGATTTTCGACCAGTTCTCCCTTGTCTGTTTGAGTCGTTCTTGTCTCTGGTTCAGCAATTTGATTACCTCTTGTTCGCTTTTCCCACTTGCTAAGGCAACTTTTTGAATTTCCTCATTGTTGTACTCTGATTCAGCATTCACGATACTTAATGGGCTGGATATTAATGCAAAGATAGCAAAAGCGCTCAGTAACTTTTTCATAAAGTCCTCCTAAATTAAAATTGTAATGATATAAACAGGATGGAAATTGCGAAAAACTTACCTTTTTGTCCCGAAGTGTAAGTAGATAACTTTTTATGAAAAATTTTACATTTTTTATTTTGTATGTCAATGCTATTTGCTAAATTAATTCTATTAATTTGACTACGCTTATGCTCACTCATTTTTTCCTGTTTTTAGTGCTAAAATTTCATTAGCTTTTTGCTACTTACAATCCACATGATCACCTTTTGACTGATCATCTTTTATTTTGCTGTATGACGATGATCGTGGTGACGCACGAGATGGGCTTTGCCCGCGAAGTGGCAGACCGAGTCGTCGTCATGCACGATGGCAGGATCATTGAAGAAGGCCCGCCAGCTCGGCTTTTTTCTGCGCCAAGTCATGAACGAACCAAACGATTTTTAAGCCAGCTGTCGTCAGAGCGTCTCACCGGCCAGTTATAAAGGGCCGAGAGACGTTTTTTTGTGCAAAGGGAACGCGGGCCAGGCAGGCTTGAACAGATTTATCCGGCGCGCCTAAGGCACTTTTTTGTGCCTATGCTACTAAAAAGTACGTACTTCCGCTAAAAGCTCGCATGCTCGATAATGGCAATCAGCAACACAACATATTCGCCAATCATGATGCGCAAGGGCCCTGCCGAATGACTGGCAAGTAAAATAACAGGAGGATGTTTTCATCATGAGCACAGCTATCAACCGAGAGCAGCATGAAAAAGGTGCGAAAAACTCCACGCTCGCTTTACTTGCTCTCGCAATCAGTGCATTTGGCATTGGAACGACGGAGTTTGTCATTGTCGGTCTGTTGTCTACTGTCGCGCAAGATTTGCATGTAACGATCACGCTCGCCGGACTTTTGATTTCCGGCTACGCGCTGGGCGTGGCTGTGGGAGCGCCGATCATTACCGCGCTGACCAGCCGAATCCCGCGCAAGACGCTGCTGCTTTTGCTAATGGTGGTCTTCATCGTCGGAAACAGCGTCGCTGCGCTGTCATCAAGCTTTGCTTTGCTGCTCATTGCCCGTTTCATCACGGCCTTTTCCCATGGTGTCTTCTTTTCCATTGGCTCGACCATTGCGGCAGACCTGGTGCCTGAAAATAAACGGGCAAGTGCGATCGCGACGATGTTTACCGGATTGACGGTCGCCACGGTTACAGGTGTGCCTTTGGGAACGTTTATTGGTCAAATGTTTGGCTGGAGAGCGACGTTTTGGGGCGTAGCCATCCTTGGCCTGATTGCTTTGGTGGCGACCGCGATACTCGTTCCCAGCCAGTTGAAAACAGGCAAGCTTGCCTCGCTGAAAGACCAAGTGAAAATTATCACAAATAGCCGATTGTTGCTGGCCTTCGCCATTACGGCACTCGGTTACGGCGGAACGTTTGTCACCTTTACGTTTTTGACGCCGCTTTTGGAAGAGATCACAGGCTATCATGCCAATGTCGTCAGTCTGATTTTGCTTGTGTACGGCATCGCTATTGCCATCGGTAACACAGTCGGAGGGAGGGCAGCCGACAAAAATCCGCTGCGAGCGTTGTTCTTCATGTTTGTGGTTCAGGCAGTCATTTTGCTCATTCTTACGTTTACCGCGCCGTTCAAGGTGGCAGGCACGATTACGATTATGTTGATGGGCTTGCTGGCGTTCATGAATGTGCCAGGGCTGCAAGTATACGTGGTGCAGCTCGCGGAAAAATACGTTCCCGGCGCGGTGGATGTGGCGTCTGCGATCAATATTGCTGCGTTCAATCTCGGAATCGCCATCGGAGCTTTTGTAGGGGGAATCGTCGTAGATTCGCTGGGCTTGATTCATACGCCGTGGATCGGCGGAGTGATGGTGTTGGGGGCGGCGATTCTTACTGCCATCAGCGGAAAACGGGAAAAAGCGCGCCGTTGATTGGCTGCGTTCTTGAAAAAACGAAGCAGGCTGTGATCTACTCGCGGATCACAGCCTGCTTTTTGTGTGGAGGAGGACGCGTATTTGTCTGCCAGTTCGTCCAACACTTCGATGAGCGGCAACGTCTTTTTCAGACCAGACTCGCGAAAGTTCGCCGACCATTTCCCGCATTTCACTGGCAACCGAGGAAAAGGAGTAGACCATGTCATTGCCGTTGCTGAACTGCCAGCAGCCAAGCCCCAGCGGCGACAGCAGCAGGGCAGAGCTGCCCAACTGGCGCAAAACAGGAGATGCGGTTGCTTCCAAGGTGAACCTATCCTTTTCTCAATCACATGAATGGGGGTGCCGCGGTTGTTATTTATTGAGAATGCTGTCTTCCAATACAGCATATTTGTCCCCGTACTCCTTGATAATATGCTGTTCACCCCAGGCGCATAACGCGTCCAAAATGCTTTTCAGGCTCCAGCCGTACTCGCTCAGCTCGTACTCGACCTTTGGCGGAACCTGATTGTAAGTGATCCGGTTGATAATCCCATCGTCTTCCAGCTCGCGTAGCTGTTGGGTGAGCATTTTTTGCGTGATGCCGGGCATGAGCCGCTTCAACTCGCTCGTGCGTTTTTTCCCGTGCGTCAGATGGCAAAGAATGACGCACTTCCATTTGCCGCCGATAACTTCGAGTGTGGCTTCGACTGAAATGTTGTACTTCTTTTTCAAGAACGGTTCCCTCCTGCATGCATAGGCACTTTTTAGTACCTATCGCACAAAAAAGTACGTACTTTCTCTTTTGGCTATTGTCTCTCATAATAGCACTTGTCAAACCGTACCCCGCATATTTGACTACTGTAGACTGTCTTTCATAAATAGACAATAGGGATGGAGGAAATTAATCATGGCAAAGCATTTGCAAGAGACTACCACACTGTACAACGGCGTGAAAATGCCTTGGCTGGGCCTTGGCGTATTTAAAGTCGCGGAAGGATCGGAGCTGGAAAACGCCGTAAAAGCTGCGATCCGGCACGGCTACCGGAGCATCGACACGGCGGCGATTTACGAGAACGAAGAAGGTGTCGGACGCGGCATTGTCGCTGGCCTGAAAGAAGCGGGCTTGGCGAGAGAAGACCTTTTTGTGACGTCAAAAGTGTGGAACGCCGACCTTGGCTACGAATCCGCCTTGGCTGCCTACGAAACGAGCCTGAACAAGCTGGGGCTGGATTACCTCGATCTGTACTTGATTCACTGGCCGGTGGAAGGCAAATTCAAAGAGGCGTGGAGAGCGCTGGAAACTTTGTACAAAGCAGGGCGCGTCAAGGCGATCGGAGTGAGCAACTTCCACATTCATCATCTCGAAGAGCTGCTCAAGGACGCCGAAATCAAGCCGATGGTCAACCAGGTGGAGTTCCATCCGCGACTGTCCCAAACAGAGCTGCGCGCCTACTGCCGGGAGCAGGGCATCCAGTTTGAAGCGTGGTCGCCGCTGATGCAGGGCCAATTGCTGGACAATCCTGTCCTGAAAGGGATCGCTGAGAAGTACCAAAAATCGATTGCCCAAATCATCTTGCGCTGGGACTTGCAGCATGGCGTTGTGACGATTCCGAAATCGACAAAAGAACAGCGCATTGTCGAGAATGCCTCGGTGTTTGATTTTGAGCTGACAAAAGAAGATATGGAGCTGATCGACGGCTTGAATGAAAATCATCGCGTCGGTCCAGATCCGGACAACTTTGATTTTTAATCGATACAGAAAAAGGGTATAGAGCCGCCTCTATATCCTTTTCTTTTTGGGAAGCGGGAACTGAAACTTGTCAATCTTCCGACACATATTCATGCCCAAAATAGCCAGGTTGAGTCATGTAGCGAAACGGGCAATCGTCATATACTCAATTTCGTAAAATCATCAGTACGAGGGGGAACGCGGGTATATGGCGATGCCGCAAACGTATCAGCAAGAAGCAACAGAGGAGCCACAAAAGGAAAAACGCTTGTATGTGGCGATCTGGCGGTGGCATTTTTACGCAGGTATTATTTTTGCTCCTTTTCTGATTTTATTAGCTATCACTGGCGGAATTTATTTGTACAAGCCGCAGATTGAAGCGTGGATGTACAAGGACCTTTACTATGTCGCGGCGGGACATACGGCTGTATCGCCGACCATGCAGGTTGAGGCAGTAAGACAGGCTTATCCGGAAGCCGTCATCACACGCTACCGTCCGTCTGATGAGCCGACACGAACGGCTGAGGTCGGCATTGTCGAACACAAGGTCAGCAAAACTGTCTTCGTCAGTCCGTTTGACGGCAAAATCGTCGGCGATCTGAATGATCAGAACAAGCTCATGCAAGTCATGAAAAAACTTCACGGCGAGCTGATGGCAGGGAAAACAGGCGACCGGATTATCGAGCTGTCAGCCTGTTGGGGAATGATTTTGCTCGTAACCGGAGTCTATCTGTGGTGGCCGCGCAACACAAAATCGCTGTACGGAACGCTGATCCCGAGATTCACGCAAGGAAAACGCATTTTCTGGCGGGATTTGCATGCTGTGCCCGCTTTCTGGCTCTCTTTGTTTACCGCTGTACTGATCATGACAGGCTTGCCGTGGTCTGGCGTCTGGGGCGATTACGTCAACAAGGCAGCCACTTCCGCACAATCCGGCTACCCCGACCAACTGTGGGGTAGCGTACCGGAGTCGGTGATCCCGACAAAGGCTGTTGCCGAAGTATCGTGGGCTGCCGAAAACATGCCCGTGCCGGAATCCGCTCAAAAAGGCGGAGTACAAACATTGCCGTTGGAACAAGTAGTCAACATTGCTACTGAGCGCAAAGTCCCTGCCGGATATACGATCAATCTGCCCGAAGGAGAAAAAGGCGTCTACACCGTGTCGGTTTTCCCGAAATCTCCGGTAGATAACGCGACGCTGCACATCGATCAATACAGCGGCAAGGTGCTCGCTGACTTGCGTTTTGCCGATTACGGGACAATGGCAAAAGCAATCGAAATCGGCATCGCTTTGCACGAGGGACGCTTTTTCGGCTGGCCGAACCAGCTTTTGGCGGCATTGACTTGCCTCGGCTTGGTAGGCATTTCGCTTACCGGGCTGATCATGTGGTGGAAACGCAAGCCGGCTGGCAAGCTGGGAGCGCCAGCTTTGCCGAAAAACTACAAGCTGATGAAAGGCGTCGCAGCCATCATCATCGCGTTTGGACTGTTTTTTCCGCTGGTGGGCATTTCCCTGGTTGCCGTGCTGCTTGTCGATTTGCTTGTCATCAGGCGGATTCCTGCGGCCAAGCGATTTTTGGGAGCGTAGGGAGCAGTTGCAAAAGCGAGGAGGGAGAGCGTCATGGGAGATCATCCTGCTACAATCTTGATCGTGGACGACGAGGAGCGAATCAGGCGTATTTTGCGCATGTATCTGGAAAATGCGGGATATGTCGTGGATGAGGCAGAGGACGGATTCGCAGCGTTGAAACTGGTCAAACAGATCGATTATGACCTCATCATACTCGATCTCATGATGCCCGGTATGGACGGGATCGAGCTGTGCTTGCGTCTGCGCGAAACAGATCCGGTGCCGATTGTCATCGTATCGGCCAGAGGGGAGCAGGCTGACCGCTTGCGAGGTTTTGAGGCGGGAGCCGATGATTATGTCGTCAAGCCGTTCAGCCCGCACGAGCTTGTATACAGAATCAAGGCCATCCTGCATCGGACTGCCAGTCTACAAGAAACAGGCAAAAAAAGCAGCGGCTCTCCTGTGGCGATCTCCTATCCTGACCTTTTGATCGAACCGCTGGCTCATCGGGTCACGGTCAGCGGAAAAACAGTGGGACTGGCTCCCAAAGAGTTTGAGCTGCTGTATTTTCTCGCGCTGCATCCCAATGAGACGTTTTCGCGGGAAGATTTGCTGCAAAATGTCTGGAATGACGAAACCGAGCGGGATTCCCGCACGGTTGACGCCCACGTGCGGAAAATCAGAAAAAAGCTGTCCCAGCGCTCCCCGGAAGCGGCGGGGATGATTACGACCGTCTGGGGCTGGGGCTATCAGTTGTGCGCTGAGAATCGCAAGTAACGCCCGGATCGTGTCTGCTGCTGACGAGCTGAGCGAGGATAGCATCGAGCGGGAAGACGCCAGAGGGCTGTTGGCTATGCCGACCTTGCTGGAAAAGCACGTCCACCTGGACAAGACACTGTTGGGCGAGGAATGGCGGGCAGTGATCCCGGCCGCAAACGTGATCGAGCGCTGCGAGATCGAAAAGCGGATTTTGCCGGGGCTTGCGACGTCCACCAAGGAACGAGCGGAAAACTTCCTTGCTGTCCTGCTGTCATACGGCTCCACCTATGTGCGTACTCATGTAGACATTTATCCGAAAGTAGGAATCTCCAACCTGGAGCAGGTTCAGGCGGCGCTTGCGACGTATGCGGATCGGCTGACGCACGAAATCGTCGCGTTCCCGCAGCACGGGCTGTTGCGCACCAAGGCGAAAGGACTCGTCAGGGAAGCGCTGCGGCAAGGGGCGACACACGTCGGCGGCGTGGACCCGGCGACAGTCGATCAGGACATTGAAGAGTCGCTCTATCAGATGGTCGATTTGGCTGTCGAAGCGGGGGCGGGTATCGATTTGCATTTGCACGACCACGGTCATCTCGGCACGTTCACCATGAAGCGGCTGGCAGCCATGACCACGGAGGCTGGTTTGCAGGGGCGAGTTGCGATCAGTCATGCTTTTGCCTTGGGCGACATTCCGGCGCAGGAAGCGGAAGAGATGGCAGCCGTGTTGCGGGAAGCGGGTATCTCCATCGTCACGAGCGTCCCGTATTTCCGAGTCATTCCGCCTGTTCCCCTTTTGCACAAAAATGGCGTGTCTGGCAGCGTGAACGAGTAAAGCAGCGAAGAAAGCAAAAAGCCAAAAAGCTGGCTTCCGTCATCGGCACGGGCCAGCTTTTTGGCGTGTAGGATTTACTGTAGCTGTAGGAAATGCATGAATACACAGCGGTCGCATGTCGCTTCCAGCAGTTTATAGGGAGCGGTCCGCTTTCCACAGAGCGTATTTGTCAGGCAGGCAAACTGCACAGGGCCGATAGCCCGCAGCGACAGCGGTCTTTTCGTCAGCGAAAAATACGCGATGGGCTACATATCCTCCCCGTGCGATGGCACGCAGAGCGGAGGGGCAGTCCAGCCGTCCGTATATTTTTTTCCGCCGATAGCCACCGATTGTACCCGGAGTTTGGCTTCGATACAACCGACCGTCGCTTCCGAGAAGCAAGTACGTTTTTTCTTTGGCTGCACCGCTGTTCAGGCCGAATCTGCCAGAGAGATTCATGCGGCCTGGCTTACGAGAATTTCGGGATGGCAAACCAGGCGGTCAGGCGTTGATTCAGCTCTTCCTCGGAAAGCTCCGGGAACAAGCGTGCTTCGTGCGCCATGTCGTACAGTCGTTCCATCGGCTCGCGACCGTCCGCTTTTTTGGCTTTCGCGTCGTTTTTCAACAGATCCCAGATGCCGACGACATATTCGCGTCTGGTCACATCTTGCTTGCGGAAGAAATAGTCCAGCCGCTCCACGTGATCCATAAATTCGTCGCCGAAGCGCTGTTCGATCTCGCCGCGCAGCAGGGCGATCTCGGCTTTGTACATCGGGCGCTCCTTGCCTTTTTCTTTTCCGATCCACGGTGTTTCCAGAACGAGCGGCAGGTGGCGGATTTTGTCGTGATTGACGATGTAGTTCATCGCGTCAAAGCCGATCAGCCCGGCACCGATTGGCGCATGGCGGTCTTTTCCGGCGCCGCGGAAGTTTTTGCTGTCGTTCAGGTGAACGACACTCAGGCGGTCCAGGCCGATGGTGCGGTCAAACTGCTCCAGCACACCGTCAAAATCGTTGACGATATCGTAGCCCGCATCGTGAATGTGGCACGTATCCATGCAGACGGCGAGCTTGCTGTTGTCTTCGACTTTTTCGATGATCGCGGCGAGTTCTTCGAAGCTGCGTCCGATCTCGGTTCCTTTTCCGGCCATGGTTTCCAGCGCGATCTTGACGTCAGTGTCTTTCACGCCGGCGAGAACTTCATTCAAGCCCTCGGCGATTCTGGCAATGCCGTACTCCGCGTCCTTGTCGGTATAGGCGCCGGGATGGAGCACGATGTTTTTGACGCCGATGTAGTCAGTCCGGCGAATTTCTTCTTGCAAAAAGCGGACAGCCAGTTCAAACGTGTCTTCTTTATAGGAGCCGAGATTGATAATGTAAGGGGCGTGCACGACAATTTCCTCGACGCCCTCTTTGGCCATGACAGCTTTGCCTTCTTCAATGTATTGGTCTTCGATCGGTTTGCGTCTTGTATTTTGCGGCGCTCCCGTATAAATCATGAACGTGCTAGAGCCGTAGGTGGCGGCTTCTTCTGCGGCATTGAGCAGACCTTTGCCGGAGAAGGAAACGTGCGAGCCTATTTTCAGCATGCGAGTGAAACCTCCTTTGGTTAGTAGAGAAAACGCCATAAGTAAAAGGTGGCGTAAGACTCCCAGCCTGTCCAACTGCTGGACAGCGCCAGAATTTCGGCTTTGGTCGGTTTTGTCTCCGTACCCTGAACATATTTGATGGCATTGTGCAGGCCGACATCGTCGATCGGAAAAGCAGACGGCATCCTCAGACAGCGCATGAGGACATAGTTGGCTGTCCACGGACCAATCCCGCGAATGCTGATCAGCTTTTTCTCCGCCTTTTTACAATCTCCTCCGTCCCATAATAGCTCTTTCGATAGTTTCCCTTCAACGATGAGTTGTGCAACACCGATCAAATACTCGCACTTTTTCGTGGTCATCCGCAGCGCTTCCAGGTCTTGCACGGTAAGTTCGGCGATCACTTGCGGCGCAGGATGCACCCAAAAAGTTCGCCCTGCGTGCTCGACCCGTTGCCCGAAGCTTTCCACGAGACGTCTTTTCAACGTATAGGCATACGTCAGGTTGATTTGCTGTCCGATAATGCCCCAGCTCATCGCTTCAAACAGGTCGGGGATGCCCATATTTTTCAGCCCGTAGTAAGAAGCGACAGCGTTTTTTAACAAGGCATCGTTTTGGGCCAGGTCGTAAAACTTTGTCAGATTGGTTCCCAGATCAAACCAGTCGTAAACGTACTGCGCTACTTGGGCGCGTACATTTGGCGGCGGAGCGTCTCCGAGAAAACGAACAGACAGCTGCCCGTCATCGTCGTCGCGAATTTCTACGACAGGGATGTCGCCGTCAACAGGAATCGCTTTGTACAGCCGATCTCCTTCAATCTGGTACAGGCACTCGTTGTTGCTGCGCGACAAGTAATGGAGGTTTTGGGAAAATGAAAAAGGTTGTTCGGTATGCAGGATCAGTTCCTTCTTATTATCGACCCAAGCGTTGGCAGGTAGACATTGGCGTGGCAATTCCGTATATATTCGTTTGTTTGTATTCATCATCAAACAGCCTCCTTTTGGCACTCTCTTAGTTGTATCGCAAGAAAAGCTGGACTGTCATTTCGTTATCTTGCTATTTTATTTACAACCGAGCACGAAGCGGTTCGCTTGGGGGTATAATGACGGTGGAGGTGGGCAACATGGAGCTTGGGATTACTGAGGAGCGATGGCAAGCCATCATCAATAACGATGCGACCTATGATCAGCAGTTTTTTTACGCGGTGAAGACGACGGGCATTTTTTGTCGCCCATCGTGCAAGTCGAAGCCGCCGAGATGGGGAAATGTGCGGATATTTGAACAGGCGAGCGAGGCGATTCGCGAGGAGTTTCGCCCGTGCAAAAGGTGCAAGCCGACGGGTCAGCGCCTGCCGGATCGCGAGTGGGTCGCACAAATGACGCAATATATCGACTCTCACTACACCGAAAAGCTGAGCTTGGCCCATCTGGCAGACATGTGCCACGGCAGCCCCTACCATTTGCATCGCACGTTCAAGCGAATCAAGGAAATGACGCCTGTGGAATACATTCAGCAGAAACGGCTGGACAAGGCAAAAGAGCTTTTGGCTCAATCAAACAAGTCAATCGCCGCGATTTCCACGGAGGTCGGCATGCCAAACACGCCGTACTTCATTACGCTGTTCAAAAAGACGACAGGGAGCACCCCCAGCGAATACCGTCAATTGCACTTGAAGCAATAATTTTGAGAAGGCTGCGAAAAAGATATGGTATCTTGGAAGAAGGGGCATGGCAAAGCCGCATGCAAACAATCGCAGCCTACTCAGCTGGAAAAAGGGGACCTGTCGACATGGAAGATCAGAAAACGTTGCTGCAAGCATTCAATCAGACGACCTATCAGTTAGCTGGGCACAGCAAGAGAGATATCCGCCAATTGCAGCTTGTTTTTCAGGAGCTGGATGGCGACCTCCAGGCGGATGTGTACGGAACGGGAGCGGTCATCGAGAATTTTCAGCGTAAAATGGCAAAATATTTAGGAAAAGAATCCGCCGTCTTTTTCCCGAGCGGTACGATGGCACAGCAAATCGCCATGCGCATCTGGTCCGAGGAAAAAGGCATCAACCGGGTGGCGTACCATCCGCTTTGCCATCTGGAGATTCATGAAGAGGAAGGGCTGCGCAAGCTCCACGGCATCGACGCGGTGCTGCTTGCGGACAAACACCGGGTAATTGCGCTGGACGATGTCCTCGGCATGACGGAGGAGATTTCCTGCCTGCTGTTGGAACTCCCGCAGCGTGAAATCGGCGGACAACTGCCGTCCTACGAGGAGTTGCAAGCAATCTCGCGCCACTGCAAGGAAAAAGGCATCCGCTTGCATATGGATGGGGCAAGGCTTCTGGAAATTTTGCCATACTATCAGAAAACGGCCGAGGAAGTATGCGCGTTGTTCGATAGTGTCTATATCTCGATGTACAAAGGAGTCGGCGGCATCGCCGGAGCGATTTTGGCCGGAGACGAGACTTTCACGAAAGAGGCCGTGATCTGGAAAAGGCGCCATGGCGGCGATCTGATCAGCTTGTATCCGTACATTTTGACTGCCGAAGCCAACTTTGAAGCGAGAAAGGGCAAGTTCGGCGAGTATTACGAGCAGGCCAAAGACCTCGCCAGCAGATACAACCAATGCCACGGTGTCACCACCATCCCTGCCGTACCTGTATCAAACATGTTCCATGTGCATGTCCGTTTGCCCAAAGAGCGTTTCGAGCAAATTCTTCTTTCCATTTGCGAGGAGACAGGCGTAGGAATCTCCCATTATGCGCGGAAGGTAGACGAGCATTCCAGCTACTACGAAGTGAGCATAGGCGATCGCTATGCGAACGTTCCCGCAGAAAAGCTGGCAAGCGTCTTTCAGGTGCTCGATCAGAAGCTGAGAGAGGCGTGCCAGGAATAGAAGGGAGCTTCCATGACTGTAGCGAATGGATTTTGGATCAGACCGTATGAGCAAGACGACTTTCCTGCTATCGCCGCTTATTGCTTGCCGGAAGAGCAGGCTATTTATACTTCGCTGCCAGTTGACGTCGTTGCGGTCTCGCAAGCGAATGCCGAGCAGCGAGCTTTTGTCGTGTATGACGAGGAATGGATTTTTCATCTTGCCTTGCCCAAAGACAGGTAGGTAGGAAAGCAGCCCATCGGGGGTACAGTAGCGAAATAGGCTGAAAAGTAATCAGGAGGTTCCTTATGCGAATCAGTTTGGCGAGTGTGTTTGTAGACGATCAGGAAAAGGCGCAAAAGTTTTATACGGAGATACTCGGTTTCGTGACCAAAATGGACATTCCGATGGGAGGGGCCAAGTGGCTGACAGTGGTGTCTCCGGAAGAGCCGGACGGTGTACAGTTGCTTCTGGAGCCGAACGGAAATCCGGCTGCATCGACCTACCAAAAAGCGATTTTTGAGCAAAACATCCCTGCGACGGCGTTTGAAGTGAGTGACGTCAACAAAGAGTACGAGCGCTTGACTCAGCTCGGCGTAGTTTTCAAGACGCCTCCGACCGAGGCTGGAAACGTGATCCTCGCCGTTTTGAACGATACGTGCGGGAACCTGATCCAGATTTATCAGATGACATGATCGCAACAACAAAGCAGCCTGATTGCACCGGAATAGTGGTGCGACCAGGCTGCTGTTCATTTCCCTTCGCTTGCCTCCACGCCGAATCTCGAAAACAGCTGCCAGATCAACTCGCGTCTGCTGGATACGCCTGTTTTCACGAAAATCGACTTCAAATGATCCTGCACCGTGTAGGCAGAGATGTGCAGCCTGTGCGCAAGCTCTTTGGTAGAGAAGCCGCGCACGATCAGAGCGAGCAGCTGCTTTTCACGCTCGGACAATCCGTAAGCCTCGCACACAATCGGAAGAATATCGGCTGGCTTGGCCGGGCTGAACAAAACCGCCAGATGGACAGCGCCGTCCTGGCCGTGCAGCGGACTTGCTTGAATCGCGACATAAGGGCCATCAGGCATGCGGATGCACACTTTTGCCATGGACGCTTTCGGGTCAGACTCGTTCAATTGCGCCAACGCCCGGGAGCAGACAGCGCGCACTGGTCGCGGCAAGGTGCGGCGATCGATCGACTCCCACTTGCGCAAAAGCGAGAGCCATCTGTCTGCGGTCGTGTTGGCCGATTGGATCGCCAATTGATCAGACATGAGCAAAATCCCCGTCTCTTCCTCCATCCAGGAAGTCTCCTCGGCAGGCAGGGACAGGCTCGTTTTTCGCAGCTGGTAGGCGATCAACGGTGCCAGTTCCGCCATCCACTCGCGCTCTTCCTCGCTAAAAAAAGGCCGCCCCTGAAAGCGAAACAACGTCAAAAATCCCCAGCAAGCTCCATCGTACTTGAGCGCCGCACGCAGTTCATCGGCAAATCCGGCAGGGAACAGGACATGGCGGTAACGCGCGCTGCGCACAAGCTCGCCTCCGGTTGCCTGATGAAGCGTGGCGACCGCTTCTGCTGACTGGCTCAACTGATCGTACCGATTGAAGTCTTCACGCAGGTACTCATATTCAAAAATCCCGTGATGAATCGCCTCAATCCCGTCCTCGGTTATGGCCCCTGTAGACAGAAGCGTCTGCGGGTCTACCGCCGTGCAGCACGCCCCGTCAAAAGGCACGAACTCCCGCAGCTCCTGCAAAAGCGCCGTCCGGTAGTCCTGAGAAGAGGAATGCCGCTTTGCCAGAGTCAGCAGTTTTCGTTTGCTTGCTTCCCATTTTGCATTCATCTGTGCTCTCCTGTGCGTATAGATTCAGCGGATTCGCAGAAAAATCCCATATTTGTGGGATGGTGCTCCTATCGTGCATCTCTATAATTGAGAATAATTCTTAATGAAGAGATGCCAAAAGTCAACGAGGAGTTGGAGAATTGCTATGAAATCCATTTACCGCCACGCTACCCGCATGTTTGCAAGCAGTCTGGCTGCGCTGATTCTTTTGACTGGTTGCGCCACAACGAACACGGCAACTAACATAGCCGAGCAGCCGGGGCCTGCTGCCAGCCCTGCCGCGATCACGCTGCTTACGCCCAAGGCACCGTCTCTGATTCCTGCCGTCTATATGGAAAAGACAGAGGCAGACGGTACGTTCCAAATAGCCAAATGGGATTCCATAGAGCAACTGCTGGCTGGCATACAGGGCAATGAAGCGCCATTGTACGCTGCTCCGATCAATGTCGGGGCCAATCTGTACGCAAAGGGAATGCCGATCCAGCTGCTTCACGTCAACACGTACGGCTCGATGTATTTGATTTCACTTGACCCAAACGTGCGCGAGCTTTCGCAATTGAGCAACGAGACGGTCTATATCCCGGGGCAAAGCGGGCCGCCCGATATTTTGACGCAACATCTGCTTGCCAAAAAAGGACTGCAAGGCAAAGTGAACCTGGCCTACGGCGTAATTCCGGACATCATGCAGCAACTGGCGGCGGGCACAATCAAGCACGCTGTGTTGCCTGAGCCTGTACTGAGTGGCTTGCGGATGAAAACAAAAGGGAAAGTGAGCGAAGTCGTCGATTTTCAAAAAGAGTGGCAGGCTGAGTTCGGACAAGACTTGCCGCAAACGGCCGTTTTCGTCAATCGCGACTGGGCCAAAACGCATGCAGCGGATATCGCCCGCTTCGAACAGTCGTATCAGGAGGCTGTCCGGCAGGTCAACCAGCAAGCGGGCGAGACATTGAAAATCGCGGCAGAAGAGTTTGGCATGCCAGAGGCGGTGCTGGCTTCTGCTCTGCCCAAAATTACGCTGCTTTATAAGGACGCGCAGACAGCCAAACCGGAAGTGGAGCGTTACCTGGGCGTTCTGTTGCAAATCGCTCCCGATTCGATTGGAGGATCAGTGCCAGATGCCGATTTTTACTACGGCTCGTAACAATTGGCCGAGCGGCCTTACGTACTTGCTGTTGCTTTTGACTTGGGAGGGGCTGTCCCGCGTGTATCCTCCTGTCATTTTGCCGGGGCCGTGGGAGAGCTTGCAGACGTTGATTGGCTTATACGAAAAAGGCCGCCTGATGGAGCCGCTGCTCTACTCGTTTCTCAGGCTCGCAGCGGGCTTCGGTATCGCTTTTTTGCTTGGAACCGGGCTTGGCGTCTTCGCAGGCGCACAAGAGCTGGTGTTCAAGCTGGTTAGCCCGGCCGTTTCCGTGTTGCAGGCAGTTCCCCCCGTTTCCTGGATGCTGCTTGCCATTCTCTGGCTCGGGGTGAATGGCGGGGCGCAAATTTTCGTCGTGGCACTCGCCCTGTTTCCGCTCTTCTTTTTCAATTCCTTGCAGGGCGTGCGGCAATTGCCCAAGGAGCTGCTAGAGATGGCGCGCGTCTTTTCGGTCAATCGCCGCAAGCAGCTCGTGGATATTATTTTGCCAGCGCTCGCTCCGTTCTGGTCGGCTGCGCTTACCGTCAGCGTCGGCATGGGCTGGAAAACGATCGTCATGGCGGAGCTGATCAGCGGACAGACGGGGATCGGAGCTTCGATGAACACAGCGCGCATTTACTTGAAAACGGAAGAAGTGATGGCCTGGACATTGCTCGTTGCCTTGTTGGGGATGGCTTTGGAAGTGCTCGTGCGCAAAATCACCCGGCCGCGCGAAAGGAGGGGGAGCGCCGCATGCGATTTACAGGAATCTCGTTGAAATATGGAGCTGGTCGGCTGCTTTTCGATAACTTTTCGCTGGAGGCAGCCAAAGGTCAAGTGACGTGCCTGATGGGAACATCGGGGATTGGCAAAACGACTCTGCTGAAAATGGCTGCCGGGCTGATCCGGCCTGCGCAGGGAGTCATTTCGCGCGATGAAGGGGAACGGCTGGGCTACGTTTTTCAGGAACCGCGCCTTCTGCCTGAGAAGACGGTGCTAGAAAACGTCCTGTGGGTGTTGGAGCAACGGCAAGAGCAAGAACAAGAGCGGGTGCTTGCCATGCTGGATGCTGCTGATTTGAGTGCGGTGCTGCATGCATACCCTGACCAGTTGAGCGGCGGGATGCGGCAGCGTGTGTCGGTCGTTCGCGCTTTTGCCGCGCGGCCTGGACTGTTGTTTATGGATGAGCCTTTTCAAAGTCTGGACGCTGCTACACGAGCTGGCATGCACCAGTTGTTCAGGAAGCTGTGGGAAAGCGAGCAGCCGACCGTTTTGCTCGTGACACACGATCTGGACGAAGCGCTCGCTCTCGGAACGCGCATTGTTGTGCTGGGATGTAGGCCAATGAACATTTTGGCTGATGTAACGGCAGCTTCGGTGGAGCAACATGGCGGCACGTACTTCTCGCAAGCAGATCAACGGAGGCTTTGGCAATTGACGACAGGAAAAGACGGGAGAGAGACAGATGACAGAAAAACAGCGGCCTTTAAGCTGGCACCATCCGGAAGTAGCGAAATATGAGCAGACAATCGCGCTGAAAATTCCCGGGTACGCCTACTTGTACGAAATGACGGAGCGCCTGCTGGGAGCAAAGCTGCCGCAAACCGGAGAGCAGGAGCACATCCTTGTTGTAGGCGCTGGCGGCGGTCAGGAAATCGTGACACTGGGAGCAAAACATGAGCATTGGACGTTTACAGGTGTTGATCCATCCGCACAAATGCTCGAACGCGCCCGGCACAGAACGGCTGGCGCGGACTTGGCTGCGCGTACGGTTTTGCACGAAGGAACGGTCGACGTGCTGCCGGAACAGACAGTCTACGATGCGGCGACATGTCTGCTCGTGCTTCATTTTGTCAAAGGTCTTGCCGCAAAAAGAGAGCTGTTGCAGCAGATTGCGGCACGGCTGAAGCCAGGTGCCCCGTTTTGTCTCGCAGCCATTGCTGGCGATCCGCAGTCGCAGGCGTTTGCCATGCAAATGCAAGCCTGGCGCACGCATATGACCGACAACGGCATTTCTCTTGCCGAGTGGGAGCGTTTTGCGGCCTCCATGGGCCAAGAATCTGATCCGATCCCAGCCTGCCAAGTGCAAGAGCTGATGGAAGAGGCTGGGTTCGAGCACAGCTCGCGCTACTTCGGTTCTTATCTGATCAATGCCTGGTTCGCGGTCAAAAGTAGCAGGTGATGATGATGCAAACAGGCGTGCAGTTTCAGACGCTTATGAGTGCGAAACAGCGCTTTTGCATGATGACAGCGATCTGCCTTGGAGCTTTTTTGTCGCATTTCACGGCAGGAGTCGTCAACGTGTCGCTGCCTTCTTTTACGCAACTGTTTCAGACGGAGTTGGGAGTGGCCCAATGGATTACGACCGGATATTTGCTCGTCATCGCTTCGCTGCTTCCCGTCATGGGCAAGCTCGGTGACCGATACGGCCACCGGATGCTTCACAACTACGGCTTTTTGCTCTTTACCATCAGCTCGGTTCTCGTCGCATGTTCGACGACGATTGCCACACTGCTTGTCCTGCGGGTCGTGCAAGCCGTCGGTGCGGCGATGTTTCAGGCTACGAATATCGCTCTGATTACACTGCTGCTCCCAAAGGAAGTGCGTGGGAGAGCGCTTGGGATCATGAGCACGGCTGTAGCGCTCGGCGGGATGACTGGCCCGATTGCAGGCGGATTTATTGCTTCCGTACTCAGCTGGGAATGGCTGTTTCTCGCGCATGTTCCGGTAGCGGTTGTAGCGACTGTGCTTGCGTTTCGCTACATTCCTGTTCACTTGCCGAAAAAACAGGCGAAATCAATCGATGTTTTTGGCTCGGGCTTGTTCACGATTGCAGTCAGTTCCCTGATTTTTGCGATTTCTGGCGGAAATGAATGGGGCTGGCTATCGGCGCGGCAAATCATGCTTTACGGCCTTGCCATCGTCGTGCTCTGGCTGTTGATCTGGCGAGGACGCCATCAGGCAGAGCCGTTTTTGCCTGTCGCGGTTTTTCGGCTTCCTGCTGTCTCGACAGGGCTTTTGATCAGTTTTGCTTCGTTCGTGTTGGCCAACCTGGTTTTGGTCGTTATGCCGTTCTACCTGCTTGATTATGCGAAAATGTCTTCTCTGTCAGCTGGCTATCTGCTCACAGCGTACCCTCTGCTGCTGGCATTGACGGGGCCGCTTGGGGGCTGGGCCGCCGACCGTTATCAGGCTCAAGCCGTTGTACTGGCCGGACTGGGGAGCATGGGAGCAGGACTGGCCGCTTTGGGAGTATGGCTTGGGCACATGTCCGCGGTTGAACTGATCGCAGCGATTGCGCTGGTGGGCGCCGGGATGGGGCTGATCGCCTCGCCAAACAACAGTTACATCATGAAGCACGTTCCGCTGGAGCATGCCGGGGCAGTCGGGGGCATGATCGCGCTCACCCGAAACGCAGGACTGGTGACAGGCGCGGCACTTGGCCTGGGGATGATGAACGGACAAACAGCAGGGGCGCAACCAGATTTGGAAGCGTACAAAACCGTGTTCATCATGGGCGGCTGGCTCAGCTTATGCTGCCTGTGCATCTGGGGGTATGCGACCCGTAGCAACGACCGGAAAAAGCGAGCAAACGGATAGCGACCAGACGGATGCCAGGCTTCAATCGTTCCAGTCCACGCAGGGGGCAGGGCCGAGAAGCTTTTACAGAAGAGAGGACGAGGCGCATGAAAAAACAAAAAATCCTGGTGGTGGGCGGTTACGGACATGTAGGGGCAACGATCTGCAAGGAACTCGGGGAGCTGTATCCAGGCCAGGTGTATGCCGCCGGGCGCAGCATGGAAAAGGCCGAGGCTTTTTGCCGGGAAACAGCGGGGAAAGTGCGCCCTCTCGCGTTCGATCTTCGACAGCCGCCAGAGCAGGAGCTGCTTGCGGAAGTAAAGCTGGTGGTGATGTGTCTGGACCAGCATGATACGGCATTCGCCGAGCAGTGCCTTTTGAGCGGAACGCACTACATCGATGTGTCTGCATCCGGTGCCTTTTTGACCCGCCTGGAGCAATGGGGCAGGCGTTCCCAAGCGAAGGTTACAGGAACTGCCGTGCTCAGTATCGGACTTGCGCCGGGCTTGACGAATCTGCTCGCAGCCCATGCGCATCGTTTGCTGGAAGAAGTGACGGAGCTGGATATTTTCATCATGCTCGGTTTGGGAGATCGGCACGGCAAGGCGGCGATGGAATGGACCGTAGACCATCTGTGCACGCGCTATGATGTGACGCAAGATCATCGCCGGGTGAGCGTAGAGAGCATGACAGACGGCAAACTGGTCGATTTCGGAGCAAAACTGGGGAAAAAGAAAGCGTACCGCTTCCCTTTTTCCGATCAGCAGACACTCGCCGGAACGCTCGGTGTAGCGTCAGTCTCCACACGGCTTTGTTTTGATCAGGAGTGGGTGACGAGAGCAGTGGCTGCGTTTCGCCGCAGCGGAATTTGCCGACTGCTTAAAAGACCAACCGTGCGGAAAGCCGTCGTGGAATCGTTTTTGCGCTGGAAATGGGGAGACGATCTATTTGCCATCAAGATCGAGGCACGGGGAAAAGCGGGCAATCACGCGGCAATGGCGACGTGTCAATTGCAAGGGCGCGACCAGTCATATATGACGGCAAAAGTGGCCGCATTTGCAGCTAAAACACTCTACTCGGAAGATTTTCCGCAAGGCGTGTACCATATTGAACAGTTGTTTAAATGGGAACAAATGCGGGCATGGCTGCCAAAAGAAGCGGATTTGCAGGTTTCTGTAAGCGAATTGCCCCGATAGATGAAGCAGGGCCGGGAGAAAAACTTTCTTCTGGCCCGAAAGGTTGACAACGAGTCATGCTGGCTCTATAATTATCTTAAATTAAAGATATTTACTGCACGCGCTCATCAGCTTCTCGACCAACCAAGTTTGTTGCAGTCAGTATCCTCAAGGGCAATCGTTAAGTTGTTTTTTGTGTTAATATCTTAAATTAAAGATTTTTAAAAATGATGATAATGGCACACACCATTCGGTGATGTCGAGGAGGAAATCAAAATGAGCGAGTTTACTGCATTAGTGAAAAACCGGAGATCTGCCAATAAATTTATCCCTACTGAATCTATTACGACAGCTGAACTTGAGGAGATCATGTCGCTCGTCAAATTTGCCCCATCCGCTTTTAATCTCCAGCACGCGCACTATGTGATCGTGACCGAGCCAGAGACAAAGGAACGAGTATATGAAGCAGCACAGAGACAGTATAAGGTAAAAACTGCGTCCGCTGTCATCTTGGTGCTCGGCGATCTGGAGGCGTACAAAAATGTGGGGCCAATCCACGAGGGGCTGCTGCATTTGGGAGTCATGGATCAGCGCGAATACGATCAAACTGTATCGTCTGTCCATTCCTTCTACGAAGCTGGTGGAGATCAGTTCAAACGGGATGAAGCGATTCGCAATGCGAGCCTGTCGGCCATGCTCTTCATGCTTGCCGCCAAAGACAAGGGCTGGGACACGTGCCCGATGATCGGCTTTGATCCGGAGGCAGTCCGCGATATTTTGCGCATTCCGGATCGTTATGTGCCGACGATGATGATTACGATCGGAAAAGAAGATACAGCGAGCCAACGCGTGAGAGGGTACCGCAAGCCGGTAGGGGAGTTCGTCAGCTACAACACATTCCAGGCCGAATAATCGAGAAATAGAAGCAAAAATATATGAAGGAGGTCATCAGCTATGTCTCAACAAACAGCAGGTATTCATCATATTACAGCCTTTGTCAAAAATGCACAGGATAACGTTGATTTTTACGCAGGCATTCTCGGTCTGCGACTGGTCAAAAAAACGATCAACTTCGATGCCCCCGAAGTGTACCATCTGTACTTCGGCAACGAGGTGGGCAGTCCCGGAACGGCGATTACTTTCTTCCCGTGGGAAACGGCGCGACATGGCCGCATAGGCGGTGGACAAGTCGGCTACACTACTTTTCTCGTTCCTGTCGGCTCGCTCGATTTTTGGGAAAAGCGTCTCGACAAGTTCCAGGTGGAGTATCGCCGCGTAGAGCGCTTCCAGGAAATCTATCTGCAATTTGCCGACAAGGACGGTTTGCAACTGGAGATTGTCGAGCGCGAAGGCGGCCCCGCGAGCCAGTGGACGTTTGGAGGTATTCCCGCTGACAAGGCAATCAAAGGATTCGGTGGGGCGATTCTGTACAGCGTTGCGCCGAAGCACACGATGGAAGTGTTGGAAAAGCTGATGGGCCTGACCCGAGTCGGCGAAGAAAACGGGCTTGTCCGCTTCCAGGCACCCGGCGACCTGGGCAATATCATTGATGTCAACGCCGAGCCAATGCCGAGAGGCGCAGGCGGAGCAGGAACTGTGCACCATATCGCTTGGCGGGCCAAGGATGACCAGGATCACCGCTTGTGGCAATCGCGAGTGGCGCAGTCTGGCTTCCATCCTACCGATATTATTGATCGGCAGTATTTCCACGCCATCTATTTCCGCGAGCCAGGCGAGATTTTGTTTGAGATTGCCACTGACCCGCCAGGCTTTGAACGAGACGAGCCATTCGAGTCGCTCGGTGAAAAGCTGATGCTGCCCGAATGGTATGAACCACATCGCGCCGAGATCGAGCAGGGACTGCCGCCGATTGCCGTGCGCGTGCTTGCGGAGGACAAGGAATGAAACACATTTTTCGAAAAGGAAGCGATCTCGCAGCCCCCACTCTGTTGCTGTTGCATGGAACAGGAGGGGACGAAAACGATCTCGTGCCGCTGGCTGAGCTGATTCATCCCGGCGCTTCTATTCTCAGCGTCAGAGGCAACGTCCTGGAAAACGGCATGCCCCGGTTTTTCCGTCGCCTGGCAGAGGGTGTGTTCGATGAGGAAGATTTGGTGTTCCGCACGGAGGAGCTGCATGAATTTTTGAATCAGGCAGCGGTCAACTACCAGTTGGACAGGGAGAATATCGTCGCAGTCGGATATTCCAACGGAGCGAACATTGCCGGAAGCTTGCTGTTCCATTACGCCAATTCGTTGCGCGGGGCGGTGCTGTATCATCCGATGGTGCCAAGGCGCGGGATTCCCCTGCCTGACATGAGCGGCATCCCGGTGTTCATCGGGGCGGGAACGAACGACCCGATTTGCTCTCCCGAGGAGTCGGAGGAGCTGAAGCAGCTGTTGGCAGCGGCTGGGGCCGATGTGACTTTGCACTGGGAGTCATACGGTCACCAGTTGACCAGGATGGAAGTGGACGCTTCCGCCAACTGGTTTGCAGAGACGTTTAACCAATAAGAATCGAAGGCCATTGTTGCTTAGGCAGCGATGGCTTTTTGTTCATCTGCCGTTCATATTCCCTAACTATACTGATGAATGCAACCTTGCGTCCCTTTTTCCGCAACGGAACTGAACCGGAAAAATTGCGTAAGGGACTGCATCGCGGGAGATGCTACCCGTTATAATCAGATCATCAGCCTTGAGATAGACACGGCAAGGGGAGAAGCCTGATGAAAATGACGATCTTGGTCGCAGATGACGATGCGCACATTCGTGAACTGCTGAGATTTTATTTGGAAAAAGAAGGATACCGCGTGCTGGCTGCCGCAGATGGGAGCCAGGCATCCGTTTTGCTTGAGCAGGAAAAAGTTCAGTTGGCGATCGTCGATGTGATGATGCCGGGGAAAAACGGCTGGGAGCTGTGCAAGGAGATCCGCGAATACTACGATATTCCCGTCATCATGCTGACGGCAAAAGGCGAAGTAAGGGACAAGGAAAAAGGATTTTTGGCCGGAACGGACGACTACCTCACCAAGCCGTTCGAGCCGACGGAATTGCTGTATCGGATCAGGGCTTTGCTGCGCCGCTACCAGATGGTCAGCAAGCAGGTCATTGTCATGCATGACACCGTCATCGACCGGATGAGCCACGTTGTAAAAATCAAAGACGAAGTCATGCATCTCCCTCTCAAGGAGTTTGAACTGCTCGCCCAGCTCGCCAGTTTTCCCGACCGGACTTTTACGCGGGATCAACTGCTGGATTTGGTGTGGGGAGGAGATAACGAGAGCGACAGCCGCACGATCGATGTCCACATCAAACGGCTGCGGGAAAAATTTACGGACAAGACCGATGACTTTGTCATTTCCACTGTTCGCGGCCTCGGCTACAAGCTGGAGGTGCGCGGCGGATGAGATCCCTCTACTTTCGGGTCGTGCTCATGTTCGTCGCGATTGTCATCGTCAGCGGGACGCTTGGCTTTCTCCTTGCCAACGAATATTACCAGCGCAACATGCGCACGTACAATGAACAAAAAATTACCCGGATCGGACAGCAGATCATCGATTTGTACGAGCATAATGCCGCCAGTATGGACTTGCCTGCCTTTATGACCCATGTAGCCAATCTCAATTTTCAGCTGTATCTCGTAGACGAGAACGGACAAGTCCAAACGTTCGGAGCGCCTTTCCGCGACCAGCAGATTGAGCCGCAGATCGTGCAAAAGGTGCTTGCCGGGGAAACGTACAGAGGAATCGCCGAAGAACAACACGGATTGTTCGTTACCGGATTTTTTGAAAATACGCTGAAAAACAGCATCGGTTTGCCGCTGGAAGCAGAAGGACGGAAATACGCCTTGTTTGTGCGGCCCAGCATCGAGCAGCAGTTTGGCGAGGTCCATGTGATGTTTGCCGTGTTGCTTGTCGCCATGTTTTTGCTCAGCTTGATGTTTATTCTGATATTCACCCGCTATTTGGTTCGGCCGATCCAAAAACTGAGCCAGGCGACGAAAAAGCTGGCGGAAGGCGAGTACGAAATCCAGCTCGACATCTCGCGCCGAGACGAAATCGGGGAGCTGGCGGCCAACTTTGCGCAGATGACAGAATCGTTGAAGCAGCTCGATGACATGCGCCAAGAGTTTGTTTCCAACGTCTCGCACGAAATCCAGTCTCCGCTTGCTTCCATCCAGGGATTTTCCCAGGCGATCCGCAGCGGCGGCATGCCAGAGGCGCAAAAGGCGGAGTATTTGGCGATTATCGAGGAAGAGAGCAGGCGACTCTCCTCACTGAGCAAGCAGCTTTTGACGCTCGCTTCGCTGGACAAGGAAACGGGCTTGTACGAGCCGAGCGAATATCGGCTGGACGAGCAGTTGCGACAAGTCGTACTGCTGCTGGAACGCCAATGGCAGCAGAAAAAGCTGGAGCTAGAGCTGGAACTGCCGGACACACTCGTCACCGCAGACAAGCAGCTGTTCAATCAAGTATGGATCAATTTGCTGTCCAACAGCATCAAGTTTACTCCGCCGCATGGCACCATCTTTGTCTCGATTCAGCAATCGCCCGACATCGCCGTCATCATCCGCGATACAGGGATCGGCATTTCGGAGGAGGAGCGCCAGCACATTTTCGAGCGCTTTTACAAAGGCGACAAGTCCCGCAACCGGGAAGCGACAGGCAGCGGACTCGGTTTAGCCATCGTCCAGAAAATTGTCCAGGTTGCAAAAGGCAGCATCGAAATCGACAGCCAAACAGGAGTCGGCACGACCATCAAGGTCACTTTGCCAGCCCAGGAACGCCCCCGCAAGTAAGACAAGCCGGGGGCGTTTTCATTTGCCGCGAAGTCATAAATACTAGCCGCAGCCATTACGTTAGGAAAAGGATGCGTCATTGCATGAGCGTGAAAATAATGGAAAAAAAGGGGCTGCGGGATGAATGCTGGACTGTACGACTACTGGCTCGTCTTTGTGACAGGCTTGATCAGCGCTCCTCACTGCATCGGGATGTGCGGCGGGATCATGTCCACCATGACGCTTCAATCCAAAGCGTCGCTTGCGCAAACGATCCTGGCATACAATACGGGGCGAATTGTGACGTACATGGCCGTAGGCGCATTTATGGGCTTTGTCGGATCGTTTGTGAATGCGGCAGGAGTCGTAGTCGGATTGCAGGGAATTGCCAATATCGCCGGAGGGCTGTTGATCATTCTCTGGGTCGTCAAAAAAGTGGCGCTGCCTTTGGACAAATACAGTCCGCTCAAACTCCCCGCCGCGCAAAAGCTGTTGCAATTGCAAAAAGAGCGGCAGGGAACAGTGCCTGTGCTGGCAAGCGGACTGCTGCTGGGCTTTTTGCCCTGCGGACTGACGTATACGATGCACATGAAAGCCGCCGCTACTGGCAGCGTCCTGCAAGGGATGAC
The DNA here is from genome assembly GCF_013284375.2 of Brevibacillus sp. HD3.3A. Classification (NCBI taxonomy): domain Bacteria; kingdom Bacillati; phylum Bacillota; class Bacilli; order Caryophanales; family Paenibacillaceae; genus Brevibacillus; species Brevibacillus sp. HD3.3A. Next base: position 378,359 of record NZ_CP085874.1, read on the forward strand.
GACCTTGGGCGTGTTTGGCTTGGGCACTTTGCCCGCGCTCGTGGCAATCGCGTTGTTTTCACTGGTTTTGTCGAAAGCATTTCGCTCCAAGGTGATGGTCATGGGCAACGCTCTTGCGCTCTGCATCGGGATATTGTCCGTCTTGCGGGGAATGACCATCAACGGCTGGATTCCCACCGTCAATCCGTGGCTGTGGTAGTCATTACGATGCTTTTAACTATTATGGCTCCACTTCAAAAGAATACGCTGTGCTCATGGCTGTGCCGTCCATCTCGAAAGTAATCGTAGCCAGCCATTCTCCCAGCATGGTCGGCACGATTTGCGCGACGTATTCGCCTGCTTTTTCCTGCGTCGCTTCAAAGACGATAGCGCCGTGGTCCATATTGGGCATGGTCAGGGACACGGAGACTTTTGCGTTGGCCAGCTTGGCTGCATGCTCGGCTGGCACGGTAATGCGCAGCGTGTTTTCTTTCACGTTTTTCGCCGGAGCCGGATCAAGCTCGACCTGCAACGGGATGGACAGCTCCGCAAGCATTGGCGTATCTGTTTTTTGTGCGAGAGCAGTGCTGGCGTGTTCAGCATGATCCGCAGAAGCGCAGCCAACGAGTGCAAGGAGAACGGACAACAGCAGGGACGACAGCCGAAAGAATCCGGATTTTCGCAGCATTCTCACCACTTTCCCATGAGTTACAAGCTTCCCTATCGTATTCATGACAGTTGCCATTCATACTTCATCTTCTACTGAATTGTCCTGCCGCATAGGTTGGACATGAGGGCATGTACGGAAGCTGAAGGGGAGTTTTTCATGACCATCAACCAAACGTATCAGGTCACAGGGATGACTTGTGCAGCGTGCGCCAACCGGATTGAAAAGCGGCTGCGAAAAGTTCAGGGCGTCCAGGAAGTCCACGTCAATCTGACGACCAACAAGGCTCGGGTAGCCTTTGATCCTGCGCAAACCAACGATCAGGAGATCATGACCAAGATTGAACAGCTCGGTTTTTCCGCGAGTTTGAAGCAAGCAGAGCTTCAGGAGGAAAAAAAGCTGCTGCTTCGGCGGTTTATTTTCTCGGCTATTTTGACGATCCCGCTTTTGTGGGCGATGGCGGCGCACTTTTCCGTCCTGTCATTCATCTGGGTGCCGAGCTTGTTTCTTCTGCCGCTGTTTCAGTTTGCACTGACGCTGCCGATCCAGCTGTTTATCGGGCAGTCGTTTTACATCGGGGCGTGGAACGCGTTGAAAAACCGTTCCGCCAATATGGACGTGCTGGTTGTGCTGAGCACCTCGACCGCCTTTTTGTACAGTCACTATTTGACGTTTACGACCATCGGGCAGGAGAGTCACGGTCTGACGGTTTACTACGAGTCTTGCGCCGTCATTTTTACGTTTCTGCTCCTGGGCAAATATTTGGAGGCGATGGCGAAAGACCGGACGAAAAATGCCATCGGACAGCTTCACCAGCTTCAACCGACGATGGCGCATGTCCTGCGCGGCGATGAGGTGCGGGCTGTTCCGGTAGCAGAGCTGGCAACGGGCGATATTTTCATCGTCAAGCCAGGCGAGCGGATTCCGACAGACGGAATCGTGCTGGAAGGGCACGCGAGCGTCGATCAGTCGATGTTTACCGGAGAGAGTCTGCCTGTGGAAAAATGGGGCGGCCATTCCGTAATCGGCGCCACGTTGAACCAGAGCGGCTGGCTCAAGGTAAAAGCGACAAAAGTAGGCGAGGATACCGCGCTGACGCAAGTGATTCGCACTGTGGAGGAAGCGCAGCTGTCCAAAGCCCCGATCCAGAGAGTGGCGGATGAAATCACGGACGTGTTCGTGCCGATTATCATCGCGATTGCCGTGATCACTTTTGTTGCCTGGTACTACGTCTTTACCGCGCAAGATTTGGGCGGCGCGCTGGAAAAGGCGATCGCTGTCCTGATCATCGCTTGCCCGTGCGCACTCGGTCTGGCTACGCCCATGTCGATCCTGGTGGTGTCTGGGCGGGCGGCACAGATGGGCATTTTGTTCAAGCAGGGAAAATTTTTGGAAGTGCTGCAAAAGGTCGATACGGTTGTGTTTGACAAAACGGGAACATTGACCCGAGGGACTCATCAGGTCGTCGGGATTAATACACGCGGATGGAGCGAGGCGGCGTTTTTGCGTCTGGTGGCCGGGGCGGAGTTGACCTCTGAGCATCCGTTGGCGGCAACCATCGTGGCTCATGCCAAAAAACAAGGCTTGTCCATTCCGGCAGCTACGTCCTTCGCATCCCTTCCCGGCTATGGGATCGAGGCGACTGTGGAAGGCCATACGGTTGTAGTCGGATCTTCCAAGCTGCTGACCCGAAAAAACATGGACATCGCCCCTTTGCAAAGTCAGGTGGAGCTTCACGGGGCGGAAGGAAAAATGGTGCTGCTGGTCGGCATTGACGGGCGTTTGGCTGGATACGTGGTGCTGTCGGATCAATTGAAGCGAGACGCGAAAAAAGCAGTCGCCCAACTGAGAAAAATGGGCAAGGAAATCATCATGATTACCGGAGACAATCCGCATACGGCGGCAAGCGTGGCAAGACAGGCCAGCATCGGGCAAGTGTACGCCGGGGTGCTGCCTGCGCAAAAAGCGGAGTTGATCTGGGAGCTGCAAGCAAAAGGGAAAAAAGTCGCCATGGTCGGCGACGGGATCAACGATGCGCCAGCCCTGTCCGCAGCCAGTGTCGGCATTGCCTTGGGCACCGGAGCCGACATTTCCAAAGACTCGGCAGATGTCATCATCATGCACGGAGAGGTACGCGGCGTTGTCCACGCCATCAGGCTAAGCCAAATGGCGATGAAAAATATTCGGCAAAACTTGTTTTGGGCGTTTTTTTACAATGCCATTGCCATCCCGGCGACGATGCTTGGCTTTTTGGCTCCGTGGCTTGCGGGCATCGCCATGGCGTTCAGTTCGCTGTCGGTAGTGCTGAACTCTTTGCGCATGCGCAACAGGCGCATGGAAAAATAAAAAACCGAGCCATCAGGTAGCTCGGACATTCGTTTTCTGTTCTTTTGCGTGCTCTACGCCCGCGAGGATCAAGTGGCGCACATGGTCATCGTCGAGCGAGTAAAAGACGAGCTTGCCTTCCTTGCGGTACTTGGCCAACCCCATATTGCGAAGAAGCCGCAAATGATGCGAGGTGTTGGCGATGGAACTGCCGATGATGGCTGCCACGTCGCAGACGCAAAGCTCGTCTTCCATGGACAGAATATGAATGATTTTCGCCCGGGTGTCGTCCGCCAGCGCTTTGAATATTTTCGCTACCCCTAATGATTCGCCAGCGTGCGGCTTCAAGCGACTGACCTTTTCTTCGTCGTAACATTGAATTTCACAGATGTCGTCCATCGTTATAATCACCTCTTGCCCACTACAATGTCCTACTATTATAGACATTCACATGAAAAGAGAAAAGATAGCGGCGCACTGATCAGGGGGCAGCCCCGTATTTTTGGATGAAAAAGTTTGGCAGCATCGTTTTTTGCTTGATCAAGCAACTTGGCTTGTCTCTTGCCATATGAATAGGCGAAGGGTTGTTTCTCATCCAATACAAGGAGGGGTGAGCGTGATGGAAGCAACGCAAAGGACACGTTACAAGCTAGTGATTGTAGGCGGAGGCAGTGCAGGCATATCGGTTGCGGCGCGTCTGCTGCGCCAATCACGCGCGTTAATCGGCCAGATCGCCATCATTGATCCTGCAAGCAAGCACTATTATCAGCCGTTGTGGACACTGGCAGGTGCGGGTGTCGTCAGCCGGGAGTCGACGGAGCGCGACGAAGCCTCCGTGATTCCCAAAGGAGCGGTCTGGGTACAGGATGCCGTCACCAAATTTTTGCCCCAAAACAATACCGTCATGACAGCGTCGGGAACAGCTGTGCATTATGATTTTCTGGTTGTCGCCGCTGGCATCCAGATCGATTGGGGTAAGGTAAAGGGACTGAAGGAAAGCATCGGCAAGCATGGGGTGTGCAGCAATTACTCGTATGACTACGTCGAGAGCACGTGGGAGCAAATTCGCCATTTTCAGGGAGGCAACGCGCTGTTTACCAACCCGAACACTCCTGTGAAATGCGGCGGAGCACCGCAGAAAATCATGTACCTCGCTGACGATTCCTTTCGCAAAACAAAGGTGCGCTCCCGCTCGACCGTGCGTTTTGTCTCCGGCGCAGCGGCTATTTTCGGTGTGAAAAAATACGCGGAAGCCTTGCAAAAAGTCATTGAAAGAAAACAGATTGAGACGATCTTCAAGCATAATCTCGTAGAAATCGTCGCGGATAAAAAGCAAGCCATTTTCGAGAACCTGGACACAAAAGCGCAAGTAGCCATGCCGTACGAGATGATCCATGTCGTGCCGCCGATGAGTGCGCCGGATTTTATCAAGCACAGTCCGCTCGCTGCCGCTGACGGCTGGGTCGATGTCGATCCGTTCACCCTGCAGCATGCTCGCTTCCCCAACATCTTTGGCATAGGCGATTGCACCAACTTGCCTACCTCCAAAACAGGGGCGGCGATTCGCAAGCAAGCACCAGTCGTCGTGCAAAACGTCTTGTCGCTCCTTGAAGGAAAACCGATGACCGAGCGATACGACGGCTATACATCGTGCCCGCTCGTCACTGGTTACGGCAAATTGATCCTGGCTGAATTTGATTACGAGCTGAATCCGCGCGAGACATTCCCTTTTGACCAATCCAAGGAACGGTTAAGCATGTATTGGCTGAAAAAAGAGCTGCTCCCGCGGATGTACTGGCACGGCATGCTTCCGGGAAAGTTGTAGGACCACGCGAGCGGATGGCTGCTTGATAAAAGACAGGAGGCTGATTTTCATGCTGCTTAAATATTTTTACGATGAAAAACTCGCCCAGGCATCTTATTTGGTAGGCTGCCAGGCAACAGGGGAAGCGATCGTGATTGATCCGGCGCGCCATATTGAGCCGTATGTACAGGCAGCGAAAGCAAATGGACTGAAGATTGTCGCTGCGACGGAAACCCATATTCATGCCGATTTCCTCTCGGGAGTAAGGGAAATCGGGGAAAGATTGGGAGCGACGCTGTATTTGTCAGACGAAGGCGGGCCGGACTGGAAGTATCAGTATGCAGCCCAGTACGAGCACCGCTTGCTGCGCGACGGGGAAACATTCCGCATCGGTCATCTGACGTTCGAAGTCCTGCATACACCGGGGCATACGCCAGAGCATATTGCCCTGCTTTTGACAGACAGAGGCTGGCCGGACACGGAACCGATGGGCATTTTTACGGGCGATTTTGTGTTTGTCGGTGACATTGGGCGTCCCGATTTGCTGGAAAAGGCGGCTAACGTAAGCGGCTCGGCTGACGAGATGGCGAGAAAGATGTTTCACTCGTTACAGCGGTTCAAGCAGCTTCCTGACTATTTGCAAGTGTGGCCGGGGCATGGGGCAGGCAGTGCGTGCGGCAAAGCAATCGGGGCTGTGCAGTCTTCGACGGTTGGCTATGAAAAACGTACGAACTGGGCGTTGCAGCATGAGCGTGAAGAGGAGTTTGTGCAGCAATTGCTCCAGGGCCAGCCTGAGCCTCCTACATACTTTGCGATGATGAAACATCTGAACAAAGTCGGGCCACAACCGCTGCAAGCGATAGCGGCACCTGTGCAGGCGGAAGCTTCCATTGGCGTGCTGGAAGAATGGAAGCAGCAGGGAGTAGTCATAGACGTCCGTCCGGCAGAAGCGTTCGCCCAAAAGCATGTGCCGGGCACCATCAATCTGCCCTGCGACAAGTCGTTCCCTACGTGGGCCGGGTGGCTGCTCGATTACGAGCGCCCGATTTTTGTGCTGGCCGAGACGCAGCTTGTTCCCGCCGTTTTGTACGATTTGCAGTCGATCGGGCTGGATCAGGTAAAGGGCACGATGGAGCTTGGCAGGGGAGAACAGCTTGCAGAACAGTCTGTTGCTTTTGAGCAGTATCAGGAAGTCACGCCAGAAGCGGTGGAAGAGCAGGTTCGGGCAGGGGAGCTATACGTGATTGACGTTCGTTACGAAAAAGAGCTGGCAGAGGGGCAGATCCCGGGCGCGAAGCGCATCATGCTCGGCTATTTGCCGCAGCGCATGCAGGACTTGCCGCGTGACAAGCCAATACTGGTGCAATGCAAGAGCGGCAGAAGGTCGGCGATTGGCGTAAGCTTGCTGAAAGCAAACGGTTTTTTACAAGTGCAAAATCTGAGCGGCGGCTTTGACGAATGGAGAAGGCGTGGGTTGCCTGTTACTCGGTGACAGAGGCTGAATAGGGCGCTGCTACCGGGCAGATCGCTATGTCGCGGGAGTCTTGGTGGTGTCTCTCCCTTTTTTTGTGTATACTCTTTTTGCAAAGATGTTGTTATTGACATTGGCCGTAAAGGATTGGCAGAATAAGGGTAGTTCTCTATAGGGAACGTTTGTTGCCGTTGAATGCATGCCAAGATAGGCATGGTGATGATGCCTGTCAACTCACGGGCTTTTCGTAACGCAACACTCTTTACGAAAAGAGCATAAAACAGGGAGAGAGAACGATGAGTTTCCAACAAAAGTGTACCAAGTGTCATTCCAAAAAAGTCGACTATACGGAAGCGATCAACCGTCGGCTGTATGTTGTGATTTACGCAGCGGTGCTGATCGTCCTTGCCCTCATTGGCATATCGGTACAAGGCACGCCTGTTATTTTCTTGTTTCTCGGCTTGATGGGTGCGTTTATCCTGTTTGCGGTCAGGATGTATCTGGAAAGGAAAAAAGTAGTCAAATGCGTTTGTCTCGATTGCGGCGAACGTTGGCAAACAACTCCCGTCGCTGTCTCCCAAAAGCAGATGAAGTAGCGAAGAAAGGCTCTCCGCCATTGTGGGGAGCTTTTTTATTTAGTGTCTGGGGGCTAAGTACGGTTGTTGATCGCGGCTGTGGTGGAGGGAGAAAACAGGAGAAACCGCTGTAGGGACGTGGGCCTCTCGCGGGGAAGCGCGGACTGCCCGTCTCCGGCGAAAAAGGAAAACCGCGTCAAAAGCAGCGAGATCGAGGAAGTGGACGCACGTTGCCGCTTAAAGGCGTGTTTTCCTTTTTCACCTCCGTCTCGGAAGGAGTCCCAAAGCCCTTTCGCTTGTTTCTCCTGTTTCCTCGGCCAACGTTTAACTTTAGTCGGACATCGCTTTTGGATGGTTGATCAGGGGGGAAAAATCCAGGGCAGGAAATGAACGAGCTTTCCATAAAGGTGTTGCATGAAGCACTGTCTTCAAGAAGACTCTTACTCCTGTTTCTGGGCTTTTTTGAAACCCCGATCACCACCGCTAAAGTACCGATGACGCAGACTACAAAGCGTCAGCTCAAACAAGCTTTTTGGCATTGGTATTTTTCTTTGAAACCCGCGCCGACCACAACCAGCCGCTGACGAGGAAAGAGACGAAATGCGAGAAAGCTCTTTGGGATACCGACTGAGGTTCCGAGGAAAAAGCGAAACACGGTTTTAAGCGTCAACGTGAATCTGCATCTGTGAGCGGCTGCTTTTGACGCGGTTTCGCTTTTCCCCGGAGCCGTGCAGTCCAGGCCCCCAGCGGGTATCCCAAGAAGCTACAGCGATTCGTCTCTTTCCTCGCCACACCTAAAGTACCGATGACGCAGACTACGAAGGTCAACCCAATCAAGCTTTTCGTATTTGACATTTTTCCTTGAAACCCCCGATGACCACAACCAGCTCCTGACGAGGAAAGAGACGAATCCGCGAAAGCTCTTTGGGATACCGACCGAGGTTCCGAGGAAAAAGCGAAACACGGTTTTAAGCGTCAACGTGAATCTGCATCTGTGAGCGGCTGCTTTTGACGCGGTTTCGCTTTTTCCCCGGAGCCGTGCAGTCCAGGCCCCCAGCGGGTATCCCAAGAAGCTACAGCGATTCGTCTCTTTCCTCGCCACACCTAAAGTACCGATGACGCAATCTACAAAGCATTACCCCAAGCAAGCTTTTTCGATCAAGCAGCTCCCCAAGCAAGCCTTCAATCCGCCACTCAGCATTTCCCCGCCACACCGAAGCCCTTCATCATCTCCCGTTCCTGAATTTGTCAAATAAATAGGCGAAAAACTCTAAATTGAATCTTGAACCAGGAACTGGTATCCGATAATATAATAATTAAATGTTTGTTTGAATGTTTGTTGGATATATTCAGATGAGTTGGGGAAAATAGATGCTTGGGAAATAGGTGAGAGCATATGGCAAATGAACAAAAACATGACGGGTGCTGCAGCGGGCACCATTGCAGCTCAGAACATACCCATGGCAAAAAAACACTCACAGTGCTGGAGTCTGCGGCTGCCGTTGCCTCTGACGGTACGGCCGCTCTGTCCGGAAAGGCGATTGTCTACAGTGTGCACGGCATGGATTGCAGCTCGTGCGCCAAGTCGCTGGAAAGGCACATGCGGACGCTTCCAGCGGTGAAGGATGTCAGTGTTAATTTTTCAACCGGAAAAATGCAGCTTGTCTCTGACGGCTTGCAGGATGACGCGGTGATCAGGGAAGTCGCCAAGGCGGGGTACAGCGCCCAGCGGCTGGAGCGCAGAACGTCTGGTGAGGCGGTCAAAAAAGATCAGGCGGGCACGCTGCTCACGACTCTTTCCGGAGTTTTTCTGGCGCTTGGCTTCGCAAGCTCCTTGACCAGCTTGGACGCATCGGTCAGCACGATTCTTTACGCACTCGCCATTATTAGCGGCGGCTATCGTCCGGCGCGCAGTGCTTTTTACGCGATCAAAAGCAAGTCGCTGGACATGAACGTACTGATGTCAGTTGCTGCGATTGGGGCTGCTCTGATCGGAGAGTGGCTGGAAGGGGCAACGGTTGTCTGGTTGTTCTCAATCGGCAATTTGCTGCAAACGAAGTCGATCGAAAAAACGCGCGACTCGATCCGCAATTTGATGGATCTCGCTCCGCCGGAAGCGTGGGTGAAAAAAGGCGAGACGCTGACCCGGATGTCCGTAGAAGAGATTGGCGTAGGCGATGTGATCGTGGTCAAGCCGGGAGAGAAAATTCCGCTCGACGGCGATATATTGGCGGGTCATTCCAGCGTGAACCAGGCTCCGATTACAGGGGAGTCCATTCCCGTCGACAAACAGGCTGGCGACGTCGTATTTGCAGGCAGCGTGAACGAAAGCGGCGCTTTGGAAATCAAAGTGACGAAGCTCGTCGCAGATACAGCGATTGCGCGAATCATTCACCTGGTGGAAGAGGCTCAGGAGAAAAAAGCTCCGACGCAGGCGTTTGTCGACAAGTTTGCCGCCATGTATACGCCGATCGTGCTGATTCTCGCCTTGCTCGTGATTGTGTTTCCTCCGCTGTTTGGCTTTGGCACATGGGGAGAATGGTTTTACAAGGCATTGGAGCTGCTTGTGGTTGCCTGCCCTTGCGCGTTGGTTATCTCGACGCCAGTTGCCATTGTTTCCGCGATCGGGAATGCCGCCAGAAATGGCGTGCTGATTAAAGGCGGGACTTTTTTGGAGAAGGCAGGAGCGATTGAAGCGATTGCTTTTGACAAAACAGGCACGCTGACAGAAGGCAAGCCGCGCGTGACTCAGGTGGTGGCAGTGGGAGAGGCGGAGGACGTCATCCTTGCCATTGCCCGGACGATGGAAGAGCGCTCCAACCACCCGATTGCCCAGGCGATTGTCGCTTACGCCAAGCAAAAGCAGATAGCGGCACGAGCGGGCGACGATTATCAGGCGCTGGTAGGAAAAGGCGTGCAGGCGACGGTAGATGGTGTGGTTTATTACGCAGGGAAGCCGGCGCTTTTCGAAGAGCTGGGGATTGACATGAGTCCTTGGAAGGAACAAATCGCTTCCTTGCAAGTCGAAGGCAACACACTGATTGTGGTTGGCACGAAGCACGAGCTGCTCGGCATGATTGCCGTAGCAGATGCGATTCGCGAGATTACGGTTGGCGCGATCAGTCAAATAAAAGCAGCCGGAATCAGCGAAATCATCATGCTGACAGGCGACAATGCCGGGACAGCGAAAAAGGTAGCGGCCCAGACGGGAGTCGATCGCTATTTTGCCGAGCTGCTTCCGCAGGACAAGGTCGAAGCAGTGAAAAAGCTGCAACAAGAGGGCAAAGTCGTCGCCATGGTCGGCGACGGAATCAACGACGCCCCTGCGCTGGCAACCGCCGACTTGGGTATCGCCATGGGCGGGGCAGGCACGGATACCGCGATGGAAACGGCAGATATCGTGCTGATGGCCGACAATCTGGAGAAGCTGCCGCATACGGTGAGAATCAGTCGCAAAGCGCTTGTGATCATCAAGCAAAACATCTGGTTTTCCATCGTGGTGAAGCTGGTTGCACTCGTGCTGATTTTCCCGGGCTGGTTGACCTTGTGGCTGGCTGTACTGAGCGATACAGGCGCTGCTTTGATCGTGATTTTAAACAGCATGCGCTTGCTCAGAATGAAACCGTAATGCGCTGAACGGCAAAAAGAAAAGGGAGAGAGCCATCAAGGCTCGTCTCCCTTTTTCGTTTGTTGGTGCAGGCTTGTTCTCGTTTAGACCAGGACGCCGCCGCCGTAACGCTCAAATTCTTTTTGCGTGCAAGCGACATAGTGACCTGGCTCGATTTCCCGCAGCACTCTTTCTTCGGTCTGGTTCTGCAAGTATTCCTGATCGTCGAAAACAATCCGTTTGCGGTTGCGCTCGTAATCCGGGTCTGGCAGAGGGATAGCCGAAAGCAGAGACTTGGTATACGGGTGAATCGGGTTTTCGTACAAGCGGTTGCTCTCCGCCAGCTCCACGATTTTGCCGCGATACATCACGCCGATCCGGTCACTGATGTATTTCACCATCGACAGGTCATGGGCGATGAACAAATAGGTCAGGCCCTTTTCTTTTTGCAGACGTTTGAGCAGGTTGATAACCTGAGCCTGGATGGATACGTCCAGAGCAGAGATCGGCTCGTCCGCGATAATGAACTCGGGATCGACAGCCAAAGCGCGGGCAATTCCAATGCGTTGGCGTTGTCCACCGCTGAACTCATGCGGATAGCGGTTGGCGTGCTCGCGGTTCAGACCGACTGTTTCCAGCAGCTCGTGTACTTTCGCGATGCGCTGCTCTTTGGTAGCCAGTTTGTGAATATCCAGACCTTCTGCAATAATATCGGATACAGTCAGGCGAGGATTCAGAGACGAATACGGGTCCTGGAAAATCATCTGGATTTTGCGGTTCAGCCATTTCTTCTCGTCGCCTGTTTTTTTGCCGTGAACACTCTTGCCTTTGAACAGCACTTCGCCGTCTGTCGCATCGTACAGGCGGAGGATGGTGCGGCCAGTTGTGGACTTGCCACACCCGGATTCTCCTACCAGTCCGAAAATCTCGCCTTTGTAGATGTCAAAATTGATTCCGTCAACCGCTTTCAAAATATGGCCGCCGCCAAGATCGAAATGCTGTTTCAGGTCTTTGACCTCTACAAGCTTTTCGCGCTGGTCATACGATTTCGCTGCTTGCGGGCGTTGCACTTCGACTTTCTTTTCGTCGCTGTCTGTTTTGCGTCTCACTGCGGATGCAGGAGGATCGATTTGCGGAGCCATCTCATGCAACAACCAGGTTGCAGCATAGTGCGTCTCCGAGATTTTGAACATCGGTGGCTCAAATTCCAGATCGACTTGCAGCGCATACGGGTTGCGTGCTGCGAACGCATCGCCGACAGGAGGCTTGAACATGTCTGGCGGGGAGCCAGGAATGGACATCAGCTCTTCGTCGCTCGTATCGAGGTTAGGCATGGAGCCAAGCAGCCCCCATGTATACGGATGCTTCGGATCGTAGAAAATCTCATCGACATTTCCGATCTCGACAATTTTTCCAGCGTACATAACCGCTACACGGTCAGCCATATTCGCTACGACACCGAGGTCGTGGGTAATGAAGATGATGGAAGTACCCATTTTTTTCTGGATATCTTTCAGCAGCTCCAAAATTTGCGCCTGAATGGACACGTCCAGCGCGGTTGTTGGCTCGTCCGCAATGATCAGCTTCGGATTGCAGGCCAGCGCGATCGCAATGACGATCCGTTGACGCATACCTCCAGAGAATTGGTGCGGATATTGATCGACACGCTCTTTGGCAAACGGAATGCCAACCAGCTCCAGCAGCTCGACAGCGCGTGTGCGAGCTTCAGCGCGGCTCAGCTTCTGGTGTTTGATGAAGCTCTCCATAATTTGGTTTCCGATCGTCATCGTCGGATTGAGCGACGTCATCGGATCTTGGAAAATCATCGAGATGTCGCGTCCGCGAACATCCTGCATTTCTTTTTCTGTCAAAGTAACCAAGTCTCTGCCTTCAAACAGGACTTGTCCTTTGGGAATACGGCCCGGAGGAGAAGGAATAAGGCGCATAAGTGCTTGAGACGTAACGGATTTACCGGAGCCGGACTCACCTACGATAGCCAGCGTTTCCCCTTTGTGCAGGTCGAAAGAAACCCCCCGCACTGCTTTTACCTCACCTGCATACGTGTCAAATGAAACGTGTAAGTCCTTTACTTCCAAAACTTTTTCCATAGAATCCTCCCTTTCCAACGTGATGATGTGATCAAACAACCCGCCATTTATGTGTAACAATCTCTCTAGTATGAATTTTTACGAAAATGAAAATCATTATCACCATTATACTATATTTGCTGAGTATTGTTAAAAAATTTTTTTCTATTCAGCACATACCTATCGGCAAAACCCCAAATGTTGCTAGGCAGGCTTCATTAGGGGCTTTTTTATCGTTGCCTTTCGTAAGCCAAGTCATACAATACATCAATTGAGTATGAATGCGGTCTGGAAAGGGGCGTATTTCGTGTGCAACTCGAGCCTTTGCGCAAGCTGCTGCAAGACCGATATCCGGAGCTGCGAAACGAAACATTTCGCGTGGACGATACAGGCTGGAGCAATTTTGTCGTCATCGTAGGAGAAAAGATGATTTTCCGCTTCCCCAAGACAGAGGAGGCGAAAGCGATCATCAGCCGGGAGATGCAAATTTTACCGCTGCTAGGGCCAATGGTACCAGTAGCGATTCCCCAGTTTGTCTATTCCTCCACGCAGACAGACGACATCAAGTACGTCGGATACCCGATGATTTACGGGAAGCCGCTTTTTCGTGAAGAGATGAGCGGACTGTCTGACAAGGAACAAGAGCAAGTAGCCAAAGCGATTGGGGGATTTTTGAGCGGGCTGCATTCCTATCCGCTGGAAAAGTCGTTCGACAAGGCGATTGACCCGGCGTTGACCAAAGCTTTTTACGAAAATCTTCTGAAGCGAATTGAACGGAAGGCTTTTTCTTATATGCCTCTTGAGCTGCAACAGTGGACCAGGCAGACCTTTCAGGCGTTTGTGGCGAATCCGGACTACTTCGCGTTCAAGCCGGCGCTGTTGCACAACGATTTGAAGCCTGAGCACCTGCTCTACGACTTCGAGAAAAGGCGGCTGAACGGGATTATCGACTTCGGCGCAATGGGAGTAGGAGACCCCGCCTACGATTTTGTCGGGATTTACAGGGCGTACGGCGCAGCCTTTGCCCACAAAGTATTGAGCTATTACACCAGGGAGACTGACCCGGTGTTTTTTGACCGCATAACATCATTTTACGTCAAGACGATCAGCTTTTGGACACTATTTTACGGAATTGACTGCCAAAATCAAAAACTCATTCAGTATGCGCTTGGAAAATTGCAGGCATTTGCCCGAGCCAAGGGAACCTGAGGGAACGGAAACAGGAAGGAAGGACGGCGAGGTGAGAAAATGCGAGTATTGTTCTTGGAAAGCCACCCCATGTGGATTCACGGGCTGCCAAACGGATTTCGCGATTCAGGACACGATGTGATGATTTCAGGGCCGTTGACGGAGCAAAACATTCCCGAGATGCTCGGGGAGTTTCAGCCAGATTTGGTGATCGCCATCGGCTGGGGGCCTGAGCAAACGGCTGTCAAACTGGACTGGATTAATCGGTATGTGCATGAGGCGAATGTTCCGCTCATTTACTGGGCGACAGAAGACCCTACGTTTACAGAGAGCTTTACGATGCCGCTGATTCAAAGGGTGCAACCTGACTTTGTCTTTACGATTTGCTCCGAGCGGGTAGATTATTACGCACAACGAGGGATCAAGGCGGCACACATGGATTTTGGATTCCATTCCAGCATTCATTGTCCCGTTCCGGCAGAGGATGCGTATCGTACATCGATCGCCGTTGTTGCCAATGCGTATCCGCACGTCTTCAAGCAGCATGCTGACCATTTTCGGCTGGTGTCCCTGTTTACGCTCATTCGTCCGCTGCTTCATGCCAACATGCGCATCGACTTTTACGGCCGCGACTGGGACAAAATGAAACCATATCTGGGGCTGGACATCCCGCAAGAGTGGATTCACGGTTATTTGTCTTACCCGGATGCCCACAAGGTGTACAGCTCGGCAGACATCGTCATTGGCCTGCAAAACTACGAGACGCAGCTGACACAGCGGACGTATGAGATTTTGGGATCGGGAGGCTTCCTTGTTACACAGGATACACTGGCAGTCCGCAGCATGTTCACGTCAGGAAAAGACCTGCTCGCGGCTTCCACATCTCACGAGACGCGGCAAATCATCGAGCACTATTTGCAGCATCCGGAGGAACGCAAACAAATTCAGGAGCAAGGAAGACGGGCTGTTCGCCATGCGTCCTATCAACACCGCGCAGATTACATGGTGCAGGTGCTGCAAGCGCAAGGAATTTTGTCCACCGATAGCGAGACTGCGACTGGACCAGGCGAGCTGATCTCCTACCCGGAGCGAATCCGGGAACGCTATGAAGTGCACGATGTCCGCCGGGGAGATACGCTCTGGAAAATTGCCCAAACCTACGGGGTGACGATCGAACACATCATGAAGGAGAACGGGCTTACTTCCTATGATATTTACATCGACCAATACTTGAAAATCAGGGAGCGCAGCCGCGAAGCAAACGAAAGCGGCGGAGGGAGCACATGAGAATTTTGTTTCTGGAAAAAAATCAGGCGCTCCTTCACGGATTGCCGCACGGTTTTTGCGATGCCGGACATCAAGTGATGATTTCCGGGCTGTTGACGGAGTCCAATCTGCCTGCGCTGCTCCAGCGCTTCCAACCGGATTTCATCATGATGACAGGCTGGGGGCCGGAGCTGACTCCCACGCAGCAAGCGTATGCGGGCGAGCAAGCCAAAAAGGCGCGAGTACCTCTGATTTACTGGGCAGAGCAAGATCCTGCTTTCTTGGATATGTGGTCACTGCCTGTAGCTTTGCGGATGCAGGCAGATTTTGTTTTTACCGTCTCGCCAGAAAGTATTCCGAGCTACGAAGCGGCTGGAATCCGGGCGGCGCACATGGATGTTGGCTACGACCCCAAGTGGTATGGCTCAGGCGAAAGCCCAACCCCCGACAAATCGCGCACACCTGTGGCAGTTGTATTTTCTCCGTTTCCTTATATGTATCGGCATCAGTGGGGCCATGAGCTCGCTGACGCTTTGCATACGCTCATCTGGCCTCTGCTTGCGAAGCGCATCCCGGCTCGCTTTTATGGAAAAGAGTGGGGGCAGATGCAGCCGTTTTTTGGCTGGAGCATTCCGCAGAACGGGACGATGTCTAAGCCAAGTCCTCTGGAAGCAAGACGGGTCTATCAGGAAGCGGACATCGTGATCGAATTGCAATCGTCCGAACAGCATATTTCGCAACGCATGCTGGAAGCCGCAGCGTGCGGCAGTTTGTTGCTCGCGCGCGAAGCTTCCGGTTTAAGGCGGATTTTTACTCCCGGCCATGATATGCTGGCATCTTCGTCTCCGCTACAGACAGCAGAATTGCTTTCATATTATATGGAAAAAAGCGGCGAGCGAAGGGAACTTCAGGCACAGGCGATGCGGACGGTTCAAGCCCATACGTACGAACAGCGCGCCCAATCTATCATACGCACGCTTGTAGAGGAAGGGATTGTCGCTAACGACAGGACAGCATCTATGAAGCGAGAAGAAAAGTTCTTGCGGCTGGGCCAGCCGATTTGCAGCAGAGACATGGTGCATGCGGTCAAGCCAGGAGAGAGTTTGTGGGGAATTGCCCAGACTTACGGGATAAGTATCGAGAGGCTGCGCGAGGCGAACCGACTCGTCTCTGATCTGATCCAGATCGGCCAGTTTTTGCGCATTCCGCAGCGAATCGCAGAAGATGACGAGCAGTGCAGGCGAGTGAAAAAGTGGCTGGACAAAGCAGCGCGCCTGTTTCAACTCGATCCGTGTCTGCTCTACGGAATCGCCTATGCAGAGTCCGATTTCGGCCAAAATGCGGGCATGAGTACAGCAGGAGCGTTCGGAATCATGCAGCTCAAGCAGAAGACAGCGCAGGGGCTGGGCGTGGATCGGAACGATCCGTGGCAAAACATCGTAGGCGGAGCCATGTACATCAAGGAGCTGTTGCATGAATTTGCAGGCGATCTGCCCATGGCTCTAGGGGCGTACAACTGGGGGAAAAACCACGTTCGGATGGCCGCTCAGCAAGCGGACAAACAGTGGCTGTTGCTGGCTCCCGAAGAAACGCAGCACTACGTCGCCAAAATAGTAAAATATATGAGCGAAGCGGGCAGCGTATGACAAGGCCCGCAGGTGCATGATACAGCGTCAGAAAGCCCGGCTTTGTGGAGGTGGGGCTTTTTTGGCGCTGTTGGCGCTGCTAATAATTGAAGATAGGAAGAGATGGATGAGTTTGATATACTTTTAGCACAGAAATGAGAATTGTTATCAAAAAACCAATCGATCCATTTGTTTGTACATAGAGAGCCGTGAAGAAATATTCTGCAAGACTGAAGGTGTGACCAAGATGAATGACAGACAAGCGATGTTCCAGGAGTTTACCGAGCATGTGATGGCCGATGTCATGTTCAAGCTCCGCGATATTGCCTGGATAAAAGGAGACGAGCATGAACGTCTGCGCCAACAGTTTACAAATTCACACATATTGCTGATCGTAACCGGCGGGAGAGGTCGTTTGCGATTGGAAAATGTCGAGCATCAGTTGCGTCAGGATGCGATTTATATATGCCCCCCGATGAGCACGTTCGGGATCGATCCAGACTCGGTTGACGAATTGCAGATGTACGTCATGCGCTTCGACGCGTTTAGCGAGTCCAAGCAGAGAAGGAGACGTCTTCGCGTATTGCGGGAAGAGCACGAGTTTCCATTAATGGGGGAAGTATCTGTCCGCTCCGCGGGGCAGCTTGTGCTGTACTGCGATTCGATTGCAGAGCTATGGCAGCAGGCAGGCGGGATCGACCGTTTTCGCAGCCAGACCATGTTTCAAGAAATGTGGTACCACATCGTGAAGAACGTCGATTTCACGGCGCAAGATTCAGCTACAGCGCTGGAACGAGCACGTGCCTACATGGAAGAGCATTACTCGCAAAATATCACGATTGAGCAGCTCGCCCGGATTGCCGAAGTCAGCCCGAAATACTTCGTGGATTTGTACAAGAAAACATACGGTGTATCCGCGATGGATTACGTCACGGAGCTGCGCATTAGCCGGGCGAAGCAGCTCATGGCGCAATCCCACGTAAAGCTGCGTGAAATCGCTCACCAGGTAGGATACAACGACGAGTTTTACTTCAGCCGCAAATTCAAAAAAGAGGTGGGAGTTTCGCCTACCTTTTATATGAAAAGCCGCCAGCGCAAAATCGCCGCCTATCGCGCCCCGATCATTGGGCAGATGCTGGCATTGAAAATGATGCCGTTCGCAGCTCCACTGCATCCGAAATGGACGGCCTATTACTACCAAAACTACCGAAACGACATCCCCGTCCATCTGAGCGCGTTTCGCCAGAATGAAAACTGGAAGGCAAACATCGAAATGCTGCAAGAAGCCAAGCCCGATGTAATCATTTCGCTGGACAAGGCCAATGAACAGGAGACCGAGCAGCTTGCTCGCATTGCGCCAACTTTGTTCGTGCCATACGAAGCGCAAGGATGGAGAGAGCAGTTGCTGATGATCGGCGATTTTTTGGGAGAGTCGGTGGAGGCCAGACACTGGCTGGCTGCCTATGACGAGAAAATGGCCAGAGGACGGGAAGGGCTGCGAAAAACGCTTGAGGAAGAAACGTTTCTCATTTTGCGCGTGTTCAAAAATGAGCTGACTGTGCACTGCAATCGCAGCATGAACGAGGTTTTTTACAAAGGGCTGCAAGTGAAGCCGGCTTTTGTTACGACAGAGGATGTTTACGATCAGACCGTATCGCTTGCCGATGTGGCTGCGCTTAATCCTGACAGGGTGCTGATGCTCGTTTGCCAGGAAGCCGAGACTTTGGAAACCTTCAAACAGTTGAAGCTGTCTGCGCAGTGGCGGGATTTGAAAGCGGTGCGAAACAACCGGGCGTACCTGATTACTTCCGATCCGTGGCGAGAGTATTCAGCCCTTGCCCATAATCGGGTTCTTGACCAATGCTTGCGTCTATTTTCAGGAGATCGTCCATGACGATTCTGGATATCGTCCATGGTCGCGGATAAGCAGATGCATTATAATCACGAATGATAATCGTTATCAATAAAGATCATATACAAACATATGAGAGGGGCTTTTCAAGTAATGAAAAAGGTATATCTGGGTCTTAGCATCGCCATGCTGGCAATTGCACTGACTGCGTGCGGCGGCAACCAGGCTGCAAACTCCACAGCCACGAACAACAGCACCACACCTGCTGCGACTACGACAACAGCGGAAAAACCTGCTGAAGAGGGTGCCAAACAAGAGACACGCACGATCAAATACCTCGATAAAGAATACACTGTCCCAAGCAAAGTAGAACGGATCGCTATCACAGGCAGCATGGAGTCCATGGAAGATGCGCTCGTGCTCGGCGTAAAACCGGTTGGGGCCATTTCCATCGGTGGCAAGTTCCCTGAGATGTTTGCTCCGATCACCGGAGAAGCAAAATCCACTGGCGAGAAAATCCAGCTGAACCTGGAAAGCATCGTGTCCATGAAACCAGAAGTCATTCTGGGCAGCAGCAAGTTCCCGCCTGAAACTTTTGAGAAATTGACCAAAATCACTACAGCGTTCCCGGTTTCCCACATTTCCACCAACTGGGAAGCAAACCTGCTCTTGCTGGGTGAATTGACTGGCAAACAAGCTGAGGCTCAAAAAGTGATCGACGACTACAAAAAAGAAGTCGAGGCAGCAAAAACTCAATTGGGTGAGGGCGTGAAAGACAAGAAAGTGGTAGCAATCCGTTTGCGCCAAGGTAGTATCAACATTTATCCGGAAAAAGTGTTCTTCAACCCATCCCTCTACTCTGAATTGGGTTTCACAGCACCAGCAGAAGTAAAAGCAGCGAAGGCACAAGAAGTGGTTTCGCTGGAGAAATTCAGCGAAATGAACCCGGATTACATTTTCGTCCAATTCTCTGCGGATGAGAACAAAGACAATCCAAAAGCACTGGAAGATTTGGAAAACAACCCGATCTGGAAGAGCATCAACGCTGTGAAAAACGGCAAAGTATTCGTAAACGTGGTTGATCCGCTCGCACAAGGCGGAACAGCTTGGAGTAAAGTACACTTCCTGAAAGCTGCTGTTGAAAAATTGTCTGCCAAGTAATAGTAGGCGAGGTTAATCGCATGCAATCAAAAAAAGCAGTACCTATCCTCATACTTGCGATTTCGCCCGTAGCGATTGCGCTAGTGATCGTGTTGTCTATTCTGTACGGGGCTAAGCAGATTGACGCATACACCGTCTATCAAGCTCTCTTCCAGTTTGACGAAGGGAATGTGAATCATCAAATCATTATGCATTCCCGTTTGCCACGAGTGTTGGGCGCACTCATGATCGGAGCGTTTTTGGCAATATCAGGAGCATTGATGCAGGGGATGACGAGGAACTACCTCGCGTCCCCCTCTATTATGGGGGTATCCGATGGTTCGGCCTTTGCCATTACCTTGTGCATGGTGCTGATGCCTGCTTCGTCGAATACGACAATGATTTTCATGTCGTTGGCTGGTTCGGCGCTGGCAGTTGTGATGGTACTCGGATTGTCCAGGCTGTTGCCCAATGGATTTTCGCCTGTCGCTTTGGCGGTAATCGGGACGATTACGGGAACGTTTTTGAGCGGTGTCTCTGCGGCTATCGCTTCTTATTTTCAAGTCTCGCAAAATGTAAGCTTCTGGTATAACGCGCGGTTGCATCAGCTTGAACCGGGGCTGATTTGGCTGGCGGTTCCTTTTGCTGTCGTCGGCATTATCATGGCTCTGTTCTTGTCCAAGTCCATTACGATTTTGTCGTTGGGGGAGGAAATCTCGCTCAGTCTGGGACAAAAGACGGTCTTGGTCAAAGTGCTGGCAACGACGGCTGTCGTTATTCTTACAGGCATTTCGGTAGCATTAGCCGGAAAAATCGGATTTGTCGGGCTAATTATTCCCCATATGACCCGTTTCCTGGTCGGCCTGGACTATCGCTGGATTGTTCCGTGCGCAGGCGTGATGGGAGCCGTTTTCCTTGGCTTGTCTGACGTCTTCAGCCGCTTCATGAACAGCCCGTTTGAGACGCCAATTGGAGTTGTTACCGCATTTATCGGTGTGCCGTTCTTCCTCTATCTGATTTACAAGAGAGGGGGAGGCAAGCATGCGTGATAACAGAAGCAGATTTCGTCTGGTTCTGACAGTCAAGATAATCCTGATTGTACTGGCAACTTACATTAGCATCACAAACGGCGTGTTCGACATGTCCGTGATGGATGTGGTTCGCACTTTGTTGCGGCTCGGGTCGTCTCCTGAGCAGGACCTCGTTATTTTTGAATTTCGGTTGCCGCGGATTGTCATTGCAGCGTTGGTCGGCTATGGCTTGGGTGTTGCAGGTGCTGTCATTCAAGGCATTACCCGCAATGGTCTGGCTGATCCGGGGATTTTGGGGATCAACGCCGGGGCAGGTGCGTCTGTCGTAGCATTCATGTTTTTCTTCCAGGGACAGTTTACGGATGCCAGTTGGTTCTCCATCATGGCAATGCCGCTGTTTGGTCTGGCCGGGGGCTTGTTGGCCGCCGCGTTGATTTACATGTTTGCCTGGCGCAACGGAACACTTGACCCGCAAAGGCTGATCCTGGTCGGGATCGCGATCGGATCAGGGCTGGGAGCAGTAGCTTTGTACTTGTCGCTGAAAATGAACCCGAACGATTTTGAAATGGCTACTGTCTGGCTGACCGGAAGCATCTGGAACGCCAACTGGACGCATATTAGCGGAATGCTCCCCTGGTTGATCCTGCTTGTTCCTGTCTTGTTGCGCAAAGGGCATATTCTCGACTTGATGCAGCTAAACGAGGAATCGGTGAAAAGCCTTGGGGTGTCGGTGGAAAAAGAACGCAATCGGCTCTTGCTGTCCAGTATCGGGATCGTAAGCGCGTGCGTTTCCGTTTCCGGCAGCATTGGTTTTGTCGGTCTGATGGCTCCGCATATAGCCAAGCGCCTGACGGGTATTGCTCACAGACATGTTTTGCCGCTATCCGGCACAATCGGGATGTTGATGGTGATTGCGGCGGACTTTATCGCCAAGACCGTATTCACTCCGGTTGAACTGCCGGTTGGCATTGTCATCTCGATCATCGGGGTGCCGTATTTCTTCTATCTGCTTAGCAGAGCCAAAAAATAGAGAAAAGCAGTCCATTTGGATAGAGTCGGGAGGAGGGCGCCACTTTGAGCAAGGGGCGCTCCTCTGATTTTGGGAGAGAAAGCAAAAAGGGAGGAACGAAAATGGAACTGGCAAAATTGATCAGAGAACGCCGCTCGATTCACCGTTTTGAAAATCGCGAGGTAGACCCGGCTCTGGTGGCCGAGCTGTTGGATACAGCGGTCTGGGCGCCTAACTACCATATGACCCAGCCGTGGCGTTTTATTGTGACGCATGGCGAAGGCCGCAGAAGAATCGCGGAAGCGGTGCGGATCATGAAGGAAAAACGCGAAGTGGACCCTGCCAAAAAGAAAGAAGTAGGGGAAAAGTTCTACAACAAAATCATGGCGATTCCGATGCTGATGACAGTTATTATGAAGGAAAGCCCCAACCTGATCGAGCGTCAGGATGATTTCGCGTCCACCAGCATCGTCATCCACAATTTCAGCTTGCTGGCGTGGGAAAAAGGCATCGGTCTGACCTGGGAGACTTACCCTTGGATTCACGAGCCGGAATTTCGTGAGGCGATGGGCATTGCTCCGGGAGAAAAAGTGCTGGGTAACCTGCACATCGGCTATCCGGCAGCGATTCCAAGCCCGCAGCCGCGCGTTCCGGCAGCCGAGCGGATCACGTTTGTGGATAAAGCGTAGCGCAGGACAAGAGGGGAACATTTTTTCTTGTCAGGCAGTTACTTTTTGTGGTACTCTTGGGACACTCTACAAGAAAGGGTGACCATCAAGCCAATGATTTACTAACTCCTGTTTCCACAAAAACAATCGGATAAGACGATGCGTTTTTTGGATGGGAGTAGTATGTGCATATTGGCAAATCGATGGTAGAGCCTTTGATGTTTCTTTGCAGAGGGTTTCTATGTCTTTTTGACGATGATATGCTACGCCTCCTGTCCAGATCGCAAATGGATAAGGAGGCTTTTTTATGTCAAATATGCTTAAAAACCGGTACGTCCGGGCGATTTTGTTGTCGGGCTTGTTCTTGCAAATCGGGATATGGGTACGCAATTTTGCCATACTGCTGTATGTCATGGACCATACCGGAGGCGATCCGTTCGCCGTTTCCATGATTTCTGTCGCGGAATACGCGCCGATCTTTCTGTTTTCTTTTCTCGCGGGAACGTTTGCTGACCGTTGGCGGCCGAAACGAACGATGGTCTGGTGCGATGTGCTCAGTGCCTTGTCCGTGATTGCCGTACTGGTCACGTTTGTCTTCGGAACGTGGAAGGCGATCTTTTTCGCAACGCTGATTTCGGCCGTGCTCTCGCAGTTTTCCCAACCATCGGGCATGAAGCTGTTCAAGCTGCACGTTCCGGCGGAGCAGATGCAAGCAGGGATGTCCGCCTATCAGACGCTTTTTGCCATCTTTATGGTTCTGGGGCCGATCTTGGGTACATTTGTGTTCCAGCAATGGGGGATGGAAGTGTCCATGCTGATTACGGCCGTTGCTTTTCTGGCTTCTGCCGGGGTGCTGTACATGCTGCCGCCTGATCGGGTGGAAGAGGGAGAAAGGCAGGAATCTGCCTTGCTGGAAGAGATGGCGAGCGGGATTCGCTATGTGCTCAGAAGTCGCGTGTTATCCTTGTTGGGCATCTGTTTCATGGCAGCGGGGCTAGGTATAGGAATGGTGCAGCCTCTGGCGATATTCCTGGTGACCGAACAGCTCCAGCTGCCTAAGGAGAGCCTGCAATGGCTGTTGATGGTTCAAGGTGTGGGCATGATTGTAGGAGGGGCGCTGACGATGGCGCTGGCGAAAAATGTGCCTCCGCAAAGGCTGCTCGTTCTCGGAATGCTGGGCAATGCCGTTGCCCTTGGCGTATGCGGGGTGTCTACTCACTTGTGGCTGACGCTGCTCGCCCAGCTTTTGGCCGGATTGCTGTTGCCGTGCATTCAGATCGGGATCAATACGATGCTGCTCAAATATACGGAAAGCTCCTTTATCGGACGGGTAAACGGCATTTTGACCCCGCTGTTTACAGGTTCCATGGTGATCATGATGAGCGTGGCAGGGGTGCTGAAGCTGCATCTTTCCCTCATGCTTGTGTATGAAATCGCGGCGATTCTGTTTTTGATTGGCCTGAGCTTTATACTGCCGCTGTATCGCGTAAAAGAAGGAAAGCCGATGCCAAGCGCAGAACAGATTGGATCATGAGGAAACAGCCGTAACGGCGGAAAAGCGGCAAGGAAAATTGGTGATAGAGGATGGGGGTTGCGATCAGATGACGCATGAGCGGATTACGTCCAAGGAAGGGCTGGAAATGGAAGCGGCGGTCAGGGAGCTTGCGATCCGCTGGCCTGAAGTGACGGAAAAGGTCGATGGCTTCGGGCATACGTCGTTTCGGGTAAGCGACAAGCCGTTTGTCATTATGGGAGAGGGGGGCGCAGAAGGCCCCGCCCTCTCCTTCAAAGTGCTCAAGACGACACAAGAGCTGTTGCTCGCCCAGGAGCACTTTTACAAGACGCCGTATATCGGTCACCACGGCTGGGTTTCCATTCGCGCCCAAAACGTTGCGGATTACAGCCTGCTTGCGGACTATTTGCTGGAGGGTTACTTGTGTGCAGCTCCCAAGCGTTTGGCAAAACAAATGCAGGCGCAGCTTCCGTCGCTCATGGAATCATGAGGAGCTGTCATTCAAGCGATCTACCAGACAAAGGGGGAGCCCCAGTTGGATTGGAATCTCCAACAAATCAGCAAGTTGCTTGAGGTCGTCTTCGAGAATGCCCATGAGCCGATGATCGTGACGGACAGGGACGGCAAAATCCTTTTGATGAACCGGAGCTATCGGGAATTTTTGAACGTGCAGGATGTCATCGGCAAACCCGTTACAGATGTGATCGAAAATACGCGGATGCACATTGTCGGCCAGGCAGGTGTAGCGGAGATTGCGGATATCCAGCAAATCAAGGGACAAAAGATGATCGCCCACCGCATTCCGATCATGGACGAGGGCAACGTGATCGCTGTACTCGGAACGGTGCTGTTTCAGGATGTGCAGGAGCTGACTGCCCTGGCTGCGATGGTCGATCAGCTGAAGGACGAGCTGACTTACTATAAGAAAGAACTGCGGCGCAGGATGGGGGCGACCTATCATTTTGACCAGATCGTCGGATACAGCCAAAAGCTGCAGGAACTGAAAAAATTTGCCCAAAAGGTGGCGACCAGCGATTCGACGGTATTGATTACCGGGGAGAGCGGGACAGGCAAGGAGCTGTTTGCCCACGCGATTCACGCGCAGAGCAAACGGAAGATGGGGCCGTTCATTCGCGTGAACTGTGCGGCGATCCCGGATACTTTGCTGGAATCGGAGCTGTTTGGCTATGAAGAAGGAGCGTTCACCGGAGCGGTTCGCCGCGGGAAAAAGGGCAAGTTCGAGCTGGCCAATCACGGGACGATTCTGCTCGATGAGATCGGGGATATGCCGCTGCCTTTGCAGGCCAAGCTTTTGCGCGTTTTGCAGGAAAAGGAAGTGGAGCGGGTTGGCGCTGTCCGGACGACGCCAATCGACGTGCGGGTGATTGCTTCCACGAACCTCGATCTGTTGCAGAGCATCAAGGAAGGGAAGTTCCGCGCCGACCTTTACTACCGTCTGAACGTAGTCACCTTGTCGATCCCTCCGCTGAGAGAGCGGCTGGAAGATTTGCCGGAGCTGGTATCCAACCTGCTCAAGCAACTGGGCGAGTCTACAGGCATCACGGTCAAAGTGATCGACGAAGAGGTCTGGAATGTGCTGCGGGGCTATGCTTGGCCGGGGAACGTACGCGAGCTGCGGAATGTGCTGGAGAGAGCATTGCATCTGATGGAGGACGATGTGCTGAAAAAAGAGCACATTTGGCTGCCGGCATCGGACGAGACGGCAGTTGTTCCTGTGGCGGATGCGCCGTTCAGAGAGCTTATGCCTTTAAAGCAGCTCATGGAACAGACGGAGCAGGAGGCGCTTGCGCTTGCGATGCAGCAAACGGGCGGAAACAAGCTGGAGGCAGCCAAGTTGCTGCAAATCAGCAAGTCCAGCTTTTATGAAAAGTGGGAGAAGTATTCCCAACGGAAATAATGGATGCGTACTGAAAGCCGGGACAGGGCGACAAGGCCGAGTTCCCGGCTATTATTTTTGCCAGATTCCGCGTTTCCGGAATAGAAAAAAGGAGAAAGGTGTCGACGGCAGAAGGTTTTGACATTTTGCCGGAGCTGTTTTTGGCTGGTTTTTTGCTAGATTCCAAAAAAGCGGACGCATAATTCCGGAAATCCGGAAAATTTTGCAAGCGCTATCATTCGGGTGTCGGTGCCCGGTGACTACAAAGTGGCGCGAATGCTGGATTTGTCGAAAAGGTGACAGAGTTGGCACGATCCATGCAATTCAGAAACGGTTGTAAGCGGTTTCTTTTGCGGTGATTATAAACACTGCGCCTCCAAGCTGGAGGGCAATCTGAAAGGAGAATCCTATGATCATTGAAGTGTTGTCTATCGTGATCGCGCTCGGCCTTTTGATGTTTTTTGCGTACCGGGGCTACCCTGTTATCGTCTTTGCCCCGATCTTTACGCTGCTCGCGGTCGTTTTGTCGGGAATCGCGCTTCTGCCAAGCTATACGGAAACGTTCATGACCAATGCAGCAAACTATGTGAAATCATTTTTCCCTATTTTTCTGCTGGGTGCCATTTTCGGAAAAGTCATGGAGTTGAGTGGAGCAGCT
This sequence comes from Brevibacillus sp. HD3.3A, assembly GCF_013284375.2. Taxonomy (NCBI): domain Bacteria; kingdom Bacillati; phylum Bacillota; class Bacilli; order Caryophanales; family Paenibacillaceae; genus Brevibacillus; species Brevibacillus sp. HD3.3A. The sequence continues at coordinate 404,721 of NZ_CP085874.1, forward strand.
TCGTCGATCGCCCATACGATCGTGAAGGCGCTGGGCTCCAACCGTGCGATTTTGGCTGTCGTGCTGGCATGTTCGATTTTGACGTATGGCGGGGTTTCGCTGTTCGTCGTTGCCTTTGCTGTCTACCCGTTTGCCGCAGCGATTTTCCGTGAAGCGAACATCCCAAAACGTCTGATCCCGGGAACGATTGCACTCGGTGCATTCACGTACACAATGGATGCTTTGCCGGGTACACCGCAAATTCAGAACATCATTCCTACTACTTATTTTGGTACAGACG
>NZ_CP085874.1:412500-587500 GCF_013284375.2 Brevibacillus sp. HD3.3A
GTTCCTGACAGCAAAGGACAGCGTCAAGGCAAGAGTGGAAGGACTGGATGCAGGAGCTGACGATTATCTGGTCAAGCCGTTTGCTGCGGAAGAGCTGACAGCGAGAGCGAGAGCTTTGCTGCGCCGCAATGGGAAGACGGGTACGGAAGGCGAAATGACATACGGTCCCATTTCTTTAAAAGTAAATGAATACGACGGTTTCGTGGATGATGAGCCGATGAAGCTGACGACCAAGGAGTACGAACTGCTCAAGTATTTTCTGCAAAATCGGGAGCAAATCTTGACGCGTCAGCAAATTTTTGACCGTGTATGGGGAATTGACTCAGAAGCGAATTACGGGGTAGTTGATTTGTACGTCCACTATTTGCGCAAAAAGCTGGGAGCGTACGAAAGCTTTATCCGCACGATCCGCAACGTGGGCTATATTTTGAAAAAGGAAGAACGTTAATGTTTCGAAAAACGCGGATTCGCCTGGTGACACTGAATGTCATCGTGGTATTTCTGCTGCTCAACCTGCTAGGAGGCGCTGTTTACTACACGATGAAGTATCGGCTTTACTCGCAAGTAGACCGCGAACTGGAAAAAGTGAGTCAGCGTCTTACCGTAGATCCCTTGCCTCGCTTGCAGCGAATGGACGATGAATCTTTTCCGTACAACCGGATGGAGCGAAAAAAGTATATCGACCTGGAGCGCAGGTACACGTTGCTCGTCTGGGACAGCTTTGGTCAAGTGATGGGAACAGCCTTTGGAGATCGGCTGGAGCCGGAGGATTTCCCCGAGTTTCTGCACATCGACAAACCAGACGGGACTGAGACGGTATCCATCAGAGGCCAGATGTATCGGGTACAGACAGTAACTGTGCCCAAAAAAGTCGTCGTGGGCGATCGAGTGCAAATCGCCTATCAGTTTCAATTGATCTACAATCTCGCACCTGAGCAAAACATGCTGAGCAGCTTGTTGTACGTCGTCGTGATCGGTGGTGCTGTCAGCGTCGTCATTGCCATCGTGGCGGGCTGGTTTTTGGCAAGGCGCGCGCTTATTCCGATCCAGGTTTCGTGGGAAAAGCAGCAGCAGTTCATCGCCGATGCCTCGCATGAGCTGCGCACTCCGTTGACCGCGATCATGGTCAATCTGGAGCGCCTGTTTCGCCACCCGGACCATACGATAGAGCAGGAAAGCGAGAAAATCATGATTGGCATGCAGGAGGCGAAGCGGCTGAGCAAGCTGGTGGCTGATTTGCTGACCTTGGCTCGCAGCGATTCCAACGAGCTGCAAATCATGAGCAAACGCATCCGTCTGGACGAGGTCGTGCAAAAATGCACACAGGTGTTTACCCAGCTTGCGATCGTAAAAGAAATCAGCCTGGAGACGAACATCGAAGGGCCGCTGGAAATTGCCGGAGATGAAGAGCGTCTGCATCAGTTGCTGGTCATTTTGCTGGACAACGCCCTCAAGTACACAAACAAAGGCGGCAGCATTTACGTTTCTTGCAAAAAAGACGGGAACCGCGTCGCCATCCTGGTAAAAGACAGCGGAATCGGCATTTCCAAAGAAAACATTCCGTATTTGTTCGACCGTTTCTTCCGCGTGGACAAAATGCGCTCCCGCTCCACAGAAGGCACGGGATTGGGCCTGTCCATCGCCAAATGGATTGTGGACGCCCACCATGGCAAAATTCACGTGAGCAGCGAGGAAGGCATAGGAACCAGCTTTTTGGTTACACTTCCAGTAAAGTAAACAGAGGAACAGAGGCAGAACCGATTTCCACTTCAAGGGAATCGGTTTTTCTTTTGCAGACAAGGATAAAGTGCTGATAGTATACTTTTTTGCTTTACATATTTAGAAAGTAAGGTAAACTACAAGGGAAGAGAGGAGTGGCGTTTGATGAAGATGACGGTAACGGAAGCAGCTGTAGCGTGGTTTAAAGAAGAGTGGGGCTGCCAAGAGGGCGACAGCATTCGCTTTTTTGTCCGATATGGAGGGGTAAGCACGGTTCAGGATTCCTTTTCCATGGGGATCGCCAAAGAACTGCCGAACGAAATCGGACTGTCTACCGTAATAGATGGCATTACTTTTTATATGGAACAAGACGAGTTGTGGTATATGAACGGAAAAGGACTGATCGTGGACTACCGTCCAGCGACTGACGAAGTCGATTTCCGTCTGGATGAACAATAATGATGAGAAGCAAATGACTCCGCGAGATGGAGTCATTTTTATTTTTACACTTAACAAACTAAAATATATGTTATATTATAAATGCAAGATCCAATTGGTAAAAGGAGGATGTTACATGCGGTTACTCGATTCGTATTTGGAGCTAGGCTTGGTGGGAATGGCGCGCGCGGCGCAAGAAGGATGGTTCGAGGGTCATTACGGTGCGGCATTGCTGGCAGGCTACTACATGAATCAGGAGCATGATTTGCCTCGTCACGTAATAGAGGGGATTGAGCGAACCTGTGAAGCTTTCCGGAAATTGAAGCCGGAATGGTTCGCCCCGTTGGACCAGGAAGAAGAAGCTGATCCCGCCTTGCTGGACAGCGTCATTTACAGACTCAAGCAAAATACGCAGCAGCTGCGCACCTCCGGACATGGTTTGGCATTGGGCGTGCTGGCATTGAAAGCGCTCAAGGAACGTCCCGATCTGATCCGTCCGAGCATTGTCAGCGGGCTGGTTGAATTGCTGAAAAGGACAAAAGAAGACAGACCAACCCGCTATTGGGGCATCGCCAACTATTTTGCGATCAGGACGGAGGACGTGGCTTCGGAAGTGGCGCCATACGACACGACCGACGAGATGGCGGTCAGGACGTTTGACGAGCTACATACAGTCATCCCTGGGCGGGTGATTGATGGGCAGCGCTATCACTTTGCAGGCGAGGTCGTCCACAGCGTGACGCATGCCCAGGCTTTGACTGAGTTGGAGCGTTTCGGCTACGGAGAGATGGTCAAGGCGGGAATCGCCAATCATCGGATTCAAACCTATCTCGACCGTCAGCGACCGGAGTTTGTGCTGGAGGATGAAGTAAAAGAGCCAGCTTTTGCCGAGATTTTCGCGCCGGCGTATTGGGAGAAGACGTATAGCGACCCTCACGCGCTAAAGCTGCCGTACGCTGCGCTGGACTTGCTGAAAAAATTGCCGGCAGAAGACAGGGCAGGCGCCGAGCGCAACCTGTGCAAGCTGTTGACGATTATGGACTAAAAGCGCTCGATAACGAAAAAACAGGGAAGCCGCTGTGGCGTCCCTGTTTTCATTTTCATCAATGCATTACCAGCCCGGAATGACGGTCGTCGTGGACTCTTGATTCGCGTAGTAGCTCTTATGCTCCACCAGCGACCGGAGAATGGCGGCTTCATTAATCGTGAAACCTATGCCTGCTCCGGTAGGGACGGAGAGAACGCCCGGCGAAGCAAAATCGATCATCGGCGTAACGACATCCTCTGTAAAGTAGCGGTGAGATGGCGACGTGTCGCCCGGGATGGTGAAGTTGGACAGCGAAGCGATGGCGATGTTGTGGGCGCGGCCAATCCCGACTTCCTGCATGCCGCCGCACCAGACCGGAACGCCTTTTGCCGCACACAAGTCATGGAGCTTCTTCGCATCTGTCAGGCCGCCGACGCGTCCGATCTTGATGTTGATGATGCGGCAGCTGCCGAGTTCAATCGCTTTGCGGGCATCCTCGACGGTGTGGATCGACTCGTCGAGGCAAATAGGCGTTTTCAGCTCGCGTTGCAATGTCGCATGGTCGATGATGTCGTCGTGTCCCAAAGGCTGCTCAATCATGATCAGGCCAAACTCGTCGAGCTGTTTCAACATGTCGATGTCTGCGAGCGTGTAAGCCGAGTTGGCATCAGCCATCAGCGGGACGTCAGGGCCAAAGGTGTGACGGATGGCGCGCATCGGCTCTACGTCAAAGCCCGGCTTGATTTTCACCTTGATTTTTTTGTACCCGTCGCGGATAAAGCCGTCGACTCGTTCCAGCAATTTTTCGATGGTTGGCTCGATTCCGATGCTGACGCCGACATCGATTGTCGTGCGTGTGCCGCCAAGCGCCTGGGAGAGGGACAGCCCGTTCATTTTGGCGTACAAGTCCCAGACAGCGCCTTCCAGAGCGGATTTGGCCATCTGGTTGCGGCGCATCCAGGAGAAGATTTCCGAAACTTGATCAGGATGCTCGATGTCGCGGGTAAACAGTTGGGGAATCAGGTACTTTTCAAGCATGTACCAGACGGTGTCGACATCTTCTTCGTTGTAAACCGGAACATCCATCGCGACGCTCTCGCCAAAGCCTACGTGATTGCCGCTGTAGGCGCGGACGAGAATACATTCCTTGTGAGTTTCCAGCCCCATGCTGGTGACAAACGGGGCAGTCAGGGGAATTTTGATTCTTTGCAGATCGACGCGTTCGATTTTCATGACCATCTCTCCTCAGACATGTATTCGGATGAGCGAAGGCGGGTTGCAGGCGAGATTACTTGCCTGCATGCCGCTCAAACGTGGTGAGTACCGTTCGGGCCAAAATTTCGATGCCATCCAGCAGCGATTCTTTTGCAAAAGTCATTTGCGGATGGTGCAATCCGGGTGCCAGGCCGCAGCCCAGCCCCAGCATGGTTGCGCGTAGATGAGGCCGTTCTTTGGTGTAGTAGTGGAAGTCTTCCGCGCCCGGCGTCTGGATCGGCGCTTCCAGCTTGTCTGCGCCAAGCGTCTGGACAATCGCATCAGCCATGATTTGCCGAGCTTCCTCATGGACTTCGGCCGCGTACACCCGCTCGGTGATGTCATAAGACAAGTCTACCTCATAAAGCCGGGCTACATGTTGCAAAATGTGTTCGACTCGGGAAAAGAGCGCGTCGATGACAGGGTTCGTCTGCGCGCGCAAATCCAGATGGAACTGGGCGGAGCCGGGAATGATATTGCTGCTCTTGCTGCCCGCAGAAAGCTGCGTCATTTTCACGGAATACGGGATGAGCGGATCGAGATGAATGCCTTTGAGCTGCTCGACGATGGCGGCTGCGACCTCGATGGCATTGACCCCGAGATGCGGACGCGCTCCGTGGGCATCGTCTCCCTTGATTTGTCCAAAAATGGTGCCTGCCGCGCCGTGCATAATCGCCGAGGCAGCCGTACCTTGCCCAATCTCCTGAATCGGCCGGAGGTGGACGCCGTACAAGTAGTCGATATCGTCGACAACTTGCTTTTTGACCATAGCCAGAGCGCCGTTTCCGCTTTCCTCAGCCGGCTGGAAAATCAGCTTGAGACGTCCGGGAAGCTGAATATTTTGCGCCTGCAAGACCATGAGCACTCCCAGCACCATCGTCATGTGGGCATCGTGCCCGCAAGAGTGGTTGGCCTGGAAGACGCCGTTTACTTCTTGCCAGAGAGCGTCCATGTCAGCCCGCACGCCGACCGTCAATCCGCCCGGGGTCAAGTTTCCCCACTCAGCTACTACGCCTGTCACATCGTCAAAAGTAGTGACCCGGCAATGGTGCTCTTGCAAAAAGCGGGCGATATAAGCGGTCGTCTCGACTTCCTGCCAGCTAACCTCAGGATGTTGGTGCAAGTGCTCATACAGAGAAAAAATGGCGGGCTGCAATTGTTCGATAGTTGTGCGCATGGTTCCTCCATAGGTTTACGACCGGGGCTGCGCCACGTCATGGCCCAGCCAGTCAATTGGCAAAAATCGTGTCTAGGAAACGCCGATGGTGACAGCAACGATCAGAGCGACAGCGGCGATGAGTGCCCAGCCCAACAGCAGCTTCCAGATGAATTTGACCCATTTCTCGTACGGGATGCCTGCGACAGCCAAGTAGCCCATCAGTGCCGAAGAAGTCGGGATGATCGAGTTGGTCACCGCATCACCGTACTGGAACGCAAGAACGGCGATCTGGCGCTGAATGCCAAGCAGGTCTGCAATCGGCACCATGATCGGCATCGTTGTCGCAGCCTGGCCGCTTCCGGACGAAATGAACAGGTTGAGCACCGCTTGAATCAGGAACATAGCCAGTACGTTGATCGCATCCGGCAAATGGCCGATGGCGGAAGTCAGGGCGTAAATCATCGTATCGATAATTTTTCCTTCTTCCAGCACGACGGTGATCGCCCGGGCAAAGCCGACGATCAGGGCGCCGAAGGTAACGGCTTTGGCGCCAGCGACAAAGGAGTCAAACAGCTTGTCTACATTCAGGCCGCCGACAAGCCCGGCAACCAGACCCATGATTAAAAACGAAGCCGTCAGTTCAGTCAGGAACCATTCGTACTCGAACACGCCGTAGACGTTGAAGGACAGCCCACAGACCATCACCAAAAAGACAAGCTTGTGGCGTCCGTTGAGGTCTGGAATCTCGACAGCGACCTGATCGGTGCTTTCCTGTTTTTCGATCGAGTAAATCACGCTTTGGGTCGGGTCAGCTTTGACACGGTAGGCATAGCGCATGACGTACCAGATGGCAAAGCCGAGGACGAAAACGTAAACTACGGCGCGGAAAGTCAAGCCGGAGAAGAGCGGCAGTTGCGCCAGAGATTGTGCTACCCCTACCGTGAACGGGTTGAGCATACCGCCCATGAACCCGGCAGCCGCGCCCATCGTGATCATGGCCGTACCCGTTACCGCATCGAAGCCCATTGCCCGGGCGAGCGCAATCCCGATCGGGACGAAAATGATGCTTTCTTCCGCCATCCCCATCGTGAAGCCCCCGATGGAGAAGAGGAACATGGAAGCGGGGATCAGGAGCTTTTCCCTGCCCTCCAGATAGCGGACGCCTTTGTTGATGCCCGCCTCAATCGCGCCCGTTTGACGGATGATTCCGAAAACGCCGCTGACGATGAAGATGTAGAAGATGATTTGCGAGCCTTTTTGCATGCCCTCCGGAATCGCTTTGAACATGTCAAAAAATCCGACAGGACTGCTTTCGACAGGGTGGTAGCTGCCGTTCACGACAATCGTTTTACCCGAGGCTGCGTCCTTGACGCGTTCGAACTCGCCAGTAGGGAGCACGTAAGAAGCAAGCGCTGCCAAAATAATGATGATAAAGAGAATGGCATAAGTGTGTGGGACCGAAAAACGTTTCTTGGCTGGCGTTGCTTGAGGAGAAGGATGTTGTGTAGCCATGAGGTCACCTCGCTTTTTTTGGCTTTTTATAAGCAAGTGGCATGCCAAGTGTCGAAAATTCACGAAAAAAGGCGTTTTCATCGGACGAAGAAGGTGCTCCTCCAATAGAAAACGCACTCTTTAGGAATGTTTATTAGGATTTATTCGACCTAATACATCCTAATATTCAAAAATCTTTCCCTAGATTTTCCCATGCTTCCTCAGCACCTCGATGCCGTCTCGCGTTATCAAGGTTCCTTGACGTGTTGTTCCAGAGCGCACCAAGCCTAGCTGCTCCAGCTGTTTCAAGCGGTTGCGCAGCGCGCTTTCCGTCCAGCCGTTCGCTTGCAGAGCGGGGGAATGCGCCAGTTGGTAGCGCCCTACTGGTTTGTTGGAGAGGTAATATTGATACAGGGCGATTAAAATATCGAGATTTCGTTCATCGTCAAGCGGCACGACGGCAGCCAGTGATTGCTTTTGAAAAATACGCTCGGTCAGCCTCTTGGGGAGATCGGATACGCCAATGACAGGATGCTCGCTTACCGTAATGGCGTAGTCCACCACGTTTTTCAGCTCCCGAATATTTCCCCTCCAATCATGGGCAAGCAAAAGCTCCATCACTTCCGGCGACCAGCTTTTGCGAATGCCTTGCTGCTTGAGGTGATCGTCAATCAGCAGCGGGATGTCACTGATCCGTTCCCGCAACGCCGGAATCTCGATTGGCAAGACGGCGAGGCGGTAAAACAAGTCTTCGCGAAACGCCCCTTCTTTGACGGCATCCTCCAGATTGCGGTTGGTTGCCGCGATCACCCGGCAGTCTACGGACAAAATGCCTGTGCCGCCGACGCGAATCACTTGCTTTTCCTGAAGGACGCGAAGCAGCTTGACCTGGATCGCTGGGGAGATATCGCCAACCTCGTCGAGGAAAATCGTCCCGCCATCTGCCTGTTCGAACAGACCTGGCTTGCCGCCTTTTCGCGCCCCCGTAAAAGCTCCATCATCGTAGCCGAACAGCTCGCTTTCCAGCAAGTTTTCCGGCAGCGACGCGCAGTTGATGGCGACAAAAGGGCCGTTTTTTTGCAAGGAATGCTGGTGAATGGCGTGGGCAAACAACTCTTTTCCCGTGCCGTTTTCCCCCGTCAGCAAGATCGTCTGGTTGTTTTTCGCCATTTTTTTGCTTAGCTCGATGGCGTGTAGCAGCGGTTGGCTGTCTCCTTTTATATCCGCAAAAGAATAAGTAGCCGTGTGCCCGCGCAAAGTGAGCTGCGTGCGCAGGCGCTGAATCTCGGTCACGTCTTTTAACGTGCAGACGAAGCCAAGCTGCTCGTGGCCTCTGCGAATGCTGTGGCTGCGGACAATGAATTGTCTCTGCTCGATGGCAATGAGCGTGTCTTCCTGGCCCTCCTGCTTGAAAAAGGGGGCGAGCTGGCTTGACTCTTTCAGCGTGGTATACGGTTTGCCGATGATCGCTGTTTCGAGTGGACAGAACAGTTCGACGGCCGCATCGTTAATAAACGTGATCAAGCCAGCTTCATTGCAGGCGATGACCGGGTCTTTTACAGCTTGAAACGTAGATTGCAGCTGACTGTTCAGCTTCTGCACCTCCGCATAGGAAGTTCCGAGCATTTTGGCCAACTCGGACATTTCGGCGATAAAAGCGGAGAGATATTGCCGCTCCCATTCAATCGGAACCCCTACCTTGCGCCCAGTATCGATCAGATCGTGGATGCTGATTTTGCGGAAGCCGAGGTCGATGATTTCCACATGAGGCGGCAGCGGAACGTCGGGAATGCTCATGATGATCGCATACTGAAATTCCGCCTCTTCGAACGTACAGCCGGGGTGGAACGGAACGTAGTGCAAGTGATCGATGTTGGCTTCCCGCAAGTTTTGAATGACTTCTTGCGCGGTGACGGGCGAGTTGTTCATGACAGGTACGGTCGTTCCGGGCGGAATTTGCATGAGCGCCTTGATTTTGCGCAATTCAAAGAAACGGTTGAGGACGGTAATCGGCACCGTCTCGGGTACAGCCTGACGGGCGATCGTATACAACTCGGGTGCCCTTGTCGTGATGAAGACGTGTGATACCCCGGAGAGGTCCGGGATTGGCTCGTGGCTGGCATAACCGATGACCTTGCAATACGGTTCGAAGTACGCCCGCAGCTCTTTCAGCAAAAAAGCGAGCGTATCGGTTCCTTTTGCAATCAAGACAATGGTGTGATCCATGGTGCACCGCCTTTTCTGGGAAAACTGTTGCTACTAATGATAGCACAACGGCTGTCCGGCGATGGATGGATTCCCTTGTCTGCAAAGGAAAGACAAGGATTGATCTGCCAGGCGGGAAGTGTGGTTTAATAGAAGGAGAAGGAAAAAGCGAGAAGAGGAGCAGGGGGATTCAGCATGGAGAACACATTTGTTCCAGAGATGCTGCAAATGATCGGTCAAGCTGTGCCAGAAGAAGTGTCCATTGCCATATCGGATGGAACGCAATATTTGTATTATCAGCCTAGCTCAAACATAGACTTGAAAATTGCACCGGGCGATCAGGTTCCGGTTGGCTCAGCGACTCACAAGGCATTGATGGAAAGAGGCAAAGTAGGGCATCAGGTAGAAAGCCGGATTTTTGGAGTGCCGTACTACGGTTTGTCGCTTCCGTTGTTCAAAAGTGGAGAGGTCATGGGCTGTATCACCGCCATCTACCCTTTGCAAAGCGTTCCGCTTGCCAATCCGCAGCCGCGGCTGTCGTTTTTGATTGGAAAAGGGGAAGATGGCTGGCTGCCGATTCCGTTGCATGAGATTGTGTATATCAGCTCGAATGAAGGCAAGACGCTGTTGCATGCGGCCACTGGATCGTACGCGAACAAGTACAGCATGTCCGAGCTGGAATACATGCTTCCGCCGGAGCGGTTCGTGCGTTGCCATCGCTCGTATTTTGTGAACATGGAGGCGATTGGCTTCATCCATCCGCATTTTCACTCGACGTTTTTGCTGGAGATGAAGGACAAGCAGAAGACGAGAGTGCCCGTGAGTCAGACGTATGCCAGTGCGTTCCGGCAACTGCTCGGCTTTTAACAAGGAACAACGTCGTTTCGCTGAGAATGGTTCGCTGTCTTTTTTTCTAATTATCTGCTCAAATATTCTGCTTTGTTGAAAATTGAGTGCCCGCTCAGATTCCTTGTGCTAGTGTAGGAGCAAGAAAAGATGGCATAGGGGGTCACAATGATGTGGGAGCGCTTACGCGATAAACGAATGGCAGATAAAATCGTGACAGCTGAGGAAGCAGCGAGTTGGATCGAGGATGGCATGACGATCGGGTTAAGTGGCTTCACTCGTGCAGGGGATGCCAAAGTCGTGCCGCTCGCATTGGCCGAGCTGGTCAAAAGAGAAAACAAACCTTTTGGAGTGAACGTATATACAGGCGCATCGCTCGGTTCCGATGTGGATGCCGTGATGGCGGAAGCGGGAATCGTCAGCAAACGCTTGCCTTTTCAGGCCGATCCCGTGATGCGCAAAAAAATCAATGACGGCAGCATGATGTTTGTCGACCAGCATCTGTCCCACACGGCAGAGCTGATTCGTCAGGGAGCAATGGCCGCCATTGATTACGCGATTGTGGAAGCGGTTGCAATTACGGAGGATGGTATGATCATTCCGGCCACATCCGTCGGCAATTCGAACATCTTCGTCGATTATGCGAAGCATGTCATCGTTGAGCTGAATCTGGCTCAGTCTGCTGAACTGGAAGGCATTCACGACATCTACACACCAGGGAAACAGGGAGAGCGCGAGCCGATCCCGCTTACAGCAGTCGATCAGCGAATCGGCACAGCGGGAATTGTGGTCGATATGGATAAAATCAAAGGCATCGTGTTGACGAACCAGCTCGACTCGCCATCGACGATTGTGGAGCCGGATGAGGAGACAGCTCAGATCGCCGCCCATCTGATTGCGTTTTTGCGCGAGGAAGTGAAAGCTTCCCGTTTGCCGAAAAATCTCGCGCCGCTGCAATCGGGCATCGGGTCTGTAGCCAACGCGGTGTTCAACGGCTTTTTGGACTCGGAGTTCACCGACCTGACTGTTTATTCGGAAGTATTGCAGGATGCGGTATTTGACTTGATCGATGCGGGAAAAATCTCGTTTGCTTCCGGCTGTTCGATCACGCTGACTGCCGAAAAAATGGAGCACGTCACGCGTCATTTTGCCCAATACCGCGACAAGCTGTTGCTGCGTCCGCAGGAAATTACTAACCATCCGGAAATCATCCGCCGTCTCGGACTGATTGCGATCAACACGGCGATTGAGGTGGATATTTACGGCAACGTCAATTCCACGAATGTATCCGGCAGCAAAATGATGAACGGCATCGGCGGCTCCGGCGACTTCGCCCGCAACTCTCGTCTTGGCATTTTCGTCACCAAGTCGATTGCCAAAGGCGGGAAAATTTCCAGCATCGTTCCGTTTGCGTCTCATGTGGATCACACCGAGCACGATGTCGATATTATCGTCACGGAACAAGGACTGGCTGATTTGCGCGGCCTGGCTCCAAGAGAGCGCGCCTTGAAAATCATCGAGAACTGCGCCCATCCGCTCTATCGGGATCAATTGAGAGCGTATTATGAAGAAGCGCTCACACGCGGCGGGCATACTCCGCACGTATTGGAAAAAGCGTTCTCCTGGCATGTGCGGTACGCGCAGGAAGGCACGATGCTTGCGCATGAGCCGGCTCTCGTATAGTTTAAGAGTTGTAGGAGAATAACAGCGGTAAAAAACAAACCCGCCCGGGCGTCGATGCCTGGACGGGTTTGCTTGTGTCTGTGCTTGCTTTACCTTTTGGCGGAAGCGATTGTTACTGTTCCGCTTTCTTTTGGCTGAGAAAAGGATGCGACGGCAAAGCCCAGCCCTGCGAGCACGAGCAAGCCGCCAACCCAGCTCACATGCACAATCGCCGCATGGTTGACGATCAATCCGCCCAGCCCTGCGCCAAGTGCCAGCCCCAGTTGAAAAACCGAGGTGTTGATGCTGAGCGCGACTTGGGACGAGTGCGGAGACAAAGTAATCAGGTAATACTGCTGGGCAGGGACAGTCGTCTGAACCGCAGCCACCCAGAACATGACTGCCACAATCGCGCCTGCGAACAGCATGGTGGACAAGGGCAAAAACAACAGGACGAGCGCATGCACTACCAGGCTGATGTACAAGGTGCGACGGACGCCCCATTTGTCAGTGGCGACACCGCCGATTCGCGAACCCGCGACACTGGCGAGACCAGCCATGAACAGCGTAGCGCTTACCCAGGCGGTAGACATGGCGGTCGTGCTCTGCAAGAGCGGGGTGATGTACGTGTAAACCGTCGAGTACCCTGTGACGAAGAACAAAGAGAGGAGCAGGGCGTGAATCACGCGGCGGTTGCGTAACGCTGCCAGCTGCTGGCGCAAGGGGATGGCTGCCTCGCCTTGTTCTTTTGGCAAAAAGGCAAGAATGGCTGCGAACGGAATGATGGTCAGGACGCCGATCAGGGCGAATACAGACCGCCAGCCCCACAGTTCGCCGAGCATCGTGCCAGCCGGAACGCCGAGCACAAGCGAGAGGCTAAAGCCCATGAGAATGATGGCAATGGAGCTGCCCTTTTTCTCGGGGGAGGCCATATTGGCGGCTTGCGCGAGAGCAACCACCGTGTAAATGCCGCCGCAAAGCCCGAGCAAAATACGCGAGAACAACAGCAGGGAGAACCCAGGGCTGACGAAAGCGAGCAAATTCGTCAGGATGAACACAAAAAGCGCCCAGAGGATGAGCTTTTTGCGCTCCATTTTTGCCGTGAGCGCAATCAAAATCGGTGAACCGAAAGCAAAAGCCAGGGAAAAGGCTGTAACAAGCTGGCCAGCCAGGGAGACGGAGACGTGGGTATCATTTGCGATCATGCCGATGATGCCTGTTACGATCGATTCGGCGGTGCCCACCATAAATTCTCCCAGTGCCAGCAACAAAATCAGTGTACGTCTGGACAAAGCGGCTTCACTCCTTGGAAAAACAAGCTTTTCATGCCGCCTGACCGCGCGCTGGTCAGTGAGCATCTCGGTAGTGACATTTTACGAAACAATTTTTATAATTTACATGCATGAACCAAGGTGTTTCTCTTGTATTTCTATATAGAAGCAAGTTATTTGCAGGTTAGCGCTTATGAAATCGAAAGGGTGATAAAAGTGGATCAGGTCGATTACAAAATCATTAGCCTGTTGCATGAAAATTCGCGGATACCGTTGGCGGAGATGGGGCGAATCATCGGGATGACGCAGCCAGCGGTCAAGGAGAGGGTGCGCCGTCTGGAAGAACAAGGCGTGATCACCGGCTATCACGCGGCGATCTCGCAGGAGAAGCTGGGCAAGCACACGACTGCTTTTGTCATGTTCCGCACCAAGCAGTGCGCCGCTTTTATCGACTTTTGCAAGCAGGCGCCTGAAGTGACCGACATGTACCGGATCAGCGGGGAGTACAACTACATGCTGAAGGTCGTCACCCGTTCTACGGAGGAGTTGGTAGCTTTTTCGGAACGCACCGGAGATTTCGGTTACTCTTATACGCTGATTGTGTTGACGGCTCCTTTTGAACAAAAAATGATGCTGGAGGAAGAGAAGATTTTTTGAGCGTTTTCCCAGCAAAAAAGGCTCCGCTGTAGCCAGGCCAGGCGGGGCCGCTTTCGTTCATGTACAAAAAATAAAGACCGCCACGAGCAGGTGACGGTCTTTGTGAAGCTATGGCTATATTCATGCATAAGGGCGGTTTTTGTTTGCAGTTTGGATACAAGAAATTATTTGCGGTAAAGCGGATAGTCGACTTCGAGCGGCACCTGGATCAGCACCAAGCGCAGGGGAGCATCGTCTTTTGCCTGATAGGTGATGGTTTCCGCTGCTTCGGTTGAAACGACGACAAAGTCGCCTGTGTTCGCAGTTGCTGACTGTTCACTACCCAAAATGTTCCCGCTGCCTTCCACGACGACGACAGCGTGAGCGTAGCCAGCCGGAAGCTCCAGCGAAAAAGCTTTGCCTGCCGGAATGGCAATGTCTTTCATTGAAGAGTCGGTCACGAGCGAAATGGGAGCTTGAGAACCAATGATGCTTTTCACCGATACGCCATCCGTCGTTTCGCTTGGAAACTCTTCGTGATCATACTGGTTGTAAGTCGGCGGAGTCTTTGTAGTTTTTGCCAGGTGCGGCTCAAACCAGATTTGGAACATTTCCGTATCTTTGCCCAATTCTTCGGCGTGGTAAGCTCCTGATCCTGTTTGCATGATCTGAGCGCCGCCTGTTGTCACTTGCTGCAAATTGCCCAGCGTATCCCGATGACCCACTGTACCTTTCAAAACATAGGACAAAATTTCAAAGCCGGAATGCGGGTGAAGAGGAATTTCAAACGTTTGCAGTGATTTTGCCCATGCCCAGTAAAAAAGCGGGCCAACCCGTTTTACGACGGAACCTTCGTGGGGGAAGCCAATCGGTTTGTTTTCTACGATTTCACCGTCGCCAAAGTGTCCTTTTGCTTGTTCATTCTGTGTATAGACGCGGATTTCCATCTGCTGTGTCCTCCCTTGGTGGAATGCTGGCTTACGGGCTTAGCGAGTGTTGCTTAAAACAAAACGTATGCTCCTGGACCGATCAAAGCGACACCGATAGCGACAGCGATCAAAGTCAGGTTGTACTCGTAGCCGTTTTGCGTTACCCAATATCCATTTTGACCGTGAACCTTCACAATCGCAACCAACATTGTGAAGACAATGAGGAGAGCGCCGACCCATGTACCGACACCTGCTGCAAACAGCAAGCCGCCGACCAGTTCAGCCAATCCGGCAAGCAGGGCCATGGCAACACCAGGTTTGACCCCGATGGACTCCAGCCAGCCGCCTGTGCCTTTCAAACCGTAGCCACCGAACCAGCCAAACAGCTTTTGCGCACCGTGACCTGCAAACGACAACCCAATCACCAAGCGAATAATCAACAATCCAAGATCCATCATTTTTCATCTCTCCTTAATTATTTTAAATTATAGTATTTCAAATTTGAGATATTAGGACAAGAAAGGCTGGCGGGCCTTAGAAGGATTCCGCCAGTTTTGCTGCTTTTTCGATGCCTGCTGCTACGATTGCTTCTGCTTTGTCCGGGAATTGGTTGTGACCTTCTACGATCACTTCTGTCACATTGCTGATGCCCCAGAAGCCAAGCACCGTGCGAACGTAGCGGTTAGCCAGCTCGATTTCAGCCATTGGGCCTTCGGAGTATACGCCGCCGCGTGCGCTCAGGAGAGCTACTTTTTTGTCGCCCATCAGTCCAACAGGGCCTTCCGCTGTATATTTGAACGTTTTGCCTGCTTGCGACAGGTAATCAACGTAGGTGTGCAGAACAGCAGGAACGGTGAAATTCCACATAGGGAATGCGATAACTACTTTTTCTGCATCAGTGAATTGGTTCAAATATTTGCTCACCAGTTCAGCGCCTTTTTGTTCTTCAGCAGTCAGCTCCATGCCGCGTCCAGCTTTGAACATGGCAGTGAGCAGGTCGTTTCCGTAGTAAGGAAGGTTTTCTGCGAACAGGTCCAGCTCGGCGATCTCGTCGTTTGGATGCGTTTCTTTATAAGATTTTACGAAAGCCTCGTACAGCTTTACGCTTACTGCCTGCTCAACTGGGCGATCATTTGCTTTAATGAAAAGTACTTTGCTCATGAGAAAAATATTCCCCTTTCTTTTTGTAAGCAGATAACTTTTAATGTGTAAATCTTGATTTTAAGATTATTACGTGTTGAAGGTTTTGTCAACACCTTTTTTACCCTCGGTGGGTGCTGCCCAGTCTAATAATTCTCCTGAGCAGCACGTCCCAACTTTTTTAACAAAGCAATCGCTTGCTGTTGTTCTTCGGGGGTAAGTCCCGCGACCGCTTTTTCAATCGCCTCTTGATGAGAAGGAAAAATGTCTGCCAGAAACGCATGGCCTTTTTCCGTCAGCTCGGCGTAAATGACCCGGCGGTCGGCCGAACAGGGTTTGCGAATCAACAGTTGCTTCTTTTCTAGCTTGTCCACAACGTAGGTGATATTTCCACTGGAGATCAGGATCTTTTCGCCAATTTGCTGCAATGGCTGCGGGCCCTTATGATAGAGAACTTCCAGGACGCCAAACTCGGTAGGATTCAGTCCGTGCAGGCGGATGTGCCGATTGGAGTGGGCAGTGACCCAGTTATATGATCTCGATAATACGACAAAAAGATCGAGGGAATCATTGCGATCCATGAAAAACCCTCCTTTCCAACGAATTTTCGATATCTTGAATTTAAGATAACTTTACATGAAGTCGCATCCGTTTGTCAAATAGAGGGGGATAAAATCATCCTTTGCAAAACAAATGTTTTTGTGATAGACTTTTGTTTGTAAACGAAGCTGTGAATGCTAATCAGAAGAAAGGAGGATGACCGTGGAGAAAGATATGTTGATCCTTCATCACATCCGGCAAAATCCGTTCATTTCCCAGCAAGAGCTGGCTGACTTGATCGGGATTTCGCGGTCGGCTGTAGCGGGGTATATCGCTCAGTTGACCAAGCGCGGCGAG
Source organism: Brevibacillus sp. HD3.3A (assembly GCF_013284375.2). Lineage (NCBI taxonomy): Bacteria > Bacillati > Bacillota > Bacilli > Caryophanales > Paenibacillaceae > Brevibacillus > Brevibacillus sp. HD3.3A. The sequence continues at coordinate 429,175 of NZ_CP085874.1, forward strand.
ATTAAAGGCAGAGCGTACGTATTGCGGGACGAAGGCATGATCGCTTGCATCGGTGGAGCGAACCTCGACCGAAAAGCGCGTGGAAAGCAAGCCGTGCGTCTGCATTCCTCCAATCCGGTTACGATCATGGAATCGTGTGGCGGGGTTGCCCGCAATATCGCGGAGAATCTTGGACGACTGGGATGCAATACATCCTTGTTCACCAGCATCGGTGAAGATAAGGAAGGCGAGTGGATCGTGCAGGAGACGAAAAAGCACGGAGTAGATATCAGCCAGGTGTGGCGCTTGCCTACGCAGCGCACAGGCACGTATACCGCATTGCTCGATATCGATGGGGAAATGGTCGTTTCTTTGGCGAACATGGATATTTACGACGCGCTCACACCGGAGATGTTTGCCGAGAAATGGTCGCACATTGCAGCAGCCCACGCGATTTTTATCGATACGAACATACCGGAGGATTGCTTGGCCTACATCATTAGCCGTTGCCGGGAGGAAAACATCCGACTCTTTGTTGACCCGGTCTCTTCTGCAAAAGCGAAAAAGCTCCCACAGCAATTGGACGGAGTCGAAGCGATCCTGCCCAATCGGGAGGAAGCGGAGCTGCTTTCCGGCATGACGATCAACTCTATCGAGGATTGCGCCGAAGCGTGCAAGAAAATCAGGGAGAGAGGCGTCAAGCACGTCATCGTCACCATGGGCGAAGCAGGAATTTTTTATCAGTCGGAGGACGTATCGGAGCAGATGGCGCCGTATCCGACTGAGGTAGTTGATGTAACAGGGGCAGGCGATGCGTTTGCGTCCGGCCTGTTGTACGGCATCGTGAACGGGGAGTCGTTCCAGGCTGCTTGCCGTCTCGGTTTGGCAGCATCTGCTCTGACTTTGCAGACAGAGCAGTCCGTTTCTCCCTTGCTCAAAGCGGAACAACTGCAATTGACCGTTGGACAATACGAAAAGGAGCGATAAAAGATGAAACAATACCTGACCTTTACTGAGGAAGTACGCCACGCGCTGGAGAACAACTTGCCAGTAGTTGCCCTGGAGACTACGATTATCTCCCACGGGATGCCATACCCGCAAAACATCGAAATGGCAAAAGAAGTAGAGCAAATCATCCGCGACAATGGCGCAGTGCCAGCGACAATCGGAATCATGGACGGCAAAATCAAAATCGGTTTGACCGAGAGCGAGCTGGAAGAGTTCGCGACCAACAAATCGGTGGAAAAAGTGAGCCGCCGCGACTTCCCTTACATCCTCGCAAGCGGCAAAATCGGTGCGACGACAGTAGCGGCAACCATGATCGCAGCCGATCTGGCTGGCATCCGCATGTTTGCGACTGGCGGTATCGGCGGGGTACACCGCGATGGCGAAATTACGTGGGACGTATCTGCTGACTTGACTGAGCTGGCGCAAACAAGCGTTGCGGTTGTATGCGCTGGCGCAAAATCGATCCTGGATATCGGACGCACGCTGGAATACTTGGAGACGCAAGGCGTGCCGGTGGTCGGCTACCGCACTGCCGAGTTCCCGTCCTTCTTCGCTCGCGAAAGCGGATTTGGCGTAGACTTCCGTCTGGATACGCCAGAAGAAGTCGGCACTTTGATGAACACCAAATGGAAGCTCGGTCTGACTGGCGGCTTGATCATCGCCAACCCGGTACCGGAAGCAGACGCGCTTGACCACAAGCAAATCGAAGGCGTAATTTTGCAGGCGCTCAAAGAAGCGAAGGAAAACAACATCGCAGGCAAAAAAGTAACACCGTTCCTGCTCGACAAAGTGAAACAACTGACAGCAGGCAAAAGCTTGCAAACGAATATCGCTCTCGTAAGACACAATGCGGAAGTAGCGGCAAAAGTAGCTGCTGCCTACCAAAAAGAAGTGAACGCAGGAAAATAAGCAGTCATTCCAGGCTCCCGATGATGAAAATCGGGGGCTTTTTTTGTGCGTCGAGAAAAGCCAAAGAAGCAGAGGAGAAAAATTTAAAAAAAATCACTTGATATACCCTGTGGGGGTATTGTATATTGAGAGTGTGATAAGAAATGAACGTAAGGGGAACTATACAATGAAATATACCCTCTAAGGGTATTTGGGGGAATTGGTATGAGTGCCAAAACGGCAGAAGCTACAGTTCCGATTTCAGGGATGACATGTGCAGCCTGCGCGCTGCGCATTGAAAAAGGCTTGAAGAAGCTGGATGGTGTAGAAACAGCCAATGTGAATTTGGCTTTGGAAAAATCGACAGTCGTCTTCGATCCGGCCAAAACGAGTCTCGACGATATACGCTCGAAGATCGAGGCGCTTGGCTACGGCGTCGTCGCCGACAAAGTCGAGCTGAATATTACAGGCATGACTTGTGCGGCGTGTTCAACCCGAATCGAAAAGGGTCTGAACAAAATGCCTGGCGTGTTGAAGGCAAACGTGAACCTGGCGATGGAAACAGCTACGGTCGAATACGATTCTGCTCAGGTGGGCGTGTCTGATCTTGTGCGGCAGGTAGAAAAGCTGGGATACCAGGCAACGCGCAAGGAAGAGGGCAAAGAAGAGGAGCAGGTTGACCGCCGCATGGCCGAGATCAAGCGGCAAACGCAAAAGTTCTGGATTTCCCTCGTGCTGTCGCTGCCGCTGCTCTGGTCGATGGTCAGCCACTTTTCCTTCACTTCGTTCATCTGGTTGCCGGACTTCCTGATGAACCCGTGGGTACAACTGGCCTTGGCGACTCCTGTGCAGTTCATCATCGGGGCGCAGTTTTACGCAGGGGCCTACAAAGCGCTTCGCAACAAGAGCGCGAACATGGATGTGCTGGTCGCGCTCGGCACCTCGGCTGCCTATTTTTACAGTCTGTACGTGGCGATCTCGTCCATCGGGTCACACGCCCACATGCTGGAGCTTTACTTTGAAACGAGCGCTGTGCTGATTACCTTGATTTTGCTGGGCAAATTGTTTGAAGCCAAGGCGAAGGGACGCTCTTCGGAAGCAATCCGCAAGCTGATGGGCTTGCAAGCGAAAACAGCCGTAGTCGTCCGCGACGGTGTGGAAATTACGATCCCTGTTGAAGAAGTGCGGCCTGGAGATATCGTGAACGTGAAGCCAGGCGACAAGGTGCCAGTGGATGGCATCGTGCTGGAGGGGCAGTCTGCGGTCGATGAATCCATGCTGACGGGGGAAAGCATCCCGGTAGATAAAGCGGCTGGAGATGCCGTCATCGGAGCCACCTTGAACAAAAACGGTTTTCTGAAGGTAAAAGCGACCAAAGTCGGGAAGGAAACGGCGCTGGCGCAAATCATCAAAGTCGTGGAGGAAGCGCAAGGGACAAAAGCGCCGATCCAACGACTCGCAGACAGCATTTCCGGGATTTTCGTTCCGATTGTCGTCGGAATTGCGGTGGTGACTTTTCTCATCTGGTATTTCGCCGTCATTCCCGGCAACTTTGCCGAGGCGCTGGAAAAGGCTATCGCCGTGCTGGTAATCGCTTGCCCGTGCGCACTTGGCCTGGCGACTCCAACCTCGATTATGGCTGGCTCTGGCCGCGCAGCGGAACTGGGCATTTTGTTCAAAGGGGGAGAGCATCTGGAGACGGCGCACCATTTGGATACGATTGTCCTCGACAAGACCGGAACCGTAACCAAAGGAGAGCCAGAGCTGACAGACGTGATTTCGCTTGATTTTGCCGAGCCAGAACTGCTTGCGCTTGTAGGCGCGGCCGAGAAAAACTCCGAGCATCCACTTGCCCAGGCGATCGTTCGCGGGATCGCGGAAAAAGGCATAGCGCTTGGGCAAACCAGCGTGTTTGAAGCGATTCCCGGCTTCGGGATTCGGGCAACCGTCGACAGCAGAGAAGTGCTGGTCGGGACCCGCCGTCTGCTCGAACAGCACCACATATCGTATCAGGCTGTTTCAGACACGATGCTTTCGCTGGAACAAGCGGGTAAAACGGCGATGCTCGCGGTCATCGACGGCAAGCTTGCCGGGTTGATTGCCGTAGCGGATACGATCAAGCCGACTTCGAAGCAAGCAATCGAACGCCTGAAAGCGATGGGGCTGACGGTCATCATGATGACGGGCGACAACCGTCAAACCGCCGAAGCGATTGCTCGCGAGGCAGGAATTGAGCACGTCATCGCCGAAGTCCTGCCCGAAGGCAAGGCTGCCGAGGTGAAAAAGCTTCAGGCAGAGGGCAAGAAAGTGGCTATGGTCGGCGACGGAATCAACGATGCTCCGGCACTGGCTACCGCTGATATCGGCATGGCGATCGGCACGGGAACAGATGTGGCGATGGAAGCGGCCGACATTACCTTGATGCGCGGCGAGCTGACCAGTGTCGCTGACGCCATCGAAATGAGCAAGCGAACCATTCGCAACATCAAGCAAAACCTGTTCTGGGCTTTTGCCTACAACACGCTCGGTATTCCGTTTGCAGCCTTGGGCTTCCTCGCTCCATGGTTAGCCGGAGCCGCGATGGCTTTCAGCTCCGTCTCCGTCGTGCTCAACGCCCTGCGCTTGCAGCGAGTGAAGCTGTAAGCTGCCATCTGCCATCTGTCGTTTACAAACAGCAACAAGCGGCTTTGTCCGCATCATTTATACACATACACTCAAAGGAGAGATTGAGAATGAAAAACGTAACATTGAATGTAGAAGGCATGTCTTGCAACCATTGCGTGAATACCGTGGAAAAAACGTTGAAAGAGCTGGGAGCAGAAGGCAAAGTCAATCTGGCGGCCAAAACAGTAGAGGTTTCCTTCAACGAAAGCACGCTGACGCTGGATGCCATCAAGGAAGCAATCGAAGAACAAGGATACGATGTCGTTTAAATAGCGACTGTCTCTTTGAACACAAAGCCCCTGCCTGAACATTAGTTCGGGTGGGGGTTTTTCGTTTTCCTCTCCACCAGCGCCGTTTGTCCACGAACTTTTCGCTTTTGTAAAGACTTTGTAAATCGTTAACACCTCCTCAACAATCCGGCAGGGGATCGACCGAAAAGGCGCATGGACAGGCGTCTGGCCTTTATCAAACCTTGTCGCCTGCTTTATACGCCCTTCAAAAACGACAGCTACAATGAAATCAAACGAAATCAAACAAGTCGGAAAAGAACAGGAGGAGTGGTCAGATGATGGACTTGCATATGCACACCACCGCTTCTGACGGGAAGCTCACTCCCGCAGAGCTGCTTGCCGAGGCAAGCGAGCGGGGAGTGACTCACCTAGCCATTACAGACCATGATACCGTCGATGGATATCTGCTGGCTCGCGATGAGGCCGAACGTCTCGGTCTGAAGCTCATACCGGGAATCGAATGGAACACGGACGGCCCAGAAGACGAGTTGCATATTTTGGGTTACGGCCTCGATATATCGGATGCCCGGCTCCTGCACGTCATGGACAGGCGCCAACGGGAGCGGATCGAGTGGATCGCCGAAATCGTCGAACGCTGCAATCGTTTAGGTATGGCGATCACCATGGAAGAATGCACAGCCCGGGCAAAAGGCGACGTGCTGGTGCGCACAGATGTGGCAGAAGTTTTGGCAGCACGCGGCTTTTGCTCCACTCCGCAAGCGGCGTTCGAGACGTATTTGCGAAAAGGCTGCCCGGCCTATGTGCCCCGTCCTTCCTTCTCGGCACGCGAAGCGATTGAGCTTACTCATGAAGTAGGCGGCATTGCGATTTTGGCCCATCCGGGTATTTACTCGTTTGAAGTGAAGCTGGATGCGTTGCTTGCCTACGGCATCGATGGCATCGAGGTGTACTATTCGAAGCATTCCGCGCAACAGATGGCATTTTGGGAGCGGCAAGCCAAGGTGAATCACCTGATCCGCTCGGGAGGCAGCGACTTTCACGGGCACGGCTCGCGCAACCCTTACCCGGTTGGCAGTGTGCCGATCCCGGCAGAGGTAAAGGAGTGGTGGACATGCTGTATGTTTCATCGACATTGATGTGGTCCTACCCGGTAGAAGCGGCGATTTTGATTGCCAGGCAGTACGGATTTGCCGGGATGGAGGTCTGGGCCGAGCACGTCTGGTTCCACAAAAGCAACCCGCGGGAAATTCAGCAGGCCGCCAAACGCGTCGGCATGAAGCTGACTTTGCATGCGGCTAGCTGGGATTTGAACTTGTGCTCGCTGAATAGCGGCATTCGCAAACAATCGGTGGAGGAAATCAAGCGGTCGTTGGCTCTCGCGGGGGAGATCGGAGCGAAAAGCGTGACGATCCATCCGGGACGAGTGACTTTGACCCACAAAAACCGGGAATGGCACGAAGCGGTGCTCATCGAGAGCCTGAACGAGCTGGCGCAAGAGGCTGTGCGTCTGGGAAGAGTGCTGTCCATCGAGCATATCGAGCCGTTGCCAAAAGAACTGATCGTGACGCCGGGGGATTTGAACAGGCTGCGTGCAGCGCTGAACTATCCGACGGCAGCGACCTTGGATATCGCCCATGTGCCCCTGACCTGTTCTCTGCCGCAGTTTCTCGGAGAACTGGAGGGAGTCGACAAAATCCATGTGAGCGATGCGACAGCAACCAAGCTGCACGTGCCACTCGGAACAGGGGACATTGACCTGCCGACGATTTGGCCGCTCTTGCTTGCGGAAGAGAAGCCGCTGGTTGTAGAAGGCTTCGACGATGCGCGGAATTTGTCCCAACTCAAGCAAAACCTGCTCTTTTTGCAACAAGGCCACAGTGTCTCATTTGGATAGGAGGTTTGTATCATTTTGAACATTCTCGTAGTGAATGATGATGGAATTTTCTCCAGCGGCGTGCTGTGTCTGGCGCAAGCCCTGCAGCCGTTCGGCAATGTATCCATTGTCTGCCCGGATCAGGAACGCAGTGCGATCAGCCATGCGATCACACTGAAATCACCAGTAAAAGCAAACAAAGTCAACTTTTTCGATACTTCCTTGGAAGCGTGGGCTGTCAACGGCACTCCCGCCGACTGCGTCAAAATGGCGATTGAGGTGATTCTCAAAGAAAAGCCGGACGTGATTGTTTCCGGGATCAACCGCGGGCCGAATCTCGGGCGGGACGTGTTTTACTCGGGCACGATCTCGGCTGCGATCGAGGGGGCGATGTACCAGATTCCTTCTGTCGCGATCTCGCTCGCCACGCTGAAGCCGAACCCGAACTTTTCGATCGTGGAGCCGTTGGCCTACGAAGTGTTTGAAACGCTGTTCAGGCACAAGCTCAGCCCGGAAGCGGTACTGAATATCAACTTGCCGTACTTGTCCAAAGAAATGGTAAAAGGCGTAGCGGTGACGCCATTGGCAATGGACGTGCTGCGCTATCAGTACGTCGGACTGAACGACCCGCAAGGCTACCTGTGCTACTGGCTATCCGATCATTTGAGCGAACTGAACTTTGAGGATGAGGAATCGGATTACTACAAGCTGCGCGACGGGTTCATCACGATTACGCCCCTGCAATTGAACATGACGAACACGGCCATGAAGACGAAGATCGGAAAATGGTTTCAAGGTGCGAAGCAAAGCTCTTAACTCATAAGCCTACTTAATGATCAGGAGGAATAAAAAATGAAACGTGTTCTGTTGCAAAAATGGACTCTTTCTTTGTTCGCGGCCGTATCGGTCTTCGGACTTGCTGCCTGCGGTTCCCAGCCTTCTTCGTCGACCCCATCCCAGCCAGCGCCGCAGTCGACTCCGGCTGCCACAACGGAGCCTGCTGCCCCGAAAGTAGCGGGAACCTTGAGCTTTTACACGTCCCAGCCGGATGCGGATGCAGCTGCTTTGATCGACGCTTTTTCCAAGAAGTATCCTGACGTGAAAGTAGATCTGTTCCGCTCGGGAACGGAGGAAGTCATCAGCCGCTTGCAGGCCGAAGCACAGGCAGGCCAAGTAAAAGCTGACGTGCTGTTGGTCGCGGATGCGCCGACTTTTGTCAGCCTGAAAAAACAAGATTTGCTCATGCCGTACACTTCGCCTGAAGCGGCGGACATTCCGGCGGAGTGGAAAGACGCGGACGGCGCGTACACCGGAACGAAAGTCATGGCGACTGTGCTTGCGGTCAACACGAGCAAGGTCAAAGCTCTCCCGGACAGCTGGAAAGTGCTGACGAGTCCGGAAGCGGCGAACAAAGCGATTATGCCAAGCCCGCTCTACTCAGGCGCAGCGGCTTACAATGTCGGGGTGTTTACGCGCCAGCCTGATTTGGGCTGGGATTACATCAGCGGGCTGAAAACGAATCAAATGACCGTCATTAAAGGAAATGGCGCCGTGCTCAAAAGTGTAGCGGGCGGCGAAAAAGATTACGGCATGGTCGTCGACTATCTGGTTGCCCGCGCCAAAAAAGACGGTTCGCCCGTCGAGATCGTGTATCCAAAAGAAGGCGTGCCTGTCATCACGGAGCCGATCGGCATCATGAAAGCGACCAAAAGCCAGGAGGCTGCCAAAGCGTTTGTCGATTTCGTCCTCTCCGAAGAAGGGCAAAAGCTCGCCAGCGGCCTGGGCTATACACCGATCCGCAAAGGAGTAGCAGCACCGGAAGGACTGTACGCACAAGATCAAATCAAGGCGCTTTCCGCCAATATTGACGAACTGGAAGCTTCCAGGGAAGCCGACAAAAAGAAATTTGGAGAGATGATGGGTGGCAAGTAACTGGCAGACGGTAGTGAGCGAGAGACAGATGGGGGAGCGGCGCAAGTTCGCCGCCTCCCTGTCCATGGATAAGGCGGCTACCTGGTTCGTGCTGGTGCCGGTCGCCTTCTTTTTTGTCTATCCGTTGTGGAAGCTGATTGTGCTTAGTATCCAGACAGAAGCAGGGCTTGGCTTGCACTACTTTCAGGAGGTGCTGGTCAATGCCCGGACGTGGGATGCAGTCGGTCATACTGTGCTGGCAGCGGGTATTTCCACCGTCATCTCGGTAGTCGTCGGCGTGGCGCTTGCCTGGCTGTGCGCGTATACCGATATACGCTGGAAAGGTGCGATTCACGCGTTTGCCCTTTTGCCGCTGCTCATCCCGTCCTATGTAATGACGCTGGCCTGGACGCAGTTGGCAGGGCCGCAGGGTGTGCTGAACAGGGCTGCGAGCTGGGTGATGGGCAGTCCGGTCGAGCTGTGGAACGTGTACGGGCTGGATGGGATCATCGTCGTGATGGGGCTGACTCATTATCCGCTGGTGTACATGTTGACGCTGTCTGTGCTGTACCGGATTCCGAAAGAGTTGGAGTGGGCGGCGCATTCTTCGGGAGCAAGCGCGCGGGCTGTGTTTGCCAAAGTGACGCTTCCGCTCGCCTTGCCAGGCATTGCGGGAGGCGGACTGCTGGCGTTTATCTCCGGGCTGGACAACTTCGGGATTCCGGCATTTTTGGGTATCCCGGAAAATATCTCTGTACTCAGTACACTGATCTACGAGGAAGTGATCGGATTTGGGCCGAGCGCTTTTGCCAGGGCGGCTGTCCTGTCTGTTTTGCTCGGCGTCATTGCGCTGGCAGGGACAGGGATGCAGTGGGTTTTGCTGCGGAAAAGCCGGGTAGACCAGACCAGTGCCGAGGACAAGTCCATCCGGCGGTCTTTGGGCAAGCACCGTTTGACGGCGGAGGTTTTGGTGGGCGGGTTTTTGCTTGTGACGAGCCTGCTTCCGCTTTTGTCGATGGCCGCAACCGCTTTTGTCAAAGCTTACGGCTTGCCGTTTGTCCCGGAAAATTTGACGTGGAAGCATTTTGCCTTCGTAATGTTCGACCACGCAGGTACGAAGGGAGCCATCGGCAACAGCTTGATGCTTGCCAGCATGACGGGTGTCTTGTGCGTCATCGCGGGCACGCTGTTCGCCTACTGGCGCATTCATAAGCCGTCTGCGCTTGGCAAAGCGATGGAAGGGGCTGTAGCGCTGCCGTATGCGCTTCCGGGCATGGTGCTCGGACTTGCGATGATTTTGACCTGGATTGAACCGATTCCCGGCTGGCAGCCAGGCATATACGGAACGGTTTGGCTGATCATGATCGCTTACGTGACGCGTTTTCTCATTTTGCAAGTCAAAAGCAGTACGGTTTCGATCATGCAAGTGGGCAAAGAAGTGGAGGAGGCAGCACGGATCAACGGCGGGCGCTTCTGGACGAGATGGCGGCGCATTTTGCTCCCGCTCTACGCGCCGGGCATGGCAACAGGTTTGTTTCTGGTCTTTCTCACCGCTTTTACAGAGCTGACGATTTCGTCGCTCTTGTGGTCATCCGGCTCGGAAACGATCGGTGTCGTCATTTTCAGCTTTGAGCAGGCGGGATCGACAACGTACAGCACGGCCCTCTCGACCTTGATCGTAGGAGCCATCCTGCTGGTGCTCGCGGCGGGCAGTCTGTGGAAACGATACTGGCAACGGAGGATCGAACAATGAACAGTGCGCGGGTAATAGGGGTATCGAAAAAATTCGGGAATGTGACGGCGCTCCACCATCTCGATTTGCAGATCGGCCAAGGCGAGTTTGTCGCTTTGCTCGGTCCGAGCGGCTGCGGCAAAACGACGCTGCTGCGGCTCCTTGCCGGGTTCGAATCCCCGACAAGCGGAGAAATCTGGATCAACAACGAGTGTGTAGCCAGCGCGGCCAAGCGCAAGCCGCCGGAAGAACGGCGGATTGGCATGGTGTTTCAGTCGTTCGCGCTTTGGCCGCATTTGACGGTCTACGAAAACGTGGCGTTTCCTTTGCAGCATCAACAGCAGGTGCCGGAAGCGTACAAGCAAAACCCGAAAGCGCGGGTAGCCCAGATGCTGGAGATGGTCGGTCTGGGCGGTATGGAGGAGCGGTTCCCCAGTCAGCTTTCCGGTGGGCAAAAGCAGCGTGTGGCGCTGGCGCGCGCCATCGTGTTCAATCCGACCTTGTTGCTGATGGACGAACCGTTGAGCAGTCTGGACGCCGAGCTGCGCATGCAGATGCGAAAAGAAATCCAGTTCATTCACCGCGAACTGGGTACGTCGATTGTCTATGTGACGCACGATCAATCCGAGGCACTGGCCATGGCTGATCGCATTGTCGTGATGAAGGGCGGCAGAGTTGAGCAGGCAGGCACTCCGCACGACATTTACTACGCCCCGGAGTCGCCGTTTGTCGCCAAGTTTGTCGGCAGAGCCAACTTTTTAAAAGGGAACTGGGCTGCCGCGAACACCTTTTTGCTGGAAAAACAGGGAGCGTCATCGTTGCCGATCACCGTTTCGCGTGATTTTTCCGCTTTTTTCGATCAGCAAGTATTGCCTGTTCGCCCGGACCAGTTGAAGCTGTCCGTCTGGCATCAAGGCTCGGACGGGATCATGGGCAAGGTCGCTCACGTCCAGTTTCAGGGCCGGGAGCTGATTTACTCGATTCGCGTCGGGGAAGAGGAATGGGAAGTGGTCACCGATATTAGCGAGCGGTTTGCTTACGATGATTCTGTACTGGTGAGCATTTGCGTGTAAGCTGGAAAGCAGGCGAAATAGCTTTCATTGGTGAGCAACCGATAGCTAATGTCAGGATATAAATAAAGAACGATCAAGCATGAGGCAAGCAGGCCGAAGCGAGCATTCACAATAATTGGCAGCAGGCGTATAATCAAATCACATTACCGAATCTGATTCAAACATTTCATACGGCCTAGTTCCGGGGCAACCCGGAAGCGGGGGAACCAATCTTTTGGGGTTAATCCTGAGCAATCAGGAGGGATGAGATAAGTCTTCTCTGCCATCCTACCCGTCAGCTAACCTCGTCGGCCAAAGCAGGGAAGGTTCATGAAGCGATGAAGTCTGGGCAATGATGCGAAAAAAGAGGAGCGGTCCTCTTCGGGCGCGTTTATAGGCCATTTCAGACTTTTTCTTTGGGACCTTTGTTCTTGAGAAAAAGGATGAAATAGGTCTATTTTTTATGGCGATTTTCATGTGTGGCTTTTGTCATACGCGTGCATGTCGATGTGCGAGGATGGCGGGCGGCAAATGAATTTCGGCATAAACCCGGTGCATGAAACCAAAAAACGAACAGCGAAATCAGGAAGACAGCGTACAGGGAGCCTTTTGCACAGGGGCGCCAGGTATTAGGTAAGCCTGCGTTATTCTGCAAAAATCGAGCGTACACAAGCGGCAGCGTCTGCAGGTGGTTCGTCCGGTTGGAAGCGGAACTTCGCAGGTTTTTTCATTTGGGAAAACAAGAAAGGGAGGAAAGGCTCATGCCCAAAATGACAGTCAGGCAATTGACGAAAGTGTTTGGCAAGCAGCCGCAGGCAGCGTTAAAGCTGTTGGAGCAAGGATGGACAAAGGAGCAAATTTTTAAAGAGACAGGGCAATCGATCGGTGTGAACCAGATCAGCTTCTCGGTAGCAGAGGGCGAAATTTTCGTCATTATGGGGCTGTCAGGCAGCGGCAAATCTACCTTGATCCGACTTTGCAACCGCCTGATTGAGCCAACCACTGGGAGCGTTCAGATCGATGGCGAAGAACTCATTGGTATGAAGCCGGCTCATTTGCGCGAGGTACGCAGGAGAAAGCTCGGCATGGTTTTTCAAAATTTCGCGCTCTTCCCACAGCGAACGGTACGGGAAAACATCGAATTCGGTTTGGAGATTCAGCAAGTACCGCATGGATTGAGGCAAGAAAAAGCACGCGAAGCGCTTGCGCTCGTCGGGCTTTCCGAGTGGGAAAATGCCTTCCCTGATCAATTGAGCGGCGGAATGAGGCAGAGGGTCGGCCTGGCCCGGGCGCTCGCCAACAATCCCGACATTTTGCTGATGGATGAAGCGTTCAGTGCCCTTGATCCGCTGATTCGAAAAGACATGCAGGATGAGCTGCTAGAGCTTCAGCTAACGATGAAAAAGACTATTTTGTTCATTACTCACGATCTGCATGAGGCATTGCGGCTCGGTGACCGGATCGCCCTGATGAAAGACGGTCGCTTCATCCAGGTCGGGCGTCCCGAAGAAATCATGACCGATCCTGCGGATGAATTCGTGAAAAAATTCGTTGAGGATGCAGACTTGTCCAAAGTGCTGGTGGCAAAACACGTGATGAAAAGGGCAGAAGCGATTACTCCTGACAAAGGTGCGAGGGTGGCCCTCCAGCTCATGATGGACAACGGGGTATCCAGTCTGTACATCGTAGACAAAAAGCGGACATTGCTTGGGCTTGTTACCGCCTATGACGTTTCGCTTGCGATCAATACGGGCGAGTCGCTTGAAACCATGATGAAAAAAGATATCCCCAGCGTGGGGCCAGATGCCCGTCTGAACAGCCTGTTTCCTCTGATGGCAGATTTGCACGTTCCGATTGCTGTCGTGGGTGAGGAGCGGCGTCTGTTGGGCGTCATTGTCAAGGGAGCGGTGCTCGGCGGGCTTGTCGGCAAGGTCAATCCGCAGCAGGGAGCAGAGGTGATGCCTCATGGATTCCGTGCCTAAGTTGCCGATCGGTGAATGGGTGGAACGAATCGTTGAGGCGCTCGGTCAGCACAAAGGCATTTTGTTCGATCCGATCGCGATCATCATTTCGGGAATGGTCACGTACTTTACCGAGGTTTTGGCTGCGATACCGTCTGTTATTCTCATTTTGCTGTTCGGGGCGCTGGCCTGGGTATTTGGCGGGCGATCTTCGATGTTTTTCACATTGCTTGGGCTGTTTCTCATTGCCAATCTGGGGTACTGGGATGAAACGGTCGAAACGCTCGGCTTGGTTATTGCTTCTGCCCTGTTGTCCATCACTGTAGGGATTCCTGCGGGTATTGCCTGCGCGCGAAGCGATACTTTCACGAAGCTGGTCATGCCGTTGCTAGATTTGATGCAGACGATGCCAGCATTCGTTTACTTGATCCCGGCCATTTTCTTTTTTGGACTGGGCGAAGTACCAGGGGTCATTGCTTCCGTTATCTTTGCGCTGCCGCCGATCGTCCGATTTACGAATCTCGGCATACGTCAGGTTCCGCCGGAGCTTGCAGAAGCAGCGGATGCTTTCGGCTCATCGAGATGGCAAAAGTTGATGAAGGTGCAACTGCCTTTGGCGAAGACGACCATCATGGCGGGAGTCAACCAGTGCATCATGCTTGCGCTTTCGATGGTGGTTATCGCCGCCATGATCGGAGCAAAAGGATTGGGAGCCGATGTTTATCGGGCTGTATCCCAGGTGGATATCGGCAAAGGTTTTGAAGCGGGGTTATCGATCGTGATTATTGCTATCGTTCTGGACCGCATTTCCCAGCATGCCAAACAAAAGGAGAGAAAAGCGTTATGAACAAGTTCACGCGAAAAAATGCACTGACATGGGTGGTGGCTGCGGCTATTATGCTGGCAGGCTGCTCTCAGCAAGGCTCTACACCGACAGGGGCGACGATTGGGCACAATCCGAATCCCGTCCAGGTGCCGAAGAACGCGATTGGGGAAGCAGTGGGATATAAAATCATTGGAATTGACGCTGGTGCCGGCTCGATGGTGAAGACTGAGGAAGTCATGAAGCTGTACGGCCTGGACAACTGGCAGCTTGTAGAAGGATCGGATGCGGCGATGACTGCCGCGCTGACGCGTGCCTACGAACAGAAGCAACCAATTATCATCACGGGTTGGACGCCGCATTGGATGTTCAAAAAACTGGATCTGAAATATTTGCAGGACCCGAAAAACGGCTTTGGCGGAGCTGAACAGATTCATACCATCGTTCGAAAAGGATTGAAGCAGGATCACCCTGCCGCCTATCGGTTTCTGGACGCGTTCCAATGGAAGCCTGCGGACATGGAAGCTGTGATGGTACATATTTTGGACGGGAAAAAACCAGAGGAAGCGGCTGCGGAGTGGGTGAAAAACAACGAAGACAAGGTCGGGAAGTGGGTAGAGGGGCTTGCTCCGGTTCAAAAAGAAAAGCTGACCATCGCTTACGTGGCATGGGACTCGGAAATTGCCAGTTCGCACATAGTGAAGGAAGTGCTGGAGACAAAGCTCGGATATGAGGTGGAATTGAGTCAGGTCCAGGCTGGACCGATGTGGGCAGGCGTAGCCATGGGCGATGTGGACGGGATGGTAGCAGCCTGGCTTCCCTCTACCGATGCGAGCTATCTCAAAAAGTTCGGGGATCAGTTGGAAGACCTTGGCCCCAATCTGGACGGAACCAAAATCGGGTTGGTGGTTCCAGGCTATATGAACATCCAGTCGATTGAGGAGCTCAAATAAACGGGAAGAGGAGGGGCTGGCATGAAAAATTGTCTGGTCATTGGGGTGGGAGAGGCATTCACGTCTTTTGTGCAGACGATCAGAGGAGGCAGTGACTCTCTGTTCTTCCGGAAAAGTCCTGTTGCCTATTCGCTGATCAGGGGAGAGCGTCACTCCTGCACAGAAAAGTTGTCGCCCATTTCTTTCGATGAAAGCTATCTTCATCAAGAGGAGTTGTTAGTCTATCAGTCTGTCTATCTGTTTGTGGACGAATGGCCAGAAGGGCGTGATTTCATTACTTTGTTTCGGCAGTTGGGCACTTGCCGCATTTTCGTTCTGACACAGGAGCAGCAAAATGCGAGTTTATACAAAGGGTTAGGTGCCCATTATGTCATCATCAGCAAGCCAGGGTACAAGGGATATCGATGGCTGGCAGAACAACTCAGCGGTTGATTGGAAAAAGGCTCCGTCAGTAAGCAGGCGGAGCCGCCTTTTCGATGCACAGGTATTCAGTTGAGGAATCAGCCCAGCATTTTTTCGAGGTCCTTGTCCAACACGTAAACCTCGATTCGCTCCCCCATCTTGGTGCTGATGTCGCTATGACTGGACAGCACTTTGCAGCCGGTCAGCTTTTCTACGATTTCTTCTGATTCCTCGCTATACATCTCACGAAGCACCTCGCGCATTTCTTTTACAATGCGACGGCCTTTATCGTGGCTGGAGAGATGTTTTTCTTCAACGGTGAGCACTCCCTTGAAGCGAACGAGGACCATGTCGCCGACGATGTAGGTTTTTGCTTCTTGAGGGCCACGTCCGATCAAGTCGCGTTGAAATTTGATGAAAGTTTCGCTGATTTCAGCTTCCAGCTTTTTTTTGTTAGAGATGGCCAAACGCCATACCTCCCATTATTTATCATTGTGCCTTATATTACTCAGCCGACTTTGGGCTGTCAACACGCCTGAGGAGGGATGATTTTGTGGTAATCGTAACGATTTTTGCCGTGGGGATTTTTTTGTATTTGGTTCACGCCTTATGTCATGTAGAACAATTGTGAATTTCATAGGATAGAAAGGTGAATGGCCGTGAAACAAGTAGAAGAGCATTCGACATTCCACAATAAAATAATCGGAACAGCTTTGTTGGAGAGCGTACGCAAGCTAAACCCGCTGGTTATGAAATCGAATCCTGTACTGTTTGTGGTTGAGATGGGAACTGTGCTAATCCTGCTCATGATCCTTTTCCCCCATTATTTCGGAACAGAGAATCAGATAGGCTGGAACACAGGCGTATTTTTGGTTTTGCTGTTTACCGTCCTGTTTGCCAATTTTGCCGAAGCACTAGCAGAAGGGCGGGGAAAAGCGCAGGCAGATACGTTGCGCCGGGCCAAAAGAGATACTGAGGCGAAACGGCTGAAGGCAGACGGGGGCATCCATGTGGTGTCTGCGGAGGAACTGCGAAGAGGGGATCTTGTTCTGGTAGAGACGGGTGACTTCATTTCCTTGCAAAAGCCGCTCCATGTCGAATGTCGCGAGTGCATGGTTACGACAAGCATCGGGATCAGCATTTTTCCGAGAGATGGGGAAGATGCGCAGACGCTGATGAAGCATGCGGATGCAGCGATGTACAGTGCAAAAGAGAAGGGACGAAATCGATACATTGTGTACTCCTTTACGATGAGCAATCATGCATCAGAATGTCTTGCGATGGAACAGGAACTTCACAAAGCTTTGTATTGTACCGATTGGCGAGTGGGCGCTGCGAACAGCCTGTAACCAAGCCAAGCTCTGGGAGCAGGCAGGATATGACCCGTTGCGAGTTGCCGTCAACTTGTCTGCCCGTCAGTTTCAACAAGAGAATCTGGTACAGATGATTCAGCAAGTTCTTCAGGAGACGGACATGCAGCCCGAGCTTCTGGAGCTAGAGATTACAGAAAGCGCCGTCATGAAAAATCCGGATGCGGTGATCGGTGTTCTGCATGAGTTAAAGCGATTGGGGATGAAGCTGTCGATTGACGACTTTGGCACCGGATACTCTTCGCTTAGCTACTTGCGCGATTTTCCCATAGATCGTCTGAAAATTGATCGCTCCTTCGTAAGTGCTATTACGGAAAAGGACGATGCCGTGATTGCCCAGTCGATCATTGCCATGGCCCATAATCTGCACCTCAGCGTTTTGGCTGAAGGGGTGGAAAACGAGCTTCAGTTTGCTTTTTTGCGTGAACAGAAGTGTGATGAAATGCAAGGATACCTTTACAGCAAGCCTTTGTCGGCAGAAGAAATAAAGCAATGGCTGCAAAAAATCGGACAGGGCATTTCCGAACGCGGTCCATGCGTTGCGAGAAAACGCGAGATAATCGACGAAATATCTTGCGCGGCTGAGTCCTGACAGGATTAAATCGCTTACATCGATAAAGACTGCACAAATCGTGCTAAAAAGCGAGAAACAAGACATTAACAACCGATTATGCCAGACGTATAATGAGACTCGTAACCAACAATTGCAAATCTGGCCAAATCCCGAGGCACTCGGGAACGGAGGACCCAATTTTGTAGGGGTTAATTCCACGATTCGTGGAAGGGATGAGTAACTCTTTCGCCATCCTACCCGTCAGCTAACTTCGTCGGCTAAAGCGAGGGAGGTCTAAAGACCGCCTGTTTGAGGAGGCTTTTTTTGTTGTCCTTTTGGATGAGCAAAGAAGCTTGCTCGAAACGAAAGATGCAGGTCTTTTCGTTTTGCCCAAAAAATGAATACACGTTTTTCGGAAAAAGGAAACGGGAGACAAAACGCAAAGAAGGCACATTCAAGTCGGCTGGGCGTTCGGTAGACCAATGAGTACTTTTTCTCCGAAGAAGTGATCGTCTTTCATACCGCTAAAGTGCGGGCGGGGCTTGCCCTGTCTGTTGAGCTTTGCTGGTCCATTGTGGCGATCTTTTCGGGGAATGAGTAAGCATTGGTCTATTTTTTTGCTTCCATGGCAGGTTTTTTCAGGGGAGAAAGCTTGTACCAGGAAGTGAGCGAAAGAGGCGAACCGGCACGACTTTGTTCAAGGTAGATGGAGGTGGGCGCCTGAAGGAAGCTGGCGCGACAAAAACGGCAAACTGCAAGCGGAAAAAGGAGGGACTTTTCATGGACTTAGTTGCCATACTGCTCTTGGCAATCTCGTTTGTTACATTTTTTGCCCTGATCAAGTTTTGTGATGCGGTAGTAAAAGAACAGGGAGGAAAAGAAAAATGATCTTGCTGCTGTTGATTGTGGCCGGACTGGCGATCTACCTGGGCCACGCACTGATCTATCCGGAAAAGTATTAAGGATTGGTCGAGCGATTCATTTCATAGAGGAAGTAGGAGGAATTGTCCGTGGACTTTATACAAATATCGGTGGTTTTGGTGGTGCTGCTCTTGTTGGCGATTCCGACGGGACGCTATCTGGCGCGGGCCTTTTCCCTGGAAAATACGCGATTGGACCGCGCTTTTGGCGGGGTGGAAAAAGTCATTTACAAATGGTCCGGCATTCGCGTCGCAGACATGACCTGGAAGCAGTACGCGACGGCGGTTTTGGTCAGCAATATCACGATGGTTGCGATTGCTTATCTGCTCTTGCGCTTGCAAGGGATGCTGCCGGGGAATCCGAGCGGTGTGGCGGCGATGGACCCGTTGCTGTCGTTCAATACGGCGGTAAGCTTTTTGACGAATACCAATCTCCAGCATTACAGCGGAGAAAGCGGTTTGTCCTATCTGTCGCAGATGATGGTGATTATCTACCTGATGTTTACGACACCTGCTACGGGGATTGCGGTCGTCATGGCATTCATGCGCGGATTGACCGGACAGCGCAGCATCGGAAACTACTATGTCGACCTGGTGCGGGCGCATACGCGTGTGCTGCTTCCCTTGGCAGTAGTCGTGACGCTTCTTCTGGTGGCGCAAGGCGTGCCGCAGACGATGGAACCGACAGCGACGGCGACTACATTGAGCGGGGCTGAACAGCAAATCGCACGCGGTCCGGTAGCTTCGCTTGTGTCGATCAAGCATTTGGGAACGAACGGCGGCGGGTTCTTTGGGGTCAACTCTGCGCATCCGTTTGAGAATCCGACTCCTTTGACGAACGTGCTGGAGATTTTGTCGATGTTCCTCATTCCGGCGTCTCTGCCTTTTGCCTTCGGTTTCATGACGAAGAGCCGCAAGCAAGGCTGGATCATTTTTGGCGCCATGGGTTTGATGTTTCTCGTGTTCCTCGGGATTGCCTACGGAAGCGAGATCAATGGCAACCCGGCGCTTGAACGTGCAGGTTTGTCACAGGCCGTGGGCAGCATGGAAGGAAAAGAAGTGCGTTTCGGCATTGCGCAGAGCGCCCTGTTTACAGCGGTGACGACTGCGGCGACGACCGGAACGGTCAACAACATGCACGACACGCTGACGCCGCTGGGCGGACTGGTGCCGCTCGGGGAAATGATGCTGAACTGCGTATTCGGCGGAGATGGCGTCGGTACGGTAAACATTTTGATGTATGCGATTTTGGCTGTATTTATCGCGGGCTTGATGGTCGGACGGACGCCCGAGTTTCTCGGACGAAAAATCGAAGGGAAAGAGATGAAGCTGATCGCGATTGCGATTCTCGCCCACCCGCTGATCATTTTGGCTCCGACCGCGATTGCGCTGGCCTCGGAAATGGGCACAGCCGGAATCTCCAATCCGGGCTTCCACGGCATTTCGCAAGTTTTGTACGAATTTACGTCCTCGGCAGCCAACAACGGCTCTGGCTTTGAAGGACTGGGCGACAATACGCCTTTCTGGAACATTTCGACTGGGCTGGTCATGCTGTTTGGCCGATACGTGTCGATCATCGCGATGCTGGCGGTAGCCGGTTCGTTGCTCGCGAAAACGCCTGTACCTGAAACGATGGGTACGCTTCGCACAGACAATGGTGTGTTTCTGGTCATTTTGATCGCGACGGTCGTGATCGTGGGTGCGCTGACGTTCTTGCCGGTACTGGCACTTGGCCCGGTAGCCGAGTGGTTGACCATCCGATAATTCAAAAGGCAAAGGAGATATTTCCAATGAGCAGAACGCGCACGGTTGCGTTTCCAAAAGATTTGTACCAGCGTGCCTTTGTCGAGGCGCTGAAAAAACTGGACCCGCGGGTCATGATCAAAAACCCGGTCATGTTTGTGGTCGAAGTCGGATTTGTCGTGACCCTGCTTTTGACGATCTTGCCCGATCTGTTCGGGGGAGCCTCTGATCGCGGATACAACGGGATCGTCAGCCTGATTCTGTTTGTGACCATTCTGTTCGCCAACTTCGCCGAGGCATTGGCAGAAGGGCGCGGAAAAGCACAGGCTGAGAGTCTGAAAAAAACGAAACAGGATACAAAAGCGAGAAAGCTCGCCAAAGATGGCTCGATCCAAATGGTCAGCTCGACGGAACTGCGCAAAGGCGATCTAGTCATCGTCGAAGCGGGCGAGCTGATTCCGAGTGACGGAGAGATTGTCGAAGGTGTCGCCTCCGTGGATGAGTCGGCGATTACGGGTGAATCCGCGCCTGTCATTAAAGAAGCGGGTGGCGATTTCAGCTCCGTTACAGGCGGTACGCGTGTAGTGAGCGACCGGATTCGCGTCCGTGTGACGACTGATCCTGGCGAGTCGTTCCTCGACCGGATGATTTCATTAGTCGAAGGTGCCAAACGGCAAAAAACTCCGAACGAAATTGCGCTCAATACGTTGCTGGTCAGCTTGACGTTGATTTTCCTGATCGTCTGCACGACTTTGCAGCCGATCGCAAGCTACGTCAATGCCGCCATTCCGATTGCTACGCTCGTGGCTTTGCTCGTCTGCCTGATTCCGACGACGATTGGCGGTTTGCTTTCCGCCATCGGGATTGCCGGGATGGACCGGGTTACGCAGTTCAACGTCATTGCGATGTCGGGGAAAGCGGTGGAAGCTTCGGGCGACATCAACACGATTATTTTGGACAAAACGGGCACGATCACCCACGGAAACCGCATGGCAGCGGAATTTGTGCCAGTGGGCAACAGCAAGGCAGACGCTTTGAACAGGGCGGCAGCACAAAGCTCCATACTCGATGAAACACCGGAAGGCCGCTCGATTGTGGAACTGGCGAAAAAGCAAGGTCTTGCAGCAAGCGAGCTGGAACTGCCGGGCGCAGAGGGCGTGGAATTTAGAGCCGAGACGCGCATGAGCGGCACGAATTTGGCAAACGGCACGCAAATTCGCAAAGGTGCAGTAGACGCGATCAAAACGTACGTCAAGGAATTGGGAGGCCGTATCCCGGCAGACCTCGACGAAAAGGCAAACCGGATCGCAACCGCAGGCGGAACGCCGCTGGCAGTGGTGGAGGGAAATGTCGTTCTCGGGCTGATTTATTTGAAGGATACCGTCAAGCCGGGGATGAGAGAGCGCTTTGAAGAACTGCGACGCATGGGGATTCGCACGGTGATGTGCACGGGGGATAATCCGCTCACAGCAGCGACGATTGCCCGCGAGGCAGGGGTAGACGATTTTGTGGCGGAAGCGAAGCCGGAGGACAAGATTGCCTTGATCCGCAAAGAACAGGCAGCGGGCAAACTGGTCGCGATGACAGGCGATGGCACGAATGATGCGCCAGCGCTCGCCCAGGCGGATGTCGGTCTGGCGATGAACAGCGGGACGGTTGCGGCGAAGGAAGCGGCCAACATGGTCGACCTCGATTCCGACCCGACGAAAATTATTGAGGTAGTGGCGATCGGCAAGCAGCTTTTGATGACGCGCGGCGCACTGACGACTTTCAGTATCGCAAACGACGTGGCGAAGTATTTTGCGATCATTCCGGCGATGTTCATGCTGGCGATCCCGCAAATGAACGCCCTCAATATCATGGGCTTGGCTACGCCGCAGAGCGCCATTTTGTCCGCGCTGATCTTCAACGCGATCATCATTCCGATCTTGATTCCGCTGGCGATGAAAGGCGTAAAATACTCGCCGATGAGCGCGACCAAGCTGCTCAGCCGCAATCTGGTGATCTATGGTTTGGGCGGCATTCTGGTGCCTTTTGTCGGCATCAAGCTGATTGACCTGGTGCTGGTCGGATTGAATCTCGTATAGGCGAAACCGCCACAATCGAAACAGGAAAGCAAAGGTGAATATCCATGATTTTGAAAAACCTCCGATTGTCTGTCGTTTTACTGCTCATATGCGGACTGATTTACCCGCTTGCGATGACAGGGGTGGCGCAGGTCGTCATGCCGGCGCAGGCGAGCGGCAGTCTGATTGCCGATGCGAACGGCAAAGTAGTCGGCTCCGAGCTGATCGGGCAAACGTTCACCGATCCGCAGTACTTCTGGGGCCGCATCTCGTCTATCGACAACAATGCAGCAGGCTCTGGCTCGAACAACTACGCGCCATCCAACCCGGCACTGACCGAGCGCGTGCAAAAAGACATCGCTGCTTTCCTGGCTGCCAACCCGGGCGTCGCGCAAGCAGATATCCCGGCCGATTTGCTGACCAACTCCGGTTCGGGCCTTGATCCGCACATCTCGCCAAAAGCGGCAGCCATTCAGGTGCAGCGCGTTGCGAAGGCGCGCAATCTCGATCCGGCAAAAGTTCAGGCTTTGGTTGCGGAAAACACGGAAGGAAGAAGCATGGGAGTATTTGGAGAACCGCGAGTCAACGTACTGAAGCTGAATCTGGCTTTGGATCGGCTGAAATAAACAGGAGGGCTGCGAGATGGTCGAGCAGTTTCGCCGAAAGACCCCGGAAGAAATCTTGCAGTCCATCTCCAGAATGCACCGGGGCAGGCTGAAAATCATTCTGGGGGCAGTGAGCGGCTCAGGGAAAACGTATCATTTGCTGATGGAAGGGCAGAGTCTCCGAAAAAAAGGAATCGACGTGGTTATCGCCGCTTCCGGTGCGGCCGCATCGCCGAAGCTTGCTCCCAAGCGGGAAGGTCTGGAGGAAATCCCTTCCCTTCTCTGGCATGCGCAAGGCGAGGCGAAGCATGATCTGGATGTCGGCAAAATTTTGGAGCGAGATCCCGAAGTCGTGCTGGTGGACGGGCTGGCTCACCGGAACCGTCCGGATGCGCCACGCCCGACCCGGCTCGATGACGTTCGTTATTTGCTCGACCACAATATCAGCGTGATTGGGACCGTCAACATTTACGAATTGGCGGGAATGAAAGAGATGGCGGAACGACTGACCCGCGCACAGGTGCACATCGATCAGTGCGTGCCGGAAGAGACGCTGGCTCTTGCCGACGAGGTAAAGCTACTGGACGTGACGCCGGAAGCGATCCTGAAACGGTTGCAGGAAGAGGATGGTGCTGCTTCGATGCGCAGCAACCATCCCTTGCTGCGCAGAGACAATCTGCATGTGCTGCGCGAGCTGGCGCTGCGGTTCGTAGCCACAGGCGTGAACGAAGATTTGGAGGAGTACCGCGAGAAGCACGGCATGGTGGGAGCATCCGGGGCAACCGAGCGCATTTTGGTATCGGCCCAGTATCATTGGAACGGCTCCATCCTGGTGCGGCGCGGACAACAGGTTGCCAAGCGGCTCGGCGGAGAGCTGTTGGTCGTCTGCTTTCGTCCGGCCTCCAAAAAGCTGAGCAAAGAAGAAGCGACTTTTCGCAGAGCGATTGCAAAGCTGGTTGACAAGGTAGGCGGTACGTTTGAGGAAACGCCTTTGCAGCGGGAAAAGGACGTGGCAAGCGAGCTGGTCGCCTACGCGATGGCGCGCAATGTAACCCGGATCGTCATGGGGCAGTCGAAGCGAACCCGCTGGGAAGAAATTTGGCACGGTTCGATCGTCCATAAAATTCTCCGGAAAACGAAAAATATCGATATTTTAATTGTCGCCGACCGCTCAGAGCGCGACGGGGAGCGAGTGATGCCAGCCAAGCGCCACACTACGGAAACGATCAATCCGTATCGCCGCCTGTCGCAGGAAGAAATGGAGCAGGAGATCGGAAAAATCAGGCGCGGAGCGTTAAAGGTATACGTCGGGGCAGCGCCTGGCGTGGGCAAAACTTACACGATGCTGCGGGAAGGAAACGAGCTGGCCGAAAATGGCATCGATGTAGTGATCGGCCTGCTGGAAACGCACGGGCGTAAAGAAACGATCGAGCAGGTCGGCGGACTGCCCCTGATTCCGCGCAAGCGCATCCCGTACAAAAACGTGACCTTGACGGAGATGGACACGGACGAAATCATTCGGCGCAATCCCGAGGTCGTCCTGGTCGACGAGCTGGCGCATACGAATGTGCCCGGGAGCGAGCGCGAAAAAAGGTATCAAGATGTGGAGAAGCTGCTTGCGGCAGGTATTTCCGTGATTTCCACGATGAATATTCAGCATCTGGAAAGTCTGAATGACAGCGTCGAACAAATTACGGGAGTACGTGTGCGGGAAACAGTGCCCGACCATATTTTGCATCAGGCGGACGAGGTTGAGCTGATTGATATTTCCCCGAAAGCGCTGCGGCAACGAATGCGCGAGGGAAACATTTACGCGCTGGAAAAGGTGGAGCAGTCTCTGGCGAATTTTTTCCGGACGGGCAATTTGATAGCGCTGCGGGAATTGGCTTTGCGCGAAGTGGCAGACGACGTTGACGAGCGGCTGGAGGCGTGGGAGCGGCGGACGCTCAGGGGGCCGTGGCGACAACAGGAGGTCATTTTTGTTTGCGTCAATTTGCGTTCCGACAGTGAGCGGCTGATTCGCAGAGGCTTTCGTCTTGCCTATCGGCTCAAGGCCGTTTGGCATGTGGCGTACGTCAAAGATCACGAGCCGCTTACCGAAGAGGAAGAGGCGCAACTGGCAAAGCTGCGCGCGTTGACCAAGCGGCTGGGAGGTCGCTTTGAACAATACGAAGCAGCGGGAAGGCGCAAAGTTTTTACCCAGTTGATCAAGCAGATGAACGAAAAAGGCACGACACAGGTCATTATCGGACAATCGGCGCGGACGAGGTGGAAGGAAATACGCGAAGGCTCGGTCGTCCAGCGATTGCTGCGCGAGGCTCGGCACATGGACGTCCTCGTTGTAGCCGATCAGACGCCGGATATGAGGTAAAGGGAGGATCACAATGGGCACAGAAAAAGCAGGGCAATGGGCGAAAAGCCTGGCAGACGCCTACAGCCGTTTGGAGTGCCTGATCAATGAGTGCGCCGGACAGGACCAGAAGAGCCAGCCGGAGCCGAGTACAGAAGCATTGCTGTTTTTAGAACTGATACGAATTTACGTCGAGGAAGAAGAAATCCGGGTGAGGCAAAAGCTGAAGCGCAAATCGTCCCAGCGAATCTCCCGCGTCATGCACGAGCGGATGGGGGCGTTTCTGGCAGAGCGGATTGCAGGGATTTCTTTTCAAGTGATGGACGGCCTGCTGTTTTTGCAAGCGCGGGAACAGACGGTCGCGGCGATCAAATGCATTCCCGACTTGGGCAGCTACGATACTCCGTCGTGGAATGCGACGATTGCCCGGTTTGCCAAACAGTATGAAAAGCGTTACAAGCTGGCGCCTGGCAAGCTTTTGTTTGTGGTGTGCTCTCTCGCCAAAAGCCTGGATGCCCAACACGCCAAGGCTTTGACCGGAATCGACGTCTGGTGCGGTTCGGCCCTTACTGCGCCAGTGTATCGGGAAGCTTTGCAAACGTACGTCAGCAAATGTGTAGAAGCGATGGATGCCGTACCGAATCCGCGAGGGCAAGTGTATTTTTTGAGTCCGGGCGCCCATCCGAACACGTTTGCCTGCCAATTGTTGCGCGGCGAGCCTGCTGTCATGCCTGATGGCTGGCTGAAACCTTCTGTCAACGAACTAATGCAGTTCGTCCAATCGAGGTGCTATACTGATGGTGATTTCCAATAAATGAGGTACTGGAGGAGCTGTCTATTAACGTAAAAGTGGCTGGTATCCCGCATTTCACGGGAGCGTATGTGTCTGGAACGGAGCTGGCCCCGGACGCACTGAGAAAAGCGGGGCTCATCGAGCAATTGCAGCAAGTTGGCTTGACAGTGGCGGATAGCGGCGATTTGAGGCTACCTGATTATTTGCCTCGTCACAATATTCCGCCTGTTCGCAATTGGCCTGCGCCGCGCATGCTGTGGGACGTGCTTGGGAAAGAAGCGCAGGCGTGGTTTGCAAGCGACGACGAGATCGTCCTGATGCTTGGCGGCGACTGTAGCCTGATCGTCGGGACGGCTTTGGCCCACCAGGCGCGTCACCAAGAAAAGGCGTACTTGTTGGTCATCGACGGGCATTTGGACGCGGTAGTGCCTTCTGCTTCGCGCTGCATTGGAGCGGCAGGGATGGGACTGTGGTTTTTGCTGCAAGACCAGGGGCAATGGATTGAACGCAGCGGTTGGCGTGCAGAGCGAATCCGGTTGGCGGGCTGTCAGCAACCGCCTGCGGAAACGTACGGAGTGGAGATCACGTCGCTGGAGCAGCTCAAAAGGGCAGGCGTACACGAATCCATCACCCGGATCATGCAGGAGATTCCGCCAGATGCCCGCATACTCGTTCATTTTGACGTGGATGTGATGGACAAGGAAGCGATGGCTGCGGCCTATTCGCCAAGCGAGATCGGGCTTTCCCTGGAGGAAGCGGAGATGCTGCTTGCGACTGTAGTCAGCGATCGGCGCGTCACGGGACTGGAAGTGACGGAGTTTTCCGCTCTCAGGGATACGGAAGGGAAATACGCCGCCAACTTGGTGCAATTGCTCGCTCGCGCATTGGCTACTCGCGCTACGGGGGCACGCAACGACATTTCTGGATAAAGAACCTGGATAACATGGCGTTGGAATTAAAACTTCAGAACCGCCAGCTATTAAAGTCATTTATTCTCTAAAGAACATAATGAGTAGATTTTTTTGTGAAGATGGTTGTAAATGTTGCCCTTAATTTCTCCTTGTTATATGACGAGACAAAAAATCTATTGTCTCTACTACAATTAAGGAGGAATTACTTATGGCGACAGGAGATTGTACTTTGTATGGGGTTCATAAGATGTACATGGTGTCGAGGGCTATCATCAAGAACAAATACACTGGAAATACCATCAATTCACATTGGAGTTATTACAAGTGTAGATGTGGCGATTTATTTGCGTGTAGCGGTGCTCCACAGCTCGGCGAGCCTATTTTGGATTATTTAACAAATCATTATATGAACGGTGCCGGACAGAGCGGGATTATTACGATCCATGTTGACCCGTCTGACATCAACAATACATCCAAAAGAACCCTTCCAGGATTTGATTTCATTCCTTAATCACACAAGCAAATCAATGAAAAGAGAAGCACTCTGATCGATCAGTAGTGCTTCTCTTTTTCGTAACCGTATGTTTTCTTTACCCAGCTCAGCTTTTAAATTGATTGGTTCTGACATCATCCCAATAGTAATCAATCTTAAAAGTTTTATCGTCGGGCACTAAGGTTACTCGGCCTGCTTGGTGTTTGGTTTCACTTTTCAATGAATCTTTTAATAAAATGGTATAACTAATATTAATCGCTCCTGAAGCCTCATCCCTCTCGAAATCGGTAACTTTTACGTTTTCTACAGTTAAAAAAATATCATTATATGCTAAGTAAGCAGCGACAAAACCGATGTTCAACTTGAGCAAGCTTTCCGGTTCTTCCTTCTTAGTTAAATAAGGCTTGGCTTTATCCTGAATGACTGGTATATAGGCGGTAAAGTCGCCAGGTGTTTTGACATAGTCCTCTTTTTTAACCTCGTAAAGGATTTTACTATATTCAAGTATTAGTTTCTGTGACTGCGCTTTTAGTTCTTCTTCTGGATTGTTAGAAGAACATGCAGTTAAACTAAACAGGAACAAAAGCGCTGTAAGTATCATTTTCAAATGGAAACAACCCCCTTTTAAGTAAATTTATTCATAAAAAGATTGTATCATATTGCTGTCTGTATGGAAAATTTGGAATACGATAACGAAAGAGAACTTTTTCTGCTACACTATAAATATAAGTAATTGCTTATATTTGGAGGAGAAGCCGATGTTCAAAAAGCTGATGGCAAAATTCGGTGTAGGAGCAGCAACTGTTGATTTGCAACTAGACGCACCTGGATTCCGACTGGGGGAAAAGGTGACAGGCGTCGTGCGGATTGAGGGCGGCAACGTAGAGCAGCGCATTTCCGAGCTGAGCGCTGTCCTGCTCATGAGAGTGAATGTGCGTGGGCAAGAAGTAACCAGACAAGTGCAGGTTTATCCGATCAGCCGCCAGTTTACGGTACAGCCGAAGCCGTTTGTGCAAGAGATCCCTTTTTCCTTTGACATGCCGGATGGACTGGCTATGTCTACTCCAGCCGTTCAATTTGCATTGCAAACCAAGCTGGATGTAGAAATGGCGCTCGATCCGACTGATTTTGACCGTCTGGAAATTTTGCCGCCAGAACGGGTGGAGCGCGTGTTGCGTGCTTTTGATCGCGCAAATCTGCGGCAAAAAGCCGATTCTGGCAAGCTGACGCCGTACGGGCAGGAGTTCGCCTTTTTCCCGGCTGGCGATCTCGGAATCCCGCTCAAAGAACTGGAAGTGATCTTCTTCTCGACTCCTGACGAACTGCGCATGCTTGTGGAGCTTGATCTGGCTAGTGGCTTCCTGCGCCGCGAAAAAGAGTACAAGGCAGAAATCGTGGTGTCAAACGAATTGCTTGCCGCTGGGCAAGAGGAAGAGTTGTCCCGCTATTTGCTGGCGAAGATTCGCGATTACGCCAACAACCCGCAAGCCATCCCGTACGTGCAGCTGTCTGCCTACCAACAGGGCCATTACGGTCACCACGGCCATCGCGGCAGCGGCATGGGCGGCATGATCGGAGGCATGGCAGCCGGGCTTCTCGGGGGCATGCTGCTTGGCGAGCTGATGTCGCCAGACGAGGAAATGGCTTCCGACGATGCACAAGAGGAGCATGGCAGCGAAGAGGAAGAAGCAGATTTTGACTTTGGCGGTTTTGACGACGAACTGTAAAAACGTACCTATTCCCATACAGGAAAAAGAGCCGTCGCTTGCTGAAAGACAGCGGGCGGCGGCTTTTGTTGTGCCAAACGTTCATGATCGTCTTGCCTGGAAAAAAGGAGCGACCGTGGCCGATCGACTCCTTTTTCGCCAGTCATGATTTCTAAGAATAAGGTCCAAGCTGCTGACGGGAAAAGGCGTAGGGAGACTTCTCGTCTTTCAGCCACATGTTGCCTTTGACGATCAAAATGTACACAGCGACGGCAAAGTACAGCGTTCCGACGATCCAGTCCAGTACCGTAGCCATGTTGTTGGCGACGATGTGCTGGATGTACCAGCCGCCGACCGGAATATGGAAGACGATGACGGCGAACAAGCCCGGATTGTACAAGGTACCAGCTTTCCGATTCGCAAAAATGCCGTGCCAGACAAACTGGAAAAATCCCATGAAAATCGGCCCGAGCGCCAGCCATACGACGGTGGGGAAAAAGACAGGAACGAGATAGAAAAGATAGGCGATGACGAGGTTGATCACCATGGCCGACTGTCGATTCAGCGGATAGCGCTCCGGATGCTTGCTGGGAAAAATCAGTCCGTTGAACAGTCCGGGAAAATAGCCAGGCCAACGATATTCTTCAAACTGGTGCACGAGGATCGCGATGAAGCTCAACCAAAGAATTTGCTCAATCTCCGGGATGTCCGCCCACCCCGCCAGCAAATAAACTCCCACGATTGCTGCCACGAGTAGTCCGAGATCTTGCCAATACGAGCGCAGAAAGTTCATACTCTTTCACTCCTATTTTGCATTTTCATGAAAATAGCGTGCAAACAACAAGTCCATTTGCTGTTCGACGGAGCCGACCTCGATGCCAGCGCCTGTCGACAGCGTCGATTTCAGCAGAGCCGGAAGGAAAATCGCTCCAAACAATTGCATGATCATCATTTGCAAAAGCTCCTGATCGGCTTCCCCGGTCAGTTCCTGGAGCACAGAGCGCACCTTGACGAACCCGATGCTGCGCAAAAACTGTCCGTATTGGTATTGCGAGGTAAAAATGGCCCCGCCGATGGCGAAAATCCGCGCAACCAGCTCGGGGTATTGCGAAATGACAGAGACGTAGCTGGTCAAAAATTGTCTGAGCCGCGCTTTTGGGGCGACTGTCAAATCGTCGAGCACATCAAAGGTGTCTTGAAAGCTGCCGAGAAAACTGCTGAGAGCTTCGTTGATCAGGCGATCCTTGGACCCGAAATAATAGTTGACCAGTGCGACATTCGTTCCCGAATCTGCTGCGATTTTGCGCACCGTGACGCTCTCGAATCCTTCCGACTTGATCAACTCCAGGGTAGTCTGCAAAATTTTTGCTTTCGTGTCACTGTTTTTATCCATTTTTGGCCGGACAACCTCCTTCTGGTGGGGAAGTTCAGAACAACGTCTTAAACGACGTTTTAAACATTGTTTAATTGAAGGATAGCAGCTTTTCTTTTATTTGGCAACAAGTCTTTTGGCCGGGATAAAAAAGCCAAGAAGGGACTGACTGGTGCAAACATGCCCTGCCTGTTTGTTGGCACAACACTCCTCTTTCTCGCGTATACCTAATAGGCAATGGGAAAGAGGTGACCACATATGAGCGGATGGCTCGCACTCCTGCTCGTTTCCCTGGCCATCAGCATGGACAGTGTCAGCGTAGGATTGACGTATGGCTTGCGCAACATGAAAATGCCCTTTTTGTCGCTGGTCGTCATTTCAGGATGTTCCTTTGCCGTTGTGTATGGTGTCATGCTTGTAGGGTCTTCCCTGACCAATTGGCTGACGCCTGAGATTGGCAAACATATTGGTGCGGCAGTGCTAATCCTGATGGGGTTGTTTACTCTTTGGCGACTTTTCTTTTCCAGGCAAGAAGGGGAGAAGGGACCAGAGCAAGCCCAGCCATGTTTGCTGACAGCTCAGGCCGGGGGATCGACAGCTGCGGGTGAAGTGTCCGTTGTACCACAAGCGGCAAATCAGGTAGAACTGGATCGCACAGTCTTGACCCAATTTCGGATTTTCGGCGTGATGATTCAAATTTTGAAAGACCCCTCCAAAGCAGATGCGGACCGTTCGGGGCACATCATGGGCTGGGAGGCGGTCATGCTTGGGCTGGCGCTCTCGCTGGATGCATTTGGCGCGGGAATCAGTCTTACGTTTTTAGGATACTCTCCACTCGTCGTCGCGCTCTGTATCGCCATCATGAGCGGACTGCTGCTTGTCGTCGGGCTGGCGATGGGACGACGCGCAGGAAAAGCCAGATGGCTTACACGACTGACATGGCTTCCGCCGATTTTGCTCATTTGCATCGGGTTGGTCAAAAGCTTGAAATAATATCTCTCCACATGAAGACCCGTCCACGGAATGGTCTTATCCCCGTCAAGTGGACAGTTCAAAACAAGCCCTTGCTTTACGCAGCCTCAGCTCGGTATTGAACTGGGCTGAGACTGCGTAAACGAGCTTGAATCCGTTCGTGATTGTAAAAATGAATGTAACGTTCGATTGCTTTATTCACCTCTTCTTCGGTTCCGAAGGAATCCAAATATATACATTCTGTTTTGAGGTGGCTGAAAAAGCTTTCGATACAAGCGTTGTCCAGGCAGTTTCCTTTTCTCGACATACTTGGAGTTATGTTATACGCTTGTAATAGATTCTGATATGCTCTGGACGTGTACTGGCTTCCCTGATCGCTATGTAGCAGGACGCCATTCACGTCTCTTTTTTGTGTCGCTGCCTTCACAGTATCTAAGACGAGGGATAAATCATTCTGTTTGCTGACTTTATAGGCAATTACCTCATTATTGAAAAGGTCGTAAATGACAGACAGATACAGCCGTCTCCCGTTAAAAATGATATAGGTAATATCTGTAGCCCATTTTTCAGTAGGTCGTGACGCAGCAAACTCACGGTTCAACTTGTTTTCTGTTATCACGATTGGCTCTTTGCGTCCATAATACTTTCGTTTCCTGCGAATACGTGATTGGATCCCCAACTCTTTCATCAGTCGGTACACACGCTTATGATTAATTCGAATGCCATGGACCCGGTATAGCCACATCTTAATTCGAGGATATCCGTATATTCCATTGACCCCTTGATGACAATGCAAAATCAGCTTTTTTAACTCTTGGTCTTCCGCGTATTTTCTCGTCGGGTTCTTCTGTAAGTGCAGCCACTTATAATAACCACTTTTTGATACTTGAGCAATTTTGCATAGTAACAGAACTGGATAACGATCCGCCATCTCAGCAATAATCCGAAAAATTACTGTTTTTCCCTGATCCTTCTTCTTTCCCCCTTTCTGGCTTCTAAGAGCTTTTTTAAGAATTCTACCTCCGCTTCAAGACGCCTAATTCTTTCATCTGAAGCCATGGGGTTTTTACGAGGCCTTCCCATGCTCATCCCTCCGGCTTTGCCTCTTTGGTCTACCAATCCTTGTACACCGTGATCTCTGTATTTTCTAACCCATCTACGGAACATCCGTAAATCCAAACCGTAGGTTTCTTGAATTTGTTTATACGTAGCTCCTTGTTCAAACCATTCCACTACTTGTGTCTTAAATTCAAGCGAGTATGTCATTTTCCCCATAAAGAATATCCCCTCCAAATAAACAGTAATGGTCTTTCTTTTTACTGTCTACTTAAAGGGGATAATATCAGAAAAGGACGGGTTGTTTTATTTTCTGGCTCGTCTGCATACACATGAGAAGGAGTGAGAAGTGGATGGAGGAGATGTAGGTGGATACACAGCCAATTCGAAAATGGTACACGCTGGCGGCGGCCGACGTGACCGAAGCCCTTCATAGCGATGCGGCGCAGGGATTGACTCAGCAGGAGGCAGAGCGGAGACTGGCCAAGCAAGGTGCCAACCAGTTGGCTGAAAACAAACGCAAGCCTCTCTACTCGGTCTTTCTCGACCAGTTCAAAGATTTTATGGTACTCATCCTGTTCATCGCCACGCTGATTTCTTACTTCCTCGGAGAGTATCTGGATGCGATTACGATTATCGCGATCATCATCATTAACGGAATACTCGGGTTCATTCAGGAGGCAAAGGCGGAGCGGTCCCTGCAAGCTCTCAAGGAGCTGGCATCCCCGATGGCGCGCGTCATCCGGGAGGGGCACATTTCCATGATTCCTGCTTCTCGCCTGGTGCCGGGCGATCTGGTTCAGCTTGAAGCGGGCGATCGGGTTCCAGCCGATTTGCGACTGCTTACTGCCAATCGGCTGGAGGTAGAAGAGTCGGCGCTGACGGGTGAATCTGTCCCTGTAGGAAAAAATGTGAAAACGCTCGATACGGCGCAAGCTTCCACCGTGCCGCTGGGAGATCAGAAAAATCTCGCTTTCATGGGCACGATGGTGACAGGGGGGACCGGGAGCGGAATCGTCGTGGCAACCGGGATGACCACTGAAATCGGGAAAATCGCCCACTTGATGAATACCGCCGAAGAAGCGGAGACGCCGCTGCAAGTGCGTTTGGAGCAAATGGGCAAAATTCTCGTGGTTGTCGCCCTGCTCTTGACGATAGTCGTCATCGTAGCTGGTGTGTGGCACGGACACGAACTGTTCACGATGTTTCTCGCAGGGGTGAGTCTTGCGGTAGCAGCCATCCCGGAAGGCTTGCCGGCGATTGTGACGGTGGCGCTGGCGCTCGGCGTACAGCGAATGATCAGACGCAACGCCATCGTGCGCAAGCTGCCATCGGTAGAGACGCTTGGCTGCGCTTCCGTCATCTGCTCTGACAAGACAGGCACGCTGACCCAGAACAAAATGACCGTTACCCATGTCTGGCACAGCGATGCTACGTACGAAGTGAGCGGAAGCGGCTATGTGCCGGAAGGAGCTTTTCATCATCAGGGCAAAATGGTGTCTCCTGCCCGCGATGGAGCGCTCACGCAAATCATCCGTATCGCCGAGCGGTGCAACAATGCCCAACTGATTTGTGAAGAGCAGAGCACACGCAGTTTGCTTGGGATGGGCAAAGCGACGCGGCATTGGCAAGTAGTGGGCGACCCGACAGAGGGAGCGCTGAAGGTGCTCGCTGCCAAAGCAAACGGAAATGCCGCAGAGCGCAGCACTCAGAAAAGCCAGTCGATGCGCGTCGAGGAGCTGCCGTTTGATTCCGATCGCAAAATGATGTCTGTGGTGGAAAAAGGCGCAGACGGAGCGCACTCGCTGCTGACCAAAGGCGCTGCCGAGGCTGTGCTGGCGAGATCCACGCACATTTTGTGGGGAGGCGAGCTACAGCCGCTTACAGCCTCGCTTCGCCACCGGGTATTGGAGCAGACAGAGGTGATGGCGGGCAAAGCACTGCGGGTTCTCGGCTTTGCCTACAAAACATTGCAAGGCTACCGTCCCGGACAACCGATCACGGCGATTGAAAACAATCTCGTTTTCGTCGGGCTTGTCGGGATGATCGATCCGCCGCGGGAAGAGGTTCGCTCTGCGATCAATCTGTGCCACCAGGCGGGCATCAAGACGGTCATGATTACGGGCGACCACAAGGTGACGGCCGAAGCGATCGCTCGCCAGATCGGGCTGATGCGCGGCTATGGCGAGGTGCTGGAAGGCCGGGAGCTGGATGCGATGTCTGATGCTGTCCTGGCGGATCACGCCGAACGGGTGACGGTGTACGCGCGGGTTTCTCCCGAACACAAGCTGCGCATCGTACGCGCCCTGCAAAGCAAAGGGCATGTGGTGGCGATGACGGGTGACGGCGTGAACGATGCTCCGGCGATCAAGACATCTGACATCGGGATCGCCATGGGCATTACCGGAACAGACGTGACAAAAGAAGCGGCAGACCTGGTGCTGCGCGACGACAACTTCGCGACGATTGTGGCCGCAGTCGAGGAAGGGCGCAACATCTACGACAACATCCGCAAATTCATCCGCTATTTGCTCGCTTCCAACGTGGGCGAGATTCTCGTCATGTTTTTTGCCATGCTGCTCGGCTTGCCGTTGCCGCTGGTGCCGATTCAGATTTTGTGGGTCAATCTGGTCACGGACGGGTTGCCGGCTATGGCTCTCGGAGTCGATCAGGCAGAGGCAGACACGATGTACCAGCACCCGCGCAACAAGGCGGAAAACATTTTCGGCAGAGGCTTGGGCTGGAAAATCATCAGCCGCGGCTTTTTGATCGGCGCCATGACGCTGCTCGCTTTCTGGCTGACGCTGCGCGAGAATCCAAACGATCTGGTCCACGCCCAGACGGTCGCTTTCGTCACTTTGGTGATGGCGCAGCTGATCCACGTTTTCGACTGCCGCAGCCAGTACAGCGTGTTTCATCGCAATGTGTTTGAAAACAAATACCTCGTCTGGGCAGTCATCTCGTCGTTGGTACTGGTGCTCGGTGTCGTCTACATCGACACGCTTCAGCCCATCTTCAAGACGACAGACTTGTCCATCCGCGATTGGGCGCTGATTCTCGTCACATCCGGCGTACCTACTTTTGTGGCAGGCATCGGCGGCGTGCTCGCAAGCGGCCGACCGCGTCGCGGCAAGCAAAAGCGTTCTTCCATGCGTACGGTACGTCCTGATTGAGCATTGATATAGTTTCGTACGGCGAAACGAGGGAGTGGAAGAAAGCGTGCGTTTTCGAAAAGGAGGCTGGAAAAGGCGCGGCAGAAAAATTTTCGCTACGTTTTTGGTGATCATCGTCGGATTGGCGATCTTGTTCGTGGTCGTGGAAAGAAGGGTGGAGCCAACCTTGATCCTGATTGCGCAAGCCAAAGCCGATCAGGTGGCAAAGCTGGCGATTACGGATGCAGTCACGAAGCGGTTGACACAGCAAGGAGTCGATTTTAACGAAATCGTGATGATGGAAAAGGACGAGGCAGGCAGTATCAAGGCGGTCAATTTCAATTTCCGCGAATACTCCCGAATCGTGGGGGAGACGACGGCCCGCATCCAGAATCGCTTGAAAGAGTTCGAGCAAGAGAACGTCCAGACGACGATTCCGCTCGGGCTGGCTACCAAGAACGTTTTTCTGGAGCACTTGGGCCCGGACATCCCCGTTTCGTTTGTCCCGATTGGCGCGGTAAAAACCCGGCTGGAAACAGGATTGAAGCAGGCAGGCATCAACATGGTGCTCGTCACGGTCTACATTTACGTAGAAGTAGATTTGCGTGTCGTCATTCCGTTTGCCACCAAACAGCAGACCGTGACGACGCAGATTCCGATCAGCGAAGCGCTCATTGTCGGCAAGGTGCCGAGTTATTTGTACAACAATCCTTCCGGGAAGCCGGATGTGCCGATGCCGAAAAATACGCAAATCATCAGTCAGCCATAACTGGTTACAAGAAGAGGGCAGCGACGAAGCTGCCTTCTTTTTTTCTATCCATAAAAATTTGTTGAAACGTTTGCGAAATGGCTCCGTCCAATGAATAGAAACACAACACAAGAGAAAAAACAAACATTGGAGGAATACAACATGAAAACAATTCGTACAGGAATGATGACTCTGGCGGCACTCGCCGTATTGGGCACGAATATCGTATCGGCTACCTCCGAACCAGTTAAAGAACTGTCGGTGAATGTAAACGGAAGCGCGATTACGCAAGCAGCGATTTTTGATAAAGGTCAACAAACGGTATTGGTTCCGCTTCGCCCGGTGGCTGAATCCCTCGGCTTCAAAGTAAGCTGGAACGACAATCTGAAAGCGGCAGAAGTGCAAAAAGGCGCTATCTCTAGCTACGCAAAAGCGGGCGAG
This sequence comes from Brevibacillus sp. HD3.3A, assembly GCF_013284375.2. Lineage (NCBI taxonomy): Bacteria > Bacillati > Bacillota > Bacilli > Caryophanales > Paenibacillaceae > Brevibacillus > Brevibacillus sp. HD3.3A. The sequence goes on from NZ_CP085874.1 coordinate 465,923, forward strand.
GATCGCTATCCATACGCGAAAATGTACAAAACGCTCGGAGCCGAGCCGCGCGTGCTGAACGGCAGCACGTATGTGCCAGTCGCGTTTGTGGATGAAATCCTGCAAGCCGAAGTTAATGTGACAGACAGTGCGGTGACCGTTGTGGACGAAGAAGCAGAAAAAGCGCCAGTGCGTACAGGTACGATTTCTACCATCAACAAATCGGAAAAAGGAAATATCTCTATTGCGCTGGACGGATATGAGACAGGCATCATCCTGCACATCAGCGAAGAGACCAAAATCACCGACGCTGCGGGCAAAGTATTGAAGCCAGAAGACTTGAAGCTGGGCATGGAAGTGGAAGCGACTCACCACAAATACATGGCGATGAGCATGCCGCCGCAAACAGGTGCGCTGACCATCATGGTGAAGAAAAGCCTGGAATCTGCGGAAGTAATGGGAACAGCAGGCAAAGTAGCGAGCATTGCGCCTGACCAGCAAGGCACGTACAAAATGGTGGTAGAAGGAAACGGCTTGACCACTACTTCTCCGGAAAAAGTGGCGCTGATCATCAACGACAAAACCGTAATCGTAAGCGCCAAGGACAACAAGGCGCTCAAGCCGGAAGAATTGAAGGCAGACATGAACGTAATCGCGTTCTACGGTCCTAAACTGACGCGCAGCTTGCCGCCAATCGGTGTAGCCGAAAAAATCGTAGTAGAGTAAGAGAGAATCCGGGATGGCAGCTGCTGTCCCGGTTTTTTTGACGCATGTCGCTGACGACGTACGGCATGCAGGTGAATCGGTCAAGGGTCTCAAGGTCTATTCCAGTGTCATATTTTGTCAATGCCGACTTTGCGCGGAACGGGGCAGGTTAAGGGAATTCCCTGATACACAACTGGTCATGTAAACTCTACAATAGCATGTAGATGATTGTCTCAAAGGAGGAGCGCATGAGTACGTGGAAAGAAGATCTGGGAACATCCAATGAAGCTTTTTCCCTGATGCAGTCCATCTTTGCCAACGTCAGTGACGCCATCCTGGTGATCGACCATGAGGGACGGATTGTCAAGGCCAACGCAGCGCTGGCACAAATGTCAGGCTGGACAGAAGAAGAATTGGTCCGGGAAAAGCACATTTGCGAGCTTTGCTTGGGCATGGCAACCTGTACGGAGGAGACGAGTTGCACCGATTGCTTTTTCAAGCGGGTGCAAATGCCGTCTTTTGAAATGCGGCTCCGTACAAAAGACGGACACGAACATCCTGTGGCAGCCAGCTCAGCCCGACTGCCCGACGACTCAAGTGGCAAGCTGGTGATGATCTTGCGTGACATGTCAGCTCAACAGCGTGTGGAAAAAGAGCGTTATCAGCACAAGCTGACTCATTTTGCGATTCAGGCGCAGGAAGAAGAGCGGAAGCGCATTGCTCGCGAGCTGCACGACGGCGTAGGGCAGGCGCTTTACAGCATTTTGGTCGGACTGAACGTGGTCAGGCAGGGAAATCCCGGAGAACAGGTCATGCAGCACGTTACAGAGCTGGTGAACATGACATCCAAGGCGATGGAGGAAGTCAAGCGCATGGCTTTGGAGCTGCGTCCATCTGCTCTCGATGATCTCGGACTTTTGCCCGCGTTGCGCTCTTTGATGAAACGAGTGGAAAAGACTTTTCACATACAAGTCGAATTGCACGTACAAGGCGAGAAGCGGAGGTATTCGGCCGCGATGGAAACCGCGTTGTACCGGATCGTTCAAGAAGCCATGACCAACACCGCCAAGTACGCGCAGGCAAGCCAGCTGGCGATCATGTTCGAAAATCGGGAAAAAGAAGTCGTCGTGACCATCGTGGACGACGGCATCGGTTTTGAAGTGGAGAAGACGTTGAGTGTCGGCAAAGGACTTGGCGTGTTCGGGATGAAGGAACGGGCGCAACTGCTTGGCGGTACCGTCGATATTCGTTCGGCACCGCAAGAAGGAACGACAGTCATTGTCCGCGTTCCGTTGCCAAAGGAGGGGATTTTGGATGACCATTCGCGTGCTGATCGCTGACGATCACGCGATTGTACGGTCCGGGCTGGGAATGCTGATCAATGCCCAGGAGGACATGGATGTTGTCGGCTATGCAGCTGACGGCAAGGAAGCTTGCGAAAAAGCGCTGGAAATCCGCCCGAACGTGGTGTTGATGGATTTGAGCATGCCGCCAGGGGAGAACGGCTTGACGGCAACAGCGAGATTGAAGGAAGCAGCACCGGACATACAGGTACTCGTTTTGACGATGCACGACGACGAGGAGTATTTGTTTCGTGTCCTGCAGGCTGGAGCTGCCGGATATATTTTGAAAAGCGCCCCTGACCTCGATCTGATCGCTGCCATTCGTTCCGTCAACAGCGGTATGGCTTATTTGTATCCATCGGCCACGAAATCGCTGATTGAGGAATTTTTGCAGATGGTCAAAAACGGCGAGGAACAGGCGAAGTACGAGATTTTGACCGAGCGCGAAAAAGAAGTGCTCGTGCTGATCGCCAAAGGTTTCAGCAACAAAGAAATCGCGGAGCAGCTCACCGTTTCCGTGAAGACGGTCGAGTCGCACAAGGCGCATATCATGGAAAAGCTGCACTTGCGCACGCGGCCTGATCTGGTGCGGTATGCGATCAAAAAAGGCTGGCTCGACTTTGAGTAAACCAGACCGAATGCTTTCATCACGTCCTTGCAGCTGTTTGAGGGCGTGTTTTTTTATTCCGAAGATTTTGGACAGGAATGGAATATTATGTAACCATGTGCCCGTTCGTCTCGTCATTACTTATGTGTAAAAATAATCCAGTTACTTTGGAGGCGCGAGATGAAAAGAATCAATCAGTCGGTCATGACGATTGTGGCGGCATGCTTGCTGGCTGCAACGCCAATGTGGACGGAAACTTCGCGGGCAGAAGCAGCCAATATAGCAAAAGAACAACAGGCGAAAAAGAGTGAAATTTCAAAAGAAGTGCAAAGCTCGTTGGACAAGCTGTTCGAGCAGATGCCGGAATTAAAGACACTTCGCCTGGAAGAGAAGTTTTTGAAAGAAAACAACTTCCGCGACTACCCGAATCCGGTCTGGAACGTGATGCTGACAAACAGGCCAGAGACAGGGGCAGAAAAAAATCGCACCGAATATGCGACTGCCTCGATTGAACTGGATGCGCAGACAGGGCGACTGCTTTTCCTGGATATTCGCAATCCGGACTGGGCGTCAGCCAATTATCCGGACGAAAAGCTGGCACGCGAAAAAGCGGACGAATTTCTGCACAAATGGCTCGGAAAAGAAACCAGTTCTCTGAAACAGTCGCAGGCAATGGGCAGAGGGAAGGCCGGAAGGGGGAGCGGAGAAACAGGCAAAATGATCGAGTGGGCGAGGTCGAGCGTCTATTACCAAACCCTGATCAATGAGATTCCGCTGAACGACTACTCTCTCGTTGTATCTGTTGACCATGCCGGACATATTGTTCGCTACGACGCTTACCGCCAAATTCAGCCTGACGAGACCAAGTGGCCCGCCCCAGAAAAAGCGATCTCGCCGGAAAAAGCGAAGCAGCTGTATCAGGAGCAGTTGAAAATGCAGCTGGAGTACGTTGCTGAACAACCGACAGCGTATGCCGGGCCGGGAAGACCGTCCGAGAAAAAGCCGATGCTGATTTATCAGGCTAACGAGCCATTCGGAATTGACGCCGTGACAGGCAAGGTAGTGGGAGAGGACAAAATACCGGAGCAACAAAGCGTGCGAGTGAAAGGCGAAGGGAAGTCTGTCAAAATCGCATCCAAAGCAGAGGGCGAGCAATGGCTGAAGGAGCAGTTTGGCATTGATGTCGCAGGTGCTGACTTTGAATACGATGATCATAAGGAAAACTTGACGGATGGACTTCAGCAAATCGAATCGTATCATTGGTTGAACTTTTCCGGCAAGAGTGCCTCGTCCTTTGACAGCATTTCGATTACGACTGACGCTGTGAGTGACCGCCTGATCGGTTTCAATCTGCATTTGCCGGACGGGCGGAAACAGGGGAAGACAATCAGCATTGAGGAAGCAAAGAAAAAGGCGATTGCAGCATTGGAACCGTATGTTGATCCATCGCTTGCCGAGCTGACGCTTTTCGTGCGAACGGATGAAGCGGAAATCCCCGATTGGGTAGACAAGAGCAAGCTGCATAAACAGGACGAACCTCAGGAGTATTCGTTCCACTTCCAGGGCAAACGCAACGGGATTCCTGTGTCAGACGAATTTTATGGAGTGGAGATAAACAAGGAGACGGGGGCGATCGCAGGGCTGAACCTTCATCCGATCCAGCCGGGCATCGTTTTGCCAGACGCGGGCAAGATCGTGAGCGAGCAAGAAGCCAAAGAAGCGTATCAGCAGGAAGTAGAGCTGGAACTGAACTATTACTGGGACCAATACGAAGGACAGCGGGCGCCTGAACCGCAGTTGATCTACCAGACAAAAGAGAAGAACAGCTACCGCTTTATTGACGCCACTACGGGAAAAATCATTACAGTCAAATATCGCTAAACGTGCCCCAAAGCCGATTGCTCTTGCAGCAGTCGGCTTTTTTGTCGAAAATGTGGCGGATATTATGTCGGAATTGTGTCGTAAATGAGTCAGAATGGGGATTTTCCCGGACCATTTTAGGGGATTTCCCCGAATTACTTCCAACTGGTCCCAAGGGTAGAATGAAGGCGTGATAGATGTGATGCGCCTGCGCGGCACACAGAAAGGAGAAAAGTGCGATGGAGACGCAAATCGACAAATTGGAGCAAAACAAAAAGTCAAAAGAAAAAAAGACACAACCAGAGAAAGAAGAGCTCAAAGGAACGTTTGCTGCTGTGCTAATTGTGGGAGGCATCATTCTCGTTGGCTGGCTAGGTGTATTCGGGCTTTTCCTGGAACGGGCGTAATAGAGGAAGAGAAGGAGGATACGTATGCATTTGCACCGTTATGAAAAAATATGGCTGATGCTTGGTGCAGGCGGATTGGCGCTGTTTATCGTGTTGTTGTGTGTCAACGCGTTTGCGATGGGGATGGCTCCGCCAAGCAATATGGAAATGATCGATCCGGAAAAAGTGATGGAGACTCCTCCCTTTGATAAACCAGGCTTGAAGCAAGTGGGAGACAAGGAGTACGACGCTTACATGACGGCGTTTGCCTTTGGTTTCTCACCGACAAAGATGGAGGTTCCGGCGGGCTCCACCATCAATTTTCATGTAACAAGTCCGGACGTTGTTCACGGCTTCCAGATTCCGGAAACAAACATCAACTTCATGGTTTTGCCAGGGCACATCAGCTCAGCTACCCATACGTTTGACAAGCCAGGTGAATACCTGATCCTTTGCAACGAATACTGTGGCGCAGGCCATCAGGTGATGGCAACCACAATTATTGTGAAATAAAGGTAGGTGAACCTTAATGGTCATCGCAAGAAAATTGGATGAAGCAATTCCTCACACTCCGATACAGCGTTCTGCAGCCACACTGAGTCTGGCTTATGTCTGGGTGGCGTATGCGGCTTTTGGGCTGGCAGCATTGGCAGGTATGCTCCAAGGGATGGTTCGCGGCGGTATTATTGAACTGCCAAGCTGGACGAACTACTATCAAATTTTAACGGCTCATGGCGTATTGATGGCACTCATTTTTACCACGTTCTTTATCGTCGGCTTTATTTTCTCAGGTGTTGCCCGAACGACAGGCGGCTCCTTGCACGGAGCAGCGCTGAAATTTGGTTGGGCAGGCTGGATTCTCATGGTGACGGGAACGCTGATGGCGGTCGTCACGATCGTGATGAACGAAGCTTCGGTCTTGTACACGTTTTACGCACCGTTAAAAGCTTCTCCATACTTTTACATCGGTTCGGCCCTGCTCGTCGTGGGCAGCTGGCTGGCTGGCTTCGGGGTTTTTGCCAGCTATCGCAAATGGAAAAAAGAAAATCCGGGTAAAATGTCTCCGCTGTTCGTGTTCATGGGAGTTACCACATACGTCATGTGGATTATCGCTACTCTCCCGGTAGCTGTAGAGGTACTGTTCCAACTCATTCCGTGGTCACTCGGACTCGTGCCGACGATCAATATCATGCTCAGCCGTACGCTGTTCTGGTTTTTCGGCCACCCGCTTGTGTACTTCTGGCTGATGCCTGCTTACATGGCTTGGTATGTATGCATCCCGCGAATTATCGGCGGACATGTGTTCAGTGATTCGTTAAGCCGTCTTGCGTTCATCTGTCTGTTGCTGTTCTCGATTCCGGTCGGCTTCCACCACCAGTTGATGGAGCCGGGAATTTCCGCAGGCTGGAAAATGATTCACGTTGTATTGACCTTGATTGTCGTTATTCCATCGCTGATGACCGCCTTCTCGATGTTCGCTGTCTTCGAGACGACGGGACGCAAAAAAGGCGGAAGCGGCCTGTTCGGCTGGCTCAAAAAATTGCCTTGGACTGACGTTCGCTTCTTCGCTCCATTTGTCGGAATGCTGTTCTTCATTCCTGGGGGAGCGGGCGGAATCATTAACGCAAGTAACCAGATCAACGCGGTTATTCACAATACGATTTGGGTAACGGGACACTTTCACATCACGGTCGGGGCGGCAGTTGCCCTCACGTTCTTCGGAGTCAGCTTCTGGCTGATCCCTGCCTTGACCGGACGCAAACTGACCAAAATAGCCAACCGGATAGGTATGGTGCAGACGGTATTCTGGGCTGTCGGGATGTTCCTGATGTCGCTTGCGATGCATACGATGGGGCTGCAAGGAGCGCCGCGCCGCACAGACTATACGACGTACATGGATCATCCGACCGCTCTCGGCTGGATGGACTACCAACGCGTCATGGCTTTTGGTGGAGGACTGCTGTTTGTGTCGGCGGTTCTGCTGATCCTCATTTTGCTGTACTTGACGTTCTACGCGCCAAAAGGCAATACGGAATATCCGATTGCCGAAACCGAAACGAAGCAAGAAGTTCCCCGCATTTTGGAGCGTTGGCCTGTATGGGTCGGACTGGTTGCATTCCTGATCATTCTGGCCTACGGTTACCCGATTATGGAGCAAATCCAGCATCAGGCGCCAGGCTCGCCTCCGTTCCGAACCTGGTAGTGATACAAAGGCAAAGACAAAGAGCCGCTTCCCGTGCAGGGGGGCGGCTCTTTTTTGCTTATTTACCAATATCCAAGGGCGGCGAACTCAGTGAAGGCGAGAATCAAATAACCGATCGCCAACAGCCAGAGGGCAAGCAGCCTGAGGTCTTCCTCTTCAAAAGACATCGAACTCCTCCTTTATCTCTTGTTACCCACAAAGTATTCAGGAGGAGGGGCATTGGTTTAGCTTTATGGCTCGTAAATCATTTTGCGCGTCATGCCTCCATCGATGACAAGCTCTGTGCCGGTAATGAAGTCGTTGTCCTTGCTCGTCAAGAAGAGGCAGGCACGGGCGATATCGTCGGGAGTGCCGACCCGTCCCGCCGGGTGCTGCGCATGATCCTGCGGGCGCAGGGCGGAGTAATCGCCATTTTCGATCCAGCCCGGTGATATGGCGTTCACGCGTATTCCGTCAGGTCCAAGCGACACGCCCAAAGCGTGGGTGAGTGCGAGAATGCCCCCTTTGGAAGCGGCGTATGCCTCGGAGTGCGGCTCGGACATATGCGCTCTTGTAGAAGCGAGGTTGACGATGGCGCCGCCGCCGTTGCGACGCATGATTTTGGCTGCTTCCCGCGAAGCGAGAAAGACGCTGCGCAGGTTGGTGTTCAAGATGCGATCCCATGCGTCGACAGCCAAGTCGTAAGGCGATTCCCAGACGGACAGGCCAGCGTTGTTGATCAGCACATCGAGACGCCCCCAGCGGGAGTCGACTGTTTGCATCAGTTGCTCGATCTGCTCGGGCGAGCTTACGTCTGTTTGGACAAATAAAGCCGTTCCGGGAGTATCTCGGGCAGCGTTTATTTTTTCGACAGCGGCTTCGCCTGCTGCGGGATTTTGCTCCGCGATGACGGCGTGAGCGCCGTGAGCTGCGTACATGGAGGCGACAGCCAAACCGATGCCTTGACCGCCGCCAGTGACGATGACAATGTTATCCGTGTATTTCAAACGAAGCGCCTCCAAACAATAGGGGATGAAAAGCGGTAAAGCGTAAGAAAAAATGATTGAATAATGTTTGTAACTATATTAAAGTAAGTTATATACTTCAACAAGGGTATTTCAATACTGAGAGGAGAATGAGTATGAACACAGAATTGAAAATGACCGCTGAACAGGTGATGGAAGCACGCCACAGCGTACGCAAATACGATCCGAATGCAACGATTCCCCAAGGAGAGCTGAATGAAATTTTGCGTCTCGCAGCCAGCGCTCCGTCTTCCTGGAATTTGCAACATTGGCGTTTTCTCGTCGTAACCGACCCGGCGATCAAGGAAAAGCTGCTGCCAATCGCTTACGGTCAGCAGCAGGTTGTGGATGCTTACGCGACCATCATCATCCTGGGCGATTTGGAAGCAAACAAGTCCGCCTATACGATTTATGACGCCGCGCTGGAAAAAGGCTATGTCACCCAGGAAGTACGCGACACCTTGATCGGACAAATCGAAGGGGCTTACAAAAACAACCCTGAGATCGCCCGTGACGAGGCCATCCGCAACTCTTCCTATGCCGCTATGCAGCTCATGCTGGCAGCAAAAGCAAAAGGCTATGACACATGCCCAATGGGCGGATACAACCGCGATGCGCTGATCAAAGAGCTGAACATCCCATCGCGTTATTTGCCGACCTTGATGCTCACCATCGGAACAGCGAGTGTGCAGGCGTACCCAACTGCCCGCTTCGGATTGGATGAACTCGTGATCACGAACAGCTTCTAAATGTTTACTTTAGCGTTCCCAGGCTGCCGGATTTTCCGGCAGTTTTTTTGTGCTTTCTTTTATTTTTCGATACAAGGTGCTGCGGGCGATACCGAGCATTTGCGCGGCCGCTTCCACGTTGGGCGATTTTTGCAGGGCTTCTTCGATCACTTTTTGCTCCAGCTTTTTCAAGGAAAAAGGAGAAGCGGACGGGAGGGGAACATCTTCGCGAATCTGGCTGGGCAAGTGTTCCGGGCGAATCGGTTCGCCTGCTCTTTTGGCTAACAAAAAAGCCCGTTCCACGACATTGCGCAGCTCGCGTACATTTCCCGGCCACTGGTAGCCTAAGAGGGCATTCCAGGCTGCCTTTTCGATGAGATGTGGCCCGTTGCCGTAAAGGGCACACAAGTCGTGCAGGAATTGCTGGGCGAGCTGCCGGATATCTTCGCTGCGCTCGCGCAGCGGCGGAATGGTGATGGACAGCACGTTCAAACGGTAAAACAAATCGGCCCGGAACGTATCGCCATTCGCCACGGCTTGCAGCAGATTGCGGTTGGTGGCGGCGATGATGCGGACGTTTATGGCTCGTTCCTTTGTATCGCCAAGGCGGACGATCTTTCTCGATTCGATGACGCGAAGCAGGACAGCCTGCAAGTCAAGCGGCATGTCGCCAATTTCGTCGAGAAAAATCGTTCCGTTGTTGGCCGCCTCAAATTTGCCGATCGCCCCGCCCTTTTTTGCTCCTGTAAATGCCCCGTCGACAAACCCGAACAGCTCGCTGGCGATCAAATCCCGCGGCAGCGAGGCAGCGTTTATCGCAAGAAAAGGACCGTGGCGGCGCTCGCTTTCCCGGTGAATCGCTTCGGCCAAAACTTCCTTGCCTGTTCCCGTTTCGCCCAAAATAAGCACATTGGCTTGCGATTCCGCCGCCAGACGAGCGACATTCAGCTCCGCTTGGTAGCCGGGATGGGATGTTCGCACGCGGCCAAAGGAAGCGGCAGGACTGGCAAGCTGAACGGTGGGTGTTGCGCTTGCTTTCGCTTTCAACAAGTAAAAAAGATAAGGCGCTTGCTCGGAGCATGTCACCTCATAGCGGGAAGAGAGGTCAGCCCAGTTGTTTTTTGCCACCGTTTGACCAGGGGAGAGCTGCGTCAAAGCAGATGCCTGCTCGCTCATGTAGACGATCAAGCCGTCCGTGGTGGCCACGATAAGCGCTTCGTCGCTGATTCGGCTCCAACCGTTCAAGACCGTTTCAGGCAAAGCGCCAGGAAGCTTCGTATCTGTCAGGAAGGGAGCAGGCGAGATGCTGCGCTTGGAATCCCACACGATCTCGAATTGTCCGTTGGGGAGCGATTTGCCGATTTTGACGGGTCTGGACAGATGGCGATCAGAGGTGTCCAGCGCCATCGGGCCGCATACGGTCGGGAATGTGCGGCCCTTGATCTGCTTCACAATGTCCCGGTGGCTAATGCTTTTTGTGTCCAGCAAGCTTTCCAGGATGAGCTTGGTTCCCAGGTACGTGTTGTACATGACAGAGGAAATCGGGCGCTTTTCCCCGAGAAACCGCTGGAAAGTAGCGATGAACGCTTTGTTGTCCTCGCCAGGCAGCGACTGAAAATAGCTGGCGGAGCTGTAATGACCCGCGCGGTATGGCGTGCCGATTGCAGCCAGTTCCGTCTCTTTTGTGATCGGACTGAAAATGGGAATCTTTTTTCGCGGAGCCGCCATGCGGTGAAAATCCCGGTAAAAGGGCGCGATGCTTTTCCCGACCAGCGTGGAAAAGACGGCATCCGGCTGTTCTTCGGCGATATCGGACAAGACATCGTGAAAATGCTGGTGTCCGAACGGCACGTAATGCTCTTTTACAACCATGCCATTGCGTTGCGCCAAAAAGGAATGCACCTGCCGATGCGTTTCGCGCGGATAGTAGTAATCAGTGCCGATGCAGTAGACGCGCTTGCCGTAATGGCTGGTCATATAGTCCAGCAGCGTATGAATTTGCTGGTTCGGCAGCTCCCCGGTGTAGATGACGTTTGGGTGGCACTCCTTCCCCTCGTATAACGTCGGATAAACAAGCAGGCAATGGTATGCTTCCAGCACAGGGAGGATGGCTTGGCGGCAGGTCGACGTGTAGCAGCCTACGAAGATGCGAACTCCTTGCCGGGCCAGCTTTTCCGCTGCTTGTGCCCCTTTTCGCGGATCGGAGCCAATATCCGCTATGACAGCTTCGACTTGGCAGGAAGCGCGATTGTATTCCTCGATGGCGAACCTGGCAGCATCGCATTGCCCTTTTTCGGTGAGCGAGGTAGTTCCCGTCAAGGAAAAAAGCAAGCCGATTTGGATGCGCACAATATCCCCTCGTTTCATGTCTTGATTTGCGAAAACCAGTCTCAAAATGAGAAAGAGCGTGTTTGCCGCGAGTTTTGTATAGAAAAATCAGAAAATTACGCGTGGAAGTCTGTTAATGAAACAGATTCTTCGCGGCAAATGCTTGTCCTGCCTCTGTTTTTGATTGGCATAAGAGTTGCGATAAGAAAAGCGCAAAAGGAAGGAGGGGAATGGCTTTGAAATTGTTCATTCTCGATAGTCTGGAAACAAAAGGCGTGAGGGTGCCCAAGGAGCATCTCGATGAACTGGAGATGAGATGGCGGGGGATCGTCAGTTTGAAGCAAGAGACAGAAGCGGCTTTGCTGGATGATCACGATATCGCATTGCGAAATATCCCGGGGGGTGACCATTTTGAGTAAAGAGTTGATCGGCAAGTCGGCAGAAGAGCTGGCTGGCCTGCTGGAAAAGCGGGATGTCTCCTCGCTGGAACTGACGAGGGCTGTTTTGGATCACGCCGAAGCGTTGAATCCGACGATCAATGCGTATTTGTCCATTACGAGAGAAGCGGCTGAGAAAGCGGCCGCAAAAGCAGATGCGGAGATTGCTTCCGGCGGGTATCGCGGGATGTATCACGGGATTCCAATGGGGATCAAGGACAACTTGTACTTTCAAAATGAAGTGACGACGATGGCATCGAAAATTCATCAGCATTTTGTTCCGGATTACGATGCGACGATTATTGCCAAGCTGCGGGAAGCCGGGGCTGTCTTTACCGGAAAGCTGAACATGCATGAATACGCGTGGGGGATTACGAACAACAATCCGCATTACGGCGCGTGCCGGAACCCGTGGAACCCGGATAAAATCCCAGGCGGTTCAAGCGGCGGCTCGGGAGCAGCAGTGGCAGCGGATATGTGCGTCGCTTCGCTTGGCACGGATACGGCTGGCTCCATTCGCATTCCGTCTTCTGCTTGCGGGATTGTCGGGTTGAAGCCGACGCACGGCAGGGTAAGCAAATACGGCTGCTTTCCGCTCTCCTGGTCGCTTGACCATATCGGCCCGATGACGAAAACAGTGAAGGATGCGGCAGGCTTGCTGGAAATCATTGCAGGCTACGATCCAAACGATCCGACATCTGTAAATGCGCCTGTTGCTACATACATGGCTGAGCTGACTGGCGATGTGAGCAAGCTGGTGATCGGGGTGAACGAGGACTATTTCTTCAAGCAGGTGGATACGGAAGTGGAGCGGCTGGTGAGGAAGGCGATCCAGGCACTCGCAGATCAAGGCGCCAGAGTGGAGGTGGTCGAGATTCCGGCACTTGCCTACGCGGAGTACGCAGAGATGATTACGATTTTGTCAGAGGCCGCTACCATCCATCATCGCAATTTGCTGAAGCGGCCGGACGACTTTGGCAGCGATATCCGCCTGTTGTTTGAGCTGGGAGAGCTTCCGTCTGCGGTCGAATACTTGCAGGCGCAGCAGCTTCGCCGCCAAATCAAGCGCGACTTCCGCAAGGCTTTTGAAAAGGTGAATGTGATCATCGCCCCGACTTTGCCGATTATTGCGCCTAATATCGGAGAGGCGTTCGCTGACTTGAATGGTGAGCAGGTCGACTTGATCAATCAGATCATTCGCTTTACCGGGCCGAGCAATCTCACCGGACTGCCCGCTTTGACGGTTCCGTGTGGGCTGAAGAACGGAATGCCGGTAGGCTTGCAAATCATTGGTCCAGCTCTGCAAGAAGGGCTGGTGCTGAATGTGGGCTACGCGGTGGAGCAGACGAATCCGTTGCAAGGCAAAAAACCGGAGCTGGTGCGAGTGTAGCGTGTAACTGTAAACACCAAGGAAAATGGCACAGGGAACGAGCGGAACAGGCAGCGCATGTGCATGTGCCAAGGCAAGCAAGGAAAAAGGCAGCGGCTGTCCCGGACAGGAAAAAGTCATGGGACAGCGCTGCCTTTTTGTATGGTATAAACACGTGTTTTATTAGCGATGCATGTACCTGGCGATATCGGACAGCTTTTTGCTGCGCAACCTTCGCATTCAAGCAGGCTGCGCTGTTCGGACAACTTTTGGGAGCGAGAGTGCAGTTGCAGGTGGAATCAAAACCGATCGGCGAGGCAAAACCTCTGTGCCGGGTGTGTACGTCGAGGAAGTAAGTGATTGCCGTTTTCACTCCGTTCGTTCCACCGTCGACGCGCTTCCGGCAAGTCCGGCAAGGGGAGGGGCCAGAGGCAAATCAACCATGATGGAAGTGCCGCGCCCTTGCTCGCTGCTGACCAGGAATCGACCTGTGTGGAGTTGAATGATCTCCTTGCAGATCGCAAGCCCCAGGCCGCTTCCAGACAGCTTGGAGGTGCCTTTGAAAAACTTTTCCGTGACATGCGGCAAATCGTTCGGATGGATGCCCTCTCCGCTATCCGTTACGGTGACCGTCAGCCTGTCTTCCGAGGCCGTTGCCGCTACGCATATCGTGCCGCCTTTTGGCGTGAATTTGAAGGCGTTGTCCAGCAGATTGACAAACACTTGCTTCAACCTGTTTGGATCGCCCATGACGATCAGCGGAGAAGCGGGCAGGTCGAGTTGAAAATCGATTTGCTTCTCCTGAGAGCGGATGGCGAATTGCACATGCATATCGTCCAAAATCTCGCGCAAGTCCATCCGTTCGCGGGAAAGCTTCATCTCGCCGGACTGAAACTTGGAAAAGTCGAGCAGTTCTTCTACCAGGCCGATGAGCCGATCCGTTTCCTTGGAGATGACTTCAAGGCCGAGCATCGTTTCCTCCGGCTCCTCCAAGCCGCCAGAAATGAGCGTTTCCCCCCAGCCCTTTATCGAAGTGAGCGGCGTGCGCAGCTCGTGGGAGACGGAGGAGATAAAGTCGTTTTTCAGCTTCTCGTTTTTGCCGATCTCCGCTGCCATGTAGTTGAATGTATCGGCGAGCGTTCCTACCTCGTCATCGTAGCGTTTGGGGGCGCGAGCGGTGAAATTGCCCTCGGCCATTTGCTTCGCGGCGTTGGTCAGCTCTTCGATCGGGTCGACGATTCGTTTTGCCATGAGCAGGCTGAGAGCAAAAGCCAGCAAAACTACGCCCGCCCCAACACTCAGTCCGTAGAGGGCAATGCGATTAACCGCCTGATATAAAGGCTCGGCGGAGATCGTGTAGCGCAGCACCCCGACGTATTCAGAAGCAAACGTGAGCGGATTGGAGATGGCAATTACCCGCTCGCGGGATTGCGGGCTTCTGCCGACAAACAGTCCTTTTTGCCCGCGAATGGCATCTGTGACGTCGGAAGTCTGGATCAGCTCTCCTGTCTGGAACCCGTAAGAGTTGAGGATGACTTTGCCATTCAGGTCGAGAACCTCGATTTTGGCATACTCTTGACTGGATATGTTCTCCAAAATATAACGAGCTTTATCCTTTAGGCGGTAGCCGGTAGCGTATTTGTTGATAAAATTGGTGAATGTCGTGCTGCGTGTTTCCAATGCTTCGGTCGCTGTCCCGAAGTAGTAAGTGTGGACAGCCCAATAAAACAGGCCTTCCAGCAACAACACAATCAAAAGCAGGATCATGCCGAAGTAGAGGACAAGCCTGCTTTTAATTCCTTTCATGAGGAGCATCCTTTCGCCACAGGTACCCGTATCCCCAAACCGTTTCCAGGAAAGTCGGGTGAGCAGGATCATCCTCAATTTTTTGCCGGATTCTCCGCATGTTCACGTCGACGATCTTCAAGTCGCCGACGAAAAACTGGCCCCAGACGTTGGTCAAAATCTCATCGCGGCTGATTGCTTTGTTCGCGTTCTCGGCCAACAGCTTGATAATCGCGAACTCTTTCGGGGTCAGGACAATTTCCTGGTCCTTTTTCGTCAGCTTCCGCTCATCGAGCAGCAAGGTGAACGGGGCAATATCAATGACGTTTTTGTCTTCAACAGCTGCGGGAACAGGAGCGAGCCTGCGGTGCAGCGCCTTGACGCGAGCCAACAGCTCTGCGGGACTGAACGGCTTGGACACATAGTCGTCGGCGCCGAACTCCAGCCCCATTACTTTGTCCAGCTCCTGACTTTTGGCGGTGAGCATGATGATGCCCAGCCGCGGATATTTTTTGCGCAGATGCCCGCATACTTCAAAGCCGTCGATGCCAGGCAGCATGACGTCGAGAATGGCAATCTCGATATCGGTATTGGCGTCTGCGATCTCCAGTGCTTCTTCTCCGGTGGTTGCCTCGATGACTTCCCAGCCTTCGCGTTTCAGATTGATGCGCACAAAATCGCGGATCGATTTTTCATCTTCCAGCAATAAAACCTTCATAAGGCAAATCCCCTTGATCTGATTTCGACTTTTTCAGCTATCCATGGACGATGGACGGGTAAACAGCGCTGGCCTTTATCACGGAATGGATAAAGGCTTGTAGAGCTGGCGTATTTCGTCGGCAGTGAGCTGCATGGCACGGTACTCCTGCATGGCAGACTTGCCGAGGTTAGGTGCTGCTTGCGGCAGAATCGCGATCAAAACTTGCTTGCCCTCTTCTTTCAGCAGGACGTAAGGAACTTGCTTCTGCTTGAGTCCGTTCTCGAATTTGCTCCACTCGGTTTGCGGAACGCTTTGGAGAGTCAAAAGCTCGGCTTTATTTTTCCCGTTTTCTCCGTAGTAGAAAAAGCGCATCGTGAACGAATTGGAGCTGGGGAGGGTCGCGAGTGAGTATTTGTCCCGCCATTTATCGGGAATTTTCAGATCGATGCCCTGGGCAAAGTTCTGGTAGTGATCCTCCACGTGTTTCAGCCCCGTTTTTCCATCCCATTGAAAGTAGGAGGAGATCCAAGGAATTTCGGCCATCGCCATATCTTCCGTCCCAAGCGGCTGAATCATCGTGCCGACCTCAATAATTCCATCCCCGTTAATATCCTCACTGTACAAAGAATAAGCCTTGAAGGTCAAATCCATTTCTCCCTCTACTTTAGCCAGCGGATTGCGCAGCTCGCCATTTTCCCAGAGCAGCAGGTCGGTGGCAGAGGAATGTGCGCCGACACCCGATTCGATAAACAGCGCATTGCGCGTAGGCGATGCTTTGCCGATAATCGCCTGTTCGTATCCGTTTACGTAGCCGTCGAGCGCGATCTCAGTCAGTTTGGTAATTTTCCCGTCTTTTGCGCCGAACAGCTCTGCTTTGGAGGTGAAGTTGGTGTGATCGTGCATGACCAGGGCAAGCTCGGGTTGTTGATCTCCGTTCAGGTCGCCAACCGCCATTACCGAATACGACTGCTTCATCAGTTCCCGGGTCTTGTCATCGGCGATCGAAAAGACGGACAGTTCTTTGTTCAAGCCGTCACCGCCGCCCAGTCCTATCAGCATCTCCGGGATATGGTCGCCAGTCAGGTCGTTGAACGAAACGTAGTCCAGCTCATTGCCGATCCCGGTAAAAGAAGTCAGCTTTTGCCAGTTTCCCTGCTTTTGGGTCAGCACCAGCACGCCGATCTCGTAGTCGGTTTTATCTGACTTGTAAAACGCGACAACCTCGGGAGCCCCGTCTCCGTTCAAGTCTTGCAGGGAGACAGCGCTTGCTTCCGCAGGGTGCAGCGGGACCGCCAGTTGAGAACCGGCAGGCAAAAATTGCATGACGGCCTGATTGATCGATTTCTGGTCGCCGTCAGCCGAAGGGGCGCGCATCAATTCATTTGGAGTATCTGTCAGGCCGCAACCGCTCAACAAGGCAGCGCAGAATGCCGCAGACAAGAGCCAAGCCTTTTTCATTGTGATTGTTCCTTTCTGTAGCTGCTTCACATTTGACTCTATTGTAGCTTGCCGCTTCTGTAAAGTTGTTGCAAATCGGTAAAAACGAGCAAGAAAACTTAGGAATTATTTACTAGCAACATTTACCCTGTCCCCCTCGTTAGAGATGTATAGAGGGAAGGAAATACACGGGTGTAATAATCTGGCAAGAAATAGCATGCCCATTTACAGAGGAGGAGAACAATTATGAAACGATGGCAAAAGGCAATGGCAGCGATCGCATGTAGCGGCGCGATTCTCATCGCATCAGGAGTGGGAGCCGATCCGGTTCATGCGAGCACTTTCCAGACGCAGGCATATGCTCCGGTAGTCCTGCTCCAGCCTGGGCAAGATATCCCGTTTTCCGTTCAGTTTACCGCTGGATTTCAGGCGAAGGTGACCAACTTGCGCACAAAAGCGGTCACGACAATTGATTTGTCCGCGAACAAGACGAAGTATATGGACAAAGGGATTTATCAAGCGGACGGAAAGCTGTTGAGGACGATGGACGGGTTTACGCAAAAGCTGGTTGAACTCGTGCCTTTCCGCGACGCCAAAGGCAACCTGCGCTGGATGGGCAAACAGATTATGTGGGGATTCAACAACGAGGATTATGTTGCAGTGGCGACCAGCGTGTGGAATGTCGTTGACAACAAGCCGCAACTGCTGTCACTGACGGTGGAAAAAGCGGACGAAGACAACTTGCCATCGCAGGAAGTCTCGATTAATAGCGGTTTTAGCATGCGGGGCGACAGTACATATGTACTGGATACCAAGTATGCCGATGTAACGGGCGATGGGGTAAAAGACCAGATTCTTTTGATCGGAGACAAAATGGGCTTCTCCATGAACCAGACAGCGAAAAATTTGCGGCTGGTCGTGCGGGAAGGAAAAGATCATCAACAGACGATCATCCCCGTGGGCAAACGCGATCAAGGATTGCTGCCAAAATTGGCGATCGCGGATGGCAATCAGGATCAGGTGAAGGACATTTTGGTTACCATGCCTACGGCTGCAGGCAATGTGTACAGTCAGATCACCTGGAAAGAGAACCGTCCTCGTCCGGTTGTGGAGCAGGATCAGTTGAACAATCGCACTGTATACCAGCCGGTAATGGGCGTGCATGGAGAAGCTGTTGCGATGAAAAGACTGCGCTAAAGCGACTGGCGCAAGGAGAAGAGCAAATCCTCTTCTCCTTGCTTGTTCATGAGCCTTGACAAAAAAAGGAACCAGGCATACAATAGAAATCGAGGGATTTGCTCGCACGTTGTGTACGACTAAATCCACATGAAATTAAGGCATTCTGTGCGTAGCTCAGTTTTTGATCTATGAACAGAGTGTCTTAATTTGTTTTGGGCATAAAAGCGCCGGATTGTGGATAGGGTAGGAACAGGTCGCACGTTGTGTACGACCGAAAAGAGGAGTTCGCACGTTGGGTGCGTTCTCCTCTTTTTATTTATACTCCCATGTGATGATCTTGGATTTCAGGTGCCTGGTGTAAAGAGCGAAGAGGGTCTCCTGGTGCCGTTTGCGCGGAGGAAAGCCGTAGATCGCCCGAAAATAAACGGAAGTGATGAAGTTGATCATGTCGGCAAGCTGGATCAGGTTTGCGTTTGTATCATGCGACAATTTGATTTGAAGGTCCGGGTACACCCGGCGATTTGCCGGGTTTCGCAAGGCGTCACGAAAATGGTTGAGTTCGCTAGGCTTGCCGTCGTCACAGATGATGAAGGCGTAAGAATCGGAATGACTCATCTCGTTTGAGAGGCACTTCACGAGTTCCGTATACGCATGAAGGTGCATCCGGTTATGATTCGTCTCTTTTGCCTTGGCCTGATAAAGCGGCTTGTTGACAAGGGCCGCCACCACTTTTACCTCGGCAGCTTTCACCAGAGACAGCAATTCATCAACGACCCGGAAGCGTTGTGCATCTGACAAATTATAGTAAAAATTTTCGCCATCAATAAACGCTTTTCCGTGTATCTCGAACTTTTTGAAGAAATCGATGTGCGGAAATTGCTCGGCGGGTATCCCGTGGATGGCTGCTTTTATATCTTTTTCCAGGTTGTCTTTTATTTTCTGCACTTCACGGTGCAAGTGGATTTGGTGATGGATCGGAACAAGTACGCCTGCATAGCAGAGTACCGGCTGGTTTTTCATATCGTTGAAGCCGTTGTTTCCTGACTCATCCGTGTAAAACCCGTATAAAGTCACATTTGCTCCTACTTTCGACTGCGACATAGTTCGATTATACCAAATAAAGGAACAGAAAGAGGACGTGTTTTGGACCGTGGTGAGTTCGTTAAATCGTAATTATTTCGTTTTGTGTTGACATGACGACTTCAGTTGGTTTAGTATGATTCATAAATCGTAATGATTACGTTTTGTTAAACAAACAGACAAAGGAGAGCAACTGATGAACGATACAAGAATCCCGGTAACAGTGTTGAGCGGCTACTTGGGAGCAGGGAAGACGACATTGCTCAATCACGTTTTGAACAACCGGGACGGATTGCGCGTCGCCATCATTGTCAACGACCTTAGCGAAGTGAATATGGATGGAGCTTTGGTAGCGCAAGGGGGAGGCATTTCCCGCGTAGATGAAAAGGTCGTGGAGATGTCGAACGGCTGCATTTGCTGCACTTTGCGGGAAGATTTGCTGACAGAAGTGGAGCGGTTGGCGCTCGAAGGACGGTATGACTACATACTGATCGAATCGACAGGGATCGGCGAGCCTGTTCCGGTCGCGCAAACGTTCACATATGTTGATGAGGAGAACGGGATTAATTTGTCGCTGTTGACCCGGTTGGACACGATGGTGACAGTGGTGGATGCCTACCGTTTCTGGCATGACTTTTCCTCGGGGGAAAGCTTGTTGGACAGGGATCAGGCTGTGGGCGAGGACGATACGCGAGAAGTGGTCGATTTGCTGGTGGATCAGATTGAGTTTTGCGACGTGCTGATCTTGAACAAGTGCGATCGCGTAGCTCCCGAGGATTTGGAGCAGTTGGAAGCTGTGCTGAGAAAATTGCAGCCAAAGGCGCGCTTGATTCGCTCCGTACGCGGTCAGGTCGATCCACACGAGATTTTGAATACAGGCTTGTTTGATTTCGAAGCTGCCAGCCAATCGGCGGGCTGGATTGCGGAGCTGCAAAAAGAGGAGCACACCCCGGAGACTGACGAGTACGGGATTTCTTCATTTGTCTACCGCGCGCGCCGACCTTTTCACCCGGAACGATTTGGCGAATGGCTTGCGCAATGGCCGGAAGAGGTCGTGCGAGCCAAAGGTTTTTTCTGGCTGGCAACGCGAAATGATCTGGCGATGACGCTCAGTCAGGCAGGGCCGTCCATTGAAGTGGGAACAGCCGGGTACTGGACGGCAGCGCTGCCGCCAGAGGAACAGCAGGCGGTGCTTGCAGAAGAGACGGATTGGCAGCACAATTGGGACCCGAATCACGGCGACAGGATGACAGAGGTGGTGTTCATCGGCATTGGGCTGGATCAGACAGCGGTGACAGAGCAACTCGATGCCTGTCTCTTGACGGACGAGGAATACGAGTCGGACTGGGGTATGCTCCCTGATCCGTTGCCTACAGCCAGCACCGTCGTAGAGATGTCGATGTAAAAGGAAAAAGGAGGAGCGTCACATGCGCGTAAACATTACTTTGCAGTGTACGGAAACAGGAGATCGGAACTACATCACGACCAAAAACAAAAGAACGCATCCAGAGCGGCTGGAGCTGAAAAAATATTCGCCTCGCCTGAAACGCCATACGCTGCACCGGGAGACGAAGTAAACAAAGCGGTCATGACCGTTTTGTTGACCGCAAGCGGCCACATCCCATTTCATGAAAAAAAGCCCTTTCTCATGCTGCGAAAATCAGGTCAGTTCCGGACCGATCCTTCGCAGGCGAGGGAGGGCTTTTTTGTTGAAGGATGGAAGGAAGTTGCAAACAGTGTGAACCAGCCACGGGCCGGACGGTTTCAGCCGTTTTTGCCCAAGGCGTAGACGCGCATGACTTGCTCAGCGGCTTGTTCCAACAGGGAAGCGCCATTCTGCATGGCTTCATCCAGCGTCATCGGCTTGTTGGTGATCCCGATGACAGCGGTAACGCCTTTTTCGTACAAAGCTTCTATGCCTTCCCCGACAGAGCCTGCCAGCACGATGACAGGAATGCCGCATTGCTGTGCGAGCTGTGCTACGCCGCATGGTGTCTTGCCTTGCGCTGTTTGAAAATCGACCTGGCCTTCTCCGCTGATGACGAGATCGGCTCCGTCCATGGCGAGAGCGAGCCGGGTCGTTTCCATGACGATCTGAATGCCGGATTGCAGCTTGCCGCCGAGAAAAGCCAAAAGCGCCCCTGCCACGCCGCCTGCCGCTCCTGTCCCGGGCAAGTCGTGAATGGCGGTGCCAGTCGTTTGTTTGATCACGTCGGCAAAATGCCGCAAATGCTCGTCCAGTGCGAGAACCATTTGCGGGGTGGCGCCTTTTTGCGGGCCAAATACGCGGGAAGCACCGTTAGGGCCGACAAACGGATTGTCGACATCGCAGGCGATGACAAATTGGCACGCATCAAGCCGTTTGTCTTTGTCGCTGTCGTCGATATGCGACAGCCGCGAAAGCTCGCCGCCGCCAAAAGCAAGCGGCTGATTGTTTGCATCGAGCAGCCTGTAGCCCAACGCTTGCAGCATTCCGGCACCGCCATCGTTAGTCGCGCTGCCGCCGAGTCCGAGAATAAAGCGTCGGCACCCGTGATCGAGTCCCGCCAAAATCAGCTGGCCGAAGCCGTATGTAGTAGTGAGCAGCGGATTGCGTTCGTCTTTGGCGATGAGATACAGACCAGATGCTGAGGCAAGCTCGATGACGCAGGTCACGCCGTCGCCAAGAATGCCGAACTGGGCTGCAATCGTGCGTCCGAGCGGGTCCATGGCCTGCGCAGTCAAAACTTTGCCATTGGTGGCATCAACGAGGCACTGCATGGTTCCTTCGCCGCCGTCTGCCATGGGCGAGACGACAACTTCGGCTTGGGGGCAGGCGCGTTGTACCCCTGCGCGAATCGCTTCACCTGCTTGCTTGGCCGTGAGACTTCCTTTGAAAGAATCGGGAGCGATGACGACTTTCATGCGGGACACCCTCCTTTTTTCTTCATGATAAGCCGAAACGACTCGTTAAAGAAACGTCTGCCGATGAAAAAAGCTGCCCCGGCGTCGCGTGACGCGGAGCAGCCTGTTTTTTGTGGTTACGCATTCTTTTTCATCAACAGCTTTTCTTCCTGTCCGTCCTTGTCGGCAAAAAACCACTTCATCATCGGCGGGGTAACAATCGTCGTCAAAAGAACAACGACGATCAAGACGGCAAACATATCGTCTGTCAGCAGATTGTTTTCCAACCCGATGGCGGCGATAATCAGCGCCACTTCGCCCCGCGATACCATGGCCGCTCCGATTGCCATTGAATTTTTCCAGGGGAACCCGGTCATTTTTGCGCCAAGGGCACCGCCAACGAGCTTGGAGACAATGGCGATGACACTCAGGATGACGATCAGCCACAGATTTTCCACAATACCGGAAAACTGCGCAGTTACCCCGATCGAGGTGAAAAAGACCGGAACGAATACCGCGTAGCTGATCGTTTCCACCTTGTGCGTGACTTCTTGCTTGTACGTGGTCAGGCTGATTGCCACACCAGCGATATAGGAGCCGATGATCGCGGCCACACCTGTATACTCGGCAAAGTAGGCAAACAGGAAACAAATAATCAGGGCAGCGGAAATGACGGATTCGGTTACTTGCAAAGGCGCGAATTTACGCAGAACCCATGGAACCACTTTCCACGACAGGAGAATGACGGCGGCGAAAAACGCGACCTTTTTCAAAACGACCATTCCCAGGTTGACGTCGCCGCCCGCAAAGCTCATCAAAAAGGCGAGGGCCAAAATGACAAGAACGTCGTCAATCACAGCAGCACCCATGATGGTCGCGCCTTCCCGTGATTTTAGCTTGCCCAGTTCTTTCAGCGTTTGGACGGAAATACTCACGCTGGTCGCGGAGAGCAAGAGTCCCAAAAAGACCGATTCGATCGAGGATAGTCCCATCGTGATTCCGGCTACATACCCGAGAGCCAAAGGGGCGATGATGCCCGCCACACCTACACTGGTGGAGGATTTGGCGGTGCGCTTGAACTCGTCTATATCGGTTTCCAAACCCGCGATGAACATGAGCAGAATGACCCCGATCTGGCTGATTTCTTTCAAAATTTCCGTGTCAGTGACAAGCCCGAGAACAGTAGGGCCGAGAACGATACCGATGAGCAACTTCCCCAAAACGGACGGCTGTCCCAGGCGCACACTGATGTCACCGGCGATTTTGGAGGCGATCAAGATGACAGCCAGCTGAAAAATAAGCATGTGGTTTCCCCCTTTATCTTTTTGAAAAAAAACAAAAAGAGCCCGTAATCAAGGGGTTTTTCTTTTTGTCAGCTAAAAAAAGACAAAAAGAACCCTATGATGACAGGCTCCTCCATAAACGAAACGAATATTCATTTGCGATACAATTACATTTTAACATAACGGGGAGAAAAAGTAAAGAAACAGTGGCAGCAAGACTGCGGGCATGTCATCATGGAAAGTAAAAAACAGGGGGAAAGTCAGTGGCGGAACAGGCAAACGATACGCTAAAAGTGAGCAAGCACAATGCCGAGCATTACATGTGGGGCGACAATTGCGACGGTTGGCATCTGGTCAAAGGCCAGGATTTGAGCGTCATTTTTGAGCGAATGCCAGCCAATACGGCGGAGGTGCGCCATTATCATGAGCGTTCCCGGCAATTTTTTTTCGTGCTCTGTGGACAGGCCGTACTTGAAGTAGAAGGCGTTCGGTATGAGATTGGCGTCCAGGAAGGGGTAGAAGTACCTCCGGGGGCCAAGCATCAGATGAAAAACGAGAGTAGCGCAGACGTGGAATTTCTGGTCATTTCCCAGCCGACAACGCGAGGCGACCGCATTCATACCAAGTAACACAAGTGGTCATGACCAAGCGCTCCTTTTTTTTGAAGGACAAGATGCTGCTGCATGCGGGCACATCTGCGTTTACGAAATACGCCGAGGTTTTTTCCGCAGAAAAAGACCTGACTGTCGCAGGACGGCCAGGTCTTTTTGTATCGTTGCCCACTAGCGGACACGTTTATTTCCAGTTAACGAAATCGGACATTTGTGCGAATGCGTCTGCCAAAGCGTGCAAGCTTTCTCCGGTTTGGTAAGCGAAGATAGGCAAACCGACGACGAACAACAAAACTTCTCCGATATATTTGGCGATCATAAGATCTACCTCCTTTTGGATGTGGTTCAAGCCGTGCGATCCAAAAAAAGGGAGATGTATGTATCCTTGTCGCCATTCGCGTGCTGAATCCGCCGAATGATGCGGAAGCGCAGCGGTTGCCTTGCTGCCATCGGATAAGTTTCAACCGAGCAAGGATTGATGGAGGGTTGATAGCTGTCGCTCGTGCTCCAACGAAACGCCTGCAATTGCGGGTGGTCACAACGTCTCAGGCAAAAGCCGGACGTGAAGCAACCCACAAGGAGGGCGAGCAAGGCGAAGAAATCATCCAGTGAAAACAGCAGCAGCATATCTTCCACGGCGATCCTCCTCCTTTCGTATCCATCATTCTACTCCTGTTCACATATTCCAGCAACCCTAAAAAGCAGGGGGATTGATTCCATTGCCAATGATCCGATTATTTGATTTTGCCGATAGACAGGTTGACGCGATAGTTGCCGAAGGGCAGGAGATCATCCAAAAAGCGGTTGAGGGCGGACTGGTCAGGGACGTTGATTTTCATCGTATAACAGCCTTCTCCGCTGATGCGATGCGCTTCGAGAACTTCGCTGCGGGAGGCGACGAAGCGAGTAAAGCTCGTATGATCGGTCGTCTTCATGAACATGGTGACCATGGCAGTGAGGGACGGAGCCAGCTTTGTTTCATCCACGAGTGTAGTGTAGCCGGTAATAATACCCTGTTCCTCCATGCGGCGAATGCGGTTGCCGACGGCTTGTCCGCTCAAATGCACCTGTTCGCCGATGTCTTTCCACAAAAGGCGGCTGTTTTGGCGCAGCAAGGCCAAAATGGCGAGGTCGGTTTGGTCTGGCATGGAAATCTCCTTTCACGGTGAAAGTGGGGCGCTGTATTTGTTTCGCGGGAAGAGGCGTTTGTTTTTTACAATAAAAGCAAGCTCATTTCTATTATACGATCGGGACTGGAGGACAGTGAAGAGATGCACATTCAACTTGTTAGACACGCCACATTGAAAGTGGCTTACGGCGGCCGCACGTTTTTGATCGACCCGATGTTCAGCGATGCCGGGGAGCTGCCTGCTGTACCGAATACGCCGAATCAGCGGGCAAATCCTTTGGTCGACCTGCCTTTTTCTGTGGAAGAAGTGCTGGCAGGAGTTGACGCGATTGTGATTACCCATACGCATCGCGATCATTTGGACGAAAAAGCGATGAGCCTGTTGCCACGGAATTTACCTGTGTTCTGCCAGCAGCCAGACGAGGAAATGCTGCTGCAACAAGGATTTTCACAGGTTACCGCCATCAAGGACGAACATGATTGGCAAGGGATTCGCCTGAATCGGACAGCCGGGCAGCACGGGACAGGCGAGATCGGAAAAGCGATGGGGCCAGTTTCCGGTTTTGTCCTGCAAGCCCCTGGCGAACCGACCTTGTACATGGCAGGAGATACGATCTGGTGCGACGAGGTAGGGCAGACGATTCAACGGTTCTCGCCAGATGCCATCGTCGTGTTCGCCGGGGCGGCAAGGTTTTTGGCGGGCGATCCGATCACGATGACAAAAGAGGACATAGCATCTGTGGCGGCAGCCGCACCGGATAGTCACGTGCTGGTAGCCCACATGGAGACGTGGAATCACTGCCTGTTGTCGCGCAGCGAGCTTCGCGAGTTTTTGGGCGAGCACAAACTGCAAAAACGCGTCCTTGTGCCGAATGACGGGGAGATCGTTGCACACCTGTGACCTGTGAGGTAAGGTGTGATCGAAAAAAGGAAGCAGCTTCGCTGACGGGCGGAGCTGCTTTTTCGTCTGCGAGCAAATTCGGGCTTGGCCAGCATTTGACAAACGAGTTGTCACGTAATAAACTATTTTTACGTAAATGATTAATGTCATGAGGTGTTGTTGTGGCGCACGAACAGCTGGAAACGTATATCGTCGAAACGCCCGAGCAGGCGATGGCGTTGTTGAATCCGCTCAGGGCCGAGATTTTGAGCCGATTGGCGGAGCCTGCTTCAGCGGCGGAAGTAGCGCGGGGAATCAACGAGATTCCACAGCGGGTGAATTATCACCTGAAAGCTTTGGAAAAGGTCGGGCTGGTCAGGCGCGTAGGGAGTCGGCAGGTCCGCAATCTGGTTGAAGTGCTGTATTTGGCGATAGCTCGCACGTACGTGCTCTCCGAAGGGCTGAACTGGGCTAACGACACCGTGCAGCAGATGAAGGATCAGGGAGCTTTGTCGCACTTGATCCAGACGGCTGAGCGGATCAAGCGGGATGCCCTCGCTTTGCTGGAACGCTCGGATCAGGAAAAAGAAATTCCGAGTGCCACGCTCGATACGAGCATTCGCCTCGCCAGCGAGGAGCAGCGGGCAGCTTTTGTCGAGGAATACGTGCAGCTCGTCAATCAGCTCGTCAAAAAGTATCAGACGAAGACAAGTGCACAGGAGACGTATCAGGTCATTCTCGCGGTGTATCCCAAAGAAGGAGGCGAGCCGTCATGAAGGCAGAGGCTTCAGCGCCTGTAAAAGCAAGACCAGTCGTTGTGTGGGAAAGACGGGTCGAACCGAAGGCAGACAACGTCATCATGCTTCCGGCAAACGGCAACAACGTGGAACGGGAAGCAGCAGTGACAGAGTGGACGATCGGTTCGAGCGACCAGCCTGCTGTAATCACTCAGGTGTCATCCGGGTTTGGCAAAAGCAAGGCTGCGGCTGTACCGCCACAGTCCGTGCGCATGAGCATGGCAGCCTAAAAGCCTAAAGGATATAAAGGAGGGTTTGGCATGAATTTGATTCCGGTAGTCGTTGAGCAGACGAGTTATGGCGAGCGTTCGTACGATATTTACTCCCGTCTGCTGAAAGATCGCATTATTTTTCTCGGCAGCGCCATTGATGATCAGGTAGCAAATGCAATTGTGGCCCAGTTGCTGTTTCTTGCGGCAGAGGACCCGAAAAAAGACATTCATTTGTACATCAACTCCCCCGGCGGCTCGGTGACAGCGGGAATGGCGATCATCGACACCATGCAATTCGTGGCGCCCGACGTATCCACCATCTGCACAGGTATGGCTGCTTCGATGGGAGCGATGCTGCTGGTGGCAGGAGCGCCCGGCAAACGCTACGCCCTGCCGAATGCAGAGGTCATGATTCACCAGCCATGGGGCGGCACGCAGGGACAGGCGAGCGATATTAAAATCGCTGCCGAGCGGATCATGAAGCATCGGAATCTGCTTTACTCGATCATTGCCCAGCGTACAGGCAAGTCGGTTGAGCAGATCGAAAAGGATGCCGACCGCGACTACTTCATGTCCGCCGCCGAAGCGCTTGAGTATGGGATCATCGATAAAGTCATTGAAAAGCTGTAAAAGCTTGTAAAACATAGACGCAGAGGCATCTTCGGAACTTAGTTTTCGAGGATGCCTTTTTCGTTTGCCCCTAAACATGCGTATATTTTTTTAGCCTGGTTTAAAGAGGAAAAGGACAGGGAAAGAAAAAGGGTGGTATCCGAGTATTTTCGACATGATCACATTCATTTCGACAAGAGGAGGCACTCTTTTGAAAATCAGAACCAAATTCATTCTAGCTTTCAGCCTGATTTTGGCCGTTATGTTCAGCTCAGGCTCATATATGTACATTCATATGCAACAACTGAAATCTGCCTATGAGGAGATGCTCGACGACGGAGAGTTCCTGACCGATTTGCGCGAGATGCAGTTTACCCTCACAGGTCGAAACAATGACGAGCGCGGCTATGTGCTCACGGGCGATGAAGAGTATCGCAAGGAGTTGAAGGAGAAAGCAGGCAAAATCGAAGCGCTGTTTCAAAAGCTGGACGAGTACGAGGATATTACGGAGCAGCAAAAAGCAACGCTGCAAGAAGCGAAGAAACTTTATCAAGGGTACTTGGCCGCAAGCGACAAGGCCGTGGCAGCTTTGGACGAAGGCAGACGGGAAGAATCGATGGTCTATCATTTTGGATTGGAGCGGCAAGCGCGAAAGAAGCTTGATTCGACGGTAAGCACGCTCATGGAGGATGTTCGCCGGGAAAAAGAAGCCGACGATCAGTCGCTGCGTGAACGGGAAGTCGTGTCCGTCAACATCCAGATTGCTTTTAGTGTCGCAGGAGTTCTTGTAGCTGTCGTCATTGGCGGACTGTTGATTCGGGCGATCATTCGTCCGCTCAATCGCGTTAACGAGCAGTTGGCTGCCATAGCAGATGGGGAAGGCGATCTGACGAAGGAGCTGACGGTGTCCTCCAAAGACGAGATCGGCGAGTTGGCTGCGTCCTTTAACCGGATGCTGGCCAATCTGCGCACGCTCATTTCCCAGATTCGCGGGCACGCCCAGCAAGTAGCGGCTGCGGCAGAGCAGTTGACGGCCAGCTCGGAGCAGACTAGCAAGGCAACCGAGCAAATCGCGGAAACGATCCAGGAAATGGCTACAGGCGCAGATGTGCAGGCGCATCAAGTGGAAGAGGGCGACAAGGAAGTGCAGGAGATGACCGCAGGCATCAGACAAATCGCTGCGCGTGCGCAAAATGTCTCGGCTGCGGCACTGAACGCCTCGGAGCTGGCGACGGGAGGAACCCGGACGATTCAGCTTGCGGTAGAACAGATGAACGGCGTCGGTGAAACGATGCAGCAACTGGCTCATGCGGTCAGCGGGCTGGGCAGCCGCTCGGAGCAGATTGGGCAAATTGTCGAGGTGATCACGCAAATCGCAGGTCAAACCAATTTGCTCGCGCTCAATGCGGCCATCGAAGCGGCCCGGGCGGGTGAGCAAGGCAGAGGCTTTGCGGTAGTCGCAGATGAGGTGAGAAAGCTGGCTGAGCAGGCGTCCGCGTCCGCACAGGAAATCACCCAGCTGGTTAGCGCCATACGCGCAGAGACACTTGATGCAGTAACGTCGATGCAAAAAGGCTCGGACGAGGTGGCAGCGGGGATGGAAGGTGTCGCGACGGCGGGCGAAGTCTTTTCGCACATCCGCGATGCGGTTGTCAGTGTGGCAAAAGACGTGGAGAGCGTTTCGGAAGCCTCGCGTACCTTGACAGAGAGCACGGGAAAAGTCGCAGCGTCGATGGAGCTGGTCGCTTCCGTCACGCACACCGCTGTCAGCCGGACTTTGGACGTATCTGCGGCGACAGAACAGCAGCTTGCCTCCATGCAGGAAATTCATTCCTCGGCTGCTTCTCTCGCCAATTTGGCGGAGGATTTGGAGAAGATGATCAGCCGCTTCAAAGCATAAAGGCTAGGATACCAAATGGAATGCTGTCGTGCAGCGAAACACCATGCGCGAAGATGCAAAGCCACTTGCAGGCACGAAAAAACTGCAAGTGGCTTTTTCTTTGCCACATAAAGCGAGAGTGCGGTGATTGCCGGATCAGGCCAGCCGCCACAAGGACAGCTTGCGGTAGACGAGAAAGATCAGCATGTTGCCGAGAGCAGCGACAAGAAAGACTGCCCACGGGCCGATCGATACCGTCATGAAGCCGGAGCCGAAGATAGAGAAGACGATTCCCAGCTTGAAAATCGAGCCGGTAATGCCGCTAATCCGCCCGATCAGATGGGCGGGCGTAGTCTCCTGGCGAAACGTCCAGATACAGACATTTTCAATCGTAGCGATCAGCCCGGTGAGAAACAGGGACAGGCAGAGCAGCCACGTACTGTTGGCGAAGACCATGAGCAGAGAGGAGAAGCCGAGTGACAAAATCGTTACGCCCATCATTTTCCCGAGCGGAAAGCGCCGCCGCAGCGGAGCGACGATGGAGCTGCCGATCAAGCCGCCAAGCCCGGCGACAGACAAGACCAGCCCCAATGTAGAAGTATCGAGACGCAAATGATCTTTGGCAAAGAAAATGATCATGGCGTCGTACATGCCGGAAGTCGCGTTGAGAAAAATGACGAGCAGCGTGATATGCCAAAGCGGTTTATTGCTCAACAGCTCGGCCCAGCCAGCTTTTAGCTCCTGCCAGAACCCGGCTTTTTGCGCAGCAGGTGGATCGGCTTTTTCCAGGAACGAGATCGCGATGAAAGCGAGCATATAGGCTACGCCTGTGATCAGAAGCCCTGAGTACAGACTGGACAGCAGCAAAATAAATCCGGTAATCGCCGGGCCCATAATTTCAATGAACGTGCTCATGAACGAAAAACGGGCATTTGCCGCGGTGAGCAGCGGCGTAGGCACGACTTGCTTGATCATGCTCACCCTTGCATTTTGAAAGCCGTAGTTGAACGCCATCAGAAAAAATCCGGCGATGTAGTAGTGAATGACCTGGGCGTGCCCAGCCGCGGACAAGGCGTACAGTGAAAACAGCAGCACCATTTGCCCGAAGACCATCCATTGCGACCAGCGCTTTTTCGAAAAGCGGTCGACCCATACGCCAATGAACATGGCGAGCAGCAGGTTGGGCAAAAACTCGATGCTTTTCATCGTGGTCATCGCTATGGCTGACTGCGTCATGTCGTACAAAATGAGCGGCAGGGCCAGTTCGTATACTTTGCTGCCGCAAGCAAGCAGTGTGGACGTGCAAAACAAGATGAGAAACGGTCGATTGCGCCAGATCGGCATGAAAATCAAAACCCCCTTTTCGTTCTCCATTGTAGTTGGAAAAAGGGGAAGAAAAAGGGTAGAGTAGTAGCAGAGGCAGTTCCCCTTTTTACAGAAAGAAGTGAGGCAACTTTGCAGATTGTGTATCATTACTTGCGCTTGCGCCAACATTTTGCCAACAGGCAGGAGGGCGAAGCGCAAGCGATTACGCTTCACGAGCTGGCGGAGATTTTGTGCTGTACGGAACGCAACGTCAAAAAAATCATCAAGCAGCTGGTCGAACAAGGCTGGATCGAATGGACGCCGGGCAGAGGGCGGGGAATCGGCTCGCAGCTTGTCTTTTTGCGCAGTGTCGAGCAGATTGTCATGCCGCTCGCCAAAGCCCAGATTGAGCAAGGCGATCTGGAGCGGGCTATGCAGTTGCTGCAAGAGTCCCGTCTTCCTGCCGGGGGCAGGGAACGCTTTTTTGACTGGCTCTCCGGGCAATTCGGCTTTCACAGTCAAATTGTCGAAGAGCGGACATTGGACACGCTGCGCATGTCTTTTTACAGAACGATTCCCCGTCTTGACCCGGCTTTTGTGAACAGACGCACAGAGTCGCACATGGTCAGGCAAATTTTCGATACGCTGATCAGCTACGATGCTAAGGAACATGCCTACAAGCCGCGTTTGGCTCATCATTGGGAGACGAATGCGGCAGGGACGGAGTGGACCTTTTATTTGCGAAAAGGAGTCTTGTTTCATCACGGGCGGGAGTTGACCGCGCAGGATGTAGTTCGGACATTGGAGCGGGTGGCTGATCCTCAGACGGGATCGCCGTATCGCTGGATGCTTGAAGATGTGGAGCGAATGGCGGCTCTTGGCGCCAACGTTTTGCACATCCGGCTAAGACGGCCCAATCGGCTGCTGCCTGCCTGTCTCGCTTCGGATCGTCTGTCCATCGTTCCGGTGGACATGGTGCAGCAAAAAGGCGAGGAGTTCAGTCGCTTGCCAGTCGGAAGCGGGCCTTTTCGGCTGGTGACGAATGATGAGCAACAGTTTGTTCTGGAGGCATTTCCCGCTTATTTTCAGGGACGAGCACACTTGGATCGGGTGGAAATCTGGGTAGTGCCGCAATTTGACAAGCGCAGCGAGAAATTTTTTGCTACGGAAAAAGAAGTCCATTTCCAGACAGCCTGGAGCATGCCGAAGCCGCTGGGCAGCTGGCAGGAGTTGAAGCAAGTGGAGCGAGGGGCTACTTACCTTGCGTTTAACCTGAATCGGCAAGGCCCGCAGCAAAACCGCGCTTTTCGTCAGGCTGTGGATAGCATCCTCTCGCGCAAGCAGATGATTGCCGAACTGAAAGGAAACCGCTACGGGCGGGCCTACAGCTTTTTTCCGGAAGTTCCGGGGATCGAACCCGCTCTGGCAGCGGGAAGCCGCGAGGAAAAACAGGCTGCCGTAAAGGACAGCGGTTATAGGGGAGAGCGCTTGAAGCTGTATACATACGAAGGCGCGGGCAATGAAAACAACGTCGAGTGGGTGCAGCAACAGCTGATAGAGTATGGTGTCCACGTCGATGTGACGATTGTGCCGATTGAAACGTTGAAAAAGCCGGAGGTATTGCTTCAAGCCGATCTCGTTTTGGCGGGAGAGGTTTTTGATGAGCAGTGGATTTTGGGGATGGTCGAGTTTTTTCGCTCGGACATCAGCTTTGCCCGGAACTTGTGGAATCCGGCCTTGCGCGAGCGGATTGATCGTGAACTGGAGCTTTTGGCGGAGGGACAGGGCGAGGAAGGGCAGCAAAGGAGGCTGCGGCGTATCGAGATGCTGCTGGCCGAGCAGTGCGCTCTGCTGTTTTTGTACCATACAAGGCAGCATTCGGTTTACCACTCGGCACTTGCCGGAGTCTCGTTAAATGCGCTGGGCCAAGCCAATTACAAGGACATCTGGTTCAAACAGGCGCATATCGCCACACCAAAATGAAGGAGAGCGCCGAAAACAGAGTCTGTCACGAATGTGGCGATTGCGATAAGATAGGAGTTCAGTGCGAAAAATGGGGGAGAGACGATGAGACGATTCCGATTTGACGAACAGGCTGGGAGAGAGATCGAGCGTTTTGATTCTGTCGGCGCGGTGTTTTCTCGCATTTTGCGTACGAAAGATGCTGTGTCCATCGGCTGTATTCATGTAAAAGCCGGCGGGGTAGTAGGCTATCATCCGGCTGTTTGCCCGCAGCTCTTTCTCGTGGTCAACGGAGAGGGCTGGGTGCGGGGAGAGGATGACGAGCGGATTCCGATTCAGGCGGGCCAGGCGGCTTTTTGGCAGGCGGGCGAGGGTCACGAATCGGGAACAGAGTCTGGGATGACAGCGATCGTGATCGAGGGAGAGGAGCTTGATCCCGACAGCTTCATGACGTTGTTGGAAGCATAATGGTTCACGCCAACTCCACATGCACGAGGAAGATCATCTTGAGAAAGTCGGTGTGAAAAAAGAAATGACGTGGAAGACACATATGCTCCTTGGCGCAATCGCGGGATACTGGGCGTACCCTTCCTGGAAGGGGAGCGTAATTGGTGCCACGATGGCGCTGGTGCCAGATATCGATCAGGCGAGAAGCAAGCTGGGGCATTTCCTGGGCCCTGTGTCCAAAATGCTGCAAAAAGGGCTTGGGCACCGGACGCTGACGCATTCGTGGGTCATTTTGTTGCTTCCGGCTGCTTTTTGGGGCGATTCCCCGGAGGGCTGGGCGGCCTTGTGGGGATTGCTTTCGCACCTGATCAGCGACATGCTGGTGGGGCGTATTCAGCTGTTTTGGCCGCTGCGAATGGGCTGGGTAGGTGTGCGCCTGTCGCGCGCGCTTTATGGAACCGTAGATCGTCTCGTCTTTTATGCGGCGATCGTCTACATCATCTACATGGGATATATGTAAGAAAAAGAACCTTGCCGCACTTCACAGTGGACAAGGTTCTTTTTATTCTCGCAGTTGCGATGCTTATGGCATCATGAATTGTTGGACCAGCTCGGCGTTTTCCGCCATGAATTTTTCTGCTGCGGCTCCTGCCTCTTGTTGGACTTCCATCATTTGCTCATCGGTCATGGTTGCCAGGTTGAGGGCATTGTCAGCTGTCATGGCTGGAATTTCTAGCGCTTTGCCAAATTCTTGCTTGGACTTCATTTTCAGGCTGATACCTTTTGGCATGTCTGGAGTCGCCTGGTCAAAGTTGATTTTCACGCTGGCGTCGGAATCGCGACCGGCATCTGTAGATGTCTCGGATACAGTGACGTTCCCGCTCAGAGCGATCGGCTCGGAGTATTCGTCTGCCAGAACGACTGCGAAATCGTACTTGCCGTCTACTTTTTTGCCTTCTTTGACGGTTTCAAATGTTGTCGACAGATCAAGCGCTGGCTGCTCGTTCTCTTTTACCAGGAGATTCAGCTTGCCGTTTGTTTTGCCGCTTTGCTCAGTCGCTTTGTACGTGTAGGATACTTCGCCGTTTTTCGGATCTTCCGGGTTGTGGATGGCGAAGCGATAGTAGCTGTCCGCGCCTTTTTGGTAAGCGGTGCTTGAGAAGAACAAGTTTTCCTGTTTGTTGTCTTCCCCAGTAAACATCAGTTTGCGGGACAAGATTTGGTGATCGCCGTCTACGAGCACGACCATTTTCACTTGTTCCTTGCTCGCTGTAGAGCTGTCGCTAATGTCTTTCAGCAAGTCATCGAAGCCTTGATCGTAGTCTTTCTTGAACTCTTCTTTGGAAACTTCATCTACCACATAACCGCTGTCAGCCATCAAGGTAGCGACGTTGTGGTAGCGGGTGTAGATCAGATCAAACAGCTTCGTGTCCGCTTTCGCTTTTTCTGCCAGCTTGGTTGCGAGCGCTTTTGCCTCTTCTTCGGTAAAAGTCACAGTGATTTCACGAGCGCTTTCCTTGAAGCCTTCTTCTGAGAAGGAAGCATCCTTGTTGATTGCTACTTGCGTGTCCTTGATCGAATCTGCGTACAGCAAAGCATACGGAGTCAGCACGCTTTTCACTTCATCCTGGTTGAAGCGGACTGCTTCCATCAGTTCGCGATAGGTGAGGAAACGCTTAGGCATCTCTTGACCGTATTTTTGCTTGAGGGCATCGCGGTCTTTCAAGTCCATGTAGCCGTATTTCGAGTAAAAATCAGGCAGACGGAAGCCAAACTGCGAGTCGTTCATGAAGTACTCAATCGTAGCCAGCTTCTTGTCTTTCAGATGAACTTCGAGATTTCCTTGCTGCTGGTGCTTTTGCTCGTCGATGTTGCTTTGCATGACGACTTTCGCGCTCTTCAGCAGATCGAGAATTTTTTGTGCTTGCGGGTCTGGGATTGTAGCATCTATCGCAATATCAGACAGTTCGGTTGTGGAGTGCACAGGTTTTTCCAGATATGGCTTCATGTACTCTTCGTATTCCCCATAAGCCTTGGAAACGTTGGACGAGAACTTCATCATGCTCTCCGCTTCCGATTGCAGGTAGATCGTTTTTGCGCTTTTGAACAAGTCGAATTTGGCGTAGGCCGTTCCGAGCCCGCCCAAAATAACGACAGCAGCTGCTCCCGCAATCAGCAGCGGTTTTTTGGAGCTTTTGCGTGGCGGGTTCACGTTTGTAGTGGTTTCCATGAGTTCCTCCCCTTTGTAACACTCTCTCTTTTTTTTGCGTACGAACCGTAAATGGTTTTTCGCACTCGATTTTGTATTGTACCATAAGGGGGAAGGATGAAAGTGATTTCCAGTAAATTTTTTCAAAAATGAGGAAGAAAGACCCAAAAATATAAGTGTTTGTTCCAATTTTTCACCCTGGACAGCTTGTCTAATCGACAACAGGTAAGGCAGACGGCTTTTCGGGCTACAGAGACAAGGGGATGGATAGGAGGAGATTGTGTGGACTTTCGCGTGCTGCAGACGTTTTTGGTAGCGGCTACAACAGAAAATTTTCATCAGACAGCTGAGGCGCTGTTTATCGCCCAGCCAACGGTCAGCCAGCATATTCGACAACTGGAGAAGGAATTGGGGATCAAGCTGTTTGAACGGGTTGGGAAACGCGTCAGGCTGACGGCAGCGGGCAAGCGCTATCTGCCGCATGCAAAAGGTCTTTTGGAACAGTGGCACCACAGCATGGAAGATTTGCAGGCGTGGCGGCAAGGATACCGGGAGAAGCTTCATCTGGCTGTCTCGCCGATTATTGCCCGCGCCCGCTTCTCCCATCTGCTCCACCGTTTCACCAAGCAATATCCGGATGTAGACATTTCGATCAAAATTGCCGAATCGGTGGAGATCGGCCCGCTCGTGCAGAGTGGACAGGCTGATTTGGGACTGACCCGGATGGTGCCAGGCGAGTTTCAGCTGGATACGTACTTGCTGTATGAAGATCCGGTGGTGTTCGCTGTACCGCATAGCGGAGGCGACATGGATGCTCCTTTGCCTGATTGGGAGCAGGAAGTGCAGGCGAACCGTTTGCTGACCCACAATCACCCGGGCTACTGGGACGATTTGCTGCTGCTTTTGCGCCAGAGAGGACTTGCTTTGCGCACGATGGCGGTATCGCAGGTGGACATCACCAAACGCTTCATTGAAGACGGGCTTGGCGTGTCTTTTTTGCCCCGGTCGGCTGTCAGTCGGGATTTGTTTGAAAATCGCTTTATCGAGCTGCCGACGCCGGGGCTTGTGCTGCCAAAGGTGGCTTCTTACCTGCTCGTGCCGAAAGTGGGAATTAGCGAGCCAGCCAAGCATTTCATGGAGATTTTGCAGGCGCTCTATCCGCCGATGCCTTCGGTTGTGCAAGGGGGAAGGCAGTAGGGGGGAGCAAAGGGCCAAATGATTATAAAATGTGATTGATAGCGGGTTTTTCTTTTATTTCCCTTCCATATTAATAATCGATATACTGAAGGGAAAAGAGAAGAAAAAGGAGTGGCGATCATGACAAAACAACATCCTTTGGCAATCGGTCTGGAAGGAATCGCCGTAGCGGAGACAGACCTGAGCCTGGTAGATGGAATCAACGGATTGCTCGTATACCGCGGCTATTGGGCGCGCGATCTGGCTATTCACCACACGTTTGAAGAAGTAGCGCACTTGCTCTGGTTCGGCCATTTGCCAAGCGAGCAGGAGCTGACGGAATTAAAGAATAAATTGAAAGCAAACCGCGAACTGCCGGAGCATGTCAAAGGAATTTTGAAGCTGATCCCGGCAGATGTCGATATGATGAGTGTGCTGCGCACAGGCGTTTCCGCGCTGGGCAGCTCCTCCCAAGGCTTCCCGCCAACGATTGACGAGGTGATTGCGCTGGCTGCGAAAATGCCTACAATCGTGGCGTATCGCTTCGCCTGTCTGGAAGGCCGCGAGCCGATCTCCCCTAACCCGGAACTGGATCACACGGCGAACTATTTGTACATGCTAAAAGGCGAGAAGCCGAACTCGGCTCATGTTCGTGCGCTGGATGCGTACCTGATTTTGACGCAGGAGCATGGCATGAACGCTTCTACTTTTGCTGGCCGTGTCGTCGGTTCAACCGAGTCTGACCTGATTTCTTCGATTGTGGCAGCCATCGGGGCTTTAAAAGGTCCTCTGCACGGCGGCGCTCCGTCGGAAGTAACGGAGATGATCGAAGCGATTGGCACGAAGGAAAATGCGGAGCCGTGGCTGCGCAGCAAGCTGGAAAGCGGCGGCCGCCTGATGGGCTTCGGTCATCGCGTCTACAAAACGATCGACCCGCGTGCAACGGCTTTGCGTGTGGTGGCTTCCGAGCTGTCGGCGGACGATCCGTGGTTCGACTTGGCAACACATGTGGAAAAGGTCGGTTTGCAACTGCTGGACGAGTACAAACCGGGCCGCAAGCTGAACACAAACGTGGAGTTCTTCGCCGCTGCGGTCATGCGCGCGGTTGGGTTGGATGAGAACTTGTTCACTCCGACTTTTGCCGTGAGCCGCGTAGTTGGCTGGAGCGCTCATATTTTGGAGCAGGCTGCGAAAAACCGCATCATTCGCCCGCAATCGAATTACATCGGCTCGATGCCGGAATAATAGACGTTGCCTTTTACAAAAGCTATCCGTTGTTGCGGATGGCTTTTTTTGCTGAAAAATCCAGGTGGGTGTTGAGCGAAGCTGTAGTGGAGGGAGGAAACAGGAGAAACCGCAGCAGGGCACCTGGCCTTTTGCGGGGAGCTTAAACTAGCCGCCTGCGGTGAAAAAGGAAAACCGCGTCAAAAGCAGTTTGTTCGGAGAAGTGGATTCACGTTGCCGCTTAAAGGCCGTTTTCCTTTTTCGCCTCCGGCTGGGTAGGAG
Source organism: Brevibacillus sp. HD3.3A (assembly GCF_013284375.2). Taxonomy (NCBI): domain Bacteria; kingdom Bacillati; phylum Bacillota; class Bacilli; order Caryophanales; family Paenibacillaceae; genus Brevibacillus; species Brevibacillus sp. HD3.3A. Next base: position 503,941 of record NZ_CP085874.1, read on the forward strand.
TCCGAAAGCCCTGCTGCTTGTTTCTCCTGTTTCCTCGGCCAACGTTAGGCTTTGGTCGGGGAGTGATTTTTGAAAGTTGATCAGGGGCGGAAAATCTAATGCAGGCAGCAACGAGCTTTTTGCATGAAAGAGTCGCATACAGCAATCTTCTTCAAGAAAAGCCTTAATCTGTTTTCATGTTTTTTTTTGAAACTGACGTCGAACTCACCAGCCTCTTTCCTCGCCACACCTAAAGTACCGATGAAGCAGACTACGAAGGTCAACCCAAGCAAGCTTTTCGTATTTGGCATTTTTCCTTGAAACTCCCGCTGACCACCACCAGCTCCCAAGCACTCCCCCAACCCAGCTTTTCCGCTTAATCTGCAACTCCACCACCCGAAAGTGCAGCAGGGGGATTGCAGAGGTCGCTAACTTTTGGCATGATAATGAAAAAAAGTAAGGAGTGGAATCAATGGCTCTGTTGTCTACCCCGTTTCAATTCAAAGGACTCACTTTGAAAAATCGCGTAGTGATGCCGCCTATGTGCCAATACTCCGTGGAAGCGCAAGACGGAACGCCGACCGACTGGCATTTTGTCCATTACGTGTCTCGCGCAGTAGGAGGTACAGGCTTGATCATCGTAGAGATGACAGACGTGGAACCGGATGGCCGCATTTCCAACTTCGACCTCGGCCTGTGGTCCGATGAGCAGATTCCGGCATACAAGCGCATTATCTCCGAGGTACACAAGTACGGCGCGAAAATCGGCATCCAGATTGCTCACGCTGGCCGCAAAGCGGAAGACGCTGAAGTACCTGTCTCGGCATCTGCGGTTCCTTTCCCTGGCTCTCGCTACAAAACGCCACGGGCACTGACGACAGAAGAAGTCAAAGCGATGGTCGTCAAGTTCCAGGAGGCAGCGAGACGCGCAGTGGAAGCGGGAGTGGACACGATTGAAATCCACGGTGCGCACGGATACTTGATCCATCAGTTCCACTCGCCGTTGACGAATTTGCGGGACGATGAATACGGACGGGACAAAGCGCTGTTCGGCGTAGAAATCATCAAGGCGATCAAAGAAGTGATCCCGGAAGACATGCCGCTGATCATGCGGATTTCCGCGGTAGAATACGTAGATGGCGGTTATGGCCTGGAGTACAGCACAGAGCTGTCCCGTAGATATAAAGAAGCGGGCGTGGACATTTTCCATTTGTCGAGTGGCGGCGAAGGTCCGATCGGTTCAGGCGGACGTCCGGGAATCCATCCAGGATATCAGGTGCCACTTGCCCGCGCGATCAAGCAGGCATTGGATGTTCCGGTGATTGCAGTCGGCAACCTCGACGATCCGAGGCTGGCAGAAGCGTCGATCGGCAATGGCGACACGGATTTGGTAGCTGTCGGACGCGGCATGCTGCGCGATCCGTACTGGGCGCTTCACGCCATCCGCGAGCTGTCCGCCGACGAGCTTGACGCGCCAAAGCAATACGCGCGTGCATTTTAATCACTCCTAAAAACAAAGCAACCTTTCTTGCTGCCGATTCGCGATTCGTGATTCGCAGACAGAGAGGTTGCTTTTTTGCATGCCAAAAGATCATCCCTGCAACGGCGCAGCTTCACATACCTGACAGGTGCGGAAAAGACAGGCTCAAAAAAGCAGACGCCCTCACACAAAACGATCCTGCGTCGAGAAGAGTCAGCTTCTGTGATAGACTAATGCACAAAGTACGGCCGAAAGGAGACGGTAGTTTTTGCGAGAATTTTCGACGATCCGGTTTACCGATAAAGAACCGCTTTTTACGCAAATGTATCACCATCTAAGAGACGAAATCGTGAACGGACAAGTCCGGCACGGGGAATTTCTCCCTTCCATTCGCAGTTGCGCGCAGTCGCTTGGCGTCAGCAAAAATACGGTAGAAGTCGCGTACCAGTTATTGATGTCCGAGGGCTATGTCAGCAGCATGCCGAAAAAGGGATATCAGGTCGTCTACAAGGCGGAAGCCCCTGCGACCAGGCACACTCCAAGCACGACAGAAGCAGCCCCTTTGAACATTCATACGGATTTTCGCTACGGCAATATCGAATTGGGAGCTTTCCCGTTTCAGCAGTGGAGCAAGCTGCGCAACCGGGTGATTGCCGACCACCAGCAGCGCTACATGGTAGAGGGTCAGGACCAGGGCGAGTTCGAGCTGCGAAAAGAACTGGCAAAGCTGTTGCACGAGACGCGCAAAGTCATGGCGACCCCGGAGCAGATTGTCGTCGGAGCTACTCCCCAGCAGCTCGTTTCCGTTTTGGTACAGCTTCTGGACAGGGAGAAACAGATCATTGGCGTGGAGAACCCTGGCTATGACGGCGCGCGAAACACGTTTGTCAACGGCGGCTATCAAGTCCGGGGCATCACGGTAGGCGCGGACGGCGTCTCCATACCAGAGCTTCTGAGCAGCAAGGCAACCGTCATGTACGTCAGCCCGTCCCAGCAGTTCATCAACAAGCTTGTGATGCCGCTTGAAAAAAGAACCGAGCTGATCGAATGGGCACAAACCAGCGCGTATATCGTGGAAGATGACTATGAGTGGGAGTTCAAGTACGAAGAGAGCTTCCTTCCTGCGATCCAAAGCTTGTCTCCGCAAAAAGTGGTCTACATCGGCAGGCTGTCCAAAGCGTTGCTGCCTGTCTGCAATCTGAGTTACATGGTGCTCCCTTATGATCTTTTGTCGCGCTTTTACCAGCGTGTGCCGGAATACGATCAGCCCGTCGCCAGACTGGATCAGCTGACATTGTCCGCGTATTTGTCCGACGGTTTTTGGCACAGGCACGTGCAGGCTATGCGCAAAAGCTACGCAGACAAGCGGCAAGCTTTTCTTCAAGCTGTCTCCCGCTGGATGGGGGATCGCGTGGACGTGCAAGGAAAGGACACAGGGCTGCACGCGTTTTTGACCGTTAAGGAAAAAGGCAGCGAAGCAGAGTGGATGGAGCGCGCTTTGCGAAACGGGGTAAAAGTGTACGGGACAGCGAGGTACTGGGTGCAGGACATCCGGGAATACCCGTCGTTTCTGCTCGGGTACGGGGCTTTGAACGAACAGGAGATCGAGGCGGGCATCCGGCAGTTGGCTGCTGCCTGGTTCGGGTAAAAAGCTGCTTTTTGCGAATCTGACCCGGTCATTTTGTGAAATCTGTCCCTTCAAGAGAGGGCCTCTTGCACTCTATGATGATACATATGAAAGCGATAGAGTAAAGGGGGGACAGGGAGCAGATGAGGTTTATTTTCGACTTGGATGGGACGATCTGCTTCAAGGGGCAGCCTATCTCCAAGAGCATTCTGGATTGTCTGCTTGAACTGGAGCAGGAAGGCCACACCGTAGGGTTTGCTTCCGCCAGGCCGTGCCGGGATATGCTGCCGGTTTTGGATGAGCGGTTTGCCAACCATCTTCTGATCGGGGCGAATGGAGCCATGACTTATCATCAGGGACGGTTGCAGAGCTACACGGCGATTCCCGGCCAGTTGGCAACAGAAATCATTCGTATCCTGGCTGATCATCAAGCGCAGTTTTTGATTGATGACAAGTGGGATTACGCTCATAACTGCACAGAAGCTCACCCGGTCATGCGCAATATCGACTGTGGGCGCAAAGCTAGCCGCATCGACTTCGATCAGCTGGATGCCGTTTTGAAAATCTTGATTTTATCGGCAGACCGGACGAAAGAGCTGGCGGCAAGACTGAAGGAACTCGACGTCACCATGCACCACCATTCCGCAGAGGACATTCTCGATCTCACCTGCCGGGGTGTCAACAAGCTCGCTGCCCTGGAGCGGTTTGCCCCGCAGGATGAACCATTCATTTGCTTTGGCAATGACATGAACGATCTGCCGCTTTTCGAACAGGCGCAGCACAGTGTCCTGATTGGCGAGTACGAGCCGCTCGTGCCGCTGGCGACTGAAAAAATCGCGGTGGACAGCCAGGTCGAGAGTGTGATTGTTTCCAAAATTCAGGAACTGAGCGTGGCGTACAAGCCTGCTCGGACGTATTAAAATGAGGAGGGGAATGGAAGATGAATCAGGCGTTGGTGCAAAGACACCGGGCTTTGCGTGAAGCAGAAACAAAAGCAGAGCAATTGTTTGCCCGAATCGAAGAAACAGGAATCATTCGCAGCGGGGCGTCGGAAAAACAGATCAATCAAGAGATTTACGAGCTTGCCTTTCAAATGTTCGGGATCAAAAAGTATTGGCACAAGCGAATTGTGCGCGCCGGAAAAAACACGCTCCATCCATACAGGGAGAATCCGCCGGACCTGATTGTCACTCCAGAGGATATTATTTTCCTCGATTTCGGACCGATTTTTGAGGACTGGGAAGCTGATCTGGGGCGGACGTACGTACTCGGCAATGACCCGATGAAAATCAAGCTGCGCGACGATATCGAAAAAGCGTGGGATTTGGGCAAGGCTTACTTTGAATCCAAGCCGGATATTACGAGCAGCGAGTTGTTTCACTACATGTGCCAGGTCGCTGAAGAGAACGGCTGGGAGTTTGGCGGGCCACACGCCGGACACCTCATCGGCGAATTTCCGCACGAGAAAATTCAGGGGGAAGACATCGTCAACTACATTCACCCGGACAACAACAAACCGATGAGAGACCCTGATCACAATGGTCATCCGCGCGACTGGATCCTGGAGGTACACTTCGTCGATCGCAAATTGGAAATCGGCGGCTTCGTAGAAAAGCTGCTGACGGTGGACTAATCCATCATTTTTACCCTCTCCCGTTGTCAATGGATGGGAGAGGGTGCTATTATGAAGCTAGAAAGTTATCGTTATATCGATAACTGCAACCGGGAACGATAAAAAAGAAACCGACACGGTGCTGGTAACACCATGTCGGTGGTACAAAGACGGCCCCTTTACGGGGATCGGCTCAAGTGACTTGTAAAACGGACGAAATGACCGCCTTAGCCACGTCAAAGCTTAAGGGCGGTCATTTCGTTTGGACAAGGCAACAACGATTGCTACGACTAGGCTCAGCAGTCCGACAACAAAGCCGCCAAACTGGAGCATAAGCGAAAGCGTTTCGTGAGTAATTGCCACGATCCCACCTCCCTTCCGTTTGTGACGTGGGGAGATGAGCCGACCACCCTCAAGATTGAGCCGTATCTGTGTACTTGTCCAAATTTTACTATTTTTCTGGTATGATTGTCTAATTCGTATTTGAATAAAATGGCGCGGCGGTCGAAGCTTGTTGTACCGCTTGGTCATGCCATAGCGGAAAACCGCCTGCTCCCATTCGGATCAAGCGGTTTTTTTTGTGCGCAAAACTCAGTACATCACCATGTTGCCCGTCTCTTTCATGTGCTTTTCCGCCTTTTTCAGCAACACGACCGTCACCAGCACGAGCAGCAGCAAGACGCTGGCCAACAGCGCCAATTCAGGCGCCAAAGCGGACAGAGGCGCGCCTTCCATCAACAAGCCGCGCACAAGCTGGAGAGCGTAGGTGAGCGGAAAGCAAAACGAAATCGCTTTGGCCCAGAGCGGAAAAGCCAGCGGCGGAAGGCGTACGCCGGAGAAGATCAGCATCGGTTCGTCCAGGACGGTATACAAGAAGCTCGCGTCGCGGGAAAACAGGAAGAGGACGCTTAAAAAACCGCCCCAGACGATGGCTGAGACAAGCAGGACGAAAAACGCGAGCGGGATCGCCCACCAGCCGCTTGGATGCATCCCGCCGACGAACAGCAGCGCCAGCAGGGTGAAGCAAAAGAACAGCCAGACGCCCTCGACAAGCGAGGAGAGGGAACGTCCGTACAGGAAAGCCAGCCGATTGACCGGGCTGATAAAAATCATTTCCATCGTCCCGGCCTGTCGCTCGAAGCTCATTTGCCAGGCGGATTGCACCAGGCACCAGAAAAAAATGTACCCGAGATACCCGGTCAATAAAAACAGCGGGAGCTGCTCGGCAGAGAGGAAGCGGGCAAGCGGCGAATCGGCTCCTGTGCGAAACGGCGCAAACGAATAATACGCGGTCACGAACATGATGGCGGGCCAGATCAGCAGGCTGAAGTACACCATTTTGCTGTGAAAAGAATGCCGATGCTCCTTCTGGATTTCCGCCCACAACAGCGCAGTAAGCTGCTTCATGCGCCCCTCCTGTCTGCCATGTGCAGGATGACATCCTCCAGGGACGGCTGCTGGGTATGTAGGCGCAGGACGGGCGACTGATGGGCGGCTAACAGCGAGAGCAGCGGCGTGGTCATATCGGTTTGCCCGCGCAAGGTCACTTCCCATGTGTGTTCATCTGTTTCGGCAATTTCCCGTGAGCCGCCGTAGCGCACGGCGAGCTTTTGCAAATCGAGATCAAGGGAAGCGGAAAGCGCCGGGATGACGACGTGCAAAGCTGTCTCCAGGTTGAGCGATTGGGTCAGTTGCGCAGGGGTGTCATGTGCGACCAGCTTGCCTTTGTCGATGATGTACACCTCGTCGCACAGTTCCTCGACTTCGTGAATGTAGTGACTGGTCAACAGGATCGCTTTTCCGTGCGCGACAGCCAGTTCTTTTACATGCTTGCGCAATTGCCTGGCGATCGGAGCGTCCAGCCCCAGTGTCGGCTCATCCAGAAACAAATAGCTCGGATCGTTAATCAGGCCGCGAGCGATTTGCAGCCGTTGCTTCATGCCTTTGGAATACCGCTCTACCGGGGTATCAGCGGCATCGAGCAGCCCGACCTGCAAGAGCAGCGAATCGATTCTGCTGCGCAACGCTCCGCCGTGCAGTCCGTACAGGCTGCCGAAATAGTGCAAGTTTTCCCGCCCGGTCAAGCGCCAGTACAGCATCCGCTCGCCGCCTGCGATCATGTTGACTTTGGCTTTTACGAACCGATCCTCCTTGACCGCGTCATACCCGTCTACCGTAATCGTTCCGCTGGTAGGAGTGAGCAAGGTCGAGCACATTTTGATCGTCGTGGTTTTCCCCGCTCCGTTGATTCCCAACAGCCCGATGATTTTTCCGGGCACCATCCGAAACGACACATCCGATACGGCCTCTACTTCCTTCCATTGTTGGCGAAGCCAGCTTCCTTTTTCCTTCACGCGATATACTTTTCGCACATTTTCCACAATCAGCACGGGAAAAGACCTCCTTTTATGCAAATATCGATTCGACGACGCGCTTCTCCATTCGCCGCATGCCCCACATGCCGATGACGAGGTACGCAAGCGACAAAACGGCCATATGGAGCAGTTGGGGAGCAACAGCGACCAGCGGCTTGCCCTGAATCACGCATTGGCGAAAAGCGTCCAGCGCAGGCGACAGCGGCATGATCGCCCCGAGCGGCTGCAGCCATTCCGGCAAGTACGGAGTGGGAAACGTGACGCCAGAGACGAACGCCATGATGACAAACAGCGTGTTTTGCGTGATGTATGTATCACGAAAACGCAGCATCAGCGAGCCGAGCACGAGAGCCTGGCAGAAAAACGCACCTGTAGACAAAATCCAGACGGCAATCGCGCTCCACAGGTGTGTATGAACGAGATTCAGCCCGAACAGCGCTCCGATCAGCACGATGATGGAAAATTCAAACACCGTGCGCATGACTTGCTGGGCGACATTGCCCAAAAAGTACCCTCGGCGCAAAGACGGGGTGAGCAGCACCGCTTCCAGCGTGCCTTCCCGCAGCTCGGTAATGAGCGAACGGCTTACGTTCATCAAGGTGGAGACGGCAAAAGCGTAAAAAGCGCCGCCCAAAATCGCATAGGACAAATAATCGGCTGTGCCAGCCAAGTGCTGGAAGCGGCTGTCCAGCTGCCCGGCAAATACATAATGATAGGCAAAGTAGGCGAACAGCACCGTGTACACGCCAGCCAAAATATGACCGATGACAAACGACCACGGATAAGCCCGGAGCATGACAAGCGTGTTGCGGACAAAGGTTGCTTTGGCGACTCGAAACAAGTCAATTCCTCCTTTCGTTTTGCGGGGGAGAGATGGGCAGTGCGGGTGTCGGCATGTCGATGAACTCGTGCAGATCGACAGCCAACTGCTCCAGGCGGGAGGTAATCCCGCGGTAAAACACGTATCGACCGCGCCGCTCGCTCCAGACGAAGCCAGCGTCTACCAAAAGCTTCAGATGCTTGTTGATCGCCGGTTCGCTGACGCCGTGCAGGTCGGCGAGCTGCTGCGTGCAATAAGGGTGAGCGAGCAGCGACTTGAGAATAGCCGTCCGCGTCGGATCGCTGAACACTTTCATTTTCAGCGTAAAATCTGCCGGAATCGCTGAGGTGGCCGCGCTCCCCGGCACATCGACGCAATAACCTACCGAGATGTGCTCCCCGTATATGCCAAGCAGCAAATGCGGCGAGACAAACGTGGAGACGCGCAAATGGATGCGGGCCAGCTCGGAATAGGCGAATGTATACGTTTGTGCCTTGTGAAATTGCAAAAATTTCTCATGTACTTTCAGCCGGGGATGCACCTGCGACAAAAACCCGACCGGATCTGTGGCAATCTGCTCCTGGCCTTCATGAACGGCGCGCACCAGCCACGGCTCAATGCGCCTTTCTTCTGCGCGAAAAAACGGCAGATAGGCGTAGCAAAATTCCAGAAAGCTGCGCTTGGCGGACAACGGATGCCGCAGCAAGTCCCGATGCTCCGGTTTAAGCTGTTCGAATGCGTCATCCGTGTAGCCTTGCAGCCACTTATGTATTTGCCGGGGATGATAGACAGGCCCCATCATCAATTGGACAAACTGTGCCGCGTCCAGCGCCTGCACCCGCTCCAGACTGGCCTCTACGGAATGCTCATAGCCTTCTTCCCACGGTACAAGAAAGTCCATGGCGTCAAGAAACTGGTTGGACATGCTGCTGAACTGATGCAGTTGCTTGACGAGCGATGCCGGAAGCGCCTGGAGTGTTTCCTGTGCCCAGCCCAACCGGGACGTGTGGTGATCGGGTCTTGCCAGGACGTGCAATCTGAGAAAAAACTCAAAGCCGGGCACGTAGGCAATCGACAAGTGTTTGCGCAGCCAGAGCGGCAAATCTTGCATGGTTCCCCCTCCTTTTCGTTTGATTAACTATTTGGTGAATCCAATTTGGAAGCGGGCAAAAGTGAGGAAATTATGGAGGAGAGAGGGGAGGATGTCAAGAGAAAAAAAGAAGCAACCACGAACGCCGATGGCGGGTGGTTGCTCTTTGGTTTGGTCACTGGTTTTGCGCCTGACTCTGATTCGGGTTCTGGCTCTGGCTGTCATTTTCCGCGTGGGCAGCCAGCGCCTGGACAGCTTGCTGCATGTCCGCAAGCTCCTCAGGCGACAGCGAATGCTCCTGATAGCGATACTGTTCGTAGAAACCAGTGATTTTGGCGGCCAGCTCCAGCGCTGGTGCCGTCATAACCGGGTGATACTGCAATCGCTTGAAAAATTCCTGCGTTGTCTCATATGGCTGGACGGTGGCCCCGCGCTTCGCCATTGCCTGCAAAAACTGATAGTAGGCGTAACGAGTGGGATCGTCTTCCGGGCCAATCGGCTTTTTAAACCATTGGGAGACATCCCATGCTGCCGCGTCACCGTCAACAGTCGGCGGAAGCGCAGACAAATTTGTCGCGTAATCCGTATTGTCTGCGGGTGCCGCTGTGGGTTCGGCGCGACGGCGGCGCTTCCACATGTACCAGCCCAAAAGAATGAGCGATGCGAGAATGACGAGCGCAATCAAATACGGCTCCAACACGGAAAACAGTGGTTCACCTTGCTGAACCGGGTCCAGTGGGAGATTTTCGCTTTGACCTTGACCATCCAGGGCGTTATGGACACGCTGGTCTTTGTTCAGCACTTGCGACAAGCCGCCGATCCAATCCGCAAGCTTGAGCAGGACTGGTTCGATGAGCATGTAAAGCCCTGCGCCAAGCGGCCCTTTTACCCACGACCAGACAAATCCCACAAGGCCGAGCACGACAGAGGCAGCCGCTATATAGCCAACCGTCAACACCAGCCGCGTCCCGACAACCTGCGCAGCCAGTTTAGCGCCCAAAGAGCCGGGCAGACGGACAGGCAGAGACTCTTCCCGCAGCAGGAAAACGGCGAGAGAAATCAACACGTAGCTGCCCGTAACCAGGGCCAGCATGCCGAAGTACGGGGCAGGCGTAAACGTTTCCGGATGAACCATCGTTCCGTACAAGGCGGCCACGACGAGTTGAATCAGGCAGACCATAAATGCCAGCACGAAACGGCGTTGCATACTGCTATGCCCAAGGCCATTGGCTACTGCCGTTTGCACGCGCCAATAAAAAATGCCTGTCAAAGCGAGCGCAATCAGCCAGGAGCCGTACAAGTAATAGCTGAGTACGCCAACCCCCAGTACGACTGGATAGAGCAGCAGATGGAGAAGAGAGTGCCGACCACCGTGATGGTACAGCCAGCTTCCGGCGAGCAACAGCAGGGAGGCGGCCAGGCAAAAGAAGAGCAGCTGACCAAAACTTGCCGTAATCCAGCCCAACAGCATCAGTGCCCCACCGATCAGCAGCGCCTCCAGCCAGAAAATGAGCGTCCAGCGGCTTAGAAGAGAAAAGGTCACCGCGCCATCACACTCCTTTTCCTGGCTTGTGCCAGCTCTTGCCGTACGAATACAACCTGTTCCTGCGAGACATCCAGCACGGCGATTTTGTGACCGCGGCGAAGCAGCTGTTCCATGGTGGCGACAGGCAGCTCATCGGGACGCGCGGTTACGAGAATCACCGCTTCTTTTGCCGGGCTTTCTTCCAGTCGCCGGAGCAGGGAGGGCAGAGGCGTCGTCACGTAATGGTTCAATTGCGCCAGTTGGGTCATGACGTGCAAATGATGGGATTTACCGCTGCCAGCAGGCAGGTGAAAATGCTCGCGTCCACGCTGCTTGACGGTCAGGAACAGCTCGAAGCCGATGGACTTTTTGCGGCAAAGCATGGACAAGGCGGCAAGGCAAGAAATGATGCGTTCATTGGCTTCATCGTTATGCCGTTGCGCAAGCGGTTCATAGGACGGCAAAATGTGGCCGATGATCCGCCAGTTCGGATGGGCAGTATGTTCGAAAAGCCTTGTTTCAAGCGTGCCTGTCTTCGCAGTCGCTTTCCAATGAATATGCTTGAACCGATCGCCTGGCATGTAAGGTCGTGTCCCGCGCAAAAAAGTGACATCCTCTTGCTGACGCTGGCGCGAAAGCTTGCTGCCGTCTGGCTGCGTCTCTTCCAGGACGAGCGGAGGAAGCGGCAGCGGCAACGGGTAAACCAGCATGGAGAAAGACAACGGCATCGGCAAGAAAGTTACTTCGTCTGCGAATAGCGGCATCGTCTCTGACTGAATTTCCGTCAGCCAGACCGTACCGCGCTTGTGCGGGGTCAGCGTCAACGTTCTGGCTGCGCTCTGGCGGATGGGCAAATCAAAGCGCAGTCGCACGATGGTGCGCTGATTGCTTGTTTTGACTTCGTTTCCACCGTCCACCGTGACATGCTCAGGCAAGGAAAAGCGCAGCCACGTAGCTGGCAGGGGAAGCCAGGAGCGGTTGTGCAGGCGAATGGTGATGTTCACGGGTGTGCCAGGCATGACGCGGGTCTGGTCGCTCGTCCACTCCAGCTTGACCCATTTGACTATCGATTTTGCCCACCACTCTTGGGCAGCAGGCATGAAAAAGAAAAATCCGCCAAGCAGCCAGAGAAACCAGCTGCCCGAAAAAAGTCCGAAAAGCAGGAGGAGAAAGCCGATCACATGAAAGGTTTGCTTCGTATCCATCAGGCTTACACGCTTTCCTCAACAGGTGCCGGCACGCTGGACATGATTTGCATAACCACTTCCTGCTCCGTCACATGCAGCTCGGCTTCCATCGACAGACGGATTCGATGGGCAGCGAGGCTCGGGAACACGGCTTTGACATCGTCCGGCAAAACGTAAGTGCGCCCGGATACAAAAGCGTAAGCCTGTGCCGAGCGCAGCAGGGCAAGCATGGCGCGCGGGCTGATGCCGACGTCGACAGAGCGATGGCTGCGGGTAGCTTCGGTCAAATCGATGACATAGTCTTCTACCGCCTGGCTGACGTGGACAGCGGCGACTTCTTTTTGCAGGGCAGCAATCTTTTCCACCGTTATTACGGGCTGAATCGTCTCCAGAGGAGAGCTGCTGCGAAATCTGCGCAAAATCTCCTTGGCGTCTTCGCGTGTGCCGTAGCCAAGCGACAACCGGAACAGGAAGCGGTCCAGCTGAGCCTCTGGCAATGGATAAGTGCCTTCTGATTCAATCGGGTTCTGGGTGGCGATTACCAGCATGGTCGAAGGCAGTGCCAATGTAACGCCTTCAATCGTTACCTGGCGTTCTTCCATGCATTCCAGCAAGCCGGATTGGGTCCGCGGGGTCGCGCGATTGATTTCATCAGCGAGCAGCACGTCAGCGAAAACAGGCCCTTTGCGCAGTTCAAACTCGCTCGTGCGCTGATTGAAAACATGCAAACCTACTACATCGGACGGGAGCAGATCGGCAGTAAACTGAAGGCGGTTGTACGTTCCGCCGATCGCTTGGGCCAAAGTTTTGGCGAGTACAGTTTTGCCCATGCCAGGCAAGTCCTCCAGCAACACATGTCCACGCGCCAAAAGAGCTGTTACCAGCAGGCGGACCTGATCTTCTTTTCCCACGATTACTCGGTTTACGGTGGCAAGCAGGCTATCCAGAGCAGGATGAGTCATGAGATTTCTCCTTTATGTAGATAGGGTATGGGGTGATGTCATTTCCACGCATTTCATTATACATGGAATATCCTATATTTTACAAATTTTTGCAAAGCAATCCCGCCGATGGAAACGGCCACGATCAGCGCACCGATCGCGAAATAGAGCGGGCGAATGCCGACGCTGTCGCTGAGCGTTCCTCCCAGCCAGATCCCTATAGGCATTGTAGTGCGAACGATCAGCAGACGCACTGAGAATACGCGTCCCATCATCCCGGCTGGGACGTGCAGTTGATAGAGTCGCGTGCTGTGCAGTTGAAAAAAGGGGGCAGTAACACCCGCCAACAGCTCGATGGCGATTGCCAGCTCGATGAACGGAGTGAAGCCTAAAGCGACAAAGCTCAACCCGCCTGCCACCAAGGAGACGAGCATGACTAAAGAGGGCTCCAGATGATTAAACAGCTTGGGCACCAGAAAAGTTCCGATGAGGTAGCCTAACGGATAGCCTGCCAAAAACAATCCCGCATGCAGAGCCGTTCCGTGCAGCTCGCCCGCCACAAACGGCAGATTGAGCACCAGAGTCACACCGACCGCGAACTGCACAAGTGCGGAGTACAGGCTCAAATAGAAGAGAACCGGTTTTTCCCGAAAGACGGACAGCCCTGCCTTGAACATGAAAAGCCATGATTCTGCTGTTTTGGCAGGAGGGACCGAAGTCTTTTCGCACAAAAGCAGAAAAACTCCGCTGACGGCATACCCGATGGCGACCAGGCCCAGCACATGTGTGCCGCCGATGCTCGCGACGAGAATCCCGCCCAGCGGCGGGCCTGCAATCATCGCGATGCGCATGGCACTGTCCAGATAAGAGTTGGCTTGCAGCAGCGATTCTTGTTTGACAAGAGTCGGGAGCAGCGATTGGCTCGCTGGCACGTACAGCGGTTGAACAAGACCGTTGATCAGCGATGTCAGATAGAGCGGCCAAAGAGCGTCAGGCGCATAGGAAATCGCCAAAAAAGCACAGCCGAAAGCCGCACAGCGCATCCACTGGGAAAAGAGCATGACGCGCTTTTTGTCAAAGCGGTCAAGATAAGGGCCAGCCACAAGCTGCACCAGCAGCGAAGGCAAAAAGTAGAGTAGCCACATTTGTCCGACAGCGGTCTGGGAGCCGGTGATTTGGTAGAGCAACCAGCTGTTTGCCAGCGTCGAAAGCGATGCGCCAAACTCGGAGATCAGCTGACCGAGCAAAATACAGGTGTAGGAACGGTTTTTCCAGAGCGGAATCATCAAAATCCCCTTTCCAGAAACTGATCGAGCAGGAGGGAAAGCTGGGATACGGACTGGCTGCGCAGGCGAAACCGGGAGCCGGAAGCTTCTACCAGACGCGCGGCACGAAGCATGGACAAATGGTGATGAACCGTCGATTTTGCCATTTGCAGGACGTCGGTCAATTCCTGCAAGCTCAGCTCTTTTTCCGCCAGCATTTTGACCATGCGGAGCCGCTGCTCGTCTCCGAGCGCCTTGAAGCTTTGCACCAGAGCCTGCGGCGGCTGGTACGGGTCGATGTGCTCGCTCATGTTTTCATCGGCGACCGGGTAGTAAAAAATTTTCGTGCCCGCGTCATCGGCCTGCACCGTCCAGGGCCGATAAATCGCTTGGGGGATTAGCAGCACACGAGTGACCGCAGGCTCAGGGGGATAGCTTGCTCCGGTTGCCCACTCCACCAGTGCTTCCGGATCGAGCTTGTCCTGCATCGCGCGCTTTTGCGACGTATCCTTTTCCAGCATACGCCGGATGCTGGCTTCTTGCGGCTTGATGTGTGTCTGATACCAGCCTTCCATCAAGGTGAGCAGATGCTGGCGCAGTTCATTTGTGTCGACAGAGGTGATATGGGCAATATACGCTGCAAAAAAGAGGTGGTCCCGGCATGCTGCCTGCAAAAGCTCGGCGTCTGCTGCGCTGCCCTGCGCGGCATTTTCGCGTGCTTGCTGTCGTTCCTGGCCCAAAAAAGGCAGGGCGTGGTAGCGCAACTCTTCTGCCGACAGCTCGCTGACAACACGCAAAAACGATTCGAGATCGGCAAAAGGCTGGTGGTGGAGCAGTTGCAGCAACGTCTTCCAAGTGTTGTGCCTTTTGGCGTAATCAACCTCAAGCTGGACGGATTGCGGAAGCGCGCTCAGCATGCTGCTCCAGTGCTCAGGCGGATGCTCCAGCGTGTGGTGAATTTGATCGTAAGTGGCGACGGCGATTCCGAGTGCGGCTTCAAAAAGCGGTGAGCAAGCGAAGTCGAGCTGGTAGGTGGTGCGTGCACTGCCGATGTTCCATATTTTCAAAGCGGATCACCCTTTTCCCATTTTTTTCATAGATCAAATTCTAAAATATTCGAACTGTTAATTCAAATTATTTCGAATGAACAGTTCAATGATTTTCGCATCTGTTCTTTTTTCTCTGCTTATTTAGTTGAGACTATCCAGTGAAAGACACAAAAAAACGAAAAAACCACTTCCCTGACGAGAGTAGTTTTTTCGTTTTCGCTTGAATGAAAAGGTATGGTGTTGTAGGAAAACCTATACCTTGCTCACGGCAACAGCTGCTTCCAAAGCTTGCTTCAAATCGCCGATGATGTCTTCGATCGCCTCTGTTCCGACAGACAGACGGATCAATCCGGGAGTTACTCCTGCCGTTAATTGCTCCGCTTCGTTCATTTGCTGGTGTGTCGTGCTCGCCGGATGGATAACGAGCGACTTGGAGTCGCCTACGTTTGCCAAATGAGAGAAGAGTTTCACGGATTCGATCAATGTTTTGCCTGCTTGCACGCCGCCGCGGATGCCGAAGGTGAGGATGGCGCCAGCGCCTTTTGGCAAATATTTTTGCGCGAGTGCGTAGTTGGCGTCGCCTTCAAGACCTGGGTAGCTGACCCATTCCACTGCCGGATGCTCGGCGAGGAATTTCGCTACCGCGAGTGCGTTTTGGCTGTGGCGCTCCATGCGCAGGTGGAGTGTCTCCAGACCTTGCAGGAACAGGAAAGAGTTGATAGGAGCTACGGCAGCGCCGATATCGCGTTGCAGTTGCACGCGCGCTTTGATGATGTAGGCGAGCGGGCCGACTGCTTCTGTATAAACGACTCCGTGATAGCTTGGGTCTGGCGTCGTCAGACCAGGGAATTTGCCGTTGTTCCAGTCGAATTTGCCGGAATCTACGATAATGCCGCCAATCGCCGTGCCGTGTCCGCCGATGAATTTGGTCGTGGAGTGAACGACGATGTCAGCTCCGTGCTCGAACGGACGGGTCAGGATTGGCGAAGCGAATGTATTGTCGACAATCAGCGGCACGCCGTTTTCGTGCGCGATGTCCGCAATTGCCTGCAAGTCGGCCACGTCGATGCGAGGGTTGCCGATCGTCTCGCAAAAGAGCGCCTTGGTATTATCGTTGATGAACGCGCGGAAGTTGTCCGGATTGGACTGATCCACAAAGTGTACTTTGATGCCCAGGCGTGGCAGCGTATGGGCAAAAAGGTTGTACGTCCCGCCATACAAGCTGCTGGATGCGACAATCTCGTCGCCCGCTTGCGCAATATTCAAAATCGAGAAGGTGATGGCTGCCTGACCGGAGGAGGTTGCCAGCGCACCTACGCCGCCTTCGAGCAGAGCGACGCGCTTTTCAAATGCGTCTTGGGTCGGATTCATGATGCGCGTATAAATGTTGCCGAACTCTTTCAAAGCAAACAGGTTGGCAGCATGCTCCGTGTCACGGAAGACGTAGGAAGTCGTTTGGTAGATCGGAACCGCGCGCGAGCCTGTTACCGGGTCTACCTCCTGTCCGCCGTGTACGGCGAGCGTTTCCGGTTTCCATTGTTGTTGGTCAGACATGATCATCTCTCCTTTTTATATGGGGGTAAGGAAATAAAAAAACGGAGCGTTCTCCTGAGTAGAAGAAGGCTCCGGCTATGCACGGGTGTGCGTTCATCTCTCAGAATCTATGGATTCTGCAGGAATTAGCACCGCGCAAGACTCGCTTGCTGGTTGCCGGGTTTCATAGGGCCTGTCCCTCCACCGCTCTTGATGAAAATGTAGCTTTCAGTTGTTGTCATAATTGTATGAAAAACCGTACTTCGCTGTCAATATCAAATGATTAAGTTATCGGGGTGGATTT
This sequence comes from Brevibacillus sp. HD3.3A, assembly GCF_013284375.2. NCBI lineage: Bacteria > Bacillati > Bacillota > Bacilli > Caryophanales > Paenibacillaceae > Brevibacillus > Brevibacillus sp. HD3.3A. The sequence continues at coordinate 520,728 of NZ_CP085874.1, forward strand.
TGTGGATTTTAAAGATTTACCCGTTCATGCTGTTGCCCATAAGATCCAGAGAGCCTGTCTGGTAAGCTCTGTTTACATGGTTTGTATGAGGGTTTCCTTCATCTGAAACCAAATGAGTTGCCTTACGAGATTGTTTTCCTTTTTTGGCATACAAGAGGACCGCAGCCAGAGTGCAAACAGCCAAAATTCCAAGGACATACATCATAGAAATAACTCCCCCTCACGCTAGGGACTGACCCCCGTCCGTAGGACAGGGATCAAAACACGTTAGCTATTTAAGCAGCCAGTTGCCGAAATTGAATCGGTGACTGGTTGTTTAGTTTCGTTTGAATGCGAATTGAGTTATAGTAATGAATGTAGCTTTGGATAATCTGCACAACGATGGCCGTCGTCGTACAGATAAAATTATCGAGATAGAACGTTTCAGACTTTAGTGTGGAATGAAACGACTCGATGGGGGCATTATCAGCGGGCGTACCCTTACGGGACATGCTCATGGTAATGCCTTTTCCCTTAACTGCTGCTTGATACGCCTGAGACGTATACACGCTGCCCTGATCGCTATGTAGCATCATTCCAGGTTGGTCTGGCAGTTGATATAGCGTATCGAGGACAAGCGATGTGTCTTGTTTGTCAGAAATACTGTATGCCACAATCTCACCGTTGTACAAGTCCATGATGCTCGATAAATATAAAAGTTTACTTCCGTAAGGTAAATAAGTAATGTCGGTCACTAATTTCTGCATGGGGGTACTTGCTTGAAATTGTCGCAGCAGGAGATGATCTGCTACATAAGAAGGTTGTCCTGTTGTCTTTCGTTTCTTCATCCTCACTCGGCATTGTAGTTGTTCACGCTGCATGATACGTTGTATTCGTTTATGATTAATTGACATCTCAGCTCGCATCAGTGCTGTAATCTTTCTGTACCCATAACGGAACTTATGTTGAATACAGAGTTGCCGAATCTTTTCCACAACTAAATCCTCGTTTCTTTTCGCGTATGCAGCTTTCCAACGGTAGTAGGTAGAACGAGGGATACCAAGCCACGCGCAAGCTTGGCTCACGCTTACTTGCCCACGAATGGACTCCATCCAAGGAACGATTACTTCTGGTGACACCTCCTTTCCCACTCCTCTAACTTTTTTAGAACGTCCAGTTGTTGTTTAAGAAAACGATTCTCTGCTTTGACTTGTTCCAGTTCAGAATCGTACATCGGCCCTTTTCCATAACTATATTGCTTTCCTACAGGCTGTTGAAGACGATGAATGTCTCCGCTCTGATACCAGCGCATCCACTGTTGAATTTGGGTCTTATTTTTAATATTTAGTTCCTGCATGATCTGCTTTTTGGTGACACCTGCAAGACGCATTTCAATTGCTTTCATTTTAATTTCTACGGGATAACTAACTCTAGTTGCCAACGCAAAAACACCTCCAAGGTTGTCCCCATATCTTACGACATGGTCAGGTTCTCTTGAAGGTGTTTTGATTTGTCTCACATTACGGGGTCAGTCCCCTAAGCTTCATCAATTATCAGCGTTCTTTTTTCATGAACTGGCAGACATGTTTTTTTACTTGTAATTTTATATTTTTATGGTCATTTTTGTAAATTATCTGAACTTGCAAGCAACCGAGCCTTGCTGTCACAAAATTGCCCCTATATCTCGGCGCTTTCGCAGCTCCCGCCGTTAGAAAACGCCTGGGGCCTATGATATGATGGAAATGGCAGAAAACGACTAAACGATTGTACATATAGGAGGAAAAAACGCGATGAGCCATGGCGTGAAGGAAATTACACCACAAGAGCTGCTGGAAAAGCTCGCGGCAAAAGAACAGCTTCAGGTGATTGATGTACGCGAGGTGGAGGAGTGGAACGAAGGCCATATCAAAGAGGCCAAGCTGATTCCGCTCGGCTTTTTGCCGCATCGCACCGACGAGCTGGACAAAGACATTCCGGTCATCATGGTGTGCCGAAGCGGCGCACGCAGCCACCGGGCAACTGAATATTTGTGTGAGCTTGGCTTTGACGCTGCCAATATGGTAGGCGGAATGCTGGCATGGCCTGGGGAAAAAGAAGTCTAGAAAGACAGAGAAAATGTGCGCTGCTCGCCGCTGCAAGCAAAGCGGGATGGCGCATGAGATGTGCAGGGGAGGCAGGAAATCGTGAGTGAAGGAGCACAGCAACAAGGGTCAGCGTTGCAGCGCCATTGGTTTACGGTGCTGGCAGGCTTGATTATCCTTGCGATTGTAGGTGTGTTCGGCTACAAATACTTGGCAAAAGATCCGATTCCGGTGATGAAGCCGATCGCGGACTTTTCGTTGGACAACAGTGACGGAACTTCCTATACGTTCTCGCAAGGCAAAGGCAAGGTGCGCCTTGTCGAGTTCATGTTTACCAATTGCCCTGATATTTGCCCGGCAACGACGTACAACATGTCCAAGCTTCAGGATCAGTTGAAGGAGAAAAAGCTGTTCGGCGACAAGGTTGAGTTTGTCTCGATCACCTTCGACCCCGACTTTGATACGGCTGAGGTTTTGCAGCAGTATGCAGCGAAGTTCAAGGCTGATCAAAGCGGCTGGAAGTTTTTGCGCGGAGATGCCCAGGCGGTGGAAAAAGTAACGAAAGACTTCGGGATCGCGGTACTGAAGCAGCCTGACGGTTCTTTTGCCCACACCGCACGCATGTTCCTCGTCGACGGTGACGGCAACATGCGCCGTGCTTACGGCATGGCGGCGGACATGGACATGGAGCAAATGATGAAAGAAATGGAACAGCTCGCTGACTAGACTCAGACGGTTTCTTCGTACGTGATGTTCACGACTCGTTCCGTTTGGTTTTCAAATTCAATATGCACAAGAAGCGCCCACCTGCGATTGCTCTGCTGGAGCAAGAGCTTGAACGTCTCCTCTGACGTGGTGGGCGTTTTTGCTATGCGCCCGACATGCAAATAGTCTACGATTTGCGCGTGCGGATATTTTTGCATCGTTTCCTGCATCGCCAATCTGCCCCATTTGGCATATGGCGGCTGGGCATTTGCTGGGGCATACTGGAAAAAGAACAGCAGCAAACTTGCGGCCAGTGTAGCGAGAAAGCTGCGCGTGAGGAACATGTTCATGGAAGAGTGCATGGCGGAGGCTCTCCTTTTTCGTGTTGGAAAACGGGCTTGCCATGTAGTCTGAAGTCTTTTTAAAGCGGTCATTCGTAGAAAATCCTTACACGTGCAAAAGGGGGCTTGCGGCCGGAGCAGTCGCTTGATGCCCAGCTTTTGCTCGAGTTGGAGATACCGCGTATCAGTTTTCTAATATTGACCGAAGATGAATGTGTGGAATTAACAAGACAGGATGAAACGAACGCCTCGCGTTGTGTTACAATAAGAATGGCATGCTTGGTTCGGGTTCCCAAAATCATGCACGATGAAGTTAGGAGGAAAGAGTTTGAGCGACGTTAAGATTTTCGCAATGGGCGGCCTCGGCGAGATCGGAAAAAATATGTATTGCGTCGAGTATGAGGATGAAATTATCATCATTGACTGCGGGGTGAAGTTCCCCGAAAATGAAATGTTCGGTATCGATTTGGTCATCCCCGATATTTCCTATTTGGTGGACAACCAGCACAAGATTAAAGCACTTTTGTTAACGCACGGACATGAGGATCACATCGGAGCGATTCCTTATATTTTCAAACAAATTAACGTGCCGATCTACGGTGGTCGTCTGACCCTGGGCTTGGTCAAGGCGAAGCTGGAAGAGCATCGCATGCAAAATGACGTGAAGATGATTCCGATCTCGGAAGATACGGAAATTCCGTTCAATCGACTGAAAGCGACTTTCTTCCGTACGAATCACAGCATCCCGGATTCGCTCGGGGTTGTGCTCCACACGCCTGAAGGCATGGTTATCCATACAGGCGACTTCAAATTTGATATGACTCCAGTCGGACAGACCACAGAGTACGGCAAAATTGCCAAACTCGGCGCGAGTGGCGACGTTTTGGCTTTGCTTTCCGATAGTACAAACAGTGAGCGCTACGGCTTCACCATGTCAGAGCGCACAGTTGGCGAGGGGATTCTCGATGTGGTGCGCAAAGCGCGCGGTCGCATCATCCTGGCTACATTCGCGTCCAACGTGCATCGTCTGCAACAAGTGGTAGATGCCGCTGAACAGTGCAACCGCAAAGTCGCGGTCATCGGCCGCAGCATGGAAAAAGTGTTCCTGATTGGACAAGAACTGGGCTACATCCAGATGCCTGAGGGTATGCTGATTGATATCAAGCACATTGACAACTACGCAGACAATCAGGTGCTGATTATTTGCACGGGAAGTCAAGGCGAGCCGATGGCGGCGCTGACCCGGATTGCTTCCGGATCGCACCGCACTGTGTCGATCTATCCGGAAGACACGGTGATCATCTCTGCTTCGCCGATTCCGGGCAACACGATCAATGTCAGCCGGACGATAGACAAGCTGTACCGGGCAGGCGCAAACGTCGTGCTCAGTCACGTGTTTGACATTCACGCGTCTGGACACGGAAGCAGCGAAGAACTGAAACTCATGCTCAACTTCATTCGTCCGAAATACTTCATTCCGATTCACGGTGAATACCGGATGCTGAAGACGCACTCCAAGCTGGCGCAGCAAGTAGGAATTGACGAGAGCAACATTTTCCTCATGGACAACGGGGAAGTGCTGAACTGCAACCGTGAAAAGGCATGGCTCAGCAAGGTGCACGCCGGAATCGTGCTGATCGACGGCAGCGGCATCGGAGACGTAGGCAACATCGTTCTGCGCGACCGCAAGCATTTGGCGGAAGATGGCCTGATGGTCGTCGTCGTCAGCCTCGATATGAAAAACTTCAAGATTCTCACGGGACCAGACATCGTCAGCCGCGGTTTTGTCTATGTGCGCGGTTCTGAGTCGCTCATTCAGGAAGCGACGCTTCTGGTTCGCCAGCGCCTCCAGGAAGCGCTCGACAAGAAGATCAAGGAATGGTCTGAGCTGAAATCCCAGATCAATGAAGTAATCAAGCCGTTTATTTATGAAAAGACCGGACGCAATCCGATGATCCTCACCATTTTGATGGAAGTGTAGAACGAAAGCACTTCTGCGTTCTCGCGAGGGCTCGATCAGGTTATAATAATACGTAAATGGAAACGTGATACAAAGGAGAGGTTGCCCCATGATGTCTTATGAAGCGTATATGAGCCAAGTGATTCAACCGATGCGCGATGAATTGACCCGCAACGGATTTCAAGAGCTGCGCACGGCAGAGGAAGTTGAACAAACATTGCCGAATGCAAAAGGTTTGACTCTCGTAGTCGTTAACTCCGTATGCGGCTGCGCAGCAGGACTCGCTCGTCCGGCAGTGGTTCATTCCTTGGGCCATTCCACCAAGCCAGACAACATCTATACTGTATTCGCAGGTCAGGATAAAGAAGCTACGGCAAAAGCCCGCGAGTATTTTGAAGGCTATGCGCCGTCGTCTCCGTCTTTTGCGATCATGAAGGACGGCAAAATCATGACGATGATCGAGCGCCATCAGATCGAGAACAACGATCTGCAAACCATCTCCAACCTGCTGACCACAGCTTACGAGACATACAAATAAACAACAATGACCATGACAAGGCGCTCGGAATCGGGCGTCTTGTTTTACATCCGAAAGGAGCAACCACCAGCATGCAGACCCGATCATTTGGACGAGATCCCCATCAAGTTTCCTTGCTCGGATTCGGTGCGCAGCGGATCGTGGACGAGCACGATTGCAGCGAAGAGCAGGCAATCGCGATTATTCGCCGCGCAGTAGAAGCGGGCGTCAACTACTTCGATACAGCTCCGAGCTACAGCGACGGGCAGTCGGAGACCCGGGTGGGCTTGGGGTTAAAAGGCTTGCGCGACCGCGTGTGGATCGCGACCAAGACGGGAGGACGCACCCGCGATTTGGCTTTGAAAGATTTGGAGGGCAGCTTGAAGCGGCTCCAGACGGACTACGTCGACGAGTGGCGCATGCACAACATCATGCAGCCGCACGATCTGGAAGCGATTTTTGCCAAAGGCGGCGCTCTGGAAGCTCTGCTGGAAGCCAAAGAGCAGGGACTGATCCGCAAAATCAGCATTAGCGGACATACCGACCCGCGCTTGCTGGCAGAAGCGATTCGCCGTTTTCCTTTTGACAGTGCGCTCGTGGCTTTGTCTGCTCTGGATCATTTCATCTACAGCTTTGTCCATGATTTCGTGCCGCAAGCAGTCGAAAAAGGCGTGGCCGTCATCGGGATGAAGGTGATGGGGCTGGGCAAGCTGGCTCCGTGGACGGAGCAGGCGCTGCGCTATACATGGAGTTTGCCTGTCGCAACAGCGATCTTGGGCGTGAGCAAAATGGACGAGCTGGAGGCGGATTTGGCCGCAGCAGAAGCTTTTGTGCCGATGACCGATATCGAACGCGTGGAGCTTTTCCAACAAATCATGCCACTCGTGCGGCCGGATGTCCTGCGCTGGAAAGCCCGCGAATGGATGTCTGGCGAATGGTATCAGCTGCCCGAATTGCCATTTTGATTGAGCCGTAAAGAGAAGGAACCTCTTCTGGATTTGATTTGCTGGAAGGGGATTCCTTTTCGCCTTTTACTATACTATTATATATAATAAGTTTATAAAAGGCGGTGATTGTTGTGTCTGCAAGCAAGCTGGTGGTCATTACAGGGGCGACCCGGGGATTGGGCAGGGCGATGGTGGAGCGGTTTCATGAAGCGGGCTGGGTCGTCGCGGGATGCGGCCGCTCGATGGCAGAAGTGTGGAACTTGAATCGCGAGTTTGGAAAAAGGCATCATTTTTCGACGATCGACGTTTCCGACGGGAAGCGGGTGGAAAGCTGGGCAGAGGAAGTGTGCAGCAAGCTTGGCGTACCGGATCTTCTCCTCAACAACGCCTCCCTGATCAATCGCAATAGCCTGCTGATGGAGCTGTCGCCAGAAGAATTTACGACAGTCATGAATGTCAATGTAAACGGCGTGTTTTACGTCTGTCGCGCTTTTTTGCCGAAAATGGTACCCGATCCGGAGGGCAGAGTGATTGTAAACATCAGCTCGTACTGGGGGCGAGTCGGGGAAGCGTATGTAGCACCGTATTGCGCATCCAAATTCGCAGTCGAAGGGCTGACCCAATCGCTGGCGCAAGAATTGCCGAAGGGGATGGCGGCAGTCGCGCTTGACCCGGGAGGAAGCGTCGGTACGTCCATGCTGCAAGCGTGTTCGCCGCAAGACATGGCGGCAGCCCCATCCGCACAAGAGTGGAGCCGTGTAGCTGTGCCGTACATCATGAGCCTTTCTGCGAAGGACAACGGCAAATCGTTGACATGCCCGCCAGTGAGGTAGCCGGGTTTACGAAGAAAGCGACAATCGAGAACGGTCTGGATAGCAAACAAGCCGCCTTTTTCCAAGCTGGAAGCAGGCGGCTTGTTTATGTGTAAACGAATCAACTGGCTTTTGTCGCCGAGACTCGTTTTTCGCGCTGGACATACGCATGGAGCAAACAGAGGAAGACGGAAGCAAGCGAAACGAGGGAGGCCAAAAGCAACGTGGGCTGCACGCCACCGTGGTCGTACATATAGCCCATCGCCAGCGGGCCGAGCAAGCGCCCCACAGCAGTGATCGCCCCGACGACTCCCAGGTAAAAGGGAGCGTTTTCCCCCGTCTTTTCCGTAATGAAAGTCGGGATGGTCGGAGAGATCAGCATTTCGCCAAAAGTGGTAATGATCATGCCGGCGATAAAAGCAAAGTAGCTGCCGTGATACATGAGCATGAAGCCGAACCCGAGAGCGTATGCCACCGCGCTTGCCACCAGCTGCGCGGACAAGTTTTGCTGCAGGATGTGCTTGATCCAGGACGTGATGGGCTGACCCGCAAAAATGATGATGCCGTTGATCGTCCACAGCCAACTGAAGGCCGACAGCGGCATGCCCTGCGCCGTAATGTAAGGGGCGACACCCGTGTTCCAGACCATGTTGGAAAAGAAAATACAGGCAGCTCCCAGTGCCATGAACAAGTAAAGCTGGTAGCGCAGAAGCAGGGCAAACGTATTTTTCGCCTCGCCTTGCCGCCGGTTTTCTTTCGCCTGGTCGCCAACCAGCTTGGTGCGAGATATTTTTCATAAGGCTCTTTTCGCAAATTTTGTTGCTATTGCTGTTGTGGAAACGTGTGCTCTATAATGAAAATCAGGAAGTCTATAGGATTTCCATTTACCGTGAATGCACGCTTCGCTTGGTACTATAAATATCAAGCAACTCACGGCTTTTCTAAAAGCAACAATTTCTTAGAAAAGAGCGTTTCATAAAAAGGAAGAAGAACAGCGCAAACAACAGCGTGCTCGTACTGTTGAACAAAAAGGTCAACTGAAAGGAAAAGGTAGCGATGACCCCGGCAAGCGAAGTGCCGATCGCCATGCCGAGATTGTTGCCTACGTAGACGATGTTAAACAGCTCTCGGCGCTGCTCCTTCCAGCGAAAGCCAATAAATGCCTGGATCGCCGGAAAAGAAAGGTTGAAAGTAAAGCCCAAACAGGTCATGAGCACGAGATAGACGGGCCAGCTGCTGATGAACGGAATGGACAGCTGAATCAATCCTTGAAAAAGCAGCGCTCCCACGATGAGACGCTTGGCGCCCAAGCGGTGAAACAGGGAGCCGCCGACGAATTGCCCGGCAATGCCCGCCAAAGACTGGACCATCAAAACAAAGCCGGCTTCGGTCATGGAGCGTTGGAGAATCGTATGTACGTACAAAGTAGTCAACGGCCACATGAAAGCGCTGCCAGCAGAATTGATAAAGCTTGCAACGAGAAAAAACAGGGCTTCCTGCGGGTAACGCTGAAAAAATGCGGATGGAGAAAGCACGACAAGTCACCCCTTGGAAACGAGTATGAAGGTAGTATAAAGAATATTGCAAATTTTGTAAACGTTAAAGTATAAAAAGTTAAGCTACCCAAATAAAGGCTGCTCCACATTGTAAAGATTCGAGTATACTAAACAAGTGGTGAGATGAGTTCAAGTAGATACAGAGAATAAAAGGTGGAGTAGTTCTTTATGCGAATATGGAAACGAGTGTTGCTCCTGATGCTTGTCGTGATTGCCACGACAGCGGGTTATTACGGATACTCCTTTTATGAGTTTGCTCAAAATATCCAGGCTCCTAATGTTGTTACACCTGCCCCGCCGGATGGCGGAGCCGCAACGAAAGCGGCGGAGATACCCGAGTGGGATGGTCAAGAGCGTGTGAACATCTTGCTGATGGGTGTGGATCGCAGGGGAATGAAAAATAACGGGCTTCCCCGTTCCGACTCCATGATGCTGGTCAGTATCGACCCGGCATCCAAGCGTTACGATCTGTTCTCCATTTTGCGGGATACGTATGTGGACATTCCCGGAAATGGCAGCTCGCGTATCAACTCGGCGATTGTAGACGGCGGGCCTGAGCTGGCGATGAAGACGGTCAGCCAGTTTACCGGACTTCCTGTGGATCGCTACGTCATTACCGATTTCGAAGGCTTCAAGGCGCTGATCGACGCAGTGGGCGGCGTCGAGATCGACGTAGAGAAAAACATGTATTACCATGACCCGACAGATAAAGGCGTCTACGATATCAATCTGAAAAAAGGTGTGCAGCAGTTGGATGGCAACAAGGCGTTGCAGTACGTCCGTTTCCGCCATGACGCCACATCCGACTATACGCGCACCGAGCGTCAGCGCAAATTGCTCGCCGCTGTAGCGAGCCAGATGAAGAGCGGCACATCCCTGATCCAGTTGCCGTCCATCCTCAAACAAGTGGCGCCGTACATCCAGACGAACATCAGCTCCATGGACATGCTGAAGCTGTCCGCGCTCGGCTTGAAGCTCGATACGATGCAACCGGGCAACTATCAGCTGCCGCCGATGGGAATGTTCCGGGAATCGCACAAGGCAGGAGCCGTGCTCATTCCCGACGTAGACCAGATTCAGTCGTTCATTCAGGAAAAGCTTGAGCCGCCGACTGAAACGATGCAACAAGAGGACAACAAAACAGACGACAGTACAGACAGCACGCGAATGTAGCGTGCTGTTTTTTTGCATATTTGGGCACACTATCCATGATTTTCTACAGCACAGGCACATTGGGGTGAAGGAGATGGACCAGGAGTTCCTGCATAGATGGTGTTCGCATGGCGGATGCCAAAGTCGTGTACAGCGAGCTTATTCCGAAGCTGAGGGAAATCGATCAGGATAGACTGAATATCGACCATGTCGAAAGGCACTTGGGACTGGGGAAACGAGCAAGGGCATGCGGGACAAGGCGAAGTTGCAATCAGACAAAAAACTTTCAGGCGGGCAAATACGGGTGGCATTGTACAATGAGCACTTTGCGAAAAAAGGCATTGGCAGCATCTCCTCCCGTTACAGCAAAATGATGAAAACGATGGAGGACGCATTGGAAAAGGAAATCGAGAAAGAACTGCAAAAAGTCGTCAAAAAATTGCAGCAACTGGACGTCGATCCGGCGGGATTTGGCATCGTCTACCGTGCCCAGCAGAGGGGATTGAAAGAGATGACGAACCGCGACTGGAGAAAAATTTTCCGGCAGGCGTCTTTTCGTTTTCATGTTCAGGCAACCATTATCCGCAACGGAGTGATGGATTAAAAAAGTTTTTCCTGGGATTGCTATTGACGGGATATTTTCAAAAAGGATATAATCCGGTTTGTATCATGAAAATATGAAAAACGAACATAATATACGTGGAAATCTTTCTTATCAAGAGAGGCGGAGGGACAGGCCCGATGAAGCCCGGCAACCGGTTCATTTTTTCGAAAATGAGCGTCGCGGTGCCAATTCCTACAAGATTGGTTGGATCTTGATAGATGAGAAGGGTGGATGCGAACGTATACATGCGTTGCAGCCCCTTTTTCGTTTATGAAAAAAGGGGCTTTCTGTTTTTCACAAGGCATGTAGACAGATTTTGCTGGGAGGTGGATGCGTTGATTCAATTGCAACAACTGCATAAAAGCTATCAAGTACAAGGCAAGACGATTCCGGCATTGCTCGGGATTGACCTTTCCATAGATAAAGGGGAAATTTACGGGATCATCGGGCATTCCGGTGCGGGGAAAAGTACCCTGATTCGTTGCATCAACCTGTTGGAGCGCCCTACGTCAGGACAAGTCGTTGTCGACGGAGTGGATTTGACCAAGCTCGATGACAGCAAGCTTCAGGAAAAGCGCCGCCAGATCGGGATGATTTTCCAACACTTTAACCTGTTGTCTTCCGCGACCGTAGGCGAGAATGTCGCTTTCCCGCTCAAGCTCGCCAATCGCTCGAAGGCTGAAATCCAGAAAAAAGTGGACGAGCTGCTCAAACTGGTCGGGCTGGAAGCGCATCGGGACAAGTACCCGTCGCAATTGTCCGGCGGTCAGAAGCAGCGCGTAGGCATCGCCCGAGCGCTGGCCAATGATCCGAAAGTGTTGCTGTGCGACGAAGCGACTTCCGCCCTCGATCCGCAGACGACGAACTCGATTCTCGCGCTCTTGCTCGATATCAACCGCAAACTGGGATTGACCATCGTGCTGATCACGCACGAAATGCACGTGATCCGTTCCATCTGCGACCGCGTAGGCGTCATCGATGGCGGAAAAATTGTCGAGTCGGGCGAGGTTCTGGATGTGTTTCTCAAGCCGCAGCATCCGACGACACAGGAATTTGTCGAGCAGGTGGCCGATTCCAGCGAGCTGCGGGAAGCAGTCGCGCACGAAAAGGCGGCAGGAAACCGCACGATTGCCCGCGTCACATTCCTGGGGGAAAAGACGTACCAGCCGATCTTGTTCCAGACGATGCAAGAAACAGGCACGGTGTTCAGCATCTTGCAAGGAACGATTTCCCGCATGAAGGATACGCCGTACGGCCAACTGGTCGTCGAGCTGGAAGGCGATGTCCGTCAAAACGAAAAAACCATCGAGACGTTGCGTCAGCGTGGCTTGGAAGTAGAGGTGATATAGATGGACTGGACTTTGGAAAATGTGGATTGGTCGGAGATCGCCGAGGGAACAATAGATACGCTGACGATGCTTGGCTTCTCGACACTGTTTACCATCCTGATTGGTTTGCCGCTGGGGATTATTTTGTTCCTGACTTCTCGCGGACAGCTTTTGCAAAACCAGGTGTTTTATGCGATTGCCTCATTCGTTGTCAATATACTGCGTTCTGTACCGTTTATCATTTTGATGATCTTGCTGATTCCTGTGACAAAAGTAATTGTGGGTACTTCACTCGGGGTACTCGGAGCGATTCCGCCGCTCGTCATCGGTGCAGCCCCGTTTTTTGCGCGGCTGGTGGAAACCTCGCTGAGAGAGGTGGATCGAGGAGTCATCGAAGCCGCTCAGTCGATGGGAGCCTCCAACTGGCAAATCATCTGGAACGTGCTGCTTCCTGAATCGCGTCCAGGTCTGGTGGCCGGGATTACGATCACGACAGTTGCCCTTGTCTCTTACACCGCGATGTCCGGCGTAATCGGCGGCGGCGGGCTGGGAGATTTGGCAATCCGCTACGGCTACCAACGCTTCCAGACAGATGTCATGATTGTTACAGTGATTATTTTGCTCGTGTTGGTCCAGATCTTGCAGTCGCTGGGGGATCGCCTGGTTATGCGATTCAGCCGCAAGTAAGGTCTTTCCATATAAGCTTTGCAGAACACAGACCAAAAAATAGGGGGAAATCATTTATGAAAAAATTAGTCGTATCTGTACTTTCTACCGTATTGGCATTTTCCTTGGCAGCGTGCGGAAGCAAAACGGAAACAGCTCCAACTCCAACTGAAGGCGGCGCACAAGGCGGACAACAGCAAGAAGTAACGTTGAAAGTAGGCGCTTCTCCGGTTCCACACGCAGCCATTTTGAAGTTCATCGCTCCAAAGCTGAAAGAACAAGGTGTTAACCTGGAAGTGAAAGAGTTTACCGATTATGTACAACCAAACGTACAGCTGAATGAAAAGCAACTGGACGCAAACTTCTTCCAGCACAAGCCTTACCTGGAAGAGTTCAATAAAGGTCAAAACATGGACTTGCAGCCAGTAATCGCCGTGCACATCGAGCCTTTCGGTGCTTACAGCAAAAAAGTAAAATCCGTTGACGAGCTGGCAGAAGGCGCAACCATTGCTTTGCCAAACGACCCGACCAATAGCGGACGCGCGCTCGCTCTGTTGGAGAAAAACGGCGTGATCAAGCTCAAAGAAGGCGCTGGCATCAGCGGAACGGTAAAAGACGTTGTAGAAAACAAGAAAAACCTGAAGTTCAAAGAAGTAGAAGCTGCTATGCTGCCACGCGTCCTGGAAGAAGTTGACCTGGCGCTGATCAACACCAACTATGCACTCGAAGCAAAACTGGTGCCGACAAAAGACGCTCTCTTCCTTGAAGACAAAGAGTCTCCATATGCGAACTTCCTGGTAGCTCGTCCAGACAACAAAGATTCCGAAGCGATCCAAAAGCTGGCGAAAGAACTGAACAGCCCAGAAGTGAAAAAGTTCATTGAAGATGAATACAAAGGTTCCATCGTTCCTGCATTCTAAGGAACAGCTAATTGATGAATCAACAAATAAACCCAATTTGGCCCGTGTGGCTGGTTGGGTTTATTTTCATTTATAAAAGTATAAATATTCGTAAAATTTAATTAAATCTCACCGAACCCCATTCTCAAGACGATTTTTGTCGAGTATATTGTGGTGGCGATAGAAAAAAATTGATAAAGGGGAAAATTCAGATGAACAAAACATTCAAACTACTTTTCGGCGTGTCGCTTGTGGCTGGAAGTATTTTGGCAGGATGTTCCGGGAATCAGGCCGCCGCTCCGCCTTCTGCACCTGCCGAGCAAAAAGCAGGAGAAGCCAAGCAGACGGCGAGCGCTGGCAAGCCGCAAGTGTTCAGGGCCAACCTGACAAGCGAGCCTTCGACGGCGGACCCTGGGCTTGCCAAGGATGCTACGTCAGGCGCGGTCGTTCGTGCTACTTTTGACGGCTTGACCAGATTAGACAAAGACGCCAAGCCGATGAACTCGGTTGCGTCGGACGTGAAAATATCCGACGACAAGCGCGTGTACACGTTTACGATTCGCGACTCGAAGTGGAGTAACGGCGATCCGGTGACAGCGCACGACTTCGAGTATGCCTGGAAGCGTGTGCTCAATCCGAAGCTGGGTGCCGAATATGCGTACCAGCTATACTACATCAAAAATGCGGAAAAGGTGCATACGGGCAAGGCGCAAGCAACCGAGCTGGGGGTAAAAGCTCTTGATGACAAAACGCTTGAAGTCACGCTAGAAAACCCGACACCATTTTTCCTGGAATTGACGGCCTTTTACACCTATTATCCTGTAGACAAAAAAGTGGCAGAAGCCAATCCGAACTGGGCGAATGAAGCAGCAACACACGTTAGCAACGGTCCGTTCAAAATGACGGGCTGGGAGCACAAGAGCAAGATTGTATTGGAAAAGAACGAAAACTACTGGGATAAAGATGCTGTCAAACTCGACCGAATCGAATTTGCCATGATTGAGGATGACAATACAGCGCTGTCCATGTTTGATAACAACGAGCTGGACTGGGCTGGTCAACCGCTTGGCGGTTTGCCGACTGATGCGATCCCGTCTTTGAAGGAAGCCGGCAAGCTGGTCGTTCATCCGAAAGCGACGATGTATTGGTACAAAATCAATACGACCAAAGGGCCGCTGAAAAATGCGAAAATCCGCAAAGCGTTGGCCTATGCGGTCGATCGCCAAAGCATCGTGGACAACATCACGCAGGTTGGACAAGTGCCGACGATGGGAATGCTGCCTCAATCGATGATTATCAAACCGGAAGGCTACTTCCGCGACAACGATGTCGAGACAGCGAAAAAGCTGCTGGCGGAAGGCATGCAAGAGCTGGGTGTGACCACCTTGCCCACGATTACGATGTCCTACAACCCGACAGACAGACACAAAAAAATCGCGGAAGCCATGCAGGATCAGTGGAAACGCAATCTCGGCATCGACGTGAAGCTGGCGATCAAAGAATTTAAGGTTCACTTGCAAGATTTGCATGAACTGAATTACGAGATTGGCCGCTTGGGCTGGAATGCCGATTTCAACGATCCGATCAACTATTTGGAAATGTTCCGCGACGCGAAGACCGGAAACAACGATACGGGATGGGAAGACGAGCGCTACAAAGAGCTTTTGAAACAGTCCGCCTTGGAGAGTGACCCGGAGAAGCGCAAGCAGCTGTTTGCGGAAGCCGAGCAAATTTTCATGGACGCCATGCCAGTCATTCCGCTCTTTACGGATGTCGACGTGTGGGTGCAAAGCGACAAGGTAAGAGGCGTACAGGTAGACGGATTGGGCTTTATCGATCTGAAGTGGGCAGAGATGGTCGAGTAGCAGGCCAAAAACCCCGGTAGCGAGAGTGCCAAGGCATGCCGCTTCCGGGGTTTCCTTTTCAAATTGTCCGGCTTAGTAGCCGAAATCCAACGTTTTTCCTGTTTCTGCATACGTCTTGATGTTGGAGAGAATCATCGGCCAATCTTGACTCGCGTTGGCGTTGGAAGGATGATTTTCGGTCCATTGGTCGTTGATCAAGGTCAGTCGTGTACATCCGCCGACAGGCTCCAGCTTGAAGGTCACGCGGCTCTGCAGTTCAGCGTGGTTGGGCCGGTAAGACGGGCCAGGATGCTCCAGGAAGCTGAAGACTTGCTGCGGCTCGAATGCCAGAACCTTTCCGTACACATGGACTGTCTCAGGGCCATCATTTCCAGGCCCGACATAAGCCAGATCGTCACCGACTTGAAAAGTGGAGCGGATGACGGAGTTGAAAAACGTGCTTTTGACTCCCTCTTCCGAAGTGAGAACGTGCCATACGCGTTCTGGGGTAGCTCCGATGTAAAAATTGAAAATATGATCCATGTCGTGCCTCCTGTTATCAATAAATTTTGAAATTGTAATCCCCAGCTGCAACTACTACTCTTAGTATAGACAGACAAAACAGGGGTGTATTGTAAAAACGCGACAGGAGGCGGACTAAATGGAAAAAAATCCGGATATGCTGCCAAAAGGCGTGCTGCATGCCGTGCTCGGCGGCAAAAAGTTTTCGCTGCAACGGTATGAGCCAAGCAAGGAGATCGGATACTTCGTTCAGCACTATTGGGTAGTCAGATGGGATTTGCGCGGACAAGCTCCTTATTCGCAAACAGTGTTGGCCCACCCCAACGTCAATCTCGTTTTTGAACAGGGGGCATCGGGAATTTTCGGAGTCGCTCCGTCCACGTCCTCCCATATGCTTGCGGGTCAAGGTCATGTATTCGGTGTAAAATTCAAGCCAGGGGGATTCTTTCCGTTTTGGCAAAAACCTGTTTCGGAGCTATACGGTACATCTACTACTATAGAAGAAGTGTTCCAGGTGGACACGGCCGCACTGGAAGCAGAAATACTCCAGTTGCCGGACGATCAGGCAATGGTTGAGCGATTCGAGCAGTTTCTGATTGAACGGCTGCCCCAGCAAGATCCGAATGTAGAAAAAATTTCTCAGTTGGTCGCAAGGATTCAGGCGGATCGGAATGTGCTGAAGGTAGAGGATGCTGTTCGACTGTCCGACATGACGTTGCGGACGATGCAGCGACTGTTTGACCGTTATGTTGGCGTCAGCCCGAAATCAGTGATTCAGCGGTATCGGCTGCACGAAGCGGCGCAACTGATTGATCAGGGAGTAGTGAGCGACTGGTTGGAGATGTCCATAGCGCTTGGCTATTACGACCACTCGCATTTCATCCGGGACTTCCGTTCCATTGTCGGAGTATCTCCACAACAATATCGACAAATCCAAAGTTTATAATTTTGAAGAAAGCCTTCCCGGCGTCGTTTGCCAAGACGGGAAGGCTTCTTTGTTTTTGCATGGGAAGAATGGCGAAAATTCCGCGGTTCGCATAGTTTTTCCGTCGCGAGGCATACTTCATTTAATGAAGAATGTGAATTTATTTCCGTTAATACAATTTGATCTTTGAATAAAACATAATTAAACTTGCTTAAAATGTCTTCAATATTACTAAAAATGCAGTATATTTGTTGAAGTAGCTTTTCCATGAGTGTTACACATACAAAAGGGGGTCAACACCAATGAAAAAAAGCGTATTCGCAGCGATGAGTTCCATCCTGGTTCTGAGTGCGGCGCTGGCTGGCTGTGGCGGCGGCGAGAAAGCAGCAGAGCAAGGAAATTCTGCTAATAGTGAAAAAACAAGCGGTCCAAAAGTTCTGCGCATGAACATGAAGAGTGAGCCACCAACGGCTGACCCTGGCTTGGCTGAGGATTCCACTTCCGGTGCTGTTTTGCGTGCGACCTTTGACGGTTTGACTCGTATTGGTGAAGATGGCAAACCACATGAATCCGTAGCGGAAAAAATTGACGTTTCTGAAGATGGACTTACTTATACATTCCACCTGCGTGACAGCAAATGGAGCAACGGCGATGCTGTTACAGCAAAAGACTTTGAATACGCTTGGAAGCGAGCGCTCGATCCGAAACTCGGTTCTACCTACGCTTACCAACTGTACTACCTGAAAAACGCGGAAGAGTACAACACAGGCAAAGCGAAAGCTGAAGACGTGGGCGTAAAAGCAAGTGACGACAAAACACTTGTTGTTACTTTGAAAAACCCGACTCCGTTCTTCCTGGAGCTGACTGCTTTCTACACGTACTTCCCAGTGAACCAAAAAGTGGTTGAAGGAACGCAAAACTGGGCAGGCGACGCGAAAACTCACGTAGGTAACGGTCCGTTCAAGATCGATACTTGGGAGCACAAAAGCAAGCTGATTCTCGCGAAAAACGAGAACTACTGGGATAAAGATGCTGTAAAACTGGACAAGATCGATTTCTCCATGGTTGAGGATGAAAACACGGAGCTGTCCATGTTTGACAACGGCGATCTGGATTGGGCAGGTGCTCCAACTTCCGCACTGCCAACAGACGCGATTCCGGCTCTGAAAGACTCCGGAAAAATGCAAACGCATGCGATTGCGGGCACGTACCTGTACAAATTCAATACAGAGAAACCGCCGTTCAACAATGCGAAAATCCGTAAAGCGTTCGCTTATGCGATCGACCGTCAAACAATCATCGACAACGTAACACAAGCAAACCAAGAACCGGCAATGGGTCTGGTGCCTCCAACGATGGCAGTAGCATCTAGCCCGTACTTCAAAGATAACGATGTAGAAACAGCGAAAAAATTGCTGGAAGAAGGTATGAAAGAGGAAGGCATCACCAAGCTGCCAACTCTGACTCTTTCCTATAATACATCCGAAGGTCACAAGAAAATTGCCGAAGCAATCCAGGACCAATGGAAAAAAGCTCTTGGCGTAGAAGTGAAGCTGGAGAACAAAGAGTGGAAAGTATTCCTGGATGACCTGCACCAAGGTAAATTCCAAATCGCTCGTTCCAGCTGGACTGGCGACTACAACGATCCGTACACATTCCTGGATCTGTTCAAGCTGAAAAAAGGCAGCAACAACGATACCAACTGGGAAAGTCCGAAGTATCAAGAGCTGCTGAACAAATCTGCGGTTGAAAAAGACCCTGAGAAGCGCAAACAAATCTTGGCAGAAGCAGAAGCATTGTTCATGGACGAAATGCCAGCTGCGCCAATCTACTACTACACTCATTCCTACGTGAAGAGCGACAAGGTAAAAGGTGTTGTTCTGGACGGTCTGGGCTTCGTAGACTGGAAATGGGCAGACATTCAATAATAGCAAAGAATGAAAGAGGAGCGATCAGCTCCTCTTTTTTTGTTGAATGCGGAGGGAAATCGCCGTCAAAGCTTGTCGAGTTTGTTCATCCATAAAGAAAACAGAATAGAGGGCAATGGGAAAAATAAATATTTGTAAAATTCCAAATAAAAAATGAGTTTGAGAGCGACACGCATCAATAAGCCATTTTGGGCAGGATTGCCAAGAGTGTTGCGAGAAGAAGTGCGACAAAACCGCGCCAAATCAACGTTTTCCAGATGAGAATAAAGACGTCGAGCACTTGCTATTATATTTTTCCAATAAATTATTTTTTATAAAAGATTAAACATCTTTATAAATAAATAAAAATTTATTAAATCATTCTAAAACATATTTAAAAATAATATAAAACCATGTATATTGATAAAAGATTTAGAAAAGGGGGATTACTTGTATGAAAAAGAATGTTTTCGTAGCAATGAGTTCTATCCTCGTTCTTGGTGCGGCACTTGCAGGATGCGGTGGCGGTAACCAAGCAGCGCCAGCAGATAATAATGCAGCAGCAGGTAACAAAACGGAAACTCCTGCTCCAGCAGCTGGACCAAAAGTACTGAAATTGAACCTGCACTCCGAGCCGCCAACAGCTGACCCTGGTATTGCGGAAGATACAACTTCCAGCACGATCATCACAGCTACTTTTGAAGGTTTGACTCGTGTAGGTAAAGATAACAAAGTACATGAAGCAGCAGCTGAAAAAATTGAAATTTCTCCAGACGGTAAAAAATATACATTCAAAATCCGCGATGCTAAATGGAGCAACGGCGATGCCGTATCCGCAAAAGACTTCGAATTTGCTTGGAAACGCGCGCTCGATCCGAAAACAGCTTCCAACTACGCTTACCAACTGTACTATGTGAAGGGTGCTGAAGCCTTCAACAAAGGTACTGGTAAAGTAGAAGATGTAGGCGTAAAAGCAATTGATGACAAAACACTGGAAGTTGAACTGACTAACCCAACTCCATTCTTCCTGGAACTGGTAGCGTTCAAAACATACTTCCCAGTTCACCAAAAAACAGTTGAAGGCAACGACAAATGGGCTACTGACGCGAAAACAATCGTTGGTAACGGTCCATTCAAAATGGAAACTTGGGAACATAAGAGCAAACTGGTTGTTGTGAAAAACGACAACTACTGGGATAAAGACAACGTAAAACTGGACAAAATCGAGTTCTCCATGGTAGAAGATGAGAACACTGAGCTGTCCATGTATGAAAATGGCGAACTGGATTGGGCAGGTGCTCCAACTTCCGCATTGCCAACAGACGCAATTCCGGCTCTGAAAGATTCCGGAAAAATGACAACTCAACCAATCGCAGGTACTTATTTCTACCGTTTCAACACAGAAAAAGCACCTTTCAACAACGTGAAAATCCGTAAAGCGTTTGCTTACGCGATCGATCGTCAAAGCCTGATCGACAACATCCTGCAAGCTGGTCAATTGCCAGCAACAGGCTATGTGCCACCGAGCATGGCTCTGAACAAAGACGGCTACTTCAAGGACAAAGACCTCGATGCAGCGAAAAAATTGCTGGAAGAAGGTATGAAGGAAGCAGGCATCAGCAAACTGCCAACCCTGACACTTTCCTACAACACTTCCGAAGGTCACAAAAAGATCGCAGAAGCGATTCAAGACCAATGGAAGAAAAACCTCGGCGTAGACGTGAAACTCGAAAACAAAGAGTGGAAAGTATACCTGGATGATGTACACCAAGGTAAATACCAAGTAGCTCGCGCTGGTTGGCTGGGTGACTTCAACGATCCAATCAACTTCCTGGAAATGTTCAAAGAAAAAGACGGCGGAAACAACGATACTCGTTGGGAAAATCCGAAGTACAAAGAGCTGCTGAACCAATCCGCTCTGGAACAAGATCCAGAAAAACGTAAAGCAATCTTGGCAGAAGCTGAGCAAATCCTGATGGATGAAATGCCAATCATGCCAATCTACTACTACACTCAATCTTGGGTTAAAAACGACAAGGTTGACGGCGTAATCATCGACGGTCTGGGTGCTGTTGACTACAAATACGCTGACATCAAGTAATCATTGAAGAGATGCAACTGATATAAGGAAGAGAGGCGTTTTTAACGCTTCTCTTCTTTTTTTTGCGGCAAGCGGTCGGCGAGCATGGCGCAATCCTTTTATTAGAAAAATCACCCAAAAAATCCCTCTCGCTTGTATACTGATGGTAGAAGTCCATATAAAAAAATAAGGAGTTTTGATCGTGAAAAAAAGCGTAGTAGCAGTTACAAGCGCAATGCTGATTGTTGGGGGAAGCTTGGCAGGGTATGCGGATGCCGGACAAGCGGCGGAGCCGAAGGTGCTCAGGATGAATATGAACTCGAACCCGCCGACTGTGGACCCGGGGATCGCGGAAGATTCAACGTCAGGAGCAGTAACTAGGGCAATTTTCGAGGGATTGACCCGTGTAGGCAAAGATGGAAAAATTCATGAAGCAGCAGCGGAAAGCTATACGGTTTCTGCTGACGGCAAAACCTATACATTTAAAATCCGTCCATCTAAGTGGAGCAATGGCGATCCGGTAACTGCTCATGACTTCGAATATGCTTGGAAACGCGCGCTGAACCCTGAGACAGCATCGAGTTATGCTTACCAGCTATACTATTTGAAAGGCGCGGAAGCTTACAATCAAGGTAACGGAAAAGCGGAGGAAGTAGGAGTCAAAGCCATAGATGCGACAACCTTGGCCGTGGAGCTAACCGCTCCAGCCCCGTTCTTCACGGAACTGACAACTTTCTACACCTATTACCCCGTAAATAAAAAAGTAGTGGAAGCAAACGCACGATGGGCGCTTGACCCCAAAACGATTGTAGGGAACGGCCCTTTTCAAATCGAGACTTGGAAGCCCCAGCACCAGATGATTCTGGCGAAAAACCAGAACTACTGGGATAAAGGGAACGTAAAATTGGACAAGATTCATTTTTCCATGATAGAAGACGAACTGGTAGAGCTGACGATGTTTCGCAACGGAGATCTAGATTGGGCAGGAGCTCCTTTGTCCCAAATCCCACTTGATCTCGAGTTGGATTTGGGATCACCTCCGATACTTAACACTCAAGCGATAGCAGGCACTTATTTTTATCGCTTCAACACCAAGCAAGCTCCTTTTCATAATGTCAAAATCCGTAAAGCTTTTGCTTATGCGCTGGATCGGCAGGGGTTGATAGAAGCAATGTGGATGAATGTCCTTCCCGCCACAGGTTATGTGCCGTCGAGCATGGGGCTTAAAGCTGAGGGTTACTTCAAAGACAATGACATAGAAACAGCGAAACAGCTTCTCCAAGAAGGAATGAAAGAAGCAGGAATCAGCAAACTCCCTCCCATCACCATTTCCTACAACACATCCCAAAGTCATAAAAAAATTGCAGAAGTGATCCAATATCAATGGAAAAACAATCTTGGCGTAGAGGTGAAGTTGGAAAACACCGAATGGAAAAAATTTCTGGAAGATGTCCACCAAAGCAAATATCAAATATCCCGCTTTGGCTGGCTCGCCGACTTCAACGATCCGATCAACTTTTTGGAGATGTTCAAGGACAAAGACGGCGGGAACAATGACACTGGTTGGGAAAATCCGCAGTATAAAGAACTGCTGAACCAGTCGGCAAAAGAGCAGGACCCGCAAAAACGCAAAGCGATTCTCGCCAAGGCCGAGCAAATCCTCATGGACGAAATGCCGATCATGCCGATCTATTATTATTCACAAAATTGGCTGCAAAGCAAAAAGGTCGATGGAGTGGTTATGGACGGCTTGGGAATGATCGACTTCAAATACGCAGATATCAAGCCTTAATCTGCTGATGCCCTTCTTTCTTTTTTTCCAACGCATGGACAAATGACCAATCCATTGTGCTCCTGGCTACATAGAGTAAAAAGGAACAAACTGCAACCAGGGGGGATCGCTGTGGATATTGGCAAATTGCTCAGCATTGTAAGGTCAATTCCCAAAGACAAGCTGAAAACGGACGCAGGCTTGAAAGAGGTCATTCGCGATTTGGGCAAAAAAGCGGGCAAAAACTTCTCAGACAAGGAACTGAACGGATATGTGGCGCAGTTTCGGCAAATGTCCAAGACCGAAAACGTCGGGAGCCTGCTGAATAAGCTGTCCAAAAAAGGCGTTAATTCCAAAGACATCGACAACCTGAAAAAGCGCTTTAAATAAAGGGGGGGCTTATCTAGGAGGGAGGTGGGATTATCGCTGCCAAGACCCGAAGGAAAAAGAAGCAGGCCGTCTCCCAGGGCCAACTGTTAGAGACGATGCACAGGCTGGCTGATGCGCATGATGTGAGCAATGCCCAGGTGATGCGCGAGATGAACCAGATGAAGCAAGAGTTGCAGGATATGAAGGACACGCTTGGAAGACTGAAGGCTACGCCCAGTCTGGGACCGCGGCGTAGCATCTTGTTCGGTGGACGCCAGCGTCCGGTTCCTGTACAGTCCGCCCCGGAGAAACCGAAGCCTGCGATCTCGATTGAAGATTTGCTGCCGTTATTGCCGCACTTGAGCGGGGCTATTCCCCAACTGAAGAACCCGAAAGTAGCGGATTCAATCAAAGTCCTGTCAAATCCGGCTGTCATGTCCATGATTCAGCAGTTTATTGCCAGCGGGGGCTTGAATATGCTGAAAGGGCAGGGACCCGTTCAGGAAGTAAGCAGAAGAGAAAGGCGCGGCTTGTCGCGCTTCCTTCGATAGAACAAGCAGGATCAGACACGATTCTCTTTCAAAAGACTGCCTCTTTGTCAAAAAAGAGCAGTCTTTTGTCTTTTTGGTACGAAAAGACTATAAACTTTACAGATTCACTAGCGTCTAATAGAATGGTGAACGTTGCACAATGGGCTAACGCCACATAACAAATCAGACATCACGGAGGAGGTCAGGATGAAAAGACGATTTTACCCTCTGCTTCTGGCGCTGCTGCTGGTCCTGCTGCTTATCCCCGGTTGGGCGGCTGCGGCAAGTAGTGCAACTGAGGAGACTGTCAGCTTAATGATTGGTGGACAAGCAGTTACCCCGGATGTACCGCCATTGATCAAAAGCGGGCGGACATTGGTTCCCGTCCGTGTCATCGCAGAAGGTCTGGGCGCAGATGTCGCCTGGAATGAAGCGACCCGGACAGCTGTTATTACGAAGGGATCTCAGCAGCTTTCCCTCACGTTGGACTCGCGCACAGCGCAACTGAACGGAAAGCAGGTCAAGCTGGATACAGCCCCTGTCATTTCCCAGAAACGCATGCTGCTGCCTTTGCGATTTGTCGGGGAATCGCTTGGAATCACAGTAGGTTGGGACAGCAGTTCCCGTACCGTCATTGCCAATGAGACGCCGCAAGTGACATTGAACGGACGCGCTCCTGAAAAAGCGATCAAGCTGTACCAGGTGTCTGACACGATGTATGTGGCTGCCGATGCAGTGGCAGAACAAGTCGGGCAAAAAGGCTTTGCCTGGAGTCGCCCAGAGCGCGGCATGACGATCGACAGCCAGCTGGTTCTCCCGTTGAAGCAAGTGGAAGACGAACTGGGCGGGTCGATTGACTGGAACCAGAAAAAGAACTTGGTCGAGATTGAAAGACTTAATCATCTGACAGGTGTTGAGCAAGATGGGGATCGCGTACATATTAATATGAAGCTGCCTGTACAGGCGAACGCTTTTGTACTGACAGGCCCCCATCGCATTGTGCTGGATCTTCCCCAAACGGCTTTGACAGATGATTTGGTGGAAGAGTTGAAGCAAAAGGAACAAGCAGCGAGCACGGGAGAGTCTGAGGATCGCCAGCAGGCTGCTTCCGCAGATGACGAGGACGAACAGAGTGCAGAAGACTCCGATTCTTATAACGATGAGCAGCAGGCAGCTGCGAGTGTGCCGGAGGAAGAGCCGCTCATCGCCAGCCTTCGCTACAGTCAGTACAGTGCTTCTCCCGAGACGGTTCGCGTCGTCATTGAGTTGAACCAGAAGAGCGCGTATAATCTGGCGTATACGAAAGACGGTATCGAAGTGAAGCTTACCCCAAAACCTAAAAAGACAGGCTACCTCATCGTAGTCGATGCTGGTCATGGGGGAAAAGACCCTGGAACGTTGGGCGTGGCAGGCAACCACGAAAAAGATTACAATCTGGCTGTCGCAAACAAGCTAATAGCCTTGTTGAAACAATATCCGGAGTTTCAGGTAGTTCCGGTGCGTACGACAGATGTATTCTATGAGCTGTCAGAGCGGGTGGCGATTGCCAACGAGATGGATGCGGATCTGTTCCTGTCCATTCACGCCAACGCATTCCCGAAACCGACGACAGGCGGAACGGAAACGTTCTATTACAATGCAAACAGCAAAACATTTGCGCAAGTCGTTCACAAGTATTTGCAAGGTGCTACGCAGTTCCCGGATCGGGGCGTCAAGGCAAGCGGCTTTTACGTCATCAAAAACACCAAAATGCCGGCTGTCCTGACAGAGACAGGCTTCCTGTCCAACCCGCAAGAGAATGCGTTGCTTACCTCATCGGAATTTCAGGACAAAATCGCGAAAGCCCTTGCTGCGGCTATTCGTGAATACTATCAGTCTTATCAGTAAGGGAGGCTTTCACGATGAAAAAAAGTCTGATGATCGGGGTGGCAGCTTTTGCTGTGTTGCTTCTGGCTGGTTGCGGACAAAATGCAACGCCTGCACCGCAGCCGACAACACCTGTTGAACAGCCATCCGGCAATAAAACAGACCCATCGACTACAGAGCCGACACTGAAAAAACAGCTCGTGACCGTCTACTACTCCGACAGCGATCTGATGGAACTGCAAAAAGAAGAACAGGAAATCTCGTTTGCAGAAGACATCGAGAAGTACAAGAAAACACTCGCGCTGCTGGGGAAGCCAGTGAAGGCAGATGCTCATTTTCCGCTCTGGAAAGACTTCCAGTACCATTCGTTGACGTTTGCTGACGGCACGTTGACGATTGATGCGGATAGCAAAAACCAGTACAACCTCGGTTCCAGCGGCGAAGGAATGGCAGTGGACTCGCTGAAAGAAACCTTTTTTCAATTCCCGGAAGTAAAACAAATCGTCATCCTGGAAGACGGCAAGAAAACGGAATCGTTGATGGGGCATGTCGATATATCGCAGCCTTTGACCCGCAACAAATAAATAGTTAACCGCAAGCGAAAGGCGGCACAACCTGATTGAACAGGATGTGCCGCCTTTTATACATTTGCCCGACCATCTTTAAAAAAGCTTAACAATGGCATCACAATCCTACAACATTCGACCTGTATAGTTTGTACTTGTAAGAGAGAAAAAACAAACCGAACCTTTTAAGGAGGATTTTCATCCAATGAAAAAACTCAGCAAAATGTTAATGGCGCTGACATTTGTAGGAGCATTGCTCGCAGGTTGTGGAAGCAACAATGCGGCTCCAGCACCACAGCAACCAGCGCAACAACCGGCGCAGCAACCAGCTACTCCGGCTCCGGAACAAAACAACTCTGGTTCGACAACAACTACATCGGGTGAACCGATCACTGCAGTTGGTTCTACCGCTTTGCAGCCTCTGGTCGAGCAAACGGCCAAAGACTTTATGGCAAAAAATCAAGGTGTGCAAATCCAAGTTCAAGGCGGAGGAAGCGGTACAGGTCTGAGCCAAGTAGCAAGCGGCGCAGCAACAATCGGTAACTCCGACATCTTCGCAGAAGAGAAAAAAGGCATTCCGGCAAACGAACTGGTTGACCATAGAGTAGCAGTTGTTGGTATGGCAGCAGCGGTTAGCCCGAAAGTAAAAGTAGACAACCTGACCAAGCAACAACTGATCGACATCTTCACTGGCAAAATCACCAACTGGAAAGATGTTGGCGGCGACGATATGAAGATCACGCTGGTAAACCGTCCGAAGTCTTCCGGAACCCGTGCAACATTCAGCAAATTCGCACTGGACGGAAAAGAAGAAGCAGAAGGCATCACAGAGGATTCCTCGGGTACCGTTCGCAAAATCATCGCGGAAACTCCTGGCGCAATCGGCTACCTGGCTCTGTCCTACTTCAATGACTCCGTAAAAGCATTGAAACTCGACGATGTAGAAGCAAACGCAGAAAACATTGCATCGAACAAATACCCAGTGTGGGCATATGAGCACATGTATACAAAAGGCGAGCCAACTGGCAACGCAAAAGCTTTCCTGGAGTTCATCCTGTCTGAAGAAGTACAAAAGAAAACTATTACTGAACTGGGCTTCCTGCCAATCACAGACATGAAAGTAGAACGTGATGCAGAAGGCAAAGTAACGCAAAAATAAGACACTCACGGGTCAACAGCAAAATAGAGGGGTGGGGGGGCCTTACCCCTCATTTTGCTTGCTCGAAAGCCGTTTTCTTTCTAGGAGGGAGAACATGAACCATCGTATTGAAGGGGTAGGGACAAATCGCCAATCACTGATTGCGCGAAAAATGCTGACATACAATAAACGCCAATTTACAGAGAATATGACCGGGCGAACAATCGCCATGGTATGTGCGGCTTTGCTGGTCATCGTCGTCTTGTCGATTACGTACTTCATCGCTTCCAAAGGGTTGTCCACCTTTTTTGTTGACGGTGTCAGTATCAGTGAATTTTTGACTCAGGTGAAATGGGACCCAGAGGGCGAGCCTGCACTCTACGGTGTGTTTCCTTTCATCCTCGGATCGTTTTTGGTAACGGCTCTCGCTGCATTGATCGCGGCACCGCTCGGAATTGGCGCAGCGATTTTCATGACGGAAATATTCCCGGGCTTCGGGAAAAAAGTGTTGAAACCAGTTATTGAGCTTTTGGTTGGGATTCCATCCGTTGTATACGGATATGTAGGTCTTACTTTGTTGGTTCCGTTTATTCGCGAACAGTTCGATGTGTTGGGCTTCAGTCTGTTGGCTGGGGGACTCGTACTCGCTTTGATGATCTTGCCTACGATCACCAGTGTGGCGACAGATGCGATCGAGGCTGTGCCTCAAGATTTGCGGAACGCATCGCTTGCTCTGGGTGCGACGCGTTGGCAGACGATTTGGAATGTCGTGCTGCATTCTTCCCTGCCGGGTTGCTTGACGGCGGTCGTATTGGGGATGGCGCGCGCATTTGGCGAAGCGCTTGCGGTACAAATGGTGATCGGTAACACGACGAAGCTTCCAGGCAGCTTGCTTGATCCAATCAGCACGCTGACGAGCGGAATTACGCTTAACATGGGAAATACGATTCAGGGAACGCCTTACAACAATGCGCTCTGGTCCATGGCTCTTCTGCTGCTTCTGATGTCGTTCGTTTTCATTATGATCTTGCGCTTTTTGGGCAGAAAAAGGCTGGTGAAGTAAATGAGAGCGAGATTGATGGACCGTATTGCGACTGTTGTGCTGACTCTGATTGCCGCTTTGATTATCGGTACGCTTATCGGCTTGCTCGGCTTTATTTTGACGCAAGGCTGGCATAAGCTGAACCTGGACTTTTTGACTTCTCCGCCTGATATCGTCAACGCAGGAGGCGGGATCGGACCGCAGCTGTTCAACTCGTTTTACTTGCTGGTTCTGACCATGCTGATTGCTTTGCCGCTTGGCATCGGAGCAGGAATTTATATGGCTGAATATGCGCCGGATAACAAGTTCACACAGTTTATCCGCATGAGTATAGAAGTGCTTTCTTCGTTGCCGTCTATCGTTGTTGGTCTGTTTGGTTTGCTCGTCTTCGTAAACATGACGGGCTGGGGGTATACCTTGTTCTCCGGTGCCCTGGCTTTGACCGTTTTCAACCTTCCGTTGCTCGTACGCGTAACAGAGGATGCGCTGCGCAACGTGCCGCGCAGTCAAAAAGAAGCAAGCCTGGCGCTTGGCATCACCAAATGGCGGACGATCGTTTCCGTCATTCTTCCGGCAGCGCTCCCGGGCATTCTCACCGGGGCGATCCTCGCTTCCGGCCGCGTCTTCGGGGAAGCGGCTGCGCTCTTGTTCACGGCAGGGATGTCTTCGCCGAACCTGAACTTTGCTGATTTCTCCTTGAACAGCCCGACCTCTCCGCTGAATCCGTTCCGCCCGGCTGAAACATTGGCCGTGCATATTTGGAAAGTAAACAGCGAGGGGCTGACGCCAGACGCCCGCGATGTGGCAGACGGTGCGGCAGCTGTTCTGATCATTGCTGTGTTGCTCTTTAACCTCTCGGCCCGTTGGTTTGGTACTTGGGTGTACAAAAAGATGACTTCAGGGTCCAACTAAGGAGAGATGACGGGGATGTCCATACTCACCATGCAGGATACGATTATTTCGACAAACAATGTCTCGGTTTATTACGGCGAGAAGCAAGCCGTCAAAAATATCTCGATGGAAGTCGAGCGCAACTCGGTGACGGCTTTTATCGGGCCGTCCGGCTGTGGAAAATCGACGCTTTTGCGCAGCCTGAACAGGATGAACGACCTCGTTCCTTCGTGCCGCGTGACAGGCTCGATTGTCGTGGATGGAATCAACATCAACAGTGAGGAAGTCAACATCGAGAGCTTGCGCCAGGTCGTCGGAATGGTGTTCCAGAGGGCCAACCCTTTTTTCAAATCGATCTATGAAAATATCGCGTTCGCCCCGCGTTTTCACGGATTGACGGATCGTCGCAAGCTGGACGAATTGGTGGAGACGAGCTTGCGCAAAGCGGCTTTGTGGGACGAAGTAAAAGACCGTCTGCGCGATTCCGCCCTGTCTCTGTCAGGCGGACAGCAGCAGCGTCTGTGCATCGCACGCGCCATTGCCATGCAGCCGACCATTTTGCTGCTGGATGAGCCGGCTTCTGCGCTCGACCCGATTTCTACGATGAAAATCGAAGAGCTGGTCATGCAACTGAAGGAAGAATACACAATTGTGATCGTGACGCACAACTTGCACCAGGCGGCGCGCATCTCGGATAAGACGGCGTTCTTTTTGCTCGGCGAACTGGTCGAGATGGATGAAACGGGAAAAATTTTCACCTCGCCAGAAAACGACAAGACAGAGGCGTACATCAGCGGTCGCTTTGGCTGAATCGCGAAGGAAAAGGAAAAGGCTCTCCTGGCAGCAAGCTTGCGCAGGAGGGCCTTTTCTTGTACAGTCTCGGGGCAAGGGCAAGGGCAAGGGCAAGGGCAACGCCGGAGCCAGAGCCACGAAATGCAGCATGACTCCCCAAGCGTTGATGACTGCTGCGCCGTGCGACGAGTCGGCTAGACAGCAAAACAAGCAACAGAAAAAGCCTTCTACGCAGAAGGCTTTTCTACTGCCCGGAAAAACCGGATTTCGTGCTCCAAATCTTCTACGATGCCAGCGAGTCGCTCTGAATCGTGCAGGAACTGCTCAGACAGCGAGAGACTTTCCTGATTGGCGGCGACCGCTTGCTGGGTGCCGGCAACCACTTCCTGAGCGGAATCCGCGAGGCTGTCGACGCGCCGGAAAATGACCTGGCTTTGACTGGAGATCGTTTCGGCCAACTGCCTGATCGCTTCAAACTGCGTCGTCAAAACTTCGCTGATCGAGATCGTCTGCTGGAAAATATCTGTCGCCTGATGCAATGTGTGAATCCCGTCGACGGTCGCGTGATCGGTAGTTGCCAGACAAGCCTCTACGCGCTCCATCCGGTTCTCGCCGGACGTGATGACGTGTTGGATGCGAGTAGTGGCCTCCTCGGTTTGCTCCGACAACAGGCGGATTTCGTCAGCCACGATGCCGAAGCCGAGTCCAGCCTGACCAGCTCGCGATGCTTCAATCCGGGCGTTGAAAGACAACAGTCTGGTGCGCTGCGAGATGGAGGAAATCCAGCCGAGAATGTCCCGAATGTCATCCATGCTTTCTCGCATCGAACCCATCGCCTGAAGGGATGCTTTCATATCCGTCGAGATTTTTTGCATGTTGTCTTTTAACAGGGCGATTGAGGTTGCGGCTTTGGCGCTTTGTTCCCGCGATTTCTGATTTTGCATGATCGCTGTTTCCATCGATTGGGTGACGCGGCCCAACTCTTGCGTGATGTCTGCCATAGTTTGGTGAATATCATCGATTTGGGCTTGCTGGTTGTCCATTTCCAGGGCGAGTCGCTCCGTGACGGAGACGACCTCTGTCTGCATGGCGTGGGAGTGGCGCGAGCCTGTTCCGACATGCTCGGCCACCTGTTTGACATCGGAAATGACGTACTGGATTTTGCCGATGATCGTTCTGATCTGTCCGCTCATCCGGTTGAAGCTGTCGGCGAGCTGTCTGATTTCATCATTGGTTTGGACGTGCATCGTCTGGAACAAGTCGCCTTCGCTGAAAGCCGTCATTTTTTGCTGGACTTCTTTGACGGGCTTGATAATTTTGCGAACGTACAAATAGAGCAGCAAAGCCAGTGAAATCAGACCGACGAGCGAGACGACCAGAATCGTCAGCTGCAAGCGGCGGACCTCCTGCTTGACCTCTGATACGGATTGAACGACGATCATTCCCCATTTGAGCGCCGGGTCGAACTTGTAGGCGGCGAACGCATCCATGCCGTTTATATGGAACGAATCAAAGCCTGACTTGCCTGCGATCACATTGGAGACGACGGGCAGCTCCGTGAGCAGGGGGCGCTGCAAGGCGTACGTTTTATCCGGGTGAGCGAGCAGCTTCCCTTGCTGATCGACAATCATCGCGTACCCGGTATTTCCCAGCTTGATTTGTCCAATCGACTCGCTGAGCTTTGGCACGGAGACGAACGCTACGACTACCCCGACAGGTTCTTCCTCGTCGTTGCGCAAAGCCATCGACACGGCGATTTTGGGAAACTCGGTTGCGGAAAATTGAAACACGTCCGAGACAAAAGCGGTTGGTTTGTCCCACGCTCCTTTGTACCAGTCTGCTGCCCGCGGATCATAAGAACTGTCCAGCGGGGAGCCTGGGAAGGTCAAGTAACGCCCATCTGCTGTAACGACCTGAATTTCCGAAATCGTCGGATTGCTGTTAACCATGTCGGTAAAGATGCCGAAGCTCTGACTGTTTGTGATTTTGCTGTTTTTGTAAGTAGAAGCATAGGAGGAAAGAGCGGTGATGATCGACTGTACGCGGCTGTTCACTTCCTGCAAGGCAGACCCGGATGCATCGAAGAGCTGCTGCTTCGTTTTTTCATTGAGTGTGCTTTCCGATTGATAACTGATAAAGAATGCGGCAATGGCCATCATGCTGACTACCATGGTCAAAATCCCGAAAAACAATCTGGTAAAAATCGATCGGTAATGAAACGACGCGTTGCCCAATATACGTTTTTTTCTCGGCATTACATGCTCTCCCCTTATTCGACAAAACGTTCAGCTTTATTGTAGGGTGTACTATTGGGGGCGTATATGGTTTGCAAGAAACATTTACCATAACTTTACCTAGCTTTAAAACTTTATGGAAACTTAATATAGTCCTCATCAAAGCATAACATTGGCGAGCTATAGTGGTTGAGTAATCAGATGCTACAACCGCGAAGGAGCGAAGGAAAGCATGAGTGTTATTTCGGTAAGAGAGTTAAATCTCTTCTACGGTAACAAACAAGCCCTCTATCATATAAATCTTGATGTTGAGCCAAATTCCATTACAGCTTTGATCGGGCCGTCCGGCTGCGGGAAGTCTACGTTTTTGCGTACGTTGAACCGGATGAACGACTCTGTTCCGAACACCAAAATCACCGGGGTTGTAAAGGTGTTTGATGAAGACATTTACAGTTCCAGCGTGGAAGTCGAGCGGTTGCGTAAAAATATCGGAATGGTGTTCCAGCATCCGAATCCGTTTCCGAAAAGCATTTACGACAATGTCACCTACGGACCGAGACTTCACGGCATGATGGATCGCCACAAGCTCGACGAGATCGTGGAGAACAGTCTCAAGGCCGCTGCTTTGTGGGACGAAGTCAAGGACGTGTTGAAAAAGCCTGCTACCGGACTGTCTGGCGGACAACAGCAACGTCTCTGTATTGCACGCGCGCTGGCTGTCCAGCCGCAAGTCATTTTGATGGATGAGCCTACTTCTGCGCTGGACCCGATCTCCACGGCGAAAATCGAGGAGCTGCTGGAAGAGCTGAAAGATACGTATACGATCGTCATCGTGACGCATAACATGCAGCAAGCAGCGCGTATTTCTGACAAAACGGCGTTCTTCCTCAACGGGGAGCTTGTGGAATTTGACCAGACGCCAACGATTTTCCAAAACCCGCGCGACAAACGGACAGAGGACTACATTACTGGCCGTTTCGGATAAAGCAAGTTTGTAGTAAGGTAGAGGAGCGGACCGATTGCGGGTTCGCTCTTTTTGGCGTGGAGGGGAGACATACGCGGTGGTCTGGATTTCATTGTTGATTTTTATCGTTACGCTGACATTGGTTATTTGGCAGCCAAAAGGTTTGTCGATCGGCTATCCGGCGGTAGGGGGAGCTGTGTTGGCTCTTGTGACAGGGGTAGTGTCACTCGCTGATGTGGCGGAAGTGACGTCGATCGTCTGGAATGCCACGTTTGCCCTGGTTGGCATTATCATCATTTCGCTCATTTTGGATGAGATCGGCTTTTTTGAATGGGCCGCCCTGCATATGGCGCGATTGGCAAAAGGAAATGGCCGCTTGATGTTCACCTACGTCATTTTGCTCGGGACGCTGGTGTCTGCTTTGTTTACGAATGACGGAACAGCGCTGATCCTGACGCCGATCGTACTCGCCCAGGTTCGCGCACTGAAGCTCGACGGCGGGATGGTTTTGGCATTTGTCATGGCGAGCGGCTTCATCGCTGATACGAGTTCCTTGCCTTTTGTGGTCAGCAACCTGGTCAACATCGTTTCCGCTGACTATTTCGACATCGGCTTTGCCGAATACGCGCTGAAAATGGTTTTGCCCACCTTGTTTTCTGTCGGCGGCAGCCTGCTGGTTTTGTTACTGTACTATCGCAAAAGCATCCCGCGTCACGTAGATTTGTCCCAGCTTCGGCGGCCGGGAGAGGCTATTCGCGACCAGCGACTGTTTCGCCTGGCGTGGCCGATTCTCGGCGTGCTGTTGCTCGGCTTTTTTCTAAGCGAGTCGATCCATGTGCCTGTTTCGTTCATCATCGCGCTCGCCGCTCTCGTGTTTTGCCTCGTTTCGCGAAAAAGCAAGGCGATTGCCATGGGCAGGATCATGAAGGAAGCGCCGTGGGTGGTCGTCATTTTTTCCATCGGCATGTATGTGGTGGTCTGGGGGCTGCACAATGCGCAGCTTACGGATTTGGTGAAAGCGGCGCTCGTAGCGCTCATGGATTGCGGCTTGCTTGCAACCACGCTAGGCACAGGGCTGATTTCCGCCATTTTGTCTTCGATCATGAACAACTTGCCGACCGTCATGTTCAACGCTTTGGCGATTGGCAGCACGCAAGCAGAAGGCGTCTTCCGCGAAGCGATGATCTACGCCAACGTCATCGGGAGCGATCTCGGACCCAAAATAACGCCGATTGGCTCGCTCGCCACTTTGCTGTGGCTGCACGTACTGGGCCGCAAAGGCGTGAAAATTACGTGGGGTCAATATTTTCGCACAGGGGTTGTGCTGACGGTGCCGACTCTCATCATTACTTTGCTCGGGTTGTACCTGACACTGATCCTTTAAAAGAAACGGATAAAGCAAGTCTGCTGACGATTGGACCAGCAGGCTTGTTTTTTTATGGACGCGAAGAGGGGTGTTTTCCGAAAATAGCTTTTTTACTCGAATAGGACAGCAGAAGCAAAGGGAAAAATAGGCGCAACATACAGCAAAAGGAGGATGTTTCCATGTGGCAGGGCTGGCCGATCGAGCGTGTGCTTATTTTGTTTGCGGGACTGTCGTTCATTTTGATTGCCGTTCAAGTCACTCTGTTTCATTCCAGACAAAACTTTCGGCATTGGGCGATGTGGGTGCCTGTGATTGAACTGCCGATTTTTGCGGTTGCCGCTATTGTGTTGTCGTTCGTGAATGCAGGATGGCTCAGGTGGGTGTTTGCCTTGATGATGTTCGTCGGCATGGGGGGAGGCGTGTACGGGGCTTATCTGCACGCCGCAGGAGTCAAACAGCGCGTAGGCGGATTTTCGCAATCGCAAAATTTTTTGGTCGGCCCTCCGGTTATTCTTCCTCTGCTCATTACGGCGATTTCTGCTTTGGGGCTATTGGCCCTGTTCTGGGGGTGAGGGCAGATGGCAAAGCACAGACGTTACCCTGCCTATGATGTGTGGGAAGAGCACGCCAATTGGGATGTTCACACGCGACAAATTGTTGGAGCCAGGAAAATGCCGCAGGTCGCCCACAGCTACTTGCTGCCTGCCGAGGCCCTTTTGCTGCAAGCGATTGTGAGTGTGCTTGTAGATGACCACAGGCTGGAGGTGCTGACTTTTGTCGTGGCGCATATCGATGAGTCGCTCGCGAGTCCCGTCGGAGAATCGCAGCGCAAGGTCGGTGTTCCGGAGAAAAAACAGCTGTATCGTCTCGGCCTGGCAGGTGTGGAAGCTGAGAGTCACGCAGAGTTCGGTTGCGAGTTTGGCGCGCTCTCCGCTGGCGATCAGGAGCAGGTGTTGAAGCGGATTTCTGGCGGCAGCGTGAAGGAGCAAGAGGCGTGGACGCATGCTGCGGCCGTCGATTTTTTCAAAAAGCTGCTGCACGATACCGTGCAAGCCTATTATTCGCACCCGCTCGTCTGGTCGGATATCGGTTACGGCGGGCCAGCTTATCCTCGCGGTTATGTGCGGGTGGAAAAAGGATTGACAGACCCATGGGAGGCGAAGGCAAATGGCGAATAACGACGAGAAGCGGCATCCCAACGAAGCGGATCGGGCACGTTCCTCCCAGGATGGCCTGGTACGAAAATACGCGGAAGAAGCAGATGTATGCATCGTCGGAGCAGGCGCGGCAGGAGGAGTGCTGGCGTACGAATTGGCGAAAGCAGGACTGCGCGTGGTCGTGCTGGAAGCAGGGCCGTTCTGGGACCCGCAGCGCGACTTTGCCAGCGACGAGTTGAGCATGCAGCGGCTTGCCTGGCAGGAGACGAGGCTGGTTGCGGGAAACGACCCTTTGCGGCTGGGTCATAACAACTCCGGGCGGGGAATCGGCGGAGGCACCGTTCATTTTACAGGGGTATTTTTACGATTTCACGAAAGCGATTTTATGACCCGGACAGCAGATGGGGTCGGGGAAGACTGGCCGATCACCTATCATGACCTGGCTCCGTATTACGACAAGATCGAGCGGGAAATTGCCGTGTCAGGCCCGCATCATTTTCCGTGGGGAGCTTTTCAGGGGCCGTATCCTTACCCGGTTCGCGAACCGATCAGCGCCAACGCCCAATTGTTCCGGGAAGGCTGCGACAAGCTGGGGATCGAAAGCGTAGTTGCCCCCCTCGCGATTTTATCGGCTCCGTTTGACGGCCGGCCGCCCTGTATCAACCGCGGCTTTTGCAACCAGGGCTGTATGCCGAATGCCAAGTACAGTGGTCTGATTCATCATATTCCAAAGGCGATCGCAGAAGGAGCGGAAGTATTGTCTGACTGCACGGTCACGGAAATATTGATGGCGGGCGACCGAGTCAGCGGAGTGTTGTTTTCCCATCAGGGGCTGATGCATCGGCAGATGGCGCGGGTCGTTATTCTCGCCGGTTTTGTTGTGGAAACGCCACGCTTGCTGTTGAACTCGGCGACATCGCGGTTCCCCCAAGGATTGGCCAATTCCAGCGGCTGGGTAGGCAAAGCGATCATGCCTCATTCAAGTCATGACGTCTACGGGCGGCTCCCGGAAGAAGTGCGCCTGTACAAAGGAACGCCAGTGCTTGCCTTGACCCAGCACTTTTATGAGACGGAGCGGGAGCGCGGCTTCGCCAGAGGGTACACGCTGAGTGCGCATGGATCAAGACCAGTCGGCATGGCGGGAGCAATCGCGACGGAGCGGGAAGACAAAACCTTTTTGTGGGGCAAACAACTGCGGGAAACGATGCTTGACTACAACATGTATGCGCGAATTACGCTGGTAGGGGAAGTGCTCCCTCATCCTGACAATGCCGTTACGCTTAGCGGGGAAAAAGATGAAAACGGGATGCCGATACCGAAAGTCACTTTCAGCTATCAGGAAAACGACCGCAAGCTGTACCAGCATGCCATCGGGCAGATGAACCGGATCATGGAAGCGATGGGCGGAAAGCCGGAGCATGTCGTCTCGGATACCGCTCATTTGATGGGGGGCTGCCGAATGGGGAATAACCCCGAGCAGTCGGTTGTGAACGAGTTTGGGCAATCTCATGACATTCCCAATCTTTTCATAGCGGGTGCTTCCACATTCGTTACATCGAGTGGCAGCAACCCGACAAACACAGTAATGGCGCTGGCTGCGCGCACAGCGGACAAGCTGATCGAAGCGATGCAGCAGCGAGATGTTTAAGAAGTGTTCAAGGAACTTTTACGTTCATATCTTCCCCATCATATAAGCCATATAGTATACTGGGAAACAGATATGCAAGGCAAAGGTGGGTTCGTATGGAAACGGATTTGATGCAGGTATTGTTTTTATCCGAAGTTTACAAGCTGCTTGGTGACAAGACGCGCTTGACGATCATGGCTCTTTTGCAAGTCCAATCACTGTGTGTCCGTGATCTCGTGGAGATTCTGCAAACTTCCCAACCCTCTGTTTCCCAGCACTTAGCTAAGCTAAAGACACATGGTTTGGTCAAAGAGCGTCGCAAGGGACCATGGGTATTTTACTCTGTTAATACAGAATGCTCTCCTGCCGTTAAGCAAATTTTGTCTCACTTGCCAGATATGTCACCGATTGTCAAACAAAAATCAGCCGATGAACCTTCGTTCGGCTGATCAGTCTTAGGAAGCGTTGGATCAGATGAGATCCAGCGCTTTTTTTAATTCTTCCTTGTCGAAGCCGTGGATGACAAACTGTTCGCCGCCTTCCTTTTCGATGAAAGTAACGGGAGTCATGCTGGCTCCGAGGTTGATGGCTTCCTGGAAAAAG
The DNA here is from genome assembly GCF_013284375.2 of Brevibacillus sp. HD3.3A. Lineage (NCBI taxonomy): Bacteria > Bacillati > Bacillota > Bacilli > Caryophanales > Paenibacillaceae > Brevibacillus > Brevibacillus sp. HD3.3A. The sequence goes on from NZ_CP085874.1 coordinate 558,469, forward strand.
GCGTCGTTTTTGCGGATATCTCTATCTTCAAAAGCGATGTTTTGGGATGTCAGCCACATTTTTTCTTCCTGGCAAGGGCCGCATGTCGTCTGGGTGTAAACAATAACGGTTTGAGCCATGTAAAACGCTCCTCTCAAGTGGTAGTCGATCACTTAATTCGCGCTTGCTTACGGATTTCCTGCGCGGTATTGCACTTATAGGATACCCCGGTTCGCTGGTGAAAACAGGACAGAAGCAATCGGAGCGAGTTTGTACGGTCTGGAAAAATTAGGATGGATATGAGTGAGGGGGGCGGTACAAATTATATTCAGTGACGTCGAGGAGGTGAATGGAACGATGCCTAAACAAAACAAGCAAGCAGGAATGAACAAAGCTAACCAAGCGGCTCAGGCGCAAAACACTGCTACTGAATTTGCTAGCGAAACAAACGTAGCGGAAGTTCGTCGTCAAAACCAACAATCCGCTCAAAAATCCGGCCAACAAGCAGGTCAAGCTACTGAGTAGTAGCTGTAGACAACAACAACCCTCGCATCTTGCGGGGGTTTTTTCGTTTGGCTTGCAAAAAGGGCGGAGAGGATGGTACTGTGACAGCAGAATCTACAAGCTGGGAGGGCTTTTGCCCATGATTGTCGGTATTGGCGTGGATATAGTAGAGATTGAACGAGTTGCAACATTGATCGGGCGAAGGGAAAATGCGATCAACCGTTTTCTCACCGATGAAGAAAAGCTGCTGCTGACGGGAAAATCGGCGCACAGGCAGGCGGAGATGGTGGCTGGCAGGTTCGCGGCAAAAGAAGCCGGGGCAAAAGCACTCGGGACGGGGATCGGACAGGCACTCAGCTTTCTCGATATGGCAATTACTCCGAGCGAAACGGGCAAGCCGTTGATGCAGATCAATCCGGATGTACTGACCCGACTGGGGCTGGAACCGGCGCGCATTCGTGTACACGTAAGCATTTCGCACAGTCAGACGCACGCTATGGCACAGGTGGTTGTGGAAGAGCTGTAAACTTGTCTGCATATTGGGACGAGGATGGACATACATTTATATCGCGTAGATCAGGAGGGACTACCTGCTCTGACACAGGAAGGGTAAGTCTTCAGCCGATCAAGCGATATCGCGTCCTTTGTACCCCGTACAGCTTTTTGACACGATGAGCGCTGCAAGAGGCGAAAGACTGACAGATTTCCCAGGAAATAGACAGGGGTGCCCTTCTTTGTCGAAAAAGTTGACAAGGAGGAGTTCATTGAATGAAAAGGGCAGCTTTACCACTGGTGTTATTGTTGGTCTTTACGTTGATGCTCGGCGGTTGCTTCGGTCAGAAAACACCAGAAGATGTGGTGAGTGACCTGAACGGAGCACTGGGGAAAATGAGCGGATACAAGTCTCAGGCGGTTTTGACTATGCAGACGGGCTCTACACCTATGGAGTATGACGTCCAGGTCTGGTATGAGAAGCCCACGAATTATCGGGTGGCGCTCACCTCCAAGCAGCGTGGAATTACCCAGATCATTCTGCGCAATAACGAAGGAGTTTTTGTCCTGACTCCACACCTGAACAAAAGCTTCCGCTTCCAGAGCGGTTGGCCGGAGAACAATGGCCCACTCTATTTGTATGAGACGCTGGCGAAGAGCATTATTGACGATGCGGAGCGTCAAATGAAGATGGAGGAAAAGCAGTACGTCTTTGAAGTGAAAGCAAACTACAGCGGCAATCGCTCGCTCACCAAGCAAAAGATTTGGCTGACAGAAGACTTCAAGCCAACTCATGCGGAGATTATGGATTCGAGCATGAAGCCACTGGTGCGAATCGACTTTACCGAATTTTCGTTCAACCCTACCTTTGACAAGGATGCGTTTGACAGAGATCGCAACATGAGCACAAGCTCTTTGCCAGCAATTCCAACGATGGCAGGCGCAAACGGACAGGTCGCCAAGCTTCCGAACAGCCAGTTCGGTGTGATCGTGCCGACTTACGTGCCTGAGGGAGTCAAGCAGGGCGATATCGAGCCAGTGACGCGTGATGGCGTGCGGACAGTCATCCTCAACTACAAAGGGGCGTATAACTACAAGCTGATCGAAGCCCGTCCGACAGAAGCTTCCGTATCTTATGAACAAGGCATGCCTGTCAATCTCGGCTTCACAGTCGGGGTGCTGGCACAAACGGGTGAAAAAACACGACTGCTCACATGGGAGCTGGACGGTGTCGAATTTACAATCGCCGGAGATTTGCCAGAAGAAGAGATGGTCAATGTCGCTCAGTCGACTTACGGTCTCGGCGGGAAATAAAAATAGGGAGAGGGGACGGCTTATGACCGTCCTCTTTTTGTTGTGTCCAGACGAAGCTTTGTCTCTTACCAATCCTCCTTTACTTTCCCGCAACTTTTCCATTTTTCTCAAAAGGGAATCTAAAATAGCCTGTGTAGACTGAGCATGTACCCGGAAGAAGCGGTACATAACTACACCGAGTGAAAGGGTTGAGCAAATATGTTTAGCAAAGCAAAATTGGGAATGCTTTTGGGCACGATGGCAGCAGTTCTGAGTATTGGGAGCTTGGGCAGCGCCTTTGCAGCAGATACAACACAAACACAGGCGCAAGCGCAAAAATTGGAGAAACCGTCAGAGGTGAAATTCGCTTTCGGCGGCAAAATGAATCATCACGGCGGGGGCATCAAAGGCGTTTCCTTCAAAGAAAACACAGAGCTGCTCTCCTTGCTGAAGCTGGATGCAGACAAGCTGGCTGAAGAACTGAAAGCAGGCAAATCGCTGGCAGCAGTAGCAGAAGCGCAAGGCGTGTCGGTAGACGACCTCGTATCTTTGCTGGTTGAACAACAAGAAGCGAAGCTGAAAGAAGCCGTAACAGCAGGCAAGTTGACGCAAGAACAAGTCGACAAAATGAACGAAAACGCAGCGGAGCGCGTCAAAGAAATGGTGCAAAACACGCATCAGGACAGAGGCCCGGGCAAAGGCTTTGGTTTCGGCGGCGGATTCGACAAAAACGAAGAACTGCTCTCCTTGCTGAAACTGGATGCAGACAAGCTGGCTGAAGAACTGAAAGCAGGCAAGTCGCTGGCAGCAGTAGCAGAAGCGCAAGGCGTGTCGGTAGACGACCTCGTATCTTTGCTGGTTGAACAACAAGAAGCGAAGCTGAAAGAAGCGGTCACAGCAGGCAAGCTGACGCAAGAGCAAGCTGACAAAATGAACGAAAACGCAGCGGAGCGCGTCAAAGAAATGGTGCAAAACACGCATCAGGACAGAGGACCGGGCAAAGGCTTTGGTTTCGGCTTCGGCGGCGGATTCGACAAAAACGAAGAACTGCTCTCCTTGCTGAAACTGGATGCAGACAAGCTGGGCGAAGAACTGAAAGCAGGCAAGTCGCTGGCAGCAGTAGCAGAAGCGCAAGGCGTGTCGGTAGACGACCTCGTATCTTTGCTGGTTGAACAACAAGAAGCGAAGCTGAAAGAAGCGGTCACAGCAGGCAAGCTGACGCAAGAGCAAGCTGACAAAATGAACGAAAACGCAGCGGAGCGCGTCAAAGAAATGGTGCAAAACACGCATCAGGACAGAGGACCGGGCAAAGGCTTTGGTTTCGGCTTCGGCGGCGGATTCGACAAAAACGAAGAACTGCTCTCCTTGCTGAAACTGGATGCAGACAAGCTGGGCGAAGAACTGAAAGCAGGCAAGTCGCTGGCAGCAGTAGCAGAAGCGCAAGGCGTGTCGGTAGACGACCTCGTATCTTTGCTGGTTGAACAACAAGAAGCGAAGCTGAAAGAAGCGGTCACAGCAGGCAAGCTGACGCAAGAGCAAGCTGACAAAATGAACGAAAACGCAGCAGATCGCGTGCAAAAAATGGTGGAAGGCAGCTTCACAAAAGGGGCATTCCGAGGACACGGCGAGAAAAAGGCAGAACAGGACAAAGCGGGCGAACAATAGTCCGCAAACGAACGCACAAAAGAGCAGGCGAATCTTCTCGCCTGCTCTTTTCCGTAGCGGAGCAGTCCGCCAACAACACCGGGATAGGCCGCAGTCAGCCGCTTGGCGGCGGTAATTGCGTGCACGCATGAGGTAAAAGGACAAACCCTGAATTGACACGCACCGGGAAAACACGATACATTCAAGGTAACTTATACCGTAATGAGGTGGCATGCAGCAAGATGAAAAAATCGTCTACCGATGTATTGTACCAGGAAGAGTCGACCTACAAGGACATGCTGTTGCGCAAAAGCTGGAGCATGCGGATTGCCGAGACCATCACCTTCGTTTTGGGGATGATGATTCTCGCACAAATTTTTCCGAGGAATGACGCGACCTTCAAAGTGTTGGCTATTGCGATTGCCATAGCAGTCGTCGGTCTTGCTCCATTCCTGTACAAGTCGATTATGCGTCCTGTGTACAAGCTGACGAAGACTCACCTGATCGTCAGCATCTCCGGAAAAGAAACGAGCTATCCTTTGTCAGAAGTGGAGCAGGTTTACGAAGGCCGCCATTTCTATCGCTTGGGAGGCAAAAAAGAATCGTTGATGGTTTCCAGGCAGTTTCTCAATCAGTTGAATGAGCGCTTGAGTTACTATAATAAAGGGAACAAGAGGAGATAGGAATGAAACCGTTTTGTCGTGACACTTGGGTTGAGGTTGATTTGGACGCCATCCGGACCAATGTTGAGACGTTCCGCGGCCATTTGCCGAAAAACACGGGCATTATGGCTGTCGTCAAGGCAGACGGTTACGGACACGGCGCTGTGCACGTAGCCAGGGAGGCGCTTGCGAGCGGTGCCGACACTCTGGCGGTGGCGATGCTCGATGAAGCGATTATTCTGCGACAGGCAGGAATCGAAGCGCCGATTTTGGTGCTCGGGTATACGCCGACTGATTCGCTCGAAAGTGCCAGCAGACTGAATGTTGAACTGACGACATACAGCACGGACTGGATTCGGGCAGCGAACCGACTGCTCGAACAAAAGGGCCTCGATCCCGTCCGCGTGCATGTAAAAACGGACACAGGCATGGGGCGTTTGGGCGTCCAGACAGCAGAGGCGTTGCTCGAGGTGGTAGGCGCTCTCGAAGACAGCCCCAAGCTGGAATGGACAGGCATTTTCACCCACTTTGCCTGCGCGGACGAACCGGACACGACCCATGTGCGACGACAACACGAGACGTTTCAATCCTTTTTGCAAGCACTGCGCGCAGCGGGAAAGCAGTTGCCCACAGTACACTGCTGCAATACAGCTGCCGCCATCGCTTTTCCCGATTGGGGGTATGATACGATCCGTTTAGGCATAGGTTTATACGGATTGTATCCTTCACCGTACATGAAAGAGCGTGCGGACGTGACTCTTGTCCCTGCCCTTTCCCTGAAAACCAAAATTGCCCATGCAAAAACAGCAGTGGAGCCGTTTACGGTCAGCTATGGCGCGACTTATACGGCAGAACCAGGTGAGCGAATCGCCACTTTGCCCATTGGATACGCCGATGGGTATTCCCGCCTCTTGTCCAATCGGGGAGAAGTGTTGTACAATGGTTCCCGCTATCCAATCGTAGGGCGAGTCTGCATGGATCAAACCATGATCAGACTGGAACCGGAGGCTGGGCAGGTCGGCGATGAAATCGTTCTATACGGCAAACAGGGGGATGAGGAAATCTCTCTGGATGAGGTTGCTCAGTTGCTTGGAACGATTAATTATGAAGTCCCCTGCATGCTGAATTACCGGATTCCGCGCGTCTATGTCCGCAACAAGGAAATCACTGAGGTGTTTCATCCGCTGGCGATGAAGCATGTGCCTGTAAAAAGTGTAAATAACTAGCAAGCAAAAATCAGCAGGAGTTTTCTAGTGGAGCGCGAATATTAGTTAAGCGCAAATGCGGGCTTTTTTGCCTGAAAAGCTTACGGATAGGTATATTTTTGCAATGGTTTCGACATAATGGTATTGTTCATACTGGCTGTTCTTTCAAGAACTGGCATGGTAGATGGAAGTTACGGTCATGGTTGGAGGTGGATTTGTCTTGTCGAAGTCAAACACGAAACGCATCATGATCAGTTTGCCGCAACACTTGCTACAGGAAGTGGATGGCGTCATTCAAAAGGAGAAATCCAATCGCAGCGAGTTTATTCGTCAGGCGATGCATTTGTATTTGAAGGAGCGTAAAAAACGTACGATCCGGGAGACAATGCAAAAAGGGTATATGGAGATGGCGAAGATTAATCTGAAAATGGCATCGGAGGCTTTTGGCGCTGAGGAAGAGGCTGACCATACTCTTGTCCGCTTAGTTAGCGGGGTGTGACCTGTGATTGTCAAACGTGGCGATGTATTTTTCGCGGACCTGTCACCGGTCGTTGGCTCTGAGCAAGGAGGCGTGCGGCCTGTTTTAGTCATTCAGAACGACATTGGAAATCGATTTAGTCCGACGGTCATCGTCGCAGCCATTACGGCGCAAATTCAGAAGGCAAAGCTGCCTACGCATGTGGAAATTGACGCAAAAACATATGGATTTGATCGTGACTCCGTCATTTTGTTGGAACAAATACGAACCATTGACAAACAAAGGCTGACCGATAAGATTACCCATCTCGATGACGAGATGATGGATCGGGTCAATGAGTCTTTACAAATCAGCTTGGGCCTCATTGATTTTTAAAAAATGAATCAAGCGCTGGGAGAGGAAAAGCCACTTGGGTGAAGCAAGTGGTTTTTTTGCTGTGGGGGCAGGGAATTGCCATGTCTGTAGCGAATGTGTTTGTTGTGAATAGTAGACAAAAAGTGACACGATTTGCTATTACTTCCGAGGTAGAGAAAAAACTTCGATCGCATTCATTTTCATTTATTTCTACCTATTAAGTGAGGGCGGAAGGGGTTTTTTGATTGTGGCAGAGCTGTAGTCCTGAGACAATCAAGATCAAACAAGAAACAGACATCGTAACAGCGAGACAAGTGGGGCGAAATATGTCGAGACAGCTCGGCTTCGGTACAATCATGCAGTCCCGAATCGCCACGTCCATCTCCGAATTGGCCCGTAACATTTATTTGTACGCAGGTAGCGGGACAATCACGATTGAGCCGATTGAAAAAAACGGTGTGATTGGCTTGCAAATGACCGCAATAGATGCGGGACCGGGAATCCCCGATATCCGCAAAGCTTTGGAAGACGGCTATTCGACTTCCGGCGCACTCGGGGCAGGGTTGCCAGGAGTCAGGCGCATGATGGATGAATTTGAAATCCACAGCTCCCGAGAAGAAGGAACGCGAGTGGTCGTCGTGAAGTGGAACAGCCCGCTGGAGGAGGGGAGAGACAAATGGTAATCCGAAGCTTGGAGGAAGAGTATGTAAAGCTTCTTCGGGATTACCTGAACGGCCCTGGCGAGGATCAGCTGTACGTAGCCCAGCAGATGGGCAAGTGGCTGCTCGCCCGCAATATTTCGCCGGAAGAATTGACAGATATGCATGGGCGGGCATTGGAAAAGCTGGGCGATGTCCCGGAATTTGTGCGTGCGTCCTTTTCCATCCTGACCGAAGTAATGATTGAATACGGCAACGAACATCGGTCCGTACATAGCTGGCGGAGCAGGCATCAACAGTTGGAAGCGGAGATGGCAGTGGCCCAGGCGATGCAGCAGACGCTTTTGCCTGGAGAAATACCCGCTTATCCCGGTTTGGAGATCGGCCTTGTCAGCATAGCAGCGAAGCAAATGTCCGGAGACTATTACGACTTTATTTGTCAGGACGAAGAGCGATTTTGCCTGAGCGTTGCGGATATTACGGGAAAAGGAATTTCCGCAGCGATGTGCATGTCCATGCTCAAGTACGCGATTGACAGCTTGCGAGAGATGCCGCTTGGCCCTGACGAGATGCTGCACCATCTCAACCGGATTGTCGGTCGAAACATCGATCCGAGCATGTTTGTAACGATGCTCTACGGAGCGTACGATACGCGGCTCCATTCATTCCGCTATGCTGTGGCGGGGCATGAGCCTGGCTTTTTGTATCGGGCTTCAGAAAAAAAGTTTGCCGATTTGGAAGGACAAGGCTCAGCACTGGGGCTATGCCCGAGTAGCGAATACGAAGTGCGGGAAGTTCGCCTGGAACCGGGAGATGTTCTGATTCTTCTGACAGATGGTGTAACAGAATGCAAAAAAAACCGATACTATTTGCAAAGGGATGAGTTAATTCTCCACATGCAAGCCGAAGTGGGCGTCCATGCCCAAAAAATGGCGAACGCCCTGTACAACAGGCTGCTTACGCTCTCCCAATTTGAACTGCTGGATGACTACACCATGATTGTACTTCGAAGAACATGAAGCAATGCAAGGGAGGGAGATGGCGATGGATCTGTTCATGAACACCACTAGCCAGGAGGCAGAGCATCTGGTGGTCCTTGGGGGAGATATTGACGCCCATACAGGACCAAAAGTAAAGGAGACACTCATGTCTCTCGCAAATCAGCCTGGCGCCAGCCGCATTTTGGTCGATTTGGAAGCGGTCGAGTATATGGACAGCACAGGAATCGGAATTTTCATCGCGGCCATGAAAGCGTGCAAGCAAAACGGATGCGCGTTTGAGGTTCAAAAATTGTCTCCACGCGTGGAAAGGCTGTTTCGCATCACAGGCTTGTACGAACATATTGCCGTCCGCAAAGGAGAGAGCGAGTAATGGCTCAACAAAAACCTCTGGCTGACAGGATTCGGTTGACTTTGCCAAATCAAACGGATTACCTGGGCGTGGCGAGGCTTACTGTGTCGGGGATAGCGAATCGCATGGGCTTTTCCTATGAGGAGATTGAGGATATCAAGCTTGCAGTAGGGGAAGCGTGCACGAATGCAGTAAAACACGCGTACAAGGATAAAGAAGAAGCTGGTTTTATCCATATAGAATGTCAGGTTTGCTCCGATCGTCTGTGCATCGAGGTGAGCGATCAGGGCGTAGGATTTGCCGAAGAGCTGTTGCCAGAACAACTGACACCGATTTATGCAGGAAGAAACCTTGAGGATCTGGATGAAGGAGGTCTTGGCCTTTATCTCATCCACACACTGATGGACGAGGTAGTGATTCGCTCCGAATCAGGAGTGATGGTCTCCATGACCAAGTATGTTCGGCGGGATGGGGTGGCTGGCGATGACTGGACAATCTCGGAAACGGAAGTATAGTCCGGAGGAGCTCCGGCAGCTCATTCAACTGTATGGGCAAACGAGGGACGAAAGCCTGCAGGAGCAGTTGGTGACCGCCTATACTCCGCTAGTTGAAACGTTGGCCAAAAAGTTTGTGCGTGGACAAGTTATGTACGAAGACCTTGTCCAGGTGGGGATGATCGGGCTGCTTGCGTCCCTGCGCCGATTTGACCCTTCTTTTGACAGAACGTTTGAAAGCTTTGCGATCCCGACGATTGTCGGAGAAATCAAGCGATACATCCGGGACAAGACGTGGAGTGTGCACGTGCCGCGCCGTGTAAAAGAATTGAGCCCGAAGATCAAGCGCGTTGTGGATGAGCTGACAGCCAAGCTGCAACGTTCGCCGAAAATATCCGATATTGCGAACTGCCTGGGCGTAACGGAAGAAGCCGTATTGGAGACGCTCGAAATGGGGCGGAGCTACCATTCCCTTTCCATGGACAGCGAGCTGGAAGCAGACAACGACGGCAACACGATCACACTGCTGGATCTCGTCGGCCAGCAAGAAGTGGGCTACGGACAAGTCGAACAAAACTTGATGCTCGACCGGGCGCTGCACGTTCTGGACAAGCGGGAAAAAGAAATCATTCATTTAACCTTTTATCAAAATTTGAGCCAGAAGCAGGCCGGAGACATCATGGGCATGTCCCAGATGCATATTTCCCGCTTGCAGCGTCGTGCATTGGGCAAGTTGAGAGAGGCTTTGCGGGTAGAACAGCTGGAAACGGCGAGAACAGCAACCTAACAGGGAAGCTTGGGAGGAGGGGCATGTGCACCTCTTTTTTTTGCCCGTTTCCAGACGTTGCTAGCAAATATGGTACAATAAACGGCGAAGTACGAGCGCAGGAGGAATGTATGGAGCTTACATTGATGATCCAGACAATCGCCCAGGATACGGGCGTCAAACCTCATCAGGTGGAACGCACGGTTGCCCTTTTGGATGAAGGCAATACCGTTCCTTTCATTGCCCGCTACCGAAAGGAAATGACCGGGCAGTTGGATGAAACGCAAATTCGGGCGATCGAGGAACGCGTGCGTTATTTGCGCAACCTGTCAGTACGCAAGGAAGAAGTGGTCCGGCTCATCGAGGAGCAGGGCAAGCTGACGGATGAATTGAAGGCGGCAATTGAGAGGGCCACGAAGCTGCAAGAAGTGGAAGACCTTTACCGACCGTACAGGCAAAAGCGCCGCACGCGAGCGACGATGGCCAAGGAAAAGGGATTGGAGCCGCTCGCCACGTACTTGTTGAGCCTGCCGAAAAAAGGTGATCCGCAAGAGGAAGCACAAAAATACGTGGATGCCGAAAAAGGCGTGGAAACGATCGAGCAAGCTTTGCAAGGGGCGATGGATATCGTTGCCGAGCACATTTCCGACGATCCGGACATCCGCCAGTGGGTTCGCCAGCGCACCGTGCAAAAAGGGCTGCTGGTGACCGAGCAAAAGGCAGAAGAAGCAGACGAGAAAAACGTATACCAGATGTATTACGCATACAGCGAGCCTTTGAAAAAGGTTGTGCCCCATCGCGTGCTCGCCATCAACCGGGGAGAGAGCGAAGGCATCCTGAAGGTGACCGTAGAAGCGCCAGTCGCCGAGATTTTGGCCTGGATGCAAAGGCGGATGGTTCCCGGCGAGACGGTCGTTCGCTCACTCATGGAGCAGACAGTCGAGGACGCGTACAAGCGCTTGATTGCGCCGTCGATCGAGCGGGAGGTGCGCGCCGAGCTGACAGAGGCGGCAGAAGAGCGGGCCATCCACATTTTCGCGGAGAACTTGCGCAATCTGCTGTTGCAGCCTCCGGTAAAAGGCAAAGTCGTTCTCGGGGTCGACCCGGCATTCCGGACTGGCTGTAAATTAGCTGTAGTCGATGAGACGGGCAAGCTATTGGAAGTAGCGGTCGTCTACCCTACTCCTCCGATAAACAAAGTGGCAGAAGCAGCGGCAAAAGTTCGCCAGTTGATCGAGACGTACGATGTCAGTGTCATCGCGATCGGCAACGGTACGGCCTCGCGTGAGACGGAGCAATTTATTGCCAATCTGCTTAAGGAACTCAAGCGCCAGGTCATGTATATTATCGTGAATGAAGCGGGAGCGTCGGTGTACTCAGCTTCACCTTTGGCGAAAGAAGAGTTTCCGGACCTCGATGTAGCGGAGCGCAGTGCTGCCTCGATCGCCCGGCGTTTGCAGGACCCGCTTGCCGAACTGGTCAAGATCGACCCGAAATCGGTTGGCGTGGGCCAATACCAGCATGACGTGTCCCAGTCGAGATTGGCCGACAGCTTGCAATTTGTCGTCGAATCGGCGGTAAACCACGTCGGGGTGGACGTCAACACAGCATCCTCGTCGCTGTTGCAGTACGTATCGGGAATCAGCAAGCAAGTGGCGGGCAACATCGTGAAAAAGCGGGAAGAGATCGGCATGTTCTCGTCTCGCAGCCAGTTGAAGGAAGTTCCTCGACTGGGAGCCAAGACGTACGAGCAGTGCATCGGCTTTTTGCGCATCACAGGAGGAAGCGATCCGCTGGACAAGACCCCGATTCACCCGGAATCGTACGCGGCTACGCACAAGCTTTTGGCGATGATCGAAATTGCGCCGAGCGAAATCGGCAGCGAGCGCTGCAAAGAGCGCCTGCAATCGCTCGATATCGAGAAGACAGCCGAGCGGCTTGGCATCGGGGTTCCGACGCTCACGGATATTGTCGAGAGTCTGTTGCGTCCGGGACGCGACCCCCGCGATGAGCTGCCGAAGCCGCTCTTGCGCAGCGACGTGCTGCAACTGTCCGATCTCGGAGTAGGGATGAAGCTGCAAGGAACGGTTCGCAATGTGGTAGACTTCGGGGCGTTTGTGGATATCGGTCTGAAAAACGATGGGCTTGTTCACATTTCCCGGCTGAAAAAAGGCTTCGTCAAGCATCCGCTCGACGTTGTGACCGTAGGAGACATCGTGGATGTGTGGGTTGTCGAAATCGATGAAAAGCGCCAGCGCGTGGGCTTGACCATGATCGCCCCGGGCGAAGCGTAAACATAAAAAGGCGGCCTCCTGCTACTCGGGACGGCCGCCATGTTTTTCCCAATATAAGAACCAGCAACTGTTCAGCAAACGAATTTGTCGAATGTCCTTCCCGTTGAAGGCACGCTGCAACTGCTTACGCATCCATTGGGGCATGTAGGTACCTCCTGGAATTATTCGCCTATTGGCAATGTATGCACAAAGACGATCAGGAGGTACTTATTTTCCAAAAAACTTACTCTTCGTCGCGCAAAAATTCAAGTTGGGCCTGTAAAGCGCGAATCTCGGTCAACAAGGAGATCAGTGGATACTGACTCTCGGGGAGTGCGGCAAAGCGTTCTTCCAGACTGCTGACGTAATCGAGTCCATCCACAACGGCGAGTCCGCTTCCCAAAAGCTCCAGGTCAGCGCATTCCGCAAGCACGGTCGGCAGCTGTGGCCGATCCTCGATGGTTAGCTTGTCGATTTCCTTGTACAGTCGCTTGAACAGGGCAACAAGCTGATACATATGCGTTTCAGGCAGCGCAACGAACGTCAACCCGTCTTTTTCCTGCAAGATCAAATAGCGCATAAGCTCCTCCAAACCAATCTACTTTTCTTCCACCCAGTGTAGCCTATCTGTCTGGCACTTTTCAACAGGAACTGCTATGGTGAAAAGGAGAGAGGAGCGTTAGAGAGGACATGACCGATACCGAATTGCAAGAGCTGGTGGAGCAAATCTCCACTCAATTTTTCGCCAAGCCATTTCGCCATCGGGCTCGCTTCAACAGCAGATTGCGCACGACAGGCGGACGGTATTTGCTGCGCTCCCACGATATTGAATTGAATCCCAAACATCTGGCGGAGCATGGAGAAGGCGAGCTGATTGCGATCATCAAGCATGAGCTGTGTCACTATCACTTGCATCTGGAGAAGAAAGGCTATCGCCACATAGACCAGGACTTTCGCAGACTGCTTGCCCAGGTCGGCGGCAGCCGGTATTGCCAGCAGGTAGGAAGCGGCAGAGCGGTGATGCCTTATCGCTACGAGCTTGCCTGCCATTCGTGCGGGATGACGTATAAACGAAAAAGGCGAATGGACCCTTCCCGCTACCGCTGCGGACGATGCCGGGGAACGTTGCAGCTGAGAGAACTGAAGTAGCAAGCGAGACGCGGCTTTCTTGCGTGCATTTTGACACGAGAGGTATAATGGACTGACTATGCAAAAAAGGAGCGCTTGAGGTGGCACATGACGAATTTTCCCTGATCCGGCAATGGACGAGCCGTTCGGACGGACAGGAAGGAGACGGCTTGACTGTCGGGCTGGGGGATGATGCCGCCGTTTTTTCTCCTTCGCCAGAGATGGAAATTGTGGCCTGCTGTGACGCGATGGTCGAGACCGTTCACTTTTTAAAAGAAACGATGCGGCCGAGTGACATCGGCTACAAAGCCGTTACGAGCAATGTAAGCGACGTCGCGGCGATGGGCGGATACGCCCGCTATGCGTTGGTCAGCATCGCAGTGGCACCGCACTGGACGCCGGAAGAGTGCCAGGGCATATACGATGGAATTTACGCGGCATGTGACATGTACGGCGTGAAAGTCATCGGCGGGGATACGGTATCCGCACCGGATGCGTTGCACTTGTCTGTCACCGTGCTTGGCGAGGTGGAAAAAGGACGCGCCATTCGGCGTTCGCACGCCCGCGCGGGGCAAGCTGTTTTTGTAACAGGACATGTGGGCAGTTCTGCCGCCGGTTTGCATGTGTTGCTACAAGATCGGCAAGAACAGCAGTCTGTGACTGAATGGTCAGGGCGTTGGGCGAAACTGATAGCAGCTCACCAGCGCCCGGTCGCTCAGGTAAAAGCTGGGCGTCTGCTCCTGGAATCCGGTGTCTGCGGGGCGTTGAACGATGTCAGTGACGGCTTGGCTTCCGAACTGTGGGAAATCGCGGAGGCAAGCTCGGTCAGCATTTGTGTAGACGCTGCCCTGATCCCGATCGAAGAAGAGGCGCGGGCCTGCGCCTTGCAGTTCGGAAAAGACCCGGTGGAGTGGGCATTTTACGGCGGAGAGGACTACCAGCTCGTCGGAACGATCGAAGCGAGCGAGGTTGATGCCGTCCGCGAACGTTTTGCGGCAGCGGGCATCCTGTTCTCTGTAATCGGTGCGGTGGAAGCCGAGCAGACTGCTGCACCCAAGCTGTCGCTGCGGACTGGCGAAAGCCGAACGGCTCTGCCGAAAGCAGGCTACAATCATTTCAAGCGGCGCGAGTAAGCGAGGAGTGGATAAAATGGGCTATATCTGGAAGCTTGCAGGCGCGCAGGAAACGCAGCGTTTTGCAGAGCAACTGGCACAGTGTCTGGCCCCGAGTGACTTTTTGGCGCTGGAAGGCGATCTGGGGGCCGGAAAGACGACGTTTACCCAAGGGCTTGCACGAGGGCTTGGCGTTCGCCAAGTAGTGAACAGTCCGACGTTTACGATCATAAAAGAATATCAGGGGCGCTTGCCGCTTTATCATATGGACGTCTACCGGGTAGGGGATGATCCTGATTCGCTTGGGCTGGACGATTACTTTTTTGGCGAGGGAGTCTGTGTCGTCGAGTGGGCCTCCTTGCTTGAGGATTACTTGCCGGCGGATCGGCTGACGGTTTTCCTGCGAACATCTGGCGAGGATGAGCGAAGCATCGAGCTGTGTCCCAAGGGAGAGCGTTACGTGAAATTGTGTGAGGAGTTTGATTTTGATGCGCGTACTGGCGATTGATACATCCAATCTGGTGTTAAGTGTAGCGGTGGTGGAGGAAGAACGCGTCCTTGCCGAAATGACGACGAATCAGCAAAAAAACCATTCGATTCGGCTGATGGACTGCGTAAGCGAGTTGCTGGATGCGACCGGAACCTCTCCTGAGCAGCTTGGCGGCTTTGGAGTAGCGAATGGACCAGGCTCCTATACGGGAGTGCGCATTGGAGTGGCTACGGCCAAAAGCATGGCATGGTCGTTGAACGTGCCAGTCATCGGCGTGTCCAGCCTGGAAGTAGTGGCTATGAATGCCTTGGGCTTTCCCGGGTTGATCGTACCGTTGTTCGACGCTCGCCGGGGACAGGTGTACACAGGCTGCTACCGCACGAACGGTCTGGACGCGGTTGACGTGCAGGGGGATGAAAAAATCATCTTGCTCCAGGACTGGTTGCCCCAGCTCAGGGATATGGCTCAAGGACAGCCGATTCTTTTTCTGGGCGAAGATGTGCGGATTCACCGGGAAGCGATTGCACAAGAACTGGGAGAGCAGGCCCGCTTTGCGTCTCCCGCATCCAATCACCCTCGTGCCGCTCATATCGGATACGTGGCATTGCGTCGACTGCAGCAAGCGGGCAGTGCGCACGAGCTAGTGCCCGAGTATTTGCAACTGGCGGAAGCCGAAGCGAAGTGGCTTGCCCAAAAGCAGGCGGGGGCCGTAAAGGAGTAGAAGGATGAGCCAACCAATCGATTTGGAATATCGTTTCATGACGATGCAGGATGTCGGGGCTGTGGCTGAATTGGAGCGACTGTCGTTTTCCACTCCTTGGCCGCACGACGCATTCGTCAATGAGCTGACGAAGAACCCGAACGCCCGTTATGTCGTCGTTGTCCACCAGAACCGGATCGTCGCTTACTGCGGCATGTGGATCGTGCTCGACGAGGCCCATATTACCAATGTGGCCGTCCATCCATTGTTCCGCGGGAAAAAAATCGGGCTGGGTCTCATGATCAAAATGATGGGAGTCGCGAGGATGTTTGGCGCGAAAAGCATGACGCTGGAAGTCCGTCCATCCAACCTTGTGGCGCGGAACATGTACACCAAGCTCGGTTTTCGCGAGCATGGCGTGCGCAAAAGATACTATTCAGATAACAATGAGGACGCAATCATTATGTGGGTGACTTTGTAATGAACAAGACGACTACATCGCGCTACGAGATGCGCGTACGAGAAGCATATGAGGCGCATAAAAAGTCTGGCGCGCCCGTGTATATTTTAGGAATCGAGACTAGCTGCGACGAGACATCGGCATCTGTCGTGCGCGATGGCCGCGAGGTGCTGTCCAATGTCATCGCTTCACAAGCAGACATTCACAAACGCTTTGGTGGCGTGGTGCCGGAGGTCGCATCCCGCAGACATGTGGAGAACATTACGCTGACCATTGAGCAAGCTTTGGCTGAGGCAGACAAGAAGCTGGAGGACATTTCCGCCATTGCGGTAACGTATGGACCCGGTCTTGTAGGCGCCCTGCTGGTCGGGGTAGCGGCGGCAAAAGCCATTTCGCTGGCAAGGGGAATCCCGCTTATCGGTGTCCATCATATCGCAGGACATATTTACGCCAACCGGCTTGTCGAGGAGATGGACTTTCCGTTGATCGCTCTCGTTGTTTCCGGCGGTCATACGGAGCTTGTCTGGATGAAGGGGCACGGACAGTTTGAAATTTTGGGCGAGACGCGAGACGACGCTGCCGGAGAGGCGTATGACAAGGTAGCGCGGGCGCTGAACATGCCGTATCCGGGTGGACCGCACATTGACCGACTCGCGCATGAAGGGGAACCGAACGTCCCGTTGCCGCGTTCCTGGCTGGAACCGGACTCCTACGATTTCAGCTTTAGCGGTCTGAAATCAGCCGTGCTCAACACGTTGCACAACGCAGCGCAACGGGGAGAGACGATTGAACCCGCGAATTTGGCCGCGAGCTTCCAGGACTCGGTGACCGAAGTGCTGGTGGAAAAAACGATTCGCGCCGTCCGCGCTTGCCAGGCGAAGCAAGTGCTTTTGGCAGGCGGCGTAGCTGCGAACCGCGGCCTGCGGGAACGTTTGCAGGCACGTTGCGAGTCTGAGGGAATCCCGCTTGTCATCCCGCCTCTCTCGCTTTGCACGGACAACGCTGCCATGATCGCGGCAGCAGGCTATATCAAGTATGAAAAAGGGCAGTTTGCCGCTCTCGATCTGAACGGCGTCCCTGGTTTGTCGCTGAATGAAAACGAACAGTAAACGATTTAAAACGAAAAGTCCATTCCCGGGAATGGGCTTTTTTCGTCCCTCGTACTCCCAGAAATCGAGCTTTTTCGACATTATCCACAAGTTCAGGATAACTTTCCGGGTTGTTCTCACAGCCCCCTGTGAATACTGGTGATAACACGAGAAAATGACCGGGAAATTCACGTATAGCCTGTGGATTATTTTGTGGAATATGTGGATAAAAATTTCCGGTTATCAACAGGAGGAACCCGATGAAGTCCAAAATCGTGCTGCTCTTTTTGCTCATCCTGATATTGTTTGCGCATACAAATCCCGGAAAAACGCTGGCAGTTCAAGAAAAACCGCAAGTCATCCTGTTGTTTGTGGAAGGGATGTCTTTTGCCGATCTGGAAAAGCTCAAAAGCTTGCCGCTTGTGGATAAGTGGATCAGCCAAGCGGGGGCAGCAGCTCTTTCTTTGCGCACGCCAGGGCCGCGAACGGCTGCGAATGGCTACTTGCTGATGGGGAGCGGAGGACAGGCTCTGTACACAGAGCGAAGCGGCACAGCCTATCACTCTGCGGAAATTTTTTCGCCGCGCGAGACGGCAGGCGAGCGGATGCAGGAGTTGGGAGGCTATCGGGCGCACGACTTGGCGCGCTCAGCGATCCTTTTTCCCGGTATATTCCGTCTGCATGAGGACAACCGCGACAAGCCGTATACTTCCCGCCTTGGACTGTTGGGCACGACACTGGCAGCACACAAGATTCGGATCGCCTCCTACGGCAATGGAGACTTTGAGGAAACCAGGCAAAGGCAGGCTGTGCTGTTCGCCATGGATCAGGAAGGGAGAGTTCCTGCCGGAGACGTATCGGAAGCAAACTCGCTGTCTGTCAGAGGATACCCGTACGGAGTGAAAACGAATACGGCCTACTTGCTCGATTGGATTCGCGCAGACCGTTCATCCGGGTTGATTGCGGTACAGCTTTCTGATTTGTCCCGCCTGTATCAGCTGGGGCCGGACATGGAGCCGGGGCAGTTTGCGAGACAATATCAGCGCGTCCAGAACGATTTGGCGCAGTTTCTCGACCAGTTGCTTGCCGAGCGCAGAGCTAACCAGATGATCATGCTGGTATCGCCCGCCGTCAATTCCGTGGCGGCAAAAGACAAGGCGCTGCTCTCGCCGCTTTTGCTGTGGTCGGATCAGTCTTCCGGGCTGCTGACTTCTGCAACGACGCGCCAGAACGGTCTCGTGAGCGGGCTGGATGTGTTGCCGACAGTGCTGACCTGGCTGGACGTGCCTGTCCCTAAAGGGTTGACGGGTCATTCCATTTACCGGACAGAAGGCGACCTGTCGCAACTGCTCAGCCAAGTGGAACAGATTCATCATACGTACGCGACAAGGCCGTCTGTCCTGTACACTTACGTGATGCTGCAAATTGTGACGGTAGGCTGCGCAGCGCTGCTGTGGATGTGGGGGAGAATAAGAGAAGGAGTGGGGCTGTCGCGCGTGCGCAGAGGAGTTCGCCTGGCGCTTCTGGCGTTGCTCTGGTTCCCTGCGTTGCTTTTGCTGGAAGCGGCGCTGGATTGGAAGGTGCACGGCTCGCTGATACTGGGAGTATTGATCATGGCTGCTCTGGCGATTGCCTTTTGGCAGGAGAATCAATCGCTCGCAAAAATAACGCTGGGTGTCAGTGCGGTCACGGTGGCAGTTGTATGTCTCGACGGGTGGACGGGAGCAACGTTGATGCGGCAGTCTTTTCTCGGCTATGATCCGGTGATCGGGGCGCGGTTTTACGGATTGGGCAATGAATACGAGGGAGTGATCATCGGAGGAACGGTCATGCTTGTCGCTTCCTTGTACCAGCTGTATCGGGAGCGGACGAGAGTGCTCCCTGTGGCTGGCTTGGCACTGCCCGGCGGTTCCTTGCTCGTCTGTGCGGTTGTGCTCTACTACATGGTCGCGCCGAACCTGGGGACAGATGCGGGCGGCTTTCTGGCAGGCTTGATCGGGCTTTTTGTCGCGTTTGCCCGGCTGCATGACCTGCGAATCGGAAAAAAAGGCCTCCTGCTGTTAACAGGCGGCCTCGTTCTCGGGGTAATCGGGTTGATGGCGACGAGTCTGTTGTCCGACCAGCCGCTCACCCATGTAGGGAGAGTCTCGCAGCAAATACTCGCAGGTGAATGGGGCGAGGTCGGACAGATGATTGAGCGAAAGCTGGCGATGAACGTGCGGCTGATTCGCGTCTCGATCTGGAGCAAAGTCTTCGCCGTCTCGCTCATTGCACTGGGCGTGCTCTCTTTGAAAAATGACCGCTTTCTCCGGCATCTGGCGCAAGACACGCCTTATTTGGTAAAAGGCTTCGCCGGAGTCATCGCCGGATCGCTCGCAGGTCTTGCGCTGAACGACTCCGGGATCGTGACGGCTGCGACCTGCATTTCGTTTCTGATCGTTCCAGCGCTTTACGCGGCTTTGGAGGAGCCTGAGCAAAAGCGCTGCTCCACGTAGACGGAGCGTTTGCCTCGCTTATTCCTCGGACAGCGAGCTCCACTCATCATACAGCTGCTCCAGCTCCTGTTTGGCGGCCTGGATCAGATCGTTGCGCTCTTTGGCCTGCATATGATCGCTGTAGATTTCCGGGAGGCACAGTTCTTCCTCCCACTTGACGATATCGGCTTCCCGCTTTTGGATCGTTGCCTCAATCTCTTCCAGACGGCGCTGGCGCTGGCGCTCGCGCCGTTTTGCTTCTTTGTCCAGCTCGTAGGACGATTTTTCCGCCTGGGCGGCTGTAGTCGTTCCCTGCTTTTTCGCTGGCTGCGCGGCTTGCTCGGCGGCCAGCTCCTCCAGTTCCTGCTTCTTTTCCACGTAGTAGTCGTAGTTGCCCAGATAGCTTGTCACGCCATTGCCTGTCAGCTCCAGCACGCGGCTGGCGATTTTGTTCAGGAAGTAGCGGTCATGGGAGACGAACAAAATAGTGCCCGGATAGTCGTAGAGCGCGTTTTCCAGCACTTCTTTGCTGAAAATGTCCAGATGGTTCGTCGGCTCGTCGAAAATGAGGAAGTTGGCTTGCTTCAGCATCAGTTTGGCCAGGGAGACACGCGCGCGCTCGCCGCCTGACAGATCGCTGATTTTCTTTTGGACATCGTCGCCGCTGAACAAGAAATTGCCGAGCAGCGTCCGCACGTCTTTTTCCAGCATGTTCGGATACTCGTCCCAGATTTCCCCCAGCACAGTGTTGCGCTCGTTCAGGTTGCGGTGTTCCTGGTCGTAGTAGCCGATTGTGACGTTGCTTCCGAAGTGTACGTCTCCGGCAAGAGCTTGCAACTGTCCGACAATCGTTTTCAGCAAAGTAGATTTGCCGATCCCGTTTGGCCCGACCAGTGCGACGCGTTCCTCGCGCTCGATTTCAAAAGTCAAGCCGCGGGAGAGAACGGCATCCGGGTAGCCGACAGACAGGTTGCTCGCTTTCATGACGATGGTTCCGCTCATTTTGGCTACTTCAAAGGAAAAATTCACCGACTTGTTGTTCATGATTGGCTTGTCCAGACGGTCCATTTTCTCCAATGTTTTGCGTCTGCTCTGCGCCCGTTTGGTTGTCGTGGCGCGAGCGATGTTGCGGGCGATGAAATCTTCCAGCTTGGCGATTTCCTCCTGCTGCTTCTCGAACCGCTTCAAATCCTGCTCCAGCCGGGCAGCCTTTTCATCGAGGAAGCGGCTGTAGTTGCCGACATAGCGCGTAGCGCGAGTCCGTTCGATTTCGTAGACGACAGTCACCAGCTTGTCGAGGAAGTAGCGGTCATGGGATACGACCAGGATCGCTCCCTGATAGTTTTGCAAATACGTTTCCAGCCAGGTGAGCGTCTCGATATCGAGGTAGTTGGTCGGCTCGTCCAATAGCAAAATCGTCGGAGATTGCAGCAGCAGCTTGGCAAGCGCCAGCCGCGTTTTCTGCCCGCCGCTCAATGTCTTGATCGGAGTCTGGTAGTCCATGTCCGCGAAGCGCAAGCCGTGCAGGACGCCGCGAATGGCCCCTTCGTAGCTGTAACCGCCTTTTTCCTTGAAAGCTTCCGAGCGCAGCGAGTAGTTCTCCAAAATTTGCTGGTATCGTTTTTCATCTGCCAGCACGGCCGGGTCGCCCATTTTGGCTTCCAGCTCGCGCAATTCTTTTTCCTCCGCCCGCAAGTGGTCGAACACGCTCAGCAGCTCATCCCAAATACATCGTTCCGATTCGAGGCCGCCATTTTGGGCCAGGTAACCGACCGTTACGTCTTTCGGGATGCGAACCAGCCCGCTGTCATAGCTCAACTCGCCCGCAAGTATTTTCATCAGGGTAGATTTGCCCGCGCCGTTTACGCCGACCAGTCCGACCCGTTCTCCTGTTTGTATTTGCAGAGAGATGTCCTGTAGAATGGTTTCGATGCCATACGTTTTTTCTATATGTTCAGCCTGTAGCAAAATCATCTGATTCACCTCTTTATATAGTAATGCAAGTGTAGCCTAGAGAGAGCGCACGGGACAAGCCTTCAGGACGCGGTCCTTGTGCGAAAGGAGAGGGGACAAGCCGCCATGGACCAAAAAACGAATAAAAAGCAGCTGCGAAGCCATATTTTGGAGAGGCGAAAAGCGCTTCCGGCAAGTGAGCGAGAGCAGTATTCTGCGCACATATGCCGTCACCTTCTGGAGAATGAGCGGATTGCCAGTGCCAGGGCGATTTTTGCCTTTCATCCGTTTGGCGACGAAGTAGACATCTTGCCTTTCATTCGGGAAGCGATGAACAGAGGCCAGGAAGTTTGGCTGCCGCTTGCTTTGATCGAGCAGCGCCGATTAATCCCTTACCGATTTACCGGAGAACACATGTTGAAGCAGGGCGTGTACGGAATTATGGAGCCGGACCCGGAAAAGGCAGAGGAAGCGGATGTGTCACTGTTGGAGGCCGTAGTTGTGCCAGGTGTCGCTTTTGACAGGCATGGCGGCAGAATGGGCTACGGCGGCGGGTTTTACGATCGCTTTTTGGCTGGACTGGACAGACTGCCGTTTTTAGTAGGGGTTGGCTTCTCCATGCAGGTCGTGGAGCATGTCCCGCTGGAGCCTCACGACATCCGGCTTGACGGGATTGTAACGGAAAAAGGCTATTTTCAATCGTGAAGGTTTTGTGTCAGGCGCTTCCTTTTTCGCGCTATTCTCTCTACACTATGGACAAAAAAGTGTACAATATGAACGAATGAGAAAACGGAGGAATGAACTGTGGGTAAATGGAAGGTAGGCGTTATCTCGGCGAGTGATTCGATTGCCAGAGGAGATCGGGCAGATGATCGGATTCCCATCATCCGCAATCTGACAAGGGATTGGCTGGACGTAGATGTTGCTGTCTACCGTGCCGTTACTGATGATATGGAAGACTTGCAGGAGCATATGATTGAGCTGGTGGATCGTGAAAAATGCGACCTGCTGATCGTCACTGGCGGGACAGGGCTCAGCCCGCGCGATGTTACGCCGGAAGTGACAGAATGGGTCATCGACCGGCCTGTACCGGGGCTGGCGGAAGAAATGCGCCGTGCCGGCTTGCAGCAATCCCGCCGTGCGATGCTGACGCGCGCTGTTGCGGGTACGCGCGGCAACTCGCTCATCATTAACCTCCCTGGAAACCCTAAAGGGGTCGAAATCTGTTTTAATGCGATCGGCGACATGCTCGCGGACGCTTTGCACATTTTGCAAGGAACAGGGGAAGCCAACGAAGATTGGGGAGGATTGGGTTGGTAGAAAAACCGAAAATGCGGGAAGTTCCAGTGCGGGAAGCCATCGGCATGATGCTGCCGCACGACATGACGCAAATTTTGCCTGGCGAGTTTAAAGGCCGCCTGTTTAAAAAAGGACATGTCGTGACCGAAGCGGATATTGAGCCGCTTTTGTCCATCGGCAAGGAGCACATTTACGTGCTGGAGATGCCTGAGGGCTTCATTCATGAAGAAGAGGCAGGCATTCGGATTGCCAAGGCCGTATCCGGGCAAGGCTTGACGCTGACGCCTCCGTACGAGGGCAAAGTATCGATGAAAGCATCGCGGACTGGCCTTGCCAAGATCAACGAAGAAGCGGTGCATGCCTTGAACACGCTGGAGGGAATTGCCTTTTCCACCATGTACGGTGATCAAATCGTGCATCCGGGGCATACTTTGGCTGCCACGAGAATTATTCCCCTGATCATCGAGGAGACGCGCATCATTGAACTGGAACAGTTGGTCAAGCAGTTTGACGGCCCGATTATTCAGGTGAAGTCGTTTGAGGAGAAGCGAGTCGGTCTCGTTACGACCGGAGGGGAAGTATTTTCCGGCAAAATTGCTGACAAGTTCGGCCCGGTGATTCGGAACAAAGTGGAAGCGCTCGGCTCTACTGTTGTGGACCAACGTTTTGCTCCTGACGACAAGGAAGCGATTGAACAGCAAATTCACTCGTTCCTCGACGAAGGCGTCGATCTGGTGCTCGTCACGGGCGGTATGTCCGTCGATCCGGATGACAGGACGCCGGGAGCGATCGCAGGTGTAGGAGCGGAAGTGGTTCGATACGGAACGCCGATGCTGCCTGGCTCCATGCTGATGGTTGCCTATAAAGGGGAAGTTCCAATTCTCGGCCTTCCTGGAGCTGTGATGCATGAGCCGTTCACTTCATTTGATGTGTTTTTGCCGCGGATTCTTGCAGGAGAACGAATTGTTGCTTCTGACATGACGAGACTCGGTTATGGCGGTTTACGGAAGTGTTAGCTGGTTAGACTGGCAAATAACAGGAAAAAGGAGTGAAGAAAATGAGTTCGATTGGGATTCCTGGATTGATTCTGATTCTCGTGTTGGCGTTGGTGCTGTTCGGCCCGAAAAAACTCCCGGAGCTTGGACGCGCCGTGGGACACACGCTGAAAGAGTTTAAAAACGCTACGCGCAGTTTGACTAGCGATGACGATGAGGACGACGAAGCGAAGAAAAAGGAGCTGGCTGCCAAAGAAGCTCCGGCGAAAGCGGCAGTCGTGACCGAGAAGGACGCTTTTGATCGTGAAAAAATCGAGCGTGAAGTTCGCGAACGTCTGGAGCGCGAGCGCTTGGAAAAGGAAATTCGTGAAAAGCTGGAATTGGAACGCCTTCAGATGGAGAAAGAGCAGCAGAAGGCATAATCAGGTAAGGTGGTTGCCATGAGAGATCGTGAAATGACAGTGGTTGAACACCTGACGGAGTTGCGCAGGCGCATCATATGGGTGCTGGCGGTGTTTGTCGTCGCGCTGATAGCCGGTTTTTACTTTGCCGGTCCGTTGATTGAATACTTGAAGCAAGAGCCGATTGCCGATGGAGTGCCGATTATTTCCCTGCATCCATCCGATGCTCTTCGCGTGTACATGCAGTTTGCCTTTTTGATTGGTGCGGTGGCGGCGCTGCCTGTCGCCTTGTTCCATCTTTGGCGCTTCGTTTCGCCAGGTTTGGAGGAACGTGAGCGACGCGGTTCGCTTTACTTTATTCCGGCGGCCTGTTTGCTTTTTATCGTAGGCATTTTGTTTGGTTATTACGTCGTATTTCCGATGATCATGCAGTTCATGACCGGCATGACTGCGACGATCGGGGCTGACCCCAATTACGGAATCGCCGAGTATTTTGGCTTCCTGTTCAACATGGTCATCCCGTTCGGCATTTTGTTCCAACTGCCGATCATCGTGATGTTCCTCACCCGTCTGCGCATCCTCAACCCGATGAGGTTGGCAAAAGTAAGACGGTTGGCCTATTTCGGACTGGCTGTAGTCGGGATTACGCTGACGCCACCTGAGATTGTCAGCGACATCATGGTGACGATTCCGCTTTTGCTGCTGTACGAGATGAGCATTTGGCTGTCGCGCATCGTGTACCGCAAGCAGCTGCGCGAAGAAGCCGAGTGGGAAAAAGAATACGGCAGCTACGAAACGGACGAGCTGGTACGATAACTTATACGAAAGAAGACCCGTGCTATGGAATGGATAGCAGCGGGTCTTTTTTTATTGCCAAGCGGTTGGCATGACTTTGCAAACAGGTGGGAGATACTAGAAAAGTTAATAAGGGAGGTGCTTGCAAACCATGTGGCTGATTTTATGTTTGACTCTGTTCTTTTCGTCCGGTTCCGCAGTTGGTGCAGAGCAGGTAGAGTTGTTCGATTCCGACAAGCAGCAGGTTGTCGCCACGTTTGCCAATTCAGACGTGTTTCAAAAAGAAGCGGAGCAGCTGCTTGCGACAGTGAGTGGGCGAGTGCAGGAACTGAACCCGTCTTTGGACCATGTGATGATTGTGAAAATACCGTTGGCTCCTCCCAAGCGGTTGAAGCTTGCCTCGGCTAGTTTGGATACCGACATTGCCGAGATGTTCGTCATCATGCCCAAAAAAGGCGGAAGACGTCCCTGGCTGATTTTGCACACGAAAGAGTACGAGACGGTCGTGGTCGAGTTTACAGGCGCGGTGGATCAGTTGCGGGCGAACGTTCAATTGCGCTGAGGAAGGATCACTTGTTGGGAGTAAGGAACGCTTGGGTGAAATAATCAGTGATGACCCCGACACCTAGCTGGGTGAAGTCCTTTTCCAGGATGTTTTTCCTGTGCCCGGGACTGTTCATCCAGCTTTCGTGCGCTTCAATGGCGTCGGGGTAACCTGCCGCAATATTTTCCCCCGCCATGCTGTAGGTGATATTCGCTTGCTTCAGACGGTCAAAAGGACTGCTTCCGGTCGTCGGGGAGATGTGGTCGAAGTAATCGTTTGTTTCCATATCAAGGCTGTGCCCTCTGGCGACCTGGGCGGCTTCCTCGTTCCATTGCAGGGGAGGTAGCTTGTAGCGGTAGCGGGTGACGTTGACGAGATCGATGGTCTGCCGTTCGTTGGCGAGGTTGACTTGTTCCCGTTGGCCTACATTCAGGACTGGAGGATCGAAGTCAGGCGCTTGCCCTTGGTAGGACCATTTCGTCTCGTAAAATCCGCCGCGCAAAAGCATTTGCGTGTCGATCATGCGCAACCCGGTCACTTTGTTGCCATTTTGCTTGTCCAAATAAAAAATGTGCGGGACTCCGTCTTTCATGACGAGCGGGCGCTGCTGCTTTTGATTGGTGATCTGGATGTTCGCTCCCATATAGGAAAAGGTGATTGTATTTTGCAGAGGGTACTGGCGCTCCAATGCTTGCAGGCTGCTGCCCACGCCGATGTTGCCAAGTGCTGCATCCGGGGCGAGAGAGTAGAGATCGACGACTTTGCCGCTTGCGATGCCCACCTGCACGAACTTGGCCGGATCGCGATTGTACACCCACCATTCATAGCCGAGACTGCTCGGGTCTTTGCGAGCCGGTTCGCCCAACAGCTTTTTGACCTCATCGGAGGACATGCCGATTGTCATGCCAAAAAGCGTAGCAGATGATTTCATTGAAGCATCTCCCGAATCGGCCGTTTTTGCCGGAGCGTTTTGAGCTGGCGCGGTAGCGGGTATGGCGTCCTCCGCTTTGGGAGACGATGGAGCAGGGGAGCCGCTGACTTCTGACGACAGCTCGGTCGGGACTGTCGGAGGCTGACCAACCCAGGCAAAATGCGAGGATTCGTCCCAGCCGACAGGTTTGTTGAGATGCCGCCCGATCATGGAAAGAGGGACGTAAAGCGTTCCGCGATATTCCAGGGAAGCGGGCAACTCCTGGCCTCTCTCTACATAATACCCTTGCGCATTGCCTGTGGCGATTTTGCGTCCGTCCCAGTAGATGTCGGCAGGGTAGATATTTACCCGTATAAAGGAAGTGGTGTCCGATGAGAACAAACGGCTGATCCCCAGCACACCGAGGGCAATCAAGCCGATCCAGAGCCATTTTTGCATGGAACATTTCCCTCCTTGGCAGGCTTGTCTGATCGTATGTTTGATTTATATGAGACAGACTGATTGCTAGAACCGTCTGCTAGAAAAAGTCATCTAGTAGAAGAACGGCAAATCGAGACGAGCGGTTGGGAAAAAATGAGGGAAACTACTTGCAAAGTACATAGCGATTCATTATTATAGGAATTGGGTGTTAGCACTCAACTGTTATGAGTGCTAACAACAGAAACTTTGTTTACCTACATTTTTTGAGGAGGGTGTTTTTAGTGCTTAAGCCATTGGGTGACCGTGTGGTAATCGAAGCTATCTCCAAAGACGAAACGACTGCAAGCGGTATCGTTTTGCCTGATTCTGCAAAGGAAAAACCGCAAGAAGGCCGAGTAATCGCAGTTGGTTCTGGCCGTGTTGCTGACAACGGCGAGCGCATCGCTCTGGAAGTAAAAGAAGGCGATAAAGTAATCTTCTCCAAATACGCTGGTACTGAAGTTAAGGTAGACAATAAAGAATACCTCGTGCTGCGCGAATCCGATATCCTCGCGATCATCGGTTAAGGCTCTTGACATAGGAAGTCGAACGACAAAACACATATCAGGAGGTAGAGATTAGATGGCAAAACAAGTCAAATTCTCTGAAGACGCTCGCCGCTCCATGCTCCGCGGTGTGGAAACTTTGGCAAATGCGGTTAAAGTAACCCTCGGTCCAAAAGGCCGTAACGTGGTTCTGGAGAAAAAATTCGGTTCTCCACTCATTACAAACGACGGCGTAACCATCGCGAAAGAAATCGAGCTGGAAGACGCTTACGAAAACATGGGTGCGCAACTGGTTAAAGAAGTTGCTACCAAAACAAACGACATCGCGGGTGACGGTACAACCACTGCAACTGTTCTGGCTGCAGCTATGATCCGTGAAGGTTTGAAAAACGTAACAGCTGGCGCTAACCCGATGGTAATCCGTCGCGGTATGGAAAAAGCTGTTCGCGCTGCTGTGGAAGAAATCAAATCCATCGCGAAACCAGTTGAAAACAAATCTTCTATCGCACAAGTAGCTGCGATTTCCGCTGACGATCAAGAAGTTGGTAACCTGATCGCTGAAGCTATGGAAAAAGTGGGTAAAGACGGCGTAATCACCGTTGAAGAATCCAAAGGTTTCGTAACGGAACTGGAAGTAGTAGAAGGTATGCAATTTGACCGCGGCTACGCTTCCCCTTACATGATCACTGACACTGACAAGATGGAAGCGGTTCTGAACAACCCTTACATCCTGATCACTGACAAAAAAATCTCCAACATCCAGGAAGTTCTGCCTGTACTGGAGCAAGTAGTACAAAGCGGCAAACCACTCCTGATCATCGCTGAAGATGTGGAAGGCGAAGCGCTGGCTACTCTCGTAGTGAACAAACTGCGTGGTACCTTCACAGCTGTAGCGGTAAAAGCTCCTGGCTTCGGCGATCGCCGCAAAGCTATGCTGCAAGACATCGCTGCTTTGACTGGTGGCGAAGTGATTACAGAAGAGCTCGGTCTGGATCTGAAATCCACCAAGCTGGAGCAACTGGGCCGCGCTGGCAAAATCGTGGTTACCAAAGAAAACACAACTGTTGTTGAAGGTGCTGGCGACAAGGCAGCTATCGAAAGCCGCGTAGCGCAAATCCGTCAACAAATCGAAGATACTACTTCCGATTTCGATCGCGAAAAACTGCAAGAGCGTCTGGCTAAACTGGCTGGCGGCGTAGCAGTTATCAAAGTCGGTGCAGCTACTGAAACCGAATTGAAAGAGAAAAAACTCCGCATCGAGGACGCTCTGAACTCTACTCGCGCAGCAGTAGAAGAAGGTATCGTACCTGGCGGTGGTACTACTCTGATCAACGCAATCAAAGCGGTTGAAGCGATCAAAGTAGACGGCGAAGAGGCTGTAGGTGTACAAATCGTACTCCGTTCCCTGGAAGAGCCAGTTCGTCAAATCGCTGCGAACGCAGGACTGGAAGGTTCTGTAATCGTAGAGCGTCTGAAAAAAGAAGCAGTTGGCATTGGTTTCAACGCAGCGAGCGAAGAGTATGTGAACATGCTCGAAGCTGGTA
>NZ_CP085874.1:600000-1047500 GCF_013284375.2 Brevibacillus sp. HD3.3A
CGGTATAGCTCAATTGGTAGAGCACCTGACTTGTAATCAGGGGGTTGTGGGTTCAAGTCCTATTGCCGGCACCACCATTGGGGTATAGCCAAGCGGTAAGGCAACGGACTTTGACTCCGTCATTCCTAGGTTCAAATCCTAGTACCCCAGCCATTTGCGAGCCATTAGCTCAGTTGGTAGAGCATCTGACTTTTAATCAGAGGGTCGAAGGTTCGAGTCCTTCATGGCTCACCAGTTTTTACAATCAAGAGTCGAGTAGCACGATAGAAATATCGATGCGCTTTTCTGTTTTATCTTGCGGGTGTGGCGGAATGGCAGACGCACCAGATTTAGGTTCTGGCGGGAGACCGTGGGGGTTCAAGTCCCTTCACCCGCACCTTATAAGAAAAAGGATTTGCAGCCAGAGCAAACCTTTGTTCATGTACATGCGGACGTAGCTCAATTGGTAGAGCGTCGCCTTGCCAAGGCGAAGGTCGCGGGTTCGAGACCCGTCGTCCGCTCCATAGATGTTCTCGGGTCTCTCACCCGTTCCGGGTTTACCCTTGAATAGCATCAAAGAAGAGTGTCACGGGCACTTCAGATCTGGCTTGTCGGGTAGCAAATCGACGAAGTGGTGCCAGTAGAAGCGAGACCCGTCGTACGCTCCATCATTATTCAACCGTTTCAGGTTGACTCTTACAATTAAGTGCCCTTAGCTCAGCTGGATAGAGCGTTTGACTACGAATCAAAAGGTCGGGAGTTCGAATCTCTCAGGGCACGCCATTATTTCATATGAAACCGTAGAGTAGGAACAATTCCTACTCTTTTTTGCATAACCTCGGCTGCATTCTTACAAATTTTAAGTAAGTTTTCCTTGTATCTCCCAATTCCATCTATTACTTTAGAATTACACTGTATTTTCAACATCAACAATACAGGTGATACAAGGGAAAACAGGTGACAACGAGAGTTTGTTACATGCGTGATGGAAGAATAAGATGGAACAGGAGATGTATCAACGTGAACCCAATTAAATTGGACCAAATGCATCCTGCAATTGCTAAACTGATCGATAATATAGAAAAAGTTTTGATTGGAAAACGTTCGGTAATCGAGATGATGGTCGCAGCGATTTTGGCGAATGGGCATGTTCTTTTGGAGGACGTGCCAGGTGTCGGAAAGACGATGCTCGTACGCGCTCTGGCCAAATCGATCGGGGGCGAGTTCAAGCGTATCCAATTCACGCCCGATTTGCTGCCGACCGACGTGACTGGGGTAGCGATCTTCAACCAGCAAACGATGGAGTTTGAATTTCGGCAAGGACCGTTGTTTGCAAACGTGATTTTGGCGGATGAAATCAACCGGACATCGCCAAAGACACAGTCAGCTCTTTTGGAAGCGATGGAAGAGCGCTCAGTCACTGTAGACGGCACAACGTATCGGTTGGCCAACCCGTTTTTTGTGATGGCGACGCAAAACCCGCTGGAATACGAAGGAACGTTTCCACTGCCGGAAGCACAGTTGGACCGTTTTCTGATGCAATTACGCTTGGGATATCCGACTGTAGATGAAGAAATGCGGATGTTGTCGAGATTCTCAGATGTGAATCCGCTCACAGAGCTTGAGCCTGTCTTGTCGGCAGCAGACTTGACGCAGCTCCAGAAAGAAGTTGCTGCGATCAAGGTGTCGGAAGGGGTAAAAGAATACATTGTGCGGCTTTGCCACCGTACACGTGAACACCACCATATTTACCTTGGTGTAAGTCCACGCGGGTCACTTGCCTTGTATAAAGCGGTGCAGGCACTTGCATTCGTACGCGGCAGAGATTACGTTATCCCGGATGATGTCAAGGAACTGGTGCCGTTAGTATTCGCCCATCGGATGATCGTGAAGCCGGAAGCACGTCTGGAAGGAGCAACCGTTGATCGGGTACTGACCGTGATCTTGACCGAAACCCGAGTGCCGGTGAGCTGAGGCGGTGACTGCGAATGAGACAGCAAAGATGGGGTAAGCTCAAAGCGGTCCTGCTTGTGGTGATCACCTATGTTTTCGCCAAATTTCAGGGCGGTTTTTCCAGCTGGTTTCTTTTTTACAGCAGTCTGGTGTTTCTGGTATATGAGGCTCTGGCGTATTTTCTCATGTTCTCTACGCTGGAAGTAGAACGCCACATCGATCGCAACCGTTTGCAGGACGGCGAGGACGTCGTTGTGACGGTTCGTCTGCGCCGGAGAATCCGGTTTCCGCTCGGGTGGCATATGGTTGTGGAGCCGTTGCCGGAGCGTCTCGCAGGCGTGTATGAGCCGCACAGACAGCTGATTTTTCCTTGGTTTAAAAAAGAGATGGAGTTTCGCTACGTCATTCCCAGTCTGCCACGCGGTTTTTACACGCTGGATCAGTGTGTTGTCAGCGGAGGAGATTTTTTCGGATTTTGCGAAAGGCGGAAAGTGTTTTCATTCCCCCAGGAGTTTCTCGTCTATCCACGCTATAAGGAATTGACGCATTGGGCTTTGGGCGATGGCAGCTTCAGCGGGAATGTCCACGTGTCACACAAGCGCTCCGACGACGTCGCTGCGGTAAGGGGCGTACGCGATTATCAGCGCGGTGACCGTCTGAGCCAGATTCATTGGCGTGCATCTGCCAGAGGGACTGGCTTAAAAACAAAGGAATTTGAGCATCAGGCGATGAATCAGGCTGTCTTTTTCCTTGATGTAGAAAAGGAAAGCTACGAGGGCCAGCCAGCCCAGCTTTTCGAAACGGCGGTAAAGCTAAGTGCAAGCCTGATCGCGTATGCCAACCGGAACCAGTATCACTACGGGCTGGTGTACAGGCAAAAGGAACGCATCTCGATTGCTCCGGCGCTGTCCCATGCCCACTTCCTGCGTGTGTTTGATCAGTTGGCGCGAGTCATGCCGCAAGGAAGCGAGTCGTTCGCACGGGTTGTAGGGCGAGAAGCGCTGGAACAGCAACAAGGTGTAACGCTGATTATCGTCACACCGCGAGTAGACAAAGACCTGGTCAATCGACTGATTGCGTTGTCGCAAAAAGGAAGAAGAGTGCAATTGTTCTACGTACATGCCGAAGCCACCATTTCCCAGGAGCGCAGACGAATGCTGCAACTGCTCGGCGGAAGCAAAGTATCGTGTACGTCTATCCACGTCGATGAACAAGAGTGGAAGCGGATAGGAGGTGCTTAGACTCATGAGCGTGTGGAAACGTCCAACGGTATGGCAATGGGTCTCGGCCCTTTTTCTGTTCCTGATGCTAAGAGAGTGGCTATTGCCTTTGCAGGAGCTGACAGATACAGGCATCCTTTGGCCTTTTTATGCGATCGTGGCCGGAGTGCTGATTATCGACGTAGCCATACCGTATCGCTGGATTACAATACCGATCAAAATGCTGGGCCTGCTGTGGCTTTTGCATGCTTCTTTGTTCGACACACCGCTGTTTGCGACGGATTGGCTGGCGGAGTTGTACGGGCAGATAGTTCATGACCTCCCGTTGGCTTTTCAGCAGGATTGGGCAGCGATGTCCATCTTGTCGCGAAATGCCTTGTTTGACCTGATGCTGATCGTTTTGATCACGATGCTGACGTACTTGGTACTGGAGCAGCGGCAAGGCTTATGGTTCGTCTTTTTGACAGAGCTGTATTTGGCTGTCCTTGATACGTTCTTGCCGTATGACGCCAGCGAGGGGATTGTGCGGACGCTCATTTTCGGGTTCTTGCTCCTGGCTGTCAGTCATTTGATGAAGATGACCAACATGGCTACCGTGGCAGAAAAAAGGAGCCGACTTCTCTTCGGTTCTCTGATGGCTTCTCTCCTGATCATTCTCGTGAGCGTAGGCATCGGCTATGCCGCTCCGAAGAAAGCAGCGAGCTGGCCTGATCCGATTGCTTTTCTGATGGGCAACGGGAACGAGACGCCGACAGCGGTCATGAAAAAAGTTGGTTACGACAACAACGACGAGCGGTTGGGCGGACCTTTTCTGCAAGACAATACGCTGGTGTTCATTGCGACAACGAACGAGCGCAGCTATTGGCGCGGCGACTCCAAAGACCTGTATACAGGTGTAGGCTGGGAGAAAGGGGAACGCGATTACACGGCGATTCTCGACCCGCAAAACTACGAGTGGAAAAATGAACTGTTCCACGGGTTCGAAATGAAAAAGGTAGAAGCAACGCTGGAATTTAAAGGACCGCAGCAGTTTGCCACTGTCTTTTATCCGGGGCAATTGAACAAGGTGAGCAATTACGCTCCGCCGAATGCTACTGTCGTGTACGATCAGTTGAACCAACAGCTAGAGGTGCGGGCAGGCAAAATCAACCTGATCCAGCCCAGATCGCAAAATGGCAAAACGGAATACGCTCCTAACACATTGCTGCTCAAGCTCAACCAGTACAAGGTGAATGCAGAGGTTCCGGTTGTCAGCGAAAAGGCAGTGACCGAAGCGGGAACCGACTATCCGGAAGAGATCAAAGAGCGGTACTTGCAGCTTCCGGCAACTTTGCCGCCGCGTGTAAAAGAGCTGGCGAAGTCGATTACGCAAAATGCCAAGACCCCGTACGAAAAAGTCCGGGCGATCGAGAATTACTTGCGATCGAGTGGAAAATATAAGTATGAAACGAAAGATGTGCCTGTAGCTGCGGAGGGTCAAGATTTTGTCGACCATTTTCTCTTTGACAGCATGAGAGGGTACTGCGATCATTTCTCCACCTCCATGGCGGTTATGTTGCGCTCTCTGGACATCCCGACGCGCTGGGTAAAAGGCTTCGCTCCGGGGGAGAGAGTAGGCAGCGACGATCAAAACCGCGACATCATGGAAATTCGCAACAAAGATGCCCACTCGTGGGTAGAGGTGTACTTCCCGGGTCACGGGTGGATTCCTTTTGAAGCGACCAGCACCTTTATCTCGCCAGTGCGATTCAACTACGATTTGCAAACCTCCCAACCGCAATTGCCGATCCCTGTGCCGGATCTGGGCAACCAGACTTCGCCAGACAGAGGAGACGGGCGCTTCAATGAGCTGGAAGAGGGAGATGCCGTCCCTGGGAAAAGCTTTTCGATTCCGTGGCAAGTCAATGCGGGGCTGGTGGTTGTGGCAGCCGTTGCGGGTTTCATGGCTTGGAAGAGGAGAAAAGACATTCAACTATGGTGGCTCCGAAGACAGATTGATCAACATAAAGGAAACAAGTACCAGGATCGTTTCAACTGGTTGCTTCGCGTGATGGAAAGTGTCTACTCACGCCGGCAATCGGGTGAGACTCTCCGGGAGTATGTAGGCAGAATCACGATTCCAGCCGACAAGCGGCAAGACTTGCGTTACTTGACGGAAATGTACGAGCGAACCGTTTACGGCTACAAGGAATTGGAACAAAAGGCACGTTCCGTGGCAGAGCAGCTGATCGAGAGATTGATCCGTCAACTGAAGCCTTGAACAAAGCCGTCCCATCTGCTAGAATGACGATCAATGAGTCTCGTATAATGATCAGGAATACGGCCTGAAAGTTTCTACCGCTGAACCGTAAATTCGGCGACTACGAGGAGAGCACTTCGGATTTCTGTACATGCAACCACACATGTGTACACAAGCTGGGACGCTGCCTCCGTATGAAAGATCGGAGTCACCGTCCCGGTTTTTTTGCAAATATGCGACAATTCGGCTTGTAGACGAGTGGGCATGATGCAGAACCGGGGGAAGCGGAAACTGTTTGACCATGCATCAAGCGAGGAGGTCGGCAAAATTGCAGCCGACACTCACGTCCTGTGCGTAACAGGAGAAGGGGGATATGATGGACAAGTCATTGGAAATGGTCGTCGTACTCGATTTCGGAGGCCAGTACAATCAATTGATCGCGCGACGCGTTCGCGATCTCGGTGTCTACAGCGAGCTGATGCCGTTCAATACGCCTGTAGAAAAAATCAAGGCAATGCAACCAAAAGGGATTATTTTCTCCGGCGGACCTGCGAGCGTGTACGAAGAGGGAGCGCCTAAAGTAGATCCGGCGATTTTTGATCTGGGCTTGCCAATCCTGGGTATTTGCTACGGCATGCAGCTGATGAGCCACATGCTGGAAGGAAAAGTAGAGCGAGCTGGCAAACGCGAGTACGGAAAAGCGGAGCTGCGTTTGCAAAATGCCCACAGCCTGTACGAAAAATGGGATGCGAATGAAATCGTCTGGATGAGCCACACCGATAAAGTAGTAGAGCTTCCGACTGGTTTTAGCGTAGATGCTGTGAGCGACAGCTGCCCGGTAGCGGCGATCAGCAACCCTGAGCGCAAGCTGTACGGCGTGCAATTCCACCCAGAAGTTCGTCACACCGTAAAAGGAAGCGAGTTCATCGGCAACTTCCTGTTTAACGTGTGCGGTTGCGAGCCTACCTGGAGCATGACGACTTTCATCGAGGACGAGCTGGTTCGCATTCGTGAAACCGTAGGCAACAAGCAAGTTCTGTGTGCCTTGAGCGGCGGCGTTGACTCTTCCGTCGTAGCAGCGTTGATCCACAGAGCGATTGGCGATCAATTGACTTGCATGTTCGTAGACCACGGCCTTCTGCGCAAAGGGGAAGCCGAAAGCGTCATGGAGACATTCGGTGAGAAATTCTCCATGAAAGTGATCAAGATTGACGCTCGCGAGCGTTTCCTGAGCAAGCTGAAAGGCGTTTCCGACCCTGAGCAAAAGCGCAAAATCATCGGCAACGAGTTCATTTACGTATTCGATGAAGAAGCAGGCAAACTGACAGACATGGACTTCCTGGCGCAAGGTACACTGTACACGGACATCGTGGAAAGCGGAACGGCGACAGCGCAAACGATCAAGTCCCACCACAACGTGGGCGGCTTGCCGGAAGACATGAAGTTCGAACTGATCGAGCCTTTGAAAACATTGTTCAAGGACGAGGTTCGCAAATTGGGTACAGAGCTTGGCTTGCCGGATGAAATC
The DNA here is from genome assembly GCF_013284375.2 of Brevibacillus sp. HD3.3A. Classification (NCBI taxonomy): domain Bacteria; kingdom Bacillati; phylum Bacillota; class Bacilli; order Caryophanales; family Paenibacillaceae; genus Brevibacillus; species Brevibacillus sp. HD3.3A. The sequence goes on from NZ_CP085874.1 coordinate 606,920, forward strand.
GTTTGGCGTCAACCGTTCCCAGGTCCGGGACTCGGCATTCGCGTTTTGGGCGAAGTGACAGAGGAAAAACTGGAGATCGTTCGTGAATCCGACGCGATTCTTCGCGAAGAGATTGCCAAAGCAGGTTTGGATCGGGACATTTGGCAATACTTCACAGCTCTGCCGAACATGACGACAGTGGGCGTAATGGGCGATGTACGCACCTATTCCTACACAGTAGGCATTCGTGCCGTTACTTCCATCGACGGCATGACAGCTGACTGGGCACGCATTCCGTGGGATGTTCTGGAGAAAATCTCCACGCGGATCGTCAATGAAGTCGACAACGTAAACCGCATCGTGTACGATGTCACTTCCAAACCACCAGCAACGATTGAGTGGGAATAAAATAAATCCGGATGTTCACCTTATTTCAAAAATGAACGTTCGTATTTTCGTTGACATTCGATATGTCACCTGATACACTTCTCAATGTGAACAGGTAATATAGGAAGGTTCGTATATTCTTGAGAATATGGCTCAAGAGTTTCTACGGGGTCGCCATTAACGACCTGGCTACGAACAAAATGTCGACGGGATGCGAGTTTGTTATTATTTTTGAAATTGTTCCCGGAGTGTTTTGTGAAGAGGCCAGGCGCATACTAATAGCGTCCGGGCCTTTTTTCATTGCCACTACCATAAGCATGGGGGGACTTACGGTGCGGAAGTACTTTGAGTTTGACAAACTGGGCACCAATTACCGCCGCGAAACAATCGCGGGCATCACTACTTTTTTGGCCATGGCGTATATTCTGGCTGTCAATCCGTTCATTCTCAGCGGTGCAGACTTGCCGCCGGATCTGAAAGCAAACTACCCTGAGTTCGGCGCTGTATTCACGGCGACAGCTCTGGCAGCAGCGATCGGAACGCTGCTCATGGGGATTCTTGGACGTTTGCCGATCGGGCAAGCACCAGGGATGGGACTGAATGCGTTCTTTACTTACACCGTCGTGTTGACGATGCACATTCCTTGGCAACAAGCATTGGCTGGGGTATTTGTCTCTTGTACGATCTTTTTGATTCTGTCCTTGACTGGCGTTCGGGAAGCAATCATCAAAGCGATTCCAAAAGGGTTGAAATATGCGGTTTCTGCGGGGATTGGGCTGTTTATCGCATTTATCGGTTTGAAAAACGCAGGCATTGTGGTTGCAAATGATGCGACGTTTGTCGCTTTGGGTCATCTGACCTTTTACCATGAAGGAATGAAGCCAGAAGACGTATTGGCTGCGAAAAATGCCTTGCTGGCAATCTTCGGTCTGATTGTTACGGTCGTTCTGCTTTCGCGAAAAGTGAACTCCGGTATTTTCATCGGGATGGTGGTCACAGCTGTAGTCGGGATGATCTTCGGTCTGGTCAGCCTGCCAGAGCAGGTTGTATCTGCACCGCCGAGCCTGGCGCCGACATTCGGTGCGGCGTTCCAATACCTCGGTGATCCATCTGCTTTGTTTACAGTGAACATGCTGATCGTTGTTCTTACGTTCTTGTTCGTTGACTTCTTCGATGCAACAGGTACTTTGCTCGGCGTAGCCAGCCAAGCTGGATTGTTGAAAGAAGACGGAAACTTGCCGCGTCCTGGCAAAGCGCTCGCTTCTGATGCGATTGCCGGTATGGCGGGTGCGGTACTCGGTACTTCGACGACTACTGCTTATGTCGAGTCCACGGCAGGGGTAGCAGCAGGCGGCCGTTCCGGTTTTACTGCTATCGTTACAGGCGTGCTGTTCTTGCTGGCTCTGTTCTTCTCGCCGCTGCTCGCGATTGTGACCCCGGCTGTTACCGCCCCGGCGCTGATTATCGTCGGTGTGCTGATGGCTTCGCATATCGCCCATGTGGCTTGGAACGATCTGGACGAAGCGTTCCCGGCGTTCCTGACGATCTTGTTGATGCCGCTGACTTACAGTATCGCAACAGGGATTGCGACTGGCTTCATCGTTTATCCAGTGATGAAGTTGCTGAAAGGCAAAGGGCGTGAAGTGCATCCGGCGATGTACGTTCTGTTCTTCGTGTTCCTGGCCTACTTCATCTGGTTGCGCGAATAGGATATTTTGGAAAATGGCTTCTCGTCTACTGGACGGGGAGCTTTTTTTGCGCTATGATAGGAAAAATCTTTTGATGTGGAGGGACCTCTGTCATGTTTAGCCAAATATCGTTCCTTCAACAGCATCACCACGGCTAGAGCGTTTGTATCTTCGGAAATGTTTCCGCAGGTGCAAGCGCTTCTTGTGCTTTGTGCCTGCGGTGGTGATTTTTTTGTAGCCATGCGGGCATGAAGTTGCCTCGCATGGCTATTTTTGTTGGTTCGAAAACAGAAAGGATGAGGGACATGGAAAACAGCGTTTTGAAAAGCGTGAAAGGAACAAAAGACTTTTTGCCAAAAGAGCAGGCGCAGCGCAACTGGATACGGCGCACGCTGGAGGCGGTGTTCGAGGCGTACGGCTGCAAGCCGCTGGAGACTCCGACATTGCAATACTATGAGCTGCTCGCATCCAAATACGGCGGCGGGGACGAGATTTTGAAAGAAGTTTATCGGCTGAGTGACCAAGGGGAGCGGGAACTCGCCTTGCGCTACGATTTGACGGTTCCTTTGGCAAAAGTCGTCGGGATGAACCCGGAGATGAGATTGCCCTTCAAGCGCTATGAGATCGGCAAAGTGTTTCGCGACGGTCCGGTGAAGACTGGACGGCTGCGGGAGTTTATCCAGTGCGACGTCGATATCGTCGGTACGTCCTCGATGCTTGCCGAGGCAGAGTTGATCAGCATGGCGTTTGCGGCATTCGCCAAGCTTGGGTTGGACGTGTACATCGAGGTAAACAATCGCAAGCTGTTGTCGGGCGTGTTGCAGGAGCTGGGGGTACCGGCAGAAAGGGCGGGAGATGTGATGCTGTCGCTCGACAAGCTGGAGAAAATCGGCGTGGAAGGGGTACGCGACGATTTGCGGGAGCGCCAGGTGGAGGAGCCGCTTGTTGCAGCGATCACAGCTTTTTTGCAAAAGGGGGCGCTGACTTTGGACGCTTTGGCGAAGCAGTTTTCCTCTGATACTTTCCGGCAGGGCGTACAGGAGCTGCAAGAGCTGTTTGACTACTTGCAAGGAGCAGGCGTCTCTGGCGAGGTGCGCTTTTCGCCGTTTTTGGCCCGCGGCTTGGGGATTTACACGGGCACAGTTTACGAGATTTTTTTGCAGGATCGAAGCATTGCCTCAAGCATCGGCAGTGGCGGCAGGTTCGATGAGATTATTGGGCGGTTTTTAGGCGATGGGCGAACATATCCGGCAGTGGGCATCTCGTTTGGGCTTGATGTGATTCTGGCGGCGCTCTCCATGCGGGAGGCAAGCGAGCGGGCAGCCGCTGACGTTTTGGTCATCCCGCTCGGCACCGAGACGCTTGGCCTTGGGCTGGCGAATCGCCTGCGTGCGAGCGGTCTCCGGGTCGAGCTGGAGCTTGCGGGCAGGAAGCTGAAGAAAGCGCTGGACTACGCAAACAAGGAAGGGATAGCCTACGCGCTGATTTACGGCGAAAATGAAGTGAACAGCGGACAGGTGATCGTGCGGGACATGCGGCAGGGCAGTGAAGAGGCAGTAGCACTCGATTCTGTTTCAAGCTGGTTGTCCAGCAGACTGTAAAGGAGATAGCCTTTTTTTGCCACTTTCGTTACGATAAAGAAAAAAGGGGGCGAAGGCATGCGGAAATGGGCCTTTTGGCTAGGATGCAGTTGCTTGGTGATGAACTTGGGATGGCCAGCTAAGGCAAGCGAGGAGCCGCTTTTGCAAAAGCCGTTGTATCAGGCGAATGTCCACATTGATCCAGTGAAAAAAGAAGTGAGCGGAAGCATAGCCATCACCTTTTGGCCGAAAGACCCGAAACATGCCTACCTTCATCTTTATCCGGACGTATTTACGAAACGACAAGATGGAATGCTATGGGAGGAACTTTTAGGCAAGGAACCTGGACTTGGCACGTATGATAGTAACAAGCTCACAGTCGACGGAAAAGCGGTTGCGGGCAAAAAGACTGGGCATATTTTGGAGATACCGCTTGCAGCAGAAGGAAAACCGATAAGCGAGACAGGCCCGCACAAAATCGAGCTGAATTTTGCGATGAAGCTTCCTCACAACGACGGGAGGATGTCATACGATGAGCACGCGATCTGGCTGGGCAACTGGCTGCCGATTCTCGCCGTGTACGATCAGGGCGGGTGGCGTCTCGATGCGTACGAGCCTGTAGGCGATCCCTTTTACAGCGAGGTCGCAGATTACGAGGTCAACGTCACTTTTCCAGCGGGCTATCAGTGGGCGAGCACGGCACCCGATAAAGCAGCAGAGGTGATTGCGCCGTCAAAAGGAGAAAAAACGGCACGGCTGCGCGTAAAAGATGTGCGCGATTTTGCCCTTGTTGTCATGGATGCGAGCTACCAGAGCACAGAGAGCAAAGCAGGAGATACAGTAGTTCGCACTTGGTGGCGCCAAGGGGATGACGTGCAGCAAGCCAAGCAAAACCATCAGGCGGCTGTTTCGTCACTGGCGTATTTTCATCAAAACTTGGGGGCATATCCGTACACGGAGTACGATGTGATTCGGACAGGCGGGGCGATCAACGGGATGGAGTACCCGGCTTTGGTGTTTCTGGACGGGCGGCATTTTCTGGCGAATGCAGAGTACGCGATTGATACGGTGGTGCATGAGACGGCCCACCAATGGTTTTACGGATTGGTCGGCAACGATCAGCTTCGCGAGGCGTGGCTGGACGAAGGCTTTACTGAATATGCAACGATCGCCTTCCTGACGGAACAGTATCCGCTACACGGTGCTGAGCGCGTGCGCAGGCGGCTTGCCAACGGGACGTTTGTGCCACTTTACGTAAAAGAGCATCAGCGGCCGTGGCAGGCTCTCACCGAGTTTCCTGCCAATCAATACTATAGCGATCTCGTTTACTCCAGGACAACCTCCATGCTGTGGCTGTTGCGGGGAGCTTGGGGAGAAGAGCGGCTGTATGATGTTTTGAGACAGTATGTGGCGACTTACCGTTACCAGCTTGTCAGCGGCGAGCAATGGAAGGCGTTTTTGACAAAAGCGGCTGGCGAGGACGCGAGCGCATTTTTGGACTATTGGATGAATCTGGACATGTCCCAGCAGGAACAGGCAGCGGCCTGGCTGGAACGACAACGCGAAAAGCAGCAAAAGTAAGCGAAGGCAGGGGAGTGCCATGTGGCGCAAGCATTGGGTGGTCGGCATGGTAGTAGGGATTGCTCTGGCAGTGTGCTTGTGGAGCAGCCCGTGGGCGGGACAAGCCGGGGCAGATGTGGCGGTGATCGCCAACCCGGAGCAGAAGCCGGCAGCTGTCACGTACAGCGCAGAGGTGTGGCTGGATATGAACGAGCGAGTCGTAAAAGGAACGTTGACGACCCGCTTTGTACCACAGGATGACAAAGCCTTTTTCCATCTGTATCCGAATGCTTTCGCTACAGAGGCGGATCTTCGCTCAGAAAACTGGGAGCAAGTGCTGGGCAAACAAAGAGAGCCGGGCGGCATTGCGATCTCGGCTGTCAAAGTAAACGGACGCCAAGCTGATGTTCGCTATGAAGGAAAAACGAACACGCTTTTGCGCGTGCCGCTCCCACAGCTTCCGCCGAACAAGGCAAAAGCCGAAACGGTTGTGGAGATGAGCTTCCGCCTGCAAGTGCCGTATAACAACGGGCGGCTGTCTTACCACGATCATGCCATGTGGCTCGGCAATTGGCTGCCGATTCTCGCCGTCAAGGACAGCGGCGGCTGGCGACTCGATCCGTACACAGCGATCGGCGACCCGTTTTACAGCGAGGTGGCGAACTATCATCTGCGCGTTCATTTGCCGGAAGGGTATCAGCTTGCTACGACGGGGCTGGAAAGTGTCGCTGTCGTCACGCAAACAAGGCCGCAGCGCCAAAGTATATACGAGCTGGATGCCTGGAACGTTCGTGATTTTGCCATGGTCGTGATGGATGACACGTATCAGGCGATGTCCGGCAAGGTGGGGGAAACTGTCGTTCGGACCTGGTCGCAGCAAGGCGATGATGCGGCAGTCGTGAACAGCTTGCACCAGACGGCGATGGAATCGCTCGACTACTATGGAAAACAGTTTGGCACGTACCCCTACAAGGAATACGATGTCGTCAAGACGGGCGGCTTTTTCGGGGGAATGGAGTATCCGAGTCTCGTCTTTATTGAAGAGGAATTTTTCAACACAGCGAATAGCATGGGAGCGGCTGTGGTTGCGCACGAAACCGCCCATCAATGGTTTTACGGCATCGTCGGCAACGATGAAGTGCGGGAGGCGTGGCTCGATGAAAGCTTGACCGACTACGCCACGATGGCGTTTTTGCAGGAAAAGGATGCCAAGCGCGCGCAGGCGTACATGCGGATGAGGCAAGGCCAGTCGCGAGCGGCGGAAGCGTATGCGAAGCAAGGAATTGACGCCGAGACGAGTGTGACGGCCTTCCCGGACTGGAAAAGCTACAATGAGCTGGTCTACGGACGCTCAGGCGTCATGTGGTGGACTTTGCGGGATGCTTGGGGAGCCGAACGGCTGAATCAGTTATTGCGCCAGTACGTGAGTGAGCACCAGTACGGGCTTGCGAATGGAGCAGCGATCAAGGAACTGGTATCGGCGGCAAGCGGAGCGGATGCCACACCGTTTTTTGATTACTGGCTTCATCTCAAGCTGGAGCTTGCGGAAGCAGCGAACGGCTGGTTGGAAAAGGTTAAACACGAATGATGGAATCAAACCCAATTTAAAATGTTCGGAAGCGTGGTTGACAGGCAAACTTTCTCCCTGCTACACTGTGTATGTTGATAGCAAACGAGTACGAATAGCCCAGGCGATGAGTACGGCGCAAAAAGCCGTTAGTCGGTTGGGTTTTCTTCTGATGATACAAAACGTAGGGGGCGAATGGTTCATGCTACAGCCGTTGGTAGGCGTCATTATGGGCAGTACGTCAGACTGGGAAACGATGAAGGAAGCATGCGCAATTCTCGATGAATTGCAGGTTCCGTACGAAAAGAAGGTCGTCTCTGCACACAGAACGCCTGACTTGATGTTTTCGTATGCCGAGAGTGCAAAAAGCCGCGGGCTGGAAGTTATCATCGCAGGAGCGGGTGGCGCAGCCCATTTGCCAGGCATGGTGGCTGCCAAGACTGAACTGCCAGTAATCGGAGTACCTGTGAAGTCTTCCAATCTGAACGGACTGGATTCGCTTTTGTCCATCGTGCAAATGCCAGGCGGCGTGCCAGTCGCCACAGTCGCAATCGGCAAAGCGGGCGCGATCAATGCAGGGCTGCTCGCTGCGCAGATTTTGGGGATCAAATACCCTGAGGTGCAAGAGCGCTTTGTGGCAAGACGTGATGAAGTGCGCAATAAAGTGTTGGAGGCTGGCGAACTGGAATGACGACCAAACAGAGCAAGCAAATCAAACCAGGATCGACTCTCGGAATACTCGGCGGCGGACAGCTCGGCCGAATGATCGCTCTCGCTGGACGAGCTATGGGTTATCGCTTTGTGACGATGGACCCGACCGTCGACGCTCCGTGCGGACAAACGGCGGATCGGCAAATTGTCGCCAGCTACGATGACGTGGAAGCGGCGATGCAGCTTGCTTCTGTCAGCGACGTGATTTCCTACGAATTTGAAAATGTGGATGCACAAGTAGCAGAGGTGTTGGAAAGCCATGCGTACGTGCCGCAGGGCAGCCGCCTTTTGCGCATCACACAAAACCGAATTTCCGAAAAGACGGCGATTCGCGAAATCGGCATTCCGGTCGCACCTTTTCGCGTAGTCGGCAGTTTGCAAGATTTGCAGGGAGCCGTAGCCGAACTGGGGTTGCCTGCGGTCATGAAGACAGCGACCGGGGGCTATGACGGCAAAGGCCAGTGGGTCTTGCGCAGCGAGGACGAGCTTGCGGAGGCGTACGAGACACTCTCCAAGGCAGGAACAGAGCTGATCGTGGAACAGTTCGTGCCTTTTCAGATGGAGTTGTCGGTCATTGCAGCGCGAAATCCAGACGGAGAGTTGGCCGTATTCCCGACGTCGGAAAATATTCATCAGGAAAACATCTTGCACCTGAGCATCGTGCCGGCGCGTGTCGCACCGGAAGTAAAAGCACGCGCAGAAGAAATCGCCCGCACGATTGTCGAGAAGCTTGATGTAGTCGGGCTGATCGCTGTGGAAATGTTTTTGACCACAGACGGGCAACTGTACGTCAATGAACTGGCGCCACGTCCGCACAATTCCGGCCATTACACGATGGATGCTTGTGTGACTTCGCAATTTGAACAACACGTCCGGGCTGTTTGCAACTTGCCGTTAGGCTCGACAGAGTTGCTCTCTCCCGTCGTGATGGTTAATATTTTGGGAGAGCATCTTCAGCCTGTCATCGATCAAATCGACAAGCTGCCGCGCACGGCCAAGCTGCATCTGTACGGAAAAGCCGAGAGCAAGGCGAAGCGGAAAATGGGGCATATCAACGTGCTCGCCCCCACTGTGGAAGAAGCGCTCACCCACATTGATGAGTTGAAAATCTGGACGAATCCATCGGAGGTATAATCATGATCGAACGTTATTCTCGCCCGGAAATGCGTGCCATTTGGACGGAAGAAAACAAGTTCAAGGCTTGGCTGGAAGTAGAAATTCTCGCATGTGAAGCTTGGTCCAAGCTGGGAATCATCCCGGAAGAGGACGTGAAAAAGCTGTGGGACAAGGCCAGCTTTGACATTAACCGCATCTATGAGATCGAGGAAGAGACACGCCATGACGTAGTGGCGTTTACCCGTGCGGTTTCGGAAACATTGGGCGAAGAGAAGAAATGGGTACACTACGGCTTGACCTCTACGGACGTGGTGGACACGGCGCTGTCCTACTTGCTGCGTCAGGCGAACGAAATTTTGGAAAAAGATATCGAAGACTTCATTGCGATTTTGGCTGACAAAGCTCGCGAGCACAAAGACACGGTTTGCATGGGCAGAACGCATGGCGTGCACGCCGAGCCTACCACTTTCGGCTTGAAGCTGGCGCTGTGGCATGAAGAAATGAAGCGCAACCTGGCGCGTTTCCAGGCGGCGAGAAAAGAAGTGGCGTACGGCAAAATTTCCGGTGCAGTAGGCACGTATGCGAACATCGACCCGTTCGTGGAAGCATACGTATGCGAAAAGCTTGGTCTGTCTCCGGCTCCGATTTCTACCCAAACATTGCAGCGCGACCGTCACGCCGAGTACATGGCGACATTGGCTCTGATCGCAACTTCGCTGGAGAAGTTCGCAACAGAGATCCGCGGTCTGCAAAAGAGCGAAATGCGCGAAGTGGAAGAAGCGTTTGCCAAAGGTCAAAAAGGCTCTTCCGCCATGCCGCACAAGCGCAACCCGATCGGCAGCGAAAACATTTGCGGTCTTGCGCGCGTCATCCGCGGTCACATGCTCACTTCTTACGAAAACGTGTCGCTCTGGCATGAGCGGGATATTTCCCACTCTTCCGCAGAGCGCGTGATTTTGCCAGACGCGACCCAAGCGCTGAACTACATGCTGCGCCGTTTCATGAACATCGTGAAAAACTTGACGGTATTCCCGGAGAACATGAAGCGCAACATGGATCGCACATTCGGATTGATCTACTCCCAGCAAGTCATGCTCAAGCTGATCGAAAAAGGCATGAGCCGCGAGCAAGCGTACGATACGGTGCAGCCGCGCGCGATGCAAGCCTGGGAAGAACAGCGCTCTTTCCGCGCCATCGTGGAAGAAGACGCAACGGTCAGCTCCACACTGACCAAAGAAGAGCTGGATGAATGCTTCGACTATCGCTACCATTTGAAGCATGTGGATACGATTTTCCAGCGTCTTGGCTTGCTGTAAGGTTTGAATATGCTTGTAAGGAACGCTCCCGAGTGATTCGGGGGCGTTTTTTTTGCGGAAGAACATCCCTTTTTACGTGGAAATCATGTATGAGGAGGATTTTTCAATATATTTTGATGTAAAACGCTGAGCGGAAAAAAGCGAGTGTGGGACAGAGTGGAGTTCGTCCGTTTCGCCAAAGCTTACTTCCCTGTTACCGAAAATTATTTTGCAAGTTGGCTCAGGCTGTAACCAAACGAGTGGGGCTCTCGTACCTATAAGTGCGAGAGCTTACAAGCAAGCTATAAGTACCTTACAAAAGTGTAAGCTTCTTGAAATATAACTCGATGGTTCCTGCCTCTGATCCGTTTTACAATGAGATCAACTCATACGGATCACGAAATGGGAGATCGATTATGACTACTGCACTCATTTATGCGAAACCAAACCAAAGACAAATTTACGAAGATTATTCCGCCAAAATATACCGCTATTTCCGCTACCGCGTAAAGAACATCTGGGACGTGGAAGACCTGACAACGACTGTGTTCATCAAAGTATACTCGAAGCTGGATCAATACGATGGCCGCCATCCTTTTGGGGCATGGATTTTCCGTATCGCGCATAATGCCCTGATTGACCACATGCGCAAAAAACGGGAATGCCCGGTTGATCAGGACACTTTCAGCACAATGGCCGCGACTGACAAGCTGCCGGAGGAGTGCCTGCTGACGCAAGAAACGACGGAGGGGCTGTGGCAAAAGGTACACACCTTGACGACAGATCAACGCAACGTGATTTCTTTGCGCTATCTCGCTGATTTGCGCATGAACGAGATTGCCGAGATTTTGGGCAAGACAGAGGCTTCAGTCAAAATCCTGCATTTTCGCGGGATCAAAAAACTTCAGCAAATGATGGATGCAAAAGCTTGAAGGCGGATGACAATACCGCCTTTTTTTGTTGGGCGAAAACGGGCGTGGCGTGATTCGGACAGCTTGGCGCAGTTGGCGTTGCCGAGTTTTCTAGTGGTATAGTAGAGAGAGGAAGAATTAGGAGATTCGCGATGAGAGGAGTATAAGCTGATGTCGACAATCATGATTGTGGAAGACGACCCGAAGATCAACCAGCTTTTGCAAGAACAGCTGGAAAAATACGGATTTCAAACGGTCAACGTCGAGCATTTTGACCGCGTCATGGATGTGTTCATAGACAGGCGGCCCGATCTGGTACTGCTGGATGTGAACTTGCCCAAGTTTGACGGCTTTTACTGGTGCAGACAGATGCGGCAGGAGTCCAACTGCCCGATTTTGTTTATTTCCGCGCGGGAGAGCAAGATGGATCAGGTCATGGCGCTGGAAAATGGCGCAGACGACTACATTACCAAGCCGTTCGACTACGATGTGGTGCTGGCGAAAATTCGCAGCCAGCTGCGCCGCGCATACGGGCAATACGCGCCGCAGGAAGGGGAACGCACGGTAGAGGTTGCGGGACTGAAGCTGTTTTTGGAGCGGATGGAGCTTTCGATGAACGATACGAAGATCGAGCTGAGCAAAAAAGAGGCGCTGCTGCTGGAAGCGTTGATGAATCAATACCCGCGCGTCGTGAGCAGGGAGCGCCTGTTGGAAAAGCTGTGGGACGAGCAATTCGTCGATGAAAACACGTTGAACGTGTACATCACGCGTGTGCGCGGAAAGCTGAAAGACATCGGGCTGGAAGGAGCCGTCGAGACTGTGCGCGGTTCGGGCTATCGTCTGCGAGCGACCTGGGAGGATGGGCAATGAAGCTGTTCCTCAGGGATCAATGGGCCTTTGCCGCCTTTTTTCTCGTTCAGCTGTTTTTGCTGATTTTGATTTTCGCCATGGACGGCTACTGGAACGAATCCTTGGTTATTTACGTGATGTTTTTGTCCGTGTTTTTTGCCGGAGCTTTTCTGGTCGTGCGTTATTTGACCCATCGGTTGATTTACCAGCGCTTGAGCAAGCCGGTAGAAACGTTGGAGGAGCTGACGCAGACGTACGGAAACGCAGCGCTTTGCCGCGCCTTGGACGAGAAAAGCCTGGAGCAGTATCGGCTGTACAAGGAGCAACTGCACGCGTACGAGAACAAGCAGCGCGATTACACGACGTTTATCCAGCAATGGGTGCACCAGATGAAAACGCCGATCTCCGTCATCCATTTGCTGCTGCAAAATGAAGATGATCCGAAATCGGAGAGCGTGCGTGAAGAAATCGACCGGATCAAGCGCGGCTTGGAAACAGTGCTGTACATAGCGCGGCTGGACCGCTTTGAACAGGACTTTTTGATCGAGCCTGTGGCGATTCGCACATTGACGCAAAACGTGCTGGCGGAAAACAAGCGGTTGTTTATCCGCAATCAAGTGTATCCGGAGCTGAAAATAGAAGAGAACTGGCGAGTGGAATCCGACGACAAATGGCTTTCGTTTGTGTTGAACCAGCTTTTGACCAACGCGGTTCGCTATTCGGCAGGGAAAAGCAACAAGGTGACGATCCGAGCGTACGAACGCGGGCAGCATGTCGTCCTGGAAGTGCAAGACTACGGGATCGGCATACCAGCCGAGGATATCAGACGGGTGTTCAAGCCGTATTTTACCGGGGAAAATGGCCGCAAGTATCCTGAATCGACCGGGATGGGCCTGTACTTAGTCAAGGAAATTTGCGGACGGCTGCACCATGGCGTGGAAATGGACTCCGAAGTGGGCGAGGGCACGACAGTCCGCCTTGTCCTGTCTGCGGTGGTGCCAACCTTACAAGAACGTAAGGATGATGAAAGTTAAATCGATAGTTGAAAAACGTGCGCCCTCGTATAGTGAAAAGTGGGATGTCAGAGGAAAGGGGAAAGACGCATGGAAATGCTTGCGGTGAACAGTCTGAGTAAAATATACGGAGGCAAAGTGACATACCGCGCGTTGACCGATATCGATTTTTCGATTCGCAAAGGAGAATTTGTCGGTATCATGGGTCCATCCGGCAGCGGGAAAACGACGCTTTTAAATATGATCTCCACGATTGACTCTCCTACATCGGGGGCTGTTCTCTTGAATGGAACGAATCCGCACTTGTTGAAAAAAGACAAGCTGGCGCTCTTCCGTCGCCGCGAGTTGGGCTTTGTGTTCCAGGATTTCAATTTGCTCGATACCCTGACGATTGGTGAAAATATCGTTTTGCCGCTTACGCTGGAAAACGTCAAAGTTCAGACGATGGAAGAAAAGCTGCAAAATGTGGCTACGAAGCTGGGAATTTTGGACATTTTGGATAAGCGTACATACGAGGTATCCGGCGGGCAGCGTCAAAAGACCGCCATCGCTCGCGCTATCATCCACTCCCCTTCGCTGCTTTTGGCCGACGAGCCTACGGGAAACCTCGATTCCAAGTCTTCGCGAAATGTCATGGAGACTTTGGAAGCGATCAATAAAGCGGACAATACGACGATGATGATGGTGACGCACGATGCCCTGGCAGCGAGCTACTGTCATCGGGTCATTTTTATCAAAGACGGGCAGTTGCATAACGAAATGTACCGGGGAGAGAACCGTCAGGCGTTTTTCCAAAAGATTATTGACGCGCTATCGTTTTTGGGAGGGAACACCTATGACCTTTCGACAATTCGCGTGTAATAATGTTTTGCGCAATAAACGCACCTATGCTGCTTTTTTCATGAGCAGCGTGTTCTCTGTCATGATCTTTTTCGTCTACGCCATGTTCATTTTCCATCCGGGAATTGTCGGCGAGGAGATTCATGAATCAGTAGCGACCGGGATGATCGTAGCGGAATACGTCATCTTTCTGTTTTCGTTCTTTTTCCTCTTCTACTGCGTGGGAGCGTTTTTGAAAAAGCGGGAAAAGGAATTTGGGATTTTGTTCATGCACGGCATGACTCCGATGCAGCGCAATGTGCTCATCTGCATGGAAAACATGCTGATCGGGGTCGTCTCCATCGCGTTTGGGATCGGTCTTGGGATGGTGCTGGCCAAGCTGTTTTTCCAGTTTGCGGGCTTTCTGCTCGATGTGAAGGCATTGGGCTTTTATCTGCCCTGGAAAGCGATAGGGCTGACAGTGGTGGCGTTTCTTATTTTGTTCGCGGCGATCTCGCTGTTTACTGTGCTGTTGCTCAGAAGCCGCAGCCTGCTTGAACTGTTGCAGGGGAGCCGCCGTCCCAAGCGGGAGCCTAGCGCGTCGATCGTGCTGTCGCTCGTAGCGGTTGCCTTGCTCGGAATGAGCTATTGGCTTGCCCTGACAGCAGACGGCATCTACGTGGTGGCGCTTGTGTTGCCGGTGACCGCTTTGACAGTGGTAGGAACGTACTTGCTGTTTACACAGTTGAGTGTGATCCTGATTGAATATTTGAAGAAGCGTCGAGCGATTTACTGGCGGCGCACGAATCTCCTGACGCTATCTGATCTGGCGTACCGGATGAAAGACAACGCGAGAATGTTTTTCCTGGTCTGTATCGTTTCGACGGTCGCCTTTTGTGCGATTGGGACGTTGGCTGCCTTGGCAGGTTCGATCCAGGAGACAGTCGTGAAGACGAATCCGTTTGCGTTTGAATACCAGAGCAAAGCAGGCAATCCTGACAAGGACGCGCATTTGCAGTTGATTGAAAACAGCTTGCAGCAAGGCGGCTTTTCTTTTGAAAAATATCAGGTGTCCATGCGTGTGCTGCCCGAGGCTCCGAATATGGAGAGAATCGGGGTCGTAAAACTGTCCGATTACAACCGCATCGCCGTGGCCGCCAATTCACGCGAGCTGAAAATGGCCGACAACGAAGTGTTTTTGCTGCTCTTGTGGTTTGATGACGCTGTGAAGCAAAAGACGTTGCGCGTGGGCAACCAGGAGCTGATCGTCAAAACGGATACGAAAATGAATCCGCTGATCAGCGGCATCGATTTTGAGCGTCTGGCCGTCGTGCCGAACAAGGTGTACGATCAACTGACCAATTTGCGGGAAGAACAGCGTTTTGCCTATGATGTGCCGCGGTGGAAAGACACGCAGGATATCAGTCTCAAGCTGACTGATGAAATCGAGCATCGGAACGATATACATTCCTTTGCCGCCCGTGCTCCCCTCTATCACCAGATGAAACAGATGGCAAACACCGGGCTGTTCATTGGGCTGTTTGTAGGGGTTCTGTTTTTCGTAGCAGCAGCGAGCTTTTTGTATTTCCGGCTGTACACGGACTTAGAAAATGACAAGCGGCATTATGGAGCGATTGCCAAGATCGGGCTGACGGATGCGGAGTTGACGAGAATTGTCACGACGCAGATCGCGCTGTTGTTTTTCGTACCGATACTGGTTGCGATCATCCATAGCATCGTGGCGTTTGTTTCGTTGCAGAGCCTGCTCAAAATCATGCTCATTGCCTCCGTCGTCAAGCCGACTGCCATCGTGTTGTGCAGCTTCGTCATCGTTCAGGCGATTTACTTTTGGGTCATCCGCAATCGGTACTTGTTCCATTTGAAGCGGTCGATGAACCGAATCTAGTGCTAGTGTGCAAAAGGTGTCCGGGAGCGGGCGCCTTTTTTGCGCGTCTGAATAAGTCGGCAAAGCGATGAGCGAGTTTGGCTAATGCAAGTACACAAACTGGCATAGGATATAGAAGGAGCGCAAAGCGAGGAGGGAAAGGCATGGAACAGGAAACATGGATGGAGCATGCCGTCAATCTGGCGTTGGATAATGTAACAGCCAGTCGTGGCGGGCCTTTTGGCGCGATAGTCGTGAAGGACGGGCAAATTGTCGGGCGGGGCCGCAATGAAGTGACGGCGACGAACGATCCTACCGCGCATGCGGAGGTCCAGGCGATTCGCGAGGCGTGTCAGAAACTGGGGACTTTCCAGTTGGACGACTGCGAGCTGTACACGAGCTGCGAGCCGTGTCCGATGTGTTTGGGGGCGATTTACTGGGCGCGTCCGCGGGCCGTGTACTACGCTTGCACAAAAGAAGACGCAGCGCGTGTCGGATTCGATGATCAGTTCATTTATGAGCAAATCATGTTGCCGCATGAGCGCAGAAGCATTCCTTTTCGCCAGATGGAGCTGGAGAATCGGCAAGGTCCGTTTCTGGCTTGGGAGCAATCGGAAAAGCGGATTGAATATTGAACGGGTGGTGCTGGTCGTTCAGCCATTTCCTACGGGGAGTGGCTGTTTTTTTGTTTATGAATACGCGAAATATGATAAAGGAAAATAAAAAAATGAAAATGCTTTCAAAAAGAAATTTTCTGAATAAAGGGTTGCATCGTGCCGTAATTCGTATTATAGTAACAACAATCGTTACGTAATTCGACTGTAATTTTTAATTTACAACCGCTATAAGGTTAAAAAATGGATAAGTAAGACGAATAAAGGAGTGGTTATATGGAGGAGAAATTCCGGCGTTCCCTGTACCCGGAGCTTGACGATACAGATTATGGGATCATCCGCGCTCTGCAAGAAAATGCTCGCCTGCCTTTTACCCAAATCGCCAAAGATCTCGGGGTGACCGAAAAAACGATTCGCATGCGCGTGCAGCAGCTGCAAGACGAAGGAACGTTGAGTCTGGTTGGCATCGTCAATCCAGTCAAGGCAGGCCTGCATGTTCAGGCGATCATTCAAGTAGCGGTCGAAGCGGAAAAGCTCGACGAAGTCGTCGCCGCGCTGAACGAGATGGTGGAAATTCGTCTGATCGTATTGACCTCCGGTGACTATCAGCTGTTCACGCAGGTCTTGGTAAGAAGCTACGAAGAATTGTCGGAATTTTTGATGAAAAAGCTGTACAAAGTCCCGGGAATTTTGCGGACAAACGTCATCAATGAGCTGAAAATTTTGAAATCCAAGTACAACTTCGTCCGCTAAAACAAAGCGGGAACCTTGGAAGGGGGAATGCCATCGGACGAATGAGCCGCTGGGATTGTCTTGAAAAAGTCGTCATGTTTATCACAGAAAAAAAGAGAGAAGGGGTCATCTTATGTTTTCGACCAAAATGAGCAAAGCGATGCTCGGTGCCGTGCTGGGGACGGTTTTATTGGTAACAGGCTGTGGAGGAGGAAGCGGAGCAGGAACGGCTGATAGCGGAAAAACAGCAACAGCACCTGCTGCTGGCAAAAAAGTAATCAATATCGGGCTGAAGGCAGATCCGCCATCGATGGACCCGAGCATCTCCACATCGCTTTATGATCGCCAAGTATACGCGAGTCTTTACGACAAGCTGTTCGATATCGATGCGCAAGGCAAGATTGTGCCGATGCTGGCTGAATCGTACGAAGTCACGCCGGATGGCAAGACTTATACACTCAAGCTCAAGCAAGGCGTGAAGTTCCACGACGGTACGGATTTTGATGCGGATGCCGTCAAATTCAACTTCGATCGCAACATCAGCGGAGAAAAATCCCGCCGCAAAGGGGAGCTGAAATTCGTTGAATCCGTGTCGGTTGTCGATAAAAGCACGGTGAAAATTCAATTGAAAGAGCCGTTTGCTCCGTTCCTCTCCGTGTTGACTGACCGTTCCGGCATCATCGTCTCGCCGAAAGCAGTCAAGGAGCATGGCGAACAATATCTCAACCATCCAGTCGGAACCGGGCCGTTCACTTTTGTTGAACAGGTAAAAGGCGACCACGTGACGCTGAAGAAAAACGAGAACTACTGGAACGGCGCGGTAAAAGTCGACGAAGTGAACTACAAAGTGTTCACGAACGGCACAGCCAAGGTGCAAAACTTGCGCTCCGGCACGCTGGACATCATCGATGATACGCCTGTGAAAGAAATCCCTGTCGTGAAAGGCGATACGAATCTGCAACTGATCGCCGAGTCGGGAATGGGCTTCCAAGGAATTTACTTGAACAACTCCCGCCCGCCGTTTGACAACAAGTTTTTGCGTCAGGCTGTAGACCGCGCCATTGAGCGGGAAGCGGTCGTGAAGGTACTGTACAACGGCTATGCGGCGCCTGCGCGTACAGCGTTTACCAAAGGAAATCTGGCTTACAACGAACAGTTGAACACACCAACAGCGCCAAATGCGGATGAAATCAAGGACTTGCTGGAAAAAGGCGGCAAGCCAGGCGGATTTGACTTCAAACTGTATATCGCGACTTCTCCGGAAAACGAGCAGCTGGGAGCTGTGCTGCAAAGCATGCTGAAGCAGTACAACATCAACATGACACTGGAGAAGCTGGAGTACGGACAGCTGATTGAAACAGGCGACAAAGGCGAATTTGACGCTTTGCAACTGGGCTGGTCCGGTCGTCAGGACCCTGACCAAAACTTGCATGACTTCGTCGTAACCGGCACTTCCAACAACAACGGCCGCATTTCCATTCCGAAGCTGGACGAGCTGGTTGTAGCGGCACGCGGGGAAATGGACGAAGCGAAGCGCAAAGCCTTGTACGATGAAGCAGCGAAACTGTTGCAGGATGAAGCGGGGTACGTGTACTTGTACCACCAATACGTATTGATTGGCATGAACAAAAAAGTAACGGGCTTCAACTATGTACCGGATGGCTTGATCCGTACCGCGACTTTGGACAAGCAATAAGGCAAGCGAAACACTATAAAGGCAAGAGCAAGGAGGAATTGCCATGATGTTCGTGGTCAGGCGTCTGCTGCTGACAATCCCGATTCTCCTGCTGGTGTCCATTATGACTTTTTCTTTGATCCACATGATCCCGGGCGATCCCGCCCGGGTCATTTTAGGACAGGAAGCGACACCGGAAGCCTATCAGGCACTGCGAACAGAGCTGGGTTTGGACCAGCCGATCGTAGTGCAATATTTTTCCTGGCTGGGAAAAGTGCTGCAGGGCGATTTGGGAATCTCGATTACGGACCGGGTGCCGGTCTCTGAACTAATAATGCAAAGGCTGCCCGCAACAGTGGAGCTGACGATCGGAACGTTTCTCGTCGCCATCCTGATTGCGTTTCCGGCCGGGATTCTGGCGGCTGTGCGCCGCGGGACGTGGGTTGATTACACGAGCACCTTTACCGCGCTGGGCGGAATGAGCATCCCGAGCTTTTGGCTGGCAATGATGATGATTATCTTTTTTGCGGTCAACAACCAGTGGCTGCCTGCCTCCGGCTATGTTCCGTTTCTGGAAAATCCGACGCAAAATTTGCTGGCGATGATTCTTCCCTGTTTGGCGACAGGGCTGAGGGAGTCTGCGGTCCTGATGCGGATGCTGCGCTCTTCCTTGCTCGATGTGGTCAGCATGGACTTCATTCGGACGGCAAAAGCAAAAGGCTTGAATGAAGCACGGACGATTTTGGGCCATGCGCTGCGCAACGCCATGGTGCCAGTGGTCACGACTTCCGGATTGATGATCGCGGGGCTTTTGGGCGGATTGGTCATTACCGAGTCGATCTTTTCCATTCCCGGCTTCGGCCGTCTGATCGTCGAATCCGTGTTCAAGCGGGACTATGTGACGGTACAAGGAGCGATTCTCGTCTCTGCGGTGCTGGTAGTCATGGTCAACCTGGCTGTCGATATGTTGTACGCGGTGATCGATCCGCGCATCAAAGCTGGGAAAGGAGCGGGTGAGTGATGAAAACCGCACGCAAATTCCTCCGAAATGGTCTTGGCGTCATCGGAGCAGTCATTATTCTTGTGCTCATTCTGGTAGCCATCTTCGCACCACAGATCGCTCCTTTTGACCCGAATGCACAAGATTACAACAAAGTGATGATGCAGCCGGACGGTGAGCATTTGTTTGGGACAGACGACCTCGGTCGGGATATTTTCTCCCGCGTCGTCTACGGTGCGCGAATTTCCATCCAGGCTGCGCTGATATCTGTTGGAATTGCCATGCTGATCGGCGTGCCGATCGGTTTGCTGTCAGGATATTACCGAGGCTTTTGGGATGAGTGGGTAGTCATGCGGAGCGTCGATGCGATGCAGGCTTTTCCGTTTTTGATTTTGGCGCTCGCGATCTCGGCGGTGCTTGGTTCCGGTTTTGGCAACGCCATGCTTGCGATCGGCATCGGCTTTGCGCCTGCCTTCATCCGGATTACCCGAGGTCAGGTTCTGTCTTTGCGCAACATGGAATATATTCAAGCGGCGCGTTCGGTCGGGGTAAAAGATGCGCGCATCATTTTCCGCCATATCCTGCCCAATGCGCTCAACCCGATTGTGATTCAGGCGACGCTCGCCATGGCATCAGGCATTATCGCCGAGGCTTCGCTTTCCTATCTGGGATTGGGTGTGCAGCCGCCGACGCCGTCGTGGGGCAGCATGCTGAACCAGGCGCAAACATTGATGTCTGTCGCACCGTACGCGACGTTTTATCCGGGCATCGCGATCTTTTTAGTCGTGCTGGGCTTCAACTTGCTGGGAGATGGATTGCAGCAGGTGCTGGACCCGCGCTCACGTAAATAATCAAAAGCCCTACGCAGGGAAAAGGAGTGGAGCAGATGACGACCATCTTGGAAGTCGAACAACTGAGAACCCGGTTTCGCACGGACAGCGGTGTCGTCAGTGTAGTTGACGGCGTCGACTTCTCCATCCGTGCTGGTGAAACACTCGGTGTCGTAGGCGAATCAGGCTGTGGCAAGAGCGTAACCAGCCTGTCGATCATGCGGCTTTTGCCACCCAACGGAAATACGAGCGGAACGATTCGCTTTCACGGAAAAGACGTGCTGGGGCTGTCGGAAAAAGAAATGCAGGCTGTGCGCGGCAACGAGATTGCAATGATTTTTCAGGAGCCGATGACTTCGCTCAATCCGCTGCATACGGTAGGCAGACAAATTGAGGAAGCCGTCATGCTGCATCGACAAGTGACAAAAGCGCAGGCAAAAGAGCGGGCAATCACCATGCTCAAGGCAGTCGGCATGCCTCGCGCAGAAGAGATATACGGAGAATTTCCGCATCAGCTCTCGGGCGGAATGCGGCAGCGGGTCATGATCGCGATGGCGATGTCCTGCGATCCGAAGCTGATCATTGCCGACGAACCGACGACGGCGCTAGATGTGACGATTCAGGCGCAAATTCTCGACTTGATGCGTGACCTGAAAGAAAAAACGGGAACCTCGATCATGCTGATCACGCACGATCTGGGCGTAGTAGCCGAGATGTGCGACCGTGTCATCGTCATGTACGCTGGGCAGGTCGTCGAGGAAACAGATGTGGATACTTTGTTTGAAAGTCCGAAGCATCCGTATACGATTGGCCTGATGAACTCCATACCGGAGCTGGACGAGGAACGCGAATATTTGGAAACCATCCCAGGGGCAGTTCCTTTGCCGCATCAGATGCCGACTGGCTGCCGTTTTGCGCCGCGCTGCTCCAGGGCAATGCCGATCTGCAACGAAAAGCCGCCGGAACTGTTGCAACTGAACGGGACAAAATGCCGTTGCTGGCTGTATGCAGAGGAGGGAGAGCAACAATGACGACACCTCTATTGGAAGTAAAAGGACTTCAGCAGCATTTTCCGATCAAGGGCGGCTTTTTGAAACGAACGGTCGGACACGTCAAGGCAGTGGATGGCATCGACTTGACTGTCTACCCCGGAGAGACGCTCGGGATTGTAGGCGAGTCGGGCTGCGGAAAATCGACGACGGGTCGAACGATCTTGCGCCTTTTGGAGCCGACGGCAGGGGAAGTCTGGTTTGACGGGAAAGATTTAGCGAAGCTGCCCAAAGAAGAAATGCGCCTGATGCGCAAAGATTTGCAAATGATCTTCCAGGACCCGTACGCTTCGCTGAACCCGCGCATGACGATCAAGCAGATTTTGCTGGAATCGCTCATGGTGCACAACATCGGGACGAAGCCGGAACGGGAAAAGATCATTGAAGACATCATTCAAATCGTCGGCTTGCGAAAAGAGCATCTGAACCGTCACCCGCACGACTTTTCCGGGGGGCAACGGCAACGGATCGGGATTGCCCGCGCGCTCGTGGTCAAGCCAAAGCTGATTATCGCGGATGAGCCTGTTTCTGCCCTGGACGTATCGATTCAGTCGCAGGTGCTGAACTTGCTGAAGGATTTAAAAAAGGAATTTAATTTGACGTTGATGTTCATCTCGCATGACTTGTCGGTAGTCAAACATTTGTGCGACCGGATTGCGGTGATGTATTTGGGGCGTGTGGTGGAAATCGCCGACAAGCGGACGCTGTTCGAGAATCCGAGCCACCCGTACACACGGGCGCTGCTCTCGGCTGTTCCGGTAGCGAAGCCGCGGCAAAAGCGCGAACGGATTTTGTTGACGGGGGATTTGCCAAGCCCGGCGAATCCGCCAAGCGGCTGCACGTTTCACCCGCGCTGCCCGTATGCAACAGATATTTGCCGCTCGCAAACGCCCAGTCTGTCAGACATCGGCGGGGGCCAACTGGTATCCTGTCATCTGGTGCAATCGGGAGAGGTGCTCCGCTAAGGCAAGGGATGGAGGTACGAACATGGTTTACTGGCATTTGTTTCTCGCCTTTTTCCGCATCGGGATATTTGGTTTCGGCGGAGGACCGACGATGGTTCCCCTGTTTTACACCGAGTGCGTGAAAAAGTATAAATGGGTATCGGATGAAGATTTCTCGGACAATTTGGCGCTCGCCAACGCACTGCCCGGGCCGATTGCCACTAAGCTGGCGGCTTTCATCGGCTATCGGGTAAAAGGCTGGATGGGCGCACTGGTGGCAAATATCGCCGTGGTCATGCCGATCGTGCTCGTCATGATTGGACTTTTGCAGGTGATCTATCAATGGAAGGACGCGCCTGGCGTCTACGGCATGATTCAGGCGATCGGCCCGGTGATTGCCGTCATGACAGGCGTGCTGACGTGGGAGTTTCTCGCAAAAGGCTGGAAGGGAGCAGCGAGCAAAACAGGCGTGAGCATCTCGCTCGGTCTGTCGCTTGTAGCGCTGCTTTTCCTTGACTGGCATCCGGGCATTGTCGTGGGCATTGCGCTGCTTGTCTCGTTCGCATACTCGACCTGGTCTGTCCGCAAGCGCAAGAAGCAGGACGGCAAGGAGGGAGCGGCATGATTTATCTGCAACTGTTTTGGGCTTTTTTTATCTCTAACATATTGGGGTACGGCGGAGGGCCGCCGAGCATCCCGCTCATTCAAAACGAGGTCGTCGATCATTACCACTGGATGTCGATAAAGGAGTTCGGGGAAGTGCTGGCGGTAGGCAATGCGCTGCCAAGTCCAATCGCGACCAAGCTGGCAGGCTACATCGGCTATCAGGTGGCAGGTGTGCCGGGAGCGACTGTCGCTCTGCTCGCTACGGTTGCGCCTACTGCCATCGCGATGATTTTGCTGCTTCAATTCATTAACTTGTTCCGCAACGCACCGCAGGTGAAAGCGATGACGCAATCGGTTCGCCCTGTCGTGACTGTTTTGCTGGGAACGATGACGTATCAGTTTTTGCTGGGGGCAGTCGAAGGGATCGGCTGGATACAGACGGGCATTTTGACCGTTGCGTCTTATCTGCTGCTGGAAACGTGGAAGGTGCATCCTGCTTTTGTCATGGTAGCAGCGATGGTGTATGGGTACATCTTTATCGGCTAACGAGCAAGCAACGATAACTACATCAAGGAGGCATAAACCATGGTTAACTACGATGCAATGGAATACCCGTACGCTTCAAAACGTGTGACCACCTTTGCGAGAAACGGTATGGTCGCAACCTCGCAACCGCTGGCGGCACAGGCAGGTCTTGATATTTTGAAAAAGGGCGGCAATGCGGTAGATGCGGCGATTGCGACGGCGGCATGCCTGACTGTCGTGGAGCCGACGTCCAACGGGATCGGCGGCGATGCGTTCGCGCTGGTCTGGATCAAGGATGAGCTGCACGGTCTGAATGCGAGCGGGCCAGCTCCGCAAGCGATTTCGATCGATGCGCTGAAGGCAAAAGGTCTGGAAGAAATGCCGACATACGGCTGGACGCCAGTGACTGTGCCAGGTGCTCCGGCAGCATGGGCAGCCCTGTCCAAGCGCTTCGGCAAGCTGCCGTTGACGGAAGTGTTGCAGCCTGCCATCGATTACGCGGAGAATGGCTACCCGCTTTCGCCAACGCTCGCTCATTACTGGAACGCAGCGTACAAAAAGTTTTCGCAGCTGTGCAAAGGCGAAGAATTTGCGCACTGGTTCTCCACTTTTGCGCCAGAGGGCAAGGTGCCAAAAGCGGGCGACATCTGGAAATCGCCAGGGCATGCCGCTACTTTGCGCGAGATCGCGGAGACAAACGGGGAGAGCTTCTATCGCGGCGCGCTTGCCGACAAAATCGACGTCTTTTCCCGCGAGTGCGGCGGCTATTTGCGCAAAGAAGACCTGGCGGCATTCGAGCCGGAATGGGTACAGCCAGTAGGCGTCAACTACCGCGGTTACGACGTGTGGGAAATTCCGCCGAACGGTCAGGGAATGATCGGGCTGATGGCGCTGAACATTTTGAAAGGCTATGATTTTGCCGCAAAAGACACGACAGAGACGTATCACAAGCAGATCGAAGCGATGAAGCTGGCGTTTGCGGATGGGTTGAAATACATCACAGAGGAAAGCAAAATGAAGGTCGCAGTCAAAGACTTGCTGTCCGAGGAGTACGCAGAGGAGCGCCGCGCGCTGATCGGCGACGAGGCGTTGACGCCAGAGCCGGGGCAGCCGAAGTCGAGCGGAACGGTTTATTTGGCAACAGCCGATGGCGAAGGCAACATGGTGTCGTTCATCCAGAGCAACTACATGGGCTTCGGCTCGGGAGTCGTCGTGCCAGGAACCGGGATCGCCATGCAAAATCGCGGGCACAACTTTTCGCTCGATCCAGGCCACGACAATTGCCTGGAGCCGGGCAAGCGGACGTTCCACACGATTATTCCGGGCTTTTTGACCAAAGACGGAAAAGCAGTCGGTCCGTTCGGTGTAATGGGTGGCTTCATGCAGCCTCAAGGTCATGTGCAGGTAGTCATGAACACGATCGATTTCCACCTGAATCCGCAAGCGGCGCTGGATGCCCCGCGCTGGCAGTGGATGGAGGGCAAAACGGTGGAGCTGGAGCGGCATTTCCCGGAGCACCTGGCGCAAGCATTGGAGCGCAAAGGGCACACGATCAAGTGGGCGCAGCTCGGCAACTACTTTGGACGCGGTCAAATTATTTGGCGGGATGAAAACGGCGTGCTGAGCGGCGGGACGGACATGCGCGCAGACAGCAGCATTGCCGCGTGGTAGGGGAGTACAAAAATTTGCGAATGAATAATGCCGGAGCTTAGCTTCGGCATTTTGTTTTTTACTGGGGTGGATAGGTTCCGCAAGTTTTTTTCATGCTTCAAAGGTTTTAGCTTTCTCTGTGCTTATCAGTTTTACCGCTGTAACCACTCTGCTTTACTTTTTCATCTATTCGATAGTAGTATTTCGTTTCTCTTTCATCCGAAAAAATGACCTGGGCGCTGTAATCTCCGAATTTTCTGGAGTACGTGACATCAATGCTGGCAATGTCAGCAATGTTGTAGTTTTTCTCACTCAATAAATATTCTCGTACATTGCTTTGTATATCTGATTTCGTTTGTGGATAGCCGCCTATGATCCATTCAAAGTTGTAAGAAACAGCAACTGTCAAGAATATGAGCATGCAGATGACAAGCGTTTTTCTCACAGCGATCCCTCCTAATTTTTCCATACCCGCAGCGCTGATATTACCATAAAATTACAACCTTTTGAAGCAGTGCTTCTCTGGCTGAGCTTTTTAAGCTTTTTTTACGTAGATCTAAAGCTCCCTCGAGCAAATCCTAGCTGCTTCTCGCAAGGCATAGGAGATAGCTTCGATAGAATAAACACTTGCCCTTGCTTACCGTCAGCTAATATTGCCCTAACTGCCATTGCACATTTAAGGAAGATTAACGTGATCCAATATGAGAGAATGAATGGCTACATTCAGACAATTAAAAACAGAATTAGAGGGATATGCAAAATGGATTAACGAAATAAGAAGTTCCTCGCCATTTGGGCCTAATTGGAATCACTTACATCCGCTAACCACTGGATAGGCTTCATCCCTGAAGGAATTATCTTTGTCTCTACGAATGCCTCAAGGGTTAGCTGACTCTATTGTCTTCGAAAAAGACATCTATTAGGGGATGAAGCCTATTCATAAACTGGTTGATTGAGTTTACAGAAAAATCTCGACAGACTTAGGTCTTTAGTTGAGATCAATCAATTTTTTCGACAAGATCAACATCAGGTCCATTACCCAAATCATAAGGTTTCGCGACCTCAAGTGTGATATCTGGTAATCCAGCTACTGGAATGGTAACAACATCGGTCTCGAGTTCAACATCTGCACCGAAATAGTAGGCATCCCAAACAATTTTTGAGCAATATGTTGTGTCGTCATAGTCAAGGAGATCTGAAAATCCATACTCAACGTCACTATAATTTTTCACATACCACTCGGCCCACTTTGCTGCCCCTTTCCCTTTGGAGGATAAATCATGCCTGTATACCTTTACCCAACTTGAACCGCTAGTGTGGTCGTCGATAAAGTCATCAATGTCATTTTTCTCTGGATTGTAGCCATCGCCTCTTATCTCAACCAGGTTTTGTGTGTCGATAACGATAGCTGCATGACCAGTGAGACCCCAACTAGAAGTATCGTTTGTAACAAGAATATCACCGGGTTTAATTTTAGTGTTTGTTCCGGGATAGTATACACCAGGGTCTTCGGCTTTCGGTTCTGCTGCATGCCCTACAAGAGGAGTACCAAACACTAGAGTTGCAGTTAAAAGAGATAATGCTACTTTTTTCATTTCAATCGCTCTCCCTAAATTTATGAGTGTTTTTAATTTTTATTTGCACATTATAGCTACGATCACCAAAGGTAATCAAAGGAGGATTTTAATACAATCCTCAAGAGTAACCTTCAATTACAGTCTGACTTTAAACTTTTGTAAATTCATGAAAAATGAAGTCAATGGCATGAATAGGAG
Source organism: Brevibacillus sp. HD3.3A (assembly GCF_013284375.2). Taxonomy (NCBI): domain Bacteria; kingdom Bacillati; phylum Bacillota; class Bacilli; order Caryophanales; family Paenibacillaceae; genus Brevibacillus; species Brevibacillus sp. HD3.3A. The sequence goes on from NZ_CP085874.1 coordinate 633,680, forward strand.
GTTGCTTCATGACAAACAGAAAATAATATTGCCACGATTGGAGCATTCCTATTGGACAAGGCATCGCTTAGAGCCTCCATCAATGGGACACTGACAGATCCAAAAATACTGGATAGTTGTTACCATGGTCTGATGTCCCTGCCGTTGACTTGTTACAATTGTTCAACCCCCAGATAGCTAACAAGCTGGTAGTAGCTATTTGACGCTAATATAATTGTTTTTATTTTTGAAGTTCACTCCTTTTTTGAAAAAAATAATACTAAACGGTTAGTATTTGTTATACAATATAGCATGGGTACAAAAATAAGTAAACAAAATTTTCCAATTAAAGGGATGATATGTAAAATGAACAAACACACGCAGAAAAGCAATGAATCTTATCAAAAGATCATGAATGCAGCTGTTAAAGTTTTTGCTCAACATGGTTATGACAAAGCTTCAATCGACTTATTGGCAAAGGAGGCTGGATATACAAAAGGAACCTTTTACTTACACTTTAAAAGTAAAGAGGACTTCTTTTTAGAGTTTATGGATCACAAGTTGTCCATTTACAAACAGCATTTTCTCCCTTTGCTAAATTCCAATGAGCCGTTTGAAAGCGTAGTCAGTCAAGGTGTACACATCTTTTATCAATTAAGTAATCAAGATAATTGGATTCAAATCTTTTTTGAGTTTTGTTCCATTGCTGTCAGAAATGAAAGCGTCAGAGAGAGGATGTCTGCATATTACCAAGAATGGTTCCAGCTAATATGCCTGGTTTTAGAAAAGGGAAAACAAACGAAGCAACTCCCGGAAAACCTGGATTCGAAAATAGCTGCCAGCGCAATAGTTGCCGTGCTTGACGGCTACAATCTTCAAAATAGTTTTGTTGCCGATTGCAGATCAGTTGAACAAGTAGAAAGATTGATTAAACAAATTCTGGGGCTTTTCTGATAGGAGGGAGGGAACCCATGGAGACGTTGCCTTCTTGGGTCTGGGGTTTCTATTATGTATTCATTTTGATAGCGCTAGTCAGCAGTATTGTGTATCTCATTCGGAAACAGCGCAAGCTTCTTTCCATACTGACCATATTGTCCTCCATAATTGGACCGATTGTATTCTTTTTACAGTCCTTGCTGCGTGCTTCCGGGACGGAAATAGATAACTTGTGGCATAGCCTTGGTCAAGGGGAGATATGGGCTTTGTTTGTCCTCCTGGCGTTTATGGAAATGCTAGTGTGGTATGTAACGCTTATTAAAGATTTTTTGGGGAGAAGGGGGAAAAGGAACAGTCTCAAAACGTAAGAGGAGCAGTATTCCCTTTTATAAAAAGTTTTTTCCTGCAAAATGAAAGAGGCAAAAAAGGCACTTGGCAGCATCGCAAATTCGGCTATCGTTAGTTTGTGACAACTTGCCGATAGCCGAATTTGAAAAGATGCTGAAAGTACCTTAACAATCACTAGCTTTAAATCGCTTATTCGGACTCAGAATGGTCAGCGTTTGCTGCGCCTCTAGGCTCGACCAACATGACATGGGCTTCCTTTTCGGCGAACGGCTTTTGCGCGGCTCCCCCCGGGACAATAAACATCTCGCCCTTGGAAATTTTCACCTGACCATCGCGAAAAGCAATGAACATCTCTCCTTCGAGCACGATAAATACTTTATCGACACCATCATGCTCATGCCATTCAAAATCTCCGTCAATTTTAATCAGCTTGAATTGAACGTCATGTATTTCCCCCACGACTTTCGGAGACCAAAGCTCGTTGATTGCAGATAGCTGCTCATTCAGATTAATAACCTCGTAATTCATAGGAATCCCTCCTTTTTTTGCCTGCACTGTACTTACCCTTACCTTTCAAAGAGCGGGATAGCATCTATTGTCACTCGCATGTTGCACAAGAGTGATTTCGCTCGGATTTTTCGCGTTTTTTAGACCTTGCTATTTACGCAAGGCATCTGTGATATTTTGCAAAGCGTATTGGATAGCTAATGGGCCGCCAGTAATAGCGGAAGTATCCATTAGATGCACGTTGCCTTTCTTCACGGCATTCAGATTGTTCCATACCTTGCTTTGTTGCAAGTCATTCATCAATGCTTCCTTTTTGGTAATGTCGCCGATCAGGAAAATATGGTCGGCTTGAACAGTGGAAATTCCCTCAAACGCAGTAAACTCATTGTTCGTACCTGTAAATTTATGATCTGGTGTAAGCCCCAATCCCTTTTCTTTATCGAACGCGAGTTTATAGACTGGATTTCCTTCACCTAGTACATTGAACGTTTTTCCATCCCAAGACAAAATGAGAGTCACTGACTCGCCTGCCATCGGCTTTAAGGCTTCGCGCCCGGTTGTAATGTCGTTCATCATCTTGTCGATGACTTTTTCCGCCTCGTCGTCTTTGCCGATAATCTTGGCTACTGTACGAATCCCGTATTGCCAATCATTGTAGATGTCCTTGGTGTTCAACGTAATGACTGGCGCCACTTTTTCCAGGGAATCATACATTTTTTCATGTTGTTCTGTTGCCAAAATAATATCAGGCCCAATGGAAAGAATTTTCTCGATACTAGGGGATACTTTATCTCCCAGCTCTTCGGCTGAATCCAGCTTTCCTTTTAAATAAGCTAAAGAAGCGAGAAACTCTTTTTCCGTAGAACCAGCAGGTGGCTCGCCTAATGCCACTAATATTTCCGGATAAAAGTACCATAGCGCGGCCAATTTCTCCGGTTTTTTCTCGATCACAATTTCTTTGCCTAACGAATCTTTAAATGTTCTTGGCCAAGCAGGTGTATCTGTCTTAGCTGTGGATGTAGATGTACTTTCCGGAGCGGAGCTTTTATTTTCGGCAGGTGCTTGATTGCAGCCTGCTAGTATGCCTGCTAGTAATAGAGTGGAAATTAACAGGCTTTTTATTTTTGGCATGGGCGATTCCTCCGACATGATGTTTTCTTTGGCTTGCCATTAGTATAGTAAAGCCATTTTTCGGAGAGAATGGATGCCTGTTGAAATCAGCATGGATTATTGATGAACTGCTCGCGATATTCAGTGGGGGAAATGCCTAATTGTTTTTTGAACACTCGACTAAAATAAAAAGGATCGGCAATGCCAACCGTTTGTGCAATTTGCTGTACGGGCAATTCACTTGTTACTAGCATTTCTTGCGCCATGTTGATGCGGTACTTCAATAAATATTCTGCCGGTCCCATGCCTGCATATCTTCTGAATACGTAAGAAAGCCGATTGCGATTGACGTTATGTTGTTCTGCAAGCGATGCTATCGTAAGGCTTTGATAGTAGTGTTCATGAATATATTGAGCTACCCGTTCGAATAATGCGTGTGGTTCATAGCTGTTTTGCCGATTCGCAACACATAACAACGCTTCATTCAGTACATCTCGAAACAGCATCTCGGTCTGAAACATGGAAATGCCGCCACGCTGATTGTACACATGCCAAAGACGCATGATTAATTCGATCAGACGGGGGGATTGTCCCGTTGCTAATTCAAAATGCTGATGCGAAAAGCTGGACGCTTCCAGTTCTGCGTCACATATCCGATATTGGACGAGAATATATTCCCAGTTGGTTTTGCCAAACATTTTTTGCGCCAGACTCATTTTTGCACCGCCATGCACCACTTTTCCTGGCGAAAGAATATAAGGTGTACCATTAAACTGGAATTGCACCTTCCCTGTAAGGGGAAACACGAATCCAGGATAAGAATCTGTATAGTCAGCGTGAGGCACACCGGGATCTCTGGCATATCGATATACTCCTTCTACTTGAAAAGGAATGTGTGCAAAATGCTTTGCTAACTGATCAACGTCGATTTTCACATTGCATGCCTCATTTCCATCGTAGTTTGCCGGCTCTCGTCTATTTCCACATTATTGATAATGAATATCAGTGTCAATCTATTTGCACAACAAAAGTGCCGCTCCCGGCTCATGTTCAAACAGCCGGGTGGCGGCATCGGGTCAGTTTTTCGTAAAACTTATGCGCTTGTTCAGAATTTGTTCAGATGGTCAGAGTACAATGAGGAGTACGTATAGAAAAGGTCTTGATTCCTATTTTAGCCAAAATAATCCTGCCTGTCTTTCTACGGGGCATTCAATAGGGATTGAGTCCTGCTGAAACTTTCGATCAAACACAGGTCGGGATGGGAGAAGTCATGTCAATGAGCAGCATCATGATAGTGGATGATACCGCTTTTACGAGAGCCATGCTTCGCAACATACTGGAGTCCCTGGGGCTGGAAGTGACGGTGGAGGCTGATTCAGGCGAAGATGCCGTCCATAAATACGGGCTGTACAGGCCAGAGCTTGTCTTTATGGACATTTCCATGCCGGGTATGAATGGGATTCGCGCCTCTCACAAAATCATGGATATGGACAAAGATGCGAAGATCATTATATGCTCAGCTGTCGTGCGGCGCGATACCGTCATCAAGGCGATTCAGGCTGGTGCGCGCGATTTTATCGCCAAACCGCTTCAGCTTGACCGTGTGGAATGGGCTGTTCGCAATGCATTGGGCTAAAGATTTCATGTATGAAGACGAGCTTGACGACACCATTTTTCGTTTGGATGAGACGAATAATCATGGTGTTTTTGATTTGGAAAAGAGGGTGGGCTGAAATGAAAGGGACCAGGGCGACAGGAAGGCATGCGGGCAGCAAAGTATTTCGTCATGAGCTGAAGTATTATCTTCACTGGAGCGACTACGAGACGATCAGAAAAAAGCTGCGGCTGATTGCGTATCTAGACCCGCACTCGATTGACGAAACAGGCTATCAGATTCGCAGCCTGTATTTTGACGATATTCAGGACATGGCTCTGGAAGATAAAAAGAACGCCGCATCCAGCGGCAGAAAGTATCGAATCCGCATCTACAACAACAGTGACGCTGCAATCAAAATGGAGCGAAAGAGCAAGATTGGCGGGTACATTTGCAAGGAAGCGGTTGCGATTGCGCGGGACGAATATGCGAGCATCATGACGGGACAAACCGATTTTCTCAAGGAGACGGAGAGCAGTTTGCTCCGCGATTTTTATGTGGAGAGCCGACAGCCCCTTTTTGCCCCACGGATTGTAACCGACTACATCCGGGAAGCGTATGCGATGGAAACAGGCAATGTGCGAGTGACCTTCGACAAGCAGCTGATGACCACTGTTGATTTCGATGATCTGTTCAACGACCAGCTCGCGATGGTGAGCGTCATTCCACAGCCGATGCTGATTATGGAAGTCAAGTTCGATCATTTCCTTCCTTTTAACATCCAATATTTGCTGCAAAATTTGAGCAACCAGCGGACGCTGATCTCCAAATACGCTGTATGCAGAGAAAAAACTAAAAATTTAAACAATTAACAGTACGAGCGTGGAATGCAGTCTTTTTCGCAGATGTCAAAGCCCTTCCTGACAAATGGGCCGGGAAGGGCTTTCGAGTAGCGCTTGTGCGTAGCCTTACGCATACTGCTTTGCTTTCCACGCTTGAAACCAGTTCGAAATATCCTCATTCACAGCGGAATCAAGCTCTTGCTCCCAGCGCGTAGCGAGCAATTCATACTGCTCTTCGACCGATGCGGGATCATTCATGGCGTCGTAGAGCTGCATCAGGGAGAAATAGCAGTCCTCGTCCAAAGGATGCAAAAGCTGAATGCGCTCGTTTACTTGAATCGCTTCAGCAAGCATGCCTTTTTCCTGATAGAAGTGGTTCATTTTTTTCGCGAGCTGGAGCCATAATCGGCGCAGACGCTCCCGCTCGTACTCGGCCCACAAATAGTCGTACTCGCCAAAGTAATCGCCGCTGTACATGGCAAGCGTCTGCTCGTAATCGGCGATGTTGTCGCGAGAAGGCGGAGCCAGCTGCGCCAGGCGCTTCTCCCATTCATCTACGTCAATCAACGAGGACTCCACTGTCAGCTTGTAGCCCGTTTCGAGGTTGCCTTTGTTGATCGTAACCGTTTTGATGCCGGATCGCTTCAACGTTTGGCGGATCAAATAGATCGCTGTGTAGAGCTGAGGCATTCCTTTGGATAAATCGTAATCGGGCCATAAAAGCTCCAAAAGCGTATCTTTGTCCACCGTTTTGTTGCGGTGATGAAACAAGTAGGCAAACAGTTCGCGTACTTTGTTTGTTCGCCATTTGATCTCCTGCGGCTCCTGGCCGGACATGTGGAACTGGAGATGGTTGAAGCATTGGATGGAGACAAGCGGCGTGGCTTGCTGTTCGGTTGTTTGCGCGATGTTGATTTTTTCCCGCAGACGCTCGACGGTTTTCTCCAGTCGTTTCAGTTGGACAGGCTTCATGATGTAGTCCAGCGCGCACAGTTCGAAAGCGTCTACTGCATATTTGTCGTAGCCGGTCACAAAGACGATTTCCGGGGAAGGATCGGCATTCTGGAGCTGCTCCCCGATTTCCAGACCGTTGATTTGCGGCATGTTGATATCGAGAAAGACGACATCCGGGCGAAGCTTATGCGTCATTTCAATCGCCTGGATCGGGTTGGTAAACGTCCCGATCACCTGTATGCCACCTATTTTTTGCTCAAGCATGATCTGTAGATGTTGCAAAGGCAGTTGTTCGTCATCGACCAAGATTGCTTTCATCGACTTCTCCTTCCTTACGTTGTCTTGAATGCATAAAACTCCCTCTATTGTAGACATCACAAGCCTCTGAAAAGTTGCTTTAATCAGCCGAAAAGGAATTGTAAAGCTTATGGTGAGATTTCAGCCACGCATCACTCCGGTACATATCGGCTGCTGATTCAACTGGATGAACACGCGCGTTTTCCTTCGGGCCGGGCTTCATCGCGGCATGACGGTTTCCTTTCGCGTGCCCAAATCGCATAGGGAAAAGCAGGGCAAGAGTGGTTTGGCAGAAGCGGATCTGCTGAACCACTCTTTTTGTCATACAAGTATTTTGGTCCGTGCGCGATTCGGCAAAATACGCCGGGCAGCGAGGGAGCAGGATCAAGGTAAAAGGACCTGTTTCGAGCGGAAATGGCAAAATTTTTTTCTAAAATAACCCAAAAAATTTTCCCGAATGCGCAACAATATTCCCTAAATGACCGTCGGTGATGGTGAAATTTTCCTCCAAGAGAAAGGGGGAGGAGGGCGCGTGCCGACCTTGTATGTCATCGTTCCCATTCTTTTCGTAATGGCAGTGGCTGTGTATACAGACCTACGCTACCGACTGATTTACGATTGGTTGACGCTGCCTGGGATCGCCTATTTTCTCATCGCGCATGCGGTTCTTCGGCCGGAAGACTGGCTGGCGCACCTCCTGGGGGTCGTCGTGCTTGGCGGACTGTCGCTCGGGATGGCCGTCATCAGCAATGGGCAACTGGGAGGTGGCGACATCAAGCTGCTTGCTCTGGTAGGGGCAGCGTTGGGCTGGCAGGCGGGATTGTTCGCAATGGTGCTTGCCTATCTGCTTGCCGGAGTCATCATGCTTCCCGTATGGCTTGCCTCAAGACTGTCGCGAAAGGTGACTTTGGATCGGGAAATCCCGCTGGCTCCATTCATCGCGGGGGGAACCGGGCTGTTGCTGGTAATGGTTATCTATTACTAGGCGGTGATTCTCGGGGAATAATCCGATAGTAACAGTGTGTATTTTTACTTATTATGGAAAAGTGGGTTGTGCAGCATGATTTGACATTATTCTAGCTACAGAAAAAGAGAGGGAACCTTTTCATGTTGGAATCGAAACGACGGGCAATTATTTTTCTGGCGTTATCCTTTTTGCTTGCGGCTCTGGCCGGGTTTCTGTTTTTGAAGAAAATCAAGGACATGAACGCGCAGCTCGGGGAGATGGTGGAGATTTACGAGGCGAATGTCGATATTCCCTCTCGTGCCTTGATCCAACCCGATCAATTGACGACAAGACAAATTCCGAAAAAGTACGCGGATGGTTCGTACGTTGTCGACAAGATGAGTCTGAAAAATCAGGTAACGGTCGTCCCTTTGTCGAAAGGCGACATCATTACGAAAAATATTTTGAAGCCGGCGAATATGGTCCGCGATCAAAACAATCGGCTGATTACCGTGTACGCGTCGGGAAACATCATGTTCGACCAGGAGCTGGGGGCGCTGGACCGTGTGGATATTATCATCTCGACTACGAAGGCCGGTCAGCCTGTAACCGAAGTGTTCATGAAGGACGTTCCTGTCGCCATGGTGGCGAAGTCGGACAACAAATTCAAGGGCGTGGCGCTGGAGCTGCCGTTTGAGGATGTGCCCAAATTCATCCATCAGCAGCACTACGCCGAGCTGATGCGCATTTTGAAAGCCAATGTCGGCAAAGGAGAGCTGGGGATTCCCGACCCGTTTACAACCACGGAGCCGAACAAGACGGAGACGGCGCCAAAGCCAAAGCCTGCGGAAACAAAGCCGCAAACGCCGCCAGCCACAACACCAGCGACTCCGCCAGTGACGGCACCAGCGGCTCAGCCAGCCGGGCAAACTCAGCCAGCACCGACCAATCAGCAGCAGCCAGCGAAACCGCCAACTTCGGTACAGCCGCCAACCAATCCAGCACCCAAAACCGGAGGGTAAGTCATGAGCAAAGAAGTGAAAATTCTTGTAGTCGCAGATTACGATTCGGTCAAGGAAATGCTCACGGAATTTTTGGCCGGGTATGAGCAAACACGCTATACGACCTCCAGCGAAGTGAAAAAAGAAATCGACCGGATCGGACCCGATGTCGTGTTGCTCGTCCAGCCCGAGGAGGGGGCCGGAGTCGAGCTGGTTCAGTACATACAGAGCGAGTTGCCAGAGGGAATCGTCATTTTTTTGACGGAAAGGCAAGATTTTGCCCTGCTGCGGGATGTCGTCCGCGCCGGAGCAGTCGAGTACATCGTCATGCCAGACGAGTTGAACCTGTTGACCGATCGCCTCGAAAAAATATCCGAGCTGTCCCAAATCCAGCAGCGCAAAAAAGGCGCGGATGCTTCCGGCAAAGCGTTTGTGCGCGGGCGGGGCAAGGTGTATTCCTTTTACAGCGGCAAGGGAGGCAGCGGCTGTACACAGCTTGCCACAGGCTTTGCCCAGTCGCTGAAGCTGGAATCGACGGCCAGCGTGCTTTTGATTGATCTCAACTTGCAGTACGGGGGCGTGGAGACGTTCCTGTCGTTTGACAGCAACCGCACGCTTGGGGACCTGATTCCGGTCATGAACGAGATGAACGAATTTCACATCCGCAACGTGGCGCAGCGCGAGGCTCACTCCAAGCTGGAAGTGCTGGTCAGCCCGCGTGACGCCGAGATTGCGGAAAACATGTCCGAGGCGTTTGTCACGCGCCTGATCCGGGCGAGTCGCCGCAGCTATGATTTCGTCATCATCGACCTGCCGAGCCATATGAACGAGCTGGTCTATGCCGCTTTGTCGGAAGCCGACATGATTTACTACGTGATGAACCTGGATACGCCTTCTGTGCAAATTTATCGGCTCGTCGAAGACTTGTTCAGACGGCTGCGCATCGATACCGAGGGCAGGCTGGAAGTCGTCGTCAACCAGGTGGGCCGGGATAACGAGCTGGCTGTGTCCGACCTGAAAGGGCTGTTCAACGCCCCGATTACCGCGGAAATCAGGCGGGATCACGCGGGGGTGCAGGCGGCTGTCAATCAGGGAAGGCCGTTGCAAAAAGAAGCGAATGAGAAAAAACTGACTCCTGCGGCAAAAGACATCCGAAAATGGGTCCAAAGCAAACTGTCTTGAGGGGGGAGCTAGATGGCTTTATTCAAGCGCAAGCAAGAGCAGAAGACAGCAGAAGATGAGTCGTCACGGACGACACTGGCAGCGACACTTGCGGCTCCCGCCTTCAATCCGTACATTGACGAGCTGGCAGAGCATTACAAGACACGCCTTTTGCGGGAAACCAACCTGGAACGGTTGACCAGCCTTGGCTCGCAGGAAATGCGGGTGGCGATTGAGCGTCTCGTGTCGCAGTACATGTCGGAAGAAAAAGTCGTGATCCCGCGCAGCGAAAAGGAATTGCTGCTGACTCGCCTGATCAACGAATCGGTGGGGCTGGGGCCGTTGGAGCCGCTGCTTGCGGACCCGGAGATTACGGAAATCTCGATCAACGGACACAACTTCGTCTACATCGAAAAACGCGGGCGGCTGGAGTTGACCGACTTGAAGTTTCGCGACGAGGAACATTTGCGGCACATCGTCGACCGGATCGTGGCTCCGCTCGGCAGGCGGATTGATGAAAGCTCGCCGATGGTCGACGCCCGCCTGAAAGACGGGAGCCGGGTGAATGCGGTCATCCCGCCGATCAGCTTGAACGGAACGCTGGTGTCGATCCGCAAGTTCCGCAAAGAGCCGTATTTGATGGACGATTTGCAACAATTCGGCTCGTTTGACGAGGCGATGTCGCGCTACATCCAGGCAGTCGTGGAAGCGAAGATGAACGTGCTGATCTCCGGCGGTACCGGGAGCGGGAAAACGACGCTGCTCAACGCGGCCGCGCGAGCGATCCCCCACTACGAACGGATCATCACGATCGAGGACTCGGCGGAGCTGAAGCTGACCCATCCGAACTGCGTCGGACTGGAGGCGCGCCCGCCGAACATGGAGGGAAAAGGCGAAATTACGATCCGCCAGCTTGTGCGCAACTCGCTGCGGATGCGGCCCGACCGGATTATCGTCGGGGAAGTGCGCGGCGCAGAGGCATTCGACATGCTGCAAGCGATGAATACAGGTCACGAAGGCTCACTCACCACGGTGCACGCCAACTCGCCACTGGACGCCTTCAACCGTCTGGAAGGAATGGTCGTCATGGCGGGGATGGATTTGCCCTCTGCCATCGTCCGCGAGTACATCGTCAGTGCGCTCGACATCATCGTACAGGTCATGCGGCTGTCGGACGGGACGCGCAAGATCGTCTCGATCTCCGAGGTGGCGAAGTCGGAGGACAAACGGGTAGAGGTGCAGGAAATTTTCCGCTTTCACCGGACTGGAATCGGCAGCAAAGGCGAAGTGCTCGGATATTTTACCCCGACCGGAATCATCCCGCGCAGCCTGGAGCGGTTCAAAGTATTCGGGATTGAGCTGGACGAGTCGATGTTTACGGCGAAAGGAGGGGGCAGACGTGAGCCTAGCTATTCTGTTTAGCCTGGCGGTGCTGTTCGGAATTTGGGGCATGTACGAATACCTCGGATACCGCACGAAGAAAAACGAGTGGAAAAAGAAAGCGGAAGACTGGTACGAGGTAAAGACACAGCGCAAAAGCTTCATCGTCGTCTGGGGCGACCGCTTCGACCAGAAGCCGTACGCCCAGGAGATCGGCAAAAAGCTGAAAAAAGCCAACATTCCGCTGACCCCTTCCGAATTTTTCGCGGGCATGTTCGTCGGGACGATGGGGCTTGGGTTTTTCCTGCACAGCGTAGTGGCGATTCCGGCTCCCTACAACTTCATGGCGGGCGGAGGCGCGATGTATGTCATCCAGAAAGCCGTCTTTTTTGCCCGGCGCCACAAATATTTGGAGAGATTGAACGATCAGCTCTCGGAGGTGTGCCGCCTGCTTGCCAACTCGTTGCGCGCAGGGCTGACGCTGACCCAGGGGATCGCGATTGTGGCAAAAGAACTGAACGCTCCGGCGGGAGAAGAGTTCAAGCGGATGTCGCGGGAGCTGGCGCTTGGCGTCAGTTTTGACCGGGCGCTGATGGAGATGGAAAAGCGGATTCCGACGCGCGATTTCCGCATTTTCGCGGCGACGCTGCTCATCCAGCGCAGGGCAGGGGGCAACCTGAGCGAAGTGCTGCAGGAGATGGCCGAGACGATGGAGGAGCGCCGCCTCGTCTCGCAGGAAATCAAGACGATGACCGCCGAGCAGCGCTACGTCTCGTATCTCGTGCCGATCATGCCCGTCGCCCTGGTGCTGATGATGAACATGATTAACAAAGGCTTTATCGATCCGCTGTTTACGCCGATGGGGCTGGTGCTGCTCGGGCTGTTCCTGATCGGAACGTTGCTGTCCTACATCCTGGTGAAAAAAGTGACCAACATAAAGGTGTGAAACGATGGATGCACTAATCATCACCTGTCTGTTTCTGTTTTTATTGTTCTTTTCCATATTTTTGAAGGAATGGTATTTGTTTTCTGTGCAAAAGCGCACGCTGATCGAGCATATGTACGAGGTGACGGGGCAGCGGACGTACGATGTGCGCAAGCCGGAAACGGCCTCGGAACGACTGGTCAAGCGGCTGTTGCGCTACGGGGATGACTATGCGGTCCTCGGGCAGCGCTTCAACTTTTTCAGCGAGTCGCACGAGGTGGAGGACTGGCTGCTCAAGGCGGGTCGCCCGCTCGATTTGACTGTAGCCCGCTTTCAAGGCGTCAAAATCGTGCTCGCCCTGCTCGGCATCATCATCGGGGCGTTGTTGTTCGTCCTCGGCTTTCCGTTCGCCCAGTTCGGGCTGATCCTGTGGCCGCTGGCTGGCTATTTTTTGCCGATCCTCTGGTTGAAGAAAAAGGCGAGCGAGCGCCAGCAGCAAATCCGCTACGATCTGCCCGAATTTCTCGATACGGTCAGCGTGACGTTGCAGGCCGGAGTCAGTCTCGATCACGCCCTGCGCGAAGTCATCCGCTTTTTCAGCGGGCCGATTCAGGAAGAGTTCTCGCGCTTCAACCAGGAGATCGACCTCGGTGTGCCGCGGGAAAAAGCGTACGAGCAACTGCTGCGGCGCAACGACAACCCGGAATTTCAACTGTTGATCAAGGCATTGATCCAAGGAATGCGCCTGGGTGTGCCGATCTCGGTGACGTTCAAGGTGCAGGCGGACAACATGCGGCGAATGCGCAAAGAGCTGGTCAAGGAAAAAGCGGCGAAGGCCTCGCCGAAGGTCACGCTGATTACCACGCTCGTCGTCGCCCCGACCGCCATGCTGATGATCGGCGGCCTGATGGTACTGAACATTTTGGAAAATGCCAAGACGTTTACGGGCATTTTCCAATAAATGCTGGATCGGATGCCTGTAAGGGAGGTGATGCAGGCAGAGGTGTCCGGGAGTCATTTTTTACCTATTAAATACATTCCCGTTTGGAGGAAAAAACGATGGTGACAACATTGATGCAAAAACTGTTTGTAAAAGCAAGCTTTTCCCTGCGCAACGAAAAGGGAGCGCAATCGATTGAATGGATCGCACTGGCTGCAGTCGTCCTGGCGGTGCTTGGCGCTGTAGCGACCTTTTTCAGCAAAGATGAAAACGTGGGCAACGCCGTTTCCGGCACGCTGTCCGATGTCATTGAGCACATTGGCGACAAGATTACAGGTGACTAATGCCAAGCGTCAATTCCGGTGCCTACGGTTAGTGGTGGAAGCTGATTTTCACCACTAACTTTCCCTGTTTTTTGCCTGGGAACAACAAGCAGCTCTGAAATGACGGAGGTACATACAGATGAAAGCTATCAAGGTACTGATTGCAGCCCTCGGGCTGATGGTCATCTTGCATGCTTGCTCCAGCGACGAGCCGTCGAGCACGCAGGAACCGACGACGCCACTGGAAGCGGTGTCCAACGAGCAGGTGGAACAGCCAGTCAATCAGGAGCAGAAGCCGTCGAAGGAGGAGCAAATCGCTTCCCTGAAAGCATTGCTTCCTGAGGGAGCCACAAAAATTCCGGAGACGGCCGCCGAGATTGCCAGTTTTCCTATCGGGCGCTATGCGGGAAGCAACTATTCCGAGCATGAACAAGAGCTGCAGACTTTTTTGCAGGAGCTGCCCGCCATCGAAAACCCCGATCAGGAGGTTGTCGGCATGTACTATATGGCGCTGCTCGGGCTATTCGCCGAAGACTACCCCGATCCGGAACGGCTGATCGAAGATATCAAAATGGCTTCGTTCGGAAGTCCTGAAATCGACGATCCCCGCTTTCAGTTCAAGGAGCAGTACAACGTCGAAATCATTCTCGACGCGAGCGGCAGCATGGCAGGCCGGATGGACGGCAAAACCAAAATGGACGCGGCCAAGGAAGCGATCAAAGCGTTTGCCGAGACGTTACCCAAAGAGGCGAATGTGGCCCTCCGCGTGTACGGGAACGAAGGGAGCGGCAAAGACTCCGACAAGGCGCTTTCTTGCAGCAGCAGCGAGCTGGTGTACCAGTTGCAAAAATACGACGCCGGAAAGCTCGCCGCAAGCTTGAATCAATTCCAACCGACGGGCTGGACTCCGATCGCTCATTCCTTGCAGGAGGCAGAGAAAGATTTGAGTCAGCTTGCCGGGGACAAGAATACCAACCTGATTTTTCTCGTCAGCGACGGAATCGAGACATGCGGCGGAGATCCGGTGGCAGCAGCGAAGCAGTTGGCGGATTCTAACATCACGCCTGTCTTGAATGTCATCGGCTTTGACGTGGACGGAGAGGGACAAAAGCAGCTAAAGGCAGTCGCAGAAGCAGCGCGCGGCCGCTATGTATCGATCCGCGACAAAAAAGGGTTGCAGGACGAATTTTCCAAAGCAAAAGAAATTGCGGACGAGTGGTACAAATGGAGGCGCAAGGAATCCAGTGAAGCGTACTCCCGAAAAGTCAATCTGCTCGTAAACAATACGCACTACAAGCTGGAGTGGAAGTTTTTGGCCGACGATGAGAAGCGAAACGTCGACTGGATGATTCGGCAGATCAAACGGGATAAACGGTTCCCGCAGCAGCTCGCCGAAGGGTTGGCCCGATTGCAGGATGAACATAAGCGAAACGTGGATAAACGGGCGGACGAACTGGAAGACATGCTCGATTCTCTGGCCAAAAAATCATACAAGGAAACCATTGAAGCCATTTCTGAGCAGTACGGCATCAATGCAGGCGGAAACTAGCGCCGCCAATCAGTGGTTTGCCAGGGATTAAGGAAATCGGGGTGAATGCTGTGAAGCGTCTAGCAAGACGGACGAATTGGGCTGCCATCGTTGCCCTGTTCATACTGGTGATCAATCTTTTCCCCTTTGCAGCTTTTGTGCATGCAGAGTCTGTGGCGCCTGGCGACGTGCGTCCAGGCGCAGTCCAGCCGGGAGAGATCAGGCCGGGAAATATTTCGCCAAATGACATACAGCCTGGTAGTTTTCAATGGGAAACAGGAGAGATTTCGCCCGGTGAGATACAGCCGGGGAGTCTGGATGTAGGAAACACCCGTCCTGGCAATGTTCAGCCAGGCAGCGTCACGCCCGGCAATGTGAACCCAGGCGTGATCCAGCCAGGAAGCGTCAGTCCCGGCGATACCCAACCGGGGAACGTCAATCCGGGGGATACCCGTCCCGGCAGCCTGACCCCAGGCAGTACCCAGCCAGGGAGCGTCACACCGGGCAGCCTTTCCGGCAAGGGCGATTCCAAAGCCTACGACTATGTAAACTGGTCGATCAACAGTGCGTTCGGCGGCAGTCTCAGCATGGTGGCCGACATGGCGGAAGGGAATGTAGACCCGGCTACCTTTGCCAGCATGCGCAGCCTGTTTTTGGTCGAGCTGGGCGTCAAGGCGATCGACATTCATCTGAAAGACACTTCCTTCGACTGGGTGAGCGGCTTGCCTGTCGACGGCTTCGACGCTGCTTCCGCCTGGATGAATTTCAAGTTCATCAAAGACACGGCAAGCGGCCTGCAAGTGACAGGACTGGTCAAAGGCTTGAACGTCGCGACAGCGGGAATCAGTCTGGTGTTTGACAGCATCGATACCTTCACGAACTTTCAGGATGCCTTTGATTCAGGCAACAGCCAGTCTGAGCGCATCGACTATGCGATCGACGGAACAGGCAGCTTCGGCAGCACGCTTATGGATGCCGGGGTCATCGCCGCCATGATTCCCGGAGGGCAGACGGCCGCTGTCGTGCTTGTCTCAGTCGGCGGCGTTCTGTGGGTAGGCAGCAAGCTGGCGAAATGGGGACGCAAGCTGTTCAAACGGTTCGCCTAGCGTCTGATACTGGTCGTGACTGGCCGCCAAAACGTTAGATGGGAATGAGTCAGAGTGAAGCATCCGATCAAAGAAAGCTTCCTGTTTTATACACGCAACATCGAGTCCATGCTGCTCTTGTCAGCGGTCGTCGTTCTGCCTTTTTTGCTCATTCACAATTTTACCGTCAACTATATCCACTTTATCGCTGCCTTGACGGGCGGGCAGGTGGTTTCCGCCTTTTTCAACCTGTTTTTGCTGCTCGTGTTTTTGACAGTCGTGCAGCTTCCGTTTGCCCAGTATGTGCAAAGCGAGCTTGCGGGAGAGGAACGGCCGATTCGCCAGGCATTGCGCACGTTTTTGGATCAAGGCTTTGCCGTGTTTGTCTTCGGGATCGTCTACGTCCTGGCCGTGTCTTTTGGCATGATGCTGTTTTTTGTGCCGGGGATTGTCATCCTCGTGCTGTTTTACTTGACTCCTTATTTGACGGTCATGAAAAAGCAGCCGGTGCAGCAGAGCTGGAAAAAGGCGTTTGCGCTGGGGAAAAAGCATTTTTTCTCTATTCTCGGCGTGATTTTGCTGATTAGCGCCATCGAGTGGGGCATCAGTGTGATCGGGCTGTTTACCGTCACTTACATTACGACCAGCTTTGGCGCGGTTTTCTTTACGCAGATTTTGCTGAATGTCATTTTCTTTCCGCTGATGGCGGTGATGCTGACGATGTATACGCACAGATGGATGAGTGAGCCAGCGACTGCGGAGAGCGTGGATACCGGGAGGAGGGACACGGCTTGACGACAAAAGAAGCGAAAAGGCAGCGGTTTTGGAATGGGATCGCGATTGTTTTGTACGGCGTGCTCATGCCGCTCTGCTGCCTGCTCATGGTAGTGGGGGAGACGATTCCGTATCCGCTGCTGCTTGTCTGGTTTGCGCTGCCCTATATCGAACAGTCTGGCATGGAGTACGCACGCCGCAAAGAAGTGAAGCGGTAGAGACGACGCCAAGCGAATAATCATGGAGGGGGAAACGACATGTCCAAGCAGGAGAAAAACTGGCAGCGTTTCTGGAAGTTCATGCTGCTTTATTTTTACGCCCTGATTGTGCCTGCGGCGATCATCGGCGCCATTTACCGGGGAGACTTTCCGATCCAGCTGGTCATTTTGGCGATCGGGCTGCCGTTTATGAAAAAAAATCATCTGGCTTTTCTCCGGAAGAAACATGCGTCTGTTTAACCGTACGCCCAGGCAGTCGGTGATGCCGGGCGCAAGACAGGGCCGCGCGAACGCGAGGAACGCAGGAAAGCTGTCGCGTCTGCTGTCCGGGGAAAAAGGCTCGGTCACGATTGAGTTTCTCGGGATTTTGCCGCTGCTTTTTCTCATCATGCTCGTTTGCTGGCAGTTTTTGATCGGCGTGTACGGGGTGATCGCCGCGCAATCGGCTGCCAATGAGGCGGCAAAAGTATTCGCCATCACCGGGAGCGAGGCCAGTGCACTGAACGCCGCTGAAAAAGTGTTAGCCGGAGCGGGTGGCGGCATCGGCTTCGACAGGGGAGAGTCGTACATCGAGACGACAAGTGACGGGTACTTCAAAGTCATGGTCGGCGCGAACCTGGAAATCGCCTTTTTGCCGGATATTTTGACACAGAACATGGATGAGGCGGACAAAAGGATTTCGTTCCAGCGCGAGATCACGAGCAGGGTGGTTCACTAGATGAGAGACTGGCTGGCGTGTTTGCGGAATGAACGAGGCAATGTCACAATCTTTACGCTTACGATCTTTATGCTCATCATGCTCATCTTGTTCATGGCGCTGTTTAACCTCTCGACAGTCTTCGTCGTCAAGGAGCAAGCGTCAGACAGTGCGCAGCAAGCGGCGCTGGCGGCGGTCAAGCCGATCTACGACGAGATGGAAAAGGCACTCGTTCGCTACGATCGATCTCCCATGCGCCTGAAGGACGAGACATACATCAAGCCGTTCGTGGATCAGGCGGAAGCCGCTATCCGCGCGAGCCATCCGGATTGGGCCAGGAGCGAGGTGCGGTACGAAGCGATTGACCAGGTGCTGGGAAGCTGGCTGCCAGCAAACGTGGAGCTGCTGCTGTATGTGCAGGCGGGTCTTGCAGAAGCAGCCCCGAAGCTGCGGGATGTCGTCGTCACGGTCCTCGACGCCAATCACGCCACAGTGCCCGGTTCGCAAATTGTCGTCACCGCGGATGAGCGCATTCAGGTACAGACTTCTGTCCGCTTCCGTTCCACTACGTTTGACTTTTCCTTCATGCCTGACCCGAAGCACGAGGAGGAAGTGTACCAGACGGGATCGAGCAGACAGATTGGCTTTCTCCATGCGGCAGGAAGCTTTTTTCTCAGTTCTATCACGCTGTAAAGGAAAGCACGGTTCATCTCGTCATATCCGATGATGCAGAACATATACACACGACAAGGAGGCTATGACCGAATGCACAGTAAGTACAGGCGAATGCTCGGCCTGGTGAACAGCTTGATGACGGCACTGCTGCTGTGCGGCTGCACCCTTGGCGCATCTGGAGCAGGGCCGCGAGTGGGCGAGGTGAAATGGCCTCAAAATACGCAGGAGTTGATTGCGGAGCAGCCCGGACAGTTGGCGGGCACGCATTTTTACCTCGCCCAGCATCCGCATCGGCCGGCTATTGCTGCCATTCTCGACAAAATGCCTACTGTGGTGGATGGGATGAACGAAGCGTATTTGCAACTGTACTGGAATCAGCTGCTCGCTTTGTTCTCCGAAGACTACCTCAGTCCGCAGATGGTTGTGGATCGCTGGAAAATGGCTTCGTTTGGAGATCCCGGCATCGAGGATGCGCGGTTTCAGTTTCGGGAAAATTTTAACGTCGAAATCATTTTGGACGCGAGCGGCAGCATGGCCGGGAAAATGGGAGACAAAACCAAGATGCAACTGGCCAAGGAAGCGATCAAGGAATTTGCCGAATCACTCCCGGAGGAAGCAAACATTTCGCTGCGCGTCTATGGACATAAAGGGAGCAATGCCGATGGAGACAAACAGCTCTCCTGCTCCAGCAGCGATCTTGTCTATCCGCTGCAATCGTACGAGCCGAAGCGGCTGGACCAGGCGCTTGCACTGTTTGAGCCGACTGGCTGGACGTCGATCGCCCATTCTCTCAAGCTTGCCCAGCAAGATTTGGCCGCGTTTTCGGCGGATAAAAACACGAACGTCATCTACCTCGTCAGCGACGGCATCGAGACTTGCGGCGGCGATCCGGTGGCTGTAGCCAAAGAGCTGTCCCAGTCGCAAATCATGCCGCTCGTAAACGTGATCGGCTTTGACGTGAACGCCGAAGGGCAGAAGCAATTGAAGGCGATTGCCCAGGCATCGGAAGGCTTGTATGCCAACGTGACGAACCGCGAGCAATTCAAAAGAGAGCTGGAGCGGGCAAAAGAAATCGCTCAAAAGTGGGAGCAGTGGAAGCGGGACGCCCTGACGGAAGTAGGCGAGGTGCTGATCGACCGCCGCAAGTGGATCGACGCCTACAACCGGGACTGGTACGAGAAAAGCTGGCGGGAGAGCTTGAACATCGGAAGCGCGATGAGTATTTGGCGGCAAGCGGCAAGATCGGCAGCCAGGCCAAAGCGTATTTTACGAAGCAGAGACAGGACAGGGAAGCGTTAGCCTCGCAGGCGAAAGAAGAGCTTACCGATTATTTGGTGAACCTTACCAACAAGACTTATCAGGAAATGAAAGAGGAAATCGAGGAAAAATACAGTGGAAGCTAGTGGAAAGTCCCGTTGCTTGCGACAATGTTGAACTGTTACCCGTCAGATGGACACTTTGGAAAAGGTTACCGTCTAACGGGTTTTTGTATTTTAGTCATCTTTAATTTGAGAAAGGAGCAGGGAGTCTATCATGCCCGCCCCTCCATGTAAAGCCGAGGACGGAACATCCACCTGTTCAAAACCCATTTACACAAAATAAATTACAGTCCCTCGCCTACGCCCACGAACTAAATAAAATGGGATTCGTCACGAAGTCCCATTTTATTTTGCAAAAGGTCCCAATACCGGCGTGTATCCCAATAGTCTTTAGTTCGTGTTATCAGTTGCCTTTTTTGGAATTGCATTTTCCTCTGTAGCTTTGACGTATACATCCTCGCTTTTTTCAAATGCAATATGAATACTCGGATCAACGTCCTTGATCGCAAATAGCTTGGTTCCTTTCTCTAGGTAATTAGATACAATAGTTGCTTGCGATGTTTGTTCGTCCCCTTCAAAATCGTATTTCTCTTCTACAGTTCCAATTTGTTCTCCGATGTTTTCTTTCTCTACAAGTTCGACTTTGTTTTCATCGTTTTCAATTACATAAAAATGGTTATCGACTTTCACATAAGGGTACGGCCAGCTTGCGATTTCATTTGTTGTTTTTTGTGTATCTGTTGATGGGGAGTTGTGAGCACATGATGAAAGCAGTAAAGCGGAAAGGATCAACTTGACTGTGAGCGGAACTCTTCTCATTCTGAGCCCTCCTTACCTGTAAATGAGTAGAGTGCGGGTGATTTTATGATATCATCCACACTTTTCCTGGTGAATATTTCTATTTAGGTTCCTTGGCTAAATCAGCAATCGTGTCTAATCCCATGTCGATGACTTTTTGATTGATTTCCCCATCCACAAACGAGAAAATGGAGAAGTCGCTTAATTCAGCGTCAGGAGTTTTCATCAGTTTGCTGTCACTTCTGGCTAACTCATATAATCCCTGCGGACCTCCAGTAACCTGATATTTCCCATTGCGTTCCGTGTTATCGTTGATTTTGCTTAAAAACAAGAGATACGTCTTTGAATTCTCTAGCAATGGCAGGTCATCAAATACCTCTACTTTGCCATCCATTCGGACTCCGCCGTATTGCGACAAAACTACTTCTTCAAGAGGAGGGCCCTTCAACACGCGCTGCAACTCAATAGTACCGTCGGTAAATGTATGTTCATAGCCGTCAAATGGTTGGTACGATTTAATCTCTTCTTTCAATGTTCCTACCACAACCAAGTCCGATTCGTCTAATAATGATTTCACGGATGGTTGCTCTTTCCCCCAACTCGCATGTACTGAGACGACATTGCTTTCTTTAGGCGTCGAAAGAGTGTACCCTAATACCCCGGATAGCACTACAGAAGTAAGTAAAACTACTTTTATTGTGTTCGTCATGTCAATCCTGCTCCTCTCAATCAGTATAATGGATTTCTAATATTTTCTTTTCTTTACTTGATATGATGTTTGTGTCTCTATCGTCATATGGATACATTAAATATTTTTTTGACCCCGACTGGTGCTTTAGTCCAACAGCGTGTCCAAACTCGTGTGCGATAACACCAAGCAGTTGAAAATCACTATAATCTTCAATCTTGGCTTCGTTTATTTGAATTTCGATGCCTTTGTAGTAACCTTTGGAGTCCCAATTGCCATCAGCTCCGTTAGCAATCGCGGTCCATGTAACAGAGCTAAAATTTACATTTTCCACCTCAATATGACGTCCAGTAGTGCTCCTAGATTTCTCAAACGTCAAGGTAGTCTGATTATTATTCCAGTTGTCCAATGCTGCATCGTTGACAAAACTTTTCAAAACGCTATTACCAGATACGTTGTTCACGTATGGTATACTATCAGGGTTTTTCCAGCGCCCCTCCCACACGTTTGCATGGGCTAGGCTCATTCCAATTGTAAATGACAACATCGCCGGGACAGCCAACGCGGCTCTTTTGGCTACACTTCGTACATTCATCGGATAGATCACTCCTTTTATTTCAAACTCCCTATATTTTACAATAAATACAAATTTATGCATATAATTACCTTTTTTTATTTTATCTCAAGCGAAGTGTCACTAAGGGTTACCAACGCGATCGACTGGGATAAGCTAGCGACAGATCTGGAAGTGCGATGCCGGTTATGGTGCACAAGCGCGCGTCCACGCTGGAACGGTGCCCGACTGCTCAGTTATTGCGCATGAGTTGAAACGTAGCAGTAAACGAAACTAAACAACCAGTCACCGATTTAATATCAGCAACTGGCTGCCTAATTAGTTAAGGTGTTTTGATCCCTGTCCTACAAACGGGGGTCAGTCCCGGGTCTTGACCATGTTACCAGTGGACATTAAAAAAGATGCCCCCTGATAAATTCAAGAGTCATCTCATAGCTGCTGACATTTTCCACAGGCTTATTTCAAATCCTGTCTATTTTTTGGGCAACAGTTCATGTGTCTGGCAACGGGACTTTTTTGAACGAAAAAGCTGTCTGAGGCGCTTCTCCCGGATCAATCGCGCCGTGCGTTGCTCCCGGGGCACGCTGTTTCGCTGCATGCAGGCGGTCGGTCGACCACATCAGTCATAGGTGAAGGTGACGACCTGCTTCAAGGCAGTATCGACCCCGATGGCGATTGCGTTGTGGCCGTCTGAATAGTAAAAGTAGCGCTTGAGATCGTTGTCTGTGGCCTCGGAAGTCCGAACGAGCTGAAAGTCAGCCGTGGCCAGCAAGTTTTGCGAGCGCACGAAGTCGGCTGCGGCTTTTTCCAGATCGGCTTCAGCGATCGTTTTCGTCGCTTTCTCGCCGTCCTTGCCGATCACGTCAATCGAGAGCGAGAGAAGCTGCTTTGTCTTTGGCTCGATGATCGCGTGGTAGCCGGATATATCTCCGCTTTTCGGCTCGCCGCGAAGCAGGGCGTGAACGGGCACTCCTTTGTAGATAGGTTCGCCAGTGGCGGCATCGATCAGTTTGGCAGGGTCTTCAAGTGTAATTTCCCGATCGGCGGTATCTACCGTCAGATGATAATATTGACGAACAGCGCCCGCAGCGATTTGCGCCGCTTCTTCTTTTCCCAGCCCCTGCACCTGTTCAGGTGTATTGGGCTTGGAACAGCCTATGATAAACAACGCCAGGATGGTCGTCGCGAGTAAAAAGGTTGCCAGTTTTTTCATGGGTCAAGCCTCCGTGCCTGTTGCGTAATCTTTTCTTATCCTAACAGGAAACGGGGCCAGGAGATATCGATTTTCCTTTCCACTACCTTACGATGTTGTAAGTTTGCAAAGAAATAGGGCGGACAGACAGGACATGAGGGTTGAAAAGACGAAAAATTCAGTGTACGGGTGTTTTGGTGAGCGAGAGCAATTTTGTTGAATCGAGGAGGAGAAGCGCTATGAGCACGAGTACCATTACTGCCCTGGAGTTGAATGAGGCCATTCAAACGTATGTGCGGACGGAAACGTTCCCTGTGGGCATTTCGATCATTCGCGAGGAAGCGGCATTGCCGACAAAGGCAAAGCGACCGCAGCAAGACTTGGGGTACCCGATCACGATTTGCCAGGCGGTCGGCTTTTCGCGACGTTATGGCTGGAGCATTGCCATGAACGGCGCAGATCTGTCCTGTCCGATCGCGCAGGTGGCGTTCGGCTACGAGGAACAACCTGCGTTTTACACCGAGGGCCATCTCGCTTGCGGGATGTACACAGACTCGCTGGAAACGGGAGCGAAAAGCGAGGCGGATGTCCCGAAATTTTCGGCGGAGGAAAGCGGCTACTACGTGTCATACCCACTGGAGCGGGCGCAGGTCGAGCCGGACGTGGTTGTCATTTACGGAAACGCGGCACAGGTGATGCGGCTGGTGGCGGGAATGCTCTACAAGCGCGGCGGCTCGATTCCTTCCACTTTTTCCAGCCGGGCGGACTGCGCCGATATTGCGATCAAGCCGATCCAGACCGGACAACCGCAAGTGATCGTCCCCTGTTACGGGGATCGGCTGTTTGCCCAGACGCAGGACCACGAGATGGCGTTCAGCTTTCATTTCCGCGATGCAGCCGAGCTGGTGGAAGGGCTGGCAGCCACGCAAAAAGGCGGGATACGCTACCCGATCCCGTCCTTCCTGCGCTATCAGGCAGAGTTTCCGCCGACCTACCAAAAGCTCGCTGGTCTGTTCGGAGAAAAAAGTTAGCCTTTTAGCCTGTTCAATTGGTGCAGATGGTGGCGATAGTGCATCTCTACAAGCGCAAACCACTCCTGCGCATTCAAAGGTCCGAAGCGAGGATGTGCGACTTTGTGGTGTGTCGGAATATCCTGCAAGGTCGGCTCAAATTCTTGCATCAGGCGCAGGACAGTGCGCAAACCATCGTGCAGCTGCTCTTTGTTCTCTGGCTGCTTGGGTGTATATTGGGGCGAAGCAGGAACGTGGATGCGGATAGGCGGTAAGGAGCCATGGGCAAAGATCGCTTGCCCGTCCTCAGACATTTGGGCGTCCGGCTGGATGACTTCGGGCGCGCCTTTTCTACACGCTTCGATGTTGGCGAGTTGCATATAGAGGGCCGATTGGATCAGATGCTGGTACATCTGGCCGATGGACCATTCCTCTTCGCTTGGCTTTTGCAGCAGACGGTCCATGTCAAATGCTTCGAGTTCCTGGATGTACAGATCGGTTACTTGTTGCATGCTGTGCATGATTTCGGTTGGATTCATCTTGTGGTCAGCTCCTCTTTCATTCTTTGTCACAAGCATACAAAAACGCTACTGACAACTGTATGTCAGTAGCGTTTTAGCAATTTTTCCGCTTCCTCGCGAATTTTTTCACGGAGGGATGGCGGTTCGAGGACGAGCGCATTTGCCCCCAGCCCCAGAACCCAGTCCGAGATTTCCTCCAGTTGCCGGACGCGCAGCGTGACCAGCACTCCGTCCGGATGATCGGCCATCTCTTCTATATAAAAGGACTTTGCTTCCAGCACCTGATCGGCTATCGCTGGCTGGACGAGCAGGCGGACTTCGAGTGTGCGGTTGTCGGGAGGTTTGTAATCGTCAAAGGAAAAATGTTCCGGGAGGTCAAAGCTGTCTTCGAGCATGGTCAGCCCGCTCATGCGGGACAGGCGGAACCTGCGGATGTCCTGGCGCAAATCGCAAAAGGCGAGCAAAGTCCACACGCCCCGCGCCAGCACAAGCCCGTAGGGAGCCGCATCGCGTACGCTCTCGCGGTTGCCGTCTGTCTCGGGGATCGTTTTGCGATAGCGGAAGCGGACTTTGCGGCGATGCAGGATGGCTTCGTGGAGCAGCTCGGCATATTGTTTTTCCCGCTCGCGCTGGTTGGCTTCTCCGATATCGAGCAGGCGAAAGGTCGAGCGAATCCCCTCTACTTCCCGGATAAATTCCTGCGACAGAAGCGCTTCGACTTTGCGTTGGACACCGCGGGCGCTGTGGCCGTAATTTTTGCCAAACGCCTGCTCGACCAGGTCTGCGCCGATCAGCAGCGCGACGGCTTCCTCCACCGTAAAGCGAACGGGCGGCAGAAAAAAGCCTTCCATCAGCGAGTAGCCTTGCCCTGGCGAGCCGACGACAGGGACCCCTGCTTCGCTCAACGCCTGCATATCCCGGTAGATGGTCCGCACGCTCGTCTCGAATGTCGCGGCCAAATCTTCCGCGCGCAAGGTGCGCTTGCGCTGAAGCTCCAGCACAATGGCCAGCAGGCGGTCTGATTTGTTCATGCATAGACCCCATTTCCAAAAACGTTTCTCATCCCCATTGTAGTTTTTGCGTCGAGCGAACAAAAGCCAGGAATGAACTTTCTGCCGGACGGTCGTCACGCCGCGCCATGTCGTGTCGCGCCGTCAACGCTATCGCTGCAAGTATTGCCATGCCATAAGACTAATCTATAACGCTGTTACTGGCACACATATTTCGCAATAAGGATTGGTCGTGATATCGCCCGTATATTTTTCCAAAATGGGCTTGCTGTCCATCGTGTATCCTTTGCTGTGGAGAGCAGGAAAAATTTCAGCATACGCCCGCTGGATGTCCTCTGCTGTATGCTTGGCTTCGAAAACGAGGTAATTCCCGCCCGCAAGCTCGCCTTCGCAAATGGAATCGGCATCGTCCAACTGATAATTTGCGGAGAGCACAATGCAAGCATCAAATCGGCAGCTTTCAGGAGCGGTTGTCTGTGGGTTATCTTGTGGAATGGCAAACAGGATAGCCGATTCCAGAAGCTGTTTCTCCTTCGCCCATTTTTTTAGCTCCTCCATTACTTCCACATTGGCAGGACCGTATGGACCGACTCGCCGCATATACGCAATGCGATAGGGGGGAATAGTTTCGACTTTGCATTTCATGGATGGTACTTCCTTTCTTCGTGGATTTGGTTGCGTATTGACTGTAGCATGTTCTAAAAAACATTTGCATTAATTTTTAGAATTTTTTGTAAATTTTAAAATGATGATTTTCACGGAACATCAGCATGAAAAAATGGATAGGGTTCAGATGTTCTCTGAAGCCTATCCATTGTTAGTGCTAGACGTGCTATACGGTATGCCCTACACCAGATTTTCCGGGTTCAAGCCTTCCAGCTCTGGCAGCACGAAGCGGCCGTCTTTTCTGATCAGCACGTCGTCAAACCAGATTTCGCCTCCGCCGTATTCCGGACGCTGGATTTGCACCAAATCCCAGTGAACAGAGGAGCGGTTTCCGTTGTCCGCTACTGTGTAGGCGTTGCCAGGCGTGAAGTGGAAGCTTCCGGCGATTTTTTCGTCGAACAGGATGTCCAGCATCGGATGCAGGATGTGCGGGTTGAAGCCAATGGCAAATTCCCCGATATAGCGAGCGCCTTCGTCGGTGTCGAGAATGTCATTCAGCGCTTTTGTATTGGAGCTGGTCGCTTCGACGATTTTTCCTTCTTTAAAAGTGAATTGCACATCGGTGAAGGAAATGCCGTGGTAGTTGGAAGCGGCGTTGTAGAAAATGGTGCCTTCTACAGAATCGCGAACAGGCGCTGTGTACACTTCGCCGTCCGGGATGTTGCGCTTGCCGTCGCATTTGACAGCGTTGATGCCTTTGATGGAGAAGCGCAGGTCGGTTTTTGGCCCGACGATGCGGACGCGGTCGGTGCGCTCCATCAGTTCTTTCAGCGGTGTCATCGCTCTGGACATTTTCGCGTAGTCCAGGTTGCAGACGGAGAAGTAGAAGTCCTCGAAGCCTTCCAGACTCATATTGGACAGTTGCGCCATCGATTTGTTCGGGTAGCGCAAAACGACCCAGCGTTTGTTTGGCACGCGTTCGTTTGTGTGCACTGGCTGATACAGGACACGGGAGTAGATGCCCATCTTGTCTTCCGGAACATCGGCAAATTCGTTGATGTTGTCGTAAGCGCGGATCGCGATGTACGCGTCCATGTCTTTCATGCGCTCGTATTCGTATTTGGCCATCAATGCCATATGCTCTTCGCTCGTTCCTTGGTAGAGCGCGCGCAGCACTTCCTGGTCTTTCAACGTTACCAATGGCAGAGCGCCGACAGCGAACGATTCGCGAACGAGCGCACGTACAAGCTCAGGTTGCAGCCCTGTGTTTTCGATCAGGACTTTTTCCCCTTTTTGCAAATTGAGAGAGTAGCGGACGAGGCGGCTAGCCAGTTCATTGATGCGTGGATCTGCCATATGTACGACCTCCATATAGTAAAAAAATTTTTATTAATCTCATTATCGCACAGGAAAGCGCGTGCCTGCCAGTATGTTCGTGCAGTATTTACAGGCAAGCCTGGTAGATGGCGACGACATCTTCCGCATGCAGTTTTCTGGCGCTCGGCAGATGTCCGGCACCGCGTCCGCCAATCGTAATCGCTTCTTCGGCCATTTTTGGCAGCGCGTCCTGCGTTACGCCAAAGTCAGAAAGCCGCTCGGTGATGCCCATGCTTTCATACCAGCGGGCAACAGCCGCGATGGTTGCGCGCGCTGCGGCTTGCTCGTCTTCCTCGGTAACTCCGAAGCAGTGTCGGCCCATGCGCGCCAGTCTCTCTGGACGCTCCGGCAAAATGACCTGCTCGAAATAAGGAAGCGAAAGAATCGCCAGTCCACGCCCGTGTGCCATGTCGTAAATGCCGCTCAACGGGTGTTCGATTCCGTGCAGAGGCATTCCGGCGCCGCGCCCTGCATTGGCAAAAGGACTGATGCCAAGCGTGCTTGCCCAGAGCAAAGTGGAACGTGCCTCTTCGTGATCCGGTTGGCGAATGGCGGTAACGGAGTGCTCCGCAACGAGCCGAATGAGCGTTTCCGTGATCCCGTCCTGCACATTCGTTTTGTCTGCGCTGATCAAGTATGTTTCAAACAGATGCGAGAAAATATCTGCGCATGACTCTGCCGTGACGCGTGCGGGAACGGTAAATGTGATCGATGGATCGAGAATCGCGATTTTCGGATAGAGGGCCGGGCCGTTTATGGAAGATTTCTCGTGTGTGTCCCAGTGGGTCAGGACGCTGATATTGTTTGCTTCCGATCCGGTTGCAGCCACAGTGGGCACGGTGAGAAGCGGGAGCGCTTCCTGCACGGGCACCAGCCATTTGCCTGAGCCGCTCGGGTTGCCGCGCATGTAGTCGTAGATGGGCCGCCCGGAAACGGCTGCGGCGGCAATGGCTTTGGCTGCATCCATAACAGAGCCTCCGCCCAAGGCCAGCACGAAGTCGCATTGCTCTTCGCGGGCAAGCGCTGCTCCGGCATCGACGGTCGCTGTGCGCGGATTCGGTTCAATTTTGTCAAAAAGAGTATAGGCTACTTGCGCTTCTTGCAGGAGCGTAATGGCGCGGCTAAGCAGACCTGTGCGCTTGGCTGCGCTGCCACCTGTGACGAGAAGCGCTTTGTTACCGAGAGTTTTCGCTGCCTGGCCCAAACGCGCAAGTTCGCCCATGCCGAAGTAGATATGGGTAGGAAAAGATACTTCAAAGGGAAACATCTGATATTCCTTCTTTCACGTGTAGGTTGTACCAAAGACAGTGTAACATAAAGACAAAAAAAGAGCCTTCTTGCAAAAGCGAAGAAGGCTCTTGGCATTTGGATCAAGCCACACGAAATCTCTCGCTGATTTCATGCAGCCGCGTGGACAAAGCGAGCAGCTCGGAGGCCAGATGGCGCGACTTGGCTACGGATGAAAGCTGTTCCTTGGAGGCGTCAAGCATCTCTTCTGTGCTGCTTTTCGTTTCCTGCGAGATCGCGAGGAACGTAACCAGCGTGTGGTCGACATCCTGCATGCCTTGGGTAATGTCGGACAGCCCTTCTGTGGCTGCGCGCAGCTCCCCGGTCGTCCGGTCGACGGCCTGGCGCAGATGGAGGAAGGCGTCTTCCGCTTCTTCCAGCTTTTGCACGCTCTCCTGGAGCTGGGTGGAAGCTTGGGAAGTTTCGCGTGAGATGGAAAGCGTCTCAGTCTGAACCGAAGCCATCAGGCGGTTGATTTCAAGCGCTGCCTTTTCCGATTCGTGTGCGAGCTTGGCGACTTCGCTCGCTACTACGGCAAAGCCGCGTCCGTACTCGCCGGCCCGTGCCGCCTCAATGCTGGCATTCAGGGCGAGCAGCTTGGTTTGCTTCGCCAAGTTTTCGATCAACGAAACCGCGTGCCCGATCGACGCCGACTGCTCTTGCATGTTTGCCATACGGGTGTCCAGTTGCTTGTACGTTTGGAAAAAGCGCTGGAAGATGACCGTCAACTCGTCAATTCTGCTTTGGCCGCTGTGCGTGACCGATTCCATCTGGCCGCCTGCTTCGATCACACTCGCGATTCGTGCAAACAGCATGTCGATGGAAGCGCGCATCCGTTGAAAAGAAGCACTTGCCTGTTCGGTTGAAGCGGCTGTTTGCTCTACGCCTTTATTCACCGTGTCCAGGCGGATGGAAAGCATCGACGAGCGCTCCCCTGCCTCGTCAGCGGTCTGCCTGATCTCGATGCCGCCGCGATTCAACTCCTGAATCATCGACTGGAACTCGGAGATGATGAGGTGCATCTGCTCGACCATATAATCGAAGTGATGCGAGATCGCCCGGATTTCCGGCCCTTCCTTTTCCAGAGCGGAGCGCTGTGTCAGATCGCCGGCGCTGACCTTTTGGATGGCCTGGATCAATGTTTGGAACGGATTCGTAATACCTCGCACAATAAACAAGCATAGTAAAACAGAGAGGACGAGACTTCCTGCAATGGCAAAAAGGATCAGTCTGGTCGTTTCGTGCAGATGGACTAAATATTGCTCTTGCGGCACGTCGATGACGTAGACGAAATTTTCTTCAGGTGAATGAGTAAAGGCCAAAGTATGTATCGTCCCGTCAATCGGGATGTGGATGACGCCGTAGCGTTCGGCTTCCAACTGATGCGCGTACTCAGGCGGAACGGGGATCGCTCCCTGCTTCGTCACGTTGGGAATCGGCTGAAACGCGCCGCTGCGCACGACGTATTGCTGAACATCGAGGCCTTCCTGGGCCAAAGAATTTTTTTGCTGCAACAGCTCGAACTCCAGCCTTTTCAGATAAGTTTCCTCGTCGGTGACAAAGGCGAACTTCAACAGGGAAATTTTTTCCGTCGTCTTGTCCGTCTCCGAATCGAGTCTGGCTTCCATTTGGGCGATCATGATTTTTTTGGCCTGCGTGTAAAAAGTCCCGCCGATCGCTGCGAAAGAGAGGAGCAAAAGGCAGAACAGCGGCACGGTCAGCTTCGTATGGAGCCGTGCGCGTCTGTGCCAGTGCGTAAATGGGGCTAGTAGTTTGCCAAAGATAAGGTGCGTCTTCATCCGATGTCCCCCTGATTATATGGATAGTCGTGGAGTCCTGTGACTAAGGACTATTGTAAAGAGCGGATGTAAAGCCAGTATGGATAACGTGTAAACGAATGTTAACGAAAACTTAACAACGATTATGCAACAATTTCCGAACGTTTGTCGAATCGTATTCACGCATTTTTCGTTGATAAATGCGTATGATTGTGTTTTAATGTAGTTGAATCGTTCGTGAATTAATCGTAACTCAACCTTTTTATCTGGGAAGGTGGCTCCTACAGTGGAAAAACAGGAACAACTCTACGAAGGTAAGGCGAAGCGTATTTATCGGACATCTGTGCCTGATCAATACTGGGTAGAGTACAAAGACGACGCTACAGCATTCAACGGAGAGAAGCGGGCGCAAATCACCGGAAAAGGTGAGCTGAACAACCGTATTACCGCTATCTTTTTCACCATGCTAAAGGAAAAAGGCATCGACAACCATTTTGTCCGGCTGCTGTCTGCAACAGAGCAAGTAGTCCGCAAAGTGGAGATCATCCCTTTGGAGGTCGTTGTCCGCAATATCGCGGCAGGTTCACTTGCCAAACGTCTTGGCATGGAAGAGGGAACTGTTCTCCCGCAGCCAGTTGTTGAGTTTTACTACAAGGATGACGCACTGGGCGATCCGTTGGTAAACGCCTCCCATATCAAAGTGTTGGGAATTGCGAGCGAAAGTGACCAGACGACGCTTGAGCGCATGGGACTTGCTGTCAATGAGGTTCTCGTACCTTATCTGGCCGAGCGCAATATTACGCTGGTCGATTTCAAACTCGAATTTGGAAAAACGCCGGACGGGGAGATTCTCCTCGCCGATGAAATATCCCCGGACACATGCCGTTTCTGGGACTCTGTCACAAAAGAGAAGCTGGACAAAGACCGCTTCCGTCGCGATTTGGGCAATGTAGAAGAAGCGTATCAAGAAATGCTGAAGAGACTGGGAGGAGACGTACATGTTTAAAGCTGTTGTTTATGTAACCCTGCGCGAGAGCGTTCTGGACCCGCAAGGCCATGCAGTAAAAGGGGCTTTGCACACTCTAGGTTTTGACGAAGTAAACAATGCGCGTATCGGAAAGTACATGGAACTGGAACTGAACACGGCAGATCGTGCGCAGGCAGAAGAGCGTGTACGTGAAATGTGCGAAAAGCTCCTGGCTAACACGGTGGTTGAAGACTATCGCTTTGAGATCGTGGAGGGCTAAGGATATGCGAGTAGCCGTTATCGTTTTTCCAGGCTCGAATGCTGATGTAGATTTGTACAACGCAGTTGAAGATGTCATGGGAGTGCCTGTTGACTACGTATGGCATTCTGAAACAGATTTGTCCGGTTATGACGCAATCCTTTTGCCGGGCGGATTCTCTTATGGAGACTATTTGCGCTGTGGCGCGGTCGCTCGCTTTTCGCCCGTGATGGAGCAAGTGGTGAAGGCAGCAGAAGCAGGCAAGCTGGTAATGGGAATCTGTAACGGCTTCCAAATCCTCACAGAGGTAGGGCTGTTGCCAGGCGCTCTCTTGCGCAACCGTTCCCTCAAATTCGCCTGCAAGCTGTCCGGGCTTCGCGTCGACAACAACGAAACACCATTTACCCTCGACTATGCGGCTGGGGAAGAAATCCAAATCCCGATCGCGCATGGCGAAGGAAACTACTACTGTGATGAAGAAACGCTCGCGAAGCTTAAAGCGAACAAACAGATCGTTTTCCGCTACAATGGCGAGAACCCGAATGGTTCTCTTGATGATATCGCAGGCATTTGCAACGAGCGCGGCAACGTACTCGGCATGATGCCTCACCCGGAGCGCGCTGTCCACAAGTGGATGACATCCGATGACGGCCGCCGCATGTTTACCTCGATCCTGAAGACGTGGAGGGAACAAAACAGTGTCACAACTCACGCATAAAGAACCGACCGCCCAGCAAATTGCCGATCAGAAGCTCTACCGTGAGATCGGGCTGACTGACGAAGAATACCAACGTGTAGTAACGATTATGGGACGCCAGCCAAACTGGACAGAAACCGGATTGTACAGCGTTATGTGGTCTGAGCACTGCTCCTACAAAAACTCCAAGCCTGTCCTGCGCAAGTTCCCGACAAAAGGCCCTCGCGTTCTGCAAGGACCAGGTGAAGGTGCCGGGATCGTGGACATCGGCGACAACCAGGCTGTTGTATTCAAAATCGAGAGCCACAACCACCCTTCTGCTATCGAGCCGTATCAGGGAGCAGCTACAGGCGTGGGCGGGATCATCCGCGATGTATTCTCCATGGGTGCACGCCCGATCGCATTGCTCAACTCGCTGCGCTTTGGCGAGCTGACCACGCCACGCGTCAAATATTTGTTTGAACATGTGGTTGCGGGAATTGCCGGCTACGGTAACTGCATCGGGATTCCTACCGTTGGCGGAGAAGTGAACTTCGATCCTACGTATGAAGGCAATCCGCTCGTCAACGCTATGTGCGTGGGTCTGATCGACCACGAGAAAATTCAAAAAGGCGTAGCCTCCGGTATCGGCAACCCGGTCATTTACGTCGGGGCGAGCACAGGACGCGACGGTATTCACGGCGCGACTTTTGCCTCCGAAGAGCTGACCGAGGAATCGGAGAAAAAGCGACCGGCTGTACAAGTGGGCGACCCGTTCATGGAAAAATTGCTGCTGGAAGCGTGCCTGGAGCTGATCGACACAGGAATCGTCGTAGGGATTCAGGACATGGGCGCGGCTGGTTTGACCAGCTCCAGCTCGGAGATGGCATCCAAAGCGGGCAACGGAATCGAGATGAACCTGGATCTCGTGCCGCAGCGCGAAGCAGGCATGTCTGCTTACGAAATGATGCTGTCCGAATCGCAAGAGCGCATGCTTGTCGTTGTGGAAAAAGGCAAGGAAGCGGAAGCGATCGCGATTTTTGACAAATGGGGCTTGGCCTCCGCTGTCGTGGGCAAAGTAACGGATGACAGCAAGCTGCGCCTGTTGCACAAAGGCGAGGTCGTAGCAGAAGTGCCAGCAAACAGCCTGGCAGATGACGCTCCGGTTTACCACCGTCCTTCCGCAGTGCCTGCTTACTATGAAGCAAACGGAAAAGTAGATGTGCTGGCTGCCATCGAGGAGCCAAAAGATCTGAACGAGACGCTGAAAAGTCTCTTGGCGCAGCCGACTGTTGCCAACAAGGCATGGGTGTACGAGCAATACGACCATATCGTACGCGCGAATACAGCAGTGAAGCCTGGTTCTGACGCAGCAGTCGTCATGGTGCGCGGCACGCGCAAGGCTCTTGCCATGACAACCGATTGCAACGGACGCTATGTGTATCTCGATCCAAAAGTGGGCGGAGCCATCGCGGTAGCGGAATCCGCGCGCAACGTCGTGTGCTCCGGTGCCGAGCCGCTTGCGATCACCGACTGCCTCAACTTCGGCAGCCCGGAAAAGCCGGAAGTATTCTGGCAGTTCGAGAAAGCGTGCGAAGGCATGAGTGAAGCGTGCGTGGCCCTCGACTCGCCTGTTATCGGCGGTAACGTATCTTTTTACAATGAACGCAGCGGCGATGCGATCTACCCGACTCCAACTGTCGGCATGGTCGGTCTGATCACCGATGTTGACCATATTACGACGCAAGACTTTAAAAACGAGGGCGACGTCATCATCCTGCTCGGCGACACGTTCGCGGAGCTGGGCGGCAGCGAGTATCAAAAGCTCGTGACAGGCGCAATCTCCGGTCGTCCGCCGCAACTGGACCTGACCAAGGAAGCCGCTGTGCAAAAGCTCGTGCTCACAGCGATTCGCCAAGGCTTGGTCAATTCCGCGCACGACTTGTCCGAAGGCGGTCTAGGTGTAGCGCTGGCAGAATCTTGCTTCGGCAAAAACATCGGCGCACAAGTCGAGCTTACATCCGACTTGCGCACAGACGTGCTGCTGTTCAGCGAATCCCAATCCCGCATCTTGCTCAGCGCAAGCAAAGAGCAGGCGGAAGCGATTGTGGCATTGGCAGGTGAGCATGGCGTACCAGCTGCAAAAATCGGTACGATTGGCGGCGAGCGTCTGGTAGTAACAGTGAACGGTACGGAAGCAATCAACGCTTCCACTCAAGAGGTGAAAGCAGCCTGGAAGGATGCGATTCCATGTTTGATCGGGTAATCTGGGACAAACTGAATGAAGAATGCGGCGTCTTTGGCATTTACAACCACAAGGAAGCATCCCAATTGACCTATCTGGGTCTGCATGCCCTTCAGCATCGCGGTCAGGAGAGCGCAGGTATCTGCGCCTCCGACGGCGAGAAGTGGTATAAGCACCGGGGAATGGGACTCGTCTCCGAAGCATTCGGCAAAGGCGACCTGGAAAAATTCCGCGGCCATATCGCCATCGGTCATACCCGTTATACGACCGCTGGCTCCAGCAAAATCGAAAATGCCCAGCCGCTGTTTTTCCGCTACGCGCAAGGCAGCATGGCTGTTGCTCATAACGGCAACCTCGTCAATGCCGCTGTCCTGAGAAAAGAGCTGGAAGCGAAAGGCTCCATTTTCCAAACGACAAGCGACACCGAGGTTATTGCCCACCTGATCGCACGCTCCGAGAGCCGCGATTTGCCAGGAGCAGTAAAAGATGCTCTCCAGCACATCAAGGGCGCGTATGCGCTGTTGGTCATGAACGAGAAGCAGTTGGTCATCGCGCTTGATCCGAATGGACTCCGTCCGCTGTCTCTCGGCCGACTGGGGGATGCGATCACTGTGGCTTCCGAGACCTGTGCGTTCGATATTATCGGGGCGCAGTACTGGCGCGATGTTCAGCCGGGAGAAATGATCGTGGTCGATCAGGATGGCATCATCGAAACCAAGCATACCGAGACAACGCAGCGCTCGATTTGCACGTTTGAATACATTTATTTCGCCCGTCCTGACAGCGACATCGACGGGATCAACGTCCACATGGCGAGAAAGCGCCTCGGCAAGCAGCTTGCCCTGGAATCGGCTATCGACGCTGATGTGGTTACAGGGGTGCCGGATTCGAGTATTTCGGCGGCGATCGGTTTTGCGGAAGCGACAGGTATTCCGTACGAGATCGGTCTGATCAAAAACCGCTACGTCGGCCGTACTTTTATCCAGCCGAGCCAGGAGCTGCGCGAGCGGGCTGTTTATCTCAAGCTGTCTGCCGTTCGCAAAGTCGTGGAAGGCAAACGGGTCGTCATGATCGACGATTCGATCGTGCGCGGTACGACAAGCAACCGGATTGTCCGCATGCTGCGCGAAGCTGGCGCCAAGGAAGTTCATGTCCGCATCAGCTCTCCGCCTGTCATGAACTCTTGTTTCTACGGAATCGATACCTCTACGCGCGACGAGCTGATTGCGTCGACCAAGTCGGTAGAGGAAATTCGTCAAATCATTGAAGCCGATTCCTTGTCCTTCTTGTCCGTCGAGGGCATGATCAATGCCATCGGCCGCCAGGATTCGGCTCCAAACAAAGGACACTGCCTCGCCTGCTTTACAGGGGAGTATCCGACCGAGATTGAATTTGAAGAGGCGCTACCAGCGACCAAGTGCTAATACAAGCAACCTCTTGCAAGGGGGAGAAACGATGAGTGAAGCATACAAACAAGCGGGCGTAGACATCGATGCGGGTAACGAAGCAGTCGAACGCATGAAAAAACACGTGAAGCGGACATTCCGTCCCGAAGTGCTGACCGATTTGGGCGGCTTCGGAGCACTGTTCCGTCTGGACACGAAAAAATACGAAAAGCCGATTCTCGTCTCTGGTACCGACGGGGTGGGCACGAAGCTGAAGCTGGCTTTTGCCATGGACAAACACGATACGATCGGGATCGACGCCGTTGCCATGTGCGTCAATGACGTCGTGGTGCAAGGCGCGGAGCCGCTCTTTTTCCTCGACTATTTGGCGGTAGACAAAGTCGTTCCGGAAAAAATCGAGGCGATTGTCAGCGGGATCGCCGAGGGCTGCTCCCAGTCCGGCTGCTCGCTCATTGGCGGCGAGACGGCTGAAATGCCAGGCATGTACGCAGAGGGTGAATACGACATCGCCGGATTTACCGTAGGGGTTGTCGACGAAAGCAAAATGATCACGGGTGCGAATGTGGCAGCAGGTGACGTTTTGATCGGGCTTGCCTCCAGCGGCGTGCACAGCAACGGCTTCTCGCTCGTGCGCAAAGTGTTGTTGGCAGACAAGGGCATGTCCTTGCATGACCATGTAGACGCATTGGGCAAAAAGCTCGGCGAAGAGCTGCTGACCCCGACTCGCATTTACGTGAAGCAAGTGCTGGCTGTGCTCGAATCGTTTGAAGTAAAAGCTTTGGCCCACATCACAGGCGGCGGCTTCACGGAAAATATCCCGCGCGTGTTGCCGGAAAACACGCAAGCGGTCATTAACGTAGGCTCCTGGCCTGTTCTGCCGATTTTCACACTTGTACAGGAAGCGGGAAACATTTCGTATCCCGACATGTACAAAACGTTCAACATGGGCATCGGCATGATGCTGGTCGTGAAAGAAGCAGACGCAGCGAGCGCCATGGAAAAACTGCAAGAGCTTGGCGAGCAGCCGTACCTGATTGGCAACATTCAGGAGGGTGAGCGCAAAGTCGTATACAACGGGGTGGAATGGTGAGAAAGCTGGCCATTTTCGCCTCAGGAAGCGGCTCCAACTTCGAAGCGATCGTGCAGGCTGTCCAGGCAGGCCGACTTCCCGGTGTGGAAGTCGCTTTGCTCGTATGCGACAAGCCGCAGGCGAAGGTGCTGGAACGCGCGGAACGTCTGGGCATTGAAGCATTCGTGTTTCAGCCAAAAGATTACGCCAACAAGGCAGCTTTTGAAGCAGAAGTCGTGCAAGAGCTGCAAAAGCGGGAGATTTCGCTGGTCGTGCTGGCAGGCTATATGCGGCTGGTGGGCGAAACGCTTTTGGCTGCCTACGAAGGAAGCATCATCAATCTGCATCCGTCGCTGTTGCCAGCTTTCCCAGGCAAAGACGCGATCGGTCAGGCACTTGCTTACGGGGTAAAGATAACGGGGGTAACGGTACATCTGGTAGATGCCGGTCTCGATACGGGGCCGATCATCGCTCAGGTCCCGGTAGCAGTGCAGGAGCAAGATACGGCGGAAACGCTGGCAGCGCGCATCCACGCCGTGGAGCACGGACTGCTGGTGGAAGTCATCGGCATGCTGGCGGAAGGCCGGGTGCAGGTTGCAGGACGGCAAGTTCAGGTGAGATCATAACAGGCAACAAAAGACCGACACAGCTCAATCGTGTCGGTCTTTTTCGTGCTGGCAGCGTGAGGGTCAAAATCTTTCTCTCGCGCACGGTCCGAGATACGGTTTATTCAGCTGAGCTTGTGCAACCAGTCCCGGGAAAAATCCGCTTATCCGAACGGGCAGCGCTTTTGGCCAGCAGCTTTTCGCATTCATCCGCCGGAACGGGCTTGCTGAAAAAATAGCCCTGCACCGTCAGGCAGCCAAGCGATCGCAAAAACGATAGCTGTTCCTTCGTTTCGACGCCTTCTGCTACGAGAGACAGCTTCAGGCTGTGAGCCATGGCTGCGATTGCGGTGACGATCGGCAAGTGAGAAGAAGAGTCCGACATGTTGCGCATAAACGACTGATCGATTTTCAACGAATTGATCGGCAAAAGCTGCAAGCAGCTAAGCGAGCTGTACCCGGTGCCGAAGTCATCAATCGATATCTGGATGCCCATGGCTTGCAGCTTTTGCAGGCGGGGAATGACAGCGTCAAGCCTGTGCATGGCGATGCTTTCGGTTATTTCCAGCTCCAGGTAGCTTGGGTGTAGCCCCGTTTGTTGCAAAATGTCTTGGACCATCGTCACCAGATGCTTGTCCTGCAACTGGCGCATCGACAAATTGACGGCAAGCCGCACAGGAGGCAAAGCTTGCTGCTGCCACCTGACGAACTGCTGGCAAGCTGTCTGCAACACCCAGCGACCGATGGGAATGATCAGTCCCGTCTCTTCGGCGAGCGGAATGAAATCAAGCGGAGAGACGATGCCATACACCGGATGCTGCCAGCGGATCAACGCCTCCAGGCCGACAATATGCTCGTGCTTGCTGTCGTACTGGGGCTGATAGTACAACTGAAATTCCTCGTTCTCCAGCGCAGTGCGCAGTCCGGCTTCCAACGTCATTTTTTTGACGAAGGCGTCGTTCATCTCCGGTTGGAAAAACTGGATGTTGTTGCGGCCGTGTTCTTTCGCCTGATACATGGCTGCGTCCGCATTTTTGACCAAAGCTTCCGCGTCCGTGCCGTCCTGTGGAAAAAGGCTGATTCCGATGCTGATTGTGACCACAAAGCTTTGGTCACCAACCGTGATCGGCATGCTCAGCCTTTGCAAAACGGCTTCTGCGAACCTTTTTGCTTCCGTATGGGACATCCGGGGCAGGATGATCGTAAATTCGTCGCCGCCCAAGCGGCAGACCGTATCGTTAGGACGTGCAGTCTCTTGCAGTCGCCGGGCGATTTGCGCAAGCAGGCCGTCTCCCGTGGAATGTCCGAGTGTGTCATTGATGTATTTGAACCGATCCAGGTCGAGAAACAGGACAGCGAGCTGGCTTTGCTCGCAGGCGGCCTGTTCGAGAGCGGCATCGAGCCTGCTTTGGAAAAGGGAGCGGTTCGGCAAGCCCGTCAACGTGTCGTGATAGGCGAGATAGTGAATCATGGCTTCGGTTTGCTTTCGTTTCGTAATATCGGTGGCGATGGCGAAATAGCCTACGACCGTATTCGTCACCACGATCGGGACGACGGTGACATTCAGTTCGATTTGCGTCCCGTCTTTATGAAAAGTGGAAATATCGTAGTTGTCCGAGCTTCCTTGCTGGGCGTTCCGGGACATCAAAAGCACGCGGCGAATCCCTTCCTGATTCAGCAGCGCCCGGTAAGACTGATTGCGCACATCGTCCAGGGTGTATCCGGTCACGCACTCAAAAGCGGGATTGACGTTCAGGAATCTTCCGGACAAGTCGAGCCAGCAGACGATATTCGGATTATGCTCAAACAAAGATTTGTAGCGCTGCTCGCTCACTTCCAGACGCTGCTGCGCCCATTTTCGCTCCGTAATATCGTGAGTGACGATCAAGGCGCCGACAGGTTCTCCGGTGGGCGAGGACAGCAGCTTGCCGTTGGCGACCAGGATGGAAACAGCTTTTCCGAGAGGCTGTACCCAGATCTCCTGGTTGTAGACTTGTTCGTTGCGCAACACGCGGACAGAAGGCAACTCCGCAAAAGCTACAGGAGTGCTGCCGTCAGGATGGTAAAAGGAATAAGAGCCGTACGTATGTTCATGCAAGTCTATAGGCTCGGACATGCCGAAGCGCTTGGCCGCTTCATTGAAAAAAAGGATGCGCCCATCCAGCCCGTACACAGTCACTCCGGCCTCCATGTGCTCCAGAATGGGCTGTAGCAAAGTTTCATGCAAGGCTGAGGAAGGCATGGCACCCAAAGAATCGTCAACTGGTGGAAAAAGCAGCTGATGGCGAGTTGACTTCATGTAAGCCTC
Organism: Brevibacillus sp. HD3.3A; assembly: GCF_013284375.2. Lineage (NCBI taxonomy): Bacteria > Bacillati > Bacillota > Bacilli > Caryophanales > Paenibacillaceae > Brevibacillus > Brevibacillus sp. HD3.3A. The sequence continues at coordinate 673,595 of NZ_CP085874.1, forward strand.
CGGGCTGATGCATGTAATAGTACCATTTATGTTAATGAAACTGAGAATCATTGTCAACAAACGATTCGTACGTCTGAAAGCAAACCAAATCCGCCCTGCCGACATATTGTAAAAAGAAGCAGCTGAAGAGGAGGAGCCGATTTGAGCGGAGATTTTGTTGCCGATTTGCTGGGCAAGCTAAGCAAGCGAACAGGGCGGGAATGGACGCTGAACGATATTATGAAGCTCGCACAAAAATTTCCCAAAGGCGGGGGCAATATCGACGAGCTGATGGAAGAACTGTCCGACATGGGACTTGACGTTCCCGAGGAGACGAAGGAACGCGTCAAGGACAGGATGAAAAACGGCAAGTCCATTTCCATGGAAGAACTGGGCAGCATGGTCCCGAAAGCGAAAGAGGTCAAGGCCAAAAGCAGCAAGCCCAAAAAGCCGTCGAGAGCGGCTGGGAAGAGCAAGCATCTGTCCCTTGCCGAGCGGGTGAAAAAGCTGTCCGGTGGAAACAAAAAGAAGCGGTAAGCCTGCTGCCGGAAAAAAGCGGGAATGTGCAGTCGCGAGTGCCGAACAGGCATGGGCGGCTGCGTTTGTTTTCGCTGAGGAAACTCTTGATAAAAACGTACAATTATGTTTTAATATGAAAGGAATGTTCGTGTTTTAGTATTGCAAAAAAGCTTTTAGCCATGTTTTCTTACTAATAGTCAGGAGGTTCTATCCGTGAGTGTGAAAAAAGCGTTGATCAGCGTTTCTGACAAGACAGGATTGATTCCGTTTGCCCGTCGTTTGGCAGCTGCCGGAGTAGAGATCATTTCCACCGGAGGTACGGCTTCTCTCTTGAAAGCAGAGGGTGTTCCCGTCATTGGCATTTCCGAAGTAACCGGATTTCCCGAGATTTTGGACGGACGCGTCAAAACGCTGCATCCGAATATCCACAGCGGCCTCTTGGCTGTGCGTGACAACGAGGCACATCAAAAGCAACTGAAAGACCTGAACATCGAAACGATCGATCTGGTTGTGGTAAACTTGTATCCATTCAAGGAAACGATTGCCAAACCGGACGTGACATACGAAGATGCGATTGAGAATATTGATATTGGTGGGCCGACGATGCTGCGTTCTGCGGCGAAAAACCATGCGTTCGTGAGCGTCGTGGTCGATTCCGCCGATTATGAAAAGGTAGCCGAGGAAATCGAGGCAAACGGCGATACTACGCTGGAAACGCGCCGTCGTCTGGCTGCGAAAGTATTCCGTCACACAGCTGCCTACGATGCCCTGATCTCCCGCTATTTGAGCGAGCAAGTAGGCGAGCTGCTGCCGGAGAGCTACACGGTGACGTACGAAAAAGCGCAAGACTTGCGCTACGGCGAAAATCCGCACCAGCGCGCTGCTTTTTACCGCGAACCGCTGTCCAGCCAGCTGAGCATCGGCTACGCAGAGCAACTGCAAGGCAAAGAGCTTTCCTACAACAACATCAACGATGCGGACGCGGCGCTGGCGATTGTGCGTGAATTTACCCAGCCGGCAGTTGTGGCGATCAAGCATTCCAACCCTTGTGGCGTGGGCATCGGCGCAGATATTCGCCAAGCGTACCAAAAGGCGTACGAGGCTGATCCTGTCTCCATTTTCGGCGGTATCGTAGCGGCGAACCAGGCGATTGACAAAGATACGGCCTTGGCGATGAAAGAAATTTTCCTGGAGATTATCATTGCTCCTGATTTTACGGAAGAAGCGAAAGCGGTTCTCGCCGAGAAAAAGAACTTGCGTCTCTTGCGCATCCCGGCATTGAATGAGTCTGCGAAAAAAGCGGACAATCTGTTCCGCGTGGCTCCGGTAGCGGGCGGCGCATTGATTCAGGACTTCGATTACAAACAGCTGGAAGAAAGTGAAATCCAGGTTGTAACCGACCGTCAACCGACAGCGGAAGAAATGGCCCAGCTGCAATTCGCCTGGAAGGTTGTCAAGCACGTGAAGTCCAACGCTATTTTGCTGGCAAAAGACAACATGACGATCGGCGTCGGCGCAGGTCAAATGAACCGTGTCGGCGCTGCGAAAATCGCCATCGAGCAAGCGGGCGAGCTGGCAAAAGGCTCCGTTTTGGCTTCCGATGCGTTTTTCCCGATGGGAGACACTGTAGAAGCAGCTGCTGCCGCAGGCATTACGGCGATCATTCAGCCAGGCGGCTCGATTCGCGATCAGGAGTCCATCGACGCTTGCAACCGCGCAGGAATCGCCATGGTGTTCACTGGCACGCGCCACTTCAAGCACTAATCTGTACAGATCCCTTCAGTAACAGGAGGATATCCATATGAAAGTATTGGTAGTAGGCGGCGGCGGCCGCGAGCACGCCATTATCTGGAAGCTTTTGCAAAGCTCCAAAGTACAGAAAGTATACTGCGCTCCCGGCAACGGAGGAACGGCTGAGATTGCGCAAAACGTCCCGATTGGCGTCAACGATTTTGCCGCTCTGGCCCAGTTTGCCAAAGACGAGGGAATCGATCTGACTGTGGTAGGCCCGGAAGATCCGCTTTTGGGCGGGATCGTCGATTTCTTCGAGGAACGCAACCTGCCTATTTTCGGGCCGAACAGTAAGGCGGCGATGATCGAAGGCAGCAAATCGTTTGCCAAAAGCTTGATGAAGCGCTATAACATCCCGACTTCTGCTTACGAGTCGTTCCTCGATTACGAGTCAGCGAGCGCCTACGTGCGTCAGCAAGGCGCGCCAATCGTGGTAAAAGCAGACGGTCTGGCCGCAGGCAAAGGCGTCGTAGTGGCCGAGACTATCGAGGAAGCGGAAGAAGCGCTGCGGCAAATCATGCAGGAAAGCGTCTTTGGAGAAGCGGGAGCGCGTGTCGTCATCGAGGAGTGCATGTTCGGGGAAGAGCTGTCTCTGCTCTCTTTTGTCGACGGCGAAACCGTGAAGCCAATGATCACCTCGCAGGACCACAAACGCATTTTCAACGACGATCGCGGCCCGAATACAGGCGGCATGGGCACTTACGCTCCTGTGCCGCAAATGTCGCCAGAGCTGGTCGAGACGATTGTGAAGACTATCGTCGAGCCGATGGCAGCAGGCATGGCCAAAGACGGAATCCCGTTCAAAGGCATCCTCTACACCGGACTGATGATTACCGAGCAAGGACCAAAAGTGGTTGAGTTCAACGCCCGTTTTGGCGATCCCGAGACGCAAGTGATCTTGCCGCTCTTGGAAACGGATTTGCTCGATATTTTTGTGGCGACCGTGAACGGAGAGCTGGATGCGGTGGATGTCACCTGGAAAGAGGGCAGCGCCGTATGCGTGGTGATGGCGGCTCCTGGCTATCCTGGGGAATACCCGAAAGGAAAGCGGATCGACGGACTTGCGCAAACGAAAGAGGCAGTAACCGTTTTTCATGCCGGAACGAAGCAAACCGAGGAAGGCATCGTGACAAGCGGCGGCCGTGTGCTTGGCGTAGTAGGCACCGGAGCCAACCTTGAAAAAGCGCGTGAGGCAGCTTATGCAGCCGTGCAGTCGATTTCGTTTGAAGGGGCACAGTATCGCACCGACATTGCAGCGAAAGCGATGAAATATCAACAGAAGAACTAACAGGGAAAAGAAAAAGGCAGTCTCGTTCGTCGCTGAGGTACGAACGAAGGCTGCCTTTTTGTTGTAAAAAATGCCGCGACATTTTTTTAAAAGAGTTGCACGACTGCTCTCATCACCGCTTGGTTACAGCCCGATCTGCTCCCCAGCCAGAGGTGCATTCTTCGCTTTTGCTTTGGCTGCCATAACTTGCGACACGACATAGACGAAGAGGAACAACAGCATGCAGACGGCAGACCAGCGGTACATGACGGAGTAGCTGGAATGGGTAGCGAGCACGCCGAGCAGCATGGAGCCTGCCGCGATGCCGAGGTCGATCGAGTTGAAAAACAGTCCGTTTGCCATGCCGCGCTGTTCTGGCGTGACGACTCTGACCATCCACGCTTGAATAGACGGTTGAATCATGCCGTACCCCAAGCCGTAGAAAAAGGCCGAAGTCAAAAGCAGCGCTTCGCTCGTCGTGACGGACAAGATCAGCAGGCTGATGCCTACAAAAATCGCGCCAGGCGGCAGAACGGCGACGTGACCTTTGCGATCGTACAGCTTGCCGGAAAAAGGACGAATGAGTACCATGGCGAATGCGTTGGCGAGGAAAAACCAGCCGACGTTTGCGATGTGGGTTTCTTTTCCGTACAGCGCCAAAAAGCTCAAGATGCCTCCGTACGTAATCGACAAACAAAAATTCAGACTCACAGGCAAGAGCAGCTTTTTGTCGAAAAAGCGGCCAACCCCTTTGATCGGGGCACTGTTAACGGCTGATGCTGATGGAGATGTGGTTGTTGCAGCCGGGCGAAGGTTGTACGCGCGAATCATGTGCATCAAAGGGAAGATGGCAGCCACCAGCACGACAAGGGCGAAAAGCATATAGCCGAATCCGAATGATTGGAGAATGCCAAGCCCGATCACTGGACCGAGCGCCATTGCCAGGCTCGTGGACAGGCCGAAATAGCCCATTCCTTCCCCGAGCTTGCGGATGGGAATGACATTGGTCACGATGGTTGGAAACGTCGTGCTGCCCATGCCGAAGCCGATCCCGACGAAAACGCGCAACAGCAAAAACAGGGCGATGTTCCCAGCCCAGAAGTATCCCGCACTGAAGATGCCGACAGTGCACAGGGCCATAACGGCAATCACTTTGCTGTTTTTCGTTCGGAGCGCTTCGCCTGTGAACACGCGCGCCACGACGGCAGCCAAAGAAAACAGGCTGATGACGAGACTGACGACAAAATCGTTTGCCTGATACGTCTGTTTGACGTACGCAGGGAACGTAGGCGTCTGCATTTGGATCGTAAGAAATAACAACAAGTTGCACACAGTTAAAAGGACGAAATCCTTCGTCCACAGTTTCTCTCTACTCTCTCCCAACGGTTTCACTCCTATTCGGTTGTATGGCGGTCTATGTTCTCGTTGATTTCAAGCAGAATTTCCCGCAAAAAAGCCAGTTTCTCCGGTGGCAAGCCTGCAAAAATGTCCGCGACGGCTTTGGCCTCTGTCGGAATCGCCTTTTCAATCCACTCCCGGCCGTTTGCGGTGAGTGTTACGATATAGGCACGGCGATCCTGGTCGCTCAGTTTTTTTTCAATCCAGCCTTTTTTCACCAGGTTGTCGAGAATCCGCGTCATCGTGGGCTGGTCTTTTGCCGAGCGCAGGGCAAGCTCTTTCTGGTTGATCCCGTCCTCTTCCCGCAGGCGGTACAAGACGGCAAATTGCTCCGTCGTCAAATCAAATTCACGCAAGAACAGCGAGACGTAGTGAATCATGCGGCGGTACGTGTTGCCGATCAAAAATCCAAGCGGTTCATTTTGCCAATGATCGATCATGACAAGGTCATTCCTTTGCACCAAAATACTTGCTTTGACAATTATATGCCTAGCAACTAATTTTGTAAATGGAAAAACCGCCTTTCCCTCAAGGCGGTCGCATCTGTGGAAAATCACTTTTGATTATTGGCGGTAGCGCCCTTTTCTTCGGGAGCTGTAAAAGGCGTAATAGCCGACAACGCCGATGACACCAAGAATCATGGCCATGACAAAGAAATTGTGTGACATCCATTCATAGAGTGGCGTTCCGACGATCATGGACAGCGTCTCCTCTTTTCTACGAGTAAGTAGGGTAACGTGTGCTGCTGTCGTCCTTTTCCTGGGAACGGTACGAGATGAACTCGCGGGCTGCTTGTTCCATCAATTGGTCTTCGGGAGTCAGCTCGCCTTTTGGCGCGTCGTCTTGTGCTTTGCTCTCCGCTTTTGCCGATTGCGTGCTGGCAGCTTGCGGCTTGTCCGTATGCGTCTGCGAGTTTGCCGAAGCGGACGCCTTTTCATGCTTCTGCTCTTGGGAAGAGTGGGAGGAAGCACCGCTGATTGCGCCTGTGACTTGATTCATGACGGTTTGTATCCCTTTTTGCTTCATTTGATCCATCATCCCGGACATGCCGTTCGCTTTGATCGTATTGATGCCAAGCGCTTTGTACATCGGGCAGAAACGGGTCGCGCCTTCCGCTACCTTCATCGCAGAAAAGGCCATCAGCAGCCAGGGGGCATTGTGCGGACGACGACTCATTTTTCCAATGCCGTAGGCCAAGCCCAACAGACCGCCTGTCATACGAATGATCGCATCTGTAGTACCAACGTTCTTTTGCATTTGCTTTCGCCTCCTGTTGCATCTTCTACGAGGTAGTCTGTGATAAATCCGTCCAGGCAACCCGTGGAAATTGTTAGGACGATGTGCTGGGCGAAGCAGGGGAAGCATTCGCAAGTGGCGAAGCAGTAAAGAATGAAGTGAACGACTATTCAGTCTATTTTCATGATTGGACACCGAGAGGAGAGAAGTGGCATGCGAGTTCGCGCTTTATCGGAAGAAGCGTACCTGAATCTGATTCGTGTAAGCAAAAGGCAGGCTCCGGCAAGCTTGTGGATCAAGGGAGCCAGCGTACTGAACGTGTATACAAAGGAATGGCACGAGCATCACGTCGTTGTGGCGGGAGAGCGAATCGCTTATGTAGGAGAAAAGGAGCCGTTCGTTGATGAACATACCGAGATCATCGACGCGAGCGGAAAGTATTTGGTTCCCGGCTATATCGAGCCGCACGCGCATCCTTTTCAATGGTACAACCCGTTTACGCTGGCAGACTTCGCCCTGGATCGGGGCACGACGACACTTGTGTCCGATACGCTGATGCTGATGAATTTGCCGTCGGAGCAAATTTCTGCGCTGATGGAATCGCTCGCCGCGCATCCGGTGAAGCAATATTTCTGGGGCAGACTCGATCCGCAAACGGGCAAAGAACATCCGCAATTCACAAAAGACGGCCTGCGGCGCATGCTGGAGCATCCGCTGGTCGTGCAAGGGGGAGAACTGACGAACTGGGGCGGCGTGCTCCAAGAGGACGACACCTTGCTGTTTGGCTTGAAGCATACGCGCGATTTGGGCAAAAGAATGGAGGGGCATCATCCGGGAGCATCCTGGGAAACGCTGAACATCGCCAGCGCAGCAGGCATCACCGCTTGCCACGAAGGGATTACCGCCGAAGATTTGCTCGCGCGGCTGCGTTTAGGGATGTACGCGACACTCCGCCACTCCTCGATTCGGCCTGACTTGCCAGAGCTGGTAAAAGGCTGGCTTGCGCTCGGTCTGCCGTGGTCTTCGCGAATGATGCTTACATCAGATGGCTGTACGCCTCCGATGCATCGAAACGGCTTCATGGACTACACGCTTCGCGTAGCGATAGAAGCTGGCATGCCGCCCGAGGAGGCATATGTCATGGCGACGTTGAATCCGGCTGTCTACTACGGTCTGGACGCTGAACTGGGCGGAATTGCGCCTGGACGGATCGCGGACATGGTCCTTCTCGCCGCCAAAGACGATCCTGCGCCGCTCGCTGTCTTTTGCAACGGCGAACAGGCGGCAGAGAGCGGCAGGCTGCTTGTCCCGACAGTCGAGCCACGCTGGGCCGACTACTCGTTTGAAGCAGCCGATCCGTTGGCAGAGCGAGCACGAGCGGACTGGTTTTGCCTGCGGCCTGACGCGGAAGGAAAAGCTCCGGTACTGAACATGGTCAACGCAGTCATTACGCGGATGACGCTGGAAACTTTGCCTGTAGACGAGCAAGGCTGCATTTCACTGGCGCATGACCCGCAGCTCGCTGTGATCGTCAGCATCGATCCGGCAGGCAAAAAGCGCACGGCTGCCGTGCTGCGCGGTTACGGTGAGCATTTGCACGGGCTGGCAAGCTCGTATACGGCTTCTGGCGACTGGCTTGTCATTGGCCGCGATCCGCAGGCGATGGCGGCTGCGCTTGAACGAGTCAGGGAAATCGGCGGGGGAGTCGTTTTGATCGAGGATGGGCAGATTGCCTGCGAATGCCCGCTGCCGCTTGGCGGGAAATTTTCTCCGGCCCCGATGAGCGAAGTGATTTCCATGGCCGAGAATTTGACGGCCAGACTGCGCGCCAAAGGGCATGTTCATCTTGATCCGATCTACTCGCTGCTGTTTTTTACGGCTACCCACCTGCCCTACGCAAGGCTCACCGCGGAAGGGATCGCAGATGTAAAAACAGGACAAATCGTCGTTCCGGCACTCCCTCTCTAAAGAGGGAGTTTTTGTTTTCCTTTCATCCGCAAATGTAATGGATAACATTAAAGCTTTATTGTGTGAAAGTAAAGATATAACTGTTTGATTTCAATTGATCGCAATGAAATGCTGAGTATGTAAGCATCTGGTATATGCTTGGAAAATATATTTTTCCTCTTGTAAATTTTCAGATTTATTTTACAATAAATAATAGCCAAGCCACATCTATCTTCTGTTCCATCAGAAAACAAGCTTACATAGTCGCAACCTGGTAGCTAGGGTAGATCGACTGGCGAGGACAAAAATAAAAAATAATTAAAGGGGGATTCAATTCCGCATGAAAAAACTCTCTCACATCAGTATTTTATCTGCGGTATTGGCGACGAGTGTGGCACTCACAGGTTGCGCAGGAACCAGCAACTCATCAGGGGGAAGCAACACGGGCGGAGGTGGTCAGCCAGCGCAAAATCAGTCAAGCACGTCTGGCAGCGGCGGTGGCGCAGCAACAGACGGTGGTGTCATCAAGATCGCAACACAAACCCCCCTCTCCGGGAACCAGTCCTCTCTCGGAGACGCGATCAAGACAGGTGCGGAATACGCACTGAATCAACGCAAGGAAGAATTTAAAAAGCTCGGCTTCGACATCCAGCTCTTCCCGCAGGATGACCAGGCGGACCCGAAAATCGGGGTATCCAATGCGGAAATGCTGATCTCCAATCCTGATGTGTACGGGGTAGTCGGACACCTGAACTCCGGTGTGGCGATTCCTTCATCCGTGAAGTACGAGGAAGGCAAGCTGGTCATGGTCTCCCCTGCCAACACAGCCGTGAAGCTGACCGAGGAAGGGAAGAAAACCGTACACCGGATTTGTGCTCGCGATGACGCCCAGGGACCGAAAGCGGCCATGTATGCGAAAAATACGCTCGGCGTGAAAACAGCTTTTATTATTCATGATAAGACCGCATACGGCCAAGGCTTGAGCGACCAGGTGAAGTTGCAGTTCGAAAAGGACGGCGTGCAGCTTCTCGGGTATGAAGGCATCACGCAAGGCGAAAAAGATTACAGCGCCGTACTGAATCAGGTATCGGCAAAGAACCCTGACATCATCTTTTTCGGCGGGCTTTATCCGGAAGGCGGAATCCTGGTCAAACAAGCCCGGGAAAAAGGATACAAGGGATATTTTATGGGTGGCGACGGCTTGGACTCTTCTGATATGATTAAAATAGCCGGCGATGCTGTCGAAGGCGTTGTGTTCACGTCAGTAGCAGGTGACGTGACGCAAACCGAAGAGGGCAAGAAGTGGGCTGAAGAGTACAAGAAAACCACGAACAAACCTCTAGAAACCTACTCCGTCTACGGTTTCGATTCCATGAACGTCATCCTTAACGGCGTCATGGAAGCAATCAAAGCGAACGGTGGCAAAAAACCAACACGCGAGCAAGTCCTCGAAGCAGTTCACAAAACAAAAGATTTTCAGGGGCAATTCACAAAAGTTACCTTTGATGAAAAAGGTGACAACACAAACGCAGATGTATTCATTTACAAGTATGACAAGGACAAGTCAACTTTTGTAGGCAAGGCCGAGTAATCGCAGCCAACATCACCGTACACTCTTTCATGCCTCATACCGGTAAAGGGGCGGCACGTTGGTGTTCGCCCTTTTCTACGGAAACTCACGTCCAGCCATGTGAATGAATGCAGAAAATTTCTACAAGTTTATTGAGAAGTGAGGGATGGGAAGCATGATGCTCAACATTTTGCCTCAGGTGTTGGTTGACGGATTAACACTTGGATTCATGTATGCAGTCGTAGCCTTGGGCTACACAATGGTTTACGGGATTTTGGAATTTATCAACTTTGCTCATGGAGAAATCTTTATGGTGGGGGCGTTTGTCGGGACAGAGGTATTGCTGATCTCTGATTCCTTGGGGGCGCTGGAAGGCATGAATCCTTTTGTCGCACTATTCTTGACACTGATCATCGCCATGGTGTTAACGGGGGCGCTTGGAGTGGGGATCGAGAGAGTGGCTTATCGGCCGCTGCGTGGGGCACCGCGTCTCGTACCGCTGATTTCTGCTATCGGCGTATCGTTTTTGCTGCAAGACCTTGTTCGTTTTACCGAAGCGCTGGCTCGCAATGAATTTTATCTGAACAGTCCAACTCTTTTTACTGGTTCGATTTCTTTAGGCAGCATTGCCACGATTCCTACCAAAGGCTTGATTGTAATTGTGCTCGCGATCGTAATGATGATAAGTCTGACGCTGTTCATTAACAAGACAAAGTGGGGAATCGCCATGCGTGCCGTAGCGCAGGATCAGAGTACGGCTTCGCTGATGACCATAAATGTAGACAAAGTAATCATGCTGACGTTTTTGATCGGTTCCAGTCTCGGTGGAGCGACAGGCGTGCTGTTCGCCCAAAACTACGGGACGATCGACCCTTATATCGGATTCATTCTCGGATTGAAAGCATTTACGGCAGCCGTTCTCGGCGGAATCGGCAATTTGCGCGGCGCGATGGTTGGCGGAGTGCTGCTCGGACTGCTGGAGTCGCTGTCGGGAGCGTTCATGGGACCGTTGACCAACGGCGCATTCGGTGCCGAGTACAAAGACGTGTTTGCATTCAGTATTCTAATCCTCGTGCTTCTCTTCAAGCCTGAAGGGCTGTTTGGCGAAGCTGTGAAAGAGAAAGTGTAGGTGAAACCAATGGCAAATCTGACATGGAAAACGTTCAAAGGAATACCGCTCGCGCTCACGTTGGTTTGGATCGCAGGCTTCGCGGCTGCTTTGCATTTCATGGACAAATCAGTCATCGCGTTTCTCGGCATTCTCTCTTCGATTGTGCTCATCTATTACACGAACACGTCGAAAGCGATCAAAATGGTCATCGGGGCAGCTGTGCTGTTGATTGTCATTCCGCTGGTCGCAGGGGAAAACCGCTACTACATGGAAGTGGCCTCGCAGGTGGGCATTTACGTGGCGATGGCGCTCGGCTTGAACATCGTAGTAGGCTTCGCAGGATTGCTCGACTTGGGATACGTCGCCTTCTTTGCTGCCGGTGCGTACGCATACGCGATCTTCTCGACCTCGCAGGCAAACGAATTTATCGCAGGCAACCTGTTTCCGCTGTCGGGTGAATGGTTCTGGCCGTTCCTCATCGTCGGATTGATCGTCGCCGCCGTCTTCGGGGTATTGCTCGGGCTACCCGTACTCCGTGTAAAAGGCGACTATTTGGCCATCGTTACGCTCGGGTTTGGTGAGATTATTCGGATTATTTTTAATAACCTGGACAAACCGATCAACATTACGAACGGACCACAAGGGATTACCCCGATTCCGTCGCCGGAGCTGTTCGGCATCAAGATGGGGACACCGTTTTTCTTTTACTTTATCGTGTTGTTCGTGATCGCTTTCATTGTCCTGGCGAATATTCGTTTCGAGCATTCCCGTCTCGGCCGCGCCTGGATCGCTGTTCGCGAGGATGAACTGGCTGCGCAGTCCATGGGGATCTCGCTGTTGAATACGAAGCTGGCGGCTTTTGCGACAGGGGCTTCCTTCGCAGGGGTGGTAGGCGTCATTTTTGCAGCCAAGCAGACGTTCATCGATCCGACTTCGTTTACGCTGATGGAATCGATCGGGATTTTGGTGATGGTCATTCTCGGCGGCAGCGGAAGCATCCCTGGCGTCGTGCTCGGAGCTGCTTTCGTCACCATTTTGCAAGTGCAGCTCTTGAAAGAGTTCTCCAACTTCTTGCACAGCTTGCAGCAGTCGGGAATCATCAACCTGCCGAACCAGCTCGACCCGTCCAAGTTCCAACGCCTTATTTTCGGGATCATGCTGATTCTCGCAGCCTTGTATCGTCCGAATGGACTGATTCCGGCCAAGCGGAAAAAGAACGATCTCGATGCGATCAAAGCGAGCGATTACGGCAAAGAAAAGCTGGGGATTCTCGGCAAGCTGTCCCAATTGGCTTCTGGCAAGCAGTCATAGCGGACGAGGAGGGAAAAGGGCATGGCATTGTTGGAAGCGAAAAATTTGACCAAACGTTTTGGCGGACTGGTGGCGAACCAGGACGTCTCGATTTCCATAGAAAAAGGCAGCATTACAGCAGTAATTGGGCCGAATGGGGCCGGAAAGACGACTTTCTTCAACATGATCACTGGATTTTACGAGCCGGATGAAGGCGAAATCCTGTTGAACGGCAAAAGCATCAAAGGGTTGCGTCCCGACCAGATTGCGAGCCGCGGCATCACAAGGACTTTTCAAAACATCCGTCTGTTCAAGGAAATGACGGCGCTGGAAAACGTGATGGTAGGCGTTCACAGCCGCTTGTCTGCCGGATTGCTCGGCATTTTGTTCAACACGAAGCGCGTGCGCGTCGAAGAGGAAAAGGCGCGTGTGGAAGCGTACCAGCTCCTGGAATATGTCGGGATCGCGCATATCGCCAACGAAGCGGCGGGCAGCTTGCCGTACGGTTTGCAACGGCGCCTGGAAATTGCCAGAGCGATGGCGACCAACCCGGAAATCATTTTGCTCGATGAACCTGCTGCGGGCATGAACCCGCGCGAGACGGTGGAAATGACCGACTTTATTCGCAAGCTGAAACGGGAGCTTGACCTGACGATTATCCTGATCGAGCACGACATGAAGCTGGTCATGGGACTGAGCGAGTACATTCACGTGCTGGACTACGGCCGCAAAATCGCCGAAGGAACGCCGGAACAAATCCGCAACAACCCGAATGTAATTGAAGCCTATCTCGGAAAAAGCGCGTCGGAAGTGTCGTAGAAGGAGGAAACACAATGGCATTGTTAGAGCTGAATAACGTTCATACCTATTACGGCGGTATCCACGCATTGAAGGGATTGAGCATTACCGTCAACGAGGGCGAGGTAGTCACTTTGATCGGCTCCAACGGGGCGGGAAAATCAACTACCTTGAAGACGATCTGCGGACAGACCCGCGCCAAGGAAGGCAAAGTGATTTTCAATGGCAAAGATATCACCCAGATGCGCACTCACGATATCGCCAGCGCGGGCATCGCTCACGTACCGGAAGGACGTCGTATTTTTCCCAAGCTGACAGTCCGCGAAAATTTGGAGATGGGCGCTTTCGGAGTAGCGGACAAAAGCGTGATTGAGGAAGGCATCGAGCGAGCTTTCGCCTATTTTCCCCGCCTGAAAGAGCGGATTGATCAAAAAGGCGGCACGATGTCCGGCGGCGAGCAGCAAATGCTGGCGATTGCACGCGGCTTGATGATGAAGCCGAAGATTTTGATGCTCGATGAGCCGTCAATGGGACTGGCGCCGATTCTCGTGGAGCAGATTTTTGACATCGTCACTGAGCTGAACAAAGAAGGCATGACGATTTTGTTGGTGGAGCAAAACGCGAACCAGGCCCTTTCGGTGGCACATCGCGGCTATGTGATTCAGACCGGAGAAATCATTTTGAAGGACGATGCGCAGACCTTGCTGGCAAATCCGCAGGTCAGGGAAGCTTATCTCGCATAGCCTCGCGTAGCAAGGAGCCGATGGAGAGACATCTCCGTCGGTTTTTCTTTTCTTTGCGAACAAAAAGTAATTTTGCAAAATTTCGTATATGATTAGCATAGACCGATTGAACCCGTCTGAACATGTACAGATAGAAAAAAGCGGAACGGGTCAGTTGGCGGGAGAGGAGAAAGAGGAACATGCTGGATATCAGTCCCCATTTGATTGAGGACGGAGAAGCTTTGTACTTGCAGCTTTATCGATATTTTCGCGAAGAAATTCAAAGAGGCGGACTGCCGTCCGGGACGAAGCTGCCGTCTGTACGCGCTTTGAGCGGATTTTTGCACGTCAGCAAAACGACGGTGGAAAGCGCGTACCATCAGCTTTTGGCAGAAGGATATATCGAGAGTCGGGAGCGCAGCGGGTTTTTTGTCGTGGATGTGGACTGGGATGGACCGATCTTGAAGATGCCCGGCAAGAAGCAATATCCAGATGTTGACGCCGTTCGCAAAGAAAAGGAGCGCGTACATGGGATAACCGAGGTGCTTCCCGCTCCCGTCCGCTATGATTTCCACCAGGCAAAAGTAGACGCCGAGCATTTTCCGTATGAACGCTGGCGCAAATACACGAATCAGTGCATGCAAAAAGAGAACAAGAGCGTGCTCTACTACGGGGACAGGCAAGGAGAGCCGCTTTTGCGGGAAGAGTTGGCCCGCTATCTGGGGCGAGCGCGCGGCGTGCAGGCTACGCCTGAGCAAATCGTAATCGGTGCGGGAACGCAGATTATGATCAGTTTGCTCGGCTTCATGTTCGGTGCGCAGGGACAGGCTGTCGCCATGGAGGAGCCGGGCTATAACGGCGTTCGTTCTGTTTTTTCCCATCTCGGCTTTGAGGTTCGGCCGATTCGGCTGGAGGACGACGGGATCGATGTGGAGGCGCTCAGCAAAAGCGGGGCCAGGTACGTCTATATTACCCCGTCTCACCAGGACCCGTCCGGAATCGTCATGCCGTACGCCAAGCGCTTGAAGCTGCTGCACTGGGCCAATCAGGCAAACGGGTACATCATCGAGGATGACTACGATGGGGAGTTTCGCTATCACGGCCGACCGATTCCTTCCCTTCAGGGGCTGGATACCAACGGGCGGGTGATCTATGTCGGGACTTTTTCCAAGGCGCTTTTGCCATCGATTCGGATTAGCTACATGGTGCTGCCTCACGAGCTGCTCAAGATTTATCACAAAGAGCTGATTGATTTTGACCAGTCTGCTTCGCGCATCCATCAGGAGACGCTGGCCTTGTTCATGAAGCATGGCGACTGGGAGCGGCACATTCGCAAAATGCGGACGATTTATCGCAAAAAGCACGATGCGATGCTTCAACTTTTGCAGGAGCAGCTTGGGGCGCACATTTTGCTCAAAGGCCAGGACGCCGGGCTGTCCGTGACGATTGAGGTAGCGAGTGAACGTACAGCCATAGAGCTTGCGCAAATCGCGGCTGCGGAAGGGATTCGCGTCTACCCGACTTCCCACAAGTGGATGGAGCCAGCGCAAAAAGGACTGCCTGCTTTCCAGTTCGGCTTCGGCGGTTTGAGCCTGGAAGAGATGGGCGAGGGCATTCGCCTGTTGAAAAAGGCGTGGGAGCCGTATTTGCAGAGACATTGAAGCAACAATTGCATCAGACAGAGGGGAAGCGCAGAAGGGAGAGCACATCAAGGTGTCGCAGTCGTTGTTTGTAAAAGGAATGAAGCAAATCATTCCGGTGGCAGCCGCCGGAATTGTGGATGGAATGGTGTTTGGCATTTTGGCGAGGCAGGCAGGGCTGGGAGTGACGGAAGCGATGCTGTTTTCCTTGCTGGTCAATGCAGGCTCGTCGCAGTTTGCGGCTGTCGGTTTGATTTCCCAGGGGATTGTCGGTTGGCCGATCCTGGTTTCGACGCTGCTTTTGAACGCTCGTCACCTGTTGTACGGACTGGCTCTGGGGCCGAAGTTCGGCGAGACAGCGCCATGGAAGCTGTCGCTGATGGCCGGGACGCTCAACGACGAGACGTATGCGCTCAAGGCGACCTATTTGGCCGCCGGGGAAAAACCGAGCCTTGCTTATTTCGCCGGAGCGAGTGCGGCTGATTACGTGATCTGGAATGCCAGCACGCTGGCGGGAGCCATTTTCGGAACGGTATTTACCCAGACGGAAAGCTGGGGGCTGGATTTTGCTTTTATCGCGACGTTTCTCGGGTTTCTGGCCGTTAATCTGGTTTCATCGTATCATCTCAAAGTGGCTGGTTGTGCCGCGGTTGTCGCCTGTCTCGGCTTTTGGCTCGGAGGAGCGACGGTTGCCGTGATCACCGGGACAGTGACGGCCGTAGTGATGGGGGCGTTGAGCGGTGAACGATAAAATTTTGCTGTATATCGTTTTAATGGCGATCATTACGTATTTGACGCGATTTCCGATGCTGTTGATCAGTTCCAGGTGGCAGATTCCGGCCTGGCTCGGACGAGGTTTGGCGATGGTGCCAGTCGGTGTGTTCACATCCATGACGATTCCGCCCATCTTGTTTCACGCGCCAAAAGGGGCGTGGAGCCCGGAGTATTTGGTGGCGGGCACTGTGGCGCTGGCGGTAGGGCTTTGGAAAAAGCAGATCGTTTGGGCGTTGCTCGCTGGAGTGGTTATCGTGGCGCTGTGGCGGCAAGTGTTCGCGTTTTAGGACATTTCAGGCATGCCGAGCCGAGTGCTGGGCGCATGTGAAAAGACAAAGACCTTCTCCCCAACGGAAAGTGTGATCGTGTGGGGAAAAGGTCTTTTTGTGTTTGTCATGTTGGTCAACCCAAGCGATAGCCCAAGTGGGCGGACATCTCGCGCACAGTCGCAAGCGTGTCTGCCAAAATCTCTTCCTGTCTCGGCAAGACGCGATCAGACGGGCCAATCACACTCACGGAGGCTGTCACATGGCCAGTTGAATCGAAAATCGGCGCAGCAATTCCCGTGACGCCCGCGTTGCGGCGATTGGAGCTGATCTCGTAGCCGCGTTCGCGGATCGTGCGCAGATTGTCCTTGATGTCCGCCACCGATGTGTAGGAATGAATAGTGTACGTTTTCAACGGATGCTCCGCCAATATTTCGTCCTGGAAAGACTCCGGTTGAAAAGCGAGCAACACCCGGGCAGCCGATGTCGAGTACAGCGGAAAGCGGCGGAAGGACTCTACGGTAAAGCGGATCGGGTGAAGCGAGTCTTCCTTCGCTACGTATATGGCGTCTTTTGCATCCTGGACGCAGAGGACGGCAAGCTCGTTGACCCGGGAGACGAGTCCGGTCAAATACGGTTTGGAAAAATCGACGATATCGTGGTTGGTGAGCACCTTCGTGCCCAGCTCCAGCAAAGTATAACCGAGCGTGTATTGCTTGGTTTTTTCATTTTGGCGAATGAAGCCTTCGGACTCCAGCGTGGATAGCAGCTTGTGTACGGCCCCTTTTGACAGTTGCAGTTTTTTGCTCAGTTCTGTCACGCCAAGCTCTTTGGGAGAATCAAGGAACATTTTCAAGAGTCGGCAGCCGTTTCGTACAGAAGACAATACTTGGTCCATGAAAAACGTCTCCTTTATGTGCATTAGCCCTATTTTACCACAGGTAGGGTTGCGAATTGCGATAATGGTTGTTTTTGTATGACTACCTTGAATAGTCAGTATCTTTATGATAGGATAACACTATCGTTCTCGAATAGCAAACATCGTTCTCTATTCGTGAACAATAAAGGTAAATCGGGGGTTGACGAACTTGAAGAAAAAGGCATTATCTGTTCTGTCCATTTTTGCTTTGACTGGTTCTTTGTTGGCTGGATGTGGCTCCTCCACGCCGCAAACAGCTACACCAGCTCCGACCACGGGCAATTCAGGAGGTACACAAGCACAAGTACAACTGGAAGACACGCTGGTGGTAGCGGGGAACGGAGCTACTGTAGAGAAGCTGATGAAAGACGAGATTTTCAAAAAGTTCAACGAGAAGTATCCGAATGTGAAGCTGACGTATGTATCCGGAGTTTCCACGGAGATTGTAGCGAAAGTCAAAGCACAGAAAAACGCTCCGCAAATTGACTTGACGATCATCGAAGGCGGGGAACAGGAAAAAGGACGCCAGGAAGGCTTGTGGGAAACGATCTCGGGCACTGAGATTCCGAATGTGAAAAACGTGCCGCAAGATTTGAAGGTGACAGATGACAGCGGCGTAGTCGTCAACTTCACGCCGATGGGGATTTCGTACAACAGCGAACTGGTCAAAGAGAAATCGCTGCCTGTGCCGAAATCGTGGAACGATCTGACCAAGCCGGAAGTGAAGGGCAACATCACGATGACAGATGTGGCGAGCAACTTCGGACGCTCCACGATGATCATGCTGGCCTACGCGAATGGCGGATCAGAGAAGAGCATCGAGCCGGGCTTCGAGAAATTGGCAACGCTTGCAGGATACATGCCTACTTTTGCCAAGAGCGCGGCGCAATTGCAGCAAAATCTGCAAAACAAGAGCGCAGCCTATACCACCTGGACGATGGCGCGCAGCCTGACGCAAAAAGAAGCGGGCGTGCCGCTGGAATTTGTTTTCCCTGAAGAGGGAGGAAATATCGTGCCAAACATCGCTACTTTGGTCAAAGGAGCGAAGCACCCGCAAGCAGCAAAAGCATTTGTCGACTTTTTGCTGACAGACGAAGTGCAAACGATGTACGCGACCAAGCTGTACTACAATCCTGCCACGAGCGTGAAGCTGCCGGACGATGTAGCGAAGACACTGGAATTTGACCGTTCAAAAGTCGTGAACTTTGACTATGACATCATCAGCAAGGAAACATCCGCTTGGCTGGATCGCTTTAACAAAGAAATCGCACCTAAAACAGGAAAGTAGGTATGGAAGTGACAAAGGTGATTGACGTCGAACTGCGCGGCATCATGAAAAAATTTCAAAACAATGTCGTGGTTCAGGATTTCAACCTTCAGGTGGAGCAAGGCGAATTTATCTCGTTTTTGGGTCCATCCGGTTGCGGCAAAACGACGACTTTGAACATGATCGCCGGATTTTTGGACCCGGACGGCGGAGACTTGCTGATCAAAGGTCAGCGGATGAACGGAGTGCCGCCGTACAAACGCGAGCTGGGGATGGTTTTCCAGACGTACTCGCTGTTCCCGCATATGACCGTAGCGGAAAACATCGCCTACGGCTTGAAGCTGCGCAAGATAGGCAAGCAAGAGATGCAAGATCGCGTGAAACGCGTGCTTGAGCTGGTCAAGCTGCCGAATGTGGCGGACCGCTATCCAAAGCAGCTGTCTGGCGGTCAGCGTCAGCGCATTGCGATTGCCCGCGCTCTGGTGATTGAGCCTTCGCTTTTGCTGCTGGACGAGCCGTTGAGCAACCTCGATGCGAAGCTGCGCGAGGAACTGCGCGACGAGTTGAAGCGTCTGCATCAGGAGATTGGCGTAACTACCATTTTCGTTACGCACGATCAGGAAGAGGCGCTGGCACTCTCCGACCGTATTGTTGTCCTGAATCACGGCTTTGTGGAGCAGATCGGGACTCCGCTCGAAATCTACAACCAGCCGGCTTCCGAGTTCGTGCATACGTTCATCGGCAAAACAAACCGGATGGAAGGCGAGGTCATCGCGATCGACGGCGACACGCTGACCTTGCGTACGACAGGCGGTTTGCTTGTGCAGGCGACAGGGCAGCAGCGTGCGTTTGCCCTCCAGCAAAAAGTGGTCATTTTCGTCCGGCCAGAGAAGATCAAGCTGTCCGACGCAGCGGATACGGCACAGCCGAATCGGGTAAAAGGCCATCTCCAGCTCGCTTCTTTCCTCGGCTCCTACACGGAGTGCGAGGTGGCGACCGGAGCGCATACACTGTCAGTCAAGGTTCAGATGAGCGACAAATCGGCTGAACAAGAAGCAGGCAAAACGGTTTACTGTCAGTGGAATGCGGAAGACGTGCTGGTCATGCCCGTGGAGAGGGGATGACGGATGAACAAGCGTCTTTCGATCACACTGCTGACGGCACCTGCGATGATTGTTTTGCTCGGGGTGTTTATTTTGCCGATGCTGCTCATGCTTATGCTCAGCTTCCAGGATGAAAACCAGGCTTTCACGCTGCAAAACTACACCTTGTTTGTTCAAGATTCGTTTTATGTGGAAATTCTTTGGCGGACGATTCGCGTCAGTCTGTGGACCGTGCTCGCCACCTTGCTGCTGGGCTTTCCGGTGGCGATGTACATGGCGCAGGCTACAGGAAAAATGCGCGGAATCGTGACGATGCTCATTTTGGCTCCGCATCTCATCAGCGTGGTCATCCGCAACTTCGGTTGGGTAGTCGTGCTGGGAGAGAAGGGCTGGATTAACGAAATGCTGATGAAGCTCGGCTTGATTGAGCAGCCGTTGCGGCTTTTGTACAACGAGCTTGGCGTCGTCATCGGTCTGACCGATTCGTTTATTGCCTACATGGTGCTGGCGATTGCGACCAGCCTGTACGCCATCGATCCGTCCTTGTCCAAGGCAGCTTCGATTTTGGGAGCTTCGCGCATTCGCACGTTCTTTACGGTGACTTTGCCGCTCTGCTTGCCGGGGATCATCGCGGGAACGACTCTGGTTTTCAGCTTGTCGATGAGCGCGTTTGTCACTCCGGCGCTGATGGGCGGAACTTCGGTAAAAGTCATGCCGGTCATTGCGTACGAGCAGATCATGGCGACCTTGAACTGGCCGCTTGGCGCTGCGCTTGCGTTCCTGCTTTTGGGCAGCACGATTTTGCTGGTGACACTGTATACGAAGTTGATCGAAACGAAGCGGTATAAAGAGGTGTTTGCGTCATGAAAAAGATAAATACGTTCGGACTCATCACGTTCTTCGTGCTGCTGCTGGTCAATCTGCCGTTTCTGGTCATCATTCCAAGCTCGTTTACGGCGGCTGGATACTTGGCGTTTCCGCCGGAAGGCTTCTCTTTTCAATGGTACACGATGATTCTGGATCGGCCGGAGTTTGTCGAATCGCTCTGGACGAGTCTCAAACTGGCGACGGTTACCGCTGTTCTGGCGACCGTGCTCGGCACCTTGGCAGCATTCGCGCTGTCCAAGTACAAATTCCGCGGGAGCGGCGTCATCAACGCGCTGATGCTCTCCCCGCTTACCGTGCCTTCGCTGATTATCGGGATTTCCGCTTTGCTGTTTTTTACACGGATCGGTATTGCAGGAACGTTTACAGGGCTGCTCCTGGCGCACATCCTGATTTCCATCCCGTATGTTGTGCGTCTGGTGCTCACAGGACTTAGTACATTTGACTATACGCTGGAAAAGGCAGGGTACATGCTGGGTGCACACCCGCTGCGCGTCTTTTGGGACATCACGCTGCCTTTGCTGCGCCCAGCCATTGTGTCGGGAATGATTTTCTCGTTCCTGACGTCGTTTGACAATGTGACGGTTTCCTTGTTCTTGGTAGCGCCAGATACGACCACGCTTCCGCTTGCGATCTTCACCTACATGCAGGAAACGCTCGATCCGCTGGTGGCTTCAATCTCCGCGGTCGTCATCCTGCTGAGTCTGGTCTTTATCGTATTGCTGGAAAAAGTATACGGACTAGAGCGCCTGTTCGGACTCAATTCACAATCTCATTAAGGAAGAGGCACTATGTCAATCCAGACTTATTTGCAACACAATTTGAATCACTTTTTGCAACTGCTTGAGGAAGCGGTCAACATGGACTCGCCTTCCCGCGACAAGCAGCTGGGCGACCGGATGGCGGGCTGGTTCGCGCTGCAATTTCAAAGGCTGACAGGCGGCAGGGCGGAACTGATTCCGAATGCGACTTACGGGGATCAGGTGCGCTGCACGTTGGGCGACGGGGAAAAGCAAATTCTCATTATCGGTCACTACGATACCGTGTGGCTGGAAGGAGAAGCAGCGCGCAGGCCGTTTTCCATGCAAGATGGCAAAGCGTACGGGCCGGGTGTCTACGATATGAAAGCAGGCGTGTTGCAGGCGATGTTTGCGCTGCGTGCGCTCGTGAAGCTGGATCGCTTGCCAAAAGACAAAAAAATCGTGCTGCTGCTCAACAGCGACGAAGAAATCGGCAGTCCGACTTCCCGCTGGCTCGTGGAGGAGGAAGCTTCCCGCTCGGTTGCGAGCTTTGTGCTGGAGCCGCCGACAGAGCCTGGCGGAGCGCTGAAAACATGGCGCAAGGGAAGTGCGCACTACACGTTGGCTATCCACGGAAAATCGGCTCACGCTGGCGTCGACCACCAAAAAGGCGTATCGGCGATTGAAGAGCTGGCCCGTCAGGTGCAATTTCTGCACTCGCTGACCGACTATGAAAAAGGCACAACGGTCAATGTAGGGATCGTCAAAGGCGGAATCGGCGCAAATGTCGTCGCAGATTACGCCGAGGCAGAGGTAGATATCCGGGTGGTGTCCATGGACGAGGCGCAACGGATTGAAAAAGTCATGCAGGAACGAGAGCCAATGCTTGCGGGTACGAGCATCCACGTGTCAGGCGGCATTCGCCGTCCGCCGATGGAGCGTACCGAGGAAACGGGAGCGTTGTTTTCGCTGGCCCAATCCATCAGTATCAATGAACTAGGGATGCATCTAGAGGAATCAGGCACCGGCGGCGTCAGCGACGGCAATTTTGCGGCGGCTTGCGGAGTTCCCACGTTGGATGGACTTGGTACAAAAGGTGGATTGGCTCATTCGCCGAAGGAATGGATCGAACTGGGTGAAATATCGACTCGCGCTACACTGCTGGCGCGACTGATCGAAGAAGTATAGATAAAAAAGAAAAAGAGGCACCTGACAGCTGCATTCCTTTTGCAGCCGTACAGGTGCCTTTGTTATGCCTGATTGGTTGGTTAGTGGACGTTTGCCAAATGGCGGCGTCCTGCCGAGAGAGCGACAATGCTGATCAGTACGACGATGGCTCCGACGTAGAACGGCACCTGAGACGAGTACCACTCGGCGAGCTTTCCGGCAAGCCAAGGGGCGATGGCGCCGCCTACAAAGCGGACGAAGCTGTACGCGGACGAAGCAACCGCGCGTTCCACCGGAGCTACGTCCATGACAACCGTAGTCAAAACGGTATTGATGATCCCCAAAATCGCCCCAGCGACTGCGATCGCGACGACCAGCCCGGTCTGCGAGGAGACGGCGAAGCCCATGTAAGCCAAATCCAGGGCGAGCAACAACAGCATGGTGTACAAGGTCGGGACAGAGCCAAAACGATCGGTCAGCTTGGGAGCGACGATCACGGACGTAATGGCGAGCAAAACTCCCCAGAAAAAGAAGACCAATCCCAAGCTGTGCTCATCCATATGCAGCACAAACGGCGAATAGGCGAGCAGGGTAAAAAATCCGAAGTTGTAGAGCAAGGCAGTTACTGCCATGGTGAACAGTCCAGGGTAGCGCAGGGCGCGAAACGGATCGAGCAGCGAAGTGCGTTTTTTCGGCTTCGGTATTTCGTTCAGGAGGACGAAGACAGCGAGAAAAGCGATCGCCATCAACACCGAAACGCCAAAAAACGGCCCGCGCCAGCTAATGCCTCCCAGCAAGCCGCCGAGAAGCGGGCCTACCGACATCCCGAGTCCGATGGCTGCCTCATACAAAACAATCGCAGAAGCTGTGCCCCCGCTTGCCACGCTGACGATGACGGCAAGCGCGGTCGAAATAAAGAATGCGTTTCCCAGTCCCCAGCCAGCGCGGAACCAGACGATCCCGTCGATTGAATTTGCCATGCCGCCCAAAAAAGCAAAGATGATAATAGCGAGCAAACCAAACAGCATGGTGCGTTTCGGACCGATGCGGCTGGACAGCCATCCGGTGACGAGCATGGTCACCCCGGTCATCAACATGTAACTCGTAAACAACAAAGACACCTGACTTGGCGTTGCTTGCAGCTTGGCAGCGATCGCAGGCAAAATCGGGTCTACCAGGCCGATCCCCATGAAGGCTACGACACAGGCGAATGCCACGGCGTAGGCCGATTTGGGCTGTTTCAAGATCGTGCGTAAAGAATGTGCGTCAGCAGACATAAATGTGTTACCTCCCTGTTGCTTTTGCTTCCAGCTCATTGCGTTTTGTGACGATCCGCGCAAGCTTCTCATCGTAAGATTCCAGCAGCTCTTGCATTCTGGTCAGTTTCCCGTGCAAAATGTCCCGTTGGTTGCCGAGCGTTTCTTCCAAAGTTCTCAGCGTCTCGATTCGCCTGTGCAGCTCCTCGCCTTCCAGCTCGCGGCCCATGTAGTGCTGGTGGTAAAACTCGCGCTGCTCCTCGTATTTGCGTCCCAGCTCCATCATTTCTTTAATCTCGGACAACGAGGCGCCGAGCAAGTCGCGGATGTCTTTTACGTGGACAATTTGTTCGACGTCCGCTTCCGTGTACATGCGATAGCCGCTCTCCGTCCTGCCGGAAGGAGACACCAGGCCAAGCTCTTCGTAATAGCGCAAGGCTCGCTTGGTCAAATTCGTTTTTTTCGCAACCTCTTCAATTCGGTACATCAGTCCATCCCTTTCCGAAACAAGATGATTTTCACGAGTCGTTTCGTCACAACTATAACCTTAACGTAAACGTTATGGTTTTGCAATGTGCAAGTGTGCTCTTATTGTTTGGCGATAGAGGGAAAAACATGAAATCGAGCGGCAAATGCGCGATAATGAAAGAGTCTTGCACAAGCCATTTCAATTATGGAAAGCGAGGTCGACCACCATGAAATATTACCGTTTGGGAAAAAGCGGGCTGAACGTTTCGGCCCTGGGACTGGGAACCAATTCATTTGGAGGGCGTGCTGATGAACGAACATCCGTAGAAATCATTCATAGCGCCATCGAGAACGGGATTACGTTCATCGATACGGCGAATATTTACACGCAAACCGAATCGGAGCGCATTATCGGACTGGCGCTGGAAGGGAAGCGGCACGAGGTTGTTTTGGCGACCAAGGCTGGTCTGGTAAAAGGCGAAGGGCCGAATCAGCGCGGCTCGTCGCGCTATCATCTGATGCGGGAGCTGGAAGACAGCTTGAAGCGGCTGCGCACCGATTACGTCGACTTGTACCAGATTCACACGTTTGATCCCGAGACGCCGTTGGAAGAGACGCTGCGGGCGCTCGATGACATGGTTCGCTCCGGAAAAGTGCGCTACATCGGGGCATCGAACTACGCGGCGTGGGAGCTGATGAAAGCGATCGGGATCAGCGAGAAAGCAGGCTTGAACCGCTACGTATCGACGCAAGTCAGCTACTCGCTCGCGGATCGTACGCCGGAGCGGGAGCTGGTGCCGATGTGTCTGGATCAGGGAGTCGGCATCATCCCGTACTTCCCGCTTGCCGGGGGCATTTTGACCGGAAAATATACAAGCGTGGACAAGGCGCCTGCCGGTTCACGCGCTGACAAAGAGCCGCGCTTCGTCCAAAAGCTCAGTGAACAAAACCTGGAGTTCGGGCAGCAGGTGGGCAAGGCTGCGGCTGAGCTGGGCGTATCATCCAGCGTCCTGTCGCTTGCCTGGCTGATGCACAAGCCTGCTGTCTCGACGGTCATTGTGGGCGCGACTCGCGTGGAACAGCTCACGGACAACTTGCAAAGCGCAACGCTTGCGCTGGACGAGGCAACGATGCAAAAGCTCGACCAGTTGAGCGAGCCGTACCGTTATGGGGAGCCGTTTGCGGTGTATCGGTTGGGGTGAAAAATAAGAAAACGACGCGAACTGATCTTCGCGTCGTTTTTCTGCTTTGACTGCAATGCTGTTACTCAGCCGCCATTGTGCTTTCTTTCAAAATGACGTCATGCGCTCCGCCTTCGACCAGGCTGGTAGCGGAAATGAGCGTGATGCGCGCTTTTTGTTGCAGCTCAGGGATGGAGAGGGAGCCGCAGTTGCACATGGTCGACTTGATTTTGCTCAGGGTGCGGTCCATGTTTTCACGCAGGCTTCCCGCGTAAGGAACGTACGAATCTACGCCTTCCTCGAACACGAGCGCGCTTTTGCCGCCCGTGTCATAACGCTGCCAGTTGCGTGCGCGGTTGGAGCCTTCTCCCCAATACTCTTTTACGAAGTTGTTGCCGATTTTCACTTTTTTGGTCGGGCTTTCGTCGAAGCGGGCGAAGTAACGGCCCAGCATGACAAAGTCTGCGCCCATTGCCAGAGCAAGTGTCATATGGTAGTCGTGCACGATGCCGCCGTCCGAGCAGATCGGTACGTAAATGCCTGTTTCCTTGAAGTATTCATCGCGGGCTGCCGCTACTTCGATTACAGCAGAAGCCTGGCCGCGCCCGATTCCTTTTTGCTCGCGCGTGATGCAGATGGAGCCGCCGCCAATCCCTACTTTGACGAAGTCTGCGCCTGCTTCGACGAGGTAGCGGAAGCCTTCCTTGTCGACAACGTTTCCGGCGCCGATTGGCACGTTGAAGTTTTCTTTTACAAATTGCACAGTATCGCGCTGCCATTCGCTGAAGCCGTCCGAAGAGTCGATGACGAGAATGTCAACGCCCGCTTCTACCAGCGCAGGAACGCGCTCCTGATAGTCTTTGGTGTTGATACCCGCGCCTACGATATAGCTTTTGTTGGCATCGAGAAGCGACAGCGGGTTGTTTTTGCGGGAATCGTAGTCTTTGCGGAATACGAGGAAGTCCAGGTTTTGGTTTTCATCCACGATTGGGAGGCAGTTGAGCTTGTGCTCCCAGATCAGGTCGTTTGCTTCCGACAGCGTGATTCCGGATTTGCCGTAGATCAGGGAGGAGAACGGCGTCATGATATCGCGCACAAGCTTGTCCTGCGAGTCGCGGCTGACACGGTAGTCGCGTCCGGTGACGATTCCGAGCAGCTTGCCTTTGGCGGAGCCATCTTCGGTAACCGCAACGGTGGAGTGGCCTGTCTGTTCTTTCAGCGCCAAAATATCTTTCAATGTATGTTCTGGCGTCAGATTGGAGCGGCTGACAACGAAGCCTGCCTTGTGGTTTTTCGCTTTGCGAACCATGGTCGCTTGGCTTTCGATCGATTGGGAGCCAAAAATAAAGGAAATACCGCCACATCTAGCCAATGCGACCGCCATATGATGGTCGGAAACTGCTTGCATGACTGCGGATGAGAACGGTATGTTGAGTGTAATAGCTGGCTTTTCACCTTTTTTAAACTTGGTAATCGGAGTGGATAAGTCCACATTGTTTGGTGTGCATTCTTTCGTGGTGAGATTCGGAAGCAGCAAAAACTCGTTAAACGTCCGAGATGGTTCTGTGTAATAAAAAGCCACAATTCTCTCCTCCTGTATGATCTTTATAAGAGAAATTTTTATCATGGTAACCGCCAGGCGTTAGAACGTCAATAGGGAATCGAAAGAAGGGGTGTTTTCGCAGTGATTTTGCCGCTGAAATATGAACAAATAAGTTCGCTTACGCCAATTGCCTTGGAGCAATCGTATATTTTTTATGGAAATGTGCATCTTCGCCCGGAGCGCAGCGTGTTTGCAGCGGACGTGGAGGATGGTGAGGTGCGGGCAGTTGGCGCTTACTTGCAGGGGATGCCCTTCCATGCTTTTTCCTTGCAGCTTTTGGCCGCAGAGGGGGAGTACGATGCGACTGACATGCTGAACTATTTTCGCCAGCAGCCGTCTGTCGATATGCCGGAAGGACAGACGGGCGTGTTTGGCTTGCCGCAAGCGGCTTTTGAGCGGGTGAAAATTCCCGGCATCCGGGCGCAAAGGACGTTGCAGCTAATGAAGCTGGTCGCGCCTGACAGGCTGCTTGCGCCGGGAAGTTCCCGTTTGCTTGCTCCTTCAGAGGGGCAGCTTGCTGTCGCGCTGGCCGGGCAGGTTGGCATGATCAGCTTTCGTGCCGAGGAAGTGGAAGAAATGCCGCATATCGCGCTTTTTTCCGAACAGGACGAGCCAATGGCTTTGGCTGGCTTTCACGTCTACGACGATGCTTTTGTGGAGATCGGGAACATCGGCACCAGCGAAAAGCATCGGAAAAAAGGCTTGGGGACACAGATCGCCTCAGACATTAGCCGAATGGGGCTGGAAAAGTCGCCAAACGTCTACTTGATGGTGTTTGCGGATAATCCCGCTGCGATTCGCGTCTATGAAAAGCTGGGCTATGAGACGGTGTCCCGCTACGCCTTTATTGAATTTGAATTTGCCTGGTAAACGAAGTGAAAAGGAGCGGCTCGACCGCGATCGTGAGGATCGGGCAAGCCGCTCTTGTTGACGTGGAAGTAGTCAGCCTTTGAACGAAACGGGAACAGTCATGGTGAAGCAAGGACCGCCTGCATCATTGCGAGCGATAATCGTCCCTTTGTGCGCTTCAAAAACGGCGCGGGCGATAGCCAGTCCGAGGCCGTGCTTGCCGGATTTGCCTTTGCGGAAGCGCTGGAACAGATGAGGGAGCAGCGATTCTTCGATGGGTGGACCATCATTGGAAATGCTGATCACTACGTTTTGCCCTAGCTGGCGTCCGGTAATGGTCAGACGGTTTTTCGCGTAGCGGAGCTGGTTTTCCATGATGTTGACGAACGCCGTGCTCAATTGCTCGCCGTCGCCTTCCACAATCAAATCAGACGGTACATTGACTTCCCATTCGACTTGCGGATTCAGGACGGCAAGCCGTTGCCGCAGCAGGTGCATCATTTCCGACAGATCGACTTGTCCCACCTGCATCATTTGCGCCACAGATTCAATCTTGGTCAAATAGAGCAGTTGTCCGACGACCTTTTCCAGCCGCTTGCTCTCTTCCATGATGATCGCCAGCCCTTTTTCCGCTTGCGGCCCCTGAAAGACCCCTTCAATCAAGCCCTGGGTGTAGCCCTGGATCGCCATAATCGGCGTTTTCAGCTCATGGGAGATGTTTTGCACAAAATGACGTTGCGATTCGTCGTATTCCTTCAATTGATTTTTCATCGTGTCAAAAGAGCGGGCCAACTGGCCGATCTCGTCTCCGCGGTCCATCACGAGCGGAATGTCAAACTGGCGGCGGGCAATCTTGTTGCACAGCTCGTCCAGGCTGCGCAGCGGTTTGCTCAAGTAGCCGCTGAACCAGACGGCGAGCAGCCAGCTAACGAGCAGAAGCAGGCTGAACACGAGCAAAAACTGGCGGGTGAGAATCGCATTGATCTGATTCAGCTCCTGTTCCTTGGAGAACAGCACCATGTAGTAAGGAAAGCCGTGGTAGTCCATGCGCTTGCTGACGAACAGGTAGTTTTCGTCGCCGCGACTCAACGTGCCGTGCTGCAACTGGTCGTTCGGATGCGCGGCTGCCTTGATAAACAATTCGCGCGCTTCCTCATACGGAATCCGCCCACTGCTGCTGCGGCTGCCCAGCTCCCGCCCGTTTTCTGCGTAGACGATCATGTCAAACGAGTATTCGTAGCGGGAGAGGAGCAGTTGCAAAAAGTAAGGGGCTGCAGCCGGAACAGGCAGCAGTTCGTTGTCTTCATTGAAGGAAATATGCTTGGACAGCGTGTTGAACTCGTCTTCCAGCAAGGCGTACGTATTGGAAACGAGGTATTGCTTGACCGCCAAAGGATAGCCGATCCCGAGGCCGACGCCCAGCACGCTTGTCAGCAGCATGAACAAAATGAGAATTTGCCGGGAGAGCGGCAAGTTTTTCAGGCGAAATTTGCTCATATGCGCGTCATCCGGTAACCGAAGCCATAGACGGTTTCCAGCGGGAATTTCGCCATCTTTTTGCGGATGCGCTTCACGAGATCATCTACAGCGCGGTCGGAGCCGATGTAGTCCTCGCCCCAGATGGAGGTCAGGATTTGCTCGCGGTTCAGAGCCAGCCCCTGATTGTGCAAAAGGTAGATGATCAGCTCAAATTCTTTGGTCGTCAGATCGATCAATTCGTCTCCTTCTTTTACTTGCCGGCCTTTTTCTGAGATCATATAAGGGCCAACCGTTACCCAATCCTGGAAAGTTTGCGCGGAAGCTGCGGCAGCACCAGGCTTTTCATACGTACGCTGCAAAAGCTTTTTCGCGCGGATGACCAACTCGCGGGGCAAAAACGGCTTGGCGAGATAATCGTCGCTGCCCAGCTCCAGTCCAATGATTTTATCGACATCTTGGTCGCGGGCGGAAATGAAAATGATCGGTACATTCGATTTTTCCCGAATGAGTCGCAGCAGCTCGTAGCCGTCGATATCTGGCATCATGATGTCCAAAATCCATAGATGCGGCTGTGTTTCTTCATCTAGCAACGGCAGCACTTCGGCACCGCTGGAAAACGCCTTGACCTGCAATCCGGCGCTTTGCAAGTACGATTGCAGCAAATCCAGGAGGTTGGTTTCATCGTCCACCAGATAGACAAGGTAGGGGGTATTCATGGTTTCGCCCTCGCTTTGCATCTGTTTTCCATTATTGTAGCATAGCCAAAAACGCGATGTGTGGCATGTCCGTATGAGAATCGTGGAAAACGTGTGGAAGCAGGAATCCCCTCCGCTCTCACGAAAAAGAAGTAGGGAAAAAAAGGCATCAACAGATGGAAAGGAGCGATTTTGTGAAACGACATACGAAGACGTCACTCATGCTACTATCCCTGCTGCTATTCGTTACGGCGTGCAGCCCGCAGCCGGTTGACACACAGCCGACACCGGCTCCAGAACAGCCGACCGCTCCTATCGTGCAAAATCCACCGGAGACGAATCAACCGATCCAGTACCCGTATAAAGCGCCGTTGACGGGACTTGGCAGCCAGGAACGACTGGACAGCAAGCGCCCGGTCATGGTCATGGTGAACAACGCGCCGCCAGCCCGGCCACAGACGGGACTGAACAAGGCGGACATTATTTACGAAGTGCTGGCAGAAGGCGAGATGACGCGTTTTCTGACGGTATACCAGAGTCAAAAGCCGGAGGTCGTCGGGCCAGTGCGCAGCATTCGCCCTTATTTCATTCAATTGGGCATCGGCTTCGACGCTGTGCTTGTCCATGCTGGCGGCAGTCAGGAGGCGCTGGAGACATTGGCGCGGTCCGACTACAGCCATCTGGATGAAATCCCGAACGGGCGCTATTTCTGGCGGGAGAGCTTCCGCAAAATGCCGCATAACCTTTACACCAAGCCAGAGCTGATCGAGCAGGCTATGGCAGACAAAAAAATGCGGACAACCGCAGAAGTGCCGCATTTCACTTTCTTGGCGGATGACGCCGAGATCAAGGAAGGCGAGCCTGCGACGCAAATTGATCTGACTTTTCACGCGCTGAACAAGGCTGCTTTTACATACGATGCCGAGCAGAAGAAGTACATGCGGTTCACAGCTGGCAAACCGCACGTCGATTTGAGCGACAACAAGCAGCTTTCCACGACCAATTTGCTGGTCATTTCGACCAAGCATCGTGTATTGGACAGCGAAGGTCGCCGACAGGTCGATGTGATCGGCCCTGGAGACGGTTATTTGTTCCAGCAGGGCAAGGCGCGCAAAATCAAGTGGAAGCGCAGCAACGGCGTGATTCGCGCCTACGAGGATGCGGCTTTGACGGAAGAAGCGCCGCTTTTGCCAGGAAATACATGGGTGGAAATTCTTCCGAATACCCCGGGTCTGTCGCAATCCTTGAAGTTCCACTAGGGATTGGGGCTTGCGGATGAAGGCGGTTTCTTCTAAGATTAATTGTAGGGCTTTAGTGCTTAAAAATTGTACAGTGAGAAACCGTTCGGAAGACGGATACCATAACGGGGTGACGAAAATGCAACTGGAAAAACTGAAGGGGAAAGGGATCGAGCAGCTGTTTGAAGCGGTTCTGTCTCTGGAAACCATGGAAGAATGCTATCAATTTTTTGACGATCTGTGCACCGTAAACGAAATGCAGTCGCTCGCGCAGCGCCTGGAAGTGGCGCGCATGCTCAGAAAAGGCTTTACCTACAATCAGATTGAAGCTGAGACAGGGGCCAGCACAGCAACTATTTCCCGTGTGAAGCGTTGCCTGAACTACGGCAACGACGGATACGAGATGGCGCTGGAGCGCATCGGAAAATAACTAGGAGGCAGGCAACGTTGATTGACTATCGCAGTTGGCGCCATACGTTTAAACTGGACCCGGATAAAACAATCGATGACGATTCGCTAGAGTTGATCTGCGAGTCAGGCACGGATGCGATTATCGTTGGAGGCACGTATGGGGTGACTTTTGACAATACGCTTGAGCTGATGTCCCGCATTCGCCGCTACGCAGTACCGGCCGTGCTGGAAATTTCGTCGCTCGACGCGGTTGTTCCCGGATTCGATTCCTATCTGATCCCGCTCGTGCTGAATGCAGGCGATCCAAACTGGATGTTCGCCCCGCACGTTTCGGGACTCAAAACGTACGGAGCCTACATTCATTGGGATGAGATTATTACGGAAGGCTACCTGATCGCCAATCCGCAAGCCGGCGTCGCCGAGCTGACTTCTGCCCTGCCGATCACAGACGCAGCAGAAGCCAAAGCGTATGCGCAAGTCGCGACCAAAATCTGCCGCTTGCCCATCGTCTATCTGGAGTACAGCGGTACATACGGCGATCCTTCCATCGTCAAAGCTTGCAAGGCAGGGGCCGACGAAGCGCACGTCTTCTACGGCGGCGGCATCCGCACCCCGCAGCAAGCCGCTGAAATGGCGGCAATCGCCGATACAGTCGTCGTTGGCAACGTAATCTACGATGACTTGCAGGCTGCTTTGGCTACGGTTGGGGCTGTAAAAGGGGAAAAATAGGAAATGAGAGAGCCGAAGCAGAAGGCTCTCTTTTTTGTTTGGTAAAATGAATCCCTCCGCTTATGCTGTTCGGCAGCGTCTTGGGGGATTCATTTTTTGTGTCTATTTCTATAAAATGGAAGTGGCAGGCTATTGAAATTTTGAAGTATAGTAATAAATTACCAAAATAGGATAAAATTTTAAAAAACTTATAGATTTTTCTAACTCTTCAAAATATAATCTAATTGTCAGTATTTTCTTACATAGAGAGGAGGAACTGAATTATGAAAATCCAAGCGAAAAAGGTAGAGAGCGTTCGCACAACTGCAGTAGCAGCTTAATCACAATGCATTGGGGGGATAGCACTCGGGCTATTCCCTTTTTTCATCTTACTTAATTAAGCGCCCTTATCCCGGAGGTGTTTTTATATGGTACGTCGACCTTTGTTCAAACCGGTGCATCCTGTCTATGAAGTGACAGAACAGACGATTCGCATGGGAGATGCTCCCGGGTATTCCGTCGAGCTGGATGACGAGAACAAAGCGATACGCAAGATGGTCAAGCTGATGGACGGAACGCGCACGATTGAAGATATACATAGCGCTTTGCTTGGCGAATATCCTGAGCTTACTCGCGAGGAGATAGCGGAAGCTGTAGAAGACCTCGGAGGCCTGGGCTTTATTATGGATCAGGAGGCGGAGGAAGCTTCTGGCCTGACGCTGGCGCAAAAAGAGCGATACAAGGCGAACATCCGCTTTTTCTCGCTGTTTACCAACCTGGAACAAAGTCCGAGTTACGTACAGGAGCAACTGAGCGGAAAAAAAGTGACCATCCTCGGCATGGGCGCTTTCGGCTCAACTGTGCTCGCCAATCTGGTCGGAGTGGGAATCGAGCAGATCAAACTTGTTGATTTTGACAGGGTAGAGCTGAACAACCTGAACCGCCAGATGTTGTTCAATGAAGCAGACGTCGGACGCCTAAAGGTGGAGGCAGCGCGGGATTTCATCGCCAGACTGCATTCAGGGGTGGCAATCGAAACCGAGACGATGCAAATCGGGTCCAGTGCAGATGTGGAGCAGGTCATCGCCGGGAGCGATCTCGTCGTACTGGCAGCCGATCAGCCATTTTTCGTCTTGCCAAGATGGGTGAACCGGGCTTGCGTCAATCTGGGCATCCCGTATATTGCCGGGGGCTTTAATTTGATCGAAGGGCAGTTTTTCTTGGTCGATCCAGGGAAAACGGGATGCCTGGACTGCATGCATTTGCACCGCTCCGAACAGGTGGAAGATTACGTGCGGCTGATTGAAAACTTGCTCAACACCGAGTTCAGGCCGCCTACTGCTACGATCGCGCCGAATACGATGATGATTACCGCCATGATGGCTTCGGATGCCGTCCGGTTTTTGACGGGAATCGCGCCTGTGCAATCGGCAGGAAAATTGCTGTTGTTTGATTTCAACACATTGGAAAAGAAAGTGTTCGTCGAATGGGAGCGCAACGAGCAAGCGTGTCCGACTTGCGGAAAAGGCAACGGCGAGGAGCCGATTTTTCAGGTCAGGGCAAACGAAGTGTACGTGAATGCGAGGCATTGATCCGGAAGAGAGGGAGGGGATTTTGGCGTGAAGATGACAGGCGACAGTGTCCTCAAAATGCATCCGCTTGCGCGCCGGGCGGAAAACGAAGAGGAGATGCTGATCGGGCGAACCGATATCAGCAATTTTATTGTACTCCCGGTTATTGGCGTGGAAATCATCGATTTGCTTGATGAAGGCAAAACCGTAAACGAAGTCGCTACGATCATGGAAGAACGGCTGGGCGAGCCTGTGGACGTGCTTGACTTTGCCAACGATCTCGCAGCTTCCTACCAGTTTGTCCATACGGTAGACGGCGAGGTGGTAAACGAGCCGGTTGCTGTTGTCGACCACTTTTCGTGGATCAAGGAAGCGACGGGACAGTTTTTCTTTAACCGTGTAGCTTTTTGCCTGTATGGCTGTGTATTTCTGGCAGGGGTGTTGCTGTGCGCCTTCACAGGCAAGTACATTCCGGTCTACTCCGACATTTTTGTCTCTACTTCTGTGACCGTTTCTGTGCTGGCTTCGTTTGTGACGATCTGGATGTTTTTGTTCTTTCATGAGCTGGCGCATTTGCTGGCGGCGCGGTCGCTTTCCATCGGCAGTCGCATCGGGCTGGGGCATCGGCTTGTCTTTGCCGTAGCGGAGACGAACATGTCCAATATCGTTCTCGTGGAGCCGGGGCGTCGTT
The DNA here is from genome assembly GCF_013284375.2 of Brevibacillus sp. HD3.3A. Lineage (NCBI taxonomy): Bacteria > Bacillati > Bacillota > Bacilli > Caryophanales > Paenibacillaceae > Brevibacillus > Brevibacillus sp. HD3.3A. Next base: position 708,134 of record NZ_CP085874.1, read on the forward strand.
ACAAAGCGTTTGTGGCCGGAATGGCGTGGGACGCGACATTTTGGGGGATCGGCGTGATCCTGCTTTTCGCCCATGACGCTGGCTGGGTGAGTCTCTTGCCTTTTATCCAGGCATTTATCCGCATGGTTAACGTGATTTTGCTCATGGCGCTGGCGTTTCAGTTCATGGTGTTCATGCAAACGGATGTGTACTACATGCTCGCCACCCGTTTTCGCTGCGCCAATCTGCTGATGAATACGCGACTTTTTCTGAAAAGCAAAATCCGGTCGTTGACGCAGGAAGAGCAAGAGGAATGGGAGTATGTCTCCTTGCATGAAAAACAGGTCATCCGTTGGTACAGTTGGGTGTATTTGATCGGTTCCGTCTGGGCGATCTGGTTTTTTGTCCAGTATCAGTTGCGCATGGCGATTGATTTTATTGCGAAGATCGCCGATGAGATGCGTCACGCTTCCGTCGCTTCGTGGCAGTTTTGGGACGGCATCCTGTTGATTATGCTCGTGTTGGTTCCATTCTTCATCGTAGGCTGGTCGTGGCTTCGCGCCTATCGACAAAGAAAAAGCGAACGGGAGCGGGCCAAATCCTTGCAGGAGGCGTAAACAAACGTCTCTCCTTCGGCAAGGGGCCTGCTCCACACATTCGCTTTTGACAGGAGTGTAAAGAAACGCGATGTTTCTTTACGCTTTTTTGTTTTGGCAGGCAGCGGTCATCGAACATCAAGCTAAAGAGCGTTTCCCGTTGCTGTCCTTGCGAAGCGGCGTGACTTGCAAATAAGTGAACACGCGCCATATCCACTCAAGCGGGCCCATGCGGAAGGCGGACAGCCACAGCATGCTGAAAGCCATTTGCCCGACATAGATCCCGAGGCAAAAGAGCGTGGACTGCCAGTAGGTGAGCGTACCATACCAGCCGAACAGGTAGCCGCCGACCAAGATCAGCACCGTTTGCCCCACGTAGTTGGTGAGGGCCATCCGTCCGTAGCTGGTGAGCGGAGCCAATGCTTTTTGGACACCGCTGTGCTGCAAAAGCCGGATTAGCGTCGTCACGTAAAAAGCTGACATGACAAAGCCGGTCGAAGTCAAGGCGATCGTGTAGTACGTGAGCGCAAGCAATTGTTCCTCGGACATGTCGTCCACAACGATCATGTTGGCTGTCATAAACGGGTCAGCCGGAAGGAAATGATACTGGGCGTACAGACCGACCAGCATAAGGACAAAGGCGATGCCTTGAACCTTTTTGATCGCAGGCAGAAAGCGGGGAATGTCCTGGAATACCCCGAATTGCCCGACAGACAGGCCGAGAATGAACAGCGGCAGCACCAACATCGGCTTGAAGCCCGTGGAGCAAACGAACATGGCGAGGATCAGCCCGACAATCAGGTTTGTTCTCGCCTTCAAGCGGTAAAAAGGCATGAGCATAAAGCCGAAGATCGCGTAAATAAACAGGGCTTCGCCCGGATGGAACATTTTGTGGACAAAACCGAAGGCCAGAAGCGCAAGCAGACGGCGGACAAACAGAACCGTACTGTTGGCCCCTTTTGCTTTCGCCCGGCTGACAAACAGATGGAAGCCTACTCCGAACAGAAACGAAAAAATCACGAAAAAGCGCGATTCTACAGCAAAATTGAAAAACTGAAACAGCCAGGCGTCCAAGCTGCCAGGGGTTGGAGTCTTTACGTCAAGCAGCGGCAAAATGTTGACCAGGATGATTCCGAGCAAAGCGAAGCCGCGTACAGTATCCAGTGTGTCGATCCTCTGTGTCCCGGTAGGAGCGAGCGCTGTCAAAATGATCACTTCCTTTGTACCTAGATTTATATCCAATCAGACGTCTCTTCATCCTAACGCACAGCGAGGAAGGGAGAAAGAGATTTGCATTACGCTCTGCTTACAAAAATGTAAGAGGCTCGCTCCCAGCGCAACTATCTGATTGCTCACCTCGTCTATTTGTATAAATCAGGAAGGAAAGGAGGCGCGAAAATGAAGCCGATTCTCCGGGGAAAGTGGCGGCTTGCCGCAGGAGTTGCCTATTATCGCGGCAGGCGGCATGCGCAGTGGCTGTTTGGGCGAACGAGATTGGCGCGGGAAAAAAGCAGCCAGCCGCTTCCTTATGTCCATTTTTCCCATCAGACTATTTTGTTGCGCCAATTGCAGCATGTAGAAATGTGGATGCAGCACAACAAGGTGAAAAATTTGCGCCTCGCGACCGCCTGTTTGCACGGAGTGATCATTCGGCCGGGCGAAACTTTTTCCTACTGGAAGCTGATTGGCAAGCCGACAAAAAGAAAAGGCTACGTAGAGGGGATGCTGCTCTCGCATGGTCGCGTCACAGCCGGGATTGGCGGCGGTTTGTGCCAGCTATCCAACTTGCTGTACTGGATGACACTGCACACGCCTTTGACCGTGACCGAACGCCATCGTCACAGCTACGATGTGTTTCCCGACGCGAACAGAACCCAGCCGTTCGGAAGCGGCGCCACTTGCTTTTACAACTACCTCGATTTGCAGATTGAAAACCGGACGAACCAAACTTTCCAGCTTTGTGTCTGGCTGACGGACACGCATCTGGTGGGGGAATGGAGAGCTGACATGCCGCCGACACGAAGGTATGAAATGATTGAGAAAGAGCATGCCATCACCCCTTCGATCTGGGGCGGATACGAGCGGAGCAACCAACTGTGGCGCAATGTGTATGCCCAGGACGGGGAGTGGCTGGAACAGCAGTGGCTGACGGAAAATCGCGCCTATCTCATGTACGAGCCGCTTTTGCCAAAAGGATGATCTTTCCTCTCCCGTATACGAACTGGAACTCAGGTGCAATCTGTGCGAAAATAGGAACATATGCACTCGTATAGGAACGTGGAAAGGTGGATTTATACATATGTCTTCAGTAGAACGAATTACGTCAGGCTTGAACCCGGAACAGCGGGAAGCCGTACTTACCACGGAAGGTCCTGTCCTGATTCTGGCCGGAGCGGGCAGCGGCAAGACCAAGGTGCTGACACAGCGGATTGCTTATCTCATCAGCGTGAAGCAAGTTGCGCCATGGAGCATTCTCGCGATTACGTTCACCAACAAGGCTGCGCGCGAGATGCAGAACCGCGTAGCGGCGATCATTGGCGGTGCAGCGGCTCAGGATACGTGGCTTTCGACGTTTCACTCCTTGTGCGTGCGAATTTTGCGCAGGGATATTGACCGGCTTGGCATCAACCGCAGCTTCAGCATTCTCGACGCTGGCGACCAGTTGTCTGTCGTCAAGCAGTGCCTGAAGGAACTGAACATCGATCCGAAGCAATATGAGCCGCGGTCCATCCTGGCTGCCATCAGCGGAGCGAAGAACGAACTGACAGACCCGGCGACTTTTGCCAGACTGGCGGGCGATCCGTTTTCCCAGGTGGCTGCCAAGGTGTACGAAGCGTACCAGAAAAAGCTGAAAAGCAACCAGTCGCTGGACTTCGACGACTTGATCATGACGACGGTTCGCCTGTTCAAGGAAGTGCCGGAAGTGCTGGAATTTTACCAGAAAAAATTCCGCTACATACACGTCGACGAGTATCAGGATACGAACCGCGCCCAGTATCTTTTGATTTCCATGCTGGCCGACAAGTTCCGCAACGTCTGCTGCGTGGGGGATGCCGACCAAAGTATTTACAAGTGGCGGGGAGCGGACATCTCCATCATCCTGAACTTTGAAAAAGACTACCCGGAAGCAAAGCTGATCAAGCTGGAGCAAAACTATCGCTCGACCAAGACGATCCTGCAAGCAGCGAACCAGGTCATCGCCAACAACAAGCTGCGCAAGGAAAAGAAACTGTGGACGGAAAATCCCGGCGGAGAAAAAATCATGTGCTTCCAGGGTGATTCCGAGCATGACGAGGCGTATTTTATCGTCGATACGATTCGCAAGCAGATGGCGAAGTACAAGCGCTACGACAAGTTTGCCGTTTTGTACCGGACCAATGCCCAGTCCCGTGTGGTCGAGGATGTGTTCATCAAATCGAACATTCCGTACACCATCGTCGGCGGCACGAAGTTCTACGATCGCAAAGAGATCAAGGACATTCTCGCCTACTTGCGCCTGATTTCCAACCCGGACGACGATATCAGCTTGCAGCGCATTATCAATGTGCCGAAGCGCAACATCGGTGACACGACCGTCGACAAGCTGCAAGCGTACGCCAATGCCAACGGCCAGTCGCTGTACCAGGCCATTCAGGAGACGGCTTACATGGGCCTGCCGTCCCGCACGACGAATGCGATTTTGTCGTTTAACGATCTGATTACCAATTTGATGCAGATGACGGACTATTTGAGCGTGACCGAGCTGGTAGAGGAAGTATTGAAGCGATCCGGCTACCGCGAATCGCTGAAAGAAGACAAGACGCTGGAAGCGCAGGCGCGTCTGGAGAACATCGAGGAGTTTCTGTCTGTTACGCAGGAGTTCGAGCGCAAAAATGAAGACAAGAGTCTGCTCGCCTTTTTGACCGATTTGGCGCTTGTCGCTGATATTGATTCGCTTGGCGAAGATGGGGAAGAAGAGGTAGTAGCCGCAGACGGGCAAGTTGTGCTGATGACGCTGCATAGCGCCAAAGGGCTGGAGTTTCCGGTAGTGTTTCTCGTCGGACTGGAGGAAGGCGTGTTCCCGCACAGCCGCTCCCTTTTTGACGACACCGAGATGGAAGAAGAGCGTCGTCTGGCGTACGTAGGCATTACCCGGGCAGAAGAGCGCCTGTACATGACGTGCGCGCGGATGCGGACGCTGTTTGGACGAACCAACGTCAGTGCGCCGTCGCGATTTTTGCAGGAAATTCCGCCCGAGCTGTTGGAAGGCAACCCTGCCGCAGCAGAGCGAAGCTTTGGCGGTGGTGGCCGCGGCGGAGCATTTGGTCAGCGCGAGATGGGGGCAAGATCGTTCGGCTCGACCTCCCCGCAAGCAGGCGGGGGCTTCGGTTCCGCCAAGCCAGGAATGGCGCAACGATCGACAGGAGGCTCGGCAACGTTCACTCGTCCAGGGTTGCAGGCTGGCGACAAGCTGCCTGGACACGGTCAGGGAGCAGGAGTGGATTGGAAAGTCGGAGACAGGGTGCAGCACGGCACGTGGGGCATGGGTACTGTCGTGAAAGTAAAAGGAGCGGGTGACGATATGGAGCTTGATATCGCATTCCCTAGCCCGACTGGCATCAAGAAGCTGCTCGCGAAATTCGCGCCGATACAGCGGGCGTAATGCTAATGCGCAGACTATCGCTAAAGTAAAGGATGAACGAGATGGATCGATTGACGGCGGAAACAAAAATCAAAGAATTGGTGAAACGAATTGAGCGGCACAACCGTCTTTACTATGAACAGGATCGACCTGAGATTTCCGATCAGGAATACGATCAATTGATGCGGGAGCTTACTGAACTGGAAAACCAGTTTCCAGAACTGGCTTCTCCGGATTCTCCCACCCAGCGCGTTGGGGGGGAGCCTTTGCCATTCTTTGAAAAAGTCGTACACAAGACGCCGATGCTCAGTCTTGGCAACGCTTTTGGGGAAGCAGACATCAGAGATTTTGACCGCCGTGTCCGCCAGGCCGTGGGGAGCCAGGCCGTTCGCTATGTGGCTGAGCTGAAAATCGATGGGCTTGCTGTGTCCTTGCACTACGAAAACGGTATGTTTGTGCGCGGAGCGACTCGTGGAGACGGGAGCACAGGCGAGGACATCACCCAAAACTTGAAGACGATCCGCTCGATTCCCCTCAAGCTGACCAAGCCGCTGACCTTGGAGGTGCGAGGCGAGGCGTACATGCCAAAAGCTGCTTTCGACAAGCTGAACCGGGAGCGGGAAGAGCGCGGGGAAGCGCTGTTTGCCAATCCGCGCAACTCGGCAGCCGGCTCGCTGCGGCAGCTCGATCCGAAAATCGCTGCATCCCGTCAGCTCGACACCTTTATTTACGGGATTGGCGACTTGCAGGGCGAGACGGTCGAGTCCCACAGCGAAGGGCTTGACCTGCTCGAATCTCTAGGCTTCAAGGTGAACAAAGAGCGCCGCGTATTCGAAGACGTCGAGGAGCTGCTCGCCTTCATTGAAAACTGGACAGAAAAACGCCCGACCTTGCCATATGAAATCGACGGCATGGTCATTAAAGTGGACAGCTATTCGCAGCAGGAAGAGCTGGGCTTTACGGCAAAAAGCCCGCGCTGGGCGGTCGCGTACAAGTTTCCGGCGGAAGAAGCGGTCACGGTGCTTGAAGGCATCGAAGTGTCCGTAGGCAGAACGGGAAGCGTGACACCGACGGCCCTTTTGAAGCCAGTCAGTTTGGCGGGCACGACAGTAAAGCGTGCTTCTTTGCACAACGAAGACATCATCCGGGAAAAAGGCTTGCTGATTGGCGATCATGTCGTCGTCAAAAAGGCAGGCGATATCATCCCGGAAATTATAGCGGTGCTGCCGGAGCGCAGAACGGGCAGCGAAGTGCCTTTTGCCATGCCGACGCATTGTCCGGAGTGTGGCAGCGAGCTGGTGCGCTTGGAGGAAGAAGTGGCCTTGCGCTGTATCAACCCGATGTGTCCGGCATTGATCCGTGAAGGCATGATCCACTTTGTTTCCCGCACAGCGATGAACATTGACGGGCTGGGCGAAAAAGTGGTGGCTCAGCTGTACCGCGACGACATCATTCACAGCGTCGCTGACCTGTATTATTTGCACCAGCAGCGCGATGTGCTGCTGGGGATGGAGCGCATGGGCGAAAAGTCGGTAGACAATTTGCTGGCAGCGATCGAAGCGAGCAAGGAAAACTCGCTGGAACGCGTCCTGTTCGGGTTAGGCATCCGCCTGGTCGGAGCAAAGGCGGCGAAGGTGCTTGCCGAGCATTTTGGCCATATCGATGCCATCATGCAGGCGACAGAAGAAGAACTGACGCAAATTAACGAGATCGGCCCGAAAATGGCTGCGAGTCTCATCAACTATTTCGCTCAGCCGCAAGCACAAGCTGTCATCGAAAGATTGAAGGCAGCGGGAGTGAACATGGAGTACAAAGGCATTCGCGTCGAGAGTGGCGCCGACTTGCCGTTCTCCGGAAAAACGATTGTCCTGACCGGAACATTGACCCAAATGTCCCGCCAGGAAGCAGAGGAAGCGATTGCCCGATTGGGTGGCAAAGTAACGAGCAGCGTCAGCAAGAAAACCGATCTGGTAATTGCGGGAGAAAAAGCTGGCTCCAAGCTGGAGAAAGCAGAAAAATTGGGTGTGGCTGTTATGGATGAAGCCGGATTCCTGGAAGTTCTTCAAACAGCAACACCGTAAAGAAAACGGTGGCGACAGACAGATGAGCAAGGGAAGGGACGTGAAGAGCATGAATGGCTTTAGGCGATGGGGAATTGGAGCAATGACGATGCTGATCTTGAGCGGCTGTAGCGATGGCGGCGTCGTTCAGGAGAAGCCCGCCACCTCTTCGGTTATTGCATCTGCTCTGAAGGGTGACTTGACCTATCAGGATGTTTTGGAAAAGGGAGAAACCATTCATAATCTGGCGATGACGTCAGACGCTGCACAAGTATGGGTAGGCACACATGCCGGACTGTACAGCTCCGCAGGGGGTTCCTTGTGGGGATTGCTGTCGCCAGAGCTGGCGCAGATTGATGTCGTAGGCTGGTTTGTCGATCCGAGCGACGCCCACCACATGTACGTCGGTGGCAGTGAAGGAGTCCTGCGCACCGCAGATGGCGGGAAAAGCTGGACTTCTTCCAGCAAAGGCTTGCCTGAGCCTGCAAATATCCGCAGCTTTACTGGGGTTCGCCAAGGGGGAAAAGTTCGTCTGTTCGCGTTTGTAACAGGCGAGGGCATCTACCAATCCACAGACAAAGGCGATACATGGACGCTCTGGCAGCCGATGGATCAGGAAGTATATGCCATGGATTTTGACTCGAATGAGAACCGTCTCTATGTAGCGGCACAGTTCAGCTTGCTCTATAATGAAGAAGGGCAGTGGAAGACAGAGGCGATTCCGGATGCAGAACAGATTTACTCGCTATCCCTCAACAGAAATACTGGCGTTCTCGCTGTCGCAACCGAAAAAGGTGTCTATGAAAAAAACGATGGTGAGTGGCATCTGCTCGAAGCTCGCTCGCCGGAAAAATTGATCGTCATTGCCTCGGGTGGTGGCGATACAAAATGGGTAGGGATTGGCGAATCGGCGTTGATTTACAAGCTCAACGGCAATCGCTGGACCAAATGGAACTGATCCCATTTTTTTCAGGACAAAAGGAGTAGCGTATGAAAGCGAAGTTTTTGACAGGATGCAGGTACGCAGCCGCGTTTTTGCTTGCGATTGCCGTCTCTGGTTGTTCGTTGCTGCCAGGGGGCAAGGACAAGTCGCCTGAGCCTACCGCGCCGTCCTTGTCTGAAGTAGTGGAAGTATCTGAGGATTACTACGGCAGCATCACTCCATACAAGCCCAACCAGACGCGCGGCATGCTGAGCAGTGCGCGATACCGCATCGATTTCAGCCATCTGGAGCTTGGCTTGATGGAGTTTGCCCGCGATACGTTTCCGACCTCCCAGTATTATTTTCAGGAAGGTCAAGTCGTCAAAAAAGAACAGGTGACGCAGTGGATTGCCCAGGAAAAGGCGAGTGGAACGAAAGGCCAGCAGAAAAACGGCATTTTGGTTCACGTCCTGGAGCATGATTACTTGAACAAAAAAGACAAGCAGCTGGCAGGAATGGTGCTCGGCTTGTCTGTATCGCCGAACTACCAGGATGCAACTGGCAAGGAAATGGTGTACACACAGCAGGAGCTGCAAGCAAAAGGGCAGCAGCTTGCCGCCAGTATCGTCGCGACGCTGCGGGTGAGCACTCCGAATGTGCCGATGCTGATTTTGCTGTATCAGGTTCCCGAAGCGAACTCTTCGCTTGTGCCAGGGCATTTCATCATGTCGGGTACAGTGGGAGCGAGCGAATCGGCCGTATCGAAGTGGCAGCCGATTGAAGAGGAGTTTTTCCTGTTCCCGAGCGCGGATGTAGAGAAAAAATATCCGCAGCAGTCGTTGCAGTACGATAAGCTGATGAGGCAAGCACAGGCGTATTTCGGAGAGTATGTCGGCATGACAGGCGTTGGCCGATTCATGGACGGCAGACTGACGGAGCTGACGATTACGGCGACGGCGGAGTATGACTCGCGGACAGAAGTTTTGCAGTTCACGCAGTACGCAGCCGGAAGCATCAATCAGTTGTTCGACAAAAGCGTCCACGTCAACTTGTACGTCCAATCGATGAACAAGCCGCTGGCCATTTATATTCGACCGACATCTGGCGAACCGTACATGCATCTGTATCGCCAGTAGACAGTAGCCAATAGCAGGAAGCGGCCCCGATGTGCACCTCTCCAGGTGTGGATCGGGGTTTTTGTGCAGAAGCCAGAGGGGATTGCACACAAGTGTATACGGTTGAACAAAGTGTGAACAAAAGTGTAAGGTCCCGTTTTCTGAAGTTGGCTGTTGTTTTTCGCGGAAAAATGCAAACACTATCGGGGTCGGGCTTCTCAGTAGTAGTTGGTATGATCCTTGCATATGTTTTATAAGTGATCTTAGGAAGAAAACGATAAGGAGGCGTCACCAAATGCAAGTTGAATTCAAAAACGAGGCGTTTACTAATTTTGGCCTGCCAGAAAATAAAAAGGCATTTGAAGAAGCACTCGCCAAAGTAGAAAGCGAGCTTGGCCGCGAGTACCCTCTCATCATTGGTGGAGAGCGCATCACAACCGAGAAAAAATCCAGCTCCTTCAACCCTTCCAATAAAGAACAAGTCGTGGGCGTTGTGTCCCAGGCAGACCAGGCGCTGGCTGAAAAAGCGATCCAAACAGCAGCCAGCACTTTCGAAACATGGAAAAAGGTTCCTGCCGGTGCGCGTTCCCGTTACCTCTATAAAGCAGCAGCAATCCTGCGTCGCCGCAAGCATGAGTTCTCCGCTTGGCTGGTAAAAGAAGCAGGTAAAAGCTGGGCAGAAGCTGACGCTGATACAGCAGAAGCAATCGACTTCATGGAATACTATGGCCGTCAAATGGATAAGCTGTCCCAACGCCATGACCTGCCACGCATCCCGGATGAAGACAACGAACTGTACTACATTCCACTCGGTGTTGGCGTAGTAATCCCGCCATGGAACTTCCCTCTGGCGATCATGGCTGGTATGACAACTGCAGCTCTCGTAGCTGGTAACACAGTTGTACTGAAACCTGCTTCCACTACACCAGTAATCGCAGCGAAATTCATGGAAATCCTCGAAGACGCTGGCGTACCAGCAGGCGTAGTGAACTTCGTGCCAGGTTCCGGCAGCGAAATCGGCGACTTCCTCGTAGAACACACGCTGACTCGCTTCATCAGCTTCACTGGTTCCCGCGACGTAGGTCTGCGCATCAACGAACTGGCTGCGAAACATCGTCCAGGTCAAAAATGGATGAAGCGTCTGGTAGCGGAAATGGGCGGTAAAGACTCCATCGTGGTAGACAACGACTGCGATATCGAGTTGGCTGCACAATCCATCGTAGCTTCCGCATTCGGCTTCTCCGGTCAAAAATGTTCTGCTTGCTCCCGCGCAATCGTTCACCAAGACGTGTACGATCAAGTGCTGGGTCGCGTAGTTGAGCTGACTAACCAACTGACTGTAGGCGACGTAAGAACAAACGAGTTCTACACAGGTCCAGTTGTCGACGAGAAAGCTTACAACAAAATTCTCGAATACATCGAGATCGGAAAAACAGAAGGCAAACTGGTTGCGGGTGGCGAAAAAGGCCCGGAAACAGGCTACTTCATCAAGCCAACCGTATTTGCTGACGTAGATCCGCAAGCTCGCGTGATGCAAGAAGAAATCTTTGGTCCAGTAGTAGCATTCTGCAAAGCCAACGATTTCGACCATGCTCTGGAAATCGCGAACAACACCGAGTACGGCTTGACTGGCGCTGTAATCAGCCGCAACCGTGCACACCTGGAGCGCGCTCGCGAAGAGTTCCACGTGGGCAACCTGTACTTCAACCGTAAGTGCACAGGCGCTTTGGTTGGCGTGCATCCGTTCGGCGGATTCAACATGTCCGGTACTGACTCTAAAGCGGGCGGACCAGACTACCTGTTGCTCTTCACCCAAGCGAAAATGGTTTCCGAAAAAATGTAAGAAAACGCAATACCAAAGCTGCCTCCACACGGGGGCGGCTTTTTTTGTCGCAAAAAGATTGAGGAAACCAAGTTTTCTCACGCTCATTTTGTCCACACTAAGAGGTAAGAAATGATGTGCGGGCAGGTGAGGGTAGCTGTTTACTTACATTGTGTCAGGGCTCTCGACGTTTTTTCTCGTGTACTTGCTGATGCCGCTTGCGTATCGGCTGGCGTGGAAAACAAAGCTGCTGGACATGCCCAGGGGAAGAAAAGGGCACAGCAAGCCAATGCCGCTATCTGGCGGGCTGGCGATGTTTGTCGGACTGCTGCTGGTGACAAGTTTTTTTGCAGGGGCGCAAAAAACGGTGGCAGTTTTGGCAGTCGGCGGCGTTCTGCTGGTGGCGATTGGCTGGGTGGACGATATGTACAAAGCGCAGCAAAAAGATTTTCCTGCGCTGCCGAAGTTGCTCGTTCAAGTAGCGGTAGCCGTCCTCGCCTTTTTGCTCGATATCCGGTTTCGCGGGATCAGCCTGACCTGGCTTGGGGCTGAAGATGGTTCTTATGTCTCGTTCCCTGTGTTTTTGTCTTTGTTGGCAACGGTGCTGTGGATTGTTGGACTGATCAATATGGTAAATTTTTTGGACGGAGTAGACGGGCTTGCGGCGGGAGCGACAGCCTTTTCAGCCATCACCTTGTTTTTTTTGTCGATGTTCAAGGGGCAGGAAGTCACGGCATTGCTGGCCGTTGCGTTGGCAGGGGCAGCGCTCGCTTTTTTGCGCTTCAATTTTTATCCGGCCAAAATATTCATGGGAGACGCCGGGTCGATGTTTCTGGGCTTTGCGCTGGCGGTAATATCGCTGGAAGGAACGATGAAAGGGGCCACGCTCATTTCGCTGGTCGTGACGGTTCTGGCACTCGGCTTGCCTGTGATGGATACGATGCAGGTAATGATCAGTCGGTTGTTGGCGGGGTCGCCTATGTATCAGGCTGATCGGAGACATGTTCACCATCGCTTGATGTCGTTTGGCCTGACAGCCAAGCAAACGGTTGTCGTCCTGTATTTGGTCAGCCTGCTGTTCTCGGGACTTGCGGTGTTCCTGTTTTTGTACGGATAGAGCAGTGCAGCATTGCTTTATTTGGATAAAGCAATTGAGCAAGAGAGTGCCCGCCAAAAGGATGGCGCAGCCAAGACAAAAGGAATGGACATTCGATCTCTAGTCTTCGGCAGGATCGAAGAAAAAGAACTGGTTGCGGCCTGTTGCTTTTGCTTTATACAAAGCCTTGTCGGCGTTGCTCAGCAACTGGTCCGCTTCTTTCGCAGAGGCAGGGAAAAGAGCAATTCCGATACTGGAGGTAAAGTGAAACGTCTTGTCCTCGTAGCTCCACGGCTGCTGGAGCGAACGCAGGATGCGCGTCGCCACTTTTTCGGCCTGACGTTCGCTGTCGATGGCTGTGAGAATGACGACAAACTCGTCTCCCCCCAAGCGGGCGACGGTATCCTGATCGCGAACGCACGATTTGAGACGCTTGGCCAGCATTTGCAAAAAAACGTCGCCAATATCGTGACCCCATGTATCGTTGATCTGTTTAAAATGGTCACAGTCGATGTACAGCGCTGCTACCATCTCTCCAGACGCCTCGGCGCGTTCCAGCGCTTTCTGGAGGTTGTTGTAAAGAAGGCGCCTGTTAGGCAAGCCTGTGAGCATATCGTGGTAAGCCATGTGCTCAAGCTGCCACTCCAGTTTTTTGCGTTCGGTAATGTCGCGGGTAACAGAAAAGACGTGTGTGCATAGCCCTTCGTTGTTGAAGACAGGCGAGAGGATGGATTCACCGACCATGTGGCCGTTCGTTGTGAAATGAGTGGGACTGGCGCCTTCAACGGTTTGGCTGTACATGCTGTTGAGCAAGTCAGCCTTTTCCTGCGGGTAAACTTCTTCAATCAGCTTCCCGTAGCAATCCTCGGTAAGACCTGATCCTTTCATGGCGGCAGGATTCATCAAGACATACCGGAACTGGTAAGCCCCGCTGGCGTTTTTTTCCACAGCCATAAGGAAAAACATATCCGACATGTGATGAAACAAACTGGTCAAGATGTCGCTGTGCTGACTGATGAGTGTTGTAATATCAAGCTTCGCCATATCTGTGGTCTCCTGATTGTAGGCTTGTCCCTATATTATAGTATAGCAAGGCAGGCCAAGAAAATGATGAGACGTTGGTAATAGTGCGGGGTTTACTGGCTGCAAGTGGAAGTGGTAAAGTAAGGGTATTCTCTCACTAGCTGTCTAATCGAAAATGATTAAGGAGTTCCACTTATGCGCAAAAAGCTGCTGCCCGGTCTGATCCATCGCCTGCCGCAAAACGCGATGTCGAGGACCATGGGAAAAATTACTGCTTCTCGCTTCAGTCGATTAGCCATTCAGCGATACATCCGTCACTATAAAATCGATTTTTCCATCATAGAAAAGCCCGTATCGGAATACCGGACTCTCAAGGAATTTTTTACGCGCCGCCTGAAACCGGAAGCAAGACCGATCGCCCCTGGACACGATGTTGTCGTAAGCCCGGTGGATGGGACTGTTTCCCAGCTCGGCGACATCTGCGAAGGCACGCTGATTCAGGCAAAAGGAAAAGATTTCACAGTGACTGAACTGCTCGGCGGTTCGGAGCAAGAGGCGAAACGTTATTACGGCGGAAAGTTCATTACGATCTATTTAAGCCCGCGCGACTATCACCGCATACATATGCCAGTGGCGGGGAATCTGGTGAAGTACAGCTACTTGCCTGGACGTCTCTACCCGGTCAATCAGCTCGGAATTGAAAACGTGGAGCGACTGTTTGCCCGCAACGAGCGGCTCGTGACCTACATCGAAACAGATGGTTTGGGCAGCATGGCTTTGGTCAAGGTCGGAGCGCTGTTCGTCGGAAGCGTCAAAGTCTCGTACAATACAGCCACGACGAACATCAAGCACGGCCGACAAACGGACGAACCAATCATCGGCACCCCGCATTACGAAAAAGGCAGCGAGCTAGGCTGGTTCGAGTTTGGTTCAACGGTCATTTTGCTCGTGGAGTCCAGCCAGCTGGAATGGGCAGACCGTGTGGAAAAAGGCCGGTCGCTCTTGATGGGGCAAGTGTTGGCGACGATAGAGACGGAGAAGGAATAGTTGTGACTATTCAACTGGGAGCATGGCCGTTTTGTTGAGCATAGCAGTCAGTCCTACTCTCATGGAAACATCAAGCTGGTTTTACAAAAGAGAAAAAGGAGTCCCTTTTTATAAGGGGCTCCTTTTTTAATCAAAGACTGTTTCTAGCTCGCCATATTGAATTAGCACTGGTTCCGAGTACCACCCACGGTTTCTCCCGTATAGGCATTAATAATGTGTGTACCACTTTCGCAGTTGGACTCACGGGTATAGCTAATATGGTATTGTCCATTGGAGTAGGTTACAGCAGTGATTTTAATTGGTCCGAGCGCCGGGTTTTTCGTCAACTGGGTTGTTAAAATTTGCTTGGCTTGTTCTGGTGTCAGCATTTGTTCATGCTGATTCGGGAACAAAAGATTGGGCAAAGGAATAGTTTGTGGCAGAGAAATCATGATAGCCAGTAGCAGTACAAGTGTTGTTTTCAAATGCGTCCTCCTTTTGATTCAAGTTATGAATAAAATTACTTTTCGAGTTCGGCCCCTTCTTGCTTGACTAAAATTTCAGGGGTGGGGTCGTCTTTATGTTTTTCAATGACTTCATAAATGGACTTTGTGTCCAATGTACTTTTAAAATTGGATACTTTCTTTTGTTCGACAGTGTACTTTCCTTGATATTGCCCCATAATAACGTAATGATTTTGTGATTTGTCTTTATTATAGATACTGTCATCTTCCATTAAGAAAAGAAGTACTTTTTCATTATTAGAGAAGTCAGCTTCTGTGTCAGAACTAAATGCAAATTCTCCGGGTATTTCGCCTTTGTATACTCGTACTGTAACAATGTCATTTGATTTAGGAGTTCCTTTTAAAATCGTATCTATTTTAATACTCACATCAGTGTATACAATATCGTTTAATTTTATATCTTTTGGCATTCTTCCACTCGGGGTATTCCACGTTGCAGGGTGAATTTCTAAAACGGTTCCTTCCAAAATTAGAGAGGCGCCAGAAGCTAATTCCTGATTGGTGAAAGTATCCAAATAAGAAGCGATGTGTATCCTTTCAGTAGGTGAGTTGTTCTGTAGGTTAAGCGCCATAGCAGAACCTGTAGTTAAACCCGTTAATATCATCTTTTCCTAGCTGGTACTTGACTGTTCCCGCGGGAGAAACATACATGACAGCATCTTTATTATCTGAATGATCTAAGCCGATGATATGTCCAAATTCATGTACCATAATAGACGGTACATGATATGCAGTTTTAGAAGGTTTGGAAGAATTACTTAGATTGCGTGAACTGTTTAAAATAATGTCTCCTTCAGTGATTATATCCCCTGAATATTTCCACCTTGCATTTGCAGGTGCTTGAGAAGTTCCCATATCAATTTTAAAAACTTCATTTTCTCCATTAATGTTTTCCATCGGATTATTTTGTTTATTTCTATCGCCACTATATTCTAAGGAAAACTTCTTTTTCCGAATCGTATCCCACTGATCAGAAGCCAAAACGATTGAGTCAACACCTTCATCTGAAATTGAACTTGCAATCGAGTAGGTATAATCTACTCCTTTTTCCCAATGACCTCCATAAGAGTCAAGATTGTACGCGAACGATACTGATGAGTAACCAATTAGTAAGCTGCCTATAAACATTCCTAACAGTTTGGATTTTCTTACCATTGATTTATTAATCCTCCTGAGTTGATGGTTATATTTGTAAAATATATTAATATATAGGATTTTGTCAATTGAAGTTAAATTTGATGAACGCAAATTTATTGATTGATTCCGACCAAATAATAAGGTTTTAAAGGTCAGTCTTCTATATTTTAATTTTTCGAAAAAAAATATTTCTCCAAAGCCCAATCCCCGCGAAAATTGACTGAACCCGCTGTTTTCAAGTAAGATCAAAGTTATGTGATACGATTCGGAGGTGGAAGAGATGAGTGCCATCACTCGCAAAGAAGTAGAGCATGTTGCCAATCTGGCCCGTTTGCAGCTGACGGAAGACGAGGCTCTGCAATACACAAAAGACCTGAACGCGATTTTGGAGTTTGCGGCGAAGCTCAACGAACTGGATACATCCAATGTCGAGCCGACCAGCCACGCTACAGACGTGAAAAACGTGATGCGCGAGGACGTCAACAGACCGTCCCTGCCGCGCGAAGAAGTGCTGAAAAACGCACCGGACCACGAAGACGGGCAGTTCAAGGTGCCTGCTGTATTCGAATAACGGGTCAGGAGAACGAGAAGGGAGGAACCCACTGTGTCGCTGTTTGACAAGCGATTGTCGGAAATACATAGCGCTCTGCGCGCAAAAGAGCTTTCGGTAACGGATCTGGTGCAGGCTTCCATCGCAAGCATCAAGGAGCACGATGACAAGATCAAATCCGTCCTGCACGTGGATGAGGAGGGAGCGCTTGCCCATGCTCGCCAGCTGGACGAGCGTCTGGTGAAGGAAAATGAGGAGCTGGGCCTGCTTTTCGGGATGCCGGCGGGTCTGAAAGACAACCTGATCACCAAAGACATCCGCACCACTTGCGCCAGCAAATTTTTGGCGAACTACGATCCTGTGCATGACGGAACGGCTTCCAAAAAAGTGAAGGAAGCAGATGCTGTGATCGTGGCGAAGCTGAACATGGACGAGTTCGCCATGGGCGGCTCCAATGAAAACTCCGGCTTCTTCCCGGCGAAAAACCCGTGGAACACCGATTACGTGCCAGGCGGCTCGTCCGGCGGTTCTGCTGCGGCGATGGCTGCCCGTCACTTCTACTTTACGCTCGGATCGGATACGGGCGGCTCGATTCGCCAGCCGGCTGCTTTTTGCGGCGTTGTCGGCTTGAAGCCTACTTACGGGCGCGTATCCCGCTTCGGTTTGGTCGCATTTGCGTCTTCGCTCGACCAGATCGGCCCGGTTACGAAAAACGTGGAGGATGCGGCATACGTGCTGCAAGCGATTGCCGGACACGATGAGTTCGACTCCACTTCTGCAAATGTAGAAGTGCCGAACTATCTCTCCGCGCTCACTGGCGATGTAAAAGGTTTGCGCATCGGGGTGCCAAAAGAGCTGATCGGGGAAGGCATCGACACAGAGGTGCGCGAGGCTGTGCTTGCTGCTCTGAAACAGTTGGAAAGCTCGGGCGCAACATGGAGCGAAGTTTCCATGCCGCATACCGAATACGCGGTTCCAGCCTATTACTTGCTGTCCTCTTCGGAGGCATCGTCCAACCTGGCCCGTTTTGACGGCGTACGCTACGGTGTGCGCGCAGACAATGCGTCCAACCTGATTGAGCTGTACAAAGAATCCCGCAGCCAAGGCTTCGGTCCGGAAGTAAAACGCCGCATCATGCTCGGTACTTATGCGCTTTCGTCCGGCTACTATGACGCGTACTACAAAAAAGCGCAGCAAGTTCGCACGCTGATCATCCAGGACTTTACCAACATTTTTGCCGATTTCGATGTGATTTTGCATCCGACGACGCCGTCCACGGCTTTCAAAATCGGCGAAAACGCCAACGATCCGGTCAAAATGTACCTGGAAGACATTTGCACCGTACCTGTCAACCTGGCTGGACTGCCAGCGATCAGCGTACCGTGCGGCTTTTCCCAAAACGGTCTGCCGATCGGCTTGCAGATCGTGGGTCGTGCGTTTGACGAATCCACTGTCTTGCGGGTAGCACATGCTTATGAACAGGCAGCAGGCTACAGCCAGCGCAAGCCGGAATGGGTGAGGGGGTAAAAGGCATGAGCAAGTACGAAACCGTCATCGGCCTGGAAGTCCACGCCGAGCTGTCGACCAACAGTAAAATTTTTTGCGGCTGCCCGACTGAGTTCGGCGCGCCGCCGAATACACATACATGCCCGATTTGTTTGGGACATCCGGGCGTTCTTCCCGTAACGAACAAGCAAGCGGTGGAGTTCGCGATGAAAGCGGCGCTTGCGCTCAACTGCGAGATTTCCCGCGAGACGAAGTTCGACCGGAAAAACTACTTTTACCCGGATTCTCCAAAAGCGTACCAAATCTCCCAGTACGACCAGCCGATCGGCTACAATGGCTGGATCGACATCGAGGTCAACGGAGAAACGAAGCGCATCGGCATCACGCGCCTCCACCTGGAGGAAGACGCAGGCAAGCTGACGCACAGTGACTTCGGGGGAGAATCGCTGGTCGACTTCAACCGCGTAGGTGTTCCGCTCGTGGAGATCGTCTCCGAGCCGGACATTCGCACGCCGGAAGAAGCTCGCGCCTACCTGGAGAAGCTGAAAGCGATCATCCAGTACACAGAAGTGTCCGATGTGCGCATGGAGCAAGGCTCGCTGCGTTGCGATGCCAACGTCTCGATTCGTCCGTACGGGCAAGAAGCGTTCGGAACGAAGACAGAACTGAAAAACATGAACTCTTTCCGCAACGTGCAGATGGGTCTGGAGTACGAGGTGCTGCGTCAGACGGAGGTTGTTTCTTCCGGTGGCACGATCGTGCAGGAAACACGCCGTTGGGATGAGGCAAACAAAAAGACAATCACGATGCGTTCCAAAGAGGAAGCGCACGACTACCGTTACTTCCCGGACCCTGATTTGGTGCGCATGCAAATTTCCGAAGAGTGGATCGAGGCCGTGCGCGCGACCATTCCGGAATTGCCGGATGCCCGCAAGGCTCGCTATGTGAACGAATACGGCCTGTCGCAAGCGGACGCGGAAGTCATCACGATCTCCAAGGAGACAGCGGATTTCTTCGACGAAACTGTGAAAACAGGAGCGGACGCCAAAGCTGTAGCCAACTGGCTGATGGTTGATTTGCTGGCACATCTCAATGCGAACAACCTGGCGTTTGCCGACGTGAAAATGACAGCGCAAGGCTTGGGCGACATGATCAAGCTGATTGCAGACGGAACCATCTCTTCGAAAATCGCCAAAACCGTCTTCAAAGAGATGGTGGAGACAGGCAAAGAGCCCAAGAAGATCGTCGAGGAAAAAGGACTGGTGCAAATCAGTGACGAGGGCGCCCTGCGTCAAATCGTCGTCGATGCCGTCAACTCCAATCCGCAAGCCGTGGCCGACTACAAGGCCGGAAACGAAAAAGCGGCAGCGTTCTTCGTGGGTCAAGTGATGAAGCAAACCAAAGGCAAAGCGAACCCGCCGATGGTCAACAAGCTGATCCAGGAAGTATTGAGCAGCCTCTAAGGATAAAAGCAGCAGCACGAACCCGAAAAAGGGAGCGTGCTGCTTTTTCTATGTAAAAAGTCGCATTCCAAAATGTCCCATACAAGGTAATATAGATGGTAAGTAGATGATAGGATGGGGGAGCATCGATGAAACGGAAATGGCAAGGAGCAGCTGTTGCTTTGTCTGCAACGATGGTGTTTGCAGGAATGGGAGGAACGGCATTGGCGGCAAGTCCCGGGTCTAGCTCAGCAAGCGCGACTGCTGCGAAAGTCGAAGCAAAGCTGCCTGCGCAAGCGCAAAAAATAGTAACGGCTTTGGAGCAGCTGGAGCCGTGGGTGAAGGCCATGACCGAGCGCGAAATCGATGTGCTTGATGCCGATCAAGGCTATGTGTATTTGGACATGTACGATCCGAAAAATACGAACGTCAGTGCCAGCCTGACTTTTGACAGCAAGACAGGTGAATTGATCAGCTTTGAATCTTCGGTGACAGCGAAAACGGAAAAAGACAGCGCCGTGCCGTCTGACAAGGAAATTTTGCAAAAAGCGATGACGTCGCTAGTCACCCTGCTGGGAGAAGAAAAGTTGAAAGGGCTTGGCTCTCCGGTGTTGTCCGTGTTAGTGCCTGATAGTGAGGAAGCGGAGCAAGTGGAAGCGGGAGGCACGCGGAACAGAGTCTTCTATCCGTTTCTGGTGAACGGGTTGCAAGTAAACGAAGGCAAATACGGAATCGAAGTCAATACGGATGAAGCGGGCCATCTTGTAGCACTGAATGTGTACCGTCTGGATTTGACGGGGATTAAAGTTCCCGATCCGAAATCCGCGCTGACGCCAGAGGCGGTCAAAAAGCAATATTTCATCCCTGACCGATTGGATCTCGGATACATGCAGGAAGGGAAAGACGGCAAGCCCGGCCTGCAATACACATTGCGAGTTTCGCCGATGATTGACGCGACAACGGGAACACAGATTGATCCGACGCGTGGAACTACAATCGACCAAGGCAAGCGCAGCAAGGCAACGATCAAAAACATCACACTTGCGCTTCCGGCCAAATCGCTCACGGCCAAAAGCAAGGCCGAAGCAGAAAAGGCAGTAATCAGCCTGTTCGGAATCGATACGAAAAAAGAGTACATCTACCCAGAGGAAGTCGCGGGGGATTACGATCATACGTATACGTGGTTTAATGAAGATCAAGATTACGCGTCCGTAACGTTTGAAAATGAGACGGGCATTTTGATTGCCAGCCAGTTTTTTGCATGGTCGGAGCAAAAGCCGGCTCCTTTGAAAAAGGAAGAGGCGCTGACAAAAGCGGTTGGCTTCCTGGAGCAGGTAGCGCCGGAAAGCTCAGCTTCCTTGCAGGTTGAGATACTCGAACCATACAAAGAGGCACCTTTGGCGGACTGGATGCTGGAACTGCTGGATGGAGAAGAACCGGAGCCGGAGCCAGGTCTGTATTACGCCTTCTTGTTCAGTG
Source organism: Brevibacillus sp. HD3.3A (assembly GCF_013284375.2). Taxonomy (NCBI): domain Bacteria; kingdom Bacillati; phylum Bacillota; class Bacilli; order Caryophanales; family Paenibacillaceae; genus Brevibacillus; species Brevibacillus sp. HD3.3A. The sequence goes on from NZ_CP085874.1 coordinate 729,032, forward strand.
AAATGCACAAAGGCTTGCCGATCCTGGATCGCTACCATTGGATTTTGGTGAACAGCGAGGATGGCAAGGTTGCCCAATACTCCACTACGCTGCCGATGAAAAAGGTCGATTTTCCGGATGAAAAGCCAGCGGTGAGCGAACAGCAGGCGGCTGAAATCATCGCGAAACAACTGCCGCTAAAGCAATCTTATTTGTGGACCAACTTCTACGGCATCCCGGCTCCATCCCTGTCTCTCGTCTACACGGTTGACAACAGCAAAGGCTGGCCATATGTAGATGCGGCCAAAGGCTCGATCGAGTGGATCGAAGACGAGGAATAACAGCCGATTTTGTTCAAAAGAAAGACGCGGACATTTTACATGCCCGCGTTTTTTATTTTGCGCAATGCAACTCAACTATGGAGCAAGCAAACTGCACAGATACTCGCAGCTCTCTTAATTCGCAGTGAGCGCCGCGTGGATTTTTTCCAGCAAGCTGACGGCCAGACCCTCATTGCTTTCAATGACCGACAAAAGCTGAATCGCTTGCTGTGCCGTTGCTGGCTCATTTGGTTCACCGCCACTCGGGAAAGGGAACAGCTGGACAAGCTTGTTAAAGTCTTCGGCAATTGTCCGATAGAGCGCTGCCGCTTCTTTAAGCTGCGGGCGCACCCCATCCAGCAATTCGTCTGTCCATGCATCGGCAACTTCCGCAAAGAAGCGGGAGGCGTTGTTTCGTGCATCGTGTACGACAGCCAAGGTGTAGGCGTTTCCGTTTGGTTCCACGCTTCCTTTTTCAAAAGCTTCCTTCCAAACCGGATAGGCAGCCAAGCCGTTCACGTAGCGATCACTTGGCCCTTCCTGAGTGCGGTAATGCTTGAGCGCCGTTGCGATGGCGTTTGCCAGCATGGTGCGCTGGTCGATCGGAAGCGTGCTCTCGATTGCGAGCACAAACAGCTCCTCAATCAGTCCGCGTCCCAGATGCTCATATGGGATCTTGGCGTCATTGTTGCAGTTGTCGCCAGCATGCAGCAGTTTGCTTGCATCCTCGTAGCCGTAAATCAGCGCAAACTCCGGCATGAACAAGTCCCAGGCGAGCACGGGGCAGCCTTTGTCAAGCGAGCTGTGAATCAACTCGATTGCTTGCGGCAAAAGAGCGGGAAGTTGCCGCTTTTCTCGTGCCGCTGAGCTGAGCAATGTCGGATTCACGAAAGTGGCGTTCGGCCCCGGCGTACCGTCCAGTTGTCCCTGGCAGACGGAGCGTGGCACAAAGCCCATGTTGCGCAGCCCTTCTTCCAGTACGGATTGAAAATCAAACATGGTCGGTCCCGCAATATGAATGTTTTTTGGAACGACAGTCAGGCGAAAAGCGTGGCCGCTTAATCCGATAACGGCTGGCAAAGACAGCTTGCGCTCCGTAAACTCCACTAATCCGTACAACGCCGCTCCACATGTAATCCAGGTCGGCTGCTTCATTGCCTCCGGTTTTCTCAATACAGCTTGTTTCATGATTCCCGCATCCTTTCGCGTCTTCACGTATTGGTCAACCACGACACGAATCCTTTCCTGCATGAGCTTTTTGCGAGAACGGGACAGCACTTGGTAGACATTGGCCTGCGTCATTTCGAACAGATGCGCGATCTCGTGGGGCGCGAGATGGTCAAAAAAGTGCGATTCGACAATTCGGCGCTCCCGCGGATTGAGGCAGTGCAGCAAGCTTTTGATCGTCTCAAACAGTTCACGGCGCACCAATAGCTCTTCGGGGTTGCCGTTGTTTTCGACCGAGGCTGACCAGTTGCGGCCAAGCCTGTGCAAAATACTGTCGAGATCTTCCCAATCAGTAGCTTCAAGCTCGCTCGGCTGTCTCGTCAGGCCGGAAAAGACCTGCTCTTTTGTCTGCGGCCCTTTTTTCAGGCGCGTGTACGCTTGATTGCGCACAATCCGGTGCAGCCAGGGCAGAAAACGGCGGCTGTCGACCAGCGTACCCAGATGAAGAAAGGCGCGAATCAGCGCGTCCTGGACGATGTCTTCGGCAAGAAAAGCTTCCTGGGTATACGAGCGGGCATAGCCGTATACTTTTGCCCGATGCCGCCTCACCAGCTCGCCAAACGCTTCCTGATCCCCGGCTTTTGCCCTTTCCACCAAAATCTCGTCCTGTTCCTGTTGCTCTTCCGCTTGACTGGCAGGCTTGATAACCAAATGATCCATCCCAATTTCTCCTCGTTGTTAGTTGACTTACCGTATAGACTCCCGAGCGCCGGGTTTTCTGACAAAGGTGGCGGATTTGTAAGAAATTCCTCTCTATCCTATAATGAACATACACGAAGCAAAAGGGGGAAGAAAAGGACATGAAGCTGATTTCTGTCACGGGAGAAAGCGTGGCGCCCGGCAAAGGCGGTTCGCCATCCGATACATTTGACCGTTCGATTGCGACATGGGAAGCCAATAACCAGCAAAAAACCGTAACCGTTACATACTGTCGCTATTTCGGCAAAGTGCTGGCCGAGCGGGGGATTTACGACGAGGAGACGGAAGGCGTGCCAGTCATGCATCTGGTAGCGCCGCTTTTTGTGGAAAAGAACCCTGAGCAAAGAGAAACCCGCCACTACATCAACGATACCGAGAGCTTTGTTTCCTTGTTTGCAGGCTTTTCCTTGGCGGCTTGGAAAGATCGCTACGCGAGTGCTTTGAACTGAGTGTCGGCAGTCTCTGGCGGATTGAGGGCCAAACGCCTAAAAGTCGAAACATTCAGATCGGATAATCGGCACATATGCCAAACTTTTGAGAGGGCATGCTAAGGACAACCATTTATTGGAGCTGATTAGCATGTTTTCTTTTTGGATGACGCTTGTTCTTATGGTTTCTGCCCATTCGTCCGGTTTGTCCGATTTCTCTGGTCTGCCCGGTTTGCCCGATTTGCCAGTAGCGCAAATGCCGCAAGCAGGAGCATGGTCTGCAGCTACTGCCGTCCAGGAGTTCGACGCCTTTTTGCAGAACTGGCGCGGCGGTCAAGAGCTGGCTTCGTTGCGTCATCCGCTGTTTGATCTGACGCGCGTATCGGGAGGCGCGGGAGACGTCCAGACGATTGTATTTTCCGGAGAGGCGCACGGCGACTCGGGGGAAGTCACGCTCATGTTTTATTCGCTGGACGGTGACCGCATATACTTGCCGCCGGGCACAGTGTCTACAGCCCGCGTTGATGCGAAGCAACGCAAATTCCATATCGCCGCGAAAATACCGCGGGTGCTCCAAGGTCGTACGGGAGTCGTACAGGTGACATTTGCCGGGGAAAAAAGAGCTGCCTATTTGCTCAAGGTACAATTTTGACAACAAAGAAAAGCGAGGGAGAGGAGGACTGCCCTTGATAGAGGTAAAAGGCGCAAGCAAACAGTTTGGGACGGTCACAGCGGTCCGCGATCTGACGTTTCGCGTGGAAGAGGGCGAAGTGTACGGGCTGTTGGGCGAGAACGGAGCCGGCAAGACGACGACGATGCGCATGATGGCGACCATTCTCACGCCGACCGCCGGAGATATCGAGATCAGCGGCTTCTCGGTGCGGGAACAACCGCTGGAGGTGCGCCGCAGGATCGGCATTTTGTTTGGCGGAGAAGTCGGGCTGTACAGTCGCTTGACGGCGCGGGAAAATATCGCTTACTTCGGCAATTTATACGGACTGACTTCCTCACGGGTGCAAGAGAGGATCGACAATTTAAGCCGCATGCTGGACATGGAAGCGTTCATCGACAGGCGTGTCGGGGCCTTTTCCCGGGGAATGAAGCAAAAAGTGGCGATTGCCCGCACGCTTGTCCACGATCCGGACGTCATTTTGCTGGATGAACCGACAACCGGGCTTGACGTGACAGCCGCCACGATTTTTCGCCGGATGGTGACCAGGCTGCAAGAGGAAGGAAAAACGATCCTCTTTTCCAGCCACAACATGGGCGAGATCAGCAAGCTGTGCAAACGGATCGCGTTGATGCACAAAGGCAAGCTGCGCTTCTCCGGGGATTTGGCCGCATTGCGCAAGCAGTACGGAACGGACGATTTGGACGATATCTTCATGGCAGTCGTGGAAGGGGGCGAGCTGTGATGGGCTGGCAAATCATCTGGACTGTCTTGAAAAAAGAGCTGCTGGATTTGTTTCGGGACAGAAAAGCGTGGATCGGGACTTTTCTTGTGCCGCTGGTCATCATCCCGTTTGTGTTTTTTCTGCTGGGCAATTCCTACAGCAATGTAGAAAAAGAAGCGCGCGAGTACGTGCCGCTGGCGATTCACGGCTCCTCCCCGCTGATTGACATGCTGGCAAAAAATCCGGGCGTGCGCCTGATCGAGTCTGCTGATCCCGAGCAAGCGCTGCAAGCGGGACAGCTCCGTGCGATCATCACGATCCCGGAACGGTTCGACGAGGAAATCAAGGCAGGGAACACCGCCAAGCTGCTCGTCGCTTTTGACTCGACCAATACGAAGTCGGTCTACGCACGCGATCTGATCAAGCAAACGGTGGAGGCATACAGCAAAGAAATCGTAGCGAAGCGTTTGCAGCAAGCAGGCATGTCCGAAGCAGCGATTCAGCCGATCGCCGCTGATTTCCAGAACGTCGCGACAGAAGAAAGAAAGTCGGGCGGGATGCTGGCAGGCTTTATCCCGTTAATGCTCGTGGTTTCTCTCGCTTCGGGAGGGATCGCTGCGGCTAACGACCTCGTTGCGGGCGAAAAAGAGCGCGGGACAATGGAATCGCTCCTGACTGCGCCAATCGCGGCCAACCATATTCTCACGGCAAAGCTTGTGGCTGTAATGATGATGAGCATGCTGAGCGCGATCGCTTCACTCATTTCCGTATCGCTCGTGTTCAGCATGGGGCCGCTCGGCGGAGGAGACAATGCTGCCTTTTCCTTCGCGTTTTTATCGCCAGCCACCCTTTTGGTGCTGATCGTGGTGATTTTGCTTATGGCGGCGACTTTTGCTGGACTGGAGCTGATGCTCAGCACGATTGCCAAGTCGTTCAAAGAGGGACAGACGTATATGAGCGCCGTGATCTTTCTGGCGATGGTGCCGTCGTACATGCTGATGCCGCAAAGTCCGGTGGACATCGCCGAGCATTATTACGTGTTGCCCGTCTTCAACGGCGTGGCGCTTTGCAAGGAAGTGTTTTACGGCAAGGTCGATCCGCTGCATGCCCTGCTTGGCATCGGTTCTTCGCTTGTGTACGTAGCGATTACGATTGCTTTCGCATCACGGCTGTTTCGCAGAGAGGGAGCGGGATTAAAAAACTGATCGGAGGATACTGACTGTCTGTTTTTTTCATGTGCCGCCGCCATTTGAAGAAAGCTGGTGAAATGGTTGTGAAGCCGCTGTATCTGGGAGTGCTGTATATTTTGGCCTCGGCTGCGGGGTTTGGCGTGATGTCCATTTTTGCCGTCTACGCCTACGGAGCCGGGGTTTCGGTTTCCACGCTTTTGTTTTTGCGCTTTTTGTTCGCCGCAGGGCTGTTTTTTGGCTTGCTTGCCTTGCGTAAAGAGTCGCTGCGGCTGAATCGGCGCCAGGTGCTTGCCCTGTTTTGTTTGGGCGGGGTGTTGTATACGCTGCAATCGCTCAGTTTTTTCTCGGCGGTTCAGCACATCCCGACCTCGATGGCAGCGCTGTTGCTTTATACGTTCCCCGTGTTTGTAGCTGTATTGAGTTATTTTGTGGATAAAGAGCCGCTGACGCGCAAGACCGTTTTTGCCATGCTGCTGTCTCTGGTGGGACTTGGACTGGTGCTTGGGCTATCGTTTGGCGGGGTTAAAATTTTCGGCGTCTTGCTTGCGCTTGCGGCAGCGCTGTTCTACTCGGTGTACATCATCGTGGGCAATCGGATCGTCAAAGGATTGTCGCCGTACGTGACCTCGGGGTACATCTCGTTGTTTGCAGCCGTGTCGACCTTTTTGATTGCGCAAAAGGATGGCGGCGTCGATCTGGCTTTTGCGCCAACTGGCTGGTGGGCTTTGGGCGGCATCGTCGTTTTTTCTACGGTGATGGCGATCAGCTTTTTCTTCCGCGGCCTTCAACTGATCAGTTCGACAAAAGCTTCCGTGCTCAGCACGTTTGAGCCGGTCGTGACGTTTTTCTTTTCGGCTCTGTTGTTCGGCGAGGCGTTCAGCATGCTGCAACTGCTCGGTGGAGGTGCTGTGCTGGCGGGAGCGGCCCTGATCGTGGCGGGGAATGATGCGAAGTCCAGTCAGGTTCAGCAGGTTCAGGAAGGCGTGAATACGTAAAGCCGCCTGCCTGCTTCCAAAAATAAAACAGCGCTCCTGCGCGGCACATACGCTGCGGACAGGAGCGCTGTTCTTTTTTAGGGAAAGGTAACAAACAAACTAGGCTTCCATCCGGGAGCGGATCAGCCAGCCAGCGCCGTACACGCCAGCGTCGTTGCCAAGAGTGGCAGGCAAAATTTGTGTGGATTCTACGACGTAAGTGAAGGGAACAAATCGGGTAAACGAATCGCGGATGCGCGAAAAGAGGAAGTCTCCTGCTGCCGCTACGCCGCCCCCAATCACAAACTTGACCGGGTTCAGCACGATAGCCAGGTGGGAGAGCGCAAGCCCCAGATAGAGCGCCACATGATCGGCGATGGCGAGTGAGGCTGCGTCGCCTGCTATAGCTGCGTCGAATACGTCTTTTGCCCCGATCTTGCCTGTCTCGGCAAGTACGCGGGCGAGGTGCGGGCTTGTTCCGTTCGTTGCGGCCAGATGCCCTTCGCGAATAATGGCCGTGGCAGAGGTGAACGTTTCCAGGCAGCCTGTTTTCCCGCAATTGCAAGGTGCTCCGCCAGTAGGGGCCATCGTAATGTGTCCAATCTCGCCGCCGACCCCGTTCATGCCGTGAATTACATTTCCGTTCAAAATCACACCGCCGCCGACGCCCGTTCCAATCGTAATCAGCACGAGGTCTTGTGCGCCTTGCCCGGCCCCTTGCCACATCTCGCCCAGTGCTGCCGCATTGGCATCGTTGTCAACTTCGACGGGACGCCCTGTAAGTGCTTCCAGCTTTTGTTTCAGCAAAACCGGCTTGGTCCAGTGCAAGTTGACCGCCTGCATCACGATGCCGTTTTTCGCGTCGATCGGTCCGGGGATGCCGACCCCGATTCCACTCGCCTGTTCCAGACTATAGCCGTGCTCGTGCAAAAGGGCGCGGGTCATCCCTGCGATTTTTTGCAAAACGCCGTCTTCGCCTTCTGCAACAGGTGTCGGTTCCTGGATTTTGGCTACAAGCTCGCCGTTCGGTGTAATCAACGCCATTTTGATGGCTGTTCCGCCCACATCAACACCAACGATGATTTGTTTCACAACCGTCCCCCCACTCTCCTTTTTCCCATCTTTTTCTATCTTATCACGCTACATTCCGCATAGCGATTCCCAAAAATGGCTATACAGGATATGATGGAAGGAAGTACACCCGCGAGCGAGGGAAGGAAGAAGGGATCTGCCTTGAAACGAGCCAGATTAATCTATAATCCAAGCTCCGGCCGGGAGATCGTGCGTCGGCGATTGCCGGATATTCTCGATTTGATGGAGTCGGCCGGATACGAGACATCCTGTCATGCAACCAGAGGGGAAGATGACGCGACCGAAGAGGCTGCCCGAGCGGTAGCCCGCGGCTTTGACGTCATCCTGGCTGCTGGTGGAGACGGAACCATATACGAAGTCGTGAACGGGATGGCAGAGCAAAAAGCTCGCCCAACCCTTGGAATTATCCCCTGCGGCACCAGCAACGATTTTGCCCGAGCGGTAGGCATCCCCAAGTCGATCACACGCGCTACGGAAATCATCGCCAAGGGCAAGAAAAAGCGCATCGACCTGGGGCGAATCAACAATCGCTACTTCATGAACATCGCAGGCGGCGGCTCGCTCACCAACCTGACGTACGAAGTCCCGAGCAAGCTGAAGACGCTCATGGGACAGATGGCGTACTACGTCAAAGGCTTGGAGAAGCTGCCGTCCCTGCACCCGATCCGCGTCCGCTTGGAGAGCCGCAAGGAAGTGCTTTTGGATGAAGAGATCATGGTGTTCCTCATTGCCAACAGCCACTCGGTAGGCGGCTTCGACAAGCTTGCCCCGGAAGCGGACTTGTCAGACGGCAAGCTGGATGTCATCGTCGTCAAAAAGATGAACATCGCCGAGTTTATTCGCCTCGCTACACAGGCGGTTCGCGGCGAGCATTTGCGGGACCCAAACATTTTGTATTTCCAGGCAGACTACATCAAAGCGACCTCGCCATCCGGCGAAGTGGTCCAGCTCAACCTGGATGGCGAGCTGGGCGGGCAGTTGCCTTGTGTCGTGGAAGCTTTGCCAGGTCATATCGAGTTGTTCGTCCCGTAGGAAGATAGTAAAATGAATAGCAACAAGCCGTAGGGATGCCGCTTTCGCTGTGCATCCCTGCCTGTTTGCTACGGAAAACAGGCGAGGCAGACAGAGCGCGAGACAAAAGGAGCAAAAGAAAAGTGGCGAAAACAACAAAAAGACGGCGCAGACCGCAGCAAACTGCCAAGGTAGAGCTGGACGTTCCGGTTCGTGTCGGACAAACTGTGGAAGTGGAGATAACCGGACTGAACCACGAAGGCGCTGGCGTCGGCCGGATTGAAGGATATACGCTGTTCGTCGACGGCGCACTCGCAGGAGAGCGCGTCCATGCGCGCGTCGACCATGTCAAAAAGAACTTCGGCTTCGCCAAACTGACCAAAGTGTCAGTAGCGAGCACATTCCGCTCACAGCCGCCCTGTCCGCTGTACGACCGTTGCGGCGGCTGTTCGCTGCAGCACTTGGCATACGAGGAGCAACTGCGTCACAAGCAGCAAATCGTGCGGGACAACCTGCGGCGCATCGGCGGCTTCCAGGTGGAGGGAGACGGAGCAATCACCGTTCACCCGACACTCGGCATGAGCGAGCCGTGGCGTTACCGCAACAAGGCCCAAGTGCCAATCGGTGAGGAAAACGGCGCCTTGGTCGGCGGATTTTACGCCGAAAAGTCCCATTCCATCATCGACATGCACGAATGCCTCATCCAGCACCAAAAAAACGACGAGGCGGTCGCAACGGTGAAGAAGGCCGCAACTGCCCTTGGCATCAAGCCATACGATGAAGTGCGCGGCTCAGGCTTGCTCCGCCATGTGGTCGTCAAAGTCGGGGTCAAGACGGGAGAAGTCATGGTCGTGCTCGTGACGACCGAGGAGACGATTCCGCAGCGTGACAAGCTCGTGGAAGCGATCCGCACCGAGGTGGCGGGCGTAACGAGCATCGTGCAAAACATCAACCCGGACAAGACCAACGTCATTTTCGGCAAAAAGACGGTAACGCTCTGGGGCAGCGATGTCATCTACGATTACATCGGAGCGATCAAATTCGCCATCTCGGCGCGCTCGTTCTACCAGGTCAACCCCGCCCAGACGGAAGTGCTGTACAATAAAACGCTGGAATACGCCGGAGCGACAGGAACCGAAACGGTCATCGACGCCTACTGCGGCATCGGAACGATCTCGCTCTTTTTGGCGCAAAAGTCCAAGCATGTCTACGGCGTGGAAATCGTCCCAGAAGCGATCGAGGACGCCAACCGCAACGCCAAGCTGAACGGTGTGGAAAACGCAACGTTCGAGGCAGGCCCCGCGGAGGTCGTGATTCCCGCGTGGAAAGAGCAAGGAATACGGGCCGATGTAATTGTCGTCGACCCGCCACGCAAGGGCTGCGACGAGGCGCTGTTGACGACGATTTTGGAGATGCAACCAGAGCGCGTGGTGTACGTGTCGTGCAACCCGTCCACGCTGGCCCGGGATTTGAAGGTGTTGGCGGAGAAGTACGAGGTGCGGGAAGTGCAGCCGGTGGATATGTTTCCGCATACGGCGCATGTGGAGAGTGTGACGTTGTTAAAACTTAAGTGCTAGATAAAGAAAAGGCTAAATTCCTTGATAGATCAAGGCTTTAGTCTTTTTGTTTTTATACATACCCTTGCTTTTATTGATATAAAAACGGAAATGCCCACATTTTGACCACATATTCACAAAATACATAATCCGTTTTTACTAGTTTCCATGTAAAAACAATACTATTGAACTATTTCCACATTATTATGCTATTATAAATAGTAGTTCCTTTTTTTGAGATATTTACCTTAATTAAACACCCGAAAATTATATCATGAAGGGATGCGGAATATGGACTTAAGAGATTTTTTTGATCCTTATGAAAGAAAGGCCAGAATTTACCCGGCATTAATTATTCTATTCCCTGCCTTTATCGCAACGTATTGTTTGTTTTCTGATTTAAGAGATTTATTGTCAACAGTAATTGGATCTGTTTTCTTTGTTGGAATTTCATATTTTTTAGGCAAAATGTCAAGGGAAATTGGCAAGAAAAAACAAGAAAAACTAAAAATGAAATGGGACGGCATGCCCACTTTGAGGTTTTTACGACATAGAGACGAAACTATCGATGATTACACAAAAGCAAGATACCACAAATATCTTGAAAGCCATGTTCCAAACCTTAAATTACCTACTCAACAGGAAGAATTAGCTGACCCTCAAAAAGCTGATCTCATTTATGAATCTGCTATAAAATGGCTTCTAAATAAAACAAGAGATACTCAAAAATATAGCTTGTTATTTAGTGAAAATATTAGTTACGGCTTTGCTAGAAACTTTTGGAGTATGAAAGTTTGGGGGATTGCTATTAACTTACTCGTTTTAACAGCTACCATTTTCTTAATAGATAATCGATATAGTTTTGACTTGACAATAGTGCCTGTTGAAGTGTGGTTGTCGGTTACGGTAACTATCATTATTTTAATATTCACTATATTTTTCCGAGAAGTGAATGTCCATTCAAAAGCAAAGGCATATGCACGCACTTTACTAGAAGTATGTGATGAACAGGAAGAAAATAATACTACAGAACGGAGCATCTCTATATGAGTACTATTAAATCATTCTCTGTTGGTAACGGAGATACCTTTTATATTAATCATAATTCAGATAACTTCACAATCATTGATTGCTGCTTATCGGATGAAAATAAAGAAAAAATAGTAAATGAAATTTCGACAGAATCAAAAAAGAAGGGCATTACAAGGTTTATTTCCACTCATCCAGATGAAGATCACATATGCGGATTGGAATATTTAGATGAGAAGCTACAGATTTCAAATTTTTACTGTATTAAAAATGAAGCCACAAAATGTGATGAAAGCCAAGATTTTAAAAAGTACTGCGAACTTAGGGATTCTAATAAAGCCTTTTATATCTATAAAGGATGTAGTAGAAAATGGATGAATCTTAAGGATGATGAACGTGGAAGCTCAGGAATAAGCATTTTATGGCCAGATGTGGAAAATACCGACTTCCAAGATGCACTAGCCAAGGCAAAAAACAGTGAAAGTCCTAATAATATTTCGGCAATCATAAAATATCACTTAGAAGATGGTGTAAGGACATTATGGATGGGAGATTTGGAAACAGATTTTATGGAAAAAATTAAAGATGAGGTTGATTGGCCCGAAGTAGACATTCTATTCGCCCCTCATCATGGACGAGAAAGTGGAAAAGTTCCAACTGATATACTTGAACAGTTAAACCCCAAGATAATCATTATTGGTGAAGCTCCGTCTAAACACTTAAATTATTATTCTGGCTATAACAAAATTACTCAAAATTCAGCGGGAGATATTATATTTGAATGTGAAACAAAGAAGGTTCATATTTTTGTATCAAGCGACAAATATCAAGTGGATTTTTTGGATAACGAAAGCCTCAGTAGTAGCAATAACAAGAACTATATTGGTACACTAAATTTATAAAAGAAAGAAGTGTAGTTTTTTCCTACACTTCTTTCTTTTATGTTCTTTTAATCTTCCCTCTGGTCAATAAGACCTTCCTTTTCGGCTTCTTCCACTATTCTGGAATCCAGCGAATACTGAATAAATTTTTGGACAACCTCGACGTTTCTTTTTTCCTCAAATGGTGCCCCCAAAGCTATTACGCTTCCGATGGTATCCAGTATAGATAACATGTATTTATCGAATAGTTCGTGATCTCCATCTGCATCATGTTTTAAATCTATAGAACTTATTAAATGTTTAATAGCTGCTAACCGAAGATCTGGATTGTCAACACCTAACTGGACAGTCTTTTTAAGGGCATACTCCTAGCTTCTACAGGAGTACGGTAACCAAGTGTTCCGTGAATACGGTGTTGATTGAACCAGTGGACATAATCATGAAGTTCAAGATCGAGTTGCTCTTCTGTTTGAAAATGAGATTGGTTTGCGAATTCCGTTTTGAAGATTTTGAAAGTAGATTCGGCAACGGCGTTATCATATGGGCAGCCTTTTCGACTGAGTGATCGCGTGATGCCGAATGTCGTCAATGCATCGGAAATGAGTTTATTGTCAAACTCTTTCCCACGGTCAGTGTGGAACATTTGAATACGATCCAGCCGTACCTGGATGCTTGCAATAGCTTTGTAGACCAGCTCAGCTGTCTTGCGAGGGCCGCTGCTATAACCAATAATCTCTCGATTAAAGAGGTCAACAAATAGACATACGTAGTGCCACTTGTTGGCTGCCCGCACGTACGTCAGATCACTGACGACTACAGCGTATGCTTCGTCTTGAGCAAATTTGCGCTGTAATTCATTCTTCACCTGTGATTCATTCGAATCCCTTTTGAGAGGCTTGTACTGCGCCACTGTGTAGGCGGACACCAGTCCATGTTTTTTCATAATCCGACCGATCTTACGCCGGGAGGCGGTGAGTGATTTCTTTCGTAGCTCGACTTTGATCTTGCGCGTTCCGTAGTTGTTACGACTCGCCACGAAAATGTCGATGACCGCCTCCTCCAATTGCTGTTCTTCCTCGTTCTCGATGGAATCGGGCTTGTAGTAATAGGTGCTTCGTGGGAGTTGTAGGACGTTGCACATTGCTGATACCGAGTATTTGTGAGCGTTATTACGAATCACATTTACTTTCGTCCCATGATCAGCGCGGCTTGCTTTAAAATATCGTTTTCCATCTTCAGTCGCTGATTTTCTTTCCGTAACGCGATAAGCTCATTTTCTTCAGGTGTTCGATTCGCTTTCTCCGTAAAGGAACCTGTGTTTTGGCTTTGAGAAATCCACCGATCTAGCGCTGATGCGGTGAGACCATACTCTTGGACGATGCTCGTCCTTGATTTTCCATTCTCGTATAGCTTCACCATTTGTTGCTTAAACTCCGCTGTAAACGTACGTCTTTGTTTTGGCATAATAGATCCGCTCCTTCATTTCTCTCTATTCTACTAGCCCTTATTTTTTCTGTCTAATTTAGTGTAGCCGATCCACATTGAGGACCCGAGGAACGAGGGGACTGAAACGCGGGTTGGACAGCGGTGATTAGCAACTTGAACCCAGGTTACATTGAGGACCCGAGGAACGAGGGGACTGAAACACTCCAAACAATTCCACTTGGAGGTCTTTTATTGTGTTACATTGAGGACCCGAGGAACGAGGGGACTGAAACGTACGGCAGGGATAGCTGCAACTCACCGTTCTTTACCTGTTACATTGAGGACCCGAGAAGTAAGCAGACTGAAATGGCTGGCGCTTATCGTCGCGTCCGCACTCTTGTGTGGTTGCATTAAAGACCGAATAGTGCTGTTCCGACATGTAGATCATGAAAGCCACCGTTAAGTTGAGCTATGCTCATTAGAAGTCCTGAATGGAACGGCGGAGGAAAGGAATGCAGGGGAAAAGCCACTGCTTGATAACGGGCTGGCACTGATTGATGTTCACATGTGCTAAAGCAGGGCAGGGCTTCCAGCGTTGATGGAAGGCAGTTCTAAGAGTAAGGCAAGTTGATTTCCAACAGTGGTGTTGAGAAGATAGACACTAAAAAAGGCACGGAATTGATCACCCGTGCTTTCCAAAAGATGCGATTTGATGAATAAAGTAACGCTCAATGCTAACTCCTATGCTTATTCTTTGGCACAGAGGTACTTCCTCTTCCGCCTAAACGAAATATTTGAAGTGAAGATCACTGTATAATAGGCAAAAGTAAATGCCGTCTGGGTGAAAATAAAAAACGAAAGCAGCATGAAATCGATTTGGGATTCATGTTATGTTCTGAAAGCTTAAACAGTAAGTTGGATTGCTCCCCATGAAGAAATTTGGAGCGTTCAAGTGGCGGTTGAAGTTATTTTATGTAGTGGATGAAAAAGGCTTTTTGGATGCTAGACCGTTTAAAGAAATGTATAGATGAGATGGAGGATAATGTTTTATTATAAACATGAGAGCGAATGGTTACTCTTTAGCGGGGAAAAATAAACAAGATGAGCACAACGTGATTTTCGAGGATCGGACGTGATTTTTGACAGAAAATGAATCCTCGAAAAAAGAGTGGTTTCTTGTTGGCGTTGAGTATGAGGAAAGCCTTGTCACGACTGGGGTTCAGCATGCCAGTCGAAGTCGGTTACATCGAAGACCCGAAAAGTTAGGGGACTGAAACTTGACAAAATTCATACAAATCCGATTCTGACATGCCGTTACATCGAAGACCCGAAAAGTTAGGGGACTGAAACATAAAACGGTGGAGCTGCCGAATGGTTACGCGATTGCGTTACATCGAAGACCCGAAAAGTTAGGGGACTGAAACGTGATTTCACTTTGTAGGAGGGGAGTTTTCATCGAAAGTTACATCGAAGACCCGAAAAGTTAGGGGACTGAAACCTGCTGTGATCATCACAACTCCCAAATTTGTCAGCATGCAGTTACATCGAAGACCCGAAAAGTTAGGGGACTGAAACACACAACATACGACAAGGACATAACCACCGTCTTGCCTGTTACATCGAAGACCCGAAAAGTTAGGGGACTGAAACTGGCAAACACTTCTGCGATTGTCAGGTTATCAGTCACGTTACATCGAAGACCCGAAAAGCTAGGAGACTGAAGCTTCCAGCAAGCCAGTCATGATGCTTGTCCTTGACGGCGTTACATCGAGAAGAGAGCGTAAAAAGTTTTGTGTAAATGGTTAAACTTCCCATTAAGGAGATGATCATTTATGCAAGACAAGAGAGACATGACCATCAAGGAGTTAGCGAAGGATTGCCGAACCATCGAGGACGTGCACATCATGCTAAAAGATTTGTTCCGTGACACCATCCAGCAGTTGTTTGAAGCAGAAATGGATGACCATTTGGGCTATGCCAAACATAGTGCCGATGGTGATCATTCAGGAAATAGTCGGAATGGGTATAGCAAAAAGACGCTGAAAACAAAGTTCGGCAATACAGAAATTCGTGTCCCCCGTGATCGCAACGGCGAATTTGAACCTCACATTGTGAAGAAGCATGAAACAACCACAAATGGCTTGGAGGAGCAAATCATCGCACTCTACGCCAAAGGTATGTCTACTCGCGATATTGAAGAACACATGAAGGATCTGTATGGGATCGACGTGTCTCCTACGATGGTCAGTAAAGTAACCGACAAGATTATGCCGATGGTGGCAGAATGGCAATGTAGACCACTTGATCGAGTCTATCCGATCGTGTTTCTTGATGCCATTCACTTCAAAGTTCGGCAAGAGAATCGTATCGTTAACAAAGCAGCATACAGCGTTCTTGGCATTACTATGTCTGGTCATAAGGACATTTTGGGCATTTGGATCGGCGAGCACGAAAGTGCAAGCTTCTGGCTCAATGTGTGTACAGAGCTGAAAAGCCGTGGTGTAGAAGACATTCTCATCGCCTGCAAGGACGGTCTTTCAGGGTTTTCTGAGGCGATCCATGCTGCTTTTCCGAAAACCCAAATTCAACTGTGCGTCATCCACCAGATTCGTAACTCTATGAAATATGTTCCGTTCAAAGAAGAAAAGTTAGTCTTGGCAGATTTAAAGAAAGTCTATCAAGCCCTTACGTTAGAAGAAGCTGAGACTGCTTTTTCTACGTTCAAAGACAAGTGGGGAAAGAAGTACCCCATCATTATTCGCTCCTGGGAAAACAACTGGCTCGAACTGACCGCCTATTTCAGCTATCCCCCAGAGATACGCAAGATGATTTATACGACGAATATCATCGAGGGCTATCATCGGCAACTCCGTAAGGTCACAAAGACAAAAACGGCTTATCCATCCGACGATGCTCTACGGAAAATCATCTATCTGGCTACCGTTGAGGCATCGAAGAAATGGACTATGCCGCTTCGGAGTTGGAAAGAATGTATATCGCAACTTGCCATCCATTTTGGAGATCGATTGCAAGGGGAACTGTCCGCATAATCAACTGTTGAGTCGGCTTGACATGGAGCCTCTGCGGGCATGATTTCTTGCGATTGGGCGATGCCAGTAAAATATGCATCGCATGGCAAGCGAGCCTATCATGCCCGCCACTCCATGTAAAGCCGTTGACGTAACTGTCCACCCGTTAAAAACCCATTTACACAAAAAAATTTACATTCCCATCGAAAACTCAAATACAAGTAAACTAACCCCAATCCCCCTATGAGGCCCCTCAAGAAAATCTTGTAAAATGCTTCTGCACAATTGCAAATGGCACCCCAACTTGACACAGCCCCCTTCCCAGCTCTCGTTGTATTGCTGAAAATAATCGAATTTCAATCCCCTAACTTTCCAGCTCTGTCATACAAAAGTAATCAGGTAAGGTTACCCCTCGACTGCGAGGTTAGTTTCAGTCCCCTTGCCACCCACCTCCCTCCCCCAAAAATCCCCCCTATATATTCCTTTTCCACCCCACTCATGCTATATTATTAGGAAATAAGTCCCATTTCCCCATCTTTCGACAAAATGCCTCGCAATGTTTCACAAAACACCCAATACTCAAACACCTTTTTACCCAAACCAAACCCAATCTAAAAACCCAAAGACACAAGGCTCTCTTTCAGTAAAAGTGGCAGCGGGACTTCTATTTTTACGGATCGGCAAGCCGAGTGTCTTTTTCATGGAGGTGGAAAGCATGTCGAAACTCGTTGAAGTACAAGCGGAGGAGCTGCGCAAGGACGGGATTCCTCTCGCCTACGTTCAGGCGTTTTTGCAGGCAGCGAAGAAAAACGACTCGATTGTCATTACACGCGCGCCTGGTCTGGCAAGCGAAGGGTTGCTCGCAGAAGGGTACGATGCAAAAGGAAAACAGATTCAAGCTATGCCGAGCAAATCGGGACCGATGACTGGTTTTGTGTGCCTCGATCCTTTGCTGAATCCGGATGGCTTGCCAGGATGGTTGGCGACACAAAAGCGCAACAAGCAGTCCCTAAGCAAAAAAGAGGGAGAACAGGCTTGCTCGGCAAGTCCGTTGGTCATATCGGACAAGCGTTTGGACTGGCTGATAAACGAGCAGAAATGGAAGGCGAACAAAGAGAGCGAGAAGCTTTACAGCGGAACCGTCACATTGCCTGCCAAGGAAGGGGGAGCCGGGGAGGCGACTGCTTTTTCGGTTGTTCTCGTCAAACAAAAAGAGGATCGCTGGGCGCTCTACTATGACGTGTTTGCGGCATATGGCTTGAAATACGAGGCGGACTTCGAGCAAGATGCGGTTTCGACCCTCGCAAATGCTTGCACGAAAATGCTGGGCGAAGCGATTAAGGAAGAAGGCAAGCAGGAAGTTGCCGCGTTTTTCAAAGAGATCAAGAAGTATCTCGAAGCGGACAAAGCTTTGGAAAACCCGTATGCCCATTACCGCCCTGTGTATGGCCTGACAAATCCTGTGGCGCCGTATGCTGAGGACGAGAAATATCGGAATTGTGTGACCAACGATATTGGTTTGTTTTCCATCTGGCCGAAAAAGGCAGAGCGAGTCAAAGAGCAAGTAACGGCCATTACCAAGGAGCTTACCACCGCCATTTTTCCCGCACCAAAAGAAGGGCAGGGCGCCAAAGTGCCGGCATCCCTGACCCGTTTCGCTCTGACTCCGGCAGTCGGGCGGCCTGTCATCGATTCGACAGACAGCCTAATTGCGTTTTCCCCCAACGGTCATGTATATCGCCTCACAGATACCAAACAGCTTGCGGAATGGATCAACGAGTGTCACGGATCGGGCTATACCATTTTGCTTGAAGAGAAGTGGAAAAATGATTGGCTGCCGCATGTAAAAGAGGTCCAGGACAAAGTAACCTGGTCGAGTTTTTCGGGCGAAGGAAAAGAAGCGCCAGCAAAGGACGGCAAAGCCGAAGAGAGCAAAGAGAAGGAAGCGCAAGAGAAAACAACAAGCAAAGACATCAAGATGCAAGCGTTGAAAGAAAAGGAAGAACAGCTCGCCATTCGCGCAAAAGAAATAGAGCTGTTGAAAAAAGAAAAAGCGTTGGACGACGAAGCGGCCAAGCTGCACGACAGCAATGATCTGCGGCAAAACTTGATCAATAAAGTAAAGGTAGCGATCCCTAAGCTGATGGGCAAGGAAGAGCTGGGGCCGACATTGAAAGACATCAAGTCGGATGACTTCGCGAAAAAAGAAGACACGAGTCTCATTCAACTGAGCGTCATCAAAGAGAAGAAAGACCCGCAATTGAGCGACTTTTTCATGCTTCATAAAAATTTGCGCGACGATTTGCTGGATCGCACCGGGTTTTTCCGCGGCATTGTGATCGACTACAGCTACCCGGAGATCATGCAGCAAAGTTTTCGCAACGTATTGGCGAGCACTACGGAGCAAGTCAAGCAGCAGGAGATTGTCCCAACGGAAGTGTACTACCGCAAACCGAGATATTCGGGGTATTTCGATAATCAGTACACGTTTTCGGAGTTGGTTCACCAGCTTCAGAAAAATGGCGTCTCCAACTTCGGCGCATCGCTCACGATCGCTGCGGCTGTTCCTTCTTTCGGTGCCGGCGTCGGGGTGGGCTACTCGCAATCCGATGAAAAGAGCACCAGTTCTTCCAAGCAAGCGAAAACGGTGTACATTACCAGCAGCTATTTGCTGCCAAAGGTAGAGCTGTCGTTTAACTACTTGGTGCCATGCGCCAGCGAAGAGTTTGTCAGCGAGATCAAAAAACTGCTGGCTTCCGCTAAGAAAGATTCGTCTAAGGCGAGAAGCTTCCAAAGCCCGCTTGACCGTTTGTTGCTTGTGTTGAAATCGTTTGGGCATTTTGTGCCGACTACCAGCACGCTCGGCGGCAAACTGATTGCCAGTGACGCCAAAGAGCTGCAACAAACGAGCGATGTCAAAGATGTCGTCAGCAAATATGCGGCAGAAGCAAAAATATCTTTGAAAAAGATGGGCGTGGGAGTGGAGGCGGAAACGAACTATTCTTCTGGAGAGCGCGAGCAGCAGCAGGACAAAGCCAAGAACGAGAGCCAGTCGATGACGTTTACCGCGATTGGCGGAGAAGGCACGTTTATTAGCAATGCCAATGAATGGGCCAACTCTGTAGCTCCTTATACCGAGTGGAGCCTGATCAGCTCTGACGGCTTGCTGCCGAGCATCGATTTGCTCCCGGCTTCTTTGTATGAAGCTTGTGTCAACTTGTTGAAATCGGAAGTAGAGACGTTGACAGCCCAGCAGCTCATGCAAAAAAACGCCCATTTCCTGTTCTACGGAAAGTATTACGATTTGATCGGCAAGTACGCGAAAAAAGAGTATTTCTACATCGCCAGCAAAAACAAGCAAGTGCTTTCCTTGGAGGATGCCAATCCTGTGGATGGTACAAAAGTCGAGCTGGCTGTCGGGAAAAACGGCGATCACCAGCTGTGGCATATGTCTCCGCTCGGACATATCGTCAGCAAAGCATCTACGGACGAGACGGAATATGTGCTGACAATGCCGGAAGTCGTTTCGGAAGAGGCATTTTTGCCTTTGATTGTCTCAGTAAAAGGGCGCTCGCAAAATCAGGTATGGGATGCGAAAGGCGGCCGCATTTTGCTGAACAATCCTGCCGTCAAAGGCGAGTACACGGTGTCCTTGCGCGATGACGACAAAGTAGGCGTCGCTGCCAAGAGCGCGAACGCGAACAACAGCACTTACGCCCAAACGTGGACGATGATCCAGGCGGCTGAACAGGAATTTGCCCAAGAGGCTGGACAAGAAGAGGTGTACTTTGTCATTTCGAGCCGATATAAAAAAGGCTATGTCATGACAGTGCGCGACGGAGAAGGCGGAACGGCGAAAGAGCAGGCTGAGATTGTGTTTGCTCCGCATGTGAGCAGCCGCAATCAACTGTGGTATACGAAGGAAAACAGCGATGAAATCTACAGTGCGCTTACCAGCTCGAATGGGAATCCGTTTGTGTTGGCAAATGTCAACAACAAGCTGGTGCTTAAAGAAAAATTTGCTCTGAAGACGAAGACGGATCACATGTGGGAGTTTACCAGCGATGGACTGAAGCACACCAGATCAGGGCAATACGCGATTGTCGAAAAGGATAAGGATACGCAAGGTTCTCCGATCGTTTTGGCAGAAAAAGGGGATTGGCGAACATTGAGCTGGGTGAAGCAGATCGTCGCCCAAAATCCGGCAGATGCTTATGCGAAAGTGTGCAAGACGACTTCCTCCCAGGATGGACTCGATCTTGGATTGAAACGGTTGCTCGTGTCCACAGCTCCGCTCGCCATCAACGGGAAAATAAGAGGGATCGGATTTGTTTGCCGGACAGGCGGAAGTACGCAATGGGACATGCTGGTTCCGCGAGTGTTTGTCGAGCGTGACGGTCGGAGGACGTGGGTGGAAGAAACGCGTTCGTATGACGAGTTGCGCAACAGCGGTCAGTATTTTGATTTCGAATATTCCCAGTATATCGATGAAAATCCGCTGTTGCTTCCGGCTAATCAGAACATAAAGGCGTTTTCGTTCTACCAAAAAGGCGGCAACCGGCTTGCGATCAGGGTACAGGCAGACAATGGCGAATGGCTCGAAAATACGAACACGAGCAACGATCATTATTTCCACGTTGGAGATACCAAGGTTACGTATCAGTCATTCGTCAATGACACCGCAGCAGAGACAATCGGCTTGGCTTTTGCCAGAGTCGACAACAGGCTTTACATCGAGACGATGACTCGGGAAGCAACGAGCGCCGAGGGGTATTTCCGCTTGCAGAGTCAGGTAGGGGACAAGCTTTTCCTGACGTTGAACAGCGACCGGAGAACGGTTAACTTGCAAAAACTGGCTCCAGGCAATGAGCAACTATGGCGCATGACAGCGGATGGATATATCGAGTGCCGCACTGCGAATCGCTCCGGGGAGAGGCTCGTATTGGATCATCCGAACTCTCCCAATCCGGTGTACGCTTTTACGATCAACGACGGGAAGACGCCCAATCAGCTCTGGGAATGGAAGGACGGCAAGCTGATCTGCAAAAAGGAGCCTGAGAAAGTGTTGAGGGCGAACCACTCAAGCGGAAGAGAAGGCACCCAGGTAATACTTTTGGAAGACGACGGAAAAATGTCTTCTCTGTGGGTACAGAAGATGGATGGGGTGTCGGCAGGTTTGGATAGTTAAGCTGGTCTAGGAAAAAAATATCCCGTCCCACTTGGCAAGAGTAGGACGGGATTTTTGCGTATGCGTAAAAATTTTTGATAAGTGCTTAGCCTCTGGACGGAAATTCGCCGCTCAAGCAGATGATGAAGTTTTGGGCGATAAACGGTTGCATGTTGTTGTGAGGTTGCGAACCGCCTGTTACGTTCAAAGCCATAGGAGACATTGGGACATTGGGAGTTGGATCGTAGTAGAGCGGTGCTCCGGAGAATGGATCTGGCTCAGGAGTTGGAGCCCAATAGCCATTTGTCGGAACAGTGGAATTGCCGGGATCTACAGTTGCCTGCGGGATGTGAGTGTGGGCAGGGATTTCGCTTGTCAACAGTGTTTCGTTTGCATTGCCAACTTTTTGTCCTACTGTACGATTGGTTAAACCGTATCCCTGACCTTGATTCATTACAGCGCTCCCCATCAAGTTTGGGAGAGCAAAGGTGGTTTTTCCATCTCCACCGTACTGAACTCCAAGAATGGAAAAAAGGGCAGTGTTTTGTTGAACGCTCATAAGCTGGCCATTACACAGCGCCCAGCCTTTAGGGGCGAAGTTTCCTGCAAAGATACGAATTTCTCCAATATAAGCATCTGCCATATGTACCGCCTCCTCTTAGTTTCTGCTTGGATATATTCCTTGGATGGCAATGGCGTAGTTCATTACCAAATAAGGCTGCATGTTGTTATGGGGTTGACTTCCACCGGCTGTGGACATTGTATTGGCATTCATTTGCTGGAGATTTGCCGCCGGACCGTATGCATTGGCTACTGCTGCCCAAACGTTGTTAGCCGCAGTAGAGGCTGTTGGTTCGAGAGATGAACCGGCTACTTGATGGGTGTGTTGAGGCATTTCATTGATCGTTAAGGTATGATTGGCTTCACCTTGCGCGGTACCGAGCGGAATAGTAGAACTTACATGAATCGGTGTGCGTCCCCGGTAATCCGGGAGGGCAAACGTAGTTACTCCATCTCCGCCATATACAGCGCCGAGCAAAGAATAGAGCGCCTGATTTTGATTGATATTCAAGATCTGACCTTCGCAAAACATCCACCCGCGCGGGGCGTAGTTATTGGCAAACAAGCGAATTTCACCCAAAAACGGCTCAGACATGGTAGAATACCTCCTTTTATTCTCTTTCACTGCTGCTGGATACTATGGCTGCGGCGGGAAGACTCCGTATAAAGAAATGATGAAGCTGATTGCGGTCGTAGGCATCATGTTGTTATGAGGTTGTCCCCCTCCGACGGGAGAGACTGACTGGGGGTTCATGTTGCTAAGTGCGCTGGAAGTCTCAACGGAATAAGGGGACATAGGATTTTTGCTCCAGACATTATTGGCAGGAGTATCATCGTTCTGGTAGTCAGCAATTGCATTGACCGTATGCGTGTGAACTGGCAGTTGATTGCTGACCAATGTGACGGTCTCTGTGCCGCTCTTGCTGCCTCGGACGTAATTGGAGTTCGGGTGGACCGGAACTCTTCCTTGTAAATCGGGCAGGGCAAAGGTTGTCTGACCATCTCCGCCGTAAGTCGTGCCAAGCAGGGCAAAAAGTGCTTCGTTCTCGGCTATGCTCAGTAATTGACCGTTGCACAATGCCCAGCCTTGTGGCGCAAAGTTGCCTGCAAACATGCGGACTTCTCCAAGATAGGATTCACTCATACGGGTCACCTCTTGATTGTTAAATTATTATAGAAGGCCCTTCATCAGATGATGTCGGAGTCCATTCCATGCCGATATGAAATCCTGAGCTGTCAATCGTCTGAAAACCTAGACGCTCATACAGGTGTATCGCTCGATTTGTGGGTAATACGCTCAGGTGCAAGGGCCGTGAAGTGTCGGCAGCTTCCTGTTGCAGCTCACGAATCAGCGTGCAGCCAATTCCTTTATTGCGATGATGGGGAAGCAGAGAGATGTCGACGAGGGTAATCTTTGTTTCGGTTCGCGCAATCATGATTCTGCCAGTTGGAATGTTCTCGGAGAAAATCAGCAGATGCTCCGCGTCAGGGTACTGGGTCGAGTAGGAATTTTTCTGGGCAAGAAACTGTAGCTGCAAAAACTGTTCCTGCATCTGCTTGTCCCACCCCCATGCTGCAAGTTCATCTGCACGGGTGCTTATGTACAACTGAAACAAAAAAGCTTCGTCTGTTTTCTCAACCGCTCGTTTTTGAATCATGGCTCGTTCCTTTCGAAATGATCGAAATGTTTAGAGTTCTCGTCTGGCTAAGGAATACGTTCTTTGTGAGGCATTTGCATGAGGGGAAACAGTTAGCAATGAAGTTGTAGGGAACATGAGATGAAAAAAAGTTTGTGAAGAAACTAAATGTGAATATTTAGGTCTAAAGGAACCATAATCTACCTTTCAAAAGTAGCACACATTTGAAGGGGGAGGGAAGAGAGAATTGAAAAAAATGATGAATCTTGTAATATTAGGATTTTGAGCTTTTTGAATGGAGTATCAACTTTAGATTGAATTTAAGGGATTTTTTGTCGAAAAGTGGCCCGGACAAAGATATAATGGTTGTTGTACATCTATTTAGGCATTTGCTGGAAGTGTGCTTGAAATGCCCAGAAACAGCATCATGAATGAAGGCGAGGAAAAAAGTCCTGCCTTTCATCGGCCACGATGTTGCCTTTATTTTATTGAGGGAGGTTTTGGGGGAGAGAAAAGAGTGCTAGTTCAAACTTACAGGGAAGGGGAGGGAGTATGAAAGGAAACTATTGTAAAATACGAACTTTATCAAAAATGATACTGGCTATCCTATTAATTTTTACCTCTATGCAATTCAGTTCCATGGTTTCCACGGCGTCTGCCGGATCATGGGCAGAGGTTAATACAGGGTTGGGTAACTATAATTTGAAGCTTGGTTACCACAATGGTACTTGGTTAGCATTTGATACACAAAGGGACTACGCTTTATCAACAAACGGAACGACATGGTCGAAGGCAGCAGATCCATTTGGTTGTGCTGTCAATGCTACCTATCATTTTAAAACGAAATGGATAGCGGCATGTTCGGAGGGAAAAATTTTCACCCTTAATGAAGGTTTGAACCCGGTAGTAGCTGGAAATTGGGTGTCGAATAATACGGGAGTGGGAGTTGGTGTCACTTTTTCTGAAATAGCCAGTGATGGAAGTAAAGTAGTGGTTGTTTCAAGTAACTCCTCAACGGTTCTTGTCTCAACGGACGGGCAAACATGGACGCAACGTACAGTAGCTGGGATCACCGGATTCAACTCGGTTACATATGGAGAGGGCCAATACATTGCTGTAGGTAAAGCAACGGGTGGTGCTTTTGTTATTTATTCCTCTGGCGACGGAGAGACATGGCAGAAGGTGAACACTGCAAGCCCGACAAAGCAGCTCTATGGTGTCGCATACGGAAACGGAGTGTTTGTAGCCGTTGGTTTAACGGGCTACTTGTATGTTTCTGATGATGGAGTCAACTGGACAGTTAAGACACCACCAGCAGGCTTAGGAGCGATTTCCTATGCAACCGTGACTTTTGGTGAAGGCCATTTTTTTGCAGGCGGAACGAGTCAGACCATAATCAGCTCGCCAGATGGCTCCACTTGGTCGGCAGAAAATACAGGTGGAAGCAAATCAGTATCGGCCGTGAAGGTTGGAAATGGCAAGGTACTGGCAGCAGGAGGTTCAGGATTACTTTTGGTAGGAAATGCTCCGATTAGCCAGGCGCAAAAGCCAACAGCGAATCCGGCAGGCGGAGAAGTAGCGGCAGGGACAACAGTAGCGTTAAGTACGAATACAGCAGGAGCCACGATTCACTACACCACAGACGGAAATACCCCAACAGGAAGTAGCCCCACGTACAGCACACCGATTCCCATCAACAGTGCGATGACGATAAAGGCGATTGCCGTGAAGGCAGGCATGACGGACAGTACAGTAATGAGCGAGAGTTATACCATCATGCCGCAGGCAGAACAGCCAACGGCGAACCCGACAGGTGGAGCTGTAGCAGCAGGAACGACGGTTGCGTTGAGTACGAATACAGCAGGAGCCACGATTCACTACACCACAGATGGAAATGCCCCGACAGGAAGTAGCCCCGTGTACAGCACACCGATTCCGGTCAACAGTGCAATGACGATAAAGGCCATTGCGGTGAAAGCGGGCATGACGGACAGCTTAGTGATGAGCGAGAGTTATACCATCATGCCGCAGGCAGAACAGCCAACGGCGAATCCGACAGGTGGAGCAGTAGCAGCAGGAACGACAGTAGCGCTAAGTACGAATACAGCAGGAGCCACGATTCACTACACTACAGATGGAAATGCCCCAACAGGAAGTAGCCCCGTGTACAGCACACCGATTCCTATCAACAGTGCGATGACGATAAAGGCGATTGCCGTGAAGGCAGGCATGACGGACAGTACAGTAATGAGCGAGAGTTATACCATCATGCCGCAGGCAGAACAGCCAACGGCGAACCCGACAGGTGGAGCTGTAGCAGCAGGAACGACGGTTGCGTTGAGTACGAATACAGCAGGAGCCACGATTCACTACACCACAGATGGAAATGCCCCGACAGGAAGTAGCCCCGTGTACAGCACACCGATTCCTATCAACAGTGCGATGACGATAAAGGCGATTGCCGTCTTGGCAGGCATGACCGACAGTACGGTTATGAGTGAGAGCTACACGATATTGCCACCGCCGCAAGTAGCGACTCCGACCGCAACACCAAGCAGTGGAGCTGTCCTAGTGGGAACCCCTGTCACACTGCAAACGACCACACCAGGAGCGACGATCTACTACACGACAGATGGCAACACGCCGACAACAAGCAGCAACGTATATAGCACACCTATTCCGATTAACAGTGCAGTCACGATCAAAGCAATAGCGGTTCTCGGAGGCATGACGGACAGTACAGTGATGAGTGAGAGCTACACGATATTGCCACTGCCGCAAGTAGCGACTCCGACCGCAACACCAAGCAGTGGAGCTGTCCTAGTGGGAACTCCTGTCACATTGCAAACGACCACACCGGGAGCGACGATCTACTACACAACAGACGGCAACACACCAACAACAAGCAGTAACGTATATAGCACACCTATTCCGATTAACAGTGCAGTCACGATCAAAGCAATAGCGGTTCTCGGAGGCATGACGGACAGTACAGTGATGAGTGAGAGCTACACGATATTGCCACCGCCGCAAGTAGCGACTCCGACCGCAACACCAAGCAGTGGAGCCGTCCTAGTGGGAACCCCTGTCACATTGCAAACGACCACACCAGGAGCGACGATCTACTACACGACAGATGGCAACACGCCAACAACAAGCAGCAACGTATACAGTACGCCTATCCCGATTACCGGAGCGGTTACAATCAAAGCCATTGCCGTCTTGGCAGGCATGACGGACAGCACGGTAATGAGCGAAAGCTACACCATAACCCCGTTGCCGCAACCGCAAGTAGCGACGCCAACGGCAGCACCAGACAGTGGAGCTGTCCTAGTGGGAACTACTGTCACGTTGCAAACGACCACACCAGGAGCGACGATCTACTACACGACAGACGGCAACACGCCAACAACAAGCAGCAACGTATACAGTACGCCTATCCCGATTACCGGAGCGGTTACAATCAAAGCCATTGCCGTCTTGGCAGGCATGACGGACAGCACGGTAATGAGCGAAAGCTACACCATAACACCGCTGCCGCAACCGCAAGTAGCGACCCCGACAGCAGCGCCAAGCGGAGGGGCAGTCCCATCAGGAACGATGGTCGCGTTGAGTACAACCACACCAGGAGCGACGATCTACTACACGACAGACGGCAACACGCCAACAACAAGCAGCAATGTGTACAACAACTCAGCCATTCCGGTCAACAGTGCGATGACCATCAAAGCAATTGCCGTGAAAGCAGGCATGACGGACAGCACAGTAATGAGCGAAAGCTATACCATAACCCCGTTGCCGCAACCGCAAGTAGCGACGCCAACGGCAACACCAAGCAGTGGAGCTGTCCTAGTGGGAACTCCTGTCACGTTGCAAACAACCACACCAGGAGCGACAATCTACTACACAACAGACGGCAACACGCCGACAACAAGCAGCAACGTATATAGCACACCTATTCCGATTAACAGTGCAGTAACGATCAAAGCAATAGCGGTTCTCGGAGGCATGACGGACAGTACAGTGATGAGTGAGAGCTACACGATATTGCCACTGCCGCAAGTAGCGACTCCGACCGCAACACCAAGCAGTGGAGCTGTCCTAGCAGGAACCCCTGTCACACTGCAAACGACCACACCAGGAGCGACGATCTACTACACGACAGACGGCAACACGCCAACAACAAGCAGCAACGTATACAGTACGCCTATCCCGATTACCGGAGCGGTTACAATCAAAGCCATTGCCGTCTTGGCAGGCATGACGGACAGCACGGTAATGAGCGAAAGCTACACCATAACCCCGTTGCCGCAACCGCAAGTAGCGACGCCAACGGCAGCACCAGACAGTGGAGCTGTCCTAGTGGGAACTACTGTCACGTTGCAAACGACCACACCAGGAGCGACGATCTACTACACGACAGACGGCAACACGCCAACAACAAGCAGCAACGTATACAGTACGCCTATCCCGATTACCGGAGCGGTTACAATCAAAGCCATTGCCGTCTTGGCAGGCATGACGGACAGCACGGTAATGAGCGAAAGCTACACCATAACACCGCTGCCGCAACCGCAAGTAGCGACCCCGACAGCAGCGCCAAGCGGAGGGGCAGTCCCATCAGGAACGATGGTCGCGTTGAGTACAACCACACCAGGAGCGACGATCTACTACACGACAGACGGCAACACGCCAACAACAAGCAGCAATGTGTACAACAACTCAGCCATTCCGGTCAACAGTGCGATGACCATCAAAGCAATTGCCGTGAAAGCAGGCATGACGGACAGCACAGTAATGAGCGAAAGCTATACCATAACCCCGTTGCCGCAACCGCAAGTAGCGACGCCAACGGCAGCACCAGGCAGTGGAATGGTCACACCGGGAACCCCTGTCACTCTGAAAACTACCACGCCGGGAGCGACCATCTATTACACAACAGACGGCAGCACACCGACAGCAAGCAGCGACGTTTACAGCACAGCAATTCCTGTAAACAGCGCACTCACGATCAAAGCCATGGCAACAAAGTCAGGCATGACAGACAGCTCGGTCATGACAGAATCTTACTCCATCTACGTACCAAGCATCGTGGTGACCAATGTCAAACCGGCTCCGGCGATAACTGGCTTGCCAAACGGCACGGCGAAAACAGCCTCCGCGCTAGGCTTGCCTTCGCAGGTAGAAGTGACGTTGAATAGCGGTGCAACGATCGAAGTAGATGCGGACTGGCTGGTAGCGGATGCCTCATACGATCCTGACAGCAAAGAAAAGCAGACGTTTACCGTTCACGGCAACCTGGTTCATCTGCCAGGCGGCATTACCAACCCGCAAAACTTGACAGCCAGCATTCAGGTGACCGTTTTAGCAGACTCGGCAAAAGAAACCGATATTGTCCGCGTGGCTGAACTGGCGCCAATCACGGGCCTTTCCAATGGGACGCCGAAAACGGCAGAAGCGTTGGGACTGCCTGAGCGGGTCGAAGTGACGCTCGATGACGACAGCAAGCTTTCTGTCAGCGTCGATTGGGCTGTCTCTGAAGCTGATTACGATCCCGAAAGCAAGGAAAGTCAAAGCTTTACCGTAACAGGAGAATTGGTGAAGCTGCCAAAAGGGGTAACCAACAGCAAAGATCTCACAGCCAGCATTCAGGTGCGAGTCCGTGCTGAAAATGAGCAGGTCCGCAAAATCGTCAAAGTCCGAAACCCGGAAGCGATCGATGATGTAAAAAACGGCACAAGAAAAACAGCCTCTGCTTTGGGACTCCCCGAAGAGGTCAGGGTAACGTTGGATGACGATAGCACACTTGAAGTCGAAGTCCGCTGGGATGTCGACAGCGCCGACTATGATCCTGACAGCGAGGAAAAGCAGCGTTTCACCGTGGAAGGGATTTTGGTCAACCTGCCGGATGATGTAGAAAATCCGGAGCGTTTGGGGGCCAGCGTCAAAGTGACTGTCAGGGCAGCGACGCGGGACAGAGAGCGTGACGATGACAAAAAAGATAAAGAGGAGCGGCGCAAGCAACCGGAAACAACTCCACAGGACCAGACGCGAACTGTCAAAGTCGAGGCAGGTAACGAAGGAATTGTGTTCGAGCCGCTTGAAATCGTACGCACTACCACCTCCAAAAACAAAAAAGCAGACGAAGTCGTCCTGCATCAGGAAACAGCCAAAGCCATTTTGCAAAGAGCAGAGCAAAACAAAAAAGACATCATTCGAATTGCGATTGATGATCTCCCGGGCAGTCCGGCTGATGAAATCTTGGTAACAGTGCCGACAAATGCCCTTGAACTGATCAAGCAGCAGCGGGTTGCGCTTGAGATTCGCACAAAAGATGTCGTCATTACCATTCCAAGAGAAACTTTGGCGATGTTGTCAGACGAGCTGTATTTCCGGATTGTACCGATTACCAATTCACAAGACAAAAAAGAGATAGCACAGCAAGCGATTGACGACGAGATCGTCCAGCGAGCAACGGGTGGACAGCAAGTACAAGTCGTGGGCAAGCCGATGACTATTGAAACCAACTACAGCAACCACCGAACGCGTGTCACTTTCCCGTTGGAGGATGTCGAGCTGCCGAAAAATCAGGATGATTTGCAGGTTTTCCTCTCTACGCTTGCCGTTTTTGTAGAGCATGCGGACGATGAGAAGGAGCTGAAGACAGGAACCATTCGTTACGACGAAAACGGAAAGCCTGTCGGTATCGAGATTGAAATCAGCAAGTTCAGCACGTTCACGATTCTCTCCTTGAAAGGCAAACAGTTGTATGTAGAACATCCGGCGTATATGGTCGGCTACCCGAACGGGACATTCCAGCCAAACCGAATCTTGACTCGTGCGGAAATGGCTGCGATGTTAGCGTCTTTCCTGCAAGAGACAGGTCAATCTGTTCCACAAGAGAACGGCGTATTTGCAGATGTAAAAGCTGGCCACTGGGCTGCAGCATCGATTCAAAAGGTGCGCGATGCCGGATTGATGAGTGGAGACGCCAATGGTTTGTTCCATCCCGAGGCAATTGTGACACGCGCGCAAATGGCAAGTATTATCGCCAAGTGGAAAAACTTGTATACGGCCAAAAGGGATCTGCCTTTTGCAGATGTACAAGGTCATTGGGCCGTATGGCAGGTTGCCGCTGTTGTCGAGCAAGGCATCATGAAAGGATATGTCGATGGATTATTCCATCCAGATCAGGGACTGACTCGTGCGGAAGCAACGGCTCTGTTCAATCGCGTAACGGGCAGGGGACCGCTTGAAGGCATGACGAAGATGATCTGGAAAGACGTTCCACAGACGCATTGGGCTTTTGCTGAGATTGCGGAGGCCACCATGCCGCATGCCGCATACCAGACCGCAGACGGCACGGAGCAACTCGCAGATACAAGCGAGAAGTAAACGGGACGTTTGGACAATGTAACGAGAAACGAGAAACGAGAAATGGGGCTGCCCTTAGTGGGAAGCCCCATTTTTGGGGAGAGGACGGATGATTCAGCAAAGCTGTTTCATGAACGTAGCCCTAACGCCCAGCACGATCACCTGCTTTTTACAGCGACAAAACGAAAAAATGTCAACAAACGGACAAATAAGTCATCTTGACATAAAAATAAATTTATGATATAATTTAATGTTTAAAATATTGATTATATCCCCATCCCTGCTATACTCCTCCTTGAAGCATACAAACCTGATTGGCAAAAGGGAGGATGTCTGATGAAAGAAAACCAGATAAGCCTGACTGCAATCATCTCTGCCTACATTCGCGGTTACCACGCCATGAACGAGACTCCTAAAATTTTTGACGATTTTCTGGCTCTGGCTCTGATCCCGGAGGAACGCCGTACACTTATCGAGCAAGGCTTTGCGAGCGGTCCCACATCAGGAGCGGGCGCCGGGGAAATGACTACGCTGCCTGCCCTGCTGCAAGCGATGGGCTTGCCTCAGGTGGTCAGCCGGGCACGGTATACAGAGGAGATTTTGGAGCAGGCTGTAGAGCAAGGAGCAGAGCAGTACGTGATCCTGGGTGCAGGGCTGGACACGTTTGCTTTCCGGCGTCCAGAACTGCTGGAGAAGCTTCACTTGTTCGAAGTCGATCATCCGGCGACGCAAGCTTTCAAACAGGAACGGCTGGCTGAACTGGGGTGGGAGATGTCTCCTCAGCTGCATTTCGTTCCGGTGAATTTCGCCAAAGAAAGCCTGGCAGAAGCGCTTCGCCGTACAGCATATGATCCGCAAAAGAAGACGGTTGTTAGCTGGCTTGGGGTCACGATGTACCTGTCACGAGACGAAGTGCTTGCGACACTGGGCTCTATAGCCGAGACGACACCTGCGGGCAGCTCGGTCATTTTTGATTACTTCACTCCCACCAATACAGAGCTGATTATGCAGGCTGAATTGCGAAAAATCGGCGAGCCGTTCCAGACGAGCTTCGACCCGGAGGAGCTTGCACGCGATCTTTCCCGCCTCGGTTTTTCCCTCCACGAGCATGCCAGTCCAGCAGTGATCCAGCAGCGCTATTTCCAGGGACAGACCGATTATTACGCCAGTGAGCACGTGCATTTTGGCTGGTTCACGACGACGAGATAGCATATCAAGCATGACTGAATAGCCCCGTTCTTGCCTAGAGCAGATGCCTAGGACAGAGCGGGGCTTTTTTGTGCCTTAAGCTTCGAGATTATGGATGATGAGACAGGAAAAGCGCGGGGTCTTTTTCGCGTTCAGATGGTGCCCGGCCAAAAGCCCGATCGAGGCTGTACGCATACGTGTAGCTTCGGCACAGCAACAAACCGAAGGCGCTGGTGTAGAGCACGAGACTGGTCAGATTCATATTTCCTGACAAAATAAAGTTGATATGCATGAACAGACAAAAGAGAATATCTTGTTTGATAAACAAACCGACCATTAACAAGATGCCGATGGCAATCTGAACGACCGGAATGACGTAGTTGAGAAACATGACGTGATTCAGGGCAATTTCATTGATAAAAACTTTGTAAAAATCGGGCGTTTGCGGTTTTTGTGCGGCCTGAACCAGATAGTCGTGAAGAAATATGCCTGGCTTGGAGTACCAGGACTTTTCCGTAATTTTGGTCAACCCGGCCAAAAACCAGCCTACTCCGAATAAAATACGCATCAATAGAACGAGATACGGAAACGCGTACAGCTTGAACAGCGCTGCTGACTGCTTCAAAAAAATCACCCCGGCATGAATTTGAAAAAATTGCCGTAGTTGAAAAGTATTATCATTCACGCGGGACATCCAAATTTTTATACAAGGTCAATATATTTGTCAAGAAAGATTTTTCGAAAGCAAAAAATTTACATGTAAAATATTTCTTGACGGATGTTGAGGACAGGAGCATAATGATTCATGCCTGTAGTTGAGAAGGATTATCATTTTCAGTAAATGACAGGGATACGCGCTGCGAGCCCTGTTTTTTTGCGGCATTATTGATAATGATTATCGTTATATGTTCACTCTTGATCATTATTTATGAAAAAGGAGCAATAGAAATGAAAAAGAAAACGATTTGTCACGTGGCGATCTCGACAGGCTTCCTCCTGTCGGCAGTTGCGCCACTGTCACCAGTAACTGCGTTTGGCATGTCGAAGAGTGCCCAGACGTATGCAAGTGCTGTAGAGTCTCACGTTGCGCCCAGTTCCAGTGAGAAGCCGTTCGCGATTGCTTCTGCGTCAGCGGTAAACGGTCTGATCAAGGTTGCATTCACGGGCAAACAGGAGAAAAAACCTGTGCAAGGCGATTTCAGTCTGGCGCTGGACGTGAACGGCAAACGGCAAAAAACAGTGAAGGTAACCAAATTTGCCTGGGATGAGCAGACATCCACTGCGCTGATCTCCTTCAGTCCGCTTGCTTTTTCCACGAAGGAACAAAAAGTAGATATCGCTATTTCCTACAAAGGCAATGAATCCGTGACAACCAGCTATGAGCTGGCCCGCAGGCAAGAGCGCATGGAGAGTTTGTCTGTCGAGTACATCGGGGCAGACGCCGAACTGGCACTTGGAACCGAAGATGACCGCATGTCTTTGGTGGCTGTTGCCAGAGATAAAGCTGGCCGACAAGTGAAAGATCCGTCTGTTGTCTGGAAATCGGGCAACGAGAAGATCGCTGTCGTTGACAGAAAAGGAAATGTGCGCGCGGTAGGTGTGGGAACGGTAAATATTACAGCGACATCCGGCAAGAAAACCGCTTCGCTCAAGCTGGAGGTAACACCGGGGAATGCATTGGTGACGAATCTGGAAGCGGCCAATGGATTTGTCTCCATGAAAGTGCATGATGCTGCTGACGGCATGCCATCTGCTGATGATTTTACGCTTGCGACCACCATTAACAAGAAACAGAAAAATGTGTCCGTCTCCCGGGTAGACTGGAACGAGGAAACACAGACCGCTACGCTAGTATTCGAGCCGATTGAACCTGCCAAAAGAGATCAGGAAGTAGGTATGGCTGTAACCTATAAAGATTACGAGGCCAGCGCGAAGCCATTTACGGTGGCAAGAACAGGCACGAAGCCGCAAAAAGTAGAAATCATGCACTTTGGCCACGACGCGATTTTGCATGACAGTGATGCCGAGGATCGCTCCCTTGCGTTGTGGGCTGTGGCAACCGATCGTTCGGGTCGGGTTGTGAGCGGAAACGACGTGAACTGGAAAATCGCGGACGACGCGGTAGCGACGATTAGCGAAAACGGTGTCGTTACAGCGAAGGCAGCCGGAACAACGGAAGTCACGGCGACGATCGCGGGAGTCTCTGCTACGATCGCGATTGAAGTGAGCGCAGGAAAAAGACCGCAGCTGGTGCTGGGCCAATCTCGCGTGACAGAGTCCGCGTCCAATGACGGGCAAATTGCTGAACAGTTGGAAGTAACATTGACAGCTGGAACGTTTGCACAAGATATTGCAAACGAAGATGTGACGGTAGCGAAGCTCCCTGCTGGCTTGAAAGCGAATGTTGTCCGCGTAGATGACCAGAAGCTGCGCATCAGCTTCACGGGAAAAGCAGAGCGACACACAGCTGGCGATAGCGTTTCCCAGCTCAAAGTAACGGTAGCGAAAGAAAAAGTGAGCGGCGCGTCCCGTGATTTGACTACCGATTCGTTTGCAGTTCAATTTTTGGATGCGGTCATTTCGCCAACGACTCCGACTACGCCAACCATCCCGGTTGATCCGAACAGCGAGCTTGCGCCGAACAAAGCCGCAGGCACATTCAACAAATCGTTCCAGCTTTCCAGCTTCGGTTCATATGGGCCTAACAGCGGTTTGACTACAGTGAACGGAAACATTGGCATCAGCACGAACGCAGCAGGCACCATTACTCTGCAAAATCTCGATATTCGCGGAACGGGCGGAAGCAACGGCAGTCTGGTTGTTGATGCGAAGAATGCTACGGTCATTTTGCAAAACGTCAAAGTAAACGGCGTGCAAGTGCAAAACGTTGCGGTGGGAACGCTCGATGTACGAGGAGCCGGAAGCGCGATCCAGCAAATCACGATTACGGACCCGGATGGCGGCAGCGTGAAAGTGGACCCGAACTCTTCCGTTCAGCGACTGGAAATCATGTCCGGTTCCACGCAGCAACCGATCAAGCTGCAAGGAACGATCGCAGGGGATGTTGTGGTCAACGGCAACTCGTTTGTCCAGCTCGATACTGGGGCGAAAGTCGGCAAGCTGGAAGTTGGAAGCACGGTAACAGATGCCAAGCTGGACATTCGCGGCGCATTGGGAGAGCTGAGTCTGGGTACAAGCAGCCTGACATTTGCAAACCAAGACGCAAATGAACTGCTGGCACTCATCGAAAAACTGACGGCAACGCCGAATGTCGATCTGGGAAGCATCCAAATGGGAGCGCACTCCCTGAACGATCTGAAAACAGCTTTGGACAAGCTTGCTCTGGTGAAAACGGCAGTCGAAGCATACGAATCGCTCGCACTCGCTACCGCGGAAGACATTCAGAAGGCGGTTCAGGATGGCGGACAGGCAGCGCAAGCAGCATTGGATGCAGCGAAGCAAACAATGGCGCAAGCCACAACCATTGCCGAGTGGCAAGCTCGCATTGATGCGCAAACAGCGAAAATTGATGCAGCTTCCAAAGGACAGCCAGTACCGAACACGGATAAAACGATTGTTAGCGTACCAGAGGTTGCGGAAAAATCGTACGAAAACCACACCCCTGCCTATAACTTCGAGCTTCCGAGCTGGGTAGAAGTGACCTTGAGCGATGGAACAAAAGCAGAATTGTATGTGCGTTGGGACTTTAGCGCGTACGATCCTGATTTGTCCAGCAAACAGACCTTTACAGCCGTAGGTACACTGCGAGGAAGTTCTTGGAGCGCAGAGCTGCCAACAGGTGTGAAAAACGCGCAAAACCTCAAAGCACAGGCGAAAATCACGGTTGAGGGTGCGATGCAAGTCATGAGCGTAGCTTCCGTGCCGATGAAGACGAACGTTGAAAACGGAACTAACTTCTATCAGCTTGGTCTTCCGAATGAAGTAACGGTTACGCTCAGTGATAACAGTACCCAAAACGTGGGTGTTACATGGCAGCAAGGCGATTATGATCCACAAAATCTGGCAGCCCATGTTGTCACGATCAAAGGCCGTCTGGGAGATCGCTACGGATTGCCGCGCGGGATCAAGAACGACCAAAATGTCGAGGCGGAAATCCAAATTTCTGTCAATGCCGCACGGGAAATCGAAAGCATTACGCCAGTCCAACTCACAGGTGTACTGAGCAGAACGGCGAAAACGGCAAAAGCATTGGGCTTGCCGGAAACCGTTGAAGTCGTGTTGTCCGGGGGCAAAAAAGTAGCAGTGCCTGTTCAGTGGGACGTAGCAAGCACAACCTATGATCCTGCCAAAGCAACAGCGCAGACATTCGAGGTCGAAGGCAACCTGACGAACATTCCGGATGGAATTGTTCCAGGCAGCACACTGAAAGCGAAGGCTACCGTTGCGACTGGAGATGCCGTGCCGATTACCAATGTAGCGACTGTAACTGTTGCGAATGTACCGGGCGGAATCAGCAAAACGTATTTGGCCGCTTACTTGCCGAAACAGGTGGATGTAACTTTGCAGGACGGCAAAAACGCGAAAGTAGACGTAACATGGGATGTAGAGGGATCGACCTACAATGATTCAGATGAGCAAGAACAATCGGTAGTCGTGACAGGTACGCTGGTAAACCTACCGCCAGGAGTAGCGGAGAACAATCAGACTGCGACGGCAAATGTTACGGTTCAAGCAGTTCGTTATGTAGAGAGTGTCGATTCGGTCTCCATCAGCAGCATTGCCAACGGGACGAACGCAACAGAAAAAGGCTTCAATCTGCCGACACATGTAACGGTAAACCTGACGGACAACAGCACGATTCAGGCTGACGTGAAGTGGGATTTGCAATCGGTCAATTACCAAAAACAAGATAAAAATGCACAAAATGTAACGGTAACAGGCAGTCTTTTGAACTTGCCGACAGGGGTCAAGGCAAATCAGTCTGTGCATGTTGAAGCAACGGTTCATGTAGACGCAGAGGTTGCACTTGCGGACAGCACAGGGGTGGTTCTGTCAGATGTGGTGACCAGACAGGAAGGAGAGGCGACAACGGAAGTTCTCGGAGAATACTTCCTGCCGCTTTCCGGTACGGTTACAGGAGCAAACGGACAGCCGATCAACGGCCCGGGAACCGCACTGCTCGTACTGAACATGTCGATCAACGGAACGGATGTAAACACGATTGATTACTTGAATCGCAAACTACCTTTGAACATGAAGCTGTATGTCGGATGGGATACAGAGCAAATGCTTTCGGAAGTAGCATCCGTGTTGACAGCAGCGCTTAAACATCACCCGGAAGGAAACAACTACCAAGTAATCATGTCTTCTGATCCGGCGGGAATCATCATCAAGCAAATGCCAGGCGCTGGCGATGAAGCGACTGTGCTGATGAGCGTGGTGGAAAATGGCTCCGGCTCGGCTGTAGAAGGCTTGACGTGGGGGTCGTTCACCACAGTAAGAGAAGGGCATTACGGGCATAAGGGCGAAAATGCGATCTTCCGGGTTAGAGTGACCACAGGAGCTGCCGTTACAGGGAAGGTCATCCTGCACGTTGCGGACGGCCAAGTTGATAAAAAACTTGCCGTTGCCGTACAGGCAAACGACAGCGCCGAACAGGTGGCGGAAAAAATCAGACAGGCAGTCGCTGACGATTTCGAATTGAACAGCATCTATCATGTCGCGATTTCCGCAAATTCGCTGATGTTCGAAGCGAAAGAAGCGGGCGAGAAGCATCTGGCCGTAACGGTGGAAAACGCCGGAACGCCGACCAACCCGGGCACGCCGACTGATCCAGGCACGCCAACCGATCCGGGAACCCCGACTGATCCAGGCACACCGACTGATCCGGGCACGCCGACTGATCCGGGCACGCCGACCGATCCAGGCACGCCGACTGATCCGGGAACGCCGACCGATCCAGGCACGCCGACTGATCCGGGAACGCCGACTGATCCGGGAACGCCGACTGATCCGGGAACGCCGACTGATCCGGGAACGCCGACTGATCCGGGAACGCCGACTGATCCAGGCACGCCGACCGACCCAGGCACACCAACCCCTTTGCCAGAGCTTGGTGCCCATTTGGAAGCTTCGTCAGATGAGTACTTCTCCAAAGTTGTTCTGCCTTCCGCAATTGATTTTAACAACGTGCGCTACTTGAACACGATGTCGGACAGACAGCCAACTGATAAGTACAAAGCTGGCGATGCCGTTCCAGATGATGCGAAACAACTGCACGAGTCAGGGGAGTTCCGCGGAGTGCCCGGCATGTGGTTCATTTTGTTCGAGGTCGACGCGAACAATAAGATCGTGAAATACCAAGAAATTTTGATAAAAGACGAAGACGTGAACTTGCCGAATTGGGACTAATCACGCATAAAAACCCGCTTTCTGCCATGCAGGAGAAAGCGGGTTTTCTCTTTTTTGCCTGAAGATGAAAAAGCTGATTGGCAATACTTGTCCGCCCACAGGCTGCCCGCCTAGTTCCCACCACTATCAGAAAAAATCAAAATCACATATTGAACTTTCTATCAATTTCGAATAGACTGATACTCAAATGAATAGCGACTATATAACGACAAATGTCGCTGAAAAACAAACAGGGAGGGGCGGAACGTGTCGATCACCAGAATGCATGGCAAAAAAGTCGGGCTTGGCTCACTGCTTGCCGGCAAGCAAAACGGCAGTTATCTCATCTATCTTTGCAACCAGGTGCCTGCCTCATGACGCAATTTATTCTCAAACGATTGATGTCTGGCGTCGTCGTTCTTTTTGGACTTTCGGTGTTTACCTTCATGCTCATCCATTTCATCCCGGGCGATCCGGTGCGAATTATGCTTGGACAGCGGGCGACAGTGGAGCAAATCGAAGCCTTGCGCGAAGAGCTTGGGCTGAACAAGCCGCTCGTCTCCCAGTATGTCAGCTACGCATCCGGCTTGATTCAAGGAGACTTGGGCACTTCGCTCAAAACGGGCAGGCCGGTCAGTACCGAGATCGCCGAACGCTTTCCGGCAACGGCGAAAATGGCAGTGGCAAGCCTGGGCGTTGCCGTGATCGTCGGAGTGGGGCTGGGTGTGATTGCCGCGAGATTCAAGGACACGTTTATCGACGGGATGATCATGATGTTTTCCACCTTGGGCATGGCGTTGCCCGGTTTTTGGCTGGGGTTGCTCGTCATCCTCGTCTTCTCGGTGCATTTAGGCTGGTTTCCGATTGCGGGCGGAACCGGATTGCTGGATATCGTGCTGCCTGCCCTCACGCTCGGCACCTTGATGGCGACAGCACTCAGCAGGCTTACTCGCGCGGGGATGGTAGAAATTTTGTCCAACGACTACATCCGAACCGCCCGGGCAAAAGGCATGGGGGAACGAATCATTTTGCTCCGCCACGCTTTTCGCAATGTGATGATCCCGATTGTCGCCGTCATTGGCCTGGAGTTTGCGGGCCTGTTGGGTGGAGCCGTCATCGTGGAGCAAGTTTTCAATTGGCCGGGAATCGGCACTCTGGCCATCCAGGCGATCAGCTCCCGGGACTTTCCGATGATCCAGGGAACGACATTGTTCATCGGAGCGATTTACGTCGTTGTCGTGATTGTAATTGACGTCTTGTACGCTCTGCTCGATCCCCGGATCAATTTTTCCGCCAAAAGGGAGGGTGCATGACATGAGCGAGATCAACAAGGCCGTAACCGTTCGCTCCATGTGGCGCAAAGAACGCCAGCTTCCCCGCTTCGAATTGCTCGGCAAAATCATGCAAAGAAAAAAGGCGAAATACAGCTTTTTGATGATGCTCGGCATTATCGTGATCGGGATTATCGGCCCGTGGATTGCCCCGCACGATCCGACCAAAACGTATTACGAAGCTTTCATGCAAGGCCCGTCGAAACAGTTTTGGCTTGGGACGGATGCGATCGGCAGAGACATTTTATCGCGGCTTTTGTACGGCACGCGGGTGACGCTGACGGCAGCAGTCATGGCGTCGGCGATGACCTTTGTGGTCGGGACGCTCCTCGGAGTGACCAGCGCCTACATCGGAGGATTTTTTGACAATCTGATCATGCGAATCATGGACGTGCTGCTGGCTTTGCCGGGGATTGTGCTCGCTCTGGCAATCGTCGCAGCCTTGGGGCCAAGCCAGGAAAATGCCATGATTGCGATCGGAATCGCCTCCATTCCCGGGTTTTCGATTTTGGTCCGCGGAGCAGCGCTGTCCATCAAAGAGTCCGGGTACGTGGAAGCGAGCAGATCCATCGGCAGCTCAAACTGGTGGATCATCATCAACCAATTGATTCCGAATATCGCCAACGTGCTGATTGTGTATACGACCATGTTCATCGGCGGAGCGATTCTGTCCACATCTGCGCTCGGGTTTATCGGACTTGGGGCACAGCCGCCTACCCCGGAGTGGGGAACGATGCTGAACGAAGGCAAAGATTACTTGCGGGAAGCCTGGTGGCTGGCGACTTTTCCGGGGATCGCGATTACCGTCGTTGTTTTTACCGTCTACATGCTCGGAGATGCTTTGCGCGACATTTTTGACCCGAAAGCATGAGTCGGAGCAATCAAGGCAGCGAGTGCTGTAGCTGGAAAGGAGTGCAGACAAAATGACCCATGTGCTGGAGGTATCCGGCCTGACAACTACTTTTGCGAAAAATGAAAAGGCTTTCAAAGTGGTAGACGATCTTTCGCTGTACGTCAGAAAAGGCGAGGCTTTGGGCATCGTCGGAGAATCGGGGTGCGGCAAAAGCGTAGCGTCCCTGTCCCTGATGCGCCTTTTGGACAAGAACGGCAAGACGGAAGGAAGCATTTTGCTGAACGGGCAAAAAATATTGTCGTGCAGCGAACACGAGATGCAAAACATTCGCGGCAAAGAAATGGCGATGATTTTTCAGGAGCCGATGACATCGCTGAACCCTGTCCTGACCATCGGCAGACAAATGAGCGAGGGGCTGGAAAAGCACGAGGGGATGAAGCGTGCCCAGTCCAAGGAAAAAGTGATCGAGCTGCTGACACAGGTAGGCATTGCGCGCGCCAATGAAATTTACCACGAATACCCGCATCGCTTGTCCGGCGGAATGCGGCAGCGCGTCATGATCGCGATGGCGATTGCCTGTAACCCCAAGCTGCTGATCGCGGATGAGCCGACGACAGCGTTGGATGTGACGATTCAGGCGCAAATTTTGCAGCTGATCCAAAACGTCCGTACGGAGCGGGGCACGTCCTTGATCATGATCACGCACGACTTGGGAGTGGTGGCAGAGACGTGTGACCGGGTGATGGTCATGTACGCGGGACAAGTCATCGAATCAGCTGACGTCCGTACGTTGCTGCGCAACCCGAAGCATCCGTACACGATCGGGCTGATCCAGTCGACCCCGCATCGGTCCAAAGGGCAAAAGCGCCTGTACAGCATCGCGGGCAGCGTGCCGACCCCGGAGGAGTACCCGCAAGGCTGCCGCTTCGCTCCCAGGTGCGACAAAGCCATGCCAGTTTGCCTGGAGCAAAATCCGCAACTTTTGGCTGTCGACCAAGCATCCGATTGTCGCTGCTGGCTGTATCAGGAGCACACCAAGGGAACGGCGGTGAATGCATGAAAACACCGCTGTTGGAAGTGAGAAATTTGCAAAAGCGGTTTCTCACCGGAAAAGGGTGGCTGCAACAGCCGACCTGCGTACACGCCGTAAACGGTGTGAACTTGACGGTGACGGAAGGGGAGACGCTGGGAATCGTCGGGGAATCGGGCTGCGGCAAATCGACGCTGGGCAGATGCATTTTGCGCTTGATTGAACCAACCGAAGGCGAAATCGTGTTTCAAGGCAGAGACATTCGCCCCTTCAAAAAAGCGGACATGCACCAGGTCAGACGCAATATGCAGATGGTGTTTCAAAATCCGTTTGATACGCTCAATCCCAAGCTGACGATCAAGAGCATCCTGACCGAGCCGCTGATCGCCCACGGCATTCCGAAAGAACTACGCCAAGCATTGATCGAAGACACGATGGAACTCGTCGGTTTGAGCAAAAAGCAGCTGGCGCGGTATGCGCATGAATTTTCCGGCGGACAGCGCCAGCGGATCGGAATTGCCCGCGCACTGATGCTCAGACCGAAGCTGATCATCGCCGACGAGCCGGTTTCCGCCCTCGATGTGTCGATTCAATCCCAGATTCTCAATTTGCTGCAAGACTTGCAGGAGCAGCTTTCGCTCACTTATTTGTTCATCTCGCACGATTTGAGCGTAGTCGAGCATATCGCGGACAGAGTGGCCGTCATGTATTTGGGCGAAGTGATCGAGTTGGCGAAAAAGGAAGACCTGTTTGCCAAACCGTTGCATCCGTATGCGCAATCGCTGCTGTCGGCCGTTCCGGTATCTGATCCCGATGAAAAAAGGGAACGGATTCTCCTAAAGGGAGATTTGCCTTCGCCGTCCAACCCGCCGAGCGGCTGCAAGTTTCATCCGCGTTGCTGGGCGTGCATGGATATATGCAAGACGACCGCCCCTGCTTTACAAGAGGTAGAGGGGCGACTGGTTGCTTGTCATCTTTATGAAAGGAACGGGTGATGAGGCAGGCAAAAGAAAAAAATTTTACAGATGACGGAGGTGTCAGGAAACGATGCTGGACTCACGACTGACCAGACTGGCGAATGTGCTGGTCAACTACTCTACCCGCGTACAGCCGGAAGACCGCGTACTGATTGAAGCGATTGAAGTGGATATGTCCATGGTCAAGGAACTGGTGAAAGCGGTACAGCAAGCGGGCGGGCATCCTTTTGTAAACTTGCGGGATCGCACGGTGCAACGCCAACTTTTGCTAGGCGGGACTGCCGAGCAGTTCAGGGACGAGGCGGAAATTGATCGGTATCAGATGGAAAAGATGGACGCGGTGATCATCATCGAAGGCGGTCACAACATCAACGAGCTGGCGGATGTGCCTGAGAAACAGATGAAGCTGGCGGCGACTTTTGCCAGCCAAGTACGGCAAGTGCGGCTCCATAAAAAATGGGTGTATCTCCGCTATCCGCATCCTGCCATGGCGCAGTTGGCGAATACGAGCACGGAAGCTTTTGAACAGTTTTACTTCGACGTTTGCACGATGGATTACGCCCGGATGGCGAAGGCGATGCAGCCGCTAAAGGAATTGATGGAACAAACAGACCGTGTCAAAATAATAGGACCAGGCACGGAGCTTGCCTTTTCTATCAAAGGCATACCTGCTGTCCTGTGTGCTGGCGACAAAAACGTTCCGGACGGGGAAGTGTTCACAGCCCCGGTTCGAGATTCGGTGAACGGCGTCATTACTTTCAATGCGCCTTCTCCTTATCAAGGCTTTACGTTTGAGCATGTTCGCCTGGAGTTTGCGCAAGGCAAGATCGTGCAAGCGACAGCCAATGAGACGAAGCGGCTGACAGACATTTTGAATACGGATGAAGGCGCGAGATACATCGGAGAATTTGCGCTAGGGGTCAATCCTTACATCCGGGAGCCGATGCGCGACATCTTGTTTGATGAAAAAATAGACGGAAGCTTTCACTTTACCCCGGGCCAATGCTACGGCGCTGCCTCCAACGGGAACAACTCGACGATTCATTGGGATATGGTCTCGATTCAGCGTCCCGAGTACGGTGGCGGCGAGATTTGGTTCGACGATCGGCTGATTCGCAAAGATG
Organism: Brevibacillus sp. HD3.3A; assembly: GCF_013284375.2. Taxonomy (NCBI): domain Bacteria; kingdom Bacillati; phylum Bacillota; class Bacilli; order Caryophanales; family Paenibacillaceae; genus Brevibacillus; species Brevibacillus sp. HD3.3A. Next base: position 772,859 of record NZ_CP085874.1, read on the forward strand.
GACGGTTTGTCTTGGCTGAGCTGGAAGCGCTCAATCCTGAGGCATTGAAATAGTAGAGACACGAGAGAGCCTTTGGGAAAAGGAGAGAGACACGGCGTATGACACATGTGATCGATGCTCATTTTGATCTGCTGATGGATGTGGCGATTCAGCGTGAGCTAGGCAGAAAACAAGTCATTGCAGCGGATTATTGGCCGGATTTTATCGCAGGCGGGGTACAGACGGTTGTTTCCGCGATTTATATCGACAGCAAGTTTTTGCCTGAGCTGGGCTTGCGCAAAGCGCTTCAGCAAATCAGCGCCCTGCATGCAGAAGCGGACGAGTCTGCGGACAAAGTGATGGTATGCAAAAGCGTGGCGGATATCGAGACGGCAAAAAAAGCGGGGAAAGTCGGCTTCGTCCTCTCGCTGGAAGGGGCAGAGCCGCTGTACAATGATTTGAGTATGCTGCGCGTCTTTTACGAGCTGGGGGTCCGGTTTCTGGGACTCGTCTGGAGCAGGCGCAATTTCGTGGGCGACGGCAGTCATTTTACACCTGTGCGTGAAGGGCGAAAAGGCGGGATTACCGAGTTCGGCGTGCGGCTGATTGAAGCAGCGGAAGCGATGGGGATGATTATAGATGTGAGCCATCTGAACGACGAAGGCTTTTGGGATGTCGTGGAAATCGCGAAAAAGCCGATCATCGCTTCCCATTCCAACTGTCGGGCACTCGCCAGCTCCATGCGCAATCTGACCGACGAGCAAATCAAGGCGATTGCTGCCACGAACGGAGTCATCGGGATGAATGGGGTCAACATTTTTGTCGCGGATCGGGATGAACAGTCTGATCTCGAACATTTGCTGAACCACGTGGACCACATTACCAAGCTTGTCGGGGTCGAGCACGTCGGAATCGGCCTTGATATTATCGAGCCTTTTATGAAATACGAGTCGCCGGATGCACTCACTTCGCTGACGCGCAAAGATTTTGACGTCGTGAAAGGACATATCCAGGTGCCGGAAATCTTGCGCGGTCTTGCCAGCAGAGGGTATACGGACGAGGCAATCGAGCTGATCATGGCGAAAAACTTCCTCAGAGTCTATCGGGAAGTCTGGAAATAAGACAGAAAAGGGAATGGACTTATGCTCATTAAAATAGCGGCAATCTCTTCGGAAGAATTTCTGCCAAGAATCTTGAAAAACGTCAACGCAGACGCGAATATCCAGATGAAATCGTATACGTACCAGAATCCAAAAGAGAGTGCAGCTATACTCGATCTTGTTGACGATTGCGATGTGCTGCTGTTTGCCGGGCCGCTGCCGTATTTTTTCGCCAGAGACAAGATCGAGCAAAAAAAATGGCCAGCGGTGTACATTCCTTTTGATGAATACACGATCTCACTGTCGTTGTTTCATACCATGCTCAATGTCGAGGGGGGATTGGAGCATATTTCCATCGACATGCCAAAAGCTGCGTATATCGCAAAAGTGGCAGAAGAACTGGACTTGCAGCCGACTTCCTGGCATGTGACGGATTACAGCGAGATTGTGGAAGACGGAGGCACGAGGTTCGACGTCGAGGAAGTGATCCGGTTTCATCGGGAGCATTGGGAGAAACAAGAGAGCAAGTTCGCGTTGACTGGCGTTGACTATGTGCACGTTCGGCTGCGCGAGCTGGGCATACCGTGTGCGCCGCTGATCGTTCCGGACAAGAACATCCGGGACGCGATCAATCAGGCCGTCGCATTCGGTCAGCTGAAAATCAGCAAAAACTCGCAAATTGCCGTCGGGATCGCGACTTTTCATCAGCAGGAACGGGCAAGCTACGAGACGGAAAGCCAGATGCAGGACGCAGCGATCATTTTGCTGCAAGAGCTGCTCGAACTGGTCAAGGAGACAGATGCTTCGATCCAAAAGCTGGGGATGGATCAGTTCATCATATACGGCACGCGCGGCAGCATCGAGCAAATGATCGAGTACGGCAAGATCGTGCAAGTGTTGGAAAACGTCGAACAACTGAGCAAAGTAACAGTGACGATGGGCTTCGGGTTTGGCCTGACGGCGAAGGAAGCGGAGGCGAATGCGCGAATTGCGATTTACCACGCCCGGAAGCAGAATGAGAACAGCGCCTATTTGGTCACGGATGAAAAAGAAGTGATCGGCCCGGTCAACGCCCAGGCGAAGACGTTCCAGCTCAAAAGCGAGAACAAGACCATTTTGGAAATCGCCGAGAAAACAGGGTCGAGCGTGGCGACGATCAACAAGCTCGTCCAGTATGTCAGGCTGCGCCGCGACAATCGCTTTACAGCTACCGACCTGGCGGATTATTTGCAGATCAGCCGCCGCAGCTCGGAGCGCACCTTGAAAAAGCTGATCGACCACCAGGTAGTGGAAGTCATCGGCGAAGAACAGCCGTATCAACAAGGACGTCCTCGCGCTGTCTATCGGTTGAATTACCAGTAAGCGTACACCCGACAGGCTCCGGTTTTCCTATGCGAAATGTGCGAAAGCCGGAGCGATTGTCAGGCTGCTAGTTTCCTGTCCGCCAGCTCAACAGGGAAATCTCAGCGGCAATTAGCGACTATATAGCGACAATGAAAATTTGGCCAAGGCCATAAAAGGGGGCACCCATGCTACAGAAGCTTTTGGATCGCCGCATGTCGTATTTGTTGCTTGTCTGTTTACTCGCTTTGTCGGCAGTCGGATGCAGTTCTGCCACAGCTCCAGTTGAACAAGGCAGTGCGGAACAGCCAAAACCGACCGCCAGCCTAACTCCGAAAACGGGCGGCACCATCACGATCGGTTATCAGGTGGAGCCAGACACGCTCGACCCTCAAAAGACCGCGCTCTCCGCAGGCAATTTTGTCGGCGGTTTGCTCGGCGGAGCCTTGATGGTGCTCGATCCGTACACGTTTGAACTGAAGCCGCATTTGGCCGAGTCGTATGCGATCTCGGAGGACGGGAAAACGTGGACGTTCAAGCTGCGAAAAGGCGTGAAGTTTCACGACGGGACGCCGCTGACCGCTGCCATTTTCAAAGAAAGCATGGAACGGGCCATCGACCCGAAAACAGCGTCTCCGGTAACCGGACAGGAGCTGACCACGATTCGCTCGATTTCTGCTCCCGACGAGTCAACTTTGGTTCTGCAATTGGATCAGCCGACCGCGCCACTGCTTGGTTCCTTGTCGTACGCAGGCTATCAGCAGCCGATTTTGCCTGCGGCGCTGCAAAAATTCGGCAGCGACTTCGGACGAAATCCTGTAGGGGTTGGGCCGTGGAAGTTTGAGAGCTGGAAGACAGGAGAATCGATCACGCTTGTCCGCAACGATGACTACCAATGGGCAGCCCCGTTCGTCAAAAACCAGGGGCCAGTCCGTCCTGACAAGCTCGTCATCAAATTTATCAAGGACAACCAGACGCTGATCGCTGCACTGGACAGCGGCACGATTGATATTGCCGGCGTTCCTGCCAAAGACGTGAAGAAGTACAAGGACGACAAAGACTTCACCGTGCTGGAAGGAATGCAGCCAGTGGAGAGCTTCATCGGCATGAACATGGAGAATGAGATTTTACGGGAATTGGAGGTGCGCAAAGCACTCAATCTGGCGATCAACAAGGAAGCGCTCGTCATTGCCGATTTGCAGGGAGAAGGCGTGCCTGTTTACGGACCGATCCCGCCCACGATGTTTGGCTACGATCAGGCAGTGGAGCAGTATGGCTACAAGTACAACAAGGAAGAGGCGATCCGGCTTTTGGAGGAAGCGGGCTGGAAGCCGAACGGACAAGGTATCCGCGAAAAGAACGGCAAAACACTCAGCCTCACGATGATCGTCGATGATCCCAAGCCTGGTCATCAGCTCATCCAGAGCATGTTCAAAGAGATCGGAATAGAACTGAATATTCAAAATTACGAATCCGCGACAGCGCATGCCCAAGCGGTGAAAGGCTCTTTTGACTTGATGGCAACTGATCATGGCAGCATCGATCCGAACATTTTGGACTTGTTCATGAACTCGAACCAGATCGGCGGATTGAACTTTTTCCGCATCAAAAACAAGGAGCTGGACTATTTCCTGGAAAAAGGCTCCACAGCAACGGACGCGGGTGAGCGAAAGAAAGCGTACGCCGCCATTCAAAAACTGGTCGTTGATCAGGCGTACTGGATTCCGCTGTATTCGGCAAAAACGTTCCAGGTCGTAAGCAACCGCATTCAAGGCGTGGAAGCCAATCCGCTGGGAACGTTGACGATCCAGGATATGTGGGTAAACGAATAGCCATTGTTCATGAGGGAGGGATCATTGTGGGGAAAAGAAAAGCAGTTGCCAGGTGCATCGGGTGCCTGTTCACCTTTTGCATGCTAATCAGCTTTGTCATCGGTTGCAGCCAGTCAGCGACTCCGTCGAAGCCGCCGGAAGCAACCGGACCAAAGGCGGAGGGCGCGCCGCAGGCAGGGGGAACGATTACGCTGGGGCTTTCGGCAGAGCCGGATACGCTCGACGTGCACAAAACAAACATGGACGTGAGCGGAGTCGTGTCGAGGTTAATTGGCGGTTCCCTGCTGTCGCTCGATCCGCAAACAAACGAAATCAAGCCGTATTTGGCGGAGTCGTACAACATCTCCGCCGATCAAAAAACTTGGACCTTCAAAATTCGTCCGGGGGTGAAATTCCACGATGGCACGGCGCTGACGGCTGCTTCTTTCAAAGAGACGTTCGAGCGGGCGATGGCGCCAGAGACCGCATCGCCAGGAGTGGGACCACTGCTCAGTGTGATTGCCTCCATCACTACCCCGGATGAGCTGACACTCGTCATCCAGCTCAAAGAACCGTCTGCTCCGCTGCTGTCCTACTTCGTGCAAGCGAACGTGACGCAGCCGCTGTCCATGGAGGCGGTGCAAAAATACGGCAACGAATATGGACGGCACCCGGTCGGGGTAGGGCCGTGGAAATTCGAGAGCTGGAAGACCGGAGAGTCGATCACGCTCGTGCGCAATGAAGCGTACCAGTGGGCAGAGCCTTTTGTCCAAACACAAGGGCCGCCGATGCCGGACAAAATCGTGTTCAAATTCATCAAAGACGCCCAGACGACGATTGCCGCGCTGGAAAGCGGCTCGATCGACATCGCTTCCATCTCGCCGCGGGAAGCAGCCGGGTACAAGCAAAGCGACAAATTCGCAGTGCTGGAAGCGACGAAGCTGGGGGTGAATTTTATTCAAATGAACCTGGAAAACCCGATTCTCGGCGACCTGCGTGTGCGTCAGGCGCTGAACATGGCCTTGAACAAAAAAGCGATCATCCAGGCTGACCTGCAAGGCGAGGGAGAGAGTGCTTTCGGGCCATTGCCGCGGAAAATGTTCGGCTACGATCCCGCTGTGGAAACATACGGCTACCCGTTCAATATCGAGGAAGCCAAAAAGCTGCTGGAAGAGGCCGGATGGAAGGAAAGCGGACAAGGCATCCGGGAAAAGGACGGGCAGCCTTTGAGCCTGCAATTGCTCACAGCAATGAGCTCGCAAAGCATTCCGCTGATGCAAAGCATGTTCAAGGAAATCGGCGTCGAGATCAAGGTGCAAAACGCGGAGCTGGGCAGCGTACTGGATTTGTCGGCAAAAGGGCAGTTTGACTTGAATGTGCTCGGCTACACCGACTTTGATCCGGACATTTTGTATTTGTTCATGCATTCCAGCCAGATCGGCGGATTGAATCACGCCCAGATCAAAAACGAGCAACTGGATACGCTGCTCGAACAGAGCCGCACTGTCGGCGATCAGGAGAAGCGGAAGCAAATTTTTGCCGAGATCCAAAAAATCGCGGTGGAACAAGCCTACTGGATTCCTTACTCGGAAGAAAAGACATTCCTTGCCGTAAACAAGCGGGTACATGGCGTCAAGCTCGATTCGCTATACGGAATCATGCTGGGAGACAGTTGGGTGCAGCCGTAAACAGGAGGGAACGGGGTGGAGAAAATGGATTGGCAAGAGCAATTTGAACAGGCAGCGCAGCCGATTATCGACCAGTGCCAGGTACCGGGCGTATGCGTGGGCTTGAACCAGGACGGGAAGAGCATGTATCGCCGCGGATTCGGTTATCGGGACAAAGAGCGCCACTGGGAGATTACGCCTGACACGGTAATGGGTGTCGCCTCGATTACCAAGTCGTTTACATGCGTGGCGATCATGCAGTTGCAAGAGGCTGGAAAACTGGAGGTGCACGATCCGGTTTTGGCCTACTTGCCGGAGCTTGTTACACCGGATCAGGCGTGCACCGAGCGGATGACGATTCATCATTTCATGACCCATACAGCCGGATTCCCGCTGCTGCCCACCGATTATTTGGCGATCAAGGGGCTGCCGGACGTCGACATTGCAGACGAGAATCATCCGATTCACAAGCAAATCAAAAAAGAACAGCAAAAATGGGTGAACACCCCCGAAGACTTCATGGAGGTCATGAGCCACATCGACTACCAGCTGTTGGGGCCGCCCGGAGCGCAATTCAGTTACTCCAACGACGCTTATACCCTTTTGGGCGCGATCATTGAGCGAGTCAGCGGGAAAACGTACGAGCAGTACATCATCGACCACATTTTGCTGCCTGCGGGCATGGCGAATAGCTCCTTTGCCTTGCAGGAGCTGTCCAAGTACAAAGAAGTGACGACGATTTACCGTTTGGCGGAAAAAGAGGGAGGGCCGGAAGTGTACCCTGATCCGCAGTGGGAGGAAGGGCCAGTCGTGCTCGCATCCGGCCATTTGAATACGACGGTCAACGACATGCTGCGCTACATGGACATATACCGGACTGGTGGATTGGTCGGCGAGGAGCGGATTCTGTCCAAAGCGAGCGTGGAGCAGATGACTTACCCGCATGTTCGCATGGGATACGGTCAGTATTACGGCTACGGCTTGTTCGTCACGCCGGACTACTACGGAACGACCAAGCTGGAGCACAGCGGCGGGTTGAAAGGAGTCGCATCGCAGATGGTCATCTTGCCAGAGCGCGGCATTACAACGATTGCGATCGCCAATTTGGCGGAGACACCGATTGTCGAGCTGCTGAATTTTGCCATCAACACGCAGGAAGGTCGCCCTGCTGACGCACCGTCTGTTCCTTTTGGCGCGGAGCAACCAGTCGCTGCGGCTGATTTGCAGGCGTACACCGGGACGTATCGGGTCACAGTCGACCGCAAGCTGCCAGTGACGGTTGACAGCGATGTGCTGACGCTCGGCCTGGGTGGCAAGCAGCTTGCCTTGCGCCCAATCGGGGACGATTATTTCGTCATGAAACAAGATATCGAGGAGCAGGCGATCCGGTTCCACCGCGATCAGAGCGGCCAGGTAACGAGTCTGTCCGTAGGCGTCGTCCGCTTGCCGAAGGAGGTGTGAACCATGCATCAACCAGATTGGGTAAGCGCATACGAGACGCTCGCCGAACAGACGGTCCAAGAGAGCCAGGCTCCGGGGGTGATCATCGGCATCAATCAACATGGCGACAGTCTGTACCGAAAAGCATACGGCTATCGGGATGCGGAGCGCAAATGGGCGATAACGCCAGACACGGTCATGGGGCTGGCTTCGGTCACCAAATCGTTTACGTGCATGGCGATCATGCAGCTGCAAGAAGCGGGCAAGCTGTCCGTTCACGACCCGGTTGTCGCTTATTTGCCCGAGTTTCGGACACCGGATCAGGCGTGTACCGAACGGATGACGATTCATCATTTCATGACGCATTCAGCGGGAATCCCGCCGCTGCCTGTCGATATGCTTGCCGTCAAAAACTCTTTGTTTGATACGATCCCGGAGGAAGACAACCCGATTCACCGTTTTCTCAAAAAGGAGCAGCAAAAGCCGATCCGCACGCATGCCGATTTGCTGGAGGTGTTAGCCCACGTGCAATATGAGCTTTTGGGCGAGCCGGGCCAGCATTTCAGCTACTCGAACGAGTGCTATGCCCTGCTCGGGGCGATTGTCGAGCGAGTGAGCGGAAAACCGTATGACGTCTACGTCAAGGAGCACATCCTCGCACCTGCCGATATGCGAAGCAGTACCTTTTGGCTCGGCGATCTGCCGCGGTTCCCGGAGGTCACCACGATCTATCACAAAAGGGACAATCACGGGAAGCTGGAAGTGTACCCCGACTTTGATTGGGAAGAAGGGCCAGCGGTGATGGCTGCGGGACATTTGAACTCGACCGTCCGCGACATGTTGAATTACGCGGAAATTTTCCGCACGGGAGGATGCGTGGGCAAGGAACGGATTTTGTCGGCCGAAAGCGTAAGGCAAATGACGCTTCCGCATGTGGTCTGCAACTATAAAAAGCATTACGGCTACGGCTTGATGGTGGAGCCGAATTATTACGGGGGCACGCTGTTGAAGCACGGCGGGGCGATCAAAGGAGTGGCGGCGCATCTGGCGATTGTCCCGGAAAGAGGGCTGACAGCAGTCGTCTTGGCTAATCTAATCGGCACGCCTGTCGAAAAGCTGACATTGACTGCGCTGAACCTGATCGAGGGAAGAGAAGCCGCAGAGCCTTTGACCAAGTACGAGGATTATTGTGTATCCCCGGAGCGTTTCCAGGCGTATGTCGGCGACTATGCTTCCGGCGAAGGGATGAACGTGAGTGTGACCGTCGAGGAAGGCGCGCTTGTGCTGACGAATCATACCGCTCTTTTCCCGAATGAAAAAGGCTTAAAGTACCCGCTGCTGCCGATTGCCGAGAATTATTTCCTGGCACAGATGGATGGCAGCGAGCTGACCGTTGGATTTGCGAACCAGGCAGATGGACAGGCAAAAGCCGTCTCCGTCGGTTACCGGCAAATCCCGAGAGTTTCCTTAACCAAGCCGGAGGTGTAAGAAGAACATGAAAATTACGTCTGTCCATATACATGCCATTACGTTGCCGCTGGTGCGCCCGTTTATTGTGGCGTACGCTTCTTACAACGAGATGCCTTCCATTATTGTAAAAGTAGAGACTGATCAAGGCTTGGTCGGCTATGGCGAATCCGTGCCGGATCAGCATGTGACGGGGGAGACATGGGAAAGCACGTACGCCATGCTCGTTCACAGCCTGGCTCCGGCGATCATCGGAGAAAATCCGTTTGCTCTGGAACGCATTCACCATTTGCTCGATCAATGCGTGTACAAAGCGCCAGCAGCGAAAGCAGCGATTGACCTGGCGTGCTATGACTTGATGGGAAAAGCGACAGGTCAGCCTGTTTATCAGTTGCTCGGGGGCAAGTACCACAGCGTGCTCACTCTTCCGTACGTGCTCAGCATTTTGCAGCCTGAAACGATGGCGGCAGAAGCGAAGCAGGCTGTGGCGGATGGCTTTGACTCGATCAAAATAAAAGTAGGCTCCGACTTGGCGACGGACATCGAGCGCATTCGTGCCGTTCGTGAAGCCGTCGGTCCTGATATAAGACTGCGGGTAGACGCCAATCAGGGATGGGAAAATCGGACGAATACATTGACGGCTCTCAAGCAAGTAGAAGATTGCCGGATTGACTGGATGGAGCAGCCTGTCGTCGCCCACGATCTGGACGCATTGGCCGACATTCGCAGACAGACATCCATCCCGATCATGGTCGACGAAGGATTACTGGGAGCGAGCGAAATGCGCGAGGTGATCGCGAAAAAAGCAGCCGATAAAGTGAACATCAAGCTGATGAAGTGCGGCGGGATTTACCCAGCGGCCAAGCTGGTTCATCAGGCGGAGATGGCCGGGATGGAGTGCCAGATCGGGTCGATGCCGGAATCGTCTATCGGGAGCGCGGCGGGGGCGCACCTGTCGATCGCGAAGAAAAATATTGTTTCCAACGAGCTGGCCGGACCGTTCATTTTTGCCAAAGACGTCGCTAACTTGACCTGCCAGGGAAATCAAATTTTGCTGTCCGACAAGCCAGGATTCGGGGTGGAGCTTGACGAAGCCGTATTGACACAATTGACAGTCCGCCAAGAAACGGTTTCATAAAATCGCCCCTCATGTCCAGGGAAAAGGAGAGATCGGCGCTATGCATACAACAAGAGCGACAACGCTTGCGATTGTAGAGACATTGACAGAGCAGCAGCTGACCATGCTGAAGGAGCTGGAGCAGGAAGCGTTTGGCGTGCACGGAGCGATCGACGAATGGGTGCTGGTCCCACTGGCGAGACACGGCTGCCTCGTCCTGTTTCAGGAAGAAGGAGATGCGAAGCCTGTCGGTGTCTGCGAGCTGATGCGTGATTTTCGCAACCCGGATCATGCCTACATGTACGGATATTTGATTCGCTCGGATAAAAAAGGCTTGGGGTACGGCTTTGCTTTCTTGGAGCAAATACTGGATCGGCTGCGCAAGGATGGATTTGCCAAAGTGTGCCTGACGGTCAGCCCGGACAACAAAGGCGCGGTTGCGCTGTATCAAAAGGCGGGTTTTCAAATTGTGGAGACACGCATTGCCGAATATGGCAGCGGAAACGATCGCTACTATATGGAAAAGAGCTTGTAAAAGGGGGAGCACTGTCCATGAACAGATTTCCTGTCTTTCGGATCAGCGGTACGCCGCGCGAGCGCGGGCGGCAATTCGGCCAACTGGCGAGTGAGCAAATCAGGAGCAACGTTCGGGCGTACGAGCGTGCTTTTCGCGAGGGAGCCGCGATCCAATGGAAAGACGCCACAGCGTATGCGGCGCAGTTCATCCCCTGGATCGAGCAGTACGATCAGGAAATTATGGAGGAAATCAGGGGCATCAGCGAAGGGGCCGAGCTTGATTTGCTCGACGTGCTGGCGTTGAACGTGCGCAGCGAGATTATAACGAATCTGGGAGACACCTCAACCTCACACAAGGCGGACGGTTGTACGTGCATCGCGGCTGTTGCGCCAGCTACGCAGAACCGGGAGACGCTGCTCGGACAAAACTGGGATTGGATCAATCTCGTGGGCGCCGGGCTTGTCGTGGTAGAGATCGAGCAGCCGCCGCGCCCAACCATTTTGATGATCACCGAAGCGGGAATAGTCGGGAAAATCGGCATGAACGCAGACGGGATCGGCGTGTGCCTGAATTTTTTGCGAACGAATGAAAAAGCGCTCGGAGTGCCGATCCACATCGTTTTGCGGGGCATTTTAAACAGCCGCACGCTGCCGCAGGCCATTCGCCAAGTGACAAGGCTGCCGCGAGGGACAGCAGCCAACTATTTGATCGCCCATCGGGAGGGCGAGACGGTCGGAGTCGAGACTGCCCCGGTTCGTTACGAGGTGTTTTATCCGCCAGACGGCCATATCGTCCACACCAATCATTTTGTCGCAGCGCGCATGCAAGCAGAGGATTGCGTCCGCATGGGGGCGGCTGACACGTATTTGCGGTTGGGCCGCGCCTCCAAGCTGCTGGCAGCCAGACAAGGAAGCATAGATGCCGCCTGCTTCAAACATATTTTTCAAGATCACGCCGGAACCCCCGAAGGAATATGCCGTCACGGGGAAGCAACAACAAGCGAGTCAGACGAGATGGTAGATTGCACGCTATTTTCGATTGTGATGAATTTGACGGCGGGCACGATGGAATTGACGCCGGGCAAGCCCTGTGAAAACGTGTACGAAACATATGGATTTAGCCAAAACGAATAGGATGAAGCCAGCTCCACAGTCGTCGCACAGAGCGTTTGTTGCGGCGGCTGTTTTTTTCTCAAAAAGGAGTGAAGAAAACGGGGATGGCAACGTCAAACCGAGATTGATCTGCAAGGATTTCAAGCTCTCGATCTGGAGCCGCTTGCCAAATTGCCGAAGCTGAAAAAGGCATCATTCAGTGTTGTGGCGATTGCCGATGTCAGTCCACTCCAGCGTATTGAGGATTTGAGCATGCACTACGCGGAGGTAAAAAATATCGATTCACTCAAACAATTGAAGCAACTGCAAAAGCTGTTCATATACAGATATAGCGGAGCGACCGATGTCAGCCAACTGCTGGAACGCCTGCAAAACAGCACACGAATGAAGGAAATCCACGTAATTGACAACGAAGTGACGAACCTGCAGCCGCTTGGTCAGATGAAAAATCTGGAGGTGCTGCAACTCGTCATAGACAATCCGCTACATGATCAAACAGTAAAGCCGCTGGCAGGGCTGCGCAATTTGAAGGCGCTCATGGATGGCACCGCTGCAATCCATGACGAAGCTGATCTGGCTGAATCTGAAACAGAACCGGGTCCAAAACCTGGATGGACTGCTGCTCAATGTACAGAAAGGCGGCTTTGCCCCCAAAGGTTATATATGCTTGTCGATGAATCCACTGCTGGAAAAAGCCAGTGCCAAAACGAAGCAGGAGCTGGCCACTTTGGCCAAAAAAGGCATCCAGGTGGAGATAGACGAGAGCGATAGTCCACAATTCGACGAAGTTTTGCCAGAGGAATTGTATTTTTGGTAGTCAGCCGTAAAAAGAAACGAGCCGGAAACCGCCTCAAGTGGGGGTCCGGCTTTTTGCGTTCCATTGTCTGCTATGCTTTTTCTTCTACCGTTCCCAGCTTCAGCTCCCGGATTTTTTGCACCCGCCCGATCACGATAGCGAGTACAAAAACCATCACACCGGAAAGCATGAACAAAAAGCCGATCCCTCTGCCTGCTCCTGTTCCGATGAGCTGTCCAATCGTGTCAGCAAGTGCGCCATTTTGCGCGAGAAGGGGAGAGAAAAAATGGTCGGCGAGAAAGCCTGCCGAACCGAAAGCGAGCAGCAAGCCTACTTGGGAAATGGCTGACACCATCGACCAGACGCGCCCTTGCTTCTCATTGTCGATATTCGTTCGGATCAACACTTCCAGACTGGTGTTGACGAAAGGCAGCGTGGCGAAAAAGAGGAAGCCGAACACGACGATCGGAACGACTGCCGGAAACGTACCCATCAGTGCATAAAACAGCCCGGCAAGCGCCAGTGAAAAGGAAAGAATCTTCGGCTTGTTGTTGCCAAGTCCTTTCACCCCGATGAACAGACTGCTGGCGAGCATCCCGGACGCCGCCAGGGAAAGCGAGATTCCCAGCACTTTGGAGTCGGTCAGCGTCAGCATCATCGGACTGAACAGCGATTGCAGAAGCCCGATGTAAAAGCAAACGACAGACATGAGCAGGACGAGCAAAAACACGCCTTTTTGCGAGAGCAGATATCGGAACGACTCGGACAGCTCGCCGAAAAAATCGCGGCTTTCATCCGCGGGCTGTGGTTTGCTGCCCTTGTTCATGACCAGCAGCACCGCCACAACCGCCAGCAAAAACGTAAGCATATCGATCAGCAGCACCATCTGGATGTCAAAGAAGCCAAGCAAAAAGCCTGCGAGGATCGGCGACAGGAGATATTGGGCAGAACCTGCCAGTTGAATCAGGCCGCTCGCCTGCGAGTATTGCTCTTCCGAAACCATGTCCGTCACCGCCGCTTTATAGGCGGGCGTCTGGAGCGCAGTCGAGATTGAGCTGATGCCGACGCCTGTGTATATATGCCACAGCTCCATTTGTCCGGTCCAGATGACAAACCAGATGAACATAATGCCGATAATCGAGCCGATGTCACCGATGATCATCATCCGGGTGCGATCGAATCGGTCTGCCAGCACCCCGCCAAAGGGCAGGAGCAGAAAGCTCGGCAAAAAGGAAAAGAGGATGACCAGCGAGAAGCTCGTGCTGGAATGGGTCGTCTGAAAGACGTAGACACCCAGGGCAAAAGCGGTCAGCCCGCTTCCGACCGCCGACAAAAACTGCCCGGACCAGACGACGAGAAATTGCCGAAATGCTTTGGTTTGGGCGCTCAAATGGCACCTCCCAAAAAAGCAAACGCGCCCGGCTCGGCACCCAATGCTCGCTCAATGATCGTCTGCATGGCCCGGCTGCGCGCGAGCTGTTCTTCCCGATCCCAGCCGAAAATATTCGATTCCAGGAGAAACTGCGAGCCTGCGAGCAAAAACTGGATCGTTTCCAGAGGGGCTGCTACATCAAACACGGACTCCTTGTTGCCCTGTTCAATGACCTGCGCGAAGACAGGGGCGATCTTTTGCACGATCGCCACATTCAGCCGCTCGTGCAGTTCTCTGTTTTCCGGACGATGCAAGCTGTCCATCCATTCCTGTTCGTGCTGCGCGATCCGGCTGTGCCCCCGCAGCATCTGCCGCAGCTTTTCCAGGGCAGTCTGCTTTGGATCGTCTGCCAGTGTCTGATATGCGGCAGCGAGCCGATCGACCATTCCTTGGACGAAAGCTTCCAAAATCTCTTCTTTCGACTTGAAGTAGTAGTAGAACGTTCCTTTCGCTACGCCAGCTTTCAGGATGATGGCGTTCACGGTTGTATGGACATAGCCTTGCTGCCGAAAAAGCTCTCCGGCTGCTTCGAGTATCTCGGTGCGACGAGTAACGGGGTCTTTGACGATGCGTCTCATGAGTGCCTCCTTTTGGAAAACGGACGGTAGTTGGTTGTAAATTACCATATGACTGACCGTCAGTCTATAAGCAATTGTTTTTTTCGTTCGAACCGTCATACATTTCCAATGCATGGCATCTGCATTTACTTTTTTTGTTATAATAGTTTTGCTAAAAATGCGGCTTCATCCAATCATACAGACGCCGGAATCGGCAGCCAGTGCGGTGAGGGGCTTGAAGGACAGGGGGCAGCCCACGATGAAGATCAAGGTGTTGATCGCGGACGACAACTCTTTTATACGAGAAGGCATGAAAATCATTTTGACGAGCTTTTCCGATTTTGAAGTGGTGGGAACGGGAGCTGGGAGTCATCGAGCAGATTGCCAAGGGACTGTCGAACAAGGCAATCGCCAAAAAGCTGTTCATTTCGGAAGGAACAGTCGCGAATTACATTACTTCCATCCTGAATAAAACAGGCCTGGAGCACAGGACACAGATCGCCATTTACTATCTGACAGGCGAGACGAGAATGTCTGGAGAATAGGAGAAGATTCATCGATGGATCGTTGGACGATTGGAAATAAGGCAACGGTGCTTGGCTATATCATGATCGCTTCGTTTCTCGCCCATCTTGCTTCCGAAGTGAACCCGTGGCTCATCCTGATCTATTTGCTGTACGTTGCGCTCAACATTTCCTTGCTGATTTTCAAAAAGCCGCAGTTCAAGCGTTTGCTGTCCGCTTTGTCTCTGGTGCTCGTGGCGGCAGGTGCGGTTTTTTGGGAGCCTTTACTCTGGCTGCTTTTGCCGATGAACATATGTGAACTGCTTCCTTCGTCAACCGTTGGCAAGGGATTAGGCATTGTCCTGATCGGAGCAGGCGGATTTTTGCTCCCGCTGGAACTGGTTCCTGTATACCTTTTAAGCGGCTTGCTCAGCTATTTGTTGTTCACATGCAGCAGCATGCTGTCGGAAAAAATTCGTTCCCTGGAGGGCGAGCGGGAGCGGCTGCGGGCGGATTTGCAGCGGCTGTCGCGTTCATTGAGCGAAAACAACGAATACATCAGGCAATCCGAATATACGATCAAGCTGGAGGAGCGCAATCGTCTTTCCCAGCAAATTCACGACGATGTCGGACATGCGGTGGCTGGCGCTTTGATCCAGATGGGGGCGGCGCGCATGATGCTTGCTACCGACCAGGAAAAGGCCAATGAGCTGTTGGGCAATGCGATTGCGATTTCCAAAGAAGGGCTGGAGCGCATCAGGCTGACGCTCAAGGAAGTGAAGCCGAGGCCGGAGGAGCTTGGGATCAATCGGCTCAGACTGTTCGTGGACGAACTGTCGGCAAAAGGAACGGTGGCAGCTACGCTCACGTTTGAAGGAGATATTGACGCTGTCACTCCGATTCAGTGGAAAATCATCCAGCAAAACGCGACCGAGGCTGTAACCAACTCGCTCAAATACGCCAAGGCGACAGCCATCTCCATCGAGGTGCGGGTGCTGAACAAGTTCATCAAGGCTGTTGTCGAGGACAACGGAGTCGGCACGGCAAAGGTCGTCAAGGGACTGGGCATCTTGGGGATGGAGGAGCGGGCCGCTTCTGCGGGAGGCACGGTCATCGTTGACGGGACGAAAGGCTTTCGCGTCACGACCCTTTTGCCGCACAGAAACGAATGATGTTTCTCATGAAAACAAGTGAAAAATCTCACGGCGAGGGGATGAACTTATGCACTGACATAGGGGCATCCTCTTTGATTACAATACTGGCATAACCACGAAGGGACTGAGTCGGATGAGCCATGTACTCGAAATCCGCAACTTGACCAAAAAATTCGGCGATTTTATCGCTGTGGACAATATGACGTTGAACATCGGCGAAGGAGAGATTTTTGGCTTTTTGGGGGCGAATGGAGCGGGCAAAAGCACGACGATTAACATGATTGCGTCCTTGTTGCGGCCGACAAAAGGAGAAATCGTTCTGCTCGGCAAAAACATCGTGAAGGACAGCAAGTTCGCCAAAATGAATACGGGCATCGTCCCCCAGGAGTTGGCGATTTACGAAGACATGACCGCGTATGAAAACGTCAGCTTTTTTGCCGGCTTGTACGGTCTGCGGGGAGCGATGCTGCGGGAGCGGACGGAAGAAGCGCTCGCGTTCGTCGGATTGGGCGACAAGCACCAGAGCTTCCCGAAAAATTTTTCCGGCGGGATGAAGCGGCGGCTCAACATCGCTTGTGCCATCGCTCACCTTCCCAAGCTGATCATTATGGATGAGCCGACAGTCGGGATCGATCCGCAGTCGCGCAACTACATTTTACAGTCGGTTCGCAAGCTCAACGAGATGGGCTGCACGATCATTTACACGAGTCACTACATGGAAGAAGTCGAAGAGATTTGTACCCGCATTGCCATCGTGGATCACGGCAAAATCATTGCGGAAGGCACAAAAGAGCAACTGACATCGATCATTACAGACACGAAAGAAATCTGGATTGGCTTTCGCGCGGATGGAGCGATCTCCATCGAATCGCTGCAAGGAATCGCTGGGGTCACTGCCGTGCGCCAGGAAGAAAACACGCTCAAGATCGTGTCGAAGTCGGAAGTCAACAATTTGAACCGGATTATCCAGCAGTTGATTAAAGACCAGGTAGAGATTCGCTCTGTCGAAGAGCAAGCCCCTAATCTGGAATCGGTGTTTCTGACATTGACAGGCAGAAACTTGCGGGACTAGAGAAAGGGAGATGCCAGATGGCTATTTGGAGAATTGCGTTAAAAGAGATTCTTTCCAGCGTGAGAAATCGGCAAACGTTTCTCTTCATGCTCGCCCTGCCGATCATCCTGATGCTGATTTTGGGTGCGGGCTTGTCCAATGCTTTTTCGTCAAAGCATTCGGTCGGGGAGGTTCGCCTGCTGTACAAAGCGACATTTTCGGAAAACGACATGTCTGCGTACTGGGACAGCTTTACGAAAGCGATCGGAAAAGAAGGGGTGGAAGTCGTCCCGATCAGGCCGGGGATGGATTGGCGCCAGGAAGTCAGCTCCGGGCGCTATACGGCTTATGCGACGATTGACAAGGACGGCATTGCGTTTTTCGGCAGCAGCAAAAATACAGTGGAAAGCGGCATTTTGCAAGGGATGCTGGTCGCCTTTGCCGATCGTTATGCACTCGGCACGGCCGCCTTTCAGGCGAGTCCGGGTGTCGGCACAAACATCTTGAAACATGCAGCGGAAAGCAAAGATTTTATTCAGGAAACAACGCTTGTAGCAGACAGAAAACCAGGCTCCATCGATTACTACGCCGTGTCGATGACAACGATGATCGCCCTGTTCTCGATCATTTCCGCCAACTATTTGTTCGGTGCGGAACGGGCGCGGAAGACGGCAATCCGCCTGATGGCAGCGCCGATCAGCAAGGGAGAAATTCTGGTTGGCAAAATGATCGGCAATGTGTTCATCAATACACTCTGTGTGCTGGTCGTCGTGCTGTTTAGCAAATTTGTCTATCATGCTTACTGGGGCAATCATTTTTGGCTGGTTCTGCTTGCTTTGTTGACAGAGGTACTCTTGGCGGTGAGCCTGGGACTTGGCATCGGGTTTCTGCTGACCAAACAGGAAGGCTCGTACATGGTAGTGATGATTTTCTTGCAGTGCGCTTCGTTTTTTGGCGGCGCGTATTTTCCGATTGAGAACACGGAGGGCATCTTGACGCTTCTGACCAACTTGTCTCCTTTGCGTTGGATCAATACGGCTTTGTTGGAGCTGATCTACATGGACAATATCGTCGCCGTCTGGAAAGTGATCGGACTGAATCTTGGAATCGCAGCTGTGTTTCTGGTCTTGACGGTCATCTCCATTCGCAGACGGGAGGCATTTTAACATGGATGAAATGGTGTGGCTCATTCGCAAAACGCTGAAAGATACGTTCCGCAAGAAAAAGAACTGGTTCTTGTACTTTGGTCTGCCGATTGTCGGGATTTTGATCTCGCTGTTTTTTTACAGCAATGCAAGTACAGGAACGATCCGGGCCGGGGTAGTCAATCAAGATGGCAGTCAGGTGGTCACGAGCGGAGTCATCCGTTACTTGGAGGGGCTTGGTCAAGTTCAGGTAACTCCATTGGATGAGGAGACGCTGCGTGCACGCATCGCTTCGGGCGATCTGGACTGCGGCATCATTTTCGAGCAAGGCTTTGCGGATCGTGTGA
Source organism: Brevibacillus sp. HD3.3A (assembly GCF_013284375.2). Lineage (NCBI taxonomy): Bacteria > Bacillati > Bacillota > Bacilli > Caryophanales > Paenibacillaceae > Brevibacillus > Brevibacillus sp. HD3.3A. Next base: position 791,395 of record NZ_CP085874.1, read on the forward strand.
AGGCAGGCGAGCCAGGGCACATCCGCATCGTTTCCGTCAAAGGCGAGTCGGTCACGGCATACATCAAAGCGATGCTGCAAAGCTATATTGGCAACGTGGCTGCGATCGGCAAGGAGACAAAAGGCGATGAAGCGGCTTTTGCCCGCATTTACGACAGCTACAGCCAACATCCTTTCAAGCTTAAAGCGACGGCGCAGCCTGACACCTCGAATGAGAAAATGATGTCGTACCAAACGATTGGCTACTTGATCACGTTCATGATGTTTTCTGCGGCCAACTTGTCCGAGATCATCCTCAAGGAAAAAGAGAACCGGACGTTCTTGCGCTTGCTTTCCTCGCCGATGTCAGCGAGAGCGTACGTGCTGTCCAATGTCGTCGTCAGTTTGCTGCTGATCTTTTTGCAGATTGTTGTCACGCTGGTGGCGATGAAGCTGATTTTTCATATCGATGCGGGGATGCCGACCTTCCCGTTGATTGTTGTCCTGCTGCTGTTTGCTCTCACGGCAATCGGGCTTGCGCTGACGATTGTCGCATTTGCCAAAAGCACATCGGCAGCAGGAGCCATGCGCAATATGATCATTACCCCGAGCTGCCTGCTCGCAGGTTGTTATTTCCCGGTGAACATCATGCCTGAGACCGTGCGCAAAATATCGAGCTTTTTGCCGCAGCATTGGCTTTTGGACAGCATCGATCAGCTACAGCAAGGCCAGAGCTTGGGAAGCTTGTATGTGAATTTGCTCATTCTCGGAGGATTTGCCCTTGTGTTTGCCCTGATCGCGGTTTATCGGTTCGGGAAAAACAATGACAGCAGGCAGTTTGTATAAAGCTGAGCGGTATGAAATGAAGCGAGGTCTTATCCCTTTACAGGATAAGACCTCGTTGCTGTTAGCTAGGATTGTGCCGCAATGGCACCTGACACGTCGTAATGCTCTAACGGTATGTCCACTTCCAGACCGAGAGCGAGCTTCGCCATCTGATAGCCGATATAAGGACCCATCGTCAGGCCGGATGCGCCGAGGCCGTTGGCAACAAAAATGCCTTCCCAGCCGGGCAGCGGGCCGATGACAGGCAGAAACCCTGGCGTGAACGGACGGAATCCCACTCTCGCTTCGACGAATGTACTGTTGGCAAGCTCGGGAGCGATGTCCAGTGCTTTGGCAAAAACTTCGTGCAAGCCGCCTGGCGTAAGGCGTGTATCGAAGCTTGGCACATCGTTCTCGTGTGTGGCGCCGATCACCATTTTATGTTCATCGAATGCCAGCAAATATTGGTCGTTTGGAGGGATGACAACAGGCCAGTTGTCTGTCTGCCTGTCCGCGTATTCCAGATGAACAATTTGCCCTTTTTGGAAGGTGACCTGGAAGTTTACGCCCAGCGGCTGCAAAATGTGATTGGCCCACGCTCCGGCGCAGATCACGACAGAGTCGGCTGTGATGCTCTCCGTTCCAGCCTTTACCCCTGCGATCCGGTTCCCGTCGTAAACGAGTTCAGCGCTTTCGTATAAAAGGGACGCTCCGTGTTTTTGCGCGGCGCGCAGCAAAGCATCCCGCAAGGCGCGGCCATCCACGCGAGCGGCTCCTGTGACATGGACAGAAGCATAGCTTTCGTCCAGGGGCGGGAACAGCGCTTTTGTTTCGTCAGCTGAAAGCGTGGAGACATCCCCCAGCTCCGGTGCATCATCTTTGCGCGTGAGTGCCCGTTTTTCCAAAGTCAGCAGCTTGTCTTTGTCTGTATGGATGCTGAGCGCTCCCACCCGGGCATACCCGGTGTGCGTTTCTCCGCTTTGTTCCAGCTCGGCAATCAGCGAGGGATAGAAACGCGCCCCCTCCTTGGCCAACCTGTACCAGGCTTGATTGCGTCTTTGCGACAGCCACGGGCAAATGATCCCGGCTGCGGCATCGGTTGCCTGTCCTTTATCTTTTCGATCGACAATCATTACTTCTGCGCCTCTTTTTGCCAACTGATACGCCGTCGAAGCGCCAACAATTCCGGCACCTACAACAATGATTTTTCGCATGGTTCGCATCCTTTTTCATGAAGGGTGTACAGTGCATTTCCATTCTTACTATAAACCACGGGAGAAAGAAAAGGTATCACCGCTATCAGCTTGCGCATGGAAGAGAGGGGAGCGAGCGGCTTTTTTTGTCTCAACTTGCAAAGCTAAAATGAGGGAAATGATTCCGGATTCTGTGGAGTGAGGTGATGAGATGAGATGTTTGCAATCTTGCTTGCGCTTGGCTTGGGCTGGAGCGGTCTGCTGATTGGTTCTGCTTGCATAGCGCTCGGGATGCGGGCGGTTGGCATGCGTGACCAAAAAGATCGCGAGCGATTCAAGAGAGGCGCTTGGTTTATGAAAGCAGTGACAGGGCTGTGTTTTCCCCTTACGTACTGGAAATACGGCTGGACAGCGGAATTGCTGCTCGGCCTATCGCTTGTTTCTTTCCTCGTGCTCGTCACGGTGGCAGACTTGGCTGACCGCCGCATTCCCAATGGCGTGCTGCTTCCTTTTTGCCTGTCCGTTCTTTTGCTGCGCGGCTTGTTTCCTTATCAGGGCAGCGATTTTAGCGCTCAGCTGATCGGAGCGGCAGGCGTGTTTCTGCTGTTGTTGCTGATCGCAGTCGTGACGGATGGCGCAATCGGAGGAGGAGACGTCAAGCTGTACGGGGTGATCGGCCTGTTTCTTCCGCCGGATTTGCTTGTGTGGGCGATGATCTACTCGTCTGTTTCGGGGGGATTGTACGGTTTGGCGCTGCTCATAGCCGGGCGGGCGAGCTGTCAGTCAAAGCTGCCTTTTGCACCGTGGCTCGCTTTTGGGACGCTTGTCGCCTATTTTTCGGGGGAGCGGTTTGCGTAGGCGGATAAAGGGATAAACATGTTGATGTCGAAAATATGCAACTATGATGAAACGACATAGCCGAACCATACCTCATTACGCAGCAGCGCCTCTCTGGAAGTATGCAATCATCCTGACTTTTTTTCTTGCGCTGCTTTTGGGACTGCGCTGGATGTGGTACTCGCTCAATGCAGACCCAAAGCATCCTGATGTAGAGCACGGTGTCCTGGACATGCGTGGATGGGACTTTGAGCGTTCTCCTTCCATTTCGTTAAAAGGGCAGTGGGAGTTTTACCCGAATGCTTTTCTGAGCCAAAAAGATTTGAAGCAAGTGCCGGAAAGGGAGCGGCAATACGTTCAAGTACCCGGTGACTGGAGCAGCGCTTTTCCGAATGCTGCTGATTCGTACGGCTATGGAACGTATCGGCTGCGAATTTTGGTCGATCAGCAGTTGGAGCAACCGTATACGTTCTGGATTCAGGAAATCGAGGCAGCTTCCCGTATTGAGATTAACGGAGAGCATATCGGTGGACTTGGCGTGCCTGCTACAACAGCAGAGACGACCAAGCCGTGGAAGGCTTCCTACACAGCCACGTATACGGCAGGAGACGCCAAGGTCATTGAACTGCTGATCCAGAGCGCCAATTTTCAGCGGCCGCATAACGGAGGAATCATCAAAGACATTTACTTCGGCTCGCAGGCGGCGGTTGATACGGAACGGTGGTATTCGATTGGCCTGCAAATGGCGACCTTTCTGATTTTGCTGCTGCACGGGTTGTATGCGGGTATCCTGTTTGTTTTCAAGCCGCGCCAAAAGGAATTTTTATTCTTCTTACTGTTGTTGTTTTGCGTCGCGATCAAGACAGTGATTGACTACGACAACCTGATGCTGCTCTGGTTCCCGATTCCGTACGCGTGGGCGCTCAAAATCGAACTGCTGTCTTACATCTGGCAGCCTTTGCTCATGATCTTGCTGGTGAGAAGACTGTCCAATGCGGGAGGAGAGACAACCTCCAGGCTGTTCCGGGTTTACCTGTTCTTGCTCAGCCTGTACTGGCATCGTCCGAGTGGGTGTACCTTTCTTCCAAGCTGCTTTCCTTGTATTATTTAGGGCCGTTGCTGCTTTTTGCTTTTATCATTGTCCGCATGCTGATGCGCAGTCAGCAGGATGCGATGTTTTTGCTCATCGCCGCTGTCAGTGTGTATTCCAACGTGATTTGGGGCGTGTTGCAGCAGTATCAGCTGATCGACATGAAAAACGTCTATTATCCTGTTGACCTGATCGCCGCTCTCGTCAGCTTCTCGGCGTACTGGTTCAGAGGGTATTTCCGCCATGCCGAAGAGCGGGCGATGCTGACCGAGCAATTGAAGAAAGCCGACAAGCAAAAAGACCAGTTTCTCGCGCATACATCTCACGAGCTGCGAACGCCTTTGCACGGCATCATGAATATTGCGGAGACGGTCGTCATGAGCGAAAGACACGTCATGGGCAGCCGCAGCACACAAGACATGGAGCTGCTCATCACGATCAGCCGCAGAATGTCCCACCTGCTGGACGATTTGCTGGATGTTGTCCGCTTGCAGGACAAGCATATTGTGCTGGACAAAAAGCCGCTGCGCATTCAGGCGGTCACTTCCGGTGTGATCAGCATGCTTGCCTATATGGCCGAGGGCAGGCCAATCCAGTTGCAGATGGAAGTTCCCGATTCGACGCCGCCGATTCTCGCAGATGAAAAGCGTCTCGTGCAAATCTTGTTCAACCTGATTCACAACGCCTTGAAGTTTACGGAACAAGGAGCGATCACCGTTTTTGCCGAGGCAGTAGGCAATCAGGTGGAAATTCGCGTGTCTGACACGGGAATCGGAATGGATGAGGAGACGCAGGCGCGAATATTCAAGCCGTATGAGCAAGGCGGCCAAAGAGTGAACAACGGCGGAGGAATTGGCCTGGGGCTTGCCATCTGCGCACAGCTGGTAGAATTGCACGACAGCAAGCTGCATGTGCATTCCGAGCCAGGCAAAGGCTCGCATTTCAGCTTTCTACTTCCGGTGGTGGCAGAGCCGGAAAGCATGGCAAGCGTGGAGAACAACCGGGAGCGGGAGCGTTCGGGCGAAAAGGTGTACCAGGTGCCTGTATTAACCAAGTCCGCGCGCAACGAGTTTTACCCTTCCTGGTCTTCCCTGCACACGGCGGCCCGTTCATTTGCCGAACGAGGTGCCAACATTTTGGCTGTGGATGACGATCCGGTCAATCTCAAAGTGCTGGAGCGAATTTTGTCGCCGTATCAGATTACGACGTGCACGTCAGCGAGAGACGCGCTTGATCTGCTTTTCGCCAAGCAGTGGGACTTGATCATTATGGATGTCATGATGCCGCACATGTCGGGCTATGAGCTGACGCAGAAAATCCGGGAGCACTTCACACTGTCTGAACTGCCGATCTTGCTTTTGACCGCGCGAAGCCAGCCGGAAGACATATACACCGGGTATTTGGCCGGGGCCAACGATTATATTTGCAAACCTGTCGACGGCATGGAGCTGAAATACCGGGTCTGGTCGCTGACGACGCTGAAACAAACCGTCGATGAGCGCTTGCGCATGGAGGCAGCGTATTTGCAGGCGCAAATTCACCCTCATTTTTTGTTTAACACACTCAGCTCCATCTTGGCTTTGAGTGACATCGATACAGAAAAGATGCGCAATCTCGGAGACGCGTTTACTTCGTTTTTGCGGATCAGCTTCGACTTCCTGAACACAGGCGAACGGGTGCCGCTCTCCCACGAGCTGGAACTGGTCGAGTCGTACTTGTACATCGAAAAGGAACGCTTCGGCGAGCGCTTGTCCATCGAGTGGGAGGTCGACCCTGGCTGCGAAACCGTGCTCATCCCGCCGCTCACCATCCAGCCATTGGTCGAAAACGCCGTCAACCACGGCCTTTTGAGCCAGATCGAGGGCGGAACCTTGCGGATACGAATTGTGCGGCAGGAAGACGCTACCCGGTTTGAAGTGCAGGACGACGGTGTCGGAATGAACAAGGAAATCGTGGAGCGAATCCTGGACCTCGCCACGAAGGAAAAAGGCGGAATCGGCGTGTCCAATACGCACCGCAGACTGACGCAAATGTACGGCAAAGGCTTGTCCATCCAGAGCAAGCCGGGGGAAGGGACGACGGTGTCGTTTGTGATCCGCGATCAAGTCAAATAGGCATAAAAAGAAGGCATTCTGCATCGCTTTTCATCGCAAATTTCTTTCAATCAAAAGACCGTAAGTGCCCGCAGCCACTTTCATGAACAACGCCGGGACACTTCCATAGAAAAAGGCTGACAGTCCGCTGAACTGCCAGCCTTTTTCGTATGAATGTTTACTTACTTACCATTCAAAATCCGCACTTGCCACTCAGCATCGTCATGTTTGACCATGCGCTTCGTCGAAGTAATGATCAGCTCTTTCGGAAGTGGTTCGCTGTCCTTCACCAGCATCGTTCCAGCAAAATGCGCCAGGCCGTTTACGAGTTCGGATTTGTCCGTGTAGAAGTCTGTGTCATGCTCTTTTCCGGTTTCATCTGTGATTGTCCAATACGCAGGAGCTGTTAAGAGCGGCGCGGTATTTTTGCCTAGCGTGATGTCATAGGCGATATGGTGCCCTTCTATTTTCGTTGTAGTGCCATCCGGGTTTACCTTGTATGCGCCATCGTCGTATCCTTTCACATCAACGGCTCGATCAGGGGCCTTCACAAATTTTTTGAAGGTGAAGCGGTCTTCGTGATCCGCGGCGAGCACAGGCTGTTGTTCGAGTTGTCCCAGGTCGATTTTGACGCGAAAATCAGTCGGTTCCTCCGTGTAGACGGAGCCTAGCTTGAAAGACAGCTTCGTTTTGGGATCGATCGGCTGGAAGTAGTGGAAGTTTCGGTAGCCCCCCTCAATCGACTGGAACGGGACGTCTGACATGGAACGAATGTCGTTTTGTGACTTGTTCACTCTCGCGGTAAACATCTGGGGATCGCGAGCGGCAATAACAGTGCCGCGATCATCCACAAGCTCGTAGCTGTAGCTGGCCGATTTGTCGGTGTTTGCGCTCCGGTCAATGACCAGCTCGACCCCTGTTGGGGCAAACGTCATCTCTTGCAACGTAAAAGTAATTCCTTGCGGCGTCGTGTAGCTTTTGTGAATCGCCTGTGAGCGCGTCGCTGCTTTTGCTTTTTGCATATTCACAGGAATGGACAGCTTCCAGTTTCCTTTTGTCTCGTCCATTTGCTGGATGGAGAACTCGACAACAAGTTCGTCAGGAATCTTGCTTGCATCCGGGAAATACGTTTTCAGCTCGCGTTCCAGGAAAAGTTGTCCAGCCATGTTTCGCTGGCTTTTCCACTCGTCGTTCGGGTTTTCCCAGCGTCCTGCCTCAGCGAGATCAGCAGGCTGCAAAATGTTTCCTTGTTTGTCTTTCAACGTCACGACGGGTTTTTTTGCTCCTTGCTGATACATATCCTGCCAGAATACTTCCAGCGGTTTTCCCGCTTGATCGGTGATGGAGGCTGCCAGTTGAATGCGAAGCGGGTCTGCGATTACCTCTTGAACGGCAAAAGTGATTCCTTGATCAGTCACTTGTGCCTGCGGGAATTGCGTGAATCCGTTTTGGACTGCCTGGCGTATTCCGTCGTCGCCAAATTGACCCAGGATGGTTTTGGAGACAGCAGGCGCAGGAGCTTGATTGTTTAGCGGCTTGCTTGCAAAGGCAGCATTGACATAGCTGGAAAAAGTAGGAGAAACGAGCATTCCTCCTGAAACGACAAGCGCTAATGCCGCAGCGGCAATGGATACATTTTTCATGACGGTCATACTCCTTTTTTTCTGGCGAGCGGGTGTAGCTGCACGGGCATCGGCAGTGCGGCTTAAAATGCTCACAGGATGCGGCGAGAGTGACTGGATAACTTTTTGCTCCAAGTCCGCACTGATTGTTTCAGCCCATGGTTCATTCGCTTGGGCGAGACAGTCGATGTACGCTTCAAGCTGTTGCTGGCAGCGGGGGCAATGATCGAGATGCTGCTCCCACTTTTGTCTGTCGGTTTGCGCTAAACGGTCGTCCAGATAAGCTTCCAGTTCTTGCGGCGAAAGGCAATTCACAGCGGGGCACCCCCTTTTTTCTCCTGCTTTTCAAGCTGTTCCCGCAGCTTTTTGCGGGCGTAGGACAAGCGCATTCGTACGGCATCTGGCGATAACGACAGCTTGCTGCCAATTTCCTTGTAGCTGAGGTGCTGGAGATAGTGCAAATCAAGGATCGTCCTGTACGACTGATCCAGTCTCTTCAGTTGCTGCCATAAAGTGTGGCGTTCTTCTTTTGCCAAATACTCTTCCAGCGGGACAGGGCATTCGTCCTGTAGCTCCATGTTCATTTCCGTTACAGCAGGCGTGCGCTTTCGTTTGCGCAACTCGTCAATTCCCCGGTTGATGGCAATCCGGTACAACCAGGCCGGGAACGAGTGGCCCGGGCGATAGTCGGGCAAGCTGTAGTACGCCTTGATAAATACTTCCTGGACAATATCTTCAACTTCAAGGGAAGGGCTCAAGTTTCGCCGGAGTATCGATGCGATTTTTCCTTTGTATTTGTTGACGATCAGAGCATAAGCTTCTTTATTGCCTGCAAGAACCTCCGCAATGACCTCCCGATCGTCCTGCATGATGCAATCCTCCTTGCAAAAAAGGTGCTGCGCAGCACTCGGCAAAACGTTCATGACCGTTTTGCTTGCTTACATTACTATAGACGATCAGCAGCAGTGCCCCCTCTCAAACTTTTTTTGAAAAAGAAAAAAGAGGATGCCTTTTCCGTGAAAAAGACATCCCCGATTTGCAGGCATGATGCGTTATTTATTTTCCTGGCCGCTCGACCGGAGTTTTGTTGATGATGTAATAGCTGACGATCAAAATCAGAATCACGCCGGAGTAAATCAGTGTGTTGAGCGGATTGTGGTGATCGACGATGATCAGGCGAACCATCGCCGTGATGCCGATGTACAAAAAGTAGCGCAGGGGAAAATGATAGTTTTCGCGAAAATACTTCACGATCATGGCGATAAATTCGAAGTAGAGAAAAAAGGCGATGATGGCTTCCAGAAATTCGTTCAAGGTCGAATCGGCAGAAAGCATCATTTTGCCAAAGTGGATCAATTCCTTGACGAGCAGGACGCAGAGGATGACGGCCAAAACAATCAGAGAGATGTTCAAAATCAACTGAAGCAAAGACGGAATCGAGAATTGCTTGAGCACCGATTTGACATAGTTCATGACAGCAGCCTCCTGTTGCAAAAGGTTCGTCCGAGCCAGGTTCTTTAAATGCGTTATACTAATATTAGCTAATTTCGGAATTTAATCAATCTATTTAACGAAAGTGACATACTATTTACAGAAAGTTTGAATACCCGGCTGTTCTCTTCATTTTGCTGGAGCATCCAGGTGTGGAGCGGTATGATGGATGATAAGCACTATGTGAGAAGGAGCGATCTGTCTTGAAGCACCATCATTCCATAGCCGTTATCTCTGACATACATAGCAACGTTTATGCGCTCGAAGCTGTACTCCAGGACATCGATTCACGGGGGATTCAAGTTATCGTCGATCTGGGGGACACGCTGTTCGGCCCGATTGCTCCGGTCGAAACGGCACAGCTTTTGATGAACCGCCCTTCAATCGTTTCCATCATGGGCAATTGCGATCGGTATTTGTTGCAGGATCATTTCGAATCTCCCACCTATGAGTATGTGAAGCCGCTGCTTGGTCAGGAGGTGCTGGATTGGCTGCGGACATTTCAAAAGTCATATGTGTACGAGGATGCTCTGTTTTGCCACGGAACGCCTTTTGCCGACGATGCCTACTTGATGGAAAGGGTGGCGCCGTACGGGACTGACGACAAAAGCGTGACTGAGTTGATGATTGAGCTTGCTGCTGTGCCGCAAAAGATCATCGTTTGCGGGCATACGCATGTGCAGCGGTCCATGTGGCTGCCGGATGGAAAGTGGATCGTCAATCCGGGAAGCGTGGGGCTGCCAGCTTATTTTGAGGAGACGCCTTATCCCCACTCGATGGAATCGATGACGCCGCATGCCAAATACGCCGTTTTGCAGCAGCAGGATGAGGGGTGGAAGTTGGAGCAGGTGTTGCTTCCGTACGACTGTGAACAAGCGGCCCAAAAAGCGGAAGCGGCGGGCTGGATGGATTACGCCCATGCCATTCGTACCGGGCGAGCCGAGTTGTAAGGGAGCAAGCGGTGCGACGAGGGGCTGGCGCTTGTGGTTGAGGAGCGCGATGCAACGCAAAAAGACGCCAGCACGATACTGGCGTCTTTTTGGCGTCTCCGTTTCCGAAAAACGCGGCGAATGATCCATGTTTATGATCAATGATCAAGCTTTTCCAGGCTGAACGCCGTCCCACTCACTGCTGTTGTCAGCTGCGCGTTTTTCCGGTTGCTTCTGGCTTTGGCCGCGCAGCGGGATTTCTTTCAGGAACAGAGCGATCACGACAGCGAAGCCAGCCACGATTGCTCCTGTCAAAAAGGTCGTGGTAATGCCGTAGCTCATGGCATCGCGGATCATATCCAGCACGTGAACAAAGGCGGCTTGCGATTCCGGCGACAAGCTGTGCAGAGCTGCTTCGATCTTCGGCTGATCGAGCAGATTTTGCGGATTGCTAAACAGCGCCAGCTTCTCGGCCAAGGCCGGATCGTTCGGCATCGCGCCTGTTTGCCCCATTCCAGCGGAGAGCTGGGTCATTTTCGTGGTCATGCTGGCGCTCATGACGCTGCCCATGACTGCAATCCCGATCGTACCGCCGAGGTTGCGGAACAGCTGGGAAGTGGCGGTCGCGACCCCAAGCTCTTTCGGAGCGACGGCATTTTGCACCGTCAGGGAGAATACTGGCATGGCGATCCCCATGCCCAGTCCGAGAATGATCATGTACAGGACGAGCAAATAAATCGGGGTGCTTGGCACCATGAAGTACATCAGCACCATCCCGGCTGTCATGACGAGCAGTCCGCTGATCGCCATTTTTTTGTACTTGCCTGTCTTCGTCATCAATTGACCGGCGAGTGCCGAGGTCACGAGCATGGCAATCGACATCGGCATGGCGACGTAGCCGGCCATGGTTGGCGAGATGCCTTTTACCCCTTGGACGAAGAACGGTACGTAAATGATCGCACCCATCATCCCGGCGTTCAGGAAGAAGCCGACCAGGTTGGAGACGGTAAACACGCTGTTTTTAAACAAGCCAAGCGGCAGGACGGGCGTTTTTACTTTTGTCTCTGTCCACAGGAAGATGCCCAAAGAGACGACGGTGACAGCGAGCAGACTGATGATTTGCCAGGAGCCCCAGGCGTATTTGTTCGGACCGTCTCCTGCCCAGGAAAAAGCAAGCAGCATCGGCACGATGGTCGTCGTCAAAAACAGGGAGCCGAAGTAGTCCACCGATTCACCCTGACGTTTTTCCACGCGCGGGAAGTGAAGCAGGATCAAAGTAAAAGCGATCACGCCAATCGGCAAGAAAATCCAGAACACCCAATGCCAGTCCAGATGATCGACGATATACCCGCCCAAGAGCGGGCCAGCCACACTGGAGACGCCGAACACAGCGCTCATGACCCCTGTCCATTTGGCTCTTTCCCGTGGTTCGTACAAATCGCCCATGGCGGTAAAAGCGGTCGACATAATAATCCCGGCACCAGCGCCTTGAATCGCCCGATAGGTGATCAATTGAAAAATCGTTCCCGAGAAGCCAGACAGCAAGGCCCCGATGCTAAACAGTCCAATCCCGGCCAATAAAAACGGCTTTCGTCCATAAATGTCCGACAGCTTTCCGACCAGTACGGAGGCGACTGTTGACGTCAGCAAGTAAATCGTGATCGCCCACGAGTAGTAATCCATCCCGCCCAGCTTGGCGATGATGCGCGGCATGGCGACACCGATAATCGTTTGGTTGATAGCTGAAAAAAACATGGCGGTAATGATCGCAATCATGATCGTAATTTTCTTCTTGTCCGTTAACTCACTCATGCTTGATTCTCCTCTCTTGCGCTTTCGATGTTATGCAAAACTTGGCGGTAGATACGGTTCAGATGCGCCAGATCTTCGTCTGACAATCCAGCAAACAAATCTGCCACTGTCCGCTTCAGCTCGATTTTGTACTGCTGCAAAACCTCGCTGCCTCGCTCGGTTATTTCCAGATAGACCACCCGACGGTCATGGCTGACACGACTTCGGCTGGCATAGCCACAGGCGATCAATTTATCGGAAAGACTGGTGACGGCTCCGGGAGTAATGCGCAGCTGCTCTGCCAGAGTGGAAGCTTTTTGCGGGCCGTTTTTGTCGAGCATGCGCAAAATCATGGCTTGGGAAGCGGATACGAGCGGGTCCAGGCGCTTGTGCCAATTGGCGGATACACTTCGCTGCACCTGGATGTAGAGCTGTTCGAAATCGGTAAGGGAAGACTGACTGGACATGTTTATCGCTCCTGCTTTCCATGGTTAATAGTATCGTTAGTTAATAATTAATCACATGAAACATTAATTAGTGTAAATGTTCCTTCGTGCGATGTCAAAGCAACCTTTTTCCAATTGGCGAGCGATTTCGATGAAAGTCGAGCAATTTCGGCAAAAATCGGGGAAAAATACGAGTTTTCACAAGGGATTTCATGGAATTTTCTGAGTTGCGATGCTACAATCAGGTTTGTCGTGTTTTTTACCAAAGATAAAGAGATAGGTGGGGATTGTGTTGTTTGCAAAAAAATGGACCAGCGCATTGCTGGCAACGGCATTGATGCTGCCACTGCCTGCTTTTGCTGCCCAAGGGACAAGCCAGGGAGCCGGACAAGCGGGTGCTCCTGTGCAAAAAGCGGCGGTACAGCCAGCGGATGTCGTCCTGTCGGGCGGTGCCGTATATACGGTAGACAGAAACAGAAACTGGGCAGAGGCTGTCGCCATTCGTGGAAACGAAATCGTCTATGTCGGCACGAACGAAGGCGCCAAGTCGTACATCGGAAAAACGACGAAAGTGACCGATTTGAAAGGGCAAATGGTGCTGCCAGGCTTCATCGACAGCCATACCCATGCGAGCAAGACAACAGGACTGATCTATTCCATCGACCTGTTTGACGCAGGTACGATGGAGGAATACACCCAAGTGATTTCCGGGTTTGCCAAAGCGCATCCGAAAGAAGTCGCTTTCCAGGGCCGTGGCTGGAGCAATCCGGTAGCACCTGGCATCGGGCCGCGCAAAGAAGTGCTGGATGCGATCGTCCCTGCGATTCCGATTGCCTTGACTTCCGATGACGGCCACTCGTTGTGGGTCAATACGGCTGCGCTGAAGCTTGCTGGCATTACAAAAGAAACGAAAAATCCGGAAGGCGGCATCATCGAGCGCGACCCGAAAACGGGCGAGCCATCCGGGACACTGCGCGAAAAAGCAATGGATTTGGTCCTGTCCAAAATCGGCGGCTACACCGTGCAGCAGTACAAAGCAGGGATCGAGGAATATCAGCACAAAGCGGTTGAACGCGGAGTTACAACGGTTCGCGACCCGGACATGCTGCGCTATCCAAACGTGCTGGAAGCATACGAGGAACTGTCCCGCGAAAACAAGCTGACCATCCGTTTCCGCAATGCGATCACGGCTAACCCGGACAAAGGGCCGGAGCAGATTGCCGAGTTTGTCAAAATCCGTGAACGCAATCAAAACCCGTTGTTCCAGGTGAACGCGGTCAAAATCTTTATGGACGGCGTTGTCGAAGGTGCTACGGCCTATCTGGAAAAGCCGTATGAGCATAAACATACAAACGGCGAACTGATCTGGAAGCCGGACGTCTACAACAAAACAGCAGCGGCTGTCGACAAGGCAGGCTTCCAGTTGCATGTGCACTCGATTGGTGATGCTTCCACACGGGTCGCGCTCGATGGCATGGAATATGCCGAAAAACAAAACGGCAAGCACGATGCTCGCCACTCTCTCGTTCATTTGCAGCTCGTCAACAGCGATGATATCGCCCGCTTTAAAAAGCTCGGTGCTGTCGGCATCGTTCAACCGTTCTGGTTCATGCAAGAGGAAGGCTACTACGATGAGATCGAAGTGCCATACCTCGGTCATGAGCGCGCAGAACAAGAATACCCGATGAAAAGCTTCCTGAATCAAGGCGTGCATATCGCTTCTTCTTCCGACTATATCGTGACGCCGGAGTTCAACCCGCTTCACGGCATCCAGCAAGGCATCACCCGGATCGAAGACGGCGTGACAGACCCGGCGAAAATCGCCAACCCGAATGAACGCGCCACTTTGCCTGACATGATCGCCAGCTTTACGATTGACGGGGCTTACGCCAACCACGTAGACGACATTACAGGCTCGCTCGAAGTGGGCAAAAAAGCCGACCTCATCGTTCTGGACAAAAACTTGTTCGAAATTCCGGCCACTGAAATCAAGAATGCGAAGGTCATTTTGACGTTAGTAGAAGGAAAAGAAGTGTACAGCCAAAAGGCAGGGAAATAATAAGGAAAAGAAATGGCCGTCCATGAAGCGACGGTCATTTTTCTTTATAGTCAGTTAACGCCCGATGCAAGTAGCATGTCCGTCCCGACTCTCGCGGCCAAAAGGATTCTTGCTGGCGGTCAGGGAACATAAAAGAGGAGATTTTTCCATTCGACTAGATGCGGGAGGTGTTTGATGTGGCTGCACGCGAAGGAATACAAACAATCAAACTGGAGATGGATGCAGGAGGAAGCCCATTCGTCGTCCACACGGCTGTGTTGTGGGATGAGCAAGAAGTGGTGCTCATAGATACAGGGCTGGCAGGTCAGCTGCCGCTCATTCGGGACACGCTCGCCAAGGCAGATATCCCTCTGGAAAAGCTGACGAAGATCATCATTACCCATCAGGATCGCGACCATATCGGCAGTCTGTCCGAGCTTGTCTCATACGGCGAGGGAAGAATCCAGGTGCTTGCCCATGAAGTGGCGATTCCTTATCTGGCAGGGGAAACTGCTCTGCTGAAAAGCGGTGCTTTTGCTACTCCGGTAAAAGTGGATCAAGCCCTTCATGATGGAGAGATCCTTCCGTATGCAGGCGGGATTCAAGTGATTTACACACCTGGCCACTCCCCGGACCACATTTCTTTGTACCACATCCCGAGCAAAACGCTGATTTCAGGCGATGCTTTGACAGCAGAGGATGGCGTCCTCCTGTCATTCAATCCGGATTTTACCCCGGACCGGGCAGCCGCGGTGCAATCAATCGCGAAGCTTGCCAAGCTGGATATCGAGAGCGTAATTGCCTATCATGGCGGCGTCTGTACGAAAGATATAAAAGGAAAGCTTGCCGAGCTGGCCGAAACGACTCCGGCATGAATGGAACCGGCAGGCCCCGCCCCTGCTTGTGTCGGCTGGTTTTTGAAGGATTTGTTTGTCGGTTCTGATTTTATTGGAAAGCTGCTGAGCAAAGCTTAACAAACAACGCATGGGGCGAACCTGTGCGTTGTTGTTTTGTGTTGGGCGTACGCAACGATTGACAGTCAAAGTTACACTTGCTATGATTTTTGATGATAATGAGAATCATTAACAAAATATTGAGCGTACTCTTACATAATGGAGGTTTCATCGTGAGAAAAAACAACATGGTCATTGCCGTCCTCTCCATGGTTTTCATGCTCTCGCTGCTGCTGACAGCATGCGGAGGAACTGGCAGCTCGAACAACAGCGGGGCTGCCAATCAACCCGCAGGAGAGCAAGCTGCGGACAAAGCGGCAGAGAAAAAAACGCGCAGCTTCGGTACATCCAAAGGAGCTATCCAAATTCCTGAAAAGCCGCAACGAATCGTAACGGACTACTATGCAGGCGAACTGCTGGCAGTAGGCGGAAACGTCATCGGAGCGGAAACGATGGCGTTCAAGAACCCGTTCATCATCGAGCAGTTGAAAAGTGCCCAGGATGTAGGCGAGCGGGTCAACCCGGAAAAAGCTTTGGAACTGCAACCTGACCTGATCGTCGTCATGTATGACGACAACTACGAAGCCCTGTCCAAAATCGCGCCGACCGTTTTTCTCCCTTACGGCACGACGACGAACATTTACGACACAGTGAAGCTGTTTGGCGACCTCGTGGGTGAAAAGGAAAAGGCAGAGGCGTTCATTGCCGACTTTGACAAAAAGGCTGCCGAAGGCCGTGAGAAGATCAAGGGCATCGTGGATGAGAACGCCACTGTCGGTCTGTACGAGCTGACCAACAAAGGCGACTTGTGGGTATTTGGCGACAACGCCGGACGTGGCGGACAAGCGGTCTATAACGCATTGAAGCTGAAAATGCCGCACCCGGACACCACCAAAAACCAGACTCTCCAGTTGTCCATGGAGACACTGCCAGAGTACGCGGCTGATTACATGTTCCTGACTTTCTACGACCCGGAGAAAAATAGCGAGGCGCTGAAAAACTTGCAAAACTCGGCTGTCTGGAAAGCCGTTCCGGCAGCGAAAAACAACCAGATTTTCTACAACGATTTCGATACTTTCTATCGCTACGACCCAATCGCGATCAAGGCGCAAATCGACCTGTTCGTCGACATGATCGTGAAAAGGGAGCAGGAGAACAAAAGCAAGAAATAAGAGCCAAAAAAGCCATTCCACTACGGATGGC
This sequence comes from Brevibacillus sp. HD3.3A, assembly GCF_013284375.2. Taxonomy (NCBI): domain Bacteria; kingdom Bacillati; phylum Bacillota; class Bacilli; order Caryophanales; family Paenibacillaceae; genus Brevibacillus; species Brevibacillus sp. HD3.3A. The sequence continues at coordinate 807,884 of NZ_CP085874.1, forward strand.
TTTTTGTGCTTTCAAGCGTCCAGTGCAGCCGCTCGACAGGCACTCCAAAAGCGGTGGCGTTTTTCCCGCGCCATCTCCCGCGGCATTTTTGTCTGTGCAATCTTTCAGTTGCCTCCCCCCACCTTACAAAAACGAAAGCAAACTGTAAGGTAGTTCAATAGCTCTCAAACTGGAAACTGGTTACAGTTAATAGGGAAGAGCAACACGGAAGACCGCTTGGCGCGGAAAAACGAATGGAGGAACAACGCGTGAGTACAGCTGTATTGGAAGTCAAAGACGTTGAAAAAGTATACGGATCAAAAGGCGAGAGTCAATCGCATGCGCTAAAAGGAGTATCGCTGACGATAGAAAAGGGAGAATTTGTAGGAATCATGGGGCCGTCCGGATCGGGAAAAACGACGCTCTTGAACGTGATCTCCACGCTTGATCGGCCATCGTCAGGTTTTATCCAGATCGCCGGAACCAACATTACACAAATGAAACAAAACCAGCTTGCCGATTTTCGCTCGCAGAAGCTCGGGTTCATTTTTCAGGATTTTAACCTGCTGGAAAATTTGAGTGTATACGAAAATATTGCGTTGCCGCTATCGCTGCAAGGAGTGGCATCCAAAGAAATCCGCGCAAAAGTAGACAAAGTGGCTCAAACGTTGGGCATCAGCGAAATTTTGCAAAAGTACCCAGTACAAATCTCTGGAGGCCAAAAACAGCGTGCTGCCGCTGCTCGCGCGCTCGTGCATGAGCCTGCGATTTTGCTTGCCGACGAGCCGACAGGTGCCCTTGACTCCAAAAACGCCAAAAGCCTGCTGGAGACGATGACCGATCTGAATGAAAAACACCAAGTCTCGATCATGATGGTCACACACGATGCTTTCAGTGCCAGCTACTGCAAACGCATCCTCTTCATCCAGGATGGCAGCTTGTACACCGAGATTCATCGCACAGGGGACCGTCAGCAATTTTTCAAACAAATTTTGGATGTACTGGCCGAGCTGGGTGCATCTCATGATGTGCGCTAGGAGGGAACATCCATGTTGTTGAAGTTATCGTTATCCAGTATGCGGAAAATGATGAAAGACTACCTGGTGCTCCTGGTAGGTCTGGTCGTTTCCATCTCGATTTTTTACATGTTTCAGACGCTAGCCATGAACTCCGATTATGTGAAAGCGAACTCGATGATCCGCTCTATCGGCATCGTTTTCAATGTAGGGGCCTTTCTGTTGGCGTTCATTACGATCTTCTACATCTTTTACGCGAACTCGTTTTTGCTTGCGCTAAGGCGTAAAGAACTCGGGATGTACATGGTGCTCGGGGCGAAAAAAGCCAAGATCAGCCAGATGTTGTTTGGGGAAACATTGCTGATGGGCATAGTCTCCCTGCTGATCGGTAGCCTCGTCGGCATCGCGCTGTCCAGCGGAATCGGGCAATTGCTGATGAGCTTGCTCGATATTTCCACAGAAGGGTACTTTCCATTTTACGTACCGTCTTTGCTGATGACATGGGGCTTTTTCCTCGTGCTGTTTCTGCTCACCTCGACGATCAACGCCATTCGGCTGGCGCGGGCGACCGAGCTGGACTTGATTCGCGCCGATCAGCAAAACGACCAGGTCAAGGCAAAAGGCATCGGGACGATTGTAGTTGCGATCCTCGGCATTTTGCTGGTCACTTTCGGCTACTATTTGCTGACGCATCTCAGAGATTATGTCGCTCCAGGCTTCATTGTCGGGGCGGTCGTGACGACGATTGGAACTTATCTCGTCTTCATCTCGTTGCTTCCGGTATTCGTGCAAATTTTGAAAAACAACAAAAAGCTGAACGACCGTCAGCTGAATGCTTTCACGTTTGCCCAACTGCGTTTTCGCGTGAACAATTTGACGAAAATTTTGGGTACGGTCGCCATGCTGATCGCACTCGGGGTCGGAGCGATGGCGGGCGGTATGGCTTTCCAGCAAAACGTAGAGCTGGTTGCCAGCATCGGACGCGGCTACGACGTTACACTGCAAGACCCGGGCCATGAAGATTTTCAGGCGCTTGCTACCATGCAAGTCCTGGAGCAAAACGAGTACCGCTACAAAAAAGACGGAAAAACCATCTATTACCTCAAGGATGATTTGCTGGCGCACCCTCCGCTGATTTCTGCCAACACGATGGAGAGCTACTCGCCGGAAAATAGCTTGAAACGGGCAAGTCAGCCTTTGACGGAAAAAGCATATATCATGTACCGCGATGAGGACGACAAGCAACAGCCTAAAGAGCTTCCAGAAGAGTGGAGCCAGGCAATCTCGCGAGAATTTATGAGCAGCTACAAAATGGAAAGGTCGCACGCTGTGCAAGTTGTAGACCCTTCGATTTATAACCAAGTCAAGGGCAGCGAGCACAAAGTTGTTTTGGTGAAGCTGGACGAATTTGTCAAGTACAAAGAACAACTGAAGGCCATGGATGCCCGGCAAAAGGAACTGCTCAAGCCTGAGTATATGGACAAGGATGCAGACAACGACGAGGAATTTTCGCTTGAGACTAAATACAGCGTCTATGAGCAAGCGTATGCATTCACAAGCGGAACGCTGTTCATGGGCTTCTTCCTCGGCGTAGCCTTCTTGGCGATGATGGCAAGCTGCCTGATGTTCAAGATTTTGTCCGGGGCGACTCGTGACAAAGACCGCTACAGCATGCTGCGGAAGATCGGCGTTCGCAAGGAAATGCTCGTCGGCTCCATTTACAAAGAGCTGTTCATCGTGTTCATCTTCCCGGCTGTCATCGGTTTGTTGCATGTGCTGATCGGGATGGAGATGTTTTCGATCATTTTGCTTGAGCCGTATAAAAACATCTGGATTCCGACATCTATCTTCGTTGTGATCTACGCGTTGTACTATTTGATTACGGTTCGCCTTTACCGGGGAATTGTGTTGCCGAAAGAAGCGTAAAATCCGGAAAAATCCTCCTCATTCGAGGGGGATTTTTTGCTTGGCCAAAAAGAGAGACATATTTGCATATTCTAATATTGACAAGGAAAATGATAATCATTATCATGCATAGTGGAAGACATGACCATCACCAGTAATCATCTTTAGAATGCTTGCAAAGAAAAAGGGGGAGTCATTACATGCGTTTCATGAAATTGCCGATCCTGCTCGTCTTTTTGTCGGCTATGCTTTTGCTGGCAGCGTGCGGGAACGGAGGAGCCGCTAACCAAAATACGCAATCCGGTTCCGGACAGGCACAGCCAAACGCGGCAACGCCGCAGCCGGAAGCAGACAAATCTGCCGAGCAAGTACGTACGGTAAAGCACTTGATGGGAGAAACAACAATCAAAGGTGTTCCTAAACGCGTTGTCGCACTGGAATGGAGCAGCGCTGAGCACGTGCTGGCTCTCGGCGTGCAACCTGTAGGGATTGCAGATATTCCGAATATGAAAAAATGGGTGAAACTCCCTGTGGAAATTGCCCCAGAGGTAGTCGATGTCGGCAGCCGCGTCGCACCAAACCTGGAATCGATCATGCTGGCGAAGCCTGACCTGATCATCGGGATGAAACGAAATGTGGAAGCCAACTACGACGAATTGAGCAAAATCGCTCCGACGATCGCGTTTGATTCCAATCCGGCTGAAGGCCAGGGCGATCAGTATACCCGCATGATCGACACTTTCAAAGAAATCGCGGATATTTTGGGCAAAAACGCCGAAGCAGAAAAAGTATTGCAAGACCTCGACAAGACGTATGCCGAAGCAAAAGAGCGCATCGTCAAAGCAGGCATGGACAAAACGCCAATCGTACTGGCGATGGGCTACAGCAACCAGAATGCCGTAGAATTTCGTCTATCCACAGACAACTCCACAGCGATTCAAATCTTGAACCGCGTCGGTCTGACCAACGCTTACAAAGCTAAGAAATTCGAAATGAACGGAATGACCACGACGGATGTCGAGGCTCTGCCTGCGCTCCAGGATGCGAACTTCCTACACATCATTCAAGATGATGATAACGTCATCGAGAACCAGCTGAAAAACAATCCCGTCTGGAACGGTCTCAAATTTGTAAAAGAAAACCGCATTTACGCATTGGGCGGAGACATGTGGCCATACGGCGGTCCGTTGTCCGCACAGATCATGGCGAAAAAAGCTGCTGATTTGCTGGCGAAATGAGTCTCGCCAAGCGTGAAAGCTATGCCCAAAGCGGCGTCCATCAAGCCCCTTCTTCTTCAAGAGGAGGCTTGAGGCCGTTATGGATGCTGCTTGGCGGCCTCGTTCTGTTGGTACTGCTCACGTTTGTCAGCCTGACGCAAGGCTTGGCGGATATTTCGGTGCGCACCGTCATTGAGGCGATCACTGCTCCCAAGGATATTGCGGACCATCAGATGATTCAGGGCGTACGACTGCCCAGAACGGTGATGGGGCTTTTGTCAGGCGCAGCTTTGGCGGTCGCCGGAGCGATGATGCAAACCGTGACGCGAAACCCGCTTGCTTCGGAAACGACTTTGGGCGTCAATGCGGGTGCCTACATGTTTGTCGTTTGCGGACTGGTTTTCTGGCCCGCGATTTTGCACCAGTATCCGTTGCCTTTTGCCATGGCAGGGGGAATACTGGCTGCCGCCGCTGTGTACTACATGGCTGGCGGGCGAAAAGGAACACCGATACGCGTGGCGTTATCCGGGATGATCGTGACTCTCGTGTTTTCATCGTTGACCAGCGCCATCATTTTATTTAATGAAGAAACGACACAAGGCATCTTCATCTGGGGATCAGGCTCTTTGAAGCAAAACGACTGGTCAGGGGTACAGTTCAGTTGGCCGCTGATTATGCTTGGAATTATGTTAAGCTGTCTGATGGCAAGACAACTCGACGTCCTCAGCTTCAACGAAGAAACGGCTCAATCGCTTGGGCAAAAAGTAGGCAAAACGCGTCTTTTTGCCATGCTCATCGCGATCTTGATTACGTGTGTCAGCGTCAGCGTGGTCGGGCCGATCGGCTTTATCGGCCTGGTAGCTCCGCATTTGGTGCGGCTTAGCGGATTGACACGGCACATTTGGCTGTTGCCGATCAGCGCGATTTGGGGGGCAGCGCTTCTCGTTGCTTCCGATACGATCTCGCGTACTTTTATCAACGCCTATGGGGAATTGCCAGCTGGCGCTGTGACGGCAGCGATTGGCGGGCCGTGGCTGATTTGGCTGGCTATGCGAGTATCTCGCAAGCTGAGCGGCAGCACTGGCTCCGGGGCGCAGACATCGATGAGCGTAGGTGGCTGGCAGCGCTCTGTTCCATATCCGCTAATTGTAATTTTGCTCTGTGTGCTGCTTGCTATCGTCTGGATGTCCGGTTTGGCGATCGGCAATCTGTATTTGCCGTGGTCCGAGATTATCGCCGTGTTCATGGGGCAAGGCAACGAGATGTACAGCCAGCTGTTGTTTGAGTTGAGAATGCCGCGGTTATTGACAGCGATGCTTGCGGGAGTAGCCTTGGCGATCAGCGGCAGTCTCATGCAGAGCGCTGTGCGCAACCCGCTGGCAGACCCGCAAATCGTCGGGGTGACGAGCGGTGCGGGCGTAGGGGCGATTTTGCTGCTACTTGTGTTCCCGCAGTTTTCTTCCTGGATGCCGCTTGGAGCCATGCTCGGCGGGATCGCCGCCGCTGCGATTGTGTACGCAGTATCGTGGCGCAGAGGGTTAAACCCGGTTATTCTTACATTGGTAGGTATCGCGGTAGCCGCTGCTGGCGCGGCCTTCATTAATATTTTGATTGTCAAAGCGCAGCTTTTGGCGGCTCCGGCGCTCGCCTGGATGGCAGGCAGTACATACGGCCGCGGCTGGACAGAAATCAGTCGGCTGCTCCCTGCAATCGTCATCCTGACGCCGCTCGCGTGGTGGCTGGGACGACGTGTCGATTTGCTCGCTTTTAACGACGAGAGTTCAGTCGGCTTGGGGCTGAAAGTGCGCCAGACGAGGCTGGCCGTAGCAACGATTGCGGTATTGCTCGCTTCTGCGGCAGTCGCCAGCGTGGGGGCCGTCGGCTTTATCGGCCTGCTCGCCCCTCATGCGGCGCGGCTTTTGGTTGGTGCCCACCATCGCAAAGCCGTCGTCGTTTCCGCATTATTGGGTGCGGTATTGCTGGCTGCGTCCGATCTGTTGGGGAGAGTCGTGATGATCCCCAAAGACATCCCTTCCGGCATCGTCGTTGCGCTGCTGGGAGCGCCGTATTTGTTCATCTTGATGTTTCGTGCAGCAAAGATACGCTAATAGAAACCCAACATGATCCAACGGGAAAAAGTAGTACAGGCAAAAGATTTTCAATCATGCTTGTCTACTTTTTTCTTGTATAGGACCGATGTTGAGACGAAAGCAGGGATGTGAGTCTGATGAGGAATGGCCGGAATTGTCATGCATATGTATGGACAGCTTTTCGCAAGCATCGGTTGAAAAAAGGGTTTCGTCTGGAGCAGCTGCGAGTGAGTGATTACGTCCTGTGCTACGTGGCGGAGGGAAGCGGGGAAATTACCGTCAACGCGAAAAAGCATGTGCTGGAAGCAGGCAAGCTCATCATGCTGACTCCTGCGATGCACGTAGACGAGCTGGTTTTCCACGCGGGGTCGGTTCACATATACCGATTGCAGTACGCACGGACGGGAGCGCTGGGAGCTGTCACGAGCACTGGCAGGGATGAGGAAGTGGCGCTGCACACAGAGCAGCCGCATCCAGCCAAACAGTGGACAGGAGCGGAAGTATTCCCTGTCTCTTCGGCGGTGTCGTTCGCGGCGAAGCTGGAGGAGCTGTTCCGGCTGGGACAGGAAGCGGAAGAAGATTGCGTCTCGTATTTGCGTGCGCAGGCGCTGTTCTGCGATTTGCTTGCAACCGCCTGCGAGGAGCAAAAAGCTCGCCAGCAGGGAGGCGACACCTCTGTTGCCGCGACGATTGACTATATGAAAAAGCATTTTCGCGAAGCACTGGATCTTGGCGCTTTGCCAAAGCTGGCTGGTCTTACGCCAAGCTCGTACTGCCGCGCGTTCAAACGGGCGGTGGGAATGACGCCCGGAGAGTATTTGACGCAGCTGAGAATGGACGAGGCGAAAGCGATGCTCTGCGAATCTTCCTCCGCCAATCGGGTCAAGGATGTAGCGCGCAGCGTCGGCTTCTCGGATGAGCTGTATTTCAGCCGCCTGTTCAAAAAGCGCGAAGGCTTGTCGCCGCAAATCTACATGAAGCAGGCAGGACAGCGAGTTGCTGTGGCGAGCAAGCTGTTTTTGCAGGATCATTTTCTGGCGATTGGCATCCAGCCGATTGCGGCTCCTTCTTTTCCAAATTATTTTTCGACGAGAACCGGATTCCCGATTTATTTGCAGCAGCGTCTGCGCGGCACGAAGGCGCTCAATGCGGAGCAGAACATTACGCCGCAAGATATTTTGTCCTTGTCGCCGGATGTGATCGTGCAGATTGACACGGGCGCGGAGAAGGAGCAGCGGCAGTGGTCGAAGCTGGGCGAGGCAGTCATTTTCAACGGCTATTTGAAATGGTACGAGTACCAGCTTCAGCTTGCGACCGTCTTCAACAAGGAGAGCCAGGCCGAACGGGTGATCCACCATGTAGACAAAGTGGAAAAACAGGCAAAAGACGCGCTGCTCCCGGTTACGCGAAAAGGTCATTGGACGATCGTGAGAGTGCTGGAAGACGAGGTGCGGCTGTACGGAACGGAAGGCCATGCGTTGACTGACCTGTTTTACTACAAGCTCGGCTTCCAGCCCGATCCTCGCGTGACGCACGCTTCGTACAAACCCGATGCCCTGCTGACGCTGCTTGAGCTGGACCCGGAGAGAATCATCCTGTTCTGGAGCGAAAAAGAACACGTGGAGCGTCTCTGGCACAATCCGTTGTGGAGAAGCTTGCGCGCCGTGCGCGAGAAACAGGTCTACTATCCGGAAACAAGAGATTGGGACCCGTGGGGACCGCTCGGCAGGGAGTACATGATCCACAATTGCATGTCGTATTTTTTGAAGGCAATCCCGTCCATATAAAACGGACAATGGCGTGCATGGAAAAGCGCGAGCAGTCTCTATATACTATCAATTGATAATTGTTATCAATCAAGTGAACGATAGAAGTGGGGGCATATCTCGTTATGAAAAGACAGACTAGCGCACGTTCCATGCGCCATATTATGACCAGCTTGTTCGCGTTTTGCATGTTGGTTGTTCTGGCAGGTTGCGGAGGCGGAGCCAACCAGGCGCAACAAACGCAAACCCAGCCAGCGGCGACGACAGAAACAAGCACAGCGCCAGCTCAAACCGCTCCGGCAGCAGATGCCAACGCTGAGCGCGAAGTCAAGCACGCCATGGGTACTACCAAAATCAAAGGGACACCGCAACGCGTTGTCATCCTGACCAACGAAGGTACAGAAGCTTTGCTGGCGCTGGGAGTGAAACCAGTTGCTGCTGTGCAATCGTGGGATGGCGAGCCTTGGTACGATCACATCAAGGATGAGATGGCAGGAGTAGAGGCTTTGGGCTTTGAAAATGAACCGAACCTCGAAGCCATCGTCGGACTGAACCCTGATCTGATCATCGGTAACAAAGTTCGTCACGAGAAAGTGTACGATCAACTGTCCAAAATTGCGCCAACCGTGTTCTCCGAAGAGCTGTCCGGCAGATGGAAAACCAACTTCAAGCTGTACGCAGAAGCGTTGAACAAGCAAGCAGAAGGCGAGAAAGTGCTCAAAGAGTTCGACGATCGCGTAGCAGCTGCGAAAGAGAAGCTCGGTTCCAAGATCGCAACGAAAGTATCTGTAGTGAAATACTCGAAAAAAGGCGTGCAAATTTATCAAAAAGATACGTTCAGCGGCGTTTTGCTCGACCAGTTGGGTGTAGCGCGTCCAGACTCGCAAAATGTAGACAACTTCGCGGAATTTGTTTCCGAAGAAGGCATGTCTGTAATGGACGGGGATGTCCTGTTCTACTGGGTATCGGAAGCGAAAGGCGACACAGCGATCACCGAAATGTCGAAAAAATGGATGGACAGCCCGGTATTCAAATCGTTGAACGTGGCGAAAAACAATCAAGTATTCCAAGTAAGCGAAACGATCTGGAACACAGCAGGCGGCGTCAAAGCAGCCAACTTGTTGCTCGACGACATCATGAAGCGCCTCGACGTAAAATAATAGCGGCTTAAAGCCAAAACAAAAACACAAGACCTCATCCGTCAGTTGGATGGGGTCTTGTGTTTTTTTGGGGATGGCAGTTCCAGACGATAAATTTTGGAAAATGAGGCTTATAGTCTGATAGTCAGGAACAAATTATGCGCTAAAATATGGAAGGGAAAAAGAAATCGGAGGAAACCTTCTATGGATAAAAAAGCGAAGCAAATTTTGCTGAAGACATTCTGGAGCAGCCAAGGCTGGAAAGACCGTCCTTATGTATACGAGGGGGAAGATTTTGTTTATGCAAAAAGCAAAGGGATGATGTTCGATCCGCTCACGATTCATCACGATGAGGCGGTGCGGCAAATCGTGGAATTGCACGAACAAGTGACGAAGGAGAAGGTGGCGAAAGCCTTTTTGCACAGCTTGTACACCCGAAAAATTCACTTGCGCAGCGCACTCGCAAGCTGGGTATTGACCCGTCAGTTTGTGCAGCATTCGTTTGAAAGCAATGCAGGCCGCTACACCGCTCCAGCAAACGGGGTTGCCTACGCCATGTACGGAGATTGCTATGTATGCGACAGCTATCATATCGCAGGTCTGGAATCGTACACGGACGAAGATATGAACGTGCTGAATTTTGAAAGACACAAGTGGGGCGGCGTTCGTTTGAATTACCTTCCGTATGTGTTGCAAGATTTGCAGCTCATGAGCAAGGAGCCGGAGTTGGAGCTGGAAGTCACAGTGGCAGACGTGGCGATCTGGCGCCAGATGCTTGCCGCGATTGAAAGCTGCGAGCCTACAGATGCTGCACGTCAACTGGAGAAGCGGCTTGCCGGGCTTTTTCCGTCCAGCAAAAATGAGCGGGACGCATTCATGGAAATTCTCGCGTCGGCAGGCATTTTGGCGACGACCAAAGACAGGCCGGGCCGCGGCGGAAAAAACGACTTTTTCGCGGTAGTCAACTGGCGGGGCGAGGATGGCTATTCCAGGCAGGCAGTACAAGACCTTTTCGGTAAGTGGATGTAGATAGAGACAAAAATGCCAAAGAGAGAAGTGGAGGAGAGAAACATGGAGAAAAATCAGCAGGAACAAAAAGTGATCATGTATCCGAAAGCGAGCGAGGTTTTTGTGGATGAGCGGCTCGCTTGCTATTTCCGGCCGTTGCTCACGTTTTCTCATCTGCACGAGGGAAGTGTCTACCAGCTTCATCTGCTCGGCACAGATGGCCTTTACTGCGAGAAAGAGTACAAACACGCCGAGAACAACTTTTTCGGCTTCCGTTACGTGGCGGGCAAGTACGAATTTCTCGGCGACCTGGACGTCTTCGGCGGAGGAAATGTGGAGGAAGTCCACGCCTATTTGCAGGCTGATTTTGCCCAAAACAAGCAGGAATATTTGAAGGATAAAGTAACGCTCAAGGCGTATAAGGAACGAATCATGGACGGGCTGGCCGAGCTGGCTGATTTTGACGTGGACTATTATGTCGAAGGCTTCTACAGCTATGAGTTTACGAAGTACCATTACGAGCTGACTGGCGAGTTTCGGCACATCACGGAGCTGACGGAGGACTGGGGGCACGACGATTCCGACGTCCTGATCGATCAGGAGACAGCCCGGGAGATGAGCGGAGAGTTTTTCATGAACTTGCAGTGGAATGTCACCCACGATTACGGGATCGAGGAGAGCATGGTATGCGGCGCGACAGAGCGCTTCCGCTTCATGTCGGTCATCGGCGGCGGAACGGTGTTTGCTTTGCTCAAGCCGGAAGAGCAGACGGTTTATTTGTTGGAGTATTTTTCGTGAGTGTTCACATATCCTAAAATTTCCAGTTGATTTGTTCAACCATGACATTTGTCATACCCTCGACTTGACGTTTATGACTACAGCGAACCGAGCGCATTTTCTACAATAAAGATAGAAAATTGCGTCTGGTCATCCAGTCATACGCGCTTCATATCGAGGAGGAACCAATTGATGCATCAATCGAACATCGCCCAGTTGAAAAAGAATGTGGCTCCCTTTGAAAAAACGGATACGAAATCGAGTATTCGCCAAATGATCAACACGATTGTTCCCTTGCTTTTTCTTTGGTACGGTGCCTATCTCAGCCTGTCAGTCTCGTACTGGCTGACGTTGCCGCTGGTCATCATCACAGCTGGTTTTGTCATTCGCACCTTCATCATTTTTCACGATTGCTGCCATCAGTCTTTTTTTAAAAGCCGGCGGGCCAATGACATTCTCGGCACGATTACGGGCGTGATTACTTGCGTGCCGTACGAACAGTGGAAGCAAAGCCATTCGATTCACCACGCCACGAGCAGCAACCTCGACAAGCGCGGTGTCGGCGACATCTGGATTTTGACCGTGGACGAATACCTCGCGGCTCCGCTCTGGCGCAAAATCGCGTACCGCATCTACCGCAATCCGCTCGTCATGTTCGGGATCGGCCCGTTCTTTGTCTTCGCGCTGCAATATCGCTTCAATCGCAAAGGGGCACGCCGCAAAGAGCGGCTGAACACGTACTTGACCAACGTGCTCTTGGTCGGCTTGTATGCGCTTCTCGCTTGGGCGATCGGTTGGCAAGCGTTTTTGCTCATACAGGTTCCTGTCTTTTTTATCTCGGGGTTGCTCGGAATCTGGCTGTTCTATGTGCAGCACCAGTTCGAGGATTCGTATTTTGAAAACGAAGAAGAGTGGAGCTACGTCAAAGCTGCTGTGGAAGGCAGCTCGTACTACAAACTGCCGCGCGTCTTGCAGTGGATCACGGGGAACATCGGCTTTCACCATGTGCATCACTTGAGTCCAAAGGTGCCAAACTACAATTTGGAAAAGGCACATAACGGGACGCCGCCGCTGCAAATGGCGACGACGATTACATTGTCTTCCAGCCTGAAATCGTTGAGCTTCCGCCTGTGGGACGAAGAGAGAAAGCAGTTTGTGAGCTTCAAGGAAATCAAGCAGATTCAAGCTTCGACCGGGGCGATTATGGACGCGTTGCACAGCCAAAAAACGAGTCTGGAAGGAAAATAAGCCTGCCCGAAACTCCTTCATTCCGATACACTGATAAGTAGTGGCGAAGAAAAAGGTGGGCATACATGCAAAAGTGGTATCACATTCTGCAAAAAAACACGGGCCTTAGCCCTTATGTGTGGGTTGTCTTCTACATCCTGCCGTTTTACTTCATTTTCCGCTCGTCGTCTACGTACGAGGTCGCAAGCGGAATCGTGATGATTCTTTTGTTTTTCGTCTGCTACGTCCTGTCGTTTCTCTCCAAAGGGTGGCTGATCTACTTTTGGACCAGTTTGCAGATCGTGATCTCGATCGCGATGACCGTCATGTTCGGCTACGTCTACTTCGCGCTGTTCCTGGCCTTTTTCATCGGGAACATCCAGAACAAGATCGGGTTCATCACGCTGTATACGATCCATCTGATCAGCACCTTTGCGACGATCAACATGGGCTTCCTTTCGAAAAATGCGCAGCTTTTCAACCAGCTTCCGTTTGTGCTCGTCAGCCTGATCGCTGTCATTTTGCTGCCAGTGACCACGTACAACTGGAACAAGCGGGAGAAGCTGCAAGGTGAGCTGAATCACGCCAACAAGCGGATTTCCGAACTGGTCAAGCTGGAGGAACGCCAGCGGATTGCCCGCGACTTGCACGATACGCTGGGACAAAAGCTGTCTTTGATCGGGCTGAAAAGCGATCTCGCCAGCAAGCTGATCTACAAAAATCCGGCTCGGGCACAGACTGAGCTGGAGGAAATCAGGCAGACGGCGCGAATTGCGTTGAAAGAAGTGCGGGAAATGGTTACGCAAATGCGCGGGACGCGGCTGACCGAGGAAATGTTTCGGATCAGGCAAATTCTCAAGGCGGCTGAAATCGAGTTTGCGCTGGAAGGCGACCCGGATTTGAACAATACGTCCTTGATGACGGAAACGGTGCTCAGCATGTGTTTGAAGGAAGCTGTGACAAATGTTATCAAGCACAGCAACGCCAGCCGGTGTTCCATCACCATCGAGCCGTCTCGTACGGATCTGATTGTGCGCGTGGCGGACAACGGCAGCGGAATGGTGGAGCAAGCGGCTTGCCGCGGAAATGGACTGCGCGGGATGCGTGAGCGGCTGGAATTTGTGAACGGCAGCATGGACATTTTATCATCGGAGGCCGGGACACAAGTCGTACTGCGGGTGCCCAACAGCTTCAAACAACCGGAAAAGGAGGCGTGAGCATGATTCGCATCGTCATTGCAGAGGATCAGCGCATGCTGCTTGGTGCTCTGGCTTCTCTGCTCGATCTGGAAGAGGATATGCAGGTCGTCGGCAGGGCGAGCAACGGTGAGGATGCCGTCAAGCTCGTCCACCTGCATAAGCCGGATATTTGCATCATGGATATCGAAATGCCTGTGAAAAGCGGTTTGGACGCTGCTGAGGAGCTGAAGGGCAGCGGCTGCAAAGTGATGATTTTGACGACCTTTGCCCGTCCGGGATACTTCGAGCGCGCCTTGAAGGCCGGAGCGAACGGCTATTTGCTCAAGGACAGCCCCAGCGAAGAGCTGGCAAGCTCGATCCGCAGCGTCATGGCGGGCAGACGAATTTATGCCCCGGAATTGGTCGATGAAGCGTATGGGCAGGAAAACCCGCTGACAGAGCGGGAAAAGGAAGTGCTTTTGCTGATTGCGGACGGCAAAAACACGAAGGAAATCGCCAGCCAGCTGTTCATTACGACGGGAACGGTGCGCAACTACATTTCCGTGATTCTCGACAAGCTCGGCGTGAGCAACCGGATTGAAGCGATCATGCACTTCAAGGAAAAAGGCTGGTTCAAGTAAACAGCAACGAAGGAAGCCCTTTCTGCGGTCTGGCAGGAAGGGGTTTTTTTGCGCACAAAAAATATTTTAAAAAGTGCGAATCCTTTATTTTCTTTTTCGCTTGTGATACAACTAGAGGTGAGTAACTTTATAAAGCCAATGGAGAAAATAATAAAGTGCCAGCAATCATCTTGCAACAGACGCAGCAACAAAAAGGAGTGGACTCGCGTGGAACAGGACGAGTATGCGGTTGGGCTTGATTTGGGCGGGACGAAAATATTGGCGGGCTTGGTGCACAAGAGCGGGCAAATGATCAACAGCACAGTGCTGCCCACTTCCTCGCAAGACGGCGAGCGGGCCGTGATCGACAGAGTGTTGGCGGCGATTGAAGGCGTGCTTGGGACAGCGAATGCTGATCGGCAAAAGGTGCGCGGAGTCGGCATAGCTTCCGCCGGAGTCATCGACAGCAAGGCTGCGGAGGTCATTTTCGCCGGCAATCTCGGTTGGGAGCACGTTCCGATCGGCAAGCTGATCGAAGACAAATTCGCTCTTCCGGCGCAGCTCATCAATGACGCCAATGCCGCGGCAGTAGCGGAGTGGATGTGGGGAGCGGGCCGGGGCGCGCAAAACATGATTTACGTCACAGTCAGCACAGGCGTTGGTGCAGGAATCATCAGTGACGGCCAACTGGTGCAGGGGAAAGACGGCAGCGCCGGGGAGTTCGGACACATCTCGATCGATTGGAACGGTCCGTTGTGCAGTTGCGGCAATCGGGGCTGTCTCGAACTGTATGCCTCCGGTACGGCGCTCGAACATCTGGTCAAACACCAGCTGGAGCAGGAGCAGCGCGAGTGGACAGGCGGTTCGCTTGCGGCGGGCGCTTTTCCGACGGCAAAAGAAATCGGGGAAGCGGCGCTGGCGGGAGATCGCTACAGCGTGGAGATTATCGAGCGTGCCGGGTATTGTCTGGGGATCGGCACGACCAGTCTGATTCATTTGTTCAATCCGGAAGTGGTTGTTTTTGGCGGCGGCGTGATGAACGCTTCGGATATTTTGCTCCGGGAGGTCAAGCGCAGCGTCAGGGAGCGGGGCATCCAGTCCATGGCGCGGCAGGTGCGAATCGAGCGGCAGCAAGTCGGGATTCAGGCTGGAGCAATCGGGGCAGCAGGTCTGTTGTTTGCAGCGAAGCAGTCCGAGGGAAAACTTCCTGCTTACTAGCAGAATATGTATTGCCAAAATTAAGATTATTTCGTATCATTCAATTAATAACTCCACTGAAAAAATAAATTAGCAATTTGCTAACGCAAGGAGGCATACATCCGCATGGAAAAAGTAAAGGTTGCGGTGATCGGGGCAGGCTCCATTTCGGACATGCATTTGCAATCGTATCAGCAAAATGAACGCGTGCAGCTTCACGCGGTTGTCGACTTCAACGAAGCGCGCGCCAAGGAAAAAGCGGAAAAGTACCAGGCAGCGACTTACTACAGCAACATCGAGGCAGCGCTCGCCGATCCGCAAATCGACGCAGTAAGCATCTGCACCTGGAACAACACACACGCAGACCTCGCCATCTCTGCGCTGGACGCTGGCAAGCACGTACTGCTGGAAAAGCCGCTCAGCATCTCGGTTGAATCTGCTTTGCGAATTGAAGAAGCGGTCAAACGAAGCGGCAAGCTGCTCCAGGTGGGCTTCGTCAGAAGATACGATACGAACGCTCAACTGCTCAAACAGTTCATCGATGCAGGAGATTTGGGCGAGATTTATTACGCCAAAGCGTCTTGCCTTCGCCGATTGGGCAATCCCGGCGGCTGGTTCGCGGACAAGGAAAGATCGGGCGGCGGGCCGCTGATTGACCTCGGTGTCCACGTAATTGATCTGTGCTGGTACATGATGGGCTGTCCAAAAGTTGCGACGGTGAGCGGCAATACATACAACAAGCTCGGCAACCGGGCCAACGTCAAGCATTTGTCTTTTTACAAGGCGGCCGACTACGATCCCGGCAAAAACACGGTGGAAGACATGGCGAACGCCTTGATCCGCTTTGAAAACGGCGCGTCCCTGTTCGTCGATGTGAGCTACACGCTGCACGCCAAAAAAGAAGAGCTGTCCGTCAAGCTGTACGGCGACAAGGGCGGAGCAGAGGTAGAGCCGGAGCTGTCCATCATTGCGGAAAAACACAACACCATCCTCAATGTCACTCCGCAAATGGATAAGCTGTCTTTTGACTTCAAGCAAGGCTTTCAAAATGAAATCGATCATTTTATCGCATACATTTTGGGCGAAAAAGAGACGCTCAGCCCAGTTGCGCACGGCGTAGAGATGATGAAAATTCTCTGCGGCATTTACGAGTCGGCACAGACCGGCCGCGAAGTCGTTTTCACGCCGTAAATCGTGAAACCGCATCCATGCTGTACCCAATGACGGACATCCAGATTGCTACCATAAGGAGAACCTTGTAAGGGGGAAAAGGGAAATGAAAAAAGCAGCGTATTTGCGAGCAGCATCTGTCTTACTTTTTTCAGTGGCATTACTTTTTGGATGTTCCAGTTCAGGAGGGGGAGGGACTCCGGCAGCATCGTCGCCCGACTCAGGGGCGAGTACGGGAGCACCGCAGAAAGATCAGATGGTGATCGCCGTAAACGAAAACTTCATCACGATGGACCCGCAAAACACCGGAGACGCCTTGTCCAGCGGTGTGCAGTCGGCCATGTTTGAAGGACTCCTGATTTACGACAAAGACTTGAAGCTTATACCGGGTTTGTCGACTGAATATTCGGTGAACGAAGATTCCACCGAGTATACGTTCAAGCTTCGTCAAAACGTCAAGTTCCATGACGGGACGCCGTTCAATGCGCAAGCTGTCAAAATCAACTTTGACCGCATGAGCAACCAAGACAACAACCTGCGGGCTTACCGCAACTACAAATACATCAAGAGCACAGAAGTGGTGGACGACTACACGGTAAAAGTGACGCTGAACCAGCCATTTTCCGCGATGATCAACAAGTTCACGACAGGGATCATCAGCCCGGCAGCGTTGGAGAAGTACGGCAAGGAAATTTCCAAAAATCCGGTCGGGACCGGCCCTTACAAATTTGTGGAATGGGTGCAGGGCGACCATCTGACCGTCGAACTGAACCAGGATCACTGGAACAAAGGTGCAGCCAAAGTAGGAAAAATCGTCTACAAGCCCGTACCGGAAAACGGCTCGCGCGTAGCGATGCTGAAAACGGGCGAAGCAGACGTCATCTATCCGTTGCCTGAACAGCAAGCGGAGACGCTGGGCGGAGCAGAGGGCGTCAAGGTAGAGCGCACGCCTTCCACGATCACCCGTTACGTTTCGATCAACATGCTGAAAAAGCCGTTCGATGATTTGCGTGTACGTCAAGCCATCAACTACGCCGTCGACAAGGACGCGTTCATCAAAGTCGTCAAAGCCGGGTACGGCACGCAGCTCGAATCGATCATGTCGCCGACGATTGCGCATTACGCCAAGCAGGGTGTTTATGAGTACAACATCGAAAAGGCGAAGCAACTGCTCAAGGAAGCAGGCTACGAAAATGGCTTCACCACGGAAATCTGGGGCAACACGAACTCCGATACGATGAAAGGCATGCAATTCATTCAGCAACAGCTGCAAAAAATCGGCGTAACCGTCGAGGTGAAGTCGATGGAGGAAGCGACGCTCTCGGATGAAATCTACGGCATCAAGTCTCCGGAAGAAGCGAAGATGAACATGTGGTACGTAAGCTGGTCTTCCGCTGATCCGGACAACGCGATGCGCTCTCTGTTCAGCAGCGAAAACTTCCCGCCAGCAGGAGCGAACACCGCTTTTTACAAGAGTGACATCGTAGACAAGAGCATCAAGGAAGCGACCCAATCGTCTGACCAGAACAAGCAAAAAGAGCTGTACGGAGCCGTTCAGGAAAATGTATTCAAAGATGCGCCATGGATCTTCCTGGCTGTCGACGAGATTTTGTACGGCAAACGCGCCAACGTAAACGGCGTCTACATCACGCCAAGCGGCGGCATCTATGTGAGGGAAGCGGCATTCCAATAAGGTTTTTCTGGCAGCGTTGGGTCGCTGCTCACAGCCCAACGCTGCTTTCCTATTACGTCCTGGTTGCAAGAAAAGTCTTGGGGAGAAGGAATGCCATGACGCTGCATGCCGCGTGGCTTTCCCATCCATTAGGAGGAACCGCTCAATGTTCCGTTACATCGTAAAAAGGCTCATCGAGATCATCCCGATCATTTTCGTCGTGTCTCTCTTGATTTTCTTCTTCATCCATCTCGTGCCGGGCGACCCTGTGCGTCTGGCGGCTGGAAAAGACGCTACGCTGGAAGAGATCA
The DNA here is from genome assembly GCF_013284375.2 of Brevibacillus sp. HD3.3A. Lineage (NCBI taxonomy): Bacteria > Bacillati > Bacillota > Bacilli > Caryophanales > Paenibacillaceae > Brevibacillus > Brevibacillus sp. HD3.3A. The sequence goes on from NZ_CP085874.1 coordinate 826,156, forward strand.
CCCGCGTCCGTCAGGAGCTTGGGCTGGACAAGCCGCTCCTTTCCCAGTACGCCACCTATATGCAGAACTTGCTCACGGGCAACCTGGGCCATTCCTTGAAAACAGGTCTGCCGATCAGCGACATGTTCGCCAACCGTTTTTCCATCACGATGAATTTGACATTTATGAGCCTGGGCTGGGCGCTCGTTCTGGGGCTGCTCATCGGAACCGTCTCCGCAGTCTTTCGCAACAAATGGCCGGACTACGTCGGAATGCTGACCGCGATTTCCGGCATTTCCTTGCCCGGCTTCTGGCTGGGGCTCATTCTCATACAAATTTTTTCCGTCACGCTCGGCTGGTTTCCGACCGGGGGAGTGGATGGCTGGAAAAGCTACGTTCTCCCTTCGCTGACGCTGGGGGCGGGAATCATGTCGATGCTGGCCCGGTTTACCCGCTCGTCTCTCCTTGAAACATTGAAAGAAGATTTTATCCGTACAGGTCGGGCGAAAGGCTTGAAGGAGTCGGTCGTCGTTCGCAAGCATGCGCTGAAAAACTCGATGATTCCCGTCGTGACGATTGCTGGCTTGCAATTCGGATTTTTGTTGGGCGGTTCGGTCGTGGTCGAGACGGTGTTCAGCATTCCGGGCATGGGGCGGCTACTGGTCGATTCCATCGCTTTTCGCGACTATCCGGTCGTGCAGGCTGTCATCTTGCTGTTTTCGCTGGAGTTTATCCTCGTGAACTTGCTGGTAGACATCCTGTACAAGGCGCTCAATCCGAAAATCCGTTATGAAAGCTAAGCGAAGGGAGCGAAGGAAATGGAGGTAGTAAATGAAGTCGGCCAGGCGACTGTTGTCACGCTGGACAAGCAAAGCTCCAGGGCGCGCGAGTTTTGGAAAAAGTGGAAAAAGCAAAAGACGGCGTTCTGGGCCGGATTTTTTATCCTGTTTTTAGTGCTGGTCGCGATTTTCGGACCAGTGATCGCTCCTTACGATCCGTACGAGCCAAACTACGATGCAACGCTCCAGACGCCTTCCCTGGCGCACTGGGCGGGAACGGATGAGTACGGGCGCGATATTTTGAGCCGGATTATTGTCGGGGCGGGCCTTTCGCTCGGCGTCAGCTTTACCTCTGTTTTTGTCGGGGCTGTCATCGGGACGATTTTGGGCTTGTGCAGCGGCTACTACGGCGGCTGGATCGATCGGCTGATCATGCGCGGCAGCGATGTCATGTTCGCTTTTCCTGACTTGCTCCTGGCTATTGCCATCGTCGCGATTCTCGGCCCCGGTTTGACAAACGTCGTGGTGGCCGTGGCTGTGTTCAGCATACCGTCTTTTGCCCGGCTGATCCGCGGCAATACGCTGGCAGCCAAAGAAGCCGTCTTTGTGGAAGCGGCGCGCTCCATGGGGGCCAAAAGCAGCCGGATCATTTTTCGCCACATTTTTCCGGAGACGGTATCCAGCATGATCGTCTTCTTTTCGCTCAGGATCGGCACGTCTATCCTGGCAGCTTCCAGTCTCAGTTTTCTCGGTCTGGGCGCAAAGCCGGAAAGTCCCGACTGGGGAGCGATGCTCAGCATGGGCCGCGATTACCTCGCGACTTCTCCCCACGTGGTGATGATTCCCGGTCTGGCGATTTTCCTGTCTGTGCTGGCGTTCAACCTGGTAGGGGATGGCCTGCGTGACATTCTGGACCCGAAAACGAAGAACTAAACGAGGGAGTTGGGGCAGATGAGTGAAAACATCATCGAGGTTAAGCATCTGCAAACACAGTTCACGAGGGATGACCGCAAGACGGTCGTACTCGACAACGTCAGCTTTCATATAAAAAAGGGCGAAGTGCTCGGTCTGGTCGGAGAATCGGGCTGCGGCAAAAGCGTGACTTCGCTTTCGATCATGCGTTTGTTCAAGGATACGACGGGCGAGATCACCCAAGGCGAGATTGTTTATAACGGCACCAACCTGTTGTCCATGTCAGAGAACGACATGCGGCAGATTCGCGGAAAAGAAATCTCGATGATTTTTCAGGAGCCGATGACTTCGCTCAATCCGGTGATGAAAATCGGCGAGCAGCTGGCAGAAGCGATCCGGCTGCACCTCGGCTATTCGGATAAGCTGGCGCGGGAGCACGCGGTCAGCATGTTGACCAAAGTAGGGATTCCCCGCCCCCAAGAAATTTTGGCAGAGTATCCGCACCAGTTGTCAGGGGGGATGCGGCAGCGCATCATGATCGCGATGGCGATGTCCTGCCGCCCCAACCTGCTGATTGCCGACGAGCCGACGACGGCGCTCGACGTGACGATCCAGGCGCAGATTTTGGACGTCATGAAGCAGCTCCAGGCAGATGAGCATATGTCGATGCTGTTGATTACGCACGATCTGGGCGTGGTGGCGGAGATGTGCAATCGCGTCGTCGTCATGTACGCCGGGCGGGTAGTGGAGGAAGCGTCCGTTTACGACCTGTTTGACGAGCCAAAGCATCCGTACACAAAAGGATTGATTGGCTCTGTGCCGAAAATCGGGCAAAAACGCGACAGGCTGGATTCCGTTCCAGGCAACGTACCGACGCCGAACAACATGCCCAAAGGCTGCAAATTTGCCCCGCGCTGCAAGGAGGCCATGTCGATCTGCTGGGAGCAGGAGCCTGCGATTGCCGGCGTGGGCGAGAACCGCTTTTGCCGTTGCTGGCTCTACGACGAGGAAGGGAGGGGGGCGAATGCGTAAGCCACTGGTTGTGGTAGACGGGATCAAAAAGACGTTTCCGATTGACAGCGGCCTGTTCTCCAGCAAGAAAAGCGTGAAGGCGGTCAACCGCGTTTCTTTTGAAATCAAGGAGGGCGAGACATTCAGTCTCGTCGGCGAAAGCGGCTGCGGCAAGTCGACGACAGGGCGGCTGGTTACGCGACTGTTGACCCCGGATGAGGGCAAAATTTGGATCAACGGCGAAGAGATTTCGCAAATGAACGAGACGAAGCTGCGCGAGGTGCGCAAGCAAGTGCAGATGGTGTTTCAAGACCCGTACGCGTCACTGAACCCACGGATGAAAATCCGCGATGTCGTGGCGGAGCCGCTGATCATTCATTCGAAGCTGTCTGTCAAGGAACGGGAGCGGACTGTCGCCGAGATGCTAGAAGTCGTCGGTTTGAACAGCTACCACGCGGAAAAGTTCGCCCATGAGTTCAGCGGGGGGCAGCGCCAGCGCATCGGGATTGCCCGCGCCCTCATCCTGAAACCGAAGCTGATCGTGGCGGATGAGCCGGTATCCGCGCTGGACGTGTCCATTCAGTCGCAAATCCTCAATCTGCTGAAAGATTTGCAGGAAGAGTTCCAACTGACGTATTTGTTCATTTCGCACGACCTGAGTGTCGTAGAGCATATTAGCGACAAAATCGGCGTGATGTATTTGGGCAGCCTCGTGGAGTCCGCGCCCAAAGAAACGCTTTTTGCCAACCCGCAGCACCCGTACACGAAAGCGTTGCTGTCTTCCGTGCCGATCCCCGATCCGCGTGCCAAGCGGGAGCGCATCATTTTGCAAGGGGATGTGCCAAGCCCGGTCAATCCGCCGTCCGGCTGTCTGTTTCATACGCGCTGTCCATACGCGATGGAGATTTGCCGGACAACTCCGCCAGATTTGCGAAAGGCGGCCGAAGACGATCATCTGGTCGCGTGCCATCTGTGAGCGGCATGCGCGGCAGGGGAGATAGCGATGAATAAAAGGGATGGAGTCAAGCGAAGGACGGGCGACTTGAAGCTGATCCAGGAGTTGAATCGATCGATTATTTTGGACACCATCCGTCAATACGGCCCCATTTCCCGAAGTGAAATCGCGAAGCGGAACAAGCTAAGCCCGACAACGGTCACTTCGGCTGTCAGCGAGCTGATCCGCGACGCTTTGGTGAGCGAGGTTGGAGTCGGTGAATCGAACGGGGGAAGAAAGCCGATTTTGGTTCAGTTTTCGCCGGACAGCCGCTTTTTGATCGGAATCTCGATTTCCGGCTCCAGGCTGACGATTGCCCAGATGAATTTGGAGGCCCAGATCAGGAAAAAGGAAGCTTATCCGATCAAGCTGAATCAAGGCGACAGCGTGCTGGCATTTTTAATGGACGTCATAGAGCGGTTTTTGTCCCAGGCAGGCAGCTTGGACAACTGCATGGGCATCTCGATTGTGACGCAAGGAATCGTGGACTCGGCAAAGGGTGTGATTCGCTACAATCCAAAGCTGCGATTGCGGGACGCTCCTGTGAAGGAAATGGTTGAGCAGCGGTTCGGCGTAGACACGTGGGTGGACAATGATACGAATGCTTATTTGCTCGCGGAAAAGACTCTCGGACATTTCCGGCATTATCAAAACATGCTGTACGTGACGATTGGCGACGGGCTGGGCGCGAGCTTGTTGATGGACGGAGCGATTTATCGCGGCTACAAAGGCGGCGCCGGAGAGTTTGGGCATACGACGATTGATCGGGCAGGCATGCGCTGCGATTGCGGCAACATCGGCTGCCTGGAAAATTACGTGAGCTGGCCCGCGATCTACTCGAAGCTGCTTTCCGCTCTCGCCAAAGGGAAAGCGAGCAGCATCATGGCGCTGGCCCACGATGATCTCAACGAAATCAACGCGAAAATGTTCCGGCAAGCATTGGCTGAAAAAGACGCGCTCGCTGTCAGCATCCTGGAGGAAACGGCATCTTATTTGGCTGCTGGCATGGTGAACCTGATTCATTTGTTCAATCCGGAGGTCATCATTTTGGGCGGCGAGATCGCTTTTGAAAACGGGCTGTTGATCGAAAAGGTGCGCGAATACGTGTGCGAGTACGCCCACGGCATATTGACAGAAGAGTTGGAAATCCGGCCAAATTCGCTTGGAGAGGATGTCGAGGTCGTAGGGGCAGCCGCCATTTTGTTGCAGGATGTGTTCCAATTTTCGCTTTAGCGGATCAGGGGAAAAGGAGGTCTGGCGTCATGGTGAAGGTAGCAGTGGCCGGTGCCGATGACTCTGCGAAAGAGCGGCAGGCAAGCTGGTCGCAAATTCACGGAGTAGAGGTGGCTGGCCATGCGCAAAGCTTGCAGGAGCTGCGTTGTTTATTGGCGGAGGAAAAAGTGGAGCTTGTGGAATTTGCCGGAACAGTGGAAGGAACATGGGTCACGCATGCCGCTCAGTCAGGCGTAAACATACTCCTGGACGAGCACGCCGGGATGTCCGATCAGCAGCTTGTGGCGGCAGCAGACTTGTGCGAGCAAAATGGCTGCGTGATGTACTTGACGGACTCTTTGCGTTTTTCGCCGGAGTACGCGCAGGCGCGTGAACAGGTTGTAAGCGGGGCAATTGGCAAGCCAGGCGTATTGCGGCTGCGGCGAGGAACCCATGCAAGCGCGGATGGCTGCATCTTTTCCAGTCTGGGCATGCGCGAGTTTGACTGGCTGCGCTGGACGTTCGGCGAGGTGGAGCGCGTGCAGGCAAACAAGGTGGCGCGCGAGGTGGCAACAGGGAAGCTGCTCCAGTATGCGCTAATCATCCTGAGGATGCGTGATGGTGCGATCGCACAGGTGGAGCTGTCTCAGGCTGAGTCGTCCGAGCACACGTTTTTCGAGCTGACGGGTGACGCAGGGATGCTGCTGCACGACAGCCGCGACAGTTTGCCGATCCGCTGGAGCAGGGGTGGCGCGGACCGACAGGCGGTTGCAGGTCAGACGGAACAAGGAAGTCACGCCGGGATTGATCCTTTACAGAAGCAGCGGGAGCAGCTCGTCCGACACCTTTTAGGCGAAGCGGCTGCTGGCATGACCGTACGCGATTGGTTGCTGGCAAAAGAAATCGCTCAGGCAGCCAGCGAGTCAGCGAAGGCCGGAAAGCCTGTCAGTCTGGCAAAAGGAGAGGTTGCCCAATGAAGGTAGGAATATTGAGCTTTGCTCATATGCACGCGCAAAGCTATGCCGCACACCTGCGAAATCATCCAGATGCGGAGCTGCATGCGATTTGGGACGACGATCCCGTTCGCGGTGAAGCGATGGCCGCTGCTTATGGAGCAAAATATTACCGCGATCTGACCGCGTTTTTGCAGTCTCCGATCGAAGCAGTCGTAGTCTGCTCGGAAAACGCGAGACACAAAGCGCACGTGCTCGCCTGCGCCAAAGCTAAAAAGCATGTGTTATGCGAGAAGCCGATCGCAACGACCGTCCCGGATGCCGAGGAAATGATTCGGGTGTGCGCAGCGGAAGCGGTGATTCTGCAAGTGGCGTATCCGGTTCGCTTTTCGCCCGCGATCGAGCGTGTAAAAGAGCTGGTGCAATCGGGAGCGCTCGGGGAAATTCTCGCTATCAACAGCACGAATCACGGGCAGATGCCGGGCGGCTGGTTTGTGGAAGAAGAGCAGTCAGGCGGCGGGGCGGCAACCGACCATATCGTCCACCTGATGGATCTCGTACGCTGGATGCTTGCGGATGAGGTGAAAAGCGTCTACGCCGAGCTGGATACGCGGTTCCATCAGTTGGCGGTAGAAGACTGTGGCATGGTTTCACTGGTATTGGAGTCCGGCGTGATCGTCGGGATCGATCCAAGCTGGTCGCGTCCCAAAACATTCCCCACGTGGGGCGATGTGACGATGCGGATCGTGGGCACGCAAGGAACGGTCGAAGTAGACGTCTTCCGTCAGCACTTGCTCCACTACAACGACCAGGCAGGAAAGCTGAATCAGCTTCCGTGGGCTGTGGATATGGACGCGCGGCTGATTGCCGATTTTGTACAAGCGGTCAAGGAAAAACGGACGCCATCCATTTCAGGGCTGGATGGGCTGCGGACTTTGGAAGTGGTCAAAGCCGCTTACGAATCCAACCGATTGCAGCAAACCGTTTTCATCGACCGAGCATTGCTTGCCTAGCTTACTTTTCAAAAATGAGAGCACATACCAAAAATGATGAGGTGGAGAACAAATGAAAATCGGATTGAGCACGTACAGTTTGTTGACTGCGATTCGCGCTGGGGAAATGGATGTGCTGGATGTTGTGCAATGGATTGCCGACAACGGCGGCGAGCATATGGAGATCGTGCCGTACGGATTTACGCTGGTGGACAATTACGAGCTGGCGGATGCCGTACGAGACAAGGCGAAAGCACTGGGGATCGAGCTGTCCAACTATTCGATGCCAGCCAACTTCATTCACGACAGCCAGGAAGCGTTTGAAGCAGAGGTCGCGCGTTTGAAAACGCACGTAGATTTGCTGGATCGCATGGGGATTCGCCACATGCGCCACGATGTCTCCACGTTTACCGTACCTGTTGAGCAGACGACGATTGCCTATTTTGAAAGCCATCTGGACGCGATGGTTGAAGGCAGCCGGCAAATCGCTGATTATGCGGCGCAATTCGGAATTACGACGACGATTGAAAATCACGGGTGGCTCGTACAGGCAAGCGATCGCGTACAACGCGTCGTGCAGGCGGTCAACCGTCCGAATTTCAAGACGACACTTGATGTCGGCAACTTCATGTGCGTCGACGAAGCTTCATTGGTGGGCGTGAAGAAAAATCTTCCGTATGCGTCACTGGTGCATTTCAAAGACTTTTACTTCCGTCCGTACTACCAGGACCCGGGGGCAGGCAAGTGGTTCAAGACGGTCAACGGCAATTTCTTGCGCGGTGCCATCGTCGGTCAAGGGGATATCAATATTCGCGAGGTGGTCAAGCTGGTGAAGCAGTCTGGCTACGACGGTTACATCACAGTGGAGTTCGAGGGCATGGAGGATTGTCGCGAAGGCTCGCGGATTGGCATGGACAATCTGCGGCGGTTCTGGGAAGAAGCGTGATCAGCAGAGGAAAAAGAAGGGCCTCTCCCGCAAGTTGAGGAGAGGCTTTTTGCATTAAACCAATGCTCTTCCTTCTGCTTTCGGGTTTGGACCGTAATTGTTGTCGGATTCACTGTCTTGGCAGAAGAATACGAGCAAAATAATGGCTCCGATAAGCGGAATCAACCCGAGAAGGAGCCACCAGCCACTTTTGCCAACATCGTGCAGGCGACGAACGCTTACTCCCAAACTAGGGAGCAAAACAGCCAGTGAGTACAGCGAAGACAAAGATTGCGGCAAGCCGACGAGGTATTCGATGAGCATGAGTACCAAAGAAATGATTACACTGAACAAGGTAAACATCCAATACTCTGTGCGTCTTGCGCGCCCACTGAAGCCTACATAATTCTTTAAAACTTTAAGATACCAATCCATGGCCTTTTTCTCCATTTCTTTGAAAATTTTTACACACATCATTATTTTAGCATCATTTTCCAGGCGAAAGATAGGGAGTTAGTCAAAATTTTTCCAATTGGTTCGATGGTATCAGGTGAGGTTAGGCAGAAAGTAACGTTCCTTATTTATGAACAGCATATCGTGCTGCATCCGATGATTTTTATGGGAAGGAATGGGCAAGCTGAAAAAAGGAAATCATGGCGGAAATTCGCTCATCGCAGGGGAGGACACGACACTTGGAACAAACGAACGATCAGCATATTACGCTGCACGGCTTCAACAATTTGACGAAATCGCTCAGCTTCAACATGTACGACATCTGCTATACGAAAACGAAGGCCGAGCGGGAAGCGTATATCGAGTACATAGATGAACAGTACAATGCCGAGCGACTGACCAGCATCTTGAAAAATGTTTCGGAAATCATTGGCGCGCACGTCTTGAATGTGGCGCAGCAAGATTATGTGCCGCAAGGGGCGAGCGTGACGTTTTTGGTTTCCGAAGGCCCTGTGGTGGAGGTGCCGACGGAATCGTACGAGGAATCGCCAGGCCCGTTGCCTGAGAACGTTGTGTTGCAGCTGGATAAAAGCCATATCACCGTCCATACTTATCCGGAATACCATCCAGATGAAGAAATCAGCACATTTCGCGCAGACATCGACGTCTCCACCTGTGGCGAGATTTCACCATTGAAGGCGCTCAATTACTTGATTCGTTCTTTTGATACGGATTTGATGACGATCGATTATCGGGTGCGCGGCTTTACTCGGGACATTCACGGCTACAAGCTGTTCATCGATCACGACATCAGCTCGATTCAAAATTATATTCCCGAGGAAATCAAAGAACTGTTCCACATGATCGATGTCAACGTTTATCAGGACAATATTTTCCATACAAAATGCAAACGCAGGCAGTTCGATCTCAACAACTACTTGTTCGGCTATACGAAAGACAAGCTGACGCCAGCAGAACAGCTGGAAATAACCGAGCGGCTGCAATTGGAGATGGACGAGATTTACTACGGAAAAAATATTATTCGCCACTAAGGCTGTATTTTTTAGCAAGTCTTTTGCAGGAAGCCCTCGCTGAGCAGTGAGGGCTTTTTTCTTGCATTGACGGTGATAATCATTATCAAACATAATGGGAGCATAAGAGCTAAAGGACGGTGGCAGCCAGCTATGCAGAGCAAGCGAAGCAACGGGAACAGCAGGGGCGAGTCATTTCAAGGCTTGTGGATGAAGCTGCGGCATTGTGAAGAGATCAGAATCAAACAGGATGTCCCTCACGCGGGTCAAGAACTGGACAACAAGCACCGACTGATCGTCGTCCTGGAAGGCAAAGGCTCGATGGAGACAGACGACGAATGTCAGCCCGTCAAGGAAGGAGACGTGTGGGTGCTTCTCCCGGGGCAGCGGTGTTCTTTCTATATAGAATCTTTCCGGCAGTTAAGCCTGCATGTGTTCGCTTTTGATGCGTATCGCGAGCAGGAGGGCGAAGACGATGAGACGATCACGCTGCGGCGTGCGATCTGGCCGTTGGCTGGTCGCATGGCATGCACAGCTCCGTCATCCATGTTCACCCGCTGTCGTGCGATGGAGGATGCGTGGCAGCAGGCGGACGAGCGGAGTCGCTTTCGGGCGCAGGCGTGGTTTCAGGAGCTTATGTACGAGCTGGCAGTCCGTGCAGACAGCGCACCCGTAGAGGATTCGCTGGAGACATTGGAGCAGACGCGGCTGTATTTGGACAACCACTACCAGGAAAGCTGGACGATTGGGAAATTGGCCGCCATGGCTGGTTTAAGCCCTTACTATTACATGCATCTTTTTAAAAAGACTTACGGAAAAAGCGCGATGGATTACGTGAACCAGTTGCGGATCAACAAGGCAAAGCAGTTGATGGGCGAAGGCAGGGAGCGGGTACGGGAAATCGCCAAACAGGTCGGCTTCAGCGACGAGTATTATTTCAGCCGGAAATTCAAGCAGCAGCAAGGAGTGGCGCCCACTGTCTACATGAAAAGCAGGCGGCACAGAGTCGCGACGTACCATACGGCGATTACCGGACAGCTTTTGGCTTTGCAGACGATTCCCGGCGCCGCGCCGCTTGATCCCAAGTGGTCCGCGTACTATCGGCAAAAGTACGCCATCGATATCCCCGTTCATTTGCGCGATCCGTTTGTGGCAGAAAACTGGGCGGTTAATCGCGAGGCGATTCGCCATTTCAGCCCTGACCTGATCATTACGAGCGACTATCTCGATCAGACTGTGAAGCAAGAGCTGGGACATATGGCGAATGCCCTGTTTATTCCGTGGAAGGAAAAAGACTGGCGCGTGCACTTGCAAATGATCGGCGAGTATCTCGGCAGGGACAAGGAGGCCGAGCAGTGGCTTTTGGCTTACGACAAAAAATCGGCAGCCGCACGGGAGACGCTCCGGCGGGCGATTGGCGACGACTCCCTGCTTATGCTCTACGTGAACCAGTCTACGCTGTATGCATGCGGCAGCCAGCGCACCGGGTCGGTACTGTACAGCGATTTGCAGCTTCGGCCTGTTGCCCAAGTGGAGTCGCTTTTTGCCTACGAGCAAATCACCTTGGATGAATTATGTCACTATCATGCCGACCGCTTGATCGTGATCGTGAAAAAGGATCAGCCATCGCGGGATTTTTGGAGCGAGCTGCAAAAAACAGAGCAATGGTTTTCCTTGAAAGCCGTGCAAAACAGGCACGTATACGAGGTGACGCCTGATCCGTGGCTGGAATATTCCGCGATCGGCCATGAACGGATCATGGAGGAGAGCTTGCGGCTGTTCGCGCAGTATCATCCAAATTAGATGGCAGGATTGTCTATGGTCGGGCGTGGAGCAAACCGTTTATAATCCTCCTAGTGAAAATCATTATCAACGATGAATTGCAGGGAGGATACAAATGAAACGGGCACTTATGCATACATTTATGCTCATCTTGCTCGCCACGACAGTTGTCGGATGCGGCCAGGCAGCAGCGCCAAAAGAGGAGCCTGCGCAAGCGGAAGCGAGCCAGACCAGAAAAGTCCAGGATGCAAAAGGGGAAGTGGAGATTCCGGCTCATCCCAAACGGATTGCGGATATTTCCGGCGCTTCCGAGGAATTGCTGATTTTGGGGCATACGCCTGTCGCTACTGCCAACACGGATTCATACGACCATGAGAAGCCGTCGCTCTATGTGCGGGACAAGCTGAAAGATTCCAAGATCGTCGGTTTTTACATGATGGACACGATCAATATCGAGGCAGTGATGTCGGCTGAGCCTGATTTGATCATCATGAATGCCAGACAGGAAAAAATTTACGAGCAGTTGAAAAAAATCGCGCCTGTCGTCGTGCTGAAAAACAGCCTGGAGCAGTGGCGGGAGCGGTTTACAGAGGTCGGCACGATTCTCGGACAAGAACAGGACGTCCAAAAATGGCTGGCTGACTACGATGCCAAAGCGAAAAAAATCGGCGAGCAAATCAAGGCGAAATCAGGTAATGAGTCGTTCTCCATCTTCCTGGCGCACAAAAAAGGGCCGTATTTGTTGGGGAGCGAAGGGGCAGGCTCGGTGCTTTACGATGATCTGGGACTGCCGAAGCCAGCGACGTCGCCTGACACGAAGGAAAAGACGATGGTGCTCCTGACGCTGGAAGGCATCACGACGATCAACCCGGACCGCATCGTGCTCCTGCACCCGGAAGGCGGCGAGCAAGCTTACAAAGATTCCGCTGTATGGCAAGGGCTGAAAGCATACAAAAACGGGAAAATTTACTACCTGCCAGCAAATCCGTACTACAACCAGGCTTACATGCCGATCGGCAAGGAGCTTCTGCTCGATACGCTTGAGCAGACGTTGAACCAATGAGTGAGCTGGAGTGGAAAACAGCGGGCATTCCCTGGACGAAGCAGTTGACGATGACAGCGACTGGCAGCGGGCAGGCATATCGCATCTATTTGGCAGTGCCGCCAGGAGAGGCGCCAGAAGCAGGGTTTCCGGTCATGTATGTGCTGGATGCCAATTCGGTGATCGGAACGGTAGTGGAGGCGGTTCGTCTGCAAGGCAGAAGCCGGAATGGCCAAGGCAGTCCAGCCGTCGTCGTAGGGCTCGGTTACGACGAGGAGATTCCTTTTGCCACTGCACGGTTTACCGATTACTCCTTGCCTATGCCGATTGACGAGCTTCCGCCTTTTTCCCGAGGGGGAGAGTGGCCGCGGCAGGGCGGAGCGGACGACTTTTTGCGCTTCGTATTGGAAGAGGTTCGGCCCGTGGTGGAGAGCATGGTCGCAATCAATCGCGAGCGCCAGGCCATATTCGGTCATTCGCTGGGAGGATTGTTCGCCCTGCATACTTTGTACACGCGCCCGGATGCATTTTTCGCCTACATAGCCGGAAGTCCATCGATTGATTGGTACAAGCGGCTGATTTTGGCGGAGGAGCAGGAGTTTGTCTCCCGCTTGCAGCGCGGCGGCCAGCCAAAACAATTGTTCATCGGAGTTGGCGAAGAGGAAGAGACTCACCCGACGCGAATCAACGAGCATGCGCGAGGTGTGGCCGAGCGACTGGGAGTGTTTGGCGATTGCGGGCTGAACGTGTCTTTTGAACAGTTTGCCCGGGAAAACCATATCTCTGTTTTGCCTGTACTGATCAGTCGTGCTGTGCGCTGGTTTTTGCAAAGCGTGTAACAAGCATGGGCAATAAGAAAAGATGAGCGTGACAACAGGTGCTGCACCGCCTGTATGTCTGCTCATCTTTTTTGTTTTGCTGCCCACTCCGTTTCAGGAGGTAGCCAACACTTGCTGGGCTTGCACGTATGCCGTGGAGCTTCGCACATGCTCCAGTTGGAAATGACCGAGATAATGCGCCCGGATCTCGTCCAGCGTCTTCTGGGCGGGCTGGATAAATTCCCGATCCCAGTCTTCGGGAGGGGATTCGAGCGATATGCCTTTTTCGTTGAGGATGTGGAACAAGTCTCTGTCTGCCTGAGTAGGAATCCACCACGTATAGACAGGATTGGTCTGGCCTTTGAGCAACGATTCCAGCATGAACTTCAAATACTCCGCTGTCGAAAGCTGGCCGTAGTTCACATCAAATTCCGGCCCGGGAGCCGGATATTGCTCTGGGTAACGGAACGGCCCGTAATGAATGGAGATGCCGAGAAAGCCGACAGGCGGAATGTTGTTCCCGTACCCGGTGAGCGAGAACGGCAAATCGGCTGCGAAATGCAGGCGCACGATGACGGAATTGATGAACTGCTGTTCAAAAAAGTCTTCTTTTTGCCAGATTCCCAAGTCGCGGGCAATCGTATCCCAGTAAATGATCGACGTGTTGTGCGCCAACCAGAACGAGGACGACATTTCCTCGAACGTCTTGAAAAAATCCTGATCGTGCTCGCTGAACGGGTCGATCAAGTCGTACCATTTGAAATAGCCGTGCTTTTGTCGCCAGCTTTGGGCAAGCAGCAAGAAGTCGATCAGCCGCTGGATGCGCGGCTCCGAGCTTTGCTGGTTGTTGGAAAAAAGATGTGTCGCTTCCAGCAGGTCAGCCGTAAAGTTGCCATTGACGAAGTCCCAGTAATTCACGTCTCCGGCCTGGGAGCGGTGCTCGTTGACCCGCTTCGTCTCCGTTTCCCAGTGGGCAAAAGTCGTGACGTCAATCCCGAAGTACAGCTCGAAAGGCAGCAGATCGCCAAGCAAATGGAAGCGGTAAGGGCTGGACTGCTGAAACCAGGTTTTGATGAAAGCGAGCCGGGAGGACGGGGGAACGACGATGGCTCTTTCCAGGTAGCTGGTTTTGGCGATGTCTGCCTGAAACTGCTCGATCGAGGTGGAACGGGCGACAAACGGCGAAGAGGAGGCGAGAAAATCGACGCCGTCTTCATCGTTGTCGTACTGCACAAGAATATGCGTGAAGCTGCTCTTGGCTTGGGAAGACAAGACGAGCTGGCCCCAGTGATGAGCCGTGCCGTTGTCGATGGCTCCGATGATGACGACAGGCGTATCTTTTTGTCCGTTGAACGCGATGGAGCCGTAATCCTCGACGATGATTTTGTGCTGGCAGCGGACATTGATGGAGGCGCCAGCTTCGAAGCTGACGCAGACGCCTGCGGGAATCGTAACGTCTGTCGGACCAATCATGTACGGCCCGCCAGCGGCAGTAAATTCGCGATCATCTTCCATAGTTCCGCACAGGCGGACGTACTTGTCCACGTGAAGCTGGCAGGAATGCTGCGGGTCAGGGTCTGGCCCAATGGTCAGCTTAATGTAATAAAAGCCGTCTTCCGGAGGAAAAAAAGGCAGGATGAGGCTGCCTCCCGGCGTGTAGCGGACTTCGCACAGTTTCGTTCCGTGCATATCGTACACTTCAATACCGGAGGACGGGTGCGTCACATTGCTGATATGGATTTCGATGGCCTCTTTGGAAGTGAGGAAAAGCTTGTACATTTCGATGTGAGGATCGATGTCTGGTGACGCTTTGCGAATGGGCTTGTCTGTTTCCAGCATGGATACGTTTGCGAGAGTATTCATGTTACGCCGACTCCTATTCGAAAGATTCAATCATATGTAGGGAATGCAAGGCCAGGGGCACTTGAATATTGGATATTATTAGTATAAGACGCGCGAGTGGGGAAAAAGTTTTGGGAGAAAGCAAGTCTTTTGGACTAGGGAAGCAGCAAGAAAAAAAGGACGGGAGCGCCAGCGTGACTGACGTTCCTGTCCTTTTTGGCTGGATGAAGCGCAGAGGAGGTCGCTTACTTTCCGCCCGCTTTTGCGAGCATGTCGACCATCTCGCGGAAGCCGCGTTTTTTCGCGTGCGACAGAGGGGTGACCCCGTCGGAATCCGCCAGATTCACGTTCGCGCCGTGCTCGATCAAAAGCTGGACGATTTCCTGATGCTTTTTGCCGCCATCTCCGAGGATGACTGCTTCCAGCAAGGCCGTCCACCCGAGGTTGTTGACGTGGTCGATGTTGACGTCAGAGGTGGTTAAAAGCTCGCGGACGATTTCTACATGACCGCGATCAGCCGCAGGGATGAGGGCGGTGCCGCCAAAGCGGTTGGTGATCGTCGTATCGGCCCCTGCGGCAATGCTTGCCCGCACGAAGTCCAGCTTGCCTTCTGCCCCGGCATACAGCAGCGGATTGTCGGAGCGGTCATCGCGAATGTTGATGTTGGCGCCATGTTCCACCAGCAGGTTGAATACTTCCAGTTGATCCGTGTGCACGGCGATCATGGCTGAAGTGCGGCCGCGCTCATCTGTTGCATTGATGTCAGCTCCGTCAGCAAGCAGCTTTTGGATCGTTTCCTTGTCTCCTTGCTTGACTGCTGCAAGCAGTGCCTGGTTTCGCTTGTCCATTTCTTCTTTCACCACCTGGGTCGCTTGCTGCTCGCCGCTCGCAAGCAGGGTGTCCATGTTGGCCGCACAGCCTGACAGGAACAGGGCGATAGTCAAAAAGCTTGCTTGCAGCATGGCGAACCCGCCCCTTTCTTTCGTTTTCATTGCCAGCATATCCAGCGGCTTATTCGACTGTCAGCTTGGCCTGGGATTTGCCAGCCCAATCGCCGACAGGTGTTACCGTATAGGTTGTGTCTGCTTTCAGTTTACCATCTTGCTGAAGGTCAAACACGCCTGTTGCCCCTTTGCGGCTGGAATATTTGTAGGTGGCGAGCAGCTTTTCGCCATCTGCCGAAGTCAGTTCTACACTGCGGCCGGAGAACAGCTCGTCTTTTGGATCGGCAGTCAAGGTAACGGAAATCGATGTGTCACTGAGCGCTTCTGCTTCGCTCAACGCAAGCGGAGCGACTTCCTGGGCGACAAAAGTCGGGTTGGCGATATTGGCCCAGTCAGATGTGACGGTGTACGTGACGCCCGGTTTCAATACTTGACCTTCCGGCAGACGGAATTTTGGCTCCTGGACTCCGTCAGTCGATTGTGTGAATGGCACGTATTTCGCGATAATCGGCTCGCCGCCAGCAGGGGTAATCGTCACTTGTCTTGCCTGCATGGACGAAATGACTTGATACGTTTTGCCGTCTGCGCTGTTGCTGTCGTCAAGCACAAAGGCGTTTGCGCCACGTCCTGCACTGTAAGCGGAGATGATGTATCCGTAGTCGACGACCCCGTTTGCTTTCAGTGCTTCGACTTCAAATGTGTCGTTTGTCACCTGTCTTGCCTGGGTCATGTCAAGCTTCGTTGCGTTGCCAGCAAAAGTTCCTGCCTTGTTCCCTTTGTAGGTCAACGTGTAAACTGTCCCAGGCTTTTGTACGGAAGTCGGCACGATATAGGTTGCGACAGAGCCAGTTTTCAGACGCGGCATGTTGGTCAAGGTCAGACCGTCGTTGAAAGCAAAGTCTTCCTTGGCTTTTGCGAATACTTCATCCTGCGCCGTCAGTGGCGCGTCAAAGGTGACGATCAGGGTGATGGCATTCAGCGCGCGTGCGCTGGTCACTTTCGCATTGGCGGAAGGGATCGCTTTGTGAGCGGTTTGCAAAAGGAAGGCAACTTCGCCGCGGGTGACGCTTCCGTTGGCGGAGGAGAGGCGTTCTGCCCAATGTTGAACGGATTTCGTATCGCGTCCGAGCGCCTTGGAGACGATCTGGACCAGTTCGGCGCTTGTCACCGTTCCTTGTGGGTCAAAACGTCCATCTTTCGCCTGCATGATTTCTTTGCCAACCAGTGCGGCAGCGTAGTTGTAATACCATGCGCCCGGGTTCACATCGGAAAAGCTGACGGTTTGCTCTGCCTTGCCTTGCAAGCCGAATGTGAGTGCGATCATTTTCGCCAGCTCGGCGCGGGTGACTTGCTGGTGGATGCCCATCGAGCGATCTTGATAGCCTTGCATGACGCGAAGCTGGGTCATTTTGCTGACGGCTTGCTGGATTTCCCCGGCGCTGAGCGGAGCGGCTGCTGCCTGTGCATGCAAAGCGGCGAAGGGAAGGGATGTCGCTCCGAGAGTAGTAGCGAGCAGCACAGCTGCCAGTTTATTGGATACCTTTTTCATGTATAGTCCTCCTCGGTCAAGATCAGGTTAGGTGTTTCTGTTTGGCTTACCTGTATGATAGACGAGGGGTCTAAACTCCCGAGAAACGCGAGATTAACAGTTTCTAAAAAGGTTCTTAAAAAAAGATAAAAAAACCGCCTGAAATGCTCAGACGGTAAAACGGTACCCGGCACCCCAGACGGTTTCGATATATTGCGGATTGGACGGATCGACCTCGATTTTTTCCCGCAGCTTGCGAATATGCACGGTGACGGTTGCGATATCTCCGCTGGAATCCATCCCCCATATGCGTTCAAACAGCTCGTTTTTGCTGAACACCCGGTTCGGATGTGTAGTCAAAAATTCAAGCAAATTAAACTCTCGTGTAGTAAAAATGACTTCTTCGTTGCGCACGAACACCCGGCGCGATGCTTTGTCGATGACCAGCCCGCGGATGTGAATCTCGGACTTGGCTGCAGGCTCCTTGTGGGATGTCAGCCGTTCGTAGCGCGTCAGGTGAGCTTTGGCGCGGGCCACCAGCTCGCTTGGACTGAATGGCTTGGTGATGTAATCGTCGGCTCCAAGGTTGAAAGCGCGGATTTTATCGATTTCTTCTTTTTTGGCAGAGACGATCAAAATCGGCACTTCTTTCGCCTGTCTGATTCGGCTGCACAGTTCGAAGCCGTCCATGCCGGGCAACTGCAAATCGACGATAATCAGGCTGTAGTCGTCGTGCAAGGCGAGCTGCAAGCCTTCGTTTCCGGTGTGGCACAAGTCGACCTGAAACCCGTTCAGTTCAAAATAATCGCGTTCCAACTGGGCGATTGTCGTCTCATCTTCAATGATGAGGATGCGCGTCGTCATATGTGTCGGCTCCTCCTTGCTGATTCATTCGCGGCAAGCTGAAAAACAGGCTCGTGCCGCTGCCTTGCTTGCTTTTCACCCAAATCTCGCCGCCGTGTCCTTCGATGATCTGGCGCGCGATGGAAAGACCGAGGCCGCTGCCGCCCGTCGAGGAATTGCGCGATTGCTCGGCTCGGTAAAACCGTTCGAAAAGGTGAGGAATGGCTTCTTCGGGAATGCCGATTCCGTTGTCTTTGATTTCAACGGTCGCCCAGTTCGGGTCAGCCATTACCGAAACGAGAATGTGTTTATCCGGTTTGTCCATGAACTTCTGGGCGTTTTCGATGATGTTGAGCACGGTTCGCTTGATTTTTTCCAGATCGGCGATAACCGCGACGCTTTCCTGCGGGCGTTGTTCCCATTGCAGGCGGATGCCTTTCTCCTCCAGGTCGTAGTGCAGCTCGTCGATGCAGTCGTCCAGGAAGCTGGTAATATCAACAGGCTCAAACGTAAACGGCACCTGTTTCAGATCGAGCTTGGAGTAGAGGAACAGCTCGTCTACGAGCTTGTCGAGATCGACTGCTTTGGCGTAAATGATGTTGACGTACTTATCCATTTTTTCCGGTGTATCTGCGACGCCGTCCCGAATGCCCTCGATGTAGCCTTTGATGTTTGTAATCGGCGTTCGCAGGTCGTGCGAGATGTTGGAGATCAGCTCTTTGCGGCTCTCCTCATCCTGCAAGCGAAGCTGTACGGACTCTTGCAACCGTCTGCGCATGTTCTCGAACGCTTCGTTCAACTGACCGATTTCGTCCTTGCTGCTCTCCGGGAGGGCGAAGTCGAGGTTGCCTTCCTTGATGTTCTCCGCAGAGTGGCGCAGTCTGTCCAGCGGCTTGACGACGCTGCGGGTAATCCAGCGGTACAGCAGCACGTTGGCGACGATGAGCACTCCGAGCAGCAGACAGACGAGAATCGGCAGCAGCCTGCGGGTTACTTCGCTGAACGGACTGCGCTCGCGAATGACGAACACGCTGCCTTTTGCCCCGTCCGAGTAGAGAAAATCGAACTTGGCGTAGGCGTAAAAGCGCTCCCCGATGTTGAACGTGTTGCGAATCTGGCTGTTGTTCAGGTCGTAGGGAGGCAGGCTTTTTTCCAGCTCCGGCTGGTTGAACGTGAGCGATTCGAACACTTGGTTGCTCTCCCTGCGCACATACAGGCCAGCGCGTACCGTTTTGAGCTTGAAGTCGTAGTCTTGCAGCAACGACTTGTCGAGCAGCTTATCCGGCTCGTTTTTGGCGAAGTATTTCAGTTCGAGAAAAATCGACTCTTCTTGTTCGGTGAGCGGGTTGAGCTGATAGTGCACTTTATAAAAATCGCGAAAGCTGTGAATGTCGCCTGTCGCTGCAATCGTAAACAGGCTGGCTGCGAGAAAAAACATGAGCAAACTGATGACCAGCATCCCCGTGTAGGAGAGCAGCAGCTTGACGCGGATGGACATAAGACTCACCTCTCCTGGTGGCTGGGGTGTACAAAAGATGACAAGTCCATTATATACAAGGAAGACAGTCGGTAAAGCATTATTGCTTGGAACTGGGCGAATATCCGTTATACTAGCAGTAGAAGAACGGGATGAGACAGGGGGATACGATACCGATGAAAGTAGCCATAGCACAGCTTACCGCGACGATGGACAAAGCGGTCAATCTGCAAAAAGCACAAGCGTATATCGAGAAGGCCAAAAAGGCGGGGGCTGACTTTGTCATTTTGCCTGAGATGTACAGCGCTCCAGCGACGCCCAAGTCGGGTGTGACGCCAGCCGAGGTGGCGGAGAAGCTGGACGGACCGTTCGTTTCGGGGCTTTCAGCAGCAGCGAGACAGCACGGGATTTACGTCGTGTGCGGTGTGTTCGAATCGATCGAGGGCGACGAAAATCGCGCTTACAACACGACAGTCTTCCTCAATCGCGAGGGCGAGCTGATTCACGCGTATCGCAAGACGCATCTGTACGATGCATTTTCCTATATCGAATCCGATTTTATCGCGCCGGGCGACAATCCGTATCAGGTGGTGGAGACGGAGTTTGGCAAAATCGGGCTGATGGTATGCTACGAGGTGCGCTTTCCGGAGATCGCCCGCCAGTTTGCCTTGCAGGGAGCCGATATTTTGTTTGTGCCGGCTGGCTGGGTAGCGGGTGCGATGAAAGAGGATCATTGGGAGACGCTGGTGCGTGCGCGGGCGATCGAAAACACGATGTTCATATGCGCAGCCGACCAGGTAGGCAACATCTTCGCGGGACGCAGCATGTTCGTCGATCCGATGGGAGTGGTCATCGCCAGCGCCGGAGAAGAAGAAACTTTGTTGATCACAGAATTGGATATGGATCGGATTCAACGCGTGCGAGGAAAGCTGCCGAGTGTAGCAAACCGCCGCGCAGAGCTGTACACCAATTAAATACATGGGATTTCTGTAAAAGAACAGTCAGTCGCACCACAGGGCAACGTGGGGGCTGATTGTTTTTTTGTTTGGGAAAAGAAAAGTGGTCAGGCACATTTTCGTTTTTCCTTCATAGGATTATAGTAGATATTCTTCATTTTTAGAGCCCTTATGCAAGCGTTACCATCATGCGAAAGGAAGTGTGTGCGAATGTTCTGGTTCGTATGGGCTGTCGTCGGTGTCGTTGTCTGGTGGGCAATGAACAGTATCATGACAGGTAAAGCGGCAGGAACAAGCTGGTGGGCTTCGCTCATCGCTGCGCTTCTGGGCAGCTGGCTTGGGGATTTGGTGTTGGGAGATTGGCTGTGGCTGTGGGCTGGCTTCAACGTCATTGCCGGGGTCATCGGGGCGGTCGTCCTCACCTGGCTGTGGAACTTGCTCAGCAAACAGGCGAAGTAGCATAAAAGCAGGAAGGAATCGTCCCTGTGGCGGTTCCTTTTTTTCGTGGGTACAATCAAAATCAGCGGCACGAACGAAAGTGTACATTTGGGCTATTTTCGCAAAAATCTCACTTGACCAGTAGGAATTGTTGGTAATATAACTATATCTAGGCCGATACTTATGACAGAGAGAGTATTTGATGCAACAGGAGGGGAAAACATGTCAACGATACTTACGATTGTCAACATTGTCCTTATGCTTTTATTCATTGGCGGTTTGTACGCTTTGCAAAAGAAACATATTTCTTTTTCCAAAAGGGTATTTGTCGGTCTGGGACTCGGGATTGTCTTCGGTCTTGTGCTGCAATTTGTTTACGGAGTCAAATCGGACATTTTGAAAGACTCGATTGACTGGTTCAATATCGTAGGAAAAGGCTACGTGAAGCTGCTGCAAATGATCGTCATGCCGCTGGTGTTCATCTCGATCCTGGCTGCGTTTACGAAAATGAAATTGTCCAACAACATCGGCAAAATCAGCTCGCTGATCATCGGGCTGCTGGTGGGAACGACCGCGATTGCCGCAGCGATCGGGATTGCCTCCACTTTTGCCTTCAATCTGGACGGAGCGCAGTTCCAGCAAGGAGATGCAGAATCCGCCCGCATCGAGCAAGTAGAGCAACGCCTTGGCGACATCCAGAACATGACGTTGCCCGCGAAAATTTTGGAGCTGCTCCCGGCCAATCCGTTTCTGGACTTGACAGGTGACAGAGCGACTTCGACGATTGCCGTCGTTATTTTCGCCGCGATTATCGGCATCGCCTATTTGGGTGTGAAAAAGAAAAATCCGGAGCAGGCCGAACTGTTCTCCAAAATCGTCGATGCGATTCACGCGATCATCATGCGCGTCGTGACGCTGATTTTGCGCCTGACCCCATACGGTGTGCTGGCGATCATGACGCGGGTGACTGCGACGAGCGACTACAATGCCATCTGGCAGCTTGGAAAATTCGTCATCGCTTCGTACGCGGCGCTGATTCTCATGTTTATCGTGCACTTGCTGATGCTGGCGTTCGCCGGGCTGAATCCGGTCACTTACGTGAAAAAAGCGTTCCCTGTCCTGACCTTTGCCTTTACGTCCCGCACGAGTGCAGGGGCATTGCCGCTGAACGTGAAAACGCAAACGCAAGACCTGGGCGTACCTGAAGGAATCGCCAACTTTGCCGGCTCGTTCGGTCTGTCGATCGGGCAAAACGGCTGCGCAGGAACATACCCAGCCATGCTGGCGATCATGGTTGCGCCTATCGCGGGTATCGATCCGCTGACGCCTTCTTTCATCCTGACCTTGATCGTGGTCGTGGCTCTCAGCTCCTTCGGGGTTGCCGGAGTAGGGGGCGGAGCTACTTTTGCCGCACTGCTTGTTCTGTCTACGCTGAACCTGCCTGTAGCGATTGTGGGCTTGCTCATTTCTGTCGAGCCTTTGATCGACATGGGACGCACAGCGCTCAACGTGAGCGGAAGCATGACAGCAGGTCTTTTGACGAGCAGGGCGACCAAAGAGCTGGATACAAAAGTATACAACGGCACAGAGCAACAATCGTCTGTGACTGTATAAAAAAGAAACCCGGTTGCACTGCCTCTGCGGCAGATTGCATCCGGGTTTTTCTGAATGCACAATGTCTCATGAATGTGTCCCGACACTCGGATGACCGTTTTGCACCCATTCAAAAATGTACTGTTGCATGGTACTGGCCAATTGAATCGCGCCCATGTCTTTTTCATTTTGCAGCGTCCAGTTTAAAAGCACCATGGCATTTGCCACGTAGAGCTTGGCCAGATAGTCAACCGAGACAGTTGGTGAAGACAGTGCCTTGTCCAAGTAAGCATAGCAGGCGTTGTACAAGATCAGCTCAACTTCTTTGCTCAAATCAGCGGAGGGAACATGCACGTTTAACAGCGTGGCCATTTCCGTTTTATTCGCCGCGGTCAGATCGATGATCAGTTCAATCACTTTTGCCATGTTGCCATGCTGGATGGACACGAAGCGCTGCGCCATTTCTTTTTGAAAAAAGTCGGCCTGGTGCTTGACCATTTTTTCCAGCAGGTCGTACTTATCCGTGTAGTGGCTGTAAAAAGTGGACTGGCTGCTGAGGGAGCGGGTACAAATATCCTTGATCGTAATTTGACTGAAATCTTTTTCCTGCAGCAGACTGACGAGCGCTCTTGCCATGCTTTTTTTGGTTTTATAGACGCGAACATCTTCCTTCATCCAGTCAATCTCCTTTCAAAAGTCGCTTTTTGAACCATCAGGGGGCAGATCGTCCGATTTCGTACGAATGAAGTATTGTTGCTTATGGTTCGTTCAAGGCAATCCCGATACGCTGGGCTTTGTAACCGATCAGAGGAGGGATACCATGTTTAACATGTACTTGGACAACGAACAGTTCAATTTGCAAATCAATCGTTTTATCCAGGACTACTATGAGGAAGATGAACGGGCCAGCAGCGATTTGCAAACGATCGTGCCAAGACTGACAGATGCAGAAACGGGCGGCGAGCAGCATTGTCAGGCTGGTGCTTGTCACCTGGCATTTGATGAAATGAAAAAGTTTTTGTAAGGAAGAGTGCCGAAAAAAAGCAACAGGCTGTACCGTCTGCGAAGGACTGATACAGCCTGTTGCTCATGTTGCGTCATGCTTACTTAATGACGGATGTGTACTTGAAGTACGCCCCGCCGAGCGGGAAGATGATGAAATCTTTCACCTTGTCGTTCTTCACATACGGGCTTCCCCGGAAGTTGAGCGGAGCGAGCGGCATTTCGTCCATCAAAATCGTTTCGGCGTCCAGCAAAATTCGCTTGCGCTTGTCGAGGTCAGGCTCGTTGTAGCTCTTGTCGATCAGCTCCTTGAACTTGGCGTTTTCCCAGTCTGGATGGTTGTTGCCGCCTGTTTTGTCGCGGAACATCTCCAGGAAGTTGATCGGATCGTTGAAATCGGCGCCCCATTGGAAGCGGATCAGGTCGAAGTTGGCTTGCGAGCGCATGTCCCGGTATACTTTCAACTCTGCGTTGTACAGCTTGACGTTTACGCCGAGCACTTTTTTCCACTGGTCTTGCAAAGCTTCTGCCACTTTCTTGTTCGTGTCGGTAGTGTCGTACGTGTAAGTCACGGTCGGGAAGGCTGTCAGGCCAAGCTCTTTCATTCCTTCGGCCAGAAGCTGCTTCGCTTTTTCGTTGTCTTCTTTGAAGTAGCCGTCCGGTTTCAGGCCCATCGAGGTCGGCACCCATCCGTAGGCGGCAGGAACGCCGGTTTGCAGGATGTTGTCGATGATTTCCTGACGGTTGATGGCGTAAGCGAAGGCTTGTCTGATTTTTTTGTTGTTGAAAGGCGGCTTGGTCGTATTGAAGACGACAGACTGTGTGCCAGGGTTGTCAGCGACCATCAGCTTGCCCGCGTCCTTCAGGGAAGGGATCGCGTCTGTCGGCAGCGTGGAAGCAGGATAGCCGCCCCAGTCGATATCGCCATTTTCAAACATGGAGAAAGCTGTATTGTTGTCTTCGATCATGGAGATTTCCAGGCGATCCAGCTTCACGTTTGATTTGTCCCAGTAGTTCGGGTTTTTGGTGAAGACGATTTTGCTTTTGTGTTCCCATGTATCCATGATGAATGGGCCGTTGCCCACGATCGTCTTCGCTTCTGCCGCCCAGTTCGGGCTGCTCTCGACTGTTTTTTGATGGAGCGGGAAGAGCGTCGGGAAGAAGGTCAACTCACGGAAAAATGGAGTAGGCGATTTCAGGTTGAACTCAACGGTGTAATCGTCGATCGCTTTTACACCTACGTCGTCGGCTTTTCCTTTACCCGTATTGTATTCCTCTCCTCCTTTAATGTAGTAAAGCTGATAGGCGTACTCGGATGCCGTCTTGGGATCGAGATTGCGTTTGATCGCGTACACGAAATCGTGGGCAGTGACCGGATCGCCGTTGCTCCATTTGGCGTCCTTGCGAATCTTGAAGGTGTAGTTCATATAGTCCGGTGTATTGGTAAAGCTCTCCGCCGTAGCATTGGTCAGCTGTCCGTTCAGGTCGTAGCTGGTCAAGCCTTCAAAAGCGGCGTAAATCATGTCGAAAGAGTCGGCGTCGACGGCGATGCCAGGGTCCATGGAAGGCGGCTCGCTGTTGATGCTCCACCGCAGCACCATCGGCTCTGTCTTTGTAGCCTCAGTCGGTGTGGCGGAGGGTTGCGAGGTTTGGCCCGCAGGCTGGGAAGGCGTCGAAGAGTTGGAACAGCCTGTGATTACCCCGAAAAGCAAGGTAAGACAGGTTGCAAGCGCAATGCCCTTTTTCATGTAAATCCCCCTTGAAAATGATAGAAACATATATTCAGAATATTTGTTGGCGTTTTTTTTAGCAAAGGTAATTTTTATATTTCCCGGTAAAAAATTTTTTCGTTTAGCTGATTAACAAAGTATTTGCTGCTAATAGTAGAAGACACTCATGTTCGTGCAAGCAATGAGGCAGTTAACTAATTTAGCGGGCAGAATGATGACAGCAGTAGACAAAGCACACGGCAAATGATAAGAATGAGGTAATTAATCATTTTAGCAGCTATCAAACCAGGTAGGAGTAAACGCCCTTATGTATAAAATCGGTGTGGTGGGTCCGCCCCCTTCAGTAGAGCGGATACTGGCTGTTGCCAATGAGTTTGAGCACGAAATCGAGTTTGTTCCTTTTACCTATGAAGATGCGAGAGAAGTTAGCCAGATTGTGCAGGAGCATAATCCGGAGTTTAACGGATGGTTTTTCTCTGGCCCGATTCCTTTTACGATCGCCAAAAATGTGCTGAGCCCGGATGCGAATATCGTCTACTGCCCGCCAACCGGCTCCAATCTGTACCGTTGCTTCATTCAGATGTCGATCGACCATGACGAGGTTGTGAAGCGTGTCTCCGTCGATATGATCGATTCGGAAGGGACGTATTTGCGCGAGGCCATGTCGGAGCTGGATATTCCCGCGGAAGAAATGCACGTCATGACCTACGACGAGCATTACGACCCGGAGGCCATTACGCAGTTCCACCTCTCGCTGTGGCGGGAAGGGAAGACGCAGGGAGCTTTCACGACCTTGTTTTCCGTCGAACGGGCTTTGCGCGATGCAGGCATCCCGGTCTATCGCGTGTTGATGACGAAGATGGAAATTCGCCAGGCGATGAAGATCGTCATCGAAAAAGCGAAAAGTTCGTATTTCAAGCATACCCAAATCGGCGTGGAAATCATTGAGCTGGAGCAGTTTGACAAAATTGCCGAGCGGGCGAAGACGCGGTTCCATCTCCAGCATCTGGAGCTGAAAATCAGGGAAATCTTGCTGCTGCTTTGCGAACGGCTCGATGGCTCCCTGATGGCAAACGGCAACGGGCGCTATCAAATTTTCAGTTCGCGCGGCGCGATCCAGCGGGAAATTGAGATGCTTCGGCATACGGTAGAGCAGCTTTCGCTGGAAGCGGATGTGCCCGTGGCAGTCGGCGTAGGCTTCGGAGACACGGCCTTTTCAGCGGAGAACAATGCGCGAAAAGCGGTCCAGCATGCCAAAGAACGGCCGCAGTTTGGGATTGTGGTCGTGCAGGATAACGGCGTGATGATGGAATCGGTGGGCGAAGCGGAGGAGCTGGAGTACGCCTACCGTTCGAACGACCGCGAGCTTTTGGAAAAACTGAACAAGGCCAACGTCAGCGTCAAAACGTATTACAAGCTGAGGGCGCTTGTCCAGCGCATGGGCTGGAAATCATTCACGACAACAGACATCGCGGCGTATTTGTCCATGACGGTGCGAAATGCCCAGCGAATCATGGGCAGTCTGTGCGAAGTGGATCTCGCGGAATACAAAGGCGAGGAGCAACAGGCTATGCGCGGCAGGCCGAAGAAAATATATACGCTGAAAAAGTAGACAACACCCGACATTTCGGGTGTTTTTTTTGTCGATGGGAAGCGACTTTAGTGTCATTTCGTGGCGAGAGTTCGGAGGGCAGCGTTTTTGGCTGCGAGGTTTCGTCAAATCATGTAGAAGCAAGTAAGAAGTTGTCGAGAAAAAAGAAAAGAGAAAAAAAGGGATTTTTTCCAGAAAAAGCAAATAAGATAAAATGTTTCATACATTCATAATATTTTGATTGGGGGAGTTTTTTAGAATGAAAAAGTCTTATGTTGCAACCAGCTTGACTCTTAGTATTGCCGTGGGCGTGTCTGGCTTCGCATCGGTTCCGGCGCTGGCCAAATCCAAAGACATCGACTACAGCAAGGAGTGGGAAACACCGCAGTACATCGGGGAGAAGTGGGAACCGGATGGAGAAAAAGGCGACGATATCGTCTGGTCCTACCTCGAAAATTACAAAGATCAATTCCAGATTCAAGGAGATGTCGCCGATCATTTTCAAATTGTGAATGAGGTTCGCAACAAGGAAACGGACACAAAGCACTACCGTTTGCAGGAGGTCTATAACGGGATTCCGATTTACGGTTTCCAGCAAACCGTTCACATAGACGCTGATGGCTCTGTCACGTCTTACCTGGGGCAGTTCATTCCCAATCTCGATAACAATGATGATCTGACAAAGAAACCGAAGCTTAACGCACAAAAAGCGTTGAAGAAAGCGATCAGTGATGTGGAAGACGAAGTGGGCGAAAAGCCGGACTTCGTAAATGATCCGGAGGCAGAGCTGTATATTTACGTACATGAAAACGAAGCTTACCTGGCGTATGCGGTTGAGCTGAGCTTCCTGGACCCGGAACCAGGTCGTTGGATGTATTTCATCGATGCGCATAGCGGAGACGTGATCAACAAGTACAATACGATCGACCACGCAACAGGAATCGGAACAGGCGTGCTCGGCGACAGCAAGCAGTTCGAGACTTCGCTGCAAAGCGGCAAATATGTGATGAAAGACACGACGCGCGGAAAAGGTATCGAGACGTATACTGCCAAAAACCGCTCCACGCTTCCTGGCACGCTTATGTCAGACAGCGACAACAATTGGACGGACGGAGCGGCAGTCGATGCGCACGCCTATGCGCAGCAAGTGTACGACTACTACAAAGACGTCCACAATCGCAACAGCTATGACAACAAAGGCGCCTTGATCCGCTCTACTGTCCACTACGGCAACAATTACAACAATGCATTCTGGAATGGCTCGCAAATGGTGTATGGAGATGGCGACGGCAGCACATTCATATCGTTGTCCGGAGGTCTGGATGTAGTCGCTCACGAATTGACCCACGCTGTAACCGAAAAGACAGCGGGGCTGGTGTACCAATACGAATCGGGAGCTTTGAACGAGTCCCTCTCCGATATTTTCGGTGCGATGATCGACGACGACGATTGGCTGATGGGAGAAGACATCTACACCCCAGGAACAAATGGAGATGCGCTGCGTTCCCTGGAAGACCCAACAGAGTATGGCGACCCGGATCACTACAGCAACCGCTATACCGGCTCCCAGGATAACGGCGGCGTTCATATCAACAGCGGAATCAACAACAAAGCTGCGTATTTGCTGGCAGAAGGGGGCACGCATCACGGGGTAACCGTGAACGGGATCGGTCGCCAAGACACAGCGAAAATCTACTACCACGCGCTGACTCATTACCTGACGCCGTACTCCAACTTCTCTGCGATGCGCCAAGCTGCTGTTCATTCGGCCACTGACTTGTTCGGTGCAAATTCTCCGCAAGTAGCTGCTGTGAATGCAGCGTATAGCGCGGTAGGCGTGAACTAAACAATAAGGCATGGCAAAGAGGCAACCACTCAACGGGTGGTTGCTTTTTTGTATGTAAAAAAGCAGACGAAATCATTTTCTTATGGCAAAAAACCAGTGGGAAGTGCCGTTGGAAGGGAAAATAACTTAGGTCTAAAGCACTGATGTAGTCAGGTCTGGAGTCCCGGATAAATCATGGAAGCTTTTCTATTTTTCAAGAAGTCAAACAACTCTATTGAAAAAAAGTTACTCAGGTTATATAATTCAATTAAACGAAATTGTCTTTTTGTATTCGCATATTGTGAATGGTGACTGAAACAAAGACCAGGAAAGGAGTATCGGCACGACGACAAGCTTTACTGCGTTTTTGAATGAATGGATTGCGTTGAGATTAAAATGAAAGGGCTTTCACTTTAATGCCAGCATCCAGACTGATCACTCATTCAGAACGTCGTTGTTTCGCCAACGAAACAAACGAGAATGATGGTTACCAACAGAAAGAAACGGCCTAGGGGGAATGCTCAATGAGTGCAAACAACGTACAAATCGATCGGAATGAGCAATATTCGCAAGGAATCGGCCTGGTGAAATGGGTAGAGCGAGTGGGAAACAAGCTGCCGAACCCGTTCATGCTGTTCCTTTATTTGATTGCTGCTTTGATGATCATCACTGCTGTTTTGTCTATTTTCCACGTCACAGCAATCGACCCGATCAAAAATGAGCAAGTCCAGGTAAAAAATCTGCTCAGCCAGGAAGGCTTGCAGTGGCTTTTGCCCAACATCATTAAAAACTTCTCCGGGTTCTTGCCGCTCGGTTCGATCTTGACGCTGATGCTTGGCGTAGGGCTGGCAGAGAAGGTCGGTCTGCTGGAAGCAGTCATTCGCAAAATGTCGCTGCGCGTCAGTGCGCGCTATGCCAGCTATCTCGTTGCTTTCATCGCGTTTTTCAGCCACGTGTCTTCTGACGCTGCGTTCGTGATTATGCCGCCGCTTGGCGCGTTGATCTTTTTGGCTGTCGGACGTCATCCGGTGGCAGGGTTGCTCGCCGCGATTGCAGGTGTTGGATCAGGCTTTTCCGCCAATATCCTGATCGTGACGACAGATGTGTTGCTGTCCGGGATCAGCTCGGAAATTTCCAAGTCGGTCGATCCGAACATCACTGTGAGCGTGCTCGACAACTGGTTCTTCATGTCCGCGTCCGTCCTGCTGCTTTCCGCGGCGATTGGTTTTATCACGGACAAATTTGTGGAGCCGCGTCTGGGTGTTTACAAAAGCGAAGGCAAAAACGAAAGAAAACTGGAAGATTTGTCCGATATCCAAAAGAAAGGCTTGCGTGCCGCTGGTATCGCAGCGCTGGCGTTCATTGCCGTCATGGCTGTGCTGGTCGTGCCGGAAAATGCGCTCTTGCGTGATCCGAAGCTGGGAACAGTCGTACCTTCTCCATTCATTTCAGGGATTGTTCCGATCATCTTGCTCTTTTTCTTCACCGTAGCGATTACGTACGGAATCAAAGTCGGAGTGATCAAAAAGCAAAATGACATCCCGGCTCTCTTGACTGACCCGATCAAAGGCATGGCAGGATTCATCATCATGATTTTCCCGCTGTCCCAATTCGTGGCGATGTTCAACTGGAGCAACATGGGCAGCTTCCTGGCGCTCTCGATTACCGATTTGCTGGAGCAAATGAACATGAGCGGAGCACCTGTGTTTATCGGCTTGATGTTTTTGTCCGCGTTTCTCTGCATGTTTATCGCCAGCGGTTCCGCCATCTGGTCGTTGCTTGCCCCGGTGTTTGTACCGATGTTCATGGCGCTTGGCTTCCATCCGGCATTCGCGCAGGTGGCGTTCCGGGTTGCCGACTCTTCGGTCATTCCGTTTGCGATCGTCTCACCGTTTATCCCGCTGTTCCTCGGCTTTTTGCAGGAATATAAAAAGGATGCGAAGCTGGGCACCTATTACGCCTTGATCATGCCGTATCCGATCGCGATCTTTATTTTGTGGACATTGCTCTTAGTTGTTTGGTATTTCTTGGGTCTGCCAATCGGCCCTGGAGTTTATCCGATCATGAAGTAGAGATGACTCCAGAATGAACAGGAGGAATTGATATGTTGGATCTGGTTTCCCTTCGAAGAGATTTTCATATGCATCCGGAAGTGGGCTTCACAGAGTTTCGCACCGCTTCCAAAGTGGTAGAGTTGTTGACTTCCATGGGTTATGACGTCATTTACGGACAAGACGCGATGGATGGCGATTCCCGCAGGGGATTGCCGTCCGAGGAAGTGCTGGAAGCCGCATACGAAAGAGCGTTGCGGGACGGCGCCAACCCGGAGATCGTTGCGAAAATGCGCGGCGGCTACACGGCGGTGATCGGCGTCAAAAAGGGCAGCAAGCCCGGGCCGACGGTGGCTTTTCGCTTCGACATGGATGCTTTGCCAGTTTTGGAGAGCACCGATGCAGACCATTTTCCGCAAGCGCACGATTTCCGCTCCCGCTATGAAGGCAACATGCACGCATGTGCCCATGACGGGCATACGACGATTGGGCTTGGCGTAGCATCCGCGCTGGCAGCAGGGGATTTCGCCGGGACGTTGAAGCTGATTTTCCAACCTGCGGAGGAAGGCGTCCGTGGCGCGTACTCCATCGTGCAAAAAGGGATGCTGGACGACGTGGACTACATTTTCTGCCACCATCTGGGGGTTAACGTCCCGCTTGGCGAAGTGCACGGCGGCTCTTACGGGTTTTTGGCTACGACCAAAATGCTCGCTCATTTTTACGGCGTTTCTTCCCATGCGGGCGCATCGCCGGAGCAGGGGAAAAATGCGCTGCTCGGCGCGGCTACAGCTTTGCTCAACATTCATGCGATTCCGCGTTTTAGCACAGGGGCGACTCGCGTGAATGTGGGCGTGCTGGAAGGGGGAACAGCGGCAAATATCATTCCGGCTTATGCGAAGATGATTGTCGAAACCCGTTCGGTGTCTGAGGAGGTCAACGCCGAGGTGGAACAGCGCGTTCGCACGATTATCGCGCACAGTGCAGCCATGCATGAGCTGGAGCACAAAATCGAAGTAGTGGGGGGAGCGATCCCGATCAACTACGACGAGGAAATGGCTGTGTTGGCTTTGGAGGAAGCCAAGCAAGTCGAGGGCTTTACTTCTTTTAAAATGGGCGAGTACAACTCGATGGGCAGCGAGGACGCGAGCTTCATGATCAAGCGCGTTCAGGATCGCGGCGGAAAAGGAACGTACATGGCGATCGGAACCGACATTCCGGCTCCGCACCATCATCCGAAATTCGATATTCAGGAAGAAATTTTGCCGCGCAGCGTCGAGCTGCTGAATCGGATTGCAAGACGGCTTCTTACGTAAAAGAAACCCTCTATCGCTCTCATGCTTTGATCAACTACGACCTGGAGAGGATGTTTCTTGATGGATACCAAACGAATTGCAGAAATGATCGAAAGTAAACGGGATTCTTTTATCAAAGTGAGCGACCGCATCTGGGAGTTCGCGGAGACGCGCTTTCAGGAGTACCAATCGGCTGAGCTGTTGGCGCAGACGCTTGAGTCAGAAGGCTTCCAGGTGGAGCGCGGAGTGGGCGGGATTCAGACGGCCTTCATCGGCAGCTTCGGCAGCGGAACTCCGGTTGTGGCGATCCTGGGCGAGTTTGACGCGCTGTCGGGAATGAGCCAGAAAAAAGGCCAGGCCAAGGAAGAGCCGGAGGTGCCGGGGGCAAACGGACACGGCTGCGGACACAATCTGCTGGGAACCGCTTCGCTTGCGGCCGCAGTAGCCGTGAAGCAGTATATGGAAGAAAACAATTTGCCAGGTACGGTTCGTTACTACGGGTGCCCAGGGGAAGAGGGCGGCTCAGGGAAGTCGTTCATGGCGAGAGCCGGGCTGTTTGACGACGTGGACTTCGCCCTTTGCTGGCATCCGATGGGCTACAACAGCATCATGGCAGTCGAGTCGCTGGCGAACTACCAGGTGTATTTCAAGTTCAAAGGCAAAAGCGCTCACGCGGCAGCGAGTCCGCATCTGGGCCGCAGCGCGCTGGACGCAGTCGAGCTGATGAACGTCGGCGTAAACTACTTGCGCGAACACATCATCACGGATGCGCGTGTGCACTATGCGATCACCAATTCTGGCGGGTTGTCGCCAAACGTCGTGCAGCCATACGCAGAGGTGCTCTACCTCGTTCGTGCGCCAAAAGTCGATCAGGTGCAAGAAATTTACGAGCGCGTGTGCAAAATCGCCAAAGGCGCGGCGATGATGACCGAAACGGAAGTCGAGATCGTGTTTGACAAGGCTTGCTCCAATCTGGTGCAAAACCGGACGCTGGAAGAGGTCATGTACAAAAACTACCAGGAGCTGGGTGTTCCCGTGCATGACGAGGCGGAGTTGCAACTGGCCAAAGCGATGCGTGCCACGCTGTCTGAACAGGAAAAGGCAACAGCGGAGAGACAGTCGCCGGGTACGCCTGACCCGGACATGGTGACATGGCTGAACCCGTACAACGGCGGGACGATTCCGCTGAACGGCTCGACAGACGTTGGCGATGTAAGCTGGATCACTCCGACCGCCCAGTGTACGACTGCTTGCTTTATCAATGGTTCGACTTTGCACTCGTGGCAATGGGTGGCGCTGGGAGCTACTTCGATGGCGCACAAAGGCATGCTGCACGCCGGAAAGGTCATGGCTGCTACGGCGGTGGACATGCTGCAAAACCCTGAGCTGATCGCGAAGGCAAAAGCGGAGCTGAAGGAGCGTCTGGGCGGCAAAGAGTATGTGTGCCCGATTCCTGACGGGGTTATGCCTTCGGTGAAAAAGTAAAGGTTTTACGTGACAAGACCGACGATAGACCGCTTGAATGCGGCTGTCGTCGGTTTTTTTCATGGAACAAGGCAAGAAGATGGAAGCGTGCCTCATGCATGCGATTTACAAAAAAATACAAAAAATTAATAAAATATAAATTTCTATATTTTACATATTTCTGCAAAAAAATGACAAAAATGATAAGTATAATAAAAGTCGATAAGGAAAAACCACTAAATTTGTTGTTGTTTTCTCCTTATTACCCTTGGCCAAGGTATATAGACAAAGTAAGTTTGGGAGGAAAGGAACTTGGGAAAAAAATTTCTTGGTATTGCTGCAACACTCGCTTTGTTGACGGCAGCTAATTCTGCTTATGCGGAGACACAAACCGACACTCTTCAATATAAAGATTTGCGGGCTGATATCAAACTGGATGTCGATTGGAATCTTTTAGATGAAGATAAGGCAGAAGCCGAAACAGACTTCATTAATCCAAACAATAGTAACTATGTTGCAGTCAGACTTGAAATGTGGAAAGACGACTCTGGAGTTTCCGGCAGCAAATATGATCGAGATAAAAGCCTTGCTGAATGCCGCTATACTTATGCGGGAGCTGAGTATTTCAAAAGTAGACACTCGATTGACAGCTCTGATCGGAAAAAAGAACTTGTCGTTGATACTTTCTCCGATGACTAGGATTCCGTAACATTCAAACAGAAAATAAACCGGTTGAATAGCCGGTTTATTTTCTGTTTGGCTACGACGGTAGCTTGCCGCAAACCATATTCAATGCTGAAAAACTCAGGAGACGGTTATACATGACGATAAGCTCGATAAAAAATCAGTTTAAAGCCCATCCTGTCACAACCGCTTTGATTATCTTGGGTCTGACCATATCCATTGTACTCATTTCAATAGGTATATCGAGTGTGAGGAATACGCATTTACTCATCCAGCAACAGGTTCATTACGCACCCCAGAATGCTACTAAAATAGAATTGGAGCTTCCGGACAAACAAGATGTACACGCTTTGTTCAAGGTTTTTGACGGGATATCAGATCAAACTGGAGTTATTCTGGACCGAGCAAAAATGTTTCACAATGGTCTCATGGCTCCAGTAACGCCTGAATATTGGACAAAACAGGTTGTTCAGAGATTTCCATTAGAAACAGGAAGATATCTGAATATAACGGATATCATCAATGGAGAAAAAGTAGCCCTAGTTGGCAAAGCGAGAGGGAAAGGTGTACGCACCAAGAACGGAAAACCGTACATTTTGTTGGATAACGAAGAATACGAAGTGATCGGAATAATCGGCGTGAAAGGAAAAACAACAAAAGCGATTGATTACAAAATTGTTATTCCGGCCACGTCGCTTTCCTCAACGCTTTTGAGCAAATTGCAAAGCACGAAAACGATTCCTTTCTTGATCCACAATATTTATACAAATACATACGCAGACGAAAAACAGATTAAACAAAATGCCAAGCGTCTATTTCCGGAAGTGACATGTACAGCCTCCCCGTACGGAGAAACAGAGGGGATTATTGCACCCAACAGGGGAGGCGAAATCTACATATCCATAATGGTCTACGCTCTGGCGATCATCAACGCGATTAACCTTACAGCCTTTTGGATTCATGAAAGAAAGTACGAAATTGGTATCAGGAAAGCTTTTGGCTACAGCAATGCGGATATCGTCTCCATGCTTTTTGGGGAGATGTGCGTCATCAACCTGATAGCGGTTGTCATAGGTTTTTCTATTCAATGGATGATAAGAAGCTTGCTCTCCAAATGGCTCGATTATCCGGTTGAGATTACCTCCACCACTATCTTTGCCGCGATTTTGTTTGTTTTTGCAACAGCATTTTTCACTACTGCCATCCCTTCCGGCAAGGCGGTAAAAATACAGCCAGTTGAGGCTATCAGGGGATAAGGAGAAGAGAAATGGAGCACCTTTCCATTGCTATTTCATCCATGTGGAAAAGAAAGCTGTCTGTTTTTCTGATGATGACACAGCTTGTGCTTTCCTTTTGGGTGATGAACCATGCGTTTATTTCCATGGACGTCGTGCACTATCAAGAGAAAAAGCTATTTGCGGTAATGCAGATGGATAAAGATACAACGTTGCGGTTGTCTTTTGCGGATGTGGATGACACAGAATGGTTTGCAGAACGATTTAGTCACTTGGAGAATTTTATCAAACAAACGCCTGGAGTGCAGAGGTACGGCTCCTTTGATACGACCTCCATCACACCGGAAAATTTGCCGAACCAACGTGCTTTTCTTGAACAAAACAAAAAACAGTATGCCGGAACAAGGTTGGAGAATGCGATTGAAAATAGCAAGATCGTTTTTTTAGATAAAGGCATCTATTCATATGCAAAATTCAAGATCATTAACGGAAGGCCACTGGGTGAAGCGGATTTCACCAAAAAGGACGGTGACGTTATCCCGGTTTTGATCGGATATAACTACCGGGATGTCATCAATCTTGGTGATCGGTTTGAGACCATCATCCATGAAAAGAAAATCGTGTACGAAGTTGTTGGAGTTCTTGAGCAGAGGAGTGAATGGTTATCTGGAAATGATTACATTGCTGATCCGGTCGATAACCTGGACAACTTTTTTCTTGCTCCGTTTTTTCCGATTGTCAGGGAAAGCGAGCCGATGGATGTAGCGGTGAGAATGCATAACACCTTCATCCAACTGGATTCCGCAGAAATGTTCAATCAAGTCTCGGCGGCCATTTTAGAAAAGGGGAGAGAATTAGGCATAAATCCAACGCTGGCAACAGTTGGTGACGAGTTGCAGGCTTACAGGGAAAACAGGAAGCAAGTCAGCAATTTCTCCCTGTTCATGGGGATGTTCTTTTTAGTGATCTCCATCATTGGAATCGTTTCGGTGACGCTTTCGTCGATTCACGCCCGAAAGCATGAACTGGGAGTCAGGATGGTGGCAGGTGCAACCAAAAGGGATATTTCCATGATTATTCTCATGGAACTTGTATGGATAGTAACGGTTTCAGCAGTTTCCGGGGTTATGCTGAATTACGTGATGGAAGCTTTCGAAGATTCATCGGTAGCGAATATAAAGCTGGAGATGTTTGCTTTCCCTTTATACGGTAAAGTCATGCTTGTATCCATCCTGGTTATTCTTTCTTCCGTGTTCATCCCGTTGCTTCGGATAAAAAAACTCCAACTTCGAGAGTTAGTAGGGGGGAGAGACTGAATGGCATTCATCGAACTTGATAATGTTTCGAAAGTATTCGGGCAAGCAGAGTATGCAACTGTAGCCTTAAAACAAGTGACTATTCGCATGGATAAAGGCGAATTTGTCTCTATCATGGGTCCATCTGGCTCAGGTAAATCGACCCTTTTGAACATTATGGGTTGCATGGATATACCGAGTGAAGGAGAATACAGGCTAAATGGCACTTTGATCCAAAAATTAAACGATAGAGAATTAAGCCAGATCAGAAACAAAACGGTCAGCTTTGTCTTTCAAAACTTCGCCTTAATGCACAATTTTAGCGTATATGAAAATGTGGCACTGCCCTTGTTTAAACGAAAAATGAGCCTCAAGGAAAAGAAGGAAAAAGTAGACTATTATTTGCACAAACTCGGGATTGCTGACTTGAGCGATAAAAATGTATCCAAGCTGTCGGGAGGCCAAAAACAAAGAGTTGCCATTGCACGTGCTATGACTGCTGAAGCAGAGCTGATCCTGGCTGATGAACCAACAGGTGCGTTGGACCAAAAAAATGGAGCGCAGTTAATGGAGCTTCTTTGTCAAATGAATGAAGAAGGCAAAAGTATTGTTGTCATTACCCATGATGAAAAAATCGCCGGATATACAAAACGAATCATCAACATTGTAGATGGAGTCATTACAGAAGATCGAAAGAAGGAGAGATAACGGTATGAAAAGGAAATGGAGGATCGTTTTAATTGCCGTCTTTATCGCTTTGGCGGTGGGAATCAGCTACTACTCCTTTTTTTATCAAGAACATTTTATGCGGTCAGCAGAAGGTGTCTTTTTGTCCAATGAATATGAGGAAAAATATAAACAGGTGATTAGGGAAATTACCGTTAACAAAACTAAATACGATACACTGCTTGTCAAACATGAGATTAATTTGGATGGTGGAAGCCTTACTTTTGAACTGTTCGATCCAAACAACAGATTGGTTCAGTCTGGAGAGGTGACCAAAGACCAGATTTATGCTGAAAAACTCGAGGTAACGCCTATAAAGGGAAAATGGCGAGTGCAATATCATACCAACAAGGATACAAATGGAAAATATATAATATCATTGGAAAGTGCAGAGTAGCTTTTTCAGAATAAGCGTGTACAAACACGGAGACAGGAGGGACAACATGACTGGGAGAGCCTGCCCGGATGGTTTTGGGCGATCTATTACCTATTTTTCCTCATACCAGCAGGGACAGCCGTCTTTTGCCTCGCGCGCAAGAAAAACAAGCGGATGTCCGTTGCCGCGATGCTCTTGGCGTTGTTGCTTCCGGTCGTCAGTCTGTGGAAAAGCATCGGCAGGGCAGAAGAAATGGACGAGTTCGAGCATTTTGTCATGGAACTGCTGCAAGGCTCCCTCTGGGCTGTTTTCGTACTCGCTAGCTACGTGTTTTTATTTGCATGGTAGGGCATGTTTTTGAAGAAAAAAGCGTTCGGTGGGCAGGGATAGATTGATGACAAGCCTGATAGTACGAGGTCGTTGCCTGAGCAGTGCAAGTAGGTAGCGAGCGGCACAAATAAAAAATCACGCCGGCGCGATTGATAGTTTTGCGCAGGCGCGAGAAAGCCGTCATTTGGCTGACGGCTTTTTTGGATGTCTTTCTATCATTCACTTGTTCACTCACTCCATTCCTTGCTGCACTTGCCCTTCTTTCCCGCGATTGACGAAGGACAGAAGCTTGTTTCCGGCATTGATCGCTGCCTGGATGATGTAGCCGGTGGTAAACGACAGCACGATCGTTCCGTAATAAATCGGTCCATCCAGCAAAAAGCTGAGCGTCAAAAACAGGCAGGCGAGCGAGATTTCTGTCCGTCTGAACGTCCACTTCATTCGCTGCGAGACGACGAGCACGAAAGCCTCTTGCGGTGCGGTGCATACTTGTGTGCACACATACAGTCCGATGCCGCTGCCGATGCACAGGTTGCCCAGGATCAAGGTCAGAAGCGGCGGGAGCGAGCGGATGCCGTCCATCAGCGCATCGATCGAGCCGATCATGTCTACGAAGACAGAAATCAAAACCATGACGACGACGGCCCCGATCGTAATATAACGCCGATCCATAAAAAAGACGATGCATACAAACGTAAAGTTGATCACAAACATCCAGAAGCCAATCGACACTCCGAAGTTTTGGAACAGGGCAATAAACAGGGAATCATAAGGGCTGAGACCGAACGAAGTAATGGTCGTCATCATATTGATGCCGAGGGCAAGAATCAGCAAGCCTGCGACAAACAGCAGATACTCAAATTTGAAGCGAAACACGAGGGCATGGCTCCTTTCAAGATCGTTGGAAGTAGAATACGGTGTGGAACGCTTTTCAGAGCAAGCAAAAAATTTGCCCGGAAAAGTTGGCTGCACTTTCACAGCGATCCGGCAAGCTTTTCAACTGGTGCAAAGGAGGGGATTCTCGTTATGATGGAGAGAAGAACGGTTCGAATGAACAGAGGGGTAATTGGGAGTGGCTAACATTCGAGAAATAGCAAGGCTGGCGGGAGTATCGGTCTCCACGGTGTCGCGCGTCCTGAACAATCATCCGTACGTCAATGAACAAAAACGCGCGGAAATCATGCGGATTATCGCGGAATTGAATTATGTGCAAAACAGCAATGCCGTCCATTTGTCGACCGGAAAAACGAAAGTGATCGGCGTCACGCTGCCGCTCGTCAACAATCAATACTACAGCTCGATCATCGAAGGCATTGCCGCAGAGGCAGCCCGTCATCAGTACAATCTGATGGTTTGCCAAACAAACAATGTACCTGAACAGGAGCACAACATTTTACGCCTGTTGAAAAACAAGAAAATGGACGGGCTGATCATGTGCTCGCGGTCCACTTCTTGCGAGCTGCTTGACGAGTACGCCGAATACGGGCCGATCATCACGTGTGAAGCCAACCAGACAGCCAGCGTGTCCAGCGTCCACATCGACCACTATTTGACCTTCCAAATCGGCATGGAGTATTTGATCAGCAAAGGACATCGGAAAATCGGCTACTGCATCGGCAGAAAAAACAGCTTCAACAGCGCTCATCGCAAGCGCGCTTACCACGACATGCTTCGCTCAGTAGATGTGAAGCCATCGGCTGACTGGGCTTTTGAAGATTGTCTGATCGTGCAGGACGGAAAAGACGTCGCTCGCCATATCCAGCAAATGAAAGAGCCGCCGTCTGCCCTGCTGGTGTCTTGCAACCATATTGCCGCAGGGATTGTGAAAGAGGCTGGCAGTCTTGGGATCAGCATCCCGTCTGACCTCGCCATCGTAGGCTGCGACGACCAGCCTGTCGGCGAGCTGTTGGAAATCACGACGGTTTCCAGTCCGAGTACCTTGATGGGAAACTACGCTTTTGAAATGCTGTACGAAAGAATTTTGCATCCGTCGAGCAAAAAAGAGTCAAGAGAGCTGGCCCCGATTCTCGTGGAGAGAAGAACGACCTAATGCCCTCTCCTTTTAAAAAAACAGCACAGACGATCAACTTACACGAATTTACATTTCATTCACACGCTATCCATCCCTGCTTTATATCCGTTTGCTAGAGTGGAATAGACGAAGGCAACTGGACAGGGGGCGAAGAATGGATGGAAGTACGGATTGAATGCGCCAAAAAAGAAGATTTTGCCGAGATGATTACGCTGGCCGACCTGACATTGCCAGATCGCATGAATTTGCATGAGCTGAAAAAATATATGGAGCTGTTTCCCGAGCTGATCTTCAAAGCGACAAGCGGTGGCGAGCTGATCGGTTTCAGCTGTGCAGGCATCGACATGTACCAGACGACAGGCTGGCTGTTGTTCAGCAATGTTCGCAAAGATTTTCAAGGACAAGGCATCGGCAAACGTCTGATTGAAGCCAGATTGCAAGCATTGCGGCGCTTCCCGACGCTGCGGACGGTGCTGGTTACGGTGAGCGAGACGAACCATTCTTCCGTTCGCGCTTTGTCTGCCCACGGTTTTCGCCTGGCGCGCGCCGAACAAGATTACTATGGTCCGGGCAAGCATCGTCACGTACTGGAACTGCCTGTTTGGCCCATGGCGCATCCGGCAACGGAAAGCCCGCGCTGGGAAGATGACGTTCAAGCCATTTAAAAAAGTTCATAGACAGACGGCTTCGCCAGCATGTTTTGGCAAAGCCTTTTTTTATTTGGATACAATAGCCAACAGCCGCAGCATGGGCGGTTTCTTGCTATACTAAGTAAAGAAAGCACGCTGCACGGCGGATGAGCGCCAGGCGGGAGGAAAGGACAGAACATCAACAGTGAGACGGTTGTGCATCATCGCCTGCGGAGCGAAAAAAATCTGGGATGTGCTGCCCGAGGCGAAAGCGACAGAGGCGCAGCACGTCTACCAAAGCGCGTTTCACAAAGCAAGCCAGGCATACGCCCGGACGTTTTTTCAGGAATGGGCCATCCTGTCGGCCAAGCACGGTTTTTTATTGCCGAGCGATATCGTCCCGGAAAACTACGACGTGGCTTTCGGAACGAAGAGCGAGGAGATCGTGACGATTGACGAGCTGATCCGGCAAGCGCAGGACAAGCAGCTAGACGATGTGGACGAGGTCGTCATGCTCGGCGGGAAAAAGTTCACCGGGATTATGCATGCCGTGTTTGGCGAAGAGCGGAGCCATTTTCCGCTTGCGGATTGCAAAGGCATCGGCTTCATGCTGCAAAAGCTGAACAAGGCAGTGGCTGACAAAGAAGAAATAGGAAAGGGATGAGAGGATGGATTCACTGCAACAGTTTTTGTACAAGCTAAAGCTCGTGCCCCGGCTGCTGGAGCCTGCGAACTGGACGGACAGAGAGCATGAAATTGTCGGAGAGCATTTCCGCTATTTGCAACAGTTGCTCGCAGAAAATCGGCTGATCCTCGCCGGGCGCACGCAAA
Organism: Brevibacillus sp. HD3.3A; assembly: GCF_013284375.2. Taxonomy (NCBI): domain Bacteria; kingdom Bacillati; phylum Bacillota; class Bacilli; order Caryophanales; family Paenibacillaceae; genus Brevibacillus; species Brevibacillus sp. HD3.3A. The sequence continues at coordinate 867,753 of NZ_CP085874.1, forward strand.
ACATGGACGAGACGACATTTGGCATCGCGATTTTTCTGGCTGAATCGGAGGAAGCGGCTGCTTCTGTCATGGCAAACGATCCCGCTGTCAAACAGGAAGTGATGACAGCCGAGCTGTATCCGTATCGGGTTGCCCTGTACAACAGCCAGTGGGAAAAGTAGAAAAAAGCCGAAGAGCCTGTGCGCCAAAAAACGCGCCAGGCTCTTGCTGGTTGAAACGAGATTTGTTTACTGCCCGATGATGATCCGTTCTTTTGGATGGTGATAGCGTGCGATGCGGTCATCGCGCTTTAAGAACAGCAGCAGGTTGATAATGCCGACCCGCCCGATCATCATGATGATAATCAGAATCAGCTTGCCCGGCGCTCCCAGTTGGGTCGTGATCCCGGTAGACAGCCCGGTCGTACCAAACGCCGAGCAGACCTCGAACAAAATGTGCTGGAACGGCAAGTCTTCCAGCCAGACAAGCATGATGACGGCCATAAACACCAGGACGATGGCGATGAAAAAGACGACGAACGACCGCATGATGTCTTCATCGACCAGTTCCCGTCCGAATACTTTCACGTCCTTGTAGCCGCGCATGTTTGCGAAAACGGTTGCGATCAGCACGAAAAACGTCGTCGTCCGAATCCCGCCGCCCACGCTGCTCGGCGAGGCACCGATGAACATCATCGCAGACAGCATGATGAGCGTCGGCGTGGAAAACAGGCTGATTTCCGTAGTAGACAAGCCGCCGCTTCGCGAGGAAACCGAGTGGAACAAAGAGTAGAACAACGATTCATCCCACGATTTGTCGGCGAGAAAATGCTGCCGTTCAAAAACGTAGATGAGCACAGCGCCGATGACAATCAAGGAAAAGAAGGTCAGCGTAGTAATTTTCGTAAACAAGGAAAAGGTGAAGCGTGCTTTGGCACGGCGATAAGAAAAATACGTGCGCAGCTCGACGAGTACCGGGAAGCCGATCGCCCCGCAAATAATCAGCAGCATGACGATGGTCTGAACGATGTAGTCGTGCGTAAAGCCGAGCAGGGAATTGCCGTGCAGATCGAAGCCCGCGTTGGTAAAAGCGCTGACGGAGGCAAAGTAGCCGTGGTAAAACGCGTCGTACCAATCGGTGTAATAACCGGCGATCATAAAGTGGCTCCCCAAAAGGATCGTGCCGATCAACTCGATGATCAGTGCCATGACGAGAATGTTGCGCATCAGGTCGACAAGCCCGGACAACGTGGAGCGGTTGTGGTCCGTCGCGATCCAGATACGCTGCTCCAGACCGATTTGCTTGCCCAGCAGCATCCAGAAAAACGTGCCCAACGTCATGATCCCGATCCCGCCGACCTGAAACAGCAAGGTCAAAAACAAAATGCCCCACTGGTTGAACACCTCGTGAATCGTGATCACGGTCAACCCGGTCACGCTGATGGCGCTCGCAGCCGTAAACAGCGAATCGATGTACGAGAGCGAGATTCCGGGGTTATGGAAAAACGGCAAGCAGAGCAGCAACGACGAGACCAGAATCAGCGCGACATAGGAAAACACGATGATTTGTACGGAAGTCAAACGGCGTTTTTGATTGGAAGATAACAAAATAAATGGCCTCCTGAATAAACTTCATGAAGGTAATCATACCAAAAAAAGATTGCGAGCAAAAATGCCCGTTGTTGACATTTTCATGATTTTTGCGGAGGAGACGGTTTTATCCATCCAAAAATATTTGTTGACAATTCAGGCAAATCGGTGATAAAGTTCAGAATGTATTAATTGGAAATCGAAAAATGTTAAGAAAGGTGGGTCTGTCATGAAACGCAGTGTAATGAATGAAATGAACAACTGCATACATGACGTAACCCCTCCTTTGATGCAAGCTATGTAGTTTTTCCCTAACTCCATCAAATGGCGCAGGTTACTGTCTTTGTAGCCTGCGCTTTTTTATTTGATTCTTTTTGGTCGGATAAAAAGGCATGTTGCCCCTTGTGGCGATATGCCTTTTTTCGCCTCCAAAAGGAGAAAACCCGGTTGAGACGAGAGGAGAGAGCGGCAGATGTTTTCGGTTTTAACAAAGCTGGACTGGTTTTTCAAGGAGCATTGGAAACGCTACACAGCAGCGATTCTGCTGCTGATTTTGGGTGGCATCCTGGAAATTATTCCGCCAAAAATTATCGGAGTGGCGATCGACGAAATGCAGCTGGGCACGTTGACGGGGGAGCGGTTGTGGAGCATCCTGCTGTTTTATATCGTTCTTGCTATCGTGACGTACCTCATCAACTTCGTGTGGATTTGCAAGCTGTTCGGCGGGGCTTTTCTGGCCGAGCGAACGCTTCGTTCCAAGCTGATGACCCATTTTTTGCGCATGACCCCGACTTTTTATCAGCGCAATCGCACAGGCGACCTGATGGCACGGGCGACGAACGATCTGAAGGCCGTCTCGATGACGACGGGCTTCGGCATTCTCACCTTGGTTGATTCGGCCAGCTTCACGGGTGTAATTATTTTGACGATGGGCATTTTTATTAGCTGGAAGCTGACGCTGGCTGCCATTTTGCCCTTGCCGATCATGGCGTATGCGATCAATCAGTACGGCAAAAAAATTCACGAGCGCTTTTCCAAGGCGCAAGACTCTTTTGGCGAGCTGAATGACCGGGTGCTGGAATCAGTCGCGGGCGTCAGGGTCGTTCGGGCCTATGTGCAGGAGACGGCGGATCAGGAGCGCTTTTCGAACAAAACGCGGGAAGTGTTTCAAAAAAATATGGAGGTCGCCAAAGTCGACTCGCTGATTGAGCCGACTGTGAAAATACTGGTTGGCATCAGCTACATGATCGGGCTGATCTACGGCGGCTATCTCGTTTTCCGGCAGGAGCTGACACTGGGAGAGCTGGTTTCGTTCAACGTGTACCTGGGGATGTTGATTTGGCCGATGTTTGCGATTGGCGAGCTGATCAACGTCTTGCAGCGGGGGAGCGCCTCGCTGGATCGCGTGAACGAGACATTGGCGTACGAAGCCGATGTGACCGATCACGAACAGCCGGCAAGGCTTGCCAAACCGGAGGCGATTCGTTTTGAGCAAGTGAGCTTTCGCTATCCGGGAACGGTGCAAGATCAGTTGAAGAACATTTCGTTTACTCTGAACCGTTCCCAGACACTCGGCATTGTCGGGCGAACCGGAAGTGGCAAATCGACGCTGCTCCGGCAGCTGCTCCGGGAATTTCCGCTGGGGCAAGGCGCAATCACCATCAACCAAATTCCGCTGGCGCAGATTGAGCTGGACAATATCAAAAGCTGGATCGGCTACGTGCCGCAGGAGCAGATCTTGTTTTCCAGGTCCGTGCGGGAAAATGTGATGTTCGGCAAGCAGGACGCTACCGAAGAGCAACTGCAAGAAGCACTGAAGCTGGCAGCGTTCGCGAAAGACGTTCAGTTTTTGCCGGAGGGACTCGACACGCTGGTAGGCGAAAAAGGCGTGGCACTGTCCGGCGGTCAAAAGCAGCGGGTGTCCATCGCGCGGGCGTTGATGACCGACCCGGAGATTTTGATTCTCGATGATGCGATGTCAGCCGTAGACGGCAAGACAGAAGCCGAGATGATCGCCAACATTCGCCGCGAGAGGGCAGGCAAGACCACCTTGATTGCCACGCATCGCCTGTCCGCTGTTGCCCATGCCGACTGGATTCTCGTCATGGATGAGGGAAAAGTCGTCGAAGAAGGGACGCATGAGCAGCTTTTGGCCTGGGGCGGTTGGTATAAAGAGCAGTTTGAGAAGCAGCAAATCGAAGCGCAGTTGACAGAAGGCGGGTGAACGGATGAGTACGGGAAAAAGGTTGTTGCACTATGCATTGCTGTTTAAAAGGACGATTTTGCTTGCACTTTTGATGCTGTCAGTTGCCGTAGGCGCAGAGCTGACAGGGCCGTTTTTGGCGAAAAAAATGATCGACACGCATATTTTGGGGATCGAGTTTCCTTGGTATGAGACAGAGCAGCGCTCCGATTCCGTTTTGTACCGGGAGAAATGGTATACACGGCAAGATCACCTGGCAGAAGGAGAGCGCACAGGGCAGGAAGTGCGGGTGTTGCAAGTAGGGCGGGACTACTACTTTCTCGAACAGCCGCTTGCCTTTGACGGCCAGCGCACGATAGCGGATGGAAAGCTGACGATTCAGAGCGGTTCCCGGCAAGCGGTCTATCCGGTGCTGCCGCTCAGCAATCAGGAGCTGTTCGGATTCTTTCGACCGGAGACGAGCGGTCTGCTCGTTTTGGCCGCTGCTTACCTCGGTTTGCTGGTGGTCGCGGGTCTGTTCCATTACGGGCAAAAAATCTTGCTGCAAAAATCGGCCAATCTGGTCATCCGCAAGCTGCGAGTCGATGTATTTGCCCATATCCAGCGGCTGCCGATTACGTATTTTGACAATTTGCCTGCGGGAAAAATCGTGGCGCGTGTGACGAATGACACGGAAGCGATTCGCGAGCTGTTTGCCAACGTGCTCGCGTCCTTTTTCACCAGCGGCATTTACTTGATCGGAATATTCGTGGCGCTGTTTTTGCTCGATGTCAGGCTCGCCCTCGTCTGTTTGCTGATTTTGCCGATTATGGCCGTATGGATTGTGTATTATCGCAAACGAGCCTCTGCCTTCAACCATGTGATCCGGGCGAGGATCAGCGACATTAACGGCATGATCAACGAATCGATTCAAGGGATGCCGATCATTCAGGCGTTTCGCAGAGAAAAAAAGACGATGCAAGAATTTGGCGAATTGAACGAGGAGCTGTTTTCGTATCAAAACAAAATGTTGCGCCTCAACGCTACGGCTTCCTTTAACCTGGTGCAACTGGTGCGCAATGCGGCGTTTGTGCTGTTTATCTGGTACTTCGGCGGAGCGTCTCTTGGCGTGGGCACGCTGTTTTCGCTCGGCGTCCTCTACGCATTCGTCGATTACCTCAATCGCCTGTTCCAGCCGATTACTCAAATCGTGAATCAACTGGCGAACTTCGAGCAGTCGCTGGTTGCGGCACAGCGGGTTTTCGAGCTGCTGGATGAGAAAGGGATCGAGGTCGATACAGGCACAATCCCGTGCTATGAGGGCAGCGTCCGGTTCGACGACGTCTCCTTTGCCTACCAGGATGACCAGTACGTGCTGAAAAACATCTCGTTCGAGGCATGGCCGGGCGAAACGGTGGCACTGGTCGGCCACACAGGATCGGGGAAAAGCTCGATCATCAACTTGCTGTTCCGCTTCTATGACGCCAGCCGCGGAACGATCTCGATCGACGGGCGCAACGTCCTCGATTTGCCCAAGCAGCAAATTCGCCAGCATATGGCGATCGTGTTGCAGGACCCGTTTTTGTTTACCGGGACAATCCGCTCCAACGTAAGTCTCGATGATCCGGACATTACTGCGGAAAAAGTGGAGAAAGCGCTCCGGGACGTCGGAGCAGATCAACTGCTGCGCACATTGCCGCGCGGTTTTGATGAGCCAGTCATTGAAAAAGGGAGCACGCTCTCGCTGGGGCAGCGTCAGCTGATTTCTTTTGCCAGAGCGTTGGCGTTCGACCCGGCGATTCTCGTCCTGGATGAAGCGACGGCGAGCATTGACACGGAGACAGAAGGCATCATTCAAAACGCCCTGGAAGTGCTGAAAAAAGGACGCACGACCTTTATCATCGCGCACCGATTGTCCACGATCAAAAACGCCGATCAGATTCTTGTGCTGGATCGGGGCAGAATTGTCGAGCGGGGCAGGCACGATGAATTGATGGAGAAACGCGGCAAGTATTATCAGATGTATCAATTGCAGCACGGTCAAAAGGAAACGCAGCCGCTGGTTGCCAACGCTGCGCGTTTGGACAGTTCGCCAGCTTGAGGAAAAGAAAAAGCTGCCTTGCCGGAAGCCCCCCCTGTTGTGTCCAGCTTTCAGGGGGCGCTTCAACGGCCAAAGGCAGCTTTTTTATTTGGATGGCGACCTCTACATGATAAAGAAGTAGATGACAGCAGCCAGTGCGATGCGATACAGGGCAAACGGCACGAGTTTGATCCGGTTGATCAGCTTCAGGAAGAAGCGGATCGCAAGCAAGGCAAACAAGAAGGCGCTGATGAATCCGACGATGAAAAATGGCAAGGAGTCGGCAGTGATGTATTGCCAGTGCTTCAACAGCGACAAAAAGCTGGCGCCAGCCATGACGGGAACCGCCATGATGAAAGTAAAGTCGGATGCGGCTCTGTGGCTGAGACCGAGAAGCACGCCGCCGGAAATCGTCGATCCGGAGCGGGAGAAGCCGGGCCAGAGCGCGATGCATTGAAACAGTCCGATGAAGAACGCTTGCTTGTACGTCATTTGGTCAACAGTGGTTACTTTCGGACGTCCCGGTCTGAACCAGTCGGCTGCGATCATCAAGAGGGCACCTGCGACAAGCCCGATCAGCACGGTATTGATCGAAAAGAGGTATTCGTCGATATAGTCTTCAAAAATCAGTCCGAGTACAGCTGCCGGCAGCAGCCCCACAATGACTTGCGAGAGACGGAGCTTGTGCCCGGGGCCGTTGCCATCTGGCGACATTTTTTTCAATCCGAGCAAACTGAGAAAACGGTCTTTGAACACGATCACAGCCGCCAAAATCGAGCCGAGCTGGATGACGACTTTAAAGGTGTTCGCTACTTCCGAAGAAAACAGTTCTTTGGAGTGAAGCAACGTATCGTCCACGATAATCATATGCCCGGTAGAAGATACAGGAGCAAATTCAGTCAAGCCTTCGACAAGCCCGAGCACGAAGGCTACGAAAATATTCCAAAAATCCATATGTACTGTACTCACCTTTCTGATTGGCGTGCTTTATGTTTATGCTCTTATAGACATGGTCAAGATGCCTATCTTATTGTGGCGATAATGTAACAGCGATGTCAATAGCAACATTCTTTGTGCAAAGAGCCTTGATTAACATTTTGGGACAAATCGTAAACGTTTCATTTCGTTTTTGAAAAGGTTTGTTGCCGCTTTGTAAAAACTCGGGACAGACTACTCATTTTCCTTGCCGAACGGTATGATAGAAGAAATCGCTTTTTGACCAACAGGAGGTTCAAGCATGCCACATCTCATCGTTCGCGGCATACAAGCCGAGCAAATGGCGACGATCAGCGAGCCGCTGACAGAGGAGCTTGCCGCTTTATGCCAGTGCGGTACCGACAATTTTACAATCGAATGCTTGCAGACGACAGGCGTTTTTGGCGGGAAAGTAGTAGAGTCTTTTCCGTTTATCGAAATTGGCTGGTTTGAGCGCGGACAAGAAACGCGCGACCAGTTTGCTAGGATTGTGACCCGGCATGTTCTCTCGCTCGGCATTCCGGAAGTCGAGATGGCTTTTGTCCCTTATCAAAAAGAAAGCTACTATGCCAACGGCGAGCATTTTTAGGAAGCTGACAGCCGCTGTCGATTTCCCGGGAAAGAAATGACAGATTCGACAAGAGAAGAGCAAACACAGTTGCAAAAGGGCGCTTCATCCGAGAGTACGAGACGGATGAAGCGCCCTTTTTTTCTACTCTCAAAAAATTCATGTCACAAACAAGAGATCCCGATTGTTATTCATAGGGAAGGGAGGCAGGAGTGTGGAGAAAGCGCAAATCGAATATTTGCTCCAGGAGATCAAAGCGGGTGCGATGGAGCAATTCGAAGTCATTATCGATCATTATCAACAGCCGATCTTTGCCTACTGCTATCACATGCTGGGCCATCGGCAGGATGCGGAAGATGCTGTACAAGAAATTTTGTTTCGCGCCTATGAGCGGCTGGAGCAATACACTTACTCGCTGTCTTTTTCAGCGTGGATTTATAAAATCTCATTTAACCATTGCGCCAATGTGCTCAAGCGCAGAAAGCTGGCTCGCGTGCTGCCCTTTTTGTACAGCGGCGAGCAGCAGGGGCGAAATTTTGTCGAGGAAAAAATCGACCACGACTATTTGGGAGAGCCGTTGGAGCGTATTTGGTCGAAGCTGACGGCGGAAGAGCGGACACTTCTGTATTTGCGGGTGCTGGAGGAAAAAGATTACGAGGAAATAGCTGTCTTGCTGGACAAAAAGCCGGCAGCTTTGCGCAAGCAATTCGAACGTCTGCTGAAAAAATGCAAGCGCTATTTTCCGGCGATGGGAGGGGTGGCAAATGATGGGCGACAATCCGTATAAACAACTGCACGAGCTTTTAGCCGCCAAGCCAGTCCCGAAAGTCGATGTGAAACAGAAAGTGATGGCTGCCATCGCAGCGAAAAAAATCGAGGAGGACAAAAAGGTGAAGAAAAAAATCGGGGTGTTGCTGACGATTGGCTTGTTGGCGGGAGCCTCGTCTGTATGGGCGGGCATGGAAGTCATCCAGTTGAAGAACGAAAAAGGCGAAGTCGTGATGGAAATGGATACGGGGAAAGGAACAGAGATTACATCGAAGACAGAAGGACTTCCTGTGGAGATGCAAAATGAATTGGCACAAGCAGAAGCGGATGCCGAGCGCAGGAGCAACATCATCAACGAGATTCTTGACCAGCTCAAGCCGGGAACATCAGCCGCGATTTACTGGCTGCCGAAACAGGAGAAAAAGGACAAAAGCGTAGAAGAGATTTCCTTGCGCGATCCGAACGTAGATGTCTTTTACAAGGCGATCACCTACACAGCGCTTGCGGAGCTGGAACAAAAACTCGCGGATAAACGGTTCGCACTCCCGACCGAGCTGAACGGCGCTTTCCGCTTCGAATCAGGGGAAATCGAGTACAAGCCGAGCGACAAGTACGATGTGGCGGCGATGAAGGCAGAAGCGATCAAGAACAAGAAAGAATACGTCGTCAAGGAAATTCCGACCTCTGACAAGTTTGACTATGTGCATGTCGCCTACAGAGGCGCAAAGGGCGGGATCACCGTCGAAGTCCGCCAGGCAGAGCTTGGAGCAAAGACTGGCTCCAATGCGACTGGGGTAGAAAAAGTGATGCTTGGCAAAAACGAAGCTGCTCTGATGACGTACAAAGAGGACAACCAGCCCGATTTTCACTGGATCGTATGGATAAAAAACGGGAGCGATCTGGAGTACAGCGTTCGCGCCAAGGCCACGACGGTTTCCAAGGAAGAGCTGATCAAGCTTGCCAAACAATTGAACGAGCATAAGTAAAAAAAAGCCCAACAAAGGCCGTGAAGCTACTTTGTTGGGCTTTCTGCGTGTTCCAGCGGCGCTTTTTTGCTGACAAGCTGCTTTAGCGCGTTCAAATTAATCATGACGATTCCGGCGATGATCGCCAAGCCTCCAGCCAAGGAAGACAGGTGAAGCGGCTCCTGGTAAAGAACGGCACCAAGCGTCAGTGCAATCAGCGGCGATATATACAGCCAAGTGGATGGGAAGAGCGGATTGGTTTTTGCCACGAGCCAGTAAAAGATCGAATGTCCCATCATCGAGCCGACGAAGATCAGGTAAAGCAGCGAGAACACAGCCTGGGACGAAAACAGAAACTCTGTGTGCACTTGCTCGGTAAAAGCGGAGATCACAAGCAGCAGGACACCTCCGTACATCATCTGGGCGGCATTTAACGTAATGGGCGAGACGTCCTTGAACTGTTGGGAGACGCGCCGGGAGTAGACCGCACCTGCGGAATAAAACAGCTGTCCAACCAGGACGGCGATGCAGCCCGCGATCCAGAGCACGCTGAAAGAAAAAGTCAGACCGGGCAACAGCAGCAGCGTGACCCCTGCCAAGCCTGCCAGACAGCCAGCCCAGGAGATGGCGGACAGCTTTTGACGCGAAAGCCGGGTTTGCAAAAGCATGACCAGCAATGGAGCGGTAGCGGACAAGACTGCCGCGATGCCAGAGCTTATATGCTGTTCTGCCCAGTATAAGGTGGCAAACGTGCCGAAGGTCAGGCACAATCCCGTGAGCAGCATTTCTTTTCGCAACAAAAGGGAGACGCGGGCCTGCTTTTTCCAGACCATGAAGGCAAACAAGATCAGTCCCGCGAGAAAAAAGCGGATGCCTGCCGAGAAAAAGGGTGGCGCTCCGGCATCTACCCCTACTTTGATGGCTAAAAATGTCGTCCCGAAGATCAAGCACATCACGATATAATTGACGAGTACCATATGGTGATTCCTCCTTTTCCCCATCATAAAGGGAGAGGAATAGAACAGATGAAATCGAATAGAACAGTTGAAGAAAAGTGACGTTACAATTGCAGGGGAGGGGGCTGGCCGGGATGAAAAGAGAAGGTTTGTCAAGCGTGCACGCCGACAAGCTGTTTGAACAAGTGTACGATTACGTGCTGGACGGAATCAGACGCAAAGACTGGAAGGAACACGAAAAGCTCCCTTCTGTGCGGGCATTGGCCCTGAAGCTGGATGTGCACCGCCTGACGGTTTTCAAGGCGTATCAGCTGCTCAAGCAAAAAGGCTATGTCTACGTCAAAGATAAATCCGGCTATTTCGTTCAGCCGGGCGGCATGCTGGCGACGGCCTCGCTGCATGACCCGATTGTGTCTGCTTATGTGCAGAGGAGCCACCTTTCGGAAATTCACCAGGTCCAGGCGACCTATCAGTTTTCCAAAGCGCTGATTGACCCGAATCTCCTGCCCAATCTGTACTTCTCGGAATACGTGAAAAAAGTGTTCGACCTGTATCCGAAAGTGCTCGGCACGTATTCCACTACCCAAGGAGACGAGGAACTGCGGGAGGCTTTGTGCCGCTATTACACGGAACGGTTTCGCTTTTACTTGACCCCGCAAGAGCTGATGGTCACGTCCGGGTCGCAGGAAGCGATTGATTTGATTGCGCGTGTGCTGGTCAAGCCAAGAGACGTAGTTTTGCTGGAGCGGCCCACGTACAGTCCGGCCATCGACGTCTTTTTGCGCCAGGGAGCGAACATTCTGGCGGTGGAGATCACTCAGCACGGCTACGATCTGGAGCAGGTCGAACAACTGATGCGGACGCACAAGCCGCGTCTGTTCTATCTCAATCCGACTTTCCACAATCCTACGGGGTTTACGGTTCCACTTGCACAGCGCAAGCGGCTGGTAGAGCTGGCGGAGATGTATCAGTGTCTCTTGATCGAGGATGATCCGTGCCGCGATCTTTACTTTGGGAAAGAGCCGCCTTTGCCGATGTTTGCCTACGACACGTCCGGGTATGTCATCTATTTGCGCAGCTTTAGCAAATATGTCGCTCCTGGACTCGGCATCGGGACGATCGCCTGCCGTCCTTCGCTGATGGCGTATTTGCTCAGCGCCAAAGCGTTGTCGGACAGCGGGACGCCGCTCTTGAACCAAAAAATATTTTTGCACTATTTCTTCTCGGAGCGGATGCAGCAGCATTTGCTGAAGCTGCGCACGGCATTGGCAGTGCGCAAAGACATTATGGAGGAGGAGCTGGCCGCAACAGACTGGGAATGGAGCAGTCCGACAGGCGGCTTCAACTTGTGGATCAGGCTGCCGGATTCCACGCCGATGGAAAAGCTGCTCGGCCAATGCATCGAGCAATCGATTACGTTTGTGCCCGGCATCATTTGCGATCCGCAAAGGGAGCTTGCCTCGTGGATTCGCCTCAGCTTTTCCTATCTGAATGAACAGCAGCTGCGCGAGGGGATCAGGCGGTTTGTCAGCGAGGTTCGTTCTCTGACGGCGCAGGCTGAGGAATAGAGCGTGAAAAAAACAGACCCCTGCAACGGAGTCTGTTTTTGGTTTTTTTCGCCGTTCGGCAAACAGCAATCAGGAAAGATTTTTGTTCAGTTCCTTCAGCTCTTCGCTGGTCAAGTTGCGCCATTGCCCGATCTTCAAATTGCCCAGCCTGATGTTCATGATGCGGACGCGTTGCAGCTGCCGCACCTGATAGCCGAATGCCTGGCACATGCGCCTGATTTGTCGGTTCAAGCCTTGGGTGAGAACGATATTGAAGACGCGCTCGTTTACTTTGGTGACTTTGCAAGGCTTGGTTACCGTGCCGAGTATGCGCACGCCGTTTGCCATTCCTTGCAAAAATGTGGCGGTCACAGGCTTGTCGACAGTGACGATGTATTCTTTTTCGTGGTTGTTTTCCGCACGCAAAATTTTGTTGACGATGTCGCCGTCATTGGTAAGCAGGATGAGTCCCTGCGAGTCTTTGTCCAGTCTGCCAATGGGAAAAATGCGCTCCGGGTGGTTGACGAAATCGACGATGTTTCCTTTGACGTGCAGCTCTGTAGTGCACGTGATGCCGACAGGCTTGTTCAGGGCGATATAGACGTGCTTTTTCTTCGCGCCGAGCGGATTGCCATCGATGCGCACATCGTCGCCAGGCGAGACGGTGCTCCCCAGCTCGGCAACGAGGCCGTTGATTGTCACTCGTTTGGCAGCGATCAGCTTGTCGGCCTCCCGCCGCGAACAGATGCCCGTTTCACTGATGAACTTGTTAATTCGCATGGACAGTTCCTTTCGCTAATTGCTGTTGTTTTTCTATGAGCTTCTTTTTCCACGGCAAAGACAGCTCCTCGATTTCCAGCATGGTAGAAATCGTTTCTTCCGAGAGCGACTGGTTGTGGAAGTACAAATGGTGAATGGAGGCGACAGTCACTTGCTTGGGATGGGGAGTCAATAGAGTGATGGCTGAGTCCGGTTTGATCGTGCCTTCCTGCAAAACGCGGAAGAAGTAGCCCGTGTAGCCCGTCTCCACGACTGCCTTGAGCAAAAGATTGTTGTTGTTGCGCTTGTTGATGGTGGCACAAGGGTATCTGCCCTGCGACACTTGCAGGATGGTGTCTCCGATTTGATAAATATCTCCGATGCACACCTGTTCTTCTGTCATGTTGGACATAGTCAAATTCTCGCCGAAGGCCGATTGCGTCAAGCGTTGGCCGAATTTCTTTTCCCAATGGGCATAATGTTCAAAAGGATACGCGCACACGACGCGATCAGGCCCGCCGTGATAGGCGTGATTCGCTACGTCGTCTTCGTCGATTTTTGCAAAGCGGACAACCAGCTCGCTGGCTTCGTCTTTCCCGATTCCGGAGAGAAAGTCCTTGCCGTTGTAGCTCAAATTTTTCGGTAGCCCTTTACACAATGAAACGATTTTTTGGTCTGACATGCTCTTTTCCACTCCCGGTCGCACGTTTGGTTCTTTTCATTATTCCATACTATATCATATTTTTTCTAGGCTCCAAGGCAGATGGGCACCATGGGAAGGTTCTGGTATGATGTTGGAAAGGAATTGACAGGAGGCTTACGCGATATGCAATCATTTGGTGTGGCATTGCACACAGATAAATATCAGATCAACATGATGTACGCGCACTGGGTAAACGGAACGCACAATCAGAAGGTGGTCTTTGAAGCTTTTTTCCGCAAGCTGCCTTTTGGAAATGGCTACGCTGTTTCCGCTGGTCTGGAGCGAATCGTACACTATATAAAAAACTTGCGCTTTGAAGAAAGCGACCTGGACTATTTGCGTGAACAGGAAGAAAACTACAACCCGGCCTTTTTGGAGGAATTGCGCAACTTGCGTTTCCAAGGCTCGCTGTACTCCGTCAAAGAAGGGACGATGGTTTTCCCGAACGAGCCGCTGATCCGCGTGGAAGGACGCGTCATGGAGGCGCAGCTGGTTGAAACCGCCCTGTTGAACTACATGAACTACCAGACACTGATCGCGACGAAAGCTTCCCGGATCAAAAACGTGGCGGGCGACGACGTGCTGATGGAATTTGGTACGAGACGGGCACAGGAAGCAGACGCTGCCCTGTGGGGAACGAGAGCGGCGTATTTGGCCGGATTTGACGCTACCTCCAATATGCTCGCGGGAAAAATGTTCGGCATCCCGACAAAAGGAACACACGCTCACTCCTGGGTGCAAAGCTTCGAGGATGAAGAAGAAGCATTCCAGCGCTTTGCCGACGCTCTGCCGAACCAAGTGACGCTGTTGGTGGATACATACGATACGCTGAAAAGCGGCGTCCCGCACGCGATATCGGTCGGGAAAAAGCTGGCGCAGGAAGGCAAAAAGCTGACAGCCGTGCGTCTGGACAGCGGAGACCTCGCTTACCTGTCCACCAAGACGCGGGAAATGCTGGACAAAGCCGGGCTGACCGATGTAAAAATCGTCGCCTCCAACGATCTGGATGAACATACGATCATGAACCTGAAAGTGCAAGGAGCCAAAGTCGACAGCTGGGGCGTAGGTACACAGCTGATCACGGCGGCAGATCAGCCGACGCTCGGCGGTGTGTACAAGCTGGTGGCGCGCGAGGACGCCAATGGCGTGTTCCAGCCGACGATCAAGATTTCCGGCAATCCGGAGAAAGTGACGACCCCTGGCATCAAGGATATGTACAGACTGATCGACCCCGACACGGGCAAGGCGATTGCCGATTACGTGTGCTTCCCGGAGGAAACGACGATTGCGCAAGGCGCACCTGTCCAGTTGTTGAATCCAAGCCATCCGTATTTGAACAAGCAATTGACCCGTTACCGGGCAGAAGCTTTGCTCATCCCGGTGTTTGTCGCCGGGGAGCTGGTGTATCAACTGCCGACGCTTGCAGAAATCCGCGAGTACCATCGCGAACAGCTCAAGCTGTTCTGGCCGGAATATTTGCGGATGCTCAACCCGGAGCATTACCGTTTGCATATTAGCGAAGACATGTGGGAAACAAAAACGAGGTTGATGAAAGCGTATTTGAAAAAATAGGAGCAGCCGCCCGGTGCAGCAAAACATGCATCGGGCTTTTTTTATTTTTGACGAAAATAACACAATAATGTGAAAACACAAAAAATAAATTGTCTGAATTTGGTCCTTTCGTATATAATGACTCCATTCATCCTTTAGCTCTGTGCCAGGGTGATGCACGATAGGTGGGGAGGATCAAGCATGCAAAAGACAGTAGAAAAAGAGAGTCTGAATCCATACGAGATTGTTCAGAAGCAAATCGATGCAGCCGCGGCGTTGCTTCGTTTGCCGCGCGAAGCCGTCGAAATCTTGAAAAGACCCAAGCGAGTGCTTGCCGTCCATTTTCCCGTCAAAATGGACGATGGCAGCGTCCGTGTTTTTGAAGGGTACCGTTCCCAGCACAACGATGCGGTGGGGCCAACCAAAGGGGGCATCCGTTTTCATCCTGACGTCACGATGGATGAAGTAAAAGCGCTCTCCATGTGGATGTCGTTCAAATGTGGAGTGGTCGGTCTGCCCTATGGAGGCGGAAAAGGCGGCGTTATCTGCGATCCGCACGAACTGAGCCGAGGCGAGCTGGAGAGAGTGAGCCGCGGTTTCATGGAAGCAATCGCAGACATCGTCGGACCGGATACAGATATCCCTGCGCCGGATGTGTATACGACACCGCAAATCATGGGCTGGATGATGGATACATACAGCCGATTGAAGGGCGCCTATTCGCCGGGCGTCATTACAGGCAAGCCGCTTGCAGTGGGCGGGTCAAAAGGCAGAAACGAAGCGACGGCTCGCGGTTGCGTCTTCACGATTTTGGAGGCGTTGAAAGACTCTGGCCGCAAGCCGCAGGAGACGACCGTAGCCATTCAAGGGTACGGAAACGCAGGCCGGATCGCGGCAAGGCTGTTGACTGAGCTTGGCTTCCGGATCGTCGCCGTGAGCGATTCGCGCGGCGGCATCTACCGCGAAAAAGGACTGGACATCCCGAAAGTCGGACAATGCAAAGATGCGTCCACGATTTTGGATTATCCGGGCGCTACCGTGATCAGCAATGAACAGCTGTTGGAGCTGGAAGTGGACATTTTGATTCCTGCCGCCCTGGAAAATGTGATTACAGCGGCAAATGCGAGTCAGATTCGGGCCAAGTGGATTGCAGAAGCGGCCAACGGCCCAACGACCCCTGATGCCGATGCGATTTTGCGCGAAAAAGGAGTCGTGGTCATTCCCGATATTTTGGCGAATGCAGGCGGTGTGACGGTTTCCTACTTCGAGTGGGTGCAAAACTTGATGAATTACTACTGGTCCGAGCAGGAAGTAAACGACAAGCTGCAAACAGCCATGGTCAACGCTTATCGCGCGGTGGCGGAGCTGGCGGACCAGTACAAAGTCGACCTGCGCACAGGAGCGTACATGATCTCGCTTTTGCGCATTACGGAAGCGATGGAGGCACGCGGCTGGATTTGACAAGTGGGCATACGGAACCGAAGCAGCCTCTCGCATGTTTTTTGGCGGGAGGTTTTTTCGTTCCATCCCGTTGCAGAAAAAGACCTGCTATTTTTCCTGGAATAAAGGTATAATGATTTGACGAAAAAGTTGCACAATATTAAAACATATATAAGCTCGTTACATGTGCCGCTTTCCTGTGTTTCCCACGCGCGATTTTTCCATGTCGCTTCTGGTTCAAGCAGGAAGCCAAGTATTTTTGGCGAATTAGTCGGATTATTGTTTTTCTACCTGTTTTGCAAAGAATGGAAAGGGGGATCTTTATGCCAATCAAACTGCCCGACGAGCTTCCAGCGGTGGAAGTGCTGGCCCGCGAAAATATTTTTGTGATGAAGGAGAGCCGTGCGTTTACACAAGACATTCGGCCGCTGCGAATCGTCATCCTGAACCTGATGCCCGTGAAGGAAACAACGGAAACACAGTTGCTTCGCCTCCTGGGGAATACTCCCCTACAGGTGGAAATCGTTCTGCTGCACATGTCCAGCCATACATCCAAAAACACATCGGAAGAGCATCTGTCGATGTTTTATAAAACGTTTGAGGAGATCAAGGACCAATACTTTGACGGCATGGTGATTACAGGCGCGCCTGTCGAGCAGCTCGACTTTACGGAAGTGACGTATTGGGAGGAAATGAAGACTATCCTCGACTGGAAGCTGACAAACGTGACTTCGACCTTGCATATTTGTTGGGGAGCGCAGGCCGGACTTTATCACCACTTTGGCGTACCGAAGCATCCTTTGCCGGAAAAAATGTTCGGGATTTTCCCTCATACCTTGAACAAGAAAAATGTGAAGCTGTTCCGCGGCTTTGACAATTACTTTTACATTCCCCATTCGCGTCATACGGAAAACCGCCGGGAGGACATCGAGAAGGTGGCCGAGCTGGAGATTTTGTCCGAGTCCAGGGAAGCGGGAGTGTATGCTGTCGCGACGAAGGACGGCAAACAAATTTTCGTGACGGGTCATTCCGAGTACGATCCTACCACGTTGCAGGACGAGTACCAGCGGGATGTGAACAAGGGGCTGGACATCACTGTTCCGCGCAATTACTATCCCGGAGATGATCCGAGTCAGGAGCCGATCGTCACCTGGCGTGCCCATGCCAATCTGATGTTCTCCAACTGGCTGAACTATTACGTCTACCAGGAGACGCCGTACGACCTGAACAACAAGTGACACACGCACAACCATCCGAGAAATCGGGTGGTTTTTTATCAGTTGACGTAGTAGTGACTGACAGGTAGTGTGAGGGTAATAATCAAGGAAAAGCCAGCGGCATCTCATATACAAGCAAGGTGGGAGTTTCTGTGATGAAAAAAATCGTGAAACAGGACCAGGATGTTATCAAGCAGCACAACAAGCTGATGATTCTCGATATTATCAAAAAGCAGCGGCCGATCTCCCGGGCCGAGATCACGAAAATTACGAGAATGAGCGCGACCTCGATCGGCCGTTTTGTCAGCGAGCTGTGCGAGGAGGGCGTAATTCGGGAGACGGAGCTGACATCGTCCGGCGTCGGCAGGAAGGCGATCATGCTCGACATTGAGCCAGGCGCGATCTATACGATTGGGGTCGACATCGAGAAAAAGCGGATCAGCTTCGGCATGATGGACTTCAGCGAGACGATCATCGCCCATCACCGCGTAGAACACAAGGCGTTGGCAGGGACGCCGGAAGAGACGGCAGCCCTGATTTGCCAGGAAATTCGCGGGATGATTGAGCAGCAAGGCGTACCAGCGGAAAAAGTAATCGGAGTAGGCATCGGCGTGCCAGGCGTGATCAACTACGAGCGGGGAGTCGTCGAGCTTTCCTCTACGTTGGGCTGGAAGGACGTAGCTTTTGCTGGCTTGATCGAAAAAGAGCTGGGCATTAAGACGGTAATTGACAATGACTTGAAGGTCAAAATCCTCGCCGAATATTTGTACGGCTCGGCAAAAGGCTCGAACAAGACAGCCCTGATCGGCATCGGGACAGGCATCGGCTCTTCTTTGATCATCAACGGCGAAGTGTTTCGCGGCGGCTCGAACAGTGCGGGCGAACTGGGGCATACAACGCTTGATCCGAACGGCAACTTGTGCGAGTGCGGCAAGCGAGGCTGCCTGCAAACGTATATCGATGAAAATGCGCTGATTCTCGAAGCGCGGCGGGTCAAGGAAGTGGCAGACGTCCGCGAGGTGTTTGCCGCTGCGAGAGACGGGGAGCGCTGGGCGAAGGAGATCGTTTCCCGCACAGCGCTGTACATCGGGATCACGATCAACAATATCGTCTGCATGTACAATCCCGATACGGTCATTCTCAGCGGCGACCTGGTGGAAAATTACCGCGAGATTGTCGAGCTGGTCGAGGAGCATAGCGACCAAGTCATCTGGGAGCCATTTCGCGGGAAATTCCGGGTGATTCCATCCGAACTGAGAGGAACGGCGATCGTCATGGGAGTAGGTGCTCTGGCGATGCAGCACTTTGCGCCACTCGCAGGAACGTGGAGCGAAGACTAGAGCACATTTGGCAAAAAACATTTATCAACCCTCTCTAATATGCCGATATAGTAAATAGTGGAAAATAGATATAGAGAAGAAGGAGAGAAAACCGTGGCGAAGAAAAGCACGTACATGCGCGGCTGGCAAAAGGTTTTGCTGACGTTTGCCCTGACAGTCGGAACGATTCTTTCCGGCGTAACTCCTGCGACAGAAATGGCAAAAGCAGAGACAACAGCCAATCAGACCAAGAAACTGTCGAAGCTGACGATCAAGGACAAGACGGTCCGGTTGAAAAAAGACGGTATACAGCAGTTGAGCGTGATCGCGCAGTATGCGGACAAGACGACGGAAGATGTGACGCACAAAGCGGAGTGGTCCACGTCCAATAGCAGCATCGTGGCGGTAGAAGCGGGACTTTTGCGAGCGACAGGCAGCGGAACGGCAAAAGTAAAAGCCAGCTACGGCGGCAAATTCGTAACTGTGACGACAGAAGTAGAAGTGATCACGAAGCTCGTTGCCGACCAGAAAAAGCTTGTGTTAAAATCGGGAGCTGCCAAGCAAATCGCGGCAACCGCTACGTATTCGGACAAGTCGACAGCGAATATAACGACAGGGGCAGAATGGACGAGCGCCGATCCACAGATCGCGACAGTGGCCAACGGACTGGTGACGGCTATCTCCTCCGGCAAAACGAAAATCAAAGTAGTATACGGCGGCAAAAACGTGGTCATTCCGGTAGAGGTAGACATCGTTTCCACGCTGGAAGCCGATCAGAAAAAGCTGTATACACGCCCTGGCTTCTCGCAGGCGGTCAAACTCACGGCTGTAATGAGCAACAAAGAAAAGACAGACGTCACAAGCAAAGCGAAGTGGGCGTCTGACAACGTGAAGGTAGCAACGGTCGAAAACGGCGTGGTCACTGTTACCGGATCAGGCAAAGCCAAAATTACCGCTACTTACGGCGGGAAGACTATCGCGATTCCGGTCGAGGCTGCGGTTATCTCCCGACTGGAGCTAAGCGCAAAGCAGCTTCAACTGAAAGTCAACGAATCCAAGGATGTGCAAGTGGCTGCCATCTACTCGGACAAGACGAAGGCCAATGTGACGGCTGAAGCGGAATGGATGAGCGCAGACAAGCGCGTGGTAACTGTGGCAGGAGGCAAGCTTACAGCTCTTGCAGCAGGCCGCACGACGATTGTCGCTACATACGGCGGCAAGATGCTGACGGTTCAGGTCACTGTAAAATAAAGCAGGCAAAGCAGCCAGGGCGCCAAGCGCGTCCTGGTTTTTTTCATGGATTCGCCACCTGTGGTAAGCTGTACATAAACAAGGATCGAACGAACGGATCGCGTGGAGGCAGCGGATGGATATTCGACAACTGCAATACTTTGTGGAAGTAGCCAAACAAAGAAATTTTACAAAAGCAGCCAATGCCCTTCACGTCTCTCAGCCATCTATCAGCAAGATGATGAAGGCGCTGGAGGAGGAGCTTGGCGTCGTTTTGCTGGATCGCTCGGAGCGGAAAATGGAGCTGACCGAGGCGGGAGAGCTGGTGTACGGCTATGCGACAAAAGTGCTTCAACTGATGGAAGGCATGTCCTCGTCCATAGCCGAGATTCGCAATGTCGAGCGTGGGCGGGTAAAAATGGGCATGATGCCGACGGTAGGCTCCTTTTTGCTGCCAAATGTCATCGCCCTGTTCAAAAAACAATATCCGGGCATCGATATCGAAATGAAGGAGTACAGTGCGAAGCTGCTGGAAGTTCAGGTGGAGCAGGGAAGTGTCGATCTCGGACTGACCGTTTTGCCGACAGATGCGGAGAAATTTGCCGCTGTCCCATTAGTGTCCGAAGACGTCGTCGCGATTGCTCATCAAAAGCATTGGCTGGCGGGGATGGATGAGGTGAATTTGGCGCAGTTGAAAGACGAGGACTTTATTTTGTTCACCGAGGAGTACGCCATTCATGATGTGGTTCGCCAGGCGTGCATGAAGAGCGGCTTTGAACCGAAAGTGGCGTATATGAGTTCCCTGTGGGATTTTGTCGGGGAAATGGTAGCGACACAGCTGGGGATTTCCTTGCTGCCCCGTTCGATTGTGAGACGCCTGAACAATAGCCAGCTGCATACAGTGAACATCGCTTCGCCCGTGATTGATTGGCAATACGCCTTGATCTATCGGAAAGACAGCTATTTGTCCCATGCGACACGGGCTTTTATCGACTTCGTGAAGCAGCATTTATCACCATAACCAAATGGAATAGAAATCATGATATATATGTATTGTACGAATGGAATCGGGACGCTTTAGAATGAAGGTACCAACATGAAGGAACCGGAGTGGTCTCGATGAAAAAATGGTTCTTGCTCTTTGGGCAAGTTTTGCTGTTGTTTGGATTTACCTGGGTGGGAAAAGGAATCGCTTCGTTTTTGCCTATTTCTGTGCCCGGCAGCTTGATCGGGCTTTTGCTTTTGTTCATTTGTCTGCATAATGGCTGGGTGCGTCTGAAGTGGGTCGAGGCGGGAGCCACCCTTTTGTTTTCGCAAATGATCTTGTTTTTCGTTCCTTCGCTCGTCGGCATGATGCAGTATCCTTGGCTGCTCGGAGGAAAAGGATTGCTCGTGTTGATCGTCGTCGTCAGCGGATGCGCGCTGGTGATGGTTTCGACAGGCGTTGTTGCTGAGCGGTTGTTCAAACGTGGTGAGGTGAAGCAGCTTGATCCTGTTGAAAACGTGTAGCGTCCTGCTGACCATCCTGTTTTTTTACGCAGCGAAGCGGCTGAACAAAAAGCGGCCGAGCTTGCTGTTTTCACCAGCCGTGCTCGCTCCGGCGGCGATGATTGTGTTTCTGCTCGTGGCAGGCGTGCCTTACGTCGAGTACAGCCAGGCGACTTCCTGGATTAGCGAGATGATGGGCGTGGTGACAGTCGCTTTCGCAGTGCCGCTCTACCGGAACTGGGCGATTTTGATGGCTCACAGAAGAATGATCTTGCTGAGCTTGGCGACTGGCTCGCTGATCGCGATTCTCGCGGGCGTGTCTACCGCCATGCTGGTCGGATTGGGCCAATCGGCAGCGATCAGCGTCATTCCCCGCTCGATTACGTTGCCGATTGCGCTCAGTGTATCGGAAGCGATTGGCGGCATGCCGGCGATGACAGCCGTGTTCGGGATGCTGACGAGCTTTGCCGGAGTGTTTCTGGCACCGTGGGTCATTAAAAGAATGAAGCTGCGCCATCCCGTCTCGATTGGCTTGATGTACGGCATGGGAGCACACATGCTGGGGATGGTCAAAGCGTTCGAACGCGGCGACACGGAAGGCAGCAGCGCTACTTTGGCCGTCATAGCCGGGGCGATGATTACCGTCGTGTGGGCATTTACATTGATGCCTTTGATCATGTCGTGGTTTGCGGTATAACGGCATGGAGAGTGAGGAGCTTCTTGGCAAGCTCCTTTTTCACACGTATAATTGTATGAATATTAATATAAATTTATAAAAATACAAAAAGGTGACGCGCTATGAAACTACAGTCATTTTCATTGGAGCAGTATGAAGAGGTCGTCGAGCTTTGGCAGCGGGCAGGGCTGGCGCTGTCCCGCTCGGATTCGCTGGAGGGATTGCGGCACAAGCTGGAGCGCGACCCGGAGCTGTTTCTGGTAGCCATCAACGAGGCAGGGCAGCTCGCGGGGGCGGTAATGGGCAGCTACGACGGGCGGCGCGGCTGGGTCAATCACCTGGCAGTCGATCCGGCTTATCAGGGACAGGCACTGGGCAGCCGTCTCATGCAAGAGCTGGAACGGCGGCTGGCGAACGTAGGCTGTGAGAAAATCAACCTGTTGATCGAGCCGGAAAACAGCGGTGTGCAAGCTTTTTACAGACAGCTGGGCTTTACCGCTGACGAGCTGATTTTCATGGAAAAATGGATCGATGCCCCCAAATCTGACGAGAAAGGTGTATGATAGAGGGCGGGTTTAGACAGCTAGGCAGGAGGCAGCATGAATCATGAGACCTTTATATGTCGGATTGTTACTTTGTACCAGCTTCCTTTGGGGAGGCAATTTTGTTGTCGGTAAATTTTTGGTGGGACATGCGTCATCCTTGACCTTGACCAACTTGCGCTGGCTGATCGCCGTAGCCTGTTTGCTGCCAGTGGTCTGGATTCGCGAAAAGCGGATTCTGCCCTCGCGTCAGTCGCTTATCCCATTGATTTTGATGGGCGTTACGGGTGTAGCTCTGTTCAACTTGTTCATGTTCTGGGCACTGGAGCGGACGGATGCGACCAACGTCGGGCTTTTGTCCACGCTCAATCCGGTTTCGATCGCCATTTTTTCCTTTTTGCTGGTGAAAGAAAAAATTCGTCCGTTGCAAATCGTCGCCATGCTGATTTCTTTCGCGGGGGTGCTCGTCGTCCTGTGCAAAGGCGATTTTGCCCATTTGTCGCAACTGCATTTCAACACAGGCGATTTGTGGATGCTCGCTGCCGTTGCGATGTGGGGGATTTACTCCGTCTGCGGACGCTGGGCGATGAAAACCGTTTCGCCGATGATGTCTACCCTGTATTCGGGGCTATTTGGCGTTATGCTGATGCTGCCCTTTAACGCAACGACATTCACTGTCGAGCGTACGGACTGGACATTTTGGCTGTCGCTGTTTTACGTCGGGGTACTGGCGACAGTCGTCAGCATGGTCATGTGGAATGTCGGGGTGCAAAAAGTCGGGGCGACCTCGGCAGGCATGTTCCTCAACTTTAATCCGGTGTTCACCGCGATCCTCGCTTTTCTGTTGCTGGGCGAGACGATGAGCTTGCTCCAGCTTCTGGGCAGCGTCATTGTCATCGTCGGGTGCTACCTGTTTTCCAAGCTCAAGCATGTCCCGGCCAAAGCGGCAGGAGTGCTGGAGCAGGCAAGAGGCTGACACATGGACATGGGCGACTGCATACACATACGAAGGACAGTGTGTGTAGAGGAGGTTGCCCATGTTAATCATCAGCGGCAGACAGGCCAACCCTGCCGTTTTGGCAGACGAATGGGGATTGAACCGGGTACAGAGAGAAGTCGTGCAGCGGATGGCTGCGAGCGGGGAGGAATTTGTCTACCCGTCGCCGGAATTGCTTCAGTTCGAGCTGAAGATGAGAGATCATTTGGTGCGGTCAGCCATCGCGCTGTACGAGAGCGGAATTGCCTTTTCCACGTTTGAAAATTCACGGGCGAATCCCGTCTACTGGGATCGAACCGAGCTTGGCGGATTCCGGCTGCGGACGGGCGTCCCGCCATCGCAAGGGATTATCAACATTTTTCAGGAAGGGCGAAAATACGCGACAGAGTGCGCGACGGCGATGGTCATCATTTTGTATCACGCCGTGCTCCAGTCGATCCGGCGGGAAGACTTCGAGCGAATGTTTGCAGACATCCTGCTCTATGACTGGCGCTATGACCAGGATTTGGACTTGCGAACGACGAGGACGACCACCTTTTTGCCCGGCGATATTTTGTATTTTGCCAATCCCGATCACAATCCGGATAAGCCGCAGTGGCAGGGAGAAAATGCCGTTGATCTCGGCCGAGGGATGTACTATGGACACGGTGCGGGAATCCGCGACGCGGAATCGATGATCGAGTTTTTGAATGAACAGCGCAGGTATGGCGCTACCAGGTCGGCTTATTTGGTGCCGCAAGCGACGCGCCCGGGCTTTGCCTATTTGTTCCCGTATGACAACAAGCGCCCGCAGGTTCGCTTCGAACAGCAAGCCATGGAGATGAGCAGTCGGATCACAGCTCGCATCGGTTCGCTCTTTTGGGAATGGTGAACGAAAAAGCCTCCGGCCGCTAACATGGCGAGAGGCTTTTTGTTGATCGTCAGGAAGAAAAGCGGCTGAGCGAAAAGATGGACAGATCGAGCGTGGAAGTTCCGTCGAGGAGCAGCTGGCTCGTCGCCTCCCCTACAGCGCTGGCGAATTTGAATCCGTGACCGGAAAAGCCTGCGGCAAAGACGATGCCTGGATGCTCTGGATGACGATCGATGACAAAATGCTCGTCCGGCGTCATCGTGTAGATGCAGACCCTGCCTTGGCGCAGCGCCCCCGCCGCTTGCGGCATGTACGTCTCCAGAAACCCCCGGACATCCCCTTCATCAGACAAAAAGCTGCCGAACGTCCGTTCCAGTGTGTCAGGGTCGATAGCTTGTCCGCCGTCATGGCGGCCAATTTTGACGCCGCTGCCATCGATGCTGGGGAAGCCGTAGTAGATAGAATCACTGAGCTGAAAAATAAAGGCAGGAAAGCGATCGGAGCTGTACAAGCTTTCTTCCGCTCCGAACCAGGCCACGGTTTTGCGCGTGGGCACAAGCGGAACAGACAAGCCGAGCGAGTGCAGCAAGGGTGAGTTCCAGGCTCCGGCGGAAACGAGCAACTTTTTCCCGCGGTAGCTCTGCGAGTCTGTATGCACGATCACGTCTTCTTGATCCGTCTGCAAGCTGGTCACTTTGGTGTGGACAAGCAGCTCGGCGCCGGAAGCTACGGCGAGATCGCGGTAGGCGCGAATGCAATTTTCCGAGTACAAATATCCGGAAGCAGGTTCCAAACAGGCGTAAAAATCGTCAGGCAGGTTGATCCCGGCCCACCGTTCCCGGACTTCCCGGGCAGAGAGCACTTCGAGCGGCAAGGAGTAGCGCTCCGCACTTTCCCGCACTTCCTGTAAAAAAGCGCAGTCTTTCGCGCCAGCACTAAGCACACCTGTCTGGGAAAACAGCTTCATCCCGGAAGCTTCCTCAAGCTCTCTCCAAAGCTCCTGTGCCCGCAAGGCGAAAGGGACATACTGCTTGCCTTCTCCATAAGCGTGGCGAATGATGCGGGTATCTCCATGGTGGCTGCCCATCGTGTGCGGCGGGTCAAAAGCGTCAATCATCAGCGTGCTGACCCCGCGTTTGGCCAAATAGTACCCGGCCGCCATTCCCATTGAGCCAGCTCCGACGATAATCACCTCGTATGTTTGCATAAAGTTCTCCTCCTCTGTGAATCTGACCGACGAGCTTTTGCTTTTCATCCATTATAATATAGAGCTTGTGTTTTCATAGTGGCAATAAAAAGACGATTCAGACAATATTCTTTTCCAAATTTCGCGTTCCGTTTTTGTGTCAGAGCGGGTACAATTTGAACGGACATGTTTACCCCGAAATTCAAACGGGAATAGGGTCATAACGAGATCATACAACGTCAAGAAAAGTGGTGTTTTTATGAGATGGACGATCGGAAAAAAGCTCGGCAGCGCGTTTGCACTAATTCTCATTGTAATCGCATACATGGGAGCGATGAGTACATACAAGACGAGCCAAATGAACAGCAAAGTGGAAGAGATGAAAGCGGTCTGGCAGCCGGGCATGGAAGAGATTTTGAAAATCAATTCCACGCTGGAAACGATCTACGGCTTGGATCAGACGATTCTCAACGCGGAGACGATTGCAGAAAAAAACAAATACGCTGGGCAAATTGATGAACACTTTGTATACATCGACGGGCTTTTGACCAGTTACGAAAAAACGATTTACAACGAGGAAGACCGGAAAAATTTCGATGGTTTGAAAGAAACCATGAAGAAGTACGAGATTTTCAACAAGGAATACGTGGAGATCGGAAAGAAGATGGACGTCAAGCGCGGGGCGACGCCGGAGGAGCTGGCCGAGCTGGGCAATGTGCGCAAAAAGGCGAGCGAGCTGTTCGGCGAGCGCAAGAAGTACATCGATGCGATGATCGAGTTCAACAGAATGGGGACGGAGCGCGCGGGAAGAGAAAGCGTCGAACTGTACGAGGCGCTCAAACGGGATAATCTCATTACGCTTGCCATCTCGGTCGCAGGGTGTCTGCTTCTCGCCCTCTGGCTGACGCGAAGCATTCGTGGCCCGATTTTGCGTCTGGTTGCGGAAATGAAGGAAGTAGCAGGAGGAAATCTGCTGGTGAAGCCAATGGTTGTCAAAAGCCGCGACGAAATCCTCGATCTGGCCAATTCCTTCAACGAGATGACCGACAGCCTCAAAGGCGTAATCCGTCAGGTTAGCGTCACATCGGAGCAGGTAGCCGCATCGGCGGAGGAGCTGACGGCAAGCTCTGAGCAAACAAGCCGGGCGACAGAGCAGATTGCAGTGACGGTGCAGGAAGTCGCTGCCGGTACGGATCGCCAGGTGAAAAGCGTGGAGCAGGGAGCGCGGGCGATCGACGATATGTCCCGGGGCATTCGTCATATCGCGGGGAACGCCCAACAGGCATCCAACATGGTTATTCAGGTTGCGACAATGGCGGGAGAAGGAAATCAGTCCATTCAGGCCGCCGTCTTGCAAATGAACGCCATTCACGATTCGATTCGCGAATTGGCAGGTGTAGTCGATGGACTGGGCAGCCATTCGCAAGCCATCGGTCAAATTATCGAAGTGATTACAGGCATCGCGGAGCAAACCAACTTGCTTGCGCTCAATGCCGCTATCGAGGCTGCCAGGGCAGGAGAGCATGGGCGCGGCTTTGCGGTCGTTGCCGATGAAGTGCGGAAGCTGGCAGAGCAGTCGTCCCAATCGGCGCAGCAGATCGCGCAACTGATCAAAACGATCCAGACAGATACAAAGCTGGCAGTAGAATCGATGGAATCAGGAACGAAGGAAGTGCAGCAAGGGATTCTCGTCGTGCACCACGCAGGCGAGACTTTCGGGCAAATCCAGATGTCGATCACGTCTGTAGCGGATCAGATGCAGGATGTGTCCGCAGCAGCGCAGGAAGTATCCGCGCACTCCGAACAAGTCATCAAGGCAATCGAGCTGGTCAGCGAAGTGTCCGAGATTGCGGCAGACGGTACGCAAAACGTCTCGGCGGCTACAGAAGAGCAGCTCGCCGCGATGGAGGAAATTACGTCTTCCGCGACTGCGCTCTCGAACATGGCAGAAGAGTTGCAACATATGATCAGCCGATTCAAAGTATAAGAGACTGGCAAGCATACTTCGAGAACCGTCGAAATGTTCTTCTACTAAAATGAATGCATAAAGCGTTTATTTTCGTATGAAGGAGGTTTCGTCGATGACGAGCCATGTTGCGATCCAGCCAAAAATTTTGTACTACGGTACACCTGTTGTTTTGTTAACTACCGAAAACGAGGACGGGACGACGAATATCAGTCCCATCTCCTCCTCGTGGGCGCTCGGCTATCATGTGATTCTCGGGCTTGGATACGGGTCGCAAGGACTGGAAAATTTGCGCCGCACGAAAGAGTGCGTGATCAATTTGCCGGAAGCGTCCATGTGGCGGCAAGTAGAAGCGTTAGCCCCGCTGACGGGCCGCAATCCGGTGCCAGCGTACAAACAGGAGCTGGGCTTTCGCCACGAAGCGGACAAGTTCCATGCTGCCGACCTGTTCGCTCTGGAATCGGAGCTTGTGCGGCCAAAGCGGGTCGGCAATTGCCCGCTCCAGCTGGAGGCGGTCGTGAAAAACATCCGCATTCCCGACTACGCCGACTTTTTTGCCATCGTGGAAACAGAGGTCAAGCGCGTGCATGCGGACAGACGAATTGTGCTCGGTACGAATCATATCGATCCTGCGGCGTGGAATCCGTTGATCTACAATTTTCGTCATTACTTCGGGCTGGGAGACGAGCTGGGCAAAACGTACCGCTCGGAAACATAAGATTCTTTTTTGAGAAAAACGCCAGTGCTCCTGGCGTTTTTTTGCAGCGACAAAGTGAAATTTTTAACATGTTTCCCCTGATTTTATTATAAGCTAACAAAAGGGATACTCACGCCCCTTCGAAACGTGGACAAGAACAGATGACAAACAAACGACTCGTGGAGGAACCTTGCATGGAGCAGCTTTTAATGGGGAGCTTTCTGTCCGCGATGGCAACGGGAGTCGGGGCTTTGCCGATTCTCTTTTTCCGTACGGTCACACACCGTTGGCGGGATATTCTCCTGGCCTTTACCGCTGGCATCATGGTGGCGGCAGCGACGTTCAGCCTGATTCCCCAGGCGATGTCCAACGCCCCGTTCATTATCGTCTGTCTGGGCGTGCTTACCGGGACGCTTTTTCTGACTGTCCTGGAAAGCGTAATTCCGCATATTGATCTGGAGCATACGAGGGTCAACATTTCGATGGACTCCCAGGCGCTGCTGATTTTGATGGCGATTACTTTGCACAATATACCCGAGGGACTGTCCGTCGGGGTTAGTTATTCCAGCGAGCAGTCGGAGCTTGGCGGCTTGATCGCGTTTGCGATTGGCCTGCAAAATGCGCCCGAAGGCTTTTTGGTGGCGCTGTTTCTCATCAATCAAAAAGTGAGCCGGTTCAAAGCTTTTTTGCTTGCGACGATGACCGGAGCCGTCGAAATCGTTTCCGCGATTTGCGGCCATTATCTCACGGCGGTGGTCAAAGGGCTGGTGCCGTACGGGCTGGCTTTTGCCGCTGGCGCCATGCTGTTTATCGTGTACAAGGAGCTGATTCCGGAAAGCCACGGAGACGGCCATGCCCGTTCCGCGACTTTTTCGTTTATCGTAGGATTGCTGGTCATGATCGGCCTGGTGCAGCACTTCGGTTAAACGGGTCAAAGCCCACATCTACGATCATTTTGTCCTCTCTATTAGTTTCTTGCGAAAAGATGCGGATTTTATGTAACTACCCCTCACAAAAGTGGCGAAAAATACCGAAACCATAATATAGATAAATTTCGATTATGGTAATAGGGAGTGTCACGATGGAAAAGTCTACCTTGATAGGTATAGTCCTAGGTATTGTCGCAGTAGTGGTCGGGATGATCTTGAAGCACGCGAGTCCCTCGGCCCTGCTGAATCCAGCAGCGTTCATGATTATCATCGTAGGTACGATTGCCGCCCTTTTCAATGCATTTCCCATGTCGGAAATCAAAAGGATTCCTGCCCTTTTCAAGGTGATTTTTAGCGAGCAAAAACTCCCTGCCAAAAGGGAACTGATCGGTCAATTCATGAACTGGGCATCTATCGCCCGTCGTGAAGGCTTGCTTGCTCTGGAAAACACGTCTGATGAGATCGAAGACCCGTTCCTGCGCAATGGCATGAAGATGATCATCGACGGTGGCGAGCCGGATTTCGTCCGCGATGTTCTCAACGAGGAAATTCACGCGATTGAAGAACGCCACCAGGCTGGCGCCCTCGTCTTCAGCCAGGCGGGCAGCTACGCTCCGACCCTCGGGGTATTGGGAGCGGTAGTTGGTCTGATTGCGGCACTGGGTAACCTGAGCGATATCGACGCCCTCGGTATATCGATCGCGGCTGCGTTCGTAGCGACTCTGCTCGGTATTTTTACCGGTTACGTGCTGTGGCACCCATTCGCCACCAAGCTGAAAAGAAAATCCAAGCAAGAAATCGAAATCAAGAAAATCATGGTGGAAGGACTTCTGTCCATTCAGGCAGGTGTTTCTCCGGCTGCCATCGAGCAGAAGCTTCTGGTGTACATCCCGTACAACGAGCGCAGCGAGATGAAAGAAGAAATGAAGGAAGAGAAGAGGGAGGAAGGAGCTGCGGTAAATGGCTAAGCGACCAAAGAGACATGCTCAGCACGAAGAGCATATGGACGAGTCTTGGCTGATTCCGTACGCGGACTTGCTCACCCTCCTGCTCGCTTTGTTTATCGTATTGTTTGCCTCCAGCGAAATGGATGCCAAGAAGTTCGACCAGATGGTTCGCTCCTTTAACGTTGCGTTGAACGGCGGCGTGGGCGTTTTGGATCAGCCTAGCCCGATTCCACTCGATCCGAACATGATGCAGCAAACCGTACATAAAGGCGCACAGGAAGCGGAAAAGCAGAAGACGGAAGAAGAGAAAAAGCTGGAAGAAGCAGTCCGCAAAGAAACAGAGGACTTGAAAAAGCTGCAAACGCAGCTGGAAGGCTACATTCAGCAAAACAAACTCCAGGACAAGCTCCAGACGAAGCTGACCGAGGAAGGACTTCTCATCACGATCCTGGACAACGCCTTGTTTGATTCGGGAAGCGCTGTCCTGAAGCCGGAAGCGAGAACGCTTGCTACCGAAATGGCAGCGATGCTCGTTCCTCACCCGAAAAAAGTAACCGTGACCGGACATACGGACAACGTGCCGATTCATCGTGCGGAGTTCCCGTCCAACTGGGATCTTTCTGCCAAGCGTTCCGTCAACTTTTTGAAGGTGCTTCTGGAAAACCAAAACCTGAACCCGACGAAATTCAGCGCGACTGGCATGGGCGAATACCATCCGGTAGCTCCGAACACGACGGCGGAAGGCCGGGCAAAAAACAGACGGGTAGAGGTCGCCATTTTGCGAGATTTGGCTTCCCCGCCAAAAAACAGTGTCAATCCGTAAACAAAAAGGATAGCGCCTCAGTCGGGTGCTATCCTTCTTTATTTTGGGGCGATACCGGGCATTCGCAGGCAGGAGTGGTTTGCTCGCCCAATTCCAGTTTCAGCTGCTCCATCCGTTTTTCGCCCCACTCGTACATTAGCTCGATGATCGGCAACAGCGTCATTCCCAGCTCGGTCATGGAATACTCCACCCGTGGCGGAACTTCCGGATAAACCTCGCGATGGACGATCCCGTCCTCGATCAGCTCCTTGAGCTGGCTCGTCAGCATTTTATGCGTAATTTTCGGAAACAGGCGTTGCAGCTCGCTGAAGCGATGCGGGCCTTCTACGCCCAAGTGCCATAAAATGACGACTTTCCACTTCCCGCTGAACATGGACAGGGTCAGTTCCTTGGAGCAAGTGAAATCGCCGTTGCGGATTTTTTCCATCGTTTCTTTTCTCAGATCAAGCATGGTTTTTCTCCCTTTGCTACAGCATTGTCCATAAGTATCCTTTTGGTAACTACCGCACAAAAAAGTGCATTCTTATGTTGGCTGGCGCACGCCTATATAATAAGCCTTGTTGATACGCAACAACCTCATTGCTTATAAATAAAGGAGTGGAAGCCGCCATGGCTAAAAAAGTATTGATTCTGACAGGCGACGCAGTGGAAGCGCTGGAAGCCTACTATCCGTATTATCGCTGCCTGGAGGAAGGCTTGGAAGTGACGATTGCCTCGCCGACTGATAAGAAGGTGCTTCATACCGTTGTGCACGATTTTGAAGACTGGCAAACTTTCACGGAAAAACGCGGCTACCAGATCGAAGCACATGCGTCGTTCGAAGAGATTGATCCGCAGGAGTACGCTGCCCTGATTATTCCCGGCGGACGCGCCCCTGAGCATATCCGGCTGCACAAAGATTTTGCCCGGATCGCCCGTCATTTCTTCCAACATGATAAACCAATTATGATTTTGTGTCATGCGAGTGTGGCACTTACGGTAATTGCAGACGAAATCAAAGGACGCGAGATGACCGCATATTTTGCCTGCCGTCCAGAGGTCGAAGCGGCTGGAGCGAAGTACATCGAGACGCGCTTCCACGTAGATCGCAACTTGATTTCCGGGCACGCCTGGAACGATCTGCCTGCTTTGATGAAAGAGTTTATCAAACAGGTCAACGCGTAACCATACAGCGAAGAGAAAAGCCGATTCCCGTTAGCTGACGGGTCTTGGCTTTTTCATTTTTAGTGAACACAAATATTTTCCAGGCAATTGCGTTACAAAACGGCAGTTGTTGCGTCCTAATAGGTGCAAGTCAATTTTTCGCCTGTACGATACAGGCATGGGATCAACTGGGAGGCGTTCAGAAATGTTGAAAAAAATCATCGTGTTAGGTTCGGCACTGGCAATCGGGGTTACGGCTTATTCCGTCGTGACGATTGTGCAGCAGCCATCCAGCGCCGCAGCAGTGGAAAAACCGGCAGTTGTTCAAAGTTCAGTGAGCGAGCAATTGAAAATGCTGGAGAGCGGGATTATTCCTACTTCTGCATACGATACGGCCCAGACTTGGGCAAAGGCTGTCAAACTGAGAAACGGTGCGCTGCAATACGCGCTCTTGACAGAGCAGGCGCGTTCTGGGCTGAAAGCTCCTCTGGAGAACGCCCATTGGGTGACAGGCGCATCCAGTCCGTGGGTGGAAGGCTTTACGGTCGCAAGCATAACGGATGATTCCGTTGGCAGCGGGCAAAATCAAAAGCTGAAATACCAGATCGATTTTGACTTGGTGACTTCCACAGGTAAATTCGGCACGGATCGGGCGATTCTCGTCGTGAGCCAGCAGGGTGACCAATGGTTTGTCGAGAGTGTTGCACCTGCATCGGACAAATCGGTAGGCATCTGGAATACGCCTGAGTCGTTGAACGATCAAAACATCGAGAAGACTTTCGAAGCGATGAAGGCTTACGACAGCAAGCTCGGCTACCGGATTTTGTTGCCGGAAAAAGTGATGAGCAAGCTGAAAATCGCGGAAGCGACATTGCCGAACGAAGAAGGCAACCCGTCTAGCGTGCAGTTTTACTACAAGGACACAGTAGCCAAAAAAGACGTTCCGCTGGCGACGGTTGTCCGCTTGACGAAGGAGCAGGCGAAGCTGCCTTATTATCAAGAGCATCCTTTCCTGACGAAAATCGGGGAGAGCAAAGAGGGCGTTTTCTACTCGCTCTATCCAAGCGAGCACCAGTATGCTGGCAACGAAGAATCCGAGCAAGGACGGGAATGGATGCAGCTGCTTGAAGTGCTGCAAGCAAGAATCGGCAAATCGCTTCAGCCATAAAAAGAGTCGCCTGTGCCAAAACGCAGGCGACTCTTGACATTTTCGCCAGGACAGGAGATAATATAGTCAATAACAAAGTAAACTACTCGGAATACTATAAATAAAAGAGGTGAGTTCTTTGGAACGGACATTACATATTCCAAGCGAGACAGTTATGTTGACGGGAACGTTGCATGAGCCAGAGCAGCAAAACGGCAGGACGGTTGCGAAATACCCATTGGTTGTCATCTGCCATGGCTTTATCGGCAGTCGAGTCGGCGTCAACCGCTTGTTTGTAAAAGCCGCCAGAGAGCTTGCCGCTCACGGGTTTGGCGTTTTGCGCTTTGATTATGGCGGATGCGGAGAAAGCGACGGGGATTACGGAGCAGGCGGGCTGGACGTTTTGCTCAAGCAGACACGCGATGTGCTCGATTACGCTGCTGCGCTGGAACGGGTAGACCAGGAACGGATTATTTTGCTCGGGCACAGCCTTGGCGGGGCTGTCTCGGCCTTGACGGCAAGTCAGGACAGACGGATTCATTCCATGGTGCTGTGGGCTGCGGTAGCCCAGCCGTTTGAAGACATCGTGCGGATCGTCGGGGAAAAAGAGTATCAGGAAGCACTCTCTTTGGGGAGCACCGACCATAATGGCTACTTGCTTTCCGGACGCTACTTCCAGTCGTTGAACGGTGCTCAGCCATTGCGCCACGTCAAGCAGTTTGAAGGAGATGTGCTGATCCTGCACGGCAATCGCGATGACGTCATTGCAGTCGATGCGATGTTCCATTACGAGCGGGAGCTGCACTTGCGCAGAAGGGGAACATGCGAAAAAGAAGTGATTGTCGGCGGCGATCATACATTTTCTTCCGCAGACAGCTACAGCAAGTTGATCGGCAGCACGGTAAGCTGGCTGGGCAGGCTGTGGGAGGAAAAGACCGTAGCTGTGTAAAAAAAGAAGGGATGCCCCCAGACGGAGGGCTATCCCTTTTTGCTTTTGATCTCTGCCAAAAGGCCGCGGCAGCCAGCTTCCACCAGATCGTATACGTAGGAGAAACGCCCGGTGTAGTAAGGGTCTTCCACGTTTTGCTCCTGTACGGAGCTGGCGAAGTCCAGCAGGCGGTGCACATTTTTGCCTGACGGAGCCATTTGGGTGAGCGCCGCCAAATTTTCTTCGTCCATGCAGACGACATAGTCGTACTCGGAAAAATCGTGGTGCTTGATTTGCCGGGCGCGCAACGTGTCGTGAGCGATCCCTTTTTCGTCGAGAACCTGTTGGGTGCCTTTGTGCGGACGCTCTCCGGCATGCCAGCCGCCGATCCCGGCAGAGTCGATGCTGATTTCTTTGCTCAGCCCTTCCTGTTCGACAAGATGGCGAAAAACAGCTTCTGCCATCGGGGAGCGGCAAATATTTCCCAGGCACACAAACAATACATTCGTCATCGGCTTATTCTCCTTGCTTGTTTTCGTTTGGGACGAGCTTTTGCTTTACGTAAGTTAGAATAGCACAAGTAGCTGCCCTTGCGAAAATCTTGCAAAAATCGTTTGGCTTTTGCTACAATAGGAGCCAGTTGCCCATGAGTCAAATTGCATATGTTGAGTTTTCTAGGGTTCCGCGAGCCAGACAGTGGCCGGACTGGACCGAGAGAAAACCCACGGCGTTTGCCGTGTACACGGAGGGATAAAAGCCCGGGAGAATATCTGTAACGGTATTCGCCCGTGGCTTTTTTTGCATGTGGGAAAAAGCCCGGGTGAGCCTGCGAGTTGCACTTGGGGAACGATATAAAAAGGAGGGGTTACGATGCAAAAAAACTGGCTGCTGGTCGTGCTTGCCGCCGTGTTTGAGGTGATGTGGGTAGCAGGGCTGAAATACGCGGACCAATTGTGGGAGTGGGCACTGACGGCGATTGCTATTATGATCAGCTTCGCTGTGTTGATCTACTCAGGCAAACGGCTGCCGACGAGCACGGTGTACGCTGTCTTTGTCGGGTTGGGCACGGCGGGCACAGTGATTGTTGAGATGGCTTTTTTCGGGGAGCCGTTCAGTTGGATGAAAGTTGGGCTGATTGCTCTGTTGCTGGCGGGCATCATCGGCTTGAAGGTGGTCACGCATGAACATGGAGGAGATTCGCACAAGGAGGGGGAAGTTGCATGACATGGGTATCGTTGATTTTTGCCGGGTTGTTTGAAGTGGTAGGCGTCATGGGGATTTCGCAGGTGAACCAGCGGCCGTCGCTGCGTTCATGGGCTGTTCTGCTCGGCGGATTTTCGCTCAGCTTCATTTTGTTGTCGATCGCGATGAACGGGATTCCGATGGGTACCGCCTACGCCGTATGGACGGGAATCGGCACGGTAGGAAGCGCCTTGGTCGGAATGCTGTTTTACGGGGAGCCAAAAGATGCGCTGCGGCTTGTTTTCATTGGGCTGGTCATCGTGTCCGTGGCGGGGCTGAAATTGTTGGCGTAAAGGCTGCCAAAGCGGTCGGCGCTGCCTTTTTCCTTTTATTGAAAAAGGAACGACGTGCTTTCACGGGGAATAATAAACGAAGAAACAGGATTTTTCCCGAGGAGGATACGGGCAGGATGAGTTCTTTTTGGACAACGTTAAAAAAGGGAAACACATCTTCAGCGACAGCAGCTTTGGGCAATCTCGGCCTGGCGATTGTCAAGGGCTTTGCCGCAGCCTACAGCGGCAGCGGGGCGATGTTCGCTTCGGCTATGCACTCGATTGCGGACGCGGTCAACCAGGGCTTTGTGTTTTTCGGCAGCGTACTGGCGGAAAAGAAGCCGACGCCGCGCTTTCCGACCGG
Organism: Brevibacillus sp. HD3.3A; assembly: GCF_013284375.2. NCBI lineage: Bacteria > Bacillati > Bacillota > Bacilli > Caryophanales > Paenibacillaceae > Brevibacillus > Brevibacillus sp. HD3.3A. The sequence goes on from NZ_CP085874.1 coordinate 903,778, forward strand.
ATTTGGTCGGGTCATCAACCTGTTTTGCATGATCGCAGTCATTGTCGTAACGATCATGGCGTACGAGACGGTCATGGAAGGCATTCATCTGCTCAAAGAGCCTGCGCACGCCAGCCACTTCTGGCTTAATTTTATCATCTTGTTTCTGGCGATTGTCGTAGATGGCTTGGTGTTGGTCAAGGCGATGAAAGAAATCGTGCACGAGACTCGCGTCGAGGCAAAAGGCTGGGGGATTGTGCCTGCTGCGTTTCGCCATGTGGGACGCGCGGCGCCGCCGACACGGCTTGTCTTTTACGAAGATATCGTAGCGACGACGGGAGCGCTCCTGGCTCTGATCGCGGTAGTGGTGACACAGTTTACGACGTTTGCCTTGCTCGACGGTATCGCTACGATCATGATCGGCATTTTGATGGTCGGGGTGGCGTTCAAGGTAGGATACGACAACATGGTCGGCTTGATTGGGGTCGCCGCTCCAAAAGAAGTCGAAGACCGGGTGGCAGCGATTATTTTTGCTGATCCGGATGTGACGGATATCAATCGCCTGCGAATTGTCCAGGAAGGCCGCTTTTACCACGTAGAATGCTATGTCGAGCTGCGAGCGGGTCTGACTCTTGCGGTAGCGGACGACATTAAATACCGCATTCGCGACAGTCTGCTGACCGATCCTGATATTAGTGACGTAACGATGGGCATACTGGAGGACAACGGCGTGCAAGACTGGAAGCAGTCGGATGGCTTGGAAACGACTTGACTCAGCCGAAACCAAAACGGAGATGCACATAACAATACAGCTGTGACCGTTTTGTTGACCGCAAACAGAATCATCCAATATCTAGAAAAACATCGAGGCGTTTTTCACACAAAAAAAGCCACTCACCCTAGTTGCTAAGGGGAGTGGCTTTTCGTTGATCAGGAAACGGTCAAAAGCTCTTCTTGCTGCGGCGATTCGTCGTTTTTAATCGGCGTAATCAACACGCGGGTGACACGGTGATTATCCATTTGCTTGACGGTGAACAAGTAGTTTTCCCACTCGACTGTAGCGCCTACCGCGATATCTTCTTCCAGTTGACTGTACAGCCAGCCGCCAATCGTGTCTACATCCTCGGATTCCAGCTCGAACGGGATATGATCGTTCAAGTCGGCGAGCGTCAGCATGCCGGAAACGGAGAGGCCGTTATCCAGCTTTTCGATCTCCGGTCTTTCCTCGTCGAACTCGTCCTGGATATCTCCGACGATTTCTTCCAGAATGTCCTCCATCGTTACCAGACCAGCTGTACCGCCGTACTCGTCGATGACGATCGCGAGCTGCGAGCGCTTTTTCTGCATCAGGCGCAGGACTGTGCTGATCTCCATGGTTTCCGGAACCGTCAGAACAGGGCGGAGCAACGAATCCAGCTTGACACGTCCGTCTTGCAGGGCCGCCAGGTAAAAATCGGTGGCGTGGACAAAACCGATGATGTTGTCTTTGTCCTCAGCCGCTACAGGGAAACGGGTGTGTCGCTGCGTGCGGATGATCTCCAAGTTTTCTTCAAATGTATTCGTGCTATATAAGCAAACCATGTCAATTCGCGGGATCATCGTTTCCCGGGCCAAGGTTTCGGAAAAGTCGAAAACGTGTTCCACCAGCGACAATTCAGTCTGGTCAATATGACCGCTTTGGTGGCTTTGGTTGACGAGGATGCGGATTTCTTCTTCGGTATGAGCTGCTTCATGTTCCGAGATCGCTTCGAATCCAAGTCGTTTCATCAGGGCGTTGGCGGTTCCGTTCAAAAACCAGATCGCCGGGTAAAGCATTTTATAGAAAAACATCAATGGCGCGGCAACCCACAGCGAAGTTTCTTCTGCTTTTTGAATGGCCAATGATTTCGGAGCCAGTTCACCCAAGACGATGTGCAGGAAGGTAATAATCGCGAACGCTATACCAAAAGATATCGCAGAAATCGCATAGGCAGGCAATCCTGTTGAACCAAGCAGCGGTTCGACGATCATATGGGCGATAGCCGGTTCCCCGACCCAACCCAGTCCGAGCGAGGCGAGAGTAATCCCGACCTGGCAGGCAGACAGATAGCCATCCAGTTTTTGCGTTACTTTTTGAGCGTATACAGCGCGTTTGTTTCCTTCATTCACTAATTGTGTCAAGCGCGTTTGCCGCACTTTGACGAGAGCGAACTCTGCGGCGACGAAGAAGCCGTTCAGAAAAACAAGAAATATCACAAGCAGCAGGTTGAGCACTATCGGGACGTTGTCCAAGTAAAAAGTCATCCTCTCTGGAATTTTATGAAAGTACACTCCTATTTTACTCTGTTTGGCGCCAACTCTCAAAAGCGATAAATCACCATGGCGGGCGTTTCTGACCTCTTGCTGGGGAAGAGCGACTCTCAGGTATGCGTAGCGCACGTTTTTGCGCCCACAGAAGGTCACAGAAGGTCAAACGTCCGGTCCAAACGAACCGGACGGTCGGAGCAAAGCCTGGATTAGCGGTGCAAAAGCTGCTGTCCGTAGACGAAGAACGCCGACAAAACAGCGGCCAGCCCGAGGTAAGCAGCCAGCACTTTCCACTTGGTCGAGGCCGGAGCGACATAATACGTTGTCAGCCGATGCATTTGCTCATCGACTTCCGCCAGCCGCTGGCGAGCTGCCTGCTCGGCTTCTTGCAGTGCCTGGGACGGAGCGGGACGCAGCGGGTCCGACTCGATGAACATGATCGGCTCGCGCTCCCATTGCTTGAACAGTTCCCATTTTCTGTTCATATACACTTTATCCAGCCGCTTCTGGTCGCGTGCCAGCCGCTTTTCGTCATGCAGGAACGGGACGAGGAAGCGTTTGTCCGGCTCAGCCTGATTCAGTGCGCTTACTTCTTCGTTCATGCTGACGCGCATGTCCCATGTCGTTTCCAGTTCAGGCCATTTGGCGATATCGTGCATGAACTTTTCGATTTGTTCCCGTTCGTATTGCAGCACCTGATGCTGGTAGTTTTCACGCAGGCGGTTCCACCAAGTAATCAGACCGAGGATGAAGATGAGTCCCATAATCGGGCCTGGATTGGTAAACAGCATGATCCCCAGACCGATCAGTCCAACGAACCAGATTTTTGTGGAAAGCACAGAGACAATCCGTCCGCCATCCAGCGGGGAGACGGGCAACAGATTGAACAGGTTGAGTACGGCACCGAGGTAGATGACCAATGCCCAGAACGGGTCCTGCGTCCACCAGTAAAGCGGCAGGGCAGGCAAAAAGGCAATCATCCCGGCAAGCGGTCCGCCATAAGCGAGATACGCTTCTGTTTTCGCATCGCGCGGCATGTCTTTCATCGATATAAAAGCACCCGCAAACGGGATGAAGACGGCTGGCGAAGTCGCAATGCCCTTGCGCTTGGCAGCGATGACATGCCCCATCTCATGGACGAAAATCAGGTAGACGATCGCCACGGCAAACTTCCAGCCGTAAATCATGGCGTACGCCCCGAGGCTGACGATCATCGACAAAAGGGTTGCGCCGAATTTGGAGAACTTCAAAATACCGATTAACCATTTGAAATTGGCCAGCAAAAAAGCGCCGACGGCCAAAAGAATCGAACCGCTCTTTTTCATGAAACGCTCCTCCCATACGTCATGGCAGTCTCTCTTTCATACGGATGACGCCCAGAAAAGTTTCTGCTAGTCCGCCAGACGCGGGTTGAAGAAGCGAAAGCCGTATTCGCCGTATGTAGGGTCAAAGTCAAGCTGACCGCCATCGAAGTACCAGAAATCGGCAGGGCGGATGACAAAGCGCAAGCCCTCCACTTCGAAAATGGCGTCGTCAGGCATGGCTTCATCTTTTTCAATCGCGTAGAAAAGCCCGCCCGTTCCAGGACCGCTTGTCCGCACGTACAGGCGAAGCGTGTCACCTGGACGAAATTCGGAATATCGTTGATAGGCGAGCGAAAATGCAGGCGCTATCGCAAGTGTGATGCTCATGGGCCAGCTCCTTTCTGTCTCTTCAAGCCCATTGTAACATACAAACCAAAAACACCCATTCGGTCAGTGTGTCTTTTCCGAATGGGCGATTTTTTTCAAGACAGCTCAATCAATCCTTGCCTTTGCTGACATCTTTCGTCGGATGCATAAAGCGGGCATTGCCTATGGGCTTGTCTTCCAGCAGCTCCTTGTTTTCGTAGGAGTTCCAGCCGATATCGTTGGTGGGATGCACCCATTGGTCGCCAGCCATGATGGAAGGGTCCGTGTCCGTGCTCCAGTTGTTCAACGGGGATTCTTTGGACTCGTACAAGCTGTCTCCGATCACGACGCCAAATTCGTTGACAAAAGGTCGCTGGATGGAGCGGGACGATTTTTTGAAATCAGGGGCGCTGATCTGATGCGGCAAGGTTCCGTCGAGGGAAATATCCTTTGTTTTTTCACGATGCTTCTGGTCGTTGTCCATTCGTTGAACCTCCTTTATCCACTTATCCATACAGCCGAAAGGTTCGCCAAGAGAGGCAGCCATCATTTTTAGCATGCATCACACTTTCGTTGCTTATACGGTGGCGGTCGGGTCGTGAGCCAAGCCCAGCCCAAATGATGGTCTGCCGCATATGCTACAAAACAAAACGGTAACATCCACTTTCATGAAAAGCGGCTTGACGTTTTTCACAGAAAAAGGGGGGAGATTCGATGCTGACAAGTGTCGTCATTCCTGCCAAAGATGCAGACGATCAGCTCTTGTATACCCTGTTCGGCTTCAACCTGCAATTTTGCGCGTTTGAACAGTTTGAGGTGATCGTCCTTGACAACGCTTCAACGGACGAGACGGCGGAAAAACTGTCCCGATTTACCGCCCATTTTTCGTTGAACTATGTGCGGCTTCGCAAACAAAAGCCGCTCGCCTATTTGCTCAATTCGGGGATCAAGCTTGCGCGAGGCGAACTGATTGTGTTTCTGGCCAGCCACATGCTTGTTCCGCGTTCATTCATCGGCGTCCATCAGCAGGCGCATGAGAAAGCCAGTCAGCTTGTCTTGCTCGGACAGGATCGTAAGCGGATATATTCCGTGTATGAGCCAGGGTTTACAGAGATCCAGCACGCGGAGTGCCAGCTTTGGCTGGAGCAATACCCGCACATCAAACGGCCGCATACGCTTGTCAAACCGATCCCGCTGCTGGAAGAAAGCCAGATCGTAAACGAACTGCCTTTTCATATCGGCTTGCCTTGTCCGATGGCGCAGAAGCGGCTGGCAATCCGGGAAAAATACGGGCCGCACCTTACCCGTTATCGCTCGCCATGGGCGCTGTTTGATACCCACCACGTCTCGCTGCGCAAGGAACACTTGCTTCGGGCCGGGTTGTTCAAGGAGCTGCCGCGCATCGCCATGGAGCGGGATTTGGCCAAAAGGCTGGTCAAAAACGGTTGCCGCTTTCAACTGGATGACAAGCTGACCGTCCTGAGGCAAGAGTCGGTGCAAAAAAGAGCCAGTCCGAAGAGCATGTCTCCCAATAAAAACCGCCGGGCGTGATACCAAGCCCGGCGGTTAAACTTTTGGCCTAACGGTTTTCTTTTAACCTTTCTTGTGGTTCACTATTAATGGAACCGTTGGAACGGATGGCCTCGGATTGAGCTTTCGGGCCGCGGATTTCTGCGGTTTTTCCAAAGTCTTTTGCTTTGTTGCGCACCATGTTTCGTCCTCCTCTCAATGCGAAGCTTACAAGTAGTATGACCCAAAACGGGACGGAGAATGAGGGCGTTAGTTCGATAGGGAAAGGATGGCAGTTCAAATGGCAAAGAAAAAACAAAAACAGCAACCAAACCAGCGTCACACGCAGGAAGCAGCAACAGAAGCGAAGGCTTCGCTTGGCAGCTTGAAGGACATGCTGAACGCAGATGCGGTATCGAAGCTGAAGCAGCTGGAAAAAGACATGAAGTCAGAAAACGAGCGGAAGGCAAAGGAAGCTGAAGAACAAAGACGCCGCGAACAGGAAGAACGCGAGCGCAACAAAAGCTTTGCCGAGCTGCTGGATGACTATGAGAAAAAAGGCGGAGGCAAGTTCAGCTGATGCGCGACGACAAACAACCGGATCGTCCGGATACTTCGAAAAACGGCCTGATGAAAAAGCGACAGCTTGCGCTTAAAGACGAGGCGCTCAAGCAGCGCGGTCGCCAGGTGCTCGGCCGGTTGGGGAAAAAGCAGCCCAAGGAGTGATTTTTTTCCCTCCATCCCCATATAGCTAGGAGAGGGGAAAGGAGGGAGATCATGGGGACAATCCTGCTCCTGATCAGTCTCCTCTGTGTAGCTGTAGGCACCTGGAAGCTGAGCGGTATCTACAAGGCAGACAAGACTGACAGCAAAACGCTCTGGTGGACAGTCGCGAGCGTCGGGATTGCGCTTTTTTTTCTTTTGAAGCTGATGACAGATACGTTTCCAACATAAACATGCACCTGTGGCGAAAGTTGCACAGGTGCATGTTTTTTGTATCGGTCTATTCGTAACGCAGCGCTTCGATCGGGTCGAGCTTGGCAGCTTTGTTGGCTGGATAAAGCCCGAAAAAGATGCCGATAGCGCTGGAGAAGCCAAACGCGATAAATACGCTGTTCCACGATAGCAGCGGTGGAAGGTTGGCAAAATGCGAGATCAAGGCGGCGATGCCAAGTCCGCACAGGACGCCGACCAATCCGCCGATCAGGCAGACGATGATGGATTCAATGAGAAACTGAATCAAAATATCGCTTCGCCTCGCCCCCAGCGCTTTGCGAATCCCGATTTCCCGCGTGCGCTCGGTGACGGAGACGAGCATGATGTTCATGACGCCGACCCCGCCGACTACGAGCGAGATCCCGGCGATGATGCTGAAAATCAAGGTGAGCGTGCCAGTCAGCTGATTGAACTGGTCAACCGATTCTTGCATGCTGCGAACCATGTAATGGTCGTTCTTTTGGTGTTTGCGCGTCAAATATTGCTTGGCCTGCTGCATGGCCGAGTTGACGGAAGCTTTGTCGACAGCCGTACCCATAAACGAATGGATCGACGGTTCTTCCAGCAGGGAGTTGTAATACTGGATGGGGACTACGGCGCCGAATGTTTCCTGGCCCATGTCAAACTTGAATTTTTCCTCTGAGTACGTGCCGATGACGACGAGGGAATTGTTTCCCCAGCGAACGCGCTGACCGATCGGATTCATTTGTCCGAACAGCTTCTCGCCAAGCTTGTCTTCCAACACGACGACAGCGCGCTGTTCTTTGTCATCGGTATCGCTGAACAGGCGGCCTTTTGTTACTTTCATTCTTTTCTGGATGTTGAAATAGTCCGCCGTGGTGGCGGTCAGGTTGGCCCGCTCTTCTTTTTTCGGCCCCTTCAACTCGATTGTCGTTCCGCTGTAAGGGACGATGTACTCGATTGCCGGACTGATTCTGCCCAGGACAGCAGCGTCATCGATAGTCAGGTCGTCGGATTCGATTTTTTCTTTTGTCTCCCAGTTAATGAAGACGTTGAAGGTGTTTTGCCCGAATTTTTCCATCTCGTCGTTGATTGCTTTTTGTCCGCCTTCCCCAAGCGCGGTAACGGCGATGACGGAAGTAATCCCGATGATGATGCCGAGCATGGTCAGGGCCGAGCGCATTTTGTTGGCCCAGATGCCCTCCAGTGCGGTGTAAAAGCTTTCCATAAAATTCACGTGACAATCACCTCGTCATTCGGGGTAGAGAAAACGCGTTCCTCTACCCGCTCATCGCGGATGATGATGCCGTCTTTGAACGTGACGATTCGCTCGGCGTGCTGGGCGATGTCCATCTCGTGCGTGACGAGAATAATCGTGACGCCTTGAGCGTGCAGTTCCTGAAAAATCGACATGATCTCGACACCGGAGCGACTATCGAGGTTTCCTGTCGGTTCGTCTGCCAAAAGGATGGCGGGACGGTTGACCAGCGCTCTGGCGATGGCGACGCGCTGCTTTTGACCCCCGGACAGTTGAGTAGGCTTGTGGTGCATGCGTTCGCCCAGCCCTACTCGTTTCAGCGCTTCTGTAGCCCTGTTGCGTCTTTCCGAACGGCTGACGTTGGCGTACATCATCGGCAACTCTACGTTGTGCAGGGAAGTGGAGCGGGCGAGCAGATTGAACGACTGAAACACAAAGCCGATTTTTTGATTGCGTACGTAGGCGAGCTGCTTGTCATTGAGGCTGCTTACCTCAATCCCGTCGAGAATGTAGCTTCCCGTGTCCGGGCGATCCAGACAGCCCAGCATGTTCATGAACGTCGATTTCCCTGATCCTGATGGTCCCATGATGGCGACGAACTCGCCTTGTTCCACCAGCAAGGATACACCTTTCAAAATAGGGAGGGTGCTATCGCCAGTCTTGTATGATTTCGTCAAGCCTTCTACCTGAAGCATTGTCGGCTGACCTCCTTTTTACGTGGAACACATCCAGTCGTTACATGCCCATTGGTGCGGGACCGCCGCTCATCGGCATGACAGGCGCTCCTTCACTCAGCGCTTCAACAGGTCCCAAAATGATTTGCTCGTCTCCGTTCAGACCTTGCTTGATGTGGGAGAACAGTTCATTTTCAGTGCCTGTGGCGACTTTCTGTTTCTTGGCGATTCCGTTCTCGGATATCCAGACGAAAGTGCTGCCGTCCGCTTCCTGCTGGATAGCTTCGATCGGAACTTGCAGAGCGTTATCGATTTTTTCCGCCAAGATGTTGATGTCCACGTGGAAGCCTGGCTTGAGCGCGCTCAAATCTCCTTGCGGCTTGAGGATGACTTTGACGCGGGTCTTCTCACTTTGGCCCGAACTGCTTTGGCTGGTGGTTGCGATCGGGGCGATTCGGGTGATCTGGGCATTCAGCATTTGTTTGCCCAGCGTAATGCCTTCGATGGTCGCCGTCTGTCCGAGTTTCAGCTTGCCGACATCCGATTCGTTGATGTCAGCCTGAATGAGCAGGTTGTCGAGATTAGCCAGTGTCAAAATTTCCGTGCCTTTGTTGACGTATTGGCCGTTGTCCGCCGCGACGCCAATAACGGTTCCATTCGCAGGTGCGACGACAACGCTCTGGACGCGTTCTTTTTCCAGTTGAGTCCGTTCGACGGCCAGTTTGTTGATTTGTGCCTGCTGAGCGGCGATGTCTTCTTTGCGCGGCCCTTTTTGTTTCAGGGCGGACTGTTGTTTCGCCACATTGAGGGCGGACAGCGCGTTGTCCAAGATAGACTTCGCCTTGTCGACTTCCTGCTGCGTCGAAGCGCCTGAGGAGAACAATTGATTCATCCGGTCGTATTCTCGCTTGGCCGCATCGTACTCGCGCTGTGCCTGCGTGACCCGCTCGCGCTCCTGTGCTACTTCTTCCGGCTCTACGCCGATCTGGGCTTTGGCAAGATTGGCTTTTGCGACTTCCATCTGCGCTTCGAGATCAAGCAGTCTGCTGTCCACATCGGTCGTGTCAATTTTGGCGATGACTTGGCCTTTTTTGACCTTGTCGCCTTCTTTGACGACGAACTCGCGCAACGTGCCGTTCACATTCGCATACTGCTTCTGCTTGTCCTCCACGATGACGATTCCGGAGGTCAAGATTTTGCTTTCCAGAGCTGATTTGGTCGGTGTTCCGATGTTGACGGGCATGCCCATGGCTTGCTGAGAACCCATCATGTTGAGTCCAACGAACCCTGCTCCTAGCAGGATGACAACGGAACCGATGATCCACCACCGTTTTTTCATTTTCATTTCCCCTTGTTGTTCTAAAAAGAAACCATTATTTCATTGCTCGAAGTAGTTTTACGGAAGGCATGGAAAAAGGTAACACTTTTGCCGAATCGTTCACGATTTGCTCACATTTTGCGATGTTTTGACGGAAAGTAACTTTCTCGCTTTTTTGCGTGATAAGATAAGAAAATAGATGACGTTCCTTGGGAGGGGAGCCATGAACCAAGCGATTCGATTTGATTATTCCAATGCACGCGGCTTTGTGAGACAGCATGAATGGGAGCAGCTTGCGCCAGCAATCGGGCAGGCGCATGAAATGTTGCACAAAAGAACGGGTCCAGGCAGAGACTATCTTGGCTGGGTAGATTGGCCGAACAAATACGACCGCGTCGAGTATGAGCGGATTCGCCAGGCGGCGGCACGTATCCAGGCTGACTCAGATGTGCTTTTGGTAATTGGAATCGGAGGTTCATATTTAGGAGCGAAAGCTGTACTGGACGTATTGGGCCACAGCTTTTACAACTTGCTGCCGAAGTCGAAGCGGCGATCGCCGGAAATTTATTTTGTCGGCAACAATATCAGTCCGGTGTATATCTCTCATCTGATGGACGTGTTGGAAGGAAAAGACGTCTCCATCAACGTCATCTCCAAATCGGGCACGACGACAGAGCCTGCTATAGCTTTTCGGCTGTTGCGCAATTGGCTGGAAAACAAGTACGGCCGCGAGCAGGCGAAGAAGCGAATTTACATTACGACGGACAAAGCGCGGGGGGCCTTGAAAAAGCTTGCGGAAGATGAGGGCTACGAGAGCTTTGTCATTCCCGATGACATCGGCGGGCGTTTTTCTGTCCTGACAGCAGTCGGACTATTGCCGATCGCCGTGAGCGGCGCCGACATGGATGCCCTGATGAAAGGAGCGCAAGATGCGAGCGAGCGGTACATGGTCATGGATTTGGCCGAAAATCCGTGCTACCAGTATGCGGCGATTCGCAACGCCCTGTACCGCAAAGGCAAAACGGTGGAGCTTCTGGTCAGCTACGAGCCGCAGTTCCGGTTTTTCGCCGAATGGTGGAAACAGCTTTTCGGGGAGTCGGAAGGCAAGGATGGAAAAGGAATTTTTCCCGCCGCTGCCGAATTTTCCACAGACTTGCATTCCTTGGGGCAGTACATACAGGACGGCATGCGACACTTGTTCGAGACAGTGGTAACCGTAAACAAGCCAGCCATCGATGTCACGGTAGAAGAAGACCCGCTTGATGTGGACGGACTGAACTTTTTGTCCGGCAAGCGGATGGGATTTGTCAATAAAAAGGCTTTCGAAGGGACGGTGCTCGCCCACGTGGATGGCGGCGTGCCGAACCTGCTTGTCGAGATGCCAGAGGCGACAGCGTATCACCTCGGGGCCTTGATCTACTTTTTTGAAAAGGCGTGCGGAATCAGCGGCTATTTATTGGGCGTCAATCCGTTTGACCAGCCCGGGGTGGAGGCGTACAAGGCCAACATGTTCGCCCTTTTGGGCAAACCTGGATTCGAGCAGCAGAAAGCGGAATTGGAGGCAAGATTGCGCGATAACAAGACATATTTGACCGTGGAAGAGACAGCAGCGTACTTGGAGCTTCCGGAAACGTTTATTTTGGAAAAGATTCACCAGGGCAAGATTCGCGCTCTGCACGACGGCTACGAGTACGTCATCAACAAGGAACAGTTCAACCATCATATGGAAGAAATGCGCAAGCTCCGCGAGTTCGAGGAGGCAGCGCGGCATGAGACGGTTCCGGAGAGCTACGATGTAAAAGACGAGGATTGAGCGTATAGCATCTTGTCACTGGCGGCCAGGAGGACTATACTTGGTTGGTGAAATGAATATGTAAAGAAGCAACTTGGGGAGTCCTTCACGCGGGGCTGAGAGGATGGAAGCATACGACCGTCGACCCATTGCACCTGATCCGGATCATGCCGGCGCAGGGATACGGTTGCCGGCGAACAGCGCTTTTTTCTTTGGCTATACGGCGTATGAAGCCCACCTTTTCCTGCTTGGGAACGGGTGGGCTTTTTGTATGTTGCCCTGTTCAACTTGGATCAGGAGAGAGATCACAACAGCGAGGAGAGAAAAACGTGGGCGATTGTCTCATAGTGGGTGGAGGAGTTATCGGTTTAAGTCTGGCGTATGAATTGTCGCGCAGAGGGATGGGCGTCACGTTGGTTGAGCAAGGAGAATGGGGCGGACAGGCGTCCTCGGCAGCAGCGGGCATGCTCGCGCCGTTGAAGGAGTTTACAGCGCCCGGTCCCATGCTCGATTTCGGCATGGCGTCGCTGGCTTATTATCCGCAGTGGGCGCAAGAGCTGGAGGAGTTTACCGGGGGCGATGTACAGCTCAGCCTGGAGGGGCTGCTCACAGTCGCGCTCGATGATGGCGAGCAAGCACAGTTGGCAGAGAAATTTCGCTGGCAAAAGGACGCGGGGCATAGCGTGCACTTTTTGACGGAAAGGCAGCAATTGGCGGAAGTGGAGCCGCTGTTGACAGACAAAGCGCAGGCAGCGATTTACTCCCCGTACGAGGGGCACATCAACAATCGCATGTTGCTTCGCGCTTTGGTGACGGCGTGCAAGCTGCAAGGAGTTGTGCTGCATTCCGGCTGTGTCGTGAGCGGCATCGCGGTAAAAGGCGGGAAAGTAGTTGGCGTGGACAGCTCGCTCGGGCCGTTGCGCGCCGCGCATACGGTGATCACTTCGGGAGCGTGGGCAGGTGTCATGCTGGACTTGCTGGGTGTGTCGGTTCCGGTGCGTCCGGTTCGCGGTCAGATTGCCGCTGTTTCCTCTGTCGGCATTCCGCTGCGCACCGTCATTTTTGGCACGACGGGATATGTGACGCCGAAAAAAGACGGCAAAATCGTGCTTGGCGCAACAGAAGACGAGAGCGGCTTTCAGCGCGAAGTGACGATGGCGGGGTTAGCCAGCATCCTGAACGGGGTCATGCCGTACGTTCCGGCCTTGCATTCAGCCGCTTTTCTGGAGGCGTGGGGCGGATTGCGGCCAGCTACGGCGGATGGCAAGCCATTGCTTGGACCAGTGCCAGGATGGGAAGGGCTGGCGATTGCCGGAGGGCACTTCCGCAACGGCATTTTGCTCTCGCCCGCCACAGCGAAGTGGATGGCGGACTATCTGGAAAAAGGAGAGCGGGAGCAGCTCGTCCCGTTTTTGCCTGCGCGCTTCGTAACAGAAGAAAACGTCAGCGCACATAAAATGGGCTAGTCTTGCCTGCAAACCGGAACACCTCCCCATGGGCACATGTATATGGTAATAAAGAGCACCAGAAGGGGAGGAGTTTCCATGCAGGATGAAAAAAACCTGTACCAGGCTGACGTCCAGACGGTCAGTCTGATCAAGGATATGCGCGAAAATGTGCACAACATATGCAAAGAACACGTCGAGAAAAAAGTGCGCATTGAAGCGATAGACGGCCAGATTTTTGAAGGCGTGATCGTGGATTTTGACGATCAGAATGTATACGTTGAAGTGGACGACCCGGATGCGGAAGAAAACGACTATGAATATGAAATCGAAGAGGTAGCCAGCCGGAAATCGCCCGGCGACTGGGGAATGCATCAAGATTGGAATCCTTACGGAGGGTATCTTCCCTACGGCGGCTATCAGCCGTACGGCGATGTCAGTCCGTTTAGCAGCAGCAGCCAGCCAAATCGGCGACCTCCAGGGGGGCAAGTCAGTCCGTACGCCGATGACTGCTATCCTTACGCTCCGATGACTCCGTTTGGCAGTCCAGGTCAACCGTATGGTCAGGTGAGTCCGTTTGGCAGCCCGGGTCAACCGTATGGTCAAATGGCTCCGTTTGGCAGTCCGGGTCAACCGTTTGGCCAAGTGAGTCCGTTCGGCAGCCCGAGTCAACCGTACGGCCAGATGAGACCATTTGGCAGTCCGAGCCAACCGTACGGCCAAGTGAGTCCGTTTGGCAGTCCGAGTCAGCCGTTTGGTCAAGTCAGCCCGTTCGGCAGCCCGAGCTTTCCGTATGGCCAGATGCAGCCGTTCCCGGACGGCAATCCATTCTTTAGTCCGTACGGCGGATTCAACCCGTACATGAGCCCTTATCCGCCTTTCCCGCCGCAGCCATGGTATCCGTTTCCGCCGCCACCACCGCCACCGCCAGTTCCTCCGGCTGCGGTTGTCGTGCCGAAAAGAAGGCGCCGTCGTCCTTGCCGCAGAGGCAAAAGAATCATTCCACTCGCTTTGTTTACATTGCTTACGATCGCCCTGCTCTAAAATCGGGAGCATGCAAGCCTCTTTGCCAGCGGATGATTGGCAGCGGGGCTTGTTGTGCGTTTGAAGAGCACGGCTGTGCGAGTACAACCTGCCCTTTTGTCGCACACTATCCATAAAATGTGACGAAGGCAGGAGGATTACCAGATGAAAAAAATACAGAGCAGTCTCCCCGGAACGAAGGCGACGTTCGGCTACTTTCGCGAGTCGCTTGAGCCGCATTTTACGCTGGCTAACTGGGACTATGAGCAAGGCTTTTTTGACCGGACGCTGGATGATCAAAACATGGTCTACCTTCGCTTGCCTGTAAAAGTTTTGCAAGGGGAGCTGGACAGCCCGGATGCGTGGCTGGAGCTTGGCGAGCCGTTTGTTTTGCGTCATGTGTACAACACAGGAGTGGAAGAAGATATCGGCTACTACGCGCCTGTCGCTTCGGCAGTGATGAACCAGTTTCAGCAGCCGATCGACAAGGATGCCGACATTGACCCGAGATGGATTCGCAAGGCGGAGGCAATCGTGAAAGAACTGGAAAATCGCCTTGGATGACGGGTGGGCCTTACATGAGGCCCGCTTTTTCTTTTCCGGGGGAATTTCGCGCGGGATCGTTCCAGGAAGAGCGCTGGTAAAATCCATTTCGGTTTCCATGCATCTCCTTTTTTCATGTGGTATAGTGAGATCAACAAACAAGCGTACTTGACCGCTTCGAAGGATAAAAGTGAGGGCAGACCAGCATGAAGATTGCGACTGTACTGCGAAATGACGATTATACACGGGAAGTAGAGCATTTGCTGAAGGAAAAGCTGAAGGAGGCTGGCAGCTCGTATACTTTTGTGAATGGAACCGATGAGGAGCCGGATATGGTGCTCTCGATCGGCGGAGATGGAACACTGCTGGAAGCCGTTCACCAATACGGGATGGAGCCGGCTTACGTCGGGATTCATACAGGCCACCTCGGATTTTATGCAGACTGGCGGCCGGAGGAGCTGGACGAATTTGTCGACAGGTTGCTGCACGCCCAGCCGGCGATTTCGGAGTATCCGACCGTCCAATGCCGGATTGAAACCGCTGATGGCAAGCAATACGACAAATGGGCGCTGAATGAGGTTGTCTTGCGCAATGCGTCTTTGTCGACGCTGGTTGCTTGCGTCTACATTAACGGCGATGAGCTGGAGACGTTTCGCGGAGACGGCTTGATCGTCTCTTCGCCGTCAGGCAGCACGGCATACAACAAGGCTGTAGACGGGGCGATTGTGCATCCGTCGATTGAGGCCATTCAGCTTTCGGAGATCGCCTCGATCAACAACCAGGCATACCGGACGATCAACAGCTCGCTTGTTTTGCCCAAGCATCATGAAGTAGAGCTGATTGTCATGAACCCGGAGATCATGATCGGGCTGGATCGCGAACAAGGCGTGTGGACAGGCGTTCGTTCCATTACTTGCCGCGTGGGCCAGGGCAAAGTGAAATTCGCGCGCTACAAGCGCCTGACCTTTTGGGGCAGGGTACGCAACTCGTTTATCAAAGGCTAGATAGAGAGGGAGAGGGTTGCATGAAAAAGGTAGGAGCATTGCAAAGCATCTATCGCCATCCTGTGAAGGCAATGCGCGGGGAACTACTTACATCAACCGAGATCGATGCTTTTGGGCTGTACGGGGATCGCGTGTATCGCTTTTGGGATGATACACGGCCCGGAAAATTTTTGGGCGCAGACAAAGTTCCAGCTCTTATTGGCTATTCTGCAACCATGGAGGCAAAACAGAGCGAGGAAGAGTATCCGCAGGTGCGAGTCGTAGCGAGCGACGGCAGCGTTCACGAGTGGGGGGAATCGCTTTTTTCCCATGTAGCGGACACCGCCAAACGGCCCGTTACGCCTTTGCGCAGCATTCCTTCGGAGGGCAAGCAGGACTGGGAAGAACATATTTTGCTGGTGACAGACGCTTCCTTGCGCGAGATTGCCCGCCAGATCGGCAGCGAATGGGTTGACCCGAGACGCTTTCGCGGCAATCTGATCGTTGTGCTGGATGACGACGAGCCGTTTGCAGAAGATAAATGGATAGGAAAAAAATTGAAAATCAACGATGTTACGCTGCAAGTAACGATGCATTGCGTGCGTTGTGTGTACGTAAACATTGACCCGGATACGCTGCAGAGGACCCCGGAAGTATTGAAGGCATGCGTGAAGCGCCACGACAATCACTTCGGAGTATACGCTTCCGTGGTGGAGACAGGCACGGTATCCTGCGGTGACGATGTGTACGTGCTGGAAGAGTAGTGTGCAAGGAGGAGAGCAGGCATGCAAGAGACAAGCCCCTTGGAGAGAGTTCGCGCATTTGTCAAACGGTACGATCCGCAACTGGAGCCGATTGTGTATGAACAGCCTCTTCCTACATCGGAAGCGGCCGCAGCAGCGTTGGGCAGCGAGGTAGGACAAATCGCCAAGTCGATCCTGTTTCGCTCCGGCGACCAGTTTGCGCTTTTTGTTGCGGCAGGCGATGTCAAGATACACCCGAAGCAGGTGAAAGCTGCGCTCGGTTCGGGAAAAGCGAAAATGGCTTCCATGGAGGAAGTCGAAAAGGTGACGGGCTATCGTGTCGGGGCTGTCTGTCCCTTTGCGTTGGAGCAAGAAGTGCCTGTAATCGTGGACACTTCGCTGCGGCGCTTCCCTGTCGTCTATACCGCCGCTGGCATCGCCGAGTCGCTTTTGCCAGTCACGTATGAGGCGTTGCTGGCGATGACCAATGCCGTCGAAGCAGATGTGGCGCAGGCCCCGCAAGCTCCGTAGCCGTAGCGTAGATAAGCGTGAAAAAAGGAAGCTCTCGCAAGCTTCCTTTTTCTTGTTTCGAGCCTGTTAACGACTGAGCGAGGAATGTTCTTGCCCAAGCAGCAGCTGGTAAAAATAAACATCGTGCCACTCGCCGAATTTGAAGCCTACTTCTTGAAACCTTCCGGCAAGCGTGAAGCCGAATTTTTCATGCAGTTTGACGCTCGATTCATTGCCGCCGACAATTCCGCTAATGACGGTATGGTAGCCCAGTTGTTCTGCCCGCTGCAAGATTTCACTCAGCAGGGCCGTTCCGATGCCGCGTCCTCGCTGTTCTGCATCGATGTAGACGGACAGCTCGACCGTTTTGTTGTAAGCGGGTTTTTCGCGAAAAGTGGAAAGGCAGCAGTAGCCGACGACTTCTTGCTCCCATTCGGCGACGATCAAAGGATGGTTTTTGTTGTGCTTGTGAAACCAGACTTCGCGCTGGGCAATGGTCTGTGGCTCCAAGTCGAATGTCGCGACCAGGTGAGTGATCGCATGATTGTAGATGCGTAGCATGGAAGGCAAATCGCCCAAAACAGCGTCTCTGATGTGCAACATGGGAACCGTCTCCTTTGAGATCCAAACGATAAAAGTCACATTCTAGCGCAAAGCTTCATATACCTCCCGGAGACTCGTGTATCCGGCTTTTTGTGCTTTTGTCAAATACGTCGCCCAGAGCGTCCCGCAAGCTACGGCGTCACAATAGGCATGGTGCCTGCGGGAGATCGGGATGTCGTGCAGGGCGCAGAGGGCATCCAGCGATCCGTTGCCGATCGGGTTGCTCAACAGGCGAATGAGCAGCATCGTGTCCAGCATCCGGTGTGTCAACGGACGCCGACTCGTTTTCCACAGGGCCGACCGGAAAAATTCGCGTTCGTGGCGAGAGTGATGGGCGACGAGCGGACGATCTCCGACGAAGCGGAAAAACCGCGACAACGCCTCCAGAAGCTCGGGGGCGTCTGCGGTCATTTCGTCGGAGATTCCGGTCAGCGAGCTGACGTGCGGCGGGATCGTCCGCCCGGGATTGACGAGCGTGTAAAACGAATCTCCAAGCAGCAGCTTCTCGCCGCGCATGGCGACCGCGCCAATCGAGATGATCGCGTCTCCGTGGTCCGGGTAAAAGCCCGTCGTTTCCAGATCGACCACCACTACCTCCAAATCGGCAAGCGGTATGTTTTCGCTGGAATCGACACGCCTGGCTTCCTTGGAGATGGAGCGCAAGTACGCTTGATGCTGCTTGTCGTCCTCGCCAAGCCCCCACTTCCAGTCGCCCGGTACGCCTGTCATGCCGCGATTCATGTTCCACAGGCGGCCGATGAAATCCCATTTTGCCAAGCGCGTCTCCCCCCTATCCTTTGAAGCTGGACGGGAGTTTGGCCGTCATTTTTTGCAGGCGGATAGCCAGCTTCATCGCCTCGCGCATCGATACGGCTGAATCGGGGGAAAGTTTGTTCAGCTTGATGTAGCTGTTGCTCGTATACAGACCGTCCTCCCAATGGAGAAAGGCGATCAGGCGCAGTCCCTGGATCAGCCGAAAATGTGCCGCTACTTCGTCGCAAAAACTTTTGCTCCACACGCCTTTTTCCGCCAGTTGGCCCAGCCTCTCCAGCGTCGAGCTGGCGAAGATGCCGTGCGCCAGGGCGAAATGCCGCACGCAGTTGACGATCGGCAAATAGATGCCGTATTTGATGTTGACGGCTCCGCGAAAACGGCCAGTGACTTCAGGCAGGACGCGCCCGAACAGACCAAGCGGCACCCGGTAGTGCAACGTGTTGCTGACCAGCCGATCCAACAAAAACGTATTGCCAGCCAAAAGCTGCCTGAATCGATCCAATACCGGGGTGAAAATAGCGGATTCCCCGTACAGCACGCGCACGTCGCTTGCCAGAAGCAGATAGCGAGCATTTTCCCAGACGGGATGCGAGATCCAGCGGTCCAACTGGTCGACCCATTGAGCGACACTGCCGCGCCATCTGGGGGAAAGGCATGTTACGTTGCCCTGGCAAGGCGGATAGCCCGCTTCCTCCAAACCGGAGACGACAGCGGCTGCCAGCAGTTGAAAATAGCCGTGAACGGCCTCAATCTCTTGTTCGTTGAGGTGATCAGGAAGATCGTAGACAAGCCCGTTGTCCTGATCGCTGATGATGGCTTGCTCGAACCGCCCGCCGCTGCCGAATTGCAAAAAGGCAAACGGCACAGGCGGGGTGCCAAGCCCCCTTTTCGCCAAGGAATCGACAGCGAGCAGAACGCCTTGGCGAATCAGGTTGTCGTGAATCAAATTGACGACAATGGAAAAGGGAGCCATCTCGCCAGCCCGGTTCAAGTCGCGCATAGGAGACGGGTCCAACAATTCATGCCGAATCAGCGCAAGCTCAGCAAATGAATTAACCTGTCTAATCCGCTCGATTTGCTCAGGTGAGAGTGTGAGAGGTGCTGCTTTGGTGGGATGCTGCCGGGCGCATGCGCTCAGGTTGCAGTAGTTCGGGATAACCATATCCCCCGTGTTCGCTAAGGTCAAGACCAACCACCTCTTCTTCTTCTGTGACTCGAAGCCCGATTGTCGCTTTCAAAACAGACAAAATCACATAAGCTACCACAAAGACGTAAGCCATGGAACCGGCGAGGCCGAGCGCCTGTACGCCCAATTGGTGCAAGCCTCCGCCGTAAAACAGTCCGGCACCGCCGACGCCGACTTTTTCAGCAAGCTCCGGCGTCGCAAACAAACCAGTGGACAAAGTTCCCCAAATTCCTGCCACACCGTGAACGGAGAAGGCAAAGACCGGATCGTCAACGCCCAGGCGATCAAACCAGATGGATGTATAAAATGTAAGAATACCTGACACAGCTCCGATGACAACAGCAGCCCAAGGATCGACGAAGGCGCAAGAAGCTGTAATGGCGACGAGAGCAGCCAGCACGCCGTTCAGCATGCTCGGGATGTCGGCTTTGCCCATGACGATCCACGAGATGGCGAGCGCGGCTACTGCACCTGCGGCGGTAGCGAGATTGGTAGTGACGGCGATGTAACCGAAAAATCCGGAAGTGCTGCCCAGCGTGGAGCCGGCATTGAAGCCGAACCAGCCGATCCACAGAAACAGGACGCCGAGCACGGAGTAAACCTGGTTATGGCCGGGGATCAGATTGGAGCTGCCGTCGCGATTGTACTTGCCGATGCGCGGCTTCAACAGCACGGTAGCGACGAGCGCGACGATGGCTCCTTGCAGATGGACAACCGTCGAGCCAGCGAAGTCTTGCATCCCGAGCTGTGCGAGCCAGCCTCCGCCCCATACCCAGTGACCGACGACCGGATAGATGAGGACGGTAAACAAGACGCTGAAAATAAAGTAAACGGACAGCTTGGCTCGTTCGGCGAAACCGCCCCAGGCGATTGCCAGCGAAACCGCGGCGAAGGCTAGTTGAAACAGAAAGAGAATGGAAATGGGAACCGAAGCGGCGGAAAAAGCGGAGAAGGCGTCTTTTTGCAAGCCGTCGAAGAAGAAGCCCGTTAGACCGATAAAAGAATTGCCGTCTCCAAAAGTCAGGCCAAAGCCGAATGCCCAAAAAGCAAGGGAGCAAATGCCGAAGGTGAGGACGGTTTTGCCTGCCACATGGCCTGCGTTTTTCATCCGGGTCGAGCCAGCCTCAAGCAGGGCGAAACCTACCTGCATGAGAATGACGAGGATGGCTGAGATCATGACCCATGTGGCATCAATGGCGGACGAGAGTTCAGTGAGAGTCGGTTCCATTCATTCCACTCCTTTTTTGTGTTAGATAATCTAACATGATTTTTATTTATGTCAGATTATATGACGTGAAAATTGGAAATGCAATTGTTTTTTCACAAAGAAAAACACCAATCGCGCATTCATAGCGAAGCGGATTGGTGTTGCTCACGGGATGTTCGTTTGATGATGGCAAAGCCTGCAGCAGACATGACGACGAGGAACAGGCTGCTCGCGAAAAACAGTTGCTCAACGGGCCAGCTGCCAAGCCATATGGCCCCAAGACTGCTGGACAGCATGGAGAAAAAGGTAAAGAAAAGCATGTTGATCGAGAAAATTTTCCCTGTACTCGCTCCGGCCTTGACCTGAATGGCCGTGACGGTCGGGATGCCGATAAACGGTCCGCCGACCCCGGCTACTGCGGCTCCGAGAAAAGCGACCCAGTGCATCGCCCCGCCAGCGGCGAGCAGCATGAACCCGCCAGCTTGCAACGTCCAGCCGATCATGATGACAAGCAGGTACTTCGTGTAGTACGCACGGGACATGTAGAGGCTGCCGAGCAGATTGCCCACCCCGTAAAAGCCCATCAGCATCGCGAGCGTACTGCCGTTGCCTTGTTGCATGCGCTCGGCCAGAAAAGGAAAGCCGACGCTGTAGCAAACTTGCCAGACGAGAAAGCCCATGTTGCTAAACAGCAAAATCAGGAACAACATCCGGCTTTTTTTCAACTCTCGCACGCCTGTGGCAATATCGCGCACATACTGTCCGGGAGTCATTTTGGCAGCCGGACCGTTCCGCGTATCGGTCAAAGAGACGCGAATCGCATACAAGAAAACGACAGACAGCAAGTAGCTCGTAGCGTTGACAAAAAACAGAGCGGAAAGCGGAACGATGGAAGCGATAAGTCCGATTGTCATCGGCGCTGCGATCCGAACGGTGCGAAAAGTCGTGTCCAGGATGGCATTCGCGCGTCCAAGCTGTTCGAGTGACACGACGGTTTTCAGCGCGACAGTGCGGGCTGGTTGAAACAGGCTGGAGAACAAGCCGAGTAAAAATTGCGCGACCAGAAAAAAGGAAAACTGCTCGATGCCCATGGCGGCCATGATGCCAACTCCGATCGCCACAAAAATACGGGCGACGTCGGCCCCGACCATCAGCAGGCGCGGATTGTACCGATCAGCCAGCACGCCGCCGATCAGGTAAAAAAGCAGTCCGGCCACCATTTCCGGTATGGCCAGCAAGCTGAGCGCCGTCCCTGACTTGGTCGCTTGCAGCAAGTACCAGAGCAAAGCAAAACTGTAGCATTGGTCGCCGATGTTCGCAGTCAATTGCGCCAGCCACAGCTTCAAAAAAGACGGATTCTTCCATAATGATGCCGATGGGTCCACAAGTAATCGCTCCGTAATCAGAAAGTTTTGATCTTAGCGTAGCAAGGCGGAGCAGGAAAGTAAAGGAGCCAGCGGGTGTGCTTTTTTTGGCAAACGTGGACGCATGGAAAAACGGCTTCTGTGGAAGAAGCCGTTACACCGTTACCCTTGTGTGGTGTTGTCTTCGCGATTGTGCTGATTGTGTTGCTGGGAAGAGCCTTGGTTGCTTTCGGTATGCGTATCATCCGCCACCGTGCTGCTGGTCAGTCCGCTGACAGCCAATCCTTTTTGGTTCAAGTTTTTCGCGCTTTTGAATTTGGACATCGCGTGTTCCCCCTTCATGGCGTGGCTTCTTTATTTACGATGTCTAGCTTGCGGCATAACTACTCGCCCCACATTTTCCCGCAGGGCGACTGTCTTTCCTAAAGGCGCAAGGTATACTATAGAAAGAAAATGCTTGAGTGATAAAGGAGGGGATGGCATGGGGAAGTGTGTCATCATCGTGGAGGGGAAGACAGACAAGGAGCGATTGCTTCGCGTACTGGCCGAGCCTGTGACCATCTTTTGCACGTTTGGCTCCTACAGTCAGGAGAAAGGCGAACAGCTTCTGGCCCAGGCAGAATCGGCGGAAGAAGTGTATTTGTTTACAGATGAAGATGACAGCGGAAAAAAATTGCGGGCGAGCTTATCCGAAGACTTCCCGCACGCCGGACATCTGCACACTCCGAAAATGTACCGGGAAGTGGCAGACACGCCACTTCCTGTTCTGGCGGAAATATTGGAACGGGCCGGATTTGCCGTGATCGTGCCGGCTCCTTGATCTGGTACAGAGATCAGGGGATAAAACCTCCCTCCATCGGCTATAACAGTAGTAAATGGATTGGTGGAGGTGCAAAGACACTTGCGCGGCTTGATGACGTTTTTGAACAGGATGAACATCCTGGTATGGCTTGTGGGTATTTTTATCGCTCATGCGCTGCTTTATCTCGCCTTGGGAACAGCTACGTGGCTGGCAACTTCCCTTTTGGCGACCGCTTTTTACGGGATTATTCTTTTGGTAGGCAAACTGATCGCCAGTCGTTATCCTGACAAGGAAGAGAGCAGATAAAAAGCCGGCTATGGCGCAGCCGGCTTTTTTCCTTTTGGCTTCACCAGCCGAGATATTGCATCGCCAAAATCAGTGCCCCCAGTACCCAGACGTAAACGGCAAAGCCTTTCATCGAGCCTGTGCTGATGATTTTCAGCATCCAGCGAATGGCGACGTACCCGGCTAGTCCGGCGCAGATTGTTCCGACGAGCATCGGGATCAGGAGGGCGGTATGGAGTGGCGCCGCCGCCAGCTTGGCTGTTTGCAGCACACATGCCCCGAGGATGGCTGGCAAGGAAATCAAAAAGGAAAAGCGGGCAGCGTCAGCCCGATCAATCCCGCGCATGAGCGCTCCGGCTATCGTCAGTCCGGAACGGGAGATGGCGGGAAGAATCGCCGCTCCTTGCAGAGTGCCGATGATCAAGGCATCCGCATAGCTGATGTCGTCAAACTTTCGCTGACCGCGCCGCATGGACTCTACAGCCCAAAGAATCGCCCCTGTCGCGAGAAACTCCCAGCCGATGGTGATTCCGCTGCGGGAAATTTCTTCAAAATAGTCCTCGAACAACAGGCCAATCGCCGCAGTCGGGATCGTTCCGACCACGAGCAGCTTGGTCAGCTTGGACAACGGGTTCAAGACGATATAGCGGATTTGCGGCCAAAACACGATGACGACAGCGATCAGCGTGCCGAAATGGAGCATCGTGTCAAAAAGCAGCCCGACCTCCTGCATGCCAAACAGCTTTCGGAACAAGACGAGGTGGCCTGTGCTGGAGATCGGCAAAAATTCAGTCAAGCCTTGAACAATCCCGAGAAAAATATGTTCAAGAAGTACGAGCATGGATAGCGGTCACTCCTGTCTGTTGGCAAAATGAAACCGGGGTACAAGCCGGGTCTTACTGTCATATGTATGTTCGCGAAGACGAGACTTGCCTTTTTTTAGGCGGAAGCTTTGTTCTCGCGAGAAAAAAGTAGTGGTATTTTCCTGGCCGGGATGGGTATAGTTAGTGTGCATATAGGAAGAGAGTGAGGAAGAAAGAAGCATGTACAAAAAGACAAAACGCGAGCCGCAGAAGGTTGCTACTGCTGCTACTGGCAATTTGCAGGCGGGCATGACACTGGAAATGAAGGTGGCGCGAAAGACCGAGATCGGCTATTTCCTTCGCGCGGGCGACGACGAAGTTTTCCTGCACGAAAAGGAAGCGCACGAACGGTTGCATTTGGACGATGAGGTGGAAGTGTTTTTGTACCACGACCACGAGAATCGATTGGCCGCGACGATGGATATGCCGTATGTCGGCATGGGCGAGTATGGCTGGCTGGAAGTTGTGGACATTTCCCCGCGCATGGGAGTTTTCCTCGATAACGGGATCAAAAAAGATTTGCTTCTGTTCGTCGACGACCTGCCCAAGCTGAGCGATGAGTGGCCGCGCCCGCGGGATCAGATTCTCGTTACGTTGAAACAGGACAAGCTCGGACGTCTGCTTGCCAAGCCTGTGACAGAAAATGAAGTAACCAAAATTGCCGCCATGGCAGGAGCAGAGATGCTGAACAAGCAGGTGGAAGGTACGGTCTACAAAGTCATAGCGGCAGGCGCGTTTTTGCTGACGGAGGACGAGCATATTTTGTTCATTCACCGCGATGAGATGGTTGGCCGACTCCGTTTGGGCCAGACTGTGACCAGCCGCATCAGTTATGTGCGCGAAGACGGCAGGCTGAACGGTTCCATGAAGGAACGCAAAGAAGTGCAGTACGGCGAAGATGCCGACAAGCTGCTGCGCTATTTGATCAATCGGGACGGAGCCATGCCTTATACAGACAGTACCGAACCGGACATCATCCGCGAAAAGTTCCAGATGAGCAAATCCAGCTTCAAACGTGCGCTTGGCAAGCTCATGAAAGAGCGCCGGGTGGAACAAGTAGACGGGTGGACGAAAATCGTTCGTCACGAGGAAGATTAATAAAGCAAACCCTCTCAGGTGCGCACA
The DNA here is from genome assembly GCF_013284375.2 of Brevibacillus sp. HD3.3A. NCBI lineage: Bacteria > Bacillati > Bacillota > Bacilli > Caryophanales > Paenibacillaceae > Brevibacillus > Brevibacillus sp. HD3.3A. Next base: position 928,677 of record NZ_CP085874.1, read on the forward strand.
CTGCTTCAAGCCGAAGCCAAGCGCCAGAGAGGGTTTTTTGTTATTGTGGCGAGAGAATGGAAAGAATTGTAACACTTGACTAAAAAAACTGCAAATTCCCATTGAAAAATATAGTAAAATAGGAAAGGCAACGTAGGTGAGTGGAAGAGTAGGCAGGCGGATTGCCTGACGCAATTGTCTATCTATTTAGAAAAAGAGGGTCGCTCAAAGCGCTGTGCTTTTGTGCGTTAAGCTGCTGCATTGTCAGTTCGCGCTGTCATGCTTCCTCCGTTTGCTTTCAGACAAAAAAAGTTCATCCATTCCCTTCATAGAAAAGCAAAAAGAAGACGAGGATATGGCAAGGGTGACTTTTGGAGTGAGGATGCAAATGTGGTAAGATATTTCTATTGTTGTTTGGGGAGGGAAGCATGTGAGCGAACTACGCAATCCATGGCAGTTACTATACCGGGTCTATCGTCACGTTCAACCTGTTCTGGAGCGGGAGTTTGCGGCTTGGTACCGAAAAGCGCAGGCCATTCCGAATCCTGAGCTGGGAAAACAGGCGCAAGACAGCATGAACTCCAAAAAGTTTCACTGTCAGGGTGGATGTGTGTACGCCGCACAGGTCATTCCTTACGTGGAGACGATTGTGCCGTTGATCGTAGCTTATCAGACGATCAGCGACTACTTGGACAATTTGTGTGATCGAAGCACGTCACTAGACCCCGAGGACTTTCGTCAGCTGCATTATTCCATGCAGGATGCATTGACGCCTGGCGCGCCTCTGCGGGACTACTATTTATATCGGGAAGACAAGAATGATGGCGGCTTTTTGGCGGACTTGGTGCAAACCTGTCAACGATATGCGGCCAAACTGCCTGCTTACAGCAAAATTCAATCCAAGGTACTGACCTTCTCCTGTCTGTACAGCGATTTGCAGGTGCACAAACATATCGCGCAGCATTTGCGTGAGAAGGCGTTGCTCGATTGGTGGGACGATCACAAGGAACGCTTCAGCTATTTGCAATGGCAAGAATTTGCGGCGGTCACTGGCTCGACGATCGGGATTTTCGCTTTGTTTTGCCTGGCGACAGATGAAAAGGTAAACGAGGAAACAATCGAGGCGGTCAGCGAAGCGTATTTTCCTTGGCTCTGCGGATTACATATTTTGCTTGATTACTTGATCGATCTGGAAGAAGACAGACTGGGCGGAGATTTGAATTTTGTCAGCTATTACGAATCCGAGCGGGTAGCGACGGAGCGCTTGCAGTTTTTCATAAAACAAGCAAAGGCAAGCGTTAAACGCTTGCCAAATCCTGCATTTCACCGTATGATCGTGGACGGGTTGGTCGCATTTTATCTGGCAGATCGCAAAGTAAACCGCAGCCAGCCACACATATATACCATCGCTAGACAGCTGCTGAAACAGGCAAAAGGACTGCCTTCTGTCCTGTTTTACGTGAACAGCCTGCTTGTACGGCGATAACGGAGAAGAGGTTAGCGCATATGCTTGCGCTTGTACGAAAAGCCAAATCCCATCAATGAGAAGGCAACAACGATACAACCAAGGATACCGAGGGGGCTTTTTTCCCCGATGGAAATGCCAACTCCGATGAGACAGGCGGTTACGCAAAATGCCAAAGCCAGTGTTACCATTTGATAACGATTCATCGGTTTGTAACCTCCTATCTGTCAATGTTCCCATTATACCTTATTTTCCGCGAAAAGCATCCAGGGAAAGATTCCGGAAAACCTAGTAAATTTTTGTACGAAGTGGTGGAGAACGTAGATGGAAAGCATTATACAAATTAGAAAAGGGAATCAATTGGTGGAAGGCCACGTGACATACGAAGAAGGAGATTTAATCGAAGCGGTCTTCCCCCAACACTTGGATGTGACGGTCGGTGATCAGATTCCATGTCTGTTGACCGCTGATTATGAAACCATCAGCAACTTTGAAGCAGTCGTCGTGGCGCGGGACAAAAATCGGCTGTTTTTGTTCCATTCGCCAACGGCCAGCGAGTTTCGCGAGCAACGCAGGCGCTATCCCCGCTTCGATATGGAAGTGAAGGGCTGGATTCAATATCCGACCCAAGAGCCGGATTCGTTTTTTTCCGTATACAGCCAAATGGTGTATTTGGTGAACCTGAGCCTGGGCGGACTGGCATTTCGGGCGGACAAACCTGTTCCCGTCGAGCAGGCGCTTGTCTTTTCCTTTGAGTTGTACGGGCGCAACAGACCGGATGGGGTCGTAATCTCCGAGTTGCAAATTATTCATGAGCGGATTGAAGCGCCGCATTATTTTTACGGCTGCACGATCAAAGGGATCAACGCGCGACATTTCCACAATTTGCGCAAATACATTTTGCACAGGCAGATTGAGGAGCGCCGAAAAGTGAAAATCGAATAACTCATTTCGTGAATTGGTCAGCGGGACCAATTTTTTTTTGCAATTGACAACGGCTTTCCATTCGTTACTACCTCATTCCGATCCCTGATCTTTCAGTCATTTGTTCACTCGGAAGTGTCAGTGCAATCGCTGGCTGTCATTGTTCTGCATTTTTTCATGACGACGCTGCTCGTATACGGGCTGTTGAGGCTGGTGGCCGGACGACTGGGCTGGCGGGATGACATGCTAAAATGGAATGTGCTCGCTGCTACTTTGGCGAATGTCGGTTACTTCGGTTTGGCTGGTCTTGTCTGTCCTGATCGCCTGGCCGCTCGCCATGTGGATGAGCGAGAATCCAGTAGAGAGAGCGGTGATGATCCTGATATTCGGGATGCCGACCTCTTTGAACCTGTTGTTGCTGGCAAAGGATCAACGGCAAGATACGAACGGGTTTGCGATGATTATTTTGCTGACGACGGTCATTAGTCCGTTTACGCCGGGACATGGCTGTTTCCGGTAAAAAAGAACGGCCCGGGCTGCCAGCGAAAGCTAGACGGTCAGGGCCTAAACGAAGTTATCCCGCTTGTCGAGAAGAGGCAGGAGAAGAATTTGCTGCCCGATTTCCCCAAATCCAGCGTTGCAGCACAATGGCAATTCCCCCGACAGCTGCGACGAGCAAGCCTATCCATAAAAAGCTTTTCGCCGGACCGAGCCAGGTCATCAAACCGCCGCCCATGAGCGGTGCGACGATAAATGTCACGCTGGAAAGCGAATCAATAATGCCCCGTACGCGTCCGAGCGCGTGTATGGGCGTTTCTTTTTGAATGAGGTAGTTCAGCCCTACGGAAGTCAACCCTGTCCCGATGCCGGCGAGCAACGAAGCCAGCAGCAGCCAGTAGATGGCCGACCCTGGCTGGAAGAGGCCGATCCAGGAAAAGCAGATGCCAATCAGCAGAACGCCGCCGCCAAGCACCCAGCCGTACGAGCGAATCTGGCCCCGCCGATGCAGCCATGTGATCGTCAAAAGCGCACCGAGTCCGATGACACTGACCGAGTAGCCGACGATCTCCGGACGATTCGGCACCTTTTCGCGGAAGATGACAGGAAGCTGCGCGTCTGCCAATTGAATCGCCATCATGGCGAGCAGCGAAAAAAGCGCGCTTACGAGCAAGACCCGATTTTGCAAAAAGACAGCCCAGCCTTCCTGCCAGGCGACGCGAAGCGAAACGGCTTTTTCTCCCGAGTCCGAGGCGGATTTGGGAAGGCGTCTCTCCACATTGCGAATCGTCAGCATGAGCAAGGTAGAGACGACATAGCTGGCGGCGTTGATCATGAGACAAATCGCGGGTGTCAGGATTGCGGCGATCGTCCCGCCGATCAACGGCCCGATCAGCTTGGCGGTTTGATAAATGCCTCCGTTCAAGGAAGCTGCCCGCAGCAGATGTTCAGGAGAAACAATTTGCCGCGTCAATGTCTGGTGGGCAGGATCGTTGAAGACGGAAGCGCAGGAGCGCAGGGCGATGACGAGCAGAAACGACAGCGGGTCAGGCATGGCGAGCAAAAGCAAGGTGAGGCTGGCCTGAACCATGTTGGCCGTCATGATCATCCGGACTTTGTGCACCCGATCAGCCAGCACTCCAGCAAATTGTCCGAGCACAATACCGGGAGCAGCATACGCAATCGGCAAGAGAGCCATCGTCATCGGATCGGCCTCCCAGACGTAGCCCAAAAAAATGGCGACAGCAATAAAATCGAACCAGTCTCCCAGCGTGGAAAGACCGTACGCAGTAAGCAGTGTCCGAAACGCCTTGTTTTTCTGTAACAAAAAAATCCCTCCATCGCATCGTGCTGATTTGATGATAAAAGGGATTTGTCAGAGGATTATCAAAAGCGGACGGACAGTTTGTGGATGATCGACTTTTTCAACTGCTCGAATTGGTATTGCGAGGATAAATCGTCCCACATTTTCTGATAGCGGCTCTCCCATTTGGCATCGCAGGGGAAGCGGCGGAAAAACAGCAGAATGTTGTGTACGGCGTAAATCAGGTGCGGGACAAATTGGGTGGACCGGATGACTTCGATACCTTCATCGACCAGCCGCCTCGCTTGAGCTGTCTCTTGACGGTGATATTGGCAGAAGCCTTGCAGCACTTTGAAGCTGCCCAGCTCCCGTTGCATCGGAACCTTTTGCAAAATGACAGAAGCTCTCGCCAGCTTGCTCTCGGCTATCTCAACTGAATCGGACAAAAGCTCCAGCCACGCTTCCTCAGCCAACAAAAAAAGCGTGAAGCTTTCCGAATCCATTTGTTCCACGATTTTTCGCGCGCGGACCGCCTGCTCTCTGGCAAGCTGTTCTTCACCCGCCTGGATGTAGAGGGCGACGGCGTTGATTTGTATTTCGTCGCGAAATATTTCCGGCATCTCCGCTTGTCTTTTCACTACCTCCTGAAACACATGGATCGTTTTGCGCCGATCCATTTCCGTCATGTGGTAGAGGTGAAACAAATAAAACAGCTTTTCGCTCATCGGTGAATCCGTATCCTCGATAAACCAGGCAAAATCCCCGACGACAAAGCGGATGTACATGGCGTAAAAAGGGTCCAGCTGAAATCCGAGAATTTCTTGATTGGCTGCGAGAGTCTGTAGGGCTGCGCCCATCCCCATTCCATGGTAGGTGGACAGCATTTGCCGGATGTGATCGGAAAAATTTTCGTTCAAAGCATGGAGCTGGGGCGGCGGCTGATGCTGCTTCCATGTCAGGCGGTAGCCTACCCCTCGCACTGTGTCGATGGTGAATAGATGGGACCATTTTTGCAGCTTTTTGCGCAGCCGATAAATGTGGTCGTCAATCGTCCGGTCTGTCGGATTTTCCAGCGGCCATACGGCGTCGAGCAAATTTTCCCGGCTGAAGGTCCGGTTTTTCCAGCTGTACATGTATTTCAGCAAGGTGTATTCTTTTGGCAAAAGAACAACGCTTTCCCCGCCGTAACGAACTGCAAGCTGGTCATCCTGCCATGAGATCAATTCCATCTGAACGACTCCTCATCAAGACCGTATTTCTTCATCTTATTGTAAAGGGTGCCCCGTGAGATGCCGAGCAGCTCGGCTGCCGCCTTTTTGTTTCCGTACGTGCGTTCCAGAGCCGCGATCACGCGCTCTTTTTCCGTCTGTCCGGGGGGATGATGCATCGCCAACGGATTTGCCGGGACGTGCACAGGACGCGTTGCTGCCGGGGCGCTGTACGTACTGTTTATGGACGCAAAAGCAGCGGGAGGAATCTCTTCATGCTGGGAGCGAATCGCGCTTGGCAAATGCTCCGGGGAGATGACGCCGTTTTCTTGCAGGATCGACAGACGTTCAATGACATTCCGCAACTGCCGAATATTGCCTGGCCAGCTATAGTCGAACAAAGCCTGCATCACCTCTGACGCGATGCGCGGCACGGCTTGCTCATGCACGACAGAATACTCGTGGATGAAGATTTGGACAAGCTCCGGCAAATCTTCGCGTCTGGCGCGCAGCGGGGGAATTTCCAGCGAAAAGACGTTGAGCCGATAATACAAGTCTTCGCGAAAACGGCCGTCTGACACCATCTGTTCCAGTTGGCGGTTGGTTGCTGCTACGATGCGGGTGTTGACGGTGATCGGCTCGGTTCCCCCTACGCGGTAAAATTGCCGCTCTTGCAGGGCGCGGAGCAGCTTGACTTGCAGCTCCAGCGGAAGCTCCCCGATTTCGTCGAGGAAAAGCGTGCCGCCATGGGCCAGCTCCAGCTTGCCTGGCTTGCCTTTTTTCTCCGCTCCGGTAAAAGCGCCCCCCTGGTAGCCGAACAGCTCGCTTTCAAACAGCGCTGCCGGAATCGCTCCGCAGTTGATGGCGACAAAAGGCTTCTCCCGCCGTCTGCTGGCTTGGTGAATCGCTTTGGCAAACAGCTCTTTGCCCACGCCGCTTTCGCCGTAAATCAGCACGGTGGCGTCGGTTTGGGCGACCTTTTTCGCAGAGCTGATGGCGGCCTGAATGGAAGCGGAATGCCCTTTAATCACGTAAAAAGGATCATCCGCCGCCTGAAATCGGCTCATTTCCTGCTGCAAGTTGTGCAGGTGGGCGGTCGTGTGCGCCAGCTCCTCATTCAGCCGGACAAGCTCGGTAATATCCTGTTCAATTGAGATCGCCCCGATGATCTGCCCATCCTGGCGAATCGGTGCGGCATTGATCAGGACGTGGCTGTCCGGGCGAGGAATATGGTACACCCGTTGAACAGACGTGCCCTGGCGCAAGGCGTCCAAAAGGCGGATGGACTCGCTGGCAAAGTGCTCGTCAAGCGAGGTGCCAAGCACTTGATCCCGGTCGATCTCGTAAATGGTTTCAGCGGCCCGGTTCCAATACTGGACGATATTGTTGGAGTCGACGATCGTAATGGCTTCGCTCATCGTGTCCATCAAGGTGCTGAGCAGGACAGACTGGTTTTGCGTCAAATTGACAAAGGCGGCCAGCAATTGATTCGGCAAAACAATGCCTGTTGCCCGTCGTTCCCTATCGACCGTGACCAATGTGGGCGTGGGAGTAGTGGCGAGTGCCAGGCGGATATGTTCCAGACACTGGGCAAGCGTCGCGGTCGCGGGAACACAAATCACCGCTACATCACGCTCGCCGTCGCGCCATACACCCTCCTTTTCGCCTTCGCGTATTTTAATATCAAGAGGATTGACTGGAATTGCCAAGTCCGAGACAACACTATCCAGTGAGAATAGAGGTTTCAAATCGTCACTTCCTATCCACACTAACAGGTAAAAGGGACTGGTCATCTGCTTAGCCCTTACCCGTCAGTAATTGTAACTAATCAGAAGTGTACAAGAATAGACACGAAATGTACATATGTGTTGAAGTGTATGTACAGCAGTCGTGCTCCATCATGATTGGCAAAGTCAAGATATCACGGAACCAGGCTGTGTTGGCACGGTTTATGCTAGTACAAATGATGCAGAGTACGTTGAGGAGGAGACAGTCAACGATGGAACAAGCTATGAAGGATTTTTTCTTATTCTTATCCAAAAATAAAGCGATGAATGCGGCTGCGAAAAAATGGGGTCTGCGCTTCGGGGCCAGCCGTTTTGTATCCGGTGTCACGATTGCAGAAGCAATCGCTGCTGTACGCAAGTTGAACCAGCAAGGTCTTGTTTGCACACTCGACCACTTGGGTGAATTTGTTTTCAGCCTGGAAGAAGCAAACGAGTCAGCTGACTACTGCATCAAAACATTGGAAGCGATTCACCAATCCGGTGTCGATTGCAACCTGTCGCTGAAAATGACTTCGCTCGGTCTGGATATCAGCCGCGAGCTGTGCATGACAAACATGAGACGCATCCTCGATGCAGCGAAGAAAAACGGCAACTTGTTCGTGCGGATCGACATGGAAGATTACGCACACAACCATGTGACGATGGAAATCCTGAATGAGCTGCTGGAAGAATACGACAATGTCGGAACGGTTATTCAAGCTTACCTGTACAAGGCTTCCGATGATATCGACAGCCTGAAAGACAAAAAGGTGAACTTCCGTCTGGTAAAAGGCGCTTACAAAGAGTCCGCGGAAGTCGCTTACCCGAACAAGCCGGATGTAGATGAGAACTACAAAAAAATCATCAAGCAACACCTGCTGAATGGCGGATATGCTGCCGTAGCCACACACGACGACAACATTATCGCTTATGTCAAACAACTGGAAAAAGAATACAACATTCCGCGTACACAGTTTGAGTTCCAAATGCTGTACGGTATCCGCACGCAATCCCAGATCGACCTGGCTCGCGAAGGCTACAAAATGCGCGTATACGTGCCATACGGAAATGACTGGTACGGCTACTTCATGCGTCGTCTGGCAGAAAGCCCGGCAAACGTGAAGTTCGTGCTCAAAGGAATGTTCTCGAAGTAAACCGCATACAACGCGTGAACCACACCCCTGGAGCTTTTCAGGGGTGTTTTGTGTTAGGATGAAGCCAAGAATCTGCCTTTGAGTGAAAGGGGTTATTTTCGTGCACGCATTCCAGATCCCGCTTATGCCTCCGTACTCCTTCGAACGACTTTTTCAACGGCTGCAAACTCATCCTGATCCCCAACTGGAAGTACAAGCAGAAAACAATCTGCTCAGGCGCGTTTTTCGGGTCGGGTCACGCCCGGTTTTGACCAGCTTGCAATTTGTGGGAAGTATCGATCAGCCAGTCTTGCAGGTCGGGACGACTTCGGCTTTGTCAGCAGAGGAACGAGACGAGCTGGTGCGCACGATCCGTCACGTTTTTTGCGCTGACCTCGACCTTTTGCCGATTTATGAACAAATGCAGGAAGAAGCTGAACTGGCTGTTCTTGTCAAACGGTTTCGCGGCCTGCGCTTGATGCACGACTCCGATCTGTTCCAGTCGATGGTCAAAACGATTATCGGTCAACAAATCAATCTGACCTTCGCGGCGAATTTGACGCAACGGTTGCTGGCATTGGCAGGCGATGAGGTCGTGGACGAGCGCGGGGTGAAGTTTCTCGCTTTTCCTACCGCGGAAGCAGTCGCCAGGCTCGCTGTGGAAGATTTGCGTCCCTTGCAGTTCAGCCAGCGCAAAGCGGAGTATATCATCGACTACGCGCGTGCGATTGTCGATGGAACCGTGGAGCTGGAGCGGCTGTGGGCGATGGAAGACGAGGAAGTTGTGGCTCATCTGACTGCCTTGCGCGGAATTGGCCGCTGGACAGTGGAGTGTCTCTTGATGTTCGGAATGGGCCGTCCCAATTTGCTGCCCGCCGCCGATATCGGACTGCGCAACGGGATTTCGCTTGTATATAAACTAGATACAAAGCCGGATGAGAAAGAAATTCGCCGCATGGGAGAACGCTGGGAACCGTGGCGAAGCATATATTCTCTATACATTTGGGAAGCGGTAGGCGCCGTCAAGCGCAAAGAGGTCTGGGAGGAATAATTGTCACCTTTGACGAAAAATTCTTTACTTTTCAACAAATTACAGTTGATAAATGAAGAAAAATTAAGTTATACTAATAAAAATTTTATAAAAACCAACAATATGGTGGGGAGTAACATGAGAGATTTAACAAAGAGAGAAACCATTACTGTAGGACTTATGCTGTTTGCTTTGTTTTTTGGAGCCGGAAACATGATTTTCCCGCCAGCGCTTGGACAGGCAGCGGGTGAAAATGTATGGATTGCCATGCTCGGCTTTATTGTGACCGGGGTGGGCTTGCCGCTCCTCGGGGTGATCGCCGTAGGATTGGGCGGCGGCAATCTGCAAGCGTTGGCAGGGAGAGTTCATCCTCTGTTTGCAACCGTCTTTACGTTTATTGTGTATTTGTCGATCGGGCCATTCATGGCCATCCCGCGAACAGGTACGGTTACTTACGAAATGGGCGTTCTGCCGTTTTTGTCTGAATCGGCAAAAGGAAGCCCGCTTCCGCTGCTTGTGACCACGATTGTTTATTTTGCGATCACGTTTTGGCTGGCATTGAATCCGAGCAAGCTTGTAGACCGAATTGGGAAAGTTCTGACTCCTGCTTTGCTGATCATTATTGGCATCATGTTTTTCAAATCGCTCCTTCAACCGATGGGCGAGGTAGGAGTGGCGACGGGAGATTACCAGCATACCGCCTTTTTCAAAGGGTTTGTCGAAGGTTATCTTACGCTGGATGCGTTGGCCGCGATGGTATTCGGTATCGTCGTCACTGCTGCGGTAAGGGAAAAGGGCATCACTGACCCGAAAAAGCTGACATGGTCGACGATCAAGGCGGCTGTCATTGCAGCGATCGGCTTGGGGCTTGTCTACCTAGCGCTGGGATACATGGGGGCGACCAGCTATTCATTGGGACAGTCCGATAATGGCGGACAAATTTTGACGGGCGCTGTCCAGCATCTGTTTGGTCCGCTCGGCAATCTGTTGCTCGGCGGCGCGGTATCACTCGCTTGCCTGACGACTTCTGTCGGGCTGGTGACGGCATGCAGCCGCTTTTTCTCCCAGCATATCCCGGGTGTTTCCTACAAGACAATGGCAATCATTTTGAGTGTGTTCAGCGCGGCTGTTGCTAATGTAGGGCTGACGCAGCTGATCGCGATATCCGTTCCGGTACTCATGGCGATTTATCCGCTGGCGATTGTCTTGATGCTCGTATCGTTTTTCCACAAATCATTCAAAGGCTACGCCGCTGTTTACCAGGGGGCGATTATTGCCACAACGGTGGTCAGTTTGTTGGATGGATTTGCGCAGGCTGGCATCAAGATCGCGGCGCTCGCGCCGATTTTGGAGCATTTGCCGCTGCACAAGGAAGGGATCGGCTGGCTGCTTCCTGCCATCGCCGGAGGGCTGATCGGCTATCTATGGGGCAGCTTGCGTCCCGGTCGCAAAGACGGACAAAAAGTGTTGGAGCAAAAACTGGGCAAGGTGTAGGCTTTGCTTTGCCGATCGATCAGATGAAGAAAAGACGACGCGCCGCCTTGCAAAAGGGTCTGGCGCGTTTTTTGTCGCTTGTTCACTTCCTGCTATTCCCGGACAGTTAGGACTTCTATCCGTCCACAACGAGGATGATCTGTGTTACCATGGGAAAAAGCTGTAGCGTCTGCAACGGCACTTTTTTCCTATGCCGTTCAAAGGAAAGGAGGTTGTTAGCCATGGCCCAAATGAAGGTCCTCGTAGCTGATGACGATCCAAATGTACGCGAAATCATTCGCCTTTATTTTGAAAAACAACAGTTCGAGCTTGTCGTCGCCAAGGATGGACGGGAAGCTCTTGCCCTTGTAGAGACGGAACAACCCGATGTTTTGATTCTGGATGTCATGATGCCGCAAATGGACGGTTTTGAGGCGTGTCGGGAAATTCGCAAAAAATGGGATACGCCGATTATTATGCTGACGGCAAAAGATGAGGAATTTGACCGTGTGCTCGGTCTGGAGCTGGGAGCGGACGACTATGTGACCAAGCCGTTCAGTCCGCGCGAACTGGTGGCGCGAATCAGGGCGATCATGCGCCGCCTGCAGCCAAAGCCGAAGGTCGAGGAGGATGCGCCGCGCATTTTCAGCTTTGAGCAGTTGACGATTGACCTGGACAAGCGGGAGGTCATCGTCGCGGGAGAAAAGGTCAGCTTTCGCCCGAAGGAATTTGATTTGCTCGTGCAGCTGGTCAAATCGCCAGGCAGCGTATGGTCGCGCGAGCAACTTCTCGAACAAGTGTGGGGCTTCGATTATTTCGGAGACGTCCGCACCATCGACGTTCATATCAAAAAGATCAGACAACGGCTGGAAAATCTCCCGTATGAGTGCATCCACACAGTCTGGGGGATCGGCTACAAGTTTGGGGTGGAGAGCTGATGCTGGGCACTTCCAAAAGCATTTTCCGCCGTCTGCTGTTCAGCTTTTTGGCTACTGTGCTTGTCGGACTGGGCATTTCCGGCATCCTGCTCTCCTTTTTTGCGAGGGAGTACATTTACAATTCCAAGGAAGAAGAATTGCTGCGGATGGCGAAAAAGGTCAACGTCGCGATTCACGACAGCAATCGGGTGAACAAGGAGTTGCTGGACAAGCTGGCGATGCTCGACGAATCGTTTGACACCCGGATATGGCTGTTCAACAAAGAGGGGAAAATTGTCGCGACTTCGATGAAGGACGAAGTTTTCACCGGAAAGTCGGTCGCTGTCTCCATCGCAGACAACGTGCTGAAAGGCAAAAATGCGGTCACGGAATTGAAAATCGAAGGACTGGAGGACCCGATGCTCTCAGTCTCTGTGCCGTGGGGCGAGGGGGAGCAGGTGTACGGGGGAATCATCCTGCATGCTCCAATCGAAGGGATCGAGAAAACGTTCGGGCAAATGCGCGAGTCGATTTTATGGGCTACGCTGTTCGGCGTTGTGCTGTCTACGGCGATGGTTTCCTACTTGTCCTGGTCGATTTCCCGCCCGTTGCGCACGATTGAGCGGACGGCTGCGGAGATCGGCAGGGGCAATTACGCAGAGCGCGTCCAGGTCGATACGCACGATGAAATCGGCGATTTGGCTCACACGATCAACACGATGGCGGAAAAGCTGGAAAAGGTCGAACAGGAGCGGCACCATCTGGAACAGGTGCGCAACGACTTTCTCGCCAATGTGTCGCATGAGCTGCGCACGCCGCTGACGGCGATGCAAGGATTTTTGGAGGCATTGCAGGACGGACTGGTAGAAGATGAGGAAGCGCGGCAAAAGTATTACGCCGTCATGTACTCGGAGACGATGCAGGTGAATCGTCTGGTCGACGACTTGATGGATTTGATGAAGCTGGAGAACAACGAGGTCAATCTCGCCAAGTTCCCGGTCGATGTGGCAGAGGTCATGAACCGCGTAGCTTTTTCATTCCGGCAAGAGGCGGAAGAAAAAGGGCTTCAACTGGTAGTCGAGGCCGAAGCGGAGCTGCCGCGCATCTACGCGGACAAGGATCGGGTCGCGCAAATTTTGAAGAACCTCGTGAAAAATGCGCTGAAATTCACTACGGCTGGCGAAATCCGGATGACCGCCGGGCTGCAGGAGCAATGGATGCGCATCCAGGTGCAGGATACGGGGATGGGGATTGCTGCGGACGATCTCGACCGGATTTGGGAGCGATTTTTCAAGGTGGATCGCGGTCGCTCCAAAAACAATAAAGGTACAGGGCTTGGACTTGCCATCGTCAAAGAGCTGGTAGAGCTGCACGATGGCGTGTGTCGCGTGGAAAGTGTGCCGGGGGAAGGCAGCACCTTTACTATTTTGTTGCCGATCATGCCGGTATCGCCCGTATCGCTCGTCAAACAGGGACCATGACGCTGCTTGCGGTCATGGTCATACTTTTTTCATAATTAGATCATGGTTTTTTCCTATTCTCCTTACAGAATGGTTATCTTTGCCCGTTACGATGTTCTTGTGACGGCGAGAAGGTCACGAAGCCAAGGATGAAAGGAGAATGAGCATGAATAAAAAATGGATTTCCATTGCAGCTGTCGCATTACTCCTGTCTGGAAGCCTGGTTGCCTGCTCCAGCACAACAGGGACGCCTGAACCAGCGACACAACAAGAAGGCACCAGTCAAACGACACCAGCTACAGGTGATGGACAATCGAGTGACAACTCGGTTTCGGAGGACAAATCGACGTCTGATGCATCGAGCAACAGTTCTGATGCGACAACAGGCGGCTCGGATAGCACAAGCACGTCATCTGACGCACCAGCGGCTGACAGCAACAGCTCAGACAGCAAGTCTGACGCAGGCGCTGCTGGAACGACAGGAACGGAAAACAGCGGATCAGCCGATCAGTCTACATCAACTGATACGAGCAAGCAGTAACGATTCGATTCGCCAACTGGAATCACGTTTGTAATGTTTGTTGAAACTCCTCTACTTCCCTCCCGTTTTATATAAATGGTTGACGGCTTCGTGCTGTCCCGGCTGTCGAGAAAGTCTCGGCAGCTATTTTTTTGCTGTGGCATCTGATCTGGCTGAACGGGAATCATCCGGCGGAGAAAGATCGTCCAGCATGGGTCACTATAGCGCACGTGTAAAGGGCTACTCCATCAAAAGTGGAGTAACCCTTTTTTCTGCACAGCCTAGCTGGTTTCGATACACGCATATGTATTGGAGAAAATCCGTTTTTCGAGATCGTTTTTCTTTCACTGGGTGTTGTTCCAACATGGATAGCAGTCGGCTTTTCAAATGGTCAGGGAGCAAAGCGCGTCATCCATATCCATCTGCTTTTTGTCTGATTTTACGATAAAATGGAAAAAAGGCGAGGGGGGAACATTGTGATTACATATCCGGTCTTGAAAAAAGGCAGCACAATCGGCGTAACGGCTCCATCGTCCGGGGTGCCGGCTGAATTGCATGAACTGCTTACACTTGCCTGCAAACGAGCGGAGGAACGGGGCTATTCAACCGTTTGCAAAGACACAGCATGGACGCAGCAAAAAGCAAGATCGGCTGATGCAGCCATCCGCGCAGCAGAATTTAATGCCATGCTTAGCGACGAAAACATCGATCTGATCATCCCTCCATGGGGTGGCGAACTGTTGATTGAAATTCTCGATCAGCTCGATTTTGAAGCCTTTCCCGCCAAATGGGTGCTTGGCTATTCCGATATCAGTCTGTTGTTGCTTGCGATTACATTGAAAACGGGTGTAGCCACGGCTCATGGCACCAATCTGATCGACTTGCGCGGGGAGAGCATGGATGCGACGACAGCCCAATGGGAGGCTGTACTTTCGACCAAAACAGGCGAGCAGGTTGTACAAGAGGCGTCCGAATACTACCAGGCAGAGTGGCAGCACGACAATCCATCACCTTATGTGTTTCACCTTACTGAGCCGACTCGTTGGAAAACGACCGAATCAGAGCCAGTACATGTGACGGGGAGGCTGCTTGGCGGTTGCATAGACACGATCCGGCATGTGATCGGAACACCTTACGGGGATGTAGCGCGGTTTCAACAAGCGATGATTCAAAATGAACAACTGCTGTGGTATTTGGAAAACTGTGAATTGTCGGCTGCCGACTTGCGCAGATCGCTTGTCCAGATGAAGCTGGCAGGCTGGTTCGCTCACTGTGCCGGGATCATGTTTGGACGCAGTGCAGCGAATCACGCTGTTCAGGGCTATACAGCAGAGGACGTGTACCAGGAGCTGGCGGATGAGCTGCGAATCCCGATTTTGTACGATATTGATTGCGGACATATGCCTCCGCAAATGACGTTTGTCAATGGAGCGAGAGCCACGGTCGATATGGCTGAGGGAAGAGCGAAGGTTACGCAACATTTTTGCCCGTAGCGGCATGGAAAAAAGGACAGCGAGCGAGTTGCCAGCTGTCCTTTTTCGCGTTTGTTTATGATCTTTTCGCTAAATCGGCGGCTTCAGTGGCAGTGCGCTTGCGCAGATTGGACAAGGCTACGCCGAGAAAAATGAAGGCAGCTCCAACGAAAAAGCTGGTGCCCAGGTGTTCGTGGAGCAACAGCCAGCCGAGAAAAGCTCCGACAATCGGCTGGACGAAAAAGAAGCCTGCGCCACTGCCAGCTTGCATAAGCTCAAAGCCCTTGTTCCACAAATAAAACGCTCCGGCAGTCGAGATTAGCCCGATATACAGGACGCCCGCCCAAATCTCCCCGCCAAATTGCCACGATATCGGGGTGACAGATAGCTCCCAGAGCATGACAGGACTTGTGAAGATGAGCCCGAACAAAGCGACATACGTTGTGACAAGCAGCGAGGAATAACGCTGCGTCGCTTTTTTGCTAAGGACGGTGTACAGCCCCCAGCTTACTGCTGCGACCAACAGAATCAGGTTTCCCGTCAATGACGATTGGGCATCCGCCTGATCCGGCACACCGATTACGATAATCACGCCAACCGTTGCAAGCACGATTCCGGCGGCTTGCTTGAAGTGAATGCTTTCTTTCAGCAGCCAGACGGCAAAAATCGCAATAAAAGCTGGAGATGCGGAAGTAATCAGGGCGCCCATATGCGCCGTAGAGAGCTTGGTGCCGAGAAATTGGGCTGCAATCGAGATCGTGACCCCGACAAAAGCAATGCCCATGAGCAACGGATAATCTCTTTTCTGAACGACTTCCTTGCGGGCCAAAGCGAATGCCCCCAACACGAGCAAAGCGATGCCGAATCGCAGGATCAACAAAGTAAACGGCGGAATGACTTCCAGTACGACTTTGCTCACGACATACACGCCGCCCCAAATCGCTGCCGCAAGTGTCAGGCAGATGGCGCCAAGCAATGACTGTTTCCATGGTGAATACGACATAACAACAATCCCTCCCGGAATGATCTGATCCGTACAAATAGGCTTGTATAGCCGGGAGGCAGTAAAAAAGACGCTTCCTCACCGACTAGGCGAGGACAGGCACATCACATTCATACAGGTGGCGCTTCATTGTGATTCACCTCCTTGTTAGCGGGATGAGGGTTCAAGCTTCAAGCCATTTGGCGACCAGCAGGACAGGCTGTGTCAACTGCCCGACAGGTGCTTCTACTTGACGATACTGCTCGTAGCCAAGCTTGCCCCAAAAAAGCAGCGCTGGTTCATTGTACGCGATAATACCATGGTGAATGTGTTTGGTGCCGCGCAATAGGCAAAAGTCTTCAAACAGCTTCACCGCTTCTGTTCCCAGCCCTTTTCGTTGCCAGGACGCATGCAGAACGAGCAAACTGACCCAGCTTTTCGCATCGTGCTCGCTGGAGAGGACGACGTGCATCACACCGACGGGAGCTTCCTTTACCGTCAGCAGGAGCCAATAGCCATGGGGAATCGCCAGCGCAGAATGGTACTCCGCTTCCAACTCGGAAAGGTTCATGGTGTCGGTACGGGAGCGCAGCAAGTTGTACTGTGGATTGCTGTTGTACATATCGAGCACGTACGGCAGCTCAGCACGCTGCATCTCGCGGATGACGAGTTGTTTTCCGGAAAAGGACAAGGTCATCTTGCGCCGCCGTATTTGCGAATCAGGCCGATTTGTCCGCCATGATACCCCATATGATAAATCAGGCGACCGAGAGCCTGACGGGGAGTCAGCGTGCCGATGGGAGCTTCGCATGCCACATCCCAGGCATCCTGTGGCAGAGTGGTCAAAGCATCGACGAGATAATCGTAAGACGCCTCGCAAATAGCTAAAAGCTCATTCATATCAGTAAAATTGCCTTCGTCCTTGACTGGACCAATCGTGGCCAGAGAGGAGATATAATCAGGAAGCGGACGCGCAAAAAACATGGTACAGAAGCGAAATTCGACCTCGGCGATATGGCGAATCAAAAAGCCAATGGAGTTTGATTCGGGAGCGAGCTTCAATGGCAGCTCGTCAGCCTTAAGGTTCGAAAGTGTGTTCAAATAGCGGGAACGGGCTGTTTGCAGAGAAGGCAGCAATTCTTGCTCGAACATGGAACCATCCTTTCACGTACCGTAATAGGCGCTTGTCCTTTCTTTTATTATAGGAGAATCAACGGGAAAGAACAGCGTGATCATTCGGAAAATTTTGAATGAATGTTCACTCAGTTGCCGATTTTCGTTATACTAAAGAAAACAACAGCCAAGGAGTGAGAGAAAATGGCCCATCGCTTTGCGTTTACCGTGCAGTCTACGGATATTGATGTAATCGGTCATGTGAATAATGCCAAGTATTTGGAGTATATGGAGTGGGCGCGTTTTGACTGGATCTGGCAGCTCGGATTTACACTCGATGAATTGAAGCGGCGGGCCATTATGCCTGTAGTCGTGAATATTAATATCAACTATCGCAAAGAGCTGCGGATGAGAGAAGAGGTTTATGCGATTACGACAGCGCTGCGGGTGAAAGAAAAAAGCTTCGTGATTCGCCATGAGCTGTTCAACATACATGACGAGCTGGTGGCCGATGCGGATGTCACGATGGTGATGATCGATGCCAACACGAGGCGGTCCATATTGCTGCCGGAGGAATTGAAAGAAGCTCTGGAAAAAGAACTGGCTGTGAAGTAAACCGTACGGCAATCGGCGATGAAAAAGCCGATCAGCTAGGCTAATCCTGCTTGAGCACAGGGATATCTTGTTTCAACTCCGAAACAGTGCCCTTAGCTCCAGCACTTCCTTTATCAAAGCATCCAGTTTGGCGTTTGTTTTATCCTTTCGATCCAAAAGAGCGCGAGTAACCAAACGAAGCTCATTCATTCCTTCCAGCAGCTGGTCAAGCTTCTCTTCTGACATGTCAATCCTCCTCCTTTTTCGCAAATGATGCCAAAAACGTGATGGCGGCTCTCATAATCCGTTACAATGATCTTAGCAAAAGACAGAGCCTTGCGCAGGTATTATTTAGAGGAAAAATGGAAGAGGAAGTGACCTACATTGTCTCGATTCAGTACGATCCTGTTTGATCTCGACGATACGCTGTTTGACTTTTCCGCTTGCTGGGAGCAGGGGATGCAGCAAACGATTGCCACTCATGCATTAACAGCAGGCATGGATGCTGCCGGACTGCTCTCGGCGCTGTGTGGATCGACGTCATTGCGAAAAAATACGATTTCACGCAGTATCGCCAGCTGCGGATGCAAAGGGCAATGGCTGATTTCAACCGGATCATCGAAGCCCGGGACGTGGACGATTTTCAGCGTGCGTACCAGGCGGCGTGTCTCGATGCCGTACAGCCTGATCCATCCGTGCAACAAATCGTTGCGCAGCTGGCGGAGCAGCACAAGCTTGGCATCGTCACCAACGGCCCGGTTGATATGGCGTTTATCAAACTCGAACGTTTAGGGTTGTCCTCCTATTTTCCGCAAGATCGGGTGATTATTTCCGAGCTTTTGGGCTATCACAAGCCAGACCCGCGCATTTATGCCACGGCACGGGAACGGCTGGAAGCAGCGAGCGGCGAAGTTTTGTTTGTCGGCGATACGTGGGAAGCAGATGTCGCCGGAGCCATCGATGCCGGCTTTAGCGCGATCTGGCTCAACCCGAAAGGAAAGACGGCGACCACAGACCACAAGCCGCTGGCCGTGATCGAACGCCTTGATCAACTGCCGTCTTACTTATCATTCATGTGATCTGTTGCGCCGAAAAAGACAGCTTCGTCCCGGCAAAATGTCGGGATAAAAGCTGTCTTTTTCGTTTACTCGCCTGTACCGCGTTCTGTCCATTTCTTCCGGACGATGATGATCAAGTTCACGGTAATCACTCCGATCAGGAGCCATGTGGAGGGAGTCCACAAGTCGTCATTTTTGAAGATAATCCGATAGACAAAGACAGTGGACAAAATCAATAAAATCATTTTGCTAGACATAGGTATCATCATCCTGCATAAAGATTTTTTCCAGAGAGGGAACTTCCACATTCACACCGTAAATATCCACGCGTTCCTGTACGAGCGCGCGTACCAGCGCGGCGACTTTTTGTTCCTCATCCACTTGAAGCGAAAAGCGACCATCCCCCCAACTGAGGTTGCGACCGAGCGATGCGATAAATGTGCGCAATGCAGGGTGCTCGTCAGTGGCAAAAGCGGAGTGGCGAACTTGTACTTGCCGCCATGTCTGCTGCGCTGCCTGCAACTCGTCGAGGCTGCCGAGCGAAGCGATTTTTCCGCTTTTCATGATGGCGATGCGGGTGCAAATCTTTTCTACCTCATGCAAGTTGTGCGAGGTCATAAAAATCGTTTTGCCCTTCTCGTGCAGACGGCGCAGCAGCTCCTGAATGTGCAGGGCGGATTCGACGTCAACGCCAGAGGTAGGTTCATCGAGGAACAAAATTTCCGGATCGCCGATCATTGCCTGGGCAATTCCGAGTTTCTTTTTCATCCCGAAAGAAAAAGTTTTCGCTTTGCGCGAAGCATGTTCAGCAAGCTCTACCGCTCCGAGGATGCGCATGCACTCCTCATTCGTCAAGGCAACTCCTTTGACACGAGCAAAATAGCGCAGATGATCGGCAGCCGACAGAGAGTCGTAAAAAGTGGAATAGTCCGGCAAGACGCCAATGCGCCGTTTCCATTGTTCATCGCGGACGTCCTGGCCAAACATCTCGATTTGTCCGGAAGTCGGGCGAATAATCCCTGTCAGCATGTTGATAAAAGTAGACTTCCCGGCTCCGTTTCGCCCGAGAAACCCGAAGATTTCCCCGCCTTGTACAGACAGGCTTACTTGATCGACGACGGTGCGGTCACCGAAACGTTTGCTCAATTCCATCGTTTGAAAGACGGCCATTAACAATCCCTCCTTTGGAACAAGTACATGGAAGCGCCGAGAAACAGGACGACATAGCCCCAGATGACTCCGACCCACGCGCCGCCTTTTTCCAGGTAAGTAAACGGAGTCAAGTAAGCGATCCATTGTGCAGCAGGCTGCTCGGAAAACGTGCTCCACAATCCCAGTCCCGGGAGCAGCATCGCCACGACAATTCCGAGAAACATCGTGTAGCTCGGGCGCGGAACTACGAGAGACAGCAAGAGAGCCAGCGAAATGCAGTAGACGAGCAGAGACAAGCAGTGCAAAAAGGTTTTGGCGTCAAACGTATGCACAGTAGCGAGTACGACGCCAAAAGTAATCACGAGACAGCTCAGCCAGAAGCAGAGGATTCCGAGAAATTTCCCCAGGATGATCTTGTTCCGGGAAGTGCGGGTGACGAGAAAGCGAATCGTCCGGCCTGCCAGCTCACGGTTGATGACGTCATGCGACAGACTAAAGACGAAGAGCGGTCCCAAAAGCATAATCAATACAAAAACGCCCAAGGCGTGTCCCTTCGCCAGTTCTTGTTGGGGGATCAAAGTTGCCGCTTGATTGACCAGATCGGAAACCCAATACGACACGCCGACGATAAAGGCGATCGTAATCAGTGACTTGATACTTTTGAACAAACGAAAATATTCATGCCTGCAAATAGCCCACATAGTGTTATTCGCTCCTTTCTCCTACAGCATAAAGGATGAATCTTTCCTCTACGAAAACGCAACCTTACCATTACCTTATCTTTTATAATGGCTGCCCCCGCTCGTGATATGATGAGGGGGAAAAGGGAGTGAGAATGTGGAACAAGAAGCGAGAATTTTGCTGGTAGATGACGAGGAAGCGATTTTGCACATGCTAAAAACCGTTTTGCAAAAAGAAGGCTTCGTACATATAGATACATGCACAAGAGCCGAACAGGCGCTGCGGATGGTCGAGGAACGCCAATATGACTTGCTGATTCTCGACGTCATGCTGCCGGACAAAAACGGCTTTGAGCTTTGCTCCGCTGTTCGCCAGCGCACGAAAGCGCCGATTTTTTTCCTGACGGCGAAAGGAACCGACTTTGACAAATTGAGCGGCTTTGCTCACGGGGCAGACGATTATATCACCAAGCCTTTTCATCCATTGGAAGTCGTCGCCCGGATGAAGGCGCACTTGCGCCGAACGCTGGGCGGGCCAGCACCTGCGCCGGAAGCGAAAATTTACGACTTCGGCCGTTTTCAGGTCAATGCAGAGGCAGCCGAGTTAACCGTGAACAACGAGCAGGTTGACTGTCCGGCGCAAGTCTTTTCTTTGCTGGTGTTTTTTTGCCAAAATCCGAATCGCGTGTTCACCAAAGAACAAATTTACGATCACGTCTGGAAGGACGAGTATGGGCTGTTCGATGAAAATACGGTGATGGTGCACATCCACAAGCTGCGCCAGCGAATCGAGGAAAATCCGGGACAACCGAAGTATTTGCTTACCGTCAGAGGATTGGGATACAAGCTGGTGACGCCAGGGAGACAGGCATGAATCTGCGCAAAAAGCTGATCATCCAATACGTTCGCCAGTTTTTCGGCTTTTTGCTGGTTTTGCTTCTGTGCCTGATCGGCTCGCTCATCGTTTTGGGCTATCGCCTCATGAACGAGGAGCTGGAAACGGATCTGTCCCGCTTGGTCGCTTCCGATTTGCGCATGCAGCTCGAATGGGAGCAAGACAAGATAAGTGTCAACGACCGAGTGAAAAAAAGCGTCGATAGCCACAACGGCTGGCTGCAGATTATCGATCCGAAAGGGAAGCTTTTGTATGCGTATCGCACCCCGGCGACTATCCCGCAAGCGTATGAGCCGGGAGAGTGGATCACGCAGACGCAAAACGACCAGGCTTCGGCTTACTACGTGAAGCATTGGGTGGTAGAACAGGAGCTGTCGGAGCAAAAAGTAATCGTGCTGTACGGGACGCCAGCTCCGGAAAACGCCTTGATGGCGCAGCTTTTGGCAGCAAAACCGACAGTTGGCTCCCCGGTTCCTGCCGAGCTTGCGAACAGCTTCTCCCTAGAAAAGGGCTGGTACGCCATTTATGATCGGCAAGGCAAGCTCGTCGCGGAGTACAACGCAGCAGATGCAGCCAAGCAGCTCGATCTGATCCCGATTTTACAGAACGGCAAAGAAAGCCGAAACGTCCCTGTCATCACCACTAGCCGCTACGACAAGACGAGCGGTTTTACGTATATCGTGGGTGTTGCCAACCCGTGGTATCGCCCGGGAGC
Source organism: Brevibacillus sp. HD3.3A (assembly GCF_013284375.2). Lineage (NCBI taxonomy): Bacteria > Bacillati > Bacillota > Bacilli > Caryophanales > Paenibacillaceae > Brevibacillus > Brevibacillus sp. HD3.3A. Next base: position 951,014 of record NZ_CP085874.1, read on the forward strand.
TGCGGCAGAGTCCGTCGACAACATGATTGCCTATTCGTTTTTGCAGGTGGGCGCCGTCCTGATTGTGTCTGTGCTGCTGGCGGGCAGCTGGTATGCGCTGCGGGTCGGGAAACCGCTTTTGCATATGGTGAACTGGCTGGGCAACCTGGCGCAAGGACGCTATGCAGAGCCGATTGGCAAAAACGGTCGGCGCATCGGAACGACGCGAAAAGGCAAGCGGAAAAAGTCGTTCGCCGTCTTTCAGGACATTTTTGACGCGTTGGCGAAGCTGAGCCATACTTTACAGACCAATGAAGAACGGCAAAAAGACATCGAGAAAACGCGCGAAGAATGGATATCCGGGCTTTCCCATGATTTGAAGACGCCACTCAGCTCGATTTTTGGCTATGCGACCATGCTGGAGTCGGAGCAGTACGAGTGGGGAAAAGGGGAAGTAAACCAGTTTGGCCGAACGATCCGGGAGAAAGCCGATTACATGAATGGCTTGATCGAAGACTTGAATTTGACGTACCGCTTAAAAAACCACGCGCTGCCGCTGATGAAAGAGCCAGTGTCTGTCGTGGAGGCGATCCGCAGAATGACAGCTGACCTGGTAAACGAGCCGAGCGCGTCTGGGCACGAGATCGAGTTTGAGGCTCAAGAGGAAAAAATCGTGGCGCTGCTCGATCCGAAATGGTTTTCGCGGATCGTCATCAACATTTTGACCAATGCGATCCGGCATACGCCCAAAGGGACGCTTGTGCGCGTAGAGGTCAGTCTTGCTGCCCCTGACAGCTTTGCAGTTCGCATCGCGGACAATGGTCCGGGGATGGACGAAAAAACAAAAGCGAGCTTGTTTGAACGCTATTATCGCGGGGGGCACACCAAAGAGGATACGAGCGGAACCGGACTGGGGATGGCTATCGCCAAACAGCTTGTTCTCGCCCACGCCGGGAACATCGAGGTCAAAAGCGAGCCAGGGAAGGGAACAGAGGTAGTGATGATGTTTCCTTGCCAGACGCAGACAGCAAGTCATGGCAGCCTGCCGACAAAGACATAAAAAAGGTGCCGCTGATAGTCAGGCGGCACTTTTTTTTGCAGAGCTTCTTAGTGAATGGCGTTTTTCTTGAACTGCCCGCCGCGTACATCGTGGATGTTGCCGACTGCCAGGAAGGCATTCGGATCAAGCTCCTCGACGATCAGCTTCAGCTTGGCTTCTTCCAGACGGGTGATGATGCAGAAAATGACTTTCTTGTCATCTCCGGTATAACCACCCTCCCCTTTCAAGTAGGTGATACCGCGTCCCAAACGGGCAACGATGGCGTCTCCCAGCAACTTGTGGTTTTCGCTAATGATCCAAACGGATTTGGATTCCTGGAAGCCTTCGATGGTCAGATCGATCATTTTGAAAGCAATGTAATAGGCAATCAGCGAGTACATCGCGCGATCCCAACCGAATACGAATCCGGCACTGCTCAAAATGAATAGGTTGATAAACATGACGATCTCACCAACGGAGAACGGAGACTTTTTGTTAAACAGTACCGCGATAATTTCCGTACCATCCAGAGAGCCGCCGTAGCGCAGAACAAGTCCTACTCCAATCCCCATGATAATACCGCCGAATACCGCAGCAAGCAGCGGATCATCCGTCAGTCCGGGAACGGGATGCAGCAGAGTGGTTCCGAGGGACATGATACTTACCCCGAAAAGCGTAGAGATTGCAAAGGTCTTTCCGATTTGCTTATAGCCGATTATGAGAAAAGGCAAGTTAAGCAAGAATAGGAAGATGCCAAGAGACAGAGATGTGAGATGCGAGGCAATGATGGAGATACCTACGATTCCTCCGTCGATGATCTTGTTCGGCACCAGAAAAATCTCCAGAGCCACAGATACAAGGGAAGCACCGACGAGAATAAAGAAGATTCTCTTCAGCAACTTTCCAATGGGTAATTTTTGATGAGTCGATTGTGCATTGAGTTGTTCCATCGTTTCTCTCCCCATTGTGAAATTTTGTACCTTTTTATTATAACATTCATTTTTGCTTGACTACTGCTCAATTGCACATTACACAAAAAAAATAAGCAAATTCTGATATGTATAATTGAATTTTGGCCGCAGATCAATCGGTCATAATCAAATAAGGGCACTCTCCGGTCGCCAGCACGATATCGAGGTCGATTTCTACCGTTGAGCCTTCGCTATTGAGGACGAAGAAGCGCTTGGAGAACGTCTGGCGATAGTGGCAAAGCAGTTGGGCGAACGGCTCCCAATCGGCTTGCAGCATGTTGCGGTTCAGCTCAAAGACGACGTTTTTCGCCTGGCTGGAGAGTACCCGTTCCATGCCGAGAAAAGCTTGGTATTCGCCGCCTTCAATATCGACTTTGACAAAATCAATGCTCTGGTCTGGCGGAAGCAGATCGTCGACGGCGACAGCGTCCACTTCGAGCTGGTCAAATTCATCCAGATAGTGCTTGTGGTAAGCTTCATTGTGTTGTTGCAGCGAGCTGTTGCCGAGGAAGCGACGGGAGGCGTAGAACGAAATGCGCGACTTCCGGGAAAAGGCCGCCAGCCGATAGCTCTGTACGCGGTCGTGAAAATAGTTGATGGAGAGATTGTCCAGCAGAAAGGCATGGCAGCGCGGGTGCGGCTCTAGCGCAAACAGCTTTCCGGTCGGTCCGATCAATTGACCGAGCAAAATGGTAAAATAGCCGATGTGGGCACCCAGCTCTACAACGACCTGACCAGGCTTCACCTGCTGGCAAAAATAGCGGGTCAGCGGGCTCTCATGGGTTCCGTTTGCCGCAAGCTCGACGCCCACACTCAAGTCTTCCGAGGGACTAAGCAGCTTTTTGCCATAGCAAGTCGTGAGCAAAAGCCGATTGTTTCCCAAATAGACAGGGGAATGCATCCAGAAATCAGCTCCTTGTCGCATTTTTGTCAATACAGTACAGCGTATGTACAGCAGGACGTTCTGAGACGTGTTGCTTTTTTGCGAAAGGCATGGCGCAACCGTTCCATGCGTCCGGCAGAAAGGGACGAGAATACTGGGCGACAAAAAAAGCAGCGGATTTGTCCGACTGGCTCGGTGTCATGAGGCTGTCTTGGCGGTGTGAGCGTCCTTTTGCGGGCGCCGCGACGATGACGTGACATACATACTGCATACAAACAGCAAAAAGACCGCCCTTGATGGACGGCCTTGCTTTTTATTCTTTCGTAGCAGCTACTTCAGAAGCAGCTTTATTGGATGCATGGTGATCCTTGTATTCATCAGGGCCGATGATGCCAGCTGCGCGATCTTGTTTCTCCAGCTCCAGTGCTTTTGGCACAGACAGCCAGTAAGAGAGCGCGATTGCAATGACACCTGCGCCGAGCTTGCCGAGCATGACAGGCAAGATGATGTTAGGCTGGAAGTTCGCAGAGAAGGACAAGTGGTCACCCAGCAAGAACGCTGCACATACGGCAAACGAGATGTTTACCACTTTGTCTTTTGGCGGCATGGAACGCACGAGACGGAACATCGCCAAAATGTTTGCGACAGTTGCCAGAAGCCCCGCACTGCCTGTTGGGCTAAGACCCAGCTTGTTACCGAGTGCTTCCAGTGGCTTCGCCGCGTATTTACGCAGCAAGTATACCATCGGGAACGCACCGCAAAGCATGATACCGATATAACCGGCTGTTTCCAGGGCGCGGTACTGGTCTTTCGGGTCGGCGATGATCGGATCGAAGCCCCAAGCGCCAAAGAGGGTAGTAAAGATGCCAGTAAAGTATTGCACGATCGAGAACACGAGTACGAGTTTGATACCAGCGTCCATTGTTTTACCGAAGATCATGAATCCGCGAATCATCAGGTCAGGCATGAAGCGCAGACCAGCGGCAATCGCTATTACGAAAATGAGGATAGGAGACAAGTTCAGCAAAACCTGGCCGATTCCGATTGCAAAAGCGTAGGTGGAGTCAGCATTCGTAGAGATTTCAGCACGCACTTGCGCATTGGTCAAAGAGAGAATGGCACTGGTGATAAAAGCGCCGATCGGAACAGTCAAAATCCCGGACATGACGCCAAGCGCCATGTATTTGTGGTCGCGCTTGTCCAGCATGGCAAGTCCCATCGGAATGGAGAATACGATCGTGGCACCAGCCATCAGACCGACTACCATTGCCATTACCCAACCCTCGGTCGAGCTTTTCAAAATGTTCGCCAATTGGTATCCACCCATGTCAGAGGCCAAAATCGCGGTCGCTGCCAGGGCAGGGTCGGCGCCAATTTTGTGGAAAATCGGCGATACGGCTTTTTCTACAAACCAGGAAATATAAGGGAGAGAGGCCATGATACCGGCAGCAGGTACGAAGATGTAACCGGTTGAGTGAATCCCTTCCATGAACTCCTTGCCAAGCCCTTCATCGCTGTTGCGGATTGCTGCGATCGCACCGATGACTGCGCATAGCATGATGATGTAAATAATGACACTTCCAATGTGCTCCATGGACAACCCCACCTTTTTGAAAGATGTAAACAATAAAAGCGCTTAGGAATCCCTGAAAACAGGATGTACCTAAGCGCCTTTGCTTATTTTGTATGGACTTGTTTAAACAGCTTTATGATTGCTAACCATCTGGAACCGCTTTCAAACAAAGTTAGAAAATAAGCGAAGGAATCACTATCATTGCGTAAAATTTTGAAAACTTCATGCTGGAAAGCGCCATTGCTTTTCGCTGCATTATAACGTGATTATATGGGGAGCGTTGACTATTGTCAACAGCTCTTTAGGGACAAAGTCCGAATTTTATAACGCCGATCGACAAAAAACGACTTTTTCCGCCTGAAAAAGGCAGTAAAAAAAGCCGCCCCGCTATGCAGCAAGGGCAGCTTCGTGAGTCAATTACAGTTTTACAACGTTCTCAGCTTGTGGGCCGCGGTTGCCTTCTACTACGTTGAACTCAACGCGTTGGCCTTCTTCAAGAGTTTTGAAGCCGTCGCCAGTGATTGCGCTGAAGTGAACGAATACGTCGTTTCCGCCTTCAACTGCGATGAAACCATAACCTTTTTCAGCGTTGAACCATTTTACTGTACCTGTTTGCATGGGTGTTACCTCCAACAATATTAAAATGAATATGCAACTTTTATTTGTGGATAAAATAAAATTCACACATTGTGAAAGGTTCAAACATAACTGTAAACCCTTTACAATATGTGAACGCTTTTTTGAAACATCTTTTGTTTAAGTTAATACTACCACAGACAAATGCGGAAATCAATCGCTTACTTTAATATCTTCCCGGTAAAATATAGACAAAGACGGCGAAAAGCTGAAATGGCTTCGCGCCGTCTTGTCATGAGCCGTGAAAAAATTAGGCGAAGAACTTCACGCGCTCTTCGATTGGCTGGAACTGTTTCTCGCCAGGCTGCGCGGTTGGCTTGCCGAACGGCATTTGCGCGATCAGCTTCCACTCGCTTGGGAGGTTCCATGTTTGTTGGACTTCTTCATTGATCAGCGGGTTGTAGTGTTGCAGGGATGCACCGAATCCTTCTGTTTCCAGGGCAGTCCACACGACGAATTGCAGCATGCCGGAGGATTGCTCGGACCAAACCGGGAAGTTGTCTTTGTAGGCTGCGAATTTTTCTTGCAGACCTTTCACTACGCTTTGGTCTTCGAAGAACAGAACCGTGCCGTAGCCATTGCCAAATGCGTTCATTTTTTCTTCCGTAGGAGCGAAGTTTTCGGCTGGAACGATTTTGCGCAATGTTTCTTTTGTGAGGTTCCACAGTTTATCGTGTTGTTCGCCCAAAAGCACAACAACGCGGGCGCTTTGCGAGTTAAAGGAAGATGGAGTATGCTTTACGGCTTCTTCAACAAGCTCGCGGATGCGCTCGTCAGAAGCAACGGCTTCCTTGCTGATTCCATAATAAGTTCTTCTGTCTTTAACGGCTGTAAAAAAGTCTTTGCTCATGATCATTTACCTCCAGGAGATTGTGTTTTATTTACATAGTGGATGAAAAAAGTTGAACTTATTCAACATAATTAACTTACATTTCGTAACTTAATATATTTTATTAGAAGCACATTGTCAATACCTTTCCGGCAAGGAAGTTGCAGTTTCACTATCAGTATTCCCAATCTCAGTGTAAGTAATTTCCTTTCGCTATACAAACAAGTCAAACACTTTACAGCAAAGAAAAGTAGCGATAACGTGGAGGAGGAAAAAGTTTTTTCAAACAGGATGAAAACAAGCAGGGAGAGCGGAAGGAGGGCAGGCGAAAAGATGCTTGATCAGCAAAAAAAGCAGCGCATCCTGATCGTTACATCGGTAGCGGTTGAACGGGATGCGGTCATCGCAGGTATTGGTGAAGATGAGCGGTTCACCTTTTTGATCGGAGGCGTGGGGCCAGCAGCTGCGGCTGCCAGCACAGCACGGGCTTTGACCGAAGCTCGCTACGATCTGGTCGTATGTGCCGGAATATGCGGCGGATTCGTCGGACGCGCAGATGTCGGTTCGCTCGTGGTTGCCAGCGAGATTGTGTGCGCCGATTTGGGGGCCGAGACACCGGATGGTTTTCACAGTGTGGACGAGCTAGGGTTTGGTTCTGCGCGCGTACCAGTCCCGGATGAGCTGGCAGAGCAGGTGGAGCAAGCCATGTTGCAGGCGGGCTTGCCTGCTTATCGCGGGCAAATTTTGACGCTGTCTACGGTGACGGGAACGGCGCAAACGGCGCAGGCACTGGCAGAAAGAATGCCGGGGGCGCTCGCGGAGGCAATGGAAGGCTACGGCGTTGCCATCGCCGCGCAAGCAAGCGGAGTGCCTGTACTGGAGATCAGAACAGTTTCCAATGCGATCGGCCCGCGCGACAAGTCGGCTTGGCGGATCAAAGACGCTCTGGAAGCTTTACAAAAAGGAAGCGCAGTATTGCGGGAGGTGCTGTAGATGAAGATTGCATTTTCACCGTGTCCGAACGATACATTTGTCTTTCACGCCTGGGCGCATGGCTTGATCCCTGGCGCACCGGAACTGGACATCATGTACGCAGATATTGACATTACGAATACGCTTGCGACGCGGGCGGAAGGCCCGGAAGTGATGAAAATTTCTTACGCCGCCTTGCCGTGGGTGCTGGACAAGTATGCGCTGCTTCCGTGCGGAGGGGCTTTGGGCAGAGGGTGCGGCCCGCTTGTCCTGACGCAAGGCGATTCCGGCGCGAGTGCCAACGATCCGGCCCGGCTGTCCGGCAAACGGGTGGCGGTACCGAGCGAGCGTTCCACAGCTTACTTGTTGTTCCGCTTATGGGCAGCGCAAAACGTCCCGGGAGGCGTCGGAGAAATCGTCGTGATGCCGTTCCATGAAATCATGCCAGCTGTACGAGACGGCAAAATCGACGCGGGGCTGGTCATCCACGAAGCGCGCTTTACTTATCAAAACTACGGTCTTTCACTCATGACCGATCTCGGCAACTGGTGGGAGGCGGATACGAATCTGCCTATTCCTTTGGGAGCGATCATCGCGCGCAGATCGATGGATTTGGAGTCGCTGGCGAACTGGACGCGGGCATCGGTGGAGTACGCCTGGGCGAACCCGACAGCATCCGAGGAGTATGTCATGTGCCATGCGCAAGAGCTGTCTGTTGAGGTTGCCAAGGCACATATTGACTTGTACGTAAACGAATTTACCCGAGACTTGGGCGAAGATGGCTATGCGGCGATTACTGCCTTGCTCGGTCGTGCAGCCGAGGAAGGGCTTGTCCCTCGCTTCGATCTGTCGCTGCTGCGCGGATAGACAGGCAAGGAAAAAAGAAAACGAAAAGCACAGGGGCTGCGTCTCTGTGCTTTTTGGCGTCCATGGCAGGAAGGGCGGGGGAGAGATTGCGGAGAAGCGCTGCTTTTGTCATGGAGTTGAGCTGTGATGGGGCTAGGCGGGCATGATGATGCCGCAGGCGAGTCTTTTGCCGCTATTCCCGGATGGCTGTGTCCGGTAGTCGTCGGGATTTTGGTGAATGATCACTGATCTTCCGACGACATCTGCTGCCCTGAACTTGTTGGTAAAAAAGCTCATTCGCGTGTACCCGTCATTGGAAAAGAGTACGGGGAAGTCGCCGGCATGGTTGCCGTGCGGCTGGTTGGTCGGGTTCCAGTGGCTTCCCGCTGCGGTAAAAGGATCGTCGGCATTGCCGACAGTGCACACGCCGTGGTCGTGCAGGTGAAAGCCAAAAGGACCGATCGGCTGTTGATTGCCGGATGCAGGCTTGTAGGGCGGTAAACCGATCGCTTCCACATACACCTCTGTCCCGTACGGAACGTCCGTGAAGACGACATAGCCGTTCAGGTTCGGAGCCAGCGGCCCGCCCTGAATTTGCGCATAGGCTTGTGTCGGCGCAGCCGGGTATGAGGAAGAAATCATTCTCGCGTCGTAAAAATAAGGCGAATACCCGTTCATTTCCACATCCCCCTCATGATGGAATGGTTACGATGATCATCCTATGTAGCAAATGGGCGGATGGTTCATCGACGAACGAGTCGCTTATGTTGACGCTGATAATTATTATCATCTACAATCAGATGGACTTCCCCATGAGGGACAAAAGGTGAGTAAACGATGAAAAGAGTGCTTTTGATTGAAGATGAAAAAAACATGGCAAGATTTATCGAGCTTGAATTGCGCCACGAATCGTTTTCCGTCGTTGTCGCTGATGACGGAAAAACAGGACTGGAGCTTGCGCTAAAGGAAGAGTGGGATCTCGTACTGCTCGACTTGATGCTGCCGGAAATCGATGGGATCGAAGTGTGCCGCGCCATTCGCGAACGCAAAAAAACGCCGATCATCATGCTGACGGCCAGGGACAGTATCGATGATCGCGTCTCGGGTCTGGACAGCGGCGCAGACGACTACATCCCGAAGCCGTTTGCCATTGAGGAGCTGCTTGCGCGAATGCGGGTCGTGTTCCGCAGACAGGAGGAACAGACCGACCTGACGCGGACGAAGCTTGCTTTTCGCGAGCTTGTCGCAGATTTGGAAGCCCGCACGGTAGCAAAAGCCGGCCAAACCATCGAGCTGACGAAAAGAGAGTATGATCTGCTGGTGGTGTTCATGAAAAACATCAACCGCGTATTGCCCCGCGATGTGCTGCTGGACACGGTATGGGGATACGAGTCGGCGGTGGAAACGAACGTGGTCGACGTGTACGTGCGCTACTTGCGCAACAAAATCGACTCGGCACAGGAAGGCAGCTACATTCAGTCCGTTCGCGGAATCGGATACGTGATGCGCAAATGAAAAAATACACCCCGTCGCGCCTGTCCAGACTTCCGATCAAATGGAAGCTGACCCTTTGGTCGTCCGTGCTGCTGTTTTGTGTGTTCATCGTCTACAATACCGTCCAATACTTTTTTGTGGAAAAATGGATGATCCATCAGGAGGAACAAGCCACCGAAAAAACGATGCGCGAGATTCTCAATTTTGCTCTGGAAAGGGAGATTTCCTTTGAGGGGGCCGATCTCGACGAAATGCGCGGCTTCCTGCAAAAAATCAACCAGCAAGACCAGCGAATCCGCATCCTCGACGAACAAGGAAACCCGGTCGCTGTCGTGTCCAATGGCATCGAGGACAGCCTGGCAGCTACGATCACTGGCTCCCCGCATGAACAGTGGCGGAGCATGCACGTCAAAGGCAATCTGCTGTTGATGGAGCGGCCGATCACGATTTTTCAGTTTGACGGCACGGTGGAGATTGTAAAAAACATCAACGAATTTGAGCAGCTGAGCGGAGCGCTGTTTCAATTTATGGCGATCGGCTGTCTCGTTGCGGTTATCATCAGCGGCCTCGGGGGGCGGATGCTGGCTCGCCAGCTGGTGAAGCCGCTGCAGGCGATGAATCAGACGATGAAAAATGTGAAGCAAAAAGGGCTGGCTGAGCGGATCGCCTTTTACGATAACCACGATGAGATCGCTACGACGATGAACATGTTTAACGTCATGATGGACAAGGTCGAACGTTCTTTTCAACAGCAGCGGCAATTCGTCGAGGATGCCTCGCATGAATTGCGGACGCCAATCGCGATCGTCGAAGGGCATTTGGGCATGCTGCATCGCTGGGGCAAGCATGACCCTGCCGTTCTGGAGGAATCTTTGCAAATCTCGATTCAGGAGCTGGCGAGGTTAAAAGCGCTGGTAGAAGAACTGCTGGCACTGACGCGGGCGGAAAACTTGCAAATGGATGAAGCAACGGCTGTGTGCGAGCCGGAGCAAGTCATTTTGCAGACGATCAAAAAAGTGAATGTGCTGCATCCGGCTTTCATCATGGAGCGTGACTTGCGAGAGTTGTCAGGAGTGAGGCTTGCGATATCGGTGGAGCACCTGGAGCAGATTTTGCTGATCCTGCTCGACAACGCCGTCAAGTATTCGCGGGAACGAAAACGGATCGCTGTGCAGGCGACGGTGCAAAAAGAAAGAGTGTGTCTCGCCATCAAGGATGCAGGGATTGGCATTCCGGCAAAAGACTTGCCTTTTGTCACAGATCGCCTGTATCGGGTAGACAAGGCACGAAACCGCAAAAGCGGCAGCGCAGAAGGGAACGGGCTTGGTTTGTCGATCGCGAAGCGGCTGGTCGAGCGGTACAACGGGGCTTTGTCCATCGAGAGCATCGAGCAGGAAGGGACGACTGTAAACGTCTTCTTGCCGATTCGCGCGGGCGTGCAATGAGGACGAAAAATGTTTTTTTGATTTTCTCATCGTTTTCTCATTTTGTTTCGCTAGAATAAGCCTTGTCGATTGGAAATGATATTCATTATCAAAACAACCGGAGTAAAGGGGACGAATCAAGATGAGAAAAACAAGCATGCTCGGTCTCATGCTTTTTACGATGCTGACCGTGCCGTTCATGGCAGGCTGCGGTGCCGGACAAGGGCAAGGCGAAGGCAGCGCGAATCAGCCGCAAGCCAGCACGGAAGCGCCAAAAGCGGACGAGAAGGCAAGCAAGGATCAGGTTGTCAACGTATTTACGGCCAGACACTACGAGATCGACAGCAAGTTGTTCAGCGAGTTTACCAAGCAAACCGGGATCAAGGTCAACGAAGTAAAAGGAACTGCCGAGGAGCTGGTTGAACGCCTGAAGCGCGAAGGGGAAAGCTCGGAAGCGGATTTGTTCATCACCGTGGATGGCGGCGTGCTGAACTATGCCAAACAAAATGGCGTTCTTCAACCAATTACTTCCGCCGAGGTAGATAAAAACGTGCCGAGCAAATGGCGCGATTCCGACAATGAGTGGATCGGCATGGCGACCCGCGCTCGCGTCATCGTGTATGCAAAAGACCGCGTGAAGCCGGAGCAGCTGTCTACTTATGAAGATTTGGCGAGCGACAAATGGAAGGGCAAAGTGCTGGTGCGTTCTTCTTCCAACTTGTACAACCAATCGCTGGTCGCTTCTTTCATTGAGCTGAACGGCGAACAGGCTGCCCAGGACTGGTCAACTGGCCTCGTCAACAACCTGGCTCGCAAGCCAGAGGGCGGCGACCGTGATCAGGCAAAAGCCATCGCTGCCAAGATCGGCGATGTTGCGATCATGAACACCTACTACGTCGGGCAAATGCTGAACTCCAAAGACGCCGAAGAAGTGAAGGTCGCAGAAAATATCGGCGTATTTTTCCCGAACCAAACTACGACTGGCACACATATGAACATCAGCGGCATCGGCCTGACCAAGCACGCCAAAAACAAAGACAATGCCATCAAGCTGGTGGAATACATCACGGGCAAAGAAGGCCAAACGATGTTGACACAAGGCAGCTTTGAATTTCCTGTCAACGCCGAGGCAGAGCAGCCAGCGCTGTTGAAAGAGTGGGGAGAGTTTAAAACACAAGAACTGAACTTTGCCAAGCTCGGCGAGAACAACAAAAAAGCCGTTGAACTGATGAACAAGGCAGGGTGGAAATAAAAGATGACGGGAGCTGCGTTGCGAAGAAGCCTGAAACGAAAGTGGAACGGGTGGGTAGCGCTGAGCGTGACAGGGGCCGTTTTGGCCCTTCTCCCGTCTCTTTATATTTTGCTCGGACTGTTTGCTCGAACAACCGAGAACTGGCAGCATATTCAGGAATACATGCTGCTGGACTACGCGCTGCAATCGCTCTTGCTTGTGCTGGGAACCGTGTCCTGTACGATCGTCGTAGGCGTTTCGCTGGCTTGGCTGGTAGCTGCCTACGACTTTCCGCTGCGGCGTTTTTTTTCGTTCGCTTTCGTACTGCCGCTGGCGATCCCGCCGTATATTGCCGCGTATACGTACGGCAACATGCTGAGCTATACGGGGAGTATTCAAACTTTTTTGCGAAATGAATGGGGGCTGGCTCCCGATCAGCGCTATTTTGACATCATGTCCATGAAGGGCGCTATTTTTATTTTCACGCTGTTTTTGTTCCCGTACGTGTATTTGATTGCGAAAACATTCATGGAGAAGCAGAGCGCGGCTTTCATCGAGAACGCCCTCTTGCTGGGGAAAAATTCGTTGCACATCTTTTGGCGCATCGTGCTGCCACTCTCGCAGGCTGCGATTGCCGGCGGGGCAAGTCTCGTTGCGTTTGAAGTGCTGAACGATTTTGGCGTCACGAAGCACTTTGGCATTCAATCGTTTACGGCTGCCATTTTCAAGACGTGGTTCGGCATGTATGACGTCGATTCTGCAATTCGTCTGGCGGCCTGGCTCATGAGCTTGATTATCGGGATTTTTGTGGTCGAACGGCTGGTGCGCAGACGCAAAAAGTTCAGTTCCCCGACCAACCGCATGACGCCATTGCGCAGGAGAAAGCTGAAGGGACTGCCCAAGTACGCGGTGCTGTGCTTTTGTGTCACGGTCGCAGCTTTGTCTTTTTTCATTCCGGTCGCGCAATTGGCAGTTTGGGCGACGTGGACGTACAAGGAAGTGCTGAACGACGTATTTGTGCAGCTTTTGACCAATACATTGCTGATTTCCTGTATTTCCATCACGCTCTTGATGATTTTGGCTGTCACAGTGGCAAATGTCATTCGCTACTCGCGAACTTCCGTATTTTCGCTGGTCATGACCAGGCTGATTTCCATGGGCTATTCGATCCCGGGAGCGGTATTGTCCATCGGCGTGCTTGCCGTCGTGATTTCACTCGACAAAGAGCTTGCGCCGTTGTACGCCTGGCTGGGCTTCGCGGAAGGCAAGCTGGTCATCAGCATGTCGCTGTTCATGCTCATTTTCGCGTACATCATCCGCTTTCTCGCGGTCGGCTACAACGCAGTGGAAGCGGGGTTTGAAAAGACGGGAAACCGTTATGCGGAGGCGTCCCGCTTGCTCGGCATGGGGATGACGCGCACTTTTTTCAAAGTGGATTTGCCGTTGATCAAGGGCGCAGTAATTACCGGGTTCATCCTCGTGTTCATGGAGATCGTCAAGGAGCTGCCGCTTACTTTGCTGCTTCGTCCTTACAACTTCGAAACTTTGGCGACGAAAGCGTACCAATACGCCAGCGATGAGCAGATTCATCAGGCGTCGATTCCTTCGCTGCTCATCATCGGTGTCGGCATCGTTTCGGTTTACTTTTATCACTGGCTGGGGGAGAGGCAGGCAAAATGAGCTTTTTTCAATTGGAGAACGTCACATTTGGCTATGATACGGGGAGCGGGCCTGTCGTGCGCGATTTTTCGCTGCGCATGGAGCAAGGGGAGATCGTCGGGATACTGGGAAGCAGCGGCTGTGGAAAAAGCACGTTGCTGCGCTTGATCGCCGGGCTGGAAGCTCCTGCGGGAGGGCGGATTTTGATCGCTGGAAAAGTGCTGGTCGATCCGCGGCAGTTTGTCGAGCCTGAGCATCGTGGGGTCGGGATGATTTTTCAAGATTACGCTCTGTTCCCTCATCTGACCGTCGAGCAAAATATTTTGTTTGGACTGCATCGGCTGACCAAAAGGGAACGGGAACAACGTCTGGGGGAAATGCTGTCTCTTGTACAGATGGAGGGCTACGGAAAGCGGTATCCGCACGAGCTGAGCGGCGGACAGCAGCAGCGGGTAGCTTTTGCCCGGGCTTTGGCGCCCCGTCCCGCGATTTTATTGATGGATGAGCCATTCAGCAACCTGGACGCGGATTTGAAAAAGAAAATACGGGAAGATTTGAAGCAGCTGCTTCGCCACGCGCACATCACGACGATATTGGTGACCCATGACAAGGAGGATGCGGAAACGATTTGTGACCGGATCATCCGACTGGCTCGGTGACGGGCAAAGTGTCGCTTTCTCCTCAAAAGTGCAGCATACAGCAAATAGATGGTGTATAATGTGCTTGTAACGATTGCAGTTTACGGTTGGCCTGTCGGCAAGAGCCGTTGAATAAGAGGAGGATGTACGATGAAAGTAGAAGTTTGGTCTGATTTTGCCTGCCCGTTTTGCTATATTGGCAAGCGTCAACTGGAAGGAGCTTTGTCGCAGTTCCCGAACAAGGATCAGGTCGAGGTCGTTTACCGCAGCTTCCAGCTCGATCCAACCATGGAGCGCGATACGAACATGGACATGCATCAGGTGCTGGCGTCCAAATACGGCATGTCGCTTGAGCAAGCAAAAGGCATGAATGACCGTGTAGCTCAACAGGCAAAAGGTGTCGGTCTGGACTATTACTTTGACACGATGATTCCGACGAATACGTTTGATGCGCACCGTCTCGCCCACTACGCGGCTACTCACGGCAAAATGACGGAGATGAAGGAAAGACTGCTGAAAGCGTACTTCACGGAATCGCTGCACTTGGGAGATCACGAAGTATTGGCGCAGCTCGCTTCCGAGGTTGGACTGGACAAAGCGGAGACGCTCGCCATGCTGGCCGGTGACGAATACAAAGACAAGGTGCAGGAAGACAAGCAAAGAGGTGCCGATCTTGGCATCAACGGCGTGCCGTTCTTCGTTTTCAACAACAAATACGCGGTATCCGGCGCACAGCCTGGAGAAGTGTTCCTGGGAGCGCTGAACAAAGTATGGGAGGAAGAACAGGCTGCTGCCCCTCTCCAGTTTGTCGGCCAGGATGAAAAAGAAAAGACAGCCGGGGACAATTGCGCGGACGGTTCCTGCAAGCTGTAAACGACAGGTTGTGTGAGCATGAAGCTGAATCGAATTGATCAGATAGCCAAGCCGCGCTTTCGGATTGCTGTTCACGTACTGGTCTGGCTCGCCCAGAGTGGCGGAGTGCTGTCGAGTGCTACGATTGCGGCCCAAGTCAAGACACATGCAACTTTTTTGCGGCGTGTCATGGCCCAGTTGACCCGTGCCGATATTGTGGAGGCAAAAGAGGGGCGCGTCGGCGGCTACTATATGACGAAGTGCCCGAAAGAGTTGACGCTGGCCGATATTTACCGCTCTCTCCCGGAAGAACGTGAGGAAGACAGTCAGGAAGAGCTGGATTGCGGCGAGGTTGGCGTGCAGCTCGATCAGCATTTGGAGTCATTGATGAATCAGGCTGAGCAGCAGCTAATCTTGTTCCTCGAGCGGTATACGCTGGCAGATGTCATGGACAGCATCGGCTTTGGCCAGGTAGAACCGAGCGAAGAATTGCTGGAAATCAAACAGGAAGGCCGACTCTTGTAATGGGAGTCGGTTTTTTTGTGGAAAAAACAGGATATTGCATTTTTTTGCCGAAGCGTTTTGCAGAAGAAGTCCAAAGGAAAAGGAAGAGAGCGCAATGGCATATACATTCGAAGATTTGTACGAAGCAACAGAAATAGACGATTTCGATGAGGTCAAACGGATCTTGCAAAAGCAGCCCGATTTGATTCATGGCAAGGACGAGTATGAGTTTTCCATCTTGCATGCGGCGGTGATGACTGAAGACGAACAGTTGCTTGAATGGTTGATCGCAAAAGGTGCCGATGTTCACGCCAAAAACGATGAGGGCATCACGCCGCTGCACATCGTCTTGTACCCGGAGATTGCCGCCCTGCTGATTCGGCATGGGGCGAATGTCAACGCTGCGGCGCATGACGGAAGTGCCCCGCTGCACACACAAGTGTCTGACGGGGAGGAACGGCTGGATGTCATCGAGGTGCTGCTTGCGCACGGAGCGGATAAAACGCAAAAGGACGATCGTGGTCAGACTCCGCTCGATATTGCCCTTGAACGCGAGGAAAAAGAGATCGCTCAATTGCTTGGACAAGCGGAGTAAGGCTCGGATTTGTTTGGGAAAAGCTGCGCTGATTTACTGGCGCAGCTTTTTGCTTTGCCTTGTTTTGCTTGGCAATCGATTACATATGGCTTGGCGCTGCCGCTCTTTTTTGCAGCGCTTCAATGGCAGGCAGCGTAAAGCAAGCGAGATTTGCGGGGAGGTTGTCCAGAGCGAACCATTTGACTGCCCCGATGGCCCCGCCTTCCTCCATGTTGCGAGCGACCCCGTTCTTGACCACGACTTCGTAGATGGCGGACACCCAATGCTCTCCTGCGTCAGCCTGAATCGTTTCCGCCATGCAGAGCAGGCCGACGATTTCCACATCGAGGTCGACTTCTTCTTTTATTTCCCGAATGACACAGGCTTCTAACTGCTCGTACGGATCGATTTTTCCGCCGGGGATGCTCCAGGTGTCCTTTTGCGGATTCCGATTGCGCCATACAAGCAAAATTTCGTTGCGCTCATTGCGGATGACCGCGCCTACTCCCAGTCGGGGCAGGGTTTCATTGGTTGTGTTCATTGTCATAACTGTGCTCCTTTTGTGCGTAAAAATTCAGCGACGGCATCGTGATCTTGCCGGATCACCAAGGAATGGCAGCCGTTTTTTACCGAAGACGGGTTTCCGTCAACGGATAGTGGCTAAGCACATGTTGCTTGAAGGTCGCATAACTGCACTCGTATACATGGGAATCGTGGTCGCTTTCGCACAGAAGAGTCATCCCGAGACGGCGGGCAAACCGATTGCCGGCAGCTGTCAACGTATCAATGATGATCGAGTGGACGCGAGTGCCGCTTCGTTCGACCTCATCCAGCACGTCGAGATAATGGCGGAGCATGATAGGCAGGGCGCCACTTTTCCGATAAGCATCGGCGACAACGACGCAGGACAAATAGTAATGGGCTGACTCGCCAGGCAGCTTCGGATCGTCGATATCTGCTGTGGTCATGAGGCTGTCGTTGAAACGCCCCGCTGCGATCTGCTCGTAGATGTGTTTCTTGACTGGAAGCAGATTCATGAAAGCGACAATCCGTCCGTCATCCTCCATGGCGACGATGCTGTCAGGCCGATAGCGATACCAGTTATAGCTTTCCTCGTACGGCGTGATGAACTCGGCGTCATAGTAGGCAAGCTCCAACTGCTCCATCTGCCGAAAATGCTCCAATTGCAGCTGCTCTTGTTTTTTCATGGTTGTGCTCTCCTTGATCAGACTCGATGATGCGTGCATGGTGCAAGGCTGTCTGAAGCCATCGGGTGTTGGAAACTAACTAGCATTTTAACATAGAGCGGAAGCCGTTGTGAAAGAATGGAAAACATTCCGATCAGAGAGTGAGTCATGAAAAAAGAGGGGGAACGGCTCCCCCTCACGAAAAAGTTTTCCGTTATTTGTCCTGCAAAATACCGAGGTACTCTTTCCACGGGCCTACGTCTGTCGTGTATCGTTTTGCCATCACGCGAACGATTTGGGCGATGTGCGTCAAGTCGTGGACGACCCAGGTGGAGATCAGCTCCCGCGCTTTTACCGGACCGAATGCCGGGTGCAAGCCGGTCAGCTCCAGATGCTGGTCGGGATCAATCAGCTCGGTCAGTCTGGCGATATTTTGCAGGCGAATCGTCTTGAAGTCCTGCAATTTTTCTTCCAAAGATGTCTCGGCCTGATTGTTCAGATGGGCAAAACGGTCAAACGGAGGGAACGGCTCGCTCTCGCCCGCGAGCAAAAGATGTTCCAGTCTCGGTATCCAATTCGTTCGTTCCGCTTCGATCAGATGCTCCAGAACTTGTAGCGGGCTCCACGTATTTTCGCCTTCCGTGCAGTTGAGCCATTCGCTCGAAAGTCCTCCGAGAGTATGCTGCAACGTCTGCGGTGTGCGCTCCAGCATCCGGGTAGCCTCACGCATTGTGAAATTCATCGAATCGCCCCTTCTGATCCGTGTCAGGATAAGTGTTTATGCGCCAAAACGCTGGCGATACCCACAGCGTTTGCACAATTCCTCGACAGCTTCCCTCCGTGAAAACCCTTCGACGATAGCATTGGCCCGCTCGCCTTCCACAATATCGGTAAACGTTGTCTGCTGAATGTTGCCCAGTTTGATGACACCTTCGCCGTCCAGACAGCAAGGAACGACTGTCCCGTCGACAAGAATGGCAGCCTGACTGCGCAGCGCGTGGCAAAAGCCGCGGCCCTCGTCGCTTGGAGCTGTCATGCTTGGCCACTGAAACTCGTGATCCTGATTCAAATATACGCGCTCGGCGATTTTCACGCCGCTGCCGGGCACGACTTTTTCTTCAATCTGGTAGTCCAGGCCAAACTCTTTTTCAATCATCTCCAGCGTCTGGCGGTTTCTGCTCTTTTGAATGTTCGTGATGTTGTCCTGGGTCAAATTCCAGAGGCGAAAGGAAAAGATGACGTTGTGTTCCGCAGCATCGCGGACAAAAGAGAGAATTTCCCGCAAGTAGCCTTCGCGGTCGGTGGAACCGATATGGCCGTCAAAGCTGTGCAGGGAGAAGTTCATTTGCCGCAGGGCAGGCTTTCCCAACAGCTTATGCCGATTTTTCGCGATCAATGTGCCGTTGGTCGTGATGTTGACCTTGAAGCCTTTTTCGTGGCTCACGTCGAGCATCTCGTCGATTTTGGGATGCAGGAGCGGCTCTCCTTTTACATGCAAGTAAATATGCCGGGTATGCGGCTTGATCTCATCCAGCCGTTTTGCGAAGTTTTCCACCGAGATAAACGTAGCCTTGCGCTCGGTCGGCGGACAGAACGTACAGGCGAGATTGCAAATACTCGTGATCTCTATATAAACTTTTTTAAATGTTTTCAAGATCGTGTCTCCATTCCAGTTGTCCTTTGTTAGTAGGCAGGTATACCTCACATAGTAACATAGGAGGGGAAAGAGGGGGAGCGGTGTATTATGGCGGGAAGTGCTGCCACTGGTTGAAAATGCCTGGCTGCCGGGAAGCGGATGTTTCCTCTGCAATGAGGGCGCGGCATTCCATGTGTCTCAAAAAAACAAGAAGTAACCGTCCGCCAAAGTCCAGCGAGTCGGTTACTTCTATATATAAAGGTATAAAGGGAAACGATCAGCCTATCGCGCCGTTTATTTTTTCACGCTTTCAATATACTTGGTCAGGTACTCCTTCACTTTTGTCGGATCGGCTTTCAGCTCATTGCCTGTTTTCACTTGCGTACAGCGTGTTGTTGTACTTGTCGCCTTCCGTTTCCGTATTTTGATCGCCATACGGGATGTCTTTGTTTTTATCAAAAGTTGCCACGTCGTACGTGTTGGTTTTCTCCACTTGCTGCTTGGATACGATGCCTCCCGATTGGTGCGCCAAATAGTTCAATACTTGAGGGAAAGGCTCGACCCTTTGGACGTAATCACGTCGTCATCGGCATGAATATACGAAGACTTTGTTGGCGGTGATTCCGATTCCCGATCCGCAGGTTGAGGCGAAGAAGAAGAGAGTGTTGGTGGAAGAGCAGGCGGGAGTGGACAAGTACAACCTGGAGCATTCTGAGCTTGTCGAAGTATCGAAAGGGCATTGGGGGAATGCGGGCAGATGGTTCCCCTCCAGCATACATGGATGGATTGATTTCGCGGTGCCCCGTGTCTTTGCGCAGCAGATTTCAGATGGCTTCGCTCTATGTTAAAATATCCCTGTATTTCCATATCGCTTTTCGTTCTAGTCTTTCATTTCGTGACTAGCCACTCATGGATGAGGAGCGAAACAAGGGAGGCGGATTACGGTGGAGTTTCTGTCATTGACGAAACATAACATAGAGTCTGAACACATCTGCTGTGCATTGGGTGCCAAACAATACGAGCAGGCAGTTGCGGAAAAAAAGGACTGGCTGACCGCGCGCATGGAAGAAGGGCTCGTTTTTTACCGCCTGAACGAACGGGCGAAGGTTTTTATTGAATACTTGCCTGCGGAAATGGCCTGGGCACCGATTGAAGCGCCCAATTACATGTATATCAACTGTTTGTGGGTTTCAGGCAGGTATAAAGGCAAAGGATACGCCAAGCAGTTGCTGGATCATTGCAGAGCGGATGCCGTCAGCCGAGGGATGGACGGCATCGTGCATGTCGCGGGGCGGAAAAATTACCCGTATTTAAGCGAGAAGCGTTTCTTTACACATATGGGATTCGCGGTCGTCGACGAAGCGGAGCCGTATTTTCAATTGTTGGCTTGGAAGTGGAACGAGCAGGCTGCCGCTCCAGCTTTTGCGAAGCGGGAACCGCTTTTTTTACAGCAGAAAGGCGTGGTCATTTTCTACACGGCGCAATGTCCGTTTGCTGTGGGCGTATTGGATGAGCTTGCGAAAGTGGCGAGCCGAAAAAATGTTCCTTTCCGTGCTGAGCGGATTACCACCAGGGCAGAGGCGCAACAAGCCCCTACGATATGGACGACCTTCGGCTTGTTCTACAACGGAGAGTTTGTTACGCACGAGATATGGAGCGGAAATAAATTTGAGAAATGGCTGGATGAGCTTCACGCCAGCCGCAATTGAGTTTGGCAGAGAAAAAGGGAAAGGCAGGAGGACGGCTTCTGCTTTTCCCTTTTTCTTATAGCTGCAAGGGCAAGAGTGGATACGGGCGACCTGCGCAGGAGCCAGCAGCAACATTTTCAAGTCGCTTCCTCACAAATTCCGCTCCAACAATCTCCCCATTTGTTCAGCCAAAACCTTTTGCGAGACAGGCCGATTATTTGCAAACCACCATTCCACCAGCCCGACCAGGGCGGAAGCTACAAACTGAATGATCACTCCTTGATCAAACCCCTGATTTTTCCCCTCGGTTACATTCACTTCTTTTTTTACTTCATCAATGAGATAGTCCAGAAATCGCGTGCGGAAATAAGGTGCTCCTTTACTGGTGAGCATCAGCGAAAAGAAAGCGTAGTGTTCTTCAAAGTATCTGCTCCAGATTTCGGTGGCTTCGATAAACTCCAGTTCGGAAGAAGATTCGCACAGTGTCCGGAGCTGTTCGATGTGGGCCTCGATCAGCTTGTCCAGCAAGTCGTACTTGTCCATGTAGTGCAGGTAGATCGTGCCCCGGCTTACGTTGGCTTTGTCGGAAATGTCCTGAATGGTAATGGCATCGAAACTTTTTTCCGCCATCAGCTCAATGACCGCTTTTTTTACGGCTTCTTGTGTTTTGAGGATGCGTCTATCCACCTTCGCCATGAGTTGTCACCCATCTTTCTATCGATCATGTACAAATGATATCGATTTGTTCAGTACTAAACAAACGGCAGGAATCTAACAATTGTAGATTTGCTAGACATATTTATAATAATAGACATATGTTTAATAATATATCAACGTTTATTATCTTTTGCCGCACGAAAGTTACTGACGGAAGGAAGGGCGCTGGAAGAGCTTGACTGTATTCAAATAAAAACCTTCTATAATAGACGAACGATAAGGAGACTTCGACATGAAAACATCGATCACTTTTAAAAATGGTCTTTTGCATATGGCAGGCGATCTGTACTTGCCAACCGATTTTGACGAAGCGAAAAAGTATGCTGCGGTCGTGACTGTGCATCCAGGCGGAGGCGTCAAGGAACAAACGGCTGGCCTGTATGCACAAAAGCTTGCCGAGCAAGGATATGTTGCACTGGCATTTGATGCGTCTTATCAAGGGGAAAGCGGTGGCGAGCCGCGCCTGTTGGAAGATCCTTTTGCCAGAGTGGAGGATGTTCGCAGCGCGGTAGATTATTTGACCACGCTTCCGTTTGTCGATGCGGAAAAAATCGGGGCGCTTGGCATCTGCGCAGGCGGCGGTTATGCCGTAGCGGCGGCGCAAACAGAACGCCGGATCAAAGCGGTGACGACGGTCAGTGCGGTCGATATCGGTGCGATGTTCCGCGGGGAAGACAGTGCCGCGGCATTGCAAACACTCGAAGCAGTAGGGAAACAGCGCACGGCAGAAGCAACAGGCACCGAAGCGATGTTTTTGCACTGGGCGCCGAACTCGCTTGAAGAAAGAGCGCAAGCAACTTCCGTGCTCATGCAGGAAGCTTACGACTACTACCGGACTCCTCGTGCGCAACACCCAAATTCTACAAACCGCTTCCTGTTCAGCAGTCTCGACAAGCTCATGGCGTTCTCGGCAACGACCAATATCGGCACCTTTTTGACGCAGCCGCTCCTGTTGATTGCAGGAAGCGAAGCAGATACGCGCAGCTACAGCGAGCAATTTTTCGCTTTGTCGAATGGGCCGAAAGAACTCTTTTGGGTAGACGGCGCAACACATATCGCGATGTACGACATTCCTGAGTATGTCGCGCAAGCGGTAACGAAATTGACGGCGTTCTTTGGTGAAAATCTGTAAGGCTATAAGTATGCATGCAGAAAAAGGCTAAGCCCCCGCTTCCAACGGTGCTTGGCCTTTTCTTTGTGTTGGGCGATGCGAGCAGCCAATCAGCCGCTGTTACAATCAATTGGACAGCGCTGGCTAAGGTCTAGTAGACTAAGAAGCAAAACAGACAGAAACACGAGTGGACTTGAGGGGAGGGGCCTTGGTGGATATAGACGAGCATTTGCGGCTTTGGGATCACGCTACTGTCAAAATACTGGATGTCCGGCAGGTGATGCTGGACCCGCACGAGAAGCGATCTGCCTACAGGCTGCCCGCCAGCTTTTTTCTCCTGGTCACTCGTGGACGCGCCTATGCAGCCGTGGACGGGGTTTTGCAAATGTTTGCACCGTTCAAGGTTGTGCACGGTGGCAAAGGGACACAACTGGAGATCGTCCAGACGCTTGAGGCACTGGAATACTATCTGATTTGCTACAAGGCGACAATGCCGCTCTCCTGCAAAAGCGAGCTGCTTCAGGCATTGGAACAACATCGGCCTTTTCATGCCCCATTTGCCATGGAGCCGCGTTCACCTCTCGCGTTGCTTGATATCGTTCAAAATATGCAGGGACTTGTCGGGCAAGAGGGCCAATGGGAAAAATTGCGCATCAAGTCGTTGTTCTATCAATTTCTGTTGGAAGTATACGGACAACTGCGGGACGATCACAACCGAGTCACGACAACCGATCCCGTCACACAAGCCATGACGTATATGAAAACGCATTTTGCCCAACCGATCACAGTCGAGTTTCTGGCAGACATGTTCGGTTTGAGTCCTGGATACATGGCAAGACGCTTCAAAAGTCGTACAGGAACAAGCGTCATCGAATACGTGATTCAGATTCGCATTCAGCAAGCGAAAACATGGCTTTCGCAAACAGACGCTTCCTTGCAAGAAATTTCCTCGCGCATCGGGTACGAGGATGTGTATTATTTCAGCCGTTTGTTCAAAAAACGCACAGGACTGTCGCCAATCGAATTTAAAATGTCCCAACGTCAGCATAATCCATCTGCAAGGTCAGAATCGTCTATTGTCCCACTTTCGGCTCACTGGTATATTGATGATGTTAATAACGAGAATCATTATCATTATCTTGTGAAAAGAAAGGACCCTTCCTCCATGTACAAAATGACGAGATCTTCCTTGCCTTTATCCGGACTGTTGAGCCTGCTGCTGTTCCTGTCCGCGTGCTCGGGCGGGGCAAGCCTGAATGCCCAGCCTGTCAGCAGTCAAAACGCGAGCAGTGCAGAGGCGCAGACAAAATCGGCAGAGCAGGCGGTGGCGCAAACGAAAACGGTCAGCACGATTTTCGGAGACGTAGTGATTCCCGCCAAGGCGAACCGAATTGTCACGAACAATTTGTTGTCGTCGATTTTAGCTGTGGGAGTAACACCAGTCGGCGCACTAAAGCCTTACATTGACAACCCGTTCATCTCCCAGGATGTGGCTGGTGTCGAAAGCATCGGTGAGGAATGGACGGTATCGCTGGAAAAAGTCGTTGCTTTGTCTCCCGACCTGATTATTATTGATACGAACGACAAGAGCGAATACGAGAAGTACGCGAAAATTGCCCCTACCGTTGCCGTTCCGTTCGGGACGTTCAAAAACGATCATGAGGAAGTCCGCTATTACGGCAAGCTGTTGGGGCGTGAAGCCGAGGCGGAAGCGTGGCTGGCCGAATACGACCGCCGGGCAGAAGCAGCGAAAAAGAAAGTCGAGGGGCTGTTCCCCGCCGGAGAGACTTTTGCGCTCATGCGCTGGGAATCCGACTTCCGCATTCTCGGCAACAGATGGGGCAGGGGTGGACAGGCGATCTACGATATTTTGCAGTTGAACCCGCCACCGATCGTGAAGCAGGAGCTGTGGGGCGACACCCAGCAACTGTCCATCTCCGAGGAAGTGCTGGACAAATACGCTGGCGACCACATTTTTATCGTCAGTGGCAAAGACAACCGCCAGTTTGAATCGAACCCGATGTGGAAGCAGCTGAAAGCGGTCAAAGAAGGCAAGGTCTACTGGTTCGAATCGGAGCGCTACTCCTATTGGGACCCGATCACGACGATTGCCCAAGCCGAAGAAATCGCGGATATGCTGGTGGCGAAGTATCGGAAGTGATGGGGGATCGAGAAGCCCAAGCAGGGGATCATGCTTGGGCTTTTTTCTGTGAGAAATATCTGGTATTTTTCATGAAATTGGATGTGACGGCTTGCGGTCAACCAAAAACGGTTATGACTGTTTGGGAATAGCTTGGTTAAACTCGGACGCTCCCGGCAAAGTATCTTCTAGGACTGTTGCAGGCCAGCCAGCGAAAGATCGCCGTACATATCTACTGTCCAAATATCATTGTGATCCGCCCGCTGTTTTAAGCTGACGCTATATAACCAGCCGTCTTTCGTGATGACTAAAATATGCCGCTGATTTTCGCTTTTGCTTATAGTTTGAAATGACTCCATTTCTTTTTGAAAATACTCAGAGATAAAAGTGCGCAATACTTTTTTGTAGTCTTTGCGATCGGGATCGTTTTCAAGGCTTTTCAGCTTGGTTGTGTCAAATTCTTCGACAGAATTAAAGTCATGAATCAACTGGAACCGCTCGACCAGCTGGTCCCGATCTACAATATGAACAGGCGAGGTGGGATTCGTATTTTCTTTTGGTTCGCATCCAATCAAGAGTAACAAAATCAGACAATAACTTGCTAATTTCATCTCAACGACCCCCTTTTCTTTTTTACTCCACACTCTTCAACGACCCGATCATATCAATCCTGCCAACCTTCCGTTTCAGCAGCAAGTTAGACAAAAGCGTGAGCAAAAACGCAAGCGCAACAGAAGCGACTAGCACAAATACATTCAATTGATCAGGAATCTGTTGATGGCTGCTGGACAGTGCCTTCACGATCATCCGATAAACATAGCCGCTGAGCGGCAGAGCGACAATGACCGCAAAGGCGGTCAGGATCATGTTTTCCCAAAAGATCAGCCGGTTGATTTTATGTTTCGGATAGCCCAATACTTTCAAGGTCGCAAGCTCGCGGTTCCGTTCGTAAATGTTGATGGAGGATATGGTGTAAATGGCGCCAAAAGACAGGATGATCGCGCAAACGATAAACAGGATAAAGACAAAACTGTTTTGTTGCAAAATATATTGTGCCGATTTCTTCAGATCGTTTTTATCCGCAATCGCATCTACCCGATGATCCTGTTCAAAAAAGGTGCGAACCGTTGCCAGGTTTGTCGGGCTGGCTCCTTCCACCAAAAGCGTGCTCGGATTGTAATCTATGCCAAAGCTCTGCAAATAGGCTGGCGTGCTGTAAAACGCCGGATTCGAATACTGTGTTGATACATGTAAAACCTTCATATCTACCCACATTTTTTTCAACTCGGGTGCGGTGAATTGCACTTGGATGGTATCGCCTTCGGAAATACGGTATTTGTCCGCGTACGATTTGGGTACGAGAACGCCGTGATCTTCCAGAGAAATTTTATTCCCTTTTTCGTCGAAGAAATGAAGCAGGCTGTTACTCTTTTCCGTAACAACGAAAGTGGCATTTTCTGTTTCAGTGCCTTTTCTAAACGCAACAGGAAAAGTTGCCAAAAAATAGCCGTTTTTGCTGCCAGGAGGCAACTTTAGCTGATCAAGGGATGTGCCTTTTGCAAAATCTACGCGCAAGTCGTACGTGTAAACCTCTTCGATTTGGCTCGCTACTTGCAGCAAAGCTGTCTGCGTGCCGAAAGCAGCGATCAGTAACACCGTGCTGATCACAACGCCAATCGAGCTTGCCAAAGCCTTTTGCTTGTTTAAAAATATATTTCGCAAAATGAGCTTGTAGCTGTAGGACAGCCGATTCCAAACACCCGGGAACCTTTCTATCCACAGTTGTTGCATCGTTTTGGGCGGTTTGGGACGCATGGCTTCGGCTACACGTTCTTTTAAAATGCTTCTGCCACTCAAATAACAGGACAACATGCCAAAAACACTGGAAAAGAGGAGGGGCGGGAGGACAGAAAAAACAGACATGGAGTAGGTGATACCAGGCAGAGAGTAGGCTCGCGCGCTCGAAGCAGTTACTAAGGGAACGAAAACAATAGCGGCAACGACGCAACCGATGATGGAACCTGCGATAGCGACCAGGACGGGATACCCCATGTAATGAAGCATGATCGTTCTTGTCGGGACACCCAAGGCTTTCATAATGCCAACTTGATTTCTTTGCGAATCAACCAGTCTCGACATGGTCAGAAAAAGAATAATAGCTTCAATCAAAAACAGTACAAAAGGGATAACTTTGCTCATCAAGTTGTTGTTGTGAATCGTCTGATTAATTTTTGAGTAGCTGAAAGTCCGCTCTTTACTGATTTGATCCACATAAGCAAGGGGATTGGACTGCGCTTCAATAGACTTGCCCAAGCTGTCGATATCGTAGCCATCCTGCGCATCGATTATCACCTCATTGTAAGAAAAGCCGCCTGCGATTTCGGGTATCGTCGCTTCGGCAATATAGCCGATTCCGTACGCTTGGTGATCTTGAATGTCGTTCTTTTTCGCATGCTCGACGTTCTCGCCCAAGCCGCTGATGGTAAAGCTCACACTTTTTTCGTTCGCACGTAGATGGATTTGCTCACCGATCTGCAGCTGATTTTCTTTGGCGTAATGGGAGTCTAGCATGATTTCATTCTTTTTGTCCGGGATATGCCCTGCAATCAAAGTGGGCGTGTTTATTTCATTTCGCACAGGGATGGAGTGAATTTTTAGCGAGGTGTTATGACCTGCAATCACTTGTGTGGCGTCAAAGGTGTAGCGTCCTTCGATTTTCTTGATTCCGGCAATGCTGCTTAAATCGGCCAACTCGTCTTTGGAGATTTGTTTGTACGACACATATAAATCGCTTACATGATGTTCTTTGAAATAGCTGTTCACAAAAGCGCTCAGATTATCGCTGTACGTGGTCAGCCCCGCATAGAAAAAAGCTCCAACCGCTACGACCAAGATCAAGGCGATAAATTGACCGATGGATTGCCTGATATCCCTTGTTAGCTTCCAAAATAATTTCATCATCACCACTCGATCCCTTCAACGCTTTGTTTGCGATGATTAACGGTCACGCTCTCGATCATTCCGCTTTTTACCTTGATGATTTTATCGGCCATCGGCGCGATTGCAGAATTATGCGTGACCAGCACGACGCACTTTTTGGTTTCCTGGTTCAAATTTTGCAGGAGTTTCAGGACGGATTTGCCCGTTTCATAGTCCAAAGCTCCAGTCGGTTCATCGCAGAGCAGCAGCAGCGGGTTTTTCGCAACAGCCCTAGCAATGGCAACTCTTTGCTGTTCGCCGCCAGAGAGCTGCGAAGGGAAGTTTTTGAGCCGATGGCCTAATCCGACCAGCTGCAAAATGTCTTTGGCCTTCAGATGGTTTTTGCATACTTCCGTGGCAAATTCAACGTTTTCCAACGCAGTTAAGTTGGGGATCAGGTTGTAAAATTGAAACACAAAGCCAACTTTTTCAGCCCGGTACTGCGTTAGTTTTGTCTCGTCGAATCTCGTAATTTCTTGGTTGCCGACAAACACCTGGCCAGAAGTAGCGGTATCCATGCCGCCAAGTATGTTCAAAATCGTGCTTTTTCCCGCGCCACTTGCCCCTAGAACCACGACAAATTCGCCTTCCGCGATGGAAAAATCAACCCCGTTTAGCGCCTTGATCGGGACTTCGCCGATTTTGTATTCTTTTGTGACGGCTTTGAATTGGATTAGCTGTTTCATTGAGTGCCCTCCATGAATAATGCATATGAATCCATAATATACCAATTTGTTGGAGGGACATCCTGCACCCGATGTAATTTTGTATCAGTCTTAGGGAGGAGTATCGTTTCACGATTATGCTTTTTCTTCCTAAAAAAGGAGCCATTCATGATACACTGTGAGGAATGGGGCGAAACAGGGGTTAGCCAGAAGACTGTGGGGGAAATATTCAAACATTTGCGGCAAGCATTCGGAGCATAATCGCCGATCACTGAGAGGAGAATTGTATGAAAACATACGCAGCATCAGTTGAAGCTATACTTATCGCTGACAATCCCGAGACTTTCGTCACACGCCGTATCCCCGAGACAAAGCTGGAGTTCGGAGGCATACCGGGTGACCGACATTTTGGCGTGACTTTCGGAGCAGACTCCCGTCAGACGATGTATCCGCGTGGAACCGAAATCTTGAACCGTCGCCAAATCACGGTGGTGTCCCAAGAGGATTGCGCCATCATCGCCGAAAACTTGAAAGTTCCGTTTGTTTTGCCCGAGTGGCTGGGGGCTAATCTTTTGATAAGCGGATTTCCTGATTTGACAAGCCTGACGATGGGCTCGCGAATCCTGCTGCCGAGTGGAGCGGGTCTTATTTGTATGGGAGAAAATCTTCCCTGTGTCCATCCCGGAGAAGAAATTCAAAAAAATTACGATGCAGAGGCACACCCAAAATTGGCCGGACGCTTTGTAAAAGCGGCATTCAAGCGCAGAGGGATTGTTTGTGCCGTCGAATGTCCCGGCACGATCAAGCTGGGGGACCAGGCTCAAATTCTCGTGAATAACCTTGCCAATCCGATGCAATAGGTTGTGGTCAACGCCTGTTTTCTTCCTAGATCGATCTTAATACATTAGCAAATGAATAAGGCCAAATTCCCGGTTCATCAAGGGAATTTGGCCTTATCTTTTTCAACTCTTTCAATGTCAGCAGCGTCACTGCCTCCACATGCGCCATTTCTGAACAATTTACTTTTATTTGTCTGTAATCAATATTCTCTATTGTGCGCCGTTAGATACTGCATCACTACTTATCCTTTTTTCTTAGCACAAGATGGTATCTTGAATGGAATGATCCGGACAAAATATTTTCTCGTCGGATAAGATTTAATTCTAAAACATCAAAATCATCCTGGACAAGCTCTTGAATCTTAGAGTAATTATAATACATTTGAATCGTTCCTTTTTCGTGCTGCGCTTCAACCACTTCTTCGCCCCAGAATTCTCGGGCATGATTAGAATCGTCTCCTGAAATAAGGTCACAATAAAATAGGCCACTTTTCTTAAGGATTCTTGCGGTTTCCTTAAACGCATTCTTGGCAATGATAAAATAAGTACTATCAAATACCCCATGACTAACCGCATAGTCGAAAGTCTCGTCCCCCCATGGCATATTCTGTATATCACCTTGTATAATTCTATTTTCTACTTCAGGTATATTTACGTTTGAGCCCCATTCTCTTGCAACTTTGATTGCCTCGTTTGACAAGTCTATTCCATACGAATCAAAACCTATTGTATGAAAATAAAAAACATGTCTTCCGATGCCGCATCCCACATCTAATACACTTGGTTTTCCGCTAAGAGGACGTACAAACCTAAATTCATTTAACCCGACTTGTTTGAGTATATATTTAGATGTAAACCGAATTACCTCTTCGTGAGGATAAAATACAAAATTATCACGATTTAAGTAAGAGCTATCCCACTCTCTCATTTTGTTATCCATTTACTTTTCCTCCGGTAAGAAAGCCTTTTTCAATTCAAGAAGCATCTTATCTATATCAGCATCATTCAGCCCGTGATTTCTTGCTCCTATTGAAATAGACTCGCTAGTAGAATGATGGCACCCTAAACAATATAAGCCATATCGCCGAAGGATTCTATCCGCATCATCCCCGTAAAACTCCAATACATCTGCGATCACCGTATCCCCTGTAATCGTTCGGGGATGAAAGCTCTTCCATATTTGCGGGCTTTTGCGAAGATAGGGGGTTTGCAACAAACGCCAAAAACCAGCGTGGTAAATGTCTGGATTTCGACTAAATTTGCACCAATACCCAATATGAGCCTCATCCCATGATAAATTCTCAGCGATAATTTTCTTCAATATGTTTGCTGGAAGTTCAATCGTTAAGTTTACATATTGTCTCTCTGATCTTAGAATTTTTAAAATTCCTTTTTCGATTTCTAAATAAACTTCAAAACAGTGTTGATTAGATTCAATATTCGTTACTTTAACGCATATTCTTAGGTCCTCACAGTAAGCAATCTCACTCGTTTTATTTAAAAGCATAAAATAGTCTTCTACTTCTGTCGTTGAAATAGAATAATCATTCGGATGATGTTCTAAAAAGTGGTCATCACGATATGTTTTATCTAAATAAGCCAAAACTTCTGCCTGATCATATAATTTAGAACGGTCTCGTTTAGCATAAGTCACATTATTTTCCTTTACATTCCAATAATCACCAGGCAATAAATCTATGACATTGATTGCAGTATCTTTAAAAGCTTCAACAACATCCATCACAGTATTTTTTCTCAACTTTTTTACATAATTTCGATGAGTTGGATGCCACAGATTAAAATGTGATGCAAAAGGGATGAGTGATTTGGCTCCGTAAAGATCGACAGCTTGTGTAAGCATTTTTAACAAGCCAAGCCTTGAGTTCTCTAATATTTGGTCTTTCTTTGCCTCATCCAAATGTGTCCATGTCAAAGGATATCCCGATGCTCCTGGCGAAAATCCGGAAGCTACAACGTCAACCGGTCCAATATATTGGGCAATCCTCGGATTCAGTCCAGCATCATTAAGGTTCAGAACCCTGAATCCATCGATCTCAATTAGCAGGATCGCATCGTTCCATAGACTGGAAGGTTCGAAGCACGTAATTTTGTAATGAGTGCCTATCTGATAGGTCCTCCCAAACTGCATCGGATAGATGTTTAGGAAACCTAATTGTGTTAGCTTCTCTTCTAGTCTTTTATTTGGAAAATCCGGGAAATATATTGGTGTTTTTCTATTGAAATATTTTAGAGTTGGTTCATGAAAGTGATCGGAGTGCTCGTGTGAAATCCATATTGCAGATGGCGTTAATGCATTTGCGTCTACAATCGGACTAGGATATTGAAGCCATGCTCCTAAAAAAGCAGGTCCTACTAGCCAAGGGTCGGTAAGCAACGAGAAATCATTATACGTGAACTCCAGACAGGCATGAGAATGAAGCCTTACGATTAAGTCATGTTCTAATGAAGTGTTTTGTTTTGGTCTATTGGTGATTATGGGCTGTGGAATTTCAGCGAAAAGCACGCCATTTTCAACGAAGACATTATAATGACCTAACTTTTGACTAGGTACATTAATGGACTCACCGGAGTAATCAAATTTCCAACCATGTATCGGACAATTGAAGCACGAGTCTTGGTGCACGACTTTCCCACCTGCATGAGGGCATGTGGTAGACAATAATTTGTAGCCCGTTACATCCTTTGTCAAGAAATATTGAGAGCCCTCTAATTCTATTTCTAATGGGAATTCATTAAAATTATTTTCAGATCCAATCTGTATCTTTTTCAATAGCATTATAATGTCCTTTCAGTTTTCTAGTTAATAATAGTCGTTCATACTTTTTATCGGACTAATTGCCTTTAATAATTATATAAATATTTATGGAGTGCTAATCTATTTCAACTAAACGAATTAGTGAGGGAAGCTTTAAAGGCGAACTTAAAGCTTGTCCAACTAACGAAGACTTTCCAGACGATGATTAAGATTTACTGAATAGAAGCGGAATGTGGTCATTTACTGTTTGGTTCCTATAGAACCTTACAGAAAAACAAGGCTAAATATCAAATGTTTTGGCCTTGTTATGTAGTTTATTTCAATGTAAGCAACGTCACACTCTCCACATGTGTCGGGTGAGTAGCGTAACATCGGAAGCTTTTTCAACTGGCTGACGTTGATCATGTTGGTCGCCGTTAATACCAACCGTCCAAACCATTCTTTTTGATGTTGTCTCACTCACGCGCCTTCCTGGCAATCTCTTTCAGCATCGCTGCCTTAATATCAACATACAGATGCACGACCTTTGCCCGCATGCCCTCCATGTCGGTATTATGAATCGAACAAAAGGCCCTCACACCTTGGAAACTAACCCGCGGATAAAACTCCACCGCATCTCCAGATTCCATAACGGAAAATGGACCATCGGACCGGGAACGGATAATTTCCCGGTAACGTGTCCAGGTCCGATCCGGATTATCGCTAAATCCCCAAACAAGGACCAAATAGGAGTAGTTCCGGGTGATATCGTAACCGAAAATTTTCAGGGAATGTTCCTCGATGCTATTCTTATCGGCAGTTGATAAATTCAATGCCTCGATTAGCATCAACTCCTTGCGACTTCCGTTCTGAATGACGATATCTCGTTCCCCTATCCCGCCTCGGTCGCTCATCGGCTTTCCGGTATAGCCGCCTCGGGATTGAGAAAACGCCGTCCAGTTCAAGCCCATCATCCTCTGATTGAACAGCAACACGAACAAATCCGTGTAGCGGTCTTCCTCGGCCTGCTTTTCCGCGGAAGGAGTAATGCTGGGAGAATACTTCTGTACTTCACGGCAGACGTCCAGCACGTTTTCCAGAATGAATTCTTCCAGACGGACGCCGGTCCCAAGTTTCATGGCGTTGACTTGATCTTCTGGCGACAAGTGACCCAGATTTCGAAACGCTTGTCCGATGGAATGCCATTGATTAAGGTCCAACATAGGTTCCACTTTAGGAGTGGCTGCCGTCTCAATAATTTCTTGCGACTTAATATCCTCTTTTAGCTGATCATATTGCTCGAAATGCCCATGCCGATCCCTCAAATCCTCCAAAACCTGGGCGGCATACTCCCACCTTTTCTCTTCCATATACATCAGTACGGCATATATTCCGATGGGGAGAGAATATTTGTCTTGCTCTGCAAGCGGGTAATATATCTGCCAGAAGCGCCTGGAATCTCGAACGGCCCGGTAGAACATCAATCGGGTGGTCTGCACGTAGGAAAAGTAGGACTCAGCAATCTTTTCCGGCAAACCCTGAAAATCCGCTAAAACCTTATCCGCTTCTTCAATCCTGCTGGGGTAAGATTCAGTGTCATTTTCATATGCGTGAATGGTCGCCAAAACGCAGGCATAATACAAATTAACCATATAGGAGACATTCAATGGATACTTCTTCAGTAACCCGCGAAGAATCCCGATTGCGGTGTCTATGGTCGGGGGATCCGAATCCAAAAGTGATAATGCATGGTAATAGCGTATGAGGTCACGTCTTGCCTCGGAATCTTCGCCGCTTGGATCGTAAGACCGGATCTTCTCGTACTCTCTCTTAATCAGATATACCCGGAGCTGCTCCCGAAGCACCCAGTCATCTTCCGGCCTTCGCCCTCTCCGCTCCATGAAGTTATACATTCGATCGAGATGTTTCTGCGCGATCTCGGCCAATTCCGGGTTTCTCGTATTAAGAAGTTCAATGACCTTCACCTGGATTTGGTTGATCCATGGGTAGTCTTCCGCCCCGGTCTCATCCTTCAACTCGCGGATTGCTTCCATAACAAGGCGCTTGTCCCGATCTCTCCCTAAATGGTTATATAGCTTGGCCAACAATCCCATATTACTCCCGGCTTCGATCAGTTCGCTCAACGTCGATTCCCGCAACTTGTCCGGCAGAGAATTCAGGGCTTCTCCCACCGAACTCACGACGTCCGCAGGCTGACTGAAAAAGACCACGTTATCACCGAGAGAGCGGCTGAAGGGATTGAATACAACACCAT
The DNA here is from genome assembly GCF_013284375.2 of Brevibacillus sp. HD3.3A. Lineage (NCBI taxonomy): Bacteria > Bacillati > Bacillota > Bacilli > Caryophanales > Paenibacillaceae > Brevibacillus > Brevibacillus sp. HD3.3A. The sequence goes on from NZ_CP085874.1 coordinate 985,110, forward strand.
GATGCCGCTTTATCCCTTCCACAAGCATTTTGGCAAAAGCGTTATGAACTTCTTGGGCGCGTCTTTCGTCCAACGCTTCGTTCGCCGTTCGCATCCATTGGGTCAAGCGGTCCAGATGGACGGAGATCGCAGTGCTTACGGATCGGTTCCATTTGTATTTATCTTCATCGGTTTGAGGTTGCTGAGCTGCAAGTAACTCCACAGAGAACGGCTGCAACAATTCAACGAAATGTTCCGAATTGCCGTTATCAGCCTGAACTGCGGCCCATCGCAAAACGGACAGCCATCCTTCATCCCTCATTATGCCATCGATTTTTGTGATCCAAGCCCATTCGTCACGGCATGTTAGGTAGGCTTCGTTATAATAGCGGATCAGTCGGCTCATGATTTCATCCACGTTCTCAACTGGAGCACCCAACATGCTCAATTGACCCAGCCATAGCAATTGGGGTATGGAAGGATGGGCCAAAGGAACATCAGTTTTTTCCGTCTTGACGAGCAGGATATCCGTCCAATGCGTGAGAATGGCCGCATCCCAGGACCAAGGGTCCCGATTCACGAATTGCCGTTGCAGCCTATCTTTCAAAACTTCGCGTTTCGACTCGAGCTTGCGCTTTACTTCCGGTGCCCGATGGTGCAAAACAGGGCTTTGCCTCCGTATCTCGCTTTCAAACCAGGTCAACACTTGTTCGAGGATTCGAGCCGCTTGATCAGGCTGCTGATACAGCATGCGGATGGAGTGGAAGAAATAAGGCAGTGCGTCGGACCAGATACGCAGCTCTGCAAGCCGGGTTTCATTTTCCGTCCCCCTGGAATACCCATGTCTTGGGTCGTGCGGTTCCCACTTAGCTAAGAGCACCATTCCGATTGACGCCAAATCCGGGTCGGTGAGGATTGCGGGAATCGCCACAGGAGGAATATGACTCAGCTGGTAATAAAAAAAAGGGCGGTTTTCTATGTGGGTGAGCAACCCGCGCATTTTGGGACGATCCGAGCCGAAGCCCCCGATCGACTCCCCGTCCACGATCCAATGGAACAGCATGCTCAGAGGTTGGCGGGGATCGTGCATGGTAATAGCCGCCTCGTCCGAACTTTTGTGCCAGAAGAGTTTATCGATTTCACCCTCTGGAAGGGAGAGATGGCCAACATATTCGTGCCAGCGAGGATCGGAATAATCGTCTAACCTCTCGCTCACCCATTTGTTTCGTTCGTTCTCCCACCCGATCAAATCATCTTCTTGCAGAAGTCGATTGACGGACGCGTCCAGCAACTCTTCTCGGCTTTGCTGGGAGAGGTTCTTCAGCAAAGCCCCGGAAAAATCAATCGATTCGACATAACGGATCCACCAATTCAGTCTCTCATCGCAGTCTGCGGGACCCGCTACCTTTTCTTCCCACATACGGGATAAGAGAAACACGCCGAAATAGTGAATTAGGCCCGACCTGCCGTTCAGCGCGTAACTCCCTTGATGAGGGATCAGAATCTCTTGCTCCTCAAACCATGTGAGATCCGGCGTCTGCCTATAATAGGAACGGTGTGCTTTCAAACTTGATTCCGGATCTAGTAGAATCAATGTGCATTCATCGGAATACCGTACTTTAGAAAGCTGCTTAAGAAAATCCGCCAAATGTGAATAATTGCCACCGGAATGTCCCCGGGTGAAAATGATACTACGCGGCACACTAAAGGAGTCCCAGACAACTCGTACCGCTCCATGAGTAAGAAGCGAATCCAATTGCAAATCCGCTGCCGGGTGTCGTCGATTATAATCTTCAAGCAGGCGTTCTAGTTCAAGGCGATGGCGCGGGTCGTCCGAAACGACGGAATGCTGGAGCCATCGAAGCAGAAGTAAATCGATTGCCCAATTTCTTTTCATCTCGTCGAATTCCGGTTCTGGCCATTGCCCGCGGCTCAAGTCTTCCCTGCTGTAATGCTCGATCTCTTTCTCCAACCAGCGGATCGCCTCGGGTCTCGAATACTGAAGCATCGATTCGATGCTACTCTCTTTCATCTCATTTCCCTCCGTCAGCCGTGGCTCATGGAAATAATGAATACCGCTTGAATTTTATTCTTGCAAAGAAACTTAACTTATAATATAAAGTAACCTCGTTAAAAGAATACAGAGAGAAAGAACAAGAATGATTTGTCAACATTCAGAAACGTGCTCTGTTTTTAGGTAAATGTGGCTTTCGAATCAATGCTTTTTCACGAGCGACACACAGCACTCCACATGCGCCGTATGCGGAAACATATCCACCGGCTGCACGCTTTTCAACTCATACCGCTGCATCAGCTTCGCAATGTCCTTCGCCAGCGTCGATGGGTTGCAGGACACGTACACGATCTTCTTCGGCCGCACGTCCAGCAAAGAGCGGATCAGCGCGTCATCCAGCCCGGTACGGGGCGGGTCGACTACGACGACGTCCGGGCGCGTGCCTTGCTTGGCCCATTTCGGCATGAGCACCTCGGCGCGGCCTACGTGGAAGCTTGCGTTTGTGGCCTGGTTGCGCACGGCGTTGCGGTTGGCGTCTTCTACGGCTTCCGGGATCAGCTCGATGCCGCGCACCTCGCGCGCGTGCGGGGCGAGCCAGAGGCCGATCGTTCCGGTGCCGCAGTACAGATCGAGCACCAGTTCCTTGCCCGTCAAGGCAGCCGCCTTTTTGACCTGATCGTACAGCTTTTGCGTCTGCTCCGGATTCAGTTGGAAAAAGGCGCGGGCGGACAAATCAAACGACAGTTCCCCGAGCTTTTCCGCGATAGAAGGTCTGCCCCACAGGGAGAGCGTCTGGTCGCCGAAGACAAGCGATGTTTTTTGCGCGTTCACGTTTTGCGCGATGCTGACCAGCTCGGGCAGGCGGGTGCGCAGCTCCAGGAGCAGCTCTTTGACGCGGGGAATTTCTTTTGTGGCCGTTACGAGCGTCAACTGCGTCTCGCCTGTGGCAAAAGCGACCCTCGCCACGAGCGTGCGGATGACGCCTGTCCGCTTTCTTTCGTCGTACACAGGGATGCCCAGCTCTTCGATGATTTTTTTAGCGACTTGCACGATCTTCGTCGTCGCCTCATGTTGCACCTGACAGCCTTCCAGATCGACGAGCTTGTGGCTGCCTGTCTGGTACAGTCCGGCGATGAGCTTCCCGTTTTGCTTGCCGACCTGGAATTGTGCCTTGTTGCGGTACGACCACGGATTGTCCATCCCGATAGTCGGGGCGACAGGCGGCTCAGGCAGGCGGGCGTACTTGCGCAGCGACTCGATGACGATTTCCTGCTTGCTTGCAAGCTGTGCCGCGTAGTCCAGATGCTGCAAGCTGCATCCGCCGCATTCCTTGTACACCGGACAGGGAGGAGTGGCGCGATCTTTTGATTTTTCCACCACGCGAAGCAGCCGGGCTGTCGCGAATTTTTCCCGCGCTTCCGTCACTTCTGCGTGCACGACCTCTCCTGGGAGCGCTCCTTCTACGAATACGATCTTTCGTTTGAAATAACCGATTCCTTCGCCGTTGATCCCCAGGCTTTTTATGGTGAGCGTCATTTGCTGACCGACGCGTATGCTTGTTTCTTGTTCCTTTTTCGATGTAGTCATTTTGTTCTCCTCAGAGCATTTCAGTATCTCCTCATTATAGTCCATTCCCGGACTTGTTGCATGGGGAGGGCGCAGATCGGATCTGCCGATATGTTCACAAATAATGGCAACTTCCTGTGCAGGCTTGTTTTTGTTATAATGGGGCGGAGAATACTGAGGGAGTTGTGACGCTAGATGCAAGAGCTATTCGACAAAATGAAAGAGTATCTCAACATGGATACCGAGATTTCCTTTGATGAGTTTGACGGGTACTACAAACAAGTAGTCGCGTTTTTGAACGACAACTGGAAAGAGTTGAACGAGGAAGATAGCATGCGCATGCTGTTTATCTTGGACAATCTCAAATCGAACGGTGAAGATCGCTCCAAGCGCAAAGTGAAGGAAGCGAAAAAATACGCAAAAATGGCGCAACGCACAGAAATCTGGGCAAATGCACTGATTGGACGCCTGCGTGAAGCTGGCTTGACTGATGAAGAAATCGGCAAGCGCTACGAAGCGATTTACGAAGCGGTATAAATTTGCGACGCACCAAAAAGAAGGAGAGAGCCACTCGCAAGCGGGCTTTCTCCTTCTTTTTGCATGCAACCAGACTGAATGGAATATCGGTTTTGTTTGACAAGAAAACAGACTCGCATTATAATTTGTAACTAATAATTTGAATAGTTTGTTATCAGTTGCGTAGAAAAGGAAGAGTAGGAGCAGAGAGCAGCGTGCAGAGAGCCGTTCCCCGTGCTGAAAGAACGGACGCCCAGCCTGTTTTGAAAATCACCTTGGAGCAGTGCCCTAGAACGCAGTCGCAAAAAGCTGCAAGTAGAGGACAACGGATTCGTCTCCGTTACCCGGACGGGGGTTCCCATCGTGGAACTTCTATTAAGTCTGTTTTTCGTGAGGAAGACAGAGAAGCTGAGTGGTACCGCGATGCCTTCGCCTCAGCCAGCCGTGCGCATTTAAGCGACGCTGGCGAGGTGAAGGCTTTTCTTTTGACTGGGCAAGTGAAAAAAGAGACAACCAACGTTTGGGAGGAGCAAGAGAGATATGTCTATAGTGAGAGTGGAAGAGATTGTGGTTGCCAACCACGGGTTAAAAGATGTTGTCGAGAAGACGCCGCTGCAAAAAAATAATGTCCTGTCTGAGCGCTATGGCTGCAACGTGTATTTGAAGCGGGAGGATTTGCAGGTCGTCCGTTCTTTTAAAATTCGCGGAGCCTATCATTTTATGCGGAGCTTGTCTTTGCAGGAGCGGGAGCGCGGCGTTGTATGCGCGAGTGCGGGCAACCACGCGCAAGGGGTAGCCTACTCTTGCCAGCATCTGCAAATCCTCGGCACGATTTTTATGCCGACGACAACGCCGCGGCAAAAAGTGTCCCAGGTCAAACGGTTCGGCGGCTCCTACGTGGAGGTTGTGCTGATCGGGGATACATTTGACGACTCGTTCGCAGAAGCGATGAAATATTGCATTCAGGAAGACCGGACGTTTGTCCATCCGTTTGACGATCCGCTGGTAGTGGCTGGACAAGGAACAGTGGGGCTGGAGATCATGAACGATTTGGAAGAGCCTGCGGATTTTGTGTTCATGAGCATCGGTGGCGGTGGTCTGGCTGCCGGGGTAGGCACATATGTAAAAGGAATCAGCCCGAATACGCAAATCATCGGAGTGGAGCCTGCGGGAGCGGCGTCGATGAAAGCGGCGTTGGAGCGAGATGACGTCGTGACGCTCGATGAAATCGACAAGTTCGTGGATGGAGCCGCAGTCAAGCAGGTGGGACAACTGACTATGAGCATTTGCCGCGATGTGTTGAATGATGTTGTGCTGGTGCCGGAGGGCAAAGTATGCACGACGATTTTGGAGTTGTATAACAGCAGTGCGATCGTGGTAGAGCCTGCCGGTGCCTTGTCGATTGCCGCCCTTGATTACTACCGGGACCAAATCAGGGGGAAAAATGTGGTCTGTATCATTAGCGGAGGAAACAACGACATCGACCGGATGCAGGAGATCAAAGAGCGTTCTTTGCTGCATGAGGGGCTGAAGCATTATTTCGTCATTAATTTCCCGCAGCGCGCCGGAGCTTTGCGCGAGTTTATGGAAAAGGTGCTCGGCCCGCACGATGACATCACGCGCTTTGAGTACACGAAGAAGAACAACAAGGATAACGGCCCGGCGCTCGTCGGGATTGAAATGAAGTGCCAGGAGGACTACCAGCCTCTGATCAGCCGGATGAAACAACACGGCATCCGCTATGTGGAGATTACCAACGATCCGTATTTGTTCAACCTGTTGATCTAAGGCGATTGTGTTACAACAGAAGCTGAATTTGCAAAAATGTATGAATACAGCGAAAAATGAAGCAAGCGGGAGCATTTGCGCGAGAGATGAAGATAAAGCGTCATAATGTATTATAACAAACTTTTATAAAACAGGTGCTGTTGTAATACAATACAGATAACAACACACGGGGGGTTAAAAATTATGACGCCAATCACTTCTTTTTACCGAAATCTCGAGGCAAAATGCTGCGCTGCTTGCGGCCAAACCATCAACGAACAGGCTGAATCGTACGCAAACGAGTGCTTCACTTGCCAAGAAGAGGCATCCTTCGATGCTTACAAGCACTACCACCAAAAACGGTAAGCAGATGAATACAGGATAGAACAGGTATACCACGAGGCGGCAGCCAGGGAGGTATACCTTTTTCTTTTCAAGAAAGCTTTTTGTCTCGATTGTCATTAAATTCCTCTTAATCAAAGGCAAGTAAAGGACAGGCAGGACTGCTCAGGCAATGGTTTTTTCCTGCCTGCCACTCCACTCCCAACGTTTCGATAAAATTACATACAAAAAAACCGCTGCTCTCCTGGCAGCGGCGCTTTGCCGTTCAGTGCGATTTGGGCGAGGTGCTGGCGGCCTGTTCCTTGACGTAGTCGATCAGGCCCAGTTGAAAGCCCTCCTGTGTCAAAAGGCGCTGGGCTTCGTAAGTGCTGGCATAATAGGCTTGGACGTGCGGATCGTTCTCCAGCACACGGCGGCAAGCCTCGTCGCTGGCAAGCTCTCTGTACCAATCAGTTGTTTTGATTTGGGCGACCAGCTCGTCATAGGCCGGCTCGGGCTTTTTCCAAGGGTTTAATCTGTGAAAGAGTTCACCGAAAATCGCAACGACGACTAAAATTCCAATGAGAAACATGTGGGTCACCTCTGACGTTGGTTCCTTTCCATGGTAACATTCCCGGGTTGCTTTTCGCTATGGGGAAGTCGTCTCTCGCTTGCAAAAGCGCAAGAAAGCAGGCATGCTAGATACGAAGAGCTGTTCGAGGATATATCAATCAAGTCAGGAAAAGGAAAGGAGGATGCTTCGTGTTTCATCCACTCATCTTTGACAACATCCGGGTGGTACTGGAAGGAGCGGTGTACGACCGCGATTTTGACGGAGCGATCACCATTACCGGACGATCAGATGTCATGGATATGGCTACTTTCCAGCGGCTGTTCCAGATTGAGTTCAAGCTGGCCGAACAGGCGGCAGGCGAAAAAGCCGTGCGGGCGCAAATGCAGTTGCGCACGAGTCTCGGCGACATCGCCTCGGAACAGCTGGAACAGCCGCTCGTGGAGCATGTCGGCTGCACGATCTGCATTCATTTTCATTTGCAGCTGCCAAATCCGGACGACATTCCGAGCGAAGCGAACAAAATCACCACGCTGCTCAATGAAATCTGGGGTCAGCGCCCCTACATTACGCAAACACTGTCCGCCAAACTGCCGGAGCATCGGATCGAATGGCCGCCAACGGTAGTAACGAACCACATCACCCTGGATTTTCACCGCAAGATCGACGAAGGCAACATTGACGACCTGCGCGAGCTGATCGAGCACACGATTCAATCGCTTGCGGGTCTGCAACGACATGTCGATCAAACATAGGGGATTTACATTTTTCTTCGTGCGTATTATCATTTTGTTAACCTTATTATATTTTTAGTTAACATTGGAGGATACTACGCATGAGAAACGAACGTTTGAGATGGCTCCTGTTGTCCGCCATTTTTGCTGCTGTCACAGCGGTGCTGTCGCAGGTGACGATTCCTTTGCCGCTCATTCCGATCACGGCACAGACGCTGGCTGTCGGTTTGACGGCGACGATTCTGGGCAGCCGCTACGGCACACTTGCGCTTTTGATTTACGTACTGCTCGGAGCAGTCGGCCTGCCTGTCTTTACGGAAGCGAGCGGTGGCGTGCAAGTATTGGTCGGCAAGACTGGCGGATACATTTTCGGATTCATCGCGACTGCTTTTGTGACGGGCTGGTATTTGGAAAAGATGGGCTTCACTCTGAAAAGCGCCGTTATTGCCAACGTCATCGGCATGTTCGTGACACTCGCTTTTGGAACCGTCCAGCTCAAATTCGTTCTGGATATCCCTTGGGACAAAGCGGTTGCGTTCGGCGCTACGCCGTTTTTGGTTGTAGGCGTGATCAAAGCTGTACTCGCCGCCGTGATCGGGATCAAGGTGAGGGAGCGGCTGATCGCTTTTCGTCTGCTGCGTACGGAGCAGCCTGTTACACGCTAATAGCTATACCTGATTTGCCACCTGATTGCTTCGGGTGGCTTTTTTTCGCATAAACTCCTTTTCGTGCCGGATACTATCCATAACCTAGCCAAAGCACATGAGGGGGATTCAGATGGGTGTGACAATCACAGGACCAAGAGGTTTGCCGATTTCCGGGAACTTGCTCGCTTTTCGCAAAAACCCGCTCCAGTTTATCCGTGAAGCAGTCGCCGAGCATGGCGAGGTCGTTCATTTTCGCTTTGGTCCGAAGCGCCATGTTTACTTGCTGACCAATCCCGATCAGATCAAAGAAGTGCTCGTTACCAAGCAAGATCACTTCAAGAAGGGCAAAGGCTTGCAGATCGCCAAAGCTGTAGTGGGCGACGGGATTTTGACCAGTGAAGGCAAAAAGCATTTGCGGCAAAGACGCCTGATGCAGCCGGCTTTTCATCGGGAGCGCATCGCCGGATACGGTCAGGTGATGGTGAGACATGCGGTCGAGCTGATGGACGATTGGAAGATGGGAGAAGTCCGCGACATTCACAACGACATGATGAAAGTAACGTTGGCGATCATTACGGAGACGATGTTTGGCAAAAGCATCAAGGAGGGCGCTGACAAAATTGGCCATGCTATCGACGTCGGACTGAAATATGTGGCGAATAAAGCCGCTTCCTTTATCGACATTCCGCTGTCGGTTCCGACAAGAAGCAATCGACAATTTTTGGAATCGAATGAGACGCTTGACGAAGCGATCTATTCTTTGATCGAATCAAGGCGAAAAAATCCGGAAGCTCAGCAAGACGATTTGTTGGGAATGCTGCTCGCTGCGAGAGACGAGGACGACGGTCAAGGCATGACGGACGAGCAAGTAAGAGACGAGGTCATGACGATTTTCGTGGCAGGTCACGAGACGACTGCCAACACGATGTCGTGGGTGTTTTATTTGCTCGCTACGCATCCGCACGTCGAGCAGAAGCTGCATGAAGAACTGGCAACCGTGCTGGAAGGCAGACTGCCTACGGTGGAGGATTTGCCCAAACTGACCTATACGAGCCTTATCGTTTCGGAAACATTGAGACTGTATCCAGCCGCCTGGACGATCAATCGGGAAGTTGTCGAAGAAGTGAAGATCGGGGAACACACCTATCAGCCGGGGGAGACGCTGATGATGAGCCAGTTTGTCATGCACCGTCTGGAACGGTATTACGACAAGCCGGATGAGTTTATCCCGGAGCGGTTCGCCAGCGACTTGCTGAAACGCAACCCTGCGTATGCCTACTTTCCGTTTGGGGGCGGGCCAAGGGTTTGTATCGGAAACAACTTCGCCCTGATGGAAGCGGCATTGTTGCTTGCGACGATTGCGCAGCGATATCGCTTGCGGCTTGCCGAGCCTGGACAGGTAGTGGAGCCAGAGCCGCTGGTTACGCTGCGTCCGAAAAACGGACTGCCCATGCGCCTGGAAAAACGGGATTAAGGCAAAAAAAAAGAGGCATCTTTTCACTACGGTTTCGCCGTGATGTGTCAGATACCGAACTGGGGGTTATTTATCACTGAAAGCAACATGCTTACAAGAAATACTTTAACAGAGAAATATAAAGAATAAATTAACTGACAATAAATCTAAATAAACTATCCGTGGAAAAAGGGAATGGTGAAGGAGAAGCTGCTTCCTATTCCCTGTTCGCTGTTTACCGTGAGTTCTCCGCCATGGCGGCGCACGATGCTCTGGCAGATCGTCAGTCCGAGCCCTGTGCCGCCGTTGTTGCGGTTGCGGGATTTCTCCGCGCGGTAAAACTTGTTGAAGACTTTCGGCAAATCTTCGGCAGCAATTCCTTCGCCTTTGTCGATTACGGAGAACAGCACGTGACCTTCTCGCTGATCGCATGTAATCAAAATCGAGCCATTCGGTTTGTTGTAGTGAATCGCATTGTTGATCAAGTTTTCCATGACGCGGCGCAGCTTGGTTTCATCGGCCTCGATGTGCAGCTCATTGGAGACGCGCAGTTTCCAGTGAAAAGTCAATCCGGCTTCTTTCACCCGCGCCAGGTAGTCCTCGATAATTCCCTTCAAAAAGCCTTTTACGTGAATGCGGCTAATGTTGAGCCGCACCTCTGTGCTTTGAACGGTAAAGTCTTGCAGCTCGTCCAGCAGCTTTTCCAGATCGCTCGTCTTCACTTCGATCTTGCCCATTTGCTTCTGGATGCGCATCAAATCCGTGACGCGGCCAGAGCCGATATAGGAGGCGTACCCTTTGATCGTAGTCAGCGGCGTGCGGAAATCGTGGGCGATCGAAGCGATCATCTCCGATTGCCGTTCTTCGGAAAAACGCAGCTCATCGACCATGTCGCCAAAGTAGCGAAACAGCTGTCCGAACTCGTCATGGGAGCGATACGTAAACGTCACCAGCCGCTTGCCTTCGCGAATTTCCTGCGTGACACGGGCCAGTTCGCTAACCGGACGCAAAATCCAGCGGACGAACAGAGTGAGCAACAGCAAGCCGACCAGCACGAGGCTTCCGTAAATAAACCAGAGCATCATCGAGACTCCGGTTGTGCCCATAATGTCGTAATCGTCCGTGTAGAAATAGATGACAATCTCGCCTTCACGGGGAGGCTCTTGCTGAAAATGGTATTCTGCCACGACTTTCAGGTCGCTTTTCGTGGTGGAAGGGAGGGACAGCTTCAAGGAGTAGGCTTTTGACGGCCTGTGGTAAATCGTGTTGCCGCTCGCGTCCTTCACGACCATCCGGTACATGACGTCTTCTGGCAACTGCTTCTCCAGCTCCTGGCGCTCGATCGGGTCCTTGAAGTTGCTGGAGCGCAGCAGTTGGTTGACCCGGACCTTTTCTGCCGCATCCTTTTCTGACTGGTACTGGTTGTGACGGTCGTTTTTCAACTGGTCGATGATGATGTCCTGAAAAACGAACTTGAACAGCAGGATGTTGAGCGTAATCAACGCGATAAAAGAAAGAAACAGTTTTTTGCGGAGGCTCATCTAAAGCTTCTCCCCGATGAATACGTAGCCCGTCCCCCACTGAGTTTTGATGAATTGCCGCTCTGTTTCCAGCTTCTCGCGCAAGTTTTTGATGTGTACCGTCACCGTATTGAGCGAGCCGTAGCCATAGCCCCAGACGCGGTCGTAAATTTGTTCCCGCGTGAAGACGATACCCGCATTTTCAGCGAGAAAAGTCAGCAGTTGAAACTCTTTCGTGGACAACTCGATCTTTTGGTTGTTGACGTAGACGGAATACGTTTCTTTATGGATTTCCAAATCCTTGAACTTCAAAACCGTGATCGGGGAACCGGAGGCGTCTTTTTCCGGCTGCTCCTCGGTATGCTTGCGGATGCGCTCGTAGCGGCGCAGATGGGCGCGTATGCGGGCGAGCAGTTCTTCCGTGTCAAACGGCTTCGTAATGTAATCATCGGCCCCGATTTCAAAACCGACTACTTTGTCTACGGCCTTGCTTTTGGCGCTGAGAAACAAAATAGGCAAGTCCCATTCGCGACGGATTTGCGAGCACAGCTCGTAGCCGCTCATGTTAGGCATCATGATATCGAGCAGAATGAGATTAGGCCGCTCTCCCTGGCTGAGCAGGGCAAGTGCATCCTCGCCATTTTCCGCAGAGGAGACCTGAAAGCCTTCGTTTTCCAAAATATCTTCAAGCAGTTCAATAATCTCCTGATTGTCGTCAACGATTAAAATGTGATCTTTCACCGGAATTACCCCCAGTTACTTCTATTAATAAGTGGACAAGTGTCATGGCAAAAAAAGAATCAGCCTTGTCTATCATAACATGCTTTCACAGAATAGGAACAAGTATCCCTTCATTCATGCTTATTTCCTTATAAGTAAGGGCACCTATTTAGACCTGGTACTAAATTTCGTCAGAAAAAGCCAGAGACGATTGTCCCTGGCTCTTATGTTTTTGCCGAACTACTTCTTTTTTGGTTGATTTTCCGGCAACGATGCAGCTTGCACCGCGTTTTCCTTTTTCGGAGTGTCCGCCTTTGCTTCCAGAACAGGCGAGCTGATGCGCTTGGCACCAACAAAACGCTTGCTCCAGTAGTACGGGTCGTTCAACTTGGTGTTGACGACTCCGCGGCCGGATTCCGAATGCACGAATGTGCCGTCCCCGATGTAGATGCCCACGTGAGAGATGCTTCGTCCGTTTGTATTAAAGAACACAAGATCTCCTGGTTGCAAGTCTTTCCGTGCAACTTCTGTACCGTACTCATATTGAGAGGCAGAATTGTGCGGCAGGTCTACACCTAACGCGTCAAATACGTAGCGTGTGAAACCGGAGCAGTCAAAGCCTTTTTTGGATGTGCCTGAAGATTTGTAAGGAACGCCGTACAGATCATCGACAACCTCTTCGAGTGTCGTGTTCTCCGCCGCATGTGCAGCGCCCGCTCCCATAGCAAGCAATCCAGCCATAAATAAAGATAGTACCACCTTGCGCAAAAGAAACTGCTCCTTTCGTGAGCCTACGAAGTTAGCTGAAGGGTTCGGTCGAAAGGACGCCCTAAGTTGCCTAACGCAACTATTCACCCCAAAAAACTGGTTCCCCCGTTTCCGACATGCGGAATTCGGCTATTTTTCGATGTTTTTTTACACGCACTCTACGAAGATTCGCTGCTTGTCCGATTTTTCCTTTTTTTTGACTGCTTGTTCATATTTTTGTCACAAAATCCTGTCTAAAGGTGTAACGTTTTGTTTCGACATTGCAAGAGCGGTTGGAATGGGGCGAAAACAGGCTCGTCCGATTATGGCAGGAAGTGCTCTCCGTCCAAGGACGGAGGGAAAAACCAACCGCACGCCCGTTATGGAAAGCCTATCCGGGGGGCTACAATAAGGGCATAAGTTAGCAAGCACCACATGCACAAGAGAATAGGAGGTAAGCGAGCAATGAGTGAACGGTCTGGAAAGGTTTTGCTCGGGCTGGTTCTCTTGCTAATCGGCGGGTTGGTTCTGCTGGATCAAATCGGAATCGACTTCGGTGACCTGATCGGGATTTTGATTCCCGGGGTCATCATGCTGTACGGCGCTCGAAAGATTATGGGACAATCCGGTTCGCGTTTCTGGGGAATCGTGATCTTCCTCTTCGGGTTCCTGATGCTGATTGGCAAGCTCCATCTGCTGTTCCACGGCTTACTGGCCATTGGTGTGATTTATCTGGGGTATCGCTTACTGCGCCCCAGTCATGTCCCCAAAGAAGCGCCACCTGCCTGGGAGCGTCAGTGGGCCCAAAAAGTATTGAAAGAAGACGCGCTGGACGCCTGGGAAAAAGATGTGACCCGTCGCCAGCCATAGAGTTGCTCAAGTCGCGAGAGCTTTTGGATGAAATAACACGATGTGATATGATGAGGAGGAAATAAACATGAGTATTTTTAAACGTTTGCGTGACCTGACAGTAGCTTCGGTGAATGACGCTTTGGATTCCATGGAAGATCCGGTAGTGATGCTGAATCAATACATGCGAGATATGGAAGTGGAAATCGGACAAGTCGAAGTGGCTGTCGCCCGTCAGGTAGCACTGGAAAAGAAATTCCGCCAACAACTGGATGAAGCGAACACACTGATCGACAAACGCGATCGTCAAGTGAAGCTCGCTCTGACAGAAGGGGAAGATGAACTTGCTCGCCGTGCACTTGCAGACAAAAAGCAATACGAGGCGCGTGCAGCAGAGTATGAGACACTGTACTTGGCAGCATCCGAGGCAGCTACGCAAATGCGCGAGAAGCTGGCTGAGCTGAAGGAAGAGTTCTATAAAATGCGTGCGAAAAAATTCACGCTGATGGCTCGGGCACAGGTAGCTCGTACACAAAAGCAAGTGAATCATGCCGTAGTGGGAATCGGAAATCAGTCCGCAGGCCGCGGCTTTGCTCGCATGGAGGAAAAAGTGCTGCGCATGGAAGCCGAAGCGCAAATGAGCGGTCAATGGCGCCAGACAAACCTCGCTTGGGAGAACGCGCTTTCTGAGTTGGAAAAAGACGATCTGGATACAGAACTGGCAAACATCAAGGCATCGCTTCAACAGAAAAAACCAGTGTCCGCCCAGCCGGAACAATCTTGATTGGACAGGAACTGGGGGATTGGTTGTAGAATAGAGTGTGTCAATCAGGCAGCCTGTATAGCAGGCTGCTTTTCCCCTAGGAGGTACGATTCTTGGCAGACTTCATGGTCTTTTTGCGAAGGTTCATCGCTGAGCCTGGGCGTGTCGGCAGCGTGATCCCGAGTTCGCGGTTTTTATGTGAGCGAATGTTGAGCAGCGTCAATTGGGCTTCAACGGATGTTATTCTGGAGCTGGGACCTGGCACAGGAGCTTTTACCCAAACCATTTATCAAAATATCAATCCGGATACCGACTATGTGCTTGTGGAGCGTGACAGCCAGTTTCGATCCATCCTTCAATCACGCTTTCCTGATCTTCCTGTCAGGGAGGAAGCGACGAGACTCGGACAATATTTGCAGGAGATGGAGCTTGGCAAGGCAGATGTCATCATTTCCGGCCTGCCGTTTGCCAATTTCCCACAAGAGTTGCGAGCAGCCATTCTGGATGAAGTACAAAACGTATTAAAACCAGGCGGCCTGTTCATTACATTCCAATATTCGCTACAACTCCAGGCTGAGCTGCAGGCGCGTTTTCCTTGGGTAGAGACAGACTTCACCTTGCTGAATATCCCACCTGCATTCATTTATACGTGTCGAAACAGACAAAGTGAAAAAGATCGGCATGGGGCGTAAGAGAGGAGACTTTTGTGAAACTGTCCCGCTTGCACACAATGTTGGCTGGCGTCCTGATCATTTTGACAGGCATCGGCCTTTTATTAGACAGTTTGCATATCATTTCGTTCGGTCTGTTTGATCTGTGGCCGATGGTGCTCGTCTACTTCGGCGTTCGCCTCTGGGGTCAGAACAAACGGATTGGCGGCGGCATTCTGTTCAGTTTGGGAATCATTATTGCTCTGGACATGTGGTTCGGTATCGGTGTGGATGACTTGTTCCAACTGGCAGTTCCCATCCTGTTGATTTATTTTGGCTTCCGATTGATTCGCGGCAAAACGAGAGGGGGCGGGAACCGAGCTTCTTTTCCCCCGTTTCCGGAACAACGGGAAGAGCCTTCTGGTCCGGCTATGACTAGCGAGGATCAGCCTGTTCATACACACAACGGCATTCGGCATGACGCTGCACAATGGCTGGACAGCTTGAGCAAGTGGAAGCCTTCCCGCAGCAAGCTGCTTGAGAAGGAAGAGGAAACTGGGCGTGAACGAATTTTGCCCAAAGATTCTCGCAGTTCGTTGATTGGCGATTATCATCTGACTTCCGGGCGTTTTGAGTTGAGCACCTTGCATGTATGGCACGGGATCGGGGATGTGGTGATTGATCTGTCCCGCGCGGTTTTGATGCAGGACGAGGCCGCTCTTATTGTGGAAGGATGGGTAGGGGATGTCACCGTTTATGTCCCTGTCGATCTTCCGGTTTCTGTGAACGCCGAGCTGAGTCTGGGCG
Organism: Brevibacillus sp. HD3.3A; assembly: GCF_013284375.2. Taxonomy (NCBI): domain Bacteria; kingdom Bacillati; phylum Bacillota; class Bacilli; order Caryophanales; family Paenibacillaceae; genus Brevibacillus; species Brevibacillus sp. HD3.3A. The sequence continues at coordinate 1,000,734 of NZ_CP085874.1, forward strand.
ACCTGGAAGTATTGAGCCACCGCCAGGGAGGGATCAACCGGAGTGTGATGATTCGTTCCGAGCAATACGAGGAGGCGGCTCAAAAAGTGAATTTGCATATCTCGCTGCTTGTCGGCGATATAAAAGTCAAGTACATCTAGGAGGTACTGGCGGATGCGTCGACAGCGATTAGCGAGTATTCAGTGGCAATATGTGCGCTACGGCGTCCTGCTCGCCGCAAGTGCAGTTACGGTTTCGTTTGTTTGCTTTTTTTGGCTCTATTTTTCCTGGAAAGACATGCCGGAGGTTCATCGCGCATACAGCAGGCTGATCAGTGACCCGAGAGTCGTCTTGTGGATGCAGGATTACTTGGGCTTGGCCTTGCCCACACAGCCTGACGGGTTGGTCCAGCTAGTCGCTTTTGTCATATCGCTTCCTGTCGGTGTGCTGGTTGCCCTGATTATTTCCTATATCTTCGGGAATTTGTTGAAAAAACGGCTTGGCGTGCTGTGGGAAGCAGCCATGAAGCTGGGACGGGGAATGCTGTCATACCGTGTGCCCGATCTGGGCGTCGACGAGGTCGGCGAACTGGGGTGGCAGCTGAACCGCCTGGCTTCGCAGTGGGAGGAGCAGGTCGCGTCTTTGCAGCGACTTTCCAACCATAACGCTGCTTTGGCGGAGCAAGTCAAACAGGCAGCCGTGACAGAGGAGCGCCAGCGTTTGGCAAGGGAACTGCATGATGCAGTCAGTCAGCAGTTGTTTGCCATCGCGATGACGACAGCGGCGATGAAGCGGCTGGTGGAGAAAAATCCGCAACGGGCAGCCCAGCAAATCGAGCTGGTCGAGGAGATGGCAGCAGCGGCTCAGGCTGAGATGAGGGCGTTACTGTTGCATCTGCGCCCGGCCACGCTGCAAAACAAATCGCTGAAAGAAGCGATGATGGAACTTTTAGAAGAGCTGACTCGTAAAAATACAATGGAACTGACGTGGGAGATTGAAGACGTCGAAGGGCTGCCAAGCGGCATCGAAGACCACTTGTTTCGCATTTTGCAAGAGTCTTTGTCCAATACGCTGCGACACGCCAAGGCCAGCCTGATCGCGGTCAAGCTGTTCACTTTGCAGGAGCAGGTGCGATTGCGGGTGACAGATGATGGTGTCGGCTTTGACCCGGATGGGGAAAAGATGACGTCATACGGACTGCGCAGTATGCAGGAGCGCGTGGCAGAAGTAGGAGGCTCGATGGAGATTTATTCAGCGGTCGGCAAGGGAACGCAAATAGAGGTGCGGATTCCCCTGATGCTACAGCCGGAACGGGAAGGGTGAAAATGCTGTGATTCGCGTATTACTGGTAGATGATCATGAGATGGTACGGATGGGACTGGCGGCTTACCTGTCAACAGAGGATGATATCGAGGTTGTGGCAGAAGCGGGCAGTGGTGAAGAAGGTGTGCGGATGGCTGTCGAGCTGCGGCCGGATGTTGTCCTCATGGATTTGGTCATGGAAGGCATTGGTGGCGTGGAAGCGACCAGACGCATTCGCGAAGCATGTCCGGCCAGCAAGGTCATCGTTCTCACCAGCTTCATTGATGACGAGAAGGTATATCCGGTTATTGAAGCGGGGGCTTTCAGCTACTTGCTGAAAACTTCGCGGGCGGCGGAGATCGCGAAGGCCATCCGTTCGGCAGCGGCCGGAGAACCTGTACTGGAGTCGCGAGTGGCAGGGAAAATCATGGCCCGTTTCCGGCACGGCCAGGAATCGCATCCGCACGAACAGTTGACACCGCGTGAGCTGGAAGTGCTGAAGCTGATCGGTCAGGGCAAGTCGAATCAGGAAATCGCCGATGAGCTGATTATCGGCATCAAAACGGTCAAAACGCACGTCAGCAACATTCTTGCCAAGTTGAATGTAGAGGACCGGACGCAGGCGGCGATTTACGTTCATACGCACGATCTCGGTTGATTTTGCCGTAAAAAAGCTCCTCATGATGAGGGGCTTTTTTGAGTTTTTTTTGCCGTTATGGTAAAGATAGTAAGTAACAGATTGGGAAAGGAGGGAACGCGCTATGAGGCATAAACCTCAGACACGCTCCAAGGTGCTTTCGGCCGACAACGGCGTGGATATCATCGGAGACGTTCACGGCTGTTACGACGAGTTTATGGAGCTGATCCAGCGGCTCGGGTACGAGCAAAGCAAAGACGGTGCCTACCGACATCCAAAGGGCCGAAAGCTCCTTTCCCTCGGAGATATAACAAGCCGCGGACCGCATTCGATCAGGATGTTGCAATTTTTCCACCTCCACGTCACGGCTGGGCTGGCAGAGATGGTAGACAGCAATCACGGCTGGAAGATCGCCCGCTGGCTGGATGGCAGGCCGGTGACCTTGGCGCACGGCGACGAAAAAGTGGAAGAGGAGCTGAAGCTTTATCAGCATGAATTTGGGCCGAAAAAAGCTTCTTTGCTGCGGGAGCAAAGTCGGCGGCTGCTTTTTTCCTCGCCGTCGCACATGATGATCCGCCGTCATGACAAGCTGGCTGCTGTAGCTGTTCACGCCGGGATCAGGGATGACTATATTGGCATGGAATCTCCTGCGGTGCATACGTTTTGTCGATACGGCGATGTGGCCGGGACTGGTCCGGATGGCCGCCCTATTCGCAGAGAGTGGGCAAAAGAACGCAGAGTCTCAAGTCCGACGATCGTCTGGGGACACGATCCGCACCCGGAGCCGAAACGCAAAAACGGCACAATCAATATCGACCAGGGCTGCGTTTTCGGCGGAATGCTGACCGCCTATCGCTTCCCGGAGGACGATGTATTGAGTGTGCCGGCGAGAAAAAATTATTCAGGTCTGTCGGATACGCCGCTGACGCGTTATACGGCAGATTGAGAATCGGTTTTCTTGTTTTTGCTGTTGCTTACTTGCTCGATCGTGTTTTTGGCGGAAGAGTGAATGCCTACACTGGCCAAGCCCGCTGTTACGCCTTCCATTAGCGCTGTTTTCCAGTCAAATCCGGGATAGTACAGCCATTGATTGGCCATGTACAGCCCGACAATCAAGACAACGGCTACCCAACTGCGCAGCTTTTTCGGGATGCGAAGCACATCGGACAAGGTAGCGGTTCCGGCCAGGGCAAAGGCGATGATTAAACCGAGATCGAAGCCCACGGGGCACTACCTCCAAATCTTATTTTTTCAATTGCTCATACAGGCGCTTCAATATGATGGCCTCGGCCCAAAGCGGCAAAGGCTTGTCAGCTTGATTGCGCCAGTCTTCGTTGGTCAACAAGCCTTGGTCAAACATCCAGTCGATCCCTTCCTGTTTCCAGTCGGGCACTGTTCCTCCACCTCCATCTCCGGGATTGGGGGAAGCGGTAGGCGCAGGCGTCGGGGTGGGAGTAGGCGCAGGTGTGGGCGTCGGTGTCGGTGTTGGCGCGGGAGTAGGTGTAGGAGTAGGAGCTACTGGAGGGCGGTAAGGCAGTTTGGCATATTCGCAAAAAGCGCGGACAACCCCCTCGGCGAGTTTTTTCCAGTCCTTGGCGAGCGTATCTGCGTCCAGTGGATTGTCTGCAAAGCCGTACTCAATAATGACCGTCTCCACGCTTCCTGTTTCCCTGTGCATGTAGTAGTAGTCGCGGTTCGGGTTGTTGGGGAGCGTACGGGTGAAAATCCGGCGGTTCGGCATTCCCTCTGCTTCAAGCTCTTCCTGGATCATGCGGGGAAATACGGCTGACCCATAAATCGAGTAAATGACTTCAGAGCCTCTGCCGCCCCCTGCATTGATATGGTTGGAGATGCAGTAACGGGCGCCGCTGTTTCGCACCAGGGCAGTCCGTGCATCGCTTGAAAGCGTAGTATCGCTGGTCCGCGTCATCGCGACCGGAATGTTCAGTTCCTTGAAGCGGTTGAACTGGTACAAGGAAATTTGCAAGGTCATATTCTTTTCAAGAAACTGCGCATTGTTTCCGCCGCCAGGATCGACTCCCCCGTGCCCGGCGTCCACAATCAGGATAGGAGCCATTTATGCATCACCTCTTGTTCTTAGAATATGCTTGGAAAGGCCGACATGGCTTGGGGCAGTCTCATCATTTTCGCGCGTTGCAATGTACAGAAAGCCCATCTATGGTACAATGAAAGAGTTCTTAATTACGCATAGAGGATGGTAATGTATTGATGGCTTGGTACAACTGGGTAATCCCGATCGTTACATTGTTACTCGGCCTCGTGGGCGGTTTTGCCGGAGGCACTTATTATTTGAAAAAACAGATGTCCAACATGCAGATGGACGACAAACAGCTGCAAGCCATGGCCCGTTCTATGGGAATGAATCTCAACCAAAAACAGCTGAAGCAAATGAGCCGCACGATGAAAAATATGAAAATGCCAAATAAATTCGGGAAGTAGTGCGAAGGGGGTGTCGTTATGGGACCGACCCGTCTACGCTACACGATGATCGGTTTTATTGTGGGTGTATTGATCGTGTATTTGAAAGATCTGCCTATGGGGGAAGGGACCCGATTCGCAGCCCCTTTTTATGGAGCGGGCATAGGTCTTCTCATCGACGGCATCATATTGCGCATGAAGCAACGAAAAGGAAAAGACGAGTAGGGGGAGCTTGGCTTTGGCCAGGCTTTTTATTTTGGCGCTTCGTAAAAAAGACCAGTCGGATCACCTGTGCGATCATCCGGCTGGTCGTCTTTGTTGTTAGGGGGTAAAAATCAGCTCGTAAATCATTTTCGTAATCAAGGTGATCGAGACGATCAAAAACAGCGGGCGGACGTAGCGAACGCCGGTTTTGATGGCGACTTTCGCACCGATGCTGGCACCGAGCAGCATCGCAATCCCCATGACCAGACCTGTCAGGAAAATGACCTTGCCTTCTACTAGGAAAACAAACAGCGCGGAGAGGTTGCTGGCCAAATTCAAGATCCGGCCGTTGCCTGCTGCGATTACGAAGTCATAACCGAACAGAAGTACCATCAAAAACACGAAAAAAGAACCCGTTCCCGGGCCGAAGAAGCCGTCGTAGAAACCGATCAAAAAAGTAAAAGGAATGCCTAGCCCAAGCGTAAACTTGGTCATCCCTTTGTAGTTGGAGTCTTGACCGAACCGTTTATTGAACAAGGTGTAGACGAAAATCAGCGCCATCATGACGATGACCAATACTTTCAACATTTCCTGGGGAACGAACAGCACCGTCTTGGCTCCGAAAAAGGCACCGACGAGCGAGACGGGGAAGAGAATGAGCATCAGCTTCTTGTCGTATTTTCCCGAGCGGATAAAAGTGAATGAGCTGGTGGCCGAGGAAATCGTGCCGGCGAGCTTGTTCGTGCCGAGCGCGAGATAGGGAGGCATGCCCAGACCGAGCAGAGCGGGCAAGGAAATCAATCCGCCGCCGCCAACTGTACTGTCGATGAAGGCTGCGACGAATCCGAAGAAAGCGAGAAACACTACCGTTAATAAGTCCAGTTCCATTCATGATCACCTGATTCTCTAAGTATGTATGCAATAAAACAAGTCTAGCACTCTCTTTTTTGAATGCAAGCTGGAAATCTCTGAAAATGGCTGATAGATTAATATACTTTGCATACTGATTTGTTGTAAAAGTGGTTGTCTTGTAGTATAATAAGCTCGTAGCTTGAACCATACATATTTTTGAGGAGGAATGTTATAATGGCACATCAACTTCCAGCATTGCCTTATGCACATGACGCACTGGAGCCTCATATCGACGCGCAAACCATGGAAATCCACCACGGACGCCACCATGCTACTTACGTTAACAACCTGAATGCAGCTTTGGAAGCTCATGCAGACTTGCAAGAAAAAAGCGTGGAAGAGCTGATCAGCAACCTGGACGCTCTGCCTGAATCCATCCGCACAGCTGTGCGCAACAATGGCGGTGGACATGCTAACCACACTCTTTTCTGGGAAATCCTGAGCCCGAACGGCGGCGGCGCACCAACTGGTGAATTGGCTGACGCAATCAACGCGGCTTTCGGCAGCTTCGACAACTTCAAAGCTGAATTTGCAAAAGCAGCAACTACTCGCTTCGGTTCCGGCTGGGCTTGGTTGACTGCTGAAGGCGGCAAAGTGGCGATCTCTTCCACTCCTAACCAAGACAGCCCGATCATGGAAGGCAAAACACCTATCCTCGGCCTGGACGTATGGGAGCATGCTTACTACCTGCGTTACCAAAACAAACGCCCTGACTACATCGGCGCGTTCTGGAACGTAGTGAACTGGGATGAAGTAAGCAAGCGGTTTGCTGCTGCGAAGTAAGCTTGTTTTTTGCAATGATAAAAGCTTGTTGCTCGATTGTGGGCGGCAAGCTTTTTATTTTGGGTTCCGTCTCCGGCGAAAAAGGAAAACCGCGTCAAAAGCAGCGAGATCGAAGAAGCGGACGCACGTTGCCGCTTAAAAGCGTGTTTTCCTTTTTCACCTTCGCCTCGGAAGGAGTCCCAAAGCCCTTTCGCTTGTTTCTCCTGTTTCCTCGGCCGACGGTACGCTTTGGTCGGATATTGTTTTTTGGAGGTTGCTCAAGGGCGGGAAATCCAGGGCAGGAAGTGAGCAAGCTTTCCCCGAACTGGTGGCATGAAGCAACCGTCTTCAAGAAGAATCTTAATCATTGTTTCTATGTCTTTTTTTGAAACCCTCCATCACCCCTTAACCAGCCTCGCCACGCCTGAAGTACCGATGAAGCAAACTGCAAATCGCTACCCAAGCCAACTTTTATGTATTCAGCCTTTAGCATTTTCTTTAAAACTCGCGCCGACCACACCCAGCCGCTGACGAGGAAAGAGACGAAATCCGCGAAAGCTCTTTGGGATACCGACCGAGGCTGCGAGGAAAAAGCGAAACACGGTTTTAAGCATCAACGTGCTCCTGCTTCTGTGAACTACTGCTTTTGACGTGGTTTCGCTTTTTCCCCGGAGCCGTGCAGTCTAAACCCACAGGGGGTATCCCAAGAAGCTACAGCGATTCGTCACTTTCCTCGCCACGCCTAAAGTATCGATGAAGCAGACTACAAAGCATCACTCCGAGCAAGCTTTTATCATGCAAAGAAAAAGTGTAAGCTGTCCATAACACGAGCCAATTCAAGCCATCTGCCCCGAACGGCTGCAGAATCGCAGAATCAAGTAAGCAAGAAAACTTATTTTCCGCAAAGGATAGCCATGAGAACAAATATTAGTTATAATACTTACTAAAAGTAACCTTATTTAAAAAATATAGAGGAGAGTGTTTCTCATGATGCCATCCTTTTTCGTTGCACATGGCGCTCCGCTGCTTGCTATCGAAAACAATTCCTATACACAAGCCATGCATCAGATTTCCAGCCTGCTTCCGCGCCGTCCGCGCGCTATCGTCATGTTTTCTGCGCACTGGGAAGCATTTGACCAGATGGTCGGCACGATGGAGACATTCCCGACCATCCACGATTTCGGCGGGTTTCCGCAAGAACTGTACGAAATTCAATATCCGGCAAAAGGCGACCAACAGATTGCCGATGAGACGGTTCAATTGCTGCGTGATGCAGGCGTGCCTGTCACGGTAAATACGACACGAGGTCTGGATCATGGGCATTGGGTAGTTTTGCGCCATATTTTCCCGGACGCAGATATCCCGGTAGTTGCCCTGTCCGTTAATCCGAATCTGACTGTTGCGCAGCAATACATGATCGGCAAAGCGCTCAGCCCGCTGCGGGAAAAAGACGTCCTGATTATTGGCTCGGGTGGAACCGTTCATAACTTTTCATACATCGACATGCGTGAAACGCAAGGACGCGCTTTCGAGTGGGCCTTGGAGTTTGAAGAATGGCTGCATCAGTCCTTGAGCGGATGGAAAGTGGACGATTTGGCCCGTTATCGCGAGCTTGCGCCGCACGCGGAAAAAGCGGTTCCTGCCTATGGCAGCGAACATTTTGTGCCGCTTCTTTACGTGATGGGAGCAGCAGATGACGAGCGCACCGCCAAGCGACTGCACATGAGTTTTCGTTACGGCAGCCTGAGCCATACGATTTGGCAGTTTGGTGAAGCCAAATAATGAGCGTGGGGATCGCAGAAGTTTATCTCCAATACAAAGGATTGCTGTTTACCCTCGCCTACCAGATGACAGGCTCTGTCGCGGAGGCCGAGGACATTGTCCAGGAAACGTTTGTTGCGCTTGCGGGCGTTGACATCAACGATATTCAACACGTCAAAAGCTATTTGTGCAAAGCCGTGACAAACCGTTGCCTGGACACGTTGAAATCAGCGCGCTGGAAACGCGAACAGTACGTAGGAGAATGGCTGCCCGAACCGCTGTTTGACGACGGCGGCGAGAATGACCCGTTGCGAACCGTGATCGCGCAGGAACACGTATCCTACAGCTTGCTTGTCTTGCTCGATCGGCTGTCTCCGGCGGAGCGGGCCGTCTACGTGCTGCGCGCAGCCCTCGACTTTGAGTACCGAACGATCGCTGACCTGCTGGAAAAAACAGAGGCGAGCTGCCGCAAGCTGTACAGCCGCGCACAGCAAAGGCTGAAAGAGCCAGGCCTGCAAGTCACAGCAGTACCCGCCCCAGCCAAAAAGCTGATTGAACAGCTGATGCATGCGATTTCCAAAGCAGACGCGAGTGCATTGGTACAGCTTTTGACACAGGATGCCGTGCTTGTCAGCGACGGGGGCGGAAAAGCCAGGGCTGCGCTGCGCCCGATTTTCACCAATCGCCGCGTGGCCTCGTTCTGGAAAGGTGTCTGGCCGCGCTGGGCGGATCATTCGCACATGGAGGTTCGCTCCATCAACGGCCAGGATGGCATCGTCGTCATTTCCGAAGGCCAAGTGAAAATGACGCTTCAAATCAGCCTGAATCAAGCGGAAGACCGGATCGAACGACTGTTCATGGTCGTCAACCCGGACAAATTGGCGCATTTGCAAAAGTAATTTTTCCAATCGGTCACAAAACCGGAAAGCCACTCGTCTTTGAGGTTGAAAGATCACATTCGAGTGGAGAGGAAAGATGAACATGCAAACAAGATTCAACTATCGCCAGGCGAACCCGCAAGCGTACCAAGCCATGCTGCAACTGGAAAAATTCGTGAACGAAAGCGGCCTCGACAAAAAGCTGATCGAGTTGATCAAAATTCGTGCGTCGCAAATAAACGGATGCGCCTTTTGCATGGATATGCATACGCAAGACGCGCGCAAACTCGGCGAGACAGAGCAACGCATTTATTTGCTCAGCGTTTGGCGCGAGTCCGCTGTTTATACGGATGCCGAGCGTGCGGCTCTCGCCTTGACCGAGACAGTGACGCTGATTACGAAAGACGGCGTTCCCGACGCCCTTTACCAGCAAGTAAGAGAGCATTTCGACGAGAATCAGTACACGTCGCTGATCATGGCGATCAACACGATCAACAGCTGGAACCGCATCGCCATCTCGACAGGCATGTTTGCCCCGTACAACCGCTAAATACGTTGCGGACAGACGAATGAAAACGACACGTTCCCAAGGAAGGGGCGTGTCGTTTTTGTTACACATCCATTTCTACTTTTCTACCCGGATAAAATTGGTTTTCTTCCGAGCCTGGATTGCCTTTGGCCGTGAGCGTATCCGGGGTGATGCGAAAAATAGCGGTTACGCTGCCCATGGACGAGCGATACTTCAGCACGTGCTGCAAAGGCAGCGGATCGGAAAAGTAGCCTGGCACGTATTTGTCGATCATCGCTTGCATCGCATCGCGCATTTCAGCCGGCTCCTGCACGCGCTCGATCGTACCCGACAAAAACACGCTCATATAAGCGGTATCAATATGCGCCGGAACAGGCGAAGCGATCGTGCCGTGCTCTTCGCAAACGCTGAAACAGACGCGGTTGTTTTCGTTGATCATCTCGATCTTTCGCCCAGAGTCTGCGCCGTGAAAGTAAATACAGCCGTTCCACCAGACAAAATTGAGCGGAATGATATACGGCTCGCGCTCGTTGGACATTCCGAGGTGGCCGACTTTTGCTGTGTGCAAAAACGAAGCGATCTGCTCCTGATCAGTAATGGTGCGTTTGGAATAGCGGATAGGTATCATTGGTAATCCCCCAGTCAGACAGTTCTGTTTTTCGATGTAGCCTGATCGTAGTCGGTTTTTGACTTGGAAAAAAGGTGCAGTTTAGGCTTAATCGAGCAGGTCAGATTCAGATATAAAAAAACCGCTCCATTCTCAAGAGCGGTTTTGATTCAGTATTCAGTTGCTGTGCGATGGGCGATTATCCCAGCTGTCGCTTGGAATCGAGTTTCTTGGCAAGCTGCTCTTCCCCGCGGTGAATCCAGCCGACGAAAGAATCGCGGATGTTCAGTTGAGGATCGAGATGGACAACGGCGACGAACATGTAGTGGCTTTTCCCTTGGAAGCGGGAGCGATAGCGCAAGTCGATCCATTTGACTTCATAGCCGAAGGGCTGTTCCTTTGTTTCCACGTGGACGTGGTGGGTGAAGGCGAGGAACGATTGCACCTTGGAATCTTGTTTGGCAGCGGCAACGACTTCGCTCTCGGGTTTGATGGCAAATGTGTCCAAAATACTGACATCGCCGGAGTTCACCTCGCCTACATACCAGTGCTGCTCCGTTTTGGCAACAAAAGTCCAGAATGTCCAGGACAGGGTAGGAATGATCGTGTACATGCCCGGCTTGCCGATTCGCGCGCGAACTTGCTCTGTCGTCCGCTTTTGCACCTGGCAGCGCCAATAGTAGTAGCCCGCAATCACCAGGTAAATCAGCAAAAAGGATCGGCCAGGGTGCGCGCCCGCTGCCCAGAGCATGAAGCCGACGAGATGAGCGGCAAAAATGAACGGATCAAAAATGAAAATGGCGTTCAGGGCAACCCACTTATCGCGAAACGGATACAAACCCTTTGTGCCATAGGAATTGAACAAGTCGACAAAAACGTGCAGGCAGACGGCCAAAAAGATCCAGCCCAGCAAATGGAGCCAGGAGGCTTGCGGCATCAGGGCCTGTATGAGAACAAAAATGGCTCCCGACCAGAGAAACAGGGCAGGTACAGAGTGGGAAACGCCTCGATGATTGCGAATGTAGGCCGCAGTGCCGCGAAGGCGAACCAACCCATCCAGATCAGGTGCTTGCGAGCCGATGACCGTACCGATCATCACGGCGGCTGCAAGCGATGGAGAAGAAGCTACGACAGGATCGAGGTAGGCGAGCCCGGCCAATCCGAAGCCCATGGCAAAGTGAGTGGCTGTATCCATGGAATCGTTGTCTTCCTCCTTTTCTTCCAGGCTGTTGTTATGTTTATTATAGCGTGAGAGATGACATAATTCCCCCCTCTGCTGAAAAAAATTGTGAGCTTGTTCCCGCTTTTGCAAAAAGGGTATGATGAATAGATCAAGGAGGGACAAGTCGTATGTTAACTGTCTTTATCGAATACAAGCTGCAACCGGAAAAACGGGAGCAGGCTTTGCGACTGCTTGCATCCATGGCTTCGCGGCTTGCAGCATGGGGAGCACGCGAATATCGCTCCTTCGAGGGGCTTGACCAGCCGGGATTGTTTGTGGAAACTTTTGACGTTTCCACTGTACACGAATATGAACAAATCAAAGCACACCGTTTGGCGGATCAGCAGTTTTGCGACTGTATAACGGGCGGAGCGGCCAAGCTGCACGTCTGGGCGTTTCGCCCCGCCGAGTATCCAAAATAAAAGGAGCAGACAAGAAAGACATGGCAAGAAAAAAAGACAACAGCTTGCAGTACACTCTTCCCGAAGAGTTTCATGTGTTCGGTTTCGCCCAGGATTTGTTGGCCTGGTACGACTCGCAAAAGCGGGATTTGCCGTGGCGGATCAACCGCGACCCGTATCGTGTCTGGGTGTCGGAAATCATGCTTCAGCAGACGCGGGTAGAAACCGTTAAACCTTATTATGCGAATTTCATGGAGAAATTTCCGACGGTGTCGGATTTGGCAAATGCACCAGAAGAAGAAGTGCTCAAAGCGTGGGAAGGACTTGGCTATTACTCCCGCGCTCGCAATTTGCAGGCTGCTGCTCGCGAGGTAACCGTTCGCTATGGCGGCGTCGTGCCTGACACGCCTGAAGAGATCGCCACGCTGAAAGGCGTGGGGCCGTATACAGCGGGTGCGATTTTAAGCATTGCCTACGGAAAGCCGGAGCCGGCTGTCGACGGAAACGTCATGCGCGTCTTTTCCCGCTTGCTGTACCTGTCGGATGATATTGCCAAGCCCGCCACCCGGATCAAGATTGAGCATCTCGTGCGCCAAGTCATTCCGGAAGGGCGAGCAGGTGATTTCACCCAGGCTTTGATGGAGCTGGGCGCGATGGTCTGTGTGCCGCGCTCGCCGCAATGCTTGACCTGTCCTGTGTTCGATTACTGCATGGCCCGCAAGGAAGGGGTACAGGAGGAACTGCCGATCAAAGGAAAGGCAAAACCTCCGCGCCCTGTCGATTTGCAGGTGGCAATCGTGGTTCGCGATGGCAAGGTGCTGATTAACAAACGGCCGGAGCAAGGGCTGCTGGCTGGACTGTGGGAGTTTCCCATGGTGGAGACGGAGCAGCAAAAAGACAGTGCCAAAGCAGAGGCGCTCGCCAGCGGAATCAGCGAACGATTCGGAATCGATATCGAAGTGCTGGAACCGCTCGGTGCCGTGCAGCACATCTTTTCGCATTTGCAGTGGAATATGCAGGTTTGGTCCTGTGACTGGATTGACGGAGACAAGCTGCCCGCTCATGCCAGGTTTGCCGCTTGGAGTGAGCTGGACACGTACACGTTTCCGATGGCCCATCACAAAATCAGGGAATTGCTCGGACAAAAAAGCAAGTAGGACAGGAAGCCAAAAAGCTGTCGAGATAAACTCGGCAGCTTTTTTCATTCGGACGACCATGCAATGGCCGTCTCGTTATTTTCATGGACTGTCGTTGTCGATTATCTGTACAGAAATTCCGGAAACTGCATTGCGATCTGATGTTTCCGTTGTTCCCACTCAGCGATTGCTTGTTGTTGCAAATATTGCGCCTCGCGCTGTTCTGGGGTCAATTTCCGCTTCTCGATAATAATCGTGAAGAAAATCATTGGAATGTGCATGAAAATCCACCTCCCATCCCTGATAAATCGTGCAGTTAGTCGCCATCTATCGCTTTGACTCCTGTAAATCTCATCATCTGACGTCTTTGTTTATTTTTCATTGAAATCCCTCCTGGTTTGGAATGCGAAGACGAAATTAGATGCGGCTAACGTGTTGGGCTGCTTCAAAGGCGTGAGCCTCAGCGCGTTCTTCCAAATAACGTGTGCGCGCATAGGCAGCCAGGCGTTGTTCTGGTTGAACGTGATTGCGTTCGATCTTGATGGTGAAAAACAAGAAATTCAGTACCATACCAAATCACCTCCTCTCATTGGTAAAAATTGGATGTTTGTCGCCAAGAAAAAGACCACGGGCTGATGCCTGCGGTCTTTTGGGCGCACGAAGAAAAGGAAAGACCACAAGCTACTACGCCCATGGTCTGGTAATTGACGAAAGAGAATGTTGAAGATACGAATGCATCTACAATTCGTCGGACCAGGAGGCGCTTCTATATGCAGTTTTTGCAACGATAAGACGATCAGCGAAATCATATGCAAAATCCCATACATTCATCATCATGTTGCATCCTCCTTCCTTCGAGTAGTAGTGGTGTAAAACGTAACCTTAGAATATGGCATTTTTTTCTTGCTGTAAAGCACTTTTTACCTAAATTCTAAAGAAAGTTAATTCTGAAAATAATAAAATATAATAAAAAATAAAGTTGCGGGCGATTTTTGGTTTAAAATGCTTGCTATAATGGGTAAGTATATCTGACAACGAGACTATGCGAAAAGGTGTGGAAATGCGGATGAAAATGCCAAGATTGACTGTCAGAGCCAAGCTGATTGCTTCGTTCTCCCTTATTTTGATTATACCTGTACTCGCTCTTGGTCTGCTTTCGTACCAGAGCGCAAAGGATCGTCTTGAAGAGCAACTGCTGACGACAGCATCGGAAAATGTGCGCTTGGTGGACGAGCTGATTGACCGTACAATGGAAGCCCAATCCAGAGACCTGCAATTCATCGTGTCCGATTTGACAAAAGCTGACCTGGTGGATCAGGCGAGAGACGAACTGCATAAGAAGCTGCAAACTTTCCTCAAGCTGCACCCGGATATTGGGGAAGCGTACGTCGGAGATGAAACAGGGAACATGCTGACAGCGACTGGCGCCAAGCTTCCCGACGGCTATGATCCGCGCCAGCGTCCGTGGTATCAAGCAGCGATGAAGACGCCTGACAAATCGATTATTACCGACCCGTATATCGACGCATTTACGGGCAATGTGATCGTGGGTGTAGCCAAAGCTTTGCCTGACCGCTCCGGCGTGCTCGGGATCGATATTCAGCTGACCGCCCTGAACGAAACGGTGAAGCAGGCGAAAATCGGAACGAATGGCTATATGACCATCCTCGATGCCAACCACAAGCTGTTGATCCATCCGACAGGAACACCTGGCTCAGACATGACAGCGCCTTGGATTGGCGATCTGTACGCCAAAGCGGCAGGGACGTTTGACTTCACAGATGAGAACAAGGAAGCCAAAGCAGCTTTTGTCACCAATGATCAATCGGGATGGAAGCTGATGGGCGTCATGTACAGGACGGAAGCAGCGGATGCGGCCAGCCCGATTTTTTACCGGACAATGCTGGTAATTGCGATCACGATTGTGATTGGGGCAGGGCTTGTGTTTGGCATTTTGCGCTCCTTGCTTCGCCCGTTGCAACAACTGACAGCAGCCGCGAAAAAAATGAGCGAGGGAGACGTCACCCAGCAGGTGGTAGTGAAAAGCGACGACGAGTTGGGCGTCTTGGCCAAAACGTTCAACCATATGGCGGAATCGCTGCGCTCTCTCTTGTTCTCTGTGAATGATTCCGTTCAGCAGCTCGCAGCCTCCGCAGAGGAGCTGTCGGCAAGCGCTGACCAGACGAGCAAGGCGACAGAGCAGATTGCCACGACGATGCAGGATATGGCGACGGGAACAGAACAGCAAGTATCGCATACACAAAAAAGCACCGATGCAGTCGGGCAGATGTCGCAGCGAATCGCCCAGATTGCCAGCTATACGCATGAGGTGTCCGACACAGCCAAAGAGACAGCAAGCATCGCAGCAGAAGGCAATCGCTCCGTACAGTCGGCGGTTCAGCAAATGAACGCTTCCAACGAGTCGATTCTCAGTCTGGCAAAAGTGGTGGACAGCCTGGGAGTACGCTCGCAGGAAATCGGCAAAATCGTAGATGTCATTACGGCGATTGCCAACCAGACCAATTTGCTCGCGCTGAATGCAGCCATCGAAGCCGCACGCGCCGGAGAGTCTGGTCGCGGATTCGCTGTCGTCGCTGACGAAGTAAGAAAGCTGGCTGAGCAGTCATCTGCTTCGGCGGAGCAAATCAGCCATCTGATCAAAGCGATCCAGCAAGAGACCGACCATGCCGTCGATGTGATGGAGCAGAGCAAACGCGAAGTAACCGAAGGAATCGGCAAAGTGAATGAGGCCGGGAAGTCATTTGAACAAATCCAGTCTGCGGTGGAAGATGTGGCGGACAAAATCGAACAAGTCTCGCAAGCGTCGCACGATATATCCGAACAGACGCAACTGGTGGTCGAATTGATCAATCATATTTCTGATGTCACGATGCAAGCTTCCGATGGGACGCAAAGCGTTTCCGCAGCAGCCGAGGAACAACTGGCTTCGATGGAAGAGATCGCTTCTTCCGCGATGTCGTTGGAGCGGTTGGCAGAAGATTTGCAAGATCAGATTGGCAAATTCAAGATATAGGGAAAAAGCCTGGCGCAGGAGTGATTCGCTCTCTTGCCGCCGGGCTTTTTGCTATTGCCCGTTCCTTTTCAAGCATCAAACATCAATCGTAAATAGGTTTGGAGGCGTGATCCCAGGCACCGCTGTCGCCGCCTACTGGCCCGCGTGATTCCAATTCGCGGATGACCTTCACATGCAGGGAAGCCCCTTCTGCGCTCAAGTATGCGGCGAGCTGGGAAAAGGTATCGTGAAAGTACAAAAGCTCGTTGATTTCCCACTGGGAAAGCGGGACCATCGTCAATTCGGACAGGTCGCGTCCTATGTACATCGTTTGATTCCTCCCTTGATCTTATGCCTGCCCTCTGTTTTTGCGCGTGTTTAGTATGGCTTTTTCAGCGAGGAATGAGTCAGACGAGATTTTGGCTTCCGGTAGCAAAAGCGGAAGGGGAGTTGTATAATGAAAAATGTGATTTTGATTGATTAGTACCTGCTATTAATAGTTGGTGAGTAGGAGGCATTTCTGATTATGAATACAAAAAAAGTAGCATTGGTTACCGGCGGAACGCGCGGTATCGGAAAAGCAATTGCATTGCAACTGGCTGAGCAAGGGTACGACCTGGTTTTGAACTACTTGCGCAACCGGACTGCTGCGAGAGAAGCGGCAGCCGAGCTGGAAGCAAAAGGAGCGCGCGTGCACCTGGTGAAAGCCAATGTTGGCGACGTGGCAAAAATCAAGGAACTGTTCGCAGAGATTGACCAGGAATTTGGCCGTCTCGATGTGTTTATCAACAATGCAGCTTCCGGGGTTTTGCGCCCGCTGATGGAGCTGGAAGAAAGCCATTGGGACTGGACGATGGAAATTAACAGTAAAGCCTTGTTGTTCTGCGCGCAAGAAGCGGCAAAACTAATGATTAAGGGTGGCAACGGCGGAAAGATCGTCAGCCTGTCCAGCCTCGGCTCGATTCGCGTTTTGGACAACTATACGGCAGTCGGCGTGTCCAAAGCAGCTGTAGAAGCGATTACGCGCTATTTGGCAGTGGAGCTTGCTCCGCATAACATCGTAGTCAACGCAGTATCTGGCGGCGCTGTGGATACAGATGCGCTCAAACACTTCCCGAACCGCGAAGAACTGCTGGGCAGCTCCGCAGAACGCACGCCGGCAGGCCGGATTGTCGAGCCGGAAGATCTGGCGAATGCCGTGATGTTCCTCGTTTCCGACAAGGCTTGGATGGTGCGCGGACAAACCTTGATCGTTGATGGTGGTATCTCTCTTTTGACCTAGTTGATTTTTAGGAGCGGTGACAAGGAGTTGGCGACTTTGACGTCTCACTACACAAGACAAAGTTGTCCATGTGTTGTACAATAGAGGAAGAAGGTTACGAAGGAGGCAACGTATGCTGATTCGTCCGTTTCGACTCGGTGACTATTCGGCTATCACAAGTATCTGGCAACAGACGGGCTTGGACCAATCGGACACGGTGTCGTTGAACGATTTGGCCCAACAGTTGGCATGGGACAGCGATTTGGTTATGGTTGCGGAAAAAGACGGCAAAGTTGTTGGGGTCGTGGTCGGCACGATCGACGGAGCACGAGCCTATTTTTACCGGCTGGCTGTTCTTCCCGAGATGCAAGGTTCCGGTATCGGCCGCGAACTCGTGGCTGCCATCGAAAAGCGCTTCAAACAGCGAGGCGTCAATAACGTCCTGATCATGGTCAATCAGGCAAATCCGGAGATCCTTCCGTTTTACCTTTCGCTTGGCTACGAAGTACAAAAATTTGTTACACTTTCCAAAAAGCTCTCTTCCTAAAGGAGGCTTGTCCCCATTCAAAAGAGAAGAGAAGAAAGGGGAGAGTCATGTCACCAACTCCGGGCTCCAATATCCGCATTGAAAGTTATAAACATGATCATTCGCTGCACCGCATTTGGGACAAATCCACGTTGATTCATACCAGTGATGCGGTGGTGATTGGGGGAAACGATCGGGTCAAGGTGACAGAAGCAGACGGGCGGGAGTGGCGTACGCGTGAACCGGCCATTTGCACATTTGGTCGGGGCCAATGGTTCAATACCATTGCCATGATTCGCGACGACGGCATTTACTATTATTGCAACATTGGTTCGCCCTTCAGCATGAAGGGACAGCTGCTCAGCTACATAGACTATGATCTCGATGTAAAGGTGTTTCCCGACATGACGTATTCGATTCTCGATGAAGAGGAGTTTCTGTTGCACAGCAAACAGATGAACTACCCTCCGTTTGTCGTGGAAAAGGTACAGACTGCGTTGCGAGAGGTACTGGATTGGGTAAGCGCGCGCCGCGGCCCTTTTCAGAACGGCTTCGTGCAACGCTGGTACGAGCGGTATCTTTTAGTGCGAGACGATGAGGAATAATCCCTTTCCCGTTATTCGGGGGAGGGATTTCCTTGTAGTGTCAGAAAGTTGGAAATGGCGAAGAAGATCGTACCAATTTGGCTGTGCCTGAACATATCGGGTACAGCCAAGTTTGCTATGGGAAGGAGGTATGCTGGTTGAGCATACGCCGCTATTTGGCATATGTCATGCCCTATTGGAAACAAATTTTGGGCACTATATTGATAGGTATCATCAAGTTTTCCATTCCGCTTGCCTTGCCGCTCCTGATCAAATACGTCATTGACGACCTGCTCCCCAGCTCGATGCCCCGCGAGGATAAGCTGACACAATTGTTTTGGCTGATGCTTGGGACGTTCTTGATGTTTACGGTCGTACGGGCGCCTGTCGAGTATATCCGCCAATATTTCGCGCAGTGGGTGTCCAGCCGCATTTTGTTTGATATCCGCAACCAGCTGTACGCCCATTTGCAGCGGTTGTCGATGCGTTACTACAACAACACGAAGACGGGCGAGGTCATTTCCCGGGTTATTAACGACGTGGAATCGACGAAAAGCTTCGTGGAAACAGGCTTGATGAACTTGTGGCTCGATCTGATTACGATCGTACTGACGCTTTTGATCATGTTTTCCATGGATGTGGAGCTGACATTTGTAGCGATCGTCGTTTTTCCGCTGTACAGTCTCTCTGTCAAATTTTTTTACAAAAAACTGAGACAGCTGACGCGGGAACGCTCTGCTGCTTTGGCGCGGCTCCAGGGGTATTTGTATGAACGAGTGAACGGGATGGCGCTGATCCGCAGTTTTGCTCTGGAAAGTCACGAAAGCAAAGGCTTCGCAAAGGAAAACAACCAGTTTTTGGACAAAGCGCTGGAGCATACCCGCTGGAATGCCCGGACGGTTTCTGTCGTCAATACCGTCACGGATATCGCGCCGTTGCTCGTGATCGCCTATGCAGGCTACCAGGTGATCGGCGGAAGCATGAGCGTAGGGACACTGGTGGCTTTTTACGCTTATTTGGAACGCTTGTATACCCCGTTGCGGCGCTTGGTCAACTCCAGCACGGTGCTGACGCAAGCGATTGCCTCGATGGACAGGATGTTCGAGTTCATGGATGAATCGTACGATATTGAGGATAGTCCAAACGCTCGCGAGCTGCCTGTTGATCCGGCGACGGGACGCATCCGCGGAGAAATTCGCTTTGAGCATGTATCGTTTCGTTACCGGGAAGAAGGGCCGCTTGTTTTGCGCGACGTCAATCTGACGATTCAACCTGGCGAGACGGTCGCCATCGTCGGAATGTCCGGTGGCGGGAAATCGTCTTTGATCAGCCTTTTGCCGCGCTTCTGGGACGTGACGGAAGGGCGGATTACCATCGATGGAGTCGATGTCCGCGACTTGAAGCAGCAAAATTTGCGCTATCATATCGGACTGGTGCAGCAAGACAACATTTTGTTTAGCGAATCGGCAAAAGCCAATATTTTGATGGGGAATCCGGAAGCGGATGAACATATGGTTCAGGAAGCTGCCCGCGCCGCCAATGCCCACGATTTTATCAGCGAGCTGCCAGAAGGATACGATACAGAGCTGGGCGAGCGGGGCGTGAAGCTGTCGGGGGGACAAAAGCAGCGGGTCGCTATCGCCCGGGTGTTTTTGCGCGATCCGGGAATATTGATTTTGGATGAAGCGACCTCTGCTCTCGATCTGGAGTCGGAGCATATGATCCAGGAATCGTTGAATCGCCTGACCAGAGGGCGCACGACGCTCATTGTGGCGCATCGCCTGTCCACGATCACCCATGCAGACAAAATCATCGTCATGCGCGAGGGACAAATTGTGGAACAGGGCAAGCATGAGGAGTTGCTGGAACAAAAAGGCGTGTACTATGGCCTGTGGAGCGTCCAGGATTTGGGGATTGATCGAGGGGGAATGGAGGGAATCTGATGGAAATATGGCGCCGCAATCTATACGTGTTATGCGGATCGCTGTTTGTCGTCATGGTGGCGATGAGTATGATCATGCCTTTTTTGCCGCTGTACATTCAGCAAGATTTCGGAATTGACGATCCGCATCAGGTGACAGCATGGGCGGGAATTATTTTCGGGGCCAATTTTTTGACCGCCGGACTCGTTTCTCCCATTTGGGGGAACTTGGCTGACAAGCACGGACGCAAGATCATGATTTTGCGATCCGGCTACTTCATGTCGATCACGGTAGCGTTGACAGGCTTTGCAGGCAGTTTGTGGCAACTGTTGGCGCTGCGGCTGATCAACGGACTGGTGGGAGGAATCATCCCGGCCAGTACGGCGCTGGTTGCCTCTTCCGTTCCGAAAGAGCGCATCGGCTGGGCGCAAGGGCTTTTGCAATCGTTTATCACGGCAGGGACGATTATGGGACCGCTTTTTGGCGGAGTGCTGGCGAATCAAATCGGCTTTCGCATGATCTTCCTGATTACAGGCAGTCTGCTGTTGCTGGCGACTTTGGTCATTACGTTTACGGTAAAAGAGAGCTTCGTTCCACCTGAAAAAAAGGACCGGTCCAGCCTGAAGGAAGATTTTCAAATGATCTTTTCGTCCAAAGAGCTGCCGGCGCTCTTTTTTGTAACCGTGATGATCCAGTTTGCCTTGTTCAGCATCGTGCCTGTATTGCCGATCTACATATCGCAGTTGGTCCAATCAGAAGGAGCAAAAGTCGCGCTGTGGGCCGGAATCGTCCAGGCGGCGATGGGGATTGCCAATGTGTTTGCTTCTCCGCAGCTCGGGCGCTTGGGTGATCGCTTTGGCTCGCAAAAGGTGCTGCTGTTCGCCTTGCTTGGAGCAGCGATCCTGTTTATTCCGCAGGGGCTTGTCTGGACCGTGTGGCAACTGGTCGTGCTAAGGTTTTTGCTCGGTTTGTCGCTGGGAGGCTTGCTCCCGTCAGTCAATGCGCTTTTGCGGCGGGCCACGCCATCCCATATGGTCAGTCGCGTCTACGGTTACAACAACAGCTTCGTCAGCATCGGAAGCATGCTCGGGCCGATGATCGGCGGTTTTATGGCTGGCTACGTAAGCATCAACGGCGTGTTTTTTATGACGAGTGCTTTTTTGTTCATCAATGCAGGCTGGGTGTACTACAGCTTTTTCCGCAACAAAACTGTACAATCTACAGATTCTGGAATAGACTAAAACATATTGGATGAAAAGAGGTGCACCTCCATTGTGATGATCGGTCGGCAGGAATAATCGCATATTCCGTCAGGGCGATGGAAACATGTCCTGAACCGACAGGAGGTTGTGCATCGTGTGGCATAGACGTTTTCTATTCCTCTGGGCGGGTCAGACATTGGCCAATCTGGGGGATGTTTTTTATATTGTGGCGTTCATTTCGGTCATTTACGCCATATCCGGTTCTGTCATGTACACGGCGTTTGTTCCGGTGGTCATTTTGTCGGCGCAATCGGTCAGCGGCTTGACAGCGCCGTTGCTTTTTCGCAGACTGTCGCTTCCGTCCATGCTGGTGCTGTCGCAAGCGCTGAAGACGTGCTTGCTCGCGGCAGCGGCTGTGCTTGTCGACAGGACAGCAGGCACCAACGGTCAGGCGATCTGGCTGCTGTTCGGATTGGGCGGGCTGATTGCCTTTATGGATGGCTGGGCCAATCCCGCACGCAATGCGTTGGTGCCGCAGCTTGTGGAACGCGAGCAGCTGATCAGGGCGAACGGCTTGCTTGCAACTTCCGATCAGACGGTTCATTTTGCCGGTTGGGCAGCGGGTGGACTGCTCGTGGCGTTCCTCGGAGCAAGTGCGGTTTTGTGGGGAACGGTAGCGGCTTATGTGTTGGCATCTTTGGCAATGCTCGCGGTCAAGCCGGAAAAAGCTGCTCCAGACATGACGGTTGTCGAACCGCCGCAGGAAAATTGGCTGACAGGCTGGAAAGCGATTCGCGATGTGCCGCTCTTGCGGCAGCTCGTCGCACTGGATGTCGTCATGGGCGTCTCGGGAGCGGTCTGGATTGCGGCTATTTTGTTGCCGTACGTGCTGGAAGCGTTGGGCCGAGGAGAAGAGTGGTGGGGCTACATCAATGCAGGCTACCTGCTCGGCTCCATTTTGGGGGGCACGCTGCTGCTGAAGTACGCGGACAAGATGAATCGCCAGCTGTATCGCTGGCTGCTGGCAGGTGTTGGCGGGGCTGCTGCGATGACCTTGCTGTTTGGCAGTACGACGTATCCGCTGGCTGCCTTGCTCTTTTCCTTTGCGCTGGGGCCGTTTTTGGAGATAGCCCTGGTGAGCAAGCAGACAATTTTGCAGCAGGAGACAGAGACGCCGATGCTGCCGTACGTTCTGTCAGCAAAAGGGACCATCGATGCGCTGGTGTTTGGACTTTCCTCGCTGTTGATGGGGGCGCTGGCGCAGTGGCTTGGCCCGAGAGCGGTTTATTTGCTCTCCGCAGTGCTTTTGGCAGGCGCAGCCTTTTTCGTTTGGCGTTTGCGGCAAAAGCAACTCGCAAGTGCGCGCAAGCAAACTGTCTAAAACATGTAACCCTCTGGCGATTGGTCTTATCCCCGTCAAGTGGACAGTTCAAAACAAGCCCTTGCTTTACGCAGCCTCAGCTCGGTATTGAACTGGGCTGAGACTGCGTAAACGAGCTTGAATCCGTTCGTGATTGTAAAAATGAATGTAACGTTCGATTGCTTTATTCACCTCTTCTTCGGTTCCGAAGGAATCCAAATATATACATTCTGTTTTGAGGTGGCTGAAAAAGCTTTCGATACAAGCGTTGTCCAGGCAGTTTCCTTTTCTCGACATACTTGGAGTTATGTTATACGCTTGTAATAGATTCTGATATGCTCTGGACGTGTACTGGCTTCCCTGATCGCTATGTAGCAGGACGCCATTCACGTCTCTTTTTTGTGTCGCTGCCTTCACAGTATCTAAGACGAGGGATAAATCATTCTGTTTGCTGACTTTATAGGCAATTACCTCATTATTGAAAAGGTCGTAAATGACAGACAGATACAGCCGTCTCCCGTTAAAAATGATATAGGTAATATCTGTAGCCCATTTTTCAGTAGGTCGTGACGCAGCAAACTCACGGTTCAACTTGTTTTCTGTTATCACGATTGGCTCTTTGCGTCCATAATACTTTCGTTTCCTGCGAATACGTGATTGGATCCCCAACTCTTTCATCAGTCGGTACACACGCTTATGATTAATTCGAATGCCATGGACCCGGTATAGCCACATCTTAATTCGAGGATATCCGTATATTCCATTGACCCCTTGATGACAATGCAAAATCAGCTTTTTTAACTCTTGGTCTTCCGCGTATTTTCTCGTCGGGTTCTTCTGTAAGTGCAGCCACTTATAATAACCACTTTTTGATACTTGAGCAATTTTGCATAGTAACAGAACTGGATAACGATCCGCCATCTCAGCAATAATCCGAAAAATTACTGTTTTTCCCTGATCCTTCTTCTTTCCCCCTTTCTGGCTTCTAAGAGCTTTTTTAAGAATTCTACCTCCGCTTCAAGACGCCTAATTCTTTCATCTGAAGCCATGGGGTTTTTACGAGGCCTTCCCATGCTCATCCCTCCGGCTTTGCCTCTTTGGTCTACCAATCCTTGTACACCGTGATCTCTGTATTTTCTAACCCATCTACGGAACATCCGTAAATCCAAACCGTAGGTTTCTTGAATTTGTTTATACGTAGCTCCTTGTTCAAACCATTCCACTACTTGTGTCTTAAATTCAAGCGAGTATGTCATTTTCCCCATAAAGAATATCCCCTCCAAATAAACAGTAATGGTCTTTCTTTTTACTGTCTACTTAAAGGGGATAATATCAGATTGCCGGAGGGTTTTTTGATACAATGACAGGTAAGAAAACAAGGAGTGGAGTGAGCCGCATGAACATTCTCGTTTTGCATGGTAGCTCAAGAGAGGGTGGCAATACCGAACAGCTGACGAATATCGCGCTGGAAGGAATCCCGCACACAAGCATTCACCTGCGGGAGAAAAACATTCTTCCGATCCACGATCAGCGGCATGTGGAAGGTGGCTTCACGGCGGTAGCAGATGATTACGACGAAGTGACGGAAGCCGTTTTGGCCCACGATTTTTTGATCTTTTCCACCCCGATCTACTGGTACGGCATGTCCGGCTACATGAAAAATTACGTGGATCGCTGGTCGCAAAGCCTGCGGGACAAACGTTATGCCTTCAAGGAATCGCTCGGGCGCAAACAGGCTTATGTCATCACGACGGGCGGCGACCAGCCAAGGATCAAAGGACTGCCGCTGATCCAGCAGTTTCAGTACGTCTTTTCTTTTGTGGGAATGCCGTATGCCGGCTACATCATTGGCGAGGGCAACAAGCCGGGGGATATTCTCGCGGATGCGCAGGCTGTGGCTTCGGCTAAGCAGCTCAATGCGTGGCTGAAATCGCAGCAATAAGGCAGAAAAAAAGACCGGAAATCCGGTCCCAGATTGTCGAGAAACCCCACACATGGTGAGGTTTCTTTTGCTTTTTAAAAAGCTATTTGCTGGTCGGAGTCGCGCCCTTCAGATGGCGCAAAATCGCCATCAAATCGAGTTCGCCCAATCCTTCCTCCAGGGCGTGGCGATAGGTGGCCTGCGCGGATTCCGCCAAAGGAGTAGCTACGCCAGCCTCGCGGGCAAGCCGCAAATCTTTTGCCATATGCTTCAAGGCAAAAGCGGCAGGGAAGTCGTCTGCGAGAATCGAGGCAGCTTTGCCGCGAATCAGCGGGGTTCCTACTGCGCTTTGCGAGATAATCTCCAGCATTTGCTCGGTGTCGATGCCAAGCGAGCGGGCGAACAGCAACGTTTCCGCTACTCCCTGTACCGTGATGCCGAGCAGCAGGTTGATCGCCAGCTTGGCAGACGTTCCCGCTCCATGCGACCCGAGGTAAACACCTGCTTTGCCGAGCTTGTCCAGCATCGGCTTCGCTACGTCATAATCCGCTTTCTCGCCGCCGACCATGATGACCAGTTGCGCTTCCTTCGCCGGACCGACACTGCCAGAGACGGGAGCGTCGAGAAAACGCAGTCCGGCTTTTTTGCTTTGCTCCGCCAAAAAGCGGGAAGTCTCCGGAGCAATCGTACTCATGTCGATCGCGAGCTTGCCGGAAACGCGGGCAGACAGCAAGCCGTCTGTTCCTGTATAAATGGCTTTCACAGCCTCGTCATCACTTACCATGGTGAACAACACATCGCATTCATCGACCAGTTGCGCGAGTGATTCGGTTTGCTTCGCGCCGAGCGCAACGAGCGGAGCCGCTTTTTCGGGTGAGCGGTTCCAGACGCGGACAGCGTAGCCTGCGGACAGCAAGTTGCTTGCCATCGGTACGCCCATGTTGCCCAAGCCAATCCAACCTATGATCATGTCTGATTACTCCTTTTCATCCATTTGTTTTCCGACCTGCTTTTGCACAAGCTCTTTCAAGGCAGCGTGTTTCGATTCGGTCATGGCAAACAGCTCGTCGAAGCCGCCCGGCAATGTTTTGGCGAGCACGCGCAGCCCTTCTTCGGTGATTCCGCCTTTTGTCGCAACGCGCTCGATTAGCTGGTCGAAGCCAAGCTGTTCGTTTTTCAAAAGCAAAGCGGTGCCGAGCATCGTTTCCACGAGAATGGTTCTGGCTGTCGCAATATCAAGCTCCGGCGTCTTGCGGACCGCTGCTTGTGCAAACGAATCGAGTATCCCGGCTATCAGTCCGGGTGCGCTGCTGCTCAAAATTGTGGCTGTTTCGATATTCGTCTCTGTCACTTCCTGCACTTCGCCGATTGCGGACAGCAGGGTGAACAAGCGGCTTCGTTCCTCTGAACTCACCCTGTCGCTTGCCGTATACAACGAAACGCCGTGCAGCTCGGATGACGTCACGGTAGGAATCACTTTGCTGACTGGCCCGGCATGAACGCTCTCCAGGTCGGAGATGCTGACTCCGGCAGCGACAGAGACGATGTGCTTCTCGCGAGGAATCGTCAGCTTTTCCAGAACAGGCAGGATGTCCAGTGGCTTCGTACAGATGAAAATCAGGCTGGCCTGCTCGCAAATCGCTTGGGCGCTATCCGCGACAGCTACTCCAAAACGGGCTTGCAGCGCGTCCGCTTTTGCCCGCGTGCGGTTGAAAACGACGATGTGTTCAGGGGAAATCACTGCGCTTTTGCAAAAAGACTTCACCAGCATTTGCCCCATACTTCCTAATCCGATAATCCCGATGCGCATGTGCAAAACCTCCCGTCCCATTGTATCGTAAGTCTACGCAAAAAGGTACAGTCTCCCGGTAGGGAAGAGACTGTACCTTGTACTAAGCTTGTATTGGTTTTGGCTTTGTCAAAAGCGATGCGATTAGTCGTCCGAGCTTCGGAAGATCATGATGTACTTCGCGAGTTCGAGTACAGAGATCAGAGCGGCGGCGACGTAAGTGAGGGCGGCAGCACCGAGCACTCTGCTTGCCCCGCGTTCTTCTTCGTTGCGGATAAAGCCCATTCGCACCATCAGCTCTTTGGCACGGCTGCTGGCGTTGAACTCGACTGGCAACGTGATGAGCTGGAAGGCAACGGCACCGGAGAAGAAAATGATCCCCAGGAGCAAAAGACCGGACATATGGAAGAAGAAACCGGCGAGCAACAAAAGCGGCGCAACACCCGATACGAGATTGACAACCGGGAAAATGCGGTGGCGCGCTACGAGCATCGGATAAGAAACTTTATGCTGGATCGCATGGCCGACTTCGTGACAAGCAACAGACAGCGAAGCGATGGAGTTGCCAAAGTATACAGGATCGGACAGGCGAACCACACGGGACATCGGATCGTAGTGGTCAGTCAGCGTACCTGGAATATGTTCGACGGGAACGTTGGTCAAACCGTTTGCATCGAGCATCCGTCTCGCCGCTTCAGCCCCGGTCAAACCGGAAGAAGTAGGGACCTCGGCATAGCGGTTGAAGGTGCCTTTTACTCGGAATTGAGCCCAGAGAGACAGTCCGAATGCAATGAGTATCAGAAAATCCATCGGGTGAAAAAACATTGAACAATCACTCCTTTTTATCTGCATGAAGAAACACAATAGCAGTTCCTTACACATTTTGTCCCATATCCATGTATACGAATAAGTGTCAGGGCAGTTTCATTAATTTTATTGTACAATCTCTGACCATTCTTGACAATATCACCACCTGCTTATATGTGCAGATTGACTCTTGCTACATGTGAAGCCAGCTTTTCCTCACATAAAAAAACAGACACATCCGTGAAGAATGTGTCTGTCTTTTCGCCGTTTACCGATCGTGGTTTTGCGTTTTGTGATGCTCGGTTTTGCGCGGGTTTTGGAAGCCGACGACCTCCAGCATTTTGCTGCTCTCTTTGGAATCCAGCGTCTTTTCCGGAGCTTGCGGGTACGTTTTTTCGCCTTTTGACACCTAGATCTCCTCCTCGCGATGATACTCACTGCAATCGTTAGTATCTCCAAAAGGCAGGAAACCGGGCTTGGCAATGCTTGTCTCGGCGTCAGGCTTCACGTACGCAGCTAAGCTACGCTACGCGTTCAACTGTGCGAAGGCGCGGTCGACAGCCGAGATTGTTTGCCGGATGTCATCTTCCGTGTGCGCGGTGGTGATGAACCACGCCTCGTACTTGGAAGGAGCGAGGCAAATGCCTTCATCCAGCAAAAGGCGGAACATGCGGGCGAACAGCTCGCCGTCTGCTTTTTGCGCTGCATCGTAATCGCGAACAGGCTCGTCTGTAAAGTACACAGCCATGGCCCCTTTGACGCGGTTGAGCTGGATGGTGACGCCGTGCTTGCTCGCTGCATCGCGGATGCCTTTTTCCAGCAGCGCGCCGAGTCGCTCAAATTCATCGTACACGCCAGGCTGTTTCAGCACTTCCAGACATGCGATTCCGGCGCGGATCGATGCGGGATTGCCCGCCATTGTGCCCGCTTGGTAGGCAGGACCGAGCGGCGCGACTTGCTCCATAATCTCGCGGCGTCCGCCATATGCTCCGATTGGCAAGCCGCCACCGATGATTTTTCCGAGCGCGGTCAGGTCTGGCGTTACGCCCAGCAAGTTTTGCGCACCGCCGTAGCAGAAGCGGAATGCGGTGATGACCTCGTCGTACACAACGAGCGCGCCTGCCTCGTGCGTGATGCGGTTCACTTCCTCCAAAAAGCCTGGCTCCGGCGTGACGATACCGAAGTTGCCGACGATTGGTTCGACCAGGACGCAAGCCGTTTCGTTGCCCCATTTGTTCATCGCTTCGGCGAACGCTGCAACGTCATTGAATGGAACCGTGATCACTTCGCTGGCGATGCTTTGCGGAATACCCGCACTGTCAGGGATGCCGAGTGTGGAAGGACCGGAGCCTGCCGCAACCAGCACGAGATCGGAGTGACCGTGGTAGCAGCCCGCAAATTTGATGATTTTCACGCGTCCGGTGTAGGCGCGTGCCACGCGAATGCACGTCATGACAGATTCCG
The DNA here is from genome assembly GCF_013284375.2 of Brevibacillus sp. HD3.3A. Taxonomy (NCBI): domain Bacteria; kingdom Bacillati; phylum Bacillota; class Bacilli; order Caryophanales; family Paenibacillaceae; genus Brevibacillus; species Brevibacillus sp. HD3.3A. Next base: position 1,029,352 of record NZ_CP085874.1, read on the forward strand.
TACCGGAGTTGTTGAAGCGGATGCGCTCCATGGATGGAATCGCTTCGCGGATCATGTTCGCAAAAGTGACTTCCCAAGGAGTTGGCGTACCGTACAACGTTCCGTTGGCCGCCGCTTCCGTAATGGCTTTTGTGACGTGCGGGTGAGCATGTCCGGTAATAATCGGGCCATACGCCGCCAAGTAGTCAATATATCGATTGCCGTCCACGTCCCAGAAATACGCGCCCTGGGCACGCTCCATCGTAACGGGCGCTCCCCCGCCTACGGCCTTGAAAGAACGGGAAGGGCTGTTTACCCCGCCGAGAATAACATCCATGGCTTGTTCGTGCAGTTGCGCGGATCGTTCACGTTTCATGCGATTTTCCCTCTTTTCTTTTCAAAAAAGTCCTTCATTAATCTTAACACAGCAAAAGTCACCTGGATATGGATGGGGAGCTATAGCTGGGGAAAAGGAAAAATGATACAATTTTCAAGCAAATCACTTCACGTAAAAGGCGGTAATCCACCATGAAACTTGAGTGCATCTCCATCAAAGGAACCGGCAATACCAATGAGGACGCCTATGTGATCTCGCAGGCCGATCAGGTGTACGCGGTGATCGACGGCGTCTCGTCGCTCGTTCCGTACGAAAACCGATTCGGGCAGACAGGAGGAGCGATTGCAGCCGAGCTGGTGAAAAGGAAGCTGGAAATCATGCCGCCTGACGCTGTGCTGTCCGATTACCTGACGTTTGTCAACGAAAAGCTGCGGGAATTGATGCGCGAGAGCGAGATTGACTGGAAGCAAAAAGAAGCATTGTGGGGAGCGGCATGTGCAGTCGTTCGGGTGAAAGAGCAGCACATCGAGTATGCCCAGACTGGCGATTGCATGATTTTTGCGGTCTATGAAGACGATACGGTGCGGCCTTTGACGTTTCCGCAAGTTTCGCTGCTGGAGCAAAACGCCATTGCCCGGTGGGAAGACGGGATTCGCGAGGGGCTGTCTACCCGAGCCGAGCTGCACGAGCGATGTAAGGACATCCTGATTCATAACCGCTATCAGGCGAACGGATCAGGAGGATATGGCGTTTTGAACGGAGATGCGGCTTGTGCGGATTTCATAGAGTATGGACGGATCAATCGGATCGGATTGAAGGCGCTTGTTTTGGCGACAGACGGTCTGTTCATGCCACGACCAACAGGCGGAAAAGAACCGGGGTGGGAAGAAACGGTATTGCCAATCGTCCACAAAGGGCTGCAACGTTACACGGATGAGCTGATCGCACTGGAAAACAACGATCCCGAATGCATCCGCTACGCCCGCTTCAAAAAGTCGGACGACAAGACGGGCATTGTCGTGAATTTGCGCTGACAGTTTGTTACAGTTTGCCTTTTGCACATTTTCATGCGCTCATATACACTAACAGTTGTTCATGACCGTTTTGCCAGCCGCAAGCGGTCACATCTCTTTGCATGAAAAACGTCAAGGCGTTTTTCCACTAAAAAAAGGATGGTTATCCATGATTCAAGTGAAGAACCTGCAAAAGGAGTTTCGCATCCACCAGGCCAGAGCGGGTCTCGGGGGTGCTTTTCGTGATTTGTTTAGTCGCGAGTATAAGACCGTCAAGGCAGTGAATGACCTTTCTTTTACCGTGGAAGAAGGGGAAATGTTCGCTTTGATTGGGGAAAATGGCGCCGGGAAATCGACGACGATCAAAATGCTGACGGGCATTTTGACGCCAAGCGAGGGCGAGATCGTCATCAACGGCTACGTTCCGTTCAAACAGCGCGAGGAATACGTGCGCTCCATCGGTGTCGTATTCGGACAGCGTTCACAGCTCTGGTGGGATTTGTCGCCCATGGAGTCGTTCCGTTTGCTGAAAAGCGTCTACAAGGTCGACGGGACAGAGGGAGATAAGTGGCTCGACCGCTTGATCGAGGAGCTGGAGATCAACTCGTTTGTCAGCCAGCCTGTGCGCAAGCTGAGTTTGGGTCAACGGATGCGCTGCGAGGTAGCGGCGTCATTGATTCACAAGCCGCGCCTGTTGTTCCTCGACGAGCCGACAGTCGGGCTGGACGTCTTGGTGAAGCAAAAAATTCGCGAGTTTTTGCGCAATCTGAACGAAACGGAAAACATGACCATCCTGCTCACGACCCACGACGTTTCCGATATTGAAGCGCTCTGTAAGCGGGTGCTGGTCATGGACAAAGGCAAGCTGATTTTTGACGGCCTGCTCAGTGACCTGAAGGAAAAGTGGGGCAATGGCACAGAGGTGTCTTTCCAGATGAAAAAGCGCACACCCGCCGACGAGCTGCGCAAGACGCTTGGCGAGATGCCGTGCGAAATTTCCCAGGTAAACGAATATACAATCAGTGTGAAAGTGCCGCAGAGCCAGGAAATGCTGCCGTTTGTCCTGTCAACGGTCATGTCGACGTTCGAGGTCAGCGACGTAAAAATCATGGAGACGAGCACAGAAGATATTGTCCGCAACATTTACCAGGTGGATACAGGGGTGCGGGGCCATGCATAAGCTCTACATGGAACTGATCCGCATGCGCTTTTTGACCATGCTCGCTTACCGGGTGAATTACTACAGCGGGATCATTATTTACGCGATCAACATCGGAGCGTACTACTTTTTGTGGGGCGCAATCTACGGCGGCCAGCAGCAGCTTGGCGGCCTGTCGGTCGAGCAAATGACTTCCTACGTCGCGATTGCCTGGATGTCGCGCGCCTTTTACTTCAACAACATCGATACGGAAATTGCCCAGGACGTACGGGAGGGTAAGGTCGCGATCGAGATGATCCGCCCTTACAATTACTTGTCGGTCAAGACAGCGCAAGCATTTGGGGAAGGGATATTCCGCTTCCTGTTTTTCGCAGGGCCAGGAATTTTTCTCATCAGCCTGATTATCCCGTTTCATTTTCCCGCGACAGCGACTGGCTGGGGATTGTATTTGATCAGTCTCATGTTTGCTTTTTTGATCAACACGCAAATCAACCTGCTGACGGGGCTGTTCACCTTTTTCCTGTTCCGCAACGACGGGATGATGCGGGCGAAGCGTGTCGTCGTTGATTTGATGTCGGGCCTGGTGCTGCCGATCAGCTTTTTCCCGGGCTGGGCGCAAACGGTTATGGGCTTTTTGCCATTCCAGGCCGTCAACTACTATCCGAGCCTGATTTTCACAGGGGCGATTACTCCGGGGCGTTCCTGGGAGTTGATCGGCTTCCAGGCGATCTGGATGGTTGTTATTCTGGTTCCGATTCTGATTTTGTGGCGCATGGCCCGAAATCGGCTGGTCGTGCAAGGGGGGTAGCATATGCAAAACGTCAAACACATTTTCGGTATTTTCGCCGACTACCTGGGCCAGTATTTCAAGACGAGACTTGCCTATCGGGCTGACTTTCTCGGGGATTTTGTGTCCAACTTGATTTCCGAGCTGATCAATCTGGTGTTCATCATCGTCGTCTTCACGCATGTGCCGTTGATGAAGGAATGGACGCGGGACGAAATCATTTTCATTTACGGTTTCTTTTTGGTGCCGTATGCCTTATTCTCGATGTTTTTCGGGTTTTGGGACTTCAACGAACGCTATATTATCCGGGGCGAAATGGACCGCATCTTGACCAGGCCGATCCACAATCTGGCACAGGTCTGTCTGGAGTCGATCGCACCGGACCGGATTTTCGGCGTCATCACAGGGCTGATCATCATGGGCTATGCTGCTTTTCAGCTCGATTTGACGTTTTACTGGTACGACCTGTTCATCTTCATCGGGCTTGTGATCAGCGGCGCCCTGATTTACGGCGGGGTGTACACGGCGATTGCCGCTGTCAGCTTTTTCTCCGATTCCCGGACAGGAATTGCCCCGATGATTTACAACATCCAGCAGTACGGGCGTTACCCCGTGGATGTGTACAACAAGGCGATTCGCTTCGTGCTGACTTACGTGTTGCCGTTTGCTTTTGTCGGGATTTACCCGGCGGCTTACTTTTTGCGAAAAGAAGTGTGGTATACGTACGCAGCACTTACTCCGGTAGTCGCGGTCATCTTCTTTGGCATCGGCTTGCTCGTCTGGAACTGGGGCGTCACCAAGTATCGGGGAGCGGGGTCGTAGTGGCAGAAGCTACTTTTGGTGCGATTTGGTAGGCAGGAGCAGGTAATATTAGAGGTAACGAGCTTGAAAGAAAAAAAGACCGTCCGGCGGCTACCGGAACGGTCTGGTCTGTACAAACGAGGCTTCCCTCAAAGGGGACGGCTCAAAATTTGGTGAAGAATAGACCGCCGAGGAGCAGTCAACTCAAGGGCGGTCTATTTCTTTTTGGTCCAGGTAACTACCTATAGCACGTGGCGACTTTAGGCTGAGAAGCCCCATTTTTTTAAAAATATATCCAACTAAATCAATTGGAAAATAAAGATAAAATGTCGATTTAACAGTTTCGTCTATTGTCAAATCGAAAAAGCGCAGTATAATATGCTGTATACAACTACACAATTCCTTCAGGGCAGGGTGAAATTCCCGACCGGCGGTGATGGTGCAATCAGCACGTCAAGCCCGCGAGCCTCCCGAGCTGTTGACAGCGACGGAGTGCAGGATCTGGTGAGATTCCAGAGCCGACAGTACAGTCTGGATGGGAGAAGGATGACGACAGTACGTTTACCACACACGTGCTTGTTTGCCTGTGCTGGCAGGACAGATGCGATGAGGCATGCATGATGAGCCGCCTCGTTGTTTCTTGAACCTGTATTTATTGCACATGCTTTGTCATACGCCTGTAAGCTGCCCTGAGAATTATTCTCAGGGTATTTTTATGTTTGCAAAAGCGTAGACATTTTGGCACGTGTGGGCAAGACCGCTGTTGCCATTCCTCAGAAGGAGAAAAAACGAGGAGATGGTACACATGAAAGAAACAGCCCTGCACACATCGCGCAGAGCAACCCAGCGGATCGTGACGATTCCGATGCTGGCAGCCGTTGCTTTTATCTTGCAGTATTTGGAGGTTCCCGTTCCGCTGATGCCGAGCTTTTTGAAGCTTGATTTCAGTACGTTGCCAGCGCTGATCGGCGGACTCATGTACGGCCCTGTAGCCGGCATCATCATCGAAGTTTTGAAAAATACATTGCACATGCTCTTTAAAAATACAGACGGATTGTTGATCGGAGAGCTTGCCAACGTCGTGGCGGGCGCCAGCTTTATTTTGCCAGCCGTCCTTCTGCAACGCAGCGGTCAAGGGAAAAAAGGCTTTTTATCGGGCCTCGCGCTTGGGACGTTGCTGATGACGATTGTCATGGCTGTTGCCAATGCGTACGTCCTGCTCCCGGCATACGCCGCTCTTTATCAGATGCCGATGGCAGAGCTGTTGGCCATGTTCAACGCAACCAGCGTCTGGTCCCTGGTCATGGTCGGTATCGTTCCGTTCAACCTGTTCAAAGGGGTCGTGCTCGCGCTGGTCGCGTATCCGGTCTACGCCAAGCTTGGTGCGCGCATTGCCCTCAGAACCACAAATTGACAACGGCTGCGCGACTTGCTAAGATATTCCCTAACAAAAAGCAGTTTAGCGAAAAGGCTATGAAAGGACCCGCAGCTATATCCTGGTTCCAGAGAGTCGGCCCTAGTCTGGAAGGCTGATACGAGGCGTACCTGCACCCCATCCTGAAGCCGCCAGCGACGAGCTGGTCCGGTTGCCCGCCGTTATCGGGTTGTTGAGTGGACTTATGGCTTGTGCCATGGTCAATCAGGGTGGTACCGCGGAAGTGAATCCTCCGTCCCTTTTTTGGGATGGGGGATTTTTTGCATTTTCATGTAAGAAAAAAGGAGCGTAGAAGGATGAAAGAGGACAAAGCGTTCGTAAAAGAAATGACACCGCAGTCGGAAGATTTCTCGCGCTGGTACATCGATGCGATCAAAAAAGCGGATTTGATGGATTACACGCCAGTGCGCGGCTGCATCGTCTTCAAACCGGATGGCTTCGAGCTGTGGGAGCGCATCCAGGAGGCGATGGACAAAAGATTCAAAGAGACGGGACACCGCAACGCCTACTTCCCAATGCTGATTCCCGAGTCCTTTTTCCAAAAAGAAAAAGAGCACATCGAGGGCTTCAACCCAGAGCTGCCTTGGGTGACGGAAGCGGGAGGAGAGCAGCTGGAGGAAAAGCTTGCCCTGCGCCCGACTTCGGAGACGATCATCGGACATATGTACGCGCAGTGGATTCAGAGCTACCGCGACTTGCCGATTCTGATTAACCAGTGGGCAAACGTGTTCCGCTGGGAAAAGCGCACCATGCCATTCTTGCGTACTTCAGAATTTTTGTGGCAGGAAGGCCATACCGCCCATGCGAACGAGGAAGAAGCGCGCCAGGAGACCATGCAAATGCTGGAGATTTATCGCGAGGTTGTGGAGCAGGAGCTGGCGATTCCGGTATGGAAAGGGCAAAAAACGCCAAGCGAGCGCTTTGCAGGAGCAGTCGACACGTACTCCATCGAGGCGATGATGAAGGATGGCAAAGCGGTGCAGGCCGGAACCTCCCACTACTTGGGCGACAAGTTTGCGCGCGGCTTTGAGATCAAGTTCCTGGATCGCGACAATCAGTTCAAATACGTGCATACGACTTCATGGGGCAGCTCTACCCGCTTGATTGGCTCGATGATCATGGTGCACGGCGACGACCGCGGCTTGGCTTTGCCGCCGCGGATGGCACCGACTCAGGTCATCATGATCCCAGTCGGACCGATGAAGCTGCGCGATCAGGTCATGGTTGCATTCGATCCGCTGTTCGACGAGATCAAAGCGGCAGGCGTTCGCGTCCGGGCAGACTTGCGCGAGGAAACTCCGGGCTGGAAGTTCAACGAATGGGAGATGCGCGGTGTGCCGCTGCGCCTGGAGCTTGGGCCGCGCGACGTGGAAAACGGCCAGGCGATTCTCGCCCGCCGCGATACCGGAGAGAAAATAACCGTGCCACTGGAAGGCATTGCGCAGACGATTGCCCAATTGCTCGAAGACATCCAGCAAAATATGTTCCAAAAAGCGCTGGCCTTCCGGGAAGCCCATTCGCATCTCGAAATCGATACGCTCGCGCAGCTGTCCGCGCACATCGAAAAATGTGAGAACGAAAACACGCCAAGCGGCTGGGTGCTCGCAGGCTGGTGCGGAGACGACGCGTGTGAGTCCAAGGTCAAGGAAGAGACGAAGTTCACGTCCCGCAACATTCCGTTTGAACCGCCTGCGCAAAAATCGGTCTGCATTTGCTGCGGCAAAGAGGCGAAGCATACGGTTTGGTTTGGCCGTTCGTACTAAGGTTTCATTTAATAAACAAAACAAACAAGGGAGTGCTCCCCGTACGTAACGGAGCACTCCTTTTTGCATCCACAGGAGTCAGCGTGTGCGGGCAGGTTGTAAAGTATTTCCATTAACGTAATTTATCATTCGAGTAAAAAGTATATACATAAAAGTGAATATTTTGTATTTTTATTGATGGTTATAGAAACGACTCCACGAAGTATGTAATGTACATGGACCCATGGGATGGTCAACATTTTACTATGACTTATGACTCTTTCTTGGATAGCTCAAGACAAGAATGGATTGGCTCATTGTATGGTTTTGAGTCAGAATAATTTAAGGAGGGCAGTTGTATGAAGAGATATGTTTGGACATTGTTCGGTGCAGTTATAGTTGCTGGAATATCATTGGCTACTTGGGCTGGTGCATCCAATCAAGGGAACAAGGAAGCACTAAATGCATACAAGAAAATGGAACAAGCCCGGAATCAAGAGAACAAATTTTTGAACGAATCGAGCAATAATTTTACGCTGTCAGACTTCTCAATTCCAGGAGCTTTATTGTCAGAAGCGGATAAAATCAGCAAATACAAAGGTTCAAACGTTCATGAGTTATTGACTGCGCATGATGAGAAGCTTTCGTTTATTATGGAAGGTGATGAAGTAAAAGGTATCGCTATAGCAACAGATACGGAGCCAATCATGGCAGGTGGTGAAAAAACCGGCCCTGAATTGTTTGACCTTCATGAAAAAATAAAAAACGATCTTGGTGACAATGTCAACATTATGTACTTTAGTTATGCAGGCGGATTTGTTTTTGTTGCTACTGATAACAAAGGGGAGGAAAGCTTGTGGCTCGATCAACGCGCTGCTCAGTTTCTGGAGCTTTCTCCTCACGTTCAACTCGATTCCGAAGAAGTTTTGCAACGAATCCGAAACAATATAAATCAATAAAATGACAAGGGGGCGTCTCTTCGTCGAGCAATCGACTTTTGAGGCAGCCCCTTCGTATTATGCGGTCAAAATCCGTATATGAAAAAATCTCAGCCATGCAAGACTGTCTATTAACGAAGTAATAGCAGGTTAGGCAACCCGAATCAATCAGCGGCCAAGCACCCAGTCAACAAACGCCTGCGCGTCAGAAAAGCGATAGTCCGGCTCAGGATCGAAGCTCCCGGCCTTCTGGGTGACAAGCAGCCAGTCAACGCCGACCGTAGTCAGCCCTGCGGCGCGTCCCGCGATGATGTCTGCGTCGCTGTCGCCCACAAAAATCGCATTCTCGGCTGTAGCTCCCAGCTGTTTCAGCGCTGTGAAAATGCCTTCCGGCTTCGGCTTCGGCTCGGTCACCTCATCGCCTGTGATCACGACAGAAAAATACTTTTCCAATCCCCACTCGCGCAGCGATATATCTGCACTTCTGCGCCCTTTTCCCGTCACGACTCCCATCTGAATGCCCGCAGAATGCAACTGTTCAAGCATCTTTGCAAGCTGCGGAGGATTTTGCACCTGAGCGTGCTCAAGCGTGTACACATGGAAAAAATGATCGAGAGCGGCTTCGTGTTCATGGGCGGGCAGCTTGTTTTGCAAAATGCCAGTTTCGGTTGGACCAAACATCGCTACGATTTGCGCATCGGAGTAGTGCTCTTGCAAAAAGCGCTGAAAAGTAGAGCGAAAGGCCGTGAAAATGAGTGGGAGCGTATCGGCGACTGTACCGTCAAAATCAAACAAAATCGTGCGCATGGCTGCCCCTCCTTTGGAATAAAAAAAGAAAAACCATCTCTCTTGATGGTTTTCCTGGTGTTGGTCGATTTCCTTTTTACAGCTTTACAGCGGCTTGTTCTGGTCGTCTTGCTCCTCAAACTGCTCTTCCGAATCGTCTGTCGGCTCAGCAGGCGTCAGCGGAAACAAGACATCGAAAAACTTGAACTTGCGGCGGCCTTGCTCGTTTTTGAAGCCTTTGTACTTTTGCAACAGGTCGCTGATGTCGTCCACCAACTGATTGCGTTCTTCCTGGCTCAAATAAAATTCAGTCAGGTTGAAAGCAAAAGTATTCTGGTATTCCTTGCGAACATCCTGATCGCTTGCAACGAAACGATTGAGTGTCCTCATGAGATCCTTTTCTGTGGTGCGAAACGGAGTGAACATGACGTCACTCAATTGCTGTGCATTTTCTTCAATCATAAGCTGAAGCTTAACCTGAATCACCTTGGCGACTGGCTCGTAGTATTTCTCCACGATGGAACCTTTGACGCGGGTATCTACTTGTTCGAGCAAACCAACACGCACAAGTTCCTTCACGTGGTAGTGAAGACGTGCAGCATTTTCGCCTAGTTCCGTAGCGATTTGTTTGGCCGTACGCGGCTCCAAATCCTCGAAGAGTTCTAGAATCTTAACCCGTTCTGCTATGGCAAGGGATTTAAGCGCTTCTGGATCCGTTACTTCAAAAAACTCTTTCATGCCAATTCTCACCATCCAACTGACTAGGCCATTTTTTTATTTTTCTTAATTAATTCTATCGTTTTCTGCTAGAAAGCGCAACGTATATGCGGATGAAGTACCTGTAAGCTTGTGGTAAAATGAAACCAGTGATTTTTACGGGGGGATGAGCATGATCGAAACCGGACAAGCCGCGCCTTTATTTACTTTGCAGGCAAACAATGAACAGACGATTTCGCTTTCGCAATACCGCGGAAAAAATGTCGTGCTTTATTTTTATCCAAAAGACATGACGCCGGGCTGCACGACCGAAGCGTGCGATTTTAGAGACTATCACCCGATGTTCGCGGAGCTGGACACTGTCGTGCTCGGAATCAGCCCGGATTCCGTGAAGTCGCATGACAAGTTTATTGCGAAGCACGAGCTGCCGTTTGTGCTTTTGACCGATCCGGAGCATGAAGTTGCGGAGGCGTACGGCGTTTGGGTGCTGAAAAAAATGTACGGCCGCGAGTACATGGGAATTGAGCGGAGCACTTTTGTGATCGACAAGGAAGGCAACATCGCCAAGGTGTGGCCGAAAGTGAAAGTAAAAGGGCACGTACAGGAAGTGCTCCAGTTTATCAAGGAAGAGCTGCAAAGCTAAAATCGGCGTTTAATACATAGTCATAGTACATAAAAGGAGGATTTTCTCATGGGTGTGTCTACCGAGTATGTCGTTCAAGCTTTTTGCCAATTGGCGAATATCCCGAGTCCGTCTGGTAACACAGAAAAAGTAATGGCGTGGGTCGCCGGGGAGCTGGAGCAGCTTGGCGTGGAGTACAAACGGACGAACAAGGGAGCGATTGTCGCTACCGTGCCGGGAGCGCGTGATGACAAGGCGCGTTTGCTGACGGCGCACGTTGATACGCTGGGAGCCATGGTCAAAGAAATCAAAAGCAACGGACGCCTCAAGCTGACGTTGATCGGCGGTTTTGAGTTCAATGCCGTGGAAGGCGAGCACTGCACAGTGGAAACAGCGAGTGGCCGCCTGGTGACCGGGACGATTTTGTCTACGAAAGCATCTGTTCACGTCTATGGCCGCGAAGCAGGCAAGGCAGAAAGAACCGACTCCAACATGGAAGTTCGTCTGGACGAGAAAGTGACAAACCGCGAGCAAGTACAGGCGTTGGGCATTTCGGTTGGCGATTTTGTTTCGTTCGATCCGCGCGTGACGATAACAGACAGCGGCTTTATCAAATCGCGTCACATCGACGACAAGGCAAGCGTTGCCGTTCTGTTGGGCGTGTTGAAAGCGCTTCGCGAGACGGGCCAACAACTGCCGTATACAACCCACTTTTTCATCAGCAACAACGAAGAAATCGGTTATGGCGGCAATTCCAGCATTCCGGCCAACGTCGTCGAGTATTTGGCGGTTGACATGGGCGCGATCGGCGACGGACAGACGACCGATGAATATTGCGTCTCGATTTGCGCGAAGGATTCCTCCGGGCCGTACCATTACGGATTGCGCAGCCACTTGACACGTTTGGCGCAGCAAAATGGACTGAATTACGCGGTAGACATTTATCCGTTCTACGGATCAGACGCGAGCGCGGCGCTCAGGGCCGGATACGACATTGTTCACGGCTTGATCGGTCCTGGCGTGGATGCCTCCCACTCCCATGAGCGCACGCATACAGAAGCGCTCGACAATACAGCGAAGCTCGTCATGGCTTACCTGGCTTCCGAGGACATGCAAGCATAGGAGGGCGGCATGAGCAATATGTATCAATGGGCTGATTACTATGACCTGATGCAGCGCGGACTTGCTGGCGATGTTGAGTTTTATCTGGAAGAAGCGAAGCAAGCTGGCGGAAAAGTGCTCGATCTGGCCTGCGGGACGGGAAGGATTGCGATTCCGCTGGCTCAGGCCGGAATCGAGGTTACGGGGATCGACCTGTCGCAGGAGATGCTGGCAAAGGCGCAGGAAAAAGCAGATGCGCAAGGCGTCAGCGCCGGATTGAAGCTGTTGCAGGGAGATATGCGCAGCTTCGAGCTGGGGGAAACCTTTTCGCTGATCATGATCCCGTTTCGCTCGTTTTTACATCTCTTGCACGTTCAGGAACAAATGAAGGCGCTTGCCTGTATTCGCAAGCATTTGGCGCCAGGCGGCAAGCTCGTCATGAACGTCTTTGTACCGAAGATCAATCATTTTTACGAAGAAAATGAAAAGATGTCCCTGCGCGGCACACAGATGTTGCCTTCGGGAGAAGAACTGTCGATGTGGGACTACACCCGCTACGATCACTTCCAGCAGTTGTGCGAAGTGACCCGCATCTACGAGCGCACAGATGCAAACGGAGTGGTAACCGAGCGGCTGAAGGGACGTTTTGCCTTGCGCTACATTTATCCGTCCGAATTTCATCACTTGTTGCGGTTGAACGGACTGAAAGTGACCAAACGGTACGGAACGTTTGCCAGAGCGCCTTTTGATGCGAGCAGTACGGAGCTGATTGTCGTTTGTGAGTCTGTGTAGCTTACTTGTTCCAGACAAAAACCAATGAAGGCGGGGATCGGAATGAAGATTTATACGAAATCGGGAGACAAAGGCGAAACTTCATTGGTAGCGGGAGTGCGCGTGCCCAAGTTTGCAGATCGCGTCGAGGCGTATGGAACGTGCGACGAGGCCAACTCCCAGATCGGGCTTGCCTTGTCCTTGTTGCCTGCGTCCGATGCGTGGCAAGAGCTGCAGGATGTTTTCCACATCATTCAAACCAAGCTGTTCCACGTAGGGGCAGAACTTGCCACGCCGGAAGGGAAAAAGGTCGGCTGGCCGATTGCAGAGGATGATGTTACGTTCCTGGAGGGGCAGATTGACCAGTTGGATGCCAGTCTGCCGCCGCTCACGAACTTTATTTTGCCGGGAGGACATCCCGCTGCTGCTGCCTTCCATGTCGCCCGCACGATGGTGAGACGCGCAGAGCGAAAAGCCGTCCACGTTGCCCAGCAGGAACAGGTGAATCCGTCGGTGGTCAAATATCTCAACCGCCTGTCTGACTATCTGTTCGTCGTCGCCCGTCACGTGAACAAAGAGACGGGTTCTGTGGAGAAAACACTGCATGAATAAACAAAAGTCCCTGATTTTTCAGGGGCTTTTGCTTTTTGGCGGATCGTTATGAAAGATAGGTGGAGATTCCCGGGCGAAAGGCGATTTTTTCTGTGGAAAACGTGTCGTACAGCCGTTCGGCGTCCCGGCAGGCATTGCCTTCGAGCAGCATCGTCAGCTGGGTGTTGGTTATCGGAAAAAAGGAGAAGCCCTCCATTGCGTTGATGACTGGTTTCATGAAGGCGAGCGGGATGTGGATTTTGCGCACTTTTTGCTTGCCGAGCACCTCGCCGATCGTATCGAGAATTTGTTCATAGGAGACGGGAGCAGGCCCGCCTGTTTCGTACGTCTGATTGGTTGCCTCGCGATGGTTCAAGGCTTGGACAAAGACGTCCGCTACTGTTTTTCGCGCTACAGGCTGCAACAGGTAAGAGCCGTTTCCGAGCACAGGAGTGACTGGCATGCGAACAAGATCGGCCAGCATGTTTACAAACTCGTCGCCAGGCCCGAAAATGACCGATGGCTGAAAAATGACGTAAGGGATGCCGCTTGCTTTGACAAGTTGCTCCGCTTTGTATTTCGTAAGATGGTACTGGCTCGTCGCGTTTTCTCTTGAACCGAGTGCGCTCATGTGGACGAAGCGTTTTACGCCATGCAGTTTGGCTGCTTCCAGTACGTTGCGCGTGCCGTCGACGTGAATCCGCGAAAAAGTGATTCCTTTTCCCGGCTGCTCGCGAATAATTCCGACCAGGTGAATGACGGCGTCGCAGCCTGCCATGGCTGTTTTCAGCGATTCAGCGTCCAGTATATCCCCAGCCACTTCCGTCACGCTTCCAGGACCAGTCACCTCAGGGAGCAGTTTGCCTTTTGAATCTGCCCGACCTGGCCGGGACAAGCAAACGGTATCGTAGCCTTCTGCAATCAGACGATCCAGCACGCCTTTGCCGACAAAGCCGGTAGCTCCTGTCAGGAAAACTTTCATTCATATCGCCCCCTGTTAAATGATTCCAAGCTTATTGTACATCAGGTCACGAACTGCTTTCCATGGCTTGCGACGATTGCCGAGCTGTTCAAGATCGGTATAATGTAGGAAAAAGGGGGGATATATTTATGGCACAACGCAAAGTACCCGTTGCAGACATTCTGGACACACTTCAGCAGATGTACCCGGATGCACACTGCGAGTTGAATTATACAACCCCGTTTGAGCTTTTGATCGCCACGATTCTTTCGGCGCAGTGCACGGATAAGCGGGTGAATGAAATTACAGAACCGATGTTCAAACAGCTGAACCAGCCGGAACACTATTTGCATCTGACGCAGGAAGAAATGGAAGAGCATATAAGAGGGCTGGGCTTGTACAAGAATAAGAGTAAAAACATTTTGGAGACCTGTAGAATCTTGTACGAAAAGTACAATGGAGAGGTGCCGCGAACGCACGCCGAGCTGGAGGCGTTGCCGGGAGTAGGTAGAAAAACGGCCAACGTCGTACTCTCCAATGCGTACGGTGTTCCGGCGATTGCGGTCGATACCCATGTGTTTCGTGTCGGGAATCGCCTGGGCCTTGCCAAGAGCGACAATGTGGACGAAGTAGAGCGCCAGCTGATGAAGAAGATTCCGCGCGAAAAATGGTCGGATGCGCATCATTGGCTGATTTGGCACGGGAGAAGAGTGTGCACGGCGCGCAATCCGAAATGCGATCAATGCCAATTGCAATCCATGTGCAAATACGCTTTGACCGAAGCGAAAAAGGCAGCAAAAGCTTGATTTCCATTTCTTTCTCCGCAATCCGGCGGAATGGATATTGACAGTTTTCGCCGAATAGACGTACACTTATTTAAAGTAATTCTAATCAATGACAAACAGAGTTGATTGATCTTTTGTCTTGCGAAGACTGTGGGGTGTGACAATATGGCACAGCGTGTAGAAAAAGCTGTAGAAATCCTCAAAAACACCGGGGTTCGGATGACACCTCAACGCCATGCAATCTTAACCTATTTGCTGGAGACGATGACTCACCCGACGGCTGACGAAATATACAAAGCTCTCGAAGGCAAATTCCCCAATATGAGCGTCGCGACGATTTACAACAACCTCAGGGTTTTTAAAGATGCGGGTTTGGTAATTGAGCTGACCTACGGGGATGCTTCCAGCCGCTTCGATGCCAATGTGGAAGAAGACCATTACCACGCGATCTGCTCTAGCTGTGGGGCGATCCGGGACTTCCATTTCCCGTACTTGCGGGAGGCGGAAGAGGCTGCGGCGAGAGATATCGGGTTCAAAGTCACCGGCCATCGGATGGAAGTATATGGCGTCTGCGAGTCCTGTCAAAAGAGTACCCTAAATTGAGTTATGTGGATGAACACCTTTTGCCTCAACGAATGTCGAAGAGTTGAGGCAGAAGGTGTTTTTCTGTTGAAATGTGTAACGTTTTGGCTGTTTCAAACGTCTTTTTTTGGAGGGAGAACGGCTCGTCCTGCGTTTTCCAGTATACAAAAGGTTGTGAATCGTTTGAACCAAGGCTATGATCGAAATATTGCAGGAATGATACAGATGATCGGAACCGTGGCGAAAGCCCGTTGGTTGGGAGGAGGGTATAACCGTGAGCATGCAGCTTAATACAGTACCTCGTCCCAGACGCAGAAGGGGAAGAGCGCTGCGCAGACTTTTCATGCTGATGTTTTTCTTGCTCGCCATCTTTGGGAGCATTTACTGGTTTTTCGTGCTGCGGGCATCAACGGAACATGTGCAGCCGTACGACGGCGCCAAAGATGTCATCGTCTTTGAAGGAAAGCGCATGGATGCCACTTACTTGCTCGACGGGGAGCAAATCTTGCTTCCTTTTGATTTCATTAAAGAGAAAATCGACCCGGCGATCTTTTGGGATGAGCCTACCCGTTCTGTAATCGTGACGACGAAGGACAAAGTTTTGCGGATGGAGAGCGGGGAAGTCGTAGCTCATCTGAACAAGCAGCCAGTCAATTTGCAGGTGCCCGTGAAGGAAGTGGAAGGAAAGCGCTATGTGCCGCTTGATCCGCTCACCAAGCTGTATCCGTTTGCCTTCGAGCGAAAAGCCGATACAGGCGTGCTCCTTGTAGAGCAGGAAGGGTACGAGATCGAGCAGGCGCATGTGATCGGTGGAGAGGAAAAGCAGCTCGTCCGTGTTGGAGCCTCTCACCGGACACCGATCGTAAGCGAGCTATCCTCCGGGGATACAGTTGATGTTCTCGGAGAACAGGAAGGCTATTACCGCGTGTTGACAGCATCCGGGATTGCAGGCTTTCTTCCGGAGAAAAGCGTTGAGATGTCCGGAAAGCGAAAGGTCAGCTTGCAGCATGCCGGGTCTTCTGGCGAGCAAGTCGCATGGAAGCCTGATGGGCAAAAGGTGAACATGGTTTGGGAGCACGTCGTCAGCAAAAATCCGAATGTCGCCCAGATCGAGACGCTGCCTGGCGTCAATGTGATCGCACCTACCTGGTTTGAATTGAAAGATGCAGAAGGAACGCTTATAAACCGAGCGGACTCGGCGTATGTAAAATGGGCGCATAAGCGCGGCTACCAAGTGTGGGGGCTGGTCACGAACGGCTTCAACCCGGACTGGACCCAATCCGTTCTCGGCAGCTACGACAAGCGAGACAAGCTGATTGTCCAGTTGATCCACTATGCCCACTTGTATGATTTGGACGGCATCAACATCGACTTTGAAAACGTGTATTATGAGGACAAGGAGCGGCTCGTCCAGTTTGTCCGCGAGCTGACGCCTTACTTGCATCAGCAAGGACTAACCGTTTCCATCGATGTGACAATCAAGTCCAACGCCAAGACGTGGTCGATGTTTCTGGATCGCAAAGCATTGGCCGAAGTCGTCGACTACATGGCTGTCATGACCTACGATGAGCATTGGGCGGCAAGCCCGAAAGCAGGCTCGGTGGCGTCATTGCCATGGGTCGAAGCAGGCTTGCAAGGAGTATTGGAAGAAGTGCCGAACGAAAAGCTGCTTTTGGGTGTTCCTTTTTACACAAGATTGTGGACAGAAGCCAAGCAGGCTGACGGAACAGTCAAGGTAAGCTCCAAGGCGCTGTCCATGCCGAGAGCGCAGGAGTGGATAGCGGAGCGAAAGCTGACTCCGGTCCTGGATAAAGCATCTGGTCAGCAGTATGTGGAATACCGCGATCCCAAAGACGGGAATGTCTACAAGATGTGGTTGGAGGACGTCTCGTCCATGGCAAAGCGGATGGAGTTAGTGAAGAAATACGATTTGGCTGGAGTCGCCTCGTGGCGGCGAGGCTTCGAAGTGCCGGAGATTTGGCCGACCATCGAGGAAGGCTTGAAAAACGCTATAACCGCTCAGTAAAAAAGAAGCCACCTGCTGCCCGAATGGGAAAGTGCAGGTGGCTTATTGCATCTCGAACGAATGAGAAATCGATCATGTCTGGTTTTGCTGGGGCTGCCCGTCTTCCAGACGCAAAGGCTGTCCGCAAAACATACAGGCATCTTCTTTCCCAAGCATTTTCGTTACTTTTTGGCACGAAGGACATTCTACTTGAGGAGCAGAGGTAGATACCATGCCGGAGATCATAAACAAGACGGTGCTGCCCATCGTCAAAATAAAGCCGATGATCAAAAGCAGCGTCATGAAGATGTGAGAGCCTTTTAACAGGTTGCCAAGGAAAGGTATAAAGTCCAGATATCCTCCGAAAAAAGCGTACCCTGTATACATCAGCAAAATGCCGATCACCATGCTCCAGTTACCCCATGTGCGCATGCGTTTGATTTTGCTCAGGCGTTCAGTTTTTTTCATCATCATTCCTCCTACTATACAGTATAGCATACAAAGGATTTGTCTGTTGACAAGCAGGAAACGGACAAATCGTGTAGAATCCATAAGTTCAACCCAGGGGCAGGGAGGAACACTGACATGGCAATGAAGCGAGAGGAGAGTCAGCAAACGTATCTGAATAAGCTGCGGCAGCGCCCGGATGTACAAGCTGTGCTGGTTTTGCCTGTTTCGGATCTGCTGGTTCCGTTTCGCGATGGCGCCTTTTATCTTGTCGTGGTCAACCAGCCGCAAGCAGAGGGAAAAATCCGCCGTCTGCACATTCAGGGACGAGTGGTCATGGAGCAACAGATTAGTACCTGGCAGCTTGAAAAAGGGGCGGTTAGCGGTCTGGATGAACGTCTGGCTGCGTTGCTTTGGAGAGCGGATATTGTCTGGGACAAAGACGGTTATATGAAGCAGATGAAGAGTCGGCTGAGTCGTCTGCCTGTTGCGCTGCAAAAAAAGTTTATCTGTAGGGAGTATTCCCAACTCCTCCGTTTTTTCCACGAGACAAAAGAGTTTCTTCAGCAAGGACTGATCTTGGATGCCCA
>NZ_CP085874.1:1052500-2187500 GCF_013284375.2 Brevibacillus sp. HD3.3A
TCCGGTGGTTCCGCATGGAAGGGCCATCGCTCAACGGATAAAAGCTACCCTGGGGATAACAGGCTTATCTCCCCCAAGAGTCCACATCGACGGGGAGGTTTGGCACCTCGATGTCGGCTCATCGCATCCTGGGGCTGAAGTAGGTCCCAAGGGTTGGGCTGTTCGCCCATTAAAGCGGTACGCGAGCTGGGTTCAGAACGTCGTGAGACAGTTCGGTCCCTATCTGTCGCGGGCGTAGGAAGTTTGAGGAGAGCTGTCCTTAGTACGAGAGGACCGGGATGGACGCACCGCTGGTGCACCAGTTGTCACGCCAGTGGCACAGCTGGGTAGCTATGTGCGGACGGGATAAGCGCTGAAAGCATCTAAGCGTGAAGCCCCCTCCAAGATGAGACTTCCCACAGCGCAAGCTGGTAAGACCCCTCATAGACGATGAGGTTGATAGGTTCGGTGTGGAAGCGCGGTAACGCGTGGAGCTGACGAATACTAATCGGTCGAGGACTTATCCACACATGCTTAGCAATCATGCGTATTCAGTTTTGAAGGAATAAATCCTTCAACGTTCCTCGGTAGCTCAGTTGGTAGAGCAATCGGCTGTTAACCGATCGGTCGGCGGTTCGAGTCCGTCCCGAGGAGCCATATGGATGGATGTCCGAGCGGCCGAAGGAGCACGATTGGAAATCGTGTAGGCGGGGTTGACCCGTCTCGTGGGTTCAAATCCCACTCCATCCGCCATCTTGGCCCGTTGGTGAAGCGGTTTAACACAGCAGCCTTTCACGCTGTCATACAGGGGTTCGAATCCCCTACGGGTCACCTATGAATCCTAACTATTTGTTGGGTCCCTGACAAAAGTCGGGGAGTATGGAGGCTTAGCTCAGCTGGGAGAGCATCTGCCTTACAAGCAGAGGGTCGGCGGTTCGATCCCGTCAGCCTCCACCATTTAATATTTAGAAGAATAGTCAGCAAAAAAGCGCTGCACGATGCGGCAACGCTGACAATTGCTTCTATAAAATCGTCGCGGGATGGAGCAGCTCGGTAGCTCGTCGGGCTCATAACCCGAAGGTCGCAGGTTCAAATCCTGCTCCCGCAACCAAATTTTCCTTAACGGGAATTGGCTGCAACCAAATATGGAGCTGTGGTGAAGTTGGAGTTCACGCCGGTCTGTCACACCGGAGGTCGCGGGTTCGAGTCCCGTCAGCTCCGCCATTTCTTGACAAAAAGAATGGCGTATGCAATAATTATGGCTCGGTAGCTCAGTCGGTAGAGCAGAGGACTGAAAATCCTCGTGTCGGCGGTTCGATTCCGTCCCGAGCCACCATGTGTAGGGGCATAGTTTAACGGTAGAACGAAGGTCTCCAAAACCTTTGGTGTGGGTTCGATTCCTACTGCCCCTGCCATTTTTAAAAAGCGGTAGTGAATATGGCGGTCGTGGCGAAGGGGTTAACGCACCGGATTGTGGCTCCGGCACTCGTGGGTTCAAGTCCCATCGATCGCCCCATATGATTTTCAAAGTTGGGGATTACTTATTGGGGTATAGCCAAGCGGTAAGGCAACGGACTTTGACTCCGTCATTCCTAGGTTCAAATCCTAGTACCCCAGCCATTTATATGCGGACGTAGCTCAATTGGTAGAGCGTCGCCTTGCCAAGGCGAAGGTCGCGGGTTCGAGACCCGTCGTCCGCTCCATTTTTCATCAACTCTATACGTGGAGGCATAGCCAAGGGGTAAGGCACGGGTCTGCAAAACCCTTATCCCCGGTTCAAATCCGGGTGCCTCCTCCAACTTAATTGCCGGTGTGGCGGAATGGCAGACGCGCGCGACTCAAAATCGTGAGGGAAACCGTGGGGGTTCAAGTCCCTTCACCGGCACCATCTATGTAATCAAGCTCTAAGGAAGCACTTCCTTAGGGTTTTTTGTTATGGATAAGCTTGATTCAGAAAAAGACATCAGCTCTGTTAGCTGATTACACTTTGCATATCCTCAATAATTGAAAATGATTATCATTATCTATTATAATATACGAGAACTGAAATTTTCACAAGGGGTAAATTTAAAAATGTGCTAGGCAGGATCGGCTACTGAATAAAGGCGGGCCTCCTCAGCCTCATTTATAGCAGGTGGGTTGGAAATGGATAAAAGAGAAGTTGGACGGTTAATCGATTACTATGCAAAAGAGTCGATGACGATCATGAGTGTGTCACTGGAAGAGCGCCAGCCGGGTATGAAGTATTTTGGCGGGCGGACAGGCTTGTACTCCGGTTTTATTTTTCCGCTATCCGGGAACGCAAAGATGTGGTTTGACGGTATGGAATATGACATGGAGCCAGGAATGGTCGTGCATGCCGGCCCGAATATGCGATTGGATCGCAAGGTGATCGGAGACAAGAAGTGGTCATATATTCTCGTGCTTTATCAGGTTGATCATGAGAAAACAGCAGACCAGTACAACTTTGCTGAGAAGCATTACATGCTGCGCCTCGTTGAGCAGAGTGTGCCATTGCAGGAAAAGCTCAGACATTTGGAACGATTTTGGAGCAGCCCGGGAGACTTGTACAAGCTGCGTGTCAAAGAGCTGTGGTACGGAATCCTCAACGAGTTGTTTGCGCTTGTCCAGCATAGTGAAAAAGACGAAGGACGCCTGCTTTTGGAACGGTTGCTTGATTACATTCATGATCATTACATGGAGAATCTGAGTATCAATCGGCTTGCTGAGTTGCACCAGATCAATGTCAACAGACTGGCTTATTTGTTTCAAAAGCATTTGAAAATCAGTCCAGGCGAGTATTTGAACAGGTACAGACTCAACCAGGCGAAAAATTTACTGAATATATTTCAAAATCAGATGAGCATCAAGGAAGTTGCACAAAGGACGGGTTTTGCTGATCCGCTGTATTTCAGCAAGCGCTTCAAAAAATATACGGGGCTATCTCCGAGCGAGTTTCAGCGCGATTCATGAATATTCCATGCGTATTCATGAATGTGCCATTTTCTTTCAGTGGACTCGTTGCTATACTATGAGTGCAATTGATTATCATTATTATCTGACGGTGACTTATCCCATCTGCCACTCGCATTGGCTTGCACAAGTGATAATCAAATAGCATGGAAATACCAAGGAGGGGGTACAGCTTTTGATTCGACGATTTTTCTCCTATTATCGACCATACAAATGGTTGTTCATGCTTGATTTTGGCTGCGCCATTATCGCCGGGCTTCTGGAGCTGGCGTTCCCGGTAGCCGTGAATGCCTTCATTGATGACCTGTTGCCAGGAGGCAAATGGGGATTGATTGTGTGGGCATCGCTCGGATTGCTTGCCCTGTACGTAGTGAATACCCTGTTGATGTACATCGTCAACTATTGGGGGCATATGCTGGGGATTAACATTGAGACGGATATGCGGCGCAAGTTGTTTGCACACATCCAGAAGCTCTCGTTCCGTTTCTTTGACAATTCGAAGACAGGGCACCTGATCGGACGCTTGACCAACGATATGAATATGATTGGCGAGATGGCGCACCACGGACCGGAAGATTTGTTTATCGCGATCATGACTCTTGTCGGTTCTTTTGCGTTGATGCTGTCTATCAACTGGAAGCTTGCTGTGCTGACCTTTGTCGTCGTGCCAGTTATTATTTGGGTCGTCGTTCATTTCAACAAAAAGATGACGCAGGCAATTCATCAGCTTTTCCGTGACGTTGGAGACTTTAACGCCCGTATCGAGGACAGTGTAGGCGGCATTCGGGTCGTCAAGGCATTTTCCAACGAGGCGCATGAAGAAAAGCAGTTTGCCGTCAACAACGGACGTTTCCGCCTGACCAAGCTAAGCTCGTACAAACTGATTGCCAAAAACGGATCGATCAGCTATATGATGATGCGTTTTGTCACTTTGTTCGTCATGGTCTGCGGAACGTGGTTTGTCATTCAGCAAGAGCTTTCCTATGGAGAGTTTGTCGGATTTTTGCTGCTGACCAACGTGTTTTTCCGCCCGATCGAGAAAATCAATGCGATCGTGGAAAATTATCCGCAAGGCTTTGCCGGGTTCAAGCGCTATACGGAGCTATTGGATACAGAACCGGATGTAGCGGACGCCGCAGATGCAGTGGAAATGCAGCCATTCCAGCATGAAATCCGCTTTGATCGCGTTTCTTTTGGCTACGATGGCGAAAAAAGAGTGCTCAACGGCGTAAATCTGGTGATTCACAAAGGGGAAACCGTCGCATTCGTCGGCCCGTCTGGCGCGGGGAAAACGACTCTTTGCAGCTTGGTGCCGCGTTTTTACGAAGTCGAGGAAGGCTCCATTTCTGTCGATGGCATCGATATTCGTCAGGTGACACAAGAATCGTTGCGCAGACAAATCGGGATTGTGCAGCAGGATGTGTTCCTGTTTACAGGTACGATTCGCGAAAACATTTTGTACGGCAAGCTTGATGCGAGCGAAGAGGAAGTGTGGGAAGCAGCGCGCCGAGCGCGACTGGACGAATTTATTCGCGCCCAGGAGCAAGGAATGGACACTGTCATTGGCGAGCGGGGCGTGAAGCTGTCTGGGGGGCAAAAGCAGCGGCTGGCGATTGCCCGCATGTTCTTGAAAAACCCGCCGATTCTGATTTTGGACGAGGCCACTTCCGCACTGGATACGGAGACAGAGCTGGCGATTCAGCAATCGCTGTCCGAGCTGTCCAAAGGCCGCACGACACTGGTAATCGCCCACAGGCTGGCAACTATTAAAGATGCCGATCGGATTGTCGTGGTGACGGAGCAAGGCATCGTCGAGCAGGGACATCATCGGGAGCTGGTCGACGCAGGCGGTGTATACAGCCGCTTGTATCAGGCGCAGTTTGGAGTATTGAAAGACTTGGAAGTCGCGAGCCAACAGTAAAAGAGCAGCCGTGTCGTCTGAAACCGTGATCGATGCGATTGTCTGTCAATGAATGGGCAAGATCGAAGCGATGAAGCGGACACTTTTTACGGAATGGAAAAGAATGAAGTTGAAACCGATAATAAGATTGATTATCAATTTCAATAAAAGTATGATTAATTAGTGTGTCTTTAGCAGGATGAATGCGATTGCTTGTTCCAAAAAAGCGGAGTAGACGCGCACATTGAGCAGTAGCACTTGATTGCAAAAGGTGTGTGAAAGGAAAGATGGACATCAACAAGCTTGCCGAGCATTTTGCGCGTACCTCATTTCGAGTGGAGCAAGTATGTCGTTATGTGCGCGGGCCAGGGAAGAGCTGTGATGATTATACGGAGCCTTTTCCGGGATTTGTTTTTCCGCTGCGGGGCAAAGCCAATTTTGATTTCAGCGGCAAAGTGTACACGCTGACTCCGGGGAACGTGCTTCACGGTGGCGCGCGAATGCCGCTGAATCGAAGCGTCCTCGGCGATACGAAATGGGAATATTTACTCGTTTTATACCGGATCGTTGCACCGGAGCCGTCTGGCTTTTGCCTGCCGAACATGCATTTTCAACTACACCCGGGGCAAAGCCCCCGTCTCCTGGAATTGCTGGAGCTATTGTGGCGCTCATCGAGAGAGCCGGGCGGAATCCAGGCTTTTCAGACGGAAACGCTCTTCCGCTGCGTTCTGGAGGAACTGTTTGTCTGTGTCCGCAACCAAAGCAATGACGGAGAACAAGCGCTGTTTGAGCAAGTATCGAAGTACATACACGAGCACTATATGGATGGGCTGAGCGTACGTGCTTTGGCTGAACTGAATGATATTAATGAAAACCGTTTGTTTTATGTGTTCAAAAAATACACGGGGATGGGACCCGGCAAATATTTGATGGCCTATCGTCTCAATCGGGCGAAGGAGAGCCTGCTTGCGAATGACGCACCGATCGGCGAGGTGGCGAAAAGCGTGGGCTATGCCGATGCCTTGTACTTCAGCCGGATCTTCAAAAAGCAGGTGGGCCTCTCGCCAGCCGAATTTCGCGGAAGGTTCAGGAATAATCCATATGGATTTCAGGATGGCTCCATTCCTATCTAAAATGCGTTTTGCTACACTGACCGTAGTTTGATCGGTCAAGCAAAACTCACGTTATATCGGAGGAGACAGAATGAAAATACTCACAAGATTATTCGTATCGCTTGTCCTTTTGGCAGGTATTTTAGCGGGGTGCGCTGGAACGCCAGAGCCTGGCAATAATCAAGCAGGAGCAGGAACACCACCGGCAAAGGCGGATGAAGCCAAGCAAGAAACGGCACAATGGCCGAGAACATACGTAGACGCACTTGGCCGCGAAATCGTGTTGGAAAAGAAACCAGAGAAAGTCGCGCTCTTATTCTTCCGTAACTTCGAGCATATGTTTTTGCTGGAGGAAACTCCTGTAGCCGCTACAGATTTGAATGTTCTGGATGATTGGGAGTCGCTCGCTCCCTACAGGTTGAGCAAAATCACAAATATAGGTTCCATGACGAGTCCGAACCTGGAAAAGCTGCTCGAAGTCGGGCCAGACCTGATTATTATGGTGTCGGGCCGCTATGGCAGCTATGGCGATAAATTGGAGAAGATCGCTCCGGTTATTACGGTAGACAGCAATGAAAACAACTGGCAGAAAGCTTTGCGGGAATACGGCAAAATCTTCGGCAAAGAGCAAAAGGCAGAAACAGAAATTACCCGGATCGAGACATTGATCGCGGATTCCAAAGAGCAATTGAAGAAATTCAGCGACAAGACGTTTGGCGTCATCATGCTGGGAGAAAAGCAATTTTGGGGCTTTACGACGCAATTTGTTTTCAACAAGGAAACTGGCCTTGGCTTGCAGCCGCCAAGCAAATACGTCGACATGTCGTCCAAAGGGGAGCAGATTTCCCTGGAAGGATTGGCGGCGATGAACCCTGACTATATGTTCGTGTCTGATATCGGAGGCTCTTCGAAAAAATTGCAAGGCTATCTGAAAAATTTGGAAGGCGACTCCGCATGGAACTCGCTGAATGCAATCAAAAACGGACATATGTACGCGTTAGACAGTTCGATCGCAGCAGGCGGGCCGCTGGGAATCGAGCTGGGAGTCAAGACCATTGTGAAAAATATGCTGGCACAATAGAAAACGCTACTGCCTCTTTTGGCAGCGCAAGAAGTGCCAAAAAGGAGAGAAACGAACTATGAATCAAGCAGAATTGTTTGACGTTACGATTATCGGCGGAGGGCCAGCAGGACTTTTCGCTTCCTTTTACAGCGGCTTGCGGGAAATGAAAACAAAGGTCATTGAATATCAGCCAAGACTGGGCGGAAAAGTCCACGTCTATCCGGAAAAAATGATTTGGGATGTCGGCGGCCTGACGCCTACGCTGGGCGAAAAGCTGATCGAGCAGTTGATTCAGCAAGGCTTAACTTTCGATCCAACCGTCGTGTTGGGGCAAAAGGTGGAGCGGATTGCCCGGGATGAGAACGGCGTGTTCATCCTGCACACTTCGGCTGGGGAGCAGCATTATAGCAAAACCGTCATTTTGGCGATCGGCGGGGGAATTTTGGAGCCGCAACGGATCGACTTGGAAGGTGCGGAGAAATTCGAAGTATCCAACCTGAGCTATACCGTCAAATCATTGCGCCGCTTCAAGGACAAAACCGTGATCATTTCCGGGGGCGGCAACTCCGCAGTCGACTGGGCGAACGAGCTGGAGCCAATCGCTAAAAAAGTGTACCTGACCTATCGCAAAGAAGCGCTGTCCGGCCATGAGGCACAAGTGACGCAGTTGTTGAACAGCTCGGCAACATGCTTTTTCAACACGACGATTACCAAGCTGATCGCGTGCTCCAACCAGGAAAAAGTCGAGCGGGTGGAATTGACTAACCACTTGACCGGAGAAGTAGAGGAGCTGGCGATTGACGAAGTGATTATCAATCACGGCTATGAGCGCGACAGATCGCTTTTGCAAAACAGTCACGTGAATCTGGAAATGGCGAATGAATACTTCCTTGCCGGAACGACAACAGGCGCTACTTCCGAGCCGGGGATTTTTGCGGCGGGAGATGTGATTTCCTACGACGGAAAAGTGCATTTGATTGCCGGAGCTTTCCACGACGCAGCAAATGCGGTCAACCAGGCGAAGCTATACATTCAGCCGGAAGCACATGAAAGCGGAATGGTTTCGTCTCACAATGAAATTTTCCAGAGCCGCAATCGCGAACTGATCAAGCAAATGATGAAATAGAGTGTCAAAACAGGGGCAGGAAATTCTCTCGGAGAGTTTCCTGCCCTTTGCATGTTTGCCAGGAAAGCAGATGATGATATTCTTAACAGTGGGCTTTTGGCATAAGCTCAGGAGCGTCGGTAAGAAAACGAGGTGAAAGGTTTTGAAGTACGGATTGTATGACAGGCCGCCCGCAGGCACGAGCATTTTGTCTGCGTTGCAGTGGATGATTGTCGCTGTCTCCAGCAGTGTTGCCGTTCCATTGATGATCGGAGACGTTTACGGCCTGAGGGCAGATGAGATTGGCAACCTGATGCAGCAGACGATGTTTTTCGTCGGTTTGGCTTCGCTGTTGCAAGTGTGGATTGGACACCGTTATCCGATGCTGGAAGGGCCGGCAGGATTGTGGTGGGGAATCTTTATCATTTTGGCTCAGTTGGGAACAAGCGTAGGACTGGCGCCGCGCGAAATCGGTCAGTCGTTTCAACTGGGGATGTGTCTGGCTGGTTTATTGTTTGTCGCCTTCGGGGTGATGGGCTGGATCGGCAAACTGCAAAGATGGTTTACTCCGCTCGTATCGGGAACTTATATGATTTTGCTTGCTATTTCTTTATGCAGCAACATTTTAACCGGGATGCTTGGCATCGGCTTTCAGCATTCAAAAGAAGTGCAGCCTGGCGTAGCGCTTGTCTCTATCGGCATCGTCGCTTTGGTTGTGTGGGTGATGAGGACGAAACGATTTTCCAGCTTTGCCGTCCTGTTCGGGATGGTAGGAGGCTGGGTGCTTTACGCGGCAATGGGCTGGACGGACCCTGTACGCCCGGCTGACCAGCTGATTTCCTGGCCGACATTCTTCTTCTGGGGAGCGCCGCGCTGGGATTGGGGCGTTGTGCTGACCAGCATGCTGACGGGATTTGTCCTTTTGACGAACCTGGTAACGAGTATGGTCGTTATGGGAAAAGCGACGGAGACGGTGCCGACTGATTCGCAGTACAATCGCGGCGGGATTTTTACGGGCGTGTCTCATCTGCTTTCCGGGGTGAGCGGTGTCGTCGGGATGATTCCTCTGTCGCTTGCTGCTGCGGTGATTCAAACGACCAAGATGGCGGCCCGCCTGCCTTTTATGCTGGCTATGATCGGGATGATGCTGATCGGTTTGTTCCCGGCTGTCGCTCATTTTTTGGCGGCATTGCCGACTCCGGTCGCTTATGCGGCCATGTTCATCTCGTATACGCAGCTTCTCGGATTCGGATTGAAAGATTACGCAACGGTGAAAATGGATGAGCGAACGATCACAGTCGGCGGAAGCTCGCTTTTGATCGGGATTGGCGTGATGTTCGTTCCGGCAACGGCCTGGCAAAAGCTGCCCGCTCTGGTCAGCTTCCTGTTCGGGAACGGTCTGTTGCTCGGTGTTATCGTTTGCTTGCTGCTGGAGCACGTTGTGTTCCGCAAGCAAAAGGGCAATCAGACAGAAAAAGACGGCCACGCTGCATGACGGGCCGTCTTTTTGCTAAGAAGCGACGATCGCGGTGTGAGTCAGCTCGCCGCCGTTGATTTCGGTAAACATGCGACCGACTGATCCGAGTATCTCGGCTTTTTTCTCGGCAGCAACTTGCTCGTGGAAGAAGATGACTTGCAGCAAGTTCCGGCTATGCTCGGTCACGCAAGTGCGTTTGGAATCGACAATCGGACTGCCGAAGGCTCCTTGTTCGTCCGCAAGCAGCAGCTTGCCTTCCATATGTACTTCGCGGCCGTTCAATCCTTCGTACACATCTGTTTCTTGTCCCAGACGGCAAGTTACATCGCCCGTAAGATGATCGATGTCATAAATGCCAAAGGGAAGTGCATGCAAGACGGAGAAGAAGTTATTGACGTCTACGGCACTGTTGATCCAGAAAAACGGATTGCCTTGCAACAGACGGCGAAGCAGCGCCTCGGATGACGGGCGATAGCGCGACGGGTCTATTCCCGCTTTTTTAAAAGCGCTGCGCCATTCTCGTACTCCTTCGATATCGGCAAGGCGGGACAGCTCATGTTCAAGCCGCAAGCTTTCTACAAAATAGTTGATACGACCTTGCAGCATTTTGGGTGAATCGCTGACAGAAGCGCCACTATATTGCAAAACGCCGAGGGAAAAGGCGGGAATGCGCTCGGTCACGGAAGCATCTAGCTGCACTTTCATCGTGAATCACTCCTTTTATAAAAAAATTCGCACACGATCCGCTTTTTTTGTCAATGCTTGGAACGAAGAACAATTCTAAAGTAGTATAGCAAAATATTTTTGTGGAAGCGACTAAGCTTCGATACAATAGAAACAACAGAGGAGGTTTCCAAAGACGATGACGATGCGTGAAGTTGAGATTTATACAGACGGCGCCTGCTCTGGCAATCCCGGTCCTGGCGGCTGGGGAGCTGTGCTGATGTACGGGCAGCATATCAAGGAGATGTCAGGTGCCGAACCACATACAACGAATAACCGCATGGAGCTGCTTGCGCCGATCAAGGCGTTGGGCACGCTGAAAGAGCCTTGCAAGGTGACCTTGTACAGCGATAGCGCCTATTTGGTCAATTGTTTCCTGCAGGGATGGTACAAGGGCTGGCTGAAAAACGGCTGGAAAAACAGCAAGGGCCAGCAGGTCGAAAATCAGGATTTATGGAAAGAACTGCTTCGTCTGATGGATATCCATCAAGTAGAGTATGTGAAAGTAAAAGGACACGCCGACAACAAGTGGAACAACCGCTGTGACGAGTTGGCGACGGGAGCGATCAAACAACTGTGATTGACGAGCAAGACGTGCGCTACTGGCAACAGACGAAGCAGTCCATCATTGATTATGCCAAGGAAATCGGCATCGACAAGATTGGTTTTGCCAGCGCTGACCCTTTTTTGACACTCAAGGAACGACTGATGGAGCATAGGGAAAAAGGCTACGAATCCGGCTTTGAAGAGCCGGACCTGGAAAAGCGCACCCATCCTGACTTGCTGCTGGATGGGGCGCGATCCTTGATTTCGATCGCGCTGGCGTATCCGTCCAAGCTGGAGAATCCGCCCAAGTCCGAGCCAGGTGCTTATCGCGGAATACTGTGCCGGGCCGCTTGGGGCACGGATTACCACCACGTGCTGCGCGACAAGCTGGACAAGCTTGCCAAGTTCATAGCGGAGCTGGAGCCGGGGGCTAAAATCGAGTCGATGGTGGATACGGGCGCGCTGTCTGATCGCGCGGTCGCAGAACGGGCTGGCGTCGGCTTTGTCGGGAAAAACTGCGCGGTGATTACGCCCGAGTTTGGCTCGTGGGTTTATTTGGGCGAGTTGTTGACGAATTTGCCGTTGCCGACGGATCAACCGATCGAGGAAGGCTGCGGCGACTGCAATATATGTGTCGACGCCTGTCCGACCGGAGCGCTTGTGCAGGGCGGACAGCTCAATGCGCAGCGGTGCATCGCATTTTTGACTCAGGTAAAAAACTTCATTCCAGACGAATTTCGCGGAAAGATCGGGAACCGCTTGTACGGCTGTGATACGTGCCAGACAGTCTGCCCGAAAAATCGCCGGATCAACAGCAACCATCATCCGGAATTTCAGCCTGATCCCGAGACAGCCAAGCCGCTCCTGATTCCGCTTTTGGAGATGAGCAACAAGGAGTTCAAGGAAAAATTCGGCCTGTCGTCATCTTCATGGCGCGGCAAAAAGCCGATCCAGCGCAATGCGATTTTGGCATTGGCGCATTTCAAGGATCGCACGGCTGTTCCTCATCTGTCGCGCCTGCTGGCCAATGATCCGCGTCCGGTCATTCGCGGTACGGCAGCCTGGGCGTTGGGGAAAATCGGGGGAGCCGAAGCGGAAGCCGCACTCTTGCGGGCGCAGGAGCTGGAGCAAGATGCAGAGGTGCAGGATGAGATTGCAAAAGGAATGAGCCTGCTGGCGAAGCAAGAAAAGCAGGAGAAGCAAGATCGGCAGCAGGAAGCGAAATAAAGCGAGTTGCCGAGCTTCACCGTAAAGCAATTTGCCAAGCTTGCTTGTCACGCTGATTTTCTATCCGATCTGGTTGCATCCGAGCAGCCAAAAAGATGCTTGTTTGCATGGGAAGGCACAGGAAAGAAAGGGAGAGGATGTACGATGGCAAAAGAATTGGGCTATACCACGATGGAATCGCCGATTGGGCCGCTACTGCTCGCTTCGACTGAGGAAGGCTTGTGCTATATCGACTTTGCGAATGAAGAGGAAGGATTGCCACGTCTCGTCAGCTGGTGCAAAAAGACGTTTATCGGAATCACTCCGACGAAGAACGAAGCGAGCAACGAGCAAGCCAGGCTGCAACTGGAGCAGTATTTTGCTGGCGAGCGTACATCATTTGAGCTTCCTATCGTTCTGTACGGCACGCCTTTTCAAAAAACGGTGTGGAATGAGCTTGTGAACATCCCGTACGGGGAGACGCGCTCCTACAAGGATATTGCCGTCGCCATCGGTGCCGCCAAAGCGGTGCGGGCGATCGGGGGAGCGAACAACCGTAACCCGATCCCTGTCATTGTTCCTTGCCATCGGGTTGTCGGGGCGAATGGCGCGCTGGTCGGATACGGAGGCGGGTTATCCATCAAAGAATATTTGCTGTCGCATGAAGAAGGCCCGCTTTTCGCCCATTCGACTTCCAATCCAGCTGTCCGCTAGTACGGATGGCTTTTCTTTTCTTCTGAATGCGGTGTCCTTGACATATTCTGTTCGTGAGATGCCAGACGAAGCAGAATGCGGAGGGCAAAAGCGCGGGAAGAGGGGGAGCGGCAGATGGAATGGCGAACGTTTGTTAAGGAATACTTCGATGCGGTTCACCATGCCTGGTTGGACGGTCAGCTTGAGCGGCTGCGGCCTTTTTATATGGGAAAAGAGCATTTGCAAGCGGAAGAATGCGGCTGGGTGAACCGCGCATATGAGCAAATGCACAAGCGGGGGGCCAAGCTGTTGCAGGTAAAAGGCCGTGTAGCCCCGACCTGTTGGCTGGAGACGGCAGGTGCTGTGGACATAACCGTTTTCTGGACGGGAAAGCGCTGGTATCTGCTCCAAGGTCGCCTGCATGAAGAAGCGAGCAATCGGCTGCTTCAGCTTCGCCTGGACAAAGCGACAGGACAGTGGGAGATTGTCGGTACGAGGGAGCGGAGAGGCGATCCAAAGAGCGAGCGGGCAGAAGAGATCATGCTGCGCCGATCCGAATCTGCATCTGCCTACGAAGACGCTATGGCACAACCGCTGCTCGTCGTGCACGGGGCGGGAGGCTACCAGCCGGAAAAGGCAGTCGCGTACGCCGAGCGGTACTGGAATACGACGAATCCCGCATACCCTCGCTTTACAGACGACTGCACGAATTTTATTTCGCAATGCCTGTATGCCGGGGGCATTCCCATGCTAATGTCCAAGGAAAAAGGCAAGGGCTGGTGGATTCGCACCGGAAAAAGCGCTGACTGGAGCTACAGCTGGACGGTGGCTCACAGCTTGTATTTGCTGCTGAAATCAGGAGGCCCGCCGATGCGCGCCGTCGCCAAGCCATCGGCTGCCGACCTCGTGCCGGGCGATATCATTTGCTACGATTTCAACGGGGATGGGCGCTTTCAGCACAATACGATTGTCGTTGCCAAGGACGCCAATCAAATGCCGCTGGTCAACGCCCACACGACAGACAGCCGAATGCGCTACTGGGCTTATGAAGACTCGACCGCCTATACGCCGCAGATGCGTTATGCCTTTTTTCACATCAGGGGCGTGTAAACAAGCTTTAGCGTCGGCGTTTGCGCACAGTTTGCATAAAAGAAACGCTGCGGGCGAGCCAGATGATGGCGGCGAAGACGAGCAAGTCGGAGAAGCTATGCGGCTCTCCTTTGATGGATTGCACATAGATCAGGCTGTGGAACAACACGAGAAGAAACAGCCATGGATTGGACAGATGCAGCCTTTTCCAGGAGGAGCCGCCCAACCATTTTTCTGCGCGATTGGACGATGTACACAAGAGGGCCAGCAACAGGCCAAAAGCGATCGCCCCCAAATAGTTGGCGACACCGGAAAAGCTCCAGTTTGGCAGGGGCCACATGTCAGAATCGGGAGGTGTCAGCAGAAACAAGCCAAGCCATCCGCTTGCCTTGTCAGCCTGATTGCCCGTGACGATGAACAAATTTGGCTCGCCATCAAATAAGATGAGAACGAGGGCTACGTGCAAAAGTCCGGTCAGACCAGCCCAGATGCCGACATCTCTGCGAATGGACAAGCAAGCCGTTGTCAGGCGTCCAGGCAGCCACGATTTGATCGGGCCAATCAGCAAGCTAAGACCAATGAACACAAACGAGAGATAACCAGCGATCATGCTGCACGTCTCCATGGCGGGGAAAGCAGCGAAATTCGGCCACATCCAAGCCGAAGCGATCCCGACAAAGCAAAGGGCTGCTCCGTGCGTGGCGAGGTGAAGCTGCACACGATTGGTCTTGTTCATTTTCAAGCGACACTCCTTTTGCATGTAATGGATGGGTTCCAGGTTAGATGCAGGAGCCTCGCTGTTCGTTACAGGTGTCGGCCAAGTGGTCATGACGCTGACACTTTATGTATAATAGAAGAGGTTTGGATTACCCAGTTCGTCATATACAAGGAGTTTTGCCGATATGCCGTTACATATTGTTTTGCATGAGCCGCTCATTCCTGCCAACACGGGAAATATTGCCCGCTCTTGTGCAGCGACGGGCGCTCATTTGCATTTGATTCATCCGCTTGGTTTTTCGACGGAGGACCGTTACTTGAAGCGGGCCGGCCTCGACTACTGGCACGCGGTGAACATTCATCACCACGAAAGCTTTGAGCATTTTGCCGCCGCGCAGGGAGAGGGAGCCGGTACGTTTTACTTTGTGGAGACGTGGGGCGAGAAGCTGTATACGGACGTTACTTTTCGCGATGGCGACTA
Organism: Brevibacillus sp. HD3.3A; assembly: GCF_013284375.2. Taxonomy (NCBI): domain Bacteria; kingdom Bacillati; phylum Bacillota; class Bacilli; order Caryophanales; family Paenibacillaceae; genus Brevibacillus; species Brevibacillus sp. HD3.3A. The sequence goes on from NZ_CP085874.1 coordinate 1,067,565, forward strand.
CATTATTTTGGGCAAGGAAACGACCGGATTGCCGGAAGAGCTGACACAAAAATACCGGGAGCAAACGATTCGCATCCCGATGAGCGGAGCTACGCGTTCCGTCAACTTGTCCAACTGTGCGGCGATTGTTTTGTTTGAAGGCTTGCGGCAGATCGGTTTTCCGGGGCTTAGCTAGAGCCAGTTCATGGCAAAGCAGCTTTTCGCTCGTTGCCAAGGGCAGGTCTATGAAAAAGGGAGAGAACGCAAATGACTACGAATACGATCCTGTTTGATCTGGACGGTACGCTTCTGGAAATGCAGACCGAGCCGTTTGTCAAAAGCTATTTGGTGGAAGTGGGCAGGCACATTGGCGACAAGTACGATACCGAGAAGCTGCTCAAGCTGATTTGGGACGCGACGAAGGCGATGATTGTAAACCAGGATGCGGACAAGACGAACGAGCAAGTATTTATCGAGTATTTTACGGCGAACAGCGAGTGGGAGCGCGAGGAAGTTTGGCCGCTGTTCGATTCCTTTTACCGCGATGTGTTCCCGACACTGTCCCATCTGACTTATCCATCGCCGTGGGCCAAAAAAATTGTGGAGACAGCCAAAGCACAAGGTTACCGCGTCGCTGTCGCCACCAACCCGGTTTTTCCACGCGAAGCGATTTTCCATCGACTCGCCTGGATCGGAATGAGTGCAAACGATTTCGAGCTGGTGACGGTTTATGAAGAGTCTCATTTTACGAAGCCAAATCCAGGCTACTTCGCGGAGATTTGTCAAAAGCTCGGGGTACAGCCGACCGAGTGCATCATGATCGGCAACCATATGCAAGAAGACATGGTCGCGTCGACATTGGGCATGAAGACGTACCTGGTCACCAACTGGATGGAAGATCGCGGCGAACCGCAGTATCCGGTCGATCAGCGGGGGTCTTTGGAGGAGTTGTACCAGGCATTAACCGAGCGCACCGGAGTTTTTGCCCAAGCATAAAGACGCTGATGTCACGGTCAGCGATACGAAAAGCAGGCTGTCAGTCGCAAAAGCGGGACAAGCCTGCTTTTTCACATACTTTTCCCAAACACGTGCGGTAGGCTAGTCTATGTACCGATCATGCTTTGCCCATCAAAAGGAGGAAGTAAACGTGAAAAAATTCGTCTCGTCGATTGCTATGGCAGCATTGTTATTCAGCGGAGTTTCAGTCGTGAGTGCACAGGATAAACCAGCAGATACAACCGTTACGTACAGCAAGGAAGAAAAAGCGCAGCATCGCCTGGAAAAATGGCAAGCGTTGGCGACCAAGCTGGGCATTGCGGTGGAAGGAAAAACGGTGGAAGAATTGAAAACGGCTGTCGAGGCTGCGAAAGCGGCGAAAAAAGCTGAAAATCAGGAAAAGTGGGCAGAAAAGGCTGCCAAGTGGAGTGTGGAGACGGCAGGAAAAACTACCAAAGAAGTAAAAGCTGCTGTCCAAGAAGCAAAAGCAGCGAAGCAAGCAGAAAAAGCGGCGAAAAAAGCAGCCAAAGAAGCGAAAAAACAGGAGCAGCTCGCCAAGCTGACCGAAAAAGCAGCGAAGTGGGGCGTCGATCCTGCGGATAAGACGGCAAAACAAATCAAGGAAGAGATCGCTGCGAAAAAGGCAGAAAAAGCAGCGGAGAAGGCACAAAAGAAAGCGGACAAAAAGCCGCAGGCATAGGATGCGAAATACAATGAAAAAAGCAGGTTGCCGATTACAGGCAGCCTGCTTTTTTTCGCCTGGGAGCAACGTGCTGAAAACAGCAAATGGCTCGTTAGCTTGTCCTTACAGATTCCAGGTTTTGTCCTCGTTGTAGCCCGCTGTCAAGATGAAGAGCAGAAAAGCTGCGAAGACCAACGCTACGATAAACGTACCCATGTTGGACAGCTCCTTTCGTAAACAAACTACTCCCATTATAGCGTAGCCTGCCCACTTTGCAAACGGATTAACGATCAGGTAAGAGACAGCTTCCGGCGCTCGCTCGCAAGCTTCAGGAAAGCGCCCAAAGCAATCGGAACGCTGAGGATTTCACCTGTGTCCAGTTGCATCCCGTACACCCATTGGTACATCACGACAGCGAGGATGATCAATGTTGCGATTCCAGTCAAGTACAGTCCTTTTGTAATTTGAACAGCATGATCTTTTTGTGTGTGCATGTGTGTGGCCTCCATGGTTGTTCTATCAATAAAGTTTTTGTGTATGATTTCGGATCGATGAGTTTATTGTACAAAACAGACTAGCTTACAAACTATTGATTTAGCTTACAAAGCAATCAATCGTACCTTACATTTCCGTAATATTCCATGCGGTCAAAATGAATTTGCCTTCGTGCAAAATTTTTGTGGCAAGATTGCCGAAACTTGTGCTCATGTCTCGCATACACATATGAAAAGGCTTGATGAGCCTGTTGGCAACTGAAGAAAACGGGTTCCGCGCGAATGCGTGACCGCAGGCAGACATATACATGAGAGTACATTGTCGTTATGGAAGAGAGAGGGGCTTATGAGGGAGGAGTGTCGAACATGGACATTTTAAAACGGATCGCTGAGCACCGGGCCCGAGAAGAAAACCTGATGTGGAGAGGGACTTTCGCCGAGTATTTGCAGCTGGTACGCAAAAATCCGCAAATTGCCCAGACGGCTCATTCACGCGTCTACAACATGATTAAAAGTGCTGGTGTCGAAGAAAATGAGGATGGCACACGTTCGTACCAATTTTTCAGCCGGGAAATTTTCGGCCTGGATCGCTCCATTGAGCGGCTGGTCGAGGAATATTTCCATTCGGCGGCGCGTCGTCTGGATGTACGCAAGCGCATCTTGCTCTTGATGGGCCCTGTCAGCGGCGGTAAATCCACACTCGTTACGATGCTCAAGCGGGGGCTGGAGGAGTATTCCCGAACAGAGGCAGGCGCTATTTACGCGCTTGACGGCTGCCCGATGCAGGAAGAGCCGTTGCATCTGGTCCCGCATGAGCTGCGCCCGGAAGTAGAGGAAGAACTGGGCATCAAAATCGAAGGCGAGCTTACGCCGTACAACCGCATGAGGCTGGAAAGCGAATACGGCGGACGCATCGAAGACTTCCCGGTTTGCCGCATTCTTTTCTCGGAAGCGAATCGCGTCGGGATTGGTACATTCAGCCCCTCCGATCCCAAATCGCAGGATATTGCCGATTTGACAGGCAGCATCGACTTTTCCACGATCACCAAATACGGCTCCGAGTCCGATCCTCGCGCCTATCGCTTTGACGGGGAGCTGAACAAGGCCAACCGCGGTCTGATGGAGTTTCAGGAAATGCTCAAATGCGACGAGAAATTCCTCTGGCATTTGCTGTCGCTGACGCAGGAAGGAAACTTCAAGGCTGGGCGTTTTGCCTTGATATCTGCGGATGAGCTGATCGTGGCCCACACGAATGAATCCGAGTACAAAGCGTTTATTGCCAACAAGAAAAACGAAGCTTTGCAATCGAGGATTATCGTCATGCCGATGCCGTATAACTTGCGGGTCAGCGACGAAGAAAAAATTTATTCGAAATTAATCAAGCAATCGGATCTCGGACATGTGCATATTGCGCCGCATGCGCTGCGGTCAGCTGCTATTTTCTCTATTCTTACTCGTTTGAAGGAATCGAAAAAGCAAGGAGCCGATTTGCTGAAAAAAATGCGCCTGTACGATGGCGAATCGGTGGAGGGCTTCAAGGGTGCCGATCTGGAGGAGCTGCGAAACGAGCACGCGGACGAAGGCATGGCTGGCATCGACCCGCGCTATGTCATCAATCGCATCTCCAGTGCGCTGATTCGCCGCGATACGGAGTGCATCAATGCGCTGGATATTCTCCGCGCCCTGAAGGAAGGCTTTGACCAGCATCCGTCGATTACGAAGGAGCAGCGGGAGCGCTATATGAACTTCATCTCCAGCGCCCGCAAGGAATACGACGAGCTGGCGAAAAAAGAAGTGCAAAAAGCGTTTGTCTACAGCTACGAGGAGTCTGCGAAAACGCTCATGGACAATTACCTCGACAACGTCGAAGCGTATTGCAATATGAACAAAATTCGTGACCCCGTCACTGGCGAGGAGATGGACCCAGATGAGCGCCTGATGCGTTCGATCGAGGAGCAGATCGGCATCTCGGAAAATGCCAAGCGGGCATTCCGTGAAGAAATCCTCATTCGCATCTCGGCCTACGCGCGCAAAGGGAAGCGTTTTGACTACAGCACGCACGACCGTCTGCGCGAAGCGATCGAGAAGAAGCTGTTCGCTGATCTCAAAGACGTCGTCAAGATCACGACGTCGAACAAAACGCCGGATGAGCATCAATTGAAAAAGATCAACGAGGTGACAAAGCGCCTCATCGAAGAGCACAGCTATTGCCCGGTTTGCGCCAACGAGCTGCTCCGTTACGTGGGAAGCTTGCTGAACAGGTAATTGCTTGAAGCCCGAACAGCCTGCCAAAGCACACTCACGCTTTTTATCCAGCACGTCATATTCGGCGCAGACTGCGCCAGTTGCTAGGAGGAGACGGCATGGAAGATGCACCATCGTTCATTGTCTCCCGGGAAGACTGGTCGCTGCACCGCAAAGGGTACCAGGACCAAAATCGACACCAGGAAAAAGTGAAAGAAGCGATCAAAAAAAACCTGCCCGATCTCGTAAGCGAAGAAAACATCATCATGTCAAACGGTCGGGAAGTTATCAAGATCCCTATTCGCTCCCTGGATGAATACCGATTGCGATTCAACTTCCAAAAGGGAAAGCATGGCGGTCAAGGCAAAGGAAACAGCAAGGTTGGAGATGTCGTTGCCAAAGACGGCGATCAGGCGCAAGGTCCGGGAAAAGGCCAAGGGGCTGGGGATCAGCCGGGAGTGGATTACTACGAAGCTGAAATCAGCGTCGAGGAATTGCAGGAAATGCTTTTCGCCGAGCTTGAGCTGCCGAATTTGCAGCGCAAAGACGAGGACCAGATTGTCATTGAGGAGACGCGTTTCAACGATGTCCGGAAAAAAGGGTTGATGGGCAACATCGACAAAAAGCGGACCCTGATCGCAGCGATCCGCCGCAACGCCCTCGCCGGCTACAGCGATCTGGAGCTGGGCATCAACGAGGACGACCTGCGCTTCAAAACGTGGGAAGAGATCATCAAGCCGCACTCGAACGCCGTCATCATTGCCATGATGGATACTTCGGGCAGTATGGGCGTCTTCGAAAAGTACATTGCGCGCAGCTTCTTCTTCTGGATGGTACGGTTTTTGCGCACGAAGTACGAAAAAGTGGAGATCGTCTTCATCGCGCACCATACCGATGCAAAAGAAGTGACTGAGGATACTTTTTTCTCAAAAGGAGAGAGCGGGGGAACGATTTGTTCCTCCGCCTACAAAAAAGCGCTGGAGATCATCGACAGCCGCTATCCGTCTTCGCAGTACAACATTTACCCGTTCCACTTTTCCGATGGCGACAACCTGACGTCCGACAACGAGCGTTGCGTAAAGCTGGTGAAAGAGCTTATGGACAGATGCAACATGTTCGGATATGGCGAGGTTAATCAGTATAATAGGCATTCCACACTCATGTCAGCGTATCGCCACATCAAGGAGCCGAAGTTCTTGCATTGTGTAATTCGGGAAAAGGGTGAGGTTTACAAGGCGCTCAGGACGTTTTTTGGGAAGAAGGAAGCGATGACTTGAGAGTAGGCTAGAAGAGATGATGGAAAGCCGACAGTATCCTGTGAGGGGATGCGGTCGGCTTTTTGCGTGAAATGGCTTATTATATTGGGTGCTTACGGTTTGTTAGTTTACAACTAAAGTGAAGTTTGTTATTTTATATATCTATCAAAAGTATAATAAAAAGGAGCATGCTCTGTGAAAACATTAGTCATTGTAGCCCATCCTCATCTGGATCAATCGAAAGTGAACAAAGCCTGGGTGGAAAGACTGAAGCAGGAAGCGAGCATCACGGTTCACGATTTGTATGCGGCTTACCCTACTTTCGAGATCGATGTGCAAAAAGAACAACAGCTCATGATGGAGCATGACCGGGTTGTCTTTCAGTTCCCGTTCTACTGGTACAGCACGCCAGCCATTTTGAAGCAATGGCAGGATGCTGTTTTGACTTATGGCTGGGCTTATGGCGCAGAAGGAAACAAGCTGCACAACAAAGAGTTCTTGCTGGCAATTTCTGCGGGCGGGCCGGAGCAAGCCTACGCACGTGATGGCTATAACTTTTTCACAATCGAAGAGCTGACGACACCACTGCATGCGATGGCAAACTTGACGGGAATGAAGTATTTGGCTCCGTTCCGCTTCCATGGCGCGGGTCAAGCATCGGAGGAACAGATCAAGCATAGCGCGGGGGAGTATGTAAAGCATATTTTGAATCCTGCTTTGGCGAAGTAAGGACACGCTAATGGTGTACAATACCTCTTAGTGGAAAAGGGGATGCGGCGGTTTGGCGGAAGGATGCAGGGAAGATGGGATCAAAATTTTGACCGCGCTTTTCCCCGATGCGAGAAAATGGCTGATGCTAGGAGTTTACCAGTGCGGTAGTAGTTGAACTGTATTTGGAAAATATGTAAAATGAATGTATCGGTCGCATGCTAAAGGCGACAGGCCGATTTCCGTGCGTGTGCAAATGTAGACCCTCCACAAGTCTACTCCCACGGATAATCTCGACTTTCCACTAAGCTTTCGAAAACAACGATGCGAGCATCCTCTCAGCCCAAAAAGCTCCGGGGATGCTCGCATACGTTGGGAGAGTAAGCGCCAAGTCAGTTTGAACGACTGGAGTCTCCGTGAAATCAGGCAGAATACAACCGAGAAAATGGGCTGCTCGAAAGAGAGTGTGGGAACGCTTGCGGTTGTAGGGATTGGTAAGACAGGAGTTCGAAAGCTTAGTGGAAAGCTTCGAGGTTAGCACAACAAAGCACACGATTTGTTAAATATCTGGAGGAATGCTGTTCGAAAGCTTAGTGGAAAGCTTCGAGGTTAGCACATGTATCCCCATTTGCCTATATTGTTAGGCCGCAGTTCGAAAGCTTAGTGGAAAGCTTCGAGGTTAGCACCTGGATAACGTCTTGGAATTTCTCCTGGCGTTGCTGCTGTTCGAAAGCTTAGTGGAAAGCTTCGAGGTTAGCACGAAAGATGGCACGCAGAGCGTATGGCAAACCGTTAAAAAGTTCGAAAGCTTAGTGGAAAGCTTCGAGGTTAGCACTGGCTCCCTGGATCATTTATTTGTTCCGAAAATCAGTTCGAAAGCTTAGTGGAAAGCTTCGAGGTTAGCACGCATGGTGGCGGGCTCCTTTCTTTTCTTCTTCTTCGAGTTCGAAAGCTTAGTGGAAAGCTTCGAGGTTAGCACTACCTCCTAGGATTAAGAGCTTTCAATTTGCTTATCAATTGTTCGAAAGCTTAGTGGAAAGCTTCGAGGTTAGCACAAAGGTGTGTCGATGACTTACCATATTTCAAGCCAAGTTCGAAAGCTTAGTGGAAAGCTTCGAGGTTAGCACTGGCATAATAGTTGTTCCATCGCCGCTTAATCATCGTTCGAAAGCTTAGTGGAGAGCTTCGGGGTTAGCACATAGCTTACAACTGTTTGATACTTACCGGATGGTTCGGTTCGAAAGCTTAGTGGAAAGCTTCGGGGTTAGCACCGAGAAAGGTACAAAGAACAAACTGAACGAGTTCCGTTCGAAAGCTTAGTGGAAAGCTTCGAGATTAGCACTTAGCGGAATAGAAGATGAGGTAAATGAGTTCGAATCGTTCGAAAGCTTAGTGGAAAGCTTTGGGATTAGCACCCTGCTGCCGAATGCCGTGTGAGTGGATGTACAGCAGTTGAGCAGTTCGAAAGCTTAGTGGAGAGCTTTTGGGATAGCACGTGAACCAGGAGATTATAAAGACATGTGGGGTCGCTTATTTATTTACGCCGACATGTCAAACGTGTTATGATGGAAGCAAGATAGGTTACACTTTCAACATGAAGTGTTTAATGTTTAACCAAAAGTGGACAAAATAAAAACCGACAGGGTGTTCCCGCACTCTGCCGGTAGTACAATAGACGTTCCCTCAAGGGGACGGCTCAGCTTAATAGTCGATCAGAATGACCGCCTTGGACGCCAATCTCAAGGGCGGTCATTTCTTTTGGTCAGGGCAACAACGATTGTTACAACGAGACTCAACAGCCCAACGATAAAGCCGCCGAACTGGAGCATAAGTGTAAGCATTTCGTGAGTAATTGCCACGTTCCCACCTCCCCTCGCTTCCGACATGGGAGATGAGCCGACCACCCTTGAGAGCCGTGTCTAATGTACTTGCCCATATTTTACTATGAGATTTCGGGTAAAGCCATTTTTATCTTGCAGGATCTTCTACGATCTTCCATGATCTTGTAAAATCACGATCCAATCTGTTTCAGACGATTATTTTTCTAACAAACTCCAGGGGTTCATATGGGGGGCGTGACATCATCATAGTTGAACTGTATTTGGAAAATATGTAAAATGAATGTATCGGTCGCATGCTAAAGGCAACAGACCGATTTCCGTGCGTGTGCAAATGTAGACCCTCCACAAGTCTACTCCCACGGATAATCTCGACTTTCCACTAAGCTTTCGAAAACAACGATGCGAGCATCCTCTCAGCCCAAAAAGCTCCGGGGATGCTCGCATACGTTGGGAGAGTAAGCGCAAAGCCAGTTTGGACGACCGGAGTCTCCGTGAAATCAGGCAGAATACAACCGAGAAAATGGGCTGCTCGAAAGAGAGTGCGGGAACGCTTGCGGTTGTAGGGATTGGTAAGACAGGAGGTTCGAAAGCTTAGTGGAAAGCTTCGAGGTTAGCACGCTTTGGAAAATCTATTATCAACTCAATCGACGTGGTTCGAAAGCTTAGTGGAAAGCTTCGAGGTTAGCACGCGGGGGTCGCCTTTTGGTTCGCCATGTTCGTTTGCCGTTCGAAAGCTTAGTGGAAAGCTTCGAGGTTAGCACCAAATAAGCGATAACGCGACCAAGGGTATGTGAAGAGTTCGAAAGCTTAGTGGAAAGCTTCGAGGTTAGCACCCGTACAGATCTTTGCAGACTCGCCCGGAACGATGATGGTGGTTCGAAAGCTTAGTGGAAAGCTTCGAGGTTAGCACCATAGAAAACATTGTTGCTGATGAGGATGAAACTTTTGGTTCGAAAGCTTAGTGGAAAGCTTCGAGGTTAGCACCATAACGATAATGGCGATACAATTCCACACCAGCTTGGTTCGAAAGCTTAGTGGAAAGCTTCGAGGTTAGCACGCGTCGGACGTAGCACTTCCGTTTGCCCATTTCTTTCCCGTTCGAAAGCTTAGTGGAAAGCTTCGAGGTTAGCACTCTGCATTTGTTAATTCTATTCTGTGCTCGATCTTGGTTCGAAAGCTTAGTGGAAAGCTTCGAGGTTAGCACTATGGAAAAACGAAATAGGGTGATTGCGTGTTTCAAGGTTCGAAAGCTTAGTGGAAAGCTTCGAGGTTAGCACAAAACATCATTCAGCACACTACACAGAAGTAGCCCGGTTCGAAAGCTTAGTGGAAAGCTTCGAGGTTAGCACAGGATACCGGGCGTTTCGGTGACACTCTTGCTCGCGGTTCGAAAGCTTAGTGGAAAGCTTCGAGGTTAGCACAACCCTCAAACTTTCGTGTACTGCTTCCTCTGCCTTTTTCGTTCGAAAGCTTAGTGGAAAGCTTCGAGGTTAGCACTCGTTCATCCTCTCTCGTTTGAAACGTGTTTTTCATTGTTCGAAAGCTTAGTGGAAAGCTTCGAGGTTAGCACTCCGCAAATACAAAAGAAGGTCGGTAAACAACGTCGGTTCGAAAGCTTAGTGGAAAGCTTCGAGGTTAGCACACTGGGCATCCCCTTCGTTGCACAAAATATCATTCATGTTCGAAAGCTTAGTGGAAAGCTTCGAGGTTAGCACTTGTAGAATAAACACTCACCTCGATCTGGTGTGTGTTCGAAAGCTTAGTGGAAAGCTTCGAGGTTAGCACTGGTCGAAGGTCGACGATCCGGCTAACAAACGACGTTCGAAAGCTCAGTAGAAAGCTTCAAGATTAGCACCACGGGGATGGATGAAGCCAGCACCAAACGGCCAGTCCATTCGAAAATTTTGAAACAAGCACGTGCATATCTAAATACATCTTGCGGCTCTTCGAATCCCCAGTAGAAAACTTCACGGTTCATCAGAACACAAGCCAATTCATCTAGAAACAGTGGAATTGGCTTTTTCCTATTACCCCAAAATATGAAAATGATTTACAATAAATAAAAATCATGCCCAACTCTTTTCAAAATCAAACCGGGAGGCACCAGCCATGGCAATCCGCAGTATAAAACTAAAGCTCAAAACCCGCACAGGCCCGGAAGCCCAAAACCTCCGAAAAGGAATATGGCGAACGCATCGGCTGTTAAACGAAGGCGTCGCTTATTATATGAAAATGCTCTTGCTCTTTCGTCAGGAGAGCACTGGCGGACAGACAAAAAAAGAACTGCAAGAAGAGCTGGTTCGTCATATTCGCGAACAGCAACAAAAAAATCGTGCAGATAAAAATACACAAGCGCTCCCATTGGACAAGGCGCTCGAAGCTCTGCGGCAACTATATGAACTGCTTGTTCCCTCCTCGATTGGGCAAAGTGGCGACGCCCAGATCATTAGCCGAAAATTCCTCAGCCCGCTAGTCGATCCGAACAGCGAAGGCGGCAAAGGTACCTCAAAGGCAGGCGCAAAGCCGACCTGGCAGAAGAAAAAAGAAGCCAACGACCCGACCTGGGAGCAGGATTATGAAAAGTGGAAAAAAAGACGCGAAGAAGATCCGACCGCTTCCGTGATTACCACCTTGGAAGAATACGGAATCAGGCCGATTTTTCCACTGTACACAAACACCGTAGCAGACATCGCATGGCTACCGCTTCAGTCCAATCAGTTTGTGCGCACTTGGGACAGGGACATGCTGCAACAGGCGATTGAAAGACTGCTCAGTTGGGAGAGCTGGAACAAGCGCGTTCAGGAGGAATATTCCAAGCTGCAAGAAAAAATGACCCAATTGAACGAGCAGTTGGAAGGTGGCCAGGAATGGATCAGCTTGCTGGAGCAATACGAAGAACAACGGGAGCAAGAGCTAATAGAAAACATGACCGCTGCCAATGACAAGTATCGGATTACCAAACGGCAAATGAAAGGTTGGAACGAACTGTACGAGCAATGGTCGACAGTTCTCCCCAATGCCAGTCACGAGCAATACAGAGAGGCGCTCAAACGTGTGCAGCAGCGGCTGAGGGGGCGATTTGGCGATGCCCATTTCTTTCAGTACCTGATGAAAGAGGAGCACCACCTGATCTGGAAAGGGAATCCGCAGCGCATCCATTATTTTGTTGCACGCAATGAGCTGAAGAAGCGTTTGGAAGAAGCCAAGCAAAACGCTACTATGACACTGCCCGATGCCAGGAAGCATCCACTGTGGGTGCGATTCGACGCTCGCGGAGGAAATTTGCAAGATTATTATTTGACGGCGGAAGCAGACAACCCCAGAAGCAGGCGTTTTGTGACGTTTAGTCAACTGATCTGGCCAAACGAATCCGGATGGATGGAAAAGCAGGACGTCGAGGTCGAGCTGGCTTTGTCCAGGCAGTTTTACCAACAGGTGACGTTGCAGAAAAACGACAAAGGCAAGCAAGAAATCGAGTTTAAGGATAAGGGTTCAGGATCGACGTTTAGCGGACATTTGGGGGGAGCAAAGCTACAGCTGGAAAGAGGCGATTTAGAAAAGGAAGAAAAAGACTTCGAGGGTGGGGAGATTGGCAGTGTCTATCTCAACATTGTCATCGATTTCGAACCTTTGCAAGAAGTGAAAAATGGCCGTTTGCAGTCGCCATATGGACAAGTGTTGCAACTCGTTCGCCGTCCCAATGAGTTTCCAAAGGTCACTACTTACAAGTCAGAGGAGCTTGTTGAATGGATGAAGGCTTCGCAGAACCACTCGTCCGGGGTGGAATCGCTGGAATCCGGGTTCCGTGTGATGAGTATAGACCTTGGGCTGCGAACTGCTGCGGCAACTTCCATTTTTTCTGTAGAAGAGAGCAACGATGCAAATGCGGCTGGTTTTTCCTATTGGATTGAAGGAACCCCGCTCGTTGCTGTCCATAAGCGGAGCTATATGTTGAAACTGCCTGGTGAGCAGGTAGAAAAACAGGTGAGGGAAAAACGGGACGAGAGGCAGGATCAGCAGAGACGAGTGAGGTTTCAGATCAGAATATTGTCCCAAGTCATACGCATGGCGAAGAAACAGAACAGAGAACGAGCGGATGAGCTTGATCATTTGAGTCAAGCGCTTGAGAAGCAAAAGTCGCTGCTCGATCAAACAGACCGGACTTTTTGGAACGGAATCGTCTGCGACCTGACAGATGCTTTACGTGAGAAGGAAGGCGGCTGGGAGCAAGCGGTGGTACAAATACACCGCAAAGCAGAGGAGCATGTAGGAAAAGTCGTTCAGGCATGGCGCAAACGCTTTGATGCTGACGAGCGAAAAGGCATCGCAGGTCTGAGCATGTGGAGCATAGAAGAATTGGACAGTCTGCGCAAGCTGTTGATTTCTTGGAGCCGCAGGACGAGAAATCCGCAGGAAATCAACCGCTTTGAACAAGGACATACCAGCCACCAGCGCCTGTTGACGCATATCCAAAATGTAAAAGAGGATCGGTTGAAGCAGTTAAGTCACGCCATCGTCATGACTGCTTTGGGATATGTATACGACGAAAAGAAATTGGAGTGGTTCGCCAAGTATCCGGCTTGTCAGGTCATCCTGTTTGAAAACCTGAGTCAGTACCGTTCTCACATGGATCGTTCGACAAAAGAAAATTCCACCTTGATGAAATGGGCACATCGCAGCATTCCCAAATACGTTCATATGCAGGCGGAGCCATACGGGATTCAGATTGGCGATGTCCGGGCGGAATATTCCTCTCGTTTTCACGCCAAGACAGGAACGCCGGGCATTCGGTGCAAAATGGTGAGTGGCCATGATTTACAGGGCAGACGCTTTGAGAACTTACAGAAAAGATTAATCAGCGAGCAGTTTTTGACGGAAGAGCAAGTGAAACAGTTAAGACCTGGCGACATTGTTCCGGATGACAGTGGAGAATGGTTCGTGACCTTGACAAACGGAAGCGGAGACAAAGAGGTAGTATTACTCCAGGCAGATATCAATGCGGCGCAGAATCTGCAAAAGCGTTTTTGGCAGCGATACAATGAGCTGTTCAAGGTAAGCTGCCGTGTTCTCATCCGAGGCGAGGAAGAGTATCTCATTCCCAAGGCCAAATCGGTGCAAGCGAAGCTGGGAAAAGGTCTTTTTGTGAAAAAAACGGATACAGTCATGAAAGACGTATACGTTTGGGATAGCCAGGCCAAGCTGAAAGGTAAAACAACCTTTACAGAAGAGTCTGAGTCGCCCGAACAACTGGAAGACTTCCAGGAAATCATCGAGGAAGCGGAAGAGGCGAAAGGCACATACCGTACATTGTTCCGCGATCCTAGCGGAGTCTTTTTTCCTGAATTTGTATGGAATACCCAAAAAGATTTTTGGAGTGAGGTAAAAAGACGTCTGTACGGAAAATTGCGGGAGAGGTTTTTGATGAAGACTCGGTAAAGGTGTTCAAGGAGAGTGTGTGGCTTGTCCTGGATACCTGTACGCATGTTAAATGAAATTCAGTATTGTGAGCGACTTTACCATATCATGCATGTGCAAGGACTGTTTGAAGAAAGTGCAGACACGATCGAAGGAGCTGCACAGCACAGGCGTGCGGAGACAAATTTGCGCAAAAACAAAATGGCTCCCGAAGAGTTGTGGGGAGAGGCACCATCCAGTCTGAATCTAGGCGATCCGGTGCTCGGCATTACCGGAAAGCTGGATGCAGTATGCGTCGAACAAGGCAACCAGTGGATTCCTGTTGAAGGCAAGCACTCGTCGGCACCAGATGGCGGGCATACGTTCTCTGTAGGTGAATATGAATTGGATGGCTCTGCCTGGCCCAATGACCAGATTCAATTATGTGCCCAAGGCTTGTTGCTGCGCTCAAATGGCTATGAATCGGACTATGGCTATTTGTACTATCGTGGGAACAAAAAGAAAGTGCAGATTGAATTTTCCCAGGACTTGATCAGCGTTACCCGACGTTTTATTGAAAAGGCGCAAGCACTTAAAGATGCAGACATGCCGCCGCCCTTGCAAGATTCGAAAAAATGCTTCCGCTGCTCGCTAAACTACGTTTGCATGCCTGATGAGACGAATTACTTGACAGGGGTCAGTGCAAATATCAGAAAAATTGTTCCCAGTCGTCCAGACGGTGGAATGTTGTATGTTGCAGAGCCAGGGGCTACGTTGGGAAGGTCCGGCGAGTGTCTGACGATTACGTTAAAAGGGGAAAAGCTTGACGAAATCCCGATCAAGGATTTGGTACACGTGAGCTTGATGGGAAACGTCCAGTGTTCCACGCAACTTCTACACACCTTAATGAATTGTGGCATCCATGTCAGTTATTTGACGACACATGGTACATTAGCTGGAATTACTTCTCCGCCGCTCACCAAAAATATTCGGACGAGGGTCAAACAGTTCGGTGCTTTTCAAGAGCCGCCAGTTGCACTTGCACTTACCAGGCGAGTGATCTACGCCAAGATTTCCAATCAACGAACCATGTTAAGGCGAAACGGCAGTCCGGAAAAATCAGTTTTAAAAGAATTGAAAGAGCTGCGGGAGCGGGTGCTTGGCGCCGAATCGCTTGACATGGCGAGAGGAATTGAAGGACGAGCGGCGCAGTTGTATATGCAGTCTTTTCCCACGATGCTTGCGGAGCCAATGGTTGATGGCATCGCCATGATGAATGGACGCAATCGGCGTCCGCCGAAAGACCCGGTTAACGCTCTTTTGTCGCTAGGCTATACATTGCTCTCAAGAGATGTCTATACGGCTTGTGTCAATGTAGGACTCGATCCGCTGTTTGGTTTTTTCCATGCAATGGAAGCGGGGAGGCCAGCTTTGGCGCTTGATCTGATGGAACCGTATCGGGCATTGATCGCTGATAGCGTAGCGATTCGCGCCTTGAATACAAAAGAACTCACTCCGGATGATTTTTACTGGGGAAAAGATAGCTGTTACTTGAAAAAGGGCGGTCGCCAGAAATATTTTTCCGCTTACGAAAGACGGCTAAATGAAGCAATGACACATCCACAGTTCGGTTACAAGTTAAGCTATCGGAGGATGCTTGAGCTGGAAGCAAGATTTTTGGCCAGATACCTTGATGGCGAGTTGGCTGAATATACGCCGCTCATGACGAGGTAAAAATGAGACATTTTGTACTGGTGAGCTACGATATTTCGGATCAGAAGCGATGGCGAAAGGTTTTCAAGTTGATGAAAGGACAGGGGGAACATGTGCAATATTCCGTGTTCTTATGTCAGTTGACAGAGATTCAGCAAGTCAAATTGAAGGTCAGTCTGGCTGAGCTGATTCATCATGCAGAAGATCAGGTCATGTTTGTAAAAATCGGCCCGGTGACCAAGGACCAATTGGATAAGCGAATTGCCACGGTCGGAAGAGAGTTCCTCCCGCGAGACTTAACTAAATTTATCTACTAGGAAAGTGGATGTGTGTTGTTGAGGCAAGGCGAAAACAGTACAATGATGATAGTCGACGGTTAGAGGCCGTATGTCGATTTGCTTTAATTTCGTGCGTGTGCATTGTCGTCCTCCATTACAGGGCGGCTACCACGAATAGTCACGAAGTTCCACTGAGTATGTGCGCTTGATTTTCGAGCATCCCCGCAGCTCAAAAATCACTGGAGATGCTCGAAATCCTTGTGAGAGTAGGCTTTTTTGAACGATTGTGCATTGGAAATGAGTGCATAGACGGGGAAAGGGATACTGAAATTCCTGGCGCTCGAAAAAGCCCTGCTCAAGCCTTGGTGTTGTAGGTTTCGGCAAGGAAGGAGTTCGAAAGCTTAGTGGAAAGCTTCGGGATTAGCACAGTCCATTATGGGGGTAACTGTGGAATTGATGCCAACGTTCGAAAGCTTAGTGGAAAGCTTCGGGATTAGCACAATCAATCCCCTAGCTGATCTCATCAACGCGCTCACCGTTCGAAAGCTTAGTGGAAAGCTTCGGGATTAGCACGGAAGTGAAGTTTTTTTGTTTGAATATGCTCATGTTCGAGTTCGAAAGCTTAGTGGAAAGCTTCGGGATTAGCACTCTTTATTATGCCTGGAGCGAGGAGAAGAAGGAAGAGTTCGAAAGCTTAGTGGAAAGCTTCGGGATTAGCACCTCCTGGCCCGCCCACTATCTCTACGACTTGCTCATGTTCGAAAGCTTAGTGGAAAGCTTCGGGATTAGCACGTTCAAGGTCGCCTTTTAGATCTTCCGGTAATGGAGTGGTTCGAAAGCTTAGTGGAAAGCTTCGGGATTAGCACATTAGGCTATTCGCGAAGTAGATGGCCAAGTAGACAAGTTCGAAAGCTTAGTGGAAAGCTTCGGGATTAGCACGGGAATGAAAAAGCAGCAAGCCAAAACTTCTATTTTGTTCGAAAGCTTAGTGGAAAGCTTCGGGATTAGCACCAGGGAGGGTAACCCCCTCCCGAAAGGAGAATAACCCGTTCGAAAGCTTAGTGGAAAGCTTCGGGATTAGCACAACTCGGTCGCCATGATGTTGTTTTCTCAACCTCTCCGTTCGAAAGCTTAGTGGAAAGCTTCGGGATTAGCACCAATACCAAAATAAAAAATACGAAGTCTGGGTGTGGATAGTTCGAAAGCTTAGTGGAAAGCTTCGGGATTAGCACTCGACGTTATTACAAAACATTGATCCGAACAACGAAGTTCGAAAGCTTAGTGGAAAGCTTCGGGATTAGCACATTTCATCTGCACCCGGAACGTTTTTCGGCACCTTGTTCGAAAGCTTAGTGGAAAGCTTCGGGATTAGCACACACGACAGCCGGTAACCATGACCTACCAAGCTACAGTTCGAAAGCTTAGTGGAAAGCTTCGGGATTAGCACGATCGGAACCTTGCCCAAAAAGGCTATTGCTGGCTTAGGTTCGAAAGCTTAGTGGAAAGCTTCGGGATTAGCACGGGATTTGAGCCTGTGTTGCTGCTCGTAGTTGCATTGGTTCGAAAGCTTAGTGGAAGGCTTCGGGATTAGCACGGATGTCCTGGTATATGGCATAGCAATGACTATGAAGTTCGAAAGCCTAGTGGAAAGCTTCAAAATCGAGAGCGTAAAAAGTTTTGTGTAAATGGTTAAACTTCCCATTAAGGAGATGATCATTTATGCAAGACAAGAGAGACATGACCATCAAGGAGTTAGCGAAGGATTGCCGAACCATCGAGGACGTGCACATCATGCTAAAAGATTTGTTCCGTGACACCATCCAGCAGTTGTTTGAAGCAGAAATGGATGACCATTTGGGCTATGCCAAACATAGTGCCGATGGTGATCATTCAGGAAATAGTCGGAATGGGTATAGCAAAAAGACGCTGAAAACAAAGTTCGGCAATACAGAAATTCGTGTCCCCCGTGATCGCAACGGCGAATTTGAACCTCACATTGTGAAGAAGCATGAAACAACCACAAATGGCTTGGAGGAGCAAATCATCGCACTCTACGCCAAAGGTATGTCTACTCGCGATATTGAAGAACACATGAAGGATCTGTATGGGATCGACGTGTCTCCTACGATGGTCAGTAAAGTAACCGACAAGATTATGCCGATGGTGGCAGAATGGCAATGTAGACCACTTGATCGAGTCTATCCGATCGTGTTTCTTGATGCCATTCACTTCAAAGTTCGGCAAGAGAATCGTATCGTTAACAAAGCAGCATACAGCGTTCTTGGCATTACTATGTCTGGTCATAAGGACATTTTGGGCATTTGGATCGGCGAGCACGAAAGTGCAAGCTTCTGGCTCAATGTGTGTACAGAGCTGAAAAGCCGTGGTGTAGAAGACATTCTCATCGCCTGCAAGGACGGTCTTTCAGGGTTTTCTGAGGCGATCCATGCTGCTTTTCCGAAAACCCAAATTCAACTGTGCGTCATCCACCAGATTCGTAACTCTATGAAATATGTTCCGTTCAAAGAAGAAAAGTTAGTCTTGGCAGATTTAAAGAAAGTCTATCAAGCCCTTACGTTAGAAGAAGCTGAGACTGCTTTTTCTACGTTCAAAGACAAGTGGGGAAAGAAGTACCCCATCATTATTCGCTCCTGGGAAAACAACTGGCTCGAACTGACCGCCTATTTCAGCTATCCCCCAGAGATACGCAAGATGATTTATACGACGAATATCATCGAGGGCTATCATCGGCAACTCCGTAAGGTCACAAAGACAAAAACGGCTTATCCATCCGACGATGCTCTACGGAAAATCATCTATCTGGCTACCGTTGAGGCATCGAAGAAATGGACTATGCCGCTTCGGAGTTGGAAAGAATGTATATCGCAACTTGCCATCCATTTTGGAGATCGATTGCAAGGGGAACTGTCCGCATAATCAACTGTTGAGTCGGCTTGACATGGAGCCTCTGCGGGCATGATTTCTTGCGATTGGGCGATGCCAGTAAAATATGCATCGCATGGCAAGCGAGCCTATCATGCCCGCCACTCCATGTAAAGCCGTTGACGTAACTGTCCACCCGTTAAAAACCCATTTACACAAAAAAATTTACATTCCCTCAAAATCAGCACAATATCACCGTTCCATTGACGTTATACTCGTTTTTGCCAGTCGAAAACTCAGTAAAAAATTCAATCCCCGCATAACAAACAATGCCCCTACTCAACGTTAGGGGCATCTTTCTGTTCTTCAAGCCTACGGCAAAACTCCGAAGTCTCCAACACCACCACTATCCCCGCTTAACACTAGCCCTTTCCCTCTCCTCCATCATATCGGCAATATCCTCTAGTTGCCCCATCACAGAAATCGGATCAGAGAAATAGAAGCGGTAACCGTCAATTTCGTACAGATGGTTTTGTTTGACGGCATCCAAGGTGTTCCAGATTGGATCATTCGCGTAATCAAATGACTCGGCTTTGGCATCGACAGCCATGAAAATATAATCGCTGGCGTATTTTCCAATGACTTCGCTGGAAATTTGCAGCCAGCCGACTTTCGGGTCGATGTCGCGTTTTACATTTTCGTTCATTGGCAGACCCAGCTCGCCATGGATTGTTCGTCCGGTAAAGGCGTTGCCGTAAAGGATAAGCGTTTTAACAGCGCCGCCGTCAAAAACAGTAACGGTCTTGTCTTTTCCTACAATGTGGTCAATACGCTTCTTGGTTGATTCGACTTGTTTGTCCAAGTCTTGCACCAATGAGTCCGCTTTGGCTTCTTTGTTCAGCATAATGCCCAACTGCTTCAGCTCGTCACGGAGATCGGAGGCTTTGGGGAACATGATCGTCGGCGCAATTTTGGAATAAGCTTCATACTTCTTGGCATCCCCCGTTATGATGAGATCCGGTTTCAGCTCCAGGATTGCCTCCAGACTGTCGCCGACATCTACTATGTCTGCAATTTGATCCTCCAGATATGGGTTTTTCATAAAGATACCGTTTGACCCGACAGGCTTAATATCTAGCGCGAGCAAATACCCCAGGTAGAAATCCGTTACGACCCGCTCCGGATGGGCTGGGATTTCCACATCGCCCATCGATGTGGAGACGATGCGGGTTGCAGGCTTGGTATTGTTCTCTGCTGTTGCAGCGGGTTGTGAAGCTGCCGTTGCGCTGCCGCCTTTGTTGCCAGTTGCCGACTCGGTCGGATTGCTGCCGCATGCGCCGAGCAGCAGACCAAATGCTAACAATAAGCTGGCGGGCACCATCATTTTGTTTATAAACATGTGACTTGACCCTCCGTCGTTATTTTGATAATAATTATCATTATCAAAATAACATGTCCCATCTGGAGCAACAATGTGATTTCTTCCTGCTGCGGATGTAAGATTTTCATTTGCAGCAAGCTGTTTTCGCAGCAGGCTGGGAGGCAAACCGAAATGTTTTTTGAAAGCATGGCTGAAATAGTACACATCCTGATAACCGACTGCCGTAGCAACCGTCTTTAGCGATATAGCGGTTTCTGCCAGCAGTTTGCGAGCTTTTTCCATCCGCAAGCGGATCAGGCAATCAATCTGGCCGCGGTTCAATACTTGCTTGAAGCGATTGGACAAATGCCCCTGGCTGCAATTCAACGCGGAAGCCAACGATTCGAGCGTCAATGGCTCGGCGTAATGGTCCAGCATGTATTCGAGAGCTTCTGTCACCAGTTCGACCGGGCTCGTCGTCCGGGGCGCAGGCGATTGTGAGTGGTATTGCTTCACGACCTGATAAATCCATTGATAAAATTGCGCTTTTAGTTGAAACTGTGCCATCGCATGCTGTTGGCGCGACAAGTCATGCATCTGTTCCAAGATGTCATACAACAGAGTCGGCTGGGCAGGAGTGAAGGAATAGGGCATGTGGAATGAATGCTTACGAGAATGTACAGGCGCTTCGAATTTGGCAGGAGCAGCACGGCTAACACTAGCTTCGTACAGCACCAGGCTGAAGTCCAGGCCATCTTTGCCAGCGTTCAGTTCAACCCAGCTTTTGGCGGCTGCATGAAACACCTGCATGCCATGTGCGGAGTAAATCTGGTTGTCGAAAAGCATCAGGGCGCTTCCTATGCTTGTGCAGAGAAAGCCGTTTGAGGGAAAAGAGAATGAAAAGGCTTTGGCGCCTGCCGCCAGTGTATGCCTTTGGATCGAAACCATTTGAATATCGGCATGTTGCCATAGTTGAATATGTTCATCCTGGTGCAAATCAAGAGGCAAGGGTTGTCACCTCATTTATAAACGGATTTATTGCGTGCCCATTATACAATTAGTTGGTTTCGCGGCGCAAAGAGAAATTGGGACGCGTCCTTTGAAAAGGGTGAGGAAAGCTAGTAGAGGTCGGCACATCGGATCAGAGCAGGAGCGAGGGCGACAAAAAACAGCGGAGCACACGCAATCCCCCTTTTTCGGTTTGGCCCTGCACG
The DNA here is from genome assembly GCF_013284375.2 of Brevibacillus sp. HD3.3A. Taxonomy (NCBI): domain Bacteria; kingdom Bacillati; phylum Bacillota; class Bacilli; order Caryophanales; family Paenibacillaceae; genus Brevibacillus; species Brevibacillus sp. HD3.3A. The sequence goes on from NZ_CP085874.1 coordinate 1,088,607, forward strand.
TAGCGGCATCAACCGGGACAGGTGCATCAGCAAGGGCACATTCAGGCAAATTCGCGAGAGGCATGAAGCTGTTGTTGGCTTTTATGTGAAGCTGCTGTTCGCTCTTTGTGAACTTTTTGCCATGGAATTGTCATCGCTTCTTAACGAAATATGACCCGATTGGGGCATTTCGGAGCAGTTCCGACAGGAGTAGGATTAAGAAAAAGCGGAGTGTGGTGAAACTAACATGACAGAGATGATTACGGTATTGATTGCAGACCACAACCGGGAGGCAAGAGAGCAGTTGCGGCGACTGCTTCAGTTGGATAGCGGGTTTCAGGTCGTGGCTGAAACCGATACGGCTGCGGAAGCGGCAGTGCTGGCCAACAAGTTTGCGCCAAAAGCAGTGCTGATTGATTTGAATTTGCAGGATCAGGATGAATGGCAGGCGATTGCGCGAATCAAGGAACAAAATCCTGGCAGCAAAGTTATCGTCCAGTCCGATTCGACGGATGTGCAATGCTTTTTTGAAGCGTTGAAATACGGTGCCCAAGGGTACTTGCTGAAGACGTTGCATCCCGCATCGCGGCACGAATATTTGCGCTCTGTGCTGATAGATGATGCGCCGATGCCGCGTGAGCTGGGTTATCATATTTTGCAGGAATTTATGGCAGACAAGCCGTGCCACTTCAACCGCCCTGGCTTGAATCCGACGGAGATGGCGCTGCTCGGCTGCCTGTGCAAAGGGTATAAAAACAGTGAGATTGCGGAAGAGTTGCTGCTTTCCGAGAACGAGGTCAGGAAGCAGTTCAAGGAGCTTTTGTTCAAGCTGCGGTTGAAAAATCGGACGCAGCTTGTTCGGTATGCTTACGAAAGAGGACTCTTTACGCCAAGCCTCCGACCGGGGAGACGAAAAAAGCAGGGGGCGAAGGAGTAGCGCCTGTAGCAGCGAGTGGGAGATCAGTTCTCAGCGAAAAGAAAAAACACCGCTGGAAACGAGCGGTGCCGTGTCTAGAAACAAGCAGTTCCATGTCCAGTAGTAACAAAGCGACAGCATGTTAAAACCAAGCCGTGCAATAACCGAGATAGCCCGACATCCGCTCGCTTCCGCAGCTGCGCAAGTGTTTTTACCCGTGCGCTGGCGCTCGCAGCTTGTTTTTCCAATAAACAAACAGCGCAAAGGCAGCGCAGAGCACGACAGCGGCGAACATGTACGGGAAGTTGATGTTCCAGTCGAACAAAATGCCACCGACTGCGGGACCAACAATAATTCCGAGGCTTGTATAGGTGGAGTTCATCCCGGCGACAAAGCCCTGGTCCTCGTCGGCCATCTTCGAAAGCAGCGTGGTTACAGCAGGGCGCAGCAAGTCGCAGGCAAAAAACACGATGCTGCTGACGACCATGATTCCCCAATAGCTGTTGATGAAGACCGTCGCAAAAATAAACAGCGCGGCTGTCACGAGCGTCGTTTGAATCATGTTTTTCTCGCCAAACTTGTCCACCAGCTTCTCAAAGAAAGCGATCTGGGCAACTACGCCGAAAACGGAGCCGACGGTAATGATGACGGCGATATCTTTGGCAGTGAAGCCGAATTTGGCATCAACAAACAGGCTGAACATCATCTCGTATGCGGCAAGGCCGAAAGAGAGCACAAACACAATCAACAGGGGCACAAAATAGATCGAGCGGAACGATTTTTTGATCTCACCGATGAAGCTGACGCTCACTTTTTGCGCTTTATTTTTTGCCATTTGTTCTTTCGTCAGCGACTCTTCCAGGACAAACAGCGAGATAACGGCGGCGATGCCGGCAAATCCGGCTGCGAAAAAGAATGGAGCGCGTATCCCCAGCTCTGCGATGAATCCGCCCAGTCCGGGACCGATGATGAAACCGCCGCTGATGGCGGCAGCCTGATAGCCCAGCACGCGAGCGCGGTCTTCCAGCGAAGTGCGATCGGCAATGTAAGAGATGACAGCTGGCATAATGAAAGCGTCGCTGATTCCGCCTAAAACTCGCGACAAAAACAAAATCCAGACCTGGTTGCCCAATCCGAACATAAGCTCCGAGAATGCGAACAAGAACAGGCCGAAGACAATCATTTTCTTTCTGCCAAACGTATCGACCCAGACGCCCGTAATCGGCGAGGCGAGAAGCTGGGCGAAGGCAAAGGCGGAAATCAAGTAGCCCACGACTTCTCCGCTCAGGTTCAACTCATGGGCAAAGGACGGCATGACCGGAACGACCAGGCCAATTCCGACGTACGCAATAAATAAATTAAACAAGACTAAACCTAAAGACCAGTTTTGGTTGTTGTTCCTTTTCATGGTTTTCCCCACTAACTCTCCAATGAATTTACAATCCGCTCACAGCCGCGGCTGCTTGCTTTTACCGGCTTTCTGTATCTGCTGATTCTTTTATGGCCCGGTTGACCTTTTTGATCGTTTCCAGCATTTGTTCGAGCACGCTCATGTCGATTTGGGAAAAGTATTGTTTCACAAACGCTTCGTCTGCTTCATCCATCAACTCCGCGTATGTTTGCCCCGCTTCTCCCAGCAGGATAAACGACTCCCGGCGATCTTCCGGATTGCTTTCCCGCCTGATAAACGTCCTGGATTCCAGATGAGACAACACTTGGCTGACTGCGCTTTTCGTAATGGAGAAAAAGGCGGCGATCTCGTTGACGGTCACCCGTTCATTGCGAATGATGTACTGCAACAAGTTTTCCTGCTGAAGCGTCAACTGAAACTCATCCAGCTTTTTTGCGACTTTATTGTAGTACATGTAATATTCGTAAAAGGCATCGTTCAACTCATGGACGATTTTTCGATATTCGGCAAGCATGGATTTCCTCCTCGTGAACAATAGTATTTGCGCGAAGTCTGAACAAAATGAGCCGGGAAAAGGCAGAAGACAAGATCAGAAAGCCCTTGCAAAGTAATTTAGTTTAGTTAACTTAACTATAGTAACTATATATCCCGATGCTTATATTGTCAACGGGCGCATAAAAAAATCGCCTGAACGTCGAGGCGTCCAAGGCGATCTCTGCTATTCGCGAGTGACAGACAGGGGTTCACTCGCGCAAGTTTTTACGAATCAAGCCTGTTTTTTGGTTGCGCGGTTTGGGCTACTACCACCCGATTTCTGCCGGACTGCTTGGCCTGATACAACGCTTGGTCAGCAAGCTCAATCAAAGCGGGAACGGAGCGAAGTTGACGTGTGCGGCTGACGATTCCGATGGAGACAGTGATCGTCTGACCAGTTGGTGTGACACTGTTTTCCATGCTGCATCTGATTTTCTCGGCGATGGAAAAGGCTTCTTCGCTGGAGGCACCGCCTAGCAAGACAATAAATTCTTCTCCGCCAAACCGCCCGCAAACATCGCTGTTGCGGACGGAGGTTGTCATGATCTGGGCAAACAGCTTCAACACTTCGTCTCCCACAGGATGGCCGAAGGTGTCGTTTACATGTTTGAAGCGGTCAATATCCAACAGCAGAATGGAAAAGCTTTTGTTTTCTCGCAACCATTGTTGCAGCAAATTTTCGACGGAACGGCGGTTGGCAAGTCCCGTAAGCGCGTCGGTCGTTGCTTCGTGCGTGAGACGGTCTGTTTTCCGCTTGATTTTTTTGGCGGCATTGCGAAAAGCTTTGGTCAACAAATCAGCTTCCCGGTTCCAGTGATGCCGGTTTTGGGGAAGCTCTACTTTTTCCGAGCCCATCTTGCTCATCAGGTCGGCAAGCTGGACAAAAGGTCTGGCAAGCGTGTGGGCCAGCTTGATGACGATCAGGAGCAAAAGCAGGGAGGGGGGCAGCAAATATGCCAGCATCAGTCTCACCTGACTATGCAACTCGTTGTAGACAAATTCGATGGGGGAGGTGACTATGACGCCCCAGCTGTTTTCGGCAACAGGTGCATACCCGGCCAGCAACTGCCCACCCTGTATGCTCGCCATTTGTTCATGACCGCTTAGCCCAGCCATCAGCTTCCTTACGACGGGGTTGGATTTGAGATCTTTTCCGATCAACTGTTCATCCGGATGGAACAGCAACTGCCCGTTGGAGCCGACGATGGAAAAAGAAGATCCGGTCGTATCCGTTGCCGCGCTGCCGAAAATCATGTTCATGATGTTGTGCTCCTGGAGGTAGATGGTTCCGCCGATGAAGCCGCGATATTTGCCCTCTTTGTCGTAGATCGGCTCGCTCATGAACAAAATATGGCGGTTGCTTCTCGCAGATATGTAGGGCAAGGAAATGTAGGGCTTTTTCAGTTCCAAGGCATAGTTGCCTTCCTTGGTGATAATGTGTTGGCCGACTGTGCCGATGGACGCCGGAGAAACGGTGCGGATAATCCCGTTTTCATCCACGACAGTTAGCGAATTGAAATAGTTGCTGCTTTTGCGAAGGATATCCAGATGTTCGTCGGCTTCTTTTTGCGTCTGCGAGGGGTGGTCGATTACGACTGAGGCGGAATAACGCAAGCTGCTTCGCATGGAGATGAACAAGGAATTGATCATTTGACTCATTTTGCTTGCGCTTGAATAGTTCAAAGTAAGCGTGGTATCAATCAGTGACTTCTTCTTGGACTGATAAGATGCGACGAGCAAAATTGTCACCGTCAACACGATGGACAAGGAAACCAGACCCGTCAGAAGGGCAGTCAGACCAATCTTTTTCCCCGGGCTCAGCTTGAAACGATGTATAACAGGCATATGGCTATGGCCTCTCTTTGCGTTGGATCGATCCATGATGGAAGGAAAGCAAACGGAAAAAATTCATGTGTATTATAAGCGATACCAGGAGGACATGCTATGCAGAAAAAATAATTTGATGGAAAAAAGTTGAGGTTCGTTCACAGTTGTAACAATTAGGTAACATTATTGCCATAAATGCAAAAAACTGCCCTCAAAAGAGGACAGTTTCAGTGGAATTTTTGCCAATGGTTTTTACGTGTTCAAGCCGCGAATTTGTTGCTCGATCTTTTCGAAGCCGCCAGATACTTTGACGATCTCTTCTTTTTGGTCAGAGACGAGCACGAGAACTTCTTCGAGGCTTTCCTTGTTCTTGTCGGTAATGTCTGCGTTGACTTCGACTTTTGCATTGACTTCCTGGATCATGCTGTGCACGTGGACGATGAACTCTTGCAGATTTTTGGTTTTTTCCGCGAAGTTGTGCATGTAGTTGTCCACGTTTGTAAACATTTCTTGGACCTCCATAATGCCTTCGCTGTTCTTTTCAAAAGACACCTGGGACTCGGAGATCATGTCGGAAACGAGCTTCATTTTTTCGCGAATCGTCATCAATAAGGTCGAGATCGATTCGGAGGATACTTTGGAAGACTCGGCCAGCTTGCGCACTTCATCCGCTACGACGGCAAAGCCACGGCCATGCTCACCGGCTCTGGACGCCTCGATGGTGGCATTGAGTGCGAGCAGGTTGGTCTGTGCCGAAATATCGGAGATCGTTTGGATGATTTTTTCAATCGATTCCGTTTCTTTGTTCAGCTCTTGAATCAGTCGGTTCGTATCCTGGATGTCCTTGATGAAGCGTTCAAAGTCGCTGCCGATGTTATTGATGCGCTTGCCGCTTTCATTGGTCGCTTCTTTCGTCGATTCTACGTAATCGTGCATCTCTGTGACAGAACGAGTCATGTCTTCTACCTGGAGATTGGTCGTGCCCATCTCGCGGCGCAGCTCGTTTGTGTTGTCGGTTTGCACAGAGAAGGAGCGCATGATTTCCTGAAGGGAAGCGACGGTTTCAACTGCCCGGACATTCACGCCATCCGTCACCTTGTTCAGATTCTCCTGGTATTCCTGCACAGAGCTGAGCGATTCGTTGATCTGATCCAAAATGCGTTGCAGCGATTCTTTGGAAGCGATCGCCTGCTGCTTCTGTTCTTCGCTTTCCTGTTGCAGTCTGTTGTTGAATATCGCGTGCATCATGCTTGTTGCCGATACGAAGCAGAAGGTAAGCAGGTAGTACATCAAATGAACCGGATTGGAGGTATAAAAAATCGCTTCGCCATTTGTCAGGAAGTAGTACGTGACGATCCCGAGCGCTGCCACGATCGTCAAAATGTTGATCAGCCTGTCCTGATAAATCCCCATGACGGCTACGAAGAACATGATGGTCATAATATTGACCAGCCAAGGATCAAGCCCGGTAATTATGAACATGAAGATGCCGATTACCGCGAAGTTGAAAAACTTCATGAATGGAGCCATTTTGTCGCGCCACGCCGGACGATTGGACAAATACGCGAACGGCGCCAGCACTCCGTACAAAATACCGAGCACAGTCAAGACGAAGGAAATCGGCACTCCCATGATGAGATTCACGATTTGCACCACGGTAATGATGCTTGCAAAAACAATGACGACCCAATTATTTCTTCTTTGTAAAAGTTCCATGTCAGCTAACCTCAACTTTTATTTGTTTGCAAAGCGTTTGATACCAGGAAAACGCGGGATGGTCCTTGCTCGTATAGGCTTCCTGCAGGTGAAAAATGGTCGGGATGGCGTTCGCCCCTTTGTAATAGACCATATCCTTCACTTGTGTCGCTTTGACGTTGTATTTTGTATTAATCAACTGAAAAAAAGCCGGGTCTGCTAAACCGACTGCATGCGTATAACCGTGTTTTTCAGCATAATCGATCATGAGGGCAACGCCCCAACGTCCCAGTTTTCCACGGTATTTCGGCAAGACAGCGAAACTGTCTACTTCCACCACTTTCATATCGGCGCTCAACACGTCCTGAAACAAATCGCGGAGAAAAGCAGAAGATTTTTCATGTGGCGTAAATTCAAAAGTACCGCCTGCTTCGTCATCTTCTGACAATAGCAAATAAGCATCGGAACCATTTTTGACGTATTCCATTTCAAAGCCCATGGAGGTCCAAACGCTCTCCTTGATTTGGTGAAAACTCGCCAAAGACTCTACTGAATCAACCAGTTTGTACATAATACTCCACTCCATTTTTATCTCTCTTTTGTTTTTTCATGTACAAGTTTACTGTTGATAGATGGACTGGCGCCTCCTTTCTATGAGATTGCACACAAAACGGCCATGACCGTTTTGTTGACCGCAAGCGGCCACATCCAATTTCCTGAAAAACGTCGAGACGTTTTTCACACAAAAAAGGCCATTCCACACACGGGAACAGCCTTCAGTCACCATCATCGCACAATTACGCACATGATGTATGGCAACCCGGCTGTCATGGTCGAAGACTTTAGACCCGTGGTTTTGCGTCGCCACCTTTCGATGACTTTGCCTTTGTCATTCAGTTTGCGAAAAATGTATAGTCATGTCGAATCATGCAAAATATAATCCAAAAGAAACAGTCTTGTCAAGTTTTGGTAGGGTAAAAATAACCAATTCTTTATAAAAATAGTCAGAATTAAGGTAACGGTAAGAGTAGCGTAACAAAATTTTACCATCCATCCGATAAAGATAGAGAGAAGAGGAGGGATGAGAGGATGGCAGAGACGAAAACAATCGAATTTCACTTTTCAGGGGGAGAAGTGATCCGCATTGAGACGACAGAACCGGAAGAGATCATCCAGATGGTCGCCAACCAGAAAGATGGATGGCTCCAGTACGACGACATCGTCATCAATGTGCGAAACGTTTCTTATATTAAAGTGAAAGAAATCGCTTAACAGCATGTGTGAAAAAAGCTCTCGAATGCCGAGGGCTTTTTTTGTTGCATGTTTGGCGGGAGAGGCATTATAGTGAGTATAAGACTAACGACTAAAGAGGACGATATGGACGACATTTACAAAGAGTTGCAAAAGCTCGGTTTTTCCCAATACGAGTGCAAGGCTTACATTGGCTTGTTGAAGCATTCTCCGATTACCGGATACGAAATCAGCAAGCGCTCCGGCGTACCGCGCTCGATGATTTACGAGGTCATAGGCAAGCTGCTGGAAAAAGGGGCGGTCTATACGGTGCCTTCAGAGCCTGTGACTTACGCGCCGCTTGCGGCCAGAGAGTTGATTCGCAGATTGCGTGGACAGTTCGAGCAGTCCTTCGACTATTTGGAAAAAAGCTTGTCCGCTTTGGAGTCTGAGCAAGAAGTCGATGTGATTCGCCGGATCAGCGGCGACGAACTGGTGCTGACGGAGATGCGGCAAATGATCAAGCAGGCGACAGGAGAAGTATGGCTGTCGATCTGGGAGCCGCAGGTGCCGGCTATCCAGGAAAGTGTAGATGCGTGCACAGAGGCAGGCATTTCTGTTTTTACCGTGCTGTTTGGGCAAGCACAGACGCGGGTGGGAACGACGTATCACCATGACTACATGGCGCCAGATGTCGCAGAAGAGCGCATGGGCGGGCATCTCACGATCGTGGCGCGAGATTTGGAGGAAGTCCTGATCGCCAATTTTGCGCCAAATACGGCTGCCTGGGCCGTCAAAACGAAGGACCCGGCTCTCGTTTTGGTGGCTGTCGAGTACATTCGCCACGACATTATGTTTGCAGAAGTGACAAAGGTGCTGGGACCGGAAAAAGTCGAGACGCTTTGGCGAAACAAACCGGATCTTTACCAGGTGGTTACGGGAAAAAGCTTTCTTAACCAGCAGTGAAAAAGAGAGAGAGGGAGAACAGTGGGGCGAGAGCAACTGCACGTAGAAACGTTGTCGAACGCAAGAGATCAGGGAAGCTTCATGCAGGGGGTCAAAGATTGCATTCCGACCTTGCTCGGTTATTTGAGCATCGGATTTGCGGCAGGTGTCCTGGAAAAGACGGCTGGGCTGAGCATCATGGAAATTGCTTTGATGAGCATTTTGCTGTACGCAGGCTCTGCACAGTTCATCGCGGCAGGCATGATCGCGGCGGGCAGCTCGGCTACAGGAATTATCATTACGATTTTGTTTGTGAATTTGCGCCATATTTTGCTGAGTGCGGCTCTCTCTCCTTATTTTCGCCATCTGTCAGCGTTCAAGAACATGCTGGTAGGCTCGCTGTTGACGGACGAAACTTTCGGGGTTGCCATTAACGAAGCGGCGAAGAAAAAACAGATCGACGAAAAATGGATGCACGGTTTGAATGTGACGGCTTATTTGAACTGGATCGTCGCCAACCTGGCAGGCGCCTATTTTGGGCAATGGATTGCCAATCCGGAAGGGCTGGGGCTTGATTTCGCCTTGCCAGCCATGTTCATCGGGCTTTTGGTTCTGGCGATGATGAGCCGCTTGCAGATCAGGCGGGACGTTCTCGTGGCTGTGTGCGCCGTCGTGATCGCAGTCGGGGTATCAGTCGTGTATCCGGGCAACCTTGGCGTCATCGTTGCCACGCTTTGCGCATCGACAATCGGGATGGTGATCGAACGATGGAAGTGAGATGGGACGTCTTTCTCATTATTGCTGGCTGTGCTTTGGTCACGTTTTTGCCGCGGGTACTGCCGTTGATGGTGCTGTCTCGCATGCAGCTTCCCGAATGGGGTGTCCGCTGGCTGCATTATGTGCCGATTTCCGTCATGGCCGCGCTGGTCGGACAGGAGCTGTTTTTGCACGAAGGCAAGCTGGCTCCGCTGTTGACCAATGTCGAGCTGATGGCAGCAATCCCGACTTTTCTCGTGGCGATCTGGACGCGCAGCTTGCTGGGAACGGTGGTCGTGGGGATGGCTTCGATCATGGTCCTGCGCTACCTTTTTTCTATTCTATAAGGGCAAAAGCAATGCAGAAGTGGTTATGCTAGAGAAAAAGGGAGGGCGAAAGACATGACTGTGGAAGAAGTCTTGCAAAAGCTTGAAGCGCTGGGGAGCGAGCAGACAAAAAAGACTTTTTTGCGCCATGGCGCCAGAGAGCCGTTCTTCGGCGTACGCATTGGCGATATGAAAAAGCTGGTGAAAGAGGTCAAGCGCGATCAAAAGCTGGTGCAGGCTCTGTACGAGACGGGCAATCATGATGCGATGTATTTGGCAGGGCTGGCCATCAATCCAAAAACGGTGACGAAGGAGCAACTGCAAGGCTGGGTCAGACAGGCGTACTGGTATATGCTCGCGGAGTATACGGTAGCGGGAGTGGCGGCAGAAAGCCCTTTCGCACTGGAATTGGCCCGCGAGTGGATAGAAGCGGAAGAAGAAATGATCGCCGCATGCGGCTGGAGCACGTACGCGAACTACTTGTCAATCGCTCCTGACGAGCAGTTGGACTTGCCGGAGATCAGGGCATTGCTTGCGCGAGTCCAACAGACCGTGCACGAGGAGCGAAACCGGGTGCGGTACACGATGAATCATTTTGTCATCGCGGCAGGCGCCTATGTTCCTGCTCTGCATGCCGAAGCGGTGGAAGTTGCCGAGGCTATCGGGAAAGTACACGTCGACGTCGGCAATACGGCGTGCAAGGTGCCGCTTGCGACTGCGTATATCGAAAAAATCGTAGCGCGCGGAGCCATCGGCAAGAAGCGCAAGACGTGCATCTGCTAATTCGCATCCCGTGATTGAGCGGGAGAATCCGCATACAAACAAGCGCACGCTGGGAGAAATCCCGGCGTTATTTATTTGGAATCTTTTTCATATTCGCTTTTCTTTGCTAAAGTATCGACTCTTTTCTGATGATGTGCTATCATGATACCTTGTTAACGTATTACCACTTTATCAGAGTAAAATATAGAGATAGTCGGACTAGGGGGAATCATCATGAAAAAATTTGCTTTGCTATCCTTGCTGGTAGGAGCCGTATTTTCATTGGTAGTCGGCTGCGGCAGTCAAAAAACAGGCGCTGACGCGAACAAGCTGATCATCGGGATTGACGACAAGTTCGCGCCAATGGGTTTTCGCGATGAAAAAAATGAGCTGGTCGGTTTCGATATCGATTACGCCCGGGCTGCTGGCGAAAAAATGGGCAAGCAGGTGGAGTTTCAGCCAATCGACTGGGGTTCCAAAGAATCCGAATTGAACAGCGGCCGCATCGATTTGATCTGGAACGGATATACCATTACGGATGAGCGAAAAGAAAAAGTGCTGTTCACCAAGCCGTATTTGCAGAACGCACAAGTCGTCGTAACGCTGGCGAACTCGGACATGAAAAAGCTGGCGGATCTGAACGGCAAAGTGGTAGGGCTGCAAAAGATGTCGTCGGCAGCTGACGCGCTGAATGCAAGCGAATGGAAAGATCAAATCAAAACGATCACCGAGTTTCCTGACAACGTGCTGGCTCTCAGTGACTTGAAAATCGGCCGCATCGATGCCGTCGTGATTGACCAGGTGGTAGCGGACTATTACATGACCAAGGATCAAGGAACCTTCAAGTTCCTGGAGGAATCGCTGTCTCCCGAAGAGTACGGCGTCGGAGTCAAAAAAGGCAACGAAGCACTGCTGAACGAGCTGCAAAAGGCGCTTGACGCCATGAATCAGGATGGATCTGCCGCGAAAATCTCGGAAAAATGGTTTGGTGAGAATCGCGTCTTGAAATAGGAAAGAAACGTGGCTTCGCCAGGCAGATGGGCGAAGCCACGCTTTTGTCGCGATGAACAAGAGCAAACGCCTACCTTTTTCAAAATAGGAGCATGCACTATGAGTCTAGAATATATCGTTTCGATTACAAAGCCGATGCTGGAAGGGGCGCAAATGACGATCCTGCTGTTTTTGATCGCGATTGTGCTGTCTATTCCGCTCGGTTTTCTCCTGACGTTGTTGGCCAAAAGCAACGTCAGACCGCTGGCTTGGCTGGCACACACGTACATTTACGTCATGCGCGGGACGCCTTTGCTGTTGCAGTTGTTGTTCATCTGCTTTGGGCTGCCGCTTTTGCCCGGGATTGGCGAATATTTGGTAATGGATCGCTTTGTCGCTGCCTGCTTGGGTTTTGTCCTGAATTACGCGGCTTACTTTGCGGAAATTTTCCGCGGTGGGCTGTTGTCCATCGATCGCGGACAGTATGAAGCGGCGCAAGTTCTCGGCTTCAGCAAATGGCAGACGACAGTCAAGATCATTTTGCCGCAAATGTTTCGCGTGGCGCTTCCGGCTGTCTCCAACGAGTCGATTACGCTGGTAAAAGATACGGCTCTGCTCTACGCTGTCGCTGTACCTGAGCTGCTGCATTTTGCCCAAACCGCCGTAAACAGGGATTTTACGATCGTTCCCTTTTTCATCGCAGGCATCATCTATTTGTTGATGACGCTCCTGTTGACGCTGTTTTTTAAATGGCTGGAGAGAAGATTCAAATTCGAATAAAGGACTGGCGTGAAATGGCAATCATTCAAGTAACCAATCTGAAAAAATCGTTTGGCGAGCTGGCCGTCTTGAAGGATGTCTCGTTTGAGATCAACAAGAATGATGTTGTCGCCGTGATCGGCCCGTCCGGTTCTGGAAAAAGCACGATGCTGCGCAGTCTGGTCTATCTGGAGCAAGTGAACGGCGGGAGCATCCGTGTGACGGACGACTTTTTGGTGCAGGACGGCGTCTATAGCCCCCAGCAGCAAATCAAGCGCATCACGGCGAAAATGGGGATGGTCTTCCAGCATTTCAATCTGTTTCCGCATCTGACTGTGCAAGAAAACTTGGAGATCGCCCCGAAGGTGGTCAAGCGAGAGGCAGACAGCGCCATTCGCGCACGCAGCGCGGAGCTGCTGGAGAAGGTTGGACTGGCGGACAAGGCGAAGGTGTACCCCGCCAAGCTGTCAGGCGGACAAAAGCAGCGTGTCGCCATCGCCAGGGCGCTGATGATGAATCCGGATATTTTGCTGTTCGACGAACCGACGTCAGCGCTCGATCCCGAGCTGACTGGCGAGGTACTTCAAGTCATCAAGCAGCTCGCTTCCGAGCATATGACGATGATGGTCGTCACGCACGAGATGGGGTTTGCCAGAGAAGTGGCGAATCGGATCATGTTTATGGACAACGGGGAAGTCGTAGAGTCGGGAACGCCGGAAGAGCTGTTCACGAATGCGCAATACGAGCGCACACGCGCCTTTTTGCAGCGTGCGCTAAAATAATAGCCTATGAAGATGATGACGCATAAAGCCCTCTGGAATGTTGGTCTTATCCCCGTCAAGTGGACAGTTCAAAACAAGCCCTTGCTTTACGCAGCCTCAGCTCGGTATTGAACTGGGCTGAGACTGCGTAAACGAGCTTGAATCCGTTCGTGATTGTAAAAATGAATGTAACGTTCGATTGCTTTATTCACCTCTTCTTCGGTTCCGAAGGAATCCAAATATATACATTCTGTTTTGAGGTGGCTGAAAAAGCTTTCGATACAAGCGTTGTCCAGGCAGTTTCCTTTTCTCGACATACTTGGAGTTATGTTATACGCTTGTAATAGATTCTGATATGCTCTGGACGTGTACTGGCTTCCCTGATCGCTATGTAGCAGGACGCCATTCACGTCTCTTTTTTGTGTCGCTGCCTTCACAGTATCTAAGACGAGGGATAAATCATTCTGTTTGCTGACTTTATAGGCAATTACCTCATTATTGAAAAGGTCGTAAATGACAGACAGATACAGCCGTCTCCCGTTAAAAATGATATAGGTAATATCTGTAGCCCATTTTTCAGTAGGTCGTGACGCAGCAAACTCACGGTTCAACTTGTTTTCTGTTATCACGATTGGCTCTTTGCGTCCATAATACTTTCGTTTCCTGCGAATACGTGATTGGATCCCCAACTCTTTCATCAGTCGGTACACACGCTTATGATTAATTCGAATGCCATGGACCCGGTATAGCCACATCTTAATTCGAGGATATCCGTATATTCCATTGACCCCTTGATGACAATGCAAAATCAGCTTTTTTAACTCTTGGTCTTCCGCGTATTTTCTCGTCGGGTTCTTCTGTAAGTGCAGCCACTTATAATAACCACTTTTTGATACTTGAGCAATTTTGCATAGTAACAGAACTGGATAACGATCCGCCATCTCAGCAATAATCCGAAAAATTACTGTTTTTCCCTGATCCTTCTTCTTTCCCCCTTTCTGGCTTCTAAGAGCTTTTTTAAGAATTCTACCTCCGCTTCAAGACGCCTAATTCTTTCATCTGAAGCCATGGGGTTTTTACGAGGCCTTCCCATGCTCATCCCTCCGGCTTTGCCTCTTTGGTCTACCAATCCTTGTACACCGTGATCTCTGTATTTTCTAACCCATCTACGGAACATCCGTAAATCCAAACCGTAGGTTTCTTGAATTTGTTTATACGTAGCTCCTTGTTCAAACCATTCCACTACTTGTGTCTTAAATTCAAGCGAGTATGTCATTTTCCCCATAAAGAATATCCCCTCCAAATAAACAGTAATGGTCTTTCTTTTTACTGTCTACTTAAAGGGGATAATATCATGTATCCGGAGGGCTTTTTACAGTCCAGTTATCGCGCTTCTACATAACCTGGTAGTGCAAATAACGATGACTGATGAAGGCATGAAAATGATCAGTGAACGAATCAGCATTCAGGAAGGCATTATAGGCATACGGGGAGACCTTGCAGTAGACAAATTCGCGGCCATCGTGAAACTGGATGTAGAGGTGATTGGCTTCCAGATCGTAGCGGGCTGCTTTGATCAAGTCAGAATCCAGTTGCTTGTACTTGGGCTCTTCTTCGGTCTTTGTTTGTCGGGAAAACATTTGGCGAAAAAATGATTTCACTGCGGTGCAAACTCCTTTTGCTTTTGCTTCTCTTGCTTCACATGCTTCTCATGTTGGATCTATGGCTTCTATTCCTTAGAGGCTTTTATTTTACTCAAAAACTTGTATTCGGCATATAGAAATAGCACACCGATAATAAAATGAGCCAAGAGAACCGTGTTAAGAGCGATGTTTGGAAGGGTAGCAAGCATGTTAATTCCTCCAGTTTGAGAGAATGAAGTCACAAAATGAACGTTGATCTGCAAGCAGTGCTCAGGACATCTTCCCTCCGCCCTGTTCTTTGGACCTATCATCTGGTTGTAGAGCAAGGAGGAATTTTCTGAATAAATCTGTCGACCTATGAAAAGTGTTGTCGAAAATAGTCTATATTACCTATTTTATTTTTGTCAATAATTACATAGAATCAAAAATATTTTGTTTGGATTTTCCTTTTTTAAGTATCTTGTATTGCGATGTATATTATGCTACTCTCTATTCATGCTCGCGAAGGAGTTGTTACTGTGAACAAGGAGTTGTTAAAAGGGAGCATCGATCTGTTGCTGCTCTCGCTGATTGCCCAGAAGGATCAGTATGGCTACGAGTTGGCCAAAAAAATCCGGGAGAAAAGTGACGAGATGTACGAGATTGGCGAAGGGACGCTTTATCCGGCCTTGAAGCGGCTGGAGACGCAAAAAGCGGTGGAGTCGTACTGGGGAGAATCCAAGGAAGGCGGGCGCCGCAAGTATTACCGGATCACCCGGGAAGGGCAGAAGCTGCTTGCTGCCAAAATGAAAGATTGGCAGAGTCTGACGAGACTGGTTGCACTCTGCAACGAGGGAAGTGAGTAAAAACGTGAAACTGGGAGAATACGTCGACCAGGTCGTTCGGGATTTGCCGTGCTCGCGCAAAGAAAAGCAAGATATGAAAGACGAGCTGTTGGACCATCTGACGAGCATGCAGCAGGAGCTGATCGAAGAGGCGGGACATACGGAGCGGGACGCTGCTTCCTTGACGATCCAGCGCTTCGGGCCTGTGGACATCCTGAAAAGGCAGCTTGCGATGTCTATGCCGCTCATCGACAAGTACGTGAGGAAGTGGGTTCTTGGCTTGTTTGGACTGTATGTGGCGGTGAGCTGCTATTTGCTGCTGCTCTCCCCGGACAGATGGCACCGCAGGGCGTTTACACTGGACTGGAAAGCGCGGATGCTGCAATACGGTGCGGCTGAATATACGCATATTTTTCAGAACACGCTGCCAATGCGGACGCTTTTTGATTATGTGCTCCACTTTGAACATTACAGCGTGTATACGATCGCTTACAATCTGCTGGGGAACATCGCGCTGTTTGTGCCGCTCGGATTGCTGTTGCCGCTGTTGTTTTTATCGTTCCAAAGCATTCATCGCGTGTTTTTTACCGCTTTGTTTGCCAGCTTGGGCGTCGAGTTTTTGCAGTTTTTGCTTGCTTTGGGCAGCTTTGATGTGGACGATCTGCTGCTGAATGTGCTTGGCGGGCTGTGCGGCTACGGATTGTTTCGCGCAGGCGCGGCTTTTGTGTACAAACAACGGGGCAAAGCTGGGACGGACAAGCCGTTTTCCACATTTTCCTGATGAAAAAGCAGGTGCGTCAGCGCAGGAAATAGCAGGAGGAAAGGTCGTTCTTTTTCTCCACGCTTCCTGCGGCCATAAACATCGTAATACGATGTATGTAGTCATTCGATAATGGAGGGAACCATGAAAAGACATATTCCGCGACTAATCGTTCTCGCCTTGCTGCTGCAAATGGCAAGCGGGTGTGAGAGTACCGCGCAAGTTCAGCAAACATCCGAGCAGACAGGCGCTGCAACAGCGGGGCAAGCCGGAGGACAAAAACAGCTTGCCAAGCAGCCGGAGCAAGCGCTGCCGTTTTCTTTTGAGGTGAAGCCGGAGACGTTTGAGCTTTTTGTCGAAAGCGGCGGTAGCCGGGAGCGGGCGTCAGAGCCTTTGCCAGCGCGCCGGGTCGAGAATTTGCACAAGAGTGAACAGGAAGTGAGCTGGAACTACCCGGACGACAAGCTGCAAGTCAAGATCGCGAAAGAGGCAGACCATCTGCAAATTTCCTTGACTTCGACGGGAGCGGAGAGCTTTTCCTGGCCGCAAGTAAAGGCTCAGAGCTATATGCTGCCGCTCGGGGAAGGCAAATGGATTCCGGCGGCAGACAAAGCCTGGCAGTCGTTTTTGCGGGAGGAGAGCCTGTCGTTTAGCGAGTCGTTTTCCATGCGCTTTTTCGCCTTGAACCAGGAAAAGTTCGCCATCTTTTACATGGTGGACAACATGTTCAACAACACGCTCGATTTTGCCGCCGACCCGGCTATCTCGATGCAGTTCACGCATGAGTTTCCTTCGATAAATCCTGACAAGTCGTACAGCTTCCGCCTGTACGTGACCGACAATGACCCGGTGCAGATTGCCGGACTGTACAAGCAAATCATCCAAAATCAGGGCGAGTTCACGACTCTCGCACAAAAGGCGGCCGCCAATCCGAACGTGGAAAAGCTGTACGGAGCACCGCATTTCTACATATGGAACAAAACGTTTTTGGCGGAGGACGACGTCAAGTGGGCGATGCTCGCTAAAAAGCTGGGCAAAGACTTCACGAACTGGCTCGTCAAGCTTCTGGTCGCCAACAAGGAGGACGGGCAGGAGAGCATTGCGCAACTGAAAGAGATCATGAAGCAAGATTACGTCGCTGCCTATCAAAGGAAGGCGATTTTGAACGGCTTCAACTACGCGCTGCGCTCCCGCGACTTTTACAATCCGCAGCTGTTTGCAGGTATCGCGGACAGCAAGGCAAAAGCGCTGATCGCAAAAGGCGTGGAGCAACTCGATGAAGTCGAGTTGTACGAACTGAACAAGCGATTGCTGAAAAGCGTCTTGCAGGATGCCGTTCCCGCTGTGGAGCAATGGGGGGATACCGATTCCCTCAAGCTGTTGCAAAAAATGCAACAGGCAGGCATTGCGCGCGCCTGGATCGGTCTGCCAGACTGGACGGCTGCCTACATGAAGCCTGCGTTCATCGGGCAAGCGAACGATGCCGGCTATTTGATCGCGACCTACGATTCCTACCATTCGATTCATAAAGAAGAGAATCCGGATTGGAACACAGCGATTTTCGCGGACAAAAGCTTGTATGAGAAGGCGACGATTGCGAAGAAAAACGGGGAGAAAAAAGGCGGGTTTTTGCAGCGGGGCAGATTGTTGAATCCGACTTTGTCGTTGCCCAGCGTGAAGCAGAGAATGAGTGAGATCATGGGGACTGGCGTGCGGTTTAACTCGTGGTTTATCGACGTGGACGCCGCCGGGGAGTTCCACGACGATTATTCCAAGGAGCATACGACTACACAGCAGCAGGATATGCAGGCGAAGCTTGCGCGGATGAACTACATCCGCGACGAATGGGACATGGTGATCGGATCGGAGACGGGCAATGACTTTGCCAGCGGCAGCATCGCTTACGCCCACGGGATTGAGACTCCGGTCATTCGCTGGTCAGACCCGGATATGCGCCAAAACAAGACCAGTCCGTACTATGTAGGCGGCTACTGGTCGCCAGCGGGCGAAATTCCCGAGCGCTATGCCAAACAGGTTCCGCTCAAGGACGAATACCGGCATGTCTACCTTGATCCTGCGTACTCGCTGCCTTTGTTCAAACTCGTGTACAACGAGTCGGTCATTACCAGCCATCATTGGGAATGGGGCAGCTTGAAAATCAAAGGCGAGGTCGGCACACGCATGCTTGGCGAGCTTTTGTACAACGTGCCGCCGCTCTACCATCTGGACAACCGCGTCTGGGAGTCCAACAAAGAGACGATCATGCGGCATTTGCAAGTCTGGACGCCGTTCCATCAAAAAGCCGTGCAACGCCCGATGACTGATTTTGCCGTATTGACCAAGGACAGGTTGGTGCAAAAGGCCGTCTACGGACAAGACTTGCAAGTCATCGTCAACTATTCCAGCAAGGATTTTACGTATGAGAACAAGCTGGTCAAGGCGAAATCTGCGCTGATCATCGATGGTTCCATTACCCGGACTTTTCAGGCGGGAGTGGAATAGGAAGACGAGATGAAAGCAGGCGAAAAGGCTGTCCGTCCGTGTACGGCGGCCTTTTTGGCGCTGGACGGCACAGGTTGTCGTCTGTCTTCAGGACAGCGGCCCGAATTTTTTCTTTTTCAAATCCGCCAGAAGACGGTCCGTGAAGCCTTTTGCCAGGCGGGAAAAATGCCATTCCGAGGATCGGACCCAGCTTAGGTGAACGGGTTGCTGCTCGGGAATGTCGAGATCGAGAGTGCGCATGTCCAGCGTTTGCAAATGCGGGTCGTGCATGAAGGAATAGTCCAGTCCGATCGTGACGGCGAGATTTTCCCGCACGGCATTGCGGATGGCATCCGTGTTGTTTGTCGTGAACAAAATATCGACAGGGCCGTATTTGGCGGCAAAGTCTGCGACAAACCATTTGACGTAGTCGTCGTTGTAGAGCACGAAAGCATGCCGCCGCAGCTCTTCGGGGCTGACAGACTCCTGGAAGGCGAGCGGCGAGCTTTTGCTGATGCCCACGACCATTTTGCCTTCCAGCACAGGCTCGAAGCTCAGCCTTTGCCCGGCGCTTTTTTTCAGCAAACCTTCGTACATAATAATCAGGCCGATATCGAGCTTGTCCTGCCCGATGTCCTCCAAAATTTCCTGCGAACCTTTTTCGGCGATCTCGATGCGGATTTGCGGGTAGTCCTTTTTAAAGCTGGACACGGCGTTCACCAACAAGTCCATCGGGCCGGGAATGGTCGCCAATCTCAGTTCGCCGCTGAGCGTATTGGCACTGCTTTGCGCTTCCTCCTGAATTTCCTCGATCTTGCTCAGCACCTCGAAAGCTTTTTTGATAATGACTCGACCTTCGGATGTAGGAACAGCTCCGAGACGGGAACGAGTGAACAGGGCGATGCCCAGCTCCGCTTCCAGACTGGAGAGGGATTGGCTGATGGCGGACAGCGTGACGTGCTTGTTTTGCGCGGCTTTGGTCAAAGAGCCTGCCTTGGCGATTTCCACGATGTATTCAAGCTGTTCCAGGTGCATGGGATTCCTCCATCCTTTAGCTATACTTAATCTGCACTAAGTATGTTTGCATATGATTGAATATAAAGCAGGTCTATAATAGAAGCAAGGCAAGCCAATATGGTGCTTTTCCTCGCTTCTGACGAGTCTGCCCACGTAACCGGGGCGGGATTCGTCAGCGATGGCGGAGGAACAGCGCGTTCATCTCCTGTGCGTTAGCATCCATTTGAAAACGGAGGGAAACAATCATGAAACTGGCAAATAAAGTGGCAATCGTGACAGGCGGAGCAAGCGGGATCGGGGAAACGACGGTGCGTCTTTTCGCGCAGGAAGGGGCAAAGGTCGTCATTGCCGACTTTTCCCCGCGTGGCGACGAGCTGGCGAAAGAGTTGAATGAAGCTGGCTTCGAAGCGTTGTTTGTGAAGACAGATGTGACGAAAGAAGCGGAAGTGAAGCACATGGTGGACGCTACCGTGGAGCGGTTCGGCCAGGTAGACATTTTGTTCGCCAACGCCGGGATCGCCAAGGACGCTCCTGCGCATCTGCTCAGCACCGACGATTGGCAAAGAACGATCGACATCAATCTGACGGGTGTGTTTCTGTGCGATAAATACGTCATCGAGCAAATGCTGGCGCAAGGAACGGGCGGAGCGATTGTCAACTGCGGCTCGATCCACAGCCATGCCGGAAAAGCGGGAGTTACCGCCTACTCTTCGGCAAAAGGCGGCGTGAAGCTGCTCAGCCAGACGTTGGGCATTACGTATGCGAAACAAGGCATCCGCGTGAATGCCGTGTGCCCAGGCTATATCGATACGCCGCTCATTGCCGGACGCAATGAAGCAATGAACGAGCATCTCGTTTCCTTGCATCCGATGGGACGGCTCGGCAAGCCGGAGGAAGTTGCGAAGGCAGTCTTGTTCCTCGCCAGTGACGATGCATCTTTTGTGACAGGGACAAGCCTTTTGGTAGACGGCGGATACACCGCGCAATAAAAGCAGAGCGAATAAAAGGGGAAAATTCGAGTCTTCCGTGTGGCAGTTGTCATGCGGGAGACTTTTTTTGTGGAACTTATCAACCATCGTCCAATCAGGCGAGTTTTGCCGAACATACTGTATAAGTAGTCCAAAAGCACAAGGGCAGGAGGGAGAGGAGTGCCGACATATGTGGGAAATGTACAGATTACCAACAATTCGGGTACTGTCAATTTTGGCGATACGGCGAACAACTCTCCTAAAAGCGTCAGCAAATCCTTTTCCGGTTCAGGCGGCGGAAACAGCGGGAATGTTGTGAATGTCATCAACAAGCAGAGCGAGACGAATACATGGGGCGTGGGGGAGAGTCGGGGGAGTTTGCGGCTCAAGAGACGGAATAGACGGGCGAGACAGGCGGGACGGGTTAGACCGACAAGACGGGCCAGGCGGGCGAAACGGCGGAAACGGAGCTAACGTTTTTGCAGGTTGCCTGCGGCTTTAAACCGGACAAGCTGCAAAACGTCAGTCTGGTGACGGAAGTTTGCAAAACTGTCGCTTCTGACGCATGCGTGGATGTTGATCTTTAAGCAATACATGGTAAAATGAAGCAAACTTGTCGCCAACATATTCAGATCCTTTGAAAGAGGGTCATTTTTTTTGAGAATCTAGGAATTTGTCAGTGCGAAAGTTACTCCTTTTGTTTTTGCTTTGACGGCAAACAAAATTTGGTAAAATTATCGGCGTCGTGCACGGTGCATGAGCGCAAGCAGGTGATAGGATGAGAAGCAAATTGATGGAAGCCTTGACCCCACAAGAATGGGAAGAATTGCTACAGGAAAAGGACGGGGAATTGAAAGTGGTCTTGCGAGAGCTTGCTGACGTAAAGTATGCACTAGATCAGTCGACGATCCTGGCGATCACAGACCATCGCGGGATTATTCTCCGGGCAAACGAGCAATTTTGCCGGATATCCAAATACAGTCGCAGTGAGCTGATCGGGCAAGATCATCGCCTGCTCAACTCCGGGCACCATCCCAAGTCATTTTTCAAGCAAATGTGGAAGTGCATTGGCTCGGGGCAAGTGTGGCGGGGAGAAATATGCAATCGGGCGAAAGACGGCAGTCTGTATTGGGTTGATACTACCATTGTGCCTTTTGTGGATACAAAGGGGAAAATCTATCAATACGTTTCCATTCGCAACGACATCACGGCGCGCAAACATATGGAAGAGGAAGTCAGAAAAAGCGAGGAATTGTACCGACTCATCGCTGAAAATACATCCGACATCATCAGTATCGTCAATGCCGAAGGAGATTTTTTGTACTTGTCTCCGGCTCACAAGGCCGTTTTTGACCACGATGTTCCGGACGAGCGTTTTCACAATCTGTTCGAGTGGATTGTCGAGGATGACCGGGATATTATGGCTTTTGCGATTCAACATACGTATTCCACGCGAAAAGAGTACACGGTGGAATGCCGCATTCAGACGAGCAGAAAAGAAACGATCTGGACCGAAAGCAAGATCAATCCGATTGTGGACGAGCTGGGCAATGTGAGCAAGCTGCTGTTTGTCACTCGCGATATTACAGACCGCAAACAGTCGGAGGAACTGATTCATCATCTGGCCTATCACGATGCCTTGACCGATCTCCCGAACAGGCGCATGTACACCCAGCACCTGAGCAGGGAAATCATGCAAGCCAAACGTTTTCAGTCCAATCTGGCCGTCTTGTTCCTCGATCTGGACCGCTTCAAGGACGTCAACGATTCGTTTGGTCACGATGTAGGGGATTTGTTGCTGGTGGAAGCAGCCAATCGCCTGAAGGCGTGTCTGCGGCCCACCGATGTGGTCGCGAGGCTGGGCGGAGATGAATTTACCGTATTGCTCAGCCAATTGGCGGATCGCGAAGAAGCCGCCGCGCTGGCCAATCAGATCATGGAAGCTTTGCAACGACCGTTTATCCTTCAAGACCACTCGTTCAACATGTCGTGCAGCATCGGCATTGCGCTGTACCCGCAGGATGGAGATAACGCCGACGATTTGCTCAAACGGGCGGACACCGCACTGTACACCGTCAAATCGCGCGGGAAAAACGGATACGACTTTTTCGATCCGACGATGGAAGCCAAGTCGCTGGAGCGCATCCTGATGGAAAACGAGCTGCGCAAAGCGATCGAGCAAGAGCAGTTCCAAATTTACTACCAACCGAAAATAGACATCGCGACAGATACGCTGACGGGGATGGAAGCGCTCGTGCGCTGGGTTCATCCGGAGCTTGGGGTCATACCGCCGAATCGGTTTATCCCGATTGCCGAAGAGACGGGGATGATTATTGCTCTCGGAGAATGGATTTTGCGGCAAGCATGTCGCCAAAACAAAATTTGGCACGATCAAGGCTACTTGCTGAAAGTGTCGGTGAATTTGTCGGCGAGGCAAATTTATCAAAAAGACCTTGTCGAGATGATCAAGCAGATTTTAGCGGAGACAGAGCTGGCTGCGGAGTGGCTGGAGCTGGAAATTACAGAAAGCATCTTTGTGAAGATGGAGGAAGCTACAGCTGTTTTGCAGCAAATTCGCGATATCGGCATCCACATTTCCATCGATGACTTCGGGACAGGCTACAGCTCGTTTAGCTATATTAAAAGCTTGCCAGTGGACACGATCAAAATCGATGCTTCGTTCATCCGCGATATTCACCATAACCAGGAAAGCCAAGCGATCGTAAAAGCCATCGTGACCATAGCGCAAAGCTTGAACATGAACGTAATTGCCGAAGGCATCGAACTGAACGACCAGGCGGCCGCCCTGCAGCAAAACGGCTGTGATCACGGCCAAGGCTACTTGTTCAGCCGACCGTTGGCAACCGATGATTTCGAGCGTTATTTGCGCAAAGATCAAGTGTCGTGATGGTAGTTTGAAGAATACGAGATGAAGCAAAATCAAGGGAAGTCCGACGATTTAACGAATCGGGCTTCTCTTTTTTCTTTTTTGCCAAACGGCTGTTCAACCCGCTTCGGGAGTGCTTTATGCAAGAGAGTAATGGTGATAAGTAAAGTAAGAATGTTCATATTGAGTCTCGAAAATGGTAATATTTTACTTGTAAAAGAGGAAGAGTGATTCTCGGGTTAGGTAAGTTTTTTCTAAAGACTTTTACTTTAAGAAATAGGAGAGATTGAATGAACAGAGTAAATATCGCTTCCAAAAGCTTGCTTGTTATTGCTTGCCTTGTTTTGGGTGTAACAGGTTGTGCTTCTAATAACACAATTGCCGATAATCAAAGCGTGGAAAAAAAGGAGTTTACTGCTAGTGCCAGTGTCAACACGACTACACAAGAAAGCACGAAAGATATATTGACACAAGCAAACGCTGAGTTGCTTGTTTCTCTCCTGGAAGACTACGCTCCTTCTGAGTTGGATGACAGTGTATTAGCCTCAAAAGAACCAGTTTATATTTGGGACTGGTTTAGGAAACTGCAAGTCTGGACAGACGATTTGACTCGTCTAGCAAATGGAAAGCCGAAAGCAGAGGGCGCTGTAAAAGATGTTATTACTTCAAGACTAAATAAATATTTTACACCAGAAGCATCTGAAAAAATATTTGACTCCTTCTTTAGAGCGGCTACTGATGGTTCGTATGAGACCTTTGAAAGAGAGCGATTTGAAAAAGGCCTGGAAGCGATTGACGAAAATTTAAAAGTGGACATTCAGAAAAACGATCAGAGCGTAATCGTCAAGTTTACTGGAATCGAGTATGACTATTTTCAGGCAGATGTTAAACAAAAGTATGACGTGAATGTACAATTCAAATTAGTGCAAAATGGAAACAAGTATTTGATTGATGATATTAAACATGACTAGGCTTTTAGAGGGCTGACAGGTGCTTTTGTTGTAATGGCTGTGACAGTATTCGCAGACGACAAAAAACGGAAATAGCTGACGCCAGGTGGATACTGACGTCAGCTTGTCGTTTGGCGTTTTCATTGTCCACAAAATGAAAGATTTACCTTTCTTGCTCGCCCTGTCTTACACCCGCTGCTCACGGTAAATCCCTTGCTCGTAAATGTACGCGAGGCACGCATCTGGCAGCAGGAAGCTCGGGTCGCCGCCTTTGCGGATTTCATCGCGGATGTAAGTCGAGCTGATGCCCATGTTGATGCCTTTGCTCATGATCAGAAAATGCTCGTCGTGGTTGCGCAGAAGCGCGTCTTCGGCAATCAGGTCGGCGGTCGGATACCCTTCCCGCGACATGACGATGAACTGAAACTGCGAGACCAGCTTTTCGGCATTGCCCCAGTTCGACAGTCCTACCAGCAGGTCCGAGCCCATGATGAAAAACAGCTCGTCGTTCGGATATTTCTTTTGCAGATGGACCATCGTGTCGTACGTGTATGTTTCGCCAGGCAGGGCATCCATCTCCACCGTGGAAATTTCAAACAGCGGCTGCCCGAATTGGTTCGTCTTATGCTCGCAGGTGGCCAGCGCCAACTTCAACATGTGCAGGCGATGGACATCCTCCGTCTGCATTTTTTTGTCATGGCGTTTGGAGGAGCAAGGGACAAAAATGACTTTGTCCAGGCGTCTTCTGTGCGCGACAGTAGCTGCCGTAAACAGATGGCTGTAAGTAATCGGATCAAAGCTGCTTCCGTATATGCCGATTCGCATGATCGTAACCTCCCGCATGCATCTGGGTGTCCATGCCTGCCAGATGTTATTTTTTCACAACGGCTATGCCCAGTTGATGTTGAAAATGTCCCAAAGCCCACTCGTGTCCTACCGGATTGAAGCTGGCGACGGCGTCCTCGTGAATGACGACGCGAAAACCGTGGTAGAAACCTTCGATTGCCGTGTGCAAGACACAAATGTCAGTGCAGACGCCAACCAGATGAATTTCGCTAATGCCCCGCGCCCGCAGCTGCAAGGCCAGATCAGTGCCCTGGAAGGCGCTGTAGCGCGTTTTGTCCATCCAGTAGATGGTGTCCTCAAATTCCTCGTAGATGCCTTGGATGCTCCCGTACAAGTTCCTGCCGGACGTGCCGATGATGTTGTGCGGCGGATACAGCCCGGTTTCCGGATGGTACGGGTCCTGCTCCTTGTGAGCGTCCACCGCCATCACGACAAAATCACCTTCTGCGAGAAAATCGCGGATCAATTCGCCGATGCGTCCTTCAATAGCTTGCCCTGGTTCTTTGCAGGTCAGGGCACCGTCTGGCGCGACAAAGTCGTTGGTATAGTCGATCACAATCAAGGATTTCATGGCAAAAACCTCCTGAAGTGAATGTGGGTAAGCCTGTCAGTAAATCATGGCAGTCGGGATGAAGTCGGAAAAGCGGTACAGCTTGGCGGGAGAGTTGGAATACTCGGTCGAGTAAACAGGCTGGCCCGAATCATCTACTGCTGCTTCCAGAATGCCTTGCCTTCTCGTAGTGGCGAGCAGGCGGCGTTCAAAATTGCCCCGATCGTTCACTTTGAAGCTGGGCACGACTGTTTCGATGACCTGCAACAGCTCGCTCAGCGTAAACCGCTCAGGCAGGAACGCTTTGGCGATGTTCGTTTGCAGCATTTCTTCCCGCACGCGCTGCAAAGCGTCCGTCAAAATCTCGCGGTGATCGAATGCCAGGTTGAGAGCGAAAGCTTCTTCGATGGGAAATAATTGCGCATCGGAAGCGTCGTCGGCAGCCTGCGCATGTTTGAGCAAATCTTCGTGAACGAGGGAAACGTACGCGACGCTCGGAATCCAGCCGCGCGGGTCGCGACCTGGCTTGTAGTATGTTTTCAGCTGCTCAATGTGGACGTCGCGGTCGATGTTCGTCTCTTCTTTCAACTCGCGGTAGGCGCATTCATCCAGCGTCTCGCTTTCCTTGGAAAAGCCGCCGGGCAAAGCCCACTGCTCCCCGTAGGTGTCGCTTTTGCGCTTGATCAAAAGAACAGCCAGCTGCTTGTGCGGCAACGATTTGGTTTTGGTTGCACGCGGAACGGACAGGATGGTAAAGAGACAAATATCGGTCGGAAGCCCGTCTGGCGAGCGATGCTTCTTGGTGCGAAAAAAGAGGCGTTTGGCTGACAGGCGATGCATGCTCACGATCGCATCCTTTCTGTAATGTGCTGGTTGATCCTGTTATGTTTATATTATAATGTATTTTTAACAATGTCAATATGACAATATAATATTTTTCCAATAACTGACGCTGGAACGAACGAACGCAAAAAACGCCTGAGCTGCTCATGCTCAGGCGCTTCGTTTATGAAAAAGGCGAGACGGTTTCCAACGGGGCGGTAATCGGTTTGAGTCGCTGTTGAAGCGACGGAGCGGACTGGCACGGCTGGCTGGACTGAACAGCTTCTTCCCAGAAAAACAGCTGGCTGTTCAGCGGCGAGAGGTTTTTTGGCTGCACGCGCACATACGTGCCGTCTGGCATGAGCACGTTGGCCTTGGCGTCATCCTGCAACATCGTAGCCAGGACGTGCATGATCCGCTCCTTCAGATCACGCTGCACCACGGGAAACAAAATCTCGACGCGGGCGATCATATTGCGAGTCATCCAGTCCGCGCTGGACAGGAACACTTTTGGATCGCCGCCATTGCAAAAGGCGTAAATGCGACTATGCTCCAAATATCTGCCGACGATGCTCGTGACCCGGATGTTTTCGCTGACGCCGGGAATGCCTGGACGCAGGCAGCAAATGCCGCGGACGATCAGATTGATTTTCACCCCGGCGCACGAGGCGCGGTACAGCGCTTCGATGATTTCCTTGTCGGTCAAAGCATTCATCTTGGCGGTGATGTAAGCAGGCTTGTCCGCCAGGCAATTTTGAATTTCGCCTTCGATCAGATCGAGGAACGCTTCGCGCAATCCGACAGGAGCGGTGGCGATTTCCTCCCATTTTGGCGGGTGGGAATAGCCGGACAGATGGTTGAAAAAGTGGGTGGCATCTGCCCCGACCTGTTCACGCGAAGTAAACATGCCCATGTCCGTGTACACGCCTGCGGTTTTGTCGTTGTAATTGCCCGTGCCAAGGTGCACATATCGGCGCAGGCTATCGCCCTCGGAGCGGACGACCAGCGTGATTTTGCTGTGAGTCTTTAGCCCTGCCAAGCCGTAGATGACGTGGCATCCGGCGTTCTCCAGTTTTTTGGCCCAGACGATGTTGTTCTCCTCGTCAAAACGCGCTTTCAGCTCCAGCAGGACAGTGACTTGCTTGCCGTTGTCCGCAGCTTGGAGGAGAGCATTGACGATCGGGGAATCGCCGCTGACCCGGTACAGCGTCTGCTTGATTGCGAGCACCTTGGGGTCGTTCGCGGCTTGTTGGACAAATCGGATGACCGGCTCAAAAGATTCGTAAGGATGGTGCAGCAGCACGTCCCTTTTTTGGATGAGCGCAAACAAATCCTCGTCCTGCTTCGCCAAATCAAGCGGCTGCTGCGGATCGAGCGGTTCAAATCGCAAATGGTCGTAGCCTGCCAGCGCATGGAAGCGGAAGAAAAACGCAGGATCGAGCGGACCATCGAGGCAGTACACTTCTTTGTCAGTGAGATCGAGCCAGTCTTGCAGAGTGGCTTGCAAGTATGCGCTCATGGACGAAGAGACGGCCAGGCAGGAAGGCTCGCCCATCTTGCGTTTTTTCAGCGTTTGCTCGATCGCTTCCAGCAAGTCATCGGCTTCGTCCTCGTCAAAAGTCAAGTCGGCGTTGCGTGTAATGCGAAACGGACTGACCTCGACGATGTTGTAGCCGTGGAACAGGCTGTCCATATGCTCCGCGATGACGTCTTCCAACAAGATAAAATGATCCTCGCCATCGAGGGAAGGCAGCTCCAGAAAACGCGGCAGGACGGACGGCACCTGCACAACAGCAAACAGCGGGCCTTCGCTTTCTTCCTCCGTGTCTTCCAGCAAGACAGCCAGATTCAAACTTTTGTTCAACAGCATGGGAAACGGATGGCTGGCATCTACGGCCATCGGAGTCAGCACCGGATACAGGTGATGATGGAAAAAGGCGCGCACGAATACGGCTTGCTCTTCGCTCAGCTGATTTGCCTGCAAAAAGCGGATTCCCGCCTTGTTCAGCTCCGGCGTAATCTGGTGTTTGAGGATCGAGTACATCCGTTCCATCACCAGATGAGTGCGATCCCACACAGCGAACAGCTGCTCGTTTGCCGTCATCCCGGATTTGTTGTCCGGCTTGGTGAAGCCGGCTTTGACCTGGTCCTTTAGACCTGCCACCCTGACCATGAAAAATTCGTCAAAATTGCTGCTGGCAATCGCGATGAACTTGAGCCGCTCCAAAAGCGGATTGTCTGGATTGGAAGCTTCAAAAAGCACGCGCTCGTTGAAAGCGATCCAGCTTAATTCCCGGTTGATATAATAATCTGGAATACTAAAATCCTTCATCATGAACCAACCTTTTTCGCATAGTAAAAGATAGATCATAACTGGCAAGGAATAGTATAGCAGTCTACTGTTAAGCGATTGTTAAGTTTTGTCGGGGCTACGCGTCCACGACGACTTTCAGCGGGATTTTCCAAGCTTTCGAGAGCTTGGACAGCGGCTCATCGAGCAAGGAATACTCGAGCAAATCCGGCTGTTTTCCCGTGCAGGACAAAACGAACTCGCCGCCTGTTGAAGCAAGGCGGACGGCGCTGATCGCCTGGGTCATCGAGCGATCCAGCACTCTGGAAAAAAGCAGCAAATGGCCCAGCTTCTCTACGAGACTTTTGTCCTGCTTGCCGAGCAAATCCGGGTGACGGGCAATCTGGCTCTGCGCCAGCTTGTTTGTTTTATAGGACGCAATCATGGCGAGCAGCAGCCGTTCCCGATGGGTATAGCCTGCCATCAGCACGTTGGACAGCAGGTAGAAAGTATGCTCGGAAGCTTCGTAGACGTTGATCGTGCGTCCGGTGTCATGCAGGAGGGCGGCGTTTTCCAAAAGCTGCCGCTCGAATCCGCCGAACGAATGGAGCGCATGCTGTTGCAACTGGTCAAACAGCGACAAGGCCAGGTCGCGCACATGGCGCGAATGCGGCTGGTCAACCTGGTAGCGGTTCATGAACTGCAAGGCGCTGCGCTCCCGGACGATGGCGGTCGAGGCAGGCGGCTGTTCACCCCAGACGGTTTCGTACAACACCCCGTCACGCAGCCCTTTGTTGCTTACGAGCAGGCAATCACTTTGCGCGTAGTGAAGCAAGCTTTCAAAAGCCGCCATGCCCGCGAGAATGACATCGGCGCGGTCTTTGGATACGCCAGGGATTTGTCGGCGTTCTTCCAGCGGCAGCCTGCGCAGGGCGTTCAAAATGTTCGTTACCGCATCTGCCTGGATGGGGTAATGGTGCAGGCTGTCCATGCTGTAGTGAACCTGGCGCTGGTGAATTTTGCCCAGATTGCGCGCTGTGCCGCCGATGGCGATGACGGGACAGTGGCGGTCGGCAAGCCAGGGACAAGTGGCAAGCGAATCGGCCAAAAAGGTGCGAAGCTGCGCAAATTCTTCCTCACTCGGAACCTCTTCGCGGAAAAATTGACTGGTCAATGTCACGATGCCGAATGGAAAGCTGTGGCTTTCGATCAGCTGGCGGTCGCGGAAGTAAGTAACCTCTGTGCTGCCGCCGCCGATGTCGATGGTGATTCCTTCGTCCACAGGCATGCTGTTCAAGACGGCGAGATAGCCGTATCGCGCCTCTTCCTTGCCGCTTAATACACGCATGGAAATGCCGCTTTCCCGCTCGATCGCCGCTGTCAGCTCCCGGCCGTTTTCCGCCTGGCGAACTGCTGCGGTGGCAACTCCGATGGCTTGGGTGACTTTTCGCGCGTCCAGCAGTTTCTTGAACTGGCGCATCGCTGTCAACGTTTTGGCAACGCCTTCCTCGTCCAGTCTGCCCGCACGCAGGTGGTTGCTCAATCGCAAGCTGTATTTGATATTGTCTATCTCTGCTACCATTCCCGAATCGTCTTGCTCGTAAATGACCAATCTGGCTGTATTGGAGCCGAGATCGATGACGCCGATGCTTTTTTTCATGTGATTCCCCACTTACAATAGGCTTGGATTCTCGCCAAAATTTTCATGTTTGTTCTCATTATGCCATAGAAATCGGACTTTCCACCCATGAAGTTGTCAGTTGACAATAACGAAAAACCTTTTTATAATCTGAGACATTCAAGCAAACAACAATACGCACACAAATACATGGCTGTGAAAAGGAAAGTAAAAAAGGGATTTGACGACCAGAGAGCTGCCTGATTGCTGGGAGGGCGGCCGCGAACTCTTTTTGAAAGCCACCTTGGAGCCCTGCTTTTGAACGGTTCAGTAGAAAGCAGCGTTTTCCCCGCGTTACGGGGCGCATGTCTTTTTGACAAGACTGCACGAGTTTGCCTTTTGCGAGAGAGGCAAAAAAGCTGAGTGGTACCGCGATACCTTCGCCTCAGCAACCCGATTCATGAAAGCATGGATCAGGTTGCTGGGGCTTTTTGATTTTGGCCAAAAAGAGATAGGAGTGGTGGGGAATGGATCGCTTGAAGCAAAGGGAGCTGTTGCACCTTTTGGAAGAAGATAGCCGCATGAGCGCCGAGCAAATCGGCAAAATGCTGGCAGAGCCTACGGAGGTAATCGAACAGGCGATTGCCGAGCTGGAGGCAGAAAAGGTGATCGTGAAATATCCGGCGCTGGTCAACTGGGAGCGCGTGGAGGATCATCCTTACGTCAACGCCATGATCGACGTCAAAGTGACGCCCAAGCGCGATGTCGGATTTGACGAGGTAGCCGAACGCATTTGCCGCTTCCCTGAAGTGAAGGCCGTCTACTTGATGTCTGGCGCCAGCTACGATTTGTCGATCATTTTGGAAGGCAAGACGATGAAAGAGGTCGCTACCTTCGTATCGCAAAAGCTGTCAACGCTCGATTCTGTCGTATCGACAGCGACGCACTTTATTTTGAAACGCTACAAGCACGATGGCATTGAGCTGGAAGATCGTGACGAAGATCGCAGGATGGTGGTTACGCCGTGAGTACACAATTGACAGTCAAAAAAAATCGCTTGTCGTCTACAGTCGCATCTTTGAAGCCATCGGGCATCCGCCGCTTTTTCGATCTGGCGGCATCGATGGAAGGGGTCATCTCGCTCGGGGTTGGGGAGCCGGATTTCGTCACGCCTTGGCGCATGCGCGAAGCTTCTATCTCCTCGCTGGAGCGCGGACACACTGCCTATACTTCCAATGCGGGCATGCTCCCGCTGCGCGTCGAGATTCAAAAGTATTTGGAGGAGCGCTTCTCGGTCAGCTATCATCCGGAGACGGAGATTCTCGTAACCGTAGGAGCGAGCGAAGCGATTGATATCGCCTTGCGTGCCATTCTCGATCCAGGTGATGAAGTGCTGGTAGTAGAACCGTGCTACGTCTCCTACGAGCCTGTCATTCGGCTGGCTGGCGGCGTGCCGAAGTTTTTGAAAACGACGATGGAAAACCAATTCAAGCTGACGCCGCAAGAGCTGGAAGCGAATATTTCAGAGCGCACGAAAGCGATCATCTTCTGCTACCCGAACAACCCGACAGGGGGCACGATGACAGCAGAGGAGTGGAAGACGCTTCTGCCGATTATTGAAAAGCACGACCTGCTGGTGATTTCCGACGAGATTTATGCAGAGCTGACGTACGGACGCATGCATGACAGCATCGCGGCTCTGCCGGGAATGAAAGAGCGGACGATCCTGATTTCCGGCTTTTCCAAAGCGTTTGCCATGACAGGCTGGCGGCTCGGCTACGTGTGTGCCACACCTGATCTGCTCGCGGGCATGCTGAAAATTCACCAGTACACGATGCTGTGTGCGCCGACGATGGCCCAGATGGCTGCACTCGAAGCGTTGCGCCATGGCCGCGCGGATATGGAGCGAATGATCGAGAGTTACCGTCAGCGCCGTAATTACGTAGTCGATGGCTTCCGCCAGATCGGACTTACGTGCCATGAACCGGATGGAGCGTTTTACGCCTTCCCGTCTGTGGCGGCAACAGGACTTAGTTCCGCCGAGTTTGCCGAAAAGCTGCTCATGGAGGAGAAAGTGGCAGTCGTGCCGGGAGACGTGTTTGGCGAGAGCGGACAAGGCCACATTCGCTGCTCGTATGCGACGTCCATGGAGCAGTTGAAAAAGGCGCTGGATCGGATGGAGCGCCTGATGGGACGATTGCAGTAGGGCAGGCGAGGAAAACAGCAAAGAGGACAGTGCCAGTAGCGCTGTCCTCTTTTTTATGCAGCAGCATTGCTTTTTCGGATAAATTTATGACGACATGACGATCGTGGCGACGAGCTGTGTGACAAGCGCAGCTACGATCATGGAAATACTGGAGACAGTGCCTGAGATCGGACTGATTTCAAACGCCTTGGACGTCCCTGCGCCGTGCGCACTTGTGCCCAGCAGGACACCGCGCGCGATATCATCGGAAATCCGCAAGTAAGCAATAATGTACGGCCCGATGATGGAACCGAGCACTCCGGTCATCAAGACGAGCACGGCGGTAATCGAAGGAACGCCCCCGATCATTTGCGATACGTTCATGGCGATTGGCGTCGTGATGGAACGCGGCAAAAGGCTGTAGAGCACTTGCTGATCGGTATGCAAAAGCAAAGCGAGCACAGCGGAGGAGATGACGGCCACCGCCGAGCCGGACACGACACTGATCATGATTTGTGCCGCGTGTTTCTTCAATAAAGGATAGTGCTTGTAGAGTGGCACAGCAAAGGCGATAGTCGCAGGCTGGAGCATGTACGCCAGCCATTTTCCCCCTTCGTTGTAATCAGCGTAAGGGATTTGGGCGCACAGCAGCAGGACAACCAGCAGAAGCGGTGTGAACAAGATAGGCGAAAAGAGCATAATCGGTCTATAGCGATAAAGCCGTTTGGCCGTCAAATAAATGACGATAGTCAGCAAAAAGCCAATCAGTCCGGTCATCATGAGCGTGTATGCCCCTTCCGCTTCGAGATGCTTTGGGCGATCAAGCCGCTGCAGACCATGACGAACGCAGTGCCGATCACGATAATCAGAACAATTTGCAGCCCTTCATGCAGCATCAGGCTTTGGTACGAGACAATGCCGACAGACGGCGGAATAAAAAACAACAGCAGCTCTGCCAAAAGCCATGCGGCTCCGGTTTCAATCCATTCCAGCCGCAAAATTTTGGCCTGGAGCAAGAAAAACACAACAAACATCCCCAGGATGCTGCCGGGGATTTTCCAGCCGAGCGCAGAAACAAGCAGGTTCATCAAAACAGACATGAGAATGAAAAATGCTACTTGCCCCGCAATGATAATCAGTCTTTTCATGATGGTCCTCTCCCTTTGGGAAAAGTGTACATCAGCTTTTTTCATAGGTAAAATGCATATATAGAATGAGTAACATTCATCTTATCTATAGAAGAAACGGAGCGAAGAGCGGATGGACATTCGCCATTTGCAATACTTTTTGGAGGTAGCGCGGCATAGCAGCTTCACCAAGGCGGCAGAGTCGCTGTATATTACCCAGCCGACGATCAGCAAGATGGTGCGCAATCTGGAGGAGGAAATTGGCGTAGAGCTGTTTGAGCGGGTCGGAAAGCGCATCACGTTGACCGATGCGGGATGGGTTTTGTTCTCCCAGGCGGAAGTCATGGTGAAATCGTTCGAGAATATGAAAATCAGGTTGGCAGATTTGATGGAGCTAAAGCGCGGAAAAATTCGCATCGGGCTGCCGCCGATGGTAGGAGCGAGCTTTTTTCCAAAAGTCATCGGGAAGTTTTGCGAGCAGTATCCGGGGATCGAGTTGGAGCTGCTGGAAGTCGGTTCGAAAAAAGTGGAGGCAGATGTCGCATCGGGGATGCTGGACAGCGGTGTCGTTTTGCTGCCGACAGATGAAGCGCTTTTTGAGTCGTACTCGTTCGTCAACGAGCAGATTCGCGTCGTGGTTCACCCGACTCATCCATTGGCCGAGCAGCAGGAGGTATCGCTGATCGAGCTTGCGCAGGAGCGCTTTTTGCTGTTTCACGAAGACTTTTCCTTGCACAACCGGATTATTGACGAGTGCGTGCGAGTCGGCTTTCACCCTGCGGTCATGTACAAAAGCTCTCAGTGGGACTTTCTCTCGGAAATGGTGGCAGCCAATGTCGGGATTACCTTGCTGCCCCAAACGATCTGCCGGGAGCTGGACCCGCGCCGTTTTCACAGTCTTGCGCTGGTCAATCCGACGATCCGATGGCACCTCGGGATGATTTGGCGCAAAAACGCCTATCTCTCGTATGCGACGCGCGAATGGATTCGCTTCACGAAAGAAAGCTTGCCCCATATGAAAAGCAAGGCTTCATCTTCTGAATGAAGCCTTGCTCGTATGGGAGTGGCCGCAATTGGCTGCGACCGAAAATGGTATGCATGTATATGGTAGAAAAGGCGGCTGGTTGATAGGAGCAGCCTGTTACAACAATGGGAATGGTCGTATAGGAAAAAATGAAATTATTATTTCGTATTGCGAAGTTTTAGAAACCAACAGATTGATTCAAGGCGCTTACAGCCAGATTGTATTGATAAAGAGCGTCGGCAGCTTTGGTTTCGGATTCGAATAATTCTGCTTCTTTGTCGATCAGGTCATTCAAAGAGCCTTTTTTATTGTTGGCGTAATCGTAAAGAGTTTGTTCGTATTGTTTGGCAGCTTCTTCTTTGGCAGCGTTGCTTGCTGTCAGTGCAGCTTTGGCAGCTGCCGCTTTTTCGTAGGAATCGCTGACTTCCAGACTCACTTTTTGTTTGAGGCTTTGCAGCAGCAGCTCTTCTTTGCGCAGGTCGTTGCGCGCGATTCTTCCTTTATATGTGCTTCCCGCGGAGTATTCTGCCGTAAAATCGGCTTTGATTTGGGCGTACTCTCTTTTCGCTTCGGCTTCGATCATGTCAGGGCGTTTTTGGTAGGCCAGAGCAAGAGCTTCTTCCACTGTATTCAGCGGGGCAGAGGTCAGTGCGCTCGTTTGCAGCAACCACTCTTTGTCCTGTTTTTCATTCAGCAAGCCGTTGAGCTTGGCCAATGCTTCCTTGTAGCTGCTTTCCAGAGCGGACAGCTTGTCTTTGGCGTCATTGTCATCGGCCCAGTATTGGCGCTGGATGCTTTTCTTTTGCACCTTGATTTTTTCTTCCAGGGCGCGAACTTCAAAATATGCTTTTTGGACATCGAGGCGCAGAGCGTTTTGCTTGGTGGCAAAGGAAGCTTCACCGACGAGCAAATCTTTTTTCGCTTCAGCTTCATCTCCGTACTTGTCAGAAGCTTCACTCAGCGAATTGACGTCATCCTTTTTGATTGCCGCTGTGTCTCGAAGGGTCAGGAGAGACTCATAGCGAGTGGTTTCGTAATCGAGTCTCGCCAGTTCCAGGTCAACACTGTTTTTCAATGCTTGCTCAACAGCGTGATCGAGAGAGAGGGGAGCTACTGCTGTTTGTTCCACCGCCGCTGCGAGAGGGGCTGCCAGAGCCAGGTGCGAGCTGCCGACAAAAAGAGCAGTGACCAGTGTGGTGCTGTAAAGATGTTTGGACAACCGGGACTTCATTTACAAAGCCTCCTTCATTTCACGAGTAATGAAAACGATAATCATTATCAATTTTCATGAACAGTATATATTTCCAACCTGATGTTCGTCAATACGAAATCGAGAGTTGGAATGATAGAAAACATCATTTATCAATCAAAGAGTTTAAATAATTTACAAATTTTGTGTAAAGGCAGCGTGCAGCAAGAAAGGCATCCAGATAGCGGACGCCTTTCTTGCTATGAGCTTGGTCAAAAGTAAAGAGGAGAGAGCCGCTGATCTATATAAAAGGCAGTCTGGAGCTTGCTGCCTAATTCATCAGATAAAAAGGAGGGAAAATGACGAAAAAATATTACGTGAAGCGAAATATTAGAAACCGATCGATTGATCCAATGTGCTGACAGCAAGGTTGTATTGATAGAGCGATTCAGATGCTTTGGTTTCTGCTGCAAACAGGCTTGCTTCTTTTTCGATCAAGTCTTTCAAGGCTGCTTTTTGACTCGTGTAATCCGACAAAGCTTGCTGGTATTGCTTGGCTGCTTCGTTTTTGGCAAGGACGCTCTCAGCCAATGCTTTTTTCGCCGCGGCGACCTTTTCGAAAGAGTCGGCTACTTCTTGATCGACTTTTTGCTTCAGTCGTTCCAGCACCAGGTCGGACTTGCGCAATTGCTTGACGGCTACTTTGCCTTTATAGGTGCTGATGGGCGTGTAATCTTTCGTGTAGTTAACTTTGACTTCGGCAAAATCTTTCTCGGCGACAGCTTTCATCATGTCAGGCCGCTTTTTGTAGGCTTGCGCTTTGGCTTCTTCCAGAGTGGCAACAAGCGGTGCGGACAGCTCGCGGGTTTCGAAGCGCCAGGACTTGTCCTTTTTTTCGTTCAGCAGATCGTTGAGTTTGGCCAATGCCTGCTTGTAGCTGGTTTCCAGAGCGGACAGCTTTTCTTTCGCTTCGTCGTTCTCCGACCAGTATTGGCGTTGGATGCTTTGCTTTTGCAGCTTGATCTTTTCTTCCAGAGAAGAGACTTCAAAATACGCTTTTTGCACTTGCAACTGCAAATTGTTTTTTGAGGTTTTCAAAGTGACTTCGCTAAGCGCCAGGTCTTTTCTCGCTTTGGCAGCGTCTTCGTATTTTTTCTTGGCATCATCGAGCGTATTGACGTTTTCGAGCTGGATGGCCGCTTTTTCTCGCAGCGTATAGAGCGTTTCATATTCCGTAACATCGTAATCTATTTGCAGCAGCTCAAGATCGATGCTGGTTTTCAATGCTTGCTCGATCGCACCGTGAAGAGACAGAGGAGCGGTCTGGGTTTGTTCTGCGGCTGCAACGACTGCAGGAGCGGCCATAGCCAAATGAGTATTGCCTGCAAGAAGCGCGGCAACCAGTGTAGTGCTGTAGAGATGCTTCGATAACCTGGACTTCATTATGGGGCCTCCTTGGGAATAGGAAAAGAGTTTGTCGATAACGATTCTCATTATCAAATTTTCATGAACAGTATATATTTCCAGTCTACATTCGTCAATATGTAATCATAAGAAAGTTGATCGGAAAAATAAAATGAAACAAAGAAAAAGCTCCCTCGACGTGAGGGAGCCTGCAATGACTTGTTTGGCAAAGCTATTTATTTTTCGTCCATGCTGAAATCTACTTTATGGAGCGGAACAAGCTTGCTCTTTTTCGTATACTTGTAGACAAGCCAGACGATCAAAAACAGCGGCAAGCCAACATAGGAGACGAACACGCCGTTCCAGTCAATCTCGCCGCCGATAAACGCCGAGTAGTTTTGGCCGACAATGACGACGCAGCAAATGATAAAGGCGAAAATCGGGCCAAACGGGAACAGCTTCGCCCGGTATGGCAGCTCACGCAGGTCGCGGCCTTGGGCCAGGTACGCTTTGCGGAAGCGGTAATGGCTGATGGCAATGCCGAGCCAAGCGATAAACCCGGACATGCCGGATGCGTTCAGAAGCCATACGTACACCTCGCCATCTCCAAACAGGGAAGACAGAAACGCCAGCGCACCAATGGCAGCCGTCATGATCAAGGAATTGATCGGGACGCCGTTGCGAGTGACTTTGGCAAACCATTTTGGCGCTTTTCCTTCCTTCGCCAGCACCCACAGCATGCGGGTGGATGCGTACATGCCGGAGTTGCCGGCAGACAGCACGGAGGTGAGGATGACCGCATTCATCACAGAGGCGGCGAAGGCAAAGCCGGCTTTTTCAAAGACGATCGTGAACGGGCTGATGGCAATATCGGTAATATCACCGCTGATCAGATTCGGATTGTCGTAAGGAACGAGCAACCCGATAATCAAGATTGCGAAAATGTAGAAGAGCAAGATGCGCCAAAAAATCTGGCGGATCGCTTTCGGGATATTGCGCGCAGGGTCTTCGCTCTCACCAGCGGCCACCCCTACAAGCTCGGTTCCCTGGAACGAGAACCCGGCAATCATGAAGACGCCGAGAAGCGCCATGAAGCCGCCATTGAACGGTGCATCGCCTTTGGTGAAGTTTTGGAAGCCGACTGCTTCGCCACCCATAATGCCGAAGATCATCAAAATACCAATGATGATAAAGACGACGACGGTGACTACTTTAATCAAGGCAAACCAGTATTCGGATTCGCCGTAGCCTTTGACAGACAACAGATTAAGAGCAAACATAAGGACGAGGAACAAGGCACTCCACAAAATGGCGGGAGTATCCGGGAACCAGTATTTCATAATGAGAGCTGCGGCTGACAGTTCGACCGCAATCGTAATTGCCCAGTTGTACCAGTAATTCCAGCCAAGCGCGAAGCCGAGTGACGGGTCGACGAATCTGGTGGCGTAGGTGGAAAAGGAGCCGGATACAGGCATGAAGGCGGCCATTTCCCCAAGACTGGTCATCAAAAAGTAAACCATGATACTGATAGCGATGTAGGCGACCAAAGCGCCCCCTGGTCCGGCTTCGTGAATCGAGCCTCCACTCGCCAGGAACAAGCCCGTACCGATGGAGCCGCCGATGGCGATCATCGTCAGGTGGCGGGCTTTCAAACCACGTTGCAGTTGATTCTGTGACATAAGATGCTTGCACGACCTTTCGAAGATTTTGAGAAGGTCGGTCGGAAACGAAAAAACCGCCAATAGCCAAAAAACGGCATAGGGCGGTATCATCCAATCCCCACCAAGCCTTCACTGAAGATAGCACACCACGTTTGCCCGGCAAGCAAACGTGACAGTTCTGTCCCTTTCGGGTACAGCCCCAGCCCACGCGCACAGAGATGCGATATGAGCTTCGGCGGCTTTTCCCTTTCCTGGAGTCATAGATTTCTTCTGAATCTCGTACAGGATGACATAAAAGCCGCGACCTCTACCCTCACCGTGAAAGATGAGGATAACATGTATGAAGTTGATTTATTTATCAACTATATAAGATTGATCGTTATTAATCAATGAAAAAAGTTGTGCTGCAAAATATTGCTAGAGTGGGAGCAAGGGCTACAAAAATGACCTGCGCGCAGGCCAGGAGCCTTGCAGCTTGCGGATTTGCACGATTTGTCCCGTATGAAAAGCGTCGTGCAAAATGATGCTCATCACGCTTTGCCCGATGGAGATGGTGGGCAGCGGCTGATCGAATGCATCGCCGGAAAGGGAGCGGAGCTTTTCATGAATGCCGCGATGTACTTCTTCCATGCGCTGCACCGCCGCTTGCCAAGCTGCTTCGTCGTCTGGCGCTCCGGATGGTTGGAAGGTGTCATCGTTCGTCTCAGCCGTACCAGGAAAATCCGTACCGGATAGACGGTGCAGCAAACGCTCTTTGAAATAGAGCAGATGACTGAGATTTTCCCAGATCGTGTTCGCTGCCTCTCCTTCGGGACGCCAGCTGGCTTGGGCCACGGTCACGCCATCCAGGGCGTGCTTGAGCGGCGGATACCAATCTTCTTTGTCATACGTGCACTCCCATTCATGAACAAGCAATTCCATCCGATTCATGTGTTTCCTCCTCGTCTGTCAAACAGATTGGTGAAGCGCTATAATGGCAATAAGAAGAAGTTTGTAACGTTCAAAATGAATTTTGGTGGTTACAAGATGATCTTACCATATGTTGGTGTTACCTACAAGAAGCGAAAATAGATGGGGGAAGAGAAGTGTGCAATGGCTATGCATCGATTTTTTAAACAGCGATTGGCGTGACTGGCGCGGGACAGGCCGCAAGGAAAATCGCCTGGCAAAGCGGGAATGGCAGGAATGGTTTTTGCAAGAGCACCAATTGCAGGCACCGCTGCCGCTTGACGAGGAAACCGTCGCTGTTCTTGTGCAATTTCGCGAGTATATGCGAATGCTTTTGGAAAAGGTGGTCAGCGGGGAGGCATTGCTGCAAGAGGAGTTGGAGCAACTGAACGAGACGCTGGCAA
The DNA here is from genome assembly GCF_013284375.2 of Brevibacillus sp. HD3.3A. NCBI lineage: Bacteria > Bacillati > Bacillota > Bacilli > Caryophanales > Paenibacillaceae > Brevibacillus > Brevibacillus sp. HD3.3A. Next base: position 1,129,096 of record NZ_CP085874.1, read on the forward strand.
AAGCTCCGTTTTACGTTCGCGTCGTGCCTGGTGAAGAGGAAGCAACTTATGCGCAGGAATGGCATAGCGCGATTGAAGGATGGCCACTGGTCATGGCGCGGATCGCCGGGTCTTTTGCCACGCTGTTGCTTCCGTCCCATCTGGAGCGGATCAAGATTTGCGACAACGAGGACTGCCGCTGGGTGTTCTACGATGAAAGCCGGAACCGGGTGCGGCGCTGGTGCGACGATAAAATGTGCGGCAATCTGATGAAGGTACGCCGTTTTCGGGAGCGGCAAAAGGAGAAAAAATGAGCGAAGGAAAAGGGGCAGAGAAACAGACTGCGCCTTTTTTCATGTCTGGGCAAAAGAGCAGGGAGAAGCCCACGATCTGCTGTCGCTGCCATCGCTGTAGCAAACGTTTCGCGGCATGGGAAGCGTCATGCTTTCAGTATGTGTAGCCCGCGAATCCGCAAATGCAAATGACGTACATGGAAAGGAAAATGGAGGCATAATAAGAAGCAGGTAACAAGGGACCGGAAGCGAGGTGGCGGGATGAGTCGCAAACGGAAAATATGGCGCAGGGCACTGGTTTTGCTTTTGCTTGTAGGAGCGTGTACGGCGATCTGGTATTTGCGTCCTTACCAGCACGATCAGGCTGCCAAAGATGCGATGCAGGGCGGGGAAGGCATCACCGTTATCGATACGGGGGACTGGATTGCTTTTGAAGGCGGGGAAGCCCGGGAGCCAGGGCTGATCCTGTATCCAGGTGCTTTGGTCAAATCGGAGAGCTATGCACCGCTGGCACGAGCTTTGGCTGGTTCCGGATATCGGGTATTCGTAGCGAGAATGCCGCTGAATTTGGCTATCAGCGATGTCGAGCGAGCCAATCAAGTGTTGAAAGCATATCCCAAGCAATCGTTTGTGATCGGCGGGCACTCTTTGGGCGGAGCCATGGCAGCCCGGTTTGCGGTCCAACACCTCGATCGGATCGATGGCGTCTTCTTTTTGGGAGCCTATCCGGACAAACGGGGAGATTTGCAAAAAGCGGAAATACCCGTCTTGTCCTTGCTCGGATCGCGGGATGGCGTGGTGAATCGGGAAAAGTTTGCGGCCAGCAAGGCATTTTTGCCAGAGAATGCGGTATTCATGACAATCGAGGGCGGCAATCACGCGCAGGTCGGCAGCTATGGCGCGCAGGAAGGCGACCAGCCTGCTGCCATCACTCCGCAGGAGCAGTGGCAGCAAACGGTAGCGGCGATCAAGGATTGGCTCCTGTCAGACGTCATTCCCCGAAAGAGAGATAATGCCGGAAACGACTCCGGTAATCCGGATGTTTTCGGAAGGTAACAGGAGCGGTTCGTCTGTCGGACGCGTGGTCGTAAACAAGCATTCTACCGGATTGACATCTGTTGCGATGCGGACGAGAAACTGGCCTTCCTGCCTGATCAGGACGGGCCTGTCTTTGATCGGTTCCATGGAGAAGTCGGAAATAAGCAAAGCGTCTCCGGGAAAAATGCCGAGGCCGGAAAGACCGTCATCTTGCATGATCAAAGCGAATCGCGCCACGTGATAGCTCGCCACTTCAATGGACGGACGCAGCGACAATTCCTCATCCTGGTCGAGTGGCAGCTCGAAAAAACGGCTGCTGTAAGCGTCTCCCGCTATAAAGATTCGTTTCACGAAAAATCGCCTCCGAAAAGATGGTCAAAAATGCCTGGACGGTCTATCAATCAATCGTAGACGGGAAAGCCTTTGGCGTACAGGCGGCTGAGAATCCGGTCAAAGCGGGTGCGCGCGAGAGCAAGCGGGACCTGAAAGCGGCTGGCCAACAGCACAGGTGCCTGGTAGCGGGAGCAATCCGCAAGCACAGAGCCCATCATGAAGAGCGGGAGCAAAAGGTGCTCGGCAAAATGATTCGCCTGCGATTCCTGCCAATCGATCATCCATTCGCTGGACTGCGGCTGTACTCCTTCATGCAGGAGCAGGTGCCCAAGCTCATGCGCGATTTTTACCCGCTGGGTCGCAGGGTCGAGACGTTCATCTACCGCGATGATGTAGCGATTCGGCAAGCTGGGATGGGCGTGGGCGCGGCTGCGGCCGTTGATGAAATGGATTTCGATGCCGTATGTTTCGCACAGTTGCGCGAGATTGATTTGTTCGGGCAGCTCCATGCCATGGTGGCGCAGCAAAAGATAGACGCGGCTTTCCAGCCAGGTTTGCGGTTTGCCGATTTCTTGTAAAAGGGAAAAGTGCATCAGGAACCTCCTGAAAAATTGGAACGTACGTTCTGTTTTGTCTCGAAAAGAAAACCCCTCTGTGGGGTTATTTTTTTTTCAGCTCTTCCGTGATGTCAAACAGGGAAGGCGGGCGTGATTCGCGTACCTGGCGAGCTTTCCACTGCTTTTTCAGGTCGTACCAGTAGCGGCGGATTTCTTTCTTCTCTTCTTCAGAAGCTTCCAGATACCCATCGAGAAAATAGTAGTCGTCCGGGTCGTCGATTCTCTCCTGCAACAGCTCGTCCAGTGAACGCTGGCCTGTCTGCGCAGACGAAGAAGCCACATAAACAGCGCCGTCTTCGGTTCGTCCCAGAAGCCAGTCGGTCGTAACCTCCAAAATATCTGCCAGCTGCATCAGCATGTCATTGGGAGGGGTGCTGTGGTTATTTTCGTAGTTGCTGATCGTGCCCTTGGTCGTGCTGACACGTTCAGCCAGCTCTTCCTGAGTCAGACCTTTCGCTTTGCGAGCTGTGCGTAAGCGCTGAGATAGCATGAGCGCCAGTCCTTCCGTTACAGATGTACAACTATATTGTACTAAAAGACAAGAAAGAAAAAAAGTATGTATGAAAATATTGTATTTTTCATTTGACATACAAGTATTTTGTACATTAAGATGCTTATACAAACGAAAACAAGAACAAGCGTTCTGATTATGAAAGGAGGTGGACACGTTGAACGAAAAAGTGTCTGCGCCAGCGTACGAGCGCAGAGACGCAGCGCAGTGGGGGCAGAGAAACCACGAAAGCAAAACGAAAGCCAAAAGGAAGAGGTGAGGACACATGAAACAAAAATCGTTTGTGCTGCTGTTACTGCTGGCTGTAATCACAGTCGTTTGCCTTCCGGGAAGGGCGGTTACGGCAGCAGCAGATCCACTGGCTGACATCTACCAGCTGGATCAGGAGTTGTTGAAGCTTTCGCAGACGCTCGACTTTTTTCAGGAGGTCGCTACCAAGAAGAACAACGAGCCGCTTGCCAAGCAAATTGGCGAGGAAGCGTCCGTGTTGTTCGAGCAGGCCAAAGCGCTTCATCAAATTAAGGAAGCGCCTGGTCAAACGGAACGGGCTGCAAAGCAAGCGGCTGTAGAAAATCAGCTGTCGGTTCAAAAAACACCGCTTGCCGAATTGGTTGAGACGTACAACGAAAAGGCAGATGCCTACTGGGAGCAGCTCATGCCAGAGTTATCCGCTGCCAGGACGGGAAAAAACAGTGCGAAGCAGGCGAAATTGCATGCTGCTGCTGTCAATGCTACTGCTACTGCCGCCGCCGTCTTGGACCCGTTTGAGCCGAACGACGATGTTGGCAGTGCTTACCCGATTACGCGAGGAAATATGTACAATTCCAAGCTGTCGTGGAAGCAGGACACTGATATTTATCGCTACGATTCGGGAGCGCAAAGCGGACAGGCAACGGTTACCTTGTATGTTCCTGACGACGTGAACTACGACCTGGTTGTGATTGAAGCGCCAAACAAGGCGATCGGCACCAGCATGAAGCCGACACTGGGGCAAGACGAGATCATCACATTCCAGATCGAGCCGAACAAGACGTATTATTTTTCCGTGTTCAGCATGGACCGTTACTTTAGCGAAACTGCGGAATACACGCTTTTGCTCAGCGATGTGAAGGCGGTGCTTTCGCTCAATCAGCCTGTCGATATCAGTTTGCCCGCCGGAGAAGTGCCGGCTTACCGCTTCACGGCTCCTGTAACAGGCAACTATCGGCTGTACACAAGTCCGTACGGCGGATTTGGGCCGCTGTTCGATACCGTTCTGCTCGTGTCTCGCGACGAAAAGCTGCAGCAAGTGGTGAGAATCAATGACGAAGCAACGCCGGGCGAGCTTTTTTCGGAAATCAACACACCGCTGGAAGCGGGAGTGACGTATTTTGTGTGGGTCTCTTCTTACGACAAGCAAAAAGGCGTTCACGCCCGATTGACAGCGGCGCTGGATACGAAGGCAACGGTGGCTTCGCCTGTGCTGCATGAAGCGGCTGCAAACGACGGCAGCCTCGCGGAACAACAGGTCGTCACGATCAGCAACGGAATTTTGACTTCGGACGCAGCGAGTGCCGTGTCTGTCAGCAACGTTCCGGCTGGACTTACGCCAGTTGTCACAAGGAACAGCAACTCGATGCTGACGATTCAGTTTGCGGGGAAAGCAGCCACGCACGAGAGCAAGCACAGCGTCCAGAACTTGTTCGTCACCATCCCGAAAGCCAAGGTAGCGGGGATGGATGCGGACGTGGTAGCAGGGCCGTTTGCCATTGAGTTTTCCGACACGGAACCGTTTTTCATGAATGCTCCCAAAGATCTCAATCTTGGGGCAGGCGCGAAAAAAATCGTGAAGTTTACACCGCCGTCCTCAGGCAGCTTCGAGCTGTATACGAGCTTTTACGGCGACAATCCGGCGGAAGGGACAAGCAATACGCAGCTCGCCATCTATGAGGATTACGCGGGCACGCGCCTGATTGCGGCCAATGACGACGGGGATCAGCCGCCATTTTCCAAGGTGCGACTGTCCATGCAAAAGGGACAAGATTATTACGTCGTTCTGTCAGCGGCAGGAAACGGTGCGGTGCATGCGCGACTCGCAGCCCGTTATTTGGGAGTGGAATACATCTACAACGCCAAAGGGCAGCTTGTACAAATCAAGCAAAACGGCAAGGTTTTGGCCGAGTATACGTATGACGGAAACGGAAATCTCACACGCAAACTCATTCATCAATAAGAGGAGGGATATGATGCGACATAATCGTTGGATCAAAAAGATAGCAAGCGTCGTGCTGACCAGTTCGCTGCTCATGCCGAACATCGCTGTTGCCGAGGCGAATCTTTTGCCGAAGCAGGCAGCTTCCCGCGCTGCGGATGAAAGCGCCACGACGAAGAACTGGCTTTCCGCTTATCAGGCAGCTTTGCAGGCCGGAGCGGGAGCAAAGGAAAAGCAGCCGGATGAGCAGCCGACCTACACAAAGGCAGAGGTCATGAAGTTGGAGTGGGGGCCGCTTTCAGCCGAAAGTGTCTGGCAGTTGTACCAGACTGGTGACAGAAAATTGTTGCAACTTGCGGCGTATGTGTACCCGCAGCTCGACCAGTTTTTGTCGCATAACGAACAGGTCGACAAGTATCAATGGCTGGACGAGGCGTTCCGGAAGAAGATGGACGGCCTAACCGCAGCCGAGAAAAAGCAGTTGGCTGCGTATGCGCCACAGGTTGTCGCTTTGCACGAAAAAGGCAAGGAGGTGGCTGCGGCGAAAAAAGCGCTCTCGCCAGCAGGCAAGGCGCAAGCGACTGAAAGCGCAGCGCCTGCCACACAAACCGCGTCTGCACTGGCAAGCATCCCCGATGCCATGTTCGAAACGGAAGGCTTGACCTACAAATACCAGCGCACCAATACGGACAATCCGGTGGATGAGCTGTACCGGGCGGCAAACGTGCAGGAAGTGGATGTGCAACTGGAAGGCAAGCACGGCATGGACTTGACGGTCGAGCGCCGCTACTCGTCGCTGGATGCGATGACGGAAAGGATTTACTTTTCCACATCAGGCAAAAACAAAACAGCTCCGCTGCAAGGAAACAACGATGGTTTGCCGGAAGGCTGGAGCTTTAATTTTCCGCAGTTTCAGGAAGTGTCCAAAGAAAACGCGAAGTGCACGTTCCGGTCGGATGATTCCAAATATACATGCGGTGCGGTCAGTGAGGGAAAGCGCTACATTTTTACGTTGGAAGACGGGACGATTCTTGAGTCTTCTTCCATTAAAGGGGAATGGGTGAATACGCCGTACAAGCCAAATGCCGGCATGTTATCCTACCGCCAGCCTTCCGGGGAGTTTGGCGAGAAGCATATTGTGACGCTGTCCGTGGATGGCAACACGTATGAATTTGGCGAAGATGAAAACTATCGCGGTGATGTCATGTACCGGATTTTCCTGGTCAAAAAGACGAATGCCTACGGAGATACAATCCGCTACCGCATTCCTGAGGACTACCAGGATTCGATTCGAATCACAGACAGCGTCGGCCGCCTGATCGTTATGGAACGAGGCGGTGGTGTCGTTCTCAAAGTTTACCAGGATGCCAGCGAGACAAAGCTGCTGAAACATCTCGAATACGATTCGGATTACGCTACCAACAAAGATCGGGTTGTCGAGCATAGCGTCACAGGGGGAGAGAGCAAGGTCATTGCCGAGTACAGCTATCTCGATCCGAAAACATACGGGAAAGCCGAGTTCGATCTGCATGCCGGATATAGCTTCCCTGCGCCGAATGGCGTGATTGACTTCAACGACGGCGGCCTGGAATCTACCGCGTATACGAATCTCGACAAGGAGAGAAGAAACACCGTCGAATACAAGCTGCTCAAGCAAGTCAACTATCCGGTCGAAGGCTTGTCCATGACCTATACGTACAGCTTGTACCAGCCGGATGCTCCAGGGTTCCTCGACCAGGGCGTGACGCGGATTTATCACGACAAGGAAGCGCTGACGTACACCAGCTATTTGCCTGTCACAGCGGTCAACTTCCGTTTTGCGAAAACGCCGCATCCCGATCAGCCTGGCACAGAATGGTATTCGTATACGAAGTATTATCCGCACATTACAAAAGAAATCTGGAAGTCGCCCAAAGCGCAATCGGTTCGGTTTGCCAAGCAGTCGCTTGCGAGAGACGGGGCATTGGTCGTGTCCAGAACGTTGCAGGACGGGCTGCCAAGTGAAGACAAAAGCTTCACCCCTAACCAGGATCGCAATTTTGTGCTGCAATCGGTAAAAAACTACGTGGGCAGCGGAGCAGATAACGAGACGATTCAAGGAGAGCTTGCCCTGACAGAAGACGGCAAAACGTACCGCTACGCGCCAGCGAGCTACACCAGCTATTTGTACAAGGGACGGGATACAAAACCGGCTTATGTGTACAGCTTCATGGGCCGCCCTGCTTCCATGACTGCGGATGCGGACATCTACGCGTTTCTGCTCGCTCCCAATCCCGATCGGCTGGACAAAGTCCAGGCAAGGCTTGGCCGCTACGCGTTAAGCAGCGAATACAGCTACAACTCGCACGGGGAAGTGACCAGAGAGGTCGATCCGAAAGGCAACGTGACGTTGCGGGAGTACGTCCAGCCGATTTGGCAATCCGGGCTGCGGGTGCCAGCGAGCATAAAGAAAACGGCTGCGGACAACCCGAGTCATTTTCACGAGGAAACGTATACGTATACCGATAAAGGACTTTTGGCAACGGAAAAAATCGTCGACTCTTACCCGGACGGGGCGGGAGCCAAGGTGGTGCAAACAGACCGCACCTACACATACAACGACAAAAAACAGCTCACCTCTGTCACGGAAGCGAGCACAGGACCAGATGCGAAAACCGTGACGCAAAAAATCACTGCCTACGAGCCGATGGGCCTGTACCCTGCGGATATGAGCCTGGAGGTGGAAGTGGCGACGGGGCAGAAGCAAAGCCTGTACCACGTCTTTGTTTATGACGGACTCGGCCGCCTGACCGCTCGTGCTTATCCGGACAACACTGTTGTTCAGTACGAGTACGACTTGCTCGGCCGCCGAACAAAAGAAAGCGTGACCAGCAAGCAACAGACGAGGACGACGACGTATGCCTACGACGACTCTGCGCGCAAGGTGACGATGACGTTGCCAGACAGCACGAAGCTGGTGACGCAGTTCACGCCTTACGGGGAAGTGGAGTACAAGGCGCAGTTGGGCACGGACGGCACTGTGCGCCCGCTGCTTTACAACACCTATTCGCTGGACGGCAACCATCTTTTGTCAAGCGCTCCGTACGCTGACAACAATCGGGCGACTACGTACGTCTATAATGCTGACGGCAGCGTCTGGCAGAAAAAAGACCCGGTCGGCACCACCGTGTACTTGACCGCCAACACGGTCAACGACGGAACCAGCTATGCGCCGGCGCTCACCCGCCTGACCTTGGCGCCAAACGGCTTGCAAGCTGTGCAGTACCACGACCGCTACGGGCAACTGGAAAAAGAAGTCCAGCGGGCTGGGGATGGCGTGCAAAGCATGACGACCAAGCTCGTCCGCAACGCTTTTGACCAGGTAACGAAAAAGACGGAAACAGACCAGACAGGCAAAAGCCGCACATGGGAGTATCGCTACACCAATGACGGCAACATCACCAACCTGCTCGATCCCGAACAAAACCGCTACCAGTACGAGTACGATGCCCTCGGCAATCTGGTGACTGTGACGGAAAATCAGGTACTGACGACAAGAAATCATTACAATGCCCTGTCGTGGAAGCTGAGCGAGCAGGACGTGCCATCTGGCGCGACCGAATCTTATTATTTTAATCAGAATGGTACGCTGAACACATTTACCGACAAGACAGGAAATCGCCACTCTTATCGATATACGCCGTTTAACGAGTTGGCAAGCCTGATGACCCGCAACGCTTCCGGTACCGTGACCAATTTGGAAACCAAAGACTACGTTCCGAATACGTCACTGGTCCAGAAAGAAACAAACAGCAATGGGGCGGACATCACCCCGACGGCCAGCAACTACCGCGAGATCACGTACAGCTACGATGCCTTCCAGCGCTTGAAAAGCCAGACCGTTTTTGGACGCACCTACCAAATGGGCTACACGGATCGCGACGATCTCATGGATTCGTTGACGTACCCGGATGGCACAGCAATCGCTTATCGATATGATCATGCCGGTTGTCTCATCGAGGCCAACAGCGGACTGACGGGAAAAATCGAGTACGCTTATGTCGTGGACAATACCGGAGAGCAAATCAAGGCGGCATATCCGAATGGTCGCAGCAACAAGCGCAAAATCGATTCTTTCGGGCAAGTTCAAACCGTTGTGCACGAGAAAAATCAAGCAGCGGTCTGGAATGAAGCGAGCCAGTATTCTTTTGGCAACGTGGTGTCCATCCAGCGCAACGGCACCACTCTTCAGTACGAATACGACAAAATCGACCGCTTGACCAAGGAAGTTGCTCCCGGCACGACGAATCAATACTCATACGACGGCCGCGGCAACCGCTCCGCTTTTGCAGGCACTTTGCCAACCGAATCCGGCAGCTTCACCTACACCTTCGATGAGCGCAACCGCCTGCGCGGCGTCTTGAACGAAACGACAGGCGAGACGTCTGCCTACACGTATTACAGCGACGGCCTGCGCGCCACGAAAACGGAGAATGGTGCGCAAACCAAGTACGTCTACCTGAGCGGCAAAGTCATCGAAGAACTGGACGCAACCAACGCGCTCAAGGCGCGCAACGTCTGGGGCAACGAACTGCTATTCCGCCAGGACGCTGCGGCTGGCAAAAAGGGCTACTACCACTACAACAGCCACGGAGATGTCGTGGCAATCTCGGACGCAACTGGCCAGGAGCTGAACACGTACACATACGACACGTGGGGAAATCTCACCGCCAAAACGGAGGCGATGTCCAATCCGTATCAGTACAGCGGCGAGATGTACGAGGAGAAGACCGGGTTCTACTATTTGCGGGCGCGGTATTACGATCCGAAGGTAGGACGGTTTGTTTCGGAGGATACGTATAAGGGGCAAGTGGAGAATCCGTTGTCGCTGAATCGGTATACGTATGTTTCAAATAACCCTCTTCGATATATTGATCCGTCTGGGCATAAACAACTCGAATTTGCAGATGGTGCATCAGAACGGGTTAATTCCGCTGGTTTAAATTTTGAAGATGCAGCTTTGTACTGGGCGAAAAAGACGGTAGAATGGGCAGACGCTACAGGTGCGGTTCCTTATGATGTCGTAGAGGAAGTTGTACCAGCGGAATATGTTGAGGAAGTAAAAACGATAGTAGGTTGGGTTGGGGCTGCAAAATGGGGCCGTGAATCCGGAGATATGCCAGGGCTAGGAACGGGAGTTGCTGGGGCAGGTGCGGCTGCTGCGACTATCAAAAATACTGGTAAAACTGCTGCTAACAAGGCAACTCAAGCAACAAAGAACACTACTACCTTGTGGGATATTAAGACTACAGCCGATAAAAAGATATCTTATAGATTTGGTGGACAAAACGTCGATGCGTACCGAGACTCAAAAACTGGTTACTGGTGGGCTAAAGACACAACGGGACATGGAAACTCTGCTTATAAAGTATTTAAAGAAGCGAAGGGAGGAAAAGAGCTACATTGGATAGCTGATGCTGATGAATATGGTAACTTTATTTTAGACAAACATAAAAGCTCCACCGGAACCATAATAAAGATTAAATGATTGGAGGAAACTATGTCATTATCTAAAGCGGAAGCTGAAAGATTATTTAATTTAGGGTTTAAAAGACCGGAATTTACCGATGAAGTTTATCCGCAGGATATTTTTGATTATCAAAATTCGACTTGGATAGTCGGAGGGCGCTTATTACCATCGGGTACCCCATTATGTGACGAGAAGATTTACAAAGAAGGAACCTGGATACCCTCTCTTGCAGACTTGATTAGTTGGTTGGAGGAGAGTGATTGCACATTTACTATGTCGTATGGTGGTCTAGGTTACAAGATTGAAGTGACCGATGGTAATAAAAAGAAGTACAAAGGAAAAGGTGGAACTTTAGAGTTCGCTCTTCTCAAGGTGATTTTGCAAGTACTAGAACAGTATGGAGGGAGTCCAGTTGCCAAAAATTATCAAGTAATTGAGGCTGAATTTATAGAAAAGAAAGATCTTTAAAGATAGTAAGTTTTTACCCCAAGCGAGTAACCAACAACTCGTTTGGGGCTTCTTTTTGTTTAGCGACAGGCGGCACAAGAAAAATTATTGAGGCCACTTTAACTCATCAAAGAAAGGTCGTACAATAAAACCAATAACTTACAAACTTGACGAATTGAGAAAGCTTGTTCCACCGAATAGGGGGGAGTGAGCTTTTTTTCATCTCTTAAAACGAAAGGGGAAGGAAAGACAATGGCAAAACGTGGACAGATAGTAGAGGAACAAGCAGTAGAGGAAACGGCGCGTTCGATTGCTCAGGCGCAGGCGGTGTATGAAAAACTGATGAACGAAATTTGGATCGGCTACACTGAATTGGACAATTCTCTTAGGGTCTAGTAGATTGAAATCAAATCGACATGGAACGGAGAGAATGTCATGGGGAAACGTGAGCGTCGGTCATTTACAGATCAATTCAAACAGCAGATGATTCAGCTTTATGAAAATGGCAAACCACGTGCAGATATTTTGAGAGAATATGATCTGAGTGCATCTGCGTTTGACCGTTGGGTCAAACAGAGTAGAACCACAGGTTGCTTCAAAGAAAAGGACAACCGAACAGAGGAACAAAATGAACTCATGGCGTTGCGTAAGGAAAATCAACGGTTGAAGATGGAGAACGATATTTTAAAGCAAGCAGCGCTGATCTTCGGACGAAAATAACAGTGATCCGGCACAATGCACATAAATACCCCGTGTCTGCCATGTGCACCATCCTCAAGGTGAATCGGAGTACCTACTATTATGAAAGTAGCCAGCAGCCATCTATCGATGATGAGGTGGAGCAAGCAATCATCCATATTTTTGATGAGAATCAGCGCGTGTATGGAACCAGAAAGATCAAGGCAACCCTACAAAAAGAAGGATGGATCGTTTCCAGACGGCGGATTGGACGCTTGATGAAAAAGAATGGTCTTGTATCGGTGTATACGGTTTCCCAGTATAAACCGCATAAGTCACCGTGTAACGATTCACCAATCCAGAATGAACTGAACCGCAAGTTTACAAAAGATGAACCACTCGAGGCGGTTGTGAGTGATTTGACGTATGTCCGAGTCGCAAACAAATGGCACTACATCTGTCTGCTCGTGGACTTATTCAATCGGGAGATTATTGGGTATAGTTGTGGAACCAGTAAAGATGCTGCGCTCGTCTACCAAGCTTTTGCAAGCGTAAAAGGAGACCTACGTCAAATTCAGCTCTTTCACACGGATCGAGGCAGTGAGTTTACCAATCGTACGATTGGTGACGTCATCCGTACATTCAACATCAAGCGCTCATTAAGCATGAAAGGCTGCCCCTATGACAATGCAGTCGCAGAAGCAACTTTTAAGCTGATTAAAACGGAGTTTGTCAAGAATCGAAGATTTGGGTCACTCGCACAGTTGAAGCAGGAACTAGGGGCATACGTGAAATGGTTTAACGAAACAAGAATTCACTCGACATTGGGGTATTTGAGTCCACTCGTTTACAAACAGAAAGCACTTAAGAAATCTGTCTAGTTTGGTGTTGACAGTCCAACGTCATCTCAAAAACGGAGGGGATGTCCACCCCGTATCAGTACAGCGGTGAGGCGTATCCGTTTATCATATCAAGTCAAAAATTGGGCGACGGAGGATATATTAGACGGGACACTTCCGATTTTGAAGGAGGCTTGTCTTATGTATGTGTAGAGTATGCGAAGAAGATGTGGGGATTCGAAGCACAGTGATAGGTTTAGCAAGCGTAAATAAATGAAAGCTTTAGAAACTCTAGACGAATAGGCTGCTGCTCGCTTGGGACCAACTTTCAAAGGCTTATTCCCACTGGAACGATGAGGTGGAATGAGCCTTCTTTGCATCCCAAATATCAAAGGAAGAATAGGTAATTTGTTAAACAAGTACAAGCAACAGCGAAACGTTGGGTTAGCGATTTTGTATCGGCCAACCGTTCCCCTTCAATATATTACTCAGCAATAGTTGATTAGTTTGGGGGAATGGAAAATTTTCCAAGAAAGAATTGCTTTCGAAAAATAGGTTACATGCCAAGCTATATTTAAAGATAGAGAAATAGTGGCATTGTATCTAAAATTAGGATAATTATCAGGATTGGAGGAAAACATGAATGTTGTAAATCCTCACTTCTTGGATGTTTTTTTAAGACCATTAATAGGTTTGGCTGATGACGACGAGGCGATAGCACATTATAAAGAAGTAGAGCTACAAACAGAGGAACAATATAAAGCAGTAATCAGAGAAACACTTGTTGAGCAGTTTAATAATCTTGAGGAAGTGGAAAAGAGAAAATCAAAACTAGCACTTAGCTACTACTTAACAAAACCAGGAATAGATTTTGAAAGTGTATTTGAATCACTGCTTCCACCATTTGACCTTCCGCCTAATGCACGAGATTTCTTTTTATGGCTTTGGGAAGAATTGTTTATTGGTGAAAGTTATGAGTTAGCTGATGCAGAATCATACAAGGTTGTCGCAGATATGTATGAGCCACTCCGCTCTACAAAAAACTAATCTATACTAAAAATTTTGGATGTTAGGAATAGTTGGCGACCATCTAGTGCCTGGCCCTAAACGAGTAATGAATAGCTCGGATGGGGCTTTTTTTACACTGATTCTATGAAATGAAGTGGCAATATGTTAGGGCTACCTTCGCTTCGGCATTGAGCGACCATGTCAGCTAAGCGAATTGAATACTGTGACTTGCAGCATGCAAAATTTGATAACCGAATGATTTGATCAAAAGGATTTTAGCTGACTCCAAAAGTATCTTACTCATGAAGAAGTACGTACTGTCCGATACGAATAAATAATGAATGATGGCTATTGGACTGTTTGATCACCAAAATTACTCCCCAAAAAGGAGGCCCCACATGGACCTGGACAAACTCAGCAAAGAACTCTCATACGCCCTCAGGCACGCCCCGCACGAATATGAGCTGGAACTGGATGAGAACGGCTGGGTAGACGTGCAGCAGCTATTGGAAGCATTGAGGGAAGCAAAGCGGTGGAGGGAAGTTAAGGAAGAGCATTTGTTTCAAATGATCGAAGCCTCCGAGAAAAAGCGCCATGAAATATCGGGCGGAAAAATCCGGGCCTTGTACGGTCACTCCGTACCGCAGAAAATCTCGAAGGAGAAAAAACAACCGCCGGAAGTGCTGTACCACGGGACGGCGACACGGTTTGTAAGTTCCATCATGGAAAGCGGCCTCTTGCCAAAAGGCAGGCAATACGTACATTTGTCAGAGGATACAGAAACTGCGCTGCAAGTCGGGAAAAGAAGAGATGAAAAGCCTGTCTTGCTGAAAATTCACGCGAAAAAGGCATGGGAAGAGGGAACTGCCTTTTATTTTGGCAATGAAAAAGTATGGCTGGCGGACGAGATTAGCGCAAAATATATCACGATTTGCTAGGATGCTCCTTCCGATGCGCGAAAAATCTATCCAGAAGTTCCGACACGAAAAGCTTATTCCCACTCAAGCAACGAAGGGAATAAGCTTTTTGCATGCTCATAATCAATAGCGAAAAGGGACAAGCGACCATGCCAGCAAGCCCTCAAGCAAGGCGAAAAAGAACGGAGCTTCATTACCAGCAAGCAGTCTAAAAGGCAGAGGATAACTGCCGAGACATGTTCCTGCTGCCAAACCAATGTAATGTGTGGCATTTTTTCTATTCATACGTCTTCTAGAATAGTTCGATTTAGCTTCCGGAACACCAGCCAACAAGGCCCTTTTCAGCCAACAAGGAGCTATCATGCCAAAAAAATGCGAGGTTGATTAGCAGCACGAACGGGACGGAATGATGAGTGGAACTTCCATTTCGCAAGTGAAAGTAAATAAAAATAGAAGACAGAGCAAGGAGAGAAACAAACTCATGCATATCCAGCGACTGCAAGCAGATCAGCTGTACCTGTCCCAAATCGTGCGTTTATGGAATGACAACGCCCAAGAAACAGCAGATTGCTCGCTGAGCGAAGAAGAGATGGAGGCAATCGGGCAGCAGCTGGCTGATTACGTACAGTCTCCGTATGGAATGGTACACATCGCTGTTGACGACGAGCAAAAACTGGTTGACTACGGCCTTGCTTCCCTCAAAAAAGACATGCTCACAGAGGACTATATAGGCCAAGTAGATGAGCTTTACGTCGTCCCAGCTTACCGAAAGCAAAAAGCGGGACAAGCCATTTTTCATAGCCTGAAAAGCTGGCTGGAAAACCAAAACGTTGTGGCGATCCAGGTGTTTGTCGACGTGGATAACGCATCGGCGCAAGCATTTTGGGAGCGCACAGGATTCAGCAAGGAATTTTATGTGATGTCGGAAGAGGAGTAAAAATGAAGGAACGAAACTCGCATAGCAGCATCGTAAAAAGGGACTTCCCCAGCAGAATTTGCAAAAGCTGGGGAAGTCCCTTTTTATTTTGGCAGCAAGCTTTCCCAAAGTGCCTAATGTGAGGTGCTTTCTGTTCCCTCTAGGTCGATCGTTCCAATCCCGCCATTTCCCTATAGTTCGAACTAACGATTCTTGCTGGAAAGCACTCTATCAATTTGGAAAATCAAACCACAATTTAGTAGAATAGCTGTATAGAACATATGTATCCATAATTGGACCGAAAGGAGAACACCGCGTATGCGTCTGGCTGTCACAGTCAAAAGCATTGGCAAGCGCAAAAATGCCCTTAGCCGCATCCCGGTCGAGTTGCTGCCATCTCCCCGGACATTGCGGGAGCTGATTGCCGGATTGGTAGAGTGGAATATTCGGGGGCTGCTCGAAAAACAGCAGCAGGTAGCGCTTGTTCCTTACTTGACCGCCGAAGAAGTACAGGAGCAGGCGGAGATTGGCAAAGTGGGCTTTGGCGCTGTCTACAATGACGGGGTTCCAGATGTGCAGCAAGCTGTCGACACAGCGATTCTCGCTTTTGAAGACGGCTTGTATCGCGTGTTTGTTTGCGAGCGGGAAATCGAGGCATTGGATGAGCCGCTTGCTTTAAAAGAGGACGATGAGATCGTGCTGATCCGGTTCACGATGTTGGCTGGGAGATTATGGTGAGAGGGGAGCACCCAATGAGTCATGAAGAAAAAGAGCAAGCATACGAAGAATTGATCCAGGCTCGAATCCAGGCAATTGCGAAAGAAGATCGGGATTTCGCCCATTTGCTTGTCGAGCTGAGCAAACAGAGATACATCGATGAAGACAACATGAACGAGTGCAGAAGTTTTCTGCTGGAGCGGGCAGCGGGGGAGGAGAGCCGTCTGTTCGAGCCGCTCGTCCAAATCGTGGGACAGTTGCTGGAAAGCGAGCAGGCTGAGGTGTTGCGCCATATTGTAGTGCATGCCTCGGAATATCCGTTCGCCCAAGGCTATGCGCGCCGGCCGTTCCGTACAGCTAAGGCAGCGCCGAAAATGGGACTCATCGTTCAAAAGGCAATCGCGCTGATGGTCATGGACAGGGAGCAGTTCAAAATGTCGGATTATTTGACCACGACAGACTACTCTCCGGCGAGAAACTACCAGATTCGCCATGTTATTGGCGACGTGATCGGCTTCGAGCTGGACCGGGGCAACCAGCAAGTGCGCGAGGCACTCAAAGAGATCATTTACGGGGAAAACCAGACAGCGCTGCTCACTCACGAAATGATCAAAGGGATTGTCATGAGTCACCAGGAAGACATGTACCAAATGCTCGGGGAGCTGTTAAAAGCGGCTCGTCTGCAAGAAGGGCTGCGGCAGAGCATCGTCGAACGGATGGACGAGGGTACGCTTGCGGCAAATTTGTACATGCTCAAGCTGATCATCGACGAAGGCTACATACGTTACAGTTCCGTAGTCCGGGCACTGGGCGTCTGGACGGGCATGTCTCTGGAAGCGGCCAATCAACGGGTGGCCGGACAGCTGATCGAGCAGGCGTACCGCGCTTTGACAGAAGCAGATGTGCGCGAGCAGTGGCTGGCGAGCAGCCATGCCAACGAGGTTTACATTGCGCTCTGGGCGACAGCCGTCCATGAGGAAAAAGACTTGTACGAGCAGATTGAGCGGTTGATGCGCGAGGGACAGCGTCACCAGAAGATCGTTGCGCTGTACGTGCTGGCGAACAGCCAAAACCGCGAACTGCGTCTGCGATTGGCTCGCGAGCAGCTTCATGAGACTGATCCCGAGCTGCAATACTGGGTACTGATGAATTACTGCTACCAATACTACCCGCTCTGGCGCAAGCCTGGAACAGAAGCGGACGGCCCGACGATTACGTTTGAGCAGGTAGAGGCGCTGAAGGACAAAAACGAGCGGCAGCGTGATTTTTCACTCTTGCTCGCGATGTTTGACGTAATGGAAAAAGAATACTCGGCTCCGTCCAAAGCTCTCGATTTTGTCCATATCCAGTACACGTCCGATTTGCCTGTGCAGAAAATGCTGTACATAGCGGCATACGATATGGACAGCGACTGGATTGCCCAGCTCATCTCGCGCAAAGACAAGATGAGTCCTGACCAGCGCGGCGCCATGCTGTCCCATTTTATGAGCGACAAGGAGCGCCCGGCGCTGCGATCATTTATTTTTGAGAGCCTGACGGACAAAAGCATGAAAAACCGCGAGCACGCGCTGGAACAAGCCAAAGAAATGAGCCTCGCGGACGAGGAACTGCTTCCGATGGAGGAACTGTTGAAGCTCAAGACGGGTTCGCTTCGTCAAAGCACGATTGGGCTGTTGCTCAGCCAGCCGGAAGAGATTTTGAAGTCTTCCCTGACCAGACTGCTTTCGGCCAAAAATGAGTTGCAGCGACTGGGCGGACTGGAAGTTTTGACAGAAGTGAAAAGCGATGCTTCGCGCCAGGAGCAGTTTGAACGATTGCAACCGTTGGCAGAGCTGATCGCTGAGCCGACGGCAAAAGAAAAAGCCGTTCTGGACAAGCTGGTGCAAACAAGCAGTGCAGGACGAGCGGAGGGCTTCGGGTTGTATGATCCTGAGCAGACAGAGCCGTGGTTGCTGGAAGAAAAGGACACGAGCACGTTTTCTTTTGAAAAAGACGCCTTCACGTTGTCCCTGAATGAAATCAAAGCTTTTCTGCAAGGGCTGGACGAACTCGTGCACAAGCATCGCGATGTGGAGTACGTGTCCGAATACTATTCCGGCTACAAAGACACGCTTTTGATCGGCACGAATTTGCGCGAGCTGTATCCGCATCGTTGGCACCAAACCGGGGAAGAACAAGGCTCGCGTCTGGAGTGCTACCCGCTCGCCGAAGAGTGGCGGGCCTATCTGCTGGAGAGCAAGCTGTCGGCTCATGAGCTGATGCAGCTTCATTACTATACGATACTGGAGCCGTTGGATCGGACGCTGGACGGCTTGTACAGCTATTTTTCCGACGAGATGGAGTACAGCGAATTGCAGAAGCACAAGCTCCTGGAAGGTTGGCGCAAGGAGTTTGTCGAGGAAGCTTATCCGCTTGCGAAAATGCTGGAGATTCAGGAAGCGTTCAAGGCGTTGACTTACAACAACCAGGTCAGGCAGTTGATTCAGGCTTTTTATCATGACAGCGACAAGCAGGAAACGTTCCGTTTGACCGATTCGGCTGTCCACAAGCTGATTGCAAACATGCGTCCATACGAGTCCAAAAACTCCACGGGAGTATTTGAGTTGCTGGCGCAGCCATGGCTGAACATGACCCGGACTCGCGTGTACGATGATGCGTCGTTCAAAGAGTTTTACCATACCGTATTCGCCTATGATCGGGTGGTTCGCGACAAAAATGGCATGTCCTCTTACAATCTGGAAGAACGGCTGCGCGCTTTTGAAGCAGGGATGATTGGCGAAGCCGAGCTGTACAAGGCGCTGCTCGGCAGTGGCGACAGCAGCAGCTACCTGTGGACGATGACTTCCGGCAGGATCGATTCGCTGCAGGAGCGGCCGAAGGTGAAAGCTGTCCTCGATACAGTCGTGGATCGGATCGTCAGCATCGAGCTTGGTCGAGGAGACTTGGCTACAGAGGTGAGCTCTTTTGTGACAAGGCTGCAGCGATTCGAGGGCATGGACTACTGGGTGCGGCTTTTGGCCGGGCTTGACCAGGATGCTTTTGTCCGCGGTTACGTCTACAGCTACAATGGCAATTTGACGAAAAAGGAATCGTTCAGCCATCTGCTGAAAAACTGCCACCCGCGCACAGGCGAAGATGCTGCCCTGCTCGGCAAGCTATTGAAAGAGCACAAAGGCATTACGGAAAAGCGCCTGCTCGAAGCCGCCATGTATGCGCCGCAGTGGATTGATATCGTAGCCGCGCACTTGGGCTGGGAAGGGTTGCGCAGCGCGGCCTGGTACTTCCACGCCCACATCAATGAAAGCTTTTCGGCGGAAAAGGAGACGGTGGTTGCCCACTACTCCCCGATTACGCCGCAGGAGTTCAACGATGGCGCTTTTGATATCAACTGGTTCCGTGAGGCGTATGACACGCTCGGGGAAAAATGTTTCAAACTGCTGTATGAGTGTGCCAAATACATTTCCGCAGGGGCCAATCACAGACGCTCGCAGTTGTTTGCCGATGCTACTTTGGGCAAGCTGGAGCTTGCAAAAATGCGGGATTCAGCGGCAGACAAGCGCAACAAAGATCATCTGCTCAGCTACAGCCTGATCCCGTTGCGTGATGAGCGCGAGCAAGATTTGCGTCAGCGTTATGATTTCATTCAACAATTTTTGTTGCAAAGCAAAAAGTTCGGTGCGCAAAGACGGGCGAGCGAAGGAGTGGCAGGGCAAATCGCGTTGGACAACCTGGCGCGCAATGCCGGATACAGGGACGTTATTCGTCTGAAATGGGACATGGAGGCACGCAAGCTCGACGAAATGCAGGCGTATTTCGAGCCATATGCACTCGATGAAGAAACGACTGTCCAGCTCGTAGTGGATGAGGAAGGGCAAGCAGAGATCAAATCCATTCGCAAAGGCAAAGAGCTGAAATCGGTTCCTGCCAAGTTCAACAAAACCGAGCATGTGCTTCTGCTGAAAGAAATGAAGTCCGAGCTGACGGAACAGTATCGCAGGGCGCGCCAGGAGCTGGAGCGTTCCATGGTGTCGGGCAACACCTTTACCGGCAAAGAATTGGCGAAGCTCTACGGCAATCCGGTTATTCGTCCGCTGCTGAGCACATTGGTGTTCAAGTGCGGGGATCATCTCGGCTACTACGAAGGGGAAATCGAGTCGCTCCGCGATCCGTCCGGCAAGCTTGTCGGCCTGACAGACGAAGAGGAACTGCTGATCGCCCATCCGGTGCATCTTTTTGAAAGCGGGCTATGGAGCTTGTTCCAGCGCGATTTGTTCGAGCGCCAGCTTCGCCAGCCGTTCAAGCAAGTATTCCGGGAGCTGTATGTACCGAATGCGGACGAGCTTGCTCATGTGACGCATTCCCGCCGCTATGCGGGCTATCAGGTGCAGCCCAAGAAGACGGTTGCGTTGCTTAAGAGCAGACAGTGGACGGTCAGCTATGAGGAAGGGCTGCAAAAAGTGTTTTACGCGGAAAATCTGATTGCCAGCCTCCAGGCGCTGGCGGACTGGTTCTCGCCAGCGGATACGGAAGCGCCTACGCTGGAACATATTCAATTCCTCGACCGGAAAACGTACAAAAATGTCGGGCTGGATCAAATTCCGCCTGTTCTGTTCTCGGAAGTGATGCGTGACGTCGATCTGGTTGTCAGCGTTGCTCATGTCGGCGGCGTCGATCCAGAGGCCAGCCTGACGACGATCGAGCTTCGCCGTGTCATCGTAGCCGAATCGCTGCGCCTGTTGAAGCTCGGCAACGTGCGGCTGGAAGGCAACTACGCCCGCATAGACGGAAGCCTTGGCGAATTTGCTGTCCACTTGGGCAGCGGCATGGCGTACAAGCAGGCGGCAGGAGCGCTGCACATCGTTCCGGTTCATTCCCAGCACAGAGGACGCCTCTTCCTGCCATTCCTGGACGAAGATCCAAAGACAGCGGAGATTTTGTCCAAAGTCGTCATGCTTGCGGAAGACAGCAAGATCAAAGACCCGCAAATTTTGATGCAGTTGCGTTAGTTAACAATCTTTATAGCAATTCAGCGCATGCAGAGAGCCCCAAGAGCAGCATACTTGGGGCTCTTTTGTTGTAAAAGGATTGAAAGTGCGTGAGCTTATTACAAATTAAGAGAATATTTCTCGAAAAAATTACCTAGTTAGTAAGTCTTAGATAATTAGTGTTGAACGAGGGTTTCGTAAAAGGCCGCTTGTTTTGTATTTAATATATATAAAATAGTAATCTGAAGCTTTTAATACAAGGATATCTAATCGAATGACCACTGCTTGGGTGAAGATAACAGTTATGTATTACTCGATTGTTTAGTTCACAAAAACGTAACAAATGTTACCGTTTTGTGAAGAAATAAACATTTTTCATCCTTTAATGTAAAAATAAGGTATTTTGTTGGTTTCTGATTTATATGCTTATTCATTTAGTGATAGAGAGGAGTGAAAAGGTTACATGCTTGAACACTGGAAGGCAGTGTAGTGCATTTTTTAACTAGGGAAATATCATTTCAAACTTTGTGGGTAGTTATGGAGGTAGAAAATCAGTGAAGAAAATGAAACTGTTATCATTATTACTTCTAGCAACTATATCTTTGTTATCAACAAGTGCTGCAGCCCATGATGATCGTTGCAACGATTCTAGTTGCCACGTGTGGCGAGGTGGATTTAATACTGGGGATAAGGTCAGCGATTTGAAGTATTGGTTGGACTCCTCGGTTTCTAGTAACAACTATACTTCTATTTTAGATTTTGGAGCCTCGTCATGGAATGATATATCAGCAAATGTTTCACTTTCCAAAGTATCAAAAAAAGATGATTCACAGGTCAGGGCATATGTTTCTTATTATTCTCAATTTTGGGATGGACAGTGGGAGCCTTATTATACTGATTCAAAAGGAAAATTAAGTTTTGATAGCAATAACTTCGAAGATTGGAGCGTAGGAAACATTAGACTTAATTTGCAACAAATAGGAACAAGTTCTTCTAGTTTTAAAAAGAAAGTTGCTGTGCATGAATTTGGTCATTCTTTAAGTTTGGCACATAACAATGATGATGTATCAGTCATGAAACCAGGAGACCTTTCTTTTAATGTGCCTCAAAAAGCAGATAAAACCCATTTGAAAAATAGGTGGAAGTAATTTGGAGGGAAATAAACATGTTTGGAAAAATTGTAATGGCTTTAACAGCTTCGCTTGTAGCTGGATATGTCTACCTAGACAATCAGGTAGAAGTAAGAAACTCCCATGCATCCGTTACAGTGTATGAGAGTGTGAAGGATTTGGAAGAAGATGCTGACCTGATTATCATTGGGGAAGCAACTAATAAGACAGAAAACTATATAAGGTATCACGAAGATGGGGAAATTGATGATTATTCGACGAAAAGAATGGTGAAAGTCGAAAAAATATTTAAGAACCAATTGGATGAGAAAATTGCTGTCGGTGATGAGGTCGAAGTTTGGGAACCTAGTATCATCGTGAAAGATGATGTCATTGGAAAACAGCAGCGGACGATTGAAGGCTATCGGCTTATGCAAAATAAAAAGAAATATGTTTTATTTCTAAAGAAAAATACTTACTTTAATAACTTGGCTCCCTTAGGGGTTATTCAAGGTAAGTTTCCTCTCGATGAAGCAAGAAAAAGTTTACACTCTGTATACAAAGACGAATTTCAACATTATAACTTCCCTGAGTTTGACAAGTTGCAGAAAGAAGTTTCAAGTAAGTACAACATTGAATAACACAAGAAAAAGCTGTTGAAGTTGTTCAACAGCTTTTTCCTATTTACTAAAAGTACAACTACAAATTTCACAAAATTTTAATCCCACTAATAATAATCACAATAGAAATAACCCATCGCAAAAACACAGTCGGCACCTTGCAGGAGAGCCTGCTGCCGATGATTACTCCGGGGATGGAGCCAAGCAACAGCTGCATTACAATGAACAGATCAACCGTACCAAAGCTCATGTGGGCTAGACCTGCTGCACTGGTCAGGAAAAAAGCGTGGGCGATATCCGTGCCGACGACTTCTTTTCCGGAAAAGGCGAAAAAATGCATCAGGGCGATGGCGAACAGCGATCCGCTGCCGATGGAGGTCAGGCCGACAAGAAAGCCGAGGAGTGCGCCGACGGCAATCAAGACGAGACGTTTTTGGGCGAGAGGTTTTTGCTGCCACGTATTGAGCTGCGGCTGGCGGCGGTTCAGCAAGCTTTTGAGCAGCATGGCGATCGGTATGAGAATCAAGGCAAAGCCCAGTATCTTTTTAAAAATCTGATCGGCGGAAGTGACGTACAAATGAATCCAGTTCATCACATGGACAGCTGCGATAGCGCTGGGGATGCTGCCCAACGCGAGGTACAGCACGATGGAAAAATGGACGGTTTTTTGTCGCCAATGCTGCCATGTGCCAAAGATTTTTGTGATGGCGTTGTACACCAGGTCTGTGCCTACGGCGACGGTCGGCTGGATGCCTAAAAAAATCAGGATAGGGGTCAAAAGGGCAGCTCCGCCAACTCCGGTGAGCCCGACAAGAAAGCCCACCAACAGACCGACAATCGTCAGATGAAAGTCCATCCCGTGCATCCTTTCCTTGTCGCTTCTTAAATTCAACATCTATCTCTAAGATAAGCAAAAGCCCAGTATTGGTGAGCCTAAATTCTCATTTTCAAGGGGAGCGAATTATATTATCATTGGTTATACATTCCACAAAATTCTACTTTTTACGAAAAGGGGAATACATAACGCAATGTTTAATGAACGGAAAGCGTTGCAGATGACACTACAGGCCATGCTGGAGCAAAGGATGGTTCTGCGCCGTCAATACGTAGATCAGGACAAGCAACTGGGAGCAGACATCAAACAGCTTCTCAACCGGATTCGGGAAATGGACATGGAAGCCGGGATTGAAGCGGTTGAAGCATCTGAGGAAGTAGCGGTGGCTGCAGAGGAACTTCCAGCTGACATGGTGAAGCGCATCAAAGTAAGGAAGACGCACATTCGTCACAATTATCAGGAAGTGGCGGACTATATTGAGAACATTTTGCGGGAAAACATGTCGCCGATGTCACTTGTTGACCTTTGTTTGATTCTGAAGGAAAGACACGATGTTGAATTTGCCAGCCCTTACATCGGTGTACAGAAGTCATTGAAGTACCTGCCCCAGGTAAAGGTGGAAAAGGACGGAAGAAAGCTGATTTTTTCATTGGCCTAATACATTTTTGCGTACACAGCAAAAAGGCGACGTGCTAGCACGATCGCCTTTTTCTGTGAAAAACGTCTCAACGTTTTTCATGGAGTGAGAGTATTTGTATCGTTTACTGGAGGAATGCTTTGAGCATCCAGATATGTTTTTCCAGGCCGCTGCGGATGGACAACAGCATGTCTTCTGTTGCTTCGTCGCCTGCTTGCTCGGCAGCTTCCATCGCCAGTTTCAGTTCGTCTGTGAGAACCGAGAAGTCACGGGTGATGATTTCCACCATTTGCTCGGCGGTTTCATTGCCTTCCGCTTCCGCGATGCTCGCTGTGTTCAAACATGCAGCAAGGGTGCCTACAGGTTTGCCGCCAATCGAGAGAACGCGCTCTGCCAAAGCATCAATATGTCCGGCAGCTTCGGTGTACAGCTCTTCAAATTTCGCATGCAAGGTGAAGAAGTGAGGCCCTTTTACATTCCAGTGGAAGTTGTGCAGTTTTGTATACAGGACAGTCCAGTTCGCAACTTGTTTATTCAAAACGTTGAACAGTGTGTTTTCCATAGTGATGATCTCTCCTCTTTTTTAAATTAATTCCTTGTTTATAATTATTATAAACTAATACTCGTTATTGTCAAGCTTTTCAGCCTGAAATCTTCGGGAAAGCAGGGAAAAAATCATGCAGCCAAGCATACACGCCGTCATTTTGGCGGGGGGGAAAAGCAGCAGGATGGGCGTGCCCAAAGAACAACTGCCATGGCGAGAGGGAACATTTCTGACCGAGCTGGTCAAAGAAGTAGCAGCGGCAGGCATGCCTTGCCTGATTGTTTCCAATGAACCGGAGCGTATCCCGGCAGAGGTGGCGGGACGTCTTGGCGTGCGGGTCACCCCTGATCTGGTGCCGTCCGCAGGGCCAGTGAGCGGGTTGGTGACGGCGCTGCGGCTGTGTACGGAAGAGGTACTGCTTGTACTGTCCTGCGACCTGCCGTTTATGGATCGTGAGCAGATTGCGCGACTGGTTGCTTGCGCAGACGATCAGGAAGCGGGCTGGGAAGCCGTCATTCCGTATGCGCAGGACAGGCTGCATCCGCTCTGCGCCTTGTATCGAAAAAGCACGCAGCCTGTCTGGGAACAAGCGCTTGAGCAGGGAGAGCTGCGGCTGATGAAGACGATTCAGAAGCTGGCGGTTTTACAGGTGCCGGATGGTTGGCTCGATCCGTGGGCGCTGTTCAATGCGAACACGCCGGAAGAGTACGACATCGCCTGCCGCGAGGAAAAGCGCAGAACAACAGGACAGCAGTAGGCGCAGCTTTGCTTTGTGCGGGGGCGGACGAAAATGTTCAGGGTAAAATAATCCGCTGCGGCTGCGTATACACGTTCATTTTGTTGTGGCGAATGAAGCCGACAGCGGTTATTTGCAGCTCATCTGCCAGTTGCAGCGCCAGATCGGTCGGAGCCGATTTGGACAAGATGATGCCCGCGCCGATTTTGGCTGCTTTCAACAAAACTTCAGACGACAGGCGGCCGCTGAACACGAGAATTTTGTCGGTCGTGGAGATGTTTTCCCGCAGGCATTTTCCGTATATTTTGTCCAAGGCGTTGTGGCGGCCGATATCTGAATACTGCAGCAAGATTTGTTCAGGCGAGCAGAGGGCCGCATTGTGCACGCCTCCCGTTTGCCGATGGATGTCAGAGGAGGCTTGCAAGTCCTCCATGAGCCTGATGCACTGATCTGGAGTGACGGAAGTGGTGCCGCTGGCAGGCTTTGCCGTGCGGGCATCGCTGAAAAAGTAAAAAGATTGCCGGCTTTTTCCGCAGCAGGAAGTAATTCTGCGCTTCGAGTAAAAGCTCTGCGACAAAATCGTCGCTTTGTGCAAGTCTACGTAAGCTATGCCTTTTGCTTCATCAATTGTGATTTGTTTGATCTCTGCAAAGCTTTGGATCGCGCCTTCCGCAGCCAGAAAACCGACGACCATCTCTTCCAGATCGGCAGGCGTACAGACGATGGTAGCAAACTCTTCCTCGTTCAAAAAGATCGTGAGCGGGTATTCCGTGACGATTTCGTCGTCTTCCCAGACGTGGTGGTCAGCCGTAATTTTTAGGACGCTTCGGCTCGTTGTTTTGCTAAGCTCCGACATGATAACCTCCTGTGTGCATATAGTCTTAATGGATAGAAAAGCGATAAATAGATTTATAGAGAGGAAAATATTGTCTAGTGAGCGCTTACATGGTAGTATACTATGTAGAACTTTAAGTGTCATAATATTTCGTTCTTTCAGTAATCAGAACGATCCACAAAGCGAGATGGCACGGAACAGCGAACCTGTCACCGAACCTTTCGCAGCGATTTGCCAATCGAATACGAGGGCACGTGCTTGTTGATGCTGATGTAGCGTTCCTGCTGATGATTAACTGCTGTGTTTCATTGAACCGTTTGTTTCTGCATGCTTTGCATGTTGGGAACACAAGGGCTTCGATGAAATCAGCAGTTTTTCTTTTTGCTTTTCCAAAACCATTCTAAAGGAGATGAGTTCGATGGAGCAACAAGTGAAAAACCGCTGGCTGATTGCGCTGGCTGCGGTGGGAATCCATATCTCGATTGGATCGGTGTATGCATGGAGCGTATTTACCAAGCCGCTTACCCAGCAATTTGGCTGGGAACTGCCGGATGTGCAGTTTACTTTTAGCATCGCCATCCTGTTTCTCGGGCTGTCGGCTGCTTTTCTCGGCCATTACGTCGAAAAGCACGGACCGAGAAAAGCGGGAACGCTGGCCTCGATCTTTTTCGGAGTGGGCATCGTCGGCTCCGGGCTTGCGACCCAGTTAGCCAGTTTGCCGCTGCTGTACATATGCTACGGAGTGTTAGGCGGTATCGGGCTTGGAGTCGGTTATATCACTCCGGTGTCTACTTTGGTCAAATGGTTCCCGGATCGTCGCGGACTGGCGACGGGGTTGGCGATCATGGGCTTCGGTTTTGCTTCGATGATCGCAAGCCCGATCATGAATGCGCTGATTGAAAGTGCAGGAATTGCGAACACTTTTTACGTTTTGGGCATTGTTTATTTCATCGTCATGTTTGCTTCTGCACAATATTTGTCTCCGCCGCCGAAAGACTGGGTTCCCGCAGGCTTTTCCACAAATGGCGAAGCGGGCGACAAGCCGATCAAAAAAGATTTGTGCCAGCTGACGGCCAACGAAGCGATCAAGACGCGGCGTTTTTACTGGCTCTGGCTGATGCTTTTTATCAATGTGACTTGTGGAATCGCTGTCATTTCGGTCGCTTCCCCGATGGCGCAGGAAATGGTCGGCATGTCTGTGCAGACCGCTGCCCTGATGGTGGGGCTGAACGGCTTGTTCAACGGGGGAGGACGGATTGGCTGGGCTTCGCTGTCTGATTACATCGGCCGTGCCAACACGTATACAGCTTTCTTCGCGATCCAGATGGTGCTGTTTTTCCTTTTGCCGAACATGAGCAATCCGTTGCTGTTCATGATTGCGATGTTCATCATCATGACGTGCTACGGCGGCGGGTTTGCATCGATTCCGGCCTACATTGGCGACTTGTTCGGCACAAGGCAGCTTGGCGCGATTCACGGCTATATTTTGACGGCTTGGGCGGCAGCCGGGCTGGCAGGCCCGATCTTTGCCGCATGGGTCCGGGAGACGACGAAAAGCTACACCGGGACGATGAGCGTTTTTGCGGCGATGTTCATTGTCGCCCTGCTCATTTCCCTCTTAATCCGAGTGGATATTAAAAAATTGAAGGAAGAAGCCAAACAAAGAGAAAAGTCTGTTGAATTGGCTAGTTGATCAATGGTAAAGTCATAGTAGAGAATGATTGGAATAAAGGTGAGTAGCGTCGATGAATAAGTTCGAAGCAGAGTTCAGTAATCTGGTCAGGGCTTTCCGCAAGCGACATATGGGAAAGGGACCGAGCAAGATCAGCACCACGTTTTGCAAAAACTGGGCGATCTGCGAGATGGAAGGCAATCTTTCGCCAGTGGAAAAGTTCATTGCCACTTCGAAGGATGGAAAGCAGACATTACGAGCTGCCAGAACCGAAATGGTCAAGGAAATGTATCGAAAACATCAGCCAGTTGATATGGAAGCGTTTCTAGGAGCCAAGCTCGTCGACCTGTTCGTTGACATCGACATTGAACGTGACTTTGGGATGTCCATCTTTGTATTTGATCAGGACATCGAGAAAAAATGGAAAAACGAACCGTAAGTCTAAACGAAGCAGCGTTCCTGTTCACCGGTTAGACAACGCGGACTTCGCCAGCAAACACGACGTTGAGACTAGGTAGCGAACCTGCCGTAGACAACCACCGTGAACACGCTCTTATCCTTCGGGACAGGGACGGTTTCATGGTGGTTTTTTAGTCTCGCGGGTGATAGACAAGAGGGGAGCGGAAAAGCTATGGGCAAGACGAAGCATAATGGACCGGTCAAATTGGATACTTCTTTGAAGCCTTCCCTGTGGGCTTCCATGATGCCCATGGGCCTTGGCAAAATCAAGCCGCATCACATTCTCGACACGATGAAGGTCGTGTACGACAACCGGGACAATCTCGGCTACGCGTACCGGATTTTGACCCAGGGCGTGTGTGACGGCTGCGCGCTCGGCGTATCTGGCTTGTACGATCAGACATTGACAGGCCCGCATTTGTGCACGACTCGCCTGAACGTTCTGCGGCTTAATACAATGCCTGCGATGGAGCCAAAGTGGCTGGAAAATGTAAGCGCTCTAAGAGAGCTGTCCAGCGTCGAGCTGCGCAAGCTGGGCAGAATCCCGTATCCGCTGTCGCGCAAGCCGGGGGAGAACAAGTTCACGCGAATCAGCTGGAACGATGCCCTGGACAGAATCGCCAAAAAGATCAAAGGAATCAGCCCGAAGCAGCTGGCCTTTTTCCTGACCGCACGCGGAATTACGAACGAGGTGTACTACACAGCGGCGAAAATGGCCCGTTTTCTCGGAACGAACAACATCGACAACGCCTCGCGGATTTGCCATTCGCCGAGCAAGACAGCATTGAAGCGCTCTATGGGGATCGGGGCGTCCAGTTGCAACTATCAGGATTGGATCGGCACGGATGTGCTCGTCTTTTTCGGTTCAGTCCCGGCCAACAACCAGCCTGTTTCGACCAAGTACATGTACGCAGCGAAAAAGGCGGGAACGAAAATCATCCTGATCAACCCGTACAAGGAACCGGCCATGGAACAATACTGGATTCCTTCCGTGCCGGAGAGCGCCGTGTTTGGCACGAAGCTCGCGGACGACTTTTATCAGGTCAACATCGGCGGCGATATCGCCTTCATGAATGGCGTCATGAAGCACTGGTTTGAGATGGAGCAAGCCAATCCAGGATCGGCTATCAATCACGAGTTTGTCCGCGAGCATGCGAACGGCATCGAGGAGCTGCGCGCGCATCTGCAAAATCAATCGTGGGAAGCATTGGAGAAATCATCGGGTGTCAGCAAGGAGCGCTTGAAAGAATTTGCGCTGTTGCTCGCCAATTCCAAATCCGGCGTGTTTGTGTGGAGCATGGGATTGACACAGCATCGCTTCGGGACGGACAATATTTCTTCCGTAGCCAATCTGGCGATCTTGCGCGGCTTTTTCGGACGCAAGCATTGCGGCGTCATGCCGATTCGCGGTCACTCTGGCGTGCAAGGCTCCGGGGAGATGGGAGCGGACCCGTTCAGCTTGCCGGGCGGAGATTTCGATGAAAAAAGCTGGACGCGAATCGAGAAGCTGTGGAATTTTCCGATTCCGAAATGGCAAGGCGATATCGTCGGCGTCTCGCTGGAAAACGCCTTGCTGCCGGATGGACACGAACGCAAGACCAGACTGTTTTACACGAGCGGGGGCAATTTTCTGGAGACGATGCCCGACCCTGATTTCATGCGGACGTGTCTGGAAAGTGTGGAGCTGCGCGTCCATCAGGACATTATTTTCAACACGTCTACGCTTGTGGATGCCAAGGAAGAGGTCATTGTGCTTCCGGCGATGACGCGTTATGAGCAGCCGGGCGGCGGCACCTCGACCAGCACGGAGCGGATGGTGTACTTCAGTGCGGAGATCGAAGGGCCGCGAATCGAGGAAGCCCGGCCTGAGTGGGAGATTTACGTGGATTTGGCAGCTCGCGTCCATCCGAACAAAAAGCACCTCATGCACTTCGCGAGCGCCGCGGAAATTCGCGCGGAGATCGCCAAGGCGAATCCGAACTACGACGGCATCCAGCATTTGAAAAACCGCGGGGATGTGTTTCAGTGGGGGGGAGCCTGGCTGTGTGAGGACGGTGTGTGTCCGACACCGGATGGCAAAGCGAATCTGCTGCCGATCGACATTCCTGAACTGCACAAGCCGGACGGGCACTTCTACGTGACGACTCGCCGGGGCAAACAGTTCAACTCGATGATCTACAGCAACAAGGACCCGTTCAACAACGCGGACCGCTACGATATTTTGATCAATCCGCAAGACGCTCGGGAGCTGCGCATTGCGGAAGGCGAGAGCATTGTTGTGTATAATAGTTATGGAACCTTCCAGGGACGTGCCAAGTTTGAAGAGACGAAAAGAGGAAATATTCAGGTGTACTGGCCGGAAGGAAACGTGCTGATTCCAAAAGGGGTATACGAAGCCTATGCGGGCATCCCGGAATACAATACAGCGGTCAAGATCGAAAAAGCGGATACTTTTACCGCAAACAAAGATTTAAAATACAAGGAAAGACCAGTAGAGGATTTGGATGTAAACGTCGGCTGATTATAAGCCGCGTGCTGGGCGGTCATGACTAGGAGGACGGACGATGCGTTTTGCGCGACAAACCATTTCGGTACAGGAAGCGGTCGACAAATGGCTGGCGGTGTTGCCGACGCTGGCGACAGAGCAGGTGAACATCGGAGAAGCGTACGGGCGGATATTGGCTTGCGATCTGCATGCGACACACGACTTGCCGCACTTTGATCGCTCGCCGCTCGACGGCTATGCAGTCAAGGCAGCGGATACGGTGACTGCTTCCGTGGGAAGTCCGGTGGCTTTGCGCGTGATCGAGACGGTAGCCGCAGGCCAGGTGCCTGCCCGGGAAGTGACGGCAGGCTGTGCCACGCGGATTATGACCGGAGCGATGATGCCGGAAGGTGCCGATGCTGTGATCATGTTTGAGCAGACGCAAAATCCGGGGGAACAGTCTGAGCAGGTCTGGATCAAGCGAGCGCTTCAGCCAGGAGATAACGTTTCCCGCCGCGGCGAGGAAATGGCGAAAGGAACGGTAATCGCGCAGGCAGGTGAACGGATCAATGCTGGCACGATCGCGATTTTGGCTACGTTCGGGTTTTCCCGGGTAGACGTTTTTCGCAGGCCGCGAGTGGGCCTTTTGTCTACGGGCAGCGAGCTTTTGGGCGTTGACGAGCCGCTTGTTCCAGGCAAAATCCGCAACAGCAACATGGCGATGCTGTCTGCTTTGGTAGCGGAGGCAGGAGGCGTCCCTGTCTACTTTTCCGGCATGAAGGACGAACTTGCGCCAGCAAAGAACAAGATTAGCGAGTACATGCAGCAAGTAGATGTGCTCATCTCCAGCGGAGGCGTGTCGGTCGGCGATTACGACGTGATTGCACATCTGGCTGATGACCCTGATGTAGAGCTGTTGTTCAACCGGGTAGCGATGCGTCCGGCAAGCCCTACGACCAGCATGCTCGTGGCAGGCAAGCCGCTTCTGGCGCTGTCGGGGAACCCGGGCGCCTGCTTTCTTGGCTTCGAGCTGTTCGGGCGGACGGCGATCCGTCAGCTTGCCGGGGAAAAAGGGGTAAAGCCGCCGATGATCCAGGCAAGGCTCGCCGTTCCGTACGAAAAGCCTTGCCCATACCCGCGCTATTTGCGGGGGAAATTAATGGAACAGGACAGCGTGTTGCTGGCCGTGCCCGATTTCAACGACAAGGCAGGCAACCTGGGAACGCTGAAAGACAGTGAATGCTTCATTGTCATTCCGGCAGGCGGCAGTGGCAAAGCGGTGGGAGAGCTGGTAGATGTGCTGACCCATGCCGCCCCTGCGTGGAGAAAGGACGGATAGGAATGGACGAGCGGAGACGGGTATTGCAAATTGTCGGCTATTCCAACAGCGGCAAGACGACGTTGTTAACGAGACTGATTCCACTTTTGGAGGGTACAGGCTTGCGGGTCGGGGTGGTCAAGCACGATGGCGGACACGATTTCGAGTGGGATCAGCCGGGAAAAGACACATGGCGCTACCGCGAGGCCGGAGCTTCGCTCGTCGCGATTACCTCGAAAACAAAGACGGCGATGATCGAGCAGCGCCCCTTGGAGCTGCCTGTGCTCGTCCAGCGACTGACAGAGGCGGGAGCTGATCTCGTTTTGATCGAGGGCTTCAAGCGCGAGCACTTTCCCAAGCTGGTGCTGCTGCGGCGTCCAGAAGACGAAGAGTTGCTCCAGTCCGTCTCTCACCTGGTTGGGGTCGTGAGCTGGTCAGCCGATCGCAAGGAAAATGTACCGTGTTTTCACGTCGATGACGTAGAGAGCATCGCCAAGTTTGTGAGAGAGCGAATACAAAAAGATCATCCCGACGAATATAAGGGATGATCTTTTTTCATGGGCAGATGGGCAATTCGTTTGTCAACAAGGAGGCTTTTCAAAAACGTACAGCTCCCCGTTTTTGGCAATCTTGAATTTCGGCCCTGCAAAGCCGCGGCGAATCAGTTCTTCTCGCATGAACACCATGAGGGCAGCGTGGCTGACGATGAGGACGTTTTCCGTGTGGTTTCCAAAGGCGTGATCAAATACTTCGCTGATCCGGAAGCGAGCACGCTTGATTTCCTCGCGCGTCTTGCGGTCGAAGTACATCGACAGCCTGATCCATACCGCCCACATGAGAACAGGAAGCCGCAGACGCTCGGAAAAGGCTGGCGGGGGAATTTCGATTAGCTCGACCATTGGCGTAATCGGCCCGGGAAAAATCGTTTCCGCCGTTTTGACTGCTCTCGGGAGCGTACTGACATAGCACTTGTTCCATTCGATTCCGCTAAGGTCGGTGCTGCCAGATTCAATGTCTGCCTGATCGTACGTTCGGAACCACTCATTCACTACGCGGCCGGGAATGAATGCCCCTTTTGGGTAAGCTTGTTTGACTTTGAAGTGTCTCACTAAACCGACTTTCACGTGTGCCGACTTCCTTTCTTTCTATCAACCAGCAGGCTAGAGGAAACAGAACGGTCATGAATTACAAGTAGGACTTGCTCCGCGCCATATCCGTCACCAAATACGGATTGTCGTCCTTCATCCGCTCGATCAAAACCTCAGCTTGGGAAGGGTCTTCCTTCAACACTTCCAGCTCTCTTTGCGTGATGCCGACAAGCTGGACAAAATCCACCCGACCGTGCACAGTGTCGATTCCATCTACTTCTGTATCGGCGGCAATCAGAAGGGCGGTGATGGCAGAGTCTGTGCCGATCCGCAAAGATTGTCCGTTTCCGGCGATGTATTGGCCGGGTTCGAAATAGCGCTTCTGGGTATATGTATAGCGGGCCAGATTGGACAGCATGTCAATCGCCCACATGCATTCTTCATTGGATTCTGCTTTGAGCTTGATCGTCATTTCGTAGCCCCACTGGCTCCACTCGCTTCCATACGCCTGTTCGTTTGTGTACAGCTCCGTCATGCCGTAGGTCAGCAAATGCTTGAAGCCGTGCGACGATTCATAAATGCTGTAGCCATCCAGGTACTCGTCACCGCCAAACATGGCGCGGCTCACCATATTTGTGCCGTAATGGGCAGGCTCCTGACCAGGGTACAGCTTCTGAAAAGCTTCATCAAGGGCATCCCAGCCAGGTGCCCAGTCATCTTGCTCCGAGGCGCGTTTTTGATATTCTTCCAGCGTCATATCGGTCCACTCCCTTAATTTTCCTAGATTTACTATATCGCAGGAGTTGCGCGAGAGGTACCCTTTTCCCAAATTCCTTGTCACAAATCGTTGCTTTTTCCTGTGATTATAATCACACGAGCGAAAACAGCTGCTCCGTTACACTACATACATAAGCAAGACGTTGAACTTCAAGGAGGGTTTTGTATGTTGAACCAAAAAACCATCGACATTATCAAATCGACCGTGCCTGTACTGGAAGTGCACGGCACTACGATAACCAAACATTTTTACAAACGGATGTTTGCCAGCCATCCAGAGCTGTTGAACATTTTCAATCACGCCAACCAAAAACAGGGCAGACAGCAAACGGCACTGGCAAATGCGGTGTACGCGGCTGCTTTGTACATCGACAAACTGGAAACGATTTTGCCGGTAGTGAAACAAATCGCACACAAACACCGCAGTCTGGGAATCAAGCCTGAGCATTATCCGATTGTCGGGGAAAACTTGCTTGCGGCAATCAAAGAAGTGTTGGGGGATGCCGCCACGGATGAGATCATCCAGGCATGGGCAGAAGCGTACGGGGTCATCGCGGATGTGTTCATCAGCGTGGAAGCGGAAATGTATGACCAGGCAGAAGGGCAGACTGGCGGTTGGGCAGACTTCCGGGAGTTCATCGTCCAGCGCAAAGTAAAAGAAAGCGACGTCATCACATCCTTTTACCTGGTGCCAGCGGATGGAAAAGCGATCGCAAGCTACGAGCCTGGCCAGTACATCAGCGTCAAGCTGGATATACCGGGAGAAGAAAATACCCACATTCGCCAATACAGTCTCTCCGATGCGCCGGGCAATCCGTATTACCGCATCTCGGTGAAACGCGAGGACGCGATTGGCGATAAACCTGCCGGAAAAGTATCCGTCTATTTGTCGGAGGATATCAAAGAAGGCGATACGCTTCGTATATCCGCTCCGGCTGGCGATTTTACGCTGGATCAGCAAGACGACAGACCTGTTGTACTGATCAGCGGCGGCGTGGGCTTGACTCCGATGATGAGCATGCTGAAAACGCTGGTGAAAACGTCCCCGACTCGTCCGGTTACTTTTATTCACGCAGCGCAAAACGGCAACGTACACGCGATGAGAAAGGCCGTGGAGGAGCTGGCTGCCGAGCATTCGCAAGTAAAAGCGTTCTGGTGCTATGAAAAGCCGACAGAACAGGATCGCGCTGCACACGCTTTCCATAAAGAAGGCTACATCGACTTGCCATGGCTGCAAAGCATCGTAGCTGACAAAAACGCCAACTTTTATTTCTGTGGTCCCGTTCCTTTCATGACAGCAATCAACCGCGCTTTGAAGGAGTGGGGCGTGGACGCGGCAGACATCCATTTCGAATTTTTCGGCCCTGCCGGTACACTGGACTAAAGCAGAGGCGCTGGCGCGGTTTTACTTCTTATGGCCTGATTGGGCACGCAATAAACGATTGACTGTCTCCCGGCGCAATCCGATGAACTGGCCGATCTCGTCCTGGGTCAAGACTTCAGACAACGAAGCGACGGGAACAAACGACTGGAACCACAGCTGGAGCTTGCGCAGTCTTTCTGCCGGGGAGACTTCCGACAACTGGTCGATGCGCTGCTGCATCATGCGCAGCTTGCCCTGGAGTTGCAAAGCGATCTCCCTGCATTTCTGGTGATCCGCCTCCAGCTCCCGGTACCAGTCTGTTGCGGACAGCACCTCGACTTCACAGGAGACAAGCGCGACGGCTGTTCCGTAGTAAGGGTTCGGGCTAAGCAGCGAATGATGCGGGATTGTCTCGCCTGGAACAATGATGTTCACCAGAGTGAGCGTCCCGTCTGCGTGCACCCGGTTGATTTTGAGCAATCCGCTTTTCAGATGGAAGAGCGGTCCAGTTTCTCCCTGGCGGAACAGCGTCTCGCCTTTATGTAAAATCATGGGCTTTTCCTCCTTCGGAAACGATCAATAAGGCAGTAGCAGTATACCACAATCAGCCCCGCAGGCACCTGCTTTCCTCGACTGGACGGCAGGTGCTTTTTGGTATGTCGCGGCGTGTTTCTTTCTGATCTGGGGCAAAAGCAAGCGGAATGGACATGCGCGGCTTTTTGCAAAACCGGCAGTTTCCGGCACGTTTTACCCTTGCGTCCCTGACGGACCCCTTTGCTATAATGAGACCACAATCACGTTATGACAAAGGGGTTCTTTGATGCATATGACGATCCTCATCTGGTTCGGCTCCTTTTTGGGAGTGCTCGTTTTAGGCTTGATTGGCTATATGGCGTACCGCTACTGGTATCACATGGGGCAGCTTCCCAAGCCAGCGTTTCAGGAGCTTGACGCAAAGCCTGAGCCTGCGAACTGGTCAGAAGATGAGGTGACGATTACATGGGTAGGCCATTCGACGATCCTGCTGAATGTGTACGGAACCAAAATCTTGACTGACCCGGTATTAGGCGAAAAATTGGGACTTCGCGTCGCAGGGCTGCTTCATTTTGGCCCGAAACGCTTCACTCCGCCTGCTCTTGACTTCGACGAGATTGGCACCGTCGATTTGATTTTATTGTCTCATGCGCATATGGACCATGTCGACCTGCCAACACTGCGACGATTGGCGCATCCTGCTACGCACGTCATTACTGCGGCGAACACGGGCAAACTGCTCAGCGGCATGCCGTTCGCTTCCTGCAAGGAGCTTTCCGCGCAGCAAAAAGCGACGACCAAAGACGGCGTGACTATCACGGCGATTCCCGTCAGACATTGGGGAAACCGTTTCCCGTGGAACCACGACTACGGCTACAACGGCTACATCATCGAGAAAAACGGCGTGCGCATTTTGTACCCGGGCGACACGGCGTACATGTCGATGGAGGATTTGCCTGAAAAGTTTGGACCAATTGACATCGTGTTTATGCCGATTGGAGCCTACAAGCCGGATTCTTACCAGGCCGCACACTGCACACCGGAACAGGCGTGGCAAATGTTTCAGGAGAGTCGCGGCAAATGGCTGGTGCCTATCCACTGGAATACGTTCGTACTCTCGCGCGAGCCTGTGGAAGAGCCAATGCAGCGTTTGCTTGCGGCAGCAGGCGAGGAAAAACAGCGAATTGTTGTAGAAAAGCAGGGGGAGACGTTTACCTTGCCTGTATGATCAAGCGGAGCGACTGCTTTTTACGGCAGTCGCTCTTTCCGCTAAATTCATACATATACGGGCGAACTGCATAAAATAGAAGGAATCATCCCGTTGTTATAGAAATTATTTTATCAAGAGTTTTTGAGGAGGGATACATATGTCACAAGCATTGCCACAACGTTGGGATTTGGATGTGTTGTTTTCCGGTGGAAGTGAGTCCGCTTCGTTCCATGCATTTTTGGAGCAACTGGAAAAAGATATCGCAACTTTGAAAGGCCGGGTCGAGGATGCGGCCCTGAACTTGCAGGAAAAAGCTGCGTTCGTCGATGTCGTTGCCGAAGTGCAAAGCATTGCCGTGCGGGTGAGACAAGCAGGCGCTTTCATTTCTTGCCTGACAGCGCAAAACGTGAAGGACGAGGGCGCCAAGCTGCTCGGCGGACGCGTGAAAACGATCTCTGCGGCATTCGGCGCTGTTTTGACGCGCTGGGATGAGCAATTGCTGCGCATTGACGAAGCGGCATGGAACGCGCTGCTTGCAGACGAAGAATTGCAACCGCTTGCTTTTGTGCTGAACGAACGCCGCCGCCGCGCCCAGGAAAAGCTCACTCCTGAACAGGAAGTGCTGGCGAGCGATCTGGCTGTAGACGGCTATCACGCTTGGCAAGATTTGTACAACGCGGTAGTAGGGCGCATGACGATTGAAGTGGAGCTGGACGGGGAGACGAAACAGCTTTCCGTAGGCCAAGCCTCCAACCTGATGAGCCATCCGGACCGCGCTGTGCGCGACCAAGTGTTTGCCAAATGGAAAGAAGCGTGGGGCAAGGAAACGGAGCTGTGCGCACAAGCCCTCAACCATCTCGGCGGCTTCCGTCTGGCTCTGTACCGTCACCGCGGCTGGGAGTCCGTACTGCGCGAGCCGCTCGATATCGGGCGCATGCAGGAAAAGACGCTCGATGCGATGTGGCAAGCGATCGACAATCGCAAAGACCGTCTGGTGGCCTACCTGGAG
The DNA here is from genome assembly GCF_013284375.2 of Brevibacillus sp. HD3.3A. NCBI lineage: Bacteria > Bacillati > Bacillota > Bacilli > Caryophanales > Paenibacillaceae > Brevibacillus > Brevibacillus sp. HD3.3A. The sequence goes on from NZ_CP085874.1 coordinate 1,167,305, forward strand.
CGCAAAGCCAAGCTGCTTGGCGTTGAAAAGCTGAGCTGGTCCGACGTCTCCGCGCCAGTTGGCAACGTGCACAAAAAAGTGTCCTATGACGAGGCAGCAGCCTTGATCGTCGAGCACTTCAACCGCTTTAATCCGAGCATGGCGCAATTCGCCGAGAAAGCTTTCAAAGAAGGCTGGATCGAGGCGGAAGATCGCCCTGGAAAACGTCCGGGCGGATTTTGCACCAGCTTCCCTGTGAGCAAGCAGTCCCGCGTGTTCATGACGTATGCCGGAAGCGCAAGCAACGTGTCTACGCTGGCCCACGAGCTGGGGCATGCGTATCATCAGCAAGTGATGTGGGATTTGCCAGCGCTCGCGCAAAACTACGCGATGAACGTAGCCGAGACAGCTTCGACGTTTGCGGAAATGATTTTGGCTGACGCTGCCGTGAAAAATGCTGCGAACGACGAAGAGCGTCTCGTCCTGCTCGAAGACAAGCTGCAATCAGTCGTCGCGTTCTTCATGAACATCCACGCCCGCTTCCTGTTCGAGAAAAACTTCTACGAGCAGCGCAAAAAAGGTCTGGTCAGCGCAGCCGAGCTGGATCGGATCATGGAAGAAGCGCAAAAGCAGGCGTTCAAAGGCGCACTGGCGGAATACGAGCCGCACTTCTGGGCTTCCAAGCTGCACTTTTACATCACTTCGTACCCGTTTTACAACTTCCCGTACACCTTCGGCTATTTGTTCAGCCTGAGCGTGTATGCGCGTGCTCTGGAGGAAGGCGAAAGCTTCGCGGCGAAGTACGATGCGCTTCTCCAGGATACGGGACGTCTGATGGTCGAAGATTTGGCGAAAAAGCATCTGGGCGAAGACATGACGACCGTCGAGTTTTGGCAAAAAGCGGTCGATCTGGCTGTGGCCGATATCGACGAATTTCTGCGCCTGACCTAAACAGCGGGCAAGCTGTCTGTCCGATTATGAACAGCACCGCGATTGTTGGATGTACACGACAATCGCGGTGCTGTTTTTTTATGCCTGCTGCCGATTCGTAGAGATCTTGTAAAGATGCGCCGGCAAAACTTCGGATAACTTTTACCTGGGATTTATGGAATCGTCGCGTTCATTTTGTACAGTGAGAGGGAAGGGATAGCCATGCAAAGGGAGGTATCATCATGGACACTGCCAGTCATCTTTTGCTTGGGGTCACGCTTGCGGGCCTCGCCCAGCTCACTCCTGCCGTTGCGCACGATCCTGGGTTGGCGCAAGCGGTAATGGTCGCGACGGTAGTCGGGTCACACGCGCCCGATTTTGACACAGTGGCCAGGCTTCGCGGGATCTCTTTTTACATCCGTTTTCATCGGGGGATCACTCATTCCATCCCCGCCCTGTTCATCTGGCCGCTGCTCATTTCGCTCCCTGTGGCGTGGGGCTTTGGGCAAATGCAGCACGTCGGAATATTGTACGGCTGCACGCTTGCGGCTGTCGTGCTGCACGTCTTTTTGGATATGCTGAACGCGTACGGTGTGCAGTGTGTCCGACCGTTCAGCCGCAAATGGGTTCACCTGGATGTGCTGGCGATTTTTGAACCGTTTCTGTTCGCCATTCATTTGGCGGCTGCCATCTGGTGGCTCGGTTTCCAAGGAGACGCGACGGTGTTGTTCCCGGTTGCGTACGTCTTGACTTTTGCTTACATTGCTTTGCGGTGCTGGCAGCATCAGCGGCAAGTCAAGCGTGTGAAAAGCGCCTTGAATACAGCGGGCGTATGCCACGTATTGCCGAGTCTGCATCCGTTTCACTGGCGGTTTGTCATCGAAGCCGAGCAACGGTTTTATACGGGGAGAATCGAGTATGACCATGTGCTGCTCGAAGACGTATACTCCAAGCAGTGCCGCGACGAGATCATTCAGGCTACGGTCGGTGTGGACGGCGTGCGCGCTTTTCTCGGATTTGCCCAGCGCATCCACGTCACCTGGAAAGAATCGCAGGACGGATATGAAGTCACCTGGAGCGACGTCCGCTTCTGGTACAACCGGAAACTGCCGTTTGGAGTAGATGTCGTGCTGGATCGCGAGCTGAATGTGGTCGATCATCGCCTGGGCTGGCGCAAAAAAGCGTGGGACCCGCCGTTTGTCTAAGCCGTCTAACTTGTTTAACGTAACCAGGCTAAAGTCAGGTTTGTCATCTACTCCGCCGGAGATTCTGGCGGGGTTTTTTGTTGGGGAAAATAGCGGGTGTCAGGTTTAATCTGTATTTCGGAAAAAGCTCGCGGGAGACGGGCCTTTTCAAAAACGAGCGGAGATGCTACACTAATAAAAAATCTGATGTTCGATGGTGATCGAATGAATAACATGTATTCTATTAGAATCGAATGGTCTGCTGCCTATGAATGCATCATCAGCTTGTATGCGTACATTTACGAAAAGGAACGGAAGCATTTGCAGCTTGGCGTCTCCTGGAAGGAAGAAACGAAGCAACAGCTTCCCACAGCGTTCGCCCAAGAGCTGGAGGATGAGCGCTGGGAGGTGCTGCACAGACTGGTGCTATTGGTCGCGCAAGCCCTGGAGAAAAAGTCGGTGGCGGACTTTCTCGGCTGGCTGGAAAAGCTGCCTCCTGGAGAAATTTACGAGCTGCTCGCTCCATGGGTGGAGACGATCCCGCTCAATCTCGGTGAAATCCGCGATCATAGCGTGTCGCTTTTGGCGCGATGGAATGAGCATTATTTTTCCCGGATCTCGCCAGCCATTGTCACGAGTCTGGAGCGAAGCGCGGCGGAAATGACGGAGTTGGCGGGAAAAATGACCGCGATCGAGCTGATCGACCATGCGTCAAACGGCATCTGGATCGAGCCTATGCCCGATTTGCAAGAGGTCGTGCTCATCCCGCAATATCACTGTGCGCCTACGTCCGTTCTCGATTTTTACCGCGGACTTGCCACGTGCTTGTATCCGGTCAGAGATGCCGGACAAACCGAGCCGCAGCCATTGCTTGAGCTTCTGCCGCTTGCCCAGTGTCTGGCGGATGAAAAAAGGCTGCACATTTTGCGGTGCCTCGCTGAAAAAAAGAGTACGCTGGGAGAGCTGCAAGAGCAGGTGTCGCTCGCCAAAAGCACGGTCCACCACCACGTGACAGCGCTTCGCCGGGCTGGACTGATTCGCGCGCACTATAACGGCAGCACAACGATTGCAGCCTACAGCTTGCGCGAGTCATTCGTCGATCGTCTGCCTGTGCTGTTGCGTTCCTTTTTGCACAGGGAGGAAGCAAGGAGAATGACCGATGAATAAGTGGAAAAAAGTTTGGGAGGCGTATCACCCGATTGTGCATCTGCTGATGGCGGGCACGGTGTTCGTCAGCCTGACGCAATCGATGAGCATGCCGTTTCTGGCGATTTACTTGAGCGAGACGACGACGCTGACGCCTGCCTACATCGGGTTGATTATCGGCGCGGGGCCTTTGGCGGGCACAGTTGGCGGCTTCCTCGGCGGGATTTTGTCGGACTTGTTCGGCAGGCAAAAGCTGATGATTTTTTCCATGGTATTGATGGCAGCAGCTTTCGTCGGTTTCGTCTTTTTCGGCAATCCGCTGGTGCTTTTGCTGATCAGTTTGTTGATGGGTTTGTCGGCGTCTTTTTACGGAACGGTGTCGAAAGCGATGATGGGCGATTTGACGGAGGAAGGGAAACGGTTTCGGGTGTTTTCCAACCGCTATTTGGCGATAAACCTCGGAGTGGCTATCGGGCCGATGCTGGGAGCGTTTTTAGGCATTGCGGGCAGCGGGATTGCTTTTATGCTTACGGCGTTCTCCACGCTTTGTTTTGCGGCTGTGCTTTGGATCGTGTGCCAAAAGTATCGCGTCTCAGATGGCGCTGCTGGCGGGCAGGCGACAACAGAGAAAGCGAGCTTGCAGCAAATCTGGAGCATCTTGAAAAAAGACGTGGCTCTGCTGTCTTTTGTCGTGGGCGGAATTTTGCTGGTGACGGTTCATGGGCAGATGTCTGTTACGTTGTCCCAGTATTTGCGTGAAAACATAACGGAAGGCGTCGCCTTGTTTGGCGTGTTGATGAGTGCCAACGGCTTTACCGTGCTGCTGTTGCAAGTGCCTCTGACGCGACTGGTTGAGCGTTATTCCTTGTTTTCGCGGATTGCAGCGGGAGCGGCGCTAATGGCGGTCGGAGAGCTGGGCTTCGCCTTTTCGGCTACGTGGAGCTGGTTCGTAGCTGCGATGATCGTCTTTACGTTGGGAGAAATTTTGATCGTGCCAGCCGAGTACGCGCAGATCGACCAAATCAGCCCGGCGAATATGCGCGGCACCTATTACGGAGCGCAGAGCGTCAGCATGCTCGGCAGCTTTCTCGGGCCGTGGGCGGGCGGAATCGTGCTGCACGCATACGGCGGGCCGACGATGTTTGTCATGATGGGCGCGATTGCCATGGTCAGCCTGGTCTTTTACTGGTTAGGCCGCCGCCTTCATGAGCAGCGAAGCATGCAAGAGAGTGTACAAGTGAAAACCGTCAGCTAGTCAAACAAAAAGAGTATTGCCTGTATTTGTAAAAAGGTATATACTGGAACTCAAATCTTTTCACTAGGGGAAATGTTGATGTCGGCGTTTGTGCTTAACTAATCCAATTGGATAAAGTTCTCCCATTTTTTCGCAAAAAGCCATCTAGCAAGTGGTTTGTTTGTGATGGGAACAGGGAGAGCTTCATTGGTTAAGAACAACGGTCATCGACCTGCCCAATCCGATCAGTCGCCGGAACCGTGCTCTTTTTGCACGGTTTTTTTGTATCAGCGGCTACGATTTTTTCTGCGCACCCAAGGCAGAGGGGAACCATGTGTTCTTCGCTGCCTTTTTTTCATGCAAGTGGGTGTGTCCGCTTGCGGTCATCACTTTGCTCCTCAGATAAAGGGGAAGCACTATGACCGCTTCGGCGCAGGGAGAGGGAGGCATATCCCTAATGAAAAGAGGCGTACACATGCGCAACTATATAGAAGAAACGTATCGTCAAGTTCAATTGCAGGAAGGGCCGCAAGTGATTGAGCAGTTCCTGCTGCATTGTTATTTTCAGCCGGGCTTGCCTGGCAAAGAGTTGGCGCGAAAAGTCATGCTGCCTGTTCCGGTGGCGACTGCAATCAAAAAAGAACTGATCAAGGCCGGGGCGTTGCAAGCGAGAAACGGCTTGGCTTGCACGGAAGACGGCTTGGCCTACGTGGAAAATGGACTTGGGTTCGGCGGGCTGGACCGGACTTTGTACAATAAGCTGATGCAAGACGAGTCGGCCTGGAAAAACGAGCTGGCGGACGTGTACAACGAGTTGGAGAGCATCTTGTCCGAGCGGCCGCAAGTGAATGTGCAGCTCGATCAGGCAAAATGCACGGCAGAGACGAGTTTGCGCCGGGCGCTGCTTTGTCTGCGGAACCATGCGCTTGTCGGCAAGAAAGTATTGTGCGTGGGCGACGACGACTTGGTCAGCGTGTCGCTCGCCCTTTTGCTCAAACGGTTGTTTCCAGGAAAAGCGGGGGGCGCAGGCAAGATTGAGGTTGTCGATATTGATGAACGCTTTTTGCAATATATCAGGGATGTAGCGCAGCAGCGGAACTTGGCGATCCAATGCCATCACGCCGATTTGCGCGAGCCGCTGCCTGCGCGGTTGCATCGTCAGTTCGATTGCTTTTTTACCGATCCGCCGTATACGCTGCAAGGGATGTCCCTGTTTTTGTCACGGGGAATCAGCGGTTTGCAGCCGCGCAAAGGACTGCCTGTTTTCTTGTCTTTTGCGCACAAGTCGCCCGATTTTACGTTGCAGATGCAGCAGCAGTTCGTGCAGGCGGGATTGAGCGTCCGGGAAGTTCTCAGTCATTTTAACGAGTACGAGGGGGCACAACTGCTGGGCGGAAAAGGCCAGATGATCGTGCTCGTCACTACCGAGCAGACGGCTCCAATCGTGAAGGAAGCGTACAGAAAGCCGCTGTACACCGGAGAAGAAGTGCGTTCACAGCGACTGTATCGCTGCAAGCGCTGCGCTCAGGTGGCCAAGGTTGGGGCCAACGAGCGGGTGAAGACGATTGAAGCGTTGAAAAGCAAAGGCTGCCCGCGCTGCCGACAGACGAGGTTTGAACTGATCTCTCGCTGTAGCGCCGCACGTCATGCTGATCATGATTGATTGCCCTGTGGCTCGGTTCGACCGCAGAGCTGCCCATAGGTGCGCTGACCGAACGTCATGCCGAGCACGACTGATTGTCCCGCGACTGGCATATGGTAGTGGTGAGGAGGGGCGAGCTATGGCTTACGAGAGAGCGTTCGTTGTTTTGCGGATGGCGACTGGCGTGCTGTTTTTGCTCCATGGTCTGGCGAAGCTGCAGCGGGGGATGGGGGCGGTCAGCGAAATGTTTGGCGATCTCGGCTTGCCGGGGTGGCTTGCTTTTCTGGTGCTTGCCATCGAGCTGATTGGCGGACTGGCCTTTTTGCTGGGGATCGGAGCGAGCTATGCGGCGTGGGGACTGGCAGGGGTTATGGCAGGAGCGATTGTGACGGTGAAGTGGGAGAAAGGGTTTATCGGCGGGTATGAACTGGATCTGATTTTGCTTTTGGTCGCGATCTATGTCGGCCTTAAACCGACAAAAGCAAGACCCGGTTAAGCCAGAGTGGCGCAGCCGGGTCTTTTGTGATCAGTTGTCCGTTTCCAGATGCTCGTAGCTGCTCGCGGATACGTGGTCGAGCAAGAACGTTTTTGCATCGCGGTAGTAAAGATGCAGCTCGTGCATGGCGCGTGTGCAAGCGGTATAAAACAGCTTGCGTTCGCTTTCCCGGCTGTAGCTCTTGGCAGAAGCGTCGTATAGGATGACGGCATCGAACTCGACCCCTTTTGCCAAGTACGACGGGATGACGAGATTGCCTGTATCGTAGGACAAGGTAGAGGTGGTAATCAGACGAATCGGCAAAAGCGCAGCGAGACTCTGATGCGCTTTCTCGGCTTCCGCAGCTGTTTTCGTAATGACGGCAATCGTCTTGTGGCCGTTTGCCGACAGCTTTTTCACCCGCTCGACAATCTGCTGTGTAAGCTCGGCGTCGCTGTGTACCTTCGTCACGGTCGGCATCCGGCCATCCCGGTTGAAAGGCTCGATCTGCTCGCCGCCTGCGACCAGCTGCTTCGTGAACCGGACAATCGGCAAGGTAGAGCGGTAGCTTTTCGTCAGCACGAATGTTTCTGTCTCTTCTGGTTCAAAGAGCGAGGAGACTGTGCCGAAGCTTTCGTCGTGCGCAGCATGCGCGTAAATCGCCTGATTCCAGTCGCCGAGCACGGTCATTTTGGCGCGCGGAAACAAGTTTTTGATCAGCGCAAACTGAAACGCCGAGTAATCCTGGGCTTCGTCGAGAAATACATGGCGGACGAGATTGTTCGTCTGCTTGCCTTCCAGGCGCTCCTGCAAGTACAAATAAGGCGGAATGTCTTCCTGTGTCAGCTTGCCTTGATCCAAGCACTCCAGGGTCAGCGAACAGATCGCGGGCCATGCAGCTGAACTCAGGGACGGCTCAGCTGACAGCAACTGGTCGAGCAGCGCCTGGTCGGCATACATTTGGCGATAAGTGGCCTGTATATCAATAAATTGCAGCGAAGCAATCGAGTCGCGAACCGGCTGAAAATGCTGTTTGACCACCCGCTTTGCCAGCAGCTCCTGCTCGCGGTCGAAGTCGTCGAAAGAATCGTCGCGAAACTGCTTTTTGCGGCGAAGCTGCTGATAGGCGGCTACATAAGCATCTTTATCGAGCAATTGCACCTCGTCCTCGACCCACGGTTTACTGCGCTCGCGCCGTTCCAGCTGTTTGACTTCCGCGAGCAAAGCTCGTGCCACCAGAGCCATCCGGTTCGGGATCGGCAGAGAGGTGTCATGGGAATAAAACAGCTCCTGTATGTGCGCGGCGGAAATAAGCGTGCCCTGGCGAAACGAAATCGGACGGAACACGATGCCTCCTCGCATGAGGCGATCCGCGTACTGATTCATCACGCGCAGGAAAGGCGCGGACGATTTGCAGCGAATCGCCGCAAGCCTTGCCTCGTAGTCAGGTTCGTCATGGGCGGTAAGCACGTATTCCATTTGCTCCAGCGAATTTTCCAGGGAAAAGGAATCGCCAAGCCGATGCTGGGCGTACTCTTGAAAAGTCGTTTGCTGCATGTTTTCCTCGCCCAGCTCGGGAAGAACCGTCGAGATGTAGCTGTTGAACAGCGAGTTGGGGGAAAACAGGACGATCTGCTCTGCGGTCAAAGTCTTGCGATAGCGGTAGAGCAAATAGGCGACCCGTTGCAGGGCGGCCGAAGTCTTGCCGCTGCCGGCTGCCCCGGAGACGATCAGCAAGCGGCTTTTTTCGTTGCGAATAATCCGGTTCTGGTCACGCTGGATCGTGGCGACGATGCTTTTCATTTGCGAATCGGCTTGCTTGCCCAACACTTCCTGAAGCAGCTCGTCGCCGATGGTCACGCCAGTATCGAACATGTGAAGCAGTTGTCCATCGCGGATGATATATTGCCGCTTGCACGTAATCTCTCCTGAGACGACCCCGCTTGGCGTGTCATAGTGAGCCGGGCCGGGGGAATAGTCGTAGTACAGGCTGGAGATCGGTGCCCGCCAGTCATAAATGAGAAAATGCTCGTCGTTTTTGTCCAGCAAAGAGGCGATTCCGAGATAAATGCGTTCTGAACCAGGCTCGGTTTCTTCGTGAAAATCAATCCGGCCAAAATAGGGAGAGTGCATCAATCGCTGCATGGTACGCAACTGATTCTGGGCATGACGCTGGCTGCGCTCCCGCTCCGACAATACTTCAGCTTGCTGCTTGATGCTGACGTACGTCTCGATCGCCTCGGTGGCATCCTCGAAGTTGACGGTCACATCGTCCCAAAAATGCTTGCGGATTCCGACGATATCTTCACTTACGACTTGTACTTGCTGTTCGAGGTCGGTGATCCGGTTGCTGATTTCAGTGATGACTGTCTCAACCCGTTGCTGCTCGTTTTGCCTTTCTTGATCAGTAGCGCTCATGGTACCGCTCCTTTTTCGTTCCCCTTTTTTGATCTGAAGGTTTGACAAGGATGTTGCAATGTGGTAAGATTAAATTGGAGATAGAATGATAGTTGTTTCGAAAAGTCACCTACAGACCAATTCCCATTGTAGCAGAGGGTCTATAGGTTTTCAACATGTAAAAAAATAGTAGCCGATACGACGAAGACGGGGCGATGCCTGTGTCTTCGTTTTTTTGCTTTCAGGGGCAGTTATGGTTATGGAAAAGAGGGCGGGGAAAAAGCGAATGGCTTTTTCCCTCCTATAACGGGTGCTCCCACCAGTTCATGTAAACATAAAAAGCCGGTTGCTCGCCTGTATCCGGGACGCGAATCGTCAAGGCCATTCCCGGGCCGATGATCCACTGGCCGTTTGGTTGCTCGCCCGCTGTCGCCATGGGCGGGACGATGCGGATCGAGGCGAAGACTCCGTCTGGATGGCCGGGTGGATGGTCTGATCCGTACATGATCTGTCCTTGAGCCGCGGGACAGGCAGCAAGCTGGATGTAGCCGGACGTCACTTGCGCCGATGCTTTGGCTTTGCCGATGCCAGCTGCTTTGCCAAACCAGATGTGCGCTTCGAGAGGGCATGCTTGCGGATTCGTGATCAGCCACTGGTTTACGTATAAAAGCACGCCAGAGCGAAGCGGATTGACCAGAGAAGCGAAGCCGTGCTCGCCGTCTTGAGCGACTATTTTTTCCGATTGCCCGAGGAAGTGCTTGCATGGATCGGAGATTGGCATCGTGTATGGGACGGGCATGTTGCGGTTCAGCGGTGCAGTGGGCGGAGGTGTGGGAAAGGGAAAGTAGCCCATCTGCATGTAAATATCAGGCAGGCCGTAATAGTAGGAGGAGTTGGTCATGTTCTTTTCTCCTTACCGATTCAGTAGTGCCAGCCCTACAGCATATGGCATTCGTCTATCCGGGGTGCGGCGCTGCTTCTTTTACAGAGAAAAACGCCCAAACAGCGAGCGTTGGGCGTACGATGACGTCTGAGGTATGGAGCGGTTATGATACGGCTTTCCAGGCGTGGAAGGCAAGCAGTGCCCAGCCAGCGAGAAACAGGACGCCGCCGATCGGGGTAATCGCCCCGAGCACTTTGATCCCGGTCATGGCCAATGTGTAGAGACTGCCGGAAAAGATCACAGTTCCGGCTGCGAAGCACCATCCCGCCCAGACAAGCCCGGAAGAGTCCGGATACCATTTGAGCAGCAAAGCGACGAGCACGAGTGCCAGAGCGTGAGTCGTCTGGTACGTCACTCCCGTATGAAAAATGCCAAGCGAATATTCATCCAGCTTTTCTTTCAGGGCGTGGGCACCGAATGCTCCAAGCGCAACCGAAAGAAAACCGCTGACACTGCCGAGCAGCAAAAACAGCTTCATGCGTCATTCACTCCTTCAGATGATCGAAATCAGGCACAAATATCCATTATTATTGTACCGCACAAGGATGAGCTATGCCCAATTGCAATTTGATGAACAGTGTGTTGGACGGCACGTTTTTGAACGGGCTGAATCTGGTGGTGGACGGCATTGGCCTGATCGCTATGCTTGTTTTCTCCGGCGCGCTTATTTATTCGGGCGTACGTGACTGGTTCCAAAAATAAGGACGACACGCAAGCGTGAACAAAGCGAAGGCGTCTACTGGATGGGGGCGCTTTTTTATGGGGGAACAAGTTCTTGCCAGCCTGGCGATTTAGAAGCATATTGATTCAAGCGTGGGCAAAGCAAGTAAGCTAGTTGCCTTATCTAACATCGCTGCGTGCATTACATATTTGTGATATAGGGCTAGAGAAATAGACATATTGGAAATTTTGAATTAATATATTCTGGAAATGAGGATCGCTTGAATTATGTTCATTTGACCGAATTAGGAGGAGCAAAAAATGGCAACTCTTGAAGATGTAGTAAGCGTTTTGGTGGAAATACTAGGTGAGATCAAGGTTTTAAATGAGCGCGTGGATAAGATCGAGGACTATCTTATTGATATGACAGTTGCTGTTGAGTCGATTAAGAATATTACAGAAAGCATAGACGATAATGTCCATACTATAAAATTAGATGTTGATTCAATCGACAATACTGTTCAAAATATTGATATTTCCGTCGGCTAAAGGCATTGAAGGACTTATTGAAAACTTATCGGGAACGTTTGACTGATCTGACAACGAGTAGCAAAAGCCTCAAATGAATGACACTCACTCAAAAGAAAAAGAGATGGCTAAGATTGAGAGCGTACTTGAACAATTAATGAGACAAAAATGCAAAGAGTGTGAGAGAGCATAACATATGAGGGATATGAGGGCTTTTAAGTATCAAAGAATAAAGAATTGGATCGGCTACACTAAATTAGACAGAAAAAATAAGGGCTAGTAGAATAGAGAGAAATGAAGGAGCGGATCTATTATGCCAAAACAAAGACGTACGTTTACAGCGGAGTTTAAGCAACAAATGGTGAAGCTATACGAGAATGGAAAATCAAGGACGAGCATCGTCCAAGAGTATGGTCTCACCGCATCAGCGCTAGATCGGTGGATTTCTCAAAGCCAAAACACAGGTTCCTTTACGGAGAAAGCGAATCGAACACCTGAAGAAAATGAGCTTATCGCGTTACGGAAAGAAAATCAGCGACTGAAGATGGAAAACGATATTTTAAAGCAAGCCGCGCTGATCATGGGACGAAAGTAAATGTGATTCGTAATAACGCTCACAAATACTCGGTATCAGCAATGTGCAACGTCCTACAACTCCCACGAAGCACCTATTACTACAAGCCCGATTCCATCGAGAACGAGGAAGAACAGCAATTGGAGGAGGCGGTCATCGACATTTTCGTGGCGAGTCGTAACAACTACGGAACGCGCAAGATCAAAGTCGAGCTACGAAAGAAATCACTCACCGCCTCCCGGCGTAAGATCGGTCGGATTATGAAAAAACATGGACTGGTGTCCGCCTACACAGTGGCGCAGTACAAGCCTCTCAAAAGGGATTCGAATGAATCACAGGTGAAGAATGAATTACAGCGCAAATTTGCTCAAGACGAAGCATACGCTGTAGTCGTCAGTGATCTGACGTACGTGCGGGCAGCCAACAAGTGGCACTACGTATGTCTATTTGTTGACCTCTTTAATCGAGAGATTATTGGTTATAGCAGCGGCCCTCGCAAGACAGCTGAGCTGGTCTACAAAGCTATTGCAAGCATCCAGGTACGGCTGGATCGTATTCAAATGTTCCACACTGACCGTGGGAAAGAGTTTGACAATAAACTCATTTCCGATGCATTGACGACATTCGGCATCACGCGATCACTCAGTCGAAAAGGCTGCCCATATGATAACGCCGTTGCCGAATCTACTTTCAAAATCTTCAAAACGGAATTCGCAAACCAATCTCATTTTCAAACAGAAGAGCAACTCGATCTTGAACTTCATGATTATGTCCACTGGTTCAATCAACACCGTATTCACGGAACACTTGGTTACCGTACTCCTGTAGAAGCTAGGAGTATGCCCTTAAAAAGACTGTCCAGTTAGGTGTTGACAATCCAGAATAACCAAACTGATGAAGGCGTTTCCTCATAAGGAGACGCTTTTTTGTTGTCAAAACACTTCCCTGCCACTCCAACCGTTTTTTCCAAGAACCGTGGCGTCTTTTCTCCACTTGCCCCATATACATAAAGTAGGCTTTGGCGAATGGAGGGGGAAAGGCAATGACAGGCGACGAGCGCAAAGAACTGGAGCGATCCATTGACGAGATCACGGAGATAGCCAAGGGGTTCAACCTTGATTTTTATCCGATGCGATACGAAATATGCCCGGCAGACATCATTTACACGTTTGGCGCGTACGGCATGCCGACCAGGTTCTCGCACTGGAGTTTTGGAAAGAGCTTTTACAGGATGAAACTGCAATACGACCTGAACCTGAGCAAAATTTACGAGCTGGTCATCAACTCCAACCCGTGCTATGCATTTCTTCTGGACGGCAACTCGCTGATCCAAAACAAGCTGATCGTTGCCCACGTGCTGGCTCACTGCGACTTTTTCAAAAACAACATGCGCTTCTCCAATACGAACCGCGATATGGTCGAGAGCATGGCGGCGAGCGGCGAGCGGATTCGCCAGTACGAGATCGAGCACGGCAAGGAAGCGGTCGAGAACTTGTTGGATGCGAGCCTGGCGATACAGGAGCATATTGATCCGAGCTTGCTGCGTCCCAAGCTGAGATGGAAGCGGGAAGGGGAAGAGCCGCAGAAAAAAGCGAAGTATGAGCGGACATCGCCTTACGATGACCTGTGGGGACTGGACCGCAAAGAAAAAGTGGAAGCTGATCCCGCCAAGCAAGTGCGCAAATTCCCGCCAGTTCCGGAAAAAGACTTGCTGCTGTTCATCATGGAGTACAGCAACGTGTTGGACGATTGGCAACGCGATGTGCTGACGATCATCCGCGACGAGATGCTCTACTTCTGGCCGCAGATGGAGACGAAGATCATGAACGAAGGCTGGGCTTCGTATTGTAAAGGTGCTTATAACAAAAAAAGGCGAGGCGATAACCTTTATGATATCTCCTTGCCTTTGTAGTTATATTTACAGAAAATTCCGTGTTTACCGAAAGGATATAGGCATGGACAAGGTACCTAATTTTGTCCATTTGGTAAATGGGTTTCGACTATTGTTTCATAAAGGTTTTATCAAGACTTAGCTTCAAGTGATCGGGACAGGTATTTGAAAGAGCTGACCACTCCAGCCTGTCCCCAGTTATTTCTCCACGTTCAATTGCAACAGTGGGAAGGATTACGGGCGATGGCTAACGATGCGTTCCAACGTTGATTGGGATTTACATTCAACATTGATTCGCATTTTTCCTCAAACATCAACAAATAAACACGCAACTGCTCTAGCATGTCTTTATGGAGTTGATTCAACGTATTTGCTTATGCTCAATGCCTTTAAAATGAAAGCGAGATTTTCGAATCATCGACGATTCCGTTGTGTGTAAAAACATACAAATGGCCGGCCTTTTGCGAGACTATAGCTCAGCTCATCACCAATTTATTATCTTCATTAATCTTGAAGAAACTTCTGGGAATATTGTTTGGAGAAAGATTCAAATGAAAATTCGTAGAAACCAATATGTAGGTTTTGGATGTAAAGCCAATCCTCTCATAAAACAAACGTTCGCTGACACTTTAGTACCAAAATATAGTAACATAGTATGAGATGTTACATTTTTATACGGTAGAGGTGACAGAATGTCATTAACCGAAAGAATAGAAAGAGAAAGTGAGCAGATCAGAGGACAAAGACATCAGTTGTTGTTCATATCCTGTAATACATTGGATGAAAAGTCTTTACTGGAACATATTCAAAGTCTACAGATTCCGATATATAATCTAAGTCTTGAATTATCACGACATTTGAAAGAATTTACTGTACAAAAAAGGCAACGTGAAGTCAGTACGCATTTACGTCAATTAGTGAATACGAGTGAAAGTGAAATTGTTTGTTTCGAAAAAATCGAATACATATTCGATCCTGAATTGAAACAAGATCCGTTAAGATTATTCGAAAGTATAAGTGGGAATGTAGTCGTTATTGTGGTCTGGCCGGGAAATGTGGAAGGCTCAACAATGACATATGCAGTACCAGGCCATCCCGAACATACTACCTTACATGTACAAGAAGAAAATATTATCAAATTGTAGGAGGATGGAAAGTGAAATACAGTGAGTTAATTCAATTCGAACCAGTCGAATCGGTAGTAGAACTTAAGGGTGCAGCAAAAAGTGACTATGCAAACAAACTTATAGATACTTATGTCATATCAGAGCATATGGCTGAAACTATAGATGAAGTGATTATTGAACAACTACAATTCCAACGTCCTGCGGATAATAAAGGTCTTTTTATTGTTGGTAATTATGGTACAGGTAAATCCCATTTAATGAGCGTGATATCTACAATAGCTGAAACGCAAGGGATCAGTTCACGAATTCAGAATGAACGTGTAGCAGGAAAATCCAAGGAAATTGAAGGCAAATTTAAAGTGTTGCGGGTTGAGCTTGATGGAATCACTATGCCTTTGCGAGAAGTTCTATTTCAATATATTGTTGAATACATGGAAGAGCTAGGTGTAGACTTTGAAATCCCCAATTTTGAATCGGTAAAAAGCAATAAAGACGAATTACTGAAAATGATGGCAGCTTTCCATGATGAATACCCTGATCATGGTTTCTTAATTATTATTGACGAATTATTAGACTATCTACGTTCAAGAAAAGTACAGGAATTAATTTTAGACTTAAACTTTATCCGAGCTATGGGTGAAATCTGCCGAAATAGCCGCTTTCGTTTCATGGCGGGGATTCAAGAAATGTTGTTCGATAATCCGAAATTTCAATTTGTTGCAAGCGAATTAAACCGTGTTAAAGAACGAACAGAGCAAGCGTTTATTTCAAGAGAAGATATCGAATATGTCGTCTCTCGGCGTCTATTAAAAAAGGACGCTAAGCAAAAAGCACTGATTCGTGAGCATTTACAAAAATTCACTTCACTATATGAGAAGCTGAATGAAAATATCGAGAAGTATGTTGACCTCTTCCCGATTCATCCTGCATATTTAGCCACATTTGAGAAGGTTTCTGTTGCGGAAAAGCGGGTTATTCTTAAGACAATAAGTAGAGAAATGAAAAAGATATTGGACGATGAGGTTCCTGTTGAACAATCTGGATTAATTTCTTATGACAGCTACTGGCCTTACATTGAAGGAGACAAAGGATTAAAAACAAATCCTGATGTAAAAGCGGTCATGTCCAAAGCAAATATATTATTGGATCGCATCGAAAATGCATTTACTCGTCCAGCTTATCGACCAATGGCTAAACGTATCGTTCAGGCGTTGTCTGTTTTTCGTTTAACTACGGATAATATATATTCTCAACTCGGAGTAACACCAGACGAATTACGTGACCAATTATTTTTGTATGCAGAATTACCGGAGCAAGACTCGGAGTTCCTGCGTACGACCATTGAATCCGTGCTAAAGGAAATCCTAAAAACTGTTAGTTATCAATATATATCGGTTAACAAAGAAAATGGTCAATATTATCTGGACATCGACAAGGATATTGATGTGGATAGTTTAATTGAAAATAAAGCTGAAACCTTAAGCGATAATCAATTAGACGAATATTATTTTCAAATTCTGGCTCAAGTTACAGATACAGCAACAGAACACACCTACGTACCAGGTTATAAAATATGGAAACATGAATTAAAATGGCATCAAAAAAGAGTAACCCGTCCTGGTTATATTTTCTTTGGTGCACCAAATGAACGGTCAACAGCTCAGCCAGAAAGAGACTTTTATCTTTATATGATTCAACCTTTTGATCCTCCTAAATATAAGGACGAGGAAAAGCCTGATGAGGTCTTTTTCAAGCTTGATGTGAAGGATGAGAAGTTTGTTGTACCGTTGAAGTTTTATGCAGGTGCTAAGGAAATGGCTGGATCGGCAACCAGCGGTACGAAACAGCTGTATGAACAAAAAGCGGATACGTACCGAAAACAAGTCGTAAAATGGCTTAATGAAAATATGCCAACCACATTTAAGATGACCTACAAAGGTGTTACGAAAAAGTTAGCGGAATGGAGTACGTTTGCCCATGCACATAGTGCTGTTCGCGACATTATTGATGCTGCCGCTGACGATTGCTTGTCATCCTGGTTTAATGAGAAATATCCGGATTATCCGTCTTTTACCAAAGTGAATACGCCAATTACGGAGGAAAGTCTGAGAACGACTTATATACCAGAAGCATTGAGGAATATTCCACAGCCTAGTACGAAAAACGGAAAAGCTATTTTGGAAGGCCTTGTATTACTTGAAAATGATAAACTCAACTTGCATCAATCGGGATATGTAAAATGGGTATTAAATTTATTGGAACAAAAGGGGCATGGTCAGGTATTGAATGCCTCAGAATTGCTTGAAGTCGTTCAAATATATCAAGGCAATCTTGAGTTGAAAAAGACGAAAATGTTCCAGTTAGAGCCGGAACTATTTACTGTGGTACTAGCCTCTATGGTTTTTAACGGCGACATCGTTCTTACAATTAATAGTGAGAGTTATGATGCCATGAAGTATGAACAACTCATAAAGCTGCCATTGGACGAATTAATGGACTTTAGCCATATCAAAAAGCCAAGTGACTTGCCATTGCCTGCTCTAAGAGAGTTGTTCCAGTTATTTGATATTAGTCAAGGTATGTTAAATCCTGACGCTCTTGAGAAGGCTGGAATCGGCCAATTGAATTTAAAATCTCAGCAAGCGTTACAGGAAGTTGTGACCATAACACACGAAATGAAAGACGGATTTCCAATATTGGACACAACAATCCTATCTAAAGCCGAAGTTGCTGAGAAAAGGGACCAATTAAATAAAGCAAAAGATTTTCTGCAGCATCTTCAGATTTACAATACATCCGCTAAACTTAAAAACTTCAAATACTCTGTAGATGAAGTGAAAAGTTATGCAGAATCATTAGAACTGGTTGCTCAGCTTAATAAGCTTAAAAAACGTTCTGAGGAAGTAACCAAAGCTGCAAACTACATTGTGAATGCACAGTATCATTTACCTTCAAGTCATGATTGGCAGATTCAAGCGGAAGCAGCCATTGATAATTTAATCGATGCCTTAAAGCAGGGGGAAGAAATCCAAGCGGAGTTAAAAGAAGTACAGCGGTTGAAAACAGAGTACGTATCGATTTATATGAAGATCCATGCATCAGCACGTTTGAATGCTACAGATGATAACAAAAAGCAAAAGCTATTCAATGATCCAAGGTATACTGCGTTACGTCAGCTTACAAGCATAGAAATATTGTCTTCTCAGCAATTGGAGCAATGGCAGGTAAGGATGAACGAGTTACAACCGTGTTGGCGATTAACGAAAGAGGAATTAGAACATTCACCGATCTGCCCACATTGTAAGTTAAGGCCGAAAGATCAAACTTTTATTAAGTATCCTAGCTTGGAAGAAGTTGAAGATCAACTTCAAGATCTAATGGATTCTTGGACAACAACATTATTAAATAACTTTAACGATCCACAAATTAAACAAAATGTCTCTTTATTGAAACCTGAGCAACAAAGCCTAATTGAACAATTTATTTCAAGCGAACAATTTTCATTACCTATTGATGTGAAGCTGATTCAAGCCATTAAAGAGCTTCTACAAGGAATAGAGAAGATTGAATTAAACGTGACAGATGTAATACAAATGATGGGGAACGGAGATCCGTTAACAGTGGAAGACCTTAGAATGCGGTTTGAAAAGATGATTAAGGAGCGGGTCGGAAACTCAACAGGAAACAATATTCGTATCATGCTAAACCATAAGTAGGAGGACTAACCTTGGAATCACATAAAGAACAAGTAACGATGTTTGATGAAATGGAAGATCATCAAGATGGACCTGTTACATGCTTAGGCATGACGTTTAACAATGATGAAGAGCGAAGAGCTTATTTTACAGAACAACTTCGTAAGAAATTGCCGGAGCTAAAAAAAATGGAGGGATTCCCAATAGGTGAGGATGAAGACATCCTTGCCCTTTCTGACCCTCCATATTATACAGCCTGTCCTAACCCATGGATAAACGATTTAATTGATGAATGGAAAAATGAAAAACAACAACAGTATGCAGAACATGAAAACGACTACCATAGGGAACTATTTGCCTTTGATGTTTCAGAGGGAAAGAATGATCCAATGTATCTTGCACATAGCTACCATACAAAAGTTCCGTATAGGGCAATAATTAGATATATATTACATTACACGAATCCAGGCGACATAATTTATGATGGATTTTCGGGTACAGGAATGACTGGAGTAGCTGCTAATTATTGTGCAAGTAAATCTATTATTGAGGATTTGGGATATAGAGTTTCTGGTGAAGAGATATTCAATGATAGCGGTCATACTTTTTCAAAAGTTGGGGCTAGAAAGGCGATATTACAGGATTTATCACCTATTGCGGCACACATTGCAAAAAACCTTACAACTGAAAGACAAGATGACTTTGAGCAATTTGTTAACTCTCAGATAGATGAAATTGAAAAGAAATACTCATGGTTATACGAGACACAACATACAAAGAGTGACACTATTGGAAGGATTAATTATGTTGTCTGGAGCGAAGTGTTTATATGCCCTAATTGTGCCTCGGAGATTTCGTTTTGGGATGTTGCTGTTGACATCAAAAATAATGAGATTAAAGAGAATTTTAATTGTAATCATTGCAATGTTGAATTATCTAAACGGAATTTAGAAAGGGTACTTGAACATAAATTTAGTTCGAAGATAGAAAAAACATATAGACAGAATAAATATATACCAACTTTAATTAACTATTCTGTCGGTGGCAAAAGATTTGATAAAGTTCCCGATCAAAGGGATTTAGATTTGCTAAAAAAAATAGAAGAATTAGATGTGAATGTATTTTATCCAACAAATAAAATAATTCAGGGCGATGAAATTGGCAGGCTTTCGAATTTAGGTTTTGACTATTCATTTCAATTAATGTCAGTTCGGAATAATATCATAATAGGTTCATTATATGAGAAGTTTATAAAATCAAAATATAAAAACCCTGGGATATTTCTACTAACTGCTTCTCTTCCAAACCTAACTTGGATGTATAGATGGAGAATTAATAAAAAAGGGGGATCAACTTCTGGCACGTATTATATATGTTCAACTCCTCAAGAAAATAATCCCTTTAATCAAATAAGACGTAAGTTAACAGATATAATGAACGTTATTAGCATTAACAGTGGGATGAATAACACAGCAATAAGCACAATGTCTTCAACCAACAATTCCATACATGATAATTCAATAGATTATATATTTACTGACCCTCCTTTCGGTTCAAATCTAATGTATTCTGAATTGAACTTTTTATGGGAATCGTGGATAAAGGTTGCTACAAGAAATGAACCAGAGGCCATTATAAATAGTAATCAAAATAAAACTAATAATGAATACAAAGAGTTAATGGTTAAATGTTTTAAAGAGAATTACAGAATACTAAAACCAGGAAGATGGATGACCGTGGTTTTTAGCAACTCAAAAGCGATTGTCTGGAATTCAATCCAAGAAGCATTACAAAGGGCAGGATTTATTGTAGCAAATGTAGCTGTATTGGATAAAAAACAAGGGAGTTTTAAGGCGGTTACAACCGCCACCGCTGTAAAACAGGATTTAGTAATATCTGCTTACAAACCTAGGGAAGAAAATATAAACAAAATGTTTAAGGAGCAAAATACAGAAGAATCTGCCTGGACATTTGTAAATCAACATTTGGAGCAACTTCCCGTTTTTATCGGTGAAAAAGGGGAAGCACAGATGATAGTTGAGAGAACACCCCGAATTCTATTTGACCGTATGATTGCTTACCATGTTCAAAAGGGTCTTCCGGTGCCAATCTCCTCAGCAGAGTTTCAGGAAGGAATTACTCAACGTTATCCAATGCGTGATGGGATGGCATTCTTAGAAAGTCAAGTAGCTGAGTATGACAAAAAGAGAATTCTAGTAAAAGAGTTTTCACAAATGAGCTTGTTCGTTTCTGATGAAAACAGTGCAATAGAATGGATACGACAGCAATTAATGACTAAGCCACAAACAAGACAAGATTTACATCCAAACTATACGAAGGAAATTCAGCACATTGCGAAGCACGAGTTGCTCCCTGAACTAGATCAATTATTGGAACAAAACTTCTTGATGTACGAAGGAAATGAATCCGTACCAAGCCAAATCCATACTTACCTCAGCTCAAATTATAAGGACTTACGTGGTCTGGATAAAAATGATCCAAGATTAAAGGAAAAAGCAAAAAATCGTTGGTATATTCCAGATCCAAACAAACAGGCTGACTTGGAAAAACTCCGTGAAAAGTCCTTGCTTCGTGAATTTGCCAACTATAAGGAAGAAATAGAGAAGAGCAAAAAGAAGTTGAAGCAATTCCGTACAGAAGCAATTCGTGCAGGTTTTAAGAAAGCATGGGGAGAGAAAGACTTCGCAACCATAGTTAATATTGGAGAACGACTTCCCGAATCAGTGATTCAAGAAGATGACAAACTGTTGATGTATTTCGATAACGCCCAAATTCGATTAGGCATGTAAGAAAGAAGTGAGAAATGTGCCAACTTGGCGAGATGCAGTATTGAATCATTTTAATAATCATTTTTCCCATTTGAAGATTGTCACTGATCCTGATGGCTTGCTTAAGGATGAAAAAATCATCAATGTACTTAAGGATGAAGGCATTGAAATTTTGGAATTTCAGGATAGGGCTACATTTCGCTTCCTTTTCGAAAAATATTTTCGAGGGAAAAAGGAGAAGCATGTCCTCATTTACTTAAATCATGATGCAGTGGATATGCTTCCTTATGATGTAATGCAATCAGGTCAGATTATTGAATTAAAGATCTCACAGGTTTTTCCGGATTTTTCGCACCACATTATTCAACAATTAGATGGACGTGCCTTAGACGCCTTGTATGTTGCTTCCAAAGAGCAGCTTCAAGGCTCTCTTTCTAGTCATGCGACTTGTGATTTCTTACTTCGTAAAGTTTATAAGCTTGCCTATGATATCGTAGAAACGAAGGAAGAATTGATTAAGTTACTGCTTCAGAAACATGATAATACATACTTTATACCACCGGTACTGGAAGAATTTTTAATAGATCATTTCTCAAAGGATGACATGCTAAAAAGTTTGCCTATTTATCGACTAGTGACATCAAGAACATTCTTCTACCAATACTTACAAAATGATTGGGAAAAATACATCAATTATTTGCAAGAGTCTCAGTATCAAGGTAAAGAGCAAGGTACAGAAAGTTACTATCATCAGCCTTTGCTTGCGAATTCTGAATCGATGAAGTATGTTTTCAACCAATTATTCTTAGAAGGCAAGCTTAAACCGATTGTCCATATGGCTGCTGAACGGATGCCAAAATGGACGCATGTTGGCATCCAAATTGATTCACACAGGAATTATAGACAAAAAGTAGAAACGTTGATTCGAAAAATCGAGAAACAGTTAGATGCTTCATTGACTTATAAACAGTGGATTGAAGTAGCCAGATGGTTCTGTGAAGTGAAATACATTGTAAATAAAAACAACATCATTAATCATATTGATCTGCAAAGTATTGAACAGAAACTAGAGAGTATTTTTGAATTATGGATGCTAACAGAATTCCAAACGTTATCCAACTTGCCGTATGTTAGTCATCCTGTTATGGTACATCATATCCCCCATTTCCTACGACTTAAAAAGAGTAAGAAAAAAGCTCTAATTGTATTAGATGGGATGAGTTTTATCCAGTGGAAACAAATCGAAGAATATTTGTGTGATGACTTTCACTGTGATGTTCAAGGGAGCTTTGCTTGGGTTCCTACAATTACGTCTATATCACGTCAAGCAATATTCACTGGAGAGATTCCATTTTATTTTGCAGAAACAATACATTCAACATACAAAGAACCTGCTGCTTGGCAGTTGTATTGGGAAAAAGAATCCATATCTAAATTACATATAAGTTATCAAAAGGGACTGGGTTTAGAAACATATGAACCGAGTCAGATTCATGCCTTACAAAAGAGTAATATTAAGATAACGGGGATGGTTATAGATACGATTGATAAATTAATGCATGGTGCCATTCTTGGGCATAAAGGCATGATTGCCGCATTGGATGTATGGTTGCAAAAAGGATATTTAAAACAGCTGCTAAGGGATTTGTTAGACGTTGGTTTCGACATTTACATTACTTCTGATCATGGAAACCAAGAGAGCATAGGGATTGGCCGAATCCAGGAAGGGGTTCTTGCTGAGACCAGAGGAGAACGTGTTAGAATATATAAGAATGAGCTTTTAAGGGACCAAGCTGCAAAATATCATTCCTCAATTGTTTGGCCAAATACTGGATTGCCTAATGATCGGTTCATGTTGTTAGCAAAAAGTGGAGAAGCATTCATCAAGAAAGGAGAGCAAGTGGTCAGTCATGGTGGCATCAGCCTTGAAGAAGTGATTGTTCCTTTTGTTCACATCACGAGAAAAGAAAACATTCAGTGAGGTATATATATGAAAAAAGCAGTTGGTTTTGATCAGAAAATATTGTTACACCAGTTAGATTACATGGCAAAAGAAATTGGGCGAAATGAAAAAGACGATCTTTATAATCTAATGGATGATTACCTGAAATCTGATATTGCAGGAAATAAATCGAGATTAAATGCCAGAACGATAATATTTAAAATATGGTATTTGGTTCCGGAATCACATCAATATATTCAACAACAAGCTGTTCAAATGTATCCAGATTGTACTCAGGTTGAGAAATTGCTGATTCATTGGGGATTAACAATTTTAGCCTATTCGTTTTTTAGAGATGCAGTTCATGAAATGGGGAAACTATTTAAATTGCAGGATGAACTATCCAGCGAGCAAATAAATCGAAAGATGAAGAATCTGTATGGAGATCGCCGAAGAATTGAAGTGGCAACCAGTGCTGTTTTAACATCTTTACGTTCTTGGAATATCATTGATTCTCAAAAGAATACTAACCGAATCGCTCAAAAGTGCAGAATTGAGAATTCTGATGTTAAATCATGGCTCGTTGAGGTTCTCTTGACTGCTACAGAATCAGGTGCGATGACGATGCAATTTATTAATGATCATCCCTTGCTGTTTCCTTTTGAATATTCAATAGCACAAAGCGATTTGAAAACGGAACGATTTATGGTGACCAGACAAGGTATTGATATGGTCATGATTGGTTTAAATAAAAAAGTTTGATGCCAGACATAACTGATATTTTTAAAGCTAGGAAGGCGGTGTAGAGATTGATAAAGCCGGGAGATATTGTGAAAGGGGCTCAATTTCCTGAAACGGTAGAAATAAAGAAAGTGGAGAATATCGATGGAGAGTTTTATTCTATTGCTGCCATAGGCCGTGAGACGAACCAATACTATGAACTGTTGCTTGAACACAATGACATGACAGCATTAGTTTGTTTAACTCATCAAACAGAAGCGAAGATCAGTGCTACAAGCGAAGACATTCAACATATGCTCCAATACTATGCTTTCGAAGTAGACGAACGATTTTCAAAAGGAAGACCGCTCGGCAACACTCGCCTGATTCCTCTTCCTCATCAAGTAGAGGCAGTTTATAATCGAATGTTGCAAGTGCCTCAAGTTCGGTTTTTGTTAGCGGACGATCCAGGGGCGGGTAAAACCATCATGTCGGGTATGGTCATCAAAGAATTGAAAGCTAGAGCAAGTGCAAGCCGTATTCTGATCTTGGTTCCTCCACTCGTACTCAAGCAATGGCAGGAAGAGTTGGAGGAAAAGTTTGGGGAAAATTTTCGGATTATTAATCGATTAACATTAAATGAATATGGCGGTAAAAATCCATTCATAGAGAATGATTTATGCCTTGCCAGTATATATTGGGCTGCTCGTGATGATGTAAAGGGTTATATAAGTGCGGCTGAATTTGATTTTATTATTATCGATGAAGCACATAAAATGGCGGCTTATACACACGGAAAAGTAAATAAAAAGACAGCAAAAACGAAAATGTATCAGTTAGGTGAGCTCATTCTTCGCCCAACACAGCATGTTCTCTTACTGACTGCTACACCACATAAAGGGGATATGGAGAATTTCCGCCATCTAATGCGGTTAATTGACTATGACATTTTTTCCAATACATCTGTTAATGAAAGTCTTCGGGAAAAGACAAATCCCTTCTTGATACGAAGATTAAAAGAGAGCATGACCACATTTGAAGGCACACCATTGTTTCCCAAAAGAATAACGAAGACAATACAGTATCAACTCTCACCGGAGGAATTAAAATTATACGATCTTGTTACCAACTATGTACGATATCATTTCAATAGAGCCATAAATTCCGGTAATAACAGTACCGCTTTTGCAATGATGCTCTTGCAGCGAAGATTAACTTCCTCGTTGGAAGCCATTCACCTCTCTTTACAGCGGCGGAAAAAAAGATTGAAAAAGCTTATGGAACAATCGGAACTAGAAAGAAAAAAATTTCTCAAAAAGCTGAAGACAATTGATACAGAAGATTATCATGAAGAATCGTTTGACATGCAGGATCAGATAGAAAAAGATCTTGAATATTCCGTCTATTATATTGATGTTGAAGAATTGCAATTAGAAATTGACGAAATCAGTAAATTGATTGACCAAACTACATACATAAAAATGAACAGCGTGGAAAGGAAATACGAAGAATTAGAGCTAACGCTGTTTGGAGTTAATGGACTAATAAACCAAGGAGAAAAGATCCTAATATTTACTGAATCCGTCGATACACTGAACTTTCTGGAGCGGGAACTATCTGAAAGAGTGCCGAAAGTAGCAAAAATCGTTGGACAATATTCCATCGATGAGCGTAGAAGACAAGTTGAAATGTTTAGAAATGAATGTCAGATTATGCTCGCAACGGATGCAGGTGGAGAATCAATCAACTTGCAATTCTGTAATCAGATGATCAATTACGATATCCCATGGAACCCCAACCGCTTGGAACAGAGAATGGGGCGTATTCATCGGATTGGTCAAAAAAATGAAGTTGTCATTTTTAACTTAGTTGCCTCCAATACTCGTGAAGGGGATGTAATGATACGACTTCTCGAGAAGATGGAGCAGATGAGAGGAGATTTAGGCATCGATTTGGTTTATGATTTTATTGGTGAAGTGATAGAAAATGAGTACGGTGACTTGGCTTCTTTAATGGAAGCGGCTGTACTAAAACGTGAGAATTTAGATGATATCATTGCCGCTATGGATAAAACCCTATCGGAAGAACATAAAAAACTGATTAAACTGGTTGAGCAAGAACGATTGGAGAAAGACATATTTGATTTACCGACACTCAAAAAAGAACAGAATGACTTAGCTGTAAACCGGTTACCTGTACGATGCTACTCATCATTTGCTGAACATATTTTTAAGCAAAACAATGTTCGTATTCACAAGATTATCGATGACAAAGTGATCCGAATCGATCGACTGCCCAAATTCATTCGTGATTTTGCTAGGAATAATCAATTAATCCAGCTTGTTGATATGGAATCCATCAAGTTTACGGGATATCAACAATACAAAGAACTTGATGTTGAAGTTATGACTAATAATCATCCTTTGTTTCAATTGGCTCTAAAATTAAGTAAGAAAGAGACGGAAAAGTGGGCGTTAAATCGTTTCATGATGTCATATCCGGTTAAAGAACCACTTTCAATTGAAGCTATTCTCGTTTCAGTTGCAGATGGAACAGGGCAGGATTTGAGAAAAGAACTAGTCTTCTTAGCGAAGCGGGAAAATGGAGAAGTAATTCGTATAGATGCTTATTGGCTGTTTCAATCTGTGTTTGAGGGAGAATGGATGCAGCTCAATGAGAAGCTGGATCAAGAGATTCGCTCGGAAGCAGTGAAAGTTGCGATTCAACTCAGAAATGAAATTAGACAAAAGCGGGAAAAGCAACTGGATAAAGTCTCCAAGTACCTCACAAAAACTTTCTCCAAGCAAATTGATGATGTCATTGAAAAAAGAGATAAGTATGAGCAGGAGAATATCGAAAACCGAAATACTGCCTTGATCAATCAAACGAATGCAACCTTAATTGATATTGAAGCTCGTAGAGATGAAAGATTGACATTAGTCGAACGCCAAATCAACATTGGCATGAAGCCTCCAAAAAGATTATTTCAAATTGAAATCATGCCAAACGGAAAAGGCAATCGAGTATTCTCTGTTGATTTTAAAGAAATCGTGGAAAAGTACGAACATCAAAATGGTCGGCAGCATGTGAAGAGTTTTTATTCTTTGGCCTTGGTGGATTTTTACAGTGAACGGTTTAACGGTGAGCCAAGATATATACTTATGACTGAGCAGCTGGATTATTTCCCTTCAGAAGATCATCTAGAGGATTTGCGGGATATCTTGGACAAGGTGTATATATACGTCGTCCAGAATGGTCAAGTCGTTCAAGAAAGATCAATAGCTGAGGAGATCATTGTGTTGAAGTAGGTTTATTTGCTTTAGGGTTATTACAAATGGTTCCATTCCAACCGTTATCCTGTAAAGGCACACGAATCGATTTGTTTTAATGGTTACTTCAAATTTCGCTTCTGCGAATGCCAGTTCTGGGATAGGTACATTTACAGTTTTCTATACCTTAACACTATCGACTATACACGAAACTAAGGTGGATATCGTCAACCGTAAGCGTCCAATAAGACAGTGGATAGAATCCTCCCTAAAACTATGGGACAATCCTCTCAATTAAAGTTTTTAAAGTAAAGTTGAAAAACTTTATAGTGGGAGGGTTAGAGTTGGATACTCGGGAAGTCACAAGCCAATATCGTTTCAACCAGTGGACGGAGATCGTCGTCAATGCCGCAGTAGTGGTCAGACAGTCGCTGTGTGGTGTGCTGAGAATAACATCAAACCAGCAAGTTATTACTATTGGTTAAGAAGGATCCGTAAAGCTGCCTGCGAAGCGCTTGTAAATTGCAATTTAAAAATGCTTAGTTTTACAATGCATTTATACAATCGTGGCTTTACATGGAGAGGCGGGTATGATAGGCTAGATCGCCAAGCGAAACCTTATTGTTATCGCCCTTTCTGCCTGCATCATACCCGTAGAGGTTCCATGTCAAGCCGCTGTATAAAAATCGCATATCACGCATGAATTTACAGCAATATTCGGCACTCTTAGATTGCTAAACATAAGCGCTCCCATCACTTAGTGGAAACAATCCTATCGTTCCAGTAAATATTCCAAACCACGCAGTTGAAACTTGCTCTTCGGATCAAGAATCATCGGATATTGTATTGCGTTTTGGCGCTGTAACACTGGAGATTCGCAACCATGCATCAGCAGCGTTGATCGAAAACACCCTGAGGGCACTGCAAAATGTTCGGTGATGTCTCGAAAGCGGATAAAATCTATATTGCTTGTGGTTATACCGACATGCGAAAGTCCATTGATGGACTCGCCGCCATTGTCCAGCAGAACTATCAGTTGAACCCCTTCCAGAACAGTCTGTTTCTCTTTTGTGGTAGGCGACGTGATCGGTTGAAAGCACTCTGTTGGGAAGGAGATGGATTTGTTCTCCTTTACAAGCGATTGGAAAACGGAAGTTTTCAATGGCCAATGAATGCCGAAGCCGTTCGCTCCATCACCTACCAGGAATTTCGATGGCTTCTAGATGGATTGTCAACAGTAAATCAGACAACTTTTTTAAGGGCTGTATGGCGATACTGAACAGGCGTCATATAGCCTAATGTTCCATGAATGCGATGTTTGTTAAACCAGTTGACGTAATCGTATAATTCCAATTCCAGATGACGAAGATTATGAAATTTCACCTGGTTCACGAACTCTGTTTTCATGATTTTGTAGGTGGCTTCGGCCACAGCGTTGTCGTAAGTGTGAATGTCAATCAAAAAGTTGACCACCGTGCTCATCAAAAAATTGACCACCATGGCAAAAATATGGGCACGATGTGTAAGCCTATCAACTAAAGCTGCTGTCATTTGTTCATCTTTAAAAATTTGTGTCCAATCCGCAAATTCAAGGTTACTGGTGATGATCATGCTGCCTTTCTCATAACGTGCTGCACAAAATTGAAATAATAACTCCGCCCCTGTTTTGCTTAGGGGAACAAAACCGACTTCATCTAGAATGATCAAATCAGTTTTGAGCCATTGTTTCTCCAACTGAAGGATTCGCTTTTGGGACTGAGCTTCCATGAGCTCGTTGCATATTTTCGCGGCTGTCCAAAACTGTACGGAATAACCATGGTGACAAGCCTCCTTACCCAGAGCAATCGAGAGATGTGTCTTACCCGTACCAGAGTTTCCGATAAACATGATGTTTTCTGCCTTCTCGATGTAATCACAACGAGCTAGTTGTAACAATTTCGGTTTATTAAGAGACGGAATCACAGAGAATTCATATTGATCGAGTGTTTTCGTTGAAGGGAATTTGGCATGCTTGATCCGACTGGCGATTTGATTTGCGTCCCTTTGCTGCACTTCTTGTTCCAAAAGAGCGAGAAGGAATTCCTCATAAGGGACTTGTCGTTCGGCAGCATCATTGGCCATTTCCTTATAGAAACGTTTAATAGCCGGTAATCGAAGCCGTTTGGCATAGGTTTCAAGCAAGAAAGTTGTACTCAATGCACCACACACCTCTTTTGTAACAGACGATTGTATTGGTTAAGATCGGGAGTTTTTACTTGAATACGCGGAACAGAACTATCTTCAGCCAACGAGAGTTGAGGAAGACGATGCTCCGGTAACGTACGATGAAACAATAATTGCCTTACGGCATCATACTGAAACATCCCCTTTTGACAAGCTTCCTCTAATGATTCCTCCACAAGAATAGTATCGAATTCATGATGTAATAACAGGAGTCGAACGAATTCCTTCATTCCGCCTGGTCGATGGCGGCACTTGTCCAAGAACTGTTGGTAAATTGGAGGTAGCCCCGCCTGATGCAAAGGTCTGGCATACAAAACTGCACCTGGTCGAGTAAGAAGCAAATCCAGGTAGTGATCGTATTGCAAAAGCTCTTTGCCGCTTTCTAAGCATCTCTCATGCTGAGCAATCAATTTGTTACCATGGTACACTTCAATCCGTTCGGCAAACACCTTACAAGTAAGCTCGGTAGATGCGTGTGAAACCGGAACAGAATAGGCATTTTTCTCAAAGTGAATCATAGACAAGGTATTGCTTTTCACAGACACGATACGGCAACAATCCAGTGGTTGTGGAGGTAAGGGGAGCATGACGTGCTGCTCTTGTACAAAGGCTTCTCCAACGGTTAAGGATGACCTTGGAACGGTAGTTGTCTCGTAAGAGATACATTTCTCAAGAAGGAAATGATTTAATTCCTCTAGTGAAGAGACACTTGGAACCGGGGTAAAGAACTGCTTTTGGACGAACTTTACGAGATTTTCTACTTGGCCTTTTTGATGCCCTTTTCCCCGATCACAAAAATAGCTTTCGAAGAGGTAATGGGCACGAAGCTGGACAAATCGCTCTTGCTCCTCGCGGTTTTTGCCTTCCAACACCTTCTTTACAGCTGTTGTCAGATTGTCATATGTAACGACCTGAGGAACAGCGCCGAAAAAACCAAAGGCATCGACATGCCCTTGAAGAAGAGCTTCTTGCTTTTGATGAAAGAAAGTTTTGACAAAAATCTTTCTGCTATAGGTGCAACGCATACAAAAGACTTGAACTTTTACTTGCTTACCCTGTAAAAGAACAGTAACCTCGCCCCAGTCAAATTGGGCAAATTTCCCTGGCGGGAAGTCGAGGGGGACAAACGCTTTTGGAGGAGAAACGCGTAGTTGTCTGACGTAACGTCGAACTGTAGATTCACCGCCGGTGAATCCGTATTCGTCGACAAGTCTCTGATAGATACGGGTGGCAGTATGACGCTGCTTGGGAGGAGCCTGTTCATCTTGGTGCAGCCATTCTAGGATGATGGGCTGCACGGAATCAATGACTGGTTTCGGTTTCGGTTGCGAAAGCTGGTACACAGGGATCTCCGTTGATTTCAAGGCTTTTCGTATGACTTGACGGGAATAGCCAGTTTCTCGAGAAATTTGGCGAATCGGCTTCCCTAGCAGAATGTGTTGTTTCCTGATAAACTCATAATTAGCCATCTGAAGCATGTCCTTTCCTCCTATACCTTGATGTCTCAGCAACTTCAAGATACAGGAAATAGGTGCTCAGGTGGTCAACTTTTTTATGAGCGATGTACCACTGGGTGGTCAAGAATTAGATTAGCATTCACAGTCGTAAGGACAGCCTTTCATACTCAGAGATCGGCCGATCTCAAACGTCTCCAAAAGCTCGTCCATCTTTTGATTTTTACATTCGCTGCCACGGTCGGTATGAAACCACTGAATTTGGCGTAAGTCGCCCTGTACCGTCGCAAAAGCACGGGAAATCAGAGCAGCGTCCTTATTTGGACCTGCACTATGGCCGATAATCTCTCGATTAAACAAATCGACCAGCACACCAATGTAATGCCATCGATTCTGAACCTTTACATACGTCAGATCGCTAACAACGAAGCGCTTGGCTTCCGCCTGATCAAACTCACGATCCAGGACATTCGCCGTAGCAGCTTCATTACAAGTAGCTTTATGAGGCTTATACTGTGCTACGGTGTACGTGGATACGAGTCCCTGCTCCTTCATGATTCGACCGATTCGGCGCCTGGAGACAACCGTTCCGCGTTCCTGAAGCTTGACTTTGATTTTTCGAGTGCCATAGGCTTTTCGATTCTTGTGGAAGATGTCCACAATCGCTTCGGTGATGACATCTTCATTGGCTGGTTCTTTCGCTTCGTAATAAAACGTACTTCTTGCGATTTGCAGGACGTCGCACATGGCTGATACCGAGTATTTATCCCGATTGCTCTGGATAATCGCTACTTTCGTCCCATGATCAGCGCGGCTTGCTTTAAAATATCATTCTCCATCCTCAGACGCTGGACTTCCTTCTGTAGAGCGTGCAGCTCATTTTCTTCAGGGGAACGATTGTCCTTCTCTTTGAAGGAACCCGTCGTTTGGGCTTGTTTGATCCAGCGGTCTAAAGCCGAAGCTGTGAGGTCATATTCCTCCACAATCGCTGATCTGGACTTCCCATTTTCATAGAGTCCCACCATTTATTTCTTGAATTCCGCTGTAAACGTTCTTCGCTGCTTTGGCATGTAGAGATCCGCTCCTTAGGATGATAGGTTTATTCTACAAGCCCTCATTTTTATTGTCCAACTAAGTGTAGACGATCCAGAATAACCAAACTCGATGAAGGCGTTTCCTCATAAGGAGACGCTTTTTTGTTGTCAAAACACTTCCCTGCCACTCCAACCGTTTTTTCGAAGAACCGTGGCGTCTTTTCTCCAGTTGCCCCATATACATAAAGTAGGCTTTGGCGAATGGAGGGGGAAAGGCAATGACAGGCGACGAGCGCAAAGAACTGGAGCGATCCATTGACGAGATCACGGAGATAGCCAAGGGGTTCAACCTTGATTTTTATCCGATGCGATACGAAATATGCCCGGCAGACATCATTTACACGTTTGGCGCGTACGGCATGCCGACCAGGTTCTCGCACTGGAGTTTTGGAAAGAGCTTTTACAGGATGAAACTGCAATACGACCTGAACCTGAGCAAAATTTACGAGCTGGTCATCAACTCCAACCCGTGCTATGCATTTCTTCTGGACGGCAACTCGCTGATCCAAAACAAGCTGATCGTTGCCCACGTGCTGGCTCACTGCGACTTTTTCAAAAACAACATGCGCTTCTCCAATACGAACCGCGATATGGTCGAGAGCATGGCGGCGAGCGGCGAGCGGATTCGCCAGTACGAGATCGAGTACGGCAAGGAAGCGGTCGAGAACTTGCTGGATGCGAGCCTGGCGATACAGGAGCATATTGATCCGAGCTTGCTGCGTCCCAAGCTGAGATGGAAGCGGGAAGGGGAAGAGCCGCAGAAAAAAGCGAAGTATGAGCGCACATCGCCCTACGATGACCTGTGGGGACTGGATCGCAAAGAAAAAGTGGAGGCTGATCCCGCCAAGCAAGTGCGCAAATTCCCGCCGGCTCCGGAAAAAGACTTGCTGCTGTTCATCATGGAGTACAGCAATGTGCTGGACGATTGGCAACGCGATGTGCTGACGATCATCCGCGACGAGATGCTCTACTTCTGGCCGCAGATGGAGACGAAGATCATGAACGAAGGCTGGGCGACCTACTGGCATATGCGCATTCTGCGGGAGATGGAGCTGACGGAGGCGGAGACGATTGAATTTGCCAAGCTGCATTCCTCAGTCATCCAGCCGTCGACGACAAGCATTAACCCGTACCATCTCGGCTTGAAAATTTTTGAGGACATTGAAAGACGCTGGGACAATCCGACGCAGGAAGAGCAGGAGCGCTTTGGCCGCAAGCCGGGCGAAGGACGCGCCAAGCTGTTTGAGGTGCGCGAGCTGGAATCCGACATCAGCTTTATCCGCAACTTCCTGACAAAAGACTTGGTGAGCGACCTCGACCTGTACATGTTCGGCAAGCAGGGCAACGACTGGGTCGTAACGGAAAAACAGTGGGAGCAGGTGCGCGACGGTCTGGCCGGGACGCGGGTAAACGGCGGCTTCCCATATGTGCTGGTGCATGACGGCGACTATTTGCGCTCAGGAGAGCTATTGCTCAAGCACCACTTCGAAGGCTTGGAGCTGGACGTGAAGTACGTCGAGAAGACGCTGCCTTACGTCTACACCTTGTGGGGAAAAAATATCCACCTGGAGACAGTCGTGGAAGATCGGCAAGTCATGTTCACCTATGACGGCAAAAAGGTGCATCGCAGGTTTTTGTAAAAAAGGCAAGCCGTACGTCCGGGGATGATCCAGCCGGGGGTGCGGCTTTTCTGCTTGCTGCCAGCAGGATTTGGTCCGCCCGTTGTGGAAATTTTCGCAAAGCAAAAGCGATCTACCTACTTCCCGGGAGGTTCTCCACATGATAAAGCACGTAGCAGTAATCGGATCAGGTGTAATGGGGCATGGCATCGCCCAGCTATATGCGTTGGCGGGGTTCTCTGTTTCGCTCTACGATTTGCAGGAGGAACTATTGCACAAAGCAAAAGCGAGCGTGGAACAAAGTCTGGACTTGCTGGAAAAAGAGGGAGTCATTACGGAGCAGGACAAGTCCTCTGCACTGGAGCGGATTGTGCTGACTACCGATTTGCAGCAAGCAGTGGCTGAGGCTGATGTGATTACGGAAGCTGTGCCGGAAGTGATCGAGCTGAAATGGCAGCTGTTCGCCCAGTTGGAGCAGTTTGCCAAGCCGGAGGCGATTATCGCTTCCAATACGTCTACTTTCTCTATCGCGCGGCTGATCGAAAAGGCACAGTCGCCGCACCGTTTTATCATCACTCACTTTTTCAATCCGGCGCAGCTCGTTCCGCTTGTCGAGATTGTGCGCCACGAGCAAACGGCAGAGGAAGTTGTCACAGCGACAGTCAAGCTGATGGAACGAATCGGCAAAGCTCCCGTGCTGCTGAAAAAAGATGTGCCTGGCTTTATCGCCAACCGCCTGCAAACGGCGTTGATGAGAGAGGCGTTTCATTTGCTGGAGGAAGGCGTGGCGAGTGCGGAAGACATCGATACGGTAATGAAAGCAGGCATCGGCTTTCGCTGGGCGTTCGTCGGGCCGATCGAGACGGCTGATTTTGGCGGGCTGGATACGTGGCAGCGCGTCATGGACAATTTGGCGCCGGAACTGGATCAATCTACTGCGGCTCCACAGATTATTAGCGAGCACGTGAACAAAGGCGAGCTGGGCACCAAATCAGGAGCAGGCATCTACTCGTACGAGCACGTCTCAGTCGCGGACAGGCTGCACGCAAGAGACGAGCAGTTTATCCGACTGACCAAGCTGAAAAATGAGCGATGACGAATAGGACAAAAGCCACTAGGAAAAAGGTCGGGGGATATCCCGGCCTTTTTTACATCCATTTTTTCGCCCGGAAACGCATGCTACTGCCCTTTTGCAGGCGATCCCGGGTATCATAGCCGATTAACTTTATCGTCTTTTTGCTAAACAAACGTTAGCTAGTTACCGATATTAGTCATTAGGACTTATAACGATTGTCCTTTTTTCTCCAAATTCAACACGGAAAGAAGATGAACAGACTTGAACGTAAGACAGCTAGAATGGATCAAAAGCTTCAAAACCAAGTTGATTGTGACGTTTCTGTTGATCCTGATTATCCCTTCCCTCGTCGTTGGAGCCTTGTCTTTCCAGGAGGCCAAGCAGGAAATTGAGAAGCAGATCATGAAAAGCGCGAATGAAAATGTTTCTCTCGTAAATTCGATCATCTCCAATACGTTTGAGCCGAAACTGAAAGACGCTGACTACTTGGCGAAAGTGATCAACAAGAGCATGTATGCAGGAACAAACGACTCGGAGGCTGTGAAATTCCTCGATATTTACATGGGGATGAACCCGGAGGTAGCGAGTATCAGTTTGGGAACGGAAGACGGGAGTTACATGCGCTCGCCCAGACAGGAAGTAAAGGCAGGCTTTGACCCGCGTACCCGCGACTGGTACAAAAACGCGATGGCGAAAAAAGGCAAGGCGATTATTACCGCGCCGTACATTTCTGCCGTTACGGGTGAAGTCATCGTAACGATTGCGAAAGCGACGGATGACGGATCGGGCGTCATTGGCATTACGCTCGGCATTGAGCAAATCAAAAAAGTGGCCAGCAGCGTGAATATCGGCACGAACGGTTACGTGATGGTGTTGGATGGAACCAAGAAGTACGTTGTGCACCCGGAAGAGACTGCGGGAGAGGAAGCAAAAGAAGCTTTCTATGACAACTTGTACCAGGCGGAGACGGGCCAGTTCTCGTATTCGTTTCAGGATCAGCCAAAAGAAATGTACTTTATGACCAATCCGACTACGGGCTGGAAAGTAGCTGGTTCGATGCTCCGCTCGGAAGTGGATGAGGCTGCCCGCCCGATCTATACGCATACGCTTTGGACGATTGCGGTTTGCTTGATCGTGGGCGGGATGATCATTTTCGTGATTTTGCGTTCGATTATTGCAAGCATTCGCGAGGTGAAAGAGCATGCGGTCCGGGTCAGCCAAGGCATTTTGACCGATTCCATCGAAGTGCGCACGAGCGATGAGCTTGGCGAGCTTGGCCGCGCGTTCAACATGATGCAGGAGCATTTGCGCACGCTCATTTCCGATGTGGAAGCGCGAGCCGAGCAAGTTGCCGCTTCGTCCGAGCAGTTGACGGCAAGTGCCCAGCAGACAAGCATTGCTACGGAGCAAGTGACGAATGCGGTTCTGGAAGTGGCAGGAGGGGCGGAAAAGCAGACCGCAGTCACGGAGCGCAATGTGCACTCTCTCCAAGAGGTGTCGGAAGGAATCGTCCAAATCACGCAAAGTGTCCAGGTTCTCGCGGATATCGCTACGAAAACGACGGAGCAGGCGGATGAAGGCGGAAGCTCGGTGCAGCAAGTCGTAGGGCAAATGAACTCGATTCATGCTTCCGTGGAGAAATCCGATCAAATGATAAAATCGCTGTACGACCGTTCCAAAGAAATCGGCTCGATCTCGGAAGTCATCAGCGGCATCTCCCAGCAGACCAATTTGCTGGCGCTCAATGCCGCGATCGAAGCAGCCCGCGCTGGCGAACACGGAAAAGGCTTCGCCGTCGTCGCGACCGAAGTGCGCTTGCTGGCAGAGCAATCCCAGGAGTCAGCCAAGCAAATCGTCGAACTGATTGCAGAAATTCAAAAAGAGACGAGAGCCTCGGTCGATAACATGGAGAAAGTCAGACAGGATGTGGCTGAAGGCTTGGCTCTCTCTACGGAAACGATCCACAAGTTTGAGGAAATCGTCCAGAGTACCCGCCAAACGAATCCGCTCATCGACGAAGTATCAGCCATTGCGGGACAAATCGCAAACGCGGTGCATGAAGTGACGACAGCTGCGAACGATCTGGCGCAGATCGCGAGAGGCAATGCCGAAACTGCCGAGGAAGTAGCGGCTTCCTCCGAAGAACAGCTCGCCTCCATGGAGGAAATTTCCTCGTCGGCGCAAGCGCTGTCGGTGTTGTCCGAGGAATTGAAAGTGTTGATTAACAAGTTTACGTATGAGTAAAGGCAAAATTTCCAGGTAGGGAGATAGAAGCTCAAAATATACGAAAAGAAACAGGCCCTTTTTAAAAGCTGCCTGTTTCTTTTTGTGTATGGTTCGAAAAATGACAGCTCAAAACTAATAAACAAAATACAACAACAAAAATATCGAAATGGATACGACCAGGCCACCTATCGCAGTTGTGTAAGAAGCAGTGCGTTTAGTAGAAAGCTGAGCAAGATAAAAAAATATTGAACCGCAAATCGTAATTCCAAATGTAATCATTTTGAACGGCAATAAAAACGAAAGAACGATGGAATACGCCAATCCAAGTAGTGCGAATAAAACGATATTAAGCAATACGTTGTGTGACTTTTTTCTTGATAAATTCAAATATAGTGCCAATCCAAAAAGTGCTCCGACAAAATTTAATACAATAATGTAGCCTTGAAGTATATAGTATGTACCGCTATCATCTACCGGTACTACTCCTTCTCTACTTACTACATAAAAATAAAGTAGAATACTTGCAACGAATAATGAACAGCCTGCACCTCTAAAATAGGCTAACATTAATGTACCTCCTTGATATTACCAGCTGTAAAATTATGGTATCATCTTGTAGTTATTATGAGAATACCCCTTTTTACCTAAATGGAAAGCCCTCCTTTAGCGTATCGTGAGTAGGAAAAACGATTTTTAACCGCAGTGCATTTGATTTGGCGCAGATCGCGAGAAGAAATGCCGAGGAATTGAAATTGTTAATCAACAAGTTTACATACGAATAAAGCCAACCCCCCCTGCTCGCCTAAACGCACAGGGGGGCTGTTTTGGTGACATTTACAAATCGCGTGCGACGTGGGGTTTGCTATAATGACTGGTGCCCCCACCGCCAACGAGGACTCTGCCGCCTTTGCCGAAAATCAGCAGTTTTCTGGAACCGTCCGCCAACAGGACGATGATTTTGGCCTGGTTAGCTGTTGCCGTATAAACGACGTATCCGCTTCTGGACACGAATGTGCGCCAGTTTCTGTCAAATTCCGAGCGCAGAACGCGAGTGGAGTACACTTGGTTTTCTACGCGTGTTGCCGTTTTTTTCATCTTGATGAACACCTCCTGTCCCTTTTACTTTATTCACAAGCGAACAATTGGTTTGGACAAGTGTTGGTAGACGTCGCCTATTTTCGTTGCAAACCAGCACCAGGCGTACTATGATAACAACAAGGATGGCAGTCGCAGACGGTACCAAAGCGAACGGGCCGCCACAAAGGAGTGAGTGAAAATGGCAAAAAGCAGCGCGCGCAAGCATCGGGAAAAATTGGCGCGGGAAGGCAAGCGCAACCCGGAGTTGAACAGGAGCATTTTCGTGTTTGCTGACATGAGACAGCGAGCGACGAAGACAAAAGCGGAGAAACTGAATCAGCACAAGCACAAGAGATCGTTGTCCTATCAAAGTGATGACGGTCTTTTTTATTGCCGTTTTTCTGCCCTCCGCATTTTGTGGTAGCATGTAGCCAAGAGTCAAAAGCGAAGAGGTGAAGTCATGGAAAACTCTCCTTTTACCGTCGAGCGGCTGTTGCAATTGCCTGTGTTTCGCGGATCGGAAATCATGGCCGGACACGCAGGAATCGCCAAAGAAATTTATTACATAAGCTCCGTGGAAATGCCTGATTTGACAGGCTTTTTGCGGCCGAACGAACTGATTATTACGACAGGTTACGCGTTTCGGCATGAGCCGATGCTGCTCTGCCGCTTGCTGGATGAAATGCATCGGATTGGCAGTTCGGCTATCGGCATCAAGACGAGGAGAGTCATTCAGGAAGTGCCTGCGGAGGCGTTGTACAAAAGCAATTTGTACGGTATCCCGCTGTTTGATATCCCGCTGGAAAATTCGTTTATCGACATGACGCATGCCGTGATTGACCAGGTGCTTCAGCGCCAGGCGTTTTTGTTGCGCGAGGTGCGGGAAGTGAACCAGCAGTTTACCAATCTCGTCCTGAATCGGCGGACGACCGAGCTTGTCGTATTGATCGGGAACATGCTCGCTTGCGAGGCGGCTGTGCTGAAAGAGGACGGGGAAATCGAGAGTGCTACGTCGCAGTTTGATGTTAGGCAGATTCAACAAAAGCGGCCGATCCAGGTGGGCAGCAGGGTGATGGGCTATCTTGCCATTTCGCGCGAACTGAAAGAACAGGAGCGCTTCGAGCGAATGTGCCTGGATCATGCGGTGACCGTGCTGGCGATTGACTTTACGATCCGCCAGTCGCAGCAGCTGCAACGGGAACGAGAGCAGGAGTCGTTTTTGGTCGAGCTGTTTTCCGGTTCTGCCCACCAGGAAGACTTGCTGCGCTACCGGGCCAAGCAACTGGGAATTTCGCTCAGGCAATATCATTACGTAATCGTCATGCGTGTGCAAAGCAAGGTTGAGATGGCGCAAAAGGAACGGGATGAACAGCTTGCGCAGGTGTACCATCTGCTGTTGCAAAAGCTGAACAAGCCAGGGGTGCATGCACGCAAAGGAGTCGTCATCAACGATTCGCTGCTCGTGCTCTGTTCATCGGCTTTTGCCGAAGCGGACAAGCAAAAAGCGGACGCGGAAGCACTTATGAGGGAGCTGGCGCTTCTGCAAGAGGAGTTTTCGGCACAGTGGCAGCTTGCTGTAGGAATCGGGGGAGCGCGCGAGCATTTGGCAGACGTTCCGGCCAGTTCCCGCGAAGCATACAAAGCGATTGCTGTCGGAGCCAAGACGCGACCGAAACAGGAAATGGTGCATTATCACGAGATTCTCGTCGAAGACTTGCTGCTGGACAACACAGGTCATCCGGTGCTGGCGGCGCTCACCTCCATGCTGATCGAGCCGCTCGTCCGCTACGACGAAGAGTACGGGACAGAGTTGCTGGCGACATTGGGCGCTTTTCTTCAATCGGGGGGAAATACAAAGCGGGTCGCAGAGGAAATGTTCATTCATCGCAACTCGGTCTTGTATCGGCTGGAGCGAATTGGCGAGATTCTGCAAACCGATTTGAATGATCCCGAGGTGCGGTTTCGTTTGGATGTCGCCATGCGAGTCTGGAAAACGCAGGGAGTCGACATTCATTCGTTCGAATAACGACAGGCCGTTTGTGATCGTGCCCAAAAAAGGGTGCGAACTTTTGGGACGCTTCCCATAGGGGAAAGCGTCTTTTTTTTGTTAAAGTGGAAAAACACAGAATAGAAAGAAACGTGGCGCAAAAGGGGGGAAAGCAACAAAGCTTTTGGCCAGCGAACGTGGAGGCGCTTTCATGGCAAAAGGCGAAGCGGATTGGCAATACTAGCCAACAAATAAGTTGGATTGCAAAAAGGCTATTTTCCATTTTTTCTTTTCATCATGATTCATTCAACAAAGGAGGCGCTACTTATGCAAAAAGACAAGACACCACGAGAAAAACATCCCTCCGCATTTGAGCCAATGACGCTTATTCTCAATATCGCCTTGTCCGTATTCGGGGCGATGATCGGGATGCAACTGATTACTTCACTCGGGGTCACACCGAGCACATCGATTATCGGGGCGATTGCCGCGATGCTGATTGCGCGCATTCCGATGGAGATTTTCTCCAAATACCGCTCGACTCATCGGCAAAATCTGGTGCAAACGTCGATCTCCTCTGCGACGTTCGGGGCTGCCAACAGTTTGTTGATTCCGATCGGGATTCCGTTTGCGATGAACATGCCGGAGCTGATTATTCCGATGCTGATCGGGGCTGGACTGGCGATGTTTGTGGACACGGCCCTGTTGTACAAGCTGTTTGATTCGAAAATTTTTCCCGCTTCCGGGACATGGGCACCTGGCGTAGCAACGGCCGAGGCGATTATCGCCGGAGACAAAGGCGGCAAGCGCGGCGTGTTGCTGGGAGTCGGTACAGGCGCTGGATTGTTAGGCTCGTACCTCGGCATTTCGATGTCGGCGTTCGGGGTGGCGTTCATCGGGAACATCTGGGCGCTCACGATGTTCGGAATCGGTCTTTTGCTGCGGCAATATTCCGTTCCGTTGTTCAATCAAGACTTGAACGCGCTGTACATTCCGCATGGCTTCATGATCGGGGCCGGGATCGTCGCGCTGTTCCAGGTAGCTTTTATCATTTTGAAAAAGAAAAAGCCTGCTGCGGCCACCGCAGGAAACGCGAACAATCCCGAGGACAGCTACACCCAAAATGAAAAGACGACATCCCGCATCTTGGGGCTTGGCTTCGTCGCATATCTCGTCGTAGCGCTGATTGTTGCGCTTGCAGGCGGATTGATGACGGACATGTCGTTTGGCATGCTGATCGGCTTTCTGTTGTTCGCCGCTTTTGCTGCCTATGTTCACGAGCTGATTGTGGGGATTGCGGCGATGCATTCCGGCTGGTTCCCCGCGTTTGCGATTGCACTGATCACGCTGATTATCGGGATGATGATTGGCTTCCCGCCTGTCGCGCTCGCTCTTCTGGTCGGCTTTAGCGCAGCGACCGGGCCTGCTTTTGCCGACATGGGCTACGATTTGAAAACCGGCTACATTTTGCGCGGCCAGGGCGCAGACGCGGCTCTGGAGGTAGACGGTCGCAAGCAACAGTACATTACCGGATTGATTGCCTTCGGGGTTGCGCTCATTACCGTTGCTTTTTCCTATCAAAGCTTTTTCTCGCAAGGCTTGATTCCGCCAGTAGACAAAGTTTACGCCAGTACAATCGCAGCAGGCACTTCCCCGGAAGTGGCCAAGCAGTTGTTCCTGTGGGCGATTCCGGGTGCGCTCCTGCAATTGATTGGCGGCTCCAACCGTCAGCTCGGCGTCATGTTTGCCACAGGTTTGCTGATTCTCAACCCGAATGCGGGCTGGGCCGTACTGGCGGGAATTTTGATCCGCTTTGTCGTCCTGAAAGTGAAGGGCAAACAGGCGGAAAGCACACTGAGCATTCTCGCAGCAGGTTTTATCGCAGGTGACGCGCTCTACAGTTTCTGTAACTCCCTGATCAAATTCGCGAAAAAATAAAGCAACTGGAGGAGAAACGAAATGGCGAAAATCATACTGGATCAAGCAATGATGGAAGCGGCCGTCTACGGCGGAGCAGTCCTTGGCGGCGGCGGGGGCGGCTGGATCGAGGATGGCATGGAGACAGGACGTCTCGCCCTTGAAGTCGGCTCTCCTGTCCTGGTGACAGCAGATGAAATGAATGACGATGACTTGTTGGCAACCGTTGCGCTGGTCGGAGCGCCTGCTGCGGAAAATCAGTACGTCAAGCCGATGCACTACGTACGCGCTCTGCAACTGCTGGAAAAGACGATCGGACAACCGATCAAAGGAATCATCACCAATGAAAATGGCGCCGGAACGACCGTAAACGGCTGGTTCCAGGCCGCAGTGACGGGATTGCCCGTAATCGACCTGCCTTGCAACGGCCGTGCCCATCCGACTGGTTCGATGGGAGCGATGAATCTGCATGAGGTAGAGGGCTACATTTCCCATCAGGCGGCAGTCGGCGGCAAGGATGAGCTTTACCATGAAGTATGTGTGAGCGGACAGTTGCAGCAGGCGGCAGGTCTGGTGCGCAAAGTGTCGGTCGAGACGGGCGGTCTGGTAGTCGTGGCCCGCAATCCGATCAGCGTAGGCTATGCCCGCGAGCATGGAGCGCCAGGAGCGATCAGCCAAGCGATTGAAGTGGGGCAGGCACTGCTCGGGGCAAAAGGCGAGGCTGCGATCGAAGCTGTGTGCCGAAAATTGGGCGGGCGCATTGTGACGGCAGGCTCCGTAGATGAATGCGAATTGACGACAGCGGGCGGTTTTGACGTCGGGCGCGTAGTGATTAGCGGGCACGAGATGACTTTCTGGAACGAGTACATGACATTGGAGCACAAAGGAGAGCGGCTCGGCACGTTCCCGGACCTGATCATGACACTCGACGCCAATACAGCGAAGCCGATTGTTTCGGCGGAAATCGAAAAAGGACAGCAAATTACCGTTATTCACGTCCCGAAAGAGAACTTGCTTCTCAGCGCGACGATGCGAAACAAACAACTGCTTGCCGCTGTGGAAGGTGCCGTGGGCAAACAAATCCTGCCTTATCTTTTCGGCTAGAAACGATTGATTCCACATCACATCACGAGACAACATCTATGTTCGGATCGAGGAGGAGCAACCATGTCTTTGAA
The DNA here is from genome assembly GCF_013284375.2 of Brevibacillus sp. HD3.3A. Lineage (NCBI taxonomy): Bacteria > Bacillati > Bacillota > Bacilli > Caryophanales > Paenibacillaceae > Brevibacillus > Brevibacillus sp. HD3.3A. The sequence continues at coordinate 1,210,280 of NZ_CP085874.1, forward strand.
GCAAACGATGACTGTTTTTGAAACGATGGACAGCGCCTATGTGAATGGCGAAACGATCAAGGAGCTGTTTACCGCCTACCCCGGCGTTTCGGTTGCCGTGCAAACGGTCGCAGGAGCAGAAGGCAGCACCGATTTCGTAAAAATCGTCGTACCGGGGAAAAACGGCAAGTCCACTGGCGGCAGCGCGCGAACATTCGGGATTATCGGCCGACTTGGCGGAATCGGAGCGCGTCCGAGCCGGATCGGGATGGTATCTGATGCCGACGGCGCTGTAGCTGCAATCGCTTGCGCCTTGAAGCTTGCCGAGATGCAAAAAAATGGCGACGTTCTCGATGGCGATGTGATCATCAGCACGCACATATGCCCGAATGCGCCGACACAGCCGCATGAGCCGGTCGATTTCATGGGATCGCCTGTCGATATTTTGACGATGAATCGCTATGAAGTCAGCGACGAGATGGAAGCGATTCTCTCGATTGACACGACAAAAGGCAACCGCATCGTGAACCATAAAGGAATCGCCATCTCGCCAACCGTCAAGGAAGGCTACATTTTGCGCATCAGCGAAGATTTGTTGCGGATCATGGAAATGACGACAGGGCAGCTGCCTGTGACGTTCCCGATTACGCAGCAAGACATCACGCCGTACGGCAACGATCTTTTTCATATCAACAGCATTTTGCAGCCTGCTGTCGCCACCGATGCTCCGGTAGTCGGAGTAGCGATTACGGCCCAGACGGCTGTTCCCGGATGCGGCACAGGCGCAAGTCATGAGACGGATATTGCGCTCGCGGTCAAGTTTGCGGTTGAAGTGGCAAAAGAATACACGAACGGCACAACCAGCTTTTACGACGAACAAGAATTTGCTCATATGAATCGCCGCTACGGCTCCATGAAAATTTTTCAAACGATGGGCGTGGAAGCGCACAACTAAACAAGCGAACGGGGAGAGCTGGATTCTCCCCGTTTTTTTACAAACAAGCGATGTGGAAAAAGGAGGCAAGCAGCCGATGAGAAAAGTAGGAATGATTACGATTGGACAAGCACCGCGGCAAGACATTGCGCCGATTGTAGAAAAGCATTTGGCGGGCCGGGCGGAGCTGGTCCAGGCCGGGGTGCTGGATCAGATGACGAAAGCGGAGATTGCAAACAAGCTGGCTCCGACTGCGGGCGATTACGTGTTGACTTCGCGCCTGACAAGCGGCGAGTCTGTCGTCTTGTCCAGGGAACGGATTCAGCCGATTTTGCAGCAAAAAATAGCGGACATGGAGCGGTCAGGAATCCGCAACATTTTGCTTTTGTGCACGGGAGTCTTTCCCGGACTGCGCGCAGAGCAGGCTTTTTTGCTGGAGCCGGATCGGATCATTCCGCCCATGGCAGCAATTATGGCAAAAGGCCGCAGACTCGGCGTGCTTGTGCCTTTGGCCGAGCAGGTGGAAGCGCTGCGGGAAAAATACGCGCCGCATGGCTTGGAGCCGATATTCGCCGTCGTCTCCCCGTTCGCGCTGGACCGGGCGGCATACCAGGCGGCAATCGAACCGCTCAAAGACAAGGTCGATGTCCTGCTCATGGATTGCATGGGGTATACGGAGGAAGCGAGAGAGCTTGTGAGCGAACTGACCGGATTGCCTGTTGTATTGTCCAGCGCTTTTATGGCGAAGCTGATAGCGGAGTGGTGCAGTTAGGCTCGCCGTGCGGTCATGCTTTTTGCGCATGTTATGGTTGTTGAAAGCATGGGGATTGCTTATGCTAGAAGGGCAACTATATATAGAAGAAACGAGGCATTTGTTTATGAATGACCGTTTGGCGAATGCGGCCAGTTCCGATGTTCATCCCGATTGTGCGAGAGCAATTCGGCAACTGCTCCAGATGAAAGAACCGAAGCGAGAAGATTTTCTGGCCTTGCGCACTTACGGCAATGACCGTTATTCGGCAATGGGCTGGGAAGAGCTTCAGTCCTATATAAATGAAAAGACGGTCATTATCGTCGAGCAGTTTGAGAATGAGCAAAATATCATGTCGGCTTTGCGTTGGGTAGCGCGGGGCTTGCCTGTCTGGCATGCGATCCGCAAAGTAAAGGCCGACTACTCCGTATACGGCTACAAGGGAGAGGGCAACAACTAATGCAATCGTGTTAGATGAATCCCTCAGCCAGTCGCAATCGAACGAAAACAGAGTCTGTCGCGATGGGCAGACTTTTTCTGTGCCTGAACCTGAACTGTTTCCAGCTAAAAAGTGCAGGCAAAAGCGAAAAAAATACTGCAGATGAAAACGAAAAGGTCTATTATTGTCACTATCATCGCCTACGGAGGGAGCCATCATGACAGAATTGTTACTTAGCTTACTACAAATCATCATCGTCAATCTGGTCTTGAGTGGGGACAATGCCGTCGTTATTGCGCTGGCTTGTCGTAACTTGCGTCCAGAAGTGCAAAAGAAAGCTGTTTTCTGGGGCGGATTCGGGGCAATCGGACTGAGAATCATCCTGACTTTCATTGCCATTTGGCTGCTGCAAATCCCGTTTGTCCAAGTTTTGGGCGGACTGCTTTTGATCGTGATCGCGGTCAAACTGCTCAAAGGCGAGGAAGAGGATGCCCGCATTGGTAGCGGTTCGAACATGATGGAGGCTTTGAAAACGATTATTTTTGCCGATTTGATCATGAGCCTGGACAACGTCATCGCCGTTGCAGGTGCGGCAAATGGGAACATGCTGCTGGTCGTCATCGGGCTTGCGGTCAGCATTCCTTTGATTGTGTGGGGCAGCCAGCTTTTGATGAAGCTGATGAATCGGTTTCCGATCATCGTCCTGCTGGGAGCGGCATTGCTTGGGTACACAGCAGGCGAGATGATCGTCGGCGACAAGGTAGTCGGAGCTTTTCTGGAACAACTGTTGCCTGCTTTGCATGTCATTTTGCCGGTGGCTTTGGCGCTCGTGGTCATTGCTGTGGGCACGTACCTGAAGCGCAAGGGTGAAAAGTCAGAGGAAGGCAGCGCCGCGCAAGATCACGCGGAGACATTGTAGCCATGGAATACCGCGACTGGTCAATTTTGCGAACGCTGTATCAGGAACAAAACATTACCAAAACGGCGAAAAGCCTGTACTTGTCCCAACCTGCTTTGACCAAGCGTCTGCGGCAAATCGAAAAAGAATTTGGCGTGCAAATCGTGCAGCGCGGCAGAAGGGGCGTTCACTTTACACCGGAGGGCGAGTATTTGGCGAACTGTGCAGACGAAATGCTCGTCCGACTGCGCAAGATCAAGGAACATGTGGCGAATATGGGAGAAGAGGTTAGCGGCACCTTGCGCCTCGGCGTCTCCAACTACTTTGCCCGTTACAAGCTGCCAGGGCTTTTGAAGCTGTTCAAGCAAAAGTATCCGCTGGTGGAATTTAAGGTGGAGACAGGCTGGAGCAAAGACGTGTACCAGGCCGTTTACAACCAGGATGTGCACCTTGGCTTCGTGCGCGGTGATTACAATTGGCCGGGGGGCAAACAGCTTTTGTTTGAGGAAAGCGTGTGCATTGTCTCGCAAACTCCGCTCGATTTAAAAAGCCTTCCTGACTTGCCGCGAATTGATTACGAGACTGATCCGCTTTTGCAGACATTGGTGGATAGCTGGTGGACACAAAATTACTCCTCGCCGCCGCGAATCGACATGGAAGTAGACAAGGCTGACACGTGCGGCGAGATGGTCGCGAGCGGGCTTGGCTACGCCATTTTGCCCCGTCTGGTGGCAGAGGGCAAGGAAGGGCTGCATCTGATCGAGCTTCGGGATGCGGCAAACCAGCCGATCAGGCGAAGTACATGGATGTTTTACCATGAGGAATCCATGGAGCTGCAAAATGTAAAAGCGTTCGTCCGCTTTATGCAACAGATGGATTTTCCTCATTCCTATTAACGCGTTCGTCGCTGCCCGAGCAAGGAGTGCAAGCTCCACGCGGGCAGCTTTTTCTTTTGTGCCATTCGCGAAACGAATCGATCGCGATAACGATTCGGTATTTTTCAGCTGTTTTCTTCTGGCGTACACTGGAACTGTACAAAAGATCGCAACGTCAGACAGGGAGAGAAGGAATCAGCATGAACTTGCTTCGAATAGGGCTTGCACTGTCGCTCGGAGCGGCTGGAGGCTGGCTGTTTGCTCTCGTTCACAGCCCGCTTCCATGGATGATCGGTTCGCTCGTCGCCACCGTCGCTGCTACGATGTTGGGCAGCAAAAACTTGTGGATTCCCGGTTGGTTCCGTCAGGCGGGACTGATCGTGATCGGCATATCGCTTGGCCTGCGCATGACGCCGAGTATTTGGCAGACCATGACAGATCATATCGGTTTGATGCTGATCGCCACCTTGTTCACCGTGTTGCTCAGCCTGTTCAACGCGTGGCTTTTTTACAAAATCGGCAAGGTGGATCGAATTACTGCTATCTTCAGCAACATACCGGGCGGGCTGTCGGAAATGGTGTCGATTGGACAGTCCATCGGCGGCAATCAGCAGATTATCTCCATCTTTCATTCGATCCGCGCCGTCATGATTGTGCTGTGCATCCCCTTTTTGATTTCCTGGATATCCGGGAACCACAGCTCGACTACGGGGGTGTTGGCGAGCGTCCAGCAGCTGGCATGGCTCCCGACTGTGCTTCTGGTCATCGCCAGCTCGCTTGCTGCCTTGCTCGCAGCGCGCTGTCGCGTGCCAGCGCCATACCTTCTCGGACCATTGCTGATTGCCGCGATTGTGTCGCTGAACAACCCGTCGGGCAATGCAAATCCGCTGCTGGCGGGAGAGTTGGTCAAGGCGGCGCAAGTGATGATCGGGGTGAGTATCGGCTTGGGCTTTCGCAAAGAGGAAGTCCGGCAGCAAAAACGCTTCTTTCTCTTCGCCGTCATGCACGCTCTGCTGCTGTTCGCGATCGTAACAGCGATGGCTGCCGGCATGACTTATTTGGCTGACATGGAGCTTGCGACAGGCATCCTGGCGACTGCGCCCGGCGGAATCGCGGAAATGAGCCTGACTGCGATGACGATCGGAGCCGATCCGTTGCTTGTGACCGCCTTCCAGTTGTTCCGCGTCCTGTTTGTCCTGACGTTGTTCTCTGTTGGCGGGCGCAGTTGGGGCAAAAGGCACAGGAATGAGGCGGCTGCCACTTTGGAAAAGACAGCTTGATTGGTTGATGGGCAAGGCAAAAGGGAACAAAAGAGTCTGCCGTTTTTCGCAAAAGCGAGGCGGCAGGCTTTTTTTGTCCGTTTTTTTCCCTGTTTCACAATTAAGACACAAAGGAAAAATGTAACAACATAGACGACAAGAGGTTTGTGAAAAAACTTTTGACAAATTTTCAATCAAAATTTGAACAAAACATGAACAAAAAGTGAATTTTATGTTACAATAAGTTCAACAAAGAAAACGAGCAAAGACGAAAATCCAAAACGACAGGGGTTTTAAATCATGAATACAGATAAAAGAGCCGCAGATGTGCTGAGATGGATTGCCTGGACCGCAATTGCAATTGGTGGCCTGCTGATGGCGTTTACTGCAAGCGATTTCAGAGCAGAGAACTTCCCGTTGATGGTATCGATTGGTTTCTTGATTGCAGGAATGAACATTTTCATTATGAGCACCGTTTTCCGCCTGTTGAATCTGCGTAAGCAAGAAGTGTAAAGAGCGATGACAAATTCATAGACAAAACCTCTCATGAAGCTTCCTTTTTAAAATGAGAGGTTTTTTTCTGTGAAAAATGTCTCGACGTTTTTCATGAAATGGGATGTGACCGTTTTGTTTGCCTTGATCCAGCCCCTTCTTCTGGCGATGTCCGAAGGAAGGGGCTGTTTATTTTAAATGAAACAACGCAAAGGCGGCAAAACGGCTGGATATCGCGACCAATTTTGGATGGAGATGTGCATCGCAGGGGATTGTTAACAAGAATTTGATCAACTCGTGACTGGTTCGTGAACACTTTGTCACAGAAAAGCTACGAATTATTGAACGTCCGAAAAAAGAAGTACAAAAGTTCTCCGTCTCTGATAGTATGTATATGCGGTTAGTTGATATGTTCACTTACGTTAAAATTCTCTGCTGAGTCCTGCTCGAAGATGGATTCCATCCTCTGTCGTGAAAGACTCGGAGGGGAAGCGGACGCGAATAGCGGACACATCATCAGTTAGAGGCTTGTTGTTTTGTGAAAGAGGAGGGATTAGGAGAATGAGTGGAGGAAAAATGCTGAGGCAAATCCACTTTTGGATCTTGGCAGCGTTAACCACCGTCCTGCTTTCAGGCTGTGGTAGTGAGTATCTTGTCTTGAATCCGAAAGGGCCTGTAGCAGAGACGCAGTACAATCTCATTATTATTTCCACGATATTGTGCGCCGTCATCATCGTTCCGGTTCTTGCGCTTACCGCTTTTATCGTGTATCGATATCGGGATAAACCGGATAACAAGGCGCCTTACAAACCTGAGTGGGCACATAACTCGGTCCTTGAAGCAATCTGGTGGGGCATTCCGGTAGTCATCATTGCGATCTTGGGTTACTTTACCGTTCGCGATACGTATGTGCTGAAGGAATCTCCGAATAAAGAAGTAGCACCGATGACCGTTCAGGTTACCGCATTGGATTGGAAATGGATGTTCACTTATCCAGAACAAAACATTGCGACGGTCAACTACCTGGAAATTCCGGTTGGTGTACCTGTTCATTTCCAAATTTCCGCAGAAGCTCCGATGAACTCTTTCTGGGTGCCATCGTTGGGCGGTCAGGTTTACGCGATGGCAGGTATGGCGACTGAGCTGTATTTGCAAGCAGATGAACCAGGCGAATTTGCTGGATTCAGTTCCAACTTCTCTGGTGAAAAATTTGCGCACATGCAGTTTAAAGTAGTAGCGAAACCGCAAGAAGAGTTCAATAAATGGGTCAGTGAAGTAAAAGGCACTTCCCCTGCTATGACAAAAGAAGATTACAACGAGCTGAAAAAACCAGGATTGGCTGAGGAAAAACTGTACTCTGCATTCCCGGAAGGCTTGTTTGAAGAGATTGTTCAAAAATACGGTCATGGCCATGATATGGACCATGTAATGCAAAAGCAGCCTGCTCCGACAGGCGATAAGTCAAAAGAAACCTCGCAATTGCCACCAACTGACATGAGCAACATGCCTGGAATGGATCATTCCAGCATGAAACATTAGGAGAGGGAGGAGGAATACCACGTGTGGGAGGACATTAAGGATTTTGCATCCACGTTCTTTGTAACTGGTGACCCACTGATTTACGGTGCGGACGTATCGATTGTTTTGACAATGCTCGCGATCGTGTTTGTCTTGACCAAATATAAAAAATGGGGTTGGCTCTGGCGCGAATGGCTGACTACCGTTGACCATAAACGTATCGGGATCATGTACCTGATTGCATCGCTCCTCATGCTGTTCCGCGGTGGGGTTGACGCCCTGCTGATGCGTTTGCAGCTGGCATTCCCGAATTTGGAATTCCTGCATGCCGATCACTATAACGCGATCTTTACGACTCACGGTACGATCATGATTTTGTTCATGGCGATGCCGATGATGTTTGGTTTGTTCAACATGGTTGTTCCGCTGCAAATCGGTGCGCGCGACGTTGCGTATCCGTTCCTGAACGCGCTCAGCTTCTGGCTGTTCTTCCTTGGCGCGATGCTGTTCAACCTGTCGTTCGTTATCGGGGGCTCCCCGGACGCTGGTTGGTTGTCTTATCCGCCATTGTCACAAAATGATTTCAGTCCGGGACCTGGTCAAAACTTCTGGATCTGGGGTATTCAAATTTCCGGTATCGGTAGTTTGGCAACAGGTATCAACTTTATCGTTACGATTCTCAAAATGCGTGCACCAGGAATGACTCTTTCCAAAATGCCGCTGTTCAGCTGGTCGGTATTGTCTTCCAGCATCATGATTATCTTTGCTTTCCCAATCTTGACTATTACAATCGCACTTTTGTTCCTTGACCGTTTCGCAGGTGCTCACTTCTTCACGATGGACGGCGGCGGTAACCCGATGATGTACCTGAACCTCATCTGGATGTGGGGTCACCCAGAGGTATACATCGTAGTTGTACCAGCATTCGGTATTTTCTCTGAAGTAGTTGCGACATTCTCGCGCAAACGCATTTTCGGTTACAAATCCATGGTGTGGGCTTTGATGGCGATTGCGATCGCGTCCTTCTTCACATGGGCTCACCACTTTTTCACAATGGGTACAAGCGCCAGCGTTATCGCGTTCTTTGCGATATCGACGATGGTCATTGCGATCCCGACCGGGGTTAAGGTATTTAACTGGCTGTTTACGATGTTCCGTGGTCGGATATCCTTTAAACAACCAATGCTGTGGACCATTGCGTTCATTCCTTGCTTCCTCGTAGGGGGAGCGACAGGTGTCATGCTGGCGGTGGCTCCGGCAGACTACCAGTACCACAACAGCTACTTCCTGATTGCCCACTTCCACCAAGTGTTGATCGGTGGGGTTGTGTTCGGTTACCTGGCAGGTATTTACTACTGGTGGCCAAAACTGTTCGGCTTCAAGCTCGATGAAAAGCTCGGACGTTGGGGCTTCTGGTTCTGGAATATCGGTTTCTATATTTGCTTTATGCCGCAATACGCGCTTGGCTTCATGGGTATGACACGCCGTTACTACACATACGGCTGGGATCGCGGTTGGGAAGACCTCAACCTCGTATCGACTGTCGGTGCCTTCATGATGGGGATCGGTTTCATCTTCCAAGTATGGCAAATTACGTACAGCATCAAGCATGGGGAACGGGATACAACAGGCGACCCATGGGATGCGCGTACACTGGAATGGTCGATTCCATCTCCAGCACCGTTCTACAACTTTGCTGTCGTTCCGAATGTAAAAGAATCGGATGACTGGTGGGCAACAAAACAAGCGAAAGCAAACGGCACGTATAAAGAAGAGCCGGTGCATCTGGAACCAATTCATATGCCGAAAAACTCGGGTATTCCGATTATCATGTCGACCTTCTGGTTCCTGATTGGATTTGGATTCACCTTTGGATGGGTATGGATGGCCGTAGTTGGATTCATTGGAGTTGCCGTGTGCATGTGGGTACGCTCCTTCCAATACGATACGGATTATTACGTACCGGTGGATGAAGTGCGTCGCACGGAGGCTTCACTGGGGAGGGTGTTGTAATGATGGCTAATCATCACGACCATAGTCATGGCCATGACCATCATGAAGAGCATGAGCAACTCAAGGTTCTTGGCTTCTGGATTTTCGTTGTAACGGACTGCATTTTGTTCGGTACGCTGTTTGCTACCTATGCGGTAATGATGCATAGCTTTGCAGGCGGACCGACTGGAAAAGAATTGTTTGAACTGCCTGGGATCATCGCTTCAACCTTTATCTTGTTGACCAGTAGCTTTACCAGCGGACTTGCTGTACTGGCGATGAACAAAGGGAAAGTAAAAGAGCTGATCGCCTGGCTCGCTGTAACTGCTGTTCTCGGTCTTGCGTTCGTCGTGCTGGAGGTTAACGAGTTTACGCATTTGATGCACGAAGGTGCGACCATGGCTACTAGCGGCTTCTGGTCCGCGTTCTTCACACTGGTCGGTACGCACGGTTTGCACGTTTCCGTTGGTCTGTTCTGGATGGTAGCGCTGATGATGCAGCTGAAGCGCCGTGGAATTAATGCGGTAACTCGCCGCAAAGTTACCAACCTGAGCTTGTACTGGCACTTCCTGGACGTTGTGTGGATCTTCCTCTTCACAGTCGTCTATCTGATGGGGGTGATGTAAGATGACACAACATCAAAACCATGGCGGTCATCAAGATCACGGATCGCTGAAGTCTTACGTGATCGGTTTCGTTCTCTCGATTGTGCTCACCATCATCCCGCTGGTGCTGGTCATGAATCAGATGCTCGAAAAAACGGCTCTCGTAATCACGATTCTGGTGATGGCCATCTTGCAATTCGTTGTTCAGCTGTTCTTCTTCATGCACATCCGTGAGGGAGAAAAGCCGCGCTACAATGTACAGACACTGATTCTCGGACTTGTGATCGTGTTCACGATTATCGCAGGTTCCATCTGGATCATGATGTTCAACAAGTACTAAGAAGCAAGGGTAATTTTCAAAAACAAACAAGGCGTGATGCGAGCGATTGGCTGCTCGTGTCACGCTTTTTTTCTTGTCCAGCGGCGATGTCCATGCTAAGATAGACGGAATTTATTGACAAAAAGGAGAGAACAAGCATGTCGGAGACGCCGTATTTGGTCAAGCCGTCAGTCGAGCGCAAACAGGAGTATTTGGCTTTTTACGAGGAATGGAAGCAAAGCGGGGAACCGTTCGTTCCATGGGTGATCGGGCACGATCCGCATGATTTTGAGACTTATCTGGCATTCATGGAGCGAGAGGGAAAGGAAGAAAACTTGCAAGCAGGTTGGGTGCCGCACTCTACTTACTGGCTGGTCGATGGAAAAGAGCAGATCGTCGGGGCGGTCAACATTCGCCATCGCCTGAACGAACGGTTGCTGAACGTCGGGGGACATATTGGCTACGGCATCCGGCCCAGCGAAAGACGCAAAGGCTACGCGACGGCAATTCTTGCCCAAGCGCTGGACAAGACGAGGGAGCTTGGCCTGGAGCGGGTGCTGGTCGTGTGCGACAGTCACAATATCGGTTCGGAAAAAACGATTCTCGGCAACGGCGGGGTGTTTGAATCCGAGGTGATCGAAGAGGATGGCAATGTCGTGCGGCGGTTTTGGATTCGTCTGTAAGGTTTTGCGCCAAAGCCGTGCATCGTTTTCTGCGAAGATTTCATACTATTGAAGGGTGCAGAACGTCTTCGCGAGATTTTCAGAGAAGGGAAGGCTTTTCTTTTCACAAACAAAGTATATAATTATGTCTTGTAACACATTTTGGAAAGGGGAGATTTCTTTGTTTGATATCGTGATTATTGGAGCAGGTCCAGCGGGAGGCAGCGCAGCGATTTTCGCTGCAAAAGCAGGCAAAAAGACGCTGTTGATTGACAATGACAAAAGCATGACCAAACGCGCTTGGATGGAAAACCACTATGGCATCATGGAAATCTCTGGCCCTGACCTGATTGAAACGGGGAAAAAACAGGCTGCGAAATTCGGAGCAGAGCTGGTGGAAGACCAAGTAACCAACGTGACGAAAACCGAGCAAGGACTGGTAGTCGAAACGGCGGAAAAAGGCTCGTTCGAAGCGAAGAACGTCATTTTGGCGACGGGAGCAGTCACAGCTCTCGCGGAAACAATCGGCTTGAATACGAAAGATGGCACGGAGCCAAGAATCAAAACAATAGTAGATGTAGACGCGCAAGGAAAAACGAACATCGACGGCATTTGGGCAGCGGGCACGTGCGCAGGCGTGAGCGTACATACGATCATTACTTCTGGCGATGGCGCCAAAGTTGCGATCAACGTCATCAGCGAGCTGAATGGCGAGCGTTATGTCGATCACGACGTGTTGAAAACGAACTAAGCGAAAAGTAAGGCACCTTCTCTTTTGGGAGAGAAGGTGTTTTTGTATCGCGCGAAGAGAAGGAGAAGCCAGTTGGAGTTCTTCAATATTTTTTTACAGACAAATGGTCAAATTTGAATATAATAAGGAATATTAGTTTGATTTGACTATCAGGGAGGACAACGGCAATGATCGCCAAAGAAAGCAAAGTGAATTTTGTCGTCGCGGGCCTCTTGTTAGGGCTCTTGATCGCGTCTATGGACAACACGATCGTGGCGACTGCCATGGCGACGATTGTGGGCGAGATGGGCGGCATGGACAAATTCGTCTGGGTAACATCCGCTTACATGGTCGCGACGATGGCGGGTATGCCGATCTTCGGCAAGCTTTCCGACATGTACGGGCGCAAGCGTTTCTACATATTTGGCCTGATCGTTTTCTTATTGGGTTCGATTTTGTGCGGAACGGCAAACAGCATCATCGAATTGAGCATTTACCGCGCCATTCAGGGGATCGGCGGAGGCGCTTTGATGCCGATTGCCTTCACGATCATTTTTGACGTGTTCCCGCCGGAAAAGCGCGGGAAAATGACGGGGCTGTTCGGTGCGGTTTTCGGTACTTCCAGCGTGTTCGGGCCGTTGCTCGGAGCGTACATCACGGAGTACGTCAGCTGGCACTGGATCTTTTTCATCAACGTGCCAATCGGGGCGCTGTCTCTCTGGTTTATCGCGAGGTACTACAGAGAGTCGCTTGAGCACCGCAAGCAAAGCATCGACTGGTGGGGAGCGATCACGCTTGTCGGCGCTGTCGTCAGTCTCATGTTTGCCCTGGAGCTTGGCGGCAATCAGTACGCATGGAACTCCGTGCAAATCATCGGACTGTTCACTGCGTTTTTCCTGCTGTTCGTGATTTTTCTGTTTGTGGAAAAGAAAGCTTCGGAACCGATTATTTCGTTTGCGATGTTTAAACGCAGATTGTTCGCTACGACGAATGCAGTCGCTCTGCTGTACGGAGCCGCTTTTATCATCACGACGGTCTATTTGCCGATCTTCATCCAAGGGGTATATGGCGGGTCTGCATCCAATTCCGGCTTGCTCCTGACGCCGATGATGCTCGGTTCGGTTGTCGGCAGCCAGGTCGGCGGTTTTCTCACGACGAAAACGAGCTTCCGCAACATCATGCTGCTGTCAGCGGTCTTTTTCGTACCGGGATTGTTCCTGCTCAGCACCTTGTCGCCTGACATGGCTCGCTCTACGGTGACGATCTTCATGACGATTACCGGATTTGGCGTCGGGTTCAATTTCTCGGTTCTCGGGATATCCGCGATTCATGGCTTCGACATGCGTCAACGTGGATCGGCCAGCTCGACGAACTCTTTTTCCCGTTCGCTCGGCATGACGCTGGGGATTACGGTGTTTGGCATTTTGCAGCGCAACCAGTTTGAAAATGGCATGGCTTCTGCTTTCTCCGGTCAAGGTGCAGCTGGTGCGATCACCGATCCGCGCGCGATTTTGACGCCGGAAGCAAGAGCTGCGATTCCGGCTCCCGTGCTGGAAAAAATGACGGACATTCTTGCTTCTTCCATCGCTCACACGTTTTTGTGGGCGCTTGTTCCCGCTCTACTCGCGGTCGTCTGTATTTTGCTGATGGGCAATGAGCGAGTGGTAACGTCGGGAAAAAAGGCTCCGCAAGCCAAGCCTGAACGCGGGTAAGAGGGGAGTAGCCATGAGTTTGAAATTGCTTATTTTAGGGCTGCTGATGGAAGGGGAAAAGCACCCGTATGAAATCCAGCAGCAGGTGAAGACGCGAGGAATCGATTGCTACGTCAAATACGCCAAAGGCTCACTCTACTACGCCATCAATCAGCTTGAAAAGGGTGGGATGATCGAGATTACGCAAGTCATTCGCGAGTCTAACCGCCCGGATAAGACAATGTATCGCATCACCAAAACAGGGGAGGCGGAGTTTCAGGAGCTGCTTTTGCAGGAAATGCGCAAGCCGATGCAACTCACCAATCCGATTTATACAGCTCTGACCTTCGCCTCTCATGGCGATCCCGCAAAAATGGGGGAAGCTTTGGCCGTGAACATCCAGGAGGTGCAACGGCTCGCTGCCTTGCTCGAATCGATCATGGAGCAGCAGCAGCTGAATTGGGGGGCGAAGACGATCCTGATTGGGGCGATCGAGCATTTGCATGCCGAGGTGCGCTGGATGGAACGCATTCGCGAACAATCATGGGGCCGCTGATTTTGAATTTATTATGAACAATGGACAATTCTCATCATTTAGATAGTTTTTCGTTTATAATGATGATAATTACAAGCAAGGATGGTATCCGCCCATGATGAATACCGCACTCGGACGTTTTCGCGTTATCGGCATTATTGAAGGAATTTCGTATCTGGTGTTGCTGTTGATTGCGATGCCGCTCAAGTACTACCTCGATTTTCCGGACGCAGTAAAAGTCGCAGGCTCATTGCATGGCTTGTTTTTTGTCCTCTATATTTTGGCCTTGGCTCATGTTACATTTAAGGACAGATGGTCCATTTTGAAGGTAATCGTGGCGTTTATCGCGTCTCTGTTGCCGTTCGGCAATTTTGTTCTGGATGCACGATTGAAAAAAGAGCAATAAAACAACAAAGAGCGCAGAGGAAAGGCGGGTCATCGTACCCGTCTTTGCTGCACCAGCAGATAAGTTCAATCGTAGGTGGGTTGTCTATATTTACCACGACGGGGGAGGATCTGTGTGGAGACCAGGATTTTGGCAGGTGTTCTTTTGTGGGATAACGAAGGGCAGTATGTGCTGGAAACCGTGATGGAGAATCGGTACAAGCTGGTAATGCCGCAGATTATTACCTTCACGCAAAGCGACGAGAAGGTGGCGTCTGACGAGCTGGACGAGCAGCATGTCGGCAAGAGTGTGATTGCCAGATGTTTTGTCTGAAGGAGGTAGGGTAGGCAAGAGCCTATTCTGACCTGCTGATAAATAGATTGATAATTCTGTTAAAAGGTGGTGTTGGCTATGGAACTGCGTGAGCGTTATGCAGGCAGTTTGCTCGGTTTGGCAATAGGGGATGCGCTTGGAGCGACGCTGGAATTTCGCAAGCCAGGCACGTTTGAGCCGCTTACGGAAATGATCGGCGGAGGGCCGTTTGATTTGCAGCCGGGTCAATGGACGGATGATACTTCCATGGCACTGTGCCTGGCGGAGAGCCTGAGCGAGACGGGGAGGTTCGATCCAGAGGATCAAATGAACCGTTACTTGGCCTGGTATCGCAAAGGGTACATGAGCTGCAAGGATCACTGTTTTGACATCGGCAATGCGACAAAGGAAGCGCTGTGGCGGTATGAACAGACAGGACAGCCATACAGCGGATCGACAGACCCGAGGACGGCTGGAAACGGTTCGATCATGCGGCTGGCTCCTGTAGCGCTCTTTTTCGCAGGCGAGCCGAGGCAAGCCATCGACATGTGCGCCCAAAGCTCGCGCACGACGCATGCGGCAGCCCAAGCGGTAGATGGCTGCCGGTTTTTGGGTGCGCTGTTGCTGGGAGCTTTGCAGGGCGTGCCAAAAGATCAATTGCTGGCGGGAGCCTATTCGCCTGTCGAGAATTTGTGGGCAGAGGAACCGCTTGATCCCGGCATTGCCCGCGTCGCTCTTGGTTCGTACAAAGGCAAAGCAGAGACGGAAATCAAAGGATCAGGGTACGTGGTAGAGTCGCTGGAAGCAGCGCTGTGGGCTTTTTGCACGACAGACACATTTGAGGCGGGCTTGTTGCGCGCTGTCAATCTCGGTGATGACGCGGATACGACCGGGGCTGTTTACGGTCAATTGGCAGGAGCCTACTACGGAGTCGAGGCACTGCCCAAGCGAATGCTCGATTTGCTGGCCAAGCGCGAGCTGATCGAGCAGATGGCTGACAAGCTGCTGGATCGGCGGGCGAACTGAGCAAATCTACCCAATTCTTTTGGTCATTAAGCTGTTTTGGGCTGTTGGTGAAAGGCGGCTCGCTGGAAAATTTTAAGCGTCCTTTTCCAGCTAGATTTTGCACGGCACATCGTTTATATTCGAGACGTGATTGGAAAACAGCAATGACCCGGTCTGGGTGGGGGTAGGGGAGAAATGGGCTTCGAGTTTGTGTGGATCATCATCGGGATTAACATTTTGTACGTGTCTTTTTTTACGTTGAGACTGTTGATGGTGATCAAAGGGTACCGCGTGTTGGCTTCGCTCCTGGCGATGGTGGAAGTGTTCGTGTATTTGAAAGGACTGGCGATTGTTCTGGATAACCTGGACAATCCGGTCAATCTCGCCGCTTACTGTATCGGGTGGGGAATGGGCGTGTACATCGGCAGCAAGATCGAGGAATATTTGGCCCTGGGCTATGTGACGCTCCAGGTGGTGGTCGATTCTGTCGATCTGGACGTTCCGGTGAAGCTGCGGGAACATGGCTTTGGCGTCACTTCCTGGGTAGCGGAAGGCCGCGATGGGCATCGGCTCATGATGCAAGTGCTGACCAAGCGCAGCAACGAAAAAAAACTGTGGCAGCTCATTCAGCAGATCGCGCCTAAAGCTTTTGTC
The DNA here is from genome assembly GCF_013284375.2 of Brevibacillus sp. HD3.3A. Lineage (NCBI taxonomy): Bacteria > Bacillati > Bacillota > Bacilli > Caryophanales > Paenibacillaceae > Brevibacillus > Brevibacillus sp. HD3.3A. The sequence continues at coordinate 1,226,315 of NZ_CP085874.1, forward strand.
ATTTCTTTTGAGCCAAAACACTTGAAGGGCGGTTTCTGGGTGAACCGTCTGCGGGGATAAGGCGATCCAAAAACGAAGCCAGTTGACTTTTGTGCCGGGCAGGCATGGGGGCAACTGGCCTTTTTTGTGCTTAAATTCCGTTCACAATTTAGAAAATTATAAAGAGAAATAAAATTGATTTGTATTTTTCTGTAGATTCGGGTAGTTCGCCTTTACGATACAAACTATGAAAGAGAGCAAGGGGGGATCTGGTTGATCAGTTTTCATCAAGTCAACAAACATTACGGAAGCTTCCACGTCTTGAAAAACATCGACCTGCATATCAACCAGGGAGAGGTTGTCGTCGTCATCGGCCCGTCCGGTTCGGGGAAGAGTACGATGGTTCGTTGCATCAACAGATTGGAAACGGTTACAAGCGGAGAGCTTTTGGTGGACGGCGTAAAAGTAAACGACAAAAATACCGACATCAACAAGCTGCGCCGCGATATCGGCATGGTGTTCCAGCACTTCAACCTGTATCCGCACAAGACTGTTCTGGAAAACATCACGCTTGCGCCGATCAAAGTATTGGGTGTCTCCAAACAGGAAGCAGAAGAAACGGCGCTCTATTACTTGGAGAAGGTAGGGATTCCGGAAAAGGCGGAAAAATTCCCGACCCAGCTCTCCGGCGGGCAGCAGCAGCGCGTAGCGATTGCCCGTGGACTGGCGATGCGTCCGAAAATCATGCTGTTCGACGAGCCGACCTCAGCGCTCGATCCCGAGACGATCGGGGAAGTGCTGGACGTCATGAAGACGCTTGCAAAAGAAGGGATGACGATGGTCGTTGTCACGCACGAAATGGGCTTTGCCCGCGAGGTGGCCGATCGCATCGTGTTCATGGACCAGGGAACGATTTTGGAAGAAGCGACACCGCAGGAATTTTTCGCAAGTCCGCGTGAAGAGCGTGCGCGTCTGTTCCTGAGCCGAATTTTGAATCACTAGCCATTCACATAAAAAGAGATGAGGGGTAATCAAATGAAAACAAAAAACGTCTGGAAAAAAATCGCAGGAATGGGTCTTGTCTTGATGCTTAGCGCAACTGCTTTGGCAGGCTGTGGCGGGGCCAAGTCGGAGGGAGGAACCGCTTCGACTGGCGCTGGTGCGGCAGCTGGTACCGGAACATTGGCAAAAATCAAAGAAAGAGACAAGTTTGTCGTCGGCGTCAAGTACGACCTGAACCTGTTCGGTTTGAAAGATCCGGCGTCCGGCAACGTAGAAGGCTTCGACATCGATATCGCCAAAGCGATTGCGAAAAAAGTGCTCGGCGACGAAAACAAAATCGAGTTGAAGGAAGTAACCTCCAAAACGCGCATCCCGATGCTGAAAAACGGGGAAATTGACGCAATTATCGCGACGATGACCATTACCGAGGACCGCAAAAAAGAAGTAGACTTCTCCGATGTGTACTTCCTGGCTGGACAGTCTTTGCTCGTGAAAAAAGACAGCCCGATCAACGGACTCAAAGACCTGCAAAAAGGGATGAAAGTGCTGACAGCCAAAGGCTCCACTTCTGCGAAAAACATTCGCGCCAGCGCGCCTGATGTAGAAGTGCTCGAATTTGAAAACTACGCAGAAGCCTTCACAGCGCTCAAGGCTGGACAAGGCGATGCGCTCACTACCGATAACGCTCTCCTGTACGGAATGGCGAAGCAAGATCCGAACTACCGTGTAACAGAAGAAACGTTCACCGAAGAGCCGTACGGTATCGCGATCAACAAAGGCGACGCCGAGTTTGTCAAAGCCGTCAACGACCTGCTGAAAGAAATGAAGGAAAACGGCGAATACGACAAGATTTATGAAAAATGGATCGGGGAAAAACCAAAAAAATAAGCGGTTCTACTCCATGACGGATGAGCGGTTCACTTCGCCGCTCATTCCCTTATTTTCTTACGACTAGGGGGATCGCTACAGCTATGATCGATTTTTCCATCTTGTTTGATCATTGGGATATGTACCTCGAAGGCTTCTGGAACACGGTGCAAGCCAGCCTGCTCGCTCTCGTCGGGAGCTTTGTTTTGGGAACGCTTTTTGCGATTTTTCGGATTTCGCCGATTCGCCCGCTCAATTGGATCGGAACGGCTTACGTGGAGTTCGTCCGCAACATTCCGCTGATTCTCGTCGTGTTTCTGTTCTTTGTCGGTCTGCCTGCCATGGGCATTTTGCTGGCGCCATTCGTAGCCGGGACGCTTGGACTGACGGTGTACACCGCAGCATTCATTGCGGAGACTATCCGCGCCGGAATTTTGGCTGTACCAAAAGGACAAATGGAAGCAGCCCGTTCCTCGGGACTTACGTACGGACAGGCGATGCGCTACATCATTTTGCCGCAAGCGATCAAGGTCGTCATTCCGCCGATGGGCAACCAGTTTATCAACCTGGTGAAAAATTCCTCGGTGCTTGGCGTTATCGCGGGTCTTGATCTGATGTACTTCGGGGATTTGATCTCTGCCGACACATTCGTGACGTTTGACGTTTACATTTTTGTCGCCATCTTTTATTTGATTTTGACACTTCCGTTGAGCATGCTCGTCAGCTATTGGGAGCGACGCTTGGCTGGAAGCCGCTAAGGGAGGGGAAAACATGGACTTTATCGGAGCATACGCGCCCAGTCATTTGACCTTCCTGCTCGAAGGTTTCTGGCTTACTTTGCAAGTTGCCTTTTTAGCGATTGTGTTCAGCTTTGCGATCGCGATCGTCGTCGGGGTTCTGCGCTACGCCAATATTCCCGGTGTTTCCCAAGCTCTGGCTACAGTCGTCGAGCTGATCCGCAACCTGCCGCTCTTGTTGATTATATTTTTCACGTACTTTGCTTTGCCGGAAGTCGGCATCAAGCTCGACAAGTTTTATGCAGCTGTCCTTGCACTGGTCATCTTTGAAGCGGCGATGCTCTCGGAGATCGTGCGCAGCGGTTTAAAATCGGTGGAAAAAGGGCAAATTGAGGCTGCGCGTTCATCGGGCCTTACCTACGTGCAAACGCTGTGGCACATCATTTTGCCGCAAGCTTTGCGAAGGATGGTTCCGCCGATCGTCAGCCAGTTCATCTCGCTGCTGAAAGACACGTCGCTCGCCGTCGTAATCGCCCTGCCAGAGCTGATGAACCACGCGCAAATCATCAACGGGCGCAACGTCAACTACGTGATCCCGACCTTCCTGCTGGTAGCGGTCATGTACTTCGTCGTCAATTACGCCTTGTCGATCGTGTCCAAACGACTTGAAAACAAACACGCCTGATGCAAAAGCATCTGTTCGGATCTCCAGTTCTTAGTAAAATAGGAATGGGAGATCTTTTTGCGTAGGAAAGGGGGGAATCTATGCGCGAGCGCCTGTTGGTCCTCATGATTATTATGCTGGCAACGGCCTTTTTCGGAGAGATGAAGGTCAATCCGCTTGGAGGATCGTTTCGCTTCTCGCTGGGGATTGCTGCTTTTTCTTTCGGTCTGCTCTGGTTTTCTTCCGTACCTGTGATCACGACAGGCTTTTTAACCGGAACGTTCATCCTCGGCTTTCGGGTCGGCATGGACATGCTCATGGGCTATGGCCCGTGGCTGGAAAGCGTGTATGATCACCTTCCCTCTGCGTTCTACTATTTCAGCTTTGCCATTTTGTTCCGGGTGCTGCGGGCAAGAAACTACGTGGAATTTCCGCTGAAAATGGGGCTGATTGGAGCTTCTGTCGACTTTGCTTCCAATCTGGTCGAATTGCAGGTGCGCGAGTTTTTGAACGGTTTTCCGCCGCTTACGTGGCAAGGCTCTTTCATGCTCTTGTTCTTCGGCGTATTGCGCAGCTTTTTCGCTGTCGGTCTGTACAACAGCGTCTCGATCCGGCAAATTCGGGCGGTAGGCGAGGTGCGCCAGCAAGAGCTGGAACGGCTGCGGATGATCAATACCGAGCTTTACGAAGAGGCGTTTTACTTGCGCAAATCGATGACGCAACTGGAGGACATCACCCGTGAAAGCTATCGGTTGTACAGGCGGCTGCTGACGTCGCAGCATGCCGAATCTCCTACGGCTTTGACGATTGCCGAGCATGTGCACGAGGTAAAAAAAGACTCGCAGCGCATTCTCGCAGGTATTTCCAAGCTGATCAATCAGGAGGGACTGGCTCCCCAGATGCCTGTCGGCGAATTGTGCGAGCTGGTGATGCGAGCGAATCAGAAGTATGCGGAGATGCTCGGAAAAGAAATCGAATTTGCCTGGAGCTGTCAGGTCAGCCTGGCGACCAATCAAATTTATGCGCTGTTGTCTGTGCTGAACAATTTGGTGGCGAATGCCGTAGAAGCAATCGACGGATCGGGTAAAATTGAATTGAACGTCAGACTGGAAGGGCGGCAAATCGTCTTTCAGGTGCTGGACACCGGGCCGGGAATCTCGCAGGATGAACGGGAGTGGGTGTTTGAACCGGGCTATACGACGAAATACGACGCGCAGGGCAACGCATCCACCGGGATTGGCCTGACACATGCTAGAGGCATCGTGCAGAGCTTGCAGGGACAGTTGCACATTTTGCGCGATCTGGGAGAGTGGACTCATTTTGAAGTGCGGATTCCGACTCATCAATTGCTGAGAGGGGAGGGAGGATAACCGATGATACGTTTCTTTTTGATTGAAGACGATGCCGTAGTGCGGCGCATGCTGGAGCGAATCATAGCGGACAGCGGCCTGGGCGAGATCGTCGGCCAGGCAAGCGATGGCAACTGTGTCTCCATCGATCAGCTTTACGGAGTAGATGTCGTCCTGATCGATTTGCTCATGCCTGGGCTGGATGGCATCCAGACGATCAAGAAGTTGCAAGCGGAAGGGTTCGCGGGCCGGTTCATCATGGTTTCTCAGGTGGAGAACAAGGAGATGATCGGAGAGGCTTATTTGCAGGGGATTGATACGTTTATCCAGAAGCCGATCAACCGCCTGGAGGTCATCGCAGTGCTCAAAAGGGTGTCTGATTACTTGACGCTGGAAGCCTCTTTGCAATCTATCCGCAAGTCGTTGCAAATTCTTGATGTCAAAGGAAAAGAGCAGCCGACGGGCGGGCTGAAAGCTCATTCCTCCGACGAGGAGGGCTTGGCGCAAAAAGCGAGACAACTGTTGTTGCAGCTCGGGATCGCAAGCGAGGCGGGGGCGCACGATTTGCTCGTCATCATGGGCTGGCTTGCGCAAAACGATCGGGAAGTGGACAAACTGCGGGATTTGCAGCTGAAGGAGCTGTACACGCAAATTTTGCTCAAGTTGCACGGCAGCCTCGACGAGCAGGCGTTGACCAAAGAGGTACGGGCGATGGAGCAGCGGATTCGCCGCATGGTGTTGCAAGCGTTTACGCATTTGTCCTCGCTCGGTTTGACGGATTACGCGAACCCGACTTTTGAGCATTTTGCCCCGCGCTTGTTTGACTTCCAGGAAATTCGCCAACGGATGCAGGAGCTGGAAGCCGGAGAAAAGACGACAAAATGCCGCATCAGCGTGAAAAAGTTTTTATCTGTTTTTTATATGGAAGCGAAGGCGATTTGAGTAAGCGAGGATAAGAACAAACGAACGGAAGAGTAGGTAACTCTAGTTGGTTTTTAGGAAAAAAGTAATATTTTTTGTTTGTATAAAGAGACAAAAATACCAAATAATGCGTTTTTGTGTAGTAAAATAGAGAAGGGAGGGATGAGTAGATGCAGAACAGCACATTAATGCAGTGGGAACAACTATTGAGCGGAGTTCGCTTGCGAGATCGACAGGTAAAAGATCGCACAAAGGATAATGAATACGATTTGCGAAATGACTTTGATGATGATTATAGCCGATTGATTATTAGCTCAGCAGTTCGCAGATTACAAGATAAAGCGCAAGTTTTCCCTCTTGATAACAGTGACTTTGTGCGCACTCGCTTAACGCATTCTCATGAAGTGGCGACAATTGGTCGATCACTGGGCATCAGTGTGGAAAAGTATCTTTCGAAACGAAAACCGCAGGCATTTAAAGAGGAGTCTGTTGGAAAACTGAGCGCGCTATTGGCCGTTGCTGGTCTTGTGCATGATTTGGGTAATCCGCCATTTGGTCATTTTGGGGAAGCAGCGATTCAAACTTTCTTTCGGGATTGGTTTGAAAACGAAAAAAATCTCAGGCAACTGGCTGAGGGGAATTCGCAGTATGCAAAGCAGATGCAGGCTGATTTTGAACACTTTGAAGGAAATGCGCAATCGTTCCGCCTGTTGACCAAGCTGAATGGATTAGTGGATGAATATAGCTACAATCTAAGCGCCGCTTCTTTGGCAAGCATTTTGAAATATCCCCGTTCTTCGTTGGAAGGGAACAAAAGCAGAGCAGAGCGCAAAGCACAAGATCTCGGCGTTTCTTACAAAAAATTTGGATACATGACTTCGGAGCAGGAACGTTTTGAGCTAGTTCGCCAATATACCGGAATTATGGATAAACGCCATCCTGTCACGTTTTTGTTGGAGGCGGCCGATGATATTGCCTACTCAGCAGCGGATATTGAAGATGGGTGCAAAAAGAAAGTATTGGACTATTCGATCATTACAGATGTGTTCGCAGAATTTTTCAAAACAGAAGACGATAGAAAGCTTCTCGATTCCTTTGTAAGTGACTTTAAACAAAATACAGAGGAGCGGCGTTCAGACCGTTTAGACAATGCGGTGCAAAAGCTGCGGATTAAGGCGCAGGGAGCCATGATTCATGGAGTAGTGGAAAGCTTCCTCAAATTGCATGACCGCATCTTGAACGGCGACTTTGATGAGGAGATTTTGGAAAATTCGTCAGCAGCGAAGGTTCGGGAAGCTTTCCGAGCGCTTGCAGAGAATTATATTTTTCCGAATCGGGACATTATTACACGCGAGTTGGTAGGGGGAAAGGTGATTCGCGGATTGCTGGAAATATTCGTTTGCTCAGTGAGTACAGATAGCATCTACCAGCTAGCTGAACTGGAGAAGAATATTTTCAAAATCAATGATGAATTTGCCTACTCCGAAAAAGGCAAGAATTTCATGCTGATCTCTGATAATTATCGCTATCTCATGCAGCGCTACCCCTTTTCGCTGCAAGTTGATAAACAGCCAAGTTTGTATGATCGGTTATTGCTAGTGACGGATTTTGTTTGTGGCATGACTGACACTTATGCGTTAGAATTGTATCAAAAGCTATCAGGCATCAAATTGTAAGGAGGGCTACTTATGGGCAGTGCATGGAGATGCGCTCACGAAGACTACAATCAGACAGGCATGATCCTAAAAAGGATTGAACTGTTAAGAGAAGTCAGCCCACAAGTAGACCGCTTGCTACATGACCTTAGCTCCTACGGTAATTTGATTTTGATTGGTGGGGCTGTACGGGATCTGGCTGAGAGCAGAACACCACGGGATTATGACATAATTGTGGATGCTCCCGATACGAGGTTTGCAGAAGCTTTTTCCAGCTTTTCCTATAAACAAAATCGGTTCGGGGGATATAAGCTTAAGGTTGACGGCATTGAATTCGACATATGGGGAATCCAAAGCAATTGGGCTTTTCGCGAACGCTTATTAGCGCCGAACTTTGAGAATATATCTAAAGGGGTCTTTTTCAATTTCGATGCAGTAAGTTTTCATTTGCAATGGCAGAACCTTGATTGCACTTATTTCATGGAAGCGATAAATAGCAGAGTGCTTGATATTTTGCTTGATGATGAGGTCGTATGGAAAAACCCTACTCCAGAGGTTAATGTTGTTCGCGCTTGGAAGATTCACAAGACACGCGGATTGCAGTTTTCCGATCGGTTAAGGAATTATATCAGGGAGTGGGCTGCTACCGCTGACAATCCGCAAGAGAGACTTGTCGAGGCAGAACGAAAGCATTATGGGGATGGAAGTCAGCTATCGTACGATGATTATTCGCAACTGTTATCGCATGTTAAAGCTTAGCCTGAAAAAAAAGAAGTCAGTCGGCGGGATCAACCGTTGACTGGCTTCTTGCGTTTGGACGATAGCTGCGAATGAACAGCGGTGTCACTATCATGTCTGACTGTATGTTCTTCTTTGGCTATGAATGCGCCCGAGACACCAGCTCCGCGAACGCACCGTACAGCCCGACATTGCCGTACTGCTCCTGGTACTGATCAATCGTGTCGTCGCGGACGATTTGTCCGTTCATGAGGAAAATCGCGCGGTCAGCCACGGCGTCAGCTACTTGAAGCTGGTGAGTGGAGAAGATGACCGACTGTCCCGCCAGGCGCAGCTCGCGCACGAGATCGACGAAGGCGTCCATCCAGTAAGGGTCGAGGCCGTTTGTCGGCTCGTCCAGGACGACCAAGGCCGGTTTTGCCAGGATCGCCTGGGCGAACAGCAGGCGTTGCTGCATGCCTTTGGAAAAATGCGAAACGCGCTTGTTGCGGGCATCGTGCAGACCGACGGCTTTCAGCATCCTGTCGGCATCTTCTGCGGTCCGATTGCGCAACGCTGCGTAAAACTCCAATGTCTCGCGTGCAGTCAGACCAGCCGTGAAGGAGAAATGATCAGGCATGTAGCCAATCTGCTGCAAATAGTCGACGCGCTGCTCCTCCCAGCTCATGCCGTTGAGCTGAATCGTGCCTGTAGTGGGACGGAGAATGCCTACCAGCATGCGCAGGATCGTGCTTTTTCCCGCTCCGTTTCCGCCGCACAGAGCGACCACTTCGCCAGGCTCGATGCGCAGGCTGAAAGGATGGACAATCGTTTTGTCGTTGATCGTCTTGCTTACCTGATCGACGGTAAGGCCGAATGTTTGCATCGTGTTATCTCCTTTCCCATGCCCGGGTAGCGATAAACAGCGTAGCGCTAATCCACAGCAGACAGAGTGCGACGAAGCAAACGTCGCCGAGCGCCGAGTCGATCCAGTAAATCCACTTGTAGTATTCCGGCCCGAAAATGGCACCGCCGCCAAGCCGGGTCACAGAATAGACGCGGACAAATTCAGCTGGATTGAAAAAAGTCACGATTTGCAGCAAGGGCTTGATCCATGTGTACGGCACGAAGCTGAGCAAGGAAATCAACAGCGTCGGCCAGGCCAAGATGTAGAAAAACCAGATGCTGACGCCCATGGTCAAAGCTTGCCAGCGATTCCGGCACAGAGCGCCAATCAGCATGGCGATTCCTAAAAATAAAAGGATCAGACAAATCGAGAAGACGAGCAGGAACAGCAGGGTGGAAAAGGCAAAGCTTTTGCCGAGCAAAAGTCCAGCCACCCCGGAGATGCCGTAGCCAAAGCTGACGATGGCAATCAGGACGAGCGCCTGGCCGACGTATTTGCCGATGAGAAACGACGAGGTCGTCATCGCGTAGGTCGAGAGCAGTTGCCAGCTACCTTCCTCTTTCTCCGCAGTCAGGGAGAAAGAGGAGAGGAGCATCGTCATCAGCGGCAGCAAATACAAAATCAGATTGAGCATGGTGCCTGTCGTATACGTGTAGCCTTTCATGTAGGACTGCGACTGGATCACCAGCAGCCCCAGGCTAAACAGGGAAAACAGAGCCATGAAAGAGTAGGCCCATGGATTGCGGAAACCTACCTTCACTTCCCTTTTCGCAATCAGATTGATGTGCAAGGCTCGCCACTTCCTCTATTCGTGGTATTAGTGGTGTGTAGTCGTTGGCGTGCTTGTGCCATTGCCGTGTGCTGGGGCAGGAGTGCTCTCCGTACCGCCGGATTGATGTCCGCCCGAAGAATGTCCGTCTTTTTTCATATGCTCGCTCATGCTGCGTTCCCACGTGTGGCTTTTCAGGCCTTCCGCGTTCATGACGACGCCTTTCTTTTGTTCCGCCACGAATTTGTCCGCTTCCGCTTTGTCTTTGAACGAGTAGATACCGTAGCTCATTGGCGTTTTAAATTCTTTGTCGTAGGCAAAAGTTGCCGTATCGGCTTTTGTCCACTCTGCCGTATAGTAGTCGCGAACGTATTGCATGGCGACTTCGTCTGTTCCGTGTTCTTTCGTCCATTCATGCAAGCAGCCGATATCGTCGAACTTCAGCGCTTTGCCGTCTTTCAAAATGATTTCTGTTGCGTTGTGGTCGTTCGGCACGTGCATGTGGCAGAGGTCACATTTGTCTACGCCTTCCGCGATGTCTACAGGCTGTGCTTCTTCTTTTCCGCAGCCGACCATGAGCAGGCTGATTCCTGCGATTGCTCCCAGTGTGGTTACCCATTTTTTCAATTTCATCATGATTTCTTCACTCCTACGTATATGAATGTACAGCTTCCCAGTAAAAGAATGAGGCCAAGTATGCCAGCACCCCAGCCGCTGGTCGTTTGGGCATCGGCTGCCAAGACAGCGGATGTCGGCATCAGCGGCGAGTTGTCCCGAATCGGACTGCCTGCGCCGTTTGTGAACAAATTTTCCAGAAACACGAAGCCCGGCGACTGGAAAAACAGCTGATAGGCGGGAACGGCGTCAGTCAGGCCGAGGTAAAACGGGTTCATTTCGTACGGCAGATCGCTGATATGATCGCCGTCTACGTCAAGACCGAGCAAGTTGTCCCAATAGTTGCCGTTTATGTTGTCAGTGGCGCTGTCCTGGGCTTGCGCCGCGATGACATTGGAGATGAACTGGTTGTTCGTCCACGTGTTTTGCGAAGAGGACGTGAGCTGCATTCCGACGAAATTGAGCGCCAGTTGATTGCCTTTGACGGTAATCTCGGTCGAGCGTTCCAGGTACAGTCCGACCCGGTTCCCTTCGATGCGGTTGTCCGTGATGAGCGAGTTTTGCACATCGTACAGCAAAATGCCTTGGGAGTTCGGGTTTTTCTGCTGCTTCAAAAATTGGTTCCCGATGACTGTGGCTTCGCTTGTTTCCATCAGCATGGCGCCCGTCACATTTTCGCTGCCGGTATTGTTTTTCAAAGTTGTATTCGTGGTGCCCATCAGGTGATAGCCGTAGCGCGACTTTTCCACCCAGTTTTGCTCCAGCTGATTGCCGCTGCTTTTCTCCAGGTAGATTCCGTCAAAGACGTTCGTCACCTGATTGTCGGTCAGCCGATTGTCATTCGAGTCGTACAGGTCGATGCCGTTTCCTTTTTGAGCCTGGACCGTCACCTTTGGCTTGCTTTGGCTTTTGGACAGATGAGCGCTGTGATCGTGGCCGGCATCACTCGTACTGCCCCTGTCTTTTACCTTGCCGATGACGAAAACTTTGTGCAGCGTATTGGAGTTGGCCCCTCGCAACTGAACGCCCGTTCCCATCGTATCCACGGTGACTTTTTCCAGCAGATTGCGGTTGCCCTTGACGATAATCGAGGCATCCTCGCTGTTGATTCTCCTGTCCACCACCGTAATGCCTTGCAAGGTAACGTCGTCTGCCGCGATGATCAAGGCAGCTTCCTCGCTCGGGTTGGTCAGCTTGACGTCTCCGTCTGCCACCAGTTTGAGCGGCTTCGTAATGCGAATCGGCCCTTCGTATTTGCCTTCCGGTATCGTGATAGTTTCGCCTGGTGCCGCCCGGTCGATCTGTGCTTGCAAGGAGTCTGCGGACTCTTCCGCCAGCGCTGTGAGGGCAGCAGGCATGACAAGCGCGATTGCCAGGGAAGCAGACAGCAGTTGGCGAAGCGCCATTTTTTTGTTCCTAGTACGAGTCAGGGTACGTTCCCCCCTTTGTAATGAGAGCTCTCGATAATTCCTCCTGAGGGAAGGGGCTGCCAGCTAAGACTAGGATAGCAGTCCCGATTCATTTGCGTATGACTCAAACGGGCTATAAAAGGTGTCAAAAATCGCAACGATTATAAAAAATGGAAGGGACTTCATCCGAAAGCGGAGGTGCCGGAAAGGCTGGAAAAGGGCAGCGAAAGCGGTCATACTAGCTAGGAAGAATACAGGAGCGAAAAGGAGGGCGGGGCATGGACGCGACGATCGAAAAAGCACTGCGCCAGACGCTGGATGCGTGGGAGCGGATGAAAAGAAGCCATGAGGATGACGCCGAAGATGACGCCAACCAGTTCGAGGCGTCGTTTTACAAGCTGATGGATGCGATTCGCGGCTGGTTCAATGAGCTGCCAGCAAAGCCCGAATCGCTGGAAGACGCGCTGCTGCTTCCCGATTTGGCAGAGGTCGCCGACCAGATGCCGGGCGAAATCGTGCTGAACTTCGAAACGGAGCTGGAGCTGATCGTGGACGGGCAAATACGCGTGGACGACGAGAAGTACGATTAGGCTGTTTGTTCGCCAAAAAGAAACCTCGACCGGAGCTGTCAACCAGCTCATTCGGTCGAGGTTTTTCGTTGCCTGTCAGTTGCTGTATGCCTGTTAAGAGATCGTTTTTTGCCCTGGCTTCCAGTCCATCGGACACAGGCCGCCGGATTGCAAAGCTTCAATGACCCGCAATGTCTCATCTACGCTTCGGCCCACTTTGGAGTTGGAGACAACCGCATACTGCAAGATGCCTTCCGGGTCAATGATGAAGCTCGCCCGCAGGGGTGCTTTGGTCGCTTCATCGAGCACGCCGTAGCTGTTGGTCGCTTCTTTGCTGTAATCAGAAGCCAGCGGGAACGACAGCGGCCCGATTCCGTCGCTTGCTCTCATCCAGGCTTTGTGCGTATGCACACTGTCTCCGCTGACGCCGAGCACTTCGACGTTCAGCTCACGGAACTCGTCAATTCGGCGATTGAGACTGAGAATTTCGGTCGGGCATACTTTGGAAAAATCAAATGGATAAAAAAATAGCAGCAGCCACTTGCCGCGGTAATCGACCAAGCTTTTCGGAACAGGGAAGCCGTTGTCAAACGTCACGGTGTCCATCGTAAAATCGGGTGCGGGAAGTCCAATGCGTGCGCTCATCGAGAATCTCCTCGTTTCTGTAGGCATGATGTATGGTTCTGCTATCAAATTATCATGAATGATATTTATAATCAATATCATTTGAAAGTTACTTTAAATAATATTTTGCACAAAAACAGGAGCGGAATTGCCCTAAACCGCCGTACTGTATGAGAGGAAGGATCAGGTAGCATCCTAATGAACGAAGATGCTCAATGCCGGAGGGGAAACAAGATGCAGTCGATACTTTTGATCATAGTGCTCGTGGTGGTGGTACTGCCGCCGCTTGTCTTTTTCGGATATATGTACGCCTTGTCCAAACAGCCGAAGCATTCGATTATCCGCTCGCACCCGTTTTTGGGCTGGGTGCGCTATTTGCTGGAAAAGCTCGGGCCGGAATTTCGCCAATACTGGTTTGACAACGACACAGACGGCAGACCGTTTTCCCGCGCTGATTTCGTCGGGTTGGTCTACGCGGCGAAATACCGCACGGATCTCATCTCGTTTGGCGGCAGACGAGATTACGAAAAGCCGGGCTTTTACTTGTCCAACGCCATGTTTCCCAAGCTGACGAGCGAGCTGCGGGTAGACAACGAGCAAGTGCTTGTGGGCAAAAAGTACGTGATTACAGATGAGGGCCTGTTCACTCGCCAGGAAAAGTTCATCGAGGAACAAGTGAAGCCGTGGCTGCTGGCTGATCAGGATGCGATTGTCGTGGGAGAGCGCCGCGAACACCCGTGGCGGCTCAAAGGCATGTTCGGGGCATCTGCCACATCGTACGGGGCGGTCGGAGAAAACTACATTTTGTCTACGGGAAGCGGAGCCAAAATGGCGGGCGGCTCCTGGATCAACACAGGAGAAGGGGGCGTGGCGGAAGTCCACCTCGCTACAGGCGCGGATATCGTCGCACAGATCGGGCCAGGCATGTTCGGATACCGCGATGACGAAGGGCGATTCTCGATCGAGGAATACAAGCGCAAGGCGAGTCAGCCTGCGATCAAAGCGTTTGAACTGAAATTTCATCAAGGGGCAAAAATACGGGGCGGCCATCTCGAAGGCTCCAAGGTGACAGAAAAGGTGGCGGCAGCGCGGCTGGTGCCTGTGGGCAAAACGGTCAATTCCCCCAACCGTTTTGCGTTTCTGACCAAACCAGAGGAAGCTCTCCGGTTTGTCGGCACGTTGCAGGAAGCGGGCGGAAAACCAGTGGGAATTAAAATCGTCGTCGGTGACGCCAAAAGGCTGGAGCCGCTGTTCGCCAAAATGACCGAGCTGGATATTTACCCCGATTTCATTACGGTTGACGGCTCGGAGGGAGGTTCTGGCGCGACTTTCAAAGCGATGGCGGACGGGATGGGGCTGCCGCTCTATCCTGCGCTGCTCATCCTCGACGATGTGGCGCGGACATTCGGCGTGCGTGACCGCTTCAAAATTTTTGCGTCCGGCAAGCTGATCACGCCTGACAAAGTGGCGATTGCTCTCGCCTTAGGGGCGGACGCTGTCAACTCCGCGCGCGGCTTCATGATGGCGAACGGCTGCATCATGGCGATGCAATGCCATACAGGCAAGTGTCCGACCGGAATTACGACCACGGACGCCAAATACCAGGAGGCGCTCGCCCCGGAAGAAAAGCAGTGGCGGGTCATGAACTACATTTTGCAGTTGCGCGAAGGCTTGTTTTCGCTCGCCGCAGCCTGTGGACTGGAAAGCCCGCGTGATTTTACGCGCGAGCATGTCGTCTACACGAATGAAAGCGGCCAGAGCGTGCGGGTAGCGGATTTGTTCCCGTATCCCGAGCCCGAGCAGCCCGGACACTCAGAAGCTGTCTTGCTTTAGTTTCGTCCAGTGGTTGTAGTCATGAATGGCAAAGCCTGCGTAGCTTGCGTGCTGAGCGAGCTTTTCCTTGGCGAGCTGAAGCTCTGTTTTCAGCACATGTGTCGGCAGCGAATGAAAAGTCGTATGGGCACCTTCCGCGCTGGGGGCGGTTTCGATTCCGACGATGACCTGCTTGCCCAATGTGCCCGCTTCCCGCAAAATCGGCTGGGCATTGGCGATGATTCCGTCATTGCCCAAAGCGGAGTTGCGGTAATCCATGATGACCACCGCATCGGCTTTTTCCAGCATCCACGCACTCAAACTGTAGCGGGTGTCGGGAACCTTGACCTGATGCAGCCAAAAAGGAATGTCCAGCGTAAGCCGCAGACCGTTCGCTTTTGTTCTGCGCTCGATCAGGCGTATGCTGTCCATCCAGTTGCTGACGACCCGTGTCTGATCGCTTTTCCATTCGGGAAGCACGTACGGTTCAATGTCAAAATGCAGCCCGGAAAACCTCTCCTCAGGGGCGACAGCCGCATTGTAGGCTTCGACCCAGTCGATAAAAGCCTCGATCTGGCTGTGGCCGGAAGGAAAAGCCCATCCGGGGCGGCCGTTCAATGCTTCTACTTTGATTTGCCTTTTTTGCGCTTTTTGCATGAACGATTGGTATACAGCTTGCGGAATGTCCTTGTCGATTTGCAAGTAAATGCTCGTCACTTGCTGTTCCGCGGCAAATTCAATCATTCGCTCCTGTTCCTGACCGCTCAAAAGCAAGGACGCATCCCACAGCCACGTGCTGTGCTGCTTTGGAGCGGCTGTCGCGATAACAATCAGATTGCGCTCGGCGTTCCAATCGATCCGGGCGTCAAATGATTCGCTGATAAAACGGAGCGGCACCATTGTCCGGCCATTGCGGAGCGCAGCTGCCGTATCCAGCTGGACTTGCTTGCCGTTCACGTGCGCAATGCTTTGACCGACCGTCAGCCTGATCGTGGTTGTCGCGTTTTGCAGCGTAACCTGTCCGGTTTTTGCATCCCATTGCGTGCGCAGCCCGAGCTTTTCAGCCACGAATCTGACGGGCACCAGCGTACGTTGCGAGCGTGCGTCTACATACGGCTGGACGTCGGGAAAGGCGACAGCTTGCCCGTTTACCGTGACGTCGACGGGCTGTGCGCAGACAGGAGTGCCGAAGGAAACAGCGCTTTGCAGTACAGCCAGCGCCATGATTTGCTGAATTTTTTTCATCTGTCATGTCCTCAATGTTTTTCATTTCAGGCAGGTGCTGTCTTATTGTACTATGGGGTTGTTTTCCAGTGCCTGATCGAAAGGATGCAAGGCCAAACAGACCGCCTGTGAAGAAACTCCTATTTTTCGGGAGAGCCTTTACAACCTATGGCAAACAGGATAATATGTATAAAAATGACAAAAGGAACAAAAAAATCAGGCTATTGTACACCTTCCTTCTACTCAACTTGGATATTAGGGGTACTGCTTTCCTGATTTTTTTTATTGCTGCCGATGAAAAATCAAATCTACCTTCGCCGGAAAAACAAACTGATTGTGAAAGCGGGACAGCATGAATTGCCTGTCGCTTACTTGGCTGCGGCCTTGCGCAATATGGAGAGCTTGGGCTACACGTTTTCCCTGGAGCTGATCGAGCGAATCCGCACGCTGTCCGAAGCGGAATTTTTCCCGCTCTACTCGGAGGTAGTGAGAGTTTTAAAAGACATGGTCGGTGCCTCCAGGCGCTTCAAGCCTTTTTATCCGAATTTCCCGCGCCAGGTCATGGAAGCGAGCGACGGGGAACTGTACCTCCAGGCGATTATCCATTACTTGACGTGGCAGCTTCCCGTGCATGAAGTGAAAAAGCGGCTGCCGCTCCTGAAAGAATCCCGTTTGAAAGTGATTCAACTGGGAACGGACGAAGAGCTGCTGCAAATAGGCATGAACATGCTGCGGGCGAACAGTTCGCTCTCCGCTCAGGACAAGGAAGACTTGAAAGGCTTGATTCACGGTTGCAAAGGGATTGCGGAAGCTTTGCCGCCGGAAATCCCGCACAAGGAAAATGCCGCTGTCGTGGCGAGCATGTTGCTTCGGGCCGACAAAATGCCGCCTGACTTTTTGGCGAAATATTGCAAGACGTCGACAGATGTTCTGCGACTGGCGGCGGCTCTGTCCGACGGGGATGTCAGCCTGGCTGCCCCTGCGAAGTTTCGCAAGTTCAGACGGGCCGAGCGCAGGCTGTTGCTTCGATTGCTGGAAGCAAGCCCGAACCTGGCGGAAGACATGCAGCGCTATAAAAACCGCTGGATTCGCCTCGGGGAGATTTTGCATCCTTTTGAATACAAAGACCGTTATCCGCGGGCAGCGGAAGCGTTTGATATTTTGCGCAACAATCGGCGCATCGAGACTTTCAACAGTCAGGTCGAGCTGGCGATCCTGGCGTGCGATATAAAAGAAGCGACCAGATTGCTGATGCAACGGCCAGGTGAATTTGCCCGACGGCTGGATCACATGCTTCGCTTGACGGAAGCGGGCGATCAGGTGTTGCGCTCCTTTGAGCAGATAGCGACTTCTGTATCGACCCCCGTCCTTTTGCAGGTGATGAATCACTTTGACAAGCGGGAGCGATACGGTGAGTGGCGAACGTTCTTTCCAAAAGGAGAAGTGGCAAAAGTACAGGCGATCCCCAATGCGCTTCCACGGCTGGCGGATGAACAGCGCGCGCGTGCAGCCGGGATATGTCGCGAGGTGTTGATTCAGCGCTTTTCTGCCTTGCCTGCTCTCGGAAAAGTTTATATCGACCCGCAATTGCACGAGCAACTGGTGCCTTTTTCCCAAAGATCGGCAAGCAAGGCGTTGCGCACGATAGCGCGCGGCTCCAGACTGCCGATCCCCGAGGGGAGCACGATCCGCTTTTTCACCTGGTGGAAGGAAGGGATCGTCAACGATGTCCCTACCGGGCGGGTAGATATCGATTTGTCCGCTGTCCTGTATGACGAGAAGTGGACGTACATGGAGCATGTGTCCTACACCAATTTGCGGTCCGCGAAGTATCGCGCCTGCCATAGCGGCGATGTCGTACAGGCGCCGAACGGAGCGTGCGAGTTCATCGATGTCGATATCGAGTCAGTGCTTCGATACGGCGGGCGCTATGTCGTGATGTCACTGAACTCGTTTACGAGCCAGCCGTATTGCGATTTGCCGGAGTGCTTCGCAGGCTGGATGATCCGCAGTCAGCCCGAGTCCGGCGAAGTTTTTGAACCGTTGACAGTTCAGGATAAAGCCGACATCGCTGCCCGTTCGACGATCTGCCTCCCGGTCATTCTCGATCTGGCAGAGCGAAAAGTCATTTGGACGGACATCGCGCTGCGTTCGCATCCGCGCTTCGTCAACAACGTAGAGGCAAATGGCGGCGGTATCGAATGGATGGGCCGCGCGCTGACGACACTTGTGAAGCCGACCTTGCACGAGCTGTTCACCCTGCACGCACAGGCGAGAGGGACGATTACCGACCGGATGGAGGAAGCAGACACGGTTTTTTCCATGGAAGAGGGGATTACCCCGTTTGACATGGAAGTGATCTTGGCTGATTTCCTCGCTGGTTAATGATGGGAAGTTTAAAAGTCAGCTCAGGCTGGCTTTTTTCGTTGTTTGCAAGAATCGCTCCCTCGGATTTTCCGTGTTTTTCCATTTTCCCTCTCCGATTTGCAGCTTTTGCTTGAATCCACGGTAGCATTTGCTATTATTAAAACAAGTGAGTGTTATTGAAATGAATGAACGACATTTGAATAGGATAGAAAACAGGTCCTTGTGTTTTTGCGAGTGCTTATTTCGTGAAAGACAGGGTTAAAAGGGAAGTTTGGTGAAATGCCAACGCGGTCCCGCCACTGTAAAAGAGTAGCTCTTCTTCCTGGCAACGGCGCCATCCACTGCCCCACTACGAGGCGGGAAGGAGAAGAAGAGTGATGATCCTTGAGCCAGGAAACCTGCCTGTTTTGGTGTATGCACTGTTTTCCTTCGGGTCAAAGGAAGAGGTGAGGATTGTTTTTGTCAGCTATCCGCGCTTTGTTTTCCTTCTAGATTTTGGAAAACAAAGCGTTTTTTTGTGCGCCTGACAAGCAATCGCTGACACTTTTTGGACTGGACAATGGGGTCCCCGAAAAGTACCTGAAAAGGGCTGGAGAAAACTATCCTTTTTTAGGTAACTGACGGGGGCCCTGAAAAGTATGTAGGGTCAAAATGACAGCAAGGTCTTCACTTCAATCTGGGGGTGTGCGTTGTGAGCAATAAACGTGGACTGTTTTTGGTCTATACCGGAGACGGAAAAGGAAAGACGACAGCAGCGGTGGGCCTGGCTGTACGGGCGACCGGGCGGGGGAAAAAGGTGATTATGATTCAGTTCATCAAGTCGCCTGAGCGGACGTATGGAGAGAAAATCATTTTTGACAAGCTCGGCATCGAGATCGTGCAAAAGGGCGTAGGCTTTACGTGGACGAAGACGCCAGAGGAGCATCGGGAAGCGCTCAAGGAGGCGTGGGCTTTTGCCCGGGAAAAGCTGTCTTCGGGAGCGTATGACGTCGTGATTTTGGACGAGCTGAACAACGCGCTGGCGATCGATCGTTTTCCCATTGACGATGTGCTGCCGCTGTCGGATGTTTTGGAAGCGATTCAAAACAGGCCGAGCCATGTGCATCTGGTCGTGACGGGGCGGAGCGCCAAGCAGGAAGTGATGGACATGGCTGATCTGGTGACAGAAATGAAGCCGCTCAAGCATTACTATGACGAAGGAATACCAGCAGTGCTGGGGGTAGAATTTTAATGAACGTGCTGGAAACGTATGGTCACGGTGGCGACTTGCTGACCGCCTCGCAACGCTTTGGCGTAAAGCCTGGAGAGTTTCTCGATTTCAGCGCCAATATCAATCCGCTCGGCATGCCGGAACGGGTCAGGGACATGCTGCTGGATTCGCTGTCTGCGGTGTTGCGCTATCCGGACCCGGGACACCGCGAGTTTCGCCAGGCGCTGGCGAAGCGTCTCGGACTGCCGGAAGCATATCTTTTGCCAGCCAATGGAGCGGCGGAAGCGATGGCTTTGGCGATTCTCGGGCTGCAACCAGAGACAGTCGGCGTCGTGTATCCGTGCTTTTCGGAATATGCAGAGCTTTCCGAGCAGTTTGGCGCGCGTGTCATTGGTTGCTACGGAAAAGCAGAGAACGGCTACAAGCCGGATCATGCCGAGCTGTACAAGCTGTTTGAACAGGCTGATCTCGTATTTGTCGGCTCGCCGAACAACCCGACCGGGATCTTGTACGAGCCGCAGGAGCTGTTGCAAATGGCGGACTGGGCGGCAGAGACAGGCACCTGGCTGGTCGTGGACGAAGCTTTTCTCGATTTCGTGGCGGAAGAACGGCAATTTACGCTGGCGAGTCGCCTGGAGAGCTTTCCTCGGGTCATTTTGATGCGGTCGATGACGAAAATGTATGCGATTCCCGGTCTGCGTCTGGGATACGCGATCGCCCATCCGGACGCGATCGCCAACATGCGGCAAAAGCAAGTGAGCTGGAGCGTGAATGCGCTGGCCCTTTTGGCGGGGGAACTGTGCCTGATAGAGCAGGAGTACGAGCGAAAAACCCGCAGCCTGATCGCCGAAGAGCGGGCCAAATTGCTCGACTTCGTCGGCAAGGAGCTGGGATGGCAAGTGTGGCCGGGAGAGGCGAACTTCTTGCTCGTTCGCTCGCCGGGGGAGCTGCCGGCGGCCCAGTTGCAAGAATGGCTTGGCAAAAAAGGGGTGCTGATCCGCAATTGCGCGATGTATCCCGGACTGACTGCCCATGACGTGCGCATCGCGGTTCGCGGAAGTGCGGAAAATGCTCGCCTGATGGCGGTCTTGCGCGAGGTGCGGGATGAAAGGGGCGGCAAGCGTTGAGTCTGGTGTTGGTGACAGGCGGCGTTCGCTCCGGCAAGAGCCGCTTTGCCGAAGAGCTGGCCGAACAGGCTGGCGAGCGAGTTCTTTACGTAGCAACGGGGCAAGCCTGGGACGAAGAGATGAAGCAGCGGATCGAGCGGCACAAAGAGCGCCGTCCAAGTCAATGGGGAAGCGTCGAGGTAGGGGAGCGGCTTTGCGACTACGAGAGCGTTGCATCAGGCTACGGGGTCGTGCTGATTGATTGCTTGTCGACATGGGTGAGCAATCGGCTGATGAGCGTCGAGGAAGCGCAGTGGCGCAGCCAGGAGCATACCGAAGCGCTTTTGCAGGAACTGGAGGCGTGGCTTGCCCTCGTCAGCCGCTCCCCGCAAAAAGTGATCGCAGTCACCAGCGAGGTCGGCTTGGGCGGAGTGGCGATGAATCGGCTGGGCAGATGGTTCGCCGATGTGCTCGGGGATGTCAATCAACAGAGTGCACGGCAGGCGGATGCCGTCTACGCGGTAATGGCCGGAATCCCGTGGAGGATCAAAGGATGAATGCATTTTGGCACGCGATTGCCTTTTTTACGCGGATTCCCGTCCCGTGGCTGCGCCCATCCGATGAGGCGTGGAAAAAAAGCGTCAACTGGTATCCGGCTGTCGGGCTGGTCATAGGTATTTTGCTATGGGGTGTCCACCAGGCAGGGCTTTCGCTCTTCAGTCCGTGGCTTGCCGCCGTGTTGACGCTCGTCGTCTGGGTGTACATCACAGGCGGACTGCATCTCGACGGCTGGATGGATTTGGCGGACGGATTGGGCAGCAGCAGGCCAAAAGAACAAGTGCTTGCGATCATGAAGGACAGCCGCGTGGGTGCTTTTGGCGTGCTGGCGGCGCTTTTGCTACTGCTGCTCAAGGCGGGCGCTTTGGCAGAGCTGACACATCCAGGCTGGGGGCTGCTCCTCGTTTTTGTTCCCGCAGCGGCGCGGACCCATGTCCTGCTTGCCATTCGGTTCTGGCCGTACTTGTCGGCGGATAAAGGGATCGGCAAAGGCATCAGCGCCGGATTGTCGCTGTGGGCGATCGTCATCGGCTATGTGGCTTTGCTCGCAGCTGGCTGGCTGGCAGGCGGCTGGCAGGTCGTCGCGGCGATCGCTGGATCGTGCTTGTTCGCTCTGCTGTTCTGTCGTTCGGTTGCCCGCAAGCTGGGCGGGCTGAACGGGGATTGCTACGGGGCTGTCATCGAGAGCAGCGAGGCGGTCATGCTGCTTGTACTGGTCGGGAGTTGGTGGTTATGAGGTGGGTCTGGATACGCCATGGCGAGACTGACAGCAATCGGGAACACAGATATCTCGGGCATAGCGACGTCCCTTTGAACATAGATGGAAAAAGGCAGGCGAGTGAACTGGCAGAGCGCTTGTCCCGCCAGATCGAACGGCCTGATGCGCTCTACGCCAGCGATTTGCTCCGGTGCCTGGAGACGGCCCAACCGCTGGCCGACGTATGGGATGTGCCGATCATCTCTGTTCCGGCTTTGCGGGAGCTGTCTTTTGGCGACTGGGAGCTGCTGACCTACGACGAGCTGATGCAGGCGGATTGCGAGCGGGCTACGCGCTGGTACGACGATCCTTTTCACTGCTGTCCGCCCAACGGGGAAAGCCTGCAAGCGCTGGGCCACCGCGTAGACGGCTGGTTGTGCAAGCTGATGGATCGGCAACAGCGGGAACCAAACGAAACGACCGTATTGGTTGCCCACGGCGGAGTGATTCGCTGGTTCCAGGCGGCATGGCTTGCAAAAGATCCGCGCCAATACTGGCAAGTAGACGGGCTAAAGCACGGAGAAGCGCTGTTTGCGGAGTGGGATGGGCAGCGCTGGCACAGACAAAGGCTGGGAAGCTAAAGAGAGGGACAACATGACGGAAGTGTGGGTATTGTGCGCGGCATACTTGATTGATCGGGTGGTAGGCGACCCGCGCAGCTTGCCGCATCCGGTGGTGATCATCGGATGGTGGATCACGCGGCTGGAGCGTGTCATTCGCGCGGTCGTCAAGCGGGAATCGCATTTGAAGCTGGCGGGAATCTTGTTTCCGCTCCTGATCGTGTCAGGCAGCTATGCCGCCGTCTGGCTGATTTTGTGGGTGGCTGCTCTCGTGCATCCACTGCTCGCGTGGGTGGTTGGAGCCTGGCTCATCTCCACGACGATCGCGACAAAAGGCTTGGCGGACGCCGGGCTGGAGATTGCCCGCCATCTGCTGGCAAATGACATGGCGGCGGCAAGGCGCTCCTTGTCGATGGTGGTAGGGCGTGACACGGATCAGCTCGATGAGCCGGAAATTTGCCGGGGGGCGGTGGAGACGGTAGCGGAAAACATCGTGGATGCGATTGTTTCCCCGCTGATCTACGCCGCATTGGGCGGTGCGCCACTGGCGATGGCTTATCGGGCGGCCAACACGCTTGATTCGATGGTCGGCTACAAAAATGAGAAGTACAAAAACTTGGGCTGGGCGTCCGCGCGTTTTGACGACGTGATGAATTACATACCAGCTCGCCTGACCGCGCTGCTTTTGGTCATGGCAAGCTGGTTGCAACGACTGGACTGGAGACAGTGCTGGGCGATGATCAAAAGAGACGCGCACCTGCATCCAAGTCCAAACAGCGGATTGCCGGAAGCGGGGGTGGCTGGCGCACTTGGCGTACAGCTTGGGGGTCTTAACTACTACCAGGGTGTGCCGTCCAATCGGGCAAGGCTCGGGGACCCGCATCGGCCGTTGGCTGCTGCCGATATCACGGCAACCATTCGTCTGATGTATCTCACTTCCTTGCTGTGCCTGCTTTTATGTTTGGGGATTGCAGCAGTTCTGACACTTGTCTAGCCGGATGATGAGCGAAAAGACACCGTAAGAGTAAGACCATATAACGCCTGCATGCGACACGTATGCGATGGAAAGGGGAGGGGCCGTATGAGCGGCAAGTTGTTTGTGATCGGGTTTGGCCCGGGAAGTTTTGAACATATCACCAAGCGTGCGCGGGAAGCCCTGCAAGAATCTGACGTCATTATCGGTTACTCGACGTACGTGGATTTGATCCGCGGACTTTTGACCAATCAGGAGATCGTCAGCACCGGGATGACCGAAGAAGTGACGCGTGCGCGCGAAGCCGTGCGCCAAGCGGAAGAGGAAGGCAAAAAAGTAGCGGTGATCTCCAGTGGAGACTCCGGCGTTTACGGGATGGCGGGTCTGGTCTACGAAGTGCTGGTCGAGAAAGGCTGGACAGAGGCGACTGGCGTTCCGATCGAAATCGTTCCGGGCATCTCGGCGATCAACTCCTGTGGCGCTATTCTCGGTGCTCCGATCATGCATGACGCCTGCACGATCAGCTTGAGCGACCACTTGACGCCATGGGAGCTGATTGCCAGACGGATCGATGCAGCCGGGATGGCTGATTTCGTCATCGCCTTGTACAACCCGCGCAGCGGTCGACGCACGCGCCAGATTGTGGAGGCGCAGCGCATCCTTTTGCAATACCGTTCGCCTGATACACCTGTCGGAATCGTGAAAAGCGCCTACCGCGAGCGCGAGACGGTCGTGGTGACGACACTTGCGCAAATGCTGGAGCACGACATCGGCATGTTGACGACGGTCATCATCGGGAACTCTTCGACGTTCGTGTACGATGGCAAAATGATTACGCCGCGCGGCTACCAGCGCAAATACACGCTGTCGGCAGACGAACAGCCGCTCAAGCCGCATCAACGGCTGCGCGTGGAAAATGAACCGTGGTCATTGGAAGCAGGCGACGAAAGCGTGGGCACGACTGCCCCAAAGACAGTAGAGCCAGCAAGTGAGCGACCTGTGCTGGCGACTGATGTGGAAAGTCCGTCGGCTGCTGGTCAAGCCGGACTAGCCGGAAGTGCAACGAGTACGGCTGTCCTGGAAGCTCCTCCGGTGGAACAGGCAGCGCAAACGGTTGCTCACCAGGCAGAGCGCTCGCCGCTCGATTGGGCCATGCAAGCGCTGAGTGCCGTCAATACGGCAAAAGGCATCGAAACGAAGCCTGCCCAAACAAGCGCTGTTCGTACGGCTTCATCGTTTCAGCCGGAAATGATTTTTGAGTTCGCCGTCAGTCCCGGTGTCGCCAACAAAAAAATCACGCCGATGCAGATGATGGCGATCGCCGAAGTCGCAGGAGAAAAAGGCGAGATCGAATATACCCCGCACCACCAGATCATCATGCGTGTGCCGACTGCTGATCCGGAAAGTGTGACCAGCCGTTTGCGCGAGCTGGGGCTTATCCTCAGCCCGATCGGGGATGTGTTGCAGGTGAAGGCGTGCGATTTTTGCGATGGCGAGAAAAAAGACAGCATCCCGTACGCGGAGGAGCTGCACCAGCGGCTGGGTGGCAAGGAAATGCCCAAAGAGCTGAGAATCGGCTTTAACGGCTGCGGAATGGCCTGCTATGGAGCTGTTCAGGAGGATATCGGAATCGTGTTCCGCAAAGGCAAATTCGATTTGTTCCTGGGCGCGAAAACGGTGGGACGTAACGCGCATTCCGGCATTCCGGTTGCGGAAGGCATTGATAAAGAGGCGATTGTGCCGCTTGTCGAGCGAATCGTGAACCGATTCAAAAAAGAGGCGTTTCCGAATGAGCGCTTCCACAAGTTTTTCCAAAGGGTAGGCGAGCTGGAGGGGTATGCCTGGTACGAACCTGCCAAAGCGGAAATCGAGAACGCCGCTTGCGGAGATTGACAGACGGATCAATAGGTAGCGGAGTTGACCGAAAACGAGGGGGAAACGAAATGGACGCGGTTTTATTTGTAGGACACGGAAGCAAGGACCCGGAAGGCAACGAAGAGATTCGCCAGTTTGTCGCTTCCCTTGCGCCTGAGCTGGATGTGCCGATTATCGAGACGTGCTTTCTGGAGTTTGCCAGACCAGACATGCTGCAAGGATTGAATACGTGTGTAGCGAGAGGAGCGACGCGGGTAGCGGTTATTCCGATCATCCTGTTCTCTGCGGGGCATGCGAAAATCCACATCCCGGCGGCGATTGACGAAGCGAAGGAGCTGCACCCGCACGTACAGTTCATCTACGGTCGTCCGATCGGCATTCACGAAGAAGTGATCAACATTTTGTCTACACGCATGGCAGAAGCGGGCTTCGCTTCCGGAGAAGATTACGACGATCTGGCTGTGCTCGTCATCGGGCGCGGCAGCAGCGACGCGGATGCCAACAGTGATATTTACAAAATGTCCCGCCTTTTCTGGGAGCGTTACAAGGCGCCTTTGGTCGAGACAGCTTTCATGGGTGTGACCTACCCGCTGTACGACGAGGGAGTAGAGCGCTGCCTGAAGCTTGGCGCCAAGCGCATCGTGCTGCTGCCGTACTTCCTGTTTACAGGTGTGCTGATCAAACGGATGAGCGATCAACTGGAGAAGTTCCGCGCGCAATATCCGGATGCCCAGTTTGAGATGGCCGAGTATTTCGGTTTCCACCCGTTGCTGAAAGAAGTGCTCAAGGATCGCGTCGAGGAAGCTTTGCACGGGGAAGTGAAGCTGAACTGTGACACCTGTCAGTACAGACTGGCAGCGATGGAGCATATCGACCACCATCACCACCACCATGATGACGATCACGGACATGGACATCACCACCACCATCACGGGCATCATCATGATCACGATCACCACCATGACCATGATCATCACCATGACCACGATCACCACCATGCTCACGATCATAACCATGACCACGATCATTACCATGATCATGACCATGATCACAAACACGACCACAAGCATGACCACGTAACCAAGTAGGAGGAGACACAGCATGATTCTCGTATTGGCTGGAACGAGCGACGCGCGTGAATTGGCCTTGTTGATCAAGGAAAACGGCTACGATCTGCTGACCACCGTCGTAACGGACAACGCAGCGAAAAGCATGGAGGAGGCCGGTGTGCCCGTCCAGGTCGGACGCTTGACTGCCGACGACATCCAGCAGTTGATCCAGGAAAGGGGCGTGCGCTGTGTCGTTGACGCGAGCCACCCTTTTGCGGAGGAAGCCTCGAAAAACGCGATGGCGGGCGCACAAGGAGCGGGTGTTCCGTACATCCGTTACGAGCGTGAGAGTCTGGATGCGCCAGGCAGCGAAAAGCTGATCATCGTCGAGGATTACGTGCAAGCAGCCGAGCTTGCGGCTGACAAGCGCGGCGTCATCATGCTGACGACTGGCAGCAAGACGTTGAAGACGTTCACGGATCGTCTCCTGGGCCTGCCGGACACGACATTGGTTGCCCGCATGCTGCCGCGGCTCGACAATATGCAAAAATGCGAAGAACTCGGCGTGGAGCAAAAAAACATCGTCGCCATGCAAGGGCCTTTTTCCAAAGAGCTGAACAAAGCGCTCTACGCCCACTATGGCGTGACGCTGATGATTACGAAAGAGAGCGGCAAGGTAGGCGCTTTTGACGAAAAAGTGGAAGCAGCGCTGGAAATGGGCATCGAGACAATCGTCATCGGACGTCCGAAAATCGATTACGGCACCAAGTTTTCCGACTACCAAAGCGTGCTGAACCAGCTTAAAGAGGTCGTGCAATAACGCGGCATGCCGCCTGTATAAACAAGCATCCAAACAAGTGACTGGAGGAAACCAACCATGGACTTCAAAACCGAATTTAAGCCTTTGACTGTACAACCGCAAGAGATCGAGGACATGAGCTTTCAAATCATTACCGACGAGCTGGGCGAGCACCCGTTTACAGAGGAACAATACCCTGTCGTGCAGCGCGTCATCCACGCTTCCGCCGACTTTGATCTCGGACGCAGTCTCGTTTTCCACCCGGATGCTGTCCAATCCGGTATTCAAGCGATTCGCAGCGGAAAAATCGTCGTGGCGGACGTGCAAATGGTTCAAGTCGGCATCAGCAAAAATCGGATTGAGAAATTCGGCGGCGAAGTGAAAGTATACATCTCTGACCGCGACGTCATGGAAGAAGCAAAGCGCCTCAACACCACTCGTGCGATTATTTCCATGCGCAAAGCTGTGAAGGAAGCAGACGGAGGAATTTTCTGCATCGGTAACGCGCCGACAGCTCTGCTGGAGCTGATTCGCATGGTGAAGGAAGGGGAAGCGAAGCCAGGACTTGTCATCGGAATGCCAGTAGGCTTCGTATCTGCGGCGGAGTCCAAGGAAGAGCTGGCGAAGCTCGACATTCCTTTCATCACCAACATCGGGCGCAAAGGCGGAAGCCCTGTAACTGTAGCGGCATTGAATGCCATCTCCATCATGGCGGAACGGTTGGGCTAAGCAGATGGCAGCCAAAGCAGCATCGGACGAAAAAGAGGCGAAACCCCTCCGCCACGGCTACACAACTGGATCATGCGCAACGGCGACGACCAAGGCTGCTTTGATAGCGCTGATAACCCAGGAGCCGCAAAGGGAGGCTACGATCCGCCTGCCGATCGGGGAAGACGTGACTTTCCAGATGGAGAGCTGCGAGTTTTCGCCGGAAAAAGCGACAGCAGCCACGATCAAGGACGGCGGTGACGACCCGGATGCCACGCATGGGGCGTTGATTCTTTCCACTGTCGAATGGTCAGACGAGCCTGGGATTATTTTGGACGGTGGCGTCGGGGTAGGACGGGTGACCAAGCCAGGGTTGCCTGTCCCGATTGGCGAGGCCGCGATCAATCCCGTTCCGCGCAAAATGATTCGCGAGACGGTTCAGGCGGTACTCGATGAGTACGGGATAGAGCGCGGGATCAAAATCGTAATTTCCGTGCCTGCGGGCGAGGAAATTGCCAAAAAAACATTGAACGGACGACTCGGCATACTCGGCGGCATTTCCATTTTGGGGACGCGCGGAATCGTGGTGCCGTTTTCCACTTCTGCTTACAAGGCAAGCGTGGCTCAGGCGATCAACGTCGCCAAAGAAGCGGGCTGCGATCACATCGTCCTCTCCACGGGCGGAAAAAGCGAGTCGTATGGAATCGCTACCTACCCGGAGCTGTCCGAGGAAGCTTTCGTGGAGATGGGCGATTTCGTCGGGTTTGCGCTCAAGCAGTGCAAGGTCAGGAAAATGCGCAAAGTGACGCTTGTCGGCATGATGGGCAAGTTTTCCAAAGTGGCGCAAGGTGTCATGATGGTTCACTCGAAAAGCGCTCCTGTCGACTTCGGATTTTTGGCCCAGATGGCGACGGAAGCAGGTGTTTCCCAAGAGCAAGTGGACGAAATACTGGGAGCAAATACAGCCTCGCAGGTCGGGGATATGATGGCGGAGACGCCTGCCTTTTTCGAGATCATGTGCGCCAACTGCTGCCGTGCCGCCCTGAAAGAAGTAGGCGGCGGCATCGTGGTCGAAACCATCATCATTACTATGAAAGGGTCCCTGCTGGGAAGGGTGACGATCGATGACACAAGCGATGAAAGTGATCGGGATCGGGGATGACGGACAGCAAAGCTTGCTGCCGCTGTACCGGACCTGGATCGAAGAAAGTGAGCTGTTGGTTGGAGGAGAGCGGCATCTTGGCTTTTTTCCGGAGTACAAAGGGGAAAAGCGAGTTTTGAAAGGCGGATTGACCGCGATGGTCGAGGAACTGCGGTCAGAGACGCGCAAGACGGTCATTCTCGCTTCCGGCGATCCGCTCTTTTACGGGATCGGCAGCCTTTTGGCGAAAAAGCTCAACGTGGACATTTACCCGCACCTCAGCTCCATTCAGCTCGCTTTTGCCAAAATGGGCGAGGCGTGGCAAGATGCGACATTGCTCAGCGTACACGGCCGCAGCATCAAAGGGCTGGCGCAGCGGATGGACGGCAAGGACAAAGTCGCGCTGCTCACCGATCGGGAAAACACGCCTGCGGCGATCGCCAAGTATTTGCTGTCGTTTCAGATGACCGAATACGATGCGTTCGTGGCGGAAAACTTGGGCAGCGAAGACGAGCGGACAGGCTGGTACGCTTTGCAGGACATGGCTGACGGCGTCTTTTCCGATTTGAACGTCGTGATTTTGAAAAAGCGTCGGCCAAGCCCGGTCTGGCCGTTTGGGATTGCGGACGAGGAGTTTTCCCAGCGCAAGCCGGACAAGGGACTGATTACGAAAAAAGAAGTGCGCATTTTAAGCATCGCCCAACTGCAATTGCACGCCAAAAGCATCGTTTGGGACATCGGCACCTGCACAGGCTCCGTCGCGATCGAGGCAGCGCGAATCGCACGCGAAGGCGAAGTGTACGGCGTGGAGAAAAATGCGGACGACCTGGAAAACTGCCGCCAAAACATGGCGAAGTTTCGCACCGATCTGACTGTTGTGAATGCCCGCGCGCCAAAAGGACTGGATGAGTTCCCCGACCCGGATGCTGTATTCATCGGGGGCAGCGGCGGAGAATTGCGCGAGCTTCTGAACATTTGCTGCACGCGGCTTCGGGCAGGCGGACGCATCGTGGTCAACGCAGCGACGATTGAGACGTTGTACGAAGCGACGCAAGCTTTTGCAGAGGAAGGCTTCGAAACATCGGTCACGCTGGCGCAACTGTCGCGCAGCAAGCCGATTTTGTCTTTGACCCGTTTTGAAGCGTTGAATCCGATCTACATCATTACGGCCTGGGCCAAGCAGGCAGAGGAACAAGGAGGAGACAGCAAGTGACCAAGATCGGAACATTGTACGGGCTGGGAGTCGGCCCTGGCGATCCAGAATTGATTACTGTCAAGGCATTCCGCCTGCTGCAGCAATCCCCGGTAGTTGCGTACCCGAAAAAACGGATGGGCAGCAAAAGCTACGCCCACCAAATTGCCGAGCTGTACGTGCAGCCGCAAGACAAGGAAATGCTCGGACTCGTCTTCCCGATGACACGCGACAAAGAAATTTTGGAGCGCGAGTGGAACAAAACGGTCGAAATCGTCTGGGAGCGTCTGTCCGAAGGCAAAGACGTCGCGTTTGTCACCGAAGGCGATCCGATGTTTTACAGTACGTTCATCCACATGATGCGCGTCATGCATGAAGAGCACCCGGAAGTGCCTGTCGTAACCGTGCCGGGCGTATCTTCGTTCCTCGGAGCTGCTTCCCGCTTCAACATGCCGCTCGCGGATGGCGACGAGCAAATCGGGATCATTCCGGCTACAGAAGACAAGGAAGCGATGCGCAAAGCGATTGAAGATCACGATACCGTCGTGTTTTTGAAGGTAGCAAAAGTGCTGCCGATGATCATCGGTTTGCTGAAAGAAATGGGACTCGCAGACAAAGCCGCTGTTGCGACAAAGGTCACTTCCTCGGAAGAAATGGTCTGGACGGACATGCGTGAACTGGAGCGGGCAGAGCTTAGCTATCTTACACTGATGGTGGTGAAAAAGGGATGAAACTGTACATAGTGGGAGCGGGTCCCGGCGACCCGGATTTGATTACCGTAAAAGGCATGAAGCTGCTGCAAAAGGCAGACGTCATTTTGTACACCGACTCGCTCGTCAACGAAGAGCTGGTTGCGCTTGGCAATCCTGATGCAGAGGTGCTGCACAGCTCCGGCATGGCGCTGGAAGAAATGGTAGAGCTGATGGTAGACCGCATCAGCAGCGGAAAAACAGTCGTGCGCTTGCATACGGGCGACCCGTCCGTGTACGGAGCGATCATGGAGCAGATCGCCTTGCTGAAAGCAAAAGGCATCGAGGTAGAGATCGTGCCAGGCGTCAGCTCCGTATTTGCGGCAGCAGCAGCAGTAGGCGCCGAACTGACCATCCCGGAGCTGACCCAGACGCTCATCCTTACCCGCGCAGAGGGGCGCACGCCTGTACCGGACAGGGAGAAGCTGCGCGCGCTTGCCGAGCATCACTGCACACTCGCTTTGTATTTGAGCGCGACTTTGACGAAAAAAGTAGTGCGTGAGCTTGTCGAGGCAGGCTGGAGCGAAGATACGCCAGTCGCTGTCGTGCAACGGGCAAGCTGGCCGGATCAGCTGATCGTGCGCACGACTTTGAGAAATTTGGACGAAGACATGGGCAAAAACGGCATTCGCAAGCACGCGATGATTTTGGCAGGCTGGGCTTTGGACCCGGATATCCATGAAAAAAGCGAACAGTACCGTTCCAAGCTGTACGATAAAACCTTCACGCACGGGTACAGAAAAGGTGTGAAAGAATGATTATCGAACTGGTTGAAGGGGAAATTCCAGCCATCCGCCAGCGCGGGGAATATGCGATCGTCGCCATCACGAAGCACGGGGTAGAGATGGCACGCGATCTGGCGCAAAAATTTCCCGGGGCAGACTTGTACTACATGAGCAAGTTCGCCCGTGGAGACGAGGAAGCTCGCGGCATCCAGCTGTTTTCCAACAGTGTGCGCATGCTGTTTCCTGCGCTTTGGCCCGCTTACAAAGGGCTGATTATCAT
Organism: Brevibacillus sp. HD3.3A; assembly: GCF_013284375.2. Classification (NCBI taxonomy): domain Bacteria; kingdom Bacillati; phylum Bacillota; class Bacilli; order Caryophanales; family Paenibacillaceae; genus Brevibacillus; species Brevibacillus sp. HD3.3A. The sequence continues at coordinate 1,258,184 of NZ_CP085874.1, forward strand.
TATTTCGCTCGGGGCGGTTGTGCGGATGATCGCTCCTTTGCTGGAAGATAAAAAGAAAGACCCGGGTGTCGTCGTCGTGGACGATCGCGGGGAAAATGTGATCAGCGTCCTGTCCGGCCACCTCGGGGGAGCCAATGAGCTGGCTCGCGAGGTAGCGGCGATCATGGGCGCTCGTCCGATCATCACGACTGCTTCCGATGTACAAAAGACGATCCCTGTCGATTTGTTCGGCCGCCGTTTTGGCTGGGAGTGGGATTCGGCTGACAAGCTGACGCCAGTGAGCGCCTCTGTCGTCAACGAGGAGCATGTAGCGGTGGTCAACGAATCAGGCGAGCGCGACTGGTGGATGCACGACACGCCGATGCCGCCGTCGATCAAGGAATACAAGACGATTGCCGAAGCGCAGGCAGCCAATCCGCATGCCGCGCTCGTCGTCTCTCACCGCTTGCTTGCGCCAGAGGAGCAGACGATTTTGGACAATGGCGTCCTGTATCGTCCGAAAGTAATCGTGCTCGGAATGGGCTGCAACCGGGGAACATCTGCCGAGGAGATCGAGGCGGTCATCAAGGAGACGCTGGATGAATTGCAGTTCTCCATCAAAAGCGTCAAGGCTCTTGCGACGATTGAACTGAAAAAAGACGAGGCTGGACTGATCGCCGTGTGCGAGAAGTACGGCTGGCCTTTTGTCTGGTATTCCCCGGAGGAACTGAACAAGGTGGAGATCAGCGATCCGTCCGAGACGGTATTCAAGTTCACGGGAGCGTACGGGGTAAGCGAGCCTGCGGCGAAGCTGTACGCAGGTGTCGACGAACTCGTCCTGACCAAGAAAAAATCGGGCAACGCCACTATTTCTGTCGCTTTAATGCCTTATCGTGAGGAGGAGCGCGTATGACGGATAACAGCCGCCGTATCGTAATCGCCGGAACGGGCAGTGGGGCAGGCAAGACGACCGTTACCATCGGACTGATGGCTGCCCTGATCCGCAAAGGCCATGTCGTCCAAGGCTTCAAGTGCGGCCCTGACTATATCGATCCCACTTACCATACAGCCGTAACAGGCAGAGCGTCGCGCAACCTCGACAGCTTCATGCTGGAGCATGAGGTGGTCAAAGAGATTTTCGTCCGCGGCAGCGAAGGCGCGGACATCTCGATCATCGAGGGCGTCATGGGCATGTACGACGGCAAGGAAGCGACGAGCGACAAAGGAAGCACGGCTGAAATCAGCATTTTGACAGCTTCGCCTGTGTTGCTCGTGGTCAACTGCCAAAGCATGGCGCGCAGCGCGGCTGCGATCGTCAAAGGCTTTCAACTGCTCAATCCGCAGGCGAAAATCGTCGGTGTGCTCGCCAACAAAGTCGGCAGCGAAGGGCACCACAAAATCGTCAAGGCGGCGATTGAGCAGGAGTGCGGGATTCCGGTTGTCGGCTATTTGAAACGGGAAAACGAGCTGGAAATTCCCGAGCGTCATCTCGGACTCGTGCCATCCGTGGAACGCGGCGAGCTTGCGCCTCTGTTTGCGAAGCTGGCAGACTTGATTCACGAAACGGTGGACCTCGACCTGGTTTGGGAACTGGCGAAAGCAGAGCCGCTGCAAGTGGAGCCAAAGCTGTTCGCGCCGCGTCAAGCGAACTACGACGTGACGATCGCGGTAGCGAAAGACCCGGCGTTTCATTTTTACTATCCGGAAAATTTGGAACTGCTGCAGGCGCACGGAGCGAAGCTGGCCTTTTTCTCGCCGCTGGCAGGAGAAGGCGTGCCGGAAGCAGCGGACGGCCTGTACATCGGCGGAGGCTTTCCTGAGGAGTTTGCTGCCGAGCTGTCGCAAAACGAGCTGGTGAAAGACTCGTTCCGCAAGGCGATTGCCAAAGGCTTGCCGACCTTGGCCGAGTGCGGCGGGTTCATGTTTTTGACGGAAGCGATTGTGACCACAGACGGCGAGAGCTTCCCGATGCTCGGGATCGTGCCCGGGAAGGTGACGATGCAGAAAAAGCTGGCCGCGCTTGGCTATCGGGAAGTGCGCGGCAAGGCAGGCAATTTCCTGATCGGCCCGGATGAACAGGCAAAAGGGCACGAGTTCCATTATTCGACTTATTCCAGCGAGCAACAGCTTCCTGCGGCCTATGAGACAAAAGGGCTGCGCGGAACTAAGCCAGAAGGCTTCGCAGAGGGCAATCTGGTCGCAGGCTACACGCACTTGCACTTTGGCTCCAATCCAGAGTTGGTGAAGCGGTGGCTGAGTCTGTGCGCGGAGGTGGCGGCTCGTGCCTAAAGCTCTCCCGCTGATGGTTCAGGGAACCAGCTCAGACGCAGGGAAAAGTGCGATCGCAACGGCACTTTGCCGAATTTTTGCGCAGGATGGCTACAAGACGGCCCCGTTCAAATCGCAAAACATGGCGCTGAACTCCTACGTCACGCTGGACGGGAAAGAAATCGGGCGGGCACAGGGCGTTCAGGCGGAAGCGGCCGGGATTCTCGCCACGACCGACATGAATCCGATCCTGATCAAGCCGACGCGCGATTCCGAGTCGCAAATCGTGGTGAACGGCGAGCCGTACGCCAACATGAAAGCGATGGCGTATCGCCAGGAGTTTTACGAGGAAGGACTGCGGATTATCGGCGAGGCTTACGAGCGGCTCGCCGCCGCGTATGAGCGGATCGTGATTGAGGGGGCAGGCAGTCCGGCAGAAGTCAATCTCAACGATCGCGAGCTGGTCAACATGCGGGTCGCGCGACTGACGAACGCTCCGGTCATTTTGGTGGCTGACATCGAGCGCGGCGGCGTTTTTGCCAGCCTGGTCGGCACGCTGCAACTGCTCGAACCCGAAGATCGCGACCGGGTGATCGGCGTCGTCATCAACCGTTTTCGCGGCGATCTGACGCTGTTGCAGTCAGGCTTGGACTGGTTTGAGGAGTATACGGGCAAGCCTGTGCTTGGCGTGGTGCCGTTCATTCCCGACTTGTGGATCGATGCGGAGGACTCGCTGATTTTGCATCGCTACCAGGGGCAGAGAGAGACGCCGCGCGATCTGGACATCGCGGTCTTGCGCTATCCGCGCATTTCCAATTTCACAGACGTAGACCCGTTTTTTGTGGAGCCGGATTGCCGGATGCGCTTCGTGACCCGTTTGGAAGAGCTGGGCGAGCCTGACCTCATCGTGTTGCCAGGTAGCAAAAATACGCTGGAAGACTTGCAGTTTTTGCGCGAGTCAGGGCTGGCAGACGCCGTGAAACAGCTCCATGTGCAAAAAAAATCGTACGTAGTCGGTCTGTGCGGCGGCTATCAAATGCTGGGGCTGACGATTTTGGACCCGGATGGCGTGGAATCTCCGTTGCAGCAGCTTGACGGGCTGGGGCTGATTCCGATGACGACGACGATGGAGACAAAAAAGACGACGGTTTTGTCCAAGGGCGAAGCGGTGTTTGCCGGAGAGCGGCTCGAAGTGGAAGGCTACGAGATTCATATGGGCCAGTCCGCTTATGAGCAGGTGGATGCCCCCTTTATCCAGATGGGAGAGCGCACGGAAGGCTACTGTCAGGAGGAGCGCCAACTGATCGGGACGTATTTTCACGGGTTGTTTCACAACGACCGCTTTCGTACGCTGCTATTGAACGCAATCCGTGCGAAAAAAGGGTTGGAGCCAATCGTGGAGCGTCCGTCCTTCGTGGCGCTTCGCGAGCAAGGCTACGATCTGCTGGCAGATACGGTACGCCGTCATGTGCGGATGGATGTCATTGAAGAACAGATGAAGGCTTATCAGGAAAAAGAGGTGCGTATATGATGGCAGGCTTGGAAAAGCTATTTCCGGCGATTGAGCCGCGAAACCATGAGGCAAGTGAGCAAACGAGACAACATGTGGATCAGCTGACCAAGCCGCTGGGAAGTTTGGGACGCCTGGAGGAACTGGCTGTGGAGCTGGCAGGAATGACAGGAGAGACGTTTCCGGTCGTCACGCCGCCTGGCGTACTTGTTTTCGCGGCGGATCACGGCGTCGCTGCTGAGGGAGTGTCGGCCTATCCCCAGGAAGTAACGGCGCAAATGGTGCTGAACCTGGTGAACGGTGGCGCGGGGATCAACGTGTTCGCCCGGCAAATCGGCGCGATCCAAAAATTCGTGGATGTCGGCGTGGCTGTAGAGGTAGAGGCTCCCGGAGTGACCAGCAGACGTATCCGCTCTGGCTCGGGCAACATGCTGAAAGAAGCGGCGATGTCGCCGGAAGAAGCGCGGCAGTCGCTTGCGGTCGGCATCGAGCTGGCGCAGCAGATCATCGATGAAGGAGCCAAGGTGCTGATCGTCGGTGAAGTAGGGATCGGCAACACGACAGCGAGCAGCGCGATTTTGTCCGCTTTGACGGGCGCAGACCCGGATGAGATTGTCGGGCGGGGCACAGGCTTGGACGACGCTGGCTGGCAGCGCAAAAAAGCCGTTGTCCGCGAAGCGCTCGCGCTGCATCGCCCGGATGCGGATCAGCCGCTCGACGTGCTGGCAAAAGTGGGCGGACTGGAAATCGGCGCGATGGCAGGGGCCGTGATCGGCGCTGCATCCAGACGCGTTCCGGTGTTGCTCGACGGCTTTATCGCCACCGTAGCAGCACTTTTGGCGGTGCGGTTGGAGCCAGGCGTAGCGGACTACTTGATTGCCGGTCACCGTTCCCAGGAGCCGGGACATGCTTTCGTACTGAACGTACTGGGCAAACAGCCGTTGCTCGATTTGAACCTGCGGCTTGGCGAAGGCAGCGGAGCGGCAGTGGCGTTTTCCATCGTCGAGGCATCGGCACGGATGGTGCGCGAGATGGCGACTTTTGCTTCGGCGGGAGTCAGTGACCGATGAGCGGCGCGGGAAAAGTGTACCTCGTCGGCGCTGGACCTGGAGATCCCAAGCTGATTACGGTCAAAGGGCTTGAATGCTTGCAAAAGGCTGATGTGGTCGTCTATGACCGCCTGGCTAACCCTGAATTGCTCGCTTATGCGCCTGAAACGGCAGAGCGTATTTATTGCGGCAAACTGCCTGATCATCACACGATGCGCCAGGAATCGATCAATGAAGTCCTCGCGGAGAAGGCGCTGGAAGGCAAGATCGTCGTACGCCTGAAAGGTGGCGACCCGTGCGTGTTCGGACGTGCGGGAGAAGAAGCCGAGCATCTGGCTGGGCGAGGAGTCGCTTTTGAGATCGTGCCAGGCGTCACGGCGGGAATCGCGGCTTCCGCATACGCGGGAATCCCGGTGACTCATCGCGATCACGGTTCATCTTTTGCCGTAGTGACAGGTCATCTGCGCGAAGACAAGCCGGAGCTGGCTGTGGAAAAATGGCGGGCGCTGGCGAGCGGGATCGACACGGTTGCCTTTTACATGGGCGTCGCCAATTTGCCGCTGATCCGCACGCAATTGATCAAGCACGGCCGCGACGCAGAGACGCCTGTCGCTGTCATCTCCTGGGGGACGCTGCCCAAGCAAGCGGTCGTAACGGGCACTTTGGCAAACATCGAGGAACGCTTGGCAGAGAACAGCCACGTCACCAATCCGGCGATCATTTTGGTCGGCGATGTCGTGAAAATGCGGGAAAAAATCAACTGGTTTGAGGCCACGCTTGGCGTAAACGATAGTCTTGCCGAGTAAAGCGCAACGGCTGGGCGGCTAGGCTAGACGGTTTGCTGCCGCGAATATGTAGTATTGCAGGGAGGGACGGCGGATGCCGCACTATGCGATGATGGTCAATCTGGAACGTAAACGTTGCGTCGTAGTCGGTGGCGGACAGGTCGCAGAACGGAAAATCGCCAGTCTGCTTGCCGCTGGCGCGGATGTCTGCGTCGTCAGTCCCACCTGTACAGAAGCGATTCACGCCTGGGGGCAAGCGGGCAGGCTGACGCTTTGGCAGCGACCGTTTGCTTCCGCTGATGTTTCTTCTGCTGTGCTCGTTGTCGCTGCGACCAGCGATTCTGCGGTCAATCTGGCTGTCTACGAAGCGTGTCAGCAAGCCGGGTGCCCGTGGATCAATGTAGTGGATCGTCCCGACCTGTGCTCGTTTACGGTTCCGTCCGTAGTCGAGCGCGGCGACCTGACTGTGGCCATCTCGACAGGGGGCAACAATCCGGGCTTGGCGAAAAAACTGCGCCGCCAGCTGGAAGCGTGGATCGGGCCTGAGTACGAAGACTACACGCGCTTTTTGGGAACGATGCGCAAACGGGTGCTCGCGCTGGACGAACTGGACGCTGCAGGCAAACGAGCCGTTTTGGCCGAGCTTTTGGATGACCGTTTCCTGGAATGGACCCGCAGCGGGGAGGTCGAGCGAAGGGATCGGGAGGCAGAGGCGGTTGTAGCTGAATGGCTGGGCTGTGATCGATCATAGGCAAAAAAGGAACAACCTAAGTCTGATCGGGATGTCGACTTAGGTTGTTTCTTTTTGTGCGCGATCCGCGATGAGAAGCAGGCAGCTTAGCTCGCCCGAAAAAGGCAAGGAGGGATGCAATGTTGCTTTCAGATGTCCCAGCCCTCGTTCTTTGGCGTCCTGTAGCTGCCTGGCTATGTAGCTTTTGATCCAGCCTTCATCCGGCGCGTCATAAATTTGGCTGAAATTGCTGGAATACATGTCTGAAATGTTCTCGTCCCGGTAGTGATGAACGTGGGGCACGGTCGTGCGTTTCGAGAAGGAGCAGTCAAAGCTCTCTTGCAACGCAAAAATTTGCTGAAGCATTCCATTATTCTCCTTTTCCTGATATGGTGATAGTTGGTACGTATACCCTCTAGCGTAAGTCATTTTTTTCAGGGAGGAAACCTCTTTGTGGGATGCTGTTCAAATCGGCCCGTTTTTATTGAAAATGAGCACCTTGGCCGTCATCGTCTCCATTGCGACGGGCTTTCTTGCAATCACGTTTCTTGTCAAAAAAGACAGGGCGACAAGAGGGGCGCTCACGGAGCTGCTAAGCAACGCCGTTCTCCTCGGCTTTTTGGTTTGGAAGTTCAGCTATGCGCTGTTTCATCTGGACCAAGTCGTGCAAAATCCTTCGTCGCTTTTGTATTTTTCCGGCGGCGAGCGTGGAGCCTGGCTGGCGGCGCTTGCTGTGCTGGTATATTTTTCGCTGCGTCTGCGCAAAAAATCGGTTCCGGTCGACCTCGTGGCCTGGGCGGTGGCTACTGGTTCGCTGGCCGCGACAGGCATGTATCAGCTATTGACGGTGCTGCTTGAACAAAGCGGCTTTTTGTACCATGTTCAGCAGATCGTTTTATGCCTGTTGTTCCTTGTCTGGCTCCAACGCGCGCGAAAACAGCTGAACGAGCTGGCTGTCTGGCTTATGCTGCTGATGTGGTTTGCGATTGGACAAGTGTACGTGCAGTTTTACGTTCAACCGCGCGAAGCCGCCTTCGCGGGACTTTCCTCCGAGCAGCTTGTCTACTACGGGTGCGCACTGTTGCTGCTCTTTTTGTCCAGACGCATGACCAAACGGAAAGGTGAGAACGCAGATGAAGTTTAATCAAATAGCGGCGTTTGTCGTGTTGATCGGCTTGCTGGCGTGGGGAATTGTCGATGCCTCGATCCTGTCGCCAAAAGGGAAAAATGCCGCGACGAGCGGGCCGGGGGCGACTAGCACAGCGCAGGTCGGCACGGAAAAAGGAAACGCGGCTCCCGATTTTGAACTGCAACGGCTGGACGGCAAGAAAGTAAAGCTGTCCGATTTTCGCGGGAAAAAAGTGATCGTCAATTTGTGGGCTACCTGGTGTCCGCCTTGTCGGGCAGAAATTCCCGACATGCAGCAATACTATGAAGCAAACAAAGACAACGATGTCGTCATTTTGGGCGTAAACTTGACGACGACAGAAACAAAGCCGGAAGATGTCGGCGCGTTCGTAAAAGCGTACGGCATGACGTTCCCTGTCCTGCTGGATGAAGACAAGCAAGTCACCAACGAGTACAAGGCGATCTCGATTCCGACCAGCTACATTATTGATTCGAATGGCATCGTCCAGCACAAGTACATCGGGCCGATGAGCTACGAATGGATGGAGGAGACGCTGGCAGCGATTCAGTGAGGAAGCATGGGGGCGGAAAGCGGCGAGCACGATGATGGACGGAACGGACGAAAAAGGCAGCCTGTACACGCAGCGGCTGCCTTGAATCACCTATCAATACACTATGAATCGGACTGGTTTGCAGGAGGCTGCTTGACACTGCCGCGCTCCAGTGGAAGGACGGCATTCAGCAGCTGGTAGATGCGCTTTGATTCTTTCGTCAGCAAAGGGCCTAAAATGGCGAGAATCAGCACGTACAAAGCTGCGAACGGCTGGAGAATATCCATGAGTGCGCCCGCTTTTCCCAGATTAGCCATGATGATGGAAAACTCACCGCGTGAAACGATTGTCAGTCCGATGTTGGTGGAAGCTTTGGGCGGCAGCCCGGCGCTGCGTCCTGCCAAAAGTCCGGCAGTGACGTTTCCGATGAGGGTGATGACGACCGCAGCGATGGACAACCAGACGGCTCCCCCCAATGACAGAGGATCAATCGTTAAACCGAAGCTGAAGAAAAACATGGCGCCGAAAAAGTCGCGAAATGGCAGTATCAGATGTTCGATGCGTTTCATATGTTGTGTTTCTGCTAATACGAGCCCCACGAGCAGCGCGCCGATGGCTTCAGCTACATGGATTGTCTCGGAAAAACCCGCAATCAAAAACAGGGCGGCAAACACCGTAATCATGAACACTTCGTTTGATTTGATGTTTAGCGCGCGATTCAAAAAAGGGACGAGCCTGCGGCCTACGACGATGAGCAGGAGCATGTAGCCGAGAGCAATCAGAGCGGAGGAAACCACGCCTCCGAGAGAAGTTGCTCCGCTGAGGACAAGCCCCGATACGATCGAGATGTACACCGCCAAAAAGATGTCCTCGAACATGATGATCCCAAGAATCATCTCGGTTTCGCGATTGGCTGTCCGTTTGAGATCGACCAGGACTTTGGCGACGATGGCGCTGGACGAAATCGTAGTGATTCCGGCGATGATCAGCACTTCTTTCAGCGGAAAGCCGCAGACCCAGCCAAACAGCACGCCGAGAGTAAAGTTAATGGCGATGTAGATCGTCCCGCCGATCGCGATAGAGCGCCCGGCCTTGATCAGACGCCCTACCGAAAACTCAAGGCCGAGGTAAAACAGCAGGAAAAGCACCCCGACTCTGCCCATAAATTCGATGAGCGGCGCACTGTCGATAAAGCGCAGATCGAACAGGCCGATATCGGGGGCGTGCGGACCGACGACCATCCCGACCAAAATGTAAAAGGGAACGATGGAGAACTTCAACTTGATGGAGAGGAAGCCGGCGATGGCAATCAGAGCGAGCGCCAGGCCGACTTCAAACACGATGTGCTCCAAGGTCAATCACCCCCGTTGCTGAGAATAGTCTTGAGCGCTTTCACCTGCTTTCGTTCGCCTGCTACTACGAGGGTGGAGCTTGCACGAAGCACATACTCCGGTCCCGGATTGATCGTTTGTGTGTGGTCTTTTTCAATGACAGCGATGATCGTGGCACCAGTCTCCTGACGCACGTCCAGCTCGCCGATCGTCTTGCCGACGGCGCGTGAGCCAGCGTCGATTTTGTACCATTCGATCATAAGCTTGTCCAAAGCGACCTCAACTGTTTCCAGAGCGGTCGGCGTGTACGTCAGGCCGCCGACAATCGCTGCAATTTGCCGCGCCTCGTCGTCATCCAGCGTAACCATCGAGATGTTCTCATCCGGATCTTCGCGGTCAAAATGGTACATTTCCCGGCGGCCGTCATCGTGAATGACGATGACCAGCTTGTCGCCGCCTTTTGTTTCTACCTGATATTTTCTGCCGATTCCCGGCAAATCCGTCTCGCGAATCGAGAACATGCAACAACCTCCTTCTACGTCTGCCCATATGTATATAGGTAATCACTCTTATGCACGAAAGAGCGCCCTGCATGTCGCGCAAGATCATTTGGAATTATAACCATTCCGGTGTTACTTTAGTAATAATTCCGGATCATCCTTGGAAGCATTGTCGACATACGTACCCATTATCCATTATTATACACGAAGCGGCTTTCCCTTTTTGGCATAACCGAAACAAATTCGCATAGATTTGACACATTTTTTAAGGGTGATGAAGCGTGGCTAACAAGCAATATCGTTTGACAGAAGCAGAGTGGAACTTTATTTCGGACATGCGCTCCATGGAGATGGATGAGCTGCTGGACATTGTCATCGCTCTGCGCAATGAAGTGCGAGAGCTGGAAAAGAAAGCGGAAATCATCCGCGAACGGGAAAAAGAAGGCTGGGAAGCCGAATACCAGGCTGCCAAGAAGCGAATCAATCACCTTCGCCAGTTTGAGCAAGACTTGCGCAAGACGTGGCCGCATGATTAACCAGGCAGCCCGGCATGGCTGGCGCTTGCCAAAAGCATCCATAAGGAAACAGCAGAACCTGCGCTCAGCGGGTTCTTTTTTTTGTCCGATGGAATAAACTTGGAGGTGCGAAACAGGATGTCTCCGGAATTTGGCAAGGAAAAAATGCGATGTTGACATACTCTCGACACGATCAATAGGTAAAGTAAGTTATGTACATAGCGACATGATAGGAAAAAGACAACCGGGAGAAGGAGGACTTTTCATGTTCAAAAAACAGTATCTAGCAGTTTTCTCAGCGGTGGTTCTTGCGACGAGCTTGCTGCCGACTGGCTCTCAGGCAGCGACTGGAACAAAAAACTTGCAGGCAAAGTACAACAATATCAAGGTCTTGTATAATGGTGCTACTGTTCCGACTACGATCGAACCATTTATCGTAAACGGAACCACTTACATCCCGCTTCGCATGATGGCAGGCGTGTTCAACAAGGAAGTCGAGTGGAATGGCACGTCCTACACCATCACGGTAAAAGATCAGGCAGATGCGCAGCATGCAGCCGAGTTGTCCGCGCGTGACGCCCAGATTCGCACCTTGCAAAGCAAGATCGACACGCTGAACCAACAAATCTCTGATCTGGAAGACGATTTGGACGATGCGAAAAACAAAGACGATGACGACGATGTAGATGACCGTATGGACGATCTGGAGGATGCCCTGAATGACGACTACGGAGATTTCCGTGGCGTTGAATGGGATATCACCCTGAGCGGCGACGAGGATGACATCGACGTAGAAATCGCGCTTGACTTCGATGAGTACGAGGATGAACTGGATCAATCGGACTTCGAAGACCTCGTGGAAAATGTCATCGAAGACATTTGGGATGAGTTTGAAGACGCTGACGTAACAGGCGAAATCGTAGACTCCAGCAACAACGACAAAACGGAATACGACTTTGATGGCGATGCCAGCGATGAAGAAATCAGCTTCGAAGACGATGTTATCAACTAATCTTTTCTAAAGAAAAGCCTTGCTTCCCGAAAAATGGGGCAAGGCTTTTTTCCTATTTTCCAAAAACCGCAAATCCAAATATAAAAAGAAAGAGGTAAACTGATAGTATTAGGAGTACGTATTGGAAAGAGAGGAACCATGCGAGCAATCGCGAATGGGAGAAAAGGGAGCCTATGAAAAGCATTTTGTTGGTAGAAGATGAACTGGTAATCTCGCGCGTTTTGAAGGCGTACCTGCAAAAGGAAGGCCATCAGGTCTGGCAAGCTGACGATGGAATCGCCGCCATTCGGCTTTTTGACGAGAAAAAGCCGGATCTCGTTCTTTTGGATGTCATGCTTCCGGAGCGAAGCGGCTGGGAGATTTTACAGTATATTCGCGAAAAGAGCGCCTGTCCGGTGATCATTTTGACTGCGCTGGGGCAGACCGATCAAAAGCTGAAAGGGCTGAACCAGGGAGCCGATGACTATATAACGAAACCGTTTGTCGCTGAGGAAGTAGTGGCGCGGGTCAATGCTGTGCTGCGGCGGTCGGCGATTTTGGTAAAAGATCAGGAGACGCGCTTTTTCGGCAGTCTGAGAATCAACTTCCAGTCTCACCACGTAACCTTGCATGGACTGGAGCTGGTGTTTCATCCTCGCGATCTGTCGCTGCTGCTGTTTTTGGCCCAAAATCCGAATCAGACGTTCACGCGGGAACAATTAATAGATCAAGTATGGGGAATCGACTTTGCAGGCAGCGATCGCGCTGTGGACCTCGCTATCAAGCGAGTGAGAAAAACATTGGAGAACTGGCCTGCCCAAGAAGGCGAGATCAAGACGCTCCGAGGGGTGGGGTATCAGTTCTGTGTTTACTAAAAAAAACGAGCCTGTCTCGCTGCTGCGCTACTGGACGACGCGCTACCTGCTGACGTTGGTAGTAGGGCTGCTCATCGTCGGAGCGGTTTCCGCCTACTGGATTAAATACGCCGCCGTGGAGAAGCAGATTGAAGTGACCAAGCTGTTCGCCGAAGAAGTAGCGGATCGGGTCGTAGACGACGATGGCAACATTTTGGTAGGCGGCAAGCTTCATCAGACGCTGGACAATCGGCGAAAATTTATGGGGGTGGATCGCAACCTCGTTTTGTTCATCAAAGACAAGCAGGGCGAAGTGATCTACAGCCGACCGGGGATGGGCATGCTCCCTCCCGAAATTCAGAAGGTGCTTCCCGGTTTGCTCCAGCAAGCAGACGAGGCAGACAAAATTCGGCAACCGACAGGAGATACGCTGTACGTCATCAGGAAAAATTTGGAATATAATGACAGCGTAATCGGGAAGGTCATTTTGCTGTTTCCGGAAACAGACATCAAGATCGGCAGGGAGCAGCTACAGTATTTGGTCATCATGCTCGGCAGTCTCGGCGTGCTCGGTTGGGCCGTCATCTACTTCCATTCCAGAAGGTTGTCTGAGCCGATTCAAAATGTCGTGCTGTCTGCGCGCAAAATCGTGGAGGGCAACTACGATGTGACGATTACGAAGCCGATCAAGGAGCGGGAAATTCACGAGCTGGTGTATACTTTCAAGGAGATGGCGGATCGGCTTCGTCAACTGGAAAGCATGCGCACGGAGCTGTTGGCAGGTGTGACCCACGAGTTGAAGACTCCCGTCACTTCGATTAGCGGATTGGTGCAGGCGGTTAACGACGAGGTCGTTTCGGGAGCCGAGCAGAAAGAATTTCTGGAGATTTGCCTGCGCGAAACAAAGCGTCTGCAAAAAATGGTCGAAGACTTGCTCGATTTCAACTCGTTTGCGGTCGGAGCCATTACAGTCCAGCAAGAAGAGCAAAACATCAGCAAGCTGGTCAAAGAAATCGCTTCGCAATGGCGAATCGTCCAGGAGCTGGAAGGAATCGTGTTTGAGATCGTCGTCCCGGAAAAGCAACTGCTGCTGTTTGTTGACTCTGGCCGCGTTCAGCAAATCTTGACGAATTTGTTGAACAACGCAAGACAGGCAGTAGGCAAAGCAGGCGCGCGCGGGAACATCCAATTGGTGATGTACGAGACAGAGCACGCGGTGTGCATCGATGTAAAAGACAATGGCAACGGGATTCCCGTTGAGGAGCAGCCGCTTGTTTTCGAGCGCTTTTTTCGGGGCAGCAACAAAAAAGACAAAGTGCGCGGATTGGGATTGGGGCTGTCCTACTCCCGTCTGATGGCAAAAGCGCTCGGCGGGGAGCTGGTGCTTGCATCCAGCAGTGAGCAAGGCTCTGTTTTTACCCTTGCATTGCCATTGCCCAAGCGAGCGGAGGCAGGCGCAAGCGAGCACGAGACTGGGGGTGGCAAGCGGATATGATCGATTACGAAGCCATTTTGGGGGCGCTTTTTGATATCGTGCACGTCACCGACGAAAAGGGACGGACACTGTATTGCTCCGGGCGCTACGAGGAATTTTTCGGGATTGACCCGCAGGAAATGATCGGGAAGCCTATCGAGGAATTTTATCATTTGGGCTATTTTTCTCCGACCATCACGATGCGGGTCATTCGCGACAGAAAAAAGGTGCATACGATTCAGACGACGCGCAACAACCGCAGATTGCTGGTCGAAGGCACTCCGCTGTGGGATGCGAACGGGGAGTTTTGCGGAGTCGTCAACACGTCGCTTGATATTACCGATCAGGAGCAGCTACAGCAGGTGCAGAACGAGAGGAAGTACGTCGGCGGCATTTTGCAAAGCGAGATGACCAAGGAGAACAGCAGGAAAAAAAGCAAAACGAACCTGATCTACCGCAGCCAGTCGATGGAGCAGGTGACCACGATGGCAGAAAAGCTGGCGCAGGTCGAGTCGTCGATGATTTTGCTTGGCGAGTCAGGCGTTGGGAAGGGCGTCCTGGCGAAATACATACACGAGTGCAGTCCGCGCTCAGGGAAGCCTTTTATCCACATCAACTGTGGTGCGATCCCCGAGACTTTGCTGGAGTCCGAGCTGTTCGGGTACGAAAAAGGCGCGTTTACCGGAGCGGACAAGGACGGCAAAGCAGGCTTGATCGAAAAGGCGAACGGCGGCACGCTGTTTTTGGATGAAATCGGCGAAATGCCGCTATCTTTGCAAGTCAAACTGCTCAATGTGTTGCAGGAAAAAACGATTACGCCTGTCGGCAGTGCGGTCCCGCGGAAAGTCGACGTCAAGCTGATTACCGCCACCAATCAAAATTTGCGGCAGATGGTCAAAGAGGGCAGATTTCGCGAGGATTTGTACTACCGGATTCACGTCGTGCCGCTGGAGATTCCGCCATTGCGGGAACGCCGCGAAGAAATTCCGGTGCTCGTCCATTACTTTCTCCATGTTTTTTCGGAAAAATATTGTTTGGACAGACGGCTGGCCGATGTGTGCTACCGGATTCTTGCGGAGTACGAATGGCCTGGCAATGTGCGTGAATTGGAAAATGTAGTGGAGCGGCTTGTCGTGACTTCACCGGACGTCCTCATCACGCCGAGTCAAATTCCGCGCTATATCCACGGCCACGAGGGCAGCCCTTCAGGGGGAATCAAAGTGGAGCGGGTGATGCAGATGCAGGAGGCGATGGAGGAAGTGGAGCGGCAATTGCTTGAGCGCGCCTACGAGCAGCATAAGACGACGACAAAAGTAGCGGAAGTGCTTGGCATCAGCCAGCCGTCAGCGAGCCGGAAGCTGCGAAAATGGCTATTCACGCGTGAATAAACGCTATTCAACTGCGAATAGCACGCGAGCCGATGATTTTCGCTTTTAGCGACTCCGATATGCAGCGGTGAATAGAGGAGGAGCGGATCGCGAGCAGCCAACGTATTGGCATTGTTTTTGCAATATTACGAAAGTCATCAACAGCATAGTGGCAGCGTACGCGGGGCGTGCCAAGTTGCATGCAACAGGAAGCTGTGAACGGGATCAATCATCGTAAAAGGGAGACGGGTCGGATGAACAAAGGAAAAGCGTTGCGTGCAGGAGATACGATCGGACTGGTTGCCACTTCAAGTCCGGCTACGGAAGAAATGTTGAACAAAGCGATTGCCGGGCTTGTGGAGCTTGGCTTCAAGGTAAAAGTCGGGGAAACGTGCTATGAGACGTACGGCGGGTATTTGGCCGGGACGCCGCTGCAGCGGGCTGGCGAGCTGAACGCGATGTTTGCCGATGATGAAGTGGACGGAATCATGTGCATGCGTGGCGGATACGGGGCGCCGCAAATTTTGCCGATGCTCGATTACGACCTGATTGCGCAAAATCCGAAGCTGTTTGTCGGCTACAGCGACATTACAGCGCTGCACACCGCTTTTGGGCAGCAGGCCGGGCTTGCGACTTTGCACGGCCCGATGGCGACTTCCGATATTGCACACGGGTTGGATGACTGGTCCAAACAGTATTTGCTGCGGGCGATGACGCGACCGGAGCCGCTCGGACCGATCATCAATCCGCCGGGAGAGGACGTTGTCTGTCTCGTAGAAGGGCAAGCGTACGGGCCGATTGTCGGCGGCAATCTCGCTTTGATCGCCACTTTGATGGGCACGCCTTATCAGCTGGATACGCGAGGAAAAATCTTGTTTCTGGAAGATATCGACGAGGAGCCGTACCGCATCGACCGCATGCTGACACAGATGGCGCTCGGCGGGTTGTTCAACGATTGCACGGGCGTGGTCATCGGTACGTGGACCAACTGCGAGCCGAAAAAACGCGAAGGCTTTTCCGTGTGGGACGTCTTCCAAAACATTGTCGTGCCGTACGGGAAGCCGACCATCTGGAACGTGCAAATCGGGCACGGCGCTTTCAACATGGCTCTGCCTTTGGGCGTGGAGGCTACGCTTGACGCAACGCACGGGGTGTTGGCGATTGAGGAGAGTGTGACGGTATGAGTACAGGGCTAAACGAAGCGTTGCTGCAACATGCACAAGAGCTGCTTCCGTGGCTGACGGAGGTTCGACGCGATTTTCACCGATATCCCGAGTTCGGGATGGAGGAGTTTCGTACCCAGGAAAAAATCAGCGCCTACTTGAACGAACTGGGCATTCCGCATGAAAAAGTGGCGGGCACAGGTATCGTCGGAATAATCGAAGGAGCGCATCCGGGTGGTGTTGTCGGGCTTCGCGGCGATATGGATGCCTTGCCGATTTTCGAGGAAAACGCGGTGGAGTACCGCTCCCAGATCGCGGGCCGGATGCATGCCTGCGGTCACGATGCCCACATGACATGCTTGCTTGGCGCAGCGCGGCTGCTCGTAGCGCAGAAGCATCAACTGGCAGGCAGCGTGAAGCTGTTTTTCCAGCCAGCAGAAGAGACGGTAGGCGGGGCGTTGCCGATGATTCGCGAAGGCGTGCTGGACAACCCGCGTGTGGACGCCGTCTTTGGCTTGCACGTATCCCCGGAGCTTGCCGTCGGCAGCATCGCGGTCAAATACGGACAAATGAACGCCGCGTCTGACGATGTACACATCGTCGTCAGGGGAGAAAACGGGCACGGCGCCTATCCGCACAACGGAAGAGACGCGATTGTGATCGCCGCCCACGTCATCACCGCTCTGCAAACGATTGTCAGCCGAAACGTCGATCCGCGCGACTCGGCGGTGCTGTCGCTCGGCATGATTTCCGGCGGGACGGCGAGCAACGTGATCGCTTCGGAAGTGAAGCTGACCGGAACGATTCGGACGCTGGACAAAAAAGTCAGGACGATGGTGAAGGAGCGCGTGCGCGAGGTGGCAGAGCTTGCGGCGCGAAGCCTCGGCGGGGCGGCTGAGGTCGTGTTTGAGGAAGGCTACACTTCCTTGATCAACGACAGCGCCATGGTTGACCTCGTAAAGCAGTGCGGCGAGCAACTGCTGGGAACCGACAAGGTTAAGGTGAATGAGCTGCCCAGTCTGGGCGTAGAGGACTTTGCCTTTTTTGCCGAGCATGTTCCCAGTGCTTTTTACCACCTGGGCGTGCGCAATGAGCAGGCGGGCCTCGTTTATCCCGTTCACCACCCGCGCTTCGACCTCGATGAGCGCAGCCTGATGATCGGCGCAGCCATGCAAGCCTGTAACGCCATGACCTTTTTGCAAAAACAGGCGGCGCAACGCCAAGCAAAATAGCGAGGAAGCTGAATCCGTGGGACGGGTATAGGATATCGCGAGCGGCGGCACAATACAGACGCATATCTTTTTTAGGAAAGTGAAGAGAGGAGCGTCTTTCATGAGCATGACAATGAGTCGGCCCGTCACCGATGTGTTGAATAAGCAGGTTGCCAACTGGTCTGTGTTGTATGTGAAGCTGCACCATTTCCACTGGTATGTAAAAGGCCCGCATTTCTTCACGCTCCATGCCAAATTCGAGGAGCTGTACAACGAAGCCGCGACGTATGTGGACGACCTGGCTGAACGACTTCTCGCTGTCGGCGGCAAGCCTGTCTCGACCATGAAGTCCTGTATCGAGCAAGCTTCCATCAAGGAAGCGGCTGGCGGCGAGTCGGCCGATCAGATGGTGCAAGCAGTCGTGAGCGATTTCACGACATTGATCGGGGAGCTTGAAGAGGGCATCACGGCGGCGGAAGCGGCAAACGACGAAGCGACAGGCGACATGTTTTTGGGAATGAGTGAAAGCTTGCAAAAGCATGTCTGGATGCTGCAGGCGTACTTGGGAAAATAAACGAAAGCAGAAGCAAGCTGATGCCTTTGGTGTCAGCTTGTTTTTATATGAAAATATTTACAAAATAGCTGTAAGAAACAAGCAGATGTTGTATCTAACAGGAGAAGGAGGCGAGAAAGCTGAGGAATAAAGAGCTGCTATCGTCCATCTCGGTTCTCCATGCTACGGCGGAAGTCTCGTTGGAACAATTGGTTGATGACCATCTTTATCGCGTGTATCGCCTGTGTTGTTGGCTGGTCCAAGATCGGCTGGTTGCGGAAGATATCACGCAGGAAGTGTTTTTGCGTGCGTATCAGCATCTGCCGAACTTTCGGGGCGATAGTAAAGTCGAAACCTGGCTGTATCGGATTGCTGTCAATGAATGCAAAAGATATCGACGATCATGGTCATTCCGAAATTTGTTTTACCAGGCAGATCCGCTTGTTCCGGGGTTTACCGAATTGGAAGAGGAAGTCATGCAAAAAGAAGAATGGCGTCAATTGGTTACAACTGTATCCAAACTGCCCTATCGGCATCGGCAAATGCTGATTCTCTGCTATTTTGAAGAGCTTAGCGCGGAAGAGATCGCAGAGGTGCTTGGCATCTCGACTGGTGCGGTGTATACGCGATTGCATCGTGCCCGCGAAAAGCTAAAGGCACTTTTGCTAAAGGAGGGAGAGGATTGGACATAGAGAAAGGACTGCGCCTGTTGGCAAAGCGCGAGCAGAAGGCATTCAAGGCGGATGCAGAACACTTGAAGCAAATCGAACAAAACATTTTCGCCCAGGTAAAGGGAAGGAAAAAAAGCGGGTCAGGCCGGATCGCAGCCATTTTGGCGTGCTCGGTTCTCATTGCCGTGACAAGTGCAGGCGTTACGAGCGAGTTTGGCCAGGAGAGCAGCAAAAATTGGTCGCAGGAAAAAGAGAGCGTTCCAGTGAGCGATTATTTCGTTCAAAGGCAGCTGGAAAGCATGAAAGAGCTGATGTGGGTATATGGAGGGGTGAACATCGAGAAAATGTCACGTTCACCACTGGACGGTGTCTTCCTCGATGCCAAAGAAGCGCTGCTGTTAGAAGACAAGCGCAGGAAGCTTCATGTCGTTTTGTTCCCGGAAGGCTATCAGGCAGACCAAATCAAGATCAAAGAAGACTTCACGCGCTCGCACGATATTACGTATACGTTTGAGAATGCCCGTTTGAAAGCAGAACGGCTGCCGCTGCGAGCCAGTGGGCCAACTTATGTGTATGCTTTTCAAAACATTCTTTTTTTGACGAACAACCTGGAATTTCAGGCAGATGTGAAGTATGCCTATGAACTTGCGCAAAAAAAAGCAGCGATGCTCCAGTCTTTTTCTCTTGAGCCGTCTGCCTTTATTTACCTCAGCAATGACAAGCAGGGTCGTATCTACGCTGATTTGGGATGGAGGGAAGAGGCGTTAAAACAAATCGCTCGCCTCTCCATGCAACCAGTTTTCGAGAACAGGCCGTACAAAGGGAGCCTTCCTTCCGTATTTTTAGCAAGGCATAATCCTACCGCAATCGTGATTTACAATGACGGAAAGGGAAGGGATCAGTCTGTTCGCTACCGCTGGGTGGAGCAAACGAAAACCTGGGAATTGGAGGAAAAACAGAGCTTGCCAGCCAAAGACTTCGCGAAACAAGAAAGGTGATATTGCTGTGGGAATGTACTCATTTTCGCAGGGGGAAAGTGTCCGTGATTTGCTTCGGGACATCCCTCTTGTTCCCAAGAGCGGCATGCTAGTGTAAACTTACTTTGTGATGAAACAAAGAAAGCACTTTCATGATGGAAAGGATGTACATTCCCATGGCATCACCCTACGTTACTTTCAACCGCGAGCAGTGGAGAGCACTGCGTGCTTCCACACCGCTAACCATATCAGATGAAGAGCTCTCCTGTTTGCAGGGACTGAATGAAAATATATCTATGACCGAGGTCGCCGACATTTATTTGCCGTTGTCCCGACTGTTGAACTTGTATGTCGGCGGCATGCAGGAGCTGTATCAGGCTACGCATACGTTTTTGGGCAATCAGGACGGCAAGGTTCCGTTTATTATCGGGATTGCCGGAAGTGTGGCTGTAGGCAAAAGCACGACGGCCCGGATTTTGCAGACGCTCTTGTCGCGTTGGCCGAACCATCCCAAGGTCGATCTGGTCACGACAGACGGCTTCCTCTACCCGAACCGCGTCCTGGAAGAGCGGGGCATCATGAAGCGCAAAGGCTTCCCGGAGAGCTACGACCTGCGCCGTTTTATCAATTTTTTGGCCGATGTGAAATCCGGGTTGCCTGAAGTCAAGGCTCCTGTTTACTCCCATCTGGTCTACGACATCGTTCCGGGGGAATGGCAAACCGTCCGCCAGCCGGATATTCTGATTGTGGAAGGATTGAATGTTCTGCAACCGCCAAAAGGCGACGAGCCGCGCATATCCGAAGTCATCGTCTCCGATTTCTTCGATTATTCGATTTACGTGCATGCAGAAGAAAAAGACATTTTGGAATGGTACGTCGAGCGCTTCAAGCTGCTGCGGCAAACGGCGTTTTCCGATCCGAACTCGTATTTCAGACGGTATGCGAGCTTGTCCGACGAAGAAGCGACAGAAGTGGCGACAGGCATCTGGACGGAAATCAACGGGGCCAATTTGGTGCAAAACATTTTGCCGACGCGAGTCAGGGCGCAGCTCATTTTGAACAAAGGGCAAGATCACATGGTGCAAAGCGTCAAGCTGCGCAAACTGTAACGAAAAGCGAATCGCAACGGGAGGGATTGCTTGTGAAAGTGATCAGTGCGTGCTTGATCGGGTGTGAATGCCGTTATGACCAGAAATCGTGCCTGGACAGCGAGCTGGAACAACTGCTGAGGGAGGGCAAAGCAATCCCTGTCTGTCCTGAGCAGTTGGGTGGTCTGCCAACTCCCCGTCCGCCAGCGGAGATTGTCGGGGGCGACGGATACGATGTGCTGGATGGCCGGGCAAAAATTATCGACAACACAGGCCGCGACGTGACGGCCGAATTTTTGGCGGGAGCACAGCAGGCGCTCAGGCTGGCGACAACTGTCGGGGCAACTTCTGCCATTTTGAAGGAAAACAGTCCGTCCTGTGGCAGTTCGTTTGTGTACGACGGCCAATTTTCGGGGAAAAAGGTGTCGGGCATCGGCTTGACCGCCGCCTTGTTCCGCAGAAACGGGATAGAAGTCCAGTCGGAGCGGGACTAAAGCGAAACAGAAGAACAAAGCGGGTGGAGAAAACTTTTGCCTGCGATGCCATGAAAAGCCCGTGTACGCAGCGATTGCTCTGTACGCGGGCTTTTTGTGCTGGCTGACTCCTCATGAGCCATTCACGATTTTTCCAGCAAGCGCTCCAACTTTCTTTGCTGTTCCTTGCGCTGCTTTTTGACAAGCTGGTCTTCTTCTTTGAGCGCTTTTAGCAAGGAGTAGCACATCAAAACCATGATGACGGCAAAAGGCAGGGCAGCGACGATCGAGGCGGTTTGCAGCCCTTCCAATCCGCCGCTGAGCAACAGCACGACGGCAATGGCCGATTGCAGGATGCCCCACGTAATTTTGACGCGATTGGACGGATTCAGCTTGCCGTCCGACGACAGCATGCCCAGGACAAAAATAGCCGAGTCCGCCGAAGTGATAAAAAAGGTGATGACCAAAAGCGTTGCGACTACGGCCAAGATGTAGCCCATGGGAAGCTGCTCCAGAGCGAGAAACAGGGCAGTGGAAATATCGTTCTGCACAGCTTGCCCGATCTGGGCCTGATCAAAAATCTCCAGATGCAGCGCGGTTCCCCCAAACACGGAAAACCAGATGAAGCTGAGCAGGCTCGGCACGAGCATGACGCAGATGACGAACTCTTTGATTGTGCGCCCTTTGGAGACGCGGGCGATGAACATGCCGACAAACGGTGCCCAGGCAATCCACCAGGCCCAGTAAAACAGCGTCCAGTTCGCCACCCATGTTCCTTGCGTGAACGGGGTGAGTCTGAGGCTCATGGAGACAAGGTTGTTCAAGTAGCTGCCAAGGGTGCTTGTGAAAGTATCGAACAGAAACGAGGTCGGCCCCAGGACAAGCGTGAGGAAAAGCAAGGCCAATGCCAAAATCAGGTTGGTGTTGCTGAGGTACTTGATCCCTTTGTCCAGTCCGGTCGTTGCGGACACGAGAAACAGCACGGTAATGACTACGATAATGGCGATTTGCACGAACAAATTGGAAGGCACGCCGAACAAGTGGGTAAAGCCTCCGTTAATTTGCAGCGTGCCCAGCCCGAGGGAAGTGGCAACGCCAAAAGCAGTCGCAATGACAGCGAGCACATCAATGCCTTTGCCGATCGGGCCGTTTACTTTGTCGCCAAGCAGAGGGAGAAAAGTCGAGGAGATCAAGCCTTTTGCCCCTTTGCGGAACTGAAAGTAGGCGAGGGCAAGCGCAATGACGGCGTATATTCCCCACGGATGCAAGCCCCAGTGGAAAAAGGCGTAACGCAAGGCCGTCTGGGCGGCTTCGGTCGTTTGTCCGGTCACGCCCGCCGGGGGAGCAAAGTAGTGCGAGATCGGCTCTGCCACTCCCCAAAAAACAAGCCCGATGCCCATTCCGGCACTAAACAGCATGGCAAACCAGGTCGGCAAGGAATATTCCGGCTCGTCGTCATCGCCGCCGAGCGGAATTTGTCCATAGCGGCTAAACGCGAGAAACAGGCAAAAGATCAGAAAACCGAATGTGACGATCAAGTAAAACCAGCCAAAGTTCGTCGTGGTCATCTTCAGCACCTGCGCGGCTGCGCTGGCAAAAAGCTCCGGCGAGATAGCACCGAACAAGACGATCAGCACCACGATCACGATAGAA
Source organism: Brevibacillus sp. HD3.3A (assembly GCF_013284375.2). Classification (NCBI taxonomy): domain Bacteria; kingdom Bacillati; phylum Bacillota; class Bacilli; order Caryophanales; family Paenibacillaceae; genus Brevibacillus; species Brevibacillus sp. HD3.3A. Next base: position 1,281,005 of record NZ_CP085874.1, read on the forward strand.
ATGAAAAAGGTCATACGGTTCCTCCCGGGACAGGCAATATGGCGATAGTTTATCGTCCCGCGAGATTTCCGAGATTATTCCAATGAGATGGCATTAGACATACGGCAGCCTCTACGAAAACGTCTCAATGAACCGCTTGGCGGCTTTGGACAAATGCCGCCCGGATTGCCAGACGACAGCCGCGGACGAGTAAATAGAAGTTCCCGCGAGCTTGATTCCGCGGATTTGTTCGCTCTGATGCGTTTCCCAGGCGGAGATCGGGACGATCGACGAACCGACGGAAGCGGCGACCATGCTGACGATCAGCGAAATATCCGGACACTCGCAGATGACGTGCGGCTCCACGCCCAGCCGGGAAAATTCTTTCACGATCAGATCGTAGATGCCCAGCCCGGGAAGGCTTGGCATGATCAGCGGCAACTGGGCGATTTCACGCATGTGAATCTCGCTGCGATCTGCATAGGGCGAGTCTGCCGGGACGATCAGGACGAAAGCTTCCTCTTCCAGCGGAATCATGGTGCAGTTGTTGAGCGAGTGGGGCAGCCGGACGATGGCGACCTCAATCGTGCGCCGCTCCAGCCATTGATTGAGCAACTGGGTGTCGCCTTTCCAGACTTTATACGTAATGAGCGGGTATTTTTGCTGGAACAGGCGAATTTGCCCCGGCAGGCGATAGGCGGACAGAGCGCTCACCCCGATGGACAGCGTCCCGCGAATCCCTTCCCCCGTTTCTTTTACTTCGGACAAAGCTTCTTCCATTTGGTGCACGATATTCAGCGCCTGTCTGTACAGAGTGAGTCCGGCTTCCGTCAACTCCATCCGTTTTCCGGAGCGCTCCACCAGTACGACTCCCAGCTCGTCCTCCATTTGCTTGAGCTGCTGGCTCAGCGGCGGTTGGGCCATGTTCAGCCGCTTTGCCGCCCCCGTAATCTGCCCTTCTTCCGCGATCGCGATAAAGTAGCGTAACTGCCGTATATCCACGTAGCTTCCTTCTTTCTGTTGTCATCTATATGATTTCGATATGAAAAGCAGATTTTCTTGATATTTTTCATATTGTTGTCGCTATGATAGCATATTTTTTACGTGAAAGTTGGAGAAGACAACGAAGAAAGAAGGGAAATATACGTGCGTACGTGGCTGGAAAAACTTTTTCACTTGCGCGCTTGCGACACGACGTTTCAAAGGGAACTTATCGCCGGATTTATCGGCTTTGTCACCATTGTCTACATTGTTGCCGTAAACGCTTCGATTTTGCAGGATGCCGGAATACCGATGGAAGCGGGCATTCTCGCAACGGTACTGACCGCTTTTATCGGCTCGCTCTTGATGGCCTTCTGGGCGAATGCGCCGATCATTCTCGTCCCTGGGATGGGGATTAACGCGCTGTTCACTTATACGCTTTGCCAGTCGATGGGGCTGTCCTGGCAAGAGGCGCTGGCAGCCGTATTCGTTTCCGGGTTGATTTTTACCGTCATCGCCTTTACCCGGGTGGCGACGATTTTGTCCAATGCGATTCCTACGTCGCTGAAAGAAGCGATCACCGTGGGCATCGGTCTGTTTTTGACCTTTATCGGGCTGCAAAAAGGCGGCCTGATCGTCACCAACCCGTCCACATTCGTGGCGCTCGGCGATTTGTCCAGCCCGCACGTGGTAGTGACGCTGGTCACGTTGTTGCTTACGCTGATCTTGTTCGTGCGCAATGTCCCGGGCAATTTTTTGATCGGGATTGCGGCGGGAACCGGATTGGGTTTCTTGCTCGGGGTTGTTTCGCCGGGTGAAGGCGGCAGCTTCTCGTTTGCGCAGTACGGGCAAGTTTTTGCTGGCATGTCGTTTTCCGCCATCTGGACTTTGCCATTCTGGATCGCCACTTTTTCGCTGGCAATGGTGATCGTGTTTGAAAATATCGGATTGCTGCACGGGCATACAGCGATGTTCGGCCAGCCGCAAAAGTTTCGCCGCTCCTTGCAAGCAAACGCCTTGTCGGCAGCCATCTCGGGGATTATGGGAACCAGCCCGACGGTCGCTACGGTTGAGACAGCCGCAGGTATCGCCGCAGGTGGGCGCACAGGCTTGACCACGCTCGTGACCGGAACGCTTCTGCTGTTCTCGCTCGGCCTGATTCCGGTCGTGAAAATGATCCCGGATGGCGCCGTTGCTCCTGTGTTGATCATCATCGGGGCGTTGATGCTGCAAAATGTGCAAAACATCAACCTGAAAGACTTTTCCGAGGGCTTCCCGGCCTTCCTGATCATCGCGATCATTCCGCTGTCCTACAGCATTGTCGACGGAATCGCTTTTGGCTTCGTGGCGTACCCGCTGATGAAGCTCGCGCTGGGCAAACGCCAGGAAGTGCCTGCTCTGCTCTACGTGATCGCCGGACTGTTTTTGCTCAACCTGATGCTGCCGATTTTGGCGTGAGACAACGATACCCTGACGTAAATAGTCGGGGTATTTTTTTGTCTCGTTTGGGCGTGATGAAAAATTGCCTTTTGATAAAGATGAAATTACATAAAAAAGAGAGCATGCCTGTGTTAAGAAGAGGTTTCTATACGATATTACTTATTTGTGATATAATTTTAAAATGTAAATTTTATACAAAAATAGAAAGCGGGTAGATTCTAATGAGAAAAATTATTTTAGTTTTTCTGATTATTATTGCTGTTGTCTTAGGATTGCTTGCTAGAGATTTGTATAACTATAATTCTGCTACTGAAGCATTAAAAAAGATAAAAGTTGAGTATGAGGAAGATGGAACTACGATTAATGAAAGGGATAAAATAAGCATAAATTTAAAAATATCAGGAGTACCTCAAACAGGAGAGACCAAAATAATTATTCATGCAGACAATAGGTACTTAGAATTAGCTCCAGAGAGTTTCAAGCAAGCCGAAGGAGTCAGTTTTGAAGGGATGAAAGGAGGATATGAAGAGTCTGTATTTTCAGTTAGTCATGATGTGGAAATTCGATTGACATACTGGAAGAAAGGAAATAACTCTGCTCCACTCACCTCAGTTTATTCTTCCTTTGTGACAGAAGTGGATAACTACATTCTGAGCGATACAATTCTTTTTAGTGATATGTATCCATTTTCCTATTAAAAAAGTTACATAACTTAAATAAAAGAAGCTAAAAGCAAAAATAGCGGTTAGGTTATATAGCCTAACCGCTATTTTTGTGCAAATAAGATTATTTAATTATTTTAATCGTGTAGTAATCACTATGCGTTATTTCTGTATAATAATTGAGTAGTAGAGAATAGGAGTTGTATTTTGATCTGTATTTAAAATAACCATTAAAATTAACTTTTTTGCTTCCAGTGCTTATTGAAGAGGGCGTATCCATAAAATATTTTACAACAAAACCTGGAGCGGATTTAGGATTAACATCAAATTTTCTTTCATCTAGGTAACCAGAAGGGGAATAGGCTGAATTCCATGTTAATTTGTAGAGTAAGTTATCTGTACCTGATCCTGTTATTGTAACATCGTGAGCTCTCACAGTAATAAATTGTGTACCCACGTATTGTCCTAAGTACATTGGGATTTGGAACTCTGTTGTTGAATTGCTAATTGGCTCTACAGTGTTAAATACAAGAGGCGCATTAGTGTATACTCTTGTTCTGAAATCAACAATATCATGGTATCCAGTGTAATCAATCCCTTCTTTTTTTAATTTTGTTTCAATGTCCTTAATTTTTGTACCCCATCTAAATGCGTAATTATTACCAGCGTCTATATGTGTTGTCTCAGGCCCTTGAATTAAGTATCTATAGCCTTCTCCAGACCCACCTTGTAAATCGCTATAATAGGAGTCTTCTTCACTAAAAGATTTTAGAGCATTATTAGATAAGCTAAGTACAATAGGTTTTCTTTCTGTTTCAATTCTATATTTTTTTATCTCAGAAGAATTTCCATCAAATATAAAAGTATTTGCATTTATTGGTTCTTCATTGTTTTCCAAGTATTCATAGATGTTAATGGTTGATTTATAGTCATTGTCTGATACTTTTTCTACTATTGCTTCAAATTGAATCAAGTCATTATTAGAATCTTTTCCAATAAAATAGTAAGCTTGATCTTCAGACAATACTTTATCTAATTCTCCTATTAAATTGTAGGAAATCCCTTGTTCTAAATTCTTAATCTTGGCTGAAAACAATTTTTCATTCACGTTAAACATTCCTTTTACATCTACACCGTGTTTTTCAGTTGTTATTTCTTCCCCTGTTGCTTCATTGTACTCCGTTTCTGAAGTGATTGACTCAAGGTGACCTACTGTCCTTATATTGAAATTTTTTTCTGCTGCCATACCACTAGGTGTAACCACTAAGGAAGATACAAGAGCAAAAGCTATAACTAAACTACTTATTTTTTTCATACTTATTACCTCCTTTATAATAAGTGAAATATTACCATTAATTATTTTTGTTGTAAAATATTGTTTAGGAGTTCATTTCCAATTATTAATATTTTGAAACTTTTACTTTGGCTTTCATACGTCTCTTAATAGCTATCTTTAAAATAAATAGGGTGCATAGTTTTCTAAAGCGTTTTTCATAGATGAGTCTTTGACAGGTTCTTGAGACCTTTGGTATCAAGGGCTAGAAAAGCATAAAAAAGACTTCACCTTCTTGGAGGTTTTCAAGCGACCAAGCACGAAAACTTCGAGAAAGGTGAAGTCACTTGTGCCAATACGTAAAAGAATTAAGAAGCATTCCCCCCAAGGTGCAACGGGGCACAGCCGCGAAGCGATTTTACGGGCTTTGTTGATGGCGCCGCGCGAAGGCACTTTTTAATTTATTGCCCTTCACCTGAGATTTATCAGTGATTTACGTTTGCGTTATCAATGTGGGTTTCCCATCGATCATCCGGTTCCATCCATTGCAACATTTAGATTTGAAATGGCGTACGCAGGCGACGACAGAAACGATCTCAAATTTCACTGCCCTCATGTGATGGGAAAAGTAAAGTTTCCACACGGTTCGAACTGGTGCTCCTCATCCAAATACGGAATGGTAGTAAAAGTGAACGGCACCGATGATCTCCACAAATTTTCATTGTCACATCGGGACACAAGAAAATTGGAGGAATCTGTATAATGAACGAGCAGGTGTAGAGCGATGCAATGCCTGTTTCAAGGAAAACCTGACAGCCAATGATTTTTATGTCGGCGGCATTCAAAAAGTGAAAAAGGGGAGGAAACAAATGCTCCAGCTAAAACAAATCCATGAACTGACGGATGATGTCGCGTCCGTCATCGCAGCGAGCATTTTCAACCCGACCGAGGAAAAACTGAACGTGCTCATGCGGCTGTACAAGTCCGACCCGAACCGGATTTTGTACGCTTTCGCGGAAGGCGAAAAGCTCGTGGCGATCATTGGACTCAAAATCAATCGCACGGAAAATACCGCCGTCATTTTACATATCGCTGTCGAAGAAGCAAAAAGAGGAAAAGGAATTGGCCGCAAACTGATTGACGAGGTATTGCAGCAGCATTCGTTTGCTGCCCTGCAAGCGGAGACAGACCAGGACGCAGTCGCGTTTTATCAGGCGTGTGGCTTTGCCGTGGAGAGCCTGGGAGAGCTGTACCCCGGGACGGAACGTTTTTTCTGTGTCAAACCAAACAGTCATGACCGTGTCGTTTGAGCGCAAGCCGTCACACCCCATTGCATAAAAAAACGCCGAGACGTTGTTCACAGAAAAAAGACACCTGCTGCACCTGATCGGGCAAAAGGTGTCCTTTTCTTTTTCATGGCTCACGAAGTCTAGAGGCTCGGCTGGCTCAGATGCTTGAAAGCTTAGCGCTTCACCAGCACGAACGCTTTTTTCACTTCATCCAGCGTCATGACCAGCGAGAGAAACTTTTTGCCTTGGTCTGTTGCCGGGTCGAATACGCTGTCCTGAGGCAAAGCAGCTGCATAGACCGTGTTGGTAGCGGGATCTTGCGCGATTTCGTAGCCGACTGGCGGCTCGTCAGGGTTGTTCAGCTTTTTCCAGTCGTTTTTGTCAAAAGCGTAGATGACGACGACAGCCGCCTGATCTTCCGTTTTGCTTGCGTTGAACTGGAAGGAAGTCACGCTTTTGGCTTCCGGCAAGTAAGGGTCTGCGTTCGGGCCTGTCCGCTCGTCAATCAGGATGTTGCCGTTCCAAGACTTTGGCGCGAGAAAAGCATACGCGGAGTCATGGCTTTTAAAAGAACCTTGGTACACTTGCTTTTCCGTTTTGGTCGGCTCGAAGTGGGCGCTCATCAATTCCCATTTGTTTTGGCTCCATTTCCATTTCGACTGGAGGTAGCCGCGAACGTCCGCATTGTAATCTCCGGTCAGGCGCTCTGTGCCTTCCAGAACGTACAGGCCGTTTTTATTGTTGTCGATCGGTTTCAGCTGGACGAATCCGCCGCCGAGCACACCTGCCTTGTTTTTATCCAGTCCAGGCAAGCTGAGCTTCTCGGCTTTGCCGTTTTTCAGCGTGTAAATATAGTTGGTGGTATAGCCGCCGCTGCCGCCTGTATCAGCCGAAACCATGATTTCGCCTTTTTTGTCGTAAGTGAAATCTTGCACGGACAGCTTTGGCTCATAGCCGCTGTCTTTGAGGTCAATCGTCACGGACTTTTTCGTTTGGCCGTCTGTCACTTTGACAGTGAGATCGCTCACGTACGGGCTGTTTTTCTCCTTTTTGCCATACAAGGCGATCGTGTCGGCTTTGTTGTCGCCGGTAACGTCTGCCGTTTTTTGCGAGAGCACCTGCAAGTTTTTCGGTGCAGAGCTTGTGCTTGCGGCATCGGCAGTCAGGGCTTGTCCGGTGAAAAGCACCGAAGTGAGCACCGTTCCGGTTACGATTTTGTTCCAGTTGTTCATGATGAAAATCCTCTCCTGTCCAGATGTTTGTTCGTGGTGTGTGTGGTGAGTGAGCTCGTGTCTTGCTATGCGTTCATTATGTACGAAGCAGATAGCGAAATGGTTACAACCGGATGACATCGTGCTGACAAAGGAGTAACAGGACATGCTTGAAGGATCGTTGTCATGAAAAATAGCACGTGGAAAACGACAGCGGGCGACATGCGGCGCGGCAAGCCGGAGGGGGAGGGGGAGGGAGTGGGAACCTCGCCAAGATATCATTGCGAAAACAAGCAAATCCAAGTACAATGTTGGAATGCCCAAAAAGGGCCGCGGTTCGCAAAACTCCCGCGTTATCAAAACTAGGAGGCATTATATATGTTTAATCTTACACTTGGAGTCTTTTTCGCTCTGGTGAATTTCGGGCTGTTTCTGCTCTGCTACCGCCTGTTCGGCCGCATGGGGCTGTATGCCTGGATCGGGATGGCTACGGTGCTCGCCAACATACAGGTGGTGAAAACCATCGAAATGTTTGGACTGGTCATGACATTGGGCAACACGATTTACGCGTCGATTTATCTCGTGTCAGACCTGCTGAACGAAAAGTATGGGGAGAAGGCAGCGAAAAAGGCAGTCTGGTTCGGATTTTTCACCTTGATCGCGACGACGATCATTATGCAGCTCGTGCTTGTATTTGAGCCGCAAGAAACAGACATTTCGCAGCAATCGCTGGAGACGCTGTTCGGCTTGATGCCGCGGCTTGCGCTGGGCAGCCTGTGCGCGTATTTGCTCAGCCAGTTTGTCGACGTGAAAATTTACTCCTGGCTGAAAAAGAAATGCCCGGGCCGCAATCAGTTGTGGATTCGCAACAACGGGAGCACCTTGTTTAGCCAATTGCTCGATTCCGTTACTTTTTGCACGATTGCTTTTCTCGGTGTATACCCGATGGAAGTATGGTGGCAAATTTTGCTGACTACCTACCTGATCAAGTTTGTCGTATCGGCCGCTTCCACGCCGGTTCTCTATATCGCCCGCAGTATGAAAGTTCCGGAGGATTAAGTGAAAAGACAGAAAAACCGCCAAAGCATCGTGCTTTTTGGCGGTTTTTGTTGTGTGCATAATGGAAGGATTATACATTGTTTACATCAAATTTACATACAGTTCAGATTGATTGTTTACGATGTTCATAGCTTTCGTTTCGTATTTTGGAGAGGAGGAATGAAGAAAGAATGTCACACAAAAACCAAGGTTTTCGCCGTTTGCCCAAGCTGGCGCTAATCGCAGCTGTGGTTGCGGGCGCGGTTTTGCCGACGGGATGGCTGCCGCAGGCAAAGGCGCAGCATGCCGATCATATCGTGATCAGCGAGGTGTACGGGGGCGGGGGAAACAGCGGGTCCCATTACAAAAATGACTTTATCGAGCTGTACAACCCGACTAGCACACCAGTATCTCTTAACGGCTGGTCGGTGCAATACGGTTCTGCCAAAGGAACAGGCGCCTGGCAAAAGTCCAGTTTGACTGGCACGATTGCCCCGTACGGCTTTTATTTGGTCAAACAGGCGGCAGGCACAGGTGGCATAGCAGAGCTTCCCGCACCGGATGATACAGGGACGCTGAACTTGTCCGGCACGGAAGGAAAGGTTGCGCTGGTCAGGAGCGGAACCGTTTTGACCGGAACCGATGTGTCATCCCCTGATATCGTCGATCTGGTCGGCTTCGGAGCAGCCAATGCGTATGAAGGCGCAGCACCTGCTCCGGCTACGACGGCCTCCACCAGTGTCTCCCGCAAAAGCAACGCCGACGGCATCGCGCCAAACGGCGGAAACGGCTGGGATACGAACGATAACAGCGCCGACTTCATCGCGGGTGAGCTGACGCCGAAAAATACGGCGAGTCCGGCAGAAACTCCGCCTGCGACAGATGTCACCGAGAAGCCGAGCGGCAGAGGGCTGCTGTTTGACAACACGAATCCGGCGGCAGCCACCATTCGCGGCTATGTCCGCCCGAATGTCACGATCAAAGTATACGCAGCCCAGCCCACGGGAAGCGAAACAGCTCTGGCTGAACAAGCAGCAGACCAAGCCGGGCAAATCGATTTGACTTTTGCCAATCACAATCCGGGGGCAACGGCTGTCTATCTCACGGCAAAAGAAGGCAGCAAACAGGAAAGTCAGGGCGCGGAACTGGTTCCAGCAGCTACAAGCCCTGCCATCGCAGTAGACAAAGTCAGTTTGCAGCAAGGGGGGCAGACAGCCGAGCTGAAGGGCCAGGCAGGAGCGGCAGCGGGCAAGGCGATTCTTCGCGCGTATGACGCTCCCGGCGGAAACAGCTTGTTGCTCGGCGGCAGTCCGACAGGAAGCGCAGCGGACAATGGGGCCTTTTCCTATTCGGTTCAAGTTCCCGATCAGCTGGAAAAAGTGTACGTGACGCAGCAGCTTGCGGACGAGCGCGGCCAGATGTTCGAAAGCGAGCCTGTAGCCGTGGCGAAGGCTGTGCTTGCGCCGAGCGCGATTGCCGAAGCGAGAGTTTTGGCCAAAGGGACAACAGCCATGATTGAAGGAACCGTCACAGCCATGTTCGAGGCAGGCGGGCAGTTCAACGTCTACATGCAGGATGACACAGCCGGGATTGTCCTGCGCGCGCCAGGACTTGCGGGCAAGATCGAGGTCGGAGACAAAATTCAGGCGACCGGAAAACTGAACGACTACTACGGGCTTGCCCAGTTGGAAGCGGCAGCCGATCAGGTCACGGTCGTAGAAAAGCAGGCAGGCGTGCCAGCACCGCAGTTGGTTACCTCGGCCGATTTTGCGGCAAGCACGGGAGAAGCAATCGAAGGCAAGCTGGTCACAGTTCACCAAGTTACGGTAAAGTCCGTACAAAGCGGAAACTACACGCTGCAAGACGCGCAGGGAAGCTTTCTGTCGCGTCCATCGCCAGCGCTTCCTTTGGAAAAGGACGTGACCTACGCCAGCATCACCGGGGTCGTCAATTACGATTATAACGAGTACAAACTTGTGCCGCGCACGGCGGCTGATCTGGTAGAGGATGCGACCACAGTGCCGACTGTGACAGCGTATCCGCAAGGGCCGCTGATCGCCGCAGGCACCAAAGTAACTTTGTCTACGTCTATGGCCGATGCGAAAATTTACTACACGACAGACGGTTCGCCGCCGACTCGCGCCAGTGCCGTCTATACAGCCCCGCTCCAGATTGATGCGGACACGACGATTCAAGCGTTTGCAGTCAAAGAAGGCTTTACGGATAGCAAAGTCGCCACGTTCCGTTACACGATCCAAAAAGACAACATTCGCATTCATGATATCCAAGGAGCTTCGCACCAATCGCCGATGGCGGACGGCACGGTAAAAGCCGTTGCGGGAATTGTCACGGCGGTCGTGAAAAGCGGCGGAACAGTCCAGGGCTTCTACATGCAAGACACAGCTCCCGACGATGATCCGCGTACATCAGAAGGAATTTATGTGTATGAGCCGAAAGCAGCCGTCAAACCGGGCGATGAAGTGAGCGTCGACGGGACTGTGAAGGAGTATGTGCAACAGAGCAGGGCGGCCACTGACCTCACGCAGACGCAGATTGATGCTGCGAAAGTCACCGTGACGAAACCGGATCAGTCCTTGCCAGACCCGATTGTGCTCGGAAAAGGAAATTACCGCTATCCAAAAAGGGTCATCGACAACGACAGTCTGGGCAAGTTCGATCCGGAGGAGGACGGCATTGATTTTTGGGAAAGCCTCGAAGGGATGCTGGTTCAGATCGACAATCCAGTCGTGGTCGGGGAGACAAAAGTTTTCTCCAACCCGGCAAGCGTTGAGTTCGTCATCATTGACGACCAGGCGCACCCCGAACAGCCGCGCACGCCAGCAGGCGGAGTTTTGCTGCAAGCAGACGATTTTCACCCTGAGCGCATTACGGTAGCGGACAAATTCGAGCCGATCTTGGATCATCCGAAGGTTGGCGACACTTTTTCCGAACCGTTGGTAGGAATTGTCGATTACAGCTTTGCGAACTACAAGCTGTATCACACCAAAACGTTTTCCGTACAGGCAGGCGAAAGCGAGCCGACTGTGACCAAACTGTCTCCAAAACCGGATAAGCTCGTGATCGCTTCCTACAACATCGAGAACTTTTCAGCGAAAACGGATTCAGACAAAATCGGGCGCATCGCGGAAACGATCGTGGAGAACATGAAAGCGCCGGATATTATCGGTGTCGTAGAGATGCAGGACAACAACGGGCCGACAGACAACGGTGAGACGGATGCTTCCAAATCGGCGCAAGCGTTGATTCAGGCCATCGGGCAAAAGAACGGGCCTGCTTACCGCTACGTCGATATCGCTCCGCAAAACAACCAGGACGGCGGCCAGCCAGGCGGCAACATTCGCGTCGGATTTTTCTACAACCCGGATCGCGTGCAACTGGCAGACGGCGCAGCGGGAACAGCAACAGAAGCGGTGCAGGTCGAGTCGCGCAACGGAGCGCCGCACCTCACACTCAATCCGGGCCGGGTCGATCCGAACAACGAGGCGTTCGCGTCCAGCCGCAAGCCGCTGGCAGCCGAGTTTGTATTCCAGGACCAATCCGTGTTTGTCATCGCCAACCATTTTAATTCCAAGGGCGGAGATGGGGCGCTGTTTGGCAAAGATCAGCCGCCGAAGCTGGTGAGTGAAGCACAGCGGATGAAAATCGCCGGCGTTGTGAACCGCTTTGTCAAACAGATTCACGCAGCAGACGCCAAGGCAAACGTAGTTGTTTTGGGTGACCTGAATGACTTCCCCTTCTCCAACCCAGTGAGAGCTTTGGCGGATGGAGCTTTGACCAACATGGTCGAGACGCTGCCGCCGGGCAGACAATACACGTATGTGTACCAAGGCAACTCGCAAGTGCTCGATCAAATTTTGGTCAGCCCGCATCTGGAATCGAACGCGAAGGTCGATATCGTGCATATCAATGCCGGGTTCACAGAGCGTCAAGGCCGGGTAAGCGACCATGATCCGGTGCTTGTGCAGCTCGATTTGCAAAATCAAGGCGAGTACGAAACGACAGCGCAGGAAGTAGCAGACAGTATCACGCGCATCGCCCAGCCAGCAGCCGGAGCGACCAGGCTCGCTCTGCCGCAAGTGCCGGCAAAATTTGCGGTGGCGATCAAGTCGTCGAGCGACACCGATGTCATAGCGCTGGATGGCACGATCACGCCGCCGAATCGCGCGACGAGTGTAGAGCTGATTTTGCAAGTGACCAGGCTGTCAGATCAATCGACTGCCCTGACCCAAACGCTTGCGGTACAAGTGCCTGCCAAACCGACAAGCCCGTCGATTCCGCCAGTCACCCCGCCAGACACGACACCGACGCCGGAAAAGCAGAGGGAGTTGAACAAGCAAGCGGAAAACGCGATTTTGTCTGCAACCGACGAGGAAAGCATTGTGAAACAGGTGGGCCTCGTTCTCGGCAGTTTGGAAAAGCTGCTCCAATCGAAAAAGCCGGAGCCAGCGGACAAGTGGGATACAGTTTCCGATACGATTTCAACGGTGCTGGCTGCTGTAATGGAGCAGGCCGAACGTGACGTCATCCGGGAAGCGACACTGCGTGATTTGACCGAATCATTTTTGCAAAAAGCGTTTGATCCTCTTGTCAGCGAAAAAGGGGAGGACGAAGAGCTTGCCAGACTCGGGCTTGCTGCCTTGACGAACTTTGCCAAAACGGCGCTCGCCCCACTCGATGCAGAAGATATCTCAAAAGACGCGGCGAAACGCGTTCGCGTCCTGGCTGAAACGCTGCTGAAACAGGCTGGCACAATCGAGGTCGAGTCTGGAGCCGAGATCAAGGCGTCAGACGAGCAAGTGGAGGAATTGCTGGAAACGCTCGGCGATTTCCTTGTGGCAATCAAGGATGTGAGGGAAAAAATCGGCTTCACGCCTGCGTTGTTCATCCAGATCGAAGAGGAGGCAGTAGAGGCACCCGAGGAGGATGATGCCGATACAGAAGATCGCTTCCAGAGCAAACAAGCAAGGCAGGAAGAGCAGCAGATTTCACTGGATCAGCAACTGGTCGAAGTGTTGAAGAAAAAGGAGATCGGTGCAAGCCTGACCGTACCTGGCGGGGCATGGGTGGAAGTGCCGGGAGCGTATTTTGCGGCGGAACGGGCCAGAAAATTCGCCCTCTCCTTGACGGAAGCAGAAGGAAACGGGTGGCAAGGCGTTCCCAATCCGGGCGAAGCCTACCTGTTGCAAGCGTGGAGTAACGGAAAAGAACTGACCAGCCTGGGCAAAGCAGGCTTCACGCTCGGATTGCCCGCTGCAACTGACGGCGACGACAAGCGGCAAGTTTACACGTACCGGAACAAAAAGTGGAAGACGGTAACCGGAGCCAGGGGCAAGCCGATCAAGGTGACACAAGAGGATGACATGGCCGTGTTCCCGGTGCAATCCGCTGCGGCTTACGTCGTCGGAGATGCCGCTTTGGACAAACTCGAAGTCAAGGCAAAATCGCTAAAGCTCGTACCTGGAGAGGAGCTGCAGCTTGAAGTCCTCGCTACTTACGGCGACGGAAGTTCAGAAGAAGTGACGGATGCAGCAGGAATCCAGTTCGAGTCGAGCGTGCCCGAGCAGGTGGAGGTAGACGAGACAGGACGGATTCGCGTCTTGGCAGATGCCTCTGGGGGTACAAGGGCAACGATCACGATCCAGTATGAAGGCAAGACGGTGAAGGTGTATGTGTTTGTGCGAATTGTAGAAACTAGCCAATGAGCGAAAAGCTCCTCTGTCAAACAGGGGAGCTTTTTCTTTTTTGCTGCGTACCAAACAAAACCCGCTCGTATCAAGCATTTATGGCCGGGAGAAAAGCTTTATTTTCAGGCAAATGAAAAAATGAGTTGTCTTCAGCAAACGAAGTGCGCTATAGTAAAAACATAAAATTTAATAAATGATAATCAATTATCAAATGTTGATAATGGAACAAGAGTCAGTCCTATGCTAATCTGTTAGGAGGGATATCACACTACGAAAGAAGGATACAAGATCAGATGAGTGCAGAGAAAACCTTGGACATTTTGGATTTGTTCGATTTTGACACAAGAGCGTTGAACGTACCGCAAATCGCCGAGAAGTTGGGACAGCCGCAAAGTTCTGTCTATCGTCATCTGCGTTTGCTCAAAGAAAAAGGCTATATCATGGAATCGGCCAACGGGTACTACAGCCTGGGCTACCGTTTTTTGAAGCTGGCGAAAATCGTCCGCCTGGACATGAACATAACAGCCATCGCGCAGCCTGTGATGAGGCAATTGACCAAGGTGACAGAAGAGACGTCGATTTTGCTGGTGTACTCCAACATGCAGGCGGTCTGTCTCGAAACGATTGCGTCTCATCAGCCCATCAAAGTTTCGTCGGAGCAAGGACAGATTGTTCCGTTGTACGGCGGGGCATCTTCCAAGGCGCTGCTTGCCTTTCTTGCAGAGGAGATCGTGGAAGAGCTGTACGGGAAAGGGTTTGTGCGCAAACATACCGAGCAGACGATCACCGATCTCGCCGTCATGAAACAAAATTTGGCTGAAATCAGAGAGAAGGGGTATGCCTTCTCGGATGGGGAGATCGATGAAGGCGTCGTTTCTTACGGTGTACCCATCCATGATTCCGATCAGCAGGTTGTCGCTTCTTTGAGCATTGCCGGACCTCGTGGACGGATGCTGGAAAAAGACGAAAAGGAACTGGTTGCCCATCTGATGGCAGCGGCAGAGTCGATTCAGCGCTATCTGTAAAGATAGGTGGGAGAATACAATGGAAAAATACGATTTGGTTGTTCGCGGGAAAATGGTACGAGAAGATCAGGTGACTTTGGGACAGATTGGAGTCAAGGACGGGAAGATTGCCGTTATCGAGTCGCCGGATGCGGTTCTTGTGGCGGATAAGGTGCTGGATTTTGCCAACGCCTACGTGTTCCCGGGAACCATCGATGTTCACGTTCACTGTTTCAGCAATCCGAACGAAGGATTTATCCCGACGAGCATGTCTGCGGCAGCAGGGGGAATCACGACATTTCTGGACATGCCCTACGACCTGCCAAATCCGATTTCGAATGTAGAAATCTTTGAAAAAAAGGTAAAACAATTGGAGCAAGAAGCGGTCGTGGACATATGTCTGTGGGGCACCATTTCCAAAACGAACGGGACGGATCAGATCGTGCCGCTCGCGGAGGCTGGCGCCGTCGCTTTCAAAATGTCCACGTTTGAGACCGATGCGTACCGTTTTCCGCGCATCCCGGACCCGGAAATTATCAAGGCGATGGAGCTGATCAAAGAAACGGGACTGCGCGCAGCTTTTCACTCCGAAAATGACGAAATCATCGTCGACATGATCGAGGAGTATAAACAGGCAAACAAAGTGTACCCAAAAGCGCATAATGAGACGCGCCCGCCTGTCACCGAGACAAGCGCCGTGCTCAAGCTGATGGAATTTGCCTATTGGACAGGCGTGAAGCTGCACATCGTCCATGTCAGTCATCCGCGTACGATCGATTTGATCAATGCTTTCAAGGCGCAAGGCGTCCAGGTGACGAGCGAAACTTGTTATCCGTACTTGCTGCTGGACGTGAACGCACTGGATCAGTTCGGACCGAAAGCGAAAAACAATCCTCCGCTGCGCGAGCCAGAGGAAGTGGCAGGGTTGTGGAAGCACCTCCAGGACGGGAATATCGAACTGATTTCCTCCGACCATGCGCCATGGGGAGCCGAGCACAAAAATCCGGGCAATGACAACATTTTCAAAGCGGCATCCGGTTTGCCAGGCGTGGAGATCATGACGCCGCTGATGTTTGCTGCGACGGTAGCAAAAGGCACGATGACCCCTGTCCAGTTCGCCAAAGTAATGGCGCAGCATCCGGCAGAAGTGTTCCAGATTCCGGGCAAAGGGAAAATCGCGGTAGGCTACGATGCCGATTTTGCCGTGATTGATCCTGACCAGACATGGGTAATTGACGAGACTCGCTTCCGCTCTCATTCGAAAATGTCGCCGTTCCACGGCCAGGAAGTGAAGGGCAAAGTCATTCAGACGATTGTGCGCGGGACGACTGTGTACGACGGCGAAGAGGTCACTGTCGAGCCGGGCTTCGGTTCGTTTGTTCCCGGTTCCGCTTACAAGGGAGCGGCTGTTGGGGGGCGCAACCATTGAGCATGGAGCGATTTACAGACATGTTGAGCGAACTGCTCGACTTGCGGCCGGAAGACATCCCTGACGAGACGATCGAGCGGGCTACGTGGATGATTGCGGATACGCTGTTTGCTGCCTGCTACGGCTTCGCTTCGCCAGAGCTGAGCGCCTATTTGGAAAACGTGGCTTTTGCCGAGCGGGACGAACTGCACGCCGTTCCCGTATTTGGAACCGGATTGTATACGACGAGTGCGCAGGCAGCGATGCTGTACGGCACTGCGATCGTAACGAATGAGCTGGATGAGGGCAACCAGTTTGCAAAAGGGCATCCTGCGGCGCACATGCTCGCGCCTGCCCTGATTACCGCCCTGGAGCACAAGGCGTCAGGCGCAGAACTGATCCGTGCCTTTGCCATTGGCTATGAAGTAGCAGCGCGTCTGGCTTATGCGAGCAACATGAATGACGACATGCACCCGCACGGAACGTGGGGAATTGTCGGGGGAGCGGTTGCCAGCGGCCTTTTGCAAAAAAAGTCCAGGCAGCAAATCATCGAGGCGGCGCTGCTCGCTGCCTCGCTCCCGCTGGCAACGTCTTGGGAAGCAGCCGTCACGGGGATGACGGTTCGCAATCTGTATGCCGGGATCGGCAGTTTTCTGGCGTTGCAGGCGTGGGAGTTCCAGGCGGCCGGTTTTGCAAGCAGCGAGCATGTCGTCGACCATCTGTGGGGAACGATTTTGTCCAAAGGCATCCGGTATGAGCTGTTCCAGACGGATTTGTGGGCACCGCCCTTGTTGAACAAAAATTACTTCAAGCTATACCCGTCTTGCCGTTTTTCCCATTCCGCAATCGATGCCCTGCTTGCTCTCCAGCAAGAAATGGAGCTGCAAGCAGCGCAGATCGACTTCGTGCAAGTAGAGACGTACGGTTTGGCGGCCCGCCTGGACGATCCAGATCCGGCGAACGCTTTGGCGGCGAAGTTTTCCATCCCGTTTTTGCTCTCCGTGCTCATTCACGGCCATTCGCTGTACGATTGCTTCTCTGGAGCCCTGTTCCAAGACCGTTCTGTCCGCGAGCTGGCAAAAAAAATACGCGTGACGGAAAGTGCCGAAATGACGGCGCTGCTGCCAGCCAAGCGTGCGGCGAGAGTGACGGTTGCGACGCGCGAAGGCACAACGAAAAGCGTCTACGTCGATGCGGCATCGGGGGGATTCGATCAGCCGTTTCCAACAGAATTGCTGCGCGACAAATTTACCAGCATGCTCGGACGATGGAAGGCGGATGTATCCAGCAAGATGATCGCAGAAGCCTTGCTGCTGCCAGAGCGAACGTCCGTCAGCGAATGGCTGGAGCGGATCGAAAGTTGGTCAGTGGAAGGATGAAGACAACATGACACGAATGCGCATCAACCTCGAACGGTTGAAAAACAACTTGATGGAAGTGGGCGCGGTTGCCAATGCAGGAACAGCAGGCTATACCCGGCTGGCCTACTCCGCCGAGGAAAAAAGGGCGCTTGCCTGGCTGCAAGAAAAGATGTCCGCACTGAAGCTGACGGTAAACGAAGACAGCTTGGGAAACGTGACTGGTCGGTGGGGAGCTGCGGGAGTACCCGCCATTGTGTTTGGCTCCCACCTCGATACGGTGCCAAACGGCGGATTGTACGACGGAGCGCTCGGCGTCATCGTCGGACTGGAATGTATCCAGACATTGCAGGAAGCAGGCAGCCTGCCGGAAGTGCCGCTAGAACTGGTTGGTTTTGTAGGCGAGGAAGCCAATCTTCTCGGAGGCACATTTGGCAGCAGAGCAGTCGCAGGATCAATCGAACAGTCGGAAGATTTTGACAAAAAACTGCGTCAGTTGAACTTTACATGGTGCGACGTTGCAGGCGCCAAGCGCAGTAAAGACGACTACCATTGCTATCTGGAACTGCACATTGAGCAGGGAGCCCTTTTGGAAACCAATCAAAAGCGAATCGGCATTGTGACAGCCATTGCGGGAATCCTGAGACTAGCCGTGAAAGTAAAGGGGCAGGCCAGCCACTCCGGCACGACACCGATGCATCTGCGCCATGACGCCTTGCTTGATGCGGCGCGCTTGATCCAGGAGGTCAACAGGCTCGCTGTCGCAGCGAACAGCGATATTGTGGCAACGGTTGGCGAAATAGCTATTTCGCCCAATCTGGCAAACGTCGTGCCAGGCGAAGCCGATCTCAACATTGAAATTCGCGGCAGCAACTGGGAGGAAATGAAGGGGATTGAGGAGCAGATTCGGAACTGGTCGCAAGCCAATATCGCGGCCCGGATCGAGGTGGACGTGGAAAAGCGGCCAAACGCGCTCTCGCCGCGGATTCAGGCGAACATAGAGGCAGCGTGCCAGCAACTAGGCGAGTCTTACCAGTACATGTTCAGCGGGGCCAATCACGATGCCAACTCGCTGACGGCTGTTACCGACGTCGGCATGATTTTCGTTCCCAGCAAGGACGGGGTTAGCCATCATCCGGATGAGTTTACGTCTTGGGAAGACATTGAGGCTGGAGCCAATGTCATGCTGGAAACGCTGCATTTGTTGATGAAAACATACGGACAGGCCCAATAAAAACAGTCACAGAGCAGGCGAACGGAGCGCTGGCCATTTTTACCGGAACGGCTGTAAACGACCGGACCGGGCGGCTGGTCTCCTGTTGCCTGCCACGAAAAGGGGGCTACATCGATGAAAGTGTATTATTTGCTCGGCTTGCTGCCGTTTCTGGCAATTCTTGTCGGCACAGGATTTGTCAACCGAATGGAACCATTCGTTTTCGGACTTCCTTTCCTGCTGTTCTGGTTCTTTTTCTGGACGATTATGTCCTCTGTCATCATGTGGATCATTTTCAAGCTCGATCCGATTAACAAACAAGAGGAGGAAACCGAATGAACAGCGCGATGGGGATCATCTTCGGGGCGTTACTCGTCAGTCTGTTGCTGGGCATCATGGCCCGCAGGGGAAAAGACATGAGCATGGAGCAATGGGCGATTGGCGGCAGGGGATTCGGCAGTATTTTCGTGTTCCTGCTGTTGGCGGGTGAGACGTACTCGATTTTTACCCTGCTTGGCACGAGCGGTCTGGCTTATTCCAAAGGCGCAGTCGGCTTTTATCTGATCGCTTTAACGACTTTGGGCGCGATTACGTCCTACTGGCTGTTGCCCCCGATCTGGCGGTTCGCGAAGAAACACAACCTCGTGTCCCAATCCGAATTTTTTGCCGTCAAATACAACAGTCCCGTGTTGGGCGTGTTTGTGACGATTGTCGGCGTAGTCGCCCTTGTCCCTTATATTGTTCTGTTGTTCAAGTCGATGGGTATACTGGTGTCCGCCACTTCGTACGGAGCGATTTCTCCTACCGTAGCGATCTGGATCGGGATGATCGCCTTGGTCGTTTACGTCATGATTTCCGGCATCCACGGTTCTGCCTGGACTTCCACGGTGAAAGACTTTCTGATTTTCTTTGTCATCCTGTTCCTCGGTATTTACTTGCCCGTGCATTACCATGGCAGTTTTCAACATATGTTTGAAACGGTCAGTGCGGCCAAGGAAGGGATTTTGACCTTGCCGGACAAAGGCATGAGTCTCTCCTGGTTCATCTCCACCGTAGCGATCAGCGCTTTCGGCTACTTCATGTGGCCGCATAACGCACCGACGATTTTCGCAGCCAAAAATGCGCGGACATTCCGTACCAACGCCATTTTGCTTCCGCTCTATGCGATCATGATTTTGTTCGTCTACTTTGTCGGCTTTACCGCCATCGTTCAAGTGCCTGGACTTACGGGGCCAGACGGCGATTACGCGCTTTTGCGCCTGTCGATGAAGACGTTTGATCCGTGGTTTGTGGGCATCATCGGTGCTACAGGCTTGTTGGCTACCCTCGTGCCCGGCTCCATGATGCTGATGTCTGCGGCTACGATGCTGACGAAGAATGTATACGGTTACATGTTTCCCAAGGCCGAAGGGGCCAACTCTGCCCTGATTGCCAAAAGCTTCGTGATCGTCCTGTCCCTCGTGTGCACGATGATGGCTTTGGGCGAGAACAACACGCTTGCCACTTTGTACCTCACCTCGTTCAGTTTGGTGACCCAACTGGCTCCGGCCCTGTATTGCAGCTTGATGAAGCGTAACCAGATTACGAAGCAAGGGGCGTTCCTGGGCATTTTCTTCGGGGTAGGAATCGTCTTGTACATGACGTTCACCAAAACGACCATGGCCATGCTGTTCGCGGGCTTCCCCCAGTGGATTCAGGATTTGAACAACGGGGTCTTCGCTCTCGTGGTCAACATATTCGTCATGGTTGCTGTCAGCTTCGTTACCAAAAAGGCGGCCGATGCGAAGCAAGTAACGCAGTATTCGTAGTCGCTTTTGCCAAAAGAAAACGGGTCGGGAGATATATCCCGGCCCGTTTTTTGCGTGGTTCTTGCTGTCGGTTAGCGAGCCATGCCCATCGCTGTTTCGACTTTGTGCAGCATCTCGTTGGCAGCATCATTGGCTTTTTTGGCTCCGGCAGAGAGAATGTCATCCAGCTCGGAGGAGTGGAATAGCTGCTCGTAGCGCTCCTGGATCGGACGCAATGTTTCCACCACGACTTCGGCCAGGTCGGTCTTGAAAGCGCCGTAGCCTTTGCCGTCGTACATCGCTTCGATCTCTTGCAGCGATTTGCCGGAGCAGAGCGAGTAGATGGTCATCAGGTTGGAGACAGCTGGCTTTTCTGTCTTGTCATAGCGCACAGCGCTGTCGGAATCGGTCTGCGCACGCTTGATTTTTTTCGTGATCGTAGCCGGGTCATCCAGCATGGAGATGAAGCCGCCCTGGTTCGGATCGGATTTGCTCATCTTTTTCGTGCCATCGGCGAGCGACATGATGCGTGCGCCCGTTTCCGGCAGGCGAACTTCCGGAATGGTGAAAATTTCTCCGTAACGGTTGTTGAAGCGGGTTGCCAGGTCGCGTGTCAGCTCCAGGTGTTGCTTCTGGTCTTCGCCGACCGGAACGAGGTCAGTGCCGTACAGGAGAATGTCTGCCGCCATCAGTGGAGGATACGCCAGCAGTCCGGCAGGGATCGACTCGCCGCGTCCGTCCGATTTGTCCTTGAATTGGGTCATGCGCTCCAGCTCGCCGAGGTACGCCGTGCAAAGCATGATCCAGCCGAGCTTGGCGTGGGCCGGAACTTCCGATTGGATGAACAAGGTCATTTTGTTCGGATCGAGGCCGACTGCCAGGTAGAGGGCTGCGAGACGACGAATGTTTTCGCGCAAAACAGCCGGCTCTTGCGGCACAGTGATCGCATGCTGATCGACGATGCAGTAATAGCAGTTGAACTGGTCCTGCAACGGAACAAAATGCTTCATGGCGCCCAAATAGTTGCCGAGGGTCAAGATGCCGCTGGGCTGAATACCGGAAAAAATGGTTTTCATGATAGATGCTGCTCCTTTCCAAATGGGGAAATAAATGATGGAAATACAAAAAGGTCCATCCGCCCTGGACAGGGACGAATGAACCGTGGTGCCACCCTTGTTATTTTGCACAGGAAACAATCATGCGCAAAATCGCTTTGTTCCGTACCGTTTTGATACGGTGTCCTTTGTAACGTACGGACGTAACGCCAAAGCCTACTGCCGCTGCGAACAAGCCGGGTTCGGTTTGGAGCTCGGAAGCCCATTCATCATTCCCTCAACACTGATTCGCACCAACCATCAGCTCTCTGTCGTCTCGAAAAATGACTACTCTTCTTCCTCATTGCCATTAAAAAGATACCCTTTGAGCAATCATTTTACGCAGTGCCAATCAAAAAAGCAAGAGGGGATTGACAAAATAAGCCAAAAAATGTAAAAGTAACTCATGAGTTATATAACTGTTGAGTTACTTTTGGGGGTGGGGAGATGGAGGAGAGCAAATTGCCAAAAGGCGAGCAAAGCCGTGGCCGACTGCTTGCGGCGGCAGCTTCTGAATTTGCGGCGAAAGGGTTTCATCGTGCGCGGGTGAGCGACATCGTCAAGGCGGCGGGGCTGACGCAAGCTTCTTTTTACCAGTATTTCGAGAGCAAGGAAGGGCTGTACCAGCAGCTTATGGACGAATTTTTTTCCCGGCTGTGGGAGCTTGCTGACGGAGGGAGCAAGGTAACGGCGTTGGGCAAAGCAGACGTCTTCGACCAGGTGCGCGAAAATCTCGTCGCTCTGTTTGGGTTCTTTCAGGAGCGGCCCGAATTGACGCAGATTGTCCTGTATCAGGCGGAAGCAGGAGAGGAGCTGCACCGCAAGCTGGCAGCGATGGTAAGCGCCAACTTGCGGCAAAATCAGGTTGCCGGACACGTCCGCGCCGCTTTGTCGCCTGAAGTGGCCGCAGAAGCGATGGTCGCCGTATGCTACCGGCTGACGGCCCGCTTTTTGCTGACCGGGGAAAAGCCGCCCGAGCAGCTCGCCGACGAAGCCGTATGCTTTTTGGCGCACGGAATTTTGCAGGAAAAGCGATGAGGAGGATGGCGCATGGGTGAGTTGACGCATCTCATTTGGCTGTTGCTGGTTGTGTTTGTCTTTCACGATCTGGAGGAAATCATCATGGTCGAAAGCTGGCTCCGGGTGAAGCGGGAGCAGATCATGCAAAAGGTTCCCCGCGGCCTGCAAAAATGGCTGGAGCCGTCTCTGTCCATGAGTACCGCACAGTTTGCCGTGGCAGTCGCGTGCATTTTCGCTGTCCTCTCTGCTGCGGTCGTGCTTGCGGCTGCCACACTGCCACAGGGAACTTATTTGCCGTTGTTCCTGGTCTGCCTGCACGTCATGTTTCTGCATGTCTTCACCCATCTCGGGCATACAATTGCGCTGCGCACGTACACACCTGGCGTGGCAACTGCCGTGATTTTGGTTCTGCCCTACAGCGTGTACACGTATGTTCGCTTGTTCGAAGCGGGTCTGGTCACATGGTCGCTCGTCTGGAGCACGCTGCCTTACTGTTTGCTGGTCGTGCCCATTTTGTACGCGGCGCACCGGATCGGGCAGGCAGCAGGCAGTCTGGTCGCCCGTTAACGGAAGGCGGTGGCTGTTTGCCGGCGCAAATTTTTGCTATTCTAGGAAAAAAGCGTGAAAGAGGGACGAGTATTGAGGCTGCGACTAGGCGTGATCGGCGCAGATGATTCGCTTGCGATCATCGAATCGGCTGTGCAGGAGTTTCCCGAGATTGAATGCTTGCCGATTGTGTATTGGAGAGAAGAAGACATTCCGGATTTGCTGCTGCCGCACCTGGACGAGGTGGACATGTGGCTTTTTTCCGGCCAGGTTCCGCATGCGATGGCGAGCCAGACGGGCAAAATCCAGGTGCCGACAGCCTATGTGCCGCACATTGGCGCGAGCTTGTACCGAACGTTGCTGCATTTGTCCCACCAGCTCGGGATTCGCGTAGACGAGGTGAGCTTCGACACGTTCACTGCGGAAGAGCTGGGACACTTTTTGCAGGAAGCGGGCATAGCAGAAGGCTTTCGCTGGCTCAAACATTACGAGGGCGCGATTTTGGCCAGTGAGCTGGCGGATTTTCACGAAAAGCTATGGCAGGAAGGCAAGACAAAGGCAGCGGTCACTTGCCTGCGAACGGCTGAGCTGGAGCTTTTGCGCCGCGGTGTCCCGGTACATCGCGTCGTGCCGACAAAAGCGGGCGTGCTGTCTGTCATCCACATGCTTTTGCGCACGCACGAGATGCTCCACTTCAAGGATACGCAGATCGCGGTGCAGATGATGGAAATCGATCCGTTCCGCGAGCTTGCGGGCGGCAATTTTTCCACGGATGAATGGCAAAATGCCGAGATCAAGACGATGGAAAAGCTCTTGCGCTACGCCAAGTATTTGCAAGGCTCGCTGAAGACGGCCGGGCCGGGGCGCTACGTGATTTTTACCACGCGCGGAAAAGTGCAGGAGGTCACGTCTGACTACGCCACGATTCCCGATCTGGAGGAGCTGTTCGGGATTCGCCCCGATCTGGTCACGTGCGGCATCGGCATCGGCAAGACAGCTTACGAAGCGGAAATTCACGGCGGCACGGCACTGCTTCACGCCAAGGAGCGGGGAGCTGGCAACTGGATGGTGTTTTTGGACGACAAAAGCGTCCTTGGGCCATTGGGACGGGAGGAGCAGATCGCCTATCGCT
Source organism: Brevibacillus sp. HD3.3A (assembly GCF_013284375.2). NCBI lineage: Bacteria > Bacillati > Bacillota > Bacilli > Caryophanales > Paenibacillaceae > Brevibacillus > Brevibacillus sp. HD3.3A. Next base: position 1,305,145 of record NZ_CP085874.1, read on the forward strand.
ACGACTCGGAAAAGTTGCAGGAACTGAGCCAGTTGACGTCGTTAAGCGTCATGACTTTGTCCAAGCTGGAGTCGATTTTGAAAAAGCGGGGCAAGCAAGAGATCAACGCGCATGAGTTGGCTTCGCATATGCAAATTTTGCCGCGCAGCGCCCGCCGGATATTGATCGAGCTGGAGTCGAAAGGCATCGCGCAAGTCGTCGGCGAGGAGAGTCCGAATCCGCGCGGCCGTCCGCGCAAAGTGTACCGGATTTCCTTGTGAAAAGTGCGTTATTTGGGAGGCGTGGCGACACGCTTTTTTCTTTTCAAAATAGACAGACTATTATACAATTAGGGACATAGCCGTAAATCAACCGTTAATAAGCGGTTGGATAAGGGAGGAGTCACTCGTCATGATCAATGCGGATCGGTTGTGGGATCGGCTGGGGCAGTTGGGCAAGATTGGCGCCCAGGAAGCTGGAGGGATAACGCGGCTGTCGTTTACCCCCGAGGAGCGTGCGGCAAAAGATCTCGTAGCTTCCTTCATGAAGGAAGCAGGGCTTGACGTTCGCGAGGATGAAGTAGGCAATCTGATTGGACGCAAAGAAGGGAAAAATCCTTCGGCACCTGTTGTTTTGGTTGGCTCGCATATCGACTCCGTGCCGAATGGCGGAGATTTTGACGGGCCTCTTGGCGTTTTGGCAGGCGTGGAAATTTTGCAGACGATGAATGAGCAGGGAATTGAGACGGAGCACCCGATTGAGGTGCTTGCTTTGACGGACGAGGAAGGAACGCGGTTTGGCTACGGGATGATCGGAAGCCGGGCGATTGCCGGACTGATCAAAAGAAGCGAGCTGGAGCAGGCAGACAAGGACGGAATCACCATAGCCGAGGCGATGCGCCAGGTCGGGCTTGATCCTGACCAGACGGGCCTTGCCGCACGCGCGCCTGGCAGCGTCAAGGCGTATGTGGAGCTGCATATCGAACAGGGCAAAGTGCTGGAAAGCCGCGGTTTGTCCGTCGGAATCGTCACAGGTGTAGCGGGGCCGCTCTGGATGAAATTCATTTTGGAAGGCGAGGCAGGGCATGCCGGAGCTACCCCGATGAATTTGCGCCGTGATCCGCTGGCAGCGGCTGCACGCGTGATGCTCGCCATCGAAGACGAAGCCGCCCGGACGAGAACCAGCGTCGGGACAGTCGGACAAATCCAGGCGTTTCCTGGCGGGGTCAACGTGATTCCGGGCCGGGTAGAGTTCTCGCTCGACTTGCGCGATGTGGACGAGTTGATTCGCGATGACGTGGAACGGCGCATTTGCGATCGGGCCAAGGCGATTTGTGCAGAGCGCAACGTGACGCTGAAAGTGGAGTTGTTGCAGCGGATCGCGCCAGCGGTATGCTCGGACAGCATTCAGGAGGCTGCGGCGGACGGCTGTGCAGCGGAAGGCTTGGAAGTGTTCCGACTCCCTAGCGGAGCGGGGCACGACTGCATGCAGCTGGTCGATTTGTGTCCGGTCGGGATGATTTTCATCCGCTCCAAAGACGGCATCAGCCACAATCCGGCGGAATACTCGACTATGGAGGATTGCGCGGACGGAGCGAAGGTGTTGTACCGAACCGTTTTGACTTTGGCAAAGCAAATATAGAGAGCAGGCAGGCGGACAGGCGCTCCAAAGCCGTTCGCCGGGCGAGGAGGAGACAACGATGACAGCGACAGTGACAGATTTAAACCAGGCGGCCGGAGCGGTCAAAGAGCAAGTCATAGCGTGGAGACGCTACTTGCACGAGCATCCCGAGCTGTCCTTCCACGAAGAGAAGACAGCGCAATTCGTCTATGAGACGCTTTTGTCTTTTGGCAACCTGGAAGTGAGCAGACCGACGAAAAACAGTGTGATGGCGCGGCTTATCGGCTCCGAGCCGGGAAAAGTGCTGGCGATGCGCGCGGACATGGACGCGCTCCCGATCACGGAAGAAAACAGCTTTGAATTTGTCTCGAAAAATCCGGGCGTGATGCACGCTTGCGGGCACGACGGACATACCTCGATGCTGCTTGGTACTGCGAAAATTTTGTCCGGCATGAAAGAGCAGATCAAGGGCGAAGTGCGCTTTTTGTTCCAGCACGCCGAAGAAGTGTTTCCAGGCGGTGCGGAGGAGATGGTGCAGGCAGGTGTAATGGATGGCGTGGATATCGTCATCGGGACGCACCTGTGGGCGACGATGGAGTTCGGGACAGTCGGCATTTGCCCGGGACCAATGATGGCAGCGCCTGACACGTTCTGGATCACTGTGGTGGGAAAAGGCGGCCATGCCGCGCTTCCGCATGAAACTATCGACAGCATCGCCGTTGCGGCACAGGTCGTAACCAATTTGCAGCATATCGTCTCGCGCAATGCCGATCCGCTCGACAACCTGGTGCTGTCCGTCACGCAGTTTGTCGGCGGGACTACTCACAACGTCATTCCTGGCTCGGTAGAAATTTGCGGGACGGTGCGCAGCTTTGACCAAACGTTGCGGGAGTCCATTCCCGGCCTGATGGAGCGCGTGATCAAAGGGATTACCGAAGCACACGGCGCGAGCTATCAGTTCAAATACGAGTTCGGCTACCGTCCGGTAATCAACGATGCGGAAGTGACGCGTCTGATGGAAGAGGTCGTCGTGGAAGCGCTGGGCGAAGAGTGGGTCGAGCATATGCGTCCGACGATGGGCGGCGAAGACTTTTCCGCCTTCCAGCAAAAAGCTCCGGGCTGCTTCTTCTATGTCGCGGCCGGAAACAAGGAAAAGGGGATCACTTACCCGCACCATCATCCGCGCTTTACCATCGACGAGGATGCGCTGGAAATCGGCGTGAAAATGTTTTTGAACGCAGCCAGAAAAATCGTCATGTCCTGACGCAATTGCCAATGAAAAAATCGCCCTTTCGTCCGCTGGATCGTGACGAGGGGCGATTTTTTTGTGTAGAGCGGCGCTTTAATGCGTGCGCTCTTTTTCTTTTGCATGGAACGCTCGCTGAATTTGCGAGATTTGTCCGGCGTGGATGCCTGTGTGGTACATGAGGCGTCCCAATGCTTCGAGCGGGGTCGACGTACCGAGCGGCGTCGTCACAGGCGTCGTCCACGCTTCTTCCGACATGTTCTGCATTCCGGCAAGCAGATGGTCGTTGGAGGCTGTCATGAAATCGGCAAGCTCGCGCATGTTGGTAAATTCTTTTCCCTCGACAGGCCCGTTTTTCGTCAAAAGCTGAACGTCTGCCGGGATGCTTTGCCCGAAATACCAGTCGGCAAACATGTATTCCACCTCGGCGTTATGTCTGAGCATATAGCCGATGGATGCCGCGCCCATGCGGAGCTTCAAATCTTCTTCCGGCATGCTTTTGGCTGTTTTGTGGAATCTCTCCTGGATGGTGAGCCACAGTGTCAATGCAGTTGAATATGTAGTCATGAAATTGCCCTCCTGTTGGCGTGAATGTCTATTTGGCTGATTGGGAATGGCCGTCCCGGTTGACGTGCACGAATTTGTCCGCGGCCAGGTCGATGTCGTACGCCTGACCAAATCCGGCAACGTAGCGGCCTTCCGATGGCTCAAGCTCGAACAGGGAGAAGTCGAGGCCGCGTAGCATATCCATCATGCTTTTGCCGAAGCGCTGTTCGAACTGGGCGAATATCTCATCATGTCCGGTGTTGCCGATGTTGCGGGCTGTGCAGACGAAGCGGGCGCGCTGGCGGGCAAACAGATTCGCCGTCTTGGATTCGTCTTCAATCAGCATCGCATCGACTCCCGGCTGTTCTTCCAGGTAACGGTAGTGATTGGCGATTTTGCTGATGTAAATATAAAAATTTCCGTTGTGCTTGACGAACGGGGCATAGGAGATAAACGGCGTTCCATGCTCGTCGATTGTGCTGAGCATGAGTGTTTTCATACCGGCCGCAAACGTCTGGTACTGAACCTTCATCGCTTCTTTGTCCATTGCTTTCATACGAGCATCCCTCGCTTTTCGTAAATTATTGTGCTTTTTTCAGGACGTGGATACGCGGGCTTTTGCTGTCTGGCGTATATTGAATTTCCGTGTCGACGCCGTAGACGCTGCGAATCAGCTCCATCGTAAAGACATCCTGGGGCTTGCCGAATACGCGAATGTCCCCGTCCTTGATGACGCAAATCTTGTCGCTGTAAGTGCTGGCGTGGTTCAGATCGTGCAGCACCATCACAACCGTGAGCTGTAATTCCTTATTCAGCTTTGCTACCAGCTCCAGCACGTCCAGCTGGTGGGCGATGTCCAAATACGTTGTCGGTTCATCGAGCAAGAGAAGCTTCGGTTTCTGGGCCAAGGCCATGGCAATCCAGGCTCGTTGGGCTTCCCCGCCGGACAGGGAAGCCAGATAGCGCTTCCGGTAGCTGTCCATGCCTGTTTGCTGCAAGGCCCAGTCGACGATTTCAAAATCGTTTGCATCGAGTCGTTCATACCATTTTTTGTGCGGAACACGACCATATCCGACGAGTTCCTCGACGGTGACATCCGAGGGACAGGAGTTGGATTGGCACAGCATGCACATGACGCGGGACAGCTGCTTCATGCTCATGCTGTCCGCCAGTTGGCCCGCGATGCGCACACAGCCGCTCTCGCAAGGAATCAGGCGCGAGATCGCTTTGAGCACGGTCGATTTGCCTGAGCCGTTTGGTCCGATGATCGAAACGATTTCCCCTTCCTCGATCGTCAGGGAAAAATCGTTGACGATTCGTTTGCTCCCGTAATTTATATTCAACGACTGTACATGTAGCACTTCACTGTCCTCCTTTTCGCATCAGGTAAAGGAAGTAGGGGCCGCCGACAATCGCCATGACGATCCCTGCCGGAATTTCGAGCGGTGCAAAAAGCGTCCGTCCCAGCGTATCCGCTACGAGCAGGACGAGAGAGCCGAGGACAAGTCCGAAAGGCAGGTTCATCCGGTAATCGGAGCCCATCAGCATGCGCGCCATGTGCGGGACGATCAGCCCGACAAAACCGACCAGTCCCACGGTCGATACGGAGATGGCAGCGAGGTAGACGGCGATCAGGGACAAGGTGAAGCGGAGCCGATTCAAGTTTTGCCCGAGATTGTGCGCGACCTGCTCGCCCAGGCGCAAAATGTTGGCGGAGCGAATGCATAACAGAGCGGCGATCCACCCGGCGACCGAGTAGGGGAGGATCGTCAGCACATCGCTCATGCTTTTCCCGGACAGGCTCCCGTTCATCCATTGCAGAGCCGCTGGCAGCTTGTCGCTGTACAAAATGGACAACAGGCCGATGACGCCGCCAAATACGGCATTGACGGCGACACCAGACAGGATGATGCGCACAGGAGTGAAGCCCCCCTGCTTTTTCCAGGCCCATATGTAAACCATCAAGGCAGCGACCCCGCCTCCGAGGATGGCAAAAAGCGGGATGAGAGCGGAATAGCCGGGCACCACCAGCATAATGAACAAAACCGTGACGGCTGCACCGCTGGATACTCCGGTCAGCCCGGGATCGGCCAGCGGGTTTTGCATGACAGCCTGCAACAGCGCTCCGGATGCGGCGAGATTGGCGCCAATCAAGAGCGCAAGGAAAACGCGGGGAATCCGAATGTCCCACAGGATGGTATGGTTGGCCTCAGTCCCTTGCCCCAGTACCGTTGTCATTGTTTCCCACAGCGATAGCTGCACACTCCCGAGCCCGACAGAGAGCAGCGTAGCCAGCAGAAGCAGCAGGCAGGCGATTCCCAACACGACTGTTTTTTTGTTTGAGTGGTTCTGGCTCACGGCAAAAGCTCCTTATTGCTTACTTGTACAGGATGTCCGCAAGCTGCTGATAGGCCGCAGGGGCGTTGACGAGAGAAGCCGTGCCGAACGTACTGAAATCAAGCGACTGCATTTTGCCATTTTTGAAGGCGTTCATTTTTTCCCAGGCGCCGTTCTTTTTCACGTCTTCTTCGAATTTTTTCGCTACAGCATTCGGATCGCCGTGCGCTACAAGCAAGATGGCATCCGGATTGGCCGCGATGATGCTCTCCATGTTCAAAGGAGCGTAGGTTTGCGTTTGTTTGAGTGTATCGGCAGCTACGTTGACAGCCCCCAGGTTGCGGGCGATGCTTCCGGCGAACGTGTTTTCATTCATGACCATGAGCGCTTCAGCCGAGCCGAACAAAAACAGCACTTTGGGAGCCGGCTTGCCCTTCGTCGCCTCGATGGCGGTTTTTTCCTGTTCCGCGATTTTGCCGAGCAGTTGTTCTGCTTTCGCTTCCTGTTTGAAAAGGCGTCCGAGCACGACTGTGGACAGCTTCAGCTCATCGAGGGAATCGACGGGCAAATAAGCGGTTGGCGTGCCCGCAGGCTTCAATTTTTTGTCGACACTGTCTTTGATGGAGCTGGGGCCGAGGACGATTTCCGGCTGGAGCTTGGCGATTTGCTCCAGGTCAGGCTGGTGCGACGTCCCGATCCGGGGCACGCTGTCCAGAGCAGCAGGCAGCTTGCTGCTGGTCGTAGGCACTCCGATCGGGGCAATGCCTAGCTCGTTCATGATTTCGGTAATCGCGACGGAGATCGTTACGACTTTGGCAGGAGAGTGACCCTGGAATTGCGCCAGCAGCTCTGCTGCCTGTTTCTCGTCCACGCTAATTGCGGCAGCCGCTTTCTCTGTTGAGGACGAGGTTGTCTGTTGTTCTGTAGCTGGTTGTTGTGCGGTTGCGCTTGAATCCTTCGCCGGTTCGGCAGGTTGCGTGTTGCTGCACCCGACTGCACTTGTCAACAGCAACGCCATCATGCCCATTTTCCATCCTGCTTGCTTCACGATGTATAGCCTCCCGTTACTTGATAATGAGAATCAATATCTTTGTCTTTTGGGATGATTATATTAGAGAATGATTACTATTATCAATAAGAATTTTGAATAGGAATAGAACTGGAAACAAAAAGAAATAAAGTAACGGTTTATTTTATTTTATATTGCTTTATTGCATTTTCATGGAAAAGAAGTCATTATTTTCGTTACTATAATATTCTATCTATTTAAAAATTTATTTTCGGGGGTGTCATCGTGACTTTGATTGCAGAGACAAAAAGCGTAGAACGCATATTTGGCCGAGGGGCGGCTGCCGTTCGAGCGCTGCAAGGTGTAGAAATGCACGTGGAAAAAGGAAGATTGCTAGTTTTAAAAGGAAGATCAGGGTCAGGCAAGACGACTCTTTTAAATCTGCTGGGCGGCCTTGATCGCCCGACGTCAGGCAGCGTTTATTTCGAGGGCCGTGAAATCGGCAAGCTTCCTGATCATGCGCGCACCAAAATCAGGAAAAAGCACATGGGCTTTATTTTTCAATCGTTTGGCTTGCTTCCACTCATGTCAGCGGCGGAAAACGTCGAGTTTGGGCTGCGCCTGTCCGGAGCGTCTGCTGCGACATGGAAGGAGCGTGTCGGTGAATCTCTTGACTTCGTGGGATTGTCCAAACGGGCACAGCATCGGCCGTTCGAGATGTCCGGAGGAGAACAGCAGCGATGTGCGATTGCCAGAGCGATTGCGAGCAGGCCGACACTGCTTTTGGCAGATGAGCCGACAGCCGAGCTAGACAGCAAAACAGGGCTGCAGATCAGCCGTTTGTTTCGCCGCTTGGTGGATGAAGGCGAAATGAGCATCGTCATGACCACACACGATCCTGGGGTAATGGAGGTGGCGGATGATGTCTATGAATTGGAGGACGGTCGCATCAAGACGGTACGCGGTTCGAGGTAAGCAGATGAAGTGGCTGTATGTATCGTTGGCCGTGATGTTGACAGGCTGTTCCCTGTTGCCAAAGGAAGAGGAAGCTTTGGCGCCGCCGTTGGTGGAGCCATCTCCGATTACGTACGAGGTTGCCGAAGTGACGCAAGGATCAATCGTGAAAAGCGTCAAAGGCAACAGTACGTTTACGACCGCGAATACGGTGGAGCTATCTTTTCCCGAGACAAAAGGACTGCGCCTGAAGTCGTTTGCTGCCCAAAGCGGGGAGCGGGTGAAAAAAGGGCAAGTGCTGGCTGAGCTGGATGCCGCCGATCTGGAGCGGGAGATCGAATCCGCCCGCTACGAGGTGGAAAAAGCCAAGCTGGAGCTGCTGGATGCCCAGCGCGACAATCATTACGAAGTGGAATCGGCCAAGCTGGATGCTCTGAAGGCGGAGATGAACGCCAAGGCGAGTGAGACGAAGCTGGCCAAGATCGAATGGGACAAGGCTCTTTTGGAGCTGGCAAAATTGCAGGACCCGCAAGAGCGCAAGTACGCCGTGGAGCGGGCGAAGCTGAATGTGAAGCAAAAGCAAATGGAGCTGGACAATCTGCAAAAACGCTGGACGCAGACCAAGCTGGTGGCGCCTTTTGACGGAATCGTCATCTTCGTCAGCAACGAGCAAGTAGGCGATGAGGTGGACGCGCACCAAACGCTCGTCACTGTAGGCGATCCGAGCAAGCTGTACGTCATTTACACCGCTCCGGAGCGAGAGGCTCTGAAAGATGTCAAGGAAGGCATGAACGTCATTATCTCTGTTAACGGCGGAGATAAAATAGAGGGAACAGTCGTACAGACACCGCTTCACGTCCCGGAAAATTTGCCGGAAGATTTGAGCAATTTGTATCAGCGAAGCTTGCTCATCTCCCCGAAAACGTTTGCGCAGGGACTGGAAATCGGAACGGGAGTCAGCATTGAGGTTATCGTGGACAAAGCGGAGCAGACACTGATTATCCCGCGAAAAGCGCTGCATGAAATAGCGGGCAGAAACTACGTGCGCGTCTTGGACGGCAAGAGCAAGAAGGAAGTGGACGTGGAGATCGGGATCATGAACCAGACGGAGGTCGAAATTCGCAAAGGTCTTGTGGCAGGCCAACTGATTATTTTGGAATAGGGGGACAATGTCGTGGCGATGGTGCAGATGATCCTGCGAAAAATGATAAATAACCGCTGGCTTGTCGGCAGTTTGCTGATCGGGCTGATCGTCGCTGTAGGATTGGTTTCCAGCATTCCTGCCTTCACGTCAGGGGTTCTCCAGCGTTTGCTCACAAAGGAGCTGGAGGAATACCAAAACAAGGTGAAGCACTTCCCTGGCGGCCTGCTCGTCTCCGTCAATTTGAACAAACCAGTGGAGAATAGCGCAGCCCTTTTCGACAATATGGCCGTCCATTTGCAAAACGAGGTGATTGCTCCGCTGGGTGTGCCTGTACTCGAACATGTCACCGTTTTGCGGACAGTCCCTTTTGACGCCGTGCCATCCCGTCTGCAAGGAACAAAGGCTGCCAGCTCCGATAGTACGCCGCTCTATTCCTTGAGTGAGTTGGAAAAGCATACGACTCTGGTCGATGGGCGAATGCCGGCTGCAACGCAAGTAGATGGCGTGCTGGAAGCGCTTGTGACGGAAAAAGCTTTGCGGGATAGAAAAATGGTCCTGGGAAGTTTGTATGAGCTGACGACAGATAAGGCAAAAGGACTCGCGGTACGAGTCAAGCCAGTTGGCGTATTCAAGGAAAAAGAGGGAAACGATCCGTATTGGTTTGTCACCGCGTCCGAATACGAAAAAGGCTTTATTTTGGACGAGCAACTATTGCGCAGCGTTTTTTTGCAGGAAAAGAATCTCGTTATATTTGCCCAGATGTACGTGGCCATGCAGTATCAGTCGTTTCGCATTCCCGATACGGAACAGTTGCTTTCTGTCGTAGCGGGGATGGAAGCGTATTTGAAGCAGCAAGGTTTGAAGGGGGCGGAGTACGGCATTCAGTTTCCAGCAGGCAGTATCGCGAAAAAATACGAGGAGCAGGCGAATCAGTTCAAGCTGATTCTTTGGTCGCTCTACATCCCGATTTTTCTGATGCTCGGCCTGTATTTGGTCATGGTTTCCGGCTTGATTGTGGAGAGGCAGCGCACAGAGATTGCAGTGCTCGGGAGCCGTGGAGCGAGTCGGCTGCAAATCTTTTTTATCTATTTAATGGAAATAGGCATTCTCGGATTGTGCGCTTTTCTGCTCGGGCCTTTTGTCGGGGTTCAGCTCAGCAAAATATTGGGCATTTCCAACGGGTTTCTCGAATTTGTCGATCGCAAAGGACTGGAGATCGCCGTAAACAGCGAGGTTTTTGCTTACGCGGCGTGGACGGTGCTTGCATGTATCGGGCTTTTGCTGTTGTCGGTGCTTTTCGCTACGAGACAAAATATAGTGACGCATAAGCAAAGTCTCGCGCGAATGAGTGGCTCGGCGGTCTGGCATCGGCTTTTCCTCGATGTACTGCTGCTTGCGATATCGTGGTATGGCTGGTATTCGCACCGACTCGCCGTGGAAAACGCCGCCAAAGTGACGGAAGGGGCTTCGGACATCTCCGTAGACTTCCTGCTCTTTTTTGTGCCTGTTCTGTTTTCGCTAGGCTTTGGCTTGCTCTGCCTCAGGCTGTACCCGTGGTTGCTGCGGTTGCTGTCGTGGGCGGGGCGCTCGGTCTTTCCGCTCTCGCTGCATACTACGCTGGTCCAGGTAGGCAGGTCGCCGCGCCAGTATCATTTTCTCATGCTCTTTGTGACGATTACCGTTGCAGTGGGGATGTACAGCGCAAGCACGGCGCGGACCATTAATCAAAATGCGGAAGAGCGAATCCGCTACGGAACAGGTGCCGACATCCGGCTGAAAACCGAGTGGGAGAGCGACAAGCCACCTGTCATGGTCTTTAGGCGGGGCAACAACGCAGAGGAAGGCGAGAGCGCGGAAAAAGAGCCTGTAGCGCCTCCTGTTCAGTATATCGAGCCGGATTTTCAAGTGTTCACCAGCTTGCCGGAAGTGGAGCATGCCGCGAAGGTATACGTAAATGGACTGGCCGAGGCCGCTTTTCAGGGAGATCCGGTGTCCGATGTTACCTTGATGGGGATCGATCCAAAAGAGTTCGGACAGACGGCCTGGATCAAGCCTGGTTTGCTGCCGCATCATTTTCATGAATATTTGAACTTGCTGGCAAAAGAACCGCGGGCGCTTTTGTTGTCCCGTTCGCTCGCCGACAAGCTGCACGTTGTGGAGGGGCAAACGATCCTGATGGGATGGGGCAATTCGCGCCGGGTTGAGATGGTTGTATATGCGATCGTCGACTACTGGCCGGGATGGAGTCCGGCGCCAGTCAAAAGCACGTATACAAGCAAAATGCAGGAACAGTACCTGGCTGTGGCCAACTTGCCTTTTGTCCAGGACAAGATTCGGCTGGAGCCTTATGAGGTCTGGATCAAAATGAAGGCTGGGGCATCCTCCGAGTCGCTCTACAAAAGTTTGGCCCAAGGCGGGGTCAAGCTCGCCATGCTGGACAATGCCAGGCAGCAGCTGATCACGGTGAAAAACAACGCCTTTTACCTCGGACTGAACGGCTCGCTGACGCTCGGATTTTTGCTGTCGATGCTCGTTACTTTTATCGGGTACGTGATGTATTGGGTACTGACACTGGGAGCAAGGAAATTGCAATACGGCGTGTTCCGCGCGATGGGCATGCCGTTCAGGCAGCTTTTGTCCATCCTGGCCTGGGAGCAGCTGTTGACGTTCGGCTTTGCTTTTGCGATCGGAATGGCGGCAGGCAAGCTGTCCAACATCCTGTTTTTGCCGGCACTGCGTCTCTACTTGCACGCAGACAAGCAAGTGCCGCCCTTTACCGTCGTCTCGATGCCGCAAGATGAGCAAGTGATCTATACGTTTATTGCGGTGACGCTTGCGATCGGAATCGGCATTGTAGGGTTTTTGCTGTCGCGCATGCAGATTCACCAGGCCGTCAAGCTGGGGGAGGACTAAGCAGATGATTGTGTGCGAAAACTTGGTTAAAATCTACAAGGCTAACGATCTGGAAGTAGTGGCGCTGCAAGGATTGGATCTGCGTGTGGAGACCGGGGAATTGATGGGAATCATCGGAAATAGCGGGAGCGGAAAGTCAACGCTTCTGAACATGCTGGGGGGACTGGATCGTCCCTCGGCCGGAAAGCTGTCGGTCGCGGGAGCGGATTTGTTTCGGTTGACGCCAAGGGAATTGGTGCAATATCGTTTGCAGACGGTCGGCTTTGTCTGGCAAAACAACGCGCGCAACCTGATCCCGTATCTCTCGGCTTTGCAAAATGTAGAGATGCCGATGCTGCTTCGCGGCATGCGAAAACGCGAGCGGGCGCACGAACTGCTGGAACTGGTCGGGCTGGGCCATCGCAAAAAGAACAAGCTGAGCGAGCTGTCCGGTGGCGAGCAGCAGCGAGTGGCGATCGCCATTGCTTTGGCAAACAACCCAAAGCTGCTGTTGGCTGACGAGCCGACGGGAAGCGTAGACACCCGCACAGCGGCGATCATTCTCGACTTGTTTCAGGAGCTGAACCGTTCGTTCGGTCTTACCGTCGTGATCGTGACGCATGACCTGGAGCTTGCGCGCAAGGTGGATCGCGTCGTAGCGATCCGGGACGGAAAGACGTCCAGCGAGTTGTTGCGGCGAAAAGGAACAGAAGAGGACAGCGGCGATTCAGCAGGAGAAGAGGCGGATTCCCATGAAGAATGGGCAGTGCTTGACCAGGCTGGACGGCTGCAAATCCCGATGGAGTACCTCCAGGCGATCCAGGCAGACGGCAAGCTGCGGATCGAGTTGCAGGATGATCGAATCGTTCTCTTCCCGCCGCGGCGGTAGATTTTGGTTTGGGGGCAGGGGTTTTTTGGAAAACAGACACGTACATGTGACGTGTCTGTTTTTGATGTGAAAAGCTAATCATCTTGCACTCAGATTCATTAAGCGTATAATCAAGTTTGCATATCAATTAATTGGAAAAAGAGGAAGGGATGTGTAAGGTTTGGTTCACTTAAAACGACTTTTATGCTGCTTTGTTATGTTTTGCCTATTGCTAGAACCAATCGGTTTTTTTAGCCAGCCACTCATTTTTAACAACACGGCCTTGGCCCAGGAAGTTGTTTCATCCGTCGATGAAAGCAAGACGAATCCGGGCACTGCCCCTCCGGAAGAACCTGTCCAGACTGATACAGAAGAAGAGATTGCTGATGGCACGTCATCAGAAAAAACACCCGAAGCAGAGCCTGCTAATCTTGAAGAAGAAGCCCCGGTAAAAGGGGAGTTTGCACTAGCAGCAGCTTACGATGGATCCATCACCTTATCAAAGGGTGAGTCTTATAAATTCACGAACATCCATACGAATGCCACGTACATAAAATCTAACGCAACGAGTACAAATACGTACGATTACGCCATCTACCTGCCAGACGGATCCGGTTACGATTATGATACGGATTCAAAGTCTACTTCCAGGTCCGTTCGTGCCGGTGGGCACATGGTCGTTACAGTTACCTCGTCAAACCCCGTTACTTTCACTTTTACTACCAGTCAAGTCAGCTCTGAAGCGAGCACTACTCCGGCATTAGTAAAAAAAGAAGCGTCGTCAGGAGAGAGTTTCTCGTTTGTAAATACCGGGGAGGTTAACAATTCCATCAAGGTGGAAGGTGTAGCAAAAGAGTTTAGTTATCAAACGTATAAAGAAGATGGTACTTTATCAACCGAAGCCTATGATTATGCTTCCAGTACCGTAACGATACCCGCAGGCGGGAAAATCATCGCTACAGTGACAGCCGACGATCCCGTTACGTTTGCTGGATATTATGACTTTAACGACGAAGAACCTGTAAGCGATGCATTACTTTTCGTAACTTTGGAAGCAGGGGAATCCTATCTTTTTGAAAATCTTGATGATACGGCTACCCACGTCATTAAAACAAACGCTTCAAACTCGTCCAGTGCCAAGAAGACATACGATTCAGCCATATATAAAGCAGATGGTAGCGCTCATGCCCAGGATGCCGATGCAACGGTTACTTCCAAAACGATCCCTGCTGGCGGGAAAATGGTCGTTACTGCCACGTCAGCTATTCCCGTTACCTTTAAGGCTTTCACAAGCTACTTTAGTGGGAAAAGAAACGATCATCCGGCATTAATCAAAAAAACACTCAAAAAAGAGGAAACCATTCAACTATTCAATACGGCAACGGAAAGCACGACGGTTTTGGTAAACGGCTCCAGCAGCAGACGCTACAGTTACCAGTTGTTAAAAAGTGATGGATCTACTTATCAACAGTCCTATGACTCTGGAAATACCTCTCTCTCCATCCCTGCTGGTGGCAAGCTGATTGCAACCACAATCAGTGATACGCCTGTTACCTTTACCGGCTATTATGATATTTTGCAAGACCTTACTTCGGCGGATTCGATCATTACGAAAACGTTGGACAATGGTCAATCTTATATTTTCGTAAATACGTCAGGTTCTAACCAAAGCATAGATACAGATGGGACTTTAAATTCGTCCGGTAAAAGAACTTTTAACTATGCCATCTATAGCGGCAGCGGGGACCCGTTATACCAGGATATTGATTCAGGCGTATCTTCCAAAGTTGTCCCTGCAGGTGGAACGATTGTCGTTACCGCAACATCAGAGTTGCCTGTAACCTTCCGGGCATTCAAATCTTATTTTATCGGGCAAGATACATCGAGACCTGCTCTATTTACACAGAGGCTCAGCAAAGGAAGCAGTATCTCGGTAACGAACATCGGCAAGGCGAATGCAGACTTGCTCACCATGAGCAGTGGAGGCAAGTTTAGTTACCAGTTGATGGAAAACGGAACGGTTACATCTGCTCATCATAATGCCGCTGTTTCCTATCGAAACATCCCTGCGAATGCAACTATCCTTGCTACCGTAACATCAGAGGAGCCCGTTACCTTTAGCGGATACGAACAAATATTTCGGCCGGAATTGCAGAGTGCCTCCTCTATCATTCAAAAGACTTTGGAGAACACTCAATCGTATGAGTTTGTGAATCAAACCGATCAGCAACAAAGTGTAGATATCCGTACCAATGGAGCAAAGTCGTTTGATTTTGTGACCTTGAATCAGGATGGGTCTATCCGTTCACAAGATATGGATGCAACCATTTCTACCATGCAAGTTCCGCCGCGTGGCAAATTGATCATTACGAATCATTCCAATGATCCGCTCATGCTAGAAGCCTTCACCTCGGATTTTGTTGGCTTGGAAAGAACACAGCCTGCAATTATTAGAGAAACCGTTGTTCAAGGCCAGAACCTTGCATTTAAAAACAAATCTTTGCTGGAGAGCCAACTGCTGAGATACGATGCGATCAATGTGGTGGAGAGATACGATTACGAAATCTACGATAGCGCGGGTTCACTGGTTTCCAGCGAGTTAAACTCAGCGCTTACTTCGCTTCAAGTTCCGGCAGGTGGAGCGATTAAAGTAACCGTAACATCAGCAGCTCCGATCACTTTTTTTGGTTCCTACGATCATATTCAAATCGCAAATGACAGCGGCAATGAACCGCAGTTTGAGAACTTGAGTGTCGATGTATTTACGGATGTAAATAAAAATAATCGCACAGCGGCTTTCTTTAAAGTAACGCCGGACCATTCTGGTAAGCACCGGATCTTTTCGTCTCCGTATTTAAATAATGGACTTGAACAAGATACAAGACTGTATATTTATTCGGATGTAAATTTGCAGAATGAAGTGACAAGCAACGACGATCACGATGGTCCTTTTGGCACCAAATTTTCAAAAGTCGAATGGGACGCAACAGCGAATACAACATACTACGTTAAACTTGAAACAACAGCATCTGCCTTGCAGTCTCGACTTACATTTGAAGAAGACTTGGACAGCACGAGAGAAACAGCCATTCCGGCTGAATGGGATGAAATTTATACGGACAAATTGTCTTCTCCCTATGACGTTGACTACTTTGTGCTCACGGCTGAAGAAATGGCTTACATGAACCTTTATGTGACAAATAACATGCTCATCTTGGAGGACTCGCAAGGAACAGAGCTTAAAACCTTCCATGCGAATGAGGAAGACACGTTGTTTGTTACAGAAGTGGCTGGGACCTATTATGCAAAAGTAGTTTGGAATAAAAGCCAGACGCAAGCCCAATTAAAGTCTGGCATTTCGCTATTGTCCACCGAAATCG
Organism: Brevibacillus sp. HD3.3A; assembly: GCF_013284375.2. Classification (NCBI taxonomy): domain Bacteria; kingdom Bacillati; phylum Bacillota; class Bacilli; order Caryophanales; family Paenibacillaceae; genus Brevibacillus; species Brevibacillus sp. HD3.3A. The sequence goes on from NZ_CP085874.1 coordinate 1,321,120, forward strand.
GTGGAAACTATCAGGCAGGTTTTCATGGCCCAAAACGAATTTCCAGTAATTTCGCAGTGGATACAACACCAGGTTTTGAAAAATCAGTAACAGTACAATGGAGATTTTCAAATCCGCATCCAAACGTAACGATTCAGGTAATCAAGCAGGGAAGACCTGTCTATGAAGAGACCAGAACAAACCAACCAGCAGGATACCATACGTTTAGCTGGAATGGCATCTACACAAAAGGGAATCCCGGACAACGGGCTGAAAGTGGCGTCTACTTTGTTAAAGTCGTAGCTTCCGATGCACAACAATATCAAATTCTTGTGCCAATAAGCGTTGTGAATACGAACCCGAATGAAGAGCTTGATATCCAATATTTAATCTCTCGCTACAATAGCACCATTCCAAGCGCAACGATCCGTCAAGCACAAGAGAACCTACAGGCGATGCTGTTCTACGATGGCCCGATCACGGGTGCGTACAATGAAGACTTCTTGATGTCTGCCATTGCTTTTGAAGTGATTCTGAACAGAAGCGTGCATGTTTCTCTCAACGTAAACGTTGGCGGTGGAGAAGTGCTAGAAGAGAAAGGGGAGTTAACGAATCAGTTAGTTTATTACATCCATTCAGGAAGAGCGACTGGGCGGGATAAATATGGAAAGTTTGCTCAGTTTCTCTTTAATGGAGATATTGTTATATATGAGACTGGTGCAGCCGCGGTTCCTGTGCTTCGCTTGACCAAGAGTGGTGGAAAGCTAGTCAAGAAAGCGGGTAAGACCATTGATGATCTATTTGAATGCAACTGCTTTACAGCAGGCACAAAGATTTTAACAGACGCAGGGGAGAAAAATATCGAAGACATTGAAGTCGGAGATAAGGTTCTTTCCAAGAATGAAGAAACTGGTGAGCAGGCTTACAAGGTAGTTACGCATCTGTATCGAAATGATAAGGAGATCATCTATGAACTCACTGTAGGCGACCAAGTCATTGAGACAACCGATAACCATCCGTTTTGGGCAATAGGCAAAGGCTGGGTACTGGCGGCAGACTTGAAGGTGGGGGATAAGTTACAGCAGAGTAACGGGAATACCTTGACGATTGACAACATCAAGATTGTTAAGCATGATGAGCCAGTTGAGGTATATAATTTTACTGTTGCTGACTTCCATACCTACTTTGTAAGTGACTTGGGCATTTGGGTTCATAATATTGGATGGTGTGATATAGCTAAAAGTGTTTACAACATTATGACTACCTATGTAACAAAAATTAAAAAGCTATATCCCGATGCAAAAGTTGGTTATCGAGGGTCTCTTGCAACTGGCACCAAATATTCCACTGGGGGCCCTTTTGACCCGAATGATTTTGACGTAGATGCTTTCATCGTAAGTGATAAATTGGCTTCTCAGTTTGGCCCTAACGTTGTTTTCAGGGATGCGAGAAGGTTTAAGGAATTAGGTGCTATATGTGATGACTTGGAGAAGGTATTTAAAAAATCCTTTGATGGATATCGCACGGAACCTGGAAAACCATTTACATTTAGGGTTTGGACAGAGGCAGAGTTCGAACAAAAGGTTAAACCGTATGGATACAATTTATTTAAATAGGGAGGACATGAATGGATAAATTACCTTATCTCGTGGGCGATGTTACAATAAAATCGAACTTGGAAATAGAGGAAGTAGGAAACGTTATTTCTAAGGAAATATTAGGGGGATTAAAATTTGGAGGGAAGGAGAAGAGAATTTATGATGAGGTACCAGCATTATTCATCTCATCTCCATTATTAGGTCTGAGCGTGGTATTACAAGGGTATAAAGGATTTGGTGAAACAGAAGGTTATGTATTATCAATTTTGCCAAATGACAATATATGTGATGTTGAACGAGAGGAGTTTAAACTTGATTATTATTTAACCATGCTGCTTAAAAGTGTACTTAAAAATCATGACGAAATTGAAGTGTTGGATGTAGACATAAATAGATGTTAAAGAATAAGCAATGAACAAATAATTACAAGAGGGTGGTAGCTGAATAGTTGCCACCTTCTCTATCTCTCCTTCACACCCAGTGCCAAATGAATCGGGCGGCACACTCCGAAAGAACTTAACCCTCATCACCTCCGCATGATATTCCTCTAATATGCTTGTACGTACTTAAACGCTTGAATTTTTATGCTTTTGGGAAGATGATGGAAGGAAGTACAGATCCAAGTTACTATAAGCGTGCAAGTTCCGGTTCGGGTGCGGGGAGTTGTTGCAAGAAAAACAGACACGTGCATGTGACGTGTCTGTTTTTGCTGTGGCAAAACTATTCAATGGAAAGCTCTCTTGCTTCTATTACTGGAACAAGGGAAGAGCCGATGTTTTCGTATTTTTCGCCGTTCTTTTTGTATATATGGTTGGGAGTTGTCAGCTGATAAATTTCTTTCCCGTATAAATCTGAGTGGGTGCTTTTAAGAAAGAGTAAATATTCTCCTGCCTCCAATTTTATTTTTTCTTCTTCGACAAGAGGAAGAAATTTACCGCTTTTCTTTTGTTTCAATCCAACTGGAACGTAAAGCTCAATCATTTCGTCTTTTTTAAGAGCGTGGTTGCTGTTGTTTTTGGCGGACTCTGCCACTTTGACTTCGTACACGCGTGAAATTTCATAAAGCCCTTTTTCGTCAGGCAGTTCTACTTCTACTTCCGTATATTGTTCGGGAACAAAGCCTGTCACAATCAGATCCGATTTCTTCATCAGCTTGTCTTTTTCTTTGTAGGCTGGGCTTAAAGCAGTGGTTTCCTGACGATCGCTTTTTTTGTATTCGTTCAGAGCGACAACAGAACCCACTCCCAGTAACACAGCTAACATACTTGAAAGTACCGTTATGGAAAGCTTTTTCATTTATTTTCTCCACCTGTCTTTTGGTATCTGAATAGGTCGAGTTGTGGTCAAGCCCTGTTTAGTGGACATTGAAAAAAGTCCTGGGCAGCAAGCTGATGTCGGTACTCAACTGGCGTCAGCTTCTGAGTCCCTCCTGGTGGTGCCAAACTGGCTTTAGAACATTATCAAATGTCTGCACAAGAGTGCCAAATAAATGACAAGGGATCGTCAGGTTTGACTCTTCGCAGGAGACAGATAAACAGTGGTTCATTGAAATCGTAAACGACTCGCATCAAGAAATTTCACCGGAGAGACAGCGAGGGCAAAGGGAAGGCTACCTGAATGGACGATGGAGCGGCAAGCTGTCTGCCAGAATCGAACTGGCGGAAGAGATGAAAAATACACCCAATGATCAGCAACGCGCCTGGAGCGCATGCGCAATCGCCTATCATGACCAGCCCCACAACGTAACAGTTAACGACCAAAACAAAAAACACTCTACCGCCCTCCCGCACCGAGGCGAGTCAGAGTGTTTTTGCATTTGCCTCACGAACAAATGAACGAAACCGCAGAACCGTCCCCCGCCAGCTTGCCAAGCAGCAGCTATCTACCATTACACTTAGTTCAGCCGAAACAGCTTATGCCAAATAGAAGTTTTCCGCTCGGCGTCCTGCATTTTTGCCAACTGTACCTTGGCGGCCATGATGTCGCTCATTGCTTTGGTCAGGCGGCGGTCGCGCTCCTTCAAGCTGGTGCGAATGTACGCTTCCTGCTTTTCCAGACGGGCGAGCAATGCCTGCTGGTTCTCGTCCTGTTGCTTCACGTGGAGCGCCAGTGCGTGCAGCTTTTCATCGATGGCTTCCAGTGCTTCCAGGGCGTCTTCATTTGCGGCAGGGTGAGTGACAGGAGCGAGGGCAACCGCGACAGCCGTTTCGTTTCGGGTCGTTTCCACCTGGGTTTGGCTGACGATCATTTGCGCGGCTTCTTCCTGGGGGATGAGCTGATCTTTGGTCAGCCGATAAAAGCGTTTCATGCAGGACACATCCAGCTGGCGATACTCGCGGCGGTTTTGGCTGTCCCGCAGGAACCAGTAGCCGTGCTGTTCTAAGAGCATGCTCCATTTGCGCAAGGTGCTCGCGCCAATTCCCAGCATCTCGGCGACTTCCCTGCCGCTGTAAGTCCGTTCTCTGGCAACAAGCTCAATGACGTCTCCCATGTTTACCCCTCCTGACGCAGAGTGCGTTCGTACGTTTTCTAACCCTTTTCTGTGCGCCAAAAGAGAAATCCTTTTGGAATCGTGCGACAAATTCCAGCAGCGTTCGAAACTCGTGCACGACTGTTTGTCCGGCTCTGCCAACTGGCGGAAAAACTTGTCTATCTGACGGGAAAAGCGGCAATCGGGACAAATGACGGACGGGTACAAGTACATTTTCTGTTTGTCTGTGCATCTGCTCAGTAGGGCTATGCCAAACGTACATAGGATGCTTACAGAAGGAGGGATTGACCATGGCATTCAGAGACCAGGTGAAACGATTCGAAGGGAAAAATGTAAAGGTTGAGACTGTGAATGGCAACTTTTTCGGCAAGCTGGTTGAAGTGAAATCCAGCACGATCATCCTGCGTGAACACGATAATAATCGCCGCACTATCATCCGTGATTCGAAAATCATTGCCGTTACAGAACACGACCACGATTGCTAAGCTTCCAAGGAAGTCTTGGCAAGAAAAAAGTTGTTCCTCAGGCTGTCGAGCAATCGGCGGCCTCTTCTCTTTTTGGGCAGCAACTGTTCAGGTGGATTTTATTCCCACCCCTGGACGTGGTAACATGATAGAGTACAAAACGATAATGAAAGAGGGCAGGGGATACCATGTTGGAAATCCGGTTTCACGGACACTCTTCCGTGCAGTTGACCAGTGAAGGTCATTCGATCATGATTGACCCGTTTATTTCGGGAAATCCGCTGGCAAAAACAAAGCTTGAAGACATCCACGTCCAGTACATCCTGCTGACGCACGGACATCAGGACCACATTCTCGATGCAGTGGAACTGGCAAAAGCGAACGATGCCACGATCGTTGCGACGCATGAGCTTGCTACATACCTTGGCTGGCAAGGAGTAAAAACGATTTCCATGAATTTGGGCGGATCGGTGACGCTGCCTTTTGGCAAAGTCAAAATGACACAGGCGTTCCACAGCTCGGGCGTGGTGCTCGATGACCAACAGCAAATCGTCTACATGGGCATGCCGGGCGGATTCGTATTCGAGCTGGGCGGCAAAACGATCTATCACGCGGGAGATACAGGCTTGTTCGGGGATATGAAGCTGATCGGCGATTCCCACGACATCGATCTGGCGTTTTTGCCGATCGGAGACGTGTTCACGATGGGGCCGGAGGATGCCGTGAAGGCTGCTGAGTGGATCGAAGCCGACTACGTTGTGCCGATTCATTATGACACCTTCCCGCCGATCAAGCAGGATGGAGACGCCTTTGTTGCGACATTGGCCGAAAAGGATATCAGAGGCAAAGCGCTCAAGCCGGGAGAGATTTTGCGTCTGCCGTAGCTTGAGCACTTGTTTTGCGATTGCAAAAAACCGCTCGTCTCGAAAAAGGGACAAGCGGTTTTTCTTGTTTTGCCAGGAGTTATCAGAAACCCCATTTTTGTAGCCGCATGTAGCCATAGACGCCGATCAGGGCAGCAATAGCCACGATCACTCGAAAAAGTTGTTCCGGGAAGGGCGAGACGCCAAATCTGTCTGCAAGCCCGATTTCACTGGCATCTGCTTGCCACATTACGGCTGTGACGAGCAGCACGACTGCACCAAATATGTAAAAATAGCCGATTAAGGTTACTCCGAGAGGCCTGTTCATTTGCTTGCCTCCTTTTATCAGGCAATACGCATTCTAAACTTGACGCTGAAAAAAAAGCAAGGGACTATCTTTGAAAATACGGCATGAAAATGGTAGCGACTCTCATAGACATAGAAACATAGGAAAGGCAACTTGGCAAAAAGGAGAGGGTTGTCTGAATGAGTACGCTGCATCATGTTTTGCTATTTTTCACTGTCATTGTCCTTTATTCGCTGGCGAGCTTCGCCTTTCCAGTAGGCGGGGCTTGGTATGCTTCATTAGCCAAGCCCGACGGAACGCCACCCGACTATGTGCTGGGAACGGTTTGGTTTCTTTTGCATGCGCTCATCGCCGCTTCTGTCGTTCTTTCGGTTCGCCGCAGGCAAATGAACCGGGAGCTGCTTCTATTATATGGAATCAACTGGTTTTTTCATCAGCTGTTTCCGCTTTTGTTCTATGGCTTGCAGCTCCCGTTTCTTGCCGCTGTCGATACGCTCCTGATTTTGTACTCGACATGGGTCCTGATCCGGGCGATCCGTCCTCTGGACAAAATCGCTTCCTCGCTCTTGATTCCGTACTTGCAGTGGAGCGTATTTGCCATCTACTTGGCTGTTTCGTTCTGTGTGCTGAATTTGTGAGCGCTGAGCGCTGCTTGGCTTACAGTCCTTCGACGAGTCGCTTGGCCCGCACAGCGGCTTCCCGCTGGATTTCTTCCCAGGAAATGAGCGTCAGTTCGCGGTTGCGCATCAATATTTCCCCGTTGACGATGGTCGTATCGACATCTGCTCCGGTAGCGCTGTAAGCGATGAGCGAATGCAAGTCGTGGAGGGGAGAGAGATGCGGCTTGTTCGTATCGATCAGGATGAGATCAGCCCGCTTGCCGACCTCAAGTGTGCCCACTTCGTGATCGATGCGCAGCAGCTTGGCGCTTTCAATCGTCGCCATGCGCAAAACTTGCTCGGCAGGCAGGACAGTCGGATCGCCGTAGTGCAGCTTTTGCATCCAGGATGCCGCCTTGATTTCGGCAAACATGTCGAGCGTTGTGGCGCTTCCCGCTCCGTCCGTACCCATTCCGACGGTGACACCTTGCGAGAGCAGTTCCGTCACAGGCGCGATGCCGCAGCCGAGCTTGAGGTTGCTGACCGGATTGTGCGCGACACCGCCGCGCATGCCGCGAAGCCGTCCAATGTCTTCCGGATCGAGATGGACAGCGTGGGCGAGCAGGACGTGATTGTCGTGGAACACCCCAAGCTCGTGCAAATACTCGGTAGGAGTCTGGTTGTATTTTTCGCGGACTTTGACCACTTCTTCGCGCGTTTCCGCGAGGTGAATATGCAACGGGATTTGCCGGCTTCTGGCCAGGGCGGATACTTCTTGCAGCGGTTGCGGAGGGCACGTGTAAGGTGCGTGCGGCCCGAGCATCGTCGTGATTCGGCCGTCTGCTGCACCCGACCATTTATCAATCAAATCGAGGGCTTCTGTCATGCGGCGGCCGCCGTCATCTTGCAAAAAGACGAGCCCGCGAGTCAGGGAAGCTCTGATTCCGCTGTCCTGCACCGCTTCGGCGACAGCATCCATGTGCACGTACATGTCGGCAAAAGCAGTCGTGCCGGATGCGATCATCTCGGCAATGCCAAGCAACGTTCCCCAGTAGACGTCTTCTCGCGTCATGCGCGCCTCGGCAGGCAGCATTTTTTTGTCCAGCCAATCCATCAGCTTCAGGTCGTCGGAAAAAGCGCGCAACAGCGACATGCTGGCATGGTTGTGCGCGTTGATCAGCCCTGGCATGGCTATCCTATTTTTCGCCTCGATCACGGTGACGGTGCTTGCACTCGCCTCAATCGCTTCCGCCATTCGGACGATCCGGCCATTCTCGATCAAAATGTCTCCGATCCACGGCTTTTCCTTTTCCACCATCGTCATGATGTGGCAGCCTTTAATCAGCAATGTTTTCATTTCCGCTTCCTCCTTGGTATCTTGTTCGGTTGTTAGCGTAAAGCTTCACGCCACGGCAGAGTCAAGGACGTTTTGCCGTGAAAAAAACAGCATCGGGCGGAAAAGCAGTGCTGATTTGCAGGTTTCTGTAATATTGTTTATTAGATAACAATTGACGCAGGAAATAATGCTACATAAAATGGAAGTAAGATTTGGAGGAAGAAAGCGGTGGCGCATATGTTAAACGGAGGACTTGTCAGCTTGCAGGCGATTTTGGATGAGTTGAAACCATCCGAACGCAAGGTGGCAGAATATATAGTAGCTCACCCGGAAGACGTGGTGAAGCTGTCGGTGCAAAAACTGGCGGAGCTGAGCGGAGTGTCCGAGGCGACGATCATTCGTCTGGCTCGCTCGCTCAATATGAAAGGCTATCAGGAGCTGAAGCTGCGAATCGCGGGCGATCTGAACAAGCAGACGACTCCCACGAGCTATCAGGAAATCATGATGGAAGGCTCGGTAGAATCGATCATGCAGGCGGTCAGCTGGAACAACATCCAGTCGATCCAGGATACTCTCTCGGTTTTATCAAGCGAGGAAGTGAAGCGAGCGGTCGAAGCGCTGTCTACAGCGAGAAAAATAGATGTATACGGCGTGGGAGCTTCCGCCGTCATTGCCGATGACATCAAGCAAAAATTTTGCCGGATCAATCTGTGGTGCGAGGCGTACTCCGATTTTCACGCCCAATTGACATCGGCAGTCAATTTGACGCCAAACGATGTAGTGATCGGCATCTCCTATTCCGGGCAGACAGAAGACATCATTCAGTCGCTGACGGAAGCGAGACAGCAAGGGGCTACCGTCATTACGCTGACCAAGTTCGGCCCTTCTCCCGTAGCGGAGCTGGCCCACATTCGGCTCTTTACCAGTTCGGTCGAAAAAAGCATTCGCAGCGGAGCGATGGCATCACGCATCGCACAGTTGAATGTCATCGATATTTTGTTCATGACCATGGTCAGCAGAAAGCAGGAAGAGGTCATACCATTGCTGGAAAAAACCAGGCTGGCTGTCAGCCGTACGAAGCGTTCATCCAATTGACAGCGGAAGGAGGGGAAAGCATGAAGGCGATCGAAACATTGTTGCAAAGCTGGATCGACGAGAAATTGTTGCCAGGAGCCGCCCTGCGCATCGTACGGGAAGGGCGGACCTGCTTTTCTCTCGATGTTGGCGCCACGAGTGTAGCTTGCGGCCAACCGATTACAAAAGACACGTTATTCGATTTGGCGTCCCTGACGAAGGTGACGGCGACATTGCCCGCCGTGCTGCTCTTGATGCAGGACGGAAAGCTTGCGGCTGACGACCGGATTGGCGCCTTTTTTGCGGATTGTCCAGCAGATAAGGCTGAGATTACGATTGGGCAATTGCTCACGCACACATCCGGTTTGCCCGCTGATCTGGAGGTGCGCACAAGGAACAGCGACATTGACCTGCCGGGGCTTTTGTATCGCCAGCCGTTGCTTCACAAGCCAGGCGAGCAGGTCGTTTACAGCGATCTCGGCATGATCTGGCTCGGTTTGCTCATTGAAAAACTGGCAGAGAAGCCACTGGATGAGTTTGTCACGCAGCGCGTATTTGCTCCTTTGAAAATGGAACGCACCTGTTTCCGTCCAAGTGCCAGTTGTTTTCCGAATATTGCGCAAACGGAGTATTGTTCGCTCACAGACGCGTACATTTGCGGGGAAGTGCACGATGAAAAAGCATTCGCCATGGGAGGCGTCGCAGGCCATGCCGGATTGTTTTCGACGGCTGACGACTTGTGCCTGTACGCCAAAAGCTGGCTGTACGCCGACCCTCCCTTGCTGGCAAAGCAGTGGCGCGATCAGGCTGTCCGCAATCATACGGCGTACGCCAATGGCAGTCGCGGTTACGGCTGGGAGCTGAATCAGTCGGGAACGTTGCTCAGTTGCGGTCAAAATTTTCACTCTACCAGCTACGGACATACAGGCTTTACCGGAACAAGCATCTGGCTCGATCCGGTACGCGAGCTTGCTGTCATTTTCCTCACCAATGCCGTTCACCTCGGGCGCAATCATCAGCTTAGGCAACTGCGGCCTATTCTGCATGACGCTGTCACGACCGCTTTGCAAACGGTCTGACTGGATAAAGCGAGAGCAGCAGGAAGGATCGGTTCGAAGAAAAAGGGGGAGGGTTTGCGGATGAAGCAGTTCCGTCTTCACAAGGTGGCATCTGTCTGTTTGATTGCAGCCATGGCGCTTGTCGGTTGCAGCTCGCAAGGAGGGGAGAAAGCCGCGCCAGGCACTCAGCCAGGCGCAAGTGAAGGGAGCGGACAGCAAGTGACGCTGTCCATGCATAGCTGGCGCGTCGAGGACACGGAAGGCTACAAGGCGATTATCCAAGCATTCGAGGCCGAAAATCCGAATATCAAGATCGACTTCAAGCCGTTCAAAGCGACGGAGTACAACACGATTCTCAACACGGCGCTGCAAAGCGACAGCGGGCCGGACATTCTCCAGTTGCGGCCATACGCCCCGGGCATTTCGCTTGCGGAAGCAGGGTATTTGGAACCGCTGGACAACATAGCAGGCATCTCGGCTTTCCCCAAAGACGTCCTCGCAGCAGCGACAGGCAAAGACGGCAAAGTCTACGGCGTCCCACTCTCCCTGAACTCCACGCAATTTTTCTACAACAAGAAAATTTTCGAGCAAAACGGCCTGAAGGAACCGAAAAGCTGGGATGAACTGATTGCAACGGCCAAAACGTTGAAGGAAAAAGGAATCGTTCCGATTTCGTTTGGAGCAAAAGAAGGCTGGCTGCTCTCCTTGAGTCACGGCGTCATTGCGCCAGCGAGCTACAGCGGCAGCAGTTACATCGACAAGCTGCTAAAAGGCGAGAGCAATTTGCAAAGTCCCGAGTTTCTCCAATCCATTTCACGAATGCAGGAACTCATCCCTTATTTCCCGGAAAATTATGTTGGCCTTGAGTTGAATGATATGCGCACGCTGTTTGCGACAGAAAAAGCGGCGATGTTCATCAATGGCAGCTTTGAGCTGGAAGGACTGAAAAAGCTCAACCCTGACTTGCAGCTCGATTTCTTCCCGATGCCGACCAACGATCAAAAAGCAGTCATTACGACTTGGGTAGACGGCTCTTATGCGGTGAACGCCAAGTCGAAGCATAAGCCGGAAGCGTTGAAGTTCATGGAGTTTATGGCGACGAAAAAATTCGGGGAGCTGTTTGCCAACCAATTCAAGCGGATCAGTGCAGTGCCGGGCGTGTCGACTGATGATCCGTTGGTGAACAAAATGGCGGAGCTGTCCCAATCCAGCTCGACACCGTATTTGATGGTCGTTCATTTTGCCGAGGGCAAACCGACGACGAAGCAAGCGCTGGAAAATGCACTGCAAGGCATGTATTTGGGCAAGCTCACACCGGAACAGGTTGCAGAGGAAATTCAAAAGTCAGCCGCTACCTGGTTCCCTCCATTTAAAAAGTAGGCTGTGATGACAACAGGCGGGAGGCAAAGGCAGGGCAAAACTCCCGCCTGTTGATTTGTTAAGGGGGTGGAGAACATCGGTACGATGAACAGGCACACGATTCAACCGAAAGGGCGGGCTCGCTGGTTGATCCACCTGTTTCCTTTGCCCGCGCTGATCATTTACACGCTGTTTGTCCTGTACCCGATTGTGAGCGCCTTTTTGTATAGCTTGTACGATTGGGATGGGATCAAGCGCGGAGTATTTGTCGGGCTGAAAAATTTCGTCACGTTGTTTACAGTGGAGCCGTTTCATGAAATGTTCTGGAATGCTTTCGGGCACAACGTCTACTATTTTGTCATCGAGATGATCGTGCAAAACGGCATCGCCTTTGGCCTGGCTTTTCTCATCTACCGCAAAATTCGCGGCGCGGCTTTTCTCAAGATGGCGTACTTCATGCCGAGACTTCTGTCCGTTATTGTGATTGGGTTTTTATGGAAATTGATTTTGAATCCGAATTATGGTGCGTTGAATACGCTGCTGACAGAAATCGGGCTGCAACAATGGGCCAAACCGTGGTTGGGCGACCCGGATACGGCGCTGCTCGCGATCATTTTGATCAACTGCTGGTTCGGCATCGGCTTTGCCATGCTCATATTTTTGGCGGGGCTTCAGGCGATCCCGGAGGAGCTGATTGAGGCAGCCAGGCTGGATGGCGCTACGGGCTTCCGGCTGTTGTGGAAAATCATCCTGCCGTTGTGCATGCCTGCGATTACGATTATGACCATTTTCACCTTTATCCAGGCGTTTGAAGCTTTTGAGCTGGTGTATGCGATGCAAGGCTCGATGGGCGAGCCGTTTCGGTCGACGGATACGCTTGCCGTCTATTTTTACCGATTGGCGTTTTCCAGCGCGGGCGGGGCGGGAGACGTGGCAGTCGGACTCGGTTCTGCCCTGGCTGTCGTGCTGTTTTTCATCGTCGCATCCGTATCGGCCGTCTCGCTCTACTTGATGCGCAAGCGTGAAGTCCAGCATTGAGCGATCAGGCGTGTGGCAAATGGAACGTGAAGGGAGGGATGCGGGTGAAAACGAACGTGGGCAGCAAGGCGATCTCGTATGTCGCCGCGTATGTGTTTGCATTACTGTCGCTGTATCCGATCGTCCTGATGATTCTTTCTTCCTTGAAAACGAACTTGGAAATATTTTCAAGTCCTCTGTCTCTTCCCAACTCTTTCAGTCTGGATACGTATAAAAAGCTGTGGGAAGCCGTGCCCTTTGCCGACTTTTTGCTGAACAGTGTTTTCGTCAGTGGCATGTCGGTCCTGCTCATCACCGTTTTTTCCGCGATGGCGGCCTTTTACTTGTCTCGCTTTTCCTACAAATGGACGGGGGCGCTCTACTTCTTTTTCATTATCGGGCTGATGATTCCGATTAAACTGGGGATTGTGCCGTTGTTTTTGCTGATGAAAAATATCGGGCTATTAAATTCGCTCTGGTCGCTGATTCTCATCTACACAGCAAGCGGGATTCCCATTTCCGTGTTTATTTTGACAGGGTTTTTCCGGACCTTGCCTGTGGAACTGGAGGAAGCGGCGCGAATCGATGGCTGCAATCATCTTCAAGTGTTTTGGCGGGTGCTTTTGCCGTTGATCCGGCCAGCGCTTGCGACCGTTGTGATCATTAATTTCATCCACGCCTGGAACGACTTCTTTTTCCCGCTGATTTTCATTCAGGAAGAAGCGCTGAAGACGATTCCGGTGGGCATGATGGTTTTGTTCGGAGAATACGAAACAGATTGGAGTCTGCTTTTTGCCGGATTGACATTGTCTGCTTTGCCGATGATCGTCGTATTTTTGCTGGCGTCGAAGCAGTTCATGGAGGGGTTGACCGCAGGTGCTGTCAAATGACGAAAAAAAATGGTTTATCGGGATAGATGGAGGGGGAACAAAGACAAAAGCGGCGATTTGCGATGAGCGAGGTCAGGTGCAGACGATCGCGACAGGCGATTCTTCCAATCCGTTGTCGCGTCCTTGGGCTGAGGTGGAAGCGACGCTCAAACAGCTCGTCACAACCGTATGCCAAGAGGCCCGGATCAGGGATGAAGAGGTTTCGGGCCTGTTCATCGGCCTGGGCGGTGCAGATCGCCCGTTTGTTCGGGAAAAAATCGATGCTGCGTTTGCTGAGGCGTGGCAGGAGCGGTTGTTCTTTGACAACGATGTGATCCCGGCGCTTTACTCCGGGACGTGGGGGCAGCCGGGGATCGTTCTTATCTCAGGCACAGGCTCGATCGCGTGTGCGTTGACGAGCGAAGGAGTGCGGCATCGCGTAGGTGGCTGGGGCTATTTGCTCGGAGATGAAGGCAGCGGCTTTGATCTGGGAAAAAAAGCGGCCGCGGCCGTTTTGCGCGCACATGACGGGCGCGGGGAGCCGACGGTTTTAACCGAGCTGTTTCTTGCCCATTACCATGTGTCCAGTCCGGAAGAGTTGATCGCATTCATTTACGGTGACGACAACCCGCGCATGCAGCTTGCCAGGGCCAGTGAGCTGGTGGAGCAGGCGGCAAGGCAGAAGGACCGTCTCGCGAACGGACTGATCCGGGAAGCGGCGGCTGCGCTGTGCGAACTGGCGCATACTTGCTTGAAAAAGACGCAGGAAGCGCTCCCGGTTGTCCTCGCTGGCGGGGTGCTTGCACAAGACACGCTGGTCAGACAGCGCGTGCTCGCAGAAGCTTCATTTCCGGTTGTGATCCCTGAGGTTTCGCCTGTGATCGGGGCGTTGGTTGCAGCCATGACCCGCGCAGGCCACCGGGTGGACGAAAGCGTGGCAGAGCAGTTGCGAGAAAGCGGTACAGCCTTGGAGAAGAGGTGAGCCTCACCATGGATGAGAACTTGTATCAGCTTCAGACCGAAAAGCGCAATGCGGCAAGCGAGCGGCTGGATCAGATGAGTGCGCTGGAAATCGTCACTTTGATGAACGAAGAAGATCAAAAGGTCGCCTTGGCCGTGAAGCGTGTGCTGCCACAAATAGCTCAGTCCGTCGACATGATCGTGCGCTCCTTGTCCGGCGGAGGGCGGCTGCTTTACTTCGGGGCGGGTACGAGTGGCAGGCTGGGGATTCTGGATGCGGCAGAATGCCCTCCGACTTTTGGCACGGAGCCTTCTGTCGTGCAAGGAATCATCGCGGGCGGAGTCAAAGCGATGACAGAGGCGATCGAAGGAGCCGAGGATTCCCGCGAGCTGGGCTGTCAAGATGTGCAGGAGGCAGGAGTGAGCCAAAAAGATGTCGTGGTCGGAATAGCCGCCAGCGGGCGGACACCGTACGTATGGGGCGCGCTTCAGGAAGCAAAGACGCGGCAGGCGGGAACGATTTCGCTCTCCTGCAACTCTGACCCGGATATTGGCAAAAGCGCGGATATTGCGATCAATCTCGCAGTCGGCCCGGAAGTGGTGACAGGCTCGACAAGGCTCAAGGCGGGCAGCGCGACGAAGATGGTGCTGAACATGCTGACGACAGCCAGCATGGTGAAGCTGGGCAAGGTCTACCAAAATTTGATGGTCAACGTCCAGGCGACCAACCAGAAGCTGCGCGAGCGGGCCAAACATATTGTGATGCAGGCGACGGGTGTCTCGTACGCGGTTGCCGACCGACTGCTTGCGGAAGCGGCGGGCGATGTGAAAGTGGCGATTGTGATGCAGAAAACAGGACTGGCAGCCAAGGCAGCACAAGAGCGTCTGGCGCGTGTCGGCCACAAGGTCAGAGAAGCAATCGAACTTATATAAAAGAAGATTTATGTGCATTTCGCAAACCCAAGGGTTGGAAACGACCCAGGGAATAGGGTAAAATTGGGTATGAATAGCATTTGAGAACGGTTAGGCTATTTCCGGAGTGGAGTAGCCGTTTTCTCGTCCCAGGAGGGGAGGGGCACAATGAAAGACTTGGTAGATAATGAATGCAGGAGCAGTCTTCTCTATCGCTCCTTCTTTGATCAAATGGTGCAAGCCGCTTTTTTGCTAGATCAATCAGGAAGCGTTTGCAAGGGAAATCCGGCTTGCGAAGCACTGACAGGCTTTTCAGCAGACGAGTGGGAAGGCGACCCGTTCTGGAAGCTGGCAGTTGCAGAAGAACAGGAAAGAGTGCGTCTGCAAACGCAGTGCGCGGTAAAAGGGGAGCCGAAGCCGTTTTGTACCTATTTTTCCCGCAAGAATGGCCCGCCTGTTCACGTACATATTACATATGGCGAGTTTTTTTCCGAAGGGACAACGATCGGATACTACGCGATGGTGCAAAAGATGTCGCAAGCCATGGCAGAGGCCAGCGAGGTCAAACAGTGCAAAATACTGGACCTGTCTCTGGAAGCGGCTTTTGTCTATGAAAAGGGCGTGCTGCGCTATGTCAACCAGTCTGGCATCAGGCTCATCGGGGCACAGCGTTTCGAGGAACTGTTGCCGTATCCTTTCACATCCTTTTTTCATCCGCGAGACATGCCGTTGATTCGCGAGTTGCAAAAGCGGCTGGAGTGGGGAGAGACAGCGGCTCCGATCGAGGCGGAGCTGATCCGGCTGGACGGGGCGCGCATTGAAGTCGAGGTCTGCGGAACATCTGTCATGATTCAGGACAAGCTGTGCAAATACATACTCATTCGCGATATGACCGAGCGGAAAAGAGCGCATGAATTTTTGCAAAACTCGGAAAAACTGGCATTGGTTGGGCAATTGGCTGCCGGGATCGCTCATGAGATTCGCAATCCGCTGACTTCCTTGAAAGGCTTTGTGCAGCTGATGCAAGAAGATGGCATGAGAAAGCAGGAGTATTTTTCCATCATGAGCTCGGAGCTGGCCCGGATTGAGTTGATCGTCAGCGAACTGCTGGTGCTGGCCAAACCGCACGCTTCCGCCTTCGAGGTACGGGACTTGACCAACTTGATGAACCACGTCGTGACGCTTTTGGAAACGGAAGCGATCCTGCAAAAAGTGACGATTCGCATGGTCATGGAGTCGCCGCTGCCGATGGTGCATTGCGATGAGAACCAGCTGAAGCAGGCATTCATCAACTTTTTGAAAAACGGGATCGAAGCCACATCCGGCAGCGGAGAAATCGTCATCCGGCTGTGGTGCGAGAGGGACAAGGTTGTCATCCGTTTTGAGGACAATGGAGTAGGGATACCCGAGGAGCAGCTTGCTCGTCTGGGCGAGGCGTTTTTCACGACCAAAGAGTCAGGAACCGGACTGGGATTGATGGTCAGCCGCAG
Source organism: Brevibacillus sp. HD3.3A (assembly GCF_013284375.2). Lineage (NCBI taxonomy): Bacteria > Bacillati > Bacillota > Bacilli > Caryophanales > Paenibacillaceae > Brevibacillus > Brevibacillus sp. HD3.3A. The sequence continues at coordinate 1,337,496 of NZ_CP085874.1, forward strand.
AATCATCGAAAACCATCGCGGGACATTACGGCTCATGAGCACCCAGGGCAGAGGTACGACGGTAGAGGTATGTTTGCCCATTATCAGTTAACAGGGCGCGAGCGGCGAAGGGGAGGACAAGCAAATGGCTGACTGGAAAAACAGAAATACGGTGCTGACAGCGGGGTTTGCCCAAATTCCCAAAGGGACGACACTGTACGAGGTGTCGACGATGGTCGGCTGTGTGCTCATCATCGACGCGGATGACGGTGTGATATGCGATGCCAGCTTTACTTTTGTGATGGACAAGACCAGTGAGTTTTTGGTCAGTTTGCTCGTGGGCAAGTCTGTGGCAGCAGGGATGCAGGAAATTACGCAGACGATTCAGGAGCGTTTCCTCGCCCCCGGCCAGGGAGCTGTTTTGCAGGCAATTCGTGCAGCTGTCGATCGATATCATGAGAAAAAATCGTAAGACTACCCAATAGTCGGAGGGTTGTTCATGCATGAAGACCACGCCGTAAAAGAAGCGTATGCAAAGCAGTTGTTGGAGCGTTACAGCGACTGGCTCAGCCGTGTGGAATCAGTAGATCCGCAGGAAATCGAGGCAGTCGCTGTCGAGATAGACGAAGTATTTTCCGCAGATGTCGGACAGCTGCACAAGGAGCTGCTGGGCAAAATCAGCGCCTTGCGCGACAAAGTGTCCGAAATGATGTGGATGTCGGAGCACATGAAGATTTTGCACGACTTGAGCCACATTTTTGCGAAGACGTTTGAAGAGGACAAGATTTTGTGGAAAGCGTTCGAGCTGGTTTCGCGCGTGATGCGCACAGATGCGTTTTTCATTGCGTTTTTTGACGAGGGCGACAGTGAGATCAGGATTCCGATCAGCATCGACGACGGTGTCAATTACGGGCCGCTTGTCATTCCGTACGGACAGGCGCTCATCTCCAGAGTGATCGAGACGAAGCAAACGATCCACATCCGAACGATGAAGGGAGAGCCGAGCGAGCCGGAAATGATCCGCTGGGGCAGCCCGGAGATCGACACCAACACTTGTATTTTCGTTCCCTTGATGCTGGGGAATCAAATCAAAGGCGTGATCTCGGCCCAGTCGTATCTCGAATTTGCCTATAAAAAAGAGCACGAGGAGCTTTTGAAAATGATCGGCTTCCAGGTGGCGAGCGCGATTGAGACGGCGCGTCTGTACGATCGCATGTACCAAATGTCTTTTCAGGATGAATTGACCGGGCTTGCCAACTACCGGGCGTTTCACCGCGATTTGGAGCAGTTGCTGGGAGAAGAGGATTCGGCGGTTGCCTTGATCATGCTCGATTCGGACAGCCTGAAATCGGTGAACGATCTGTACGGGCATCATGCCGGGGATGAGCTGATCCGCAGAATTGCCCAAGCGATGCGGACGGTGGCGGACAAAAAAGAGAACGCCTATCGTTATGCAGGAGACGAGTTTATGCTGCTGTGTCCACAGGCGAGCATGAAAGAGGCGGAAGAAAAGGTGAGGGCGATTCGCGACTTTTTGCGTTTGCATCCCTTGCTTCAGGACAATTGCTGTATTCCAATCGGGGTCAGTGTCGGCATCGCCCGGTTTCCGGACGACAGCAACACGGCGGACGGCTTGAAGCGGGCAGCCGATGAGGCACTGTACCGCTCCAAGCGCAGAGGCAAAAACTGTACGACCGTGTATGCGACAGGCTAGGCTTTCGGCTGTCGCAGGGCAAAAAGGAAAGTGAGCAGCGGCGAAATCCACAGGTAGATCACATACGGCAAGTAATCGATCGTCGCTACGTGCAACGTAGAGGTGAAAAAGGCTCCGCTGACGCCCCAGGGGATGAGCGGGTTAACCAATGTACCGCAGTCTTCCAATGTGCGGGAAAGACGTCGGCCCTCGATTCCTTGCTCGGCAAACGCATCGCGGAACATTTGTCCCGGCAGCAGGATCGACAAGTATTGCTCCCCTGTCAGCACATTGACGAGGATGGAAGACGATCCGGCCAGTCCGACCATGCCTGCCGCTTTTTTGATCCGTTTGATCATGCCTGCGAACAAGGCGTGGAACACACCGCTGTATTGCAGGATGCCGCCGAGAGACAGGGCAATCAAAATCAAGGCGAGGGACCAGGTCATGGACAACAGCCCTCCCCGGTTTACGATAGAAGCAACGGCTTCGTTGGCGATCTCGCTGGCGAAGCCGTTTTGCATGACGTTCATCCATTCGACAGGGGAATGAACACCTTGCATCAGGGCAGCTGTGGCGATTCCGCTCAAAATCCCGAAGACGAGCGTCGGGAGGATCGGCTTGCGCAGGGCAGAGCAGACGAGCACGACGGCAGCAGGCAACAAAGTCGCTATGCCAAGCGAAAAGTTTTGTTCCAAAGACAACTGGATCGCTTGGATGGCATCGAGGCTCACGTTCGCGGACTGCCCTTGAACGACGAAGAAAATCGCAGTAATCGCCAGCGCCGGAATCGCGGTATGCGACATGAATTTGACGTGATTCATCAGCGAGACATTGGCGATAGCCGCAGCAAAGTTGGTCGTGTCCGACAGGGGAGACATCTTGTCCCCAAAACAGGCTCCGCAAATAATCGCTCCGGCGGTCATCAACGGATCAAGCCCAAGCGCAGTGGAGACACCCATCATCGCCACGCCGATCGTGCTGATCGTCGTAAACGAGCTGCCAGTGACAGTCGAGACAATCACGGTCAAAAAGAGGGCGCTGATCGTAAAATATTCCGGCGAAATCAAGGAAATGCCGAGGTGCAGGATCATCGGCACAGTTCCGCTCATCATCCAGACGCCGATCAAAATGCCGATCAGGCACAAAATCAGCATCGGCGCGATCGCGGTTTGAATGCCTTTGACCAAGCCTTCCTCCATCTGCTTCCAAGGCACGCCGAACAGGCGCAGCAGAGTGGCTGCCGCAATCGTGGCGGCAAAAAGCGGCATGTGTGGTTCTACTTTCCCCCAGAATAAGGCGGGAAACAGGATGCCGAATATGATCAAGAGCACCCAGAGACTTTGGGAAAAGGAAATAGTTTTGTTCATGATGGCAACTCCTTGCAAAGACTGGCAAGCAAAAGCGGACAAGCTGCACAGCTTTCTACTTTTGTGCTTTGTCGCTTTTTGGCTTTTTTGCTTTTGTGCGTTCAAGCGATAGGCTGACTTTATCCTGAATGCCCAGCTTCGTCAACGCGTTCAAATAAATTCAGAATAGCAAAATAATACGGAGTAGTAGCACATTTCTTGCGATCATAAGCTTGGCTGGCATATCGCTCCATGGGAAAAAGCTTATTTAAAATGATTACAAAAAGATATTGACTTTTACTTTATATCTAGTAAAATGAGAAATGTTCCTAGTTGATAATAATTATAATTTGGATGCGAGAAAGGGGGAGCCATACATGTATGATGTCATCATCATTGGTGGCGGTCCGGCTGGTACATCCGCTGCCATATACACAGCCCGGGGAAATTTGAAAACACTCGTAATCGACAAGGCACCCGGCACAGGTGCGCTTGCCCTGACACATAAAATCGCCAACTACCCTGGTGTAGAAGGCGAAATGACTGGAAAAGAACTGCTGGATAAAATGCGCAGACAGGCAGAGAGCTTCGGCGCTGAATTTATCCAGACGACGATTTCCGCTGTCGATGTCGAAGATGAGGTGAAAAGCATCTTCACGGCGCATGGCACTTTTGAAGCGAAGGCTGTCATCGTCGCTACCGGCTCCAAAGGTCGCAACCGGATGCTGCCAGGCGAAGAGGCGCTGCTCGGTCGCGGTGTCAGCACATGTGCGACATGCGACGGCGCTTTTTATGAAGGAAAGCATGTCGCTGTGATCGGCGATTCGGAGGAAGCGTTGGAAGAAGCGCATGCGCTGACCAAATTTGCAGATAAAATTACTTTCCTCGTACCGCGTGGCGACCTGCAAGGAGTCGAAGAAGTGCCTGAGCTGCCTAATACGGAAATCTTTTTCCGCTCCCGACCTTTGGAGATTGTCGGTGAAAAGGCAGTAGAGGGCTTGCGCGTCCGCACAGCGGAAGGCAACGAAGAGCTGCTTGCGGTAGACGGTGTGTTCGTCTTTTTGTCCGGCAGCAAGCCCGGGACGGATTTTCTGGACGGACAGGTTCCGCTCGACGACGAAGGCTTCATGATCCTCGACGAATACATGCAGTCTTCTGTTCCGGGCGTGTTCGGAGCAGGAGAGGTTCGCAAAACTCCGGTCAAGCAAGCTGTCGTGGCTGCGGCTGACGGAGCGATTGCGGCGATGGCTGTCGACAAGTACATCAACAAACGTTCCAAAGTGGTTCCCCAATACAAATAATCGACGACTATAAAGGAGAGATTTTCTCATGGCACAAGCAATCGTATACTCCAGCACAAACTGCAGCTTCTGCAAACAACTGAAAACATATTTGACCGAACAAAACATCGCTTTTGAAGAGCGCAACATTGACGAAAAAGAAGAATTTGCCCAAGAACTGAACCGTCTCGGCGTGATGTCCGTCCCTTTGACGGTCATCGGTGAAAAGCAAATCCTCGGCTTCAACCCGACCCGCATCAAAAAAGCGCTGGCAGCTCTGGAAGAGACTGCACAGTAATTCATCGCCGCTGTTTCGATCACTTACGCCCACTGACTATAAAAAGCGCAACAGGAAAAGGAGCGATTGATGATGACAACGCAACAAACTGTACAACTGCAAGTAGGAAAACCGGCACCAGACTTCAACATGCTCTCCACGAAAAACTTGGAGACATTGGAAGAGCGCGTGACGCTGGCTGATTACAAAGGCAAATGGCTGATCCTGTTCTTCTGGCCGTTCGACTTCACCTTCGTTTGCCCTACCGAAGTCACTTCCTTCAGCGACAACATGGAAGAATTTGAGGATCTCGATTGCGAAGTGCTCGGCGTGTCCACAGACAGCGTACACACTCACCGCGCATGGATCAAAACGCCGCGCGACCAAAACGGAATCGGTCCAGTCAACTTCCCGATAGCGAGCGACTTCAACAAAGACACAGCGCGTGCGTACGGCGTACTGGATGAAGAAACAGGCGCAGCTCACCGCGGACTGTTCATTATCGACCCGGAAGGAATCTTGCGCTATCAAGTCGTTACAGACATGAACGTAGGCCGCAGCGTCGACGAAACAACTCGCGTGCTGCAAGCTCTCCAGGCAGGCGGACTGTGCCCTGCAAACTGGAAGCCTGGCATGAAAACTTTGTAATTTCGTCTAGTCAAACAGCATAAGCGTGAAAAAAGAGGCAATCTCACCGTCCTGGTAAGGCGGAGATTGCCTCTTTTTTTGCAGTCTTCCTTACCACGAAAAACAGAAGAGTAGGGCTATTCGCCGATTCGAAACGGCTTTTACAACTTTTCTCCTGTAATTTTTATGTAAAGATCAGACGATATCGGCAAAAATCAGTCATTTCCAAATAGTAGCAACCTACTATTTTTCCTGCCTTTCCCAAATGGAAAACTTCAAGCACATATACCTAATTGTCAGAAAAATATGGGTCAGATGGACGGTCGGGTTGCAGGACTTCGCACCAAAAAAAGTAGGCCGATGGGGGCGAATATGCTTTTGCATTACATTTTCATGACAAATAGGCAAAAGAGACATTAGTGAATTTCGTCTATGGGAACCGTTTGCCCCCTATGTTTACAATGACAGTGATGTTGGGCGAGAGAGCCGGCAGCCGCTCGCGGCAGCGGCAGCTTATCGGAGGTTGACGGGAATTGGAACCAAAAAAGAATAGACGCAAGCGTTGGGCGAGTCTCATGGCCCTGATGGTGATAGGCGCAAGCGCGGTGTGGTGGTTCTGGGACGCAGACCGGGTCGAGAGCATGGAGACGACGTCTGGCATCCAAATCAAGTTTCGCACGGAAGGCGATCAGCTCCAGGTATTCCAAGCGGAAAAATGGCAGCCGTTCTTTGCAAAAGGCGTCAATCTGGGGGCGTCGCTGCCAGGACATTATCCGGGAGAGCTGCCCATTCAAAAAGAAGACTACTTGCGCTGGTTCGCGATGATCGACGAGATGGGCGCGAATGTCATCCGCGTATACACGATTCACCCGCCTGCTTTTTATGAGGCGCTCGTTGAGTTCAATCGCAGCAAGGCAGGATCACCGCTCTATTTGATGCAGGGCATCTGGAGCCCGGAGGAGTTGTTGATCGAGAAAAAAGACGCGTATTTGCCAGAGATTCGCGAGCAGTTTCGCCAAGAGATCAAGGACGCGGTCGGGGCTGTTTACGGCGAGGTCACTCTGCCGGAGAAGTCAGGCAAGGCGAGCGGCAAATATGCGGCGAATGCAGGCAAATACTTGATTGGCTGGCACACCGGAACGGAGTGGGACCCGGTCATGGTGCAAAACACAAACCGTTTGCACCAGAAGCTGCCGCCGTATCAGGGGAAGCATTTTAACGCCACGGCGGATGCTACCGCTTTTGAGACCTGGATCGCCGAAATGGTCGATACGGTCGCAACAGAAGAAAGCAAGTACGGCTGGCAGCACCCGATGACGTTTACCAACTGGGTGACGACCGATCCGCTGTCGCATCCGGGAGAACCGTTGCATCACGAAGATTTGGTCAGTGTGGACCCTATGCATATTCAGCCAGTGAAATGGGAGGCGGGCTACTTCGCGTCCTACCACGTCTATCCGTACTATCCGGATTTGTTCCGTTACGATCCGGCCCTGCAACAAGTGAAAAACGACGCAGGGCAAATCGACACGTACAAGGCGTATTTGCGGCAATTGAAGGCGCATCACAAAAACATGCCAGTCATGGTTACGGAGTTCGGTGTCCCGGCGTCAGTCGGAATCGCTCACCTGGGCAATCTCGGACGCAATCAGGGCGGGCACTCCGAGCGGCAGCAAGGCGAGATCGACGCGGCGCTCATGCGCGAAATTCATCAGGAAGGATACGCCGGCGGCATCCTGTTCGTCTGGCAGGATGAATGGTTCAAGAAAACGTGGAACACGATGCGCTTCGAACTGCCGGAAGATCGCCGTTCCTTTTGGCTCAACGTCCTGACCAACGAGTCGTTGTTCGGCGTCCTGGGGATGTATCCGAACAAAGAAGGCGTGCTCGTCATGGATGGCGATCGTTCCGACTGGGATCAGCTCAAACCGGAGGAGAAGCAGAAGCTCGACATCCGTGTTCCCGGTATCGACGAAATCTGGATGACGCACGACGAAGGCTATGTGTATATGCTGGCGAAGCTTGCGCACCCTTTTGACCCGGAAAAAGCAAAGCTGTATTTCGGTGTCGATACGATTCAGGGAGGCAACAAGCACACGGCACAACTGCCCGGACTTACGCTGGACGAAGGATGGGAGACGCTGATCGAGCTGGGCAAAGCCGAGGAGAGCCAGATTCAGATTGCGGCAAACTACGACTTCCACACGCGGCTTTACGGGAAACGGTACGGGATGCTTGAAGTGAAGGAAGAGGAACTGCGCGACGATTCCGGTGTATTCAAGCCGTGGAAACTCGCCGTGGGACTGGAGATGGAGCCGCCCGACAGCAAGACGTACCATCCGCTGGAAGAAGTGCTGGTCGGGAAGCTTTTGCGGGGAACGACCGATGCCCAGGACCCGCAGTACGACTCGCGGACGGCCTGGCAGGCAAAAGGCGATGTGGTAGAGCTGAGAGTGCCGTGGATGCTGCTTGGATTCACCGATCCGAGTTCGCTTGCGGTCATGAGCTACAAGGATGCTGGCAAAAGCTTTTCATCAGAGACGAGCAAAGGAATCAGGCTTTTGCCCATTCTCGTCGAGCGCTCGACGCAAAGCATTGTCGGGAAAAACGAGCTGCCTTCCCCTTATCCGGTGTCGCAGCTTCCGATCTACTCCTGGCCAGCCTGGGAGCAGGTCGGTTACCACGAGCGGAAAAAGCAAAGCTATTCGATCATCCAAAAAGCATGGAAACAGATACAGGCTCCCGTGACAGACAAAGCTCAACCTTAAATGTTGGACAGGAGAGTGGCAAATGTGCAAACACCTTTGGCGACAGCAATTGTTTTTGTGTACACGCTAAGCGGGATTACCGTGCTGGGATTGCTTGCCTTGTTCGCACTGAAGCTGCGAAATTTATCGGCAGAGAAGCAGGCACGCATGTGCGAAGAAAAATACCGCGATTACTTCGTCTACTTGCAAGCTTACGGCGAAGAGGAAGAACGCCTGAAGGTGCCCTACGGCGAGGTGACGCAAAAGGAAAAGCAGCTCATTCAAAAAAAGCTGTTTGAACTGATGGAACGCTTTACGGGCGTCCATAGGCAGAAATTGATCCAGCTCTGCGAAGATATGGGACTCGTTGCACACGATCTCGAACGGCTGCGGAGCGGCTGGAAATGGACGCGAGTCGACGCCGCCTACAATTTGGGGGTCATGCGATCCGGCCAGGCAGCGCCTGATTTGCTCGTTCTGTTGCAAAAAAGCGGGGTAAACGATCCGAGCCTGTTCATCTTTGCCAGGGCGATTGCCAAATGCGCCCGAGATGCGGAAGACCTGCGGCAGATGGCGGAGTATGTCGTGCGGATGAAAAAGAACGTTCACCAGCTCATTGTCGACATGATCAGCGACTCGCAGCTGGACACGACTTCGTTTTATACCGAATGGATCCGCGACAAAAATCCGGAATTGGTCAAAATCGGGTTGATCGGCTTCGCCGTGCACGCTCAGCCTGAACTGGAGCCGGGATTGTCCAGGCTGGCGCTCTCTGCTGACAAAGAGGTGCGGATCAAGGCCGTGAAGCTCATGTGCCGCGACATCCGCTATTTGAACGACCAGACGATCAAAGACTTTTTGAACCACAAAGATTGGGAAATACGCGCCTTGATCGTCAAAGCAATCGGGGCGATGCAGCTTGCGGACTATGTGCCCGCCCTGAAAAAAGCGGTTGGCGATGCCAACTGGTGGGTGCGGCATCACAGCGCCCGCAGCTTGACGCAGCTGCAAGCAAAAGGCTTTTCGGCTCTGTGCGACATATTGCGGGAAGAGGGCAGCAATCCGAAAAGCGAGATGGCTCAGCAAATTATCCAGGAAGAGCTGGAAAAAGCAGAGCGCAGCCTCGGTGGCGAGCCAAGCACAGAAAAGCTGTTGGATTACAATGAAAAGCTGCATTTGTACCGCAAGTCGTGCAAAAAAACCATTTCCACCGTTCAGGCGATGGAAGGATAAGCAGAAAGGAGGCCCGCATGAGAGAGTTTTTGCTGTACTACGGAATGTTTGCCATCTACTACGTCATGGCGATCAATTCCTTGTATTTTATCATCATGCTGTTTTCGTTCAAAAGCATCATGGGGATTTTGAAAAGCTCGATTTATTCGCGCTTCCAGGCATTGTCCGGCTCGGAGCACGTACCGCCGATTTCGATTCTCGTGCCTGCCTATAACGAAGAGCTGACAATCATTGAGAATGTGCGATCGCTGCTTGCGCTGAACTATCCGCGGTATGAGGTGATCGTGGTCAATGACGGCTCCAAGGATGATACTTTGCAAGTGTTGATCCAAGAGTTTTCCTTGACGATATCCAAACATTTGCCAGTTCAGCCGCTGCTGCACACTTCACAGGTCAGGGGCATTTACCACAACCCGGATTTCCCCAACTTGTACTTGATCGACAAAGAAAACGGGGGCAAAGCGGACTCGCTGAACGCCGGAATCAATTTGTCGCACTATCCGCTGATCGCTTCGATTGATGCCGACTCGTTGCTGGAAAAAGATGCGCTCATTCGCATTGCCAAGGTGTACATGGAAAACCCGGAGGAAACCGTGGCGATCGGCGGCGACATTCGGATTGCCAACGGCTGCAAAATCGAGAACGGCGTGGTCAAAGAAATTCGCCTGCCGGACAAATTTTTGCCGATGATGCAGTCGGTGGAATACTTGAAGGCGTTTCTCGGCGGACGCATCGGCTGGAGCGCGATCAACGGCCTGATCATCGTCTCGGGGGCGTTCGGCGTCTTCCGCAAAGACTACGTGGTCAAAGTCGGCGGCTATCGCGAGGGGTATCCGGGCGAGGACATGAACATCATCATCAAGCTGCACAAATACATGCTGGAAAACAAGCTGCCGTACCGGGTAGCGTTTTGCCCGGACGCCGTCTGCTGGACGCAAGCGCCCGACTCGTTGAAAATTTTGGGCAGTCAGCGCCGCCGCTGGGGGCGGGGCAACCTGAAAAACATGATCGAATACGGCAAGCATATGGTACTGCGCCCGAAATACAAGCTGTTCGGGATGCTGACGCTGCCTTTCAACATTTTGTTTGAGACATTGAATCCGTATTTCCGCATTACGGGACTGCTGGCGCTGATCGGCTATACGCTTTTGGACATGACGAACAGCCACGTTCTTCTGATTTACGGCTTGCTCAACGTGCTGTACGGCGTACTGCTCGGCATCGGGTCCCTGTTGCTAGAGGAAATCGCATTTCGACGCTATCCCCGTTTTCAGGACATCGTCAAAATGCTTTTCTATACCATACTCATGTTTTTCGGCTATCGGCAAATCGGCGTCATCTGGAGATTCCTCGGACACATTGAATATTTGCGGAACAACAATTCGTGGGGAACGATGACCCGGACGAGCTGGCAGTCGAAAAGCAATAAAAACATTTCCAGTCTGGAGGCTTGATCATGAGTAATCTCGTACCTGCTTTTTATGAGCTTCTGAGCAAAATGGAAGAGCGAAGCGTGGCGTGCGGCGTCATTTTGGCTGCTTGCAAAAACGTTTCGGCGGAGTCGCTGGAGCTGGTCAAACGGGACATGGAGGCACAGCTAAAAGACGGGCTCACGTTGCATGCCGCATACGACAAAAACAAGCAAATTCTCGGTATTTTGCTAGAACAGAAGAAACTGGCAGATACCCATTTTTACGCCCTGCAAATCAGGGATTACATGCTCTCGCGCAAGCTGCTGACTGGCGGCATGTACATCGCCAGCTTCCCGGAAAGCTCCCGTTCCACAGCGCAAATGCTGATGCGAATGATCCAGGAAATGAAGGAGCAGAGCGAGCCGGGCAGCATCAGCGTATACGAGCAGCACGGCAATCAGAGACAGCAGGAGCAGGCGAGCATCTTGCTCGTCAATCCGGATGAGACGGTCAACGAGTTTTTGCGCATCTATTTGCAGCGCAAAGGCTACCAGATCACGGTCGCCCACGATGGAGGAGACGGCGTGGAAAAGCTGCGCCAGGCCGCTTTTGATCTCGTCATTACCGATCTGAATTTGCCTGTATTAAACGGCTACCAGCTGATGGAAAAAATTCGCCACCTCGGTCAGGAAGCGATGAGCAAAATCATGGTGCTGACGGACAAAAAGCTGGAAGAAGACGTGCAAAAATCGTTTGCCCTCGGGGCGTCCGACTACATGACGAAGCCATTTTCGCCAGTAGAGCTGGAAGCCAGAGTCAAGCGCTTGATTTCATAAAGAAAAAGGGAGAGAAACCGGGATGACTAGATACGAGGAGCTACAGAAAAAAATTGCCGACAAAACAGCGAGAATCGGCGTAATTGGACTTGGCTACGTCGGGCTGCCGCTCGCAGTGGAAATTGTGAAAAGCGGGTACACCGTAGTAGGAATTGATTTGCACGAAGGAAAAATCGAGAGCTTGAAAAACGGACAGTCCTACGTCCAGGACATCGCCAATGAAACGTTGCAGGAGTGCCTGGCAACCGAGCGCTTTTTGCCAACGAGCGAATATCGCGTCATCGGGGAGCTGGACGCGATCAGCATTTGCGTTCCGACGCCGCTCAGTCCGAATCAGGACCCGGACACGTCCTACATCACGAATGTCGTGGAACAAATTAAAACGTACATGCGACAAGGGCTGCTCATCACTCTGGAGAGCACGACGTATCCGGGAACGACCGACGAGCTGATCGGACGCGAGCTGGAGAAGCTCGGCTATGTCACAGGTGTCGACTTTTTCCTTTGCTACTCGCCGGAGCGGGTCGATCCGGGCAATCGCAAGTTCAACACGTACAACACGCCGAAAATTATCGGAGGGACAACGGAGCGTTGCATCGAGCTGGGAACGCTGTTGTACGGCAATCTGGTCAAAACAGTGGTTCCTGTCTCCTCGCCAAAAGTGGCGGAAATGTCCAAGCTTTTGGAAAACACGTTTCGCAGCGTCAACATCGCGTTCATGAATGAAATGGCGATGATGTGCGACAGAATGGGCATCAACGTCTGGGAGGTAATCAAGGCCGCATCGACCAAGCCATTCGGGTTCATGCCGTTTTATCCGGGACCTGGGATCGGTGGGCATTGCATACCGCTCGATCCGATGTATCTGTCTTGGAAAGCAAAAGGCTATCGCTTCCACAGCCAGTTCATCGAAATTGCCCAATCGATCAACGACAATATGCCAGACTACGTGCTGAACAAGACGGCACAAGTGCTGAACATTTACGCCAAGGCGATCAACAGCTCGCGCATCCTCATTTTGGGCATGGCCTACAAGCCGGATATCGACGATCTGCGCGAGTCCCCGGGCCTGGAAATTTACGAGCTGTTCAAAAAGAGCGGTGCGCAGGTGGACTATTTCGATCCGTACGCGCAAAGCTTCCTCGACAAAAAGGGGCAAGTTGTTTCTTCCATTAATAATGACTACGACTTGTTCAAAACGTACGATTGCATGGTGCTCATCACCAACCACAAATGCTTTGATTATCAGGAGCTGGCTGATTTGGGCATCGCGATTATCGATACACGCAATGCCTTCGACGGAATCAAGAATCCGAATGTGTATCGCATCGGCACCTCGGTAGCGATCCAGGAGGAAAAACAGATTGTAAGCTTGCTGGCGTAAACAGCGCCGGGCAACAGAAGGAGGAGTTACGAACATGTGCGGAATCATGGGATACATCGGGTACAGACAAGCACAACCCATTTTGATCAACGGCCTGAAAAAGCTGGAATACAGAGGCTATGACTCGGCTGGCATCGCGATTTGCGATGGAGAGTCTATCGCCGTGCGCAAGGCGAAAGGAAGAATCGATGCGCTGGTGCAAAAGACCGAGCAATCCGGGCTATCCGGCTCCATCGGCATCGGGCACACGCGCTGGGCTACGCACGGGCGTCCTTCCGATGAAAATTCACATCCTCACTTGGATGCGACCAACAAGTTTTCGATTGTCCACAACGGCATTATCGAAAACTACCTGGAGATCAAGCAGGAGCTGATCGAGCAGGGTGTCGCGTTTCGCTCGGAGACAGACACGGAAGTGATCGCCCACCTGCTGGCGCGGGAATACGCTGGCGATCTGGTCGCGGCGGTACGCGCAGTGGCAGGGAAAATTCGCGGAGCGTTTGCTCTCGGAGTCATGTCGGAATACGAACCAGACAAGCTCGTCGCGGTACGCGTGGCGAGTCCGCTGATCATCGGAGTGGGGGAGAACGAGAATTTTATCGGCTCTGACATTCCCGCTATTCTGGAGCATACGCGCGATGTGTACGTTTTGGAGGACGGCGATCTGGCTGTGCTGACGAGTGATTCTGTGCGGGTCATGAGCCTTTTGACAGACGATCCTGTCAAGCGCGAACTCGTCCGCATTGACTGGGACAAGGAGCAGGCGGAAAAAGACGGGTACGCCCATTACATGGAAAAGGAAATCCATGAGCAGCCGCGCGCTCTGCGCAATACGATGACAGGGCGGATCGACGAGACAGGACAGAAGGTTATTTTTCCTAATCTTCAGTTATCGTCTCGATCTGTCAAGCAAATCGAGAAAATATACATCGTCGCATGCGGCACCGCCTATCACGCGGGCTTGATCGGCAAGCACGTCATCGAGAGTCTTGCCCAAATCCCGGTCGAGGTGGATGTCGCTTCCGAGTTCCGCTACCGCCGACCGTTGTTTGCGAAAAATACGTTGACGATTGCCGTCAGCCAGTCCGGGGAAACGGCGGATACGCTCGCTGCCATGCGAGAGGCGAAGCGCAACGGATCGGCTGTCCTCGCCATCACCAACGTGGTCGGCAGCTCGATTGCCCGTGAAGCAGACGATGTGATCACGACCAATGCCGGGCCAGAAATCGCCGTCGCTTCCACGAAAGCGTACACTTCCCAGCTGATCGCCTTTTATTTGTGGGGAATGTATTTGGCGCAACAAAAAGCGACGATGGCCCCGCAAGAGATTGCTGCGCTGCTCGGGAAGCTGAAAGAGTTGCCAGAGCAAGTCGCAGAGATTTTGACCCATGCCAAGCAGTTGCGGCATTTTGCCGAGTCGATCAAGGACGAGCGCCAGTTGTTTTTCATCGGGCGCGGAATCGACTTCGCCGTTTCCATGGAAGGCTCGCTCAAGCTCAAGGAAATCTCCTACATCCACTCCGAGGCGTACGCGGCGGGAGAGTTGAAGCACGGCACCTTGGCCTTGATCGAAGAAGGGACGCGGGTGATCGCGCTGTCCACGCAGGACGCGCTGCATGAGAAAATGATCAGCAACATTACGGAAGTAAAAGCGCGCGGCGCCAACGTGCTCGGCATTACGCACGAAGACCATCTCGACTTGCATCGGACAGTGGATGATGTGTGCCTGATTCCGAAGACAGATGCGCTGCTCTCCCCTGTGCTTAGCGTCATTCCGCTACAGCTCATCGCTTACTACACGTCAGTCGTCTTGGGCAATGATGTAGACCGTCCACGCAATTTGGCCAAAAGTGTAACAGTTGAGTAGGCTGATCCGTCCATGGTTAAGAACCACAATACGGGACTGACTGGGAGGAACGAGCGAATGAGCACCTCGAAGCCGGAGTTGAATCAGGAAGTATTGCTTGCGATCATGCTCCAAGCCTATCAGCTGGGCGTGCAGAGGAAAGATGTTGATTTGAACATGATGATCCACACATTGACGTATGAATTGAAACCGTATTTGGAACCACAAATCCAGCAAGGCCCGCTTGCATCCAGTCAAGGGGCCAAAGTGGAGGCGACAGGATGAACATACACGCAGTAGTGCTTGCAGCAGGAAAAGGCACCCGAATGAACTCATCGCTCTACAAAGTGATGCATCCGCTGTGCGGAAAGCCGATGATTGAGCATGTTGTCGATGCGCTTGTTCCATTGGCATTGCGAAATCTGGTGGTGATCGTCGGACACGGAGCGGAAGCGGTGAAAGAGCAGCTGGGCAACCGCGTGCAGTACGCCTTGCAAAAAGAGCAGCTTGGCACAGCGCACGCCCTCTGGATGAGCAGCGGCATTCTCGGGGAGCAAGAAGGTGTAACGATTGTCCTGAACGGCGATACACCTCTCGTCCAGAGCGAAACATTGCAGGAGCTGCTCGACTGCCATCAGGCCAAACAGGCTGCGGCGACCGTGCTGACCGCCGTCGTGGACAACCCGACAGGCTACGGGAGAATTATCCGCGATGAGAATGGAGCCGTCCGCAAAATCGTCGAGGAGAAAGACGCGACGCTGGGACAAAAAAAGGTGAACGAAATCAGCACAGGAATTTTTTGCTTCGACAACCGGAAGCTGTTTGCCACTCTCCCGCATGTTTCCAACGAGAACGCCCAAGGTGAATATTACTTGCCGGACGTCCTCGCATTGTTGCAGGAGCAAGGCGAGCTGGTGGCTGCATCGGTGGCAGCGGACGCGGAAGAAGGCGCGGGAGTCAACGACCGGGTGCAGCTCGCCTACATGGAGCAGCTCATGCGCAAGCGAATCAACGAGCGCCACATGCGCAGAGGGGTAACGATGGTTGATCCCAACGCCACCTATATCGATTCTACCGTGACGATTGGCCGTGACACGGTGCTCTATCCCGGCACCGTTTTGCTGGGACAAACCCGGATCGGGGAAGGCTGCCAGATTGGGCCGCATGCCCAGGTAAAAGACATGAATATCGAGGATTACACGAGAGTTCCGCCATTTTCGGCGTTTGACGGGAACAGGCACACAGACAGGGCATTGGCATATGCAGGGGCGGCGACAAGCGGGCAGAGCTACGAGCAGAAATGATGCGCGCACTACGCAAATACGGCCCGCTCTGGGCAGGCGTTGTGCTGCTCGTGGCAGCCTCCATTCTCATGCTCACACTCGCAAATCAAACCCGTCAAGCCCTGACGACAGCTACCTGGATATGGGATGCCAAACAGATCGAGACACAGACCGACGAAATGATCGACTTCGCCAGGCAAAATGAGATCAATCTGATTTACCTGCACATTGAACCGACTGCGGTTGCTCCGCACACGTACCGCTCCTTCGTCCGCAAAGCGGGACAGGCTGGCATTTTGGTGGAGGCGCTTGGCGGCGATCCCAACTGGGCGCTGACCAAGAATCGCCAAAGTATCGATGAGCTGATCTCCTGGGTGAAGGCGTACAACAAGCAGGCGAAGGCAAACGAACGCTTCTCAGGCATCCATGTCGACATCGAGCCGTATTTGCTGCCGGACTGGAAGGAATCCCGGCAAGAAGTCGTCCGGGAGTGGCTGAAAAATGTTACATACTTGGTGGCTGAGACGAAAAAAGACACCGATTTGACGGTCAGCGCGGACTTGCCGTTCTGGATCGACTCCGTGTCGGTTCCGGGGAGCGAAGAAAAAGTGAGCAACTGGATGGTGGAACGGCTCGACAGCATCACGCTCATGGCGTACCGCAATCGTGCCGAGGGGAACAACGGCATTGTGGAGCTTGTCAAAAAGATCGTCGCCGATGCCAATTCCCGAAAAAAAGGCTCCGTCATCGTCGGGGTCAACATCATGGAATCGGCGGAAGGCGCACATGTCAGCTTTTTTGCTGACGGCCCGACGGAGATGAAAAACCAGCTGGTCATTTTGCAAGAAGTGCTGTCAGACAATCCTGCCTTCGCGGGAAGCGCCATTCACGACTACGAAAGCTGGAAGCAAAGTATAGAAGCCAACGAGAGGAGTAGCTAACATACATGAAAGCCGCGCCCATCTACCTTAGTGCACTCTGCCTGACGCTCGGCTTTCTGTTCGGCTTTTCCCCAGCGGAAAAAAAGAGTAAGGCCACGTGGATTTGGCAATCCGAGATGATTGGAGACGAGAAACGGGAAATTCTGGCCTTTTGCCAGGAAAACGAGATCAATTTGATTTACTTGCGGATCGAAATGAACAAGCCGTTTGATTACTACCAGGCTTTTATTCGCGAAGCAAGTGCGCTGGGGATCGAGGTTCACGCTGTCGCTGGTCATCCCGCCTGGGCGCTTGCCAGCAACGAAAAGCGAATGCTCAACATCGTCAAGTGGGTGAAGGCATACAATCTGGAGGCGACTGATCAGGAGCGAATCCGCGGTATTCAACTGGATATCGAGCCGTATTTGCTGCCGTTTTGGGACACCGATCGCGAACGGGTGCTCCGCGAGTGGCAAGCGAACATGCAGGCATTCACGCGGGAAGTGAAACGGCAGCCCGACCTTGTGGCGAGTGCGGCGATCGCTTTTTGGCTCGACGATATATCCATGCCGGATCAAAAAGATGTTTTTGTGTCCGAGTGGATGATCGAGCAGTTTGATACGGTGTGCATCATGGCGTACCGCGATACGCTCGCCGGGAACAACGGCATCCTTGCGCTGGTCGAGGATGAGCTGAGAGAAGCGGACAAGCTGGGCAAACGGGTGATGGTGGCAGTCAACATGAAAAAGCTCAGCGACGATCACGCTTCCTTCGCCGAAGAAGGTGCGATGGAGATGAACCGCCAGCTTGCGCTTTTGCCGGAAAAGCTGGGAGATCATCCCTCCTTTTCCGGTGTGGCGATCCACGATTATCGGCATTGGAAGGAGGCTGCGCCGTTGGAGCCGGTTCCGAAAGCGCGTTACAGAGGCACCTATATATGGCGAGCCGAATTGATCGGCACAGAAAAAGCGGAAATTCTCGCCTTTGCCAAACAGAACGGGGTCAACCTGTTGTACGTCCGGCTTGATTTGGAACAGCCGCCTTCCTATTATCGTGATTTCGTCCGCCAAGCCAAAGCTGCGGGGATCGAAGTGCACGCCATGGGCGGTCATCCGATCTGGGCGCTGGCTGAGAGCAAAGGGAAAATCATGAAGCTCGTCAACTGGGTGAAGGCGTACAACCGCTCCGTCAGCGAGGACGAACAGTTTCACGGCATCCATCTCGATATCGAGCCATATGTCATGCCTGTCTGGCGGGAAGACAAGGACGAGGTATTGCGCCAGTGGATGGGCAATATTGAAGCGTTCGTGGAGGAGACGAAGCGAGACGGCGAACTGGAAGCAAGCGTCGATCTCGCAGCGTGGCTGGATCATACGCCAGTGCCGGGACAGCCTGATCTGCCGTTTTCCCACTGGATGATTCAGCAGCTGGATCATACGACTTTAATGGCTTTTCGCGATTCAGCAGACCGAATCGTCGGACTGGTAGAGCAGCAGCTGGCGTACGCGCAAAGCATCCAGAAAAATATTGTCGTCGCCGTGGAAACGAAGGAAAGTCACGAAGGGAGCGGCATCTCGTTTTACGAGGAAGGGATGACCGAGATGGAGCGGCAGCTAAAGCAGGTGACGAAATCGCTTGCGCCGTACGAATCGTACATGGGCCACGCCATCCACGCTTACGATTACTGGAAAAACGGGAAAGAGTAAAAAGCAGGCAAGACGCGCTACGAGCTGGCGAGTGTTGTACAATGAAGAGAGGAAGGTCGGTGGAAGAGAGGGGAAACGATCATGCGTGACAGTTCCAACAGACATCGGGGTCTCCCGCCTCGCACGCCTGAGCTTTTGTACAACGTCGTTCGCAAGTTTTACCGCGGTGCCGTCAGCCATTACGACCTGATCCAGGAGAAAAAGCAGGAGGCTTACGCCTGTTTTGAACAGATGCAAGCTACTGGTGACGATCAGCCGTTGCGTGCCGCTCTTGCGACTCTGTTTTTGGAATTTCATTTTTACACGACTTGCTGGCTGCAAATCGAGTTGGCGCTGTACCGCTTGGCCCGTCAGGATGAGCGGCTGGCGAAGGTGATGGATACGTTTCGGACTGCACTGGAGACACATGTGGCTGTCCGCGAGCAACTGGAGCAGACAGAGGCATGTGTAGCCGCCCAATTCGCAGCGGGAAGCTCCGGCTTGTCCTGTGTCGGGGTGGAACGCGACGCCTATTTGTTCGACAGCTTCACGTTCACAGTCGACGAGACGAGCCTGGCGCAGTTGCACGCCCTGTTTGCCGCCGTCGAGGAACAGCGCACCATGTCTACAAGTGAAAAAGCGTGACCGTCTTTAAGGGCGGTCACGCTTTTTTTGATCGACAGGCTTGCGGTCTGTTGATGCCAATGTGAGGGGACGGTCTGTATAGTTAACCTTGCTGGTTCCGTTTCAGGTGGCAGTAGTCCTTTTATTCGGTTCATTGATTGTCGTGTAATTTGCATTGTTTCGTTATAGGCAAGTTGAACCTGGTGTTTTACGAAAGGTACACTTTAGTCAGATGTAATTTCTAATTCACCATCTTCTCCACTTACAGAAGCAACAACATCAATTGTAAGGTAAGCTACACTCCCGTAAAAAACTCGATCTAAAGTATATGTCCAAGATTTTTTCTTGCTCTTTGTCCAACCACTTGTGTAAGTCTCGTCAACAGTTTTGCCAATATATGTACCGCTAGTACCAACAACACCGTATCCCACAATCCGTACATCTGTTTTATAGGAGTCAGGAGTTCCGCTGGTCACTTTGGTGGTTATATCCCCTTCAATAGTATTTTGCCAAATGCCTAGAGCTGTTTCGAGAGTACCTTTTATAGAGCCAGCGAACACGTCATTGTCGGCTGCACCTTTTACTTTGTGTGTTTTTACCGAATCAGTAACAGCTTTTGCTTGTATTTGGTTACTGGTGGTTTTTTGGGGGACTGAAATAACTCTAGTTCCGTACGTCTTGATAAATTCCAGATCCTCACCCTCAATTACTTCGTTAATATCATATTTATTAGCAATTTCTATAAGCTTTTTTTTAATCATTTCGTTACTTACGGTTGAATAATCTATGCTAGCAGAGGCTTTTGTAGAGGGTGTTTCGGCAGCAAAAGCGCTTCCTGTTAATAGTGCTAGAGACAATGTTGCTGCAGACATAACTGAAAAAATCTTTTTCAAATTAATCATCCTCCTATTCATGAAAATATTTCCATTTACAATATTAACCTTAATTTTATTTATTTGTAAATAATATAGTTGATTTTTGTTAATTATTAATTGATAAAATATAATGACAACTTTACTTTCTAGTATTTTTGGTGAAAAATGGTATTTATAAGGGCTGTGAAAGGAGGGGTATGAATGTCGGCTATTGGGGTGCCAGGAATCATAATCCTGATCCTATTTATAGCAGCAATTGTAGCTTTGATTGTGAAACTGAACCGTCCCAAGTAATAAGTAACGGATTACTTTAACAAAAAAAGAATGCTGCACGTAGAAAGTTACGCCAGCATTCTTTTTGTTATTTTTCGTTCCTATACAATGTTTAGCTGATTGTTACGTTTCTCGATAGTGTGAAGAAGTCGCAGTCTAGTAAGATCCCGGGAAGATCGAACCTGTATGTGGCGCTGCTGCCTGACCAGGCGCGTTCAACTGACGAACTTCTTGCACGTTGGTTCCAGCGAAGCCAGGAGAGAAAATCGATTGTGCCCCAAGGCCGATCGAAGGCTGGTGTTGCTGATATTGCTGCGGCTGGTTGTAGTTTGCCTGCATGCCATATCCGCCTTGCGCGGTTGGGGAAGCATAGCCGCTTTGGTTGAGCTGACGCACTTCCTGAACGTTTGTATTCGCGAATCCAGGAGAGAAGATGCTGCCTGTCAGCGCAGGAGGATAGGAAGTTTGTGCAGCATAGTGCTGCTGACCTGTGTAGCCAGCGTATCCCGGTTGATTTTGCTGGCGCACTTCCTGCGCGTTTGTTCCGGCAAAACCGGGAGAGAAAATCGAATTGATGCCGGCGCCGTACGATTGCTGGTACGCAGGCTGAGCCGGAATGTAGCCTCCCGATTGGTGCATGATGGATTGCAATGCCTGGTTTTGTCCATAGCCTTGCTGTTGCTGACCATAAGCTTGTTGCTGGTTGTAGCCTTGTGCTTGCGGAGCCTGATAGCTGTGGTTCAGCTGTCTGACCTCCTGTGCATTGGTGCCCGCGAAGCCTGGAGAGAAAATGGACTGTCCTTGGCCGATACCGCCGCCCGCAGGCATGCCGTATGTAGGAGTCCCGATCGATTGGGCATGTCCACCGTGATTCCAGTGTTGTACCTCCTGAACGTTTGTTCCGGCGTACCCTGGTTGAAGCATAGCCCCTGCTGGAGTCATCGCTCCGAGAAATTGTTGTTGTCCAGATTGCATTTGATTTTGGTTGTTTGTGTAGGTCATGGGTAAGACCACCTCCACGAGGTATTTTTACCAAGGTGGTTTTACTCATGCACGAATCGATGAAGCAAAAGAATTCGCATTAGGAAGAAAAAACATGCCGGACCATCAGCCGGCATGTTCCTGTAAATCGGTGAGAGTCCAATGGCCATAGGCGAGCCAAAGCGTAGGTTTGCCCGCTGGCCCGATGCTCGCTTTGACAGGCTCAAAGCCCAACGTTCGGAAAAAGGAAAGACTTGCCTCATTATCCAGACCTACGCGCACATACAGTTTGGGCAGACACTGACAGATGTGTTCCGTCAGTGCCTTGCCGATTCCGCGATGGCGGTAGCGCTTATCTACAACCAGGAAGGAATGACCCAGTCCACAGCGAGAAACAGCGAACAGTCCGACTACGTGCTTCCCGTTCATGGCAAGAGCGACACTGGTTTCCTGTTTGGAAAGCATCTTGGGGGTCAGGCGCGCGAGCCATTCGATTGCGTGCTGGGTGATGCGCCGCTCCCCTTCCTGACGGGCAAATCTCACCAAGGTTGCCTGAGATTCGGCCAGTGCTTGTGGAGGCAGGAGTACGTATTTCAACGATTTTTTCATGGCGATTACCCTGCGGCTGCTTCACGCCCGTTTTGCAATCGCGACACGTACTGAGCGTAGTGGATGAGGTTGGACAAAGACAATCGCCTGATGGAAGGCTCATCGAACTTCTCCGGTTTGGCATTGGCTTCAAAAAACCACAGACTGCCGTCTTCTGTCAGGCCGAGGTCCATCGACATTTCCGCCAGATCCGGGATTTCCTCATTCAAAGCGCGGGCGATGGCAAGTGCTGTCTCGTGAATCGAGTTTTCCATCTTTTCCGGATCTGCCTTGAACAAAGACTGGAGAACGGAAGACAAAGAGTGGATGGAGCCGCCGCGAGGCACGTGCGTAGTAATGCTTTGCGACCCGGAACGCCGGATGCCGACCCCGGTTACGCCCCATTCGCCTTTGCCGTCCTTTTGCACCAGCACCCGAACGTCAAACGGCTTGCCGTTGAAGCGTGCCCTGCGTATCCCCTGCTGCATGATGTACCGCTGCTGCCGCACATGGCTCTTCACATGCTTCCATAAATCGTCCAGATTGGAAAAACGGCGCGTGACGGCCTTTTGTTCCTTCAGCCGCTGAAGACGCCAGCCGTCATTTTTGTATTCAATGCGCATGATTCCTTCTCCGGCTTTGCCGCGCACGGGCTTGAGGTACACAAAGCGATGCTCGTTGCAAAAGCCTTTGAAGCGGGCGAGCGTATCGAGCTTTTTCGTCTCCGGCAAATAGGTCTGCACCTCAGGGTGTTTTTTCAGCATGGAGAAAAGCTCTTGCTTGTCAAAAAAGCAACGGTTGAACAAGGTGACGTTAGGCAGTTCGTCGATGCGGGCCAAAGCTTTTTTGACGTCGGGCCGCTGCTCGGCTTTGCGGGTTGGGATGCGGTTGTAGACGACATGCGGGAAAGGAAGGATGACTTCTTGCCACAAATTTTGCTTTTGGTTGTACAAATAGCCGCGAACCTTCTTTTTCTCCCAGTTGATGCCTTGGGGAGTGAAGACGTACACGAGTGCGCCCCATCGCTTGCCGGATTGTGAGATGTCTTTGAAGTTTTCGCGATTTCCCACAAAGGCCGTGCCTTCACCAACGGTCAAAATGCCGATGAGCGGACCTAGCTTCAGTGACTCGCTGTTGATCATTTTCCAGTTGATTCTCGTTCGAAAACGTCCTGGCTGCATCGCCGGCAAGCCCGTGTACACCCGTTTGTGATGAGAAAAGGGGCCGAGGCTTGCGAATAACTTTTTTTGCGACCGCTTGCCTAGAGCTTGCCGAGGTAGCTGTATGAACCATTTGCCGCTTGGGAGGATGGTCAGCCACCCGGAGCGCTGCTGAAGCATGGGTGTTCCTCCTTCCTGAAAAACGGTGCTAGTTGCATGCGCCTAGAAATTGGCCAAATAACAACTGTAGTCGACGAGAAGCTTGCGGGATTCCTGGTCTGCCTGCCTCAGTCTGGAATGCTTGAAGATGGAGCGTCCCGGCTTGGAGTTAGCTTCGAACATCCAGACATGGCCGTGGATGTCGATTCCCATGTCCAGACCGAGTTCGCCAAGGTCGATTCCTTTTGCCTGCTCAATCGCGGTAGCGAGGCGGATGGATGCTTCGCTGACCCGCTCGGACATCAATTCTTTTTGTTTTCCGTACAAATGGTGCAGCAATTCGTCGCCAGGGATGACGGTGCCGCCTGTGCGCACGTGTGTCGTCACGCTGCCGGAACCGGCTACTTTGGCGGCCGTGCAGGACACGACCCATTCGTTTTGCTGGTTTTTATGCAAATGGACGCGGAAATCAAACGGGCGTCCGTGGAATGTTTTGAGCGGGATGCCTTGCTGCGCCAAATAACCGCCTACGCGACGGCTGCGGAACACATGCTGGTACAGACTGGACAGCTTGGAAAACTGTCGTTTCACATTTCCGCTGCCGTTGTGGTAAGAAGCGGTATAGCCGCCGCCGGATTGTCTGACGACCTTCACGATGCCGTAACCGAGGCTGCCGTTTTTCGGCTTCAAATAGACGATCGGATACTTGCGCAGCAAATTGCGCACAGTGGTGAGGGACGGAGAGGTGTACGTTTCCGGGATATGCTCATTGACTTCCGGGTTCGGATAGAGCAATTGGTGAACTCCCCACTTGTTGAAAAAGCCCTGGTTGAACATCGGCATGTTCGGGTAGCTGGCGAGCTTGTATTTGAACTCCCTGACAGCTTCATGCTTCTCCGCTGAACGGGAAGGGATTCGGTCGTAGACCACATCCGGCATGGCTGTGACCATCTTTTTCCAGAAGTATCCGCCTGTTTTGCCCTTGCGCAAAAACCAGGCATTGACGGTATTCGTGCTCCAGTCCACGTCGTGCGGGGAGAAGATGTAGTAAAAGACGCCTTTTCCTTCCTGAGCCTGTAGCAGCTTGTAGAAAAAAGAGGTGCGCGGGCCGATTGGCTGCCGCGAGTCCCTGCGGATTCCTGTGGTGACAATCCCGATAGCCGGACCGATGCGCAGCGCCGAGTCTTCTTGCTTGAGCTGGATCAAGCCGCCGTGAGGAATGCCAAGCTCGGATTGCAACAGCGTCGTCACCTTGATGACGTTTGCTTCCGGATTCCGCTTGTCTTGCAGTACGGTTGCGACGACTTCCTTTTTGCCCAGCATGACCTTGATTTTTTGCCGATGGCGCAGCTGTAGCTTGGAGAAGAGATTAGTCGGCAGGATGATCCCGCTGACACGGGGATTGGAAAGGAAGCGGAGTCGCATTCTGAACGTTTCCATGCTTAGTAACCTCCTACGCGCTCTTTCATGAGATAGTGGGCGTATCGTACGGGCTGGGTAATCGAGTGACGTTTGGCGATCGGGTCGTCAATCAAGCGAAAGACAGTCCTGCCGGGCCTGCTGTTGACTTCGATAATCCAGACGTTTCCGGATGTATCAATCCCGACATCGATTCCCAGCTCCACCAGTCTGCCGTGGCACTCCTCCAAAAAGCGTGGCAATTTTTCTGCCACCTGATTGATGGTCGTCTCGATTTTGGAGTGGACGGCAGGCTTGAAATGACGAGATAGGAAAGCGGAGAGCGGCTGTGCTTTACCGCCTCCGTGCAGGTTGGAGGTGATACTTCGCTTGTCGCCCAAGCGGACCGCCTTGCCGGTTGTCTCCCAATCACCCTGCCCGTTTTTTTGCACGAGCACCCTCACATCAAAAGGGGTGCCGTCCGGTGTGTGCAGCTTCAGATAGGGCTGTACAAGGAACTTGCGACCAGAAGTGAACGAGGCGATAAAAGTTTTCAATCCGGCGGAGTCGCGGATCAGTCTGCGGAACGGCTGGTTCTCCCGGTTCCGCCCTGTGGCCTCGTAGCCGCTTTTGGTTTCCTTGATGCGCACGACGCCGATTCCATGCGTTCCCGCCATTGGCTTGATGACGACGGCGCCGTATTGTTGCAGCATGTCGTTCACCGTGGCGAGCGATAAAATTTCGGTCGGCGGCAACAGGGAAGCCAGTTGCGGCGATTGGGTCAGCATCTGGTGCACCTGCCACTTGCCGGACAGGCCATGCCCCAAAAATGTAATGTTGCGATCGTTTTGCAACTTTTCCACAAATGGTTTATAGTGGCGATAAGATGGGCCAACGAAGCACCGATCGTAGATCAAGGCGGGGAGCGGGAAAGTGTTCGGCTGCCATGATCCGTTGCGGTACTCGAAGCCTCTTACGGTTCGCGAGGAAAAGTTGACCTGACGCGGCGAGAACACGAAGACACGCATCCCGTGCTTGCGTCCGTAAAGCGTCAGCTTTTTGTAATAGCCTTTGTCTACAAAGTGGGAGCCTTGGCAGCGCGTCATGATGCCAAGACTTCGCTCGTCTGCTCTCATGTGGGTCACCTTCGCCTGTTTTTCTTGCTCTTCGGTTTTCCTGCTGCCGTTCTGGTTTTAGTTTTGGCTGACCGGGGAAAACCACTGATGTATGATGCGTATTCCAGCATGCGTACGACGGAAGGCCGGGCGCGGCGGGGCGGTTCTTCCACGCCTTCAGGCAAAGGAACGGTATTGGCCGTTTTGGACGGCTTGCTGTTAACCTCCAATAGCCATACTTGCCCGCGGACATCGACGCCGAGATCGACACCAAATTCAGCGTAATGGCCGGGCAGCGCCTCTTCGAGCAAGACAGACAGCTTCAACGCCACAGCTTTTAGTGTGGCTGGGGATGGGCGAACCGAACTGGCCCAAGGCCCACAGGCACGCAGAGCCTGGAGGGGCGTCATCATCTGGCCGCCTCTGGATATATTGGAAACGATGCGATTCAATCCCAAACGGGCAACCATAGATGTAACGGCCCATTCGCCTGCCCGGTTTTTTTGCACCAATACACGAAAATCAGTCGGCCGTCCGTGAAGGCCGATCAATGGTAAACCTTGTTGCAGTAAATAAGGTTTGCCTTTTGTCTGTTTGCTCAAATATTGATGCAAGCCCGTTATGCTGGAAAATGTTTTGCCAAACCCGCCCGGGCGAGCGAGCTGATATCCCTCCTGCGTTCGGCGCAGCCGGATAATCCCTCGACCCATGCTGCCGTTTGCCGGCTTTGCATAAACCGTCCGGTGCTCGGACAGCATCGTCCGCAAATCTTCCAGACTTTGATAGCGAACCATGGCTGGAAGATGTTCGGAAGCACTCTCCTGATCTTGCAGAGCGGAATGCACGTGCCACTTGTTTAAAAAGTGCTCGTTGAAAAACGGAATGTTGGCGTCTTTGCACCGCTGCAACCAGTTGGCCATCTGCTCGCTGCGCTCCCGCTGACGGGATACGAGCCGATTGTAAATACATTGGGGCAACGGCAAGACTCTTTGGCGCCACACTCCGCCCCGGCGAACAAGACCGCGCACGATCCCGGCATCCCAGTTGACGTCCTGTAGGCGGAATGCGCAGATAATCCCTCCGCGCTTGCGGCAAATATCGGCTACTTCGTTGAAAAAAGGGGACAATGGTCCAAACGGGGATTGCGGAAATTGGGCATTGTAAGAGGATACGAGAATCCCTACATACGGCCCGACAACAAGAGTTTGCTGATCTGCGTTGTAGCGCACAAGCATGGGCCCTCCTGTAGGCAGCCGGAGCGACTGGGCCAAGGCAGGCCGGATAAGCGTTTGGTTGCTGCGATCAATGCCGCTGATACGAGCGCGAACCGTTTTGCTTCCGAATTGGACAGTAGCTGTGGGCGAAGAAAGATTCCATTTGCGCATTTGCGCCTGGGGCAGGTAAAGGTCTACTTCCGTCTTTGGCTCGTATCCGACGACGATGGTTGGAACGTAAGACATGGCTATCCCCTTCCCATCAGGCATAAAGTTAGTCTATGGTATGAGTAGCCAAATCGTTTGGTGCCATGCAGAGAAGAAAGGTTGTTAGTATTTATGAACTTGTGGATAGTATTAGTGAATATCGGCGTAGGCTCTGTGATCGGCGGCGTTACGAACGAACTCGCCATCCGCATGCTGTTTCGACCGCTCAAGCCTTGGTATATCGGCAGTTGGAAGCTTCCGTTCACCCCGGGACTGATCCCGAGAAGGCGGGACGACATCGCGATACAAATGGGCAGATTAGTGGAGGAGCATTTGCTTACGACAGAAGGCGTCAGGCGGGCACTGGCCCAGGGCGACCTGGAAAATACGCTGGCGGGCTGGATGAACAACCTGGCTGCGGACTGGATGGCGGATGAGCGTACGTTGCGCCAAACGCTGCAACGGGCAGTGCCCCAGCTTTTTACCGAGGACGGAGGATGGAGCGAAGCGGTACGCGTCCCTGTCCAGCAAAAATGGCATTCTTTTGTCCAGCAGCTGTTTACACAATATGAAGAAACAAAACTGCGCGATCTGCTTCCACAAGCAGGCATAGATCGCCTGGACGGGGCGGTGACTTCGGCGAGTCACCATATGTTGGGCCGGATTCGCGAGTATTTGTACTCCCCGCAAGGACAGCAAACGTTGCAAGGCATGGTCAAAGGCATGCTCGGCGGAGGCGGGGGCATGTTCGGCGGGCTGGTCGGCATGTTTCTTGGAGACGACAAGATCATTGGCAAAATTGTTCCGCATCTCGATGAGCTTTTGCAAAGCCCGGAGATGGCTGAGCGCTTGCAACAGTTTTTGCGCAAAGAGGCGGACAAGCTGCTGGATAAAACGGTCGGGGAACTGGTGGAGTGGCTCGGCCACGATCAGCTCGACGACTGGTCCCGCGCGCTTTTTGCGAGAATCGAAGCGCAGAGCCTGCAACTCGTGGATCAGCCTATGTCGCGCCTGACCGCGCCGATTCAGCAAACCGTCACAAACGATCTCGTTCCGCGCCTGGCGAAATGGATGGTAGAGTCTTTGCAGACAAACGTCGAGAAAATCTTTTCCCGTCTAGCGATTCGCGATATTGTTACGAGACAGGTGGAAGGCTTCCCGATCGAACGGATCGAAGAAATGGTGGTCGGCATCTCGGGAAAAGAGTTCCGGATGATTACGGTCCTCGGCTTTATTCTTGGCGGGATTATCGGACTGGTTCAGGGACTTTTGGCGAATTGGCTGGGATAGGAAAACTGAAACGAAACTGTAACGGCTCTGTAATAATCCTGTAATATTCCTTGGGTAAGATAAAAGCACGATGAAAACCCCCTTAATGATATACTTTCTGAGTTGGTAGCTTGAAAAAAGCTACCCTTTTTTTTTGTCGCGCCTTCGGGTATATTGGTCGAAGGAGCGCACGTACATTGGAACGGGTGGGAGACCAGGAAGGGGGATTAGCAATATGGCAACGAAACATGAACAAATCTTGCAACATATTGATCGCCTTCCGATCGGTTCGAAGATTTCCGTGCGGCAGATCGCCAAAGACCTGGATGTGAGTGAGGGTACGGCCTACCGCGCAATCAAGGAAGCGGAAACACAAGGATACGTCAGTACGATCGAACGTGTCGGCACAGTGAGAATCGAGAAGAAGCACAAAGAAAACATAGAGCGGCTGACTTTCGCGGAAGTGGTGAACATCGTCGACGGCCATGTGCTTGGCGGACGGGAAGGGCTGCACAAGACGCTGAACAAATTCGTCATCGGTGCGATGCAGCTGGAAGCGATGATGCGCTATATCGACGCGGGCAGTCTATTAATTGTAGGAAACCGTTATCAGGCGCACAAAATTGCCTTGCAGCAAGGAGCGGCCGTCCTGATCACGGGTGGCTTCGATACGAGCGAGGAAATCAAGCAGTTGGCGGATCGTTTGGCTTTGCCGATCATTTCGTCGAGCTATGACTCGTTTACGGTAGCATCGATGATCAACCGGGCCATCTACGACCGTTTGATCAAAAAAGAAATCGTCATGGTCGAGGATGTGCTGAAGCCGCTGGCGGAAACGCCCGTGCTGCTGCCGTCCGACACAGTCGCCAAATGGCACCAGTACACGGAGCTGTATCAGGATACGCGCTTTCCGGTTGTCGATGAGCAAATGCGGCTCATCGGGATCGTGACTTCGAAAGATATTATCGGCCACGAGGAGACGGCGACGATCGACAAGGTCATGACGAAAAATCCGATCACGACCTCGCCGCGCGTGTCTGTCGCTTCGTCGGCGCACATGATGGTGTGGGAAGGGATCGAGCTGTTGCCGGTCGTGGACAATTATCGCAAGCTGGTGGGCGTGCTGAGCCGCAACGACGTGTTGAAGGCGCTCCAGTTTACGGCGAAGCAGCCGCAGATGAGTGAAACATTTCCGAACCTGATCATGTCGCATTTCCGCGAGGAGCGTCAGGCAGACGAGCTGATTTACTTGGGCGACGTCACGCCGCAGATGACGAATCACCTGGGAACGATCGCCAGTGGCATCATGACGACAGTGATGGTCGAAGCGGCCTGTAACTTGCTGCGTCAGCATCGCCGCGGCGACATGGTGCCGGAAAATATTACGGTGTACTTTTTGAAGCCGGTGCAGATGGAGAGCCACATACAGGTGCAGCCGCGACTTTTGGACATCAGCCGCCGCTTCGGTAAGGTCGAGGTGTCGGTTTACCACGGCGAGCAGCTTGTGGGGCAGGCTATGATTACGGCGCAGATTATTGATCGGTAATAGTGGATCGTTGGTGAGGGCAGTCTCTTTGGGGGGCTGCTCTTTTTTTGTTTTTTGCTTGGGGAAGTGGCCGCAGTGCAGGGCTTCGCGAACCGTGGCGTCTTTCCGCCCTCCTGATTGACAAACCAAACAAAAATAACCTATCATCTAATTAGAAAAGTATCTAATTAGAACCGAAAGCACATTTTCCCGAAGAAAGGAGCATCTCTTTTGCAACTCGATAAACTCGTCACCTTTTACAAAGCGCTCGGCGACCCGACTCGTGTGCGGATTTTGGCCATGTTGGCAAATGGACCGCTGCACGGGCAGGCGCTGGCAGGGAAGCTCGGAGTGACGCCGCCGACGATTACACACCATATGGCGAAGCTGCGCGATGCAGGAATCGTCTACGAGCGGCGTGACAAAAACACGATTTACTTTTATTTGCACGAAGCGAACATGAAGCGGCAAACCCAGGCGATTTTGAATGTGTTGGAACGGGCGAAAGGTACGATGGAGGAAGACCTTTTTGCAGATGAGGAAACCAAAACGATCCAGGAGCAGAGGAGGTCCCAGATGGCAGCGGATCAGATGCACGTAATCAAAAGCTTCTTGACCCCCGACGGCAAGCTCAAGCAGATTCCGGCCCAGCGCAAGAAAAAGCTGATCGTGTTCGAATACATGGTGCGGGGGCTGGAGTTTGGCCGCAAATACAAGGAACAGGAAATCAATGACTACATCCGCCAGTTTCACGACGATTACGCGACGATTCGCCGCGAATTTGTCATGAACCACTATATGTATCGCGAAGAGGGCATCTACGAGCTGAATCCGGAAGAGATGTGGGCCAAGGCAGAAGAATTGCGCTAACAGGAAAATGATTCCTTTTGAAAAAGCATAAAAAAAGACAACCGTCGGCACTGCGCTCAGGTTGTCGGAAACAATAGAATGTCACACAAACTGATTATAGCGAGAACTAATTGCGTTTAGCCATGGCAAACGATTGGGAAAACAGGAAAAGTATTTCAGCATGCTGCTTCTTCGCTTAATTCCAATTCACTTTTGATATTTTCCATTTAAGAGCCGCAGAGATGAAATACAGGATGGAAGCAATAAAAAATAGAGTAAACATATCTCCGGTCATCAATAAGTAAAGACTTAAAGGTAAGGAAATCACAAAAGAAATAATGATCAGCGGTTGTTTAAGGAACGAGGTAAGTAAACCGAATATCGCGGGAAGTAACAAACAAAGTGCAGTAAAGACAGAAACAGTTGGTTTGTTGTAAAGCAAAAAGTACCAAAGAATCATGGTTCCAACAGAAGCAAGCAAACCACATATCAGCGACAGGCTGAACATAAAATTGAATTTCACGTTGGTCACCCTCTTTCAAAAACGCACGATTTTCCCATTTAGCGAAGGGCTCGCGTATTCGACGTGAGAAGGAACGTGTTGCTGGCAAAAAGCAGCAGCACAAGCGATGCAGAACTGGTAGCAAGCTGCTCGCCTGTTGTTCTCGGCTTCGCTTCACATAGGCCCCCATACAGAAAAAAGCATGTGGAACAATCGCTCTGTTCTCATGCTTTTTTAGCTCTCAGCTGCCTTTTTTCAATTCTGCCTGCCAGGCGCTGCGATAGTGCAAAAAGTTGCGGGTTCCCAGGTACAGGTTCAGCACACCGACGATCAGCATGATGATCGCGACCACGATGCGGATCGTATCGAGCGTATCAAACGTAAACTGGTTAAGCCCGAACAAAGATACGAGAATGCCGAGTGCGATGTTCATTTTGCCCAGCGTCATTCTGGATTCCAGCGGGTGGATGCCTCTTCTGCGTGCGTGGATGCTGAAGTAGACGCTGGCTACAAGTGAAGCGAGAACGCCGGTCAAATAAAAGGCCGACCACATAGATGGCTTCATCCTTTCCAACAAATCTGGTATTATCCTACCAAATCAAAGCAAGAAAGGTCAAATTCAAACAAGAACGTTCGTTCTTGTTTCCCCACGATCCTCTTACTTTCGGTATAATGATAGAGAGAAAGCTACTACACGATTCGAGTCGTAAACAGGAGAGGAAGGAACCAGATGACCTCCTTTGTCCATTTGCATGTTCATACGGAGTACAGCCTGCTAGACGGAGCGGCGCGGATTGATGCGCTGGTGGAGCGTGCCAAAGAGCTGGGCATGACTGCGCTGGCGATTACGGATCACGCCAATCTGTATGGCGCTGTCCCTTTTTATAAAGCATGTACAGAAAACCAGATCAAGCCGATTATCGGGATGGAATTGTATGTGATCGAAGGAAACTTGCAAGATCGCGTGCGCAATGCGCCTCCCCCGAGCCATTTGATCGTGCTTGCCGAAAATGAGGCGGGCTATCGCAATCTGTTGAAGCTCGCCACGATCGCCAATACGGATGGAAACTACATGATTCCCCGCCTGAACAAAGAAGTGCTGGCCCGGCATGCGGAAGGGTTGATCGCCCTTAGCGGCTGCCAGCATGGCGAGGTTGCGCAGCTTTTGTTGGCTGGCGAAGCCGAGGCAGCGAAAGAAGCAGCCTTGTGGCACCTTCGCGTTTTTGGCGAGGCGAATTACTTTTTGGAGCTGGCTGACCACGGCCTGGAGAGCGAGCGCAGACTCAATGCCCGTCTGGTCAAGCTGAGCCAGGAGACGGGCATTCCGCTGGTCGTCACGAACAATGTGCACTACGTGAAGCAAAACGAGCATCGCCAGCACGATATTTTGCTCGCGATCAAAGAGGGCAAGACCATCGACGAGGAAAACCGCTTCCGCTACGAAACCGACCAATACTATTTGAAAAGCGAAGCAGAAATGGCCGCCGCCTTTTCTTACGCACCCGAAGCGCTTGCCAACACGGGAAAAATCGCGGACAGATGCAATCTCACATTGTCGTTTGGGGCGCACATTTTGCCGGAATTTCCCTTGCCGGAGGGCCAGGATTCGACGCAATATTTGCGTTCGCTATGCGAGCAAGGCTGCCGGGAGCGGTACAAGACAATCACGCCGGACATACAGGCGCGTCTCGATCACGAGCTGTCGATCATTACGGGCACGGGCTTTACCGATTACTTCCTGATCGTCTGGGACTTCATGCGCTACGCCCATCAGCACGGGATTCCGACCGGACCAGGGCGAGGCTCTGCTGCCGGAAGCCTCGTCGCCTACGCATTGAAAATAACGAACGTAGACCCGCTTCATTTCAATCTGCTGTTTGAACGGTTTCTCAATCCGGAGCGGGTGACGATGCCCGATATCGATATCGACTTTTCCGTGGAGCGGCGCGACGAAGTCATCCATTACGTGGCGAAAAAATACGGTCACGACCGCGTGGCTCAGATTATTACGTTTGGAACGATGGCGGCTCGCGCTGCGGTGCGCGACGTAGGCCGGGCACTCGGCCTGTCCGTCGGGATCGTCGACCGGGTAGCGAAAATGATTCCGCAATCTCCCGGCATGACGATTGACCGCGCCATGAAGCTCATTCCGGACATCGGCAAGCTGTGCCAGGAAAACAGACAGGCCGCCCTTTTGATCGAGACGGCAAAAGGCGTGGAAGGTTTGCCGCGCCATGCTTCGACACATGCGGCGGGCGTCGTGATCTCGCGGGAGCCGCTGACCAGCTATGTTCCGTTGCAGACGGGCAGCGAAGGCTTGGCACTGACGCAGTATCCGATGGAGGTGCTGGAGGAAGTCGGTCTGTTGAAAATGGATTTTCTCGGCTTGCGCAACTTGACGATCATTCAGGAGACACTTCGTCATCTGCATGAACAGGGGATTGCGATTGAGCTGGAGAGCATTCCGACGGATGATCCGAATACGTTCCGCATGTTGTCGCGCGGCGAGACGACAGGGGTATTCCAGCTGGAGTCCGGCGGGATGCGCAACGTGCTCCGCGACCTGAAGCCGACCAGTCTGGACGATATTATCGCTGTGCTGGCCTTGTATCGGCCGGGACCGATGGAAATTATCCCGCAGTACATCGCCGCCAAGCACGGCCAGAGCGCTGTGCATTACGCGCATCCGGTGCTTGAGCCGATCTTGCGCGAGACGCACGGCTTCATGATCTACCAGGAGCAAATTATGCAAATCTCGTCTACGCTCGCTGGCTTCAGTTTGGGTGAGGCAGACATTTTGCGCCGGGCGGTCGGAAAGAAAAAACGCGAGCTGTTGGCCGAGCAGCGGGAAAAGTTCGTGGCTGGTTGCGTCCGTCAAGGCTACGGCGAAGAGCTTGGTCATCAAGTGTACGATCTGATCGTCCGCTTTGCCGATTACGGCTTCAATAAAGCGCACTCTGTCGCCTACGCGGTCATCGCCTACCAGATGGCGTATTTGAAAGCGACCTATCCGCTTGCTTTTATGGCAGCCCTTTTGTCGCTGTCGATCGGCTCGCAGACGAGAATCGCCGAGTACACGGAGGAGGCGCGGCGCCTGGGGCTTCGCGTGCTGGGGCCGGATGTCAACAAAAGCACGGCGTCCTTTGCAGTCGAACAAGATGCGATTCGTTTCGGGCTTGCTGCCGTCAAAAACGTCGGCTATGGAGCGATCGAATCGATTGTAAAAGAACGGGCTGTGCGTCCGTATCGGGACGTTTTCGATTTTTGCGCCAGAGTAGATGCGCGTCTCGTGAACAGACGAGTGGTAGAATCGCTGACGCTCTGCGGGGCGCTGGATTCGCTGCCTGGTCACCGCAGCCAGTTGCTGCTGCTTTTGGACGAGGCGGTCGGCAAGACGAATGCGAAGCGGATCGAGCGCGACGCGAATCAGCTCGACCTGTTTGCGGGAGAAGAACAAGCGGCGCCATTGCGCGAGCCGGCTGAATACCCGGAAGTGCCGCCGATGTCACGCGCCCAGCAGCTGAAAGAAGAACGGGAACTGATCGGCGTGTACATTTCCGGCCATCCGCTCGACCAGTATGCGCACGTGGCTGCCCGCCCCGAAGTGACGGCTATTTCGGCGCTCAGCGAGCTGGCCCGCGACAAAACGGTGAAAGTGTTCGGAATGATTACGGAAGAAAAGCGCATCCAGACGAAAAAGGGCGACCCGATGGCGTTTTTGGTGCTGGAGGACAAAACCGCGCAGGTGGAGCTGGTCGTCTTTCCGCAAGTGTTTGCCAAGTACGGCGACTTGCTCGGCAAAGAGCGGATGGTCGTAGCCGAAGCGCGGGTGGATCATCAGGATGACATGGTGAAGCTGCTCGCATCGCGCTTTTGGGATGCCGAGACACTGCAAGCGCCGACCGCCGAGACGGTGTTGTTTGTCAAAATTTCCGCCCAGCAGGAGCACGATTCGACACTGCAACGTTTGCAACGGCTGTTTGTCGAAAAAAAAGGAACGATTCCTGTGATTCTGTTTTACGAGGGAAAAAGACAGACAATTCGCCTGCCGGAGGACATTCGGGTCGAGGTGGACGAGTCATTTTTGGAGCAAGCGCGAGATATTGTGGGACGTGACAGCGTAATCCAGAAAGAATTGCCCATAAATTGGGGAGGATGAGGAATGTCCTCCCTTTTTCGCCGTTTTCGGCAGGTTTACAGGATAACAGGTTTTGCTATATATTGAATTCATAACTCGTTAAGTGGTCAGACCACTTAGGGCTTTCAAGCAATAAAGAGGCTGTTCAGGCAATCATAGAAAGACTATCGTGAAATGGAGTGGTAATGGATGTCTAGTTTGAGAGAGGAAGCGCTGGAACTTCACCGAAAAAATAAAGGGAAGCTGGAGGCAGTGACCAAGGTTCCCGTTCGCAATGCTCGCGATCTGAGCCTTGCTTATTCTCCTGGTGTTGCTGAGCCTTGCAAAGACATTTTTGACGACAAATCCAAAGTTTACGAATACACCATGAAGGGCAACCTCGTTGCAGTCGTGAGCGATGGTACCGCTGTTCTCGGTCTCGGCAACATCGGACCGGAAGCCGCTATGCCGGTGATGGAAGGAAAAGCTGTACTGTTCAAATCGTTCGCAGGCGTGGACGCATTCCCGATCTGCCTGAACACGACTGATGTAGACAAAATCGTAGAAACTGTGAAGCTGCTCGAACCGACTTTTGGCGGTGTTAACCTTGAAGATATCGCAGCTCCGGCATGCTTCGAGGTAGAAGAGCGCCTGAAGCGCGAAACAAACATTCCGATTTTCCACGACGATCAGCACGGTACAGCAATCGTAACGGCTGCGGGCCTGATCAACGCCCTGCGCGTGGTTGACAAAAAGCTCGAAGATATCCGCGTGGTAGCGAACGGTGCGGGCGCTGCTGGTATCGCGATCATGAAACTTTTGATTTCCATGGGCGTAAAAGAAGTGATCATGGTTGATACAAAAGGAATCGTGTACGAAGGCCGTCAATTCGGGATGAACCCGGTAAAAGAAGAGATGGCGAAAATCACGAACCGCAGCAAGCTGCAAGGCGATCTCGCTGACGCGATGAAAGGCGCTGACGTCTTCATCGGCGTATCGGTAGCAGGCGCGGTAACTCCTGACATGGTTCGCTCCATGAACCGCGATGCGATCATCTTCGCGATGGCGAACCCGACTCCGGAAATCATGCCGAGCGAGGCGAAAGAAGCAGGGGCAGCCGTAGTCGGTACAGGCCGTTCCGACTTCCCGAACCAGGTGAACAACGTACTTGCCTTCCCGGGCATTTTCCGTGGGGCGCTCGATACGCGCGCGACTGAAATCAACGAGGACATGAAGCTGGCAGCCGTGTACGCAATCGCGGACCTGATCACGCCAGAAGAGCTTTCCGCAGAAAAAGTCATCCCTGCTCCGTTTGATCCGCGCGTCGCTCCAAATGTGGCGGCAGCCGTAGCCAAAGCAGCGATGGAGAGCGGCGTTGCCCGCATCACTGTCGATCCGGAAGCAGTAAAAGAGAAAACAGCCAGTCTGGCAGCCATTTCCTATCAGCAAGTGTAAGGAAGTGCAGTCAAACACCCTCCACGAGCATCTGTATCAGACGTGAATATGTGGGGGGTGCTTCACTTCACCAGTAGCAGCCATTAAGGGGGATCATTGTGCTCGACTCGACTCAAGATCGAAAGGTTTACGAAGGCATACTCCTGCAATTGCATGCAATCATTCAGGAGCAAAACTTACGGCCTGGCGACAAGCTTCCGTCGGAGCGAGAGTTGTCTGAGCAATTAGGGGCTGGTCGCTCCTCTGTACGCGAAGCCCTCCGTGCGCTGGAGCTGCTCGGGCTCATCGAGACGCGCCGCGGGGAAGGCACTTTCCTCAAGCATTATCGGCACAACCGACTGATCGATATTCTTGGCTTTTTTATCCTACGGGATACGAAAACCAAGAAGGACTTGATCGAAATGCGCAAGATGCTGGAGATCGATGCTGTCCGTCTCGCCTGTAGACGGGCCACGCCCAAGCATTTCGAGGAAATGGAACGGATTCTCGCGATCGCACAAGAGCGGGTAGAGAGAGGCGAGGTTCCTACAGAAGAAGACTACCAGTTCCACCGCGTGATTTGCCGATCCAGCCGCAACTCCATTTTGCACCGCATCTGGACGCCTTTGGTAGAGTACAGCAACAGTGTGCGGATTGAATCGTTGTCGCGGGAAGGCAGGGCGCGCATGGCATTGGAGGAGCATCGCGAGATCATGGAAGCGATTCGCGAAGGCGATGTCACTGTCGCGGTTGAGAGAATGAGGCACCACTTGGAGAACAGCAAGCTCTAGATTTTACTCCTATTTGCGAGGGGCGCTGGCGCTGTGATATGATGATGCAGACCTGTATTGGACGATGAAGGAGGAAGCCAGCATGTGGACGGTCATCTACATCGCTCCTAGCGCTAGAATAGCTGAACGGATACAGCAACGTTTGACAGATGAAGGATTTTTGGTCAAGGTTCGCGAGGCGAGAGTTTCGAAGCAATACGAGATTCTTGTGCCCGAAGGCGAACTGAACGAAGTCCGGGATGTACTCGGCTCGATCCTTCACTGATGAGAAAGGTGGGGTGTACCTGTGCTAAAAGATCTTTTTGGGAAAAAGCGCAAATTTGCCACTGTCCCTTCCGAGACGCTGGCACGTGTCCCTGCTTCCACCGACGCTAGCAAGGAAGCGGGTACGAAGGAGAAGGAAGTCCCTGAGGGATTGATGAATAAATGCCCACATTGTGGGACGATCCACTACTCGAAGGATTTGGAAAAAAACTTGCGCGTATGCAAAGGCTGCCAGTTTCACTATTCCATGTCCGCGCCAGAGCGGTTGCAATCCCTTTTGGATGAAGGTGTCCTGACAGAGGAGTTTGACGCGAACCTGATCGCGTCCAATCCGCTCGGGTTCCCTGACTATCTGGAAAAGCTGGAGCAGGATATGGCAAACACGAATTTGAACGAAGCGATCATCACTGGCGAGGGCTTGCTCGGCGGCAACCGCATCGTGATCGGGGTTATGGATTCCCGCTTCCGCATGGCCAGCATGGGCTCGGTTGTCGGGGAAAAAATTACGCGTGCAATTGAGCAAGCGATCGAACGGCGTCTGCCTTTCATCCTGTTCTCCGCATCCGGCGGTGCGCGCATGCAGGAAGGCGTACTGAGTCTGATGCAGATGGCGAAGACCAGTGCCGCTTTGTCCAGACTGGACCGCGAGCGCTTGCTGTTCGTTTCGGTCATGACGAATCCTACATATGGCGGTGTATCTGCAAGCTTCTCTTCCCTTGGCGACTACAATATCGCAGAACCGGGAGCCATGATCGGCTTTGCGGGACGTCGCGTCATTGAGCAAACGATTCGCCAGGAGCTGCCAAAAGACTTCCAGACTGCGGAGTTTTTGCTGAAAAACGGTCAGCTCGACATGGTCGTACATCGCAAGGACATGCGTCAAACGCTGTCCAAACTGGTAGAGATGCACACGTCACGGGAAGGAGTGGAAATATGGCAGGCGAACTCCCCTTTGAAAAGCCATTAGTAGAATTGCAAGACAAGATTAAGGAATTGCGCCGCTTTACCGAAGAAAAAGGCATTGATTTCTCCGACGAAGTAAAGCGTCTGGAGCAAAAGGCAAAAGAGCTTGCCGAACAAATTTATGGCAACTTGACGCCGTGGCAGCGCGTCCAACTGGCCCGTCACCCGGAAAGACCAACGACTTTGGACTATATTCAACTTCTTTTTACTGATTTTATAGAAGTACACGGGGACAGGTTGTACGGGGATGACCATTCGATCGTGGGCGGCATCGCCAAGCTGGACGGTCGTCCGGTGACTGTGATCGGCCATCAAAAAGGCAAAGACACCAAGGACAACATCAAGCGCAATTTCGGGATGGCGCATCCTGAAGGGTACAGAAAAGCTCTGCGCATCATGCAGCAGGCCGACAAATTCGGACGTCCGATTATTTGTTTCATCAACACATCGGGAGCGTATCCGGGTAAAGCGGCAGAAGAGCGCGGCCAGAGCGAAGCGATTGCTCGCAACTTGCGGGAAATGGCTACTTTTCGCGTGCCGATTATTTGTATCGTCATCGGCGAAGGCGGCAGCGGCGGTGCGCTGGCGATCAGCGTCGGCAATCGCATCTATATGCTGGAGAATTCCTATTACTCCGTGATTGCACCGGAGAGCGCGGCGGCCATTTTGTGGAGAGATTCCAGCCTTGGCATGCGCGCAGCGGAGTCGATGAAAATTACGGCTCCTGATTTGCTCGCGCTCGGCGTGATCGACGGCATCCTTGACGAGCCGTTCGGCGGGGCGCATCGAGACTTGATTGCGCAGGCAACAGCGGTCAAGACGGTGATTGCCGAGCAATTGGAACAGTTGGGTCGTTTGAGCCCGGATGAACTGATACAGGACCGATATGAGAAGTTCAAACGAATCGGCGAATACGCCTCCCTGTAAGTCACAGGGGGCGTTTTTTGTGCGGTAAAAAGACTGAGTCTATTGATGGACGATCGTATGGTCTGAACACAGACCGCAATAAAATCATGGCACAGCCAAGTTTTCTTATCTTTTTTTGGCACGGAAAATCTGCTACAATCGATTTCGAACAAGCGAGTTATCAGAGCTTTCAAAAAGTATGGCACATTTCTGTTCTGTGTATAACAGATATACGAAATGGAGTGATACAGCATGTTTCATAGCCGTTATGGTACATACTGTTTCCGTTTCATGACATGCTAAAGACGAAATGGATTGGAGAGGTGGATTCCATGCAAAAGCTTGCGGTTCTGACCAGCGGAGGAGATTCGCCCGGCATGAACGCCGCGGTGCGTGCGGCAGTTCGTCGTGCTGCTTACCACGGAGTGCAAATGTACGGGGTGTATCACGGCTACGAAGGTCTGATGAATGGCGATATCCAGGAAATGACACTGGGCTCCGTTGGGGACATTATCCAGCGAGGAGGAACCATCCTTTACTCTGCCCGCAGCCAAGCCTTCAGAACAGAGGAAGGGCAGCAAAAAGCAGTGGAGCAGCTGCGCAAATTCGGGATTGAAGGGCTGATCGTCATCGGTGGAGACGGGTCGTTCCGTGGCGCACAGAAGCTGACGGAAAAAGGCTTCCCGACCATCGGCGTGCCGGGAACGATTGACAACGACATTCCGTGCACCGATTTTACGATTGGGTTCGATACCGCTCTGAATACGATTGTGGAAGCGATCGATAAAATTCGCGACACGGCAACCTCTCATGAGCGTACCTACATTATCGAGGTAATGGGCCGGGATGCAGGCGATTTGGCACTGTGGGCAGGACTTGCTGCTGGGGCCGAGTCGATTATCATCCCGGAAGAATCCCAGGACATGAGCGATATTATAGAACGCCTGCATGCCGGACAGCGCCGTGGCAAAAAGCATTCCATCATTATAGTGGCGGAAGGCGTAGGCAGCGCTGCTTCGTACGCGGAAGCCATCACCAAGGAAACAGGCTGGGAGACGCGCGTGACCGTGCTCGGACACATTCAGCGCGGAGGCTCACCTACCGCGATGGACCGCATGCTGGCGAGCCGGATGGGAGCAGCCGCAGTCGACTTGCTCCTGGAAGGCAAAAAAGACCGGATGGTTGGCATCCAGAACAACACAATCGTCGACGTCGATTTCAATGAAGCATTGTCCCAGAAACACCAACTGGATTTATCCGTATATCAACTGGCGCGCACACTGTCTATTTGATCAGGCAAAGCCTGGGTAGCAGTGTATAGAGGAGGCATAATTCCTATGTTAAGGAAAGCAAAAATCGTGTGTACAATCGGACCGGCGAGTGAGTCCGTTGAAACGTTGAAAAAGCTGATTCATGCGGGGATGAACGTAGCCCGTCTGAACTTTTCCCACGGAAGCCATGAAGAGCACGCAGCGCGGATCGTGAACATTCGTCGTGCGTCCGAAGAGACAGGCAAGCCGGTGGCGATTCTTTTGGATACAAAAGGGCCGGAAATTCGCACAGGCACGCTTGCTACAGATTCGGTCGAGCTGGAAGAAGGCAAGACGCTGATTTTGACGACAGAAGAACTGGCAGGAACGGCAGAGAAAGTTTCGATCACTTATTCGGAACTGCCTCAGGATGTCAATCCGGGC
Source organism: Brevibacillus sp. HD3.3A (assembly GCF_013284375.2). NCBI lineage: Bacteria > Bacillati > Bacillota > Bacilli > Caryophanales > Paenibacillaceae > Brevibacillus > Brevibacillus sp. HD3.3A. Next base: position 1,378,955 of record NZ_CP085874.1, read on the forward strand.
GACACGATTTTGATTGATGACGGCCTGATCGGGCTGACGGTTCTGGAAGTGCAAGGCAACGAGATCGTTTGCCAAATCAAAAACGGCGGAACGCTGAAAAGCAAAAAAGGCGTCAACGTGCCAGGCGTCAAAATCAATTTGCCGGGAATTACGGAAAAGGACGCACAAGATATCGAGTTCGGGATTGCGCAGCAAGTCGATTTCATTGCGGCTTCTTTTGTCCGCAAGGCGAGCGACATTCTCGAAATCCGCCAAATTTTGGAGCGCCACAACGTGCGCATTGACATCATCGCGAAGATCGAAAACCAGGAAGGCGTCGACAATGTCGATGAAATCCTCGTCGTAACAGACGGCATCATGGTAGCGCGTGGCGACCTCGGCGTGGAAATTCCTGCGGAGGAAGTGCCGCTCGTCCAGAAAAAGCTGATCAAAAAATGCAACGAGCTGGCCAAACCTGTCATCACGGCGACGCAAATGCTCGATTCCATGCAGCGCAACCCTCGTCCTACTCGCGCAGAAGCAAGCGACGTAGCCAATGCGATTTTTGACGGCACAGACGCGATCATGCTGTCCGGTGAGACGGCTGCGGGCAAATATCCGGTAGAATCGGTCGAAACGATGGACCGCATCGCGGTACGAGCAGAGCAAGAGCTTAACTACCGTGAGATTTTGTATGCGCAAGCGCAGCTCAAGCAAGTGACGATTACCGATGCGATTAGCCAGGCTGTCTCCAATGCAGCGCTCGATCTCGATGCGACAGCGATCATTACGGCGACAGAGAGCGGTCATACGGCGCGCATGGTATCCAAATTCCGTCCGAAAGCTCCCATCGTAGCGGTCACACCGCACGAAGCTGTCATTCGCCGACTGGCGCTCGTAAACGGCGTATATCCGGTCAAAGGCGTGCTGGCAAACACAACCGATGAGATGCTGGAGATGTCTGTCCAGGAAGCAATCGACGCAGGCTTCGTGCGTCACGGCGACCTCGTAGTCATTACCGCGGGTGTGCCTGTGCGTGAAGTAGGGACAACCAACCTCATGAAGATTCACGTGATCGGCGATGTCGTGGCAAAAGGCCAAGGCATCGGTCGCAAAGTCGTGACGAGCAAAGTCGTCATCGCCCGTTCGGCAGAAGAAGCGCTGCAAAAAGTAGAAGACGGCGTGATCCTGGTGACGATCGGAACGGACTCGGACATGATTGAAGCGTTCAGCAAGGCAGGAGCGGTCATTTGCGAAGAGGGCGGGCTGACATCCCATGCAGCGATCGTCGGGCTCAATTTGGGCGTCCCAGTGATCGTAGGCGTGCAGTTTGCCACCGACTTGCTGAAGGAAGGCCAAATCGTTACGGTTGACTCCGAGCGTGGGCATATTTATTCAGGGCAGACGCGGGTTCTGTAGGTCATCAGACTCATTTTTATAGCAAAAGCACTTTTTGGGGGTGGCATCTTGTCACCCCTTTTTGCATTGGGCAGACTGGTGGCAACGCGATTTTCGCTGATAGCATTTTCCAGAATACGGTGTTTTTTAGGTGGTGCAAACGGGGAGGGAATCTGATAAAATCGATCAGGTGTTCGTCTGAGCAAGCGCCGGGAAAGTGTTGAGTTTTCACTGTAATGGCCTGTTTGCAAGGAGCGAAAACACCGAAAATCGCTTCCCGTTGCAGGATGAGCGATGTCAAGAACTATTTTTAAGCAAAACACAACATATAGTGTTGTCGAATTTTATTGCGTACAAGATATAGATAAAACTATTGAGTTTTTCCCATAAAGATAGTTAACTAGAGAGGAACTATTCGAAGGAGGAACGTTATGCTGGCGACCGAAACTGTATCCCGCACCGCTTTCTTGAGGGATGAATTTTTAGCACAATACAAAGACTTTCCCGATCATATGAATCCTCTGGGACAATTTGTGTACTATCGGACTTATTCTCGTTTTATCCCGGAAAAAGGCAGACGGGAAACATGGAAAGAAACATGCCGCCGTTCGGTGGATTACAATATGAAGCTTGCGTATCAACATTTGCAAAAAATCGGCCTGTACCCGGATGAGCGTGCGATGGAAGCAGAAGCGGAAGGTCTGTTTGACAACATGTTCAACCTGCGTCAGTTTTTGTCCGGCCGGACGCTGTGGGTGGGCGGAGCTGAAAACGGCGTGGCCGATTTGTACCCGCTGGCCAACTTCAACTGCTCTTTCCTGAACATCAAATCGTGGGACGACCTTGGCGATTTGTTCTACCTGCTGCTGGTAGGAACAGGTGTCGGCTTCAAATGCACGAAAGCGATGGCAGCAGGACTCGGTCCGATCCGGACCAACGTGGCCTTGCTTTCTTCCGAGTACCGCCCATTGCCCAAGCATCAGCGACTGGAGCGTTCCGAGCTGAATGTGCTGGATAACGGTTTCGCCAAAATTTACGTGGGAGACAGCAAAGAGGGCTGGGTAGAGTCGCTGCGCTTGTACCTGCAAATTTTGACCGACGGTTCCTACGAGCATATTCATACAGTGAAAATCTCCTACAACAGCGTGCGTCCAAAAGGAGAGCGACTGAAGCGTTTTGGCGGTACAGCAAGCGGACATGAGCCGCTTCGCGAGATGTTTGAAGGCATCGACAAAGTGCTGAAAAACCAGATCGACGAGCATCTGGCCCCGATTGAAAGTGACGAAAAAGGGTACGGCAAGATTCGCCCCGTACATATTCTCGACATTGGCAATCTGATCGGAGCAAACGTCGTAGTTGGGGGCGTGCGCCGCACAGCGGAAATTTTCCTGTTCGATCACGACGACTACGAGTGCATGCTGGCGAAATACGGCATCAACGGCTTCTGGACGGAAGAGCAGTTGGCGCATCACCGCCGCGTCGGCGAACTTTTGGGCGAGCACAAGCCTGTATGGTTTGACAGCATTGAAAAGGTAGGGGACGGACGATTCGGCCTGGATCACCGCCGCATGTCCAACAACTCCATCGCCTTTACGAAACAACCGTCTAGAGAGTTTTTGCATCTCGTGTTCACCTTGATGCAACTGGAAGGCGAGCCTGGCTTTATCAACTTGGAAGAAGCCAATCGCCGTCGTCCAAATGCGGAGGGCTTGAATCCTTGTGCGGAAATTTTGCTTGATTCATATGGCGTTTGCAACTTGACTACGGTCAATCTCGTTCAGTTTGTGCGTGAGAACGAAGACGGCTCCAAGTATTTGGATCTGGATGGACTTTTGGATGCGCAACGCAAATCTGCCCGTGCAGGACTGCGGATGACGCTCGTTACACTGGAGCTGCCACATTGGGATACGGTGCAACAGCGCGACCGTTTGCTAGGAACGTCGCTGACTGGCTTGAAAGATGCGCTCGCGTCTCTCGGCTATACGGAGGAGCAGGAGCTTGAACTGCTGCGTCAGCTCGGAAATGCTGCCCGCGACGAAGCGAACCGCTATGCGTACGAGCTGCGCGTCAATTCGCCGCTGCTGGTCACGACAGTGAAGCCGGAAGGAACGCTGTCACAGGTGGCTGGCGGGGTTTCCAGCGGCTTGCACTGGTCGCACTCGCCGTACTACATCCGCCGCATTCGCATCAACGCGCAAGACCCGTTGGCAAAAGCGGTACAAGCTCTCGGCTGGACAGTTCACCCGGAGGTCGGCACACAAGGGGAGACGCACGAGGAGCGCATGGCGAATGCCCGCACGCTCGTGATTGACTTCCCGGTAGCGTCGGGTGCGCAGGAAACGAAAAACGAAGTGAGCGCCAAGCGCCAATTCGATACGTACTTCCGTTTCCAAAAGGAGTACACCGAGCACAATTCTTCTAATACGATTACCGTTCGCAAGGAAGAATGGAACGAAGTGGAAGAGATCGTCTATGCAAACTGGGACAATTTTGTCGGCGTGTCTTTCTTGCAGCTCGATGGCGGAAACTACCAGTTGGCTCCGTACGAGGAATGCAGCAAAGAGCAGTACGAAGCGCTCAAGCAGTCGATGAAGCCGTTCGATCCTGCTATTTTGCAGCAATACGAGACAGGCACAGATGCAGACCTGTCGACCGCAGAATCTTGCGAAGGCGGCGCTTGCCCGATTCGCTAATCCAGTCAGTCATCAACCAGGGAGAGACCGTTACGATGGGTCTCTCCCTGGTTTTGTTTTGGCCCGGATCAGGCCGACGACGAGCAGGAGCAGCGGGTAAAACAGTCCGAAGATCAGGCTGTAGGGAAACCAGGCATCGACATCCCATTTTGCCATGTACGCTGTGTTCGGGTAGACAATCAGCGAAAAAACGGCTACGACGAAAGCGGTCGGGATGATCAACGGTTTGTAGGTGCGGAGCCGAAACACGTGGGTCATGCTGATTAATCCGGCGTAAAAGTACATGCTCAGTTTGACAAAAATGGTAAAGAACCAGAGGATGGCGACGATCGCCTCCACCCTCTGCAAAAAATTTCCAATACTGATCCGCTGGGCCAGCGTATAGCTGGGGTAGGCGTAAAGGATCGAGCCATCCGGCCCCAGTACCAAAATGCTGACCAGGATGACCATGGATAATTTCAAACCGGCAATCAGCCCTCCGGCAATAAAATATTTGCGCGCGGAGCGGGGATCAGTGAGGCAAACGGGAAAAAAGACGAGCAAGGTGGGAAGTGTCAAATACGTCATACTGGCAAACGTCAAGGTTCCTTTTACGAGGCTTTTCCCGTCCGCTTCCAGAATCGGCTGGATATTTTCGATCTCCATGCTCGGAAAAAGAAAAAAGATCAGGGAGAAAAACAACAAGAGCAAAAGCGGCACAAACAACTCGATGCTTCGCGCAAACGTCTCCAGTCCCAGGTGGGCAGCGAGCATGACGACGAGCAAAAAAAGAATGTGCAGCGCGATGATGGGCGTCTCCGGGAACATGTTTGTCTTTAAAAAATTGCCGATGTAAAAAAGCACCTGAGCGGAGGAGAGCAGCATGGTGAACAGAAAGAAGCACGAAGCAAGCCAGCCGAGCCATTTGCCCAAGATCCGTTCGTTTATTTCCAGCAGGTTGTTTTTTGGATAAAACAAGCCGACGGAGATGTACAGCCAGGCCAGGCCCAAGCCGACTGCATTTCCCAAGAGGGCGCAAATCCAGGCGTCCTGTTGTGCGTTCGCAGCCAGAGTGGAAGGGGCGACCAGAATCGTCGTGCCGATGCTGAATAGGCAAGTAATGATCGTCATTTGCCGATTCGAGATTTTGACTGTGGACAGCACCTGACGTCCTCCTATTCGAACAGTTTCTGCAAAAATTCTCCGAAGGGACTCAAGATGACTTTCACCCAGTCGCCCGGATTGGGGACAGGTACGTCCAATATCTTGAGCGTTCCTGTAATGGCGCCTAGCAGAAGCAAGAGGGAAAACACGACGAGCTCCCGATGATAGCGTCTTCGAACAAGCTTCGGGACTTCAAACCAGGCGATGATGGCCGCTGTGACCAAAACAAACGCTGCTCCCCACATTCCCTTTTTTCCTACTTTCCTGATTTAGGCAGTCTTTTCTTCGAGTATTGACCGAATGAAAAAATGCCATACCATCGTCAACCGCAAGCGCAGTTTGTCTATGGTACAATAGCCTTAGAGAGAAAGGGGCGATGGTTTGTGAGTCCAATTATTCATACTCATCAATTGCGAGTGCGCTACGGCGAAACCGATCAGATGGGTGTGGTCTACCATACGAATTACTTGAACTGGTTTGAGGTGGGGCGAACAGAGTTGATCCGCCAAGCGGGACTCACCTATCGCGAGCTGGAGGAAAGAGGCGTGCTTTTGCCGGTTACGGATGCCGCCATCTCGTACAAAAAGCCTGCTCGTTACGATGATATGGTGGAGATCAGGACGCGGGTCAAAGAACTGACTGCCGTTCGCCTGACGTTTGCTTACGAAGCTATTCGCGTGTCGGATCAGGAGCTGCTTGTGTCGGGGGAGACGATGCACGTCTTCACGAACAGCGAGCTTAGACCGATACGCCTGGCCAAAACGGAGCCGGAAGTTTACGCTTGGCTGGATGCCCAGCACAAAGGAGGGGAATAGCATGTTGCGCTTTCTCGTGATCCTGTTTGTGATCGGATTTGGTTTGGAGCTATGGGGATTGATTACAGTAGGCTCGCTGATCGGCGGATGGAACACCGTTTTGCTGGTCATTGTTACGGGGCTGTTGGGCGCTTGGCTCGCGAAGCAACAAGGGGTTCAAGTGTTTCGCACGCTTCAGTTCCAACTGTCTCGCGGGCAGATGCCGACAGAGACGATCATCGACGGTGTGCTGATCTTGGTTGGCGGCATTTTGCTCTTGCTCCCAGGGTTTGTGTCGGATGTGATCGGTTTGATTTTTCTCATCCCTTACACCCGGATGATGCTGCGGCACTTGCTGAAGCAATGGCTGTGGTATTTGATTTCTTCGGGACGGATTCGCTTTTTGTTCCGTCGCTAAGTCGCTAGGTAGAAGACAGACAGGTTATGGCAAAAAAAGAACCGCTTCGAGCTTTGCGCCAGCAGGCAGCTCGCAAGCGGTTTTTTCTTTAGATGCGTTTTCCCTTGATGTACATCCAGATGTCGACGAACACATTGGCTTTGACCAGGGCGTTGATCAACACGAGGGAGACGGGGCCGATGATCAGTCCGAGGAACCCGAACAGCTGCAACCCGACGAACAGGGCGACCAGCGTGAGCAGCGGATCGAGGCCGACGCTCTCTGCTACAACCTTTGGCTCGATGATCTGGCGGAAGATGAGCACGACAGCGTACAAAATCGACAGACCGATGACCATGGTGTAGTTGCCTTTGAAAAACATGTAGATGATCCAGGGAACGAAAACGGTTCCCGTGCCGAGATACGGCAGGAGATCAACCAATCCGGTAATCAGGCCGATCGTAATCGCGTATTCCACGCGCATGATCAACAGTCCGATGATCACGATTGCCGCAGTCAGGGAAATAAGCGTCACCTGAGCTTTGATGAACCCGAACAAAGCGGCGCGCAGATCGCGAAAAATCTGATCCAGGCGATTGTTGACCCCGCTTGGCAAAAGGCGGCGGAAGCGCGATTCCCAGAGGAAGAAATCTTTTGAAATAAAGAAAGCGCCCATGATGGAGATGACCGAGACGGTAGCCATGTTCGGCAAGGAGACGAGCAAGTTTTTCAAGCCGTCCAGGAAGCTGACAATCAGATTTTGTCCGGCGTGTGTGATCGAAGTGATGCCGCTGCCGACCGTGTTGCTGATTTTGTCCTTGTAGTTCGGATCAAGCTGGTCGTAAATCCATTGAACCTGGTTGTAGATGCCGAGCAAGAAGTCTTGGGAAATCGTCCGCTGCAAATACTCGGACAGCTCTTGGGCAAACACCGGCAGCCGTTTTGCCAGTTCGCCGATCTCTACGACCGTTTCCGTTACGACCAGGGTAGCCAGGCCGATGGCGAGAAGCATCAGTACAAGCAGGGCGATCGTAACCGACAGCCAGCGGGGAATTTTGAACTTTTTCGTGATGAAAGTGACGGGTCTGTGGATCATGAGCGCAATGACTAAAGCGATTATAAATGGGTACAGTAATGGTGTTGCAAACTGAAACAGCCAGATTCCTACATAAACAAGCAGGCATACCCAGAAAAAGCGAATGATCTGAAAGACGCGCTCCACCCAGTTTTCCTGATTCAAAAAGGTCTCCTTTCTGCCAAAAAACAGCAACAAATGCTTATGGAACTATTATGCAGCAATCGGGACAAATGGAGCAAGCGCGCGAAAAAACAAAACTGGGTTTCATCCTTTGAAACATTTTTTCGCCAATCTTATTCACAAAATCGCAATAATCTTTTATAATTGGGTCGACTTATAGTGGATTCTTTTCTCTCGCCTCTCCCCCTTGGCATGCTCAAGGATTTGCGTGGATATATTTCCTGACAAGAGTGGTGGATGAAAGAAACCGCTGCTATCAATTTCTTTAAGAAGAGGTCGTTTATCAGTCACGAGGACAAGCGAAGGACTGGATAAGCACTATTACTTGAGTGGAAAAGGAGAGGGAGTTCTATGACAACAACACGTGGACTTGAAGGCGTCGTTGCCGCTCAATCATCGATCTGTTCGATCGTCGATGGGGTTCTTTGCTATGGCGGGATCAACATCGATGAGTTAGCAGAACATGCAACTTTTGAAGAGGTTGTATACTTGCTCTGGCATGGAGCGTTACCGAAGCGTGATCAGCTGGACGCTTTGAAAAAACAATTGGGTGAAAATGCAGCAGTAGCAAAAGAAGTGCTGGAAAGCATTCGCCATTACCCAAAAGGCGTGCACCCAATGGCGGCGTTGCGCACAGCTGTCTCTTCGTTAGCGCTCTACGACACAGAAGCGCAAGATATGTCTCCTGAAGCCAACTATCGCAAATCCATCCGTCTGATGGCTCAAACTCCTACTCTGATTGCTGCTTACGAGCGCATGCGCAAAGGATTGGAGCCAATCGCTCCTCGTGCAGATTTCACCATTGCCCAAAACTTCCTTTACATGCTGACTGGCGAAGAGCCAACAGAAACAGCTGTGAAAGCGTTTGATGTTGCGCTGGTTCTGCACGCAGACCATGAGTTCAATGCTTCTACTTTTGCTGCTCGCGTAACCGTTGCGACCCTGACAGATATCTACTCCGGTATCGTGTCCGCAATCGGCACGCTCAAAGGCCCTCTGCACGGCGGCGCCAATGAAGCGGTTGCGAAAATGCTGGTGGAAATCGGCGGACTCGACAACGTGGAATCTTACATCCGCAGCAAGCTGGACAACAAAGAGAAAATCATGGGCTTCGGACACCGCGTTTACAAAGATGGCGACCCGCGTGCGAAATGGCTGAAGCAAATGTCTCAAAAGCTGACGGCGCAAATCGGCCGTCCTGAGCTGTATGAAATGTCCGTGAAAATCGACAACATGATTACATCGGAAAAAGGATTGAAGCCAAACGTTGACTTCTACTCCGCATCCGTGTACATCTCTCTCGGCCTAGAAACAGACCTGTTCACACCGATCTTTGCCATCAGCCGCATGTCCGGTTGGACGGCACACATCATGGAACAGTATGAAAACAATCGTCTGATCCGTCCTCGCGCGGATTACATCGGTCCGGTCAACCAACATTACGTTCCGATTGACCGCCGCTAAAAACCCGCTATTTTCGAGCGTGGAGGGCCGTGTGCAGCCATGCTGACCAGCCCTAAGTGCAAGCTTGAGAACTACCACAAGAAGTGGTAGTTCTCCTACGTCTGGAAATATTCATAATCACCCAATATCTTCAACACTGGAGGGATTCTTGTGTTCAAAAACCTTACTCAACCAACTGCTGGTGAAAAAATCACCGTAGATAACGGCAAACTGGTCGTTCCAAACAACCCGATCATTCCTTTCATCGAGGGTGACGGTACTGGCCCTGACATCTGGAACGCTTCCGTTCGCGTTCTGGATGCAGCAGTAGAAAAAGCGTACAACGGCGAGAAAAAAATCGCTTGGTTCGAAGTGTTCGCAGGCGAAAAATCGTTCAACCAATACAACGAGTGGCTGCCAGAAGATACGCTGACTGCTGTTCGCGAATACTTGATCGCAATCAAAGGTCCTCTGACTACACCAGTAGGCGGCGGTATCCGCTCCATCAACGTAGCGCTGCGTCAAGAGCTGGATCTGTACGCTTGCGTGCGTCCTGTTCAATACTTCGATGGCGTTCCATCCCCTGTCAAACATCCTGAATTGACAGATATGGTGATCTTCCGCGAGAACACAGAAGACATCTACGCTGGTGTTGAATGGGCAGAAGGCACTCCAGAAGTGAAAAAAGTAATCGACTTCCTGCAAAACGAAATGGGCGTGAAGAAAATCCGCTTCCCGGAAACTTCCGGTATCGGGATCAAGCCTGTTTCCAAAGACGGTACAGAGCGTCTGGTTCGCGCAGCGATCAACTACGCGATCGACAACAAACGCAAATCCGTTACCCTCGTACACAAAGGCAACATCATGAAGTTCACCGAAGGCGCGTTCAAAAGCTGGGGCTATGCAGTGGCTGAAGCAGAATACGGCGACAAAGTGTTCACTTGGGCACAATACGACCGCATCAAAGCAGAAGGCGGCGACGCTGACAAAGCGCAAAAAGAAGCAGAAGCAGCTGGCAAAATCATCGTAAAAGACGTGATTGCTGACGCGTTCCTGCAACAAATCTTGACTCGTCCGGCTGAGTACGATGTAGTAGCTACCCTCAACCTGAACGGTGACTACATCTCCGACGCTCTGGCTGCACAAGTAGGCGGTATCGGTATCGCTCCGGGAGCGAACATCAACTACCTGACTGGTCATGCGATCTTCGAAGCAACACACGGTACAGCTCCTAAATACGCTGGTCTGGACAAAGTGAACCCATCCTCCGTGATCCTGTCCGGAGAAATGATGCTGCGTCACCTGGGCTGGAACGAAGCAGCTGATCTGATCATCAACTCCATGGAAAAAACCATCTCCGCGAAAACAGTAACGTACGATTTCGCTCGTCTGATGGATGGCGCAACTGAACTGAAATGCTCCGAGTTTGCTGACGCGTTGATTCAAAACATGTAAGATAGAGATAGTTTGGCAACTATTTACACTTACAGTTTGGAGGGGAGTTAAGTCATGGCATTCAACCGTAAAAAAATCGCTGTTATCGGTAGTGGCTTCACTGGTGCAACCACAGCATTTATTTTGGGGCAAAAAGAATTAGGCGACGTAGTTTTGGTTGACATTCCGCAACTGGAGAACCCGACAAAAGGGAAAGCGCTGGATATGATGGAGTCTTCCCCTGTGCTTGGCTTCGACGCCCAGATTACAGGTACTGCAAGCTACGAGGATATTCAAGGCGCTGATCTGGTGATCATCACCGCAGGGATTGCCCGCAAGCCAGGCATGTCCCGCGATGACCTTGTAAACACCAATGCAAGCATCATGAAGTCGGTTGCGGAGCAAGTGAAGACATATGCTCCCAACTCGATCGTGCTCGTCCTGTCCAACCCCGTTGATGCAATGACTTACACTTTCTTTAAAACGTCCGGCTTCCCGAAAGAGCGTGTCATCGGGCAGTCCGGCGTGCTGGATACGGCGCGTTTCCGTACCTTCGTGGCCATGGAGCTGAACGTTTCTGTTGAGGACGTGACAGGCTTCGTGCTCGGCGGTCACGGCGACGACATGGTTCCGCTGGTTCGCTACTCGTATGCGGGTGGCATTCCACTGGAAACGTTGATCCCGAAAGACCGTCTGGACGCCATCGTCGAACGCACCCGCAAAGGCGGCGGCGAGATCGTCAACTTGCTTGGCAACGGCTCCGCTTACTATGCGCCGGCTGCCGCTCTCGTACAGATGGCGGAAGCGATCATCAAGGATAAACGACGTATCCTTCCATCCATTGCGCTTTTGCAAGGCGAGTACGGCTATCAAGATATTTACCTCGGCGTTCCGACCCTTCTGGGTGCAAACGGAATCGAGAAAGTCATCGAGCTGGAACTCACCGCAGAAGAAAAAGCCGCGCTCGACAAATCGGCCGACTCGGTGCGCAATGTCATGGCTGTATTGAAATAGTTTGTCTGATCGGAATACGAAAGACGCCTTTCTTCGTGAAGGGCGTCTTTTTTCATGCCAAAGCCGATTTCGAGGAATACTACAGTCCAAAGCAAATTTCATGCCCAGAGTAGCCTGTCGCTAAACACCTTTACAAAAAAATTACTTGTCTTCCGGTTTCAGCATTGGCAGACTGAGTAGTGTAGAGAGAAGAAACAAATCAGAGGACGAAGGTCTGCAACATTCAATCTGTAGCATCGCATTGGTAGGGGGAAACGGACAAAATGATCAAGGTTTTGGTAGTGGATGACGAAGCTTCTATCGTGAAGCTGCTGCAATTCAATCTGGAAAAATCGGGATTTCAGGTCGTTACTGCATTTGATGGCAGACAGGCATTGGATATGGTGAAAAGCGAGCAGCCTGACTTTATCATTCTCGACTTGATGCTGCCAAAAATGGACGGCATGGATGTCTGTAAAACATTGCGGCAGGAACGCATCAATACACCGATTCTCATGCTGACCGCAAAAGATGACGAGCTGGACAAGATTCTCGGCCTGGAGCTTGGGGCTGACGACTACTTGACCAAGCCATTCAGCCCGAGAGAGGTAGTGGCACGCGTCAAAGCCATTTTGCGACGAATCCAATCGACACCGGAAGCGGCTACTGCTCCTGAAGACGTCGTGCTTCAGTTTGGCGACATCCGCATCTATCCGGAAAAATATGAAGTGTTTTGCAAAGACGCCAAAATCGAGCTGACTCCGAAAGAATTTGAGCTGCTCAACTACTTGGCCAGCCACCAGGGACGTGTCCTGACGCGCGATCAACTGCTGAATGCCGTCTGGAACTACGATTTCATCGGCGACTCGCGGATTGTGGACGTACATGTGAGCCACCTGAGAGAAAAACTGGAAGAAGACACGAAAAATCCGCGCTACATTAAAACAGTCCGCGGCTTGGGATACAAACTGGAAGGATAACAGGAGGCACGACCTTGACTCGCTTTCGTATCAAACTCACCTTCACTATCTTGGGATTAATCTCATTGGTTCTCCTTTTGATGGGAATGTACTTTGCGAAGGTACTGGAGAACTCTTACCTGCAATCTTTGCATGAGCTTTTATCCCGCGAGTCCAAGCTTGTTGCCCAGGCTGTTCGCTTCCCGACGGTTTTTGACAATCAGGTTACGCTGGCGGATCGCGTCAAGCAAGTGGCTCCTTCCGACGAAGTCCGCCTGACGATCATCAACCGCGAAGGTCAGGTGCTGTACGACAACTCCTCCCATGTAGAGGAGATGGAAAATCATCACGACAGGCCGGAGATGAAGGCTGCGCTGCGGGGCGAAACAGGCATTTCCCGCCGGTTCAGCGAGACGCTCGGCTATGACATGATGTACGTGGCGGTGCCAGTCGAGCAAGGCACAAACATTGTCGGGGCTGTTCGCTCCGCCATGTCGATGAAAGACATTACGGACACGATTCACAACATGTGGTACAGCTTGCTTACAGGGCTTTTGGTCACACTGGTGGTCGGCTCCATCGTGGTCTCACGCATTTCTTTTTCCATCATCCGTCCGATTGAGGAAATCACCAGGGTAGCCCGTAACATTACCCAGCGTCAGTACGAGAGCCGGGTACGGATCAAGGCCAAGGACGAGATCGGTCAGCTCGCCGGGGCGATTAACTTCATGGCTTCCAGCTTGGAGCAGCAAATGTACGAAATCTCCGAGAACCAGCAGAGGCTCGCCGGGGTTTTGACCAACATGACGAGCGGTGTGATCTTCATATCGGAGCAGCGCAGAATCATGCTCGTCAACCCTGCGGTCGAGAAGCTTCTCGGGACGGCTGGGCATGAGCTGGTAGGCAAGCTGCACATCGAGGCAGGCAAAAGCTTTGGACTGTCCCAGTACATCGACAGATGCCTGGACAAGAGCGAGAAGTTTCGGCAGGAGGTTCACATTTACTACCCGCAGGAACGCGTGCTCGACGTCAATTTTGCCCCGTACATCAATTTCAAGGGCGAGTCGCGAGGAGTAGTCGTCGTCCTGCATGACATCACGGAAATCCGCCGTCTGGAAAAGATGCGCAGCGACTTTGTCGCCAACGTGTCGCACGAGCTGCGCACGCCGATTACGTCGATCAAAGGGTTTACCGAGACGCTGTTGGAAGGCGCGATGCAAGATGAGGAGACATGCCGCAACTTCCTGCAAATCATTTCCGATGAAAGTGAACGGCTGTACCGGATGATCCGCGACATTCTCGATTTGTCCAAAATCGAGCAGAAGCGCATTCCGCTGCATCTCAGCCACGTGCACGTACAGGAGCTGATCCGTTCTGCGGCCGCGATCATGCACGATCAGGCGCAAAGAAAGCAGCTGAAAGTGACGCTGCCGGAGAGCCAGCCGGACATTTGGCTGATGACGGACAAAGATTGCCTCCAGCAAATCGTGCTGAACCTGATGACAAACGCGATCGCCTACACGCCGGAAGAGGGCGAGATCACGATCAGGACAGAAGCGGACGACAAGCAGATCACCATTCAGGTGGCAGATACAGGGATCGGCATTCCGGAAAAAGACCTGGCAAGAATTTTCGAACGGTTCTACCGGGTGGACAAGGCTCGCAGCCGCGACTCGGGCGGCACAGGGCTTGGTCTGGCCATCGTGAAGCATCTGGTCGAAAACTTGCACGGCCAGATCAAGGTAGAGAGCGTGGAAGGAAGAGGCTCCACCTTCACAGTCATCTTGCCGCTCACCTGAAATATTTACACAAACAAAATAGTAGCTTTACCCGCAGACTACAATCCCCTTGTACTATTTGTCGTGTCAGACAAATGAAGGGGGACGAGGAACATGTCGCGGCACGCTTTCGAAGAGCAGCTGGATGTACTGCATCGCAAACTCATGTCCATGGGAACATTGGTTGAGGAAGCGATTCATAAATCGATTAAAAGTTTGGTAGAACGGGATGTCCATCTGGCGGAACAAGTGATTGCGGCCGATCCGGTTATCAATGAGCTGGAGCAGGAAATACAGAGCGAATGCTTCCGCCTGATCGCCTTGCAGCAGCCTGTCGGGAGCGATCTTCGCCGCCTGGGAACCATGCTGAAGCTGGTGACTGATCTGGAGAGAATGGGCGATCATGCCGTGTCCATCTCCAAGACGACACGTCGCCTGATGGCGGAGCCATACGTCAAGCCGCTGATCGATATTCCGTTGATGGCGGATCATGTGAAAGCGATGGTGAGGGATTGCCTGAATGCCTATATCGCTCGCAACAAAGAAGCGGCAGAAGAGATCGCTGCGCGAGACGATATTGTCGATAAGCTATTCGCTACGATCTTCCGTGATCTGATCGAGGTCATGACGAAAAATGGCAATGCGATTTCCCAAGGCACGCATCTGCTCCTGGTGGCGCAATATTTGGAACGGATTGCCGATCACGTCACGAACATTTGCGAGTGGATCATCTACATGTCCACAGGCAAAATGACGGACTTGAACAAATAGGATCGAGGACGCTCAAAGCTTTTGCCAGCGGGCGCTCTGGATACGGAATAAAAGTCGCTGTGAGCCGTTCGCGCTTGCAGCGGCTTTTTTCCTTTTTCCTGTCGTGACAGATGCCCATTTCCTCCTCGCTGCATACAATACATCGATCCGATCCATTTTCGATCAGTGAGTGACTGGAGGGAATGTGCATGGCTAAAAAAGTGCGTCACATATACGCTGCGGGCAACACGGCGCGAGGATACAAAACATTTTACGACTCGGTCTTGCAAGGCATGGAGCGCGTATACATCCTGTCAGGAGTGGTGGAGGGGGTTACATCGCCGCTCATCGAGACGATTGGCAAGGAGATGTCTCGCAAGACCGATCAGGTGGAGTGGATTCATTCACCGTTCGTGAACGGGCAGTACGATGGTGTTGTCTTTCACGAATGGCGGGTAGCGATTATGGACGGCAGCTATCCCCGCATCTGGAGACCGGCTGCGCCCGGCGTTACCGAGATTCACGTCAACTTGCAGTCGGCGCTCGATACCGATCAGCTGGCTTTGTACAAAAGGCATATCGCGGCGTGGTACGAAGAGATTTTCCAAAAGAGCGAAGAAGCTTATCAGGCATTCGGGGAGGCGCTGCGCATCCACGATGAATGGGAAGCCCCCTACATCGAGAACCTGAACCGGGAGGCAGCCAATCTCGTCACGCAAGAGGTCGTGGAGCTGTTTTTCGGAGAGGAAAAGCAGAACAAGCGGGCGCAGGTGCGCAGAATGTACCTTGGCGCCGCCACTCCGAACGGTCCGGTGGATCACATCATGAAGCTGACCGATTCGCTGCAGAAGCGCTATTTCATCAAAGGCCGACCGGGATCAGGCAAGTCGACCATGCTGAAAAAGCTGGTGACAGAGGCGGAGAATCGCGGCTTCGATGTGGAGGTATACCACTGCGGACTTGACCCGCACAGCCTGGACATGGTGATCGTGCCGGAGAAAAGCGTGGCGATTTTTGACAGCACGGCTCCACACGAATACTTCCCCAGCAAAGAAACAGATGAAGTGATCGACATGTACGCACGGGCGATCGACCCTGACACCGACGAGCTGTATCACGATGAGCTGGCTGAGATCAAGTCGCGCTACACGCAAAAAATCAAGGAAGCGACAGCATCGCTTTTGGCTGCCAAGGAACTGCGCGATCAGCTGAACAATGTGTACGCCGAACTGGCAGATGAGTCCAGGCTCAAAGCGGTTGCCCAAGCGATCATGAGCAGGCTGGCGCGGATGGGATAAACCAATATCGACCCGAATGAAACCTGTTCGGCTGCTCATACTACAAGAAGGAGGTGAGCGGCCGGATGGGTTTTGCTTTGACGCTGGCTTTGCTGTTGCTAGCCAATCCCCTCGATCCGACCAACTTTTTGCACATCGAGTTGGGAGAGAAAACAGTAGCCATCCTGGACCGAGCGGATTATACCTTGCCTGTTGACGGTGTCCCAGTGGCAGATGACTACCGTTTGCAAAAAGTAATAGACGATGTCGCCAAACAGGCGTATGTAGAGCCGATCAATGCGACGATTAATGCGCAAGGGTCCATCGTTGCCGAGAAAAAAGGGCGCAAGCTGGATGAAGCTGCTTTTTTGCAGCAGTTTTACCAGTATTACTACGGCGAGGGCGCTTCGACTCTACAAGTTTCCTTCCAGGAAGTCCATCCAAAAGTGGACAAGGCTCTCATCAGCCAGGTCCGGAAAAAAGTGATCGGGCAGTATGCCACCTATTTCAATTCGCGGAACAAAAACCGCTCTCACAACATCAAACTCGCTTCCCAAGCGATCAACAACTACGTCGTCTTGCCGGGAGAGATTTTTTCTTTCAATAAAGTAGTCGGCCAAAGAACGAAGGAAAAAGGGTACATGCAGGCACCGATCATCGTCAGGGGAGAGCTGTCGGAGGGAATTGGCGGCGGGATTTGCCAAGTATCCTCGACTTTGTTCAACGCCGTGGACAAGGCTGGATTGCATATCATGCAGCGCTATTCCCATAGCAGAAACGTCGCCTACGTCCCGCCTGGCCGGGATGCGACCGTGAGCTGGTACGGGCCGGATTTTGTGTTTCAGAACAAATACGCCTACCCGATCATGCTCAGGGCTATCGCAGGAAACGGAGCGATGTATGTGACCGTGCATTCGTTTCCCGAGATTGAATACGAGCCTCGACATGTTCCAAGCGTGCGCCAGAACACACCGGAAGAAGGGCCAGCCAGCCCGGAAACCATCACGGAACCAACACTGCCTTGAGCTTGACGGGCATGTTGGTTTTTTTATTACCTAGTTAAAATTTAATGTAAAGAAATAGTTGCCACGGAATAAAAAAAGTCGTATAGTGTTTTCTGTGATAAAAATTTCGTGTCCGAAATATTAGTTAGGAAAGGAGTGCATCATGAACAAGCCGTTGCATATACGGGACTTGCTGAAGCGTCTGAACAAGACCTTCGCGACGATGGCTACCAAGGAACTGAGCAAATACGGTTTGACCGTTCCCCAATTGATGATCATTCGGCAAATTCATTGCGAGCCCAAAACGATCGGCCAGTTGAGCAAAGCTGTCGATTTGTCGTACAGCACCGTTTCCGGCATCATTGACCGACTGGAAAGGGAGCAGCTGGTCGAGCGAGTGCGTGATGAGAAGGACCGCCGAGTTGTCTGGATTCAGAAAACGGAGAAGATTACCGAACTGTTTGCCAAGGTTGACTTTTTCTCGGAAGAATTTTACAAGCGGATTTTCCACGGTTTTTCGGATGAAGACCTAGATGGCATTATTTATTCGATGGAAACGTTGATTACGAAACTAGAAGAGAGAGAAAGTTGAGGAGAAATCATGAAGCGAAAACTGGTTTTGTATGTCATTTTGCTCCTGTTTGTCGCAGGGGGCGGGGGCATCGGTTACTACTACTGGTATCAAGGTGAACACTACGTTACGACGCAGGATGCCAGAGTCGCAGGGGATATTTATCGGGTTATGCCTAAAATGACAGGCAAGCTGACCGGACTCGCTGTAAAAGAAGGCGACGCGGTTGTAGCAGATCAAATTGTCGGACAGCAAGATACGAGCAACCTCGCGACTACTTCGCTGGAAAACAGCGTCCTGCGTTCTCCGATTACAGGAACCGTGATCAAAACGCAGGCGAAGGAAGGCGAAATTGTTTCCACAGGGCAATCCGTTGCGCTGGTGATTGACGAGAGCAAGCTGTACATCTCCGCAAACCTGGAAGAAACCGAGATCGAGCGGCTGAAGCTGGGCCAAAAGGTAGAATTTTCGCTGGATGCCTATCCGGGCAAAAAACTGACTGGTCATCTGATGGAGATCGGAAAAGCGACCAACTCCACGTTTTCCTTGATGCCAGCCGTCAACACAAGCGGGAACTTCACCAAAGTCACCCAGCGTATTCCGATTAAAATTGCCATTGATGACACAGCAGGTCTTCATTTGGCTGCCGGTTTGAACGCCGAGATCAAAGTGCAAGTGAAGGAGATGTAATCTGGCATGAAAAAAACAGCTCAATGGAAGTCCATCGCCGCTGTCATGATGGCGATTTCGCTCATTACAGCAGGCTGTAGCGATACATCCTCCGCGTCTTCCGGAGGCGAAAGCATTCCGGTTGTGAAGACATGGAAGGTGACCCCTTCCCAGACAGGAGTCATTGCGAACGGTAAAATCGCCGCTTCGGATGAAATTCAGGTCGTGTCCAAAGTGTCCGGCAAAGCGGCGAGCGTCAACGTAAAAGAAGGCTCTGTCGTCAAGCAAGGCGATGTATTGGTTACGCTGGAGGCGGCAGACTATCAGCAACAAATTAATCAGGCGCAGGCGGCTATTGCCGGAGCAAGCGCCAAGCTGCGCGATACAAAAGCAGGCGCCCGCAACGAGCAGCTCACACAGTTGTCGAGCATCGTGACGCAAGCGCAAGCCGGCTTGAAGGTGGCAGAGAGCAACTACAATCGCATGAAAGCTTTGTTCGATGCAGGGGCGCTGTCACAGGCTGAACTGGAAAGAGTCTCGCTCGATCTGGAAAAGGCGAGAACAGGACTGGAGCAGGCGCAAGCGCAGTACGATCTGGCAAAAGCAGGTCCGACCGCTGACACGGTTGCCGCGCTTCAAGCAGAGGTAAGCCGTCTCAATTCCAGCTTGGAGCTGGCAAAAAGCAGCTATGACAACACGATCATTCGCGCGCCAATCAGCGGCATCGTCGCGAAGCGTTCCATCGATCCGGGTGAAATGGCTGGAGCAGGCACGCCATTGCTCGTCCTCGTCAACATGGCTGACGTGAAAGTAGAGGCAAGCGTACCGCAAGATCAGATCAACAGCGTCAAAGTTGGCTCTGAAGTTGACGTAAAAGTCGGCAGCCTGGGCGGAAAAGTGTTGAAAGGTACAGTAGAGTTCGTCTCCCCGGTTTCTGACCCTAACAGCAGCTCGTTCCCGATCAAGGTTAAGGTGAGCAATCAAGAAGGACTGCTGCGCGCCGGGATGGTAGCTGAAGTGGCCCTGCAAGGTCAGGCGACCCAAGGAATGAAAATACCGACGACAGCTGTTCTTGCCAAAGAAAACAAGCATTACATCTACACCGTGGACAACGACGTCGTTCACCAGGTGGAAGTTTCTGTAGACAACGCAAGCGGTGACTGGACAACTGTGACCCAAGGTGTGAAAGACAACGATCAGATTGTTTTGAACCCGACAGACAAACTGTCCGAGGGCACCAAGGTGATCGCAAACTAACGGGGGTGATGACATGGCGGAAGCGGTGGCACAGCGGGAGGAAAAGAGCGGCAACGGCAGCATGTGGCTGTCATTGATCGCGATTCTCTCGGGAACCTTCGTTGCGATTTTGAATAACAGTTTGATCAACGTTGCCCTGCCCACCATGGTCAGTATTTTTGGCTCCACGACAGAGACCATGCAATGGGTTTTGACAGGATACATGCTGGCAAACGCCGTCATGATTCCGATGAGCGGTTCGCTGTCAGCCAAATTCGGGGCAAAGAAAATATTCGTCCTGTCATTGTCTGCCTTTACGATCTCATCCGTCCTTTGTGCGCTCGCCTGGAGCGATTCTTCCTTGATTGCGTTTCGCGTCGTGCAAGGGGTGAGTGGCGGGATGATCATGCCGATCGGGATGTCGATGATCTACATGATCGTTCCCCGGGAAAAGATCGGGATGGCTCTGGGGATTTTCGGGATTGCTTCGATGACGGCGCCTGCATTGGGCCCGACTCTTGGCGGTTACCTCATTGAGTTTTTGAGCTGGCAGTTTCTGTTTTTGGTCGGTGTTCCTTTCGGGATTTTTGCGGTAATCATGAGTATGGTTTTGCTCAAGGAAACACCGAAAAAACCGGAGTTGAAGTTCGACTTTCTCGGCGCTTTTCTGGCGATTGTCGGCTTTGGTGCCCTTCTGCTCGCGTTCAGTAAAGGACAAGCGGAAGGATGGACGTCCTTTTTTATTGTCAGTCTGTTCTTCGTTGCCATCACGAGCCTTGCGCTGTTCGTCTGGGTGGAACTTGGAAAAGAACAGCCGCTGCTTGACTTGCGCTTGCTGAAAATTCCTGTCTTTTCCATCAGTATTCTGACGTCCGGTTTTGTCATGATGGGGATGATGGGCGGGATCTTCCTGATGCCGATCTTCCTGCAAAACATTCAGGGGATGACGGCCATGGAGTCAGGGATATTGCTGATGCCGCAGTCGATTGCGATGGCAGTCATGATGCCGATCAGCGGCAAGCTGATGGATAAATACGGCATCGGACCAATCGGACTGGTCGGGCTGACGATCATGACCATCACGACTTATGAGCTGCACAATCTTGCGGCAGACAGCATGCATTCCTGGATGGACATGATTTTGACCATCCGCGGTGTGGGTATTGGCCTGTGCATGATGACGCTGTCGACGGTCGGGATGAACGCGGTGCCGCGGACGAGTGTCGGGGATGCTTCTCCGCTCTCGAACGTGCTGCGCCAGGTCATGAGCTCGTTCGCGATTGCGATTTTGACCGTGATCATGCAGGCGCGGCAAACGTTCCACATGTCTTCCATTGCCGACAACCTGAACTCGGATATGGCTACGCAGTTTATCGGCGGAATTTCCGGCTTGTACGTTCAGGCAGGGGTAGATACAGCGAGCGCAACAGGCGGAGCGAGCACGATCCTGTACGGGATGATGGCAAAAGAAGCGCTGGTGCAAGGGATCGGAGACACGTTCCTCGTCTCTGTCATCCCGATTGCCTTGTCGATCCCACTCTTGTACTTTTTGCATAAAAAACCGAAGAAAGCTCCGCAGGCGCCCGAGCAACAAAAGGCGGCTGCCTAAGAAGAAAGGGTCACTCCTGCAAGCCTTGTGTCAGGCTGCGGGGGTGACCCTCTTTTCATCCAGTCAGGAAGTAACCTTCCACAACCAGTACACGATCCTTCCGACGATGTAGCCCAAAAGAATCGTCCAGCCGATCTTGGCCCAGACGTTCAGTCCTTTGACAAATTCACGCAAGCTTTTTCGGTGTTGGGGGTGCTTGTTCACCTTGGGACACTCCTTTAGCTGGTTGGTTATAGCGAATGAACAAATAAATACCTGCGATGATGACAAGGCCGCCTACCCATTGCGGCACCGTAACGATCTCTCCCAAAATAAAGTAAGCCAGGATGGCCGTCCCGATCGGTTCTCCCAAAATTCCCATCGAAATCGTGGTCGTACTCAGCCACTTGATCACCCAGTTGAAGATCGAGTGCCCAAGCAAAGTCGGGAACAGGGCGAGGCAGAAAAACCAACCCCAGTCTTGCGCGGGATAGCCGACCAGCGGATAGCCCAGTGCGAGATCGTACGCCACGAGAATCACGCTCGTCGCAGAGTAGACGACGAGTGTATAGGAGAACGAAGACATGTGCTGGCGGACGTATTGGCCGACCAGCCAGTAGCCTGTAACGGTCACCGCTCCGAGCAAGGCGAGGGCATCGCCAAAAAGAGCCATTCCCCCGACCTGAAAATCACCCCAGCCGATGACGAAGCTGCCCACGATCGCGAGCAGTCCGCCAGAGAGCGCGAGCAGCCGCACGCGTTCCCCGAAGAAAAAGTAACCGCCGATAAAGGCGAACAAGGGCTGCAACGTTACGAGAACCGTAGAACTGGCTACAGATGTGTAGTTCAACGATTCGAACCACAACAGAAAGTGGCTGGCCAAAAATGCGCCAGACAATAGACAGAGTAGCCACACTTTTTTGCTCATTTTTCCGATCTCGGCGATGGCACCGCGATTCCAGAGCAAAAAAGGAAGCGTGAGCACGACAGAAAAAATCAGCCGATACGTGGCGATGATCGGTGCAGGTGCACTGGACAGTTTGACGAAAATCGCGGACGAAGAAATCGCAATCACCCCGATCAACAGCGCGAGATACGGGGGAAAAGGCGGTTTTTCCAATGAATGATTCATGAGTACACCTTCTTATGTCTGCTAAAAGTCACGATGTTCTCTATTGTAACGTCCGCCTGAAAAATTCACAATGTTATGCTTACCCAGTTGCCTGAAAGGTTTTTTTTCAATCAGGCAATCCTACAAGCATGAGATATCTACCTTTCTTTTTCCGTGTTGCTGTCCTGCTGTTCCTGTTCGTCGTCGTCAGTTTTCCGGCCCGGACAGAAGCGATCCCGCTGACTCCCATCCACATTTTGATTGACGTCGGTCACGGAGGGATTGATTCCGGCACGTCGTATGGCGACCTTTACGAAAAGGACATCAATCTGCAAATCGCCAAGCGCTTGTATGAGCAATTGACCAAAGCGGGGTACAGCGTCGCGCTCAATCGGTACGAGGATATCGCGCTGAGCGACGACAACCGCTGGCTGGGGAATCGCTCCCGGCACATTCGCGACCTGGCCCAGCGCAAAAACTTGGCGAAAGAAATGGTGCCGCAAATGATGTTGAGCCTGCACGTCAACTGGTCAAAAGATGCGCGCCGCCGCGGCCCTGTCGTGCTCTACCAGAGCAACGAGCAGAGCTACATGCTGGCGGATCTTTTGCAAAGCTCCCTCAACCGTCTGGCGAACACCAATGACAAACCAGTCAAAGGCAAAACGTACTACGTACTTCGCCACCAATACTGTCCGTCCGTCATTGTGGAAATGGGATTTATCAGCAACGCTTCTGACCGACATATGCTTACCCATCCCCAGTCACAAGAAAAAATCGCCCAGGCGATCAGCGATGCCGTGAGCGAGTACGTGACCTTGACGGGAAATTTGAAAATGGAGGCGTCCACAGAAGAAAGCTGGTGGCAAGAGCCATTGATTGAGCAAATCAATGGCCGGATTGTTGAATAAGCTTCGAGATAGTTACAAATTCGGCCTCCTTCTGAATCCGCGGGATGTACTGGCGCAGAACGGAGGCTGTTTTCTTGCCAGGAGGGCCGACATGCCCGATCGCGATGCAAACCGGGTGGTTATCGATCAGCTTGCATATTTTCTCCATTTGTTTGGTGATGTGCGGCACGGTGTACTGGTCGTCGAGAAAAATCCGGTTTTCTGCATGGGGAACCCCCATTTCAGCCGCGACCTTGCCTGCGACGCTCTTGTCGGTTGTTTTGCTGTCCAGGTAAACCAGACCGCGCTCTTTGATGACGCTCATCACGATGCGCATGATTCGCTCGTCCGCCGTCACTTTTGAGCCCATATGGTTGTTCATCCCGATCGCGTGCGGCACGTCATCAATCGCCTTTTCCACGCGCTTGCGGATTTCTTCATCGGACAAATCCGTGGTGAGCGCCCCGGGGCCGAGCCAGGAGCGTTTGCCTTTTACCGGCTCCATCGGCATATGGACGAATACGTCGTGCCCTTTTTGGTGGGCAAGCTCGGCGTCCTGCTTCGTACTGGGCATAAACGGCATGACCGCAACTGTCAGCGGTACGGGCATGTTCAGCATTTCTTCTGTTCCCGCCATGTTGTTGCCAAAATCATCGATAACAAAAGCAATCAGGTGCTTTGGCTTCGGCTTTGGCTGTTCGGGCGAAGGCGTATCATTTGCCGTTGTCGCCGTGGAAAAGGCAAAACACGAGAGCAGAAGCGCTACAATCAACGGGATTTTTTTGAGCAGTTGCATGCAATCGCCTTCCTTGTCATTTTTTTCATAGTCTGTTCAACCATGCCCGTGTTTACCCGCGACATCTGCGGCTTGGCTTATGCAATCGCCCTATGTTACGATAAAAGATAGTAGTTTCGCCACGAGAGGGGTCGGATTCCTTGAGTCATTTTGTGTTGATTGATGGAAACAGTGTTGCTAACCGGGCGTTTTACGCGCTCCCTTTGTTGTCCACGTCAGCTGGACTGCATACGAACGCAGTGCTCGGTTTTACCACCATGCTGCTGAAAGTGCTGGAAGAAATGAAGCCAACGCATATCATGGTTGCTTTTGACGCCGGAAAAGTTGTGTTTCGCCACAGCGAATACGCAGAGTACAAGGGTGGACGCAGCAAGACACCACCTGAGCTGTCCGAGCAGTTTCCGCTGATTCGCGAGCTTCTGGACGCCTTTTCCATCAAGCGATTTGAGCTGGAGGGCTACGAGGCCGACGACATTATCGGTACGCTGACCAAGCATGCGGACGAGCAGTCTTGGAAAACGACCGTCATTACCGGGGACAAAGACATGCTCCAGCTCGTGTCCGATCACATATCGGTCGCGCTGACTCGCAAAGGCGTCAGTGAAATCGAGCTGTACACCCCGCAGGAAATTCAGGAAAAATACGGCCTTGCGCCGCTGCAAATCATTGATCTGAAAGGCTTGATGGGCGATTCGTCCGACAACATTCCGGGTGTTCCCGGCGTCGGCGAGAAAACAGCCCTGAAGCTGTTGCACGAATACGGCTCTGTCGAGAAGGTGCTGGAAAACATCGATCGCATCTCCGGCAAAAAGCTGCAAGAAAACTTGCGCGAGAACGTGGACAAGGCCAACATGAGCAAGGCGTTGGCGACGATTTTGCGCGAAGCTCCGGTCGAATTGCAAGTCGAAGAGACAGCGTACGCCGGCTATGACGGAGCGCTCGTCAGCGACTTCTTTAAAAAGATGGAATTTAAGTCGCTGCTCTCCAAAATCAAGGTGGCACAGCCAGGAGAAGGCAGCGAGCAAGCAGAGGCGAAGCCGTTCCACTTCGAAGTGGTCACGGAGGAAAATGCCGACAAGCATGCAGACAAGCTGACCTCGCCAATGGCGCTGTACATCGAAATGGATGGGGAGAACTACCACCATGCGCCGATTCTTGGCTTCGGTCTGGCGTCAGAAGAGAACGTCCTGTTCGTACCGTGGGACGTGGCACGCGAATGGAAGGCATTCTGTACGTGGCTGGCTGACCCGGCGCAGGAAAAGTGGGCGTTTGACGGCAAGCGCGACACGGTCGGCCTAGCCTGGCATGAGCTGGAGGCGAAAGGGATCAGCTTTGACGTGTACCTCGCGTCTTATTTGCTCAACGCTGCGGAGAGCAACCCTACGCTTGACAGCATCGCTTCGCAATATGCCCACGTACGCGTACTGTCCGACGAAGAGGTATATGGAAAAGGAGCCAAACGGCTTGTTCCAGAGATGGATGTGCTCAGTGAGCATGTAGCGCACAAGGCCGCCGCGATTTGGCAAAGCGTTCCCGTCCTGCGCGAGCAGCTGGTGGAAAATGAAATGGTGGAGCTGCTCCGCGATCTGGAAGCGCCGCTCAGCATGGTGTTGGCGCAAATGGAGAAGCAGGGCATCAAGGTCAACAGCGAGCGCCTGGCACAGATGGGGGAAGAGCTGGACAGAAAGCTGGCTGATTTGACCACCCAGATTTACGACCTGGCTGGCGGTTCGTTCAACATCAACTCGCCGAAGCAATTGGGTGAAATTTTGTTCGACAAGCTGTCTTTGCCTGTGATCAAAAAAACGAAAACAGGTCCGTCGACCAGCGCAGACGTGTTGGAGAAGCTGGCACCGTATCACCCGATTATCGACGCGATCCTAAACTTCCGCCAGCTCGGGAAGCTTCGCTCTACGTACATTGAAGGCTTGATTAAAGAAATTCATACGAAGACGAGCAAGGTGCACACGTTGTACAATCAGGCCACTACCGCCACAGGACGTTTGTCGAGTACGGAGCCGAACCTGCAAAACATCCCGATCCGCATGGAGGAAGGCCGCAAAATCCGCGAAGCGTTCATCCCGTCCGAGGAGGACTGGTACATGCTGGCGGCGGACTACTCGCAGATCGAGCTGCGGATTCTCGCCCATATTTCCGGCGACGCCAATCTGATCGACGCGTTCCAAAAAGGGATGGACATTCATACGCGGACAGCGATGGACGTGTTCGGAGTGAGCGAAGACGAAGTGACTTCGCTGATGCGCCGTCAGGCCAAAGCGGTCAACTTCGGCATCGTCTACGGGATCAGCGACTACGGATTGTCGCAAAACTTGAACATCACCCGCAAGGAAGCGGCCGATTTTATCGAGCGTTACTTCGCCGTTTTCTCCGGCGTGAAACATTGGATGGAAGAGATCGTTCAGCAGGCCAAGCAGGATGGCTACGTGACCACTCTGCTGCACCGCCGCCGTTATTTGCCGGACATTCGCAGCAGCAACTTCAATCTGCGTTCCTTTGCAGAGCGCACAGCGATGAACACGCCGATTCAAGGGACAGCGGCGGATGTCATCAAGCTGGCGATGATTCGCATGCAAGAGAGTCTGGTGGAAAAAGGGCTGTCCAGCCGCATGCTTTTGCAGGTGCACGATGAGCTTGTGTTTGAAGTGCCAAAAGACGAGCTTGAGATCATGCGCAAGCTCGTGCCGGAAGTCATGGAAGGGGCGCTTGCGCTCGATGTTCCGCTCAAAGTGGACGTGAGTGACGGACGCAGCTGGTACGAAGCGAAGTAAGCAGGCGTGTCGCCGTAAACAATAGAAGAAGCAAAGAGACAGCGAGAGGAGGAGGCACCATGCCGGAGTTGCCAGAGGTAGAAACCGTTGTGCGCACACTGCGCAGTTTGGTGCTGGGAAAAACGATTGAGCGGGTCAGTGTCCATCTGCCCCGAATCATTCGCCAGCCGGATGATATCGAACAATTCAAGGCCCAATTGGCGGGACAAACGATTCAGGACATCTCGCGCCGGGCCAAGTTCATTCAATTTTTCATGGATCAGGATGTGCTGATCTCCCATCTGCGGATGGAAGGAAGGTACGGATTGTACCAGTCGGAAGAGCCGATGGAAAAGCACACGCATGTCGTGTTCCATTTTACAGATCAGTCGGAGCTGCGTTATCGCGACGTGCGCCAGTTCGGGACGATGGATCTTTTTCCAAAAGGAATGGAAACAGCGACCGGGCCGTTGGCAAAACTGGGAGTAGAGCCGCTTGAAGAGAGCTTTACTCCCGATGTTCTCGCCAAGCTTTTGGCAGGGCGGTCAACAAAAATCAAACCGCTCCTTCTGAACCAGGAATGTATTGTCGGGCTGGGGAATATTTATGTGGACGAGTCGCTGTTTAAGGCAGGAATCCACCCGGAGAAGCCGGCAGGAGAATTGACGCGCGAAGAGGTCGAACGACTGCACGAGAGCATCGTCGCTACTTTGTCCGAGGCTGTCGAGCAAGGAGGCAGCTCCATCAAGTCCTACGTGAACGGCCAGGGCGAGATGGGCATGTTCCAGCAATCGCTTACGGTGTATGGACGGAAAAACGAGGCTTGCGTCCGCTGCGGAGCCGAGATCGTCCGCTTTGTCGTGGGTGGCAGAGGAACCCATATTTGTCCGGTGTGCCAGAAGAAGTAACATTTTTGCCGAGGGAGGAGGATGGATATGATTTTAGGATTGACAGGCGGGATCGCCACTGGCAAGAGCACAGTCACAGGGATGCTCAGAGAACGCGGGATTCCCGTGATCGATGCGGATCAGATTGCCAGAGAAGTCGTAGAGCCGGGGAAACCAGCCTATGAAGCGATTGTGCGTCATTTTGGAAGAGACATTTTGCTGGAAGACGGTCAGATTGATCGAAAAGGGCTGGGAGAAATCGTGTTCTCAGACGAATCCGAGCGACAAAAGCTGAATGCCATCGTCCATCCTGAGGTACGGAGAGTCATGCGGGAGGAAGCGGAAGCAGCAGAGGCCAACGGGGCTGACATCGTGTTTATGGACATCCCGCTGTTGTTCGAGAGCAAGCTGCAACACATGGTCGAGAAAATCGTCGTGGTCTACGCGCCAGGCGATATGCAGCTCGCCCGCATGATGGAACGGGACGAGTTGGAAGAAGAACAGGCGCAAAAACGGTTGCGAGCGCAATTTCCGATTGACCAGAAGAAGCTGGAAGCCGACTTTTTGATCGACAACTCCTTTTCACGCGAAGAGACAGAGCGACAAGTGGAAGCCCTTCTCGCCGAGATTCGGGCGGAGCTGCGATCATGAAATCAGGCAAACGCGCAGCATTCATCCTGCTCGTCTTGATGAGCGTTTTTTTGCTGCAAGGCACGCCTATGGTTTGGAAGTGGATGTACCCGATCAAGTATCAGCAGGAAATTTTGACAGCAGCGATCAAATACAATGTGGACCCTTATCTCGTGTTGGCCGTCATCCGTTCGGAGAGTGGCTTCAAGACGGATCGCGTCTCGAAAAAGGGCGCAGTTGGCTTGATGCAAATCATGCCCGACACCGCTGAATGGATCGTCACTCAGGCCAAATTTCAACCGAAAGACGAGCAATACTTGTACGATCCGGTCATGAACATCGAGATCGGAACATGGTATTTGAACTTTTTGCTCAATCGGTATGAGGGCGATCTGATCAAGGTCGTCGCCGCCTACAACGCCGGCCCGGGAAAAGTGAACGGCTGGCTGACGACCGAGCAGTGGAGCGGGCACCGCGAGACGATTGAAGACATTCCGTTCGGGGAGACGCGCCAGTACGTGCAGCGAGTCCTCTATTATCATGACCGTTACAAGCGCATATATGACTTCCAATTGAGGTAAAAGCCGCTTCTCGTGTATGAGGGCGGCTTTTGTTCGTGTTTAGGGCAGGCTAAGAAACAAAACGGACAAAAAATAGGAGGGGAAAATCGTCCAAATATTTATTTTTCAGTAAAACACATTGATAATTGTGTTATACTTATTATAATGAAAGTAACAGATGAGCGTAACTTAATCGCGAAAGGGGTTTCTATTTATGACAATCAAAATTGGTATTAATGGTTTCGGCCGTATCGGGCGCATGGTATTCCGCCGCGCTATTCAGGACCCCAACATTGAAATCGTAGCGATCAACGCTAGCTACCCAGCGGAGACGCTTGCACATTTGCTCAAATACGATACCATTCACGGACGCCTGCAAAATAAAGTAGAAGTACAAGACAACAAAATCATCGTAGATGGCAAAGCGACAGTTGTCCTGTCTGACCGCGACCCGCTGAAACTGCCTTGGGGCGAACTGGGCGTGGAAATCGTCGTAGAAGCGACAGGCAAATTCAAAGACCGCGAAGGCGCTGGCAAGCACCTGCAAAGCGGAGCGAAAAAAGTAGTCATTACCGCTCCTGCCAAGGAAGAAGACGCAACGATTGTGATGGGTGTAAACGATACCATCTACGACCATGCGAATCACCATATCGTGTCCAACGCTTCCTGCACAACCAACTGCCTCGCTCCTGTGGCAAAAGTGCTGAATGATGCATTCGGCATCGAGCAAGGCTTGATGACAACCATTCACTCGATTACGAACGATCAGGTAAACATCGACAACCCACACAAAGACCTGCGCCGTGCCCGCGCTGCTGGCGAGTCCATCATCCCGACCACTACAGGTGCTGCCCGCGCGGTAGGCAAAGTGTTGCCTGAGCTGAACGGCAAGCTGAACGGCTTCGCGCTGCGTGTCCCAACTCCTAACGTGTCGGTTGTGGACCTGGTGATCAACACGAAAAAGCCTGTAACGGTCGAAGAAGTGAACCGCGTGCTGCGCGAAGCGAGCGAAGGCCATATGAAAGGCTACCTGGAATTTTGCGACGAGCCGCTCGTATCCAGCGACTTCAACGGAAACGACAACTCCTCGATCGTAGACGGTTTGTCCACCATGGTAATGGGAACCAACCAAGTAAAAGTGATCGCTTGGTACGACAACGAGTGGGGCTATTCCTGCCGCGTTGTTGACCTGGTTCGCCACGTATCTGAGATGCACAACCAAACAACTGTGAAAGAAGCGGCTACAGCTGGTGTAAACTAAGTTGCTGCTATGGAGAACCCTCTGTCCCGATTGAACGGGCAGAGGGTTTTTTCATGACATGAGAAGGGAAAAGAAAAAGCTTCGCCGCAAGTGGGCGAAGCCGGATATGTTTGCAAGCAAGTCACGAGGATTCGGATTCAGACAATCCACTGATGTTAAACAACTGGTCATCTTCGAACCCGATGATAAACAGCCTGATGTTCTCCTTGAGGTTGAGATCGTAAGGAGCGATGACATCGTTGCCGCGGCCGTCTCTCAGGATACGCACCGTTGGCCGATGCGAATAGTCCGGGTCAACACGGCTGACTACTCCTGTCTCGCCTGTATTGAGAACGACGCTGCTTCCGATCGGGAAGATGGCGATATGCTTGATAAAGGCGTTCACGAGATGGTGCTCGAACAGGTGACCGCCCGAGCCGAGCAAGTATTCGACGGCATCTTGCGGCATGTATCGTTTACGCCAAGGACGAGGCGAAGTCAATGAATCGTAAATATCGCAGATGCCCACGATTTGGGCAAATTCGTGAATCTGCTTTCCGACCAGTCCTTGAGGATATCCGCTTCCGTTCAGCCGTTCGTGGTGCTGCAAGCAGACGTGTGCGGACATCAAAGAAATGTCATGCTGCTTGCGGAGCAGATTAAATCCGAGCGTGGTATGCTGCTTGGCAATCTCTTGTTCTTCCGCGTTCCAGCGCTCTTTTTTCTGCAACAACTCTTCAGGCAAGCTGACTTTGCCGATATCATGCAGCATGGCCCCAACGCCCAGGTTCATCAGTTGTGTCCGGTTGTAGCCGATCGACATGCCGACGGCTGTCGCGAGCACGGCCACGTTGACCGAGTGATGATACAAGGACGGAGAGTGAGAAGAGATTGTCGTCAGGTGGCCGACCATTTGTTTATTTTGCATCAGGTCGTCCAGAATGGAGCTAAAAGCCCGTTGAAAATGCAACCCCATCTCTTTCAAGGAGATTTTACGGGCGAGCTTGTTTGAGTTGGTGATCTGCTTGATCGTCTTTTCGATGACTTCGACCGCGATTTGTCTAGTCTGGGGGCGAATGACTTCCTCCACCACGATGTCTTCTGTACGCGGGTCATCGATGTACACAGAGTCCACACCAGATCGCTGGAGCCCAGAAATCAAGCGCTCTGTCAATTGCATACCGACGCCAAGCAGCACTTTGCCATCTTCCGTGAAAACGGTACGGCCGAGCTTCATTCCCGGCTGGACTTGTCTTAAAGAAACTAAACGCATTGCAATCCCTCCAACAGTACCCATATTGTACTCCAAACGACTTATCATATAAATAGGTACAAGGATTGACTTGACTTCTGACTGGAATATGAGGGACACTGTAGACATGTATTGTCAATATTGGAGTTGATTCTGATATGCGTTGTCCATTTTGTGAATACAACGGGACTAAAGTCCTGGATTCGCGTCCGTTTAATCATAATAAATCGATCCGTCGCCGCCGTGAGTGCGAATCGTGCGAGCGTCGCTTTACTACATTTGAAATGGTCGAGGAGACCCCGCTGTTGATTGTGAAAAAGGATGGCACCCGCGAAGAGTTCAGCCGTGAAAAGGTGCTGCGCGGATTGGTGCGCGCCTGCGAGAAGCGGCCCGTTCCTTTGGAAGTCCTGGAAAATGTGGTAAACGACATCGAAAAAGAATTGCGCAGTTGCGGCCAGGCCGAGATCCCGAGCAACGACGTCGGGGAAAAGGTCATGGAACGTTTGTACCACGTAGATGAAGTCGCTTACGTCCGTTTCGCGTCCGTTTACCGCCAATTCAAAGATATCAATGTATTCATGAAAGAGCTGGAGGAGCTTCTGACGCAGGCGAGGGGCAGCCAGCCATCATCCCCAAAAGAATCATAGAGAAAGGCGGACGCGTCCGCTCCTATAGATTTCTCCTCACGCTCTTGCGAAAAAACGCCAGGGCTTCTTTGCTTTCCAGTTATTTTTCTACGCACATTCGTTTGCCATGCTATAATAAAAGAATCGAATTTTGTCAGGAAGGAAAGATCGGATGCGCCGTTTAGTCTGGAACGAATTGTTGCCCAAGGATCGTTATTTGGTGCGGCTGGCAAGACCTCTCAGTTTTTCGGAAATGGGGTTTGTCACGCAGTTGTACTTGCCGATCATTGGCGTCGAATCGTACGCCCTCTACCAAATGCTTGTCCATAGCATGCAGGAAGCGAGCGGGGCCTCTGCGGAGGGAACCCACCGCAGTCTCATGCTTGCGTCTTCCTTGTCCCTGGATCGTTTGCTGGATGCGCGTGAACGTCTGGAGGCCATCGGACTTGTAGAAGTGCGCCGCCGCGAAAACCAGCAGCGCGATTATTACTACGAATACTTGATCAAACCTCCGCTTGCACCCGGAGAGTTTTTTGCCGATTACGTCCTCTCGCTGATGCTGCTCAACAAGATCGAAAACGTCCGCTTCTCCCAGCTGCGCCAGCAGTATGCGGATGGGCTGGGCAGCCAGTTGGCGGAAGAATATTCGCAGGTCGAAAACATAACGAAAGATTTTCATGAAGTGTTCCAATCGTTGAAACCGTCGGAGCTGGAAGTGAAAAAAGGTTCGGAGCGCGAGCGCTTTTTGAGCGAGATGGAGACGAGCTTCCCGCAGGCTGCGATGAAATCCGGCTTCGAGGCCCAGGTGAACCACTCGCTGAGCGTGTCGTCGCTGCGGCTTTATTTGCCGGACAATGCCGATCCTGCCAAGGTTCTGGATGGCAAAAGCATGGAGCTGTTGTTTTCCCTCTGCCATTTTTATCAGTTGGACAGTTGGGGAATGGGGCAGGAACTGCGGGACTGGACGTTGTACAATACGGATCGGAGTTTGGACGGGGATGTGCTGCGCAAACGGCTCATGCAGCGCTACACGGAAGACAAGCTGTACCGCAGCGATTCGGCGCCTGCATCGCTGGATGACGACTGGGGGCCAGGCAAGTTGCCCGAGCCGGGCAGCGAAGCGTTTGTCCGTGCATGCCGCTTGCTTTCCCCGCTTGCGCTGCTCGAAAAGGTCGTGGGCGGCCGCGTGAGCAAAGTGTACTTGGAGCGGGCGGAGACGCTCGTTTTTGCAGACGGCATGTCCGCTGAAGTAGTGAACGCACTGCTTTTGCACACGCTCGCCAGCATGCAAATGGAGCTGCCAAAAGCGTACATGGAGACGATTCGCGACAGCTGGAAGGCCAAGCGGATCGCCACGGTCGATGAAGCGGTGAAGCAGATCGTAGAGCGCTCCGAGCAACGGGCGCAATCGGCCGAGAAAGCCAAGACAGCGAAAAAGGAAACGACGCCAGTCAGACGCAACGGCAGGGCGATTTTGCAAGACAAGCTGCCGGCTTCGGTGGAGTGGCAAATGTCGCAGGAAAAGGCAGCGCCAGACGTTGCCAAAGGACAGTCGATTCAAGATTTTCCGGACTTGCAGAAGAGACTGGAAACACTGCGAAAACGGAAGTAAGGAGCGTGAGGGAAAATGGAATCTATCAGTGAGTTCATGCAGGAGCTTGCCAAGCGAACACCGCGTCAGCTGCTGACACCCGATCAGCAATTGGATAAAATGTTTCGTTCGTCCGCCTATCTGAAAGCATTTCAAGCGGAGCACCCGGCATTGACCCGAGACGATTACCTGCGCTCGCTCTCCAGTATATATACAGCGGTCAAAGAACAGTATTGGTGCGAGCGTTGTCCAGGGCTGAAAGAGTGCCCGAATCTGGTCAAGGGCCACAGCACGCAGCTGGAAGTGGCCCACCAGAACATCGTCAGCTCCATCACTCCCTGTTCCAAGCAGCTTGCCCATGAGGAAGAAGTGCGCCGCCGCCGCCTCATGCGCAGCTACTACGTGTCAGAAGAGACATTGAACGCGAGCTTTGAAGGAATGGTCATCGACACAGACAATTTGGCCTCGGTGGAAGCGGCCGTGCAGTTTTGTGAAAAGATCGGCACGGGCGAGCGGGTAAAAGGTCTGTATTTTCACGGCCCGTTCGGCGTAGGAAAAAGCTACATCATGGGCGCGATCGGCCGCGAGCTTTCCGAGAAGAACGTGGCTTCCCTGCTCGTTTACGTTCCCGATTTTATCCGCGAAATGAAAGACTCGATCTCGGATCAATCGTATGCCGGAAAGCTCGAGTTGCTCAAAGAAGTGCCCGTGCTTATCTTGGACGATATTGGCGCGGAAAACTTGACGCCATGGGTGCGCGACGAGATTTTGGGAGTCATCCTGAACCAGCGGGCGAACAATCACCTGCCGACTTTGTTTACATCGAATTACTCGCTGGAGGAACTACAGGAGCATCTGTCTATCTCCAACGGCAACCGGATTGAACAGACGAAAGCGGCCCGGATCATGGAGCGGATTCGCCATTTTGTGGACGTCTACGAAATCCGCCGCCAGAACCACCGAGCGGGCAACTAATGAGAACAGGCTGGAAACCTCCCAATAGGAGAGAGCCAGCACTTCTCTGCCGCGATGGTACGGTCCAAACAGGACGTGCGAATGGACGGCGACGGGAGAGGCGTTGATTCCCAGCGATTCAGCCATCGTCATCGCCCGCGCCAAATGGTAGTCGTGGCTAATGATCAACACATGTCGAATAGAGTGCTTTTCCAAAACCTGCTGGCTATTCAGCAGGTTTTCGTATGTACTGGTAGATTCGTCTTCCATGAGAATCTGCCCGGACGGAACGCCGTGGGCGATCAAATACTCGCGGCTGACCTCTGCTTCTGTTCGCGTCTTGCCTTCACCAAGCCCGCCAGTGACCAGCAAAGTGGAAACGTACCCATCTTCGTACAGCCGGACGGCTTGCTCCAGTCGTTCGCGCAGTCCGGGACTGGGGCCTTCCCCCCACACAGCAGCGCCGAGGACAATTCCGATATCGGCATGGCGAGGAATCGCCTGTGCGGCTGCTTGTTCAATCCGCCACCAATGATAGCCGACCCACACTCCGCCGATCAGAAAAAGGATAGCCAACGCGATCAAAACTCTTCGCGGAAAAAATATTTGCAGTCGTTTTGCTAGATTCTTCATTTTTTTGCTGCTCCCTTGTATCTCTCTTTTTCGCACAAATGCTAGTTCTTTCTCTTTCATTAGACGTGGAAACAGCTGTCTAGTTACACCCTTCGACACATGGCCGACATAAATCACTGGTAAATTATTTCTCGCAAATGCCGATATAGTAATGGTGGAATGGTTTCGAAAAACAGCAAATGTCATACTTGCGAGGAGGCTGGCAATGTTCTGGAAAAAAACAATGCTCTTGTTTCTGGCCGCCCTGCTTTTTGTGGGAACCGGGAGCGCAGGGGTCGGATTGGCTGCGGAAGTAATCAACCGCCTGGTGCTGACCAAAAACGAGGTAACGGTAGAGTTGGGTGACACGGTATCCGTAGGAGCCACAGCCCTTTACGAGAGCGGAAAAACAGAAGATGTTACGGTAAAGACGAATTGGCAAAGCCCTGACCAGGGCAAAGTGATTAACGTCTACTCAGGACAAATCACGGCCAAGGCTGTTGGAAACGCCGTAGTTACTGCGGAATATATGGGCCAGACAGCCATCGTCAATGTAACCGTCACGAAAAAAGTCAAGGCGCTGTCGTTGAATCAGCAGTCGGTCAACACCCGCATCGGGGAAGAGAAAACGGTTGAATTGACTGCGTATTACAGCGAAGGCGAACCGGAAAAAGTAACAGAAAAAGCAGACTGGTCGATCGACAAGCCGGCCGTCGCCACCGTGATCAACGGCAAGATCAGAGGGCTTAGCTCCGGTACGGCAACGATTACTGCCAAGTTTGGCAGTCAGTCTACAAGCATGCAGGTAAGCGTCGAGATTGCGCATCGACTCGACCCGGACAAAACCCAACTGTCGCTGCTTTTGGGAGAATCGCAAAACATCGTGCTGACCGCGATTTATCCGGATGGCTCCGAAGATAAGGATGTCGCTGCAAAAGCAGAATGGTCTTCTGATAACGCTGCAGTAGCAGACGCCATCAAAGGAAAAATTACCGCCTACAGCGCGGGTACTGCCACCATTACCGCCACATACGGGACAAAAACAGCTACGATCAAGGTGGATGTGGACAATACGCAACGACTGGTCGTTTCGCCACAAAACGTCTTTTTGAAAGTTGGCGCAGAGCAGACGGTCAAGCTGGAAGCTACCTATGCCAACTCCACCACTCCTGTCGACGTGAAGGACAAGGCAGAATGGTCCTCGGACAAGGAAAACGTCGCTTACTACAGCAACGGGAAAATTCATGCTGTAGCTTCAGGCGAAGCCGTCATTACGGCGAAATACAGCAACAAAACGGTGCAAATTCTCGTTGATGTAGAAGTGCCGCGCTCGCTGGATATCATTCCGTCCTACCTGACGATGCAAAGCGGCAAAAGCGTGGAAGTAGGAACGGCACCAAATGGCAACAACGTAGTGGTAAAAGCTTATTTTGCAGATGGACAAAGTGAGTATATTACGGACAAGCTGGAATGGTCCTCGGATCAACCGGACATCGTGTTTGCCAGCGGGAAAACCATTACGGCTTACAAAGCGGGCTCCGCGACATTGACGGCGAAATACGGCGGCAAGACAGCGAACTTCGTGGTAGACGTGGATGTACCGCAAAGCTTGACAGCGAATCCTTCCAAAGTGGCAATTCAGGTAGGCGACGTCAAGCAGATCACAGTAACGGCTGCCTTCCCGAACGCAAGCAGTGAAGATGTGACACAAAAAGTCACCTGGACATCCAGCGCGCCAGCAGTTGCAACCGTGCGCCAAGGTCTGGTCACAGGTGTAGCGACGGGTGCCGCAACGATCACAGCGACGTTTGGCACACGCTCGATCACCATTCCGGTATCGGTCGGTGTCCTGCAATCTTTGACGGTAGACAAAAAGTCAGTGGTCTTAAGCAAAGGCGACAGCCAGGAAGTCAAGCTGACCGCCACTTATGCGGATGGAACAGTCAAAAACAACATCAATGAGCAAGCGACTTGGACGTCCACTTCTGCGGCAGTAGCCGAAGTGAACGCAGGCAAAATTACAGCAATCGGCTCCGGGAAAGCGACGATCACAGGTTCTTTTGAAGGCAAGAGCGTGACCGTGACGGTCGAGGTAGACCAGGCACAGACCTTGACTATCAATCCGCGAATCTTGATCATCAACGTCAATGACACGGCCTCAATCGAATTGAAAGCGACAGACGCTTCCGGCGCCACTATCGATGTATCCAAAACCGCAGATTGGACCTCGACCAACCTGAAGGTAGCGGATGTGGAAAACGGCAAAGTGCGTGGGCTTGCCAACGGCCGCGCGACAATCACTTTCAAATACGGAAGCAAGTCTGTATCGCTTCCGGTAGAAGTAGGCATTGTGACCAAGCTGGAGGCGGACAAGCGCTTTGTCAGCCTGAAATCAAACGGTGGCGGGGTACAAATCACCCTGACCGCAACCATGTCAGACGGCCGCACGATGGACGTCACGAACATGGCAGACTGGAAGGTCAGCAACTATAAAATTGCCGACGTATCCAAAGGCTTGGTCAAAGGTCTGGCTT
Organism: Brevibacillus sp. HD3.3A; assembly: GCF_013284375.2. Lineage (NCBI taxonomy): Bacteria > Bacillati > Bacillota > Bacilli > Caryophanales > Paenibacillaceae > Brevibacillus > Brevibacillus sp. HD3.3A. The sequence continues at coordinate 1,416,767 of NZ_CP085874.1, forward strand.
TCGGCAAAGCGACAATCAGCGCCAAATACAGCGACAAGAGCGTGAGCATCCCGGTCGATGTGGACACGCTGAAATATTTGAAAACAGACGTCGTTCAAGTCGTCATGAGCAAAGGCGAGTCGAAGCAAGTCAGCGCGATCGCGACTTACATGGACGGCACCGAAGCGAACGTCACGAAGCCAGCCCTGTGGACCACCTCTCGCCTGCTCGTAGCAGACGTGAAGGACGGGATCATCAAGGCGACTGGCTCCGGCAAAGCTACCATTTACGTCAGCTACGGCGGCAAGAAAACGCCAATCGTCGTAACCGTACGCTAGATCTGATCTATAGAAGCATTAGCTCCAGGGGGGGGGTCTCATCAGCCGAGTATTCGGCAGGAGACCCCCTTTTTTTAGGGAAAAGAGAAAAGGGAGGGGCCACACATGCCCAAGATCAAGGACTTAGGGAATTTTGAGGTGTTGCCAGAGATCGCAGCGCACATTTACGAAGGAAATGTCGACGCTTTGCAGGCAGCCTTGGCAGCCGGCTGGGATCTGGAAAAAGAAATCGTCTTGAGCCAATACACGACAGTAAGCCCGCTGGAGTTGGCGTTAATGGCGGAGAAGCTGGAAGTAGTCAAGCTTCTCGTCGAACACGGCGCCAACCTCAATGCGAAAGAGAAGCCTGCTTTTTTGCTGGCTGTCCGCTATTGCAAAGAAAACATCGTCCGCTATATTGCAGAGCAAGGCGCTCGCATGGATATGCTGAACCGGGTCAAATCCGGCGCATATGAGCAAGCCTACTACGGCCAAAAAAGCAATATCCCGCTGATCCACGAGCTCGGTCTGGACATCAGACAGCACGCAGGAGAGGTGCTGCGCAAGGCCGCAGCGGACAACGACCGCAAAACAATCGATTACTTGCTGGAGCATGGCGTAGACATCAACTACAATCAGCCAGACATGGTCTATCCGTACAAGGCAACACCGCTGACCGTCGCAACCCGCATGGGCAACGTCGGCATGGTCAAATACTTGGTCGAGCGCGGCGCAGACGTCACCCTCGCGGAAAAAGGCGGCGAGCGCCCTTACACGATTGCCGTCAGCAACAAGCAGGACGAACTGGCCGCCTATTTAAAATCGTTGGAGCCCGCCGAGCTGCATGATCTGGAGAACAGAAAATACGAACTGCAAAAGCACAAGCTGTCCGCCGAGCTAATCGCCTTCCTCACCGGAGACAACTTGCACGTGAAGCTTGCAGACAATGATTTCGAGATAAAGCACATCGATTTTTTGTCCCTGACAGATACGGTCGAAATGAAAATCGGTCGCAAAAAGCTGCTGCGCATCTCCGCCTGCGTCGACAACTACTCCGGTTTGGTTTTGGTATGGAACCCACAGAAAAAAGGCATGATCGGCTGCTACGACGAGGAGCACCAGGAATATGCCGACCTGGCCAGCTTTGCAGAATTTATGAAGCGGCCGGAGGTTTATTTGATGAAGTTTATGGAGGGGGAGTTGGGAGAGTAGGGCGTGGGAAGAGAGAGGGAGGCAGGTAAGGGGTCTGGGGAGTAAATGTTTGCGGCTTGGTGGGGTGAGTCAGAGAGAGCAACTGGGGCGGAAGGGTCACCCACCAGTTTTGCCCCCTATTCCTCTTCGCCACTCGGCTGCTCCCCAAAAAGAAAGCACGATTAGCACAGCTGACACACCATCAGGCCATCAAACTAACGACTCCCTTCTTTAAATGAAAAGGCGAAGGAATGGCCGAAGGATTTTTCAAAAGGAGTGGGAATTTTTCCTGTTTTTTCGCTTGCAGTGTAAACGGACCGTGTGCTATACTTAGAACACTGAGGCAGTAATATCGCTGAAGAATACATAATGGGGCATTAGCTCAGCTGGGAGTCCGAGCTGGTCAAATGTACTACCAAAAAATGAATACCAGCTTTAATTTTATCGTGGGGGCATAGCTCAGCTGGGAGAGTGCTTGACTGGCAGTCAAGAGGTCAGGGGTTCGATCCCCCTTGTCTCCACCATACTTAATCGTCAAAACGGCAGAGATGCCGTTTTTTTGTTGTGATTCAAACGTTCTATGAGCATATCTTAGGAACCTAAAATAGCATGGTTCCCTAAAATACTTCAATTTTATGAGGAGAAGAAAAGCGCAATGATAAATATCTCCAAAAAAGAAATTGCTCATTTACAAACCGACGGTCGGTATTTTATAATTGGCATATAGACACCAAATGCTCGGCATAAAGATAAAAACTAGCCTGGTTAGCCGTACTTATTCCGTTGCAGCTCAGAATGATTCGCTACGGCTTCCACCACATCAAAAGCGGCAAAATCTCCAAGGAGTATCGTGAGACTTCCCGCTCTTGGGCAGTTTTCGGCATCGCCATTACGGCGACCGCCCATCGTGATGGTTGATGGTATACCTCTTGGCAGTGACAGGCTTCTATAAAAGGCTGGGGACAACAGCGAATAGAACAAGGGTCTGACCCTCGTCACGTTCCTTAATAAGCAGATTCCTAAAGGGAGAGATGAAAATGGTGCCTTTTTACGTGCTTGTCGGAGCTTTTCTGCTGTTCAAGATTCTCGGGTTAATCGGCTTGTCTTATTTCGAAGGGTGGCATTCCTCGCTTCAGGGAGCGGTAGCTGTTATGCTGCTGCTTACCGCTTCTGCCCACTGGGGGGCAAAACGTCCTGACCTAATCCGCATGGTTCCGCCGATTTTTCCGAAGCCAGGTTGGATCGTGACAGCTACCGGGTTGCTGGAAATTGCCGGAGCCATCGGCATTCTGTTCCCTGCCACCTCTCAGGCGGCTTCCATAGGTTTGGCCGTGCTGCTGGTGGCGATGTTCCCAGCCAATGTGCGTGCGGCCAGGGAATCCTTAACGATTGGGGGGAGACCTGTACCTAAGCTACTTCTTCGTACAGGGCTTCAGTTCGTCTTTTTAGCAGCAGTCCTGTTGGCGGGGTAAACATGTGGCTTGCATAACTTTCTCACTATAATAAAACGATGTTCCAGGTGCCTCGTTCATTATGTGTCGTTTAGTTTGTTTCGGATTTATGGGGAGTGAAACAAACTATTGTGGGAGAGCGCATCGCTGGCAATGTAGAGGTAAGCGGTTCGATCCGGCTATGTTCCATCATAATGTTAACTACGGAAACGGCAGAGATGCCGTTTTTTATTGTAAATAAAGGAGTATCAAGTTTGACGTAAATTCGAAGCTCTAACAAATGGGTGGGGCTAGAAATGGTTTGGGTGCCGCAATTTGTACCATAATCTATCATTTATGTAAAAATAATTAAATTTAAAAGGAATGAGACTTTAGGCGTAGAAATGTTCATTTAATCCTGTTACAGTTTGCTACAAATTCCAACAATAATATCTATGTGCATCCCTTTTTTGACAGGAGGAGATCCATGGAATTTTACGCCCACAGCAAGGACAACGGAGATTATCAGCTATTGAAGATCCATTTGGAAGCGGTTGCGGAAAGGTGCAAAAGCAACGCGGATATATTTGGACTAGGCCAATTGGGCTATATAATCGGCCTCATGCATGATGTCGGCAAATATTCAGAGCTTTTCCAGGAACGGGTGAGAGGGAAAAATGTGCGGGTAGATCATTCTACTGCGGGAGCGAAATGGATGCTGGACAAGCAGTCGTACAGCAGGCACATTGGAACGAGCGGTGCGGCCGCATATTTGGCGACGCTGGCTGCGATGTCTATTTCTGGTCATCATGGCGGCCTGCAAAACTACGGTACTCGGGACGAAGAGGGTTCATTCAAGAAGCGCGTGTCCAAGAGCGATGCCGAAATTCCGTCATGGTCTTCCGCATGGGACGAAATACAAGTTCCGTTGGGTAAGGTACCGATTCCACCAGTCTTTCAACCGGAGCTGCTGCTGAAGCATAAGCACCTTTTAGCTTGGAAATACAGTTTTCTTGGCAGAATGCTGTATTCCTGCTTAGTCGATGCGGATTCTATCGATACGAGAGATTTCGCGAGTGATGCCGACCGTCTTATGATACAGGAACGAAATCAACCGTCGATGGAACAATTGCTGGAGCGGTTGAACAATTATCTGCGTCCTTTCAAGCAGGCCGAAGATACCCAAATCAACAGACAGCGCAGGCAAATCCAAGATGTGTGTCGACGGCAGGCCCAGTCGGCCCGAGGACTGTTCTCGCTATCGGTGCCGACGGGCGGCGGCAAGACGCTATCGTCTATGGTTTTCGCCTTGGAGCATGCCAAGGTTTGCAAACTACGCCGCATCATCTATGTCATCCCTTTTACGAGCATAATAGAACAGAATGCGAGAGTGTTTCGGAGGGCGCTTGGTGAAGATGCCGTACTTGAGCATCACAGCAATTTCAATATGGAAGAGTACGAAGAGAATCATGATCCGAAGGAAGCACGGTTGCTCAAGCTGAATTCGGAAAATTGGGATGCTTCTGTTGTCGTCACGACATCTGTTCAGTTTTTTGAATCGTTGTTCTCGAACCGAAGAAGCAAGTGCCGCAAGCTGCACAATATTGCCGGCTCCGTCATCGTGATCGATGAGGCACAGAGTCTTCCGCGAGGCTATGTGATGCCATGTCTGCATGCGATTCAGGAGCTTGTGGAGCATTACCAGTGTTCGGTGGTGCTATGTACGGCAACACAGCCCCCATGGGACAAGCTGGGAGTTCAAACTAAAGAAATTTTGGATGATCCGACACCCGTGCAATTAATGGATATGTTCAAAAGAGTTCAAGTCTCCGTTTACGGTGCAGTCGACGATGCAGTCACTGACGAAACTGTCGTGGACTGGATTGCGGATGCGGGACAAGTCCTTTGTATCGTCAATACGCGCAAGCATGCCAGACTGCTGTTCGAACATCTAAAGTTGCTGCATATAGATGGCATCTATCATTTGAGTGGCCGCATGTGCGCATCCCATCGCCAGAGCATATTGGAGGAGATAAAGAAACGGTTGGCGGCAGGGCTGCCATGTCGCGTCGTATCCACGCAATTAATAGAAGCGGGAGTCGATGTCGACTTCCCTAAGGTGTTTCGGGCGATGGCCGGATTGGATTCCATTGCGCAAGCCGCTGGCAGATGCAATCGCGAAGGGGGGGCGGTACTGGGCGAGGTGCGTGTATTTTACCCGGAGCGGCACGGCATGCCGACAAAAGGTTGGATGAAGGAGACGGCGGCGGAAGCGCAGCATGTACTGCGGTATGAGGGTGACGCGCTTTCGCTGTCAGCCATGCGGAACTATTTTGACCGAATCTATGGATTCAATGACAACACCGTTCTCCAGAAAACGGACGATAAAGGCATCATGGAGCTACTTAGCCTCAAAAATATGAATCTCCAAATTCCGTATGAAGAGATTGCGGATCGATTCCAGTTTATTGATGGTCAGATGCAAAGTATCGTCGTTCCTTATGATGCCAAAGCGACGGAAGCCATTGAGGCATTGAGATACAGTGCTCATCCCGCTGGTATTATGCGCAAGCTGCAGACTTACTCGGTGCAGGTCTATCAATTCGAGCTGGCTGCCATGCTCAGAGCTGATCTGCTTGCGAGCAGCGGTGGCGTTCTTTATTTAACGGAAAGCGCCTATTACAACAAAGAGACGGGCTTGCTTCAGCCTGAGGATTTGGTGGAGCATGAGGTTTTATTATTTTAGGAAGGAGTTGCGTCAATGGGGTATGGGATCAAGTTGAAGGTTTGGGGCGATTATGCTTGCTTTACAAGGCCGGAGATGAAGGTGGAGAGGGTTAGCTACGATGTAATAACGCCATCGGCGGCGCGAGGCATACTGGAGGCCATCCACTGGAAGCCGGCCATACGCTGGATCGTGGACCGGATTCATGTGCTGCAGCCTATCCGCTTCGAGAATATTCGGCGTAATGAGGTGGAAACCAAAGCTTCTGCGCGGAAAGCGGCGATTTACGCCTCGGAGGAGCGGCAGCAGAGAGCGTCCCTGGTACTTAGAAATGTGGAGTATATCATTGAAGCTCACTTTGAAATGACGGACCGGCGCGGAAGTGAAGAAAGTCCTGAAAAGCATTACAACATTTTTCTGCGAAGAGCGCGGCAGGGTCAGTGCTTCCATCGACCGTATTTTGGGACACGGGAGTTTCCCGTTAGCTTTGAGCTGATAGAGGGAACGCCAACAGTACCTTCCAATCCGCATCAAGGAACCGTTGATCTTGGATACATGCTATACGATCAGTCCTTCCAATTGGATGAGAAGGGGGAGGTCAAGGAGGTAACGCCGTATTTCTTCCGGGCTCAAATGGTGGATGGAGTTATCAGCGTTCCGAGTCCCCGGGAGGTGATCGGATGATTTTACAGGCGCTTCATTCTTATTATCATATTTTGCTGGGGCAGGACGGCGATAACATGCCAAGGGAAGGCTACTCCGCAGCTGACGTTTCGTTCGAAGTGCATCTGGATGAGAGCGGTACGGTTGTTGACGTTATTTCTTATGTGAACGAGAAGGGGAAGCCGATCAAGAGAACCTTTAATGTGCCAGAGCAGGTGAAGCGATCTGTGAATGTCTTCCCCTATTTTCTCTGCGACAAGGCAGACTATTTGTTCGGGGCGGCGCTTTCGCTGCGGGAAACGTGTCGCAAAGAGCTGCAGTCGCTCTGGCGCAAGGTGCTGGCTTATGCGGATACGGATGCCGATGCGCCGGAGTTGGAGGCTTTGTTGCGCTTCATAGAATGGGATACGGAGGAATTGGCAGGACAGTTCGAAAGGTTGCTAAGAGAGGATGTAAGCACATTGCTTTCGTCAGGCGGACTGTGCGTGCTGAAGTATGCGCCAACAGGCCGCTTCTTGCAAGACAACCGTTTGCTGCAGAAGGCGTGGGAGCGCTATTTGAAGGCACAGGCCGATACGGACCACTCCGATGTGACGCAGAGATGTCTTGTATCCGGTGAAACTGTATCCGTAGGAGAAATTGCGCGGTTGCACCCCAACATCAAAAATGTAGTCGGAGCCCAATCATCAGGAGCAGCACTTGTATCGTTCAACAAAGATTCGTTTATCTCCTTCGGCAGGGAGAAGTCGTTTAATGCGCCTACTTCGAAGAAAGCGGCCGATGCTTACGGTTATGTGCTGAACAAATTGCTTGCCGATCCCAGGCACCGCGTCAGAATGAACGATATGACAGTTGTGTTCTGGGCGGAGTCGTCGCTCGATCATGAGCAGATCTTCCTGGCAAGCCTGATGCAGGAGTATCAAGGCGACGGGGATGGAGAGAACGGGCAGCCGCCCGATCCCGACAGCGTGCGCGAGCGGGTGAAAAGTGCGATGTCCCGAGTGCGGAACGGCCAGGAGTTTCGGGATACATTCGGGGATTTACATTTTGAGACAACGTTTTACGTGTTGGGAATATCGCCTAATGCAGCGCGTTTGTCCATTCGTTTCTTCTACAAAGGTACGCTTGGGGAGATCGGGGAGCGAGTGTGGCGCCATTACAAGGATCTTGCCATTGTCGGTCTGGATCGAACGCCAACGGTGCGGCAATTGTTGAAGGAGCTGGCCGTCGGTCATGACTGGAGCAACATCCCGCCCAATATGGAAGGCCAGATGCTCCGCTCGATCCTGCAAGGACTGCCGTATTCGAAGGCGGTGTTCGCCCAGCTGATGAATCGCGTCAGGGTGGATTCGGACGATCCGCGCAAAGGATTGTACAAAATTGGCAGCATTCGGGCGGCGATGATCAAGGCATATTTGCTTCGAGCTTACCGGAGCAACCAAGACAAGACGATGGAAGGAGAATTGTCAGTGGCGGAAAATAAAGATTCTACGAACGTGGCGTACAATTTGGGAAGGCTGTTCGCTTGCTTGGAGAAGACACAGGCGAGCGCATTAGGAGCAGGCATTAACGCAACGATTCGCGACCGTTTCTGGGGAGCGGCATCGGCTTCCCCGGCTAATGTATTTCCACGGCTGCTTCATCTGGCCCAGCATCATGTGTCTAAGGACGAGAAATGGGGCGGCTACAACAACCATTTGATACAGGATGTGATGGGTTCGCTGCCGGACCGTTTCCCCCGCCGTCTCACATTGGAGGAGCAGGGCATATTTGCCATCGGCTATTATCATAAGCGGCAAAGCTTCTATACATCTTCATCATCGGAGCCTGCGGATGCGTTGCAGCAGGTTGAGCAGACGGAGACGCACGAATAGCACTATATATTTGGAAAGAGAGGGATTTGATTATGCCGGAAAAAACACCGCTTTCAAAACGGTATGAATTTGTGCTGTTGTTCGATGTAGAAAACGGAAATCCGAATGGCGACCCAGATGCAGGCAACCTGCCACGCATTGATCCAGAGACTGGTTGCGGGCTTGTAACAGATGTGTCCATCAAGCGTAAAGTGCGCAACTATATTGAACTGGCGCAGGGTGATCGGGATTCATACGGTATTTATGTCAAGGAAGCCGCTGTGCTGAACAATTTGAACAAAGAAGCCTTCCTCCATCATCCGGACATGGAATTGAAGGACAACAAGCCGGACAAGATGGCCGCTAAGAAAAGAGAGGACCAGCAGACGCTAGCTCGCTGGATGTGCGACAAGTACTACGATATTCGCGCTTTCGGCGCGGTCATGACGACCGGAGTCAATTGCGGGCAAGTGCGCGGACCAGTGCAGTTCAGCTTTGCGCGGAGCATCGATCCAATCTCGCCGATGGATGTTACGATTACGCGGATGGCGGTGACGAACGAGAAGGACGCGGAGAAGGAGCGCACGATGGGACGCAAGAGCATCGTTCCGTACGGACTGTACAGAATGGAAGGCTTTATTTCCGCGCCGTTGGCGAATCAGACGAATTTTGGTGAAGAGGACCTGGAGCTGCTGTGGAGTGCGCTTGTCAACATGTTCGACCATGACCGCTCGGCTGCAAGGGGCAAGATGGCTGCACAGAAGCTGATCGTATTCGAGCATGAGACCCGGCTGGGCAACGCGCCGGCGCATAAGCTGTTCCAACTCGTCCAGGTATACCGCAAGCCGGGATCGGATATTCCTCGCTCTTTCGACGATTATGTCGTTGATATTTACGCGGCTCCTGACGGGGTTCGTATTTTGGAAAAGCTGTAGGTTCATATGACGGTTACGGCATTGGAACCTGACGATTATCTGATGCTGTCGGGCATTCAGCATTTCGCCTTTTGCCCTAGACAGTGGGCGCTTATTCATGTGGAGCAACAGTGGAAAGAAAATGTGCTGACGACAGAAGGCAACGATGTGCATCGTATGGTGGACGATCCGCAATTTGACGAGACGCGGGGAGACAAAAGGGTGGTGCGTTCTATGCCGCTTGTATCCGAGGCTTTGCGCGTTCGTGGGACGGCGGATATGGTGGAATTTAGACGGCAGGAGCAGCCTTCGTCGGCAACGGTTGTGCTGGAAGGGCGTGCAGGCTATTGGTCGGTCATACCGGTGGAGTATAAACGGGGTAAGCCGAAGAGAGATGACCGCGATGCGCTTCAGCTATGCGCGCAGGCAATTTGTCTGGAGGAAATGATGGGTGTATCCATTTCTGAGGGAGAAATATTTTATCACGAGGTCAGGAAGCGCGAGAAGATTGAACTTACCTCTGGACTGCGGGAGCGCGTAGCGAAAATTACGGTTGAAATGACGAAAATGCATGCGGAGTCACGGACGCCCAAGGCGGTGTACAAGACGCATTGCCGCCAATGCTCGCTTGTATCGTTATGCCAGCCGAAGTGGAGCAGCAGAGGTGCAAAGTCGGCTGCCGCTTATGTGGAGCAGTGGATCGGAGGGCATAGACAATGAGGCGATTGTTGAACACCTTGTATATCACGATGGAAAATGCCTATCTGAGGGCGAGAGGCGAAACACTGCTTGTAAGCGCTGAAGGCGTCAAGGAATTGCAGGTGCCGCGAATTAATTTGGAGTCGATTGTTATTTTTGGCTATGTCGGCGTCAGTCCGGAAGCGATGAACTTATGTGTGGACAACGGAATTTCACTTGTGTTTCTGACGCCCTCGGGCCGGTTCAAGGCACGGGTGACGGGTGAGGTATCCGGCAATATTCACCTGCGGCGTACGCAGTACCGCTGGTGCGACAGGGAGGACCAGTCGCTGCTGCTGGCGAAACGGTTCATCTATTCCAAGCTTGTCAATGCAAGAGTGTCCGTTAAGCGTACGCTCCGTGACTACGCAGAACGTATTCAGGCGGAACATTGTCAGTCAGTTGTGACGTGGCTGGATCGGCAAATGAGGGAAGTCGTGAAGGCAAAGTCACTGGATGAACTGCGAGGAATCGAAGGACTGGCGGCGCGGCATTATTTTTCGGTGTTGCCAGAGCAAATTTTGGCAAATAAAGAGGACTTCGAGTTTAGGGGCCGAGTGAAACGTCCTCCTCGGGACCGGGTGAACGCACTGCTATCATTTCTGTACACGTTGCTTGCGAATGATGTTACTCATGCACTGGAGACGGTCGGACTTGATCCTCAGGCCGGATATTTGCATCGGGATCGTCCGGGGCGGAATGGCCTGGCGTTGGACTTGATGGAGGAGTTTCGGGTCTATATGGCGGATAGAACGGCGCTGACGCTTATCAACCGGAAACAGGTGACCAAGGATGACTTTGTAGAGAAGGAGTCCGGGGCGTTTATATTGATCGATGAGGCCAGAAAGCTTGTTTTGACGGAGTGGCAGCAGAGGAAGCGGGACGAGATTTATCATCCATTTTTTGAAGAGAAGATTGCTGTTGGACTTCTTCCTTACGCGCAAGCGATGTTGTTGGCCAGGTATATGCGTGGCGACCTGGATGATTACCCGCCATTTTTCTGGAAGTAGGAGTGATGTGGGATGATGGTGTTAATTACTTACGATGTGAATACAACCTCTGCTGATGGGCAAAGACGCTTGAGACAGGTTGCCAAAACATGCGAGGACTACGGTCAGCGAGTGCAAAATTCGGTGTTTGAATGTTTGATTGATTCGCAGCAGCTGAAGGAATTGCAGATTAAGCTGAAAAAGACTATAGATCCGGAGATGGACAGCTTGCGCTTCTATCGGATTGGGAGTAATTGGAAAGGTAAGGTTGAACATGTTGGCGCTAAACAAGGGTATGATCCAGAGGGGTTTTTGATGATTTAGCAGTGGATATGGCATTTGCGAACACTAGGCTCACATCGATTTTCAGGGAGGTTCGCAAATGCCTGCCGTTGCTGGGATTCGAGGTGTTTTTGGTATATGCTGCTGCGTATTATGCGACCGTATAAACGAGGTTCGCGGAAATCGCGTGAAATCCCTAGTCAGGACAAAGCTTCCTAGGTATTGCAGTCGCCTGTCGTAGGCAGGCGTGGATTGAAACTTAAGACATCTTAATGGATCAGCAGGTTACTACGTCGCCTGTCGTAGGCAGGCGTGGATTGAAACATGTGGACAGCAATCTCGATCAGCGCGACTGATATGTCGCCTGTCGTAGGCAGGCGTGGATTGAAACTCCTCGTCAATTAGGGCGGCGGATATGGTTTTGAGTCGCCTGTCGTAGGCAGGCGTGGATTGAAACAACGGTGTAGCGATATGACAGCCCGCTTGTTTCGTCGCCTGTCGTAGGCAGGCGTGGATTGAAACCACATGGAGTAATCAAACAAAAGAGAAACATCTCGTCGCCTGTCGTAGGCAGGCGTGGATTGAAACAAGTGTGATGCCGACTATGCTGGCATCGGTGGATGTCGCCTGTCGTAGGCAGGCGTGGATTGAAACTTGCACCAAAATCCGCATCATCTACCGCACGCACCGTCGCCTGTCGTAGGCAGGCGTGGATTGAAACTGTCTCTTCGTAAGTAGCCTTGAGCCACTTTCCGTCGCCTGTCGTAGGCAGGCGTGGATTGAAACCTCGATCGTCACGTTACTCGTATACACCGTCGGGTCGCCTGTCGTAGGCAGGCGTGGATTGAAACCTTGGACCTCCCCGTACTCAGTGCCAAGATAGTAGTCGCCTGTCGTAGGCAGGCGTGGATTGAAACTTTGCATATTCGATCTCGTTTCGCGTACTGCTGCGTCGCCTGTCGTAGGCAGGCGTGGATTGAAACAGTGATACTTTCCGACTTACACCAGCCTTCTTCCGTCGCCTGTCGTAGGCAGGCGTGGATTGAAACAGTTCCGATCAACGCAAGAAGTAAGGTCAACCAACGTCGCCTGTCGTAGGCAGGCGTGGATTGAAACAAGGAGGGCGTTAAATTTTGGTGAAGTTCCTGAGTCGCCTGTCGTAGGCAGGCGTGGATTGAAACCTGAGAGGTCTCCTGTACTGTCTACGTCCCCTAGTCGCCTGTCGTAGGCAGGCGTGGATTGAAACATCACACAACTGCATACAGCGTCGAGTCTTGGCAGTCGCCTGTCGTAGGCAGGCGTGGATTGAAACGGTCATGCCGTTCCCTCCTCTACAACCGCCTTCGCGTCGCCTGTCGTAGGCAGGCGTGATTACTGGAGAATTTGAGGACCTGTTTAGGGCAGTGACACCTGACTCTGGTGGAAGTCCGAACTGGTCAGATGTACTACCAAATACAGAGAAGTTAGCTCAGCTAGTAGACATAGGCCGGTAGTTTGATCTCAATAGTTCACCATTTAACTACGGAAACGGCAGTAATGCTGTTTTACATTTTGTTCATCGCCAATTTTTTGCTTGATCCTAGACTTTTCTGGAAAGTGTACCTGCTTTTTGGGATGGGAAGCTATGGTTGCTCTACATTAACACTCTACTGTATAGCAAAGATGGCTGCGATGCTACTAAGTAGCATATCAATAATGGTTTAGTCCTCGATGTATTGGCAGGAAAGAAGTAGAAGAGCAATTTTCGAATTCTAAATGTAAGATAGTTAATATACGCATTGATATGTATTTTTATTTCATCAACTAACAATCCCATTCTTATACGCCCTCCCAAGTGGGAAAAATCGAGATACCATCACATTATAGCTGCTTATGTAAAAAAATGGACGAGTTTCAAATAGCTCTGTATGCGAATGACAACTTGTCCATTTCACTTTGATAAGCAGTGATTTGATACAGATATCTCATTTGATCTGCTGAGGCTCGATAATTCGAAAATGATAGAATAATTACACGAACTCCTCACGCCTAGCCCCCAAAACTGATTTTTCAGTATTTACTTTTATAGCCGATGAAATCTATGATACAATCAAATTGCCCGTTGTAGGAGTTCTAAAGTCCTAGGAAAGGAGTCCTTCTTTAGTGTTGATGGAACGCCGTGTGCGTTGAAAGGCGCCTGCACGGTGTTGGTCTGTGCAAAAGCCCGTTTTTGGGTTAGCCGGAAATAGCGGACAAGCAATTACAGGAGTAGGTACATCTGCAACAGTTTTACAGATTGGCGAGACAATTACGAGAACAGCAACAACAACAGAACCAGGAACCAAGATTTGGTCATCGAGCAATCCGTCAGTAGCGACTGTGAATGCTTTCACTGGAGTGATCACGGCAGTTTCACCTGGAACGACAACGATCCAATATACAAGTTCTAATGGAGCTGTAAACAGTGTCACTGTGACAGTCTACGCTACAGCGCAAGAAACCAACCCTTCATACTCGGGTACTGGAACGAATGGAAACCTTGCTGAAGGCGATACGGCTATATCCCCGGATCAAACGATCACGGCAGGTTCCGGACAAACCATTACTTGGACATCAAGCAATCCAAGCAAAATTTCAGTCGACACAGAGGGCAAGATTTCGAGGCAAGGTGGAGGCTCGGCAGTGATTAGCTACGTGATTACTGATGATGCTGATCATCATGTGGTACAGAAGGGCTCTGTGACCGTTACCGCTGATTTTGCCATCAACAATGATGTGACATTGACTGCGAAACCTACTGCGATGTTCACAATCGACAGTGCCGCAAAAGTGATTGATGGAAGTGCTGTCTTCTTCAGTGGTTCTACCTATGTCGGATCTGCATTGATGGGTCATCTTGAAGGCCCAGATGGCGCAACGGTCAAGCTGTTCTCTGCTTCTCACGTCGAAAAAGGTTCCTTCGACCTTTTGGAAACAGGAGATTATGTGCTGGTTACAGCAACGGATGGAACGACAACAGCCACATACACGATCTTGTTTGTCACTACCCCATAGTTCTGTTGCATGCACCACAATTCCCCAGGAGAAATCCTGGGTTTTTTCATTTCAAACCGCAGCCCTCAAAACGTTTTAGCAGCCAGAAAACGTATGAGTGAAGGAGGCGCTAGTAGGTTAACCATACTTAAACATCCAAAGCAGCCAAAATGAAGGCTGCTTTTTTCTGTGTCGGGAGCGGCCTGTTTACTTTCAGATAAATGCAGGGGCAATCGTGATACGTTAGAGCAACGAAAGACTCGCGAACAGGATTCTCCTCTGAATGATGCAGGAATCTTGTTGCCAACCTAGTGTCTTCTACTAAAACGGTGAGACGAATGACAGGTTCAGCGGCTCCAGGTAGAAATGGCGAAGACGCAGAAATTCCGGTTTATACGAAAATTTCTCCTAGATCGCTTCCCTTGACTCTCCCCTCAACTGGAACGTTATACTCGGAAAAGACCAGGGAGAGAATAGAATGACCCGTGCAAGGAGATGGATGGATGTTTAAAATCAGCGAGTTTTCAAAAATCAGCCAGGTGTCCGTAAAGACGCTTCGTTACTACGACCAGTTAAATTTGCTCAAGCCGAATCACACCGACCGATTTACAGGTTATCGGTATTATACGGCTGACCAAATGTTTCAACTCAATCGGATTTTGGCCTTTAAAGAACTGGGCTTCTCGTTAGAGCAAATTCGCCAGTTGGTAGGAGAGCAAATCTCGCAAGAACAAATTCGGGGAATGTTTCGGTTGAAGGAAAGCGAGATTTTGTCCAATTTGGCTAAGGAGCAGGCAAAACTGACGCAAATTAAGGAACGGCTGTCTTTCATCGAAAATGAAGGCGAGAATCAAAAGTCGCACGACGTTATTGTAAAGGAAGTCGGGCCTCAACTTGTGCTGTCTTACCGCCAAAAAGCTTCGCTCAAGCAAATTCCGGAGCTTTTCCAACAGGTGGATGATCAATTGGGAAATTCCGTTCAGCCATCTACGCCTCAAATTGTACTTTGGCACGGTTGTGAAGAAAGCGAGGACGAAATTGACATGGAAGTGGCACGGCCTCTGACTCTTGATATGCCGAGCCAGCCTCCTTTTACGGTGAAACAATTGTCGGAAGTTCCGATGATGGCTACGCTTATCCACCTTTGCCGGACGACTCGCCCCTGTAGTGCAAGCGCGGTATTGGCAGCGTGGATTGAACGGAACGGATATCGCATGAAAGAGAATGAACCGCGGCGCGAAATTTGTTTGCCGCATGAAAAGTCAAACGATCCGGAAGCTCACGTTGCCGAGTTGCAGGTTGCCATAGAAAGAGCATGAGGAAGTTCATCTGGAGAGGAGATTCAATGAATGGCGAAACAACATAAGCGACTGATTTTCAATTTGTTTTTATTAACTTTCGTCTTGGGAACGAGTGAATTTGTGATTGTCGGGTTGCTCAATGAAGTGTCAGCAGATTTGAAAATAGCGATATCAACGGCGGGTTCGCTTGTATCGGTTTTTGCCATCACGTTTGCCATAAGCACGCCGATCTTGACGGCTGTTTTGAGCCGATTTTCCAAGTATCCGTTGATGCTTGCCCTGATCGGGGTGTTTATTGTCGCAAATGTCATTACGGCTTTATCGGGATCGTTTGCACTGCTTGTTGCCAGCAGAATCGTCACAGCGGTAGTTACCGGGGTACTGATCGCACTTGCAATGAGTGTGGCGAATGAAACGATGCCTGCCGACAAGCGGGGGCCAGCTATATCGATTATTTTTGCGGGGTTTACGATAGCAAGCGTAGTCGGGGTGCCGATCGGAACGTATATCGGGCAATGGAGCGGCTGGCAAATGGCTTTTTGGTTTACCAGCGTATTGGGTATCGTATCCTTAATCGTAAGCGCTGTAACCATTCCCAAACAGCTGAGGGGAACAAAGAGTTCCTTGCAAAAACAAATGGGTCTCATAACCAATCCGCGTATTGTTATCGGCTTTTTTATTCCCGCATTAAGTATTGGGGCTACCTATACGGTATATACGTATTTGGCTCCTTTGCTGCAAGAAGTGCTATTCGTGCCTGAGCGTTACATCGGCGTCATTTTTTTGCTGTACGGTGTTGTTTCCGTTTTTAGCACGCTCATTGGCGGGAAGCTGGCGATCCGAAACGGGATTGGCAAGTTGAGGTATGTGTTTCTGATTCAAGCTGCTATCCTTGCTTCGTTGTACTTTTCTTCCCATTCGATTGTCGCAGCCTTAATTAGTATCGCACTCATTGCTCTTGTTGTTTACATGATGAACTCGACCATGCAATTGTATTTCATTGATGTAGCACATAAGTATTATCCGGCAGCGAAGGAGTTGGCTTCGTCGTTGGCTCCTGTATCTATAAACGTCGGAATCGCATTTGGAGCGGCTCTCGGGGGAATCGTCACGGTGAACAGGGAACTTATCGACGTATCCTGGGCAGGCGGGATCGTTGCGGTGGCTGCATCATTGTTGACCTTTGTCAGTTATCAGCTGGACCGTAAAGCCAGCCGCTACCGCAGTCACATGAAAGAAACGATTTGATGGATCTTGCAAAAACGGCAGAAGTGCCGTTTTTTTGTTGGATATGACGGCTTCCGCGAATGATCTGCGAACAATGTTTTAACCAAACGATTTTCCGTGCCAGGCACTAAAGTCGGCAGCCTAGCTGACTATACTAGGTTATGCTACTATGAGGAAAACTTTTGATAGATTCTCCTGTGTAAAAGTGTGGCCGATCCTCACTTTGCCTGAATCAGTCATGAGCTATTTGACGCCAAGTTACCGTTGGCGCTCTTTGATACGGCAACCGCTATGCAGAATTGCTTTGCTGAAGAAGTAGCCTTATGCAGTTGGGAGGAGAAAGATGGACCAAAAGACTCAAGCCCAATGGAAAGCGGTGTTTTTTCATCATAAACAACAGCAGCCGATGCGTGCGTGTAGCGTCGGCTGTTTTTTGTATGCGCAATGTGTACATGAGGAAAGACGGCTGAATAGGAGCTGCAGATTCGTTGAATGGAAGTGGCATGTAGCTCTGTCACAGTCCTGACACACGGGAAAGCAAGGGATAGCCAATCACTCGAAATACCCCGCATTGACACCGTCTAGTGCTTTTCGCTATCGTTGACATCAAACTATTAGTGAGAATTATAATCACCAACCCGGTCTTTTGGTTACATACTCTGTGGGAGGAGCGAGTGACGGACTGGCTGGCTCAAGTTCGTTACGCCGCATTTTGATGAACATAAACGAGCAAATTCAACTGTGGAATCAAGTCATCGTTCGCGTGCTGGATATTCGGATCAAACGGGTCGGGCATGGCGACGAAATTCGCGATTATGTAGCGCCGACAAGCATGTTTATGTATTTGGCTAATGGGAGCGCAGAGCTGTGGGCAGACGGCGACGTGTGGCTGGCTGAGCGGTTTCATTTGCAGCATATCGGCAAAGGGAAACGGATATCGGTTCAATCCGCCAGCTCGCTTGACGCCTATATGATCTTATACAAAGCATCGCTGCCAGCTTCTGCATTGTGGGAGTTTCACATGATGATGCAAACCGAGAATCCGTTTATGGAAAGTTGGGGATTGGCGCCTTCCGAACCGCTCGTCTTGCTGGAGATGCTCCAAGCGATGGTTGACGATTGGAAGCAGGCAGACGGCGGGGGCAGAGGGCAGTTCGACCAAGAGAAGAGCAGCGGGAAGGACGACGGATTACGGTGGCTGAAGGCCAAAGGGGATTTCATCCGGTTCACCTATGCGGCGTTGCGGGAGCGGGCGGAGCATCCGTGCGTCCCGTCGCTGGCTGAGCAAGTGATCCGTTATATGGCAAGGAATTATCGCGGGGTGATTTCCGTGGAGCAGCTGGCCCAGCAAATGAATTACACCCCGCAGTACGTTTCGAGAAAATTCAAAGAGCAGATGGGATGCAGTCCGCTCGAATATGCCATTCGTCTGCGCATGGATATGGCGCGCAATTTGCTGCGTGATACCGCAGCGACGCAACAGGAAATAGCTGCTTACGTAGGTTATCCGGACGTGATTTATTTTAATCGCGTGTTCAAGAAGCAAACAGGCGTAACTCCCGGCCAATACCGCCAAAAATATCGGGATGCAGTTTCGAAAGATACAAGAAATCGGTCAAATTCATCCGTTGTTGCTCCTCATCCGGCAATGTATCATGTTGATAATAATGATATTCATTATCATTTATTGTCAGATGGGGGAAATGATATGGCAAGCAGCAAAAGAAAATGGTTGGCCACGGCTCTGCTGTGCCTGACTATGGCAGCATCGGGATGCGAGACAGCACCGGAAGGCACAGGGGGAAAGAATAACAGCGCAACGAACCAAACGGCGAATAACACAGGGGATCCGAGTCAAGCAGAGACAAAGGCACCTACCACTGCCGAAAAACGAACGATTACAGCGGCGACCGGAGAGGTGGAAGTGCCTGCGCAGCCAAAACGCGTAGCGGCACAGGCTTTTTTGGGAACCGTGCTGGCGCTCGGCGTCCAGCCAGTTGCCTCGGAAACTTTTTTGATGAATAGTCCGTACTTGGAAGGCAAGCTCGACGGTGTGACGGATGTGGGCGATTCGCTGGAAGCATTGCTTGAAGTGGAACCGGATTTGATCATTACCCAAATCGCCCAAGCAGAAACAGTGGACAAGTATGCGAAGATTGCGCCGACAGTGGCGATGCCTTACAACCGCTTTGCATCGATTCAGGAGGAGATGCGTTACTTCGGCGATTTGTTGGACAAAAAGGACGTTGCGGAGCAATGGATTGCCGATTTTGAGCGTAAAACCGGCAAATTGCGCGAAGCAGTACAAGGAGCGCTTCATGAGGGCGAGACAGTGTCTGTCATGCAGGAATACGACGGCACCGTGTTTTTGTTCGGGCCGAAGTCTGGACGTGGTGGCCGGATCATGTATGAAATCTTGGGCGCCAAGCCGCCTGCGGCCATTCCTGAACATATGCTGGCGGACTCCTACTATGAATTTTCACTGGAGAAGCTGCCTGAATATACCGGGGATTACTTGATTTTGACGACAAATTCGACGCTGGAGCAGTTGAAGGCTGACCCGATTTGGGGCAAATTGCCGCCGATCCGGGATGGAAAAGTGTTCCTGTGGAATGAAAATCAGTCGTGGTACCGCGATCCGATTGCTGTGGAAGGGCAAATAAACAGTTTGGCTGAGTGGATTACCAAAGCCGCCAAAAAGTAGAGGGAGAGCGTTTCATGCCGAAAGAGCAAATGTACGATGTGACGATTATCGGTGACGGCGATTTGGCATTCTCGTGCGACAGTTTAATTTAACGCGTCGTTTTACGATAGTTGGAGAAAATACGGGTGTTGCGAATCCTCAAAAATCATCTCGTGAAGAAAAAAGAGCGAAAACTGCGGTTCTCACTCTTTTTTTCTTTTGTTAAGATGAGTGGGATTCACAAAATGACACAGCTATAACCTGCATAAAATAGGTGAAATTTGCTTTTCTTTTACGTCTTGACTCGAAAAAAATAGAAGTGGGCAAGGAGATTAGGCAGGGGAGCATGAATGGGAGGCAGTGGCACAATGACCAAAATTGTGAGCTACATAAATGATTTTGCAATCAGTGATTCTACATCCCCTATCGAATATAAACGGGCTGGCTATCATCAAAGATATTTAACGATCAACGGAGAAGAGATTGCCAATACAGGGATCGATTGTGAAACGTGCCTGTTTTATGTGGAAGTATCGGGCGCGGAGTGGAAGAATCCAAGGGGAATTTCAGCAAACTTGAATAATGGATTAACCGAGCTAAACCATGATTTTGTGTCGGAATTATCATGTATCGTGCCAAATGGTCAGTATGTTGTCGCTTTGTTCAAAGCATATCCGCGATTGAAACGACAGGCAGATGGAAGCGAATATTATCAAATCGGCTCCCGACGAGTGGGTTCTGGAAAGAAAATAGAGGAATACATCGTGCCGATTCAACCGAGTGGATCATTGGACCAGTCAGTCATTGAGAAGTACATGAAGACGGGGAAAGGGAACGTCAATCCGACGGCAGTATGTGTTTCTTTTCTAGACACGAAATTTCCGCTTAATGATATACACTTCGATGAGCTTTGGCTGCATACGCACTACTTGCTAGACGGACATCACAAAATGTTTGCGGCTGCTCATGCCAAAATGCCCGTCTCCATGTTGTCTTTCCTATCAATTGATGAGTCATTTGCCAGCCGGGCGCAGATCGATAAACTTATCCAAGCATTGAGATGATAAAATGTTTTTTGACTGGAAAAAGCAGATTGGCTGACGGGTGATTTTGGAGAGATGAGGAACGAAATAACGTTAGGATCGGGAGGCACAACAGAAAATGCAAAGCGTTGACAAGAGCAGCAATCACTCGAAAATTACGGGGGATTTTGCCGAACATTTAATTATGTACTGGTTGTCTCGACATGGATTCGAGTGTGTGCATGTCACTCATACGGGAATTGACATCATTGCAACGAGGAAGTCAACAGGTGAACGGTTGGGCATATCCGTTAAATCGCGAAGCAGGGCAGCGGGGCAAATTGATAACGCACTGACAATTACCAGACCGAGTGATGAATTTCGAAAAGTAGACGAGGCGTGTGGGCATTTTGCTTGCAAACCTTATTTTGCGATTGTTATTGATCAGGAGAATGTCATTAACGCTTATATAACTTCGAAGGAAAACATCATTAACATGTTTGGGCACAGCAGTGCATCAAGCCAAAACTGGAATTATAAGAAGCTTGAAAATGATCGTAATACCGTTTTGTTTTCCCTTGAATACGGCAAGCAGCGGTGGTTTCAGTAATATCACCGCCATTGCTACATTGATTATACTGCCAATGGTGCTCGTTCGCTCCCGCTTACGTGCGCCAGCATATAAAAGGCACGAAAAACGGCCGAGATGCCGTTTTTTTGTTGGAGTTAAAAGCGGATTGTTGTAGCTAACCAAGAACATTCCACATTGTCTCTGGACAATCATTCTCTTTTTATGTCTCGGCAAAACACTTCCCTCTCCGCCTCCAGACTGACCTCCACCCCCTTCCCATGTACGTGTAACAACCGGACAAAAAGCCCTAAAATAAAAAAACGACAACCAGTTTACATTCAGTTTAAATCCGCACGGTATTGTTGCGATATCAAATAACAGTGGGTAAGGAGATGCCAGAATGAACAAGAAGTACAGCAATGAATGGGCAGTCGAAGCCCGTGGGCTTGTCAAAGTGTTCGGAGACAATCGCGCTGTAGATAGCGTGGATTTGAACGTGCGGGCAGGCTCGATTTACGGCGTGCTTGGTCCAAATGGGGCGGGCAAGACTACGACGATTCGCATGTTGGCGACTTTGCTCCGGGCGGATGGCGGAGAGGCGCGCATTTTCGGGCACGATGTGACGAAAGAGGCGCATGTCGTGCGGCAGTTGATCGGGGTAACGGGGCAATACGCTTCGGTCGATGAGTCGTTAAGCGCCACAGAGAACCTGATTATTTTCTCCCGTTTGCTCGGCTTGGGGCGCGCCGAGGCGAAACGAAAAGCTGCTGAGCTGCTGGAAGAGTTTGGTCTGACGGAGGCTGCCAAACGTCCATTGAAGCACTTTTCCGGGGGGATGCGCCGTCGGCTGGATTTGGCTGCCAGTCTCATCGCGCAGCCACCGCTCATTTTCCTGGACGAACCGACGACCGGGCTGGACCCGCGAACGCGTTCGCAAATGTGGGATACGATTCGCCGCCTGGTAGAAACGGGGTCGACAGTTTTGCTCACCACGCAATACCTCGATGAAGCAGACCAGCTGGCCGACCGAATCGCGGTGATCGACCGTGGGCGGGTCGTGGCAGAAGGTACGGTGGATGAGTTGAAAGCATCTGTCGGGAACTCCGCCCTGCATCTGCGAGTCCAAAATGTACAGGACATTGCCAATGCTCGTGAAATGGTGGAGCAAGTGCTCGGAGTTCGCTCCAGCGTAACGGCAGAAGCAGGCAAGATTACGGCGCCAATGGCGAACGCCGACCAAGTCACCGATTTGCTGATCGCTCTGCGGACGAGAGGCATTCACCTGACGGAGATCAGCGTGCAAAAGCCGACGCTGGACGAAGTCTTTTTAACGATTACGGGGCACGGTGCCAGCGAAAATGCACAGCAAGCCTCAGAACACCCGAACAGAACGGAGGAAGCCACTGTATGAAAAGCGCAGCATTGACGCAAGAGCTTGATCGTTCGTTGAAAAACCGCGCCAGTTTCGCTCAGGCGCTCCGCCATTCGTTGACGATGGCCTACCGGGGGCTGCTGAAAATTCGGCGCACTCCCGAGCAGCTGTTTGATGTCACGATTCAGCCGATCCTTTTCACCCTGATGTTCACGTATATTTTTGGCGGCGCGATTTCAGGAAACGTGGAAAACTACTTGCCGATCATCATTCCTGGCATTCTCGTGCAGACCGTTATCTCGACGTCCATCGTGACGGGCGTCCAGCTCCGCGAAGATATGGACAAAGGAGTTTTCGACCGATTCAAGTCGCTGCCGATTGCCCGGATCGCGCCTTTGGCCGGGGCGTTGCTCGCCGATACGATCCGCTATACGATTGCGACCGTGCTTACTTTTGCGATGGGGTATATCATGGGCTACCAGCCAGAGGGCGGACTGGGATTCGTCGCGATTGCGGGGATTCTTGTCATTGCCTGCTCGTGGGCGGTCAGTTGGATTTTCGCCTTTTTCGGGGTTATTGCGAGGACGGCGGCAAGCGTGCAAGGGATTTCCATGCTGGTGCTGTTTCCGCTGACTTTTCTCTCCAATGCGTTCGTGCCAGTTGAAACGATGCCGACGTGGCTCCAGTGGTTCGTCCAACTCAACCCGATCTCCCATCTGGTGAGCGCGGTTCGCGAATTGGTCAATAGCGGCACGATTGGTACGGAGTTCGCTCTGTCGCTCGCGAGCGCTGCCGTTATCGTGGCTATTTTCGCTCCGCTGACGGTGCGGGCTTACATGCGGCGGACGTAGTGAATTTTGTAGGGACGGGAAGCGGATCAACAAGGGATTGCAAGGCTTGCTCAGACTTAGACTCAGGCTCGGTGTAACTATCATTTGGCAATTGTACATTGTACGGTTCATCCAACTAACAAGAGACATAAACAACCGCTATATGCCGGAGCTGTCTGGCATGTAGCGGTTGTTGTTGTTGGGAAGACAGTTTTTCATGACTATATGCATTTATAATGCCGTCAATCGCTGGTTCGACCACTCTTATGGGAGACGGATAAACAGCGGAAAAAGCTATGAGCACAGCAAAGCGATGGCTCCGGTTCGCTTTAGCCAGATTGCTGTTCTTGCTCTTCAACTGATAATTATTATCAATTATAATAAAGCAACCAAACAAAAAGGACTGGTCACATTGAAGCAAGAAAACACCCAAGCGCTGCTATGGAACCAGGCTGCCATTAAAATTTTGGACATCCGTCACACAGCGATGGCACCGGGGGAAGGGGTTGGACCGTACACGCTCCCGGCCAGCATGTTTCTTTTTTCCACACGGGGCAACGCGCAGGTTTTGTTGGATGGGACGGCGTACATGGCAAAAGGGTTTCAGCTCATGCACAGCGGAAAAGGAGCCACGCTCCAGATTGTGCCTGCGGGTGAAGCGTTTGAATATTACTCGATTTTTTACAAAGCAACGATTCCGGCACCCGCAAGCCAGAGTTTGCTTGAACTGTTAAAGCGCAGCAACCCGTTTTTGGCGCAATACAGCCTGATCCCGAGCAGCCCGGTTTTGCTTTTTCACCACTTGCAACAAATGCACGAGCAATGGCAGGGCCCAGAGTCGCTGAGGCGGTTTCAGATCAAAGCTCTTTTCTACCAATTTGTTTATCAGGTGCTGGCAGAGTTGGAGCGGGAGGGCAGCGAAGTGACCTATCCCGATTTGACGGCACAAATCATGCTGTACATGGAAAAAAATTATGCGGAGCCGATCACGCTGGAGTCTTTGGCGGAGATGTTTCGTTACAGTGCATACCATTTATCCGCGACATTCAAGCAAAGCACAGGCTACAGTCCGATCGATTATTTGATTCGCGTTCGCCTTGAAAAAGCGGCGAGCCTGCTGACGGAGACGGACGCTTCGCTGCGGACGATTTCGGCAGGTGTCGGGTACAAAGATGTGTACTATTTCAGCCGCTTGTTCAAGAAAAAGCTGGGCGTGTCGCCTGCCGAGTATCGGAGAAGGAATTGGCAACAGAGCAAAGTTGCAGATAGTCCGGCAAAATTCCCTACATATTCTATTGTGGAACGGATGCTGAATCGGTACATTGATAGTGATAATTATTATCAATATACAAAAAAAGGGGATTTTCCGATGAGCAGAGGTTCACGAGCGTCACTGGCGGCAACTGCGCTGTTGTGCATCATGCTGTTGCTGAGTGCTTGCTCTGGCGCGACCAGCACGAGTAATGGGGCAGCAGCCCCGGCACAAGGGGATGCGAACAACGTGGCAAAAGTAGAGACGATCACCTACAAGACGACAAGCGGAGAGGTGACGATTCCGAAAAATCCGAAGCGGGTTATCGTTTTGGCAGACAGTTACGTAGGCTATTTCCTCGCTTTGGGCATCAAGCCTGTAGGGTTGTCGGAGTTTGCCCTGAATCATCCTTTTTACGCGGGAAAAGTGGACGGGATTGAAAATATCGGGGGCTATGGCGATGACAGCAACTCGCTGGAAAAGCTGTTGGAGCTGAAGCCTGACGTCATTATCGCCTTGGACAACGCGAAAAACCTGGAGAACATCCAAAAAATAGCGCCGACTGTCGCGATCAAATACGGGGAAAAAAATTTGCGGGAGCAGCTTCGGGCTTTTGGCAAAGCGTTTGGCAGGGAGCAGGAAGCAGAAGCGTGGATTGCGAACTGGGATAGCAAAGTGGCGAAGTATAAGCCAGCCGTGCACGAGGTCGTGGGTGACAAAAAAGTGGCGATTTTGGGGGGAGACATGAAATCGCTTGGTGCGTTCGGAGATTTTTACGGACGAGGCGGAGAGATTTTATATCGCGAGTTTGGGTTGAAAGCGCCGGAGATCATCCAGAAAGCAACGATGGATATCGGCAAAGGCTACGTTGCGCTTTCGCATGAAAAACTGCCGGAATATGCGGGAGATTTTTTGTTTATCGAGGATTCGCTGGAGAAGGAGATAAGCAAGAACGAGTTGTGGCAACAGCTGGATGCCGTCAAAAACAAGCGCGTGTATACGATTGATTCGAATACATTTTATTTCAATGATCCGCTGTCGTTGGAAAAGCAGTTTGATTATATTGCGGGGAAATTGCTTGGTGAGGAAACGATCAGTAAGTAGTAAAAGTTGAGAGATACGCGAAACCAAAAGCAGCCCTCCTTGTATTCGACTGGCAGAGGGCTGCTTTTGCTACTTTTTAAATGATGGTAGGCTGGATACCCATCTGAACTTGAATCCCTTTAAACCATACTAAGTAGTTCTGCATCTCTTCATCAGTGAAAATAGTGCCGGGGGCTGTAGCTACTCTTGGCAGTTTCCTTAGATCGATTCCTTTCCCAATGAAGTAATTTTCGTTGGGATTAATTTCAAGGTTGGTGACATTACCGTATTTTACAAGCAAGAGGGCATCTTCCACTCTGAGATCATACCACTTCCCAAACCCCTCTTGAAACCGATACCCTGCCGCTGGCGGCGACCCTGTAGCTGTCTTTTTGTCCTTGATAAAGCTATCTTCAATTCGGCCAATGACATGGAAAGAACTCTTTTTAAGCAACATCGCTATGAGACGGATGAAGCTTGGATTTATGCGGCTTAACTCGATTGTATTTCTGGAGATGCAATCTTCAAATACATTTCTGGTCAATGACTCCAGTTGTTCCTCCAGTCCCTCTTGTTCAATAAGGTCGAAAATTTTAGTTTGAAGTCCCTGGTTCTCTTTGTCCAAATGATTCGCCCCTCTGCTTTTTTCTAAGCAAACATGACTTGTTTTTGCTTTATTATAAAAATTGGATTATGAGGGTAATTTCACCTTTTTCTCAAACTAATAGTTACACGCCCTCCCCTTCCCCTCTCACCACTTCTTTCCGCTCGATGGCTTTCCTCTGCCCGCCAAAAACCGTAATCATCATGACCGCGACAACGATAATGATAGCGGCGGCCCAGGCGTGGGGAGAGAGTCGCTCGTTTGCGAGAAACCACCCAAAAATACGGCGACGATCGGATTGACGAAAGCATATGTCGATACCCAGGCGGGGTCAGCATTTTTCAACAGCCAAATGTACGCTGTGTAGCTGATGATCGAGCCGAACACGATCAGATAGCCCAAGGCGAGAGCGGAGCGGACAGATAGCTCAGACAGGTGCAGCTTCGTCCAATCGTCGAGGAAAAATGAAACAAAGATCAGCAAAGCGCCGCCTACCATCATTTGCGCCGCTGTCGATTGCAGGGGAGACGCGGGGAGTTTTGCCCTGCGAGAATACAAAGATCCGATTGACCAAGAAACCGAAGCGATCAAGAGGGCGATCATGCCGATTGTGTCCATGCTTTGGCTGTTCGCTCCGCCTGTGTTCAGGACGAGCACGGCAATGCCGGAAAAGCCGAGCAGTACGCCAGCGAGGACGCCGAGCGCAGGTCTTTTTTTGTTGCCGCCAAGCCAGTTGAAAGCAAGAATCCATAAAGGAACAGTTGCTACCAGCAGGGAGGCGATGGCTGACGGGACTTTTTGTTCCGCCCAGGCGACCAGCCCGTTCCCGCCCAAGAGCAAGAGAGCGCCCACGATTCTTGCGCCTTTCCATTCGGCAACGCTCGGATGCTGCTCACCCTTTAACCGCGCAAGCACATAGAGGACAGTTCCAGCCACAAAAAACCGAATGCCTGCCATGATAAAAGGCGGGATGGTTTCAATCGCAACCTTCATCCCGAGATACGTTCCTCCCCAAAAAATGTACACGGAGAGTAAAGCGATTACAACGAGAGTGATATTTGAATTTTCTGACTCGCCGATTTGCATTGCTTTTTTCCCTTGCATCATCCAGGGTCGCCTCTCTTCTTTCTCAATTCTCCTTCATCCCGTTTTCGTAAAGGGTAGATAAAACAAACGTCGTCGAAGTCTCCTGAACGTCAGGGAATTTGACCATTTCATCGATCAGATTCGTAATATCCTCAGGGGAGGATACCCGCACTTTGAGCATCATGCACCATTCCCCAGCCAGGCGTTGGCATTCGAGAATCGTTGCGCCCGGAACGTGCAAATCGACAATCTTGCCTGCGATTTCTTTGAAGTTTTGGCATTTCATTTTGATAAAGATCAGCACTTTCAGTTTTTGCTCCAGCTTGCTCCAATCGACAATGCAGCGGTAACCTTTGATGATGTTGCTCTTTTCCAGCTTTGCCACCCGCTGATGAACGGCAGGGCGGGATATGTGCAAAAGTTTGCTTAGTTCTTCGTGCGAGAGTCTCCCTTTTTCCTCAAGGAGTTGCAAAATTTTGATATCGATATCGTCCATGGCGTACCTCCTGCAGAATCTTTTCGAATGTTTTACGCATAATCGCGACTCTTTTCTATAATCGCATTGTAGTAATGATTATCAGCTATGATTGTTTGGTTGGATAAAAGGGGCGTGAACGCATGGACAAGCTGTATGGTGGGCAGAGAATGCTTCGAGGGGCGCTCCACAATGCGTTGTGGATGTGGGAAAATGCGACCATTATGATTGCCGATATCCCGCATCGGCTGCTGCGACCGGACGAGTCAATTCGCCACTATCAGATGCTTGCCAACATGTTTATGTTCGCGGAGCGATCACAAGTGTATTTGGATGATGCACAGTATCAAACGGAACGGTTTGGCGTTTTTCATGAAGGGAAGGGAACGCTGCTCTCCATCCCTCCTAAGTATCTTTGAAGTGGAGACGTTTAAAATCTTCACTAAATTTCGTCATAGAAAAACTGCACTTCCAACTGTTGGAGGGCCCAACAAATGTGGTGCAGTTCAAACCTGGTCTGTGGAGGAATTTAAAAGTCATCAAAAAACAACGTGTTATAGCTAATAGCAGCATGTGAAACTGACATGACCTATGCAACCAATTGCTAGCCCTTCGGACGAAGGAGGCACATGATCGAAAGTGCCCCCTCCTTCGTCCGAAGATGGTACTTAAAAGGGAGCACTTTAAAAATTATTCACTCGATTCATCTTGATCGGGGATAAATCGCTTTAAGCAGTTGATAAGCGATTCAAAGTTCTCTATATAATGATCGCAGTATTTGGACCAGACTACGGATTTCCCTTCTAGCAATGTAAAGAAATCCAAGACGGGGATCGGGCGATTGATTCCAATTTCTGCACCTAACAGACTCAATCTGGATAACAATTCAATTTCCGTCCACTCCCATTTGAGTTCACCTAACACAATAGTAGCTGCGGACAGATCGATATCTTGAGGAATGGAGCATGCGTCTTCGGGAAACACATTTTCATCCAGGTAATGTTGATAGTTATGGTGAAAGAACTTGGCTGACTGTTCGTCAATGTCTTTGTAGAGCTTTTCGAGATGGATGGAATTCTGATTCGAATGAAGGTCATCCTGATTCATGAAATTATCACCTAGCTATGTTCGAAATAGGAGGTTAAAAAATGAAGCAACTGTTTTTTAGTGAAATATCGGAAACGACATATACATTTATAGCTTATATGTCGTTTCCAGTCCCAGACTAATTATTAATCAAGTGGATCGTAGGGGAAGAAATGGTGACCAGGCAATTTATTTCGACGAGCTTCATCAGTGGTCATATGATAATGAGGTAAATTGGCGAGATATCCCAATGTAATGTGACCGCCTTCATCATAATACCAATAGTTTGTTTGCTTTACTACTTTTTTTGCACTCTCTTTACTTACACTAAATGTATCCAAACCATTTCGAGCCCGACTTTGCGCTTCAGATAAACTAATCGACCGTCCAATAAAAATACCGCCCCATCCACCAGTGGATAGCCAAGCTTCGAAGTGTTTTTTTCCTTTCTTAATTTCTTTTCTGGTTGCAATGCTTAATGAAACAGCTCCGGTGACTTTACTAATAGCGTTTCTTAGGGAAACTGATTTTAAATAGTTTGTAATTTCATCTAAATTTGCAATGTAGTTGTCAAGATTCGGGTTAAGGATCACAGCCCCTGCAAGGAGAGCAACAAAATCTCCAATAGGAATAGGACCATCAAGAGATGCGATAGCACCTAAAGTTGCGAGTCTAGCAATTAGTTGATCTTTAGTCCAATTCACGCCGTAACCTTTTAATAGATTTAAGGCTACATCATAAGAGGCAGACGAAGCTAATCTATTAGTAAGGACTTTCTTTTCAGGAAAATATCCGTGTTCTTTATAAAAGTCAAAGTAAGTATCAAAGTAACTTTGCGCTTCAACGTCGATACTATGAAACTCTTCAATTAATTCCTCATTTATTTCTATCTCGTTAGATTCAAAATAAACTTCTTGTTCATTACCAATTTGCTCGAACTGAACGTTGTTTCTCTGCTTAAAAAGATCTGTTAGATTCTCCGTGTCACTTGTAATGCTAGTAGTTTGTTGACTTGAGTTTTCAGCTGCAGCTACATTTGTAACACTACCAAGCAATAATGCGACAGTTATTAGAAACTTTAAAAACACATTCATCTTCATAAAAAAGTTAATCATATATATTTTCAATATATGATTTTTAACCTCCCTTATATTGGTATTTTTGACCGGTCAATTAGGGATTATAGCAACTTGTTTAGTTTGTGTAAACATATTTTTACAATTAAGTTATTTTATATAAAATCTTTTGATTCAGACGGATTGTCAAGCCAAGTGCGACAGAGCTTCCATGAATGATTCGTGAGCCGTCTTCCAGCCCGGACATTTTCTTGGTCGGTTGTTAATGAGATACAAGGCTTGAGCAAGTTCTTCTTCAGAGACCTTGGCAAAGGCGAGTCTTACGCTCAGCGAACCTAGCGACGCATGCTTTACTTTTTCCCCGACTGGAAACAACCGTATCCAGTTCCCAGTGACCAAAACTAAGACGTTTTCTCACTTCTTTAGGGCGCTGCTGGATGGACTTCCCTACGTTGAATCGGCCACGTGTTTCAACAGGATCTCGGCGTTTGCTCTTATGACGCAAGACAGCCGTATTCCCTTTGCCGTACCATCGATGTCTCCGGCTCCAGCTCAGCCCATCCGGCTCCATCGTTACACATACGAGCACAAATTTATCGCCTTTGTCTGACCGAATCGTTCGAGAATTTCAGACACATCCTTGAAAAAAAATCGCCTAGGAATCAGAATCTCCTGGGCGATTTTTATAGTTACAGCTCTATTGGGGCATCACATGAATCGCTCTTTTGCAAGTTTTACGAGAAAGTGATTTTCTACTTACACCTGTCCCACAATCTTTTTCAACCGCCCTACGAGTGGCAGCACGATAATTCCGGCAACGATAACCTGGAGGAAGTTCCCAGGGATGGAGCCGAACGGCTGAATCCAGTTGCCATACAAAATCACTTCCACGAAGTAGTAGCCGACGATTTTAATAATCAGCGCGACGGCGATCGCCACACAGTAAGCCAGTGTGCGTTTGCCAGGCATTTTTTCCCCGATGAGGCCAGCGACATAACCCATGGCACCGACGATGATGAACGTAAAAGGCGCCCAGGCTGTCCAGCCGGAGATCAGGTCGAAGAGACCCATGCCGAAAGCTCCGGCAATCGCTCCCGTTTTTCTGCCGTACACAAAGGCAGCAATAAAAAGAGGCACGTTACCGAGGTGAATCAGGCCGCCGTTGCCCATGATCGGTAGGCGGATGTTGATGAACATGGTAGCTGCGAGGGTAAAAGCGATAAAAAGGGCATGAATCACAAGCATTTTTGTTTTCGAAGTAGATCTTGGTGAGTAAGTTGAATCCATATAACAGCCTCTTTCTTTTTTTCTATTATCATACCCGCAAACGGTTCCTAAATAAATATGCTTCCCGCGATTTATTTGGGCAGGGAGCGCCAGATGGTACGGCAAACCCGGGGATGGAGCGCATGCGATGTTCCTACGGCAAAATCAGGCCCGATCCTATGATAAAATAAGCAGGGGTACACGATATGGACAGAAAGCAGGTTTCCTTTCATGATGGATTTGGACAAGATAGCGGAAATATTCGCCGGCGGTTCCTATGAGATAGCCAATGTGCAGCGCTTGGTCATTCAGCCGAAAAGTATTTTGCGCGGTTTCAAGACTGTCCAATACGGATTTCTGTTTATTGTGCGTGGAGAGGCGAAGATGCATGTGAACGGAACCGCTTACGATTTGTTGCCGGGAACGGTCGTTCATGCTGCTCCAGGCATGCAAATGGACTCGCGGGTCATTGGTCAGTCAGAATTGGAGTATTTCATTGTCTTTTACAGGTGGAACAAACACGCAAATGACACAGCGGCTGTTGAACTGGATACTCACTTCAAGCTCGAATCCGGCGCGAATCCCCGGCTGCTTGAAGCGCTCATCATGATCCAGCAAAAAGCCCGCGCTACAGGCGGGATCGGGAAGCTGCATGTCAAAGAGCTGTTTTTAGGCATCATGCATCAAGTGCTGGTGGGCTGCAAGAGTCGGGAGGAAGGACGTTCTCCAGGCCAAAAAATAATCGAAGAAGCGATTGCGTACATTAGCGGGCACTACATGGAGCCGCTGACGCTCGGCGAATTGGCTGAGTTGCACGGTATGAGCCCCAAGCAATTTTCTTACTTTTTCCATAAATACACAGGATACCGCCCTATCGACTACGTGATTCATTACCGGATGGAGAGAGCGCGCGAGCTACTGAAAGCAGGCAGCTATCCGATCAGCGATATCGCCGTCAGTGTCGGGTATGCCAATCCGCTCTATTTCAGCAGGATGTTTAAAAAGAAATTCGGCGTGTCGCCTTCCGCGTACAGAGAGCAAGAAGAGAGTCATAAGGACGTCGGACAGTCATGACTGTGATTGCTGACTGCAAGAAACCGCAAGCTGCGAGCTGCAAACCGCCCACCAACTGCGCTGAAAACGCCGGGACGTTTTTCAAAGAAAAGCACTGGATTAGACAATCTTGCATATCGTTTTCGTGATTTGTGCATTTGCTTTTACTTCTGCCCTTGCTACACTATTTAACGATAATGATTATCATTGTTGGAAAAAGGCGCGTATTTGCGCTTTTGCCAACATGACGGAAGAGCGGGGCAAGTCCTAATCGCGAAACGAATCTCAATCCAGGAGAGGTGGATACGTATGGCTGAAAATAGACAATTGTGCATCGGACTGGCGATTAATACTACGTGGATGAAAGGGGCAGGCTGGCGGCGTCCTGACAGTGATATCGAGAAACTGGACACGATCGACTACTATATTGATTTGGCGAAAATGGCCGAGCAAGCCAAGCTCGATTTTTTGTTCAAAGCCGATTATTTATACGTCGGTCCGCAGATGCTGGGAGACGCCGTCAGCTTTGGCAGCGTTGATCCGACACTGATGTTCTCCGCTATTGCCCGGGAAACCGAGCGAATCGGGTTGGTGACGACGATCTCCACCACATTCAATCCGCCGTTCATCGTGGCGAGACAGCTTCAGTCGTTGCACTGGCTGAGCAACGGGCGAGCTGGCTGGAATATCGTCACATCGATTGAAGGGGCCGAGAACTTCGGCGATGCTCCGATGCCATCACCGCAAGAGCGCTATGCGAAAGCAAAAGAGTTTATCGAGGTCGTACGCAAGCTGTGGGATAGCTACCCGCGCGAAGCGATTGTCATGGATCGGGAGACAGGCATTTTTACCGATCGGGACAAGGTAACGCCGATCAACCATTCGGGCGAATTTTTCAGTGTCAAAGGGCCGCTGACGATGCCAGCCCATGCCTCCGGCTCGATTCCGTTTTTCCAGGCGGGTGCGTCGGATACGGGACGTGATTTTGCTTCTTCCGTCGCGGATGCGATTTTTGCAGCCATGCCGGATATTGAATCAGGAGTCGAACTGCGAAGCGACTTGCGCAAAAGGGCGGAGGAGCATGGACGTAATCCGGATGCAGTCAAAGTGCTGCCGGGCCTGTACTTTTTCTTGGGGGAGACGCGCGAGGAGGCAGAGGAATTGCATAAAGTGGCGCATGCCAATTTGAGCACGGAGCGCAGGCTGGCTTCGCTGAAATTCGTACTCGGAATGGAAGCAAGCCATCTGGCTCTGGATCAACGCATAACAGCTGACATGCTCCCTGATCCGAACCTGCCCGTCCGCAGCCGGACACATGCCGAGCTGTTGCGCCGATTTATCACGAAGTACGAGCCGACTTTGCAAGAAGTGCTGGCACGCCCTGAGGTAGTCGGATCGGCGCATTGGGTGTCTGTCGGAACTGTCGACGATGTACTGGCTGATATTATCGAGCGTTACGAGGCGGGAGCGATTGACGGGTTCATCGCTCTGCCGGGCGGATCGGAAAAATCGATGAACATCTTTTTCGAACAACTGATGCCCAAGCTGGTGGAAAAAGGCTTGTTCAAGCGGGAATACGCAGGCGCCACCTTGCGCGAGCATCTGGGAATCCAATAAAATCGTGCGTTGCCGGGAATGAACTGCTTTAGCCACCCTGCCCCGCCTCCTGTCCTTCTTTTTCCCTAAAAAATCAGTCTTTGCCAGCTGGCGGAAGAAGATGCTCAGGGGGCCGCTTATGGGCTGATGGCGATGGTAGTCGGGCTGAGCTTTTTTTGGGTGGCGGGGATTGTGCCGCCGCAGGGCGAAGACAATCGCTATATAGGCGAGCAGTATGTCCAAAGACTTTTCCAGGCCCATGCCAAATGAGTGGCTGATCAAACAGGGAGGTAGACGATGAACATTGCCAAGCACACCGTTAACGGAGTCAATATTGCTGTCGTAACAAGCGAGGAACACGTCATCGCCGATGTCCAGGCGGCACTGGATCTGATCGCGACGGCATGGTACGAAGCCGAATGCGACCGCATCGTCATTCATAAAACGATGCTTGCGGAGAGTTTTTTCGATCTGAAGACGCGACTGGCGGGCGACATTTTGCAAAAGTTCATCAATTACAAGGCAAAGCTGGCGATCGTGGGCGATTTTTCCGTGTATGCAAGCAAAAGCTTGAAAGACTTCATCTATGAGTCGAACAACGGCAACGACATCTTTTTCCTGCCGACTGAGCAGCAGGCGATCGAAAAGCTGAGCTTGGCTAAATAAAAGTGGAAAGCGGAGGGAACCAGATGACAGGCAGGCAGGCTTGGGCGGAAGCGGCTAGAGGTGTCGGCGCGACATGCCGCAGGCGCAGTCATCCGACGTTTCGCATCGATGATCTCGGCTTTCGGCTTGCCCGGGCGGTGTGAGGGCAAACGCCAGTTGACACCGATCTTCCAATTCACTATACTGTCTGTAATCTTATATGCGACATACGTTGAAAGAGCCCAGTAGCAGATTGGTCCCTGTCCCAGAAAGCCGGGGGATGATGAAACCCGGCACACACCAAGCAAGCGAATTACAACTCTGGAGTATCTCGGGTAATGCTGAGCGGAAGCGGCGAACGATATCTCGCCGAGAGTGGCATGAATGGCGCGCAAAAGGAAGGCGTGTGCGGCATTGGTGCAATCTGGGTGGTAACACGGTTATTCAATCGTCCCTATGTCTATATGACAAGGGGCGATTTTTTGTTGTCACGCACAACGTTGATCCGGTATAGGAGAACTACGAACCTGAGGGAGTGAATTGGCTGTGAACATTATTGATGAACTCGAATGGCGCGGCGCCATCAATCAACAAACAGATGCCGAGGGACTTCGCGAATTGACCGAGCAAAAATCGATCTCGCTCTACTGTGGCGTGGACCCGACAGGCGACAGCATGCATATCGGTCACTTGATCCCATTCATCATGCTGAAACGCTTCCAGTTGGCTGGTCACCGCCCGGTTATTTTGATCGGCGGCGCGACAGGAACGATCGGCGATCCGAGCGGCCGGCAATCGGAGCGCTCGCTGCAAACATTGGAGCAAGTGCAGGCGAATGTGGATGCGCTGACTGCGCAAATGAAAAAGCTGTTCATCACAGAAGGCGACAATCAAATCCGCCTGGTGAACAACTACGACTGGACGCATAAAATCAACGTCATCGAATTTTTGCGCGACTACGGGAAAAATTTCAGCATCAACGCGATGCTCGCCAAAGACGTGGTGGCAAGCCGACTGGACAGCGGGATTTCTTTTACCGAGTTCTCCTACCAAATCCTGCAATCGCTCGATTACTTGCACCTGTACAAACACGAAGACGTGCAGCTGCAAATCGGCGGTTCGGACCAATGGGGCAACATTACGAGCGGCCTCGATTTGATCCGCAAAAAAGAAGGGCCAGAAGCGAAAGCGTTTGGCTTGACCATTCCGCTGATGCTGAAAGCAGACGGCACGAAGTTCGGGAAAACGGCTGGCGGCGCTGTCTGGCTCGATCCGAACAAAACGACGCCATTCGAGTTTTACCAGTTCTGGGCGAATACCGATGACCGTGATGTTGTGAAATACTTGAACTACTTCACGTTCTTGTCCAAAGAGCAAATTGAGGAGCTGGCTGAAAAAGTCCAGACCGAACCGCATAAACGCGAAGCGCAAAAAATGCTCGCAGAAGAAATGACCCGATTCGTGCACGGGGAAGAGCTGCTGGAGCAGGCCAAACGCATTACAGCTGCCTTGTTCACGGGAGACATCAAGTCGTTGACGGCAGATGAAATCGAGCAAGGCTTCAAAGAAATGCCGACCTATGAAGCGACGAAAGAAGCGAAAAACATCGTGGATTGGCTGGTAGAGCTGGGCATCGAGCCATCCAAGCGCCAGGCGCGCGAGGACATTACCAAAGGCGCGATTTCCATGAACGGCGAAAAGGTGAGCGATCTGGAGCTGGAAGTAACGGCTGACCTCGCCATCGGCGGACGCTTCATCATCATCCGCAAAGGCAAGAAAAACTACAGCCTGGTTAAGCTGTCGTAACACAAGCAAATCGCACGAAAAAAGGAAAGCTTCCCTCCCGACTGGCGAGGGAAGCTTTTTTTAGGTTAGCTCTACATTCTTCTGGATAGATGGTGTACGATGAACAAGTGTGGCTTATTTTTCCAAAAATGCGAACAAGCCATTTGCATAAATCGATAAAGCGAATGAATGCGTGAAGAAAAAGAGGTGTCGGTCATGGTTGAAGAATTGGTCGAGTATTTGGATGAATGCGAAACAGAAGTCGTCGCAGTAGAACAATTGGCGTTGCCGCTGCAAGCAGAGGGGAAGCACCGCATTTTGGTGTTGCCGGGCTACAACCTGCTGGAAATGATGGAAGAAGTGTGCGAGGAAGCAGAAACGTTGTCCGCTTTTGTCGCGCAGCAGCTGGAAGAAGCCCGCAGCCTGAGCGTAGAGGATACCTTCCGCAAAATCGTGGAGTCCCGGCTGGTCTACACTGATTTGCCAGCTGAGGAGAAGCAGCTGCAAGGCAAAAACTTTTCCGAATGTTATCAGGCGTACGCAGCGATGTGGGAAGGCAGCGAGCTGGTTCACGAGCAGTTGGTCGCAACAGAAGCATCGACAGAACCGTTTCAGCTCGATCGGGAATGGGCACAGGACCGGATCGAGGATGGAGATTCGCTCGTCGTGCTGAACTTGCCGCAGGAGCGCGGGCATGAGGCTCCGCTGTGGATTCCGATGGGCGGATACAACGAATGCCCTTTGCCTGTGTACCAGTCGGTCATCTTCAAGCATTTTCAGGAACAGTACGGCGCAAGCATCCTCGCTGTGACAGGCGATACATGGGTGCTGCAAGCGAAGCGGCGTCCGCAAACGGCTGAAGAAGCGCTGCAATTGGCAAAAGAGCATTTTATTTTTTGCCAGTACGTTTTGGACGATCAACAGACGCTCGGTCATTACGCCGATTACTTGCTGAAGCAGGACGTGTGGTATTTTTGGTGGGATTAGAAAAGGACATTCTTTTGACAAAGCTGTACATCCCCAAACCGCGGCCAAAAGCGGTCCGACGCCCGCGGCTCGTGGAAAAATTGAGCGAAGGGATGCATCGCAAGCTGACGCTGATTTCTGCTCCAGCAGGCTACGGCAAGACGGCGCTTGTCAGTGAATGGCTGGCAGATGCTCCCGTCTCTGTCGCCTGGCTGTCGCTCGATGGGGGAGACGACGACCTGGGGCGTTTCCTGCGCTGCGTGATCGCAGCTATGCAGACGATTGAGCCGTCTATTGGAAAAGGGCTGCTGCCCATGCTCAAGGCTGCGGAAAGTTCGCCAAGCGAGGCGATGCTGCTGTCTTTGTTGCACGATCTCCACTCTTTATCCCCGGCGATGGTTCTCGTTCTGGATGACTATCATCTTCTCCGCTCTCCGAGTATTCATGAGGCGGTTGCTTTTCTGGTGGAACGCATGCCGCCGCAGCTTCATCTCGTCATCACGACCCGCGCGCAGCCGCCGTTGCCTTTGGCGAGGATGCGCGCGAAGGATCAGCTGACGGAAGTTCATGCTGGCGATCTGCGCTTTGCCCAGCGGGAAGCCGGCGAATTTTTGTGCCAGGGGATGGGGCTGGTTCTTTCCGAGACAAGCGTCGGGATTTTGGCAGAACGCACAGAAGGCTGGATTGCCGGATTGCAGCTGGTCGCGCTTGCTTTGCGCAGGGAAGGCGAGCCGGATGGGTTGATTCGGTCTTTTCCGCCTAATCATCCTTATGTGTGGGACTATTTGGTCGAGGAAGTGTTGAATCAGGAAACGGAGAGCATCCAGTCGTTTTTGCTCCAGACGTCTGTTCTTGAACGGATGAGCGGGCCGCTGTGCGATGCTGTTCTGAGCGACGGGGAGCACACAGTCCGGGCTGGCTTTGGCGAAGCGACGCTGGCCTTGCTTGATCGCGCCAATCTGTTTCTTGTCGCCTTGGACAGCGAACGGCGCTGGTATCGCTACCACCATCTTTTTGCCGAGCTTTTGCGCAAACGGCTTGATCCAACCGTCGCTGCAAGCTTGCATATTCGCGCAAGCAGCTGGTATGAAGCGAACGGCTTTGCGTTTGAGGCGTTTCACCATGCTGTTTGCGCCCACGATACAAAAAGGGCGGCGCGGCTGGCGGAAGGTGCTGGCTTGCCCCTGATTTTTCGCGGGGCAGTGACCCCTGTTCTGCAATGGCTGGAGTCATTGGGCGAGCAGGAAAAGAACGAGCTGCCCGGTTTGTGGGTGATGCAAGCGTCTGCGCTGTTGATGACTGGAAAAACAACAGGCGTGGAACCAAAGCTGCAAGCTGCCGAAAAAGTGTTGCAGGCGGTGGAGCAAAGCGACATGACCCGTGATTTGCTCGGTCATATCGCGGCGATCCGCGCTTCGCTGGCGGTGAGCAAGCACGACGCGGAGCGGATCGTAGCGGAGTCGCACCGTGCTCTGGAACTTTTGCATCCGGAAAACGTGCCTGTGCGCACTGCGACACTATGGACACGCGGGTACGGCTGCCAGCTTCGGGGCGAATGGGCAGAGGCGAGCGTGGCTTATACGCAAGCTTTGGCGAACAGTGAAAGGGTCGGCCATGTCCTGATTACCATGCTGGCAACACTTGGCCTGGGGATGATTCAGGAGATGGAATCCCGGCTGTACCTGGCGGAGCGAAGCTATCTGCGGGTGCTGAAGCTCGCAGGCGATCCGCCGCTGCCGGCAGCTTGCAAGGCGCATCTTGGTTTGGCTCGCCTGTATTACGAGTGGGATGAACGGGAAAAAGCGTTGGAGCATACTCGTCAGAGCGTGAAGTGGGCAAAACAGCTGGAACAGACGGATTGCGTGGTCGAGAGCGAGATTTTTTTAGCCAGGCTAAAGCTTGCCCAAGGCGATGCCAGCGGGGCAGCACGCATGCTGGCAGAAAGCGATCACACGGTCCAGCGGCAAAACTTCACAGTCCAGCTTCCTCAGCTTTTGGCGGTCCAGACCATGGTGCAACTGCATAAAGGCAATCTGGCTGCTGCCGAGCGCCTGGCGACGGCGAATGGACAGCTCGCAAGCACTCGCGCCCGGGTGTATTTGGCCAAGGGCAATTCCGCCCAAGCCGTGGCGATTCTCAAACCGTGGCATGCAGAGCTGGAGCAGACCCGCCAAGAGCGGGAGCGGATCGAGGCCAAGCTGCTTTTGGCTGTCGCGCTTTTTGGGCATGGGGAAAAGCGCCAGGCGGTACAACTGCTTCGCGAAGCTTTGGCACTGGCTGAGCCGGGCGGGCTGGTGCGGACGTTTGTCGATGAAGCTGCTTTGCTCCTGCCGCTGTTGCGTGAGTGGACAGCAGCCGAAGCGGCGTCTGAGTATTGTGGCAAGCTTCTCGCTGCCATGAACCAGTTGGCGCCAGTACACGGGACGGGTCAGCCAGCGCAAGCGCAGCAAGCCGAGTCTCTGATCGAGCCGTTGAGCAATCGCGAGCTGGAAGTGCTCCGCCTGATTGCCCAAGGCTTTTCCAACCAGCAGATCAGCGAAAGGCTGTTTATTGCGTTGCCGACTGTAAAAGGGCACAACCGGGTCATTTTTGAAAAGCTGCAAGTGAAGCGGCGCACGGAGGCAGTCGCGCGGGCACGCGAGCTTGGACTGTTGTAGGCGGTGCTGTTTTTCAGCCGTGATTGTTTTTGCAAAACCATACTTTAGTAGCTGTAGCGAGACAGTTCATTGCGGCTATACTCATGGCAAACAGGAAAAAGGAGGAAGCCCATGAGAGCTGTCGTCTGCACCAGCTATGGAGCACCGGATGTCCTCTCGCTCCAGGAGGTAGCCAAGCCCGTTCCGAAAGAGCATGAGATTCTCGTGAAAATATATGCGACCACGGTCACTTCCGGGGATTGCCGGGTGCGCGCTTTTCGCTGTCCGTTGCTGTATTGGCTGCCTATGCGGTTGCTGATCGGATGGAACAAGCCGCGAAACCCGATTTTGGGCGTCGAGCTGGCTGGAGAGGTGGAAGCGGTCGGCAAGCAAGTCAAGCGCTTCAAGCCAAAAGACAAGGTGTATGCGATCACCGAGATGGACTTTGGCACGTATGCCGAATACAAATGCTTGCACGAGGACGCCAACGTCACCCTCATGCCGACTAATGCCACTTATGAAGAAGCCGCAGTGATGCCGTTTGGCGGAACTACCGCCTTGCACTTTTTCCGCAAAGGACAGTTGCAGCGCGGGCAACGAGTCTTGATCTACGGCGCCTCGGGATCGGTCGGCACATCGGCGGTGCAGCTCGCCAAATACTTCGGAGCCGAGGTGACCGGAGTGTGCAGTACCGCCAATGTAGAACTGGTCAGGCAGCTTGGCGCGGATGAGGTGATCGACTATACAAAAGAAAACTTTGCCCAATCCGGCAAGCAGTACGACATCGTCTTTGACGCTGTAGGAAAATGCGCGAAATCCCGCTGCAAGCAGGTGCTGGCTCCCCATGGCAAATACCTCACCGTGGAAGGGCAAGGAGTGGCAAAAGTGCGCGTGGAAGACATGCAGCTTCTCGCCGAGCTGATGGAGTCGGGCCAGCTCCGGGCGGTCATCGACAGACGCTATCCGCTGGAACAGATTCCGCAGGCACATGAATACGTAGAGCAAGGGCACAAAAAAGGAAATGTAGTCATTACGGTAGCAGATGACTCCGCGAACGGACACAACGGCTGAAAAGGCCGTTTTTTTGTATTTGTATGGAAAAACGTCTCGATATTTATCGCGAAAACGCATGTGACCGCTTCTGGTCAGCCAAGCAGACATGACGTTATTGTTTGCCGCAACACATGGGTGGAAGCGGTTCCAACCGCATGTCAGGGGAAAGAGAGTGACCGTATTGACAGGCAGGTGAGAACTGTTTATAGTATGTAATTGTCAGAAATGATTATCATTATCATCTACAAGTTTTTATTTGCCAAAAAGGAGACTGCAACATGAAAAAGTGGCTCATTCCTTTCCTGATGTCGCTTTCGCTGATGGTCAGCGCTTGCGGCAATGCATCGACGCCGACACCAAACAATGCGGGCGGCAGTGAGACAAATCAACAGCAGGCAACAAAAACCGAAGAAAAGCCGAATGCGAATGCTGAGGCCAAACCTGAAATGATCACGTACCAGTCGGAGAACGGTCCGGTTGAGGTTCCTGCCCAGCCAAAAAGAATCGTGGGCCTGACCAACGCGCCTAACGTAGTTGCGCTTGGCGGCACACTGGTCGGGATCGACGAGTGGACGAAGAAAAATCCACTGTTCACCGACAAAGTCAAAGATGTCGAAGTCGTATCGGACGAGACGATGGAGAAGATTTTGGCTCTCCAGCCCGACCTGATTATTGCCGGATCGTGGATGAAAAACCTCGACAAGATGAAGGAAATCGCACCGACAGTCGTCTACACGTGGGGCAAGCTGGACTACCTGGCGCAGCAACGCGAGATTGGCAAGCTTTTGAACAAGGAAAAAGAGGCGCAAGCGTGGATCGACGATTTCACGAAGCGCGCGCAAGCTGCTGGCGAAGAAATCAAGGCGAAAATCGGCAAGGATACGACCGTCTCCGTGTTCGAGCATGATACGAAAGACTTTTACGTCTTCGGCAACAACTGGGCTCGCGGAACGGAAATCCTGTATCAGGCAATGGGCCTCGCCATGCCGGAAAAAGTCAAGAAAGACGCACTTGGCCCTGGCTACTACACGCTTTCTTTGGAAGTGATTCCGGAGTACGCTGGAGACTACATCGTGCTCAGCCAGCGCAAGGGCGGAGAAAATCCGTTCCTGACCTCGGAGACGTGGAAAAAGATTCCTGCTGTGAAAAATAACCATGTGATCGTGATCGACATGGAAGCATCGACGTACAGCGACCCGATTACGCTGGAATATTTGCTGAAAATCTTCAAGGAAGGCTTTCTCTCCCAGTCGTAACGAGAGGCAGCTGCATACGAAAAAAGAACGAGAACGTCTGGGGAACCAGGCGTTTTTATTTTGCGGGCATGAGGGGGGCGCAAAGGTCGCACAAACCCCTTGTGGCAAAAGAAAAATCCCATGTGTCTTCACGCGAATGAGCGCAGACATGTGGGATTTTTTTGATGGACGTGAAAGGAAATTCATTGCAGTTTACTACTCGACAAAAGCCCGCACCTTCGGAAACACCTTCAACGCCGTCTTGTAAAACACATCCGCATGATACTCAGCCGGAATCAGCTCCTGCACAAACTGGATGTACGACTTCACAGGGGCGAGCGGCCAGTCGGTGCCGAACAAAAATTTGTCATAATGATCGCAGTACGTAATCGCATGGCGCAGATGAGCGAAGAACAGCGGCGATTCGGCCAGTCTGCGGCAGTTGTCTGCGTCACCGACCATCAAGCCGGACAGGTCGGCAAACATGTTGCGGTTTTTG
The DNA here is from genome assembly GCF_013284375.2 of Brevibacillus sp. HD3.3A. Taxonomy (NCBI): domain Bacteria; kingdom Bacillati; phylum Bacillota; class Bacilli; order Caryophanales; family Paenibacillaceae; genus Brevibacillus; species Brevibacillus sp. HD3.3A. The sequence goes on from NZ_CP085874.1 coordinate 1,459,262, forward strand.
TACACGACTTCTGCGCCATCCAGCACCCACGGGTCACCGAAATGGGCCATCATGAAGTTCACGTCCCGATGCTTCACCGCTACCTCGTCGAGAGTGAGCGGATGCGAATACTTGAGCAGACCTCGCTCCGAGTAAGTGTCACCCGTATGGAAAACAACCGGCACCCCGTATTTGGCGGCGAGTGCATAGACCGGATCGTAGACGCTGTCGTAGGCGTAAAACGGATAGTAGCCGAGATAAATTTTCAAGCCGACCGCCTGGGGGTGTTGCAAATCTTGCTCCAGGCGAGCAACCGCCGCATCGTCCAGCGTGTACGGATTGATTCCCAGGCAGTAGACGAGCTGCGGTGGCAGTTCAGCGGTCAAGTCCAGACCCATCGGCGTGATCGCTTCGTAATCGGGAAAGCCGTCCTGCTTTGTTTCCGTCAAGCCCATGCCGATTCCGAGCACCACTCCGTTGTCCTTATATTCCTGCAAAATGCCTTGGACAGAGTAGTCGACAAACGACTTCTCCGCGGCTGTCCGCTTAAATTCTTCGATATGCGATAAATGCATGTGCGCATCAATGATCTTCATCTGAATTTCCCCCTTCGCCTTCGCTGGTAAACCGGATCGCCCGCAAAGCCGCCAAGGAATCGGCAGGCAGCTCTTTGTCGGCAAACAGGAAAAAGACAGGCGGCGTAAAGCTCGTGCTGTTGTCCGGCAAGTTCAGTTCGCGCAGGATGGTGGTCATCGCGATTTCCTTGTTGGCGTACACTTCGACATCTGCGGTGCCCAGATCGGTGAAGATCGTGAGCTGCTCGGCGCGGGAAGCTGCGCCAAACGTATAGTCGGATTGTTCCGTTACGGTCAAATCTCCCTGCGCCAGCTTGTAGGTCAGCGGCTCCCCGTGTTTCCCCGCTGTTTTCAGCCAAACCGTTTCGTCAGCCGCTTCCGTTTGCAAAAAGACTTCGGTTGCAAAGCTTTTGTGGGCAAAGTACGTTCCGGTTTTTTGCACGATTTCGACCGTATGGCAAAGGAGCGGGACGCCCGGCAGCAAAAGAAAATATTGGTGGCAGGTGAGGCCGCGATACTTCTCCTGTTTTTTGACGTGATAGCTGAGCTTGATGCCTTGCCAGACGTTCTGGCGATTGTCGGTCAGCTGGACGAAGGCGGCGCTGCGTTCTTCCTTGACCAGTGAAAAAGCGCTCAGTTCTTCGATGTGGTTGCCGATGCCGCCTGTCCACGGGTTCCACCACGATTTCGGTTGTCGCTGCGGGAAAGAGCTGGCCAGCCATTCCTGTCCGCTCGAAACGAGCGAGAACAGCGACGGGTAAAAATCCGGTGCTGCTTTGATGCGGATGGAGCCGTTGTCTGCGCTGTAGACTTGCTGGCCTTGCTCTTCGGTCACTTCCATGGAGATGGAGCCTGGTTGAACCGGGAAAAGGGCGCTTTGCAAGCAAATGTCGTGGGTAGCGAACTGACCGTCCACACGAACCAGCTCGTACGCTTTGGCCGAAGCAGGCAAAGCGAAGTGCGCTTCCTGTTCCTCGGCTTCTTCCGTGAAGCGTTGCGTCTGTCCCAGAGCTTCTTCGCCCGCAAGCAAGGCCGTCAGTTCCCCGTCCAGGTACTGCTGTTTGTATTCTTTTACCTCAACTTTCACTTCGCCGTTTGCCAAAAATGGGTTGTGATCGTTGGCAATCAGCTCCAGATGAGGGGTCAGCGACAAGTCTTTGGCCAAAGCTTCTTTTCGGGCAAAAGCACGAAATTCTTTCCAGTCCGTATACGCTCCATGCGCCACGCATATCGGGCCGAACGTCGCGCTGCTCTGCGGCTCCAGCTCTCCGATGCACGATTCCAGGGCGATTTGCCAGCCTTGAATATCCATCTGGCAAGATGGCGGCCAGCACAATCCCCACGGGGCTGCATCTTCCCGGGAAAACAGCCAGTTTTCACTGAGCAGCTTGCCGTCCCAATATTCCAGGTCGCTGCCGTAAGAAGTGGGAACGTCTACATAGCGGCCTTGATAGGGCAAGATCGGGTGCTGGATCGAGTGGATGAGGCTTTGTGTCAGCCATAGCTCAGCAGCCAGTTTTTCCGTGGAAGTGTTGGTTATATCCAGCGTGTGTTCAACGGTGCCATCGCCGTGCAGCAGCGTTTTGCTGATCAGCGAAAGAGCAGGGTAGGCATCGGAACGGTAAGCGGCGCGAATACCGATGGCGCCTTTTTCGGAAAAGAAGTCGACGTGCTCCGCGCGCTTTTTGGAAAACTCGCTGGAATACGGCTTGCCAAGCTTCGGATAGGCGATGTACGTCGGCGCTCCGCCGTTTCCGCCGGAAATGGTGAGTTCGTTGTCGTCCTTGTTCAAGGTGAGCGTATGGCGGCCGTGATGCACTTGCCACGTCAATTCTGTTTCGCCTGCCAGGAGCGCTCCCAATCCGGTAAAGGCAGCGCCAAGCTTTTTCACGAAGGAGACTTGCTTGCCGTCTGCAAGCTGCCCCACGATTTGCACATCGGCGCTGTAAAATCCGTGGTCGATCAGATCGGCGCGAAGCGGAAGCGAGACGCGTTCTTTGCCGGACAACCGCAGCGAATGGCTGTGTTCGTGGAAGCGCAAGAATGGCGAGTCAGCCAGTTCAAAAGAAAACTGCGCTTCTTCGGAAAAATTGTTTTCCATGTCCAAATAATAGTGTGCGGTTTGACCCGGATAAGTCAGACCAGGAACGTGCATGGTGAGCGAAGCAGGGAATTTGGGCAAGATGCCGACCTGGAACAGAGCCTTTTTGCCGTTGATTTGAATGTGTGTGCAAACTCTTGGATGCGTGCGCCAAATGCTTTGCTCTTCCGTGATTGCTCCGACCGTAAAGCTTGCAGACAAGCTCGTTTCGTCCGTGACGGACAGCTCCTGCTGGTAGTCAAACTGAATGTTTTCATTCGACTCTCCCGTCAAGGAAAGCTGCAACGGCTTGCCCGATTTATTGACGATCCGGTAGTGAATCTGGTAGTCGCGGCCGAAGACCAGCTCCAGCTGCTCGACCTCGGCGGACAGCAAGTAGTCTTCCGTTTCGATCAGGCGCAGCCCGCGGCCGCGTCGTTCAAACTCCACGCGCAAGCTCAGGTCGGCTTTTTTCCAGGAGTAGGTGAAGTAATCAAAGCCGTTTTCTTTCCGTCCATCCGGTTCGACCACAATTTGTCTTGTGGAATCCTGGTACCAGTCCAGCGTATCGAAATAATGCGCGATAGCTTCTGTGCGCAGGACAGTGGGCATCATGTTCATCAAGTGCGTCGAGTCATCCCGGTCTTCCCAGAAAAAACCGAATTTTTTATACAAAGGAACCGCCTTCGTGTTGCCAGCCCATGTGTACAGGTCAAGCCGCGGCCAACCAAGCTGGACAGTCTGGTCCAGGGCGCGGGCAAGCAGCATGCGGCCTACTTTTTTTCCGTGATAGTCAGGACGAACGTTGAGCAGGGGGATGTAGAGGGCGCCCGTATCTTCCCTGTATTCCGCCAGGCTGCAATAGCCGACTACCGATTCGCCGTCCATTGCGAGGTACACAGCAAGCGCGTCGGAGCGAGCTTCTTCCTGTCTGATTTGTTCCGCTGTCGTAATCGAATTGCCGCCTCCCCAGCTGTCTCGGCTGGCGTTCCACATATCAGCGACAGCCGCAGCCAGCTCCGGTCGGTAGAGAACGATAGAGATAGATTCCATGTTTGCTTGCACCTCGATCTCATGTCAGTTTTTGCCTATTAATAGAGATACGTTTGAAGATAGCATCGGTTTCTCGTTCTGGCAGTTTTTTCTTGTCAACGCGAAAAGCCAGTATCGCTCGGTCAAACTCTAACGATACTGGCTTTTTCACTGTTCACTTGTGGCAACCGAATGTGTGCACTTACGCACGCTCGATGCGGATGACGACCATTTCCACGTCTTCATCTAAAGCGCGCACACTGTGCTTCTCCGCTGGCAGCATGTACAAAAGCGACTGTGGATCAATCTCGATCTGCTTCCCGGAAAAGTCAAAGACCGCTTTGCCTTTTTGCACGAGAATCAACACGTCGGCGTCTGTGTCGTGTTCCGGGATAAAGCTGCCAGCGCGTAATTGCAGTTGCAGCACTTTGGTGCGTTCAAAGCCCATCAACGCGCCAATATGCTTGGGCGCGGACTCCAGATAGTTTTTCAGGTCGAACGTTTGCATTAATGATCACTCCTCACGGTTCCAGCGCAGAATAAATTTCCGCAGCGGAGATATGACAAGATGGTCGAGCAAAATGATGATGAAAATACTGACGAGTGTCCAGGCGAACACTTTTGCCGTATCGATGTTGACTCTGGCAAAGGCGAGCGAATAGCCGATTCCCGCATCTGCGCCGAGCAGCTCTGCCATGATCGCGATGCGTACGGCAGAGCCAGTCGCAAGCGAGATCGCAGTGAAAATCGGCACGGCAAGTCCGGGCAAAATGATGTGTCTCAACGTGTGCCACGGAGTGCTTTTGTAGATCGCCGCCATTTCCAGCAGCTGGCGGTCGATATTGCGCCAGCCGTCCGCCGTATTCAAGTAAATGCCGGGGAAAACGAGCACAGCGACGACAAACACGGGAACCATCGAGCCTGTGCCGAACCAGACCATCGCCAGGACGACGACGATGATCGGCGGAATCCCCATGAGCATCGACTGAACCGGACGCATCGCATCGTACAGGACGGGAGAACGTCCTGCGACAAGCCCGCAGCAAATCGCGACTATCATTCCGCTAAAAAGTCCGATAAACATGCGGGAAGCGGACTGGAGCAACTGCTCGGTGAACTCCCCGCTCTCGACCATCCGAACGAAAGCGGCTGCGGTGTCCAGTGGTGAAGCGAACAGGATAGAGGGCAAGGACATCGATAAGCCTTGCCAAATGGCGAGCAGGATCAGGATTGTCACGCCCTGTACGAGCAGGCGGCGATTACGGAGCGTAGTAGAATCCTGCATCCGGCAATTTCCCCCCAATAATCTCCGGGGACAGAGTGGAGAGCTCGGTGAAGAAAAATTCCAGTTCTTCCTTGGCGTCCTTGGCCGAGACGAACTGCAAGTTCAAGGAAGGAATGACACTTTCAATGATTGGCGGGGTCAGCCCGTCCTGGTATTTCGCGATCATCGCGGCAGCGTCTTTTGGCTGCTCGTTCAGGAACTGGACGGATTGCTCAAACTGTTTTTGCAGTTCCGCCACCAGTTCAGGATGCTTGGCGATCAGTTCGCCTGAGACGAGGATACCAGCTTGCGGGATGCGCGGCGATTTGCCTGTCGCTTTCGCCCATTCGGCTTGCAAGCTCATGACTTTGCCCAGTTTTTTGCCTGCCTTGTTGCCTTGCATCACAGACATGGTCGCCATATGCTCCGGCAAGATGGCGTACTTCGCCTTGCCTGCGACGAGCAAGCCGACCAGCTCCTGCGGCGCGCTGACGTATTCGATTTTGACATCTTTGGTCGGGTCGAGATTGTTTTTTTTTCAGCAAGTAGCGGAAGACGAGATCGGGCATATCGCCTTTAAACGGAACGTGAACGGTCTGCCCGCGCAGGCTGTCCCAACTGACTGCCTCACCGTCGGGGCCGATCATATAGAGGATGCCCCAGATCAGCGTATTGATCAGCTTGACATCCATTCCCCGGTTGTACAGATTGGCGCCGACATAAGTAGGTACGGCGGATACTTCGGCCTGGCCGCTGCTGATTCGGGCGCGCAGCTCATCCGGTGTTTTCCACGGCTTGTACTCAACGTTTTCGGCGAACGGGCTGAGCGATTTGTCCTCGATCATTTTATAGATAGGAGAAGAGAGCGAGATTCCCACTGGTGCTTGAATGGTCAAATGCTCGCGTTTTTGCACCTCTTGCGTGCTCGTCGCTTGCGCAGTCGCGGCTGGTTGCTGTTGCTCAGCGGTTGGTTGTTGGCTTGAGGTGGCAGCCTGATTCGTTTGAGTGGAGCAGCCGATCAGGGCGCTGGTGATGGCGACAATCAGGGACATCATGATGTAGCTGGTTTTGGATGTGCGTGACAATTGTCTATCCTCCTGTCAGGTGCTGGTGCAGCACGGCTTTGATTTGTTGAATCTGATCCTCGCTTCTGCCTGCTCTTTGTCCGGGGAGGGGGTATTCCCGGATGACTGTTGCCGCTGCAAGGTTGTTGCTTTTGCTGAACAACAGGACGCGGTCAGCCAGGCGGGCCGCTTCTTCCGGATCGTGTGTCACATAGACCATTCCGATGCGGCGTTCCTCGATCAAACGGATGACATCTTGTTGCAGCTCGCGCTTGAGGGCGAGATCGAGCGCGGAAAAAGGCTCGTCCATCAGCATCATTTTCGGGTCTGTGACCAGCGCGCGTGCGATGGATACGCGTTGCTTCATCCCGCCGGAGAGCTGCTTCGGATAGTAGTCGCGGGCATGGAACAGCCCGACTTTTTGCAACACCGTCGTCACTTTTTCGTTCATCGTGTCTTGGTCCATGCGGCCGAGCACAAAACGAATGTTGTCCGTGACCGTTTTCCACGGAATCAGCCGCGGCTCCTGAAAGACATAGCCGAGCTGTTCCGTGCGGACGGTCACCGTTCCGGAAGTCTGCCTGATCAATCCGGCTGCCATGTTGAGAATCGTTGTTTTGCCGCAGCCGGAAGGGCCGAGGATGGCGACGACCTCTCCCGCCGCGAGAGAGAAGGAAAAGCCAGCGAGTACAGTCGTCCCGTTGAACGACTTCGTGACGGAGGCAAATTCCAGCAAGGCTTCCATCGGCTCGCCTCCTGACTTTGTTATTTCACGACCGTAAAGGTGATGTGTCCGTACAGGTCGTCGTTGGCATCGAATGTACGAATCAGTTCAAACAAATGGGCTTGATCCGCCGGGTTTTTGCACGCGTTGGTCAAAAGTTGGATCGTGCCTTCCCAGCCTTCGTCTGTGAGCAAGCCTTTCAGCGACAGAAGCGACATTTTTCCTGTCTGGCAATCGACTTGGCGGAAGGCAGCCTGTTCGAACAAACCGCGCCAGTTCGCTTCGGTCATCGGCTGGGCGTTGACCGCGAGCAGTTGGCGCAAAGCAGCCAGGCGCTCCTGCACTTCCGGCGTTTCCGGGTCCTTGCACAGCAGCAAATCGTGGGTCGCCAGTCTGCCGCCCGGCTTCAAGACGCGGAAATATTCCGCGATCGCCTGCTTTTTCTGTTCCAGCGGCAGCATGCTGAGCATCGCTTCATTGATCACCACGTCAAACGTTTCAGCGGCAAAAGGCAGCTCCAATGCATTGCCGTATGCAATCTGGACGCGCTCTTCCAGTCCGTGCTGGCGAATGTTTTCCTGCGCCCGCTCGACGCTCGGCTGGTGAATATCAATTCCGGTCACCTGGCAACCGTACTCCTTGGCGATCTGAATGGCGGTCGTGCCCATGTTTGGCGCTACTTCCAGCACTTTCGTATCGGCGGTGAGGCGGCATGCTTGCAAAATGCGCTCGGTCGCTTCTTTTCCGCCCGGACGCAGCCGGGTTTTCCCAAGGGAAGCGAGAAACAGGTGAGTAGGCTTGCGGCTTGCTTTTTCGGTCATGTCAAACATCCTTTCTTATGATCGCACGTTCACACCTCATGGCAGCCTCTGACGCAGCATGCCTGGGCGTGAGTGCGGATAAAATGGTCTTTTTGGGGATCGATCGGTACAACAGGCGTGTCAGGAAGCAAGCTTCTCAGCTTTTCCAGGTGAATGTGCATGCTGCCGCCCTGGGCCATCACGACCGCTTGCTGCTTTTTCAGCTTCTGGATCGTGCGGTTGACCGTCTCTCGCGTCGTGCCGAGCATCCCGGCCAGCTCGCTATTGGTAAAAGTGGTGGAAAAGCGGAGCCATTCTGCGTCGAGCCTGGCTGCGTGTGTCTCGCTCAGGCGCAGCAACAAAGACACGAGCTGGCTTTCCACCGGATAAAACGTCTTGTCTTCCAGACGCTGCTGAAGGTCGATAATTTTGTCCGCCAGCACTTGCATGATTTTGAAGCTGATGGCGGGATGAGCGAGCAGCAGCTGTTCGAAAGTGCGCACGGGAATGACGAGGCAATGGACGTCATCCAGCGCGACGGCGTGGTGCGGATAGCTGTCTGTGCGAAAAAATCCGAGGTGAGGGAACATGTCGCCCTGATCGGCAAGCAGGAAAGTTTGTTCTTTTCCATCTTCACTCGTACTGAACAGACGGACTCGGCCGGAAATGACGAAGTACACCTGCAAGATTTCTTCCGATTGATAGAAAAGGTAGTCGCCTCTTGCAAATTCACCGGATTTGCACGTAGCCGCAACAGCTTTCAACTCATGCTCGGACAAATTGCGAAACAAATGAAAGCAACGCAAAACGGAGGAGATCGGGCCAGTAGACAGCATAGGAATGCACTCCTTTTCTCGCATTGTTATAATTGAGTATAATAATCATTCTCAATTATAGCATTGTGTGAACGGAAAAAAATGAGAAAAGGAAGCAAAGGCCAGAGCAATCGCACTGAGGCGCACTTTCACAACCTTTCACGCGTTTTAATGGGAGCAGGTAGTTGATTGATTACGAGCCAAGTATAAGACATGTGCAGAGCGATGCCTTGTGACCAATATCACAGTTGAGAATTTATCTCATTCTTGTTTCTGCGGGCTAGGTCGAGGAAAATAAAGGAGAACGGACGACTAACCAAAACGAACATGACCGTTTTGTTGACCGCAAGCGGTCACATCCCATTTCATGAAAAACGGCGAGACGTTTTTCACAGAAAAAAGGACGATGCGGATGCCTGCCTATACGTTGTGGGAAAACATGCTGTTTTGGCCAACGGCTCTGGATGAGGGCAAGCTCGCGGCGGCTGTTGCGGGCAAGACGATTCTCATTACCGGGGCCAGCTCGGGAATCGGGGAGCAGCTGGCATATGTGCTGGGGCGCTGCCAAGTGCACTTGCTGCTGGTGGCGAGAAGAGAGGAAAAGCTGCGCCGGATCAAAGCTGAAATCGAGCGAGACGGGGCGAGAGTCAGTGTGTGCGGGGCCGATCTTCGCGATCCGGCTCAGTTGGAGGCATTTCTTGCGTTTTTGCACGAGCAGTCTGGCGGGATCGACATCGTGGTCAGCAATGCAGGCTTGTCCATCCGGCGACCGATCATGGACTCTCTGGAGCGCTATCACGATTTTACCCGGACGATGGCGATCAATTATTTTGCTCCGGTTAAAATCTTGTTGTCGCTTACTGAGCAGCTCGCCCGAAACAAAGGGCAGATCGTAAACGTCTCCACGATCAACACATCGTTGCTCCCGTTGCCTTACTGGGCGGCGTATCAAGCTTCGAAAGCCGCGTTCGACACCTGGTTTCGCTCGGCCGCGCCGGAGTGGAGCGCGAAGGGGATTGCCACGACATCGATTTACTTGCCGCTGGTGAGAACGCCGATGATTTTGCCCACGACTGCCTATCGGAGCATGCCTGCCATGAGCGCAGAGCACGCTGCGAGGCTCATCGCCAAATCGCTGTACACGAAACGGACCACGATCCGCCCGTGGTGGCTTTTGGGGGGCGAGCTGGCTTCCTTGTTTGGCAGAGGGCTATGGGAGCGATTGCTTCCTCGCTGGCTACGCAAAAGGGGGGAATGACGATGCGCCTGATGTATTTGCTCGCTGTGCTTGCCAAAATGAAGCTTTTGACGCCAGCAGGCATCGGCAGGCTGCTCGCCGCCTTGTTCCGATGCGGAACGAACCTGATGACGCTGCTGAAGCTCGCGCAAAGCACCCACGGTCAAAAGGTCGCATTGGTCGACGAGCGGGAAACGGTCTGCTTTCAGCAGCTTTGGACAGACTCTCTGCGGCTCTCTTGGGTGTTCAAGGAAAAATACGGTCTTGCGAAAAGCAAACAGGTCGGCTTTTTATGCCAAAACCACATCGCGTTGGTGCGAGCCATTTTCGCGGCGTCCGGTACGGGCTGCGATGTATATTTGCTCAATCCCGAAATGAGTGCGGGACAGCTCAGGCAGTTGTTCGACGAAGTGGAGCTGGACCTGCTTATCCACGACGAAAAGCAGACGGCGACCATCGAGCAGGCGGGATACGCGGGAGCGAGTCTGTACAGCTATCACGAGCATCTTCCCGCGATCAACCAGTTGCTGGGAGAATGCTCGGACTGGTCGGACGAAAGGCTGGCGTCAGTGCCAGTACCAGCGCGCAGTTCTGCGGGCAAGATCATGCTCCTGACAGGCGGAACGACGGGGCGTGCGAAAAAAGTGCCGCACAAGCCGTCGCTGTTTCATTATTTGCCGCCGTTTTTGGCTCTGCTCAGCCAGCTTGGGCTGCTTCGGCTGAATACAGCCTATATTGCGACGCCGATCTACCATGGATACGGTTTGGCTATCTTGCTGTTGTTTGTCGCTTTGGGCAAAAAAACAGTGATCACTCCCGGCTTCGCTGCCGCCAAAGCGTGTGAGCTGATTGCCAGACACAAAGTAGAGGTCGTATCCGTTGTCCCATTGATGCTCAGAAAAATGCTGCATCACGATCCGACAGCGTTGCAGTCTCTTGTTTGCATCGCATCAGGCGGAGCGCCGCTTGCCACCGGACTCGCAGCCGAGGTGTCCGCCGAATTGGGCGACTGTCTGTACAATTTATACGGGACAACGGAAGCGGGACTATGTGTGATCGCAACTCCCAGCGACCTCTGGCATCGTGCGCACACGATCGGGCAAAAAATCCCGGGTGTCCGTTTGCATGTGCGAAATGTGCGAAACTCCGATCAGCGTCCATGCAAGGCAGGCGAAATCGGCCAGCTGTGCGTGAAGGCGGGCGGCTCGCTGTTTTTCAAGCGACAGGCTTGGATCGAGACAGGCGACGTCGGTTATCGGGATGCAGCGGGCTATTACTACTTGTGCGGGCGAACAGACGACATGGTGGTGTCCGCTGGCGAAAATGTGTATCCAGTCGAGCTTGCGCGAGTGCTTGTGGAGCATCCGGCCATCGAAGACGCGACTGTGATCGGCATCCCGGATGAAGCGTTTGGGCAAAGGCTGAAGGCGTTCGTCCAGCCTGTGAGCCATGTGGAGCTTACCGAGGCACAATTGCAGCAATGGCTGCGGCAAAAAGTAGCCAGATATCAAATGCCCAAAGAAATCGTTTTTGTCGAGCAGCTGCCGTACACCGAGTTGGGCAAGCCGGACCGAAAGCAGCTCATGTAAAATGGCCTGGCATGGGCAAACGCTTCGCCACATTTTCCCGATATATCCTGTCAAAACAAACCATACATATTACGAGACAGAGAAATCATACGGGGAAAGGGATGAAAAGCCATGCCTCAAGGCATCCACGATATCGAAGTGCCGCTGCCAATCCGAACGGTTTGGGAGTTTGTCCGTGTATTGGATCATTGGGTAGTGCTGGTTCCGGGCTACATCAGCCACGAAGTCATTAACGAGCGCCGCGTGACCTGGAGCTTTACCGGAGACATCGGCATCTTGAAAAAGGAGATCAGCTTGCAGGTAGATATTACGGAATGGAACGAGCCGACCGAAGTCAAATTCATGCTGACCGGAATCAACGAGAATTTCACGGGCGAAGGCTACTTCAAGGCACAGGAATTGGGCGAGAAGTGTACGAAAATGACCGGCTTTCTCGATATTACAGCCAAAGGTTTGAAGGCGCCGATGGTAAATTCCATCCTGAAATCGCACGTTCCCCAGTTGACAACCGAACTGGCGGAAGCGGTAGCCAGCCGGATGAAAGAACAATAGCGAAGACATGTCTAAAAACCCTTGATTGCCAAGGGTTTTTTCTTTTTTTTCAGCCGACACTTACGCGATTGACGACTTTGCCATTATGCTTTAATCTACCATAGTTAACGAGGTAACTATTTCGCAAAATAGGTACCTTATAATAGGAAATAACAGGAAATCACAACGAGGGTGATGCTTGTGAAAATCAACAAAAAATACGAACACATTCTTTTTACTTTTCTGATGGCTTTGGGCATGTCCTGTCTTTTGTCGTTTTTCATGATGCTGGTTAATTTCGGCTTCGACTCCATGCTGCTCGCACGCTGGCTCAAGGCGTGGCCGATGGCGTTTTCACTGGCTTTTCCAGTCGCTTATTTTTTGCCAAAAGGCATCAGGCTGCTCATGAAGAAGATTACGTTTGTCGAGGGAAAATAAAGAGCGGATCGGGAACGCACAGCAGGGGCAAAGCTGTGTGTTTTTTTTTCAGCGCTGTCCCAGTACCTCGAACCGGGACAAGAAGCAGGAAAAAAGCGGAGCAAACCAGGTCGGACTATAAAAAGTGGCTGGCTTCTATAAATTGCTTTTCCAGCGGAGAAAGCTCATAGCCTTGCCTGGTAACCACATATTTATCGAGAAAACGCTGCTCGGCAGGCAGCTCCAAATAGTTCGTCACACCGAGCCGCTCGACAATGCGTTTGGACATGAGAGTAATGCCCATTCCCAGCGCGGCGAATTGTAGCAGAGTTTCCACTACAGCAACCTGTGTCACGGGTGCTTTTGGCAGACCGAAATCGGAAAAAAGTTGTGCCATGCGCGATGTATACAGGCATTGTTCGGACAAAATCAGTACCGTTGCTCCTGGCAAAATGCTTTTGAGCGACATGCCTGGCACGGCTCCTTTTCCAACCAGGACGACTTCCTCCAAGCCGATTTTTTTATAGTGCAACTGTTCCGTCTTGCTGGATGCGCCAATCGTGAAAGCCAGGTCGATCGTGCCATTCATCAGCGCTTGTTCCATTTCGGCAGTTGAGCCAGTCTGTAAAGTAACGGACAGCTGCGGGTATTTTTCATACAAGCCGGCAAGCGTAGCGGTAATTTCCGAGCCAATCACGGATTGCATCGTGCCCAGCCGAAGCTTCGGTTCAAGCTGTTTCATCTCTTGTTCGGCTTCTTCCCACAAGCTCAAGAGCTTCTTGTAGTGCGTGTAAAGCCGCTTGCCTTCCACCGTCAGCTCCATGCCTTTGGAACTGCGAATGAACAGTTGCTGTGCGTAATGAGCTTCGATTTTTTTGATTTTCGCCGTCATGTTGGATTGCAGATGGTTCATGCGAAAGGCAGCGGCGGACAGGCTCTTCAGCTCGGCAACTGTCACGAACGCCCGGATTGTATCGATGTCCATGTTTTCAACTCCTTCCATCAAAAAAAGTGATAGAGCAATCAAAAATTAACATTATTCGAGATGTCTTTGGATTAGTATACTTTTCACAAAAAAGAATTGCACGCGTGAAGCAGGAGGGAAAGACATGGATACAAAGCAAATTCGCACCGGGATTATCGGCGGGTCGTTGAACAATCAGTGGGCAAGCAAGACGCATATTCCTGTGCTTTTGCAAAGTGAGCGACACCGCATCACCGCAATCGCCACGACAAACGAAGCGAGTGCGCGAAAGAGTGCGGAAGTGACCGGGGCTACGCTCGCTGCGACAGACCATCGCGCCGTAAGCGGCTCGTCAGCTGTGGAGCTGGTAGTTGTAAGCGTCAAGGTTCCTGATCATTACGATGCAGTCCGCAGCGCCATCCTTGCCGGGAAGCATGTGTACTGCGAGTGGCCTCTAGCTGTCACGACAAGCGAAGCAGAACAGTTGGCTGGTCTGGCAAAACAGGCAGGCGTTCATCACGCAGCAGGGCTTCAGGCGAGACAGTCACCTGTGCTGCGGCAAGTGAAGCAGCGTCTGGAGCGAGGCGAGATTGGCCGTATCTTGTCTTGTCACATGCGCGTTTCCACGCAAGGAAAAGGCGGAGTCACCGATCGGCAGGGGGCGTATTTGCTGAGCGAAAAACACGGTGCGACACTGCTTGCGATCAACGGCGGCCATTCCCTGGATGCCCTGTGCTACTTGCTTGGCGATTTTCGTGAGCTGTCCGCGATGATGAACCGGAATTTTTCTACTGCGACTGTGCTTGCGACGAATGAAATCATTGCAAAAGACACAGCAGATCAGATCATGGTGCAAGGAGTGCTGAAAAGCGGGGCTTCGGCATTCGTTCATATCCAGGCAGGCACGTATCCCGCCTTTGAGCTGGAAATTCAGGGAGAGCTGGGAGTCATTCGCATCGTGCAGCACAATTCGGCGGGACATGTACAGTTCGGCAACCTGGAAGCGCACATGACAGCCTACTCTTCTGCAAGCCGTGTTGCAGCAAGCAATCCGGACCACTTCGTCTCGGTTGCAAAAGATGCGGCAGAAGGCGAAGCAGTCAGGCAATATGTGGCTAGTGCTCATGAAGCTTTTGCCAAGGACATTCAGACAGGGACGTTCACCGTTCCCGATTTTTTTTGAGGCACTCCACCTGCATCGGCTTCTGGATGCGATCAGACTGGCGGCTGCCACAGGGAGCAGGCAGACTTTTTGACGTTTACCTACCATTTTCAACTGTGGTATAATCTACCATTGTTTACTAGAAACATGCAGGCAAGTTGCAGACAGCATGAGAGGAGATCTTGAAAATGCAAAGAAACAACCACTGGAAGAAGCTTGGCAGATGGGCAGGGGCGGGAGTGCTTGGCCTGACGATTTTGCTCGGCCACGTATACCCGCTGAAAGCCGCAGAGCCTGTTCAGGTGCCTTTTCTCAGTGAATGGTCCATTTCGACATTGAATGAAGGCGAGAAATACGGAATTTTTCCGTTAGCCTGGTACAAAGACGAATCGTTCCTTCAACCGATTCCTGCCGATAAGTTTGCGGATTTGCTGAAAGCGACAGAGAAGAAGCTCGATCAGCTTGGCTTGAAGAAAAAAGCAGCTTTGTCCTGGTCAGACAACCGTGTGGCGACGCGCGAAGCAGTAGCCGTTTCCTTGCACAAGCTGCTGGCAAACTATGAGTGGCCAGCCGGAAAGGGAGCCGATGTGACTGCACTCGCTCCGTTGGAGTACATGCGCAAACATGGACTTGTCAAAGGGACGAGCACAGGTTTGGAGCTGGATCAGTCAGCAACAGTAGAGCAGGCTGCGGTCATGGCCAGCCGGGTGGTCGAGTTCGCCAATGATTTGGCGGGCGGCGGAGCCAAAGGCTTGTTGTGGAAAGTGACCAAAGGCCAAAATACGCTCTATTTGCTCGGCTCGATTCATATGGGCACAACCGACATGTACCCGATGCAAAAAACAATCCGCGACGCTTATGAAGCGTCAGACGATCTGTGGGTCGAGGCGGATATCCTTGCTGGCGACATGAATTACATGCTGGAGAAAATGATTTACAGCGACGGAACGACACTCCAGGATCACGTGTCAGCCGCCACATACAGCAAGCTGCAAAAGGCGCTGGCAAGCATGAAATTGCCTGAAAATGCGTTCGATGGCTACAAGCCTTTTGCCGTTGGTCTTTCCCTGGTAACGGTAGGCTATACCGGAAGCCCGGAGGAAGGCGAACTGGCGATGCTGACAGGGATCGACCGCTATTTCCTGGCCAAAGCGATGCTTGAGCAAAAGCCGGTCCACGAGCTGGAAGGCATCAAGCTGCAAGCCGATTTGCTCTCGGGCGTACCCGCAGAGCAGCAGGAAAAGGAATTGAACGTCATTCTGGACAGCTTGCTTTCCGGAAAAGAGCCGGCAGCAAGCTATCAGGTGTTGCAAGACATGCAGACGAAGTGGGTGCAAGGCGATCTGGAAGGCATGACTCGCGTTTTGAGCGTGGAAGGACAATTCGATGCCGGAGGATTGAACCAGCGCCTCGTTGGTGAACGGGACAAAAACATGGCGAACAAGCTGGCCCAGTTGCTGGAACAGGAAGGCGAGCACACTTCCTTTGTCGTCGTAGGCTCTGCCCACTACGCGCTGAAAGGCATGGTGCTTGACCAACTGAAGGAAAAAGGCTATCAGGTGGAGCGGCTGAAGTAAGCGACACAGCAAACTAACAGAAGAACGCAGGCAGTTCGAGCAGCGAGGCAGCAGCCTTTTGCACGGACTGCTTTTTTCTTGTGAAAAATGTCTCGATGTTTTGGCAGGAGAGTGAGCGGAGCGGCATGCGGTCCACAAGCCGTGACGCTGAACATAGCAAACGAGAAGAAACGTTGTTGAGCGGTTTATGATACGCTTCTTTTAACAAAAGGATTTTGGCAAATAAAGAAAGGCGGTTAGAAAACATGGCGAAAACAATTTCCCGAACGCGACTGTGGGTAGCGCGGATCATGAGCTGGCTGGTCATCCTCTTCATGCTGTTTGACGGTGTGTTCAAGCTGATCCAACCCGCTCCTGTCGTCGAAGGCACACTGGTACTCGGATTTGCGCAGCACCATATTGCGCTCTTGGGCATTTTGGCGATTATCTCTACTGTTTTGTACGCTTTGCCGCGAACCGCAGTGTTGGGAGCGATTTTGCTGACAGGCTACTTCGGTGGCGTCATCGCTACACAAGTTCGCGTAGATGCGCCGCTTTTGACGCACACGCTGTTTGCTGTCTACCTGGCCATTTTGGCCTGGGGCGGGCTTTGGCTGCGGGATGAGCGGGTACGCAACTTGTTTTCCTCTGTGGATTGATTGATATTTCCAAAAAATGAAAGTATGCTAGAAAGACAAGTTTGTGAGCATTAGCACGCACATTTCGAACGGATAGGGGGAAGTACAGATGAACAAAAAGCAGTCCGCTGCCACTCCTAAGGTGGTGGGGCAAACCGCTGCTGCCGGGTTTCAGATCGGCGTGAGGAGAACGCTTCCCGTAGAGGCGGAGCCAATCTGGCTTTTTCTGACCTCCCCGGAGGGAACGAAGCTTTGGCTGGGCGACCTGCCGCCGCTGTCGCTTGCAGCAGAAGCAGCTTTTGAATCGCAGCAAGGAATATCCGGACAGTTCAAAATCGTCAAGCCTTATCAGCAGCTTCGCCTAAGGTGGAAAAAAAGCGATTGGGAAAAGTTCTCGACGCTGCAAATCCGCTTGATTTCCGCCAAAAACGGGAAAACTACCGTCAGCTTTCATCAGGAAAACTTGGCGGATGCCGACATGCGCGAGCAGATGAAGGAACATTGGGAAAGCGTGATCGAGCAACTAAAGACGCACGTTTGCTGAAAAAATAAGCTGTAGCCGTCACAGAAGCGGCCACAGCTTATTTTTTTGCTACGCCGAGCAGAGGGGTGGCGCAATGTCTTCTGTATTCGTTGGGCAAAAGACCAGTCATCTTGCGGAACAGCTCGGAAAAACGGCTCGAATTGTGATAGCCGACGATCTGGGCGATCTGGCTGATCGGCAAGTCAGTCGTGCTGAGCAGCTGTTCCGCATGGCTCATTCGCTTGTTTTGAATGTATTCGGTAATCGTGCACTTATAGACGAGCTTGAACGTGTACTTGAGCTTTGTCGTACCCATGCAGGCAATGCGGGCGAGATGCTCCAGGTGAAGTTCTCCGGCAAAATGTTCATCCATATACGCAGTCACAGCTTGAAGACTATCCAAATCCTCTCTGGACACAAACTTGCTCGGATGAGCCTTTTTTTGCTGTTTGGCCCGTTCGACGATCAGGGAAACCGCTTCGGCAACCTTGCTCTCGTAGTACAGTCGCGCGGCGATTCCCGTACCGCGAAATTGTCTGATTTGCCTGAGCAAAAAGACAAGCTCGGGGAAATGAGTCAGGCCGTCCACGCTGACAAAAGCGGAACGAAGGTCTGTGTACTCATCGGGGTATTTGGTCTGCAAATAATCTTCGTAATACTCCGGCGTAATCTCAAACCCAGTGGAACGAATCGGCACATTTTTCTCATATCGCGCCCGATACACGTTATTGCAGCCAAAATGCACCCGGATGTATCCGGAGGAGAGACGCTTCGGCGGATGCAGCTCTTCTCCCGCCACGGAGTCGTAGTAGTTCAGGCTCATATATTTCGGCTGCTCAAATTCCAGGTACAAATCCTCGTAAAAAACGAAGTCGAGGATGGAGATGGAAAACAGATTCTCGCGGGAATACGTCCAGTAATGCCCGGAGCCTTTTTCCGGCGAGATGGAGAAGCACGTTCCTGCCTGACTGTAAGGAGATGGGCTGTCATCGCGGAAAAAACCGCATTTTGCCAGGCAAGGCACGTGCATGTCAGCTACAAGATCCTTCATTTCTACTCACCTCCCAATGCTTTGATCAGACGAAATGATGCCATGAAAAGACACACCTGCCGTTAGCTCATTGACCCCCCGAGTTGGAAAAAAATAAAATGGAACCAAGTTACTGCAAATGAAAATTGATCTCATTTACAGCCCTATCATCTCAGAGTATGAACAAAAGGAGGATTTATCATGGAAGCCGCCGTCTCACCCCTGCAAAACAGATGGACTTTGCGGGACTTTATCACACTCGCTATTTTTAACGTAGTCATGCTCATTATTATGACGATTTGCCCGATCTTTACCTTCGCCTCGTATCTGGTGGTTGGCGGGATTACGGCTTTGCTCAATGCGCCGCTTTACGTTGTCATGTCCAACAAAATCAACAAAAGAGGTGTCCTGTTCTTCACTTCCGTCATTACAGGCTTGTATTTTATCGCCTATGGCTACGCGTATTTTTTGCTCGTATTGGCCTGCATGGGAATCGTGGGCGAACTGGTTTTGTGGGGCAAGGACGGCTATAAAAATCCTGTTCGCAACGCCATTGCCTACGCCCTGTTTTACGTAGGCTATTCGCTCTGCGCCATCGTTCCGCTCATTTTCTTCCGCGATGCGTATATTGCCACTTTGTCCAAGAGCTATTCCAAAGCCGCCATGGATAAGATGCTCTATTACTACAGTACGCCGAGCATGGCGATTACGATGTTAGCGATTTCAGCAGCAGGCGGGCTGCTTGGATGCCTGATCGGAAACGTGTTGTTCAAGAAGCATGTGAAAAAGGCGAAGCTGGCATGAGAAAACCGGGTCCAAAGACACACTTGTTGGTGCTTTTGCTGGCAACGATCCTGACCATTTTGATCAAGGAAGAATGGCAAGTACATATGATGGTTGCTTTAAGTGTAGTGTACTTGGTCTTAAATCACCTGTCCAGAAAGGTCGTGCCATTTATTCTCGTCTATGTGATGTCGCTGGTTATTGCGTATATCATGCCGCAGATGCTGGGCACGATGAAGCTCGTTTTCTATTCTTTTGCCAGAATGATGCCGCTGGTCATGATCGGGGCGACGCTGATGTACTCGCCTCCTGGCAGTCTGATGTGCGTGCTGGAGAGAATGGCTGTGCCCCGGCCGATCACGGTAATGATTTGCGTTTTGCTCCGCTTTTTCCCGGTTGTCATCATGGAAATGCAGGCGATTCGGGACGGGATTCGCGCTCGGGGCATTTTCCCGCACTGGTACAGCGCGCTGCTTCATCCGGCTATGGCTTACGAGTGCTATTTCATGCCGCTGGTCGTGCGTTGCCTGAAACTGTCAGCCGAGCTGGCTTCATCGGCTGAGCTGCGCGGGATCGAGAGCAAGTGCAGCAGGACATCTATCTATCCGTATCATTTCAAATCGGTGGACGCAGTGGCTTTGCTCATTTATATCATCGCAGGAACAGCGATTTACGGGGGAGGGATTATTCGATGATCGAATTGCGCGATGTCACCTTCCATTATGCAAGTGATGACGGAGAGCCCGGCAGCGAGTCGGGAGTCAAGCAGATCAATTTGTCTGTCAAAGCCGGACAGTGCGTCGTGTTGTGCGGGCGCTCCGGCAGCGGCAAGAGCACGATGATGCGGCTGGTCAACGGGCTGGCTCCCGGCTTTTATCCAGGGACGCTCAGCGGTACGGTGAGTGTGGGCGGGAAAAGTCCGGCCGAGCTTTTGCCGCAGGAGAGAACGATGCTGATGGGTGTCGTATTTCAGGACCCGCGCAGCCAGTTTTTTATGGAAAAGGTGCGGGATGAGCTGGCATTTTCGGCGGAGAACATCGGGATGGACCCGGCAGAAATTATCGAACGGATTGAAAGTGTGGCGAAACAACTGGGGGTAGATCATTTGCTCGACTGCTCGCTGCACAAGCTGTCCAGCGGGCAAAAGCAGCGTGTCGCGATCGCGGCGGCATCTGTCCTGAACCCGCCGCTGCTTTTGCTAGACGAGCCTACAGCCAATCTGGATCAATCCTCTACGCGAAATCTGATCGAGATTTTGGGGAGACTCAAGGACAACGGCACGACTTTGCTCATTTGCGAGCATCGGCTGAATCCGTTTTTGCCTGTCGCGGACTCGTTTATCTGCATGAATCAAGGCCAAATCGCCCGGACGTGGTCGCGGGACGAGTTTGCCGAACTGCCGATGGAAGCGGTTCGCCCGTACGGTTTGCGCCATCCCGATATGATTCGGATGGGGGAGCAGGAGCACAGGGAGACCGTACGCACGGCGGAAATGGCGCTGGAAGCCCGGGAGCTGTCGTATTCCTACCGGAAAAAAGGAGATGGGATCTCGAATCTGAACGTCACGCTTCCGAAGGGCACAGTGACGGCCTTGACGGGTGAAAACGGATCGGGGAAGACGACCCTTTGCAAAGTGTTGTGCGGGCTGTTGCGCGAGCGAAGCGGAGCGGTCTTCTACGGTTCTGCCCGTTATTCCGCCAGCAAGCGGCGCTCGGCCAGCTACTTGGTCATGCAAGACGCAGACTACCAGCTGTATTCGGACAGTGTGGGCAACGAGATTGTCATGGGCAGAGCGCTGGACGAGAACTTGCGCAAGCGGGCCTATGAAGCGATGGCAGCGTTCGGCATTGAAGGACTGCGCGACCGTCACCCTGCTTCCTTGTCAGGGGGAGAAAAGCAGCGGGTGACGATGGCTGCCGCCTACTGCTCGGATGCCGAGTGGATTATTTTGGACGAACCGACGAGCGGGCTGGACGGTGACGGTGTCCTGAAAGTCGCGGCGTGGGTCAAGCAGCTGGCCCGGGCAGGAAAGACTGTTGTGATTATTACACACGACAAGATTTTGTCTGGACTGGCAAGCGACCAGGTTGTGGAGTTGAAAGCGGCTCATGATGAGGAGACGATTTTCACAGAACAAGGAGTGAGAACCGTTGAAACGTAAGCCCAAAAAAGGACTGGCCCGGCTTATGGAACTGGCAGGCGAGAAAAAGACGCTGATGGTTTGCTCGGCCGTTTTGTCTACCGTGAGCGTCTTTTTGCTGCTCGTCCCGTACTTGTCGATTTACTGCGTTTTGGCTGAGCTTTTGCGCCATGCGGATGACATTGCCGCTGTCGACGCCGCGTATGTCATCACATGGGCGGTATGGGGCGTGGTTGGACTGCTCCTCGGCTATTTGTTCATGTACGTTGGCGGGATGTGCTCGCACATTGCCGCTTTTCGTATTTTGTACGGCATCCGGGTCAAGCTGGCTGATCATATCGGCTCTTTGCCGCTCGGATACTTCAATAAAAATGCGACGGGAAAAATCAAAAAAGTGGTGGAGCTGGACGTGGAGCGAATTGAGCTGTTTATTGCCCATCAGCTTCCCGATTTGATCAATACGGCAGTCATGCTAGTCGTGATCATCGTGGCGATGTTCTCGCTCGACGTTTGGCTGGCTCTGGCCTGCATCATCCCGATGGTGCTCGGATTTGCCGCCCAGTTTTCGATGATGGCTGGCAAAAAGGCAAAGGCGGGGCTGAAGGAGTATTTTGACGCGCTGGAATCGATCAGCACCTCTTCTGTGCAGTACGTCCGCGGGATGCCGGCGATCAAAGTGTTTGGGCAGACCGTGCATTCATTTCGCAAGTTTTATCAAGACATGCTGCATTATCGCGATTTCAGTCTGCGCTATACGGACAATTTTGAACGGGGCTACGTCTCCTTCAAGGTCGTCTTGCTGTCTCTTGCGACTTTTTTCTTTCCGGTCGGGGTGTATTTTCTCAGCAAAGACCCGGATCATGTCGCTTTCGCCGCCACACTGATGCTGTTTCTCGTGCTGGCGCCAGGGATTTCTACGCCGATTTTCAAGCTGAACAGCTTCGCTTCGGCCATGACGACGATCGCGGAGGGAGTCAACCGTATTGACGACATGCTGAAAGAGCAGCCGATCCCGGAACCGGACAACGGACACAAGCCGACGGGCTATGACATCGCGTTTCAACATGTCTCCTTCTCCTATAACGAGCAGGGGGGCAACGAAGTGCTGAGAGACATCAGCTTCGTGGCACAGCAAGGAAAAATTACGGCACTGGTCGGCCCGTCCGGCTCCGGAAAATCGACGATTGCCCAGTTGATTCCGCGGTTTTGGGATGTGCAAAAGGGGACGATTTCCGTTGGCGGGGTAGACATCCGTGCGATGAAAACTGGCGAGCTGATGGATGCGATGTCCTTTGTATTCCAGGATACGTTCCTGTTTTCCGATACGCTGTACAACAACATTTTGGCGGGAAGGCCGTCTGCGACGCGAGAGGACGTATACCGGGCAGCGAGGGCTGCGCAATGCCACACGTTTATCGAGCGGTTGCCAAAAGACTACGACACGCTGATCGGCGAGGGCGGCGTGCATCTGTCGGGTGGAGAGGCGCAGCGTGTGTCGGTTGCCCGGGCGATTTTGAAAAACGCGCCGATTTTAATTCTCGATGAAGCGACGGCTTACGCTGATCCTGAGAACGAGTACGAGATGCAGCTCGCCTTGGGGGAACTGATCAAGGGCAAGACTGTACTGATTATCGCTCATCGGTTGACGACCATCTGCGAGGCGGATCAGATCATCGTGCTGCGGGACGGAACGATCGCGGACAGAGGTACGCACAGAGAGCTTTTGGCCAGAGGCGGGCTGTACAAAAACATGTGGGTATCCTACACGAGTTCGACGGATTGGACAGTCGATCTCAGGCAAGAGAAGGAGGTGTTCGGCTGATGCGCAACATGTTGTATAACATTACGGCCGGCCACCCGGAAAAAATGGCGAAGCCGATTATCTGGGCTGTGCTTGCCAATCTGGCGAACATGCTGCCTTTTGGCTGTCTGGCTTGGGCTGTCAGTCTCGTGTACGCCTATTACGCGGGGGAGCAGGCCGTGCTTGACACGACAGGTTTGTGGCTCGCAGCGGCTGGTATGGTTGTGTTTCTCGGCGTGGTGTATTTCTGCGAGCAGAAGGCGTATCGCGCCATTTATCGCGGCGCCTATGAAGCGTCTGCCGCCGGACGGACGAACTTGGCCGAGCATTTGCGCAAGCTGCCGCTTGGCTTTCTCATGCGCAAGGATGCTGGCGAGCTGGGCCACACCATCATGAACGATTTTACTCAAATTGAAAATGCGAGCACTTCGGTGTTGCCGCAACTGGTCAGTGGGATACTGATTCCGTTCTTCGCGTTTTTTGGCTTGCTGTTTTGGGATTGGCGCATGGCGTTGGCGATGTTGGCCGGCTTTCCTGTCACGATCCTGATTTTGTGGGGAGTCTCCAGGGTGGAGCGACAGCTTGGCACGAGCCATTCCCAGGCAAAAGTCACACTCGCCAACTGTCTGCAAGAATACTTGTACGGGATGAAAGTCATCAAAGCGTACAATTTGCGCATGGACAACTTTACCCGGCTGGAGCGATCGTTTTATCAGTTCATGAAGGAAAGCATCCGCATCGAAGGGGTGCTCGGCCCGTTTTTTCTCGTGGCGATGGCGTTCATGCAGTCGGGTGTGTCGCTCGTGACGATTGTTGGTGTGTATCGCGTACTCGGCGGGGAAATGACCGTTCCTTTGTTCGCGATGTTTCTGCTCGTGGGAGCGCGTATTTTCGACCCGCTTTCCGTCGCGATTATGCGCTTGCCTTCATTCAAATACGATGCGATGGCAGGCGAGCGCATCGTCAACCTGCTTGCCCAGCCGATCATGCAAGGAGAACAGGATGCGCCGCACGGGCACGACATCTGGTTCGAGGAGGTCAGCTTCGGCTATGACGATACGCTTGTGCTCGACAAAGTTTCTGTCGAAATGAGAGAAGGCACGTTGACGGCGATTGTCGGGCCATCCGGCAGCGGGAAAAGTACCATGCTGCGGCTGGCGGCGCGGTTTTACGACCCGCTCGGCGGACGAGTGCTGTTCGGCGGCAAAGATGAGCGCGAGCTGGACCCGGAGAAGCTGTTGAAAAAAATCTCCATGGTTTTTCAGGATGTATATTTGTTTCAGGACACGATCCGCAACAATATACGTTATGGCCGAGAAGATGCGACGCAAGAGGAGATTGAGGCAGCCGCCAAGGAAGCGTGCTGTCACGATTTCATCATGAAGCTGCCGGACGGCTACGACACGATGGTCGGAGAGGGAGGTTCTACCCTGTCTGGCGGGGAGAAGCAGCGCATCTCGATTGCGCGGGCGATTTTGAAAAATGCGCCTGTGCTGTTGCTGGACGAAGCGACTTCTTCTCTCGATCCGGAAAATGAAGCGGTCATGCAGCAGGCGATCGGCCGTCTGGTCAAAGGGCGCACGGTCATCATGATCGCTCATCGGCTGAAAACAGTCGTGAATGCGGACAATATCATCGTGCTGGAAGAGGGCAAAGTCGTGGAGCAGGGGCGTCACCAGGAGCTGCTGGAAAAAGGCGGGCTTTACGCGCGGCTGTGGGAGCTGCAGCAAAGAACGAGCGGCTGGAGAATTACCGCGTAGCACGCGAAGGAATGGGCTGTTGGATCGGCAGCAAAGAACGAAGCGATTGGAGAGTTACTGCGTAGCTGACAAAGGAACGAGCTAAGGAAGCCAATCGCTGGGCGAGCACCAGTTATTGACAGTCAAAAGCAGCGCATGATAAGCTGTAGGCACTTGAATGGAACGGAGGGTTACGTGTGGCAAATTAATTTTTCGATTGGATTCCTGGCACAATGATTTTGAATAGCACAAAAAGGCTATGTTGTGTGCATACGGTAATCGAAAAATGGTTTGCCATTCAGGTAACCTGTTTGCAGGGCGCAAGTGCGTAAGCGTGTGAAAACGCGTGAAAAGCAGGTGAATGCGACACTTGTTTGCCCTGGAAAACAACAAACAATGGAAAAGAGAACGGAACGGCCATTTTCTCGTGGCTGTTGTCATCGTGCGCGGAAAGCAGGGTGTTTTTTGCGCGGTTCTTTTTCTTTGTATGTTTCGATTACACAAGCACAGGCAACCAGCCTGTGTTTTTTTGTTGGCAAAATGTGATGAGCGAAGCGAAACAACTGTGCAGGCTTGGCAGAGGCAGCGATCCATACTGGCTGGTTCTCGTAGCAGCCAAGCGAGCTAATGATAACACGGACTTTGAAGGGAGATGTACGAATGACTGAACAAATGGTGAAGGTGAAGAACGCGGAGATTTGCACGGAGAGCTTTGGGAACCCCGCTGATCCGGCTATTTTGCTGATTATGGGGGCTCAGGCGTCACTGGTTTGGTGGGAGGAAGAGTTTTGCCAGCGGCTGGCGGATGCAGGCCGGTTTGTCATTCGCTACGACAATCGCGATGTCGGGCGCTCCACGACTTTTGAGCTTGGCAATCCGGGGTATACGTTCGAGGACATGGCGGACGATGCGATCTGCATCCTGGACGCTTACAAAATCGAGCGGGCGCACATCGTCGGCATGTCGATGGGAGGGATTATTACCCAGATGATCGCTTTGCGAAACCCGGAGAGGGTGCAGGCGATCAGTTTGCTGGCAACGTCCAATTTCGCTCCTGATTTGCCCCCGATGGAGGACAAGGTGATACAATTTTTCAGCAATGCGCAAGAGGTCGACTGGGCGAATGAGCAGGCGGTGATTGCGTTTTGCATTGCAAGGTGCGAAGTGCTCGTCGGCTCCAAGTATCCGCTGGATGAGAAGCGCACGCGAGAGTTGGCAGCGGCGGAATTTAAAAGAAGCCGCAAGATGGCAAACATCAACAATCATGCCCTGATCACAGGCTGCGAAGCTTATTTGGCCCGGACGGAAGAAATCGCGGTGCCTACTTTGGTCATTCATGGCACAGAGGACCCGATCATTCCGTATCCGCATGGAGTGGCGCTTGCTCAGGCGATTCCCGGAGCTGTGCTGCTGACGCTGGAAGGGACAGGGCACGAGCTTCCGTATGGCGATTGGGCTGCCGTCCTTGGCGGAATTTTGCAGCATTCCAGAAAGGGCTAAAGGTAGCAGCGAGAGCGCCCTGCGTCACTTTTCTTCTGTTTCGTCGCAGAGCAGACGCTCCATTTGCCCGTGATCGACGTGCGCAATTCCCCAGTCGCAAATCATTTCCAAAAGCGGGATGAGCGAGAGTCCTTTTGCTGTCAGCGCGTATTCGACGCGCGGCGGAACTTCGGGGTAGACGGTTCGAATTACCAGGCCGTCTTCTTCCAACTCTCTTAATTGATTGGTCAATGTTTTGTGCGAAATATCCCGGATGTAGCGGTGCAGCTCTCCGAAGCGTCTGGGAGAGTTTTCATACAGCTCGTAAAGAATCATGACTTTCCACTTACCCTGGATGATTTGCAGGGTGGCGTCAAATTCGTTCAGGTACTTTTTCTTCGTCATGGCTGCGTCCTTTCTTACCTCAAGGTTACTAGCTCACTTCAAAGTGCTTACTAGCGAAGCGCGGGCATTCCTTTTATACTCACTTTACCATGAAACACGAAACGATAGGGAGAGAGGTAGACAGGAATGAAAACGGGATTTGTAGCAGTAACCGGGGCTTCTTCCGGGATCGGCAAAGCGACCGCTGCTTTGTTTATTGAAAAAGGATTCAACGTGCTTTTGATCGCGAGACGGGTGGAGCGGCTGGAGGAATTTCAGGGAGCCAATATCATCAAGGCGCAGGTTGACGTTACTGACGAGCCAGCGTTGAAGCAGGCGATTGCCGATGCAGAGGCACGATTTGGTCCGGTAGAGGCGATCGTCAACAATGCAGGACGGATGCTCCTGGGCGATATCAGTTCCCAGGACAGCAGTGAATGGAAGGACATGTACGCGGTCAATGTCATTGGCGTGTTGAACGGCATGCAGGCCGTGCTTCCATCCATGATCGAGCGCAAGACAGGAACGATCATCAACATCAGCTCGATTGCGGGCAAAAAAACGTTCGCGGACCATGCGGCTTACGTTGGCACGAAGTTCGCCGTTCATTCCATCAGCGAAAACGTGCGGGAAGAAGTGGCGAAGCACAACGTCCGCGTCATGACGATCGCCCCCGGCGTTGTCGAGACGGAACTGTTGAGCCACACGACCGATGAGACGATCAAGGAGAATTACACCGATTGGAAACAGTCGATTGAAGGCGGCCTCGACCCAAGAACAGTAGCGGAGACGATCTACTTCGCCTTCAGCCAGCCGCAAAGTGTCAACATCCGAGAAATAGCGCTGGCGCCGACGAGGCAGCAAGGTTAATAGAGTGCGGAACCCCCAGATGGTTGACTGGGGGTTCTTTTTTTGGATCAAAAGTCCTGGGAGTATGGTACAATATTTGGTAATTTGCATGATTGTTGAGTGTAGCGGAATGGAAAATGGAAAAAAGAGTATGGAGGGGAGCATGGGAGGGACGCGGTTTTGGGAGTTTTATTTGGTGCGCTACTTGCTGGGCACGATTTTTGGGATTGTGATTTTGTTTTATTTGGTGATTAATTATGATGGGCTGATAACGAAAGCTTTTTATCCCAAATCAGATTTTCTATGTGCAGAGTGCGATGTTGCTGGCTGTCAAAGTATAAAAAAAGATATTGAAAGCTTGTTGTTCAGTACGACTTATGGCTTAAAAGCCGGGGATGCTAATGATATACTAAAAGTTTTGGGGAGTAGCTATTCTATTGAACCTCAAAGCCGATACATAGAAATAAAAGAAACGGGCTTTCCTATTTTAGCTGCCATTATCCTAGCAGTATCAGGTTTTTTGTTCATGTATTTTTCCAGCATGCTTATCTTAATTCTTCATGGTTTAAGAGCAATGCTTTTTTTCAGATTGCAAACAGATAAGCGCACACCGGGACTTACTTTTCTCAGTGTTTGGCAAGCGATGTTGATAGTTTCCCTGATAATTACACTAGGGGTGGCCAACAAGTCTTGGCCAGATTTAAAGCACTTTTTTACAGTGTTGAGTTTAATCACCTTTTATATGTTTGTTGCATTGAGTGGACCGTTTATCCGGGAATTTTATAAAGCACTAAGTTTGTCCAGAACAAAGAAATCATGGAGGCATTCAAACGAGACGGAACACACAGAACGAACGGACTACACTGAATCATACAAGCATTTGCGCGAGCACGGCAATGCATTCGGAATCATCGTCTGTGAAATTATTTTCGCTATGTGGCTTGTTTATTGGGATTTTTCATATTGGGCCATCTTTTACTGGTGCTGTGCAGGTTTTCTTTCCTGGTTCCTCGGCAGCTACATCGAGGTAGCGCGAGTAAACGATGGAGATTGAGCAGAAAAAAGGACAGCTCCGCGGTTTTGAACAAACTCCGCGCGAACTGTCCTTGTTTTTATATGCTTGCGACTAAGGCAAAATCGCAAACGAACGCACCGGGAATCCGGACGCTTTTTCCGGTTTGGGGGTAATGTTGACGATGACGGCGCCTTTGGCTGGCAGCTTGTCCAGGTTTTTCAGCAGCTCGACCTGGTACGTATCTTGTGCCAGCACGTAATACTCGCCAAGCAGCGCGCCGTTTTTCTGGAAGTCCACGCTGGCGTCGGTGTCGAATGTTTCGTGGCCGACGGCTTTGATTTGCCTTTCTTCAAACAAGAACTTCAAGGCGTCCAGGCCCCAGCCGGGAGCGTGGTTGTTGCCATCTGCATCTTTGTTGTTGAACGCCGCCACATCGGGCCAGCGTTTGCTCCAGTCCGTGCGCAGGGCGACGAAGCTGCCGCTCTCGATTTTGCCGTGCTCGGCTTCGAATTGCAAAATATCTTCTATCGTCAGGCTGTAGTCGTTGTTTGCTTCGGCTTCCTTCGATTTGTCGATGACGACGAGGGGCAACACGAGTTCCTTCAAGTCCAGCTCGTCCAGGTACCGCTTGTCGCGCACAAAGTGGATCGGCGCATCCAGGTGCGTGCCGTACTGTCCGGCAAAAGTGAAGCTTTGCGAGAAAAAGCCGTCGTCATGCGTAAACAGCGTTTTGAACTCGGCTGATTCAAAGGCAGAAAAATGCGGTGATTCCGGGCCGAATGTATGAGTCAAGTCTACCCATTCTTTCTCTTTCAGCAGTTGGATTGCTTGGATCAAGTCGTTTGCCATGCGCCCACCTCATCAACGTTTTTGGAATTTTCGCCCGAATCCTTCGGCAACAAGTCCTTGTCTGCCAAGACGAATCTTGCCAGGCGCCAGGGCGTCCAGAGGTTGTCCGGTTTTTGCATGTCTGCCTGCAACTTGTTGGAAGGATTTGTTATACCATTACTTTATGCGTTATAATTCCGAGTGTCAATAAGGGAATTAACGAGATGAATAAATCGACAGGGGAGAGTGGCGACGATAGAGGTGGAGGCGTGAGCGAGGGATTTTTGGGCGCGAAGGTTGGCGGGCAAGCTCAGGCAAGCGGCTTTTGGCGTTTTGTCCATCTCCGATCTGGATTTAGTACATGGCAACTCGCTGCCCTACTCCTTATAATTTGATAGGAATGAGTGGGAGAGAGGTGCAAAAATGCAGCAACATCGAATCATCAAGGAAAAAGTAGCGGATTTTGAACTGACCATTTATTTGCCGAACAGCTATGCGGAAGGCGAGAAGCGATATCCGGCTATTTATGTGCAGGACGGGGGAAATGTCGTCCTGAATGCGTTTAATTACCTCGATCATCTGTTCATCACAAAGCAGCTGCCGGAACTGATTTTTGTCGGAATCACCCCGCACGACCGCAATTATGAATACACGCCGTGGCCGGCAGACACGCTGGTGCCTGGCGGAGTGTTGTTTGGCGGTGGAGCGAACGATTACATTCAAGTGCTTGCCGATCAGATCAAGCCATATATCGACGCGCATTATGCGACGATGCCTGAACCGGAGCACACGGCAATCGCCGGATGTTCGTTCGGTGGTCTGGTCAGTGCGCACGCCTATTATTTGCGATCCGATACATTTGGCAAAAGCGCCTGGCTGTCCGCCTCCTTCTGGTATGAGGGCTACGTCAAGCACATGCAGGAAACACCGCTTCCCGCTGCCGATCATCGGCTGTACATGTACGTGGGCGAGCTGGAAGGCATCCACAAGACGACGATTCAAGCGGAAATGGTCGCACAGACGAAAGCAGCGTACCGCATCTTGCTGGACAAAGGCTTCCCGGAGCAAAACGTGAAATTCGAGACAGATCCGCTCGGCACGCACGACAGCTTTTTCTTCGCCATGAAGTTTATTCATGCGCTGAGATGGCTGTTTGCGGAAGGGACGGAAGCGGAAAAAAGGGAATTTGCCCGCGACCGTACGCGCGAGTCGAACAGGGAAACGATTTAGCAGCGACAAAAGCGAGCGCCTTCTTTGCGGAGGCGTTTTTTCGATTTGTCCGCCAGATTGTTCTCGCTTTATTTCCTTCAATCAAAAATGTTTGATCGATCCTCCAGTATTTTGCTTGTTGACAGTGGCATTTTTCTGCCCATATAATTACAAAAAATGATAAAACAAATGTTGCGATTAGAAATAGTAGAAATAAAAAGACTTTTCAGAGAGCCGTTGGGTGGTGTGAAACGGCAATGTCGTTTATTTCGAACTCGTCTATGAACAGCTGCCTGACAATGTAGGGTAAGCCGGAGTTCCACCGTTACAGGGATAGATGGTGATGGCCATCGAAAAAGATCGTTTCCGCTATTTGGAAATGAATTAGAGTGGTACCGCGAGTTCAACCTCGTCTCTATGCGCAGAGACGAGGTTTTTTTGCGTGAAAAACGTCGCGACGTTTTTTTAGAAAAGCGGATGTTGATTGCGAGTGATCAATAAAACGGGTCATGACCGTTTTGCTGGCTGAAGACCGGGTTTAGCCGGCCCCGCTTTCCATAAATCGAGTTGCAAAAACAAACCATTTTGGGGAGGAACAGAAAATGAGCCGTAAAATTATCGTGTTTGATACAACGCTGCGTGATGGAGAACAAGTGCCGGGAGCGAAGTTGAACGTCCAGCAAAAAATCGAGATCGCCCAACAGCTCAAAAAATTGCGGGTGGACATCATCGAGGCGGGCTTTCCGGCTTCGTCCGAGGGAGATTTTCGTGCGGTGCAGGAGATTGCCCGCAGTGTCGGTGACAGCGTGTCGATCACGGCTTTGGCCCGTGCCGTGAAAAGCGACATCGATGCGGTGTACGAAAGTGTCAAGATCGCCCAGGACCCGCTCATCCACATCGTTTTGGGAACGTCCAACATCCACGTAGAGAAGAAGTTCAACCGCTCCAAGGACGCCGTCATGGAAATGGGCGTGGAGGCAGTACGCTACGCCAAAACATTGCTGCCGCACGTTCAGTATTCGACTGAGGATGCATCGCGGTCCGATTTTGAATATTTGTGGAGTACGATTGAAGCCGTCGTCAAAGCGGGAGCGACGATGATCAACGTCCCGGATACGGTGGGCTACGCGGTGCCGGATGAGTTCGGCGATTTGATCCGCCGCATCAACGATCGCCTGAAAAACCTCAACCCGGATGTCATCCTGAGCGTCCACTGTCATAACGATTTGGGCATGGCTACGGCCAATACGCTCGCCGCGATCAAAAACGGAGCGGAAAAAGTCGAGTGTACCATCAACGGACTCGGGGAACGTGCCGGAAATGCCTCGTTGGAGGAAGTCGTGATGGGGATGAAGGTGCGCGAGAATTTTTACCAGTGCCATACGAACATCAACACGAAGGAGTTGCTGCGCACCTCGATGCTGGTGAGCCATTTGACTGGTCTGGATGTGCAGGTGAACAAGGCGATTACGGGCGCGAATGCTTTTGCCCATTCGTCGGGGATTCACCAGGACGGTCTTTTGAAAGATAAGCAAGTGTACGAAATCATGTCGCCGGAAGAAGTCGGGGCAGACAGCATGGAGCTGATTTTGACAGCGCGTTCTGGGCGCCACGCTTTTAAAAATGCTGTTGAGAAGCTCGGCTTTGAAACGAACGACGCGGCTGATTTCGAGGTGTTGTTCGCCAAGTTCCTGGAGCTGGCAGACGCCAAAAAAGAAGTGTACGACCACGACGTATTTTATTTGGTGGCGAATCACCGCACGCTCGCAGATAGCAGCAAGCATCTGTATGAGCTGGAGTCGTTCCAGGTCGTCAGCAACGATTTGTACCCGACTGCGACGGTCAAGCTGAAAAAAGGCGAGGAAATGCTGAAAGGCAGCGCAGTAGGCGAAGGGCCGATCGAAGCGTTGTACGACGTGATCAAAACGTTGGTCGGGCTGGATGTCCACCTGAAGGATTACAAGATCAACAGCATTTCCCGCGGCAAAGACGCTGTAGGCCGTGTCAATATTCGCATCGAGTACATGGGGAAAACGTACTCCGGTCGGGCGATGGATACCGATATTATCAAGGCGAGCGCCCTTGCGTTTTTGAACGGGGTCAACGCTGCGGTGCTTGATCTGGTTGCGGTCGGATAGTCGGATAAAGCAAGAGCAGGCGCGAGACGACTAGGCGATCCCTGCCTGAAAAACGCCGAGAATCAAGCATGTAAAGAGACTGCTGCCAACTCAGGCGAATGTCCAAAGGCTGCTCGAACAGGAAAGCGGGCTGCAAAGGCAATAAGGCTGATCTGTATCGGTAGAAATGGCTGCCAACTGATGGCAAAGCAGATTTGGCAGCGAGCCTGCAAGTATAGGAATGGAAAATTTGGAAAAACTGATTACCATACACTGTTAACCACCTTTTTCAACCCTCGCGGATGTTTGCGGGGGCTTTTTTTATGAAAAAAACGCTGGACTCTCCGCTTGGGGGAGTCTTTACACTAGAGGAGAAAGGAGGGCGGACAGCGTGCTGTACACAGTTAAGGAAGTAGCGGAGCTTTCCCGCGTGACGATCAAGACGTTGCACCATTACCACCGGATTGGCCTGCTCATTCCGGGCGAGATCAGTGAAGCGGGCTATCGGTTGTACGGCGACAAAGAGCTTGCGCGTTTGCAGCAAATTTTGTTTTACCGCGAACTGGATTTTCCGCTGCAAAAGATTCGCGAGCTGCTTGATGGAGAGCCGGAGCGAGAGCTTGTGTTGCAAGAACAGGAACAGCAGCTTTTGGCCCGACAAAACAGGTTGGAAGAGGTTATACGCACGCTGCAAAAAACGCTGGCGTGCCTGCGAGGAGGAAAAGGAATGGATAACCAAGCGATGTTTCAAGGGTTCAGCAGTGAGGAAGAGTGGAGAGCAGCTCTGCAGGAGCAAAGCGAGCATTTGCAGGAAACGTACGGATACGATCTGGCACAGGAAGCTTCCATCGACGTGGCGAAGATGAATGAACAAGCGCAGGAAGCCGAACGGTTCATGGCGCAGATGGCTGCCGCATTGCGCGATGGAGTCAAGCATACGGATGCGAAGCTGCATCAGTTGATCGGGGAGCATCTGCGCTTTATGCATGAGCACGGGCATTCGCTTACTCCGTACGAGTTTGCCGGGCAGACTCGGTTTTTCCTGCAAGACGACTTCCATTTGCAGATGCTGGAGGGGCAGCAGACAGGACTTGCCTATTTTCTGGCGATCGCAGCCGAAGCGTATGCGGCTCATGCAAAAGCAGAGTAGGGAAAGAGAGAAGGGACCATTGAGAACGATGGTCCTTTTTCTTTTGGTCTTTTGGGCAAAAAGCTTGTGCGGCGTTCAGGGAATAATTTACAAAAAACAGGGGCGGTATATTGACAGAAAAATCTAGGACTGTTATAAAAAATAGTGGATAGCACTCTCGCGGTGAGAGTGCTAACAATTGTGTGTGGCAAAATAGAAGGGAGAATGGCCGATGGAAAAAAAGCAGTTTCAGGCTGAATCGACGCGACTGTTGGAAATGATGATCCACTCCATTTACACGCAAAAAGAGATTTTCCTGCGTGAGCTGATTTCCAACGCAAGCGATGCGATTGACAAAATCTATTACCGCTCGCTGACGGATGATCAGCTGGTGTTCGATAAAGACAATTACTTCATTAAAATTAGCGTGGACAAGGCTGCCCGCGAATTGACGATTACCGATACGGGAATCGGCATGACCGCTGAAGAGTTGGAAAACAACTTGGGCGTGATCGCCAAAAGCGGTTCCCTGGCCTTCAAAAAAGAAAACGATGCCAAAGACGGCTACAATATTATCGGGCAATTCGGGGTGGGCTTCTACTCTGCCTTCATGGTCGCTGACGTCGTAACGGTCACGAGCAAAGCGCTGGGGGCAGACACAGGCTACAGATGGCAATCCAGCGGAACCGATGGTTATACGATCGAGCCTTATGCAAAAGATGAGGTCGGCACTACGATCACTCTCAAAATCAAAGAGAATACGGAAGAAGAACGCTACGATGAGTTTTTGGAAGAGTATCGCTTGAAGGCGATTATCAAAAAATACTCGGACTTCATTCGCTACCCGATCAAGATGGACGTGACGAAGCATCAGCCGAAAGAAGGCAGCGACAGCGAGTTTGAGGAAGTGCAAGAAGAGCAGACGGTCAACAGCATGGTGCCGATCTGGCGCAAGAACAAAAACGAGCTGACTGACGAAGACTACGAACAGTTTTATGTAAGCAAGCATTACGGTTTCGACAAGCCGCTTGCACACGTTCACGTCAGCGCGGATGGAGCGGTCGTCTATCAGGCGATTTTGTACATCCCGGAAAGCATTCCGTTCGACTACTACTCCAAAGAGTATGAAAAAGGTCTGGAGCTGTACGCCAATGGTGTACTGATCATGAACAAATGTGCCGACCTGCTGCCAGATTACTTCAGCTTCGTCAAAGGGATGGTCGATTCGGAAAGCCTGTCTCTCAACATTTCCAGGGAAATGCTGCAGCATGACCGCCA
Source organism: Brevibacillus sp. HD3.3A (assembly GCF_013284375.2). NCBI lineage: Bacteria > Bacillati > Bacillota > Bacilli > Caryophanales > Paenibacillaceae > Brevibacillus > Brevibacillus sp. HD3.3A. Next base: position 1,493,993 of record NZ_CP085874.1, read on the forward strand.
GTTGAAGCTGATCGCGAAAAACATCTCCAGCAAAATCAAGGGCCAACTGCAAAGCATGCAAAAAAATGAGCGGGAGAAGTACGAAAAGTTTTACGAAGCGTTCGGCAGACAGCTGAAATACGGCGTATACAGCGATTTTGGCACACACAAGGACACGCTTCAGGACTTGCTCATGTTCTACTCTTCCAAAGAGAAAAAGCTGGTGACGCTGGCCGAGTACGTCGAGAGAATGCCGGAAGACCAGAAGTACATCTACTATGCGACAGGGGAATCCAACGAGCGCATCGAAAAACTGCCGCAAACCGAGCTGGTATCCGACAAAGGCTATGAAATCCTTTATTTCACAGAGGATATCGACGAGTTCGCGATCAAGATGCTGCGCACCTACAAAGACAAGGAGTTCCGTTCCGTCTCCAGCGCCGACCTGGGAATTGAACCGGACGAGCAGGACAAGGCCGCAGACGCTGAAAATGAAGACAACCAGGAGCTGTTCGCTTACATGAAGAGCCTGCTCGAAGGCAAAGTTGCAAGCGTAAAAGCATCCAAGCGTCTCAAATCCCATCCAGTCTGCCTGTCGACAGAAGGAGATGTCACGATCGAGATGGAAAAAGTGCTGAACGCCATGCCGAACAGCCAAGGCGTGAAGGCGCAAAAGGTGCTGGAGATCAACGTGAACCATGACGTGTTCCAGTCGCTGAAGGCCGCTTTCGGTCAAGACAAGGAAAAAGTGAATTTGTACACAGCGGTGCTTTACCATCAGGCGCTGCTGATCGAAGGCTTGCCGATTGAAGATCCGGTCGCGTTCACGAACGATATTTGCAAAATGATGGTATAGCAAAAAGGGGGATGCATGAGGCATCCCCTTTTTTGGCTGGAAATAATCGCTTGCGAAAAGCACATCGCGCATCGCGGTTTTCTTGCATTCGCCGAGTGTGGACGGGAAGATGGAAGCAACAAAGGAGAATCGTTCCCAAGCGCTCTTGGCGTGTAGCGATCCAGTCCGGTTCGTGATGGAGGTCGGAAAATGCGGGCTGAGCAGCTGCAAAAGGCGCTTGCGACCGATGCAGATGAACTGCGCAGCCTTGCGGGAGTTCCGCACGCGACAGTAGCGAAAAAGCATTGCCCAGGTGGAAGCGCACGTCATCAACGGAGTTACGCTAAAGTAAAACCGTTAGCTGTTGTGGGAGCAAACCTTAAAGCTGCCTTCAAGGTTTTTTTCGTTTGCGATGTTGTCCGTTCCTATGCGCTCCAGACATGAGGCTGAGCCTAGCCACGTATGCGGGTTACCTGCCCAGCACCATCCGAGCTTCGGCTTGCCTTGACTGATCCACAGGGCCGTTACGCGCCGATCGCCACAACGGGAGCCGAGCAGGGAAAAACCGTTGTTCTTTTTCAACAGCTCAGGAAAGTGGGTAACGAGGGCAATGCCTTCCTCCAGAGTAAGCGGAGAGCGCCCTTGGGCCAAAAGGCGGGGCAGGGCGTCGTTCGGCGTGACGTTGAGCGTTTGTCGTCCGGTATCAATGTCAGCCAAAAGATAGGCGACTCCGGCAGGCAACGCGATTCCATCGATCGGCTTGAAGCGGCACATATCCTGCTCATCCATGACGCTAAAGCCTGCCTTTTTCTGGCGCTCCACGAGTTGGATGGCACGGCTGCTGTCGACCCACTCGCTTTTTACGACGAGGGCAAAAGGAGCATAGCCTTCAGGCAGTTCCGTCTCATTCGTCCACGGAGGAAGCGAGGCTGCTTTGTCCTTCAACGGTTCCAGTTGCTTGCGGAATGCGCTCTCTGTCATCCGGGCAATGCCAGGATACCCTTTTGCAACGAGATTGGTAACTTGGCGTTCAAATTCCATTTCCAACAGGTCAAAGACGATGGGAAACCCCTCCTTCGATATGCGCATCACTAACGAGGACATTTTTCCTTTTCATCTTACAACATGGATGCTAATTCGAAGGTTTGGTCAGAAGTTTTGTTGAATAAATAGGGGAGAGTTGCTCAAACGTTATAAGCGGGCTTTAAACCAGGAACAAATGAAGAGAGGGGTCCACGGAAAAATGCGGCCGATTGACATTGCGCGAAAATTGAAGCTGAGCACAAGCGCCTTGCGCAACTACGAAGCGCAAGGACTTGTTCCGCCAGTGGAACGGTCTGCGGGCGGCTATCGTTTGTATACCGCCGAGCACGTTGCCTATTTTACTTGTATACAGGCTATGTCGCCCGGGTTCGGGATGGAGGTGACTGCGGAAGTTGTGCGGAACGTTCAAGCAAGGCAGCTCGATGCGGCGCTATGGCGCGTGAATGAGGTGCAAGCCCTTTTGCAACGGGACAAGCAACTGGCAGAAAGCAACATGCGGATGTTCTGCGAGCTGGATGGCAAGCAAACGCAAGCAGAATCTGGCGAAGCGTGGCTGACGATCAAGGAAGCTTCCCGAAAAACAGGGCTTCCCAGCTCGACGATTCGCCATTGGGAGAAAACAGGGCTGATTACAACCACGCGCGATCCGCAAAATGGCTATCGGTTGTTCAATCGCTCGCATATCCGAAAAATTATGCTTTTGCAAGCGTTGCGCGCGCAGGTGTATTCGCCAACGGTTGTAGAGCTGAAAAATGCCATTGCTCACATGAGGGAAGACGATGTTTTAGAGGCGAGAAAAATCGCCACGGACTCCTTGCAGTATTTGCATCGGGTCAACTGCTGGCAAATGCGCGGAATCCATGCTCTCTATGATCTGTGCCGATTGGTAAAGCTGGTTGAATGAGAGGAGGGTGCCTTCGGTTCGGTAACCGAAGCTTTTTCATCATGTATGCAGAAACTTGTTTTCCTGCTTCCATTCTACTTTGCGGAAAAACAGGGGCAACTCGCTTTCGTGCAACGGTTTGCTGATCAGAAAGCCTTGCACAAAATCACATTTCCACTTTTGCAGGCTATGGAGCTGTTCAAACGTCTCGATGCCTTCAGCGACGACAGTGAGCCCCAGTTTGCGCGCCAGTGAAATGATCCATTCGACGAGTACCGTTCCTTCATAATGATTGGCAATATGAGCGACAAATGACCGATCGACTTTAATAGTTGAGAGGGGGAGAGTCGTGATGTATTCAAGCGAGGAGTATTCCGTCCCGAAATCATCCAATACGATTTTGATGCCGTGGTTAGCGAATTTTTTCAAAGTATCGATCCGTCTGTCCTTGAGCGAGATTCTGTCCCGTTCTGTCAATTCCAGCTCCAATGATTGAGGGGAGAGAGCTGTTTTCTGCAAAATGCCGCATACCCGATCGAAGAAGAGAGAGTCTTGCAATTGCAGGCCCGAGATGTTGACTGACATGACGGAAGTGGGCATGTACTTTTCTTGAATTTGCTTGTTTTTTTGGCAAGCGGTCTGGATGACCCAGTCACCGATGGAATAAATCAGTCCGATCTCTTCGGCGAGCGGGATAAATTCCGTAGGGGAGATCGGTCCGAAGAGCGGATGGTGCCATCTGAGCAAAGCTTCAAAACCGCGTACGTTGCCAGAGACGGTTTCGAACTGCGGTTGGTAATGCAAAGTCAGCTGTTCAAGCCGTACTGCTTCTTGCAAATCATTGGCCAGTCTCAGCTTGTGCTCCAGATCCTCGCTCGTCAGTAACGATGTAAACTCCATGTTTTATTTACCCTCCATTTTGCGTCCATTTCTTCTGGGATTGATTATGCACGGGATGTATTAGATAAGTTTCTGTCTATGTATTAGGATAGTGTGAAATAATCTCAAAAAAATAGCACCATCTCGCAGGAGACGATGCCATTTGTCTGCTAGTTTTTAGAAACGAACTTGTATCCTACACCCCAAACGGTGCGGATGTATTTCGGTTCCTTCGGATTGTCTTCGATTTTTTTGCGCAGGTTGGCGATGTGAACATCGATGGCCCGATCTGTCACAAAAGAATCGAAACCGCGCAGTTCGTAGAGCAATTCCTCCCGACTGAATACTTTTCCCTCATTTGTAATGAACAGACGCATAATCTCAAATTCGGAAAAAGTCGTTTCGACGTGAAACTGATTGACAAAGATCGCCCTGCGCTCCAAATCGAGCAGGAAAGTATTCTCGGAACTCGCGACTGCTGTGTCAGCCTGTTCCCCGCTTTCTGGGGCAGCAGGCTGTTGGTATTGGTGGGTTCGTCTGATCATGGCTCCGATTTTTGCGGAAATCTCTCGCAAGGAAAAAGGCTTGCAAATATAATCGTCCGCTCCAGCTTGCAAAGCCTCTACGCGATCGGATACGTCTGTCTTCATCGAGACAATCAGGATGGGAGCAACGGAAAAGGTGCGCAGCTCGCTGCATATCCTGGTACCGCTCATATCCGGCAGAATCATGTCCACGAGGATGACATCCGGAGCAAATGATTGCGCCATGTCCAAGCCTTTCTGTCCATGATCCGCTATTTTTACAGAATAGCCTTCTTCGGTTAAATACATGGCCAGCATTTCGCCCATAATCTGATCGTCTTCGATAATCAATAGGTTGTACATCAGATTCCTCACTCTTTCTGGGAGAAAGTTATTCGTAAAAATGGGAAAGAGCTAGCAATTTTTCGTTTTTTCCTAATACTTTTCTCATATTTTAGCAAAAAAGCGAGGAGAATGGACCTAATTTCATGAAAAATGCTAAAAAAATGTTAGGAGATTGCCAGAGTTTCTTGCCATTCGTTTGCTAACGCTAACACTTCGTTCAACTGCCATTCCAGCTCGCTCATAAATTCTTGATAATCGTTCGGATTTACAGAAGCAGAAAGCTGCGCCTCCATTTTTCTTGATAAAAGAAGCAATCTTTGTGCAGACAAATTTCCCGCAACACCACTGAGAGTGTGAATCATTCTTCTTGCTTCCTGGAAGTTTCCTGCGAGAAACGCCGTTTGGAGGTTTGATGTAAAATCCGAATATTCTTTAGTGAATGAACGGAGAATTTGCGTGTATATCGGGATTTTTCCATCCAGTCGCTCCAGTGCGAGCGAAACATCCAGACAAGGTACGGGAATTGCTCGCTTCAATGTTTCCTTCATCTCGCCCAAATGAATCGGCTTGGTAATGACGCCGTTCATCCCCGAACGGTAGCAATTGTCGTGTTCGGCTTTAATGACGCTCGCCGTCATCGCAATAATGGGCAGGCTGGCGTACTGTTTGTGCTGGCGGATGCGGATCGTCGCTTCACAACCGTCTATCTCCGGCATGTGGACATCCATGAGAATCAGGTCCCATTTTCTCGTCTCCAAAAGCTCCAGCACTTCTTGCCCGTTTTTGGCAACGGTCACAGCGTAACCTTCGCGCCGGAGGAACTCGACCGCTACCAGCTGATTGATCTCGTTGTCCTCTGCCAGCAAAATTTTGCCGCGATATCCGGGGAAGAGGACGTTTTCGTAAGGAGCGGACTGCGGCTTCTGCAAAGTCTCGGTCACATGTGTTTCCTTGTGCTCCTGTGCCCCCAGTATCGCGCGCGCTACATCCATCCGGTTAATCGGCTTGATCAGAACAGCGTCAGGCTGGGCGGATTCCTCCAGGGAGGCCAGCTCGTCGCGGCCGTACTCCGTCGTCATGGCAATTGTCGCTGCGTCGCATAGCTCGGCGAGCGCGTGCAGCCGCTGCAACGATTCTACGCCGTACATGTCTTCCGCTTCCATGTCGACGAACACAAAGCGAAACGGGTTGTGCGCTTCAGCGTGTTCCAACAGCTCGAAAGCCTCTCGCCAGGTGGCGACGCAAATAGGCGAAAAGTTTAAGCCAAACAACATGTCAGCCATGCTGCTTCGCATTTTGTCGTGATTTTCCACAATCAGGACACGCTGGCCTTCGTAGCCCGGTGGCAGCATGGAGCCAGGGCTTTCGCTTTCCCGCCAAGGCGCGTGTTCAAACGGGAGGGTGAAGGAGAAGCAGCTTCCTTTGCCGATTGCGCTAGTCACTTCGAGAGTGGCGCCCATCATCTCGACGAGACTGCGCGAGATGACCAGACCAAGTCCTGTGCCGCCGTATTTTCTGCTCGTCGTGCCATCTGCCTGTGTGAACGGTTCAAACAGCTTGTCGAGCTGATCTTCCGACATGCCGATGCCTGTATCCTCTACGGCAAAATGCAAGTACAGCAGTCGTCCTTCTTCTTTTTCCAGCGTGATTCGCACAGAGACGTATCCTTGCTCGGTAAACTTGATGGCGTTGTGGCACAGATTGAGCAACACTTGCTCGAGCCGATGCTGGTCCCCGATCAGTTTGGGCAACATTTTCGGCGGCAGATCGAGAATGATTTCGATTTGCTTCGTCCCGAGGTAAATGCTCAGCATGTGCGAGAGCCGCCGGACAAAATCGTCGAGGTCAAAGCTTGCCTTTTCCAGCTCCAGCTTGCCAGCCTCGATCTTGGAAAAGTCGAGAATCTCGTTAATGAGGCGGAGCAATACTTGGGAGGAAGACAGCACCTTGTCCAAGTAATCTTTTTGCATCACCGTCATCACCGTTTTCTGCATCAGTTGGGACAGTCCGATGATCCCGTTGAGCGGGGTGCGGATTTCGTGACTCATCCGCGCCAAAAAGTCGGTTTTCGCCTTGCTCGCTTCCTCCGCTTCTTCTTTGGCTGCCCGCAGTTCGGCCTGAATCCGCCGCTGTTCCTTTAACATGAAGTGCAGCAAAAGCGAGAGCAGACTGACCAGAACGAAAATGGAAACTTTGGTAATCAGGCTGGACAAGTCTTGTACAGAGTTCAATTGTCCGAGCGCTTCGCTGGCAGGCAGTACGGCTGCGACAGACCAGCCCGTGGAAGAGACAGGGGAGTAGCCGATGTAATAGTTGTTGCCGTCGATGGAGACGAGTTGCAACCCTTTTTGTCCAGCGACCATGCTTTGTCCGATTTTGGCCAGATCGCCTGGTTGTTCCGTCAGCTTGTGCCGGCTGACAAGCTCCGGATTCGGATGGTACATGATCGTTCCGTCTTTGGAAACCAGGATGGCGTAGCCCGATTCCCCGATCGGGTACGTGCCGAGCATTTGCGGAATGTCGTCGAGCAAAATATCGATGGCGACGAAGCCCAGCAGCCTTTCGTTTTCCTCAATCTTCATGGTGCCGCTGGTCACCATTTTTTTCGTGAGATAATCGGCGTACGGCTCGGAAAAAACGACGTCATTGGAACGGACGGCGTCTGGATACCAGGGGCGTTTGGTGAGCGACCAGTCTTTTCCTGAGAGCGTGTCGGTGTTGCCGATCGTGAAGTTGCCCGCATTGCTGGAAACCCATACAAGGCCCAGGTTGTGGTCCAGCCGCTGGATGCCGTCCAATGCGGTCGCTACGTCCAAGTAATGCGGGCTGGTGAAGGCATGCTCTCGCGTCTGCACGGTTTGCAGGTAGCGCAAGATTGCCTGGTTGGTGCTCATTTGCCTGATCAGCAACGCTTTTTGCGCAAAGAAAGCGTCCATCCGTTCGGCCAGAGCCTGGCTTTGCAGGGTCAGCTTGTTCTCAATCTCGACTTTCATGATCCGGTTGGTTTGGGAGCGCATAATGTAGCCGGACAGGGAGAAGGCGACCACGATGATCAGGAGGATGAGAATGGTCAGTTTTCGGGCATGGCTGACGTGAAAAGTTTTCATGAACGACCTCGCAATCTGTGATGTACGTTGTTTTCATTTTACAACACAAATCTCAAAATCTTCCGGAAAAAGCGCGGCTTGCTCCCGATTCATCTAGTAAAATAGAGAGGAAGGGGTGACAGTCATGTACACCGTATGGAAAGTGAAATACTTGAAAATATCTTCCTACCTCAAACTATGTGTGGGAGCCGGTTTTTCACTGGGTCTCTTGATCGGACTTGTTCAACTGCTTTTTCTGTTTTTGATGCGTGCCACAGAGGGACATTCAGGAGCAAGCGGCATGTGGGACAGCTTGCTTGCCGGCCTGGCGAATGCGGCAGGCACTGTCATCGTCTATACTTTTGGCGCCGCGGTTATCAGTCTTATTTCTTATTTTCCTTTTATGGCTTTTCTCAAACGCAAGCAAGGAATAAAGATCGAAGGAATATTGGAACCATTTGAAGAGAGCGAGATCAGGTCATGACATCATGGAGAGAATCGCACATGCATCCATTGCGTCCAACGATGACGGTCGAGGAAGCCGTCGCCCATTTTACGCCAGACCGGAACGAAGTGCAGGAAGTATACAGTGAAGAAGACGAATTTATCGGCTATTTGACGGTAGAAGCGATCGCCCATGCGATTCATCGCGGGGAATTGACGCGGCCGATTGTCGAATACGTGGTGCCGGAAGTGAGCTTGCCGGATCGAAAGCGGCAGGCAAGCTCGCAGGCGCAGCTTCACGCTTTTTTCGAGAGTCCGATCTGCCAAATCGTGTTCAATGCGCTGTATGACGGCGTGTACATTACAGACGGAGCGGGCATTACTTTGTTCATCAACCAGGCGTACCAGCGCATTACCGGGATTCGCGAAGAAGAGGTCATCGGCAAGCATATGGGCGATTTGATCAAGCAAGGCATGATCTCCGTGTCCGCTTCGCTGGAGACGATCCGCACGCGAAGGCCCGTGACGCTGATCCAGACGATACGCAACAGCCGCAAAATCATCGTTTCCGCGACGCCTGTGCTGTCGTCCGCAGGCGAGATTTTATACATCATCAGCAGTGTCCGGGACATCACCGAGCTGATCCGCTTGAAGCACGAGCTGGATAGTCAAAAGCTGCTGCAAAGCGATGTGCCCCCTGCCGATCAGATGGGGCTGGAAGATGTTGTGCTCGGGCCAGCGACGCGCTCGCTTTTCCGCCTGGCTGACAAGGTCGCCAAGACAGATGCAAAAATTTTGTTGCAGGGCGAGACGGGTGTAGGGAAAAGCATGATTGCGAAATACATCCACGCCAGGAGCAGTCGAGCCAACGAAATTTTTATGGAGTTGAACTGCGCGGCAATCCCGGGCCATCTGGTGGAGGCTGAGCTGTTTGGCTACGAGCCGGGTGCGTTTACGGGAGCGCTCAAGCAAGGCAAGGTCGGCATTTTGGAAAGCGCCCATCGCGGTACGCTTTTTCTCGACGAGATTGGCGATTTGCCGCTGGAGCTGCAAGTCAAGCTGTTGAAGGTCGTGGAGGAAAGCAAATTCATGCGCGTCGGCTCCACGCAAGTGCGACATGTAGATGTGCGGATCATCACGGCGACTCATCGGGATTTGGCTACGCTGGTGCGGGAAGGGTTGTTCCGCGAGGATTTGTACTATCGGCTGAACATCGTCACTTTCGAGGTTCCACCGCTGCGGCAGCGCCGGGAAGAGATTGTCCCGCTGCTTGAGTCCTATCTGGAAAAATTCAACGAAAAGTACAACGAGCAAAAAACGATGACGCTGGAGTGTTACGAGTGGCTGACCAACTACAGTTGGCCGGGGAACATCCGGGAGCTGGCGAACCTGGTCGAGCGGCTGGTTGTCACGACTTTTCACAACACGATTGACGTGGGAGATTTGCCCGGCTTTTTGCAACAGGTGTTTCCGCAAACGGAGCCGACGTCGTTGCGCGATGCGGTGGCACGACTGGAGCGCAGCATGATCAGCCAAGCGATCCAGACGCACCGGACGACCAGATTGGCAGCAGAAGCGCTTGGGATCAGCCAAAGTGCGCTCGTCCAGAAGATGAAAAAGTGGCAGCTGCACATCGGCAGCGAACCGGAGTTGAACGAATAGGAAAACATCCCGCGAGCGCCTGACGCCATCGCGGGATGTTTGTTTTACTCATGCAGCCACATTCGTTCATGAATGTGGTTTTTGGTTGTGTCGCTTACCGCTTACGAGTTTTCGGCAATTTTGACCTGATCGACTTTCGCTTTGCGCAGCTTGTAAATCACCACGAGCATGATGAACCAGACAGGTGTGATGAACAAGGCAACGCGCGTGTCTTCAGCAAGTGCGAGCACGACGAGAATGAACGCGAGAAAAGCGAGAATCAAGTAATTGGCAAACGGATAGAGCGGCATTTTGAATTTGTTTTGCGCTGCCAGCTCTGGTCTTGTCTTGCGGTATTTCAGGTGGCAAATGACCGTAATGCCCCAGATGAACAGGAAGCAAACCGTCGAGACACTCGTGATCAGCGTGAAGACGCCTTCTGGCATGATGTAGTTCAATACAACGGCGATGAGAATGACGACGGTAGAGAAGAACAGGGCATTGGCAGGAACTTGGCGAGTCGTGAGCTTGGTCATGGCCGCAGGCGCGTTTTGTTCTCTGCCCAAAGAGTAGACCATCCGGCTTGTACTGAAGACGGCGCTGTTACATGCCGAAGCGGCGGAGGTCAGTACGACAAAGTTGACGATTCCCGCAGCGGCAGCAATTCCGATTGCGGCAAACACTTGCACGAACGGGCTTTCTGTCGGAACGATCGCACTCCATGGGTAGATGCTCATAATCACGATCAGCGCACCGACGTAGAACAGCAAGACGCGGATCGGAATGTTGTTGATCGCTTTTGGAATGACGCGCTCAGGATTTTCTGTCTCTCCGGCAGTCAGCCCGACCAGTTCAATGCCGACGAACGCGAAGACGACCATCTGGAACGAAAGTAAGAAGCCGTTGATTCCGTTCGGGAACATCCCGCCATGGCTCCACAAGTTCGTGAAGCTGGAAGCGCCGGAGTTGGTAGAGAAGCCTTTGACGATCATGACGATACCGACGACGATCAAGGCGAGAATCGCGATGACTTTTACCAGCGCGAACCAAAACTCCATTTCTCCGAACAGCTTCACGGTTGCCAGGTTCATGAAAAGTAAAATTACGAGGGCAATCAACCCCGGCATCCATTGCGGCACTCCCGGAAACCAATACTGTGTGTACAAGCCGACAGCCGTCAAATCGGCCATGGCAATCGAAATCCAGCAAAACCAATACGTCCAGCCTGTGACGAACGCAGCCATGTTTCCGAGGTAGTCTTTTACGAAGTCGACGAAGGAATGGTAGTTCAGGTTGCTCAGGAGAAGTTCACCGAGCGAGCGCATGATCAAAAAGCAAATAATCCCAGTAATCAGGTACGCAAACAAAATGGATGGCCCGGCGAGGTGAATGGATTTTCCCGCACCCAGAAATAGTCCGGTACCAATGGCTCCACCGATTGCGATGAGTTGAACGTGTCTGTTTTTCAGACCTCTCGCCAATTTTTGTTGTTCCATGTGATCCCCCTCTTTCTCTCTGTCTGATTCTGCACAGTTACTTGGAAAGACAACTACTTGCTCGACGACTTTTTCTTCACAAAAGTTTATGGTTCTTTATAATTCTCATAGTAACATAGCTGTACAGAATAAATACATCATTAAGTTACTTCCAACGGAAAAAACGCTTACATTTTTCAGTGAGTCCTTATTTTTTGCTGTTTGCTTCCGGTTGCTCCCTCCTTGTTTGCCCGAGTGGGGATGTGGCTGTTCCCCTGAAAGCGCAGCGATTTCTAGCAGCAATCCTATTTTTCGCCAATAAAAAAAGGAACGGGAAAAATAGGCTGGTTCCTATTTTCCTCTGTCCTTTTACCTGAGAGTGTTTAACTCCTTTGGTGGCCAATGGCTCTCTCCAGAGATGCGTCCCATTGCGGTCCTTTTACCTGAGAGATTTGTCCTGGGGGTCAGGATTTGCTCCTTCGGTGCTAAACGGTAAGTTTAGTCTCTCCCGCAATATTCATCCGCGATAGATATTCGCATGCGTTCTTTTGATAGTAAATTATTCCAAATAGCTTGTCAAACGAAAATTGCCAATTAACAGACTATTTTAAGCATAAAACATTTTTGACCGATTGAAGTCCAACAAACAAGGGAGATGGCAAGAATCAACAACAATTTGATTCGAAAACAAATCAATATGATGTATTTTGATTTGAAACATGATCGGTGATCGGATGAAAACGGTTGCTTTTGGTTCCGGGCAAAGCGAGAGTGAAAAATGTGACGAACATGTGAGAAAAGGTGGTTTCGCGAGCGGAAATCTACCATTTCGCCGGAAGCAAACGAGGTTGAGTGCAGCGAATTTTAAGGCTTTGGCACGGGAGTTGCTTTTAAGTGGCAGCACAGAGAAGGGAGAGAGTGACAACATGAACATTTCTACATTTGCTGCTGCGAACAAGCTGGTCACAGGCCGCGATTCGCTGGCATTGCTTGCAGAGGAAGTCGCCCGGCTGGGGGTGCAGCGTCCGCTGATCGTCACCGACCATATTTTGATTCAGGCCGGGGTGGTAGCGCAAGTCGAGGAGCTTTTGCCGATGAAGGCAGGCATCTTCCCGGACGTCAATCCGGAGCCGGAAATCGAAATCGTCGACCTGTGTGTCAGCATGATTCGCGCAGGAAGCTACGACGGGCTGATTGCGGTCGGCGGAGGAAGCGCGATCGACATTGCGAAAGCGGCTGCGGTCATGGCGACTAATGAGGGCAGCATCGAACAGTATTTTGGCACGAATCTGGTCAAGCAGCCGGGCTTGCCGCTGATCGCGATTCCGACCACGGCGGGAACAGGCTCGGAAGTGACCAATATCTCGATTTTGTCCGATACGAAGGAGCAAGTAAAAAAAGGAATTGTAAGCCCTTACTTGCTGCCGGATGTCGCTATCGTCTCGCCGATGATGACGCTGACGTGCCCGCCGAGTGTTACCGCTGCGAGCGGCGTGGATGCGTTGGTGCATGCAGTGGAAGCCTATATTTCCAAGTTTGCCTCCCCAGTCACGGACGCGCTGGCGATTGGCGCGATGAAGCTGATCGCTGTTCACCTGCCAAAAGCGTACGCGGCCCCGGACAACATCGAATCGCGCGAAGCCATGATTACAGCCGCGTTGATGGCGGGTCTTGCCTTCGGAAATGCAGGGGTAGGAGCTGTACATGCCCTGGCTTACCCGCTCGGCGGACGCTTCCACATGGCGCACGGCGTCAGCAACTCGCTGCTTTTGCCTTACGTGATGCGCACGAACAAGATCGCCTGCCTGGAAAAGCTGGGAGACATCGCCCAGGCGCTCGGAGAAAATACAACTGGCCTGAGCCTGGATGAAGCGGCGGAAAAAGCGATCGAAGCGATGACGCGTCTGTGCCGTTACGTGGAAATTCCCCAGTCGTTGCGCGAGTTCAACATCCCTGAGACAGCGCTTGCCGAGATGGCGGAAGAAGCGATGAAGCAGACCCGGCTTTTGAAAAACAATCCCCGCACCTTGCGGAAAAAAGACATAGAAGATATATATCGCGCAGCTTACTAAGAGGGGGATATCACATGAAGTGGAAGCAACGCAAAGATGGTGCAGAGACTCCGTATATTCCGGCTGGCCCGTTCAAAATTCGCCTGCCGTTCGTGCATTATCGTTTTGAATGGCCTGATTACTTGCAAGGATTGCTGATGTGCGCCGTCGATCTCGGCGCCATCACGTTGCTTGCCGATCACCTTGGCATGCCGTTTGAGGTCGGCTTGGCTGTCGTCATTTTAAATGGCTTCTTGTATTTGCTGCACCACTTGCTGGGCGATCCGGTCATTCCGGGCTGGATTACCCCTGCGATTCCGTTGATCGTGCTGTTTGTCGGGCAATTTCCCGAAGGGCCGGATCGGGTGTACGCCCTGATTGCCTTCCAGTTGACGCTTGGGCTGCTATCGATTATTTTGGGCGTCACCGGGCTTGCCAAACGGGTAGTCAACTTCGTGCCGAACGCGATCAAATCAGGCATTATCCTCGGCGCGGGGATTGGCGCGATCACCTCGATTTTTGAAAAAGGCGGGAAGTTCGACCTGTTCCCGTACACGATTGCGATTTGTATCGGTTTCTGCTTTTATCTCGTATTTTCCAAGCATTTTGAAGGATTGAAGCAAAAAGGCAAGCTGTGGGCGCTGCTCGGCAATTTGGGGATTTTGCCTGCGATTTTGTTGGCGGTATTCGTAGCGCCGATCTTCGGGGAAGCGAAGTGGCCGGACATTCAGTGGGGATTCAGCCAACCGGACTTCGCCACGCTCTGGTCGCAGTATACGGTTTTCGGCTTGGGGCTGCCGGCGCTGTCCTTTTTCATCACGGCGCTTCCTGCGGTGTTCGCGACTTACCTTGTCGTCTTTGGCGATGTGCTGAAAACGAAAGCGCTGTTATCCGAATCTGACCAGGTGCGTCTCGATGAAAAAGTCGACTACAATCCTGACCGGGCGCACATGATTTTTGGCGGACGCAACATGCTGATGAGCCTGATCGGACCAGATATTACGATGTGCGGCCCGATGTGGGCAGCGATGCAGGTCGTGGTCGTGGAGCGGTTCAAAAAAGGCAAGCAGGCGATGAACTCCTTTTTCGGGGGCGCAGGCTCTTTCCGCTGGGGAACGAATACAGGTCTGCTGCTGTTGCCGATCGTCAGCCTCGTTCAGCCGATTCTCGGTGTTGCAGTGGCATTGACCTTGCTCGTGCAAGGCTACGTCAGCGTGCGAATTGGCGTGATGCAGGCGCGCAGCCAGCGCGATTTGGGGATCGCCGGAGTCGTCGGAGCCATTCTGGTGATCAAAGGCGCAGCGATGGCTTTTGGCGCGGGAATTTTGCTGTGCGTTTTATTATATGGAAAAGATTGGTTGCGCGGAGAAAAAGAGAAATTGTTTACAGCCAATGAACAGGAGGAAAAAGCGGCGTGAAACAACAAGAGTGGAACAAAGGGATTTACGTGAATGGAACATGGCTGACATTGGACAAGCGCATGATCGTGCAAAATCCGGCGACGCTCGCGACGATTGGCAGTGTGCCGGACGCAGGTGCGGAAGAAGCGAAGCAGGCAGTCGATGCCGCGCAAGCCGCTTTTGCAAGCTGGTCGAAAACGACGGCTTACGAGCGGGCCACTCTTCTGGAGCGCTGGCATCAGGCCATTGAAGCCAGACTCGATGAAATCGCCTACGTGATGACGATGGAGCAGGGCAAGCCGCTTGCAGAAGCGCGGGGCGAGGTGCAGTATGCCAACAGCTACATCAAATGGTACGCGGAAGAAGCGAAGCGGATTTACGGGGAGACGATCCCGTCGTCTGCCGTCTCCAAACGGATCATCGTCCAGAAGCAGCCTGTCGGTGTCGTGGCTGCGGTTACTCCGTGGAACTTTCCGGCGGCAATGATCGCACGCAAGCTCGCTCCGGCGCTTGCCGCAGGCTGCACGGCCGTAGCCAAGCCAGCGGAACAGACGCCGTTGACGGCGCTGTTGCTGGCGGAATGCGCCGAGGAGGCTGGCATCCCCGCAGGTGTGATCAACATCGTCACTACTTCGCGGGCGGGAGAAGTGGTCGACGTCTGGATGGAAGATTCTCGCGTGAAAAAGCTGACGTTTACCGGATCGACGCCTGTGGGCAAGCTCTTGATGAAAAAAGCGGCGGACACCGTGAAAAAGCTGTCTCTGGAGCTGGGCGGTTTGGCGCCGTTCATCGTGGCAGAAGATGCGAATCTCGAAGCGGCTGTCAAAGGCTTGATCCAGTCCAAATTCCGCAACGCCGGGCAAACGTGCATTTGCGCCAACCGGATTTACGTGCACGAGGCTGTGAAAGAACCATTTTTGCAAAGGCTGACAGAAGCGGTCGCTGCGCTGCGCGTAGGTGTCGGGACAGAGGACCATGTCGAGATCGGCCCGCTGATCGATGACAGAGCGGTCAAAAAAGTCCGGCAGCAGGTAGACGACGCTATCTCCAAAGGGGCTGTGCTGCATGGCAATCCGGAGCTGGAAGGTGCGGTCGGCTATTTCTTGAAGCCTGTTGTGCTCTCGGAGGTCACAGACGAAATGCTCTGCATGCAAGAGGAGACGTTCGGGCCGATTGCTCCTGTCAGCACGTACTCCGACGACGCGGACGTCATCAGACGCGCGAATGCGACACCGTACGGACTGGCGGCTTACGTTTTCACCCAGTCGTTGACGCGGGCATTCATGTTCTCGGAAAATCTGGAATACGGCATTGTCGGGGTAAACGACGGGGGGCCATCTGTCGCGCAAGCACCGTTTGGCGGCATGAAGGAAAGCGGTCTCGGCCGGGAAGGCAGTCACCAAGGAATCGAAGAATATTTGGAGGTCAAATACATTTCGCTGCAACTGGTGTAACCAACAGATGGCAAAGTGAATAAACAAAGAGCACAGCGCGTGATATGCGGGCTGTGCTTTTTCTTTATTCCCTAGAAAATGAAATTAAGGGTTGACAGTGAGAACGATTTCCAGTAAATTTTGCATCAGGGAAACATTTTTATACACAAGCATATTATTTTGCCATGGCGAATATTATTGGTTAATAACTACAATTTTGTGTATAAGCATATATAAGTGAGTCGGGACAACCAGAGCGGATGATGTAGCGCAACAGCGAGAATAAAACGACTGATTATTTTTGGAGGGAATCTCATGAATAGTGCTGTGTCAGTCAGAGAGCTTCACGTTTCCTATTTTGGAGTTGAGGTCGTGCAGGGTGTATCGTTTGCGGTTGAGCAGGGCAGCATGGTGGGCATCATCGGCCCGAACGGCGCAGGCAAATCGACCATGATCAAAGCCATGTTGGGGTTGATCGGAAAAGACAAGGGAGACGTCCTGTTTTACGGCAAAGAAGTAAGCGAGGTGCGCAAGAAAATCGCTTATGTGCCGCAGCGAAGCCAAATCGACTGGACGTTTCCGATCACGGTGATGGATACGGTTCTCATCGGAACATATCCAAGCGTCGGATTATTCAAATTTCCGAAAAAAAAGGAAAAGTTGTGGGCGATGGAGTGCCTGCGAAAAGTGGGACTGGAGGACTTCGCCAAGCGGCAGATCGGCGAGTTGTCAGGCGGGCAGCAGCAGCGCGTATTTTTGGCCCGGGCACTGGCGCAAAAACCGGAATTGCTCCTTCTGGACGAGCCGTTTGTCGGAATCGACGTCGCCAGCGAGGAGACGATCATCCATATTTTGAAGGAGCTTCAGCTTCAGGACAAAACGATCGTAGTCGTCCACCACGACTTGAGCAAAGCGAATGCGTATTTCGATCAGCTGCTGCTTTTGAACAAGGAATTGATCAAGTTTGGAGCAGTCGATGAGGTGCTGAACCGGGAAGTCATGTCCAAAGCTTACGCGCATCAACTGCAATTTCTGGAGAAGGCCGAGGTAACTGCGTAATGGAATTTTTACATGCGATCGGACAATATGATTTTTTGCAAAAGGCATTGTTTACATCAGTCGTGGTGGGAATCATTTGCGGGGTCATTGGCAGCTTCATCATTTTGCGCGGGATGTCGTTGATGGGCGATGCCATCTCCCACGCGGTTTTGCCGGGGGTGGCGCTCTCGTATGCCTTCGGGATCAACTTTTTCCTGGGCGCAGTCGCCACCGGGGTGCTTACAGCGATCGGGATCGGATATGTCAGCCAAAACAGCCGGATTAAAAACGATACGGCGATCGGAATTTTGTTCACTTCCGCTTTTGCCTTGGGAATCATCATGATTACGATGCTGAAAAGCAGCACGGACCTGTATCACATTTTGTTCGGGAACGTTCTGGCAGTGCGACCGTCCGACATGTGGGTGACGGTCGGGATCGGCGTGATTGTGATTGTGACCGTCTACGCGTTTTTCAAGGAACTGCTGCTGACGTCCTTCGATCCGACGATTGCGGCGGCGTACGGTCTGCGCAACAATCTGATTCACTATTTGCTGATGACGTTGCTGACGATGGTCACCGTAGCGTCGCTGCAAACCGTGGGAATCGTGCTGGTGGTCGCCATGCTGATTACTCCCGCAGCGACAGCTTATTTGCTGACAGACAGACTGTCGGTGATGATTTTCCTGGCAGCGAGCTTCGGAGTCATTTCAGCGATTATCGGCCTGTACTTCAGCTTTACCTACAACCTGGCTTCGGGGGCAACCATCGTAATGGTGGCGACAGGTTTGTTCCTTCTGGCCTTCCTGTTCTCGAAAAAGCACGGAGTTGTATGGAAATCCATTCGAGTGCGGCAAAAAAGAGCCAAGCTTTCGAAGTAAATAAAAGGAGAACTCGTCATGAAAAAATGGAATCTGTTTCTCGTCTTTCTCATCTCATCCGTCCTGCTCGCCGCGTGCGGTGCGCCGCAAAGTTCCAATCAAGAGGTAAAAACTGGAAATGAAAAGCTGCACGTAGTGACAACGTATTCGATTCTGTATGACATTGTGAAAAATGTGGGCGGAGATCGCGTGGAAATTCACAGCTTGGCTCCGGTCGGCTCGAACCCGCACGAATACGATCCGTTGCCAGCCGACGTGCAAAAAACGACGGATGCCGATGCCGTGTTCTACAACGGCTTGAATCTGGAAGCAGGAAACTCGTGGTTTGAAAAGCTGATGCACACAGCAGGCAAGTCTGGACAAGATGCACCCGTGTTCCGCATGAGTGAAGGCGTAGCCGCCAAGCATTTGACGACAAAAGGCAAAGAGAGCGAAGAAGATCCGCATGCGTGGCTGGATGTGCGCAACGGCATCAAGTACGCGGAAAATGCCAGAGACGCACTGATCAAGGTCGACCCGGCGCACAAGGACACGTACGAGCAAAATGCAAAAGCGTACATCGAAAAGCTGCGCGCTTTGCACGAAGAGGCAGTCAAGCAATACAATCAAATTCCGCGTGAACAGCGCGTTCTCGTAACGAGCGAAGGAGCGTTTAAATATTTCAGCGAAGCATACGATTTCGACGCCGCCTACATTTGGGAAATCAACTCGGAAAACCAGGGAACGCCTGAGCAAGTCAGCCAGGTAGTCGATACGATCCGCGCGAAAAAAATTCCGGCTCTGTTCGTGGAAACGAGCATTGACCCGCGCAGCATGGAGATGGTATCCCGGGAAACCGGCGTGCCGATCGTCGGAAAAGTGTTTACCGACTCGCTCGGCAAGCCAGGCGAAGATGGCGATACGTACATCAAAATGATGGAGTGGAATATTAAGACAATCTACGAAGGCTTGACGAAAAAATAGAAAGCAAGTCGTACACGGCGCAGCTCTCCATCCAGGGGGGCTGTGCTTTTTTAGCCGATGGAGGAGTTGTCCGCAACAAGAGGCGGATGAACTTTTCGAAATGATTTTCTCGTAAAAAAACACGAGATTGAGGTATAATAGTTGAGTGTGAAAATGGACTACGGAGTCTTGCAAGCAATCAATCTGTGACGTTGAAAGAGAGTGGGAATTTATGGGTCGTAAGTGGAACAATATCAAAGAGAAAAAAGCGTCGAAGGATGCGAGCACCAGTCGCGTATATGCCAAGTTCGGGAAGGAAATTTATGTAGCGGCGAAGCAAGGCGAGCCGGACCCAGAGTCGAACCGCGCTCTGAAGGTCGTCCTGGAGCGTGCCAAAACATACAGTGTACCGAAAGCGATTATTGACCGCGCAATCGAGAAAGCCAAGGGCGGATCGGAAGAAAGCTACAGCGAGCTGCGTTATGAAGGCTTCGGCCCGAACGGCTCGATGGTGATCGTGGACGCCTTGACCAACAACGTAAACCGCACAGCGTCTGAAGTGCGCGCCGCTTTCAACAAAAACGGCGGAAACATGGGCGTGACCGGATCTGTCGCTTACATGTTCGACCCGACTGCGGTGTTCGGCCTCGAAGGCAAAACCGCCGAGGAAGTGCTTGAGCTGTTGATGGAAGCCGAAGTCGATGTGCGCGACATTTTGGACGAAGACGGAGCTGTCATCGTCTACGCCGAGCCTGAGCAGTTCCACGCTGTACAGGAAGCGCTGAAAAAAGCGGGCATTACCGAGTTTACCGTAGCGGAGCTGACCATGCTCGCTCAAAACGAAGTAACGCTGGACGAAGAGGCGCAAGCCCAGTTTGAAAAAATGATCGATGCGCTGGAAGACCTGGACGATGTGCAACAGGTGTACCATAACGTTGATCTGGGAGAATAAATATGTCCGTGAAAAAAACCTTTGCTGGCAGTTGCTGCGAAGGTTTTTTTCATGGGCAAAATAAAACCGCCTCCTAAAAGGAGACGGCATATATCGAGCTCGCTAGTTTTGAGGTGTTACCGATCATCACGTGCGACGCATCTACCTCCAGTGTGAAGTTAGAAGCTTATTGCAGTGTTGCGGTTTTCCTTACTCACTAGGTGATCGTGTAAATCATCCATGGCACATCGCCTCCGTTAGGGACTACAGCCTGTTTGAAAACACACCACCGAGCTCGATAAGTATAGTATGGTCCGATTTTGTGCTCTTATACATCATTTCAACATGCGGGCGGAAATCGCGTTCATGAAGGACTGGTTGCTGTAGGCAGTGCCCCCGGCCAAGCCCGGATTGACGGCGTTGACGTATACGCGGCCCTCTTTGGCCACATGCAGGTTGCTCCATTCGCTTTTTTGCTGCAACTGTTCAAAGGCAGCTTCTGCGCCGGGGTCGCTGCTTTTGTCGACCATGACAAACAAATAATCGGGGTCTGTCTGGGCCAGTTGTTCAAGCGTCAGCGATACAGGCTCTTTTGCCTGTTCTACAACGTCTGGTGTCGCCAGCCCGAGATCGGTGTAGAGCAAATAGTTGTACCGTTCGTTTTTCGGGGAGACGACAAAAGCGCCCTCGTGGAACCAGACAGCCAACACCTTTTTATCCTTCAGCGGGGCAAGCTTTTCCCGCGTATTTTCGATGTTGGTTCTTACCTTGCTCACAATCGCATCCACGTTTGCGTCTTTGCCGCGCACTTCAGCCAAAAGCCGCAGGTTGTCTTCCCAGTGCGCTCCGTTCGAGGAAATAGGGATCACGGACGCTGCCTTTTCCAGCGTGGCGCGCTTTTCCGCAGGCGTCTTGTCAGAGGTCAGGATAGTGTCCGGGTAGAGAGCTTTCAGGTCATCAATCCGCTCGACGATGTCTGCCGGGAGCTTTTGCGTATTTTGCGTAATCGAGGCGTATTCCTGCGGGAACGCGCCGGATTTTTCTACCGTTGCGGCGAACGGCGGTATGCCGAGCAAAAGCGAGTCTTCAAAGCTGCTTCGCGAATCGACAAAGGCGATTTGTTTGGTTCGCGCCGGAATTTTATAGGCAGTGCCCAAATATTGAATGGACCTGGTCGGCTTTGCGGCAGGCGAGCCGTCTGCGGTTTGCCCTCCGGAACCCGCGCCGCATGCGGCAAGCAACAGAAAAACAGCCGTCACAGGGATGGCCAGTAGCTTTTTGTACATCTCTCGTCACTCCGATCGTACATATATGGTCTGTCTATGGCAGGGGAGATCATCACAGTAAATTATAGGGTACCCGAATGAGCCAGGGCTGCTTCATTCCTGAACATTTTCAGACATTCTCCCGTAAGCTTTTTCCGTCACCAAGAGCCATCGCCCCATGACGAAGCAGTATCCTTCAGCGCCAAGCGGCTTTTCGCCCTCCTGCGAGGCACGCTTTTCGGTGCGGTTTTCGTATTGTCTGTTCACAGCAAATGTTCTACGATGAACAAATACAAAACGAAACGAAAGTCTAACTGAGCTTTTGGGGTGATGGGGATGGAGCTGCGCCACTTGAAGACGTTCCACGTCGTTGCGGAATGTTTGAATCTCACCAAGGCTGCGGAAATTTTGCGCTATACGCAACCGACGATCAGCCTGCAAATTCAGGCGCTGGAACAAGACATCGGCCATACCTTGCTGAACCGGGTGGGAAAAAGGACGTTTTTGACGCCGACAGGCAAGCTGTTGAAAAAGCATACAGACAAGCTGTTTCAAAATTTGGATGAGCTGGAACAAGACTTGCGGCGGCTGGAAAAGCCGTACGGCAATTTGACCATCGCGGCGCCCGAGTTTTATTGCAGCTATTACTTGTCGCAACTGCTCAGCATTTACGTGAAGGTGCATCCGCAAGTGCAGATGAAGCTGCTCTGTTACAACAGCAAGGAGACGATCAAGCTGGTGGAGTCGAACCGGGCGGATATCGGGATTGTCGCCGGGAAGTGCAATCGGCCGGGGATTGAGGAAATTTTGATCGATCAGGAAGATTTGGTGCTGGTAGCGAGTCCGCTCCTGGTCAAGTCGCGCAGCGCCGAGGAGCTTTTTGCGGAGCATCCGTTCATTACGTACGATATGGAAGGCGTTATTCGCGAATGTTTGGAAGAAATCGGCTGCAAACCGCTCTGGACGATCGAATGCGGCAGCGAAGAGGCGATCAAGCGGGCGGTTATGTCCCAGACGGGGATTGCCTTGATCAGCGACGTCATGATTGAAAAAGAAGTAAGGCAGGGAACGCTGCAAGTGCTGCACCGCTTTCCGAAAAGGCTTTTGACTTACTTGATTTATCCGCGCGACCAGCGCGATTACAGCACCGTCAGCAGCTTTGTCGACGTGGTGCTTGATGTGTGGCCGACTTTTCGGGCTTGAATGAAGCCGTGGTATACGACTTTCGGAAGCGATTCCGGGGGTCGTTTTTTTGTGTGGCGAAGTATGGATTTATTTATGGTTATCATTGAACAACCTCATTTTTCATGCCGAATCAAATCGACTACGATAAAAAAACAGAATAATAAAAAAGGGGGAGTTGGAAGTGCTTCCAAACAGCAAAGAACAAGCAGCAAGACGCAAGAGAGGAATCAACGTTTTCGTGCTGTTGTTTGGCGTGCTGCTCATCGCGACGTTTCTCACCCACGTCGTTCCGGCGGGAGAATACGCCCGCGTGGAAGTGAACGGCAGAAACGTCGTCGATCCACAGTCGTACAAAGCGATTGAACAGACGCCCGTCTCCGTTTTTTCCCTGTTTAGCGCGATCCACACGGGGATGGTGGACGCAGGAGAAATTATTTTCTTTGTTTTGATCATCGGAGGAGCGTTTGGCGTGCTGACTGCGACAGGAGCTGTCGACGCTTTTATCCGCTCGCTGTCCAAAAAGCTCGGGAACAAGGAAAAGTGGCTGATCCCGATCATGATGCTGTTTTTCGCCTTTGCCGGGGCGTTTACCGGAATGGCGGAGGAGACGCTGGCTTACATCCCGATTTTGGTGCCGCTTGCTGTCTCGCTCGGCTTTGATGTCATCACGGGAACCGCGATTGTCCTGGTAGGAGCCTCGATCGGTTTTACGACGGCGATCATGAATCCGTTTACAGTGGGGATTGCCCAAGGAATCGCCCAGCTGCCGATTTTCTCGGGCATTGGCTACCGGATCATCTTGTTCGTGATCATGTATGCCGTATCGGTTGGCTTCATTTACCGCTACGCGATGAAGGTGAAAAAAGATCGCTCGCTCGGATTTTACGGCGAAGGGGTCGCAGCGTTTGAGCAGACTGCACCGACAACTGACCAACCTTTGTCCCAAACGCACAAATGGGTGCTGATCTGCTTCCTGCTTAACTTCGTCGCCTTGATTTACGGCGTCCTGCAATTCCAATGGTACATTACCGAAATTTCTGCCTTGTTCGTCATTTTGGCCATCGTAATTACGCTCATTTCCCGCATGTCTGCCGATCAGTTGATCGAGTCGTTCATGAAAGGGGCGGCGGGGATGCTCACGGGCGCTCTCATCATCGGGTTGTCGCGAGCGACACTGGTCGTGCTTGGCGACGGACACGTCATCGATACGCTGTTGTTCCATGCGTCAGGCATGCTGCACGAAATTCCGCCTGTGCTCAGCGCGGCTGGCATGTACATTTTGCAAGCGTTGATTCACTTCGTCGTACCTTCGGGCAGCGGACAAGCGGCGCTGACCATGCCGATCATGGCGCCATTGGCTGATCTGGTCGGAGTGACGCGGCAAACGGCGGTGCTGTCTTTCTCGCTGGCAGACGGAATCGGCAACATTATTTTCCCGACCTCGGGTTACTTCATGGCAGGGCTGGCGCTTGCGGGCATCCCGTGGATTCGTTGGGCGAAGTGGATTTTGCCATTGATTTTGATGCAGTTCGGGATTGGGCTGGTAGCGGTCATCATCGCCAATTGGATGCACTATGGACCGTTTTAAGAAAAATGTGTGAGCAATGGAGGGTTTCCTGTTGAAAATTGTTGCGATTGAAGTATTTGCGACCGAGCTGCCTTTGGTGCGGCCGTTTATCGTGGCCTACGATGCGTTTCACAAGCTTCCGAGCATCATTGTCAAAATGACGACGGACACGGGGCTTGTCGGTTACGGCGAAGGCATGCCCGACCCGCACGTGACGGGCGAGACATTTTCCAGCACGTACGAGATGCTGGTGAAAGACATTGCGCCGCTCGTCCTCGGGGCTAACCCGTTTGATATTGAAAAAGTTCACCGAATCATGGAGCAGGCTGTCTATTGCGCGCCATCTGCAAAAGCGGCCATCGATATCGCCTGCTACGATCTCATGGGCAAAGCCGCGGGACAGCCTGTCTACAATTTGCTTGGCGGAAAAGCGCACGACTTTTTGACGGTGCCTTATGTTGTGAGCATTTTGCCGCCGGAAGAAATGGCTCGCCAGGCGGCGCAAGCTTTGCAAGACGGATATTCGAGCATCAAGATCAAGGTCGGCGGCGATCCGGCTGTCGATGTCAAACGGATTCGCGCCGTCCGCGAGGCAATTGGCCCGGACGTCCAGCTGCGCGTGGACGCGAACCAGGGCTGGCGCAATGTGGCGACAACGATGCGCGTGTTGAAGCAAGTAGAGGACTGCCAGCTCGACTGGATTGAGCAGCCTGTTTTGGCGGACGATCTGATCGGTTTGGCAGAGGTTCGCCAAAAAACGTTCATTCCGGTCATGGTCGACGAAGGCTTGCACGGCGACAAAGAAATGCGGGAAGTCATCGTCCGCCAGGCAGCCGATTTGATCAACATCAAGCTGATGAAGTGCGGCGGCCTGTATCCGGCGCTCAAGCTGGTCGCGCAGGCAGAGATGGCGGGGATGGGATGTCAGGTTGGCTCGATGGTCGAATCAGCCGTGGCCACCGCCGCCGGGGCGCATCTGTCTTTGGCAAAAGGGATGATCTTTTCCAACGAAATGGTGGGGCCGCTCATGTTCTCCCGCGACTTCGGACAGCTTCGCTACGAGCAGGATCGCTTGCTGCTCGCAGATCGTCCGGGGCTTGGCGTGGAAGTCGATGAGGCTGTTGTGCGCGAGTTGAGTGTTTTTGCGGCGGAGGTTTCTTAGGAGGGGCGAATCAGTTGGCGTAATTAGCAATCCATAAGAAGCATCGTATCCCAAGAGATGGTACGATTTAATCAATCACAACACTTATCGAAAAGAGGGATACGCAATGGCACTGCAATCAAAACAAATTTTTGTCAATTTGCCCGTGAAAGATTTGAACAAGTCGATTGATTTTTTTACAGCGCTGGGCTATGAGTTCAACCCGCAATTTACGGATCAAAATGCCGCTTGCCTGGTGATTGGCGAAAATATTTACGCGATGCTCTTGGTGGAGGAGTTTTTCCAATCGTTCACGAACAAGCCCGTGACGGATACGGCCCAGAGCACCGAGGTCATCGTGGCGCTGTCAGCCGAGAGCCGGGAGCAAGTCGACGAGATCGTAAACAAAGCGCACGAAGCAGGGGCCAAGCCGGCTAAAGACCCGGTAGACCACGGCTTCATGTACAGCTGGAGCTTTATCGATCTGGACGGACATTTGTGGGAATACGTGTACATGGATGAGGCTGCGATTTCGCAACAGTAAAAAATAGGGTGGATCAACAGGCCAAAAGCAGGCGTTACCGCTTTTGGCCTGTTCGCGATGCCAGTCGTCATGGCGGCCCGCCGCAAATCGAATAAGGTTACCTGAATAATAATTTTTTTCAGAATTGACATCGGCAGAAGGAGTGTGATTTACTAATGTCAATGTTAGCCAACAAGTGAATAGCGGCGGATGATGATTGTAGGAGAGACTAAACGACGCGTTTAGCACCGAAGGAGCAAGTCCCATAAAACCCTTGGGATTAATCTCTCAGGTACCAGATACTACAATCGGACGCACCTCTGGAGAGCGCTGCACAAGCCACCCAAGGGGAATACTTCGGAACCGATTGATTGCCGAAGTTAAACTCTCAGGTAAAAAGGACAGAGGAAAGGTAGAGTATTCGTCACTCTATCTTTCCTCTGTCCTTTTTTGCTGAATGAAACGTCGCGTCGAGTTGCACAAAAGCGGGCGCAGACGCTTGCATTTCGGCCAAACGAAACGGATACGAGTGAAAGGTGGCGCGATGGGAAAGGAGGAGGCGATCACGAAAATGGAGCTTACGATCAAGGAAGCGGCTCAAGCAGAGCTGAAAAAACTGAATTTTCCGCAGGATACCGCGCTCAGGATTGACGTGGTGATCTCCGGCGACTGCGGTTGCGGATTTTTTGTCCAGCTCGGAGTAGATGAGCTGCGCAAAAACGACACGCTCGTGTACGAAAACGGGATTCCGGTCTGCATGGATCGGTTGACCAAACGGCATCTCGGGGATGTGCTTACCCTGGACTACGACCCTTCCCTGGGCTTCGCCTTGTCCAGCCCGGAAGAAGCTTTTGCGGATCGGCTCGCTGTTCGTCGCGGTTGACAACGGAAACAGGCAGAACAGCACGAGCAGCAGTTGGCCGACTGTAAGCAGGCGCATCTTCTTGCAGGGCAAAACTGCGGGAGACGCCTTACACAGAAAAAGAAAAACAGGTGGAGAGAACAAATGACAACGAACGGAACAGTAGAGCAGGTGGATGTCCTCGTGATCGGAGCGGGGCCGGGGGGCTACGTAGCCGCGATCCGGGCGGCTCAGCTCGGCAAGCAGGTCGCGATTGTGGAAAAAGACACGGTCGGCGGCGTATGTTTGAACCGCGGCTGCATTCCTTCCAAGGCGCTGATCTCGGCGGCGCATCAATACGAGGCGATGACGCAATCCGCGAGCATCGGCTTGCAGGCAGCAGAAGTGAGCGTCGATTTCGCCAAGGTTCAGGCATGGAAGCGCAGCGTGGTCGACAAATTGACCGGAGGCGTAAGCTCGCTGCTCAAAGGCAACAAGATCAAAAGAATCAGCGGGGAAGCGCGGCTTGTCGGCGAGCAGCTGGTTGAGGTGAAAAATGGCGACGACTGCACGCAGGTGCAATTCCAGCAAGCGATTCTCGCGACAGGCTCGCGTCCGATCGAATTGAAAGCCTTTCCATTCGCGGGCCGCATTCTTTCCTCGACAGAACTGCTGGCGCTTGAAGAATTGCCGAAAAGCTTGCTGGTCATTGGCGGCGGGTATATCGGGATCGAGCTGGGGCAGACATTTGCCAAGCTGGGCACGAAGGTGACGATTTTGGAAGGCTCGGACTCGATTTTGCCTGGCTTTGAAAAAGAACTGTCGCGTCTGGTGGCGAGGAAGCTGAAAAAGCTCGGCGTGGAAGTGCACACCGAAGCGCTGGCCAAAGGGGCGGAACAAACAGCCGAACAGGTCAGCGTCACCTATGCGGCAAAAGGCGAAGAGCGTCAGGCGACCGCTGACTATGTGCTCGTTACGGTTGGCAGACGGCCGAACATCGAGGGGCTGGGATTGGAAAAGCTCGCTGTCAAGCTGACAGAGCGCGGCTTCATCCAGATCGACCAACAGTGCCAAACGAGCATTCCGCACCTGTATGCGATCGGCGATCTGGTGGAAGGCCCGGCTCTTGCCCACAAAGCGTCGTACGAAGGCAAAATCGCGGCGGAAGCCATCGCTGGCAAAGACAGCAAGCTCACCGACAAAAAGATTCCCGCTGTCGTGTTCTCCGATCCGGAGATTGCCAGTGTGGGACTGACCGAGTCGGAAGCCAAAGAGCGCGGACACGAGGTGGCAGTTGGCAAGTTCCCTTATGCCGCGAATGGGCGGGCACTGTCTCTGAACGTCGGGGAAGGCTTCGTGAAGCTCGTGGGCGACAAGGAGACGGGGCTGCTGCTGGGAGCGCAGATTATCGGGCCGGAAGCGTCCAATCTGATCGGCGAGGTTGCCCTGGCGATTGAAAAAGGGCATACGCTGACAGATATTGCCGAGACGATCCACGCCCATCCGAGCCTGGGAGAAATCATCATGGAAGCGGCAGAAGGAGCGCTCGGGCACGGCATTCATCAACTGAACAAATAACTGCATATCGGCGGATGATGATCGTGGGAGAGACTGGCCGCACTGGCTGGCACCGAAGGAGCAAGTCCCAAAAACCCTTGGGATTAATCTCTCAGGTAAAGAGTACCACGATTGGACGCACCTCTGGAGAGCGCTGCACAAGCCACCCAAGGGGAAAGCTTCGCGAACCGAAGCCAAACTCTCAGGTAAAAAGGACAGAGGAAAGGTAGATTTTTTCCGAAAAAGGAGTCTATCTTTCCATTGTCCTTTTTTCGCGTTCGTACGCTTGGGAAAGGTAGCGAGCAAAAGTTGAAACGGGGGAGATATCGTGAGTTTGCAGGAGCGCGATCAAGAAATTTTTGCGGCGATGGAAGACGAGCGGCAGCGGCAGCATCAAACATTGGAGCTGATTGCTTCCGAGAACTTCGTCAGCGAAGAAGTGATGCAGGCGATGGGGTCCGTACTGACCAACAAATACGCGGAGGGGTACCCGGGAAAACGGTACTACGGGGGCTGCGAGCATGTCGATGTCGTCGAGCGTTTGGCGATCGAACGGGTGAGCAACTTGTTTGGCGCAACGTACGCGAACGTGCAGCCGCACTCCGGGGCGCAGGCGAATACGGCCGTCTTTTTCTCCCTGCTTTCGCCCGGCGATACGATCATGGGGATGAATTTGTCCCACGGCGGGCATTTGACGCACGGCAGCCCTGTCAGCCTGTCGGGTAAATGGTTCAATGTCGTCGCTTACGGCGTGCGCGAAGATACGCACCGGATCGACTATGAAGAAGTCGAGGCTGTTGCATTGCGCGAGCGGCCGAAGCTGCTGATTGCCGGAGCGAGCGCTTATCCGCGCCAGATCGATTTCGCCCGGTTCAAGGAAATCGCGGACAAAGTCGGAGCCAAGCTGATGGTGGACATGGCGCACATCGCCGGACTGGTCGCCGCAGGCTTGCATCCTTCGCCCGTTCCGCACGCAGATGTCACGACGAGTACGACGCACAAAACATTGCGCGGCCCGCGCGGCGGCATCATCCTGACGAACGACGAAGAAATTTTCAAAGGGATCAACAAAGCCATTTTCCCGGGCATCCAGGGCGGGCCGCTCATGCATGTGATCGCCGCCAAGGCAGTGTCCTTCAAAGAAGCGTTGCAGCCGAGCTTCGTCACCTACGCGCAGCAAGTGGTGAAAAACGCCGCGGCATTGGCGGAGACGCTGAAAAGCGAAGGGGCGACGCTCGTGTCCGGGGGAACGGATAACCATCTGGTCTTGCTCGATGTGCGGCCGTGGGATTTGACAGGCAAAGAAGCGGAGCATCTGCTGGAGGCGGCAGGCATTACGGTGAACAAAAACACGATTCCGTACGATACGGCAAGTCCGTTTGTGACGAGCGGCGTGCGAATCGGCACGGCTGCGATTACGACCCGCGGCATGAAGGAAGCGGATATGGAGACGATTGGCCGGGCGATTGCCGCTGTGCTCAAAGACAAGGGCAGCGAAGCGACGACCGCCAGGGTGAAAAGCGAAATTCGCGGGCTGTGCGAATCGTATCCGCTGTATCAACAGCTCGCAGTGAGGTAAGCAGGAGGAGCGACGATGGTATACAACAGCTGCTTTGATATTATCGGGCCGATCATGGTTGGCCCTTCCAGCTCGCATACAGCGGGAGTCGTCACGATCGGAAAATTCGTCCGCGATTTTCTCGGCGGCGAAATCGAGTCAGCGACGATTGTGTTTTACGACTCTTTTTCGGAAACGTACAAAGGACACGGGACAGACAAGGCAGTGGTGGGCGGCTTGCTCGGGATGGACACGGATGACAGCCGGATACGCGTAGCGCTGGAGCTGGCAGCGGCGAAAGGGCTGCAGGTCGTATTCGAAAAGCGGGGCGACTGCCCGTACTACGATCATCCCAATACCGTCATGATCCAGGCCCGCACAGCACGCGATATCGCCGTCATCGGCGGCGTCTCGCTCGGCGGCGGCATCTCGAAAGTGTTTTACGTGAACGAGTTCGCTGTCGATATTCCGTTGAACGCGCCGTACGATCTGGATGACTTGCGCAACAAGCTTTGGCACAATACACGCTGCGAGGCTGCGGTAGGGGGAGCATAGCATGGACTTTACTTCAATGACAGAGCTGCTCGCTCTCTGTGAATCGACCAACAGGAGCATAGCAGAAGTGATGGTGGCCCGCGAGAGCGCGAAAAGCGGTCGGTCGGAGCAGGAGATTGTGGAAACGATGAAGCTGCGGCTCGTCCGGATGAAAGAGGCGATCGATCAGGGAGTGTCCGATCGATCCCTCGCCCCAAGCGGCATCTCGGGCGGCGATGCCTACAAGCTGGAGCGCTATTTGGAAAAAGGGGAGCAGCTGACAGGGCCGATTGTCGGGGATGCGATGAAGTTCGCTTTTGCCACCTCGGAAATGAACGCCCGCATGGGAATCATCGTCGCGACGCCAACAGCGGGCTCGGCAGGAATCTTGCCCGGCTGCCTGTTTTCGCTGCACGAAAATCAAAAATATACGTTTGAGCATCTGGTGATGGGGCTGTTCACGGCAAGCGCCATCGGCTATGTGATCGCCAACCGCGCGTTTATTTCGGGTGCTGCGGGAGGCTGCCAGGCAGAAGTAGGATCTGCTACAGCGATGGCTGCTGCCGCGCTCGTCGAGATCAAGCAAGGGACGCCGCGCCAGGCGGTTCATGCGGCTGCCATCGCCTTGAAATCGTTGCTCGGACTTGTCTGCGATCCGGTTGCAGGCTTGGTGGAAGTGCCGTGCATCAAGCGCAACGTGATCGGTTCTTCCATCGCCTTTTCCGCAGCCGATATCGCGCTGGCTGGCATCGAAAGCCAGATTCCGTGCGATGAAGTGATCGGAGCGATGTACGAGATCGGGAAAAAAATGCCCCGCGCCTACCGCGAGACGGCTCTCGGCGGACTTGCCGTGACGCCAACCGGAGAGGCGGTCAAAGAGAGAATCATGAAATGAAGACGAAGGGATGAGGCTGGATGCAAGCTCAAGCTTTGAAACGAACGCCGCTCTACCCGCTCTACGCCCAGCACGGCGCCAAGGTAATCGACTTTGGCGGCTGGGAGTTGCCTGTGCAGTTCAGCAGTATTATCGAAGAGCATCACACGGTACGGACGAAGGCAGGACTGTTCGATGTGTCCCATATGGGTGAAGTCATGATTGAAGGCCCTGACGCCAGCGCGTTTGTCCAGTCGCTGATTACGAACGACGTGACGACGCTGCAAACGAATCAGGCGCTGTACGCGGCGATGTGCTACCCGGATGGCGGCACAGTGGACGATCTGCTTGTCTACAAGCAGGGCGAGCAAAAATTTTTGCTGGTGATCAACGCGTCCAACATCGACAAAGACGTAGACTGGATCGTCTCGCATGCAAAAGGCGAGGTCACGGTCGAAAATGTGAGCGACGCGACGGCTCAACTGGCGATTCAAGGCCCGCTTGCCGAGCAGGTGCTGCAACGGTTGACCGCAACTGACCTGTCGCAAATCCGCTATTTCTGGTTCCAGCAAGACGTGGATGTCGCGGGCATCAAGGCGCTCGTATCGCGCACAGGCTACACCGGAGAAGACGGCTTCGAGCTGTACGTGTCTGCGGCAGATGCGCCTTCTCTCTGGGAAAAAATTTTGGCGGAGGGCAAAGCAGACGGCGTGCTGCCGTGCGGACTGGGCGCGCGGGACACGCTGCGTTTTGAAGCAAGACTGCCTCTGTACGGGCAAGAGCTGGGGGCCGACATCACGCCGCTTGAAGCCGGGATCGGCTTTGCCGTGAAGCTGCAAAAGGAACAGGACTTCATCGGCAAAGAGGCGCTGCAAAAGCAAAAAGCAGCAGGCGTGCCGCGCAAGCTCGTCGGCGTCGAACTGATCGGCAGAGGGATTCCGCGCACAGGCTATCCTGTGTTTGCGCAAGAAGCAGGGGAGCAGGATGAGCCGATCGGCTACATCACCTCTGGCACGCAATCCCCGACATTGAAGAAAAACTTGGGGCTGGCGCTGATCCGCGCAGAGTACGCGGCTGTAGACACGCCGCTTGCTGTGGAGATTCGCGGAAAGCGGGTCGAGGCGGTAACGGTCAAATCCCCTTTTTACAAGCGCTAAAAAATCAGGAAACGGATGAATCCGAATACGAACGAGTCAAAGGAGATCAGGACATGAGCAAAGTCGTCAAAGGTTGGTTGTACAGCAGGGAACACGAATGGGTCGAGGTGCTGAGCGAAACGAGAGTGCGCGTGGGAATCACCGATTTTGCGCAAAACCAGCTCGGGGATCTCGTATTTGTAGAGCTGCCGCAAGTGGGTGCCGAAGTTGTCGCGAATCAAAGCATGGGCTCGGTCGAGTCGGTCAAAGCGGTATCGGACCTGTTTTCGCCAGTGAGCGGCAAAGTGGTGGAAGTGAACAGCGAGCTGGAAGACAGCCCGGAAGTCATCAACAGCGATGCGTACAGCGGCGGCTGGATGATCGTCGTGGAAATCAGCAATCCGGATGAACTGTCCGAGCTGCTTTCTGCGGAACAATATGCAGATTTTGTCTTGGAGGGATAAGTGTGAACTATCGATACTTGCCAATGACAACGGAAGACAAGCAAGAGATGCTGTCGTTTCTCGGTCTGTCTAGCGTAGAGGAACTGTTTGCGGACATCCCGGAAGCGATCCGCTTTCAAGGCAGTCTGCAAATCCCGATTGCGCTGTCCGAGCCGGAAACTGTGCGGCATTTTACCAAGCTGGCGAGACAAAATGTCGACAGCAGCGAATACGCCTATTTTCTCGGAGCGGGCATCTACGACCATTACATTCCCAGCACCGTGAACCACGTGATTTCCCGTTCGGAGTTTTACACGGCTTACACGCCGTACCAGCCGGAAATCAGTCAGGGAGAGCTTCAGGCGATTTTTGAATTTCAGACGATGATTTGCGAGCTGACCGGGATGGAAGTAGCGAACTCGTCGATGTACGACGGGCCGACGGCGTTGGCGGAAGCGGCGAATCTGGCTGTCGGCGGCGTTGCCGGAAAAAATGTCATCGTGTCGAAAGCGGTACATCCGGAAGCGCGTGAAATTCTCGGGGTCAATGCCAAGGCTCAAGGCTATGAAGTGATCGAGATTGGCTGCAAGGGCGGCGTGACCGACCTGGAAGCGTTGGAGCAAGCGGTAAACGAACAGACGGCAGCGGTCATGGTGCAGTACCCGAACTTTTTCGGGGCAGTCGAAGATTTGGCTTCGCTTGAGAAAATCGCGCATCAGCACAAGTCGCTGTTTGTCGTCAGTGCCAACCCGCTGGCCCTCGGTGTGTTGCAGCCGCCGGGAGCGTACAACGCCGATATCGTCGTCGGCGAAGCGCAGCCTTTTGGCATCCCGATGCAGCTTGGCGGGCCATCTTGCGGTTATTTTGCCGTCAAGGAAAAGCTCATGCGCAAAATCCCGGGAAGAATCGTCGGCCAGACCGTTGACCAGGAAGGACGCCGCGGATTCGTGCTTACGCTGCAAGCGCGCGAGCAGCACATTCGCCGGGAGAAGGCGACGTCCAATATTTGCTCGAACCAGGCGCTGAACGCTCTGGCTGCCTCTGTCGCCATGACCGCCCTCGGCAAACGCGGCGTGCAGGAAATGGCCCGGCTGAACGTGCAAAAGACCCAGTATGCGCTGCGCGAGCTGGCGAAGCTGGACAATTGCCAGCTCGTTTACCACAGCCCTGTTTTCAACGAATTTGTGCTCAAGGTGCCGAAAAGCGTAGGCGAAGTCAACCGCGAGCTGTTGAGGAAAAAGATCGTCGGGGGCTACGACCTCGGGCGGGATTATCCTGAGCTGGCCAACCACATGCTTTTGGCTGTGACGGAAGCACGCACGAAAGAAGAGATCGACGCACTTGTCCAAGGATTGGGGGAGATTGGCCGTGCAAACTAACAAGGAAAAAGAGCTGATTTTCGAAATGAGCAAGCCGGGTCGCGTCGCTTACAGCCTGCCTGAGAGCGATGTGCCAGAGGTGGAGCTGGACGCAGTTTTCCCCGCACAGTATTTGCGCAAGCAGCCTGCGGAGCTGCCGGAAGTTTCCGAGCTGGACTTGATGCGTCACTACACCGGGCTGTCCAACCGCAACCACGGGATCGACTCCGGCTTTTATCCGCTCGGCTCATGCACGATGAAGTACAATCCGAAAATCAATGAAGATGTCGTTCGCTACCCCGGCTTTGCCAAAATTCATCCGTACCAGGCGGAGGAAACGATGCAGGGCGCTTTGCGGGTATTGTACGACTTGCAGGCGGAGCTTTCGGAGATTACCGGGATGGATGCGGTCAGCTTGCAGCCTGCGGCGGGAGCACAGGGCGAATGGGCGGCGCTGATGATGATTCGCGCTTACCACGAGAGCCGCGGGGAAAAACGGACGAAAGTGATCGTGCCTGACACGGCGCACGGGACGAATCCGGCGAGCGCGGCAGTCGCTGGTTTGGAGACGGTCACGATTTCTTCTGACGAACAGGGCAACGTCAATCTGGAGGAGCTGCGCAAAGTCGTGGGAGCAGACACGGCTGCACTGATGCTGACGAATCCGAGCACGCTCGGCTTGTTTGAGGAAAGCATCCAGGAGATTGCCGAGATCGTCCACGCGGCGGGCGGCTTGCTGTACTACGATGGAGCGAATGCGAACGCGATCATGGGCATCGCTCGCCCGGGAGACATGGGCTTTGACGTGGTGCATCTGAACTTGCACAAGACGTTTACCGGGCCGCATGGCGGCGGCGGTCCTGGCGCTGGCCCAATCGGCTGCAAAAAAGAGCTGGTGCCGTTTTTGCCGCGTCCGCAGGTGGTCAAGGAGGGCGACACGTATCGCCTCGACTACGATATTCCGCAATCGATCGGACGGGTCAAAGCGTTTTACGGCAACTTCGGGATTTTGCTGCGCTCGTTCGTCTACATTCGCGCCAACGGGCCGGAAGGGTTGCTGCGCGTCTCCCAGGAAGCCGTGTTGAATGCGAACTACATGATGCGCAAGCTGGCGCCGTACTACGATCTTCCTTACGACCGCATTTGCAAGCATGAATTTGTCCTGTCCGGGCGCAAACAAAAGAAATTGGGCGTGCGCACGCTGGACATTGCCAAACGTCTGCTTGATTTCGGCTATCACCCGCCGACGATTTACTTCCCGCTGATCGTGGATGAGTGCATGATGATCGAGCCGACCGAGACGGAGTCGAAAGAGACGCTGGATCAGTTCATCGACGCCATGATTGCGATCGCAAAAGAAGTGGAGGAAAATCCGACGATTGTGCAGGAAGCTCCGCACACGACGATTGTCTCGCGTCTGGATGAGGTGACGGCGGCGCGCAAGCCCGTATTGCGCTATCGGAAGCCGGCAGAGGAAAACGCTGTGCGGAAAGCAGAGGGGAGCCAAGCCAATGAAGGTGCCCTCGTCTGAGCGAAAACCGGAATGGCTGAAAATCAAGCTGCATACGAATGAGCAGATGAAAGAGCTGAAAGCGATCATGCGCGGCGGCAACCTGCACACCGTATGCGAGGAAGCGAAATGCCCGAACATCTACGAATGCTGGAGCAACCGCACGGCAACGTTCATGATTTTGGGCAGCATCTGCACGCGCGCCTGCCGCTTTTGCGCCGTGAAAACGGGCCTGCCAACCGAGCTTGACAAGGAAGAGCCGCAAAAGGTAGCGATTGCGACAGCGAAAATGGGCTTGAAGCATGTGGTCGTCACCTCGGTTGCGCGCGATGATCTGCGCGACGGCGGAGCTTCGATTTTCGCAGAGACGATCCGGGCGATTCGCGAGCGCAATCCGCTGACAGGCATCGAAGTATTGATTCCCGACTTCGGCGGATCGGAGGAGGCGCTGGCGACGGTCTTGGCCGAAAAGCCGGACATATTGAACCACAACATCGAGACAGTCGAGCGCCTGTCGGATCGGGTGCGGGCGAGAGCGAAATATCCGCGTTCCTTGACGCTTTTGCAAAATGCGAAAAAGCTTCGGCCCGGGCAGAAAACAAAGTCCAGCATCATGCTTGGCGTAGGGGAAACGGACGAGGAAATCGTGCAGACGATGCACGACTTGCGCGCCGTCAACTGCGATATTATGACGCTCGGGCAGTATTTGCAGCCGACGAAAAAGCATTTGCCCGTCCTGAAATACTACACGCCGGATGAGTTTCGCGAATTTAAGGAACTGGGAATGCAGCTGGGCTTTGCCCATGTGGAATCAGGGCCGCTCGTCCGCAGCTCCTACCATGCGCATGAGCAGGTGGCGCAAGCGACGATTGCCAAATAAACGCGACTCCCGCGCCTGTTGCTTTGACAGGGCGGGAGCTTGCTTGTTTGTTTGTTTGTTTGTTTGTCCATGCCATGAAAGCTGATCGCAGGTTTTCCAACGGTTTTGGACAGTCTATGTCTATGAAGAGGGAAAAGCATCCAGAATGGGAGGAACATACATATGAACCACGAGCCTGCAAAAAATGAGAACCGCGCCGTCCTCTTGATTTCTTGCCCGGAGAGATTGGGCATCATCTCTGCCGTTTCCAATCTGCTGCTCAGCTACAAAGCGAACATCGTTCAGTTCGACCAACACACGACAGACCCGCGCGACGGGATGTTTTTCATGCGCATTTTGTTTGACCTCGACTCTCTGCCAACGGCATTTTCACAGTTGGAGCAGGACTTGGCCAAAATGGCCGAGGATTACCCGATGGACTGGCGGCTCAGCAAGGAAAGCCAAAGAAAGCGCATGGCGATTTTCGTCTCCAAAATGGATCATTGCCTTGTCGAGCTGCTCTGGCGAGTCAAATCGCAGGAAATTCTCGTCGATATTCCTATGGTCATCAGCAATCATCCGGATGCGAAAGAGACGGTGGAAGCGTACGGCATTCCGTTCCATCACATATCGCTTGCGACCCAGAGCAAGGAAGAGGCAGAGCGCAAGGCGCTTGAGCTGTTGCAGGGCAATGTCGACTTCATCGTTTTGGCCCGGTACATGCAGATTTTGTCTCCGCGCTTTATTACCCATTTTCCCAATCAGATTATCAACATTCACCATTCCTTCCTGCCCGCCTTTATCGGGGCGAATCCGTACAAGCGCGCCTTCATGCGCGGGGTGAAGCTGATCGGGGCAACGGCGCACTACGTCACGAACGATCTGGATGAAGGCCCGATCATCGAACAAGACGTGATTCGCGTCAACCATCGCTATACGGAAGAAGATTTGAAAGTGGCAGGCCGCCACGTCGAGCGAAACGTTTTGGCCCAGGCGATCTCCTGGCACGTGGAGGACAAAGTCATCGTGTACGGCAACAAGACGATCGTGTTTGCCTAAAAAATATTTGCTTATTTTTCAGGCTTTGTTACGCTTGCCCTATCGAAAAATGAAAGGGTGACCGAAAGCCGATGATCTCCTAATCCGATTTCCAGGAAAAACTCGTATGAAAATGACGAATTTTTTTGGACAGGATAGGTGTTGGCTTTTGCTCGTAATGATAGGGCATTTGACTTTTTCTCTGGGAAAAGTGTGCCTGTTTATTTGCGCGTGGAATTTTCGCCTCCTGTCCAAAAAATGGATGAGGGGGCTTTTTTATGTTGCGCAAAGGTCATCTGCCAGCTGTGCTTGGCGTTTTGATGGTGAATATTTTTATTGTGATGGTGGGAGTTGGCTTGATTATTCCGCCGCGGTGGCAAGAAACCTTTTGAAATGGCAAAAGGTTGTGGAAAATCGTGGTCATTTTAACTAAGATGAAAGGAAAAGACGAATATTGAATCCCGCTTTTTGGAAAAAGGAGTCCGATGGCACATGGCTAACTGGGAAACAAAAAAAGTATCCGAAATCGTTACGCGTATCCACGACAACACCCTGGTATTGCCTGTCATCCAGCGCAGGCTCGTCTGGGAAGAAGAGAAAATGGAATTGCTGTTTGACACGTTGCTTAAGGGAAACTCGTTCGGCGGGATTATGGCGATCGAGGAAGAAGAGGGCAACAAGCCGCTCTTTGCCTATAGACATTTTACGAAGGACGGTCAGGCCATCAGTTCGATCTACGATGAAACCAATTCAAAGGATCACCTGTTCATCATCGACGGTCAGCAAAGACTCCAATCGTTTTACCTCGGATTGCTGGGAAGCTTTAACGGAAAAATTTTGTATTTCGACTTGTTTAGCGACTTTAAAAATCTCGTATTTTACTTCAAGTTCGAAAAAGACAGCGACAAGCTGCCCAAGCAGGCGACGGATAAAGAAGAGTGCGAATTGAAGACGTACAAGTGGTATTCGGTCAGCAAACTGTACCGCTCCTTGAAACAGACAAACGACGAGGATCAAGTAGCGGATGAAATCATCCAGAACTTTGCGATCACGGAAGCGCTTGAGAAGGACTACGTTCGCAAAAACATCGCCCGCTTTTACCGCAGCATTTTTAATAACGAAAGCATTGGCCTCTCGAAAGTGCGCATCAACCGTTCGCTGAACGAAAACTCCAATCGCCAGCGGATCGTCGAGTTGTTCAGAAGGCTGAACGACGGCGGGACAAAGCTGTCTTCCTTTGATTTGGTGGCGTCGATCCTGAAAGGGTTCGAGTGGAAAATGGAAGAATTTCTGGAGTCCACGCTGAAAGATTATCAGGACATCGGATTGACGCAAGAAGTTTTGATCAAGCTCGTCTTTTTGCTGAACGACAATCACAAAAAGGAAATGACCGATATCGAGGAAGCAGACGCGACATTCGCCATCGAAAATCGGGCGCGCATCCTTGAAACGTTAAAATCGTTGCGGAAGTTTTTGCAGTCCGCCAAGCTGCTCAACTACTACCGGGAAGGGAACCGTTCCTTTATCCCGCTCTACTTCATCGCGTATCATATTTTTCACAAAACGGATGTGCCGACGGACAGGCTGGAAAATCTGTTCGATACATTCGATACGAGCAACGAGGACTTCGCAAGTATTTATGAATGGATGTACTGGTCGCTGCTGAACGGGGTATTCAGCCGAGGCTCCGGATGGATTCCGTATAAAACGGGGATTCGAAAAATATTGGAGGAAATGAAGCAGCACAAAAATGCGCCTTTTCCGACGCAGCGCCTGTTTTCCATCTACACCAGCCACCCGCTCTGGTTTACGCGGAATCTCGATACATCCAGCATCAGCAACCAGTTTGACAGCAACTTTTTGTTCTATTTGATCTACGACCGTGAACCTGTCACAAGAAAACAGGACATGGACCACATCCACCCGTACTCGATTCTTGTGAGCAAAGGGTATTCGCTGGACCAGGTCAACAGCGTCTTCAACTATCAGCTCCTCGATTACGGCACAAACCGCGGAGTGAAAAACGCGAAGCCGTTGAAGGAATGGATTGACAATCATGTCACGAACAAAACGTTTTACATCAACCAGCATCTGATTCCAAGAGATGAGCAAACGTGGGATGCGGATCAGTTTCTCCGGTTTTACGAGCAGCGTGCTCAGTTGATTAAGGAGAAGCTTCATCCGATGTTGTATATTTAGGTTGGCGTAGAAGAGTAAGGGCATCCACAGGCTGGTTTGGTGTGGGTGCCTTTTTTGGTGCGTTGGGGATCGGTGCTGTAGTGGAGGGAGGAAACAGGAGAAATTGCTTTAGGGCACCTGGACTCTTGCGGGGAAGCATGGACTGGTCCGCCTATGGCAAAAAAGGAAAACCGCGTCAAAAGCAGCGTGCTCGAAGAAGCGTAATCACGTGCTGCTGAAAAGCCGGTTTCCTTTTTCTCCTCCAGTTGGGTGGGAGTTCGAAAGTTCTGCCGCTTGTTTTTTCTGTTTCCTCGACCAACGTTAGCTTGATCCGATACTGCGTTCCTGAGCGAGTTTTGGTAAATCATACGCTGGAAGATGATTCCGAAAATAGAGGCTAACGTGTAAAATTGAAAGAGCATGGGAAAATATGAAAGTCGAGGGAATTACATGAGTATTATCGCACTAACTATTATTCTGTTTTTTGTGTTCCAGCATTATTTGCCTACTGTTACGCAGGACGATCTGTGGTATCCAGAAATGCTCGGTTATTACCAGCAGTTTCATTCGGACACGGTTGCGATCCTGATTCTCTCCTACGCTATCGCCTTTCCACTTGGATTAATCATGGAGGGATGGATCGCAAAAGGACTGCAAAAGATTCGTTTCAAAAGGGAAGACTGGGCGATTTTAAGAGTTTTGACGGTAGCGAATGAGAATGATGGATACATTACGGCCGTGGATGTTGCCGCAAAAACTACGCTTTCCTTAACGGAATCGCAAAAAATTTTGGATGATCTGCATAACAGGGGATACGCAGACTTGAGCGTGGCGAAAACAGGGGATATTCTTTACTGCTTCCCCGGATTTTCCAATAGGGACGAATAGAAGGGAGGGGAAGGAATGGAATACTTCTTCGGGATGGCTTTTTTTATTTTGGTGGGTATTTTAATTCTTTGTGCAGTATTAATAATCCTTGGTGTTGCACTATGGAAGCCATTTTTTACTACTATACATCTCTTGATGGACAATGAGAGCATCATAGGTCTACTCTTGGTGATTCTTTCCCTGATCTACATTGGCTCCCGGATGATTGAGCGAATGCTTGCGAAAAAGAGTCAGGATATCAAGTATCATGCAGATGTGATCGGGATTGCGCTAGATTATGGCAACGAGGTTACCGCGCCAATGCTGGCATTGAAAACTTCATTGAAGCTGGCAGAATGTGAGCGGATTTTAAAGGAACTTGAACAAAAGCAGATTCTAAGCAGTTCATCTGCTGTCGGCGACGCCACAGTATATGAATTGGCGCCGCTCGTCTACGAGAATTGGCTGCCAGATGAGCGGGATTATTGTGGCAAGGTGGATGAAACGGAAGAAGATGAAAAGAAACAAAAAGCATGGAAAAAGTTGCCGAGGATTACCTTTATCGTTCTTGTGACCATCATAGCTCCGCTCTGGCTATTGGATAAACAGATGATTTATTCAGATGCATTTTTGACAGGAGCCATCATCGTCTGCACGTTAGCAGTGATCCGCCTGATTCATGTTGTTTACTTGGCTTACCGAGACTATGTGCGGAAAACCGAGCATGATGTCCTGGGTTACGTTTTGGACAACCAAGGCGTGCTATATCCGCAAGAAATCGCAGAATTTACCAATGAGAGCATGTCATCCCTCCAGCCGATGATTGATCGCTGGCACAAGAACAATCTTGTGACGATATCGTACGAGAATGACGGGACAGCGATATATTTGTTTCCGAATTGCTCGCATGAATCTATGGTGTACAATCGGGAGCCCAATTACAAGCCGCAAGCGAAGTTCAAGCATCTGCAAGAGCAGCTGATGATGACGTGTTGTTATGCTTTCTTTTATTCGTTATTGGCTGGTTACGCTTTAATGAACTGGAATAATTTCCTCTTTTATGCGGGGATTGGGGCGGTTATCGGCGGATACAGAGTTTTGTATTTAATCAGGGCTAAGGAGGAAGCAGAAAAAATGGAGCGAGTGGCTTTCCAGGTAGCCAAGCGGAAGAATGGTCGCCTGACCGTCCACGAATTGGCTTACAATGCAGTGGTCAGCATGGAGGAGGCGGCAAAACTGCTGAAAAAGTGGGAGCTTGACGGCTTCGCCAGAAAAATGGATGCCAGCGAAGAGTTCGTTCCTGTCTACATCATCAGCGGTATCGTTTCCAAAGAACAGCGACGGACTTCAGAACGCGTATAGAACGTATAAAACGAAAAATCCACCCTGAAATCATCAGGTGGATTTTTCGTTTTCCCATCAAAACCGAATTACCCTTGCTTTTGCGTCAACTTCCACACATCCATCAGGTTCACTT
The DNA here is from genome assembly GCF_013284375.2 of Brevibacillus sp. HD3.3A. Classification (NCBI taxonomy): domain Bacteria; kingdom Bacillati; phylum Bacillota; class Bacilli; order Caryophanales; family Paenibacillaceae; genus Brevibacillus; species Brevibacillus sp. HD3.3A. Next base: position 1,535,715 of record NZ_CP085874.1, read on the forward strand.
TGCGCTTCGTCTGGTCATGGTACAGCTTATCGCCTTCAATCCGGTCCACGAACAAAATCCCGTCCAGATGGTCGATTTCGTGCTGGATGCAGCGCGCCAAAAAGTCTTCGGCTTCCATGGTGAATGTCTCGCCAGTGCGGGTCGCAGTCTCGATTTTGACGTACTGGGCGCGTTTCACAATGCCGGAGTAGCCGGGAAAAGACAGGCAGGCTTCCGGGCCGAGCTGCTCGCCGGACATCTCCAGAATCTGTGGATTGATCAGCTCGATCAGCCCGTCTCCGCAATCCATGACGATGACCCGCTTCAAAAATCCGACTTGCGGAGCGGCCAGCCCTGCTCGGCCTTCCTTGGCGTACAGCGTTTCTGCCATATCGTCCAAAAGTTTTCCCAGTCTGTCATTAAATTCAACCACCGGCTTCGCGCTTTTGCGCAAAATCGGCTCTCCGAAAGGCAGGATTGTTTTGACTGCCATCTGCTTTCAACCTCCAAAGGTAGTAATTATGCCCCATCTTGTTGGGAGGGTGGGGTGTAGACCCATAAATCATTCGGTGTGCAGTCCAATGCCGTGCACAAGGCATCGAGCGTGTCAGCCTTCATCTGCTTGGGCTGACCGTTCAAGAGAGCGCTGATCGACGGTGCCGATATTTCGTAGCCGGCTTTTTCCTTCAGCAGACGGGCGAGCGCTGCTCCGGACCAGATCCCTCTGTCAGCCATTACTTTTCGCAACATCCACACAAGCATTCGATCACCTTCTTTTAGGTGTTGCCTAATATTTTAAGTTATTACCTAATATAACGGATTTCGCGAAAAAAGCAAGCGGGACGGCGCCCCATTTTGCCAAAAGGACATCGGCTTTCCGGTACGCAGGTGCAGAATGGAGGGCTTCGGCAGGATTTGTCGTCCGTTCTGTTGTATTGAAGGGGAAAGGCAAAGAGGCGGAAGTGGAAAAAAGCATCCTTGCCGCAGGCTATATCGGAGCAAGCGCCATCAACGGCAAAAAAGGAGAGAACGAGATGCAGGAAGCGAGAAGACAACGCCTTGCCCATCATTTGCAGCAGGAAAATACGGATGCGTGCATTTTGGTGCCTGGCCCGAATCTGTACTACTTCACTGGTCTGGCGCTGCATCAAAGCGAACGGCTCAGCCTGGCTATTCTCACGAAGGAGAATCAGCTGTTGTTTTTGATGCCCAAGCTGGAAGTGAGCAAGGTCGAGCAGGTGGCGCACGATGCTTTGTTCTCGTACACGGACGAGCAAGGTCCGGGACAGGCGTTGGCGGAGGTGCAGAAAAAACTGGGCACGCTCGGCCGGGTCGGAATCGAGTATGGGCACATGCGCGTCAAGGAATGGAAAGCGGTTGAGCAGCTTGGGGCACAGGAGTTTGTCGAGATCGAGCAAACGGTTGAGGCGTTGCGCGTGATCAAGGACGAGCAAGAGATCGAGACGATCCGGCAAGCGGTACGCATCGTGGAAGACAGCTTTCAGGCGATCCTGCCTCGCGTCAGGGCTGGTGTCGCGGAGCTGGAGGTTGCCGCCGAGCTGGAATACGAGATGCGAAAAAGAGGCTCGGAAGGCACGCCGTTTGACACGATTGTCGCGTCGGGATATCGCGGGGCGCTGCCGCACGGACGGGCATCGGACAAGCTGATCCAGTCCGGTGAGCTGGTCGTCATCGATTTCGGAGCCATTTTTCATGGGTATGTGGCCGATATTACGCGAACGGTGGCTGTCGGGGAGCTGGACGCGGAGCTTGCGAACATTTACGAGGTCGTGCGGCAGGCGCAGCAAGCGGCTGTTGAGGCGGTTCGCCCTGGCGTCACGGCGCATGAGATTGACGAAACAGCCCGCGCGATTATTCGGGATAGCGGCTATGGCGAATACTTCACGCATCGGCTTGGACATGGCATCGGGCTTTGCGGACACGAGGAGCCGTACATGATCCAGAACAATCCGCTGGTGCTTGCGCCAGGCATGGCGTTCACGATTGAACCGGGCATTTACTTGCCGAACAAAGGCGGAGTCCGAATCGAGGACAATGTCATTGTGACGGAAGACGGCTGTCTCAATTTGATGAATTTGCCGAAAGAGCTTCTGTCCTTGTAAAAAAGCGATGATGGGCGGGTGCCAAGCGCATTTTGCTGAAAAAAGCGGACGTCCAGCCGGAGATCACTCGAGACGAAGCTTGGGTTCAAGGCATAGGAAGTCGCAGCAATAATCGGAAAGCGCCGCATATAAAATAATCCTTATATATGGAAGAAACACCTCACAAGCAGCAAAGAGCAAGCATGTTCTCTGCTGCTTGTTTATCGTGAAGAGATACAACTCCCCTCGTGACAATTTGGATGGCAACAGGTATCGTGGAACGTAGAAGCTTTGCAGCAAGAAATGAGGTGACTCAATGCGGTTTTATCAAAAATACATAAAAAAATACGGCTTTGTTGCAAGCGTATCCATGATCTTTTTGACGGTGGAAGCTTTGTGCGACCTTTTGCAGCCGACGATTATGTCCCGAATCATCGACATCGGTGTCGCGCAGCGCGATCTGGATTACGTGCTGAAAACGGGCGGGCTGATGCTGTTGATTACAGCCTTGGGCGCTGTGGCTGCTACCGTCCGCAATCTGCTTGCCACGTACGTGTCGCAAAACTTCGGAGCGCAGCTTCGCGCCGATCTGTTCACGAAGGTGCAGTCGCTGTCTTTTGACAGTTTGAACAAGTTCGACCGCGCCTCGCTCGTCACGCGCATGACCAACGACGTCAATCAGGTGCAGGTGTTTGTCAACGGCATGATGCGTATTTTCGTCAAAGCGCCGCTGATGTGCATCGGCGGCTTGTTCATGGCGACCCAACTGAATGCCGACTTGGCGGTAGTGCTCGCAGTCGTGGTGCCGATTGTCGGGCTGTTGATCTTTTTGAATCTGAAAATCGGTTTTCCGTTTTTCCTCAAGGTGCAGCAGGCGCTCGACAAGGTAAACGGTGCCATGCGCGAGTATTTGTCGGGCGTGCGGGTCGTCAAGGCGTTTAACCGTTTTGACTTCGAGGTGGGCAAGTTCACCGGGGCCAATGAAGAGTTGCAAAAGAAATCGCTGTCTGCGACCCGCGTCATGTCGGTTTTCAGCCCGGCGATCATGCTCACGGTCAACCTCGGAATCGTCGCTGTGCTGTGGCTGGGCGGTTTGGGAGTCGAGCAAGGGAGCATTCAGGTTGGACACATCATCGCGTTTACCAACTACATGACGCAAATCTTGTTCTCGCTGATGATGATTTCGCTCGTCTTCAACATGTTCGTGCGGGCCAAAGCATCGGCTGGGCGGATCGGCGAAGTTTTTGCCGAGGAAAACCGGATGAGCTGGAAGGAAGCGGCGGCGGGGGCGGATGAAGCCGGGGCTGAAACAGGCCGGATCGATTTTGAAAACGTCAGCTTTTCCTATGCCGGAACAAATGGTCAGCCTGTCCTGAAGCAAGTCTCTTTTACATGCTTGCCGGGGGAAACAGTAGGGATCATCGGCTCTACCGGGTCGGGAAAAAGCAGCCTGGTCGGCTTGATTCCGCGTTTTTACGATGTGACGGAAGGGACGATTCGCGTAGACGGACAGGATGTGCGCGATGTCGAGCCTGCCAAGCTCCGCGAAAAAATGGCGATCGTGCCGCAGAAAACGACGCTTTTTACAGGCACGGTACTGGAAAATATTCGCTGGGGCAAGGAAGATGCGACGGAGGAAGAGGCGATCGAGGCGGCGCGCATGGCACAGGCGCATGAGTTTATCGCTGCCACTCCCGAAGGCTACCAGACGCGGGTAGGCCAGGGCGGGGTCAATTTTTCCGGGGGGCAAAAGCAGCGGCTCTCGATTGCCAGAGCGTTGGTGAAAAAGCCGGACATTCTCATTCTCGACGATAGCACCAGTGCGGTTGATGTGGCGACGGAAAGCCGGATCAAGGAAGCGCTCAAAACGTACGCGAAAGGGCTGACCTGCATTTTGATCGCGCAGCGGATCACGTCTGTCATGGATGCCGACAAGATTGTCGTCCTTGACAACGGCGCAGTGGCGGGGATTGGCTCGCACGAAACGCTGCTCGCTACGTGTCAGGTCTATCAGGAAATCTTCCTATCGCAAATCGGCAGGGAGGTGAGCTAACATGTCGCAACAACAAAAAGAGCAGCAGCCGATTTTTCCGACGCGGCCTGGACGCGGGTTTGGGCATGGGGCACAGCGAGGTCCGGTGAGCAAGCCGAAAAACTTCCAAGCCACGCTGAAAAGACTGTGGCAATCGTTCGGGCGGGAAAAAAGATGGCTACCGCTCGTCTTTGTCATCGTCCTGGTAGATGGGTTCCTGATGCTCTCGGCTCCGTACCTGATCGGAAAATCGATCGATGCGATGACGGGCGGCCCCGGGTCGCTTTCGCTGTTGTCGATCATCGTTTTGGCTTTGCTCAGCTCTTATGTGCTCGATGGGGCTTTGACGTTTTTGCAAGGCTGGATGGTCGCGGGAATCACGCAGCGGATCGTGACGAATATGCGCCAGGCGATGTTTGAAAAGCTGCAAAAGCTCCCGGTCGCCTTTTTCGATTCGCGTACGCATGGCGAGCTGATGAGCCGGCTGACCAACGATATCGACAACGTCAGCAACTCGATCTCGCAGTCGACGACACAGCTGATGTCAGGCGTCATCGTGATTGCGGGGTCTTTGATCATGATGATCGTGCTGTCCCCGATTTTGACGCTTGCCTGCCTGATTACGGTTCCGCTTGTGTTCCTGTTGACCCGCACGATTGCGAAAAGAACCAGTGTGCTGTTCAAAGATCAGCAGTCCGAGCTGGGCAAGCTGAACGGGCATATTGAAGAGACGATTTCCGGCATCCAGGTCGTCAAGGCGTTCAACCATGAAGAAAAGGCGATTGCCGACTTCGCGGCGATTAACGACCGACTGTGCAAGGTCGGGATGAAAGCGCAAGTGTGGTCGGGCTTTTTGATGCCGATCATGAACGTGATCAACAACCTCGGCTTCGGCATGGTCGCGATTGTCGGCGGCGTGCTCGCGGTCAAAGGGATGATTACCGTCGGCGTGATCGCCAGCTTTCTCAGCTATTCGCGGCAGTTTGTCCGTCCGCTGAACGACCTCGCCAGCATTTTCAACGTGCTCCAGTCTGGAGTCGCCGGAGCAGAGCGCGTGTTTGAAGTGCTGGACGAGCAAGAAGAGCCGCTCGATGCGCCGAATGCGGTCGTGCTTGCGAATCCGAAAGGGCATGTCGTCTTCGATCGGGTGAGCTTCGGCTATCGCCCTGATCAGCCGATTTTGCAAAACGTCAGCTTCGAGGCGGAGGCGGGCAGCACGACGGCATTGGTCGGACCGACGGGGGCAGGCAAAACGACAGTGGTCAACTTGCTGACGCGCTTCTACGATGTGACGGAAGGAACCATTTACCTCGATGGAAAAGACATTCGCGAATATTCGCGGGACAGCCTGCGCCGCAGCTTCGGCTTCGTTTTGCAGGACACGTATTTGTTTTCCGGGACGATCAAGGAAAACATCATGTACGGCAAGCCCGATGCGACAGACGCCGAGGTGGAAGCGGCAGCGAAAATGGCGCATGCAGACGTGTTTATCAACCGCCTGCCCAAGCGCTACGATACGCCGCTGACGGAAAACGGGGGGAATCTGAGTCAGGGACAGCGCCAGCTTTTGGCGATTGCCCGCGTCTTTCTCGCGAGGCCGTCGCTGTTGATTCTCGACGAGGCGACGAGCAGCATCGACACCCGTACCGAGTTGATCATTCAGGACGCCCTTGCTTCGATCATGGAAGGGCGCACGAGCTTTGTGATCGCCCACAGGCTCGGAACGATCCGCGATGCCGACACGATCATGGTCGTCGATCGCGGGCAGATCGTGGAAAAAGGCAGCCACGACGACCTGATCGAGCAAAAAGGGATGTATCATCAATTGTTTTACAATCAGTTCAAAAACTTGGAGACGGCTTCGCAGTAGAAAAATGCCTCGTCTGGCGCGCGTTGGTGCGTGTGCAGGCGGGGTGTTTTGTTGTGGCGGACTCAGCGATTTGACGCCTATGACTTTGATGCGACGCTGAACATTTTTTCCCCGTCGTATGGACGAGAATGCGCTCCCTCCTCGGTTGATGACGCCCTGGAACATATCGGCTTGATTTTGCACGACCATGACTGCTGTACTCTTGTGAAACCGAAGCGGTACCGAGCGAACGACGGCAAAAGCAAAGCCCTGGCATCCACTTCGGCGGACGACAGGGCTTTTTGGCGGTGACAGCTTGTGCAAGCGAAAAAAGCGAAGTTGCAAAACAACGCCAGTCCTCATTGCAACTTGTTGCCTGGCATCGGACTGCGCGCTTTTTGCAGTCGGGAGTAATCAATTTGTCATGTTGTCTGGTAACGGTGAAGCAGCTCTTCCAGTGCCTGCTTCACATCGCCCTGAAACAGCCCGCCGTGATAACAGACGAGCTGCCTGATCTCATAGTCGAGCAAGCGGCGGACAGAGCGGACGGCATCGGCAAGGTCCAATGCGTACTGCGGATTGGCAATCGCGAGTTTTCCGTCCTCGATGACCACGGCATCTCCGGCAATCAGTGTCTGGCTTGCTGGAAGATACAAAGACATATGTCCAGGCATGTGACCGGGCGTGTGAACGATCTCGATCCCGCCGCACCAGGGCAGACGATCCTGATCGACTACCGTGCGCTCGACTGGTGCTGGCTCGATCGTCTGCAAAAAGCGGATGAACTGTTCCGCACGCTCCAGCTCCTCGCCAGTGAGGGAGGCGAGCGTTGCTTGCGCCTGCAAAATTCGCAGCGAAGTTTTGGCGCCAGTTACGTATGGGGCATCTGACTCGTAGGCGATGATTTCAATTTGCGGGTATGCTTGCTTCAAAGCGGCGAGCGCGCCGATATGGTCGACATCATGGTGAGTCGCGATCACTCTGGTCAGCGCGGACAAGTCGAGCTGCTGGCTGTTCGCTGCTTCTGCCAGCAGCGGCAGGAATCCGGGATAGCCGCAGTCTACGAGGATCAGCTCGTGTTCGTCGCGCAGCAGGACGGGTGTGATGACTTGACTGTGTCCGTTTTGCTCAAAAGACAGCGAAAGCAGATGCATGCCATTCATGGAACGTACCTCCATTTGTCGTAGCGATAAGCGAAGTGTAACGCAGGAAGTGCGGTACTTGCACGGACGACTACTTTTCTGGATTATGGCTGTTCGCGAATGATGCGGCGGATGCTGTGTCTCGTCAAAAAATATTGCTCGGCCAATTCCTTGACGCCCGTTCCTTGGCGATAAGCCTGCAAGATGGCCTGGTTTCGCTCGCGAAGCAATTGCTTCGTGTCGGTGCCGTCGCCCCACTTTCTTTTGGAAGCGGAAGGCTTCGGAATATACAAATAGCTGCCCTGGACGTATTGCTGGATTTCCTGCAAAAGCGGTTCCGGCAAAACGAGTTTGGCATTTTGGTATCTCATCTGACTCTGCTCCTGTCTATATAACGTGAAGTCGGTATATAGCAGGGCAAAGAGGCCCTTCTTTTAACACTAGCGAGTCGGCCCTGAGTAAAGAGGAAGGAGGACTCTTTGCCCAGAGCCGCAATCGGCAGTTCGAACGTAAGGGTCTAGCATACGGTCAACTCCTTTCCCTTTTAATAGTAGTAAGCGGTTTGGCGGGATGCAAGGACATTCCCTTGTGGACATGGAAAAAAGCTGCTGGTAAGATAGTTTATGATAATAATTATCATTTTCATTCAGAGGGGACTATGCAAAAATACGCGAAATGGATCGCGAAAGGAACGGCAATCCTCGCTTTACTCGTTGCCATGACAGGATGCGGGGCGGCAACGGAGCAAAAAGGGGCCAGCAATGAAACCCCGGCTCAGCAAGCGGCGCCAGCACAGGATAGCGTGAAGATGAAAACGTACAAAATGCCAAATGGAAAAGAAATCCAGATTCCTGCAGAACCGAAGCGTATCGTCTCCGATCTGTATTTGGGCCAGCTTTTGTCCATCGGGGTCAAGCCGATCGGAACGACTGGCTATTCCAAGATCGCGCCGACTGTGCTGATCCCATACGGCACGTACAACGACGACATCCGCGCTGACATACGGGCTTTTGGCGAGCTGCTGGACAAGCAAGCGGAGGCAGAGGCTTGGATCAAGCAATTCGATGAAAAAGCAGCGAGTGCCCGCGAAAAAATCAAGACGGCGGTAAAAGACGGGGAGACGGTCGGAATTTACGAGCTGCGCTCTCAGAAGTTTTACGTGCTCGGAGACAACTGGGGACGCGGCGGTCAAGTCATCTACAATGCGCTCAAGCTGACACCGCCGCCAGCCGTGAAGGAAGTCGTAGATGCCAACACGCCGCCCAAGCTGATTTCCCAGGAAGTGTTACCGCAATTCGCAGCAGACCACATGTTTGTGACCACGTATGAGACGAAGCAAGAGGATAAGGATAAGTTTTTCGGGAACGCGGTTTACAAAAATTTGCCAGCCGTCAAAAACAACCACATCTACGAGATGACGTTTGAGCAAATGTACTATTACGATCCGCTGGCGATTGAAGGCCAGCTCGACCTGGTCGTGGAGCAGCTGTTGGCGCACCAGGCAAAATAAAGCAACGAATATGCGGAAAGACCCTCGGAGCACAGCCTACAGTCCGAGGGTCTTTTGCCGTTATTTCCTGAATGTGTCCAGGACAAATTCCTTGAAGCGCACGGCAGCAGGAGACAAGTAGCCGCCCTGGACTTGGGCCATGCCGATGACGCGCTGGCATTTCGGGCTGCTGATGCGGATTTGCGCGATTTTGCTTTTGTCGATGCCCCGCAAATCGGGCAGCAAGGACACGCCGAGTCCCGCCGAAACCAGCCCTGCTACGGTGGCTGCTTCTTCGCCTTCGAAGGTCACTCGCGGGACTACACCCAGCTGCTCAAACAACTGGTCTGTCGTTCGCCGCAGGGCGTAGCCCTTTTTCAAAAAGATGAACGACTCCTCGGCAATTTCCGCGAGCAGGATGCTCTCCCGTTCAGCCAGCGGATGTCCGAGCGGAACGATGGCAAACAGTTCTTCGCTCCAGAGCGGCGTCCACAAAATCGGCAGCTTGGTTTCGGTCGGTTCTGCCAACAGGCACAAATCCAGCTCGCCGGCGTCGAGATGCGCAAGCAGCGAGTAGCTGTGATTTTGGATCATGGTGAAGCTGATCGAGGGCGACTTGGCGCGGAAAGAACCGATCAGGTCGGGAATCAGGCTGGTGCCGAGCGTGTGCAAAAAGCCAAGCGCCACTTCCCCGTGATCGGGATGAACGAGATCGCGAAGCTCCTGTTTTCCGTCCTCAAATTCCTTGAGAATCCGGTTGACGCGCTTTAAAAAAAGCTGGCCGTAGCGATTGAGCATAATCGTCCGGCCTTGGCGCTCAAAAAGCGGGACGCCAAGCTCCTCCTCCAGCCGGGCGATGGAGCGGCTGAGCGCAGGCTGGGAAAGCGACATGGCTTCCGCTGCGCGGGTGACGTGCTGGATGCGGGCAAGTGTCTGAAAGTATTCGAGCTGTTGCCATTCCATGGAAGCAACCTCCCTGTATGACGCTGATCTGTCGTCGATTCATTACTTTTGTGCATCAAAATTATGATTACAATAAATTATACATTATGAATTGTCAATGATAGTATAACAGTGAAGCGGGGAGAAACACGGGGAGGTTTCACCATCATGGGACACATCAAGCAAGGCACAGCCACTTTTCGCAAGACGAACCTGGCGTTTTTTGCAGCGGGTTTCAATACGTTTGCCATTTTGTACAGCACGCAGCCATTAATGCCTGAATTTACGAAAGAATTTGGCATTTCGCCGACGATGGCAAGCTTGTCGCTTTCGCTGACGACGATCTCTCTTTCGATCAGCATGCTGATTTTCGGGACGGTGTCCGAAGTGTGGGGGCGCAAGCCGGTGATGATCAGCTCGATGCTGGCGGCGTCGCTCTTGTCGATTTTGACGGCATGCAGCACTTCCTACGAGACTTTACTTCTGTACCGCATTATTCAAGGAATTTCATTGGGAGGACTCCCTTCGATCGCCATGGCTTATCTCGGAGAAGAGATGGAACCGAAAAGTCTCGGTGTGGCGATGGGACTATACATCAGCGGGAACTCGCTTGGAGCGGTGTGCGGGCGGATTCTCTCCGGGACGCTCACGGACTTGTTCAACTGGCACGTGGCAATGGGGACAATCAGCCTGATGAGCCTGGTAGCCACACTGGTTTTCTGGATGAGCTTGCCCGCCTCGCAAAATTTTCACGCGCGTGCTCCCGAGCTGCGCAAGCTGGCAGGCTCGATGCTCGCCCACTTGCGGGACCCGGCTCTGCTTTGTCTGTTTGGCATCGGATTTTTGAGCCTTGGCAGCAATGTCGCGCTCTACAACTATATCGGGTATGTGCTGACCGCGCCGCCCTACTCGCTCAGCCAAACGCTCGTAGGCTGGATCTTCATCGTCTTTCTCGTCGGGATGTTCGCTTCCGTCTGGATGGCGAAGCTGGCCGAGAAGTTCGGGCGGACGAAAATGCTGCTCGTCTCTTTGTTGCTGACGCTGATTGGCGCATGCCTGACGCTCGATGCGCATTTGGCTGTCATCGTCGCGGGCCTGCCGATTCTCACCTTTGGCTTTTTCGGCAGCCACTCCATCGCGAGCGGCTGGGTAGGCAAGCGCGCAACCCACGACAAGGCGCAAGCGTCTTCGCTCTACTTGTTCTTTTATTACGCAGGCTCCAGCATTGGCGGGACGATGGGAGGACTTTTCTGGTCTTCGCTCGGCTGGGGTGGCGTCGTCGCGATGATCGCCGGATTCATGACCGTAGCCTTCGTGTTTGCCACAAAATTGTCCAAAGCGATAGCCATTCCGGCGCCTCCGGTTTTGGAGAAGAAGTGGTCGGTGGCGAAGATGAAGTGATAATGAGGAAAAGCCCCAATGGCTTGTTGGGGCTTTTTCTTATGAACTGCGACTCCTCGTAACACTTATCACTGCGGCTAAGTAAAGAATCGCAGCAACGATCGCTCTTAGGAACGAGCGGTCACCAGTATCATTGTTGTAAATAGAAACGGACGCCATTACCACGATGTGGCCAAGTATGTAAACCAATAGGCCGTACAGAAGTTTTTTCCACATAAGGGACCATCCTTTTTCATAATCAAAGCTGTCGTAATCAGGGGATGCCATCTCTATATCTGCAAGGTATTGTACGGTTGAGTGATGGCTGGTGGGTTTCTTTTCGGCTGCAAATACAAGGGCGCTTTTTGCTGCAATTATTTTCCTTTTCATTATATACCAGGAAATTCCGAATGAATATAATTACAAGAAGAAGTGCGAGAAGATCGATAAAAACCTCCGACATAGGACACTTTGTACTGCCGGAGCAACGAGATTCAGGAAAAAAGAGCCGGGAAACGCTCGGGATTGCAAGTGGAGAGAGATAGGGATTCACAAACTTGGTAAAAACGTTCAATATTAGCACCATATACGAGAAGACGACAATATCCAATTCTATTCATCCCGAAAGGACCTGATCAAAATGACCCTAGGCGGTTTTCAAAGCGGCTTTTCAGCCAGAAAAGTGCCGCGCTCCGAAGTGAAGTGGGAGCAGTTCCTCATTTGCAGTCACGGGTGCGAGGAAGTCATCCAGCTGATCTCCCACGTATCGGGCGAGGTTGAGTTTGAGTTGTGCAAAATCGAGGCGGAGCGAATGGGCAAAGTGCTGCTTGAAGCTGCGAAGACAGAAAGTTTTTGAAACTTCTGGGCCGCTGATCCGTACGTATGTAAGAAGAGAACCGATTACAAAAGGGGAGGCGGAACATGAGCGAAAATCAGGGAGTAAAAATGAGTCCCTTCCAAGCCGGGGGGAAGCTGATCGTCACGATTCTCGTACTTGTCGTTTTGGTCTTGCTCGGGACCCAATCGTTTACCATCATATCAGCTGGTCACAGCGGCGTCGTTTTGCAGCTCGGTGCTGTCCAGCCAAAAGTTTTGCAGGAAGGCATGCACTTCAAAATTCCTTTTATCCAAACGATCGTTCCGATGGAGGTGCGGGTGCAAAAATCGGAGACGAGTCAAACGTCCGCTTCGCGTGACTTGCAAACCGTATCGACGACCATCGCGGTCAACCACCACCTGGACAGCGACAACGTGAACAAACTGTACCAGCAAGTAGGTTTGGAGTACAACAGCCGCATCGTCGACCCGGCTATCGCCGAGGCTTTGAAGGCGGTTACGGCGCAGTACACGGCAGAAGAACTCATTTCCAAGCGTTCCGAAGTGAGCAACAAAGTCAAAGAAGTTTTGCGGCAAAAGCTGTCCACGTACAATATCATTCTGGATGAAATCAACATTCGCGAATTTACGTTCAGCGATGAATTTAACCGCGCGATCGAGTCGAAGCAAGTGGCGGAGCAGCAAGCGCTCAAATCGAAGCTCGACCTGGAGCGGATCAAAATCGAGAAAGAGCAGGAAATCACGCGAGCGCAGGCACAGGCCGAAGCTTTGCGCCTGCAAAAACAAGAAGTGACGCCGGAGCTGATCCAGCTCAGACAGATCGAAGCACAGCTGGAAGCGATCCGCAAATGGGACGGCAAGCTGCCGAACGTCACGGGAGGCGCCACTCCGTTTATCAACGTGGGGAATCAATAACGCCCAAACGAAAAGACCATCGGGCTACAGTCGGCCAGATGGTCTTTTTTTTTGCAGTGAAAAGCTTGTTAGCGGGTGCTTTCAAACAACTCCAGCCACTCGCCATCCGGTCCGCGGAAAAACATGTAGCGGGAGCCGTTGGGGAGAGTGGTGATCGCCTCGTCGATAAAGGAGACGTCAAGCTGTTTGAGCCGCGCGATTTCTTCTTCCAGGTTGTCCACAGCGAGTGCGAGATGATGAACTTTGCCCTCTACAGGCAGAGAGTCGTTGTAGCCGTGGATCAGCTCCAGCTCGGTTTCCGGGCGGCCGGGGAAGCCGAGGAAAGCGAGCGTGATAACTTGGTTGGAGTGCACCAAGGTGCCTTTTAGCTCCATGCCAATCACGTTCGTATAAAAAGCGATGGACGCATCCAAATCTTTTACCATCAAGCCGACGTGCTCGATTTTTTTGATCGCCACTTTGATTTCCCCCGTTACATTTATTTGCTGGAATACTCCGCAAGCGCTCCGGTTTGCTTCAGGCGCAAGTACAGCCTGTGCAAAATCGTGACCGCTTCCGCACGAGTCAGCATGTCTTGTGCCTCAAATTCTCCGTTGTAGGCTGTCATGATGCCTGTTTTTTGCAAGAGAGCGAGATCGCTGGCGACAATGCCGCTGTAATCATCCGGGATGTGCAGTTCATTGCCGTCTTTGGCGAACAACAGAGGAAACAGCAGGTTCGTTTTATTGCCCGCGTTTTCGTCGTAGCGCCCATCCTCTTGAAGGGGATGGCCCATAAACAGCTCGTCATCTGAGTAAGAGCTGACGACTATGGGAACATCGCGCATGGCAGAAACGATCTGATACACTTCTTCGTTGGACAGATCCTCCTCCGCCAGCATGAACAGCGGGAGAAGGTTGACCGCTCCGATGCGATTCAGCTTGGCGTCAGGGTAGAACAGATACCCTTTCGGGGAGGATTGGACGGCATTCCACCAGGAGATGTTGATGAGCGAGCTGATTTCTTTGTACGCCCAATGATTGCTAGGAACATCGGCAAATTGCTTGATCGAATAGCTGTTATCGTTCGAACCTTGACCAGAGCTGTTCGGTCGGTAGCGATCAAACAGCCGATAAATCATCACGGTCATCTCCGCTTTGTCTACGAATCTCCCTGGCTTGAAGGTGCCATCCGGATAGCCGCTGATCACGCCTTTTCCGACCATAAAGGAAATGGCGTCCTCCGCCCAGCCGTACTCTGCGGGATTGACGTCGGAAAAGCGCGTAGCAGCCTGCGCGGGAGCTGATGTTGCCAGAACAGTGCCAAAAATGAAAACAAAAAATAGCCAGAGCTTTCTTCTCATGTTGCCTCCTTTGCTGATCGCGTTTGGCGAGGATCATACGGGTATGGAATCAGTGCTTCTTTCTAGTATATCGCCTGAACGAAAAAAAGGAAGACTTCACCAATACCGATGACGGCCATCGAACTCTTCTATTGGTGCAGACGGGCCGGATCTGATAGGGTGAAAAGAAAGCAGAGGAGGAATGAGCATGGAGCAACAAATTGCTAGGCTGGAAAAACATTTGCTTGCCGTTGCCCAAACATTTCAGCAGATCGGAGAGGAGAAGGCGGCAAGCCGTCCTGCTCCCGGGAAGTGGTCCGCCAAGGAAATTTTGGGTCATTTGTGCGATTCGGCGATCAACAATTTGCCCCGATTTGTCCGGGCACAGACTGAACAGCCGTATGTGCTTATTCCGTATCAGCAGGATGAATGGGTGAAGGCGCAGGCGTACCAGCAGCGGACCGTTGAAGAGATTGTTCAGCTCTACAGCAGCATGAACCGCGCGATCATCACCGTGATCTCCGTCATGCCAGCATCCGCCTACGACCATTCCTGTACGACTGCCGATGGCACAGCCGTGAGCTTGCAGTGGCTGGTGCAAGATTACGTGGAGCACATGGAGCACCACCTCGACCAGTTGCAGAGGCAAATCAGCTAGAATAGCGATGACGGCTCGCTGCTTCCTTGATCCGAGAGCACAGAAGTAACGATGTGCCGGGAGTCGAACTCACCTTCCGACAGTGCGATGATCGGAGATGTTTTTGCAAAAAGCTTCGAATGGATCTCTGCGGCAGTCAGTCCTTGCTGGTGCAAGTGCACGATCTCTCCCTGCAAATGGAGCAGGTCGTCCAGCTTGCGCGACAACAGAGCTTTTCCCTCGGCGATGTAACCCGCGTGCGCGCAGAACATGGCGCCAAAATCGCGTGTCAGCACCTGGCGAAGCGATTGGATCAGCAGCGGGATGGATTCGTCTTGCAAAATCACTTTCGTTTTCGTCCCGAGAAACAGGTCGCCAGAAAACAGGCGGCCTGTTTGTTTGTCAAAAAACGCGACGTGGTCATGCGCGTGTCCAGGTGTATGGATGACCTCCCAGTCGATGGAACGGGAATGAACAGTCTCTCCCAGAGGCTGTGCGGCAAAAGGCTCGCGCACTCCCCAAACCAATTGGCGATACAGCGGGTAGTCTGCTGGCTGCAAGCATTGCCCTACCCCTTTTTCATGGATGAAAATGGGCACGCCTTTGGTGCTGGCGATCCAGGCTGCGTTGCCGCTGTGATCTTCATGGCTGTGTGTCAAAACAACCGCGTCGAACGAGGCTTGCGAAAAACAGTCGATCAAATCAGTGGCAAGTGATTGCGGGCCAGTATCGATCATCATGCCGTCTGCCACATACACGCAAATGCCGGATTCGCGGCCAGCTCTTTTCACCACGCCTTCCAGACATAAAACATTTTCATGCTGATGGACTTCTACCACGTTAACACCCCCGTATTTTCTTCATCCTGCTGCGAGATCCGCTTCCGCCCTGCAGTGAACGTATGCTCATTATACTATTGAATGATTATTCAGTCATTTGGCAATCTCTTTTCCTGTCGCTCCAATCGTGTATGATGATTACAGAATGGATTTGGACATGAGGTGAAACACAACATGGCATTGCCTATTGATACCGTGCTGCCGCAGCTGATCGAGACGCTTGCGGCAAGCAACAGCGCGGTGCTGGTCGCAGCTCCCGGCGCGGGAAAGACGACCAGAGTGCCGCTTGCTTTTCTGGAGCAGGCGTGGCTGTCCAACAAGCGCATTCTCATGCTGGAGCCAAGGCGTCTGGCAGCCCGTTCGGCGGCGGGTTACATGGCGCGCAAGCTTGGGGAGCAAGTGGGAGAGACGGTCGGCTATCGAGTCAAGCACGATACGCGAATCGGCCCGAACACGCGGATTGAGGTCATTACGGAGGGTGTCCTGACACGCATGCTTCAGGACGATCCGGGTCTGGAAGCTGTCGGTCTGCTTATTTTTGACGAGTTTCACGAACGCAGCTTGCATGCCGACCTCGGACTTGCCCTCAGTCTTCAGACGCAAAGCCTGTTTCGCCCCGACCTGCGCATTTTGGTCATGTCAGCGACGCTTGCGGCGGAGCCTGTCGCCCGGTTGCTCGGTGACGCTCCGATCATCGTCAGCGAGGGCAGGGCTTTTCCGGTCGAGACGCGCTTTTTGCCCAAACCGCTGAATGGTTCCGTGGAAGAAGAGATCGTCCGTCTCGCGCTCGCGGCGCTTATGCAGGATGAGGGAGACATGCTGGTATTTTTGCCGGGAGCCAAAGAAATTCGCACGACGCAAGCTCTGTTGGCGAAAAGTCAGCTTGGGGCACAGGTGCGCGTATGTCCGTTGTACGGAGCGCTTTCGCAGCAGGAGCAAGATCGGGCGTTGCGTCCCGGGCAGCCAGGAGAGCGCAAAATCGTGCTCGCGACTTCGATTGCGGAAACGAGCCTGACCGTAGAAGGCGTGCGGATTGTCATCGATAGCGGTTTGAAAAGGTATCCGCGCTTCTCTTCGCGCACCGGGATGACGCGACTGGAGACAGGGCGTGTATCGAGATCGTCCGCAGAACAGCGCATGGGCAGGGCGGGCAGGCTGGACACGGGCGTGTGCTATCGGTTGTGGACCGAGCAGGAAGACCGGATGCTTGCCGCGCACGATTCGCCGGAAATCATCGACGCTGACCTAGCGCCGCTTGCTTTGGAGCTTGCGGCTTGGGGCGTGAAGGATGTCGAGGAGCTGCAATGGCTGGATATCCCGCCAAAAGCGGCACTGGCCCAGGCGCAAGAGCTGCTTCAGCAGTTGGGAGCACTGGACGCTCATGGGCAAATAACGGCGCATGGCCGGGTGCTGGCCGGGATGGGAATGCATCCGAGGCTTGGGCAGATGATTCAGCGAGCAAGCAAGCTGGGACTGCTCGATTTGGCTTGCGAATTGGCTGTGCTGCTGGAAGAGCGGGATATCGTTCGCGGGAGAGGGGCTGCGGCTGACGCGGATATTGGCTCGCGAGTCGAACTTTTGCGGCTCGTGGCAGGAAATCGCGGGGAGGGCCGTTCTGTTCACGGACATGGGCTGCAAGTGGAAGAAGCCGTTTGCAGCAAGCTGTGGAACGACGCGGCGCAGTTGAAGCGGCAGTGGAGAAAAAGCGGGGAGCCAAAGACAAGCGTGAGCGGCGACATCAGCCAGACAGGCAGACTGCTGGCATTTGCTTATCCAGATCGGATCGCGCAGCGCAGGGGCGACGGGCGATATTTGCTGCGCAATGGCCGTGGAGCAGCGTTTGGGCTGGAGCAGCCACTGGCTTTTGCCCCGTATGTAGTAGCGCCGCTTCTTGACGATCAGGGAGTAGACAGCCGCATCATGCTGGCAGCGCAAATCGAAGAGAGCGAACTGCACCAGGACTGGGCCGGGCAGATCAGCGAGGAAACAGCCGTCTGGTGGGATCGTTCCGCTGGCGCTGTGCGGTCGCGTACCCGCAAGAAGCTCGGTGCGCTCATCTTAAAAGAGACGGCGGCAGACCGGGATGCCGACGCCGTGTTGCACGCCTTGCTTACCGGCATCAGGACAGAGGGCCTGGCGATACTGCCATGGAGCCGTCACGCCCGCCAGCTCCGGGAGAGGTTGCAGTTCATGAGCGACCTGTTCCCGGAATGGCCTCGCGTCGATGACGAAGCTCTGCTCGCTACGCTGGAAGAATGGCTTGCGCCGCATGTGTACGGCATGCGAAAAAGAGACGAGCTGCAACAGCTGTCTCTGGCTGCCATTTTGGAAGGGATGCTCGGCTGGGACGAACGGCGACAACTGGACGAGTATGCGCCCACCCATGTGCGAGTTCCAAGCGGATCGAACATTCCCGTCGATTACAGCGATCCGGCTGCGCCCAGTCTGTTTGTCCGGCTGCAGGAGCTGTTCGGCTGGCAAGACACGCCGCGCATCGGGCGTGGAAAAGTGCCGCTAACGCTTCACCTGCTGTCTCCGGCACAGCGTCCGGTGCAAGTGACGAAAGACTTGGCGAGTTTTTGGCAGCAAGCGTACTTCGAAGTGAAAAAAGACTTGAAAGGGCGCTACCCGAAGCATTACTGGCCGGACGACCCGCTGACGGCTGTTCCGACAAACAGGACGCGCCCGCAGAACTAACTCATCTGCTTGCGCTGCCAGCACGATCGGGTGATATTTCCCAATTTTGTAGTTCCATGTGAGCAAGTCGGCTTTTCGCTGAAACTTGCGGGCAGGGTAGTTACGTCAGGAACATACCGAGATTCACGTACTACCCTCCACTTTGATTGGGGCTGCCTAGTTTTCCGGCAGCCCTTTTTGTGCGTGCCGGGCACTTTCTCCCCAGCTGTTGCGATAGATCAGTTGTTGCAAGTCTTGCCGCTGTGCCCATTTGTGCAGCTCTAAAAGCGGCCGATCCGGGTAGTGGTCTGTATAGCCAATAGATAGCAAGGCAACCGGATCGATATGCGGCGGGATGTGCAAAATGCGGCGGACGTCTGCTTTTTTGTAAAAGCTCACCCAGCCCATCGCCAAGTCTTCGGCATACGCTGCCAGCCACATGTTCTGGATGGCGCAGCTGACAGACATGATATCTGTCTCGGGGATAGAATTGCGTCCGAGGACGTGGTCGCCGCCCCGCGTCGGATCACAGGTGACGCAGATCGTAATGGGAGCTTCTTTGATCCCTTGAATTTTCAAGTCGAGAAAAGCCGATTCGCGGCCGGTTCCCTCGTAGTGGATCGCGAGCGCCCGCCGTTCTTTGTCTGCACAGTCTGCCAGCTCCTGCTTGATTTGCTCATCCTCCACGAGAATGAAATTCCACGGCTGCATGAAGCCGACGGAAGGAGCGTGGTGAGCAGCGGCGAGAATCATGGCAACTTTTTCAGGCGGAACCGGGTCGCGGCGAAAAGTGCGAATATCCCGCCGATTGCTGATCGCCTTGTACAGGCCGGTTTTTTCTTCCTCGGTCAAACGTTTCATAAGTATAGCCTCCCCAAATCTACTACAGCTTTCTTCATTTTAATGCCAGTCTAGCTATTGATCTAGACATTTGCTTGACATATTCATGTCCTACGCTAGAGAGGGAAGACCTGTCGTTTTCGAGGGGAGAGAAAGTGCAATGACAAACATCTTGATCGTGGAAGACGAACTGCCCATCTCTCGGGTACTAAAAGCGTATCTGGAGAAGCATCAGTTCCAGGTCGAACAGGCTTTTACCGGAGACGAAGCCCAGAGCAAATTCGATGCCTTCAACCCGGCGCTGGTCCTTCTGGACGTCATGCTGCCAGGACGAAGCGGGTGGAGTCTCTTAGAATACATACGTTCCAAAAGTTCTTGTCCCGTCATCATGCTGACGGCACTCGGGCATATCGACAACAAGCTCGCCGGGCTGGAGCAAGGTGCCGACGATTACATTACCAAGCCGTTTATCGCGGATGAAGTCGTTGCGCGGGTCAAGGCTGTGCTTCGCCGCTCCAAGCAAATTATCGAGGGCGATCAGGTCAAGCAGTTTGGCAGTCTCAAAGTCGATTTCAAGGCGTACACCGTTACCTTGCATGGCATTGAGCTGGCGTTTACGCCGAAAGACTTGTCCCTGTTTTTGTTTCTCGCCCAATACAAAAACCAGACATTTACCCGCGAGCAGCTGATCGAGCAAGTGTGGGGGATGGATTACGAGGGAAGCGACCGGGCCGTCGATCTCGCCATCAAGCGGATTCGCCGATCGTTGGAGAACTGGCCGGCTTCTGAAGGGGAAATTCGCACGTACCGCGGCTTGGGTTACAAGCTATGTGTCTATGAGTGAGAAAAAGCGGATTACTTTGTTCCGGTATTGGACGACCCGGTATTTGATTACGCTTTGCATCGGCCTGTTGGTCATCGGTATCGCTTCCAGCTTCTGGATCAACTACAGCGAAAAGCAAAAGCGGCTCGACTTCATGCGCTTGATGGCGGCGGAAGTATCGGACCGCGTCGTGGATGCGGACGGAAAAGTCGTCATTTCGCCGTTTTTGTTCCGCCTGCTCGACAGTCGGCAAGAGTCGCTGCGCGTCAATTACAAACCGTTCATGGTCATTTTGGATGCCAATCATCGGGCCGTGTTTGGCGGGCGTGATCCGCTCAACTCTGAACTGCGGCGGATGGCCCAAGACCTGGTGGAAGCAGACGAAAGCATGTCACAGGTGAAGCTGGAACGCGGCGAAGAGTTGCTGTTCGTGAAAAAAAGCATCCGGGTCAACCAGCAAACTGTCGGCTGGGTCATGCTTTTTACCCCGAAGCAAGACTTGATGCGCAGCACGACCGAGTTTCAGTTGATGTTCATCATGCTGATCAGTCTCGGACTGCTCGGCTGGCTCGTCATCTATTTGTTGACGAAAAAGCTGTCTACCCCGATCAAGGACGTAGCAGACGCGGCCAAGCAAATCGTCATGGGCAACTACGAGATTCACTTCGAGAAAGACAGGCGCGAAGAGGAAATTGACGAGCTGATTCATTCGTTCAAGGAGATGGCTGATCGCTTGCGGCAGCTGGAGCTGATGCGCACCGAATTGCTGGCAGGAGTCACGCACGAGCTGAAGACGCCTGTCACGTCGATTAGCGGGCTGGTACAGGCGGTCAAGGATGATATCGTCAGCGGCGAGGAAGCCAAGGAATTTTTGGAGATATGCGCGAAGGAAACCGTACGCCTGCAAAAAATGGTGGAGGATTTGCTCGACTTCAATTCGTTTGCGGTCGGGGATATCCGCATTCGCCGCGAGCAGCAAAACATGTACGAGCTGGTGCAGGAAATTACGCACCAGTGGCAGATTATGCAGGAGGCGGAGCAGATCGAGCTGTCCATCCAGAAGCCAGCCGAACCGATCATCGTGAACACGGACCCGTTGCGCGTGCAGCAAATTTTGTACAATCTGCTGAACAATGCGGCACAAGCGATGGGCTCGCGAGGGAAGATCGACGTGTCGCTTTCGGTGGTCGGCGAAGAAATTCGCGTAGATGTCAAAGATACGGGGCAAGGAATCCCGGAGGCGGAGCAGCCACTGATTTTCGAGCGGTTTTACCGTGGCGAGGAAAAGAAGCAGGTCGTTCGCGGGCTGGGGCTGGGTTTGTCTTTTAGCAAAATGATCGCGCAGGCGCTCGGGGGCAAGCTGCTGCTTGCGGAAAGCTCTAAGGACGGCAGTACCTTCACCCTTGTTTTGCACCAATAACATAGGCTTGCCACAAGCGACCATGCCAAATCGGCTGGTCGTTTTTCACATCATTCCCATTCATCTGACTTATCCCTGACGTATTCGTTCCGTATATTGATCGCAACAGGGAAGACAAGGTGTTTCCCGCTTATTACGCACAAGGCAGGAGGATTTGATGTGACGCAATCGGAGAAGAAACGGACGTTGTTTTCGGCGGCGCGAAATAGCAAGAAGAAATGGCTCATCGCCGGACTGGCGGTCGCGGTGATCGCGGGAGGGGGCGTGTATGGATACAAAGCGTTTGTGACCCCTGAGCAGGCGCAAGCAGCTTTTCAGGTTGTCACGGTCCAAAAAGGCGACGTCTCCGAAACCGTGCTGGCATCCGGGACCGTTCAGGCTTCCAAGCGTTCCTCGCTATCGTTTTCAGATGCAGAGGACGCCAAAGATTCCATCTCGACCATCCAGGTGAAAATCGGTGACCAGGTCAAAGCGGGACAGGTGCTGGCAACGATGGATGATTCCGTGGCGAAAATCCAGGTGACGAATGCGCAGGCTAATCTGTTGTCCGCGCAAGCCAAGCTGGAAGATGCGCAAAAGCGCAAGAGCACAGCGGAAATTGCTTCGCTCCAGGCGGCGGTCACTCAAGCGAAAAGCGAGCTTGAGCTGGCGAAGCAAAACATCGACGGGAAGAAGGCGACAAACGACGTAGCGAAGGCCAAAGCGGCGCTCGAAAATGCGCAGAAGACATTTGACTCGCAAAAAGCGCTGTTTGCGGCAGGAGCCATCTCGCAGACTGAATACGACAACGCGAGCGACTCCTTGGAGCAAGCGAAGCGCGACTACAACTCCGCTACATTGACAGCCGGACAGACGACATCGCAGTCCAGCGTCAAAGTCGATCAGGCGGAGGCAGCCTACCAGACGGCGCAAGAAGCTTTGAAAGAAGCGAACGAAGGCCCGGATTCTGCGACGATCCTCGCAGCGAAGGCAGCGGTAGAACAGGCGAAAGCCGAGCTGCAAAAAGCGCAGAAGGCTTTGAATGCTGTGACACTGAAAGCGCCGATGGACGGGGTGATCGTTCAGTTGAATGGCAACGTAGGTGAAATTCCCGGTAATGATTTTATTATTATGGATAATTCCAACTCGGGTGACCTTGAGGTGCTGGCGCAAATCAGCCAGAGCGACATCGGAAAAGTAAAAGAAGGTCTGCCTGTGTCTTTTACGACCAGCTCTTATACGGATGATACTTTTACAGGCAAGGTCAAGCTGATTTACCCCGAGGCGAAAACCGATTCGGGTGTGACGAGCTATGATGTGCTGCTGTCTGTGGCAAACAAAGACAACAAGCTGAAGATCGGAATGACGATGAACGTGACGATTGAGCTTGGGACGCACAAGGATGTGCTCTACGTGCCAGCTGCTGCCCTGCAAACGCAAAACGGCAAGGACGGCGTCTACCTGATGGCCGGAGAGCGTTCGGGTACGGCGGCAAATGCAACCGCAACGGCTGCGCAGACTGAGACAAAAACGGAAGCTGCCGACAAGTCGCAAGAAAAGCCGAGAAGTGAGCGGGCCAACAGAATGGCGTCGATGCCGTACCATTTCACACCGATCAAAATCGGATTTTTTGCGGCGGATCGGGTAGAGGTTTTGGAAGGCTTGAAAGAAGGCGATCGGGTCGTCATCCCGGTCAGCACAAGCACAACCTCAACGTCCGCCAACTCGGGTAATATGCGCATGGGCGGAAGCGGATTCCCGGGGATGGGCGGAGGCTTCCCTAGCGGCGGAGGCGGCGTCCAGATGAGGGGTCGATAAAAGATGAGACCAGTCATTCAAATCGAAGACTTGAAGAAACAGTATCAGATTGGCGACCAGGAGATCATGGCTTTGCGGGGCGTCAGCCTGACGATTGACGAGGGCGACTTCGTGGCGATCATGGGGCCGTCCGGCTCAGGCAAGTCGTCGATGATGAACGTCATCGGCTGCCTCGATAAACCGACCTCGGGAGAGTTTTATTTGGACGGGCAGCCTGTGTCTTTGGCTCACGATGACGAGCTGGCTGTAATCCGCAATCAGAAGATCGGATTTGTCTTTCAAAATTTCAACTTGCTCCCGCGCACGACTGCGGTAGAAAACGTGGAGCTGCCGCTTCTGTACGGCGGTGCGTCAGCCAAAGAGCGGCGGGAGAGAGCGATCAAGGCACTCATCAGCGTAGGGCTGGCTGAGCGGCTGAACAATAAGCCGAATGAGCTGTCTGGCGGCCAGCAGCAGCGGGTGTCGATTGCCCGGGCACTGGTCAACGATCCGGTCATCTTGCTCGCGGACGAACCGACGGGTGCATTGGATACGAAGACGAGCGAAGAGATCATGGGAATTTTCCAGCGGCTGAATGACGCAGGCAAGACGGTGATCCTCGTCACGCATGAGCCGGACATTGCCGAGTATGCCAAACGGATCGTCCGTTTTCGCGACGGTCAGATCATTTCCAATGAAGTGGTACAAGAGCGCAGAATAGCGCAGGCAGAGGAAGTGAGAACATGAGCTTGATTGAATGTGTACGTGTTTCGTTTCGCAGCATCCGGGCAAATGGCTTGCGCTCTGTGCTCACGATGCTGGGGATTATTATCGGGGTGGCAGCCGTTATTGCCATGGTTGCGATCGGGGAAGGAACGTCTTCTTCTGTCGCTTCCCAAATCAATGGACTGGGGAGCAATCTTTTGATCGTCTCGCCGGGACAGGCGACACAAGGCAGGGTAAGCCTCGGGGCCGGGTCGCTGAATACGCTGACGATGGCTGATGCCGAAGCGATCGCCGAGAACGATTCGGTCGCGGGAGTGGCACCGAGCGTCAACGGACGCGCGCAAATCGTCTGGGGAAGCAACAACTACTCCAGCTCACTGGAGGGAACGACTGCCGACTTCCTGCAAGTCCGCAATGCGGAAGTAGCGCAAGGCCGCTTTTTCTCGAACTTCGAGGTGACGAGGCAGTTCAACGTGGCGGTTGTCGGGACCGAGGTCGTCAGCAATCTGTTCAAAAACGCGACGACAAACCCGATCGGGCAAACCGTTCAAATCAACCGGGTTCCTTTTACAATCATCGGGGTGTTGAAAAGTCAGGGCAGCTCGGGGATGACGAACAATGACGACAGAATCCTCATTCCGATTACGACCGCAATGAGCCGTCTGACGGGGGGCAAAAATGTCGGCACGATCTACGTGTCCGCCGCTTCCTCTGATGTCATGGACAAAGCGCAGCAAGACATCCGCCAGACGTTGCGCGCCAAACATAACTTGCGGCCGCAAAAAGAAGATGATTTCCGCATTACCTCCCAGTCCGACATTTTGAGCACAGCGCAGGAAGTGTCCAGCTCCATGACGGCGCTGTTGTCCGGCATTGCCGCGATCTCGCTTATTGTCGGCGGGATAGGCGTCATGAACATCATGCTGGTGTCCGTGACGGAGCGCACCCGGGAAATCGGCATTCGCAAGGCGATCGGAGCCAAGCGCCGAGACATTTTGCGCCAGTTTTTGATCGAGGCGGTCACTCTCAGCCTGATTGGCGGCATTTTAGGGATCGCCTTCGGTGTAGGGGCGGCGCTGTTGATCAGCAAGCTCGGATCGCTTTCGACCTCGATCAGTCTCACCCCGATTTTGTACGCCTTTTTGACCTCGTCATTGGTCGGCGTCATCTTCGGTGTCTATCCAGCGCGCAAGGCAGCCCAGTTAAAGCCGATCGATGCGCTGCGGTATGAGTAAGTGTGTATTTTTTCCAATCGGGGCATACTAGCTTCGGTGAGGTGTTTGTACAGATGGAGAAAAACGTCCAATTTTCCGTGTCGTGGCGAGAAGCAGTGCGCATCTTGAAACGGCTGAAAACGAGCAAATTGCGGTATGTTGTCAGGCAGCATGCGGGGAAAGCGGGCGTCGCCTTTGTCTTTCCGCGAGTCAGTGTCAGCCAATACGTCTATTTGTACATCATCTTTGGGCCGAGAGCTGCTGATGTGATGGACAAGGATACGAAGTAGCAGGGAATCCCTGATCGGATAGTCGGGTCAGGGGTTCGCTATTTTTCCGCTTTTTCTATCTATTTTCCCACTATTTCGCTATAAAACAAAACCTGACACTTTTCGATAGAAGAGTTTCATAGTACAATTCCAATATGAACGAACTTGGGGAAGTTCGGGATGGCGGTACCCAAACTGTGCAGGAGGGCCGCCTACTTTTTTTCAAGAGCGGGCGAATGTGGCTTTGCAGGTGGATAGAACAGGTTTTTTTGCCTAAACATACAGCTAGACCCGATAGGTACTTGGATATACAATAATCGTATTCACGTGAATACTTCCGTACTACCCTTCCCAGGAGCATATCCTGGGTTTTTTGTTGTCCAAAAACAGCAAACAGCCACCCGAAGTTGCTCATCTGGCTGGCTGTTACGATGCGGGTGTCTTGGGGGAAAAGCTGCCTTTGAGCAGGGCGTCAATCAACTGCTCCTGTGAGAGCGAAATAGAGATTCCGGGATCGGGAAGATCGGCGTGAAAACAGTCTTCCTTGTGCAAATACCAGAGGGAGCCTGTTGGCTGAAGAAGATAGAGGCGGATGTTTTCCCGGCGTTGCCGCCCAGTTTTGGCGATGTCCCGCAAAGCGGTAAAAAGCTCGCCCCACACGGGTAAATAAGGCTTTGTTTTGGATTGGATAATCGCGCGAAGCAAATGCTGTTTGGCGAGGGAAATCGAGTCAGTCGGGTGGTTTTCCACAGAGGGCATGTCGCTTGCTCCTTTTGTGAAGATTGTCGAATCGCAGGAGAATGAGTATAACCTACAAAATGGAAGTTGACGAACTTTGTCGAATATAAAGATAAGTGTAAAATAGACTGCCCCGCGATGCAAGAGGATAGCTGGCGCAAGTGTGCTGACATTTGACGACTGCTGCCGATTTCGTTAGCATAAGTACAGCACATTTTGCAAAAAAAGACATAGACCAATGCGGGAGTTGAGAGCCATGGCATCAAAACAGCGGCTGCTGATCGATTTTAGCGGTGACTCCGATCAAGCGATAGGGCTGTTGTATGCACTACAGTCGCCAAAGGTTCAAGTGAGCGGAATTATCGTGAGCGATGCCGAGCCAGATCGCGGCATCCAGCTGGCACGCAGACTGGTAGATCAGGTTCGGCCAGGTGAAGAGATTCCTGTCATGGCAGGAACGCAACAGCCGCTATTTCGCGGGGAAGCCGATCGCGCGGCTGATTCCGTCATGACCAGTGAAGCGGTCACCTTTTTGACTGAGCTTGTGCCCGATCCGGACAACCCGCTCACGCTCGTTACTTTAGGGCGTCTGACGACCGTGGCCAAGGCGATTGCCAGAAAGCCTGAGTGGCTGCAAGCTGTGCAGCGAATCGTCGTGCGCGGGGGAGCGATCCGCGTGCCGGGAGATGTGACGGCTATTGCGGAAGCCAATTTGCATGCCGACCCGGAGGCTGCTGCTTTTGTTCTCGCTGCGAAAGGGCCGCTTTTGTTCGTTCCGCTTGATGCGACCGAATCGCTCGGCTTGACGGATGAACAGGCGGCGTTGTTGGCGAAAACGGTAAGGGGAACCACAGCCACTGGAAAAGCAGGCACTGTAAAAAGCGTGCTGGGAGCGATGATTGCGGCTGTAGCGCCTGAACAGATCGAAACCGAGCGGCTGAAGCTGAGCATCGATTGCCACAGCCCACTGTCTCGCGGCGCTCTTATTGCCGACCTGCGGGCCAAGCCAAGTGCAGGAACAGATGCCGACGTCTGCATGGCGATACAATCCGAAGCGATCGAAACTTGGGCCTGGCAGCTGACGGAGGGGGAGGACAGAGCATGAAAAAGGTCATTCTGGACGTAGATACGGGAATCGATGACGCACTCGCGATCTCTTACGCCGTACATTCCCCTCATTTAGAAGTGTGCGGCATCAACACGACCTTCGGGAACATTACAGTGGAGGAAGCGACGAGAAATACGCTGCAAATGCTGGAGCTGCTCGGGGCTACCCACATACCTGTCTACCAGGGATCGTCTCGTCCGATCGTGCGCGAGCTGACGGGCAAGGCGAGGCTGTTTCACGGGGAAAACGGGCTTGGCAACGTCGTGTTGCCTGAACCGACTGCAACTGCGCAGCCAGAGAGCGCCACGCAGTTTCTGATTTCGACGATCAAGGCGAATCCCCATCAAGTCACGCTGATCACGGTAGGCAGCATGACGAACCTCGCCCGGGCGATTATGGCGGCGCCAGAAATCGTGACACTCATCGAGCAGGTCGTCGTAATGGGCGGAGCGGTCAGTGTGCCCGGCAATCGCACTCCGGTCGCGGAAGCCAATATATGCGCCGACCCGGAAGCGGCTGCCTTTGTGTTTCAATCAGGCATCCCGCTGACGATGGTCGGACTGGATGTGACGATGCAGACGTTGCTCACCCGCGATCATCTGCGGGAATGGAGAGCGCTGGATACACCGCTTGCCCATGTGTTCGCTGATATGTGCCAGGTGTATATGGACGCGTATGCCACAGTCGGCAACCTGCGCGGCTGCGGCTTGCACGATCCGCTGGCGGTCGGTGTGGTGATCGACCCGACTTTCGTGAAAAAAGTGCCGATGCACGTCGAGGTGGATACGTCCGGCGGCGCGAGCGATGCCCGCACGATTGGCGACAGACGGGCCAATCCGGCCAAGCCTGCGAATGTGCAAGTGTGCCTGGAAGTAGACCACGAGCGGTTTGTCGAACATTTTTTGCAGCATGTACTGGGACATTAAGGAGGAATTTGCATGTTAAAAGAATTTAAAGAGTTTGCTTTAAAAGGCAATGTACTGGATCTCGCTATCGGGGTCGTCATCGGGGGAGCCTTCGGAAAAATCGTGACCTCGCTCGTCAACGACATCATTACGCCGTTAATCGGTCTGTTGCTGGGCAAAGTTGACTTTACCAATCTGTTTATTACGTTGAGCGGCGGAGATTTCCCTACGCTGGCGGAAGCCAAAAAAGGCGGAGCAGCGACGCTGAACTACGGACTTTTCCTTAATTCTGTCATCGATTTTCTGATTATCGCCTTCTCGATCTTCATCGTGATCAAACAGCTGAACCGCTTCAAGCGCAAGCAGGAAGTCGTTCAGGCGCCGGTAACAACCAAAGAGTGCCCGCACTGCATCACGTCCATTCCGATCAAGGCAACCCGCTGCCCGCATTGCACCTCCATGCTGGACGGGAACAAAGCTGCACTGGCGCACGAGTAAGCGGGGGCGCAAGTCAAACGCGCAATCACACAATCACAACGATCATGGAAACGACAAAAGCAAGCCGACCAAAAGGAGCGGCTTGCTTTTGTTTTGTTTGCAACCGAATGTTTACCGTCAAAAGGATGCAGCTAGTTTTTGATAATGTTCGGATTTTGCGGGACTTTTCCGGCCTGCGATTTTTTGGACAGGTGCGTGTACAGCTTGATGTATTGGCCGACGAGGATGGCGTTGATAATCGTTCCTTCGCGGATGAACTTGATTTCGCCGAGGAACAGCAGGCCGATACATGCCGAGGCGACCAAAAGGGAGCAGTCGAATGCGGTCTTGATGTTCCCCCATTTCCACCCGGTTTTTTGGAACAGCGTATTGACGAACAAATCGACGGGAATCAGGACCAGGTTCGCCTGGAGCATGAGAAACAGTCCAAAGGCGAGAGCCGCGTCAGCGACAATCAGCAGCATGACTTTTGCCGCGTACAAATCCAACTGGATGAAGCCGGTCAACAGCAAGTTCAGGTCGAGAAACAGGCTGAGGGCAAGCGCCGGGATCAATCCGGCAAAATACTGGAGCTGGAACGCCTTTGGCATGACGAGAAAGGCAAGCAAAAGCATGAGCAGCTCCAGCATGAAAGAATAAGTGCCTTGGGTCAAGTTTGGATAAATGACAGTGAGCGTCCGGGTAAGGCTGCTCTGCGGCGAAATACCGATTCCCGCCCGGATCGCCAGGCTGATGCCAAGAGTCAGGATATAAATGCCGACCAAGTAAATGATCCACCGTTTGGTCAAACTGCCCTTCAGTTGCAGTTCCGTCGAATCCCCGTGAGTGTGCATATACCAATCCCTCTTTCTAAAGAAGTTTTATGATGCTGACAGCAAACCACCAGGCGTGAAAATGGGGAGGGAAAGTAGCGCGAGCAGGATACGATACAGCGTGAGATAGCAAATGTTCCCCCGAAATGTGCGCAGGCATGGGGGAGATGAGGCTTTTTGAGAGATCATCCCCCCATACGTTAAAGCGCTTTCTTTTTTTGTGAAAAGGATTCAGGCAAAAAAGATTCCGATGATTCAGACAGTGAATGACAGTCTTGACGAGCTTTGCCATTATTCCATGAAGCGGAAGCGGTGCAGGGAGATAAACAGGCTGAGCAGCTTGTTTACAACAGGTTCGCCTTCGTTGCGGTTGCCCATCTCTTCCAGAGCGGCGTCGATGGCATCGGCGCTTTGCGTCAGTTCGCTGACAGTCATGTTCGCCATCACCCCGTAAATTTCCAGCGGCAGCACGCTTTTGTTGGTCTTGTTATCGGTGACGATGCAAGCTCCGGAATACTTGTCCACTTCTTTGGCGCAATAGCACATTTCCTCGCTTTCTTGCCCGACGACGACGAAGTACGGGATCGGTGCTGGCCAGGAGGTTGCCACAGCGCCGTGTTCCACGTAAACGCCTTTGAACAAACCGTTGACAATATGGCGTTTGCCATCGGCATAGCGGCGAATGACAGACAGGCGGCTCAATTTTTCGCCTTCATGCTCCGCGACGACTTTGCCGTCTACTACAGGCACCCAGATTTCCTGATAAAACTTGGCATGGCCGCGGCCGTATACGTCAAACAGGTACACTTTGGCTTGTTGCCCGTCTTCGGACAGTTCCAGCGGCACGATGTCAAGCTGCTCCGGCGTCAAGTCGTCCAGCCCGGTGACGCCTTTTGTGCACATGGCAGAGTAGTCGATGTCGGCATTTTTCAACATTTTTCTGTCTTTGGCAATCAATTCCCCGTCCTTGAAGACGTACAGCGGGTTGATTTGCGACAAGCTATCTGTCAACACGATATCGGCAAAACGGCCTGGTGTCAAAGAGCCGATTTGATGATCCATGTTAAACGATTTCGCCGTGTTGTAGGAAGCCATTTTGATCGCCTTGATCGGATTGATGCCCATTTGGGTGCAGAGGGAGATGATCCAATCCATGTGTCCCATTTTCAACAAGCGCTCAATCGAGATGTTGTCGGTGCAGAGCATGAAGTTTTCCGTCGGGAACTTGCGGTCGACGATGGAGCGGAGCAATGTTTTGATGACTTCGCTGCTGCCGACGCCAAATTTGATTTGGGTAGGGAAGCCGTAGCGGATGCTTTTTTCGATGTCGTCTCCGTTCCAGACGTCATGGTTGTTCGATACCCCGATGGCTGGCAAGTAGTTCAGCACCATGTCTGGCAGAGCGGTCAAGCCCCAGTGGCCATTCATGAAGCCGCCTTTGGCCCGCACCCACGCTGCTTTCTGGAAATCGTCCTCATCGCCTTTGCTGTAGGTGAAATGCTCAAACTCGCCCAAACCGATGACTGGCTCCATCTCCAGCACTTCTTTGGTCACCCAAGCTGCGGTCTTTTTGCCAGGCGCAAAAGCGTACAGGCGATACGGCAGCTTGTCGTAATCGCGGAACAAGTTTTGCGCCGCGCGCACGCCATCTTCGCCAGCCGCGCTTAACAAGTCCAGACACTCTGCAAAAATCGTCGTCGTCCCGCAAGGCACCATCGCTTCCGCAAGCGCCGTCGGATGAGCGAGCTGCGATTCGAAGTGCAGGTGGGCATCGATCAAGCCCGGAATGGCATACAGTCCTTGACCGTCAAATACTTCTTTTACCTGGATGACCGATTCGTCCGGGTTGAGCGCAACGATTCGTTTGTCGTAAATCAAGAGGGAGCCATGGTAGACGGTTTCTCCGTGAACATCCAAAATGTTCAGGTTTTTCAGGAGCAGGTCGGCTTCCTTTTTCCCGTGCAAAATATCGAAGATCGCACGGACTTTTTCAAGGTGGTTGATTTCTGTTTGCTTCATGGCTGAGTTCTTCCTTTCCTTGGCAAAAATTTTATATAAGTAGAGCTAGGCTCTGCACTTATCGGGAGTAGGGTGATGATCGTTAGTTAATCGTTTAACTAAAAGGGAACAAAAAGAGATTGGCTGCATGGGACGAAAATTTGCTTAGTTAAACGATTAACCAAGTGGGTGTAAAAAAGCAGCTTTCCATGCAAGCCCAAAAACGAAGGGAACTTCCAGTTAATCGTTTAACTAAAAGAGGAACGAAAGGCCAAAAGACGTGTGGTCCTTTTGCGGCCTGGTGACTGTTCTACCAACTGCGCTGCCAACTGTTCTACCAACTGTCGCGCCATCCAGTCACGCTGATTTTCGCACGACGATGCACGGCGCAAGCACAGTGACAGGTTCAAACTCTTCTTTGCGAATCTGGCTTAAAATCATTTCTGCGCTTTTGATCCCAAGCTCGCGGTTCTGCAAATCCACACATGTCAGCTCAGGGGTCGATATTTGCGACATCAAGGAATTGCCCAAGCTCAGCACAGCCATGTCTTCCGGAATCCGAATGTTGGCTTCAACGAGTGCTTTCGTCAAATAGACAGCGCTTAGCTCGTTCAGCACAAAAACGCCTTCGATGCTGTTTTCGACAAGAGTCGGAATGCAGTCTTTGACAAGCTCCAGCTCATCGGAGATTTCCAGGAGCAGTGGCTTCTCGTCGCTGTTCGTCGCCTGGCGATACCCTTCCAAAAATAGCGCGAGCAGCTGATCGGGCACTTTTTTGTGGACAAAAGCGAGCTTGTTTTTGCCGCTGGCTTGCAAATATTCGGTTCCTAGCTTGCTGGCCTGGACCAAATCGGGGTACAGCAGCGGGAAGCCTTCGAACGGCATGCAGCGATTGGCGTAGACGACGGGAATGTTCCAGTCGATGACGTTCTGGATGCTCTCGGAAAAGGAAGTGTCCGAGAACAAGCCGATGAAGATGATGCCCGCTACCATGTTTTCGCGCATGAGCTGGAGGATGGCTTCTTCCTGGAGGTTCAGGTTGTCGACTTCATAAATATAGAGATTGTAGTGATGCTTCCCCAAAGTTTGGCTGATGCCGGAGGTAATCTCGGAATAGTAAAGGTTGTTGATTTTCGGCAGGATGACAGCGATGTTGAACGTCTCCTTGCGCTTGAGCGATTTTGCCACCACGTTGCGCACGTAGCCGAGTTCTTTGATGGCGTGCAAAATGCGTTCCTCTGTTTCTTTTTTGATGACGATATCATCGTTCAAATATCGGGAGACGGTGCAGGCACTGACATTCGCATGCTTGGCAATGTCTTTTAAAGTAGCCATGGGAACCTCCTTGCCAAAGCTTAGTTAAACGTATCAGTTAATCGATTAACTTGTTCTGTTGAGAGAATAGTAGCATTGTGTTTGTGGAATTGCAAGAAAATTCTGTTGTTGTTTTTCGAAAAAAGCAAAGATAGAGAATCCAGAGGCGATCTGAAAGCTCTATCCCGAAAAATGGCCCGCTCACGCTTTTTTCTTTTTGCGCCTCACCCGGTTTTTGTACTGGTAGTGCAGCCGCTTGATGTTGTGGAAGTACGTTTTGTCCTTGAGCTTGGCAAAAAGCGCGTGCGACGGAAAGTCGTAGTTGACCTCGATGATCGAGAGCTGGCCTTGCTTGTCGATGGCAAAATCAACCCCGATTTGCGCGCTGTGGCGGTACTTGTTGAAGTGCGCACAGACGCGATGACTGACCTGGATGAGCTTCGCGACGATGGCTTTGACTTGTTCCGGCTCCACGGCTTTCGACTTCGTCAAGGCATACGGAACGGTAACCGCATATCCGCCGCCGCGGGCGACGTTCGTAATTATGCTGTCGCTGCCAGCCACCTTTGCCAGCATTCCGGCATACTGCCATTTCCCGAGGCCGTTTCGCATCATCATGACGCGTATATCGTACGGTCGTCCGTCCAGCTCCGCCAAGTCCAGCCCTTTTTGAATCACGTAGTTTTTTTCCGTGCATTGGCGAGCGAGCTGTTGCTTCAACTCGGACAAGGAGCCTGCCTGTACAGGCTCTCCGCGTTCTTTGACGAGCGAAAAGCCGTCTGCTGTTTTCCAGACGCGCATGATGCCTTTGCCCATGTGGGTTCTGGTCGGCTTGATATAAACCGTGCCGTACTTGCCGAGATAGTCTTCGAGAAGCGCAGGCTGGTAGAGCGACGTGGGGGGCAAATACGGGCGAACGTACGGGCTTTTGGAAAAGAACTGATGAAGACTCCATTTGGATGAGGAGATCAAATCGTGCACCTCGCCTTTCTCCAAAGATCAAAGTTCCATTCTTGCTAACATATACAACAAATTGGGAAAAAGTGAGCAGGAGTTGGGCCATCGTGGGGAAAATAGGTTCTAGAAGCAAAGAAGCCCGCTTCGCTTCGCAAAAGCCAGTGAAGCAGGCTCGCCAAAAGAACGGAGAAACACGATGAGACGATACCGACCTGTGCAGCCGCCGACCTTGCAAAAGCCGGACTGGCCTGACCGTTACCATTATCACGAATACTTGCCGAGCGAGCGTCTGGCGAACTATGTGGCTTGCTATTGGACGTCGCAGTTTCACGGGCAGAGCACGCCGCAGTTTCACGGGCAGAGCACGCCGCAGTTTCACGGGCAGAGCACGCCGCACTTGCACCGGGTCATACCGGATGGCTGCGTCGACATCATTTTCGATCTGCAAGCCGGGACGTTTGCCAGCGGAGCTTTTGTCACCGGGTTGATGACCTCCTATGAAGTCATGCCACTGGCAGGGCCGCAGTCGATGTTCGGCATTCGCTTTTTCGTGGAGGAGGCAGACCGTTTTTTCCGCTTTCCCGTAGCCGAAGTGAGTGCAGCCCATGTCTTTTTGCAAGATTTGTGGGGGATGGAGGCGCTTTGGGCTATGGAAAGAATTTTGGAGGCGGCGAATACGGCGGAGCGGATCGCCCGTGTCGAGCAAATGCTTATGCAGTGCCTGAACCGCGACAGGCCACCGACAAACTCGTTGCTGTTGACCAGCATGCAGTACATGTACGAGCAGCGCGGAACGCTGTCCATCGCGGCTTTGGCGGACAAAGTGGCGTACAGCGAAAGAAACGTGCGCAGGCTGTTCCAGCAAGCTTTTGGCGTGGGGCCGAAAGAGCTTATGCGCATCATTCAGTTCCAAAGCTTGCTGCAAATGCTGTCCCGCAATCAGGCGGTGCCTTTTGTAGAAGCGGCTTTGCAATGCGGCTATTACGATCAGTCGCACGTGATCAAAAGCTTTCGCAGCTTTTACGGCGAGCCGCCAAGCGGAGTTTTTGCCCAGCCCCAGCGTACAGGTGTGCAGGTGCAGCAATCGCCCGAAGCTGTCCGTTTTTTACAATCCGGCAACTAGGCTTGTCTGATATGGTTGAACAAGACCCCCGCTGACGCCTGGATCGCTCTGGCGGGAGAAGCTGTGAACAAGGACAGGAGGACATTAAACATGACAATCAAGCTCGATATGGTAGGAATTGTCGTACAGGATATGAAAAAAGCGCTGGACTTTTACCGCACGCTCGGACTTGCGATTCCAGAAGAGGCGAATGGGGAGCACCACGTAGAAGTGGCGCAGGATGGCGTCCGCTTGGCTTTTGACACGGTAGAGATCGCGAAAAGCGTCTACGGCGGTTGGGAGCCTGCCAGCGGCCACCGAATCGAGCTGGCCTTTTTATGCGAGGATGCCGCCGCTTTGGACGCTTTGTATGCAAAAATCGTCGAGCGCGGCTACGAAAGCCACCGCGAGCCGTGGGATGCCGTCTGGGGCCAGCGCTATGCGATCGTCAAAGACCCGGACGGAAACTTGATCAGCCTGTTCGTCTGAGATTCAGCGGCGTCCGGCATTCTGCGATCCGCCAGATGCAGAGGAAAGAAAAGCAAGCCGATTCTCCATGCCAAAAGGAGACTCGGCTTGTTTGGTTTTGGTTTTGGCTGTAACTGTAGTTTTGGCGTTCGGGCGCATGCATTCTTTTCAAGCATGCTTCCTTCGTCCATAATAAGCTTGTTGCATCAACCCGTCTGGACGGCACGAAGAGCAGGAGAAAGGAGGCGGGTTTTTTGCGCAGGTTCGCATGGCTCATCGCTTTATTCACCTTGGTTTGCTTGTTCGTACCAATCGCTCATACGAAAGCGCAGGAAGAGCGGCTCATCCGCGTCGGCTTTGACAAAAGCTTGCCGCCGCTGTCTTACGTGGATAAAAACGGGGAAGCAGCCGGGTTTGATATTGAACTGATTCGCAGCATGGACGCCTTGCATGGCTATCAGATCGAGTATGTTCCGCTCGAATGGGAGGATGCGGTCATCAAGCTGAGAGAAGGACAGCTGGACGTGGTTGTCGGGATGAAATACACGAGTACGCGCGATACGCAGTTCGACTTTAGCGACTCGTATTTGACCGCGGCGGACGCGTTCGTCATTCCGCAAGCGATGCGGGATATTGCGGCGATCAGCGACCTGCGGGGCAAAGTCGTGGCAATTCAGCGCGACGACGCAGGCGTGTCGCAATTGGAGAGCATTCGCGGCGGCAAAAGGCTGGCTGCGTTCAGTCAGACGGATGCGCTGGAGATGCTTTTTCTCGATCGGGCCGATGTGTTTTTGGGCAACCGCTGGACAGCCGAGTATATGCTGGAGAGAACGGGCAAGGGGAGCGACTACCGGATTCGCACGGGACTGATTCCGCCGTCCGACTATGCGTTTGCCGTCCGGGAAGGAAACTACGAGCTGGTGAACAAGCTCAATGCCGGACTGGCGCAACTGCACCGCAACGGCGTGTATGAACAGTTGTATTCGCGGTATTTGGAGCCGTACAGCGCACTGGCGATCGACTGGTGGCGAAAGCTGGTCTACGGGCTGCTCATCGTGATGGGCATCGTCATCGTCGTGTTGACGGGCAGTTTTTTGTGGAACAAAAGGCTGCAAAAAGCAGTTCGGAGGCAAACGGCAGCTTTGGCGGACAGCTTCGCTTTTCAGACGACGGTTCTCAACAGCGTAGACAACGGCATCTTGTCGTTCGACCAGGAAGGCAAAATTACACTGATCAACCATGCGGCACAAAAATGGTTGGGGAACATGGACAAGCCGGAAGCCGCGTCTGTGATGGATTGCCTGCCGGAGCTGCCCGTCCGGGAGCTTTTGCAGATACAGGATGCCCGCGTGCTGGAAGGCGAGCTGCACTTGGGGGATGGCACGGGTCGGATTGTGCAATACTACCTCGCTACTTTGACGAACGGGGCTGGACAGAGAACGGGCGGGATACTCTGCTTGCAGGATCGGACGGAGCAGAAGCATTTGCAGGCCCGCTTGATTGCCCAGGAAAAAATGCGCGCGCTGGGCGAACTGGTCGCGGGCATTGCTCACGAAATCCGCAATCCGCTCACCGCGATCAAAACGTTTGCCGAGCTTTTGCCGAAGAAGCTGAATGACGAACGCTTCCGCGCACAGCTTGTGGAGCACGTTCCCGAAGAAGTGGCGCGCATGAACCGCATCATCGAAGACTTGCTCGATTACTCCCGGGAAAAGCCGTTGCAGCGCAAGTGGGAAAATCTGCTGGAGATTGTGCAATCCGTGCAGGGACTTTTTGCCAAGCGGCTGGAGAGCGAGCGGATCGAGCCAAAGCTTGACCCTACGCTCGATGTGGACGTGCTTGTCGATCGGGACCGGATCAAGCAAGTGCTGATCAATCTGTTGCTGAATGCCAGCGAAGCGATGGCGCAACAATCTGCTGACAAGCAATTGACGTTTCGCGTACTGCCCGGAGAAGCTCGGGCGGTGTGCCTGGCGATTTCCGATACCGGGCCGGGCATGAGCGAACAGGACAGGCTGCATTTGTTCCAGCCTTTTTTCACGACGAAAAGCCAAGGAATCGGACTAGGCTTGTACCTCAGTCAAAAAATCATGCACGACCACGGGGGAGAAATTACCGTGCAGAGCACAGAAGGAGCGGGAACGACGTTCTACCTGCATTTTGCGAAAGGAGAGACTGGCGATGAACATCTTGATCATTGATGATGAACGGGCGATCTGTTCGTCGCTTTCCTTTGCCCTGGATGACGAGTATCGGGTGTTCACTGCCTCCGGGCCAGAGGAAAGCTTGCAGTTGTTGGAACAGGAGCCGATCGACGGCATTCTGCTCGATTTGAACTTGCGCGGGACGAGCGGGATCGAGCTTTTGCGCCAGATCAAGGAAAAGCAGCCGGACGCAGTCGTCATCATGATGACTGCCTACGGCTCCATCGAGTCGTCCGTCGAGGCGATGAAAGCAGGTGCCTACCATTACTTGACCAAGCCGCTCAATTTGGAGGAGGTCAGGCTGCTGCTCGGCAAAGCGCTCGCTTTTCAGCAGCTGCATCGCCAGGTTCAGGTGCTGAGTCAGGCTGTCCGCCAGCAGGAAACGTACGCGGGGATCATCGGCAAGAGCCATGCCATGCAGAAAGTGTTTCAACTGGTGGAAAAGGTCAAGGACATCAATTCGCATGTGCTGATTAGCGGAGAAAGCGGGACGGGAAAAGAGCTGGTCGCCCGGGCGATCCATTATCAAGGCGACAGGCAAAAGCGCGCCTTTTCCGTCATCAACTGCGCGGCTATCCCTGAGTTGCTGTTGGAAAGCGAACTGTTCGGGCATGAAAAAGGGGCGTTTACCGGAGCGTACGCGCGGCAGCAAGGTCTGTTTGAGCGCTCGGATGGCGGCACGATTTTTCTCGATGAAATCGGCGAGATGCCGCTCGCCCTGCAAGCCAAAATTTTGCGCGTCATTCAGGAAAAGGTGGTCACGCCGATCGGCTCGCAGCAGTCCAAGGAAGTCGACGTGCGAATCATCTCCGCAACGAACCGTCAGTTGCAGGACGAAGTGGCAAAAGGAACGTTTCGCGAAGATTTGTACTACCGGCTGAACGTGATTCCGATTCATCTGCCGCCATTGCGAGAGCGCAAGGAAGACGTGCCGCTGCTCGTGGAGCACTTTTTGGCCTTGTATTCGGCGAATATGGGGGTCAGGACGAAAACGCTCAGTCCGGAGGCCAAGCGAAAGCTGTATGACTATGCATACCCTGGCAACGTGCGGGAGCTGTCCAACATCCTCGAATATGCGGTTGCCCTATCGGAAAAGGAAGTGATCGGGCCGCATGACTTGCCGGAAGCAGTGCGCGAAAAGCGGAGCAGCAGCCAGGCGCAAGCAGCAGAAGAACAAGCGCTGTTGATACCGCCAGGATTGACTTTGGCAGAAGCAGAGCGGATGTACATTTTGTATACGCTGGACAATAACAACGGGCATCGGTTGAACACGGCCAAGCAGCTTGCGATCAGCGAACGGGGCTTGCGCGAGAAGCTGAAGCAATACGGGAGAGGCGCGCAATGAGGCAGGCTCGCGCATGGATTGCCGTGACGGCTGTCGTTGTTGGATTGGCGCTTTTGGCAAGCGCTGGCGGGTGCGCTCCGAAGCCGGAGTCGACCCAGCCTGTTCCCGGTGAAGAACAAGCGCTGCTGACGATCGCAACGGGCGGCGCGTCAGGTCCGTACGACGTCATCGGGGGAGCGTTGGCTAAAGTGTATCAAACGAAGCTCGGCTATCATACGGCGGTGCGCTCCTCTGACGGCTCTGTGGAAAACGTGCGCCTGCTGGAGAGCGGAAAAGCCGATTTGGCCTTTGCGATGTCGGATGTCGCTTCGTTCGCGCTCGGCGGGCTGGAGAGCTTCCAGTCAAGCGGGCCGGTTGCGCGCATGAAGTCGGTGGCCGGGCTGTATTTGAACTACGTGCAAATCGTGACGAAAAAAGACCGGGACATTCATTCCGTGTACGATCTGAAAGGCAAGCGAGTGGGCGTAGGTGCGCCGAACAGCGGCGTCGAGGTCAACGCGCGGATGATTTTAAACGAGCACGGCATTACGTACAACGATCTGCGGCCGGAGTATTTGTCTTACTCGGAGGCGATCGAGCAGTTGAAAACCAACGCGATTGACGCAGCCTTCGTCACGTCCGGCTTGCCCAACACGGCTGTGCTCGCGCTGCAATCCACCGATGAGGTGCAAATCGTCCCGATCTTTCCCGAGCATATCGAAAAGCTGACCAAACGGTTTGCCTTTTTCGAAAAAGCCCAGCTTCCGCCTGGCGTCTACCAAAACGAAAAAGCGATCCCGACGGTTGCGATCCGCAATATTCTTTTGGTTCGCTCCGATTTGCCCAACGAACAAGTGTATCGGCTGACGAAAGCCTTTTTCGAAAATCTGGGCGCCTTGCAACATGCCCATGAAGCCGCGAAGCAAATCGACAGGCAAAAAGCGGGCGAAAACCTGGTCGTTCCGCTTCATCCGGGAGCAGCCTTGTACTACGCGGAGCTGGCCCGAGCGAAGGAGCCACAGCCGTAAAGGAAAAAAAGTACGCGTCATGTTACCGACCCGGCAAAAAATTCCGCCTCAACCGGAGTTTTTTGCCGGGTTTTTGTGTGGGCCAAGAAAAATGCTGATGGACGCAGGCGGCTGATTTGCTAGACGAAACATTTTGGCAGATCGGAAAATTCCATGGATAGCGCGCGCTCAGAATCGTTTGCCTGTGACCTGCCAGCAGTTTGCGACTGGTTTGGCATGCAACTTGCTTTTGTATATTCGCGAATGATTTTTGAAACCGATTACATTTGGAGGAGGAAAAAAAGTGAGTCAAGCAAACGATCGCGCCAATTCGCGACGCATCACGGGCAACATTTTCAAAGGTTCGATCGGAAACCTGATTGAATGGTACGACTGGTATGTGTATTCCGCATTCGCAGTGTACTTCTCGTCCGAGTTTTTCCCGAAAGGTGATCCGACCAGCCAACTGCTCAACACCGCAGCGATTTTTGCCATCGGCTTTTTAATGCGTCCAATCGGAAGCTTGCTGATGGGGCGTTACGCCGACCGTCACGGCAGACGCGCAGCATTGACGCTGTCGATTACGGTGATGGCCAGCGGTTCCCTGATTATCGCCTTGACGCCAGGCTATAGCACGATTGGCATTTATGCGCCTATTATTCTCGTTCTCGCGCGCCTGCTGCAAGGTTTGTCACTGGGTGGAGAATACGGAACTTCCGCTACTTATTTGTCAGAGATGGCGAGCAGCGGACGCCGCGGCTTCTACTCCAGCTTCCAGTACGTTACGTTAATCGCCGGACAGTTGCTTGCCCTCGGGGTGCAAATCGTCCTTCAGCAAGTTCTCAGCGAAGCGGACATGCATGCATGGGGCTGGCGCATTCCGTTCGTGATCGGGGCGCTTGGAGCTTTGGCTGTCCTCTGGCTGCGCCGCTCGATGGATGAGTCGGAGCAATTTTCGAAAATGGAGAAGAAGAGCAAGGAAAGCGCGGGTACCCTTCGCGCGCTGATGAAGCATCCGAAGGCTGTGCTGACCGTCGTCGGACTGACGCTCGGCGGAACGATTGCTTTCAACACGTACACGACGTATTTGCAAAAGTTCATGGTCAATACCGTGGGGCTTCCGAAAGAAACGGTAAGCTGGATCAACTTCACGGCGTTGCTCGTCTTCGTCGTGCTGCAACCGATTGCCGGAATGCTGTCTGACCGGATCGGCCGTCGTCCGCTCCTGATGGGATTCGGTATTTTGGGAACGCTGTTTACGGTGCCGATGTTCCTGTTGATGGAGCAAACAAAAAGTCCGATGGTTGCCTTCGTCTTGATGCTGACAGGGCTGATCATCGTCACTGGCTACACTTCGATCAACGCGATTGTGAAAGCCGAGCTGTTCCCGACGGAAATTCGCGCATTGGGCGTAGGCTTCCCGTATGCGATCACGGTTGCCGTCTTCGGGGGAACGGCTGAATTTATCGCCCTCGGCTTGAAAAACATCGGCTCTGAATCGCTCTTCTACTACTATGTCGCCGGCTGTATTGCGATCAGCCTGATTACGTACTGGCGCATGGGCGAAACATCCAGCGCTTCCCGGATCGAGGCTGAGCTGGATGACCAGAAGAACGCAAGCTAACGAGGTGTACACAGAAAAAAGGCGCGTATTGCGTCTTTTTTTGTTTGGGGTGAAAAAATACTTTGAAACAAAATTTACTTAAAACGATTTGACTAACGTAATTTCATTACATAAAATGAAAACGAATGATAAAGAGCGAATATTTGAACGATTGATGGATGGATGGATGGATGGATGCAGAAAGGGATTGCCGGAAGGGAGAGATTTTGGATGTTGCCTGCACCGATTCGCGCACAGCTTCGGGCCACTGTCGGCGAGAAACATTGCCTGGACAGCCAGGAAGCGCTTGTAGCCTATTCGTATGACGCGACTCCTATGCAACAAGCTTTGCCCGATGCCGTAGTCATGCCGGGGAGCACCGCAGAAGTTCAGGAGGTGATGCGGCTATGCGCCTCGGCACGGATTCCCGTCGTGACACGCGGCGCTGGCTCCAACTTGTGCGGCGGGACGATTCCGCTGGGAGGCGGCATTGTGCTGGTGCTCAACCGCATGAATCAAATCGTGGAGATCGACGAGCAAAACTTGACGATTACGGTTCAGCCGGGAGTACGGACAGTCGACATTCATCAGGCGGTGGAAGCGCGCGGACTGTTTTATCCGCCCGATCCGGGGAGCATGGTCATTTCGACCATTGGCGGGAATATTGCGCTCAATTCGGGCGGACTGCGCGGTTTGAAGTACGGCACGACCAAAGATTACGTATTGGGACTGGAAGCGGTGCTGCCGAGCGGAGAGATGATTCGCACCGGAGGAAAGCTGATGAAGGACGTAGCGGGCTACGATCTGACGAAGCTTCTGGTAGGCAGCGAAGGGACGCTGGCGATCATCACGGAGGCGATTTTGAAGCTGATTCCCAAGCCGCAGACGCAGCGGGTCATGCTGGCGATGTACGCGGATATGGCGCAGGCGGCGAAGTCGGTGTCGGACATTATCGCCAACCGGATCATTCCCGGCACGCTGGAGTTTCTCGATCAGGGCACGATTCGCGTCGTCGAGGAGTTCAAAAAGATCGGGCTTCCTACAGACGTGGCGGCCATTTTGCTGATCGGACAAGATGGCGACCCGCTGACGGTCGATCAGGATATGGACAAAATTGCTGCGATCTGCCAAAAAAACGCTGCGGTACAAATCAAAGTGGCGACGACAGCGGAAGAAGCGGACGAAGTCATGACGGCGAGACGGAGTGCGCTTGCCGCCCTG
Source organism: Brevibacillus sp. HD3.3A (assembly GCF_013284375.2). Lineage (NCBI taxonomy): Bacteria > Bacillati > Bacillota > Bacilli > Caryophanales > Paenibacillaceae > Brevibacillus > Brevibacillus sp. HD3.3A. The sequence continues at coordinate 1,578,182 of NZ_CP085874.1, forward strand.
TCCAGAATGCGGCCGACGACGATTTTGGAGGATGCGACTGTGCCGCGCGCAGCCATCGCTCCGATGGTCGCCGCCATTCAGGAAATCGCCAACCGCTACGGGCTGCAAATCTGCACCTTTGGCCACGCGGGAGACGGCAATTTGCACCCGACCTGTATGACCGATGCCCGGAATACGGAGGAAATCGAGCGCGTGGAGCACGCTTTTGAAGAAATATTCGCCGCAGCGATCGAGCTGGGCGGGACGATTACCGGAGAGCACGGCGTCGGAATCGTCAAAGCGCCCTATTTGGAATGGAAAGCAGGGGCTGCCGGAATGGAAGTGATGAAGGGAATCAAGCAAGCTTTTGACCCAAATCATTTGCTGAATCCGGGAAAAATGTTCGCCAAAGAGTCGCGCCAGAGAGTGGTGGTGCAGCGTGCTTAAAGAAGCGCTCGTCAAAAAGCTGGATTACGAGGAATTGTCCAATTGCATGCGCTGCGGCTTTTGTCAGCCAGCCTGTCCGACGTTTCGCGAGACAGGCTATGAAGCGGCCTCTCCGCGCGGCCGGATTGCCCTGATGAAAGCGGTGGCAGACGGCGTCATGGAACCGGACAAAGACTTTGTCGACCAGATGAATTTGTGTCTGGGCTGCCGGGCGTGCGAGCCAGTTTGTCCGGCTGGCGTGTCTTATGGACAGCTGATCGAGCAGACGCGGGAGGCGATCGAGGACGTACAGCAGCACCCGTGGTGGATCAAAGCCGTGCGCAAGCTCGCTTTTGTGCATCTGTTTCCCGAGCAAAAGCGGCTGCAACAGCTCGGCCGACTGCTGCGCTTTTACCAACGCTCCGGGCTGCAACAGGCAGTGCGCAAGCTGGGCTTGCTGTTCTGGCTGCCCCGGCACTTGCGGGAGATGGAAGCGATCGTGCCGGAAGCAGCCGCGCGCAGTCTCGCGGACGAATGGCAAGCTGCGGTCATCCCGGCCGTTGGGGAACGCAAGTATCGGGTCGGGATGTTTTCCGGCTGTATTATGGATGTGTTGTTTCAGGAGACGAACAAAAATACGGTGCGCTTGCTCGCCGAAGCGGGCTGCGAGGTTGTCATCGTGCCCGGTCAGGTTTGCTGTGGCGCGCTCCATGCCCATAGCGGAGAGCGCGGCATCGCCCGCAAGCTGGCGCGGACCAATGTAGCGGTCTTTCACGCAGCGAATGTGGACATGATCATTTCCAATGCGGGCGGGTGCGGCGCCATGCTGAAAGAGTACGACCATTTGCTCACGGACGACGCGGAGGTGCGCGAGCAGGCTGACTGGTTTGCGGCGCGAGTCAAAGACATCAGCGAGGTGTTGGGCGAGCAAATGGATGCGCAAACATGGCAGTCCTTGCCGCAGCGAATCACCTATCAGTCTTCCTGTCACCTGCGCAACGGGATGAAGGTGAGCAACGAACCTGTCCAACTGCTGAAAGCGATTCCCGGTGCAACGTATGTCCCACTGTTTGAAGGGGAGCGCTGCTGCGGCTCGGCAGGCATCTACAACTTGCTCCAGCCCGAGATGGCTTCCGGTTTGCTGGATGAAAAAATGGGGCACGTCGCAAAGACGCAAGCGGACATTCTCGTCACCTCGAATCCGGGCTGCCTGCTTCAGATGAAGGCCGGGATTCACCGCGCCGGATTGGACGGGCGCATGGAAGCTGTACATCTCGTCGATCTGTTGGCCCGCGTCTCCCCCAAGGAATAAGAAAACCGTCTGGATTGTCCAGGCGGTTTTTTGCTGTTGCTTCATATAGACGTCCAACGCTGCATGAACGGCGCGGCCTGCGTTTTAAAAATCAATTTTGAAGTTCAAAAAGCCCGCCTTGCGCAAGGCTTCGTAAATGATCACCAGCGCAGGGCCGATAATCAGCCCGAAAAATCCCATGACCTGAAAACCGAGGAAGAGGCTGACGAGAGCCGCCAGGGCGCTGATCCCGAGGTTGGAAGCGAGAACTTTCGGCTCGATAATGCGCCGGACAACGGTAATGACGAGGAACAGGATAATCAGCCCGATCCCCAGGCGGGCATTTCCGGTCAAAAAGTTGTAGACCGCCCACGGAACGAGAAAAGAACCTGTTCCGAGAATGGGCAAAATATCGACGAGTACGATCAGCAAAGCGACGACAGCCGCGTATTTTACGTGCAAGATGAGCAGCCCCAAAAACGAAAGCAAAAACGTCAGGAGACTGAGGATGATTTGTGCGCGCAAAAATCCGACGGTGGCGCGGTTCAACTGGGAAAAGACAACATTGACCTTCTCTCTGGCCGACACGGTGAACATCCGCAGAAAGCCAGCCCGCAGCCTTGGCAGATCCAGACTGATCAGGAACAGCGCGACCAGGTAAATGATCGTGCTGATCAAAAAGCCGGGGATGATCGCAACGGCTCCGAGAATCGCTCTGGCGACGCCTGACGCGCTCGTGATCGCCCAGTTTTTCAATCCGGCAAAGACGCTCTGGATTTGCACGACCGTGTCTGCCGGCAAAGTAGCGTAGTAGCTTTCCCAGCTCAACAGGTACGATTCCACCAGCTCGAACAAGTGCTGGGAAAAGCCCGGCAACCGCTGGGCCAAATCAATCCCTTGAATGACGATCTGCGTGGCGATCCAGTACAAAATGATGCCAAAGGAGACGAGAAAAAGCAAAAAGGAGACGCTGACGGCGCCCATCCGGTTCATTTTGACCCGACGGATGAGGAACAAAACAAGCGGCTCAAGCAAAATCGCGGTCAAAAGCGCGAGCAGAAACGGGACAGAGTATGGCAATAGAAATAGTGCAACGGCCAACAGCAAGCCCAGAAGCAACATTTTCCGAATTGTCATGAAAGTGCTCCATTCATGTTTAATGAGTCCAGCGTATTACGGTAGGCTTATTTTAGCATTTTTGCCGAACCGAGCACAATCTGCCCGCTAATTGCGGAAAAAGAGTTGGTTGTCAAAAAATAAAGAGAAATAAAAAGAATAGAAAAAAACAGGGTAGCCAAAAAAACATGATATGATTCTCATCTATATAACACTTCGTTTCAGGCGGATGTGTATATAGTGTGACAAACCATTCTTTTCAAACTATACTAGCGAGGTGTCAGAATGAAGCGGTTTGGGTTAGCGATTCAAATTGTCCTCGGACTCATTCTGGGTATCCTGGTGGGTGCCATCTTCTATGGCAACCCGGCAGTGGCGACCTATTTGCAGCCTATTGGCGATGTATTTTTGCGGCTGATCAAAATGATTGTCGTTCCGATTGTCATTGCCACTCTGATCGTTGGGGTAGCGGGAGTCGGAGACATCAAGAAGCTCGGTAAAATCGGCGGAAAAACCATCCTCTATTTTGAAATCGTTACCACGATTGCCATTGTGGTCGGTCTTTTGGCCGCCAACCTGTTCCAGCCGGGTGTGGGCGTCGACATGTCCCATCTGACGAAAACAGACATTCATACGTATGTTGAGACAGCGGAAACGACGCAAAGTCACAGCATGATTGACACATTCGTAAATATCGTTCCGAAAAACATATTCGATGCCATTGTCCGCGGAGACATGTTGGCCATTATTTTCTTCTCTGTCTTGTTTGGACTTGGTGTTGCCGCTGCCGGGGATAAAGGAAAGCCCGTGCTCGCCTTCTTCCAGGGAGTTGCCGATGCGATGTTCTGGGTTGTAAACGCGATCATGCGCTTTGCCCCATTCGGTGTATTCGCCCTGATCGGGGTGACGGTATCCAAGTTTGGCTTGTCGTCCCTTGTTCCATTGGGAAAACTGGTCATCCTCGTTCACCTGGCGATGCTGTTCTTCATCCTCGTCGTATTGGGAACGATCGCCCGCATCAGCGGAGTCAAGATCACGTCGATTCTTCGCATTTTGAAGGACGAGCTGTTGCTGGCCTACTCCACGTCCAGTTCGGAGACGGTACTGCCGAAGATCATGGAAAAGATGGAGAAAATGGGCTGTCCAAAGGCGATTACTTCCTTTGTCGTTCCGACGGGCTACTCCTTCAACTTGGATGGCTCGACCTTGTACCAGGCACTGGCTGCTTTGTTCATTGCCCAAATGTACGGCATTGATATGCCGATCAGCGCTCAAATTACGCTGATGCTTGTGCTCATGGTAACTTCCAAAGGGATTGCCGGTGTTCCAGGCGTATCGTTTGTCGTATTGCTTGCGACTCTCGGTTCCGTAGGGATTCCGCTGGAAGGACTCGCCTTTATCGCTGGTGTCGACCGACTGCTGGACATGGCTCGCACCGTCGTCAACGTGGTAGGAAACGCGTTGGCTGCTGTCGTCATCTCCCGTTGGGAAGGCCAGTTTGACCAACAAAAAGCAGAGCAGTACATTCAAGAAGTGAAAGCCGAAGCAAGAGCGGCTTAACCATCGAAACATACGAAAGCCTCCTGTTAGGATGTCCTGACAGGGGGCTTTTTGCTTGACACCAAAAACAGGAAGCAGTAATATGATGAAAACAAATTGATAATAACATTTTGTTAATAACAAAACATGCGTAACAATAAGCGATTTTTTACAGAGGTGATTTTATTTCCATGACCGATAAACCGCTTGTCAATAAAAGAGGCCAGACCGAGCAGGAGTATTTGCGCACGTACGATGCCAGCCAGTTCGAGCGGCCGTCCGTGACAGTCGATATGCTTATTTTCACCGTAGTGGACGAACAGGAAGAAAACTACCGCAAGCTCTCGCCCAAATCGTTGCAAATCTTGCTCGTGAAGCGCGGAGAACATCCGTTTTTGGGCCAATGGGCGCTGCCGGGCGGGTTTGTCTCGCCGCGCGAAAGTTTGGAGGATGCGGCCAAGCGCGAGTTGTTTACGGAAACGAACATCCAGAACATTTACCTGGAACAGCTGTACACGTGGGGAGACGTCGGGCGTGATCCGCGCATGCGAGTCATCAGCACTTCCTACATGGCTTTGGTCGATAGCTCGACTCTCAGTTTGCAGGCAGGGGATGACGCGGACGAGGCAGAGTGGTTTCGCATCGAGGACAAGTGGCTGAAGGAAACGAAAACGGCGACAGAGAACGGCACGGTGACAGAAAAATGGCTGGAGCTGCGGCTGGTCAATGCCAAGGAAGAGCTGTCTGCCACGATTAAGATTACGAAGACGATCGCCAACCGGATCGTGCAGGAGAAGCGCGAGATTGTGGACGCTGGCAATATCGCGTTCGATCACGCCAAGCTGATCCAGTACGCGCTGGAGCGGCTGCGCGGCAAGATTGAATACACCGATATCGCGTTTGCCTTGATGCCGGAGCTGTTTACGTTGAGCGAGCTGCAACAGGTGTATGAAGTCATTTTGGGCAAGGAGCTGCTCGCAGCGGCATTTCGCCGGAAGGTGGCAGACAAAGTGCTGGAAACGAACCAATACAGAAAACATGCCGGACACCGTCCATCCAAATACTATCGCTTCAACCCGGAGTGGATGGAACAGTCATAGGCGCAAGCAGGGAGAGAAGAAACGATGAGCCAGGGAAACAACCGTGGCGGCCGCGCAAAAACGGCCCACGAAACGTTGCACATATTGGAGCAAGGCGAGTACGTGAATCGCCGCGGGCAAAAAGTGCAGATCGCAGCCGAGCTTGCGACAGCAGTCAGCGGCACTCTGTTGTATCGTCCAGCTGATTTGACCGAGAACTCGGCGGCAGGGGTAGCGAGAACGGGCCGAGGCTCGATCCAGGTGACCTCCGAGTCGAGCTTGGGGGCAGCGGAAAGGCTCATTGTGCGGGAAAAGCGCAGCGATACGCTCTGCCTGAACTTCGCTTCGGCGAAAAATCCGGGCGGCGGCTTTCTCGGCGGGAGCCAGGCGCAGGAGGAAAGCTTGGCCCGGGCGTCCGGACTGTATCCGTGCCTGGTGCAAATGGAGGAAATGTACCAGTACAATCGCCAATTGAAAACATGCTTTTATTCCGACTACATGATTTACTCGCCCGACGTGCCCGTGATCCGCAACGCGGCAGACGAACTGCTGGATGAGCCGTACCTGCTGTCGTTTGTCACCGCTCCGGCTGTGAACGCGGGAGTTGTCCGCGAGCGCGAACCGGAAAATGTCAGCCTAATCGCAACTGTAATGAAAGAGCGCATCCGAAAAGTGCTGCGCCTGGCTGCGATGCACGAGAAACGCACAATCATTTTGGGCGCTTACGGCTGCGGCGTCTTTCGCAATCACGCCCGGGATGTGGCGGACTACTTTGCCCAGGTGCTGCTGCAAGAAGAGTACGCGCCGCTGTTTGACCAGATCGTCTTCGCCATCTATGACCATTCGGCGCGGCAGGAAAACCTGCGGGCGTTCAAGGAGAGATTCGCATGATCGCAATGAGTCGCCGGTTTTTGGCAGACTGGAATTGGTTCGAGCGGATTTGGCTGGCTTCGTTTACGCTTGTCACCGTCTATTTGTACGTAGTGCTCGATGATACGTGGATCGGCTTGTGCGCGTCATTGACCGGGATGCTGAGTGTCGTGCTGGTCGCCAAAGGCAAGACGTTCAACTACTATCCGGGCATCGTCAATGTGATTTTGTACGCCTTCGTCGCGTATGGGCAAAAGTATTACGGCGAAGTGATGCTGAATCTGCTCTATTTTTTGCCGATGCAGTTTATCGGACTGATCATGTGGCGCAAAAACAAAGTGTCGGAGCAAAAGCAAAACGACGTCAAAATAGCCGTATTGCGCTCGTCTGAACGCATTTGGTGGAGCGTGCTGTGCGTAGTCGCTACGGTCGCCTACGGATTTGTGCTGAAACAGCTGGGCGGAGCCTTGCCCTTCATCGATTCGCTGACAGCCGTTCTCTCGATTGTGGCGATGATTTTCATGGTGAAACGGCTGGTAGAGCAGTGGGTTGTCTGGGTCATCATCGACTTGTTCACGATTTACATGTGGGTAGTCGCTTTTCTCGCGGACGGCAATGACATCTCGATTCTCGTCATGTGGTCGGCTTACCTGGTCAATGCGCTTTACGGCCTGCTGAACTGGATTCGCCAATATCGCGCGCAAAAGGAGGGGCAGCTATGGGTACCGTAGGCTTTATCGGCGGCAAGTTTTTGCCGTTGCACCAAGGGCACGTCTACGCCATTACCCAGGCGGCGTGCCGCTGCGACGAGCTGTACGTGGTGCTCTCGCACAGCCCCGTTCGCGATCAAAAGCTGTGCGAAGCGGCGGGGATGAAGCCGATACCGTACGAGGTCAGGCTGCGCTGGCTGTCGACACTGGTCAAGGATATGGAAAATGTGCGGGTAATTGCGGTGGAGGATGGCGCGGAGAGCGACGAGACGTACGATTGGCAGGCGGGCGCTGCCGACATCAAGCGCAAAATCGGCAAGCCGATCGATTTCGTCTTCAGCTCGGAGCAGTCGTATGATCCGATTTTTCGCCGCTTGTACCCGGACGCCAAACACGTCGTGCTCGATGGTGCGCGCAGTCAGGTGCCGATCTCGGCTACCCGGATCAGAAACGAGGGCGTCTTCGCCCATTGGCAGCACATTCCGGCCGTGGCTCAGCCTTTCTTTGTGAAAAAGGTGGTCGTCGTCGGGACGGAAAGCTGCGGCAAGTCGACGCTGACCCGCTATCTCGCCAAAATCTACAACACCGTGTTTGTCGAGGAGTACGGCCGCACGATTTGCGAAGAGGTGGGCGGCTGCGACACGATTTTGACGAAAGAGTATTTCCCGCACATCGCCTACGGGCACAAAATGAAGGAATACGAAGCGCTCCAGCGGGCCAACAAGCTGTTGTTCATCGATACGGAAGCGATCGTCACGCAGTTTTATTCAGAGCTTTACACAGGGACTTCCTTTCCGGTGCTGGACGAAATCGCGCGCGAACAGCATTACGATTTGTGGCTGCTCCTCGCGCCGGATGTCGCCTGGATTGATGACGGCCTGCGCGTCCACGGCGCTGAGCAAATCCGTCTGGACAATCACCAAAAGCTGTGCCGGATGCTGGATGAGCGGGGCATCACTTATGTGACGATTACAGGTGACTATGAAGAGCGTCTGCATCGCGCTGTGCAGCAAGTCAATCAATTGCTGTAAATGTCTTCCCTTTTAGTCGGAATTAAGCTAGACTATGGTCATCAAACGATTCTGACAGAGAGAAGGGAGACGTACTGCATGCAGACGATCGTACAGCCGCAATCCCCCTTGAGCCTGAAGGAATGGGCGGTCGCTGTCAAAGCGCTCGGGGAAGGCGAGCAGATTATTACGATCCGCAAGGGCGGGTTATACGAAGAAACACGAGAATTTCGATTGGAAAACAATCTGTTTTACTTGTACCCTACTTACGAGCATCAGAAGCGCGACATGGTGAAGCCAGCTTACCACCATCTGCTGGATGCGACGCTTGCAGGCTGGTCGAGTGATCAGACGACCGTCTCCATCGAATATTTTGCCGAAGTGACCGACGATGTGGAGCTGATGGACGAAGCCAAGCTGCGCGCGCTCTCGCCTTACCACATCTGGACAGACAACTTTGCGGATGTGCGTCTGCACTGGAAAAAGAAGCAGCCGCTGCATATTTTGTTCGTCCGCATGTACCGTCTGGCGCAGCCGGTCGTGATTCCGATTGAGGCCGCTTACCAGGGGTGCAAATCGTGGCACGATTTGCTCGCAGACTTGCCGCGCAGCGAGTTTGCGCCCGTGCTTGCCGACGAAGAGTTTGCGCGGAAAAAGGCGGAAATCTTGGGCATTTTGCAAGCATAAAAGCATAAAAAAGCGAGAAACCGTTCACGCCTTGAGCGGTTTTTTGCGTCTGATCGGCAGGAACTGGCAGGGAATCGGAAGCTCATGCGGAAGTAAAAGAGCGACCAATCAGCATGGGAGGCATGTTCATGAAGGCGATCTTGGTAACACAACTGGGCGGCCCGGAGACGATGCAGTACACGGACGTGGATATACCGAAGATTTCAGCTGCGCAAGTGCTCATTCGCGTGGAGATGGCGAGTGTCAATTTTGCCGATATCAAGTCGCGCTACGGCAAAAAGGGAGCAGCCAAGCTGCCGTTTATTCCCGGACTGGATGCGACAGGAGTAATTGAAGAAGTCGGGTCAGAAGTGAAAAATTTGCGCGTCGGGCAGCGCGTGATCGCGTTTCCGGCGAACGGCTCGTATGCGGAATACGTCGTTGCCGATGAGGCGCTCACCTTCGCGATTCCCGACTCGATCAGCACGGAAACAGCCGCAGCTTGCCCTGTGGTGTCGTTTACTTCCTATCAGTTGCTGGCAAAAGTCGCCCGTTTGGCCGAAGGAGAAACGGTGCTGATCCACGCGGCGGCGGGCGGGATCGGCACGACGGCGATTCAGTTGGCCAAGCTTCTCGGAGCGGGGCGCGTCATCGGGAGCGTGGGCAGCGCGGCAAAAGCCGCAGTCGCTTTGGCTGCCGGAGCGGATCATGTCATTTGCCACGACACGGAAGACTTTGTGGAAAAAGTACGCGAGCTGACGGACGGGGCTGGCGCTGACGTCATTTTGGACTCGATCTCCGGCCGGGTGAGCGAGCGAAGCATCGAATGTCTCGCCTGGTACGGCCGACTCGTGCATTTTGGCAATGCGAGCGGAGAAATCGGGCAAATTCGCACGCTTGATCTGCATGCAAGCTGCCGCTCGGTGCTCGGTTTCAGCTTCGGTACGACGCGGAAGCTGCGTCCGCATCTTTTGCAGGATACAGCCCGGCAAGTGATCGACTTTTTGGCAAAAGGACAGCTCGACGTCAAGATCGGCAAAGTGTTTTCGCTGGAAGAGGCGGCAAACGCCCACGCATGGGTAGAAAGCAGACAGAGCACAGGAAAGGTACTGCTGCAAGTGCGGCCCTAGCATACGGGAGAATCGAAACGGCTAAAGAGGTGCAGAGCATGAACATCATAGCGGCAAGCGAACTTTCGAAAAGCGTCATTACGGACTTTTTCATCACCAACTGGGGAAGTCCGCAAATGGTGATCGGAAGCGGCATTTTTACATGTGACGAGCTGGACGGCTATGCGCACATCGGCGCGGATGGCGCGATCCAGGGGTATGTCAGTTATGTGCTGGAGCAGACCGAGTGCGAAATCATTTCGCTGGACAGCCTGGCGGAAAACAGGGGGATCGGCTCTGCCCTTTTGGCGAGAGCGGAGCAGGCGGCGAAGGAAGCGGGCTGCGAGCGGATGAAGCTGGTGACGACCAATGACAACTTGCATGCGCTCGGCTTTTATCAGCGGCGCGGCTATCAGTTTCACGAGCTGCATGTCAACGCTGTGGAAAAAGCGCGGGCGATCAAGCCGGAGATTCCGCTGATCGCGGACAACGGGATTCCGATTCGCGACGAAATCGTGTTGGTCAAGCTGATTTAAACAGTATGAGCATGAGAGGGGAAGAGGAAACCAGAACGGAAGCCAGAGCATCAGCTAGAGCCAGAGCACCAGACCAAGGCTTCCTCCCGCTCAAGCCCGCCACCGCCACCACAACCACGGCAAAAGAAAAACCAGCATATATGGAATACAGTTACGCCTCCCGCAATTGTTGACATTCTTAACTGTAAGAATTATGATTACAGTACACTTTCGGAGGGGGCCGTCTCAGACGTGAATAGTGAGTTTACGATAGCTGTTCACAGCTTGGCCTTGTTGGCTCATATACCGGGACATATGGCAAGCAGTGAGCTCATCGCGCAAAACGTGTGCACCAATCCTGCCAGAATACGCAAAATTATGGGTATCCTGCGAAAAAACGGATTTGTGAAGACAAAAGAAGGCGTAGGCGGCGGATACATTTTGGCTTGCGATCCGCATGCAGTGACACTGGCCGAGATTTACCATTCCATGTCAAAAGGAACCTTGAAGCCGCATTGGTGTTCGGGTGACCCGAAAGAAGCCTGCCTGGTGTCTGCGAATATCCACAACGTGATGGATCAAATTTTTACGGAAGCAGAGCTGTACTACACGAAGTATTTGGAGCAGCTTACCATTCAGAGCGTTCTGGATAAAATTCGTCAAAGCACGTGTCAGGATCAGGTCAGCGAATAAGCAAAGCAGACGAAGCGACTTGTTTGACTGGAAACTGTAACTATTTTTACTACATTTTAAGGTGGTGCGTTCGTATGAATCGGGAACAGTTGCTGGAAATCAGTGATTGGGTATTGGGCAAGACCAAGCATGGCGAGTTGGTTCAAGGCTTCGTGGAAACCGTCGATTCATTGCGGGGCATTGCGAAAGTCTACGTCGTCAAATGCGACAACGAAAACACGGTGGGCAAGATCGTGGCCATCCCGTTGCAATGGCTGGAGCGCATGTCGACAGGCACTTTTGACGATCTGGAATCTTTGCATGATTTGATCGACCTGTCGCTGCTCATTCGCGACAAAGCGTGGTTCCTGGAGCTTGCGGCAAAAGCAGAAGCGGTGCGGGACTCGGCAACTGAGGTGCAAACGGGCAAGGCCAGACATTTTTCTGTGCGAAATCGCCTGGGCACGTCAGCGATTTGGGAGCAATAATTTATCATTTTTGCATATAGAGGAGGAGTACCCATTATGTCTAACGTGAATCAGAGCAGTTGGTTTGAAAAAGGAATGACGTTTGAGCAGTATCGCGACAGCATGAATGTGAACAAGCAAGAGTTGAGCCGCGTCTACGAGCAGCTGACGTTCAGCGAGGAAGACCTCGCGTTTTGGAAGGAGCTGTCCGCGCGCAACTGGAAAGGCATCGTGCTGACAGCCGACTGGTGTGGAGATGCGGCGCTGTGCGTTCCGGTCATTCAACGCATCGCGGAAGAAAGCAATATCGAGCTGCGCTTCCTCATTCGCGACGAGAATCTGGAGCTGATGGACCAATACTTGACGAACGGTACAGCGCGGGCGATCCCGATTTTCGTTTTCCTCGACCAGGATGGTTACGAAGCTTGTGTCTGGGGGCCGCGCTCGCCAGAGGTGCAGGAAATGATCACAACTGCGCGGGCGACACTCCCTGCGACCGATGCGCCGGATTTTGAGGAGAAGCAAAAGCAGCTGTATCGGACGTTCAAGGAAACGATCACGACTGATCCTGCGGTGTGGCGCACCGTGATCGAAAGCGTGAAGGCGAGGCTCAAAGCGTAAAGAGAAAAAATAAACAGGATAGGATTGGATCAATGAAAAGTGAAAATGCAGAGAATAGCGGGCGACCGATTCTCTTTTTGATGATGAACATGTTTATTGCCATGCTCGGAATCGGCTTGATTATCCCGATTTTGCCCGAGTTTTTGAAAGAATTTGGAGCAGGCGGGAAGACGGCTGGCTACCTGGTGGCAGCGTTTGGTTTGACGCAGTTTCTGTTCTCTCCGATCGCGGGAGAGTGGTCGGACAAATACGGTCGGAAAATCATGATCGTCTCCGGCCTGGTGTTGTTTACGATTTCGAATCTGGTGTTTGCCCTGGCCGAACAGACATGGGTGCTCTACCTCTCCCGTTTGATCGGGGGAATCGGCGCCGCTTCGATGATTCCTTCCATGCTCGCGTACGTCGCCGATATTACGACCGAGGACAAGCGCGGAAAAGGCTTGGGACTGCTCGGCGCGGCGATGTCTCTCGGGTTCGTGATCGGGCCGGGGATCGGCGGTTTTCTCGCCGAGCTTGGGCTGCGGATGCCGTTTTACATTTCCGCGGCGGTAGGGGCCGTGGCGACGATCGGCTCCGTGCTCTTTTTGTCTGAGTCATTGCCAAAAGACAAACAGCTGGCAGCCCGCCGTTCGGAGCAGAAGAAAGAAAATATTTTCCTGCAACTCGGCAAGTCTTTCCAGTCGTCGTATTTCATCATGCTCGTGCTGATTTTTACGATGACTTTCGGGCTGGCGAACTTTGAAGTAATTTTTCCGCTCTTCGTAGATGCGAAGTTCGGCTATACGCCGCGTGACATCTCGATCATCATCACGGTCGGAGCGTTGGCTGGAACGATTGTGCAGGCTATGCTGATCGGGAAGCTGATCTCCCGTTTTGGAGAAAAGAAGCTGATCAACTGGACGTTTTTCAGCTCGGCGGTCACGATGGTGCTGATGCTTTTGTCAGGGAACTTCTGGTATATGCTCGTCCTGACTGTGCTGTTCTTCACCTTGACCTCGATCATGCGTCCGGCGATCAATACGCTCATCTCCAAGCGGGCCGGGGATGAACAAGGCTTTGTCGCCGGGATGAACAACGCCTACATGAGTCTGGGCAACATTTTTGGCCCGGCTGTGGCGGGGACTTTGTACGGAATGCATGTGAACGCACCGTACTTGTTCGGAGCGATCGTCCTTGTCCTAAGCTTGTTCCTGTCGCGCGTGGAAAGCCGCAGAAGCTTGAAGCGGGTCGCGGCGTAACAGACCGCTTGCTTTCGTTTCTTGACAAAGCTGGAAAACTGATGTAAAAAGAAGGTACGAATTGAACCGATCAAATTCATTGACGAGAAAGAGTACGCTAAACCCCTTGTTCCCCAGAGAGTTGGCCTAGTGCTGAAAGCCAACGTTCAAGACTTAGCCGAAAATCCTCTCCGAGAAGGAAAGCTGAAGCGCAACAAAGTAAGCTGACCCGGGACCCCGCCGTTACAAGGGGCGCGTATGATGGTACGTAGCAGAGGTGTCGAAGCGTCACGTTTTCGTGATCGTTTCGGAACAAGGGTGGTAACGCGAGATGAAATCTCGTCCCTTCGGGGGCGGGATTTTTTGCGTTTTCGGACATCAATCATAGGAGGGATGAGTGAGATGAGAAAAGTCGACGTCAAAGAAAAGGCGAGGGCACGCGAGCTGCGTGTGCTGGCGCAATGGAAAGAGGATGGCACCTTTCAAAAATCGATGGACAATCGGCTTGGCAAACCGAACTACGTGTTTTACGAAGGGCCGCCCACGGCCAATGGTCAGCCGCATATCGGCCACGTGCTCGGACGAGTGATCAAAGACTTCATCGGGCGCTACAAAACGATGTCCGGATACCGCGTCGTGCGCAAAGCAGGCTGGGATACGCATGGCTTGCCTGTCGAGCTGGGGGTGGAAAAGCAGCTTGGCATCTCCGGGAAGCATGAGATCGAGAACTACGGAGTGGCGAAGTTCGTCGAGCGCTGCAAGGCGAGCGTGTTTGAATACGAGAAGCAATGGCGGGAGCTGACGGAGGCAATCGGCTACTGGACGGATATGAATCATCCGTACGTGACGCTCACTAACGACTACATCGAAAGTGTCTGGCACATTTTGGCTACGATCCACAAAAAGGGGCTGTTGTACAAAGGGCATCGCGTCAGTCCGTACTGCCCGGATTGCCAGACGACGCTCAGCTCTCACGAAGTAGCGCAAGGCTACGAAGATGTGAAAGATTTGAGCGCGACGGTCAAGTTCCGCAGCAAGCAGGGGGAGGAAGTGTTTCTCGCCTGGACGACTACGCCGTGGACGCTTCCGGCAAACGTGGCTCTCGCGGTCAACAAAGAGCTGGACTACGTGCGCGTGAAGCAAAACGGCGAAGTGTACGTCGTCGCGAAAAATCTCGCAGACAAAGTGTTCACCGATGCATATGAAGTGTTGTCTACGCACAAAGGGGCGGAATTTGTCGGGACGGAATACGAGCCGCCGTACAGCTACGTCCGCGTGGAAAAAGGGCATGTCATCGTCGACGCCGAGTATGTCAGCGATACGAGCGGGACGGGGATCGTCCATACGGCTCCCGCCCACGGAGAGGACGACTATCGCACGACCCGTCAGCACGGACTGGACTTCGTGAACGTAGTCAATCTGGCTGGGCGTTACACGGAGCAAATTACCGATTTTGCCGGGCGCTTCGTCAAGGAGTGCGACGTCGACATCGTCAAAGACTTGGCCCATCGCGGACTGTTGTTCTCCAAGGAACGGTACGAGCACAGCTATCCGTTTTGCTGGCGCTGCAAGTCGCCCTTGCTCTACTACGCGATGGAAAGCTGGTTCATCCAGACGACGGCGATCAAGGATCAGCTGATCGCCAACAACAGCAAAGTCGAATGGTATCCGGGCCATTTGCGCGAAGGACGGTTCGGCAATTTTCTCGAAGAGCTGGTGGACTGGAACATCAGCCGCAACCGCTATTGGGGAACGCCGCTCAACATCTGGCTTTGTCACGATTGCGGCAGCGAGTACGCGCCTGGAAGCATCGCAGAGCTGCGCGCAAAGGCAGCCGTGCCAATCGACGAGTCGCTGGAGCTGCACAAGCCGTATGTGGATGAAGTCAAGCTGCGCTGCACATGCGGCTCTGTGATGGAGCGCACGCCGGAGGTCATTGACGTCTGGTTTGACAGCGGTTCGATGCCTTTTGCCCAGTACCATCATCCGTTTGGCGACGACAAGCAATTCCAGGAGCAATACCCTGCCGACATGATCTCGGAGGGGATCGATCAGACGCGGGGCTGGTTTTTCAGCCTGTTGGCTGTCTCCACGCTTTACAACGGGCAAGCGCCGTACAAAGCGGTCATCTCGACCGGGCACGTACTGGATGAGCACGGCCAAAAAATGTCGAAGAGCAAAGGCAACGGAATCGACCCGTGGGAAGTGATCGAGGAGTTCGGGGCAGATGCATTCCGCTGGGCGCTTTTGTCGGACAGTGCGCCGTGGAGCAGCAAGCGCTTTTCCAAGCGGATCGTCGCCGAGGCGAAGTTCAAGGTGATCGATACGATCCACAACACGCACGCCTTTTACTCGCTGTACGCGGGTATCGACCAGTTCGATCCGCAGCAGCATCCAGCGGTCGTGTCTGAAAACGAGCTGGATCGCTGGGTACTGTCCCGCCTGCATACGACGTTGAAAAATGTGCGCAAAGGGCTGGACACGTACGACTTCATGAATCCGGCGAAGCAGATTGAAGCATTCGTCGACGAGCTGAGCAACTGGTACATCCGCCGTTCGCGCGACCGCTTCTGGGAAAGCGGCCTGTCTGCCGACAAAATCGCCGCTTACCACACGCTGCGCGAGGTGCTTTTGACACTTGCGCGGATGATTGCGCCATACGCTCCACTGATCGCGGATGATATGTACGGCAATCTCGGCGAAGCGGGCAGCGTTCATCTGGCAGACTATCCGCAAGTAAACGAGGACGTACGCGACGAAGCGCTTGAGCGCGACATGGAGACGGCGAGACAAATCGTCGAGCTGGCCCGCAATATCCGCAACGAAACCGGAATCAAGACGCGTCAGCCGCTATCCGAGCTGATCGTCTCGCTCGATCGACCGTTTCGCCTCGACCAGTTTGCCGGCATCATCCGGGACGAAATCAATGTGAAAAGCATTCGTCTGGAACGGAGCGACGACGGTTTTGTCACCTATCATTTCAAGCTGAATCTGAAAGTGGCTGGCAAAAAATACGGCAAGCTCGTAAGCGGGCTGCAAGCGCATTTGAAAGAACTGTCACCAGCCGCAGCCAAGCAAGTGATGGAGTCGGGGCATCTGGACGTGGTGCTGGACGATGAGTCGATCCGCGTTCCGCTCGAAGACTTGCTCGTCGAAAAGCAAGGAAAACAAGGCTTTGCCTCCGCATCCGGCTATCAAATCCACGTGGCGCTGACGACGGAGCTGACAGAGGAGCTTGTCCAGGAAGGGCTGGTGCGGGAAGTGATCCGCGTCATTCAGGACTACCGCAAGCGCATGGAGCTGCCGATCGACAAACGGGTAGTTGTCACGCTCGCGGTCGACGAGGAGCTGCGGACAGCGCTGAACCGTTTTGAGCATTTGCTGCGGGAGAGCGTGCTGCTGTCCGATGTGGTGTACACGTCCGGGCAAGAGCTTGCGACGGTGTCTTTTGGCGAAAAATCGTTCGGCTTGCACATCGAATAAGCAAAAAGGATAGGGAGAAGCGGCACGAATGCTGCTTTCCCTATCCTTTTTTCATTACAACTCATCCCGCTTGGTTTCCACAAGACGCGGCCCTGTCAGCGAATGATCCTCAGGCTGCTCGGCTTCCACCAGCCGTTTCAGTGCGGTCAGCTTGTTGTCCCAGAAACGGTCATAGTAGGACAGCCAGCTTTTCAGCTCGGCAAGCGGCTCCGGTTGCATCCGATACCTCGTCTCGCGACCTACACGCTGCTCCTTGACCAGCCCTGCTTCGGACAAAATGCGCAAATGCTTGGAAACGGCAGTGCGGCTTATCGGAAAGTGCCTGCTGATCGCGGTCACAGGCATTTCCTGATCGGTCAGCAATTGCAAAAGCTTGCGGCGCGTCGGATCGGCGATGGCTTGAAATACGTCATGCTTGGCGGCAGAGCTGCTCATTTACGCTTCCACATACGCTTTCAGCTTAGGCAGCACAGAAGAATCCCAGCCCTGGTTCATCCTGTCGCGGACGACGGCATGGCTTTCCCCAAACTCCGTTACTGTATCGGCAGACCAACCGGAATGAATCAGCGTGAACTCTGTTGTTTCTCCCAAATCTTTTAACGCGAACGTGATCACCCAGTCTTTGCCCCATTTGAACACGAGACGGTTCGGCGGGTCGATTTCTTGCACGACGCAAGGAGAATCGCCGTATGGGGAATGGATGGTAAAGGCATGTCCAGCTACTGGCTGAAAATCGTTTGGCATGAACCAGGCGGCAATCCCGTCTGCTGTAGCGACGGCATCCCAAACTTTTTGCAGTGGAGCTTGAAATACTTGTGTCTGAACGATATCAGGAATGGTGTTGGACATGAATACGCCTCCGTAAAAAGAAAGTAGTTTCCTAGTTTGCACATGGAAACGAAACCAAAACGTTTCGCTTTTTGCAGTATACGAAACCAAAAGGTTGCATGTCAACGGATGATAGGAAAGAAAGATTTGACAGGTTCAGGAGAAATTGATTACAATCAAAACGGAATGAACATTCATTCCGAAGTGAGGAGGTCTGGCATGTCTGAGACAAAGCGGGAGTTAATATTGGAAGCGGCGATGGTTCTGTTTGAACAGCGAGGCTTCGACGGCACGACTGTTCCGATGATCGTCGACAAAGCAGGCGTGGGCGCCGGGACGCTGTATCGCTATTTTGAAAACAAGGAAGCGCTGGTCAACACGTTGTTTCAAGAGTGCGTCAACGATGTGCTGGAGACGCTGAACCAGGGCTATCCGCACGACTCGCATGATTCGCGCAAGCAATTCGCTCATATTGCCAAGCAGTTGGTCAGCTATGCGAATAAAAATCTCACGGCCTTGCTGTTTGTCGATTCCCATGTCAATGGCTACTATTTGGACGAAGCAAGCCAGGCAGCTTACATGCGCCTGCGCACGTTTTTTTATGAGTTCATTGACCAGGGGAAGAAAAACGGAATCATTCGTCCGTTGCCTGCCGACGCATTGATCGCGATTATTGACGGTGCGTTTATATCGCTGTACAAGTCTTGCCGGGCGGGCGAGATCGAGGAAACACCGGAATTGCTGGCAGGCGTGGAAGAGGCTTGCTGGGATGCGATCAGAATTCATTGATTCTGATCTTTCTTTTGAACAAAACGGAATGAATATTCATTCCGTAAAACCGACATCGCTTGGACATGTACCTAATTAAGCAGGAGTGAAGAGAACATGAATGCATGGATCAGGAAAGCGGCGGGAAGTGTAGCGCTCCTCTCGCTTGTGCTGGTGGGAACGGCTTGCACAACAGGGGAGCAGCCTGCAAGCAGCGTGGAAACCCGGCTGGATGCAAAAGTGGTGGAAACGAAACGCGTTCAAACGAAGACTGTCCGTACCGAGAGCGAGCTGTCGGGAACGCTTGTTCCTGTAGAAGAGGTGACGGTTGCTTTTGAAATTGCCGGGGAAATCAAACGGATGCCGTTCAAGGAGGGGGATTCGGTTAAAAAGGGAGACGTCCTGGCGGTGCTTGGCACCACGGACTACTCGCTCCAGCTCGCAATGGCAAACGCAGAAGCAAACGGCGCGAACGCCCAATTGGCCAAAGTGAAAAACGGCTCCCGCAAGGAAGAAGTCCAGCAAGCGCAGGCAGCGGTTGAAGCGAAGCAAATCTCTTTGCAGCAGGCCGAGAGCGATTACCGCCGCATGGAGCAGCTACATAAAAATGGGGCGATCTCGCAAAGTGAGTTTGAACGGGCGAAAAATGCGCGGGAGCTGGCGGAAAAAGACCTTTTCCAGGCAAAAGCGACCTACTCTCTGGTCGTCGAAGGGGCGCGCGCGGAAGATGTGAACGCGACGCAGGCGAGCTATCAAGGAGCGATGGCAGCACGCAATCAGGCGGCGGCGACACTGGCGAAAACCGAGGCGAAAGCGCCTTTTGCCGGAACCGTACTGGCAAAAATGGCGGATGTCGGTCAGCTTGCAGGCCCGGGTGCTCCCGTGTATCGCATCGGCAACATCCAGCAGCTGAAAACGGTTTTGCCTGTGCCGGATAAAGACATCTCATCCTGGCGGGCAGGCGACGAGGTCGAGCTTGCGCTGTACGGGAACAAGCGCAAAGGCAAAGTGACGAACATCTATCCGGCTACGAATGAACAGACGGGCACGATCGGCGTGGAAGTGGTGGTCGACAATGCCGCCAAAGACTGGTTTGCCGGGCAAGTGGTCAGTGCGAAACGAACCTTGGAGCAAAAAGAAGCGATTTTTATTCCGACCCAAGCTGTTTTCAGCCGCGGGTCTGAACCTTATGTCTTCCTTTTGACAGAAGGAAAAGCCCGCAAGACGACGGTAACGCTGGGGGAGTATGTCGACAACGAGCTGGAAATTACAGCAGGGATAGCGGCGGGCGATGTCTTGATCACTGACGGGGCAGACCGCTTGCTCGACGGGGATCAGGTCACTGTCAAAGGAGGCGTGAAGCATGATTGAATTTTTGATCAAGAAGCGAAAAATCACGCTCGTCTTTTTTGCGATGCTGATCTTGATGGGGGTTTACGTCTTGTTCTCGCTCCCGAGACAGGAGCAGCCTGACATCATCGTCGGCACCGCGACAGTGACTACGGTCTATCCGGGAGCGACTCCGCAAAAAATCGAGCAGACCGTCACAAAAAAGCTGGAAGAGAAGATCAATGAAGTGCAAGGGATCAAGTCGATCAACTCCGAGTCGCGTTCAGGGGTGTCGATCATTACCGTACAGACGGAAAATGATGCCAAACCGAAAGCCGTGTTTGAAGACATGCGGAAAAAAGTGAAGGACGCCGAAGCCGACCTGCCGGAAGAGGCGGAGCAGCCGATCATCAATGATGACATGAGCCGCACTTTCATCCAGTCGTTCCAAATTACCGCCGATTCTTTTGAACAAATCCTGCAATTGCGCGATACGCTCGACCTGTGGAAGGATCAGCTGCGCACCGTTCCGGGCGTGTCCGATGTCTCGATCCTCGGATTGCCCGAGCAGGAAGTGAAAGTCAACGTACAGGCGCAAAAGCTCCAGCATTACGGCATTTCTTGGGCGCAAGTCATGGACGCGATTCAAACGAAAAACGAGACGGTTCCACTCGGAGACATACATGTCGACAAACGCCAATACCAACTGACCATGCCTGTCAGCTACGATCCGACTTCGCTCGGAAAAGTGGTCGTGACCCGTACTGCTCAGGGGGTACCCGTCTATTTGCAAGATGTCGCCACGATTTTGGACAGTACGAAACGGGTGGAATACAAGACGTACTACAACGGAAAGCCCGCCGTCACGGTCAGCATCAACGCCGAGCTGGGCAGCAACGTCCCGAGCGTCCAGCGCGCGGTCGACGAGAAGCTGCATTCTTTAGAAGAGCAGCTGCCTTCGTGGGCGAAAAAGGAAACGGTTTACGCCCAGATGGATCGGATCGACAGTTTGTTTTCCGAGCTGTTGCATGAAATGCTGATCGCGATTGTGGCCGTCCTGTTCGTTTGCATGCTCGGCTTGAACTTGACGACTTCGATGATGGTCGCCCTCGCGATCCCGATCTCGCTTGCGTCAGGGATGGCTGTTCTCCCTTTGCTCGGGATCACGCTGAATCAGATGAGTGTCTTTGGCATGATCATCGTTCTCGGGATTTTGGTGGATGACGCCGTTGTGGTCAATGACAACATTGAGCGCAGGCTGTCCGTGCTTGGAGAAGAACCGTATACGGCAGCCGTGCTTGGCACGAAAGAGGTTGCCGTTTCGATTGTCACGGCGACATTTGCCACGATCAGCGCATTTGGCCCGATCATTTTTTTGACAGGCGATGCCGGGCAGTTCATTTTTCCGGTGCCAGTCGTCATCATTTTCACGATGACCGCCTCCATGATCATGTCGCTCTCGCTCATCCCGATTTACCGGGAGTGGAACGAGAGACGAAAAAACAAGCGCGCGAAAAAAACGGCAGCAGACCGCAAGCCAGCCGGACTTTTGGGCAAGCAGATCGATGCGCTGACCCGCTGGTACGGAGATCGAGTCATGCCGGCGATGCTGAAAAACCCGTTGAAAACGGGAGTGATCGGGGTGCTGGTCGCTACAGCCTTTTACGGACTGGCTGCGTTTATTCCGATCCAGCTGTTCCCGGATGACGACAGACCGCAGATGATTGTCAACATAAACATGCCGATCGGCAGCAATTTGCAGGAAACCGACCGGATCGTCCAAGGCACCAGCGACTGGATTGTCAAACAGCCGCACATTCAAAAGGTGGCTGCCTTCGTCGGGGGAGCTGCCCCGCAGATGATCACGAGTGCCCCGTCGATCGGAACAGGCGAAAACATGGCGCAGCTCGTCGTCGTCTTTGACCATACGCAGATGGATGCGCGCAAAGTCGTCGAGCCGTGGACTGTGCAGCTGAAAGAACTGTACCCGGAGGCGAATATCATTCCGTACAGCGTGAAGGCGGGCATGTATTCGGGCAGCCCGGTCGCCATTCGCGTGTATGGAAATGACTTGTCCGAGCTGTATGCGATTTCCGAGGAAGTCAAAGCGATGATTAAAGAGACGAAAGGAACTTACAATATCAATGACACGCTCGGGAATGCGCAATATTCCCTCCAATTCCAGGTGGAGCAGGGGAAAATGGACAAGGCGCTGGTCCATGAAGCGGATTTGACGAGAACGTTGCGTCTGATCAGTCAAGGCATCCCGGTTGGACAGTTTGACAACGGGAAAAAGCTGATCGACATGACTTTGCTGGCTGATCAGGCGAACATGACTCCGCAGCAGCTTTTTAGCCAGCTTACGGTTCCGAATAGCCAAGGGCAGCTCATTCCGGTGGCGCAAATAGCGGAAATGAAACCGAGCTTGTCCATCCAGAGCATTCCCCGCTACAATATGTCCCGCAGTGTCACGATTACGAGCGATGTGCGGGGGCGCACGGCGGATGACGTGATGAGCGAGCTGGTGCAAAAGCTGGAACACGTCGAAATGCCGGATGGTTACGCCTGGAAGGTGACGGGTGAATCGGAGGAGGAAGGCGACGTGCTGGCCGATTTGGGGCTGCTCGCGGTGGTGGCTGTGCTGCTCATCTTCCTGTTGATTGTGTTGCAGTTCAATTCCTTGTCGATACCGACTTTGGTGATGAGCACAGTCTACCTGGCGATCGCCGGAAGCATGATCGGGTTGTTCATTACCGACACGCCGATCGGCTTCATGACAGTAGCCGGGTTTATCTCCTTGGCCGGAATTGTCGTGCGAAACGGAATTGTCCTGATCGAGTTCATCGAAGAAGCACGGCACGCTGGCATGGGGTTGCGAGACGCGGTGATCGGCGCTGGAAAAGCGCGGTTGCGCCCGATTTTGCTGACGACTTTTGCAGCCGTGGCTGGCCTTGCCCCGATGGCGATTTCCGGGAGCGTGCTGTTCAAACCGCTGGCCATCACGATTATTTCCGGGCTGCTGTTCTCGATGCTTTTAACTTTGATTGTCGTGCCGTCGCTTTATACCGTCGTGGCGCTGCAAAAGGAAAAGAAGCGTGAGCGGGTGGAGAAGCAGCAAGAGGCTCCGGCTTGCGTGTAGCGGTTTTGGCAAAGCTTTTTTGCGCGATCTCGTTTTTTTACAAGGAATTTTCAGACAAATGGAGAAATGGGGGAGGTGCAAAAAAGACGTACTTCATCAGGAAGCGAGGAAAGACAGATGAACCAGAGCAAGTGGAAAGTGGGCGTCATCGGCGCAGGAGTCATGGGCGAACGAATGATGAACGCCATTCGCACGCACGAAACATTTTGTGTAGCGGCAGTCAGTGACGTTTCGGCGGAAAGAGCGCAGGAGGCTGCGCAAAAATCCGGAGACGTGCCGTGGTACACCGATTACAAGGAATTGCTCGCAAAAGAAGAGCTGGATTGCATCTATCTGGCTGTTCCGCCAAAATTCCACCACGCGATTGCCTTGGACGTGCTGGCTCACAAAAAGCATTTGCTGTGCGAGAAGCCGCTCGCCAACTCGCTTGGGGAAGCGGAGGAAATGCTGGCCGCAGCGAAAGACGCAGGTGTCGTACACGCGATGAATTTCCCGCTCTACTATCAGGGCATTTTCCCGGAGCTGCGCCGCAGGCTGGAGGAGATCGGCGATGTGCGCAGAATCGACATTTTGACTCATTTCCATACATGGCCGCGCCCGTGGCAGCAGACGCCGTGGCTGTCCGGTCGGGAGCAGGGCGGCTTCATCCGCGAGGTTTTGCCGCATTTTACCCATTTGACGTACGCTTTGTTTGGCGACTTGCAGGTGATCCGCTCGGAGGTAGACTATCCGGAAGATCCGCAAGCGTGTGAAACAGGCGTATCTGCCTTCTTGCGCCTGGCAGACGGCACGCCTGTGACGATCAACGGGCTGGCGGGTATCGCGCATCAGGAGCATTTGGACTACCGCATTTACGGTACAAAAGGCACGCTCAGTGTGGTCAACTGGAGCAAGCTGTCTGTCGGAAGAGACAATGAAGCTCCTCAGGCAGCGGGCGTGCCCGAGCAGGACCGTCTGTCGCTGTTGCTCGATGAGCTGGCGCTGGCTCTGGAAGGCAAGGAAGCCAGGCTGGTTACGTTTGAGACAGGTGTAAAAGTGCAGAAAGTATTGGAAGCGTTGCTGGGTCACGCATAAGCGAAAGGCAGGAAAAATCCCCTCGCGGAAGCGTCCGCGTTCGTCTCGTAACAGCTTGGGACGGACGTGGATGACCGGAGGGGATTTTTGGCGTTTAATGGACGCGCAGGGCGGGGTACACGAACGTTTTCAACGTCACTCCGGTAAACGAACAGCCCGCCGCTTTTGGATGTCCGCCACCGCCGTAATGGGCGGCGATCACAGAGAGATCGACGTCATCGCGGGTCGTGCGCAGGCTGATCCGGCCTTTTCCCGGATCGAGCATGGCGACAAAGTCGATTGTCTCGTCGCTTTTGCACAAAAAGCTTCCCGTCGTAGAGTGGTATTGCTCCAAAAAGACGACCCCGACTGTGTACTGCTTCGGCTTGTCCAGGTCGATGTCGACCGGAAGCCGCTTCATTTGCCGCAGCTTTTTTTGCTCGTAGGCAGCGATTTTGCGTTCCTCCGCATAGATCAGGATCGACTCCCATTCCGTGAACACAAACTGATCCGTGTCGTCGCCTTCCCCGCGCAATCGTCCGATTACTTGATCGGCAAAAGTCTCCCGTTCTGCCAAGTAAAACAACAGGTTCAACTGATGCGCCTGGTCGTTGCCGCTCGCCTCCCAGTCCCACGTGTCAAAAGCGCGAACCAGCTCTACGTAGTGGGAGAGCACGTCGGTAGGCGCAAGCGCGCCCTTTTGGATCAAGTAGTCGTAGTAAAGGCTTGTGGCCGAGGGCTTTTTCCCCGCCTCCTCTACCACGACATTCGCCCAGTCGTACTTGGCTGACAGCGGCAGCGCTGTCGGGTGGTGGTCGATCAGGACGAACGAATGCCCGCGCGCGACCTGTTTTTGAATCAGGGCGGCGGCTTTTTCGTTGACGCTGACATCGGTAATGACAACGGACATTCCGGGGGCAAGCTCCTGCTCGATAAACGTCTCGATCTCCTGGCTGACGGTATACGGAGATACGCCGCGGACGAGGACTTCCTGGTCGGCATAGGCGATTTGGCTCAGGATGGCGCACGATTCTCCGTCGAGGTCCTTGTCGGTGAAATGGATGATGGCTGGCTGATGCATTGAAGGCTCTCCTTGTGTTTGGCTTTTTGTGGGATAGCGAAGCTACCACTTAGGATGTCCTTTTCGGCTGGTGTTCGAACCAGCGGGAGGGCGAGCCGAGCCATTTTTCAAAAGTGTGTGTCGTCTGAAGTTCGTTGATGAACAAGCAGTCCGCCTGCGTTTGTTAACGAAAGGTGCGAAAAGACGTCTCCAGCTTATGGATAAACGCTTTGGCAGCCACACTCATGTACTTGTCGTTGCGATACATGATCACCATTTCCCGGATCGGCGAATCTTTGATCTCGATCGCGCGAATGTTGAGCGAGGGGAAGCTTTCGATCAGGCGGCTGGGCTGGATCGTGGCTCCGATTCCGGCGTGAACGAGTTGGAGCAGAGAGGTGGCAGAGCCTGTTTCCATGATCGTCTCAACGGTCAGCCCGTATTCCAGCCCCCATCTGTCGATCAAATCTCTGCCGTAAAAGCCTTTCGGATACATGACAAACGGGATGGTGCGCAAATCGTCGGCAGACACAAATTCGTTCTCGGCAAGCGGGTGGTCGGCATGGACGTAGAGACTGTACGTTTCCGTGTAAAACGGGATGCGGGTCAAGCGCTGGTCGGCAGGCACGGCGGGCATGGACAGACCGACACCCAGGTCGACTTCAATGTTTAATACCTGGTTGACGATGTCGATGGAAGGAAACACTTGCACTTTGGTTTGCGGGAATTGCTTATGAAAGTCGATGAGCAAAGAGGTGAGCCGATAGTCCAGGTCGGAGGGCAGTACGGCAATGCGCAAGTGGCTGGCATGCAGGCGGGTCAAGTCTGCGATGGCTGTTTTCGCATTTTCAAGCTGCTGCGCGATTTGTCTGGCGTGATACTCCAAAATTTCTCCGGCTTCTGTCTTTACCGTTTTTTTCCCGATGCGGTCGAACAGGGGGACGCCGACTTCGTCTTCCAGAACGCGGATTTGCTGGCTCAATGTCGGCTGGGTGATGCCGAGCTTGTAGGCGGCTTCGGAAAAATGCAGTTCGTTGCACAGCATGAGAAAGTATTGCAGCTGGCGAAATTCCATCGCTTCCGCTCCTTTATACATAGTCTGTAACTATTGTTTGTATAGAAAAAATAGAATTGATCTATTATAATCCGGCATTTACACTTCATTCAAGGACTGAGGAAGGAAGTGCTTGCGTGAAGTTTTTTTATTTGGGTTTCGTCGTGTTTTTTCTGTCGCTGAACTTGCGGCCGTCCATTACGTCTGTAGGACCGTTGCTTGACATCATTCAAAAGGATTTGGGCATGAGCGGCGTGACCGCCAGCCTGATTACGACGCTTCCGGTCTTGTGCATGGGGCTGTTTGCGCTTTTGTCGATCACGCTTAGCCAGCGTTTTGGGCTGGAGCGAGCGTTGTTTGTCTCTATGGTGATGATTTTTGCGGCTACGGCGTTTCGGGCGGCGGTCAACGACAGTGTCAGCCTGCTGGCGACTGCCCTGATTTCCGGAATTGGCATCGGCATCGCGGGCCCGCTTTTGTCAGGCTTTATCAAAAAGCATTTTCCTGGCAGGCCGGGTGCTACGAGCATCTACTCCGTATCGCTGGTCATCGGGGCGGCGGTCGCTTCGAGCTTGTCGATTCCGATTTTTGAAGGGCTGCACCAGTCGTGGCAATATGCGCTGTGCGTCTGGGCAGGCTTGGCGGTGAGTGCGGCGGGGCTGCTGCTTCCGCTGACGAAAGAAAAAGCGGCGAAATCGGAGCTGACACGGCCTTCCTTGCGGGTGAAAAATGGGCGAATGGGCAGCAGCATGGTGTTTTTCGGTTGCATGTCATCGATGTTTTACATGATTACCGCCTGGCTGGCGCCGCTCGTGCAATCGGCAGGAATCAGCCACGAGCAGTCGGGACTCGTTCTGACGTTGTTTACGATCATCCAGATTCCCGTCAGCTTTTTCGTCCCGGTCATCGTCAGCCGCACGGGCAAACGCAATCTGTGGCTCGTCATCTGTGCCCTGTCCGAGCTGATCGGCGTCGCTTTGCTGCTCGCTCACCTGTCGCCGTGGTTGGCGACCGTGTTTCTCGGAATCGGGGCAGGCGGTCTGTTCCCGCTGGCGCTTTTGATCCCGATTCAGGAAGCGGAGAGCGCTGCGGAAGCGACTTCCTGGTCAGCGGCAATGCAATGCGGCGGCTACATGCTCGGCTGTCTTGGGCCGATGCTGATTGGGTTGACTGTGGATGTTTTTGGCAATTTTACGGTTGGGTTGATCGTGATGCTGTTCATCATCGGTTGTCTGCTCTGGTCGATCAGCAGGCTCGGCGGGCGGAAGCAGGTGGTTAAAAGGACGGTGGCGACATAGGGGAGGAAACAGGAGAAACCGCCGCAGGGCACCTGGCCTCTTGCGGAGAAGCCTAGACTGGCCGCCTGCGGTGAAAAAGGAAAACCGCGGCAAAAGCAGTGTGTTCGAAGAAGTGTGCTCACGTTGCCGCTTAAAAGCCGTTTTCCTTTTTCGCCTCCGGCTGGGGGGAGTCCGAAAGCCCTGCCGCTTGTTTCTCCTGTTTCCTCGGCCAACGTTTAGCTTTGGGCGGAGTTTGTTTGTTGAAAGTTAAGCGGAGGAGGAAATTTCTGGATGAGCTTCGTGATGGTTGATCAGGGGGAAATTCAGTGCGGGAAGTAGACAATCCTTTTTCATAGATGCGTTGTATGACGCAACCGACTTCAAGAAAAACCTTAATCATGGTTTCGATTTTACCTTGTCACGGCGGAAGTGCCGATGACGCAAACTACAGAGAGTCAGCCCAAGCAAGCTTTTATGCATTCAGCCTTTTCCTTGAAACCCCCGATCGCCGCGCCTAAAGTACCGATGACGCAAACTACAAAGATTCAGCCCAAGCAAGCTTTTATGCATTCAGCCTTTTCCTTGAAACCCCCGATCGCCACGCCTAAAGCACCGATGACGCAATCCACAAAGCATCCTCCCAAGCGCTCCCCATTCAACCGAAGCCACCCAAAAAGAAAAAGCCTCGCGCACAAAAAACGTGCCGAAGCCTTTTGCCAACGGTATATCCCTCACTGCAACGCCTTGTTTTGCATCAAAAAATCGATAAACGTCCGCATGATTCCGTTCACAGGCGTGTCTTTCAAGTAAATCAGCTCAAAATTGCGGTTGATTTGCGGCAGGTTGAGGACATCTACTTCCTTCAACTCCCCGTCGCTCAAATCCTTGCTGATCGCAAAGCGCGGCAAAAAGGCGATGCCAAGCCGCTGCTTCACCATCCGCTTGACGACCTCGATGTTGTCCGCTTCCATGACGACATTGTTTTGCAGTTGAAAATGGCTGAACGCGTTGTTGATCAGCTTCCAGTCCAAAGAGCCGCGGTTGAACAAAATCAGCCGTTCGCGCGCCACCTCTTCGATCGACACCTGATGGCGATAGGCAAACGAATGCTCAGGGTAAATCGCCAGCACCATGTCGTCGGACATGAGCTGAATCCGGTTGATCTGCGGGTGGTTGACCGCCCTGGCGATGCCGAACGAAACCTCGTGGTTGAGCACCATATCGAGCACCTGATGAGAATGTCCCGTGAGGATCGTCAGCTTGATTTTCGGGTACAGCTGCTGAAACTGTTCCACGAGATCCGGCAAGATGTAGAAGGCCGAAACGAATACGGTCGAAATGGTCAGCTCGCCTTCCACGTCGCCTTGCGACCGCTGAATCGCCTGTTGGCCTTCTTGCAGTGTGTTCATGATATTTTTCGCGTAGGGCAAAAACAAGTCGCCTTCTTTGGTCAGCGAGATCGTATGTCCGGTGCGTTGAAACAGCTTGCAGCCCATCGAGGTTTCCAGCGCTTTGATCCGCATGCTGACGGTCGGCTGGGAAAGGTACAACAGGTCTGCTGTTTTGCTGAAACTCCCGGTCAAGGCAACAAAGATAAACGCTTCCAGTTGTTCCATATTCATAGGGGTAGGCTCCATTATGCAAAATTTTGAAGATGCCTATAGCAAAAATTCATTGGAATCGCACTTAAAAATACATTACCGTAAAATGAGAGAATTAGGTAGAGTTCGACCAGAGAAAATAGAGCGAGGAATGATGGGAATGCAGGGAATGATGGGAATGCCGATTATCGATTTGCATTGCGATGCGCTGTTGAAGCTGTGGGAGGAAAAGGGCAGCATCTCCTTCACCGATTCCGACAAGCTCGATGTGAACAGAAACAGACTGCACGAAGGCGGAGTAAAGGTGCAAAGCTACGCGATTTTCACGCCACCCGATCTGCCGTCGGAAAGCCGGTTCCAGTGCGCGCTGGATCAGATTCATTACTTTTACGCCGAAGTGCTCGGCAAACACCCGGAAATGAAACAGATTCGCGACTGGAGCGATCTGGACAAGCTCGGCGACGGCGAGATCGGAGCCTTGCTGACACTCGAAGGGGTCGAGCCGATCGGCAACGACTTGAAAAAGCTGCACATTTTGTACCAGCTGGGCGTGCGTTCTGTTGGGCTTACCTGGAACTTGGCGAACTTGGCGGCTGATGGAGTGCTGGAAGAACGGAAGGGCGGGCTGACCGCGTTTGGCAAAGAGCTGATCCAGTTTCACAATGAACGAAAAATTTTGACAGATGTTTCGCATTTGTGTGAGCGCAGCTTCTGGGAGACGCTGGAGCTGGCAAAGTACCCGATCGCGAGCCATTCCAATGCGCAGGCGATTTGCGGCCATCCCCGCAACCTGTCCGATGAGCAGGCCAAGGCGATGTTTGCCAAAGGAGCCAACGTCCACGTCGTCTACTGCACGATGTTCATTAACGAGTCGACACCGCCGACAATCGACGATCTGATCCGGCATATCGACCATTTTTGCTCGCTCGGCGGAGTACGCCACATCGGGCTAGGCTCCGATTTCGACGGGATTTCTGCCAAAGTCGTCGGACTGGAGCATGCGGGCATGAGCCAAAATTTGATCAATGAACTGCTCAAACGATACACAGAGGATGAAGTGCGCGGGTTCGCCTACGAAAACTTTTTGCGCAACCGTCCAGTGTAAGCAAAAAAGCGCAAGGAGGAGTAACCATGGACCGCACTGAAAAGAACAGAGGAAAAATTCGCGAATGGGGAGCTGCCGTCGGCAAGCTACCTACAGGCGAAAAAAACGATCTGACAGACGTGGCAGGTGTCCGCGTGGGGCATGTGACGATTCAGCACGAGTTGGCAGACGGGGAGTGCGCATGTACAGGAGTGACGGCGATTTTGCCGCACGGAGGGAGTCTGTTCCGCGAAAAGGTGACCGCTGCAAGCTACGTCATCAACGGCTTCGGCAAGACGACCGGGCTTGTGCAAGTAAACGAGCTGGGGGTGCTGGAATCGCCGATCATGCTGACCAACACGTTTTCGGTGCCAGCCGTCACGCAGGGCACATTGCAATACATGCTGGCTACCAACGAAGAGATCGGGGATACGACAGGAACGGTCAACATCGTGGTCGGCGAGTGCAACGACGGGCATCTCAACTCCATCCGCCGCTGTGTGGTACGGCCGGAAGACGCAGTGGCGGCGATTGAAAACGCTTCGGAGCAAGCGGTAGAGGAAGGAGCGGTCGGAGCAGGAACGGGCATGATCGCTTTTGGCTACAAAGGCGGAATCGGTTCGTCTTCACGGGTCGTGGCGGCGGATGGGCAGAAGTACACGCTCGGTTCGCTGGTGCTGTCCAATTTTGGCAGCAAGGACGACTTTTTGGGCCACCGGCTGTTTGCCAACAGCAATACCAACGCCGACGAAACAGAAACGGCCAAACAGGCAACCGAGCGCAAAGAGGACGGTTCGATCATCATGGTACTGGCTACGGACGCGCCGCTGAGCGATCGGCAGTTGCTGCGCGTCGCCAAGCGGGCAGGAATCGGGCTGGGGCGTACGGGAAGTCACTTCGGGCACGGGAGCGGCGACATCGTCATTGCCTTTTCCACCGCACAGAAAATTCCGCACAACACAGACGCGCATACCGAGACGCGCGTACAGCTTCGCGAGGATCACCCGATCATGAACGAGCTGTTTGCGGCGGCGGCAGAGGCGACGGAGGAAGCGATCTACAACTCGCTGTCCCAGGCAGTCACGACGAATGGCAGAAAAGGGCGCACGGTGCACGCGCTACCGACCCCGCTTTTGTAAAAAGGTCGGCTTCAGCAAGAACGATCTCATTTATCCCAACAATATGGAGGACGGCTATGGAGCGACTGCAAATGACAGAGCTTGCGCATTACATAGAAACTTTCATGGAAGAGCACAGCGTCCCTGGCCTTGCCGTGGCGCTGTCTCTTCACGGACAAACGATCTATGCCAAAGGGTTTGGCGTGCGCGATCTGGATACAAAAGAGCCTGTTACGCCCGAAACGGTTTTTGGCATCGCTTCCGTCACCAAGTCGTTTACGGCGGCGGCGATCATGCAGCTTGTTCACGAAGGAAAGCTGTCGCTGGATGATCCGGTCAACAAATACTTGCCGTCGTTCCGACTGACAGGCTGCGATGCGGGCAAAATCCAGATTCGCCATCTCCTGTCCCATACCTCCGGCGTTCCGCCGCTGCTGCGCAAAGAAGAGCTGATCCAGTTTCACGAGCATCTCGATTATTTGGCTCACGTGGAATTTGCCGCGCTGGGCGAGCCGGGACAGTATTTCAGCTACGCCAATGACATGTTCCTGCTGCTTGGGGCGATCATCGAGCGAGTGACGGGCCGTCTGTACCGCCGTTATATGACGGAACGGCTGCTGGAGCCGCTTGGCATGCACCGCTCTACGTTCAGCCTGGAGGAAGTCGCGCGTCTGTCCAATGTCTCTACCCCGTATGCGCGGCGAGGGGCAAACCAGCAGATGACAAAGGTTGCCTGGCCGACGCTCGGCAACTACGAGGTTGGCGGCGGCATTCGTTCCAGCGTGGAGGATTTGCTTGCGTATGGAAGCCTGTACGTAGGCGGAGGACGCGATCAACAGCAGGAAATCGTGCCCGCCACAGGACTTGCGCCGATGTGGCAGCCCGTCCATCGGCTGACGAAAGACGCCTGGTACGGATATGCGCTCAAGACGACAACGGACTACGCGGGGGTCACGCTGGTCGAGCACGGGGGAGGGCAGCCAGGCGTGTCGTCCAATTTCGGCTTTGTACCGGAAAAAGGGGTGGTTTGTGTCGTGCTGTCCAACATGGAAAACGTGCCAATCCGCAAAGTATGGCTGGCAGCGGTAAACGCGGCGCTGGGCTTGCCGCTTGCCCACAAGGAACCAGACGCGCCGCTGTATCAGATCGACGGCGAGGAGCTGGACAAGCTTGTCGGGACGTACGCTTGCGCAGAAGGCGGGCACCTGCGGCTCTTCGTCAGGGAGGGCGTGCCCGTCGCCGATGTGGCAGGCACCGAGTTTGCCCTGCGCGCTGCCGCAAGCGATACATTGATCTTTACAGACAGCGAGCTGCCGCTGCGCTTTTTCTTCAAGGCGGATCGCCGAGCCTGGGCTGTGCTGCTCGGGATGAGGATGCTGCAACGCGTCGAATAGTCTTTTGCAAAAGCTGCATTCGCAAGCCTGTTTCACGGGAGAAGTAAGTCGTGGAACGGGCTGTTTGCTTTGCAGCGAAAAAGAGTAAAGAAAGTGAAAATATTGGTAAAAATTTTAAAACTAATAATTCTGAATATTTACTATAATACGAACTGTCTTCCAAAAGTAGAGGGGGTTCGTGTATGGGAGTTCGATCCTG
This sequence comes from Brevibacillus sp. HD3.3A, assembly GCF_013284375.2. NCBI lineage: Bacteria > Bacillati > Bacillota > Bacilli > Caryophanales > Paenibacillaceae > Brevibacillus > Brevibacillus sp. HD3.3A. The sequence continues at coordinate 1,610,856 of NZ_CP085874.1, forward strand.
GATATTTGCGGCACTTCAAGTGAGTATCGCCACGGCATTGCTGGTTGGGTGTAGTCAGCCCGCCGCCAATTCCGGCCAAGCGCAGCCAGATGGCGCGAAAGAGCAAGCTGGACAAGAAGTCAGGCTGAAGATGGTCGAGAGCATTACCAGTCCGCAGCGCACAGCGCTTCTGAAGGAAATGCTGACCCAGTTTGAAACGAAAAACCCGGGCATCAAGGTAGACCTGATCTCCCCGCCTTTCGAGGGGGCCGATCAAAAAATTACGCAAATGCTGATGGCAAAAGAAGAGCTTGATGTGCTGGAGGTCCGTGAGTTCAATGCGAAGCAGTTCTCGATGAACGGCTTCATTGAAAATCTGAAGCCCTACACGGAAAAATGGAGCAATTACGACCAGCTGACCGATGTGGCGAAACGCCGCGCCACTTGGGTCGACAACACCCCTTACTATATTCCGAACGGCTTGTATCAGCGCGTCCTGTACTATCGGGCGGACTGGTTCAAGGAAGCGGGCATCGAAGCGCCCAAGACGTGGGCTGAGCTGTTGGCCGCGGGCAAAAAAATGACGGACCCGGCCAAAAACCGTTACGGGTACAGCTTCCGGGGAGGCCCTACCGGGTGGGACTACGCCTTGATTGCGATGTGGGCCTACAACGGCACCGAGGTCGATCCGTCCTCTGCTTTTTTCCTGAAAGACGGCCGGACGCTTTTTTCTACCCCGGAGTCATTGGAGGCAATGCGCTACTACAAGCAGCTGTACAAAGAAATATCGCCGCCCGATTCGGTAAGCTGGGGCTTCCAGGAGATGGTGCAAGGCTTCGTGGCAGGTTCGACGGCCATGCTGATCCAAGACCCCGATGTCATCGATGGAGCCAAGGAAAAAATGCAGGAAGGAACATGGGCAACCGCCCCTTTGCCGATTGGGCCATCAGGTGTAGCCCAGCAAGTGGTAGGCGGACCAGGCTGGGGCATGACAGCATACTCCAAGCATAAAGCGGAAGCATGGAAGCTGATCGAATTTCTTTCTGACCCCGAGCAAAGCACCCACTTCGCCAAGAAAACGTCTGTCATTCCTGTGGTAAAAAGCGCAGCGGAAGACGAGTTTTACAAAACCGGATACTTCCAGCCGTTCATTGAGATGAACCAGCAGCCGCAAACATTCATCGATGTATCCAGACCTGTCGACTACAAAGGCTGGGGAGCGTGGCAAAGCGCGGCAGACAAGGAAATCCAGAGCTATTTGCTCGATCAGCTCTCTGCGGAAGACTTGCTGAAAAAGTGGGACGAGTATTGGACAAAAGAGCGGGCTGAGCGCAAATAGACGAGGGGGGAACGGTCTTGCAAACAGAGAAGCCCATCGTCGTAGCGAAAGAACCATTCGTTTCGCCACCGAAAAAGCCGTTTCGGCTGTCCAAGGAAGGAGCTTTCATCTGCCTTTGCTTGCTGCCAGCGGTATTGTTTGTCGGCATTTTTACTTACTATCCGCTGCTGCGCGGCATCATCATGTCCTTCCAAAACTACACGTTGTTTAATTTGCTGGATGTGCGCTTCATCGGCTTGGACAACTTCTTCGCTGTCCTGACCAGCCCGGAGTTTCCCCGTGTGGCGTTGAACAGCTTTTACTGGGTGGCTGTCTCGCTGTTCTTCCAGTTGCTGTTCGGCTTTGCCTTGGCGTTGTTCATGCGCCGCCGTTTCCGGGGGAGAGGCATCTATCAGGCGTTTGTGTTTTTTCCGTGGGCGATGTCCGGGTTTTTGATCGGATTGATCTGGCGGTGGATGTTCAATGCGCAATTTGGCGTCATTAATGACTTGCTGGTGAAAAGCGGGTTGATCGCTGCCCCGATCCCGTTTTTGGCCGATGGAAAATGGGCGCTTGCGGCCGTGATCATCGCAAACATTTGGTACGGTGTCGCTTTTTTTGCCATCATGATTTTGGCTGCCCTGCAATCGATCCCGGAGGAGCTGTACGAGGCGGCAGCGATGGACGGCGCGGGGCGCATCCAGCAGTTTTGGAGCGTGACCTTGCCCTACATTTTGCCGACGATGCTGGTGACGATTCTTCTTCGGGTCATTTGGATCTTGAATTTTCCCGACATCATTTACGCGATGACCAATGGCGGTCCGGCAGGCTCGACTCACATCTTCGCCACGTATATGATCGATAAAGTCATTTTCGGACAGGATTACGGGCAAGCCTCGGCTGTAGGGGTCATCATTGTCTTGCTCCTTCTGGTGTTCACCGTGTTTTACGTCAAGGCGACCCGCATGGAGAAGGGAGGGGATTTCTAGATGCAGCGCGATCACATATGGTGGCAAACAGCGCGGGTAGTTGTCTTGGGCGGATTTTTGGCCTTTGCGATTTTTCCGTTGTACTGGATTGTCATCACGTCGCTCAAAGGGCAAAAAGAAATTTTCTCGTTGCCGATCCGCTACTGGCCCGATGAGGTGACGTTGCTCAATTATGTGGAGATTTTTCGCATCTCGCATTTTCAGGTCTATATCTGGAACAGCTTTCTCGTATCGCTGTTCGCTTCGGCGCTTGTCGTCGTGATCGCCATGCTTGGCGGGTACGTTCTGGCCCGCTTTTCGTTTCGGGGCAAAAGAGAGGTCATGTTCGGCTTTCTCGTCACACAGATGATTCCGATCTTCATCGGGATGGCGCCGCTCTATGTCATGATGTCGAAAATGCATATTTTGAACAGTCTGTTTTCTTTAATCCTGATTTACACCGTCATGCTGATTCCGTTTTGCACGATCATCATGTCCGGCTTTTTTCAACGCATCCCGAACGCGTTGGAAGAGGCGGCCATGATGGATGGCTGTTCCCGGATCAGCGCGTTGTTTCGCGTAATCGTGCCGATCATGCTCCCCGGTATCGCAGCCACGTTCATTTTTGCCTTCGTGCAATGCTGGAACGAGCTGATCATGGCCGTTTTGTTCATCGATGAAGAGTCAGTCAAGACGATCCCGGTCGCCATGAACGCTTTCATCAAAAAGTACGACATCGAGTGGGGAGCGATGTCGGCAGCTACTGTTCTGTCTGTCATCCCGACGATGCTGTTGTTTGCCTTTTGCCAAAAGTACCTAGTGGAGGGGCTGACGCAAGGAGCCGTGAAAGGATGAAGACGCTACACATAGTCCCGCATCCCCGCCCGATACGCCTGTTCATCCCCTTGCTCGATGCCGAACAATGCTTCCTGCAAGGCAAACGTGCTGCGATAAAAGCGCATGCGGACGAGGACAGAATCCAGATCGGGGTACCACGGTGACAGGCAGGACAAAAAGTTCTCGCCATAGCTCGCGGCGAGTCCGGCGAAATCGTAAGCCGCGTCGCCGATGCCTGCTCCGCCGAAGTCAATGATGCCTGTGATCCGCTGTTTTTGCGCGTCGTACAAAATGTTGGTCGTGCCGAAGTCGCCATGAATGAGCCGCGGCGCAAACGCAAAGTGGGCAGGATCAGCCAGATACGTCTCAAATCGTTCAGCAATCTCCTGTTTGGCCGACTCGCGCATGGCCGGGAACAGCCGGGAGACGATTCGGTCGTAAAGCTCCGTCAGCTCGTCTGCCATGCCAACCGAGTCGGAAACAAGCTCAGGGAGCCGCTGTTCATACGGAAAAGAGTGCAGCTCATGCAAAAATCGCCCGAGCTGGGCGGCGATGGCAGGGAGCTGATTGTGACGGGCTGCTTGCGCAAACGCTTCACGCGTAAACGGCTCTCCGCGTAGCAGCGGGTAGCCAGTGAAGACTTTACCAGGCTCCTCCGGCACGAAGGAACGATAGACCGGAGCGGGGATCGGCAGGGAAACGCTATCCTGGACCGCTTGCAACACGGCTGTTTCTTTTTTCAACTGGCGAATGCCCAGCGCGTACTTGGGAAAGCGAAACACGTACGCGCCGTTGACGATCCACACATCGTTGTTTTGTCCGATCTCATTGCGAACGAGAGAGTGGACAATGAAATCAGGATAGACATCCTGGATGGCGCGTATGCAGCTTTGTTCATTCATAGCCGTTCTCCTTTTAGCGTGTAAAATGTGAAAAAGAAAGAGCACTCTCCCGCGTGGAAAGTGCTCTTTTCGCATTCAGGAAGCAGCCAGCTCGAATCGGACCACCGTTTCCTTGCCGCCCGCGAGCTTTTCCTGCTCGACGACTCGCCAGTTTCTGGAGATCGTCTTGCGCATCCAGTCGAGCGCTTCAACTGACAAGCGAACCTGGCTCAGTGCCGTTTCCTCTACCTCATAATCTTGCTCGGCCAGCAGCTGATAGCGCTTATTCAACAGGAACTTGATCCCGTTTATCGTCGTGAACTTGATTTGATAGCCGTCGCGAATGGCTTGCTCCAGCGCAGCAGAATCGTTTTGGTACAGTTCAAAGAGGGGAGAGAAATCGTACTTGCCGCCTTCCACATCAGCGAAAGGCTCCGAATCGCCCGTTCTCAGCCTGTGAATGATTTCTTCATCGACAAATCCATGGGCACGAGCGGCTTCCAGAAGCATCGTCTCCCATTGGGACAGCTTAACCGTAGACATGAACAGCCCTCCTCGATCTTTGCATGTACTGTCTAGTATAATCTCTGCTTTTGTAAAACTCAACCATAATTCCGACTGTTTTTGTATGAAATAAAAATGTCACGAAGAAACAGGCGAAGCGGACTTATGATCGCGCGGCTCTTTGGAAGTGGTGGTTAGCGTAACACCTGCGATGATCAGGAGCGCTCCAAACAGTTGAATGAGCGTGACGGGCTTCGCCAACAGGAAAAAGCCGAACAGCATGGCGATAAACGGCTCCAGATTGGAAAACATCGCGGCTTTGGCCGCTCCGACTTTTTGCAGCTGGCTGTTCCAGATCAAGGTGACGATGCCGTGCATGATGACAGCGGTCACAAACAACAAAATCCACGAAGACAACTGCGTGCTGTAGGCAACTTGCGGCAAGCTGGCGAAGACGAACGGCAGCAGCGCGCCGAATCCGATCAGGTTGGAAAAAAGCGTGGTCACGAGCGGAGGCAGTCGGTGGCCGAGCATGCGGACGAGAATGATCGAGACGGCAAATGTCAGCATCGTCAGCACGATCCAGAGAATGCCGACGTCAAAGTGCAGCTCCGCCCCTGTGTAAATGACGAACAGAACACCAGCCGTACCGATGACAGCGCCAAGCCCCATCCGCCATGTCAGGGCTTCTTTTAAAAACAGGGCGGCGAGCAGCGCAGTCGTTACCGGAGTCAAAGCCAAAATCAGCGACGAAGTAGTGGGATCAGCCGTCACCAGCCCTTTGTAAAACGACCACTGGTTAATCCCGACGCCGACAATGCCGAGAGTCGCAACCAAAAGCCAGTCACGCCGTGACAGCTTCGGAATCGTCAGTCGTCCTTTTGCCCAGATCAACAAAAACAGCGCGATGAACAGCAGACGCATGACAGACAAAAACAGCGGCGAAAATTCCGCCACCAGCATTTTGCCAAAGACAAAATTGCTGCCCCAGGCGGTGACGCAAAAAATGAGCAGCAAGTAAGATCGCAGCATGACATTCGTTCCTTCCTGTGCGATCAGCGCCAGCCAGCACCAGCAGCGTAAGGGCTTGCAGGCGTTACGCCGTGCGGAAGTAGCGCCTCCACAGCCAGGTGATGCTCAGGTAGCCTACCAGGAAGAAGGCCGTAGCAAAAGAAGCGATCCAGATCGCTTTCATCGGATCGACAAACGCTCTGCTGACGTACCCTGCTGCCTGTCCTACCACAGCGCTGATCAAAATGAAATTGGATGCCTTCCCCCGCGACCAGACGATGACGATCAAGGGCAAAATCAGGGAGGCATAGATGATGCCGAAGAAAAACAGCAAGTCGAGCAAGGTCGGCTTGAAATAGCTCGTCAGACCAAAAGACACCGCGCCAATCATGATGGCGAGCATGTAGCCCGTGCGAATTTTTTGCCGTTCGGTTGCACGAGGGCGGAACAGCTGATAGACGTTGTTGACCATCAGGCTGATCATGGAATGCAGCCCGGCTCCGAATGCGGACATGATCGCACCGAAGGAGCACAGGACGAACAGGACAAGCAAAAACATCGAATCGATTTTGCGAACGAGGTCGAACATGAGCGAGTAGATGTCGTCAAAGCCGCCCGTGAAAATGACGATGATGATTAGCGACGAAAAGGCCAGCGGCACCGTGGCGAAAATCAGTCCGGACAGCAAAAAGGTCGGGACGATTTTTTTCTCTTCCATCATATACAGCCGCTGCCAGGAAGCCTGGTCGGAAAAAACTTGTCCGAAGCCGATCAACAGCCCCGTGACGATAAACAACAGCCCTTCCTTGTTGCTTGCCACGAGCAAATACGGATGGTACAGCCGCAAGCCGTTGTAGACGTGCTCGACGCCTTTTCCGATGAAAAAGTAAACCGGAATGAGAATCGCCGCAGCAAATGTAATCACAATCTGCACGATGGCAAAGCGGTGGATCGAGCGGATTCCACCGATGCCGGCAAACAGGACGGAGAACACAAAAAAACAGAGCAGACCGAGCGGGATAGGCAAGCCGAACAAAATGTTCAGCAAAACGCCGCCAGCCATCCCTTGGACAAACATCGCTTCGATCGTCGTCAGCAGCAACAAAATAATCATCAGCCAGTAGCCAAAAGGGTGCAGCTTGCCCTGCAAGTAATCGCCGATGGTCATGCCTTCGGAAAATTCCCGGCGCACCCGGCGGCCGAGCAAACCGAAGAAGCAGAGGGCGACTGCCCCCATCAAGGCGAAGCCGATCCCGCCGAAGATGCCGTATTTGACGAGCGCCTCTGGTGAGCCAAAAATGGTGTTGCCAGTCACCCAGCGGGCAAGAATGGAGACGGCTCCGAGTCCGATCCCGATTTTGGCTGCGCCCAGCACGTACTCGCGAAAGGATAAATACGTCAAAATACATTCCCCTTGTCCCGATATTCTTTGGGAGTTTTCCCGACCACCTTGCGGAAGATGGTGCTGAAATAGTGCTGGCTGTTGAAGCCTGTGCGCTCCGCTACGGTCGAGATGCTCCATTCCGGATGGCCGATCAGAAATTTTTTGGACATCTGAATCCGGTATTGCATCAGGTACTCGGAAAACGAAACGCCGACTTCCTCATGAAACCGTCGACTGAGATAAGTCGGATTGATGTGCACCTCTGCCGCGAGGTCAGCCAGGTTGAGCTTTTCGGCAAATTTCTGGTGGATGATGTTCATCGCATCGGAAATAATCCGGGTGTAGGCGGACAAGGCAGGACTTTTCTGGTATTTGTTCAAAATCTCGACCAGCTCGCTCTCGATGACAGGCTTCGTGATGTAATCGACGACACCGAGGCGGATGGATTGTTTGGCGTAATGAAAATCTTGGTAAGCGGTCACGATGATCAGTTCGATCTCTTTATGCTGGGCACGCAGCTCCTCGCCGAGCGCCAGCCCGGATTTCCCCGGCAAATTGATGTCCAGAAAGGCGAGATGAAGAGGCACCTTCTGGCTGATCGCCATGGCTTGGCTGCCGTCAGCGGCCTTGTACAAATTCCACAAGGGGAACATGGGCTGGATCAAGTATTCCAGCTGGTCCAGCTCCAACGGTTCGTCATCCACGAGTAGTACGTTCATCTTGTTCACCTCACATCAACATGTTCAAAAATACACGGCCATTGAACAATCACACGCGTTCCTCCCTCAGATGAGCTTTCTAGCTGTAATTGTGCGTGATCACCAAAGCAAAGGTGAAGGCGGCGCCGGATGTTGTCCAAGCCGTGGCCGCTCTTCTCATGCGGCTGTTCGGCTTCGCTGTCTGTTCCATTCTCATGCTCGAAGGCGGCGAGGTCAACAGAGCCGTTGTCTGCGACGACGAGCAAGACATCGTCTGCTTGGCGGCTGATGTGGATTTGCAAAACAGCGTCGCCCATCTTGCGCTCCAGCCCGTGTTTGAACGCATTTTCCACGAGCGTTTGCAGCACGAACGGAGGGATCGAGGCGGTGAGCAAATCGTCCGCGCATTCGAGAGTAATGTGCAGTCGGTGGCCGAAGCGGAGCTTTTGAATCTCCAGGTACTGCTCGGTGTATTGAATCTCCCGGGCGAGTGAAATCAACGGCTCCGTCGATTTGTACTTGAATTTGAGAAACTGGGAGAGGACTTCGAGAGCCCTCACCAGCTCTTTTGTCCGGTTGAGCCGTGCCAGGCTGAGGATGACATTCAATGTATTAAACAGGAAGTGCGGCTGGATTTGCTGGTTCAGCTGATTGTAGAGCGCTTGCTGAAGCTCCTTTTCCAGCTCGATCTTCACATTTTTGTTTTCCAGCAGGTCGATGCGCTTTTCAAAAATGAACAAAAACAATAAAGCAATAGCTCCTATAATAGGAGCCAAAATGAACAACAGAATGAGCAGAGTGAAACCTTCGAAGCTTATCATGAGATCCCTTCTGTATGGTCGTCTTTGATTTTGCAGTTACCATCATATCATGCCGCTTGAGGCTCGCTTGCTTTTTTAGAAAATTTTAATGTCTCTTACGGCACGAGGTGGCAGGCAACCTGATGCGTGCTGTGTACGTTGGTCAGAGCCGGAACTTCTGTCTTGCAGCGCTCGACCGCGAGCGGGCAGCGCGTATGGAAGCGGCAGCCTTGCGGTGGATTGATCGGCGAAGGCACGTCTCCGCGCAGGATGATCCGTTCTTGCTTTTTGCTGACGTCCGGGACCGGAATCGCGGACAAAAGCGCCTGTGTATACGGATGCTGCGGACTGTCGAACAGCGACTTCTTGTCGGCGATTTCCACGACTTTGCCGAGATACATCACCATCACGCGATCAGAAATGTGGCGAACGACGCCAAGGTCATGCGAGATGAACAAGTAGGTCAGCTTGAACTCTTTTTGCAGGGATTTCAACAGATTCAGCACTTGTGCCTGAATCGAAACGTCGAGAGCAGACACCGCTTCGTCGCAAATGATCAGCTTGGGCTGCATCGCCAGGGCGCGGGCAATCCCGATCCGCTGCCGCTGCCCGCCGCTAAATTCGTGCGGAAAACGATCGATTTGATCCGGGCGCAGACCGACGTGGCTGAGCAGTTCAATGATGCGCTCCCGGCGCTGGTTGGCAGGGACGATGTTTTGGATCGCCAGTGCTTCGCCGAGAATTTGCGCCACGGACTGACGCGGATTCAGCGATGCGAACGGGTCCTGGAAGATGACCTGCAAGTCTTTGCGCATGCTGCGCATTTGCGATTTGGACATGGCGAGCAAGTCTTTTCCTTCGAAAAATACCGAGCCGCTTGTCGGTTCATCGAGGCGAAGGATGGCGCGTCCGGTAGTCGATTTTCCGCAGCCGGATTCGCCTACGATGCTGAGCGTTTCGCCTTCAAAAATCGTGAAGCTGACATCGTCAACCGCTTTGACGTGATTGACGGTGCGGCCCAAGATGCCGCCTTTGATCGGGAAGTGCTGCTTGAGGTTTTGGACTTCGAGCAGTGGTTTTTTCGTTTGATCGGCTGTCATCATCATGACGTCATACCCCCATTTCTGTAGCAGTCTTGCTGGCGCCATCCCATTCAGGCGTGTACATCCAGCAGCGTACCTTGCTTCCGTCGTCGCTTGTCAAAAGCTCGGGCAGCTTGGAGTGGCACAGTTCAGTGGCATGCGGGCAGCGCGGGGCGAAGCGGCAGCCAGTTGGCATGTTGAAGGGGCTTGGAACGTTGCCCTTGATCGCCACCAACTCTTCCACATCCTCGTCCAGACGGGGGAGGGAGTTCATCAGACCGATCGTATACGGGTGCTTCGGATTTTCGAACAAGTTTTTGGCGGTCGTGTACTCGACGACTTTTCCGGCGTACATGACAGCGACGCGGTCGCACGTCTCTGCGACGACGCCGAGATCGTGGGTAATCATGATAATGCTCATGCCCATTTCGGCCTGCAGCTTTTTCATCAGCTCCAAAATTTGCGCCTGGATCGTCACGTCGAGCGCGGTCGTCGGCTCATCCGCGATGAGAATTTCCGGGCGGCAAGCGAGTGCCATCGCGATCATGACGCGCTGGCGCATCCCGCCGGACAACTCATGCGGCTCCTGGGTCGCGCGTTTTTCCGGGGAAGGGATACCGACGAGGCGCAGCATGTCGACCGCTTTTTCCCACGCTTCTTTGCGGCCCATGTTCTGGTGCAGACGCAGCACCTCGGCGATTTGCTCGCCGACCGTGTACACAGGGTTGAGCGATGTCATCGGCTCCTGAAAAATCATCGAGATTTCGTTGCCGCGAATTTTGCGCATCTCGGCTTCTGATTTGGCAATCAGGTCTTGCCCTTTGAACAAAATTTCTCCTCCTACAATTTTTCCCGGAGGGCTGGCAATCAAACGCAAGATCGAAAGCGAGGTGATACTTTTTCCACAGCCGGATTCGCCTACCAGACCGAGCGTTTCTCCTTTGTTCAGGGAGAAATCAACGCCATCCACGGCTTTACTGACGCCATCATCTGTGAAAAAGTGCGTTTGCAGGTTGCGAACGTCCAGTATTTTTTCTTGTTGTCCTGGCATGGTGCTCCCTCCTTAGTTCAGATCGATTCGTTTATTGAAGTAGCGATACAGTACGTCGACGAGCAGGTTGACGAACACGAAGATGACGGAAGCGATCAGTACGCCGCCCTGGACGACAGGCAAATCGCGCATGCGGATCGCGTCGACGATCAGACGGCCCAAGCCGTTGATGGCAAAGACGGATTCGACGAGAACCGTACCGCCCAACAGGAACCCGAACTGCAAGCCGACAACGGTGATAATCGGAATCAGGGCGTTTTTCAACGCGTGCTTGTAAACGATCACTTGTTCACGCAAGCCTTTTGCCCGCGCTGTGCGGATGTAGTCCTGGCGTACGACGTCGAGCATGCTGGAGCGGGTCATCCGTGCTACGATGGCAGCTCCGGCCGTTCCGAGCGTGATCGCGGGCAAAACCATGTGTTTCCACGTGCCCCAGCCAGCGACCGGGAACCATTGCAGTTTGACCGAGAAGTAGTAGATCAGGCTCAAACCGAGCCAGAAGCTTGGCAGCGAGACGCCGAGCAGGGCGACGATCATGATTGTGATGTCAGCCGCGGAATACTGCTTGGTAGCCGAGATGATCCCCGCGACCATTCCGAGTACGACGGTGACAAAAATACTGGCAATGGCAAGCTCGATCGTTGCTGGCAGGCGAGCCATGATTTCGTCGAAGACAGGCAGGTTGGAGCGCAGGGACGTACCCAAATCTCCGGTCATGACGTCCGTTACATAATGGAAGTATTGCACCATGACAGGCTGGTCGAGCCCGAGCTGTGTGCGAATTTTGGCAATCGTTTCTGCAGAAGCACCTTCACCAGCGAGCAGGACAGCCGGATCGCCGGGAACCATTTGCATGATCAAGAACACAACCAGAATGACACCGAGCAGGACGGGAATCATCTGTAACAGGCGACGAACAATGTAGACAAACATGAAGCCTTCCCTCCTATTGTTTCATTCTTGGGTCCAGAGCGTCCCGCAGGCCGTCTCCGAAAATGTTGAAGCCGAGTACGAGCGTAGAAATCGCCAGGCCAGGGAACATGGCCAAATAAGGAGCGGTGAACAAAAAGTCGCGTCCGTTGCTCAGCATGGCGCCCCATTCCGGCAGGGGAGGCTGTGCGCCGAGCCCAAGGAACGACAGACCGGCAGCGGACAAAATCGCTGTCGCGAGACGCATTGTTGCTTGCACGATAATAGGAGACAAAATATTTGGGAAAATGTGCTTGAAAATGATCGTGAAGTCGTTGGCGCCGAGCGAGCGAATCGCGTCGATGTATTCCAGCTTTTTCACCGTCAAGGTAGAACCGCGGACGATCCGGGCAAACACCGGAATCGAGAAGACCCCGACAGCGACCATGACGTTGAACAAGTTGGGACCCAGGGCGCTGACGATAGCCAGGGAGAGCAGGATGCCCGGGAACGCAAGCAGAACATCAATGACACGGGAGATGACCGTGTCGACCCATTTGCCGTAGTAGCCGGACAACAGACCGAGAATAATTCCGAAGAAAGCGCCGATAAAGACAGCGACGAATCCGACAGACATGGAAAGACGTGTTCCGTAGAGGAGACGACTGAGCACATCCCGACCTTTGTCGTCCGTACCCATCCAGTGATCAGCGGATGGCGGCTTGAGCTTGTTCACCAGATCAATCGCGTAAGGATCATGCGGAGCGATAACTGGTGCCAACAGGGCGATTGCGATGTAGAACAAGACGATAAACCCGCCTACCATCGCCAATTTGTTTTTGCGCAATTTCCGGTAAAAAGTCCGCCATCTGCCTGGGCGTGCTGCCGCAGCTTTTGACGGAAGAGCTTGATTGGTTGGTGCGAACTCAACCTTCATGATGTGACCCCCTCCTTTGCTTACGTCAAAGTTATCAGAAAAATGTATGAAGTAAAGGCAATTTGAACAAGTCGTAAAAATAGTGAAAATAGACGTAAAGATTGTGCAAATCAACGCTCGTCCCTTCCTAGATAATGGGTAGGGAAGGCATAGATACACATTTCCCAGAGAGGATGGATGATGGATGGGCACTGCCTATTGGCTGACCAATGTTCGTTTGGAGACGGGCTATCGCAGGGAAAACGGAGTCGTCGCTGGAACGGATGCATCCTTGTTTCACATCTTGATAAAAGACGGAAAATTTGCACGTATTGCACAGGCGACGGAGACGCTTGCGGACGATTTGCCGCAAAAAGACGCCAAAGGGCTTTTGGCGTTGCCGTCCTTCATTGAAAAACATGTGCATCTGGACAAGACACTCTTGGGCGAGCCGTGGCGGGCTGTCATTCCGGTAGCGAACATTATCGAGCGCTGCGAGATTGAAAAGCGGGCATTGCCAGCCTTGCCGACGACTACGCAGGAGCGGGCGGAAAACCTGCTGTCCGTGCTGCTGTCTTACGGTTCCACACACGTGCGCACACACGTCGACATTTATCCGGAAGCGGGCATCTCCAATCTGGAATCGGTGCAGGCAGCGCTGGCTACTTATGCGAATCGGGTAACTCATGAGATCGTGGCATTCCCGCAGCACGGACTTTTGCGGACGGATGCGCAGCCGCTGTTGCGTGAGGCGCTGCGCCAGGGCGCGACACATGTCGGCGGAGTAGATCCAGCAACGGTAGACGGCGATCTCGAACAGTCGCTGCACCAGATGATGGAGCTGGCGGTCGAGGCGAACGCCGGGGTTGATTTGCATTTGCACGACCCGGGACATTTGGGAACGTTTACGATGAAAAGGCTTGCAGCCATGACGGTAGATGCCGGATGGCAAGGCCGCGTAGCGATCAGCCACGCTTTTGCGCTCGGGGACATTCCCGTGCCGGAAGCAGAAGAGATGGCGACGATCTTGCGGGAAGCGGGCATTACGATTATTTCCAGCGTTCCGTTCAGCCGGGCGATCCCGCCTGTGTCATTGCTGCATCAAAACGGAGTGGACGTGGCGCTTGGCTGCGACAACATTTTTGATACGTGGCAGCCGTACGGCAACGGCGACGTGCTGGAGCGCTTGTGGCGCTTGGCGGAGCGCAACCGTTGGCTGGACGAGCTGGCCTTGTCCCAGTCGCTTCGCTTCATTACGGGCGGGAAAACGACTTTGGATGCGAATGGCACGCAGCTGTGGCCTGCTGTCGGAGAAGAAGCGAGCCTCGTTCTGGTGGAAGCGTCGTGCTCGGCTGAAGCAATCGCGCGGCGGGCAGATCGCCAGGCGGTCTTTTTCAAAGGAAGCCAGGTCGCCGGACAAGTGGAAGAAGCGACCACAACGAAGGGATGATCGCAGATGAAGGCATCTCCGTACTGGATAATTAACGCTCGCCTGGAGTGCGGGTATGAGTGGGATCAGGGAGTTGTCACAGGAACGCGTACCGAGCTGTGCGATTTGCTTATCGAGAACGGGAAAATCACCCGAATCGTTCCGTCCAGCGAAATTTTGGAGGACGGAGTGCCAAAAAAGGATGCGAAGGGTCTGCTGATTTTGCCTGCGATGGCGGAAAAGCACATCCACTTGGAAAAAACGTATTACGGCGGGCCGTGGAAAGCGACGACTCCGGTGAAAAACTTGTTTGAACGGCACGCGGAGGATCGCACGTTGCTGCCGATGTACTTGCAGCAGGCACAGGCGGGAGCGGAGAGCATTTTGTCGCTTTTGGTGGAAACGGGCGTTACGCACGTGCGCACGCATTGCCACGTCGACCCGACTGTCGGCCTCGGCTTTTTGGAGGGCATGCTGCGGGCTTTCGAAACTTTTACAGACAAAGTGTCGCATGAGATTGTCGCCTTCCCGCACTACGGCATGCTGCGCACGCAAGCACGCGAGACGGTGCGAGAGGCGCTGCGCCAAGGAGCGACGCATGTGGGCGGCGTCGATCCCGGCGGCGTCGACCAGGATATCGAACGCTCGCTGCAAACGATCATGGAGCTGGCTGTGGAAGCGGATGCCGACATCGACTTGCATCTGCACGACCCTGGGCACCTCGGACTTTTCACGATCAAGCGGATCGCAGCGATGACGGAAGAGGCAGGGTGGCAAGGGCGTGTCACGATCAGTCACGCGCTCGGGCTGGGAGATGTGTCGCTGGAGGAGGCGAGAGAGGTGGCGCAGCAGCTGGCAACGCTCGGCATCTCGATCGCATCGACGGTTCCGATCAACCGCCCGACGATTCCGATTCCGCTGTTGCACAAAGCAGGCGTCGCCGTCATGCTCGGCAACGACAGCCTGACAGACAACTGGACGCCGTTCGGAAGCGGAGATTTGCTGGAAAAAGCAGGCCGACTCGCGGAACGTTTTCGCCTGACGGATGAGCGGTCGCTGGGAGTGGCCCTCGGCTTCGTGACAGAGGGGCGCATTCCGCTGGACGATGCGGGCAATCGTCTGTGGCCGCTGGTAGGGGATGAGGCAAGCCTGATGGCAGTGGAAGCCGCTTCTTCGGCAGAAGCGGTGGCAAGGCGGGCGAAGCGCAGAGTGGTGCTGTTTCAGGGCAACAGGGTAGCGGGCGAATGGTAACAGGCAACAGGCGGCGCGACATGTGGCGAAGAAGCCAACGGTCGGCGGCAAGCCTTGCGCGGTGACAGCGGTTTTTTACAAATTCCATCTGGAAAGGATGTTATGAATACATGTCTACAGCCTATTGGATTACGAACGTTCGCCTGGAGCGTGGATACCGGACAGAAAATGGCAAAATTGTCGCAACTGACACAGAGCTGGCGCACCTTTTGATCGAGGACGGCCGGATTGCCCAAATCGCCTATGGCGACGAGGCAGGGGCGAGCGGACTGCCTGTCAAAGATGCGAACGGCTTGTTGGCTGTACCGTCGTTTCAGGACATGCACATCCATATCGACAAGACGTACTACGGCGGCCCGTGGAAAGCGGTCACTCCGGTCAAAAGCATTTTGGAACGTCTGGAAGAAGAGAGCCGACTGATGCCCAAGCTGTTGCCGACGGCGCAGGAGCGCGCGGAAAAGATGCTGGAACTGCTTTTGTCCGCCGGTTCGACGAAAATTCGCAGCCATTGCAACATCGATCCGTATATCGGCCTGAAAAACTTGGAGGCGACACTTGCTGCCATGGAAACGTTCAGCGGCAAGTTGGAATGCGAGGTCGTTGCTTTCCCGCAACAAGGGCTTTTGCGCAGCAATCAGGTGGAGAACATTCGCCAGGCGCTGAAAATGGGCGCGACCTACGTCGGCGGCGTCGATCCGGCGACTGTCGATCAAAACATCGAGAAATCGCTGGCGACGATTTTTGAACTGGCGGTAGAAGCGGATGCTCCGATCGACGTTCACTTGCACGATCCTGACCATCTCGGCATTTTCACGTTCAAGCGTCTGGCGAAAATGACCGAAGAGGCAGGCTGGCAAGGCCGCGTCACGATCAGCCACGCCATCGCTTTGGCTGACGTCAGCCTGGAGGAAGCGGGAGACGTAGCCGAGATGCTCGCCGCACTCGGCATCTCGATCACTTCTACGGTTCCTGTCAACAAGGCGACTATTCCGATTCCGCTTCTGCGCGACAAAGGCGTCAAAGTCATGCTCGGCGACGACAGCATTACCGATCACTGGTCGCCGTTCGGCCAGGGAGACAGTCTGGAAAAGGCAGGACGATTGGCGGAGCGCTTCCGCATGCAGGATGAGCGTTCCTTGTCTCAGGCGCTGGGCTTTATCACAGGCGGCAAAACGCCGCTCGACAAAGAGGGCAACCGCCAATGGCCGAATGTAGGAGACGAAGCAGACATGGTGTTGTTGCACGCTTCCTCTGCGGCAGAAGCGGTGGCGCGCCGAGCGAAGCGCCAGGCTGTCGTGTTCCGTGGCAATGTGGTGTCCGGGGCGCTGTAAGCTGACAGGTACTTGAAACGTTACGTACCATTTGCAGCAAAACATTCATGGCCGTTTTGTTGACTGCAAGCGGTCACATCCCATTTCACGAAAAACGTCGAGATGTTTTCACAGAAAAAAAGAGGCAGACCGCTTGCGGTTTTGCCTCTTTTTTGGCGTATGGAGCCATGCTTGTTTGCTAATGCGTTCGTGAAACAGCCCGTTCTTCCTATGAAATCAACGCCTGAGACGACAGACAGCGCGCGATCATGCCTGGCCAAGCTTCACGATTTGCTCGCGGACATTTTCCCTGCACATTCCCCCGTGATAGCAGACGACGGCTTCCAGGTCGAGGTCTGCATACTTTTTCAGCGAGCGCCGGGCTGCGTCCATATCTGGTGTCGTCGGGGCATGAATGCCACCGATCATCCCGTCTACACTGTACAGCGAATCTCCGGCAATGAGCGTCTTGCTCTTTTTTACATACAGGCTGATATGGCCGGGAGTATGTCCGGGCGTATGAATGACGCGAATCCCGCCGCAAAAAGGCAGCTCCTGACCGTCACTTACCGTATGATCTACTCTGCCTTTAGGGGGATGTTCCAGGTGGCTGTCTTTTAACAGCGGCAACTCCCCTTGAATGTACGGCTGATCCAGCTCGTGCGCGTAAATTTTCACATGTGGACCGCATTCCTGCAAAATCTCAGGCAGACAGCCGATATGGTCCATGTCCTGATGCGTCAAAATCACGGCTTGCAGCTGGGCGATCGGCACTCCTGCCGCGTCCATGGCTGCGCGCAAATCTTCTATTTGCCCGGGAAAGCCTGTGTCTATCAAAACGCTCATTTCTCCCTCGCGCAGAAGCATGGGGTGAACGATATTCCCGTGAAAATCGAGCGAAAGCATGTAAACCCCCGGTGAAATTTCCGCCGCCATTGTCATCGTCATCAACCTTTCGTAAAATTACATTTTTACGTAAATATATAATATTACGTTGGTTTTGCCGTTGTCAATCTTTACCGGATGATTTGGCTTGCTGCCCTTGACCTGGTTGTATCGTGTGGCACAAGAAAAAAGCTCCCGACTGTACACACTCAACAGTCGGGAGGTGGCTTGCCTCTTCGTCGGATAGGGAAAATTTCCTTGTTTTTTATTTATTTCACATATAAAAATATTGAAAAATAAATAAAAGTAATATAAGATAGTGCCCGAATCTACCAAAAATAGGAAGCGGTGCATAAGAATGATAAAGAGATCTGTATTCGCTATTGCTGGTCTTGGCTCATTGTTATTGTTTGCGAATAGCGCTTCAGCCGACATCACGTCTGCGACTTCATCTGTCGACATCAGTAGCTCAACCACAAGTAGCTACAAAGTAAAGTTTTCCGCTAAGACGCTTAATAATAATGCGAACGCTAAAGTGTATACTTTGTATAAAGGAGTCGTGCTCGTAGACGAAGTAGAGGATAGAGTTCGGACGTCAGGTGCTTATACTTCCAGTCATGAGCCGAAAATTAGATACAAGGTTGAGAGCGAGCATACTGAAAGTTTAGGCGCTGGACCAATAAGTGACTTCAAAATGTCCTCGGATACGGTCGTGTATAATCCGATTGATTGGACACTCGTTAAGGAAGATCCACATGAAGCCAAAGAATACGAGAATCTACTCGTACAAAGCGCCAATGAAATTGCTGACGATACTGGAATAGACTTGTCAGAATACACTGTAGTCGACAAAGAGGTAGTTTTCAATTTGGACAAAGACCTCTTTAAAGAGGTCAACGCCGTGACTAAGATTTCGATTGGTGATATACGCCCACAAATCTACCTCCATGAATCCCGTGAAAGTTTGTATGTACTGAAGCAATCAGCAGACGGGGAAAGCACGGTTACGGAATTTGTACTGGAAAACGATAAGTGGGAAAAGCAATAGTGTAAGGGGGGAGGTAGCGAAAGCTGCCTCTTTTTTCTTTCTTTAATGTCACAACTGCCATCCGATTACGGATGTATCCACATACACTACGAAAAGGGGCGGCATGCCAAATGAAAAACAGATACGAAATCAGGGGAGACGGATGCTTGCCAGCTCCCACCTTGGCCGCGTTCTCCTTCCAGACATGGCGTCTGGCACTAGTTTTCCCCTCGTCTCTCCAACGCCCCATGCACGACTTTCCCTTTGAACATGACAGCAGCCCGGCGCGATCTTCTGGCGATGGCTTCGGCGGAGCAGGAAGCTTCGGCAAAAACGATGCTCGCTTCGTCACCAGCTTTGGGCCATGCGCGGTTGCCAGCGCGGTCGAGCGTCGTTTTGCCGCCTGTGATGAAAAAGAGCGATTGCACCAGCGAGCGCTCGTCCACCCAGCGATAGCGCTCCACGAGGCGATTCAGCTTCTCCAGCATGTCGCCCGTTCCGTACGGCGACCACGAATCGTAGAAACCGTCATAGCCAAGAGCTACGCGCACGCCTTTTTCGTGCAGGATCGGTACGGGAGGCATCGCCCGGTTGATCGGCACGGTCGTCATGATCATCGTGCCCAATCGGGACAAACGCTCCGCCATTTCTGTACTTTCCTCGACAGATACATCACCGAGAGCAAAGGCGTGGCTGATCGCCATCCGGTTTTGCCAGCCTGCTTCTTCTGTCAGGTCGAGAATGCGCTTGATCGTATAAAAGCCGAGCGTGCCCGGATCGTGCAGGTGGATATCGACATCGGCGTCAGCTTCCACGGCAATGTCCATCATCTCCCGCAGCGAACCTTCCAGCTCGTTATCGATTCCGGCAGGGTCCAATCCGCCGACGAGCGTAGCGCCTTCTTTCATCGCCTGTCTCATCAAGGAGCTTGCTTGTGTGCGCAACAGCCCTTGCTGCGGAAAAGCGACAATCTCGTAGGTCATCCGGTCGCTGTACGCTTCCAGTGCGGCCCGTACGCCCTCCAAGTTTTTCAGGCCGATGTACGGGTCAATATTGACGTGCGTCCGTACATGTGTGGCGCCGCCGTTCAGCAAAAGCTGCAACATCGCTTCGGCCCGCTTTTGCGTGGTTCCGGTCATCAGCGGCATTTCTGTCGCTTCGAACTCTAGGCGATCAATCAGCTTTTTCGGAGGGAGACACGACTTCCATGTAGCGCCTGCATACGTTTTGTCCAGATGGTTGTGCTTTTCCACGAACGACGGGAGCGCAAGCAGTCCGTTGGCGTCCTGCTGCGGAAGCGTTGTGTCGAGTGGCTTGGTCGCGGAAATGATCTCGTTAATCACCCCGTCCTGAATTTTCAGGTGGCAAATCTCCGAGCGTGTGTGGACTACCCCATCCTCTCCGGTTTCAAATCCGCTATCGAGACGAACGTTGGTTAGCCAGTATGAGTATGCTTGACTCACAAAAAATCAGCCCTTTCGCATGAAAAATAGTAAGAGGATCGTTGAAAAAAGCCCAGCCTAGCTTCATTGCTCTCTATTAATTGTAAGGAATATTTTGAATAAAGATTTGCAGCTTCTTTACGAGTTTTTGCATGATTTTTACTTATTGGCGAAATTCTTGCCGTTTTTTGAAAAGTAGTAAAGATTGTGCAAATACATGTAAAGCAATTGAAACAAACTTGACAGAATATTTCTTATACTGGCAAAGGATACAAAGATAGATAGTGGAGAGTGTGAGCACGAATACGGAAGCAAGGGGGAGGAACAGCATGAAAAAGAAACTGACAGCCAAATATGTCATCGGGTACGACGGAGAAGACCACATCATCATCAAAGACGGGGAAGTCGTCTACGAAGGTGAGACGATTTTGTATGTAGGACATGCGTATGACGGAGAAGTGGACGAAGTGACCGACTTGGGCAATGCCGTGATCAGCCCGGGGTTCATCGATCTGAACGCGCTTGGCGATATTGACCACGACATCGTGCATCTGGAAGTGTCGGCGCAGCGAAACAAAAATTTGCTCTGGTCGGAAGCGTACTACAACAAAGGCTACCACGAGGTCATGACGCCGGAGGAAGAGGCGTTCAAATCGCTGTACGCCTACAGCCAACTGATCTTGAACGGCGTGACGACGGCGATGCCGATCACCTCTGTCTTTTACAAGCGCTGGGCAGAGACGTACGAGGAACTGGCAGCGGCAGCGGAGCATGCAGGACGTCTGGGACTGCGCATGTACATGGGACCGAGCTACCAGTCGGGAATGCGCGTCGTCAAGGCAAATGGCGAGATTGAGGTGCTGTGGAACGAAGCGGAAGGACGGGCAGGGCTTGAGCGGGCTGTCCAGTTCGTCAAAGACTTTGACGGCGCCCACAACGGCCTGATCCGCGGCATGCTCGCGCCGGAGCGGATCGAGACGCAAACGCCGGAAAATCTGGTTCTGACGAAACGCTACAGCGATGAGCTGGGTTGCCCGATCCGCCTGCATGCGGCGCAAGGAAGCTACGAGTACACGGAAATTCATCGTCGCCATGGCATGTCGCCCATCCAGTACCTCAACGAAATCGGGTTCCTGGGCAAAAGGACGGCGATTCCACACGCGCATTTCATCCCTGGCTACAGCGAAGCGACGATCGGGGAAGGCGACGATCTGGCTATCCTGCAAGAAACGGGAACAACGGTCATTCATTGCCCGCTCGTCATCGGACGCCACGGCTCCGCGCTGGAATCTTTTGCCCGCTACAAGCGTCGCGGCATTAATATCGCGATCGGGACGGACACGTTCCCGCCAGACTTCATCCAAAACATTCGCACGGCCAGCATGCTTTCCCGCTTGCAGGAGCGCGATGTGGCAGACTCCAGCTACGCGGATATTTTCCGCGCGGCAACACTGGGCGGCGCCCGCTTCCTCGGAAGGGACGATCTCGGCAGACTCGCTCCGGGAGCGCAAGCCGACATCATCGCGATCGACCTGGACGGATTCCACATGGGAACCGTTGACGATCCGATTCGCACCCTGATCATGTGCGGCTCCGGGCGCGATGTGAAGCTGTCGATCATCGCAGGACGCACCGTAATGAAAGACCGCGTGCTGCCAGGCGTTGATCTTGCGGAAATCAAGGAGCGCGGCCAACGCTATTTTGACAAAATGCGCCTCGGCTATGTGGAGAGAGACTATCAACAGCTTGGCGAAAAGGAACTGTTCACGCCGTCGTTTCGCATCGTCAACAAACCGTAACGCTCTGCACTAAAAGCCAATCCAAAAAGCACAATCTGCTGTTGTATAGCGGATTGTGCTTTTATTTTGCGCGCAACACACGCAACAGTGGCAGCTCAACGCAAAAATCCTCCTTCCGAATGAATGATTTGTCCGGTAATCCATCCCGCTTCCTCGCTTGCCAAAAAAGCGACCAGACGTGCCGCATCTTCCGGTTGGCCGATCCTGCCCATGGGGCTGCGCTCCAAGAGGAACGGCACCAGCTCTTTTGACATCCATCCGGTATCTGTAGGGCCGGGATTGACTGCGTTGACGGTAATTCCGAGCGGAGCGACTTCTGCGGCAAAAGTAATCGTGAACGCATCCAGCGCCCCTTTTGTCGCGGCATAGGCGATTTCGCCAGGCATGGGACCTTTCGATTGCCCGGAAGTCAGGTGAATAATCCGGCCGTTGCCAGGCTGGGAGAATCGACGGGCAAATTCGGCGCTGAGCATGATCGGCGCGCGAACGTTGAGCGCATAATGAGCGTCCAGACTGGCAGCCGAAAGCGACTGATAATTGTCGGAAGTGGAATGGCAAGCGTTGTTGACGAGAATACAGGGAGCGCCAACCTGCGAGCTGGCTTCATCGAGGACATGCGACCACGAGTCAGGCTTGGACAAATCGATTTCGCTGCACGCGCACTGTACTCCATAGCGGGTCAACTGTTCGCGCAGTTGCGCTGGCTCATCGTCTTGTATCCCCCAGTCCATTGTCTTGTCGTACGCTGTCCAATACGTGAAAAACAGATCAATCCCTTGTGCAGCCAACGCTCTGCATATGGCAGCACCAATACCGTTCAGCCGACTTGCTCCTGTGACGATGGCGACTTTTCTACTCATAGGCACGAAACCTCCTCAGCGATAATGGATCATTTGCGTTTTGCCCACGGGTAATCAAAACAAGTTCAGCAACAACGATGGCGGAGCCAAGTAAATATACCCGATGATGAGATAGGCGAACAGCAAGAAAAAGCAAATCCCGGAAATGGTGAGGTGTATGCGAATTTTTTTCGGATGGTAACCAAACAAACCGAGGAGCAGGCAAACGAAGCCGACGATTCCCAGCAAAAGCGGGATCGCGATGATAATATATTCATTCATGATAAAAATCACCCCACTTTACTACCTTCTTTTCGTTCCATGTAAAAGTCCAATCTTTGATGGGATGCGTGAGCACAACCAGAGCGCTGTTTTGCAAAATGCAGTCCATTTTTCTTGCGCCGATGAATACTGCCTTTTTTGGGAATAGTCAATCACTTCGCTGTTCGCTCGCACATGCCGATGAAAATCACCCGACTCCATGAACAGGTACAACGTTTTCTGGAAAATGGGCGAAGCGTACTGATCGTAGCTGTTGCTTTTCGTCAGGAAGCGGTCGAGCAGTGCGGGAGGCAGAACGAGATAGCTGAGCCGAATAGAGGGGCACAACACTCTGGAAAACGTTCCGACGTACACGACGCGTCCGGTGGAGCATGTCGACTTCCATTCCTTTCGTTCCTGGCACTGGAAAAAGCAGAAAACTGGATATTTCTTCTTTGTAAAATTAAGGATATTCTACATCATAACATCTTTGCAAAGCGAATCGGAAGCAGGGATGAGAAAGTCGCACGCGACATGGAGGAGAGAAGCAATGACGATGATTTTGCCTCATATCGAAAAGATGCCCGGCTATGTGGAAGGCGCGATGCCCTCGGCGGGAACAAAAGCGTTCCGCCTGAATCTGCGATCGCACGCCATCTCGCGCTTGCGGCGTTGCGCGATCAAAGCTATATGCAAGAGACGACAGGCAGGATCAAGCGGACGCGGGCGGTTTTTTCCAAGCAGCTTGAATCGCTCGGTTTCAGCGTCGTCCCAGCGCAGACGAATTTCATTTTGTGCCAGCCGCCAGCGAAGGCAGAAGGACAGTCTGCGCGCGAGCTGTATGAAAAGCTGATGGAGCAAGGAATTTACGTGCGCTATGATCAACTGCCGCGCCTTGCGGACATGCTGCGCATCACAGTCGGAACGGAAGCGGAGATGGAAGAGGTTTATGCTGCACTTTCCCCGATGATAGAGTAACTTTCCTGTTAGCCGTTTCTGGCAAAAGGAAAGTTAAGCTGGCAATCATTCGAAATAGTTGATATTTTAAATATATAAAGCTTATTTCAGAAATGCAGGATTTTAATAATCAAGGGAGATGTAGAAGATGGAGTGTCAGCTAACGATTGTCCGAACAGAGCAGAAAAAAGAGAAGCCAGCACTCGACAAGCTGGGGTTCGGCGTGCATTTTACCGACCATATGTTCACGATGGATTACACGGAAGGAAAAGGCTGGCACGATCCGCAAATCGTTCCGCACGCTCCGCTGACGCTCGATCCGGCTGCGATGGTACTCCACTACGGACAAGCGATTTTTGAAGGAATGAAAGCATACCGCAACAAAGCAGGCAAGGTGCTTCTGTTCCGTCCGGAGCAAAACTTCAAGCGGATGAATCGGTCCCTGGAGCGGATGAGCATGCCGCAAGTGGACGGGGAATTTATGGTCGATGCGCTGAAACAGCTGGTAGCGCTTGAAAAAGAATGGATTCCGGCAGAGAGCGGCATGTCGCTGTACATCCGTCCATTTGTGATCGCTACGGAGCCATGTTTCGGCGTGCGTCCATCGCACACGTACAAGCTGATCATCGTTCTGTCTCCGGTTGGCGCTTACTATGCAAATGGTATGGAGCCAGTGAAAATTTACGTAGAAAACAAATACGTTCGCGCTGTCCGCGGCGGTACAGGCAATGCCAAAGTAGCGGGGAACTACGCAGGCGCTCTGAAAGCACAGGCGGAAGCCAAGGAAAAAGGCTACGAGCAAGTGCTTTGGCTGGATGGCGTAGAAAATAAATACATTGAAGAAGTCGGCAGCATGAACGTATTTTTCAAAGTGGGCGAAGAAGTGTGGACCCCTGCTTTGAACGGCAGCATTTTGGAGGGAATCACCCGTGATTCGACGATCCACCTGCTGAAAGACTGGGGCATCCCGGTAGTAGAAAAGCGGATTTCCGTCGAAGAATTGTACGAGGCGTACACAAAAGGGCAACTGGAAGAAGCGTTTGGAACAGGCACGGCAGCGGTCATCTCGCCAGTCGGCGACCTGAACTGGAACGGCCACCAAATGATTCTCAACGGCGAAAAAACAGGCCCGTTGACCACCAAACTGTACGAAACAATGACCGGAATCCAGTATGGCGAAAAAGAAGACAAGTTCGGCTGGTCTGTAGAAGTCAGCGAGTAATTTCATAACGACAATGCGACAAGCTGCAAAGCATGCCTTCCTCGTCTCGACGAGCGGGGGCATGCTTTTTTATGGCGCTACGCCAGCGAGATTTGCCAAGTTGCTTCCCTCAATGTAATCAAAAATGACCGAACGTGCAAATAAGCACTGCCCACCCAGTGACAGTGCTTATTCACAACAACAGGCTAGACGTGCGCAAGCTCTGGCGCGTGCATGTGCAGGGGTGGGGAAATCAGCCAGCCCTTTTCCTTGAGGATGCGTTGCAGACGAAAACCGGAGTGCGCTTTCGCAAAGTGGAACTCGGCAAACATCAAGCCGATATCCTCGCGCAGCGACTGGCTCATGACCTGGCTGCATGTCAGCAAGCCTCCGTCAATATCCCGGGCAATTCCCAGGGCAATCTCGGAGTCGTTGAGCCTGGCTCCGACCGGAATGCTGCTCCGATCAGCCAGTGGCCGATCGGGAGGGGAAGGCGGCAAGGCGACGCCGTTTATTTTAAGTACATCCTCCAACTGGTCAATTTCCTTTTTCATCGTTTGCATGATATCTTCGAGAAAGTCCTTCAAATCCGTATCGCCAGCATGATTCATCGCTGTCTGATAACCAGCGAGCAGAGCTTTTGTCGTCGCCAAATAAACCCAGACGCCAAACACTTCGCCATAATGCAGCGGCTCTTGTTTGGAATTGTCACCAAAAATCCCCATGCCTGTCCTCCTTCTGATGCCGTTCATCTGACGGCGGCACTCGAATGATCTTCCGCCCATTGATAAGATTCGCCATGCACGGCAAATTCACCGTGGAAAATGTAGGCACTCGCCTTGTAGAGATTTTTTTAACATTCAAAAACAACAAGGTAAAGATAGTGAAAAAGAAAGTAAAGATCGTGCAAAGATTAATAGTAAGAAAATTAGTAATATTTTGTTATGTCATTATTTTTCTTTTTACCAACGAGACAAAGGGGGCATTTTCATTGAAGAAAACGCGCATCGTACGTTCCATTCTTGCTTTGTCTGTCGCGTTTGCGACCGTTTTGACAGGCTGTTCCGGCACCTCGCAATCGCAACCGGCTTCGACCGGCTCCAACTCCGGACAAGCAACCGGCAGTCCTGCGCCATCCACCCCTGCTGCGTCTGGCGGCGGTACGTTGATTATCGCCCGGCTGTCTGACGCGAACAACCTCGACCCGCATTTCAGTACGCAAATCAACTCCATGGCAGTCGTGCAGCACAAAATGTACGAAGGTCTGGTGATGATGGACCGCAACAGCGAGTACAAGCCGCTTCTGGCGACAGAATGGAAGCAGAAAGACGATGTGACATGGGAATTTACTTTGCGGGACGGCGTGACGTTCCACGACGGAACCGCGTTTGATGCGGAAGCTGTGAAGAAGACGATCAATCGCATTTTGGACAAAAACCAGCCGACTCCCAAGGCAAACATGTTCGGGATGATCAAGGAAGTCAAAGTGATTGATCCGAAAAAAGTGGAGATCATTTTGCATTATCCATTCGCGGGATTGCTTTCTGTCCTCGCCAGCGCCGAGGGCGGCATCATCAGCCCGAAGGCGATTGAGCAGTACGGCAAAGACCTGGCCAAGCACCCGGTAGGGACAGGCCCGTTCGTCTTTGAGTCGTGGACGCCCGGTCAGGAAATCGTCATCGTCAAAAATGAAAACTACTGGGGCACGAAGCCAAAAGTGGACAAAGTCGTGTTCAAGACGGTTCCGGAGGACACGACGCGTGTCGCGATGGTGGAGACAGGCGAAGCGCACGTTGCCGAGCAGTTGCCCGTCACGGAGCTGGAGCGGGTGCAAAACTCCGCGAATATGTCGCTGGGGCGCTTCGAGTCTTTTGCCGTGGATCATATCGGGATGAATGTCAAAATGAAGCCGTTTGACGATGTCCGCGTCCGCCAGGCGATTGCGCATGCGATTGACAAGGAAGCGATTATTCAAGGCGTCTACAATAACGTCGGCAAAGTCGCGATCTCTTCGCTCGGTCCAAAAGTAATCGGCTATAGTCCGAACATCAAGACGCCTGAGTACGATTTGAACAAAGCCAAGCAATTGCTCACAGAAGCTGGATACGGCAACGGACTCAAGGCGACCGTGTACTTGAATGACAACAAAGCGCGCATCAACGTGGCAGAGGTGTTGCAATCGCAGCTGAAAGGAATCGGCATTGACCTGCAAATCCAGGTGATGGAGTTCGGGGCGTATTTGGAGCTGGCGGCAAAAGGCGAAGCCCAGATGTTCATCAGCGGCTGGGGCAATGCCACAGGCGACGGCGACTACAACCAGTACAACTTGTTCCACAGCACGTCTGCGGGAGTGCCAGGCAACCATTCCTTCTACAGCAATCCAAAAGTCGACGCGTTGATCGAAGCAGCACGCAAGGAAAAAGACCCGGAGAAACGCAAGCAAATCTACGCAGAGGCGCAACAGATCGAGATGGACGAAGTGCCGCTGCTCCCGTATCGCAGCTCTGAAAACCTGGCAGCTATCGCGAAAAATGTGCAGGGCGTCTACATCAGCCCTTCCGGCTACATCGAGGTCAGCGATGTGACGATTCAATAGGCTGTGCCAAAAGTCTCTCCCAAAAGTCTCTCCCAATTGCTGGGAGGGGCTTTTTCTTTTGCTATCCTAATATGTGGAAAAGGCAAAAAAAGAGTAAAGAAAGTGAAAATCGTAGTAAAGAGAGTGAAAAAATAATGCCTGAATAGTAGGTAAAATGAGACATGCGCGAATGGTCAAAAAATTATAGCACATCCGGCGCAAACAAAAGAGGGGGAAACACTACATGAAAAAGACGCGCTTTTTCCAGACGCTGATCGCCATGACTGTTGCCGTATCGGCAGCGCTGGCCGGCTGCTCGCAGGCGCCAGCGCCAGAAGCGGGGACGAACGCCAATACGTCCGGGCAAACAGCAGCGCCTGGCACGGGCAAAGCAGGTGGCACACTGGTCATCGCCCGGTTGTCGGACGCAAACAATCTGGACCCGCACTTTCTTACGCAAATTAATTCGGCAGCTATCATTCATCACAAAGTATACGAGGGTCTGGTCCGCATGGACAAAGAAAGCAAATACGTCGGTTCGCTGGCAAGCGAATGGAAGCAAGTGGACGATGTGACGTGGGAGTTTAAACTGCGCACAGGCATAACTTTCCACGACGGCACCCCATTCAATGCAGAAGCGGTGCAAAAGACGATCGCCCGCGTCCAGGACCCGGCAGTCGGCTCGAACCGCGCCAACCTGTTCGAAGCGATCAAGGAAGTAAAAGTCGTGGATGACAACACGGTGCAATTTATCCTCAACTACCCGTACGCTCCGCTGTTGTCCGTTCTCGCCAGCGCAGAAGGCGGCATCCTGTCGCCAAAAGCGATCGAGCAGTACGGCAAAGACTTGACCAAGCATCCAACCGGAACAGGGCCGTACAAGTTTGAATCGTGGACGCCAGGACAAGAAGTTGTGCTGGTGAAAAACGACAACTACTGGGGAGACAAGCCGAAGCTGGACAAGGTTGTCTTCAAAACAGTACCTGAGGACACAACCCGACTGGCTATGGTCGAGACAGGCGAAGCACAAGTGGCTGAACAACTTCCTGTAACAGAAGTAGACCGCGTGAAAAACTCGGCAAACATGACACTCGGCCGCTATGCGTCCTTCTCCAGCGAGCATATCGGCATCAACAACAAGAAAAAGCCGTTTGACGATGTGCGCGTCCGTCAAGCGATTGCGCTTGCGATCGACAAGCCGACGATCATTCAAGGGGTGTACAACGATGTGGGAACGGTCGCTCATTCCTCGATCTCTCCTACGATGGTCGGCTACAGCGCGAACGTAAAAGACCTTGGCTACGACATCGAGAAAGCGAAAAAATTGCTGGCGGACGCAGGCTATGCCAACGGCTTCAAGGCAACCGTCTACCTCAATGACAACAAGGCGCGGGTCAACGTAGCGGAAGTATTGCAACAACAACTGAAACAAATCAATGTCGATCTGGAAGTCAAAGTGCTGGAGTTTGGCGCCTATATCGACGCAGCGAGCAAAGGCGAAACAGACTTGTTCATCAGCGGCTGGGGCAACGCGACAGGCGATGCTGACTACAATCAGTACAACTTGTTCCACACGAAGTCTCACGGCGCGCCAGGCAACCACTCCTTCTACAGCAATCCGGAAGTAGACAAGCTGATCGAAGAAGGACGCAAAGAGAAAGACGAAGAAAAACGCAAACAAATTTACGAAAAAGCGCAACAGCTCGAAATGGATGAAGTAGCAGTCGTGCCTTACCGCTTCGCAGAAAACTTGGCAGCGATTGAAAAAGGGGTAGAGGGCGTCTGGATCAGCCCGGCTGGTCACATCGAAATCGACGAAATCACCTTGCCGTAACCGCAAGCTTCCAAGAGCAATGAATCGCAGCATAGCCGAGTTCCTTGAAGGGATCAGCTATGCTGCTCTACTTTCAAAACAAGAGACAGAAAAGAAAAAACGGGGGCGATTTTATGAAAAGACGCAAAGGATGGAGCATTCTGATGTCGGGCGTGCTCGGCGTTGGACTGGTGCTTGCAGGGTGTTCGGCACAACCGGAGCAGGGGGCTGCGGACAATCCAGCCAAAAGCGAAGCGGCTGATGGAACACAGACGCTGATTATTGCCAGACAATCGGATGCCAACAACTTGGACCCGCACTTTATTTCCGCGATCAACGCGGCGAGCGTCGTCCAGCACAAAGTGTACGAAGGATTGATTCGCCGTGACGAAAATATGGAGTTCAAGCCGATGCTCGCAACCGAGTGGAAGCAGCTGGACGAAGTGACGTGGGAGTTCAAGCTGCGCCAGGGCGTTGTTTTCCACGACGGAACACCGTTTAACGCAGAAGCGGTCAAAGCGACGTTTGCTCGCGTCCTCGACCCGAAAGTCGGCTCTCCGCGCGCCACCCAGTTCCAAATGATCCAGGAAGTGAAAGCCGTAGACGACTACACTGTGCAAATCAAGCTGACTTACCCGTACTCGCCGCTGTTGTCCATTTTGGCCAACCATGAAGGGAGCATTATCAGCCCGAAAGCGATCGAGCAATACGGAAAAGATTTGAGCAAGCATCCGGTAGGCACAGGGCCGTTCGTGTTCGAGGCGTGGACGCCGGGACAGGAAATTGTGCTCGCACGCAATGACAACTACTGGGGTGAAAAGGTAAAATACGCAAAGGCCGTCTTCAAGGTCGTTCCGGAAGATACGACGCGAATTGCCATGGTTGAGACAGGCGAAGCCCATATTGCGGAGCCGCTGCCTGTAACCGAGATCGAACGCGTCAGCCAGTCGCCGCAAATGGCTCTGTATCGCACAGAAGGACTGGGCACCGATTTTATCGGCTTCAATACGAAGAAAAAGCCTTTTGACGATGTCCGGGTTCGCCAGGCGATCAACTATGCGATCGAGACAGATGCCATCATCCAAGGCGTTTTTAACAATGTGGGAACAAAAGCCAATTCTGCGATGAGCCCGAAAGTTCTCGGCTATAGCGAGGCGCTGAAAGGCTACGAGTTCGACCCGAACAAGGCCAAGGCACTGCTCAAGGAAGCGGGCTATGCCAACGGCTTCAAGACAACGCTGTGGACCGGGGATCGCAAAGAGCGGATCAATGCCGCAGAAGTCATTCAGTCGCAGTTGAAAGGCATCGGCGTGGAAGTAGAGGTCAAAGTGCTGGAGTACGGAGCGTATCTCGATGCCGAAGACAATGGCGAGACAGACATGTTTATCAGCGGTTGGGGCAACGCGACAGGCGACGGCGACTACAACCAGTACAACCTGTTCCATTCCAGCTCGCTCGGCAAGGGCGGCAACACGACTTTTTACGTGAACAAGGAAGTGGACAAGCTGATCGAAGAAGCGCGCCGCGAGCCGGACAGCGCCAAGCGCAAGCAACTTTACGCCCAGGCGCTGGAAATCGAGTCCAAGGAAGCGCCGATGGTTCCGATCCGCAATCTGGAACACGTTGCAGCAGTCAGCAAAAAAATCAAGGGCTTCTGGATCAGCCCATCCGGTTACATGATGATTAACGATATTACGATGGAGTAAGAAGGGGGAGCGAACATGGAGAGCGGGAAAGACAGCCTCTGGATCAAAAACGCACGTCTGGAAAGCGGGTTTCAAGAGGAGAACGGGAGGATAACAGGGACGGCGACAGAGCGTGTCCATCTGCTTTTGGCGGACGGTCGCGTGGAAAAAATCGTCCCTGCCAGCACTCCGCTCCCACAAGCTGCCTCTTACTGGGACGCAGACGGGCTGCTCATGCTGCCGTCTTTTCGGGAGATGCATATCCATCTGGATAAAACGTTTTACGGAGGTCCCTGGCAGGCAGTCATTCCTGCTCCCAACCGCTTTTTCCGGATTCAACAAGAGCAGGAACTGCTGCCGCGCCAGCTTCCGGTAGCCAAACAGCGTGCAGAAGGCTTGCTGCACCTGCTGCAATCGCACGGTGCGACACACGTCCGAACGCATTGCAATATCGATCCGGTCATCGGTTTGCAAAACTTGGAGGCCACACTCGCTGCTCTGGAAACTTACCGGGAAAAACTTTCCTGGGAAATTGTCGCTTTCCCTCAGCATGGATTGCTGCGCAGTGATTCCGTAGCGCTCGTCCGCGAGGCGATGAAGCATGGGGCGGGACTCGTCGGGGGTGTCGATCCAGCTTCTTTTGATGAAGATATCGAAAAATCGCTGCACACAATGATGGATATTGCGGTAGAAGCCAATGCGGACATCGACCTGCATTTGCACGAGCCGGGGCATTTGGGCATTTTCATCATGAAGCGACTCGCTGCGATGGTGCGCGATGCTGGCTGGCAAGGCCGGACGACCGTCAGCCACGCCTATGCGCTGGGAGAGGTGCCGACGGCTTTGGCAGAAGAGATCGCGGAATTGTGCACGGAACTGAACATCGCGATCATGTCCGCGGTGCCGATCGACATGCCGACGATCCCGATTCCGCTGCTCCGGGCAAAAGGGGTGCAGATCGGACTTGGCAACGATAACATTACCGATCATTGGGACCCGTTCGGCACAGGAGATATGCTGCAAAAAGCGAATCGCGTAGCGGAGCGCTTCCGGCTCATTGACGAGAAATCGCTTGCCCGCACGCTCGGCTTGGTCACTGGCGGCATCACCCCGCTTGACGAGGCAGGGAATCGCGCCTGGCCAAAGCCCGGTGACGCTGCCGATGCTGTGTTTGTCCGGGCCAGTTGCTCGGCTGAAGCTGTCGCACGTCAAGCTGCGAAGGAAGCGGTCGTGTACGCGGGAAAAATCGTCTGGCAAAAGCAGTAGCCATCTGCTTTTTATTGGAGAAAACCGCTTATCCGTTCACAGGGGATGAGCGGTTTTTTCACGCAGTCCCTTTCCGGAAGCTGAATCAGATAAAATTAAATAAAAGTAAAAATATTATAAATAGAAGTAAAGATGCTGAAAGGCTGCGCAGAAAGTCTACCGTATAATGCAAATAAGAAATAGATTCAGAATTTTCGACAGCATTGTACAGGGGGACACGCAGATGAAGAAAACACGCTTGTTTGGATCGCTGCTCGCGCTGTCGCTGACCGTCGGTGTAGCACTGACGGGATGTGGCGCAGGTACAGAGCAGCAAAACGCAAATGGAGCACCGGCTTCCGAGGCGGCAAAAGAAGGCGGAACCTTGATCGTGGCGCGCAAGGCAGACGCAAACAATCTCGATCCGCATTTCATTTCCAACATTCCATCCGCCAACTATATTTACGGCAAAGTATATGAGAGTCTGGTGGCACGGGACAAAAACGCAGGCTACAAGCCAGCGCTGGCTACCGAGTGGAGACAGGTTGACGATCTGACTTGGGAATTTAAGCTGCGCGAAGGCGTTACTTTCCACGACGGCACACCGTTCAATGCCGAGGCCGTGAAAAAGACGTTCGAACGTGCCCTCGATCCGAAAGTAGGTTCCCCGCGCGCTTCCAACTTCGCGATGATCAAGGAAATCAAGGCAGTCGACGACAAAACGGTTCAGTTTATTTTGGACTACCCGTTTGCGCCGCTGCTGTCGATTCTCGCAAGCACGGAAGGCAGCATTATCAGCGCAAAAGCGATTGCCGAAGGCGCTGACACATTGGCGAGAAAGCCGGTAGGAACCGGGCCTTTCAAATTTGAAGACTGGATTCCAGGTCAGGAAATGACCCTGGCGAAAAACGAAAACTACTGGGGCGAGAAGCCGAAAGTGGACAAAGTCCAATATAAAGTCGTACCGGAAGACACGACCCGCATCGCGATGGTCGAGGCAGGCGAAGCGCATATCGGCGACCAGCTTCCTGTAACAGAGGTGGAGCGCGCACAAGCAACGCCAAGCATGAACATGGTTCGCGCAGAAGGTCTCGGTGTGGAATACATCGGCTTCAACGTGACGAAAAAACCGTTTGACGACGTACGTGTGCGCCAGGCTGTCGCGCATGCGATTGAAAAAGAAGCGATTGTCAAAGGCGTGTACAACAACGTAGGGACAGAAGCAGTCTCTTCGATGTCTCCTAAAGTGATCGGCTACAACCCGAACCTTGAGGACTACAAGTACGATGTGAACGAAGCGAAGTCGCTGCTTGCTGCGGCAGGGTACGCGAACGGCTTCAAAACATCGATTGTGACCGATGACCGCAAAGAGCGCATGAACGTAGCGGAAGTAATCCAGTCCCAGTTGAAGGGCATTGGCATCGACGTGGAAATCAAAGTAATGGAGTACGGGGCATATCTGGAGTACACAGACAAAGGCGAGCATGCGATGTTTATCGGCGGCTGGGGCAATGCCACAGGCGACGGCGACTACAACCAGTACAACGTCTTCCACAGCTCCTCCAAAGGCAGCGCCGGAAACATTGCCTTTTACAACAACCCGGAAGTCGACAAGCTGATTGAAGAAGGCCGCCGCGAAAAGGATGAAGCGAAGCGGAACGCGATCTATGCCAAGCTGCAAGAGATCGAGCTGAAAGAAGTTCCGGTCATTCCGATCCGCACCATCGACCACGTATCGGTAACAGCCAAAGATGTAAAAGGCTTCTGGTTAAGTCCGGTAGGCTACCTGATGCTGGACGAAGTCACAATTCAATAAGCTTTCACCAGGACAACACGATGAGACAAAGGGATGGCGCCAGGCGCTGTCCCTTTGTCTATAGGAAGGGAGCGAGGCTGTCAACATGACCGGGAGTGCTGCTCGCCAGCGGCCTGGCAAGGCTTTGGATCGAGCATGGACAGCGCAAAAGCAAAGCCGAAACGGGGCGGAGTGGCGGTAGTGCATATTTCGGGCGAACAGAGTAGCCAACACTTCGCCTAACTGGTAAGGTGGAAAAGAATGAGAAACCGATACGCAGATGAGGTGGAGTTGGATGACGGAAGAACGCTTTGACATTTTTGACGAATCAGGACAGCAGATCGGTGTGGAAGCGCGCAGCGAGGTGCACCGAAAAGGGGATTGGCACCAAACTTTCCATTGCTGGCTTTACCGGGTGCACAATGGACAACTGGAGCTTTTGTTCCAGAAAAGGCATCCGGAAAAAGATACGGGCCCGAATTTGCTTGATATAACATCGGCAGGCCATTTGCTCGCAGGGGAGCGGCCCTGTGACGGAGTGCGGGAATTGGAGGAAGAGCTTGGACTTGTCGTGCCGTATGAAAAGCTCCGCCAGATTGGCGTCATTCGCGATGTGATTACGGCGCCAGGCATCATCGACAAGGAGCTGTGCCACGTATTTGCAATGGAG
Organism: Brevibacillus sp. HD3.3A; assembly: GCF_013284375.2. Lineage (NCBI taxonomy): Bacteria > Bacillati > Bacillota > Bacilli > Caryophanales > Paenibacillaceae > Brevibacillus > Brevibacillus sp. HD3.3A. Next base: position 1,645,378 of record NZ_CP085874.1, read on the forward strand.
TGCGATCAGCCGCTGCACGAATATCGCTTGCAAAAGGAAGAAGTGACAGGACTTCTCTGGGTGAATGTGCAGGAGTTGGAGGCGTTGTTTGCAGACCAGCTTTCGCAAGTGGCAGCGAAAGGGTTTTTGACCGATGCGGCAGGGGAGCGCTACGACGCTAGTCTGATGGTCAAGCAGAGTGATTTTGTTCCCCATGAAGTGCATTATTACCAGGAAGTGTTTCAGGCGATCAAAAGCTGGCTGTAACAAGATCAGGAGCGAAGGCGGCTCCCCGAGTCCCCAGTCTTGTCAATCCTTTCGCGCGTTGCAACAACGGCGCGGACAGGTGGCAGACGCGTTTTTGTTTCATAGGTAAGCAAAGTTTTGTGATATACTATGACAACGCTTTTTGGCGAATCGCGATCGTGCGTAGATAGAGAGAGGAGATCGAGATGAGAGTAAAAATTATGGTGGCACTGATGCTTTCCACCTTCCTGGCCGCCATGGAAGGGACGATTGTCAGTACAGCGGTGCCGCGGATTACAAGTGATTTATCGGGATTTGAGCTGGTCAGCTGGGTTTACGCCATCTACATGCTGGCGACTGCCGTGTCTGCCCCGATTTATGGCAAACTCGCTGACTTGTTTGGACGCAAAAATGTGTTGCTGATCGGGATCGGTATTTTCTTGCTTGGTTCCACGCTTTGCGGTGTGGCCATGACGATGGGCCAGCTTATCGTGTTCCGGGCGATTCAAGGCTTGGGCGCGGGTGCGGTCATGCCGATTACGATGACGATTATCGGCGACTTGTATACCGAGCAGACGGCGAGAGCGAAAGCCCAGGGCTGGATCAGCGCTGTATGGGGCCTGTCGGGTGTGGCAGGGCCGCTCGTTGGCGGGTTTTTGGTCGACACGCTTTCCTGGCGTTATATCTTTTTTCTCAATTTGCCGTTCGGGCTTTTGTCCTTTTTCATGCTGGTCTGGTTTTACCGCGAAAAGCTGCTGGCAAAAGCGAAGCGTCATATCGATTACCCGGGAGCGCTGATCTTCACCGTGGGCACGATTGCCTTGTTGTACGCGCTGTTGACGGGCAGCCAGGATCAGTCCTGGACCAATCCGGTGACGATTTCTTTGATTGTGTTTGCACTCGTGACCTACCTGGTTTTCGTTACGGTAGAAAAGCGCTCGCCTGAGCCGCTGATTCCGCTCACCCTTTTGACGAATCGCAACGTGACGCTGATCAACATGCTGACGTTTTTGACCAACGGAATTGTGATCAGCATGGTCGTGTACTTGCCGATCTGGAGCCAGGGCGTACTGGGGGAAAGCGCGACGATGGCAGGCTTTGTCCTGACTCCGATGCCCGTCTGTTGGACGATCGGCTCGATTTTGTCCGGCAATCTCTTGGGCAAGCTGCGGGCAGAGCAGTTGATTATCGGAGGGACGGCCATATTGACCGTTGCCACGACGCTTTTAACGATTCTGTCTTCCCATTCGGCAAGTTACTTGATTTATGTCGCCGTAGGCTTGGTGGGGCTTGGCATGGGGCTGATCAGCCCGATCGTCATGGTCAAAATTCAGGCGTCGGTCGCTGTCGACAAACGGGGAACGGCTGTCGCATTGAACACGTTCACAGGAACCTTCAGCCAAACCTTCGGGGCGGCAGTCTTCGGGATGCTATTCAACATGGTCACGGTAGCGGGAGGCCACGCGAATCTCGGCGCATCCTTCGAGACAGGCTCCATCCCTGCGGAACAGCTGGCGTCGATCCGCGATTTGCTTTCTTCCGGGGTCCACGTCGTCTTTACCGGAACACTCGTTATCGCGATTGGCTGCTTCCTCTTGTCGCTTGTGATTGCCAAAAATCAGCGGCAACAGGCGAACAGCCAGTAATTTATCAAGCGTCGGCCAGTCGGTCGGCGCTTTTTGGATGGCCAAGCTAAATATGGCTGAAAATGAAACTTTTCCAAAATATACAAAAACTTGTTGCTATTTACCGCATAGATTCTATAAAATTTTTTTAGACGAAATGGTTTGTCCCAAATGCGTACAGACAGGAGTGATTGTGACGATGGACGAGATTCGCCCTGTTTCTTTGAACGATATCGACGAGGTAGCGAGAATTGCCGCCATGGCTTATCCGGGAAGCAATCTTCTCGGGACGGAGGGCAGACAGCAGTTCGCTGAACGGGTCAAAAGCACGCTGGAAAATGACCCGAACGTAAGCTATCACGGATGCTATCGGGACGGACAGCTCGTAGGAATCATGAAGTGGTACGATTTTTCCATGTATGTATACGGTCAATCTGTACTGACAGGAGGAATCGGCACGGTCGCTGTCGATCTGTTGCATAAAAAAGAAAAGGTAGCGAAAACGATGCTGCACGGGTTTCTCGCGGCTTACCGGGAGAGAGGGATTCCACTTGTGTCGCTCTATCCGTTTCGCGTTGATTTTTACAAGCAGATGGGCTTTGGGACAGGAAGCAAAATTCATCAGTACAAATTCAAGCCTGCAAGCCTTCCCTATACGGGCAAGGATCAAATCGTGTACGTGACAAAAGAGGACAAGGAGCAAGTGCTGGCGTGTTACCAGCGGGTCGCCCGGCAGACGCACGGGATGATCAAACGGACGGAGCGGGATGTGGACAGCCTGCTGAATGTGCCGGAAAAAATCGTCGTCGGTGTCCGACAGGAGGACAAACTGACGGGATATCTTGCCTTCCAATTTGAAAGCGCTCACGAGGAAAATAAAATTTTCAACAATATCGTCGTGAAAGAGCTGGTCTATGAATCGCGCGAGGCGTTGGCGCAGCTGCTCTCCTTCCTGCACAGCCAGGCGGATCAAATACAGCGGGTTGTCCTCAATACTGCGGACGAAGACTTCCATTTGCTTTTGTCTGATCCAGGAAATGGAACGAACCGACTTTTGCCTAGCGTCTACCACGAGAGTCATGTTTCAGGGGTTGGGCTGATGTATCGGGTGATTGATGTACCGGGCTTTTTCCGGCAAATGTCCGCTCATCGCTTTGGCGCAGAAACGGTTCGCTTGCAGTTGACGGTGCGCGACTCCTTCCTGCCGGAAAACAGCGGGACATGGCTTGTCCAGTTCACAGACGGGCATGCTCGCGTGGTAGAGGAAGGACAGGCAGACGCTGCTGTTCAACTGGATATATCCGATTTTTCCTCGCTCGTCATGGGGGCGGTTCGTTTCAGCAAGCTGCACGAGTACGGTCTGGCAGAGCTGGATGACCTGCGCGCGTTGCCGCAGTTGGATCGGCTTTTTTACACGACGAAAAAACCGCAGAGCATGACGCCGTTCTGATTTTTAAAATTGTCATGATTTTGCCATAATTGGTCATCTTATTTTGCCTCTCCCCATATGTTGTTAACAAACGGGGAGGGGGCAGGTCTTATGATTTTTTTTACCGTCGTCATCTTTTTTGCGTTTTTGCTGGTTGTCTGGTTTGTGGTGAAGCTCCTGTTCCGTCTGGAGAAGCGCGATTCCATCAAGTACGACCAAAGGGAGCTTTGGGAATCATTTGACACAAAGTTGCAGGACATTCGGTACAAGAAAGAGAAAAATAAATAGAGCGCCAGTCACACGGCGCTGTTTTCTTTTGTGACATGCGGTGGGAAGTCATTACCTAAGAAATGAATGCGGGCAGCGAAAACCTTGTGCCGACAGGGACGAGGGCTTCGCCGCGTTTGGGAATAAATCGGGCAAGGGAAAGGAAGGTGAGAGCAATGGCGAGTGGATCAGAGGGTCACAAACGTGAATATTTCCGGTTGAAGCTGGAGCATCCCCTCTGTGCATTCATGACCATTGTTCTTGTCAAAGGAAAGACGATGGAGATCGGCAGCGCGAAGGTGCTGATTGAGGATATCGGCGCAGGCGGACTGCGATTTCTCTCGCACTTGAAAATGCCGGCCAGCGACCAGCTCGTCTTGCAGTTTGAGACGGAGTTGTGCGGTTCGACATTGAAAATGTACGGACATGTCGTGCGTACAAGCCCGTGGGAGCAAGATTTTTATGAATACGCGGTACGGTTCACGATGGAAGAAGCGCAGCATTTGGAGATCAACCAGTTGGTGAACCGTCTGGCCATTCGCTATCGGCAAAACCGGGTAGGGACGGAAGGGAGCTTTTGGAAGGGCGATCGGCAAGCCTTTCTGCAAGAATTGGCCCAGGCGTCGCAAACTTTGGAGACGACGAGAGCATAGGGCAAAACAGCAAACGAATCAAGACGAGCAGGCTTCTTGTTGGTGGGGTGACCAACAAGGGGCTTTTTTTGACAATGCACAAACGAAGTGTTATATTGTCTGCAATAAACTAAACATTTTGAGGATGTGCTTGTCAATGGGCATCAATGAATCGTTTTGGACTGCTTCATTGGAGGAAGCCAAGCAAGGATATGTAGAGCGGGAGCACGATTATTTGTGCTTGCTATGTGGCGCAGAAGTGGAAAAAGGAATCATCTATCCGGTAGACGGCACCCTGTTCGAGGCGTCCCGTTACATGCGTCATCATATCGAGCAGGAGCATGAATCGGTTTTTGCTCATCTGAGCGGGTTGGACAAGCGGTTGACCGGACTGTCCGATCATCAGGCCAGCTTGATGCGGTTGTTTTATGCGGGCAAAAGCGATGCCGAGGTGCAAGCCGAGATGGGCATCGGCAGCGCTTCGACGATCCGCAATCACCGTTTTGCCCTCAAAGAGAAAGAGCGGCAAGCAAAAGTATTTTTGGCAATGATGGAGCTGCTGCGGGAAACGGACAAAGCAAGCACATGCTCTTCAACGGGCAAGGGAAAGCCAAACAAGCAGGCTGAAAAGCAGAGAGAGGCCGGGCCGTCTGAATATGCCGCGGTTGTGCAAAAGTATTTTCCGAACGGGCCAGGCCATTCGCTGGCGCGGATACCACGCAAGCATAGCCACAGGCAGATTGTTTTTCAGGAGATTGCCAATCGCTTTGCGCCGGACAAGGTGTACACGGAGCGGGAAGTCAATGAGCTGCTGGAAGCGATTTATGAGGACCACGTCACCTTGCGCCGTTACTTGATCGACTTCGCTTTGTTGAGTCGGGAAGCCGACGGCAGCGCGTATTGGCGCACGAGCCGGGCGGGCGGCGACGGAGCGGAGCAAGAGGCGACGACGGATCGCAAGCAAGAGCTGAAACAGCTGTACAAAGAAGTGAAGAGCGAGGCTGGCGTCTACCAGATCCGCAACAAAGAGAACGGCAAGGTACTCGTGACGAGCACCATGAACATCAAAACGATGAACGGCAAAAAGTTCATGTTGCAGCACGGCTCCCATCCCAACCGGGAACTGCAAAACGATTGGAACGAGCTGGGCGCTGATGCATTCGAGTTCGAGGTGCTGGAAGTGCTGGAAAACAAAGACGAGCCTGCGTTTGATGCGAAGGCTGCTTTGGAGAAATTGGAAGCAAAGTGGGTAGAGAAGCTGGCTCCATACGGCGACCGCGGATACCATACCCGAAAACAGGCAGAGTAGAAAAAGCAACAGGCTACCTTGAACTGGAGGGTAGCCTGTTTTTTAGTCGAGCAGGCGAAAGCGCTCCAGGTGGTCGTGCAATCCGATCTGCTGCAAAATCTCGATTTGCCTCGGGCCAATCAGGTCAAAGTGGGGAAAAGCGGCGCGGTTGTGAATATAGGCGGGATTCAAGCCGTGCTGGCGGCACCATTCCACCAGCTTGTTTGGATCGGCGCAGCCTACTTTTGTCACGGTTTTCATCTCAGGAAAACGCGGGTCCAGCCAGTAATGCGTCAGAAAAGCAATCTCTCCGCGCCGGACCGCCTGTTTCCACTCGTTTAACTCTGCTCGTGAAATGCCGAATGCCACGAATGCTCTCCTCTTTCTGTTGAAAAGATGTGTGGCACAAGCGCATGCTTTGCCTATCGCCCCATTATAGCAAAAAGACAGCGCCCATCTGAACGAGAGATGGACACTGTCTTTTTGGTAAAGCTTAACGTACCCCCTGAGGAAGTGTCGGAGGAATGTAGTTCAGCTCTTCGTCGGCTGTGATGTAGTCGGTATTGACCATGAGCAGCAAGTAGCGTTTGCCCGTTTGCGGGTCGCTGAGAATGATGTGGTCGCGCCCGGCTGTCTCCAGCACGCCGCGGAAAATTTTCGCGTTCCACTGGCTGTTGTTCTCGAACGTCTGGTAAACGGTAATGACCTTGCCGCGATTCATGCGCAAAATGTTTTCGATGTACGATTCTTCCATGACTTGCCCCGGCGTATAAGGCGTGCCAGGGATCAGCGCGCCGCTTGGCTGCATAGGAACCAATTGCGGCTGCTGTTGTTGCTGCATGCCAAAAGGAAACTGTGCGGAAGGATACATTTCATACCCGTAAGGATACGGTTGGTATGGGATTTGCTGACTCATGATGAACTCGCTCCTTTTATCTATCTGTTAAAAAACGCGCGGACAATCGGCTCTGGTTGGAATGAAGAAGCAGTGCGCCTTGTAACGCCCGGAGTTTGCCTGATCCCACCAGGTGGCAGGGCAATTGCCGACAGGACGGTAAAACCAAAGCGCATTGGTGGCTGGACGTGTCCGCTCGCCATTGATCGTTCGCTGGGCCAAACGTCTTTCGCGCTCACGTGCCCGCTGGTAGAAGTACGGCTTTTGCACAGACTCATATCCGCCCGGAGATTGATAGACCATATCTCGCATCGTCCGTATGTTCTTGAAGTCAAGGCAGTTGGCGAGAATCCGGTTGACGCCCACATTCCCCACCATCAGCATCCCCAGCTCGCCTTCGCCTTCCGCTTCCGCGCGCATTAAACGAGCCAACATATCGACGTCATTGCTGTTCGCTTTGATAACGGCCATTGCTTCACCTCCTCATAAAACTCACAATGACAATATATGGGCGTATGCCAGATCGGTGATTGCACCAGCGAAATTTTTCGGTAGATCGGGGCGGCAGTTGACGTTAACGTAAACGGAAGGTAAAATATGGTTAATCAGTTATTTCTGAATATTAGAAAAGAAAGGTAAAGGAGCAGGAGACGATGAACAGAGAAGGCGACGAAAAGCAAGCACCATGGTCCATCTCTGATCTTGCTCACGAACTGGATGTCAGCACGAGAACGATTCGTTACTACGAGGAAGTCGGCCTGATTTTTCCGGCTCGAACTGAGCGGGGGATCAGGTATTACAGCCGCCAGGATCGGGCCAGGCTGCGATTGATTATGCGGGGAAAGCGCTTCGGCTTCTCGCTGGAGCAAATCCGGGAAATGATCGAGTTGTTTGGCGAGGATCGCAGCGGTCGCGCCCAGTTGCTGCGTGCCATTGATTACGGCAACCAGAAGCTGGCGGAGATTGACGACAAGATCAGGGAGCTGTCGCTGCTGCGGGAAGATATTCTCGCTTACAAGCTGGGGTTTGAACAAAAATTGCTGGAAGAACATGGGGAGGGGAACCGATGAACGTATCAGCTTTGCTTGCTGCAAACGGACGCAAATATCCCGACAAGCCTGCACTTGTTGCAGGTGATGCAGAACTTACCTTTGCCGAGTGGAATGATCAGGCGAGCAGGTGGGCCTATCGTTTGAGAGAGTATGGCGTCGAGTCAGGAGATCGCGTGGTTTTGATGCTGCCGAATTGTCCGGAGTTTGCGGTTTTTTACATAGCCGTTATTCGCTGCCAGGCGCTTGTCGTACCGATCAATGCGCGGTCGACCCAGGAGGAAGTGCGCTACATATGCGAGCATGCAGGGGCGAAAGCACTGATCGTTCACGAAGCTCTCGTGCACGCGGTCAACGAATGGATCGAACAAGGAACGAATCTGCTTGCCATCAAGACGGGCGGCAGTCAGGGCGTTTGGCTGGGAACAGCAGCTTGGGAGATAGGCGAAGATGTTCTCGGCAAGCTGGATGAATTTGCGATCGACCCGGATGCTCCGAACTTGACAGAAGAAAGCGAAGTCAGCATTTTGTACACGTCAGGTACAACGGGCCGGCCAAAAGGTGTTTTGTACACGCACAGAAGCTTGCTGACCGTCGCGACCATGATGGCCATCGAACTGTCGATCCAGCATCGCTCTCGCATCCTCCAGCTCATGCCGCTCAGCCATTCAGCGCCGCTGCACTTGTTTTTTATCTCAGGCTTGATGGTCGGAGCGACGCAAGTGATGGCGCTCACGTTTTCGCCGGAGCTGCTCTTGTCGCTCGTGCAAAAGCACCGGATTACCCACTTTTTCGGGGCGCCCGTTGCTTACTTGCTGACGATGAAGCATCCCGAGTTCGCCCGGTACGATTTGTCATCCGTGGAGTTTTGGATGTACGGAGGCGCTCCTTTGTCCAAGGAAATGGCTGCGCAGATGGAGCAAGCGTACGGCAGGGACAAACTGGCTTGCGTCTACGGGCTGACGGAAGCAGGGCCGACGGGCACTCGCCTGCTGCACCGCGAGCACCCGGACAAGGTGGGCAGCGTCGGAAACCGCGGCGTCCTGTTCGCCGAAGTCGAGGTTGTCGACGAAGCGGGCAGACCTGTCCCGGCAGGTACGCCTGGCGAGGTGCGAGTTCGCGGAGCAGGCTCGATGAAAGCCTATTACAACAACCCGGAAGCGACGAGCGAGGCGCTGCGCGACGGCTGGCTTTACACGGGAGATATCGGAAAATTCGACGAGGACGGCTTCCTGTGGATCGTCGACAGGAAAAAGGATGTCATGATTACGGGCGGAGTCAATGTCTACCCGAAGGAACTTGAACAGCTGCTGGAGCGTCACCCGGCGATTGCCGAAGTGGCTGTCGTGGGGCTGCCCCATCCCGAGTGGGGCGAGACGGTTACCGCCTATGTAGTGCTTGTTGCAGGGGCTGATCCGGCGCACGATTGGCTGACAGAAGTGCGCGGCTTTTTGAGCGGACACCTTGCCGATTACAAGCTGCCGCGACAGGTGAAAGTCCTCGCCCAGCTGCCGCGCAATACGAGCGGAAAAGTGCTCAAGCATGCTTTGCGCGATTCGGCTGCGCAAAAGGAAGTGGAGCTGACATGAGCGACCTGCAAGCGAAAATCGACCAGCGCCGCTACAGCGACAACATCCCTCACCCGCGCGCAGGCAGCCAGCAAAACTTTTTTGCGGCAGACCCCAACCTTGCTTTCTTGCTGGAGCGGTATTTGCCGGCGCCGATGCACGATTGGGCGAAGCAGCAGCTCGGTTGGCTGGGGGCACATGCGGCGGGGCCGCTGGATGAGCGGGCAGCCTATACCGATCGGGACGGCAAACCGCACTTGCGCAAGTACAATCGCCTTGGCGAAGACGTTTCCGAGATCATCACCAACGAAGGCTACAAGCAGACGGTGGCTGACGTGTACGGGGCGGGGATCGTCCATTATTTGTACCACGACATTCCCGAGCTTGGGTTCAAGGCACCGTACAGCTACTCCTTTTTGCTGGGCTACCTCGTCAGCCAGACCGAGCCAGGCTTTTATTGCCCGGTGACCTTGACGATGTCGGCGGCGTATTTGATCGATAAATACGGGGATGAGCAGCAAAAAGAGCAGTACCTCAGCGGGCTGACCTCGCGGGATCGCCGTTCGCTGTACGAGGGAGCCACTTGGCTGACGGAGCGTCAGGGCGGCTCGGATGTCGGGGCGAATCTCACGGTTGCCAAGCCGACAGCCGGGAAGCCGGGCGTCTATCAGTTGACGGGCGAGAAATTTTTTGCCAGCAATGCGGGCGCGATGGTCGCCACGGTGCTTGCGAGAATCGACGACAGCAAGCCGGGCACAAAAGGCTTGGGGCTGTTTCTCGTCCCGTGGGTTCGGCCGGATGGCACGCGCAACCAGATTGAGGTTCGGCGTTTGAAAGATAAGCTCGGAGTGAACGCAGTGCCGTCTGCGGAGGTGCTGCTTCACGGCGCGGAAGGCTATTTGATCGGACAGCCGGAAAATGGCTTCAAATACATGGCGGAAGCGCTGAATTTGTCGCGAATTTGCAATGCGATCGCATCGGTCGGAATCATGCGCCGAGCCTTGTATGAAGCCAAATACTACGCGAGCGAGCGGCGTGCTTTTCAAAAGCCGATCGACCAGTACCCGATGGTCAGAGAAATGCTGGTCAACCTGCTCTTGGATACGGAAGTAAGCACAGGCGCCGTGTTCGACATGATTGCTGTCTACGACCGCGTACAGGATGGTTCGGGGGGCAGGGACGATTTGGCGCTTTGCCGGCTGTTGATTCCCCTGTTGAAATACCGGACGGGAGAGGAAGCGGTGGAAGCCGCCCACACAGCTATCGAGATTCACGGCGGCAACGGTTTTATCGAAGAGTATGTCACACCGCGCTTGCTGAGGGATGCGCAGGTGCTGACGGTGTGGGAGGGCACTTCGAACATTCTTGCGCTGGACATTTTGCGCGTCATGCAAAAAGAAAACAGCCATGCGGTCTTGATCCGGCTGTTGCGTTCGCGTGCGGCAGGCTGGCACCATGCCTTTTCCCGGCCGTTCGCCCAGCTTTTGCAATCCGAGCTGGCTGTACTGGAGGAGAATATTGCTTATTTGCTCCAGCAGTCGCCTGATTATCTCAGCTATAAATTGAAGGCGCTCGCCGACCACATGATTGACTTGTACACGCTTTCCTGCATCGTCAGCGAAGCAGAGGATCAGCTGCTGCGAGACAACAATGCCCGCAAATACGTGCTGGCAAAGCTGTACGCAAACAAGCATTTGCTGCCGAAGACAAAGCGGGGCATCCAGGGTGACGAGCTGCTGGATGTGCAGTTTTTCCGCGAGCTTCTGGACTATGAGCCGATCCCGCTGGAGGCGCTACAGCAGCAGTCTGCCTTTGTGTTCGCCACGTAACCAATCGCATCAAAAGGAAAAAACGCCCATGCAGCCAATTCGAGGTTGCTTGGGCGTTTTTCATCTCAGGCATAGCGTTTTCTGCGTTTGTTCCAGATGAACCAGCCAACGGCTACAAGTGCAGCGGCTGCGAGCAATGAGACTTCCAAGTATTCGTCCAGCAACACTTTGGCATGTTTGCCGTACAAGTAAAACAACGTACCGATCAGGAAAAATTTCAGGCCGCGACCGACGATGGCAAAGAGCATCAGCTTTGTCAGCGAATAGTTGAAAACGCCGCTCAATACGGTAAATACTTTGAACGGGATGGGCGTAAATGCGCCGATCAACACCGCAGCGTCTCCGTTTTTGGCGAATTTCTCGGTGGCGACCACGACCCATTTTTCCGGGAGCAGCTTGTGCAAAAGCGGTTTCCCCAGCCACTTGCCGAGCAAAAATCCGATTGGCGCCCCAAGAATCGAGGCGGTAAAAGCCACCGTTGCAAAGCGGAGGGCCGATCCGGGGTCAAGCAGACTCATCGCAATTTGCATAAAAAAAGGAGGAATCGGACTGATGAACGAATCCAAAAATGCCATGCCAAAGAGGCCCCATATTCCATATTGCATGAAAAGTTCTGTGATTTGATCGAGCATGAGCATCTCCTTAAGCACATTTCCTCTCGGGAATCAATTATACAGGAAAAAAGCGGTTTTCAGTAGTTAGGATATGCTTGGTCGTGCGGACAAAGACCGAAAAAGCGGGCTGATCCAAACAGATAGAAATACGATTGATTACACCGGGGGGTTACATTTTCCTGGTATTTTCCGGCTTTTAAGGAGATTCGTCCTGAGCGAAACGGCCCTGTGTATGCGTGAGTCGTGGTCGGGAAGTCCCTAGCTTTTCCATTGACGATAGGAAAGAATATCCATTAGTATAGAGAAGAAGGACATACAGCGTTGGGAGGAGCCCATGAAGACATTGGGATCGGGGAAAGTCGTTTTTTATGCGCCGGATGGAACCAGCGTGCAACTGACAGGAGAAATTGACGTGCGCGGAGACCGGGTAGCCGTGACTGAAATCATTTACTTTAACGGTCAGCCTAATGGTGCGCGTGAAACCAATCTGCCACTTTCGCAAACGGTCATCTACTGGGAACCGGAAGTGTATGAGCAGATCGGATTTGAATGATAAAAGAACAAGAAATATCGGGCAGCCCTGCTTTTTGCGGGGCTGTTTTGCATAAAGCTCCTGTTTGTGGCAGCACCTCGGGCTATAGCCGTTATGTCCCGAGTGTGATATCATGTGGGATGGAATTTACGTATGGTACAAGGAGTGATCCTGATGATCGATGCTATATTGGAGCGTGCCCTTGCAGGGGAACGACTGGGCCTGGAAGACGGCCTGGCCTTGTTTGCCAGCAACGAAATTGAAAAGATCGGACACTACGCCAATCTGGTGATGCAAAAGCATCATCCGGAACCAATTGCCACGTTTGTTATCAGCCGAAATGTGAACTACACGAACATTTGCGATACGTATTGCCGCTTTTGCGCCTTTTACCGTCGTCCAGGCTCAAGCGAAGGCTATGTACTGCCAAGAGAAACCATTTTCCAAAAGATTCAGGAGACCGTAGACGTAGGCGGTACGGAAATCTTGATGCAGGGCGGAACGAACCCGGATTTGAAAATTGATTACTTTACCGACCTGCTGCGGGCGATCAAGGAACGTTTTCCGAAAATCACCATGCACTCGCTGTCGGTAGCGGAAGTCATCAAAATCGCGGAAGTCTCCAACATGTCAGTCGAGGATGTGCTCAAAGAGCTGAAGGCAGCGGGGCTGGATTCCTTGCCGGGAGCGGGCGGAGAAATTCTCGACGACCGTACGCGCCGCAAAATTTCCCGTTTGAAAGGCTCTTGGAAAGAGTGGATCGATACGCAAAAAGCTGCTCACCGCATCGGGTTGCCAGGTACGGCGACGATGGTAATCGGCTTTGGCGAGGAGATGGAGGAGCGCGTGCTGTCTTTGCTGCGCATCCGTGAAGCACAGGACGAGACGCACGGCTTCAAAGCGTTCATCGTCTGGACGTTCCAGCCGGACAACACCAACATGAAGGCCGTCAACAACACGCCGGAAGAATACCTCAAGTCTTTGGCGATCAGCCGACTCATGCTGGACAATATCGAAAACTTCCAATCTTCCTGGGTTACCATGGGCCCGCACTACGGCCAATTGTCGCTCTCTTACGGAGCAAACGACTTCGGTCAGACGATGATGGAAGAAAACGTCGTTTCAGCCGCCGCATGTACGTACAAAGTGAACACCAACCAGATTCTCGAACTGATTCGCGGAGCAGGCAAAATCCCTGCGCAGCGCAATACCCAGTACGACATCCTGCGCGTGTTCCAGGACGGCGAGATGGCAGAGAAAGATTTTGTGATGCAAAACTAATTGATATACCAGCTGTTTCCACGCGCTGCTTGATCACCAGCCTTTGTCAAAGGGGAAGTGATGAGGGAGCGCGTTTTTTATATGGAACGACCCTATTTTCCAATCCCCGGTTTCCAATCGTTTAAAAGTATATCGCCAATCAAGGGACATATACTGTAACTACAATTGCGGTTGGGGGGATGAAAATGCAAACGTATCGCGTATTGCTGGAGAATGTCCCTGAGCATAGTGGCACGTATCGCGTGATCGTAAACGAAATGCTGGAGCGAGTCAATACGGCCCCGGTGCGCATTACATACAAGGAGCAAGAGCAGGAGGACTACTGCACGTTCCTTTTTCAAAGCTGGTGCGAAGAAGAATATGATGCGCAGACGATAGAGTGGGCGAGAGCTTTTGTGGCATTGACGTTGGCAGAGTGGGTGACACAGGTCAAGGAAGCGGACATCATGCAGGAAATGGCTGCCGATCTGTTGGCGGCAGAACAGCTGGAAGAAGAATGGGGAGAAATTTTGCCTTACATCGAGCGCATGTGCCAGGAAATCGAGCAGGATGGCCGCGAGCTTTTGGCTGCCACGACCCGCAAGGCCAATGTTTACCGCAAGGCGTTTTTGTATCTGGAGCAGGAGCGGACGATCAACGTCCTGGGTTTCATCCGGTTCCGGCTGCAAGAGCATTGGAACGAGCTGTTTGAACTGGTGGAGTCCGGGATTGACGAATATCTGGAAGACAAGCAATACCAGGAATTTGTCGAGCTGTTGCGCTACTTCATCGCCGTGCAGGAAGTGAAACAGGAAGTGGTCCATGTTGTTCCTAGTGTGGACAAACCTTTCCATCTTTATGACAAACAGGGAGACCGTCTCTGGCTGGAGCAGCTGGATTCCGTGCTCAGCATGGACGAACAAAAGTGCCGGGACGAGGATTATTTGGTCAGCGCCTTGGTTACACTGGCTCCTGAGAGTATCGTGCTGCACATGGCTGGCGACAGACCGGGGCTTGCGCAAACGATACGCAGCATTTTCGACAGCCGGCTGATTACGTGCCATTCCTGTTCATTATGCATTGGGCAAAGACGTGTACTTGACGGGAACAATCCGAGTCCACTATAATAAGCAACAACAAACGTATATGGCTTACAAATACGATGAGAAGGACATGGACGATATGAAGATCGCTCTAGAGAGGCGGGCCTAGGCTGGGAGCTTGCTGCGAGATCATATGGATCTACCCCCTTCGAGTAGCAGCCGGGAACGAAGCGCGTTTGCTTCCACTATCGGTTTGCCGGTTCCCATACCGTTATCATGTCATGAGGAGTCTGTTTCGGTGTTCCTTTTTATGCAAACAGACTTGAACTAGGGTGGTACCGCGAGAATGCACTCGTCCCTTTTTGGGATGGGTGTTTTTTATTTTCTCAAAAACAAACAGGAAGGAAGAATCCAAGGTGGCACAAATTAACGTAACATTCCCAGATGGCGCAGTTCGTCAGTATGATGCTGGGATCACCATCGAAGAGATCGCAGGCTCGATTAGCGCAAGCCTGAAGAAAAAAGCAGTAGCCGGTAAAAAAGACGGCAAAGTGGTGGATTTGTACACGCCACTTGAGGATGATGCAGCGATTGAAATCGTCACTCTCGATACACCGGACGGATTGGAAGTATATCGCCACAGTACCGCTCACTTGCTCGCCCAGGCTGTACGCCGCATCTACGGCAGCGAAGTGAAATTCGGTATCGGTCCCGTGATTGAGGATGGCTTCTACTACGATATGGATATTCCGGTAGCACTCTCGCCCGAGGATTTGGGCAAGATCGAAGCCGAAATGGAAAAAATCGTGAAAGAAGATTTGCCGATTCGCCGCAGAGTGGTGAGCCGCGATGAGGCGATTCGAATCTTCTCCGATCTGAACGATCACCTCAAGCTGGAACTGATTCGCGATCTGCCAGACGAGGCTACCATTACTTTGTACGAGCAGGGCGAGTTTTTCGACCTCTGTCGCGGCCCGCACTTGCCATCGACTGGCTTCATCAAGGCGTTCAAGCTGATGAGTGTAGCAGGCGCATACTGGCGCGGAAAAGCGGAAAACCAGGTGCTGCAACGCGTATACGGTACAGCTTGGCCGAAAAAAGCCGACATGGATGAATATCTGCACTTCATCGAAGAGGCGAGAAAACGCGATCACCGCAAACTGGGCAAAGAGCTAGGATTGTTCATGTTCTCCGAAGAAGCTCCAGGCATGCCGTTCTACCTGCCATACGGCTTCACTGTCCGCAACGAGCTGGAGCAATTCTCCCGCCGCCTGCAGCAGTTGGCGCAGTACACAGAGGTGCGCTCTCCGTTCCTCATGAACGAGCGTCTCTGGAAAGAGTCCGGCCACTGGGATCACTACAAGGAAAACATGTACTTCTCCGAGGTCGAGCACGCGACTTATGCGCTGAAGCCGATGAACTGCCCTGGACACATGCTGATTTACAAAAATGCGATGCACTCCTATCGCGACCTGCCAATCCGCTACTCCGAATTTGGTCAGGTGCACCGCCACGAGTATTCCGGCGCGCTGAACGGCATGCTTCGCGTTCGGACTTTCTGCCAGGATGACGCGCACGCTTTCGTTCGTCCTGACCAGATCCAGAACGAAATCAAGAGCATGATTCAACTGATCGATAAAATTTACAACGTCTTCGGCTTCGAATACAGCGTAGCGCTCTCGACTCGTCCAGAGGATTCCATGGGCTCCGACGAACTGTGGGAAACTGCGGAAAGCTCCTTGAAAAAGGTGCTGGAAGACTTGGAAATGCCTTACGAGATCAAAGAAGGCGACGGCGCTTTCTACGGTCCGAAGATCGACTTCCAAATTACTGACGCGTTGAAACGCCGCCACCAATGCGGAACGATCCAGCTCGACTTCCAGATGCCAGAGAAGTTTGACCTGACTTATATTGGCCAGGACAACGAGAAGCACCGTCCGGTTGTCTTGCACCGTGCGATGTACGGCTCGATGGAGCGCTTCATCGGCATCCTGATCGAGCACTATGCCGGGGCGTTCCCAGTATGGCTGACTCCGGTTCAGGCTCGCCTGATGAACATCAGCGAGGTACACATTCCTTATGCAGAGCAAGTCAAAGAAAAACTGCAACAAGCAGGAATCCGCGTGGAGCTGGATGCGCGCAACGAAAAAATCGGCTACAAAATCCGCGAAGCGCAAGTGCAAAAAATCCCGTACATGCTGGTCATCGGTGAAAAAGAGATGGCTGACGGCACACTGTCTGTTCGCAGACGCGGCGTAGGCGACGAAGGTGCCATGACTGTGGATGCCTTCGTGGAAAAAATCCGCGCTGAAATCAACGAAATGAAGTAAAAACAACAAAACGGTCATGAAAAAGGGCAGTCTCTTCCGCGATGAAGAGAACTGCCCTTTTTGCTTTTTTCGTGATTCGTGAAAGGAAATTACAGAGCGGACTCCAGGCGGGACAACAGGGAGACGACCTCGCTCGATGCCTCCTGGAGCAAGAGATACGTTTGCTGCGCTCCCGCCAGATCTTGAGCCTGGTACTGCTCGACGGCTTGCTTGGCGTAAGCATGAACCATCCGGTGCGGCTCCTCAAGCTTTTTGAAGATCGGATTGTTTCGCACTTGGGCAGACAACTCGCCATAGTACCAGTTCCCGAGACGGCATGTGTGGTGGGAGCCCATTTCGCTTGCGTTCAAGTGCTCCAAGCCCAAAAACATGTTGTAAATTTTCCATTTCCACAGAAGATGGTCGGTTTTTGCCACGCGGACGATGTCTTTCGAGCTGAGCTTGACGTTGATCGTAAAGAACGTTTTGCGGTAATCGTCCATTTTTCGGCTCAATTCCAAAATCAGCTGGGCCGTATCCTTGGCGATTTCCTGCGAATGCGCGCTCAAGTCAAAAATCGTGGAGTTGCGGCGGGCAATGTCCGTTACGGAAGAAGCCTGCTCCTCGGTCATGGCGGCAATTTGCGAGGTCGATTGGCTGATTTCCTGCATCGCGGTCACAATTTTGTTCAAGGCGACGTCAGCGTATTGGGCCTCACTCACACAGCGCTCAACCAGTTTGCCTGTATCGTCCATTTGCTGGGTCACCTGATTGGAGACATGCTGCAACGATGCCATATTGGTTGTAATTTGGCTGATTTGTTCTTTTGTATGCTCGGCCAATTTGCGAACTTCTGAGGCGACAACGGCGAAGCCGCGCCCCTGGTCGCCTGCCCGCGCAGCCTCGATACTGGCGTTGAGGGCGAGCAGATTCGTTTGC
Source organism: Brevibacillus sp. HD3.3A (assembly GCF_013284375.2). Lineage (NCBI taxonomy): Bacteria > Bacillati > Bacillota > Bacilli > Caryophanales > Paenibacillaceae > Brevibacillus > Brevibacillus sp. HD3.3A. The sequence continues at coordinate 1,662,882 of NZ_CP085874.1, forward strand.
TCGGCGATTTCCCGAATAATATGCACGACATCCTGGGTCTGGTGAATCTCCTGATCGAGCTTGTTGACGCGGCCCATGACCTCTTCGAAGACGCGCCCGACTTGCCGGATGTCTCCCAGCGCGGCATTGATGATCTGCCTGCTCTGTTCTGCGGAGTGGACGGCATCGTCCGTTCCTTCCGCCACCTTGATAGCGTGGTTGGCCACTTCCTGAATGGAAGCGCTCATTTCTTCCGTAGCTGCTGTCACGCTGTGGCTTTCCTCAATTTGTTCGTCCATGCCCGAGATGAGCTGTTTGGTCGTATCGAGCTGTGTCATATGATTCAACATGTCGGAGATGCCGAACAAAAATGATTTGAACGTCTCTTCCATATATACTTCCACGATCAGTTGCTGATCGAACGCTGCCAGTTTTTGGACGGATGTGACCATTTGCATCATTTGATGCGGCTGATGGCTCCATTTTTCCATCAAGATCGATGTCATGATCTGAATCAACATATGATGAGCGGAGATAAAATGATCGGCTGTCAGATGAATGCGGCTGTGAACTTGTCCAATCACAATTCTCGTCTTCACGTATTCGTAATCCACATTCGCCTGCAGAAACTGTTCAAGATACAACTCCAATGTGTGTTTCAATTTTCCTAGTGTTGAGTGGTCGAGAATCAGTTTTTGCAATTGATCAACAGCCGTGATTGCGCCGTAAAATTGGTCGACAATCTTCGCTTTAAAGGGCGAAAGCGTTTCGGCAGCATTTTTGACATGGGCGAGCGTGTCTTGATCCACCCCTAAAAAGGACAAGCGCTCCTTTACTCGTTCTCCTACTTGATCGATGTCAGTCGTGTGAGAGGATTTTACGTACTCTGTCCATGGCTTTGTTTTCTTCGTAAAAAATTGCATGCAGACCTCCGGATTCTTTGCTTTTCTCTTTTTTAGTCGTTCGCTTCAAAACGGGGGAAGAGAGCATACGTCAATGGTGCTTTGGTGAGTGAATTGGCGATAGTGGACACGACAAATGTTCTGGGATAAAATAAACCGACCCTACAGCAATAATAGGGTCGGTTGCACTACTCACTCCCAGCCATTCAAGTGCCCACATACAAATCGCTGATCATCGCTTCCACTTTCAGTTATACAATTTCACAATATATAGTCATATTAGCTTATATTAATTCAAAAAGGGAATAGCAAAAATGAGCTATTTACACTTTCAAGCAAAATATTATGGTTTTGCATAGGAACAACCAGGCGAAAGTGCAGGAAAGCTATTACGCCCGATCGTGGATATGATACGCTAGGAAAAAGGAGAGTGACAGCCAATGCCAGAGCAGTCGCCACTCGTTGATACACGAAATCGCCCTCTCCGCGATTTGCGTATTTCCGTGACAGACAAATGCAATTTTCGTTGCAGATACTGCATGCCTGCGGAAATTTTTGGACCGGACTTTGAGTTTTTGCCGCAGCACAAGCTGCTTTCATTTGAAGAGATTGTTCGACTGACCGACATTTTCGCCTCGCTTGGCGTCCAGAAAATCAGAATTACAGGCGGAGAGCCGCTCATGCGCAGAGGCTTGCCTGTGTTAATTGAAATGATAAAAAAAGTAGCAGGTATTCACGACATCGCTATGACCACCAACGGTTCGTTGCTCGTCCGCCACGCGCAGGCTCTGAAGGAAGCAGGACTTGACCGCGTGACAGTCAGTCTCGACAGTCTGGACAACGAGCGGTTCGGCACATTGAACGGCAGGGGCTATCCGGTAGAAGCTGTGCTGGACGGCATACGGGCGGCGGCTGAAGCAGGTCTTGGCGTGAAAATCAACATGGTCGTGCAGCGGGGAGTGAATGACCAAGATATTTTGCCGATGGCCAAATACTTCCGCGAGCAGGGGCATACTTTGCGCTTCATTGAATTTATGGATGTCGGAAACTCCAATGGCTGGAAGCTGGATCAGGTCGTGCCGTCCAGCGAAATCGTCCGCATGATTCACCAGGAGATGCCGCTTGTTCCGATCGAGGCAAATTACTTCGGGGAGGTCGCTTCGCGCTATCGCTACGAGGACGGGGATCAGGAGATCGGGCTGATTTCTTCTGTGACGCAAGCTTTTTGCTCCACCTGTACCCGCGCCAGGCTGTCCGCAGAGGGCAAAATGTACAACTGCTTGTTCGCTTCTGCGGGAGAAGACTTGCGCGAGCCGCTGCGAAACGGAGCGAGCGACGATGAGATCAGAGCGCAGATTCAGACGATCTGGACCAAGCGCGATGAACGATATTCAGAAGAGCGGCTGGATGAGACGCCTGGCCTCGTAAAACGTCCCAAGGTGGAAATGTCGCACATTGGAGGATAGTGTGTGATAAGCCTTGACAAAGACAACTCTAACCTGTATCATGAATTGAGTGTATAAACACTTCATACTTCGAGAACAAGCAGAGGCGCCCAGCTTCTCACCTGCGTCGACGTCTTCCACGACTGTTGACAGGTAACTCTTATGCAAAGATCCTTGGATCTGATGAAATTGCTTAGGTGAGATATGTGCGGGCGCAGATGCGTTCGCACATTTTTGTTCCTTCTCGAAATTGACGGAGGTGGCAAGTATTAGCAAGGATCAAATGTTAATCAACGAAGCGATCCGTGCCCGTGAAGTCCGTTTGATCGGTGCTGACGGGAGCCAATTGGGAGTCGTACCTTTTAGGGAAGCGTTGCGCATTGCCCAGGAAGCCGAACTGGATCTGGTAAACGTTGCTCCTACAGCCAAACCGCCTGTTTGCCGTATCATGGACTATGGAAAGTTCAAGTACGAGCAGGCGAAAAAGGAGAAAGAAGCGCGGAAAAACCAGAAGATCATCGAGCTGAAAGAAGTGCGTTTTTCGTCTAACATCGAGGAACACGATTTTCAAACCAAGCTTCGCAACGTCCGCAAGTTCTTGGAGGATCATCACAAGGTGAAGTGTACGATCCGTTTCCGTGGACGTGAAATCACCCACTCCGAAATCGGCCTTGGCGTTATGGAACGTGTGGCTGCCCAGTGTGAAGATCTCGCTACGCCTGAGCGTAAACCGAAGATCGAGGGCCGCAGCATGATCATGATTCTGGCTCCGAAAGCGGAAAAGTAAGATAGTAGTTTAGACAGGAGGATTTTTCAGATGCCTAAAATGAAAACCAACAAGGCTGCTGCGAAACGTTTCAAAAAGACTGGAAGCGGCCAATTGAAGCGCGACCGCGCATTTGGTAGCCACTTGTTCGCTAACAAATCGACGAAAGCGAAGCGCCACCTGCGCAAAGCTGCACTCGTTTCCAAAGGCGATCAAAAACGTATTGAGCAAATGCTCACTTACCTGTAAGTTTTTGTATCACTACACACATTACGCAGCATGAGCTCCCTAAGCGCCTAGCAGTAGGCCGCCATGCTGGAAAGACCAGGAGGAGTTTAGTATGCCAAGAGTAAAAGGTGGCATTGTTACACGCCGTCGTCATAAGAAAATTTTGAAGCTGGCGAAAGGATACTTCGGTTCCAAACATCGCCTGTTTAAATCCGCTAATGCGCAGGTAATGAAATCCCTGCTTTATGCATACCGTGATCGTCGTCAAAAGAAACGCGACTTCCGCAAACTGTGGATCACTCGTATCAACGCGCAAGCTCGCTTGAACGGTCTGTCCTACAGCCGTCTGATGCATGGCCTGAAAGTGGCTGGCATCGAAGTGAACCGCAAAATGCTGGCTGATCTGGCTGTTAACGACAAAGCTGCTTTCAACGAACTGGCAACAGTTGCAAAAGGCAAGCTGAACGCTTAATCGGCTGCATCACGAGCCGACCTTTTCCCCGTGGGGAGATGGTCGGTTTTTTTGCGTATAAAGGTCTTTCCCTTTTTCCATCCGCAAGACAGCAAGTATCGGCAAAAAGCAGCCAAACGGCTTTTGCCGCCAAAAAATGGGCGTGGGACGTAGAAGAACTTCCGTCTCAGGTTGGAGAGAAAAACAATCTTCCGTCCGTGTCGGAGGGACTGCCTCCTGCCATACAATAAAAAGTGTCAAAGGAAAACATTGGATAGGGAGAGATCATATATGAAAAAACAAAAATGGATGATGATGATGGGTGCTACGGCGGTTGTTTGTTCGGCGTTGTTCGTTCCGGGAGCATTTGCCAAAGAAAAAGACGATGTCTATGTAGCACCGGTCGTTTTCACGAAAGGCGCACCTCTTGTGCAAAACGTGGATCAGGTCAAAAATACGATTCCTACCAGCAGCACATTTATTATCCCGCCTGCCAAAGAAGACGTGAAAGTAGAAAAGAAATAACAGCGAAATACCGCGAGAAGCGATCAGGCATAATGTCTGGTCGCTTCGTTCATTTTGGCGTGGCCGATGCAGTTTTGTCGGCAGGACGAATCTCCACTTCCGGATTTCCAACATATGATGGTGGGTGAATCCTAGCAGGAAGGGAGTTTCGCTGATGAGCAATCGCCAGAGGATGGCGGATGAGGAATTGCAGGTATGGGCATACCGGATGGAAGCCAAATTGCCACAGGACGTGCTGGTTCTGGCGGTAGAAAACTTTGCAGGCAATCTCGTCCTCGCCTCAAGCTTTGGTGCCGAAGATGTAGTGCTGATCGACATGCTGCATAAACTGGCGCCGACCATACCTGTCTTTTATCTCGATACGAACAAACATTTTGCCGAAACCTACGAGACGCGGGACAAACTGCAAGAGCGTTACCAGACCAAGTTTATCCAGGTGTTGCCACAGATGACGCTGGCTGAGCAGGAAGAGAAGCATGGAGAGAAATTATGGGAAACGGACCCGAATCTTTGCTGCCAAATTCGCAAGGTAGAGCCATTGCAGCGGGTTTTGTCCGGCTACGACGCGTGGATTACAGGAATACGCCGCGATCAGGCGCCGACACGCGCCCATGCGAAAAAAGTGGAGTGGGATGACAAATTCAATCTGGTGAAGTTTAATCCGCTTGCGGACTGGACGATGGATCAGGTGTGGGAATATATACATGCAAATCAGGTCCCTTACAATCCGCTGCATGATCGCCACTATCCGAGCATTGGCTGCAGTGTGTGCACCCGGCCTGTCCTCCCGGGGCAAGATCCGCGTGCAGGGCGCTGGGCCGGCTTTGACAAGACCGAGTGCGGTCTGCACAAGTAGGAGAGGAAGAGGGGGAGTTGGCATGCAAACGATCTTGCCGCACGGCGGAACGCTCATCAATCGGCTGGTGAACCAGGCGGAAGCGGCAGACAACGCAAGTGTCAAAAAAGTGATCACGATAGACGAATGGACCTTGTCCGATCTCGATTGTTTGGCGATTGGCGCCTTTTCGCCGCTGACAGGCTTTATGAACGAGGCAGACTACCGCTCTGTCGTCGAGACGATGCGGCTCGCAGACGGGACAGTGTGGCCTTTGCCGGTAACGCTTGCTGTCGATCCGCTCGTGTATGCGGACATTCAGCCGGGAGACAGGGTGCTGTTGCGCGGGGAGGATGGGGAGGATTATGCGGTTCTTCACGTGCAAAGCTGCTATGAGCCGGACAAGGAACGGGAAGCGAGACAAGTATTTCGCACGGCCGATCAGGCGCATCCGGGCGTGAAGAAGCTTGCCCAGAAGCCGGGCCTGTATGTGGGCGGTCCTGTGCAAGTGCTGAAAAGACCGAGGCCAAAGCGCTTTGCCGAGTATTATTTGACGCCGGAGGAAACGCGAGAAAGCTTTGCCAGACAAGGCTGGAAAACAGTGGTCGGCTTTCAGACGAGAAATCCGGTCCACCGGGCGCACGAGTACATCCAGAAAGCGGCGATGGAGATCGTTGACGGGCTGTTTCTCAACCCGTTGATGGGGGAGACGAAGTCGGACGATATCGATTCGCAAGTGAGAATGAAAAGCTATCTCGCCCTGCTGGAAAATTACTATCCGAAACAGCGCGTGCTGCTCGCCGCCTTTCCGGCAGCCATGCGTTATGCGGGGCCGAGAGAGGCGGTTTTTCACGCGCTCGTCCGCAAAAACTACGGCTGCACGCACTTCATCGTAGGCCGCGATCATGCAGGAGTCGGCGATTACTACGGGACGTATGACGCGCAGCACATCTTTTCTGCGTTTGAGCCAGGCGAGCTGGGTATCCAGCTTTTGTTTTTCGAACACAGCTTTTACTGCACGGCTTGCCAGGGGATGGCGACCGCGAAGACTTGCCCGCATGACGCGAGCTTGCACCTGACGCTTTCCGGGACAAAAGTGCGCGAATTGCTGCGCAGCGGCAAGACTCCGCCCCCGGAATTTACCCGCCCGGAAATCGCCAGCATTTTGATCGAGGGTCTGCGCGAACAGAGATAAACGTGTTCCCAAAACAGGGGGAAGGGACGGCAGTGCCGTTCCGTTTCCTTGTCCAAAACGGGGACAAGCCGGAACAAAAATGTATCCGCTTTCACGCAAAAACCGCGCCGTTCCGCCATTTTCTATTGAGCACTCGTTCGGACGAAAGTCTAGTAAAATCTTTTTGTTTTCGTTGACACCCCAAAAGTGCCTAGCTATAATCAGACGTAACACTTTATTTTCTGACAACAACAATATTAGAAATATTGTTATAATAGCAGGCTATGACGAGGATGGTGCACGTCTCCCCTTTTACAGAGAGCCCTGATTGCTGAGAAACGGGTATCGGGTACGTTGCATTGCTCACCTCCGAGCTGTTTTGCTGAAATGTGCGTAAAATCACATAGTAGGCAAAACCGATTAACACCCGTTAGCGTGTTACAGTCCGCATTTATTGTGACTGGCTGAGATCGGCTGACCGTGAGGCGCCGATAAAGTTGGGTGGTACCGCGAACCCTTTCGCCCCAAAAGACATGGAAATCGAACCGTGTCGGGGCGAAAGGGTTTTTCTATGTGTCTATAGGTATTGTTTATAGGTACCTGTTGAGAAGTGGGAGGAGGAGAGGAAATGAGTGTTGAAATGGCCGAATTGCAGAAAAAGAACGGCATGCCACCGATCCAGTTCGGTGAGGAAGTGACAGGAGCAGAAACGCTTCTGCGCTGTTTGATCCTGGAGCAGGTCGAGTACATTTTCGGCTATCCAGGCGGAGCGGTTCTCCCGATCTACGATTCCTTGTACGGGAGCTACTTCAAGCACATTTTGACCCGCCATGAGCAAGGCGCTATCCACGCTGCTGACGGATATGCCCGCGCCACTGGCAAACCGGGCGTATGTATCGCCACTTCCGGGCCGGGGGCGACCAACCTCGTAACGGGAATTGCGACAGCCCAGATGGACTCGGTTCCGCTGGTGTGCATCACCGGAAACGTAGCCCAGTCGTTGATCGGAACAGACGCGTTCCAGGAAGCGAACATTACAGGGATCACGATCCCGATTACAAAGCACAGCTACTTCGTCCGCGATATCCGCGATCTGCCGCGCATCGTGAAGGAAGCGTTCCACATCGCAACGACAGGACGTCCGGGTCCGGTGCTCATCGATATTCCAAAAGATGTGGCGAATGCGACAGCGCCGTTCACCTACCCGGACAAAGTCGAGATTCGCGGCTACCGCGACACGCTCGTGCCGACAGACGAAGAAGTGCAAACATTTGTTACCGCGATTGGCGAAGCGAAGCGCCCGGTCATTTTGGCAGGCGGCGGCATCATCGCCTCGAAAGCCGAAGCAGAGCTGCTCGCTTTTGCCGAAAAGGCTCGCATCCCTGTCATCAACACTTTCATGGGTCTTGGCGGTTTCCCTGGAACGCACGAATTGGCGCTCGCCATGCCGGGCATGCACGGAAACTACACCGCCAACCAGGCGCTGCTGAACGCAGACTGTGTCATCGGGCTGGGCGCGCGTTTCGATGACCGGATCACGATGGGCCGCACAAAAGAATTTGCGCCGAAAGCTCGCATCGTTCACGTCGACATCGATCCGGCAGAGCTGGGCAAAAACGTGGAAACAGCCGTAACGGTGGCTGGAGATGTCAAAAGCACCCTGGCCAAAGCGATTCCGGTTGCCCGCACTTGCGATTCCGAAGCGTGGATCAGCCAGTTGAAAGAATGGCAAGCCCAGTATCCGTACAAGTACAAAAAAGACGGCGACGTGCTGAAGCCGCAAGCAGTCATCGAGCTTCTGTACAGCTCCACAGATGGGGAAGCGATCGTCACAACAGACGTTGGACAACACCAGATGTGGACAGCACAATACTACAAGTTCAAGCATCCGCGCTCGTTTATCTCTTCCGGTGGCCTCGGCACGATGGGCTTCGGCTTCCCGGCAGCGATCGGCGCACAGATCGCGCATCCTGATCGCACAGTAATTTCAGTGGTTGGCGATGGCGGCTTCCAGATGACAAACCAGGAGCTGGCGATTGTCTCCCAGTACAACATTCCGGTGAAAGTCGCGATTGTGAACAACCAGTGCTTGGGGATGGTTCGCCAATGGCAGGAATTGTTCTACGACAATCGTTACAGCCAAATCGATCTGACGTGCAGCCCGGATTTCGTCAAACTGGCGGAAGCGTACGGAGTCAAAGGATTGCGTGCAACCACACCAGAGGAAGCGGAAGCGGTTTGGGCAGAGGCGCTCAAGCATGATGGGCCAGTCGTAGTGGACTTCCGCGTCGCGCAGGAAGAAAACGTATATCCGATGGTAGCGTCAGGCGACACATTAGATCAGATGGAATTGGGGGACGATTAGGATGCAACAACATACCATCGCCGTACTCGTCAACGATCACCCCGGCGTTTTGACCCGAGTCGCTACCTTGTTCGGGCAGCGCGGCTATAACATCGACAGCATCACGGTGGGCGGAACAGAAGAACAAGGTCTGTCCCGGATGATTATTACCACAGGCGCAGATGACCGTCAGATCCAACAACTGATGAAGCAACTGCAAAAACTGATCGATGTCATCTCGGTGACGAACCTCAGCGAAAATCCTTATGTTTCCAGAGAGCTGGCGCTGATCAAGGTAAGTGCTTCGCCAAGCCAGCTGGCAGAGCTGAACGGGATCGTCGAGCCGTTCCGCGCCGCGATCGTCGATGTCGGGCCGACTTCGCTGATCGTGCAAGTGACGGGTGACACCGAAAAAATCGACGCGCTGCTTGTCCTTTTGCAAAGCTATGGGGTACTCGAACTGACCCGCACCGGATCAGTAGCGATGGCGCGCAGTATTGTTCCAGCAACAGCCGCAGCAACGGTTTAAATTGCAAAATTCAGAATAGAAATTCAAACTAAACGATATTTCAGGGAGGCTACACAAATGGTAAAAATGTATTATGAAGCGGACGTAAACAAAGAGGTACTGCGTGGCAAAACAATTGCGATCATCGGCTACGGCAGCCAAGGCCATGCGCAAGCACAAAACCTACGCGACAGCGGTTATAAAGTAGTAGTAGGTCTGCGCCCCGGGAAATCCTGGGATGTAGCGGCTAAAGACGGCTTTGAAGTTTTGACGGTAGCAGAAGCAACCAAGCGCGCTGATGTTGTGCAAATCTTGATGCCAGACGAGCGCCAGGCGCAAGTGTACCGCGACGAGATCGCGCCAAACCTGAAATCCGGCGCAGCACTGTGCTTCTCCCACGGCTTCAACATCCACTATGCGCAAATCGTGCCGCCAGCAGACGTTGACGTCATCATGTCCGCTCCGAAAAGCCCTGGTCACCTCGTTCGCCGCGTATACCAAGAAGGCTTCGGCGTACCTGGTCTGATCGCGATCTATCAGGATGCGACTGGCAATGCGAAAGACCTCGCTCTGGCCTACTCCAGCGGAATCGGTTGCACCAAAGCAGGCGTAATCGAAACAACCTTCCGTGAAGAGACAGAAACAGACCTGTTCGGTGAGCAAGCGGTATTGTGTGGCGGAGCAAGCGAGCTGGTAAAAGCAGGATTCGATACGCTGGTAGAAGCAGGGTACGCCCCTGAGATCGCCTACTTCGAGTGCTTGCATGAGCTGAAGCTGATCGTCGACCTGATGTACGAGGGCGGTCTGGCTCGCATGCGCTACTCGATCAGTGACACAGCGGAATACGGTGACTACAGCACAGGCCGCCGCATCATCACAGACGAGACTCGCAAAGAAATGAAAAAAGTGCTGGCTGAAATCCAAGACGGTACTTTCGCTCGCAACTGGATCTTGGAAAACCAAGCGAACCGCCCTGGCTTCACTTCCCGCCGCCGTCTGGAAGCAGAACACGGCATCGAAGTAGTAGGTCAACAACTGCGCGGCATGATGTCTTGGCTGAACAAAGACACGAAAAAAGAAGAAGCGAAAATCGGTCAATAAGGATCGTTACAAAGAGACATATATAATGTAGGAAAAAATGTGGAGGTGAAAAGTTCATGCGGACCATTGAGATTTTTGATACGACATTACGTGATGGGGAGCAGTCTCCGGGCGTCAACATTAGCACGAACGAAAAGGTGGAGATCGCCCTCCAACTGGAAAAGCTGGGCGTAAACAGAATTGAGGCCGGCTTCGCGGCTGCTTCCCCGGGCGACCAAAAGTCTGTGGCCGAAGTGGCGAAGCGGGTGAAAAACTCCACCATCGTAAGTCTCGCACGTGCCGTCAAAGACGACATGGATAAGGCGTACGAAGCGCTGCGCAACGCGCAAAACGCATCCCTCCACGTCTTTCTTGCAACCTCTCCGATCCACCGCCAGTACAAACTGAACATGAGCAAGGAGCAAGTCCTTGCTCGTGCGGTGGAGGCAGTCACGTATGCGAAAAAGTATTTCACGGAAGTACAATTTTCTGCTGAGGATGCAGCGCGTACAGAGATCGACTTTTTGGCCGAGGTAGTGGAGGCAGTCATCAAGGCTGGGGCTACGACTGTCAATATTCCGGACACGGTTGGCTACATGACGCCTTATCAGTACGGAAACATTTTCCGCGAGTTGAAAAAGCGCGTGCCGGCTACAGACGGAATCCGCCTGAGCTGTCATTGCCACGATGACCTGGGAATGGCTGTCGCGAACAGTTTGGCAGCGGTAGAAGGCGGGGCGACCCAAGTGGAAGGCACGATCAACGGGATCGGTGAACGCGCCGGCAACGCTGCCTTGGAAGAAGTCGCGCTCGCTCTTGAGACTCGCAAAGATTACTACCAGGCGACAACCAAGCTGCACTTGAAGGAAATCGCGCGGACCAGCCAGTTGGTGAGCCGTTTGACGGGAATGATCGTGCCGGGCAACAAGGCCGTCGTAGGAGCGAACGCTTTTGCGCACGAATCCGGTATCCATCAGGATGGCGTTTTGAAGGAAGTTACCACCTACGAGATTATTCGTCCAGAGTCGGTCGGCTTCAAGTCAAACAAACTGGTTCTCGGCAAGCACTCGGGCCGTCACGCTTTCAAGGAAAAGCTGGTGGAACTGGGCTACCACCTCGACCAAGAGGAAGTAAACGCCGCTTTTGCCGCATTCAAAGCATTGTGCGACAAGAAAAAGGAAATTACGGACGACGACATTCTTGCCTTGATCGATACCAAAATCGTTCGCGGCCAGGAAGCGTTCCAGCTGGAATCGGTTCAACTCGCCTACGGCAACATTTCCGTGCCGACCGCCAGCGTTCGTCTCAAGCGGGCTGACGATTCGGTCGTAGAAGAAGCAGCGATTGGCAATGGTTCCGTCGATGCGATCTACAAAGCGATCGACCGTGCGACTGGAGAAGAAGTCACTTTGATTGACTACAAAATTCTTTCGGTTACGCATGGCCAGGATGCGCTCGGCGAAGTGTATGTCCGTCTGCAACAGGGCGAGCTGACGGTTACGGGCCGTGGAGTCAGTACGGACGTGCTGGAAGCGAGCGCGATTGCCTATATACGCGCCATCAACAAAATTTTGGAGCGTCGCGGGGAATCGGTACCAGTGGCTGTGAACTAGAAAGAAAGCGTATTGGATAGGAACAGGAACCAGCAAGGAACGAAAAACCATTACAGAAAAGAAATGCGGGATAAACGATGAAGAAAAACTATCGCATCGCCGTTCTTCCTGGTGACGGTATCGGACCGGAGATCATGCAGGAAGCAGTCAAAGTCCTTCAGCTTGTAGGAGAGCGCGAAGGCGTTACATTTACGTGCGAGGAAGGCCGAATCGGTGGAATTGCCATCGACACGGACGGAACTCCTTTGCCGGAAGCAACCATCACATTGACGAAGCAAGCTGACGCTGTGCTGCTTGGCGCAGTAGGCGGACCGAAGTGGGATCAAAACCCGGGACATCTGCGCCCGGAAACTGGCCTTTTGGGCATTCGCAAAGCGCTTGGATTGTTTGCCAACATTCGCCCGGCGACCATGCACAGCTCGCTCGTCGACGCCTCTTCGCTCAAGCCTGAAGTGGTTTCCGGCGTAGACCTGATTGTCGTGCGCGAGCTGACTGGCGGCATTTACTTCGGGGAGAAAAAGCGCTACGACGGCCCGAACGGAGAAGTAGCGGAAGATCAGTGCATCTACAACGAAGCCGAAGTGGAGCGAATCATCCGCGTGGGCTTCGATATCGCCCGCAAGCGTCAAAAACGTCTCGTCTCCGTCGACAAAGCGAACGTCTTGGAAAGCTCCCGCCTCTGGCGCAAAGTAGCCGAACGCGTTGCAGCCGACTATCCTGACGTGGAGCTGTCGCATCAGCTGGTCGATTCGTGCGCGATGCAGCTTGTTCGCGCACCGAAGCAGTTCGACGTCATCGTGACGGAAAACATGTTTGGAGACATTTTGAGCGATCAGGCGGCTATGCTGACCGGATCGATCGGAATGCTCGCTTCTGCCAGTCTGGCAGCGGGAAGCTTCGGTCTGTACGAACCTGTGCACGGCTCCGCGCCTGATATTGCCGGAAAAGGCATTGCCAATCCGCTGGCGACGATTCTTTCCGTAGCGATGATGCTTCGCCTCTCGCTCGGCATGGATGAGGCTGCGGCAGCGGTCGAGAATGCCGTGTGGGCCGTTCTTGAGGCCGGACACCGCACAGGCGATATCGCAGCAGATCCGAGCAAAGCGATTGGCACCGTGGCAATGGGCCAACTGGTTCGCGACGAGCTGTCCAAACAGTTGCAGCATAAGTAAGCAAAAGCACGAAAAAGATGAAAAACCCTGCCGCAGCGTCCCAATGGACAACTGGCAGGGTTTTCGTTCGTTCATTCAACCGATCGTGATTTTGCCTTTTGGATAGCGGAAGTATTCTTTCTGCCTGCGTTGGGCCAGCGCGAATGCGATCGTCAGCGGCCCGACCCGTCCTGCAAACATTGTCAAAATGATCAGCGTTTTGCCGATCGGGGAGAGACTGGGGGTCAGCCCCATCGATAGCCCGGTCGTGGCGAAAGCGGACGTGACTTCGAACAAAATCATTTCAAAACGTGCGCCTTCTTCGGTAATGGACAGAGCCATCGTGACGGCCATGACGATGAACAACCCGGTCATGGTCACGGTCAGCGACTTGTAAATCATGTGCGGCAAAATGCGTTGCCGGAAAAAGATGACGTCTTCCTTCCCTTTGATCTGGGCGATGACCGCACCGATGAGCGTGGCAAACGTCGTCGTCTTGATCCCGCCCCCGGTGGAACCGGGAGAAGCCCCGATGAACATCAGCAAAATGATCAGGAACAGCGAAGACTGGCGCATGTCGCCGATGCTCAGCGTGTTCGACCCGGCCGTTCGCGCCGTCACAGACTGATAGAGCGAGCCGAGCACTTTTCCGAGCATGGAGAGCGGCTGCAACGTTTTCGGGTTCGTATACTCCAAAATGAAGATCAGCACCGTACCGCCCAGTACCAAGAGGGCAGTCGTGGACAAGACGACTTTGGTATGCAGCGACAGGCGGCGCGTATGGCGATATTCGTACAGATCGCTGACGACGATAAAGCCAATCCCGCCGAGAATAATCAATAAGCATACGACGAGCGTGACGAGCGGATCGTCTACATAGCCCGTCAGGCTGGCGAAGTCGCCCATCAAGTCAAAGCCGGCGTTGTTGAAATTGGAGATGGCGTGAAAAAAGCCAAAGTAGATCGCTTTTGGCAAAGGAAAGTCGAAGGCGAACCGGATCGAAAGCAAAACCCCGCCGATCAGCTCTGCCAGCGCGGTGAAAATCAGGATCATTTTGGCCAGACGGACGACGCCTTCCATCGTCATCTGGTTCAGCGACTCTTGCAAGATAAGTCGCTCGCGCAACGAGATTTTTTTGCGCATGATCAAGGAAAAGAAAGTGGCGACGGTCATGAAGCCAAGACCGCCAATTTGGATAAGCGAGAGGATGACCATCTGACCGAAAGTCGTAAAGGTCGTTCCGGTGTCCACGACGACCAGACCTGTCACGCAGGTGGCCGAAGTGGCGGTGAACAGAGAATCAAGCCACGGCAGTCCTTGTCCGTTGACGGTAGCGCTCGGCAGGGTCAACAGGAATGTGCCGAGAAGGATAATCAGGGCGAACCCAAGGACGAGTGTTTTCGGGGGATCAAGCTGTAGCTTGTCAGTCCATTTTCTGATCATGTAGGTCATACCTCGACTTCTTTATACGATTGTGAATGGTTTGATGCGAGAAAAACTCGGTATTTCCTTAGTATGGCGTTTCCCCTGAAAAAATTACCGCAAAAGGGCGGCCCCCAGACGATGCAGCCAGTGCTTCAGTTCGCGCTCCTCCAGCGGGGCGAGCGGAAACCGGACAGCAGGGCGGCGCTTGGTGTCGTCAGGCTCGTCAGCTACCCGAAAAGCATGGCCGCACGTAAGCTCAAGCCCTTCTTCCCGCAGGATGGTTACGACCCGCTCTTCCAGCTCGGTGGCGTTCGTAGTCGGATTTCCCCATTCGATCCACGTATTCAGCCCGCCGGAAATCGGATACATCCGGGCGTGGGACGGCAAAGCCTGCTGTTTTTCCTTCCAAAGCCTAAGGAAGCGGGATTGGAACAAAGCGCGGTGATCCGGCAAATACTTTTCGTAAAACCAGGGATCGCCGAGGAGTGTAACGGCTGCCTCTACGACCAAGAGCGATGGCTCCGCGCCTGTCATCGAGACAATCTGTCTGTAGCGCTCCAGCTCCTCTTCGGCAAAATCAGAAGGCAGCATCAGGACGCCGAGTTGCAGATCGCGCGCCAGCGTCTTGGACAGAGAGTGCAGGTAGTACACGTCGACAGGGCTTTTTTGCTGAAAAGCCATCTCGTAAATCGGCTTGCTCGGCTCCTCGAACCACAAGTCGCCGTAGTGGTCGTTTTCCACGATGCGCACGCTGTGGCGTTCGGCCCAGGCAAGCAGTTCTTCCTTGCGTTTCAGCGAGTAGCTGATCCCGGTAGGAAAATGATAGTGCGGATTGATCAAGAGCCAGTTGGCCGGGTAGTGCTCCTGTTCCTGATCGAGTGCTTCTATGCTGACTCCTTCGTCGTCGAGCCGAATCGGACGCACCGTGATGCCGCACTGACTGAGCAAGCGCAAAAAGACGGGGTAGCTGTATTCCTCCACGTAGACGACATCGCGCGGATTCATGATGCGCTGGGCGAGAAAGGCGAACCCGCTCGTACTCCGGTTGAACAGCAGCACGCGTTCAGGGGAGTGCGGCAAGCCTCTTCTGCTCAGGTGATCGGCAAATACTTTGGCGGCTTGGGCGCGGCGGAGTTTCTTTTGCGCCGAAGGTTCGTCCAGTACGGCCAGGCTCTCGTAAAAGGCGCCGCGCAGTCGCTTGACCAGCTCTTCGCCAGGGCGGGGAGAAGAGTCGGCGAGCGAAGCGATCGGAATGTCGGTGAGCGGCAGGCGGCTTTCCAGACGCGCTTCTTTTGCCAGTTGCGTCAAGTAGTAGCCTTTGCCGTGCACCGCCTCCAGCCAGCCTTCCAATGCGAGGTGATCGTATGCTTTTTTGACGGTTTCCAGCGAGCAGCCGCTGACGGTTTTCATATCGCGAAGGGAAATCAACTGCTGACCGTCTACAAGAAAGGCTCCGCGCAGAATAGCTGTTTTCAGTTGCTCGGCTAGTTGCACATAAATGGGCGTGTGGGATTGCTTGTGAAAATGGAACGAAAAAAATGGGCGTTCTGCCATCCGGGGACGCCTCCTTGTCTGTCGAAAATAGCTGTCATCAGCATTATATCGAAAACCGCGCCATCTCGGGTAGCAGAAGTGTGAAAAACGTCGAGAGGTTTTCACGGAAATCGCGCGGTTGAGCCGTACCGGATTGAGGGAAAATGGTAGAATGAGAGAAAATGCGCCAGCAGGAAAAGGGGAGGACGCAAAATGAGCACACAGGAGCACAAGGCATTGTCGCCCAAACACGTAACGTGCATGGTCATCACCGTGTCAGATACGCGGACCGAAGAGACAGACAAGAGCGGACAATTAATGAAGCAACTGGTGGGCGAAGCAGGTCATCACGTTGCCCTGTACCAGATCGTGAAGGACGAGCCTGCCGAGGTGATCGCAGCTATCGAAGCAGGAGTGGCGCATCCAGACGTGCAGGTCATTTTGCTCAACGGCGGGACAGGCATATCGCCGCGCGACAACACGTTCGAAGCGGTGCGCGGCTTGCTGGAAAAAGAAATGCCCGGCTTTGGCGAGCTGTTTCGGATGCTGAGCTTTACGGAAGATATCGGATCGGCGGCCATGCTCAGTCGCGCAGTCGCGGGCACCCGGGGAGGAAAAATGATCTTCTCCACGCCTGGATCGACAGGTGCGGTCAAGCTGGCGATGAATCGCCTGATCGTGCCGGAACTGGGGCATGTCGTGCGAGAGTTGAATCGCTGATCAGAACAGGATTTGCCGTGTTCTTGTCTCGTGTGGTACTGTTACGAAAGGAAATCGCTCGGTTTTCCACCGACTGTCGCAGCACAGATGGTTGGTGGCATGGCCGGATTGTGCAAGGAGAGTAGACTCATTCATGAAGATTGTATTATCGACCTTAAATGCCAAGTTCATTCACTCCTCACTGGCTTTGCGCTATTTGCGCAGCTACGCCCAGGAAGCTTTTCCGGGCATCGAGCTGGTGGAGTATACGATCAACGACGTGACGCTCAACATCGTGGCGGACATCTACAAGCGACAGCCCGATCTCGTCGCCTTTTCCTGTTATATCTGGAACATCCGCGAGACGTTGGACGTGATCCGCACATTGAAAAAAATATGTCCCGATGTTCCAGTGATTCTCGGAGGGCCGGAAGTGACTTACGATGCGGACGAATGGATGAAAAAGCATCCGGAGATTGATGTCATCGCCATCGGAGAAGGGGAGCAGACTTTTCTTGCGCTGCTGCAAACCTATCAGGAGGCGAAAAACAGCGGTCAGCCTCCTCGCCTGCGGGATGTAGCGGGAATCGCCTATCGCGACGACGAGTACGTTCGCTTTTCCATGCCGAGAGCACAGATTGAAGAGATGGATGCGATTCCGTCGCCATTTGTGGATCATCTCGACGAACTGAACAATCGCGTCGTCTATTTCGAGGCATCCCGGGGGTGTCCGTTCAAGTGTCAGTACTGTCTTTCTTCTATTGAAGATGGCGTGCGCTACTTCAGCCTGGAGCGGGTGAAGGAAGACTTGCTGCGATTGATTCAGCATGGCATCAAAACGATTAAGTTCGTTGACCGTACGTTTAATATCAATAAAAAGTATGCGTTGGAGATTTTCCAGTTCCTTATCGACAATCACAACGGCACCGTTTTTCAGTTCGAGATTACGGCAGACATTTTGCGTGCGGACGTCCTGGACTTTTTGACGGAAAATGCGCCTCCGGGGATTTTCCGCTTCGAGATCGGCGTCCAGTCTACCAATGACGAAACAAACCGCCTGGTGCAGCGCATCCAGCGCTTCGACCGTCTGTCCAGAACGGTTACGCAAATCAAGGAATCGAAGAAGATCGACCAGCATCTCGATTTGATCGCGGGCTTGCCGGAGGAAGACTATCACTCCTTCCGCAAGACGTTCAACGATGTGTTTGCCCTGCGTCCGGAGGAGCTTCAGCTCGGCTTTTTGAAAATGCTGCGCGGAACCGGAGTGCGGGCGCGCGCTGCCCAACACGGCTATGTGTTTATGGATGAAGCGCCTTACGAGATTTTGGGCAACAACGTGCTGTCTTTTGCGGATATGCAGAAGATCAAGCGGGTGGAGGACGTGCTGGAGAAATACTGGAACGCGCACCGGATGGATCTGACCTTGGAATGGCTTTTGGCCAATCAGTTCGAGACGGCGTTTGACTTCTTCCAGACGTTTGGCGACTATTGGGAAAAGCAAGGCTGGAGCCGCATCGGGCATCAGCTGGAAGATTTGTTCACTCGCTTGCAGTCCTTTTTGGAGCAGCAAAAGGTCGAAGGGCTGGAACACGTGCTCAGCCTGATGAAATTCGACTACCTGCGCAACCAGAAGCATCGCCCGCGCAAGCTGTGGTGGGAGGATATCATGGACAAGGAAGCGATGCAGCTGACGTATGCTGCCGTTTACGAGCAGCGCGACCGTTTGCGCGAAGACTTTGCCGCGCATGCTGCGCTGGAAAAAGACTACTTCAAGCACACCGTAACGGCGAAAGTGACCTTCGATGTGGAGAAGTGGATGAGAACCGGAGAGATTATCGAAGGCGATTTTACCCTTGTCGTGTACTATCCGTATAAAAAAGAAGAAACGAACGATTTTGCTGTCGTCACTTCTGCCGTTCACGCTGCTGGCTGAGCGCGAGTATCAATACGTGGCGATGGACTTGCTGGAGAAGCGAAAAAAGCAGCTGACACCTGAGCATCTGCCGTGGATCGTCCACTGGATTACTACAAAGTCGTGGTGGGACACGGTCGACTATTTGGCGGCTCATACCACAGGCAAGCTGTTTTCCCTGCATCCCGGGCTGATCCGGCCGAATGTGACAGCGTGGGTGCAAGGAGACGACATCTGGCTTGCGCGAACAGCGATCCTGTTCCAGCTGTCTTATAAGGCCAAGACCGATCAAAAGCTGCTGTTTTCCCTGATCGAGTCGGGTGCAGCGTCCAACCAATTTTTCATTCAAAAAGCGATAGGCTGGTCCCTGAGGGAATACGCTAAAACAGAACCCGAAGCAGTGCGTGGCTTTGCAGAAAGGACTGTGCTGTCGAACCTGAGCAAGCGAGAGGCGCTCAAACACCTTGGTTGATCGGCGCGTCGTGTTGTCCATGATTTCTTCGCTTGATAAAAATGGTTCATCTATTGCAAAATAGACAAGTACCTTTTTGCATGTTCACACGTAATAACTAAGAGTCACATACTGCGCGCAGCCACTGCCCGTCGACTGAAATTTTGCCGCCAGTGGCAAAGATAGGGGATTTTGCCTCATGGAAATCAACCTGCTGATGTCAATCATCGAACAATACGGCTACGTTGCGATTTTTTTCCTGCTCTGGCTGGGGATTGTCGGCTTGCCCATCCCGGATGAGCTGGTCGTCGCCACGGGAGGTTTTCTCGCCTCGATTGGCCTATTGGACCCGTTCTACTCGTTTTTGGCCGGGTACATGGGAGTTGCTTCCGGATTGACCATAGGTTTTTTATTAGGAAAATACTTTGGGAAGCCGATCTTGCAATGGCTGTCCAAAAGCGAAAAGATGAGACATGCTGTAGAGCGATCGACAGGCTTGCTGGAGAAATACGGCACGACAGCCTTGTGCATCAGCTATCTCTTTCCGGTTGTCCGCCACGTCGTGCCTTATTTGGTGGCGCTGGGAGGCATGACGTACCGCCGCTATGCCTTGCTGTCGTATCCGATCGGGCTTGTCTGGACGATTGCTTTTTACTTTCTCGGCTATGTATTCGGAAACAACGTAGAGGCGATTATCGGGATGATTCGCCAGTACGGGTTTTACGCGTTGCTGGTCGTCGTGGTGGGACTGGCCGCCTGGTTGATCGTGCGCAAGCTCATCATCAGCAATCGCGCGTATCGGGCCAAAGGAGAATAAGCGATGAGACTGGAACAAGTGGCAACGCACAGGCGCAATCGCAATCTGGTGCTTGCGCTCGCCTGGCTGCTGGTGCTCGGAGGGTATTTCAGCTTCGAGCCGTTTGTCACGGCAGCGGGCGCTCTGATTGTGAACGGCTACGCCTGGTTTCTGATGTACACGGACAAGCGTCTGGCAAAAAGGAAAAGCTGGCGGATTCCCGAGGCCAGCCTTCTGCTCGTCGCTTTTCTCGGAGGAGGACCGGGGGCACTGGCGGGGATGCTGTTGCACCGCCACAAAACCCGGCATGCCTCCTTCCTGTTTTTTGTCCCACTGTTTTGTCTATTGCAAATCGCGCTGGTCGTCTGGATCGGCAGACAATAAGGCAAGAACCTCGTGTGCAACGAATGACGCGAGGTTCTTTTTTTGTTTTCCCATAATGAAAACGCATAAATGACAGAAAACTCTAAATTGTATATTGCGCATTTGGGAAATCGAGCCTATAATAAGAAATGTAATCAACATTATCGAATGGCGTTCGATAATATCGAACGAACAGGAGGGATCATGAGCGAAAAGTTTATCCAATCTGTGGATCGAGCCATCGATATTTTGGAGCTGTTTTCCCTCGCGCAGCAGGAGCTGAGCGTCAAGGAGATCAGTGATCGGCTGCAACTCTCGAAGAGCACGGTTCACGGCTTGATCAAAACCTTGGAGCACAGAGGATACCTGGAGCAAAAGCCGACCGATCAAAAGTACAAGCTCGGACTGCGTCTGTTCGAGCTGGGGAACCTGGTGGGCAGCGGCATGGAGCTGCGCAATCTCGCCTACCCGATCATTCAAGAGTTGGTCGCGAAATTGCAAGAGACGGTTCACCTGGTCGTGCTCGACAAGGACGAAGTGGTGTACGTGGAAAAAGTGGAAGGGCCTGCTGCCCTGCGGATGTACTCCATGCTGGGGAAGCGCGCTCCCATGTATTGCACAGGGGTAGGGAAAGCGCTGTTCGCTTACTTGGATGAGGCGACCGTGGATCGCATTTTGCAAGAAGCGGAGATGACGGCATTCACGCCGTTTACGCTGACTGATCCGGACGCGATCAAGCAAGAGCTGGGCAAGATTCGCGAGCAAGGGTACGCCATCGACGACGAAGAGATCGAGATCGGCCTGAAATGCGTGGCAGCGCCGATTTTCAACCATGAAGGGAAAGTGATCGCCTCCATAAGCTGCGCCGGTCCCAAACATCGCTTCTCCGACGACAAAATGGCGACGTTTATTCACGAGGTCAAGCAAGCTGCGCTGGCGGTTTCCAGACGGTTTGGGTATCGAGGCTGATGGGCAACAAAAAGAGACTTCCCCCTTGTTGGAGCAGTTTTCAAGCGGCCAGCCGAAAACACCACAAAGAGAAGTCTATCTGAGAACCATTCGCCAACCATACTCAAACCTCCTGCAATTGGTGAGAGAATCATTTTTCAAATACGAAAAGGAGCGTGTCCGATATGAGCACTATCACAAAACCAATAAATATTTGGAAGTTCATCGATGAGAATAAAGACAGCCTGAAACCGCCTGTCAACAACAAAGTCGTCTGGAAGGACGCCGAACTGATGATGATGGTGCTGGGCGGGCCAAACAAACGCCGCGACTTCCACGTCGATCCGTCCGAGGAAATTTTTTATCAGCTGAAGGGCGACTGCTACGTGGAAATCATCAACGCCGAAGGCAAGCGCGAGGTCATCACGGTACGCGAGGGAGAAATGTTCCTGTTGCCAGCGAATGTTCCGCATTCCCCGCACCGTGTAGCAGATACGATCGGGTTGGTCATCGAGCGCAACCGGGATGAAGGCGAGCTGGAAGATTTCGTCTGGTTTTGCGAGAAGTGCGACCAGGAGATGC
Organism: Brevibacillus sp. HD3.3A; assembly: GCF_013284375.2. Lineage (NCBI taxonomy): Bacteria > Bacillati > Bacillota > Bacilli > Caryophanales > Paenibacillaceae > Brevibacillus > Brevibacillus sp. HD3.3A. Next base: position 1,684,592 of record NZ_CP085874.1, read on the forward strand.
ACCGCACCCGCGTGCAGCTGACAGATATCGAAAAACAGGTGAAAGAAGCGATCCACACTTTCAACGGTAGCGAAGATTTGCGCACATGCAAAAACTGCGGTCATGTAGCGTCGGAGGAAGTGAAGGAATGGCAGCCAGAATAGATTTTCACACGCACATCATCCCGGCAGATTTACCTGACTTTTCGCAAAAATACGGCGGAGAGCGTTGGCCGACCCTGCAGCCGACATGCTCGTGCGGAGCGAACATCATGGTCGGCGGAAAGCTGTTTCGGGAGATTACCGATCAGTGCTGGGACCCGCAAAAGCGGATCGCGGACATGATCGCGGAAGGCGTGGACATGCAAGTGCTCTCGCCGATTCCCGTCACCTTTTCCTATTGGGCGCCGAGCGAGGCGGCAGAAGCGATGGCCCGCCTGCAAAACGACTTTATCGCCGATACAGTGCGTCAATATCCCGACAGGTTCATCGGACTCGGAACCGTTCCTTTGCAAGATGTGGAAAGCTCGATTCGCGAGATGGATCGCTGCATTCATCAACTAGGGCTGAAAGGGATCGAGATCGGTGCGAACATCAACGGGCAAAACCTCGACGATCCAGCCTTCCTGCCGTTTTTTGAGATGTGCGAGAAGTGGGACGTGCCGCTGTTTGTCCACCCGTGGGAGACGTTGGGCCGGGAGCGGATGCCGCGCCACAACTTCATGTACACCGTCGGAATGCCGAGCGAAACCGCGCTTGCCGCAGCGAGTCTGGTCGGCGGCGGAGTCATCGAGAAATTCCCGAATTTGCGCGTCTGCTTTGCGCACGGCGGCGGTTCTTTTCCGTACATCCTGCCGCGTCTCGACCAAGGCTGGAACGTGTGGCCGCACCTGCGCGTGACGGAGCGTCCGCCGAGTCATTACACACAAAACTTTTACTTCGACTCGCTGAACTACGAGCCGTTGAATATCCGGCTTTTGATCGAAAGGTTCGGCCACGAAAAAATCGTCATGGGCACCGACTATCCGTTCTTGCTGCGCGAGCTTCCGCCGGGCAAAGTCATCGACGAGACGCCAGGGCTGACAGAAGAACAAAAAGTCGCCATGCTCGGCGGCAATGCATTGAGATTTTTGAAAGTGTGAGAGGAGAGGTAGGAGTGGGAGAACAGACAAAGACACCGGAGGAAAATCTTGCTGCCTTGCAGCTTTCGCTTCCGCAGCTCCGTACGCCAGTGGGCAACTACGTAGCTTGCGTCCGCACAGGCAATCTGTTGTTTACGGCAGGACAGGGAGTGGATCAGTACAAAGGCAAGCTGGGAAGAGACTTGACCGTCGAGGAAGGCTACCTGGCAGCCCGTCAGTCCATGCTGAACGTGCTTGCAGCGGTCAAGGCGGAGCTTGGCGATCTGGGAAAAGTGAAAAGAGTCGTCAAAATATTGGGATTTGTCAATTCGACGGAAGAGTTTACCGACCAGCCGAAAGTGATGAACGGTGCTTCCGATCTGTTGGTTGCCGTCTTTGGCGAGGCGGGCAAGCACGGTCGCTCTGCGGTAGGCATGGCCCAGCTTCCGAACAATACGGCAGTCGAAATCGAGATGGTACTGGAGATCGAGGACTAGGCAGGAGGGAACTATGAACAGCATTCACGTGAAAAATGCCAAGCTGTTTATCAACGGCGAGTACGTCGATGCGCAGTCCGGCGAAACGTTTGACACGATCAATCCGGCCACGGGCGAGAAGCTGGCGGAAGTGGCTTGCGCAGACGTACACGATACAAACAGGACGATTGAAGTAGCACAGGCTGCTTTTGAGAGCGGCGTGTGGAGCAAAAAATCGGCCGAGGAACGCGCGGAAATTTTGTGCCGGATGTCTGATCTGGTGATGGAACGCGTGGAAGAGCTGGCGACAGTCGAAACGCTCGACGTCGGCAAACCGATCAAGGAAAGCCTTGGCTTCGATATCCCGCGAGCGGCGCAAAACCTGCGGTTCTTTGCGGAAATGGCGAAGTATGTCCACCATGAGCACTACGACAAAGGCAACTTCATGTCGTACGCCAAATACGCTCCGGCAGGCGTGACCAGCCTGATCATCCCGTGGAATTTGCCGTTCATGCAGATGACGTGGAAAGCTTCTGCGGCGCTGGCGGCAGGCAATACCGTCGTGGTCAAACCGGCGTCGTATACGCCCTTGTCGGCACTCATGCTCGGTGAGATCGCCAACGAAGCTGGCCTTCCTGCTGGCGTTCTGAATATTTTGACGGGACCAGGCGGAACGGTCGGGACGGCCATGACCACCAACCCGCATGTGCGCCGCATCTCGTTTGTCGGCGAGACGACGACAGGCAAAACGATCATGAAAAACGCAGCCGCCGAGCTGATTCCCGTCTCTTTGGAGCTGGGCGGAAAATCGGCGAACATCGTGTTTGCGGACGCGGACTTGGACGAAGCGGTAAAAGGCTCCGTAGAGGCGATTTTCCGCAATCAGGGCGAGATTTGCCTGGCTGGCTCCAGACTTTTGGTGCAAGAGACGGTGTACGAGCCATTTTTGGAAAAGTTCGTGGCCGCCGTGCAGAAGATCAAAGTCGGCGATCCGCTGGCTCCAGACACAGACATGGGCGCGCTCGTCTCCAAAAGCCATCTGGAAACCGTCGATGAGTACGTGCAGATTGGCTTGGCCGAAGGGGCGAAGCTGGCACATGGCGGCAAGCGCGTAGCGGGCCTGGACAAAGGCAATTTTTACGAGCCGACCGTCCTGTACGATGTCGATAACAAAATGCGGGTGGCCCAGGAAGAGATTTTCGGCCCGGTACTGGTCGTCATCCCGTTCAAAACAGAAGAAGACGCGATTCGGATCGCCAACGATTCCATCTACGGACTGGCAGGGGTGGTCTGGACGAACGACTTGCGCCGGGCGCACCGCGTCGCGGCAGGCATCAACTCGGGCTTGTTGTGGATCAATTGCTGGTACGTCCGCGACCTGCGCACGCCTTTTGGCGGATCGAAAGCGAGCGGAATCGGCCGGGAAGGCGGACGCCACAGCTTTGAATTTTATACCGAAGCCAAAACCGTGACGATGAAGCTGTAGGCAGCGGGGAGAGTCGAAAGGTGGTCAGAAGATGGGGAGCTTAGTGGAGACAATCGCGCAAGAACTGCTGGCGGCCGAGCAAAGCTGCCAGCCAGTGGCGCCGATAACGGAACGCTTTGCAGGCTTGGAGGCAAGCGATGCGTATCGCATCCAGCTCAAGGTGTTGGAGAAAAAGCTCGACAGCGGTCGGGCAGTCATCGGCAAAAAAGTCGGGCTGACCAGCCTGGCGATGCAGCGGATGCTCGGTGTGAATGAGCCGGATTACGGTCATTTGCTCGACAACATGCTGGTGTCAAACAACGGGACTGTCGAGGTGAACAGGCTTTTGCTTCCGAAAGTGGAGGCGGAGATCGGCTTCGTGCTCGGAGCGGATTTGCAGGGGCCAAACGTCAACTATCTCGACGTGCTGATGGCGACCGAATATGTGGTGCCGACGCTGGAGATCATCGACAGCCGGATTGCCGACTGGAAGATCAAGCTCGTCGATACGGTAGCGGACAACGGTTCCTCGGCGCTTGTCGTGGTCGGCGATCAGCGCACGCGCCTGGCGGGTCTGGATTTGCGCAGCGTGGGAATGGCGATGTACAAAAATGAGCTTGAAGTGGGAAATGGAGCAGGAGCAGCGGCGCTCGGTCATCCGGCGCCCGCAGTGGCCTGGCTGGCAAACAAGCTGCATGAATTTGGCATCAGCCTGAAGGCGGGCGAACTGATTTTGCCGGGAGCGCTGTCTGCTGCTGTCGCTGTTCAAGAGGGAGATGTCGTCACGGCCAGCTTTGGCGCATTGGGTGCCGTAACCGTGACGTTTCGTTAGAGAGGAGACATACTGTGAGAAAAATCAAGGCGGCCATCTTGGGTTCAGGAAACATCGGGACCGACCTGATGTACAAGTTGGAGAGAAGCAGGGAAATCGAGATCGCAGCCGTCATCGGGATTGATCCCGACTCGGATGGTTTACAGCGGGCAAAAGAGCGGGGATATGCGGTATTTGCCAACGGGATACAGGCGATTGTAGATCAGCCTGACATGGCGGAGATCGTGTTTGATGCCACCTCGGCAAAAGCGCACGTGCGTCACGCAAAAGCGCTGAAGGAGCTGGGCAAGGTAGCGATTGACCTGACTCCGGCAGCTCGCGGCCCCTTCGTCTGTCCGGTGGTAAATCTGCAGGAGCAGCTGGAAAAAGAAACAGCCAACGTCAACATGATCACTTGTGGCGGTCAGGCGACGATCCCGATCGTCTATGCGATCAACCGGGTAGCCGATGTCAGCTATGCGGAAATCGTGGCGACGATTGCCAGCAAAAGCGCAGGCCCGGGAACGCGTGCCAATATCGACGAGTTTACCGTGACGACTCGCCAAGGACTGGAGCAAGTCGGGGGAGCGGATCAAGGCAAGGCGCTCATCATCCTCAATCCTGCGGAACCGCCCATTTTGATGCGCGACACGGTGTATTGCGAAGTCAAGCAGATGGATCAGGCGGCGATCCGCCAGTCGATTGCGGAAATGGTCGAGCAAGTGAGACAGTACGTTCCTGGCTACCGATTGAAGCAGGAGCCGCTGTTTGAAGAAAATCGCGTAACCGTGTTCCTGGAGGTCGAGGGTGCGGGAGATTATTTCCCGCCTTACGCAGGCAATTTGGACATCATGACGGCCGCGGCCGTGCGGGTGGGAGAAGAGGTCGCCCGTCATCTTTTGGATGGGAGAGGGGTTAGCCTTGGAACGGAATAGCGATAAACCAATCAAAATAACAGAGGTTTGCTTGCGCGACGGCAGCCACGTCGTTGCCCATCAGTTCACGCGCGAGCAGGTGCAGGCTGTCGCCAAAGGGCTGGACGATGCAGGCGTCCCTTACATCGAAGTCAGCCACGGAGACGGTCTGGGCGGTTCGACGATCCAGTACGGACGCTCTCTCGTCGGTGAGATGGAACTGATTGAAGCGGCAGTTGCTTCGTGCAAACAAGCGAAAGTCGCGGTGTTGCTCATACCGGGCATCGGTACGGTACATGAACTGAAGGAAGCGCAAAACCGCGGGGCGGGACTGGTTCGGGTAGCGACCCATGTGACGGAAGCCGATGTATCTGCGCAGCACATTCACATTGCGCGCGAGCTGGGAATGGAAGTGTGCGGCTTCTTGATGATGGCCCACTCTGCCCCGGTCGAAAAGCTGGTCGAGCAAGCGAAGCTGATGCAGAGCTACGGTGCCGAGGCGGTATACGTGACCGATTCGGCGGGAGCGCTTTTGCCTGATCAGGTACGGGAACGCATTCGCGCGCTGCGCCAATCGCTGGACATCGAAATCGGCTTTCACGCGCATAACAACTTGTCGGTGGCGATCGCCAACACTTTGGTTGCGCTGGAGGAAGGGGCGACCCGGATTGACGGCAGTCTCCGCTGTCTGGGAGCCGGAGCGGGCAACGCACAGACGGAAGTGTTGATTGCGGTGCTGGATCGCATGGGAATGGACATCGGGATTGATTTGTACAAACTGATGGACGTCGCCGAAGAGATCGTTGGCCCGATCATGCCGCACTCCCAGGAAATCCGCAAGGGCAGCCTCGTGATGGGCTATGCCGGAGTTTACTCCAGCTTCCTTTTGCACGCAGAGCGGGCGGGAAAACGGTTTGGCGTCGATCCGCGCGACATTTTGCTGGAAGTAGGCAGGCGCAAAGCCGTCGGCGGACAGGAAGACATGATCATCGATGTCGCGGCTGAACTGGCGAAGTTGCAAAAGGCAGGGGGATGACAGATGACAGTGACGCAGGAAGTGCAAAGCGAGCTGGTCGAATATTTACTTAGGGCACAACGGGAACGGCGTGAGGTGGAAAAGCTGACGGCGAAGTACCCTGACTTGCCCATCGAGACTGCCTATGAGATTCAAGCGCAGCTGATTGCGCGAATGGAAGCTGATGGTGAGCGCTGCATCGGCTTGAAGCTGGGATTGACCAGCAGGGCCAAGCAGCAAATGATGGGGGTGCACGAAGCTATTTACGGCTACCTGACAGACGGGATGCTCGCGCTGGAGTGGGAGCCGCTTTCCTGCCAACGCTTCATCCATCCCAAGGCAGAGCCGGAAATCGCGTTTCTCATGGGCGAAGATTTGGCGGGAACAGCCGTGACGGCCGAAGATGTGCTGCGCGCCACGCGCTATGTCGCGCCAGCCATCGAAATCATCGACAGCCGCTATGAAAATTTCCGTTTCACCCTCCCGGATGTCGTGGCGGACAATTGCTCTTCTTCCGCTTTTCTGGTAGGCAGCAAATGGGTATCGCCCCACGAATTTGATCTCGCGTTAACAGGTGTGGTCATGAGCAAAAATGGCGTGACTCAGACGACAGGCTCCGGAGCGGCCGTGCTGGGATCGCCGGCAGCGGCAATGGCCTGGGCAGTCAACAAGCTGGGCGAGCGCGGACTTGGTTTGAAAAAAGGCCAGATTGTGTTGTCCGGTGCGATCACAGAAGCGATTGCCTTTGAACCGGGTGACGTCATTACCGTGACGGTCGACGGTTTGGGCAGTGTCTCCTTCGGCTGCCAGGCGTAGACCGGCAACATAGTCAACCGAGGCAGCGGCTTTACAGCTTGTTGAAAAGACAGAGGTGATGTTCATGCCAATCGTACAGGTGTCCATCCTGGAAGGCCGAGACAAAGAACAGATCAGACAAATGATTGAGGGCGTTACTCAAGCCATCACAGATAGCTTGCAGGTGAAGCCGGAGCAAGTCCGTGTACTGGTAACAGAGGTTCCCCCTTCCCACTGGGGCGCGGGGGGAGTCACAAAAGAACAATCCCGTTCCCTGTAACGGAAAATCAAGGAGGTCACTCATGTCTCAATCATCTATCCCACTAACACAAAGCTACGCCCAACAGCTGGATGCCCAGGACGAGTTGACAAAATACCGCGAAGAGTTTTACTTGCTGCCTGCCATGTACCTGGATGGCAATTCGCTGGGACTTATGTCAAAACGAGCAGAGAAAAGCTTGCAGGACATCATGCTTTCTTGGAAAGAGCTTGGCATTGACGGTTGGACGACAGGACAGCATCCGTGGTTTTTCCTGCCAGAAAAATTGGGGGAAATGAGTGCGTCGCTCGTCGGGGCTGAACCGGATGAAGTCATTGTGACTGGTTCTACCACCGTCAACTTGCATCAGTTGGCAGCGACTTTTTATCAGCCGCAAGGGAAAAGAACGAAAATCATTGCGACAGAGCTTGACTTCCCGACCGACATTTACGCCCTGCAAAGCCAAATCAAACTGCACGGCTTGAATCCGGATGAACAGCTGGTTCGCATCGCTTCCCGTGACGGCCGTCTCATTGAAGAAGACGACATTATCAGCGCGATGACAGAGGAAGTCGCACTCGTCATTTTGCCGACTGTGCTCTACCGCAGCGGACAACTGCTCGATATCGAACGTCTGACCAAAGCAGCTCACGAGAGGGGCATCCTGATCGGCTTTGACGGCTGCCACTCGGTAGGAGCCATCCCGCACTACTTCAGCAAGTGGGAAGTGGATTTCGCTTACTGGTGCAACTACAAGTACCTGAACGGCGGCCCTGGCTGCGTAGGAAGCCTGTATGTCAACCGCAAGCATTTTGGCAGAGTACCGGGATTGACAGGCTGGTACAGCTCGAAAAAAGACAAACAGTTCGATATGGAACATACGCTGGACGTCTGCGAGACGGCGGGCGCCTATCAATTGGGAACGCCGAACATGCTAAGCGTCGCACCGCTGCTCGGTTCGCTGGAAATGTTCCAAGAAGTGCCGATCGAGAAGCTCCGCGAAAAGTCGCTCAAACTTACGAGATACATGATGGATTTGATGGAAGTGGAGCTGGCTGGCATGGGCTTTACCGTAGCGAATCCGACAGAGGACGAACGCCGCGGCGGTCACGTCAGCCTGGAACACGAAGAAGCGGTGCGAATTTGCAAGGCGTTGAAAGAGGGCGGGATCATTCCGGACTTCCGCGCGCCGAACATCATTCGCTTGGCTCCGGTTGCCTTCTACACGACGTACAGCGAAGTCTGGGAAAGCGTGCAAGTGTTAAAAGCGATCATGCAAGAAAAGCGCTACGAAAAATTCGAAAACAAGCGCGGGGTTGTCGCCTAAGCGCTTGGTTAAAGGAGTGAGTGCACTTGGCAAATCAAAATCAATTTCAAGACATCATGGAACGTGAAAAGGGGCTGCAGCGCGGGTTAACCACCCGCCAGCTCGCCATGATTGCCATCGGCGGCGCAATCGGTACGGGGTTGTTTTTGGGAAGCGGGATGGCGATTGGCTTTGCCGGACCGAGCGTAATTGTCAGCTATTTGATCGGGGCCGTGATCGCACTGCTGCTGATGGGCTGCCTCGCGGAAATGACGGTAGCTCATCCGACGACAGGCTCGTTTGGCGCCCATGCGGAGCGTTACGTGAGTCCGTGGGCAGGCTTTTCCGTCCGCTACGCGTACTGGTTCAGTCTGGTCTGCGCGATAGGAACCGAAGTATCTGCGATGTCTGTCTACATGAAATACTGGTTCCCTGACGTTCCAGGCATCATCTGGATTCTCATCTTCTCAGCCGTTCTGCTTTATGTAAACGCTACCAGTGTCAATTTGTTCGGTACCGTCGAATACTGGTTCTCTATGATTAAAGTCGCTGCCATTATTTTGTTTATCGTATTCGGAGCTTATGTCGTATTCGGCGGTAGCGCGAACCCGGAGATCGGCCCGCAAAACTTCACGAACAACGGAGGCTTTTTCCCGAATGGCATGTGGGGCATGTGGATCGCCATTTTCATCTCCTTGTTCAGCTATCTCAGCATTGAAATGATCGCGGTCAGTGCTGGAGAAGCGAAAGAACCGGAAAAAGCGGTTCCGATGGCGTTGAAGTCGGCAGTCGTTCGTCTCGTCCTGTTCTACATCATGACGCTCGCTTTGATGCTGATGATCGTTCCTTGGCAAAATGCCGGAAGTGATGCGAGTCCATTTGTCAAAGTATTTCAAATTATCAATATTCCCGGCGCGGCTGGCATCATGAACTTCGTCGTGCTCACGGCTGCCCTGTCTGCGATGAACAGCCAGCTGTACATTTCTACCCGCATGGTATTTTCCTTGTCCCGCGCAGGCTTCGCTCCTGCCAAACTCGGAGAGCTGAGCAAAAAAGGCGTTCCGGTCAAAGCGCTGGCGCTGTCCACCATCGGAATTGCCATCGCCTCGATTATCAACATCGTCGCACCTGACCAGTCGTTCGTCGTGATGATCTCCCTTTCCAGCTTCGGTGCCATGTTCGCCTGGTTCATGGTCTTTGTCACCCACTTGTTTTTCCGCCGCAAATGGGAGGAAATGGGCGGTCGCAAACTGCCAGTGAGAATGATCGGCTTCCCGTACTTGACGATTATCGGAGCTGTTTTACTGGCTTGCGTCGTACTCTCGACCTGGTTCCAGCCGGAATTTAAGGACACCTTGACTATGGGCTTCCCGCTTTTGCTGCTCATCACGATCGCCTACTTCATCTGGAAAAAGGCAAACCCGGCTGCCTATGAAGCGTCCGTCAACATGGGCAAGCAAGGCGCAAGCGACAAGAAAGACATCCCATCGTAACATCCAGACTTTCATAAAACGTTGAGAGAAAAGGTAGGGGGGAAATTCGATGAAGAACAAGCAGACAAAGCGAGTCGTCAGTGCATGGCTTGCCACTGCGCTCGCGGTAGGCTCGCTCATCCCGTTGACAGCCGTAAATGCTGCGGGAGAGGCTCAGTCAAACAGCTTTACCGCTCCGCGTACCGGGCTGAATGTGAATGCGCCTGATGCGCCGCCGCCGTATCCAAAAGCAGAGCACAAGCTGCTCCCTGGCGAACCGGCGGAGCCTGCGGCTGGTACGTGGGGATACGATGTCAAAACAGGCAAGTTCAAGCATCCGGCTGCTTCGCCGGACAACGAAGGGCCGCAGCCGTTCAACGGAAGCTTGCCTTATTTGGATCAAAACCAGTACATCAAAAACATGAAAGTCGAAGGATTTTACCCGTACGTGGCAGGGTGGGGCCACAGCTGGCAAGCCACTTTTGACTTGAATGGCCGCCGCTATTTGTACGACTACGAAACGACGATGTACAACGTGTACGATATTACTGATCCGCGCAATGCCAAGCGCATCGCGTACAAAAACTTTGACACCAAAGTAGAACACCAGTTTGGACCGATGACGATCAAGTACAACAAACAACTCGGCAAGCTGATCGCTGTGCAAGTTTACGAAGTGCCGCGCTACGGTGTACTGTCCAACAAATACACCAATCCCGAAGAAGTGGAAGCGATCAAAAAACGCGAAATGCTGCGCGGCTTCCGGATTTATGAAGTAACCAGCCCGCTGTTTACCGATTGGAAGCTACTCTCCGAAACGGCGCTTGACCCGAAGGCGAAGCCTGGCGATGCCGTACAGCAAGGCTCGGGCGGTCTGGATGTGCCTGTGTATAACGGCGACAAATATTTGTTTATCGCCGGAGCGCCGGACGACAGCTTCTCCAATACCGAGTACAAAAGCTATCTGTACTCCGCAGGACAATTGGCCTTTGACGTCTCCGATCCGACCAAGCCAAAACGTCTGGATACATGGTGGGTGCCTGGACAGCGCAAAGGGGAAGAAGCCGAGTACAACAAAAACCCGCGTGCAGGCAACAAGACGACCTGGATGGGCGCGAGAATGCCGCTGTTCATTCCGAAGCCGGTTGAACAGGGCGGCAAGTACGGCTATGCAGCGATGGGCGGCTACGGCTTCTGGGTAGTGGACATCAGCGATCCGAACAACATGAAAGCCGTATCCCATATCGACATGCCGATGAGTGTGAGCGGTACGGAAGGCGACAATATCGATGTGACCAAAGTAGAGACGACCGGAATGGTCTATTACAGCGGCTACCCGCTTGGCGAAGACTGCCACGAGCCGTACAAGGAAATTTATGCGATCGACGTTCGCGACCCGCTGAAACCGAAAATCGCCATGACTTTGCCACGGCCTACGCCGCCAAGCGACGCTCCGTTCACAGACTACTGCCAGCGTCGCGGCAGCTTCGGACCGAAGCGCAGCGGCTACGCGGCGATTCAGCCGGGCACGCCTAGCCAAACGGTCATGCCGTACGCCTTTTACAACGCAGGCGTGCAAGTCTTTGACCTGAAAGACCCGAACAAACCGACGATTGGCGCTTACTTTGTGCCAAAAATGTCCGGCGAATACTTGAGCAACGACGGCAGCGGCTTCGAGCAGAGCGAGCACTCCAATCCGGTGCACAGCATTTTCGTCGAGTGGGATCGCAACCTCGTGTGGGCTTTCTCCAACCACGGCATCTACGTGCTGTCCACCCCGCTTCTGGGCAACCCGGTCAACGGATTGCCGAAAAAGTAGCCGCAACGGATGGCTCAAAAAAGAGAGGGTTTTGACTTTAGGAGACTACTGAAAAAGCCCCGTTGATACAGAACAGGTACAGCCACTCACAAAACCGAGGGCGCTGTACCTTTTTTCTTGTTTCCTTAAAAAATGGGTTTTCATTTCCTTTCTTGGGCACACTATCCGTACTCGATATCGCATGCCCACAATCTAGGAGGGGAAGGCGTTGAGCCAGTTTTGGAAAGCGTGGCAAAAGCGGAAGGACACCCTTCAGGAGAAGGCGCTACATCATCATACGGACAGAAGTATGGAAAATATTTCGGATATAGAGCTTTCATTGGTGATTGATGAAAATATCATGATGATCGAGAAAGGCTTGGGCGATTGCGATGATCTGGTCATCCGGCGTTTCCGGGACAAGCGGGATACCGATTGCGCGATCGTGTTTCTGGACGGGATGGTCGATCGCAACATTATTAGCGAATTTATCATCACGTATATGACCAACCCGCAAATTCCCGTCGATCTGCCCGCGTCAAACGAGCTGGAGTCCACCGACGGGCTGAGACAGGTCATCCGCAATGTTTTGTCGGGAACAGCCGTGCTCATGCGAAATGGCGAAAGCAAAGCGTACTTGAACAACACGCGCGGCTGGGACAGACGAAGCGTGGACGAGCCGCAGACAGAGTCTGTCGTGCGCGGGCCGCGGGATGGCTTTTGCGAGACGCTCTGTGTCAACTCCGCGCTGATCCGGTTTCGCCTGAAGGACCCGAACCTGCGGGTGCGCCACATGGTCATCGGGCAACGGACGCAGACCGATATTTATGTGATGTACATCGAGGGGATCGCCCATCCGCCGATGGTGCAAGAAGTGCTGGCGCGCATGGAAAAAATCAATGTCGATTCCATCCTGGAGAGCGGCTACATCGAGCAGTTGATCCAGGATCGCAGGTGGTCGCCTTTTCCCCAGATTCAAAATACCGAGAGGCCGGACAAGGTCGTGGCTAACCTGCTGGAAGGAAAAGTAGGCATCCTGGTCGACGGGACGCCTTTTGCCTTGATTGCTCCGGCTGTGTTCTCCCAGTTTTATCAAAGCCCGGAGGATTACTATGAACGATTTTACATTGCGACACTGCTGCGGTTTATTCGCATCATCAGTATTTCGATCGCCTTGCTCCTGCCGTCCCTGTACATTGCCTTCAGCGCCTTTCATCCGGAAATGATCCCGTCCCGGCTCGTGATTGCGATGGCAGCGGGCAGGTCGACGGTTCCGTTTCCTTCGCTGGTAGAGGCGTTGTTTATGGAGCTGGCCATCGAGATTTTGCGGGAGGCGAGCGTCCGGCTGCCGGGGCCGATCGGACCGACAATCGGGATCGTCGGAGCGCTGGTAGTAGGGGAGGCGGCGGTGTCTGCCGGGCTGGTCAGTCCGGTCATGGTCATCATTGTCGCGGTGACGACGATCGGATCATTTGCGTCTCCCAGCTACAGCGCGGCGATTGCCATCCGGATGCTGCGCTTTCCGGTCATGCTTCTCGCGGGAATGTTCGGCTTGTACGGGATCATGCTGTTTTTGATCGTCATTTTGATTCATTTGTCCTCGCTCAAATCGTTCGGCGTGCCGTACATGTCGCCGCTCAGTCCGCTGAATTTGAGGGGGATGAAAGATTTGTTCATCCGGGCGCCGCACCATTTGCTGCGAACCCGCCCCACCATGTTTCATGTACACGATGAAATCCGAATGAGAGAGGATGAAAAACCGTGAGCAGGCAGGACGTGAGCAGCCAACAACAAACGTTTTCCTTGTGGCAGCAGACGTCCTTGATTACCAGCACGCTGATTGGGGTAGGGGTTTTGACCTTGCCGCGCACCACCTCGGCCATCTTGTATGAGGCGGGATGGATGTCACCCCTGTTCGGTTCGATCGTCGCTTTTGTCTCCGTCTGGATGATCGCCAAGCTCAGCCAGCATTTTCCGGGGATGACCTTCATCGAATACAGCACGATTGTCTGGGGAGCGAAAAAAAACTCGCGCATGGGAAAATGGCTCAGTCTCCCCTGGATCATCCTTTATCTCGGGTTCATGTACTTGTCGACGGCAATCGTCTCGCGAATTTTTGGCGAGGTGGTAGTGACATCGGTTTTGCTGGATACGCCGCTCGAAGTGATTATCATTACCATGTTTTTGCTGGCATTCATTCTTTCCTTGCACGATCTGGAGGTTGTCGCGCGCATCAACGAGCTGTTGCTGCCGATGATTTTGTTTCCGCTTTTGTTCATCGCGTTTGCTTCCTTTCAAAAAGCGGAGTGGAACAATCTGCTGCCGCTTTTTCGAGCCAGTGGCTCCTCCTTGATCAAGGGGGCTTACGAGGCGATTTATTCTTTTTCCGGCTATGAGATCATGCTCATCTTTTTTGCTTACGCGCATGAAAATCAAAGCAAGGTAAGGGCAGGCTTTTACGGGATCGCGATGGGCATGTTCGTCTACACCTTGATTGTCGTGGCTGGCATTGTCGTATTCGGCTACGAGGAGCTGCAGCGCGTGGCCTGGCCGACTCTGGAGCTGGTGAAAACGACGCAAGTGCCCGGATTGATCCTGGAACGTCTGGAATCGGCTTTTCTCGCTGTGTGGGTTACCGCTGTGTTTACGACAGTGGCGAACGCTTACTACGCCGTCGTATACGGATTGCGGCAGCTGTTCAACAGAGGGTTGGGCTTTCAGCGATTGATCTCGGCTATCATGTTCATTCCGCTCTACTATATCGCGCTGTGGCCGCAAAACATCGTCGAAATGTTTCGGGCCAGCTCCTACTTGGGCATATACAGCCTCATCCTCAATCTGGGAATACCGGCCCTCTACTTGACTATGCTTTTCTTCCGAGGTGTGGGACGAAAACAAAAGGAGAGGAATGCAGATGGCTAAAGGGTGGCTCCGAATGGCAATTGTTTGTTTGTGCGCCTCTCTTTTGACAGGATGCTGGGACAGAAGAGAGCTGGAGGAGCGAACCTCCGTCCTCGCGATCGCGATCGATATGGCAGAAGGACAAAAAGATTTGTACAGATTGACTGTGCAAATTCCGATTCCGATCAAAATCGCGGGAAGCAGCGGACAGGGAGGCGGCGGGAATGCCGATGCGGTAAAAATCATGAGCGTGACCGGGCGGACGATTCTCGATGCCAACAACAACCTGCAATTGCGGCTGAACCAAAAGCTGTTTTTGGGCCATACCCGCGTGCTCGCTGTCAGTGAAGAAGTGGCGAAAAAAGGAATCAGCGACATCATGGACAGCTTCCGCCGCGAACCGCAAATCCGCCGCCTGATGTGGCCCATCGTCGTCAAAGGAGAAGCCGCCACCTTGCTCAAAATCAAGCCGCAACTGGCGCAAATCCCTGTCGTGTTTCTCATGGATCTGATTGAGAACGGAGTGAAGATGGGCGCGATCCCGGATCAGACTTTGGGAGACTATTTCAACCAAACGTCCAACAAATCGATGCAGCCGTTCCTAAACTACGTGCAGGCAAGCGCAACCGAAGTGCGCTGGCGAGGTGTGGCCGTCTTTCGCGAGCACAAGATGGTAGGCACGCTGAACGATGTTCAATCGTGGTCGCTTTTGCAACTGCGCAACGAAGACCGGGGAGGCGATGTCGTCATCCCGTTGCCCAATACAGACAACGGCTATGTCACCTTTCGCCCCCATTTTGTCAAAACCAGGCTGGAGCTTACGGAGAAAAGCAAGGGAGGAAACAAAAACAACGAAGCGTTTGCGGCGATGTTTTACTGTGAGCTGCAGGGCGATATCGTGGAAGTGACCGCGAATACGAAAGTGTCGCCGGAAAAGTTTATCCAGGACATGCAGCGGCTGATCAAAAAAGAAATGGAGGAGCGGGCGAAAAAGCTGTTCTATCAGTTGCAAAAAGAAGACAACAGTGACATTTTGAAGCTCGGCCTTGCTCTTCGGGCACACCATTACCGCGATTACTGGGAGAAGCACGATTGGCATAAGGATTTTAAAAATTTTCCAATTGGCGTAGATTATACGATCAAAGTTCGCCGCTTAGGGATGGAAATGCAATAGGAGCCGATGAAGATGGAAAATCAACGGGGCAGCATCAGTACATGGCAACTAATCGCAATCCTGATCAGCTCGATGATCGGAGTAGGCATCCTTACCTTGCCGCGGACAGCAACGACCCAGATGCAGGAGATGGGGTGGCTGGGGCCGCTGATCGGCGGATTGATTGCGGTCATTCCGCTCATGTCCATCATTTACTTGAGCAAACAGTACCCGGGTTTGACTTTTGTCGAATACGCTCCACTTATATTTGGCGGCAAACGTCACCAGACATGGGGGAAAATTCTCCATTTCCCCTGGATTCTCGCCTACCTCCTGTTTCAGTTTTTGAATACGGGCATGGTGGCGCGCGGGTTTGGCGAAGTGATCGTGACGACCGTGCTTTTGGATACACCGCTGGAAGTAATCGTGCTGACCTTGTTCATGATTGTTCTCTATTTGTGCATGCACGAGTTCGAGGTGCTGGTCCGTGTGAACGAGCTGTTGTTTCCGATCATGTTTGTTCCGATCCTGATCATTCCGTATGTGACGATCAATAGCGCGAGCTGGTACAACCTGCTTCCGTTGCACATCGACTCGTGGAAAGGGACTGCCGAAACCGCCATCGGGACGTTTACGATGTACACGGGATTTGAGCTGATGATGATCTACTTCGGATTGGCTATGCCGGGGGCGAGAATTGCGCTTGCTACATGGGGCGGGTTGAGCTTCACAGTCGTGTCGTACGTGCTGACAGTGGCAGCGGGCATTGTCGTGTTTGGCTACGAAGAACTGCAACACCTCATCTGGCCGACATTGGAGATGGTCAAGACAGCGCAGCGGACAGGCTGGTTTCTGGAGCGGATGGAGTCCGCTTTTCTCACGATCTGGATGGCTTCTGTCTTCACGACGTTTGGCAACATGTACTATACGATGATTTACGCGACGCGCTTGTGGCTGAAGAAGGGAATCCGATTCCAGCGCATCGCTGCCCCTGTTTTCATCATCCCGCTTTTTTATGTCTCGCTGGGACCACAAAACATCGTCGAGTTTTTCGCCTATGCCCAGAAGTTGACGTATTTCAGCTATTTGCCAACCGTGCTCTTTCCGACTCTGTTGGCGGTCATCCAGTTGTTTCGGGCGAGAGGTGCTCATGCTGTGGCAGACGACAAAAAGGGAGGGACGTAAAGTCGTCTCTCCCTTTTGCCTGATGTCTTTTGGATTAAATCGGCTTTTCTGCCTGAGCGGGCAAGTGGGATGCGATCGTCTCCACCATCTCCTGGCGGGCGGAGGAGTCGCTGTTTTGCCACAGCACTTCAAACAGGACGCCGAGACCAGGCAATGTTTTTTCCTGGCCGCTTGTGATCGCATCGGTGATCGTTTCTTGTACCGCTCCTGAATCGGAGCCTTGCATTTTGTACATGATCGCTTGACGCAAATTGAGCGAGGCAATGTTCATAACCTTATCTAGCACCTCTCTTGTGTAAATGAATACATGGGTTAGTATTTGTCTTCGCGGGATTGCCCATACCCCCTTTTGTGGCGAGGGATTTCATTGTACTATCAGAAAGTGCCGAATCATAAGGCTGGAAAAAGTAATGCAACTTTGGCGCTCTCTTGTGCAAAGCACGGTTTGCTAATGCTATAATGCTTCATATTGGATATGGATCGAAGGAGAAGATCAGCATGTCAAAACAATTTGCCATTATCGGGATGGGACGGTTTGGTTCCAGCGTGGCCAGAACGTTGTACGAAATGGATTACGAAGTGATGGGAATCGACGAAAACGAAGAACGCATCAATGAAAATATTCAGTACGTCACCCACGCGGTTGCGGCTGACTCGACAGATGAACGGGCTTTGAAAGAAATCGGCATTCGCAACTTCGACGTGGTTGTCGTGGCGATCGGGGTGGATATTCAGGCGAGCATTTTGACAGTCCTGACACTCAAGGAACTGGGCGTGAAAAAGATCGTCGCCAAGGCGCAAAATGAGCGACACGGACAAGTGTTGTACAAGGTGGGAGCCGACCGGGTCGTATTCCCCGAGCGGGACATGGGCGTGCGGGTAGCGCATAACCTCATCTCCGCCAACGTCCTCGATTTTATCGAACTGGCAGAAGACTACAGCGTGGCAGAGGTCGTGGTATCGTCCAAACTGGTAGGCCAGAACTTGAGACAGCTCGATATCCGCCGAAAATACGAGGTCAACGTCATCGCGATCAAGAGCGGAGACAAATTCAATATCGCACCAAGCCCGGATGAAGTCATTCAGTACGGAGACGTGCTTGTCGTGATCGGAAACAACAAAGATTTGAAAGCATTTGAGGAGCGGGCGTAACCATGGCATATGAAATCATCACTTCTGTTCAAAACCCGCTGGTGAAAAGACTTCACCAGTTGCTCGATAAAAAAGGCCGGGAGGAGCAGGGGCGTTTTCTCGTCGAAGGCGCCCATCTGGTAGAAGAGGCGCTGAAAAGCGGAGCGCACGTCGTGACAGTCCTGTACGATCAGGAGCGGAATCTCGATCCGGCCTGCCAGCGGGCACTCGCGAATCATCCCCAGGATACGCAGGTGATCGCAGCTTCTGCTGCTGTTTTGGCCAAGCTGTCGGAAACGAAGTCGCCGCAAGGAATTGTGGCTGAAGTAAACAAGACGGCGAACGAATGGGACGAATGGGTGAACAAGCTGTCCGACCAGGACGACACGCTGCTGTTGTTCCTCGACGAAATCCAGGACCCGGGCAATCTGGGCACGATTTTGCGGACGGCAGAAGCGGCTGGAGTCGACGGGGTCGTGCTCGGCAAAGGCAGCGTCGACATCTACAACGGCAAAGTCGTGCGCGCCACGATGGGAGCGATGTTCCGCCTCCCGCTGTTCATGCGGGAACTGGGCCAAGCGGCA
Organism: Brevibacillus sp. HD3.3A; assembly: GCF_013284375.2. NCBI lineage: Bacteria > Bacillati > Bacillota > Bacilli > Caryophanales > Paenibacillaceae > Brevibacillus > Brevibacillus sp. HD3.3A. The sequence goes on from NZ_CP085874.1 coordinate 1,702,956, forward strand.
GAAGAGTGGAAGCGCCAGGGCGGCCGTGTCCTCGTCTCTTCTTTGGCACAGGACAGCGTAGCGTACGATCAGGCGGAGTATTCCGGCAAAATCGCGCTCGTCATCGGCAACGAGGGCAGAGGCGTTTCCAAAGAAATGCTGGCGTGCGCAGACCAATTCGTGCACATTCCGCTGTACGGCAAAGCAGAGTCGCTGAATGCCGCGGTTGCGGCGGGAATTTTTGTGTATGAGGCACAGCGCAACAGAAGACGGTGACACGTAACCAAAACAGGGATACTGGGCATTGCTCCAGTGTCCCTGTTGTTTTTGACCGTGAGTTCAACCAGCTTCAGCCGATTCGGCAAAGTACCTGATGAGAAAGTCGCGAAATTTGCGGGCAGCGAGGGAGAGGTAGCGCTTTTCGTGCCCAACAATCTGGAAATTGCGCTGGCAAACGGGGAACTCAATGCGCAGCAAGTTCAGCGGGGAGTTCGGGCCTCCGCAGTTGCCTACCAACGCGACGCCAAGTCCGGCCCGGACAAGGCTTGCAATGGCGGCAGGCTCGTCGACCCGGCACACTTTCCCGCTGGAGCAGGCCGGCGATGCGCATCGGGCCATCGAAACGAGACGCGGACGCGGGAAGATCGTCCTCACCATCGACTAAGCAAGGGCGGGAGAGAACCAGGGGGTGCCGCGCCCTTTTGCCCTTTTTCACTCACGTAGCCAATAAAAAAGGCATTCCAACAAAGTTGAAATACCTGCATGCTGCATGTCAGCCGATTTTTTGCTCGCTTTTTTTCTCTTTAAATTCCTCGCGCGCCAGCTGCCATTGATCTTGCGCCATGCGAATGATGCCGCTTTCGATCGTGTGATTGCGGAAAGCGAGTGCCTTGCCGAAATACTTGATGGCGAGATCGAATTTTTCCAGGCGGCGGTACAGCTCGCCGATGAGGTACAGAAGGCGCACTTCAGACATGTCCTTGTCGCCGCGCGTATAGTCGGAGTGAATGTACGACTCTTCGTACTCGTCTACTGCCATCGCGATGAAGCGCAGTTCTTCCGGGAGGTTGTTCTGGTAACGGTACAGCCAGGCAAGCCGCAAGTACAGGCCGGCTTTCACCGAGTGCGGCTGGTCTGTCAACTCAGCGGCGTAAATCGCCAGCTTGTAGCTGACAATCGCTTCCGGCACCTTGCGAATCGAGCCGAAGTCTTTTGTTTGCCACTTCGAAGAGATATGCTCAGCGACCGCCTGCTTTTGCCATGGAGCAAGCTTGGTTGTGAACTGGTCGGTAAAAGCAAAGCCGCATGTCGGGCATACATTTACGGTGTACAATATCGGATTCAAGGACTGCTCCTTGAAAGTGGTATAGAAGTCGCTGTCTCGGTGAATCATGGTAAGAGTTCCGCTTCTGACTCGCTTGGTGGAGAAGGCTGCTTCGCAGTGCCGACAGACATTGGTTTTATCATAGAGGGCCGAAACCTTATCGATCATGTCAAAAGTCCCCTTTCAGATTCGCGAAAATCGATCTAGGGCAAGCAAGTGAGTATGTAACATTTGTAGAATTGAAAGTTCGCTCTTGTTGCGCTATAATTTTCCTACATCTTGATTATAACGCAAAGCGATGACGGAGACTAGTACGCAGGTCCTATCTGTTTTTCAGGGAGAAGATGCCACAGACTGCGAGCATCTTTAGCACGATAGCTGCCGAATTCACTCCGTAGCCGCACTCTGAACCGCATTGGCGCAGTAGGAGCAGCCGGGTCATTCCCGTTAGCAATGAACTGAAGTGAGGCAGAAGTCTTGCTCGCAGTTAGTGATAATGTCACGGTTTTGTCACAAGCGAGCAATCTGTCTAACAAGGGTGGTACCGCGAGAAAAAAGTAACTCGTCCCTTTTTGGGGCGGGTTTTTCTTTTTTTATCAACAGAAAAAAGGAGCGATTCGAAGTGCAAACTCGGTTGCAAGAAATGAAGGAGTCCGCACTGGGGCAAATCAGCCAGGTGACGGAAGCTGCACAACTTCAGGATTTGCGCGTCAAATACCTGGGGAAAAAGGGCGAGCTGACAGAGCTTCTGCGCGGCATGGGCAGCCTGTCTCCTGAAGAGCGTCCGGTAGTAGGGCAACTCGTGAATGAAGTGAGAGAAGCGCTGGAGGCTGCTTTTTCCGGCAAGCAGCAAGCGATTGAAGAGGCGGCACTGAATGCGAAGCTGTCCTCGCAGACGGTCGACGTGACTTTGCCAGGACGTCCGGTGCCTGCCGGAACGATGCACCCGCTCTCCCGCATCATCGAGGAGATCGAAGACATTTTCGTCGGACTGGGCTTTGAAGTAGCTGAGGGTCCTGAGGTCGAGCTGGATCATTTCAACTTCGAGATGCTCAACCTGCCGAAAGGTCATCCGGCCCGCGACATGCAGGATACGTTTTACGTGACCGACGAGATTTTGATGCGCACCCATACTTCTCCGGTGCAGGCGCGCACGATGCTGAAAAAAGAAGGCAAGACTCCGGTAAAAATCATCTGTCCCGGAAAAGTGTATCGCCGCGATGACGACGACGCGACCCATTCCCACCAATTCACGCAAATCGAGGGACTGGTTGTCGACAAAGGCATCGGAATGAGCGACCTGAAAGGAATCCTTTTGACCTTTGCCCGCCAAATGTTCGGCGCCGATCAGCAAATTCGTCTGCGCCCAAGCTTCTTCCCGTTCACGGAGCCGAGCGCAGAGGTAGACTTGCAATGCTTCAACTGCGGCGGCCACGGTTGCCGGGTGTGCAAACAGACAGGCTGGATCGAGATTTTGGGTTCTGGCATGGTGCATCCGCGCGTGCTGGAAATGGCAGGGTACAATCCGGAGGAAGTCAGCGGATTTGCGTTTGGAATGGGTGTAGAGCGAATCGCTATGCTCAAATACGGGGTGGAGGACATCCGCCATTTCTATACCAACGACGTGCGTTTCTTGCGTCAGTTCAACCGAGGCTAGAGAGGAGAGGCAAAGATGAAGGTATCATACCAATGGTTATCCGAGTACGTCGATCTGAGTGGAATGACGCCCCACGAGCTGGCTGAAAAGCTGACTCGCAGCGGGATTGAAGTAGATGCGGTAGAATCCCGCAACGCGGGTGTTTCTGGTGTCGTCATCGGCTATGTAAAAGAACGCAGCAAGCACCCTGACGCTGACCGCCTGAACGTATGCGTCGTCGATGCAGGGCAAGGAGAAGATTTGCAAATCGTCTGCGGCGCTCCAAACGTAGACAAAGGACAAAAGGTGCTCGTGGCCCTGATTGGCGCGAAATTGCCTGGCGGTCTGAACATCAAGCGCTCCAAGCTGCGCGGCGTGGAATCGCAAGGCATGATCTGCTCGGCAAAAGAGCTGGGCCTAAACGACAAGCTGCTGGCAAAAGATCAGCAAGAAGGCATCATGGTGCTGCCTGAGGATGCGGAAATCGGCATGGATGCGATCTCTTACCTCGGTCTGGACGACTACGTGCTGGAGCTTGGCTTGACGCCAAACCGCTCCGACTGCCTGAGCATGCTCGGTGTTGCTTACGAAGTAGCCGCTATTTTGGGCAAAGAAGTGGTACTGCCGCAGATCGAGCTGACGGAAAATGGCGGAGACAACCCGCTGCAAGTGTCGATCGCAGCCGAAAACGAATGCTATCAGTACCATGGCCGCCACTTCACCAACGCGAAGATCGCCACTTCTCCGCAATGGATGAAAAACCGCCTGATGGCAGCGGGCGTTCGTCCGATCAACAACGTCGTGGACGTAACCAACTACGTTTTGCTCGAATACGGACAGCCGCTGCATGCGTTTGATGCGACACAAGTCCAGGATCGTACGATTGTCGTTCGCCTGGCGGAAGAAGGGGAGAAGCTGGTTACGCTCGATGATCAAGAGCGCGAGCTGGATGCGCAAACTTTGCTGATCACCGACCCGGCAAAAGGCTTGGCGATCGCAGGGGTGATGGGCGGAGCCAACTCCGAGATCACGAATGAAACGAGTGAAATCATCCTCGAAGCCGCTTGGTTCACGCCGCAGACTGTACGCCGCACCGCTCGTACGCTGGGCATGCGCACAGAAGGCTGCGTCCGTTGGGAAAAAGGAGTCGACCAGGCGCGCGTGCAGGAAGCCGGGGAGCGAGCTGCTGCCCTGATCCAGCAACTGTCTGGCGCAACCGTATCCAAAGGCATCCGTTCCGCTGTCGTGAGCGAAGCGAAACCAGCGGTTGTTTCGGTGACTCTCGCCAAAATCAACCAGCATCTCGGAACGAGCTTGTCGGCCGCAGACGTCTCCCCGATTTTCGAGCGTCTGCAATTCCCGTTTGCCGTGGCAGAAGACAACTGGACGGTAACAGTCCCAACCCGCCGTGGCGACATTACGCTACCTGAGGATTTGGTGGAAGAAGTGGCTCGCCTGTACGGCTACGACAACATCCCGACCAGCTTGCCGACTGGCACGACTACGCAAGGCCAGCTGACCAATGAGCAAAAACTGCGCCGGACGATCCGCCACCACCTGATCGGAACCGGATTGAACGAAGCGATCTCTTATGCGCTCGTGCACCCGGATCGCGTAGAGGCAGTAGCAGGACTCCACCAGCATAAAGTCAATCCGGTATCCTTGCTGATGCCGATGAGCGAGGAGCACAGCACGCTACGCACAAGCCTCGTTCCAAGCCTTTTGGAGACAGTGGCGTACAATAAAAATCGCCAAAATCACGACGTCGCCATCTTTGAACTTGGCCGCGTGTTCTTGTCTGCGGAAGAAGAGCTGACGCAGCTTCCAGAGGAGCGCCTGTATGTGGCAGGTGCGCTGACAGGGCAGTTGCTGTCGCAAAACTGGATGGGCGCGAAACAGCCTGTAGACTTTTATCAGGTCAAAGGGATCGTCGATTCGCTCCTGGCTCGTCTGGGAATCCGCACAGCCGAGTACAAGGCAGCGGCGGACATTGCTGGCATGCACCCGGGCCGCACAGCGGAAGTATGGGTCAATGACAAGCGCCTCGGCTATCTGGGGCAAGTGCATCCAGGTACGGAAAAAGCGTACGACTTGTCTGAGACATACGTGTTCCAGTTCGATGTAGCCGAGCTGATTGAGGCAGCAGCAGATGCGGGCCACTACAGCCAACTGCCGAAGTTCCCGGCTGTGACGCGCGATCTGGCGCTGGTTGTCGATCGCAGTGTGCCAGCAGGAGCGCTGGAAGCGACGATTCGCGAAGCGGCGGGCGATCTGCTGGAATCATTGACACTGTTTGACGTGTACACTGGCGAGCGGATTGCGCAGGACAAGAAGAGCATGGCGTTTGCCCTCGTGTTCCGTAACGCGGAACGCACGCTGCAAGATGAAGAGATTCAGCAAGTGACAACGGCTGTTGTCGAAGCGCTGAAAAACAAGACGGGTGCCGAACTGCGCATGTAACATGGCTTGACGAACTCTGACATTTTCAGTAACCTAAAAAGGATACAGTAGAGCAAAGGTCGCAGTAGGGAGGAACCCCTCGTGCAAGGTGATGGGAAAAATCGTTTGACGGTGGATATCTTCGGCCAACAATACCGGCTCAGTGGCAAGGCAAGTGTCAATCACATACGCATGGTGGCCGGTTTCGTTGATGACAAGATGAACGAAATCGCGAACGGCAACCATCGATTGGACACGGCTAAAATTGCCGTACTCTCTGCGGTGAACATCGCGGATGAATACTTCCGCTTGCGTCAAGAGTACGAAGAACTGCTGAAGATCCTTCAGGAAGATGCAAATGAAAAGCCGATAGATTAAGGGAAAGAGGGGCTGCGGCCTCTCTTTTCGCATTGTGCGGCAAAAGCTTGGACACAAAGGAGGGGCAGCTTGTGGAGATGGATAAACGTATGGCAACAGGCAGCGAAGGGTGGACGCTGGCGGAAAAGAACGACAGGCTGGGAGCTGTCCTGCGCGAGATGGGAACGGTTCTGGTGGCGTTTTCCGGGGGAGTGGACAGCACTTTTCTGTTGGCGAGAGCGATTGAGGAGCTAGGCGAGCAGGCGATTGCCGTGACGGCGGCTTCGGAGACGTTTCCCACGCGCGAGTTTGAAGCGGCGAAGTTTCTGGCCGCCAAGCTTGGCGCACGGTTTGTCACGACGGAAATTCGCGAAATGGAAAATCCGAATTTTGTGTCCAATCCGCCCAATCGTTGTTTTTATTGCAAAGACGGCCTGTACGAGCACCTCGGCAAGCTGGCGGAGGCAAACGAGTGGAAAGCCGTCATTTGCGACGGAGCGAACATGGACGATCGCGGCGATTACCGCCCGGGCCGTATAGCCGCAGCCCAGCGAGGGGTGCGCAGCCCGCTTCAGGAAGCCGGATTTTATAAGGAAGACATCCGCGCGCTCTCCAAAGAAATGGGACTGTCTACGTGGAACAAGCCGTCTTTTGCCTGTCTCTCTTCCAGGATTCCCTACGGCTCCTCGATTACGCTGGAAAAAATCGACCAGGTGGATCGGGCGGAAGGGTTTTTGCTCAGCCTCGGCTTTCACCAGGTCAGAGTCCGGCACCACGACACGATTGCGCGAATCGAAGTCAGTCCGCAAGAGTTTGAGCGGCTGCTTGCCCACCATGCCGACATCCACAAAGCGTTGCAGGAAATCGGCTTTTCGTACGTCACCCTCGATTTGTTCGGATATCAGACCGGGAGCATGAACGCTGTACTGGAAACGGAAGTGAAGGCCAAGCATGGATGATCTCAAAAACATTTTGCAAAAGGTAGCCGCTGGAAAGTTCAGCGTGGAGCAAGGCGAAGAGCAGCTTCGCGGCATCAGCCGCCTGGACTATGCGACGCTCGATCTGGCTCGCTCGGAGCGAACAGGCTTCCCGGAAGTCGTCTACGGGGAGGGGAAAAGCGCAAGCCAGCTGCTCGGAATCATGGAAAAGCTGCGCGAGCATCAAAAGCTTGTTTTGGTTACCCGGGTGAGTGAGCAGCAGGCACGCGCAGTTCGGGAGAGTTGGCCGGATGTCCAGTACATCGCAGAAGCGCGCTTGCTGTTGTCCACACACGAGCCGCTGGTGCCGCAACGGGACGGCTACGTTGCCGTCGTGGCAGCCGGAACGTCGGACTGGCAGGTGGCGCAGGAAGCGGCCTGGACCGCGCGCTGCTTTGGCAGCGAAGCCCGGGTTATCGTCGATGTCGGCGTCGCGGGCATCCATCGCTTGTTCCAGCGTCTGGAGGAAATCAGGTCGGCAAGCGTCATCGTCTGTGTCGCAGGGATGGAGGGAGCGCTCGCCAGCGTAGTGGCTGGACTCGTCGACAAGCCGGTCATCGCCGTGCCCACCAGCGTCGGATACGGGGCCAGCTTTGGCGGTGTCTCGGCGCTTTTGACCATGCTCAACTCCTGTGCCAACGGCGTAGCGGTCGTCAATATCGACAACGGTTTCGGCGCGGGCTACCTGGCTGGTATGATTCATCGCCAGTCTGCCGCAAGTGCCATAGATGACGGAACAAGCTGAAAAAGAGCCAGCCCGCGTATAACGGGTTGGCTCTTTTCACGAAAAGCTCTCTTACGTTTCCTGGCGGTTTCCGGCATCGCCATTGCGCATGTCCATGTGAGTCTTGATCGGAATGAACAGGTCGATGATCCCGATCACAAGAGAAGCCAAAAGCGCTCCGATGACCGTGACATGGAAACCGGAAACGATGAACTGAGTCAGATAGATCACGACTGCACTGACTAGAAAGCCGATGATTCCGCGGTTGTACGGGGAAATGCGGTCTCCGAACATGGCTTCCACAACCCAGCCCAACAGGGCAATTACAACAGCGGCAAGAAATGCTGTCCAGAAGCTGCTAACGGAAAATCCGGGAACCAGAAATCCGACGAACATCAGGACGACGGCAGCGACGACAAAGCGGACGAGATGGCGCATGATCGTCATGGATACTCCTCCTTTTGGATTGGTTCTTTTTCATTCTGGCTCTTTCCAGGCGGAACTATGCCAAGCAGGAGGCGTGTAAAATTATCCTTCAAACCGCTGGCGTGATATAATGAGGAAATCGTAGTGATTGAAGGTTCAGACCGTGGTACTCATCCGCGCAGTCCGACGGTCGCCGCTGATGAAATAAGGAGGATACAGTGGAACAACGGGTCTTAAAAACTTTGGAATACGATAAAATTATCGCCCTGTTAGTTGACAAGGCATCTTGCACATATGGAAAAGAAAAAGCAGCAGAGCTGACGCCGTTCGTTCAACTGGACGAGGTCAAAATCGCCCAGCAAGGAACGCAGGAAGCTGCTACGGTACTCCGCTTGAAAGGCAGCGCCCCATTGGGAGGCATTCGCGACATCAGAAGCTCCGTCCAACGAGCCAGGCTGAATGCGATGCTGGCCCCGCTGGAGCTTTTGGACATTGCCAGCACGATCATGGCTGGCCGTCGCTTGAAAAATTTCTTGCTGGATATGTGCCAGGACCATGACTTGCCGCTGCTTCAGCTACAGGCAGAGCGCATCGAGGGCTTGCGCGAGCTGGAAATGGAAATTCGCCGCTGCATCGATGAAAACGGCGATGTGCTGGACAGTGCCAGCGTCGAGCTGCGTCAGGTTCGCCAAGAAATCAGGCAGGTGGAATCGCGCATCCGTGAGAAGCTGGATCAGATGACGCGCTCCTCCTCGTATCAAAAAATGTTGATGGAAAACATCGTAACCATCCGCGGCGATCGCTTCGTCATTCCGGTGAAGCAGGAATACCGCCACGTCTTTGGCGGGATTGTCCACGACCAGTCCGCGTCTGGTGCCACTTTGTTCATCGAGCCGGAAGTAATCGTGTCGATGAACAACAAGCTGCGCGAACTGCGCTTGCGTGAAGAGCGCGAGGTTGAGCGCATTTTGTACATTTTGACCGAGCAAGTTTCCTTTGCGGTGGAAGCTCTGAGCGAAAATGTCGATGCGCTGACTGAGCTTGACTTCCTGTTTGCCAAGGCACAGCTCGCCTGGAGCATGAAGGCAGTCTGTCCCAAACTGAACGACCGCGGTTATTTGCAGATGAGAAAAGCGCGGCATCCGCTGATCCCGCGAGAAGTCGTCGTTCCTGTCGACGTCGAGCTGGGTGGAGAGTATCAGGCGATTGTCGTGACTGGTCCGAACACGGGCGGTAAAACCGTTTCGTTGAAAACGATCGGGCTGTTGTCGCTGATGGCGATGTCGGGGCTGCATATCCCGGCAGAGGAAGAGAGCGAAATGACGGTGTTCTCCTCCGTCTTTGCCGATATCGGGGATGAGCAGTCCATCGAGCAGAGCCTTTCCACCTTTTCCAGCCATATGACCAATATCATCTCCATTCTGGAAAAAATGGATGAGAAAAGTCTGGTGCTGTTCGATGAGCTGGGAGCGGGTACAGACCCGACAGAAGGGGCTGCGCTCGCCATGTCGATTATCGACCATGTGATTGACTCCGGCGCGCGGATGGTGGCAACGACCCACTACAGCGAGCTGAAGGCGTATGCGTACGACAGACCGGAAGTGATCAACGCCAGCGTGGAGTTCGATGTGCAAACTTTGCGCCCGACTTACCGTTTGCTCGTCGGCGTGCCAGGGCGGTCCAACGCTTTTGCCATTGCCAGACGATTGGGGCTGCCGGAAGCGATCATCGAAGTCGCTCGCGGCTCGATTAGCGAGGAAGACAACCAGGTGGAAAGCATGATTGCTTCCCTTGAACGCAACCGCAAATCGGCAGAAGCGGACAGAACTGCAGCCGCCTCCTTGCGCCGCGAAGCGGAAGAACTGCGTCGCCAGCTCGATGAAGAGCGCGCCCGTTTTGCCGAAGAGAAAAACAAGCTGATGGAACGCGCCGAAGAAGAAGCGCGGATCGCTGTCCAACTGGCCAAAGAAGAGGCGGAGACGATCATTCGCGAACTGCGCGAGATGCGCGACGATGGCGTCGAGATCAAGGAACACCGCCTGATCGAGGCGAAAAAGCGGCTCGGCAACGCAGTGCTTGAGCTGGAAAAGGAAAAAGTGAAGAAGCCGGCCAGAGCCGTTCGCGCCACCCAGATCAAGGTGGGCGACGAAGTCATGGTCACCAGTTTCGGACAAAAAGGAACTGTGCTGGAAAAAGTGAATAACGACGAGTTTCTCGTGCAGATCGGCATCATGAAGATGAAAGTCAGACGAGATGACATGAATGTGCAAAACTCGATCACGCAAAAGCCGCAGGCTGCTCCGTACACATCGGTCAATCGCCGGACAGCCAGCATCAAAATGGACCTCGACTTGCGCGGATATAACGTCGAGGATGCCATTCGGGAGATGGATCAATTCCTGGACGATGCGCTTTTGGGCGGGCTGCACTCCGTATCGATCATTCACGGGCATGGCACAGGCGTCTTGCGCAAAGGAGTGCACGAATACTTGCGCAGCCACCGCAACGTCAAGTCCTTCCGCCTCGGCGGTCAAGGTGAGGGCGGCGTTGGCGCTACGATAGCCGAACTGAAATAGAGATGTCGGGAGGAGATTCCATGGCAGGCCTTATGCACAATCCATATTTTGCAACTGCCGCTTACTTTACCGTTACGGGACTCGCGATGATTTTGTTTTTGGTCGTCTTCGAACTCGTGACGCGTTATCACGTATGGGCAGAGCTGAAACGTGGAAACATGGCCGTCGCGATGGCAACAGGCGGAAAAATTTTCGGGATCGCCAACATTTTCCGCTATTCGATTCAGGCGAATCTTTCTTTGGGGCAAGCGCTGATCTGGGGCACATTCGGATTTTGCCTGCTATTGGTCGCGTACTTCATTTTTGAATTTATGACCCCTTCGTTCAAGGTGGATCAGGAAATAGCCAATGACAACAGGGCGATCGGCTTTATTGCGATGGTCCTGTCCATCGGCTTTTCTTATATTATCGGAGTCAGCCTGTCCAGGTAGAGCGCAGTCGTGCTTTCGACGCAGCGAAGGAGGGAAGCGGTGTGGAAGACAAACGGCCACAGCAGTTTGCAGGGATCGTCTGGGAAAATGGCAGGCAGCACAGCATTGCCATGGCAGATGGGGAAAATTTGCTCATGGCGCTGGTGCGCGCGCAGATGCCGATCGATTTTTTCTGTACCACCGGAAAGTGCCGGACTTGTATGGTCAGAGCAAATATTCCCGCAGATTCTGCTCCCGCTCCTTCTGCGACAGAGCAATACCGTCTGGGGGACGCAGCGCAAAAAGGGTATCGGCTTGCTTGTCAGGTTTACGTGAGCGGGCCGTTGACCGTTTTTTTGGACAGTTCCGGCTCTGCTTGAAAAGAAACCCTGGTTGAACGATATTTCAATCGAGAGTATAATTAGGATTTGGCAGAGAGTTCCGCACTTTTTTCCCAATCGGGTGCGGTCCCATGCCCTCTTGGACAGGGCCGAGCCTACAATTTGAAACATGGGGAGGAGCAGCCTTGGAGACGTTGTACAAGGTCCTCATAGGATTGTGCGTGCTTTTTATCGCTGCGGGCATTTACTATCTGTCGTAAGCAGTTTTGCAAGTTGGCCGCGTGACTGTTTGGTCACCCGGACCTTACCTTAGAGAACGTGAAAGAGGAGATACGCAATGACTCAGCCTGTACGCGTAGCTGTAGTGGGATTAGGGTTTGTCGGCTTGCCGCTTGCTCTTACTTATGCCATGAAAGGAGCAAACGTTGTCGGCATTGACGTCCTGCCTCACGTCGTCGATGAAATTAATGCGGGTCACTCCCACCACCTGGAGTCCTATCAAGGGAAGACTTTGCCGGAAATTTTGAAAGAACAAATAGAAGCGAAGCGGTTCCGCGCTACGACCTCCTACGAGGAAGCGGCTGCGGAAGTCGATCATTATATCGTGACAGCCGGTTTGCCAGTGCATAACGGCGACCCGGACCTCGGCCCGTTGAAAAACTGTGCCCAAACGCTTGGGGGCGTGCTGAAAAAAGGCGATACGATCATGATCAGAAGCACGGTCGTCCCGGGAACGACAGAAGAAGTGATTTTGCCGATTCTCGAAGAGGCGAGCGGTCTGGTCGCAGGCGTCGATTTCTACCTCACGTATTGCTCCGAGCGAATTGCGGAGGGACGAGCTTTTGAAGAGTTCATCCACATGCCGCTCGTGCTCGGCGGGATCAACGAGATCAGTGCCGAAAAAGGCAAAGAGCTGCTGTCCGTCATCAGCGAAACGGACATTACTATCTCGGATATCCGCGTCGTGGAAACAGCCAAAGTGATCGAAAACATCCAGCGTGACGTGAATATCGCCATGGTGCAGGAGTTTGCCCGTTTTGCCGAGGCGTTCGGGATCGATACGTTTGAACTGATCAAGGTCGCCAATACGCACACGCGTGTGAACCTGTTGACCCCAGGACCGGGTGTAGGCGGCTTCTGCCTGCCAAACGCCTTGTACTACCTGCAACCGAAAGCGCGCGAGCTGGAAGTGTCCCTGCCGATTTTGCAGCAGGCGCGCCTCACGAACGACGCTGTGCCGGAAGTGCTGATCGGCATGCTGGAAAAAGCGTTGAAGCAAAAAGGCAAGTCGCTCGCAGGAAGCCGTGTAGCTGTCTTGGGCTTGGCGATGAAAGATTTCTCCAACGACGACCGCGTCAGCCCGGTGCATGACCTGATCAAGCTGTTGCTCGCCAAAGGCGTCGAAGTTCGCTCGTATGACCCGGCTGTTCCGACTGCGTACGAGCACAAGGCAGACTCTCTGGAAGCAGCCGTGCGCGGCGCTGATGCCCTGTATTTGACGGCGGTGCAAAAAGAATTTGCCGAAGTGAACTGGGATGAGGTAGCAGAAAAAATGGCTGACTCGCCGATCCTGTTTGACACGAAAAACCGCATTCCGCTCGATTCGGTCAGCAAAGCGACGGTTGTCCGCATTTAACAAATAAATACGCGAACAGCATTCCACAAGGGAAGCCTCCGCAAAGCGTCACATGCAGCGTTTGCGGAGGTTTTTTACGCGAGAATCGCGCCTGTCAGCACGTACAGGAGAAACCGATTTTGCGTTTCGCTGTTTTCACGTATAACTCCCCGTTTTTATGGCAATAGTAACCAGGTAAGATCATATTTCAATGTCATGTAAGTGATACATGCTAGGAGGCAAAAATGGAACGTGGTAGAGTAAAATGGTTCAACAGCGAAAAAGGTTTCGGTTTTATCGAGAGAGATGGGGCAGATGACGTATTCGTTCACTTCTCCGCGATTCAAGGAGACGGGTACAAATCCTTGGATGAGGGACAGGAAGTAGAGTTTGACGTGGAAAACGGTCAACGCGGCCCTCAAGCGACAAACGTTCGGAAGCTGTAAAAGCCAAAAACGACAAACAGACTCAGTTGCTGAGTCTGTTTTTTTGTGCGCGTAACGTTTGTGCTGGCATTCGCCTTTTTTCGCGAGGCAGTGTCATCTGTCCCACACGCTTTGTCCACTGGCCCCGGCTCCAAGGCGTCCAACAGCGGGATGCGAAACAGCCAGAGGACAAAAGCGAAAGCGCAGCCGAAGTTTAAGCGCAAAATGAGCACAGCGCTCAGGCAAAAAAGGCACGGCGTGATTGCCCTGCCTTTTTGTGCGTCTGATGGACGAGTGCCGCTTCCTAGAAAAATTCTGCTTCGGAAGCGAGGTTCAGCATGGCTCGCATCGTTTTGTACAAATCTTGCGGGTCTTCCGTGCTGTAATAGACGGTATTTGTCGCCGTCTCGTAGCGGGTGCCAGGAACAATCGCTGCCATTTCCGCTTGGCCGGCATGGGAAAATTCCATCGCCATCTCCAGCGGGGTGGTGTTGATGAACGGAGCAATCGAGGAGATGTTGCCCAAAGCGAGCTTCGTTTGTTCCTGCAAGGCAGCAGACGCTTCTTCACGCGACAGACAGATAGCAGCTGTGCGCGATACCGCTTCCTTGACGATGGCGGTATGAATGCCAGGAATCAGCTCAGCCGCTTCTTTGGCAATGAGATTGTCGCCGGACACCATGACGACCGGAACGTTGTACAAGCCTGCTACAGCAGCGTTAAAGCCAAATTCGCCTACGACTCGTCCGTTGATGTACAAATTGCGGACGACACCAGACATGGTGTGGCTGAGCACGCCAGGAACCCCTTGACGGGTGTGATAGCCGATGAACATGGCGGCATCAAAGCTTGCGTCCAAACCTTGCATCATGGAGCAGTCGCGAGGGGAGCCAGCGAGCAGACGAGCTTTCGGGTGCAGCTTTTCCCACAAAATGTTGTTCATCGTGTTGTGGCTGTCCGCGACGACGATTTCCGTCACGCCGCTGGCGAGGGCCGCTTCGATGACGGCATTCGCATCGTCTGTCATGAACTGACGGCCGCGCTGGTAGTTCACACCCGAATCAGGATTGATGTAGCTGGTGTCTACGATGCCGGAAATGCCTTCCATATCTACGGAGAGAAAAAGTTTCATGTTTGGTTTCATCCTTTCGCGTGCGATTCAAAATCGTCCCAGTTCTATGTAACCAGATTGTCCCTCTGGAGGCAACCATGAATACAGATTCTTCAAACAGTTTTTACTTTCAGGTTGCAGCCAAAAAAGCACGGGAAGCGCCTGTGCAGGGCATCCGTGCTCTCAGTTGTTCAACAGCTTGCGATAAAGCGTCAAAATGTCAGCGGTCATCTGCTGGATGGTGAAGGTTGCCTCGACTTTTTCCAGGGCGTTTTGCACCAATGTCTCCCGCAGTGCAGGCTCGGTCCAGATTCGCTCCATCGCTTTGGACAGAGCGTCAGGATCGTTTGGCTCGACGAGCAAGCCTGTGCGCTCCTGGAAGACGAACTCTTTCACGCCGCCGACATTGCTGGCGACGACAGGCACCTTGGATGCCATCGCTTCGATGAGCGTGTAGCCCAGCCCTTCATACAAGGAAGAATGAACAAAACCATCAATCGCATGCAAGCAGGAAGGGATGTCCTGACGAAACCCGGCGAACCGGACGCGATCCACGAGGCCCAACTCTTGCGCCTTTGCTTCCAGCAGTGGACGTTCCGGGCCATCGCCGATCATGACCAAATAAGCGTCATTGCCGTTGTTCTGTGCAAAAGTATGGAAGGCGTCGAGCAGGATCGGCAGTCCTTTGACCGGAACAAATCGCGCTACGGTTCCGAACAAAAAGGCGTCCTCAGGCACGTTCCATTCCGCGCGAAAACGTTTGCGGTCCGCTTCACGCAGCATATCTTGCTGATAAGGAGACAAGTCCATGCCGTTGTAGATGACGCTGAGCTGGGAATTTTTCACGCCCTGCGCGCGCAAATCGTCGGCAATGGCGCCGCTGACAGCGATGTAATGCCGATTCCAGTGGCGCGTGCTCCGTTCCATCAGGCTGACAATCGCGTACGCCAGCGTGCCCGCATAGTCGAAGCGCAGCGCACTGTGCACCGTAGTCAATAGCGGTACATTCATGCCAAGCGCGGCAAGCCGGGAAAAAAAGTTGGCCTTCACTCCGTGCGTATGGATGATCGCTGGACCAAACGAAAGAAAAGTCTGCCGCAAAGCTTGTAGCAGACGAATGTCAAATCGCCCGAACTGGTTTAACGCAATCACGTTGATGCCAGCTTCCCTCAGCTTTTTGGCAAAGAGCGAATCGTAGAAGCAGACGACAGCAACGTCGACTTCTTCCGCAGGAAACGTGGAGACCAGATTGAGAATATGTTGTTCCGCACCGCCAAATTCCCCCCCGCCAATCACGTGGAGGACTCGTAGTTTGCTCATGTAATTTCACCCGAATCTTAGTAAGAAAACCTCTGTCGAAGGTTTAACCAAAGCCATTCTCACTATAGCAGATGGCTGATAGATTCGCAATAAGACAGCACTTGTGGTATCGTTTAGGATGGAAAACGTAAAAACGAGAAGGACGGTTACATACATGAAGGCGCATAACGTTTTGATCATAGGCTACATTTTTCCTCCCATCGGGGGCGGAGGGGTGCCGCGGCCGCTGAAAATGGCCAAATATTTGGGGGAGTTCGGCTGGAACGTGCACGTGCTTACCGTCGATCCGACTTACCATGCAACGCTTGATCCAACGCTTTTGACCCAGCTTCCGGCTGACGTCAGCATTCATCGGGCGAAAGAGTGGAAGCTGTTGCCGGGCAGAGGACAAGCTGCTGCGGCAAGCGGGAGCGGCTCGACTGCCGTGGCAAACACCGGCGCGCGTCCATCGTTGAAAGCGCAGGTCAAAAAGCAGATCGTGAACGTCCTGAAAAAGGTCAAGCCGTACTTGTTGATCCCGGACGATCAAATTCTTTGGCTGCCCAATGCGCTCAAGCTCGGGCGGGAAATCATGCGTCAGGAAAAAATCGACATGATTTTCTCCACCTCCGGGCCTGTTACCAACCATCTGATTGCCGAAAAGCTTGCCGACGAATTTGGCTGCAAATGGGTGGCAGACTTCCGCGATCCGTGGACGCAAAACATGCACACTTCGGGTATTCCGTGGCGCGAACGTCTGGAAGAGCGGATGGAAGCGCGAGTAATGGCAAAAGCGGATGCGATTACGACGGTAACGGCGACTTTTGCCGAAAACTTCCGCAAGAAGCACCAGGAGCGAATCAAGCGGATGGAGCTGATCTACAACGGCTTCGATCAGGGCGATTTCCAAGGGCTTGCTCCAAGTCACGCGGCTCCCGGCAAATTCCACGCTGTCTATGCGGGCATTTTGTATCAAAAGCGCAATCCGCGGCTGCTCTTGCAGGCAATCCGCGAGCTGATCGACGAAGGCAAGGTGGACAGGCAAGAGCTGATGCTCAGCTTTGCAGGCGTGTTTGACTATCCCGGCTACTCGGAGAACCGAGACTGCGTGGAGGCGCTCGAACTGGGCGACATCGTGCGCGTCTTGGGAAATTTGCCGCACAAGGAAGCGCTCGGATTGATGAAAAGCGCCGACGCCCTTTTGCTGATCGGGGACGTGTCGAGTGATGCCGGGGCGTACATCCCGGGCAAGCTCTACGAGTACATGGGCATCGGCAATCCGATACTCGCCTTGAACAAGGCGGGAGAGGCGACGGAGATTATCGAGAATTTCCGTCTCGGCCAAGTAGCCGATCCGGAACAGAAGGATGCGATCAAAGAAGCTTATTGGAAGCTGTATCGGGAATGGAAGGAAAACAGCAGTCAGGCAAAAGGCGAGGCAGAGCGCGGAGCGGACTTTGCCGAGCGAGTCAAGCCGTACGAGCGCCGCGAGCAGGCAAGACAGTTGGCCGACCTGATGAATGAGCTGCTGACCAGATAACGTTGACCCCATGCCCCGGGAGCCAGGAACAGGCTGCGGGGCTATTTTTCATTTTGGGACAAAAACGAGGTGGAACGTGAATACATCTTTGCTTAGTTTGCGGGCGTACAATTTCTTTTACTTTTCCTTGCTGTCGATTTTTATTTCCTTTTTACCAGTTTATTTGAGCTTTCGCGGTGTTACGCCGGCACAAATCGGCGTGTTGATTGGAGCAGGCTCCTTTATCGGCATTTTGTCGCAGCCGTTTTGGGGGATGGTCAGCGACCGGACGAAAACGATCAAGCGGGTCATTCTCGTCACGCTGGGCTTATCCATCGTTTCAGGAATTGCGTTGTTTACGACGACTCCGTTTTTCGCGTTGTTTTTGCTCGTAGGCGCCATGTATTTTTTCCTGTTGCCGACCGATCCTTTGACAGAGAGTCTCAACTATCGGATGGCTGAGCAGCATCGCACAAGCTTTGGCTCCATTCGCACATTTGGCGCAGTCGGCTACGCTACAGCGTCTTTGTTCATCGGCTGGACGCTCGACCGATTGGGGATGGAACAGCTTGTCTGGCTGTTTGTCGGCTACGGCGTGCTTGCCTATTTGTGCGCGTTGGCGATGAAGGATGCTCCGGCGAGCAGCAAGCCGTTGTCCTGGCCGGAGCTAAAGCGATTTTTCCTCTATCCGAAAACGCAGCGGTTCTTTCTCCTTGTGCTGATCGCAGCGACTCCGCACCGGACGAATGACAGCTTTCTCGGCGTGTACGTGCAAAGCTTGGGAGGCACGACCGGAGATGTCGGGCAGGCGTGGTTTTTGGCAGCGGTGAGCGAAGTGGCGTTTTTCGCGATCAGTGCGCGGATTTTGGCCCGCTGGAGCGAAATCAGGCTGATTATGCTCGCATCGGCGCTGTACGCCATTCGCTACGTGCTGTGTGCGCTGGCTCCTTCACCGGAATGGGTGGTCTACTTGCAACTGACGCAAGGCGTCACGTTCGTCATTTTTTACACCGCGACGATTCAATACTTGTACAAAATCATCCCGGAAGAATGGAGAGCGACCGGACAAACCGTATTGGCCGTTTTGTTTTTCGGCATATCGGGCATCATCGGTTCGCTGCTGGGCGGCTGGCTGTTTCAGCAAAGCGGGGGCGCTGCGCTTTATTGGGCGATGGGCATATGCTCGGCAGTTGCCTTCGTCTACAGCCTGATGCTGGCAAGCTCGAAAAGCTCAGTGGGTGGTGCGGGAATGTAAACGAAAGAGCCTGCCGCGAAATTTCTTCGCAGCAGGCTCTTTTTCTGTGCCAAACGCTTCGTTGTTTTGGCTAAAAGCGGACGTGGCCGCAAGTGGTCATGGGCCTTTAGCAGTTTGACGGGAGCCGGGCTTTCTAGTAGAGCAAGTATTTCTCCACTTCTTCCGGTTCCTTGATGTTGATGCCGCCTGTATCGCCGTACTTGTACAGGTTGAACTTCACTTGCTGGTCCATCGTCCCGGCTTCCGGCAACGGCAGGATGATCCACGTCTCGTACTGATGAATCAGCCGGTCTTCCTTGCCGAACCAGAATGTCGCTTTGATGGTCGATTCTTTCAAAATGTATTCGAGGTCAGGGCGATCGCCGACCAGCTTTTTCAGCGGCTCAAACAGCGGGCTTTGACTTTTCGCCAGCCACTCGGCACCAGTCATTTTGACTTGGAACGGCACGGAGACGACGCCAATCGCTTTTTCATCCGGAAGCTGCACAGCCCGATCCATGAAAGGCAGCCAGTCCTCGAAGCCTTTCAGTACGTCAAATTCCAGCGGCTCGTCCGGAGCAGTCACCCAGTAGTCGTTGGAACGGATGTAGCGTTTGTCGCCGATCCGGTAGTACGTGTACGGCTGTGCCGCGATGCGCGTGCCGACATTGTAGCCTTTGTCGGTGAGGACGGCTCCGTCGAACATGCTTGTCGTGGAGCGGGAGAGAATCCGGTTGATTACGTATCCTTTGTACCAGAAAGCTTGCGCGTCTTTTTCCGTTTTTCCTTTTTCCAAAGCGGTTTTCAGCCATTCTGCGGCCGATTCGGTCTGCGCGGTCGTCGTCTGCTCAGGCTTCGTATCGAAGTTGGTAGTGGTAAAAGCTTTCGTTCCCGACTCGTACGTGCAACCGCCGAGCATGGAAGCCGTGCAGATGGCAGCGAGCAATGCCCATGCTTTTGTGCGTTTACGCATGGCGACCCCTCCTTACAACCCCGTATACGAGCAGACCGGCAAACAGGGCGATGGTCAACGCGAATACCGGAATGTTGTGCTGCTTGAACACGAGAATGCGATGCGAATTTTCCAGCGAAGCGACGATCTCGTTTTGCTTGTCGCCGTCGATATCTCCGATCTGGACGTTGATCAGCGGCAAGTAAATGCGCCAGTTTTCCTTCAAGCCCTCTGGCGTATAGTCGTAGCCGGAGAGATAGCGTGCATCGGTCGTGCTGATCCAGCTGCGCGCTTTGGCGACGATCTCGGGCGTCTGGTCGGTGCCGACCGCAGCGAAGTTGGAGAAGCGGAAGCTCTTGTCCTTTTCGTCGCTGGCCCAGAGAATGTCCCAGGTGCCATCCGCTTTCGGTTTCAAAATGTACGAAGGTCTGCCAGCTACGAGCAGCTCGTCCACCTTGTCGTGGTCGATGTCAGCCGGAATGAACTCTCCGGTGGCAAGCTCGGCCTGCTTGCGGGTCAATTGATAAGCTTCGGTGAGTGTGCCGTCCGGCTCAACAGCCAGCACGCTCAAATGCTCGCCAATGACGATCAGCCCTTCACGGCCATCCGGCAAGTTCATGGTGGTCAGCAGCTTGGTTGCTTTGGTAGAGCCGCCAAATGGCTTGCCTTCGTATGTGCCTGTCAGCATGCCGTTTGTAATATGCAAGTCTTTGAATTTGCTTCCCAGCTCATGGCGCACGTCCATGCTGCCTTTGTTTGTCTCAAGCATGTTGGCGATGTTGTTCAGATCGAGCACAAAAGCGCGGTGTGCCGTCGTACCGGCTTGCATCATGGCTTCCGAGTATGGCTGTCTCTGCACGTTTGGAACGAGCTTGTCGTCTTTCATCGTGTAATACGGGAAGCCAGGGTAGTCTGTTGGCAAGTTTTCCTTGATCCGCTCCATCGTTTCGGCTGGAATCTGGTCGTTTTTCATCCGGACTATTTGGCCGTCTTTCCAGGACATCACATAGAGCGACACAGGTTCTGCCTGCAAATGGCGCAGCTTTTCCGCCATTGCTTTTTTCTCTTCTTCTGTTTCCGGCTTCTCTGCCTTTTCCGGCAGCGGCAGTTCTTCGGCATTGCCGTAGGTGACAATCTCCATTTTTCCGTCGCCATCGACGTCGTACAAGGTCATCGGGAAGTAGTCTACCCAGTCGCCGTTGTACATCCGGCTTGATTCGTACTGAACGGTAAAGTGGCTGAGTGCCGGCAACGTGTAGCGGTTGAACGTGACATTGGCCAGCACCGCGATCAGGACGAGCGGAGCGACAGCGCGCCAGCTCAAACGGCCGTACCATTTGACGAGCAGGGCAATCACGATGATGGCGACAGCGCCGCCAATGAGCAGAGCAGCCGTCGTTTTCACGTCGACGCGGGTCAAGGCGCGGTCCAGCAGCAAAAAGCCGACGGTGAACACAAGCACCTGTCGCCGCTCCGATGGGTGAATCACGTAGTAGCAAAACGCGAGCAGCGGCAAGAAAATCAGCAAAGCGATCCAGCTCAGGTCAAGGAACGCAGGCTTGACGAGCAGATGGTAAATCAAAAACAGGGCAATGGCGTACAGCGCCCAGCTTATTGTAGAGAGAATAGGATTGCGGCGCATGGGTTCACCACCTTTTGTTTTGTGTTTGGTCGACGTACAAAGCGCAGAGGAAGCCGCCAAACAGCCAGAAATAGAGGGCCATGAACGGCACCTCGAAAATGTTTTCCACGAGGTTGTGCGTCGCGACCGCAATCAACCCGCCAAACAGGCCAAGCACTGTGAAAAAGTGCGGCGATCCGATCAGCTTGCGAATCAGTCCCGCTCCGTACTTCAGCATGGAGACGACCAGACCGATCCAGAGGATGATGCCGATCAGACCGTACTCAGCCAAGCTTTTGAAGAAATAGCTGTCGGAGTAAATCGTGCCAAAATGTCGGGAGGCTACTGCCCCGCCGTGATGGCCGAGACCGACCCCGAACAGCGGCTCGATGCGCATTTTATCATACGCTTCGCCCCAGCGGCCTACACGGCCTCCCTGACTGCTCGACTCGAAGTATTCAGGTGTGAACAGCGTGAAAATCCGGTTTTTGATCGTTCCAACCATCGGAACGGACTCCGGCACGAAAAACAGAGCGACAAGCCCGATGACACCTGCAAGCACCAGATAGCCTGCAATTCGTTTGTTCCATATGTAGAAGCAGATGAACATCGCAAACGCAAGCGCAAACCAGGCTCCACGCGATCCGGTCAAAAGCAGCGCGGCAAGTGTCGCCAGAGTGACGACGGCCCACAGCCCTTTTTTCCACAGCCCCTTCGACTGGACGAACAGTCCGGCCGCTACTGGTACGATCAAAGCCATGTAGCTGCCCAACACGTTTGGACTGGTTACGAACGAAAAGGCGCGAGTCGTAATGGCTTCGCCTTCCTGTACCCATGATTCGGGCGTTTTGACGCCGAGGGCGACCTGCATGACGCCGACGAGCGCGGCCAAAAAGCCGATCAGGGCGAGAACCTTCATAAATTTGTCCAGGTCTTCAACGGACTTCAACAAATAAAAGCCCATCAAAAAGGCGATGATGTACTGGTAGACAGAGCGGAATCCTTCCACGCTGGCTTCCCAGTTCGCCATGTCCGTTACCATCAAGGCAAGGCCGAGGACGAAGAAGGCGCTGAGCAAATGTTTGATTCCAGGCATCGTCCGGTTCGTTTGCAAAAAAGCGCCGAACGTAAACACCATCAAGATGATGAGCAACGCTTCATCCCAAAAAGACGAAACGACTGGAATCGGTAGAATCTTTCGCAAGACATAGTCGATTACCGGATAGGCCAACAGCAGATACAACCACGTGGTTGATTGGCTTCCCCACTTCACAACGGTTTCTCTCATTTTGTTTGTAGTCCTCCTACAGGCAGGGATTAACCTACCCATTATAATGAATCTGGCAACCTGCAAGCAAGCTGGCGGGAAAGAGGTTGGTAGGAAAGCTAGAAATAAGATATGATAACAGGTGTGTTTGAGCTGGAGCGATTCGCAAAAGCTCTATGAAATTTTCACGAACGAAAAACAGGCTGTGCCCGATTGCTGTCTATGCGACGGACACCATTGTTTTGAACGAGGGATAGGAGAATTGGGTCATGAGTTTGTTGAGAATTGCCTCCATGATCGTCGTGCTGACGCTCGTGGGAAGGCTGCTGGGATTTTTTCGCAGCGTATACGTCTCCAACCTGTACGGCACAGGGATGGAGGCAGATGCGTTTAACATCGCAGCGACGATCCCTTTGACGCTGTTTCTGGTTGTACCCGGCGCAGTCAATGCCGTGCTGATTCCGACGATGCGCGGTTTGCTTGAAAAGAAAGAGCCGACCAGCGAGCTGTACCACAAAATGCTCGCGATCATTCTGGGAATATTCACACTGCTGGCGCTGTTGGGTGTCGCTTTCTCCCATCAGTTGGCAGCGATGTTCGGCCTGTCAGGGGAAAAGCTGGAACTGACAGCCGAGATGCTTCAGTGGATGTGGCCTTCCGCCATTTTTATCGGCTTGACTGGATTGTGGTCGAGCTTGTGCAATGCGCACCAGCATTTTTTCACGCCGACTTTGGGCACGGTAGCGAACGGAGCCTTGGTCATCATCGGGATGTACATTCTCGTTCCGATCTACGGGTCAGTTGGCCTGGCGATTGCGACAAGCATCGGTTATTTGGCGGCGATGCTGACGATGCTGCCTACCTTGCGCAGCTTTGGCTACACGCATCGGGTGTCGCTTGCCTGGAGAGAGGATGCCTCGTTAAAAGGGATGGGCGAGCGCGTCATTCCGATTTTGATTGGCGCCGTAGTGGCACAGGCGACGACATTTATGGAAAGAGGCTTTGCGGAAGGGGTAGGGACAGGCGTAGTCTCCGCGCTTGCCAATGCGAATCAGATCGTGCAGATGCCGATGGCGATTTTTGTAGGCGCGTTTACTTTGCCGCTGTTCCCGCTGTTGGCGAGTCACGTCAAACGCGGCGAGATGGCCGAGATGAAGCAAATCTTGCAAAAAGGACTTGCCTATCTGTTCATATTGCTCGTGCCCGTCACGGTTGGTCTTGCCTTGTACGCAGAGCCGGTCGTCCGCCTCGCTTTTGAGCGGGGAGCTTTTGACGAGCATTCTGTCGCACTGACTGCCTGGGCCTTGCCGTTTTACGGGCTGGGGCTGTATTTCCTGGCAGCCCGCGATTTGCTGACTCGCGCCTTTTACGCGCTGGAAAACACGAAGACACCCGTCATCATCGGGGCTATCGGAATCGGCGTATACGTGCTGGCCAACTGGCTGTTGATTCCGTTGCTCGGACACGGCGGGATTGCGCTGGCAAATGCCGTGTCGGCCATCTGCCAGGCGCTGCTTCTGTTTCTGTTGCTTTGGCGAGCCGTGGGCAGTCCGGTGCGGGCGAGCTTCCTTGCCACCGCAGGGAAGACACTTTTGGCCTGCGCGATCATGGGTGCCGCGATTGTGCTCGTCGATCCGTGGCTGTCGCTTTTGTCCGTCTGGCTGTATTTGCCGATCGGAATTGGCGGCGGAGCTTTGATTTATGTGCTCGTGATGGCTGTCCTGCGCGAACCGCTCGTATCGGAGCTGCTGCAAAAAGTGCGGAAGCGTTCTACTCCGGCGGCAGGGCGCTCGTAAGCGGGCATTCCCGGATGGCGTAGCGAACTTTGCCTGAGCTGCTCGGCGGGATGTGTTCCACGTACGAGACTTGTACGCTCACCTCGCCGAGCGCCGAGCGAATCCCTGCGAGCAGTCTTGCTTCGTCGGCTGGCAGGAAGCGCTCCGGCTCTTTCACGAGTCGGAGGCTTAGCCGCTGCGGCTCGTGCTGCACGATTTGAAACGTGCGGAAGCTGTCCAGATTGCGGACGATATGGTTGAAGTAGTGGCCGTGAACGTACTGGCCGTTTTGCGAAATAAACATGTCGTCTTCCCGGCCGTCGATTGTTTCCAACAGCGGAAACGACACAGGGCACGGGCATGATTTTCCGGAGAGCGCGACGACATCGCCCAACTGGTAGCGCAATCGCGGCATGGACGTGTTGTGCAGGTCTGTGACGAGCAAGGCGCCGGGAACTCCGGGGAACACAGGAATCCGTGTGAGCGGGTCGACGACTTCCAAATAGCTGTTTTCAGAAAAAGCGTGCATGTTGCCAGCCTGGCATTGGTACGCGATAATGCCGCCATCCCGTGCGCCGTATTCGTTGATGACAGGAGCGGCAAAGGCAGCCTCCATCGCGCGGCGCTGGTGCTCGTGCAGACTTTCTGCGGTAGACACGACAGCTTTCAGCGGAATCCCTAACGTCACACCTCTGGCCAGCATCATTTGCGAGAGTGTGTACAAGGCGGAAGCGTAACCGTACAAATAAGCGGGACGAAAGCGGCGGATCAGCTTGAGCTGGGTATCGAGTCTGCGTTCATCCAGTTCGTAAGCGGAGAGCAGCAGCCGATTTTTCAGCCAGCGCTCCTTGAAGCGATGCGTCCGCGCCTGCTGTTGAGTCAGCTCCAGCGGAGATCCCCAGAGCATGACACACGGATCGCCGATACGGATGCCGTGCCAGGACAGGCCGAGCCAACGGGCCGCTTCGTAGCGCTCGACCGTGGGGCGATCGAGGTAGAAGCGGGTCGGTTCTCCCGTGGAGCCGCCTGTGCGATTGGCGATCAGCTTGTCAGGGCGAATGTTTTTGCTCAAATATTGCTCGGCATTGCGGCGAAAATGCGTCTTGTCGAGGATCGGCAGCTTTTGCACAAACCGTTCAGGCGCTTCCCGGTACTCGCGCCACGTGCTGCGGTATGGCTCGTAAGCCGCGACGTTGTGGACAGCGTGGTCCAGCAGCTTGACAAGCTTCTCGCGCTGCCGCCATTCCAGCATGTCCTTGGACAGGTGCTGGGCGAGCTTTAGCTCTTGCATGTATGGACGCGTGCGGTTTTCTTTTACTACCTCCATCAAAGGCCACTGTACTTGGCGAATCCAAAATCCTGTTACAGCCATCCTTTTCCTCCTGCTCTTCCCATCAGACGATTCGAAGAAGTCAATGGAATCTGTTTTTCACCAGTATTCCAGCCAAATTCCATCCATATACCTGTTTGCTGGATGGAGGAATTGATAGTAGGATAGAGAGTGGGTTTATGGCGATTGCAAGTTTCCAAGTCAAAGTGACGCAAAAAAGGAGTTACCCAATGTTGAAAAAAAGTCATTTTCTCGCAGGGGCGCTGATCTTGGCCATCGCGGGAATTTTGTCAAAAGTAATCGGGATGTTTTACCGGATTCCTCTCCAGGAAATTGTGGGGGATAACGGTCTTGGGCTTTACCAGGAAGTATATCCGCTCTACCTGACCTTTCTGATCCTGGCGACGGCGGGCGTGCCCGTCGCGTTGTCGCGAGTCATTGCCGAAGCGCTTGCGGAGGGCAAGCAAGGCTCTGTCGGGCAAATTTTGGCCCGCAGCATGGTGATGATGGGCGGAATCGGGATCGTCTTGTTCGCGCTGCTGTATGCCAGCTCGCCGCTGATCGCGAAGCTGATGGGAAATCCGCATCTGATCGAGCCGATTCGCGCCATCTCGCTATCTCTGCTGTTCGTACCGCTGATTGCCGTGATTCGCGGCTTCTTTTACGGACATCAAAAGATGCTGTACGTCGGTCTGTCGCAGATTGTGGAGCAGACGCTCCGGGTGATCTTCATTCTCGTAGCGTCCCTGTACCTTGTCCGCTTGGGCGAGGACACGGATACGGTGATCACCGGAGTCAATTTCGGGACGATGATCAGCACGTTCCTCAGCCTCGGTTTTCTGGCGCTGCTCATGTGGCTGCATAACCGGAAAAACTCCGTGTTCACGAACGCGGAGTGGGGGCGTCTGGACTGGTGGTACGACCGCGCGTTTTTCGGCTCGATGTGGCGCATTGCCTGGCCGATTTGCGTGAGCGCCCTCGTCATTCCGATTTTCAGCCTGACGGATTCGTTTTTGGCGATCAATATTTTTCGCTACATCTGGAATGTCGACGGATTGACGGCAGATACGTGGTTTGGCATTTACAGCCGTGGCGGCCCGCTTTTGCAAATGGCCAGCCTGTTCGGCTCATCGATCGCGCTGTCCATCGTTCCGGCGATTGCGGAAGCGAAGCGGCAAAAAGACACGGAGCGGGTTACGACCTTGACCAAGCTGTCGCTGCGCTTTGCCTGGCTGATCGGCTTGCCGGCAGGTCTGGGGCTTACTGCTGTGGCGGAAGGGGCCAACCTGGCCTTGTACGGGGATATGGAAGGGACGCGGGCGATGGCGATTCTCGGCATCAGCGCGATCCCGCTCTCGCTGCTCCTGGCGACAAACGGCATCTTGCAAGGGATCGGCAAGGAGAAAATTCCGGCTCGCCACCTGCTGTACGGCGTGATCGTCAAAGTCGCGGCTACGCTCGTCTTCACGTCCTTGTTCGGCATGGATGGACTGTCTTTGTCCTGGCTGTGCGCGACCGCCTTCGTCTGCATTCTCAACATGCGCGTCATCGCGAAGCTTGTACAGGTTCCGATCCATTGGCGCTTCGATACGATCTATCCGCTTCTGGTCGCCAACCTGATGCTGCTGCTTGCCTGGGGTACGACCGAAGCTGTCGGGCTGCTGCTCGCCGGCAAGGAAAAAGTGCGCCTGCTCGGGGCAATCGAAACGGTAGGGGGAGTTGGCGTTGGGCTGGTCGTCTATCTGGGACTGCTGCTGCTCATCCCGCTCATCGAGGACAAGGAGCTGGACTGGCTGCCGGGTGGTGGCAAGCTGCGCGCTTTTATCAATCTCATACGCAAAAAGCAGCCGTCCTCCAAAGCGCAATAGGACAGGCTGACACGAAAAAACCCCTTTCTCCACTCAGGAGGAAGGGGTTTTTTGATACACACAGACGACCATTTTTACGAAAAACTCGCGGAAACCGGGCACGTTCGCCAAGCCTTTGAGCTGGTTGCGCAACGGAATCTCGCGTTCGTAGACAGCGGGCTGTGTCACGCCTTTTTGGATGTTGCGAAAACGCTTGATCGTCATCCGGTTGATGTAGGAAATCGTATCGCTTCCGTCCGGGCGCTTGTCGAAGCGGAACGAGATGCGGTCAGAACCGTCTGGCAAGTCACGCACCAGCTTTTTGTACGCGTCGATCAGCGCTTGCTCGGAGAAGAGGGCGTGCACCCAAGGAATCCCGATGGCGTCTGACAAATGAGCGCCGTACGGATGGTAGTAAGGCGGAAAGTTGATGTACAGATGGCCGCCCGGCTTGAGCACGCGGAAGCATTCTTCCAGCGTCTTTTCCGGCTCGCCAACGTGCTCCATCGCATCGTTCATAATGATCGTGTCAAAGGTGTTGTCCGCAAAGTCCATTCGCGCGGCGTCGCCTGTCATGAAAGATACGACGTCCGCCAGCCCTTTTTCTTTGGCAAAGGCATTGCCTTCCTCTGCATAGTGCGGGACGATGTCGATGCCGATCATCTTTTTCGGGCCAAAAGTGGCGTAGTAACAGGTCTTGCCCCCGCCGCCACAGCCGATATCCAGCACGGTCTTGCCTGTGAACATTTGCTCCTGGGAGTGGAAGGGGAGGAAAAACTGAATCGTTTGATCCCCTTTTTGAAATTGCCACTCGGTATAGCTCATTTCCCCGTCATTCGCCAAATTGAAGGGATGGACGGGGAGCGGGAATAGTCGGTTTAATCCAAGCAATACTTGTGAAGAAAAGGACATGGCTTCGTCCTCCTTTCCTGTCAGCCTTATGTGCGCAGCGCCTGGAGCACCAGCTCGCTGCTTTTGGCCGCTTCAATTGCCAGCACGCGGGAATGCTCCGTTACCAGATCAATCTCGGCAGCAAGTCCGTCGATTTTTTCCGCGAGCAGCGCAAGCAGCTGTGCTTCGTCGAGCTCGGTAATGTGTCCGGCGTTCGGCATCCCGGCGCGCTCGACAAAGCGGTCGATTTTCGGATCGTACGAAATGCCGATAAAAGGAATGCGCAGCATGCAAGCGAGAATGAGCGAGTGGAGCCGCATGCCGACGACGTAGTCGCACTGTTTTAAAACAGACATGATATCGTGAAAAGTAACGGGCGCATCGAGAAGACGTGCTCCTGGCTGGGTCATCTGTTCCATGATCTCCTTGGACGGAGCCAAGTCGCTGGGAACGTGCATCGGCAGAAACAGGACATTCCAGCCGCGCAAGACAAACCAGTCCGCCGCTTTGGCGATGGTTTGCTTGAACGCTTGCTCCTGCTTCCAGTCGCGCACAGAGATCGCCACCAAAGGCTTGTCCGGATCAGCGAACAAACCGTGGAGCAGTTCTTTTCCACGTGCATCCGAAATATCTTCGGGAGATATCGTCAGGGCGGGATCAGCTGTGACGTGAATCGGCGCTTTTTTGACGCCGCAAGCTTTGAAGTCTTCTCCCGATTCGTAATCTCGCACGGTAATGACATCGACATGATTCACTACGCGCTTGATAACCTGGCGACTGAGCGGTTTGAGAATGGGTCCGAACCCTTGAGCGTAAAAGACCACGGGCTTGCGGAGTAGCTTGGCGATGGTGACGATGCCCAAATAGTAGAGAACACTGCGCGGACTGGTAACGTCCTGCATCAGCGTCCCTCCGCCCATCACTAGCATGTCGCTTCGCGAAAGCTCACGGACGATGGTTCCAAAGCTCCAGCGGTCATAAGCTTCAATCCCGAACAGTTCCGCAGTCCGATCAGGCTGGTTCGACAGAACGGCGAGAGAGATATTTGGTTGTTCCCGCTTAAGAGAGCTGATGATGCCGTAGAGGACCACATCGTCTCCGGCATTGTTGAAGCCGTAGTACCCGGAGATGAGAATTCGCGACATGGAGTGAACCTTCTTTCTATATCAAACGTACAGGAAAAATACATCCTCAAGTATAATCGAGTAAACAAGGGGAAGTAAAGCGACCCCGGAACAAAACTTGGTGCCAAAGCTTTTCGCGATAGACCTTGGGCTAGCAGGTTTTCATAGGGTATAATGAAAACACTTCACGAATCAGGAACGCTCGCCCTATGAGAACATGTAGAGGAAACCCATGGCGAACATGCCGATTCCGAGTACGATCAAGGCAATCATCACGCCGAGCATTCCTTTGTTTTTTCGACGTCGGTAAAAAAATTCGTCAAACATGGCAAGCCTCCCTGAAGCAAAATAGTCCATTCTATTATCATACCATGTTCCCTGGCTAACTTGCCAACAGCAGATGAAAAGGCTGACGGCAAACCCGGGAACGAACAAGCCAAATGGCCATGCAGCGCAACAACCTGGAAGGAGAAAGATTCATCATGGAGAGCATGTGGTTAAAATACACCTTGTTGGTAGAGCAAGCGACAGAGGATTTGTTTGTGGCGGAAGTGTTGGGCAGCCCGTACACGCTCGGCTGGGTCGAGCCGCAAATCGAGATTTTGACGACAGAAAACGGTTATGATTACGCGGAAAATACCGAAGGTCCTGTCGTTGCCTATTTGTTTGAGCCCATGCAAGATTCCGAAGAAGAACATGTTTCCCGGCTCAGAGCGTACATCTCGCGCTGGGACGGTCAGGTGAGCCTCAAGGAAATCGAGCAGGTCGCGGAAGAAAACGAATCGTGGAAAGAGGAGTTTCGCGAGGTACAAATCGGTGAATGGTGGGTGGCTCCTACGTGGACAGACCCGCAATTGCTGGAGGACGCCAAGCATGTCCTCTGGATCGATCCGGGTGCGGCGTTTGGCACAGGCTACCACGGAACGACGCAAGATATTCTTTTGCTTTTGCAAGAGATGGATGTGACGGGCAAAACCGTTTTTGATATCGGAGCAGGCTCGGGCATTTTGTCGCTGTTCAGTGCCTTGAACGGAGCGAAGTATCCGGTCTGGGCGATTGATATCAACCCGCAAAGCGAGTATCAGGTAAAAGTCAATACAGCGAACAATCATCTGCCGGAAGAAGCCGTTCAGGTGGTCATCGGAGACGCAAGCGAACAAGAAGTCGCAGCCAGGCTCCCCGCGCAAGCCGATCTGATTCTCGTCAATATCGGTGGAGATGAAAATGTCTCGATCCTCCCGCTGATTCGCGAACGGATCGCTGCGGATGGTCAAGTCATTCTCTCCGGAATCGTTGACTGGAATCGCGAAGCCGTCCTGTCCGCTTTTGAAGCGGCCGGTTTTCAAGCCGAAGCAGAACGGCATTCGGAGGAGTGGGTGACGATTTTGTTGAAAAATACGGCTGTGAACCATTCTGTAACTACTGTGTGAGAACATACAAACAATACCGATCAGTGGAGGGGAAAACAAAATGGAGCATGTCGTGATTGCTGCCGCCGGACGTACGCCAATTGGCACGTTTGGGGGTGTACTGAAAGATGTAAGCGCTCGCAAGCTGGCTGAACTGTCGATCCGTGCCGTTATGGCCAGAGCAGGACTCGAAGCATCGCAGATCGACGAAGTCATTTTGGGCAATTGCATTCAGCGCACAGATGAACCGAACATCGCCAGAGTGGCGGCGATTGACGCCGGACTGGGCAAGGAAGTGACAGGCTTTACCGTACAGCGGCAATGCGCGTCAGGCATGCAGGCGATCGCCTGCGGCGCCTCGCAAATTTTGCTGGGCGAAAATGAAGTGGTGATTGCAGGCGGTACCGAGAGCATGAGCAACGCTCCATATGTCCTGAAAAATGCGAGATGGGGCCGCAGACTTATGCACGGCGAGATGACGGATGCCATGTGGGAGCTGTTGACAGACCCGCACCACCAGATTTTGATGGGAGAGACGGCCGAACGTCTGGCTGACCTGTACAAGATCAGTCGCGAGGAGCAGGACGAAATCGCCATGCGCAGCCAGCACAATGCGATTCACGCGATCGACAACGGGCTGTTTGCCGAGGAGATCATCGGTGTGCCGATTGCCAAGCGCACGGGCGAGATCATCGTCACCGAAGACGAATTTCCGAGAAGAGGCGTCACGATGGAAAGCCTGGGCAAACTGAAGCCGGGCTTCCGCGAAGCTGGCACGGTGACCGCGGGCAACGCTTCCGGGCTGAACGACGGAGCTTCTGCCGTCGTGCTCATGAGCGAAACGAAGGCGAAGCAGTTGGGAATCGAACCGCTGGGCAGAATCGTCTCGTGGGCGACAGCGGGCGTGGAGCCTGATCTGATGGGGTACGGCCCTGTTCCCGCTGTGAAAAAGGCTTTGGCAAAAGCCAATCTGACCATGGCCGATATGGAGCTGATCGAGGTGAACGAAGCATTCGCGGCTCAATACCTCGCTGTCGAAAAGCTTCTGGAGCTGCCGCGCGAGATCACGAATGTAAACGGCAGCGGAATTTCGCTCGGTCATCCGGTCGGTTCAACCGGTTGTCGGATTGTTGTGACTTTGCTGCACGAAATGAAGCGCCGCCAGCTCAAGCGCGGACTCGCTACACTGTGCGTCGGTGGCGGCATGGGCATGGCGATGATCCTCGAAAGAGTGTAGAACTGGCAAACTGCTTTTCGCGCGCAGCAAACTGTGAGCATGTTTAAATCAAGCCTCCCCGGTTAAAAATGGAAAGCAAGCCCCACTTGTGTCTGCACGCAAGAAGGTGGCGGCTGTGCTTGCAAAGGGGGAGGCTTTTTCATGGCATTTTTTTCATTTTTGAAGCAATACAAAAAACAGATCGCTTTGCATTTCTTTTCCTTTCTGTTGGCCGGGGCATTGTTCGCCATCGGTTACAGCGCCTATCAATACAAACAGATGACCGAAAAATGGTACGCGCCACTCGGCGGACAGACGACGGGCGGTGCGAAGCAAGCAACTGCCTCGCTGCCTCCGCCCCGCGATCTGCTGACCGGAACCGAGCCGTTGAAGCCGTTCGTGGTCATGCTGCTCGGCGTGGACAGTCGCGACGGCGAGAGCGCCCGTTCTGACACGATGATGCTCGCTGCTGTCCATCCGGCGAAGCAATCCGTCTACCTCATTTCCATCCCGAGGGACAGCTACATGGAACTGCCGGGAAAAGGCCATGACAAAGTCAATCACGCCATGGCTTTCGGCGGCCCCAAGCTGGTCAAGGAGTCGCTGGAAAACTTTTTGGACATCAAGATCGATCGCTATGTATCCGTAGACTTTGAAGGCTTCCGCAAAATTGTCGACGAGCTTGGCGGCGTCTCCGTTCAAGTCCAAAAGCGGATGAAATACAGCGACCCTACGGACGACACTTACATCGACCTGATGCCGGGCTTGCAGGTGCTTTCCGGCGAACAGGCGCTGGACTACGCCCGCTATCGCAAGAGCGACCTGGGAAAAGAGGACAGCGACTACCAGAGGATTAACCGCCAGCAGGAGATTTTGGCTGCTCTGGCGCAAAAGGGAGCATCGGCACAGATGTACTCCAAGGCGTTTACTTTGATGGAAATTTTGGGACAGCACGTGAAAACCGATTTTACTGACCAGGAGATCGCTTCCCTGTTGCTTAGCTACAGCGATGGGACCCCGAACAAAATCAAGACAGATACGCTGGTCGGGCAGGACGAACGAATCTGGCACAACGGAATCGTCGGCTGGTACCATCTCGTTCCGACTGCGGAGCGGGAGCGCGTCCGCAAGCAAATGCAGGCCGCCTTGCAGCCATGACCCGTGACATACGCAGCGAAAACAAACGCAGGAAGACGCACTCCGCATGAGCAGGGGCGCGTCTTTTTTGCGAGGAGACGTTTTTAATTGGAAAATTGATTATTTTTCGAATACAATAGCGATAAGGAAGAGATTATGAATGTCGATCATAGGGGAGGGGCAAGGCCATTTAAGGGATGGAGGGAATGACCATGTCAAATGCCAAGCCTTGGATTGCCAATTACCCGTCCGAAACTGCACCGTCACTGGACTACCCCCGTATTCCGTTGACGCAATTTCTCGTGCAGTCGGCTGCGTCGTACCCAGACAACAATGCGATCTACTTCATGGGAAAAACCATATCGTACCGGGAGCTTTTGGAGCTGTCCTACCGTTTCGCCAACGCGTTGGTAGAGCGCGGCGTGCAAAAAGGCGAACGCGTGGCGATCATGCTGCCCAACACCCCCCAGGCTGTAATCAGTTACTATGGCGTGCTGTTCGCAGGAGCAACCGTGGTGATGACGAATCCGCTCTACACCGAGCGGGAGCTGATTCATCAACTGGAAGATTCCGGCGCACAGACCATCATCACGTTGGATTTGCTGTACAAACGCGTCGCGCAGGTTCGCTCATCGACTCCACTCAAGTGCATTTTCGTTACAAGTATTGGCGATTTCCTTCCCTTGCTGAAAAAATGGCTGTATCCACTGGTTCAAAAGAAACAAGGGCACAATCCGCAGGTTACATACGGTGCCGATGTGGAACCGTTTCTTTCCGTCATAAAAGAAAGCGCTGTCAAACCTGTCCAGGTGCCCGTCGATCCGGACAAGGACATTGCCTTGCTCCAGTACACGGGAGGCACTACCGGAGTGGCAAAAGGCGTGATGCTGACTCATGCCAACCTCATCGCCAACGCGATCCAGTGCCAGGCTGTCCTTTACAAGCTGAAAAAAGGCGGCGAGCGAATTTTGGGCGTGCTCCCGCTGTTTCACGTCTACGGCATGACGACCGTGATGAACAAAGGAATCTGTATTGCCGCCGAAATCATTCTCGTGCCCAAATTCGAGGTCAAACAAATTTTCGAGATGATCGACAAGCGCAAGCCGACTTTGTTCCCCGGGGCACCGACGATGTACATTGCGCTGATCAATCACCCTGACTTGAAAAACCACGACCTGTCTTCGATCGACGCGTGCGTCAGCGGCTCGGCGCCGTTGCCGATCGAGGTCAAACTCAAGTTTGAGGAGCTGACAGGAGGCAAGCTGGTGGAAGGCTACGGCCTGACCGAAGCTTCGCCGGTGACGCATTCCAATCCGATCTGGGAAAAGAGCATCACAGGCAGCATCGGCATGCCTTGGCCGGATACCGACTGCCGCATCATCGACACGGCTACGGGAGAAGAGCTGCCACAGGGCGAGATCGGGGAGCTGGCGGTAAAAGGGCCGCAGGTCATGCTCGGCTACTGGAACCGGCCGGAAGATACTGCCGCCGTCCTGAAAGATGGCTGGCTCTTGACAGGCGACGTCGGGTACATGGACGAGAACGGCTATTTTTACATCGTCGACCGCAAAAAAGACATGATCATCGCGGGCGGCTTCAACATTTATCCGCGTGAAGTGGAAGAAGTGCTGTTCGAGCATCCGGCGATTCAGGAAGCGGCGGTGATCGGCGTGCCCGACCCGTATCGCGGCGAGACAGTCAAAGCGTTTATCGTCTTCAAGGACGGAAAGCAGGCGAGCGAGGAAGAATTGGAAGCGCATTGCCGCCAGAAGCTTGCCGCCTACAAAATTCCGCGCAAGTACGAAGTTCGCACAGAGCTGCCGAAAACGATGGTCGGAAAAGTGTTGCGCAGGCAGCTGCAAGAAGAAGACAAAGCGCGTCGGGAAACACAAGAAGAGATCAAAACAAGCTGACGAAAGACAGGGTCAAGCGGTGCGCATCCTGAGAGGGAAGCGGCCGTTTTTGTGGGGCGAAAAGGGACAAGCATTCGTTGTTCGTCGACGCGCGGCACTTGCGATTGACACCGTCAGGTTCGTGTATTAAACTATTTTTATGAATGAATAATCATTCATTTCAGGATTTTTTTATCATCACTGCGAGTAAAGATGGAGGTTATTATGGCAAAGAAAACGGGGGAAAAGTATCAAGCCATTATTGATGCTGCTGTACGGGTAATCGCCAAACAAGGCTATTACAGCGCCCAGGTATCGAAGATTGCAAAAGAGGCGAAGGTAGCAGACGGCACCATATACCTCTATTTTGAAAACAAGGATGATATCCTGATTTCCTTGTTCAACGAAAAAATGGGACAGTTTGTGGACGAAAACCGCAAGCGAATCTCGGAAGCGACGACGATTGAACAAAAATTGTACGTCCTCGTGCATGCGCATCTGAGCCAACTGGCGAAAGACCAGGAGCTGGCAAAGGTGACGCAAATTGAACTGCGCCAAGCCAATCCGTTCATCAACGAAGGCATCGGCAAAGTGATGAAGCAATATTTCAATCTGATTGAGGAAGTCATCCAGGAAGGGATGGAGCAAGGAGTATTCCGCCCCGATCTGGAGGTCAGAATGACACGCAAAATGATTTTCGGCACGCTGGATGAAGTGACGACTTCCTGGGTCATGAAGCAGTGCAAGTACGACCTTGTCTCTCATGTTGATTCCATTCATAACCTCTTCCTGTTTGGTATGAAGGGAAAAGAATGAAAGAAAAGCTTTTTTTGTGTGAGAACGTTTGTTACAATGGAAACAGCAAGACTGAGCGTTCGTTCAGAAAACATAAATAGCCTGTTTGTTCATATGGATAGATGTTTGGGGGGAGAGGAATGGATTCGCATTGGAATGTGGAAATCGCTGATCGGGTCGCTACCGTCACGATCAGCAACCCGCCAGCTAACGCATTGGGCAAAGCGGTGCTCGATGAATTGAGTGAACTTTTGGACCAGTTGGAAAACAACGCAGACGTCAAAGCGATTGTTTTGACTGGCGAAGGACGCTTTTTCATTGCGGGAGCGGATATCAAAGAGTTTACCCAATTGGCCCCTGCCGAGGCGGAAGCGATGGCCAGAAGTGGTCAAGCGTTGTTCGATCGACTGGAGACATTCCCTAAGCCCATTATCGCCGCCATCAACGGCGCTTGCCTGGGTGGCGGACTGGAACTTGCGATGGCTTGCCATATACGCTTTGCCGCCGTGGAAGCAAAGCTCGGTCTGCCGGAGCTGAACCTGGGGCTGATCCCCGGCTACGGAGGAACGCAGCGTTTGCCGCGACTGGTCGGCAGAGGAAAAGCGACCCAGCTGATTCTCACCTCCGAGATGATTGGCGGCGAGGAAGCTTTGCGCATCGGGCTTGTGGAAGCGGTTTATCCGGCCGAGATTTTGCTGGATGAAGTGAAAAAGCTGACTCAGGCGATCGTGCAAAAAAGCGCTGTTACGCTCAAGCTCGCCCTGCAATCGGTTCACAACACGGTGCAAACAGGTTTGGCGGAAGGTTTGGAACAGGAAGCGAAAAAATTCGGGGAAGCTTTTGCTTCAGAAGATATGAAAGAAGGCGTTGCAGCCTTTTTGGAAAAGCGCAAACCGCAGTTTGCAGACAAGTAATCACATGCAGCAGCGGCATCACCAGTACGAGGAACGATTAAGGAGGAGGCATCCTGATGAAAATCGTGGTTGTGTTGAAGCAGACGTTTGACACAGAAGAAAAAATCGTGATCCAAAACGGGCAAATTTCCGAGGATGGCGTGGAAGTCATCATCAATCCTTACGACGAGTATGCGGTAGAGGAAGCAATCAAGCTCAAAGAGGAACATGGCGGCGAAGTAACGGTGATCAGCGTAGGTCCTGACCGTGTGGAAAGCTCTCTGCGCACCGCTTTGGCGATGGGCGCGGACAAAGCTGTCCTGGTGGATGACGAGTCTTTGTTTGGCGACGAATATACAACCGCCAAGGTGCTTGCTGCGGTTGCGAACAAAATCGGCTATGACATCATCATCGGCGGGCAAATGGCGGTTGACTCCGGCGCAGGCCAAGGCGGACCTCGCCTCGCGGAAGAGCTGGGAATCAACCACGTCTCCACTGCTGTGAAGCTGGAAGTGGACGGCACCACCGTTCGTGTTGAGCGCGATGTGGAAGGCGATCTCGAAGTGGTGGAAACCAGCGTGCCTGTGTTGATTACTGCTCAGCAAGGGCTGAACGAGCCGCGCTATCCTTCTCTCCCGGGGATCATGAAAGCGAAGAAAAAGCCGTTGGATCGACTCGGTGCAGACGATTTGGGACTGACAGCCGAAGCGGTGCAGGCCAAGACGCAAATTGTCGACCAGACGCTGCCTCCGAAAAAGCAGGCTGGCCGTATTCTCTCTGGCGATTTGGCGGCCCAAACGTCGGAATTGGTGCAACTGTTGCGCAATGAAGCGAAAGTGATCTAAGCGAGAGGGAGAGGATATCCATGAAAAAAGTTCTTGTACTTACAGAAGTACGTGACGGACAACTTCGCAATGTGTCGCTGGAAGCATTGGCCGCAGCGCAAGTATTGGCCGAAGGTGGCGAAATCGTTGCAGGCGTATTCGGGGCAGATGCTGCTTCCCATGCGCAAGTATTGGCGCAGCATGGAGCGAGCACAGTTTATACAGCGGATCACCAGGCACTGGTTCAGTACACACCTGACGCTTATGCGCAGGCACTTGTCCAGCTGATCGAGCTTGCCTCTCCTGATGCGATCGTGCTGGGCCACACGGCAATCGGCCGCGATGTTGCTCCTCGCGTAGCGGCGAAGCTCGGCTACGGCCTCGTATCCGACGTAACGAGCCTGGAAGCAGGACCTGTGTTCGTTCGTCCGATTTACGCCGGAAAAGCGTTCCAACAACGCAAATTTGTGGACGGCAAAATTTTCATCACGATCCGTCCAAACAATATCGCAATCGGTACGCCGGACGCGTCCAAAACGGCTGTTGTCGTTCCGGTTGATCTGGAAATCAAAGACTTGCGCACGATCGTGAAAGAAGTCGTACGAAAAACGAGCGGAAAAGTGGACTTGTCCGAAGCGAAAGTCGTCATCTCCGGCGGGCGCGGCGTGAAGAGCGCGGAAGGCTTCCAGCCGCTGTACGATTTGGCTGAGGTGCTGGGAGCGGCTGTAGGGGCATCCCGCGGCGCTTGCGACGCCGACTACTGCGACTACTCCATGCAGATCGGGCAAACCGGAAAAGTCGTCACACCTGACCTGTATATCGCGTGCGGAATTTCCGGGGCGATCCAGCACTTGGCCGGGATGTCCAGCTCCAAAGTGATCGTTGCGATCAACAAAGACCCGGAAGCACCTATTTTCCAGGTGGCCGATTACGGCATCGTGGGCGACCTGTTCGAAGTGCTCCCGCTGCTGACTGCCGAGTTCAAAAAAGTGTTGGTGTAAGGCGAAAGAAACAATTGTCACACATGGAAGCGTCCCACTCCCGGGGCGCTTTTTTTGTTCCAAACCCTTACCTTATTCTGTTCTCGGTTGTTATAATAAATGAATAGGAGAGGTGAGCGTCATGAGTGAAGAGCTGTTGCAACAACTGGTTCACATGGTGGCGGAGAACAATCGGCTCATCAAAGACGTGCAGCAGGAGCTGCGGGAGTTCAAGGCTGAGATGTATGAGTTCAAAACGGAGATGTACGCATTTCGCGACGAAATGTACGAGTTCCGCGATGATGCTACCCAGCGCCTGGAGCGTTTGGAGCGGCAAGACAAGCTGATCGAAGCTGACATCGGTTTGATGCACAAAAAGGTGAGCGACCATGAACGGGAGATCAACCGCATCAAGCAAGTCGGTCAATAAATCGAATGGTCAACAATAAGGGAGCGGCACTCTGGATAGACTATAGCGTGAAGTGCGCACAAAGTGCGGGGCGCCGTAGTCATTTTTGTTTTTGGATGATATACTGTAGGAGCGTCTGAACCCTTGTTTTAGTAATTGACTTTTCGAGGAGGTAACTTTCCATGGCAATCGTAAATGCAACTGACCAAAACTTTTCCCAGGAAGTAGAGCAAGGCGGTACTGTCCTGGTTGACTTCTGGGCTCCTTGGTGCGGCCCTTGCAAAATGATCGCTCCTGTCCTGGAGCAAATCGACGGAGAAGTGGGCTCCAAGCTCAAAATCGTCAAAGTAAACGTTGACGACAACCCGGATTCCGCAGGCCGTTTTGGCGTTATGTCCATCCCGACCTTGATCGTCTTCAAAGATGGTCAGCCTGTAGACAAAGTGATCGGCTTCCAACCAAAAGAAGCCCTCATGGCAACCGTAGGCAAACACCTGTAAGCATAAACGACCAGACAGCATGAGAAGCGGCGCTCCAATGCCGCTTTTCTCATGTCTGCAGGGATGCTGTCTTTTTGCTTCCTTATAATAGAAAGCGTTTTCACGAACGATCAAACTGTCGCTGGCAATGAGAAGCGGCAGTTTTTTTGCTTGGGCTGCGATTATGCCGGAGCTACGTTTTCTAATCCGCCGAATCATGATACTATGAGCATAGAACGTACATTCTTATTGCAGGAATGATAAGGGAAGGAAGTCATTTGATGCCAAGCAAATTGACGAAAGAGCAAAGCGACTATCTCGTGTCGAAAATACAGCGGTTTTTCGCTGAACAACGCTCGGAAAACCTGGGCAATCTGGAAACGGAAGAGATGATCGAGTTCTTTTCCAAAGAACTGGGGCCGTTTTTTTACAATCAGGGAGTACAGGATAGCCGCAAGCTTTTGCTGGAACGGATGAGCGCACTGGAAGACGAGCTGTACGTCCTGGAGCAGCCCGTCATGAAAAAGCGATAGCAGATGAAAGAACGAGGGAGGGAGCAGCCATGAACCGTTCGTTGAAAGATAAGCTGGCTGTGCTGCCAGAAAAACCCGGCTGCTACCTGATGAAAAATGCAAGCGGGGAAATTATTTACGTCGGAAAGGCTAAAGTGCTGAAAAACCGCGTACGCTCCTACTTTACGGGTAGCCATAACGGGAAGACGCAGCTTTTGGTCAGCGAGATCGTCGATTTTGAGTACATTGTGGTAGCCTCGGCGATTGAGGCGCTGCTGTTGGAGTGCAACCTGATCAAAAAGCATGACCCCCGCTACAACGTCATGCTGCGCGATGACAAGACGTATCCGTACATCAAAATCACGAATGAAGAACAGCCTCGTCTGGAGATTACTCGCAAGGTGCTGAAGGACAAAGCCAAATATTTTGGCCCGTATCCAAACGCTGGTGATGCTTCCGAGGTGAAGAAGCTGCTGGACCGGCTCTATCCTTTGCGCAAATGCCGCAACATGCCCAAACAGGTTTGCTTGTACTACCATTTGGGCCAATGTCTTGCTCCCTGTGTGTACGAGGTTTCGGCAGAGGAAAACCAGCGACTGGTTGACGAGATTAGCCGATTCCTCGACGGCGGTCATGATCAGATGAAGCAGAGCCTGACCGAGAAAATGCTACAGGCGGCAGAAGCGATGGAGTTCGAGCGGGCCAAGGAACTGCGGGATCAGATCAAGAGCATTGAAGCGGTGATGGAAAAGCAGAAGATCACGTTTACCGACACGGTAGACCGCGACATTATCGGCTTTGCGGTAGAAAAGGGCTGGATGTGCATTCAAATTTTTTACATGCGCCAGGGCAAAATGATCGAGCGGCAGACGACCTCTTTTCCATACTATGGCGGCGAAAGCGAAGACTTCATGTCGTACGTCACCCAGTTTTACTACGACAAGCAAAACGCGCTGCCAAAAGAAATTTTGCTGCCGGAGGAAAGCGAGCCGGAGCTGCTTAGCGAATGGCTCGGGGTCAAAGTATTGACACCGAAGCGGAGCAAAAAGCGCGAGCTGGTCGAGATGGCCTGTGAAAACGCGCGCATTGCCCTCCAGGAGAAGTTCGCGCTGATGTCCAAAGATGATGCGAGGACGATTCAGGCTGTGCACAATTTGGGGCACGTGCTGGGGATTGGCGTTCCCCACCGGATCGAGGCGTTCGACAACTCCAACATTCAGGGAACAGAGCCGGTGTCTGCGATGATCGTGTTTACAGACGGTCGTCCGGACAAAAAGGAGTACCGCAAGTTCAAGATCAAGACGGTCGAAGGCCCCGACGATTACGGGTCCATGCGCGAAGTTGTCCGCAGACGCTATTCGCGGTTGCTGAAGGAAAACCAGCCATTGCCGGACTTGATCGTCATCGACGGAGGCAAAGGCCAAATCAGCGCTGCCATGGACGTCCTGGAGAACGAATTGGGGCTGTACATTCCGGTCTGCGGCTTGGCGAAGGATGAAAAGCACAAAACGGCGCAGCTGATGTACGGCGATCCGCCAGAACCCGTGAATCTGAAGCGGGACAGCTATGAGTTTTATTTGCTACAGCGCATTCAGGACGAGGTTCACCGTTTTGCGATCACGTTCCACAGACAGTCACGGACGAAAACGATGCTCTCCTCCCAACTGGATGAAATTCCGGGCATCGGCGAGAAGCGGCGCAAGCTGTTGTTTACCCATTTTGGCTCGCTGAAAAAAATGCGCGAAGCGACTGTGGAGGATTTCCGGCAGCTTGGGATCGGCGACAAGCTGGCCCGAGAGATCATCACTCATTTGCGCAAGCTGGAATCGTAACGGTTTTGCAAAAAGCGATTGAACCGCTCGGATTCCCATGATATAATGCGTTTCAAACAGAATAGTTAGCCTCACTTCCATTTATGGAGTGAGGTAGAGGCGCGAAAACCATGAGTACCACCCTGAGATCGGGTATCTGTGAAGGGAACGGGAAAGGGGGATTCGCCGAAGTGTGGAGAAAAACCCGTTTGTCTCCATGCTGGGTCTGCATTGAACAAGTGCAGGACTGTCATCTGGCTCTTGACCGGCGCCAGATGGAGAGCTATCTCACGGTGTGTCGATGTGAGCGGTGACAGGGATTTGCCTTGTCATGTGCTGCCATGGACCGCGTGTAATTGGGAGGGAGGAACCGGTATGTCGAAACAGTAGGCAGCGGCAGGTACTTATTCCTTGTCGGTGCCTTTTTTATACAGACTTTTTCCAGTAAAAATAGAGAGATTCATAAAACGGCAGCAAAAGATACATTCTACAATCATTGGATATGAGAAAAGGGAGCGAAGCCGCATGGGGTTGATCGTGCAGAAATACGGAGGCACCTCTGTAGGGACCATTGAGCGAATTTTACGAGTTGCAGATCGAATTGCCAGTTACAAAGAAGAAGGGCACGATGTGGTGGTCGTCGTATCTGCGATGGGCAAATCTACAGACGTATTGGTAGATATGGCCAAACAGATCAGCGCCTACCCGTCCGAGCGAGAGCTGGATATGTTGCTGACCACGGGGGAGCAAGTATCTATCGCCTTGCTTGCAATGGCCTTGCACACGAAAGGCTACGATGCGATTTCTTTGACAGGCTGGCAGGCTGGAATCACGACGGAAGCGATTCATGGCCGGGCGCGAATCAAACAAATTGATTCTGAGCGCATCCAGGCAGAAATAAGCCGCGGACGTGTTGTGATCGTAGCAGGTTTTCAAGGTCTCAGCGACGAAGGAGAAATTACGACGCTCGGCCGGGGTGGTTCGGATACATCGGCAGTTACGCTGGCCGCCAGCTTGAATGCAGACAAATGCGAGATTTTCACGGATGTGTCCGGTGTGTACACAGCCGATCCGCGGATGGTGCCAGCGGCAAGCAAGCTGGACACGATCTCGTACGACGAGATGCTTGAACTCGCGAATCTCGGAGCGGGAGTTCTTCACCCGCGCTCGGTGGAGGCAGCGAAGAAATACAAAGTACGGCTGGTCGTCCGCTCCAGCTTTACTGCCGAAGAAGGTACGTACGTTGAGGAGGTTGCCAACATGGAAACAGGAAGAGTAGTAAGTGGAGTCGCGCATGACGAGGATGTAGCAAAAGTCACGGTTGTCGGTATGCCTGCGAAGGTTGGGACTCTTTCCCGCCTGTTCAATACGCTGGCGGACAATCAGGTGAACGTCGACATCATTATTCAAAGCTCCTATGACGCAGCAGTGACGAATATTTCCTTCACGGTTGCTGCGGATGACTTGAAAAAGGCATTGGACACGTTGGAAAACCACAAAGCAGAGCTTGGCTTCGAAAAAGTCGATTACGAGCAAAACCTGACCAAAGTGTCCATCGTAGGCTCCGGCATGGTCAACAATCCGGGAGTGGCTGCCGAGATGTTCCGCGTTT
Organism: Brevibacillus sp. HD3.3A; assembly: GCF_013284375.2. Taxonomy (NCBI): domain Bacteria; kingdom Bacillati; phylum Bacillota; class Bacilli; order Caryophanales; family Paenibacillaceae; genus Brevibacillus; species Brevibacillus sp. HD3.3A. The sequence continues at coordinate 1,746,124 of NZ_CP085874.1, forward strand.
TGGCAGAAAAAGAAATTTCTATTAAAATGGTTTCAACTTCAGACATCAAAGTTTCTTGCGTCATTCCTGCCGGGCAGACTGAGCTTGCTGTCCGCAGCCTGCACTCGGCATACGGACTCGATGTGGAAGAGACAGCAGTGGTGCACGGAATCTAGGCAGCGAATGCTCCCTCGCCTGTAGGCAGAGGGGGCATCTTTTTGACCTGACAAGACACGCCAGTCCTGACAATTATTGCGCTGCGAATGGTTGGCATGAAGGATCACTTTGGAGTATGGGCGCGTATCATGATCGTAGAACGGCTCTCGACCTCCAGCCGGGCAAAGGTGTCTTTTCCTTTCCATTGCTCAATGCTGCCAGCAATGATGCCTGCTTCGAGCGACAGGGAGCGGCTGAGGCGTTCCGGTGTTTGGTAGTTGTGGATCGTATGGGTGAGTTTGTAGACGATGGTTTCGGCAGACTCTTCCAAAAGATCAAGCTGTCCCAATCCGAGGCGAATAAAAGGCATAATCGGACCTGTGGAAGACTGGATGGGGATTTTTCGCCCGAGGTCTTTTCCCAGCCAGTACAAAATTGGACTCTCGCTGTCTCCGAGCAGGCTGTTCGTCAATGTCTCGCGTAGCAGATGGTAGCCGAGGTAGGGCATGTTCATTCTTTCCGCTACGGGAATCGTTTGCGGCGGCAACAGTGCTGCCAGCTGATCGGTTTGGTTCATGGCGCTTCCCTCCTGTTTGTAAGAGAGTATGAGAGAAGCCCGGACTCTATGACCGATTCATAGAAAAAATAGTGAAATTGAACAAAGTTATTCTATCAATGTATTTAGTCTATTGATTGTCTTGACGCTCTCTGTCGACAAGAGTACAATTGGATTTGGTCAAAGTTTTGCCCAACTTTTTTTCGTATTTTGACACATTCCGACAAAGTTAGGCGTGAGAGGTTCTAACGGCTTTTTGGCATGTCTAATAGGGTAGGCAATGGGTTAGGATATGGGAGAAAGGTCCATAAAAGAGCGCTACATACACTGAAAGGGGGACCATTGTATGGCGAAAGGCCATAGCTTTCTCAGTCACAAGCTGCACTCACTTCTTGGTTTGTTTCCGATCGGGCTCTTCCTGCTGTTTCACTTGACAGCCAACTATCAAGCGACCCACGGAGCAGAAGCGTTCAACCAGACTGTTGGTCTGATTGAAAAAGTTCCACTTCTCTTGATCGTTGAATTCGTTTTCATCTACATCCCGATCCTGTTCCACGCTATTTACGGTCTCTACATCGCATTCCAGGCAAAACAAAACGTGGGGAACTTCAGTTACTTCAGAAACCAAATGTTTCTGTGGCAACGCCTGACAGGAGTCATTACCCTCATTTTCATTGTTTGGCATGTGTGGTCGACACGTATCCCGAAAGCGATGGGTGTAACCGTAAATTTTGACATGATGGCTGACATTCTTAGCAGCCCAGCAATGATCGTATTCTACACAATTGGGATTATCAGTACGGTTTTCCACTTCTCCAACGGAATCTGGTCGTTCCTGGTTCACTGGGGAATTACAGTTGGACCACGTTCCCAACGAATTGCAACATACTTCACTATGGTCGTATTCGTAGTTGTAACCTTCATCGGATTGCGTGCGATGTCGGCTTTCATTCTGTAGGGATAGGGGGACTCAATCATGGCAAAAGGTAAACTGATCATTGTCGGTGGTGGTTTGGCCGGCTTGATGGCTACCATCAAAGCAGCAGAAAAAGGCGTTCCCGTCCAGCTGTTCTCCCTGGTTCCGGTAAAACGTTCCCACTCTGTATGTGCACAGGGCGGTATCAACGGCGCGGTAAATACCAAAGGGGAAGGCGACTCCACTTGGGAGCACTTTGACGATACAGTATACGGCGGAGACTTCTTGGCAAACCAACCGCCTGTAAAAGCAATGTGTGATGCAGCACCTGGAATTATTTACATGCTTGACCGTATGGGCGTTATGTTCAACCGTACAGCAGAAGGTCTTCTGGACTTCCGTCGTTTTGGAGGAACCAAGCACCACCGTACTGCGTTTGCAGGCGCGACTACCGGTCAACAATTGCTGTACGCTTTGGACGAGCAAGTACGCCGTTATGAAGCAGAAGGTCTTGTAACCAAGTACGAATATTGGGATTTCCTCGGAGCCGTTTTGGACGATACAGGAACCTGTCGCGGGATTACCGCGCAAAATATGCGTTCCGGTGAAATTCAATCCTTCCGTGCAGATGCTGTCATTCTGGCAACAGGCGGACCTGGTATCATCTTTGGTAAATCGACCAACTCGATCATCAACACGGGTACAGCAGCGTCTGCGGCTTACCAGCAAGGCGTTATCTACTCCAATGGTGAGATGATCCAGATTCACCCGACAGCGATTCCTGGCGACGACAAACTGCGTCTGATGTCTGAATCTGCGCGCGGTGAAGGCGGACGTGTATGGACATACAGAGACGGTAAACCTTGGTACTTCCTGGAGGATAAATATCCTGCATACGGAAACCTGGTGCCGCGCGATATCGCGACTCGCGAAATCTTCTCTGTCTGCGTAGACATGAAACTGGGTGTCAACGGCGAGAACATGGTATACCTCGACCTGTCCCACAAAGATCCAAAAGAGCTGGATGTAAAACTGGGCGGTATTATCGAGATTTACGAAAAATTCGTTGGGGATGACCCACGCAAAGTACCAATGAAGATTTTCCCTGCGGTTCACTACTCCATGGGCGGTATGTGGGTAGATTACAACCAGATGACCAACATTCCTGGTCTGTTTGCAGCGGGTGAGTGCGATTACTCCCAGCACGGCGCAAACCGTTTGGGTGCAAACTCCCTGTTGTCCGCGATCTACGGCGGTATGGTTGCCGGTCCGAAAGCTATCGAGTACATCAAAGGCTTGAACCAATCTTCGGACGACCTGTCTTCTACTCTCTTTGACAGCTACACAAGCAAAGAGCAGGCGAAATACGACGGCATCTTGAAAATGGACGGAACAGAAAATGCTTACCTGATCCACAAAGAGCTTGGCGAGTGGATGACAGACAACGTAACGGTAGTTCGCTACAACGACCGTCTGGAAAAAACAGATGCCAAGATTCAAGAGTTGATGGAGCGTTACAAAAAAATCAACATCAACGATACAAACAAATGGAGCAACTCCGGTGCTTCCTTTACCCGTCACCTGTGGAACATGCTGGTTCTCTCCCGCGCGATCACAATCGGTGCGCTCATGCGTAACGAAAGCCGCGGTGCTCACTACAAACCAGACTTCCCAGAGCGTGATGACGAGAACTTCATGAAGACAACCATGGCGAAGTACAACCCGGAAACAACTGCGCCAGAGATTTACTATGAAGACATCGATGTTTCGTTGATTGCACCACGGAAACGTGACTATACGTCTGACAAGAAGCACTAAAAGAGGAGGAAACTGATCATGGCAGAAAAATTGATTCACCTGATTATTACCCGCCAAGATAGCCCTGACAGCACTCCATACAAGGAAGAGTTCAGAATCCCGTACCGCCCTGGTATGAACGTCATTAGTGCACTGATGGAGATTCAACGCAATCCGGTCAATGCACAAGGCCAGAAAACCGCTCCGGTAAACTGGGAATCGAACTGCTTGGAAGAAGTATGTGGTGCGTGCTCGATGGTGATCAACGGTAGACCACGCCAAGCTTGCTCGGCGCTGGTAGACAAATTGGAGCAGCCGATTCGTCTGGAACCAATGAGCACATTCCCTGTACAACGTGACTTGTCGATTGACCGCAGCCGCATGTTCGATGCGCTGAAACGCGTAAAAGCGTGGGTTCCAATCGATGGTACGCACGATCTGGGACCAGGTCCACGCATGCCGGAAGTTGAGCGCCAATGGGCGTACGAGCTGTCCAAATGCATGACGTGCGGTGTTTGCCTGGAGGCTTGCCCGAACGTGAACTCGAAAGCCGAGTTCATTGGACCGTTCGCAATCTCGCAAGTTCGTCTGTTCAACCAGCATCCAACTGGTATGATGAACAAGCATGAGCGTCTGGAAGCACTGATGGAGGATGGCGGTATCGGCGATTGCGGTAACTCGCAAAACTGCGTGCAAGCTTGTCCAAAAGGCATCCCGCTCACCACTTCGATCGCTCACATGAACAAAGAAACAGTCAAACATGCTGTGAAGAAGTTCTTCTTCTCCTAAGCTGTTGTCAAAAGAAAAGGCGTGCGCCGGTTACCCGGAATGCACGCCTTTTTGTCTTGCTTCCTGGACAGCCGCAACTGCCAGTTTTTCAAACATGTACACGAACTGCTCCCATTCCTCATCCGTGAAATGAGCAAACAGTTGCTTCAACGCCTCCAGCCGATTTTGCTTGGCTTTGGTCAAAATGCTTTTTCCGTGATCCAAAAGACTGATGTACACGACGCGCCGATCTTCCTCATCGCGGTCGCGGCTTACGTACCCGTGCTTGTCCAGGCGATCAATCATGGCAGTGATTGCGCTTGGTTTGACATTCATGGAATCGGCCAATTCTCCGACGGTGCATCTTTGGCGTTGCTCCAATTGATGGAGAATATAAAACTGCGGTCCGGTCAAACCTGCCACAGGCTCGGCCAACTGTGACCCAAGTGTGCGCATAATCGTGCGGAATGCCTCTTGCAGGCGATCTATTGACTCAGGGGAGGGGGAAGACATGCTGAATTTCAGCTCCTTACAGCATAGTAGCAATATAGTAACGAGGAAGTTTCGTACAGGAAATATTTAACGTAATTAAATATAGGCCGAATCACCTGATTTGTCAACCTTACGGCAAAAGACGAGAATACCCGAGCGGTTCCCAGTGAAAACTGATACATAATGGGTGTACTTCCAACAAGGGGGCAAACGATGAAAAAACAGGTGATCAGCTTAGGGTTAGCGTTGGTTTTGCTTCCCGTAACAACCGTGAATCAGACGCAGGCAGACGTGTTCGCTTCTGGCGACTCCGCTGTTCTGCCGCGTGTGGTCATGCAGGATTTGGCGGAAATGAAGCAGCCATTACATACAAGTCATTCAGCAGAGACGGCAGGGAGCGGACAGCGGGCAAGCAGCGCCAATGAGTGGCAGCGCTCGGAGTCGGTTCCACTGGGCGAACAAGCTGTGCAAGCGCAAGTGTCCACCCTGGAGATGATCGAGGCTGGCCGTGCCTGGCAGGAAGCAGGCGTCAAAGGGGAAGGGATGCTCGTCTCCGTCATCGATACAGGAGTGAACCCGCGCCATCCTGACTTGCCAGCGCCGCACGACAAGCGGTTGGCGGTGCAAAAGTCCGGTTCGGCCCAAAAGGTGATTCCAGGCTTCAACTGGGCGGACCGCAACCAGACGACGGAAGATGTCGCCGAATCCCAACACGGCATCCACGTGGCCGGGATCATCGCCGCCAACGGGAAAATCAAAGGAGTTGCACCGGAAGCGCAAATCATGAGCCAGAAAGTCTTTTCCAACTATCAGGGGGAAGTGCCCGGCCTCAGTGAGTCCATCCTGTTTGCGATCAACGACTCGATCACGAAAAAAGCGGACGTCATCAACCTCAGTCTCGGCTCCTCTGCCGGATACGTGGATGAGTCAAACGTCGAGCAGATGGCCGTGAAAAAAGCCGTCGACAATGGCGTGATCGTCGTGGCTGCTGCGGGGAATGACTCTTATTTTGGCAGTGACAAAGTTCGGGCGCAAAACCCGGACGTGGCGATGATCGGTTCTCCCGGGCTCAGTCCGGACGCGTTTTCCGTTGCTTCTGTCAACGCGACGACACTTGCGGGCAACAGCTTTTCCGTCCAGGGTGTATCAGGGCTGGAACGAGTCGTATACTTGCCGGGGCACGTGGAGAGCGGGGCCGCGCTCAATCCGGTCGTGTCTCTCCTGAAGCCGTATCCGCTCGTCTACATGGGCAAAGGCAAAAAAGAAGACTACAACGTCTCGGTCAAGGAAAAAATCGTGCTGCTGGAGCGCGGCGACATTTCTTTTGACGAAAAGCTGCGCCTGGCGAAAGCGGCGGGTGCTGTCGGCGCGATCATTTACAACAATGAATCAGGGCCGCTGATTATAAGCGCGGAGCATTTGAAGCAAATTCCTGCCGTCGCTGTGCTCAAGCAGATGGGGGAGCAGCTGGCGCAGGCAGTGAAAAAAGGCAAAAAAGTAACGGTCACCTTCAATGGCGAATACGCGCAAAATCCGATGCCGTACCCGGATGGCGGAACGATTTCCGGCTTCTCCTCCTGGGGACCGACTCCCGATCTGCAATTCAAGCCGGAGATTGCGGCACCGGGCGGAGGCATTTTGTCGCTTGTGCGCGATTCGGAGTACGCCGTGAAAAGCGGAACCTCGATGGCGACGCCGCACGTGGCGGGCGGGATGGCGCTGCTCAAGCAAGCGTATCAAAAGCAAGGGCGCAACCTGCAAGGACGAGCTTTGGTGGAAACGTTGAAAGCAGCGGCGATGAACACGGCCGAGCCGGTGCTCGATCCGCGAGGGAGCGTGGCTGCATCTGACAAGGCCAAGGTGAAAAAGGTTCCGTACAGCCCGCGCGTGCAAGGAGCGGGCTTGATGCAAATCGCCAAGGCGATCCAGACCCCGGCGGTAGTCGTAGACGCGAAAGGAAAAGCAGGCGTCTCGCTCGGAGAGATCGGTCAGACGACGACATTTTCGCTGTTTGTCGATAACAAGTTTGGGAAAAAGCCGCTGACGTATCAGATTCAAGATGAGTACGGCGTCATGACCGATTTGCGCAAGGATGGCCTGAATATGCTTACGGAAACCGCTCTGGAAGGGGCACAGCTGCGTTTTTCCGCACAAAAGGTAACCGTGGAGCCAGGGAAGCGAGCAGAGGTCAAAGTGACGCTGGCGATTCCTCAGACAGCATCGCGCAACCAGTTTGCGGAAGGGTTCATCGCCTTTTTGCCGGAGGAGAAAGCGTTGCCTGTCTTGCGCGTGCCGTATTTCGGCTTTTTCGGGGACTGGGATGAACCGCGGATCATGGATCAGCCCGTGTGGGAGGCTGGCAGCCAGGAAAAGCGCACGGGCGTCAAAACAACCTGGTTCCACGATAAACGCAATGACAAATGGCGTTACCGCGATTATTTGGGCGTGACGGGTGCCAAAGATGACGGCACGGCACAGATTGATCCGAACCAGATTGCGTTTTCGCCAAACGGAGATGGACACTACGATATCGCCGCTCCTTCGATTACGTTTTTGCGCAACGCCCGTCAAGTGATCGTGGAGGTCATCGACCAGTCAGGCAAGCCGGTACGGACACTTGTGCGCGATGAAAAAATCAGCAAGTACGACCAGTCCAAGCTGGGAACGCCTTATTACTACACGGAACGGGAAGCGTGGAGCTGGGATGGCAAAATCTTTTCCCCGCAAAAAGGCAGCTATGTGCAAGCACCAGACGGCGCGTACCAGTTTTTGATCAAGGCAAAGATCGACGGCCGGCAAACGAATTGGCAGACGATGACACTGCCGATTCGCGTAGACACGAAACCGCCTGTCGTAACCGCGTCTGTCTCCGGCAACAAAGTGCAGTGGAGCAGCCGGGACAAAGATGTGCAAGGCTATTTACTGTACGTGAACGGCAAGAAAGTAGGAGGGCCGTACTCCCCGAAAATTACGAGTACGCTGGTCAACCAGCCGGAGAAAAAAATCAGCGTAGTGGCCTTTGACTACGCCGGAAACATCGGTGTGGCGAATGTAAACGGCAAGAGCGATACGGTGCCGCCGTTCGTAGAATTTCCGGATGACCTGTTCAGCTATTTGAAAATATCGAAGCAGCCGGATGTCGCCTTGCGCGGGAAGGTAGCAGGCGAGGAGCTGCTCGACCGAGTTCGTTTATCCATCAACAAAACACCTGTGAAGCTGGAGGCAGACGGTTCGTTCGAAACGATCCTGAGACTGCAAGAAGGATTGAACTACGTCGTCTACAGCGCTGCTGACATGTACGGCAATACAAGGCAGTTCACGCAGCGCGTCATCGTCGATACAAGCCCGCCGATGCTGCAGCTGCAAAACGACGGCTCCGAGGACATTCAGTTTGACCCGGCAACGAAAACGATGCTCGTGCCGATTCGCTTCATGTACCGCGATCAAACGTACAAGGGGCAGGCGAGCGTCAACGGACAGATCGTTTCCAACTTCGAGGAAGACCAGCTGGAAATACCTGTGCACAAAAATTTGACGCACGTTTTGCCGATGAAGCAAGGAGAGAACCGCGTCCTGATCGAAGGAAAAGACGGGGCAGGCAATCAAAGCTCGCTGCTGCTATACGCGTACGTGGATGCAAGCGCTGGAACGGTCGTGCTCACCTTGGGAGAGCAACGGCTGAACTATCGGGCGAGAACGGTAGCCGCGCCTACGATTCAATTGATGAAACAACAAGTGGAGAGCCAGGAAGGCGAGACGCTGCCGATCGAAGGCAAGGTGACAGGGGCAGGCCCCGTCCATGTGCAAGTCATGTACAAAGAGCAGCCGATTGCTGCGGATGTGAATGACCGTGGAGGGTTCCGCCTGGTGCTGAATCGGGTGGAGGAAGGGAAGCAAAAGCTGACTGTGATCGCAACCGACTCGCTGGGACGTGAAGTGCGCGCCGAAATGAACGTGATCGGCAAAAGGAAGCAGTAAGGATGGCCCGGCGTAGCGAATTATCGCTGCAGCCGGGCTTGCTGCTTTAGGGGGAAACAAATTCGATGTTTTATCACGGAATCAAGTGGGAATATGTTAGAAAAGAGTATCCACTGCTCTCGCCCAGACGAATTGCCGGGAAAAACGGCAAGGCGCAATGCATGGATCGGCTGCACCTGCTTCAGCAGTTCGGACTGGAGCCTGTCCATTTGCTCGAAGCAGACGATAGCTATCCGGATGAGCGCTGTATAGCAGAGTGTCTCGCATTTGGCGATACTGTTTTTGCATTTGAGCGGCTCAGTTTGCCGATGTGGCAGCTAAGCCGGCATGAGGTAGGCGTAGAAGTGTTGGATCTGCGTACGTGCTCGGCTATCTATACCAAAAGGCATGATGCAAAAGTATGGGAATTATTTCCGGGAGTTCGGCGGATAAGTGACCTTTTGCCTATGAAGTTTTTGTGATAGTCTTGCATCTGCCAAATATCGACATTATGATAGTCCTATAGCAGAGATAATTGCCCGGGAAAGGAAGAGATCGCAAATGATAGTCAAATACCTAGATCCATTTCTTGAATCAGCCTCCTCTGTGATTCAACAGGTATGTAACGTAGGCATTTCGCGTGGGGAATTGGCTGAGAAGGAGTGGAGCAATGCGGAGGGTCACACCTGGATTCGGATCGGGATGACAGGGCAATTGCAAGGAGACGTGTTTTTTGGTCTGCAAGAGGATTTGGCTTTGCGCATTGTCTCTGCCATGATGGGTGGTTTTCCGGTGCAGGAGATGGACGAGCTGGGGAAGAGCGCCATATCCGAGCTGGGGAACATGATCTCAGGCAACGCCAGCACCTTGCTATCCAATAACGGTGTGATTGTCGACATTACGCCTCCGTTGTTCGTGCATCATCAAGATTTGAAAGACGTGACGGGAACAGCGCTTACGGCCCCTCTCGATCTGCATGACATGGGCCGATTGGAAATTCAAATTATCGTGATCCGGTAAAAGGCGGCAGCGGCCGTCTTTTTTGTTTTAGAAGGAGAAACGAATCTATTGTCTGAAATATAAAAAAACATAAAATATTTTTTGATTGTATAGATGATTTTTTTTAGATGGTGTATTGTTGGAATTAGTAAGGGGGTAGGAGTGTTTGTCATATGTAAAACAACTGCTTGGGATGTTCTTCCTGGTCATCGTCGTCTGTGGCGGGCCATTTATGCTATATACGGTCAAGGAAGAGATCGTATTCGCACCGGAAGAAATCGTTGTCCACTCTGTCTTTTTGATCCAGCAGATCGCGAGTGGTTCTCTCGGCACCTACTACTTGGGGGAAAATGAGAGAAGCATCGCGGAGGATATCGTCCCGTTTGCCATGAATACGTTTAAGCTCTTGTTTTCCAGCGTCAGCATTGCTGTGGTGGCCAGTCTGGTATTCGGCTTGTTTTTGCAACGCTTTCGCATGGTCCGCCAGTTGCAAAAGGTTCTGAATCTTGTTGCCACGATTCCCGATTTTATTCTGATTTTTATGTCGATTTTGGCAGCAGTCGGATTTTACAAGCTGACGAATATTCGCATCATCACCTTGTCGCCTACCAGCGACTCCGCCAATGACTGGTTCCCGATGACGCTGCTCGCGATCGGGCCAACGATTTTCCTGATGAAAGTAGTCAGTCTGAAATACGTGCAAATCGGCGGCGAAGATTACATTAAGACAGCGCTTGCAAAAGGGATGGGCATTTGGCATGTACTGACCCACCACGTATACAAAAACATCAAGCCGTTTCTCGTGGCCGATTTGAAAAAGACGATTGCGATTACTGTCGCAAACTTGTTCATCGTGGAATATTTGCTCAACGTCGTCGGTCTTACCCGCTTTATTTTCAGCAAGGACGGGGGCTATCAGTTCAATGCCGCGGTCATGGGGCTGCTGGGCATCATTTTGCTCTCGATTCTGGTCTATGTGCTCATCCGCGCGGTGCTGTACCTGTTCGAACGGGTAGCCGTGTACAAATAACGCGATGTTTCGTCGTAACGAGTGAGGTTTTTCTATGCAAAAAGGATTCAACTGGTCTTTGTGGACGGGGAGCATCCTCGTGGTGCTGCTCCTGATCCTCGGTGTGCTCGGGCCGTATATCGCTCCTTATGAGCTGGACTATCAGGAAAAGCTGCGCAACGAGGTCGTAAACGGCAAAACCATCATCATCGCACCGCCATTGCCGCCGTCTGAGGCTCACTGGCTGGGAACGGACAAATGGGGATACGATCTGCTCACACTGTTGTTGCACGGCGCTCCTTATACTGTTTTTGTCACGCTGGCGGTGGCTGCTGTGCGCCTGTTGATCGGGACGTTTCTCGGACTGTATATCGGCATTCAGGACAAGCCGCAGCGCTGGTGGCTCGCCATCGAAAACGCCTGGAGCTACATGCCGATCTTCATCCCCGTCTACTTTTTGCTCAAAGGCATCAATATCAATCCATTGACGCCGACATCGACGCTTGTCCTGTTTTTCATCGTGCTTGTCGGAGTGCTGGGAGCGCCTTCTGTGGCTTCTTCCATTCGTCAAAAGACAGAACAGATCAAGGAATCGCAATACGTCCTGGCGGCTACCTCGTTGGGAGCGGGACGCGAGCAAATCATTTTCCGGCATATTCTCCCGCACTTGAAAGAGCAGATCATTATTATTTTGGTGACAGAAATGGTCGCCATCATGACCTTGATGGGACTTTTGGGGATGTTTGACCTGTTTGTCGGCGGGACGAAAATGACGATGGACCCCGTCCTTTTCCACTCGATCACGCATGAGTGGGCTGGGCTGCTCGGAGCGTACCGGGGGTTTGTTTACAGCAATTACACCTGGATATTCCTGACGCCGCTGGTTGCTTTCGTGATCGCAATCGGTTCGTTCACGCTGTTGGCGAAGGGATTGCGCGAGAAGTTCGAACAGACGTATCATCGCACGCCGTTTATTTAACCGTAAAGATGATGGAGTTGATGGCCCCGGTCGTGATGGATCGGGGTTTTTGGTGTGGCTGTGCGCCCTGCTGGGACAGGTTTGCGAAGAACGCGGAAAAAGGAGGGGGAAAGAAGGGAGCAGCACACATGCTATGTGAATAGACTGAAGTGTCGGGGGCGGTGTTGGCCTTTGGGTTCCGGCGCCAGCCTCCCCAAGCGGGTAAGTACGCAAGCCTGTTTGGTCAAAGAGACAACCGGCAGACTGCCGACCAACATGATTTTTTCGGAAGTGGCGGGGATGGCTGGAGATGTTTCTTGTGTGGTGTTCGGAACCCATTGCCCATTTTGTGAATAGGATGTAAGGCAAAAGCCTAAAATCCTTGAAATTCCGGCACCATCACCCACCCCCCATCATAGGATAAGGTGACTCTGTAATCCCTCAACCTTGTTCCTGTAGAGCCCACAAGGAGGGGTGGCACGATTGAAGGGTAGCGTATATAGTGGTACAATCCTTATTAAATAAGGGATTGTGCCGCTTTTTTGTTCTAAAAAGTTAATTTGATGCTAATTTGATGCTAAGGGGGTTTTCGGCAATGTTTGATGCTAAGAGCTATCTCAAAGATCGTGGTCATACGCCACTTGTTATTGAAAGAGCATCAAGACAGGCTGAGTTGTTTTTCGCAAACCTGGAAAAGGCTACTGGTAGAGCGCTGACCGAACTTGAAAAAAGAAAGCTGGCTTTGCTAGCTACCGATGATTGGGAGACGGTTGGGGTGTTTAATAACCTATTCGCAGAGTTGGCGGCAAGATCGGAGGGTAAATATGCCAGTCTATAAAAACGAAAAGGCAAAGGGCGACAAAAAATGGTGGTTCCAGTTTTACACTGGAGAGATTAAGAACGGCGTTCGTGAGCGGATCACCAAGCGCGGGTTTCGTACAAAAAAAGATGCTGAAAGAGCGATGATTGAAGCCCAGGCGGCTTTACAAAAGGGCGAGTACATCGAGCCTACCAAAAAGTTGTTCCAGGACTATTTACAAGAGTGGATTAAGACTAAGCGAAACTTGGGAGAGCAGACCCTTGAGCTTTACGACTCATATCTGCGCACTCACATCATTCCTGCGCTTGGAAAAATTCCTCTTTTTAAGATCTCTGCCCACGACATAGAGCTGTTTTTGGATTCGTTACACGAAAAGGGGTTAGCAGCAGCCACGATCAAGCGCATCTTTTCCGTCGTCAATGCGGCACTAAATGCTGCGGCAATGAAGGATATCATTCCGAAGAACGTAGCTAACAAGGTGGAAAAGCCGCAGGCTTCAAGGAGACGTGAGTTGGTCGTTTGGGATCCGGAATTCGCCAGTGATTTCTTGGTCAAAACCAAGCAGGCAAGCCGGCACTGGATTGCTGCTTATCTGGCGATCATGACGGGCATGCGGCAAGGAGAAATACTGGGGTTACGTTGGTCGGACATTGATTTTGAGAATCGGAATATCACCATACAGCAAACCGTTACACGGAAAAGGAAAATAAAGCCTGGGGCAAAGAACAAAAGCAGCGTAAGGAATATTGCCATATCACCGGAAACGGTGGAAGCGCTGAGGGAGCATCGAAAATTAATTATCCAAGACCGCTGGAAACATAAACAGAACTATCAAGATAACGACCTCGTTGTCTGCACTCACTTTGGCGGACCGGTTACACAGAGGGGCATTCAAAAGATGTGGTCCAGTTTCTTAAAAAAGACTGGAGCTCCGAAGATTACATTCCACGATCTGCGGCACACGCACGCAAGCCTGCTGATAAAGCAAGGCGTTCACATCAAGGTGATCTCTGAACGCCTGGGCCATTCCTCCGTGTCGATCACCATGGACACGTACGGGCACCTGATGCCAAACATGCAACAAGAAGCTGCTGCTGGGCTTGACGCCTTGATAAAAACAGAAAAAGCAGCAACGAAAAATTACTGAAATTTCAAAGGCACTACACAGAACAAGACGCTTTTTCCGGTGTATAGTTATAGCATAGAAAGTTATTCAAAAGCTGCCTTCGGGTGGCTTTTGTGTTTTTTAGCGCTCCAAACACTCCGTTCCTGGTTCCTGCCGGTTTGTTCACGCTTGCAGCAGCTCATACCCTCTCCCGGGCAACCGCGACCACAGCGGCCAAAGGAATGGATCGTGGCGGCTACCTCACGCCGGAGTAAGTGGGGCCAACGATATAGACAACCTCTTCAGATTACCGCAAAATGGTATCGAGAGGAGGATGAAAAATGGAAAAATTGGAAATGCAGGCTAAGATTCTTGGCAGTAAAATCAAGTTAAAGTCTTTGCAGCAATGGATTTGTGATTCTTGTGGTGGTGTAATTGAAAAACCAGAGGATGGATGGTTTGAATGGTATACGGAAGGAGATGAATTTATAGCAAGTGGATATAGAATTGTACATCACGATCAAAGATGCATGTACAATGAACACTCACTTTTCCATCAAGGTAAATCGGTAAGTGATGGCCACTTGGATGACTTTGTAGGTCCAGACGGATTAGTTTATTTGACAAGGATGCTTGAGCTAGATAATCTCAAAGACAAAAGTGAATTGATTGAAATGATTCGACGACTTCACGTCCCATACTATGAAGAGGCTAGACAATACTGGGCACAAGCTGAAGAAGACGGATTTTTCGATGGCTCCAACGAAGTTTGGCCTTATCTTCCGTCTACTTGTCTCAGATTAATTGGCGAATATGGTAAGAGAGATTAAGGCACCCACGCGGTGCTTTTTCTTTTGCTCAAAACGACCGTCCTCTAATTAGAGTACAGTCGTAGCCACAAACCCATATGTATCAAGGCTTCACAGCCCACTATCCTCTAATTAGCTGACACCCGTGACTGTCCTCTAATCCGCTGACAGTTCTGTACTCTACGTAGAGGACGGTACTGTCCTCTAATCCGAGGACAGTCAAACTTTTTCCTTCATTAGAGCGCGAAGCCTAAAGAAAATCTTTAAAGAAAATATTAAAGAAATATACTCGCGACATGTCACTCGTATTTAGAGTGGCATTTTTTATTTGAAAGAAAGGTGAGGGTTAGCATGAGCATAAACGATCATCCAAAGCTAATTGCATCCGAATGGGTAGATGAACCTCCAACTATGATGGTGTACCCAACTGAGCAGATGGCTGAAGCATTTTCTAAGGAACGATTAGCAAGATGATTGTTCTCTAGGATACGAGAAAGGAATGAAGGCAAAATGGTATCGAAGATGAAGCACTTGCTGATGATATGCTGCATCGTTTTACTAATCTATGGATGCGGTACAAGCAGAGAGTTTCTGGTAGTGAAGTATAACGACCAAGGCCAGGTAATCACGAGCTACCATGTAAAAAGATTTCAGCCGACAAAGGATGAGGATGGAGTCTCTTTCTTCATGATGCAAGATGGACAGCAGCTATTCATACAGGTCAGTGGCAATGTTGATGTGATTGAAGTAACTGGCGATGTACAAGCCGCTCTGGAGAGGTTGGGAATCAAAGATGGGTAACTACTTTGGTTGATAGTGAAAACGTCGTGAGCAGGCTGTGAAGCTCTGTAGACCTGATGCAAATATTTTACGGGTCCTTCTGGAAGCCGGGAAGAAAAATCCTGCGTTTACTCCCTTTGGAGAGGACGTTTTGTAAGCATAGGCGTGTTTAGGTTCTGAGCAGGTAGATCGTTACTATTAAGTGCGCTTCGAAAAGTTAAGGAAAAATCGCAGCAAAATAATAGCAGCGTCGGTGCAATTTCGAATGATACCGATTGTGTAATAGGGTTTGATCTAATTACACATCTGAACGGATGACTCGAACCCGCATTCCTACGTTGAATGATTTGTGTAATTGACTTGTGTAATAAATATTGGTATGATCTTTGTGTAAATAACTTTGTGTAATAAATACATGGGGGATTGCGCAATGATCTACGGATATGCGAGGGTGAGCTCTACTGGGCAGAGTACGGAAATTCAGATCGAGTCGCTGAATACATACGGGTGCGACAAACTCTTTACCGAAAAGATCAGCGGACGTAAGAAGGACAACCGGGAGCAGTTCAACTTGCTGATGGAAACGACGAAAGAGGGTGACACGATCGTCGTAACCAAACTGGACCGGATGGCAAGGAACACACGGGACGCATTGGACATCATCGAGTCGTTGAGGGAAAAGGGAGTTGCCCTAGTGATCTTGAACATGGGCGGGCAAGTAGTTGACACCTCCACTCCCGTGGGAAAAATGATGATTACCATGCTAGCTGCTGTCGCCGAATTTGAAGCGGACATGATCCGCGAGCGGCAAATGGAAGGGATACAAGCGGCAAAAGAACGGGGAGCATTCCGAGGCCGGGCTCCAAAGTACACTCCAGACAGTAAAGAACTTCAGCAAGCAATCGAGCTAGTTAAGAAGCGGAACGACACTGGTATGAGCATGGACATGATCGCTAAAGCGTGCGGGATGTCACGCAAAACGCTGTACACCAAGTTGAAAGAGAATGGGGTTGAGGTTTAATGAATATCGGGTACATCCGAAACCCCAATAATGATTCCCGGAAGACGAAAATCGCCACCATGATGATTGAGTCTGGCATCGACCAGCGTCGAGTGTTTGTAGATACTGGTGACAGAGAGCGATACCTTATGTGGCGTGACAAGGGAGGAATCCGCGAGGGAGACGTGCTGCATATCGACTCGCTAGGGAGCCTTGGTGACGAATATGAAGAAATCATAGCAGAGTGGAAATACATCACAAACAACCTGCAAACAGAAATCGTTCTATTTGGATACGAGGAAATGGTTGATACCAGGAAGTTCAAAGAAATGGGCGACGCAGGCAAGTACATAGGAGATCAGTTCCTTTAATTGCTAGCGTTCATGGCCGCAAAGGAAAATGAACTGCACGGAAATTAAGACTCCAGTCGGGTCTTTTTTTATTGCGGAAGGAGCGATTCGCATGGATCAGCAAAAGGTTAACGTCAAATTGAAACTCCTACACCCGGACGCGGTCGTGCCGAAATACGCAAGGGTGCAGGACTCAGGCTTCGACCTGTATGCGCTTGAGGACACTGTCATCGTCCCGGGTGAATCGGACAAGATTCGCACTGGTATCGCTGTAGCTCTGCCACCCGGCCGCGAGCTTCAAGTGCGTCCGCGTTCAGGAGTCAGCGCCAACACCAAGTTACGAGTGTCGAATGCACCAGGCACTGTAGACGCAGGCTTTCGCGGTGAGATCTGCATCCTCATCGACAACATCGCGCAGCTGATACCAGGCAGAGTCATTGACGGCATGGTTGAGTTCGAAACAGGACCACTACTTGGAATTGATGGCAAGCCTACTGATTACAGACCAGTAGGCTATGAAGACGAAACTTTCTATAAGCTTACCTACGTCATACGTAAGGGCGACCGCATTGCGCAAGGGGTACTTGCTAGCGTGTTGCAGGCGGACTTCGAGACAGTTGACGAACTGGACGAAACAGAACGAGGAACTGGCGGCTTCGGATCGTCTGGCATCAATTGACAAAATATAGCCATGATTTTAGCTTATTTCGGTGGTTTTTGGTATAAATACACCACCCAAGACCTAAACAAGCTAATTTCATTGCTTAAATCACTCAAATGCACATGTGTGGAGCTGATGAAAGGAGTGAACAAGCATGTCAGCCAAAACAGAAGAAGGCAAGGCGAGACAGAAAGCTGCGCTAATGGATCACCGAGTGGATGCCCCTAACCTCAAACACGGCGTGCCGGGATTCCTCCAGTCCGGTCTGCATCCATGCGACAAATGCGTCAAGCGAACCAAGTGCAAGGGATTCAAGAAGGGCGCCGATTGCATTTACTTGGCCAAGTACCAAGAGGACATCGAAAATCAGGTCATGGATCTGGACTATGTAGAAGAACAAGACCGCATGCTCGTCCAGGTGTTGGCCAAGGACATGGCAGCCATCGCGTTGTGCGAAATGTACTTCTCCGTTGAGGGATTGGTCATCCACGACCGACGCAAAAAGCAGCTATCGGCGCAACCATTGGTCAGCACGTACAACGAGCTGAAACGGCAAGTACGACAAAGCATGCAAGCGCTGGGTATCGGCCCGGCGGCCAGAGCGAAACTTAAGATGGAACAGGTCAACGTCGTGAAGCAGATCAGCGAGCTTGGTCTGGATGATGGCAAAGATAACGATGGCGACTTGAGCTTCTTACGGGATGATGAACAATGATCCGTTTCGCCAAAGAGATCAAACAAAAAATCGAGAAACTCGCCAAAAAGAATCAGAAGGACGCTAAAATCGCATTCGAAATTCTCAATGACTTTGAAAAGTTTTGCGCTAAGTGTTTGAAGATCAAGACTAAAGAAGGGGCTATCCTTCCCTTTATCCTAAACGACGCCCAAAAGAAGCTGGCCAATATCGTATTCGATAGGATCGCAGAAGGCAAGCCGGTTAGAATCATTATCCTAAAAGCTCGTCAGCTCGGCTTCTCTACAACAACAGAGGCGATCATTTACTATTTGTCCTCTTTGCAGGAAGCCAAGAATGCATTCATCGTAGCGCACGAAGGCACAGCCAGCGACAACCTGTTTGAAATGTTCAAGACATACTACGAGAACGTTCCTGAGTTGTACAAGCCCATGAAGAAGTACGACAACGGAAAGAAATACACGTTTGAGAATCCAAGCCCATTGGAATCGATCAAACGCAAGAATCCGGGCCTGAAATCCAAGATTACGGTTGCCTCCGCAGAGCAAAAGACTCTCGCGCGTTCAGGCACCATTCACTACCTGCATATCTCAGAGCTGGCATTCTGGCCTGACAACCGAAAGAGCAAACACATGCTGGCTCTACTTCAGTCGCTGTCCGATGCAGCAGGCACTGTATGTATTATTGAGTCGACCGCAAATGGCATCGGTGAATATTACCAACAGATGTGGGATAAGGCGGTAAAGGGAGAGAATGACTACATACCTCTCTTTGTGGCATGGCATGAGTTCCCTTCTTACCAGGAACAGTTTGAAACAGACGCAGCGCGAGATGCATTTGCTGCTACGCTCACAGAAGAAGAAAGCAAACTGCAAGAACGTTTCAAGCTTTCTCTTGAACAGATGAAATGGCGCAGATCGACGATCAAAAACAAGTGTGACGGCGATGTTCAACAGTTCCAACAGGAGTATCCGTCTTTCCCGGAAGAAGCCTTCCTCGTGTCTGGGCGTTCGAGCTTTGATCAAGAGCAGCTGAAGGAAGACATGCTCAATGCACAGCAGCCAATCCGGACAGATTGCGACGGCGCCGTATGGGTTTGGGAAGAACCACATCCAGATGAGCAGTACGACATGGGCGCGGACGTGGCGGAAGGTCTGGACGAAGACGAGAACGATGCTTCGACATTCTCTATTCGTAAGCGCAGCACCGGTGAAAAGGTTGCTGAGTGCCAATGTTGGGAAGAGCCATACGCTTTTGCCAATATCCTGAACGAATGGGGCCACTACTACAACACGGCTTTGCTCGGGGTTGAGCGCAATAACCATGGCCATGCTGTACTGGCTGCGCTCATCCACGATCATGATTACCCGAATCTATACTATCACGAGGACTACGACGCCAAGAAAAAGGAGAAGCAAAAGCGCCCTGGCTGGCCAACAACAGCGAAGACGCGTCCGATTCTGATTGAAAATTACAGGCAGGATTATCGAAACAAAGAGATTCCCGTCCCGTCCAAACGTCAATTGGAAGAGATGAGGACTTTTGTGAAGAAGAACGGTAAACATCAGCACCAAACCGGCTGTCACGATGACATTCTGATGAGTGACTTTATTTGCTGGGAAATGCGCAAGCATAATCATCGCAGAAGTATCAAACCAGTCGGATTCGCCATCATGCCTGACTTCGCATCAATTTTCGGATAAGGGGGTGAGACTAAGTTGAGCATTAAAACGAAAATACTGGACTTTTTCGGTCTGAAAACCAAGCAGTCGTCCCCGGAAGAGATCGAGAAACAGCGGTCTTCTTACGCCGAATCACCTCAGATGTACGTGTTTGACCAGTTCAAAGTAGCGACTGACCGGATTTCAACCATTCGAGAGGTGCGCGAGCTGATCAAACGGGACTTGCGCTTCAAAGTGACAAATCTGAGGCTTGCTGCGGACGCCACGCGTGGAGGCTGCCGGGTCATTGTCCAAGGAAGCGAGGCGCATCGATCACACCTAAAGCGCCAGGGCAAGCAGTTGCCAAAACGATTGGTTCCCGGTGCCAACATCGCGCAGCAAGTGATCGACGACTTCATGCGACGGACAAAGCTGTCAGTCAAATCTGAGGAGCATCTGCGATCTCTGTTGCGTGACGGCGACCTATTCCTCAACCCGATCGTCGATATGGCTGCTGGCTTGGTTTTGGATGTGCGACGTGCGCCTGCACTGACCATGAAACGAAATAGTGATGCATACGGTGAGTTTCCAGACCCAGAGCGTGCATTCAGCCAGATCGATCCTTTAACACAGATCAATGCACTAATGGATATTGGGCCACCTGGTACTTCACGAACGGACTTCGCACTGTTTCAGATGAACCATATCAGGTGGTTGTCAGAGGAGACGGAACATTACGGCACATCACACTACGCGTCGGCCAGAAAGACCTTTAAAATCCTCGAAAAGATGGAGATGGCTGCTGCAATCAGGCGGGAGTTCAGGTCTGTGCAAAAGTTGAGTCACAGGCTGCCTGAGGGAACACAACAGAAAGATGCGCAAGAATATGCGCGGGACAATCGGATCATCGATGAAAACGGCAACCCGACGAAAAATGCACATCTTCTGAGTGATTTTGTTGGAACAGCAGAGGTCAAAGCGATTCAAGGCGATGCCAACCTCTCCGAAATGGCTGATATTGAATACTTCGACGACCTACTCTGGTTGAATCTTGGCGTTCCCAAAGCGGTACTGACATCTGGCCAGAATATCAATCGCGATATCCTTAAAGTCCAGTATCCGCAGTATCTCCAATCGTTGGATGATATGACAGACACTCTGGAATATGGAGACGTCGGCCCGTTCTCCGGTTATCGGGCGTTGATCGATCTTCAACTACTGCTCGCCGGAATTAATCCGGAGTCAATCGCTTATGATGTGGTCTGGACAGAAAAGTCCACAGAGACAGCCTCCGAGCGCCTGGAACGAGTTCAAAACGCGCTGGGCAAAGGCGGTGGAAGCAAGCTGATCACCACACAAAAGGCCATACAAGAGATTGCTGACGACTTCGACATCGAAGACCCCGTGGAGTTGGCGGCACAAATTGAAGAAGAGAAGGAAAAAGAGGTCAAACTTGCTCTTGCTGTGGCTGCTCAAAATGCGAAACAAGCAACTGAGGGTGATAAACCTGACGACGAGCCAGTGACGGATGTGGTTTTGGAGGATCGACCCGAATTTGATAAGTTTGAGGCTGGAGCGAAGGCAGAAGTCCTTCGTTTTTTTCATGCCGTTACACAGCGCATGTCCTCTTACGAGAGTGACGCCGTGACCGACTCGGCAATCATGGACTATTCGGAGGATGAGATTCTTTCTGCCTTCACGGATGCCTTTGAAGCCGAGCAAGGTAAGTATCAGCGTGCGATCGTTAAGTACATGTTAGCGGCTGGTCTGCTCGGAGCAGAAAAAGCGGCACAAATGGTAGAAGGCCGCAGCCAATCCATCAGACCTCGCATCGTTCGAACGGATATCCGCGATGATCTGATGAACGAGTCGGCTTCTCGTATCAAAGGAATCGAGGAAACGACACGCAAGCAGATTCAAAGTACACTGGCGGATGGGTTCACAGCCAATGCTGGCTGGAAAGAGATCATGAAGCAGGTGCAGCCGATCATTGAGAACCCGATCCGCGCGGAACTCATTGCAAGGACGGAGTTGTCGTGGGCATACAATCGCAGCGCCAAGCGGATATACGCAGATGCGGGCTTTACAAAAGTGGAGTGGTCCGCAGTCATCGACGCTCGTACATGTCCAGTATGCCGGGAAAGGCACGGCAAGGTATACCCCATCGATGAACACCCTGACATGCCTGCGCATCCAAGATGTAAATGTACTTGGCTACCAGCAGACTAAAAGGAGATAGGGCATGGGAAAAGAAAATTGGCAACGTTAGCTTTGGAGAAAGGCGGTGATGCACATTGTAGACGCAGCGAAACATTACATTCCACAGCGAAATGAAAGGAGGGCCATTGTGAATAGAAGAAAGTCGATTTTTAACTTACCGATTGACCTGCAGTATTTCAACAACATCGGATTTACAGCAGGCCAAGAACAGCCAGTCAAAGACGCATTATCCGACGATCCGTTGATGAAACAGATTCTCGAAGCAGGAAGTGCGATCGCATTGCTTGCTATCAAAAAAAGCCTGGCCAATACACCTCTGACGGAGGTAGACCGCAGAATCTATTATGATGCAATTGAAGCGAAGTGCAGAGCTGATTTTGGTTACTACGATGTCGAGAACGCAGCGAGAAAGGAACAGGAAGCCGCCAAGCCCAATCTTGGGTTCACGGTTCAGAATGCTACAGTGACCGTCGCCACTGACTCAGTAAAACTCGCTGTAGTGACTGACAGCGCAGGCGAAACGAAGGATGTTTGCCTGTCCCGAGCGGTTCCAATCTTGGACTCCACACAAAAACCGTCCGGTTGGTATCGGCAGCCTGTGTCCCGGGTTGATTCCATCAACGGTAACAATCGCCTGTACCCAAGAAATGTCTATCAGCCAGCACTTGATCAATTAAAAGCTACTGGCTTCCCATACGCAGGAGAGCACCCGCACCCGCGCAGTTACAAAGGCGCTGATGGCCGGGTGCTTTTTGATTCGAGTGTTCCAAATCAAGCCGTCGTCTTCCGTGATGCCAGCATCGATGAAAACGGTGTGGTGTGGGCCGAATATAAGCCACTGACAACCGATATGGGGAAACAAGTCCAGGCCATGCTCGATGCTGGGCTGCCAATAGGCTTCTCAAATCGCATGAGCGGCGACATCGTGACTGCCAAAGTCCAAGGTAAGAACGTAGGAGTCGCAAAACGACTCAACCTGTACACCTGGGACGTGGTGCTCAATCCAGCCGAGCCAGAAGCATTCACCGCGCCGGAATCCTTAACGGATGCGGCTGTATCTGTCATTCTTGATTCGATTTCCAAGGAGGAACCAAACGTGAACTTTTTGACTATGAGCTTGTCTCAACTGAAAGCATGGAAAGCTGCAAATCCTGGTCACGCGGACATGGCGCTGTGCGACCAAGCGATTGAGCTGAAGGAAAAGGCCGAAAATGCAACCGCCATGACAGATGAATTGGAAAAATTGCGCCGCGAAAAAGCAGAGCGTGAACAGCGCGAAGAGGCAGAACGTAAAAAACAAGCAGCTCAACAAGCGCTAGCCGACGCTGTCTCAGCATTGCCATACGATCAGAAAGTAAAAGATGGTCTGATTCAAAAAGGTGCTGTCATCACAGACGCTGCTGAAGTTGATAGTTTCGTCCAACGAGAGCGGGCTTTTGTTGACTCACTCGTTATCGGAAAACGTTTGAGCGCTCTCGGTGTACCGCAGGCTGGCCGCGCAACCGTAATCGATCCAGAGGTACAAGTTGGTGCCGAAGGGCAGCCGTGGAAGCCGATCGTGGACAACCTTCAGGCGGCTATGGACGATGTGATTCGTTCCAAAACCGGGGCAATTCCTGACCCCGAGCTGCGCAAGGCGAATCGTGCAATTATGGATCGCGCTTTGAAGCAAATGGAACGTGAAAACAATCAGGAGTTCAAGAAGTATATGCAGAGCCTTACTGACTCAGCAGAAGCCATTAACAATGGGGCGATCATGGACTCGGCAGTCTCTACAACTGGTGATTTTGCGCAAGCAGCAATCATCAGCAATGCCTTGATGATGCAATCTTGGCAAGACCTGAACTTCTTGCAGCTGGTCATGGCGGAAGGTTTCGCTGGTACGACTTACAAAATTCCGGTCGAGATTCTTTCCACAGACTTGTATTCGCAGGATGACCTCATCGTGGGCGAACTGGACGGTATTCCGACTGAAGGCGCGACCACATCACTGTTGGAATTTGGTGCTGAGTGGATCAAACGCGGTACTGTAGTGACAAAAGAGGCTATGGTCGAGATGCAATCAGGCCCATTCCGTTACGATGTCCTGGCACGCAACCTTGCAAATCTGCCGATGCGTTTCCAGCGCTACTTGGATCAACGTTTCAGCCTGGAAATGTTGCATGTAGCAGATGAGTACCAAGCCAAAGTGGTTACCAATGAGGCCGTAGCTGCTACCGAAATCGAAGCAGCCAATGGCTCTAATGTACCTGCCGGTTCCAATGCCGCATTTGTCGTCAAACTGCTCTGCGGACAAACAGCGGGCGCCTACAATCAAAAACTGGTGCCAACAATCGTCCTTCCGCGTATTCGCCAATCTATCGATGCTGCTGGGCAACGCCAATATACGATCGCCAACAACATCGTGGCGAAGAAAGGAGCGACAACCCTCACACGCGGTACGTGGGACCCTGTAACTGGACAAATCAAGAACGGTGACTACGCCGTTGACTTTGAAAAGGGCAAAGTCTACTTCACAGCTGCATCCGGAGTGGATGGCACCAATCGTCCAACCATTTCTTACAGTTACGCAACGAACATCTCGTTCTTTGATCTGGCGGTACCGAATGGTGTTGAGCCGTCCAAATACTTCAATCGTCTGCTGGAGCGTTTCGACTACGAGAAAGCCTACATGGGTTCTGCTCCGCGCTATGTCACACCGGACTTTGCGATCGGTAGCCTGAACGCAATGGTCAACCTGAAAATCTCCGAGCTGTTCTACAAGTGGGCATCGCCAGAAGGAACCCGACTGCTGCAAGGCCGTATGTGGTTTGCAGAGCGCAACGGTCTGAACCTGGGCGAAATCAATGCGCCGTGGGCTGCCGGCGACAGCCGAATCCTGCTCGGTAAGATCAACGCTACGCGCTTTGGTGTAGGTTCTCCAATGCAGATTGAAGGTCCAGAACCGTACTACGATGCCAATGGCAAACTGACCTCGGCCAAGCAATACTACGCAACCGAGCAAATCAGCATCGCAACGCCATTGGTGACGGATAAGAACGGCATCGTTTACAACCCGCCATACCGCACGATCAAATTTGTGTAAGGAGGAGTAGGTGACATGAAGGTAAACACTGGTTGCTCGTTTATCCATCCGGTTACTGGCCAGATGGTTCATCCCGGTCAGACATACGAAGAACCTGAAATTCAAAAAGCAGACGATAAAAAGGAGGCAGCCACCAAAAAGGCTGCATCTTCTGCAAAGGAGAAAACGGGGGCAGCTGCCGATGACGGAAAAGGAACAAAAGCTGATAGCACGCCTGCGGAATGAGGTTGGAGATAAAGATTTGCCTTATCGGTTCCTTGATGATGACCTTCTTGACTTGCTTAACGAGGCGATCGGTGACTACTCCCGACATCGTCCACGAGTACAGCGCGGCAAGATTACTCTTCTGCCTGACATCACCGAGTATCAACTTCCTGATGATTACCAAACGTGGATAAGCGGACTCACGGGGTACGAGATTTTTGATCGTACCCTTTTCCTTTCCGTCCCGCCAGTCGGGAACTTCGACCTGACATTCACCTATCTGGCGGATCACACATTGGAGAGTATTACTGATCGAGATGTTTCTCTTTTGTTTGATTACTCCATGTGGAAGCTGCTGGACAATATTGTCCGGGAGGGAGCAGAAATCAGCGGCCTGAAACTTGGCAAGGGGCTGGAAATCAAGTTCGATAACTTCGATCAGATCAGCAAAGAAGCAGAGCGACGCCTGAAGCGTTATACAGACAGCATTTCCAAGCCAATTGGAGTGTGGACCTAATGGATGCACTGAAGCTATCGAACAAGGTCCGCCGTATCATCGATCGTCATATTCGCCAGAAGGGGTACGAGATTGAAGTCGAACTCGAAACAGTTAATCCTAACAACTTCACGAGGAATCCGTTAACTATTTGGGATGATGGGACTGAAGGCGGCGAACCGCATAAAGAAACCGTGAAAATTGTAGTGACAGGACATGACCTTGAGGAAAATTCTACTCCGATTGGTGACAATCCCGACGAGGTCTTGAATTTCATTTCCATCGAAACCGGTACTGAACCTGACGAGCGGCAGATCAAGGAAGGTCGTATTCTTCAGTACAACAACAAGCGATACAACATCCTTCTTGTTGCACCCGCGACACTTGCCGGACAACTGATCATCAAAGAATGCAAGGCCAAGGCGGTGATCTGAGTGGGTAGCTTCAATGACCTGTTCAAAGCTTTGGGGAGTATTCCACAGCACGCTGATGACGCCTGCAAACGTGGGCTTAAACGGGGAGCTGCTATCGTAATGGGGAAAGCGAAGAAAAAACTCGGTAGCTATCAAGCTGGGTCTGGTTCATATGCAGCATGGGTAAAGCTGAAGCCGGAGACAGTCCGGAAAAAGCATCTTTCTAAGACCCAAGCAGGAAAGTTGACCCAAGCCGGTAAGAAGTATCTGCGGCAACATGGATCATGGGGAGCTGGCGGTGATGCTGATGCTCCGCTGGTCGACACCGGACACCTGCGGCAAGCTATCACTATTGATGACCATAGCCTAAGAAGTTCCGGCGTAGTCTATGTTGGTGTTGCAGCAGGGAACAAAGACCAGGGAAAAGGAAACCCCGGCGATTATGCGGCTGCCCAAGAATTCGGATACGCCCAAAAAAACATTCCGCCACGACCGTTCTTGCGGCCTGCATTGCATGAGTCCAAGGATGAAATACGGGAGCAGATTAAAAGGGAGCTGCAACGGGAGATGAGACGTCTGTGATCCGCGACCCATTGGAGTGTGCCTACAAAGCAATACAAGCAGCGATACGCAATGTCCACGGTAGTGATTTTGCTGTCAGGTATGATATGCCAAATCCCATTCAGTTTAAAAAAGTGATACCCGCAGCCAACATTTCCTTTGTGGGCGGTACTGCCGAAAAAGGGCTCATGAGAGAGTACGAACCGCACGGCATCATCAGGAATACAGACGGGACCTACACTGTCGGGACTGAGTCTGTGCGGTTTGAATATCTCATTCAAGTATCCTTTTTTGCTGACAAGCCAGGTAAGGCACAGCAATTATCCACCGCGTTCATGGCAGCCATCGAGGTAGAAAACGAGATCCCGATACCCGGCGACAAGTGGGGCGAGATCGTGCAGATATTCTCATCAGCACCTCCGCCCCCACCACGGGGAGCTCCGGACTTGTATCAGGTGGATGCCACCTATCAATGCACAGGCAAGCTGATCACGGAACAAGTGGTCAGCGCCGTTGATATATCGAAATTCAAACCGAAAGTGGGTTGAGAACATGATCTTGCGAGGAGTAACATCACTGGCTGGATATCCGCCGGGCTTGTACATCAATGAACAAGCAGTTCCGCAAAGTGATGAAGTGAAGACCAGCGACTTTATTCCGGCGTTTGTTGGTGAATTTGACCGCGGACCAGTAAACGAGTTTGTGTTGATCTCGGAAACGCCAACAAAAAAACTGCATGAGATTGCACTACCGGTGCTTGGGTCAGTAGACAAGCCCACCGCAGGCAACGCTCTGCTGGATCACTTGAAACATGCCAAAGTCAAAAAGGCTGCCTTTGTACGCGTGCTTGGTTCTGGACATGTGACTGCAAGCCTGACTCTGAGCGATCGACAAGGAACTCCAGCGCCAACACTGAAGGTAGCTGCAAAGTATCCTGGTGCTTACGCAAATATTTTCACTGTAGAAGTAGCAGAGGCAACAGCTCCCGACACATTCAAGCTTATCCTTACCTCTGACATAACGACAGAAACATACGACAACCTTAGTATGAAACCAGAGAATGCTCGTTACGCGGTGAATGTAGTGAACACCAGCAGCGAGCATTTTGTGTTGGAAAACCTGCACTCGACAGACCCATCCAATCCAGAAGCTCGTCCGGCTGTCAAAGCCAAGACACAGCTTGTCGGTGGCAGCAATGGAGCTGCAATCACAGATAACGATCGGTTAGGTTCGTATGACCCTGGGACAGGCAAGCGGTCTGGGCTGAAGCTGCTGGAGGTAATCGGAAATATCGTGACAGATGTTGCACACATCAACTACTCCAGTCCAACAGTAGACGATGCACTCCTTACATTTGGAGAGAAGAACAACTGCACTACTTACATCGGAACTGGATCGGCTCCAGGCATTGACGGGGCTATCACATACCGCGATACCTACGACTCTGGGTTTGGTCAAATGGCAATGAACTACTACCGATCTGTAACGGGACAGCGTCTCTCGGCTGCGTGCCTCTCTGCTATCGTTCATGTGAAGGGTAACGTTGAAGACTCCAGTCTGGCTGTCGAATGCCCGTGGATCGTGGGTGCTGACATGGAGTTGTCTTTCGATGATTACCAGAGGCTGTACGAGCACCAAATTGCGACTTTTCAGCTGAAGCCATCTGCTGCGGGCGATGGCTCACTTGCATGGCGAATGTCGAGCGACTATTTGCTCGCAAAAACAGACGAGGCCGGAGATGTGATTTCAGACAACGAAAATCGCAAAACAAACCGCCGTCGGCTGAACAGTTGGATCGAAAGGCAGTTGGCTGCTGTTGCTGCACCGTGGCAAGGACGCGCCATGACGAAGAAGATGAGAGACGATGCAGAACGCCGCATTCGAACCTTCTTCGATAAACTGAAAACTCCTGGCAACCCCGAGACGGAAACAAGCAAGATCGAGGACTATTCCATCGTCTTCAATCTCGCTGCGAAGAACATCGATCAGTTTATTCAAGACATCAAAGTGAAGCATTACAACACCGCAGAATGGATTCTGCTCAACTACCAGGGCGGGACTAACGTGGAGGTGAGTCAATAATGGCACAAGCTGGTCTGCTTGGTAAAAAGCTGGTTATTGCCATCACGGACAGCGATGGTAATGTTTTGCAAAAGGCGCCTGAAATCCTGAAATGGTCTGAAGAACAAATTTCTACTCAAGAAAAGAAAGCGCCGATTGGAGAAGAAACAGAGCATACTGTCACAATCGAGCAAGGGTGGAAGGGAGCCATCAGCGGACAAGACACCAATGGGGCTTATGATGATATTGTCGACGCCATGATCAAGTATCAAGAGGAAACAGGTGACACACTAAAGTTCGTCATTTTCACAACAAGAACATACAAAGATGGAACCGTGAAAAAGTACAAATTCGTTGATGTGACCTTCGATGGCTACAAAGCTGATGTCGATGGCAATAACAAGCCGGTAAATAATTCGATCAACTGGCATGCTACAAAACGCGTGCTGATTTAAGGAGGAACTATACATGGAAATCACACTCTCTACTGGGAAAAAAGTTACTTTGCGCGAGAAAAAGGGTCAGCACAACTTCATCGAGCGTAAACTGCAAGCACTGACTTTTGGTGATAGTGGTGCAAATCTTGGTAGTGTCCTGGCGACAGTGACCATTTCGACAATCGTAGCAATTGAAACAGTTAACGGACAGGCAGTAGACATCCCTAAAAACGAAGCTGAAGTATTCGAACTGATGGATAACTTCACATACGATGAGTGGAATGAGTTGGAGGGAAAAACTGCTCCTAAAGCAGTTCGAGAGAAGCTGGAGGAAGCGGCAAAAAACTCGCAGAAGCCCCCTGGTTCAGTAACCGTGTAGAAGTCGCTTTGGCTTCGGGGGCAGGTATTTCGTACACAGAAGCGATGGAAATGGACGAAATCACACTAATGGCGACCGTCATTAAAGTGAATGAGTGGCGAAAGAATAATCCCCCGATCTTCTGATTCGGGGGATTTTCTGATTAATGTAGAAAGTTGGTTGAATTTTACAGATCATCAATGCTAGAGTGAAAGGAGTATTTGAAGAGGGGCGAATGTTGTGAGAAAAACTACTAAAATTTTGTTATTCTTTACTTTTGTTCTCATTTTGTCACTTGTTTTTGGATGCTCAACCTATGAAAAATGGACTCCAGATCAGGTTATTAACAGTTTTAAAACGTCAAGTTTGGAAGCAGAAAATGTAAAGGACATGGAGAAGTCCGACTATGGCATGGCTCCAATGACAGCTAAGTCTGGCAAACGATTCTACATTCCATCGCTTGGTGAAAACGCAGGCGGCCGTGTGTTAACATTTGAATCACAAGATGATTTAGAGAAGATGAAACAATTTTATGTAGAGGCAGGCAAACAAAGCGCAATGTTCTTCTCTTGGGTCTTCGTCAAAGATAATGTCTTGGTACAAATCAATGGTGACTTGCCTGAAGACAAAGCAAAGCTTTATGAGGCGGCATTGAACAATATTAAATAGCAGAATCATCCAAAAGATCGCAGATATGCGGTCTTTTTTATTGGGCTTGATTTTGGGAGGTGAGCAATAAGGTGAGCACTGTCCTTGATTTAGCCATCGCCCTTTCCTTATCAGATATGGTTTCATCGGGTGTGACAAGCATCATTCGCCAGTTTCGTCTTTTGGAAGGTGCTACCGAGGACGTACAGAGACGAATGGATGGATTTCGAAACACGGCTTTTGCTGGTGGTGCGTTGGGCGCAGGAGGAGTGTTAGCTTTTAAGGCAGTTGCGGACGCAGCTGGGGCAGCAGTCAATCGTGCTGGAGACTTACAGGAAATCATGACAGAGATTCGAGCACAGACATTTGGAAAAGACCTCTATGATCCTACCAAAGCAGACGAAATCACTGCCAAGATGAAAGAGGTTCAGGACTTGTCCACGCGACTAGGTCTTGAAACTTCGTTTTCCAACTTGGATGCTGGAAGGGTAATTCTTGATTTGCAAAAGGGCGGCATCGATTATCAAAACGTGATGAACGGGGCTGCGGAAGCAACTATAAAATTTGCTCAACTTAACAAAATGGCTCCGGAAGCGGCAGCCGAGCTAATGGTTCAGACACGAGCTGGTTTTCAACTGATTGGAGAGCAAATGCTTGAAGCTGCTGATATCGTAACTAAAGTGGCTGCTTCTTCAAGTGCAAAAGCCGAGGACATTAACCGTGGATTAGGTAACATGGCTGGGGTTGCTTCACAAATGTGGGGAACTCGCAGCAAATATGAGCAGGTGCTGGATTCATCGATGCTTGTAGCACTCACACGAACACAGACACCAGAAGGCGCAAGCGCGGGTACATTTGTGCGGAACTTCCTGGAGCGACTTGTTCC
Source organism: Brevibacillus sp. HD3.3A (assembly GCF_013284375.2). Lineage (NCBI taxonomy): Bacteria > Bacillati > Bacillota > Bacilli > Caryophanales > Paenibacillaceae > Brevibacillus > Brevibacillus sp. HD3.3A. The sequence continues at coordinate 1,776,960 of NZ_CP085874.1, forward strand.
TCAGACCAAACGACAAACGGAAATGATGGCAGAGGCTGGCTGGTTAGATTCGCAAGGCAGGTCCGTCTTCCTTGATTATAAGAAAGACCCGCGCGGACAACTGAAATCCGCACTGGAAATCGCTAAAATTCTTAGAGAAACTGTTGGTGGCGGAAATTTGCTTGTCGACGAAAAATCCATTGAACGGCAATTTGAAATGGCCAATCAGGGAATGGGAACCGACAAAGTCATCAAGCTGTTTCACAAGGTCTTTGGTGAGCAAGGTGGGAGAACTGCATACACACTACTTCGAACAGGTGAGGGTTCTCTTGAAGAAATAAACAATGGTCTGGAAAAGCAGCTTACGCTTACTGATCGGGTGAGGATTCAAATGCAAAACTACAATCAAGTGCTCGATACAGCAAGAGAGGCGTGGAATACCTTCTTGACTGCACTTGGTTCACCGTTACTTGATGGGGCAACTTCATTTTTTGCCTTTATTAATGATCAGTTAGCCAAAGCTGCGATTTTCTTTCAGAAGCATCCTGATGTCAGTAGGTACATTTTTGCAATAGCTGGGGGACTTAGCGCACTGGCTGCAATTTCTGGTGTTGTAATGGTTGTTATTGCAGCATTCGGGGCGCTGTCTTTAGCATTAGGAGCCGTAGGAATTGGTATGGGAACCGTCATTGCAATTAGCGGTGGAATCGCATTAGCAATCGGGTCAATAGTAGGCGCAGTAATTTTGCTTTATAAACACTGGGACACGTTGAAACCATATGCAGAAGCCGTTTGGTCAGGTGTCCTAGATGCAATTTCTCCTGTAGTAGATTGGGTAAAAAATAATGTTGGATCAGCGTTTTCAGTAGCAGCAACAGAGTCGATTTCTCAGTTTGAACGAATCGGAAATTGGATAAGTACCAATAAGGACAAAATTGAGAAGTTCCTTGGTTTTTCAAGAAGCGATATTAAGGTTGAAAACGATCCTGAAGCTAAAGAACAACTATCCTGGTCACTTCCTCCAGCTATCAAGTCGGTTTGGGACGAGGTCAAGCCAGCATGGTCATCGGTGCTTGATTTTGTAACAGTATTGTGGGATGGCATCTCTGTATACGTAGTTGCAGCCATCCAAGAAGTGGTGCCGCCAGTTTCTGCTGCGGTAAAAGAGCTTTGGAGTTCAATAAAGCAAGCATGGGGCGCCATTACTTCATACACTAAGGATATCTGGCCTGATTTAAAAAACGTCATTAGGATTAACTGGGCTTTCATCAAACACTTCGTCACTACAGGCGCAGTTGTACTAGGAGCAGTCATTGCAACTGCATGGTCAATAATTAAAAACGTCACCATTACTGTATGGCCTGTAATTAAAGAGACGATCGCATTTGCTTGGAACTTTATTTCCGGCATGATAAAAGTCGGTTTAAAAATCTTGCAGGGTGACTGGTCTGGAGCGTGGACATCACTTGGAGAAACTGGTGAAAAACTTTGGGGTAACATAATTGAGATCATAAAAAACGCGCTAGGTATGGTTGAAAGGATAATTGGTGGAATTACTGCAGATGCCTTGACCTGGGGAGCGAATCTTATCGACTCATTCGTTAGTGGTATTAATAGCAAGTTAAGCACGATACCAGAGTCGATGAGAAAGGCAGCACAAACAATCAAAGATTGGCTTGGTATTGCTTCTCCAACAAAAGAAGGGCCATTGAGAACCAATCACTTGTGGGGCGGAAACTTGATGCGGTCATTAGCCGAAGGAATGCGGAATAATCTACATCTGGTCAGAAACATGGCTGCTGAAACTGCTGAAGCTCTGAACATGAAGCCAACCTCAATTGACTCATTTGAACAGGATTATCAGGCTGGCAGAAAAATTCGTCCAACGAAATCTTTTTTTGAGAACGGAGATATCGAAGACCGCGCATATAGAACGGCTCCTCTGATTGGCGAAATCAATATCTATCAGCAGCCGGGTGAAACTCCTGATGACCTCGCTGATAAAGTGATTAAAAAGGCCATGAGAGAATTGAGCAGGAACTTAAAACAAGGTCGACTCACCATCGGCACCATCGGAGGAGGCATCTGATCATGCGAGTATCACTGGGCGGAGTGGAGCTGCGCAACTTTGAGAAGCCTGACGAGGCCAATCTGGGCGGCGAAACGTTCGTTGCTATCCGGAAGTTTCCGGGTGGCACCAGGTCAATCCAATTCATGGGAGCCGATTACCGTCCGATCACCTGGAACGGTTTTTTTATTGGCCAAGATGCTTACCAACGCATGCTAAAGATCGGTAACATGCGAACGGCGGGTAAGCCTGTAACATTTGCGACGGACATCTTTAGCTTTCCTGTCGTTATTACGTCTTTCTATCCAGATGTGAAGACCGAACATCGCATCGGGTTCTCTATCACACTTGAACGAGTATTCGATGAGAAAGGCGGGGGCGCTGCTCCGAAAGATTCGATAGACAAAGCGGCTCTGGCCATTGCGAAAAAATCACCATCTACACCAGCAGCATCGACCACAACGACGTATGTCGTGCAGCCAGGAGACACCTTATCGAAGATTGCAGCTCGACTAAAGAAAGACCCGAACAAATGGCCTGAAATCGCAAGCAACCCGAAAAATCAACAGGCGCTGAAGAACGGACCGCACAATCTAAGAGTCGGAGTGACGTTGTATGTTTGATAGAGTCAGTCAGGAAGGCCCTTTTCGCGGATATGGCAGACCTGTAGTAAACATCACGATTAACGGAAAAATGGTTAAGAATTGGATTTCGTTTACCGTAGAAAAGAGTGGGCTTGGAGCTGTGGACTCATTCGAAGTAAAGTTGCCCTGGGAAGTGACAGACAAACCAACCGATCCGTTGTTGTACAGTGGGAGCACGCAAGCAGCTGATCTGGTTTTTGGTTCTGCCAATGTGAGAATCGAAGCTGGTTTTGAGGGAGAGGGTAAACCAGCATTGTTGATCGAGGGTGACATGGACTACCCGGTATGGAGTTTTGACACCACAGATGGCGAAGTCGTATCGATCTATGGGCGCTCATATGCAGCCAGAGCTTTCGACTTCAAAGAAACGGTGAAGATGCAGAACCTAACCAGTACAGCGGCGTTTAAGCAGATCGCACGCAAGCATGGACTGAACCCGGTTGTTCCACAGGAAAGCGAGGCACCAGTTGGCGAGTATGTGAAAGATGACCACGCCAACGTAAATCGTGAGGTATCACACTGGGACTTGGTGCTCTATCTGGCGCAAAACGATGGTTTCACAACTCATGTGCAAGGAACCGACTGGTACTACGGGCCACGAGAAATGCTGCCAAACTACAAAAAAGACCCTCTCGTATTCACTTGGGGTCACAACATCGACAGCGGGTTACAGATCGAGCGGGCACCCAATGCGTCTCGCAATCTCATTGTAGAGGTAATCTCATTTGTTCCTGGGGCGGTGAAGAAGCGCGGGGTGGGAAGAATGAAAGGTCAACGCATCGTTGAGAAGGCTTCCTTTACTGGGTCCTCTTCTGGAAACAAGTACACGCAACGCTATTACTACCCTGGCATCACACGAGACGAAGCACAGCGGCGCGCGCGGAGCATCCTGAAAGACCTTTCTCGGCAGCAGGTTCACGGCTCTTTCACCACAGACTTCTTTCCTGAACTGTCCAATGATCGTCGTATCGTGTTGTATGGTGTTGGCAAAGGTCTATCACAAGTGTACTTCACACCGAAGGTTGTCATATCTGGATCACGAGATGATGGGTTGAAAGCCGAAGTCACATTCACAAACTTGGAGTTGGAGGAAGGAGGCCGATTCGGTTGAGTCTCAACTGGCAGAATAAAAGAGACATTGAGGTGATGCTGCCGGCATCTCCTTTTGTATTTGGCAAGGTCGTCTCGGTAGATAAAGATAACCGGATGGTGAAGGTTGAACTTGAACCATGGGGCGTGGAGTCGGGATGGTGTCGATGCTTGAAAGACACGTTTTATCCAATCGAGACAGGGTCAGGAGTCTATGAACCGGAGTTTCCATACAAGCTCGAACAGGAGGTCTTAATGGCAAACGTTCAGGGCACAAACGGATCAGGTACATATGTTGTGCTTGGTCTACTCGATCAGGGCGAGGTGGCAGAACAATGAACTACGGAACCGATTTACTCGTGATAAACGGTGAAATCATGTGGTCAGGCGATACGTTGGCAACGGTGAGCGGGCTGGAAAACGTCAAGCAGCAGGCTTACCTCCGTTTGCTCACATCGCTCGGAGAAAGCGAGTTTTACCCGGAGTATGGCTGCACTCTCAGCGAGATTCTGGCCAAGCCGTTTACTCCGGAAAACAAAAAGACTGCCGAATCTATTGCACGGGATACGTTGCTACAGGTCGGAACTGAGAACGGACCTGGATGGATTGAAGAGGTCATAGACTGCCACCTGAAGCTGGAAACGTTCGATGGTCAACAAGTGAAGGTCCTGTACGCAAAGTATAGGGTACGGGATGTGGCTGACATAGCAGAAGCTGCATTCTCATTGGGAGGTGGATGAAGTGGTAACCTGGCCAACGAAAGATGAGTTGACCCAGAAGTTTGTTGAAGAGATAGTCGGCCAGAACAAAACGATCGACGATCTGTCAAATCAGTGGGTTGTCAAACACATCATCCTGGGCCTGAGAGAGGCGGCGTACATGATAGTGGTCATACTCAGATTCGTGTATGACAATCTCACAGCGGTAACCGCCACTGACGAAAAACTTGATGAGTTGGGCGATGAATACGATATGCCGCGTAAACAGCCCACCAAGGCTATATACGCTGTGACACTTAATAAAAGCTCGCCTGTTTCCACGGATACGCCTGTGCCAGACAACTTTCTGGTGACAACGACGCCTGTCGGAAGTGATCCTCCGAAACAATATCGTGTCATACCTGGTCAAGCAAAGAAAATTCCATACGGGGCAACATCGGTCAATGACGTTTTGGTTGAGTGTACAGAAGTAGGCGAGCATGGGAATGTGCCAAATGGTGCAATCAACTTGGTTGCTCAGGCTGGATTTGACTTCGTAACTGACGCAACTGTCTACAAGTCAGGTACAGACACAGAAGATGATGAGACATACCGCAAACGCATCCTGGATCGCAAGAAGAACCCTGGCAAGGGCGGTACAGCACTCGACTACAAAACATGGGCAGAGTCGGTTTCTGGAGTAGTATCAGCGCTGGTGATCCCACTGAGTCGAGGTAATGGAACAATTGACATCGTTATCACCGGAGTCAATGGAGTACCTGACCAGACTGTCGTTGATGACTGCCAAACTTACATCGACACGAAGACACCTGCTGGACTGGCAGATGGCGGAGTAAAGGTTCTGGCTCCAACGCCAATTCTCATTGACGTGACGCTTCAAAACGCTCAGTGGGCCCCGGGGTACACTCTGGAAACGGGTAAGCCACTTGTACAAAGCGCGATAGCAGCCTACATCGAGAAGAAGGCAAACGCAGATCGTGTAGTCCGGGTTATTGATCTGATAACGACTGCCAAGCAAGCCACGAGTCCAAGTGATCCGTCAAAACTTCCTGTCCTCATCGACTTTGAGATGTCAACACCAACAGCGAACCGTCATCTGGGCAATACGGATATGGCTGTTGTTGGTCAGATCATGATTATGTAGGAGGGGGGAGGAAAGTGGGTTTCAAGGACTTTCTTTTTAACTTCATACCCCATCGTTGGCTTGACTTGAAAAAAGAAGGCACGCGCAGGCTGTTTGAGGGGCTTGGTAAGGCACTTGACTATGTCATGGGGATGGTTGATATGGTCAAAGCTGAAACACGCGTAAAAACAGCCATAAACTCGTTGAGTGAGCGCGAGATTGAACACGGTTTGCCTGTTGATGCTACTTTAGACATCGAGACGAGACGCAAGCGAATATTGGCCAAGAAGCGAGAACAAGGCGGCCCCGTCAATACCAAGGATTTCGAGTCAGCTCTGGCCATGTTTGTAAACGGTAAAGCCAAGATCATACCAGATCACAGCAACTACTTTGTTCTGTACAAACTGGATTCACCATTTGAATCATACAGCCTACCTGTAGTCGAGGAGTATGTAAAAGACAACAAATTGGCACATCTGGCTCACGCTTATTCTCTATCGGGGCAAGATCGACTGGTTGAATATGTAACACCTGTGAAACCAATCGCGCACATCAGCACATACCAAGCATGTGACACGTTTTCCGCCGGAGGTGAGTACGAACTATGATGACTCCGTTTGCGCTTGAAGAACAGGCAAAGCGGTTGCAGGAGATGTGTAATAACGCCGAGATCGAGATAAACGGCACTATCATACCTGTCAGCCTCACCAGTGCCCGAGAAGGCGCCAAGGTGAGGTTTTTTATTGACGTGCCAGCGAATGTGGTCGGCCGGATCACCAAGCGCATCATCAAGAATGCAGCAGGTCAGATTTGCTGGTCAGACCCGCCAGGCAAGCTCAACATCGACAAGCCGGACACGGATTTACGTTTCGAAATACCAATCGAAGCGGTATGGAAGGAGGGAGCTGCCACATGATGCAGCCATTTGTTGATAGGCGGTACAACTTGGGTGACGAGAAGAAGTACCAGATGAGGCGGCAGGATGGAAGTGTAGAGGTCGTGGAGCTGGAAAAGGTAGGCATCGTAGAGCCAGGCAGCCGCATCAACGCGGCGGCACTGAACCCGATGGTTGACCATGTGAACGACCAGAACCTGCACGTCCCGCGCACTGAGATCACAGCAATTGAATCCCGGGTAAAGGCCCTCGAAAGCTCACTAGCCAACGACCTACGCGACAACCTGTTTTCGTTTGATTTTGCGTCAACAACGGGGCTGAACATCGAAGCTGGCTGGGTAGACCAGGCCAACGCGCAGTTGGTGATTAAGTAGCACAGCTATGATCTGGAAACCGGCCGATAACGGCCATTTGCGGAAGGAAGGGGGAGGGACATGCCGACAGTAACATTGGATGGTAATAACGTAAAGCTAGGCGACACGTATATAAGTCAGGGTAATCCCGGCACCAATTACGGGAGTAACACCGGGTTATCCGTTGGTAATAGCGGCGCTTCTGGTACAACAGCGAACAGAGCTTTACTTAAATTTGATTTAGGTTTGATACCGAATGACGCCATTATTAACAGTGCAACTCTAACATTAACATCGTCTAATAACGCAGGCAGGACAGTTAATGTTCATAAAGTAACTAACAATTGGGACCCAACCACAGTTGTATGGAATAGCAACATTACTTTTGATCCTGCTGTTGTCGCTTCAAAACTCATCAACAATTCCAGCACATCATACCCAATCGACGTTAAAACTCTTGTTCAAGAATGGGTGAATGGTGTAGCTAATAATGGATTTTTGATAAAAGACAGTACCGAAACGGGAGCATCTACAGCATTTAGTTTCTACTCTCACGAAGGTGGTGCAGCAGGACAAAGACCAACACTCACCATCGACTACACCATCCCGACAACAGGCAAAAAACAGGTGGAGTATGTGGGGAATTCTACAGCAGGCGCTGGTTCGAGTGTCGCGTCCATTACGGTTCCTCTGCCTACTGGTACAACGGTAGGGGATTTATTAATAGCTGAGATCAATTCATCATCAACGGGCACAATTAATCTACCGTCAGGCTGGACTATGCTGACAACCGGCACTTCTGGAACCACTAGGTATGCAGTGGCTTATAAGTTTGTTCAATCTGGTGACGGCGGGCAAGTATTTTCCAACACCTCGGGCCCAACAGCGTGGAGCGTGGCGTTTCACTTATATAGAAACGTGAAACAAGTGCAAACCTATGTTGGTTCTACTTACACTTCTCCTGTCTCGTCGTTCGCACCAAGCGGATTCGCGGCACAGACAGATAATGTAATGATGGTTCTAATAAATCAATCACCATCAGGAACAGTGAATTTCACAAACCCGCTGAGTACAACGGAGGCATTAGATGTCGCTGCTCTTGGGGCAGGAGCGATCGAATCATCTTATAGGTATCTATACAAATCCCGTTCTCTGCCTACGTCTGAAATGTCAAGTCAGGTTAACGGGACATCAGCAGGTATGGCCACAGCAATTGCACTCGAACCGATCGCCAACAACCCGCCAACTCTCACGCTTACGAACCCTGCCGATAATCTTTCATTGACGGAAGGCGACACATACAAAATCGAAGGCACCATTTCTGATGTAGATGCAGGAAACGCGTTATACCTCAAATACTCCATAGCGAGCGGGGATACACAAACGTTATCGCTAGGTGTTTCGGACGGCACAAACCCAGCGGCATTTTCCAAGGTTTTGACGTACAGTGCGGGGCGTTTCTGGGACGGTTCCACGGACGTTTCTGGCCTACTGCCCGCCGAGTCATCCTCAATCCAGATATGGGCCAACGATGGCAGCGACGACTCCACGAAGGTGACGCGGAACTTTACGATCCAGCAAGAGGACGGCAAGCTGTATGTTCCGGTCAATGTGGTCAGCCAGGCTTATCTCGTATCGCAGATGGCTCCTCCTGTTCGGTTGAGTAATGGGTGGTTGGTTGGGGCTATTATTGACCAGAGCACAGGAACGATAAGGACGTACAAGTCCACTGATAACGGTAAGACATGGACTGTTTTTGTGACGAACTTCGGGGGCAACATGACTTCTGTCGCGACATGTGGTGATGGTGATTACTTCACAGTCATTTATGCTACTGCAAGCGTAACGATTGCTATGCGGAGATATAAGTCAGACGGAACGCTCGTTTACAACAACGGTATTTTGGATGCTGCGCAGACAGCGGTCAATAGCGTCACCCTCGGCAGTGCCCCAGACGGCTCGCGCATCTGGTGGGCAGCCAGCACGAAAAACAACGCCTATCCAAACTCGTTCAACATTCGTGCTGGCAGCATACCTATTTTGGCGGATGGATCGCTTGGTACACCAAATGCTGTAGCTCAGGCTTCGATGTCTAATACATCAGGTACAAACAATCAAAATCCGACTATAATCATTAAATCAGACGGCAAGCCGATCATACTTTGCGATTATAATAGCGGAACAAGTTCAAATGGAATCGCTCAATTTATCTACAACGGTACTGCTTGGAGTACGTTTGCTTATGTTCATTATCAACATGGATATCCACAATCTAGTCCTTATGGGATTACCACACCAAACGGAAAACTGCACGTTGCATGGCATGGAACCGATGCGAGCGACACGGTTAACCCGTACATCCGGTATAGCAGCTCAGCAGACGGCACAACATGGCTCGCCACGCCGAGAAAGCTGGTAAAAGGCCAGAACGCCAGCATCACATCGGACAAAAACGGCAAGCTGATCATCACCTACGAAGACGGCGGCTACATCAAGCGCATCGAGTCGACAAACGAATTTGTCTCATATTCTGGCCCGTTCACAGTCGGCGCAGGCACCAAGCCAGCGACGTTCTACGACCAGTCGTTCCAGACTGATTTCTCGGTGCCGCCGACATTCTTCCAAGCGAGCGGCGCGGTCAAATACTATGGCGTCCTGAACCTGAACAAGAAGCCAGTCGTTACGCTGACTACGCCTGACAACCAGACATTGACGGAAAACGCGACTCTCTCAGTCGCGGGAAGTACACTGGACGGCGATCCAGGCAACGTGGTAACAACGTGGTACAAAATCAATAGCGGGCCAGCACGGGCGTTGCAATCCGGTATCTCTGACGGCAGCACGCCTCTTTCTTTTGCTCGCGATCTGAGGTACAGCGGCAAAAGGATGTGGGACGGCGCGGTCGATGTCGCTGGCGTCGATCTGGCGGAGAACACCGATCACACGCTAGAAGTATGGGCCGAAGACGACAAAGGCGGCAAAAGCGCGGGAGTCACGCGCAAGTTCCGAATGGTCTGGAACCGTCCGCCGACGATCAGCGACAGTAACCGCGATCTTGGCATCATGGAAGCGCCGCCGTCCGTCGAGTACAGCATCACAGAGCCGGAAACCAATCCATTTACCGTAACCGAGAAGATCAACGGCCAGGTGATCCGTACGTTTTCTGGCGTGGCCGGACAGCAAGAGACGATCACCATACCGCATGAGTTGTGGATCAGGCTGGAACCTAGCGTGCCGCATAGCCTGACCATCGAAGCAACGGACAACCAAGGCATGACCTCGACGCGCACTTACACGCTTACGCGTTTCGTGGACAAGATCGTCGTTTCTATGGACTTTGCCACCATGCAGCAGGAGACCAAGGACTTTTTTACGACGGATGTAGCGGCCAAACGCCTGTTGCTCACGCCGAGTTGGGACCTGCCCCCGGGCGCGATCCTGCAAGTCGAGGTCTGCAACAACGCATATGACGAGGAACCAAGTTGGGAAGACGCAACCATCGTAGTCAAACTCAACCGCGCGCATCTGTTCGCAAACGAATCAAAAACAGCCGAACAGTGGGGCATTAATTTCCGGATCAAGATCGAGAAGGGGACGGCCATCGGGCCAATATACGTGAAAGGCGTAGGAGGTGCTTTTGATTGAACATCCAGACATCGAATGTCCGACCAGTCAGCCAGATTCAAGGCGAACGCCAAGAGCTGGAGCAAGAAAAAGCAGCACTCCAGCAGAAAGTCTCGCAGCTCACGGAGGACAAAACGACGCTTATGCTTGCGATCACTGACATGTACGAGCAGAACCTGGCTCTTGAAGAAAAGAACAAAAACGTCATGCTGGCGATGACGGAGGTCTACGAGTTGCTGCTGCCATTGCTGCCAGAAGAAACCGAACAAGAAGAAGGAGGAGCATCCTGATGCACCCTATGTCACCGATTTACGCGGACCTGATCCGCGAAGGTCTGAAAACCATCGAGCAAGTACCAGAAAAAAACCGCGCGGAAGTCGAGGCGCTTGTGAACGCCAATGCAGAAGCTTAAACGGGCTGCTGAGGCGTTTTTATTATGGCTGCTGCTGTGGATGGGAGGAGGTGAACAGAACATGGCTATCGCGGTGATCTACGTGACTCTCATCATCGAAGGCAATAAGACCTATGCCCAGGTGCCAGCAAGGATCAAACCAGAAGTAAAGAGCCAACTGGAAGTTTTGGGCTTGCCCGAACTGGCCCAGTAAGTTTTTTTATCACCAACAAGACCATGAGCCAGCCCCGATCCGACCGGGGCTATTTTTATTGCCCACCGAGGCAGAGAGGAAAAGAGCGAATGGACAACTTTATCAAAGCAGGAATTGCTATCGGAGGCGCAGCAGCCTCTTTTCTTTTTGGCGGCTGGTCAGCATTGCTCAGTGTGCTACTCGCGTTCGTCATTTTTGATTTTGTCACGGGCATGATTGCAGCCGGAATGGAAGGAAAGTTAAAAAGCAAGGTCGGCATGATCGGCATTGCGCGGAAGGTGTTCATCTTTTGCATGGTCGCGATTGCCCATCTGATCGACATGTCGCTTGGTGACCAAAATTTCATCCGCGACGCGACGATCTTTTTTTACCTGGCAAACGAGCTGCTAAGCATTATCGAGAACGCGGGACGCATTGGCCTGCCCGTTCCGGAATTGATTAAGCGAGCAGTAGAGGTACTAAAAGGGAGAGGGGAAGGGAAATAACATGCAAATCACGGAAATGCTGCTCACGAACCAAACGGCCAGACCAGGCACAAAGATTGTCCCGAAAGGACTGGTCATCCACTGGACAGCCAACGAGGGCAAGGGAGCCGATGCGGTGGCGAACCGGAACTACTTCAATAAGCCGACGACAGAAGCCAGCGCGCACTACATCGTGGACGACAGGCAGATCGTCCGCTGCTTGCCGGAAAACGAGATGGGCTATCACGTCGGCGCGAAATCGTACAAGCCGGAAGCCTTGAAGCAACTCAGTTCGTACCCGAACGATTGCACGATCGGCATCGAGATGTGCGTGAACCAGGACGGTGATTTCTGGACCATGTATAAGCGAACGGTGGAGCTGGCCGCGGACATCCTCCGACGGTACGGCTGGGGCGTAGACAAGCTGTGGCGGCACTACGATATAACAGGCAAGAACTGCCCGGCTTACTTCGTGGAAGACAATTTTGCCCGCCGCTTTACTGGACTGACAGCGGCAAAGGCATGGGACAAGTTCAAGGATGATGTGGCACAAGCTTCGAAGCCTAATCCACAGCCCGCGCAAAAAACTGTGGACAAGGTGACCGTGGAGATCAACGGCAAGCGCCTGGCGGCAGCTGGCTACCTCAAAGACGGCGTATCCATGCTGCCGATCAGAGCTGTAGCCGAAGCAGTTAGCGGCAAGGTCGAGTGGTGCGCCGCGACAAAGCAAGTGACGGTCAACGGCCATGATATGACCGAGACATTTGAAAACGGAGTGTCCTTTGCTCCGGCTCGTGAATTGGCTGTGGCTCTCAACTTGCAGGTTGAGTGGGATGGAACTACACGAACTGTGGGAATGAAACGAGAGCAGTAGTCAAATTACTAAAGCCAGGGGTTATAACCTCTGGCTTTAGTAATAGCATATAAAATGCGCAACGGTACTGAAGCGTGGCAAGATATAGAAAAAATATTAAAATTGATCTTTTAAAAAACACGTTGAAGTGAGCACTCTTTCTTGTGAAAGAACCAAATTCGTGCATATAATAAGCCAAGAGGTGGTGAAAAAATGTTCTCGAAAAAAATTCGGGAATTCATTTCGAAGGGAATTGATCATGCATCTCGTGAATCTAAAGAGTTTGAGCAGCAACACAAGAAAATGCAAGCGGAAATCGAATCCTTTAATCGAGATATGAAAAAGTGGTCGGAATCAACTAGACTTATTCGAAAAAAATAGCAATAGGAGAAACAATATAGTCTCCTTCATTTAACAAATCCATAGAAGACAACATAGTTTCGACACTTGAAGACAACCCTTGCAAAGCGGAAATTAGTGACGAATCATTGCTAGGTGAATTTTGAGCTAACAGACTATCATATTCTCTTGTTATTTTCCCGATCAATGTAACTTGTAGGTGACTGTTGACCCCATATTTAAAACTCATTTCTTTGGCAGACTCTCGCAAAAATTCGGACTTGAGAGGTGCAACGTACTTCCCTATCTTAATATAAGAATTAGTGGGGAGAACCGATTCCATAAACTCAAAGAGTGTCTCAAAAAGCTCATGGAAATGACTGCTGGCCTTTTTTTGACTTTCATAAAGATCCTTTATTTGCTTCCTTTTCGAATTTTTTTGTGCATTATTCAAGTTTTCTCTTTCAAGCTCATGAAGGGCTGCAGCCATCTCTTGTTCCACAGTGTTCCGCATAAACTTTTCAAAGGTGCTTTTATTTAGTACGCTTTTAAAATAGCCTAAATCAACAACGCTAAATGATCCAGTTAGTTTTATGTATTCGCCAATTTCGGCATTGTTGTCAATGGTTATTTGAACTAGGGCTTCTTTTTCAAGAAGATATTTTTCGAATTCCGTTAAAGCATTATCATGCAACTGCTTAGAAATTATTTCTTTCCCTGCTTCCAGCTGAGCAAGAGAAATACTAGAAGAGTTCCCTTTTTTATTTATGTACTTGTATTGTCCTTTTGCTGAAGGACTTTTAAATACTACAATGTCGATTTCACCAAGTGACACTTCTCCTAACATCTCATTTGTTGAATCAGCGGTAACGGTTTGAGCTGAAGTACTGGTTTGAGATTCTTGAAATTCGGTGTTGGTAAGTGCTGGCAATCCACTGTTTATTTGTGCCATAAAGGAATGGAGAAACGAAGTATCCAAATATATTACATCTTTCATCGATTTCACTCCTAATCGCGTTTATTTAGGACCCCTTAAATCATTCGCTATTAATTCCCTCTTTTTCCTCCTCTTCACCAATTTATATTACACGATTTCGCTATAAAGAAAATATGAGATTGTTTCCCTGGTGGATACCTAAAATAGGCAAGGTATTGCTCCGCTAAAAGTGGAGCTTATTATTTGCATGTTCGCTAGTTGTTCGCATATAATACAAACAAACGTTTGTTTGTATTATGGTGGTGTGTTAGAAATGATGAACCATTCTGGCGATTGGCGGAACGCGCTGCATGAAATGATTTTGTATGGCATGTTGTTCAAGGCGGTAGCCCGGGATGCAGACAGTCTTGATCTGATCGAACTCAAGTTATCATACCGTCCAATTCTTGATGCTGTGTCACAATGGGCAGAGCGGAAACACCACGAATACCGCCGACAGTTCACCAGATCGGGAGGAAAGCTTCACTCGCAAAAATTAGTCGACGGATTTAGATACGATGTTCTAGTGACTCATCGCGGCTATCAATACAAAGACTATTACAACATTGAAATTTTGAAAGCAGAGTGCCAAGTTCGTCTGGAAAGATTTCTACAGTCAATTACAACAAAGAACCCGCCAAGTGGTTAGCGGGTTTCTCGTTTTAATCCGGAAGTTCAACGGTGGTTTCATCAAGAACTTTCTCTAAACGAGCTTTCAGTTGTAAACGTTCTTCCAGTGAGTTTTGTAACATATCAGCAATTGAGCTTGGTATATCCCTATCTGACTCTATGACTTTCTGGAGCCAAGAGATTTCTTTTTCAAGGTTTACAAGCCTCGCAAACACACTCCTGACAGTTACTTTTCCACCGCTTACCTGCATGGCCTTTTCATTTTCCCAGGACACCAGTTTGGCTGTTTTTTTGTACTCCTCCCAAAACGGGCTTGTTTCTTGTTTCATACTTTTACTCCATGTCTTCCTGATCACGAAGACTTATATATGAGTCCAAAAGCCGCATCACTTCTAAAATCGGCGCCTTAACAAAAAGAGAACGTGGACTATCAGAAGGACATAAGCTTTTTAAGTCTTCCTTATGTGTTTCAGTAAAAGTTAGTGACGCCACACTAGGTTTATACAACATACGCAGCCTTTCGTAATCATCTATGATCTCCAGCAGCTGATAGGCCGCAAAATCAACAATCTCACATCCACTTTCATACCGTTCATAAGTATAAACGGCCATTGTCTCCAACATTTCCCTCTCTAGCATGATTGATGATCTTTTCGACATCGTTACCACCCTACCATTTCACTCTTATAGTGCCTACACAATACACAATCAGTTTTCTTTTCTTCGCCTACCTCTTGGACGTCGTGGTGTATCCATCCACGCTTGTATCTGGCCTCGGAGCCAAATCGAACCACAAGCAAGCACTTTTACTGGCTCCGGGAACTGTCCCCGATCAATGTAAGTCTTCACATATTGCTTAGACTTACCAATCATATCACTGACTTCTGAAAGACCCATGATGTCGTCCAAATCAATTTTCATCTCATCAACCCTTAATAACTGCGTTATATTTTCCTTGTAGGTAAGCTTTGAACTTATCTCTTGAAACGGACATGCGAACTTCTTGCTCATCCTTGTCAAGTTCGATATATCCGTGAAACTTGAGTTCCGCAGAATATGGGATCTCCTGCTGATGTTCTGCGTCAAGGAGGTCACGAATCTCAGAGAACGCTTCACCTGGTACAACGTTCAGTTCATCTCGCAGGCGTCTCCAATCGATGAATGCTGCAACCGGTATCCTTTTTATCACAGTGGTTGGCTTTACGATTGGGCGTCTATCCATGCATCGGTTTCCAGTATCTTCTGCTTCCATCAAAACGATTTCGCCAAGGCTCTTTTTTGTTCGGAAGCAACTGCATAACTTTCCGTTATCGTTAAAGATTGTCCGGGCAATCAGATAGATCAGATAAGTAGCACAGTCTGATGCACATACACCATCAAATATGCGGAAAACCATTCCAGACTGACGATCTGAAGAGTTGAAGTTTTGCATTTCTTCCAACGTGATATCTTTTTGGATATTCCATCGTGCTACCAGCATTTTGCTTTCCCCTTTCCTTGGTTTCTTTATATATTATACCATATAGTATTACAAAGTAAAACAATTATTTTTACTTTTCCTGACTTTCTTTGATGAAAAAATGTGATGTCTTTTCAGACACTGGCTGGCACAATGCGTAACATGTGGGGTGTGGTCAAATTCATCGATCAGAACGCGCGCCTGATCAAGCTGGCAAACGAGGAGGACTGGCAGTGGATACCGATGGACAGCATTACGGCTGTACGATCCTGTTAAAAAGAAATAATTCACAGTGCGTTCTTATTTGTTCCCATTAACAAAATGTTAATGTTCTAGTATTATTAAGTCATAACAAGAGGGGAGCGATGACGATGACAACATATTTCGATATTAAAAACTATGCAGGGATTAACCCGGTTGAAGAAACGAAAGTGCAAGAACTTGTTGCTTCGATGCTCGAAAATGGTTGGCAAGGCGCACCGATCCTCTATGTTGAGGACACAGGGCTTGTAACCGGCAGCCATCGTTTGGAAGCCCTGAAACGTCTGGAAAAAATGTACGACAACGCGGATGAGGAAACTCAATCTCGCATCGATGAGATTCTCAGCGCACAGATCGCGTTGGACGTGACCGAAATCATTAACTCCTTTTGTGAAGAAAACGCATGCTCTTACGACGAAATTGACTTTTCTTCGCTCCGCTCGATCTTCGAAGGAACGGAGGTTGAACAGTATGCAGCAGAACTCGCAGAATGGTGATATCTGGATAGGAACAGGGATCTGGGCTGGATGGCGACTTACGACAGATCACGTTGGCAGCTCCTATGGTCAACCTGTGCTCATTGCACCAGACGGCAGAACGTTCGGTCCTGGTGATATATCTGGAAACTTCGCTTCAGCCGATCTTGCGCGTGCTCTGGGGGTCTCGCGCGCAGCTATAAAAGGTCGGATTGATCGCGGTACATTACCAGCTTATGACGGTCACGATGACAACGGGCGCGGCTACTGGCACTACGATACTATCCGCCACTTGCTTACAGTGAAGCCATGATCAGGCATTGCGTGATTTGTGATGCCGCATTTGTTGCATCTCCTAGCGACAAAAAGGTTACCTGCTCACCGCGATGCCGCAGCGAGAGAGCGCGGAGAGTTAACACCGGACGCGCACGAAGGTGGAGCGCCGAGAAAAAAGCCAAGCTTGCCTCTCGCGGCCAAAGCGCTAATCTGAAAAAAGGTACTGTTGCCGCAAAGATGAGTCCGCTTTCTGGTCCTTTTGAAACAAACCAAAATGCCTTGGTATGGGTGATCCGGTCGCCAGAAGGTGAAACATATACGTTCCGCAATCTTAACCTGTGGTTACGTGAACACTCTGAAATGTTACCTGGCACGGTCGAACAGGCACGGGCAGGTCTGATGCAGATAAAACGATCTCAACAAGGCAAAACAAAACGGTCAGTAAACAGTTGGAAAGGCTGGACGCTCGTAGGTTGGCACAGTCCGCAGGATTAGACTGAGACATACTGCATACTGGAAGTAACTGACCCGCCTCCGCAAAAGAGAGGCGGGCTGTTTAATGTGACACTTACCTGGCGCCTCTTCGTAGGCAATCAGAGCATATCTGCGGGCGTGACTGAGGTTTACCGCCCTTTACGCAGCTCGTCATATGCTCTTGCCAACTTGCTCCAGCACCTTGAGAAACAGAGGAGATAACTGGATGAGGATATACCCAAGCCCGGCGTTTTGCAAGGTGGTCCAAGCTCGTTCCGACTGACCAAACATGAAGAAGTAGCAACCACCGATCAGCACGATCGATGCAATCGGAAGTGATAGAGCTACGAATATCTGTGTTACTGGATCAAGAGCATGAGCGAGTAGTTGTAGTGTCGTTCCGGCGATAGCGGTGGATGCGACGGTTTTAATACTTTCCGCGGCGTGCGCCTGAGCCGCAGTGGAGAAGGCCAGTGGGATGAGTACGCCTGACTTTACAAGCGTGTCTCTTACCTTTTTGACGTCTGCCTGCTTGCTTTTCGGCTGTTTCCACGTCCCGTCCATGAAGTCTCGAAACTTTATCACTTCTGTCTTCGCCATGTTGATCACTCCTTACTTGATGTCTTGGATGCAGTAAATCCTCGCAGGCATTCCCGTGCACATCTCCTCGAAACGCCTTACTCGGCTTTTGCTGACTGTAACGACATGTAGAGTCGGAAAGTAACCAAACTCCCTTTGAAAAACCCCTCTATCGAACATTTCCCGATATCGCTTGATTTTTGCGCAGTTCTCAGCCATGGATTGCGTGTTATCCACCTCAAGGAACTGATGGGCTCTGTTTTTGATAAAGTGGACGTCTGTGACGAGAGTAGTCATACCATCTGTCACTTTGACCTCGTGCTTCCAGTTGATGGGGCAACGCATGTAAAAGAAGAAATCGTTTCTCATAAGCGCGTGCCTGACCTGCAACGTTCGCTTGACGACTTTCTGCGAGCCGATCATCTGCCGACCGACCTTGCTGAGGTAGTAAACGGCCCCGTAGCCTTCTTCACGAAAGCTGCACAGGTACTCTTCCATCTGTTTGAGAACCTTCTGCGCGTTACGATCCCCACCCAGGCGGTGGAGCCGTTGAATATGGACCCTACTCAAAAAACCGAATCTGTCCAGACTCTGGAGGATTTGCTCCTGTCGTTCCACTCTGCTGATTGTTGCCTGCATCGTTCTGCTCCTTTCTCGGTTTGATAACGATGTGCGGCTGCACGACATGTCGGATGGTCTGCGTGTCAATCAACGGTGTCTGCACGATCTGCCGTTTGTCGGCCGTCTGGTATATGGCGCGACCGCGTATCTCCGGCAGCGTTTCAGCTCCAGTTTCATCGAGCACGACTCTGGAAGCGGTGGCCGTCTGCACCCGAAAGCACAGCTTGGCGTCGCTGTTTTGTTTACACTGACGCGGAATGACGTCACCCGTCGGGTACTGTGTGGCGAGTATCTGTCGGTAACCAAGCCCGGCACCAAGCCGCGCAATCTGGCTCATATAGGTTTGGCAGCGTTCTTTAAGCTGGCGTTCTTCCTTCGTTACTGCCTCGTCTGGGTTCAGCTCTCCGACCTCGTCAACAATAACAAAGTGCCGGATCGGGTCTTTTGCCTCCTGGACGTTCTTGACTCCGCGCTGTTTAAAAGCCTGCTGCTTTGCCCGCATTTCCTCGACAACATTCAGTAGCGCCTCCTCTGCCTCTTCCGGTTCCTCTGCATAGTGGGCGACCTGTTTAATATGCCGATAGCCCGCAAACTCCACGCCGCCTTTCAGATCGATCAGGGTAAAGCGCACGTGTTCCGGCTGCTGTGACAAAAGAGTGGCAATCAGCATGTTGAGGTAATTCGACTTGCCGTACCGGGTAGCGCCGCCGACAACCATATGCGGTATCTGTTCAAAGTCGTGCTGGATGATGGCATTCCCTTCTCTGATCTGGCCGACCGGGACGCTCCATCCATCAGAAAGAGGAGTAGCTTCATAGCTGACCAGAGTAGGCATCGGAGTGTTGTAGACCTTTAATTTGAGCAGGCCGTCAAAGGACATCTCGACCTCTTTCTTTGCAGCTTTTTTCTTCGTGAGCAAATCTTTGATCTGTGGAAAAAGGGGCTGCATGCGATTCAACGTCTTTAGGTCGGCGAGCGATATCTGCAGCGTTGTACTGCGGTTGTTCAAGCCGTCTTGAATGTGAGGCAGCTTCGCGTGGTAGTCCTCAAAGCTCCGGCCAAGCGGTATGCGATAGCGGTACTCGGTACCCCAGCCATGGTTCACTTTTTTCACGAGCTGCGCAGTGTAGGTTTTGTCTTTATCGCGAACGTTCAGGCCAGTCAGCGAAAAAATCTTGTTCAGCTTCTCGCTGTCATTTGTCGCACCAGACTTTTGTAGATGAGCATACAACGCCACTCCGCCAAATACTGCCGACGAAAGTATTTCCAGCAGCACATCACACCACCTCACTGTTGTTTCTGCAAGAAACAGTTGCAGTAAAAACGAACCATAAAATGAGCGGCTGAGCCTTGGTGCGTAAGAGGTTTTTCGTTCGCTTTGTTGTTCGTTGGCTACGCCAGGGATGCGAAAGAGGTAGCGAACTAGGTTGCGAACTCTTTTGATGTTACTATGTGATGCGCTACCAGTTGTCCAATATTCAAAGATTTTTTAAGTACGAGTCAAAAATCAGTTTGAAACATGTACAACTTGGAAAGAATGTTGGATAGAGGTGATGAACATGTTTGGACTTGGAAAGAGCAGAACACCATTGGGTAAGTTCCTGGATCAGAATAGGATCATGCAGAAAGAAGTTGAGCAGGAAACAAAAATAAGTAATCCGATTGTCACCAAAGCATGCAATGATCCCAACTACATACCGTCTCCATCCATTCAAAAAAAATTTTTGGATTTCGTTCGAAAAAAAGGATGGAAACAAGCCAAGGCACATGACCTTTGGCCAATGTGAAAAAGCCCTACTCTGCTGAGCGGGGCTTTTTGAAATTACAATAACTTGATAAAGCAGAAAAGTACGGATATTGTAAGGTGAGGAGACATGCAAAGGAGACATGCGAGTGAACACTATTCTTTACTTCTTACTCGGGTTCGCAGATATCATGGTAGTTCTGGCCTTTATTTTCAAGTTATTCCGGTTCCCCTTTTGGGACTACAAAAAGGAACTTGCGATTATCGCTAGTACCTTGGCAGTGACGTCATATGTATTCCGGATGGTTTTCGATCTTCCTGAGGTTGATATGCCGCTGCAGTACATTTTGCTGATATTATTTTTCCGATATCTTATAAAGTTTCGAGTTTTTGAAGCATCTTTACTCATCGCTATCGGCATACTCGGCTTCGATCTTTCACAACTGATCGTTGCGCCCGCACTGATTTCACTTGAAGTTGCAACGCTTGGCGATGTTTTTCAATCAGCCGGAATGGGTACTTTTTTAATACAAGCTGTTAACGATGCGATTATGATTCTTGTCAGCTGGCTGCTGTACAAACTCAATCTTGGGTTCTCGTTTATCATGCAGCCTCCACACGAGATAAGCTGGAAAACAAAATATACAGGATCAAATCTGGTTGCTTTGGTTGGTGTTATTGCCGCTTCAACTGCAATACTCGCCGTTTTGTACATATTGTTGAACTATTACAATGAGTTTAAATACGTGATCGCAGTGGGAATCACAGCGCTTGTCATTTTGCTGCTTACCTGCCACAAAAAAGAGCTGGAGGATATATGATTGAGCGGATGGCAACACATCTTGCGAATAGAATAAAGAATGCCAATCCAGAGGAGACGAGCGATTTGGATGTCCTGGTATATGGCATAGCAATGACTATGAATTTGCTAGGGGTAATCATAGGATGTGTCATAGCAGGAGCTATTACGGGTAAAATCATCGGCACAATGACAGCATTCGCAGCATTCGCCGTTCTCCGCAGGTTCTCTGGAGGTCATCATGCAAAATCTCTGGGACTGTGTGTTGTTATTTCGGTTATCTTGTTCGCTGTGATACCACTGATTCCAATCAGTGGGCAAGCACTGATCGTCATGAAAGTAACCAGCATACTCTTGGTCACGTGGTTAGCTCCGGCAAATTGTCAAGGCAATGATATTCCAGAAAGACTCACGTCGGCGTTTAAGATGCTGTCTGTCGTGATCGTGATAGGGCACTTATTCATTGAGTCTTCAGTCGTTACTTTGGCTGTATTCTCTCAGTCGTTACTATTAATTGACATAAAGCGGGCAAAGGAGGTGATTTTAAGATGAAACCCAGTACAGCTAAAACCTTGTCCAAAGTTATTACTGGAGCCTCAGTGTTTTTTGCGGTCTCACTCCTCAAATTAACGATCGGTAGTATGCCAACTCCTCAAGAACTCAAGAAGAAATAAGTGATAGGATGACAGCAGCACGAGTCTTCTGCGTAAAAGTGGACAAACAGTTTGATGAGTATGACTACATGGAGTTTGATTTGATCGAGGACGTTTTCTATGTATCAATTTTTCGCCCAAAAGGAACGGGTGACGGCATTTTTGTTCTACACACTAAGCACGGAATGTATCACTGGGTAAATACGCTTGAAGGTGTGCGTAGGCTTTGGAAAGACTACGGTTTTGAGGCACTTGACAGCGTAAATGTCGTCAATCTGAGAAAAGTCTGTTTTGTTGATCCTGTAATGTACAAGGTATATTTCGAGGATGGCTCATCAACTACAGTGTCGCGTGGTCGAATGGAGTTAGTCGATCACCTGCCAAAAAAGACAGTCCGCTAAAGGGGCTGTCTTTTTTTTGTGCACACAATCAATGAATTGTCAAGAAAAATTGAAACCCCCTTCTAATGCAAGTTTGCTAATGCTGTATCGATGGTATCATTTTCCATATACAGGGTAATTAGCGTGGAAGGGGATCGTATGGGTATGGAACTAGCAAGACAGTTCAACGTTTTGATTGTGGACGACTTCAGCGGACACTTAATTACAACAAAGAAATTTCTTGAACGTCTGCCGTTTGTGAATAGTATACAAACAGCCAAAGACTCGGCAGAAATGATTGATGCGGTTATGAGCGACCCTGAGATCAACGCACTCATCATTGACTATGATCTCGGCGAGAACAGCCTGAACGGTCTACAGGCGTACACGCTGTTGCAAGAAGCAGGCTATGATATTCCGGCCATCCTGGTCACCGGAAATGATGTGGACGCCTTCGAATCCTACCGAATTGGCATAGTGGATGTCGTCGCTAAAAAGTTCTTCTACGACTTCAAGCGGCTCAATCAAGCCATTCATAAGTTAAACAACTACTTTCTTTTACAGGATCAGTGCGACATTATGTTGGTACCTGCATACGACGGAAAGATAAGACAGTTCCGATCGGCCGATATACTTTTCATTGAGGCGAGCTCTGCAAAGACACTTATATACTCGGCAACAAGACCAGAACCATTTTACTCGGACCTCACGCTGGCGAGCTACGAAGAGTACCTGGCGGATACGAGCTTCGAGAAGCTCAGTAGATTTGTTTTCGTGAATGTTGACCACATTGCATCATTCGACGAAAAAGACGGCATGATCACGTTGACAAACGAGATGAAACTTCCTGTGAGCAACAGCAACCGGAAATATATAAGTAAACTGCTCGCAGAAAGAGAAAAGCCAGGCTCAGGATTGGCAAGGATGATGTTATGGGGGATGCGAAAACAGAGGTCAATGAGTTGGAAATCGATGGCTAAGTGACTTCAAGGGGGTATGAAGTGTTGTTCAACCCCCCCTGAGTGAGGGTTCGTAGGGGTATGAATCGCTGATTCTTTTTGACAAAATTCGTGGTACGATATAGCTACACCAAGAGCAATTCGACATGAGACAGAAACGGTACATACAGACAGGGCGCCCGTATCTGCGTATCGTTGTAACTCGAAACTTGTCTATATGGCAAGTTTTCCTTCAGGGAGGAGCTAATAAAGCTCACTGCCGTTTGCCTTTCTCTACTTCTATCCACTCGTAAAAGTCTTCTGCATGGCAGCCGAGCATTCGAGCACCTAATACAGCATTCTCATAGGTCATCTCGCGCTCGTTGTTTTTCCAGCGGGTCACGGTGGATTCGAATACCTTCATCTTTCGAGCGAATTCAGCCTGGGTCATATTCGCATCTTTCAAGAGTTTAGGCAAGCGGCATCTCCCTTTACGGAGAGCCATATGTTCAGTCCTTTTCAGTTAATTGAGGTGAAAATCATAAAAAATACAAACGAACGTTCTGGTTTTGTGGTATTATGTTCTTGTACATGTAGCGACATTGATACAAGAAAAGCATACTCAACAGGTGGTGTTTGCTATCGAATACAAACATATTGACTTGGATAAGCTGAGTGCATTAACTGGATTTGATCTGCGCGAAGCCCTGGGAATTAGTCCAAGCTGCGCTCCATACGAAGAAACGCTACAAGTTTCCTCAGCTCTTTCTCAGACAACTCGCGACCATCAACACTCAGCTTAAACTGCTTGACCAGTTCTTCATCTGACAACTCGATCTTCGAAAGAAACTCCTTCTCATGCGCATATGAGGCAGGGGTTTCTTTTGTTATGTGTACTTTATTTTGCTCTTGTTCTGATGCTTCTTGAGGTGATGGCACCCAGTCGTACAAATTGATGTTGGTGTTCCCAAGTAGGTAGTCCGTAGTGCAATTAAAAACTTCTGCCATCTTAACTGCAACATCCCATGGCGGTACAGCTCGTCCGATTTCATAGTTTGAAATACTCGCACGATCCACCCCTACTTTTTCTGCAAGATGCGATTGATACAATCCTAATGCTGTACGCATACTTTTGATTCGTTGTCCGATCAGCTTTTTTTGTTCCTGATTCATGGATATCCACCTTTATAAAATTTGGGTTGACGTGCACAAAATACACATGTTATTATTTGCATGTGCAGAATATGCACGTTACAAAAATAGAAACTGATGAAGGAGGAGCTGCTTTGTCAAGAAGAAAGGCCGATGCACGCATCATTCAAAAACGCCATCGTTTTAAAGAGCTTCGCTTAAAGAAAGGCAAGTCTCAGCGCGGCGTATCTTTGGACTTTGATGTAAGCGAGAGTTTCATCCGCAATATCGAGAATGGCCGCTGTAACCCAGAAATGAAGTTTGCCTTTAGGCTTGCCAGATACTTCGAAACAACTGTTGACGATTTGTTTAGGGATTTAGCTGATTAGCTGTATTTATCATGTGCATTTAATGCACATAAGCACATTATAAGGCGTTATTTTAAATAACGCAATAGCTTGCAAAAGTTGTTATGGAATTTTTTTCTTGATAGCTACTCGTTTTTCAAAGGAGTCTTGAGGCTGATGAGTAAAGGCATCGATTGCATGATTAAAACAAAGGGATGGTGACCAATGAGCAAACCGCAAATTTTTAGCCACCAAATGTTTGGTGAGCTTCCGGTAATCGTAGTTGAAGGAATTGAATGGTTTGGAGCTACCGAAGCCGCAAAGGCACTTACATTTAATAAACCGCATGACGCTGTTACCAATCATGTTGACGAGGATGACTCCGCCGTCCACGGAGTCATCGACAAGTTGGGGAGAACCCAACAGAAGAAATTTATAAATGAATCCGGTCTTTACAGTCTGATCTTCGGAGCTGCCAAGCAGGGAAACAATCCAGAGATACAAGCCAAAGCAAAGGCATTCAAGCGCTGGGTAACAAGCGAAGTCTTGCCGACCATCCGCAAACATGGTGCATACATGACGCCGGATACCATTGAGAAAGCACTCACTGATCCTGATTTCATCATCGGTTTGGCAACGAAGCTGAAAGAGGAACAGTCGTTGAGGATCGCAGCAGAAACCAAAATCGAACAACAGAAGCCACTCGTTACCTTTGCAGAAATTTGCATTCAATCGGACAAATCGATCAAGATCAGGGACCTCGCTCACTCGCTCACTACTCATGGGATCAAGATTGGGGAAAGGAAGCTGTATGCGCGGTTGCGGGATTGGGGGATGATTTGCAAGAAATCTACCGAGCCAACGCAAAAATCATCGGAACAAGGATTATTTGAAGTAGTGACAGGTGTAAAAGAAAAGCCAGATGGCACCCCATTCACTTGGCGTACAACCTACGTAACGATGAAAGGCCAGTCTTACATAGCAAATCGTTTGAAAAACGAAATGGTTTGAGTAGGAGGGCCAATATGATTTTAAGTTTTTCTGGTGGGCACACCGAACAAAAAGCCGTTCATGCTATGAAATGGATGATCATCAACGACAAGCTAAAACAAGGCATCAACGGAATTGAGTGGCTTGTTCTTCAAACTCATGTTACTGAGTCAATGCAGGATGGGTTAAACCGATGGCTAGACCATGTGATCAATTTCGAACGTTTTGAGGTAGATACAGTCATGCGCGATGTTTTAAAAATGGACGCTGATGCTTTCTACGCAAAGTACGAGTTGAACTGGTGGATGTCACTTGACTGCACGATAAGAAACTTGAACTTAATCAGACAGAGCGACTACGAAAAGTATTTCAGTTTTCTAATGACATTAAAAGGAGTAGACAAAGCATGGAGGCACAAACAACGCAAGCGCAATTAGCTGGAGATGTACGGGCAGCGAATGACCACTACCTGAGATTGGTCGAACTGTATCTGACACCGGGCATGGATGAAAACGCACGCTGGTGGCTGGATCGTGAACTGGACGAGCTTGAACAAGACATGCGGGCAAGCGGATTGCTTTGAAAGGAGGGAAAGGCCGATGTTGAAAATCGTGTACAAACATGATGACGGTAAAGTTTGCACAAAACTGGTTCTTGCACACGAAAATAAGCTGCCGATATTCCGCTGGGTGCGCAACAGCTTTGAAATCATTGAAGTAAAGCGGCACGAG
This sequence comes from Brevibacillus sp. HD3.3A, assembly GCF_013284375.2. NCBI lineage: Bacteria > Bacillati > Bacillota > Bacilli > Caryophanales > Paenibacillaceae > Brevibacillus > Brevibacillus sp. HD3.3A. The sequence continues at coordinate 1,803,180 of NZ_CP085874.1, forward strand.
ACGTGGTGATTTACGCCTGCATCGGAAGGAGGTGAGAACCACGATGGACAGATTCGCACAGGGACTTCCTGATTCGCAAGAACAGCCGGAAATTCCGGTTGACGAATGCGCCAATGATGCATGTCAGAGGCAGATGTACTTTGGAGATAAAGCATGGAGGTATGAAGGCGATCTTTACTGCTGCGGCAAGTGTTTGGCAGAGGCGATGGGGGCAACAAAGCTGACAATCAAGCAAAGTGAGGTGTAACAGGTGCACATCAGGTTTCAGAAACTTACCCTGAAAAATTACAAGTCGCACCGTGACCTGACCGTTGACTTTGGCGAGCTGACGAAGATCACGGGCGACAATGCAAAAGGCAAGAGTTCCATTCCAGAATCTCTTTGCTGGACATTATACGGTACAGACAGCCTTGGTAGCAAGCTTGACCCAACTCCGATCGGATATGCCTTCGATGAAGTCAAGGCAGAGTTGCTGCTGAGTGTCGATGAAAAGCAAGTCTTGCTTGGCCGGGGCATTGCAAAGGGTAAGACGAAATACTGGGTCAACGAAGTGCCTAGTAAAGCAACGGAACTTGACGAGTTGGTTCAGTCGCTTTTTGACAAAGACCTATTCCTCTCGCTCTTCAATCCGGCATATTTTCCTTCACTGCACTGGGAGGCACAACGTAAGTTGATTCTCCAGTACGTGACGTCCCCGGCCAACAAAGAGGTGTTCGGGCAACTACCTCCAGCACAGGCGGACAAGCTGGCTGATCTGGTAAAGAAACACTCTCTCGCAGAGCTGGATAAGATTCATCGCGAAAACAAAAACAAGCAGGACAAAGCCTACATAGCAGCTCAGAGCCGCACCAAAACCCTGCTACAACAATTGAATAGTCTGCCGGAGTACGGCGTGGACATTGATGAGGCAACAGAGAAGGTCGCGCAGTTGGACGGACAGATCATGGAGATCGAACGGACCACAGAAGCGGCCGCAGATACGAATCGCAAATATACGGCTTTGCAATCACAAATCAAGTCATTACAAGAACAAGTCAGCGCATCGGCTGGAAAGTGGCCCGAACTGCGCGACGAGCAGATAGTCGATACCTGCCGCACATGCAAGCAGGCATTACAAGACGAAGCTGTAAAAGCAGTTGCAGATGATAAGAACCGTCGTGTGCAAGCCTATAAAGAGCAACACGCGGCGCTAGTCGCCAAGCGAAAAGAGGCAGAAGCACAGCTCGAAGCGCTCGAATATATCGACGTATCTGAACAGCTTGAAAAAATCCGGGCACTCGAACAGGACAAGCTGCCATACCTCGACGCGATCAAAGCATACTCTCGGCGCGCGCAACTTGAGGATCAGATCGAACAAGCGAAGGTAGCTGAGGCTGAAACGTTGGCAAGCCGCAACGAGTCAGTGTTCATCCTTGACGCGATCAAGGCATTCGAAGCGAAAGAAGCGGAGCTGCAAGCAGGCAAGGTTCAGGACCTGTTTACCACCCTGTCGATTCGCTTGTTCAAGCAAAACAAAGGTGACGGCGAATTGAAGCCTGATTTTGAAATCGAAATGGACGGAAAACCATACCGGAAATTGTCACTGTCAGAAAGCATCCGCGCCGGATTGGAGTTGCGGGATGTGCTGAGTCAGCAGAGCGGCATCGTGGCGCCCTGCATTGTGGACAACGCAGAGAGCATCACGCGTTTTACACAGCCGAACGGCCAGCTAATCATGTGCCGCGTTGTGGCCGGGCAAGATTTGAAAATCGAAACGGAGGATGAAGTGAAATGAAAGCCACTGGCATAGTTCGGAAGATAGACCACTTGGGACGAATCGTTTTGCCGAAGGAGTTACGAGATACATTTCGATGGAAAACGGGGACACCGCTGGAGGTTTATGTAGACGGCGAGACTGTTGTATTGCGTGAATACGCTCCTGGATGCACACTCTGCGGCGAGGTTGATACTCCTATGACAAGCCTTTACCCACAAAAGCAAATATGCACAGCCTGCGTGGACATCATCGCGAAGGATCAGGACAACTTGAAACGGGCTGCGGGCGAAGCTGGAGGTGAACAGCGTGATTAAGTTTGTACCCATTGAACATGCACCTTACCTGCCTGTACGAACAGGAGAAGCCAATGACTGCATCATCCTCCGCAGATTCAGCAAGGACAGCACTACTATTGAAATGGCGTTTCCTTTCCATCCAGATTCCCCAATTATCAATCTGTCGGTAGTCGACGCGATCATGCTGCGCAACGCACTCGATGAGCTGGTGTCCGTAAAATTTTTTGAAAAAACTGGAGGGTTGACTGAATGAACCAAGCAGTAGCGCTTAATAACATCAACACAGAAGCAGTAGTGGGCAGCTTCACCCAATCAGAACTGGACACTTTGAAAGCCACTATCGCGCGCGGCACCACCAATGAGCAGTTCGCCCTTTTCGTCCAAACGTGCGCACGCAGCGGCCTTAATCCTTTCCTGAACCAGGTCTATTGCATCGTGTACAACGGCAAAGACGGCCCTGTTATGAGCATCCAGATCGCTGTTGAGGGCATTGTTGCTTTAGCAAAGCGCCATCCGCAGTACAAGGGCTTCATTGCCAGCGAAGTCAAGGAGAACGACGAGTTCGAGATCGATGTTGTCACTGGGGAGCCAAAGCATCGGATCACAACCATGCAGCGCGGCAAGACAATCGGAGCGTATTGCGTGGCTTATCGCGAGGGAGCACCGAACATCGCGGTGGTCATCACGAACGATCAGGTGGAACACTTGCTCAAAGGCCGCAACGGGCAGATGTGGAAGGACTACTTCGATGACATGATCGTCAAGCACGCTATCAAGCGAGCATTCAAGCGGCAGTTTGGGATTGAGGTTGCAGAGGACGAGCATAACCATGGAGGGACATCTGCAGACAGCATCCCTGAATATCAACCACGCAAGGACATCACCCCAAACAGAGAAGTGATTGATGTACCGAAGCAGGCTTCCGAAGATGACGAAGCAACCAAGATGAAAACAGCCCGCGCCGAGATGAAAAAGAAGTTTGAACTGCTTGGCATCACAGAACCAGCAGATATGGCTAAGTACATCGAGCAGCATGCCAAGCCAAAGGGAGACAAACCCACTTTGGCAGAGATCACTGGCCTTCTCAAAATAATGGACATGCACATCGCTGAAAAACAAGAACAAGCATCCAGCGCTGACGAGCTGACCTAGACCTATGGAGCACACGCAACTCAATATTTTCGATATGGTCCAGGAGCCTCATCCCGAGGGACGGGCTCCTCAAGAACCCTCTTTAAACGGATTCTACTATGAGCGCGCGTCTGATAAATTCGCCTCGTTCGCCCTTGGCTCAAGGCATTTCGAAGTATCTGCCAAAGAGTGTGAATTTCCGAAGGAGTGGCAAAAGCGAATCAAACAGGAACGGGCGATATGAGGTGATCCGGCTTGTACAAAGTCGAGATTTACACAAGAAATCCTGATTGTGGACTGTGCGGTCAGGAAATGAATCCTGGACGGGAACATACCTTTCGAGGGTTGGATATCTGCGTAAGGTGCCATGACGACTTGGAGGGAGGGAACGGTTATCAAGGTCAACATTCTGGCAAGCGGATCGGGCGGCAATTGCGTCGCCCTGACAACAAGCCTAGCAACCATCCTTATCGACGCTGGCGTAGCCAAAACCAAGATTGAGAAAAGGCTGCTGGAGGTCGGGATACGGCCAGACGAGATCGCGGCAATATTCGTGACTCACGCCCACAGCGACCACATCAAAGGAGTACCGCTCGCAAACAAGTACCGGATTCCCGTTTATGCAACATACGGCGAATGGAAAGGCATTTCCGGCGTGGATGAGGAGTTGCAGCAGGTGGTAGAGACGATTCACGGAGTGTACGGAAAACTGGATGTCTCCGGGATGATCGTTCAGTCATTCAGAACTCACCATGACGCATATGAACCGATCGGGTACACGGTGACGGATGGCGAGACAAAGGTAAGCATTTGCCTAGACACAGGTAAGGTGGACGAAGAAATGCTGACGGCCATGTCCGGCAGCGTTATCTACATCATCGAAGCAAATCACGAACCTGCCATGGTCGAGGCAGGCGACTACCCAGACAGCGTGAAAGCACGCATTCTCTCTGACAATGGGCATCTTTCAAACGAGCAGACTGCTACGGCTCTCCAGCGCCTTATCCGAGGCAGCGGCGAGAAGATATACCTGACGCACCTTTCGAGCAAAAACAACATGCCTACGCTCGCAGAAATGACCGTGAAACAGGCATTGAAACGCAAAGGATTTGAAGCTGGAAAACATTACGAAATCGAGGTGGTTTAAGTGTTCAAAATTAGAGTGGTAAAGAGTTTGTACACAAAGAAAGGCTGGGTACACGATGGGGAAGTGTTGGACGCTCGTGTATTGCCAGGAGGGGCACTGCTGGAGGTTGGTAGGCCATATCAAGTGATCGCAGGAAAATTTTCTGGTGAGGAAATCCCACAAACTCACGCGATCACGATTCCGAAAGAAAAAATGTATACAGAGAAACAATACACCGTCCTTTCAAACGAGCTTCAACGGGTACGTGATGAACTGAAAGTAAGTAAAGAACGCGGTGCATATCTTGAACAGAAAATTCAAGATGCTGACCATCACATTAAACAGTGGGGTGAAGCATGGGAAGAACTATGGAATACATTTTGCGTAGAAAAACGGTTGATTCGAGAAGAGATTGACAGAGTGGGGTCGGGAAATAAAGTCGTCTTGCCCCGAGAAGTTGCTGAGGCAATTGAAGAGGCTCGGCGGGAAGACAACAGGTATAACGGAACTTATAGCAACTTTAGTCTTCTTGATAGTGTTAACGCAGCTTTAAGGAATAAGTGGCGAGGGATCAGTTGTATTGAAGTGATCGCAAAGTGGGTTTCAGAAAACATGATTCGCCGTGAACTCTTGATTGTAGCTCTCGTAAATGGCTACACGATACAAGAAACGACACAAGACCGTATCAAACGCGGCGTCCAAGACATCTACGAAAATTGGACAACCATTCAAAGTTCGGGCGATGACCGGGAGGACGGCACAGACCTTGCCGAGCGTATTACAAAGTTTGTGACGGAAGAATTGAAGTTGTAAAGCGGGTGGGGGAATGCCTCAGGTCGAGGACGGCTACACAAGACTTGCGAACGAAATATTGGAAAACATCATGAAGGCCAGTCTCAACGGCACGCAATTCCGAATCGTGATGGCCGTCTGGAGGTACACCTATGGTTTTCAGCGCAAGGAGCACGATCTGTCTCTGACTTTTTTGGCAAAGGCGATCGACGCCAGCCGAGGTCAGGTGGATCGTGAACTGACAGCACTGATCGATCGGAAGATTATTACTGTTGTTGGGACTGGCGGAAGGGGGTCGAGGGTCATCGCTTTCAACAAAGATCATTCAGAGTGGATCGACCGTCCTCTAATTAGCGGACTGTCAGCTAATCCGAGTACAGAACCGTCCTCTACGGTGAGTACAGTACCGTCCTCTACGTCGAGGACTAAGAAAGAAAATATTAAAGAAAAAAAGAAAAATACTCGGCAACCAAAAAAGTATGCCGAGGACAGCACCTATTTTAAAATGGCGGTTTACTTCCATGAGAAAGTTACGGCTGTAGCAAAAGCAGAAGGGCTGGCACATCTTGTCATCAAGGCCGATCTGCAAAAATGGGCTGATGAGTTCAGAAAACTGGTTGAAATCGACAAGGTGGAGGACAAGCGCCTGATCGCAGAAGTCATCGACTGGGTAACGTCCGATCCGTTTTGGAAAGTGAATGTCTTGTCTGCCAAGAAGCTACGGGACAAGTTCGGTGAACTGGCATTGAAGATGAAGGCTGCGCAAAAGCCGCCTGAAAGAAAGCAAGCGAAACCTGATCCGCGCGATAGAGAGATTGCATTGCAGCGCTGGATAGCGGAGGGGAAGAATCCAGATGAATTTAACTGGGCTGACTGATATTAGCGATTTGCAAGCGGAACAATCCGTGTTAGGTGCAGTTTTTTTGGATCAAAACTCGCTGGATGCGGTTGGTTTTTTGGAGCCGAGAGACTTTTCTGTCCCGCGTCACCAAAAGATATTCGAGGTCATGCGTTACCTGCATGCTGCAAACGTTCCGGTTGACATAGTAACAGTGACATCCGAGTATCTAAAGTTCGGGAAAATAGACGATGCTGGAGGAGCCACCTACCTTACTGAACTGGCGCGATCTTGCCCAACTGCAGCAAACGTTGCCTACTATGCAGGGATTGTGCGGTCGAAGGCGCTTCGCAGGCGAGGCACTGAGGCGGGTGTGAAGATATCCGGGCTGTATGCGGAGGACTTCGCTTCCGACGAAGAATACTTCGCAGCCATCGAGTCGATTGTGAGCGAGTTGAGGCCCCAAGGCGTTCGCAAGATGATGGGCTTCGCCGAGAGCGAAGACGACTACTTTACTCATCTGACGACGCCTGCCGAGTTTGTTTTGTCCGGCTTTAAAAACTTCGACGAGTGGGCTAAGGGACTGTGGCGAGGGTGGCTGTATGTGCTGGCCGGACGACCTAGCGCCGGGAAGACGGCAAAACTCCTCCAGATGCTTTATGGTGTAGCCAGGCAGCATCGAAACGGCAAGTCTCACAAGGATGCTGGAGCCGTCTTGCTCTGGTCGCAGGAAATGGGACGTGAACAGATATATGACCGATGGATGGCGATGACCACCGGGGTCAATTACAACCGGATTAAAAGTAAGAACCTTGATTTTGAGGACTTGGGAAAGATTCGCCACCGATACGAGCAGATGAAAAAATACCCATTGTTCGTACAGGACAGCGCTGGAGTGACTATTGACGAAATACGCGGAACAGCCAGGCAGTTCAAAAAGCAATACGGGAAAATCGGGGCTATCGCAGTTGATTACCTACAGATCATGAGCATTCCTCAGAAGCGAGGAGAGTCCAGGGCGGAGGCAATCGGTCGCGTAACAACGGCAGCAAAGCAACTTGCACGTGAATTAAATTGCCCGTTTATCCTTCTTTCACAGATGACGCGGGATAGTGAGAATGCAGCTAAGCCTCAGCTTTCCCACCTCAAGGAGTCCGGGAGTATCGAGCAAGATGCTGACGTGGTTGAATTCCTTTGGCACGATCCTGATGACACAGATAATGGCGGCAAGGTCATTCAGTCATTCATTGCCAAGGGCAGGGACATCGGAGTGAATGAATTCCGACTGCTGTTTAAAGGGTGGGTTCAACGCTTCGATGATTTACCACCGAAAGAGCGTGATTTCGGAAATGCGAAAAATCGAAAACGATGAACAACTGCAAAATTCATTGAAGTGGCTCCTAGAGAAAGCAAAAGAACTGGATCACCCACTGATGGACGGCGAGGCGCGGCAAACTCTGCTGGCAAAATACGACTATGTGTCAGAACGAGTTAAAGAGTATCAGCGGGAGCGATCCGAACGAATGGAGCAGCAGAAACAAAAACTCATCGAGCCGGAGCAGAAAAAATCTGTCGACCTCTCTGCATGGCTGGATGACTAAACGATACGAGGTGACTATCGATGGTAGCTATGATAAGGACTCCAAAAAGATACGGCACTGACTTTCGGGCACGGAAAAGACCAGAGCCGTCACCGCCGTACAACAGCGAGTGCGTATCGAGGCAAATGACACCCGCTGAGCGCGCATGGATGGACTCACTGCCGAAGCCGCATCCAAAGTCCAAAATTATTGGCATGAGCATCGCGGCTGAAAAGGCCATGAAGCGCAAAGGAAAGGGCTACGTAGGGTAACGCAGCCCATGCCCGCCGAACAGTTCGCGAACGTTGTTGTAGACGCGGACGTGCATGTCCGGGAAGACAAAAGCAATTTCTCCATCTGCCAATCGTAGTTTGTGAGACGGTTGCTCTATGACAAAAGGGACCTCCATCGCCTGCAATGCTTCTTTCAAATAACCAACATCAGACCATGGAACCGCATAGTAAAACGACTTTTCCATACGAAACACACTCCTTTTTCCACATCATATCGCACTAGGGAGGGTATCGCATGAATTTCGTTGAGCCAATACGTAATCCAGGAAAGATCGAGGAAATGAAACAACTACTGTTGCAGCAATCGGAACGGAACTACTTTTTGTTCGTGATGGGCATAAACACAGGATTGCGAATATCTGATCTATTGCCACTAAAAGTCAGGGATGTAAAAGGGAAAAGTCACTTGCTTATCTTCGAGAAGAAAACGAAAAAGCGTAAGAAATTCAAGCTGAATGCGGATTTGCGAGAAGAAATCGCCAGGTACATTGCCGGGAAAGGGCCGGATGAATATTTGTTCGCTTCGACAAAGCGCCCACTCCCAATTACCCGAGTACGATCCTATCAGATTATCAATGGCGCTGCTTCTAAACTCGGCCTAACAGAAATCGGTTGCCACACAATGAGAAAGACCTTTGGTTATTTCTTCTACAAGCGCACGCGTGATATTGCGACACTACAGTTAATTTTCAATCATAGCCATCCGCAAATTACGCTGAGGTACATCGGCATTAATCAAGACATCATGGATGAGGCTGTAGAGCAGTTCAGCCTGTAAAGGCTGGTAACAAACGCTCAATTTTGATAAATAGGCGGTGACGGCATGCAGGAACACCAAGCAAAAATAGAGCGCCTGATCGGGATGGAACGCGCAGAAGTCCAGCGGAAACATGTCGCTGCTTTGGTTGACGGATTGAAGTGCGGGGAGCTGACTGTCGCGGACGTTACAGCATACACCAACATCACACCTGAGAAGTTGGCGGAGCTGATGATGACGTGACAGAAGCAGAAGTTTGGCACCTCAATTACAGCATCGCATTTAACAACCGGGCACTTGAAGAGGATCGCGCTCTGTTGCAGATGGCCTATGATCAATTAAGACGGCATCACCAGGAGCTGAATATCCGTAGAAAAGCGATCAGTGCCAGACAGAGCATTGAATACCTGACAAAGAAATTTATTCCAGACATCCAAGAAGAGATAGCCATGATTGAAAGGCTGATCGAGATCAGGAAGCTGCAGCTGACTGGACTTACCTACGAAGAGGCTGAGGCATTTTTGGAAGCAGGCGCAAGCGAAAGGCAGTTAGAACTGTTCGGGTGAAATGGGGGGAGAACAATGCCTTTTACGAAAGAAATCATCGTCGACAACTTCGCGGGGGGCGGCGGGGCCAGCACCGGAATCGAGCTGGCAACTGGCTGCAGCGTAGACATCGCCATCAATCACGATCCGGCAGCGATCGCCATGCACCGGGCCAATCACCCGGAAACAGAGCACTATTGCGAGTCGGTGTGGGATGTTGATCCGCGCCAGGTGACGCAGGGGCGGCCGGTAGCACTCTGCTGGTTTAGCCCGGACTGCAAGCATTTCAGCAAGGCCAAAGGTGGCAAGCCAAAGGAAAAAGGTATCCGGGGGCTGGCATGGGTCGCCGTACGTTGGGCAGCCACGGTGAAACCGCGGGTCATCATGCTGGAGAATGTTGAAGAGTTCAAGACGTGGGGGCCGTTGTTGAAAAACGGCATGCCGGACCCGGACAAGAAGGGCCGTACGTTCCAAGCGTTCGTGAACGCGCTCAAACGGCAAGGGTACCAGGTTGACTACAGGGAGCTGCGGGCTTGCGATTACGGAGCGCCCACGACTCGCAAGCGGTTTTTCTTGATCGCGCGATGCGACGGCAGAAAAATCGTCTGGCCGGAGCCGACACACGGTGATCCAGAGAGCGCGGAAGTAAAGAGTGGGAGACTCAAGCCCTGGCGAACGGCAGCCGAAATCATCGACTGGTCGCTGCCATGCCCGAGCATCTTCGGGAGAAAACGTCCTTTAGCTGAGAACACGATGCGTCGGATCGCGCGCGGCATCCAGCGTTTCTTGATCGACAATCCGAACCCTTTCATAGTACGGATCGGGCAGACAGGTTTTGGTGGAGATCGATTGCAATATGAGGTAGATCAGCCTCTTACCACGATCACGACGAAAGCGGAGCATCTGCTTGTAACTCCGGTTCTTGGCGTAAACACATCTGGACACCCTGGCAGTCGGCCAGACGAGCCATTGCGCACCGTCACAACAGGAAACCATCACATGCTTGTAAGCCCGACGCTGATCCAGATGGGATACGGCGAGCGGACCGGGCAGAAGCCTCGCGTTCTCGATCTTGAGAAGCCAATCGGAACCGTGACAGCAGGAGGGAACAAGTTCGCGGTAGCGGAAGCCGTGCTCGCGGTGCCGCATATCACGAAGTTCCGTACCGGAGCGACCGGACATGGTATTAATGAACCATTACACACCATAACCTCTGGTGCGGGTAGCAAACGCCCGGCAGGGGCCGCTCATGCAATGGGAATGGTCACAGCATTTCTATCTCGACAATTTGGGCAATCGGTTGGACATGGGGCAGATGTTCCGGCGGCCACGATTACAGCCGGGGGCGGCGGTAAGTCGGCACTGGTCACCAGCCACTTGGTCAAAATGCGCGGGACTAACATCGGACAACCAGCGACAGAACCGTTGCAGACAATTACAGCTGGCGGGAACCATTTTGGCGAGGTGCGGACCTTCCTGATGAAGTATTACGGTGCCGGGATCGGGCAGGAGTGCAGCGAACCTTTACACACGATTCCGACAAAAGATCGGTTCGGGCTGGTGACGATCCACGGTCAAGACTATCAAATTGTTGATATCGGCATGAGGATGCTGGAACCACATGAGTTATTCGCTGCCCAGGGCTTCCCGGACACATATGTCATCGATCGGGACGCTGACGGCAAGTCATATTCCAAAAGTGCCCAGGTGGCGCGCTGCGGAAACTCCGTTCCGCCCCCATTCGCGGAAGCGCTGGTCCGGGCTAATCTGCCAGAACATTGCGCTGGAGCTGGGAATGTTGCGGTATTCGAAAGATACAAGGAGCAGCCGGCCGGGCAGCTGGCGCTGACTATGTAGTCAATGGGTACAAAATGCTCACGGAGATAAATTAGGAGGTTGAGAGTATGGAAGCATTGAAATGCCGTTCTTGCAAAAAAGATCTAACAATGGAAATGGAGATTGAATACAGCCAGTTCATCACGGAATTTTTCTGCGGTCCAGATTGTGCAACTAACCACTACTTTGATTATATGCAAAGTACGCCAGCAGATTTGGAAGATGCAGAATTTCTAAATGATCACGAAATCAAAATTGTTGACGGAAAGCTCGTGATTGTGGAAGAGTAACGATTTTACATTTTGTGTAGGGAGGAAAGATCATGGCACGAGTTGAGGTAACTGTTTGGCGGTACGAACTGCCTTCGATTAATGGCGAAGGCTGGGGAAGCTTTATGCTGGATTCAACAGGGATGTTTGCAGCTGTTACGGACTATGGAAATTATGCTTTCCGCTGGGGGCGTCATGGGGAGCGCGATTTCCGGAAATTCATTGCTGACGCAGGATTAAGTCAAGGCTACATGTTAAGCAAGCTGGCTCCAAGCGGCGGTCGAGAGTACAAAGGTGATGAGACTGCTGAAAACATCAAATCGGCAATTATCCGCCGTCGATGGAATCGCTATCTGTCTGAGGAACAAGCCAGGGAAGAATGGGAGCTGGTTGAATCTTGCGAATTGGATTACAAAGAAGGCTTCCATGATTGGAGGAACCAAACAAAACTCGATGATGCTCATGAATATTCGGTGTACGACTACACCATTCACGAGAAAGCTTTTGTGGAAGAACTGCTTCCGCGCTTGGCGGCAGAGATACAGGCAGAGTTGGCAGAAGAAACGCAGGTTGCTACTGCTTAACACGATAGTTAGGGAAGGAAGTGCAATATCTCATGTGGCCGATGCATGCAAAGAACGGCTTGAAGCGCGGTGACCGAGTAAAACACATCAACAGCCATCGCAGCAAGTGGAAACACCTGGTCAACGGCGAGGTGGAGGACATCTCCATGACGGAAGAGTCGGTTTATGTGAAGTGGTACGACGATAACGGAAATCCAGTTCACTGGGCGAAGTACGATTGCCACAAGATTGAGAAAAGAGACGAGGGAGGAAAGAACGATGAACAAACTTGAGTTGATCAATAGCATCGATGTTATCGAAGATTCTGCATCATGTGGTGAACTGGAATATGTTCTTGTAGCAAATACACCAGAGAATCGAGAAAAGCTGCTTCAAACCGGAGTTACACAGCAAGAAATTGACGAAGCAACAGATGATCTTGATGGTGAAACCATTGATATATCAAGTATCGGATTCACTTACACAGGCGCAAAGTGGTACGAAGGTCGTCTAGGAGGGTTTCTAGATTACGTACCGGATCATGCACCAGAACGGGCGAAGCGATAAACAAAACACACGATTTGTTAAATGGGGAGGTGGGATGTCGATGAGTAAACTGACGCAGAACGATATGGAATGGTTGCAAGATATGGTTCAACGTGGCGAAATGACAGCAGAAAGAGCAAATGTTGAGAAAGTACGAATGGGGCGAGTGCTGATTGTGAATTCGCTTCCTGCACAGGTGCGCTCTGCACTCAATGCCGCTGTTAAGACTGGCGAGCTCTGCCATAAGAAGAAGACTGGTCGAAAACCAGAGGTCTATTATCATCCTAACTTTGAGCATCTGGCGAATGAGGAGCGTGACCGTGTTGAAAAGCAAATGCTTGAGGCGCTTGCTGGAGTTATTGCGAGACCGGACGGCCTAATTAACTAAACATTACGTTTGAAAAGGGGATGAAGACGATGACAGACTTGGGCGGAGCATCTGTTACGCTTGGATACAATGCGTTGAAGGAGCTGGAAAGAAACGAGGCTGCACTGGATGCGATCGTGCAACACATCAGCCGATCGACGACGGTGGATGACGCCTACTGGATCGATGACGACAACATTGCACCATTCACCATCAGGATTGATTTGCGGAAACTGAAACCACTTTTGCTGCAATATTGCCTTTTCGGTAAGGAAGAACATGAATTTTTGGAACCGGACGAATGTAACATCATCTTTGAATATGGCGAACAATCCAGTGTAGATTCGCAGGAGGGGCCGAGATGAAAGCACTCACCATCCACCAGCCTTGGGCGACACTGATCGCTCTCGGGGAAAAACGCTTTGAAACTAGGGGCTGGGCCACAAAGTACCGTGGTCCCATCGCGATCCACGCAGCCAAGAAAGTAGACAAGGACGCGTGCGACATGGAACCAATCCGGTCGGTACTTGCCAAACATGGATATACGGCGGACAACCTGCCAACAGGCGCGGTGGTAGCGACAGCACAGCTTACAGGTAGCTATATGATTTATGACACGATAGATAACGGAATTCACATTGTAAGGTGCCCAAATGACGAGTACGACTTTACTAAGGTTGAGTTTATATGGAGGCCAGAAAGCGTGTTTGGTCATTTCGCCGCGGGGCGCTTTGCTTGGGAAATGACGAACGTAAAGCAGATCGATCCGGTGCCAGCAGTAGGGCGGCAAGGATTGTGGAACTGGGGAGGGGAACGGGATGGGTACAGCAATTGAATGGACAGATGCAGTTTGGAATCCTGTCACAGGATGCAGCAAGGTGTCAGAGGGTTGCCGCAATTGCTACGCTTTTGGACTCCATGACATGCGGCGTAAAGCACTTCTGGAAGGGAAAAAGCTGCCGAAGCAGTACGCAAAACCATTCACGGAGATTCAACTTTTCCCGGACAGGCTGGCGGCTCCATTCAAGTGGAAAAAACCAAAGCGAGTGTTTGTCAACAGCATGGCGGACTTGTTTCACAAGGATGTGCCAGATGACTTCATATGGAGTGTATTTGACATCATGGCGAAATGCCAAGAGCATACATTTCAAATTCTCACGAAAAGGCCAGAGCGAATGGAAGCAATGTTATCAGGAAGGTACTGGCGTGACCTCGGCACCTCAACAAGACCTTTCTTCGCAAGGATCATCAAAGGAGAAGAACGCGAAGGAGACGTGCCGTTTCTCCCTAACGTCTGGCTCGGGACAAGTGTTGAAAATCAAAAAGCAGCAGACGAGCGCGTTCGGCATCTGCTGGAGACGCCAGCCACGGTCCGGTTTTTGAGTTGCGAGCCGTTGTTGGGACCAGTTGACCTTGAATTCACAGCACAATTTGAACACCCAGACAATGAAGGCTATGGAGTACAAGCCATAAAAGGTATTGATTGGATCATCGCAGGCGGTGAGTCGGGAACAAACGCTAGACCGCTGCATTCTGATTGGGTAGAGGGCTTGAGAGATCAGTGCGAAGAATATGGGGTGCCGTTTTTCTTCAAACAATGGGGCGAGTGGGTGCCATTCAACCAAACGGACACGTTCCCAGGGCACAAAACTGAATCAATCAAAATGGGTAACATCACATGCTGGCGCGTTGGAAAAAAGAAAGCAGGTCGGCTGTTGGACGGGCAAGAATGGAACCAATTTCCGGACGGAGGGGAACGGGATGCAAGCAGGACGTGAGATTAAGTTTCGGGCGTGGAATAAAGTCGATGAAGTCATGGTTTTACCAGAGCGAATGTTTTGCCAAAAGGGAAACGGAACTGTATGGCATGTCGATTTTGGGAAGAAGTCTGGTGTATTGGGACAAGGAATCTATGTCATGATGCAATTTACTGGACTCCACGATGCTAACAAAGTGCCGATTTTTGAAGGAGATATCCTGGAAGATTTCATCTTCAACAAAAGGTATGAAGTGATTTGGGATGATTACGGGATGTTCTTGTTTAACCCAGTAGGAACAACGGGAAATGCCTTAGATTATTACGAGCTAGAGGACGAAATCGCAAAATGTGCAACGATTGTGGTCGGGAACCGATATCGAGATCCTAACCTGCTGGAGGTGGCCAATGATGCAAGCAGGACGTGAGTTGGATGTGAAAGTTGCTGAGGCGTTGGGATACGAAGTCGGGAAATTCCCTCCGGATTATTACATTGTCGTTGATGGAGAGATTCAAATGCTGCCCTACTACTCCACATTATGGCGAGACACAGGCGTGCTGGTGGAGGAAGCGAAGAAGCAAGGTATCTACCTCGAATACTCGCACTCGCTGAACGGCGGTTACTACGGCGGAGCGTACAGCTTTGACGATGGCGAGTACCAGATGGAGCACACTACAGAGCAAGCAGTACCGACAGCGCCGTATGCTGTAGCACTGGTGTACCTTATGGCAAGAGGAGTGATAAGCCATGCGTGACGCAGAAAAAGACCTGGCTTTGTGCGAGGAAGCGACTCCGGGGCCGTGGGAACTGGAAGAGGAATCCGATGACGATGAAGGACTTGTCATCTGGAGAAAAGTTGAAGAGCACCCAGGAAGGTCAGAAGGCGTAATTGTACTTAATCCCGAGTGCCATTACGAAGAAGCAGATATCAACTTTATCATGGAGGCTCGTACCGCTCTGCCTCATTGGATTCAGCGAGCTACAGCAGCAGAAGCTGAGGTCGAACAGTTAAAAAAGCATCTGAACTTTCTGGTGACAGCGGTAAAGACGGGATATCGAGCAGGCTACATCGATGGCGACGGTTTTGGTGATGAGCTGATGGAAGAGATAAAGAAGATCACTGTTTAACATAAGAGAAAGTGTGAATCGGAGGATAAATTTCATCGTAGCATCATTATTTCCGATGGTATAGCTGTTATTTATTCAAAATAATCGATGGAAAGGGGTAGGAAACTTTGAGATTCGTCGGAATCGACCCCTCAACAAAAACCGGGTTCGTTGCACTGGATGAGCAAGGCAACGTTCTCCGTCAGAAAGAACTGACTGGTGTTGGTGATATTGACCCGTACCGCATGCGGACACTCATCCATGAAGTTAAAGACCACGTACAAAAGGGCGATCTGGTTTGTATTGAAGGCTTTGGCTTCGCCTCGCAGCAGGCAGTCCAACTCGGCGGGATCGGCTGGGGCATGAGGATGATGCTGGAGGCGCGTGGTATCTCCTACTATGAACCAGCGCCGAATCAAGTAAAAAAATTTGTCGGAGCATCTGGTGGTAAGAGGGGCCGTACTGAAAAAGAGAAAAAGGCTGCTATGATCGCTGCGGTCACGGAACATTTTGGTTTTGAGCATGCGAGTCATAACGTGGTGGACGCCTATATTCTCGCTCAGATTGCAAGGTGCCTGTACCTGAAAGAAAAAGGCATTGACATGATCAGGCATAAATACCAAGCGGAAGTTCTCCATGCAATTCTAAATCCGCCTCAGAGAAAGGTACGAAAGAAGGTGGCAAAGTGAAAGTTCAAATCGAAGGCAATTTGTATCTGGAGTCAGATGATATGCAGTTCATCATCAAGGAGTACAACGGGAAAAAGGATGCAACTGGGCGCGAATTGTACAAGACGCATGGCTATTTCCCCAGCGTTCAGTCAGCCGTGAAGCATTTGGTCAAGATGAAGGTTATGCAATCAACTGCACAGACCTTATCAGAGCTTCACCAAGACGCTTTGCGTATCGAGCAGTACGTTGAGTCTCAACTTACTGTATGACGGCTGCATAAGGCTCACAAGAGCTACAGATAACCCTTCAATTAAAAGGAGCGAATCTTTCATGAAAACAGAAGTGAAAGCATTGTTTAAGAAATTTAACGCTAACGATAAGAAAGACGTAATTGAGTTTGAGTTGAAGGGTGATTTGTCAGGAGACCAGCTCCTTGCCCTGCACAAGTTGAAAGGCGGACAAGTCTTTGTAAAAATCTCTAGCTCGCAAATGGACATGGATGACTTGGACGAGGACGAACACGACGGTATCCAATACAGTGTTGGCGGTGATGGCGTCGTCGCCATTGCTCCTGACCAAATGAGCATTGATGATGTTCCTCAACAAGGAGGGGTGGATGAACAAGGATCAGATGAAGATGTGATTCCAGAGGAACCCCAGGAACAGCAAGACGAAACCGGATCGGAACCAGTAACACCGGAAAACGCCTCTGAAAACGAGCAAGAGCCGAAACGCCGTGGTCGCCCAAGAAAAACAGACACCCCGCCAACGGAAGAGTCTTCGGCAAATCAGGATGAGCTTCCGCCAGCTGATCCGAACGACGAAGACCTGCCGTTTTAACATAAAAGATCACACGCCCCGGCTTGTCCGGGGCACTCCTCAAACAAAGGAGGTACTGAATGCAGCAACTTGATTTCTTACCAGAATTGGACCGGAAAAAGACGCAAAAGGCCGTGGAGGCTACACTCAGCAAATACCGGCTCTATAAGTACCTGACTTTTGATGAGCGTGAGGCGACGATCACAGCCAGTTATGACTTACGTGAAGGTGGCCGCACGAACCTGACGAGCGATCAGACCTCGTCGATCGCAACACATAACATTGATGGTCAAGCAGAGCGTAAACATTTCTGCGAGCGCTTGGAAAGAGTCGTCAGCAGGCTCCCGCGTATGGAACGACATTTAATCAATGAGCGTTACTTGGGGAGTGACAGCGAGTACATTACTGATTATGCAGTCTATAATAATCACTTCAGCCCTCCGATCAGTGAATTCACATATTACAAAATAAAGTGGAAGGCATTTTATAAAATTGCCCTTGCCTTGGACATTCAGGTTGTAAAAACTACTGACGAACAAACGGAATAGGACGACCTAAATAATAACTAAAAATATACAATAAAGGGGAGGTGTGTTTTCTTGGGAGAGTCGGCGAAGCATGAAGATTTTCCAGAAATATTAGAAGTTCATCATATCCAGGATTATCTTGGCATAAGCAAGAACCAAGCATATAATCTTGTCAACTCAGGAAACTTTCATGTCATAAGGGTAGGCAGATTACTTAGAATTCCCAAAAAGAGCTTCTTCGATTGGGTATATGGAAAACAAATTGATGAGCAGCAGGGGTGAAATCCTGCTGCTCTTTCTTATTCTTGATGCTACTTTTGATGTTAAACTTGTTACGAAATGCTAAGACGGGTCAAGAACGTTTGGGATTGTCATCTGCCCAGACAGTCGCTGATGCCTTGTCTTTTCTAGATTCTTTGCGAACACTTGGTAAGGTGAAGGAAGCATTGGGAATCGACCATTTTACTATTGAAGGGTAGCGACCAAACCAAGCCGTTGTTAACGAATCGCGAAAGAGAAGTGTTTGAACTCTTGGTCCAAGATAAGACAACCAAAGAGATTGCCGGACAACTCTTCATCAGCGAAAAGACTGTGCGCAATCACATCAGTAATGTCATGCAAAAATTAGGTGTCAAAGGTCGATCTCAGGCAGTAGTCGAACTCGTTCGACTTGGTGAACTAGAGATTTGAACCCAGTCCACCCAGCCTCCCTTTTCTTCCCATGGTCGGAAGGGAGGGTTTTTTATTTTTGGGGCGCATTTTACAAGCAGGAGCACTGGCTTGCTGAGCGCGAAACACGGTTTATTCCGCCCACTCTCCGTGGTGCGAACCAGCGTGGCTTTGAAGAGTTGCCTGTTGTGCGGGAATGGCGCGGGCCGCTGTTCAACTCTGTGCTTGCGACTTCCCATAAATATGGCGGGAGCGGCCAACATGCTGGTTGCCAAGAGAGCGGGCAGTGGATTCAAACATCTGAAAAATCCGGCACGAAGCCGGGTAGCCTAGCAGTATCTATTACTGTTTTTCAATGATGGGAGTCGGCAGAGAACAGACTTGGTACCTTTTGATCAAATGCTAAAGTAAAGGAAGGAATCAACTCATTGATCCTCTCTTGCAGATGTGTCGCATCGTGCTCTCCCAGTTCCGCTAAAAGTTGTGTTTCTTCGTGAGATTCATCTCCGGTTAGCAACGTAGTTAGCGTGCGTTGGTTAATGATTTCCTGAGGGGAAAGGACTAATGCGTTCATCATCATATATTGCTGGAACATGGAAAGGTCATGATTCTCCATGGCCTGCTTTACGGCCGTTTTGAGGTATAGATCAAAGTATTTCTGAGCGAATGCCACCCCTTTTAAGGGGATAGCGCCTACATGCTCCACCCCGTTCCAACGCAAATCGGCAATCGCACTCAACCACCAGGCAGGTTCAATGGCTTGTTGCATCCGTTGCAGCACCTTGCGTTCGAAGTCAGGTTGAAGCAGATCGCCTTTCTGTAAACTGATGTCCAACATTTCGGCTTCAATTGCAGCTACCGTCATGCCTTGCCCATAAATAGGGTCAAAGTTGCAAAATGCATCTCCCAACACCAGCAGTCCCGAGGGCCAATTTTCCATTTGCTCATAATGCTGCCGCGTCGATTCTTCTGCCCGAAAGCCACGCGGAGCGCCGATTGGCTCCAACTCTTTTATTAACTCCTTCAACATGGGAGTAGACAAGGAGTACAGCTCTTTTTCATATTCTTCCGGGGCTGTTGGGGGATATTGTTTCCCTCCCGCACGAAACAACAATGCCTGCGCTATGTTATCCTCAATATACAGTAGCCCCACCGCCCCCTTGTTGTTAGCAGGATCTCCTTCTGAACTAGCCGACAATTTTTCTGTAAGATGGGCAGGGACTCGGTAGTGTCGGGTACTGTACCCAAAACGGACTTTTAAGCGCTCAGGCTCTGGAACAGCATATCCCAGCGCTTCCAGCCATTTATTGAGCTTCGATTGACGGCCGCATGTATCCACTACCAGATGAGCGGCAACGGTCCGCTCCTTGTTCCGTTCCTTTCGTGCGTGAAGGCGAACACCGACAACTTGCCTGTGGTCTTCCGAAGCAAGCAGTCCTGTCACTACTTGTTTCGTTACAAAGCGTATATTGGGAATCTTTTGCACACGCTGGCGGATCGTCCATTCCAACAAGGCCCGACTGCTAGATGCATTTTTTTGGCTGCTAACCAATTCAAGTTTTCCATATGCAGTAAATCGGGTCATTTTGCTATTTTGCACGTTACATGCACCGAGATTCAGTAAATCATCGATATATCCCGGGAAGAAGCGGTTCATAATCAAATCCCCACGCGGCAGCACACGATGAGGATGAAAATCTTGTGGGGTACCAGGACGAGTAGATGGCTTTTCTGGCAGCTCATCTTTTTCTACAACCATGACTTCCGCAAAATGATCGGAAAGAACGCGGGCGGCTAGCAAGCCTGCAATACCGGCTCCAATTACAAGTGCTTTTTCTTGCTTTCTTTTGTCAGCTTGCAGTTGTTTGTTCATAGCTTGTTTCCTCCTTAAAATTGATTCGCAGTTCGCCGCGATTCATTAGTTGGAGTTGCAGTGTTTTCAGCAAATGTATCCGAAGCCATACCAGACGTGTTAGTTTGATGCTTCTAATAAATACTTTATGGACAAAAAAACGTTCTATGAACAGCATCTGTTTATATTGCCTGATCCGAACAGAAGAAATATGAAAATCGGTTGAGCAAAAGAAAGAGAGAGTATTTGAGGCGGAAGAGTTGGAAAAAGTATTTCAACAACTGGGCAAAATGACTTTTCCTTTTCCTATAACGAACTTGCTCTGGCAGCGGGATGATGAAAAAGTGATATGGAAAGAAGATGCTCAGAGGGCAGCGAAGTGAGCCAAAAAGAAACAAGCTGATGTCGAATGCACGTCCGACGCCAGCTTGTCCATTGGCTGCATGTCATGTGTCTATTGCCCATGCATGCGGCTGTTCCGTGTTCTGTTTTAGCTAACACGCTTGATCAGATTGTTAGATCCTTGCGAGCGAACGATGATCCATCCGCTTGGGAGAGGCGAACCTAGCAGTACCCATTGCTCATAGCCAATCGGAGCGCTCGCAATATTTTTAATGTAGCGCGTATTTCCGTTAGTTCTTGTGATGACCCATCCGGCTGGAATAGGCGAGCTAAGCAGTACCCAGCGTTCGGTGCCAAAAGGAGCATTATTGACGTTCTCGATGTAATTCGTATTTCCGTTGTTTCTGGTGACGATCCATCCGGTTGGAATAGGCGAGCTAATCAACACCCAGTGTTGAGCGCCATAAGCCGCGTTATTGACATTTTGGATGTATTTGGAATTTTCCTGGTATCTCGTCACGATCCATCCAGTCGGGATCGGGGAGCCTCCCAATACCCATAGTTGGGCATTAGCGGGTGCATTGTTCAGGTCTCTGATCAGATTCATGTTTCCTTGATTTCTGACGATGACCCAACCGCTTGGAATGGGCGAGCTAATGGTCACCCAATGCTCTTCGCCGTATGCTTTGTTTGCGATTGCTTTAGCGGACACTTTGGAAGGAGACTGCTTCGTTTTCCCGTCTTCTTTGCTGAAAGCGGATGCGTAAGCGGTCGTTTTTGCCTGGGGAGATGGCGTTGCTCCATGGGCTTGCGCAGCGAGAGCCGGTACGGCGACAACGGAGCTTAATGTCAGGAGGAGCAAAGATTTCTTAAACATGAACATCACCTTTCTTGATCATAGTAAATGGCGTTTGGACAATATCATCAAGTGGAAGTTAACGGTTGTGGTGTTAATTCCAACATTTACCATTTTAAAGCACGTTCTTTGCCTTTACCTTAGGAGATACTGTCGAATCATGGAATTAATTTACAATATTTTGAACGAGTGTAAAAATAAATTAGCGCTCGAAACATGGTAGAAACAAGTTTGCTGGTAAAAAAACGCTAACCTTGAAAGCAGTCGGTGGTCGCCACCAAATATAAAAAAAGATCCCCGGAGAAATCCGAAGATTGTTGATGGATTCGCTATTAAGGTGTAGTGCGCGTAATGACATTGCCATGCCGATTCTTTGCCGCTCCATTGACAAAGTTTACGTATTCCCTGGACCTGGGTTGTTGCTTAATTTAGTGTTCATAATCAGGATCGGATGGTCAGGATCTGTCGTATCCCATGCCAATGAGGTAACAAAAGCGGAAGGATTCCACACTGTGCCCTTCATGCCAAAGAAAGCTATGACTTTTTTCGGGTCTGTTTCAGCGATGGTGTCATCGTCGAGCGCTTTGTTGAAGTGGATGATGTATCGCGGGAGGGTACTATTCTCCGCGATCGTGCCAATCGCTGGGCTGGTATCGCTATTCTCGCCTTGTTCCCTCCGGTTATTTTGGAGGGCTTTCGTTCGAGCCTACGCCGTGCGGGCGACTTTCAACGCACACGGCGTTCCATCAACGGATAAGAGATCGTTTTACAACGGGCGAATTTAGCATAACGAAGCGAACATTCAGTGTCGTCTAGCGAAAGTTAGCAAACTTGGACAGACTGGGCTGGCCAGGGCAGCGGAGACAGAACGAGCCTTTAGAAAAAGGCACTCATCTCCCGGCATCGAGAGAGAAGAAATCTCATTTCTTTTCCTGATCTTCCCCAGGATTTTCATGCAACCCGACAATCTCAATCACTTCCGCTACAGCTACTTTTCGCGCACCCTCCATGAAATACCCGACAATCCCTGGCTTGATGCGATGGATATGGACGGTTTGGCGCATCTGCGGGAACAAAATCCACATGCGGGCCGTTCCTTCTGCCGGGACTGGAGCAGTCAGATCGCGGATGACATCCCCGTCCGGCGTCTCAAACTCAGGGTGGATAGCGAACAGCTCGATTTTTTCATTGTCGCCGGCATAAGAAAAATCGCTTCGATAGCCTTGAACAGGCGGCAGCTTTCTCCCGCTCTCTGCTTCCGGATAAAAGCGATACTTGACCCGGAAGTCAGCAGGATGCCCCCGCCAATCCTCGTAAGGCGTCCACACAGTCGCCGTCATGAGCAGCTTCCCCCTCTATGGTTCGTCTTTGCGGATAATCAGGTACACAATCAGCCCGATAATCGGGAAAAATAACAACGCTACCAGGACGATGATGGAAAATTCCTTGCTGTTGCCTCTGCGCCGCGAATCGCGATAGCCCCAAATACTGATTACGATGTTCAGCACGTTCAGGAGCACGATCACCAACAGGGGCAGAAGCATGAAAAAAGAAGAGTCACCGATGCTAACCAATGCAATCACCTGCTTTTTCATTATAGCGCTTTTATGAGTATACCAAAAATTGGGATATTGCTCGATGTTCGTGCATGCAGCCCGCACTACAGGCAATTGCTCTCTCTGTACCGTTTTTGATACTCGCTTTTCTTGTCTTCGATCAACGGGAACCTGCGAGAGGTCAGCTTGGATAAAAAGCAACAGATATAAAACGGACCCAGGCAACTCTTCATTTCCCGATGCAGCAGGTTATCTCTCATGAACGGTACCCCCATTTTCGCGTAAGGTGAAGTGGAGCCAAGCCGTATCAGTATCAGCTTCATTTTACAAAAAGAAAGAGCTATATGGCAAAGAAAGGAAGCCGTCCAGAAAAAGTGCAAAAAACTGAAAAATCCAAATTGACACAAGCTGGAAGGGTCTGCTATGATCACTTTATAAAGTCATTGGAAAAACAAAGGATGAGCTTATAAAATGCGCAGGACCGGAGACCTCAAACTGATTCAAGAACTAAATCGCTTTATTATACTCGATACAATCCGCCAGCATGGGCCCATCTCGCGCAGTGACATTGCCAAAAAGCAAGGCATCAGCCCGACTACGGTCACGTCGGCAGTCAACGAGCTGATTCGTGACGGCGTGGTAGCGGAGGATGGAACAGGAGAATCAAAAGGCGGCAGAAAGCCGATCATGGTGCGCTTTTGCCCCGATGGAAAGTTTTTGATTGGCGTCTCCATCACGAACACGGCGATCACCATCGCGGAAATGAATCTGGAGGCGGCGACCAAGCGCAAGCAAGTATATCCGGTCGGTCCTGGTCTTGTCAGCGATCGGATGGTGCAGTATGTACTGGACTCGATTGCAGACTTTTTGACACAGGCAGCGGACACAGAGCGTTGCTTGGGTATCTCCATTATCGCTCCGGGGATTGTCGACGCAGCGAGCGGAGTGATTCGCTTCAATTCCAAGCTGCGATTGACGGATGTTCCGTTGAAGGAGCTGGCTGAGCAGCGTTTCGGCATGAGTACGTGGCTCGACAACGACGCCAACGCGATTGCCTTGGCAGAGAAAAATTTCGGGGTAGGGATCGAAGCCGACAACCTGCTGTTCGTAACAGTGGGCGAAGGGGTAGGTTCAGGTCTTGTTGTAAACGGTTCCATTTTCCGGGGAAGCCGCGGGGGAGCTGGCGAGTTCGGGCACACGACCGTAGACCGCAGCGGCATGCGCTGTGATTGCGGCAACGTCGGCTGTCTGGAAAACTACGTCGCCTGGCCGGCGATCTACACAGGATTGCTGTCTGCGATTGCCCGCGGCAAAGAGACGCTGGTCCTGGAGCTGGCGGGTGGAGACATGACGCAAATTACGTTTGAAGTGTTCCGCCGTGCCTTGCAGCAAAAGGATCAGGTGTGCGAGGACATCGTAGAAGAAATCGCCGCGTATTTGTCCATCGGCATCGTCAACCTGGTCAATCTGTTCAACCCGAGCCTGATCATTTTGGGCGGGGAAATGATGCGCGACAATCAAGTGTTGTTTGAGCGCATCGAAAAGCAGGTGCGCGAACAGGCAATGGGCATTATGGTAGACGGGCTGGAATTCCGTCCGACAATGCTGGGAGCGGACTTTGAAGTCAAGGCAGCCGCTGCCGTACTGCTACAGGACGTCTTTCATTTCAGCCTGTAGTTCCTTTTTGAATACTTTGTTTTAGCATTGGAAAAAGAAAGATTGCATCGTACGGTGAAAGGGGGGAGCCGTGGAGGTCAAGACGCAGTCGTTTCAACTGAGTTGGGGGTAAAAAAAGAGGAGAACGTATGTCGAGGAGGGACTTCAGATGAAGAAGTTGGTTTCGTTGGCAATGGCCGCATTGTTGGTAGCGGTAGCAGGATGTTCCGGTGGCGGACAAAGTGCCACACCGTCAGATGGACAAAAATCAGGCGCCGCAACCGGAGAAAAGGTAACGCTTACTTACGCCCTCTGGGATAAAAACCAGATGCCGGCCATGGAGGAAATTGCAAAGAAATTCCATGAAGCGAACCCGAATGTTGACATCAAGATCGAGCTGACACCGAACAAACAGTATTGGACGAAGATGGAAGCGGCTGCGACTGGCGGAACTTTGCCGGACGTTTTCTGGATCAACGGCCCGCGGATCATCAAGTATGCGGCAAACGACGTGCTGCTGCCGCTCGATGAACAGATCAAGGCAGACGGCGTCGACCTTGGCAATTATCCCAAAGCGCTGGTTGATCTCTACACATACGACGGAAAAACGTTTGCATTGCCAAAAGATTTTGACACTATCGGGCTCTGGTACAACAAGAAGCTGTTTGATGACGCCAAAGTGCCGTATCCGGACGAAACATGGGATTGGAACAAGCTGAAGGAAGCAGCGAAAAAGTTGACGGACGAGAAAAAAGGCATCTGGGGAATCGCGGCAGCGCCATACGGACAAGACAATTACTACAACACGATTTTCCAAGCTGGCGGCTCCGTCATTTCCGAAGACAGAAAGTCGTCGGGCTTTGACAAACCGGAAACGATCGAAGGCTTGAAGCTGTGGGTAGACATGATCAATGACAAAGTGTCGCCGTCTGCGGCGCAAATGTCGGAGACTGAATCGACGCAACTTTTCGAATCCGGGAAAGTGGCGATGGTTTACTCCGGGTCTTGGATGGCAAGCGCATTCAATGGCAACGAGTACACCAAAGACAAAGTGGACGTGGCCTACCTTCCTAAAGGCAAGGAAAACACGAGCGTTATCCACGGTTTGGGCAATGTGATCGCGGCGAACACGAAGCACCCGAAAGAAGCGTGGGAGTTCGTCAAGTACCTGGGCTCCAAGGAAGCGGCGGAGATCCAGGCAAGCAAGGGAGCGGCAATCCCGGCGTTCAACGGTACACAAGATACTTGGGTGAAATCGATGCCTAACTTTAATCTGAAAATTTTTATTGATCAGGCAGCTAACGCAAAAGCGTACCCGATCTCCAAGGACACCGCGAAATGGGCGAAGCTGGAAACCGATTACATGACCAAAGCATGGGCAGGTCAAATGAGCGTAGAAGATGCAGCGAAAGAACTTGCGCAAAAAATGAACGAGTTGCTGGCGCAAGAGTAGGGGTTTCTTTTCACGGATGGCTTCGTGTCGAGGACGGAGCCATCCCCTGTTACGAGCTTATTGTCAGGGGGGAATATTGCGATGAGCAGCCAACTTCAGCCAGAAGTGCATGCCGCTGCCCGGCCAAAACCAGCAAAGCCATTGAATCGCATGAAACGAAGCGACTGGTTGTGGGCGTATCTCATGATTGCGCCGACGTTGCTCGGTCTGGGTTTGTTCTACATATGGCCAGTCGTGCAGACTATTTATCTCAGCTTCACCAAATGGGGAGGCTTCGGCAAGTACAAATGGACGGGCGTGGACAACTATGTCCTGCTGTTCCAAGACCCGAACCTGTGGATCGCACTGAAAAACACGCTTATTTATACGGTTCTTGCAGTTCCAGCCAGTATCGCTATCTCCATATTAATCGCCGTCTTGCTCAACCAGAAAATCAAAGGCATCTCGTTTTACCGTACCTTGTACTTTTTGCCAGTCGTAACGATGGCGGCTGCCGTGGCGATGGTGTGGAGATGGCTGTACAATGCCGATTACGGCTTGATCAACTACTTGTTAGGGACAGTGGGGATACAGGGACCGCGCTGGATTTCCGACCCTGACATCGCTCTGTACGCTGTCATCATCGTTGCCGTCTGGAGTTCGATCGGCTACAACATGGTGATTTTCCTGGCGGGCTTGCAGGGGATTCCGCGCAGCTATTACGAAGCGGCGGAAATCGACGGAGCCGGACCTGTGCGGATGTTTTTTACGATTACATTGCCGCTGTTGACGCCATCGATTTTTTTCGTGAGCATCACTTCGCTGATTGGCGCGTTCCAAGTATTCGACCTGATCTACTTGATGATCGGCAAGCTGGGCAATCCGGCGGCTGAATCGACGCAGACGGTGGCGTACTTGTTCTTCACGAACGGCTTCGAATCAGGCAATGGCGGTTATGCAGCAGCAGTAGCAGTCGTGCTTTTGGTGCTGATCCTGATTGTTACCGCGATTCAAATGAAAATGCAGAAAAAATGGGTCCATTACGATTAAGCGAGCATGACTGGACAGGAGGAATGATCGATGAGTGTCCAAACAGGACGTAATCGGGTTGGCAAAAATCTTTTGATTCATCTGCTGCTGATACTAGGCGCTCTAGTAATGGTCGCGCCGTTTGTCTGGATGATCCTGACTTCGCTCAAAACGCTGGGTGAATCGACGCAGGTGCCGCCAGTCATTTGGCCGACGTCCCTGCAATGGGAAAACTACACGCACATTTTCGAAATGCTGCCTTTCTACGACTTTTACTGGAACACGATTTTGACTACAGTCGTGAAAGTCGTCGGGCAAGTATTCCTTTGCTCGCTTGCGGCATACGCGTTTGCCCGCATCGAGTTTCCGGGGCGCAACGCCTTGTTCATCGTCTTTTTGTCCGTCCTGATGGTGCCGGGGCAAGTGTTTTTGCTCCCGCAGTTTCTCATCATGAAGGAGCTTGGCTGGCTGAACACGCTCACCGCGTTGATCGTGCCAGGACTGTTCAGTGCTTTCGGCACATTTTTGCTGCGCCAGTTTTTCATGTCATTGCCGAAAGAGCTGGAAGAGGCGGCAAAGCTCGACGGCTGCAATCACTTCCAAATCTACTGGCGCATTATGCTTCCTCTGGCGAAGCCCGGTTTGATCGCTTTGGCCATCTTCGTCGCCCTCTGGTCGTGGAATGATCTGATGTGGCCGCTGATCGTCAACAGCACGCCGGATAAAATGACGCTGTCGGCAGGATTGGCCTATTTGACAGGAGAACATACGAACATGACGAACTATCCGATTTTGATGGCTGGTTCTGTTCTCGCCATCTGGCCGATGATTATCGTCTTTATTTTCTTGCAGAAGCATTTTGTCGAGGGTATTACCCTAACCGGGTCCAAATAGCCATTTTCCCCTGAAGGAGTGAAAAACCACTATGCATCATGTTCTGGTAATCGGAGCAGGTACGATGGGAACTGTTCACGCAAAATCTTACGCTGCCATGAAAAACGTCGAGCTGGTCGGCATTGTCGACTTGCGCGGAGAGCGCGGCCGCGAGCTGGCAGCCGAAACGAATACGCAATGGTTTGCGAGCTACGATGAAGCCATGGAGAAGCTGGAGCGGGTAGATATCATTGACGTGTGTCTGCCGACTTACCTGCATAAAACGTATGTGCAAAAAGCTGCGGACGCAGGCAAGCACGTCATTTGCGAAAAGCCGCTGGCACGCAGCAAGGAAGAGGCGCAATCGATCGTTGACTATTGCAGCGAGAAAAACGTCAAGCTGTTCGTCGGCCATGTGCTGCGCTTTTTCCCTGAGTACGAGAAGTCCCGTCAACTGGTGAACGATGGCACGATCGGCAATGTCGGCGTGGCGCGGACGTTCCGTGGCGGTATTTTCCCGACGGCGTGGAATGACTGGTATGCGGATTACAAAAACAGCGGCGGTCTTGTGCTGGACATGATCATCCACGACTTCGACTTTTTGCGCTGGTGCTTCGGCGACGTGGAGCGCGTCTATGCGAAAAGCTTGCTTGGACGCGGCTTCGCCCGCATCGACTACGCGCTGGTGACGCTTCGGTTCAAAAGCGGGATGATCGCTCATGTGGAAGGGTCTTGGGCGCATGAAGGCTTCTCGATGAAAATGGAGCTGGCGGGAAGCGAAGGAATCATTCAGTACGATAGTGCAAAAGAAAAGCCGCTGATCGCCGTAAATCGCGCGAAACAGGCAGGTATGGGCGGAGTGGCTGTGCCGGAGAGTCCGCTGCGTGAAAATCCGTACTTCCGCGAGCTGAAGCATTTCATCGATTGCATCGAAAACGATCTCCAGCCGCGCGTGACGGTCGAGGATGCCGTGAAAGCAGTGGAAATCGCGCGAGCTGCGCTTGAGTCAATCGAAACGGGCAAACCCGTAACGCTAGTGTAGGAGGGGACCACATATGAAACTGGGAATCATCAGTGTCGCACATATGCACGCATACAGCTACGCGAATGCGATCGGGAAGCTTGCGGGCGTACAATTGGTCGGTGTAGCCGACGAGGATGAAGCACGTGGCAAGGAAGCGGCAGAAAAGTGGGGCGTACCGTTTTACCACGATTATCGCGAGCTTTTGGCAGCTGACGTCGACGCTGTCATCATTACTTCGGAAAATGCCAAGCATCATGAGCATACAGTAGCAGCCGCGAAAGCAGGCAAGCACATTTTGTGCGAAAAGCCGCTTGCGACCACGCTGGCGGCGGCCCAGGAAATGATTGAGATTTGCCGCGAGCAAGGCGTCATTTTGCAAACGGCGTTCCCTGTTCGCTTCCACCCTGCGGTTGTGCGGGCAAAACAGCTGGTAGAGCAAGGCAAGGTTGGCCGCATCATGGCGATCCGCGGCACGAATCGCGGGCAAAATCCGGGCGGCTGGTTCGTCGATCCTGCCAAGTCCGGCGGCGGCGCTGTTATCGATCATACGGTGCATGTCGTTGACTTGATGCGCTGGTTCATGGGTGTGGAAGTGCGCGAGGTGTACGCAGAAGTAGACAGCAAATTTTCGCCTACCCCGATTGACGACTGCGGCATTTTGACGATGGAATTTGAAAATGGCGTATTCGCCACGCTGGATTGCAGCTGGTCGCGCAACAAGACGTTCCCGGTCTGGGGCGACGTTACGATGGAAATCATCGGCACGGAAGGCACTATCTCGCTCGATGCCTTTTCGCAAAAGCTCGACGTGTACAGCAATGACAAAGGATTGAAATGGGTCAACTGGGGCGACGACATGGACAGCCAGCTGGTGAGCGACTTTGTTGCCAGCGTCCGCGAGAAAAAAGCGCCATCCGTAACAGGAGAAGACGGCATGCGCGCGGTCGAAGTAGCGCTTGCTGCCTACCAGTCGGCTGAATCGAAGCAACCGGTGGTCATTCGCTAACGGGGACGGTGGATCAATATGAGTATGAAGATCGGAATGATCGGCGTCGGAGGGATCGGCCAGCATCACCTGCAAGGCTTGCTCGCTGACGAACGAGTGAAAGTTACCGCTGTCTGCGATGTGAATCGGGAAGCAGCAATGTCCACGGCCGAGCGGATCGGTGCTTCCGGCTACACGTCCTGGCAGGAGCTGCTCACGCACGAAAAGCTGGATGCGCTGTTTGTCTGCGTCCCGCCTTTTGCCCACGAAGAAATCGAGGAGCAGGCGGCAGCAAAAGGGATTCACCTGTTCGTGGAAAAGCCGATTGGCCTCGATATGCACATAGTCGCGAAGAAACAGGCGGCGATGGAAAAAGCAGGGATTATTACCTCGACAGGTTATTGCCTGCGCTATCTGGATATCGTGCAGCAAGCCCGCGAGTATTTGGCTGACAAGCAGATCGCCCTGGTGCGCGGCCATTATTTGACCAAATTCGTGGAAACTCCGTGGTGGCGGCAAATGGGCAAATCGGGCGGCCAACTGGTCGAGCAGGCGACGCATACACTCGACATGATGCGCTTTTTGGCGGGTGACGTGGAAAAAGTATACGCGCAGATGTCTTTGCTCGTCTCGCAAGACATTGAAGGCATCGACATCCCGGATGTGTCTGCGGTCAGCATGGCCTTTTCCACAGGGGCGCTCGGCCATCTGGATACGTGCTTTATCCAGGCGGATCACCGGACAGGTGTAGAAATTTTGGGGAAACATTTCCGTGTGCTGATCGACGGCAGACAACTGACGATCACGGACGAGGCTGGTACGCGCACATTTGAGGCGACAGTAGATATGTACCGGGAACAGGATCGCGCTTTTGTGACGGCGATTGAAACCGGAGATACGAGCCTGATCTTGTCGCCATACGCCTCTGCGAAAAAGACGCTGGCAGTGACATTGGCCGCAAACGAGTCTGCGCAGTCCGGTGCACCTGTCATCATTTCGCACGATTAAGAAGGAGTGAGCAGCATGTCTTTTCAAAAAGGAATCAACGCTTGGTGCTTTCCGAAAGAAAGCCGCGCAGAACATATTTTTCAGCAAGCAAAAGAGTACGGGTACAAAGGCGTCGAGTTGAATCTCGACGAGGGAGACGCGCCCTTGCATCTGGAAATGACGGAGGGCGAGCTGGCGAAGCTGGCGCAACTGGCTCGCGAGTATGGATTGGAGCTGCCGAGTGTCTCGACGGCGCTCCTCTGGAAGTACCCGCTCACCCATAACGATGCGGAAGTGCGGGAAAAAGGCATCCAGGTCGTCGAGAAAATGATTGAGGCAGCAAGCGTTTTTGGAGCACGTACGGTTCTGGTCGTGCCAGGGCTGGTGACACCGGAAGTATCGTACGACACGGCGTATGAGCGGGCACGCGAAGCGCTCACACGACTGGCGAAAACGGCGGAAGCCAAGCAAGTGCATATCGGGATTGAAAACGTCTGGAACAAATTTTTGCTCAGCCCGCTGGAAATGGCCAGGTTGATTGATGAAGTGAACAGCCCGTGGGTGGGCGCTTACTTCGATGTCGGCAATGTGCTGCAATTCGGTTTTCCCGAGCAGTGGATTCGCATTCTCGGCAAAAGAATCCGGGCGATTCACGTCAAAGATTTCAAGACGACGACGGGCAACATTACCGGATTTGTGCCGCTTTTGGCTGGCGACATTCCGTGGGCGCGCGTGGCAGAGGCGCTGCGCGAGATCGGGTACAGCGGCTACATCATCCCGGAAATCTCGCCGTATGCCTACAAGCCAGAGCAGCTGGTCGCTTCGACCTCCGAGGCGCTCGACGCTATTTTCAAATAGAGAACAGACAGCGAGGATGTGAGTCACACGATGACCCAAGAGAAACCATATGCCATCGGGATTGACCTGGGAGGCACGAAAGTCATCGCCGCGATTGTCGACCAGAATGGCAGCATCCTAAGCCAAGCGAACGCTCCGACACAAAAAGAGGACGCGGCTGAGATTGTCATTTCGCGAATTGGCGATCTCGTCTCGTCCGTACTCGCGGACAGCGGTGTCGGCATCTCGCAAATACGCGGAATTGGAATTGCTACAGCCGGAATCATTGATACAAACCGGCAAATGGTCATTTTTGCAAGCAATTTGAACTGGAGCGATGTGGCGATCGGCGACAAGCTCGGCCAACGGTTCGGCGTTCCGGTGCAGCTGATCAACGACGCCAATTCGGCAGCCGTTGCCGAGTGGGCCTTCGGCAGCGCCAGCGGCACCGATGATCTCATCTACGTCACGGTAAGCACGGGAGTGGGCGCCGGGATCATCAGCGGAGGGCGGCTGATTACAGGCATTGGCGACAGTGCAGGCGAGTTCGGCCACATCTCGCTCGATCCGGAAGGGCCGCTGTGCGCTTGCGGGAACAGAGGATGCCTGGAAAATTACGTGTCGGGACTGGCGCTGGCAAAAATGGCGCAGGAACAGTTGCAAGCTGGCGCGGAAAGCTCCCTGCGAACCGTCTGCGAGGGCGAGCTCGGGCGCATAACGGCCAAGGAGATCGGCGAGCAGGCAGAGAGCGGCGATCCGCTGAGCATCAGCTTGATGAAGCAGGCAGGCTACTACCTCGGTGTCGGCCTGACCAACCTGATTCATCTGTTCAATCCGCAGGTGATCGTGTTCGGCGGAGGCGTCATGAAAAACGGCCGAATTTTGCTGGAGGAAGCAGAGCGGGTGATTCGCCAGCGCTGCATTTCCCGGATGGCGAGCCAGGCGACGTTCCAGTTCACCACGATGGGAGCAGAGGCGGGCGTGCTTGGCGCAGCCGGGCTGTATTTCCCTGCCGCACGCAAACAGGTAGCGGTATAGGTGTAGCAAACAAAACGAGTTGACAAGCCGCATAAAAAAGCCGACGGTTCCGCATGGACGTCGGCTTTTTGGCATGGCAGATGAAATCACGCTTTTGATTCGGGCAGGTAAGCTACGTAACCGATGCTGTCTGGCGAGTCGGCAATGCGTGTCTGTTTGGAAAAAGAACGGAGCGTCCACAAGATGTAGAAGTCGCCAAAGCTGCCGATCAGCATGACGATGCTCCACACGTACCAAAACAGCGATTGGAAAAAGTAGGCCAAGAAAAAGGGCAACACACCGAGCAGCAAAGCCGGCAGGGCGACAGCAAGCCGATAGCTGCCCACAGAGATCGGCTTCAGGCAGCAGGCGTAAACAACAAGCTTGCGCCACATTACCCCGAAGCGGATATCGGATGTAGCAACCTGGCGGCTGAGCATGAAGCCGACTCCGTGCACAGCTTCATGGACGATGATTCCGCCGAGAACGACTACAAAAAACAGCCCGATATCGCTGAGAGATACCGAGAACGTCACCGCCTTTTGATAGAAAAGCAAAGCGGCCGGAACAAACAGGAGAAGGCAAACACAAGCAAACAGGTTGGCTTTCCATGGTTGCAAGACGACTTGCTTTTGGACATAGTTCGTTTCCAATTTCAACCTGGCCTCCTCTGGTGATATACTTGTAGTATAGCGCGGCAAGCTGCAATAGTTCAAATTCAAGCTCGGAAAGCTTTCATGGATTTGGCCTTTCGACTCATATGGCTGAGGGTCATGATTCATGTATGATGAAATAGTGGTACGTACTGGTAAAAGCGGGTCAAAAGAAACAGAAAAAGCGGATGAGGGGTCGCGGTATGCAGGGGAAAAACAAACGGATCGTAGGAATAATAGCGTTGCTGGTCGTCTGCGCTTTGGGCTTTTGGGGCTATCGCGCGCTTATGCCGATCGCGCTGGCAGAAGGCTATTTGTACGCAGACCAGAGCCGGATGGTGTACGCCAAGGTGACGCCGGAACAGGAGCAACTCAACGTCGAAATCACGTTGTCCAAGCTGCTAGTCGAGGATACGGTTCCTCGCTTGCAAACAGAGACAAGCCTTTTTACAGGGACGCGGGAAGGCGATGCGCTGACGCTTCAGCCGAAGTCCGCATCTGCGGATAAGACGGCTGAGTCGGTTGGGCCGCTTCAGGCCAAGCTGAGTGCGGACGGCCTTTTGATTACAGGTTCACTCGCACAAGGAGAGCCACAGGAAACCAAGCTTGTTGCCAGCACAAACCAGGCTTACAGCGACAAGCTTGCCGCCTGGACGAAAAGCGTCGAGCTGGAAGCGGAGCAGAAGAAAAAAGTGTTGGCGGAGCAGCGAGCCAAGGAAGAGGCGCGGGTGGCTTTTGCGAACAAAGTCGTGCGGACGGAAAAGCTCGCGGCTGACTTGCAGGAGAGCGCGCAATATTTGCAGGAAATCCAGTTCGCAGACGAGATTCAATTTTCCAAAGACCAGACGGCTGAGCTGCAAGGGTTGTTGGACGAGCTGACTACCTACTCCAAGCAGCCTAGTTTGAGCAAAATGGAGTATGACGTCATGGCCGGGACGCTCGGCAGCATGAAGGTGCTGGTCGACGGGATGGATGCGATGGACAGCACAATCGCCCAGAAGAAGCAAAGCATGCAAGACCTGATTGCCGTCCTGGAAACGGATATTAAGGACACGCAGACGGTTTGGGAAGAGATCAAGGCGAATGCTCCGGACGCGGCTAATCGCGAAAAAGCGTTGCAGGCGGCGATCAAGGCAGGCACCGACGCAATCGATCAGGCGAAGCAGCGGCTGGCTGCGCTGGAAAAAGAGCAAGGCGGCGGCAAGACTGCTGCGAACAAGCTCTATCAGCAGGCGGCAAACGTGCTGCAACAGACCAAGGCCAAGTACGGCTTCTAAAGCGCGCAAACAGATCAAGTCCCGTTGCCACGGTGCGGCTGTGCACCAGGGAACGGGCTTTTTTGCTGTTTTCAGATCGGTTTAATTGTATTATGCTTATTCGTATACACCAGCCAGTTGGCTTTGTCCGGGAGGTTTTTATGAACGTCTACCAAAATATCACCGAGCTGATTGGAAATACGCCTTGCGTTCGCCTGAACCGGATGGTTCCCGAGGGAGCGGCAGAGGTGTGGGTCAAACTGGAAAAGTTCAATCCGTCCGGGAGCGTCAAAGACCGCGCTGCTTACAATCTGATTGCCAGAGCGGAGCGGGAGGGGCTGATCAAGCCCGGGGATACGATTATCGAGCCGACGAGCGGCAACACGGGAATCGGTTTGGCGATGAACGCGGCAGCCAAAGGCTACAAGGCGATTTTGGTCATGCCCGATAACATGTCGAAAGAGCGGATCAACATTTTGAAAGCATACGGGGCAGAAGTCGTGCTGACGCCGAGTGAACAGCGGATGCCAGGCGCGATTGCCAGAGCGAAGGAGTTGCAGCAGGAAATCCCAGGGAGCTTCATTCCGCAGCAGTTTGAAAATGCGGCGAATCCGGACATTCATCGCGTCACGACAGCCCGGGAAATTTTGGCCCAGACAAAAGGACAGCTCGATGCTTTTGTCGCGACGGCGGGCACAGGCGGGACGATTACAGGGACGGGCGAGGTGCTGCGCGAAGAGGTTCCCGGGTTGTACATCGCCGTCGTGGAGCCAAAAGGTTCGCCTGTTTTGTCGGGTGGCAAGCCGGGGCCGCACAAGCTGGTCGGCACAAGTCCCGGGTTTATTCCGCGCATTTTGAATACGGACATTTACGACGAGATCATCCAGATCGCCGACGAAGAAGCTTTGGACAGCATGCGCAAGCTCGCCGCGTGGGAAGGCATTTTGGTCGGCCCGTCGTCAGGAGCTTCTGTATTTGCGGCGATCACGATTGCCAAAAGACTGGGCACAGGCAAACGGGTGGTCTGCATTGCGCCGGATACGGGTGAACGTTACTTGAGCATGAACTTGTTCTAGGAGACAGGCGACAAGCGAGAGAGCTGCTTTTCGATGGAAAAGCGGCTTTTTCGTATGCCCTGGTCGCTTGCCATGTTATGATTTGGAAAAGTCTTACTGACGGGAGAAAAAGTCATGACCAACGGCAAGCACAAAGACAGAAAAGCGATGATCATCGGGGCCGGGTTGGCTGGAATGTCGGCGGCGATTGCCTTGAAACAGGCAGGTTGGCAGGTCAGGCTGTATGAGCAAGCCAGGGAGCAAAAAGGTATCGGGGCAGGCATCGTGCTGGCTGCCAATGCGATGAAGGCACTGGACAAGCTGGAAGCGGGCCAACGCGTCCGGGAGCTTGGTTCACCCGTCCGCAAGGCGAGCATTTGCGATTGGCAAGGAAACGTGCTGGTCGAGCTGCCTGTCGCACGTCAAGCCGAGCGCTGCGGGGCGGACAGCTACCTTGTGCACCGCGCAGACTTGCAACAAGCGCTGCGCGAAAGGGTGGACGAGCAAGAGCTGGTTCTGGGCAAAAAGCTGACCGCTTTTTCGCAGGAAGCGGAGCGGGTCCAAGCGTCTTTTGCCGATGGCACGACAGCGGAAGCAGACGTCCTCATCGGTGCGGACGGGATTCACTCCAGCGTGCGCAAGCTGTTGTTTGGCGCGGAAAAGATGCGCTACTCCGGCTATACGGCCATTCGCGGAATCGCCCGGTATGAAGATGCGCGCTATCCGCTGGAAACGGGCGGCGGCTTTGAAGCGTGGGGGAGTGGAGCGCGGTTCGGTTTTTCCCATATCGGTCACAACCGGATACACTGGTTCGCTGCCATCAATGCCCCGGAAGGCGAAAAAGATCCGCCGATCGGACGAAAGCTCGCGGCGTTGCGCCGCCTGGAAAACTGGTACGAGCCTGTCCGCGCCGTCATCGCCGCTACGCCGGAGGAAGCGATTTTGCGGCACGACATTTACGATCGACTGCCGTTGAAACGGTGGGGTACGGGAAGGGTCAGCCTTTTGGGCGATGCCGCACATCCGATGCTGCCGAATCTGGGGCAGGGAGCAGGGCAAGGGCTGGAGGACGCGCTTGTGCTGGCACGTTGTCTTGCGCCTGCCGACGTGGATATTCCAGCCGCTCTCGTCCACTACGAGAAGCAGCGGAAAAAGCGGGCACATGCGATCGTGCGCGGCTCGCGTCTGATGGGCTATGTTACCCAGTGGGAAAATCCGTTGGCAATCGCCGTGCGCAATTGGTTGCTGAAAACGATTCCGCCTGGCATGCAAAGCAGGCGTCTGGAATGGATCATCCGCCATGAAGTATAGCCAATAGGAAAAGGCAGGGAGCCTGAAGTCCCTGCCTTTTTTGTAGAGCGGATTATTCTTGATGACGAGCCTGGTACGCGAGCAGTGCTCCGATGAACAGTTGCCCCGTTTGAATCATGGAACGCTCATCCACATCGAACTTGGGATGATGGTGCGGATAGGTTGCCAAAAGCTCCGGATTGCGTCCGCCGGTCATGAAGAAAGTAGCTGGACGTTCCTGCGCGTAGTAGGCGAAGTCTTCTCCCCCCATGATCGGTGGCATCTGGATGACGCGCTCTTCGCCAAAAAGACGTTTCGCTTCTGCTTCCACGAGCGGCGTTTCCACTTCATCGTTCCATGTAGCCGGATAGCCGCGTTCGTACTTGATTTCGCAAGTCGCGCCGACAGCCTGGCAGCTCGCTTCCACGATGCGGCGCATGGATTGCTCAACCGCTACGCGAACTTCTTCGTCGTACGTGCGGACGGTTCCTTTCAGGCGCACCTGGTCGGGAATGACGTTGTACGCTTCGCCGCCACCGTTAAACGAGCAGACGGACAGCACGACTTGCTTGAGCGGGTCTATCTGGCGGCTCGCCACTTGTTGCAGATTCATCACAATCTGGCTGCCGAGGACGATCGGGTCAATGGAAGTGTGCGGGGAAGCGCCATGCCCGCCTTTTCCGTACAAAACAATTTCAAAGCTGTCAGCAGCGGCTGTGACGTATCCTTTTGCAATGCCGACGACGCCAACTGGCAAATCAGAAGCGACGTGGGCACCGTAGACGACATCGACGCCTTCCAGGCAGCCTGCTTCGACCATGGATTTCGCTCCGCCAGGCGGCAGCTCTTCGGCAAACTGATGAAGAAACACGACTGTACCTGGCAGCTCATCGCGGAACTCGCTCAAAACTTGGGCGACACCGAGCAAGCCGGCTGTGTGAATGTCGTGGCCGCATGCGTGCATCACGCCGGGAATCCGCGATTTATACTCAACCTCTTTTTCATCCTGAATCGGCAAAGCGTCAAAATCGGCGCGCAAAGCGACCGTCTTTCCCGGTTTTCCACCCTTGAGGTAGCCGACGACGCCCAGGCCGCCTACTCCGGTTTTTACTTCGATGCCAAAGGAAGCGAGCTTGTCCGCTACTTTCTTTGCCGTGTTTTCTTCTTTAAAGGAAAGCTCAGGGTACATATGCAGATCGCGTCTGAATGAAACCAGCTCCGGGTAAATTTCCTGTAAACGGGCAAACATTTTGTCTTGCATCGGACCCACTCCTTTTCACGGTGGAAACAGATTGGTAATTCGCAGTCTCCTTATTATAAAAAGAAGTCAAAATAGTTTGCAATCTATGTTGTGCGAAAGTATGTCTGTCAAGAGGGGAGCGCAGGTGGACAGCTTTGAAACAAATCGACTAGAATGGATAAGGGAGTGACACGTCAATGAGAGAACGGCAGAGGAGAAAATGGTAACATCCTTTACAAAAAATCGCAGAGTCTGGATTTGTGTGCTGATGTCAGGCGTCCTGTTTTTGACGATGACCTGTCTTAGCATCGCAGGCTCTTATTACAATACGATGCAGTCGGTCCGCCTTTCGATTGCCAATCAGAGCATGAAGACGGCGGCGATGGTGGCGCAGCGAATCGATATTGCCGCCTATGAGCAATTTTTGCAGCACCCTGCCAAGGACAACCCGGCTTATGAGTCGATTCGTACCCAACTTAGTCAGGCGCGAGAGCAATTCGGGATTCTTTACTCGTACATTATGCAAATCAACGAGGATGGAAACGGCGGCAAAGTCATGGTCGTGGCCTATCCGCCTGATCGGACGCTTCCTTTTCAGATTGGCGATCCTTGCTATGTGACGGCAGAGCAGATTGCCAAAATTCGCACGGGTCAATCCTACTATTCCGACATCATCCGCGACCCTGTTTACGGCGTTTACATGTCGGCCGGTGCGCCGCTGGTCGGAAAAGACGGTCAGCTGCTAGGCATCGTTGGCGTCGACACAGACATGGCGATGGTGGAAGGGATTGGCGAAGAGGTCGTTCGAAACAGCACGCCTGTCTTTGTTTTTCACGGGCTGTTCGTCGTCGTGCTGATCGTGCTGATCCTCGGGTTGCAGCGCTGGTATCGCCGGGAGCTTAAAGCAGCCGTTGGCGAGACAGAGGAGCATTATCAGGATGAGCTGCGCTCCGTCATCAGCTCGATTCGTTCGATTCGCCACGACTTTGTCAACCATATGCAAGTTTTGTACGGTTTGATCGAGTGCGGCTATTTTGACAAGGCACGCGATTACATTCAATCGCTGTTAAAGGAGACGAAGCTGCTTGATCTTACGGTGCGGATCGCCAACCCGGCGTTGATGGTTTTGTTCCACACGAAATGGGAGCAGGCCAAGTCGAAACAGATTGTCATGCAATTTGCCGAATGTCCCGACCCTTTCGAGAGCATTCCGTCTATCGATTTGGTGAAAATATTGTCCAATCTGATCGACAATGCGATCGATGCCGCGGAAACGGCGGAGGGCGAAAAGCGAATCCGGATTGCTTGTCGCCGGGAAGACAAGCAGTACATTTTTGAAGTAGAAAATACAGGGACGGAAATATCGCCAGAGCAGCGCGCGCAAATTTTCACGGTAGGATATACGACCAAGCCAGCCACGCAATCATGTGCAAGGGGAGCGGGCCTGCCGATCGTGCAAGCAGTAGTCAGCAAACATGCGGGGAACATCGAGATCGTGTCAGAGCATGGCGTTACGAGATTCACCGTGACCTTGCCGATCAAGTGATATTTTCCGGCCTATTACGCATCAAGGTATCGAGGGAAAAGCCATCTGTGCGAGATGGCTTTTTGCGTTTTTTTCAAAAAGGAAACGTGATATGCAAGGTAACAGGTAAGGAAAATGCAATTATATTTCGACTTATTTAGACAAAATACGACAATTTTTTCCTGCGTCTTTTGGCAGTAGACATATAAGTGAAGTGGTCTTTTTTTCAGCCAAATGGACAAGAATCTGCATAAAAATCAAAAAAAATAAAGATTTGTCAAAGTGGGTCAGATTGCTCAGGTGAAAAAATGATTTTGATCATGAAGGATTTTCTGTCGAAAGAATTTTTTTGGCTATAACCAAAAAACATGTAATAATTGTGAATAGTCGGAACTGGGGGTTTCTATCATAGTCCGGCAAAAAATAGATAGAAAAAGAGGGTGAACGGCAGTGAAGAAAAGCAAGAAGCTATTATCCATTTTATTTTCATCATCGCTCGTGCTAACCGCATTTGCGGCGGTACCCGCTACGGGGTTGGCGAAATCGAAGGAGGACAAGCATAGCCTGGAGGTGGACTTGTCCACGGTCAACATCGACCGGCTGGTCAAAGGTTTGATTGAGCAAGGGATCATTGATGAGGATGCCGATCAGGATGAAATCAATGAAGCTTTGGAGGATTACCTCAAAGACAAGAAAGTGCCGCATGGCGTAGACGAATCCTCTTCCTTCGGGAAAAAGGCGACGAAATCCCAGCTGGCGGCTTTGTCGGATGCAGCGCAACGAGTTACGGAGATTGAAGATGAAGAAGAATTGCGCGCTTCGAAAAGAGTACATACAGACAATATCGTGATCGCGCTGGTTGAGTTTTCCGATCGCGAACACAACGAACTGCCTAAAATGAACGATACGCTCTGGACAGCGGATTTCAACGAAAAGCACTACAAGGAAATGCTGTTCAATCAAAAAGGATACGAGACGCCAGAAGGCACCAGCATGACGACCATGGCGGAATACTACTACTTGCAATCCGGCAGAAGCTGGACGGTAGACGGGGTAGTCACTCCGTGGCAAATGGCTGAGAAAAGCTACAAGTATTATGGCGAAAACAACTCCGGCGGCAGCGATTCCGCTCCGCGCGACTTGGTCGTGGAAACGCTTGACGCAGTAGGAGAGGCAATCGCAGGCAAAGAAGACGAGTACGACCAACGCGACCCGTACGATTTGGATGGCGACGGGGATTTGATGGAGCCGGATGGCATGTTGGACAACCTGATGCTTGTTCACGCAGGCATCGGGGAGGAAACAGGGGAAGATGCAGACGCAATCTGGTCGCATCGCTGGACTTTGAAAAAGCCGGTGGAAATCCCAGGCACCAGCCTGAAAGCTTTTGACTATATGATCCAGCCAGAAGACGGCGCGCCAGGCGTATTCGCTCACGAGTACGGGCACAACCTCGGCTTGCCAGACTTGTATGACACAAGCAAGCAAGGGCACGATTCCCCAGTAGGGGCTTGGTCCTTGATGTCGTCCGGAAGCCATACCGGCCAAATTTTCCAAACGCAACCGACCGGAATGGACCCTTGGTCTAAAATGATGCTGCAACAAATGTACGGCGGCAAATGGATCTCGCCGCGCGTGCTTGACTACAAAGATTTGGAAAACAAGAAAAAGACAGTCAGCCTGGTTGACGCTTCCAGCCTGGAAATGGGCGGAAAAGTCATCAAGCTCAACATGCCGCAAGTAGAAAAAGAGCCACCGATTCAGCCAAAAGATGGGGACTACTCCTACTTCTCTGACGAGGGTGACAATCTCGATACCAAAATGGTTTCGGACGTCATTGACTTGAGCGGAGTAAGCTCGGCTTCCATGAGCTTTGATTCTTGGAGAGCGATTGAAACCGACTACGACTTCCTGTACGTCAATGTGATTGATGAAAATACCGGGGAAAGCAAAGAAGTAGAAGTGTTCGACGATGTAACGAAAGGCTGGGATCACGAAAAAATCAGCCTGAACGATTTTGCCGGCAAGAAAATTCGCGTTGAGTTCAACTACAAGACAGATGGCGGCCTGGCTATGGCTGGTTTCTATCTCGACAACTTTGAAGTTGAAGGAGACGGACAGGTTATTTTCGAGGATGACGCAGAAGGCGAACCGAAGTTCAAGCTGGACGGCTTCCAGCACTTTGATGGAAAAGGCAAAATGTACGACACGTACTACCTGATCGAGCTGCGTTCTCACGAAGGCGTAGACGCTGGATTGAAGTATTTCCGTCGCAACGATACGTTCTTCACTTACGATCCAGGTATGGTGATTTGGTACTACGACGGCCGTTACGGCAAAACGCAGGACAACAACACAAGCCAGCATCCAGGCTACGGCATGCTCGGCGTAGTCGACGCGCATCAAGAAGTGCGCTACTGGAACAACGACGAAGGAAACAAAGACGCGATCGCAGACTCCCGCTACCAGGTGAACGATGCGGCATTCAGCCCGAACAAAACATCTGGCATGGATCTCGATTACATTTACGGCACGATGGATTATGAGCCGCTCGCTGGAGTAACGACATTCGACGACGGCGACGACTACACGATGTCGGAAGTGCCGGAAATCGGTAAAATCCTTCCTGAGATCGGACTGCAAATCAAGCTGAAACGGGTATCCAAGAAGTTTACCGAAGGAACCGTTGAGCTGTCTGTGAAAAAGTAAGAAGCAAAGAGCAAGACGCCCGCAAGCCACGAGTTGGCAGCGGGCGTCTTTTTGCATGCCGTAGACAAACAGACGGAAAAACATGCCCAGAAACGAATGCATGATCTCGGATCGCTCGTCTTTCCGATAAGCGACACCTGCTTCCAGGCGAATGCTCACGCCCGCGAGGGGGCGGCAGACAACGGATTTTCCCCCGTGCAAAGGCAATTCCGGCTGTTTACTGGTCTAAGCCTGCCTTTGGTGCAATAGGTTATAACAACGAACGACAAGCTGCCCGCAGGAAATCGCGCGAAAGAAAGACAACCTTTGCACAGGCCGACAGAAAAACCCGCGCCAGGCAGCAAGGGGGGATTGTTCATGCTGCACATCGTTGCCTGTATCAAGCAAGTACCGGATACGAAGATCATCAAGATGAATCCGAAGACAAACACGATGGATCGCGCCAGTGCGCCTGCGATCCTCAACCCGTATGACGCGCATGCAGTAGAGGAAGCCGTCCGTCTGAAACAGCGTTATGGCGGCGTGGTTTCTGTGGTGACGATGGGGCCGCCGCCAGCCGTAAAAGCGATTCGCAAATGCATCGAGATCGGCGCAGACGCGGGCTATTTGGTGACGGACCGCGCATTTGCCGGAGCAGACACGCTGGCGACGAGCTATGCGATCACGAAGGCGATTGAAAAAATCGCTGAGGAGCATCCGGTTGACCTCGTCATCTGCGGCAAGATGACGATTGACGGAGATACGGGACAGGTCGGGCCGGGAGTTGCCAGACGGCTGGATATTCCCCCGCTGACCAATGTGAAAAAGGTAGTGGAAGTGAACAAGGAACAAGGCTATGCCATCGTTCACCGCAAGCTGGAAGACGGTCATGAGGT
This sequence comes from Brevibacillus sp. HD3.3A, assembly GCF_013284375.2. Taxonomy (NCBI): domain Bacteria; kingdom Bacillati; phylum Bacillota; class Bacilli; order Caryophanales; family Paenibacillaceae; genus Brevibacillus; species Brevibacillus sp. HD3.3A. The sequence continues at coordinate 1,846,474 of NZ_CP085874.1, forward strand.
TGTCCAGTCGACGCTGCCTTGTCTTTTTTCCGTGGAGAAGGAAATCAACGAGGTGCCGTATTCTCCTCTGCCCAACATGCTGCGGGCGGCCAGGTACAATCCGGTTGTCTGGTCCGTGAACGATCTCGGCGATATTGACCGGACTTTGCTTGGATTGAAAGGCTCGCCGACTATCGTCGCGAAAGTATGGCCGCCGGAAAAGCCGAAGGGCGGAGAAATGCTGGAGGGAACAGCGACAGAGCAAGTGGAGCGCTTGATGGACATCCTCCGGGAGAAACAGGGATTGTTTCGTGTGAAGGAGGGACAGTCATGAATCTGGAGGAGTATCGCGGCATCTGGGTCTATCTGGAGGCGCGGGATGGACAGATTGCGCCCGTATCGCTGGAGCTTTTGGGAGCAGGGCGGCAAATGGCGGACAAACGCGGCGTGCCGCTGGCGGGACTTTTAATCGGAGATGGCGTGGAGGAGCTGGCGCAAACGGCTTTTCCGTACGGGGCGGATCAGGTGTACGTCTACGATCAGCGCATTTTTGCCGACTACCGCACGGAGTCGTACATGCGCGCTGTCATCGAGTGTGTGGAGAAGCACAAGCCGGAGATCATTTTGTACGGGGCGACCACGACAGGAAAAGACTTGGCGAGCGCGGTAGCTACCGACTTGCAGACGGGGCTGACCGCTGACACGACGATGCTGGATGTCAATGCGGAGACAGGACTGCTGGAAGCGAGCCGACCTGCTTTTGGCGGGAACATTATGGCGACGATTTTATGCAAAAAGCATCGGCCGCAAATGGCGACGGTGCGCCCGAAAGTCATGAAAGCACTGGAAGCGGATCAGATGCGGACGGGCGAAGTCATCAAGGAGAGCATCAAGCTTGCAGAGGAAGACATTCGCACCAAAGTGTTGAAAATCGTGCGGGAAACGAGAGAAAAGGTCAGGCTGGATGAAGCCGATGTCATCGTAGCTGGCGGGAAAGGGCTGGGCAGCAAGGAAGGGTTTCAGCTCATCCACCGTTTCGCGGAATCGATCGGAGCGACAGTTGGGGCGAGCAGGGATGCCGTCGAAGCGGGCTGGGTCGATCACGCGCATCAGGTGGGACAGACAGGGGTTACGGTTACGCCGAAAATTTACTTTGCCATCGGCATTTCCGGGGCGATCCAGCATCTGGTCGGCATGCGCAATTCCGGGCTGATCATCGCGATCAACAAAGACCCGAATGCCCTGATCTTCCAGGCGTGTCACTACGGCATTGTGGGCGACGCTTTTGAGATCGTGCCATTGCTGATGAAAGCGTTCCAAAAGGAGCCGGACAGGGAGGTTACGTATGGCTGAAAAATTTGACGTGATTGTCGTCGGGGCAGGTCCGGCCGGAACAGCCTGTGCTTACACGCTGGCGAAGGCTGGTGTCAGTGTGCTGTTGATGGAAAGAGGCGAATATCCCGGCTCCAAAAATGTGATGGGCGGGGTGTTGTATCGCAAGACGATGGAGGATATCATCCCGGGCTTTTACAAGGAGGCTCCGGTCGAGCGGCCGATCGTGGAGCAGCGCTTTATGATGCTCGATAAAGAATCGGCGCTCAATTTCAGCTACAAAGGCATGGAATGGGCGCAGGAGCCGTACAACAACTTCACGGTGCTCAGAGCCAAGTTCGACCAGTGGTTTGCCGATAAAGCGGTGCAGGAAGGCGCGCTTTTGCTGAATGAGACAGTGGCGTTATCCTGTATTGTCGAGGACGGCAAGGTCGTCGGGATCAAGACTGACCGACCGGACGGCGATGTTTACGCCGATGTGGTCGTCCTCGCTGACGGGGTCAATTCGTTGTTGGCAAAATCGCTGGGCTTCCACAAGGAGTTTCGCCCTGACGAGGTTGCGCTGGCCGTGATGGAAGTATTGAAGCTGGATCGCAAAATCATCGAGGACCGCTTTAATCTGGAGGGCGATCACGGCTGTACGATCGAGATTTTTGGAGACTCGACCAAGGGAATACTGGGCACAGCCTGGCTCTATACGAACAAGGACAGCCTGAACATCGGCGTGGGCACGATGCTGTCCGGGCTGATCAAGCATAAGCTCAAGCCGTATGAGCTGCTGGATTACGTCAAGAACCATCCGATGATCCGCCCCTATATACAAGGCTGCGAACAGCAGGAGTATTTGGCGCACCTGATCCCGGAAGGCGGCTATCGCTCGATGCCAAAAGTCGTCGGAAACGGTGTCATCGTCGTGGGAGACGCGGCACAGCTCGTCAACGCGATTCACCGGGAAGGCTCGAACATGGCGATGGCTTCGGGGGTAATGGCTGCCGAGACGATTATGCAGGCAAGAGAGGCGAACGACTTCTCGGAAAAAATGCTCATGCCGTACCGCGACAGCCTGTTGAACAGCTTTGTCGGTCAGGATTTGAAAAAGTACAAGGATGCTACACACCATTTTGAAAAGTTCCCGCAATATTTTGAGCAGTATATCCCGCTGATGAACAAGGCAGCCAGCCAAATGTTCACGGTGGACGGAAGCTCGAAGTGGAACAAGCAGAAAAAAATATGGAGCGATCTGGGCAGCGCCAAGGACAAGTGGAAAATGGCGCGCGATCTGATGAATGCATGGAGGGTGATGAAGTGATGACGCAAATACCCAAAGGGCAATCGATCGAAGAGAAGCAGTATCTCGTTCGCTTCAAGGCAGATACGCAATCGCACCTGCACGTATTGAGCGCGGATGTGTGCGCGTCGCAATGCCCGGATAAGCTCTGTACGATCTTTTGTCCGGCGGAGGTTTACAAATGGGAAGAAGTGCGGATGCATGTGGGCTACGAGGGCTGTCACGAGTGCGGGAGCTGTCGCATCGGCTGTCCGCACGAAAACATCCGGTGGGAATACCCGAAGGGCGGCCACGGAATCATTTTCAGACTCGGATAATGGGCGGGCGATCTCCGGTGATCCAAGTGGGCGATCTGGTCGTATTTGTGAAGGATGGAGCCAAAGGTGTCGTCATCAGCATCGAGGAAGAACGGTGTCAAGTTTTGTGGGAGGATGATTTTGTAAGCTGGGAGCAGCGCGAATGCTTGCTGGTCGCCAAAAAGGAACAGCCAGAACAGCGGGGGAGATGACCCGGCGTTCTGGCTGTTTTTCCTCTGTGGGTGAATAGTGTTTATTCAAGGCGGAAGGGGCGTGGAAAAGCTCTGGCCCCCCAAATGCGATAACAACCGAGTGCAGGTTGGGGCGAAGATAAGGAAACGATGAGGTAAGCGGCTTCCGTGTAGTGGGCGTAAGCGATGTCCTCGGTGGACGGAACGGGCGGAGCGGTTGGATGGGAATGGTAAATCCCGACCAGATTCTCGCCGCGCATGGCCATTTTATTTAGCACCTTCTGAATTTGCCGTGTGCTCATGGCAAAAGCATCGGGGCGTTTCAGGACGTTTTCCATCCGCCAAATGGTCTGGGCGCTGTTGCCCCTTCCGGAAAGCAATCCGCATGCCTCATACGGTTTTTCTTCTTGGCAATGTCGAACCATTTCGTCCCACACAGATCGGGTCATGGAAAAGGGTGTTTCGGTTGTATTAGCCTTGCCAACGTCTGCCGCAGCATCCTCCGGTTGTTTTGGATTGGACAAAGGGTTTCACGTTGTGCACAGGCCCGGATTTTGGCAGTGGCGATGGCGGCATCCCCAGCGGACGCATGCCTTGGCGAACAGGGCGTTGCTGACGCTGATTGTAAAGTGCGCGGAGTTGATCTGGTGTCATGGATTTCCCTCCCTTTCTGTACTGTACTATGTTTTATTCAGCGAGCTGTCGAGTGGTAACGGCGATCGCACATTGCAACTGGTCACTTGAACGGGTTGAATGTGTTTCCTTGCTGCGTATGCGGCGGCATCTTGAACGAGATTGGGCTGGAAGCAGGGATGTTGTTGTTTGCGTTGCCGTTCATGTGGCCGTTCATGGACGAAGAAGTGCTGTGCGGCAGTTGGCTCAACGTCTTGTTTGCCCGCGCTTCTTTTTGGCTGAAATCTTTTATGGCTTGTCTGTACTTCTCCTCTTTCTCCTGATGCTCCTTGACCAACTGTTTTAGTCCGGCGACTGTCTTTTTCAAGACAAGCTCCTGGGTAGTGATTTGCTCCAGTTGTTTTTCTTTTTCTTTGAGCTGTTGCTTGAAGGAGTGAATCGTGTCTTCCAGGCGTTTGTTCCAGCTGCTTTCATCCGTCTGTTGCAAAGTCAGCTTGTCTTCGGCGGCCCGCAGCTGCTTTTGGATCGCGGACAAGTTTGCGTTTGCTTCGGTTAGCTGTTTTTGCGCGTCGTCGAGCTGCTGTTGTTTTGCTGTCAGGCGCGCTTCCAGTTCTTTCGTTGCTTCCAGTTGTTGGGAAGCGGTGTTTAGCTGCTGAACGAGCGAAAGGTGCTTGTCGTTCAATTGCTCATACGATTGGCGACTCGTTTGCAGTTCGCTGCTCTTTTGTTCCAATTCTTGCTTCAACTGCTGCTCCTGTTGCTCCAATCGGGCGATCGCTGCTTCCAGCTGTTGCTGCTTGGTCAGCAGCTGTACCTCCTGCTCGCGGGCGGCATGGAGCTGCTGGGAAGTAACGTCGAACCGGGAAGTTGTGCTTTGCAGTTGGGTCTTTGCTTCGTCCAGTTGTTTGGTCGCCTCGGCGAGTTGTTGCGCAGAACTGTTAAGCTGCTGAAGCGTCTGGGTGTGCTTTTCGCCCAATTCGAGATAGTCGCGGTGGGCGTCTTGCAGTTCGGTATTTTTTTGTTCCAAAGCTTGTTGCCACAGTCGCTCTTGTTGCTCCCACTGGGCAATGCTTGCTTCGAGTTGTTGTTGCTTCGCGGTCAGCTGCGCTGCCTGCTCGCGAGCGGCTTGGAGTTGCTCTGTGGTGTCTTGGAGCTGGGCGGCTGTGCTTTCCAGTTGTTGCTGAGTTTCGCCGAGTTGTTGGGAAGATGCGTCCAGTTGGGAGCGGGTGCTTTGTAGTTCGGCTTGAGTATCTGCCAACTGTTGCTGTGCTTCGTCAAGCTGCTGGGAAGCTGTGTTCAACTGCTGAAGCGCTTGCTCGTGTTTTCCGCTCAGTTCGAGGTAGTCCTGATGAGCGCTATGCAGCTCGGCTGTTTTTTGTTCCAAAGCTTGCTGCCAGAAAACTTCCTGTTGCTCCCAGTCCGCGATGCTTGCCTGAAGCTGTTCCTGTCGCGCAATCAGCTGCGCCTTGGAGGCAAGGGCGCTTTCGAGCTGTCGGGAAGTGGCGTCAAGCTGCTGCGCAGTCGCGTCAAGTTGCTGTGAAGTGGCGTCCAACTGCTCCGACTTGGCATCGAGCAGGGAAGTCGTGGTTTGCAGCTGAGCGGTTGTTTCCTCCAGCAGTCGGTTTGCTTCGCCGAGCTTGGCGGAAGTGGTGTCGAGTTGCAATGAAGTCACGTCAAGTTGCTGTAAAGCGTCGTCGAGCTGCTCGGATTTGGCATCGAGTAGGGAAGTCGTGGTTTGCAGTTGAGCCGCCGTTTCCGCCAAAAGCTGGTTCGCTTCGCCGAGTTGGGCGGAGGTGGCGTCAAGCTGCTGCGCAGTCGTGTCGAGCTGCTTCGTGGTCACGTCAAGTTGCTGCAAAGCGTCGTCAAGCTGCTCGGACTTGGCATCGAGCAGGGAAGTCGTGCTGTGCAGTTGAGCCGCCGTTTCCGCCAAAAGCTGGTTCGCTTCGACGAGTTGGGCGGAAGTGGTGTCAAGCTGCTGCGAAGTAGTGTCGAGTTGCTGAGTAGTCACGTCAAGTTGCTGTAAAGCGTCGTCAAGCTGCTCGGATTTGGCATCGAGCAGGGAAGTCGTGGTTTGCAGCTGAGCCGCCGTTTCCGCCAAAAGCTGGTTCGCTTCGTCGAGTTGGGCGGAGGTGGTGTCAAGCTGCTGCGCAGTCGTGTCGAGCTGCTTCGTGGTCACGTCAAGTTGCTGCAAAGCGTCGTCAAGCTGCTCGGACTTGGCATCGAGCAGGGAAGTCGTGGTTTGCAGCTGAGCCGCCGTTTCCGCCAAAAGTTGGTTCGCTTCGCCGAGCTGAGCGGAGGTGGTGTCAAGCTGCTGCGCAGTCGTGTCGAGTTGCTGCGTAGTCACGTCAAGTTGCTGTAAAGCGGCGTCAAGCTGTTCAGCCTTGGCATCGAGCTGTTGAGAGGTCGCGTCAAGCTGTTGAACCACCTGGTCGTGCTTCGCATTCCACTCGTGGGACAGGTGGAGCGCAGCTTGCACCTCAGCGTCTTTTTGCTCAAGCGCCTCGGTCCACACGATCTTTTGTTGCTCCCAATGCGTGACGGCTGCTTCGAGCTGTTGCTGTTGGGCGAGAAGCTGCGTCTCGTGTTCGCGAGCGGCATCGAGCTGGCGGGAAGCGGCGTCAAGCTGTTGTGTAGTTTGATCCAGTTGCCGGGAAGTCGCGTCAAGCTGTTGCGCAGTGTGATCCAGCTGCTGGGAGGCGGCGTCGAGTTGGGAAGTTGTGCTGTGCAGCCGGGCTGTGGTGTCTTCCAGTTGCTGATTTGTTTCGTCGAGTTGCTGTGCCGTTGTGCCCAGCTGTTGCAGCGTCTGATCGTGCCTTTCAATTAACGCCAAATAATCGTGATGAGCCGCGATCAGCTCAGCGTCTTTTTTCTCCAGGGCTTGCTGCAACGAAAGCTCCTGCTGTTCCCGCTGAACAAGGGCAGCTTCCAGCTGTTGCTGCTTCTCGACCAGCTCCTGCTCCAGAGCGCGGGCCGCGTCAAGCTGCTGGGAGGTAGCTTCCAGATGGGCCGAGGCGTTTTGCAATTGTACGGTTGTCTCGTGCAGTTGCCGTGCGGTTTCATCTAAGTGCTGCTGTTTGAGCAAAAGCTGCGCTTCCAGATCGCGTGCAGCTTCCAGTTGCTGGGACGCGTTTGTCAGCTGTGCGGACGTGTCTTGCAAAAGTTGAGTCGTTTCCTGGAGTTGCAGGGAAGTTGTTTCCAGATTCTGGTTTGTTGCTTCCAACTGTTGGCGCTTGGTGTGCAGGTCTTGCTGGGATGCTTCCAGCTGCTCTTGCAAATGCTCCAGCTGGGAAAGCTGCTCCTGTTCCACGAGCTGGGCGCTTTCGTATTCGTCGTGCATATGCTCAAGCGCTCGTTTCCAGGAATTTTCCTGCTGCTCCAAATGGGTAATCGTTTCGAGCAACTGCTGGCGTTCTGCAAGCAGCTCCTCGATCTTGTCACGCTGTTGTTGCTGCTGCTCATGCAACTGGGTGTTGACCTGCTCCGACGAGGCGATCAGCTGTGCCAGTTCTGCTTCTTTTCGTCTCGCTTCCTCCAGCTGCTGCTGTGCGTGCTCGCTGGCGGACTCATATGATTTCAGCTTCGCCAGGCTTTGCTCCCACTCCGCTTCCTTTTTCTCAAAGTGATCCAGCCTGCGCTGCAATAGTTCGATACGCTCCCGCAAAGTGGCTTCCATGGCCTCATGCTTGGAAATGGCTTCCGCGAGCTTGGGGGATGTTTCATGCTCGTGCAGCTCGCTCCGCAGCTCATCTACCGTTCGCTTCAGCTTGCCCTCCCGATCTTTGTAGACCGAAATGGCTTTTTCGCGCTGCTGGAGAAGGTTCTGGTAGTGGTCCAGTTTTGCTTCCAGATCGCTGAGCAGCTTCTGCGACTGATCCGTGTACTGCTGCCATTCATTTGCTTTTTGGTCCAGATCGGCGAGGGTCTGGTGCAGTTCCTCCAGCTGTGCCCGGTATTCCTGGTTTTCCAGGCTGGTTGCTTCTATCTTTTCCTCAAGCTCCATCACTCTCATGCTCAGTTGGTTAGCTTTGTCCTCGTAGTAGTACGCCTGTTTTTTCAGCAAAAGGAACTTCTCGTTCCCTGCTTTTGGCTTGCTTGTGCTGGAGGTTCTTTTTTTAAGCACAGTGTTGTCCTCCTTTTTTGCGTAAGGTTATCCTCTATAGACATATGTAATGGTCGGCATTTGGTGCCTGTATCCCGATGCGGCCAATCTGGCGGCAAAAGAAACGAAAAAAGGGAGAAGACAAAGTCTTCTCCCGGTGGAAACACCAGTATAGTTTGCAGGAAGCAGGAAGCTTACGGCGTGGTGATGACGATGTCTCCGAATGTGACGCAATCGCGCACCAGCAATTGCTCGTCGGGAACGATGGTGAGGTTGGCAGAGAAGACGAGGATGCCGTTTGCATCTGTCAGTGTCAGGATGATCACGTCTGGCAGACCGAGTGCTGTTTCGGCCAGAGTCAAGGAGTAGGTCATGAACTCTTGCGCTCCGGTTGCTGTGAAGGTTCTCACGCCGGTACCGGATACGACCAGACCAGTGATCAGATCCAGACCTGGCAGCACGGTAATGCACGTAGGCGAACTGATCGAGGTAGGCGAGAAGCTGAAGCTTTGGTCGCCCAACAGGTCAGTCAAGACTGTATCGAAGAAATTAAAGGTGAACGAGCTGCTGGATGGATCGCAGCTTGGGCAGATATCGGCGATGAGCTGGACTGTACCGACTGCGATTTCGAGTGGGATACCGATGCTGATCGATACGTTCGGGATCAGTGCGTTTACGGACGCCTGGCAATCGCAGTTGCGAACCGGGAAGATTGGCGGGCATTGTGGCGGGAATGTGATCGGCGGGCAACGGAAAGAAGGCGTTGGCGACGGTACAGGAATGTTGTTAGGACGCGGCGAGCAGAATTTGGCGAGCACTTCGAGTTTGACTTCCGCTTCTACCTGGATTTCCACGCACACAATGACATCCAGCTGAACCATGCCGCCGAGGAGTACGTTGCCGGTAGGGCTGCATTCCAGGGCGCTGATTCGGCAAACGATGTTGTCTTCGTCAAGCGGTTCAGGCAAGCACAGTACGACCTCCTGATCGAACTGTACCGTTGTCGTAAATTCGCAGAGTGGCGTTCCGTCTGCGAAAACGCGCACGATAACAGTGGCGCTGAACACGAAGCGGACAACACCTACGCGGACGGTTGTGCCGTTGACTGTGATGTTTTCGCGGCGAATGCTGACGACGCTGCAGCTAGGGCCAGGAGATACAGGCTCTACGCACGAGATGGAAATATCTTGCCCTGCACGAATAGCTGCGTCCACAAGTGCTCGACAATCGTCGGGAAGGGCAATCTTGTTCCGGTAGCTGTTAGCAAGAACGACCCAGTCGTACACCTTTTGAACGCGAATGCACTCTTCCTGAAGGTTGTTCGGAGTAGGAGGAGTAGCGGTCGGTGTTGGTGTAGGGAGCTGGCGACCCATAATGGGCTTCACAGGATGTTTCACCGTAAGAATCCTTCCTTTCCTAGGGGATTTGCTTTGCAGTTACATACTATGTGGGCAAGGGGAAATTTGCTTGTCAACGAATGCCCATTTTTTAGGTGAAAGACGGATTAAAACGGGATTTGAAATTGTTGGAAAAACCAGTTGTCATCGCGTTTTCTCTGGGCGAGGTAGCGGATGCGCTGGGCAGCTGCTCCAGAGGTCAGCACGTCGTCTTCGATTTCGCTGGCATTTGCGTACACGATGAGCTTCTTCGTGGCTTCAATCCGCTGTTCGCTAAAATGGCTGTACGCCATCCGCAGCATATTGTAGTAGATGTGCTCATGCACCACTGTATAAGGATGCGTTTGCCTGAACAGATGACGAATTTTCACGGAAGGGTGGACAAAGCAGGTGAAGCCGAACAGCCACATTTTGATGGAAAACTCGATGTCTTCAAAGCCCCACACGCGGAACCCGCGATCGAATCCGCCCACCTTCATGAAAGCTTCCCGCGTAACAATAAAGCAGCCCCCTGGCAAAATCGCAATCGGAGCAGGCCGCTGCGGATTCGGATACCAGACGACGCCCAGCTTTTGATCGAGCTTTTGGCCGTAGCCGATTTTGTGCGGCTCTGTCATGGAGGCGATCCCCGGTGCGACGCCGTCCGCTTTTTTGGTGAGGATCAGCTCCAGCATGCGATCGATCCAGAAATTTTCAAAAGCGAGGTGCGCATCGCAAAAGATCAAAAACCTGCCCTGCGCGTGATCGACGCCCAAATTTCTCGCGGCTGCTGCTCCGATCCCTTCTGTCGTGATCAGCTTGATGTTTGACGGGTTTTCCTGATTGCGCAAAAAATGACAGCCATTATCAGTAGAAGCATCGTCGACCACGATGACTTCATAGGTCATATTGGTTCTCGCATTGACGAGAGAAGTAATCGTTGTGCGCACATTGTCTCCTTCGTTTTTGACAGGGATGATAATAGAGACCAATGGCGGTTGCTCGACGGACATATGACCACTCCTTTCTAGTAGCCATGGTATGCCGCACGTCAGGGGAGGGAACGCCCGCTGCCAAATTTGCTCACTCTTGGCACTAGGCATTCATACAATATCGCGGAGAGTCTAGATCGTGTCGTGAGGAGTGAAAAGGATGGACGTCGAGGTATATTACAGCGGGCAGCGTGGCGGGACCATGCCGTATGCGGCTCTGCCTGCTTTTCGATTGTTTTGCAAGCAAAACGGATTTCAATTGAAATGGGACCCGAAACAGAAGCGGATCGATCTCGATTCGGGCCTGAAAGGGAAAGTGTGCGTTCTTTTTACAGGCGGCCAAACGACGGAAACTGCCTACGAGTGGGATGTGCTGGGGAAAGTCCAGCGCTTCGTTTCTGATTATGGAATGGAAGTGGTGCTGACGAAAAACAACCTCAGCCTGGCGAAAAATACCGACGTTGCGATCCGCTTCAGCATGAAGGAACTGCGCTTGCTGGAAAAGCCGCGGCTGGTTTTATATCCGCACGAAAATGAGCGGCAGAGAGAGCTGATCCGCTGCTTGCAGCAAGAACTGAAGCAGACGGGGATAGCGTGCCAGCAAAAAGCGAGCAAAGCGCCCAAACAAGCGGGCGGAATCGTGCATATCCAGCTGCAAATTCCGATTCACACGGAAGTGTACAAAAGAAAAGCTTACGGCGAAAAAATAGCTTTCTATCTCGCTTCGGGCATTTTGGAATATTTTCAAAACGGCTTGCACATTCAGCCGCTTGCTTACCTTCCCCCGAACATATTGAAGCTGTTCTACTCCAGCGTCTGGTCGTCCGAGCAAAGTCAGCTGACCACAAGCACAAGCGACGATGAGGAATTGCTTGCAGAAGTGGAGGAGCTGCTTGACCAGGCAGATGAGCACGATTGCGAGCAAATCGAGAGCGAAGCTGGCGAGGAGCAAGCCGAGGCGCCAGTCATGACGGCACAGGCGGCGCTAGACGTTCAGGAGGAACAGACAGCAGTAGCCAGCCTGCAAAAGGCGGAACAGCCGCAGGCAGAGCAAGTGGTTCAGCAAGAGCAGGAAGCTGCTGCACACCTGGCAGAAGAGGTAGTCGCATCGCAGGAGCGAGAGCAACCACAGGAACCGCACGCAGCCGTCCTCCATATAGAAGAAGCAGCTCCCGAACAAACAGAGGAACAGGAACAGGAGCAAGAACAGGCTGTAGAAGCGCGCACAGCCGCAGAAGTGTTTTTTGACTATACATTGATTCACTCAGACTCCAATGAAAAACCGTATTTGCTAATAGGCACTCTGCAAGTCAAAAACACGGGAACAGAGGTGCTGTACAATCCGATCGTTTGCCTGCGGGTAAGCCCAGCCGATTCGATCAAGATGGGCGGGCAAATTTTGCCGCCGCGGCTGGTCGAGACATTGGCTGTGCAAGGCAGCAACGGCTTGAAAGGCTGGCGGTACCTCGATGACGACTGGTTTACCCAAGCGATGGAACGCGGCGAATACTGGATTGCTCCGATCCAGCCTGTCGCGATCCCGCCGCAGTCAGCGGAAGCTTTTCAAAATTTCCAGGTATCTTTTTTGAAGCAGGATTCGGGCAAGGCGATCGTTGTAGAAGGAGTCGTTCTCTGCAACGACCAATCCGTGCATTTTTCGGCGAACAACCGGATTGCTGTTTCGTTCTAGGCACAGGCAAAAAAAGCCACCATTTCGATAGCGAAATGATGGCTTTTACATTCAGCGAGCTTACTTTTTCAAAAACATTTGGACGAACGTTTTTCCGTAAGGGCCGCCATTGACTACAGCGATTCCCACATAGTCATACGTAGGGCTGAGGATGTTGGTCTTGTGGCCCGAAGAGTTCATGAACATTTGATGGGCACCGCTCACCGACGGATTTTGGGCAATGTTTTCAGCTGCCGCCATATAATTGATACCAAAGGTGTCCATCATCTGGAAAGGCGAACCGTACGTCGGAGAAGTGTGGCTGAAGTAGCCTTTGGTCACCATCTCCTGGGCTTTGACTCGCGCTACTTTGACCAGTTGCATATCGACCTGGTACGGCGCGAGTCCGCGGCTCGTGCGCTCCTGATTGACCAACTGGACCATTTCCTTTTCGTCAGCAGTCAAATCGGCTGGCAAAGGAACGGTCGTGCCAGTGCCCGGGTTTTGCGGTTTTTCCGGCTGTGTTGGCGTCACAGGCGGTGTCGGGGTTGGCGTTGGTGTCGGAGTTGGCTTCGGATTGTTCTTGTTGTTCTTGTACTGCTCCTCAATCGCCTTGTACGTTTTCGCGTCGGCTTCCCCGGTCAAAGTCTGCTTGTTGCGGGATTGAAACAGCATGACGGCAAAACGGGTAGAGTCATCATAAGTGCCTGTCGCAGTCACCTTGTAGCCGAGGTTGGCGAGCATGGCTTGCAAATCTTTGACGCGCTCACCTGTAGAGCCGAGTTTCAGGGTGACAGCTGGTTCGGCAGGCTTGCTTGGCGTCTCCGGTTTGGGAGCCGGTTTTGTCTTTTGCGCCTTGTACACTTTGTTCAGCTTGTCGTAAGTCGCTTTGTTCACAATTCCCGTTTGCTTGAGCTTGTACTTTTTCTGGAATTGCTTGACGTTGTACACGGTGTCGACGGTATAGAGCTTGTCTACTTTCAGCTTGTGGTCAAAATGCAGGGCATCGAGCATTTTCTCCACTTCGAGCACGCGTGCATTATTCATCCCCTTTTTCAGAGGGGTAAATGTTGTTTTTGCAAATGCAGGTTGTCCGATCATGGTGAAGGTGACGGACAGGGAAAGGATAGCTGCAATCTTCGAAATGTTGCGATTCATGTCATCACGCCTTTCTCTGGTTTGTCGCCCTCCAATGGTACCCGATATTGTTTGGGGAAAGAAACCACAAAATATTGGAAAGAGGGAAAATTCGATGTTTGGCATCTCGTGGATTGACCTGGTCATTCTCGTGCTGGCCAGCTTTCGCCTCACCCATTTGATTGTGTATGACGAGATCACGTCGTTTCTTCGCAACCCGTTTTTTACCGTCGTGTACGAGGCAGACGCGACCGGACAAATGAATCGGCAGTATCGTTTTAAAGGGGGAAAAATCCGCCGCTTTTTTGGCGAATTGCTCAGTTGCCACTGGTGCACGGGCATTTGGGTAGCTGTGGCGACAGTGGCGGTCTACGCGTATGTACCAGCCGCCTATCCCATCTTGTTGCTGCTGGCGATTGCAGGGGCGGCGGCTGTTCTGGAGACGAGGCTGTACATGTGAAGCATGCGCAGGGTCTTTAGGCTCGCGAAAAAGCTTGATACACAACAAATTCATCATGAGACAGCGGGATCACTTCCTCGGCCTGATAACCTCCGACCAGCTTGTTTTGCAGATGCGGGACGGTCGCCGGGGCTGTCAAGGAAGAAGCGATGTCTACGCGATGCACGTTTGTTCGCGGGTCGAGCGGGATTTCCAGGGCGAACTGCGACTTTTCGACGGTGAAAGACTTGGCCCGGGCTCCGTTGACGAGAGCGGTCAATTGAAAAGGTTTGGGCAGCTTCGCTGGCGCACCGGGAATTTTGCCTTTGATCAGCAAAATATGTGCCGGCTTGTCAGGGTCAGACTGAATGATCGTGCGCAAGACGGGAGGCGCCCATGTGTCCGGGAAGCGGTTCGTGCTGGTGACATGTGTGGAGTTGGAAGGAAACGACTTGAATATTTTCAGCAAGTCAATTACGCCCATCCCCCGATATTGCGAGACGTGCGAGATCCAGCCGCTCGGGATGCTCGAATAGTGCTTGGCGAGCGATTTGAACACTTCCGGGATTCCGACCGAATGCCACTGCGTCGTCGATTTGCAGGTGGCGTGGATGCGGGCATTGGCGAAAAACTCCGGAACAAAGCCAATTTGATGAAATTTGGCGATGCGCATCCAAAGCTCGTAGTCCATGCAAAAGTTCAGCTTTTCGTCCACGCCCTTCATGTGGGTGATGACATTGCGGCGAATAAACGCGGCGGGCTGGCAGATGCAGCACGTGTAGTAAAGCTGTTTGGCATCGGCGTGCGAGGAGGGAAACGTATTGACTGCCTGGCTATGTTCATTGATGACCTGACATTTTCCATGAACCATTCCCCAAGCCGGATGCTGCAATAAAGCGTGGACAGCCTTGCGAATCGCTCCGGGAAGATAGGTGTCGTCCGAGTTGAGCCAGCCGATGATGGTTCCTTGCGCCATGGCAAAACCTTTGTTGAGCGCATGGGATTGTCCGTTGTCCGGTTCGGAAATATATCGGAAGCGGCTGTCCGCACTGGCGTATTCCTGCAAAATGGCGAGTGTTCCATCCGTCGAACCGCCGTCGATCACGAGCATTTCCAGGTTCGGGTAGTCCTGGAGCAGCACGCTGTTGATCGTTTCGCGAATGAATCTGGCCTGGTTGAAGGAGGGGGTTACGATACTGACGAGAGGCAGCTGCCCGCTAGACATTTCTGTCACTCCTTTTCAAAAAGTCAGCGCAAAAAGAAATGGCACGCCTGCAATACCATATGTACAAGAACCGGATTTGGCATCGGGATACGTTTCTTATTTTGACAGATTCCCATAGCAAAAAGGTGTGGCGCCCTCGCTTGCAGGAGGGAGCGCACACCTTGATAGACGCACATGGCGAGATTGTGCTTACCTTACAAATAGTCCGGCACCAGACCCGGGTTGCGGTAAATGCGCAGCAGTTCCGCGTACGAATCGGCAGCTGTTTCCCGCCCGCTGATGGCCCGCGCAACCATCGTGACGCGGCCGATCGGGTAGTCGTTTTTGGTCCCGGAGTTGACGGTTGTGATGCTTTGCGGCAATACTTCGAAAAGCGTGCTGGCGAGCATCTCCCGCAAGCATCTGATCGAAGGCACCCAGTAGGTCGTTATATCGTGGTAGATTCTGTTCATATTTCCCGGAGGGCCGTTGAAGATCATTCTTGATTCGTTGTCGTCGAGGATGCAAGCCGTCTCCAACAGCAGATGTCCGCCAGTCTTGATCACACTGCGCGCTTGCGACAGCGTCCACAAAGGATCGCGGACGTGGTAGAGCAGTCCGGTATGCTGAACGATATCGAACAGGTTGTGGCGAATTTGCTGCGGGAACGGCAACGGAGCGGAGAAATCGTCCATCAGCAGCACTTTCAAACCTTCCCACAAGTTGTAGGGAGAAATGTTATACAGCGGAAGAACCTTGCTTTCGAGAATGTCTTTGCACAGTTCAAAGTTGGAGTACAGCGGCTGCATGCAGTCGGTGGCGACGACGAGCGAGGCTCCGAGCTTTTCCGCTTCAAACGCCCACATTCCGTCGAAGCTGGCAATGTCCAGCACCCGTTTTCCTGCGTAATTGATGTGCGCTCTGGATTTGCGCGTACTGTCCCAAAGTGGCTCCAAAATTTTCAGGCCAGGAGTTGCGATCCCGGGACGCAACTGAATTTTATGGTACCAGGTGCGCTTGGCAATCTCCGCCAAAATTTCACTGTCTGTCCATGTTCCTCCCACTCATGTCCCTCCTTCAGAAGAATCGGTGTCTAGGCAAAATGCGATCATGCTACATTACGATATGAACGCCGCAGATGTCGGGAAACGGGTGTAATCCCCCATTCTCAGGCGCATGGCGGCGGATTTAGGCGTCCGGTACAAGCAGTGGCCGTTTCCGGCACGATCCGAAAAGCATACGGTGGAGGAAAAGGAACGTACAGGAGGGTGCGCCAATGACCTTGCCTATCATTTTCATGCACAGGGACGATGAGGATTATTTAGCCTACAGTTTGCGGCAAGCCAAGATGAGCAATCCCCGTTCTCCCGTTTACTTGCTCGGCAGGGAGGCTAACCGGAAATACGCCTCGTCCGGCGCCATGCATGTCATGATGGATTCGTATATGCAGACAGCGCAGATGTTCGCCAAGGTGTATCAGCACATGCATGTCATGAGCTACGAATATAATTTGTTCTGCTTTCAGCGCTGGTTTATTCTCCGCGACTTCATGCGCAAAAACCGGATACAAGGCTGCTTTTACCTCGATTCGGACGTGATGCTCTACACCCAGGTCAACAAGCCGGAATACCGGGCGTTTTCCATGGAGTTTGCGTGGACAAGTTTCGTAGGCTTGGATACGCTGGATCGTTTCTGCAATTTGACGATGCAATACTTTGTGAATCCGCAGATGTTTCGGCTGCTCGTGCAAAAAACGATCGAGCTTGACCAGGTGATCGAAGGGGTTCCGCTGGTGTCGGACATGGTGCTGTGCCTGCTTTATTTCCGTTCTTACTCCGGCCAGGCGCATACGCATGGAACGTTCGGCGACAGCTTCTTTGACGAAAATATTAACCGCCCGCGGTGGGCAGAGAGTCTTTCGGGCAAGAAAAAAGTGTACGCCATCGACGGACAGCTCTACTGCAAGGATCAGGCCAGCGGTGCCCTCAAGCGGCTAAATTCGTTGCATTTCCAGGGGCTTACGGCCAAAAGCTACATGAAAGATTTCTGGCTCCCCCATATCCCCAGGCAACCCGGCGTTCATTATTACGACTATGCATCGTCCCAATGGACCATACAGAACTGAAGCTCATGCCCCGGCGAATCGCGTCGGGGTATTTGTCTACTAGGCTAGTGATTGTCGGTTTTCCAAAAGGCGGGAGAATCGACCATTTTCGCGTACCAAACAGTCACCCTCTACCAGCTTTTCATATGATGATTCATGCATGAAGTTTAACGGACAGAGGTGGCCTGGATGAAACTGGTGTTGCTATCGGGCGGTTCGGGCAAAAGATTGTGGCCGCTCTCCAACGATGTTCGCTCCAAGCAGTTTTTGAAGCTGATTCGCAATGGGGAAAGCGAACCGGAATCCATGGTTCAGCGGGTATGGAGGCAGCTTGCTGCCAATCAGTTTGAGGACATGGCTTATATCTCAACGAGTCAATCGCAGGTAGATCTCATATACAGCCAGCTGGGACCGGATGTGCCGCTGATTCTGGAGCCGCAAAAAAGGGATACGTTTCCCGCCATCGCGCTGATCGCCAGTTATTTGCACAGCGTCAAACAACTGGGGCCAGACGAGGTCGTGACTGTGATGCCTGTCGACTCTTTTGTGGAGGATCACTTTTTTCAAAAGTTGAAAGGACTGGAAACGGTCATACAGCAGTCAGGGGCCGACCTCGCCTTGATGGGAGTGAAGCCGACGTACCCTTCCACCAAGTATGGATACGTCATTCCGGTGCAAGCCGACAACGAGTCTGGCAGCTTTTTGCAGGTCGCGCGCTTTACAGAAAAGCCTTCTGTGGAAACAGCTTCCCAGCTGATTGCGCAAGGCGCCCTGTGGAATTGCGGCGTATTTGCGTTTCGCCTGGGCTATATGCTGCAAGAGCTGCAAAAGAAACAACTGCCGACGGACTACGATCAGCTGGTTGCGCGCTATACGGCATTGCCGAAAATCAGTTTTGATTACGAGGTTGTCGAAAAAGCCAAGCATGTCGTCGTTGTGCCGTACGCAGGCGATTGGAAGGACCTTGGCACATGGAACACGCTGACCGAGGAAATGAGCGACAGCTCAGTGGGGCGCGTGCATCTGGAGGAAAGCACGAATACGCATGTCATTAATGAACTGGATTTGCCGATCGTCGCAATTGGCGTATCCGACCTCGTCGTCGCCGCCAGCCCGGATGGCATCCTGGTCGCAGCGAAGGACAAAAGCCACAAGGTCAAGGATATTGCAAGCGATTGGTCGCAGCGGCCGATGTTCGAGGAGCGGCGCTGGGGCTGGTACCACGTCTTGCAGTTTCAGAAAATGAATGAAAAGGTCGAGGTGTTGACCAAGCAGCTCCACCTCCATGCCGGAAAAAATTTGAGCTATCAATACCACCACTTTCGCAGCGAGGTGTGGATGATAGTGGAGGGAGAAGGGGAGTTTGTCCTGAATGATCGCTTGATGATCGTCAAGCCTGGCGATGTGGTGGAAATTCCTGTCGGAGCCAAGCATGCGATCAAAGCGATCAGCGACCTCGACATTATCGAGGTGCAGATGGGCAGCAAGCTGGTCGAAGAGGACATCGTCCGGCTGGGCATGGACTGGAATGACATCGTGGAAATGGTCAGTGAATGATGATGCGACCAGACGCTGCCTTTTGGCAAGGAAAAAGAGTGTTCCTGACAGGACATACGGGCTTCAAAGGCTCGTGGATGTGCCTGTTGCTGCATCGCTTGGGGGCGCAGGTGACCGGATATGCGCTGGCTCCGCCGACCCATCCCAGCCTGTTTGAGCTGTGCCGCATCGATTCCTTGATCGACTCCGTGTCAGGCGACATTCGCGACAGTCAGCAGCTGCAAACGGCGCTTTTGCAAGCAAAACCGGATATCGTCATCCATATGGCGGCACAGCCTCTGGTTGGCCTGTCCTATCAGGAACCTGTCGCCACTTATGAGACGAACGTCATGGGAACGGTTTATTTGCTGGAAGCCGTTCGCCTGGCGAGAAATGCAGGTATTCCCATCCGCGCGCTGGTCAATGTCACGACAGACAAATGCTACGAAAACAAGGAGTGGCCCTGGGGGTATCGGGAGGTGGACACGCTGGGCGGGCACGACCCGTATTCCAATAGCAAGGCGTGCGCTGAAATGGTGACCGCCTGTTACCGCGCCGCTTTTTTTCAGCAGAACGGGCAGGCCCAAGACTTGCCTCCGATCGGACTTGCAACAGCACGCGCAGGCAACGTCATCGGTGGCGGCGATTTCACACCCGGGCGGTTGATTCCTGATCTGCTGCAGAGTTTGCTCGCTGACCAGCCGATGCAGCTTCGCCATCCGCAAGCGGTTCGCCCTTGGCAGCACGTTTTGGAGTCGCTGCACGGGTATTTGCTGCTGGCGCAAAGGTTGTATGGGGATAGTCCACGCTACTCGTGTAGCTGGAATTTCGGGCCGGATGCCAACGACGCCAAAAGCGTGGAATGGCTGGCTGCGCGTCTGTGCCAAAAATGGGGGAAGCAGGCGACTTACGAGGTTGACGAGCGAGCTTCTTTTCACGAGACGACGTACCTCAGACTCGACAGCTCGCAAGCGCGGGAAAAGCTGGGCTGGCGTCCGCACTGGACGATCGAGCAGGCATTGGATCGCATCGTGGAGTGGACAAGAGCCTACCAGCAACAAGCCGACATGCGGCAAGTCTGTTTTGCGCACATCGATCAATACGGAAAGGAGGGGGCTTCATGAAAGTCGTTATCTTGGCTGGCGGATACGGAACGCGGATCGGAGAAGAATCGCAGCTTAGGCCGAAGCCCCTGATTGAGATCGGGGAAAAGCCGATCATTTGCCATATCATGTCCATCTACTCCAAGTACGGGTACAACGATTTCATTATTTGCCTCGGCTACAAAGGCTACATGATCAAGGAATATTTCGCCCACTACTTTTTGCACCAGTCGGATGTCACGTTTGACTTTCGCCGCGGGAACGAGATGATTTTACACAATCGCTGCCAGGACCCGTGGAAGGTGACGCTGATCGATACGGGCAAGGATACGATGACAGGCGGCAGGATCAAGCGAATCCAGCCATTCGTCGGCGAGGAGCCGTTCATGCTTACGTA
Organism: Brevibacillus sp. HD3.3A; assembly: GCF_013284375.2. Classification (NCBI taxonomy): domain Bacteria; kingdom Bacillati; phylum Bacillota; class Bacilli; order Caryophanales; family Paenibacillaceae; genus Brevibacillus; species Brevibacillus sp. HD3.3A. Next base: position 1,866,249 of record NZ_CP085874.1, read on the forward strand.
TGGAGACGGGGTGGGAAATATCGATATTGCCGCTCTCGTTGCGTTCCATCAGTCGCACGGCAAGCTGGCGACGATTACGGCCGTGCAGCCGCCAGGAAGGTTTGGCGCGCTCGATCTGGAAGCAGACGGCCAGGTGAAAGGCTTCCAGGAAAAGCCGAGCGGCGATGGCGGTTGGATCAATGCCGGATTTTTCGTGTTGCAGCCAGAGGTGTTTTCCTATCTGGGCGATGATGCGACTGTTTTTGAGCAAGCGCCGCTGGAACGACTGGCGCAAAGCGGCAAGCTCGCAGCCTATCGGCACAGCGGGTTCTGGCAGCCGATGGACACGATGCGCGACAAAAATTACCTGGAGTCGCTGTGGAAAAGCGGAAAGGCGGAGTGGAGGTAGCAGAGCATGAACATTTTGCTTACGGGAGCGACCGGATTTCTCGGCAGCCATCTGGCGCGGGCATTGGTGCAAGCTTCGCATCGGCTGGTCATCGTCAAACGCAGCTCGTCCGATTGCGCAAGGCTTGCGGACATCGCCAGCGAGATGATCGCGTACGATGCAGATGAGGAAGCGAGCGTGTACCGGCTCTTTGCCGAGCAAGGGCCTTTTGATGTCGTCATTCATGCCGCAACCGCTTACGGCCGGAGAGGGGAGTCAGACGTGGGACTGCTGGAAGCCAACGTCTTGTTCCCGCTTCGGCTCCTCCAGCTTTGTTGTGAGCAGGGCACCAGGCTGTTTGTGAATACGGATACGTTTTCCCGCGATTCCCTTGCACAAGGAGCGCCGCATTTGGCAGGCTATCACCTGACGAAAAAGCAGTTTGCGGAATGGGGGGCGTACATAGCCAAAAAGTACGGGCTGACGTTTGCCAACATGCGGCTGGAGCACGTATACGGGCCGTTCGACCAGTCTGACAAATTCATCCCGTACGTAATCAGCCAGTGTCTTCGGGATGGGGCACAGCTCGCGCTCACTTCCGGGGAGCAGAAGCGCGACTTTGTATATGTAGAGGATGTCGTGGCAGCGTACTTGCTTTTGCTGCGGGAAAAGTCGTCCTTGCCAGCCGAATACGCCGAGTTTCAGGTGGGAACGGGCAAAGCGACGGCGGTACGTGAATTGGTCGAAAAAATTCATTCGCTGACTCGCTCGACGGCGGTGCTGCAATTCGGAGCATTCGCCCAGCGAGAGGGGGAGCTGATGTGCTCGCAAGCCGATACGGGCAAACTCGGCGCACTCGGCTGGCAAGCGCGCGTTTCCCTGGAGCAAGGATTGAAGCTGATCTTGCAAAAGGAAGCCGCGGATTAACAAAAAAACAGCGAACGAACAACAAAACAGCCCGGCTGCGTTCCCTTCGTTCGGGACGGCGCAGCCGGGCATTTTTTTGTTGCGGATGACGAGGCTGGCGTGGATTACAGCAGAGCCGTTTTGTTCGTGCAAAACAAATCGCCGTGAAACGGCCTGATGGCCTCCAACAGTTGGGGATAGGAGTGGATCGGGAGCAGCCCGCCTTCCCGTTTAATCAAGTAGATTTTTTTGTACAGCGCGAACAGCCGCAGGAACAGCTCGTTGGGGTCCTTGCCGAAATAGCCGCGCAGGTTGTCGGGATTAAATTCGATCACCAGATCGGGATCGAAGGCTTTGAATGTTTCCTGCCCGCCTTGCAGCACCTGAATCTCCGAGCCTTCCACGTCGAGCTTGATCAAGTCGATCCGGGACAGGTTATGAGCAGCGACCCAGTCGTCCAGACGCGTGCACGAAATCGTGTTGGTAGCAGCAGAAGTCGCTTCGCTGGCGATGAACGACCAGCCGCCGCCGCGATCGACCTCGCAAAACTCGATGATGCCGTTGCGGTCGAATACGCCGAGCGGAACAGGCTCTACATTGCCGATCCCATTATCCTGCAAAGTCTGATGCAAAAAGGCGAGGTTGACGGAAGATGGCTCAAACGCGTACACCTTGCCCTGCGGTGCGAGATGACTGAGCGCAAGCGAAATCGTTCCGAGGTTCGCCCCGATGTCGAGACAGATGGAATCTGGCTTCACGACCCGCTTCAGCACGTTAAGCACGTACTCCTCGTAGAGGCCGTTTGCCATTTCGATGTAGTACAGGACGCTCTGGTCTGAACTGCTGCCGTGGACCAAAAACGATTTTTCGTCAAAAGGCAGACGGAAGGTGACCGTCTTTTTCGGATCGTGGGCAATCGGCGGATGAATGCGGATGATGTCGTCCTTCACTTCGAAGTGCAGATCGGGCCGCAGGGTAGCCACGTACTGTTTCAGCTCGGCGATGGTCGGATAGTCTTTTAACAGCGGATTGGAGCCGATGAAGCAGCGGGCGTCGTCAATCAGGATGACGTGATTCGGCACGGGATGGGACAAGATGGCGGCCAGTTCGGCCAAAATTGGCGTATCGAGATTGCCTTTGGCAGACTCGGTTGACAGCGGGATGTAGTGTCCGTCCAGCCAGAACAGGCAAGGTTCGTCAATCGATGCGAGCAGTTGGGGAAGCACTGTGCCGCTGTCGCCGTGCAAGATGGATACATGGGCGTCGGCGGCGAAATGCGTTTTGGCTGCCGTGTACAGTGCAAGGTCAAGCTCGATCGAATAAATTCGTTGAAAAACAGCCTTCTGGGCATCCACCATGTAACCGCGATACGTGCCGGTTTCAATCAGCGTGTTGATTTGGTGCTTTTTTCCGTATTGGGCGACAGCCGTCGTTTTCACCTCGTAAGGCGGCGATTCCAGCAGCCAAAAATCCCACGCTTCCTGAGCGGTGAGCGGAAACGGAATGCGCAACTCCTGTTGCCAAACCCGCCTGATTTCGTCCATGCGTGACATGAGCATGCTCCTTTCCTCTTTCGGTTATTTTCCTGCGACCTGATGCAGAATCGCGAGCGTTTCCCTGGCGCATTTGGACCAGGAAAACTGTGCCGCTTGCCGCAATCCTTTGGCGATGAGGTCCGAGCGCACAGACTGGTTTTGCACCTCGACTATTTTGCGGGCGATGTCTTCCGGAGAAATCGGATCGAAAGTAAGCGCAGCATCTCCGACGATTTCCGGGATGCTGCCGTTGTTGGAGCAAATGATCGGCAGCTCGGTTCGCATCGCTTCCACCAGCGGAATCCCGAAGCCTTCGAACAGGGACGGGAAGCAGAGAAAGTTGGCGTTGCGAAACAAATACGGCATCTCTTCCTGCGGAATGTAGTCCAGCCACGTAATTTGATCGGACAACTGGTGCTCACGGATCGTCGCCAGAACCTGGTTGTGTGCTTCCTGGGGGGCTCCGGTGAACACCATATGAATTTTCAACTGGTGTGCATCGCGCAAATAAGCGAGCGCCTGCAAGAGCGAAACGTGATTTTTGTGCCACCACGTATTCGCAGGATAATAGCCGTAATGAGCGGGCAGCCGATATTTTTGCCGCACCCGCTGATTGACGGATTCGTTGTACGGGAGCGTAAATTCATGGGCAGAATCGAGATGGATCGCATGTACGCGATGCTTCGGAATCCCGAACTTGGTAATGATGCTCTCCCGGGAATACTCGGACAACGTCAAGACGGCGTTTGTCTTCAGCGCGGACGATTGGTAGGTCGCCTTGCGCCATTGCAGCGAGTTCTCGTCAAAAAACTGCGGGTAAAATTCATGCTGAATGTCCGGGATGTTGATCACGCTCGGGATGGGAGCATCGATCGGATTCAGCACCAGGAGCGGGCAGAACCACAGATCGAGCGCAAGCGCGCGAATCCAGGCGTGGAACTGCTTATGCGCGTCTATGTGCTCGTGCATCATCACTTTTTGGATTTTCGGATGGTTGGGAAAGGTGTGGTAATTCGTCTTGGTCAAAAACAAGAACCATTGGTCGTTGTCCTTGTTTTGAATCGAGTACGCCAGCAAATTCCGCACGTACTGTTCCATGCCGCCGATTTTTCCAGGGATACAGGCGAGCAGATTTACACCGATTTTCACGGAGCCTTCACCTCGTCATCGCGTCTGTGTAGGCGATACCAGTCAATCGTTTGCTGCAAGCCTGCGAGAAGCGGAGTGGTTGCCGTAAAGCCAAAAGCGTCCCTCGCTTTGTCTGTTGCCAGCTTGCGGCGCGGCTGTCCGTCAGGCTTGCTGGCATCCCAGACAATCCGTCCTTCGTACCCGCACAGCTTTTGAATCGTACTGGCCAGCTCGGCAATGGTCATTTCTTCACCGGAGCCGATATTGACCGGATCGGAGGAATCGTATTTCTCGGTCGCCAGCACAATGGCGCGGGCAGCGTCCTGTACATAAATAAATTCGCGGGTGACGTTCCCGGTGCCCCAGAGAACGATCTCGTCCTGTTTGGCGGCTTTGGCCTCCAGGCATTTGCGGATGATCGCCGGGATGACGTGGGAAGATTCGAGATCGAAGTTGTCGTGAGGGCCGTACAGGTTGACGGGCAGCAAGAAAATCGAATTGAAGCCGTACTGCTCACGATACGCCTGAGACTGCACCAGCATCATTTTTTTCGCCAAACCGTACGGAGCGTTCGTCTCTTCCGGGTAGCCGTTCCACAGGTCTTCTTCCAGAAAAGGGACGGGTGCGAACTTGGGATAAGAGCAAATCGTTCCGATGGCGACAAACTTTTTCACGCCAAACAGTCTCGCTTGCTCGATCAACTGTGTGCCCATGATCAGGTTGTCGTAAAAAAATTTGCCGGGATTTTTCTGGTTGGCGCCGATGCCCCCTACGACGGCGGCGAGGTGGATAATGATGTCCGGTGCGTAAGTATGCAGCATCAAGACGATGTCGTTTTCTTTGCGCAGATCAAAGTCGCGGCTTCTCGGGACGAACACATGCTGGCATTGCTGGGCTTGCAGCTGGCTGAGCACATGCTTTCCCAGGAAACCTGCTCCGCCGGTAACGACGATTCGTTTGTCCGACAGATTCATGAAAGCAACACCTTCCTTTACGCGAATGTGGTCACAGCGAAGGGACTGGCTGCCTGTTTTTCAACAACCAGTTGGCGACATCCCGAGGATTTTTTTTGTATTCCAAGTAAAACTGGTATTCCTGGGCAGAGAGCGGCATCGCGTTTTGCACCTGGAGGCTGACCGTGCCGATGCTTGCCGCCATTTCTGTTTCCGGCAAAATTTGCTGCCTGCTGCACACCAGCTCGACGACGGCATTTGGCGTAGTAACTGGGAATACGATGCTCGTTTCAAAGTGACCGGCCGGAATGACGTGATGAGCGGTCGGCACTTGATCGACCATGACGTGGACGTGAACAGGCTGGTTGAATAACGTATTGATGCCTTTGATGACCAGAGCATGCATCGGCTGGGCCGGATCGACGTACAGATGCATCCGGTAGCGCGGCGGGACCCAGAAGGAAGCATGGCGATTGCTGTCCACGAGCAGGGGAGTATTTCCGAAGACCCGATGACTTTTGAACAGATCGAGATACCAGAACACGCCTTTGTTCGGATAGTGCGTAAGAAAATGATACAGCCAGTGATTGGCGACGGTGCCGAAGTGCCGGACGCTGGCCAGCAATATTTCCGGCAGTCCGAGATCGACCTCCAGCGCGACGGACTTGCAGGCTGCATGCAGGCGGGAGGCAGCGAGAAAATCGTGAATGTAGCCGACCTGATGCGTTTTGGACAGGCGCATCCACAAGTCGTAGTCCATGCAATAGTGCAAGTTTTCGTCCACACCGCCGACAGCTTGAAAGACTTCTTTGCGGATGAAGGCAGTCGGTTGGCAAATGATGCAAAACAGAAACAGGGCCTGACGGGAAAACGGTTTTGTCGGGTAGACGCTGGTAATCTTGTCCTCGGCGTTGATGTGCAGGGCGTTCCCGTACACCATCGACCATTGCGGGTTGGTTTGCAGCGCAGAGATGGCTTTGCCGACAGCGCCATTCAAATACTTGTCATCCGAGTTCAGCCAGCCGATGATCTGGCCTTTTGCCAGTGCCAAGCCTTTGTTGATGGCGTGCGACTGGCCCCGGTCAGGCTCGGAAACGAAGCGGAAGCGCTGTTTTTCATGGGCGTATTCCTGCAAAATCTCCAAAGTCCCGTCTGTAGAACCGCCGTCGACGACGATGTGTTCGATGTTCGGATAGTCCTGGCTGCACACACTCTCGATCGTTTGCCTGATAAAGGCGGCCTGATTGAAGGAAGGCGTAATGATACTGACTAGCGGCAAGTTCTGCGATCCCATCAACTGCCCTCCTTTTCCCCGGCTGGTGCTTGCAAAGTGTCTCGCCAATATTGAAGTAAGTCGTGCATCGTCTGGTGAAAAGGAATTTCCGGCTGCCAGCCCGTTTGCGTGCAAAAAGCGCTGGCGTCGCCGAGCAGTACCTCTACGTCGGAGGGGCGCAGCCGCTTGGGATCGACGAGAATCTGCACAGGCGCGGAAGTGAAGGACAGGAGGGTATGCAATACTTCTTCGATCGTTCGCGTGTTCCCCGAAGAGATGTTGTAGACGCTCCCGGGCACTCCCCGTTCCAGCGCGAGCCAATACGCTTTGACGACATCGCGCACATCTGTAAAGTCACGTCGCGCTTGCAAGTTTCCGACATGGACGTGCGGCGGCTGCAAGCCAAGCTCGATTTGGGCAATTTGTTTGGCGAAATTGGAGGTGGCAAAGCGCTCTCCCCGCCGCGGCCCTGTATGGTTAAAAGTACGCGTGCGAACAATGGAAAGTCCGTAGCTTTGATAATACTGGTAGCCGAGAAAATCTTGGGCGATTTTGCTCACGGCATAAGGACTCTGCGGCCGCAGCGGGTTTGTCTCCCGCACTGGCAGTTCGTCAGGGTAGACGAGGCCGTATTCCTCGCTGGAGCATGCCACCTGTATTTTGCACGGAATATCAGCTGCCCGGACCGCTTCGAAAATGTGCAGCTGGCTGACGATATTGTTCATCATCGTGTCGGCGGGCGAAGTCCACGAAGCGGGGACAAAGCTTTGGGCAGCGAGATGGTAAATATGTGCCGGCTTGATTCGGGCAATCATTTGGGCGACGGCTGCGGGGTCTTGCAGTTCGCATTCCACGAGATGAAGCTGATCCGCGATGTGGGCGATATGGTCCATTCGGCTGCGAGCCCGGTAAGTTCCATAGATTTCGACATCGCCGCGCGAGAGCAGATATTCTGCCAAATGGCTGCCGGCAAACCCGGTAATGCCTGTAATCAAAACTTTCAAGAGGCTTCCCCCCTTGCTCGTGATGTTTTTTTGCAGCAGCAGGCAAAACCGTTTCCAAAAAAAGAAAGCAGTTGCTTTATATATAGTAAGAACATGCGGATACTGGCACGGCGAATGTCTTTTTATGTACAGGGAAAGTGCGGCACGCCTTTTTCTCGCCAAGGGGGAGCAGATGACTACGCCTTTCGCGCACACGGCAAATACGATGGAGAAAAGAGAACGAAAGAAGGAGGGGCGATGAACCGAATGGACTCCATCAATCTCTATGAAAAGCGTGTTTTCTCGCAAAATGGTGAAGATGGCATGATCGAGGAGTTGTTTGCGCGGATCGGGACAACGAATCGATTTTTTGTTGAATTTGGAGTCGAGGGAGGCGTGGAGTGCCTGTCTCGAAACCTGGCGTACGCGCACCAATGGTCGGGAGTGTTGATCGAGGGACACCCGCTCAAATACATCTATTTGCAGCAGACCTATGCCGCGCTCCCTCAGGTTGCCACCCATCAGGCGTTCATTACCAGAGAAAATATCGCCTCGTTGTTTGCCCAATTTCGCGTTCCGGCACAGTTTGATTTGCTCTCGATCGATCTGGACGGGATCGACTATTGGGTCTGGCAAGCGCTGGCTGCCTACAAGCCGCGAGTGGTGATCATCGAATACAACGCTTCTTTTCCGCCGCCGCAAAAGATGGTCGTAGCGTACGATCCTTCCTTTACATGGAACGGAACAACCTATTTCGGAGCGAGCCTGACATCGCTTGCCGAACTTGGGAAAAAGCTCGGCTATGCGCTGATCGGCACCGATTCATGTGGAGTCAACGCCTTCTTTGTCCGCCGGGAGCTGTTGGGTCTGGCACGCTTTGCGGAGCGAACTCCACAAGAGGCGTACCATCCGCCAAGCTACGGCCCTGATGGCGGGGGCCACCCGCGTGGAAATGGCCCCTACCTGGAAATCTAGGCGGGCAACAGCTGCTGCAAATAGTCGAGCACCGCTTTTTTCATGTTGGCAAGGGCAGTCAAGGCTGCACTTTCTGAGACGTCCTTGACCCCAAAATACAGCTTCATCTTCGGTTCCGTACCGGATGGACGGATGCAAAACCAGGCATGGTCGCCCATGATGAACTTCAAGACATCGCTTGCTGGCAGCGCCAAAGGCTGTGACTCGTTTGTCGCTTGCAGCCGACGTTCGCCAGTCAAGTAATCCTCGATGGAGGTCACCGCATCGCCCGCGACAGTTGTCAGCGGCCTGTCGCGCAAGGCAGCGAGGATCGCTGTCATGGTTTGCATGCCGTCTTTTCCCGGATACGTAATCGAGATCAGCTCTTCCCGGAAAGTGCCGTGCTTGGTGTACAGCTCCTGCAAACGCTGGTGGAGGCTTGAGCCTTGCGACAGCTGGAACGCGCAGGCGTCCGCCAGCAAAAAAGCGGCCTGGACGGCGTCTTTGTCCCGGACGAAATCACCGCGCAAATACCCGCAGCTTTCTTCCAGTCCAAACAAAAAGTGATGCGCTCCGCTTTGCGCAAATTCCTCGATTTTTTCCCCGATGTACTTGAATCCGGTCAAGGTGTCGATTGTAGCCACACCGTAGTCAGCGGCGATCGCGCGAACCATTTCCGAGGTGACGATCGTTTTCACGACGGCAGCGTGGGCCGGGAGCGTTCCGGCAAGCTTTTCTTGCGTCAAAATATAGTCCAAAAGCAAGACGCCCGCCTGATTTCCGTTCAAGATGACATGCTGGTTAGGGCCCGTCCTGATGGCTACCCCGAGCCTGTCTCCATCCGGGTCTGTACAGATGATCAAGTCGGCGCCTTTTTTGCGAGCGTGCTTCAAGGCAAATCGAAAGCTTTCCGGCTCTTCCGGATTGGGGGTGGAGACGGTAGAAAACAAAGGATCTGGTTCCGCCTGCTCCTGAACGACCTTTACCTGCTCAAAGCCTAGCGATTGCAGTCCTTGCGCAATCGGTACAAGCGTCGTGCCGTGCAGCGGAGAAAAGACGATGCGCGGCTGGTGGGCAGCGACGATGGCGGAAGCGGCAGGGGAGCGAAGCTGTTTTTGGCAGGCCATATAAGCGGTAAATACTTCGTCGCCCAACATTCGCAACAGACCGCTGTCCAACAGCTCATTCACTTCACGCGTTCCGATTTGCAGCTCATCCCCGGCTTGTTCCATCTGGGCAAAAATCCGGTCGGCGGCTTGCGGCGGAATTTGTCCTCCGTCTGACCCGTATATTTTGAAGCCGTTGTACTCCGGCGGGTTGTGGCTCGCCGTGATGACGACGCCTGCGGCAGCTCCCAGATGCCGAACGGCAAAAGACAAGAGCGGCGTCGGACACAAATTCTCGAACAAACATGCGGAAACGCCGTAATAACCGAGAACTTTTGCCGTTTCCAGTGCAAAGGTGTACGAATCGTTGCGCGAGTCGTAGGCGATGACGACCGCAAGCTGGGCCGCATCCGAATGTTGCTCCAGCAAATGCAGGGCCAGCCCTGCGGCAACTTTGCGAATCGTATAAAGGTTAATCCGGTTGATCCCCGGCTCCATGACCCCGCGCATGCCACCTGTACCGAAGGCAATCGGCTTGTAAAAGCAGTCTTCCAGTTTTTGCTCGTCGCCTTCCAGTTGCTCCAGGTGGCGCTGAAGCTGCGGGTCCAGGTCTGTGTATTGCTTCCAGCGCGTATAATGCTTGTGCCAATCCATCTGCATGCCAAACCTCACTTCCCGTCAAAAAAGTCCTGCCTCCTTCCTAGCGTATTAAGGAAAAGGGCGGGAAGTGAGGGAGGAGCAAAAGATCATTCGCAAGAGACAGGGCGGAGGCACGCGCGAAAAACGAAGTTGCTGCAAGCGTCCAGCCCTGTTTTTGAACGAATGCGCGCAGGGTGGCATATGCTTTTAACGATTGGGATTGGATCAGGCCAGGGGAGAGGTGACGCATGAAAACAGCTTTCCTTACAGGAATAACCGGGCAGGACGGTGCGTATTTGGCGAAGTTTTTGCTGGACAAAGGCTATCGCGTGGCAGGACTTGTGCCGCGCCGCAGCACCGTGGATCGCTGGCGGCTGGAGTATTTGGGCATTGCTGATGAAATCGAGTACAAGGACGGCGATATTTTGGATTTGTCGTCTTTGACCAGGGCGCTCAAAAGCGTGAAGCCGGATGAGCTGTATCATTTGGCGGCGCAAAGCTTTGTCGGCTCATCGTGGGAGCAGCCCGTCTTGACGGCGCAATCGACCGGGATGGGTGTTTTGCATGTGCTGGAGGCCATTCGCGAGACGAATCCCGCGATCAAAATGTATCAAGCTTCCTCAAGCGAGCTGTACGGACTGATCCAGGAGCCGCAGCAATCGGAGCAAACCCCGTTTTATCCGCGCAGTCCGTATGCGGTATCCAAGCTGTTCGGCTACTGGATGACGAAAAACTACCGGGAAAGCTTCCAGATGTACAGCTGCAACGGCATTTTGTTCAACCATGAATCGCCGTTGCGCGGGCTTGAATTTGTCACCCGAAAAGTAACCGACGCTGTGGCGAGAATCGCCGCGAACAAACAAAAAGAGCTGCGGCTCGGCAATATAGCGGCCAAACGGGACTGGGGCTTCGCAGGCGACTTCGTGGAGGCGATGTGGCTCATGCTCCAGCAGGAGAAGCCGGATGACTTTGTCATTGCGACCGGAAAAACGTCAACCGTCGAGGACATGTGCAAAATCGCCTTTGACTACGTCGGCTTGAATTATCAGGATTACTTGCTGATTGATCCGAAGCTGTACCGCCCCGCAGAAGTGGACGTCTTGCTGGGAAATCCGGAAAAGGCGAAGCGGGAGCTGGGCTGGACGCCGAAAACAAAGCTGGTCGAGCTGATTCATATGATGGTGGAAGCCGATATGCAGCGCGTGGCAAAAGAGTAGCGAAACAGCAGCGAGAAAATCATTAGTGACACCCTATTTCTGGAAGCGCAAAAGAAAAGGGGTGTTTTTTTGTTTGGGCAAAAACGAGTTAACCTATTTATGATTAAAAACAACCTATTAAACCTTGTGTAACAACCAGTTACCCTCTGCTGCTCCCCGCTTTTCCACTCGCTACAGCGATAAACTTGCAGAAAATTCGGTTTTAACCCTGTATTGCCAGTGGTTGGCACGTAACTTGCTATTAAGAAAAGTACAAACATTTCAACTATCGCGTCAAAAGGAGACTTTGCTATGAATGTAGTTGCCAACGTATACCGGGGGGAACAGGTGGAAAGCTCGCACCTTGGTCACATCGCCGTTGTGGATGCTTCCGGAACTTTGCTGTATGCATTCGGAGATCCACACCGAATGACCTATGCCCGTTCAAGCATGAAGCCGTTGCAAGCGATTCCGGTCGTGGAGACAGGCGCCGCTGATCATTACGGATTTGAGCCTGCCGATCTGTCGCTTTGCTGCGCCTCCCATAGCGGGGAGCCGCGCCATCGCACGCGCGCGCTTTCGATGCTGGAACGTGCGGGTCAACCGGAAGCGACCTTGCAATGCGGGACGCACGTGCCGCGTCACGAGGAGAGCTACAAAGAGCTGATCCGTCAGGGGAAACCGCTTACACCCGTATTTTCCAACTGCTCCGGTAAGCATTCGGGCATGATTGCAACCGCGACGTACATGGGAGAAGAGGTCGCCACCTATCACCTGCCAGAGCATCCGGTGCAGCAGCGGATTCTCGATGTCGTGGAAGACATTACAGGCTATCCAAAAGAGAAGATCAACCTGGGAACAGACGGTTGCGGAGTGCCTGTTCATCAACTGCCGCTCGCGAACTTCGCCTGGGCTTTTGCCAAGCTCGTTCGCCCGGAAGTGATCGCGAAGCCGGAGCGCCGCAAAGCGGTAGAGAGAATTACAGAAGCGATGACGGCTCATCCGGAAATGGTCGGGGGCGAAAATCGCTACTGCACCGATCTGATGAATGCTTTTGCCGGGCGCATCGTGGGCAAGGCGGGCGCTGAGTCTGTCTACTGTCTGGGTGACAGAAAAACAGGGCTGGGTATCGCAGTGAAGATCGAGGACGGCGGGCCACGCGCCATCAATCCGGTCGTAAACGAGGTGCTGCGCCAACTCGGGATCGGTACAGACGGCCCGCTGGAAGTGTTGGCACAATACACGAATCCGCCGATCACCAACATGAGCAATAGCGTCGTAGGCCGGATCGAAACGCCGTTTTTGCTGACGCAAACGAGCGTGTCACTGGGGGTATAAGCGGCAGCTACCTTTCGTTGCCGTTTATCTATAAAGATTTTTTCAAAAGAAGAAGGGGGTCACAAAAAAATGAAGTTGCACAAAGGATGGAAGCTGCTCAGCACTGCCGCCCTGGTCGCGGTTTTGGCCGTGACAGGATGTAGCCAGTCGGCTGCTCCGACGAAGCAAGGCGAGGGAACACCAGCCGGACAGCCAGCAGGCGACTCTGGTGGACAAGCAGATCCGGCAGCAAGACTGAAGCTCAACCTGAAGACCGAGCCACCGTCCCTCGATCCGCCAAAAGGCTTTGACAGCACGTCCAATGAGGTGCTGAATGCGACGATGGAAGGTTTGGCCCGTCTCGACAAAGACCACAAGCCGCAGCCTGCCATGGCGGAAAAATGGTCGGTGAGCGAGGATGGAAAAACGTACACCTTTACGCTGCGCGACAGCAAGTGGTCCAATGGCGATCCGGTAACGGCGCAAGACTTTGAATTTGCTTTCAAGCGCATCGTCGATCCGAACAACGCGTTCCCGTCCGCTTTCCTCGCCTACTACATCGAGGGAGCAGAGGAGTTCAACAAAGGAACCGGCACCGCAGACGGCGTGAAGGTAAAAGCGGTCGATGAAAAGACGCTGGAAGTACATCTCAAGGCGCCAGCAGGCTTTTTCCTGCACATCATCACGCAGCCTACTTTCTTCCCGGTGAATAAAAAAGTGGTGGAAAGCAATCCGAAGTGGGCAGAAAATGCGTCGAGCATCGTCACAAACGGTCCTTTCAAAATGGAAGACTGGGTGCATGACCAATCTGTCAAACTCGTGAAAAACGACGGCTACTGGGATCGGGACTCCGTCAAATTTGCCGGAATCGACTGGGTGATGGTCAACGACGAAAATACACAGTATCAAATGTACTCCACCGCACAACTGGACATGATCCAGACCGTACCGAACGACTTGAAGAAAAAGCTGATCGATTCCGGAGAGGCCAAAGTAGAATCCGAAGCGGCGATTTACTACTACCGGATGAACACGCAGATGCCTCCGTTTACGAACGCCAACATCCGCAAAGCGTTTGCGCTGGCGATCGACCGCCAAACGCTGATCGACAACGTGGTACAAGGCAAGCAGGCTCCTGCACTGGCGCACGTGCCATTCGGCTTCCCGGAACCGGAAGGCGGCGACTTCCGCGAGAAGGGCGGAGACTTCATCAAAGACAACGACATCGAGCAGGCAAAAGCTTTGCTGAAAAAAGGAATGGAAGAGGAAGGCTGGACAACCTTGCCGCCTGTAACCATGACGTACAACACAAGTGACGCCCACAAAGCGATCGCGCAAGTTTTGCAAGAGATGTACAAGAAAAACCTCGGGGTAGACGTGAAGCTGGAGAACAAGGAATGGAAAGTGTTCCTGGAAGAACAGCGCGGCCGCAAGCTGCAATTCTCCCGTTCCACCATCCCTGCTGACTACGGCGATCCGGTCAACTATCTGGAGCTGTTTGTCACCGATCACCCGGGCAACCGCATCAATTACAGCAACAAAGAGTACGACGCGCTGGTTGAAAAAATTCGCAACACCGCAAACGAAACCGAGCGCTTCAAGCTGATGCACGATGCAGAAAAAATCTTTATGGAAGACATGCCGCTGGTGCCGATCTACTTCAGCACCAAAGTGTTCATGGATCAGCCAAACATCAAGGGCATCATTCGCCATCCGGTCGGAACTCTCGACTACAAATGGGTAGAGATCGGGAAGAAATAGTAGAATAGACGAAGACAAGAGCGCAAGGGCAGCTTTGTGCTCTTGTCTTCACACTACATCTGGAGCGAGTGTCCATGCCGAAAAAAACAATTACGTTCATCGCGAGAATGGACGAATTTTTGCAATCCGTGGTCAGTCAATGCCACGAACTGGGGATATCTGAAGACATTCACGTGGAAGCGATCCGAGTGGACCAGCTTCCGTTTCGACCGATTACGCCGGGGGCGCTGGTGGTTTTGTCCACGAAAAGCATCGTCTCGCTTGTCGAGCCGTATTTGCCTGGCGATGCGAGCATTCTCGTTGCCAAGCGGATGCTGCCGTATCACAATTTGCGCGGCATGCTGGAGATTCCGAAAGGCGTCAAAGTGCTTTTGGTAAGCGATACCAAAGAAACCGCAGAGGAAAACGTTGATTTGCTGCGGGCGTCCGGCATGGATTTTGAGTTGTATCCGTACTATCCCGGAGCGGACTATCCGTCCGATATTGAAATTGCAGTTACGCCTGGCGAGCCTGAACATGTTCCGCCCGGCATTCGCAAAGTAGTCGACATCGGTTACCGCGTCATTGATTTATCGACCTGGATGGCGATCTACTCGCATTTTGGCAGTGGAAATTTCCAAAAGGTGACGGCGAGAGCGATGCAATCGTTGATTTACGTCACGAAAGAGCTGAACAACGAGATTCAGCACGCGCACCTTTTGAGCAAATACTTGGAAGCCATCGTCAACCGGATCGAGGATGCGATCATTGCGTTTGATGAGAAGGAATGGATTCGCTTCGTCAATCAAAAGGCAATCGAATCGTTGCATCTGGAGGGCAGGCAAGTGGTCGGAGAGCGTGCAGCCGACTGTCTTCCGCCGGACTTTTACGAGTTGATCCGGCAGTGTGAAGAGAATGAGGACGTTTTGGTAGATTGGGCGAACAAAACCTACTTTTTCCGCAAGATGCACATTGTCATGGAGGGCAGCTTTCTCGGAAGCTTGCTGTTGTTCCGCAAGGCGGCGGAGATCGAAAAGCTGGAGCACGACTACCGCATGCGCCTGTACAGCAAGGGGCTGGTTGCCAAATACCATTTTGATGATATCTACGGAGAAAGTCCTTCTGTGCAAAAAGTGATCCAGATTGCCAAGAAAATGGCCAGAAGCAATTCGACGGTGCTTTTGTTAGGCGAGACAGGAACAGGGAAGGAATTGCTCGCCCAGGCTATCCACAATGCCTCTCCGCGCAGGCGAGAGCCGTTTGTCGGCGTCAACTTCGCGGCTATCTCCGAATCGCTGTTGGAGAGCGAGCTTTTTGGTTACGAGGAAGGGGCGTTTACAGGGGCGCGAAAAGGCGGCCACATCGGCTGGTTCGAGCTTGCCCACAAAGGAACGATTTTTCTCGACGAGATTGGCGACGCCAGTGGCGCGATTCAAAATCGGCTGCTCCGGGTGTTGCAGGAGCGGCAAATCATGCGGGTGGGGGGCAACAAGGTCATTCCGACGGACATCCGCGTGGTCGCTGCCACCAATCAGGATTTGCAAAAGATGGTGACAGAAGGCTCTTTTCGCGCTGATCTGTACTATCGGCTGAACATCTTGCCGATTCACCTGCCGCCACTTCGCAAACGCCGGGAGGACATCCCGTGGCTCGCGCAGCAATTCGTGAAAAAATACTCGCTCGATTTGCGGCGTCCGCCTTTTACCTTGACCAGCGAGGCGATGAAGGCGCTGATGAACTACGATTGGCCGGGGAATATCCGCGAGCTGGAAAACGTCATCGAGTATTTGGCGCACGTTGCAGAGGAAGAGGCGTACGTGTATCAGTTGCCGTTTTGGAACGAGGCACCGGAAATGCCGCTTGTATCAGACGGGCAGGAAGAACGGTTTGAGTCGATCGCAAGCGAATACGTCAAGCGAGGCTTTTTGGAGGAGGTTTTCGCGATTTTGCAGGAGCTTGGAGCCGGGAGCGGCGGTCGCTACTCCTTGATGGAACAGCTTGGCGAGCGCGACGTGGCGATTTCGTCGCAGCAGTTGCGTTACCGTTTGAAACTGATGCAGCAAGATGAACTGATCCATGTGGGAAAAGGCAGACAAGGAAGTCATATTTCTGCGAAGGGAGAAGCGTTTCTGAGATTCCTTGCGCAGAGGAAAGCAGGTGGACACAGATGAGCGAATATTGGAAGAAGCAAGCTCTCCTGCAAAAAGAAGCGTTCGTGGACGAGCTGGTGGCGTTTCTTTCCATTAACAGTATCGAGGACATGACGACTGCGACAGAGGGCAAGCCGTTCGGACAAGGTGTCGCGGCCGCACTGGAAGCGATGCTTGAGCGCGGACAGCAGGACGGGTTTGCGACGAAAAACCTCGACGGCTACGCAGGAACGATTGAGTATGGCGACGGCGAAGAAGAGATCGGGGTGCTCGTCCACATCGACGTCGTGACGGTCGGAGAAGGCTGGACGACGCCTCCTTTTGAGCCGACGATTCGCGATGGGCGCATGTATGCCAGAGGAGCGCTCGACGACAAGGGACCGGCTCTTGCTGCTTACTATGCGCTCAGGCTGGTGAGAGACTCCGGGCTTGCTCTCTCCAAAAAGGTGCGTTTGATCATCGGAACTGATGAAGAAAGCGGCTGGCTGTGCATGAAGCATTTTGCCGAGCATGACCGGGTGCCGCCTGTCGGCTTTTCGCCAGATTCGGCTTTTCCGATGATTCATGCGGAAAAAGGCCAGATCAACCCGACGCTGACGATCGCTCCGACACAGCGGAGTGCGGATGCGGACCGGGGCTGGACGTTGCTTTCCTTTGTTTCCGGCGATCAGGGCAACAGTGTGCCGGACAAGGCGGAAGCGGTTGTCGAGCTGGGCGCACAAGCGAAAGCGAAGTTCGACTTCGCGCAGCTCGCTGCCGAGTGGGATGCCTTTTTGCAGGCAATGGGAACGAGCGGGCGGATCGAGCAAGTCGATTCAGACAAGCTGGCATTCACCCTGGCGGGCAAGCCCGCACACGGAATGGCTCCACACGAGGGCGTGAATGCGGGAACGATGCTTGCCTGTTTTTTGCGGGAGCAATCGTTTGAAGGTTCCGCATCTTCGTTTCTTTCGCTCTTGTCAGATATTGTTCACGAAGATTATTACGGGCACGAGCTTCATCTGGCTTGCGAGGACGAAGTATCCGGCAAGCTGACTGTCAATGCGGGAATTTTGCGCTACAGCGAAACGGACGGGGGAAGCGTTCGGCTGAACATCCGCTATCCTGCGACGATTTCCTGTGAGGAGTACGTGGAAAAGCTGAGGGCGCGCGTGGCGGAGCTGGGCTGGACAATCGCCAGTCTGCGCACGTCGAAGTCGCATTACGTTCCGGCCGATCATCCTGTCATTCAGACGTTGTCCAAGGTGTACGAGGAGCATACGGGCGAGCCGACTGCCCTGCTGTCATCCGGCGGTGCGACCTACGCCAAAATCATGCCGTACGGAGTCGCTTACGGGCCGCTTTTTCCAGGCAAGGAATCGACGGCGCACCTGGTGGACGAATATGTGGAAATCGACGACCTGCTGCGGGCGATGGCGATTTACGCCCACGCCATCTACGAGCTGGCCAAATAAACGAGGAGGAACTTCATGTCAAACTACCTGGTGAAACGCGTTTTGATGATGATCGTCACGCTGTGGATCATCGTGACGCTGACTTTTTCCTTGATGCATGCCATTCCGGGAAATCCGTTCGCCTCCGAGTCGGATCAGCTGCCGGAGCAAATTTTGAACAACTTGCGGGCCAAGTACAACCTCGATCAACCGCTGCCCGTCCAGTACGTGCTCTACTTGAAAAATTTGTTGCTGCTCGACCTCGGCCCGTCCATCAAATCAGACTCGCGCGGCGTCAACGACATGATTTCCGACGGCTTCGGCGCGTCCGCCTGGCTGGGGGCGCAAGCAATTGCGATCGCCCTGGTGTTTGGGATCACCTTTGGTATCGTGGCAGCGCTCAACCGCAATAAATGGCTGGACTATGTCGCGATGGCGCTGGCCGTTCTCGGGGTAGCGATTCCGAGCTTCATTATGGCTCCGTTGCTGATCAACTTTTTTGCGATCAAGGTGTCGATTTTTCCGGTGGCGACGTGGGGTACATGGATGCACACAGTGCTGCCGTCACTCGCTCTCGCCTTCGGTCCGGTCGCCATCATCACGCGGTATATGCGGGCCAGCATGATTGAAGTGATGAATCAAAACTACATTCGCACGGCCGAGGCAAAAGGCATTCCGATGTTTTTGGTCGTGTTGCGCCACGGCATTCGCAACGCGATTTTGCCTGTCGTGACGTTTCTCGGTCCACTGATCGCCTCGCTGATCACGGGAACGTTTGTCGTCGAGAAAATTTTCGCGATTCCCGGCATCGGCAAATACTTCGTGGACGGTATTTTCAACCGTGATTATCCCGTTATTTTGGGTACGACGATTTTTTACAGCGCCATTTTGATCGTGACCATTTTCCTGATCGATATCGCGTATACGCTGATCGACCCGAGAATCAAGCTGACCAACAAGGAGAGATAGCCTGTGGCGATGGAACATAGAGTAGACCCGTTATTTCAGCCGCTGTCCAAAAAAGGGCAGGCCAACGTCATTTCCCGGCCGAGCCTGAGCAATGGACAGCAAGTGATTCGCAAGTTGGCAAAAAACAAGCTGGCGATGCTCGGTTTGTTCATCATCACGGCACTGGTCGCGATGGCGATTATCGGACCGAACCTCGTGCCTTACAGTTACTCGGATCAGAGCCTGTTGACGAAAAATCAGGAAGTGTCGTCCGAGCACTGGTTTGGAACTGACGAGCTTGGCCGGGACATGTTTGCCAGAACGTGGTACGGCGCGAGAATTTCGTTGACCATCGGGGTGGTGGCGGCGCTCATCGACCTGGTGATCGGCGTAACTGTCGGCGGCATCGCTGGCTACATGGCAGGGCGCGGCAAGCGGGGGGATCGGATCGATACGATTATCATGCGCGTGATTGAAGTGTTGTACGGCTTGCCGTACTTGCTGGTCGTGATCTTGCTGATGGTCGTCATGGAGCCGGGCATATTGACGATTATTATTGCGCTGTCCGCTACGGGCTGGGTCGGCATGGCGCGGCTGGTGCGCGGACAAATTTTGCAGTTGAAAAACCAGGAGTTCATTTTGGCTGCGCAAGTGCTGGGAGCCAAATTCAACCGGATTTTGCTCAAACATCTGATCCCGAATACATTCGGCGTCATTATTGTCAATTTGACGTTTACGATTCCGTCCGCGATTTTTGCCGAGTCGTTCCTGAGCTTTCTCGGACTCGGCGTGCAAGCGCCTGTGGCGAGCTGGGGAACGATGACGAACGACGCTCTTGGCGTTATTTTGACCGGAGACTGGTGGCGGCTGTTTTTCCCGGCGCTCATGATCTCGCTGACGATGTTCGCTTTTAACGTATTTGGAGACGGTTTGCAGGATGCGCTTGACCCGCGCCTGCGCGACTGATGGGGGAGAGGGAGAAAATGACGAAAAATCAGCATTTGTTAGCAATCGACGAGCTGCGTGTCAACTTCAAGACCTACGGTGGCGAAGTGCAAGCGGTGCGCGGCGTCTCCTTTCACGTGGACAAGGGCGAGACGGTCGCGATCGTAGGGGAGAGCGGCTGCGGCAAAAGCGTCACCGCGCAGGCGATCATGGGGCTGATCCCCAACCCGCCTGGCAAAATCGTCGGGGGAAAGATCGTGTTTGACGGGCAGGACATCAGCGGGCTTTCCAAAAAGGAGCTGCTCGGCATTCGCGGAACGCAGATCGGGATGGTGTTCCAGGACCCGATGACCGCGCTCAACCCGACGATGAAGGTCGGAACGCAAATCGTAGAAGGATTTGTGCGCAGTCAAAAAGTGACGCGTGAAGAGGCGCGCCAGCGTGCCATCGAGATGCTCCGGCTGGTCGGCATACCAGACCCGGAAAAGCGGATCGATCAATACCCCCACCAGTTCAGCGGCGGGATGCGCCAGCGCGTCGTCATCGCGATTGCCCTTGCCTGCCAGCCGCGGCTCGTGATCGCCGATGAGCCGACGACAGCGCTGGATGTAACGATTCAGGCGCAAATTCTCGATTTGCTGAAGCGGCTGCAAGCAGAGCAGGAGCTGTCCGTCGTCATCATTACGCATGACCTCGGTGTCGTGGCGGAAATCGCCCATCGGATGGTCGTCATGTATGCAGGCATGGTTGTCGAGACAGGAACGGTCGAGGATGTGTTTGCCAACCCGCGCCATCCGTACACATGGGGATTGATGCGCTCGCTGCCTCGTCTCGATGAGGGCGAGAAACAGCGGCTCGTACCGATCGACGGCACGCCGCCGGACTTGTTCCAACCGCCAAAAGGCTGCCCGTTTGCGGCGCGTTGTGATTTTGCCATGGAAATATGCGATCAGCAAATGCCAGCCAAAAACGACTTCGGAGCGGGCCACGAGGCGGCTTGCTGGCTGCACGATCCAAGAGCGCCGCGCATCGATGCATTGGTTGCAGCAGGGAGGCAGGGAGTATGACAGAAGCGTTGGTTGATGTACGCGATTTGAAAAAGCATTTCTCCATGGGTCCCGGTTTTGATCTGAAAGCCGTGGACGGGGTGACTTTTACGATTCAAAAAGGCGAGACGCTCGGACTGGTAGGCGAGAGCGGCTGCGGCAAATCCACGCTGGGCCGCACGATTATCCGGCTGTATGAGAATACGGCTGGCGAGGTGCTGTTCAAAGGGAAGAACGTCCACCAGTTGCGCGGAAAAGAAGTGGGCCAGTTCAATCGGGATGTCCAGATGATTTTCCAGGACCCGCAGGCCAGCCTCAATCCGCGCATGACGGTAGAGGACATCATCGCGGAAGGCTTGGACATTCACGGACTCAGCAGAGGATCGCGCCGGGAGCGGGTCGCCGAGCTGTTGCAACTGGTCGGTCTGCATAAAGACCACGCCCAGCGTTTCCCGCACGAGTTCAGCGGAGGCCAGCGGCAGCGGATCGGCATCGCCCGCGCCCTCGCTGTCGAACCGCAATTCATCATTGCCGACGAGCCGATTTCCGCCCTGGACGTCTCGATTCAGGCGCAGGTCGTCAACCTGCTGGAAGATTTGCAGCACGATCGCGGTCTTACGTATTTGTTCATTGCCCACGACTTGTCCATGGTCAAACACATTTCCAATCGCATCGGCGTGATGTACTTGGGCAAAATGGTCGAGCTGGCTGCCAGCAATGATTTGTACGCCCGTCCGTTGCATCCGTATACGCAGGCACTGCTCTCGTCTGTGCCTGTTCCCGACCCGACTGTCAAGCGCGAGCGAATCGTGCTTCAGGGCGATTTGCCAAGCCCGGCGAACAAGCCAAGCGGCTGCGGCTTCCGGACGCGCTGCCCGCTCGCCACCGCGCGCTGCGCCGAAGAAGAGCCGAAGTGGCTGGAGGCAGAGCGAGGACACTGGGTCGCCTGTCATTTGCTAGAAGCATAGGTACGGAAACAAAAGACGCCTTTTTCCAGGCGTCTTTTTGCGTTAGATGGCGGTGGCGGCAGGTGATAGATAAAGGAGCGATGTTCGAGTCTGCCCGGTTCTGGCGCGATCCTTTGCCTAATCCCTTGGTCAATCCCTTGCAATCCGTGAATGTCCAAGCCTTCCTTCCGCGATGTCTCGTCATTTACAAGCAGTTGTGTTTTTACATATATTAGGAGTTGAGGTTTGGATGAAGCGTTTGCGAGATTGTGGGGAGAGGTTGTTCGGAAAGGGCGTGCGACGGTGAAAAAGAGAACGATGACTGCCATTCTAGTATTACTGGCTGTTGGGCTCGGCTTGACACTCGCTTTTATAAAAAGGCAGGAAGCATCTTTGGCGGATTCTTCCGGTTATTCATTGTCAAAAGTGTACAACTCCACCAGTGAATTGGTCGATTTTTCCAATGTAATCCTCAAAGGAAAGATTTCCAAGGAACCGAGACAAGAGCAATTGGCCGAGCTCGTTTTTCATGTGTACGACGTCGAGGTAGAAAAGCTGTACGGCAACCAGACCGAGCAAAATATCAAGGCTGGGGATACGGTTGAGGTTTACCGGATCATTGGGTACGCCCCAGGGGATATCCACGAGATGGCCAGTCTCGTCGCCCCCGAGTATCAACAGCTGGAGCAAGGGGAGTACCTGCTCTTTTTGAATAGCAGTTATGAGGAAGAAGGCGACAAGCACATCTTGATTCCCAATTCACCCGAGCAGCTTTACAAAGCGAAGGAAGCAGAGGGCTTTCCTTGGCTGAAGCCGGCAGGCGAACGCTTTGACAGTATTTCGCCGCAAGAGCAGTTGCCGACGATCTATGAATCCGATGTATTCCTGGCCATCGGCAAATCGTTGCTTATAAATAGTAGAAACAAGTAAGCACCAGCGAAAACACAATCAATCCGGTCCCGGAGGCGAGAAAGAGGGAAGTCGCCACCTTGATGACGGATTGTTTTTTTTGCGCAAAAACGGGATCGTCTCCTTGCACGAGATCGCTCTCCATCATGCGCGGCTTGCGGAAAAAGAAGCCTTTGAGCTGCTTGAAGCCACGCATGAAAACGGTGAAGAAGCCGGAACGGGTAACGACGGCAGCACAGCCGACCATCAGCAAAATCAGCCCGAGCAGAAAGCTCTGATTGATATAAGGCAGCAAGGCAAGCGTCTCGGAGGTCACCCCGAGTACGAGGCTACAGGTGATTGCTAGGACCAGGATGATGGCAAACCAATTGTTCACAGTAGAAGCACGTCCTTTTTCGAGTCAGTCTTTTGCCAGCCAAGCCGGCAGTAGGTGCAAATCGACATTTTCAGAGAAAATCCTGTTCATTTGACTTTACCGCAAATGTTGAAAAATTGCCAATGGTGTCGAAAATGCAAATTTCAAGTAAATTCCTGTTGAACCATGTTTTGAAATTTAATATAATTCGCCTGAATGCAACAGGAATATTTTACTATTTTTGCTGTGAATTTCATACCTTTGCAAACTGTTGACAGGAGGGAGAGGTACCATTTTCATTGGGCAAATGACACAGCCGCAACCAACAAATCAATCCAGATAAGGAGTCACGTGAATGAACCAGGCCTTCCTCCGTTTATTCAGTATGTTCCAAGCGTTCCTCCTGGTGTCGCTCCTGCTTTTGCAGCTCGTTCCCGCGCATGCGGCGGCGAGTGCGGACAGCAAGACGTACCTGATCGGCTTCAAGAAACAGGAACGCGCTAAGGTCTGGGCGATCCAGCGGTCATCGGTGGAGCCACTCACCGGACAAATCGTGGTCGCCGAACTGACCGAAAGCGAGAAACAAGCGATGCTGGAAGACGAACATGTCGCCTACATCGAAGAAGACAGCGAAACCGAGCTGGCGGAAGCAAGTCTCCCGCCAGGTCAAAGTCAGCAAGTGCCGTGGGGTGTCGAGCATATCGGTGCCGCCGCTGCGCACAGCCAGCAGTACAAAGGGCAACGCATCAAAATCGGGGTATTGGATACCGGGATTTCTGCCCACCCAGACTTGGAGATCAAGGGCGGTGTGTCCTACATCGAAGGAGAGGACGATTTTGGCGACCAGCACGGCCACGGTACGGCTGTAGCGGGAGTCATCGCCGCCCAGGATAACGATTTTGGTATCGTCGGCGTCGCGCCGGAAGCGGAATTGTACGCGATTAAAGTGTTGGACAAAAAAGGCCACGGGACCTACTCCAGCATGATCCAGGGGATCGAATGGGCGATTCAAAACCGGATGAACATCCTCTCGATCAGCGCGGGCGGTTATGTGAACAGCCGCGCCTTGCACGACCAGATCAAACGGGCGAACGAGCACGGTATTTTGGTCATTGCGGCGGCGGGCAACCGGGGCTTGGGCGAAGAAACCGAGCTGTTTCCAGCCCAGTATGCGGAAACGATTTCGGTCGGTGCGGTTGACCAGGAAGATCAGCGCGCCGATTTTTCCAGTGTCGGAAAAGAGCTGGACCTCATGGCGCCAGGGGTGGATATCCGGAGTACCGCGCCTGGTGGAGATTTTCAGACGAGATCAGGCACTTCGCTCGCTGCTCCGCACGTAGCGGGGGCGGCGGCCGTGATTTGGTCGGCGAAAGGAAACATTTCTAGCGCTGAGCTGCGCGATCTGTTGACGAAAAGCGCTACGCCGCTGGGCGAGTCCCGTTTTTACGGCAAAGGGCTGGTCCATCTGGAAAAGGCGCTGGGTCAAGGGGAAAGTTCTGCGGAAATCGCAGCGCTTTTGCCTTCTGTTTCAGAACTCAAGCTGGCACAGGGGGAAAGCCATCCGCTCAAAGTCACAGCCAAGCGCACAGATGGTTCGGAGCAAGACGTGGCCAAGCGGGTCAGCTATGCCGTGCAGGATGAGGCCATTGCCAAGGTAAGTGCTGCGGGCGTGGTAAGCGGCGTCGGGCCGGGCGAAACCAAAGTAACGGGAGAGTTGGAAGGACATCACTTCGAGATTTCCGTTACGGTGACCCCGCCGGAACCGCTGCGTCCACTGGCAGGGCTGGATAGTCCGGAAAATGGCGAATGGACGAGCGGCCTGTTGAATGGAAAAGGGTGGTATCTCGATTCTGCGGGAGTGGCGAGCATTCGCATCCAAGTGGATGGGGCTGACGCAGGAGAAGCGCAGTACGGTCAGCCACGACCGGATATCGCGGCGAAATATCCGGCGTATGGCAATCCAAACGCAGGGTTTACGTTCCAACTGGACACGCAAACACTAGCGAGCGGAGCGCATACACTTGCGGTGATCATAGAAAATGCGGCTGGCGAGAAAACGACCATTGAGGGCCGATCCTTTTATGTCGGGGAAACGCCGTTGCCGGAGGGCTTGCAGGCGGATGTCCAGAAGCTGGAGTTGGCTCCTGGCAATAGCCATCCGTTGAAGATATCCGTCATTTTGGAGGATCGCTCGGTCCAAGACGTGACGCAGCAGGCGACCTATGTTTCCTCTGACCCGGGAGTTGCTACCGTGAGCGAGACGGGAGTCGTGCAAGCGGTTGGAGTTGGCAGCACAAACCTTACCGTCACCTACGAAGCCAAGACGCTGGTCATCCCGGTACAGGTCAAGGAAGAAACGCCGCTCCCTGCGCGCGGGGAAGTGGAGCGCCCGGCAAACAACGCCACCGTAGCGGGTCAAGTGCTGGTGGAAGGCTGGTACTTGGACCCGGCCGGAGTGGCGAAGATCGAGGTGCAACTGGACGGAACGCGGCTGGGGGATGCGCAGTACGGGCTTGCCCGTCGCGACATCGAAACAGCTTACCCGGACTACCGCAATCCGGCGGCAGGTTTTCAGTTCCTTTTCCAGACAAGCGCTGGGCAAGAAGGAGCGCATGTATTGAAAGTAACGGCTGTCAGCAACGACGGCACGGAACATGTGCTGGCGGAGCGAGCTATCCTAGTTGAACAAGAACAGCCAACGACAAGCATCTCGGCTGCGCCTGAAAAAGTAGAGGTGGCTCGCGGGAAAACGCAACAGCTGCGCATTTCGGCTGTCCTTTCCGATCAAGAGACAAAAGACGTGACCGCAGGAGCGACCTATGCCGCAGACCATCCGCATGTGGCCAGTATTTCGCCAAGCGGAATGGTCACGGGATTAGAAGCCGGACAAACGACCATCACCGTCCACTACCAGGAGCATGTGCTGACCGTTCCCGTAACGGTACGGGAAGCGGCAGGCTTCATCCAAGGCGGAATCGATACCCCACCGGACAACGCGACCATTAGCGGCGTGTACCCGATTACGGGCTGGTATTTCCACTCGGGCGGAGTCGCCAAGGTGGAAGTGCTGGTAGACGGTATCCTCCAAGGGGAAGCCGCCTACGGCATACCCCGTCCAGAAGTAGAGATCACGGATGTCTCCTCGCCGAATCACGATATCGGCTATCAATTCGATCTCGATACGGGCAAGCTCCAGGAAGGAACGCATACGCTTTCCGTACGCGGAACGGGCCAAGACGGGACGCAGACGATGCTTGGGGAAAGAAAGATCCACGTCGTTCCGCTTTTGCCAGCGAAAAGTCTTCAGGCCAACAGCACCGCGCTAAGCTTGACGGCAGGCAAAACGCATCTACTCGTGGTCAAGGCCATTCTCGACGACGAAAGCGAGCATGATGTCAGCAAACTGGCACGCTACACCGTAGATAACCTCTCCGTAGCGAAAGTAAACGCAGATGGCCTCGTCACCGCCATTACACCAGGCACGGCAAACTTGACCATTACCTACGGACAGCAGAGCCTCTCGATCCCCATCACCGTCACGGAAGCCGGACCACTGTCCGCAATGGGCGAATTGGAGACGCCCGTCCAGGGAGCTGTCATCGAGGGCACAAGCACGATCGCCGGATGGTTTTTAGCGACGACACCTATTACGCGTTACGAAGTGTTGGTGGACGGAACGAAGAAAGGCGAAGCAAAAGCAGGCATCGCTCGCCCGGATATCGCCTTGCTGCACCCGGAGTATGCAAACAGCCACGCCGGTTTTAGCCTGACGCTGGAGGGATCCGACCTGCCAGCCGGGGAGCATACCGTTGCCGTGGTGGCCATTGACCCGGAAGGCAAGTCGCATCCGTTGCCAGAAAAACGCTTCGTCATCGGGAAACAACCCCCGATCCTTCGTTTGCAGCCACAAGAGCCAACCGTCACCTTGCCGAAAGATTCCAGCAAAAAGCTGACCATCTCCGCGCTACTGACGGAGCAAACGACCAAAGAGATCACAGGAGAAGCACAGTACACGGCAGAAAAGGCTGAGATCATCCACATCAGCCCTCTCGGTGTGGTAACGGGGCTGCAAGTCGGCCAGACCAACGTAGTCGCAAGCTACGGCGGGCAATCCGTTACCATCCCGATCACCGTGACAGAGACAGAAGCCGGGTCCACGCAGCCAAAAGGGCAATTAGAGCTGCCATTTGACCGCGCTGTCATCGGTGGCGTGACCACCGTCCAAGGCTGGCTGCTCGACCCGTCTGGCATCGCCAAAGTCGAGGTACTCGTGGATGGACAAGCTGTGGGCACCGCCGAATACGGCGAACCTCGCCCGGATATTGCGGCGCTGTATCCGCATTACCGCCAGGCAAACGCCGGGTTCCGCTACCAATGGGACACGCTTCCGTTCGCCGAAGGCACGCACAAGCTGACCATCCGCGCCACGAATCAGACGGGACAGGAAAGCCTTGTGCTGGAAAGAGACGTGGTCATTGGTCCCGTTGCCAAACTGACCGCCAATCTCACCTCGATCGCGCTGGAAAAAGACAAGACCGTGACCTTCCAACTGACCGCCACCCATCGTGACAACAGCACAAAAGACGTCACCGCCGAAGCGACGTACGCGTTTGAGAACCCGGCCCTCACCAAAATCGAGGCGTCGACAGGCTTGATCACGGGCCTGATGCCAGGAAACACGCATCTGCGCGTATCGTATGCCGGAATCGTGCAGACGTATCCGGTGCAGGTCCAAGGAGACGGACCGAGCCACGGTGGAGAAATCGACACGCCGTCAGACAACGAAGTCATCAGCGGAAACTACCTCGTCACGGGTTGGTTCCTCCCCGAGGGCGAGTTGGACAAAATCGAGGTGCTGCTGGACGAAACCGTTTTGGGCGAGGCGTTGTACGGCACCGAGCGCCCCGATGTGCTGCGCACGTACCCGGGCAGCCAAGGCGCGAAGCCAGGCTTTTCCTACGGGCTGCGTGCAGAGGAGCAGCCAAAGGGAACGCACAAGCTGACCGTTCGGGTTACCGAAAAAGACGGAAAACAAACCAACCTGGAGAGAACCGTCACGATTGTCGAGGCGATCACCGAAGAAAATCGCTACTGGCTGCAATTTTCCAAGGAACAGGGCAAACACAACTGGTCCTATTTGGAGGCCAAGGAAGAGCGCTACACCGAGCTTATGTGGAACCAGGAAAGCGAGCAGTGGAAAAGCCCGCAAGGCGAGACGATCATCGGGAATACGTGGATGAAAATCGGCGGCTCCGATCCGGTCATTCGCTGGGAAGCGCCGCGTTCCGGGAAGATTCACGTCGGCGGCTGGGCGTCCATGCTCGAAGGAAGCGAAGGAGACGGCGTTAACCTCCGCCTTTTGAAAAACGATACCCAAATCTGGCCGTCGGCAGGCTGGCAGTCCATTGCGTTCAACGATCAGGTTGGGGTGGAGCTAGCGCAAGAGCTGGAAGTTGAGGCAGGAGACAAGCTGTATTTCCAGGCGCAGGCCAAAGAAACCGAGGTGGGGGATTCATTCAAATGGACCCCGGAGATTGACTATCTCTCCACGAACATCCCGGATCATGCCGCGCCGCGTGTGTACGTCACCACCCCCGTTACGGGAAAAGTCATCGATCAGGTGAACGGACAGGATGTGATTCCCCTTTCCGGTTGGGTCATGGACCCGAATCTGGGGGATCGCGTCAGCCTCTGGTATCAAATCGACGAAGGGGAAGTGCACCAGATCGCTTCGTTCCTGGCGTCAGAAAACGCCTCCGCCTTTTTGTACCATGCTCCGGTGCAAGACCTGCAGCCAGACGACGTATACTCCCTGAAAGTCTGGGCCACCGATCAGAAGCAGGGCCTGTCTCCTGTACAGCAGGTGGACTTCACCCTGGATATGCGCGCACAGGCCAAGGAAAAAGACCCGGTCTATATCGAGGCAACCTGGAAGAGCCCCGCGAACAACGCCGAGTTTCATTTGGGAGATCGCATCGTATTCACCTGGGATTACTCGCCAGACTATCCATTCAGTGTGTATGGGGACAAAATAACGAGTCAGGAATTGACGATTTATATTACGCAATCGGGACAACTCACGCCGACGATCAAGGAGAAGCTGTCTACCAAAACCCGTTCGTATGAGATGGACACATCCATGATTACCAAAAACGCTACGGTGGAAGCGCGGCTGCGTACCGTTTTGAACATTAGCGGTGTGCCGTCGTACGTGGAAGGCTCCACGATCAAACGGAATTTCAAGATTTTGTACGGCAATACGGCGCCCATCATGGAGAGCACGGAATTTGATGTCATTTACTCAGGAAACACCGGACTTATCACCTACTCGATTGTGGAAAAGGATGCTACAGACAAGCTGGTGGCACGGAAACTTCGGGTCGGCTGGACGCCGGGTGGGAATGAGGTGGGAGAGACAATGGAGAACCTCCCCGAGGATAATCAGGCCAAGCGAACCTCGAGTCGCTACCAATTTCCCATCACCAAAGACATGCTGTTTCGGACCATCTATTGGACCGCACAGGCCCAAGATAACCGCGGAGCCTGGTCGGAGCCGCAAGTCTACTCGGCTCGTCTGGTGGATCACCTCCCAGAGCTGGCAGTCTACACCCCTACAGAGAAGCGCATTATCGACTTGAAGGAAACCTTTACCCTGGACGGCACGTACAGCCGCTTGCAGGCAGGAGACACGCTCACAGGAACGATTTACCCGGCGACGTATGCCAAGAAAACGACGACCACGACTGGTTCAGCTGGTTATTGGAGTATGAGCTGGCTGGGCCAGGAGCTGGGCGAAGGTACGTATACGAATACGGAGGTACGCAGCGCAAGCGGTCGAGCCGCTTCTTACAGCGGAGTCCTGGTCGTCGAACGGAAACCGGGAGCGCCGGTCATTGTCAAGACCGAGCCGACCAAGAACGCCATCACGGTGTACTGGAACCCAAGTCCTGGCGCCAGCACCTACCAGATCCGCCTGGATAACCATCCTCTGGCGCGAGATGTAGGGAACGTCACCAGCTATACGTTCTCCGGCCTCCAGCCAGGCCGCGCCTATACGATCATGCTGTGGGCCTACAGCCCATCCGGAATCAGCAGCTACCCGGCTTCGATTTCCGTCGAGACGCTGCCTGCGGAGGAAAACTTCACGTTGTTGCAGGAAAACAGCCCGATTCGCATGTACTACCCGGCGGAGCAGGCGAAATATTTCAAGCTCACCGCCAAAACGAGCGGCACGTACCAGTTTACGTTGACCAACGATTCCAGTTCCCTCGCCGCAGGGAAAATCGCGGTGTTCCGCAGCGCGTCCCTGCAAACGCCGGACCAAATCGCTTCCGGTGAAAACGGGAGTGTCAGCGCGGCACTGGTCGCAGGCAAAACGTACTATCTGTCCGTCCAGTCCCGCAGCTCCTTGTACGCGACGCTCCTGGCCAAGGCGAGCGGAGAAGCGATTGTGTTCAACCAGGCCAAGGAACTCACGATTCCAGCCGGGCAATCGGTCGAGCTGTCCATGAATGCGCTGATCCCTGGAACCTACCGCACCGTGGTCCAACTGAAAAATCCAAGCAGCAAATACCCGACGGTCGCTATGCTGTCCAACGGCACGCTCGTCAGTCCGAAGCAAAAGCCAAGCGAGGCCGAGGCCGTGTACGAGTTGGCATCCGGCAGCTACACCGTCCGGCTGACCAACAACGACACCACTGCGCTTAGCCTGTCGTTTACCGTCTTTGCCCCACTGGCAGGAGGCACGCTGTATGAATACGTCTACGATGCCAACAACCGGATCACGGCGATCAAGGAAAACGGCGCCAACAGCGTCACCTTCACCCACGATGAGAACGGAAACTTGCTCAAAAGCGTCAAGCAAGCCGTCTCGCCTCAGCCAAAGGCAACCGCATTAAAGCTCGATTCGGACAAAGTGGATGTGTCCTCCGGCGGCTCGGCGTCCATCCAGGTAACCGCGACGCTGGAAAATGGCAGTCAGGTGGATGTCACCTCGCAAGTGACGGTTATCGTGGAAAATCCATCCGTAGCCTACATCAGTAACGGGCGTGTCTACGCCGTCAACGGCGGAACCACCCAGGCACGGCTGTACTATGGCGGACAAACGAAGACACTCACGATTACCGTAAGCGCTCCGGCGATCTCTTTGTCGTCCATCAGCCTGAGCCCGGCGCAAACGACCCTGGCAGAAGGACAAATCCAGCGCGTGTACGCCACCGCCTACTACACCGATGGCAGCAGCAAAGACATCAACAGCGTCGCCAGCTTTTCTTCCTCCAGTCCATCGGTGGCGCAGGTGAGTAGCCAGGGCGTCGTGACCGGGATCGCCCCGGGAACCGCGACGATTACCGCTTCCTATAACGGCAAAAGCGCTTCCGCTCAAGTAACGGTGCAGGGAGCCTACTTGCTGGGACTGAAAGCCAGTCCCGCGCAGCTTTCGCTGGCAGCCGGAAACAAGGGACAACTGAGCATCTACGCACAGTATTCCAACGGAGTCGAGGAAAACGTTTCGGTCAAAGCCCAATACACCAGCGGCAACCCTGCGATTGCCTCGGTCGATGGCATGGGAGGCGTGGTGGCAACTGCCGCCGGAACGACAACCATCCAGGTCACCTACGGAGCGAAAAGCCTGTCCGTTCCCGTCACGGTGACAGGAACGGTCGTCACCTTGCAGACGATCTCGGTTCGTCCGGAGTCCGTCAGCGTGAAAAAGGGTGCAACCCAGCAACTGGAAGTCAAAGCAACGTATAGCGATAACAAGGTGACCGATGTGACCAGCCAAGCTTCGTACCAAATCGCCCAACCCGCGATTGCCACAGTTTCAGCGACTGGGTTGATCACAGGAACAGCAGTTGGCTCTACGACGATGACCGTATCTTTTGGCGGTAAAACCGTCTCTGTGCCTGTACAGGTCACAGAAGCTCAGGAGCCTGTGCAGAGTCTGACCGTAACGCCTGTCAAACTGGAGCTTTTGATAGGAAAAGCACAGACCCTGCAAGTAACGGCAACCTACCAAGACGGCACGGAAGAAAATGTTTCCCAAAAGGCCACGTACACCAGCAGCAACGCCACGATTGCTTCCGTAAGTAGCAGCGGTGTAGTTACAGCACTGGCGGAAGGCACGGCGCAAATTACGGTCCAATATGGCGGAAAGAGCATCTCGATTCCGGTCACGGGAAGTGTCGTCAGCTTGCAGACGCTCGCCGTTCGTCCAGAGTCCGTCAGCATGAAAAAGGGTGCAACCCAGCAACTGGAAGTCAAAGCAACGTATAGCGATAACAAGGTGACCGATGTGACCAGCCAAGCCACCTACCAAATCGCCCAACCCGCGATTGCCACGGTTTCAGCGACTGGATTGATTACGGGAGTGGCAGTAGGCTCCACGACGATTACGATTACGTTTGGCGGCAAAACGGTCTCTGTGCCCGTTCAAATCACAGAAGCCCGGGAGCCCGTCCAGAGCTTGACCGTAACCCCTGCCCAACTGGATCTTCTGGTAGGCAAAACGCAAACCTTGCAAGTAACGGCCACCTACCAAGACGGCAAAACGGCAGACGTATCCAAACAAGTTACGTACTTGTCGCAAGATCCAGCCACAGCAACCGTCCAGCCTGACGGACTCGTCACCGCTGTCCAGGCAGGAAGTACGAGCCTCACTGTGACCTATGAAGGCGTGAGCGTCAACGTACCCGTTGTCGTCACGGCGGAGAACGCGGTAGTGGACATCAAGATCGTTCCGGAAGCCATTACCTTGCTGGAACATGCGACGAAGCAGCTCGCAGTCAAGGCTGTACACGCAGATGGAACAGAGTCCGACATTACCGACAAGGCCCAGTACACTGTCGATGACCCGTCCATCGCATCGGTAAGTACGGGCGGTTTGCTGACAGCTAAAAAAGCAGGAACGGCGACGCTTACCGCAGCATTTTCCGGCAAGCAGCGGAGCGTGGCGGTGAAAGTAATCGAAGGAACGGAACCAGGTAGCAAGGTACGGAGGTTGTCAACGGGTAGTGATCACGTCCTGATAGTCAAGGAAGACGGAATCGTGTGGGCATGGGGTCGAAACGACAAAGGACAACTGGGAGACGGCACGACACAAAATCAGACGACACCAGTAGCAAGTGTACGAGTGATCACGCCCAACCAGTTGGTAGCAGTCCCAAGTTCCATCCAATTGCTTCCAGCGCAAAGCAAGCCGTTGAAAGTAACGGCAACCTATGCAAGCGGCGATTCACAAGATGTAACAACGCAAGCAACGTATGAAAGCAGCTATCCCGAAATCGCTGCCGTAGATGCGACAGGTGTAGTTACAGCCGGAGGCACAGTAGGGACAGCAACGATTATGGTTCGCTATTACAACCAGACAATAAGCGTCCCAGTACAGGTCAAAGAAATAGCCCCTCAAGCCAAACGCCTGTCAACAGGTAGCTATCACGCCCTGATGATCAAGGAAGATGGAACAGCCTGGGCATGGGGGCGAAACGACAAAGGACAACTGGGAGACGGCACGACACAAAACCGGACAACGCCAGTAGCAAGTGTACGAGTGATCACGCCCAACCAGTTGATAGCAGTCCCAAGCTCCATCCAGTTGCTTCCAGCACAAAACAAGCCGTTGAAAGTAACGGCAACCTATGCAAGCGGCGATTCACAAGATGTAACAACGCAAGCAACGTATGAAAGCAGCTATCCCGAAATCGCTGCCGTAGATGCGACAGGTGTAGTTACAGCCGGAGGCACAGTAGGGACAGCAACGATTATGGTTCGCTATTACAACCAGACAATAAGCGTCCCAGTACAGGTCAAAGAAATAGCCCCTCAAGCCAAACGCCTGTCAACAGGTAGCTATCACGCCCTGATGATCAAGGAAGATGGAACAGCCTGGGCATGGGGGCGAAACGACAAAGGACAACTGGGAGACGGCACGACACAAAACCGGACAACGCCAGTAGCAAGTGTACGAGTGATCACGCCCAACCAGTTGATAGCAGTCCCAAGCTCCATCCAGTTGCTTCCAGCACAAAGCAAGCCGTTGAAAGTAACGGCAACCTATGCAAGCGGCGACTCGCAAGATGTAACGACGCAAGCAACGTATGAAAGTAGCCATCCCGAAATCGCTGCCGTAAATGCGACAGGTGTAATTACAGCCGGAGGAACAGCAGGGACAGCAACGATTACAGTTCGTTATTACAACAAGACACTCACGGTTTCAGTACAGGTCAAAGAAATAGCTCCTCAAGCCAAACGCCTGTCAACAGGTAGCTATCACGCCCTGATGATCAAGGAAGATGGAACAGCCTGGGCATGGGGTCGAAACGACAAAGGACAACTGGGAGACGGCACGACACAAAACCGGACAACGCCAGTAGCAAGTGTACGAGTGATTACGCCCAACCAGTTGATAGCAGTCCCAAGCTCTATCCAGTTGCTTCCAGAACAAAACAAGCCGTTGAAAGTAACGGCAACCTATGCAAGCGGCGACTCGCAAGATGTAACGACGCAAGCAACGTATGAAAGTAGCCATCCCGAAATCGCTGCCGTAAATGCGACAGGTGTAATTACAGCCGGAGGAACAGCAGGGACAGCGACGATTACGGTTCGTTATTACAACCAAATGCTCACAATTCCTGTACAGGTCAAAGAAATAGCCCCTCAAGCCAAACGCCTGTCAACAGGTAGCTATCATGCCCTGATGATCAAGGAAGATGGAACAGCCTGGGCATGGGGCCGAAATGACAAAGGACAGCTGGGAGACAGCACAACTATAAACAGGTTAGTTCCTGTTCAAACGAATGGACAATAGCATGGAGGTAAACAAAATGAAAAAAAGAAGCACGATTGTCAAAAGAGTAACCAATCTGTTTTTAGCATCGATGACCATTCTTGCCCTCGCACAAAATCCTGCACATGCAGCAGATAGTATGGTGAGCAGTGCTGCGGGGAATAAGCACTCTCTTGCTTTGAAGGAAGATGGAACAGTTTGGGCGTGGGGGGACAATACTAGTGGTCAGCTAGGAGATGGCACTACGGTTCGAAAGAATGTGCCGGTTCTGGTAAAAGGATTGATAAACGTTACGCGCATTTCAGCAGGAAGTGAGTATAGCATGGCTTTAAAATCTGATGGAACAGTCTGGAGCTGGGGGAATAATAGCTCAGGCCAGCTGGGGGACGGGACAACAAACAGCAGTATTACTCCAGTTCAAGCAGTTGGTCTCACCGACATAGTCGAGATAGCTGCCGGATCTTCTCATGGATTAGCCCTGAAAAAAGATGGGACAGTTTGGATGTGGGGATCATTTTTAGACAGCAACTATCAGCAGCCTATTAAAGTAGCAGATATCGACGATGTAAAGGATATTGCTGCGGGGCAAGGAGTTAATCTTGCTGTCAAAAAAGACGGAACTGTCTGGGCATGGGGGGCAAATAAATTTGGTCAACTAGGTTTAAACCACACCAATAACGTACCATCTCCAACAAAAATAGTCTCTCTTTCCAATATTGTGTCGGTGGCGGCAGGAAGTGTATGCGGCTATGCCCTTGATATAGATGGAAATGTTTACGCTTGGGGAGACAATTATTTTGGCCAATTAGGTGATGGTACGAATAAAAACAGATACGCACCAGTGCAAGTAATCGATTTAACTGACGTTGAAGAAATTGCTAGCGGGGCTAATGCGGATCGTGGCTTAGCCAGAAAAAAAGATGGAACCATTTATGCTTGGGGATCTGGTGACTATGGCTCACTCGGCAACGGCACAACTACTCATAGCAACAAACCCATCCAAATCACACTCCCCTAACCAACACCAATCCCCCCTTCTCACCAAGGGGGGACTACTACCCATGATGGAGGCCCTATGAAACACCTTTCCATAAAAGCACTCATCTACCTTCTCTGCCTGGCCCTATGCATCACCCTGCTGCCACCAGGAGCAGCCCTGGCCAACGAACCGTCCCAAGAGCCGCTCCCACAGGAATCGCAGGACACTACCAACACCGCATCCACACCGGAAGCTGTGGCCAACGAACTCCAGCAGTCCATCGCGGACGAGCAGCTTGTTCCGATCGAACAACAACCCGCGAAAAGCGATCCGACCACCTTTACCGAAGCGGATATCGCCAAGCTGCCCTGGACACAACTGGATGCTTCCACCGCCAGCGAAATCCACCGCACGTTTGACCGGGAGCTATTGACATTCGCGGCCTATTTTTACTCGGATCTGGAACAGCTCCTCACCGAAGAAGAGCGCGCGCAAGCCAAAGCCTTCACCGACACGGACCTTCTTTCCCGTTATCAATCGGTGACGCCGGACCAACAGCAGTTGCTCCAGAAGCTCACACCGCTTATCCCGGCGAAAATGGCGGAAATCCGCAAGCTCGCGGAAATGATGGACATCCAGGCAGCGACGCCGCTTCCGCCTACGCAGTACACGGAAAAAGAGCAGGAGTTTCACTTCGCCCGCTCCAAGACCGAATCGTCGGTAGACGACGTGTACCGGGCGGCCAATCTGGTCGAGCAAGATGTGTACCTGCAAGGCAAACATGGCCTGGACGTGGTCCTGCAACGCCGCTACCATTCTCTGGGCAGCAAAATCAGCGTGCCCGGCTGGAACGAAACCGAGACAGGCAACGAAGCCCATTCCTCTCCGGAACGATTTGCGACCGGCTGGGACTTCAACGTGCCGAAATTGGAGATCGTCTCCCGCGAGCACTCCGCCTCCGTGAGCGACGATTCCCGCAACCCGGGGCAAGAAATCTACACGACCCGGGTCTATGATCTGCCGGCGGGCAACCGTTATTTTATTACGCTCGAAGACGGAACGTCGCTCGAATACCACTACAACCAGTTTGTCAATTACCCGTACAAAGATGCCAGCTTCTCCGTGGAGCGACTGAACAGCAACTACACCTTGTCCTTCCGCAACTGGATTTACGAGTTTGATTTGCTGAGAGGGACGATCGTCAAATCGAACATCTACGGCGATAAAATCACGTACACGGTCAGTAGTGACGGCGAACTCATCTCCATCGAGGACAGCGTCGGGCGATATGTGGTCCTGAAAAGAAGGGGCGTCAACGACCGGACCCAAGACCTGATCGTCTACAAGGACAAATCGGAGACGACGGTGCTCAAGCACATCCGCTACCATTTGGAACAAAAATCGGGCTTGGCCATCTACACCCAGCTCACTCGTGTAGAGGTGCTCCCGCCAGGCGGCAAAGGAAACGGCGCGTACACCACCGCCCGCTACTCGTACCATAACCCGCGCACCAAAGGAATGGCCTATTTCAACTTGAACAAAAAGTACACGTTGGACAAGGTCGCAACGGATCAGGCGCTCCAAGAGTCGCCCAAATATTGGGCCGAAGACAAAAAGACGCGGAAGGAACTCGACTATTTGCTCATGCAGGAGGCCAGCTACCCGCTGCAAGGGCTGTCGATCCAGTATGAGTATCGGCCATACACACTCGATCAGACGTCGATCAAAGACGGACTGGTGCGCATGTTCCAAGACCGTTACGCCCTCAGCTACATCTCCTATCACCCGGTGAACAAGGTCACGTACAGCTACGCTCTGCAAACGCCAAAAGGCACGAACACGTACCGTTTGGAAAAAAGCTATGCCGACAACGACACCTTTTACGAAATCTGGAAAATGCCGAAAGAGCAGCTGCCCCGGCTGAAAAACATGGCCGATCGGCATGGCGATACGTTCCAGGTCACGGAAACGGAGCCGTCCCGCTACACCCGCTCTCTGTTTTACCGCATCAACGCAGACGGAACGCCGCTGCTGCGAAGCGCGAAGACGACCGGAATCAGCCAGGGAGGAACGTCGATTGCCGGGGCGAAATATGCCGTATCGTACAACCCGACAACGTATACCACCTATGCCTATTCCGGCCGCCAAACGAAGCCGACCTACCAGTACGTATTTCTGGAACCCGTCTCCGTGTCCGACCCGGATGTGTTTTCGTCCTATTTAAAAGAGCCCGTTCTGTCCAAGCGTGCCGCGTACGCCGCCAAACTCAACAACTACGCGCAAGAGACGTACTACGAATACAACGAGTACGGGCATCTGGTCAAACAACTCGCGCCAGACGGCATCTTGACGACATGGACGTACGATCTGGAAAGCCAAGGGAGATTCCGCACCTTTTCCTTGCTGAAGGCGACGCGGACGCAAGCCACCGCCGCTTCCGGCGATCCGTATTACTCCAATCTGTCCTACGAGTACAACGATCAGTATTTGCTGCGAAAAGAAACCGAGATCCACTCGTATCCAGCGAATCTGGCGGGGTACAAAAGCCAGACGACAGAGCGCACCTACGAATACACGAACAAACAGCTGTACTCGGTCACGGAAAACTTCGGCGGCAAGACGAGAACGCAAACGTTTCCCGCCTACGACGCCTACGGCTTGCAGCCAACGCAAATCACGGTGGCTGGAGTGGAGCTGGAAAGCGGCAAAACCGACGTCCTGACCTTCTCGTTGGACATCGATGAACAAAGCCAGGTCAAAAGCCAAACGTACCCGGACGGGGGCAAAGTCACCTACGACTACGACACGCTGGGCCGCCTCCTTTCCGAGAGCTATCGGAACCAGGGATCGACGCGCACGATTTCGTACACGTACCGCGATGGCGATGCCACGGGCACCAAGACAGCAGGGCCAGGGGTGGTCGAACGAACCTTGCCAGACTCGTCGCGGGTTATTACGTACTACACTCCGTATGGCGATATCGCCTATCAGGAGCAAAAGGGGAAAAACGGCGGCACGCGCCCGCTCGTGGAAAACGAGTTTACGCCAGACGGTTTGCAGGTCAGCCGCACGATTCCCTACGGAAACCAGGCCAAGAGCACCTCTTATGCTTACGATTGGGACGGCTTTGTCTACCAAACGACGAACGCTCTCGGAACGACCCGCTCCCATCGCAACAACGCCTACCGCGACGGCAGCAGCTACTTGCCGCGCCTGACCGAACAAACGGTGGCACCAAACGGCTACATCGTCACGACCTACCGCGATTTGTACGGCCGGGTAGAGAGCACCGAGGAAACGACACAACAAGACGGAAAGCGCCGTGTCACGAATATCCAGACAGACCGTTTCGGAAAAGTCACGGACAAAGAAGTAACCGACGGCAGCACCTCCCAACGCTGGACCTTGCGCTACGATGCCAACGGCCAACTCGTCTACCTGCGCGACCCGGAGAACAACGTCAACGAATACGGCTACGACGGACTCGGCAACCTCGTCACCGTCGTCGAAAATGGCACGACCTCCGCCGTGTACACGTATAACACGCTGTCTTGGAAACTATCGGAAAAGAACCCGGAAACCAAAGCCGAGCAGTACACCTACGACAAAAACGGCTCGGTCAAAACCTTCCAGGACAAAAACGGCGTCCTGTTCAATTACCAATACTCGCCGTTTTACGAAATGACGAAAGTATCTGCTGGCAATGGCTTCTACGAAGAACGCACCTACGATCCGCTCGCTGGCTCGCTTTTGACGGAAACCAACAACTACGGCCAAACCGTCCGCTACAGCTACGACGAGTTCCGCCGCCTGAACAACCAAACGATGATGGGAAAAGACTACCAGCTCGTACACACCGATCAGGACGATGCCATCGACGCGCTGATTTACCCGTCTCGCAGCGCGGTATCCGGCTCGGCCCCTTCCATGCGGGTCGATTACAGCTACGACAGCGCCGACCGCCTGAGCAGCGTGACCATCCCAAGCGTCGGCACCACGACCTACACGTACGACATCAAGAGCAGCGGCGAAACCAACACCGTTTCGTACCCCGGCCAACCGAACGCGATGCAGAAAACGATGAGCTCGTTTGCGGAGATTACCGGGATCAATCACGCCGATGGCTGGAGCGAGACGAACGGCTACGATCTGTTTGGCAACATCACGAGTCAAAAGCGCGGAGGAGCCACCTACGGCACATTCGCTTACGACAAGCTGTCCCGGATCAAGGAAGAGACCATCCAGGGCAACACCCGCCAGTACGCCTACGACCGCCGCGGCAACCGCCAAGCCTACGCCAACGCACCAGCAGACTCGACGCGCTCGTACGAACTGAAACACGACCTGTTCAACCGCCTGACCGAATACAAGGACGACAAAGGAACCACGACCTACACGTACTACCCGGGCGGCCTGCGTGCCACCAAACAGCAAACCGGAGCCGTAACCGACACCACCCACTACGTGTACCTGAACGGACAAGTGATTGAGGAACTAACCCAAGACGGCCGCGTCAAAGCCCGCAACGTCTTCGGCAACCAACTGATCTGGCGCAAAGACTACACGACGAACCAGGAAGGCACTTACTACTACAATAGCCACGGCGATGTGGTGAAGATCAAGGGGCCAAGCGGCAACGTCCTGAATACGTATGAGTACGACATCTGGGGCAACCTGCTCGCGGATAGAGTCAAGGAAACGATGCCCAACCCGTTTGCGTATGCGGGGGAGATGTACGACAAGGAGAGCGGGTTTTACTACCTGCGGGCGCGGTACTATGATCCGAAGATGGGGAGGTTTATATCGGAGGATACGTATAAGGGGCAAGTGGATAATCCGCTGACGTTGAATCGGTATGCGTATGTAAATAACAGTCCATTGCGATTTATTGATCCAAGTGGTAATAGACCTGCCGAAATGGGAAGTGTTGGTGGGGGTGGGGGAGTTGTACTACCGGTCAACTCAAAAGAAGCACTGTATATATTAACTGTTGGTCTTGTCGGATTGAAAGTTGTAGTCGATGTAGCTGAGCTAACAAAGGATAGGGAAAGAAAAAAACAGCTGGTTAATATTGATACTGGCACTGCTAATGCTTTTATTGCTGAAGATTCACCAATTGTGGGTGAGCTAAATAAATTCGTAGAAGACAAACAAATGGTGATGACTGAGACAGCATTCGGAGAGTTTACGAATATTGTGAGTACAATAGCAGGGCCAAAAGAGCTGAAAAGAGCCGAACAGTTTATAGCCAGAGTTACTATTATAAAAGACGATCCGTCTGATAGGGCAAAACAACTTACAGTAACTAAAAAAGTTGGAGCAAATGATAAAATAATATTTGGAACGGCAGATAAGTATGGAATCATTACGATGACAGCTGATGCAAAGTTTGTCAGAGGGGCAGAAGCTCAGGATGTACGCTTCTGGGTTTATCTTCACGAGCCTGTTCCATTGAAAGGAGAATAACAGTGAACGAGAAATACGAGGTCCCACCGTCTTT
The DNA here is from genome assembly GCF_013284375.2 of Brevibacillus sp. HD3.3A. NCBI lineage: Bacteria > Bacillati > Bacillota > Bacilli > Caryophanales > Paenibacillaceae > Brevibacillus > Brevibacillus sp. HD3.3A. Next base: position 1,907,340 of record NZ_CP085874.1, read on the forward strand.
GAAAAGTACGTATATATTGTTAAGGAAATCTTTTCCAAATGGCATTGATGAAAGATACTACTTTTCTTTGATTAAAGTACTGTATGAATACCTTTCAGATCGAAATTTAGCAGAAATTATTTCAAAAGTATCGGGAAAAGATGAGAATATTGTTCTGAATGATATTTATAAAGTTGCTGCTAACATTGTTACATGCGAAGAAGTATCAGCAGTAATTGAAATGCTTAACTTCTGCGGGTTTAGTAAATGGATTGAAGAGGAATAAGAGAGGAACAATATAATTACGTTCATTGATAATCCTGGATGCCATGTTGTCATAAATTTGAATGACACTTTAAGCAGGTTGACTTGATTCACGTTGAACGAACAGATGAAGAGTGGATCTACTGCAAGAGAGAACGGTTGTGGCGTTGGAGGTCCAGGCAGTCATGAAGCGGTACTGGCAAAATGGGCAGCATTCAATAATAGGTCCTAAGTAATCTTAGGCCGGGATGTCACCGGACTAAGAAAACGGAAAATATTGTTTGATCTCTATAATAGTAAATATAATTAGACAGGAAGATTAACGTACAATTTGGACTTTAAGGGGGGATTCTCTTTAAGGTCTTTTTTTATTACTACCTAGTGCCAAATGAATCGGAGTCCTGAAAGAGCCAGAACCTTATCAGACTGAGCCTCGTGACAATCCCCAGCGTAGGACGACGAGCTACAGTTACGACATTAGTCACAGCGGAGAGACGAACATCCCGGCCAGTCGTCGGCGATGCAGAAAACAATCAGCTCCTTTGCCGAGATCACAGGGATGAACCACGCCGACGGCTGGAACGAGACCAACGGCTACGACCTTTTCGGCAACATCACGAGTCAAAAGCGCGGAGGAGCCACCTACGGCACATTCGCCTACGATAAACTGTCCCGGATCAAGGAAGAGACAATCCAGGGCAACACCCGCCAGTACGCCTACGACCGCCGAGGCAACCGCAAAATCTATGCCAGCGTGCCCGCCGATTCGACGCGCAGCTACGAACTGAAACACGACCTGTTCAACCGCCTGACCAAATACAAGGACGCAAAAGGAACAACCACGTACACGTACTACCCAAGCGGCCTGCGCGCGACGAAACAGCAGACCAGAAGCGTCACGGACACGACCCACTACGTGTACTTTAACGGGCAAGTGATCGAGGAACTAACCCAAGACGGCCGCGTCAAAGCCCGCAACGTCTTCGGCAACCAACTGATCTGGCGCAAAGACTACACGACGAACCTGGAAGGCACCTACTACTACAACAGCCACGGCGATATGGTGAAGATCAAGGGGCCAAGCGGCAACGTCCTGAATACGTATGAGTACGACATCTGGGGCAACCTGCTCGCGGACAAGGTCAAGGAAGCGATGCCCAACCCGTTTACGTATGCGGGGGAGATGTACGACAAGGAGAGCGGGTTTTACTACTTGCGGGCGCGGTACTATGATCCGAAGATGGGGAGGTTTATTTCGGAGGATACGGTTAAGGGGCAAGTGGATAATCCGCTTAGTTTGAATCGGTATACGTATGTGAGTAATAATCCGTTAAAATATGTTGATCCAAGTGGACATATCAATGTAGGAGTTGGTGAAGGAAATTCTGGAACCTATTATTATTTTGATAATGAGGGAGTCCGGAGAATACATGGAACAAAGGAAATTGATTGGCAGTATTATCGTGAGTGGTTCGAAAAAGATCAAGCCGGCATGCAAGATGCACTGAGAGGTACAAACAAAATTAAAAATAGCATAGCAGCTCAGGTTACATGGGACTGGGCAATGGAAAATGGCGTTCCCATCGATGGTGGAGGTGCAGGCTATTCAGTAAAAGCTCCCGGAGTTAAGTTAGGCACTAAAAATACAATTACCAATACTATTAAGGGGACAGGAAATGTTGCGACTACTCGAGTAGGTCGATGGATGTCCAGAGAAGAATACGATACCATGGTCAAAACAGGTAAAGTACCTGAAAGTTATACCGGGACGACCCATGTTGCTAATCCTGCGGATGCTAATGCCTTTGGGAAGCAAGCAAAGCCGGGATCAATATATGTCGAATTTGATGTTCCCACGTCGTCGCTAAAGCAAACAAATGAGGGGTGGGCCAAGATTGTTGGGCCAAATTCACTTGAAGGTAGACTGGCAGCTAAAAAAGTCAACAAATACCTCAGATGCCATCTGCCAATAACATAAGAATAGTAGGTGAAAAATAATGCTTGATAATTTTCAAATTTGGACTAGAGAGATAAAGGGGTGGTTACAAGCTAAGGGAGTTGAGACGGAAGAAATAAATATTGTAGACTCAATCATTTCTGATAATCCTAGTATCACTGTACATCACTATTCTCCTGAAAAATTCATTGGTTTGATTACACTATGGGAAACTAATGCCGCTTATGTTGAGATACTCGAATATTCAAGTGGCGAAACGGTGATATCCGAACATCTACAGATACAAGCAAATTCGGATTTTAATGAGGTTTTCAAAGGTTATCTTTCTACAATTTCACAATAAGTTTAATACCATATTCCCTGATTTAAAAATATCAGGGATTTCTTTTATGGCGGGACAGTCAGTGAAATTGCCCGCTAGTAGAAAACGAGTTTACCCCGGACGGCATGCAGATCAGCCGCACGATCCCATACGGGAACCAGGCGCAGAGCACCACCTATGCCTACGACTGGGACGGCTTCGTCTAGCAGACCACGAACGCCCTGGGAACGACCCGCTCCCATCGGGCCAACGCGTATTCAGACAGCACCCGCTATTTGCCGCGCCTGACCGATCAAACGCTGTCCCCGAACGGCTACATCGTCACCACCTACCGCGACCTGTACGGCCGGGTGGAGAGCGTGGAAGAAACGACCCAAAGAGGCAGCCACCGCCGCGTGACGACCTACCAGACCGACCGCTTCGGAAAAGTCACGGACAAGGAAGTCTCGGACGGCAGCACCTCCCAACGTTGGACGATGCGCTACGATCACAATGACCAGTTGGTCTATTTGCGCGACCCGGAGAACAACATCCACGAATACAGCTACGATGGACTCGGCAACCTGACCACCGTGCTCGAAAACGGAACGCCCACTGCCGTGTACACGTCTAACGCGCTGTCCTGGAAGCTATCCGAAAAGGACCCGGAAACCAAAGCCGAGCAGTACACCTACGACAAAAACGGCTCGGTGAAAACCTTCCAGGACAAAAACGGCGTCCTGTTCAGCTACCAATACTCGCCGTTTTACGAAATGACGAAAGTGTCCGCCGGCAATGGCTTCTACGAAGAACGCACCTACGATCCGCTCGCTGGCTTGCTTTTGACGGAAACCAACAACTACGGCCAAACCGTCCGCTACAGCTACGACGAGTTCCACCGCCTGAACAACCAAACGATGATGGGAAAAGACTACCAGCTCGTACACACCGATCAGGACGATGCCATCGACGCCCTGATTTACCCGTCTCGCAGCGCGGTATCCGGCTCGGCCCCTTCCATGCGGGTCGATTACAGCTACGACAGCGCCGACCGCCTGAGCAGCGTGACCATCCCAAGCGTCGGCACCACGACCTACACGTACGACATCAAGAACAGCGGCGAGACCAACACCGTTTCGTATCCCGGCCAACCGAACGCGATGCAGAAAACGATGAGCTCGTTTGCGGAGATTACCGGGATCAATCACGCCGATGGCTGGAGCGAGACGAACGGCTACGACCTGTTTGGCAACATCACGAGTCAAAAGCGCGGAGGAGCCACCTACGGCACATTCGCCTACGACAAGCTGTCCCGGATCAAGGAAGAAACCATCCAGGGCAACACCCGCCAGTACGCCTACGACCGCCGCGGCAACCGCCAAGCGTACGCCAACGCACCAGCAGACTCGACGCGCTCGTACGAACTGAAACACGACCTGCTCAACCGCCTGACCGAATACAAGGACGACAAAGGAACCACGACCTACACGTACTACCCGGGCGGCCTGCGTGCCACGAAGCAACAGACTGGAACCGTAACCGACACCACCCACTACGTGTACCTGAACGGCCAAGTGATTGAGGAATTGACCCAAGACGGCCGTGTGAAAGCCCGCAACGTCTTCGGCAACCAACTGATCTGGCGTAAAGACTTCACGACGAACCAGGAAGGCACCTACTACTACAACAGCCACGGCGATGTCGTGAAGATCAAGGGGCCAAGCGGCAACGTCCTGAATACGTATGAGTACGACATCTGGGGCAACCTGCTCGCGGACAAGGTCAAGGAAACGATGCCGAACCCGTTTGCGTATGCGGGGGAAATGTACGACAAGGAGAGCGGGTTTTACTACCTGCGGGCGCGGTACTATGATCCGAAGATGGGGAGGTTTATTTCGGAGGATACGTATAAGGGGCAAGTGGATAATCCACTTACGCTCAACAGGTATACGTATGTGAGCAATGCTCCATTAAAGTTTGTAGATCCGAGTGGACACGGTCAAGTGATAGCTGGCGACGGGAATCCTGGAACCCCATATTACTATGATAATGAAGGTGTCAGGAGAATACATGGAACAAAGGAAATTGATTGGAAGTATTACCGAGAATGGTTTGAATCTGATCAAGCTGGTATGCAAGAAACATTGAGAGGTACAAATAAAGTAAAAAATTTCATTGCAGCTAAGGTTACATGGGATTGGGCAATGGAAAATGGTGTTCCTATGGATGGCGGCGATGCCCGCTATTCAGCTAAAGTTTCAGGAGTTAAATTAAATACAAAAAATACAATTACTAATACTGCGAAGGGGACAGGAAATGCTTTACAAAATATTAAGGGATTAGATGATATCCTAAATGACCCAAGTAAACTAAAAGGTATTAAACCTGATGACCTTCATAAGTATCTGATTGATAACGGGTATAATCCACAACCGCTAAGTAATGGCTCATTAAAAGGAAAAACATTTGAAGATGGCGGTGGGTTCAAAGTAAATTGGGGTGGGGATAGGATCTTACAATACCATCCTGGAAGTAGACATCATGGTGATATTCCATACTTTAAGTTATCTTCAGGTAAAACAGGTACACAACGCTATGATATGCAAGGAAATTTGATTAAATAAAAATTATAAGGGTGAATTTATGGGACTGCAGAAGAAAATTGAGTCTTTGTTTCAAGAGTTAAAATTTGAAAGAGTTATTATCAATGGCATACCATTGTTGCTGTATGGTGGTACTTATTACAAAATAACCTTTGTTAAAGGTCTGGATTCATATGTCATTGAATTTGCAAGTACTTATGATGAAGCAGTTAAGAATATGTTTGAGGATGGTGATATATATCCCGTTTCATTAGGTGAAGAGGAACTAATCAGTGAATTGCGACATGACTTAATAAAGTTTTATATGAATGAATAGTGTGCATTGTTACCTTGATTGGCTTCTTGCCTTTCGAGGTTTCTTTTTTGGGTGACGGTTACTCAGTACTAGGTATACATTATTATAGCAAAATCGTATGGCAACGAACGCACCAACTTACACATACGACATCAAGAGCAGCGGCGAAACCAACACCGTTTCGTACCCCGGCCAACCGAACGCGATGCAGAAAACGATGAGCTCCTTTGCGGAGATTACCGGGATCAATCACGCGGACGGCTGGAGCGAGACGAACGGCTACGATTTGTTTGGCAACATCACGAGTCAAAAGCGCGGAGGAGCCACCTACGGCACATTCGCCTACGACAAACTGTCCCGGATCAAGGAAGAAACCATCCAGGGCAACACCCGCCAGTACGCCTACGACCGCCGCGGCAACCGCCAAGCCTATGCCAATGAGCCCGCAGACTCAACGCGCTCGTACGAACTGAAACACGACCTGTTCAACCGCCTGACCGAATACAAGGACGACAAAGGAACCACGACCTACACGTACTACCCGGGCGGCCTGCGTGCCACGAAGCAACAGACTGGAGCCGTTACCGACACCACCCACTACGTGTACCTGAACGGCCAAGTGATTGAGGAACTAACCCAAGACGGCCGCGTCAAGGCCCGCAACGTCTTTGGAAACCAACTGATCTGGCGTAAAGACTACACGACGAACCAGGAAGGCACCTATTACTACAACAGCCACGGCGATGTGGTAAAGATTAAGGGGCCAAGCGGAAATGTCCTGAATACGTATGAGTACGACATCTGGGGCAACCTGCTCGCGGACAAGGTCAAGGAAAGGAAACGATGCCCAACCCGTTTGCGTATGCGGGGGAGATGTACGACAAGGAGAGCGGGTTTTACTACCTGCGGGCGAGGTACTATGATCCGAAGATGGGAAGGTTTATTTCGGAGAGTACGGTTAAGGGGCAAGTGGATAATCCACTGAGTTTGAATCGGTATACGTATGTACATAATAATCCGTTGTTAGCCCTTTTGAATATAACCCGTTAACATCTGATGCATTCAGAATCTTAAAAGAAGGGGGCACATTTACTATTGTGGGTACCTATAATAACAAGTATTTTAAGAATGTATTTAACGCATCAGAGCAAGAACTTAGTAGTGCGGGTTTTGGATTGTTATATAAAGGTAAACCAGTTGAAGGTTTATGAACTAGTTTTCAAACTAATGGTCAACCAATCAAATCAGATACATTAAAACAGATTACACTGTATAAATTACATTTTGACTAAGAAATGGGTGAGTAAAATTAGAAACGTCCTTGATGTTACTGGTAAGCTATTTGATCAAGTAGATTTTACAGAAGCGACATTATTTTTCCACGGTCATAGAGAATTACCCGAATCAATAGCAATCGAAGTATGGGGTCTTTCATTTATAGAAACACAACAGACAAAAGATTACTATGTATCAGGAATTGCGACTATCAGCTTTGAAGGAGTGACATCGGGTCTAATAGAGGTTTCGTTATACCAAACAAATGAAGATGATTTCATTAAAATCAAAAATGAGAAATATTTAACGTTAACAAAAAGCTGGGGGAAGCCTCTAGGTTTTGAAGAGTATCAATATCATCTAGGGGGAGTATTAGACTGGCCAAGAGGTTATTCTCAATTAGGTATTAACGCAACTGGAAAAGTGACAGTGTCATTTGAAACAAATAATTGTGTATTAACTAGCGACTATGTAAGAAATCCAGAGAAATATACGTACAAGGGGAATAGAGACTAATCTACGCAAAAAGCGTAACACCCCAAACGAGTAACCAACTACTGGGACTGACCCCGTAACGTGAGACAAATCAAAACACCTTCAAGAGAACACGCCCATGTCGTAAGTAGGGGGACAACCTTGGAGGTGTTTTTGTGTTGGCAACTAGAGTTAGTTATCCCATAGAAATTAAAATGAAAGCAATTGAAATGCGCCTTGCAGGCGTCACCATTGAGATCATCTCAAAGAAACAAGTGAATTAATTGAAACAGGCTATGTAATCAGGCCAGCCAAGACAAGAAATGTTCATAGGAAACAAGTCAGTCCTCATCTGATTTATGAGAGATTACATGCATTAGAAGAATACTTTGGTTTGGACAATTTACGAGTGAAAACGATTCAACGTAGCGGGATGATCTGGATGGGAAAACAACTGCTAGAACGTGATGGTCAACTCGGAAAAGAGCAGTATTATGAGATCTGTGCACGGTTCGGCGTAAACAAAGTCATGAATGGCAACAAGCTAGAGTATATGTGGTGGGGATTAAAAGACTTCGTAAATCCAGACATGATTGCTGCATTGTACAAGAGTAACGAACCTAGGGGATGTAATTCCTCTGGGGAAGCAATATAAAACTAAAAATTTATTGTAAATTGATGGAGAAGGTGAACAAACAAACGATTCCCGTTCTTAGCGGGAAAATAAAAAATGGTCTTCTCTTCGGTAGCAAGACCATTTTTTTGAATGATTTTACCGCTTGTCTGCAATTACCCTGTCCAGGAAAATATCCGCGTCGCTGTTGAACTTCCAGGCTACCCCGAATTTGTCAACCAGCATCCCGAAACACGATGACCAAGGCATATTGCCTAACGGTATGATCACATGGCCGCCAACGGACAAAGCGGTGAAGTATTCCTGCAGTTTTGATTTGTCGTTCATGACGAGCGTAATCAGCATGTTATTGCCTTGAACGACTTCCCCCGTTACCTTCTTCATCGAAGGCAGGACATCCGACATCATGATTTTTCCACCTTCGAAGGCTATAGACGACTCCATAATCATGTTCAACTCATTTTCCGGCAACGGGTAGTTCGGGTCTTGAGGAATATCCTTGAACTTCACTGCTTTCACTTCACTTGCGCTCAAAGCCTCTGCATAAAACGCAATGGCTTGCTCTGCAACCCCATCGAAATTCATATACACAACTGCCGCCATAAAATGAATACCTCCTCCTTGTTCTAGCTACATGTTAAGCTATAATAGGTGACATCTTATGTGTCACTTATTCGCATTGTGTCAAAAAGAAATTTCATTGTTGAGCGCAAGGCAAACGGGAGGCTTTAAATGAACAAAGTGGAGCGGCTGGTTTCGATTGTAATGATTTTGTTGCAAAAAGAGGTCATGTCGGCGGGAGCCTTCGCCAGCCTGTTTGGCGTCAGCAAAAGAACCATTCTGCGCGACATGGAAACGCTGGGACTTTCCAACATTCCGATCTATGCGGTTCACGGGGTTCATGGCGGCTATGCGATAATGAATACGTACAAATTGGACAAGCGTCTTTTGAATCAAACGGATCTGGAAAATGTGTTGACGGCGCTGAACGGGCTGGGGCAGCTGATGGTGAGCAAAGAAGTAGAAGCCACTATTCAAAAGATCGCGTCCATGGTCGGCACCGCATCTCGCAATAGCATGATTCAACTCTCCTTTTACGATTGGGAAGGACGCTCGGATCTTCTCCCCGTCTTGAACGGATGCCAGCAAGCCATTGTACAAAACAGGCTGGTTGCCTTCGACTATCTGGATCGCAAGGGGATTGCCACGCACCGAAGGGTGGAACCGTATCGCCTTCATTTTAGTGAAAGAAGCTGGTATCTCAGAGGGTTCTGTTTGGAGCGCCAGACTTTTCGAACCTTCAAGCTGTCCAGGACAGACCGGTTCAGGATGGAAGAGGCCCGATTTGTGCCTAGAGACGATAGCGAGAACCACATAACGGAGCTTGATTATCAAAGCCCGCTTGTTGCGATTAAAGCACGGATCTCTCCCCGCGTGAAGGAACAATTCATTGAGCGCTATGGACGAAAATGCATGGATGCCTCTGATCCGGAATACCTGATTGCCTCGATCAGCATTCCTCAAAACGAGGACGGTTTTCGATTTTTAGCCGGTTTTGGTACGGATGTGAGGATCATGGAGCCTTCGTCGTATGTCGAACAATTCAAAGCATTTTTAGCTGCCATGAAGGACGCCTACTCGTAATATTGTATCTTCCATTACATCAGCTATGTAGATATTTATGAAATGCTATTGGCGGACATTCAGCGCCATGCGCGGACAGCCGAGGAAAAGCTCTTTTGTGGAGATGCTGGAGAAGCAACAAGAGAAAGAATGGGGGGCAGCTCTCAAGGAACGGGACAAGCTGACCAAGCGGGAGAGCGAACTGCAAACGATTCAGCGCAAGCAATGCATTGGGGCGAATTACAGATCAGCATTATGTGGCGCTGTTACGAGATTTTACAGCAGAGCAAGCGCAAATCAAAGAGCGCTTAAAGCTGCTGGAAGAACTGCTTAGTCAGGCAGAAAGCAAATGTGGGCCTCTTTTCACCGTAAAGATGGTTGCAGCAGAACTGTTGTCACGTTTCTCTTTCCATCTTCCGCTTTATCATGGAGGATACGTATAAAGGGCAAGTGGATAATTCGCTTAGTTTGAATCGGTAGACGTATGTGGAGAATAATCCAATTATGTTCATTGACCCTACGGGAAATATAACGTTTAAGGAAGGATGGGGCACTTTTACTGATCCTGCCAGTTATGAAAAAGCCATTAATACCGTTACGAGTATTGAGAACTACAAGCCTGCACTGGAAGCACTCGCAGACTACTAAGTCTTGGACAATAAAGACTTTAGAAGATTTTTGGATTAGCAACACTTAAACTGGTCAAAGTATTTTTTTGAAAAGAGAGGGTTAGGCAATGGTATACCTACTGAGGAATTTATTGATAATTAGGGAGTGGAAGAATGAATAAGACTAGCGTAATGGTAGAGTTTACTCTAACTGGAGACCAGTTTAACCCAGACTTTATTGCAGAGAGATTGGAAATTAAACCAAATGAAATCTATTATAAAGGCGATCAAGCAAAGCATAGAAAAGCTGTGAGAAAGGAGACTTGCTGGTCAATTAATACGGGATATCAAGAGTCTCTTGATGTTAATATTCAACTTAGAGATGTTATTGAAAAAATAAGACCCAAAAAAAATGATCTTAAAGAGTTGCAGGTAGAGAACAACCTCGAAATCAAAGAGAGCGTAAAAAGTTTTGTGTAAATGGTTAAACTTCCCATTAAGGAGATGATCATTTATGCAAGACAAGAGAGACATGACCATCAAGGAGTTAGCGAAGGATTGCCGAACCATCGAGGACGTGCACATCATGCTAAAAGATTTGTTCCGTGACACCATCCAGCAGTTGTTTGAAGCAGAAATGGATGACCATTTGGGCTATGCCAAACATAGTGCCGATGGTGATCATTCAGGAAATAGTCGGAATGGGTATAGCAAAAAGACGCTGAAAACAAAGTTCGGCAATACAGAAATTCGTGTCCCCCGTGATCGCAACGGCGAATTTGAACCTCACATTGTGAAGAAGCATGAAACAACCACAAATGGCTTGGAGGAGCAAATCATCGCACTCTACGCCAAAGGTATGTCTACTCGCGATATTGAAGAACACATGAAGGATCTGTATGGGATCGACGTGTCTCCTACGATGGTCAGTAAAGTAACCGACAAGATTATGCCGATGGTGGCAGAATGGCAATGTAGACCACTTGATCGAGTCTATCCGATCGTGTTTCTTGATGCCATTCACTTCAAAGTTCGGCAAGAGAATCGTATCGTTAACAAAGCAGCATACAGCGTTCTTGGCATTACTATGTCTGGTCATAAGGACATTTTGGGCATTTGGATCGGCGAGCACGAAAGTGCAAGCTTCTGGCTCAATGTGTGTACAGAGCTGAAAAGCCGTGGTGTAGAAGACATTCTCATCGCCTGCAAGGACGGTCTTTCAGGGTTTTCTGAGGCGATCCATGCTGCTTTTCCGAAAACCCAAATTCAACTGTGCGTCATCCACCAGATTCGTAACTCTATGAAATATGTTCCGTTCAAAGAAGAAAAGTTAGTCTTGGCAGATTTAAAGAAAGTCTATCAAGCCCTTACGTTAGAAGAAGCTGAGACTGCTTTTTCTACGTTCAAAGACAAGTGGGGAAAGAAGTACCCCATCATTATTCGCTCCTGGGAAAACAACTGGCTCGAACTGACCGCCTATTTCAGCTATCCCCCAGAGATACGCAAGATGATTTATACGACGAATATCATCGAGGGCTATCATCGGCAACTCCGTAAGGTCACAAAGACAAAAACGGCTTATCCATCCGACGATGCTCTACGGAAAATCATCTATCTGGCTACCGTTGAGGCATCGAAGAAATGGACTATGCCGCTTCGGAGTTGGAAAGAATGTATATCGCAACTTGCCATCCATTTTGGAGATCGATTGCAAGGGGAACTGTCCGCATAATCAACTGTTGAGTCGGCTTGACATGGAGCCTCTGCGGGCATGATTTCTTGCGATTGGGCGATGCCAGTAAAATATGCATCGCATGGCAAGCGAGCCTATCATGCCCGCCACTCCATGTAAAGCCGTTGACGTAACTGTCCACCCGTTAAAAACCCATTTACACAAAAAAATTTACATTCCCAAATCAAATTTTGTATCGTTATTAAAATTGAGGAAAATCAAACACCTGCTATATATTTAGATAGTGATATAATAGCATTTGCGCATGAAATAAAAGCAGAATTTGACTTTGATTTGTACATCTACTCATAAGTAGTTCACGAAGGTATTTCAGTAATTTCGTGTAAATTATGCTCAGTTTATATTGTTTAAAGAGATGGCTTCTTACTTAATTATAGAGGTCATCTTTTTTGTTTCCTATTGTATGAGCATACCATTGAGAAATAGAATGTGGCTCAGCACAGAGTGTCACAATGTTTAGGGGTAGCATCATCAGTTGCTTATCGCACTTATTTGAACAAAATTCGGTGCCAAAAAGCTATAGTGTGTACCTGTACGAATGGGTAAAAAAGACTGTGATTAACCTAGATACTACGCAAGGCAGCTACTGCCGCATATCGAATTTCTAAACAGATCGTTTGGGACGAAAAAGTTTCTGGCAAGGCACTGGATCGCTCGCTTCGATATCAACGATCAGGGAAGTCACTAAGTGATTTTTAGAGGAAGGACTAAAATAAATGAGAGTGATTACATCTGTTATCATACTCCTTGTAGCCCTAGTTATCTGCACAGCTTGCGAAGAACAAAACAACATCTTTACCCCAAATTATAATAATGAACCTACTTCCAGTGTAAATTCAGAAGAGCTCCATACTAGGGTTACTAATTCAAACCATGAGGCGATACTACCAGATTCCATTAAAAACAAGAGGGGGAACACCCAGTGCGACTGTGGTTGAAAGTAATGTGGGTCATCACTATACTCGTTAATTTATCAGGTGTTATCTGGTTTGTACTGGGTTCGACTGCAAATTTTCAACGGGGTATAGACTTAATTTCCACAGTAATACTTGTGTATCTAGGTATACCCTCCATTTTATTGATAGTCGTTTCTAGTTTTCTATTATTGAAAAAGTGGAGTCCAGCTAGGTGGTGGGAGGTCATTGGGGTTTTCATGATCATGACTGCCATGCTTGTACTGACTCCACATTTGTATAAAAACGTAGAGACGAGCGGATGGTTAACAGAGAAACTAGAGACGGATTCCATCCAGCAAACCTCAGATCAGCGCTATATGTACTGTTTAGAACTTATTAATTTGTTTCAGCAAAATGGCTCAGCTCGCTTGTATTTAAAAAATGCGAATACACGGGAGGAACTTAGAATCGCTGTAGACCTATCGTTAACCAAGATTCAAGGAATATCTTGGGGTGAAGTGCCCCGCTTTATTAAGCTTGAGCCAACAAACGACGCAAATATATACATCCTGCATACAACCGAGAGCTTTCCTATTCCAAATGAAAAGTTTGAAATTCATATACAAGAGAAAACATCAGTAAAAATAGGCTAATAGCATGTCCTGAATGAGAGCGATTCAAATTTTAACCTCTATCCCCCATCCAAAACAACCGATGTAATAAAAGGATAAAAAATCCAAAGTCCAAGAAAGCGAGGCACCACCATGAACTTTTTCAAGAAATTGTTTGGCGGCGTGGAAACTGACGAAAAAGCAAAGGACGGCACTGCGATTTATACCTACAACCAGCAAGCTGGCTTTGAACCGCCGGCTCCGATGAAATATGTAGACGATGTCGTGAACCACTTTCAAACGGTTTTTGCCGGGAGAGAGAGCAGCGTTTTCCATGAGATCATTTCCGATACCATCCATATTGATGTCAATGTCATGAGCCCGACAGAAGAAGAGCCATTCTGGGTGCTGTACACAAACGGGATGAGCGATTTGCCGATGACGATTCCGGATGAAGTGCAGGAGCAGATGGAGGAAGTGATCGATCGGGCGGAAGTGATGATATTTTTGCCAGCCTCCTGGGAGCTGACGGAAGAGTCGCTGAAGGATGAAAATCTGTACTGGCCGATCCGGCTGATGAAGCAGATGGCGCGTTTTCCGCACCAGTACAATACGTGGCTCGGTTACGGACATACGATTCCGAATTATGCGGAATACGAGCCGTATGCGGATGGGACAGGACTGAATGGCGTCATTATGTTCCAGCTCTCCGAGGAACTCAGCGTCATTTCTGCCAAGGACGGAACGCAGATTCACGCCTACTTCTTGCTTCCACTGTATAAAGAAGAGATGGACTACAAGCTGGAGCACGGCATGGATGCCTTGTTGGACAAATTGTTTGAACTGGGCGATGAGGCGCTCATTTTAAATCCGAACAGAAAAAATACGTGCAAGTAAAATGCGAAAAAGCTGCTGACCATGACCCGAGTCAAGTCGGCAGCTTTCTTTGTTATTTTTCCATGCGGATGCTGTAAATATTGCCGACGTCCAAATTGTAAAGGTGGATGGAAAAGCTTGGTTTCCCTGGGCTTCTCAGCACATAGCCGCCCCAATCTTTGCCGCCGTGCGCTGTATATCGGCTGATGTCCATGCCAAAAATGTCTTGAATGAGCGGCTTGGTAACAGGAATGACTTCATCCAGCGCTTTGATTTTGTACATATCTGTTACATAGTCCACCTTGTACACTTGACCTGTCGTTGCTCCGACTGTCACCGCATAGTTCGCTTGTTTGTTGTCGAGCTGCCAAGTAGCTTCGCCCGTCTCTTTCCTTTTTTTGGCTTCGGTAAAGGCAAACTGTTTTTCGTGGGAGAGGCGCGTCAAGGCTGTTTGCGCGATGGAGATTGCCTTTTGATCCACGTCTTTTGGGTTGTAATTCAATGCGAAACCAGCGACTTTGTTTGTGGCAAAATCGACTTGGACGTGCTGATTGCCCGCAAGCTCGAAGGAAAAATAGTGTTCGCCCATGCCTTTAAAAAACCAGCTTTTCTGGAAGGCAACCTGCTGGGAAGCCTCCTTGAAGGCGTTCTGCGCCGTTTCTACATATTTTTGATAGGGCAGGATCAGTTCGTTTGTGGCAAATTCAGCGGCAACACTGCGAACTTCTGTCGTGCCAGGCTGGAACGTTACGATGGCTTGGTAATCTTTTGCCCGGACAATCGTGTATTCCGCGTCTTTTTCGATCTCGTCAAAAGGAAAGGTTTTCTGAATGCCGCTCGCTGCTTGTACGGCTTTTTGGGCAGCGGCAAAATACGTCTGCTCCTCAGGAGTCAAAGCTGCCTGACTCGTTGTTTCTGCCGGAACAGCAAATGGTTTCAGCCAGAAAAAGCCGAGCAACAAGCCGCAGGTGATCAGTCCATTGGCCATCCAGCCGTAATACGCTTTTCGTTTGTTCACTTTTTGCAGTTTGCCTCCTTCTTTTCGTACACCTTCCAAGATCGCCTGGCTGCGTTCCCGGGAAAGGCTTTGCTTCGGGAATTGGTTCAATTCCTCCAGGATGATCTGCTCATCTTGTGATGGCATCGTGCATCACCTCCGCAATCGAAACATGCATTTTGTTTTGAATCGCCTTCATCGCTCTGTGTAACGTGAGATTGACCTTGGCTTCCGTCCAGCCCAAAACCTCCGCCGTCTCCTTGCTCGATAATCCCTTGATTCCGCGCAGGATCAAAACGTCCCGATACGAACGCTTCAACTGATTGATCAGCTCGTACAGCATGCGCTTGTTTTCGCTTAACTCCAGTGACTCCTCGGGTGTTTTATCGCGCGAAACGAGATGCTGCAAAAACACATCCGGCAGCCAGTTGATCAGCTTGGCTCGGCGCTTTTCATCAATGGCTACGTTTCGCGCAATGGCAAACAGCCACGTTTTTGGATTCTCGATCTCTGTTTGCTGTGCTGCTCTCAGGGCACGAATAAAGGTCTCTTGAACCAGATCGTCGATATCTTTTCGCCCGGTGTAATAGACGAGAAACCGATAGACATCTTGGCTGTATAAATGAAACCATTGCTCGATTCGCGAGCCAGTATCTTGATTCAAAAGGGTTTCACCTCCTTGTCCCTGTAAAGACGAATAAAGGCTTGGCAATCTTTCACTTGTCCGAATAAAAATATGAACCTTTCAAAAGGAGCAGTCAAATGCTTCAGCCAGAAAAACTTGCTCCCGGCGAGAGCAAGAGTGGCGGATGAAAAGTGGAAATATTCCAAAAACAACTACCTTCCAGACAAGCTTTACGCTATACTACCTTCATGGAAATATTTTCAAAAGCACATTTAGGGGGCGAATCTATTGAAAAAGCTTGTTTCCTTCCTGGTAGTCGCAAGTATGGCTATCCCACTGTTCAGTCCGGTTGCTGTCCAACAAGCAGCTGCGAGCACCACTCATAATTATCGAACAGAAGTCCAGACACACCAATTTCGCCCGCATGGTGGAGACAAGCAGGAAGTGGCGGATTTCGCCCAGGCTTTGGTGAAGCATCGCACCAATCCGGCCGAGCTGGACAAGCTGTTGGCAAAAGACTCCCTGTATTACTATGCGATGCAGGAGTATGTAAAAACGTTGGCCCAGTTCCAGAAGATTGAAGTGGTGGAAGCGGTGCCGCAAAAGCTGTACACCGTGGAAAAAGAGGACGCTTACAACAGCTATCGTTCCATTGTGAAATTTAAATATATCGGGTACACAGCGGACAATAAGGCAATCGAAAAAACAGATTTGATCGGCCTCGTCAAACGCGGCAACAAAGACGGGGCCGTCTGGCAGGCGTGGGGCATGGTGTGGCAGGATACAGGCATCGACGTCTCCAACGTGAAGCTGTTTCAGCTTGAAAAGCCGCGCAAAGGGGAAGAAATCGTCGTCATGACTACCGATGCGGGAGTGATCAAGCTGAGGCTGTTCCCGGACAAAGCTCCGAAAGCGGTCGAGAACTTCAAGGGGCTTGCCAAAAAAGGCGTCTACAACAACATGATTTTCCACCGCGTCATCAACGACTTCATGATTCAGGCGGGAGAGCTTACTGGCCCGGATGGCAAGGAGCTGCCGAGCATTTACGGCAAAGATTTTGCAGATGAGTTCAACCGCGACTTGTTCAACTTCCGCGGGGCGCTGTCCATGGGCAACGCAGGACCGAACACGAACAGCACGCATTTTTATATCGTCCAAAGTCCGAATGTAGATCAGGAGTACCTCGATCTGTCCGCGCTCCCGCTGAATGCAGAAGCCAAGTACAAGGAAATTGGCGGGCGGGCGTACCTGGACAACCGCCATACCGTTTTTGGTCAAGTGTTTGAGGGGATGGAAGTCGTAGACAAGATTGCCGCCCAAAAAACCGATGAAAACGCCAAGCCGCTCACAAATCCGGTCAAGGTGAAAAAGATCGAGTTCGTCATTTACAATCCGTAACGAACAGGAAACAGGACCCAGAAGCCTTATACCCCCTTTCATCCCGACGTCTTGGGAGAACAGGGGGTTTTTTTGCGGGGAAAATGGCTCAAAACGGCTCCCAGCGCAGCTTGCGCGCTTGCTGAAAACGCTCCTGGACATAGGGCCAATGGACGATGTTCCACCAGTTTTCCACGTATTTGTCGCGCTGGTTTTGATAAGACAGGAAGTACGCGTGTTCCCAGACGTCCAGAACGAGGAGCGGAATCGCATCCCATTGGGCGAGATTTTGGTGTTTTTCCGCCGTCAGTATTTCCAGGTGGTGCGCCCGGGGAGACCAGACGAGGATCGCCCAGCCAGGGCCTTCCACTTTGACAGCGGCCTGGGAAAATTGCTGCTGGAATGCGCCAAAAGACCCGAAATACCGCTGGATCGCTTCGGCCAGCTCTCCCGTAGGAGCACCACCGCCCTCTGGACTCATGGACGGCCAGAAAATGGTATGCAAATAATGGCCAGCCCCATTGAAGGCAAGCTCGCGTTCCCAGTGGCGAACCAGATCGTAGTTGCCGCTTTGCCGGGCTTCGACCAGTTTTTTCTCCGCCGTGTTCAGGTCGTCGACATATTTTTGATGCAGCTTTTCGTGGTGAATGCGCATCGTATGTTCGTCGATGTATGGCTCAAGAGCGTTGTGCGCGTATGGCAGCGGGGGCAGAGTGTGGCGTCCGGCAGCGACAGGGCGGGTTGCGCGAACAGGTTCCCGGGCTGTTGGATACGACACGGGCGTGGGGGCGCCGACAGGATCGACCTCTGCGAGAGTTGCTGTGTGGACCAACTGAGTTTCGGGGAAATCTTCCTGAATGGTGATTGCCTCGTCTTGCTGCTCCTCTTCGGTCAGTTGCGCCAGTCGCAAAAAGTGGTGGAATTGCTCCTGAACTTGTTCGGCCCGCGCAATTAACGTCGGCAATGTCTCCTCGGCAGCCAACTTATCCAGGCGCGAAGCCTGTCTTCCTATTTTCGTAAAAGACTCTTCGAATTTGTGCAGATGCCGTTCCAGCTCGCGGTTTATTGGTTTTTGTTTTCGCAGATGGTCGATCCACTGACGGCCCCACTGACTCCAATCCAGCAGTTGCTTGGCTTGCTCCTCCACAAACATTCCTCCTCACATGGGCGCATCTCTCCCACAGATTATGAACGCAGCCCAGAGAAGGTGCGACATTCGCGGAGTACAAGAAAATTAAACTCAGCATATGGTAGTAGCACAAATGTTTGAGTGGTATGCTGTACTATATTCATTTCAACAGGGGAGACACATTTGCATGAGTAGAGATGGAGCGATTGCTGTCATTGATTCAGGAGTGGGAGGGTTGACTGTAGCCAAAGAGATCATGCGTCAACTGCCCGAAGAAAGGATCATATACGTAGGAGACAACGCGCGGTGCCCGTACGGCTCCAAGTCCCCGGAAGAGATTCGGACATACAGTTTTCAAATGATTGATTATGTAATGACCACACCGCTTAAAGCGCTGGTGATTGCTTGCAATACAGCAACTGCTGTCGTTTTGGAAGAAGCGATCTCTTATTTGCCGCTGCCGGTAATCGGGGTGATTGAGCCGGGAGCGCGTGCTGCCGTTTCAGTGACGAAAAATGGACGGGTCGGAGTGATCGGTACGGAGACGACGATTCGCACGAAGGCGTATGAGCGCGCTCTGCTGCGGGCGGAGCCGGATTTATACGTGGTGGGAAAGGCTTGTCCTGCGTTTGTGCCATTGGTGGAAAGCCATCAGGCAAGCTCGGAAGAAGCACGCCAAGTCGTCAAAGAATCACTGGCGTCGTTGCAGGGCGAGAATCTGGATACGTTGATTCTCGGCTGTACGCACTATCCGTTGCTTGCGCCCGTGATCCAGGAAGTCATGGGAGATGGCGTCCGGCTGATCAACTCAGCGGAGGAAACCGCCCGTGAGCTGTCGCTGCAAATCGTCTCCACGGAAGCTGGCAAGAAGCTGGAACAAGTACAGCATCTGTTTGTCACAAGCGGCGAGACAGAGCGTTTCCGGCTGATTGCGGAGGAATGGCTGGGCAGCAAGGTGGACGTCATTCACCACACGCTGGAAAAATCCGTGCAGCCTTAAAACGGCGGAAGGCCGTCCATTTTGCCAGACAAACTTTCAACGCATAAACCCAAGCCCTGCTCGTATACATGGTAGTACAAAGTGTCTGGAGGAGGCTGGGGAAATGAAGATGCGACACATAGGCAAAATGACGGCTGTCCTGGGGGTAAGCGCCGTGCTTTTGTCGGGCTGCGGTCTTTTTGGCCCGGAACAGGAAACGAGCAGTATCGACGCACCGCCACAGTCACAGGTGTCGGCCAATCAGCCAAATGGCACCGTGTCACCGGATGTCGCGGTGCAAGGAAACGAGCAGGCGGTTCAAGAGACA
Organism: Brevibacillus sp. HD3.3A; assembly: GCF_013284375.2. NCBI lineage: Bacteria > Bacillati > Bacillota > Bacilli > Caryophanales > Paenibacillaceae > Brevibacillus > Brevibacillus sp. HD3.3A. The sequence goes on from NZ_CP085874.1 coordinate 1,926,924, forward strand.
AACGAGAAGACCGTTTATTTGCTCGATGCAAACGGTTATGTCGTGCCCGTGTCCTTGACGATTCCCAAATCGGAGGGACCTGCCAAGCAAGTCTTGAACTACATGGTCAAAGGCGGCCCTGTGGAAAGCTTGCTGCAAGGAGGGTTCACGGCTGTGCTGCCAACCGGGACAGAAGTGAAAGGACTCGTAATCAAAGACGGCGTGGCGACGGTGGACTTTTCCAAAGAGTTCAAAGCGTATGAGGAAAAGGACGAGAAAAAAATTCTCGACGCTGTGACGCGGGCGCTGACGGAATTTCCCAATGTCAAAACGGTGCAAATCTGGGTGAACGGAACACCGTTGACCGAGATGCCGACAGCAAGTACGCCGATTACGCAGCTGGACCGCAATCATGGGGTGAATCTGGAGCTGGCAGACGGAGCCGTGCCGGGCAACACGTCAGCGGTCACCGTGTACTTCCAGGGACAACTGAATGACACCCGTACGTATTACGTTCCGGTCACGCGACTCGTTCCAGAGACAGCCGACATCGCCAAGGCGACAGTGGAAGAGCTGATCAAAGGGCCGAAGCAAGGCTCGCAGCTATTCAGCTCGCTGCTCAGAACGACCCGCGTACTGGACGTGAAGCAGGAAAAAGACTTGGTCACCGTCAATTTGAGCAGCGATATTCTCAAATACGACGATGGCAAGGAAGCCAGTCCCGAGGCGCTGCAATCCCTTGTGCTTTCCTTGACCGATTCGACCGGAGCCAAGCAGGTGCAGCTTCTCGTCGAGGGCAAACCGCTTGCCAGCGGAGATTTCACCAAGCCGGTATCCCGGCCGTTGCAGCTCAACCCGCTCGCTTTTTAAATCAACCAACGCAATGCCACGCCCGCCAGTTTTCGAGCGTGGTTTTTTCTTTTGCACGACAGTTCACGGCTATATGCTGCGGGATGGCGCTGGCTGGTCGTCAGCCGTTTCAGCCATCTCGGCCGTTCGTGCCGCTCGCCAGATCAGAAGGCCGAGACAAATCGAGCAAGTGGTGACGAACGCCCCAGCGGCAAAACCGACAATCCGCGGATCGGCAAAAGTCAAAATCCAGCCGCCAGCGAGCATGGACAGGCCGAGCAGGACGTTTGAGAGCGTGGCTTCCAGAGCGAAGACCCGGCCCAAATAATCAGGTTTGACGTACTTCATCAGCAAGGTGTTCAGGCTGGCATTCCCCATTCCGCCTGCTACAGTCGAGCAAGCGTAGCAGGCGGCTGTGACAAAAATCGACGGCGACACGCTCGTCAGCAGGACGAAAAATCCTTCGAAAGCGAAGCTGACCGAAGCGATCGCCCGCGTATGCCGCTGGAACTGCTGGGCTACGATCCCGCCAGCGATGAAACCTACCCCGATTGCCCCGTACAAAAGCCCGATGCCCCATTGCCCCGCAGCGAATACTTGATAGGCGTAGACGGAAATCAGCACATTGATCAAGCCGCCGCCAATCGGCCACAGCGCTGTCAGCAACAAAATCACGAGCACAACTGGAGTTGCTTTGATCTGTTGCCAAGCTTTTTTGTAGGAAGCGCTGTCTGTTGCCTGCGATTCCACTTGTCGCTGCTTGGCGGGTGCAGTCGTGCCGTCGGTCGTAGTAGCGACAGTCAACCGCTGCAAAAGGAGAGCGGAGACGAAAAACGACAGCGAATTGAACCAAAAAGCCACTTCGCTCCCCCAGAGCGCGACGAAAAATCCGCCGACAAGCGAGCCGATCGCCATCACAACTCCGAAGACGCTCTGATCGAGGGCGTTGGCGGAAGCAAGCCCGCTTTTGTCCACGATGTCGGGGAGAATAGCCAGGCGGGACGGATTGTAGAGCGAAGAAAACGCGACGAGCAAAAAAGTGCCCGCATACACGAGCCATACGTCGGCATCACTTGCGACGAATAAAAAACAGAGCGCGATGAGTCCGCGAGCGAGATCGCAAACGATCATCACTGATTTGCGGGAAAAACGATCCGCCAAGTATCCGCCCAGCGGCCCGAACAGCAAGTGCGGCAACGTCCGCAGGGCAAGCGTAATTCCGACTGCCAGCGCTTCGCCTGTTATTTGCAAAAGCAGGCTGAGAACCGCGACGCTGTTGAACCAGTCGCCGATTCCGCTGAGCAGATTGGCCGAGACGAGTCGCCGCATGTTCGGATTTTTCAACAAGAAAAGAAAGTTCATTTTTCATCATCCTCTAATTAATTAAATGTCTAATTAGATGTCATTCTAATTTAAGGCATCTGTTTTTCGCAAGCGCTTTTTCTTGCTTCGCGGGGGAAGAAAGCATCCCGTCGCGCAAGTCATTGGAAAATTGCCAATTGAGGCAAATAGCCCAGAGCGGTTTGGGCAGTGGCAGATCGTTTCGTGCCTCTGGTATAATGAGCGGAGTGTAACAAAGCGATTTAGGAGGAACTTGGAATGAGAGTGGATGGCCGTGCCCATGACCAGTTGCGCCCAGTAACGATTACGCGCAATTACATTAAACACGCAGAAGGATCATGCCTGATCGAAGTCGGAGATACGAAGGTGATTTGTACGGCGACTCTGGAGGATCGGGTACCGCCTTTCATGCGTGGCGGCGGGAAGGGCTGGATCACAGCCGAGTATTCCATGCTTCCCCGAGCGACAGCGACCCGCAACGCGCGTGAGTCTTCCAAAGGAAAAGTCGGAGGACGGACGATGGAAATCCAGCGGCTGATCGGCCGTGCGCTTCGTTCGGTGGTGCATCTCGAAGCGATGGGAGAACGTACAATCTGGCTGGATTGCGACGTGATTCAGGCGGACGGAGGGACGCGCACAGCTTCCATTACGGGAGCGTACGTGGCGATGGTCGATGCCATGCATAAGCTGGTGGAGAACGGCGTATGGAAGCAACTGCCGCTCAACGATTTTCTGGCGGCGACATCCGTTGGCGTGATCGGCGAGGAGACCGTGCTCGATTTGAACTACAAGGAAGACTCGACTGCAACGGTTGACATGAACGTTGTCATGACAGGCAAAGGCAAATTCGTCGAGCTGCAAGGCACAGGCGAGGACGCACCGTTTTCCCCTGAGCAACTGCAAGAGATGATCGCCTTGGCGAAAATCGGGATCGGCAATCTGATTCAAAACCAGAAGCAGGCGCTCTCAGATGTTCCCCTGACATTTGCAGAATCGGTAGCGGAGGAAAGTCATGTCTGATCTGAAAAAAGTCGTGCTTGCGACGCGCAACCAAGGGAAAGTAAAAGAATTTAACCGACTGTTTGCCGAGTACGGCTGGGAAGGAATCAGCCTGGCCGAGTATGAAGGCGTTCCGGAAGTGGTGGAGGACGGAGAGACGTTTGAAGCCAATGCCCTGAAAAAGGCAATCGAAATTTCTACATACTTGAATCTGCCGGCTCTCGGTGACGATTCCGGACTGGAAGTAGACGCGCTGGATGGCCGTCCAGGCGTCTACTCCGCCAGATACGCCGGAGAGGAAGCGACTGACGAACAAAACTGGCGCAAGCTTTTGACCGAGCTTGACAGTGTGCCGATGGAGCAGCGCACGGCGCGTTTTCGCTGCACGCTGGCGCTGGTGATTCCAGGCGAAGAGCCGATCATCGCGACAGGCGCCTGCGAAGGCATGATCGCGCGCGAGCCAAAAGGCGCAAACGGTTTTGGCTACGATCCGGTCTTCTACATCCCTGAGCTGAACAAACAGATGGCAGAGCTTTTGCCGGAAGAAAAAAATCAGATCAGCCACCGGGCGAAAGCGATGCAGAAGCTTTTGGAGCTGCTGAAATAACGGGCCGTACAGCCTGACAGAAAGACAACACGGGAGAGTGAGTGCGATGGGAATCCTCGTCGTAAGTGACAGCCACGGCTTGGTCAGAGAAGTCGCTCAAGTGGTCAAGAGACACCCTGTCGACAAAATTTTGCACTGCGGCGATTTTTGTGTCGATCACAAACGTGAGCCGTTCGCCGGGATGACTTTGGTGAGAGGAAACTGCGATGCGACATCAGAGGTTCCGACCGAGCAACAGACCAAATGGCGCGATCTCCACATCCTGCAAACCCACGGACACCTGTTCGGAGTAAAAAGCTCGCTGCTTCGCCTGCACTACCGGGCAGAGGAAGTCGGTGCGAATGTAGTCGTTTTCGGTCATTCGCACGTCCCGGCCTGTGGCGTGGAACGGGATATTTTGTTTGTAAATCCTGGCAGCCTTCAGATGCCCCGCGGCTTCGCTGTGCCGACCTATGCGATCATCGAGGAGACAGGAGTCACCCCGCAAACGGTCCAGGTGGCAGTTGCGTTTTACGACTATCAGGGCAATCCGGTAAGGGAGCTGGGAGGAAGCTATTCGATTCGGCGCTGAAGCGAGTGGCTTCTTGTAAAATAAAAGATTTATGCTATACTAGAATGGTTATAATGGCTAGAATATTATCATCCGAGCCTGCGAAGATACCATGGCGCGGCTGGCGATGTTCTGTTGATTCGATTTAGGAGGGGAAGTTTACGTGGCAGCAAATTGGGAAAAGGTAGAGAATAACCAGGGAGTCCTGACGGTTGAAGTAGATGCTTCGCAAGTAGACGCAGCATTGGATCAAGCGTTTAAAAAAGTTGTGCAAAAGGTTCAAGTTCCAGGATTCCGCAAAGGAAAAGTACCTCGCAAAATGTTCGAATCCCGTTTTGGTGTAGAATCTCTGTACCAAGACGCACTCGATATTCTGCTTCCAACCGCTTACGGACAGGCTGTTCGTGAAGCTGGCATCGAGCCGGTAGATCGTCCAGAAGTAGACGTTGAGCAAATGGAAAAAGGGAAAAACCTGATCTTCAAAGCTACGGTAACTGTTAAGCCTGAAGTGAAACTCGGCGACTACAAAGGTCTGGCTATCGAAGAAAAAGACTTCGCAGTGACTGACGAGAGCGTGGATGCTGAACTGAAGCGCATGCAAGAGCGTCACGCTGAGCTGGTATCCGTAGAAGAAGGCGCTGCACAAGAAGGCGACATCGCGGTTATCGATTTCGAAGGCTTCCAAGACGGTGTTGCATTCGAAGGCGGAAAAGCAGAAGACTACTCTCTGGAACTGGGTTCCGGCACTTTCATCGCTGGTTTCGAAGAGCAACTCGTAGGTCTTGCAATCGGCGAAGAAAAAGAAATCAAGGTTACCTTCCCAGAAGAGTACCACTCTCCTAACCTCGCTGGTAAAGAAGCGGTATTCCAAGTGAAATTGAACAGCCTGAAGCGCAAAAACCTGCCAGTTCTGGACGACGAGTTCGCAAAAGACGTGAGCGAGTTCGACACACTGGAAGAGCTGAAAGCTGACACCAAGAAAAAGCTCGAAGAAAAATCCGCGCAAGAAAAAGAACAGTATGTTCGTGAACAACTGGTTCTGAAAGCTGCGGAAAACGCGGAAATCGATTTGCCAGCAGTAATGGTTGAGCATGAGCTGGACCAAATGGTGAACGAGTTTGGCCAACGCCTCCAATACCAAGGAATGACTCTGGAGCTGTACTACCAGTTCTCCGGTATGGATGAAAGCCAACTGCGCGACCAACTGCGTGCAGACGCTACTTCCCGCGTTCGCACATCCTTGACTTTGGAAGCAATCGGCAAAGCGGAAAAAATCGAAGTGACAGAAGAAGATGTAACAGAAGAGCTGAACAAGCTGGCTGGCGTATACGGCCGTCCTGCTGACGAGCTGCGCAAAATCTTCACTGCTCAAGACAACCTCTTGGCACTGTACCGCGACGTTCAAATTCGCAAAACGGTTGATTTCCTGGTTGCAGAAAGCAAAGTAAGCGCATAAGCTTAGGAAGACGCATGATTGGTTAGTGGTCAGGCTCTCTTGACCACTGGCTGTACCAACCACAAGGCACGATGCACTCGTGCCTTGTTTTTCCACCATCGACTTTTTGGTAAAATCCTTCTCACTTAAAGGGCCATCCCTTTTACCGCAAAGGAGGAAAGATACATAATGCTGATCCCTATGGTCATCGAGCAAACCAGCAGAGGCGAGCGTTCCTACGATATTTACTCGCGCCTCTTGAAAGACCGGATTATTCTGCTCGGCACCGAGATTGACGACGAGGTAGCCAATCTGGTGGTCGCGCAACTGCTCTTTTTGCAGGCAGAAGATCCGGACAAAGACATTTCGCTATACATAAACTCTCCAGGCGGTTCTGTTACAGCAGGTATGGCTATCTATGACACCATGCAGTACATCAAGCCGGATGTGTCCACGATTTGTGTGGGCATGGCTGCCAGCATGGGAGCATTTCTCCTGGCTGCTGGCGCAAAAGGCAAGCGCTTTGCTTTGCCAAACAGCGAAGTGATGATCCATCAGCCGCTCGGCGGCGTGCGCGGACAGGCAGAAGACATTCGCATTCATGCCGAATGGATTTTGAAAACGAAGCGCCAGCTGAACCAGATTTTGTCTGAGCGTACAGGCCAGCCGTACGAACGTGTTGAGCTTGATACGGATCGCGACAACTTCATGAGTGCAGAAGAAGCCAAGGCTTATGGATTGATTGACACGATTATCGAACGCAAAAACTGACCCGTTGTGAGGTGAAGCGCATGTTTAAGTTTAACGACGACAAAGGCCAACTGAAGTGCTCCTTCTGCGGCAAGTCCCAGGAACAGGTGCGCAAGCTGGTAGCCGGTCCTGGCGTTTACATTTGTGACGAGTGTATCGAACTGTGCAACGAAATTGTGCAGGAAGAGCTGGGCACGGAAGAAGAAATTGACATGAAGGAAATTCCAAAGCCTGTGGAAATCCGCAAAATCCTGGACGACTATGTCATCGGTCAGGACCTGGCGAAGAAATCTTTGTCGGTAGCGGTGTACAACCACTACAAGCGGATTAATTCCGGAGCGAAGATCGAAGATGTGGAGCTGCAAAAATCCAACATTTTGCTGATCGGACCTACAGGTAGCGGGAAAACGTTGCTCGCCCAAACGCTGGCGCGTATCTTGAACGTGCCGTTTGCGATCGCAGATGCCACCTCGCTGACTGAGGCTGGTTATGTGGGCGAAGACGTGGAAAACATTTTGCTCAAACTGATCCAGGCTGCTGACTACGATGTGGAAAAAGCCGAAAAAGGCATCATCTACATCGATGAGATCGATAAAGTTGCGCGCAAATCGGAAAACCCTTCGATCACACGCGATGTTTCCGGTGAAGGTGTGCAGCAGGCTCTCCTGAAAATTTTGGAGGGAACTGTTGCCAGCGTGCCACCGCAAGGCGGACGCAAGCATCCTCATCAAGAATTTATCCAGATCGACACGTCGAACATCCTGTTCATCTGTGGCGGTGCTTTCGATGGCGTAGAGCAAATCATCAAGCGCCGTTTGGGTAAAAAAGTGATTGGCTTCGGCGCTGATTTTGGCGATGGAGTCAAAGGCGATCTGAAAGCAGGCGAGTACCTGAAGTACATCCTGCCGGAAGACTTGCTGAAATTCGGTCTGATTCCAGAGTTCGTCGGCCGTTTGCCAGTTCTGGCGACATTGGAGCCATTGGACGAAGAAACATTGGTGCGCATCCTGACAGAACCGAAAAACTCCCTGGTGAAGCAGTATCAAAAACTGCTCAGCCTGGACGGTGTTGAACTGGAGTTCGACGCTGGCGCCCTCTTGCAAATTGCCAAAGAGGCAATCAAGCGCAATACAGGGGCTCGCGGACTGCGTGCGATCATCGAGCAAATCATGCTCGATATGATGTATGAGCTGCCTTCCCGTGAAGACGTGACCAAATGCGTCATCACAGAAGAAACGGTGCGCGACAAAGTGAAGCCGCGTCTCATGACCAAAGAAGGTCAAGAGCTGCACGGCGAAACGGCATAAAGACGCTTCAAGCAAAACCATCCCGTTTTTCGGGGTGGTTTTTTTCCATATTCATCCTGTGCGCTTTGCGGGTTTATGGTTTACGTATACGGATGCGGGGCAATACTACTTGATATCGCTGAAGAGATTTTACATATGCGTAAATAAGCTGCATGGACGCATGGGAGGGACTGCATATGGACTATACCACACTGGTCATTGCTGTCATTGAAGTGGTCGTTGGGATTGTCATCGGCACCTACTTCTGGAATTTGCTGCGAGCGCAGAGAAACACGAAAACTTCCACGGAAAAAGAATCGCGAAAAGATCTGGACTCGATTCGCAAAATGAGAATGATTGCATTGACGGAGCCTTTGTCGGAAAAAACACGTCCGGCTACTTTGGAAGAAATCGTCGGCCAAGAAGACGGACTGCGCGCTTTACGAGCCGCGCTGTGCGGGCCGAATCCGCAGCACGTCATCATTTACGGTCCGCCGGGAGTGGGCAAAACGGCTGCTGCCCGGGTCGTGCTGGAAGAAGCGAAGAAAAACCAACTGTCGCCTTTTAATGCAGACGCCAAGTTTATCGAGATTGACGCCACGATCGCCCGGTTTGACGAGCGCGGCATCGCCGACCCGCTCATCGGCTCTGTTCACGATCCGATTTACCAGGGGGCAGGTTCGCTCGGGCAGGCGGGTATCCCGCAACCGAAGCCGGGCGCCGTCACGAAAGCACATGGCGGGATGCTGTTCCTCGACGAGATCGGGGAGCTGCATCCTGTACAGATGAACAAACTGCTGAAAGTGCTCGAAGACCGCAAAGTCATGCTGGAAAGCGCTTATTACAGCGAGGAAAACAACCAGATTCCTTCGCATATTCATGATGTATTCAAGTATGGACTGCCAGCGGATTTCCGCTTGGTCGGGGCAACGACGCGGCTGCCGGATGAATTGCCAGCGGCTTTGCGCTCCCGTTGCCTGGAAATTTTCTTTCGCCCGTTGAAAGGGGCGGAAATCGGCAGCATCGTGCGCACAGCCGTTCCGAAAATGCATATGAACATTGATGAGGATGCGGTGTCCGTCATCGAGCGGTATGCCACCAACGGCCGCGAAGCGATCAATACATTGCAAATCGCCGCCGGAATTGCCTTGACAGAGGAACGCAAAAACATCATCGCGCAAGATGTGGAGTGGGTCGTGCACAGCAGCCAGAAGTCGCCGCGCCCTGAAAAACAGGTGCATGATACGCCACAAGTCGGTCTGGTGAACGGGCTTGCCGTTTACGGGCCGAACATGGGCAGCGTCATGGAGCTGGAAGTGACCGCTACGCCTGCTGCTGTGCCCGGACAAGGCCGGATGGCCATGACAGGGATGGCAGAGGAAGAAGAGATGGGCAGCCGCAGTCGCACCATCCGCAGGAAGTCGATGGCAAAAGGTTCGATTGAAAACGTCCTGACCGTCCTCAGCCGCATGGGTGTTCGCCCGTACGATTACGATCTGCACATCAATTTTCCAGGCGGTGTTCCGGTCGACGGGCCATCAGCGGGAATTACCATCGCGACCGCCATTTACTCCGCGATCACGGAAGTGCCGGTCGACAATTTGCTCGCCATGACTGGAGAGGTAAGCATTCACGGCAAAGTGAAGCCTGTCGGCGGAGTCGTCGCCAAAGTAGAGGCAGCCAAACAAGCGGGAGCCACACGCGTGTTGATCCCCGAGGAAAATTGGCAGAGCATTTTTGCCGACATGAAAGGCATTGAGGTCATTCCTGTTTCAACGGTGTCGCAAGTCATTGAACTGGCTGTGCCGCAAGTCGCTGTACAGGAGGAAGAAGCGCCCGGCTTTACGCTCCAGCTTCCGGCGGAGGATCTGGCTTCCTCGCCTATGACCCTGTAGCAGTCGCGTGCGCCCGCAGATTAGACATCGGATTGTGTTTGCGCTACAATGGTAAAAAGCTTCTGCTTGCAAAGAGCCCGGGGCCCTACCCGGCCTGTTACGGGCTCCCCAAATGGCGGGAAGATCAGTTTTTTCTCGCGCTTGCTTTTGGGGTGATTCGGATATGCCGGGTGGGCAAAAAACGGCTTTGGGAGCCGTTTTTGTCTGTTATCAGGCTCTTGGTAAGAGGGATAGATCAACAAGGAGAGGTGCATCCGCTTGGGCGAACGTTCCGGTAAACGAGAATTACCGCTTCTCCCGTTGCGAGGATTGCTTGTGTATCCGACCATGGTACTCCACCTGGACGTTGGACGGGAAAAGTCCATCCGCGCGCTGGAGCAAGCCATGGTGGACGACAACAAGATTTTGCTTGCAACACAGGAAGAAGTCCACATAGAGGAGCCAGATGCAGAGCAAATCTACAGCATCGGTACCGTTGCGCGTGTCAAACAAATGCTGAAGCTGCCAAACGGCACAATCCGTGTATTGGTGGAAGGGCTGCAACGCGCGAAGATTGAGGAATATCTTCAACAGGAAGATTATTTCGTCGTGTCTATTACATACTTGCAAGAAGAAAAAACGGAGGAAAACGAAGTAGAAGCCTTGATGCGCTCGCTGTTGAACCATTTCGAGCAATACATCAAGCTTTCCAAAAAGGTTTCTCCCGAGACGCTGACATCCGTGACAGACATTGAAGAGCCAGGCCGACTGGCTGACGTGATTGCTTCCCATTTGCCGCTGAAAATGAAGGACAAACAGGAAATTTTGGAGACGGTCAACATCAAGGAGCGGCTCGAAATTTTGCTGGATATCCTGAACAACGAGCGCGAGGTTCTGGAGCTGGAGCGCAAGATCGGCAACCGGGTGAAAAAGCAGATGGAGCGCACGCAAAAGGAATACTACTTGCGTGAGCAAATGAAAGCGATCCAGAAAGAACTGGGCGACAAGGACGGCCGTCAGGGAGAAGTGGATGAGCTGCGCTCGCAGTTGGAGAAATCCGACGCTCCCGAGCGAATCAAGACCAAAATCGAAAAAGAGCTGGAGCGCCTGGAAAAAATGCCGGCGACTTCCGCAGAAGGCTCTGTCATTCGCACGTATATCGACACCCTTTTGGCGCTGCCATGGACGAAAACGACCGAGGACAATTTGGATATCCATCACGCGCAGGAAGTTCTGGACGAGGATCACTACGGACTGGAAAAGCCGAAAGAACGCGTGCTGGAGTATTTGGCTGTGCAAAAGCTGGTCAATTCCATGCGCGGGCCGATTCTCTGTCTGGTTGGACCTCCGGGGGTAGGGAAAACTTCCCTCGCCCGTTCGATCGCACGCGCACTGGAGCGCAACTTCGTGCGGATTTCGCTCGGAGGCGTGCGCGATGAAGCGGAAATTCGCGGTCATCGCCGCACGTATGTAGGTGCTCTGCCAGGGCGGATCATCCAGGGAATGAAGCAGGCTGGCACGATCAATCCGGTCTTTTTGCTCGATGAGATCGACAAGCTGGCATCCGATTTCCGCGGAGATCCTGCTTCCGCGCTTCTCGAAGTGCTGGACCCGAACCAGAACGACAAGTTCAGCGACCACTATATTGAAGAGACGTACGATCTGACGAATGTCATGTTCATCACGACGGCGAACAGTCTCGATACGATTCCGCGTCCGCTTCTCGACCGGATGGAGGTCATCTCGATCTCCGGCTACACCGAGCTGGAAAAGCTCAACATCATGCGCGGGTACTTGCTGCCCAAACAGATGGAGGAGCACGGTCTTGGCAAGGATAAGCTGCAAGTGCACGAAGATGCCATGCTGAAGCTCATCCGCCTGTATACGCGTGAAGCAGGCGTGCGCAACTTGAACCGGGAATCCGCCAATGTATGCCGCAAAGCAGCGAAGCTGATCGTCAGCGGAGAAAAGAAGCGTGTCGTGGTCACGGCTAAAACGCTGGAGACGCTGCTCGGAAAACCGCGCTTCCGCTACGGATTGGCAGAGCAAAAAGACCAGATCGGCTCCGTAACAGGTCTTGCCTGGACACAGGCAGGCGGGGATACGTTGAACGTAGAGGTCAGCATTTTGCCTGGAAAAGGCAAGCTCACCCTGACCGGAAAACTCGGCGATGTGATGAAGGAATCGGCGCAGGCTGCGTTTAGCTACATTCGCTCGCGCGCGGACCAGTGGGGAATTGATCCGGCCTTCCATGAGAAGAACGACATTCACATTCACGTTCCAGAAGGCGCGATTCCGAAAGACGGTCCGTCCGCAGGGATTACGATGGCGACCGCGCTTGTCTCGGCTCTGACCCAGGTTCCTGTGAAAAAAGAAGTGGGCATGACCGGGGAAATCACGCTTCGCGGCAAAGTGCTGCCGATTGGCGGCCTGAAAGAAAAGTGCATGTCAGCCCATCGCGCTGGCTTGACGACGATTATTTTGCCAAAAGACAACGAGAAAGACATTGAAGATATTCCGGAGAGCGTGCGAAAAGAACTGACTTTTTATCCGGTCGAGCACCTGGATGAAGTATTGCGCCACGCTCTGACCAAACAGCCGACAGCAGGTGACAAAGCATGAAAGTAACATCATCCGAGTTCGTCATCAGCGCTGTCGGACCGAAACAATACCCGGAGGACGGTCTGCACGAGATTGCGCTGGTAGGCCGCTCCAACGTGGGCAAGTCTTCCTTGCTCAACAAAATGATGAACCGCAAAGGGCTTGCCCGCATCAGCTCGCGGCCCGGCAAGACCCAGACGCTGAACTACTTCCGCGTCAATCAGATGCTCTATTTCGTCGATTTCCCCGGCTACGGCTACGCCAAGGTCGCGAAGACGATCAAGGAACAATGGGGAAAAATGATCGAAGGCTACCTGAAAAACCGCGAGCAGCTGCGGTTTGTCATCCAGCTGGTTGACATTCGCCATGCACCGTCCAAGGACGACGTGGCGATGTACGACTGGTGCAAACAGATCGGCATTCCTACAGTGATCGTGGCGACCAAGGGCGACAAAATTGCCCGTGGACGCTGGCTGCAACATACAAAAATCATTCGTCAGACTTTGAACATGCGTGGCGGCGATACGATCATCGTGTTTTCTTCGGAAACAGGACAAGGCAAAGATGAGCTGTGGGGAGAAATCATGCGCCGTCTGCGCGAAAGCAACGAGTCTGCACAGGAAGCGGGAGCAGCAGCTTCGGTTCCGGCAGCGACCTCAAGCGAGTCAGAGTAAGGGAAGAGAAAAAGTCCAAGACCCAATCCGCAACTGGGAAGGGGAGGCATTCTTGTGAGCAAACTGGCTTGCTTTGCCGTACGCGGTGTGATCGAAGGCTTCTACGGAACGCCCTGGACGCATGCAGAGCGGCTGGACATGATTGATTTTTTGCATCGGCACGATTACAATGCCTATTTCTACTCGCCAAAAGACGATCTGTTTTTGCGGGAGCGCTGGATGGAGTCGCACCCGACAGAAGCGATGCGTCAGCTGGACGAACTGATTGACAGCACAAGGCAGCGCCAGATGCAGTTCGTCTACTGTTTAAGCCCCGGCCTTAGCATGGAATATGCGAATCCGGCCCATATCAAGCAGCTTGTTCAAAAATATCGGACGATGTACGACAGAGGCGTCCGGTATTTTTCCTTGTTGTTTGACGACATTCCCATGCACTTGCTGCATGAGCAAGACATTGCGCAGTTCGCTCACCTGGCAGACGCTCACGTGCAAACGGCCAGCCGGGTATGGGAGATGATGCAAGGATGGGGCGAGCCGGTCAGGCTGTTTGTGTGTCCAACCCAGTACAACGGGATTGGCAAAGAGCCGTATATCCAGCATCTCGGCCAGCATTTGTCCGAAGAGATGGATTTGTTCTGGACGGGACGCTTCGTTTGTTCTCCGTACTTGACAGATGGGGATGCTGTACGCTTTGCCGAGTACACGCGCCACAAGCCGTTTTACTGGGACAACTACCCGGTGAACGATCTGGCTATGGCAAACGAGCTGCACATTGGCCCTTTGCGCCATCGCGACCCCGACTTGTGGCAACACGCCTCGGGTTATGTGGCGAATGCGATGTCGCTGCCGGAGTGTTCCAAGATTCCGTTGATGACGACGGCTGCGTATTTGCGCGATCCGTACGGCTACGATCCGCACATCGCCTGGAAACAGGCGGTGGCAGAGGTAGCGGGTGATGCCGATGCCGATGCTTTTTTCGCGTTTGCCGATAATGTGCAAAGCTCGTTTTTGTGTGAAGTCGAGTCGCCGCGTCTGCTCGAAGCGTTTCTGTCCTTTCGCTTTCAGTTTTTGCAGGGGGATCGGAACAAAGCAGTCTCTGAGCTGAACTTGCTTTTCCGCGAGATGGAGCAGACCGCCCACCAGCTGCTGGGAGGAATGAGCAACTACAAGCTCGCGAAGGAAGCGCGGCCGTGGATTGAAAAATACCGCCATTGGGCAAAAGTGGGGCAATCGGCTGTCGCCTTGATTGACCACGGAACGAGCGGCCGAGTGCCGCATGCGGCTTTCCACCTGATGCGGCTGCGGCAGTGGCTCAAGCGGACGGAGCGATTGCCGCAAAAGGTGTGCGGGCAAGTCATGCAGCTGTTTGTCGATGCGATTTTGCAGGAAGTGAAAAAAAGCTCCTGACCGCGCGATCCAGGCGTGTCGGAGCTTGTTGGCCGCAAGCGGTCACAGCCAATTTCATGAAAAAAGGTTCCTTTTCCAGCGGGGAGAAGGAACCTTTTTTCTGTTATTTTTGCCACTCAGTCAGGCTGATTCGCGGCCTGCTTTTGTTTTGTCTTTTCGCTCGCGAGCTTGCTGGAGCCATTGGGCGATCGGCAGCTCTGCCAGGATCATTCCGGTAAAAATCATCAAGCAGCCAGTCAGTTGGCGTCCGTTCAATACTTCATGAATGAAGATGTACGAAGTAAGGGCGGCAAACACAGGCTCAAGGGCGAAAATGAGTGCCACTCGCGTCGAGCTGGTTTGCTTTTGCAAAGCCGTCTGGGCCAAAAAGGCAAGCGCGGTCGCAAAGATCGATGTCACGATCAGGCCCATTGCCACTTCGGGGATGAACAAGATCGCCGGATCAAACGCACGGCTCCAGTCTTCGAAGAAAAAAGCGTAGAGCCAACTCATGACCGCGACGGTGCCCAACTGAACGATGGCGAGCGGCAAGGCCGAGAAGTGTGGCGCGTACTTTCCGGTAAAAACGATCTGCATGGCGAAGCAAATCGCACAGCCGAACACGAGCGCATCACCCAGGTTGAACGAAAACTCCTGATTTTGGGTCAGCAAATACAAGCCTGCTGCTGCGAGAATCACGCCAATGACGGCGACAACCTTGATTCTGTCGCGCAAAAGCAAAAAAGAGAACAGCGGCACGAGCACGACAGACAAGCCTGTAATAAATCCGGCTTTGGAAGGCGTCGTGTAAAGCAGGCCGACTGTTTGCAGAGCGTAGCCTAGACAGAGCCAGAAGCCGAGAATGATGCCAGCGCGAATGATCGGACCGCGGAACTCGGTAAGCTGGCGACGATTGCGAATCAATAGAATGACGAGCAAAAACAGAGCGGCTACTGTGAAGCGCACAGCATTGAACGTGTTGGGGGGCAGTGAGGCGATCGCCTGCTGTACGATTAAAAATGTGGTTCCCCAGACCAAAGCGATAAGAAGCAGCGTTATGTCTGCCATCCATGGTTTTCTCAATGCTTCTTTTCTCTCCTCCCGGCTTGTTTACGAAATTTTATATTTATAGACGTATAGCCAGCATCATACGGTATCGGCAATGGGATTTCAAGCGGATTTATGCGCCATTTGTCGCTTTTTGCCGCGGTTTGCACCCTAGCGATTCGACTCTATGAGCGCCCAAAAGTGCGTTCAGTTAATAAACTTTTCACAATTACTCATGTCCGTTTACGGGCATAATGTTATAATAATAGTGCATTTTACATATGGCGTATGCAAGTATGTCATTCTGGGAGGACATTATGGATATTCTTTTGCTGGGCTTAAATTATAAAACGGCACCTGTCGAAGTTCGCGAAAAGTTTACATTCAGCGATGATGGGACTGTGCGCGCTCTTCATCTTCTCTCCCAGACGAAGAGTATTGCAGAATGTGTCATCTTGGGGACATGCAACCGTACGGAAATTTACGTCGTTTGCGATCAGGCGAATATCGGCCGGGACTATTCGCGTCGTTTTTTGGCGGAATGGTTCGGTGTGGAAAAAGAACGATTCAAGGATCACCTCTATATAAAAGAGAACGAACAGGCAATCGACCATCTGTTTAGAGTGTCTGCTGGTCTTGATTCGATGGTGATGGGAGAGACGCAAATTCTCGGTCAGGTGCGCGATGCCTTTTTGATGGCGCAAGAGCTGAAAACGACGGGAACCGTGTTCAACACGCTGTTCAAGCAAGCGATTACGTTCGCGAAGCGTGCCCATACGGAGACGGCTATCGGACAAAACGCCGTTTCGGTCAGCTATGCGGCGGTTGAACTGGGCAAAAAAATATTCGGCTCTTTCGCCGGGAAGTCCGTCCTGATTGTCGGAGCGGGCAAAATGAGCGAGCTGACTGCCAAACATTTGCACGCCAACGGTTCCGAACGCGTCACGGTAGCAAACCGCACGCTGGAGAGAGCGCAGCTTTTGGCGGAAAAATTTAAAGGGGATTCCTGTACGATGGAGCAGTTGCCTGAGGCGCTGCTCACCGCAGACATCGTCATCAGCTCGACGGGAGCGACCGGGTACGTCCTCGGCAAGCAAGATTTGGCGCCGATCATGAAGCAGCGAAAGCACCGCCCGCTGTTCATGGTGGATATTGCGGTTCCCCGTGACCTGAACCCTGATCTGCACGATCTGGATAACGTCTTTTTGTACGATATCGATGATCTGGAAGGCATCGTCGCAAGCAACGTCGCAGAGCGCTCGCGGGAAGCGGAGCGACTGGAGGCTATGATCGAAGAGGAAATCATGGCGTTTACCGCCTGGTACCAGACGCTCGGAGTAGCGCCGCTGATCGCTGCCCTGCGTGAAAAAACGCTCACCATTCAAGGCGAAGCGATGCGCAAGATTGAAAACAAGCTGCCAAACTTGACGGAGCGCGAGATGCACATCATCCGCAAGACGACAAAAGGGATCGTCAATCAGCTAATGCATGATCCGGTTGTCCGTCTGAAGGAGATGGCAGCTACCAAATCCGGAGAAGAAGTGCTGGACATTTTCACCAAGATGTTTGCTCTGGAAGAAATCCTGGAACGCAAAGAGCAGGAGGCGATCTGGGCAGACGATAAAACAAAACAACCAGCAGCTCGTGAAAAGGTATTGGCTTCCCGCCTGCCGGACTAACAACCTTCTTTGCAAAAACGATACTGCCATCGATAGAAACCGATAGGGAAAGAGGGGAGAGAGTGCATGGCCGAGGTGAGATGGATCTACGACCTGACGATCTTTCTCTACGCTGCAAGTGTTCTCTTCTATTTTAACGACTTCTTGCAAAGCAACCGGAAAGTCAATCGTTTGGCTTTCGGGTTGCTTATTGTCGTTTGGGCCTTGCAAACCGCTTTTTTTGTGTCGCAAACGGTGATGAAAGCTTATTTTCCTGTCATTACACTGTTTGAGACGCTGTTTTTTTACTCATGGGTGCTGGTAAGTCTGTCGCTTGCCATTCACTATTTTTTTCGCATTGATTTACTGGTTTTTTTTACAAATATCATCGGATTTGTCGTCCTGGTCATGTCGATGTTTTTGCCAGAGACGCCCATCGTCGCTGTATCCAGTGTGCTGACCTCTGAGCTTCTGTTGACACATGTGACGCTGGCGATGTTCAGCTACGGAGCTTTCTCGCTGTCGATGATCTTTTCAGCGATGTACCTGTTGCAGCATAAGATGCTCAAGGAGCGCCGCTGGACTCCGCTTTTGCGCAGATTGCCCAGTCTCGATCAATTGGAGGGCTACGCTTACCGGATGAATATGCTCGGTGTGCCGATGCTGCTGCTCTCGATTGTGCTGGGGATCATTTGGGGAAAAATGGTACTGCCGGAGAAATTTTTGCTGGATTCCAAAGTCGTGCTCTCTTTGCTCGTCTTGGCCAGCTATTCGTTCTGGCTGTACAAGCGATTTCGCGATACGATGCAAATGCGCAGGATGGCGCAATGGAACGTCTTGGCGTTTTTGCTTTTGCTCATCAATTTCTTAGGAATCACGACATCTACATTTCACAGCTGGTGGTAGCGGCTGTTCATCAAGGAGGCTGTCATGGGAAAATGGAAAGTGGGTACGCGGCGCAGCAAGCTGGCGCTCACCCAGACGAAGTGGGTTGTAGCGAAACTGCAGGAAATCGCGCCGGAAGCTGATTTTGAACTGCATGAGATTGTGACAAAAGGCGACCGGATTCTCGATGTTACTCTGTCCAAGGTGGGCGGAAAAGGCTTGTTCGTCAAAGAAATCGAACAGTCTTTGTACGACAAGGAAACGGATTTGGCGGTGCACAGCTTGAAGGACATGCCAGCCGAATTGCCGGAAGGACTCGTGATCGGAGCGATTCCGAAGCGCGTTGACCCGCGGGACGTCCTGCTTTCCCTGGATGGAAAAACGCTTGATGAGCTGCGGGAGGGGGCGCTGGTCGGAACCAGCAGTCTGCGCCGCAGTGCGCAAATTCTCGCGCATCGCCCGGACATTCAGATCGAGTCGCTGCGTGGAAACATTGATACGCGCATCCGCAAGCTGGAAGAAGGCAACTTTGATGCGATCATTTTGGCGGCAGCGGGTCTGGAGCGCGTCCAGTATGCGGGAAACATTTCGCAATATTTGCCCGTGGAAATCAGCCTGCCCGCTGTCGGACAGGGTGCGCTTGCCATCGAATGCCGCGCAGATGATGAAGAGACGCTGGCCCTGTTGAAACAGCTTGATGATGAGCCTACGCGTCTGGCTGTTACAGCCGAGCGCAGCTTCCTGCACAAGCTGCAAGGCGGCTGTCAAGTTCCGATCGGGGCGTATGCGACCGTGGATGAGGCGAAGCAGATCACTTTGACAGGCATGGTTGGCTCGCCGGATGGAAAACAGCTGTTCAAAAACACGGCGACAGGCACGGATGCGCTGGCGCTCGGCGTTCAGGTGGCGGAAGCGCTGCTCGCGCAAGGAGCGGGCGAGGTGCTCGCACAAGTTTTGCGGGAGAACCAGGAATGACAGCCGTCGGATCGCGCGGGCCGCTGACAGGCAAGCAGATCATGGTGACGCGCGCCAAAAGCCAGGTTCAGGAACTGGTGGACAAAATCGAACATTTGGGCGGAGAGGCTTATGCCTTTCCGCTTCTGAAAATGATCCCGCCTGCGGACAATGCGAGGCTGGATGAAGCCATCGCCGAGTTGTCCAGCTATGAGTGGGTCATTTTTACGAGTGTCAATGGCGTGCGTTTTTTTCTGGATCGGATGCAGCAGCTGGAAGTCGGTCTTCAAGCATTCGCAGGGAGGATTGCCGCAGTCGGTCCCAAGACGGCTCAGGCTCTGACCAGCCACGGTCTTGAGGTTGCCGTGATCCCTTCCGACTACGTAGCCGAGGGATTGCTCGCCAGTTTGCACGAACAGCTGCGTCCTGGCCAGCGTGTTTTGCTGCCGCGAGCGGACATTGCCCGCAAAGCGCTGCCAGCCGAATTGCAAGAACGAGGGCTTGCGGTGACAGAGGTGGACGTTTATCATACGGTCATCGACGCATCGCTTGCGCCGGAAGCGGCAAAAGAGTTGCAGCAAGGCCGCATTGATGTCATCTTGTTTACCAGCTCGTCTACCGTGACTCACTTCATCCAGGCGATGTCGCCTTATGCGACGCCAGGCTGGCTCGATCAGGTGCGGATCGCCTGCATCGGTCCGATCACAGCTGATACAGCCAGACAGAACGGGCTTGTTGTCGATGTGGTCGCGAGCGAGTACACGGTGGAGGGACTGTTAGAAGCTTTACTAGAGAATCTGGGAGGGAATTGACATGGCACTTACATTTGACCGTCATCGCCGTCTGCGCCAAAGCGCGGCTATGCGCAATCTGGTACGAGAAAATCACATTCACCTGGAAGATCTGATTTATCCTTTGTTTGTCGTGGAAGGAACCGGCATCAAAAATGAAATTGCTTCGATGCCAGGCGTGTACCAGTTCTCTCTGGATGTTTTGGCGGAAGAAATGAAAGAGATTGTGGCGCTGGGAATCCAGTCCGTGCTGATGTTCGGGGTGCCGGAGCACAAAGACGCTTGCGGGACAGAGGCGTACAACGACGATGCGGTTACGCAGCAAGCCATCCGTCAGATCAAGGAAGCCCACCCGGAAATGATCGTGATTGCCGATACGTGCCTGTGTGAATACACGGACCACGGTCATTGCGGCGTCATTCACAATGGCGAAGTCGTCAACGACGAGACGCTTGAGCTTTTGGCAAAAACAGCGGTCTCCCAGGCAAAAGCGGGCGCTGACATCATCGCTCCGTCCAACATGATGGACGGATTTGTCGTTGCGATCCGCGAAGCTTTGGATGAAGCAGGCTTTTCCCATATTCCGATCATGTCCTACGCAGTGAAATACGCTTCCGCCTTCTACGGCCCATTCCGCGATGCCGCTGGTTCGACACCGCAATTCGGCGATCGCAAAAGCTACCAGATGGACGCGGCAAACGCACGGGAAGGACTGCGAGAAGCGGCTTCTGATGTAAAAGAAGGGGCAGACTTTTTGATCGTGAAGCCAGGTCTGGCTTTCATGGACATGGTGCTGCGCCTGCGCGAGAACTTCAACCTGCCGATCGTCGCCTACAACGTGAGTGCCGAATACTCCATGGTCAAAGCGGCAGCCCTCAACGGCTGGATTGATGAAGAGCGCATCGTAATGGAGGCGCTGCTTGGCTTCAAACGGGCTGGTGCAGACTTGATTATTACGTATCATGCCAAAGATGTAGCAAAATGGCTGGCGAGGTGAGCAAAAGATGATGAGAGAAAAATCGACTCGGTTGTTTGCAGAAGCACAGCATTACATACCTGGTGGAGTGAACAGCCCGGTGCGGGCGTTCAAGAGTGTGGGCGGCAATCCTGTCTACATTGAAAAAGGGGAAGGCTCCCGCATTTTTGATGTGGACGGCAACAGCTACATCGACTATATCGGCTCGTGGGGACCGCTGATTCTCGGTCATGCGCATCCGCGCGTGCTGGCGGCGATTACGGAAGTCGCTGCGCTCGGAACCAGCTTCGGTGCTCCGACAGAGCGCGAAACCGAGATGGCGAAGCTCGTATGTGAGCTGGTTCCATCCGTGGAAGTTGTGCGCATGGTCAACTCGGGCACAGAAGCGACGATGAGCGCTCTGCGTCTCGCCCGCGGCTACACGAAGCGCAACAAAATCATGAAGTTCGAAGGCTGTTACCACGGCCATGCCGACAGTCTGCTGATCAAAGCCGGTTCTGGCGTAGCGACGCTCGGTTTGCCGGATAGTCCGGGCGTGCCAGAAGGAACCGCTGTGAATACAATCACAGTGCCATACAACGATTTGGACAGCGTCAAGCTCGCTTTCGAGCATTTTGGCGACGATCTGGCTGCGGTCATTGTCGAGCCAATCGGAGGCAACATGGGCGTAGTGCCGCCACAGCCCGGTTTTTTGGAGGGGCTGCGTGAAATCACCAAGCAATACGGCGCGTTGCTCATTTTCGATGAAGTCATGACAGGCTTCCGTGTAGCGCTTGGCGGCGCTCAACAACTGTACGGCATCACGCCTGACCTGACCACGATGGGCAAAGTCATCGGCGGCGGTCTTCCGGTGGGAGCGTACGGCGGCAAACGGGAAATCATGCAGCAGATTGCCCCGGCAGGACCGATCTATCAGGCGGGAACGCTGTCCGGCAACCCGCTGGCGATGGCGGCAGGCTTGACTACCTTGCAAGAGCTGAGCAAGCCAGGTGCTTACGAGTATTTGGAAAAGCTGTCTGTGCGACTGGGTGAGGGACTGGCAGAAAATGCTCGCAAGCTGGGTATCCCGCACACGCTCAACCGGGTTGGCTCCATGGTATGCCTGTTCTTTACCGATACGCCAGTCATCAACTACGAGACGGCGAAAACAGCTGATTTGGACCGCTTCTCGGCTTACTTCAGCTATTTGCTGGAAGAAGGCGTCATGATCCCGCCGTCCCAGTTTGAAGGGATGTTCGTTTCCTTGGCACATACGGAAGAGGACATTGAACGGACGATTGAAGCGAGCTACCGCGCTATGAAAAAGGCGCTGGAAGCTGAATAAACAAGAGAGCGACACCTTCTGTAACTGCGCAGGAGGTGTTTTTTAGTTTTTTTGTAAAGATCGGCTGGAAGAAGCAGGATATTGCCATAACGGATGAGAATACGAGGGGAGCAAAAAAGAGCGAGGTGGAGTCATGGAAGGAACAATTGTACAGGTGCCAGAAAAACACGTGGTAGGACTCAGCTTTTCCGGCTCGTTTTCCATGTTGATCGAGCACATGCCCAAGCTGTGGGAAACGTTTTTGCAGCGACAAAAGGAGATTCCGCTTATGGTGCAGCCCAACGTGCGCTATGACATCAGTGACGAGAACCAGACGTACCAAATGTATACCGAGTATATCGTGGTAGAGGTAGAAGGCTTTGAAAAAATTCCTCCTGGCATGGTCGGGTTCACGCTTCCAGCCAGAACGTACGCCCGCTTCACCCATGCAGGACCGATGGAGACGGTGCAGGACACGTACCGTCAGTTGTTTGGCTGGCTTGACGCACACGGCCACCAGGTCGATCCGCAAGCTTTGCGCATGGAACGGTACGACCAGCGCTTCATTCCTTCCGTGCATCCCCGGCAAAGAGCGGAGAACACGTACGAAATTTTCATTCCGCTCCGCTAAGCGACAAGGGAACAACACCTCTTTTTGCTTTTTGGCGAGGAGATGTTCCTTTTGATTTCACCATTCTGCACCCAAATTCGTATACTGTTAAAAAACAGGGACGAGGTGTACAGGTGGTGAGATTGAGATGGCGTTATCGGAAGCGCCTGCGTAAACGGTACGGCCGACTGATCTGGAAGGTCAAAAGCCGCAAAGGACGCAAGGGATACTTCAAATCGACGGTATATCGGCATCATCGCAAAAATTACCGCATTCTCGTAGCAAACGAGTACATCGCCGCGCATTTGGCGAAAAGCCTCGGGGTGCCTGTCGCAAAAGTGATGCAAGCCCATGTGCGCGGGCCAAACGGCCGGATCAAGCGTGGAATTATTTCCATCAAGGGCAAAGGCAGCAAAGTGATCCACTGGAAAAAAGTCAAAAAGAAATGGCTGAAAAAACCGCACAAGCACATCAAAGGCGCCAAAAAGCTGGCGCGGCTCGTCGCTTTTGACGCCTGGATTCTCAACCCGGATCGCTCCAACCGCAACCTGATTCTGCACAAGAAAAAGTCGTGGAAGAAGTACAAATGGTACGGAATCGATCATGGGATTTCCTTGTTTGGTAATCCTACTAAATGGAATCTGCGCCGCGCCAGGAAAAAGTTTTCCTGCAAAAAAGCCTACAAGTTTTGCCTGCATTCCGGCGAAAAGAAAAAACAGCGCATTCCCAAAGGGCTGAAGCGCTTTACCCGCGACAACCGCAAGCAACTGGAAAAAATGGTCAAGAAAATCCAGTCCTTGCCCAAAGGAAAGCTCAAAAAAGCGATTCGCCGAGTACCCAAGGGCTTGTTGACACGGGCAGAAAAACGGTTTATCGAAAAAGTGCTGCTGTGCCGTCGCAAGCATTTGAAAAAGGCATTGAAGCGGATTTCCAAGCATTTCGGGTAGCGTTGGAGTGCTTGACCCATCTAGTAAATGAAGTGGAACAGATGGCCTGGAGGAGGCTGTTTTTTCAAGCGTTGCAGTCAGCGCTGGCAACTGGCACGCGGGCAGGCTGAACCAATCACCAAGGAGCGATGCACATGCGAAAAGAAATTCAACTGACAAACGGAGTCAAGCTCGCCTATGTAGAGGAGGGGGCAGGGGAAACAGTCGTCTTGCTACATGGCTTCTGCGGCAGCTCGCGCTACTGGGACAAGCTGATCCCGTTGTTGTCCCGCACTCACCGTGTATTGGCTGTTGATTTGCGGGGACACGGCCACAGCGCTGCTCCGGACGAGCCTTATTCCATGGAACGGTTTGCCGAGGACATCGCGCTTTGGGCGGAAGCAACAGGGCTTGCGAAATTCCATCTGTTCGGCCATTCGCTCGGCGGCTATGTGACACTCGCTTTTGCCGAAAAGCACGCGGACAAGCTGGCAAGCTTCGGGCTGCTTCACTCCACGCCGTTCCCGGATGACGAGGCGGCCAAGGCGAATCGCAACAAAGGAGCCGACAGCATTCGCGAAAACGGGATGGAGCCGTTTATCAAAGCGCTTGTGCCCAAGCTGTTTGCACCTGATCACGTCGCTTCACTCACGCAAGAGGTCCAAACCGCAAAAGACATCGGGTTCGCCACCAGTCCGGTTGGCGCGATTCAAACGCTTTATGCGATGCGAGATCGCCCGGACCGCAATCGCGTTTTGCAAGAGACAGCGCTGCCTGTGCTTTTGGTTGCAGGGGCAAAAGACCAGATCATTCCGGTAGAAAAAACGTTCACTGTGGAACGAAGTCATGTGGTTCATAGGTTGTTGCCTGATGCCGGACACATGGGGATGCTGGAAGTGCCGGAGCAACTGTCAGAAGCCATAGCCGATTTTGTCGGAAAAAACAGCAAATCTGCACCATCAGCCTAGCAAATTTTGCTATAATGGAAGCGTTATCCTATCTTTTTGCATACATAGATGAGAGGGGAATTTCCTATGAAAAAAGCACGTCGCATTACCATGATGGCGTTTGCATCGGTTGTCTTCGCATCGTTGCTGTCGTCCTCCGCACTCGCAGCTCCACTGCATCCTGTCAAACACGTGGACTGGATGGTGAAAAAAGCGATCGTAACAGCAGGGCAAAACGGCGACCTGGCTCTGGATCGTACCGTAACGCTCGCTGAGGCAACCGTTGTATTCTCCAAACTCAAAGGCGCTCAAATCGGTGCGGCAGCAAAAGGCGCGCACTGGGCAACTCCTTACCTGGACTGGGCAAAAGGCCAAGGGGCAGTATCCCAGGACGACTTCAAAAATCCGACTCAAGTGGTCACTTCTGCAAAACTGACGCAAATGGCTGAAAAGCTGGGCTACAAAGTCACTTTCGGAAACAAGGCGAACGTGACGCGCGGAGAGTTTTTCCAGGCGTTGGGTGACGCTGCGACGACACACGTAACCATCGCTCACACAAACGATACGCACGGACACATTCAGGAAGACAAAAGCCAAAAAGAATTTGGCTTCGCTAAAATCGCCACCTTGCTGAAAGAATGGCGTGCGGAAAACAACAACTTCCTTTTGCTGGATGCAGGTGATACGTTCCAAGGAACCGTATTCGTCAACCAGTTCAAGGGCGAATCCGTCGTTCCAATCCTGAATAGCCTCGACTACAATGTGATGGCAGCGGGCAACCACGAGTTTGACTTCGGCTACGAGCAATTGCTGAAACTGCGCGACATGCTGGAACATCCGGTCATTTCCGCGAACGTGTTCAAAGCGGATGGCAAAGAGCTGTTGCTGCCAACTTTCAAGGCTGAAATCGGCGGCAAAAAATTCGCGTTTGTCGGCTTTGTGGCTGAAGACACTCCTGTTTTGACTCACCCTGACAACGTGAAGGGTCTGACCTTCAAGAACCCGGTTGAAGTGGCAAAAGCAGTTGTGCCGCAACTGAAAAAAGAAGTCGATCACGTCATCGTCGTCTCCCATATCGGGGTAGATGTGGACCGCGAAATCGCGAAAAATGTTCCTGGCATCGACCTGATCGTCGGCGGCCACTCCCATACGCCACTGAAAGAGCCTGAGCTGGTCAACGGCACATACATCGTTCAGGACTGGGAATACGGCAAGTCTTTGGGACGCGCTGACCTGTACTACCTGGGCAAAGAGCTGGTTGCATTCAGCGGCGGCTTGAAAGAATACGATGAAACTGTCGTTGCCGATCCGGAAGTTGACAAAATGGTTCAGGAAATTGTGAAGAAAATTGATTCCGTCATGAATGTGGTCATTGCAAAATCCGAGGTTCCGCTGGACGGCGACCGCACGCTTGTACGCGCGAAGGAAACTAACGTAGGTAACCTGATTACCGATATCATGCTGGAGCGCACGAAGTCGATCAAAGGACATGAAGCGGATGTAGCGCTGGCAAACGGCGGCGGTATCCGTACACAGCTTCCGGCTGGAGACATTACAAAGAAAAACCTGTACACGCTGCTCCCATTTGAAAACAACACACTGTCTGTTGTGGAAGTGACGGGAGAAGAGCTGAAGCAGGCGCTGGAAAACGGCGTGAGCCAAGTGGGCACAGGAGCAGGACGCTTCCCGCAAATCAGCGGCATGAGCTTTACTTACAACCCGACAAAACCGGTTGGCGAGCGCGTCCTGGAAGTGAAGGTAGGCGACAAGCCGCTTGACCTGACCAAAACTTACAAAGTAGCGACCATCGACTTCCTGGCAGCTGGCGGCGATGGCTACGAGTCCTTTAAAAAGCCGTTCTTCAACACAGGCTTGTCCATGTACAGCATCGTGGAAGAAGGATTGATGAAGCGCAAAGTGGTCAATCCGAAAGTAGAAGGACGTATTGTCGAAGTAAAATAAAGGTTGTGACGGATCAGACAGGGAAGATGTTCACTTCCCTGTCTTTTCTATCATAAAGTACCTTGCAATATACAGTAGCAATTTGGTAAGCTTTGACATGGGTGATGGACAATGAACGTACAGTTTAAAAAAGGTGTCCTGGAGCTGTGTGTTCTCGTGTTGACCGCCAAACGCGACAGATACGGATATGAACTGGTCGCGAGCATCTCCGAGAAGTTTCATATTGCGGAAGGGACCGTCTACCCTTTGCTGCGCCGATTGACCCTGGAGGGCTTTTTTGAAACCTATCTGACAGAATCGCAAGAAGGGCCGCCACGAAAATATTATCGGCTGACCGAGCAGGGAAGACGCTACATGAATGATCTCGTGCTGGAGTGGCGCATATTCAACCGCGGGGTCAACGAAATGATAGAGGAGGGACTGGGGTATGACAAGACGTGAGTTTATGGATGAGCTGGGCGCGTTGCTTGGCGATTTGCCTGACAAAGAGCGTCTGGACATCCTGGCTGATTATACCGAACATTTTTTGATCGGGATCAAGCAAGGAAAAAGTGAGCATGAAATTGCGGAAAGCCTGGGCAGCCCAAAAACGATTGCCAGAGAGCTTTTGGCCGGCTACCGGATTGATCAGGCGCAGTCCAACGCATCGGTAAGCAATATGTCCAGAGCCATTCTCGCCACGATCAGTCTGGGCTTTTTCAATCTGCTGTTTGTCCTCGGGCCGTTTTTTGGCTTGATCGGCGTGCTGATCGCCTGCTATGCCGTCTCCTTCTCGCTTCTGGTGGCACCGTTTGGCATTTTGATGGAATACGGGTATCCCGAACCGTCGCAGGAACGGCTCTTGCTCTTGTTTGGCAGCCTTGTATCGGTCGGACTGGGAGGAATGCTCACGGTAGGCTTGCTGCGCTTCACCAAGTGGATTTACAGCATGTTCCTAAAGTATCTGCAATTTAACGTGCAGATGATCAGGGGGAAATAAGATGAAAAATTGGGGAAAAAAGCTGTTCGGCATCAGCTTTCTGCTGTTTATCATCGGGGTGTGCGGGCTTGTTTGGCTGTTTTCCAAGCAAGAATATTTCGCCTTCTCGCTAAAAAAAGTCGAGCAGCAGCAAACGATTGAGCAAGATTTCAAGGCAGTGGATGTGAGCACAGGAACCGCAGATTTGGTCATTACTCCGGCAAAAGTAGAGAAAGCGACTGTGCGGCTCGTCGGAGAAGTTGCCGAGATGCAAAAAGATCGCCTGCAATTTACGAGCGAAGTAAGGCCGGACGGGACGCTTGTGGTGTACGTTCAGGAAAAGCTGCGCGTGAGCCTTTTCTATATAGGCAACGACGACTTGAAGCTGGAAGTGACGTTGCCGGAAAAGCAGTATGAGAGCATTCGCTTGAAAACCGACACAGGCAATATCACCAGCGGGGCGTTGACTGCGAGAAAAGCCGACATCGCGTCTCACACGGGTGATTTGGAGTTGAACGGCTTCGCGGGTGAGCGGCTGGACATACAGACCGACACGGGGGATATGCAGCTTGCCGGAATCCGCGCCGCTGTAACGATCGATACGGCCACAGGAGACATCGACAAGCTGATTTTGCCTGAGTTGACGCAAAATACGACAATCCGGACCGATACGGGCGATGTGCGGATGGAAGTGGAAAAGCAGCCGGAAAAGGCGCAACTGGAACTTTCCACAGATACGGGAACGATCGAGGCTGGCTGGCAAGGGATGTCCTACGAGGAAAAAGACAGGTATTACATGAAAGGAACGCTCGGAACAGCGGGGCCGAAGGTGTATGTCAAGACTTCTACGGGAGATATCCGCATTCAATAGAAGAAGTTTGGCAACAATGGTGGATAGGATTGGAAAGCGCGAAACGAAAAGATTTTGACACAAAAGAGTCATTACTTGTCGAATGCCCAGTGGTATCATATTGATGGGACAGATTATTGTGCAAAGAGAGGATTATTCATGACTTCAAAACCATTTAACGATACGTTTTTGAAAGCATGCCGCGGGGAGGCGACAGAGCATGTCCCTGTCTGGTACATGCGCCAGGCGGGACGATACCAGCCCGAATACCGCGCAATTCGCGCGAAGTATACCTTTTTTGAGATGAATTACATACCGGAAGTGTGCGCAGAAGTGACACGCCTGCCTGTAGACCAGTTGGGCGTAGATGCCGCCATTTTGTTCGCGGACATCATGACCCCGCTAAAACCGATTGGTGTCGACGTGAACATCGAGTCGGGAATTGGCCCGGTGATTGCCAATCCGATTGAGTCATTGGCGGATGTGCAGCGCCTGCTCGACCTGGAGCCGGAAACGCACGTGCCGTATATTTTGGAATCGATCAAGCTGTTGCGCGAGCAGTTGTCTGTTCCGCTGATCGGTTTTGCGGGAGCGCCGTTCACCCTTGCCAGCTACATGATCGAGGGCGGCCCTTCCAAGCATTATCACAAGACCAAAGCTTTCATGTACACGGAACCAGCGGCTTGGCAGGCGCTGATGGAGAAGCTCGGCGACTTGACGATCACGTACCTGAAGGCGCAAATCAAGGCCGGGGCGCAAGCGGTTCAAGTGTTTGACTCATGGGTAGGCGCGTTGAACGACGAAGATTATCGCGAGTACATAACGCCTGTCATGACCCGGATTTTTCAAGCGCTGAAAGAAACAGGAGTGCCGACCATCTACTTCGGAATCGGTGCGGGTCATCTTTTGCTGGATTGGAACCGCTTGCCTGTGGATGTCGTCGGTCTGGACTGGCGCACTTCCATCACGACAGCGCGCAATATGGGTGTGACCAAAACGCTCCAGGGCAACCTCGACCCGACGCTGCTGCTTGCTCCTTGGGAGAAGCTCGAAGCAAAAGCGAAAGAGATTCTCGACGAAGGTACAAAACAGCCAGGTTTCATTTTCAATCTGGGGCACGGTGTATTCCCTGACGCCAAGGTAGAAACGCTGCAAAAATTGACCGCGTTCATTCATAGCTACAAACGGGACGTGTGACCAGGAGGGGTTGGAAATGTCGAAGCCAAAAACAGGGCTTTTGCTGATGGCGTATGGAACGCCGCGCAGCCCTGAGCAAATCGAACCATACTACACGCACATTCGCCGCGGCCGCAAACCGCCGCAAGAACTGCTTGACGACTTGAGAGCCCGCTATGAGGCGGTAGATGGGCTGAACCGTTTTGCGGATATTACGGACGAGCAGGTGCGAGCGCTGACTGCGGAACTGAACAAGCGTTATCCCGATCGGGAGTTTGTCGGATACTTGGGGTTGAAGCATATTGCCCCGTTCATCGAGGATGCTGTCGAGCAGATGAAGCGAGACGGTATTGAAGAGGCGGTAAGTCTGGTTCTCGCTCCGCATTACTCCAGCTACAGCGTAAAAGAGTACAACGGCAGAGCGCAGGAGCATTCCGAATCGATCCAGGGCCCGAAAATCGAGAGCATCGAGAGCTGGTATTTGGAACCGGGCTTCATTGAATACTGGGCGAAAGCGATTGCGGGTACGTTTGCCTCGATGCCGGAAGAAGAACGCGGACAAGCCGTCGTCATCTTCTCTGCCCACAGTCTCCCGGAAAAAATCTTGAAGTCTGGCGATCCTTATCCGCAGCAACTGGAGGATACAGCCAAGCTGATTGCCGAGCAGGCCGGAATTTCCCGCTATGCTATCGGCTGGCAGAGTGCGGGCAACACGCCAGAGCCGTGGCTTGGGCCAGACGTTCAAGATTTGACGAGAGATTTGTACAAAGAGCACGGCTACCAGTCGTTCGTCTATTGTCCGGTCGGGTTCGTAGCCGAGCACCTCGAAGTGTTGTTTGACAATGATATGGAATGCAAGGCAGTAACGGAAGAGCTGGGTGTTCACTACCATCGCCCTCCGATGCCTAACGCCAGACCTGCGTTTATTTCCTGTCTGGCTGATGCGATCGGGAAAAAGCTGGCGAACTAGGGGATTGATCACATGAGCGAGAAATCTTATCATGTAACGATTGTTGGCGGCGGCATCACCGGATTGACCGCTGCTTTTTACTTGCAAAAAGAGATCGAAGCAAAAGGGCTGCCGATTTCCTATCAGCTGCTCGAACAGCAGGATCACCTGGGCGGAAAGATCAAGACGTGGCGGCACGAAGGCTTTGTCATCGAGCTGGGACCGGATTCGTTTTTGGAGCGGAAAACGAGCGCAGGCGAGCTGGCAGCCGATTTGGGGCTTGCGCATGAACTGGTGCGCAACAGCACCGGACAGGCTTACATTTGGCACAAAAATCGCTTGCAGCCGATTCCGGAAGGCGCCGTGATGGGAGTGCCGACCAAGCTGATGCCGTTTGTGACGACAGACCTGATCTCGTGGCCAGGCAAAATCCGCGCAGCAGCCGACTTGATTTTGCCTGCCTCCAAAGGCGATGCGGATATTTCCGTAGGCGAATTTTTCCGGCGCAGGCTGGGGGATGAAGTGATCGACAACCTCATTTCTCCGCTTCTGTCAGGCGTCTACTCCGGGGATCTCGACCACCTCAGCTTGCTGGCGAGCTTTCCGCAGTTCGCGCAAATGGAAAAGCAGCACCGCAGCCTGATTCTCGCGATGAAGCATTCGCGCCCGCAGTCGAAAGCACCTGGCAAGCCAAAAGGCATTTTCCTGACGCTTGCGAACGGATTGCAATCGTTGGTGGAAGGCATTGAAAAAAGCTTGCCTAGTGAAGTGTTGCTGAAAGGCACAGGGGTCACCAAGCTGGAAAAACGGCCAGACGGCAAGTATGCGCTCGCTTTGACAAACGGTCAGCTGCTTGAGACGGACGCCGTTTTGTTCACCGTACCCCACGCTGTCTCGGAGCCTTTGCTGCGGCCTTTTGCCAATGTTGCGACACTGGAGAACGCCAAGCCGCACATGGTAGCGACGATTGCCATGGCTTTTCCGGAGAGCGGGATCGAGCTGGGGATGGAAGGGACAGGCTTCATCGTGCCGCGCCACTCCGGTGCGACGATTACGGCGTGTACGTGGGCGCATCGGAAATGGCCGCACATGGTGCCGAACAACAAGGCGCTCTTGAGAAGCTTCGTCGGGCGAGCGACAGAGCAAGCCTTTATGCAGATGACCGACGAAGAGATTCTGGAAGTTGTGCTGCGCGATTTGCGCAAGATCATGACCATCCGTCAAGAGCCGGAGTTTTACAGTGTCACCCGTCTGCAAAACGCGATTCCATATGTAGTCGGACATCAGGCGTGGGTGCGGGACGTGAAACAAAAGCTGAAAGCCAGCCTGCCGGGGGTCATGGTGGCAGGGGCATCCTACGACGGTGTAGGTGTGCCGGATTGTATTGCCCAAGGAAAAAAAGCCATATTGGAATGGATCGCATCTGTGCAACCGGGGAGCTAACCCCGGTTTTTCCTTTTTTCGGTGCTAAACGGCTCGTCCTGTCCATATAGTATAGGGAAATGTCCTGCACTCGGTCGATCGGATGCCTGTACAACTCGTATCGACCTTGGCGCATCAAAGGCATCGCCCAAAAAAAAGCTTGGCGGAGCCCAAGTTTTCGAAAAGGAGGAGCACGAATGGCGTTACAGGATGGGCTGCTTTCGTTTGCCATCAAGGAGACCATTTTCCTCTCATCCGATAGAGCCGGAATCGGCGAATTGCAAGAGCTGGAACTGGTGCCTGATGTCGAGGTTCTGGAAAACGATTCGTATGTCTCGATCACGGGTTGCTTGCAATTGGTAGGAAAATACGAGCCGATCAGGGAGGCCGCAGAAGCGAACAGCGGCGGAACGGAAACTCTGGTTGAGGCAGTAACTTTTCCGCCGTTTCGTCAGGAAGCGTCGGAAGAGGTGCAGTACGGCTGGGAGGAGCAAATCGGCCATCGCATCCCGTTGAACATTACGATTCCGTTGGACCGGATTGCGGAAATTGGCGACATTTACGCGATTGTAGACAGCTTTGATTACAAGCTGGAATCTCCGCATCAAATGCTGATTGATGCAGATTTGAAAATCATGGGGATTCTTTTGGGCGAACAACAGGCTGCCCAGCCAGCGTCAGCCGATCAGGAACCGGCTGCAGAGGAAGCGAGAGCCTGGGAATACGCCCATGCGACGGACGAATCGTATCAGGAGTACGCTTCACCTGCCTCTCTGGACG
This sequence comes from Brevibacillus sp. HD3.3A, assembly GCF_013284375.2. Classification (NCBI taxonomy): domain Bacteria; kingdom Bacillati; phylum Bacillota; class Bacilli; order Caryophanales; family Paenibacillaceae; genus Brevibacillus; species Brevibacillus sp. HD3.3A. The sequence goes on from NZ_CP085874.1 coordinate 1,959,449, forward strand.
AAATCGAGGAAAAGCTGAGTGCGCTCGAAGCAGAACTGGAACGGCAGGCATTGCCAGCTTCTTATGACTCGACTGAATCGCCGTCCGTTTTCGACGCTCCCGCGATTGCCTACAGCGATCCTGAGGATATCCCGTCGCAATACGGGGAAGTGCAGGAACATTATGGCGAGGTGCAGGAGGTGGCGCAAAGTGAGCCGCAAAAAGCGTGGATGGCCGATCCTGCCGCTTACGAAACGCACGGTCAGGCTGAGGCTCAGTACGACTCCCCTGCGTACGATGCGCTTGCCTATCAGGATGTTCAGGCCCGCGAGCAGGAGAGAAAACAGCATGACGCGGATGAACCTGTGCTTGCCATCCACGAACAGAACGAGATTGATTACGCTCCGGTAGCGAGTGAGCCTGACGAGTCTGCCTACGATGCGAATGCCGTACAAGAAGTGCATGCCGACCTCGAGGAAGAGGAAGCAGAGCCAGTAATTGCGCAGCCAGAAGTGGTGGAAGAGACAGAGCTGAAAGTAGCCATTTCCGGCAAGGCTTCCCGCGAAGAGAAGGCCAATGTCAACATCACCACCATCTTTTCGCAAGCCAGTCGCGCCAAACAGGAAGCGCAAGCCAGCGAAGCGGAGTCCTCGTCCAGCACCTCCCGCCACGGCTCTTCAGTGGGGGCGAGTCCCGGGACGATGGAGGCGATGCATAATCTCACCTCGTTCGTGCGGCGCAAGGAAGAGAGCACAAGTCAGTTGAAGATGTGCATCATTCAGCGTGACGAGACGCTGGAGCATATTTCCCAGCGCTATTCGTTGCCAGTGTCCAAAATCGTGGAAGTGAACAGGCTCGCTTCCGAACAGGTTGTCGCGGGACAAATTTTGTACATCCCGCAATAAAGGAGTGGGGGACCGTGGATAAGATCGATCTCTCCGAAGTTTGCCAGCATTATCGGGCGCGCGTGATTCGAATCACGCCGCTCGATGACTGCTATTTACTGGAGACTAACCGGGGCCCCAAGGAACTCCACGTCTGGCCGCGTGTGGATGTGATGCGCTGGTCGTTTGCCTGGCGCGAGCGATTGGCTCGTCAGGGGTTTCGCGTAGTGGAAAGGTTCATACGTACGCGAGAGACCAAGCCGTTTCTGGTTGTAGGCAAGCGTGGCGTCACCATGACCGACCACGCCCGGCACATCGAAGCGTGCGAGCCTGGGACGGAATGGGCTTACAGGTGTGGCCGAGTCATTGGCATGATGCACTTGTCTCAACAGGAAAGTCCCATCTTGTCGGGGATCGATTACTTGAAGCAAGAGCAAATCGGTGCAGATGCCAAATGGACGAAGGCCAAGGCGTTCGCAGAAGCGTTTCGGAACAAGCACGGACGCGAGCCGGGAGAAAAAAGATGGGTAGCAGAGTTGATGCAGCCGATGCTTCAGCGAATGGAGCGCTCTTCGGCCATGCTCACTCATCCGAGTATTACGCCGGAAACCGTCAGTGTGTCGCATCGGGAGCTGCTGCGGGACAATTGGGGCATGGTGAAAGGCGAGCTGTACCTGAGGGGCTTTTTCCGGCCAGCCTTGTCCGTTCAGCAAAGAGACGTGGCGAGTTTTCTGCGGGATCATTACTTGACGCATAAAGATCTGGGGCAAATTGACGCTTTTCTCGACGGATACGAGGAGGTCAAGCCGCTCACCTACGGAGATTACACCGTCATGCTCGCTTTTATGGCTCGTCCTCGCGAAGTGTACAAAAGCATGGAAGCCTACACCAGACGGATTGCGAACAGGGAAGAAGCATCGGTAAAAGCGATCGAGCAGGCGCTGCGCATTCAAGAGTCGGTAGACCAGTTGCTTCAGCACATTGCGTACCGGGCTGAGCAGACGAGGAGGGAGGGAGTAGATGAGCCGATATGACGATGTTTATCCGTTGTTTCAAGAGTACGATATGTACGCGCAGAGCATCGATCTTCTAAAAGAACCAAACGTATTCAAGGCGACGACTCCCTACGGCTCTTACGTCTGCAAGCGGGCGAACGTGTCTGCCAAGCGGCTCGTTTTCGTAAGCGACATGCTGCGCCAGCTGCAGCAGCGAGGCTGGGATGGGGCGGTTCCTTTTACGTATACGAAATTCGATGACCCGTTTATTGTGCTGGGGGATGCGGTGTACTATGTGACGCCCTGGCAGCCGGTGAGCGAGGAGTGGACAGAGCAGCCGCTGGCGTGGGCAACTCCAGCCATCGAGCGGCTGGCCGAGCTTCATCATCTGACGCAAAACTATCGCTTCGACGATCCGCGACAGGTAGAGCCGCTGATCGACTCGCTGCTGAATCGCTGGCAGTATTGGCAAGGCCAGATGGAAAAGGCGGCGGAAGTGGCGGGAGGGCGGCAGTATCCTTCTCCGTTCGACCTCGTCTTTTTGGCAAACAAAGCGTTTGTGACGGAGATGAGCCAGACAGCCACTGACCTTTTGACCGACTGGAAAGAACGGCATGAGACACACGCGCATTTTCGCCTGTCGCTGATTCACGGCTATCCGCACCCCGCGCATATCGTGCCGGATCGCTCGGGGAAGGGAAAGCTGCTCAATTTTGATCGAGCCAGCTTTGACACGCCTGTGCGCGACCTCACCCTGTTTTACCGGACGTATTTCCAACTGGCGGGAGATGAAGCAGGCGCCTCCCAGCTGTACCATCGCTACGCAGCCATTTTTCCCTTGCGACCGGAAGAAATCGAGCTGTTGGCAGCGTTCCTGTCGTACCCGGAACGAATCATGAGGGACATCGACGTCTATTACCACAATCGCAAAGATTGGAGTGAGCTGTACGCGGTGAAGCGCCTGGAAAAAGATATGGACCGTCTGATGCGGTTGCACCGTTGGGTCCAGCAAGCTTTTTGACGAGCAACGTCTCACAAAGGTGGGGCGTTGCTTTTTGCATTTACAGCCACTCCAGCACGATCGCCACGTACAAAAGGGCGAGCAGGCCGAGAAGGATCACGTCAAACGAGGTGGGAAACAGGACGGTGCGGATGAACTGAAAAATCATCAAGGGAATCAACACTTGCTTGCATCCATATTTGATTCGCAGGTAGGTAGGGTTGTACTTCCAGCGAAAATTCATCATCGTTATCACCTCATTTCAGCATATGCGAGGTGGGCTGGGTCAGTGCCTAGATTTCCGCAGCGAAAAAACGAGATTTCTTTCTTGTTTACGTATATTTGAACATATGGGTTTGAGAATGGGAGGAAACGGGAACGTATAGGGCAGGAAGGCTAGGACGAACGTGTAAAGGTGAGCGAATGATCTGGAAAATAGCACTCTACTTGTCAGGGATAGGTATAGGTGTGTATTTGATTTTCTTATCCTGCGGCTTGCAGCGGCAACCGCATAGATGGTTTGACATTTCTTTTTTGCAAGGGATCGGACTGATTGCCTGGGGACTTGGCAGTTTGCTCGTTCTTGCTTTCGCCTGGATCGGTCACGGGCTAGGGGTGCCGTTTTGTTCAGGGACTTATCTGGCGGGCATCGTTTCCTTGCTCTTTTTGCTTTTGACGCACAGACCGCTGCGCGCGAAAACGCAAATCAAGGGTGCCCAGCTTTTAATGGACTGGCAAATGAGCACAAGGCAGCACACAGGCATCGTGCAGGTGATTCTTCTGGTCATCACCGCTTCCTTGCTTGCGCTGCCGGAAATGCCGTTTTATGCTAAAGTAGGGTTGGCTATAGCTGTTGGCTATACGAGCGTTCGGACATACTTAAACAATAGGGACAACCAGCATCTCATGTCGGAGACGCTATCGTCGGTCAGCTCTCTGGAATCGAGGCTTACCCAGCAACTCGCCCATACGAAGTGGATGAACAATCAGCTGTCTCTCGTTGAGGAACTCAAGCAAAATTACGAGGAATTGCTGATTGCGAGCAACAAAATCAGCGTGAGCGACGTCCATTACGATAGCATTCACCGCATAACGACTGAGCTTGTAGATGTCTGGTTTCATCAAATCAAAACACTTGCTTACATTGGCATCAGTTGGGAGTCCGAGCACGGGGATGTTTATTTTCACATGGAGCGGGGCAGACGCGACGACCATGGCGCTGCGCACTTTGTCGAGGAGCGGATTGTCGTCTCGGAGCAGTGGGACACCGCCAAGACACCCCGCTATGTCAGGCTGTTGGCTCAGACTGTATGCAACGAGTACGATATGGAAACAAAAGAGCTGGAGCAATCGTTTTTCCAACTGCTGCTCGTGACCGTGCGGGGATTGATCTTGCGCTGCCTGCATGAGCACCAGTCGTCAGAGCTGAAAGAGCTTGAGCTGGAGATGGGCTTGGCTCGCAGAATCCAGTCCATGCTGATTCCGAAAGAGGAATGGCGGGTGGACGGATTGCGCGCCAGAACCGTTTTTGTTCCGGTCACTTACGTAGGCGGAGATTACATTGATTTTGTCCCGATTGATGAACGCTACACTTGTTTTATTGTAGCGGACGTATCCGGGCACGGTCTGCCTGCGAGCATTTGGGCGACAGGCATTCGCATTGCCGTAAGGGCGGTGCTGCAAAACAACGCGTCGCCGGACGACATTTTGCAGCGGTTGAATCAGCTGCTGTATACCGATTTGGCCAAAACGCGCTCGTACATTACCATGCTGGTCGCCGTCTACGACTCTGTCCAGCACAAAATTTTGCTTGCCAGGGCAGGCCATCCGCAGCCGCTCTATTTGTCGGCGACGAAAAAAGCGGTTCTGCGCTGCAACGGGGGCGTAGGACTAGGGCTTTTGGCGGATAGCACCTATCAGCTTGAGGAAGTACCCTTGAAAGAAGAGGGTATACTACTACTATACACAGATGGATTATTGGATACGGGAAGAAAAGATGTGCTGCGAAGCTCTCACGGTTTGCTCGAAGAACTTGCTGTTCTTTTGGACGAGCACGAGCCGGGCAGTGAAGAGACGATTGAGCGTGTGGAATCGTACCTGTGGGCGATGATGCGCCAAGGCCAGCAAACCGACGACATATCCGTTTTGATTTTGCAGTTTCAGTCCGGCTCTTCTGCTGGACAGAGAGGAAAGGAAACTCCTGTACTGTTGGGAGTACCCGAGCTGAAGCGCCCGTGAATAGGAGGATGAACGGTGATTCTGTGTGAACAGTGTCCGGACAATCCCTCTTGTCGCAACTGTCTTCTGGAGCTCCGTTCTGGCGGGTCCGCCCAAAAAGTGCTGCCGCCGCGCAAGGTAAAAGTGACGGAGCTTGCGACAATGGAAACAAGTCAAGCGCAATTGATAGCAGTCAGCCGGACAGCTATCGGCCTGCTTAGTCCGTCCAAACAATTGCATGGACGCATGGAGGTCGAGCTCGCTTTCGATTTTCGCATTATCGGCAGCGGGCTACAGGGAATCAACGGTGTTCCTTACTATGTCGTTGATATCGAGAAGGTTTTGCGCAAAGAAGAAGTTCTGGAGCGATTGCTTCTGGAAGAATTTCACACCTGGCATTTGCGTGGCGAATTGGACCCTACAGACGTATTAACTAATTGGAAAGATCGCGACGACGAGCGAGGACGGCTGATTAAACAGGAGCTGCAAAAGCTGTCGATCCTGCGGCAAATCGAATCGATCTTCCTCTACCTTTTTGATGACGGAAACATCCGCCCGCTTGGATCGAGTCGGGCAGATCCGGATGTCGAGACACAGATGCAGCGTCTGATCAACGAAGCGGCTGTTCGTGGCGCAGGCGAATCGCTGCGGGAGCAGATCGTCAGCGGCGACGGGAAAAAAGTATTCGAGATGTATGTTTCCGATCTCCCGGACCGTACCTGTGGGATTGCCCTGATCGATGTCACGGCAGCTATCGCGGAAGAACGGATGAGAAAGCGGCGCGAATGGGAGATTTACCGCGATATTTTAGGGGTGGTTACCGCCGGAAAGCTGCTGCTGCTAAGCGACGAAGAGCTGTTTTTTTTGCTGCGGGAGGGCCGGAAATCGCTGGCGATGGACATCAAGGAGCCAGGCGATCTGGCTTTGCTCAGGCGAGCGTTCAAGCGTGCTCTTGAGCCGTTGGGGCTTGTTGCCAACCGATTGCTGCAATTTTTGGTGGCGGTTAACGAAGCGGCTTCGAATACACTCAAGCATGGAAGCGGTGGAACGATTACTTTGTACATAGCAAACGATCTGGGACTTTGCCGGGTTGTCATTCACGACCAGGGGCAGGGGATTTTGCTGGAGGACTTGCCGCGAGCGACGTTGCAGCAAGGATTTTCGACGCGAAACTCCCTCGGTGCGGGCTTTCATGTCATGCTGCAATACTGCGATCGCATTTATTTGAGCAGCACAGCACAAGGGACCAAGCTTATTTTGGAGAGTGCGTTGCCAAGCTGATGAACATTGGGGAAAATACCAAATGTTTGCAAGTGGAGTGAACCGGGTAACATGAGAGAGAGAAAAGAATCAGGTGTACCGATACCTATTGAGAGGAGTTTGAGCATGGACTACCGAGCAACAGAGACGAACGGACAGGCGACGCTGTTTTTCGCTGGAGAGCTGGACATGGCGGTGGGAGATCGAGTGGGTGAACTGCTCCAGCAATACGGAGGGCGAAACCATTCCGTGACTGTCGATTTTCATGGTGTATCCTTTGTAGATTCTTCCGGTATTGGCAGTCTGTATTTCACAACGAAAGAATTGCTTGCCTCTGGCAAACAGGTAGAGATTGTCAATGTCCGGGAAGAAATTTTGGACATTTTAAGTGTACTGGGCTTTACCGAGGCGCTGGGCATTACGGTCGGAAAAGTAGGCGAAACCGGGTTTGACGCCAAACAGCGTGATTGTATATAATAAGCAAAGGCAATGATCCCACAACTACATATCGTATCAATGATGATCGGGAAGAGTAGGTCAGGAGCCCTTTTACAGAGAGGAGAATCAGTTGCTGGAAGATTCTCTAAGGAGACAATGGACTGAAGGTCGCCCGGGAGTTGTTTTTGGTGAACACGATGTGTCTAGCCGAAAGCGGTTCGCAGCCGTTATCTTGTTTGAGGGAACTTGCGATGGGCAGTTTTGCCTGTCGTCTGTTAACAAAGGTGGTACCGCGAAATGAAATCCTTTCGTCCTTTGGATGAAGGGTTTTTTTATTTTTTCTAGAGGAGGACCTAACTATGTCAAATCAGCCAACAACCGACATCGACCAATTGCTGCCGAAGAACTACGATCCGAAGGCAGCAGAGAGCAAATGGTATCCGTACTGGATCGAAAAGCAGTTTTTCAAGGCGGAACGCGACCCGGCGAAGCGTCCGTTCACGATCGTCATCCCGCCTCCGAACGTAACAGGCAAGCTGCATTTGGGCCACGCGCTTGATACGACGCTTCAAGATATCATCACGCGCGCCAAACGGATGCAAGGGTACAGCACGCTGTTTTTGCCAGGGATGGACCACGCAGGGATCGCCACACAAGCCCGTGTAGAAGCGACTTTGCGCGAAGAAGGAATCTCCCGCCACGACCTCGGCCGTGACAAGTTCATCGAAAAAGTATGGGAATGGAAGCATATTTACGCTTCGCACATTCGCGAGCAGTGGGAAAAGCTCGGTCTTGCCCTGGATTACTCCCGCGAGCGTTTCACGATGGATGAAGGCTTGTCCAAAGCGGTGCGCGAAGTATTCGTCCGTCTGTACGAAAAAGGGCTGATCTACCGCGGCAACCGCATCATCAACTGGGACCCGGCTGCCCGTACGGCTCTGTCCGATATCGAAGTTATTTACAAAGAAGTAAAAGGCGCGCTTCACCACATGCGTTATCCGCTGGCTGACGGTACTGGCTACATCGAAGTAGCGACCACTCGTCCGGAAACGATGCTCGGTGATACGGCAGTCGCTGTCCATCCGGAAGACGAGCGCTACAAGCATTTGATCGGAAAAATGGTCATTTTGCCGATTGTCGGCCGGGAAATCCCGATCGTAGCAGACACGTATGTCGATCCCGAGTTCGGTTCCGGCGCGGTAAAAATCACGCCTGCGCACGATCCGAACGACTTTGAACTGGGACTTCGCCATCAGTTGCCGCAAATCGTCGTCATGGACGAAACCGGAACGATGAACGAACAGGCAGGCATTTACAAAGGTCTGGACCGTTTTGCGTGCCGCAAGCAAATCATTAAAGATTTGACAGAGCAAGGCGTAATGTTCAAGGTAGAGGAGCACATTCACCAGGTAGGTCACAGTGAGCGCAGCGATGCTGTCGTGGAACCGTACCTGTCTACCCAGTGGTTTGTAAAAATGCAGCCATTGGCTGACCTGGCGCTTGCCAACTCCAACAGCGAAGAAAGCGTCAAGTTCGTTCCGGAGCGCTTCAAAACGAACTACTTGCGCTGGATCGAAAACATCCGCGACTGGTGCATTTCCCGCCAGCTCTGGTGGGGTCACCGCATTCCTGCCTGGTATTGCGCAGATTGCGGGGAAACCGTCGTATCTCGTGACGATGTAAGCGAATGTCCGAGCTGCCACAGCCACAAGCTGGAGCAAGACAACGACGTTCTCGATACGTGGTTCTCGTCAGGTCTGTGGCCGTTCTCCACGCTCGGCTGGCCGGAAGAATCCGAGGACATGAAGTATTTCTACCCGACCAATGTACTGGTTACCGGATATGACATCATTTTCTTCTGGGTAGCGCGCATGATGTTCTCCGGTCTTGAATTTACCGGAAAAAGTCCGTTTGAATCCGTGCTGATTCACGGCATTATCCGCGACTCCGAAGGCCGCAAAATGTCCAAGTCGCTCGGAAACGGTGTCGATCCGATGGAAGTGATCGAAAAGTACGGCGCGGACGCTCTGCGTTTCACACTGGCTACAGGAAACTCGCCAGGGAACGACCAACGCTTCTACTGGGAAAAGGTGGAGGCTAACCGCAACTTCGCGAACAAGATTTGGAACGCCTCGCGTTTTGCCCTGATGAACTTGACCGGATTCACTTACGACGATATAGATCTCAGCGGCGAGCTGTCGACGCCAGACAAGTGGATTCTCTCCCGTCTGCAAGCGACGATCGCTGACGTCACGCGCCTGTCCGACGCATTTGAGTTTGGCGAAGCGGGCCGCGTGCTGTACAACTTCATCTGGGATGACCTGTGCGACTGGTACATCGAGATGGCGAAGCTGCCGCTCTACGGAAACGACGAAGCAGCGAAGAAAACGACCCAATCGGTACTCGTCACCGTGCTGGATCAAACACTCAAGCTGCTGCACCCATTCATGCCATTCATCACTGAGGAAATTTGGCAGGCGCTGCCGCACCAAGGCGAGAGCATTACCGTAGCTCCTTGGCCTGCGGTCAATGAGCAGTGGATTTTCGCTGAGGCAGAGGGCGAAATGAACTTGCTGATGGAAATTATCCGCAGCGTGCGCAATATCCGTGCGGAAGTAAACGTGCCGATGTCCAAGAAAATCGAACTGATGATCAAGCCGAGCGATGCGATCTCGGCAGAGCGTCTGGCTCGCGGCGAGGAGTATATCGCGCGTTTCTGCAACCCGGAGACGCTGACGATCAGTCAGGACCTGGCGACGCCGGAGAAGGCAATGTCTGCGGTTGTGACAGGAGCAGAGCTGTTCTTGCCGCTTGCTGGGCTGATTGACATCGAGCAGGAGCTGAAGCGTCTCGACAAAGAGGTGGCTACCTTGAATGGTGAAGTGGAGCGAATCGAGAAAAAGCTGAACAACGCTGGCTTCATGGCGAAAGCCCCGGAAAAAGTAGTGGAAGAGGAAAAGGCGAAGATGGCCGACTACATGGAGAAGCGCGATAAGGTCATTGCGCGACTTGCCGAACTGAAAGGCGAATGATCCGCCGTACCAACGCATATTTTTGAGAATGGAGCATTGTAGTATGCATGCAGAAGCATCATTTGTTGAATACAAAGAAGCGCTCGACTGGCTGCATGGACTGCTTCGCTTCGGTCAGCGGCCGGGGCTTGAGAGAATGCAGTGGGTACTTGAGCAACTGGGTCATCCGGAACGGAGAATCCCGTTTATTCATGTGGCAGGCACCAACGGAAAAGGCTCGACATGCGCATTCCTGACGCAAATGCTGATGGAGGCGGGTTACAGTGTCGGGACGTTCACTTCGCCGTATTTGCTAGATTTCCGCGAGCGCATTCGCTACAACGGGAGCATGATCAGCGAGGCTGATCTGCTCTCGCTGGTGAATGAAGTGAAAGTCTTGAGCGAGCGCTGCGAGCAGGAGACGGATTTTGGCTCGCCTACCGAATTTGAAGTGATTACGCTGATCGCCATTCTCTATTTTTCGAGAGTGGCGCGACCAGCTGTCGTTGTATGGGAAACAGGGCTTGGCGGTCGGCTCGATTCGACCAATGTCGTCCTGCCGCTCGTTTCTGTCATCACGAATATCGGCATGGATCATACACAAGTTTTGGGCGATACGCTGCAGGACATCGCCCGTGAAAAAGCTGGCATCATCAAGCCGGGCGTGCCTGTTATCACTGGCGAGACACGAGAGGAAATTCTCGCTGTGTTCAAGGAGCGGGCTCGCGAGACGCGAAGCACGCTGTACAGCCTGCGCGAGCATTTTTTTGCCGAACAGGTAGAAGAAGAACTGGGACAGCAGCGTTTCCGCTACGGCAGCATCCATCGGCGCGATGAATCTACCTATCGTTTGACGATGAACGGCATTCACCAGACGACGAATGCAGCGATTGCTCTGATGACCATTGATGTCTTGCGCAACTATTTTTCGTTCTTGCTGGAAGAAGAAGAAATATCGCGCGGCTTGCAACAAACACGCTGGCCTGGTCGTCTAGAAGTCGTCTCGCCAAGACCGCTTGTGATCTTGGACGGGGCGCACAATCAGGAGGGAATGGAAGCGCTGGCCAAAAGTCTGGAGCGGCTTTTGCCGAACGCTGCGGGTCTGCACCTGCTCTTTTCCGGCTTGGCGGATAAACCGCTATCCGAGATGGCCAAAGCACTCGCTCCCCTCAAGGAGCGAATCCGATCCTTATACGTAACGGAATTTGACTTTCCGCGTGCAGCAGATGCAAGCACGCTGCGCGAGGCGTTTTTGCAAGGTGGATGGTCAGAGGAAAACCTCGAAGCCGTCCCGGACTGGCAAACGTTTCTCCTTTCTTGGATGCGGGAGAAGCAATCAGCGAAAGCGGATGACTGGCTGGTCGTCTGCGGTTCGCTCTACTTCATCGCCCAAGTGCGCGCATTCTTTCCCACTACAGTAGAAGAGGCAGGTGAATAGGGTGGATCAGGCTAGGCACGTCCACTTTGTGGGCATCGGCGGATATGGCATGAGTGCCATTGCCCGCGTCTTGATCGACCTTGGATACAAGGTAACCGGCTCCGATGTCGCCATGAACGATTTGGCGAAGAAGCTGGAAGCGAGAGGGGCGGTCGTTCATATTGGCCACAATGCTGCCCATGTAGAGGGAGCAGACAGTATTGTTTACTCTACCAGCATATCCCCGGACAATCCGGAGGTAGTCGCTGCGGAAGCGCTGGGGATTCCGGTCATGCACCGCTCCCAAATGCTTGCCCAGATTTTAAATGAACGAACAGGCGTAGCTGTTGCAGGCGCGCACGGGAAAACGACTACGACGTCCATGATTTCGCATGTACTGGAAGAGTGTGGCGTCGATCCGACCTTTATTATCGGCGGCGAGCTGATGAACGCAGGCACGAATGCCAAGGCTGGCACGAGTGATTTTGTCATTGCGGAAGCGGATGAAAGCGACGGTTCTTTTCTGGAATACCGACCGATGTACGAGATTGTGACCAGCATCGAACCGGATCACCTGGAGCACTTCGGTGGCGATTTCAACAACTTGAAAAAGGCGTACGTCCAGTTTTTGAGCCATCTCAAGCCGGGCGGCAAAGCCATTTTGTGCATCGACGACGCGCATGTGCGCGAGGTGCTGCCTTCCGTTGCAGGTACAGTGGTAACGTATGCAATTGATCCGTCGTTTGCAACGCAAGCCGAGTTTCGTGCCGAGGCAATCGAGTGCGGAGATCGCTGCAGCACATGCCAGGTGTACCACCAGGAAAAGCTGCTCGGCACACTCTCGCTTACCGTACCGGGCAAACACAATATCGCCAATGCGCTCGCTGCCATCATCGTCTGCCTGGACGCCGGGCTTTCGTTTGAGCAGATCGCAGGAGCTTTGACATCTTTTCGCGGGGCGAAGCGGCGGTTCCAGATCATCGGGGAAGCGCGCGACATTTTGGTAGTCGATGACTATGCGCACCATCCGACAGAGATCATCGCGACACTGAATGGGGCGAAAGCATCCGGGCGTCGGGTCATTGCGGTGTTCCAGCCGCAGCGCTACACGAGAACGTATTTCCTCATGGATGAGTTCAGTCGCGCTTTTGCCCAGGCTGATGAAGTAATCGTCACAGACATCTACTCTCCGGCCGGAGAAGCCAAAATCGAAGGGGTAACTTCCGAGGTGCTCGTCCAAAAAATCAGGACCAACAGCCATCCGCGCGCGCAATACATTCCGACCAAGGAACAGATGCAGGAAAAACTGTTCAAGGAATTGCAAGCAGGTGACCTGGTGCTGACCATGGGAGCGGGAGATATTTGGAAGTCTGCCTACTGGTTGGCGGAAAAGCTGGAAAAATAAGAAGCATACGCAGTGAAAGACCTGGTTTCGCAAAGAGCCAGGTCTTTTTTTTGTGGACAAAAACATAAAAATTAGTACCAGATAATAATATCTAGTGTTATGATGTGATTATAATAAACCGAGGTGATGATCGATATGATGAACATAAGTGTTGTACCATCCCGTCTCACAGCGATTGGAACTTATGTGCCAAGCCGTGTGCTTCGCAATGCCGATCTGGAAAAAATGGTCGAGACTTCGGACGAGTGGATTTTGCAGCGCACCGGAATACATGAGCGGCGAATGGCGGCAGACGATGAATTTACGAGCGACTTGGCGATCGCCGCTGTGCAAAATATGGCGGACACCTATCAAAAAGAGCTGACGGACGTCGATCTGATTCTGGTTGCGACCAGCACCCCGGACTATCCGTTCCCCAGCGTGGCGAGCCAAATCCAGGCTCATTTTGGCATCGCACAGGCGGGGGCCATGGATCTTGCCGCTACGTGCGCAGGCTTTACTTATGCACTGCACACAGCGAATGCCATGATCAGCTCCGGACTGCATCGCAAAGTGCTGGTAGTAGCTGCCGAAACATTGACCAAAGTGACGGATTACACTGACCGGACGACTTGCATCCTGTTTGGCGACGGTGCAGGCGCTGTCCTCGTGGAGGCGGACGAGGAGGCTCCCGGTTTCCATGCAGCTTATTTAGGCTCCAAAGGAGATGGTGGAATCCACGTGTACCGCTCCGGGCTGTCGACAAACATGGATGGCAAACAACTGACGGGCGGGGGCTGCATCGTCCAAAACGGCAGGGAAGTGTACAAGTGGGCAGTCACGACAGTGCCAGTCGGCATGCAAGCCGTCGTTGACCGCGCGGGAATCACGCTGGACGAGGTGGACTGGTTCATTCCGCACAGCGCCAATCTGCGCATGATCGAATCGATTTGCGAGCGCAGCGGCTTTCCGATCGAGAAAACGTTGTACAGTCTGTCCTATTACGGCAATACATCGGCGGCTACCATTCCGCTGGCGCTCGGGCTTGGCATTCAGGAGGGCAAGGTAAAGGCGGGAGACAAAATTTTGCTGTACGGATTTGGCGGAGGGCTTGTCCACGCCGGGCTGTTGCTGACCTGGGACCCGAAAAAGGCGTAACTGCCGAGCAGCTTTTCCGCTTTTTGGAAAGAGCTAGATTTTAAACTGCTAGAGAATTTGCTAGATTTGCTAGATCATAGTCATAACCCGTCCCGCCCAGACGTAAGCTAGTACAAAGAGCCTGCAAGCTGGGAGGGCATGAGCGTGAACGGAGAAAAGAAAAATCATGTAACCGTCAAGATGAATGGAAGGTTTTGGGACGAAAAACGCGAGACACAAAAGCAGGAAGCAAGCGCAAAACGTACGCCAAAAGACGACACGCCGCGCGTGAAAATTCAGGGTCCAACCGTGATTCCGCCACAGAAAAAGGAAAACGACGCCTGGGAACGAATGATGCAGCTCAGAGGCGCAGCCCAGCGGGAGACGAGCAGGGATGTGACGCCAATCGCAGTGGAGTCATCGGAAGAGGTCCCGTGGCAGGAAGAGGTTACAGAAACAACAGAAACATACGGCAGCTACAGTCACACGCCTGCCAAACGGCTCCTGTCGTTCTGGCCCAAGGCACCGATCTGGCGCACGGCTTTGACGACGGGCGGGGCTGTCGCAATCGGACTTCTTTTCGGATTTTTGGTGCTGAACATTTTTTCGCAGGAACAATTTTCGCAATCGTATGGAAGCGTGTTGAGCGATACCGTGCAAACGTTGACAGCCCAAGACACCGAAAGCGATTCAAGCGGGGAGCAGAAGCCGCCTGCTTCGTCTGAGGAGGCAGGTGCAGGTACAGGTGCAAAAACGTCTGGCGAGAATGCGCCTGCTGGCGAACAGCGCGATGTTTCGTTACAGGTGCCGCAAATCAGCATGTTCGTCGCACAGGCAGGTGTCTTCCAACCGGACGCCTCCAAGCAATCCGCAGTGGAGCCGCTGGCCAAGGCGGGGATTCCGCACCTGCTGTACAAAGATACAGACGGAGGCAAACAGTATATGTTCGCTGCTGCTGCCCCCACCAGAGACGCCGTACTGGGCTTTGCCAGCAGTTTGAAAAACAAAGGAATGGATGTATACGTCAAAGAATTTGCGTTTCCCGCTTTTCAGGGAGCAGTTCCGGTGAGCAAATCTGCTGCTGATGCAGAAGGACAGAAGGTACAGGCGTTTTTTGACAACGGCGTGAAGCTCGCCAAGACGCTTTCGGCGCAATCGGGAATGATCATTACGTCGGGACAGCTGTCTGCCACTCCGCAGGAAACAGCCGATTTGAAAGAATGGCATCGCCAATTTTTGGAGGACAGCCGACTGATTCAGGTGCAGACTGCGTGGAAGCCGCTTTTTGAAGGAATGGTAAACGGGATCAATCAGGCACTGGCAGCCCGCGACAAGATGGCGGAAGCGAGTGCGGGAAAAAAAGGAGAAAGCGCCGAATCGTATGCGTGGCAAGTGCAGGCGGGCGTGCTCGGTTATTTGGAAAACTACGCGAGCTGGGTGCAATTGGCGCGTTGAGAGAAACGATGAGGTGGCGATCAGGCTTTCGCAAGATTTCTTGCAGGAGGCCTTTTCTTTTTATACAGTAACTACCAAGAGCAATCAGGGATTGTTTCACCCCTTCCCATTTGCTAAACTTATGGTTGGCAAAAAGAGAATCCCTTCTAAAAAGGGAGTTGGGAAAAGGAATGGGGAAAGAAACGCTTACACTCGTGTTTCTACTGGTAAGTGGTCTACTGTTTGGCAGCATCGTCGGGGAAATTCTCGGTCCCTGGGTGCCTTTTTTGACCAAAAGCAAGATGATCACATGGTCACCTGCGGCAGATTTAGAAATTTTGAAGTACGACCTGAACTTTCAGGTAAAACTAAATCTAGCCAGTATCGGGGGACTTGCCCTCGCGTTTTGGATACATCGACGGATAAAGTAGGTTGAAAAATGACGACGAAAAAACAGGATACTCTCATTCTTGCTTCATCATCGCCTCGCCGCAGAGAGCTGTTGCAGGCGTTGGGGATTCCGTTTACGGTAATGACGAGCGATGTCGACGAGACGACTGCGCCAGGCTTGTCGCCAAAAGAAGTAGTGGAAGAACTGTCTCTGCGCAAGGCAAATGCAGTGGCCGATCGCTTGACAGAAGGCGTCGTTCTCGGGTCCGACACGATTGTCGTTCTGGATGGACAAATACTGGGCAAGCCAGAAGACGAAGCGGACGCGTTTCGCATGCTGTCCATGCTTCAGGGGCGAGAACATACCGTTTACAGCGGAGTGGCCCTGATTGACGCAGCGATTGGACGCTCTGAGGTGGCGCATAGCCATACCCAAGTGAAGATTCGCCCGTTGAGCGAAGCAGAGATCAAGTCGTACATTGCAACGAAGGAGCCGATGGACAAGGCAGGCTCCTATGCGATTCAAGGAATCGGAGCCACGATTGTGGAGGGGATCACCGGAGATTACTTTACGGTAGTCGGATTGCCGCTGTGCTTGACCTCCAATCTGCTTGCGCGTTTCGGGATGTCCATTTTGTAAAGTTGTTTCGCTTTATTGAAAAGTGACAACGGCCAACCGCCCCATGACCTTCATCAGAGTCAGCCGTTGACGAATTTGAAAGAGGCTGGAGGCGGCGAAAAATGGCAGCAAATACCTGTAACAAAACAGACGTCAAAAACGTCCCTTACTATGACCGTCCACGTGAACGACTGCTTCGCGAAGGAGCGGTCCATCTGTCTGATACAGAACTTCTTGCCATTTTGCTGAGGACAGGCAGCGAGCGGGAGACAGCCTATCAGTTGGCGCAGCGCTTGTTAGCCAAATTTGGTGACTTGCGTGGATTGGCGCAAGCCTCTCACGCTGAGCTGAGAGAACTGAAGGGGATCGGCCAGGTAAAAGCGGTTGAACTGCATGCCGCTTTTGAACTCGGACGCCGCTTGGTGGGCATACCGCGGATAAGCCGTGCCTCCATCCGTTTGCCGCGCGATGTAGCTGACCTGATGTCGCCTGAGCTTGCTCATCTGACACAGGAGCACTTTGTCTGCCTCTTTCTAAATACGAAGAACCACGTGATTGGCAAGCAGACTATTTTTGTAGGCAGTCTGGACGCTTCCATCGTACACCCTAGAGAAGTCTTTAAAGAAGCGATCCGTCGTAGCAGCGCATCGGTGATTTGCCTACATAACCATCCGAGTGGAGATCCGACACCTAGCAGGGAAGATATCGCGATTACGCACACATTGCGTGAAGCGGGCGAACTGGTAGGGATTTCATTGTTGGATCATGTGATTATCGGGGATGGCAGGTACGTCAGCTTAAAAGAGCAAGGGTACTTGTAGGAGTTAATAATGCTTGTCATTTGTATATTATTGGAAGGAGTTTTTTTATGTTTGGTGGATTTACACGTGACTTGGGGATTGACCTCGGCACTGCCAATACACTTGTTTTCGTCAAGGGAAAAGGAATTGTCGTGCGTGAACCTTCTGTAGTAGCGATTCGCACGAACAACAATTCTATTGAAGCGGTGGGAAATGCGGCCAAAAGCATGATCGGCCGTACACCTGGAAACATCGTGGCTGTTCGTCCGATGAAGGACGGAGTGATCGCAGATTTTGACACGACAGCAACGATGATGCGTTATTTCATTAATCAGGCTCAAAAAAACCAGGGCCTGTTCAGTCGTCGCCCGAATGTAATGGTTTGTGTGCCTTCTGGCATTACCGCTGTAGAGAAGCGCGCCGTTGAGGATGCGACGAAGCAGGCTGGTGCGCGCGAGGCTTACACGATTGAAGAACCGTTCGCAGCGGCTATCGGAGCCGATCTGCCTGTTTGGGAGCCTACCGGAAGCATGGTTGTCGACATCGGGGGGGGTACGACAGAAGTAGCGATCATTTCTTTGGGCGGGATTGTTACTTCCCGTTCCATCCGCGTGGCTGGAGATGAGATGGACGAGGCGATCATCCAGTACATCAAGCGTCGCTACAACCTGATGATCGGGGAGCGCACAGCAGAGACCTTGAAGCTGGAGATTGGCTCCGCCATCGCACCGGAAGAACCGGAGAACGTCGATATTCGCGGTCGCGACCTCGTAACAGGCTTGCCTAAGACGCTCTCTGTCAGCAGCACGGAAATTGCCGAAGCCCTGGCAGAGACAGTCGCAGCGATTATCGAAGCCGTGAAGGTGACTTTGGAGAAGAGTCCGCCGGAACTTGCGGCAGATATTATGGATCGCGGGATCGTGTTGACAGGTGGTGGCGCGCTTCTGCGCAACATGGATCGTCTGCTCAGCAAGGAAACAGGTATGCCCGTGCACGTTGCGGAAAATGCGCTGGATTGCGTAGCGATCGGAACAGGTCGGGCATTGGAAAATATCCACCTGTTCAAATCGAAACAAGGCATCACCTCTTCCCGACAAAAACGGGGTAAATAAACGGAGGTTTCGGGCATGTCGTTTTTCGGGAATAAGCGGCTAATTATTGTACTTGTAGGCTTGGTCCTCTTAATCTCCGTCGTTGGCTTCACTTCTCGTGAACGGGATAACCTGACATGGCCAGAAATGTTTTTCAAAGATACGTTCAGCGTGGTGCAGGGCTTGTTTTATCGCCCTGCCCAAGCTGTTTCTGGCTTTTTTCAGGAAATTGAAGAAGCGTACAGTGTATATGAGGAAAATAAGGCATTGAAGGCGGGACTGGATCATTATGCCCGTTTGACAGCAGAGTTGCACGATCTCAAAGCGCAGAATGAACGGCTGCGCAAAGACCTGGAAGCGAAAAATACGCTGAAATCTTCGTATAATCTCCTGTTTGCGGAAGTCGTGGCTCGCAATCCCGATACGTGGAACAACGTGATTACGATCGATCTGGGACTGAAGAGCGGCATTAAAAAAGATATGGCGGTCATTACGGCAAAAGGGATGATCGGGCGTGTACAAAGTGTTGCCAACTTTTCCGCTACGGTTGAACTGTTGACAAGCTATGAGCGGCGCGATCACATTTCAGCGGATATTCAAGCCACGCAGGTTGTGGACGGCAAAACGATTTATGAGCCTATCAGCGGCGTCATCGAGGAATACGACCCGCAGGAGCGCTTGCTCGTCATGCGCAAAATTCCTTGGGGCAAAAAAATCGAACCGAAGCAACAAGTCATCACCTCTGGGCGCGGGGGAGTCGTTCCGCGGAATTTGCCGCTTGGCTATATTGTTCGGATCGTCCCGGATGACTACGGGCTGACTCAAACGGCTTACATACAGCCAAGCGCAGATTTTTCGCAATTGAGCGAAGTGATGGTGGTAGAGCGTGACTTTACCATTTCCCCGAACGGAGAGCTGATTCCGAAGCAGCCAACTGGAGAGGCGCCTGCGACAGGAGGAAAAACGGCAACGCCCAATTCGACGGGAACACCTTCCACTGGAACTGGCGGAGGTGGACAGTAGATGGCGAGGTTTTTATTGACACTGGGTGTCGTGGTCTTGTTTGTTCTGGAAGGGACAGTCATGCAGGTCCTCTCACCTGATCTATGGGGACTGTCATGGATGACAGTCCCTCGCTTCGCGCTCGTATGCTGTATTTTCATTTCCATGTATCTCGGCAGACGGGAAGGGCTGTACTACGGGTTGGCATTCGGATTTTTGCAGGATGTTTTGTTTGGACAAGTCATCGGCATTTATACGATGTCGATGATGGTTGCCAGCTATTTTGCCGGCTTGATTGTCTTGCTGTTCCAAAGGGGCATCGGAATGGTGTTCGTGACAAGCTTTTTGATTTTGTTTGGACACGAGTGGCTCTTGTACTCTCTGTACCGTCTGTTCTCGGTCGCTCCTTACGATGTGCAGTGGATTCTCACTCATCAAATTTTGCCAAGTGTATTGTTGAATCTCGTTTTTGGCCTGATTGTGTACGTGCCGATCAAGAACGGATGCAACAAGGTACTCGCCAAAAAGGAAATGCACATGGACTGAAATGGAGACGGGGAATTTCCCGGAAAGGAGAGGATCACTCGTGGAAGAAACCAAAGAACCCAAATCGCACATACCCGTGCGTCTTAATATTTTGTTTCTGATCGTCTTCCTGTTTTTTGCTGCGATCATTTTGCGGCTCGCTTTCGTCCAACTGGTTGAAGGGGAGCAGTATCGGCATGAACTGGAAAAATTCAGTATCCGCGAGTTGCCAATTCCTGCTCCGCGCGGACGAATCATGGACAAAAACGGCGAGGTGCTCGTATCCAACAAGCCTGTTTACACTGTTCAATACGTCGAAGAGCAAGGACAAGACATCGATGAAGAAAAAGTCGCTGACCGACTCGCGAAAATCCTGATTCCTGATATCGGAAAAACGGGAACGGACAAAGAGTTGCTCAAAAAGACGATCGACTTGGGCTCCACTTTGCCGAT
Organism: Brevibacillus sp. HD3.3A; assembly: GCF_013284375.2. Taxonomy (NCBI): domain Bacteria; kingdom Bacillati; phylum Bacillota; class Bacilli; order Caryophanales; family Paenibacillaceae; genus Brevibacillus; species Brevibacillus sp. HD3.3A. The sequence continues at coordinate 1,979,485 of NZ_CP085874.1, forward strand.
TGCTTTTAACAATGAGGAAACAAACGCGTTGAAAAGCAGAGTAGCTGCCAAGCTGCAAGCTGTTCCCAAGCAGGAAGCGGTGGACAGCATGTCCGATTTCGAGCTGGTGAAGACGGCTCTGTATGTAGGGTTGCGCGTACGTTCGCCATTTGATGACAAGCAGCGAAAAGACGTGATCAAAAAGCTCAATGCCAACAACAAGAGCGCAGAGAAAGCCTTGACGGAAGACAACGTTTCCGATTTTGAGCTGCTGAAGATGGCGATCAGCGCCAACATGCAGCTGACGCTCACGTTGGACAAGGAAGATCGCGATGCCCTCAGCAAGGAAGTGAAGGCGCAAATTCGCAAACTGCCTGCCCCCAACGGACTGTCTGACAAATCCGACATGGAGCTGTTGCGTTACGCCTCGCTGTTTGAACTGGATGTACAACTTCCGCTCAAACCGGAGCAGCGGCAATTTCAATGGCACAAGCTCTCACTTTTGCAGGAGATGCGCTCGCCGCAGATGGCGAGCTATATCCCGCGGCGTGTGAAGGTAAACATCACAGACAATGAGATGTTTCAAATCGAAGAACGCCGTACAGAGCTGCCTGGGATTAGCGTTGTGCTGGAGCCTGTCCGGCAAATTTTCCGGGACCCGGATGGCTCTGCTTTCGGAACGCACTTTCTCGGCTACATCAACGCGATTCGCCCCGAGAGCCTGAAAGAGTATCAGGCGCAAGGCTACAATGCGATTGACCGCGTTGGTGTCACCGGACTGGAAAGCTCCTATGAGAGATATTTGCGCGGCAAGGACGGCGTCATGGATGTCTTCGTAAACAAAAACTCGGAGACGGTGAAAAAGGAAATGCGGCCGGGAAGAGAGCCGGAGCCGGGCAACGACCTCGTGCTCGCGATGGACTGGCGCTACCAGAGCAAGGTGGAAGCGATCCTGAAAGAAGAGGTAGAGGCGTTTAAAAAGCGGCCTACTACACCAAAAGAGTTCAAGGATGCGCACGTTTTGGTAATGAATCCGAATACGGGCGAGATTTTGGCGATGGCCAGCTACCCGGATTACGATTTGAACCTGTACTACGATCGCAAGGCGTTCAACGAAAACTACACCTCGCTCATTTTGCCGAACGAGTCCAACCGGTTCATTTATACACCGTACCCTCCTGCCTCTACTTACAAGCCGTTGTCAGTCATGATCGCGTTGCAGGAAGGGCTGACGACGCCAAGCGAACCGATTAATGACCGTGGGGGCTTGAATGTCGGTACTTCTTACAAGCGCAACTGGAAGGCTGGCGGACACGGTATCGTCAACGCGCGCCGCGCTTTGCAAGTTTCGAACAATACGTACATGTACGAAATGGCGATCCGCTTGGCGAGAAAAGGTAAAGAAGGCTGGGAGAAACAATTTTCCGTGCTGGATTACTACAATGCCCAGTTCGGACTTGGCGTCAAAACAGGCATTGACCTGCCGGGCGAGAAGACAGGCTGGGAAAACCCGAACCTGTACTACGGGAACTTGGCTGACGCGATGATCGGTCAGTACGATTTGTTTACACCGATACAGATCGGGCAATATGTCTCGACGATTGCCAATGGCGGGTACCGGGTTCGTCCGCACCTGGTCAAGGAAATACGCAAAGGCACGACCGATCCGAAGCAAAAAGGACAGACGCTTGCACAAATTGAGCCGCAAGTTTTGAATCGGGTCAACATCGATCCCAAGTACATCCAGGTCGTAAAAGAAGGGATGCGCATGGTTACGCAGCCAGGCGGTACGGTTCAGCGTTTTAACGGGTTGCCGTTTGCCGTGGCGGCGAAATCCGGTACAGCGCAGACCGGAAAAAGTGCGGAAAACGCGCTGGTTGTAGGCTTTGCGCCGTATGAGAAGCCTCAGCTCGTGTTTGTCGTCGTCGCACCAAACAGTTTGCGGGACGGGACATCCAGTTCGGATGCGACTGGTCCGATCGCGCGCCGTTTGCTGGAAGCTTACAACGAATTGAATCCGGGAGTTTTGACAAACGGAGTACCGATTCCAAATCCGCCCTCCTCTAAATAAATAACGGGACGAGACCTTCGCCCAGCAGCATTTGACCCGATTCGGCAAATTTTTCATGCAGAGCAGGAGAAATCTTTCTGTATGGCGAATGGTATCGGTCGAGGTGAAACCGGGTGACGACTGTGAAAAGCAAGGTCACAATCAAAGGGACTAAAGAAGGTCTCGTCTTCTTTATGGATGATGCCTGTTCCTTCGACGAACTGCTGGCCGATGTGCGTGAAAAAATAGAGCATAGCCACCAACAGATATTGTCGGGGCCACTGATACGGGTATCCATAAAATTGGGGAAACGTTACTGCACTCCTGAACAACAGGAGCAGTTGACACAAATTATCCGGCAAAAAGGAAACCTGGTGATTCACACGATCGAAGCCGACGTGATCACACGGGAGGAAGCTTTTGCTGAACGCCTAAAAACCCATTTTTCCATACAGGTAAACACCGTTCGCTCTGGTCAAGTATTGGAGTTTGACGGAGATTTGCTTTTATTGGGGGATGTCAATCCCGGGGGAACGGTTCGCAGTACAGGAAGCATTTATGTGCTAGGTCATCTGCGTGGTTACGCCCATGCAGGTATTTCCGGCGATGCACAGGTGATTATAGCGGCTGCGGTCATGAGTCCTACCCAGTTGCGGATTGCCGATGTGATCAGCAAGCCTGGAGAAGAATGGACGAATCATTCCGGAGGGACAGAGTTTGCCTATCTGGACAATGAGACCATGCTCGTAGCAAAAATGAACTACTTGTCGCGAATACGCCCGGATCTTGGCGCGAACAAGCGTGAGGGTTGAGGGAAAGAGGAGGAACGGACGTGGGTATTGGAATAGTCGTAACTTCAGGAAAAGGCGGCGTGGGCAAGACGACCACATCCGCGAATTTGGGAACAGCACTTGCATTGCTGGGCCAAAAGGTGTGCATGGTAGATACTGATATCGGTTTGCGCAATCTCGACGTGGTCATGGGTCTTGAGAACCGGATCATCTACGATCTGGTGGACGTGGCAGAAGGCGCTTGCCGACTTCCGCAAGCGCTGATCAAGGACAAGCGCTTCGAGAACCTTTCCCTGCTGCCTGCTGCCCAGACAAAGGACAAATCGGCAGTCTCGCCTGAGCAGATGGAGGAAATCATCACGCAGCTCAAGCGTGAATTTGATTACGTGATTATCGACTGCCCGGCAGGCATCGAGCAAGGTTTCCGCAACGCAGTAGCGGGAGCCGATCAGGCCATCGTCGTAACAACTCCAGAAAAGGCGGCTGTCCGTGACGCGGACCGCATTATCGGCCTTTTGGAGCGGGAAAAAGTGGGGATGCCAAAGCTCGTCATCAATCGCGTGCGCTCTCACATGGTAAAAAACGGCGACATGCTTGACGTGGAAGACATTTTGGATTTGCTTGCCATTGACTTGATCGGTGTCGTGCCTGATGATGATCATGTCATCAAATCGGCCAATCAGGGCGAGCCTGCTGTCATGAATCATGAATCGCGTGCGTCGATCGCGTATCGCAATGTGGCGCGCCGCTTGCTCGGAGAAGCCGTTCCTCTGCAACCGCTGGAGGAAAAGGCTGGGGTCTTCACGAAAATGCGCAAATTTTTTGGGTTAAAATAGGGTATACTTGGCTCCCCTTCTGTTAAAGAGGGGAGTCACGTTTTCTAGGAGGAAAAACATGGACCTGGAAAAACGACATTTAAAATCGATTGACTGGACCATTATCTTGATTTTGGCCGGGCTTGGCATCTTCAGTTACCTGGGCATTTCCGGATCAGCTGCCGGATTGGACACGGCCCATCGACAGGTGATGTGGTACGTCATCGGATTTATCGTGCTCGGAGGGGTATTGCTTTTTGACTATCGGCTCTTTCACAACTTCTCCTACGTCTTGTACACGTTGGGGCTGATTTTGCTGATCGGAGTCTTTAAGACAACGCCGATCAACAATACGACGAGCTGGTATAACTTGGGGCCTGTGTTGTTCCAGCCTTCAGAACCGATGAAGCTGTTTACGATTTTGACGGTCGCCCGCTTCATGTCCAAACGGGCGGAGGACCCGGATCGTTTTTACTATTTTTACAAGCTGATTCCGGTAGCGGCTCTCGTAGGCGTTCCTTTGCTTTTGATTTTGGTGCAGCCTGACCTGGGAACAGCGATGGTCTTTACAGGGATGCTTGCTACCATGCTGATCGTCGGTGGAATCCGGATGAAGCATGTATTGTACTTGGGCGGCATTATCGGCAGCTTTTTTGCGGCGATGACGCTTTTGTACGAGTACAAGCAAGATGTTTTTTTCAAGATCATCAAGCCGTACCAGTGGGATCGCGTCGTCTTTTGGATGGACCCCGATCTGGACCCGATGGGAAAAGGCTTTCAGTTGAAGCAGGCACTGATCTCGATTGGTTCGGGCCAACTGTTCGGAAAAGGCATTAACACGCCGACACAGGCGAGCTTTGGCTGGGTGCCTGTCGGGGAAAGCGATTTTATTTTCACGGTCATTGCCGAAAAGCTCGGCTTCATGGGCGCAGGGCTGTTGATGATTTTGTTCTTCGCCTTGATTTACCGCATGATTCGCATCGCGATGGAAGCGAAAGATCCGTTCGGCTCCTACGTGGTGGCGGGCGTGGTGGGGATGCTCACCTTCCAGATTTTTGAGAATATCGGCATGACGATCCAGTTGATGCCGATTACAGGGATTCCGTTGCCCTTTATCAGTTACGGGGGGAGCTCGTTGATCACCAACTTTTTGATCATCGGGGTTGTCCTCAATATTGGCATGCGCAAGGATAAGTTGCGATTTGACTAAATGCGTGACAAATCGGAAAGTATATGATAAAATCATCCTAAGTTAACCATTTTTACAAGTTATAGTGGTTTGGATGATTGGTTATGGAGTCGTACGGTTGTGAGAGACGTCACCATTGGTCAATCGCAATTTGTCCGACTTTTTTCCTTGACGCAAAAGGCTTATCTGTAAAAAAGGGGTTAACGCTACACTCTTTCGCCTCATGGGGCGTAATGTTCAGGGAGGTTTTGTTTCATGCAACAAGGTATCGTAAAATGGTTTAACGCAGAAAAAGGATACGGTTTCATCCAAGTTGAAGGTGGAGACGACGTATTCGTTCACTACAGCGCGATCCAGTCTGAAGGTTTCAAATCTCTGGACGAAGGTCAAAAAGTTGAGTTCGAAATCGTTCAAGGTAGCCGTGGACCACAAGCTGCTAGCGTAACTAAACTGTAAACTTCGACAGATTCAGAGACAGTCTCTCAACAGGGAGACTGTCTTTTTTGCATTTTCGCCATACGCGAGAGCAACGAAGAACGCACGAGGAGACGACGGCATAAAGCGGGTAGACAAGTCATAAGATGGAACAAAGGCTTGGCCTGCGGAGGGATGGACATGTTTGGTGGAGCAAATCGTGTAAAAGAAAGACGGCGGGAGCGACTGGAGCGAATCCGTACACAATCACGAGACAGTTTCTCTCCTTACGTGGATGATTGGAAAGATCCCATTGATGTGCAGTCTGATCCATACGATTTTCCCCTCAGGGAAAATGATGAGGAAAACAAGCCGCCTTCTCACGAAAAATGGGGGCTGCAAGTGTTTGCTTCCATTCTTTTGCTGGGAACGGCCTATTTATTGTTCCAGACGTCCTTGATTCCTGCCAACTGGAAAGACTCTGCGCGCGAGGTCATGACCCGGGATTTCAATTTCACTGGCGTAGCGGATTGGTACGAGGCGCGTTTTGGACCGATCCCCACCTTGTTGCCTGCGATGCAGGGACCGAGTGCGGTTCCTGCAACCAGCACAGCCAAAGATGTCGCTGTCTGGCGGCTGCCGGCAAGCTGGAAAATCGTGAAGCCGTTTGAACTGCAAAACGCCAAGGTCGTATTGGATACGGGCTTAGGGGAGCAAGTGAAGATCGGGGAGGCCGGGTGGGTTACGTACGTCGGAGAGCAGTCTGGCTTTGGAACGACTGTGATCGTCCGGCTGACAAAAGGCCGGGAAGTGTGGCTCGGCAATCTGGACAGCGTCGGAGTGACAAAAGACGAGGTGCTATCACCCGGTCAAGTGATCGGCACAGCGCGGGTGGTGAACGGAAAAGAGCGTCACCTGTACTTTGCGGCCAGGGCAGAGGAAGAGTTCGTCGATCCGCTGGAAGTGATCCCGTTTGAATAGAGGTGGATGGCTGGACATACGCTTTCGCATTCACCTGCTCTTCTGGGCGGTAATCGGTGTGTCTGTGCTGACAGGCCACTTTTTGGAAGTAATTACGCTGTTCGTGATCGTGCTCATACACGAATTGGGACATGTGGCAATGGCTCGGGAGTTGGGGTGGAGAGTGCATGAAGTCCAGCTGCTCCCTTTTGGCGGAGTGGCGACAGTAGAAAACAGCTATGCGACAGACCCGATGGATGAGATTGTCGTAGCGTTGGCCGGGCCGTTCATGAATGTAGTGATGATGGCGGCATCGTACCTGTTTTGGTATACAGGTGTCTGGACGGAGGACTGGTCCCGGTTTTTTCTCGTCAGCAACGCCACGATTGCTTTGTTCAATCTGCTGCCGATTTGGCCGCTGGATGGCGGGAGGATCGTGCTCGGGGTGCTGTGCTGTTTTTTGTCTTATCGGCAGGCAGCGATCGTCTCCATGACGGGCAGCACCCTTTTGGCTGGCATCCTGGTCGGGGTGTCCGGCTTTGATCTGAAGCTCAACCTGATCATCATCGGGCTGTATTTGCTGGCGATGAACATTCAGGCATTCGTCCGCTTTCCGTACCAGTTTTTTCGCTTTCTGGTGGAAAAGTACGGGCGCAGGCAAGAGGAAACAAACGTACAGGCTATCCGCGTCCGTCCAGAGGAGACGGTGTTGGCTGTATCCCACAAGCTGCGGCGTGGCCGCTCTCACCTTTTTTACGTACAGGGGGCGGGGCTGTTGGCAGAGGAGCAGCTGCTGCACGCCTTGTTATTCGAACAGAAACACGATGCTGCGGTCGGCAAGCTCCTCTAGTTTTCAGCGGGAGATGGGCGCCACTCCATCAGCAGGCAATCGCGCAAGCTTCCTTCGTGCCACTCGTGCCGGGGAAGCTTTTTCTTTTGGCGAAAACCGCATTTTTCATAGCAGCGGATCGCTCGTTTGTTCCATTCTTGCGGGTCCATGACAATGACCGCTGCTCCCAACTGATGAACATAGCGGATTACAGCCTGTACCAAGTCAGCGCCTATCCCGCGATTCCAGTAGGCCGGCTCGCCGATAAACTGATCCATGCCGTAGACGATCGTGTCTTTGGCGTAACCGTACTCTTCCTTGGTCGCAGGATCGAGCGGATAAAACTGGAGGTAGCCGACAGGGACCGCTTCATGGCAGACGAGACAGCGCGTCACGCCTTCATCATCGTCTGTGGAATAAAAATGCTCCTGGACAAGTGCGGCGTCATGGGGGCGGTCACGACCTTCGTAAAAAGCGAGAACCTGCTCGTCCGCGAGCCATTTGAGCAAATGGATGGCATCGTCGGGCACAAGCTGTCTGATGGATTGCTCCGCTGCGATGACTTTTCTTTTACGGCAGGCTATGATAGATTACTTCCTGTATGTCCGGCAATCCTGCCTGGGTGCCGGAAAAAGGACGGAAGTGCGGAGAGTGAGCGTAATGAGACAATTGGCTATCAGCGGCAGAAGCGGCGTGCAGATCGCGTATTTGGCAGACGGACAGCTGATCGAATGGCGGACGCAGGAGACGGACGGGCTTGTCAGCGCCGGGGAGATTTACTACGGGCGGATCGCGGACGTAAAACCGGGCATCCAGTCTGCCTTTGTCGACATCGGCTGTGGACAAAACGCGTATTTGTACGTAGATGATACGCTGAACAAAGGAACGGCGGGAAAAGGGAAGCCGAACATTTCCGAGCGGGTGCAAGTTGGTCAAGCGGTTATTTGTCAGGTGACAAAAGAAGCCTCTGAATGGAAGGCTCCGAAAATCTCGTTGAAAGTCAGTCTCCAGGGACGTTACCACGTGTATCTGCCACAAGAAGCGGGGATATCTATATCGCGAAAAATCAGCCAGCCGGAAGAACGGGCACGACTGGAAGAAACCATCGCGCCGCTGCTCGTTGAAGGGGAAGGCGTCATTGTGCGGACGGAAGCGGCTGGCGTGGACGGACAGCAGCTGACAAACGAACTGGCCTATTTGCGCAAGCGCTGGGAAGGCGTCTGCCAGCAAGCGGAGGCGAAAAAGACGCCGGGTCGGGTCGGTCACGATCTCGATGGAATCGAAGCGATATTGCGCGAAGCTTTGGCGGAAGGGCTTGATGAGGTGATCGTGGAGGATGCTGCCACGTATCGGCAAATCAAAGACATGCTGACGGTCTTTTCTGCCGACGCGGAAAGTCTGCTGCGCAAGCATACAGGCAAGGAGCCGCTGTTTGACGCGCTGCGCTTGGAGGCCAAGCTGGAACAGGCGCTCAGGCGTCAGGTGCCGCTGGCAAACGGCGGACATCTGGTGTTTGACAAGACAGAAGCCATGACCGTGATCGATGTCAATACCGGTTCTTTTACCGGAGCGGGCGGCCAGCAAAGGGAGCAGACAGTCACGGCAACCAACGTGGAGGCGGCCAAAGAAATAGCCAGACAGCTCAGATTACGCGACATTGGCGGCATCGTTGTCATCGATTTTATCGATATGAAAGAGTCTGCCAACAAAGAACGCGTGCTGTCGACGCTGAAAAGAGAGCTTGCCCGCGATGCGACACCTTCTACAGTCCATGGCATGACAGCGCTTGGACTGGTCGAATTGACGCGCAAGCGGGTGAGAGCGAGTCTCTCTGAGCGGCTGACGGAATCGTGCGCGGTGTGTGATGGGCGCGGGCGAATTTTGCGCGGGGATGAGAGCATCCGGCGGTTGCAAAACGAACTTGCAGGATTGGCCCGTTCGCAGCAAGTGGAGGCAGCTGTGGTGGAGCTTTCCGGCAGATTGTTCCAACTCGTTGAGCAGTTGGAGACGACAGGGGATGAAAAAAGCTGGCCGCTACGCGTCTTCAAGCGTGAGGAGCCGCGGCTCGCTCCAGACGAGTACCGGATTGCATATGCGGGAAATACGGCAGAAGCAAAGCGTCTGTACGAAAAACAATGGAAAATAACTTGACTGGGCAATTGCAGCTATGATAACCTAATGGTTGTCATGCAGCTATGCCCCGTGCATACTGTAACCGCACGAATCGGGTACATAAGTCGCCGCCAGACGGCGCACCTGTAGAGGCGAGTCTGAGTATAGGAGGTGCACACAGTGTACGCAATTATCGAAACCGGTGGAAAGCAATACAAAGTTGAAGAGGGTTCCGTTCTCTTCATCGAGAAATTGGCTGGCAACGAAGGAGAATCTGTTACTTTTGACAAAGTTCTCTTCGTAAGCAAAGACGGCAAAGTTACTGCAGGAGCTCCTACAGTAGCTGGTGCAACGGTAACTGGTAAAGTAGAAAAACACGGTAAAGCTGCAAAAATTATCGTGTACAAATACAAAGCCAAGAAAAACTACCGTCGCAAACAAGGTCACCGTCAACCGTTCACCAAAGTTGTGATCGAAAAGATCAACGCTTAATTTTGGTGACCTGATATGATTGAAGTGATCGTGAGCCGTGCGCAGCACGGTATCCATGAAATTTGTATTTCCGGACATGCCAATGCGGGTGCCTATGGGGCGGACATCGTTTGTTCTGCCGTGTCAGGCATCAGCTTTGGTATATTAAACAGCGTGCAGCCGTTGACAGGACTGACACCGCAAGTATCAGTCGCCCAAGAAGGTGGCGGCTTTCTAAAATGGACGCTGGCTTCGCAAGAAGCGGCGGACATACTAGAAAAGCAGCAGCTTTTGGCTGAGAGCATGGTGATCGCTCTGTTATCGGTAGAAGCGCAGTACGGGAAATACGTAAAAGTGAATGACCATAAATGGCAGGGAGGTGTCTGATATGAACATGCTGTTTAATTTGGACCTTCAGTTTTTCGCATCGAAAAAAGGGGTAGGTTCCACTAAAAACGGACGCGATTCCATTTCCAAACGTCTGGGCGTGAAACGTGGTGACGGTCAATTCGTTACTGCCGGAAACATCCTCGTTCGCCAACGCGGAACGAAGATCTACCCAGGTACGAACGTAATGAAAGGCGGAGACGACACTCTGTTTGCAACTGCAGATGGTGTTGTTCGTTTCAAGCGTCTGGGCCGCGATCGCAAACAAGTTGTGATCGAGCCAGTTGCTTCCGAAGCGTAAATATTTTTCCAAAAGAAAACCCAGCATCGGTGCTGGGTTTTCTTTTTGGTTTCGGGTAGGCGGATTTTGGGAATAAGACTTGTGTCAAAATAGTTGGGCGCAGCCAAGTTTTCTCATTGTCTGGCCCCCTTTTATGGTACAATAGTTAAGAAAGAAATTCTTATCGACTTGGGTGAATGTGATGGGGGACGAGCGGAGACTGCTTACGCATCAGACAGACCAGCTGTTGGCCGTACTGAACCGGCAGCGGCATGACTGGTTGAACCACGTTCAGGTTCTGCTCGGCTATTTGCATATGAACCGTACTGAGCAGGGAGAGGCGCATTTGAAGCGCATCGCGCAGATGGCGATGCAGGAATCGATGGTCGCCCGTTTGAACAACTCCCTGTTGTCCGTCTTCTTCTTGACATTCAATGCGCTGAACAAGGAAATGCTTTTGGAAGTAGACGTGTGCAATGACGTGGATCTCACGCGAATAGCATTAGGCGAGCAGCACTTGTTTCAGTTGGTGTCAGAGATATTATGCACAGTGAACGATCATGTAGACCAAAGCGGCTACGAACCAGCCAGTATGCAAGTAAGCTTGCAGGCGGATCAACGAGGCGTTCATTTTCGTTTTGACCTGGCCGGAGAGCTGAATGCATCCGGAATGGAAAAATTGGAAAAGCTGATACGGAATAGCGAGCAAAGTACGGTGGAGGTCACCGAGTGGATACATACGGAAGACGAATGGGTCCTGGATTTGCTGGTTCCATTCGCGCAATGAAAGAGGTGGCACCATGTTTGTCGATCAGGTAAAAGTTTATGTCAAAGGTGGAGACGGCGGTAACGGAGCCGTTTCTTTCCGCAGAGAGAAGTACGTGCCACTGGGCGGGCCAGCAGGTGGCGATGGTGGAAAAGGCGGAGATGTCATATTCGAGGTGGACGAAGGACTGCGCACGCTCGTAGACTTCCGCTACCAAAGACACTTCAAGGCGACACGCGGCGAGCACGGCCGCAACAAGTCGCAGCACGGAGCAGGTGCGGAGGATATGGTTGTTCGCGTACCGCCGGGAACGACTGTGATCGATGACGATACAAAAGAAGTCATCGCCGATCTGATCGAGCATGGTCAGCGTGCTGTGATCGCCAAAGGCGGACGCGGTGGACGGGGTAATATCCGTTTTGCCAATTCGTCGAATCCGGCGCCGCATATTTCCGAGAACGGCGAGCCTGGCCAAGAGCGCTACATCGTCATGGAGCTGAAGCTGATTGCCGACGTCGGTCTGGTTGGTTATCCGAGCGTAGGGAAGTCTACGCTGCTCTCCAGTGTGACCGCAGCGAAGCCAAAAATTGCTGCCTATCACTTTACTACATTGACTCCGAATCTCGGTGTCGTGGATTTGGGCGAACAGAGCTTCGTCATGGCTGACTTGCCAGGGCTGATTGAGGGAGCGCACGAAGGTGTGGGGCTTGGTCATCAATTCCTGCGCCACGTAGAGCGCACTCGTCTGATTGTCCATGTCATTGACATGGCGGGAGTGGATGGACGCGATCCGTACGAAGACTATTTGCAGATCAACCGCGAGCTGAAGCTGTACAACCTGAAGCTCGAAGATCGTCCGCAAATCGTTGCTGCCAACAAGATGGACGTGCCGGAAGCGGCCGAAAATTTGCAGCGCTTCAAAGAAAAAGTGCCAGGTGTTCAAGTTTTCGAAATCTCGGCAGCGACCCAGCAAGGTGTCAAGGAACTGATGTACGCAGTAGGCGAGACATTGTCCACAATTCCGGACAAGCCGACAGTCGAAGAAGTACAAGAAGTGGAAGAGCGCGTGATGTTCCGTGCGGAGAAAGAGCCGGAGCCGTTTGAAATCACTCGCGACAACGAAGTATTCGTGATCAGCGGTGAAAAAATCGAGAAATTGGTGCGCATGACGAACCTCAACAGCTATGACGCAGCTCAGCGCTTCGCGAGACAGATGCGCAGCATGGGTGTGGACGAGGCATTGCGCAAACACGGTGCAAGAGACGGGGATACCGTTCGGATTGGCAAATTAGAGTTTGACTTTGTGGAGTGACAAACAGAATGATTGATATCCCATCCCTCACCCCTTTTATGGCGGACAAACGCCTCCAACGCGGTGCTTCATTGCCGATGATGATCTCTAGACAGGTCAAATCGCCCATTCAAGTAATGGTTGAGCATGTCAAAAGTAGTTATCTCGTCGTTTCTCTTGAGATGAAGGCCGATGCAAAGGCCGAACTGCTCGGATCAACGGTGCGTGTTCGGTGGGAATCGGATGCGGCGATTAACACGATTGATCTGGAAGTGATTTCGGAAGAAACGATATGGCCTATCAAGCTGTTGGCGATGGTTCCGGTCAGCGTCGGCGTCGAGATTGCCACAAGCCGCAAGCAGGAACCCATTCCGCCCGGGATTGACATTCGCGTCCCGTACAAGGTGATGGGCGCAAGACCGATCGAGGAAAAAGGGGAGGCTGTGCTGCTGAAATTTTCCCCTACACGACTGATACTCGCAACAGAAGGTTATGTGGCCAAAGGGGAGTTTCTCCACCTTTCTTTCACGGTTCCTTCGACTGGGCAAGAAATCGTCATGATGGCAAAAATCGTGGAAAAGACCTTCGAAGACAAGCAGACAGTAATCGAGTTAATTTTTACGGATATCAATGAAAAACATCACCAAGTCATCAAAGATTACTATAAAAAGCTCTCAACTGCCGCTTCTTCCTAAGGAAGCGGTTTTTTTCCTTTGCTGTTCCCGCGAAGAAGGTATATAGTAGAGTACATAGAGTTCTAAATCGAGCCTGTTCACCTGATGGATTTGTTCTGTGCTTTTTCCTGAATATCACTTTGTGAAATCATGCACTTTTGATTATTCCACGTAGCTGTATCATTCGCTTTGTGAAAAATATTACAAGCACACGTGCTTTTCGGTATTTTGGGAGAATAGCGGCCGTAACTCGTATGAACAGGCATCGAGAATGAAGGCCTCTATTCCAAAGCAAAGGAGGACGTTTTTCCATGTCTCAAACAACCACGCAACAAGCTCAAGCAGAAGTAGCAAGCACAGCTACTCTGGCACCTGAGCAACAAATGGATGTACTCGATCAGTTGATGAAACCAGAAATTCAAGAATCCCTGAATGTATTGGTGGCAAACTTGCCAAAACTGGCCGAGATGACAACTATCCTCACCAAAACGTACGACCTGGTAAACACCGTAGCTAACGATCATGTACTCATCGACGACATCAAGGGCGGTATGGAAGAGTTCGTCAAACCGATTTCCGACAAGGCAAAAGGCATCGCGCAAGCGGCTATTGAAGCAAACGACCGCGCGCACACTGAGGAAACGACCGTTGGCTTGTTTGGCATGCTCAAAATGCTGAAAGATCCGCAAGTGCAAAAAACATTGCGTTTTGCACAAGCATTCCTCGAAGTTTTGGCTGAGCGCCAACAACAAAAACGCTAATTACGATAACCTACGAGAGACAAGGACGGAGGATTAGGCATGGCGAAGCATATTCTCATTCTGGGCGGCGGCTACGGCGGTTTGCTGTCCGCTTTGACTGCACGCAAATACATGACGGCGGAAGAGGCGACGATCACGGTTGTGAACCGTTTCCCTACGCACCAAATCATCACGGAGCTGCACCGTTTGGCAGTAGGCAACCTGTCTGAACAAAACGTGGCACTGCCATTGGAAAGACTGCTGCGTGGAAAAGACATCAACCTGGTGATCGACACTGTTGAAAAAATCGGTCTGGAATCGCAACGCGTCACTTTGACGAGCGGCGAGAGCATCAAATACGATGCACTCGTAGTTGCTCTGGGCAGCGAAACCGCATTCTTCGGTATCCCTGGCTTGCAAGAGTACAGCTTTACACTGAAATCCGTAGAGGAAGCGAACCGTCTGCGCGCGCACCTCGAAGAGCGCGTAGTGGAATACAGCAAGAGCAAAAACAAAGCCGATGCGACTTTCGTGGTTGGCGGCGGCGGTCTGACCGGCATCGAGCTGGTTGGCGAATTTGCTGACATGCTGCCTGATCTTTGCCGCAAGTACGGCGTAGATTTTGCAGACCTGTCCATCTATTGCGTAGAGGCAGGACCATCGATCCTCGCGGGCTTTGCTCCTGACCTGGTAGAGCGTGCAAAAACTAGCCTGGAAAAACGTGGCGTTCAGTTCCTGACTGGCGTTCCTGTAACCGAAATGAAAGAAACAACCGTTTGCCTGAAAGACGGCAACACCATCGAAACCAAAACAATGGTTTGGACTGGTGGCGTTCAAGGAAATCGCGTAGTGGCTGAGTGCGGCATCGAAGTAAACCGCGGTCGCGCAACTGTGACTGAGTTCCTGCAGTCCACTTCTCATCCGGAAGTATTCCTCGCGGGAGACAGTGCAGTGGTTATGGGGCCAGAAGGCCGTCCATACCCGCCAACTGCTCAATTGGCATGGCAAATGGGTGAAGTGGTTGGCTACAACTTGTTCGCTCACTTCAACGGCTCCAAAATGGACACGTTCAAGCCAGTCTTTTCCGGTACTCTCGGAAGCTTGGGCCGCAAAGATGCCATCGGAACCATCGGTGCAAGCCAGTTGAAGCTGAAAGGCTTGCCAGCTACGCTGATGAAGGAAGCGAGCAACGTGCGCTACCTGACTCACATCAACGGCTTGTCTTCGCTCGCGTACTAAACCAAAAACAACCATACGAACAAGCGTCAAACCCCGGGATACACAAATCCCGGGGTTTTTTTCTTTACAAAACAGCTCACTCGCTTTTAGCAAGGGAAATGTGCCTGCTTGCGCCTGACCATACGCCTGTGGCCGTTTGCTGAAAAAGCTTGGCCGTTGACGGCTATTTATTGCCGCTCGGGTCCTCGATGATGTTAGGCGATTGCGCCATTTTTTTGCCCCGAAGATCAGAACCGAACTGCTCCAGGCTGCTCGGTTTTCCAGCCGGATGATTGTTGCGGCGCTCCGATTTGTCTGACTTTCCGCGTCCTGCCATTCGTGCTTCACCTCCTCTTTTCTTACCGCTTTTAGTGTGTACGAAGATCGACATAGCCATGTAACCCAGGTGAACCGAATATGGTTCCATGAAAAAAGTTGGCGATGAAGGATTGTCACAGCGAGTACTATCCGTTATAATGTCCTCTATGAAGAAACAACTGTTTTTCTCAGGAGGACACAACACGTGAAACGGGAAGAGAAGTTCTACTTGATACGATCTGACATCTTACCAGAATCAATCGTCAAGACGATCGAAGCGAAAAAGATGCTGGAATCCGGCGAAGTGGACACCGTGAATGAGGCAGTAGATCGAGTGGGACTGAGCCGGAGTGCATTTTACAAATACAAGGACGGGATATTTCCCTTCAATGCCATGATGAGCGAAAAGATCATGACGATCACGTTTTCGCTGGAGCACATGTCCGGTTATTTGTCGAAGGTGCTCACGTATGTTGCAGAACAAGGCGGGAACGTCCTGACGATCAATCAGACGATTCCGCTGCAAGGGATTGCCAATATTTCCATGTCTGTCGATATGGCCAATCTGCGCGTATCCAGCACGGAATTTCTGGAAAGCTTGCAAGAAATCCCCGGCGTTCGCAAAGCGATGATCGTCGGTAGAGGGTAAAAGAAGGGTAGGAGGAGAGAAACAATGGAGAAGCAAAGCATCAAGCTGGGGTTAATGGGGTTTGGAACAGTCGGGACTGGGGTTGTCCGCATCATTTCTGCTCATCAGGACGATTTGCAAAAGCAGACCGGACTGGGGATTGAGATCACGAAGATTCTCGTGCAGGATGCCGAGAAGTCGCGCAATATCGCCGCCATGGAAAATTTGCTGACGACAGAGCCTGCCGAGCTTCTGGATGATCCGGACATCGAGGTAATCGTCGAGGTAATTGGCGGCATCCACCCGGCCAAAGAATACATCCTCCAGGCGCTGGAGCGCGGCAAGCACGTAGTCACTGCCAACAAAGATTTGATGGCCTTGCATGGGGCTGAAATCTTGAACAAGGCGCAAGAAAAGGGCTGTGACGTGTTTTATGAAGCGAGCGTAGCGGGCGGGATTCCGATTTTGCGTGCATTGGTGGAAGGCTTTTCCTCCGATCGCATTACGAAAATGATGGGGATCGTCAACGGGACGACCAACTATATTTTGACCAAAATGAGCCAAGAGGGCGCAGACTACAGCGACGTCCTCAAAGAAGCGCAAGCGCTGGGCTACGCGGAAGCGAATCCTACCTCCGATGTCGAAGGTTTTGACGCAGCCCGCAAGATGGCGATTCTCGCCACACTCGGTTTCCGCGTGCCGATGAAGCTGGAAGATGTGGACGTCAAAGGAATCAGTGCGGTAAGCAAGCAAGACATCGCATACGGCAAGCAGTTGGGCTATGAGATCAAGCTGTTGGGTCTGGCCCGCCGCGACGAGGAAGCGATCGAGGTAAGCGTACAGCCGACGATGGTGCCGAAATCGCATCCGCTTGCTTCTGTCAACGGCGTGTTCAATGCGGTGTACGTACACGGGGAAGCCGTAGGCGAGACGATGTTTTACGGCCCGGGCGCAGGCGAGCTTCCGACCGCAACCGCAGTCGTGTCCGATCTGGTCACGGTTGTGAAAAACAGAAAGCTGGGCGTAAACGGACGCGGGATGGTTGCGCCGTACAAGGAAAAAGTGCTTAAAGACGACAGCCAAAAGCTGTCCAAATATTTCCTGCGAATCGTGGTGGCGGACAAACGCGGCGTTTTGGCAAAGATTACCCAGTTGCTGGCGGACAAAAACATTTCGCTGGAGCAAGTCATTCAGCAGCCGTACAACAATGGCGGCGAAGCGGAGATCATCATGGTGACGCACCAATCGTCCAAGAGCGATATGGATGGGGTCATCGCCTATATGGAACAAATGGACATCATCTCCAAAGTGGAGAGCTGCTACCGTGTAGAAGGGGGAGACAAGTAATGAGTTTTGATCGTCAATCTGGCATTATTGCGCGCTACCGGGAGTTTCTTCCGGTTACGGACAAGACACCGTTGGTCAGTCTGCACGAAGGAAACACTCCGCTGATCCATGCGGCGAACTTGTCCAAGAAGCTGGGAGTCGAGCTGTATGTAAAATATGAAGGACTGAATCCGACAGGCTCGTTCAAAGACAGAGGCATGGTCATGGCTGTTGCCAAAGCAGTGGAGGAAGGCAGCAAAACGATCATGTGCGCTTCCACCGGAAATACGTCTGCGGCAGCAGCGGCGTATGCAGCGCGTTCCGGTCTGCGCTGCATCGTCCTGATTCCGAGCGGCAACATCGCGCTGGGCAAGCTGGCGCAAGCGATCGCATACGGTGCCGAGGTCATCGCCATCGACGGCAACTTTGACGAAGCGCTGAATATCGTGCGCGACATTACGGCGAAAGAGCCGATTACGCTGGTGAACTCCGTCAACCCTTACCGGATCGAAGGACAAAAGACAGCAGCGTTCGAAATGTGCGACGCTCTGGCCGATGCACCGGACATTTTGGCGATTCCCGTAGGAAATGCCGGAAACATCACCGCCTACTGGAAAGGCTTCAAGGAGTATAAGGAAGCAGGCAAATCAAGCCGTTTGCCGCACATGTACGGCTTCCAGGCGGCGGGGGCCGCTCCGCTGGTGCTCGGACAGCCTGTACCCAACCCGGAAACAATCGCGACTGCGATCCGCATCGGAAACCCTGCGAGCAAGGACGGCGCTTTACATGCGATTTCTGAATCGAACGGTCTTGTTGACAGCGTGACAGACGATGAAATTTTGCAGGCATACCAGCTGCTGGCCAAAGAAGAGGGCGTTTTCTGCGAACCGGCTTCTGCTGCCTCCCTGGCCGGAATCATCAAGCTGCATCGAGCAAACAAACTGCCGCAAGGTGTCAAGGTTGCGTGCGTTTTGACAGGAAACGGCTTGAAAGATCCAAACATCGCCCTGAAGCTCGTTGGAGAAGAGCCACGCTCAGTGCCTGCGACACATGAAGCCGTCATGGAGCTGGTTCGCCAGAGCGGGAGAGAAGTCGTCTCATGAGCAGTCAGCGTGTAAAAGTAACGATTCCCGCAAGCACAGCCAATCTGGGGCCAGGCTTTGATGCTTTGGGAATGGCATTTCAATTGTATTCCGTAGTAGAAATGGAAATCAGTGACCGGACCACCGTCGAGCTGGTTGGCAAAGAGCTGGAAGGCACACCTGCGGACAAAAGCAACTTGTTGTATCAAGTAGCAGCGAGTCTGTTTCAGGAAGCAGGGCTTGCCGTGCCGGAGCTTGCCATACGCGCATCGAGTGAAGCTCCCCTGACCCGCGGGCTGGGGAGCAGTGCGGCTGCGATTGTCGGGGCATTGGTGGCGGCCAATCAACTCGCTGGCGAGCCATTTAGCCGCGAGCAGCTTTTCGCCCGCGCCACAGCACTGGAAGGACATCCAGACAACGTCGGAGCCTCCCTGTTTGGCGGGATCATCGTGGCGACTATGCCAGAGACGATCGAAGAACCTGTTCCTTACGTTCGATTTTCCCCTCCCGCCGGATTGCAGACACTCGTCGTGATCCCGGATTTCATGCTGGAGACGACAAAAGCGCGGAACGTCCTGCCACAGGTGTACAGCAAAGAAGATGTTGTATATAATGTGGGACATAGCAGTTTGCTTGTTGCCGCTTTGGCACAAGGCAGACTAGACCTGATGGGACGGGCCATGTCGGATCGGCTGCATCAGCCGTACCGCGCTAAACTTGTACCTGGCTTGAACGAAATCCTGGACAAAGCGACTGAGCACGGTGCCGTAGGCGCTGCCTTGAGCGGCGCGGGACCAACCATCCTTTGCTTCTTTTCTTCCGCGGAAGAGGAGGGGCAACTGCGCGCATTCGTGGACAGAGTGATGAAAGGACACGGCATTGCCTACCGTGTAATGATTTTGCAGCCGGACGAAAATGGCGTACAAGTAGAAATCCATCAGAGATAGAGCATAGTGGATAGGAGAACGCCATGGAGAAGAAACTTGCTTTTCTCGGACCACGCGGAACATTCACAGAAGAGGCGGCGCGGACTTTGACGCAACGCCAGCCGCTCTCGCTCGTTCCGTATCCGAGCATCATCGATGTGCTGGATGCTGTTTCCAACAAGGAAGTGGCATTCGGGGTCGTGCCGATGGAAAATTCCATCGAGGGTACCGTCAATTCGACTTTGGACTGGCTCATTCACGAGGTCGATTTGCCGATCCTGGCTGAGCTGGCGCTGCCGATTACGCAAAACTTGCTGGTAGCCAAAAGAGAGCAAGCCTTGCCTTTGTCTGCGATCACAAAAGTGTTGTCGCACCCGCAAGCGATTGCCCAGAGCCACAATTTCTTGCGGGAAAACTTGCCGCACGCCAAGATCGAGTACATGAACAGCACAGCACTGGCTGCAAAAACGGTGAGCGAGCATCCCGAGGAGCCGTGGGCTGCTGTTGGCACGAAGCTGAATGTGGAGATTTACCCGCTGGAGTTCGCCCGCGAACAAATTCAAGATTATTCGAATAACTACACGCGTTTTGTGCTGGTCGGCACGGAGCCGTTGGAGTTGCAGGCGTCCTCACGCGAGAAAACGACGATACTTGTCACGCTGCCGGAAGATTTCCCTGGTGCGCTGTATCAAGTGTTGGCCGCGTTTGCCTGGAGAAAGGTCAACCTGTCGCGGATTGAGTCCCGGCCGACGAAAAAAGCGCTGGGAAGCTACTACTTTGTCATCGATATCGAGCAAAAAATGGACGATGTCCTCTTGCCGGGCGCTTTTGCCGAGATTGAAGCTATCGGTTGTCAGGTGCGTCAGCTAGGAACGTATCCATTTTATATGCAAGGAGCCAAACTGGAGGCCAATTTGTAAAAATTGGCTTCTTTCTTTTTTCTCCCCTGCAAGCGTAAAAGCGAAGGCCGCCAAGGAGCAAAAAGCCCATGGGTGCATACCATGGTAGGGAGTTTTCACGCAAGGGAGGAGAAACATTGAGGATTCACATCGTACAAAAGGGCGACAGCATGTGGAAGATCGCCAAAAGATATGGCGTCGATTACAAGGAACTGCTTCGCTTAAACAGCCAGGTCAAAACTCCCGACACGCTCTATCCAGGAGCAAGAATCAAAATTCCGACGAAGAGCGTTCCTGTCAGGCCCCAGCCACGAACAACGCCTCATCCGATGAGTGAGGCAGCTCCATATGTAAAAGAACGTCCGCGGACAGAAGCAGAGTCGGAGGAAGTGCCGAGACAAATTGAGCGGCGGCCGATTGAGCCTGAGGAAGAAGTGCAAATCGAATCGGAAACGAGAATCACGCAGGAAGCGCCGTCTACACCTCCGGCAAAGGAGCGGCCACCAGCGTCTCCAGGCCCACTCGTGTCTCCGGAGACGATCCAGCCCACACCAACGCCTGCACCTACACCTGTGCCGACTTTGCAGCCGCAAAGGGTGCTTCCGCCTGCGCCTTCAGCGCCGAATATCATGTCGGAGCCTACGAGTCCGCCGGCACTGCCGACACCTACACGGCCGTTCGTTCCGCCTGCGCCGCCAACACAGGTCAGTCCGTACATTTACCAGCCGCCTAGTCCGCCAAACATCGGGATGCCGAACATACCGCCGATGCCGCCAACACAGATCAGCCCATTTCAGCCGCAAACACCGCCAGCTATCATGTGCCCGCCATGCCCGCCTGTGCAGGTGCAACCAACCCGACCGCCAGCCCAAGTGAGGCCGTTTACACAAATGCCGCCCGCACAGGTTCGTCCAATGCAACCAATGCCGCCCATGCAGCAGCGTCCTATGCAGCCATTCATGCCGCCTGCGCCGCAGCTTAGGCCATGCCCGCCCGTGCGACCATGCCCACCGTGTGCCGCACCGAGGATGCAACAGCCAATGCCTCCTGGCAGGCAGCAGCTACTAAGCCCTCAACAGATGGGGCCAATGCCATCCCAAAGACCGTTTGGCGGCCCTGGTCAGCCGATGTTTCCTTATCGGCCATTTATGGGTCCGGGGCAAATGATGCCGCCATTTCCGGGGATGGGCATGATGCCATTCGGACCGCCACCACCAATGCCACCAATGATGCCGCCGATGATGCGACCAATGCCGTTCCCTATGCCGCTCTATCCGATGCCCATGCCGTTTCCGCCGCCACCGCCACCGCATCCGCCAAGACGGCCGCATCCGCAGTTGCCTGTATGCCCAGAACCAGTGGAATCATCGTCTTCATCATGTGAGTGTTCCTCGGACAGCCCGGAATTGAGAAGGCGCAGAAGCGCGAAAAGCAGCCGTGGCCCGCAGCCGTTTCACAACAACATGATGTTCCCTCCTTCCCAATGTGTCGCTTCCATGCCGGAACAAGGCGCATGGCCTAACTGGGGAGACGGACTCGATGAATCCTCTTCGTACTGAGAGGGACGGTTATGAACAAAGGACTCATACCAGCGATCGAAAAAGCTTTTCGTTGTGAGGTGCACGGGGTTAAGCCTAAGAGGAATGTCAATCTGCTCAAAACAGACCGGGGACACTGGATCATCAAAGGGTATAAGCAGTTGGAAAAAGCAGTATGGGTCACGGAGTTAGCCGACGCCTTGAGGCAAAAAGGCTTTGTTCACACAGTTCACTACGTATCAACTACCGAGGGTGCCAAAATATTTCCTTTCGAGGATCGCTATTACACCATCATGAAGCTGATTGATGGCGAGGAAGCGGATAACGCGTCACTCTTTGATGTGAAAAAGACAGCAGAGACGTTGGCGCGGTTTCATGTCGCGGCTCAAGGCTTCCCTGTCGTTCATTCCTATGCCTACGAGGGCAAGCCAGCCTTGCTCGACAAGTGGGAGAGTCGGATGGAATACTTTGAACGACTGACGTGGATGATTGAGCAAAACGGCCCGCAAAACAAACTGGAGCAAGTCATTGCCCACGCTGCCGATGAGGTGCTGCGTGACGGTCAGCAACTGCTGCAATCCGCCCACAAGCTTCCGCTGATTCCGGAAATGTATATGGCGATGGAAAGAGGCACATTGGCGCATCGCGACGTCGCCAGCCACAATTTTTTGCTGACGCAGCGAGGGAATTGCTATTTGATCGATCTGGATACGGTCGGACACGACATCCAGCTTGTCGATCTCGTCCAGCTGATGTCGCGCATGCTGTTGATGCAGGAATATCGGATGGAATCGTTCGTAGAGGCGATGGAGGCATACAGTAAAATCAATTACTTGAGCGACACCCAGATTTGGGCGGTTCATCAATTGCTCCGTTATCCGGACAATTTTTTGCGCGAGGTGACCGGGCTGTATAGCAGGCGTCCCGGTTATCATATGCGCGGCGTTTTGCAGCTGGTGATGCTGGAGGGAAGACTTGCCCAAAATCGCCAACAATTTTTGAACGATGGGGAGCGCATCTTCCAGCGTTCGCCCTGGGGTGAATATCATTTTGTCGGATAACCGATTTTGGCAAGAAAAAACATCCCTCGATCATGAGGGATGTTTGTCTTGCGTCGAAGCTTATTTGGAAGCTGGTTTGGACAAGTCGATGGAGAATTTGGCGAAACCGGATTCCAGTTGGCTGATGAATTTCAGGTTGGACATTTTTTCTGCAAATGGCTTCGCATCTGGCGAAGAAGTGAAGGTTACGTTCACTTTTTCTTTGATTGGCGCAAATGTCCAGTTGTTGTCAGCCGCAGGGTTGATGTCTTTTTGGCTCAAGATGTAGTCGATGACAACTTGACGGTTTTCGTCTGGAGAATCGATGATGATGTTTTTGCCGTCCAGACCTGGGAAGCTTCCGCCGCCGCTTGCACGGTAGTTGTTCGTTACGACGATGAACTTGTCTTCCGGTTTGACAGGCTTGCCGTTGTAGGACAGGTTTTTGATGCGGTTGGCATCTTTGTTAGCCAGCTTGCCGTCTACAGCGTATTTGGATGGTTGAGTCACATCGATTTGATAGGTTACGCCATCGATTACATCGTAGTTGTAAGTTGGGAATGCTTCGTTTACGAGCGGTTGCTCTTCTGTTTTCTTCACATCGATCTGGTTGAATTGGCCAGCGGAGCGCTCCAGCCATTCTTGCAGCTGGGAACCGTTGATCAGGACAGCTTTCAACGTGTTTGGATAGATGTACAGGTCAGATACGTTTTTGATGGCGATTGTGCCGGCAGGGATGTTCGTGTAGTAAGTTGCGCCGTTGCGGCCGCCCGCTTTGAACGGTGCTCCTGCGGACAGCACTGGAATGCCGTCGTATTCGGTACCTTTCACGTTTTTCTCAACGAACCATTTTTGTGCATTGGTCACGATCTGGATGGATGGGTCATCTTGCACCAGCGCGAAGTAGCTGAAGATAGGGGAAGATGTTTTCCCTACTGCGGAACGCACCCATTCCACTGTGTGATCATGATCTTCTTTTACAGCGTCCAGTACGGCCTTGTCTGCATCAGCCAGGGACGCTTTGTTTGTTTTGTCGTAGATTGGAACGGTTTTGGTAACGGATTCCGTTACTTTCCATTTGCCGTTTTCTTGGGTGAGTGTCAGGTCGATCACGCCCAGGTTGTTGCCCCAGTAGCCAGGCATTACAGCCGGTTTGCCGTTGATGGTGCCTTTTGTACCGTCAACGCCAGGGATGTTTTCAAAGCCAGGACCCGGGAATACCAGGTGGGAGTGGCCGAACAGGATGGCGTCGATGCCATCGATTTTGCTCAATTGGTAGCTGGCGTTCTCCAGGTTCGCTCCGCCTTCAACAGGACCGATGCCAGAGTGAGGAACCGCGACGATGATGTCTGCTCCCTTTTTCTTCATTTCAGGGATGAATTTGTTGGCGCTTTCCACGATGTCTTTGGCGATGACTTTGCCTTCCAGGTTCGCTTTGTCCCACTGCATGATTTGCGGAGGTACAAATCCGATTACGCCGACTTTCAGCGTCACTTCTTTTCCGCTCTCATCCTTGAATTTGCGCTCCAGGATTTGGTAAGGGGTGAACATGTTTTTATCGTTGTCCGGATTTTTATCCTTGTCGTCAATGTAGACGTTGGAGTTGATGTAAGGGAATTTTGCACCTTTCAGGCTGCGATCGAGGTGCTCCAAACCGAAGTTGAACTCGTGGTTTCCGATGTTGCCCAGATCGTAGTTCAACAGGTTCATCGCTTTGTAAACCGGGTGAGTTTCTCCGTCTTTCAAAGGATCGATTTTAGCAACATAGTCGCCGAGCGGGTTTCCTTGCAACAGGTCGCCGTTGTCGATGAGAATGCTGTTTTTCGCTTCGTCTCTCGCTTTTTTGATCAACGTCGCTGTTTTGGCGAAACCAAATTCATCTGTGGACTTGTCTTGATAGTAGTCGTAGTTCACGATGTTGGTGTGGATGTCAGTTGTTTCGAGCAAGCGGAGTTTCAGGGTGGAACTAGCTGCGGCGCTCACAGGCGTAGTAGAGAAAGTGAGAGCGCTGACAACTAAAGAAGTGCTGAGGAGAAAAGCGGTCAGCATTTTTTTGTTTGCCTTTTTCATGTTTTGATTGACCTCCATAAGTTCACAATGAATACCAAGCAAAAATAGTTTATCACTAGAATCAATAGATTGGTAGATAATTGCAGGTTAAGATTATTAAATTTTGGCTATTGACAAAAATCATAAAATGTTTCCTCGTTTTGTCGTTTCGTGGAAGTGAATTTCTAGCCAATTACGAATGTTGAGTGATTCATGTATGGCCCCGATCCAACATGGCGACACTAGAAAAAAAGCTTGTGAAGGGGTTCATCGAACAATGCGAAAAAAATGGATGGTGTACGCATCGTGGAGCGCGGCGCTTCTCACAGGTGTCGTATTGGGCATCCTGCTGGCAGGCAGCGGAAGCAAAGGGACGGGGCTTTCGCAGTTGATGCACACGGGCATAGGCAGGACGGCCGAGGTGACAGGGAAGCCATATGAGCTTGTATTGACGCGAAGCTATTTGTGTGGTGTCCGAGACGAAGAGCGGCGTCCTGTCGGCACGGGATATCTCCCTCAAGCGATGGGAGAATACAAAGGCTGGGAGATCGTGACTTCCGATGCCGCCAAGATGATCCTGATGAAAAGGGAGCAGGACATTTCTCCTGCCTGCAAAGAAAACGGTCATTTCGGACTGTCAGCGGACGGCATGCTGACTTTTTTTCACGGTGTGCCAACGGAACAGGACGTCATCCAGACTTTTTACCGGATCAATACGGAGAAAATGGAAGCGAATCTGCCCAAAGAAGAGCTGGAGAACTTAAAGCGAGGCATTCGCATCCGCAATCTGGCGGAGTACAACAGCATTCTTTCCACGTATGGGGAGTTTCAACTGGATGCGCCATGATCATCAGAGAAGGGAAAAGCCGGAGAGCGATTCCGGCTTTTTTCTATATTTATAGCCTTATAGCTCTACCGCGATGACGCGCCATCTGTCCCACGGAACCGGGCGATGGAGGACAAACGTCCACTTTTCCTTGCGCTCGTCGTTGTTCCGCGTGAAGTAGGTCAGGTGAACGGGCACTTCCAGCAGCAAGGGACCTTTTTCATCGGAAGGGATGACCATCTCGGTTTTGCGAATCGATGCTACTTGCGCCAGGCGATCTGGCAGCGGAAAGCCGTCTGTCGTCATCCGCAGCGAATGAATGTCCTGTTCGTGCAGGGCGGTCAAAAAATAGCCGACCAGCTCTTCGGCAGATGCCCCGATCAAGTTCGCGGCCAGAGAGCCGGAAGCTTTTTGGATCATCAGGCTGTGGCTCGGGTCAGGCTCCTTGCGTTTGTGGGTAGAGCTGCCAAAAAAGTGGATGCAAAAGTGTCCGGGAAAGTCGTTTCCGGCGATAGCCCCCGCACCGTGAGGCATGCCGTGCATCGAGGCGGCGAAATAAACGCCGTTGACCTCCACGAGAATCGCCCTGCGCTTCCAGCTCCATTTGCCCTGATAAATTTTTTTCATCGTTTGGGTATCCGTACGTGTCAATGGCTGCACATCGGCATGGCGACTGCCCGCCCGGCGCTGGACGTGAAACCGTTCCCCTGTTTCCAGGTCGATGACGGTTGCGTATTCCATGCGGCCGAAAGTCTGCTTGACTTGTTCCCACGGAGTTGCTTTGGCGTAGTGCACACTTTCCACTTTTGCTACCAGATCTTCGATTTTTTGTTTCAAGTTTGCGCCCAGCATGTATTGCAGCGGGCGTTCCTTTTCAAACAAATTCCCGTCGTGATCGTACAAGAAATAGCGATTGTGCACGACAAGAGTCGCGCGGACCCAGTATGGATTCACATAGGCCGCGACTGTCTTTGCACGCAGCAGCTGCTTCACAAACGAGTGCTGGGCGCGAAACGTCAACGTGGAGTGAAAGGAAGAAGCGGGTGAGACCGAGACAGATACGGTGATTTCTTCTTTGCTTTTGGCATGGGCAGATTGGGCGGATGGCTCCGGGATCAACAGCGTCAGGAGAAGACAGATGAATACGAAAGCAAATCGTAAGTGTCGCACCGGATGAAAGCACCTCCACCAGTTATGTTGTCTTGACAAAAGCAGGGCAATGAGGTGTAAATCTTGGCATCATAAGCGTCGTGGTCGCACGCCATACTGTAGGCATACGGTGATCGAAGGAGGAGTCTTTTCATATGTCTACCATGCCAAGAGGTAGCTACAAAGACCAGTTCCATCAGCGTTTGTACGTTCAGTTGAATCAGGGACACAACAAGCTCAATTACCAGCAGATCAACAAAATCCAGGAGCAAATGCAGAGCGGTGTGGATGAATATGCCCACATGCAGCATGATGTGTCAGATACACTCGGGATGAACAAACACTAAAGCGACGCCGTATGGCCCGTTCCTCGCAAGCAGGAGCGGGCTTTTGCATGGAAATACACGTTCGCTTTTCGGGCGCTTTGTGATACAGTAGAGAGTAGAAACTTAAGCCTACGGAGAGTGGACTATGCGCATTTTAGGAATCGACCCTGGCATTGCGATCGTTGGGTTTGGGGTTCTGGATAAGCAGGGTAGCCAATTGCGTCCCGTCCAGTATGGAAGCATTCAGACAGAGGCAGGCTTGCCTGTTCCGCTTCGCCTGAAACAAATTTTTGAAGCGATGCAAAGCTTGCTGGAAACGTATCGACCAGATGAAATGTCAGTAGAAAAGCTGTTTTTCAATAAAAACGTGACAACCGCCTTCACCGTCGGGCAAGCGCGCGGCGTCATCCTGCTCGCGGCAGAGCTTGCCGGGGTGCCCGTGTACGAATACACGCCGATGCAAGTCAAGCAGGCGGTGACCGGGTACGGTGGGGCAGAGAAGAAGCAAATCCAGGAAATGACCAAGCTGCTCTTGCGTCTGAAAGAAGTGCCAAAGCCGGATGACGTGGCGGATGCGTTGGGGATTGCGATTACGCACGCACAGTTTAAGGCGTTTATCTCCATCTCGGAAGGAGTTCAAAAATGATTGATTTTGTGGAAGGGACACTTTGTTACCTGGATTCAGAATACATAGTCGTAGAGACTGGAGGGATCGGGTATCGCCTGTTCTGTCCCAATCCGTACCAGTTCGTTCGCTACGAGGGCAGCAAGACGAAGCTGTATACGCACCATCATGTCCGCGAAGACGCGATATTGCTCTACGGCTTTGCGACCCGCGACGAACGCGATTTGTTCCGCAAGCTGCTCGACGTGAGCGGCATCGGGCCAAAAGGCGGCCTGGCGATTCTCGCGGCTGCTACACCTGAGCAGCTCGTGATGGCCGTGCAACAAGAAAATGTGACATACTTGACCAAGTTCCCCGGGATCGGCAAAAAGACGGCACAGCGCATTATTCTCGATCTCAAGGACAAGTTGGTCGGCTATACGCCATCGGCGATTTTGACTGTCGCAGCCGGCGATCTGACGGCAGGCGAGCAGGCGGTATCCGCGTTGAACGAAGCGCTCGACGCCTTGACGGCGCTCGGCTATTCGGATGGCGAGCTGCAAAAAATCAGAAACGCGCTGTCGGAGAAATCCAAAGAGGGCGAGAGTGTAGAAAAGCTCATCAAGCAAGGGCTTGCCCTGCTCATGAGGGGGTAGGATTTTGGATCAGCGAATTATTACGACGCACATGAACTGGGAAGAGGATGCTGCGGAACTGAGCCTCCGTCCCCGTTATTTGAATGAGTACATCGGACAGCAGCATGTGAAGGAAAACTTGAAAATTTTCATCGAAGCGGCGAAAATGCGCAAAGAGTCGCTGGACCACGTCTTGCTGTACGGGCCGCCCGGATTGGGAAAAACGACGCTTTCGCAAATTATCGCCAACGAGCTTGGCGTCAACATCCGCACGACATCCGGGCCAGCCATCGAGCGCCCTGGTGATCTGGCGGCGATTTTGACCAACTTGCAAGAGGGCGACGTGCTGTTTATCGACGAGATACACCGACTGAACCGGAGCGTCGAGGAAGTGCTGTACCCGGCCATGGAGGACTTTGCGCTCGACATCATCATCGGAAAAGGGCCAAGTGCGCGCAGTGTTCGCCTCGACTTGCCGCCGTTTACGCTGGTGGGAGCGACGACGAGAGCAGGGATGCTCTCCGCTCCGCTCCGCGATCGATTCGGCGTGGTCAACCGGCTGGAGTTTTATACGGTTCCCGAGCTGACGTTTATCGTGTCGCGGGCCGCAGACATTTTGCAAGTCATCATTCGCGAGGGCGGGGCAGAGGAGATTGCCAGACGCTCGCGTGGCACCCCGCGCGTGGCTAATCGTCTGTTGAAGCGCGTGCGCGATTTTGCTCAGGTCAAGGGCGAGGGCGTCATCACGACAGAGATTGCGCAAGAAGCGCTGGAGCGGCTGCAAGTAGATGCATGCGGACTGGATCATATCGACCACAAGCTGTTGCTTGCGATTATCGAGCGCTTTGACGGCGGTCCGGTCGGACTGGATACGATTGCCGCCACCATCGGGGAAGAGGCGCAAACGGTAGAAGACGTTTGCGAACCGTATTTGATGCAGATCGGCTTTATGCAGCGGACGCCGCGGGGCCGTGTGCTCACCCCGAGTGCGTACCAGCATTTTGGGCGGGAGATGAAATCGTGAATCCGATAGCCAAGCTACTTGTCATCGGCGGGGCCGTCCTGATCGTCATCGGCTTGTTGTGGCAGGTGGGCGGACGCTTCTTGCCTTTGGGGCGCCTGCCGGGAGATATCGTCGTGGAAAAGGAAAACGTCAAGTTTTATTTTCCGATTGTGACGTGTATTGTGATTAGCGTCGTCCTGTCGCTTCTGATGTATGTCATCCGGCTTTTTAAGTGAGAGCGCTTCTCTTTTGCACATGTAGAACAAAGCTTACGCCATCGGAGCTGGGTGCCCGATGGCTTTTTGCGTGCAAGCGGATTGGTCCCATTTTGGGAAAAAGGGCAGGAAAATCTCCAGTGATTGTCGAAAAAGATGGGAGCGCATGCCAATTTTCGACGAAATCAGGAGAAAGGAAGGACGTTGGACGACATGAAAAAGAAGTGGATGGGGAAAGTCCTTTCGGCGGGTCTGATCACAGTGGCTCTCCTGGGAGGAACAGTACCGACTCAGGCGGCTGGCGACAACAATATCCGGGTAGCACTTTTTGTGGATATCGGAAAAGGATACAGGGGAGTAGTCCCTTCTGTTACACTTACGGCTGAAAAAGGGATGGAAGTGACGTTGACAGGCCCGGAAGGCAAAATAGAGCTGCCTGAATTAGATGGAGACGCTGTCCGCTACCGGGTGGACGAGTACCATCTGGTTGTAGCGCAGACTTCTGACTGGAATCAGGCGCAGCAAATCGCTCAACTCATGAGCCAGAAAAAATACGAAGGCTCGATTCAAGTGGTCAATCGGGGCGGACAAACGCTTTATCAAATCGTAAGCGGCACGTACGATACGTATCAGGCCGCAGCTGCACAGGTGGCGGCAGTAGCACAAGCGACAGGCCAGAAGCCGATCGTTCAAGGCCCTCTTCGCTTGGAAGCTGGTCAGTTCAAGAGCTTGAGCGAAGCGCAGAAGTGGCAAGAAGCTTTTGAGCAAAAAGGAATCGCGGCTTATCCCGTGCTTTTGTCCAACGGCGAGAAGGTCAAATACGCGGTATGGATCGGCGACGAAGTCAGTCAGGAAGCGCTCTCGTCCCTGGCGCGCAAAGCGAGCAATGCGCTGCCGAACTTTTCTTACTCGGCACCTTCGAGCCAATCTTACGTCGTGCTGAAGCAAGACGTATTCGGATCGCCGGACGAGCCGATCTGGAAGTATGTGTTCTCGCCGCAAGCCAAGCTGACAGTAGAGGCGAAAAAGGCGGACGGCGAATCATTGCTCGGGGTCGTGGAGCGCGATCAGCGTACATACCGGGGAGAGATGGAGCTGTCGGAATACAACGGTCATTTGACGGTTGTGAATGAACTGCCGATGGAACAATACTTGTATGGGGTTGTCGGTTCGGAAATGGCTCCGGGCTGGCCGCTCGAAGCGCTGAAAACACAGGCGGTGCTGTCGCGCACTCGCGCCTTGTGGCAAGGAAACAAATACGGGATTGCCAATGTCTCCGATACGGTGATGGAGCAAGCCTATTACGGATATGGAAAAGAGTCGGAAGACGTTCGCGAGGCGGTCGATGAGACAAAAGGAGAAGCCATTTATTACCAAGGTAACCTGGTCGAATCGTTGTTTTATTCCAATGCAGGCGGGATGACAGCGGACGGTACGGAAGTATGGGGCAATCCCGTTCCGTATTTGCGTTCGGTGGACAGCGATGACGCGCTGCCTGTAGACGGTGTGAATGCGTGGTATCGCGTGCAGCTTGCAGATGGCTCGATCGGCTATGTCCGCGGCGACCTGATCAGAGAAAGCGGCACAGATGACACGGGAGCGAGGATGGCTGTCATTACGACAGAAAATACGAATCTGCGTCTGGGACCAAGCACGGCGACCCGGGTTTTGTCTACGTTGCCGAACGGAGCGGAAGTGACGATTCTCTCCCAAGAGGCAGAAGAGAATGCCTACGCGTGGACGCGCGGGCCTTTTACCTCGGCTGAATTGACGGCGATGATCAATGCGAATCAGGACAAAAATAAGGCTCCCCGCATTCCCGGGAACGTCACCAGTCTGAAAGTGACGAAGCGAGGACCATCGGGACGTGTCATCGCGATGGAGGCAAACGGCATTCCGATCAAGGTAACGGCACCGGATGCTTTCCGTTCGATCTTTTCCCAGGGCGGTACGGCATTGCGCAGTACAAAATTTGACGTAGAGGTAGTCAAGGGTGGACAGTTCCTGTTCCGCGGAAACGGTTTCGGGCATGGACTGGGTGTATCGCAATACGGCGCTCGTGCCATGGCACAGGGCGGGTATGACTATCAGCAGATTTTGCAACACTATTACCAGGATGTGACAATCGACTAGCAAGCTTTTGCCACATGAACTGTCATTAAAGGAGTAACGAGTCGTGGACGTGCAACAATTTGATTTTGATTTGCCGGAGCATCTGATTGCCCAGCATCCTTTGGAAGACCGGACATCATCGCGGCTGCTTGTTTTGGACAAACAGACGGGGGCGATTGCGCATCAGCGGTTTACCGATCTGATCGACCATTTGCAGCCCGGAGATGTACTGGTTATGAACGACAGCCGTGTGCTTCCGGCCAGACTGATCGGGGAAAAGGCCGAGACGGGAGCGAAAATCGAGATCCTGTTGTTGAAATCGCTGGGAGACGATCGCTGGGAGACGCTGGTGAAGCCTGGAAAGCGAATGAAGCCAGGGACCGAGGTCGTTTTCGGAAACGGTCTTTTGCGCTGCGTATGCGAGGAAGCGACGGAGACGGGCGGACGGATTGTTCGTTTTTTGTACGAGGGAATTTTTTACGAGATTCTCGATCAACTGGGATCAATGCCGCTGCCGCCGTACATCCATGCGCAGCTCGAAGACAGCGAGCGCTACCAGACCGTCTACGCGAGGGAACGGGGATCGGCGGCAGCTCCGACTGCTGGCTTGCACTTTACGAAGCCGTACTTGGAACAAATTGCGGCCAAAGGCGTACAGCTTGCTTACGTGACGCTGCATGTGGGGCTGGGAACGTTCCGGCCTGTATCGGCTGATTCTGTCGAGGAGCACGTCATGCATGCCGAGTATTACGAGATTCCCGAAGAAACTGTGGAGCTGGTGAACAAGGCAAAAGCGGAAGGGAGAAGGGTCATCGCCGTCGGGACGACTTCATGCCGGACGCTGGAAACGGTCGGCCGGGCCAACGAAGGCAAGCTGGTGGCTGCGTCCGGCTGGACGGACATTTTCATCTATCCGGGCTATACGTTCTCGATACTGGACGGACTTTTGACGAATTTCCACTTGCCCAAATCGACACTCGTCATGCTGGTCAGCGCGCTGGCAGGCAAAGAACATGTCATGAATGCGTACAAGACGGCAGTTCGTGAGGAATACCGCTTCTTCAGTTTCGGAGACGCCATGCTGATTGTCTAAAAAACGCCACATCCCACCCGCATAAGTGTATACTTATAAGTCGGGTGGGTTTACTTCACTCTCAAGTTTTCTTATAATAGGAAAGACTTACATACATAGCTTGAGGAGTGCGACAATTTGGCTGTACGTTACGAATTAATCAAAACATGCAAGCAAACAGGCGCCAGGCTCGGTAAGCTGCACACTCCGCATGGGACGATCGACACTCCTGTCTTTATGCCAGTCGGCACGCAGGCAACAGTCAAGACGATGAGTCCCGAAGAGTTGAAGGCGATCGGAGCGGGCATTATCCTCAGTAATACCTACCATCTGTTTCTCCGTCCAGGGCATGAAATTGTCCGGGAAGCTGGCGGACTGCACGGCTTCATGAACTGGGACCGTGCCATCCTGACCGATTCTGGCGGATTTCAAGTATTCAGCTTGAGCAACCTACGCAAGATTACGGAGGAAGGGGTTTCCTTCCGTTCACATCTTAACGGAGAAAAGCTGTTTATCGGCCCTGAGGAGGCCACACAGATCCAAAACGCGCTCGGAGCCGATATTTTTATGGCATTTGACGAGTGCGCCCCTTATCCTGCGGAGTACGATTACGTGAAAAAGTCGATGGAGCGCACAACCAGATGGGCAGAACGCTGCCTCAAGGCACATGCGCGGCCAAACGACCAGGCCCTTTTCGGAATCGTGCAAGGCGGGATGTTCAACGACCTGCGCGAGCAGAGCGCCAAAGATCTCATTTCCATGGATTTTCCAGGTTATGCGATTGGCGGTTTGAGCGTGGGAGAGCCGTTCCCCTTGATGTACGAAGTGCTGGAACATACGGTTCCGCTGCTTCCTGCAAACAAGCCTCGCTACCTCATGGGAGTAGGATCACCTGACGCTCTCATCGACGGAGCGATCCGCGGCATCGACATGTTTGACTGCGTACTGCCGACGCGGATTGCCCGCAACGGGACATGCATGACAAGCCAGGGAAGACTGGTGATCCGCAATGCGAAGTTCGCGCGAGATTTTACTCCGCTCGACCCGAATTGCGATTGCTACACCTGCAAGAATTACACCCGCGCTTACATCCGCCATCTCATCAAGGCGGAGGAGACCTTTGGCATTCGTTTGACCACCTACCACAATCTGCATTTCCTTGTGAAGCTGATGGAGCAGGTGCGCCAAGCGATTGCGGAAGACCGCTTGCAAGATTTCCGGGACCAGTTTTTCGCTCAATATGGATTGGGTGAAGATAGATCTTTTTAATCGAGGGGGATTTTCATGGAAGGCTTGACACAGTTTTTACCGATTATCATCATGTTTGCGATTTTCTACTTCTTGCTGATTCGCCCGCAACAAAAGAAAGCAAAACAACGCAACGCCATGCTGGCTGCTGTCAAAAAAGGCGACAAGATCGTAACAATCGGCGGCATGCACGGCACCATTCAAGAGTTGACTGACGATACAGTGACTCTGCGCATTGCCCACAACGTAAACGTTACATTCGATCGCGGTGCGATCAACAGCGTGACATCCGCAAGCAATGAGCCGGCGAAAAGCGAACCAGCTAAAGTCGAATTGGAAAAAGAAGAATCCAAATAAAGCAAAGAAAAAGCAGGTGGGGAAAATCCCGCCTGCTTTTTTCTTGGACGCATAAGCTTGTTAGCGTCTGGGCTTGAAATTTTTCGGCTTTTGGCTGGAGTTGGCGGAATTGACGCCGAGAATGCCGCCCAATGCTGCAACTCCGAACGCACCGAGCAAAAAGAGGAACGTTCCCCATTGCATCGGGGCATCGAATCCCAGAAAACCGATCAAGAGAATCAGGAGAAAATAAGAAAATCCGGTCAGACCCCCGTAGTACCAGCCTTTGCCGCCACAGCGCTTTCCGGTGACGAAGCCGCCGACCAGAAGAGCAACCGCATTGATGATGTACGTAAAATAAGGCAAAGAGCCTTCGCGCATGCTGGTGAAGCTCAGAAGCAAGGTTGCGAGCAATGCCCCGAACAAAACAAGTCCTGTCGTGTACAATAGACCTGTCAGCACAGAGGTGGATGCACTCCGCACAATGTTTACCCCCTCACTGATCAACTGTTTGTACCATCTATATGAATGGCCTGGCCGCTCTATTCATCTTCGCGTTGAACATTAGGAGGAATTTTCGTATGATGGATGGGGAACGAGACGGGGGTGAGGAAGGTTGATCAAAACGTACTTTTATAACCACTCAGAGCAGAAGATGTTTCATGATGTTGATCTGGCGACAAAAGATCAATGGTTGAAATCTCCGGAGGATTTGCTCTGGATCGATCTGTATGATGTGGGGAACAATGAACTGCCCTATATTGCCAAGATCTTCGACTTTCACCCACTGGCAATTGAGGACTGCCTGCACGTCAGTCCACGTGCCAAGGTAGACAAGTACGATGATTACTATTTCTTCGTTTTTCACGCCCTGCGTTACAATGAAGAAAGCGATGACGAGATTACCACGGTAGAACTGAACGTTTTTCTCGGCCCTAATTACATCGTGACGATCCACAAATCCCCGATGAACACGATCGGGCGGATCGCAGCCATGTGTCACCGCAACAATTCCTATCTGAACCGGGGTCCCGACTATTTGCTGTATGCGATTGTCGACGGGATTACCGACGAGTATTTTCCGATTATCGATCGGATTAGTGTGCGGATTGACGAGCTGGAGGACGAGATTTACGAGCATCAGATGGAGGAAATTACAGAGGAGTTCCTGGCGCTGAAGCGGACGATTATTTTGATCAGGCGTGTCATCATGCCGCAAAAACGAATCTTCGCCAATGTGAATGGCCGCTTCTCTTTCGATATTTCCGAGGAAAACGTTCCGTTCTACAGCGACTTGACCGACCACCTGGAGCGGATCTCCGACTCGACAGAGACTTTCCGCGACCTGGTGAACGGTGCGCTCGATACGTATTACACGATCATCAGCGCCAAGACGACCGAGACGATGCGTGTACTCACGATCATCTCCACCATCATCCTGCCGCTTACGTTTATCACCGGGCTTTTCGGGATGAACACATTCGCCTGGCTGGGTGAGGAGGCAGAGCCTTACATGCTGATCGTAGCGCTTGTGATCATGCTGGCGATGACCTTCTTCATGCTGCACATTTTCCGCAAACGAAAGTGGTTGTAATTGGAGCTAATAGTTGCAAGCTCCCTGCCGAACAATAATATCAAATGTTCGATAGGGGGCGGCGGGAAGTGGAAGATATTTCAACTGTCATGTTGCGCACCCTTTTCTCGTATTTTTTCCTCCTGATCTTGCTCCGCATCATGGGCAAGCGAGAACTGGGAAAGTTGTCCGTTTTTGATGTGGTGATTTCCATTATGCTGGCTGAAATGGCGGCTCTGGCGATTGAGGATGTAGAAAAGCCTGGGTTGCGCTTTTATTTGCCGATGCTGTTGATTGCCGTTCTGGAAATCGCCATGGCGTATCTCTCGTTAAAGAGCAAGAAATTTCGCGATGTGGTCGACGGTTCAGCCGATATGATCATTGAAAACGGGCAAATCCGAGAACAGGCGATGCGCCGCAATCAGTTGAACATGGATGACCTGATGGTACATCTGCGGCAAAAAAACGTGAAAAATATTGCGGATGTCGAGTTCGCCCTGCTGGAGCCTACCGGGCAGATGAGCGTCTTTTTGAAGCCGGAAAAAGAGCATCTCACCCGTGGGGATATCGAACTGGCTAAAGAAGAACATATCGGGCCGGTTTCATACAAAGGCTTGCCCATTCCGTTGATTCTGGACGGCAAAGTCAGGCAGGAAGCTTTGCAAAAGATCGGGCAAAATCAACTGTGGCTCAAGCGGGAAATTCGCAAATACGGGATCAAGGACATCCGGGAAGTTTCCTTTTGCAGCATTGACGAGCGAGGAATTATGTACCTGGATAAAAAAGACAAGCCGCTACACTAGGTGTTAGCGGCGAGGGAAGAAGATGGCGAGCTGCTCTCCGATCCAGGGAATCCGGCGGACGTCCTGTTTGCCCAGGACGCGCATGGCGACCAGAAGGAGCAAATACAGCAAGCTGCTGATGGACGCGCTGGCGAGAAGCAGCTTGGCCGTCGAGGAATGCAAGAACAGGTGATCCGCCATGTATGAGCCGAGGTAACCCATGGCCAGCATGGCGATCCCAATTTTTCCGAACTCCCATACATCGACGGTAAATCCGATTTTTTTGATCAGGCTGGCAAAGTGCAAAAGGGTGCCCAATGTGATGCCAATATTGGTCGCAATGACGGCGCCGTGAATGCCGAAGGTCGGTTGGGCTGTAAAGACGAACATGGCGGCTGTTTTGATTACAGCGCTGATCAGCGTATTTCGGAAAACGACCTGGGCGTAGTCAAGACCTTGCAAGGCCGCTGCGAGCGGGGCCTGGAAAAAGAGGAACACGGAAAACGGAGCCAGCTCCTTGAGCAAGACGCCGACCTCTCGATATTCGCTGCCGTAGAGCAGTGTACATAACGGCTCCGCAAAAATAGTAAGCAGGACAGTACATGGTGCTCCGATTACGAGTGTGATGCGCATCGCTTGATAGATGCGCCGATGCACGAGAGGAGCATTTTTTTGATAGGCGGCCTCTGCTACGGCAGGAACGAGTGAAACGGACAAGGAATAGGTTAAAAAAGTGGGAAAAAGCAGCAGAGGTACGGCCATACCGGCAAACTGTCCGTACAATCCCGTTGCCGTGGCAGTCGTATACCCCGCGATGACGAGCGCCAGCGGTACGAGCATCGGTTCCAGGACGTAGGCGATCGAACCGATGATGCGGCTCAACGTGACGGGCAGAGCGACGTGAATCAGTTGGGAGATGTTTGTCTTGCTGGCAGAGACAGCTTGCAGAAACGGTCTTTCCAGAAGTTGCGCAGCAGCTTTTTTGCTTCCTTTGCGATATTGCCAGAGAATGTAGAGGAGTCCGGCGGCTTCCCCGAAAATAATGCTGGCGACTGCACCGGCTGTGGCATACTCGATCCCTGCGGACAAAAACGACATGGTCATGACGACGACCAGCGCCATGCGGGCCACTTGCTCCAGCAACTGGGAGATGGCGGTGGGGATCATGTTTTGCTTTCCCTGGAAGTATCCGCGCAGCACGAGTGAAATACTGGAGATCGGAATGACCGGGATGGCGGCGAGCATGACGATATGGGCGCGAGGGTCCGCGAATAGAGCGCCCGCAATCCAGTGGGAAAACAGCAGGAGCAGTGTGCAAACCAGCAAGCTGATGCCGCCAGCGACTGCGAGGGCGAGCAGCAAGTAGCGGCGGGTCATGCGCGGATTGTTAGCTGCCTCGGTTTCCGCCACTTGCTTGGCGATGGCGACAGGCAGACCGAATGTCGTCACCGTGATCAGAAAGTACAACAGGGGCACGACCATTTGATACAGCCCCATTCCTTCCGCTCCGATGATGCGTGAAAGCACGATCCTGTGAGCAAAGCCAAACACTTTGGTGATGCCGCCAGCAATGATGAGGATAACCGTTCCGTAAAAGAATGACTGTCTCATGGAAGGCTCCTTTGCAAGGAAAAATTCACTCAGTAAAGAATATGGACGTGCCGCTGTCGGCATGACTACTTTGAGGGGGACACGGGGATGGACCAAGCGCAAAAACAGGAATGGTATGGGCAAGTAGCAAGTCTTTGCCAGAGCAAGGCCGAGGAATTTGCCTTGTTGGGCTACGAAAACGTGGATGCCAAGGACATATGGGAATGCGTCACGAACGGGTACAAGGAATTTCCCCCGATGCACCGTCTCGTCAACGATATTTTGTCTCTGAAACCGAACAAGTACATGAACTATCTCATGATTCAAATGTATAAAAATTCTTAGTGAAACTTCCAGCCTCCCTATTCGTATAAGTAGCATGCTCATTATAGATAAGGGGTTGGTTACCATGGTTCGCTCTTCCAGCAATAATTGACACGTTTTTTCATACTTCGCTATAATGGGCATATTGGTTTCTCGCTTAGGGCGGGACCCTGTTTATGAAAGAGGGGTATTACAACGATGATAAAATGGGGAAGATTTCTCCTGTTCCTGGTTGTTGTAGGGCTTTTGGCGACACTTGTGTCAACTACGACCAAACAGGTGGCAGGAAACATCACTCTCGGTCTTGACCTGCAAGGCGGGTTTGAGATTTTGTATGAGGTAGAGCCTCTTGAGGCTGGGCACAAGGTTGATATCGAGCTGTTGAAATCAACTGCACACATGATTGAGAAACGGATTAACATCGGCGGCGTGGCAGAACCTGTCATTTCTACCGAGCTGCCAAACCGGATTCGCGTGCAAATCGCTTCGCAATCCGCTGATCAGGACAAGCTGCGTGAACTGATCGGAAAACCTGCTGTACTGACGTTCCGCGACGAGTCGGGCAAGGTCATCCTGCAAGGTAGCGACTTGGCGCCAAACGGGGCAGCGGTCGGCTATGATGACCTGAAACGCCCTCTCGTAACCGTGAAATTCTCGGATGCAAAAAAATTGGAGGATGTAACTCGCGCCAACCTGCATAAGCGCATGGCGATTTTCCTGGACGAAAACCTCCAAACCAATCCTACGATCCAATCCGTGATCTCGGGCGGCAGCGCTCAAATCACAGGAGACTATACCCAAGAATCGGCTCAGGAACTGGCTGACTTGCTGAACTCCGGTGCGATGCCAGCGAAGCTGATTGAGAAGCAGGTAACATCTGTGGGAGCGTCTCTGGGTGCCCTGGCATTGGAGAAGACGCTTTATGCCGGCTATATCGGCGCTGCGCTGATTTTCGTGTTCATGCTGCTCGTCTATCGCATGCCGGGCATGATTGCGAATATTACATTGGCTGGATTTACTTACTTTTGTATGGTCGTTCTCGACTGGATGGACGCAACGCTGACTCTCCCAGGTATCGCCGGTTTCATTTTGGCGGTAGGGATGGCTGTCGATGCGAACATCATTACGTATGAGCGTATCCAAGAAGAAATTCGCTCGGGCAAAACGATTTTGTCAGCGTTCCGCTCCGGTGAACGCCGTTCTTTGATCACCATTATTGATGCGCACGTGACGACGCTGATCGCGACAGGCGTATTGTTCTACTTCGGAACAAGCTCCGTTCAAGGTTTTGCTGTCGTACTGGCTATGACAATCATCGTAAGTATTATCACCAACGTGTTCGGGTCTCGTTTCCTCCTTTGGCTGGTGGTCCGTGCCAACATGTTTAAAAAGCCGTTCTGGTTCGGAGTAAAGGAGAGTGAGATCGGTGAGCTTTGATCGCGAGCATACCGTAGTGCGGTTTGATATCGTTAAAAATCGCCGGAAGTTCTTCATTTTCTCTTCCGCGATTATCATCATCGGTTTTTTGTTTATGATGTTCCAAGGGCTGCACCTTGGGGTTGACTTCAAGGCAGGTACGCGCCTGGACATTTACGTAGGAAAAGAGTTCAAGCCGGAAGACGTCGAAGCCGTTCTCAAACAGGAGATTCCGAATGTCGCTTTCTCCAAGGTAACGCCGTACGGGCAAAATCAAGCCTATACTCGCTTTGATCAAACCATTTCTTCGGATACCTTGATGAAGACAGAAGAAGCGCTGAAGAAAAAGTTCGGCGATCAGGTCACAAAACAAGTATCGTCCGTTGATCCGAGCATTGCTCAGGAGATGGTGAAAAAGGCAGCCATCGCGGTAGGGATCGCTTCCCTCGGGATCGTCATTTACATCGCGATTCGCTTCCAGGTGCTGTTCGGGATTGCCTGCGTCGTGGGACTTTTGCATGACGTGATTATCCCGATCGCGCTGTTCTCCGTGTTTGATCTGGAAGTAGACATTACTTTCATCGCAGCGCTTTTGACCATTCTCGGTTACTCGATCAACGATAAAATCGTTATTTTTGACCGTATCCGCGAAAACTTGCGTACCATGAAGTCCAAGACGATTCCGGATCTGGAGCATCTGGTGAACGTTTCGCTTTGGCAGACGATGCGCCGTTCCGTATACACAGTAGCTACCGTATTTTTTACCGCGCTGGCTATTGCGGTACTCGGAAGCGAGAGCATTCGCAACTTCTCGCTGGCTCTGTTGTTCGGTCTGGTGAGCGGTACGTACTCCTCCATCTTTATTGCTGCTCAAGTTTGGGTAAACTTGAAGGAGCGGAATATGAGAAAGAAGAAAGAAGCATAAGCGGTTCGCTTTTCGCTTCGTCAAAGAGCTTTCGCTATGTAGACCGCAGGGGTTATTCCCTGCGGTTTTCTACTCTTGAAGACAAGTAGGCTGATAGAGGAGGAGAGGCAGGAATGGGCGATGATCGGTTGGCACAAGCGCAGTTTGGGGCATGGGTAGGCATTGTGGGCAACCTTGCTTTGGCAGGGGTGAAGCTGTTGATCGGGCTGATGGCAAAGTCACAGGCATTGATTGCCGATTCTGTGCATTCCGCATCGGATGTAGTCGGTTCCGTGGCGGTTCTGATCGGCTTGCGAGCGGCAGAGCGTCCGCCTGACGCAGATCATCCGTACGGTCACGGAAAAGCCGAATCGATCGCAGCGATTATTGTCGCGGTTTTGTTGGCAGTTGTCGGCTTCGAAATTGCGATGTCTTCGATTAAAGCGTTTTTTGCCCCTGTGGAAGCGCCAGGCATGCTGGCAGTTTGGGCTGCCATCGGTTCCATGATCGTCAAGGAATGGATGTTCCGCTACAAGTTCAAGCTCGGCAAAAAACTGAACAGCCAGTCGTTGATCGCCAACGCCTATGAGCATCGCTCGGATGTATACTCTTCGTTTGCCGCACTGGTAGGCATCGGCGGCGCGATTGTGGGCGAGCGGCTGGGTGTTCCCTGGATGTTGTATCTGGACCCGGCAGCCGGGATATTCGTATCTGTGCTCGTTTTGAAAATGGCTTACAACATCATGATGGAATCGATTCACAGCACGCTGGATCACGTCTTGCACGAGGAAGATACAAAGCAGCTCAGACAGGCGATTGCCGAGGTCGATGGCGTGTTGCGCATCGATTCGCTGCGGGCCAGGGAGCACGGGCATTACCAGATCGTCGATGTGAAAATCGGGGTGGACCCGGCGATTACCGTCCTTGCCGGGCATCAAATTGGCAAGCGCGTCAAGCATATGCTGCTGGAAACATTTCCTGATATTCGCGATGTTTTGGTCCATGTAAACCCATTTGATCCCACTTCACAGCCAAAACGGTAAAAACGGCATGTTTTATGCTGTTGTCAGTCTCCCTCTCCATCCACTATAATGAATGAGGATTGGAGGAGAGCCTATGCTGAAAGCGAAAACACGCTGGAAACTGGCCACCTACGATGAACAGATTGCGGCCAGTATAGCTGAGGAGTGCCAGCTAACTCCGCTCGTGTCCAAGCTGCTGGTGATTCGCGGCGTCGACACAGCGCAGAAGGCCCGTGATTTTTTGCAAGCTGGCCCGGAGTTGTTTCATGACCCTTATTTGCTTGATGGAATGGAACAGAGCGTGCATCGCATTCAACAAGCGATAGAGAGGCAAGAGCCGATCTGTATTTACGGAGACTATGACGCGGATGGGGTCAGTTCGACATCGTTAATGGTACACCTGTTGCGCCAACTGGGCGCTGTTTTTGACTATTACATTCCCAACCGTTTTACTGAAGGGTATGGGTTACATAAAGACGCCTTGGCGCATCTGCATAAAAGCGGTTACAAGCTGATCATTACAGTCGATACAGGAATCAGTGCAGTAGAGCAGGTAGCGTATGCCACGCAGTTAGGTCTTGACGTCATTGTAACCGACCACCACGAACCTCCGGCTGTGATTCCGGAGGCATTTGCTGTGATCAACCCTAAAAAGCCTGGCTGTACGTACCCGTTTGACATGCTCGCGGGAGTCGGGGTCGCCTTCAAGCTGGGGCATGCCTTGCTAAAGGAGCCTCCTTTGCATTTGGCTGACCTGGCAGCACTCGGGACGATCGCCGATTTGGTGCCTTTGGTAGATGAAAACCGCATCCTCGCCAGAGCGGGCTTGAAGCGTCTGAATCAGACCCGCAATATCGGATTGCAGGCGCTGATCCGCGTGTGTGGACTGTCTGACAGCGAACTGTCGGCCGGACATGTCGGATTCGCGCTCGGGCCGCGTCTGAACGCAAGTGGACGGCTGGAGACGGCAGAGTCCGCCGTCAAGCTGCTGACGACCGAGGATATGGCGGAAGCAGAGCAGTGCGCACAAGCTTTGGACGATTTGAATCGCGAGCGTCAGGAGCTTGTAGCGACGATGACGGAAGAAGCCGTGCAGATGGTGAAGGAGCAGTATCCACCCGAGGAAAACAACGTCCTCGTCCTGGCGAAGGAAGGCTGGAACGTCGGGGTTGTAGGAATCGTAGCGTCACGGCTAGTAGAGCTGTTTTACCGTCCGACGATCGTGCTTGGCATCGATCCGGAAAAAGGGACAGCCAAAGGCTCGGCGAGAAGCATCGCCGGCTTTGACATGTACGAAGGTTTGACAGCATGCAAGGAGTGGCTCCCGCATTACGGGGGGCATACGATGGCCGCAGGAATGACACTCCCGGTGGAAAACCTCGATCTCTTGCGCAGCAGGCTGAACGAGCTGGCGGGGGAATGGCTGACGCCGGAAGATTTTACCCCTCTGACCAAAGTAGATGTGTCGATGAGCATGGACGAAATCAGCCTGGAGGCAGCCGAGCAGCTGGAACGGCTCGCTCCTTACGGGATGGGCAATCCGACTCCGCTCGTCATGCTGGATGAAGTCGAGACACAGGGAATGCGCACAATCGGGCGCGATGACAATCATTTGAAATGCACACTCGTCAGGTCAGGCCAAACGTTGGATGCCATCGGCTTCAACTGGGCGCACGTGACGAAAAAGGTGACCCCAAAAGCGCGTTTTCAGGTGCTGGGCGAGCTTTCAGTCAATGAATGGAATGGCAACCGCAAGCCGCAGCTGACGATCCGGGACTTGTCCGTTCCGCATCAGCAAGTGTTCGACTGGCGGGGAAGTCGGGACAAAATAGAGAAATGGCAGCAGTTGATAGCGGAGTCCGGGACGATGACCGTTGTGTTTCGGGCGGAAAGCTATGAACAGCTCGTGCCAAAGACAAGCGCGGACGGGCAGACTTCTCTCTTTTTCCTGGGCAATGCTGTCGCGCTTGACAGGCAGGAGCCGCAGCAAGCGGTTGTGCTCTACGATTTGCCGAAGCGTCGTGCCGATTTGCTGCAAATCAGTCCGCTGCTGCAACAGGCTGAGCGCATCTACTGTCTGTTTGGCGACCCGGATTTGGGCATGGAGCGGCTATCCTGTCCGAGCCGCGATCATTTCAAGCAGCTGTACCAGTTTTTTGTGCAAGTGCCAGTAGTGAAGCGCATACATTTGGATGCGCTCGCCCGCAAGCTGCAATGGAAGCGAAGCTTGCTGGACGGCATGCTTGCGATCTTTTTGGAGTTGCAGTTTTTGCAGGAGGATGCCGAACAGTATCGCCTGCAGGAGACGGCAGAAAAAAGGCCGCTGGAAAGCTCCGTCATTTATACGGAGTGGAAGGAAGAAGCGCAACTCGCTACGGATTTGCTGCTCTCATCCTCGGAATCATTGATCCAAACGTTTCATCAGCTGGTGACACCAGTCACCGTATAGGAGGAATTTTTCATGGATTACAAACAATACATTCGCGTCATTCCGGACTTCCCGCAACCGGGGATTCGTTTCAAAGATATCACGACTTTGCTGAAAGACGGTCCTGCTTATCGCGCAGCGATTCAAGACTTGGCTGAATTTGCCCGCGAAGTGCAGGCTGACGTGATTGCAGGTCCGGAAGCACGCGGATTTGTCGTAGGAGCGCCTCTGTCTTACGAAATGGGAATCGGCTTTGTGCCGATCCGCAAATCCGGCAAGCTGCCTTACGAGTCGATCAAGGCAGATTACGACCTGGAGTACGGCAAAGACGCGCTCGCTGTGCACGTAGATGCTGTTACGCCAGGCCAGCGCGTGCTGATTGCGGACGACCTTCTGGCGACCGGAGGAACCATCGAAACGACGATCAATCTGATCGAGCAACTCGGCGGAAAAGTAGTGGGTGCTGCCTTCTTCATCGAGCTGTCCTATCTGGAAGGACGCAAAAAAATCGGGGATGTTCCGATCAAATCCTTGGTGCAATATTAATTGATGC
Organism: Brevibacillus sp. HD3.3A; assembly: GCF_013284375.2. Classification (NCBI taxonomy): domain Bacteria; kingdom Bacillati; phylum Bacillota; class Bacilli; order Caryophanales; family Paenibacillaceae; genus Brevibacillus; species Brevibacillus sp. HD3.3A. The sequence goes on from NZ_CP085874.1 coordinate 2,024,375, forward strand.
TTCAACGAAAAACGGGTCATGTACCCGTTTTTTTCTTTTTTCCACGCATGGATCATACTTTACAGGGGAAACAGCTTTACAATACGAACGACATAAAAGATAATAGTATGAAATAGACATGACGCTTTTTTTCATCCAGACAGACAACCGATAATGTTCGTCTGCCGCTTCCAAGGAAGAGCAGACTGCCAGCGTCCGCACGCAGGACGCACCAAAATCATCCGCTACAGAAGAACTACTTGTTCGAAAGGGCTTCTATAGATGATTTTTTTTATACGCTCAAAGCCTTCGCCTGTGACATAAGGCTTGGCAAAGCCAAGTTTTCCAATGAGAGGATAAGGGAAGGGAACTATGATTACCGGCATTGATGAGGTAGTAAAAAAAGCAAGCACCTATTTGTCACAATCGGATCTGGACCTGATTACTCGCGCCTATCAGCTGGCTGAAAAAGCTCACGAAGGGCAGATAAGAAAATCAGGCGTTCCGTACATCATGCACCCGATCGCAGTAGCGGGGATTCTCGCCAACCTGCACATGGACGCGGTTACGATCGCTGCCGGATTTTTGCATGATGTAGTGGAAGACACCGACATTACGCTTGACGATCTCCGCCAACAGTTCGGTCCTGACGTGGCTCTGCTGGTAGACGGGGTAACCAAGCTGGAAAAAATCAAATACAAGTCCAAGGAAGAGCAGCTTGCTGAAAACCACCGCAAGATGCTGGTTGCCATGGCGCAGGACATTCGTGTCATCATGATCAAGCTGGCAGACCGTTTGCACAACATGCGGACATTGCGACACATGTCCGAAGAGAAGCAGCGGGAAATATCCGATGAGACGCTGGAGATTTTCGCGCCCCTGGCTCATCGGCTGGGGATTGCCTCCGTCAAATGGGAGCTGGAAGATACGGCGCTGCGCTATTTGAATCCGCAGCAGTATTACCGGATCGTCAACCTGATGCAAAAGAAGCGGGTGGAGCGCGAGGCTTACCTGAACGAAGCATCGGATACGATCAGGGAGAAGCTTGGCGAGCTGAACATCGAGGCGGAAATATCGGGGCGGCCCAAGCATATATACAGCATCTTTAAAAAGATGACCAAGCAAAACAAGCAGTTCAACGAAATTTATGATTTGCTGGCCTTGCGGATCATTGTGAACGACATTCGCGACTGCTACGCGGTGCTGGGCATTGTCCATACACTGTGGAAGCCGATGCCTGGCAGATTCAAGGACTATATCGCGATGCCGAAGACCAACATGTACCAATCGCTGCATACGACGGTGATCGGGCCTAAAGGCGAGCCGTTGGAAGTGCAGATTCGCACGTGGGATATGCATCAGACGGCAGAGATCGGGATCGCGGCCCACTGGGCGTACAAGGAAGGCCAGAGTGTCGTGCAAGGATCGTTTGCCGAGAAGCTGGGCAGCTTGCGCGAGATTATCGAAGGCGGGTCAGAGGAAGCGCCCAATGCGCAGGAGTTCATGGAAAGCCTCAAGCAGGATTTGTTCTCGGACACGGTCTTTGTGTTCACGCCAAAAGGAGATGTAGTCGAACTGCCAAAAGGCTCCGTGCCGCTGGACTTTTCCTATCGCATTCACTCGGCGGTAGGAAACCGGACGATTGGGGCAAAGGTAAACGGCAAGATCGTTCCGCTTGATTACGCCATGAAAACGGGCGATATCGTCGAAATCCTTACTTCCAAGCATTCGTACGGGCCAAGCCAGGACTGGCTGAAAATGGCCAAGTCCGCCCATGCCCGCAACAAAATCAAGCAGTGGTTCAAAAAAGAAAAGCGGGAAGAGAACGTTGCCAAAGGCCAACAGATGGTGGAAGCGGAGATCAAATCGCGCAGCTTCGACGTGAAGGAAGCGATGACGGACACCAACCTGAAGGAAGCGGCGGCGCGATTCAACTTCCAGGGGGCCGAGGACATGTTTGCCGCAGTCGGCTACGGCGGCATTACGGCTTCCCAGATTGCCACACGTCTGCTCGACAAGCTTCGCCGCGAGCGGGAGGAGCAAAATCCGGTCATCCCGGAGATCAAGCAAAATCCGGCTCACCGTGCGCAAAAGAGCGAGTCCGGGGTAAAAGTGCGCGGCGTAGACAACCTGTTGGTGCGTATCTCGCGTTGCTGTACACCAGTTCCGGGCGATCAGATCATCGGCTTTATTACAAGAGGGCGCGGTGTGTCTGTGCACCGGAAAGACTGTCCGAATGTGCTCGCAGATGAATGCTCAGAGCGTTTGATCGACGTCGAATGGGATACCGATCAGAAGCACAACTTCAACGTGGAAATCGAGATCACGGGCAACGATCGCAGCGGACTGTTGAACGACGTGTTGCAAGTCGTCGCAGAGACGAAGACGAATATTGCTGCCGTCAGTGGCAAAGCAGATAAAAATCGGGTGGCGACGATTCATATGACCATCTCGATCAGCAATGTGGATCATCTCTTGAAAGTTGTGGAACGAATCAAGCGGATTAAAGATATTTATTCGGTTCGCCGCATATTGAGCACCTGATCCGTTTTTGGATCGGGTGTTTTGTTTAGGTCAGCCGTTCGTCATTGCGAGCGGCGAGCTTCCAAACGAAAGGAATGGATCGACGTGAGAGTTGTCGTACAGAGAACGAAAGAAGCAAGCGTGACCGTTGCTGGCGAGGTAGTCGGGCAAATCGAGCACGGGCTGTTGCTGTTAGTCGGAATCACCCACGAGGACAGCGAAAAGGAAGTAGACTTTGTCGCGGATAAAATCGCCAATCTGCGAATTTTTGAAGACGAAGCAGGAAAAATGAACTTTTCCGTCCTGGAGACGGGCGGGCAGATTTTATCGGTGTCCCAGTTCACGCTGTACGGAGACTGCCGCAAAGGGAGAAGGCCGAACTTCATGGCAGCCGCTCGCCCTGAGCAGGCTGAACCGCTGTACGAGCTGTTTAATGCCAAGCTGCGGGAAAAAGGGCTGATCGTGGAGACGGGGCGTTTTGGCGCGATGATGGACGTGCGTCTGCTCAACGACGGACCTGTCACCCTGATCGTAGAATCGTAAGCGAAAAGACGGGGAGGCGGGGAAAATGGCACAGGAAGCGCTGGTGATCGGGGCGAGCGACATGCTGACAGAGGTAGCTCGCTGGCTTGCCAAAGAAGGCTATCGAGTGACAGTGGTGGGACGCGAGCGGCAAAAGCTTGCCCGCGTGCGGGACGGTTCCGGCAATCCGGCAAAAAGCAGCACAGGCGATTGTCGGACAGGTTGAGCCGTGGGAGCGGCGTCCGAGTTACTGAGACTGCGAGATATACAAAAACGGCTGCTGCGGCAACCGTTTTTTCTTTTGCGTGAAACTGCTTATTACAAAAAAATGAAAACACCCCCGCCCAAGGAGCGGACGCACTGGCGATTCGCGCAAGCAGTGTGTCCGTCTCTCGTGGTACGGGGGTTTTGTTTTGGAACCCGTTGTTACGCAGTCTGGCAGCCGGAATTAGCCGCCCTGAGGGTTCAGCGTATTGAAGTATTGGACGATCCCTTTGTACAAGCCGTCTGCGGCGAGATCCTGCTGTTTTTCCGAGCGCACGCGCAGCTCCTCGTTGTAGTTGGACAGGAACCCGATCTCGGCCAGGATGGACGGAACGGAGTTTTCCCGCAGCACGAAGTAATCGCCAAAACGGGATTGCAAATCTTTGTAGCTCGTCGCTTTCACCAGTTCGTTTTGCACGAGGGACGCGAGCTTGCTGGAATTGCCTTGGTAGTAAAAAAACACGATGGAGCCGTTGGTTGCCGTGTTTGGATGTGTATTGTGGTGAATGCTGACAAAAATATCCGCTTTGTTCATGATGGCGACATCCACGCGCTGCTGCAAGGTGAGCTTGCGGTCATCCGCTCTCGTCATGATGACTTTGGCCCCGGAAGCCTCCAGCTTGTTTTTCAGCAGCAGGGCAACTTGCAGGTTGACGGTTTTTTCCAGCGTAGAAAAGCTTTTGCCGGTTGCGCCGTTGTCGTTGCCGCCGTGTCCTGCGTCGACGACGATCAGCTTTCCGGCGAGATCCTGACTGCGAATTACGGCAGGCACGCCGCTTGCCGATACGAGCCACCCGGCAATATAGCCTGTCGAGCCATCGCTGAGCGTTACTTTGAACCAGTCGCCCTCTTTGGACACGAGGCTGTATTTTTCCCCTGCCTGCACTTGGCGAATCAAACTGTGCTCGGCACCGGGACCTGAGCGAACGTTCGTATTCGGATTGATGACCGTGACATACGGCCCGTTTGGTGTCGGCACATTTGGCCCGGAGACACTGACCAGCCATCCGGCTACCCAGCCTGTCTGTCCGGCCGATGTCTGCACCCGATACCACTCGCCTTGCTTCTCCAGCACCTTTAGCTTGCTGCCGACAGGCAACGTAGCGAGAATCGCACTGGACGTATTGGACTGGCTGCGCAGGTTCAGTCCGTCCGTTTGCACGGTAGCTGTCTGTTCGGCAGGTGTGGCAGGCTGACTCGGCTGGCTTGCCGAGCCGGAATTAGCATCGGTGTTTGGCCCGGGAGACGTGGTCGTGTCTTGCGCGGGCTTGTTGCTGTCCGTTGATATCCAGGCGTTGACGCCATCGTAAGGGAATTGAATCCAGCCGTTTTGCTGCGATAAAACGGTGATCGTCTCGCCAGCGTGAAGCTGCCCGATGGCAGGAGCGCTGGCATCCGGCGTAGGGTACACGTAGGGAGCGAACTCTAGTGTCAGGCTTGCTCCTTGAACGGCTGTCGGCTTCGGCGGGGTGACGACACTCCCTGAATTGCCGGAGCCTCCTGGCTGTTGTGGTGCAGTAGTTCCGCTTCCCTGCGTGGAACCTGGCGACGCTGGGGATGAGCTGTCCTTGACCAGCCAGGCTGCCACCCAGCCTTTGCTTGTGCCATTTAGCTGAATCATGATCCAGTCGCCGTTTTTTTGCACGATCGGGTATTTGGTTCCCGGATTGATCGTCGTCACAACCGGGTACGTTTGGCCCGGGCCGGAGCGGACGTTGAGATTGGTAGTCGTGCTCTCTGCCGTACTCGCCGGAGCTTGTGCAGGCTGCTGGTTTTGCGAGACGAGCCAGTTTGCCACCCAGCCGCTCTGACCATTAGGCAGCTTGACTTGAATCCAGTCGTTTTTGGTAGAGATGACAGGCAGCACGGTCTTGTTTGGCAGCGTGGTGACGACAGCGTCCTGAAGGCTCGGCCCGGAGCGGACATTGAGCTTGTCCACGCTGACCTGAACAGAACCGGCGGCCCAGGCAGTTGAAACGGGGAGGGAGATGGCGCAAGTGATAGCCAGGAGCGACCCCAGGATTTTTTGACGTAACAGCACGTTTTTGACATCCTTTCCAGATAAAATGCGAGGGAGGCGAAGCGTCGATTCTTTCATGTTTTTGCCAACACAATCACTTCGCGCCAGTTTCTCGTTTTTCCTGCAAGAAGCGACAAAGCTTTTGCCAGGTGCCGCTGGTTGCAATTTGTTGCAAAAGGCCATACTAGAACAGATAGAGCCACAAAAACGCAGGAGGAATTGCAGTGAGGCAGTCAAACAAGGAAACGTTTGCGCAAGGCTTGAATCGACAATTTTTTTCCGTCGACTTTCATGACGATTTGGCGAAAGAATCGTCACGGCAAAATGTAGAAATGTCCCAAGATTTTTATGTCAATATGCGAGACTTGCCGCAATCACACCCGAAAAGGAAGTAATCGCCTGAGATGCCGCCCATCCGCTCTGTTGACCGCGATTGTGTCTGTCAGCTATGATGGAGTGTGGCATTTTAAATAAGCAGGTGAGCACATATGATTCAAATAAAATGCGAGGGACACGCGTTTGAACGCGAACTCTCCTTAATTCTTGCGCTGTTTTACGAAGACCCTGCGTTAGCTTTTGTCTCGGAGTGGGATGGCGCTGCCGATATGCAAATCAGGCTCGCGCTTGCCACTGACAGCTCGGGTGTAGTGGCGTCGGGAGAACTGGATGACAAAACTACTCGACTCAGCCGCCAGGTCAGGCGGGAGTACGTTTCCCACGATGAAAAGGCGATGCGCAAAACAGCGAAGCAGGCATTGTGCTACACACTGTTGCTCATGCTGGAACAATATACGGGAATCGAACAAGGCTGGGGGATTTTGACGGGAATCCGTCCGACCAAACTGCTCCATCAGCTGAACGTGGCAGGTGTCGAGAAAGCAGAGGCGCACAAGCGGCTGCAACAGGATGTCATTTTGCGTCCGTACAAACTGGAGCTGCTCCAGGAGATCGTCGACAAGCAGCTTCACGTCGTGCCTGATCTGTACCAGATCGACCGCGAGCTGTCGGTGTACATCGGCATCCCTTTCTGTCCGACGAAGTGCGCCTACTGTACGTTTCCTGCCTACGCGATCCGCAGTCATACGGCTTCGGTCAATCCGTTTCTCGAAGGACTGCATTACGAGATCGAAAAGATGGGCGAGTGGCTGACGAGAAACGACCAGCGAATTACCTCGATCTACTTCGGGGGAGGAACGCCGACGAGCATTACCGCCGATGATATGAACCAGTTGTTCGAGACGATGCACCGCAGCTTCCCGCATATGGACGGCGTGCGCGAGTTGACCGTCGAAGCGGGCAGGCCGGACACGATTACGGCAGAAAAGCTCGATGTGATGAAACGGTGGGAAGTCGACCGGATCAGCATCAATCCCCAATCGTTTACACAAGAGACGCTCAAAGCAATCGGGCGGCACCATACCGTGGAGGAGACGATCGAGAAGTACCATCTCGCCATGGAAATGGGCCTGACCAATATCAACATGGACTTGATTATCGGGCTGCCGAACGAGGGCGTAGCCGAGCTGGCGCACAGTCTGGAAGAAGTGGAAAAGCTGATGCCTGCGTCGCTTACCGTGCACACGCTCTCCTTCAAGAGAGCTTCGGAAATGACCCAGAACAAGGAGCGTTACAAGGTAGCCAGTCGCGACGAAATCGGCAAAATGATGGAAATGGCGTCTGCCTGGACGAAAGCAAACGGCTACGATCCGTATTATTTGTATCGCCAAAAAAACATTTTGGGTAACCTGGAGAATGTCGGCTATGCGAAACCGGGGCAGGAAAGCATCTACAACATCATGATCATGGAAGAAGTGCAGACGATTCTCGGCCTTGGCTGCGGGGCGGTTTCCAAGCTGATGGCGCCGGGCAGCGGCAAGCTGAAGCGTTTTCCGAATCCGAAGGACCCGAAAACCTACAACGACACGTACAAAACATTGGTGGAAAACAAGCTGCGCGATCTGGATGAAGTCTACGCAGGGGCAACGACTACGTAAAAAAGCAGCGCAGGTGCAGGCTGAACGCGCGGCAAACCATAGTAAAAAAAGTTTTATGGAGCGCCTGTTGACGCCTGCTGGCTGGTTTGCTATGATTCACATTAAGCTTTTGGATACAATCAGATCTGATGACGGGAACAAGTACCCAACGAACCGGATAACCAGAGAGAAAGCGCCGTGGCTGAGAGTGCTTTCGTATCACGACTTGGTGAATGACATCCCTGAAGACCGCAGTGAACGAGCGAGGAGCAATCCTCTCCCTTCAGTAACTGGCAGGCGTGCGCCGGCGTTAACGGCTTAATCAAGTGGGATGGCCTTTGATACACAAGGCTGTTCAAACAGGGTGGCACCACGGGAGTATAACCAGTCTCTCGTCCCTGACATGTGGCGAATTGCTAAATGTCAGGAGGCGAGGGGCTTTTTTATTTGGCTAAATAGAAAAGGTCCTTTGATCCTGGAGGTTTGGCGTAGCCCAAGTTTTTCAAAAGACATGGAGGTTCGAGAGGAATGACGAGAATCCAGATTCCCCGCGGTACGCAGGATATCATGCCAGGTACCGTAGAGTTGTGGCACTACGTAGAGGCAAAAGCCCGCGATTTGTGCCGCCGCTTTAACTACGCGGAGATTCGCACGCCGCTGTTCGAGAGCACGGAGTTGTTCCAGCGAGGCGTTGGCGAGACGACGGACATCGTGGAAAAGGAAATGTACAGCGTAGCAAATCCGCGCAGCAACGACGCGCTCACGCTGCGTCCGGAAGGGACGGCTGGCGTCGTACGCTCTTACGTGGAAAACAAGCTGTACGGATCGCCCAACCAGCCTACCAAGCTGTACTATCTGGGGCCGATGTTCCGCCACGAGCGCCCGCAAGCAGGACGCTACCGCCAATTCGTTCAATTCGGGGCAGAAGCGATCGGTTCGAGCGACCCGGCGATTGATGCAGAAGTGATCGGCCTCGCCATTCGCCTGTATCAGGAGCTTGGCCTGACAGGGCTGTCTGTCGAGCTGAACAGCGTCGGCACCGTAGAAGACCGCGCTCGCCACCGCGAGCATTTGCTGGCGCATCTGAACGGCGTACGCTCCGAGCTGTGCGAGGATTGCCAATCCCGGATTGATCGCAATCCGCTGCGCGTGCTCGATTGCAAAAACGAAAAATGCAAAACATTGACCAAAGACGCACCTTCCATTCTGGATTACTTGAGCGAAGCATCGGCAGCTCACTTCGAAGCAGTGAAAGGCTACCTGACTGCTCTCGACATTCCGTACCATGTCAATCCGCGTCTGGTTCGTGGATTGGACTACTACACGCTGACGGCTTTCGAGATCAAAATGGCGGAAATCGGCGCGGTGGAAACGCTTTGCGGCGGCGGACGCTACAACGGTCTGGTTGCAGAGCTGGGCGGCGACGATATGCCAGGCATCGGTTTCGCACTGAGCATCGAGCGCTTGCTGCTCGCTCTGGAGAAACAAGGGGTGCAGCTGCCGATTAGCGGCGGTATTGACTGCTTCGTCGTCGTACAGACACCGGAAGCCAAACAAGGCGCCTTTATTCTCGTCGACCAACTGCGTCAAGCAGGCGTGGCTGCCGAACTGGACTACCTCGACCGGAAAATGAAAGCGCAGCTGAAACAGGCTGATCGCCTCTCGGCCCGCTTTACGGCCATCATCGGAGAATCCGAGCTGGCAAACGGTACCGTCGTTCTGAAAGAAATGGCAACAGGCGAACAGCAGGAACTGAAACAGGCTGATTTCGTAGCTGCGCTTGCCGCAAAAGTACAAGGCAACAACTAACAAAACAAAGCAAAAGTGGGGGAAATCATCATGTCTTGGCAATATCGCACCGTACACTGCGGTGAAGTGACAACTGCACACGTAGGACAGGAAATCGTATTGAACGGCTGGGTACAAAAGCGCCGAGACCTCGGCGGAGTTATTTTCATCGACTTCCGCGACCGTACGGGAATCGTGCAGATCGTATTCAACCCGGAGCACAACAAAGCGGCTTGGGAAGCGGCTGACAAAGTGCGCAGCGAGTACGTTCTGGTCGTAAAAGGAACAGTAGTCAACCGCGCGCCTGAAGCAATCAATCCGAAGCTGAAAACAGGCGAAGTCGAAGTTCATATTTCCGACATTCAAATCTTGAACGACGCGAAAACGCCTCCGTTCCAAATCGAAGACGACATCGAAGTAGATGAGCAAGTTCGCCTGAAATACCGCTACCTCGACCTGCGCCGTCCGGAAATGCAACGTTCCCTATTCCTGCGCAGCAAAGCGGCGAAAGCATTCCGCGACTTCCTGGACGAGAACGGCTTCCTGGAAGTAGAGACACCGATTTTGAACAAGAGCACGCCAGAGGGCGCCCGCGATTACCTCGTGCCGTCCCGTGTGCATCCAGGCGAGTTTTACGCCCTGCCGCAATCCCCTCAGCTGTTCAAGCAGCTTTTGATGGTGTCCGGTCTGGAGCGCTACTACCAGATCGCCCGCTGCTTCCGCGACGAAGACTTGCGCGCTGACCGCCAGCCTGAGTTTACCCAGGTGGACATCGAGACGTCGTTCTTATCGATGGACGAAATTTTGCCGATGATGGAAAAAATGGTCGCTCACGTGTTCAAGCAAACGATCGGCGTGGATGTCGTGACGCCATTCCCTCGTCTGACTTACGCGGAAGCGATGGGACGCTACGGCTCTGACAAACCGGACGTGCGCTTCGGCATGGAGCTGACAGATGTATCCGACCTCGTAGTCAACAGCGACTTTAAAGTGTTCGCTTCTGTCGTATCTGGCGGCGGTCAAGTAAAAGGGATCAATGCAAAAGGCTGCGGTCACTACTCCCGCAAAGAAGCAGACGATCTGGGCAAATTCGCTTCCCGCTACGGAGCAAAAGGCTTGGCTTGGATGGGCTTCAAAGATGGCGAAGTAAAAGGACCGATTGCCAAGTTCTTTAAAGAAGAAGAAATTACCGAGCTGAAAAAGCGTCTCCAAGCAGAAGAAGGCGACCTGCTTCTGTTCGTAGCCGACAAGCCGAAAGTGGTTGCAGACGCATTGGGAGCACTGCGCTCCAAGCTGGGCGCGGAGCTTGGCCTGATCGACCACAGCAAGTTCGCATTCCTCTGGGTTGTAGACTTCCCGCTGGTAGAGTGGGATGAGGATGCCAAACGTTACGTGGCCCTGCACCATCCGTTCACTCGTCCAAAAGACGAAGACCTGCACCTGTTCGACACCGATCCGGGCCAAATCCGTGCGCAAGCGTACGACATGGTGCTCAACGGCTACGAGCTGGGCGGCGGTTCCATGCGGATTTTCAAACGCGACGTGCAAGAAAAAATGTTCAAGGCGCTCGGCTTCACACTGGAAGAAGCGCATGAGCAATTCGGCTTCCTCCTCGATGCATTCGAGTACGGTACACCTCCACACGGCGGAATCGCCCTCGGTCTGGACCGTCTGATCATGCTCCTGGCTGGCCGTACCAACCTGCGTGAAGTGATCGCGTTCCCGAAAACGGCAAGTGCGAGCGACCTGATGGTCAACGCGCCGGATGTAGTAGCTCCGAAACAACTGCAAGAGCTGTCGATTGCAACAATCGTGACAGAAGAAGAAAAGGTAGAAGCGTAATCGACTTGCGCAACTGCATTGCTGTTTGATACATTGGTAATACTATCTACAAAGCCCTGCGATGTTCGTGACATCCGATAGTTTTGAGCCACAAAGTTTGTTCAGGGAGTTTTTCGTCCGCAATTGTAAAGGCATGCCTCCGTCGAGTGGACGTCTGTAACAGTTGGGCAAGACACCCACCTGCGATTAGCAGGTTCAAAACTAAGGAGCTACACGGCATAATGGGGCTCCTTTTTTCTTTGTGATTCCTACTTTTCCGATTGACAATTATCTTACTTGCGAATGAAAGGTGAAACGAACGATGCTTCATCAATTTTCCCGTTGCGAATTGGCCTTCGGTCCCGAAGGTTTGGAAAAAATGAAAAATAGCTGCGTCGCGGTTCTCGGAGTCGGCGGTGTCGGTTCCTTTACAGTGGAAGCGCTGGCGCGTACAGGTGTAGGCAAGCTTGTGCTGGTGGACAAGGACGCCGTTGACATCACGAACATTAATCGGCAAATTCATGCGACACTGAACACGATTGGACAAAAAAAGGCAGAACTGATGAAGGAGCGCATCGCTTCGATCAATCCCGAGTGCGAAGTCGTGACGCTCAACATGTTTTACAACGAGGAGACATATGAGCAGTTGTTTGCCCATGAACTCGACTATATCGTAGACGCCATGGATACGATGTCTGCCAAGCTGCATCTGATCCAGGAAGCCAAACGCCGCAACATCCCGGTTATCTCCAGCATGGGCGCTGCCAACAAAATGGACCCGACCCGGTTTGAAGTAGCGGATATTTCCCAGACGAGCTACGATCCGATCGCCAAGGTCATTCGCCGCGAGCTGCGCAAAAAAGGCATCTACAAAGGCGTCAAGGTCGTCTATTCAAGAGAGATTCCTGTAAACGTGCGCACGGATGTGCGTGAGAAAATCGTTTCCAACCCGGATTCACCGATTAGCAAAGTGCGGCAGCCTCCAGCGAGCAACGCGTTTGTTCCGTCCGTAGCGGGCCTGATTTTGGCCAGCGTCGTCGTGCGTGACTTGCTGGACTGGCAGCCGATAAAAGGATAGGGTAGCATGAACGATCTGTTTTCGTTTGCTTATGAAGAAGAGGGCGGCAGCAAGCAAAAGCCGCTCGCTGCACGCATGCGTCCAAAGACGATCCAGGAAGTGATCGGCCAATCCCACATTCTCGCGCCAGGCAAGCTCCTGCGCCGGGCGATTGAAGCCGATCAAGTATCGTCGCTCATTTTTTACGGGCCGCCCGGGACGGGAAAAACAACCTTGGCAAAAGTGATTGCCCGGACGACCCGCACGCATTTTTCCGAGTTGAACGCCGTAACGGCAGGAGTGGCGGACATTCGCAAAGTCGTTGAGGCGGCCAAGGAAAGACTCGTGATGGACAACCAGCGCACGACTTTGTTCGTCGATGAGATTCATCGCTTCAACAAGTCCCAGCAAGATGCGCTGCTTCCTTATGTAGAGGAAGGAACGATCATTTTGATCGGGGCGACGACGGAGAATCCTTTTTTCGAGGTCAATCCGGCGCTGTTGTCGCGTTCGCAAGTGTTTTCGCTCCAGTCGCTTTCGCACGAGGAATTGCAGCAGGTCATGGATCGCGCGCTCGCAGATGAAGAGAACGGATTGGCGGAACTGTCCGTCAACGTGACGAAGGAAGCGGCGGAGCATTTGATCCAGTACGCAGAAGGAGACGCCAGACGTTTGCTGAACGCCTTGGAGCTGGCTGTGATGACGACGCCGCCCGGAGCGGACGGGAGAGTGACCGTAACGCTCGATGTAGCGGTCGAGTCGATCCAGCGCCGCGCCGTGCGCTATGACAAAAGCGGCGACAACCACTACGACACGATTTCCGCTTTTATCAAGTCGATACGCGGTTCCGATCCCGATGCTGCGCTGTACTGGTTGGCGAGGATGATCGATGCCGGAGAAGACCCGCGGTTTATTTCGCGCCGACTGGTCATCTCGGCTTCCGAGGATATTGGAAATGCCGATCCGCAGGCGATCTCGGTTGCGGTAGCCTGCTTCCAAGCGGTAGAATTGGTGGGGATGCCTGAAGGACGAATCCCGCTGGCGCAAGCGACGACGTATTTGGCTACAGCTCCGAAAAGCAATGCCGCATACAACGGGATCAACTCTGCGCTGGACCGGATTCGCACCGACGGCCACAAGCAGGTTCCTATCCACTTGCGAGACTCGGCTTACAAGGGCGCAGCCAAGCTGGGACACGGTCAGGGATATCTGTATCCGCACGACTATCCGTACGGTTATGTGCCCCAACAGTATCTGCCTGACGGTGTACATTATTCGTTTTACCAGCCAAAGGACTTTGGCTACGAGCGTCATATCCGGCGTTTTCAGGAAGAGAGACAAAAGCTGGATAACCGTGGATTGCCGAAGAAAAACTCCCCCGAATAAAGGGGGAGGGTGAAGTTAGGTGCGGACGTCTCCGCCGGGTTTGTTCGGCAAGTCACCGTTTTCGTTCGGCTGTTTGCTCTGTTCGCTCGCCCCGTAGCGGGCTTTGTGGGCAATGGTGCCCGCAGGCTGTTCGTACAACGTGTCGGACGGGTGGTTGCGTCCTCGTTCTGAGCGTTTGTTTGTCGCCATTTTGCTTTCACCCCCTAAGATGCTAGTGTGTCCCAGGACGCTCAAGTCATGTAAGCTAAGGGAGTGGGTAAACCCAAGAATAAGAGGAGAGTTGCTACGTGAAGATTTCTACGAAAGGACGCTACGGACTGACGATCATGATGGAACTGGCCAACCGTGTTGGGGAAGGGCCGACTTCCTTGCGCAGCATTGCCCAGAAGCACGACCTGTCCGAGCATTATTTGGAGCAGTTGATCGCGCCTTTGCGCAACGCAGGATTGGTGAAAAGTATTCGCGGAGCTTACGGCGGCTACGTGCTGGCGAAACAGCCGGACGAAATATCCGCAGGCGACGTCATCCGCGTACTGGAAGGACCGATCAGTCCGGTCGAGTTTGCAGAAGAAGAAGATCCGGCCAAACGCCATCTGTGGCTGCGCATTCGCGACAGCATCTCTGCGGTGCTGGACGCGACTTCGCTTCAGGATTTGATCAGCTTCGAAGACGACGGGCATTCCGATAACTATATGTTTTACATTTAAGCAACAGCTACCAAGCTAGTAGAAGGTGACACAGTGTCTGACATGTTGTATTTTGACCACGCTGCCACGACTCCGGTACATCCGCGAGTGCTGGAAGCGATGACTCCGTATTTGACGCAAGTATTCGGCAACCCGTCCAGTGTCCACGGTGCCGGTCGCGAGGCGCGCAAAGCATTGGAGCAAGCGCGGGATGCGATTGCCAGCTTCATGGGTGCCGAAGCGCAATCGCTCATTTTTACGAGCGGCGGCACGGAAGCGGACAATATGGCGATTATCGGCGGGGCGATGGCCCAGCGCGAACGCGGCCGCCATGTCATTACGACGCAAATCGAGCATCATGCCGTCCTGCACGCTTGCGAGTATTTGGAGCAGGCAGGGTTTGACGTCACGTATTTGCCCGTAGATGAGACAGGCTCTGTCCGCATGGAAGACTTGCAGCAGGCTGTTCGTCCCGATACGGTGCTTGTGTCGATCATGTACGGCAACAACGAAGTGGGAACGATTCAACCCATCGTAGAGATCGGGAACTTCCTCCGGGAAAAAGGCATTATTTTTCATACAGACGCCGTTCAGGCATTTGGCGTGCTGCCGTTTCAAGTGAGCGAGTTGCCTGTGGACATGCTGTCCGTGTCCGCGCATAAAATCAACGGGCCAAAAGGCGTTGGCGCCCTGTACCTCGGACGCAAGATTCCGGTGTCTCCGATTTTGCACGGCGGCTCCCAAGAGCGCAAGCGCCGGGCGGGAACGGAGAATTTGGCGGGAATCGTCGGCTTTGCAGAAGCGACGAAGGTTGCCGCAGAGGAGAGGGCGGACCGGGTAGCCAAATACGAGCAGATGAAGGCAGTCATGCTCGCGGTTTGGCAAGAGGCGAACATCGCTTACCATGTAAACGGTCATCCCGAGCATGTGCTCCCGCATATTTTGAATGTCAGCTTCCCTGGCGTTCACACCGAGACGATGCTGATGAACCTCGACTTGGTTGGCATCGCAGCTGCGAGTGGCTCTGCCTGCACGTCCGGGTCGTTGGAACTGTCGCATGTACTCGTGGCGATGAAGCTTGCCGATGAGATTGCCCGATCCGCCATCCGCTTCAGCTTTGGCATTACCAACACGGTAGAAGAAGCAAAACAGGCAGCGCAGGCTGTGGCGCAAATCGTGAGCCGTCTCGCCCGAAGCAAATAGCCTTCAACGACAAACGAACCGCTTGGGTTATGTCCCTGAGCGGTTTTTTCCTGTCCAAAAAATGGTTGCCTGCCGGATTCCAACGGCTTTTCGCAAACATACGCTACTACTGACGTCGGTTGAAAAAGGTGAGAGTATGTTCACGGACAAAGCATCTGAGGCAAAAGCGAAAAAAATCGAAGCAGAGAAGGCGACCAGACTTTGTGCGGAGCCAGAGCTGGAAAAGCAAGAAAGGCAGCAAAAGCAAACGCATCTGAAAGCGGACTGTCATTACTTTTGTGCGATCGCGGATGGGACAAAGCGGGTCTACACCGACGAGGACGCCTGGTTGCCGTACACGACCAGCGGGATTCTTGATCCTGCCTGCGTTTCGTTGGTGAACTTGTTTATCAACGGGATGATCCAGCCTCCTGTCCTCTATGAAGTAGCCAAAGGCAGACTGCGGCTGCTGACAAAAGAGCCTCCAGGCAAAGATGTGAGCATCGTCCTGCAATTCATTGCCATTGCCGCATCCTAGCGTTCGCGACGGAAAATAAGGCGGATGATTACGTCACTTGTCCAACACTTCTTCGCAGCTTGCTCAATAAAATAGAGTAGCAACGAAAAAGGAGGACGGATGATGGCGCTTGAGATACTGAAGATCGTGGTCACAGCTACGACGACAACGAATGCGGTTCCGACCGTGACGCGCTTTTTTCGCAGAACATTGGCTCTTGTCGTCGGACCGGCGACGTTGACCATAAATGTAGGGGACTTTCAAACGGATGCGGGTACAACGGCTACCTCTCTCCCGACCCTTCCGGCAAACAATAGCTACTATAACGTCTACATTAACGGGATCATGCAAATGGGCGGGCTTACCACTTATACTCCGGGTGGATCGGGAGTAGGGAAGCTGGACATTACCGTGCCGTCGGGGCAAACGATCGCACTCAGTACCGTCATTGTACTGGAAATTGTCAGCTATGCTCCTACGTCGTCGACAACAGTGAGCTGACGGCGCAACGTACCACAGCACACATGGAAAATGAGGGAATAAAAGGGAAAAAATCAGATAACAGTTCGGTGCAGATTGCAAGCAAAAAAAGCAATCTGCTTTTGTTTTTCGCTCCAAATTTTCTAATTGTGTGGCAATTGTGGTTAATAGTGGATAACAATGTTAGAATGATTCCGTAGAACCAGGCCGGAAGAACGAAAGCGCTTTCGTCCAGCAAAAGGAGAGGAATTATTCATGATTGCCAGACGTATCTCGATTCGCTACAAACTGGTGCTTACCATTCTCTTCCTGACCATGCTTCCATTGATGGTAGTCGGGTACATCCAGTTTGAAAACGCACGGAATGCGGTTTACAGACTGACCGTTTCCGATTTGCAATACATAACCCAAATGAAGGCCCGGGAGCTGGTTCCCTACACCCAGGACACAACGATCAGCGACAGCAATAGACAAAAAATTGACGAGATCATTCGCGAGGTGGCAGAGAGCTACTATAAGCCGAATGGCATGGTTGGCTATGCCTATATCGCGGATGCCAGCGGAGTCCCGATCTTCCACCCGGACCCGAACGTGCAAAACAAATCGCTCGCGGGCGAAGCGTTCATGCAAGAGATGCTGGCGAAAAAGAGCGGCTGGCTGGAGTATGAGTTCCAGGGAGCCACGAAGTTGACCGTGTACGAAGAGTTGCCGAACGGCTGGATTCTCGCGATTGGCAGCTACCAGAACGATTTGCTGGCGACGATCGAGAGCAGCCGTCCGATGATGTTCCTTTTGAACCTGATTAGTGCAATCGTGGCTCTGGCTACCGGAATTTTTATCGTCAGCAGGCTGGTTCGTCCGCTGAAAGAGCTGGTCGCAGCGATGAAAATGGCCGAGACGGGAGATTTGACCAAGCGTGCGCAAATCCGTTCGGGGGACGAGCTTGGCGAGCTGTCAGCCATGTACAACGAGATGATGGAAGTGTTTTGTAAAATGCTGAGTGAAGTGCAGCGTGTCTCCCAGCAGGTTGCGGCGGCATCCGAGGAGTTGACAGCGAGTGCAGCAGAGAGTGCCAGGGCTGCCGAGCAAATCTCGCTTGCTTCAACCGAGATCGCCATGGGCTCGGAGCAGCAGAAACAGACCGTATCGGATACCACTCGATCTTTGTCGCACATCGGTGGCGATATCCAGGAAATCGCCTCTTCCACGGAGCGGGTCAATGCGGATGCGACGCAGGCGTTCCTTTTGGCGCAAGATGGCGAAGGCAAGCTGAAAGAACTTGTTCAGGAAATGGATCAGATCACAAATCATGCGAGAAATACAGAGCAAGTCATCCGGGAACTGGGAATGCAATCGGAAAAAATTATTGGAATTATTACGATCATCCGGCAAATTTCTGATCAAACCAATCTGCTTGCGCTGAATGCAGCGATTGAAGCTGCCCGCGCAGGTGAACAAGGAAAAAGCTTTGCAGTCGTTGCGCAAGAGGTGCGCAAGCTGGCAGAACAGTCAGGACATGCGGCAGAAGAAATTGCTTCGCTGATCCATGCGATTCATACCGATATTTTGGATGCGGTGCAGGCGATGGGAACGACAACCGAAGCCGTCCAGGAAGGCAGAGGCGGAGTAGCCATCGCCGGAGAAAGCTTCCAGCAAATTTTGGTGGCCGTCCAGGATGTCAGTCAGCAAGTGTACCGGATGAACGAGGCGGCCCAAGGGATTCATCGCGATACGGTCAAACTGGTTGCGCACTCGGATAAAATTGCGGAGTTGGCTGACACGGCGGCACGAGATACGCAAGAGGTAGCGGCAGCGTCCGAGCAACAGACCGCGACGACGCAAGAGATGACGGCGGCTGCGGAAACATTGGCGCAAATGGCTGAACAGTTGTCAGACCAAGTAAAACGCTTTACAATTTAAAACGTATGACTGCGAGAAAAATCCACTTTCCCTGTTAAAGTGGATTTTTCTGTTCGTGCCACTTTGAACGTGCTTGGAGCAAGCAAGAGAGGAGAAGGTGAGATGGAAGAACAACAATCAATCTCCCTGTTTGCGGAAAACTATATTCGCGGATTTATTTCACAAGAAATTTTTTACAATGAAGAAACATGGTACGGAGTTATTCGTCTAAAGATAGAGGAGACTACTGAAGCGATCAAAGAATCAGAAGTCATTATTGTCGGCAACTTCCCTCGTCCTCATCCGGATGAGCTATACACCTTCTACGGCGAGTGGAAAACGCATGCTCGCTTCGGGCAGCAGTACGTGGCGAAGCGATACGAGCGAGAGACGCCGAAGACATTGTCGGGCGTGGAGCGGTATTTGGCCAGTGGACTGTTTCAGGGCATCGGGAAAAAAATGGCCAAACGAATCGTGGAACATCTCGGCGTAGATGCCTTGGCGATTATCGCCGATTATCCGGAGCGGCTCGCAGAAATTCAAGGGATTTCCGAATCGCGCGCCAAAATCATTTACGAGTCTGTGCTGGAACATCGTTCGCTGGAAAGCGCGATGGTATTTTTGTACGACTTCGGAATTGGCGTGAACATGGCGTTGCGAATTTACCAGACATACAAGCTGGAGACGATGACCGTGCTCAAGGAAGAACCGTACCGGCTGATCGAAGATATCGTCGGGATCGGCTTCAAGCGGGCGGACGATATTGCGCGTGCTACCGGGATAGCCGCATCTTCGGAAGAGCGCGTCAAGGCAGCGGCGCTGTTTGTGCTCCAGGAAGCGTCTTATTCGGAAGGCCATGTTTATTTGCCGATCGAAGAGCTTTGCGAAAGAACATTGGCACTGCTTTTGGAATGCGGCGGACATCTGTTTGTCGCAGAAGACATTACCCGTGCGGTCGAGGACATGTTTGTCGCGAGCAAAATTGCCTGGGAAGACGAGCGCGTGTACTTGCCCTCCTTGTTTTTTGCCGAGCTTGGGTTGGCAAAAAGGCTGCGTCATTTCGCGCAGCGGGACTCATTCGGCTCGTTTCCTACCTCTGAATTTTACCGTGCGCTGGGAGCCGTAGAGGATGAACTGGGCATCACGTACGCCCAGACGCAGCGAGACGCGATCGAGCAGGCGATTACATCCGGGCTGATGCTTTTGACGGGTGGACCGGGAACGGGGAAAACAACGGTAATTCGCGGGATTTGCCGCGTCTTTTCGCAGCTGCACGGCCTGTCACTCGACCTGAAAAAATACAACGAAGAAAATCCTTTTCCGATCTTGCTCGTTGCGCCAACCGGACGGGCTGCCAAGCGGATGACGGAGACGACTGGCTTGCCAGCCATGACGATTCATCGCCTGCTCGGCTACAAAGGGGAGAGCTTCGAGCACGACGCCGAGCATCCGATTCGCGGCAGGCTGTTGATTGTGGACGAAATGTCGATGGTCGATATTTGGCTGGCGAACCAGTTGTTCCGTGCCGTACCGGATGAGATGCAAATTATTATGGTCGGCGATCCCGACCAGCTGCCGTCCGTCGGCCCGGGAAACGTCCTGCTCGATATGATCCGCTCCGGCTTGTTGCCGCTGGCCCAGCTTACGGAGATTTATCGGCAGGCGGAGGAGTCGACGATTATCCGGCTCGCCCACGATGTGCGCAAAGGCAACGTTCCGGCAGATTTGCTCGATACGACACCGGATCGGCGATTTTTCACAAGTTCGCCACAAGAAGTTCCGGAAGCAGTGAAACAAATTTGCTCCGGAGCCGTAAAAAAAGGATATACGGCAAAAGATGTACAGGTTTTGGCACCTATTTATAAAGGAAATGCCGGGGTGAACCGGCTGAATGAAGAGTTGCAGGAGCTGTTTAATCCAAAGACGCCGCAAAAACGGGAAGTGACCTTCGGGGACACGACGTTTCGCACTGGCGACAAAGTCCTGCAACTGGTGAATAATGCTGAGGAACAGGTGTTCAACGGCGATATGGGTGAAATTGTTGCGATTTTTTTCCCGAATGAGAACGCAGAAAACCAGGAAATGCTGGTCGCTGCCTTCGACAATCGGGAAGTGGTGTACAAGCGTTCCGATTACCATCAGTTGACGCTTGCCTACTGCTGTTCCGTACACAAATCACAGGGGAGCGAATTTCCGATCGTAGTCATGCCGTTTGTCAGAAGCTATTACCGGATGCTGCGGCGCAAGCTCGTTTATACGGGCATTACCCGGAGCAAGTCTTTCCTCATTATGTGCGGGGAGCCAGATGCTTTTCGCGCAGCCGTGGAAACGGACGAGGAAGGCGTGAGGTACAGCTTTTTGGAAGAACGGCTCAAGCAGGATTGAAAGCTGGAACCATTTGCGCCGAATGGACATGTCCGTTTCGCCCGATACTAAAGGAGCGGAAGGGGGATGTCCCACATGCGCAAGGCAATGGATGCAGTCGGTTTGCCAGTAGTTTGCCTCCAGACGGGAGAGACGCTCGGCACCGTTCGTGACATTCTTTGCGACTCCACTTGGCATGTACGAGGAGTCTTGCTGAGCGAACAGGGTTGGTTCCATTCTGGCACCTACATTCCTACCGAACAGATTCATGCGGTAGGGGAATCCTGCCTTACCGTATCGGGTAAAAACGCAGTCACGCCCTTGCCTCATCTCGCCGGATTTGAGCCTGTCGGCATCGTGACGGGAAAATCAAAGCTAAAAGGAAAAGCGGTCATTACCGCTTCCGGAGAACTCCTTGGCAGGCTGGAAGATGTTTACTTTTCAGCGAACTGGGAGAAACTTGTAGGGTACGAACTGTCCAATGGCTGGTTTGCGGACGTGACAGAAGGTCGCAAGCGTTTGTCTGCCCCAGCTTCCGTCATCATCGGGGAAGAAAACCTGATCGTGCCGGACTTTGTTCGTATCCAGGCGTGATAAGGGAGGAAAAGCGTGATGCGTGTCATTTGCCCGAACTGCAGTTCCAAAGACGTAGGGAAGATTGGAACCAATCAATACTACTGCTGGAATTGCTTTATAGAAATGAGCGTTTCCAACGAGCAGATTGCTTCTGTCTACCAGGTGGAAGAAGACGGTTCTTTGCATTCGCTCAACGATCTGTTTATTGAAGATCAAACTGTCTCTGCTCAACTGAACATGTAGCAACTGCTTACGCAGGAAAAACAACTGGAGGTGGCACGCTTGTTTACACGAAGCCTTTTGCGCGTCCTTGCCACAAGCGGAATTGTGGCTGTCATTGGCTATTTGATGGCTCCGCGCCGCCGCAGTCGGTTTTCACTGAATTGGAATCAGCTGCCGTTTTCCATGCGTGATGTGACGCGCATGCTGAAGACAGGGCGCAAGCTGATGCGCGCCGTAACCCGTTAACGGGGGATGACGCTCACAGGAACGTTCATAAGCACCTGAACATAGTATGAGTTCGGGTGCTTTTTTTTGTGCAGAAAAAAGCTCCGTCGCACGAATGGCGACGGAGCCTACGTTTATTTGTCAGTTTTGCTCGGCGAGTCGTTTTTGCTGCTGGCTTTTCATGCGTCCAATCAGCAGGACGCCGACGACAGCGGCAACGATGAACACCCATTTGACCCACGGATAAGCGGTAAAGAACGGGGCCAAAAACTTCTCGCTCGTTACCATGCTTGCAGCCGTGTAAGCGAGGACGCCCGCACCGACGTAAATCACGACAGGGAAACGCTCCATGAATTTCAAAATCATCGTGCTTCCCCAGACCATGATCGGAACGCTAATGATCAGTCCGATGATCACCAGAAGAAAGTCGCCATGTGCGGCACCGGCAACAGCGATAACGTTGTCCAGACCCATTACGGTATCCGCCACGATAATCGTCCAGATCGCTGCGCCAAGACTTCCGCTTGCCTTCATATTCTCGTGACCGTCATCGGAGACGAGCAGTTTGAGGGCGATCCACAACAGAATCAAGCCACCTACGAGCAGCAAGCCCGGAATTTTCAGCAGCCACACTACTGCGAGTGTTGCCAAAGCCCGGATAATAATCGCGCCCACCGTTCCCCAGATGATCGCTTTTTTCTGCTGATGGGCTGGAAGGTTGCGCGCAGCCATCCCGATGACAATCGCGTTGTCTCCGGCCAAGACTAGGTCGATGACGATGATCGCAAGCAGCGCCGACCAAAATTCAGGTTGTAACAATAGTTCCATGTTCAATTCCTCCTCCTCTTCCTGTTTGGAAAAATGAGTCATCCACCGGGCCGTTTTCTAGATACCTCCCATATTGTATGTAAAGGGGCACAAAAGAAAACGACCTTTCCCTGGACAGGCAAAGGTCGTTTGAAAACAGAAAAAGACCTTTTACCTGTTAGGCAAAGGTCTTGCTTACAACATTAGAAAAATGTTGCCAACATAGCCGGGGATTTCTCCCGTAATGACGACTATGTTGCGAAAAAGCTACTCCCCTTTGGAGATATCCTCTTGTAACTCCATACTACTATCGATGCTTGGAAGGTGTCAATAGGTTACATGAATTTTGTACGAAGAACACACCCTAATGGAAATGGAGAGGAGGTGTCCTTCGTGGATGAATTGCGGCGTAGCCGCCTTTTTGCGGCTGCTCTCTGGTTGATTGCGCTGCTCGTCATCGGCAATCTGCTGTGGATGCTCCGTTCGGTCCTCGGGCAGTTGTTCGCCCTTTTGGAGGAAGTGCTGATTCCCATTATATTGGGTCTGGTCATTGCGTATTTGCTTCATCCGGTCGTGCAGCTGCTGGAAAAGCGCAGAGTCCCGCGGCTGATGGCCGTTCTGCTGATTTACGCTTCCTTTGTACTGGTGATTACGATTGCGGTCATCAACGCGATTCCCGTCTTTACCAATCAACTCGTGGAGCTGTCCGATGACTTGCCGCGGCTGATGGACTGGTACTACACGTGGATGAGCGAATGGGAGGCGCACAAATACTTTTTGCCAGACAGTATCTCCCACGGGGTGGATCGGGTAATTATCCAGTCGCAGGAAGGGATGTCCCACTCTGTAACGAAGCTTGTCAACAATGCCCGCCAGTCGCTGGGCAAGCTGTTTGCCTTTGCGATCGTCCCGTTTATTGCCTTCTATTTTTTAAAAGACATGAAGGAACTGCACGAAACAGGCATGTCCATCGTTCCGAAGCCGTACCGCAAACAAGTGTTGGTCGTCCTGCGGGACATTAATGAATCGCTCGGGAATTACATACACGGCCAGATGATCGTTGCGTTGGTCGTCGGGGTGCTGGCTTATCTCGGCTACTGGCTGATCGGCATGCCGTATCCGTTCGTGCTCGCCGCTGTGGTATGTTTGACGAACATCATTCCTTACATCGGGCCATTGATCGGGGCGGCGCCTGCGATTGTCGTCGCGCTGACGATTTCGACCAAAATGCTGTTGTTCGTGATCGCCGTCAATCTCGTCATTCAAGTGCTGGAAGGCAACATCCTGTCGCCGAACATCGTGGGGCGCTCCTTGCAGTTGCATCCGCTGACGATTATCGTGGCCTTGCTTGTCGGGGAGACGATCGGAGGGATTATCGGGCTGATCGTGGCTGTGCCCGTACTCGCCGTTTGCAAAGTTGTCATCAGCCGAATCGCTGTGATGATGCATGAAAGTTGACATGGGTCAGGAAAAAAATTTATAATACGAACAGATGAGTACAGGCTTGATCAATGAGGGAACGAGTACGCTGCAAACCTTCTACAGAGAGGGCGCTTCACGGTTGAGAGGGCGCTCAGAAGAAGTGCAACGGAAGGCTACTCCTAAGACCGGGCAAAAACCGGCGGGTTGGCACCGTTAGATGCCCATAAAGCGACAGGCTGTCGCGCCGTTTGGCGTGCAAGAGAGCCTGTAAGCAGGGTGGTACCGCGAGAAAAACAGTTCTCGTCCCTGAGGGGATGGGAGCTTTTTTATTTATTTTCAGAATAGAGGAGAATGCAGATGAAGAAGCTGACAGGCAATCAAATTCGCCAGATGTTCCTTGACTTTTTTGTGGAAAAAGGACATCGCATTGAGCCGAGTGCTCCCCTGGTGCCAATCGACGATCCTTCCTTGCTGTGGATCAACAGTGGTGTAGCGACGCTCAAAAAGTATTTTGACGGACGCATCATCCCGGACAATCCGCGCATCACCAATTCGCAAAAGTCAATCCGTACCAACGATATTGAAAACGTTGGCCGGACGGCTCGCCACCATACCTTCTTCGAGATGCTGGGCAACTTCTCCATCGGGGAGTATTTTAAAGAAGAAGCGATCGAGTGGGCGTGGGAGTTTTTGACCAGCCCGAAATGGATCGGCTTCGATCCAGAGCTGCTTTCCGTCACAATCCACCCGGAAGACGAGGAAGCGTTTGAGCTGTGGAACAAAAAAATCGGAGTTCCCGAGGAGCGCATCGTTCGTCTGGAAGGCAACTTCTGGGATATCGGCGAAGGTCCGAGCGGCCCGAACACGGAGATTTTCTACGATCGCGGCGAAGCGTTTGGCAACGATCCAAGCGACCCGGAACTGTACCCGGGCGGCGAGAACGAGCGTTATCTGGAAGTGTGGAACCTGGTGTTCTCCCAGTTCAACCACAACCCGGATGGCACCTACACGCCACTGCCTAAGAAAAACATTGATACCGGCATGGGGCTGGAGCGGATGGCGTCGATCATCCAAGGTGTCGACAACAACTTTGAAACAGACCTGCTGTTCCCGCTGATCGAGCAAACAAGCGCGATTTCGGGTGTGAAATACAAGACGAGCCCTGAGCTTGACGTAGCGTTGAAAGTCATCGCTGACCACGCGCGTACGGTCGTGTTTGCCATCGGGGATGGAGCGCTTCCTTCCAATGAAGGCCGCGGCTACGTCATCCGCCGTCTGCTGCGCCGCGCTGTGCGGATGGGCAAAAAGCTGGGTGTGGAAAAGCCGTTCCTGTACAGCCTGACAGAAACAGTCGGCACGATGATGGGCGAGTTCTACCCAGAGGTTGTAGAAAAACGCGCGTTTATCGAAAAAGTCATCCGTGCCGAGGAAGAGCGCTTCCACGAAACGTTGAACGATGGCCTGGCTATTTTGTCAGACATGGTGAAGGCAGCAAAGGAAAGCGGTCAAACGCAACTGTCCGGCCAAGACGTATTCAAAATGTACGACACGTACGGATTCCCGGTTGACTTGACAGAAGACTTCGCGAACGAGCAAGG
This sequence comes from Brevibacillus sp. HD3.3A, assembly GCF_013284375.2. Taxonomy (NCBI): domain Bacteria; kingdom Bacillati; phylum Bacillota; class Bacilli; order Caryophanales; family Paenibacillaceae; genus Brevibacillus; species Brevibacillus sp. HD3.3A. The sequence continues at coordinate 2,049,686 of NZ_CP085874.1, forward strand.
CTTGAGCGTAGATCGCGACGGTTTCGATAAAGCGATGGAGGAACAACGCGAGCGTGCCCGCGCTGCCCGTCAAGACGTGGACAGCATGCAAATCCAGGGCGGTCCATTGTCCGAATTGACGGTTACAAGCCAGTTTGTTGGTTATACTGAATTGGTAGCAACAGGAAAAGTCGAAGCGATCATTTTCGACAACCAATTGGCTGAAGAAGCGGAAGAAGGCCAGACTGTACAAGTGATTCTCGACCAGACGCCATTTTATGCAGAGAGCGGCGGTCAGATCAACGACGAAGGATACTTGGTGTCCGACTCCGTCAAAGCCCGTGTGACAGATGTGCAAAAAGGTCCAATGGGCCAAAACGTGCACTCGGTCATCGTCGAAGCAGGAACGCTGCGCAAAGGCGATACAGTCCGCGCGGAAGTAAACCGCGAAGCACGCCTGGCGATTACGAAAAACCATACAGCTACCCACTTGCTGCACCAAGCGCTGAAAGACGTACTGGGCACGCATGTCAACCAGGCAGGTTCTCTGGTAGCACCGGAGCGTCTGCGCTTTGACTTCACCCACATCAGTGCGATCACAGCAGAAGAGCTTGAGCGCATCGAGGCAATCGTCAATGAAAAAGTGTGGGAGAACCTGACTGTCGAAATCTCCAACAAAGCTTTGGCAGAAGCAAAAGCAATGGGCGCCATGGCGTTGTTCGGCGAGAAGTACGGCGATGTCGTGCGCGTTGTCAAAGTGGGCGACTACAGCCTTGAGCTTTGCGGCGGCTGCCATGTCAACAACACAGCAGAAATCGGACTGTTCAAGCTGGTCAGCGAAAGCGGCATCGGCGCAGGGACGCGCCGGATTGAAGCCGTGACAGGACGCGGGGCTTACCAGTTCCTGAACCAGCAGTTCACGACGCTCAAAGAAGTGGCTCACGCACTGAAAGCACCTGTGCTGGCAGAAGCGCCTGCACGCGTGGAAGGCTTGCAGCAGCAGCTGAAAGAAGTTCAGCGCGAAAACGAATCGTTGCGCGCGAAACTGGGCAACATCGAAGCGGCATCGCTGACCGATCAGCTGAAGCAGGTAGACGGCATGAACGTGCTCGCTGCACGCGTATCCGCTTCTGACATGGACAACCTGCGCGGCATGGTAGACGAGCTGAAGAACAAGCTTGGCTCTGCTGTCATCGTGCTTGGCTCTGTCGATGGCGAGAAGGTCAACCTGGTAGCAGGTGTCACCAAAGATCTGATGGATCAAGGCGTTCACGCCGGAAAAATTATCAAGGAAGTGGCTACTCGTTGCGGCGGTGGTGGCGGCGGTCGTCCTGACATGGCGCAAGCGGGCGGAAAAGATCCTTCCAAGCTACAAGAAGCATTGGATGCGGTAGTGGAGCTTGTCAAAAGCCAGGCAGTAGCGAAATAACGAAAATCCCGCCAACAATTTTTGCAAAATCGACAAGGAGTAGGTTCCATCCGGGTCGAATAAAGTATGGAAGCGAAAAGCCAATACAACCTTTAAGTCTTGAAGGAAATCGAGGTGTTGATTGTGAGTTCGTTGGATAATACCATGAAGTTTACGGTGCCCAAGGAAGCGAATGCGGCGGAAGTGCAGGCAACATTGACAGAGGTTTACCAAGCCCTGCAAGAAAAAGGATACAACCCGATCACCCAGATCGTCGGTTACTTGCTTTCTGGCGACCCGGCGTTTATCCCTCGCCACAACAACGCGCGCAGCCTGATTGGCAAACTGGAACGGGACAAAATCATAGAAGAGTTGGTGACCGTTTACTTGTCCGAGCGCAAGTAGACCTTGAACATGACACGATTGATGGGATTGGATGTAGGCGACAAGACGATTGGAATTGCTGTCAGCGATGAGCTGGGATGGACCGCCCAAGGGGTGGAGACCATCAAGCGGCAGTCCAAGGAAAAAGACTTTGCCCGCATTCAGGAATTGGTAGCGCAATATCAAGTAGGTGCTTTCGTAGTAGGCTTGCCGAAAAACATGAATGGCACAATCGGGCCGCGCGCCGAGATGTGCCAGGCATTTGGCAAGCTTTTGGAGGAACGGACATCTCTTCCTGTCCACATGTGGGACGAGCGTTTGACGACGATGGCAGCAGAGCGTATGCTGATTTCTGCGGACGTCAGTCGCCAAAAGCGCAAAACAGTAATTGACAAAATGGCGGCCACATTGATCCTGCAAGGATTTTTGGACGCGAAATCGAGGTGACCCTAAGTGAGTGAAGAGATGATGGAAGAATTTGAAGTAGGCGACGTGATTGCCCTGACAGAAGAGGGAACAGAGGAGCCGCGAGATTTTCGGATCATGTATATTTTTGATATCGAAGACCGCAGCTATCTGGTGCTCGTTCCAGTCGATCAGGAGGAAGAAGAAGAGTACGAGGTTCACTTCCTGCGCTATGACGGTACAGACATGCTTCAGCCAATCGAAGACGACGAAGAGTGGGAGCAAGTAGAAGCTACCTTCGAAACATTGATTGCTGATTTGGAGAAAGACGGGATTTAACAACGAGAGAGGGCAGATGCCCTCTCTTTTTTTATCGGCAAGGCTGTTTGCTTCCGAAGTCAAACAGAGAGGAGAAAGCGAGATGGATGGCCTAATCGAGTACGGCTCCGAACTGATTTGGGAAAAGTACAAGGAAGCCGAAAAACGGATACAGGAGTTGGAAAATTCAATCGAATGGTTCAAGGTGTGCTTCGATACAGCGTACGAGGGCATTACGATCGTGGATGAGCACGGCTACATCCGCATGATGAACGATGCGTACTGCCGATTTATCAGCGTGCGAAAAGAAGATGTCATCGGCCGTTACGTGGAAGAGGTGATCGAAAATACGCGCTTGCCTGTCGTGCTGCAAACCGGAATACCGGAAAGAAACCAGGCGCACAGACTGCTCGGGCAGGATATGGTCGTTCACCGCATCCCGATCTGGAAAGAAAACCGGGTCATTGGCGCCGTTGGCATGCTGATTTTTGAAGGGGTGTCGGAGCTGTACCAAATTTTTGACCGCATGCAAGTGTTGCACGAGAAAATCGGGGATAGCCGAATTGTGATCGAGGCGCCTAGGCCGAAAAACAACAAAGTGACATTTGACCAGATTATCGGGGAGAGCGAAGCGATCGCAGAGGCGAAAAAAGTCGCGCGGCGAGCGGCCCAGACGTCTGCCACGATTTTGCTGAACGGGGAGAGCGGAGTGGGCAAGGAGCTGTTTGCCAAAGCGATTCACTCGCTAAGCCCGTTCCAAAATGGCCCGCTCGTAATCGTCAACTGTGCCTCCATCCCGGAAAATTTGCTGGAGTCGGAGCTGTTCGGCTACGAGGAAGGCGCTTTTACCGGCTCGAAAAAAGACGGAAAGCCGGGCAAGTTCGAGCTGGCAAACAAAGGAACGCTTTTTCTGGACGAGATTGGCGACATGCCGCTGCACATGCAAGCGAAAATTTTGCGGGTCTTGCAGGAGCGCGAGGTGGAGCGCGTCGGGGGAATCAAGAGCATTCCCGTCGACTTTCGGCTGGTTGCGGCTACGCATCATTCATTGGAGGACAGGGTCTGGGAGGGCACTTTTCGCAAAGATTTGTATTACCGCCTGAACGTCATTCCAATTGTCATTCCCCCATTGGCGCAAAGAAGAACGGACATTCCTTTGCTGATCGCAGCCCAGTTGCAGGCGCTCAGCAAGAAAAACAACATGCCGCCAAAAGACATCGACAAAGAAGCCATGTCGCTGTTGATCAACTACGATTGGCCCGGGAACATACGCGAGCTGGTCAACACGGTTGAGCGCCTTGTCACCTTGTCGGAGGACCATCGCATACGGACGAGTGACCTGCCTGCGGCCTTTTTCGGGGGAACAGGCTTTGCCGAAGCAGTCTTGCCCCAGCGTGATCGGCAAGCCTGGACGCCACTGAATCAGGCTGATGGAGGCGGAGAAGAGGAGGCTTTGGCTGAAAAGAAGCGCATTCTGGAAGCGCTGCATGAAGTGAAAGGGAACAAGTCGAAAGCAGCCAAAAAGCTCGGCATTTCCCGGGCAACGCTTTACAACAAGCTGAGCAAGTATCAAATTAGCTGATAGGTAGCAGAACGGGGGCGGCGATCAAAAAGTGTCTAGACGATTCGGTGTAATTGTCTAGACACTTTTTGTGTTTTCTGGACAGTTGGTCGAAAGAAAGCAAGGATGAAGCGGTTAAAACGTCGTGGCACGGAGTTTGCTTTCTGGAGGGGGGAGAGGCGGGATGTGGCTGCGATTTAGGAGAGGTAGAAAGCGCCTTGGGTTTGGAGATGCGGATGTGTCTGCGAACTAGGAAGAGGCAAAGAGCGTCCGGGACATAGGGAGGCGGGGTGTGCCTGCGATTTTAGGAGAGGGAGAAAGCGCCTTGGACTTGGCGAGGCGGATGTGTCTGCGACCTAGGAAGAGGCAAATAGCGTCCTGAACTTAGGAGGGGCGGGGTGTGCCTACGATTAGGAGAAGTAAAGAGCGCCTTTGATTGGAGTGACCGCTAGACTCAGGAACAGGCAGAGGCATCTGCCGTAGTGCATCCGTCTAACCCTCATCTTTTAGAAAAAAAAGGAGGAGTTCAACATGTCGAGTTTGCCTGCAATTGGAATGATTGGTCTGGGCAATATGGGGATGCCTATGTCCAAAAACTTGCTTGGCAGCGGGTATGCGGTATATGGCTTCGACGTCAATCCAGACGTGGAAAAGGAGTTTGCGGCCGCTGGCGGAGTCGCGGGACTGACGATTGAAGAGGTGGTGAAACAGACAGAGGTCGTTTTGACGAGCTTGCCCTCGCCTGGAATTGTTGAGAGCGTTTACACCGGAGCGGGCGGCATTCTGGAGCATGCGAGAGCAGGGCAGATTCTCGTGGATACGAGCACCGTGACACCTGGGCTGAATGAGCGGCTGGCAGTGGCTTGCCAAGCGAAAGGAGTCGGCTATTTGGCTGCTCCTGTCAGTGGCGGAGTCATTGGGGCGAAAAATCGGACGTTGACCATCATGGTGGGCGGACCAAAGAACTTGTTCGACCAGATGCAGCCGATATTCGCTGCGCTCGGTCAAAATATTTTTCACGTCGGGGCGAGAGTCGACAGCGGAACGGCGGTCAAACTGATCAACAACTTGCTGATCGGGTTTTATACATCTGCGGTCAGTGAAGGCGTAACATTGGCGGCGCAAATGGGGCTCGACCTCGACCAGCTGTTCGAGATATTGAATGTCAGCTACGGACAGAGTCGCATCTACGAGCGCAACTATAAAAGCTTTATCGCAACCAACGACTTTGCGCCGCACTTTTCCTTGAATTTGCTGCTGAAAGACTTGAAAATCGCCCAGGAGATGGCCGAGCAGGCTGGTCTGGATTTGCCGATCACAGCCGAGCTGATCAGCCTGTACGAGAAGTCGCAGCAAGCGGGCTTCGGCGAGCAGGACATGGCGGCGCTGTATTCCTACGTGCAAGCCGCACAGCGGAAAATTCAGGCGTAGTGCCACGAGAGAGGAGAGTTGTTCATGGTTACAGCAGTCAAAGAGGTAAAAAACTTCATCAACGGAGAGTGGGTGCAAAGCAGCTCCGGCAAATCGGAAGCCGTCATCAATCCAGCCACAGGCGAAGTCATCGCCCAGGTTCCGCTGTCTTCCCGGGAAGAACTCGATCAGGCTGTGAAGGCAGCGAGTGAAGCGTTTTCCTGGTGGCGCAAAACGCCCGTGCCCAATCGCACGCGGATTTTGTATCGCTATCATCAACTGCTTGTGCAGGAAGCGGAAGAGCTGGCTGTCATTATTACGCAAGAAAACGGCAAAAACATCAAAGACTCCCGTGGCGAGGTACAGCGCGGGATCGAGGCGTTGGAGGTTGCGACAGCCACTCCTACACTGATGATGGGACAATCGCTGCCGGAAATCGCGACAGGCATCGAGGGCGTCATGTACCGCTATCCGCTCGGAGTCGTGGCAGGAATTACCCCGTTCAATTTTCCGATGATGATCCCGCTCTGGATGTTTCCGCTGGCGCTTGCATGCGGCAACACGTTTGTGCTGAAACCATCCGAGCGCACGCCGCTGCTTGCGGAAAGACTGGTTGAGCTGATGATGGAGGCCGGATTGCCAAAAGGCGTGCTGAACATGGTGCACGGCGCCCACAACGTCGTGAACGGCATGCTGGTCCATCCGCTCGTCAAAGCGGTTTCGTTCGTCGGTTCCCAGCCGGTGGCCGAGTATGTCTACAAAACCGGAGCAGCTCATGGCAAGCGGGTTCAAGCGCTGGCGGGAGCGAAAAACCACGCGGTCGTCATGGCAGACTGCCACATGGAGAAAACTGTGCAGGGAATCATCAACGGCGCTTTCGGCAGTGCGGGAGAGCGGTGCATGGCGACGTCTGTCGTATGTGTCATGGAAGACATCGCGGATGAATTTACCGCAAAGCTGCTGGAAGCCGCGCAGGAGCTGAAAGCAGGAGATACGCAAGACGAGGAGGCGTTCGTCGCTCCGCTGATTCGGGACGCCCATCGCCAGCGTGTGCTCGGATACATTGAGAGCGGGGAGGCGCAGCGAGCGCGTTTGCTGCTGGACGGCAGAAGCGTGATGCAGGAGCTGCCGGACGGCTACTATTTGGGGCCGACCGTTTTTGACGGGGTGACGCCGGAGATGAAAATTTGGCAGGACGAAATTTTCGCTCCCGTTTTAAGCATTGTTCGTGTCAAAAGCCTGGATGAAGCGATTGAGCTGGCGAACCGATCGGATTTTGCCAATGGAGCGGTGCTTTACACAACATCGGGAGAGCATGTGCGGCATTTCCGTGAAAATATCGACGCGGGAATGATCGGTGTGAATGTGAATGTCCCGGCTCCGATGGCGTTTTTCTCTTTTGCAGGCAACAAGGCGTCGTTTTACGGCGATTTGGGCACTAACGGAACGGATGGAGTGCAGTTCTACACCCGCAAAAAAACAGTGACGGCCCGCTGGTTCTAATCGGGTCTTGAGCAGAAATCCTCCCAATTCTTCTCTTTTCGCCAAAAAATCGTATACAGTGACAGCGAAAGTCAGCTCTTGTATAATAGACGGGATGGAGAGAAGAGACCCTAAAGGGAGGATTTCTAGCTTGAAACCAATGTCAGCGAAGTCTGATTTCAGATCGGAAAGACCTGTCACGTATCGGCGCAGACGGGGCGGACGAATTGTCATGTGGCTCGTCGCCTTGTTTCTCATTGGCTTGTTGGCCGCAGGAGGGGCAGCGTGGTACGTGTACAACGGGCTGCAACCCGTAGATGGTCCGCAAGCGGCCAAAAACGTGACGATCCCCACCGGTTCTTCCGCGCGGGAAATCGGCAGACTGCTGGAAGAGCAAGGGCTTATCCGCAATGCCGATCTGTTCCAGTATTACGTGAAGTACAAAGGCGTGGGACCGCAGCTGAAAGCGGGAGAATACCAGTTTACAACAGGACAAGCCATTGACGATATGCTCACGGCGATGGCCGAGGGAAAAACGGTCGTCAACGCCGAGCGTTTTACGATCCCGGAAGGCTGGAATATTGAGCAGATTGCCGAGCATCTGGACAAGGAAGGAATTGTGGAAAAAGCAGCCTTCCTGAAAGAAGTGAATGAAGGGGAGTTCCCCGAGTTTGCTTTTGTAGCGGAAATTCCGAAAGATAAAAACCGGAAGCACCGCCTCGAAGGATACCTTTTCCCGGAGACGTACGAAGTGAAAAAAGATTCGACGGCCCATGATGTCGTGTCGCGCATGCTGGCTCAGTTTGCCAAGGAATGGCAGCCGGAATGGAACGAGCTGATCAAGCAGCGTGGGCTGACCATGGACGAAGTGGTCAACCTTGCGTCCATTGTCGAGCGGGAAGTGACCGTGGACAAAGAACGTCCGCTCGTCGCGGGTGTTTATTTCAACCGCATCCGGGACAAATGGCCGTTGCAGGCAGACGCTACCGTGCAGTTTATACTGGGCAAGCAGCGCGATCGGCTGACGTATGACGACTTGAAGGTAAAAAGTCCGTACAATACGTACACGAACTCTGGATTGCCGCCGGGACCAATCGCAAACCCGGGTCGGGCATCGCTTGCGGCGGTTGTCAATCCAGCGAAGCACGACTTCTTTTTCTACGTGACGAAAAAAGACGGAACCTCGGAACATTACTTTTCCAAAACACTTTCCGAGCACAACGCAAATGATGCAAAAAGCAGGGGAAACTAACCAGGTTTCCCCTGTTCTTTTTTGCAAGGTATGCTATAATAATGCGGTTGTAACGAAAGAGGAGTGAAAGCATGATAACCAATCCCGCAATTGACGACTACGTGTCGGGCCTGGTTCCGGAACGTTCTTCGCTGCTCGCGCGGCTGGAACAGGAAGCGGCCGAGGAAAATATTCCGATCGTTCAGCTCGCTTCCGCTCAGGTGATGAGAATGCTGCTTTTGCTGCATCGCCCCGCAGCGATTCTGGAGGTGGGGACAGCAATCGGCTATTCGACCATTTGGCTTGCCGAAGCGGCACCACAGGCGCGGATTGTCACGATGGACATAGATGAAGACCGATTGACCCGGGCACGGGCAAATGTACAGGAAGCAGGCTGCGCAGAACGGATTGAAATTCTTTCCCGCGACGCGACGCTCGGCTTGCCTGATTCTTATCAGTTTGACTGTCTGTTTATCGACGCGGCAAAAGGACAGTATCGGGCGTTTCTCGATTTGTATTTGCCGCTGCTGAAAGAAGGCGGGCTGGTGATCAGCGATAACGTGCTGTTCCGCGGTTTGGTGGCGACACCGGAAGAGGCTGGAAAGAGACAGAAGCCGATGGTGGACAAGCTGATCGCATTCAACGCCCATTTGGCGGAGCGACCGGATTTGGAGACGACGTTCATTCCGGTAGGAGACGGATTGGCTGTCAGCCTGAAGAAAAAGATACAGCCGTAGGGCAAAAAAGGATGGACGCAGCATGAGGAAGGGGACATGTGGCATGGGTAACCCTGTATTGATTGGCGTGGCAGGGGGCAGTGGTTCCGGAAAAACCACTGTGGCAAGGGAGTTGTATCATCAGTTCCGCAACGATAGCGTGACGATGATCGAGCAAGATTCTTATTACAAAGATCAAAGCCATCTGAGTGTGGAAGACCGGGCTTTGACCAATTACGACCATCCGTTCGCTTTTGACAACGATCTGCTTTTGCAGCATTTGCAGGAGCTTTTGCAAGGAAAGGCGATCCAGAAGCCGATCTACGACTTCAAGGTGCACAACCGCAAGAGCGAGCAAGTCCAGGTAGACCCGAAAGACGTCATCATTTTGGAAGGAATGCTGATTCTTGAAGATGAGCGCATTCGCAACCTCATGGACATCAAAGTGTTCGTCGACACGGATGCAGACGTCCGCATCGTTCGCCGGATCGTACGCGATATCGAGGAGCGCGGCCGTTCCCTGGACTCCGTGGTCAACCAGTATTTGAACGTCGTCCGCCCGATGCATCTGCAATTTATCGAGCCGACCAAACGCTACGCCGACGTCATCATCCCAGAGGGCGGATACAACCGGGTGGCGCTCGATCTGCTGTCCACCAAAATCAAAAACATTTTGTTGGAAAAACAGGAGCCAGCCAAGCTGTAGCATTCTGATGGATACAAAAGAAGGCAAGCACGATGGGCTGTCCCAAAAGGGGAGTCCTGAATGACGGAAACCCTAAAAAGGAATAAAAACATCCCGTTTCACTATCAAAAGTGGAGCGGGATGTTTTTATTCAATAAGTTGTTCTTCTGATTTTAATTTAGCAAGATAAGGGGGTGACTCAATTGCAGTTTGGGGCTTAAGAGACTTCAGCAGTCTCTGGATTAACTCTTAATTCATAACTCTTCCCTAAATCAAAATTATATATATGAATGAGCCATTCAGTTTTTTTGATTTCTACCTTTTGCACGATTAGTGTTGCTGGTTTGTCAGAAAGATTTTTTACAAAATTTAAAGCCGCTTGAACGGCTTTCTTTTGTGACATATCAGAATTAGGGTGCTTCACATCATCTGCAACTACTAGCATACTCAAGTCTGTTTTAGCTGGATATGACTCTAACGAAGGTGAAGTTGACCATGTTTCTACCTCTGAACCCACTTCAATATCTGTAAACAAAATCTTACTATTCTTACTATCAAGCAGAATAGCATCGTCATTTAACGAATACCATTCAACACCATATTTTCCTTCTGTAGCAGATGTTTTGTCACTTTCTGCAACAAGTAGCGCTCTTTTTTCATAGTTCGCCTCAATGACAAATCCCGTTAGTCCTTTATGTTCATTTTTAGGTTTTTCCTCTGAGCAACCTACTGTTAAGAGAACCATGGTAGACAAGGTAATGAACTTTAGATATTTATTCATTTTACCTATTCTCCCTCGTATAAAAAATATCTTAGTCTCCAATATAGATGTCATCAATATCAAAATGATTAACAGCTCTAGTTATATGAGTGTAAATACCATCCCCTGCGTTATGAATGCCTATAGCTGTACCCTCTAGAAAGATTGGAGCGCCACTATCCCCACTCTGGCTTGAATATGACGCTTGTCTCAAGCCTGTAAAGTAAACTTTACCGTCACTGGTGGTTAGGTAGCCACTCCAATTCTTTGATTCTAATGTCCCGCATTTGACGCTTCTTGTTGTAGCACCAGAAATGCATACGGCATCTCCAACTGTTTCATTTTTTGTTTTTTGAACCTCATCAATGTTATTTAATTTTGACTTATCGTTACCAAAAAGATAATAAGTGGCGTCATCAGATCCTTCATCTAACTCAATGATTGCAGCATCAACATTTCCCCCGAAGTTATAATCCTCAACTCTACCAAATCTCTCCCCGCCTTGAGAGAATTTATCTCCAGTAGACTCGACACAATGACCAGCAGTAAGCACATAAGAATCTGTTCCAATTTGAGCAGAGAATGCAGATGTGCAGTTACCACCCGTCTCCACATTAGTAATCCTTAAACCGGCTTGAATTGGCCTGAATTTACTGGATGGGCTAGCTTGAACTTCATGCACATCTTCTTCAAATATATTAATGAGATTGCCATCAACGCCTAGATCTAAATCACTAACAATGACTGAATCTAAAAGAAGACTTCTGGAAGCAGCAGTCTTTTTCTTTACTCCAATATCAATTTTTTGTTCAGGAATATTAACACTGACAGAAGAAATATCCAGTCCCCGCTGTGCTAATACATCCCTTTTTTCGGATACAGACTCTGCAATTTCATCCAGTTGCTGTTCAGTATAATCTGTGTAGTATAACTCAAGCATGTCTTTTGAATAAAGGTTCTTCAGTTCTTCCTCAAATTTTTTGACCTTTTCTTCAGATCCAGTTTTAAATCCAATACGAACTATGCCCCCTAGTTTTTGATCAATATACATGCTAGCAAATTCTTCTTGCAGATTTTCTGCAATGAAGTCCTTGATTGGCGGAATGAGCTTTTTTTGTTCCTCTAGCCTTGCATCTAGCTCTTTTTCCTCTTTTTTCGTGAGAAATACCCCATATTTTTCTGAGAAATTTTGAGAGTCTTTGGACAATGCTTTTAAGTTTTTAGTATTGGAGGACAAGCCTATTTCCTCTCTAAATCTTTCACTTTCCTTGAGTGCATCATTAGACTCGAGATATTGCTGTATCTCTGGGCTGTGTTTTTGTGCTGCCAATGTTGACGTTGCCGGAATTGAGAATGTAGTTACTGTGGTAGCTAATAGTGCTGCGACCAAAAGTGACGCTCCTAGTTTCTTCATTAGTTCTTACCTCTTTTGTATGATAATGGTAAATTATAACATTTTTTAGGTTAAAAAACCTCATTTCATATTAATTGATAAAATTTCATTTTTTTACATTATTTGAGTTTTAAACACTTTATATTACGAACCGAAATGCTACCTATCACGTGTAATGAATTGGATATTTGCCAATGAAAATGGTGCTAGCCTTAAACATTTGGCACGAAAAAACGGTAGTGTGCTTAGAATTTTTGTGGAACAAATGCACCATCAGCACAAGCCGCTTGGAGTGTCAAGTTTTCGCACCGGATCGTTTTTCGCCCGGCTATTCTGGCAATACTGGGAAGAAAAGGGCGAGGAGGGGAAGCTTCATGCAACTGGATCGCCGAATCAAAAGACGGCATTTTTTGGTGCTGATGGTGATGTCGCTTGTCTGGCTGGGGCTGATCGCCCGTCTGTGGTGGATACAGCTCGGAGCGCCTCACCGCTTTTCCAGACGCGGGATCGACTTGGTGAAAGCCTCGGTGAAGCAGCGGCAGCAAAGTATCGTGCTGCACAGCGGGCGCGGAGATATTTTGGATCGGGGAGGCTATGCGTTCACGGGCGTGGAGCATTTGGCGCTGATCTTGTTTCCGCTCGCTCGTGGGAGCATGGAAGGCACAGATGGGCTTGTCAGACTGGCGAAGATCACCGGACAGCCGAGTGAGCGATTGTCGCGGGCGATGGAGCAGGCGAAGGTGCCGCAGCTTTTGCGCAATGACGCAGGCAAGCTGATCGAGCTAACCAAACAGCAGGCAGAGGAGATCAACGCGCTGGCGATACCGGGCGTGGTGGCGCTGGCGGTGACAGAGCGCTATCGCACGGAAGAAGTAGCGAAGCACCTCATCGGCTTTATTCATAAAAACCCCGGCATGGTCGAGTCCCTGTATCCCGATGAGTGGGCAAACGGCAAAATGAACGCCGAATCGACCGTGGGCGCGTCTGGTCTGGAGCGGAGCTTCGACCGCTTTTTGCAAGGCGTGGAGCCATCTGTCTTGTCCTACTATGTGGACGGTCAAGGAAGGCCGCTGCGTGGTCTCGATATTCGCTATACGAAGCCAAGCAACCAATACTATCCGCTGTCGTTGTCCACCACGCTCGATGTGGACATTCAGCGGCGCATGGAAGCAGCGGCTGAGCAGGTCAGGCTTCGGGAAGGCAGCTTGATTGTTCTGGATGCGCAAAATGCCGATATCATCGCGGCTGTCAGTCGCCCGGCCTACGACCAGACGAATGTGAGCGGGCTTGCGACAGAGTGGAAAAACAGAGCGTTCAAACAGTTGCCGCCAGGTTCCGTCTTCAAGACGGTAGTCGCTGCCGCCGCTCTGGCAGAGGGTGTCGTTTCCCCGACAGATCGGTTTACATGCAGCGGAGAGTATGGCAAGTACCATTTTTCTTGCTGGAAAAAAGAGGGGCACGGCAGCGTCACGTTGGAAGAGGCGTATGCGCAGTCGTGCAATATCGCTTTTGCCGAGGTTGCGAAAAGGGTCGGCGGGGAAAAGCTTGCGGAATACGCCCGTCGGCTGGGCTTGACGACAGAGGTTGGGCACGCTACGGCCCACTTGTTCAAGCTCGATGGTTTCAAGCAGCTCGATGGCGAAGAAAGCGGGCGTGTATTTGCCGAGGGCGTGTCCCACAATGACGAAGGCGTGCTGATCCAAAGCGCCATCGGCCAGCGCGATGTGCGGATAACGCCGTTGCAGGCAGCGAATTTGATGGTGACGATCCTGCGCGGAGGTGAACCCGCGCAGGCGCGTCTGGTCAAGGAAATCGCCTACCGGAACGGTCAGTCTTTTTACTCGTTTCCGGAGCAAAAGCTTGCGGCCGACGGCATCGACTACGTGACAGCCAGCAAGCTGCGAAAAATGATGCGCAAGGTCGTCACAGATGGGACCGGCCAGATGCTGCTGAACTCTTCCTGGCAGGTGGCCGGGAAGAGCGGGACCGCGCAGACAGGGAGTACAACCGATGCCAAAAATCACCTTTGGTTCGTCGGTTACGCTCCTTTGGAACAACCGCGCTTTGCGATCTGTGTCGTATCAGAGAACCAGCCAAGCTGGGGGAAGAACCAGGCACTGGAGCTTTTTCGGCGTGCGGTCGATGAACTTGCCGATTATACAGCTCGATCTTCCCGACCTCCTGGAGCGTATTCCCGAGAATGAAGCCGCGCGCCTGAAGCTGGTTGCGCTTGCCCAGCCCGACAATCAGCATGAGCGGCGAGGAAGACATGTACATGGATTGTGAAGCTTTTGTCCAGATCGTCCGTTTGTCTCCTTTGCTTGGAGACAGGCGCTTGATCGTGTGGCTGTGCCAATCCCCGATGTATTGCGACTGGCTGTTTCTGCTCATTTTGCGAACGAGCCGTTTGAGATAGTCATCGTCGAAAAAGATCGAATTGGGCTGGTGAATCGCTCGTGGCCCAGGGTCGCTGGCAAATGTCACGACCCACTTTTCATCACCGAGCGGATACCCCATCATTACCCCTCCTGTTTCCACCGAGGGTTTTTTTCGTACAGCCTGCTCGATCTGCCTCCATGCCTTTGGCGTGATGTACAGTGTTGTCATGAAACGAGGTCCCTCCTTGAGTTCACCGCTAGCATTCGCTCTATATCGTATGTGCGCAGGCGGCAGAAGGTCCCGCTCAGGAAATCATGGCAATTGTCGAAAAAAAGATTGTAACTCTCCTCCTTCCTTTCTATAATTTAGAAAAAGACATGACTGGAAAGGTTGATTGTATGCCTACGGCCCCCGTTGATCACACTCTGATTGGGCAAGAACTAGCAGATGACCTTTACTCGGATAGCGGTGTACTGCTGCTGGGGAAGAATACGACCATAACAGCTGCACATGTGCACATTCTCCTGAAACAGCGCGTACGGGAAGTCAACATCGTACGAACATGGTCAGAGGGAACTGGAGAGCATGTCACTACGCAATTATTCCAATTGGAGGCGGACGGGGAAACGGTTGCCGCCTATGTACAGGCTTTGGACCAGACGAGGTTGATTTTCGATCAGCTCAAGCAGGGGAAAGTAGCCAGCTTGGATCAGTTTTCGCAAGTTTTTGAGAATGTACTGGAAAAGTCCACGAAGGATTTGGGGCTTTTTCGCTCCCTTTACGTCCTGGAAGGGGCGGACAGTTATACATATCGGCATTCGTTGAACGTAGGCATTCTCTGTTCGCTAATTGCCCGTTTGCTGAAATGGGACGAGCAGCAGGTGACGTTTATGGGAACGGCTGGCTTCTTGCATGATGTGGGGAAAATGCGCATCCCGACAGAAATTTTGTTAAAGCCGGGCAAGCTGACAGACGAAGAGTTCGCGATTATGAAAAAACATACGACATACGGCTACGAAATGATCAAGGAGATGGAAGGCGGATCAGAGCGGCTTGCCTTGTGCGCCCTGCTCCATCATGAGCGACTGGACGGCTCCGGCTATCCTGAGCAGCGCAAAGGCCATGAGATTCCTTTGGACTGCCAGGTGTTGGCGGTTGCCGACATGTTCGACGCCATCTGCTCGGATCGGGTGTACAAAGGCCGCACCTCGCCTTTCGAAGCGGCGCAGCTTTTATGGAAAGAAGCTTGCAACGGGCTGTTGAGTATTGAAATAGTCTCTGTGTTCGTGCGTTACATTGCCTTGCTGTACGTCGGAGCGAGAGCGCGCCTGAGCAGCGGCGAAGAAGTCGAAGTGATCCTGATTCACCAGGACGAGCCGATGCGGCCATTGGTGCGGCGCAGCGGGGAGTTTCTCGATTTGCGCTACGAGCGCAAGCTGACGATCGAAAAGATGATTGGATAGAGCCGCTTTGATGCGACTGCGACCGCTCTCGTTTATGAGAGCGGTTTCTTTGTTGCCAATTTGTGACGGATGTCCCGGTTGCTCGACCTTGGGTGTAAAGTGTGACACAATAAAGCGGAAGCATGATCGTACAGGCAACAAAAAAACGTGTCCACGGACGATTTTCCGATTGGAGATGACGGGTGGACGCTTACATGCAGGGAGAGAGTAACATGATACGTAAAGCGGAACCTCAAGATGCAGCTTTTGCGGCACCGCTGATTTATGAAGCGATTGGCGACATCGCCCACACATTGACCGGAGCGACAGAGCAGGAAGAAGCGCTCTTGCTGCTGGAGCAGTTTTTTGCCCAAAAAGGCAATCGGCTCAGCTATGAAAATGCGGTTATCGCCATGCGTGAAGGCGTGCCGGTCGGCGTAGCGCTTTTCTACCACGGCAGTCAGACAGAGCAGCTGGATCGCCCGTTTGTCGAGTATGTTCAAAAGCGGACAGGAGTTGCGCCCACGCTGGTGAAGGAAGCGCGCGACGATGAATTTTATTTGGACTCGGTCGCCGTTCGGGCCGATCAGCGCGGCAAAGGAATCGGAAAAATGCTGCTTTCGGCATTCGAAGAAGAGGCAATCCGGCGCAAACACGACCGCATCGCCCTTTTGGTAGACGAGGAAAACCCGCGTGCCCGTCAACTCTACGAATCAATGGGCTATCGTCAGGACGGGAATGTGACGGTGAGCGGACATCAATTCCGCCATATGGTAAAAAGCGTATTAGTGACGGTGTAGCGACAAACGTTTCTCTCGGGCCAGCGATGACAGGTCCGGGAGAGGCGTTTTTTTGTGGTGTCGGCTGGGGGGAGGGACTTTTACGTAAACGTTAGCCCAGCGTGAACGCAGAAGCGGTGTTTTGGTGTATATGTTGGATAAAAATGGTTCTTTAGAAGGTTGAAAGTCGCGAGCTATATTCGCAACAATGAAAAAAGAAGGATTGTGATAAACGAGCAGAGTGGAAGGAGCGCTGTAGCTATGCGCCAACAAATAGAAAAATGGGTTTCTGCGTGGAGAGCGCTGATCGCGGATATGGACAGGCAGGGCGCGCACACCTGGCCGCTGATCATCGCTGATCCTGCGCAGCCGTGGCAAGTGGACGAAGCAGAGCAGCGACTGGGGATCAGTCTGCCGCTTGCGCTTCGACGTCTTTTTCTGGAAGGGACAAGCGAAGTTCAAATATACTGGTCGCTTCCTACTAGGACCGTCGAGCCATTTTCCCTCGGCGGGGATATCGGCTGGAGCCTGGACAGTTTGGAGTGGCCTTATTTCGGTCACGACGACGAAAGCGCCGACGAGCGACAGTACCTTTGCTTCCACGTCGGCGGCAATGGCGACATGTTGCTCTTGGATTTGCGAGCATGCGCGGACGATCCGCCTGTTTACGCCTGGGGGCATGAGACAGACGAATATATTTTGCTCGGGCACAGCTTCACAGCGTTTGTCGAGCGGGTGACCGAGCTGGGCTGTATTGGAGCGGAAGTGTGGAACTACGAGCCTTTTGCTGGCGCAGATGGACTCGATGTGCATGGGGAAAATGCGGTTCGCTGGAAAAAATGGCTGCAAACGTACCGGGAGCTGACGCTGGAAACCGCAGCAACCGATTTTGCGCAGCTCGTCGAGTACGCTGCCTTGCATGGCGCAGACGACGAGCGTGTGCGAAAAGCGTTCGATCAGTATGACGCAAAAGTCGTCCAGCAGGCTTGGGTGGCGAAAATCAGCCAGGCGCCGAACTTTGCTGCAAAAGAGCCATGGTGCCAACTGCTGGTTGAAACGTTGGGGATGAAGGCGGCGAATTGGGTTCGCTCGCTGTGGGAATCAGCTGGGCAGGAAAAGCTTGTTTCAGATGTCCAGCGGGCGTACTTGTCAGCGGTTTGCCTGCCAAAAGAGGAAGGCTTGCCGCTGGTGCTGGCCGAGCTGGACAACGAGGCGAACAGCGAGACGATGAGCGGCTATACAGCCTATGGCCGCCTCAAGCATTTTCGTGCCAGGGAAGTCATCGCCTGGATGGAAGCATATGCGGCGTACCCGCTCGAAGGATGGGACAAGCTGTTTGCCGTGTCTGCTCCCGAATGGCATGATCTCGCACATTGGCTGGCAGGCAGTGAGGCACAGCGCCAGATTGCGCTCATGGCTTGGGGGCGGATGCTGGACAAGGGGGATGTTCCAACAGGCGAGCCGGATTGGACAAAGCTGGGCAGCTTATTGGACTTGGCAGCGGAGAAGGCCGTTTTGCGCAAGGAACGGGAGCGGGTCGAGCGCATTCGTGCTGCCTATGGTGAGCATGCACGCTAAACCGATGAGTCAGTAAGAAAAGGAGATGAGGTGTCCATGAAGCATGTCGTGGTGGTGTGGGGAACAGACTTGCAAACAGAGGATGAGCTGCAAGCTTTTCTGGAGCCAGTATATACGGAAGATGGAGACATGTATCCATCGGAATTTATGAAAGCGACAGGACTCACATGGGTAGATGAAGACTTTTTTGAAGTACACGCCGTGGCGAAGGCAGAGGAGCGAGCAGATTTTTTGGAGTATTTGCGACAGGAGTGCGTTTCGGATGGGGAAATTTTTGCCGAGAAGCTGCCAGCTGCGTTTTCCGAGGAATTGACTGGCTACCCGACCGTGCTGCTGTTGTACGGGCAACAAACGGCTTACGGCACGGTTAATGAAGAGCTGTTTTCACTCGCGGGCGAACCAGAGGCAGAGCATGAGCGAGTGAAGCTGCTGGCGAAAATTGAATATGAGGCTTGAAAGGGAAAGGCGTCCGCGGGAAGTGGACGCTTTTTTTGATTACTCCGTCAGTAGTTGTTGACGAGACGCTGCATAATCATTTTCCATCCAGGTTGGCAGGTTGGAGCACGGCTTTGCTATCAGACAAGGATAGATTTCTAGCATAAAGGCAGCGGGAGCCACCAAGAAAATATGCTTTCTCCCAAATGATGTTTGTCCGTTTCGGGAAAGCCGATTCCTTCATTTGATATGTAATGTAAGGTTCATCCTTACTACTTTTCACGAGGAGTTGGTGTACATGCCAATCATCAAACCATTCATGACGTCTCTGCGCTTCAACTCGACAATTGGAGCAGGAACAGGCACAGGAGCGACTTTTGCGATTGCGGCCACAGCATTCAGCACGGACGCGGGTACTGCTGCGACAGCATTCCCATCCACTTTTGCCTACTACAACCTCTATATCAACGGTGTTTTGCAGCCAGGAGGCACGTCTACTGTCACCACATCCACGCTGACGATTCCTGACGGAGACGCTGAAAACGATGGTGTATCTGTCTTGGTTGAGTTTGTCGTCAACTAAAAGAACAAACAAGTTCAAGGGAGGCCCCAGGCGATTGTACATGCCTGGGGTAATCCCATTCCAGCGCAAGAGAGGAGTGAATCGTTTTGCAGCATAGAAACATACAGCGAAGCGGAGGGCAGCGAATTTATACGGTCAATGTGCGTTCGCAAGTCATGCCGCCCTATGGCTGCCCGGACATTTTCCCCGGTCAGCCGTGCCCAACCTGTCCTCCTTGTCCGTGCACTCCTGGCTTGCTTGCGACCACGATCTACCAATACACGACGTTTTCAGACGGACAAAAAAATATGTATACAGATGCTGACGCCACGCCGCAGCTTAGCACTTCGGGGATTATCGGGCAGCAAACCGTGTCCATCGTCAACTTGTTTATCAATGGCATCTTGCAGCCTCCCAATAGCTACTTGGTTCAGCCCGGAGTTTTGGTTTTGAGCGAAGTGCCTGCGCAGGGCGCCCCGATCATTTTGCAATTCATCCAGATCACGACGTCCTGAAGCACACAGGCTGGAGAGCAGAAGCAAGCCCCGCAACATACAACAGCTGTTTTCGGGTGGTACTTGCACATCTGGGTATTCGCCCACATAAGGATAGGAGTAAGCTATATAGACGTGGAGGTGGCAGCCATGTCCAGCATCATTGCGGCGCTTTCCCTTGTGTTTAAAGAACTGGTTATGTTTGTTGCTTATGTCAAGAACAATGCGTTTCCCCAGCCTCTTCAGGATACGGAAGAAGAAAAGTACCTCCGCCTCATGGCAAAAGGCGACCCGTATGCCCGCAACAAGCTGATCGAGCACAATTTGCGGCTGGTGGCGCATATTGTGAAGAAGTTTGAAAACACCGGAGAAGACAGCGAAGACCTGATTTCCATCGGCACGATCGGCCTCATCAAGGCAATCGAGAGCTACCAGGTGGAAAAGGGCACCAAGCTGGCTACGTATGCAGCGCGTTGTATTGAAAATGAAATCCTGATGCATTTGCGAAGCCTGAAAAAAACGAAAAAAGACGTTTCCCTGCACGATCCGATTGGGACCGATAAAGAAGGGAACGAAATTACGCTGATCGACGTGCTCGGCACAGAAACCGACGAAGTGGTCGATGCTGTGCAGCTCAAACTGGAATCAAACAAGATTTATCAGCACATCCATATTCTCGATGAGCGCGAAAAAGAAGTCATCATCGGCAGGTTTGGTCTGGATCAGGACAAAGAAAAGACACAGCGCGAAATTGCCCGCGAGTTGGGGATTTCTCGCTCATACGTATCCCGCATCGAGAAGCGGGCGCTGATGAAGCTGTTCAATGAGTTTTACCGGACGAAGCAGACGCAGGGCAGGTAGGAGAAAAGGATGTGATTGACAGAAAATCAATCACATCCTTTTTCTGCGCAAGCTTTGTTTCCGGTGCCTGATGCTGAATATCTGGTCGCACAAGGATAGCGTCCGAAATCACCCAAACGAGGGAGTTTTTTCGTAATTGCACTTCTGTTATTTGAACCTTTTTTCATATCAGATAAGCGTGCCAGTGGAGCCGGGTAATAGTAGTGGGGCCGTTGTGAACGAGTACGGGGATCTTATCGGGATTGTGGCACATGTGTTTGGCAATCAAAAAGTGCCGAATTTTGCTGCGATAATTTTTTATCAATATGCAGCAAGAAGTGATTTATATGCTGGATTTGACATGGAGCCTCTATGGGTCGTAACGGCTGACAAGCCTATCATACACACCGCTCCATGTCAAATCCAGTTACATTAACCTGCATAAGTAATTGCTGCAAAATTAAGCACTTTTACCATGCGATTTACAGCACAGCGTACGTCGGTAAACGTCACACGTGGGAGCGTTAAGGAAAATGTTTCGGGCGGTGAAGCGGTCAATGTAAGTCATCCAGTTATTCGAGAGTGGATCACAAGATACTTGTAAAGCAAGCAGCCTTCTGGCGGTGAGAAAGCAGCTGGGGGGCCATTTTTTTTCCTACGTTTAGGTGTCGCACTTTAATATTACAATCCGTCATACATAAAACCTAAAACGAAAGCCGATTTTTAATGGGTCAATAAGGCAGGAATTCAAAACATACAGAAAGTTATTTACAAAATTAGGTAATATGTAATAAAATTGATATGTTTCCAATAAAAGGAGGATGCATTAATGAAGAAAATGAGATTATTAAAAACTACTCTATGTTCACTCTTGTGTTACACAACTTTTATTGTTGGAATGTCTGTGCCGCCTGTAAAAGCTGAAAGTGCTAAACAAATTTACGAGACACCAGAACAAGTGAAAGTGAAAACGTTTGAGATAGACAGTGATGGAGAATTCGAAGTAACTGGATATAAGGAAATTACATCGAATACCAAAGTGATTAAAGAGGGGTCCGTAATTGAAGCAATCGTGCATTCGAAGGAAGATATTTTCGATATAGATGGAAATTATTTGGCTACAAAATACATCTATGAGGACTCAATGAATGATTTGGAGACAGGAGAAGCTAAAGTTAAAAGGATTGTGGAAGAAGAAACAGAAGGAAAGAATTCTAACAGTACCATACGTTCGAAAAGGGATGCTTCGAGCATCGTAGACATAGTTGAGGGAAAAGTCGATATATTATCGGAAAATTTCAAAGAGTCGAAGGGTATTACCTACGAGCAGGTGGAAGAAATACGTGATACTGCAGAAAAGCTCAAAGAAAAAATTGATAGAGAAGGTTTTAAGTCAGCATTAGCTAATTCGGTAGAAGCTGCTGGTGCGTTTGATAATTACTATAATGAGGATTTATCTGATGGTACTTTCACTGTACAAGTTTTAAGCGAAAAGGCTCACAAATATGTTAAAGGAAAAGGAAACACTAAAGACGGAAACAATGCTAGAAGTCTAAGTAAATTTCAAGGGTATATCGATGATTACGAGCAAGGCATAATGAACGACATGAAGGGTTCAAAATATATACCAGAAGTTACCGCTTGGGTGGTTGCTATCGCAGGAGCTATAGCTCTTGTAGCAGGTTTCCCGGTTGGCGCAGCAGGATGGGTGCAAGCAGTTTATGCAGGGGCTGCGACTACGAGTACGCTAGCGGCTATTACTGGAGCTGCATATGCAACTAATGCTCGTCTGCAAGCGAGTGCAGAAGTTGCTGGTAACCTTGCGTCGGCCCAGAAAGTGATGTATTACAAAAATTGGACGAATACGAAGTTTACTTTAGTGAGTGGATATTAAATAATTAGAAAAAAGCCATTAGTCTGTATGGACAATGGCTTTTTAAGCCTTCAACGACTATGGATCGAGGTGCGAAAATGGATAAGAAAGTTGTTTTACAAATCACTATCTTAATCTTGTTTGTCTCGCAAGTGATCGGAATGTTTTTTCTAGATGGTCCTCTTCCCATACTAGGCTTACTTGCCGGAGGGGCTCTTGGTTCTTTAGTTTGTTTCTATATTATTACAAAACATTCTCAATAAGGCATGTATGACTATAGATAACAAATTACTGGCCCTGGCCTGAAGAAGTTCAACATAGAGTTTGGAGAGCGGCTCTACCTTTGAACCTCTCTCGGGTAACGATCTCCAAGAAGACCTAATCTGGAGATATGACTCCGGCGGCTGCTGGAAAGCTGACATTGGCTCCGGTTGGAAGAACAGTTCCATCGGAGCAAACGAAAGAAAATAGGCTCTACCTTGTACTAAACGTAATCGTAAAATAGTCCTCACCTTGTGAAAGGATAGGGACTATTTTGTAAATACCCGACAGGTCAATGGAAATCCTTGTATTTTACCTAATATTGCAGCTTAAAAATGCTCAAGACAGTGCCGTATTCGCGGGAGTTTGCATGACCTGTCGCCCGTAGAATTTGGAAAGGCTGTAGAACAGCAACGAGTGAAGCCATTTGTTTTAAAAGTATAGCAAGAGTAATGATTAGCGCTGTTTGCCTCTCTTCGACCTAGGTGACACTAGACCTTTACCTGCTTACTCTATCAAATGGTTGAAGAAAATGAAAAACGAAGAAAACGCGAGAATGAGGGATACTGACTTAATAATTGAGGAGTTAAACCGATTTCATGCTCCGAAAGAATCTTTTAACTGCCCTTTTTTGCCTATAAATTTTTCCCCGCTTTGTTCTGATTAGGTTGATTAAAATACAAACGACCCACAAGGGGGGGCATCCCATCTTATGGGTCACAGTTCATACTTTATCCATCAGTTCTTGTTCTCTGATATGCTTGATCAGAATTGTTTTCTATTTATTCATATTTTTAATGTACATGCCAGTAACCTGTTGTCCGTCGTAAACCCATCCTGCCGGAATCGGAGAATATTTGCTGACCAGCAATACGGTTCCATAAGGAGCGCCGTTGGCATTCATGATTGTTTTGCTGTCATAATTCTCGCGCAAGACAACCCAGCCAGTTGGAATCGGAGAGAATTTGGTGACAGTGAACTCTTGGCGATAAGAAGCTCCTGTTGTGCATTTTATCACCCTGCCAGCTACTTCATCTCGCAAAACGACCCATCCTACCGGAACGGGAGAGTATTTGCTGACTCGCAATTCCTCGCCAAATGGCGCGCCTGCTGTATTTTTGATTAGTTTTGAACCGAGATCTTCGCGAATGACGACCCAACCTTGCGGGACAGCAGAAGATTTTTTGATCCATTTCTCCTCGGAGCTCCATCCTTTCGCTTTAGCAGCAAAGGAGGAGTCTGCCTGCCAACGAACGGTAGTTGGCGCACTCTTGCCATCGTTTGCCGGCAAGTTTACTTCTGCGGCTTGAACCTGAGATGTCAGGATGGTAGCAAATAACGCTACGCCTAATGCTGAAAAAACAGTGTTTTTGAACATAGTGATTCCCCTGCCTCTCCTATCGGTAACATCTGTTTCAATATACCATATTTTTCCAATCATATATAGTTTTATTTTATGAATAAATTGTCATAAGTTTGTGAGCATAGAAATGCTTATACTTCCAACAATCTAATAGGGTCTTACGAGGATGCTGTCGTGATCGTTCCACTTGACAGTAAAAAGCATGCAATCAATTATTTGATTATAGAAATAAATAGTAATTTTTACTCTGCCACCGCTGATGAAGAAGAAATGAAGAAAATACGCGCATTGGAAAGGAAAATGAGATGATCTGCCAGTCAGGTGAGCGAGAGCTAGAGAGCAAAGAGGTGGTTACATGGAATTTTTCATAATAATCGGCTCGAAAATGATCGTATTTCACCTGCTATCCATAATTCTCAGTGGCTTTTTACGTTTTGTGTGGCCGAAGCTGCATTTGTTAGTTTTGTTATTCGACTGAAAACGGCAGGCATACCACACAAGGCAAACAGACCGGAAGCCCAAAAACCCCAAAACCCCAAAACCCTGGTCTGCATAAATCTTACCCGCAAATTTTTCCGCCGTTTTTAATAAGCCATTCGCCCGTCTCCCAGTCGGACAGCCCCTTTCCTTCCGATTTGTAGTACAAATCAAAGCGGAAGCCCAGCCCATGATCCCACGGGCTTTTGATGGCGACGCAGCGAAAAATCTCTTCCAGTCCCGGTATGGCAAATCCGTTGGGGGCGGGAAATAGCGCCTCCATTTCTTCGCGCGATATATTTGTTTCCAAGGCAAACTGAAAAAGCGGCTTGGCGGTATACGAATCGTAGACCAGTTCGAACTTCGGCGTTCGTTTCACCGAGAAATCCGTGATGTTTGTCGCATGTTCCTCCGCTTCCGCCGGGATAATGAACGGCCAGTCTTCATCCGGGTAGCGGTACAAGTTGCAAACGGTGGAAAGCGTGGCGAGGAACTTATCCCATTCTGGACGTGGCATGAGCGTAACCGGGATGTTGACTCCCGTATGATCGACTCCTGTCAGCCTGCCTTTCAGTTGATGATATAGCTGGGAAATGTCGATGCCAGCAGACTGTTCCTGCGTCTGGGGTAGCTCCGCGTGCAAACGGTTCAAACTTGCCAGCTCGATACCCGCAGATTTGCGATCGGAAATAAGCAAATCTGCCACTTTCAGCTTAAACGCTTTTGGCGAATGAAACACGATGGCGGGAAATGCTGCATCTCCCGTGCGAAAATCTGTTGCCGGCATTGCCGAGCCGGAAAACAAAGGACGGAGCTGGTCAGCTTCTCGGAAGTGGGGAACCTCTTTTAGCAATTGGGAAAAGTAGGAGCACCATTCTTTTTCAGCAGCATGCTTGTTAGGAAAAACATACGAGATCAAATCCAGACGGTTCATGTTTCGTCTCCTTTGCTCCAGGGGATAGGGAAGAGCGGAATCGCTTCGATTCATAGACTCTTGAACCGAAGCGATTCTGACGAAACACTGTCTACAGAGACAAAACAGCCGCCGCCGCTTTCTTTTTCCAGCAAGACAAAGCAAGATAGCCAAACGCCAGACCGCAAATAATCGAAGCCTGGCTTCCGTATTCAGCGAAGAAAGACAGCGGCACATCTATTCCTACGGGATAAAAGTAAACGAGAAAAATCAGATCGATGAGAAGAGCAGGAATGCCGAGCACGGTAAAAGGCAGCCAATCGAATGTCCAGCTTCCTTTTGTCACGCATGTCTGGATAAAGGTCGGCAGGGCAAAAACCAGCCCGATGAGAACAGGGTATAAAGTGGTGAACAGGAGAAACGGTAAGCGTTCGAAAGTAAGCGCCGCCTCTTCTTTCAACAGCTGCTCGCAGTACAGAATAACATCGAGCATGAACACCGCAATGATCAGAAAAACAATATACATGAACAACCGTTTACGTGTAGAAATAAGAATCTCCTCCTGAGTGTTGTGCGCAAAACTTACGGCTTAAAATGTGGGCAAAGCAGTTGTGTCCAGCTGCGGCAAAGCCAGGTGTTGCCGCGACTTCAGCGTGAGGGCCAAGCCATGTGCCAAGATGGTCTTTTTCCTGTTCATACTTCCTCCTATGTTTTTACAAATGGCATACATTGAGTATGTCGTATGAACAGGAAAAAAGTAACGGGTTTTTGGTTAAAATGCTAAAATTTAGGCAAAAACGCCCGTGAGGAGTTGGATAACAAGCCCGTGGCGAGCTGCAATCCGCTCGTATCCAGCAGGGGACGAACTGTAAGCTGCAAGTTGCAAGTGACGTTCAAACCGGGAACGGGAATCGGGAGCAGTAACCGATCAAAGGGGAAATGCAGCGGCAAGTTCGGCCCTCTCAACCGCTTTTCCTAAACCAACATCGACAGCCTTCAGGATCAATCCGAGGGTTCTTTCTTTTTCAGGACATATGTCCTTCCCTGCAAGCCTGCATCTGTTTTTTAATGAAGGAGGGAATGGGGGAGAGGGAATTGAAAGGCATCCTTTTTGCATTTTTCGCAGGGGCATTCCTCACTTTGCAAGGAGTGGCAAACGCCCGGATCAGCTACGACATCGGAACGTGGCAAGCCGCGACATTGACTCAGTTGACGGGCTTTGTCGCCGCTCTTTTCGTGCTGCTCGCCAGCCGAAGGGCAAACTGGCAGGCACTGCGGCAAGTGAAGCCGCTGTATCGGTTTGGCGGTGCTTTTGCCGCCGTCATTATTTTCGGCAATGTCTTTGCGATCCAACAGATCGGAGTGACACTGACGATTTCGACGCTGCTGATAGCACAGCTTGGGTTGACGTTTCTCATCGACAGCAAGGGCTGGTTTGGAGTGAAGAAACAGCAGGTAACGTGGCCGCACGTGGTCGGAATCGGCTTGATGATCGCAGGAGTGGTCATACTAAAAGCTTGATCGGATCATCAAGGGGATAGAGAGCAGAAAGCGGGGGAAGAGCCAGTCATGCGAGTAACGCAAGATCGTGAAGAGCAAAACCATTATTTGCAGGCGTATCAGCTGGAAACGGTTTTCCCCGAGGAGCTGCAGGCGCATATGACGCTTTGCTATTTGGAGCGAGGAGAGCTTATTTGTTCCCAGGGAGCGAGCGCGGACACGCTTTATGTGCTGGTGAGCGGGAAGCTGAAAATATTTACAAACTCGCAGGAAGGCAAGACGCTGATCCTGTCGTTCAAGACGCCGCTTGAGGTGATCGGGGATATTGAATACGTGCGGGAAATGGAGACAATGAACACCGTTGAGGCGGTAGCACCGTCTGTGCTGCTTGCCGTGCCTTTCCGTTTCCTGAGAAAATACGCGAGCAATCATGCGCCGTTTTTACACTTTTTGCTGGAGATTATTACGAAAAAATTTACCGTCAAGTCGAACGATTTAAGCTTCAACTTGCTGTACCCGGTAGAAGTGCGACTGGCGAGTTATTTGTTGTCGGTGTGCTTTGAGGACGGGGATTCTAGCCTCAGAGGACAAGTAAGCTCGGCGAGCCTGTCCGACGCAGCCAACCTGATCGGCACCAGCTCTCGCCACGTGAATCGCGTTCTTCAGCAGTTTCGTCAAGCTGGATTGGTCGAGCGCGAGAAGACGCATTTGTTGATCAAAGACAGACAAGGCTTGCAAAAAGTAGCCAATCCGCATTTATACGCGTAGGAGGGGGAATACGATGCTTGCAGGACTTGTTCTCGCGATCGTGGCCGGCTCACTGGTCAGCTTGCAAAATGTTTTCAACAGCAAGGTCAACGAGCGGGCTGGGTCGTGGACGACGACGACTTTGGTGCTGGGGATGGGGTTTTTGGCCTCGCTCGTGTGCGGTCTTTTGTTTGAGGGGGAAAAGCTGTGGGAATGGCGCAACATGCAGCCGTGGTACTGGTTTAGCGGGCTGATCGGGGTGGGAGTGGTCACTTGCCTGGTACAAGGAATCCGCCTGCTGGGCCCGACGCTTGCCGTTTCCATCGCCTTGACCTCGCAGCTCAGTTTTGCCCTGCTGTGGGATTCGTTGGGATGGATGGGGCTGACCCAAGTTCCTTTTACATGGAAGCAGCTAAGCGGTGTACTGGTTGTGATCGTTGGCATGCTCGTGTTCAAATGGGGCGGGCAAAAAAAGAGCCAGGAATGGTCGAAAGCGACGTGAGTCGGTAGACCGTCCCTGGCTTTTTCGTCTGTCTGGCTTGTTCACAAAAGTTTATGTATTTTTATCCAAAAGAAGATATTGACTTAAAATAAATGTGCATGATAAAATTAAAAATTTTAAAATCAATAACTGTGTTATAATGGAGAAGATCGCATTGTAGGAGGTGGACGTATGTTTCAGGTTGGAGACAAGATTTTTTACCCGATGCACGGGGCAGGCGTAATTGACGCCATGGAGGAAAAAGAGTTTCTGGGTGAGAAGCACCTCTATTATGTGCTCCATATGCTGCAAAGAGAGTTAAATATCATGGTCCCCGTTGAAAAGATGTCCGCGCTGGGGATTCGGATGATTGTAGATGCCGACATTTTGGACAATGTGTTGGCAGCGATGCAAGAAAGGAGCCCTGACTCCGCGCTGAATGCGGCACAGCGATTCAAGCTGAACACGGAAAAAATGAAGCGTGGCGATATTCATGAGCACGCGGAAGTGGTTCGGGATTTATGGGTGATCAGCAAAGGGAAAATATTGGGAACGAGCGACAAGCTGATGCTCGATAATGCCCAACAGCTGATAAGCAGCGAAATTGCGCTGGTCAAAGGTCTGGATTTGGAGCGGGCCACCCAGATTTTGAAACAAGTGTTGGCGACAGAGCCGAGCAAAGCAGACGAGGGGGCCTCCGAGCAGACGGCGGCAGGCTATCAAAAGTGCGTGCTGTAATCGAACGCAAATAGAAAAGGGTGTGATTGCCATTGGCAGTCGCACCCCTTTTTTCATGGTGGGAAGAAAGAACTAGCCGCTTTTGGACACGGACGAGCGAACCAGATTGTATTCCAGTCGGCTGGCAAAACGGGCATACCCCGCACATGACTATTGATCAGCCCATTGCTGGTATGATGTCTTCCTTGGCTATAGATTCAGCTCAGACCGTTCGGATGTCTCTTCTGAATAATTTGCTTTTTCTCCATTTTTCCATGCTATCAAAGCTATAAAAAAACAGAGGGAGCAAGGACGAGACGCTCCCTCCTACTCGATCAAAATGCCTGGCTTCCGGCCGATGATGCGAACAGCGCGGTCCCACATCAGGCGCAGTTTTTTTCGCTGCATGAGCGGGAGGTGGATGTCGGGACGCCTCAAATAGGAGCGTATGGGAACGACGCGAAAACGGACGCGCCCGCCATACGTGTAACGTTGGCAATAGGTGGGAATGACGGATATTCGCCCGATGGATACCCGACCCTCTGCCTCCTTTTCTACAGAAAAGCGCAGAATGGCACCGATTTGCGATTGATCGAAGCTGAGCATTTTTTCCGAAGTGAAATTCCCCAGCGAGTAGGCGACCAGTGTGCGTTTTTTCTCTCCAGTTGCCAGGGTGGCGGTCGGTGCGACGACAGGCTGCAAGACGTGAGGATGCGCGCCGAGAATGACATCTGCTCCGTGGTCGAGCAAGCTTTGGACGAGCAGTCGCTGATTGGCGGTCGGAGTGTAGCGGAACTCCACGCCGAAGTGCAGCGAGACGATCACGAGGTCGACGAGCGGGCGAACGGAAGCGATGTCGCGCAAAATGGCATCGCGCATGATGAGATTGACCAGCCACGGCATGTGATCGGGAATGACCTGCTTGTTCGTGCCGTACGTGTAGGCGAGCACAGCGATGCGGATTCCGTTTACTTCCTGGATCAAAGGGACGGTCGAGTCTTGCAAGGAGCGGTACGTGCCTGTGTGAGCGAGCTTGTGGCGATCCAGCACGTCCAGTGTGCGGAAAAGTCCGTTTGGCCCTCCGTCCAGACAGTGGTTGTTTACGGTCGTCAAAAGGTCGAAGCCGACTTGTTTGAGATCGCGCGCCAGCTCGTCAGGACAATTGAATCTGGGGTAGCCTGTGCGCGCCGAGCCGATCTGATAAGGTTGACTCTTTCCGGAAAAGGTCGTCTCCAGATTGCCAATGGTCAGATCGGCACCTGTCAAAAGCGGAGCAACAGGGGCGAACATATCGGCAAAGGAATATTGATCGGCTGAAGCCAGCTTGGCGCAAGCCACTTGATTCTTCCACATGAGAATATCGCCTACTGCGGCGATCGTGACTTTCTTGTTCATTGGCTTCACCTCTCCCATCTACTCTATTCCAAAAGTTGTCTGCTTGTTTTGGATAGAAGCGGAACGTTTTCATAGATGACGGTCTATACAGGCTGTCTCAGCCGCTCATACAATAGGAAAGCTGATTGGGAGAGGGAGGCAGAGGGGGGATTGTCAGTGAAGAAAAAGGCAGGAAAAACCAGGCCGCAAAAAACGCTGATTCTGAACAAGCCAGTGATCGCAGTCACAGGGAGCGCGGGAAAAACAACGACAAAAGAAATGATCTTCGCGATCTTGAATAGACGTATGTCCACGTATCGGTCGATGTACAACAAAAATTTTCTCGGCAATACGCGAGCGCATGTCAAACGCTTGCGGGACGAGCACGAGGCGGCTGTGCTTGAGTTTGGAATCTTGCGAAGCGGGCACATTCAACAGCATTGCCGGATCATTCAACCGAACATGGGCGTGATTACGAATATTGGCACGGCGCACATTGGCAACTTTGAAGGCAAGGCAGGGCGCCTCGCGATGGCAAAATCGGAGCTGATTCGCAACATGAAGCCGACAGGAACCGTGTTTATCAATCGGGACTGTCCTTACTCCCGCCGATTTGCCGGGCAGCCTTTCAGAGGAAGCTTTGCTGGCAGATTCGTCACGTTCGGGATCGAGCAGGAAGCCGATTATCGGGCGGAGCACATCGTGATGGAGGCAGACGGAATCTCTTTTGTCTGCCAGATCGGACAGCAAAGCGAGGCGTTTTTCATCCCGACGCTGGGAGGACATAACGTGTACAATGCTTTGGCAGCGATCGCCGTGGCGCACACGCTCGGCATACCGCTCGCGGATATCCGGCAAGGATTGCGCCAATTTCAGCCGCAAAAAAAACGACTGGTCTGCTATCGCCTGAACAACAACGTGCAAGTTCTCGACGACACGTACAGCTCCAACCCGGATGCAGCCAAGGCGGCAATCGACGTCCTCAGCCAGTCTGAACACGGTACAAAAGTAGCTGTTTTGGCGAGCATGCTGGAGATGGGCAAATACGAAGTACAGGGACATGAAGAAGTCGGGCAGTATTTGAGCAGCAAAAATGTAGACTACTTGTATACGTTCGGCAGCAGTGCCCGCCATATCGCGCGTGCGGCCATTCGCGCAGGCTTTCCGGCAGAGCGGGTGATGCATTGCGCAAACAAGGAAGTCTTGCACCGCAGTCTCGCCAAACGCGTGAAACCGGACACTACCATACTGGTCAAAGGCTCCCACAAGCTGAAAATGGGAGAAACGGTGGAGTTTTTGCGCAAGGTGACAGCGGGCAGCAAACTCCCGCGCAGAAAGCTGCCGAATCGAAAGCAGGCGTAACCAAACAAAACCGGGCAGGCGTTTGTCCCAAAAGCGGACAAGGGCCTTTTTGCCGTGAGAGCGAAGAGAGGGGCGAGTGATTCCGAAGCGGGCAAAAGCTAGGGCTATGGTCATCCGACTATGTAATCAAATCCTCAATTGGAAAGATTTACAGACTTATACACATACGCTTTTTCCAGTAAAGTGGGTTTGTACCCAATCTGTTGGGAAAAACACAGCCAGGAGGAGAACGAATGACGAAACGAGATTGGTTGCAAAAGTCGACTGTCGCCGTCATGCTAAGTACATCCCTGCTTCTGTTCGCGGAAGGTGGACAGGCAGCAGCTAAGACTGTGGATTCACAATCTTCTGTGAAAGCGGAGGAAATTGTCAAGCTGACACAATCGTTGCTCGGCAAGGACTATAAGTACGGGGCAGTAGGACCCAACTCATTCGGTTCAGCAGGCTTGGCCACTTATGTGTACAAAAAAGCCGGGCTGACCATCGACGACACGATTGATGAGTTGTACAAGGCGGGAGAGGCCGTCTCTGCCGACAAAATCGAGCCAGGAGACTTGCTGTTCTTTTCCTCGAATGGGAAAGGAAAGCCGAGCTTCATGGGCATCTATATCGGAAATGACCAGTACATATACTCTTCGCAGGGCGAAGACGCAGTCGTTTTGAAAAACGTCAGCGATTATACGAAAAAGTTGGTAGGTGCGCGCCGAATTGCCGTTTTGGACAACGGGACAGGCACGACCCCGACTCCGGACCCAGGCCAGGAGGAAGGCTCCAACTCTGGCGAGATCGCAGATAACGTGATTGCGGCAGGCAAAAAATATTTGGGCACACCTTATGAATACAGCTCGACCCGTTCCAACAAAAAGACGATGGATTGCTCCGAATTTACGATGTGGGCGTACCGCGATGGTGCCGATATCGACATGGGCAATGGGGGAGCGCGTTCGCAAGCCGACTTTGTGAAAAAAAATGGCACGTACACCACGGATATCAACAAGCTGAAAAAAGGCGACCTCGTTTTCTTCATGGCGTATAAAGGCTACAAGGAATCCGATTACAAAGGAATCAATGTGCCGAAGCAAAGCATTACCCACGTAGGCATCTACATGGGCGACAACAAGCTGCTGCATACGTTTTCGAAAGAATCCGGCGGAGTGAAAGTGACCGACTTCAAAAATACGCATTGGGAATACCGCTTCATTATGGGTGGACGGCCTTATTAATACAGTCAGCGACGGTGCGATTGCACCGTCTTTTTTCATGAGCGCGACACAAGCAGGCAGAGGCAGTAGCGGAAAAAATAGGTGAATGACCGCGGGCAAACGCACAGTCCATCTGTGCGTTTGCTGCATCTCTTATAGGGAGACTTGTAGGAGGTGAAACGTCATGTCATATCAGTATCCCCCAGGAGGTTATCCACCGCCGCCGCCGCCACCCGGAGGTTCATCTGGAGGCTTTCCTCCGCCACCACCAGGTCCACCCCCAGGAAGGACGCCCAGCTCACCGGGATCGCGAGGGTATGGGGGAACAAGGCGAATTGAACCGGGCGGCTTCTATCCCTGCTTATATCGCTATACGTATATTTGGCTGAAAAATGGCCGTTCCTTCTGGTTTTACCCTGTTTTCATAGGCCGTACATCCGTGACTGGCTATCGCTGGAGACAAAACCGCTGGGAATACTACGGTTTGGAACTGGATCGGATTGCTTACTTTACATGCTGATCAAAACAAAACGGCCTTCCCGCGTTCAGGGAATGGCCGTTTTTGTTTGCGGTTTGCCGCAAGCAGGGCAGCGCGCTGTTACTTGACGGTGACCGCAAAATCTTTATGGTCGTGAATATCGCCTTTTTCCAGATGGACTTTCACGGTGTAGTCGCCAGCAGCGGGAAAGGTCAGCTTGCCTTCGTACTGCCCGGCACTGCTTTCTTTGGCATCGACGAAGCTGTGCTTGGCCTCATTTCCCGTCCAAAATTCGAATTTGACCGTGCCGCCTGAGAACGGCTGGTTGTCTTTCATCAGGTGAACGAGCATCGCTGCTTCTGACTGCGCTGCAAGCTCGTCTGGCGGCATGAGGTGAAAATCGACTCCGCTTGGCGCATGCGCTTCACCGGAAGCGGCTTGGCGGTGATGCTCGTGCCCTGTTGCCGTCTGCTCCGTGGCGTTAGCGCCAGCAGGGGAGTTGCTGTCTGCCGCTTTTACCGTAAACGGTGTTTTGCGCATGTTGTGGAAGTCGCGGGCGGTGACGTGATAGTAGACAAAGTAGGAGCCAGGCTCGCTGATCGTCTGCTGCGCCGTATAGACGCCGTCGGCTACGAGCTTTGCCGGGATCGTCTCATGCTTTTCCTGGCCATCCTTCCACCATTCAAACGATACTTCGCGCGCATCATCTACCGGCTTTCCTTCCTGGGTCACCTTGACCGAAAACGTAATCGTGCCTCCAGCTACAGGCTCCGTTGGTTCCAGCGTAAATGCGGCGTCCACAGGGGCGCCGGAAGCAGCCTCCATCCCCTGGTCATTCTGGTTGGAGCATGCCGCAGCCAGAACGGTCAGCACGGACAGGAACAGCGTGAAAAAGCGTTTCATTTGCGTTACCCTTCCTTCTTCAAGTTCAACAACTCTTGATAAATTTGCTCGGGATCAAATTCTTCCCCCATGCCGAATTTGCGAATAACCGCGTTGTTTTGATCGACAAGATAGGTGCTTGACGTGTGGGAGATGAACCCGTCATCCGTCTTTTTGGCAAAAAAGCCGAGGGAACTCGTCACCGTGCGAATCGTCTCTTCGTCGCCGCGCAAGATCGTCCAGCCGTCTTCTGCAATGCCGAGCTGTCGGGCATAGTAGCGCAACACGTCAGGCGTATCGTTTTGCGGATCGATCGTGATCGTCAAAAAGTCGACGCCTTTTCCCATAACCCCCGCTTCCTGCAAACGTTTTTGCAACTGCACCATCTTGATCGTGGTGGTAGGGCAAATATCGGGACAGCGAGTATAAATCAGCTCGACCAGCCGGACGGTTCCCGGCTTGGGAGAGAGGGAGTAGGCGGCTCCATCCAAAGTTTGCAGCTGTGCATCCGGCAACTTGGCTGAAACCTCCGAAGGGGTGAGCCAAAGCCACGAAGCGATGAGAGCGGCAAGGACAAAGAGCGGCAACAAAAGCACGAGCCGTCTGAGTCGAGTGGCGGCAGTTGGGGTGAGTGGCACGCCGGATTCCTCCTTTTTCAAATGGCGAGGCAGAACAACTCGCGGACGGTTACTGCGGCATCAGTCCATCGTCAGGCTGGTCTTTCTCTCTCCGGTACCAGGCTGCGAAGACGTAAGCGAGCACGGAACCGTACGTCAATTCCTGCAACAGCTTCATGATGATTCCGCCCAGACGCTGATCCTCCAACGGCGGCAGGGGAACGGCGAACATCGATTTGTCGATCGGAGCGGAGAAAAACGGCGCGCACAACATGGAAGGCCCGTTTACATACGTCTCGTAAAGCGCCGACTCGGAGAAAATGATCAGCGCACAGGCTGGCGTAATCAGCACGCCGTTGGCAAAAATATAAGCCAGCTTTTGCAGCTCGGACAGCCGATGGATCTCCGGGATGGGAGCGATTACAGGAAGCCACATCCAAAGAGCTGTCACCAGGAGCAACAGGTGAATCAGGTTGTGCGCCGCCAAATTGTTCATCGTCATGTCTAGAATAACAGGCATGTGATAAAACGAGAATAGGGCATTGAACAAAAGGACGGCAGGGATCGGATGGCTGACCACGCGCAAAAACCCTTTCAACCCTTTGCGGTAAAAAAGGAAGCGCATGAGCCAGGGCGGTGTGCCGGCCAACAGCAACAAAGGCATCACGAGATAGAGAATCGACTGCTGAAGCATATGGGCGCTGAACAAAAAGTGGCCCGCGACATTCAAGGGGCTGCCCATGCCGAAGTAAAACAGCAGCAAGCCGAGGGAAAACGATAGTTTCTGTTTGAGCGAAGCAGGTTTGGCGTCAGGGAAAGTATGGCGCAAAGGTCCTGTCAAGGAAAAGTAAGCCAGTCCGATCAGAGCCGTCAACAGAAAAAGCTCCGGGTTCCACGTCGCCCGAAAGCCAAAGGTCTCGGTCAAGTATATAAGGGTCAACACCATTACCTCCGTTTTCCTGGAATATACCCAGTATCCATTATAAGCATTCGTTTCCAAAAGCCTAATGACTCTTTCGGGCTATTTCTGGCTGTTTTCGTTCACAGTTTTGTCACCGATACGAGAAAAGGCCCTGGAGCTTTCGCGTCCGGGGCCTTTTGTCCGCTATGATTTTTTCTGCTCTTCCAGCCATTTCTTCCACTGGTCGGCTTCGTGGCCGCCTACCAGACGAGCTACTTCCTTGCCGTCTTTGTAGTGAACGAGAGTCGGGGTGAACTCGATCTGGAAATCATCCCAGCTTGCGTTAAATTCGAGCAGGTTGTGCTTTTTCATGTCGATTTGCATGTCTTTGACGATCGGCACCAAAACAGGTGTCGTAGCGCGGCAATGCTCGCACAGCGGGCTGTAGTAGTAGACGTACAAGTCTTCTTTGCCCGCGATCTTGCTCTTCAGCTCGTCCGGCATGATCAGGTTGTCGTACAGCGGGTCTTGCAATTGCTCGATAGTAGCCGGATTCAGGTTGGCTTTGCCGTAAGGGTTGCCGGCAGCGGCCTGGCGGTTGGACATATCCGAGTACACAATCGCGCCGATCAGGAGTGCTGCTACCAGGATAGACAGGAAAATAATCTTTTTCATGCATCAATTCTCCTTTGCGTTTTTCATGACGATGAACAGCAAAATACTGATCAAAGCAAATGCGACCAGCGCCAGAAAAGGAATGGTGATAAACCCGAACCAGTTGATGTAGTCCGTATTGCAGGGGACAATGCCGCAAGCGTTGCCCAGCTCATGCAGGAAGGGAACCTTTTGGATCAAGTAATGATAGAGGGAGATGCAGCCGCCGATCAAAGAGAGAATCAAGGCGTACGAGGACATTTTGTAGTCCTTTTTCGCGGACGCCACTCCGAGCAAAATGATGAGCGGATACATCAGGATGCGCTGGTACCAGCACAAATCACACGGTATGTACTTCAATACTTCCGAAAAAAACAGACTTCCAGCCGTGGCAATCAGGGACAGGCCCCAAGCCGCAAACATGGATTGTTCCATCACTTGTTGACGTTTCATAACAACACCTCGTTCATATCTTACCATATTACGATTCGGAAGTAGATTATAAAAAGTAACAATTTTTCAAAGGGAAAGGCTTGTGCTTGTACCAAAAACAGGATAGAGGCGCTACCCGAAGCGCTAGGGCTACAGGTAGTGTCGCCGTCAGATGACGCGTACTTGCATGGCAGGCTGGACGTCGCCAACAGGGACAAAGATCGATTGCAGAGAGGGCCACTCTACCAACAATACTCCTCGCCGATAAGCGGCACCGCCATCGATGCCGATCAGGTTGCCGCGCCGCCAGGGACCATAGCCTTCATAGTCAGGCAAACGAGGCACCGGGGTATGACCGAAGACGATTGGCCTGTCTCCTTCATAATAAAGGTAGAAGGGCTCGCGAATCCACAGGAGATCTTCTGGATTTTGCTGGCGCAGCGGAATGCCGGGACGAATGCCCGCGTGGACGAGCAGAACAGCGGGCGCTCCCGTCTGCGGATCGGCTGGAAGCTCCATGTACAACGGCAAGGCGGACAAGGCGGGCAACAGTCCCGGGTACTCGCTCTGAATCAGCCGTCGAGCTTCCTCTTGTTCGGCGTTGGATGGCATGGAATGGAGAAAAGCCCGGCGCAGAGGGTGGTTTCCCAAGAGCGAACGGATCGTGGCATCTCCGCCGTTGTAACGCAAGTACAGCTCCGGGTTTCCTTGTCCTTTCAGCCAATCCTCCAGCATCTGCTCGTGATTGCCTTTCAGGAGAAAGACCTGGTTTGGATATTGCTTTTGCAAGGTAAACAGGTCGAACAGCACTTCCTTCGATTCCGGGCCGCGGTCGATCATATCGCCGATCACATAGAGACGATCTCCCGTTTGCGGGGAAAAGGAGGCATCGCGCAATGCTCTGCGAAATGCCTGGTTCTGGCCGTGAATGTCCGAGACGAAATAGGTGGCCACTTCCACTCACCTCCCATGAGGACTTGGCGCGACTCTTATTACGATATGCCGATCAGGAGAGGGAGTGCCAATGCAACGAGCCGTGCGAGCTGAATCCAGGCTGCCTCGTTGAAAACATAGGCGCACCAACTGGGCGTTCGGGAATATGGATACCTATGAGACATATACCCAGAACGTTGGAGGGAAGACGGGACAGATGGCTACCACTTATCGGGACTATACTTCGCCGAATACGCAATTTACGTACGATATGCGCAACAACACGTTTTTTCGAAAAGACGCGGGCAACTTCATCGATTCTCTCGGCATCCAGCAGTTGAACACGCTGGGCAACACTTCGCTGCTCGACATCTTTTTGACGACTGGAAACGTGATTGAGCCACATATTCATCAAAACGCTTCCGAACTGGTTTACTGTGTGTCCGGCGAGGCAGCCGTTTCCATTATTAATCCATTCACGAACCAGTTGCTTACTTTCCATATCAAGCCGAGGCAAGTGGCGAATGTGCCGCAGGGCTGGTGGCATTACGAGATTGCCCTGACGGACGATACGCATCTGATAGCCGTTTTTGACGCTCCGGTGCCGGAAGTGATCTTTGGCTCCGACATCCTGCGACTGACCCCGGCAAGCGTATGGGCGCACACGTACTGCCTGGACGAAGCGAAGGTCAAGGACACTTTTGCTCCGATCCCCCGAACCGTTGTCATCGGTCCGCCGCTTGGTTGCCAGCGAGGGGCGAATCCGGGAGCGAACCAAGGCTCGAATCCGGGCGCAAACCAAGGCACGAACCAATGGAACAGCCCGTCCAGCCAGCTTCCGCACTACGGCTATTCCAGCCAATGGCCGACAAGCTCCTATTATTACGATGCCGCCGCTTATGCCCAGGCGCCGGAGTACGGACAGTACACGCACTATCCGGAACTGTCCGGGTACACGTATTACCCGCCCAGCCAGCCTCAGCTCCAGCAACAGCCTCAGGCGTCTTATCCGCAGCAATATGGATATGCCGGAACGTATTAGCTAACGTACGAGACACAAGACTCCTTATTTGCTGTACACTTCCTTTTTCTTCCTTTACAATGAGAGCAAAAAAGCGGAGGGATGCAGATGGAGTCGCTGGCCAAATGGCTGCAACAATCACCTCGAACGATTGTCTTTACAGGTGCAGGCATGTCTACCGAAAGCGGTCTGCCTGATTTTCGTTCCCAGACCGGATTGTGGCGCGGATTGGACCCCCAGCAGCTCGCCAGCACGAAAGCGATGCGCGAGAACCGGGACGAGTTCGCCGCTTTTTACCGCAAGCGGATCGAAGGGTTGCTGGCCTGCCAGCCGCATGCAGGACACGAGTTGCTGGCAAAATGGGAGCAGCGCGGGCTGGTCGAAGGCATTATCACGCAAAATGTAGACGGCTTTCACCAGCGGGCAGGGAGCCAGGCAGTGGCGCAACTGCATGGCACATTGAGCACGGTTAGCTGCATTCGTTGCCAGGAGCGCTATTCCAGCGAGCGGTATTTGCAGGCAGACGGGACTAGGTGTGCGTGCGGAGGCTTTGTCCGTCCCGATGTCGTCTTGTTCGGAGAAGCTTTGCCGCCGACGCAGGTTGAGCAAGCCGTCGAGTGGGCTGAGAGCGCTTCGCTGTTCCTCGTGCTCGGCTCCTCGCTGACAGTCAGTCCGGCTAACTGGTTTCCCCAGCGAGCGAAAGAAAGCGGGGCGAGACTGGTAATTGTCAATCAGGAGCCGACGCCGCTCGATGACTGGGCGGATTTTGTGGTGCGCGACCAGAAAATAGGGGAGCTATTGTCGCAAACCGAGCGATGGCTGACGAGCTGAACAAACAGGCGGGGCGTACTCACGACGAGTGAAGTGCGCCTGCTTTTTTGCATGCCGGACAGGAACCGGGCAGAGAATCCTAGAGCTTGCACGAAAAAAATGGTACGATCATAAGATAGCATCCCTTTCAACTGGAGAGGGCAAATAGAAAAGTACAGGTGAAGACCATGCAAATTATTTCAGTAGAAAACCTCTCCAAAAGCTACGGAGACAAAATTTTGTTTGATCATATTTCCTTCCATATCGCAGAGCAGCAACGGATCGGGCTGATCGGAGTCAACGGTACAGGAAAGTCTTCGCTGTTGCGCATCATGGCGGGACAAGATACACCAGACAGCGGAAAAATCATTCACGCCAACCATTTTCACGTCGAATACTTGCCGCAAAACCCAAGCTTTGATGAGGAATCAACCGTATTGGAGCAAGTGTTCTACGGAGAGTCTCCGCTGATCCAGCTGCTGCGTGAGTACGAAATCGCGCTGGAAGCCGTTCAGGCAGATCCGCAGGACGAGAAAAAGCAGGCTCGCCTGTTCGCTGTACAAGGGCGGATGGACGCAGCAGATGCGTGGGAGAGCAATACCCAGGCCAAGACGATTTTGACGAAGCTCGGGCTGCACAACTTTTCGCAAAAAGTCAAAGAGCTGTCCGGGGGCCAACGCAAGCGGGTAGCCATGGCGCGGGCGCTGATTCAGCCAGCCGATTTGCTGATTTTGGACGAGCCGACGAACCATATCGACAATGAGACGGTAGAGTGGCTGGAGGAATTT
The DNA here is from genome assembly GCF_013284375.2 of Brevibacillus sp. HD3.3A. Taxonomy (NCBI): domain Bacteria; kingdom Bacillati; phylum Bacillota; class Bacilli; order Caryophanales; family Paenibacillaceae; genus Brevibacillus; species Brevibacillus sp. HD3.3A. The sequence goes on from NZ_CP085874.1 coordinate 2,089,713, forward strand.
TTGTCCCGCTACAAGGGCGCTTTGCTGCTCGTCACGCACGATCGCTACTTCCTCGACCGGGTGACGAACCGCACGTTTGAGCTGGATCGCGGCAAGCTGTACAGCTACGAAGGCAACTACGCCACGTTTTTGGAGAAAAAAGCCGAGCGGGAAGAAAATGAGGCAGCAGCAGAAGACAAGCGGCAAAATTTGTTGCGCCGCGAGCTGGCCTGGCTGCGCAGAGGGGCCAAAGCGCGGACGACCAAGCAAAAAGCGCGTGTCCAGCGGGCAGAGGAGCTGCGCGACCGGACCGTGGAAGGCCCGACAGCCAAGCTGGAGATGGCGCTTGGTGCAAGCAGGTTGGGCAAAAAGGTCATCGAGATCGAGCACGTGCAAAAAGGATACGGCGACCGCAGTCTTATCAACGACTTCAGCTATATCGTCCTGCCAGGTGATCGCGTGGGGATCATCGGGCCAAACGGCAGCGGCAAGTCGACGCTGTTGAACATGCTGGCCGGACGAATCCAGCCTGACAGCGGGACGATCGATATCGGGACGACGGTGAAAATCGCCTACTACACGCAGGATAGCGTGGAGATGAACGAGAAGCTGCGCGTGATCGAGTATGTGAAGGAAGCGGCAGAAGTAATCACGACGAGCAACGGCGAGGCGATTACCGCTTCGCAAATGCTGGAGCGTTTCCTCTTTTCCCCAGCCATGCAGTGGACGCCGATTGCCAAGCTGTCTGGCGGCGAGCGGCGCAGGCTGTACTTGCTCCGCACGTTGATGGGCGAGCCGAACGTGCTGTTTTTGGATGAGCCGACCAACGATCTCGATATCCAGACGCTCAGCATTTTGGAAGATTATTTGGAGCAGTTCCCTGGCGCGGTCATCACGGTTTCCCATGACCGCTACTTCCTTGATCGCACGGTCGACCACCTGTTTGCTTTTGAAGGAGACGGACAAATTCGCCATTTTATCGGCAATTACTCCGAGTATCTGGAAGAAAAGCGAGTGGAGGACACCGCAGCAGCAACAGCTTCCGTGGGGCAGCAGCCATCCGTCGAGAAGCAGGCGAGCAGTCAGGCGACGCGCGGCAACAACCGCACGAAAAAGCTTTCGTACAAGGATCAGAAGGATTGGGATACGATCGAAGGCAAAATTGCAGCTCTTGAAGAACGGATCGCGACGCTCAAAAAAGAAATTGCCGGAGCGGGCAGCGACTACGGCAAGGTAGAAAAGCTGTTTGCGGAAGAACAGCAAGTGACTGCCGATCTGGAAGCGGCAGTAGAGCGCTGGGCGGAGTTGTCTGCCCTGATCGAAGAGTTGGAGCAAGGGAAGTAATTGGCAGGGTGCCAATCTCTGTTTGTCTAGCCAGTTATTGAGGCTGGGAAAGCAACGCCGATCTCCTGTAGACTAGAGAGGATTACTAGAGTAGAGGAGTCGCTGTCGTTGCCTGCCTATAAGCTGGACCCGGAATGGGTGATGTCTTACCTCGTATTGCAAGAAGAAAGGCTCGCTTGTGAAGTCCATCCGAAGGACAAAGAAGCGATCATGAACAAAATCAGGGAAATGACGCTTTCGATTATGTACAAGCAAGCCAGAAGATTTCTCGTATACTTGGAGACGAATGACCAAAAAACGGTCGATGAAACGGATAAGCACCTCATGTAAAAAAGACCCGCCTTTTCGAAAATGAAGAGGCGGGTCTTTGCCTGTGCACGCGGCCATTTATTGCAGGCGGATTCGGACAGGTGTGCCGATGGGAACGATTTTGGCCAGTTCGTTGACATCCTGATTGTACATGCGAATGCAGCCGTGCGAGACGTAGTGCCCGATCGAGGATGGGTTGTTTGTGCCGTGTATGCCGTAATGAGGTTTGCTCAGCCCCAGCCAGTATGTTCCGAAAACGCTGAGCGGTCCTCCCGGGTACGAGTCGGGATAAGGAACCTTGTTGATGATCGTAAAATCGCCACGAGGTGTTTCCGTCGCGATCTTGCCGAGCGCAACCGGATAGGAGCGGATCAACGTATTGCCGTCGTACAAATCGAGCTTTAGTCTTCTGATCGAGATGCGAATGTTGTATGCAGGCATTCCCTCACCTCCCTTTGGCAGCCGCCCTCGACATCGTTGCTACTATCGTATGTGAGACGGCGGGAGAGGTACGCGGGTTTCTTTTTAGCGGAAGGAAGAAAAGGTATCAGGGTAGCGCAAGCCGTCGCGGTAGAACAAGGTGCGCACCCAGGCGTACAGACGCAACGGAATGGACGGGAAGACAATCGCCAGCTTCCCTTCTTCCAAAATGGGCAGGTCGAGCGGAGACTGAATCTCGTAAGGAACGCCCTCCTGATCGAGCAGTGCCTTGTAATGGTGTGCTTCGCTCCAGCTCACCGGGTAATAGAATGATTTTTCCATCGCATCCAACACCTTTCCGGTTTTCACTGCTCCCATTATATGCAACCCATTTGGGGTAAAAAAAGAAACGAGCGCGTAGATCAAGGAAAATAGGCTTTCTCTGTGGCCAAAATGTGCCGCGAGCGAAATTACGGCATGATTTTCAAAACAATTCAGTGTAAAGTGAAAGTATCCAGAAAATGGAGGGACGCTTTGTATGGCGCAGACACATTTGCACTTTAACATGCACATCGGAAAAAAGAAGCCGGAGAGCGTAATCAATCGGGAAACAGCGTGTCCTTTCTGTGATCGCGGCAGTTTGACTGACGTCCTGGAGCAGCGAGGTTCCATGATCTGGCTGATGAACAAATTTCCCGTCCTGCAAGACACGCATCAGACAGTGTTGATTGAATCAGAGGAGTGCAACGGCGACTGGTCGACGTATTCCCGGGAGCATGTGCACGCTTTGCTCTCCTTTGGCGTCGAGAAATGGCTGGAGATGGAGAGAAGCGGTTCTTTTCGCTCGGTTTTGTTTTTCAAAAACCACGGCCCGTATTCCGGCGGGAGCATTCGCCATCCGCACATGCAGATTGTCGGCCTGACTGGCTACGACTATCGCTCGCAAGTGAAGGACAGCGACTTTATGGGCATTACGATCGACAAGGAAGCAGGGGTTTCCTGCACCCTCTCCACGCATCCGCGAGCGGGCTTTTTTGAATACAATGTCATTTTGGAGGACTTGGATCGGCTGCCCAAAATGGCCGAATACTTGCAAATATTGGCGCACTGGATTTTGCATCACGTCAATCCGCGCAACCAGAGCTACAATTTTTTCTTTTATCAATGGAAAGAAAAGCTGATTGCGAAAGCCATCCCGCGCTTTGTGACGTCGCCCCTGTACGTCGGCTACACGATTCCGCAAGTGGCAAACAACTTGGATGAAATGATCGAAGAAATGAGAAGGCATTATTTTTAACGAAAAAGGAGCGAGGCTTTTGACATACGAGATCGTAGCGAAACAAACATTGACCGCAGAGGAATTGGCGCAAATTAACGAATTGGTTCGATTATGCAACGAACATGACGGGATTGATCTGAAAATCAACCCGGACATGCTGCGAAACCGCTCAGGCAAACATACGGAAGATTTTCTCTGCTACGCGGACGGCAAACTGGTCGGATTCCTCGGCTTGTACGTTTTCCACAGGAAAGAGGCAGAAGCGAGCGGCATGGTACACCCTGACTATCGCCGAAAAGGAATTTTTTCCAGTTTGCAGCGAGCTGCCGAAGAAGCGTGCAAACAACGGGAAATTCCTTCGATCCTCTTTATCGTCCAGCACAACTCGCAGTCAGGAGCAGCGTACATGCAGCAAATCGGCGCGACGTACGAACATTCGGAGCACTGGATGGACTTGGGCGAAGGCGGGCGTCAGACCTGTAACGACACGTTGCGAATCCGCCCGGAAACGGCTGACGATTACGAGACGCTGATTCAACTCAACGTGCACGGTTTTCAAATGGAAGAACAACAAGTGCGAGAGATGGCCGAGATGATGGCAAGCGATCTCAACTCCCGTACATACTTGGTGATTGTAGAAGAGGAAGCGGTCGGCAAAATCAGTGTGAGCCGCAAAGATGCGAAGGCGTTCATTTACGGATTTTGCGTCCATCCCGACCATCAAGGCAAAGGCTACGGCCGTCAGGCGTTGGCGCAAACGATTCGGCTGATCGAAGAGGAAGGCTACAAGCACGTCTCTCTGGAAGTCGCCTGTGAGAACAGCAAGGCGCTGGGGCTGTACGAATCTTGCGGCTTCGTCGTGAAGTCTGCCAACGATTACTACAGGCTGAATCTGTAGCAGGCAAACTGCTTTTGCTTGCACCTGCGGATTGGCAAACGCAGGAGCTTCCGTGCTACCATAGGGTAGAGGTAGCATTGCGGAAAAAGGAGTGACGAAAGATGAAACTGTTGTCGATCGAACCGACGCCGAGTCCGAACGTGATGAAGCTGAACGTGGACGAGACTCTGCCAGGCGGCGTGCAACATGTTTATACAAAGGCGGAAGCAGCGAAAGCGCCGGAACTGATGCAGGAGCTGCTCGCCATTGACGGAGTGACGTCGATTTTTCACACGGCGGACTTCCTGGCGTTGGAGCGCAAGTCGAATGCCGACTGGCAGCGCATTTTGACAGAAGCGCGGGAGATTTTGCAGGCAGGAAAAGGAACGGCAATTCCTGTCGTCTCCGCTGAGCAGGCGGGAGCCTACGGCGAGGCGCAAGTATTCGTCCAGATGTTTCGCGGCGTGCCGATGCAAGTGAAAGTAACGATGGGAACGGAGCAAATTCGCGCAGCTCTGCCTGAGCGATTCGGACAGGCTGCTGTACAGGCTGGATCTGCTTCACCGAACTTGATCATGGAGCGAAAATGGGTGGAGCATGGCGTGCGTTACGGCGATTTGCGCGAAATTGGCGAAGAAGTAGCGCAAGAGGTCGATGCGACTTACCCGCCAAGCCGCGTGGAGGAAATCGTCCAGCAGGCGATGCTGCTTGGTCCTGGGGAAGCGCCGCAAGAAGTGGAGCGCGAGAAAAAAGTCGTCACGCTTGAGATGCTGGACGACCCGGATTGGCGAAACCGCTATGAAGCGCTGGATCGGATGGAGCCGACAGAGGCAGACTTGCCTGTCCTGGAAAAAGCGCTCCGCGATCCCAAGCCTTCCATTCGCAGGCTGGCTGTCGTCTACCTCGGCATGGTGGGCGGCGATAATGTGTTCCCGTTGTTGTTCGAGGCGCTGCGGGATGACTCCGTCTCCGTGAGAAGGACGGCTGGCGACACGCTGTCCGATTTGGGCGATGTCCGGGCGATTGGGCCGATGTGTGAGGCACTCAAAGATCGGAACAAGCTGGTGCGCTGGCGTGCCGCTCGCTATTTGTTTGAAGTAGGCGACGAGACAGCCCTGGAAGCCCTGCACGCTGCCCAGAACGATCCTGAGTTCGAAGTCAGCTTGCAGGTGCAAATGGCTGTACAGCGGATCGAACGGGGAGAAGCTGCCAGCGGTACAGTTTGGCAGCAGATGACAAGACGCAACGACTAATCGCTCTATCGCGGCTTCCGATTCGGGGAAGCCGCGATAGAGTTTTTTGCTTGCAAGCTACACGCCGCCGTACATGGCGCATGCCTGCCCGGTTTGAGCCGCCCATGCCTGGTTGCCGTAGTCAAAATGCCACCATTCGTCTGGGTAATTGGTGAATCCTACGCCTGTCATCACCGCATACAGCAAGCGGCGGTTGGCCTGCGCTTGTCTGTCGGACTCGTCAGTGAGTTCGTTGCTTTCAAAATAGCGCGTACAGGCGCGCGGTGAAAAGTCATCAAAAGCGGTTCCCATCTCCAGCCAGCCATCAGGCCCGGCAATCGTCAGGTCAATGGCCCCTCCGGTCAGGTGACGTGGCGGTTTTGCCGGATCGTGCGTGGGGCGGGCCACAAAGCGGTGCAGCTCCGTGTACAATTCCTCGCCTTCGACGAAGCCTTGGGCGAGAAGCTGCGCTTTGAAACGATCGTACAAGGCTTGCTGCACCCGGATCGGGCGGTATCCGTCCAGCACGACGAAGCGAAGAGTGGGCGGGAGCAGCTTCGCGGCTTGCAAAAGCTTGTCTGCGACCCCTTTTCTGATCAGGCAATCCGCTGTGGCTCCGTCCAATTCCTGGATGTGGTAGGCCGGATATACCTCGAACTGTGGGGCATACTGCTTGAGAGAAATGAGCGGATCGTTGTTTTCACAGATGGCAGGGAGCGTGTCTGCCTCTTTTTGCGCCGGAGGAATCGGGGTATTCCAGTCCATGTGGCAACCACCTTTTGCGTTTTTCTTCATCATAGCACAGCCGATCTAGGTAAAAAATGGTATCAGACAGTATAAAAATAGACACAGTTCAATAATAGTTGACTTCCACCTTATCCATCCCTTATTCTATTGTAGGGTTTAGCTCATGAATCAACATCGCTAGTGCGTAGGGGAGATTGTGTATGACAACCAATCACTATGACGTTGTTATTGTAGGTGCCGGACTGGCTGGTCTTTCCAGTGCTGCCTACCTGTCGTCTAAAGGTAAAAAAGTTTTAGTTTTGGAGCGCGGACAATTGGGTGGACGTGCCGTTACATTGAAGATCAAAGGCTTTAACTTCAACTTCGGTGCTCACGCCATTTATGCTCGCGACAGCTCTGTATTGAGAACGTTTGAAAAAGAACTCGGACTCAACATTGACTGGCAAGATTTCAATCCGACAAAAGCGAAGTACGATATCGGAAGCGATCTGACTGCGGTTCCTTCCAACGTGCAAGGACTTTTCCAAACAAAGCTGCTCAAAGGGATGGACAAGGTGTTGTTCACATTTGAAATCCTGAAAACGATGCTCAAAGTGGAAAAAGGCCATCCGCACATGTCGATCCAAAAGTGGATGGAAAAAAAGCATGTCAGCGAAGAAGTGCAAGATATGATGCTGACACTCGCCTCCTCCAACTTCTTTACCCGTGAACCGGAAAAAATTCCGTCGGATGTGTTCTTCACGTACTACAGCCGTTTGTTCACCACGAACAAGCCTGTAGCTTATATCGGTGGCGGCTGGCAAGCTCTGATCGACGAATTTGTTCGCGTGATCGAAGCAAACCAGGGAACCATCATGCTCAAGAACAAAGTAGAAAAGTTCCTCGTAGAGAACGATCGCGTGGTTGGAGTGGTGACGCCGGAGGGCGAGTTTACGGCTGATGAGTTCGTCTGCTGTATTCCGCCGAAAGAGTTGGCAAAAGTATTCGCAGAAACGCGTCTGGAGCACGCAGTGGCCCAGCATGCGGAATACGAGCCGACAGTCGTCATGGTATACGACATTGGTTTGAAAGAGCGCATTGACGTGCCGTTCTCCTACATCTACGACAAGCAGAACAATATTTTTATCACCGACATCTCTTACTACGACCGCACTTGTGTGCCGGAGGGCGGACAGCTGTTGCAGGCGACTGCGTACATGCGTCAGGCCGACGTCGGCAACAAGGAAGCGGCAGATATCCGCAAGCAAGAGATCGAGAACCTGTACGACAAGCACTTCCCGGGCTGGCGCGAGCAATTGGTTGTTCCGCGTGTTTCCGCCCGCGCAGTGGTACAGGAGATCAAATGGACGATGAATCAAAAGCCAATGCCGACCTTCTTCCCGGACTACCGCAACCTGTTCTTTGCAGGAGACTGGTGTGAAGGGCAAGGCCAGTTGTCCGAGCTGTCCTTCTCCAGCGCATGGCAAGTGTCCAACCTGATTTTGGAAAAAGATAAGTAAAAGTAAGCGGGTCATTCCTTTTCGTTGCGAGAGGAAAGACCCGTTTTTTCGCGTGGGCGCAGAAAAGCCCGCCAGACGAAGCGGGCGGGCAGTGGCAAGCTACGCTTTTGGACCGTACGCGTCATACAAAAGACTGCCGATGCGGGCCATGACAGCAGCTGCATCTTTTTGCGCAAGACCTTTGTTGAGCAGGGAGACGCTGATCGCGTGCGGACCTGTGTAGAAAATTCCGACATCATGCGTGATTTTGGTAACCGAGCCTGTCTTGTTGGCGAACTCCCATTTGGGAACCATGCCGATGATTTCGCCATCCGGATCGGGCAAGAGGAACGGAAAACGGTCGCGATGCTGTTGCTGCTTCAAGATCGCAATCATTTTCAGACAGCTGTCGTAGGAGATGACTTTGCCAGTCGCCAAATAGCGGAGGTGGCTGCCGATATCTGCTGCTGTAATCTCGTTGTAGCCTTCCAGTTCGGCGGGCACGACCATCAGTTTGTTGTAAAAGGAGCTGTTTTCCATGCCTGTCTTGCGCATGGCGTTGCGGATGCTGTCTGTCCCGACGAGATCGATCATCATGTTCGTGGCTGTGTTGTCACTCTGGATGATCATCAAGGTGACGAGATCGTACACGGTGAACTCGGTTCCGGGTGTCATGTGCTGAAGAACGCCTGCCCCGCCGACGAGATCTTCCTGGCGCAGCTTGATTTTGTCTTCGAGAGCGAGCTTTCCGGCATACGCTTCCGCGAACACGGCTGTCATGATCGGCACCTTGATGACGCTTGCCGCATAAAACCGTTCGTTCTCGTTGATCGCGAGCTTTTCGTTTGTCTGTAAATCTTCCAGATAGACTCCCCACTCACCGCCAGCAGCTTCCAAAAGTTCTGAAACAGGGGTAAACAGACTGGATAGCATCAAACCCATCTCCTTTTTATTCGTGTAGACAAAATTTTCTCAAGATAATATTATTTAGTCATGCTCCTAACAATCAAGAAGAATTATTCCAAAGACGGGGGTTTTGTTGTGAAAAAGTTGAAGAATCTATCATTTTGCGCCGTTTTGCTGACCAGCTTGGTGTTTGCTGGCTGTGGAACGCCGCAAGCCGGCACGCCAGAGAAAGCGCCAGGTGCGCAAGAGGAGCAGAAAAGCGCGCCGCAAACAATGCAGGTCAACCTGAACACAGGTGAGCCGAACACGATCGACCCTGGACTGGCAGAAGATATCCCTTCGATGTCTGTTGCCCGTGCAGCATTTGATGGCCTCCTGCGCCTGAATGCAAAAGGCGAGCTGAAAGAGGCGGTCGCCGAGAAGTACGAAGTTTCCGCTGATGGCTTGACCTACACGTTCCATCTGCGCGATTCCAAATGGTCCAACGGCGATCCCGTTACGGCCCACGATTTTGAATACGCCTGGAAACGGGTGCTCGATCCCGAGACAGCGTCCGGCTATGCGTATCAGCTGTACTATTTGAAAAACGGGGAAGCGTTCAACGCCAAGAAGGCGAAAGCGGACGATGTCGGCGTGAAGGCGACCGATGACAAAACATTGGTCGTGACACTGGAAAATCCGGCTCCATTCTTCCCTGAGCTGGTGGCGTCCGTCACTTATTTCCCAGTCAATAAAAAGGCGGTCGAAGCCGGCAAGGATTGGGCTGCGAAGCCAGAAACGTACATCGGCAACGGCCCGTTTGTCCTGAAAAAATGGGAGCACAAATCGCTGATCGAGTTTGCGAAGAACGACTCCTACTGGGATAAAGACGCTGTGCAACTGTCTACTTTGACGATCAACATGATTGAAGATGCGAATACCGAGCTGTCCATGTTCGAAAAAGGCGATCTGGACTGGGCTGGCTCTCCGCTCGGCGACTTGCCGCTCGATGCGCTGGACTCGCTGAAAAATTCCGGGAAAATGCAGTCCCAGGCGACAGCAGGCACGTACTGGTACATTTTCAACACGACGCAAAAGCCGTTCGACAACAAAAAAATTCGCCAGGCGTTCGCAACTGCTGTCAACCGCAAGGAAATCTCGGAAAACGTAGTGCCGTTCAAGAGCACGCCAGCGCTGGGAATCCTCCCGCCAACCATGGCGCTCAATCCGGATGGCTACATCAAGGATGGCGACGTGGAAACAGCGAAAAAGCTGCTGGCCGAAGGAATGAAGGAAGCAGGCTTGACCCAGTTGCCTGAGTTGACGATCGCCTACAATACGACAGAAGTGAACCAGCGTATTGCCACTGTGATCCAGGATCAGTGGAGAAAAGCGTTTGGCATCGAAGTCAAGCTGGTGAACAAAGAGAACAAAGTCCACCGCGAGCAAATGAAAGAAGGCAACTTCACGATCGGCCGCGCCAGCTGGATCGGCGACTTTAACGATCCGATCAACTTCCTGGAAGTATTCAAGGGCGGCTTGAACACATCGAAATGGGAGAACAAAGAGTTCCTCGACCTGCTTGCCCAGTCTGCCAAGGAAGGCGATCTGGCAAAGCGCAAAGAAATTTTGCAAAAGGCGGACGCCATCGTCATGGATGAAATGCCTGCATTGCCGATCTACTATTTCACCTATGCGTGGGTGAAGCAAGACAGCGTAAAAGACGTCGTCGTGGACGCTCTCGGGTTCATCGACTTCAAGTACGCTTCAAACGTCAAATAAACCAAGGTAGCGATAAGGGAGTGACTTTGCGTGCGTCCGATTATTGGTGTCGCGTGTACGAAAATGTATTTCCCGAATAACAATCTGGATCAATTTTTTTACGTCGGCTCAGGCTATGTGGACGGAGTGGCCCGCGCAGGCGGGATACCGCTTATCCTGCCGCTTTTGACGGTACAGGAAGCGCCGTTTCGGGAAATGGTCGAGTCGCTCGACGGCCTGATTTTGACGGGCGGAGATGATCCTGCCCCTCACTTGTACGGGGAGGAACCGCTGCAAGGGCTGGGCGATATCGAATACGAGCGGGACTTGGCCGAGCTTGCGGTAATCAAGCTGGCGCTGGAGCTGAAAAAGCCGATTTTGGGCATTTGCCGCGGAATGCAGATTTTGAATGTAGCGTGTGGCGGCACGCTCATCCAGGATATTCCGAGCCAGGTTCCGGGAGCCTTCCAGCACGCGCAAAAAGGCTCGCGCCAGTACGGCGCACACAAAGTCACGCTGCAACCGGGATTTTTGGCGGACGCTCTCGGACAACAAGAAGTGTTGGTCAATACGTCCCACCATCAGGCAGTCAAGGACGTAGCGCCAGGCTTCCAGATGACAGGATGCGCGGCTGACGGAGTGATTGAAGCGATTGAGAGTCAAAACGGGCTGTACATCGGTGTGCAATGGCATCCCGAGCGGATGTGGTCGCACGATAGCCAGATGTTTAAAATCGCCCAGGCATTTATTGCCCGGGTAAAACAGCAAAAGCTGCAAGCCAACTAAACGAAAAGCCGTTCTGCACTTGCGCAGGGCGGCTTTTTGCAATCGCAAAACGATTTTCGATGTATACTGGGCTTAGAGGTGAGTGAAATGTTGCCAATTGGAGCAAAAGCCCCTTTCTTTTCCGCCAAAAGCACAAAAGGCCCGGTCGATTTGCGCGACTATGTAGGCAAGCAAACGATCGTGCTGGTCTTTTACCCGGGAGATGATACCCCGGTATGCACGAAGCAACTGTGCGCCCTTCAGGACAACTACGGCACATTGCAGCAAAAAAATACGGTCGTGTTTGGCATCAATCCGGGTGAACTGGACAAAAAGCAGGCGTTTGCAACGAAATTTCAGTATGAATTTCCTTTGATCGTCGATGAAGGCCAAAAAATTCGCGAGGCATATGATGTAGGAAAAATCCTCGGGTTGTTTTTCCAGCAGCGAATCGTCTATATCATCGGCAAAGACGGGACGATCGTCTACGCGAAAAAAGGCAATCCTCCCGTATCCGAGCTGCTTCGGGTCATGGAAGCGCAAGAGCAATAACGGGCGAACGGCGGTTGGGGAGATATCCGCTTGCATTGAAGGGCCAAAACAAGGATAATACAAGTACAAATGAGAATGTATGTTTGGTGGTTATCCGCTATGAAAAAATTCCTTCATCTGGATATCGACGCGTTTTTCGCCAGTGTAGAGCAGCTTGACCGCCCCGAGTTGCGCGGCAAGCCGGTCATCGTCGGGGGAACAGCCAATCGCGGCGTCGTCTCGACGTGCAGCTACGAGGCGCGCAAGTACGGTGTTCGCTCTGCCATGCCTGTCGCGATGGCGAGAAAAAAATGCCCGCAGGGTGTGTACCTCCCCGTCCGCTATGGGCGTTACATCGAGAAATCGGCGGAAGTCAGGGAGATTTTCACTTCCTATACGGCGCGTTACCAAACGGTCGGGTTGGACGAAGCCTACCTGGACGTCACGGACTACGAGAATGCCGTTCCCGTCGCGCGCGAGCTCAAGCGGCGAATCAAACGGGAGACAGGATTAACCTGTAGTATCGGTCTTTCCTATAATATGTCGCTGGCGAAAATCGCCAGTGATTTGAAAAAGCCGGATGCTTTTGTCATCATTCGTCCCGAGCAGGCGCTGGACGTACTGCGCCCTTTGCCGATCGGAACGCTGCACGGCGTCGGAAAAAAATCGCAGGAATTGCTCGCCAAAAAGGGCATTGCTACGGTCGAGGACTTTTGGCAACTGTCTCTGGACGAGGTCGTGCAACTGTTCGGCAAGTTTGGCCGCTCGCTGTACGACCGCTCCAGAGGGGAAGACAGCCGGGAGATCGTGATGGACCGCGCACCGAAGTCGACGAGCCGCGAGACGACACTGTCTTTTGACTTGTATGACCGCGAGTCGATCGCGCCGATTGCCTATTCCTTGCTGCGGGAAGTCGAAGAGGACGTGCGCCAGGATGGGGTCGAGCCGCAGACGATTACGCTCAAGATCAAGTACGCCGATTTTACGCAACGGACCAAACAGCACAAGGCAGTCGCAGGGGCCAACTGGCAAGAACTTCTGGACGATTTGCTCGATGCGTTTGATTACTCGCCGGGTGTCAGGCTGGTCGGAGTTGGCTTTTCCAATTTTGCCGAGCCGAAACAGGAGCGCTACGAGCAATTGTCCATGTTTCCTTGGAAGCTGGGGAGATAGGAGGAGGGGCAATGGGCGAGGAGAACCCGTTTCATTGTTGTGCGACCTGTACGCATTTTCGCGTGGAAAAAGCGCCCGGCGGCGTGACTTATCGCTGTTCGCGGCTGACGTACGAGACGCGTCCGGACTACCGTTTTCAGTGCTGGACTCCGACGGAGCGGGTCAAACGTTTGATGGAGACGAGACAACAACCGTTCGATAGCGAATAAAAGACGACACCCCCGATGGCCACGTACTAGCGTGACAGCGGGGGTGTCGTTTGTTTGGCTGGAGCATGTGGTTGCTTCGTCAGTGGCTTGGTCACCCAGTCGCTGCCGCAGCATTCGTCTGTGCGTTTCCTTTAGACATTAAGACGAATGCATCTCGCCTTTTGACGAAGAGACACGCACGGCTCCACTCGCTTTGAGCTGGAGGAACAGCATGATGCCGAAGCCAAGCACGGCTGCTGCCACAACGAGGATGGCAGACGATACAGGCAACAAATCCGTCAAAATGCCGCCTGCCAACGGCCCGGCTACCATGCCGATCCCGTGGAACATGTTGAACAAAGCGTAGGCTGTGCCATAGGCGCCGCTTCCCCCTTGGTCGATGATGCTGCCCAAAGTCGGGAGCGTGGGTGACAGCGTAAAGCCTACGCCTGCGCCGACAAGCGCCATCGCAATTCCCGCCTGCCACAGCGAGCCAGCCCATACCAGTGAAGGCATGAAGACAGCGAGGATGACGATTCCGGCGAACATCAGCTTATACGGATTAAAACGGTTGGACAGCGAGCCTGCTACCGGGGCAATCAATCCGTAGGCCAAAGTCATCGCCGCAAACAGCAAGCCGATCGCAGTCGGGGTGATGCTGAACTTTTGCGTTAAAAAGACGGGCAGCGTCGGCTCCAAGAGACAGAGCGATACTTCCGCCAGCAGGACGATTCCGGCGATGAAGACGACCTGTGGATTGCGCAAAAATCCGCCTACCGCAAGCTTTTCGCTGGCTGTACGAGCCGCTTCTTCCTTCAGGAACAAAAAGACGAGTACGATGTTGATGACCGTAAAGGCCGCAGCGGCGAGAAACGGCATCCGGTGATCGCTGATCTCAAACAGCCAGCCGCCGATCGGTGCGCCGAGCAAAGTGCCTGTAGAAATAGCGGTCAACGCCGTTCCCATGACCGCTCCGCGCATTTTCGGAGGGAACAGGTCGGCGAGCAGGGCGAGAGCGGTCGGCCAAGTCGCAGCCGCTGCAATCCCTTGCACGAAGCGGGCAGTAATCAACAGGGCCATGGTGTCAGAGAACGCGAACAGCAGCGTGGAAGCTGCCAGCCCAATCAAGCCGACCAACAGCACGGCACGTCTGCCCAAGCGGTCCGAGATCGGGCCGAAGATCGGAGTGGCGAGCAGCATGGCGACCGCATAGCTGCTGAACAGAATGCCCATCATGGTAGAGGAGGGCTTTAGCGTCTCGGAAAAATAAGGGACGATTGGAATCAACAGACTGTAGAGCAGCATATCGATGAACAAAATCAGAATCACGAACAGCAAGCCAGTGCGTTGCGCTTTTGTCATTTGGGTAAAAACAGCCATGGTGAACACCTCTTTCAAGTCGTGTACTCGAAAAACTATTTTTGTTTTATTGGTTTTCGCAAAAAAAGAGAATAAAAGGGGCTACCTTTTATCCACAGGGATCAGGCCGTACAACAGAACATCGACAATCGCCGCCAAAGCTTCGGAAACCGTAATCTGGTTTTTCATGTAAAAGCGCTGATCCAGTGTCGAATTGACGGCGTCGATGATCAGCTTCATCACTAATGTCACGTTCATGTTGACGATCAGCCCCTCTTTGACCCCTTGTTCAATCAGGGCGCGCAGCGTCTGCCAATCGTCCGAGAGCGCGGAGTCGACCAGAGCCCATTGCTCCGGGTAGTAGCGCTTCATCTGTTCAAGAATGCGCAAATCGTAAAACTCGTAGTGTGTCGGCAACACCAGCATGACCCCTTTGATTTTATCGAGGAGAGAAAGACTGTCGTCAGCGAGAATTTGCCGGGTTTTTTCATCGCCCTCGGCAAACGTCTGGGAGATGATTGTTTCGAGAATCTCCACTTTGGAAGAAAAATGCTCATACAGCGTTCGCTTGCTGATCCCCAGCCTGCGCGCCAGGTCGTCCATGGAAAACTTCATGCCTTTTTCTCTGATCTCTTCAATAAAACCTTTCATGATTCGGTCTTTCATCTTCAGCGACCCCCTGCCTGACTTACGGGTGAAAACTATTTAAACAAAAACAGTTTTATAAGTACCGCCATTATGACACACTCTGATTGTCCGTGGCAAGGGGCGGCGCAAGCTTTTTCTTTTGCAACAGAGTGGTCGATTATGGTATAGTAGGTGCCGAAATCGCGGTTAATGGCTGCACATCATTTGGAGGTGCCCCGTGTTTTTAAACAAGCTGATGCCCAGTCAGTTCGTAGAGTCAATCCATCACATTGATATAGATCAATTGAAACGAAATAAAATCCGTGCGGTGATAACAGACCTGGACAATACGTTGGTGGAGTGGGACAGGCCGGAGGCTACTCCGGAGGTAATCGACTGGCTGGCCCGGATGCAGGAAGCAGGCATTCAGGTCACCGTTGTGTCCAACAACAACAAGGAGCGCGTACACCGCTTCTGTGCACCACTCGATCTCGGTTTTATTTGTGCGGCGAAAAAGCCGACCAACCGTGCCTTTTTGCAGGCAGTTCGGCAAATGAACGTGACCATCGCCGAGACTGTCGTGATTGGCGATCAATTGTTTACTGATGTGCTGGGGGGAAATCGACTGGGGTTTCATACGATCCTGGTCGTGCCTGTGGCCCAGACGGACGGTTTCTGGACGCGCTTTAACCGTCAGATGGAGCGCGTGGCTTTAAGCTGGATGGAAAGGAAAGGAATGGTTTCGTGGAGGAGAAAAGCATGACGGAACAAACACTCGGCTCTTGTGCCGGATGTGGGATCGCGATTCAGACAGAGGATGCGAAAAAGCCCGGCTATGCGCCGGAGTCGGCATTGGGGCGCAAGGTCGTCATCTGTCAGCGCTGCTATCGCATCAAGCATTACAATGAAGTCGCTCCGGTAGGAATGGGTGACGACGACTTCCTGAAAATTTTGGATGGCATCGGCTCTACGCAATCGCTGGTCGTCATGGTCGTCGATATTTTTGACTTTCAAGGCTCCTGGCTCAGAGGGCTGCCGCGCTTTGTCGGGAAAAACCCGATTTTGCTCGTGGGCAACAAAGTGGACTTGCTGCCGAAAAACATCAACCTGAACCGCGTGCGCAACTGGATGCAGCATGAAGCAAAAGAGCGCGGCTTGCGCCCGGAAGACATCGTGCTGATCAGCGCGCAAAAAGGACTGCATATCGACGAACTGTTGAATCGGATCGGGGAGCTGCGCAAAGGGCGCGACGTGTACATCGTCGGAGTGACCAATGTCGGCAAATCGACGATGATCAACCGCATCCTGCACGATTACGGAGCCGCAGAGCTGGAGATCACGACATCGCCGTTCCCTGGCACGACGCTCGATAAAATCGAAATTCCGCTGGAAGACGGCCGCTCCATTTACGATACGCCGGGCATCATCAACCGCGATCAGATTGGACATATGGTGTCGCCAGCCGATTTGCGCAAAATCACTCCGAAAAGCCGGATCAACTCCAAAGTATACCAGCTCGAAGCTGGACAAACTCTGTTTCTCGGCGGCTTGGCACGCATCGACTTTGTGCGTGGATCTAAACAGCCGTTTGTCGTTTATGTAGACAACGACCTGTACATTCATCGCACGAAGCTGGAAAAAGCGGACGAAGTGATGGAAAAGCATCACGGCACGCTGCTGGTGCCTCCGACAGGAGAAGAAGCGGCAAAAGCGCTCCCGCCGTTCGTCAAGCATTCCTTCAAGGTGACCCAATCGCAAATGTCTACGGATATCGTCATCTCCGGGCTGGGCTGGGTGACCATTCAAGGCAAGTACGAAGCGAACGTCGTGGTTCACGCGCCAAAAGGAGTAAGCGTGGGCATGCGCCGCGGGCTGATCTAGCCAGTCCAACAAGTATCCGCGTATGGCGCTCCCTTTTTCGTGCCATATGCTAGAGAGAGAAGCTACGGGGGAGGAAATGCTCCATGATTACAAGCAAAACGCAGTTGGTTGGCCTGTTCGGACATCCGGTTTCCCATTCCCAATCTCCGATGATGCACAATGCTGCTTTTTCCGAGACCGGACTTGGATTCGCTTATGCGGCGTTTGACGTAGACCCGGAAGACTTGGCGGACGCGGTAGCGGGGATTCGCGCATTGGGCTTGCGCGGGATTAACGTGACGATTCCCCACAAGGTGGCGATCATGCCGATGCTCGATGAAATCGATCCGCTGGCGAAGCGCATCGGCGCGGTCAATACGGTCGTAAGCAAGGATGGCAGGCTGATCGGTTACAATACGGACGGCATGGGCTACGTCCGCTCGCTTGTAGCGGAGACGGGGATCGTGCTGGACAAACAAATTGTTACGATGATGGGCGCGGGCGGAGCTGCCCGTGCTGTTGCGTTTACTTTGGCGGAAAAAGGCGTCAAGGAAATTCGCATCATCAACCGCTCGCGGGAAAGAGCGGCTGTACTGGCAGAGCATGTGGGAACAATCGTCCCGACGCGGATCGTGGAGCAAGGGGAAGGCAAAGACGCCATCGCAGACTCATCCCTGTTAATCAATACGACTTCCATCGGCATGCTGCCAAACGTGCAGGAAACCCCTGTGCCAGCAGAATGGCTCCATCCCGGCCTGACTGTCAGCGATCTGATCTACAACCCGCTGGAGACGCGCCTGTTGCGTGAAGCGAAAGAAATCGGCGCGACTGTCCACTCCGGCGTCGGGATGTTCGTAAACCAGGGGGCACTGGCATTTGAGCTGTGGACGGGTACAGACGCACCGACAGATGTCATGCGTGAGATTGTCTTGCAGCAACTGACGAAAACAACCTGATCAATCTTGATTGCAGGAACTAAAAGGAGGCATGCCGATGTTGACCGGCAAGCAAAAGCGCTTTTTGCGCGCAGAAGCACACCATCTCACCCCGATTTTCCAAGTAGGAAAAGGGGGCGTGAATGAAAATATGATCACCCAGATCAAAGAGGCGCTGGAAGTGCGCGAATTGATCAAAGTAGCGATCTTGCAAAACAACAGCGATGACAAACATGAGGTAGCAGAAGATTTGGCAGCAGGTGCGGGTGCCGAGCTGGTACAGCTGATCGGCCATACGGTTGTCTTGTACAAAGAGTCCCGGGAGCACAAGACCATCAAGCTGCCGTAACCATAAGGACTACCGCCATGAAGCATGCCGTCAAAAAAGTAGGGATGATGGGCGGGACATTCGATCCGATCCACTGCGGTCATTTGCTGGCAGCAGAACAAGCCAGGGAACAGGCCGGGCTTGATGAAATCTGGTTCATGCCGACGCACATTCCTCCGCACAAACAGAGGGACAGTCTGACATTGGCAGAGCATCGCCTGAACATGGTTCAGATGGCTGTGGCCGATCACGAGGCTTTTCGCGTCACGGATATCGAGCTGAGAAGAGAAGGCCCCTCCTACACCTACGACACAATGGTTCAGCTAACACAGCAGTTCCCTGATTGTCAGTTTTCTTTTATTATTGGGGGAGACATGGTCAAAATCTTGCCCAAATGGTACCAGTTCCAAGAGCTGCTTCGCATGGTACGCTTTATAGGACTCGCCCGGCCGGGCACCGAGCTGGATCGGGAGGCAAGCGAGTACGTCACGTTTGTGGAGATGCCGGTTTGGGACATCTCTTCCACGTTGATCCGCGAAAAGGCGGCTGCGGGCAAAAGCATCCGCTACTTGGTGCCAGCTGCTGTGGAGCGCTATATAAAGGAGAACCGATTCTATGAAACTCTTGACTAATCGGGAAGAACTGCTTGCCCGCATTCGGGCGCAAATGCATGAAAAGCGCTTCAACCACACGCTCGGAGTCGCCCAGTCAGCTCGCAACCTTGCCGTTCGCTACGGGGCTGACCCGGACAAAGCGGAGCTTGCAGGGCTGTTGCACGACTACTGCAAATGCTGGCCCGTGGAGAAAATGTTCGAAATTCTCGTTCGCCACGATATGCCGACAGAGCTTCTGGAAGGGGAAAAAGAGCTGTGGCACGCTTTTGCCGGGGCGATCGTCATCCAGACGGATCTCGGTGTGACAGATACGGATATTTTGCAAGCCGTTCGCTACCACACGACGGGGCGAGCGGGGATGTCCCTGTTAGAAAAAGTCGTTTGTGTGGCAGACTATATAGAACCGAACCGCATTTTTCCTGGTGTCGACGAGATTCGCGCGCTGGCTGAAAAGAATTTGGATCAAGCCTTGGCACTAGCTTTGGGCGGCACCATTCAGTTTTTGATAGAAAAGCAGAAAACGGTTTATCCGTTGACGCTGATTGCCTATAACGATTTGGTATCCCGCAAAGGGAGAGAAGGAGGGTTTTGATGGTTAAAACAGTAGAAGAGTTGGCTCGCTTGGTAGTGAAGGCAGCCGATGACAAAAAGGCAGAAAATCTCAAGGTGCTGGACATCAGCAAGCTGTCCGTCATTGCAGATTACTTCATGATTTGCCACGGAAACAACGAGCGCCAAGTACAGGCAATCGTGCGCGAGATTCGCGACCAGGCCCATAAAAACGGCTATGATGTTCGCGGGATTGAAGGGGCAGACGAAGGTCGCTGGGTGCTGGTTGACCTGGGAGATATCGTCATTCACGTCTTCCACCGGGAAGATCGCGAGTTTTACAACCTGGAGCGCCTGTGGAAGGATGCAGAAGAGGTTTCCTTCGCTGTGCAAGGGTAATAAAGATGGCCTACGCACACATGGCCGCCGTCTACGATGCGTTGATGGCAGACACCCCCTACGATCAGTGGCTCGACTGGATTGAGCGTAGCTGGCAAAAAGGCAGCGCACCCAAGCGGATTATCGATCTCGGCTGCGGGACAGGGACGATCGCCATTCCGCTGGCGAAGCGGGGCTATCGTGTCACAGGTGTCGACCTCTCAGCCGAAATGCTGGCGATTGCCTACGATAAAATGCGTCAGGAGCAAGTAGAGGTAGCGTGGGTGGAACAAGATATGCGCGAGCTTTCCTTGCCGGAAGCCGATGCGGTCATTTCCTTGTGCGACTCTCTCAGCTACCTGACGGAAGAGGCGGACGTGCAGGAGACGTTCCGACGCGTGTTCGCTCATCTTGCTCCAGGGGGAAGCTTCTTGTTTGATGTGCACAGTCCGTACAAGATGCTGCACGTTTTCGGAGACGAGACGTTCACCTACGTCGACGACGAGGTTTCGTACATTTGGCAATGTTTCTGCGACCCGCTTCGCCTGGAAGTAGAGCATCAGCTGACCTTTTTCATCCGCCAGCCAAACGGCTTGTACGAGCGGATGGAGGAGGAGCACTGGCAAAGAGCTTACCAGCCTGTGCAACTGATGCGCTGGCTCGCGGAGGCCGGGTTCACGGACATCGTCATTACGGCAGACTATTCGGACTTGCCACCGCAGGAAGCGAGCGAGCGCCTGTTTTTTTCCGCACGCAAGCCATAAAGTTTGACATGGTTGGTTCCAATTGACTATAATGGCGTTATAACTGCAAATTTCGACGCGTTTAAGAGGAATAGTAGGAATATGCCCCGCGAGCATACAGAGAGTTGACGGCAGGTGCAAGTCAACCCGGGATCGTCCGAACTCGCCTCTCAGCACTCGCCTTGAAGGCCATTTTTGGATGGTTGTGTAAGGGTGGGCGGCTCATCCCCGTTACGGATTTAAGTGGGTGGATGCTTTGCATTCGCCAATGTGGGTGGTACCGCGGGAGTATAAACAAACCTCTCGTCCCTTTCGTTCAAGCGATTGGGGCGTGAGGTTTTCTTTATATGGCCGAAAGGCAGTTTGGATCATGATGTTGGCAACAGCTTGGCATAGCCAAGTTTTCTACTTTTTTACCTATTTCAAGATGGGAGTGCTCTACCATGGTTTTCAGTCATCGTGAAGTCGAAAAAAAATGGCAACAATACTGGGAGCAAAACAAAACCTTTAAAACATCAGAAGACCCAGGCAAGCAAAAGTTTTACGCTCTCGATATGTTCCCGTACCCTTCCGGTGCAGGGCTGCACGTCGGACACCCGGAAGGCTATACGGCTACCGATATTTTGTCCCGCATGAAGCGGATGCAAGGCTACAACGTGCTTCACCCAATGGGGTGGGATGCGTTTGGTCTGCCTGCTGAGCAATACGCGCTCGACACAGGCAATGACCCTGCGGAGTTCACGGAAAAAAATATCAACACGTTCCGCCGCCAAATCAAGTCTTTGGGCTTCTCCTACGATTGGGACAGAGAGATCAACACGACTGACCCGCACTACTACAAATGGACCCAGTGGATTTTCACGAAGCTGTATGAGCACGGCTTGGCGTACATTGACGAAGTAGCTGTAAACTGGTGCCCTGCACTGGGAACGGTGCTGGCAAACGAAGAAGTCATCGATGGCAAGAGCGAGCGCGGCGGACATCCAGTCGAGCGCCGTCCAATGAAGCAATGGGTGCTGAAAATTACGGCCTATGCGGAAAGACTGCTGCAAGACCTGGAAGAGCTGGATTGGCCGGAGAGCATCAAGGAAATGCAGCGCAACTGGATTGGCCGCTCCGAAGGGGCAGAAGTTACTTTTGCCGTCGACGGACACGATCAAAGCTTTACCGTCTTCACGACGCGCCCGGACACGCTCTACGGCGCTACTTACGCGGTACTCGCTCCAGAACACAAACTGGTTGAGCAGATTACCAGCCCAGAGCAAAAAGCAGCCGTAGAAGCTTATTTGGAGCAAGCCAAACACAAAAGCGATCTGGAACGTACAGACCTGGCAAAAGAAAAGACAGGGGTATTCACCGGGGCATACGCTATCAATCCGGTAAACGGCGAGCGCCTGCCGATCTGGATCGCAGACTACGTGCTGATCAGCTATGGAACCGGCTCGATCATGGCGGTACCTGCACACGACGAGCGCGACTATGAATTTGCAAAAACATTCGACCTGCCGATCAAAGCAGTAATCGCGGGCGGAGACATTTCCAAAGAAGCATACACAGGCGACGGAGAGCATATCAATTCCGGCATGCTCGACGGTCTGAACAAAGAGCAGGCGATCAACAAAATGATCGAATGGCTGGAAGCCGAAGGCAAAGGAAATCGCAAAGTGACCTACCGTCTGCGCGACTGGCTGTTCAGCCGTCAACGCTACTGGGGTGAGCCGATTCCGATTTTGCACCTCGAAGATGGCACGATGAAAGCTGTTCCAGCATCCGAACTGCCGATCATGCTGCCAAAAACAAAAGAAATCAAGCCATCCGGCACGGGCGAATCGCCGCTTGCCAACATTACCGACTGGCTGAACACCGTCGATCCGGAAACAGGCATGAAAGCGCGCCGCGAAACCAACACGATGCCGCAATGGGCGGGCAGCTGCTGGTACTTCCTGCGCTTTATCGATCCGCACAACGATCAAGCCATGGCTGATCCGGAAAAGCTGAAAGAATGGCTGCCAGTCGACATCTACATCGGTGGAGCAGAGCACGCGGTACTGCACTTGCTGTACTCCCGTTTCTGGCACAAATTCCTGTACGACATCGGCGTCGTACCTACCAAGGAGCCATTCCAAAAGCTGTTTAACCAAGGAATGATCCTCGGCGAAAACAACGAAAAAATGAGCAAATCCAAAGGCAACGTCGTCAACCCTGACGATATCGTACACAGCCACGGCGCCGATACGCTCCGCCTGTACGAGATGTTCATGGGGCCGCTGGATGCTTCCATCGCCTGGTCGACAAAAGGCCTCGATGGTGCGCGCCGCTTCCTGGACCGCGTATACCGCCTGTTCGTGCAAGACAACGGCCAGCTGAACGAGAAAATCGTCGATACGAAAAAAGCGACGAGCATGGAGCGCGTTTACCATCAAACCGTGAAAAAAGTAACCGAAGACTACGAGGGCCTGCGTTTCAACACAGGTATCTCCCAACTGATGGTATTCGTGAACGAAGCGTACAAAGCAGACGTTCTGCCGAAATCGTACATGGAAGACTTCGTAAAAATGTTGTCGCCAATCGCTCCGCACCTGGGTGAAGAACTGTGGGAGAAGCTCGGACACAAAGAAACGATCTCCTACGAAGCATGGCCAACTTACGATGAGTCGAAGCTGGTGGAGGACGAAGTGGAAATCGTCATCCAGATCAACGGCAAGAACAAAGAGAAGTTGCTGATCGCTTCCGATTCGACCAAGGAACAAATGGAAGAGCTGGCGCTTAACAACGACTTGATCAAAGAACTGATCGATGGCAAAACGATCGTCAAAATCATTGCCGTTCCTGGCAAACTGGTCAACATCGTCGTTCGCTAAGCGATTCGAGTGAACAACCATACAAGATTATTTGCTTGCTACTTCTGTCTTTAGCAATCACTGCTGGTTAGAAGAGGGAGCATGATAATCCAAACGGAAAAAAAGGAGTGGAGCCTGCATCGACAGGCGTCCCACTCCTTTTTGATTATCTGCGTGCGGGTCCGGCAAGCAAGCCTGTCACGCGGCGCCTGATCAAGCGTACTGTCACGCAGCCTATCACGCGCCTGGTCAAGCGTACCCGTCACGCGATCTTTTATCGACCTGTGCAACGATCAGCACATATGCAAGCTACTGCGGCTGCTCATTCAAGTAACGGTCAAGCAGTTCCTGATCCTCGGAAAATTTCGCTCGTGTGCGCTGGAATACTTCTCTGAAAATGCCTGGAAACTTACTTTGCAAAGGAATCAAACCTTCTCCGGTGATGCCTCCCGGGACGCAGACCCGTTGCTGCAAGGAAGGGAGGGTAAATTTTTCTTCCCGAAGCAAGTCAGCCACGCCGATCAGCATCTGCGAGGTCAAATACGTAGCAGCCTCTGGAGAAATGTTTGTCTCCTCCACGGCATCTTGAATCATCTGCTGCAAAATGTAGCTGAGAAAAGCAGGGCCGCAACTGGCGATGTCCGAAGTGATGCGCAAAAACGGTTCGCTGATTTCGACCGGGGTACTGATGTGGGCGAAAAGATTGCGGATGTAATGACGTTGCTCCTCGCTAACGCGCGACCCGAACTCGCATAGACTGACTCCGCTTTGTGCGGCATTGGTAATGCTGGGCACGACCCGGGCGATGGCGCATGGCACTTTCGATTCCAAATGCTCCAGTTTGATCGGGCTGGTAATGGTGATGAACAGATGTACCTCCGTCAAAACAGGGGCGAGTTGGGCAAGCAACTCGCTGTATTCCAGCGGCTTGACGCACAACACGATGATGTTGGCTTCTCTGGCCAAGTCTGCGTTGCTATGAGCGACCGCCAGCCCGCCAAGCCGCTTTGCGAGCTGTTCGGCTTTTTCGATTGTGCGATTGGTGATGATCATTTGGCTGGGAGACAGCGCTTTGGCGGACAGCAATGCTTCAATTAAGATACTGCCCATGCTGCCCGTACCAATGAACCCGATTTTATCCATGGGCATACCTCCCTCCGATATTCTTTTCCCATTCTATGTGGCAATTTTGCCAATCATGACCGGATGATCGTTTATTGCGCAACGATGTGGTCTTTGATCTTTTCGAACATCTTGGCCCCGATCCCCGATACCTTTTTCAACTCGTCGACCGAGCGAAAACGACCGACTTGCGTGCGGTATTCCAGGATCGCTGCTGCCCGCGACTCGCCGATCCCAGGCAACGTCATCAGCTCCTGGACTGTGGCCGAGTTGAGATTGACCGTTTTGCCTGGTTGCTTGCTGCTCCCCGCGCTAGGAGCACCATTCCCGCCCACCTGGACAGAAGCGGGGGAGGGCAAGCCTACGCCGGGCAGGGGAGAAGTGCCGCTGCTGCCTTTTGCCGGAATGATCAAGGCCGTGCCGTCAGCGAGTGGCTGAGCCAGATTGATTTGATCGAGGTCTGCCTGTGGAAGCGCTCCGCCAGCCTCTTCGATCGCATCTGCGACCCGCTTGCCAGGCGCAAAGCGATACAGCCCCGGTTTTTTCACTTTTCCTTTCACGTCGACGTAAAGAGACGGAGCAGCTTGCTCTTGTGCCGCCCCGGCTGCAAGCTGCCTGGAAGCCGAAGCAGGCACCGACGCGTCAGGTGCGGCTCTTTGCTCCGCTGGCGCGGTGGCAACGGATGGCGCTTTCGGCTCCGCTGCGCCCTGCGCATAGGCAGACGCAGCGATCGGCACGCCAACCGTCCCTTCGCGGTTGTCTCGCTGATAAAGCCAAAAGCTGAGCGCCAAAAAAGCGATGGCCGCAACGATCAGAATGAGACGGCGATAACGTTCCCACCAATCGAGAAGCATGACAAAAGACCCTCCCTTACCCCGCGCGTGATTGTGAAATCGCTCTAGTCACAATCTACGAAAAGTAAGAGAGGGTCTGCAAATTTTTTTCACTCGCTCCTTGCCAGTTAAGTTAACCGATGTGCTGCAAGGAATTTTTTTTGCGGCGAATGTCTACGTTTGGACTGACATACGGATCAAACGTATATTTTTGCTCGATGAAAATCTGGTGCCACAGCATGAAGACGAGAATCGTCCAGATTTTGCGGCTGTAGTCGGCATTGCCTTCGCGATGCTCGTCAAGCATGTAGAGCACGTAAGCCTTGTTGATCAAATTGTCGACCTTCGATTCGAAAATGATCTCTTTGGCCCATTTGTAAAACTCGTTTTTCAGCCAATGGCGCGTCGGAACCGGGAAGCCCAGTTTCTTCTTCGATTTGATTTCCTGCGGCAAGAAGTCTTTCATCGCCTCGCGCAGAACGTGTTTGGTCGTGCCGTTGGCGATCTTGTACTTCGTTGGAATGGTCGCAGCAAATTCGAACACTTTCAGATCGATGAACGGAACGCGCAGCTCCAGGGAGTTGGCCATCGTCATTTTGTCGGCTTTCATCAAAATGTTTCCGCGCAGCCAAGTGTGAATGTCCAGATACTGCATTTTCGTTACATCATCGTACTGGGAGGCGCGCTTGTAAATGTCTTCGGTGATCGTAAACGGCGAAACGTACGATTCAGAGCGTGCGATGTCGTCCATCACGACGCGTCTTTTCATCTCTTCGCTGAAGATCAGGGCGTTTCCGAAAAAGCGTTGCTCAACCGTTTTCGAACCGCGGATGAGGAAGTTTTTCCCTTTTACCTGATCAGGCAGGCGATGGGCCATGTAGCCGATGGACTGGCGCATCCAGCCCGGCATGCCGGAAAACATTTTGAGAGAGCTAGGTTCTCTGTAGATGTTGTACCCGCCAAAAAATTCGTCGGCACCTTCGCCAGACAAGACGACGGTGACGTGCTCGCTTGCCATTTGCGCAACGAAGTAGAGCAAGATCGCAGAAGGGTCTGCCACCGGCTCATCCTGATGCCAGATGAGACGCGGTAATTCGTCCATGTATTGCTGGGCGTTGATTACCCGCTCGAAGTGCTCGGTTCCCAAAAAGCCAGCCGTGCGCTTGGCGAAATCAAGCTCGCTGTAGCCAGGGATGTCTGATCCGACGGAAAAAGTTTTCACCGGCTCAAAGGTGCGCAGCATGGCGACGATACTGCTGGAATCGACGCCGCTGGAGAGGAAAGCTCCGCGCGGCACTTCGCTAATCCGGTGCTTGTCGATCGACTCCATCATCACATCGCGGGTTCCTTCGACGAAATAGGAGAACGGCTTGCTCTCATCCGGCTTGAACTCCACGTCCCAGTAGCGTTCCAGCTTGATCTGGTCGTTTTCGACGATGAACGAATGCGCTGGCGGGATGCGATAGATGCCTTGATACATCGTTTCCGGATCAGGCACGTATTGGAAAGTCAAGTAATGATAAAAACCGTTGTGGTTTACTTCGCGCGTAAAGCCAGGAATCTCCAGCAAGCTTTTGATTTCGCTGGCGACCCCGATGGAATCTTGCGTCTCCACGTAGTAGAGCGGCTTGATCCCGAAGTGGTCGCGTGCGCCGAACAACCGTTTTTTGCGGGAGTCGTAAATGGTAAAGCCGAACATGCCGCGCAAATGTTTAGGTGCTTCTGTTCCTACCTCCTCGTAGAGGTGCAGGATGGTTTCAATATCAGAATCGGTATGGAAAACGTGACCGATGTCTTTTAACCATTGTTGCAATTCCTTGTAGTTGTACACTTCACCGTTGCCAATAATCCAGATGTCACGTGTTTCGTTAAACAGCGGTTGATGCCCGCCTTCCACGTCAATGATGCTTAAACGACGAAAGCCCAGGGCGATGTTGTCTTCGAGATGAAAACCATCGTCGTCTGGACCACGGTGCAGGATGATACCGGTCATCGCGCTGATCGCTTCTTGCCTAACTGGCATTTGCCGCTTGTTGTAGAGTGTTACGATTCCACACATATGAAATGACTCTTCCTCTCACTGGATTGCTCCTGCTAACTCTATCACGTATCGCAAGCTGGCGCAATCTCTTCTGAATGCCTGGGACTGTACGCAAAACAGTCGTACAGCCTAAGGAAAAAGGACTCTCGTCTCTTCTATTTTTGTCCGCACGCCAAGGGATATACTCTCCTAAAGAAAAGAACAGTTCGACAAAGAACGGAGGGAGAGACTATGTCACTTTGGAACGCTAGTCTGGCCGTAATGAGCGGTTTTCTCCTGGCTGCCTACGTCCAGCCCTTTTGGATGGCGGGCGTTCTCGGCGCATGGGCAGCAGTCCTGGCGTTTTCTTCGCTTGTCTACCGAAGGCGGCTCGCTTTTTACTGCTTCCTCTCTATTCTAGCAGGTCTCTATTTTTATGGGTACGAGATTCTCCATGCGTCCACGCTGAAAGCATCAGCTGAACAGCAAGCGGCTGTCTGGGTTCGTGGAGAGATTGCTTCTGTCGTCAAGCGGGACGGCGATGCTGCCCGTTTTTTTGCCACCATCAGCGAATGGGGGGAGGAAAAAGAGCGGTTGCGACCGCTTGCCAGTAACGAAAAAATAGTTCTTCGCGTCCAATTAGGTACGGCTGAGGAAGCAGCTGCGATTGAAAAGTGGCGGACGGGCAGCCAGCTGACGGCCTTTGTCCGGCTGGCTTTGCCGAGTGGGGCGCGTAACCCGCATGCTTTTGACTATGCCCGCTATTTGCATTGGCAAGGGGTACACGTCACAGGCGACACATCATTTGGCGAGGTGCGCACAGAAGCGGTGGCAAGCGTATGGGGGAGCTTTCAGGAGTGGCAGGAGGCGGGAGCGAGCCGGATTGACCGCTTGTTTCCCGATCAAGAAACGGCGGGATACATGAAGTCGTTGCTGCTTGGGGTCAGTCAGGAGGTGACGCCCCAGCTTGCGTCCATGTACACCAATTTGGGCCTGAGCCATATTCTCGCCATATCCGGCTTGCATGTGACACTGGTGACCTCGATGTTTTTGTGGACGCTGGAAAAAGCGGGCGTCAGCCGTCGCTGGGGCTTATGTGCGACGGTCTTGCTGCTTGTGGGTTACGTACTGCTCGTTGGCGCCAGTGCTTCCGCTGTGCGAGCCGGCTTGATGGGAGGAGTGGGCCTTGTCTGTCAGGTCGTGGGAAAAAGACTGGATGGAAAAGAGGTTTGGGCAGGCGCGCTCCTCGGCATGCTCGCCACGAATCCGTATCAGTTGTGGCATGTCGGCTTCCAACTGTCTTTTGCCGTTACACTGGGGCTTATTTTGTTTGTGCCGTACAGCCAGCAAGTAGCTGTCCGCGTGCCTGCGTGGATCAGAACACTTGTGGCTGTGACGGTTTCCGCCCAGCTCGTCTCTTTTCCGTTTCTGCTGTACCATTTCCACCAGTTTTCTCCGCTTTCCTGGCTGGTCAATCTGATTGTGACGCCTGTGCTGTCTTTTTCTGTCTTGCCGCTCGGATATGCGGCGATCGTGCTTGATTTGCTTCACCCGGCGCTGGCGACGCTCCCTGTCTGGGTGGCTACCCATTTGCTCAGCTGGGTACACGAACCGCTCCTGGCTATGGATCAGTGGCTGATTCCATTTACCTACTGGCCGCATCCGGAATGGTGGTGGCTCCTCCTGTATGCCTGTTTTCTCGGGAGCATGCCCAGTTTGTGGAAGCTCGGTTTTCATCGGAAACGCGACGTCGTGCTCTGTTTGGCCTTATTTCTCGGGCTTTTGGCGGCGGCGAGACAACCGTTCGCAGGCAGCGATGAAGTGCGAATCACGTTCCTGGATGTCGGGCAAGGGGATTCCATCGTTGTCGAAATTGGCAATCAGAAGGTATACTTAATGGATGCGGGTGGGACAATGCGCCATCCGGCAGCGGAGCCATGGATGGAAAAGCGCGACCCGTTTGAAGTGGGCAAAGACGTCGTCCTCCCGTTTCTGATGTCGCGCGGGATTGAGAAAATTGACCGTGTCATCATGACGCATGGCGATTGGGACCATATCGGTGGAATGAAAGCGCTGGTGCCCCGCTTTTCTTTTGGAGAAGTGATGGTGAATGCTGCAACACCGGAGGAGAAAGAGACGGAGATTCTCCAGATGTTCCAGCAAAAAGGCGTTCCCATTACGACTGGCACCCCTGGTCAGGTGTGGTCGGATGGGCCGGAAATCGAATGGAAATGGCTTCATCCTGGAAAAACGACTCTTCGCGGCAATGATGCGTCCGTCGTGCTTCAGCTGACGGCATACAACAAAACGGTCTTATTTACGGGAGATGTGGAAAAGGACGGAGAGGCGGTCCTTGTGCAAAACGGCTTGACGCCCGTCGACGTTTTGAAAGTCGCCCATCACGGCAGCAAAAGCTCCAGTACCGACGAACTGCTGGCAGCTGTTTCTCCCGAGGCAGCGGTCATTTCGGTTGGCGTGAACAATCGGTACGGACATCCTGCGAGCGAGGTACTGCATCGTCTGGAAAGCTGCGGTGCTGCCGTTTACCGAACGGATCAGCAAGGGGCGGTTACGCTGATTATCTCGTCTGCGGGACTGATTTGGAAGACCCAACAATTGGATACATAACATGGTTGCAACCTTTTATATGAGCGACCCGTCTGTAGGGGGGAGAGGAGATTATGCAGGAAGCAGAATTGATCAGGCTGGCGCAAACCGGGGATCATGATGCGCTTGTCGAGCTGCTTCGATCCATTGAGACCTCCGTTTACCGAAGCGCTTATTACATTCTGGGAAATGAACAGGACGCGCTCGATGCGGCTCAGGAAGTGCTCATACGCATTTATCGAAAATTGGACACTTATCAGGAAAAGGCGAAGTTTTCGACCTGGGTACAACGCATCGTCAGCAACGTCTGTATGGATAAATTTCGCGCGAAGAAGGAAACGGTCTCAATCGACGAACACGAGCTGATCATACCTGATCGAAACAACGTAGAAGATGAAATCCTTCTCACCGGACTGTCAAACGACATCCAGGAAGCCATCGGAAAACTGCCTAGGCAGTACAGGATGGTAGTAGTTCTCCGCTATCTGGAAGACTTGTCTTACCAGGAAATCGCGGAAGCATTGGATTTGCCGCTTAACACGGTAAAATCGTATTTGTTTCGGGCTAGGCAACAGTTGCAGGAACTGTTGTACGACTACCAGAAAGGGGGGATCGGTTGATGACCAACGAAGAAATTTGGGAATGCATGCAGCGGGATCTGGATGGGGATTTGTCAGTGCAAGAACAGCAAGTGCTGCGCAACCTCATCCAAAAAGATGCTGACCTGCAACTTATGTACAACCGTCTGAAAACTGTGTCGCAAAAGCTAGAGCAGTTGCCCCCTGTCGTACCCTCAATCAGCATTGTAGATTCGATTCTGCCGCGTCTGGAATCCGCCGCAGCGAAGCCTGCGGTTGTGCAATCTGCTGTGCTAGAGGAATCCTTGCCTACTCTCGAAGTTAAGCGCAAGTCGTCTTCCCTGGCGGAATCGAAAAAGTGGAAGCGAGTGAAAGTGTGGCTGGCTGGTATTGGCAGTACGGCAGTCGCTGCCTGCTTGCTGGTTGGCGTGCTGTTTTCGGGGAGTGAAGAAAAGCCGCTGCAGCCGGATGCGTTTCAAAATGGTGCGGACAGCACACCGCCTGTCGTGACGAAAGATCCGGTTGTTTACGGCCCGGAAGCTCCTACTCCAAGCACTAATCCATCTCCATTGAATAAAAAGGAAGAGGAGAAGAAGTCCGAAAAGGCGCCACCGAAGAAACAAACACACAAGCCACCAGCAAAGACCGAGTATAAGCCACCTGCCAAGCCGCCTGCTGCTAATGCGACTCCGCCAAATAAAGCGCCCGCAAATGTTCCAAAGCCTGTAGTAGTGACAGAGGATAAGCCACCGTCATTCCCGGTTGGACTGGAAGAGAAATCGGACGAAGATGACAACAAGTCTGCGCGTGAAAAAGATGACGGGGACAAGGACGAGGAGAAAGACAACAAGAAAGACAACAAGCAGGAAGAGCGGGAGAGCAATAAAGAGAACGACGATTGATAAAAAGGTCTCTCCTGCTTTGCACATGCAAACGTGGTTTTTCAAACGGGACTGGCACCACTAAGGGGATTCGTGCGTAAAGTACATTATCAAGCACCCCCTGCTTACCGTTTGGGGAGGAGGAATCCCGGGGCTTTTCCCTGAACGTTTACATAGAGGTGCCAACGGATGGAAAAACCGCTGCCGACCGAACAGGTAGCGGTTTTTTTCTGTTCAAAATCGCTGCTTGCGGCTGGTTCGCCATCTGCTGCACCGATGAACGCGGTTGCAGGCTCGCAAAAAGCAGGCGGCCGATTGATTGTGCCTGGAGCAACGAACAGCAAACCACGGTGAGCGTTTTGTGCTATAATTACGCAGGAAAGAGCAAGGAAAGGGAGGGAACAGGCATGCCACTCCTCTCGGCGATTCGGGAAATCAGGCAAAAGCAATTTTCGCCGGTCTATGTGTTGTATGGCCCGGAGGCATTTCTGGCCGAAGAATTTTTGACACTGGCGAAAAATCAGATGATTGATCCGCAGTTTCGCGATCTGAACATGAGCGTATACGATTGCACGGAGACGGGGCTGACAGACATTTTGCAAGACGCGGAGACGTTGCCGTTTTTGGGCGAGCATCGGCTGGTTATCGCCAGACAGGCTTATTTTTTGACGGGGAGCAAGCCGCAGACGAAAGTGGAAAGCGATCCGGATGCCTTGCTGGGGTATCTGCAAAATCCGCCTCCGTATACGACCTTGATTTTACATACGGAGTCAGAGAAGCTGGACGAACGGAAAAAGCTCGTCAAAACGCTGCAACAAAAAGCAAAAGTCATTCCGTTTCCGTTGCTGAAAGATGCTGACTTGTACGGTTGGGTGGAACGGCAAGCGGACAAGTATCAGGCCAAAATCGGACGTCAGCAGGCGATGAAGCTGGTGGAACGCGTAGGGCAAGAATTGCGGCTTCTGGACAAGGAAGTGGAGAAGCTGGCCTTGTATGTAGGCGTCGGGGGAAGCATTACGGATGAGATAATCGAAATGCTTGGCGCACGGACGCTGGAGCAGGACGTGTTCGGGCTGATTGAGCAAGTAGCGTCAGGCAAGCTGGACAGGGCATTGCGCATGATGTACGACTGCATGAAGACGGGCGAGGAGCCGATCAAGCTGATTGCCTTGCTGGCCAGACAGTTCCGCATGCTGTTGCATGTCAAGCAATTGGCACCGCGCGGTTACTCGCAACAGCAAATGGCCGGGATGATCAAGATGCATCCGTATGCGGTGAAAAAAGCGATAGAGCAGGCGCGGCATTTTTCCGAGGATTCCTTGAAAAAGCTGCTGCACATTTTGGCGGAAGAAGATTTTCGCATGAAGTCCGGACAAGTGGACAAGCGGCTTGCCCTGGAGCTGTTTGTTGCGCGGGCGCATGCAGAGCGGCAGCGGACGACCGGGTAGTGCCTAGGGTCAATCAGCCAATAAAAAAACCCCATGAACAAATTGTTCGCGGGGTTTTTTCGGCTGGTCTCTTACGCTACAGGAGCGCTCAGAACGTTGAGCTTTTTCATCAAACGAGACTTTTGACGGTTTGCTGCGTTTTTATGAATGAGACCTTTCGAAGCGGCCTTGTCCAGCTTTTTCACAGCCACCAGAAGAGTGGATTTCGCCAATGCTACATCAGAAGCGGCGACAGCTTTCTCAAAGCTCTTGATGGAAGTGCGCAGATCAGACTTTTGAGAAGCACGGTGTGCGCGGCGCTTTTCGATTGTTTTGGTGCGTTTAATCGCGGATTTAATGTTTGGCATGTGTGTCACCTCCTTAGACGACCATAGACATACAGTCATACAACAAAGTAATTCTAGCATGCGCCAACACCATTTGCAAGAAAGGATTCGGAATAAAAATAAAGGATTCAAGCAACCTAGTAGCAGGAAGAAAACGGTCATGGCCGTTTTTACTTCGTGAAGGGAGTCGATGGAACATGGCGCACAACATTGATTTGTCAGGCTACTCGATTCGAACCGATCTGGCGGTGGAGGCTCACGAGCTGGCCCAGCAGCAAAACGAAAGCAACATCGAAGGCATTTGGCTGCAAGCAGACGACAGTGAGCCGAATATCAAAGTGACGCGACTGCACGTGCAGACCGAAGCGGCAGGCAAGCAAATCGGCAAGCTGCCGGGGCGCTATTTGACGATGGAAGTACCAAAGCTGCGCGACAACGATACTTCCATAGAAGAGCAAGTGGCGAAGCGATTCGCGATGGAGTTTGCCGCTTTTCTGGAACAGATGGGGATCACGAAAGACAAGAAAGCGCTCGTCGTGGGGCTCGGCAACTGGAATGTGACCCCGGACGCGCTCGGCCCGATGGTGGTGGAAAATCTGCTCGTTACACGCCACTTGTACAAGCTGGCGCCGGAAACAGTGGGTGAAGGCTATCGCGAGGTCAGTGCCCTGTCGCCGGGTGTTTTGGGCATTACCGGGATCGAGACGAGCGAGATCGTGTTTGGGGTCGTAGAAAAAAGCAAGCCGGACTTCGTCATCTGTATCGATGCGCTGGCCTCTCGCGCTCTGCATCGCGTAAACACGACGATTCAAGTATCCGACACGGGCATACACCCCGGCTCAGGCGTGGGCAACAAGCGAAAATCGATTGATCAGGCTACTCTCGGGATTCCGGTCATTGCGGTCGGAGTGCCGACCGTTGTTTTTGCTTCTACCATCGTCAACGACGCGATTACGTATTTGCTCGGGCATTTTGGACAATCCATGGTCGAGAGCAAGCGAGCGTTCAACAAGCTGTCGCTGAGTACCGTTCCCGAACGCAAGGAACCGTATACGGAGGATGATTTGCCTGATATGGAATCACGCAAGACGTTCATGGGGCTGGTCGGATCGCTTCCGGAAGAAGAAAAGCGGCAACTGATCCACGAAGTGCTGCGGCCGCTGGGGCAAGATTTGGTCGTCACGCCCAAAGAAGTGGATGACTTCATTGAAGGAGTTGCCAATGTGATTGCCACAGGCTTGAATCGATCTCTGCATCAGGCTGTGAATGAAGATAATAGCGCCGCCTACACTCACTAGACGGCTGAAGGATGAAAATAACTAGATTGGGAGAGTTGAGCTAGAAAAGGGTTCTATCGTCTCTATGAGGCTCATAGGCTAAAGCATAGACAAGCGTGAAAGAAAGCATGCGTGCTTGTCCATGCTACAGCCAGAGGAGTGAGACTGATGGCGACCCTAGTCCAACGCCAATTCGCTGTTCTTTCATTCATAACCGCTTTTTTGTTCGTCATGACGGGTGTGTTTTCGCTGGGAGGAAATCGCCTCGCAATCACCTCCTCCGCCATCCAGCAGGCGGCTTCGCATATATCGAGCCTGGCGATACTCAACTGGATGGGGCAGGAGATTCCAGCGTTGTCTGCCACCGTGCAAGCTTCGGGCGATGCCAGATCCAACAGCGTGACGGGCTTTCTTTTTCAGCTCGCGACGAACATTCAACCCGGAGATTTGCGCAGTCTGCTTGGCAGAGAGCTGCCGGGGATGGTAACGACAGAAGACGCCCGCTTTGTCGTTCAGGGAAAAGGTGCGTCGTTGGCTGATTTTTACGTAGAGTACCCAACGCGAGTGGCGGATACTTCCCAGCTCGTTCCGGTTGTAGAGCCAGCGACACAAGAAGCGGCGAAGCAGGAAGAAGAGAAGCCCGCTCCGGCTCCGGTAGCAAAGCCGGTGTCGACAGGCGGCAAGAAAATCGTGTTCGTCTACAATTCGCACAACCGCGAGTCGTGGTTTAGTGAGACAAAGCCTGTAGGAACGGCTGTCGATCATCCTACGCGAAACATCTCTTTGGTCAGCCAGCGTCTGAGCGAAGAACTGAACGAGCGGGGGATCGGCTCGGAGGTTAGCAAGGACGACATTTACCAGCAACTGTTGAACAAGAAAATGGACTACGCCCTGTCATACGCCCAATCGTTGCAGGTGGTCAAGGCTGCCGTGGAAAAAAATCGCGAGCTGCACTACTTTTTCGACCTGCACCGCGACACGGCTCCGCGCGAAACTACTACCGTAACGATCAAAGGCAAAACATACGCAAGAGTCATGTTCGTCATCGGCAAGCGCAACAAAAGCTACGAGAAGAACGAAGCGTTTGCGACAGACCTGCACAATCTGATGGAGAAAATGTACCCTGAGCTGTCACGCGGAGTGATGGAAAAAGGCGGAAAAACCGATCACGGCGAGTATAATCAGTCCATCTCTTCGGGAAGCATGTTAATGGAAATAGGTGGAACGGGAAATACGTTGCAGGAAAGCCTGAATACGGCGGAGGCGCTGGCCGATGTTTTTGCCGCTTATTACTTGCAGGCTGAGAAGGTAAGCAAAACGGAATCGCAAGAGCCTGCGAAGAGGTGATGGGCATGAACGTGACGGTGAAGCTGACGGGGCTTTTGGTCGTCCTTTTGATCGGTGTGGTGCTTGGGCTGCAAACGGCGGAGCGGGGCATATCCAAAGTAAGCGGTGTGCCGGAAGAAAAGGCGCAAACCTTTTACATCAAAAAAGTGGATCAAGGCCAGATGGAAATCGCGGTGATGGGCAAGCAGGTCCAGACTGCCGGGCCGGAGAAAATGGTCAATTACGTGAGCCGGGTGGGACTGACACTGGGTGACAGCATCAAAAACGGTGCGCAAATGTTTGTCGATTGGGTAGGAAGTTTTTTCGAGCCATAGATTTTGTTTACGCGCAAAAAGAAGGGGTGTACAAAGCCCCAGTGACAAAAGGCCCGCCAAAACGGGCTTTTTTTGTGCGCATGGACAGGCTCGGACAAGATGTCCCAAACGGCATAACGCAGACTGTGTCTGAGATGTGGGCTTCAAAAACATTTTCTGGAAGGAAATGGAGAAGGTGAAGGAGAATATTCTATATAGTCAGTAAAAATATAATAGTTAGAATTTATTGTGTTGCCAAAAAATTGTATTAATGGCATAATGTCTACTGATAGATCTTTTTCTACTGAATATATCGGTAAGAGAGGTGAGCCACGTGTCAGATCCTGTCCTGCAAATTGAAAACCTGCAAACGCACTTTTTCACGGACCGCGGCCAAATCCCTGCCGTTGATGGCGTGACGATCACGGTTAACAAAGGAGAAGTAGTGGGCATAGTCGGCGAGTCAGGCTGTGGAAAAAGCGTCACT
The DNA here is from genome assembly GCF_013284375.2 of Brevibacillus sp. HD3.3A. Taxonomy (NCBI): domain Bacteria; kingdom Bacillati; phylum Bacillota; class Bacilli; order Caryophanales; family Paenibacillaceae; genus Brevibacillus; species Brevibacillus sp. HD3.3A. The sequence continues at coordinate 2,126,133 of NZ_CP085874.1, forward strand.
TCCCTGTCTGTCATGAAGCTGGTGCCCAATCCGCCGGGAAAAATCGTCGGGGGAACAATCAAGTTCAAAGGGGAAGACCTCGTAACAGCCAATGAAAAGCGGATGAGAGACATACGCGGAAATGAAATCGCGATGATTTTCCAGGAGCCGATGACATCTCTGAACCCCGTTTTCACGATCGGGAATCAGATCGGCGAGGCCATTCGATTACATACAAAGGCTAGCAAAAAACAGTCGCGGGATCGCGCCATCGACATGTTGAAAAAAGTGGGAATCCCGCGAGCCGAAGCGATTGTCGATGAATACCCGCACCAGCTCTCCGGCGGGATGAGACAGCGTGTCATGATTGCCATGGCTATGGCCTGTAATCCGGAGCTTTTGATTGCGGACGAGCCGACGACGGCTCTCGATGTGACGATTCAGGCGCAAATTCTCGACTTGATGCGGCAGCTCAACCGGGAAGCGCAGACGGCGATTTTGCTCATCACCCATGACTTGGGCGTGGTTGCCGAAATGTGCCACAGAGTTGTCGTCATGTACGCGGGCAATGTCATCGAAGAAGGGGATGTCCGCACCATTTTGAAAAAGCCCAAACATCCGTACACAAAAGGGCTGCTCAATTCCTTGCCGAAGCTGGAAGAGTCGCAGGAAAGGCTCTACTCGATTCCGGGGAATGTGCCGATCCCAGGCTCGCTCACGGTCGGATGCCGCTTTGCACCTCGTTGTGATCAGGCGACAGACCTTTGCCGCAGCGAAATGCCGCAGCTCAAAGCGGTAGGAGACAACCATTTTTCCCGCTGCTGGCTGAGTGAATAACCCGAAAGGAGCATGCCCGTTGACAGAAGAACTACTCGTCGTAAAAAACTTGAAAAAGTATTATCCCATCACAGGTGGCGTCCTGGGCGGGGAAGTAGGTGTGGTGAAGGCCGTCGATGATGTCTCGTTCGCCGTCAAGCGCGGGGAGACGCTCGGATTGGTCGGAGAGAGCGGCTGTGGCAAGTCCACGACGGGACGCTCGCTGCTTCGGCTGATTGAGCCTACCGCAGGCGAAATCACGTTTGACGGTGTCAACGTTACAGCACTTTCCACAGATGAGATGCGCAAAATGCGGCGCGATATGCAGATCGTGTTTCAAGATCCGTTCGCCTCTCTGAATCCTCGTCACAATATTGAGAAGATTCTGGAAGAGCCACTTGTCGTACATAAAATCGGGACGAGTTCCGAGCGCAAAAAAAGAGTGCAGGAAATGCTGGAAGTCGTGGGGCTGAGCAGCTACCACGCGAGGCGCTACCCGCACCAGTTCAGCGGCGGGCAACGCCAGCGGATCGGCATCGCCAGAGCGCTCATGCTCAACCCCAAGCTGATTGTAGCGGATGAGCCTGTGTCCGCGCTTGACGTGTCCATTCAGTCGCAGGTGCTCAATCTCATGCAAGATTTGCAAAAGGAAATGGGCCTCACCTACTTGTTTATCGCCCATGATTTGAGCGTGGTGCGTCACATCAGCGATCGGGTGGGTGTGATGTACCTCGGCCGAATTGTCGAATTGACGACGAGCGGACAGCTTTACTCGAACCCGCTCCACCCTTATACAAAAGCACTATTGTCTGCGGTGCCGACTCCGGACCCGGATGATGTACGGGAACGGGTGATCTTGCAAGGTGACGTGCCAAGCCCGGCGAATCCGCCGAGCGGCTGTACGTTCCATACTCGCTGCCCCCACGTGACAGAAGAATGCCGCTCAACTCGTCCCGCTTTTCAGGACGTGGGTGATGGACATTTTGTGGCCTGTCATCTGTACAAACAGTAAAGCCGCACACGAGGATGACCGCCTGATGAAAAGGAAGCCTTTTTAAAGGGGGGATGCGAGGCAGGAGCGACACGGATGATGATGGATTAATGTAACATGCTTTCATTTTAGAAGAGGGGGATGTTTTCATGAAGAAGAGAGTTCTCTCCGCAGCCATGACCAGCCTGTTGGCTCTGGGCATGTTGCTTGCTGGATGCAGCGGTTCTCAAACGACACAAGCGCCGGCAGAACAGCCAAAGACAGAAACTCCGGCAGCGACTCCAGCACCTGAGCCAGCCAAATCGGGGCCTAAGCAATTGATCGTAGGCCGCGGCGGCGATACAGTCGGTCTCGACCCGATCGCTCAAACCGATGGCGAATCGTTCAAGGTGACGGAAAACGTGTTCGATACACTGGTAGGTTACGCCGAAGAAAGCACAGAAGTTGTTCCTTCTCTGGCGGAAAAGTGGGAAATTTCTCCGGACGGCTTGACGTACACTTTCCATTTGCGCAGTGGAGTCAAATTCCATGACGGCACCGATTTTAATGCAGAAGCCGTAAAATGGAACTTCGAGCGCTGGAGCGACAAGAGCCATCCGCAACATAACAAAGAAGGCTTCGAATACTACAACGACATGTTCGGCGGCTACAAAGGCGACGAAAACCATGTCATCAAGTCTGTAGAAGCGGTAGATGCGCAAACGGTGAAGTTCACCCTGAACCGCCCGCTCGCGCCATTCATTCAAAACCTGGGCATGTCCTGCTTCGCGATTGCCTCGCCAAAAGCGGTACAGGATATGGGACCTGAGAAATTCAACGAAAATCCGGTAGGAACCGGGCCGTTCAAGTTCGTAGAGTGGAAGCGCAATGACACCATTACGCTGGAGAAAAACCCTGACTACTGGAACGCTGGTTTCCCTAAACTCGACAAACTCGTGTTCAAGGTTATTCCTGAAAACACAGCTCGCTTGACAGCACTGACCTCTGGCGAAATCGACATGATGGACGGTGTGAACCCGGATGACGCGCAAACGGTAAAAGACAACAAGGATCTGCAACTGATCCTGCGTCCATCCATGAACATCGGCTTCGTCGGTTTCAACGTGGAGAAAAAGCCACTCGACAATCCAAAAGTTCGTGAAGCACTCGCATACGCGATCAACAAGCCAGCTATCATCGAAGCATTCTTTGCAGGACTTGGCCAACCGGCTGTGAACCCAATGCCACCATCGATCTGGGGCCACAACGGCAACATCAAGGATCGTGAATTTAGCATTGACAAAGCGAAGCAGCTTTTGACCGAAGCAGGCTTCCCGAACGGCTTCAAAATCAAGTTCTGGGCAATGCCAGTTGCTCGTCCGTACATGCCTGATGGCGTGAAAATTGCCGAGGCAATCCAGCAAGACCTGAAAAAAATCGGCGTAGAAGCTGAAATCGTGACGATGGAATGGGCGACTTACCTGGAAAAAACAAAAGCAGGCGAGCAAGAAATGTTCATGCTCGGTTGGACCGGCGACAACGGCGACCCAGACAACTTCCTGGCGACTTTGCTGGATAAAAACAACATCGGCGGAAACAACCGTACGCGCTGGGCAAATGAAGATGCGCACAAGCTCTTGATGGCTGCTCAGTCCGCTACGACCAAGGAAGAGCGCGAGAAGCTGTACCTGCAAGTGCAAGAGCTGATCTTCAAAGACGTGCCGATGGTGCCACTGGCTCACTCTACGCCAGCATTGGCTGCCAAAGCGAACATCATCAACTACAAGCCGCATCCAAAAGGCTCCGAGAGTCTGGAAAAGGTTGACTTCCAGTAAAACCGGATGGAATGTGAAAGCCAAGCAGGGTAAGAGGAGAAAACCTCTTCTTACCCTTTCTTTTTGCACCTAGCCATTATCTTTTTGTAAGGAAAGCGAGGAGATGGCATTGCTATCCTACAGCATCCGAAGAATTTTTATGCTCATCCCCGTTCTACTGGGCATGTCCATCGTCGTATTTTCCATCATCCGTGCCATCCCAGGTGATCCGGCTCTGACCATATTGGGAGAGAAAGCAAGTCCGAAAGCGATTGAAGATTTACGGGAAGTTTTAGGCTTGAACAATCCGTGGTACATTCAATACTTTGACTATTTGAAGCAAATCATCACCGGAGATTTGGGAGTTTCCCTGCATTCCGGAGCAAGCATCACGCAAGAAATCGGGCCGTATTTGGCCGCTACTACCGAGCTGACGATCGTCAGCATGCTTTTCGCTGTGATTATCGGAGTGAACGCAGGAATTTTGTCTGCGTGGAAGCAAAACTCCTGGTTTGACTACTGTGCGATGTTGATCGCCTTGATCGGTGTCTCAATGCCAATCTTTTGGCTAGGTTTGATGGAGCAATGGTTCTTTGCGCAAGAACTGAAATGGCTGCCATCCGTTGGTCGCGACAATTCGCGTAATCCTGTAGAGGCCATTACGCAGTTCTATATACTGGACACGATTATGGCTGGACAGTGGGATCAGCTGTGGGAAGTGGTCAAGCATTTGATCCTGCCCGGAGTGGCTCTCGGAACGATTCCGATGGCGATTATCGCCCGGATTACCCGATCGAGCATGCTGGAAGTGATGCGTGCGGATTACGTCAGAACAGCCCGGGCAAAAGGCTTGGCGCAGTTCTGGGTCGTGTACAAGCATGCATTGAAAAATGCAATGATTCCCGTGTTGACGGTGATTGGTCTGCAAACAGGCTTGCTCCTGGGGGGAGCGGTGCTGACCGAAACGATTTTTGGCTGGCCCGGCGTCGGCCGCTACATTTTCACAGCCATCGGAAACCGGGATTATCCGGTGATCCAGTCCGGCATCTTGGTGATCGCTACGATTTTCGTACTGATCAATCTCTTGGTCGACCTTCTGTATGCTTACATTGACCCGCGCATTAAATACCGCTAGAGGAGGGACAAAGGAGATATGGCAGAAACTCACGTACAGACTGTGACCTGGAAAGTAAAAGATGAAGAAGTAGTCTCTCCTTGGCGGGAAGCGTGGAGGGCGTTGCGCAAGAACAAGCTGGCGATGGTCGGATTGGCGATTATCCTGTTTTTCGTGGCGGTCGCTGTGTTTGCTCCGATGATCGCGCCGTATCCTTACGATGAAGGCGAGCTGGTCATGAAAAACAAGCCGCCATCGGGGGAGCACTGGTTTGGAACGGATTACAACGGGCGGGACGTGTTCAGCCGCGTCGTGTACGGGGCGCGCATTTCCTTGTGGGTAGGCACCTTTTCCGTCATCGGCTCGGTCGTCGCCGGAACGATTCTCGGCTTGCTCGCCGGATTTTACGGCAAATGGATTGACACGCTGATCTCCCGCATTTTTGATATTATGCTGGCGTTCCCAAGCATCCTGTTGGCGATTGCGATTGTCGCGATTTTGGGGCCGTCTTTGCAAAACGCGCTGTTGGCGATTGCCATTATCAACATTCCGACTTTTGGACGTCTGGTTCGCTCGCGGGTTCTCAGCTTGAAGGAAGAAGAGTTCGTCATGGCGGCGCGCGCGATCGGGATGAAAGATTCCCGGATCATTATGCAGCACATTTTGCCGAACAGCCTGGCTCCGATCATCGTGACAGGGACGATGGGGATTGCTACTGCGATCATTGAAGCGGCGGCACTCGGCTTCCTTGGACTCGGTGCGCAGCCACCGGAGCCTGAGTGGGGGAAAATGCTTTCCGATTCCCGTCAATACATTCAAAAAGCGCCGTGGACGGTTATTTTTCCCGGACTGTCGATCATGTTGACCGTACTTGGCTTCAACCTGATTGGCGACGGCTTGCGGGATGCGCTTGATCCACGGATGAAAAATTAGTTGTAGTGCGAAGGGCAGTAGGGACACAAGCGTCCAGGCTGCCCCTTTTTTCGCGTCTGCTGGCTTATTTTCTTTGGGCATATGCTGGAGGATTCATGAGAGAATTTTCCGCTTCTCTCTTCTTTTTTAGGCAGGAAAATGGTATTCTCAGGGGTAGAATATTGTCGAAAGAGAAGGTGACGCAGTTGTTCCAGGAGCGTATTTCGAAGCTGCACGATTTTTTGGCAAACCATGAGTTAGACGCGGTATTGATCACTTCTCCCAAGCATGTTTACTATTTGACCGGGTTTTTTACTGATCCGCACGAGCGTTTTATGGGGCTGATCATTCCGGCCCAAGGCGAGCCTTCGCTGATTGTGCCTGCCCTTGATCGGGAAGCGGCGGCGGCAGCATCGTTTGTTCAGACGATTCTTACACATACGGATACGGACAATCCGTACGAGATTCTCAAGCAGGCGTTGCCAGCGGGCTTGTCCAAGCTGGGCATCGAGAAAAGCCACATGACCGTAGAGCGCTTCGAAGCCATGGGACAAGCCGTCGGTGCGCAGAGCTACACCGATGTGGAAGAACCGCTTCGTGAAATGCGCCTGATCAAATCGGCAGATGAAGTTGCCCGTTTGAAAAATGCGGTTCAACTGATCGAAGATACGCTTGGCGAGACGTTGAAAAAATTCAAAGTCGGTCAGACCGAAATGGAGATTGTCGCGGAACTGGAATTTCAGATGAAGCGTCTGGGAGCAGATGGCCCATCCTTTTCCACGATGGTACTGGCAGGCGAAAAATCGGCATTGCCGCATGGAACGCCAGGGTCGCGCCAGGTGCAGGAAGGCGATTTGCTGCTGTTTGACATCGGCGTAGCAGCTGATGGTTACGTTTCCGATATTACCCGCACGTTTGCCGTCGGGGAAGTCAGCGAACAACTGCGCGAAATTTACGAGACAGTGCTTGCGGCGAATGAGGCGGCGATTGCAGAGGTTCGTCCAGGCGTGACTTTTGCCCATCTCGACAAGACCGCTCGCGACTTGATTGCGGCGCGGGGCTATGGCGAATACTTCATGCACCGACTGGGACACGGTTTGGGCATGGATGTGCACGAATACCCGTCCGTACATGGTCAAAATCAGGAAACGCTTCGCCCAGGCATGGTGTTCACCATCGAGCCAGGCGTTTACGTACCGGGAGTAGGCGGCGTGCGCATTGAAGACGATGTGCTCGTAACCGAATCAGGCGTGGAAGTATTGAGCAAGTTCCCGAAACAATTGACTGTGATTGGCTAACGATCACGAAACACACAATTTCATATGAATCTGATGGTGCTGGCTGGAATTGTTTGGTTCCGCCAGCTTAATAGGGAAGTCCGGTGAAAATCCGGCGCGGTCCCGCCACTGTAAACGAGGAGTGCCTAGTACGCAGCAACCACTGTTTTTCGCGAGACGAAAAATGGGAAGGGAACTAGGCATGTTGATTCGTGAGCCAGGAGACCTGCCATGAGATCATTTGCAATCGACCCACGAGGATGGGACAGATGTAGAAGCAATCTTTAGAAAAGGCGCTCCACAAACGCTGGATCTATAGATATGTCTGCGTATGTCGAGCACCTCCCGATTGGAAAACTGGGGGGTGCTTTTTTCTATGGGTATCATCGTGGCAGCAACACGTGGAGAGGGGGAGATGCCATTTCCTGTATTGCCAAACGGAGCGGCTTTCCGTATAGTGTAGATGTAATTCGTAATAATTACGATTTACATATCAATTGTTTTCATCGCACAGAGAACATGAAAAGAAGAGAGGGTAACAAAACAAATGAATAAAACACCTAAGAAAAAGAAAGCCTTGCAAGGATTTTGGTTCGCGTCTGTGACTGCAATCATGCTGCTCATGTCTGCGTGTGGTTCCGCAACACCGGCAGCCCCTGAACAAGCTGCTACCAAGCCAGGCTCGGAGCAAGCTGCTCAGCCAGCCGCTGGCGAAAACAAGCCAGTGACAATCGTCAACAACGGCATCGAAATGACTTATCCGGAAGCACCAAAACGCGCTGTCACCATGAACCAGCACGTGACGGAAATTATGCTCGCTCTCGGTCTGGCTGACAAAATGGCCGGGACTGCGTATTTGGACGATCAAATTTTGCCTGAGTTGAAAGCTGACTACGACAGAGTGCCTGTGCTGTCCGACAAGTACCCGACGAAAGAAGTGCTGATGGCTGCCAACCCTGACTTTGTGTATGCAGGCTGGAAAAGCGCCTTTGGCGATAAAGGTGTAGGCTCGATGGAGGAGTTGGAGAAAGCAGGGGTCAAATCGTACCTGCAAGAGTCTTCCAACAAGCCGGGCCCGACTATTGACGACGTATTCGCTGACATTGCAAACATCGGCCGCATTTTCCGCGTGGAAGACAAGGCGAACGAACTGATTGGCAAAATGAAAGCGGAAATGGAACAAACGACAAGCAAAATCGGTACCGTGGACAAGCCGCTCAGCGTGTTTGTGTACGATAGCGGAGAAGATCAGCCGTTCACAGCTGCAAACAACTACATGACTGCCCTGATCAAGGCGGCAGGCGGCAAAAACGTGTTTGACGACATTCAAAAAGGCTGGGCAACGGTGAGCTGGGAAGAAGTCGTGAACCGCAAGCCTGACGTTATCGTTGTCGTGGATTACGGCGACAAAACGATTGATCAGAAGAAAGAGTTTTTGCTCGCCAAAAAGGAACTGGCTGACTTGCCAGCGATTCAAAACAAACGTTTGATTGTATTGCCACTGTCCGCAGCTTCCGAAGGGGTACGCGCACCGATCGCGCTGAAAATCCTCGGCGAAGGACTGTACCCGGATAAATTCAAATAAAGAACGGCTGCTTAATTAAGGAGGGAACGGCCCTGCATAAGATCAAGATGCCCTTCATCATCGTTGCCCTGCTGATCGGGTTGCTCGTCTCGATTACGTTTGCGGTAACACTCGGCTCGGTGGAAATCAAACCAGCGACAGTATGGAAAATTGCCTTATCGAATCTTCCGCTGACCAATCAGTGGATCGAAGTGGATTGGTCAAAAGGAGAGCAGACAATTATCTGGGATATTCGGTTTCCCCGTGTCCTGTTGGGGGCAGTTGTCGGGGCTGGTCTATCTGTTGTGGGGGTTGCGATTCAGTCTCTCGTTCGCAACTCCCTGGCAGATCCGTACATATTAGGCGTTTCCTCGGGAGCATCGGCTGGAGCGACTTTGGTGATTTTGTTCGGAGCATTCAGCATGTACGGACAATTCGCCCTGTCGTTTGGCGCTTTCACAGGGGCGCTTGTCTCGATCCTGCTTATTTTTACTTTGTCGCGAATCGGCGGGCAAAACTCGACCGTACGCTTGCTCATGGCGGGGATTGCCATTTCTGCGATTTTGTCGGCGATTACCAGTTTGATCATTTTTTCTGCGCCAAACGAACACGGCATCCGCTCCGTGTTGTTCTGGATGAGCGGCAGTCTCGCGGGCGGCAAGTGGGAGTATTTGACCATCCCGACATTGATCGTGGTCATTTGTCTGATCGTGCTGCTGGCGCAGTATCGTTCGTTGAATGCGATGCTGATGGGCGAGGAGTCTGCCGGGACGCTTGGGGTCAACACGGTGCAATTTCGCAAGCTGCTGTTGGTCATTACGGCCCTGCTCACGGGAGTCATCGTCTCGATCAGCGGAGCGATCGGATTTGTCGGTTTGATGATGCCGCATATCGTGCGGGTTATCGTCGGTTCCGATCACCGACGCGTCTTGCCCGTCAGCGCCTTGCTGGGAGCGATTTTTCTGATCTGGGCGGACGTGATTGCCCGGCTTGCTTTTGCCCCGGAGGAGCTTCCTATCGGGATCATCACGGCGTTGTGCGGAGGCCCGTTCTTTATTTGGCTGATGCTGCGCAGTTCTTATTCTTTCGGAGGTAGCGGACGATGAATCTGAATGTGGAGAACATTACAGTCGGGCTGGAAAACAAAACGATTTTGCACAACATCAGTCTGACGGTCCGCTCCGGTGAGTTCGTCGGGCTGATCGGGCCGAATGGCAGCGGGAAGTCGACTTTGCTCAAAAGCATTTATCGCGTGCTGAAGCCGTACAGCGGATTGATTTCGCTCGACGATGACAACGTGTACCAGCTGTCTGCCCGGCAAAATGCACAGCGCATGGCGGTGGTTCGTCAGGAAAGCTCGGTCGAATTTGACTTTACGGTCATGGAGATCGTCATGATGGGCCGCTCACCGCATAAGCGGCTGTTTCAAACGGATACGACAGCCGACAGCCGCATTTGCGAGGAGTCGCTGGAACGAGTGGGGATGCAGGCTTACGCCGAGCGCAGCTTTTTTTCCTTGTCCGGCGGGGAAAAGCAGCGCGTCTTGATTGCCAGGGCGCTGGTGCAGCAAGCGGAGTTTCTCGTTCTCGACGAGCCGACCAACCATCTGGATGTCCGGTATCAGCTGCAAGTCATGGATTTGGTCAAAACACTCGGAATTACCGTGTTTTCATCGCTGCACGATCTCAACATCGCCGCGATGTACTGTGATCGGCTGTACGTCATCCGCGACGGTGAGCTGGTCGCTTCCGGCACCCCTGATGAGGTTTTGGAACCCGGCTTGATTCGGGATGTGTTCGGGGTAGAAACGGAAGTAATCACTCATCCGCGCACAGGGAAAAAACACGTCTATTTCTTTTCCGAAGCATTGCGCAACGAGCAATCTCGACAGGAGGTCAAAGCGTTATGAGTGTTTACAGCTGCCAAGTATGCAAATTTCGATATGATGAATGGTTAGGCGATACGAAAAATGGCGTCCCACCGGGGGTGCCTTTTTCACATTTGGCAGGCTCCGTCTGTACGACGTGCGGCATGCAGGGAGAAGGGCGGCATCTGCCTCTGCCTGAAGCCAAATACATCGGGCTGGAAGCCACTTACTACGATCAGTTCGCGGGCAAGGCGGGGATCGCCTTTTATCGCAACTGGCTCATGCAGGAAGCGCAGCTCGCTCCCGTGTCTGTGCTGGAGCTTGGGGTAGGCACGGGGCGGATCGCGATTGAGCTGGCGCGGTGTGGGTTGTCCGTCTGCGGCGTGGACAACAGTCCGGACATGCTGGAGATGGCGACGAAAAAGAAACGGCGCATGCTGAAAGACCAGGAGGATTTGCTCGTGCTCGTGGAGCAAGATGTACGCGAATTGCAGCTCGATTCCACCTTCACGCACATACTGCTTCCGGAAGGCATCTTTCAGCAGGCGACCTGTAGAGCGGAGCAGCGACAGTTCCTTGCGGTGATCGGACAGCATTTGACCGCGAACGGGACGGTTGCGATTGACTTGCTGCTTCCGCCGGTCAACAGCAAATGGTCCGTCATGCAGCGCAAATTCGTTTTCCCTGACCGGATGGTTTACCAAAAGGTGGAGGGAGAAACGCTTTTGGCCGAGCAAAAATTTCGTTACATGCTGACGTACGAGACGTTTTTGGAGCAGATGGAACAGCCGCGCTACAGGGTGGAGCGGGAGCTGGCGCTGTTGTTGCCGGGAGAGCTGCATCTGCTTTTGGAAGCGGCGGGATACGAGATCGTGCAAAGCATGGAAAATGTCGTCTGCCACCACAGCGAGCTGCCAGAACAAACCGAAGAATACGAGGCGGATCGCTGGCAGCACGGGGGCTATCCGTTTGCGGAGCCGCCGGGTGCACCGGGAGCCGCGACGCGCTGGACGATCATTGCCAAAAAAATTTCTGCCCTTTCGCTGTAACAAAATCCGGACGGTTGCATCTAACCAGTAAAGGATTTGCGGGAAGGAGGTCGCGCCCTTGGATAAATTGCAGCCGACTGTCGAAGCTGCCTTTGAACAAATCATGCAAGACTACGGGACGCGGATTCTTCGCCTTGTCACTTTTCTGGTCAAGGATCACAGTTTGGCAGAGGACATTACCCAAGACGTGTTTGTGAAGGCGTACCAGCATCTTCCGCGTTTTCGCGGGGAGAGCAGCGTTCATACATGGCTATACCGGATCGCCGTCAATGAATGCAAAGGCTATTTGCGGTCGTGGTCATTCCGCCATATCCTCCCTCGCTCCTGGATCAGAAAAGATGGCGAGCTGTCCACCGAAAGCCTCGTGCTGCATCAGGAGCAGCGGAATCAGCTCGTGGCTGAGGTGTTGCAGCTTGCGCCCTTGTATCGTCAGGTGATCGTCCTGCATTACTACGCAGATTTGTCGATCAAAGAGGTAGCTGACGTCCTTCGCATATCCGAAGGGACCGCGAGAACCCGTCTGCACAGGGCGAGGCAACAGCTGAAGCAGAGTCTTGGGGAAGGGAGCGAGTGGGAATGGACGACAACCGATGGATCGCAAATTTGAAGGACAGGGCCGATCAAACCGTTTTGCGCGACGTCCACTTTACGGAAGCGATGAAAAACGGCGTGCGCGAGCGGATCAGGCAAAAAGACAGACTGCCGATTGTCTGGAAAAGGTTTGCGCTGCCCGTGGCGGGCTTGCTGCTGGTCGTTTGGCTATGGTCGTCCTTTTCGCTGAGTGGGCCGACTAGCCAAGGGGAGCGCGCAGGGAAGCCTGTGCCTGAACTATTGCCCGGCGGCCAATTGACCTCACCCGACTTGTGGAAGCCGATGCCGCAGCACTCAGCCACTTACCTGGAGCAAACTTTTTCGTACATTGGTGAAAAGCCTGTGCGGGCGGTGACCGATCCCAATGAGCTGTACGAAGGGCAGACGCAACGCTTCATCTGGCTGTTGAACGGCAGCGGATTGTCACAGGTAGAGATCGTCGCCTACAGGACGGATGGGAAACGGGTAGAGCTTGGCAGCTACCAGGTGATGGGGCCGCTGCACGACGCGACCGGACATGTTCCAACCGGGATTGCCTTGCCCGATCCGGGCGTGTGGAAGCTGCAAGTTTTGGCTCAGGGAAAACATGTGGGGCAAGTTTTTGTCGAGGTGAAAAAGGGGATATCGCCAGCCAATCGCGATCTGGTGGAACCAATTATCCGCAACTATTTGGAGACAGAAGGCAAGCAGCTGGGCATAATGGCGGCGGACAGGCAAGTTACTCTGGAACTGCTCGGCGTGGATGCGCCGGATGCAGAGCGCCGGACAGTCTACGCCTGGGTGAACGTGTTGAGCAAAAATCCGCTGCACTCTTCTGGCGTCAGTGCCCCGATGGTTTTTCACATCGTTTACGACGGGCAAAAGTACCGTGTGCAAAATATGCAGATGCCTGAGGACGGTAACCGATACATGAGCAGCTTGCAAAAGCTTTTTCCGCCAAAAGTGCTGGAACAGCTTGAGAACAACCGGTAAGCCGATGTCTTTTCTTGCAAAGAAGCGGACCATGCCCGAACAGGAGCAGGTCCGCTTTTTCGATGGCACGCGCGAAGACGGCTAGCCGTAAATTTGCGCCCCGATGGCGAAGTAGCTGCCGTTGCGCTGGGGCAAGCTTTTGGCATTTGCGACCATGACAGGTGGCCGCGACGCCTTTTGAAAACCGTTTTGCTCCAAAAAGGCCAGGAATGCTTCCGGTCCATCCGGTACGTCGATTCGCACCTGTCCGTCGTGGTTTTGGATCAGTGCACAGAGCAGCTGGATTGCCATGTCCGCGTCCCGGGCGACAATCGGCCCGGCGATCAAGTTGATCGGGCCTTGGACAGCAAAGCCGTAGCCGACAACGGTGCCATTAGCATCTTTGGCAACCAGACAACGAGCCGCCTGGGCTTTGCGCATTTGCACAAAAAGCGAGCGGCGGCTGCCAAGCGCTCCCTGATCGAGTTCAACCACGCGTTCCAAATCCGTCTCTTCCTCTTCCATAGAAGCGATGTGATAAGGCACGGCTTTTGCGGCAGGGGGGACGACAGGTGTATCGCCACGGCGCAAAAACTTGTGGATGTGGGTAGCTGTCACAAAACCGAGTCGCTGGTAGAGCGGTTCTCCATCGGGCGTGGCGATCAGCATGATGGCCGTATCGCCGGAAACAGCCTTCATACAGGCTTCCATCAGGTCGCGCCCGTACCCTAGCCCGCGGCATGAGGAGTGGACGATAACCATGCCGATCGTAGCCAGCCCTTCTTCATATTCAATAATGGCCGCAGAAGAAACGATCCTGTCACTGTCATCTTTGTGTCCGAATACCGTACCAATAGACAGAATCGTGCGAATTTCCGCTTCATCATAGTCCCAGCCTACTGAGTCAGAGAGGGCGATCAGATCGGGAATGTCAGCGGCAGACAAAGTATGCAGGCGATGGGTCGTGCTTTTCACGTGGGATCAGTCTCCGTTTCGTTCAGGAAGCTCCGTCTGCTTCCCGTTTTTAACCGCTTCCGCTAACAGTGTACGTGTTTGGGCCAGACGCGTTCCGGCTCCATGCTCCTGCCGCGGCTCGCTCCAGGCGAAACCGTCGTCGGGAAAGCGCGGGATGACGTGCAGATGAAAGTGGGTCAGATCGTTAAAAGCGCCGCCATTTTGACAGAGCGTAATTCCGGCAGGCTTGTACACACTTGCAATGGTTTGAGACATGAGGGTCGCCGCTTCCGTCACTTTTTGCATGGTCACTGCATCCAAATCTGTCCATTCAACGAGATGCCGCTTGGGCAAAATCAGCATGTGGCCCTCGGAAAAAGGATCGATATCCAAGAGGCAGGTCACCCAATCGTTCTCATAGACGACATGGGCAGGCTCTGCGGATAAGGCCAGTCGGCAGCCAAGGCAATCGAAACGCTCCGCTTGTTGAAGCTCTGTTCGCATGCCAGTCTCCTTTTTTTAAGACCACTTTATCATAAAGAAAGTTTTGGCGGGAGCAAAAAACGTGGCAAGTGCCGTATTCTCTTTGGTTGCTCTTTGTATCAAGCGTTTGTTATAATTACCGTTAGTGTATTTTTGCGAGGCGCAATCTGTACGTTTGAATGGATTCGCGTGGGAGGGAACGAACAACACATGGATCGCCGTGAAAGACAAAAGAGGATTCGAAATTTTTCCATCATCGCCCACATTGACCATGGAAAGTCGACGCTGGCAGACCGGATTTTGGAGCTGACAGGAGCGCTTACCGCACGTGAGATGGAAGCCCAGTTTCTGGATACGATGGAGCTGGAAAAAGAGCGCGGGATTACAATCAAGCTGAATGCCGTGCGTTTGAACTATAAAGCAGATGACGGAGAGGACTACATTCTCCACCTGATCGACACACCTGGACACGTAGACTTTACGTACGAAGTATCCCGCAGTTTGGCGGCCTGTGAAGGAGCCATTCTCGTCGTGGACGCCGCCCAGGGGATCGAAGCCCAGACGCTTGCCAACGTCTATTTGGCGCTGGACAGCAATCTGGAGATCATTCCGGTTATCAACAAAATCGACTTGCCGAGCGCAGAGCCTGAGCGCGTGAAGCAAGAGGTGGAGGACGTGATCGGGCTGGATGCCAGCGAAGCGGTACTCACCTCTGCCAAAGCGGGAATCGGGATCAAGGAAGTGCTGGAAGCGGTCGTGCAAAAAGTTCCGGCTCCAGAAGGAGATCCGGATGCGCCGCTGCAAGCTTTGATTTTCGACTCGTACTTTGATGCGTACCGCGGCGTTATCGCTTCGATTCGCGTCATCAACGGTACGCTGAAAAAAGGCATGAAGATCAAAATGATGGCGACAGGCAAGTCCTTCGAGGTAACGGAAATCGGGACGTCCACGCCGCGCCAGACACAAGTGGAAGAATTGACAGTCGGAGACGTAGGATACGTAGCCGCTTCGATCAAAACAGTAGGCGACACAAGCGTCGGGGATACGATCACAGATGCTGCCCGTCCTGCTGCTGAACCGTTGCCGGGCTACCGCAAGATCAACCCGATGGTTTTCTGCGGTCTGTACCCGATCGAGACAAACGAGTACAACGATCTGCGCGAAGCACTCGAAAAGCTCCAGCTGAACGACGCATCGCTGCAATTCGAGCCGGAGACATCGCAAGCGCTCGGCTTCGGGTTCCGTTGCGGTTTCCTGGGCCTTCTGCACATGGAGATCATCCAGGAGCGCATCGAGCGCGAATTTAACATCAACCTGATCACGACTGCACCGAGCGTAATTTACCGCATCACGCGGACGAATGGCGAAGTGTTCGAGATCGACAACCCGTCCAAAATGCCGGAAGCGCAAAAGATCGAAATGATCGAGGAGCCTTACGTGCTGGCGACGATTATGGTGCCAAAAGAATACGTCGGGGACGTTATGCAGCTTTGCCAAGGCAAGCGCGGGGAGTTTCTCGACATGCAGTACATGGGCGAAAATCGCGTGCAACTGAAATACGACATGCCGCTCTCCGAGATCGTCTACGACTTCTTCGACATGTTGAAGTCGGGTACGCGCGGATATGCGTCCTTCGACTACGAGCTGGCAGGCTACAAGCCGTCCAAGCTCGTGAAGATGGACATTCTCCTGAACAGCGAGATGGTCGACGCCCTGTCGTTTATCGTGCACAAAGATACCGCTTATGCGCGCGGAAAAGTCATTTGCGAAAAGCTGAAGGAACTGATTCCGCGTCAGCAGTTCGAGGTGCCGATCCAGGCGACAATCGGGCACAAGGTCGTTGCCCGCGAGACGATCAGCGCGCTGCGCAAAAACGTTCTTGCCAAATGTTACGGCGGGGACATCTCGCGGAAACGCAAGCTGCTCGAAAAGCAAAAAGAAGGAAAGAAGCGCATGAAGTCCGTCGGTTCCGTAGAGGTTCCACAAGAAGCGTTTATGGCTGTATTGCGCATGGATGAGAAGAAGTAAGAGCTTGAGCGAATGAAGCAAAGATGTTCGCAGCATCTTTGGTCATGCTCTCGATAAAAGGTGGACATAGCGACCTTCTGTGATGGTTGCTATGTCCCTTTTTTTAGTAACCCGCTTGTGCCAGTTCACTTTACAGCAAACTTTTTCATGAAAACATACAAAAAAGCCGCCCGGGTGAGCGACTTGATCGTTTGCGCTTCGCTTGACTAGCGTGGATCATAGCAAAAGTGGGTAGGGCATCCGTAATTGCCTGCAAAAGCACTCGTAGACAGAGACAGAACGATAAACAGAGCAAAGCCAATCGCGATCACTTTTTTCATAGCATCCACCTCCTTGCTTGAGGTATTTATGTAAAAATTATAACTTATTTCTAATTTCTGTAAATATCAATCGGACTGTTTCTAGCATTCATCCGTGGAAAGAGGAAATCCAAGGGGAGAGCAGGCTGTGGAAAAGCCCCAGACAATCATCCGTGGCTTTTTACTATTGGATGGCTGCCTTCTTAATAAGAGAATAAGAGAATAAGAGATTCGTTACCCGCCGTGTACCTGCGCTCTTGAGGGACACACAACACGTTTGACTAGAGTCGAAAAAATACATTATGATAATTTAGCCCTTACAAATGCTTGCAAGACCAACAGTCCAAGGCGAAACATCGTTTCAAACAACAACTGGATACGTTAGGTCTGCAAGAAACGTTTATGTCTGCACCACGCATGGATGATAAAAAGTAGGCCTGACCTCGTGTCAGGTCTTTTCCATTCGCCCGCTGGAACGGAGCGTAACGAAGACAGGCATTCGCCTGTATTTTGAACAAAAGGAGGGGAAGAGATATGACGCCGCAATCGGTTTACATCCACATTCCCTTTTGTACGAATAAATGCTATTACTGCGATTTCAACTCGTTCGTGACAAACAACCCGCAATTGATCTGGGATTACCTGGACGCTTTGGATAAAGAAATGGAGCTGACGTTTCGCGAGCGACCTGTGCAGGAGGTCAAAACGATCTTTGTCGGCGGCGGCACCCCTACGTTCCTCGATCATGCCCAAATGCGAGCGTTTTTGCAGATGGTCCAAAATCACCTGGGCAAGCATTGGGCAGCGGATATCGAGTTTTCCATGGAAGCGAATCCCGGTACGACAGATAGCGAAAAGCTGCGCATCATGCATGAGCTTGGCGTCAACAGGCTGAGCTTCGGCGTGCAGTCGTTTGACAACGCGCTTTTGAAACGGCTGGGACGGATTCACGACCGCGACGATGTGTACCGCAGCATCGAGAATGCGAAAGCAGCAGGATTCGCTAACATCAGCATCGACTTGATGTTCGGCTTGCCGGATCAAACGATGGAGATTTTCCGCCAGACGCTGGAGAAAGCGTTCGAGCTGGGCACGAAGCACTTTTCCGCATACAGTCTCAAGGTCGAGGAAAATACGCTATTTCACACGCTCTATCAAAAGGATCAGCTTCCGCTCCCGTCCGAGGAGGCAGAGCTTGCGATGTACATGGTGCTGATTGAAGAGATGGAACGCCGCGGCTATCAGCAGTACGAGATCAGCAATTTCGCCAAGCCGGGCTTTGAGAGCAAACATAATAAAACGTATTGGCTCAATCGTGAATACTATGGTTTGGGTGCAGGCGCCCACGGCTACGTTTGCGGCGAGAGGCATGTCAACGCCGGACCGCTTGCGATCTATTTGCAAAAATGCAAAGAAGGTTTGCCGCGGGTGGAACAGTTTGCCGTTCCGCAGGAAGATGCGATGGAAGAACAGATGATTTTGGGGCTGCGCCTGCGGGAAGGAGTCGATCTCGCCCAGTTCGCATCGCGCTTTGGCGTATCTGCGCACGAAGTTTTTGGGACGATAATAAAAGAAGAGATTGCCAAAGGCATGCTGGAAGAGCAAAACGGCTGTCTCAAGCTGACCAAGCGGGGGCTTCCGCTCGGAAATGAGGTATTTGCCCGTTTTCTCCGCTAACAAGCGGGAGCAGTTGGCGAAATATGTGAGATTTTGACGGCGGATATCGTGGAAGTCCGTTGACAAATCCTTCTTCTATTGATACCTTAGTAAATAGATTTAGCACTCGTTAGGTATGAGTGCTAACAAAACCGCTCCGACATTGCGGGCGATACCTTTTTTCACTTTTATGCTCAACGGGGAGGCGAGCGACATCCATGTTATCTGACCGTCAACAACTGATTTTGAATGCGATTGTCGATAATTACATTCATTCTGCCGAACCGGTTGGTTCCCGAACCATTTCCAAACGCGAGGACATCGGATTTTCTTCGGCAACCATCCGTAACGAGATGTCCGATCTGGAAGAGTTGGGATACCTGGAGCAGCCTCATACGTCGGCCGGGCGAGTTCCTTCTACAAAAGGGTACCGTTTTTACGTCGACAACCTGATTCAGCCGCAGCTCTTGAACGAGGCCGAATTGGGCAAACTGAAGCAGTTGTTTGCCGAGCGTATTCTGCACTCCGAACAGGTCGTGGAATACACCGCTCAAATTCTTTCCCAGTTGACGAATTACACGGCAATTGTCCTGGGACCGGAAATTTTTGAGCATCGGTTAAAACATATTCAAATCGTTCCTCTGAACGAGACACAGGCGGTGGCGATTGTCGTCACCCATACCGGACGAGTAGAGAACAAGCTGATCGACCTTCCCGAAGGCATCGGCGCAAGCGAAATCGAGCGCCTAGTCAACTTGTTGAATGCCAAACTGACCGACGTGCCGCTGTGGCAACTGAGACAGCGGGTCTATCAGGAAATATCGGGCGAGATGCGCCGCTATGCGGAGCAGTACGAAGAGATGCTGAAAGTTCTCGACAAGTCGCTGACACAAGAAGAGGAACGTGTATACTTACGCGGTGCCACCAAAATCATGAATCAGCCGGAATTCCGCGACGTAGACAAGGTCAAGGATATTTTGGAACTGCTGGAGCAAAACGATCAACTGCTGCATTTGATCGGGATGCCGGGAGATGGACTGACGGTGCGCATCGGCCAGGAAAACCAGCTGGACGCGATCAAGCAATGCAGTATTATTACGACATCCTACTCGCTTGGAGGCAAGCCCGTGGGAATGGTGGGAATACTTGGCCCGACGCGAATGGAATACGGAAAAGTCATTACCGTACTCAATTATTTGGCAGAAGGCTTATCGCGGATGCTGACTTCGCAGTTTGAGAAATAAATGGAGGAAGGCTCCCTGACGAGAAGGCAAGTCAGGCAAGAGCCCCCAGGAGGTATCGACGTTGAGCGAGGAAAAAATGACCAAAGACCCGGCTGCTGAAGACGAGCAAGTAAATGAGGCAGTCGACGCGCAAGACGCGGGCGAAGTGAACTGGGAGCAGGAAGCGGCCCAGTGGAAGGCGCAGGCAGAGGAGCATCAAAACCGCATGCTGCGGGCCATGGCTGACATGGATAACCTCAGACGCCGTGTGCGCAAGGAGCAGGAAGACCTGGCGAAGTACGCTTCCCTGAAAATCGTGGAAGAGCTTTTGCCGGTACTCGACAATTTCGAGCGGGCATTGGCTGCTGACAAGGAATCGATGACGGTCGAGTCGCTTTTGACAGGCGTCAACATGGTGTACCGCCAGATGGTGCAAGTTTTCGAAAAAGAAGGCTTGACTCCGATCGAGGCAAAAGGCGCTCCGTTCGATCCGCATGTACACCAGGCTGTCATGCAGACGCAAGACCCTGAATTTGATTCGGGCGTCGTCGTAGCAGAATTGCAAAAAGGATATATGTTCAAAGACCGCGTCGTTCGTCCGGCGATGGTGCAAGTGAACGAATAAATCGAGATTCCATCATTCATTCAGATGAGAAAGTGTTAGGAGGACATATTGTATGAGTCGCGTAATCGGTATTGACCTTGGAACAACCAACTCTTGCGTAGCAGTAATGGAAGGCGGCGAGCCAGTCGTTATTGCCAACGCAGAAGGAAACCGCACCACTCCTTCCGTCGTCGCTTTCAAAAACGGCGAGCGCATCGTAGGGGAAGCGGCAAAACGTCAGGCGATCACCAACCCTGACAACACGGTTATCTCCATCAAGCGTCACATGGGTACTTCCCACAAGGAAACACTGGAAGGAAATCCATACACACCTGAGCAAATCTCTGCCATGATCCTGCAAAAGCTGAAAGCAGATGCAGAAGCTTACCTGGGCCAGCCAGTAACACAAGCTGTTATTACCGTTCCAGCTTACTTCAATGACTCCCAACGCCAAGCGACTAAAGACGCTGGTAAAATCGCGGGTCTGGAAGTTTTGCGTATCGTGAACGAACCAACCGCAGCAGCACTTGCATACGGTATGGAAAAGACAGAAGATCAAACCGTTCTCGTATTCGACCTCGGCGGCGGTACGTTTGACGTCTCCATCCTGGAGCTTTCCGACGGTTTCTTCGAAGTAAAGGCGACTTCCGGCGACAACAAGCTCGGTGGAGACGACTTCGACGATGTGATCATGAACTACCTCGTGAGCGAGTTCAAAAAAGAGCACGGCATTGACCTGTCCAAAGACCGCATGGCACAGCAACGTTTGAAAGACGCGGCTGAAAAAGCGAAAAAAGACCTCTCCGGCGTACTGACTACGACTATCTCGCTGCCGTTTATCACAGCAGATGCTTCCGGTCCAAAACACTTGGAGATGAACCTGACTCGCGCCAAATTCGAAGAGCTTTCCGCTGAACTGGTTGAGCGTACGATGGGCCCAACTCGCCAAGCGCTGAAAGACGCAGGCTTGACTCCTAGCGAAATCGACCGCGTAATCCTCGTGGGTGGTTCCACACGGATTCCGGCTGTACAAGAAGCGATCAAGAAATTTACTGGAAAAGAGCCGCACAAAGGCGTGAATCCAGACGAAGTAGTAGCACTGGGCGCTGCCGTGCAAGCAGGGGTACTGACTGGTGACGTGAAAGACGTCGTACTGCTCGACGTTACTCCGCTGTCGCTCGGTATCGAAACATTGGGCGGCGTGTTCACCAAGCTGATCGACCGCAACACGACAATCCCGACCAGCAAATCCCAAGTGTTCTCTACAGCTGCCGACAACCAGACTTCTGTAGAAATCCACGTTCTCCAGGGCGAACGCCAAATGGCGGGCGACAACAAAACATTGGGCCGCTTCACGCTGTCCGACATTCCGCCAGCGCCGCGCGGTATCCCGCAAATCGAAGTTTCCTTCGACATCGACGCCAACGGTATCGTGAACGTGCGTGCAAAAGACCTGGGTACAGGAAAAGAGCAACGCATCACCATCACGTCCAACTCCGGTTTGTCTGACGATGAAATCGACCGCATGGTAAAAGAAGCCGAGCTGAATGCGGAAGAAGACAAAAAGCGCAAAGAGCAAGTAGAAATCCGCAACGAAGCAGACCAACTCGTGTTCACTACCGAGAAAACACTGAAAGAAGTGGAAGGCAAGGTAGACCAAGCGGAAATCGATCGCGCCAACGCTGCGAAAGACAAAGTGAAAAAAGCGCTGGAAGGCGGCAACATCGAGGAAATCAAAGCGGCAAAAGACGAACTGTCCGAGATCATCCAACAAATTTCCGTGAAGCTCTATGAGCAAGCTGCACAAGCGCAGCAAAATGCTGGGGGCGCAGCAGAAGGCCAAGAACCGAAGAAGGACAATGTCGTTGATGCTGACTATGAAGTGGTAGACGATAAAAAGTAATCACGACGAAAGCATCAGGGGAGAGCTTTTCTCCCCTCGCTCTTTCGCGATGTGACCCCATGAAAGTCAAAGTCACGCAAAAGCTGACTTTGACTTTTTTTCAGGTCTGTCACATGCTATGATAACAGTTGACTGTCATGGGAGTGATTTAGGAGATGAAACGCGATTACTACGAGGTTCTGGGAGTAGCCAAGGAAGCCGACGCGGACGAAATCAAGAAAGCGTACCGGAAGCTTGCTCGCCAGTACCATCCGGATGTAAATAAAGACGCTGATGCGGAAGAAAAGTTCAAGGAAGTCAAGGAAGCTTACGATGTCCTGTCTGAGCCGCAAAAGCGCGCGCAATACGACCGTTTCGGTCATCAGGACCCGAATCAGGGCTTTGGCGGCGGCGGTTTTGATACGTCGGGCATGGGCGGCTTCGGAGACATTTTTGACATGTTCTTCGGTGGTGGCGGCAGACGCGCGAATCCGAACGCGCCGCGCAAAGGGGCCGATCTGCAATTTGGCCTGAGCATCGATTTTATCGACGCGATTTTCGGAAAAGAAACCGACGTGGAAATCCCGAAAGAGGCAGAGTGCGATACGTGCCTCGGCTCTGGTGCCAAGCCGGGAACAGGCGTCGAAACGTGCAAAACTTGTAGCGGTACCGGTCAGCAGGAAGTGGCAGCCAACACGCCGTTCGGCCGAATCGTCAACCGACGGGTCTGCTCCACTTGCGAAGGCAAAGGGAAAGTGTTCAAGGAAAAATGCTCCTCGTGCCGAGGTAGCGGACGTGTCAAGGTACGCCGCAAAATTCACCTCAACATCCCGGCTGGTGTGGATGACGGTGCGCAATTGCGCGTCTCCGGCGAAGGCGAGCCAGGTGCCAACGGCGGACCAGCAGGCGATCTGTACGTTGTGCTGCGCGTGAAAAGCCACGAGTTTTTCGAGCGCGAAGGCAACGACATTTACTGTGAAGTACCGCTTACGTATGCACAGGCGGCGCTCGGCGATGAAATCGAGGTTCCGACGGTCGATGGCCGCGTGAAGCTGAAGATTCCGGCAGGCACACAGACCGAGACGTTTTTCCGCTTGCGTGGAAAAGGCGTGCCGCACTTGCGCGGCAACGGTCGCGGCGATCAGCATGTAAAAGTGCGCGTCATTACGCCGACGAAGCTGAGCGACAAGCAAAAAGAGCTGCTGCGCGAGCTGGCAGAGCTGTCTGGCGAGAAGCCGGGCCAGCACGGAACGGAAGACGAAGGCTTTTTTGAAAAAATGAAACGGGCATTCCGCGGCGAGTAATCGGTCGCGGTTTTGTCCGCTTGCAGGTTGACAAGTCCATCAGGAAAGCAAAAGTGGGGAGTGGTAGATTCGTGAAATGGTCAGAAATCAGTATCCATACAACAGCGGAGGCTACGGAGGCGGTGTCCAGCCTTCTCTATGAAATGGGTGCCAACGGCGTCGTCATCGAAGACCCGGAGGTGCTCTATCGCGAGTGGGATACCCCCTTTGGCGAAATCTACCAGCTCTCTCCTGACGATTTTCCGGCCGAGGGCGTATTCGTCAAAGCGTACCTGCCCGTTGACAGCAGCGAGCTGATCGATGTCGTAGAAGAATTGAAAGAACAGCTGGCGCAGTTGACCGAGTACGGTCTGGACATCGGCAAGGCTGCGATTGCCGTAAACGATGTTCACGAAGACGAATGGGCCCACGCCTGGAAAAAGTATTACAAGCCGGTTCACGTCTCCGACAACATGACGATCAAGCCGGTTTGGGAAGAGTATGAGCCGCGTCATCCGGGAGAGATCATCATCGAGATGGACCCGGGAATGGCTTTTGGCACGGGAACGCATCCGACCACGATTCTCTGTCTGCGCGCGCTGGAGAAGCATTTGGCCAAAGGCGATCGCGTGTACGATGTGGGAACAGGCACGGCGATTTTGAGCATTGCCGCCATCAAGCTGGGCGCAAAAGAAGTGCTCGCGATGGATTTGGACGAGGTGGCAGTCCGCTCCGCACAGGCGAACACCGAGCTGAACGGCGTGCATGAGCATATCGTCGTCAGACAAAACAACTTGCTGGATGGCATCGAGGAGCAAGTCGAAGTGATCGTCGCCAATATTTTGGCGGAAGTCATTTTGCGCTTTACAGACGATGTGTTCCGCTTGCTTCTGCCAGGCGGCACCTTCATCGCATCCGGCATTATTGCGGCGCGGGAAGCGGATGTGAAAGCCGCTCTGGTCGCTTCCGGGCTTGAGATCGTGGAAACGATTTTCATCGATGACTGGGTAGCAATTACCGCAAAAAAACGATAGAATAGTGAGGTTGGCGAGATGCAACGATATTTTGTCGAGCCACATCTCTTTCATGAGCATGAGCTAACGATTATCGGAGACGATGTTCATCATATCGTAAACGTGATGCGAGCGCGGGCAGGCGATGAAATTCTCGTCTCGGACGGAGCAGGGAGATCGGCGCGAGCCAAGCTCGTCAGCCTTTCTGCCAAGGAAGTCCAGGCAGAGGTGATCGAGATGCTCCAGGAAGAGCGTGAGCTGCCGATCCGCGTGACCATTGGGCAAGGAATGCCAAAAGGCGAAAAGATGGAGTGGATCTTGCAAAAGGGGACGGAACTCGGAGCGTACTCCTTTTTTCCGTTTTCTTCCGAGAGAACCATCGTCAAACTGGACGCTAAAAAAGAGGCGAAAAAGCTGGAGCGCTGGCGCAAAATCGTCAAGGAGGCTGCCGAGCAGTCGCACCGGGCCGTTTTGCCTGAGCTGCTTGCCCCTGTCTCGTTTCGCGAGGCGCTTGCGGCAGGTCAAGCCTATACGCAGCTGGCTATTGCCTATGAAAAGGAAGGAAGCACGACTGTTCATGAAGTGCTGGAACAGATGGCAAGTGGAGACTCCCTGCTCGTTCTGATTGGGCCTGAAGGGGGCTTCACCCCGGAAGAAGTGGCGCAAGCAGAGAGCAAGGGATTTTTGCCTGTTTCGCTCGGGCCGCGTATTTTGCGCACCGAAACGGCCAGCCAGTATGTACTTGCCGCGGCTTCCTATCAGTTTGAACGAAAAGCTTCCATACATCGCAAAGGATAAGCGCAAGCGAAAGGAGGAATGGCAATGTCTACCGTTGCTTTTCATACATTAGGCTGCAAAGTGAACAGTTATGAGACTGAGGCGATTTGGCAATTGTTCAAGGCAGATGGCTACGAGCGAGTCGACTTTGAACAGGACGACGCCGATGTTTACGTGATCAATACTTGTACCGTTACGAATACAGGTGATAAAAAGAGCCGCCAGGTCATCCGCCGGGCGATTCGCCGCAACCCGGAAGCGATCGTCGCTGTGACAGGCTGCTATGCGCAAACTTCTCCAAGCGAGATTGCACAAATTCCTGGGGTGGATATCGTAGTGGGCACGCAAGGCCGCGAGAAGCTGACCGATTACGTCAAGCAAATCCGCGCTGAGCGCCAACCGATCAATGCGGTCGGAAACATCATGAAAGCCCGTGATTTCGAGGAGCTGGATGTTCCCAACTTTACAGACAGAACCCGCGCTTCCCTGAAAATTCAGGAAGGCTGCAACAACTTCTGCACGTTCTGCATCATTCCGTGGGCGCGTGGTCTCATGCGCTCGCGCAAGCCGGAAAGCGTCGTTGAACAGGCGAAAAAGCTGGTGGAAGCAGGCTATCTGGAAATCGTTCTGACGGGGATTCACACCGGAGGATACGGAGAAGACCTGGAAGACTACAACCTGGCGAAGCTGCTGCTTGATTTGCACGAAGTAGATGGACTGAAACGCATTCGCATCAGCTCCATCGAAGCGAGCCAGATCACGGATGAAGTCATCGAGGTCATCAACAACTCCGACCGTGTCGTACGCCACCTGCACGTACCGCTCCAGGCGGGCGATGATGAAGTGTTGAAGCGCATGCGCCGCAAATACACGACAGCCGAGTTTTATGAAAAAATGGTGAAAGTACGCAAAGCGCTGCCAGGCGCGGCGATCACGACGGACGTCATTGTCGGCTTCCCGGGTGAAACCGAGGAGCAATTCATGAACGGCTACAACTTCATCAAAGAAATCGGCTTCGCCGAGCTGCACGTTTTCCCGTACTCGATGCGCACAGGCACACCGGCTGCGCGGATGACCGACCAGATTCCCGAAGAGGAAAAACACGAGCGCGTGACGAAATTGTTGGAGCTGAATCGGGAGCTGACCATGGCTTACTCCAAGCAGTTTGTCGGCGACGTGCTGGAAGTCATTCCAGAGCGTCCGTTCAAGGATGCGCCGGAAAGCGGCCTGTTGATGGGATATTCCGATAACTACCTGAACGTTGTTTTCCCGGGAGACGAAAGCATGATCGGGAAAATTTGCAAGGTGAAGCTGGAACAACCAGGCTCCGAATATTGCCAGGGAACTTTTGTCCGCGTTGTGGAGACTGAGATGCTGCCTTATTTGAAGGAGCGAGCCATATGAAGGAGATTTCGGCAGGAGGCGTAGTCTATCAGCTGCAAGACGGAGAGTACATGCTTCTCTTGATCGAAGACCGTTATGGCAAAGTGACTTTGGCAAAAGGCAAGCAGGAGATCGGCGAGACTATCGAAGAAACCGCTTTGCGTGAAGTGCTTGAAGAGACGGGAGTGGCGGGGCGTCTCGGCGCCAAGCTTGACCGGATCACTTACGTCTACACGCATCCGGTGACGGGCGAGTCGGTCGACAAAGAAGTCCACTACTATCTGGTCGAGGCTTACAACACAGAAATAACGGTACAGCTGGAAGAAATCAATGACGTTCATTGGCATCCGGCAAAAGAGGCTTGGGAGCTGCAACTCCAGAGAGGCTACCGAAACAACGATGAGATTTTTCGTCTGGCCTTCCAAAAACTCGGGATTGAGGTGTAGTTTATGCAATTGAACAAATTTATCGACCATACCCTGTTGAAGCCAGAAGCGACGCAAGAGATGATCGACAAGCTCTGCGCGGAAGCGAAAGAACACGATTTTATGTCTGTGTGCGTCAACCCTTACTGGGTGAAGCGTTCTGCTGAGCTGTTGGCGGGTACAGATGTGAAAGTGTGCACCGTAATCGGCTTCCCTCTGGGAGCGAATACGACAGCGGCAAAAGTGGCAGAAACTCGCGATGCGATTGCAAACGGCGCAACAGAAGTCGACATGGTGCTGAACGTAGGTGCCCTGAAATCCGGCGATCTGGAAACCGTGAAGCAAGACGTGGCAGCTGTGAAGGATGCAGCTGGAGACATTCTTTTGAAAGTCATTCTTGAAACAGGTCTTTTGACTGATCAGGAAAAAGAAATCGCGTGCAAGCTCTGCGTGGAAGCAGGTGCCGATTACGTAAAAACGTCCACTGGCTTCGGCCCGGGCGGCGCGACGGTAGAAGATATCGCTTTGATGCGTAAAACAGTTGGTCCTGACATTGGAGTGAAGGCATCTGGCGGCGTGCGCGGCGGTGAAGCAGCACTCGCCATGATCGAGGCGGGAGCGAGCCGGATCGGTACAAGCTCTGGCATCTCGATTGTGACTGGAGCGAAAACGACAGGCAGCGGATACTAGAACGACTGGAACGAAAGAAAGCCTGGCCAAGGGAAGGCCGGGCTTTTCCTTCTTTTTCAAGCATTTTCGATAGAGATTAGGCAAAGAGAAAGCGGGAGAGGGGTGTGGCAGGTGAAAATGATCACGGGAGTGGCTATTCTTCTGGCTTTTTACGGAGTGGGAGTGCTTGCGAGCACATGGCTGCACATCCCTTTGCCCGGCAACCTGGTCGGGATGCTTTTGCTGACGCTGGGGCTTGTGACTGGCTGGATTCGGATGGAGTGGGTAGACCGGGCGAGTTCGTTTCTCATCCGGCACATGATGCTGTTTTTCGTGCCGATTATTGTGGGGGTCGTCTCCTACTTCAAATGGTTTGCCCAAGCGCCATGGCCGATCGCGCTGTCGATGATTGTGGCTCCGATGCTGGTCATGTTCGTGACAGGCCGCGTGGTACAAGCTTACTTGAACAGACAGAAGAAGCAAGAGACACCCGCTTCCGCCGTACCAGAGAGGAGGACGCTCGATGCTTAGTCAATGGCTGGCGATCCTCGTTACGCTTGTCGGCTACAAAGGAGCAACGACGGTCAACGCCCGCTTTCCCCGCGTGCAGCCGCTGCTTGTGGCGGTCGTGCTCGTCTGGGTGATCTGGTGGGCGGTGAGCGATGATTGGGAAGCTTTTTCTGCGGGAGGACAGTGGATTTCGTTCTGGCTCGGTCCGGCGACAGTGGCATTGGCTGTTCCTTTGGCCAAACAGATCAGGCAATTCGCCCACATCTGGCGCGGCGTTTTGCTCGGCGTCAGTGCAGGGTGCGCCGTGGCTATCTTGTCGGTGTACGCGATTCATTGGTGCTTCGGATCGGATGACATCTTGCTCAGAAGCATGCTGAGCAAATCGGTGACGACGCCAATCGCTTTGGAACTGACTGCCTCGATAGGCGGAGTGCCTGCTTTGGCAGCCTTTTTTACCGCCCTTACAGGAATGGTTGGAGTGCTGATCGCGCGCCCTGTGCTCAAATGGGGGCGAATTACGGACGACTGGGCGATCGGGATTGCCGTAGGGACGAGTGCGCATGCGATCGGGACAGCCAGTTTGAACCGCATCTCGCCCGTGCAGACGGCTGCATCGAGTGTGGCGATGATCGTGGCCGGGGTCGTCACCTCGCTGTACCTCATCCCGTTTTCTTTTTAATCCATACAGCAGTCGGTGTAGGCGGTTTGCGCTTGTCTGGAATGAGCCATTGGATAAACCGGGCGATCTGCGGAACGAATGGCAGGGCGACCATGGAGCAAATCAGATTGAAAATCGTTTGCGAATGGGCGATTTGCATGGAGGGGCTGCTCGTTAAAAAGGCGCTTACCAGGGCAAGCTGGGAAAGAAAAGGCAAAAACACGACAGCCCCTGCTACATTAAAGAGCGTATGGCACCAGGCGACCTGCTTGGAGGCCGTATTCGTGCCGATGGCGGCTATGACAGCGGTGAAGCATGTGCCGACATTGGCGCCGAGGACGATGGCAAGCGCCGTCTCCATGGACAGGATTTGATGGCTGAGCAACCCCATCGTGATGACGGTCGTTGCAGAGCCGCTATGGATGAGCGCAGTGAAAATGACGCCTGTGATCAGCCCGATCCAGATGGAATGACTGCTCTCCAGAAAAAGCGACCGAAACGTTTCGGATTGTTCCAGCGGCTTGGCCATCAGCTTGAGTGTATCAATCCCGAGGAAAATCAGCCCGAATCCGGCGATGACCAGTCCGGTGCAGCGAACAGTTGGCCGCGGCATCAGCCAGAGGGCGACGCCGACGAGCAACATCGGGATGGCGAACGACTCCAGTTTGAGTGCGACCAGCTCCGTCGTGACGGTCGTTCCCAGGTTGGTGCCGAGAATGATCCCGACGGTTTGCGCGAACTGGATAATCCCCGCATTGGTCAAGCCGATCGTCAAGACGGTGACGGCACTGGAGCTTTGCAGGACGAAAGTCGCAATCAACCCGATCCAGAAGCTGTGGTATGGCGTGCGTGTAAAGCGGGCCATCCATTGTTCCATTTTTTTGCCCGCCAAATTTTGAAATCCGGTCCGCATGGCGTACATACCGAACAGAAAAAAACAGAGCCCGATCGTAAACGGGGCGAGGATGGAGACAATCACAAGTTGGGTTCCTCCTTCTTGGTTACAATGGCAAGCGAGGCTGGCCGTAGAACGCCGGGCCAACCGTAAAGGAAGTTACTATAACGCTATGCCTGTACGAGGGCAAGCATGACAAGGAGAGAATCAACCGCATGGCAAAAGTCTTACTGAATCAGCATCGGAAAAAGCGACTGGAAGCGGGGCATCCGTGGATTTTCCAATCGGAAGTATTGGAAATCCAGGGCGAGGTTGTACCGGGTGAAATCGTTGAGGTGACGAACCACAAAGGACACTTTTTGGCAAAAGGCTACATCAATCCGGCATCGCAAATGATCGTGCGCATTTTGAGCTACGATCCAAAAGAAGACATCGACTATTCGTTCTTCCTGCGCAAAATCAGGCAGGCGGCGGAGTTTCGCACTCGGTTTGTGGACAATCCGCGCGCATGCCGCGTCATTTACGGCGAAGCAGACTTTTTGCCTGGCCTGATCGTGGATCGCTACGAGGACATCCTGGTCGTGCAGGTATTGTCTTTGGGCATGGAAAAGCGGATGGAGTGGATTCGCGATGCGCTTGTGGAAGTGTTTGCGCCTGCTGGCATCTACTTGCGCAACGACGTTCCCGTGCGCAAGCTGGAAGGCTTGGCGGAAGGTAAAGAAGTGCTGTACGGAGAGTGTCCGCGCGAGGTGTTGATTGAGGAAAACGGCCTGAAGTATTACGTGGATATCGTCGAAGGACAAAAGACAGGATTTTTCTACGACCAGCGTGAGAACCGCGCTTCGATTGCGCCATTGATGAAAGGCTGGGGCGAGAAGCACGGCATTACGCTGCAAACCATCGAGGTGGACGGCGAGCAAAAGCTCATGCCAGTCGACAAGCGGGGAAAAGCGATCAAAAATCCGTTCTGGGACGGAGCAGAAGTGCTGGAATGCTTCACCCATACCGGCTCCTTCACGCTGAACGCTTGCAAGCACGGCGCGAAAAAAGTAACCGCGCTCGACATTTCCGAGCATGCGATCGAAACCGCGAAGCGCAACATCACCTTGAACGGCTTTTTGCATCGCGTCGATTTTGTCGTGGCAAACGCGTTTGATTACTTGCGGGAAAATGTCGAGGCAGGAAAGAGCTGGGATGTCGTCATTCTCGATCCGCCCGCCTTCGCCAAATCGCGCGGCGCGGTCAAAGGCGCATGCCGCGGCTACAAAGATATCAACCTGAACGGGATGAAGCTCGTTCGTCCTGGCGGTTTTTTGGTCACCGCCTCCTGCTCGTACCACATGTCGCCGGAACTGTTCCTGGAAACGATCCAGGAAGCGGCTGTGGACGCGAAAAAAATATTGCGCCTGATCGAGTGGCGCGGGGCAGGCAAAGACCACCCGCAAATCAGCGGCGCTGACGAAGCGCATTACCTGAAATTCGCGATCTTTGAAGTGCGCGATCGCAAGTAGAAAAAGAGAACAGCGCCGGAGCGTATCTGGCGCTGTTTTTGCGTTTTCGTGAAAAGGATGGGACGCACAGGGCTAGGCTGCTGCCCGGGCAAGCTGGCAGACATTCGAGCGACCAGTCGGCTGCCCAAACAAGCTGGCAGATATTCAAGCGTCCCGTCCGCTAGGCGAAGTCAGGCTTACTGCGCAAACTGCTTGTCGTTTTTCACCTGCCGGACGAGGTCGAGAGCCTTTTTGAAGCCAAGCTCTTTTCCCAGCAAGACTTGTCCTTCTGCGGGGGTAGCGGCGCGCGCCTGGCTGAGCGTATGCAACTCGTGAACAAGCAAATGCTCGATGAGATAGAGCTGGACCTGGCCGATTTCCCGCTCGCTTTTGCGATCCCGCTCCCGAAACTTCGCCCGTTGCTGGCTTTCCTCCACGTATTTATCGATGTCGTCTTCGAGAAAATGCGAGGCGTTGCCAATAATTTGGCGATAGTCATCCGTCTGGGAGGGAATAGGCCGGATGGTGTGGCCGAGGTGAGCGAGCAAAAATTTGTTCAAAACGATGTTGTCGCGCGTGTAATCATTGTGCAGGAGCGAGTATTCCCCCAAAAAAGTTCCGGCGTCTTTATCGAAGCTGTGCAACAACGTGTACGTGGAGCAATACGTACAATAAAGCAAGTAGTCTCTCATGGACATCCCTCCAGCAAAATAGCTCCATGACAGTGTTTTTACTACCCATGATATGACAAAGTTCATGCGTGGGTGATACTTGCTTCTCTTGTATTTGGCAGTCGGTTTGTGTATGCTAAATGACGGGCTTTGCCCGGTACAAAGAGCAGATGCTGGGCGCTTGCATAGCATAGGAGAGAGATGAAACTCAAGGGTAGACTCTTTGCCTGCCACAGAGGAAAGGAGCATGGCACGGATGGGAAACGATAAGATCCGTCTAGGAATTATTTATGGAGGAAAATCCTCGGAGCACGAGGTTTCATTGCGTACGGCCTTGTCGATCATGAAGGCTGTCGATGCAAATAAATACGAGGTAACGCCCATTTACGTTCAGTTGGACGGAACTTGGGTAAAAGGAGACGCTTTCGCTGAGCAGGTGCCGCAAAACATCGACACACTGCGCCTCGCCTCCGGCGATCCGGCAAAAAAATCTGACTCCTTGTTCGATATCGCGCAGCAAGTCGATGTGATTTTTCCTGTCGTGCATGGACCGAACGGGGAAGATGGCACGATTCAAGGACTGCTGGAGCTGGTCAACCTGCCGTATGTGGGAACAGGCGTGATGGCTTCCGCTGTCGGGATGGACAAGTGGATGATGAAGACGGTTTTTGCCCAAGCGGGCTTGCCGCAGGTTAAGTACGTAGGGTTTTTGCGCTCCCAGTGGGAAAAAGGTCCCGAGGAAGTGGCGGAAACAATCGAGCGTGAACTTGGCTACCCATGCTTTGTCAAGCCAGCGAACATGGGCTCCAGCGTCGGAATCAGCAAGGCGAAGAACCGCGCAGAACTGGTGACCGCGATCAATCTGGCTGCCCGTTTTGACCGCAGGCTGATCGTGGAGGAGTTTGTTTCGGTGCGCGAGCTGGAGATCGGCGTGCTTGGCAACGAGGAGCTGGTCACGTCTGTCGTCGGCGAAATTATCGCGGCCAAAGAATTTTATGACTACGAAGCCAAGTACAAGGGAGCGGGCACAGAGCTGTCCATTCCTGCGGTCGTTCCTGCGCATGTCGCAGAAGGCATCTCCGATATCGCGAAAAAGGCATTTCAGGCGCTGGACGGCTCAGGGCTTTCCCGCGTCGACTTTTTCTGGGATGAGAAAAACGACCAACTGTACATTAACGAAGTAAACACGATGCCAGGCTTTACCCCGTTCAGCATGTACCCGATGCTTTTCCAGGCAGCAGGTGTGGGCTACAGCGAGCTGATCGACCGCCTGGTGCAGCTGGCGATAGAGCGCCATGCCGATAAGCAGCGCAACATCGTGGAAGCCGAAGGGCTGGAATAGCAATCTGAATTTTACGACCTACAAGCAAACGCAAAAAAGCCGTCTCTCAACTGATCCGAGAGGCGGCTTTCTTTTTTTCTATTCGTGCTGTTCCAGATCAGTCAAAAGCGTCCACAGCTCCATCCCGCGCGACGCTTTGAACAAAAAGGCGTGGCTGGCATCGCGCAATGGCAGAAGGGCGGCGAGCGCCTCCGGTTTGCTTGCCACATGCAGCTTGTTGCCGTTATAGGCGCGATGAAGATGTTGCGTATCCTCGCCAACGGTGACGAGCAGCTCGATGTGCTCGACAAGATCGTTGAGCGCTTCGCCGACTCCTGCGTGCATGTGAGCGCTTTGCTCGCCCATCTCGTACATGTCGCCCAAGACGAGCACTTTTTTGCGGCCAGGAAACAGCTCGGCGAACGTCCGGGCAGCAGCTTCCATGGAAGACGGACTGGCGTTGTATGCATCGCTGATATACAGGGAGCCGTGTCTGGAATGCACCTGTTCAAACCGCATGGCAGAGAGCTTGACCGTGGAGAGCGCTTGCACGATTTGTTCTGTGTCCATCCCCAGTCTTTTCGCAATCGCAATCGCAGGAAGCGCGTTCAGCACGCTATGCTTGCCGTGAAGCGGGAGAAAGGCGGAGAAGCGTTCGCCATTCGCGAAGCAGACGTCAAACTGTGTTCCATTATCATTCGGCTGAATATGTTCCGCCCAGATGTCACAAGGCTCCAGCACGGAATAGTACATGATCTCCCCGGCATACAGATGGGCCACTCGCGGCAAATACTCCGAGTCCTTGTTGAGAAGAACCAGGCCGTCAGGGGCGGTGTGGGGGAGCAGCTCGGCTTTGGCGAGCGCAAGCTTTTCCCGCGTGCCGAAAAACTCCAGATGCGACTCGCCGATATACGTAATGACGCTGATCTCCGGCTTGACGAGCGAAGCCAATAAGTCGATCTCTCCGGCGTGATTCATCCCCAGCTCCAGCACGGCAGCCTGGTGCTGCGGCTCCATTTGCAGCAAGGAAAGCGGCACGCCCAAATGATTGTTCAAGTTTTTATATGTCTTGTAGACAGGGGATCGCGCTTCCAATACGTGAGCTACGATGTCCTTCACCGTCGTTTTCCCGATGCTGCCCGTAATCGCGATATGCGGGATCGCAAAGTCTTTCCGATAGGCAGCTGCCAGCTTTTGAAAACCGCGCAGCGTGTCATTGACGAGAATCAGCCCGAACTCCTCGGGCAAGCCAGCGGGAATTTTTTCCTGATTGGATACGAGTGCGGCTACCGCTCCTTGTTCGGCTGCTTGCAGCAAAAAATCGTGCCCATCGCGAGCGCCGCCTGTCAGCGCCACGAATAAAGAACCCGCTTTCAGTTGGCGGGTATCAAAGTGAACCGATGACAAGACAAGGTGCGGAGAGCCTGCCAGCAAGAGTCCTTCTGCATTGATTGTCGCCTGTTCCAGTGCAAGTGGTTTCATGTGCACGAACTCCTTTTTTCTATATGATCCATCTCCAACCTCGAAGCTGACCACGCGCACGTGAAATCGCGAAGTCATCCGGTCACGAACTCGTGAATCCTCGAAGTCATGCTACCATGCGCCCGGGAAGGCCGCAAGACAAAAGTGCGGGACAAGCCGTTGCATTTGCTTCGTGCTGTCCGCTATCATGAAACTATCTGTGCTTTGCAAAACATCGAAGCCATCTATATAGCTGAAAGGGGTTTCCCACATGGAGAAAAGCATTTTTACCCGGATTATGGAGGGCGAAATTCCAGCCCGCGTAGAATATGAAGACGAACACGTCATCGTGATTCACGACATCGCGCCAAAGGCACGCGTCCACCTGCTGATCATCCCGCGCAAGCCGATTGCGACATTAATGGATGTAACAGCGGAAGATTTGCCGCTGATCGGCCATATTCATCAAGTAGCGCAGACATTGGCGAAAAAGCTGGAGCTGCCAGGATTTCGCCTGATTAATAACTGCGGAAAAGAAGGCGGACAAGAAGTTTTCCATATTCATTACCACCTCTTGGCAGGATTTCACGAATAAAAATGAACTAAAGGTTGACCTTCATTAGTCATCTATCCTATAATGAAGTGTGACAGTCTGTTCGTACGACGATTCAGGCGTCCCACGGTTTTAGCGGAGGGAGGGAAGACAAATGGCAGAAATTCGAGTCAAGAAAAACGAGTCTTTGGATAGCGCACTTCGCCGCTTCAAGCGTGAGAGCGCCAAATCCGGGGTGATGGCGGAACTGCGTAAACGTCGCCACTTTGAGAAGCCTAGCATTAAGCGTAAAAAGAAATCCGAAGCAGCTCGTAAGCGTAAGTTTTAATGGACGGAGGGCCCATCATGAGTGTAATGGAGCGACTCGATCAAGATATGAAGCAAGCAATGAGAGACAAAGCTGCTCTAAAACTCTCTGTTATTCGCATGGTGAAAGCCGCTTTAAAGAATGAAGAGATTAACAAAGGCAGAACTTTGTCTGAAGACGAAGTGCTGACCATCTTGACTCGTGAGTTAAAACAACGCCGTGAATCCCTCCACGAATTTGAGAAGGCAGGCCGTGAAGAACTTGCCTTAAAATCGCGCGAAGAGATCGATGTGCTCTCCGCTTACTTACCCGCTCAGCTCAGCGAAGATGAGATTCGCGATATCGTTCGGGAAGCTATTGCTGCCACCAATGCCACCTCCAAGAAGGAGATGGGCAAAGTGATGGGAGCACTTATGCCGAAAGTGAAAGGCAGAGCAGACGGAAACCTCGTGCAAAAGATTGTATCTGAGGAACTACCATCGTAGATAAGCAACACCTCATATAGATACGAATGGAAAAGCCCAGCCGGATGACGGTTGGGTTTTTTCTTTGTTTCCCCAAAAGCTGACAAAAATCTGAAACAATCTCCTCCTTTGTTCGTATACCTTATTGGGCATAAGTTGAAGCTGATACGAGGAAGGAGGTAAATGTCATGACTGCAACGAGGTTAGCGTTGCGGCGGATGCGATTGCTACTGTCTCTTCTTTGCCTGATCACGGGCTTCTCGATGTTTTTGTTTACGCCAGGCATTCAGGCCCAGTCTTATCAGAAAGCGGTCTGGATTCCGGTAGACAACACAATCGAGCGTGGCTTGGAGAGTTTCCTTGCAAGGGCTTTCGCAGATGCACAGGAAGAAAAAGCAGACCTTGTCATTTTGCATATTAATACGCCGGGTGGCGAAGTGGACGCTGCTGATCAGATTGGCCAGTTGATTCGCCAATCACCCATGCATACCATCGCCTATATTGATAACCAGGCTTTCTCAGCGGGAACATACATCGCTTTGAACGCTAACGAAATCATTATGACGCCAGGAAGCAGCATGGGAGCGGCTACACCGATTGATCTGGCGGGCAATGCAGCAGACATCAAGTTCATCTCGGGATGGAGCAAAAAAATGACCGCTGCCGCCAGTCTGAACCAACGCAATCCGGACGTGGCGCGAGCAATGGTCGAAATCGATACGGAGTTTCCGGGACTGAAGCCAAAAGGAACCGTGCTTTCGCTCGATGCGCAGCAAGCGAAAACGCTCGGCTACGCAGATCACGTCGTTTCTGGAAAAGAGGAGCTGCTTGCCAGCCTGGGAATTTCCAGCGACTCTCTGCATGTGATCGAGCCGACTGGCGGGGAAAAGGTTGCGCGCTGGGTAACCAGCCCGTACGTCATGAGCTTGCTTTTAGTTATCGGTCTGGTCGGGATTGTCGTTGAACTGTTTGCACCAGGCTTTGGCGTCGCCGGAACGATTTCGCTAGTTTCGTTTGGCTTGTATTTCTTCGGGCATTATGTCGCAGGCTTTGCAAACTGGCTGCACATCGGTCTGTTTGTCATCGGAATTTTACTCATGATTCTAGAAATTTTCCTGCCAGGCGGCATCGTCGGAGCCATCGGCTTTATCAGTATCGTGACTGGCCTGGTGATGGCTGCCTACGATACGCAGCAAGGACTCGCCTCGCTGGGAATTGCGGCTGTAGTTACACTTGTTGTAACGTTTCTGCTCGTCAAGCGTTACGGCATCAAAGGACTTTTTGGCAAGTTCGTCCTCGGTGACGCACAGCACAACGAGGAAGGCTATGTGGCCCCGAAAGATCAGCGTGATCTCACGGGCAAGTCCGGCATTGCCCTGACGCCTTTGCGCCCTGCTGGTGTCGTAAAAGTGGAAGGCAAGCGTGTCGATGCGGTATCTGCCGGAGGCTTCATCGCAGCCGGAACGGCGATTGTCGTCGTGCAAGTAGAAGGGACGCGTGTCGTCGTGTCTGAACAAGAATAAAGGAGTGACAGCATTATGTTGGAAAGCGGATTGATTCCCCTAATTTTTATGGTGGCTGTAGCCATCGTGGCCCTTTCGATTTTCTTCTCGTTTGTACCAGTCATGCTCTGGATTTCCGCCCTCGCGTCGGGCGTGAACATCGGGATTATTACACTTGTGGCGATGCGTTTGCGCCGGGTCGTTCCATCCCGCATCGTGAACCCGTTGATTAAAGCTCGCAAAGCAGGCTTGCAGCTGGACACGAACCAACTGGAAAGCCACTATCTTGCAGGCGGTAACGTTGACCGCGTTGTCGACGCCCTCGTAGCAGCGCAACGTGCAGATATTCCGCTCGGCTTTGAACGCGCCGCAGCGATTG
Source organism: Brevibacillus sp. HD3.3A (assembly GCF_013284375.2). NCBI lineage: Bacteria > Bacillati > Bacillota > Bacilli > Caryophanales > Paenibacillaceae > Brevibacillus > Brevibacillus sp. HD3.3A. Next base: position 2,163,927 of record NZ_CP085874.1, read on the forward strand.
ACTTGGCAGGGCGCGATGTATTGGAAGCCGTGCAAATGAGCGTTAACCCGAAAGTGATTGAAACTCCTGTCGTAGCAGCGATGGCAAAAGACGGTATCGAGCTGCGCACGAAAGCGAAAGTAACCGTTCGCGCCAATATTGACCGTCTGGTCGGTGGTGCTGGTGAAGAAACGATCATCGCCCGTGTCGGTGAAGGGATTGTCTCCACGATCGGTTCTTCCAACAGCCACAAAGACGTATTGGAAAACCCTGATCTCATCTCCAAAACCGTTTTGAACAAAGGTCTGGACGCTGGTACAGCGTTTGAAATTCTCTCCATTGATATCGCGGACGTAGATGTTGGTAAAAACATCGGGGCACAGCTGCAAACGGACCAAGCGGAAGCCGACAAGCGCATTGCGCAGGCAAAAGCCGAGGAGCGTCGTGCGATGGCGGTTGCCCAGGAACAAGAAATGATCGCCCGCGTACAAGAAATGAAAGCAAAAGTAGTCGAGGCGGAAGCACAAGTTCCACTTGCATTGGCAGAAGCGTTGACCAGCGGCAAAATGGGCGTCATGGATTACTACAACCTGCAGAACATCGCAGCCGATACACAAATGCGCGAATCGTTCGGGCACTCAGGTGACAAACAGGACCCTGCTTCGCCTGATCAGAAAGAATAAGGGCGATTGCCATGGAAGATCTCTTTGATCTTTTCCTTGACCTGATTGACTGGATTCTGCCTCTGCTAGGAAAGTTCTGGTTCGTTATTTTGGGTTACATCGGCTACAAGCTGCTGGGAAAAGAAAAAGCCAAAGGAAAGCGGATGTCGCAAGGAACGCCAAACAAGCCCCTGACACCTGTGGATACACCTTGGACAGCCGAGCCTGCGCCAGATGCGCAGCAAGAGCGAAAAACGGTACGGGCCACGGCCAAATACGAGCCGCTGGAATCGAGAGCGGAGTCGATGGAAGGCGTCGGAGTGGAGCAGGAGTGGGCATTTTCCGAGCCTGTACGCGCTTCGACAGGTTCTACGATCCGTACATCGAGCGCGACCAGACAAATGTCGGCGGCGCAGCGCGTCAAGCCGCAGTCTGCTGCTCCTCTCGATCCGCGGGAAGGAATGAAGTGGGCGCTCATCTTTGGCGAGCCGCGCTCAAAAGCTTCTTACTTTGCCCAGCGTTCACGAAAAATAAGCAAATAACGTACAGAAAAAACAGGTAAACAAATGTTTGCCTGTTTTTTTGTTGGATTGTAAAAAACGAGCAGCTTGCAGCCATAGTCGTAACCAACCCTTGTGCTGGGAAAAACCAGATGGAGGGTTTGCCTTATGCTAACCTCCCCGCAGATCAACTCGTCCATTTTGCAAAATGCCGTGCACTGGTTTTCGTATGAATGCCGCACCGTTCGCTCGCATACGCATAGGTAAGAATGATATTGCACCGAAAGTGGCACGACCCATTTTCAGAAAACGAGGCGCGTGCGCCTGTAGAAGGGGGGCTTATCCATGAAGCGTTGGAGCCGCCGTCTGCGCCAATTGGCCGGAGGTGTGTTGGATCTGCCGCAAGATGTGGTCCTGGAAGTCCCGCGCATTACGATGATCGGTCATTTGCAAATGTACATAGAGAATCATCGCGGTGTTCTGCATTTCAGCGAACACGAGCTGCGTCTGCTGCTTACAAACGGCCAGATGATTGTCTCAGGCGAACAGCTTGTCATCCGGGCGATTTTGCCGGAAGAGGTGCTTCTCGAAGGAAGGATTGGCGGAGTCAAATTTTTGGAGACAGGGCCACAAGGCTCCTAGCACAAGGAAAGGTGGACGGCACATATGCGAAACGGACTCAAGGAATGGGTAGATGGACACATCACCATCACCGTACGGGGTAAGCGGTTTGAGCGTTTGCTGAATATGGCCGTGCGGGATGGCATTCGAATCTGGAATATTCGCAGGGTCGGTGCGGAGGTGAGCCGCTGCGATATTCTGATTCGCGACTATTTTCGCCTCAGGCCGCTGTTGAAGGAGACAGGCTGTCGCAGCCACGTGGAAAACAGGGACGGATTGCCTTTCTGGCTGCTCCGCGTGCGCAGGCGCGCTGGACTGGCTATTGGCGCTGTTTTGTTTTTTATTGGATTGTACATGCTTTCCTCGTTTGTATGGAGCGTGGAAGTAACGGGAACGAAGCACATCGACCCTGCACGCGTCATTCGCGCTGCGGACGAGATCGGGATTAAACAAGGGGCATGGAAGGTCAAACTAAAGGAACCGCTGCTGCTGCAAAAAGAGCTGTTAAGCTTGTTGCCGGAAGCCGCCTGGGTCGGAATCGACATCCAGGGAACGAAGGTCAGGCTGCAAGTGGTGGAAAAGGAAGCGCCCGTCAAGCCTTTGGCGACGGGGCCGCGCCATCTCGTCGCCAAAAAGCGTGCTGTCATCCATAAAATTCTCCCGGAAGTGGGCAAAAGCCAGGTGACGAACAATCAGCTTGTCGAAAAAGGCCAGGTGCTCATCTCCGGAATCATTGGCAATGACACGCGCCAGCAAGCCGTATCGGCGCGAGGCAAGGTGCAGGGAGAAGTCTGGTATGTAAGCAACACCTCTGTCCCTTTGAAGCAAACGATCTATCGGCTGACCGGAGAGAAGCAGGAGCAGCAGTATTTGCTGGTGGGATCGTATGCGATTCAAGTGTGGCCGTTTAACAAAGAGCTGTTTTCCGAAGCCCAGACGTCGGAAAAACGCTACGTTCCTTCCTATGCGGGATACACGTCGCCAGTAGGCTGGAAAACGGTCGAATATGCGCAAATCGAGCCGGTTACGAAGCAATTGAGCACAGAAGAGGCCACGGAAGTAGCGAAAAAATTCGCCAGAGCAGACATTTTGCAAAAAGCTGGTAAAGATGCGTTCATTCAGGACGAAAAAGTTTTGCACGTCACCGCAGAGAATGGTAAAGTTTACGTAAGCATTCATTTTTCCGTCATTGAAGAAATTGCCGTTGAACAGCCAATCGTACCCCAGTCACCCGTGAACAATGGCAATCCGTGACGTCAATTGCTGATAACCGTTGCAAGGAGATGGAAGCCTGTTGCACGTACAAGATGAGGTAAGAATCCCGTTTTCAGACGCATCTGAGGCTCTGCTTTTGTTTGGACCGCACGACGCGTACCTAAAGCTGATCGAGGAAAAAAGTCCTGCCCAAATCATGACCCGCGAAGGCGAACTGGTCATTAGCGGCGACAAGCCGGAAGTGGATAAGCTGACCGAGCTGATCGGCGTTTTGCTGCAGCTGATCCGCAGAGGAATCGCTTTGTCCGAACGAGACATCTCGTACGCGATGATGCTCGTAGGCCGGGGAGAAGCAGCCCAGCTGCTGGATGTTTATGATGAGGAAGTGGCGCGCACCCAGCGCGGAAAAGTAATCAGGGCCAAAACTCTCGGACAGCGGCACTATTTGTCGGCGATCAAGAAGCGCGACATCGTCTTCGGAATAGGGCCTGCCGGAACGGGAAAAACGTATTTGGCAGTGGTCACAGCAGTAAACGCGTTGAAAAATGGACGTGTCAAACGGATCGTTCTTACCAGACCGGCTGTAGAGGCGGGAGAAAGCTTGGGCTTTTTGCCTGGCGATCTGCAAGAAAAAGTAGACCCGTATCTGCGTCCGCTTTACGATGCTTTGTATGACATGCTTGGAAACGAGCAGGTAGCCAAGATGATGGAGCGCGGACTGATTGAAGTGGCTCCTTTGGCATACATGCGTGGGCGTACATTGGAGGACTCGTTTGTCATTCTGGATGAGGCGCAAAACACCACTCCCGAGCAAATGAAAATGTTTTTGACCAGGCTTGGTTTCGGCTCCAAAATGGTGATTACCGGAGACGTAACACAGGTGGACTTGCCGAAAGGGAAAAAATCCGGCTTGCGTGAAGCGCAGCGCATTTTAGGCGCGATACCGGATGTAGCTTTCATCCATTTCCAGGAAGGCGATGTCGTACGCCACAGTCTGGTGCAAAAAATTATCGCTGCCTATGCAAAAGAAGAAGTCGACCACGGCTATTGATAAATGGTGTGTAAAAAGGAGATCGTTCATCTGTGCTATCTGTAGAAATCCTCCACGAAGAAATCGAACCGCTTGATGAAAGCTTGCAAAAACTGATGACCGAATGCCTCGAAGCTTGCGCAAAGCTGGAGGACGTACAGGGAGAAGTCGTAGTGACTCTGGTCACCAATGAGCGAATCCACGAGCTGAACCGCGATTACCGCGGCGTGGATCGCCCAACCGACGTGTTGTCCTTCGCCATGAACGAGCCGGGCGAAGGCGAGATGGAAATCTTTTTCGACGAGGGCGAAGCGGACGAAGTTCCGAACATGCTGGGGGATATCATTATCTCTGTGCAAAAAGTCAAGGAGCAGGCCGAAGACTACGGCCACTCTTTCGAAAGAGAGCTGGGCTTCCTCGCTGTGCATGGCTTTCTCCATCTGCTCGGCTACGACCATGGTACGCCGGAAGAGGAGAAAGAAATGTTCTCCCGTCAGGAACAGGTTTTGGAGCAGATCGGCTTGACGAGGTAGGAGATTACGTTGAAAGAACTCCGAAGAATGGCGAGTAGCTTTTCGTACGCCATGCAAGGAATTGGGCATACCGTAAAGACACAGCGAAACATGCAAATCCACGTAGCCGCTGCTGTAATCGTTTTGGCGGCGGCCTGGTGGCTGCAAATTCCCCGCAGCGATGTTTTGCTGGTCTTTTTTTCTATCGGCCTTGTTTTTTCGCTGGAGCTGGTGAATACGGCCGTAGAAGCGACCGTTGACCTCGCTTCTCCCGAGTGGCATGAAAAGGCGAAAATAGCCAAGGATGCTTGCGCCGGAGCAGTGCTCGTAGCGGCTATCCTGTCTGCCATCATCGGGTTTATCGTCTTCGGGCCGCCGCTGTTGCAAAAAATAGCGGGGTAGCCCGGAAGCAGCGATTTGACTGGGGGAACGCAAAGTTTGTGCCATGAGAACGACCGGACGGGCCTTACTGGGAGGCCGTAAAGTCTGGTCTCTTGGCGTCCCGTCGTCAGGATGGACCATAATGCGCCCCTTCAGAAAAAATAGTAGAGACTACGCATAAGAGGAATGATGAGAATGGATAAACAAGCATTGCTTGCTGGTGCGATCCAAGCAAGAGAACTGGCGTATGTGCCTTACTCCAAGTTTCAGGTGGGCGCAGCGCTGCTGTGTGAGAGCGGCAAGGTTTATTTGGGCGGCAATATCGAAAACGCTGCATACTCGCTGTGCAACTGCGCAGAGCGTACGGCCCTGTTCAAAGCTTATTCGGAGGGGGACCGCACGTTCAAGGCGCTGGCAGTGGCGGCGGACACCCCTGGAGCGGTGTCTCCGTGCGGCGCGTGCCGTCAGGTGTTGGCTGAGCTTTGCCCGCCGGACATGCCTGTATACTTGACCAACCTGAAAGGCGACGTCGAGGAAACAACAGTATCTGCCCTTTTGCCGGGGGCATTTTCCAAGGAGGATTTACGTGGATAACCGCAAGACCAAACAATCATTCAAATCAGGATTCGTATCTATTGTGGGGCGCCCGAACGTAGGGAAATCGACGCTGCTGAACCACGTCGTCGGCCACAAGATCGCAATCATGTCCAATAAGCCGCAAACGACGCGCAACAAAATCACCGCTGTTCATACGACGGAAGCAGGGCAAATCATCTTCATCGATACGCCGGGGATTCACAAGCCGCAATCCAAGCTGGGCAACTACATGGTGTCGGTGGCTGAAAATACGCTCAATGAAGTCGACCTCGTGCTGTTTGTGGTAGACGCGACCGAAAAGCGCGGAGCGGGTGACGACTACATCATCGAGCGGCTGAAGCAAGTTAAGACTCCGGTATTTTTGGTGATCAACAAAATTGACAAGGTTCATCCGGAAGCGCTGTTGCCGATTATCGACGATTACCGCCAGTTGTACGATTTCAAGCAGATCGTTCCGATTTCCGCCTTGGAGGGCAACAACACTGCTTCCTTGACCGAAGCGATCATGGGGGAAATGGAAGAAGGGCCGATGTTCTACCCGGCCGACCAGGTGACCGATCATCCGGAGCGTTTTGTCGTGGCCGAGTTGATTCGCGAAAAAGTTCTGCATTTGACCCGCGAAGAAGTGCCCCATTCGATTGCTGTCGTCGTGGAGGAAATGAAGCGCGGCGAAAACGGGAAGACGCTGTACATTTACGCGGCGATTTACGTGGAACGCGATTCGCAGCGCGGCATTTTGATCGGACAAAAAGGCCAGATGCTGAAAGAAATCGGCAGACGGGCGAGAAAAGATATCGAGCGGCTGATGGGGGATCAAGTATTCCTGGAGCTGTGGATCAAGGTGAAAAAGGACTGGCGCAACCAGGAGCGGATGCTGCGCAACTTCGGCTTTTACAACGAAGAATAGGCAGATGGCTGTCCTTCGTTTTCATTCGTGTTAATTTTTCCAAGGCATATAATAACGGGCGCAGGTGATTCTAAGAAGGAAGTGGATAGACCCGATACAGGAAAGGATGATGCTCCATGCTTCGTGACTTTTCTTGGAGAGTTTTCGCTTCAACCGGTGACATCCATGCTTACCTTCTCTACCGCGATCACCATCAGGCGGAAGGCTCTTCAGAAGACGTTCTGCTTGATTTTGCCCAGGAAGAATTGGGTGACTCGCAGGCATGCTTGTAAAATGGGAAGGGATTGTCATTCGCAGCGTGGACTATGGCGAGTCCAGCAAAGTGGTGACGTTGTTTACCAGGGAGAACGGCAAGCTAGGCGTGATGGCGCGCGGTGCTAAAAAGACCAAGAGCCGTCTTGCCGCCGTCTCCCAGTTGTTTTCGCACGGTTATTTTCTGTGCAAGGCAGGGCCCGGAGCGGGAATGCCCGATCTGTCGCAGGGTGACATCGTGGATTCCTTCCGGGACATGCGGCAAGCCCTCACTGCGACGGCTTATGCCGCTTACATAGCAGAGCTTTTGGATCGATTGACACATGAACGGGAGCCGAATCCGTATTTGTTCCAGCTATTACTGCAGACGTTTTGCTATCTGGACGAAGGGGTGGACCCGGAAATTTTGTGCCGGATTTTCGAGGTGAAGATGCTGATTGTAGCCGGGATTTCGCCGCAGCTGTCAGCTTGTGCGAACTGCGGACAACAGCGGGAGCCTTATGCGATCAGCGTATCGCAGGGCGGGTTGCTGTGCCCGTCTTGCCAGCCATCAGACCCGTATGCACTGGCGGTCACGCCTTCTACCTGGAAGCTGTTGCGGCTGTTCCAGGTATTTGATTTGGAACGTTTGGGCGACATCGAGGTGAAGCCGGCGACGCGCAGCCAGCTCAAGCATGTGATTCGCAGCTTCATGGACGAGCATCTTGATCTGAGGCTGAAAAGTCGCGCATTTCTGGAACAACTGGAGCGAATGGAAAGGATGGCCCAGTCCGACAGTGACTGATTGACATTCGATTTTCTTTTCGTTATGATAAGGAACAAACTTACATACCGAACGTTGCCATGAAGGAAAAGAGTAGTCGGCCACTGTGTGCAAAAAGCGAACCGGGGAAGGTGAAAGCCCGGTCACCACGCTGATGAAGGGCATTCCGGAGCAATTTGGTCTTTAGAAGGTGGGCGAAGAACGTATTCGCCAAGTAGGGTGGAACCGCGAGAATCCTCTCGTCCCTACACTGTCGTTTTGCAGACAGTGTAGAGGCGGGAGGTTTTTATTTTTGGAGGAGGAAAAGAGCATGAAAATGACATTTCAAGACATCATTTTGACGCTGCAAAACTTTTGGGCCAAGCAAAATTGCCTGATCGTGCAGCCGTACGACGTGGAAAAAGGAGCGGGTACACTGAACCCGATGACATTTTTGCGCTCCATCGGACCTGAGCCGTGGAACGTGGCGTACGTGGAGCCGTCCCGTCGCCCGGCGGATGGCCGCTACGGGGAAAACCCGAACCGTCTGTACCAGCACCACCAGTTTCAGGTGATCATGAAGCCGTCGCCGGACAACATCCAGGAGCTGTATTTGGAGAGTCTGCGTCAGTTGGGGATTGAACCGCTGGAGCACGACATCCGCTTCGTGGAAGACAACTGGGAGCATCCGGGTCTGGGCGCATGGGGGCTTGGCTGGGAAGTGTGGCTCGACGGTATGGAAATCACCCAGTTCACCTACTTCCAGCAAGTCGGCGGTCTGGAGTGCAAGCCAGTTGCCGTTGAGCTGACGTACGGTCTGGAACGCCTGGCTTCTTACATTCAGGAAAAGGAAAATGTGTTCGATCTGGAATGGTGCAACGGCTACACGTACGGAGACGTGTTCTTACAGCCTGAATACGAGCACTCCAAATACACGTTTGAGCTGTCTGACGTAGACATGCTGTTCACGCTTTACAACACATACGAAGCAGAAGCAAAACGGCTGATGAAAGAGCGCCTGGTTTATCCGGCGTACGATTACGTGCTGAAATGTTCGCATACGTTCAACCTTCTGGACGCCAGAGGGGCGATCAGCGTGACAGAGCGCACCGGCTACATCGCACGTGTCCGCAATTTGTCCCGCGAAGTGGCACAAACGTACTACGCAGAGCGCGAGCGTCTCGGCTTCCCGCTTTTGAAAAAAGACGGTACACACGAGGAAGAAACGGCACAGGTGAAGGGAGAGGATACAAATGAGTAAACGCGATTTGCTCGTAGAAGTAGGTCTGGAAGAAATGCCAGCGCGGTTTGTGGCCCTGGCAGCAACGCAATTCAAGGAAAAAGTGGAGAAGTGGCTGACGGCAGAGCGCGTTCCCTTCGACCAGATTACTGCGCTGGAGACGCCGCGCCGATTCGCCTTGCTGATTACCGGACTCGCTGAGAAGCAGCCGGATCGCAACGACGAAGCAAAAGGTCCGGCAAAGAAAATCGCACAGGACGAAGCGGGCAACTGGTCCAAGGCAGCGCTTGGCTTCGCACGCAGCAACAACGTCGACCCGAACGACTTGTACTTTAAAGAAGTGAACGGCGTAGAATACGTGCACGCGAGAAAAGCGGAAGCGGGCAAGGCGACGACAGAAATTTTGCCGCACCTCTCCGAAGTGATTGCAGGCATGAGCTTCCCGAAAAATATGCGCTGGGGCGCGAGAGACTTGAAATACGTTCGCCCGATTCGCTGGCTGGTAGCCCTGTTCGGCGATGAATTGATTGACCTGGAGATCGCAGGAGTAAAAAGCGGACGCATCTCCCGCGGCCATCGCTTCCTCGGGACGGAAGTGACGCTCGCTCACCCGAGTGAGTACGTAAGCAAGCTGGCGGAACAGCACGTCATGGTCGACCCGCAAGAGCGCAGGGCGACGATCGTGGAGCAAATCCGCCGTTTGGAGCAGGAACACGGCTGGACGATCCCGATGGATGAGGGGCTTCTGGATGAAGTCGTCCATCTGGTCGAGTATCCGACAGCGCTGTACGGCACGTTTGAAGCAGAGTTTTTGACGATTCCGCGCGAAGTACTGGTCACTTCCATGCGCGAGCATCAGCGTTACTTCCCGGTGGAAAATGCGCAGGGACAACTGCTCAATCATTTCGTTACCGTGCGCAACGGCGACAGCCGCGCTCTGGAAAATGTAGCAAAAGGAAACGAAAAAGTGCTGCGCGCCCGTCTGTCTGACGCCCGTTTCTTCTATGTAGAGGACCAGAAGCTGTCCATCGACAGCTGCCTGAAGCGGCTGGAGACAATCGTTTTCCACGAGGAGCTGGGAACGATTGGAGACAAGGTCCGCCGCGTGCGCAAAACAGCGGGTCTGATTGCAAGCAAGCTCGGAGTAAGTGCAGAAGAAGCCAAACAAGTAGACCGAATCGCAGAAATCGCCAAGTTCGACCTCGTGACCAACATGGTCGGCGAGTTCCCTGAACTGCAAGGCATCATGGGTGAGGATTACGCCCGCAAGGCAGGGGAGTCCGAACTCGTGGCGCGCGGTGTGTTCGAGCACTATTTGCCACGTTTCGCTGGCGACCTGATGCCTGCTTCCGCACAGGGAGCAATCGCGAGCATGGCTGACAAGCTGGATACGATCGTCGGCTGCTTTGCCATCGGGATCGTGCCGACAGGTTCCCAGGACCCATACGGTCTGCGCCGGATGGCAGCGGGGATTGTCAGCATTTTGCTGGAACGCAACTGGCAGCTGTCCCTCGACGAACTGTGGGATGCAGCGCTCGAAGGCTACAGTGCACAAGGCGTAAGCAAACGGACGGCAGAAGAAGTGAAAAAGGATCTGGTCGATTTCTTCGCCCTTCGTCTGAAAAACGTTCTGCAAGAAAACAACGTGCGCTACGATGTGATCGACGCCGTGTTGAGCGCAGATTTGACCAAAGTTCCCGATGTGCTGGCAAAAGCGAAGGCGCTGATGGCGACTGTTGCAGCTGAGGACTTCAAGCTGATCGTCGAGCAGTTTACGCGGGTGAACAACCTCGCGCAAAAAGCGGAATCCGACAGCGTGAACGAAGCGCTGTTCGCCGAAGAAGCCGAGCGCAATCTGTACCAGTCTTACCAGTCTGTCGCCAAAGAAGTGCAAGGGCTGGACGATCAGGCGAAAATTTTGGCGACGCTCTCGACGCTGCGCGAGCCGATTCAGGCGTTTTTCGATAAAGTCATGGTTATGGCGGAAGATCAGGCTGTTCGCGCTAACCGACTGGGCATGCTTCTTTGCATCTCCCGTCTTTTGAACGCCTATGCCGATTTCGCGAAAATTGTATTTGCCTAACAACGAATAGGCTGGTGCCTCCGTCCTATAATGAGACGGGGGCACCTTTTTTCCGCGCGAAAGAAGGAATATCCGGTCGAATAGAGTAATACTAGGAAGAGGTAAAGACAGAACCGGGGTGATTGGTCATCGAGCTTACCAAGCGTCAAGAGCAGATCTTACAGATAGTGAAGGATGACGGGCCGATTACGGGCGAGCATATCGCGGAGCGCCTCAATCTGACTCGCGCTACTTTGCGCCCTGATCTCTCCATCCTCACGATGTCAGGATATTTAGAAGCCAGACCTCGGGTCGGGTATTTTTATGCCGGCAGACCAGCAAGCTCCGTCATTAGTGAACGGCTTCACAAACTGATCGTCAATGATTACAAGGCGGTGCCGATCGTAGTTTCCGAGTCCGCCTCCGCTTACGATGCAATCGTTACCCTCTTTCTGGAGGATGTCGGAACGTTGTTCGTCGTCAATCAAAAAGGATATTTGGCTGGCGTCATCTCCCGCAAGGACCTTTTGCGCGCTTCGCTCGGCAACAAGACGCTGGAAGATGTGCCGGTCAGCATCATCATGTCCAGGATGCCGAATATCATCACTTGTGGCCCGGAGGAAACCTTGTACGCAGCGGCGAAGAAGCTGATCGATTTTCAGATCGATTCCTTGCCTGTCGTACGACCCAGCGATGAGGACCCGAGACAGATGGAATTGATGGGACGGGTTACGAAGACGACGATCGCCAAAGCATTTGTTGAATTGGGCAGCGAACCGAAAGTGTAGGAGGAGAATGGATGCAAGGTAACCAACAAGGACAGCTCATCTACGTGGTCTCGGACTCCATTGGCGAAACGGCTGAGCTTGTCGTTCGCGCAGGAGCCAGTCAATTTGACCGTTTTTTGTTCGATGTGCAAAAGTATCCCTACATAGAAGACAAGGAATCCATCGACGAAATCATTGCCTCTGCAAAAGAATCGAAGGCGATGATCGTCTTTACGCTGGTCATCCCGGAATTGAACGCCTATATCACCCAGCAGGCGGCGATCCACAGCATTCCGGCCATTGACGTCATGGGTCCGCTCATGAACACGCTGCAAGGCATGCTGAAGGAGCCGCCGACTGGCAAGCCGGGGCTTGTGCGCAGACTGGACGAGGAGTATTTCCGCAAGGTGGACGCCATCGAGTTCGCCGTCAAGTACGATGACGGACGCGATCCACGCGGACTTTTGCGGGCGGACGTTGTGCTGATCGGCGTATCGCGCACCTCCAAGACGCCGCTCTCCATGTACTTGGCAAACAAGCGCCTGAAAGTGGCGAACGTTCCGCTTGTCCCGGAAGTGGAGCCGCCAGAAGAGCTGTTCCAGCTTCCGCAGGAGCGGTGTATCGGGTTGACCATCAATCCGGAGCAGTTGAACGGCATTCGTACCGAACGACTCAAAGCGCTCGGATTGACGGCGCAAGCCAATTACGCGAACCTGGACCGGATTACAGAGGAGCTTGCTTACTCCAAGCGGATTATTGACCGATTGGGCTGCAAGGTCATTGACGTTTCCAACAAGGCAGTAGAGGAAACAGCCAACATCATTTTGGAGATCATTCGCAAAAACAATCTCCGAAGTGAAAGGAAATAGGTCAAAAGAAGGAATTTGACGACTTTTGTAGAAAATCAGTTAGGAAAGGTTTGTTCCCCAGGAGCCGCAAGAGCGTTTATTGCTCGCGGAAATGTGGAAAAGTAGAAAAGAAGAAAAGAAGTTTAAGACAAAGAAGGAATTTGACGAATTTTGACGAACTAAATAATCTCATCGTGCGATTCTCCTAAAAAGGTGGAAAGACATGACAGGTCCCACTTCAGATGAATTTGTGAACCAAGTGCGTGCCGCTGTCGACATCGTAGACGTTGTAGGAGAGTACGTTCAACTGAGAAAAAGCGGTCGTGCCTTTCTCGGTCTATGTCCGTTTCACTCTGAAAAGAGCCCTTCCTTCAATGTGAATGCAGAGCGACAGTTTTTTCATTGCTTTGGCTGCGGGGCAGGTGGGGATGTCTTTTCCTTTTTAATGAAACTGGAGCAGCTGACGTTCCCAGAGGCATTGCACAAATTGGCGGAGCGTGCCGGGATCGCCGTGCCCCAGACACAGCAAGTAGAGGAATCTCCAGAAAAGCGCTCGAAGCAAGCCATGCAGGAAGCGCATCAGCTTGTCGCGAAGCTGTACCACTACGTGCTGACGGAGACGCCATATGGCGTGGAGGCGATGAAGTATTTAGCCAAGCGCGGAATGTCTCCTCAGACGATTGCCGAGTTTCAGATCGGCTTTGCCCCGGATTCCTGGGATTTCGTGACGCAGTTTTTGAAAAAACGGCGTTTTTCACAGGAGTTGATGGTGGACGCTGGTCTCTTGGCAAAAAGCGATGGAGGAAAAGTATTTGATCGCTTCCGGGGACGAATTATGTTCCCGATCCAGGACACCCAGGGAAATGTCATCGGATTCGGCGGCCGCCTCTTGGCCGGCTCTCAGCCAAAATCTCAACCGAAGTATTTAAACAGCCCGGAAAGCCTTTTGTTTAACAAAAGCGCTACCCTGTTCAACCTTCACCGTGCCCGTCCGTATATTAGAAAGAGGAAGCAGGCACTACTGTTTGAAGGGTATGTCGATGTCATTTCGGCATGGCAGGCGGGTTTTCCCCAAGGAGTTGCTACGCTGGGGACCGCTTTGACCGAGCAGCAGGCACGGATGATTCGCCGCAATGTCGATTCGGTCGTGCTGTGCTACGACGGAGATGCTGCTGGTCAGGAAGCGACAAGCAAGGCAATCCACATACTGCAGCAGGCGGGTCTCATCGTTCGGGTAGCTCCTTTGCCGCAAGGTGTCGATCCAGATGATTACATACGCCAGCACGGTGCTGAAGCCTTTTCTCAGCAAGTGCTGCTGCAGGCGATGCCGGTTACGGCTTTTCGCTTGAAACATTTACGAAGCCAGATCGTAATACATGATGAGACGGACAAGGCCCGCTTGATCGCCAAAGCCGTGGAAATCATCAACGAGCTGGAAAGCCCGGTGGAGCGGGATATGTATTTGCGGCAATTGGCGGATGAATATTCCCTTACTCTCGGCGATTTGAAATGGGAGTCCAAACGCGTTTATAAACAGCAAAAAAGTGAACGCCAAAGGGATAAAGTGCCGTCAGCATGGAATAATAGTATAAATAATGGCAAAGTTACGCTCGCGAAAACACTGCCACCCGCTTACCACACGGCTGAGCGCATGCTGCTGTACTACATGATGCGGAATGAAGAAATCGCCGCCCGCGTCCAGGAGGAATGCAGCGCCCACTTTCAAGTGGACGAACACGATGCGCTGGCTGCCTACCTGTACGCCTACTACGCAGAGGGAAACCCGGAAGACCCTGGAGGGTTCATACATTACGTGCAAGACGATTTGTTAAAGCAATTAGCCTCGGGATTGGCCATGATGGAGTGCAAGGAAGACGTATCCGATTTAGAGATCGGTGACTACATCAAACAAGTGAATAACTACCCGAAGCGTGCCGAGTTGGAACGATTGCGCGATGAGCAGCGGAGCTTACACCTCCAAGCGGCCGCAGCGGACAGCGAGGATGCGCGCAAACAACTGGAAATTCAAGCTGCCTTAACAGGGATGAAGATTCTTGAATTGGAAAATGCTTTAAAAGAAGGGTAGCTTCAGATCATTCCCGGGGAAGGAGGGAAAGTAGATGAACAAGCAAAATATCACTTCTGACATGGAAGCAATGTCCATCGAACAAGTGAAGGAGCAGTTGGTCGAATTAGGCAAGAAACGCGGCGTTTTGTCGTACAAGGAAATTACAGATCGCCTCGCAGCATTTGAACAGGATTCCGATCAGATGGATGAGTTTTTCGAATACCTGGGTGATCAAGGTATCGAGATTAACAACAATGAGAATGACGACGACGATGAAGTCGACGAAATGATCATGAAGGATGAGGACAACGAAGAATTCGACTTTGACGATCTCTCCGTTCCACCTGGAATTAAGATCAATGACCCTGTACGGATGTACCTGAAAGAAATCGGTCGTGTTCCTCTGCTCTCCGCAGAAGAGGAGATCAAACTGGCCCAGCGGATTGAGCAAGGGGATGAGGAAGCGAAGAGACGACTGGCCGAAGCAAACTTGCGGTTGGTTGTATCGATTGCCAAGCGTTATGTAGGACGCGGCATGTTGTTCCTTGACCTGATTCAGGAAGGAAACATGGGACTGATTAAAGCGGTAGAAAAATTTGATTACCGCAAAGGCTACAAGTTCAGTACGTACGCGACTTGGTGGATTCGTCAGGCGATTACGCGCGCGATTGCAGACCAGGCACGTACGATCCGGATTCCGGTGCATATGGTGGAAACCATCAACAAGCTGATTCGTGTTTCCCGTCAGCTTCTTCAGGAGCTTGGACGCGAGCCGATGCCGGAAGAAATCGCGGAAAAAATGGATCTGACCCCGGAAAAGGTTCGGGAAATCATGAAGATTGCTCAAGAGCCTGTTTCG
Source organism: Brevibacillus sp. HD3.3A (assembly GCF_013284375.2). Taxonomy (NCBI): domain Bacteria; kingdom Bacillati; phylum Bacillota; class Bacilli; order Caryophanales; family Paenibacillaceae; genus Brevibacillus; species Brevibacillus sp. HD3.3A. The sequence continues at coordinate 2,179,169 of NZ_CP085874.1, forward strand.
CTGGAAACGCCGATCGGGGAAGAAGACGATTCTCACCTGGGCGACTTCATCGAAGATCAGGACGCGCTGGAGCCATCTGATGCTGCTGCGTATGAACTGTTGAAAGAGCAGCTCGAAGACGTGCTGGACACGTTGACTGATCGTGAAGAAAACGTTCTTCGCTTGCGCTTCGGTCTGGATGACGGACGTACCCGCACACTGGAAGAAGTGGGCAAAGTATTCGGCGTCACTCGTGAGCGCATCCGTCAAATTGAGGCGAAAGCACTACGCAAACTTCGTCATCCGAGTAGAAGCAAACGCTTAAAAGATTTCTTGGAATAGCCGATATAAGAAGTATGTGGCCTACGTTTTAGCCGACGTAGGCTTTTCTTTTTCTACATCATTTTCTGTCACGAGTAAGGAGGGGCCGCGTTGGACGACCAGCGCAAGCGAACCATCATAGCTGAGATTGAAAACTGGCGGCGCAATCATCTGCTGCCTGAACATTACTGCATTTTCCTGTTAAACCTGTATACAGAAGGGGATCGACCGAGCACTCCCGCATCCGCGGGCAGGGGAGAAGGGAAGAGAGCGGATGCGCTGGCATCTGGAGCAGGGGTTGCGACAGGCAACTCATCGCCATCTGCATCGTATGCCTACGCAACCAGAACGGTTGCTCCGGTTACGGGAAAAATGGTGATGGCCTGGCTCCTTGGCGCCTTTGTTATTGCTGGTTTGATCTTGCTTGCTTTTCATTTTAACCGTTTTACGACACCAATGCAAATTACCATCTTTGCCTGTTTCGCTCTCGTTTTCTATATTCTGGGATACGCATTTCGCCGCCAGGCACCCCCGCTGACCCATTTGTTTCTAACGTTTTGCTTCGTCTTGCTCATCGCGGGAGGAATTTATTGCATTCAGCAACTGAACGGCTCCATGGCACTGACTCTTTTGTATTTAGGCGTGGTTTGCGTGCTTTTGTGCCTGAGTGCCTTCATTTTTGGCTACGCCTATTTGCTTTACTGCGGCATGCTCGGCTTGGCGCTTATTTACGGTTTTGCTACCGTGCAGCGCATCGGGGAAGGCTACACGTGGTGGAAATCGGAGCTTTACTGGGTTCCGCTTGCTTGCCTGCTGACAGGGCTTGGCTTTTTAATGAACAGCGGAAATCCGAAGTGGGCGGGAGTTTTTGCTGTGTGCGGACTGATTTCGTTCTTTGGCGCAGAGATTCAGGCGCTGTACATTTCGGAAGCGAAGCGTGATGTGATCCAGCTTTTGTTGTTCATCAAAGTCTTTTTGGCTTCCGCACTCTTTTTCTTCACGCGCGGCTATTGGTACACCTGGCTCCGCTTATGATGATCCTCCCGTTTTTTTCGGCTGACCGATTTGTTACAATTGGGTTAGAGAGAAAATGAGGTGAGGGTAATTGGAGAGCAAAACGAAGGTGTTGATCGGCATATTGCTGGCTGTCGTCTTTCTCGCGGGGGAAACGGCTGCACAGTTGATGGGTGCAAAAACATACAGCATCGGATACATATTGGGCGCTCTTGCTTTTGTCGGAGCGATCTTCATAGGAGCACGCCAGCGATAGGCGTGTTTTTTTTGTGGAAATCACACATACAAGCCAATCGTGGTGTATAATGGAAAGAGTATTCTGAACAAACGCTCAGTCATAATAGTGCTTGTCTTGGTATTTCTTAACTAAAGCGTTTTCAAGGGGGCAGCGAAACATGAATTTCGATTTGACTGTCGAGCAGCAAATGCTCAAAAAAATGATGCGGGAGTTTGCCGATGAAGTCGTAGCGCCTGGCGCAGATGAGCGGGACCGCACCAAGCAATTTCCTGTCGAAATATTCAAGCAGATGAGCGAGTTGAACTTGATGGGCCTGCCGTTTCCGGAAGAGTACGGCGGAGGAGGGGGCGACTCCACAAGCTTTGCGATTGTGGTCGAAGAGTTGAGTCGGGCTTGCGGCTCCACAGGGATTACGTATTCGGCGCACATCTCGCTTGGCGGCGCTCCGTTATATCTGTTTGGAACTGAGGAGCAGAAGCAGAAGTATTTGAGCAAAGTCTGTTCCGGTGAGAGCTTCGGGGCATTTGGCCTCACAGAACCAAACGCAGGCTCGGATGCAGGCGGCACGAAGACGACGGCCGTTTTGTCTGACCGGGAATGGGTGATCAACGGTTCCAAATGTTTTATTACGAACGCTTCCTACGCATCGTTTCTGGCGTTGACAGCCGTGACGGACAAGGATAAAGGCTCACGGGGCATTTCTGCCTTTATCGTCCCGACAGACGCTCCTGGCTTCAGCGTTTTGGCGAACTACGAGAAGCTTGGCTTGCACAGCTCCAATACGACAGAGCTGGTGCTGGAAAATGTCCGTGTGCCCGAAGAAAACATACTCGGCAAACGCGGAGAGGGCTTCAAGCAATTTTTGATTACGCTCGATGGCGGACGCATCGGGATCGGTGCGATGGCGGTAGGAATCGCGCAGGCAGCCTACGACAAAGCCCTGCAATACGCGAGGCAGCGCACCGCTTTTGGCAATTCGTTGAGCCAGTTTCAGGCAATTCAGCACAAGCTGGCTGATATGGCCATGCAAATCGACCTGGCGAGAACGATGGTCTACAAAGCAGCGTGGCTCAAGGACCACGGGCGCAAGTTTACAAAAGAAGCGGCTATGGCGAAGCTTTACGCGTCGGAAGTAGCGATGTCCGCTACCCATCAGGCGATTCAGATTCACGGCGGCTACGGTTATATGCGCGAGTATCAGGTGGAGCGTTTCTTCCGCGATGCCCGCTTGCTGGAAATCGGAGAAGGTACGTCAGAAATTTTGCGCAACGTCATCGCCAGAGAAATCGGCTGCTAACATTATTTGGACAATCTGGAATCCTCGCTGCTCGTCCGGCGAGGATTTTGTCGTTCTTTGCGCGACGGCTGTCAGCGATTTTGCATTTCGCAATTGCTGCCAAATAGGGTAGAATAGAGGCAACGGAAGGTGAAGACATAAATGACATCATTAACAATTTCCAAGCGGCTGCAAACGATTGCCCGCTACTGTCCAGAAGGAGCCCGCGTCGCCGACATCGGGTCGGATCATGCGTTGTTGGCTTCTTATTTGCTTGTAAAAGGAATTGCCTCGTTCGTAATTGCCGGAGAGTTGAACGAAGGTCCTTTTCAGGCAGCCAAAAAGCAAATACATACGCTGCAACTCAAAGATCGTGCCGCAGTCAGAAAAGGAAACGGCCTTGCCGTGCTCGAACCGGGCGAAGTTGACGTCGTCTGCATTGCCGGAATGGGCGGACAACTGATCGTTTCCATTTTGGAGGAAGGACTTCTTAAGCTGGAAGGGGTCCAGCGCCTGATTCTGCAACCGAATGTAGGGGAAGAGATCGTGCGTCGCTGGATGCTGAAACAAGGCTGGCAATTGGTTGCCGAGACGATTTTGCAAGAAGACGGCATCATTTACGAGATATTGGTGGCAGAACGGGGAGCGCCCCTTTTTCCTTACGAAAACAAAGATCGTCCGCAAGAAGACCTCATCCGCATCGGTCCGTTCCTCTGGGAAGAAAAGTCGCCCATTCTCGCGGAAAAATGGCAGCATGAAAGAGAAAAGTGGCAAAAGGTCCTGGGCCAGCTGAAGCGGTCGGACAAGCCGGAAGCCGCCCAGAGAATTGCGGAAATCGAACAAGAAGTCAAATGGATAGATGAGGTGATCGCATGCTTGCACACGGACAAACCGTAATTCAGTACGTAGAGCGTTTGGCGCCAAAATCGTTGGCGATGGAAGGGGATAAAATCGGTCTCCACGTAGGCACGCTGCAAAAGAAAGTGCAAAAAGTCATGGTCGCGCTTGACGTGCTCGAATCCGTAGTGGATGAAGCTATTGCCGAAGGGGTAGACTTGATCGTCGCTCACCACGCCGTCATTTATCGCCCGCTCAAGCATTTGCGGACAGACCTGGCGGCAGGGCGCGTTTTTGAAAAGTTGATCAAACATGACATCGCCGTCTATACCGCTCATACGAATCTGGATGTGGCAGTAGGAGGCATGAACGATTGGCTGGCTGAAGCCATCGGACTGGTCGACCTGGACGTTTTGGATGTGCTGCAAAAAGAAGCGTGGAAAAAGCTCGTCGTCTTCGTTCCGGCGACACACAAAGAGGCTGTGTTTACCGCTATGTCCGAGGCGGGTGCAGGACACGTCGGCAACTACAGCCATTGCTCCTTCCAGGTGGAAGGGACAGGAACCTTTTTGCCAGGAGACGAAACCAATCCGCATATCGGCTCGCAAGGCAAGCTGGAGCATGTCGAGGAAGTGCGGATCGAGATGGTAGTGCCTGCTTCCCGACAAGCGGCTGTCATCAAAGCGATGCAAGCCGCTCATCCTTACGAGGAAGTGGCTTATGATGTGATTCCGCTGGACCAATCCGGCCAGGCGTACGGCATTGGTCGAATCGGCTATTTGCCGACTCCGCTGACCTTGCGTGATTTGGCCCAACTGGTGAAAGAACGCTTTTCGCTGCAAGGGCTTCGCGTCGTTGGAAATCTCGATGAAACGGTCAAAAAGGTGGCTGTTGTAGGCGGGGATGGCAGTTCTTTTGCTTCCAAGGCGATTTTCAAAGGCGCAGATGTGCTCCTGACGGGAGATATCGGCTACCATATCGCCCACGATGCGCAGGCGGACGGGCTTTCCATCATTGATGCCGGCCACAATATCGAGAAAATCATGAAGCAAAAACTGGCGGATTACTTGCTGGAACAGTTGAAAGCAAATGGCTACGAAACAAAAGTGGTTGCTTCCTCTGTGCACACGGACCCGTTTCAATTTGTATAGTGCAAACGTCGGCACAAACGTTTTGTTGCCGTCTAGCTGAAGTGTAGGAGGATTTCGTGTGCAAAAACTAATTCGAACGCTCTCAAGCGGGTTGCTTGTCGCTGCCTTGCTCACCCCCGGCGTCGCTTCTGCGGCTGGGGGCTTTCTGCCCTATTCGGACATTAGCAACCATTGGGCCAAAGCGTCTATTATTCGAGGTGTACAGGCTGGACTTTTTGCAGCTGGTACTGACGCTCCGCACTTTTACCCGAATCGCGATATGTCGCGCGCTGAATTTTTGGCGTTGATGGATCGGTTGTACAACGGGGGACAGTATCAGCTCTACCCGTTGACGTTTTTGTCTGAACATGCGGAATGGTCAAAAGGGGAAGGCTTTGACCAACCGTATCTTCCTTATAAAGACGTCGATCGTCTGACGTGGGTGTACAATCCGACTTTGCGTGTAGCGATTGTACTGGACAGGCTGTATGGCCCGAATGCGATCCAGCAAGTTTTTCCGGGGGAAGAAATGAAGCCGGACCAGCCGATTACGCAAGAAGAAGCGGCAAAGCTCATGCAAATGTTCACGATGTCGCCCGACAGCAGCAAAGCGTGGGAAGAAGTCAAGGCTTGGAAGTGGCTTGAAGGAGACAGAACGGACAAATTGAAGCGGGGAGAGGCAGCAGCGGCTGCCGACCGCATGATTACTTACTTGGTGCAGGATACGATTTTGCCGCTGTTGGATTATGATGGTACGAAGTTTCCGATGGTTCCGGAGATTGAGGAACTTTTCCCTTATTTCGAAACGTACACCGCTCCAAAGTCAAAGCAGGAAGCAGCATATGTCAGCGCTGTTGACGCGATTCGCAACCATGAAGACTCCGAAGCGACTTTTGAATTGCTGCGAGCGCTTGCGGACACGACATTTGCGAATCGGATCGGGCTTCATTTTTATTTGAGCTGGGACCCGGGCACAGAGATTTCCACCAATCTGGATGAAGCGATGAGTGCCATTGACGCGTATTTCGCCAACAAAATCATTTTGCCGGACACGCTCAGACTGTTGAGTGCCAATGTGTATGATTTGGCTTTGCAGCAAGCCGGGAAAGACCAGAAGCAATTCGCGAAGGTGCTGGAGCGGTTAAGCACCTATGAACAAAAAGTGAAGCCAAATTCAAAAGAGTGGGAAGCGTTGGCCATCTATCTCGGTGCATTGGAGATCAAGAGCGGGCAAACGGAAAAAGCGTTGGAGCGCTACAAGCAATTTTCCGCCAACAATCCGGAAGCGCTGCTCAACGCTTGCTATTACTTGTACCAGGAAGGCAGGTTGGAAGAGGCGAGTGCCCTGCTTGCGACCGTAAAGCCGAATGCTTCCGACAGTCGAATGGTTCAGTTGGGCAAGCTGTTGCGCCAGGAATTGACTTCTTTGCAGCAGGCTCAACGGATTTTATCAATCGCCGCAAAAGTTGGTATCGGACAAGCTTGCTACCTATACAGACGGCAGCAAACATATCCAATACTCGTACGACTCCGAAAAGCAGAGATGGGATCGGCATAGCACGAACAATCTCGACTTTTTGCATGAGTGGGTCGGTGCCTTGCCGGTTGCAGAGCGGGCGAACAAGCTGCACGCGCGCTACTTCAAGCAGACTTTCGGCGAGATGGAAGTGATTACGGAATGGATTCCGGGAAGTGTGCTTGCAGAACAATCGGCCTCTTTGCTGCTGGAGCGTGGCAAAGTCAAAGATGTGCCACTGTTCATGAACAAATACTACATCGACAAATCTACTGATCGCGTTGTCAAGCATACGTGGCGATACGAGGAGATTTATTCGAGCGATGAGTACGTGGCCTATTCGGGCACAGATCAATACGATTACGCAAAAAGCATCAAGCTGTCGATTCCAGAGGAAGTACGAAAAGGGGTGACTCCATGAAGCGGTTTAGTCGATGGATACTGACTGCCCTGCTTGCTGTATCGGTATGGCAACAGGTGCCAGCCCAGGCAGCAGAAAATCCTTATGTGGAAACAGAAGAAGTATTCCGATACGTCATGGAGAGCCATTTAAGCAAGCCGCAAGCGGCAAAGCTGGTCAAAGGTGCGCTCGAATCCGTCAGTGAACAGGCGAAGGAGCGCAAGGATTTGCCGCTTGTCGTATCCGCCGAGGATGATACATTTGGAGAACTCGTCCAACGGTTGGCTGAGTGGCAGAAAAAAGGTGGATTTGATGCCGCTTCGATGAACACATGGGCAATCGACGGGATGCTCTCCACGCTCGACGATCCGCACACCGTCTTTTTTACAGCAGATGAACTGCGGCTGTTCCAGTCTGATGTGGAAAATCAGTTTGTCGGATTCGGCTTCCGTCTGCGGATGCAAAACGACCACATCATCATTCGCGAAATCGTCTCCGGTTCTCCGGCCGCAGCATCTGTCCTCAAGCGTGGCGACCAGTTGCTGAAGGTGGGAGATGTCTCCCTGGTGGGGAAAAGCTTTGAGGAATCGTATGCTTACTTGAAAGGTGCAGAAGGAACCGAAGCCGTATTGGTCGTATATCGCCCTTCCGAAAAGCGTGAGCTTCAGGTCAAGCTGAAAAGAGCGCTGATGACACTTCCGGAAGCGGAAGGTCAGTTGTTTGACAAAGGGTCGGTCGGCTACATCAGTCTGGAAACGTTCGGGTCTGATGGCGCTGTGCAAATGCGCGACAAACTGCTTGAATTTGCACGCTCCCAAAAGCAGCTGACCGGGCTTGTCCTGGACTTGCGTGACAATGGCGGCGGCTATTTGAGTACGGCGCGAGACATCGCAAGCCTGTTCATGGAAGACGGACTGCTCATGTATACGACAAACCGCAACGGTGTGGAAGTGGAGACATGGGTACGCAACGGCCGGGACATCGGCATTCCTGTACGCATTTTGGTGAATGGCGGAACCGCTTCTGCTTCCGAGCTTCTGTCCGGCGCTTTGCGCGATCACGGCATTGCCAAGCTGGTCGGAACGAAGACGTATGGCAAAGGCAGCGCACAGCAAGTGATCCCTTTGTCAGAAGGGGATGCGCTCAAGCTGACACTGAACGAATATTTCACCCCCAAGCATACGGTCGTCAACCATATCGGTCTTACGCCAGACTTGGTCGTGGAAGATTACGGCGCACAAGTGGTCGAAGCTCTGCAATCCTTGAATGTGCGCGCTTGGGAACTGAGCGATGAGGATGGGGATACTGTAATCAACGGCATCCCGTTCCCGACAGTCGAACCGCTTTTCAAACAAGGAACAGGAGGGCTGCAAGTCCGGGCAGCTATTTTGTCGCACTTATTGAAAGATCCGGCCATCGGCGAGAATGAATACGTGGAGCTTGCTCCTTATTTGAAAAAGCACCCTGCCCTGAAAGTGCAAAGCAAGGGTGGATTCCACTTCTTGACCTATACTTCCTAGTAAAAAGACAAGCCGTTGCTGTTGATTGCAGCAAAGGCTTGTTTTTTTCTGTGAAAAACGTCTCACCGTTTTGTTGCGGGTATAGTCGGAAGCAGGAAGCA
>NZ_CP085874.1:2195000-4232500 GCF_013284375.2 Brevibacillus sp. HD3.3A
CACTCGTGGGTTCAAGTCCCATCGATCGCCCCATGCATGGGAGTATAGCCAAGTGGTAAGGCACGGGTCTGCAAAACCCTCACCCCCGGTTCAAATCCGGGTACTCCCTCCATAGTTGTCCTAATAGCTCAGCAGGATAGAGCAACGTCTTCTAAGTGTAGGTACTCGTATGGAAACCACCTGCTGGAACATTCTTTTTAATGTGTCCTGATAGCTCAGCAGGATAGAGCATGCGCCTTCTAAGCGCACGGTCGGGGGTTCGAATCCCTCTCAGGACGTTAGTTTTAAAGTATTTGAAGTCGCTATAGCTGGCGGCTTTTTTGTTGTATGGAGGTACATAGCTTGGCATGGAGCAAGGCGCTGGCTACAGATCAAGCTTTCATTTCACCGGTAAAAGCAGGCAAATACCACTGGCACATAGCTAGTGGTGTTTTCGAATAAAAAGCAAGTAGGTGGGGGCGTACGATGTGCTGCGAACATTGCCTTGATGGATACATATCTGCTATTTAGCGCGTGAGTACAACGCTATAGACAGGCGTTATAGCAAGCTTGGCTGCACGCATGAAAAGGAGAAGCTGCGTATTTCAGTCCAATTGCAGTATGACTCAGCATGGAGGGCGTTGAGCGACTATCCCTTACACTCATACTAGGTTTGGTTTGCGCCGATACGGTCATGGCTGTTTTCTTGCAACGAATATAATCAGTTCATCCTTGCCAGTAAACGGTGATCGATTCCAGTTGCTATATTCACTTTGAATATCAAATCCATGCTCGTTTAACAATTTGCGAATCGATTCAGGCTCAGTAAACAAACATAAAATCTCTGATTCCCGCTCATAGCTTTGGAATTTACGAATCGTCGTCCATTTCATTATATTCGTATCAGGGTTATATTTCTGTTTCCCGCCCACTTCTACAGGATTCCCCTCATAATCCTGAAATGTATGCCAATATTCATAATCACAGTCTGTAAGATCATGGCCACTTGGGTTGCGCGTCTCAAAAATAAATTTCCCGCCTGCCTTGAGTAGCTTGTTCACATTTTCCAGCAGCGAATTTTGAGCGTCACGAGTTAAAAACGCTTGGAACGCATTACCCGTCAAATATACAAAATCATAGGCAATCGACGAGGGAAAGGTCATGGCATCCCCAACATAAAACCGGGCATTTTCGTTTGTGTTTTTCTGTTTGGCATACTGTATCATATTCGGTAAAATGTCTACCCCGTCAATATGTACACCTCGTTCAGCGAGGTACAACGTCGTTAATCCCGTTCCACAGGCAAGCTCAAGCACATGTTGACACGGCTTCGCTTCCTGCAGAAACAACTCGTATTTCTTCCACTCTCTACCAAATTCAGCGTCGTAGTTTTTCGGATCAACATACTCTTCAGCGTTATGAAATGTCATCAAATTCTCCTCTCATGACGTTCAAAGTTATGCCGCTATATGTATGAAATATCATAATTCCATTAATATATAATAGCTGAATTATACTTACAATCATTATGTAAAATGGGAGCCTGCCCGGCAGTGTGTCTTGTGCACCGCATGGATGCGAGAACCGGGGGAGGGCGTTCCTGTTGGCCATGCAGCGTTTATGGCTTTGCAAAGGCTAAGAATGATTGCTTGCAAGTCAAATAAAGTCCTGCTTTTTTACAGCAGAGATCACAGGAGCAGGAAGAGCAACAAAAACAAGAGCCATTTTATCGACAAAAAATGACTAAAATTGACGTACATATAATAAGGAAGCTTTTCGATAATGAGCATATTCTTTGCAAGGAGTTCCCTGTTAGTTTCACTCTCTACTCTATGTAACGTTTAGGGGAGAAAAAAGATACTCATTTTTACAAAAATGTTTTCACGGGATGTTCTTTTCTTGAGGGGCAATTCGAAGACAGGGCAGGCAGAGAACGCAGGACAGAGTACAGAAAAGAGAGCAGGCAGAGAATGCAGGACAGAGTACAGAAAAGAGAGCAGGCAGAGAATGCAGGACAGAGCACAGAAGAGAGAGCAGGAAGAGAACGCCGGACAGAGCACAGAAGAGAGAGCAGGAAGAGAACGCTGGACAGAGCACAGAAGAGAGAGCAGGCAGAGAATGCAGGACAGAGCACAGAAGAGAGAGCAGGAAGAGAACGCCGGACAGAGCACAGAAGAGAGCAGGAAGAGGAAAGCAGGACAGAGCACAGAAGAGAGAGCAGGAAGAGAACGCCGGACAGAGTACAGAAAAGAGAGCAGGACGGAGCACAAAAGAGACAGCAGGCAGAGAACGGCTAGAACAGAGAGCAGAAGAAGCAGCGAAAAGGGCGCAGAACTGATCAGAGCGCGATACGGAAGACAAAGACGAGCGCAAGCAGAGCACAAGCAAAGCACGAAGAAAGGAAGACCACGAACAGCTCGTGGTCAAATAAAAGGATTGTAGTAGTAGAGACCGTGGAAGTAGCGCCGCTCAGCTTTTTCTAATGCAATCGCTTTCTCGTTCTCCAGTGAGGCATGAAGCTTTTCCCAATAGTCTGGGGTGGCATCGCTCAAATCAACTTCCAGCTGCTCGCCAACCAGATTGCGGATCAGCTGCCAATCATCGGGATGCTCGTACTGCTTCATACCGCCACCAATTAGCCGAATATCGTGGAGCAACTGTTTAATATTTTCGGGAATCATCGGTTTCCCCCAATAACGAAAAATTTTTTTGAGAACGATGGGTTTCTACTACTGGTAATAATTTGTCTGATTCGCCATGAAATATGTAAGAAAACCAAAAAATATGGAGTCGCAGTTGATCCGTTATGGTGACGAAACCTTGAAATTTTCCATCAACACGATCGCCGCATTTTCTAGAAGAAGAGACAAAACACGCTTTCAACCGACAATGGCTTAAAGCAGAAACATGCCACAAAAATATTCCAATGATTAGCAACAAAAATAGGCGCTCTGTATGGAGAAAAACGCTATTGACTTCTAAATTTCGATTGTGTATACTCAAAAACATGATTTCGCGGCAGGAATTTTGGCAAGGAAGTCCGCGATTATCAAGGAAACAGGCGGTCGTGGTGGAATTGGCAGACACACCATCTTGAGGGGGTGGCGGGGCGACCCGTGCGAGTTCGAGTCTCGCCGACCGCACCATCGTGATACCAGACTGAGGCTATTTTCGAGCTGAAATGAGCCGTTGCGTTTTCGAAATATATCAAGCCTTTTCGACAAGGGCTTTTTTTTCTGCTCATGTCCAAGGCTTGTCGAATAGAAAGAGAAAAAGGTGGGAAAGGTGATAGCAGTGCCTTCGTTTTTCCCACTTTTGGGTCATTGATCTTGAAACGCTTTTGATGTACACTCCCAATTGGGAGAATTACAATAGAGAAATGTTGGAAAAACAACACTACCTAAATCGGATCAGACCCAATTTGATTTAGGTCGAGGAGAAGAACCCATGAGTGTAATTAGAGAGATCATTGAGGGATTATTCATCGGATTCACTTCAACGGTAGGTGTGATCAGCACGTACCAAACACTGGTTTCTTGCGCAGGTCTGTTCCGCAAAAAGGAGCAGGTGACAAGCGAGCCACAAAAGACTTTTGCTGTACTGGTTGCGGCGCATAACGAAAGTGCCGTAATCGCGCCACTGATTGAAAACCTGAAAAAGCTCGACTACCCGCGTGAAATGTACGACATCTTCGTCATTTGCGACAACTGTTCGGACAACACAGCTGAGATCAGTCGGGCACACGGAGCCATCGCGTGCGAGCGTTTTGATACGTCCAAGCGCGGAAAAGGCTACGGGATTGAGTGGATGCTGGAAAACCTCTGGGCTAGACCGAAGCAGTATGATGCAGTCGTCATGTTTGACGCCGACAACCTGGTTGAAAAGAACTTCCTGCGCGTGATGAACGACCGTCTGGTCAAAGGCGCACGCGTGATCCAGGGCTATCTCGATTCGAAAAACCCGTTTGACTCCTGGATTACCCTGTCTTATGCGGTGACGTACTGGTTTACGAACCGCATGTGGCAACTGGCCCGTCACAACCTCGGTCTGCCAAACACATTGGGCGGAACAGGCTTGTGCATCGAGAGCAACTTGCTCAAAGAAATGGGCTGGGGTGCGACAAGTCTCACGGAAGACCTGGAGTTTGCTACCCGCTGTATTGAACGCGGCATTTATCCAACCTGGGCTCACGACACGAAGGTATGGGATGAAAAACCGATTGATTTGAAAGCTTCCATGCGCCAACGTTTGCGCTGGATGCAAGGTCACTATGATGTAGCAGGGCGTTACATCGGAAGCGTACTGAAGAATGGCTTGAAGTCGAGAAAGCTGGGAATGCTCGACGCAGCGTTCTACCTGTTCCAGCCGATGTACGTGTTGATGGTGACCATGATGTCCTTGCTGTTCCTGGGCAGATTTTTTGACATTGCGGCTCTGACGCCGGCTGCGACGATCCTGCCAACTTGGCTGGTGTACGGCTCTACCGCTGTGTTTTATTTGCTGCCAGTGCTGGCGCTCTATCTGGAAAAGGTGCCGCTCAAAGGATATTTGGGACTGCTGTTGTTGCCGTTCTTTTTCCTGACCTGGCTTCCGATCATGTTTTACGCGTTTTTCACCAAGAAAAATCAAGTGTGGAGCCATACGTCCCACACGCGCGCCATTCGCATCGAGGAGATCCAGCAATAGGATTGTCAAACAAACCACAGGGACATCGGACCTGTGGTTTCCTTATGGGAAAGTAGCGAAAAAGGGCGCTGATCTGGTATAATGACGCGATCACGCGTATGAGAGCAAGAGCCGTGGGAGCAGGGCACAGGGCTTTTGGCTGTGCCACGAGGAGGAAAAGCGGTGATGAAGCTGGCACCACAATCACAACAATGCGAACAAACTACTCCCGTGTTTTGGGGAGATAAGCGGTACCATACATGGAACTATCATTTGCGCTCGACGTTTCACGAAAAGATTTTCAAGGTGCCGCTGGACGGGGGCTTCAGCTGCCCGAACCGGGATGGCAAGGTGGCGACAGGCGGCTGTACGTTTTGCAGCGCTCGTGGCTCGGGGGATTTCGCTGGCGATCGGCGGATGGACCTGGAGCGGCAGTTTCACGACGTAAAAGGCCGGATGCACGAAAAGTGGCCGCAGGCAAAATACCTCGGCTTTTTCCAAGCGTACACGAACACGTACGCGCCTGTTCACGAGCTGCGCGAGATGTACGAAGTCATTCTTAGGCAGGAAGGCGTAGTCGGCTTGTCCGTCGCCACGCGTCCCGACTGCCTCCCGGACGATGTCGTCGAATATTTGGCCGAGCTGAACGAGCGGACGTACTTGTGGGTCGAGCTTGGGCTGCAAACGGTTCACGAGCATACGGCACAGCTCATCAACCGGGCGCACGACTACGCCTGCTATGTCGATGCGGTGGAAAGACTGCGCAAGCACAATATTCGCGTCTGTTCCCACATCATTTACGGGTTGCCAGGCGAAACGCACGAGCAGATGATGCAGACGGCCGATGCGGTTGCCCACCTGGATGTGCAGGGGATCAAAATTCACCTGCTGCACCTTTTGCGCAAGACGCCGATGGTCAAACAGTACGAGGCAGGGCTGCTTGAGTTTCTTTCCCTGGAAGAGTACATCAAGCTTGTCGTAGATACGCTGGAAATTTTACCGCCCGAGATGATCGTGCACCGGGTCACCGGAGACGGGCCAAAAGACTTGTTGATCGGGCCGATGTGGAGCCGCAAAAAGTGGGAAGTGCTCAACGGCATCCATGCCGAGTTGCAAAACAGAAACAGCTGGCAAGGGAAGTTTTATGTTCCACGCGCCTGAAAAGCCGCTCAAACGGCTCGAGCAACTGCATAAAAAAAGGGAGCCGGAAAATGGCTCCCTTTTTGACGTTACGCATCCGCCTCGATGATTTTTCTTGCGCGGCCAGGGTAATTCGTAATGATTCCGTCCACGCCGTATTCGATGGCATTCTGGATTTGCCGACTGCTGTTCACTGTCCAGCCGTAGACGGTCAGATTGCGCTGCTTGGCTTGCCGCACCAGCTCGGGTGTCAGCTGATCGTACGGCACATGCAGCTGCTCGCAGCGATACTGGCTGGCGACTGCCCACGGTTTTGCAATCGGGCCGACATAGAGCAGTCCGGTTGTCTGGGCAGGGTCCAGTTCTTTGATGCGCAGCAAGCTGTCGAAGTTGAAGGTGGAGATGATCGTCCGCTCTGTGAGCTGGTAGCGCCTGATCAGCTCGATGACCTTTTCCTCAAGCTGGGGCTGGGCCAAAAAGAAATTTTTCAACTCGATGATGAAGTGCAACGATGTATCGGAAAAGGTTTGAAATACCTCGCGCAGGACTGGAATCCGGGCTTTGGGAACACGCATGGAGCTGTCCTTGTCGGCGCGCAGCTGACGAAGCTCGCGCATCGTGTAGCCGCGCACCAGACCGGAGCCGTTCGTGGTCCGTTCGAGTCGATGGTCGTGAATGACGACGAGCTTGTCGTCGCGGCTTAGCTGAACGTCCAGCTCGATTCCGTCCGCGCGCTTGCGGACAGCAGCGTGGAACGCTTCCATCGTGTTTTCCGGATGCAGGCCGGAAGCGCCGCGATGCGCGAACACAAGTGTGGACACGGGGGCTTCCTCCCTTCTCAGACGTTACATAGCTTATTACATGCATATGTAAGTGGCCCCTCGATACTGCCTATCAAGAGGGGCACATACGAGTACCTATGAGATGGCGACGAGAACAATCACGAGAAGAACGAACAAAACCAAAACAAGGGCGAAATCGTTGTTTCCGCTGCTGCAGCTCATGAATACCCCCTCCTTCCCAGATGGAGCAACTCCTTCATCTTATGAACGTATAGGGAAAATGGCGCTCATCGAATGCCTACCCGCCTGAGATTTGTGCTTGGCAGCCCACTTTTTATACAGATTGGCAGATGACGGGAAGGTTCATTTTGCTACAATGGAGTCACAAGGCAAACAGGGGAGGGAAGGCTTCATGATACAGATCGAGGAAATGCTCGCTACGGGTGATTTGGTGGACGATCAGCAAAATCGCAGGGTCAAACTGCATGAGTACGATCGGACGCGCATCAGCGAGTATGACGAACTGCTCAAGCAGGTTGGAACAAAGTCTGCGGCGAGCAAGCTGATCGTCTACGGAAAAAAGCAGGACGTTGGGGAATGGCTTGCGCGGGGATATCGCCAGGAGGGAATCATCGACGGTTTTTTCCAGGGGCAAAACGCTTACATGCTCACGGCTTATCTCACGGAGGATCGGGCGACATCTGCTGCTCCCGAGCTGGCCGAGGAAATTTTGGCGCTGAGTCTTGCGAAAGCGGGACCAGGCGAAGAAAAGCCGCTCCCGGAAGGATATCGCATGCGCCCGGCAACAGAAGCGGACGCAGAGGAGCTGGCGAAGCTGTACGGCCTCGTTTTCGCGACGTATCCTACGCCGATGGATGATCCCGCGTACATTCAAAAAACGATGCAGGAGGGCACGGTGTACTTCGTGGTCGAGCGGGACGGGCAAATCGCCTGTGCGGCGTCTGCGGAGGTGTCAGAGCGCATGGGATCGGCAGAGATGACCGATTGTGCCACTCATCCGGATCACGCCGGAAAAGGGCTCCTCCAGCCGTTGTTCCACGCGTTGGAACACAAGATGGAGGAAGCAGGGATTTACTATTTGTACACGTTGACGCGGGCCCAATCGGCGGGCATGAACGTAACAGCCGCCAAAATGGGCTACGAATACCGGGGGCGGCTGATCAACAACTGTACGATTTTTTCCGGATTCGAAGACATGAACATCTGGGTGAAGCCACTTCGGCCCACGCGCGATGAATAAGGCTACTCTTGTGAGGAAAGCTGCTGTTGCAGTCGGCGGGCCATAAGTGCCAGCTGAAGCTGCCAGCGCTGATGCGCGTCCTCCAGGCGGTAGCCTGTTTTTTCTTCAATCTGGGTCAAGCGGTATTTCAGCGTATGCCGATGAATATATAACGCTTGGGAGGTTTGCAGGCCGTTTCCGTTTTGGGCCAGGTACACTTCCAATGTTTCGAGCAGCTGTTGATTGTACTTGCTGTCGTAGCGGATCAGCGGTTCCAGAATCGGCTTCCACAATGCCGTCATGCTGTGCTCGTCCCGGTGGTAAGGAAACAGAAACTGATAGCCCTGCATGTCCCGGTAACGCAGCAAATCGGGAGCGGTAGCGAGCAAAGGATACGCTTGCAGCGCGAACATCGCTTCTTCTGCGGCCGAGGAAACATTTGTCAGCAAATCGCGGGGATTGCTGATCGCCACTTGCAGGGTGGTGGCAGAGTGCAGCCCTTCCCACCTGGCTGCAAATTGTTCGAGCAACTGCAAGCTCGTCCGGTCGTCGGGCAAAATGAACAAAAGACAGTGCGGGCGCTCCCGCAAAAGGTACGAACGT
This sequence comes from Brevibacillus sp. HD3.3A, assembly GCF_013284375.2. Classification (NCBI taxonomy): domain Bacteria; kingdom Bacillati; phylum Bacillota; class Bacilli; order Caryophanales; family Paenibacillaceae; genus Brevibacillus; species Brevibacillus sp. HD3.3A. Next base: position 2,203,410 of record NZ_CP085874.1, read on the forward strand.
TGATGGCGGTCGCACAGTCTGCGCATTAGGGTAATGACGCTTTGATGCAGCTCCGCGAGCCTGTTGTGCTCGACCGTCTCGACTTTGACCGCGACCACGAGGTGCTTGCCGGAGAGCGGATAGCCGAGCATGCGACAGCGGCTTTCCAGGTCTTGCGGACTCATTGGCTTTCCGTTCAGCAGCTCCTCGACGAAATCCCCTTTCAACCGCCACTCCGTCGCTGAAACAGCGCGTTCTTTTACATATTCCAGCGCACACAAGGTGGCTGCGTGCTGGAGCGCTACGTCGTCAAGCTCTTTCCACGATTCCCGCGGCTTGCTCAGGCTGAGTGTGCCAAAATGCTCGCGACTTGCCCGGATCGGCACCGAATGCACATGCTCCTTGCCTTCTTCCGTGTACGGCTCCGCCTTGCAGCCGTGCTGGGTCACTTCAAACCCGAGGGCGTCGAGAAGCGTCACCGCACCGCCCGTAAGCTCAGCAAGCTCGCCTGCGATCGCTGGCAGCCCGCCTTTGGACAGGGCTGCTTCAATCATCCGGTTGTGAATGGCTTGCGAGTAGGCCAGTGTCTCAAACTGCCGATTGACGATCGGCTGCAAAATCGCTTTGGTAATCGTCGAGAAGTTGATTTCGGTCGGGATTTCGATGAGCGGCAACTGATGGCGGTCCGCCAGTTCGAGAAAGCTTTCGGGAATTTCCCGCATGTAAAATCCGGTATGAATAGCGACTCCGCTGAGCTTTTGCCTGGCTAACATCGGGATGAATGAACTGAGCCGCTCGACATTTTCCATCAGCCCAAATCCGGTTGTAATCAAAAATTCCCCTTCTTGCAGACGGCTGGCATCCTCCAGCACTTCCACGATCGTCACCCAGCGGATCGGATTGTCCAGCCCGCCAGCACCTGCGATCAGACGCGTCTGAACCATGTCGGGCAGTTGCAGAGCCTCTCTGATCGTAATTGTCATGAGGTACACCTCCGTGTTGCGAAGTTCTTTATACAAAATGTACAAAAGATTTTGTCTCTTTGCCACGTTTTTTTTGCCAGCGCGTCGGATGGATGAAACGGGCTGGTCAGCTAGGATAGAGGTAGAGAATAAGCGAGGTGGCGACGATTATGAGCAGAAGCTATGTAATTAAACCGGAACTGGGCAAGACATATCCGTTCATTTCTCATGGAAAAGGCATTTATTTATACGATAAAGACGGCAAGCGCTATATCGATGGCTGCGGTGGCGCTGTCACGGCGAGCATCGGTCACGGCGTGGAGGAAATAGCCGACGCGATGTATCAGCAGGCAAAAGAAGTATCTTTTGCGTACCGCTCGCATTTCAGCAGCGATGCCGTAGAGGAGCTGGGAGCCAAGCTGGCTGAGTGGGCGCCTGGTTCGCTGAACTGGACGTTTTTCGTCAGCAGCGGCTCGGAAGCGACGGAAACAGCGCAAAAGATCGCGATCCAATACTGGCAGGAAAAAGGCAAGCCGACGAAAAACCGGATCATTTCCCGCTGGATGAGCTATCACGGCATCACGATGGGCGCGCTGTCCATGTCGGGTCACGTATTGCGCCGCAAACGTTTTGCCCCGCTTTTGGAGGACTATCCGACGATCACTGGCCCGTATCCGTACCGCAGACCTGAAGGAATGTCGCTTGAGACATACGCCTTGGAATGTGCGAACGAGCTGGAACGCGCCATTTTGCGAATCGGTGCGGAACAAGTCGCGGCCTTCATCGCTGAGCCAGTCATTGGCGCATCCGGCGGTGCAGTCGTGCCGCCAGATGGCTACTTCCAGCGCATTCGGGAAATTTGCGACAAGTATGAAGTGCTGTTCATCGCCGACGAAGTGATGACGGGAGTAGGGCGCACAGGGAAAGCGTTCGGGATCGATCACTGGGGCGTCGTGCCTGACCTGATGACTTTGGGCAAAGGCATGAGCGCAGGCTATACGCCGATGGCCGCCACAATGGTGTCGGATGAGATCATCGAGACGATTAGCCAAGGAAGCGGTCTGATCATGGCTGGACACACGTACAGTGCCAATCCGCAGTCCGCCGCTGTCTCCCTGGCTGTTTTGCGATATGTCGAAAAAAATCAGTTGTTTGACAAAGCAGCCGAGCAAGGCGCTTACTTGCTGGCACGTCTGCAGGAGTTGGCGGATGAACTGCCGCTGATCGGCGAGGCGCGCGGTCTGGGATTGCTGTGCGGTCTGGAATTTGTCAAAGACAAGCAAACAAAAGAACCGTTCCCGCTCTCCCAAGGGGTGGCAAGCAAGGTAATTGCAAAAGCGTTCGAAAAAGGGCTGCTCATTTATCCGGCCATGGGTGGAATCGACGGGGTGGCAGGTGACTCCATCATTGTCTCTCCTCCACTGACGATTACAAAAGCAGAGATCGACGAACTGATCGGCCTCCTGAAAGAGGCGATTGTCAGCGTATCGCAGGAGCTGAAAGACAAGGCGCTGATCAACTAGAGTGGAGGGGCTATCGATGACGAACCGTTTTGATAAAGTAGTGACCATGCAGGAGGCGCTGTCCCATTTTCGCGACGGGATGACGCTTCTGGCAGGAGGCTTTGGAGGTGTGGGCAATCCGCCCACACTGATCCAGGGCATTTTGGATTTGGGTGTGCGCGATTTGACGCTGATCAGCAACGATACCGCGTTTCCACACATCGGGATCGGCAAGCTCGTGACGGAAAAGCGGGTCAAAAAAGTCATCGCGTCCCACATCGGCTCCAATCCGAACGCAGGGGCGCAAATGACGGCCGGAGAGCTTGAGGTCGAGTTTTGCCCTCAAGGCATTCTCGCGGAGCGTGTACGGGCAGGCGGCGTCGGTTTGGGAGGCATTTTGTCCGACGTTGGCATCGGCACGATTGCAGAAAAAGGCAAGCAAAAGGTCGTGCTCGATGGCAAGGAATTTTTGCTGGAGACGCCTTTGACAGCGGAAGTGGCGATCGTCCATGCCAAAAAAGCGGATCGCTTCGGCAATCTGGTTTACGATACGAGCGCGCGCAACTTCAATCCGCTTGTGGCGATGGCAGGAGACATCACCATTGTCGAAGCGGACGAGATCGTCGAGGTTGGCGAGCTGAACCCGGAAGAAATCGTGACGCCGGGCGTGTTCGTCAATTACATCGTGCAAAGTGAAGGGGTGAACTGGCAATGGGCGTGGGAGAAGTAAAAGAGACCGAGAGCTACCGTGAGCGAATCGCACGCAGGGCGGCCCTGGAAGTCGAGGATGGAATGATTATCAACTTGGGAATCGGCATCCCTACGCTGGTGGCCGATTTCATTCCCGTGGACAAACGGGTGATGTTCCACGCCGAGAACGGCATCCTCGGAACCGGGCCAAGTCCGGCCAAAGGGGAAGAAAACGCGATGCTGTGCAATGCAGGCGGCTTTCCCGTCACATTGGCGACAGGGGCGTCCTTTTTCGATAGCGCAACGGCATTTGCGATCATCCGTCGCGGCCTGTTGGATATGACCATCCTCGGAGTGCTGGAGGTCAGCCAAAACGGGGATATTGCCAACTGGATTGTGCCAGGCAAGCGCGTGCCGGGTATGGGCGGGGCGATGGAGCTGGCCCAGAAAGCGAAAAAAGTGATGGTCGTGACGACGCATCTCGATAAAAACGGCCGTTCCAAAATCGTCCGCGAATGCTCGCTTCCGCTCACTGCCACCCAGGCGGCAGACTGGATCATCACGGACATGGCTGTCATGGAAGTTACGCCAGATGGCTTGTATTTGCGCGAGGTCATGTATCCGTACAGTGTGGCGGATGTCATCGGGGCCACCGAAGCGGAACTGAAGATAGAGGGCGAAGTAGGCGTATTCCGCTAGACAATAAGCAAAAGACAAAAGGCAAAGGACGAACCCAAGAAACGGAGGAAGAACATGACTAACTGGCAAGCGCTGATACGAGAGCAGTTGGAAAAGGATCGGGAAGCTTCTGTCAAGCTGCTGCAAGAGTGGGTGCAAAGCCCGAGCGTGCAAGGAGCAGAGGAAGCGATTCAGAAAAGCATCGCCGATCATTTGGCGAAGATGGGCCTGAGTGTCGACTTGTGGGTCATGGAAGGGGAAGAGCTGGTTTCGCATCCATACTTCGTCTCCCCCCGGCAAACGTTTGAAGGCAGTCCGAACGTCGTCGGCGTCTGGAAAGGCGCGGGGAAAGGCCGCTCGCTCATTTTGAACGGGCACGTCGATGTCGTTCCCGCTGGCGATTACGCCCAGTGGAGCGATGATCCGTTCAGCGGAAAAGTGGAGGACGGCAAACTGTACGGCAGGGGCGCAACCGACATGAAGGGTGGAAACCTATCGTCGCTCTTGGCTATTTCCGTCCTGCAAAAGCTCGGTGTCAGCCTGAAGGGAGACGTCATTTTCCAAAGCGTGGTGGAGGAAGAAAGCGGCGGAGCCGGAACGCTTGCCACCATCCTGCGCGGCTACAAGGCAGATGCTGCGCTGATCCCTGAGCCGACCAACATGAAAATTTTTCCGAAACAGCAAGGCTCGATGTGGTTCCGTCTGACGGTCAAGGGACGCTCTGCCCATGGCGGCACCCGCTACGAAGGAGTCAGTGCCATCGAAAAGAGCATGCTCGTCGTGCAGGCGATTGGCCGTCTGGAAAAAGAGCGCAACGACCGTCTCGATGATCCGCTGTACGCCAAGCTGCCGATTCCGATCCCGATCAACATCGGGGTCATCGAAGGCGGAAAATGGCCGTCGTCTGTCGCGGATCTCGTCAAGCTGGAAGGCAGGATGGGAGTCGCGCCCGGCGAGCAGATGGAGGATGCCAAGGCAGAAATGGAAGCGGCTTTGCAGCGTCTGGCAGAAGTCGATCCGTGGTTTGCGGAGCAGCCAGTCGAGCTGGAATGGTACGGCGCGCGCTGGGTGCCAGGGGATGTCGCACAGGATCATCCGCTCATGGACATTTTGCAGGACAAGTTTGCGGCCGTGACGGGCGAGCGTGCCATTGTGGAAGCATCTCCGTGGGGAACAGACGGCGGCTTGTTGACGGCTTTGGCCGATACGCCTGCTATCGTCGTGGGGCCTGGTGTTACACAAGTAGCGCACTATCGGGACGAGTACATCGTTTTGGATGACGTCTTCCGCTGCGCGGAAATTTTTGCTTTGACTCTGCTCGACTGGTGCGGGGTAGCCGAAGGGCCAGCGCAGTAAGGAAGCCGCAGCGTCTTTTTCTAGGGCGCTTTTAAGCTACTTGAGATGGTAATTGTGAAAAAAAGGAAAAAGTTTGAGCGCAGGACAAGGAAGCGCCGTCTGCTCTGGAGAATGATTGGGAGAGGCTTTGAGAGATCCAATCGTGTCAGGGACGGAGGAGACGGCGATGAGAAGAGCGTGTTTTATCGGGGGAAAGTGGATACCTATGGCAGACCATGCCCCGTTGTATTCGCCTTGTACAGGTCAGGTGATCGCACACATTCCCCAGGCGGATGCTGTGGCAGTAGAGCGGGCGATTGCAGCGGCCGAAGAAGCTACAACCCCCATGCGCCGCATGCCAGCTTACCAGCGAGCAGCCATTCTGGAGAAAATCGCCATCCTGTTGGATGAGCGAATGGAGGAAGCTGCCCGGATCGTCGCGCTGGAAGCGGGAAAACCGATTCGGACAGCGCGCGGCGAAATCATCCGCACGGTGCAGACGTACAGGTTTGCAGCGGAAGAAGCCAAGCGGCTGCACGGGGAAACGATTCCACTGGACGCTGCTATCGGTGGCGAAGGCCGTCTCGCTTACACGGTGCGCGAGCCTCTGGGAGTCGTGGGCGCGATCACGCCGTTTCCTTTTCCGTTCAATTCGATAGCGCACAAGGTCGGGCCTGCGCTCGCTGCTGGCAATACAGTCGTATTGAAGCCAGCTTCGCAGACCCCGATCAGTGCGCTTTTTCTCGCTGAGCTGGCAGAGCAGGCTGGACTCCCGGCAGGAGCGTTAAACGTCGTCACAGGCAGCGCAGAGGTCGTGGGCCACAAGCTGGTTACCGACCCGCGAGTTCGCGCCGTGACCTTTTCCGGAAGCCCTGAAGTGGGCGTCGAGGTGCGCAATCGGGCGGGCTTGAAAAAAGTAATCTTGGAGCTGGGCGCCAATTCTGCGGTCATCGTCGACCGCGATACGCCGCTGGACGAGGTCGTTTTGCGCTGCTTGTTCGGGGCTTTTGCTTATTCTGGTCAAGTGTGTGTGTCTGTGCAACGAATTTATGTCGTGACGGACATCTATGACGAATTTGTCCGCCGCTTTGTGGAACAGACGGTGGCGTTGCGCGGGGGAGATTCGCTAGAAGAAGAAGCAGACTTTTCCGCCATGGTCCATCCGAAGCAGACAGAGCGCGTGCTTGCCTGGATCGGGGAAGCGCTCGACCAAGGGGCGAAGCTCGCCTGCGGCGGCGAACTGATGGGGCGGATGCTTTTGCCGACCGTCCTGACGCATGTGCCGCGGGAGGCAAAGATTGCCCGCGAGGAAGTATTCGGGCCTGTCGTCATGATCAATCCGGTACAGTCGGTCCAGCAGGCGATCAGGCTGGTCAATGATTCGCGGTACGGCTTGCAGGCGGGGGTTTACACGAACAATTTGTCACTGGCGTTGGAAGCGGCGGACGAGCTTAGAGTGGGCGGGGTTATCATCAATGACATCCCGACGTTCCGGGTGGATCATATGCCGTTTGGCGGCGTGAAGGAGAGCGGGCTGGGACGGGAAGGTGTCGCGTGCGCCGTCGAGGAACTGAGCGAGTTGAAGCTCGTCGTCGTCAAGCGGTAAAGCGGTAGGTTCGCTTCTGCCGACGCTTGCAAGCGGTCTTGCAGCTGTGCTATAGTTAAACCAGCTATTGATGCGGAGGGATACCGAAGTGGTCATAACGGGGCGGTCTTGAAAACCGTTAGAGTGCAAGCTCACGCGGGTTCGAATCCTGCTCCCTCCGCCACCGTGTTTTCATTACCCGAATAGGACACGAAGATCTCTTTCGTTTAAAGAGGTCTTTTTTATATCAGCAAAATGCAAGCGTGTGCTCCGACGCCGAAGCTGCCCATTCCAGCACACACCGTTTTTTTCCTCAAAATCCAGAAGAACCAATATCGAAGAGCGGCCCGTTTTAAGATATGCTGTACACAAGGACTCGAATGTTTCTTGGGGCCTGCGGCAGCTTCAATAATGCAGAGGGAGCTGCCGTCTTTTTTTGCTATTAAAAGTCAGAAAATAAACATAACACAGAAAATTGAGATATAATAAGGGGGAATACGGTGAGGGAGGGTTTGTGATGATGGAAGCCCAACGAGTAAGAAGAAATACGCTTGGCGATATTTTGCGACGAAGCAGGCTGCGCTACCCCGAGAAGATTGCCTTGCAATTTGAGGAAGAGGTACTTACATACACGGAGTTGGATCAACTTGTCAATCAGGCTGCGCACACCTTCCTCGCCAAAGGATTGCAAAAAGGGGAGCGAGTGGCGGTTCTGTCCAGAAACTCCATGGACTTTGTCATCCTCAACTTTGCGCTGGCCAAAGCGGGGCTGATTATGGTGCCGATCAACTTCATGCTGCATACAAGCGATGTGGCTTTTATTTTCGGACATGCAGAGGTGAGCGCCTGCTTTGTGGCTCCGGAATTTCTCACGGTCGCCAAGGAAGCGCTCGAATCGGCAAACTTATCGCCCAAGCTTTTGTCGCTGATCTCCAGGCCAGCGGTGCAGGAAGGAGAGTGGGTGCCGTTTCGCCCGCTGATTGAGGGCGCCAGCACGGAAGAGCCGGAGCTGGAGCTGGCCGACGAGGATGTCGCCCACATTTTGTACACGAGCGGCACGGAATCGAGGCCAAAAGGAGTCATGCTGACGCACAGCAGCATTCTTTCGGAATACGTCAGCACGATTATAGAAGGAAACATGTCGCACGATGATGTAGCTGTGCACGCGCTTCCTTTGTTCCATAGCGCGCAGCTGCACTGCTTCCTCGGGCCGTATGTATATCTGGGTGGCACCGGCATTATTTTGGAGCAAGCGACGCCAGGCTTGATGCTTCAGGTCGTAGAGAGCCACCAGGCGACACAGCTTTTTTGCCCGCCGACTGTTTGGATTGCCTTGCTCCGCTCTCCCGAGTTTTCGTCGCGGAACTTGTCTTCGCTGCAAAAATGTTACTACGGCGCGGCGATCATGCCTGTAGAAGTGTTGAAGGAGCTGGGAACGCGTCTGCCCAATGCGCAATTTTACAACTTCTACGGACAGACCGAAGTAGCTCCACTGGCGACGGTATTGCAGCCGAAGGACCAGATTCGCAAAGCCGGATCGGCTGGCAAACCTGCGCTCAATGTAGAGACAAAAATTGTCGATGACGATGGCGTCGAGGTGCCCAGGGGCTGCGTTGGTGAGATTGTTCATCGAACGAGCCATGCGATGATCGGTTATTTCCGCGACGAAGAAAAGACGCAGGCAGCTTTTCTCGGCGGCTGGTTCCACAGCGGCGACTTGGGGATTATGGATGAAGAAGGCTATATTACTGTCGTCGACCGGAAAAAGGACATGATCAAATCAGGCGGGGAAAACGTAGCGAGCAGGGAAGTCGAGGAGCTGATCTACCAGCACCCGAAAGTATCGGAAGTAGCTGTAATCGGCATTCCCCATCCGTACTGGATCGAGGCTGTGGCGGCAGTCGTGGTGCCAAAGGCAGGCGAGACTGTGTCGGAAGAAGAAATGCTCGCCTTTTGCAAAGAGCGCCTCGCCTCGTTCAAGGCGCCGAAGTATGTCTTTATCACGGACACGCTCCCGCGCAACCCGAGCGGGAAAATATTAAAGCGTGAACTGCGTCTGCGCTACGACACGCTGCCGACTTCGTAAGTCGTTTGGGGGACAACAGGGGCTGGTTCGCTACTGCGGACAAAAGCCCGGCTCGATACATGGCTGGTTCGCCGCTGCGAACAAAAGCCTAGCTCGATGCAAGGGCTAGTCCGCCCCTGTGAACAAAAGCCTAGCTCGATGCAAGGGCTAGTCCGCCCCTGTGAACAAAAGCCTAACTCGATGCATGAGCTGGTCTGCTGCTACAAACAAAAGCCCGTCCCGATGCAAGGGCAAGGGCTGACCCACCCTCCCAACAAAAACCCGCTCGATCACCGGATGTTTCGGCTGTCGGGCGGGTTTTTTTGCCTGTATCCTATTTCACATGAGACACAGTCGGCTGGTCAGGGTGGATTGCTTCAAAGCGGTAGCCTTTTGCTTTCAAAAAGGCGATTACTTCAGGCAGCGCCTGGGCCGTAGGTGTTTTCGTGCTCGCATCGTGCATGAGCACGACAATTTCTTTTTGGGCTTTTACTTGCGCCTTGACGTTGGCGAGAGCTTGCTGGGCTGTATATTTATTGCTGCGGGCGTCGCCGTTGGTCACATTCCAGTCGATGAACGTATAGCCTCTTTTGTTCGCTTCGGCTTTAATGGCGTTCATGACAGGCGCTTGCTTGCTGTATCGTTTCGTATCCTGGTATTTGAGGCTGACGGTGTTGGTGCTGCCGCCCGGATAGCGGAACAGGACGGGCTTGACTCCCGTTGCTTTTTCGATCAGCTGGTTGCCTTTTTCCAGATCGGCAAAAAAGGCTTCCATGCTTTTGTACACAATCTTGTAGTCATGCGAGTACGTATGACCACCGATAGCATGGCCTTCTGCCACAATTCGTTTCAGGATCGCTTCGTGGCCGGGCACATTTCTTCCGACGATGAAGAAAGTAGCTTTGACCTGATTTTTTTTCAGCGTATCCAAAATTTGCGGTGTTACCGGAGAAGGGCCATCGTCAAAAGTCAAATACGCGATCTTGTCGCCAGGCTTTGGTGCAGGGACTGCTGGCGGCTTCTGCGCTGGTGCAGGCGGCTTTGGAGCCGGAGTGTTCGTACCAGGCGGCTTGGCAGGCTCTGGCGTGCTTGGAGCCGGAGTGTTCGTACCAGGTGGCTTGGCAGGCTCTGGCGTGCTTGGAGCCGGAGTGTTCGTACCAGGTGGCTTGGCAGGCTCTGGAATGCTTGGAGCTGGTGGCGTAACGGTTCCAGGCTTGCCAGCAGGCGGTGCAGGTGGAACAGGTGGTTTGGCCGGGAGCGGAGCAGCGTACGGACTATGAATCGCTCCAGACGGCACGAACGGCGTCTCCCCATAGATTAAAAAGCTTTTGCGCAGCTCGACGAATTTGCCCAGCGCTTCTGCATAGGAAGCGACGATTTCTTGCGGGCTTTTGCCTTGGGCAAGCAATTGGGCGATTTTGCTGGTGCCCATGACTTGATCGAACATCGTGATTTCTTTCTCGGTGCTCTGTGGAACCGCAAACGGCTGAAGCTGTCGCGCGTAGGCAAGCGCGTACAGACCCGTGCGAACCGGATTGAAAACGCGCGAATCGTGGATGTGCAGGCGCACGCCGCCAGCGTTTTCCTTCTTCTCAGGGAGAAAAAGCACGCCAGGCAGCAAGCTGCCGTTCAACAAGTCGGCGAACTGGACGGAATCGATGCCTTCCGCGCCGATCCAGGCGAAGTTGTCCGCTTGCTTGACCGGTGTGCCTTCGCCGAGTCCGGTAGCCATGTACCCGTAGACGGACGTCAGGTCAGGAAGGTGCGGGGAGCTTGGCACCCATTTCAGCCCCGTATCGGGGTAGGTCATGCCGCGCGTGTAGCCTTCCATCGGAACGACATACAAATCAGCGCCGATCGAGCGGTTGAAGAACAGGGCAAGCTCGCCGATGGTCATCCCGTGAGCGAGAGGCAGCTCGTCGATGCCGATGAACGATTGATAAGGTTTTTCCAGGACTGGTCCCTCTACGATTGTGCCGCCAAGCGGATTCGGGCGATCGAGCACGACGATTCGTTTGCCTTGTTCCTTCGCCGCAGCCATGGCGTAGTGGAGTGTCGATATGTACGTATACGTTCGGGAGCCTGTATCTTGCAAGTCGACGAGCAAAGTGTCAAAATGCCCCATCATCTCCGGCGTCGGCTGGCGAGTCGAGCCGTACAAGCTGTAGACAGGAATCCCGTAAACCGGATGGGTGTAGCTCTTCGCCTGAGTGCCGACCTGCTCTTTGCCGTCCAGGCCATACTCCGGGGCGAAAAGAGCCGTGAGTTTGACAGAGCGGTCGCGCCGCAACAGGTCGATCGTGCTCGCTCCCTGACTGTTGATTCCGGTTTGATTCGTGATCAGCCCGACGTTTTTCCCCTCAATCAGCTGATGAAAGCGGTCAAACAGCAAATCGCTTCCCAGCTGGACCGCAGTCGTATTGGCAGAACTGCCGCCGGGAGGGATCATGGTCAAGATCAATGCGAGGATAAGAAAAGGAATAAACTTTTTCATCATCATTGCCTCTTTCGAAAAAATACTGTCGTTTCTTGCTTCATTGTAACGCGTTTTGGGAGGAATATGGTTGTATTTTTGTAACAATTTGAAATTAGGTCAAAAGATAGAGGAATATCGTCGTTTTTTACCGTTTCCAGCGCTATCCTGCTTGTCCATTCAGTCCCTTCCTTCTACAATTAACAGTACGATCTTGGTGGGCTGATTCGAGGAATGCCTTGAAACGGTTGCTATCCTATAGTAGATTAAGAATCGTGTGAATCTTATTGGAAACGGAGTGGACATTTTGCTGAAAAAAATTACGTCATTCATGTTGGCTGTTGCCCTGGTGCCTATGGCGGCCTTTTCTGCTGCGGCAGCGCCTGCGCAAGCTGCCATCAAAGTCGAGTACAATAAAAAAGAGATTGTATTCCCGGATCAAAAGCCTGTGATCCGTGATAGCCGTACACTTGTACCGATTCGTCCCATTGCAGAGTCCCTCGGATTCAAAGTCGATTGGAATGAAAAAACAAGAACCGTGACCATCGATAAAGGCAACGATAACATTCGCCTCGTTGTAACGCAAAAAATTGCGAAGAAAAATGGACAAACCATCAATCTCGATGTGCCTGCGCAAATTGTCAACCAGCGCACGGTCGTGCCTGTTCGCTTTATCGCTGAAGCGCTGAGCTACAAAGTGGACTGGGACCCGGCTTCCCAAACAGTGCTCATTGCCGATCAGCAAACGACACAGCCAGGCCAGCCGCAAACTCCGCAACCGACAAAACCGACGACTGGCGAAGAGAAAAAGCCTGATCAGGTTGTCTTGATCAACGATGAAAGTGTTGTCGGAAAGACAAGCTCCCTTTTCCAGATCGGTCTGTACCAAGTAACCGGAAAAGTGGACCCGAAATCTGAGGTTATTGTAGTCATCGGCGATGAGTCGTATGAAGCGGAAGTAAAAGCAGATGGCACGTTCGAATTTATTGGCGACGCTGAAGACGGCATCCGTCAATTTACGGTCAAAGCCGAGAAGGACGGCAAGAAAGATACTTATGAAGGGGAATTTGTCTCCGTTGATTAAGGGAGCCACTTCCTGAGTAAGAACACCTCCTGCACACCACACTATGTGCAAGGAGGTGTTTTTTGTTGAAGCGATTTTGTGTAAGCATCTGTGCGTCTCTTCTGATCGCGGGCTTGGTGACAGGATGTTCGCCAAACAAAGAACAAGGCACCGAAGATCGGGGCGGGAATCAGGCAAAATTCGAATCGTATGGCATCAACTATCGCAATGACAACGCAGGGATGGACAAAGGTCCGGCAGCGATGATCAGCCAAAAAATGGTCCATAACCGGGAGCCTCATCTCGTCTCGTATCTGGAGCGGCATGCGGAAAAAATACCGGGAGTCGTCGATATTAAAGTGCTGGCTTACAAAGACAACCTGCTCGTCGGTGTGTTGCCAGTAGATACGCCAAAGCCAGACGAGGTCAACCCGCGTCCGACCATCCCTTATACGCCAGGCAAGATCGTCCGCAACGACAACGGACATACCGATGCGCTGCAAAAGCGGGTAGTGGACCGGATGAGGGGCAGGCTACAGACTGAATCCCGGTTCAATCTGATGTACGTGTCCACCAACCGGGCGATTTACGATCGCATTGCCGATTTGCATGAACGAATCTTGCGCGGCGAGGAAATCAACAATGAAGAATTTCAACTGCTGCTCAATGATATCGGTTATAGCGTCAAAGGTTACAATCTCGTTGACTGACAGAAGACCACCTGGCCGCCCGGGTGGGCTTTTTGTCGATCGGCGCGCGATGGCAGGAGTTTTGCAAGAAATGGGGAAATAGTCTGGAAGAGTAGGAGAACGGCAAGGAGTGCAACGCATGAGTCAATTCCAGGTACCCATTTCCAAAATTACTCTCCCCGGGCAAAAGCCATACGTGCTCAGACGCCCAGCCCTGGCGAGGAAGCTGCGGCTTCTTGCGCATGCGCAGCTCTGTCTGATTCACGCGGGAGCAGGCTACGGCAAAACAACATCGTTCGCCACGTTTTTGCACGATGAGTCCCGCAACGCTTCCTGGTATTTCATCGCAGAAGAGGATACGGCGTTAGCTGACTTTTTGTGGTGTCTGGTGGAAAGTGTCCGGCGGGTCGCACCTGATTTTGGACAGACGCTTCGCGAGTTGCTGGAAAAGGAAAAGGAAGCGAAGTCCGCTGCTGCTTTCGCGAAAGCAGCGCAGGGGGAAAACGGGAAGCGCTTCGCTGATTGGTTTGCCAGGGAATGCGCACGGCTGCCGGATCAGTTTGTGATTGTGCTCGATCGTTACGAGCGAGTGGCTGGCGACAGCGAAATCGACCGTTTCGTGTCTGAGCTGGTTCAGCATGTGCCGCACAAGGTCAAGCTGGCGATTTTGACACGCATTCGCCCTGTGTGGAAAAATTTAGAATTACTCACAGCGCGAGGCGAGTGTCTGGAGCTTACGACCGATGATTTGGCGTTTACGATCGAAGAAAGCGAAGCCTTTTATTCGGATCAGTATGATATCGCACTGACTGAGGACGAATGGCAGCAAGTTGCGGAAGTGACGCGCGGCTGGGTCATGGCGCTTCGGTCCATCGGTGAAAAAATTGCCAGAGGCTTCAAGCTGTCGGATAGCTTGCATGAGCTGTCCCGCCTGCTGCACCTGCTGGAAGCGGATGTCTGGGTCGGGCTGAAAGAAGACATGCAGCATTTCCTGATGGAGGCAGCAGCGCTTGAAACGTTCACCGAGGAAGATGGCAGGCAAGTTTTAGGGGCAAAAGCAGGGGAGATGCTGCAAGAGGCAAAGCGAAGCAATCTCTTTTTGCATGTCGACGAACGGGAACGCTATTTTTTTCATCCGTTATTTCAGCGGCTGTTATCCGGTAAACTCGCTTCGCATCAGGACATTTACACGCGGGTGAATCAGGCGGCAGCCCTCTGGTTTCGGCGAAAAGGCGAGGAAGAACAGGCTTTTGAGCGTTTGCGGCTGCTGGAGCGCTGGGACTTGCTCGGCTCCTGGGTTCGCCAGGCTGCTGAGCGGTTTTTGAGCGCGGGTGTGCTGGACGGTTTGTACAAATGGCTGGCTTTATTGCCCGACTCGGTGAAAGCAGAGGAGCATTGGCTCTGGTTTTATCAGGGGGAAGTGGAGCGGTATCGCTGTCTGTACGCCAAGGCGTTTGCCTCGTATGAGCAGTTTCTAGTGTTTTGCGAGCAAAAGCAGGACAGGATCGGGTTATGCCGCGGGCTGGAAGGCAAAGCGAGAGTACATCTGGACAGCGTTCAGGGGGTGCAGGCAGAGGCGCTGCTGATGCGCGCGATCGAACAGTTGCCTGTGCAGGAGCAGGAAAGCGAACTGGCGCCGAGGCTGTACAGGCTGTTGGCAGAAATTTATACGAACAGAGGCGATTCCAGGCAAGCGGCGGCCTGGTATGAAAAGAGCCAGGAGCTGGAGCAGCAGACAGAAGTTGAGCTGGAATCGCGGCTGTTGTTCCGGACGGGGCGGCTGCAATCGTCCATCCAGCTGCTGGAAACGAAGTGGCAGCTGGAGCAGACTAGACACCCGACCTTGACGCGCTCGTACCGGGAGACGTCCTTATTGCTTTCTTTTGTCTACGCGTTGGACGGAGAGTGGGAGCGGGGCTTCGAGGCCGCAGAGACGGCGATCCAGCTCGGACGGGCGGCGCATTCTCCGTTCGTCGAGGCCAACGGCTACGTGAGAAAAGCGCATGCCGCTCTAATCAGTCAAGGACTGCCTGCGGACGAGATTCGCAAGCTGTACGAAAAAGGTTTGCATATGATGGAAGAGTTGCAGTCGACGCGCGGCAAATCGGAGACGCTGCTCGGTCTGACGCTGTATCACGCCAGTCAAAAGGCGCTTGATCAGGCGCTTTTGTACGGCAAGCGCGGGATTGCGGAGACAGAAGCGATGCGTGACGACTGGCTGGGCAGCCTGGTGCGAATGGCGATTGGAATAGCCTACGCCAAATACGGCAAAGATGCAGAAGCATTGGAAACGTTTCGCGATTGTTCCGAGCGGTTGAGTCATTGCGGCGACAGCTATCATGTGGCGATCTGCCAGTTATGGCTCAGCTTTTTGGCATACCGGAGCAAGCGCTGGGAGTTGTTTGTCCCGGCTGTGACGCAGGCGTTGTCGTTGATGCAGACGGGAGAATACGCCTTTTTGCTGCAACGCCCTACCTTGCTCACGCCGTATGATGTGCAGCAGCTGATGCCGATATTGCTGGAAGCGGAGCGGCGCAAAGTATCGCCGGATTACATCTCACAGCTTTTGAACGACCTCGGGCTGCAAAACGTGACGTTTCACCCCGGGTATACGCTGCGCATTCAGACTTTGGGGGCGTTTCGCGTCTGGCTGGGAGAGCGGGAGCTGAGCGAAAAGGCGTGGCAGCGCGGGACGGCCAAGCTGTTGTTTCAGCTTTTGCTGACGAAACGTCACCACTTGTTGGCTCGCGAGGAAATCATGCATCGGCTGTGGCCTGACAGTATCGAGGAAGCGGCGATTCGCGACTTCAAAGTGGCGCTGAATGCGCTGAACAAAGCGTTGGAGCCGGACCGCGCCGCGCGATCGGACACGTTTTTTATCCAGCGTCACGGCAGCTCTTACGGCTTCAACCTCGCTTCCGGCTACCTTTTGGATGCAGAGGAATTTGAAAAGCTGGTCGCGCTCGGGCTGTCCGAGCAGGACGTGCGTCAAGCCACTCTTTTGCTCGAAAAAGGCTTGGGTTACTACCTCGGTGAGTATTTGCCGGAGTGCCGCTACGAGGAATGGTGCGTCGAGGAGCGGGAGCGAGTTCAGGCACTGTTTTTGCGCGGGGCGGAGCGGCTGGCAAAAATCAGGCTGGAACAAGGCCAGCAGGAGCAGGCGATTCGCTGGTGTGAAGCGATCTTGCGCGTGGACGATTGCTGGGAAGAAGCGTATCGGCTGCTGATGACAGCCTATTATGAACAAAACAACCGGACTCAGGCGATCCGCTGGTACAAAAAATGTGTCGCGAAGCTTCAGGAACAGCTCGGCGTTGCTCCGATGCAGACGACGCAGGAGACGTATTGGCGCATCAGGGAAAAGTGAAAGGCCGCATGCGTGCGGTCTTTTTTGCGTTTGGGCAGGAAACATCTTGCCTGCGCGCCGGGCAAAAGTTTGGCAACGGAATGGAAAAGTGGCCTATTGACAAAACTAGGAGCGTTTCGTAAACTAATTTTTGTACTGACCAGTCAGTTCAAATACGATAAGGAGGACGGGAGTGATGGCACCTTCGAAAAAGGATCAAATCGCTCAGGGAGCGTTGACAGCATTCGCCCAATTGGGTTACAGCGAAACGACGATGGACGCGATTGCAGAAATGGCGCAGGTGGCGAAAGGAACGCTTTACTACCATTTCTCGACCAAAGAGGAGCTTTTCTTGTACGTGATTGAAAAAGGCGTGAAGATGCTGATTTACCATGTCGATAGTGTGATGCAAAATGAACAGCTGACTTTGGAAGATCGCATGCTGAATGTGTTGGATGAGCATCTTCGCTTCTTTTCCGAAAACCGCGAGCTGTGCTTCCTGCTGCTCAGTGTCTTTACGGGAGATGAGCAGCGCGATTTGACCGTCGCCAAGCTGCTGACGGGATATTTTACGATGATGGAATCTTACATGACCCGATTGCAGGAGCAAGGGTATATACGAGCGGATGTGGAAATCGGGACGCTCGCCTCGGCGTTGTTCGGCATGGTCGGTTTTACCGCCATTCGCAAACAATACCGCAAAGAACCGCTGGACACGCCGGAAAACAAACATACGCTACGCTGCTTCCTGGCGGGCATGTTGCAGACGAAACAATAACAAACAACAAGCACATAAAGAGACAGAGGAGAAATCGAAAATGAAGAAACGTGCATGGATCGGGGTAGCCGGATTTGTAGCCGGAATTGCAGTATTGGGAACGGTTTTGCTCGGGTCTGGCGGCAGCAGCCTGGCAGGGCAAAAGGCGACACAAGTAACAGGCGTCGTGGAGGGAACGGAAGTCGATCTTTCCTTTAAAATGGGCGGATCGATCGAGCAGATCGCTTTTAAAGAAGGCGATGAAGTAAAGGCAGGCCAACTGGTCGCTACCTTGAACAGCGAAGAGTTGCTGGCGAAAAAGGAACAGGCGGAAGCAGCCTATCGCCTGGCGCAAGTGAAGCTCGATCAAGCGAAAAAAGGTGTTTCCTTGACGGACAGCTCCAGTGACGCTCAGGTCGATCAGGCGCAAGCAGTCGTCAGCTCGGCACAGGCTCAACTGGCGGCAAACAAAAACGGAGCGCGCGCCGAGGAAATTTCCCAGCTGAAAGCCAAGTTGCAGGCAGCCCAAACCTCCAATCAGATCGCCGCTTCCAACCTGGAGCGGATGAACAAACTGCTGAAAGAGGGAGCCGTTCCCCAGGTAAAAGTCGAGGAAGCGCAAATGCAGGCAGAAAAAGCAAGCGCGGAACTGAAGGCAGCCGACGAGCAGTTGAAAATGGCTACCACAGGGGCACGCCGCGAGCAAGTAGACGCAGCGCAAGCTCAGCTTGATCAGGCGAAAGCAGCTTACAAGCAAGCCGTAGCCGCACGCGGTCAAGTAGGATTGAAAGAGCTGGACGTGAAATCGGCTGAAGCGGGTGTACTGCAAGCCAAAGGAGCTTTGGCTGAGATTGAAGCGTATTTGAACAACACGAAGCTGGTTGCGCCGATGGACGGAGTCGTCAAATCTGTTGCGGTGCAAAAAGGCGAGCTGGTTGCACAAGGCTTTACCGTTTTGACCATTCAGGCAAAATCCGATAACTACGTGAAGCTTTACGTGAACGAATACACGCTGGGGCAAATCAAGACAGGCGATACGGCCAAACTGTACGTGCCAGCCTTGAAACGGGAAGTGGAAGCGAAAATCGCCACGATTGCACCAGCAGCTGATTTTGCGGTGAAAAAGGCGACACAGGAGTTGGGCGATCGCGACATTCGTTCCTTCCAGGTGAAGCTGTTCCTGGCTGATCCAGAGCTGCGGCCAGGTTTGACGGTCGAGTGGAAGATCGAAGGAGCTGTTCATAGTGAGTGATTTCTCCCGGCTCTTTTTAAGCGAATGGAAAAACATGTTTGCGAACAAAACGATCCGCAACGTCATTTTTCTCGTACCGATCATTTACTTGACCCTGTTTGGCTTTTTGTACAGTGAAAAGAAAGTGATGCACATTCCGACCGTCATGGTGGACGCGGATCAGTCAGAGCTGAGCCGCGAGCTGTATCGGGCGTTTGAGGTCGATCAGACGTTTCAGGTTACATCTATCGTAGGCACCGAAGAGGAAGCGATGCGGCTGATTGACAAGGGCGAGGCCAATATTGCCTTGATCATTCCCGCCGAGCTGGAGAAGAACGTCAAGGCTGGACGGTCAGCCGAAGTATTGACGGTCATTGACGGCAGCAACATGATGATTTCCAACACCGCTGTCCGCGCAGCGAGCACGGTCGTCAAGTCGGTGTCCGCAGGCGCCACGCTGAAAAAAATGGAGGCGAAAGGCAGTTGGGGCGAAGAAGGGGTAAATCTTTTCACCGGAATCGACTATCGCTATCGCGTGCTGTACAATCCGACTTTCAGCTACATGTCCTTCATGGTTTTCGGTTTGACAGGAACGGTATTTCAACAGGTGTTGTTCCTCGGCATCGCCCTGTCAGTAGCGCAACAGAAGGAAGAAGGAACGTGGCAGGACACGCTGAGATCCCACAGCTTCTGGGCGATCACGGCAAGCAAGCTGCTGCCTTATTTCCTCGCAGGAACCTTGAACGTATTTTTGGGCTTCGTACTGCTGCTCAAAGGGTTCGAAATTCCGTACTACGGCAGCACCCTTGACTTGATGCTGATCGCAACCGCCTTTAACCTGGCCGTGCTCGCCATCGGGTACGCGATTTCTTTCTTCTCCAAAGACCAGCTGCAAGCGACACAAGTTGCGATGATGATTGCCGTTCCTTCGTTCATGCTGTCCGGTTTTACATGGCCGCTGGCATCAATGCCGACTGCGGTCGCTGCGATTGGTAAATCTTTGCCGCTCACCTACTTTTTGAACGGCGTCAGAGAAATCTTGAGCAAAGGTCACGGGCTGTCCTACGTCACGCACGACCTGGTTGTTTTGGGCTTCATGATCTTGCTCGGTCTGTTCTCGGCCTATTGCATATACTTGTTACAGACAAGGAAAAAAAAGGAAACCATTGCCGAAACGACAACGGTTTAGCGAGATTTGCAGAAAAGAAACCCTTGTGTTGTAAAGAATCTTTCCTATATACTTACTTAAAAAAGGCAGATTCTTCAACGCAAGGGGGACATTATGTCAGCGACTCATCTGAAGCAATTGTGCGAAGAGACGTACACCAAGTTGAAAAAGGTAAGCATGGAACTGGAGCGTTATCTCAATCAGGTTACCTTGTCTAGTCTTGTATCTGCATCGGGGGACCCGGAAGAGTTTGAATCTTACTACAGAACCTATCTGTCCGATTTGCGCCACTTGCTCGTCTACTGTGAAAATGCGTACGACAGGCTGGGAGTATCTTTGCGCCGGGCAAGGTTCAACGAAGATTTTGCCGAAGAAGTGCTGTATCAGGTATATCACACCTGCATCAATTACTTCTATTATCCAAAAGGCGAAGTGTACGAGGAAGACGGACGCTATGCTTACACAGGCCAGGACTGTATTATCTTCCGCAAGCAGGTCACACCGGAGTTGGAGCAACTGACCTTGTCCTTGTCGAGAGTTTTTGAGCAAATGCGCGATGAACTGCAATATTACGAAAATGACTATATAGCGAAAAAACGATTGGAAAGAGAAAAAGCACAGGCGTAAACCTGTGCTTTTTTGTGCTTTCCCTGCTTTCAAACGCCGACTGGCTGGTGAATCGCCGTGACGATGCCCTCGACTTCCGCAAGCATGCCTTGGCGGGCAGCGTCGTCCACGTATGGGACAGCAGCGAAATTGCGGTAAGTGACATCGTAGCCGATCATCGACAAGCTGCCATCGACGATTTGCTTTTTCACCACATCGTCGAAGCCTGTCTTTTTCATTTCCGGCTCGGATTCCCTCGTCGTCGTAATGACGATAGCCTGCTTGTTTTTCAACAGGCCGACAGGGCCGTGCGCCTCGTAACGAAAAGCAAAGCCGTTGGTGAATACCCGGTCGATATAGCCTTTGAGAATGGCGGGAGCCGACCACCACCAGACAGGGTAAATCATCACGAGCAGGTCAGCTTCCGAAATCAGCTCCTGTTCAGTCATGACATCAGCAGATGCAGTGCCGTTCGACACTTTTTGCATGTCAGCCGCCTGAAAAACAGGCTGAAACTTCATTTGATACAAATCGCGCACGTCATAGGCGATGTTTTGCTTCTGCAACGTCTGGGTGACGCGGTCGAGTATGGCATGGCAAAAGCTCTCTTTTCCTTCCTGGGCAAACACGATGCATGCTTTCATACTCCATCCCTCCGTATATATCGGTTAGACTGTCTATTCGAACCCGAAGCGCAGGCGCATGAAAAACTTGTTCAGCAGTCCGCCTACCGTCGTCTGCTTCGTTTCGGCGCGGGCCGGTTTTGCTGGTTTGGCTTGCCGCAGCGTCTGATTGACGTTGATCATCCCGTATCCGTAAAGCTGGTCGTGACCAGGAGCGCCGAGGTCTGTTGCGGACTGGCGAATCAGCTCCATCACATCACGGTTTTTCATATCCGGATGGACAGAACGCACCAGTGAGGCGAGCGCAGCGACATGCGGGCAAGCCATCGAAGTGCCGGAGAGCGAAGCGTAGTCGCTGTAAATGTACGTGCTGGGAATATCGACGCCAGGAGCGGCTACATCCACGTAATCGCCAAAGTTGGAGAAATCGGCGCGTTCTTTGCGGTGATCGACCGCAGCTACGGCGAGCACTTCGTCATAAGCAGCCGGGTAGCTCGGCTGGTTGGTCGCGTCATTGCCGGAAGCAGCTACGAGGATGACATTTTTCTCGAAGGCGTAGCGGCATGCTTCTTTCAAAGCGGCGGAAGAGGTATAGTTGCCGACGCTGAGGTTGATGACATCGGCCCCGTGGTCGGTAGCCCAGTAAATGCCCTGGGCGATATCCACGGCTGACCCTGAGCCGTCTGCGCCGATTGCTTTAATCGGCATCAGCTTGCTGTTCCACGACATGCCGGCAATTCCGTCGGCGTTGTTCGTCTTGGCTGCGATGACGCCTGAGACGTGTGTTCCGTGACCGTTGTCGTCTTCCGGCTTGTTGTTGTCGGTGAGCACGTTGTAGCCTTCGACCAGCTTCCCGGCGAACTCGGGATGTTTGAGATCGACGCCTGTATCGACGACGGCCACGATGACGTCGCTGCTGCCTTCGCTCACATCCCAGCTTTGCTCCATGCCGATTAAAGGCAAATTCCACTGGTATTCGGTGTAGTACGTATCATTCGGTTTGCGATTGGGGAGCAGCAAATAGTTCGGTTCGGCAAACACGGAATCAGGGTGCTCGGCGAGCTTTTTCATCAGTTGTTTGGTCGTCAGGCTTTTGGATTTGATGATCAGAAATTGCTCAAAATCGCGCTTGATTTTGGCATCCAGCGACGCAACCAGCTCGTCGATTTTTTTCTGCTCCGGTCGCGGTGAGAAACGGACGACGACTTCATGCTCGACGTAGTGGCTGCGGTCACGCGGGTTGTGATGCAGCGTTTGGATGTGGCTTTTCTTTTCCAGATCTCTGCGAATGTCCTTGACCTGCTCGATATAGTTGATTCGCGGTATGCTCGCCTCGACGGAAGTGACGCGGGGATGAGGTTCGCGCATTTCCTGCTCTGCATTTTGATGATGGCGGTAGGGGATGACGACCAGACCAACCAGGGCTAGGGCGGCGATAATTGGGGGCAAGACGCGCAAAAAAACTCACTCCCTCCAGTGCTGATGACTATAGCGTGCACACGGAGAGAGTGATTATGAAGGAAATAGCTTACATTCGGTTGTCAAAAGGGCGAACGGGCACCGGACGAAGCGAGCGGCGCGGAAGCTTCCAGCCTTGATAGACGGAAACCATTCGGCAAGCAATAATGACGCTGAACAGCGTGTACATCTCGCCGACTGTCGATGCCCACTTCATGCCGACCGCCACTCCGGCAGCCATGGCCCAGACTGCGTAGATTTCTTCCTGGAAAACCAAAGGCTTGCGGCCTGCGAGAACATCGCGGATAATTCCGCCGCCAATTCCAGTCAGTACCGCTGCCACAATCGTGGCGCTAAGCGGATAATTCATTTGT
Organism: Brevibacillus sp. HD3.3A; assembly: GCF_013284375.2. Classification (NCBI taxonomy): domain Bacteria; kingdom Bacillati; phylum Bacillota; class Bacilli; order Caryophanales; family Paenibacillaceae; genus Brevibacillus; species Brevibacillus sp. HD3.3A. Next base: position 2,225,994 of record NZ_CP085874.1, read on the forward strand.
GTCGCATAAAGCGCACCTTGAATGGCAAACGCAGAAAGCCCGACCGCGTCGAAAAACATTCCCCAGCGATTCCACAAGCCAAGGTACTTATGCGGCAGAACAAAGACGATAAGCATGGATATGAGTGCGATCGTAAACAGTGTGCCTTGATTCCAAAAAGCAGTGAGCGGGATTCCGAGCAAAATATTCCGCATGATCCCGCCGCCGAATGCGGTTGCCATTCCGAGAACGATTACCCCCAAGATGTCGTACTCTTCCTCCATGGCAATAATAGCGCCGCTGATCACGAACGCTACAGTGCCAACGATGTTAAACCATTCCCAAGACATGTATTCTTCAACGTCCTTCCTAATTGATCAATCCAAGTTGCAACAAGCCGTGCCGGATGCCGTCTTCGTTTACGTGGCGGGTCACCATATTGGCAAAAGGCTTCAGTTCTTCATGCGCATTTCCCATAGCGACACCCATTCCGACGTAAGACAGCATTTCCCTGTCGTTAAGCCCGTCTCCGAATGCGACAGCATCAGCAGGCGTCAGTCCTTCATGCTTCAGGATCGCTTCAATGCCACGCGCTTTCGAACCGCCTTTTGGCAGAATGTCGAGGACGCGATTGTGCCAGCGCACATACGACACTTGCGCAAATTTTTCGGTATAAACCGCTTCTTCTTCTGCTGTGCAGTATAGAAACGCCTGGTAGATCGGAGCGACTTCCCAGTAGCGGTCATGGTGTGCCGGGGCCGGCAAGCGCAGGAAATCAAACGAGTCAATCACGTGCGGATGATCGGCTGCATTCGCATAGCATTGTTCATGGCTCAAAAACACCATAGGGTGCTCGTGCCCATGTGCCAACTGTTCCAGCTCGGCCAAGGTCGAAGTGGCAAAAGGGGTATGGTGAATCACCTTTTGCTCGCTCACCACGTAAGAGCCGTTAAACCCGATGAATGTATCGATGCCAAGCTGTTTGGCGATCGGCATCAGGTGATAGGGGGAGCGGCCAGTGGCAATTGCCACCCGAATCCCGTTTTGCCTCAGTCTGTTTACGGCGTCCACCGTTGATTGCGGGATGGCGTGTTCCGTGTTCAGCAAAGTACCGTCGATGTCAAAAAAGACAATTTTGTACGCCATTTGTTCTCTCCACTCTTTCTCTTTATAATAGCGCCGCGAAAAACGAGCAACATGCACGAAAAACAAGCGGCCATACAGGCGCCGCCTAAGCGTTTGAAACGTTTGAAGACAACAGAAAAAGGAATGTCGGAAAAGACATTCCTTTTCACTTCGCTATTAGAATACAGCCACTTCCGTCTCGCTGTCAAATAGATGACATTTGGAAAGGTCCATGGCGAGCTTGACCGTCATTTTTGGCTTCAGCTCTTCACGGGAATCTACGCGGGCCACCATTTGCGTATTCCCGATATTATGGAAGTAAACATACAGCTCGGAGCCCATGTTTTCCACTACTTCGACCTGCGCTTCCAGCGTGCTCTCAAACGGATTGGCTTCCATGAACGCAGCATCGCTGTAGATGTCTTCCGGACGAATGCCAAAGATGGCCGGTTTGTTTACATAGCCTTTGTCGCGCAAAATTTTCGCCTTGTCGTCCGGGAAGCGGACGTGGATGTTTTCCGCGTCGAAGTACAGGGCGCCGTCTTTTTCGGAAAGCTGTCCTTTGACGAAGTTCATCGCAGGGGAGCCGATGAAGCTTGCGACGAACAGATTGACCGGATGGTTGTAAATCTCGTTCGGCGTCGCTACTTGCTGGATCAAGCCGTCTTTCATGACGACGATCCGGTCGCCCATCGTCATCGCTTCTGTCTGGTCATGGGTGACGTAAATGATCGTCGTATTCAGGCGTTGGTGCAGCTTCAAGATTTCCGTGCGCATCTGGACGCGCAGCTTGGCGTCGAGGTTGGACAACGGTTCGTCCATCAAAAAGACTTGCGGCTCGCGAACGATGGCGCGACCGAGCGCGACACGCTGCCGTTGACCGCCGGAAAGCGCTTTCGGCTTGCGGTCGAGCAAATGCGAAATATCGAGAATCCGGGCCGCTTCCTGAATGCGCGCATCGATATCGCTCTTGGAAAATTTGCGGAGTTTCAAGCCAAACGCCATGTTTTCGTATACGTTCATGTGCGGATAGAGGGCGTAGCTCTGGAAAACCATCGCGATATCCCGATCTTTCGGAGCGACGTCGTTGACGCGACGATCGCCTATGTACAAGTCACCGTCGGAAATTTCCTCCAGCCCGGCAATCATCCGCAACGTTGTCGACTTTCCGCAGCCGGATGGCCCGACGAGAACGAGAAACTCGCGATCTTGAATCTCCAGATGAAAATCGTCTACCGCTGTTACGTTTCCGGCGTACCGTTTGTATATGTGGTTCAGTGTCACTTTTGCCATGGAAAAGGCACCTCCTATAGTTTTGAAAAAGCGAGAGCGTGGATAACCTTTTTGCAAGAGTAACAATTTTTAGACAGTTGGACTATGGGCGAAATGTACAAAATGTTTTGTTAATGCTGCCGAAAGAGCAAATACAGCTGGAGCAGCACCGCATCGGGAAACTGCCGCGGATCAAGCCCCGTCTGTTCCGTCAGCTTGTCGAGCCTGTACAACAGCGTGTTGCGATGCAAAAAGAGCTGACGTGCCGTTTCGCTGACGTTCAACTGGCGGGCAAACAACGTTTCCAACGTTTCCAGCTGCTCCGTACTGATCTGCGGAACGGACATGAGACTTGCCAGCTCATTGGCAATGGACTTCGCGGTTTCTTTCGGCAGCGAGGCAGCCCAGCGCTCCAGCGGATACATCCAGTCGCCGGCGACCATGACGTGCGGACGATAATGCTGGAGAGTGCGAGACAGCAGCAACTGCCCGTAAACCGTTTTTTCCAGAGCGGAAGGGCGATGCACAGGGGCGCTGACAACAATGCGGACAGGCTCCATCCACTCCGTAGAAATCAGATCGTGCAGCCCGGATGCCCATTCCAGCAAATCGGCTTGCTCCTCGGAGCCTTCCAGGATAGAAACAGGCAGCAACAGGACAGAATAAGCATGACTTAATGGAAAGAAAGCGAGACTGGACGAACCTGGCGTGTAAGCCGTCGTCTCCCGGAAAAAGGGGTGCAGACAGCTTTGCAGCGATTCCCAGGTGCCCGTGCCTTCTGTGCGGCTGCGCTCGAGCAAAAAGGAGAGCCGCGCTTCTTTCCACGGCCAAACAAGGTCAAGACGCTCAGGCGGAGCCAGTCGGCTTCCGGTCACAAACGATTGCAACCACGCGGCAATCTGCTCGTGAAGAGTCAGAGGCGCGTTTTCTTTCGTGCGGGAAAAAAACAGACTCAACAAAGAACGGGACGTAGCGGGCCACTGTGTCGATTCAATCAGAACGAGGTAAGCCATCTCGTGTTCTGACCCAAGCGAAACAAGCTCCCAGCCTTTTTGCTCCCACTCTTGTTGAGTCTGGCTGATTTCGGCTTCCAAAACTTTGACACAAATGATCGGCAAATTCGTCACTTGCTTGATTTGCTCGATTTCTCTCATCCATTTCTCCACAAGACGACCTCCGTCACAAACAACTGGCGTACGTCTATTATACCGTACTCTAGGCGAGTGTGGCGGCGGTTTCCTGCAAGCTTGCGGTTTGCACAGGCGTGCCCACAAACGGTTCCTGGGGGACGCCACCCATCGTGTGCAGCGTGATTTCCGGGCGGGAACGCAGGCGGATGTTCAGTCCCGTCTGGCCGAGTCCTTCACTTATATAGAAAGGGCGCCCGTCAAACTCGTGCAGACCTTTGACCATATTCAGCCGCACGAGCTTGCCCATTTTCACAAGATGGTACGGGCGCGGCCAATGAATTTGTCCGCCGTGGAAATGTCCCGCCAGCAAATAGTCGTAGGCGTAGTCTTTCATTTGCAGGACGAGGTTCGGATCATGGGTGAGCACGAGGCGCGCCCCCGTTTTCGGAACGGATTGAAAAGCTTTTTCCAATTGGCTTCGGCGTGTGCTGAAATCATCGACGCCGATCACATGCAGCAGTTGACCGTGATGCTCGACCGTGACGTGCTGGTTGACGAGGACCTGGCAGCCGATCCGTTCCAGCTCCGACTTGAGCTGAGCGAGTTTGAGCGGCGACAGCACGTAGTCGTGATTGCCAAAAACGACGAATGTGCCGAGCGCGGGCTGCAATTGCATCAGCTTTTCTACGTAGGCGACTGCTTTCGGGATGTTTTTGTGGCGATCCAGCAAATCTCCGGTAATCGCGAGCAGATCGACGGATTGCCCGGAAAAATCGCGGACGATTCGCATCGGGTCAATCGACAAATTTTCCATGTGCAAATCGGACAAATGCAAAATGTTGAGCGGTTCGAAATCTTGCGGATCACGCAAATGCGGCGACGAAGCGAGCGGTATGGTCACATGATTGGTATGGACGTCAAATGTATTGCGGTACGCTTTTATGAAGAGCAAGGCGAGAGCGGCAACTAGCAAAAACCATAGCATCTCTTCCGGCCATCTCCTTTATCTCTAAGGTAGTGTCATTATACTCGATTTCTTCGCTTTTCGAATAAGTAGGTTCTGGCAGAAGGAATTTATCGAAAAGTGCAGAAATATTATGAATGTTGCGTAGTGAAGAATTCTATTTGGGGTTTAGGAGAGTGAGAGTATGAATGTAGAAAAAATTCCGGCGACAGAAGGCCGATTCAACCTGGAGAACTACGACGAGACGTACGCCCAATTTGACTGGAAGGAAGTCGAGAAGCAATTTTCCTGGTATGAGACGGGAAAAGTAAACATGGCGTATGAAGCGATTGACCGCCATCTTTCTACGGAGCGCAAGGACAAGATCGCGCTTATGTACAGCGATTTGACCAGAGAAGAGACCTACACCTTTGCACAGTTGAGCGAATTGTCCAATAAATTCGGGAATGTTTTGCGCAATCTGGGGATTGTAAAAGGCGACCGCGTATTCGTCTTCATGCCGCGTACGCCAGAGCTTTATGTAAGCGTTTTAGGAACGCTCAAAGTGGGCGCGATTGTCGGCCCGCTGTTCGAGGCGTTCATGGAAGCTGCCGTGCGCGACCGTCTGGAAAACAGCGAAGCGACCGCGATCGTGACGACGCCGGCTCTCTTGCCGCGCATCCCTGTATCCGAGCTGCCAGCACTGAAGCACGTCATTGTCGTGGGGGCAAAAGAGGAGCTGAAGGAAGGACAAGTCAGCTTCGAAAAAGCGATGGCAGAAGCATCCTCCGAGCTGGAAATCGAGTGGGTGGATCGCGAGGACGGCATGATTTTGCACTATACGTCCGGATCGACTGGCAAGCCAAAAGGCGTGCTGCACGTCCACAACGCGATGATCCAGCACTACCAGACCGGAAAATGGGTGCTCGACCTGCAAGAGGATGACGTTTATTGGTGTACAGCTGATCCGGGCTGGGTGACAGGAACTTCTTACGGAATTTTCGCACCGTGGCTGAACGGCGTGACAAACGTGATCCGCGGCGGCCGCTTCACACCGGAAGACTGGTACAAAACGATCGAAAAAAATAAGGTGACCGTCTGGTACAGCGCACCGACCGCGTTCCGCATGCTGATGGGAGCGGGCGACGAAGTGGTGAAGCGCTTCGATCTGTCCAGTCTGCGCCACGTTTTGAGCGTGGGCGAGCCACTCAACCCGGAAGTCGTGTATTGGGGACTGCGCGTGTTCAACCACCGTATTCACGACAACTGGTGGATGACGGAAACAGGCGGACAGCTGATTTCCAACTACCGCAGCATGGCGATCAAGCCAGGCTCCATGGGCAAGCCTTTCCCTGGCGTGTACGCGGCGATTATCGACGATCAGGGCAACGAGCTGCCGCCAAACCGGATGGGCAACCTGGCGATCCGCGTCGGCTGGCCGTCCATGATGAGACAAATTTGGAACAACCCTGCGAAATACCAAGAGTATTTCAGCATCCCAGGCTGGTATGTATCTGGCGACTCCGCCTACAAGGACGAGGAAGGCTACTTCTGGTTCCAGGGTCGCATTGACGATGTGATCAATACTTCCGGCGAGCGCGTCGGCCCGTTTGAGGTCGAGAGCAAGCTGGTCGAGCATCCGGCTGTTGCGGAAGCAGGCGTAATCGGCAAGCCTGATCCGCTGCGCGGCGAAATCATCAAGGCGTTCATCTCCTTGCGCGCGGGTTACGAGCCAAGCGAAGCCTTGATGGATGACATCCGCAAGTTCGTGAAGGAAGGACTCGCTGCTCACGCTGCACCGCGTGAAATCGAGTTTCGCGACAAGCTGCCAAAAACACGCTCCGGAAAAATTATGCGCCGTGTCCTGAAGGCGTGGGAACTGGGCTTGCCGACAGGCGACCTGTCCACGATGGAAGACTAATCCGAGCGGATAAAAATGAAGAACCATCTCTAGCGCACGAGCGGGAGATGGTTCTTTTTTTGTTAGTGGGGAATGGGGCGGTGTGGGTGGTTATGGTCGTGTGAGTGCTCGTGTCGTGTTGATGATCGTGCGGGTACCTGTGGTTGTGCGGCTGGCTATAATCGTGCGACTGGCTGCGAGCGTGGCAGGTGGTCATAGGCGTTTGATTTAGTTGCGGTTATGCGAATGCCCGTGGTCATGCGAGTGCTCGTGGTCGTGCGAATGCCCGTGGTTATGCGAGTGCTCGTGGTCGTGCGAATGCTCTTGGTCATGCGTATGGTCGTGGTTATGCGAGTGCTCGCGGTCGTGCGAATGCCCGTGGTCATGCGAGTGCTCGGAGTCGTGCGAATGCTCTTGGTTATGCGAATGCCCGTGGTCATGGGAGTGCTCATGATCATGCGAATGCTCCCCCGTCCCACCCTGACAATGCAACTCTCCATGCGAGATGGAAGAGTTCTCGATTTGGATCGTCGCATGGGTGATGCCAAACTCTTTTTGCAACAGCGCCAAAGCGGCATCGAGAATCGGGTAGCTCGGCAAATCGTCCTGCACAATCAGATGGCACGTCAAAGAGTCGAAGCCTGAAGTGACGGTCCAAACATGCAAATCGTGAACTTTCACCACGCCGTCAAGCTGTCCGAGCCGCGCTTCTACTTTTGTCGTATCGATACGGGAAGGCGCTCCTTCCAGCAAAATGTTGACCGACTCCTTCGTCACGCGCCATGCGCTCAGCATGATCAAAAAGGCGACGACGATGCTGATAATCGGGTCGGCGATGTACCAGCCAAAGGCGAGCATGAGCACACCGCCGAGGATTGCCCCTACGGAGCCGAGCATATCGCCCAGCACGTGCAGGTAGGCGCTGCGCACGTTTACGTTGTCCTTGTAATCGCCGCGCATGAGGACGAAGGCTGCGGCGATATTGGCGAGCAAGCCGACGGAAGCGATGATGATCATTTTGCCGCTCGCGACTTCAGGCGGCTGGAGCAGACGTTGGAATCCTTCCCAAAAGATGAATAGGGAAATCAGGACGAGCGTGACGCCATTGGTCAAAGCGGCGAGAATCTCGAAGCGCTTCATGCCGAATGTTTTTTGGGCAGAGGGCGGCCGGGCCGCAAAATGGAGCGCGACCAGACTTAGCAGCAGTGCCAAGGCATCGCTCAGCATATGTCCAGCGTCGGACAAAAGCGCGAGACTGTTGGTCAAAAAACCTCCGATCGTCTCGACGATCAAAAATACAGTGATGATCAGAAAAGAGGTGAACAGCGCTTTTTTGCTGGCGCCTTTTCCGTGGTGATGGTGGTCGTGCCCATGCCCATCTCCGTGATCGTGATGATGCAAGCCCATAATGATTCCTCCTCGATAGGATCGTTTAGCGAACGAGTCGATCTGCCAGAAAAAGGGCGTCTTTGCCTACGCCGCCCATGAGTGCGGAAGCGCGGGAATGCTGCCAGGGAAGCCCGAGAAAATACAGGCCGGACACCTCTGTCACCCCTCGCTCGTGCCGTGGCCAGCCGTTTGGATCGCGTACGTCCGGGATCGCAAGCCAGCTATAGTCAGGGCGAAATCCGGTGGCCCATAAAATGTTTGGAAAGCTCGCCTGCTCGCCGCCTGCGAAATAGGCGGTGCGATCCGCAATGCGAACGGTGCGTTCCGTCAGGCGCAAGGCTCCGGTTTTCGTCAGAGCTTTCATTTCCTCGCGGTAGCCAAAGATCGGATCAGGTCGTTTCATCAATTGCTTTCCAGCCCATGAGGAGCGGGGAGCATCAAGCAAGCCGAACCGTTGCATGTAGTCAAAAATAGTTTTGCCCAAAACATACAAAGGCAAATGAAGCCGGGTCTGCCCGCTGGAAAAAATCACAGGGCGATGTCTGGCGAGTTCCACAGCAAGCTGCGCACCGGAGTTGCCTGCTCCGACTACGAGGACAGGCCCGTCCCGGAACGAATGCTCGTTTTGGTAGTCCGCCGTATGCAGCGACACGACATCGGGGGCCAATCGCTCGACAATCGGCGGGATGTACGGTATTTGAAAAGGGCCTGTCGCCACGACGACGTTTTTGGCGCGCGCTGTTCCTGCTTCTGTCTGCACCAGAAAGCCGGATGCTGTACGTTCTACCCGCTGGACAGCTGTATTCAGGCGCACAGGCAGCTGGAAATGCGCAGCGTACTGTTCCAGGTAGTCTGCTGCCTCATCTTTGGTGGGAACCGTCTGCGGCTCTCCGGGAAAGGGCAGGCCGGGAAGCCCGTTGTTTTGCCGAGCGGTAAACAGCACGAGCGAATCATAACGTTTTCGCCAGCTGTCTCCCAAGCGCCCGTTTTTTTCGAAAATGACAAAGCGAGCTTTCCGTTGCTGGAGCAGAGCACCAAGCGCGAGGCCGGATTGGCCGCCACCGATGATGATGACTTCGTAATTGTGCATGGGTGAAACCTTCTTTCAAGCGGGAATTTACCTAAATCATACCACATTCAATCTTATATTCAAGCAATCGTTTGAATGTGTTTTCGCAAACGAACAAAAAAAGGCCGCCACAAACGTGACGACCTTCCAAAAGTTCCGTTCAACTACGGGTTGTTTTTTTCGATTGCTTTAACTCGGACGCGTGCTCAATCCCGCACATGATCAAATGACGCACATGATCGTCGTCCAGCGCGTAGTAGACGAGCTTTCCATCTTTGCGATGACGGGCCAGCCCCATATTTCGCAGCAGGCGAAGATGGTGGGACGTATTGGCGATCGAGCTGTTGATCGTCGCGGCGACATCGCACACGCACAGTTCGCCTTCCAGAGCCAGGGCGTAAATGATTTTTGCCCGGGTATCGTCAGCCAGTGCCTTGAACAGAGGAGCGACTCCTTCTGTTTCGCTCATTTTCGGCCGCAGTCTGTTTACTTTCGCTTCGTCCACGGTTTGGATTTCACAAACGTCTGCTTCATCCGTCGTACGCTGATATTCCAGCTCCATGTTCTTCACCCCGCACAATTGGTTGTATCTATTATAAAACGGAATGATTCAGAAAAAAAGACGGGAAGCAGCAGGAAAGTGCCTAATCCGTGTCTAATTAGGAATGATGACGATTTGCAAAAAGGAGTGGACATCACAGGTGGTTGCTAAAATCCGTCATTTTCTCTTTGAGATTGTGGGGGCGCTTATACTTGGACTTGGAGTTGTATGGCTTACGGTCGGCGGAGAAGGCAACTGGTTTTCCGGTTTGGGCATAGAATGGTCTCCCCGTTGGCTGGATGTCAAAACGTTTTTTCTGAGCATCGTGCTGGAAGCGATCCCGTTTGTTTTGCTCGGCGTGTTTTTTTCCGCGTTCATTCAGACGTTTGTCTCCGAGGAGCAAGTCAGACGCTGGACGCCGAAGCATCCGCTCGTTGCGCTGCCGTTTGCCGGGCTGCTTGGCTTTTTGTTTCCTGTGTGCGAGTGCGCGATTATCCCGGTCGTTCGCCGTCTGATTCAAAAAGGAATGCCCGTGTCCGTGGGCGTGGTGTTTTTATTGGCAGGACCGATTGTCAATCCGGTGGTGCTGTCTTCCACGTACATTGCCTTTGCGCGGCAGCCGGACATGGCGCTCTACAGAGGAATCGCCGGGTTTCTCGTAGCGCTGATCGCCGGGTTTCTCGTTCTGTTGTTTGTGAAAAAGAATCCGCTGCGACATGGGGTAGAAGCGGAAATCCGCCACGAAACCGCTCATGCAGAAGCGATGCGCGGCAAGCTGTCTGCGACATTTGCCCACGCCGTCGACGAGTTTTTTGACATGGGGAAATTTTTGTTGTTTGGAGCGCTGATCAGCAGCATCCTGCAAGTGTTCATCAGCCGTGACACGCTGGTGGCTGTCGGACAAACGCCGCTTACTTCTCATCTGGTGATGATGGGCATGGCGTATTTGTTTTCGCTCTGCTCGGAAGCCGACGCCTTTATTGCGGCTTCGTTCTCCGGGACATTCCAGAGCAGCTCGCTTTTGGCTTTTCTCGTCTTTGGTCCGATGCTTGATTTCAAGACGACCTTGATGCTGCTCGGGACGTTCCGCTTGGGCTTTGTCCTCAAGCTGATTGCTGTCATTACCATACTGGTGCTCGTCATTACGCTGTTGATGCCAATTTAGAGGAGGGAAAAGTATGCAAAAGTCGAACAGGTCCGGGCACGACTGGATGCGCAGCCTGATTTTAGCCGGATTCACCGGGCTGCTGTCTTACCTGATCTGGACGGATAAGCTGGGGCATTACCTCGCACCGAAGCTGCACATGCTCAGCTATGTCACTTTGGGCATTCTCGTGATTTTGACGTTCGTAAGCGTGCGTCAACTGGTGGCTGGCAGGCACCACGCATACGATTGTGACTGCGAAGACGCGCATCACGTGCCACGTACGCGCTGGGGCTCGGTGCTGATTTACGGCTTGTTTTTGTTGCCGATTTTCATGGGCTTTTTCATGCCGGACAAAATATTGGGAAGTGCCATCGCGGAAAAGCGCGGGGTGACTCTGCTGAGCAATGACGTGCGCAAATTGTCCGAGGTGGCGAGCGGCGAGCAGGCACAAAAAGCAAAACAGGCTACGTCATCCCAAGGGGAGGAAGGGCAAGCCGTTGCTCCTGCATCGTCAGCACCCGGGGAGGAAGGGCAAGCCGCTGCTCCTGCATCGTCAGTAGCCGCGCAGGAAGGGCAAGCCGCTGCTCTTGCGTCGTCAGCAACCGCGCAGGAAGGGCAAGCTGCTGCTTCTGAATCGCAAGCAGCCGGAGAGGAAGGGCAAGCTGCTGCTTCTGCATCGCCAGCAGCCGGGCAAGAAGGGCAAGCCGCTGCTTCTGCATCGACAGCCACCGGGCAGGAAGCGCAAGCCCCTGCATCTACCCCGATCAAACCGGGGATGAGCGATGCCGAATTGAAAAATCATTTTTCCAATGGCGGCTTCGGTGACTTTTACACCGATATCGCTACGTCGATGTACAAACAGCCAGTCATCAAACTGAATGACAAAATATTCCTGGACGGCCTGACGACGTTGGAGCTGTACGCCCAGGATTTTGCGGGAAAAGAGCTGGAGACGCTCGGTTTTGTCTACAAAGAGCCGGGGTTCGCCAGCAACCAGTTCGTCGTCGCCCGTTTCTCGGTCACTTGCTGCACGGCCGACGCCAGCGTCTTCGGCGTGTTGGTCGAGAGCGAGAGCGCAAGCAAATGGGCGAAGGACAGCTGGGTTCAAGTGCGCGGGAAGCTGGAGTTGCGCAAGGTAGACGGATTTGACATGCTCGTCTTGAAGGCAGCGCACATCCAGCCCGTCCAGGCTCCGAAAGACCCGTATGTGTATTACAGCTACGAAGCGCCGAGCAACTAAAGCAGCATCGGACAACGACGCCTTTAGCGCGTGGGTTACATGCGTGAAGGCGTTTTCTGTTGTTGGAAAAAGAATTTGGCAAATCGCTAAAAGACGTGGCCACCACGATTGTCGAGCAGCGCAAGCTTGATCTCGACTTTGTCAGTTGAGACAGTTGAAAACGAAAAGCAAAAAGGCAGGTGAGCGCTCACCTGCCTTGTCGTGCTGCTTGCCTATTCCTTTTGCTCGCCGGACTGCTCTTCTTCGTAAAACCAGAGCGGATCGTCACAGTCTTCATCGCCGTTGTAGTTGATCAAAATTTCTTCGCCTGCCTGAATGTCACGGTACGCGTAGAAATCGAACGTGTGGTTGTCGAAGTTGATGCTGTACGTGGCGTTTGGCGTGTAGGAATGATTGAACAACATGCCGTATCCGAGTAACAATGCGGTATGGTTCGCACCGTATTCAAATGCGTAGTCAGCCAAGAGCGTTTTCTCGATGTGCTCATGTTCTTCATTCAAATAGGGAAGAACCGGAGCTTCATGGAGCAATTCGCCTTTTGTGAAATCGCGCAGGGCGAAAACGCCTCTGTTTAATTCTCCGTTGCTGAGCTTGGAGGTTTTGACTTCGAGCATGTGGTTCACCTGCCATTCTGGTATCTTGTATCGTAAAACAAGTCTTTCTAAGGATGACAGTGGTTGGCTTGGAAAGCAACTGTTTTCGAATGGGAGACTACTTTTTCATGATCAGATGATGGCGGACGGCGTAAGCGGCAAGCTGGACGCGATTCGCCAGTTGCAGCTTTTCCAAAATGTTTTTCAGATGGTTTTTGACCGTGTTTTCAGCGATGATCAACGCTTCGCTGATTTCCCGGTTTGTTTTGCCCGCCCCCACGTACATGACGATTTCCCGCTCGCGGGGAGTGAGCACATCCGGCACGAGATCGTCCACGTGCTCCTCCTGCCGGAAGCGGTACATCAGTCTCGTTGCCATCTCACGCGTCAGCTCGCTGTCTTCGCCCAGCAAGGCGTGCAAGTAGTTGATCCAGTCGTCCGGCTCCAAATTTTTCAAAAGGTAGCCTTGAGCGCCAAACTGGATGGCGGTAATCAGGTCGGCAACATCGTCCGAGACGCTTAAAATGACGACCTTGATGTGCGGGTACGCTTTTTTCACTTCGCGAGTTGCTTCCAGACCGCTCCATTTCGGCATGTTGATGTCCATCAGCACCAGGTCGGGCTGGAGCTTTCCACATTGGATGAAAGCTTCCTCGCCATTGTCAGCCTCTCCGATTACTTCAAACGAAGGATCGGGGTCAAGCAGCGAGCGAATCGCCATGCGAGCCATCGGGTGGTCGTCGGCGATCAGGACACGGTATGCATTCATTGCGAAAAACCTCCAGCATGAGCGGTCAGGCGGATGATCGTGCCGCCATCAGCCCGTTTTTGAATATCAATCGCGGCGTTCAGCTGTCTGGCCCGCTCGCGCATCATGGACAAGCCGTATTTTTTCGTATCCGGGTTGGTCTGGGCGATGCCCACGCCATCGTCCTCCATCACGAGCTGCCAGCTGCGCGGCTCGCCTGTGGTCAGTCGAATCCAGGAATGCTTGGCCTGCGCATGCTTGCGAATATTGGCGAACGCCTCCTGAATGATTCCGAATAGCTGCACTTCCTCGGCAGGAGTGAAAAAGCTTTCTTTCACGCGCAAATCCCAGACGACATCGACGCCGGACAAAGCGCTCCACTGGGTCAGCCATTTTTCCAGCCGCTGGTCGAAGCTGCCTTCCTCAGGCAACGATCGCAAGTTGAAAATGGCTTGGCGGACGTGATTGTCGATTGCGGAAACCGCCACGCGGGCTTCGTCCAGATGACCTTGCTTCAGCTTGACATTGAGAAAAAACAAAGATTGTGCGATGCCGTCGTGCAGCTCCCGCGCCAGACGCTCGCGCTCCTCGTAAACGGCGCGCCGGGCTTGTTCTTCCACGATCCGCGCGTTCATTTGCTTGATCGTGCGAAACATCCACGTCGCGAACAAATAAGACAGCACCAGTGTCATCAAGGTGATGTACACATTTCCCGTTTCCATCGACATGTAGGGCAGCAAAAAATCGTGGCGGACAAATTCGAAGCCGCCGATGATAATCGTCGGGATCAGGACGGTCAGCCAGTAAAACAAGCGATAAGACATGAGAAAATCCCTTCTTTGCGGTTGGTGATCACTCCTTAGTATACCGAATGGGACATGCGGATGATATACTCGTAGGAGAAAAGGTGGTTGAGCAGGAGGGAAATTCATGAGTACGATTGCGAGAGCATTGACGATAGCAGGATCAGACAGCGGGGGAGGGGCAGGCATCCAGGCCGATCTGAAAACGTTTCACCAGCTCGGCGTCTACGGGATGAGCGCGATTACCGCTGTCACTGCACAAAATACGTTGGGAGTAGCGGGAGTATACCCGTTGCCGACAGAGGCGGTGGCGCAGCAAATGCGCGAGGTGCTTCGCGATCTCGGCGCCGATGCGGCGAAGACAGGCATGCTGTTTGACGCCCAGATTATTCGTGCGGTGTCGGCAGAAGTTCGCGACGCAGGCTTGCAAAAGCTCGTCGTAGACCCGGTGATGATCGCCAAAGGCGGAGCGAAGCTGCTGCTGGACGAAGCGATTGACGCTCTGAAAACAGAGCTGCTCCCGCTCGCCGAAGTGGTGACGCCAAACTTGCCCGAAGCCGAGTGCCTGACAGGCTTGTCCATTCATACCCCGGAAGAGATGCGGGAGGCTGCCCGCGTCATTCATGCGCTGGGAGCGCGCAATGTGTTGATGAAAGGCGGTCATCTGGAAGGGGATACCGTCGTCGATATTTTGTTTGATGGCCGCGACTTTATGGAGCTGTCGCACGAACGCATCCCAACCAGACATACTCATGGGACAGGCTGCACCTTTTCCGCTGCCCTTACCGCCGAGCTGGCGAAAAAGACGCCGCTTCACGTTGCGGTAGAAAAGGCGAACCGTTTTATTTTCGAGGCGATCAAAACGGCTCCGCAATTGGGCGGCGGCCATGGCCCGACCAACCATTGGGCAGTTGTCGATTAATTGTATGGCACAAAAGGAAGGCCCCGCAGAAGAAGCACATCCTTCGCAGGGCCTTTGCTTGCTCATTTGACTTGTACCGTAATCTCGCCTTGCAGACGTGTCGGATAGTCTGTCAAGATGAGGGAGTAATCGTCGATAGTTCCTTTGTTCGTCAATCGTTTGAAGAGCAATCCGTGTTTTTGCGTTCGCCCATCCGGCGAAGCGATTGTCGAGGTGGTTCCTTGGACATACTCATATTTGTTTTCCCGATTGTCCGTAATATCGTTGCCAAAATAGGTGAAAAGGTGGCGATCGGACTCTTCCTCCACCCGCAGTTCCAGGTCGAGCCCGACCACATCGTCAACTTGTCGCAGCGCGGCCAGCTTGAGTTTGTCGTCAGGTGCTTTGACCAGCGTCTGCTTTTTCGCATCAATAACGACTTGCAGCTTGTCGCGATCAAGTGCCCGTATCCCGCTTGCTTTCAAAAACAGCTGCTGCGGTTCCAGAAAATAAATGCTTTCCAGATTGAACACCTTGCTATTTTCTCCGTTGTTCCGAACCGGAACGCCATTACCCCAAAAAGCGTACGTCTGCCCCTTTTCGTCGACCAGCTTCAAGTCATCGAACCCGAAAATGTGCTTTTTGTTTGCCGGATCAAAGCGGATGCTCACCTCTGTTTGCGTCGGGAAGACCGTAATTTGTTCGATGGTCAGCGATTGTCCGTCTACCGTGATTTGCTTGTCGACAGGGTACACTTTTTTCTCAAAAGCGCTGTATTTGCTGCGGTCGATCGGGAACGTCACCGAGAGCGACGAATCTTGCTTGACGTCATCAATTTCAAACGTCACCTCGGCTGTCAAAGACTCGGGGATGACGCTGGCTTCCGGGACATAAACATCGATCCGGTCTTTATGTTCCACGTTTGCTGCTACTCCCATACTGCCCCAGTTCGCCCCATGTTCCCATTCCTTGCCAGATGCGTCCAAAAGTTTCACGCCGCGCAAGGCAACTTTTTGCCCTGTATGCTCGTGCTTGAGTGTGTAAAAAAGCAGCATGCGCTTCTGGTCGGTCAGCACCTGGTCAATGGTGAAGGTGATGCCGGACAAGGAAGCTTTCGTGCCAATATCCTGAACCATTTTGTGCTCCACGGCGCGTTGCAGCCCTCTGTCATCGCGGATCAGCTCCACGATCTTATCCATCCCGGGCAGCTCGCTGACATAAGCGGCGACGGCAGGGGAGAGGCGCACGGACAGCACGAAGGCAAAAAGAATGCAGCACACCGCAAGTCCTGAGTAGAGGCGTATCAGCCGATTGCGTCGGTGCATGCGTTTTTGCTCTTTGGCTTGCGCGATGCCGCGGCGAATGTACGGTTCCATGTCAGGGAGCGGCTGTGATTTTGTTTTTTCCATATCCGTATCGAAATCCATAACGTTCGATTCACCAGCCTTTCCCGAGATCTTTTCGCAAGGCGCCTAACGCTTTGTGCAGCCAAGTCTTGACGGTTCCTTCCGGATAGCCGAGTCTCGAAGCGATTTCCCGAATGGTCAGGTCTTCAAAATATTTCATGAGAATGATGCTGCGATACATCGGTGTCAGCTTGGCCAATGCTTCCTCAATGACCAGTTTTTCCGCCGTCTGCTCCGTCTGGCTGCCGATCGGAATAGCGAAGCTCTCTCCGGCATGCCAGTCGGAGGCGAACCGTTTTTTGCGTTTCAGCTCGTCCAGACAGACATGAATCAGGATGCGCGTCAGCCATGTGCGAAAATGCGCGGGTTCTTTCAAGCGGGACAAGCGCAGATAGGAGCGGCAGGTGGCCTCCTGTATGGCCTCCAGCGTGTCTGCCTCGTTGCGCAAAAAGGCGTAAGCCACGCTGTACAGCTGTTTTTGCTGCTGGCAAATCAGCTGGTAAAAGGCTTCGTCGTCCCCTTGCCTGGCTTGCCCGACAAGTTGTTCGAGATTCACAATCTTCCCCTCCTACTAAACATTAGACGCCGCAAGAGCCAAAACGGTTTTGGGAAAATAGGCAATCTTGCTTTTTTGGCGAACCAATAGCCTTCTTGATGCTTACAGTAAAGGAGGAAGAAGCAACGAGGGTGAGAAGGCATGTGGACCAAGTGGGTAACGATTCATGAGTCGTACGGGCTCCCCAGGGTGGCGAGCGAGTGTCGCATCTATTTGGAGATGAAAGGCATCCGGGTCAGACTGTTGTCCAGGGAGACGAAAAAGGGCGGGCATGTGTACACGCTGCAAGTGCCCATCAGCCAGGCGGCGGAAGCGAGGGAGCGGTTGCGCGAGTTCAAAAGCGGATTGTAGCGAGAGCAGGCCAAAAGCCAGCGTTCTCCTTGAGGCGAGCAGGGCGCTGTGGGCCATACTAGGCACGGGAGGGATCTGTGCCTATGGCGACTACACTCTTGGAAGCGCCCGCGAAAACAGGGCGAAAAGATTCCGGTTTGTTTGTGCCCGACTACGTGTTCGTCGAGCCGAATGCCCTGGACTATCCGCTCGGACAAGAGCTGTACCAACGGTTCAAAGAGCAAGGGATTCCGCTGCAAATGACAACCAGTCACAACCAGGTTCGCGGCATTCCCGGAGAAACGGATGTTGAAAAATATCGCAATGCCAAACGGACACTCGTCATCGGCGTGCGCAAAACGATGAAGTTCGAGCCTTCCAAGCCGTCTGCCGAGTACGCGATTCCGCTGGCGACAGGGTGCGCCGCTCATTGCCACTACTGTTACTTGAATACGAATGTCGGGTCGAAGCCGTACATTCGCGTCTACGTCAATACCGACGAAATTTTTGCCCAGGCCAAAACATATATCGAGAAACGTCCGGGGGAGATCACCAGGTTTGAGGCAGCCTGTACGTCCGATCCGGTCAGCATCGAGCATTTGACTGGCAACCTCAAACGCGCGATCGAGTTTATGGGCAAAGAAGAGTTCGGGCGACTGCGGTTTGTCACCAAATTTCACCATGTCGATTCATTGCTGGACGCGCAGCACAACAAGCACACCCGTTTTCGCTTCAGCATGAATGCCGATTTTGTGATCAAAAATTTTGAGCCGGGTACTTCCAGCTTCGCACAGCGTATTGAAGCGGCAGGCAAAGTGGCGCGAGCCGGATATCCGCTCGGCTTTATTTTGGCTCCTTTGTACTGGTTTGACGGATGGGAAGAGGGGTACACCGATTTGCTCGAACGGCTGAGCAGCCAGCTCGTCCCGGAAGCGATGACCGATCTGACCTTTGAGCTGATTCAGCATCGCTTCACGAAAATCGCCAAAAGCTTGATCCTCGCGCGCTATCCGAAGACCAAGCTGGTGATGAACGAAGAAGAACGCAAATATAAATGGGGCAAGTACGGCAAGGGCAAATACGTCTACCCGGATGTTCAGGCAAAAGCTTTGCAGGCGCATCTGGAAAAAGAAATTGCCCGGCTGTTTCCCCAGGCGAAAGTGGAGTATTTTACGTAGAAAGTCCAGACTGCCCAGCCAGCGGGGGCAGTTTTTTTGCTGGCAAAAGATGGCTAGCGACATAATGCGAATGGTTTCGACAAATACAAGGACGCGTGCTAAAATATGGAGTGCTCTCATTTTTCGGAAAGGAACAGACGCTTATATGAAGTCCATATTGATAACCGTTGAGGGACCGATCGGAATAGGAAAAACCTCCCTGGCGCGGGAACTGCACCAAACATGCGGCGTGCAATTGCTGGAAGAGATCGTCTATGAGAATCCATTTTTAGGAAAATTTTACGAAAACATCGAAGAGTGGAGCTTCCAACTGGAGATGTTCTTCCTGTGCAACCGCTACAAGCAGTTGCAAGATATTCACTCCCATTACCTCAACCAGGGCATTTCTGTCGTTTCCGATTATAATATTTTTAAAAATACGATTTTTGCCAAACGCACCCTGTCAGACAACAATCTTCCTAAGTATCTTAAAATTTATGATATCCTGACAGAAGATTTGCCGCAGGCTCATCTGGTCATTTACTTGACGGCTTCCATCGATACGGTCATGAAGCGGATTGCCATTCGCGATCGCGAAGTGGAACGGACGATGGATGTGGGTTATATGGAAAATTTGATCGCCGATTACAACGAGTTCATGGACGAGTTTGAGAAGCACCACCCGGATGTGCCTGTCATTAAATTCAACTGTGACGAGCTGGATTTCGTGCATCGCCCGGAGGATCGGCAATGGATGATGGAGCAGATTTTGCCGCGCATTGAGGAGTTGCGAAAGAAATAGAGGTTACGAATGCCGCGTGATTGGCAAGTATTTCAATAAGGAGTTGCGTACATGTCTAGGTTTCAAAACAGCCACCTTCGTGAAAAATACGGGATACCGGGCAATGCAGTGATTACCATCGGCGGAACGGTAGGTGTCGGAAAATCGACGTTTACCCATGCGCTTGCCGATCAGCTTGGTTTCCGCGTGTCTGTGGAAAAGGTGGACAACAACCCTTACCTTGGCCGTTATTATAACGATTTGTCCCGTTGGGGCTTTCATCTGCAAATCTTCTTTCTCGCGGAGCGTTTCAAGGAGCAGAAGCGGATGTTCGACTATGGCGGCGGTTTCGTCCAGGATCGCTCGATTTACGAGGACACCGGGATTTTTGCCCGCATGCTGTACGAGCAAGGCAACATGACAGAAGAAGATTACAAAACATATACCGAGCTGTTCGAAGCGATGGTCATGACCCCGTACTTCCCGCATCCCGACCTGCTGATTTACTTGGAAGGAAGCTTCGACGATATTATCGGCCGCGTTCAGGAACGTGGACGTCCGATGGAGCAGCAGACGCCGATCGATTACTGGCGCGATTTGTTCGACCGTTACGAAGGCTGGATTCATTCCTTTACATCCTGTCCGGTTCTGCGAGTAAACATCAACGAATACGATGTGGTCGATGACCCTGCTTCTGTCGAGAGCATCATTGCGCGAGCGGCGGAAAAAATTCGCCTGGGACGGGCAACGCGGTTGACTTAAGTTGACCAAACAATTCGCCCAATAACATAACCCCCTATCCATACTGCCTGGCAAATGCGCCGCGAGCAGCATAGGCAGGGGGTTTTTCGTCTGGCTATTTATTTGACCCGATAGCCTTCAAGCATCAGCGTCATGGCCCTGGCCATCTGTTCCAGAGAGTGCGCCTGGTCAGGCATTTGGGCAATCCAGAGCGCAGCTTCGTTCATTGCGCCAGAGAGCAGATGAGTCAAAGCCTCGATGGGCACAGCGGCAAGGTAACCTTGCTCTGCCATGCTTTGCAGTTGGGCTTGCAGCAGTTGCATGCTGTGTTCCTCGTCCATTTTCCGCCAAGCTTCCCAGCCGAGAACGGAAGGGCCGTCAATGAGCAAAATCCGTCTGTTGCGATGTTCGACGGCTGACGTGACAAAGGCGCGGCAACCGTTCAACAGCTGTTCCCACGGGTCCTGGCTTTTGGCAGCTTCCGTCTCTACTTGTTCTGCGATTTCTTTTTGCACGGATTCGAGCACGGCGCGGAACAGCCCTTCTTTGTTGCCAAAATGATGGTACAAGGCTCCTCGCGTCAGTCCCGCTTCCTTGACCATGTCCTCTGTTGCGGCATGGGCGTACCCTTGGGTGGAAAAATGCTCCCTCGCTATTTCCAGCAGCTTCGCGATCGTTTCTTGCCTTTGTTGTGCTTTCGATACTTTCATGCTGTTTCTCTTGCTCCTATCTGATCTGATCGAGGATGAGGCCAACCGTCAGTTTTGATCGACGTACTGGCTGCTGAACGCTTCCGTGGGAGGAATGACGGTGATGACGTCGATCAGGACGCCATTTGGATCAGAGGTAATGAAGTGACGCTGCCCAAACGGTTCATCCCGGATATCCAGGTGCACGGGAAGCCCGGCTTTTTGGATGAGTTTGTCATATTCCGCATCAACATCATTTACTTCGAAGTTGAGAATCAGACCTTGGGTAGAGGTTCGATACCCGGACGGTATAGTGTCGTGATCGGGATGCAAAATAGCCAGCTCAAAAGGGAAGTCGCCCTTGCTGTGCTTCAAGCTCACGTACCAATCCGCTTCAAAAACGAGGTCAAATCCAAAGTGTTCCACATAAAAACGGGCACTAACGCCCACTTGCCGAGACAGGATAACCGGATAAAAACTGGATACTTTCACAACAATCTCTCCCTTCCGTTCGTAATGAAAATTTAACATACAGACTGTATGTATGTAAAGTTGTTATTGGCATTTCCTCTGCACTTTGCCCGGGGGAAATCGGCTGCGGACAAACCCTCCTGTGGTATAATAAAGAAATCTTGGTATTAAAGGAGCTAGGGAATGGCAGAAGAATGGTTTGAACGCAGCTTTCGCGAAGATTACGTGCTTGTCTACCAGCATCGGGACGATTCGGCAGCCGATGAAGAGATCGCCAACCTGTTGGAGCGATTGCCTGTCAAAGACACGGGACGCGTACTGGATCTTTGCTGTGGGAGCGGGCGGCATTCGCGTGCGTTGGTTCGCAGGGGATACGAGGTGGTCGGAGTCGACTTGTCTCCTGTATTATTGCAGCTGGCCGAAGAACAAAACAACGATCCGCGGCTCAGCTTCGCCCGCTGTGACATGCGCAATATTCCCTATCGGGACGAATTTGATATCGTGGTTAACCTCTTTACCAGTTTCGGCTACTTCTCTTCTGATGAGGAAAACGCGCAGGTCATTCGCAATATGGCGCAAGCATTGAAAACGAACGGCGAGGTCGTCATCGATTACTTGAATCCAGCCTACGTCACGAGCCATCTCGTCCCGCATTCCACGAAGCACGTCAATGGAATGTTCATTGAGGAAAAACGGTGGATCGAGGACGGAGCCGTAAAGAAACGGATATGGATTACAGACGATACGGACAAAGAAAAGCGTGAATACTTGGAGCAAGTCCGGCTTTTTTCTGTCGAACAGATGATCGCGATGTTGGAGCAGGCCGGATTCGGACAGATTCAAGTTTTTGGCAACTACCAATTCGAACCGTATATAGCCAGTCAATCGCCACGCATGATTTTTTATGCGATCAAGCAATAAGTCGTGCGGATAAGCGTGACTAACCTTTCTGTCAGGTGAATATGATGGTGTTACAACCGTTCATCGGACAAAAGGGGGGCGATGTGAGTGAGCAAGCTGTCTTTGGAGCAGGTCAAACTGTATTTGAGCAAGGTTCCGGGCTGGAAGCTGGTAGAGGACAGGATGGCGCTGTCGCGCACATACCACTGTAGAGACTTCGCCACGGCCGTAAGCTTCGTGAATCGCGTGGCGGAGATGCTTGAGCACGACAGTCAGCATGTGGAGATTCATTTGGCTGGCGGGACTGTCACCTTTACGCTCGCGACCCGTGAAGCAAAAGGGCTGACGGGCAAGGACTTCGCCCTGGCACAAACGATCAGCAAAGTAAGCTAGAACGGGACGACACACGACCGCTTCTTCGGGGAAGCGGTTTTCTTTTGGCATTTTCGCCTCACTTTGCTATGATGGGCAGTAATGAAACTTTCGGAGGGATCAAGAAATGGACATTCAACAACACGAGCAATTGCTGCGCTTGCTGACAGACGAATTTGCCAGCAAAACGGCATCTGTCACATTTACACAGTGGGATACAGACAGCGAAGAGGAAGAAGAGGTAACACAATTTCAGGGACAACTGACAGAAGTCAAGTTGACTGATAATGAATTTGAGGAAAAAGACTTGCTGCTGGTGTTTGTGTCGGAAGCGGAAGGCGAGCTGGAAATTTTGATGGAAATCCCTGGCGATGAAGTGGACCTCGCCACATTTGCAGACGGAAAGCTGAGCATTTTCGGTACGGAAGCGGAGATTGTTTTGGAGAAATGAAGAAAAAGCATTCCTTTCGCTACGTAGGCACCCCTGATCCGATGAGCGACAAAGAGGTGTACTGCTGCGAAAAATATATAAAAAAGCACAGAGCGGCGATGATCAGGGCAGGTCAGTATATAGTCGACGTCCCGGCCTTGCTCGCCCTGTTTCATCTTGACTGTTGGAACTGCCGTGCGGTTCATCGCGAGACTTGTTGCGAGGGTGGACAACCTTACGCGGTGGAGCCGTGGCAAATTCCGATCATGGAAAAAGAACTGCCGGAAATCACAGCCCGCTTGCAGTCAGCAAGCGAACGGGAAAATTGGGAGCGGCACGGCGTCTGGGACCGGGGGCAGCTGCCAGGCACGATCCGCATGCGCCACGGCAACTGCCTGTTTTATCAGGAAAACAACGGCCGCCTCGGCTGTGCGATCCATGCGTACGCCGAAGAGGCAGGACATGTGGTGGAGCCGCTAAAGCCGTTCAGTTGCCAGTTGTATCCGCTTGATCTGATCGATACGGGCGAGGCGATTTTGCTGACGGCGGTGACGGAGGAGACG
This sequence comes from Brevibacillus sp. HD3.3A, assembly GCF_013284375.2. Taxonomy (NCBI): domain Bacteria; kingdom Bacillati; phylum Bacillota; class Bacilli; order Caryophanales; family Paenibacillaceae; genus Brevibacillus; species Brevibacillus sp. HD3.3A. Next base: position 2,249,170 of record NZ_CP085874.1, read on the forward strand.
TCGTCCTTTTCGCGCTGGGGAACAGACTATTTGGAGCAATTTTACTGTGCCAGCCCACAGCGCAGGAAACTGGCAACGCATCTGGATGAAAATGTGTTCGCACTCGCCGGGTACCGTCCGGCGTATGAGTGGAACTTGCCGATGCTGCGCTATTTTTTGCAGGAGGAAGCGCACGGGGTGCTTGAACACTTGCAAGCACACAACCAACTGGGAACTGTCAGGATGTAATTGGAACAGTGGATGCCTTGTGATATGATGGGGAAGGCATGAACATGATTGACAAAGGAGCAACAGTGATGAACGTCAAGACTACTCAAGAATCCCGCACGATTCAGGCATCCCTGGTTCAACCGTCCGATACCAATTACCACGGCACGATTTTTGGCGGCACGATGATGGCTTATATAGATGAGGTTGCGGCAATTGCTGCGATGAGACATTCCCGCAGGCCCGTCGTGACTGCTTCCATAGACTCCATCGATTTTCTCGCTCCGGTGAAAATGGGGCACTCGATTTGCCTGGAAGCTTTTGTTTCTTCGACAGGGCGCACTTCGATGGAAGTGTTTGTCAAAATCGTTTCGGAAAACTTGCAAACAGGGCAACGCGTGCTGACAGCTACTTCGTTTTTGACTTTTGTCGCCCTGGATGAAGCTGGAAATCCGACCGAGGTTCCTGGCATTGTCCCGCAAACCGAGGAAGAGCAAAAACTGATGGCCTCCGCAGAAGAGCGCAAAAAAATGCGCAAGGAGCGAAAAGGAAGCCTGCAAGCTTTTGTCAGCCAGTTGAACGTGGAAAAAACGATTTGATTTTCGCATGCTTTCTCCCTGAGCGACAGTTCGCTCAGGGGCTTTTCTACATAGTGGCACGAGGAGGAATCGGCGATGAAGTACCGCAGACTAGGCAAGACGGAACTGAATGTTTCGGTCATCGGCGTGGGAACGTGGCAGTTCGGCGGAGAGTGGGGGCAAGACTTCACTCAGCCTGAGGTCGACGCGATTTTGGACACGGCCAAAGAACTTGGAATCAACTTGATTGACACGGCGGAATGCTACGGAGATCATCTCTCGGAGCAACTGATCGGGGGCTATTTGAAAAAGGGCGGTCGCGCAGACTGGATTATCGCAACGAAGTTCGGGCATCATTTTCACGACAAGTTTTCCCGCACGGACGAGTATGGGGCAGCGCAAGTACAAGTGCAGCTAGAGAACTCGTTGCGAGCTTTGCAGACGGACTACATCGATTTGTACCAGTTCCATTCCGGGCCGGACGCAGCGTTCGACAACGACGAGTTATGGACGTATTTGGACAAGCAAGTACAGGCAGGAACGATTCGCCACCTCGGTTTGTCGATTGCGAAAAATGACAACATGCATCAAGTTGCGAATGCAAGCTCCGTGCAGGCGAAGACGATTCAGGTCGTGTACAACCGACTGGACCGGAAGCCGGAGGAAGCGGTTTTTGCTTCGTGTACCGAACAAGACTTGGGCGTACTTGCGCGGGTGCCTTTGGCAAGCGGATTTTTGAGCGGCAAGTACAAGCCCGGTGTCGTTTTTGCCGGAAACGATGTGCGGCATCGCCGCGACCCGCAGCAAGTGGCGGAGTTGCTTGCAGAAGTAGCCAACATCAAGGAAACCGAAGTGCCGGAAGGAATGGACATGGCGCAGTGGGCGCTTGCCTGGTGCCTGAAGCATCCCGCCGTCACGGCGGTAATTCCGGGCAGCAAAAGTCCGGCGCAAGTGGAAGCGAATGCGAAAGCGGCAGCATACGCCGCGGACGACCATCCGCAAGCGCAAAAATAACAGCAAAAAGAGGAGCCGACGCCAAGTGCCGGCTCCTCTTTTTTTATGGGCGGTCAATCGAGAAAACGCGCCTTGATTTCGCGGGTCGGCAGCATGCACTGCTCTTGCTTGCCAAACCAGCGGTAACGATTCCGGGCGACCCAGTCGTAAATGAAATCGCGGGCAGGACGGGGGAGGAAGCGGCCGAGGTAAAAGCACAGCGGCCACGCTCCAGACAGTTTGCGCGCGACCTGCGAAACCGCGTCCGATTTGGTATACAAGCGACCGTTGGCCAAAAAGACGACAGATGAAAGCTGCGTGGCATCGTACTGATGCGACGACAAAATCTGTTTCGCCGTCTCTGACTGCAAGGAAGCGAAGTGAATCGCGCCGGACGAGTCGCGTTTCAAAACAAATTGTACGGCGCTGTTGCACATATGGCATTCGCCGTCAAAAAACAGCAGATTGTCAGGGTGTTGCAACGGCGTGGATATCGGTTTCATCAGCCAGCCCTCCATGCTTCAAAGGCGAGTGAGTTGGAAATCACTCTTCTCTCTTAGGATAGCAAAGAACGGAGGGCATTCCCAGTGGCATGATGTTTTTTAGGAGCGTGGATCTGACCCGCTTGTGGTAAAAGCTCCTGTCTCCCGAAGCGGGTACAACAGTCAACGCTCAACAGTCGTGCCCCCTTTTGTTTACACGATCACGAGTGTCCCTTTTTTGATCAATTCTTCGGCCTTGACCAAGTCCGGGTGCATCTCGCGGTCTTCGTGGAGACGAGGGATGACGCGGCGCAGTTCCGCGTATGCCTTGCTTGTGCCTGCTCCCAGATCGCCTGTTCCGAAGTCGATCGCTTGCGCTGCGGCCAAGTATTCGATGGCAAGCACCTTTGTTACGTTGGAGATCACGGTGCGCAGCTTGCGGGCAGCGGTAGTGCCCATGCTGACGTGATCTTCCTGGTTGGCCGAGGATGGAATCGAATCGACAGACGCAGGGTGGCACAGCACCTTGTTTTCGGACACGATGGAAGCGGCTACATATTGGGTGATCATAAAGCCGGAATGGAGTCCGCCGTTTTCAGTCAAAAACCCGGGCAAACCGCTAAGCTGCGGGTTCACAAGCCGCTCTGTCCGACGCTCGGAAATGTTCGCCAGCTCTGCCATGGCGATGGCGAGAAAATCGGCAGCGAATGCCATCGGCTGACCATGGAAGTTCCCGCCAGAGATGACATCGCCTGTCTCGGTAAAAAGAATCGGGTTGTCGGTCACGCTGTTGCACTCCCGGCTCACCGTCGTCCAGACGTACTCCAGCGTGTCGCGTGTCGCGCCGTGAACTTGCGGGAGGCAGCGCAGGCTGTAAGGGTCCTGGACGCGCAGCTCGCCCTGCTGCGAGGTGCGCTGGCTGCCGGACAAGTGTGCGAGCAGTCGTCTGGCCGATTCCTGTTGTCCGGGATGAGGACGAACGAGGTGCAGCTGTGGATCGAATGCTTTCGGGATTCCGCGCAAAGCTTCAATCGTCATCGAAGCGATCAGCTCTGCGCTTTCCAGCACTACCCGGGAATCATACAGCGCCAGGCAGAGCTGCGCGGTCATGGCTTGCGTGCCGTTGATCAGCGCGAGTCCTTCTTTCGCTTGCAGGCGAATCGGGGCCAGACCGACTGCTTTGAGCGCTTCGCTACCGCTCATTTGTTGCCCGTTTACATAAGCTTCCCCTTTGCCGAGCATGACCAACACCATGTGGGCGAGCGGCGCCAGGTCACCGCTGGCGCCAAGCGAGCCTTGCTGCGGGATGACCGGATGCACGCCGCGGTTGCACAGCTCTACAAGCTGGAGCAGCGTTTCTTCGCGGATGCCGGAATAGCCTTTTGCCAGAGCGTTGATGCGCAGTGCCATCATGGCGCGGACGACTTCTACCGGATACGGGTCGCCCATGCCGCACGCATGGCTCATGATCAAGTTTTCCTGAAGCTTGCTGACATCTTCGCCTTGAATCATCACATCGGAAAATTTGCCGAAGCCGGTAGTAATTCCGTACACGACTTTTTGTTGCTGGACCATCTCTTCCACCATGGCCCGGGAACGGCGCACATTTTCCAGTGCTTCCGAAGTCAATTCGATGTGGACGAACTCTCTGGCGATCAAGGCGACATCTTCAATGCGCAGTTGATCCCCGTTCATTTGGATAAGTGTTGGCTGATTCATGGATAGTTTCCTCCTTTAACAGAGCAGAGAACGAAAAGAGCGAGGGGTTAGGATACTAATATCCTAACCCCTCGCTCCTGGGTTCTATATGTGATTGGATGAAACGTGTAAGCCTGCTCGGCGGCTGCATACGTCTGTCCTCACTTTCGCTCTACAACTGTCAGATAATTTTTGTTATTAGTATTATTGTAACGGAAGTGAGCGCGCAGTCAAGAGCAAGATTGTCACGGCGGCTTCCCCAGGATAGAAAAAACGGGCTCAATCCATTTTTGGAAACTGGGCGAGTGTCGTTTCTTGAGCGGGATAAATGTCATACCATGTACTGTGTTATTTCATCAGAAAGGACGTGTTCGTTTCCGTGGAAAAGCGACGTAAGATGCCGCCAGTGCCGCCATCTTCTCCAAGGCGTCCAAAAGAAATGCCAAAACCGCCTTCCTCGATGATGCCGATGCCATCGCCATCGTTGCCGTCACCGAATGTGCCATCACCAAACGTGCCATCGCCGTCCAAACCAAATCCGCCGCAAAGCTCGGAGAATCCACAGCACAACATTCCGGCACGCCCGATGCCACAACGGCCAATCATGCCTTCGCCTAACCAGAATATGCCGAACATACCGAAGCCTATGCCACCAAAAGCGATGCCGTCGAATCCGATCCCGCCAAAAGCGATGCCGCCGAATCCAATGCCGCCAAACCGGATGCCAGCGAACCCGATGCCGCCAAACCGGATGCCAGCGAACCCGATGCCGCCGAACCGGATGCCAGAAAACCGGATGCCGGCGAACCCGATGCCGCCAAACCGGATGCCAGCGAATCCGATGCCGCCGAATCGCAGACCAGCGAATCCGATGCCGCCGAATCGCAGACCAGCCAATCCAATGCCGCCGAACTCCATGATGCCAAATCGGCGTCCGCCCAATTCTTCGCCGAACATGCGCCCGCCATCAGCGGAAAATGCACGTCCCGGAACGGAAATCGAGCTTTATTTGTTCAAATTCCATTTCCATATGGACCGGATGCAATACTTCCGCCACAAATGTGAGCAATACCGCGATCATCGCAAAAAGTACAGCGAGTACCGCAAGTATTACAAACACCATCAGCGCAGAATGAAGCATTATCACGATCGTTGCCAGGTTTGGCATCATAGGGGCGGCAGCAGTTCTTTTGGACGTGGCAGCTCCTCGTCTCATGGACATAGAGGATCTTCTTCCGGACATGGATGCGGCTGCGGTTGCGGCTGCGATTAAGCAAAGCCAAAAGGACGCCTGTTTCACCAGGGGCGTCCTTTTGTTTGTTGTTTCGCACGGAAATGGAAAGAACAGGCGTACTTTCTGGCGATCAAGGAGCGGAAGCGAACGCCTCGACTTCCAGCCCGCGCTTTTTCAAATGATGACGGAGCGACAGCAGGGCATCATCTTTGTTTTTGCATTCCAAAACAATGTCGACATGGTAATCGGCAAGGGCGCTGACAAAAGCGATAAACTCGTCGGGGTCAATATTGTCGGCATGGGCGCGAAATTCTTTGGCTGATTTTGGCGAGGACATATGCATTTTCGGAGTGCGCTTTCCCCATGTCTGGATGATGCGCGGAAGGTACTCCTTCCAATCTTCTCCATCCGAATGGCATTGATGGTGATGCATGTCAAACACCATAGGCACTCCGATTCGCTCGCATAGCCCCAGCACATCGAGCATCGTAAAAGACGTATCGTCGTTCTCGACGACCAGCCTGCGCTTTACGTGCTCGGGAAGACGCTCGAAGTTGGCGGCAAATCGATCGAGCGAAGACGCTTTATCCTCGAATACGCCGCCGACATGGGTGACCAGCACCGAGTTGTCGTCAAGCCCGAGCAGGTCGAAAACTTTGGCATGATAGGAAAAATCAGCGATGGTCGCTTCTACGACAGATGGCTTCTCGCTGTTTAAAATGCTGAAGTGGCCGGGATGCGCCGTCATGCGGATGCCGTTGTTGCGAATAAACTCCCCGGTTTTTTGAAAATCCCAGGCAAACTCTTTGGCCCAATCCCATTCTGCCGCAACCGGGTGAGTGGCGAGCGGTACAAACTCGGAAGGGAGGCGGTACAAAAAAATGCGGTTGTCCACGTTGTAGGCGAGCAAATCCATCAGGTTAAAGAAATTCGTCTGCAAAACTTGGCGAAGCTTTTTCAACCGCGCCTGCGGCTCCAGCTTGTTGATTTGGGCGACGGTCGTTTTTTTGTTCGGATTGTTTTTGAGCTTCACGCTGATGCAGGCATAGCCCAAACGGATCAAGGAAATCACCCCTAGGATCGTCGTCTTTCTGTAGTATCTCCCAAAAGCAGTCCCAAGGTCGGGATGAAAACTTCCCAGTGAAGGGAAACGAACCATGCAAGCAATCCCCCAAAGAAATATGTATGTGAGCAAAAGCAGACAGTGACTTGTTTCCGTCTGCTTTTTATGGAGAAAAAAACTTGGACGAGCCGTTAAACGGTCAGGTCGTCAAACATGTCCGCGATCAAGCCGATAGGTCTAGCTGTCAAACTGGCACGTAAAATGTACTGATCCTGTCATTTGTTATGAGTAGGAAGGGAGGTGACGAAGACATGCTGGTACTGGGCATCATCCTGATTTTGCTGACGGTTGCCGTTGCCATTGCCATTGGCTACAGGGCGAATGAAAGCGTGCGGAAATTTGACGAAAACGAGCATGAAAGCTTTATCGGTTCCAGGACTAATTCGTGACAGGGGGAAGGAGGGAGGCAATATGCAGCAGGATAAAGAACATCAGTTGCTTGAGGATAAAAAAGACTTGAACAAGTTCGGCTATGCCCAGGAGCTGCTGCGGGATATGGGCGGATTTTCGAACTTTGCGATTTCTTTTTCGATCATTTCGATTTTGACAGGGGCTGTTTCTTTATACGGGCACGGGCTGTTGTACGGCGGGCCAGGCATGATGGGGTTTGGCTGGACGATCGTCGCCTTGTTTGTCATCCTCATCGCGGCTTCGATGTCAGAGCTGGCATCCGCGATTCCCACAGCAGGGGCGCTGTATCACTGGGCGGCTATTTTGGGCAGCAAACGCTGGGGCTGGTACACCGCCTGGATCAACCTGATCGGACAAATCGGAATCGTAGCGGGAATCGACTATTCTTTTTCCTTGTTTGCCGATCCGCTGTTAGCCAGCGCGTTTGGCTATACTTCGACCGAGACGACCACCTTGATCTTGTTTGGCATCACTTTGCTTTTACACGGCATTTTCAATCATATTGGCATACGGCTTGTAGCGAGATTGAACGATTTTTCCGCCTGGTATCATATTGGCGTTGTCGTTGTGCTTGTAGGCAGTCTTGTGTTTTTCTCGCGCAATGAGTTGCAGCCGCTCGACTATTTGTTTCAGGTCGGACAAACGTTTTCCGACAAACCGTACGCCATCGCATTCCTGATCGGACTGTTGCAGGCGCAGTGGACGTTCACGGGCTATGATGCTTCTGCCCATACGATCGAAGAAACGATCAACCCAAGGGTTCGCGCCGCTTGGGGCATTTTCACTTCTGTGGCCTTTTCCTTTATTTTTGGCTTTATTATGCTTGCTTTTGTCACGCTGTCCATTCACGATGCAGCAGCTGCCAGCGCCGCGGACAATGCCTTTATTTACGTGATCAGCGCCGCGCTGGGTGGAACGTTCGGTTCCGTTGTACTGTGGCTGGTCACCTTTGCGATGTGGTTTTGCGGCCTTGCTTCGATCACCTCCTTTTCCCGCATGCTGTACGCTTTTTCCCGGGATAAAGGCATGCCGTGGAGCAGACAGTGGGCCGAAATCTCCAGGAAATACAGAACGCCTGCAAAAGCGATCTGGCTGGTGGTCATCCTCTCGTTTGCCCTTGCCCTGTTTGACTACATTTTGAAGCGGATCAACCCTGATGCCGAATACACGACATTGGCTTTTCTCACCGCAGTAAGCGTGGTCGGACTGTATGTCGCTTACGGTATTCCGCTCTATCTCAAGCTGCGTGCCGAGTCGCGAGGGGTGTTCCAGCGAAAGCATTTTGGCCCGTGGAACCTCGGCAACTGGAGCAAGCCAATCAACGTGCTCAGCTTGCTCTGGATCGTGTTTATTTCGATCATGATGGTGATTCCTCCGAACCAGACAGCAGCGTATGCGCTGATCGCCATGTTTGTCGTCCTGATCATTATGGATCTCGCTTACTACCGCAAACATTTTGCGGGTCCGCAGGCGGCGCTCTCGACTTCGGCAGAGGAAATCAAACGCCAGGAAGCGAAATTCCGCGAGTAACTCGCATCAATTCCAATGGAAAATCGTTACGAATATCAGCAAGCCCCCGCTCATGTGCGAGCTGCGGGGCTTTTTTGCATTCATCAGCGCTCATAACGGACGCACACGGGAGAAAAGCTAGTTGTATCCCGGCAAAATGAATGAAAAGGAGCAGCAGATCATGCAAAAAATGAAAAGCGCGATAGCGACTGTGACGGGGATCGTCATTTTGGCCCAACTGTCGGTACCAGCAGCAGCGTGGCAAGGCATGGAGATGGGGAAGCGAGCCATTCATACGATGATCAAGCAGGCTTCGGAGAAAGTGCACAACCGCTATGAAGCCGCTGGCATTACCGATCCGGTTGCCTTTGAAGCCTTTTTCCGAAAGCTGCAGGAGGCAGTACAGGCGGGAGATAAGCGCCAAGTAGCCAAAAAAGTACACTTCCCGCTGCGGATCAACAAAGACGGGAGTAGCCGCTACATCAGGGATGAGCAGCAATTTTTGGCGGAGTACGACCAGATTTTTAGCGATAAAGTCAAAAAAGCGTTGCTCGCGCAAAACGTCCAGGAGACGTTCGTCAACGCGGAGGGCGTGATGGTCGGCAACGGCGAGTTGTGGCTGGGGCAAATCGGCGGGAAATACGTGCTGTTTGCTGTCAATGAATAAACGGAAGGAGGAGGGCTTTTTTGCGGAAAAGCCCTAAAGTTTCATCAAAAAAATTTTATTGAACATTGTGTATATTTTACGTGGACATTATAGATAGAAAATTCTAAAATAACTAATAAATAGACAAGGATTGAGGTGGATTCGACAAAGAATGTCCGCTCGGAATGGACATTTGTAATTTTAGTTAATACGTGGTAAGATTCACGAAAAGCTGATTTGTTTAATTAAACTTAACTGAACATGAACGTAGAGAGAAAAGGAGTGGTTACAGTGAGTTTGGATACAAAACGATTGGCGGACGAGCTGGCAGAACAGGTTGTTGCGTGGCGCAGACATCTCCACCAACATCCGGAATTGTCATTCGAAGAAGAGCAGACGTCTCAATACGTCTATGAAACGTTGCAATCTTTCGGAAATTTGGAACTGTCGCGTCCGACAAAGACGAGCGTGGTTGCCCGTTTGATTGGTTCCCAGCCAGGGCCAGTGCTCGGGATGCGCGCCGATATGGACGCCTTGCCGATTCATGAGGAAAACGCAGTGCCTTACGCTTCCGGCAAAGCTGGCGTCATGCACGCATGCGGACACGATGGGCATACGGCCATGCTGCTTGGAGCGGCCAAAATATTGTCGCAATACAAAGACAAAATCAAAGGAGAAGTGCGCTTCTTCTTCCAGCACGCAGAGGAACTGCCGCCGGGTGGTGCCGTGGAGATCGTCCGGGCTGGAGCAGCGGACGGACTGGATTCCATCATCGGCATCCACCTGGCCTCGTACATGCCAGTAGGAAAATTCGGTGTGCTGTACGGAGCGCTTACCTCTTCCACAGACCGGTTTGATATCAAAATCCAGGGCAAGGGCGGGCACTCCTCGCAGCCAGAGTCGGCGATCGACCCGGTTGTCATCGGCGCTCAGGTGATTACGGCCCTGCAACAAATCGTGTCCCGCAATGTCAGCGCGTTGGACAAGGTGGTCCTGTCCGTCACGATGCTGAATGCAGGCACAGCGTACAACATCATCCCGGATTCGATGACGCTGACTGGCTCAACCCGTTGCTTCGACGCCAAGATTCGCGAAAATCTCCCGGTATGGATCGAGCGGATCGTCAAAGGAACGACGGAAGCGCACGGAGCCAGCTACGAATTTTCGTTCTCCCACGGCTACACATCGGTCGTCAACGACCAGCAAGTGACCAAGCTGATGGAAGACACGATTCGCGAGAGATGGGGCGAGGAAGACATTATTTACATCGATCCGCTGATGCCGGGCGAAGACTTCTCCGAATACTTGAAAAAAGCGCCAGGCTGCTTCATTCAACTGGGAGCCGGCAATCCGGAAAAAGGCTTTGTTTACCCGCACCATCATCCACGCTTTGATTTCGATGAAGATGCACTTGCTCGAGGTGTAGAGTTGTTTGTTCGGGCCGCACAAAAAGTAGTCATGGAATAACAGACAGGAACGAGACCGAACAGGGGGAAACATTATGACTGAGGGACGCGTGAATGTGTTCAAGCTGCATTTCTTGGTGCTTATACTGGTTGCTTTGACAGAGTTTATCGGCACGAAAAAAATTAACATCGGTATCGGGGTAATCGCTTTGTTTCCAATGCTGTACGCACTTGTTTTGGGCGGTGTGATCAGTTGGCCTTCATTTAAATTTTTGAAAGAAAAAGACATGAATGTCGCTGCGAATATTTTGGGAGTTTCGTTCTTGCTCTTCGTATGCAAGCTGGGTGCGAATATTGGGCCGGAGCTGCCAAAGCTGTGGGGAGCGGGTGTATCTCTGCTCGTGCAGGAGGTAGGGCACATCGTCGGAACGATCATTTTGGGCTTGCCGGTAGCGCTCTTGCTCGGACTCAAGCGTGAATCGATCGGGGCCACTTATTCGCTCGACCGCGAGCCGAACCTGGCCATTGTTGTGGACAAGTTTGGCGCGAGTTCTCCTGAAGCGCGCGGCGCATTGGGCGTCTACATTTGCGGTACGCTGTTCGGCGCGATTTTCATGTCGCTTTTGGCAAGCATTTTGGGAAGCAGCGGACTGTTCCATCCGATTTCCCTCGCGATGGGCGCGGCAGTTGGCTCAGGCAGCATGATGGCCGCAGCGACAGGATCACTGGCTGTTATTTTCCCGGAAGCACAGCAAGACATCGCCTTTTACTCAGGTGCGGCCAACCTGATGATGAGCATCATCGGCACGTATGTATGTATCTTCGTGTCGTTGCCGCTGACTCAGCGCCTGTACGCATGGCTTGAACCGATTATTGGGCGTAAAAACGCTTCTGCGGAAACAGAAGGGGGGCAAAGAAGCGCATGAACCAAGTCCTGACGATTCTCATCATTGGTGCCATCACACTTGTCGGAAACTGGATCGGCTACAAGGTTCCCATCCTGGAATCCTTGCCAGGCATTGCGCTTTTGGCGGTCATTACCTTGATCGGGATGGGCTTCACGAAAATATTGCCGTTCAAATCTCCAGTCATCGTCTGGATTTCCTTGTTTGCCATGATTGCCACTTCGCCTTTTTTCCCAGGAAGCGCGTATACGGCTGCGGCGATTGCCAAAATCAATTTGCTGGCTCTCGCTACCCCGATTCTCGCCTATGCAGGTTTGTCGCTGGGCAAAGACATCCATCTGTTCAAGCAACTGAGCTGGCGGATCGTCGTCGTGTCCCTCGTTGTTTTCACTGGTACGTTCCTGTTCGCAACCTTGTTCGCAGAGATCGTATTCAAAATTCAAGGCAAGTTTTAACGCACAAAGCATGACCGAAAACCTTCGTGGCACATAGCGCGAAGGTTTTTTCGTCTCTACCCGGGGTGTACAAAAGAATTGATCGATCAGGATTAGACAGGTATACTCTTAATAATCAGAAAGATTACGGCATACGACAAAAAGAGAGAGTGGAGGCAGCACATGATCATTGACGTAAATCAGGTCACCTGGCAGCGGGACGACACAACGATCTTGAAAAACATTGATTGGCAAGTGCAAGAAAACGAACATTGGTGTCTTGTCGGCTTGAACGGTTCCGGCAAGACAAGCTTGTTGAAAATCATCTGCGGGTACACATGGCCGACGAAAGGACAAGTAAGCGTTCTCGGCGATTTGTACGGGACGGTTGATTTGCGTGAGGTGCGAAAATCGATTGGCTGGGTAAGCACGGCCTTGATCGCGCAGCTCCACGAACACGAAACGGCTTTTCGCGTGATTTTGAGCGGGCGGGAAGCGACGATTGGCTTGTACTCTGTTCCGAGTGAGGCAGATGTGCAAAAAGCGCAAGAGCTGCTGGAGACGTTTGGCTGCGCCGAGCTGAAGGACAGGCCGTTCGGTGCGCTGTCCCAGGGCGAGCGGCAAAAGATTTTGATTTCGCGGGCACTGATGGCATCTCCGCGTCTCTTGATTCTGGATGAGCCATGTACGGGGCTTGATTTGCTCTCCAGAGAGCAGCTTTTGTCGATGATTGAGCAGATTGCCAAACAGCCGGAGGGACCGACGCTTTTGTACGTCACCCATCACATCGAGGAGATTTTGCCGTGCTTTACTCACACGCTGCTGTTGAAATCAGGTGAGGTAGAGCGGGCTGGACGAACCGATGAGGTATTGACAGCCGAAGGGTTGACCCGCTTTTTCGGCGTTCCTGTCAACATCGCCCGTTCCCAGGGACGCTCCTGGGTCAGCCTGGGAGAAGAGGCATCTGTGCGTTAGCAGTCCATCATTTGGCAAGGATCGGCAATGTCGTGTATCATTGTGTATAATAATATCAATAGGAATAAAAAACTGGGAGGAGAGGAGAGATGGAAGCATGAACAACGCGATTGCGCCAATCACAGACTCCACCTGGGCGATCATCACTTATGAGGACGCATGGAACAGCTACGTGAACAGTTATGTGATCAAACAAGGTGACTCGTTTGTACTGATTGACTCCCATCAGCGAAAGCAACGGGCGTATTTTCAACAGGCATTGGAGGGAATTGGCGCCAAGCCTGAGCGGATTGACTACGTGTACTTTACGCATCGACACGCTGACCATATCGGGAATGCCGACATGTTCCCGTCTCGCAACAACTGGATTCATCTGGACGATTACTACGAACTGGACGATTTTTCGCAGACGCTGTTCGGACACACCTTCACGGGGAGCGGAGGAGATTTGCCGTCCTTGCGATTTCGTCAGCTGGCCTTTCATACGGAAGGCTCTGTCGCTTTTTTTGACCCGCAGAGCAAAATTTGCTTTGTCGGCGATCATATTTGCTTTGAGAAAACCGAGCTGGGCGAAGTGATCGGGAAGGAAAGCGAATGCCGGGCCGCATATAGGCAGCAGCTCAAAACATGGGCAGGGGAAGAACCGGATCGCGTTCCTGAATATGTAGAAAGTCTCGAAGCCTTGCTGGATTGGCCGATTGAATTTTTGGCGACCGGACACGGCCCGATTTTGCAAGGGGAGATTGCGGATTACTTGCACGAGCTGATTGGGGTGCTCCGCACGTAATGGTCGGAAGCGAAGACGTGCAAAAAGACTTGTGAAGCCAGGAGGCGACACAAGTCTTTTTGCTATCCCGATTGGCGTATGGGAACTATTCTTGCTCCGGTTCGATCAGGACAGGGTCGGAAATTTGCACATTGTATTTTTTCTTGAGTTGAGTGATCCACTCGTCGACGTTTTTGCGCTTGTTCCGCTCTTGCAGCTTCTCGGCAATCTCTGGACGGGCTTCTTCCAGCGATTTTCCGAGTTTTTCCTTGTTTTTCTCGTAGTATTCCTTGATTTGCTCGTCTGTCACCGGATACGCTTTTTCAAGCAGCTTGTCGCGCAGCAAAATCATTTTGATACGTTCGCGCAGCTCTTTTTCGTTCGTAAAGTTTTTTTCCTTCAAGTATTGTTGGAATTTTTCCGGCGTTTTCAGCTTGTCCTTGATCGGATTGACTTTTGCGTCAACCTCCTGCTCGGATACGGTAATGCCTTGTGCGGCGCCTTCCTGTCGGCACAGCTCGATGGCGACCAGATCGGACATGACACTTGCGCCGGACTCTTTTTTCATCTGCTCGTACAGTTCGTGTTGCGAGATGGAGACGTCGCCGATCTTGGCTACTGCATTTGTATCGAGTGCAGCGGAATCTTTTGCTTGGGACACTCCGATGACTGCCAGCCCGGTCAGGAGCACGGCTACAGTCAGGATGGAAACATCAAACTTTTTCATAAAGAAACCTCTCTTTCTGGCGTACCTATGTGAAAATAGTATAGAGCAGCGATGCGGGGGAAAAATGGAACGACTTTTTACGAGAATCCCACATTTGCCTGCCAACCATGCCTAGAGCTTGGGGCGAAAAGGCGGCAATAGAAAACCGCACACCTGAATCATGTGCGGTGTTTGGTAAAATTCATGCAACGGCAAGGAGTGTTTAGCTGACGTGGGTCGATGCCTTTTGCCACTCTTCCAGGCGTTTTTCCAGCTCGGAACGGTTGAAGTGCAAGGAGCTGGCCGATTTGTCCAGCAGCTGGCGAAGATAGGTCAAAGCGTGTTCGTAATTCCCTTTGGCCGCCTCGATTTCAGCCAGGCAAAACAGCTTCCATTCCTTGGCGGAGCGCTTGCTGGCGATCAACTGGTACGCTTCCAGCGCGCTTTCGATTTCGCCCAGTCTGGCGTGCGAGCAGGCGATGAGCGCCAAAGAATCGGTCATTCCCTGGTCGCGCTGGTAAATGCGGAAAGCCACTTCGAGCGATTCGTTGTATCGGCCGGAAGAGTAGTACACGACCGCCAAATTGTAGAACAAGTAGTGAATCATCGCTTGGTTGAACAAAGAAGGGCGTTCCTTGCACACATTGATGCCGGAAACAATATATTTTTCAGCCAGTTCGTAATTGCCAATCATAATTTCATGAGTCGATTTATCCAGCATGGCTACTGCACGCGAACGGTTTTTTCGGTAGGAAGCCTCCAACCAGCTAAGCCGAACATCCAAACGGCGTTTGTACAAATTCGCCATATATTGAAAACGGAAGGGCCAGTGCAGGCGAATGAACATGACCAACAGCACGGCTGCCAAACCCGCCAGTGTCGAGGTCAAATTAAGACTCAAATACTCCACGTAGTGACACCCTCTCTTTTTGCGCTGCCTCTATTACCCCATCTTAGCACAGAACCTGTCCGGGTGACAGACCATTCCCTTTATTTCGTCAGAGTGAGTGTCCGCCCTGCTTTTGACCCGTCAAGCTGCTGGGTTTTGAGGATGTCGTCCGAGACGGTGTACAGCGTGCGGTCAATCGTCAGGATGCGTTTGATGTTTTTGCTGTTTTCGTACCAGCCTTCTCCAGCTTTGTTCAAATCTTCTTGGCTCAGGTGCGTGATCTTGTCGGTCAACGTGAAGCCTTTGGCCAAATCGAGATGATAGACGTAGGCGCCCTGGAAGGTGAAGTGGCCGTAATCGCGTATGTCCGGGCTTTGCTTTTGCTCCTCCGTTAATTCAAAGACAGTGACAGGGAAAGCGAGCAGTTCCTTTTCTTTGGAGAAAAGCAGCGCCTTGTGATTGTACAGAAGCTCGGAATCGGTGCCTCGGTCGCCAATCACGGTTTTGAACTTTTCTTTTGGCTTGCTGACGTCGCTGACATCGAACAGCGCGATTTTCATCCCTTGGTAATAGGCTCTGTCCTTGTCAGATTCGGCTTCCTTGCCAAACCCGATAATGTGATTCTCGTCGTACGGGTGCAAGTAGTCGCTGTAGCCGGGAATTTTTAGCGCTCCCAAAATGCGGGGTGCTGCGGGCTTCGACAAATCAAGTACAAACAGCGGGTCTACGTTTCTGAAAGTGACCATGTAGGCGCGCTTGCCCATGAACCGGACCGAGTAGATTCGTTCGGTAGGCGCGACGCCTTCCAGCTTGCCGTGCAGATCGAGCTTGCTGTCGAGGACGTAGACGTTGTTTTGCGAAGTGTTTTCATCGGTGCGCCAAATGTTCCCGCTCGTCGTCGCGAGCCGGAAATAGCCGTCGTACTCATCCATGGAAAACTGGTTGAGGATGCGCCCCGGCACGCTGCCTTTTGCTGCGTAGGTCACTTGGCCGTTGTTCATGCCAAAGCGATAGATGGTCGTGTCGGTTTGCATGGGCGGCGGAGCGAAGCTAGGGGCGATTGACTCTCCTTGCTTCATTTTCGTCGGCAACACTTTTTGTTCGGTCACGGCAACATACAGACTCGTTGGCGAGGCGTAAATGTTCTCGCCTGCCCCCAAATAGGCGGACAGCGACATTTTTTGCTTCGGATCGTCGAGATTGACGCCTGCGACCATCAAGTAACTCGGCTGCACGTTTTCGGGAAAATAGCGGATGTCGTCATACGGGACTGTCAGGAACTTGTCGCCCGAGGCGCTGTCGCGATAGGCAGGGCCGGGCAGTTCATTGTTTTCCTGCAAAATCCGGTACGTGTCGATGTAGCGGTTCGCTGTCAGGTACAAGCTGCCGCCGATTTTGCGGGAAGACAAATACTGGCCTTCCACATCCAGCTGCCGGATCAGGCGAGGATGCGCTTTGTCCGCAATGTCGTAGACAAACGCTTTGACCAGTTGATTGTTTTGATAGTACGGAATGCCGCGCTTGGAAGCAGGGAGGGGGGCCATTTCGACGGTTTCATTCGCCTGGCCGATCACGATCAGCCTGCGGTCGTCGACGAACATTTCCAGCGGGGTGAACAAACCGTTTTCGTAGCCGATTCTGCTCACGACATGCATCTCGGTTGCAGGGTAAGCCTTGACGATTCGCACTTCCCGGTTCGTCGACTGGTACAGGTAGGTTCCGTCGGTTTTGACGATGTCGGCTTCATCTACGCCTTGTACCTGCGTGTTCGTCGTCGAAAAATCGCGGGATGCACCTGCTGCTGCATTGTCCGCAACCGCTTTCGACATCGGGGCTGCTGTTGGCATGCTTAAAGCCGATTCTGCGATGGCGTAGTTGTACTCCGTTGCTTTGAGCAGCTTTTTCAATTGCCCGTAGCTGCCGACGAGTGGCAATCCGTCTTTTTCTGCGGCCGCAGTCACTGTCGGCTCGTGGAGCGTGCCTGCCGGGAACAAGAGCGGCATGGCGCAAAGCACGATGACTGTCGCGAGCAGCCCGGCTGCTTTTCTCTTCATTTTCAATCCCCCGTTTCTCTATCTGGTCAGGATGTGGATTCAGTAGTAAGACGTGGCAAAAGGCAAGAACGTTTCACGGATGATGAAGTCTTTGCCCAGCGGTGTACGGACAGGGGGGAGAGCGTGTGCTATAATAATAGGCGGTTTAAGCTACCATTCACACTTACGTCAAAAGGGGCGTCTTAGATGGAAAACTTGAAGCAAAGCATTCTGGAACTGATCACGGATACTTCTACGAACTTGCCGCCAGACGTGCGTCGCGCCGTCAATGCTGCCAAGGTAAAAGAAGATCTCGGAACACGGGCAGCACTGTCTTTGTCCACCATCGCGCAAAACGTCGTCATGGCAGAAGAAAATGTTTCTCCGATCTGCCAAGATACGGGAATGCCGACATTTGAAGTGAAAACTCCGATTGGCGTTAACCAGCTCACGATCAAAAAAGCGATCAAGGAAGCGATTGTAGAGGCGACCAAAACAGGCAAGCTGCGTCCGAACTCCGTTGATTCTTTGACAGGGGCAAACAGCGGCGACAACCTGGGGCCAGGTACGCCTGTCATTCACTTCGAGCAATGGGAAGAGGATGAAGTTGAAATCAAGCTGATCTTGAAAGGCGGCGGCTGTGAGAACAAGAACATCCAATATTCCCTCCCCTGTGAGCTGGAAGGTCTGGGCAAAGCAGGCCGCAACCTGGATGGCGTGCGCAAGTGCATCCTGCATGCTGTTTACCAAGCCCAAGGCCAAGGCTGTAGCGCCGGCTTCATCGGCGTAGGGATCGGTGGCGATCGCACCTCCGGCTATGCGCTGGCGAAGCATCAACTGTTCCGTTCTGTGGACGATGTCAATCCAAACCCGGATTTGGCTGCCCTGGAAAACTACATTATGGAAACAGCCAATCAACTGGGCATCGGTACGATGGGCTTCGGCGGAAACTCCACTTTGCTCGGCTGTAAGGTGGGCGTGGAAAATCGCCTGCCAGCAAGCTTTTTCGTTTCCGTCGCCTACAACTGCTGGGCATTCCGCCGTCAAGGGGTTCGTCTGCATGCAGAAACAGGCGAAATTTTGCGCTATCTGTACAAGGATGAAGCTGTGGCAATGGATTTGGCTCCGACCGCAGCTGCGAGCGAAGCGGCTGAAGAGCGCCGCGAGGTTGTGCTCCAGGCGCCGATTTCCGAGGAACAAATCCGCAGCCTGAAAGTGGGCGACGTGGTCATCATCAACGGGGAAATGCACACAGGCCGCGATGCTTTGCACAGCTACCTGATGGACCATGACTGTCCGGTCGACCTCAATGGGGGCATTATTTACCATTGCGGTCCGGTAATGCTGAAAGACGAAGCAGGCGAGTGGCATGTAAAAGCGGCTGGACCGACAACCTCCATCCGCGAGGAGCCATACCAGGGTGACATTATCAAGAAATTCGGAATCCGCGCTGTTATCGGAAAAGGCGGAATGGGCGCAAAAACGTTGAAAGCGTTGAATGAGCATGGCGCTGTGTACCTGAATGCCATCGGCGGTGCCGCGCAATATTATGCGGAGTGCCTGGAAAAAGTCGAAGGCGTGGACTTCATGGAATTTGGAATCCCGGAAGCGATGTGGCACTTGCGCGTAAAAGGCTTCGCCGCGATTGTCACGATGGATTCGCACGGAAACAGCCTGCACGCAGATGTCGAGCAATCGTCTCTGGAAAAATTGGCGCAATTTGCCGAACCGGTATTTAAATAAGAATAACGAGATAGCCAAAAAAGCCTCTGGCGCCGCATTGTGCGCTGGGGGCGTTTTGCTTTTTTGCCGTGACTGTACGCACGCTGTACGCCGAGCTTTTGGCTCTGGCTGCCTTTAGCCTTTGCCGTGTTTTTTCGAGCCTGTCACGGCGAATATACTGGGTGAATGACCATTTTCGCAAAGATAGGTATTGGTTTATTTCCGTTGCTTGCGGGCGGGCATAGGTTAGTAACGAACAAAGAAACGATAGGAGGAGTGAGATTCGTGAACTACACAGTTCGTGCGGGAGATACATTGAACAGTATCGCGGCCCGCTTTGGCGTGCCGGTACAGGAATTGATCCGAGTGAATAACATTGCCTATCCGTACTACATTTACGTGGGTCAAAACTTGTACATCCCCGTCAGTACAACACCTGCCCCCACAAGCGATGTCGAGCGGAGACTGACTCGCGTGGAAAACCGGGTGGACGCGTTGCGCGACGATTATACCAAGCTCGACGATCGGGTAGATCGCCTGGAGACGCGCATGAACCGCCTGGAAGCCCGTGTAACCCGTCTGGAGCGAATTGTCCCGGCACCTCCGCCGACACCAACCGTCAGACCGACACCAAGACCAACTGCGACCCCGCGTCCGCGTTGATTGAACAAATAGCCCGGCTATCCTTTCTTTGCAAGGGGCAAAGAAAATTCCCGCTTCGCCATTTCCTCTTGGCCCCGATCTGCATAAGGTGGTACTAGAGGATTACGAGGAGGTGCGGCCATGCTAGGGTTTTTCAACGGTAAAAACGTCAGACACCATTTCATGGGCGTCTATGGGAAAGTGGTGCAAATTCGGGAGCTGGTAGAAGTGATCGACCAAGTGTTCGATTCCTTCCACAAAGTGAACAGCATCAGCAAGACGATGCTCGGGCCCCGGAAGCCGAGTGCGAAAAAACTCGACAAACTCAGATGACGACCAGCTATGAAGCTGGACAGCAAAAAAACCGCCTCCAATCTCGGGGCGGTTTTTTTTGTAAACAAGTATTCAGCGAGGCTTTTGCACGGAGTGTTTTTCTCCGGGATGCTCCTGATCCTCATCAGCCAGTCTGCCAGTCTGCTTTTGCTTTTGGGCAAGGCGCGGCTAATCGAAAAAAAGAACCCCGCCGCTTGATTTCATCAAAAGGCAGGGTTCCCAAAGCGTGAGACTGTTATGATTTTGGATTCATCGCTTGCGCAGCCATCCGCACCATTTCTTTGACCATGCTGCCGCCCAGTCTGCCGCCGATCCGGCCTGCATCGTGCGAAGTGAGCTGGCCGTTGTATCCGCGCTGCAAAGGGACGTGAAGCTCGGATGCCACTTCGTACTTGGCCTGGTTCGGGTCAGCGACATGGGCGACTCGTGCTTTCAACGCATCCAGCCCTTCTTGGGCACCCGGGACGAGAGGACGTTTTCGTCTGCTCATGGATCATCACCTCTCGTCTTAGCGTGCCCAACTAGACGAGTGCCTTGCGCATCGTGAAATTCGTCTCCGGGTAGTAAGTGTTGGCAACGAGCAGGTTTGGCCCCGCGCATTTGGCCGCTGGACAGAAGCAGTTGATTTTCTGGTTCATGGAATGTCCCTGCCAAGTATCAAACATGCGTTGCAGCTCGTCTTTTTGAATATTGCCGAGCGGTTCCACGTCTCCGAAGTCTGTCACGATCACGTCGCCCGTAAAAATGTTGATATTCAAGCGATTCCGACCATCCGGATCGTTGCGGGTCGTGACATTTTTCGCCGTACGGAGCCGCTGGATCAACGCCCTGTCTGCTTCGTCCGCACTGCAAGCGAAAAACGGCAGCGTGCCGAACAGCATCCACAAATCTTCGTTACGGACATCGAGCATCCGGTGAATGGCCTGGCGCAGCTCATCGAGAGAAAGCACGTCGAGATCGCGGGCAAAATCACTCGCGTACATCGGGTGCACTTCGTGTCTGCGGCTGCCCATTTCCTGGATTTGCCGATGGAGCGTCTCCAGCTTGGGCCAGGTGCGATGATTGAGCATCGTCTCCGCCGAGACAAACACGCCTGCCTCCGCGAGCTTGCGCGCGTTGTCCATCATCCGCTCAAACTGCACTTCTGCCTGTTTGCCTGAAACCGGCTGCCTGGCTTTTGCGTAAACAATATCATGAAACTCCTCCGGGGTAGACCAGTTCCAGGAAATATGCATGACATCTATGTAAGGCAAAACCAGTTCGTAGCGGGAAAAGGGCATGGACATGTTGGAGTTGATCTGGGTCCGCAGCCCGCGATCCGCGGCGTAGCGCAGGATGGGCTGGATGACTTCCTTGACAGTTCGTTCGCTGTACATCGGTTCTCCGCCTGTTATACTTAGCGTAAGCAAATCTTTGGCTTCGTCCAGGCGACGAAGGATGAGATCGACAGGCAGAGCGGGATCGTCTTTATATCGCAATGTATCGCCAACCGCACAATGCTCGCAGCGGAGATTGCACAGATTCGTTACAGTAAACTCGACGCTGGTCAATTTATAGGCGGGGGGTGTCGCATTAAACAACGGCTCCCATGGATCGTGTATCGGTGTTAGTGGTGTTGTTGGAACCATGCGGATCAATTGTGGAAACCTCCTTCATTCTGCGTACAACTCAACCTATTATAACGACATTAGAGCGGAAGGAGAATAGCTAACGACATGATTATGGGGATGTCTTTTGGGCGCGGTGTGCTTTTTCACGATCGCAATGTGCTGGCTTGTGCGGAAGTAAAAGACGGCGTTATCCACATGTGGGCGGAAAAAATCACACTCAAAACGATTGGAAAGCTATGGTATCGTATTTTTTTCTCCTTTCCCTGGTATTATCAGCTTTTTCACCTGCTTCTCGCCTGCTATGTAGTGGCGGCTCTGGTGCATCCGGCCTGGGCAGTCGTAGACCCGATGTGGGCGGCTGTCTATATCGGCGGCTTTCACTTTGTTTTTCCAAAAATGATGAAAAAGTTTCACGGTGCAGAACATAAAGTATTCAGCTATTCCGGCAGAAAATCGCTGGCCGCCTTGCCGCAAATTGCCAAGGCTGACATCGTCAATGACGGTTGCTCGACTAATCTGGTCGTCTGGTTTTTCGTTGGCTTTCTGCTCTCTGTCTGGTTTTTGCCGATGGAGTGGAGCATCGTCTGCGGCGTCGGCGGACTTTTGGTAGGAATGTTCGGAGATCGCTACGTGCGCAAATATTGCGGAGTTGTTTACAAGCTCTCGGCCTTTTTCCAAAAGCATTTTACGACGAAAGAACCGGATCGGCTGCATCTGGAGACGGCTATTCGCTCCTACATGCTGTTTGAGCACATACGCGATATGGAACGGCAGCACTCGGCATGAGAAGGAAAGAGAAGTGAGAAGCAGCAAGCCTCCTGGGCAAAGGGGGCTTTTTGGGTCACGACAACGAAGGAGGCAGAGGGATATGAAAATAGCACCGCGAGATTTTGCTGGAAAAGGACTCGCTTATACGCTTCGTTCGGCCCAAGAGGAAGACGCGAGCGAGCTGGTAGCCGTACGACTGCAAATCGATGGGGAAACGGAAAATATGGACAGAGAAAAAGGCGAGGGGTTTCTGGATGAAGCTGCCTTTCGCGAATTGATCCGGGCTGACTCGGAAAGTGAGCGCAATCTGTTCCTGGTCGCGGTGGCGAACGGTCGCATCGTTGCCTTTTCGCGCTGTCAAGGAAGCTCGCTCAAGCGACTGGCGCACCGGGTTGAATTTGGCGTAGGCGTTTTGCAGGAATATTGGGGATACGGCATCGGGAAGCAGCTGCTTCAAGAATCGATCGCCTGGGCAGATGAACATGGCGTGAAAAAAATGACGCTGCAAGTTCTGGAGACGAATGAAAAGGCGATTGAGCTGTATCAACGGCTTGGCTTTGAGACAGAGGGCGTGCTGAAACAGGACAAGCTGTTATCAGACGGCAACTATTACAGCACGATCGTGATGGGGCGATTTGCAAAATAAAAAAGGTCGAGGGCATACGCATTGTTGGTATTATCCCCTCGTGGTTGACAATGAAAAAAGTCTGTCTGATAAGATAGGCTTACCATTGTTGACCGGAGGGGATTTTTCGTGCCTGAAGCAAGACGTAGCAATAAAAGGTATACGGATGAATTTAAAGCTGAAGCAGTTAAATTGTACGTGGAGGACGGATGGAGCCCGTATCGGATTGCAGCACAGTTAGGAGTACGTAGCAAAACTCAAGTTCAGGAATGGATAAAGAAGCATCAACAGAAAGAACGAGGAGAGTTGAAAGAGGACCAACGAGGAAAGACAGCTTGGCGAAAAGGAAGAACAAAAACTAAATTTTCGAGCATCGAGGAAGAATTAGCTTACATCAAAGCGGAGAACGATTATCTAAAAAAGCGGTATCCAAATCTACACGGGGAGTGACACTGAAAGCAGCACGTTTTTCCATCATAGATGAGCTTCGCTCCATTCATCCACTTTCTTGGCTGTTACAACTAGCACAGGTATCCCGTGCGGGATACTATAAGTGGCGTATATCTCGGGCGAATTCACAAAAACGCACCGAGTCAGAACAACACGTGAAAGAACACATGATGGCCATCCATCGGCTTCATCCTTATTATGGCTATCTGCGTATGACAACTGCTCTTCGTAAAGAAGGCATGCATGTAAACCATAAACGGGTTTACCGATTGATGAAAGAACTAAACATACGCTCATTGATCCGTAAAAAAAGGCGGTTCTTTGGCAAGCAGGCATCGGTTGTCCAGCCAAATCGTTTAGAACGTGATTTCCATGCTGACACCCCTAAAACAAAGTTAGTAACAGACATTACTTATCTGTCTGTAGGCGAGAAATATTATTATCTTTCTGCTGTTCAGGATTTGTTTAACAATGAGATTGTAGCCTGGCAGATCTCACACCGCAATGATCTGGCGTTGGTTATGCAAACTTTAGAACAACTTCCCTTAACTAAGCTTAAAGGAACGATTCTGCACTCCGATCAGGGCTTCCAATATACCGGAAAAGTATACAATCAGAAACTCGAGCAGTATGGTCTGTTAGGCAGCCATTCTAGAAGAGGAAACTGCTTAGATAATGCCTGCATCGAGTCGTTCTTTTCCCATCTAAAAACGGAAAAAATCTATCTGCACCCACCGACAAGTCAAGAAGAACTTCTGCAAGCTATCGCTGAGTACATTTCCTATTACAACTATGATCGTTTTCAGAAAAAATTTAGCGACCGCTCTCCGATTGAATACCGGAAAGCAGTCGCTGCATAAACAGACTTTTCATTGTTGTCTACTTGACGGGGTTATGACCAGTCCTCGACCTTTCGCTTTATCTCTCCAGCGGGTTTTCTTCCAGCTGGCGGTACGTTTTTCCTTTGTCCACATAGGACTGGCGAATGCGCACCAGTTCCTTGAAGTCGGCTTCTGTCAGCTCGCGCTTTACTTTCGCGGGATTGCCGACGACGAGCGTGCGCGGTGGCACTTTCATTCCCGGAGGAACGAGCGCTCCGGCGGCGACCATCGCCTCTTCGCCGATTTCGGCCCGGTCCAAAATGATCGCTCCCATCCCGATTAACGCGCCGCGGCGCACCACGCAGCTGTGCAGGACGGCATTGTGCCCGACGGTGACTTCATCTTCGAGGATCAGCGGATTGTTCGGGCTTTGGTGCAAGGTGCTGTTGTCCTGCACGCTCACCCGTTTGCCGATCACGGTTGGCGCGATGTCACCGCGAATTACGGTGTTGTACCAAATGGAAGAGTCTTCGCCAATCTCAACGTCGCCTGTTACGACAGAGCCTTTGGCCAGAAAAACGCTGGGATGAATGTTAGGCTTGATGTTTTCAAAGGGAAGCAGTAGCATAAAAACCTCCTGGTCAGTGAGTAAGCGTGCAGCTGTTTTCTTGCGGACGGGGATGATGAATCGAGAATCGCCCCGTGACAGGGTCGCAGTCAATGACGGTGCCGATCAGCTTGTCCACATCTTGCGGTTGATAGAAGAAGCGGATGCTGTTGATTTCCTCAATCTGGTCGCGCTTGTCCGCTTCGGTAATGGCAATGCTGTAGGTGAAGCTGCCGCATCCGGTCGTGGTTGGAACAAGCTTGATTCCGAGCTTGTCTGCGTCGTGTTCTTCCGCAATCATCAGGACAAGGCGCGCTGCCGCCTGCGAGGTAATGTTTATCACAATCAACCCTCCTTGTAGCCTCTCTATTGTACTACAGGTTTGCGATTGGATCGAATGCGAACATTCCAGCTTCTGTTAGTTGACCGCAAACGGCGCATGTGATAGAGTATGTAGTACTGATTCGTGAATGCGGGAAATGTGGGTAGTCGCTGCCGCAATCGCTTAGGCGGTTGGCGGTAGAGGAAAGTCCAGGCTCGCCCAAGCTGAGATGCTTGGAGTGTTCGTACCTGGCGCAAGCCAGGGCAGTGAGGCGCAAGCTTTGCTGACGGCGTGGAAAGGGCTCTCTCTGAGGCCCGAGTACGCTGAAAGTGCCACAGAAACGTAGCTTTTCTGGCGACAGAAAAGATGGAACGCGGTAAACCCTGCGAGCGAGAAACCCAAATTTGGTAGGGGAACCGTCCTGAAGGAACCAAACGGAAGGGACGGATGGTATCTTTGGATGCCATAGATAGATGGCTACCGCTCTTGGTGCGAGGGCTTGGCCCGTTTGAAGCACGGGAGAGACAGAACCTGGCTTACAGCATTTCCTGCTGGATATGATTGGAATACCGGGAGGCGCCAAGCTTTGGCGACGTTCCGGTTAAAAAGCAAAGACCGCCTTCATGCGAGGGCGGTCTTTTTGCATGCCAAAAGCAAGCGCGGCACAGCGGCAAGTGTGCTTTGGAGGAGCAAAAGACAACCTTCTGTGATAAGATAAAGGTATGTTTCTCGATCTGCTTACACGGAAAAAGGTTCGGGTGAGGGATCGAAGGAAAAAAGCGCAGACGAAAGAGGGATCGACCGTGAGCTTCACGACAGAGGAAAATGGGATTTTTCCAGCCGTTTGTTCGCTGGATTGCCCGGATCAATGCGGGTTGTTGCTTCACAAGCAGGATGGCAAGCTGGTCAAAGTAGTAGGCGATCCGAATCATCCTGTGACAAAAGGAAACATTTGCAACAAAGTGCGCAACATGGCGGCGCGATTGAATGATCCCAAGCGTCTGGCCTATCCGCTCAAGCGGGTCGGGAAAAAAGGCAGCGGCGAATTTGTCCGCATCAGCTGGGAGGAAGCCATCGATACGATCGTCTCCCGCTGGCGCAGCCTGATTGCCACAGACGGACCGGAAGCGATTTTGCCGTACAGCTTTTACGGGAACATGGGCAGAATCAATGTGGAGGGAATGGATCGGCGCTTTTTCCACCGGATGGGAGCGAGCCAGCTTGACCGGACGATTTGCAACAGTGCTGGCGGAGTTGGCTACAACTACACGATGGGCGGAGCTTTCGGGACCGACCCGGAGGATACCGTTCACGCCAAGCTGATGATCATGTGGGGGATCAACACGGTCAGCACGAACATGCACCAGGTAGTCCTGGCTGAACAAGCCCGGAAAAATGGCGCGAAGATCGTCGTCATCGACGTGCACAAAAACCAGACAGGGCGTTGGGCCGACTGGTTCATTCCGATCTTGCCGGGCACGGACACGGCGCTGGCCTTGGGACTGATGCATGTATTGTTTGCAGAAAACTTGGTTGATTCCGCCTTTTTGCAATCGTATACGGTTGGATACGAAGAATTGCGAGAGCATGTGAAGGCATACGATCCGGCAACAGTCTCTGCCATTACAGGCGTTCCGGTTGACGATATTGACAAGCTGGCCAGATGGTATGGGGAGACGTCGCCTTCGTTTATTCGCATTGGCAACGGCATCCAGCATCATGACAACGGAGGAATGTGCGTCCGGGCGATTTCCTGTCTGCCGGCGCTCACCGGACAGTGGCTGGTCCGGGGCGGCGGCGCGATCAAAGGGAACAAAGGCTTTTTGGAACACAACAAAACGGCCGTGCAACGGCCCGACTTGTTAGCGAACAAAAACACGAGAGTCATCAACATGAATGAACTGGGCAAGGTGCTGCTTGAAGTACAGCCTCCCGTGAAGTCGCTGTTTGTGTACACGAGCAACCCGGCTCTTGTCGCACCGGAAGGCAACAAGGTCAGACAAGGGCTGGCAAGAGAAGATTTGTTCACGGTCGTGCACGATCTGTTTTTGACCGAGACAGCCAAGTATGCGGATATCGTTTTGCCCGCCACGTCTTCCTACGAAAACATGGACTTCTACACGAGCTACTGGCACCATTACATCCAGTTGCAACAGCCCGTCCTCGCCCCGTATGAAGAGAGCAAGTCCAATACGGAGCTGTTCCGGTTGTTGGCAGCCGCCATGGGCTATGATGAACCTGCCTTCCGCGATTCCGACGAAGACATGATTCGCCAGGCGCTGGAAGGGCACGGCAATCCGCATATGGAAGATATCACCTTCGAGTCGCTGGTGGAGCACAACTACCGCAAAGCCAAGGTCGACTCGTACTTTACGGGCCGCCTCTCCACGCCGAGCGGAAAAATCGAGCTGTACTCGCAGACGATGGCGGACAGAGGGTATCCGCCGTTGCCGACCTACTCGCCGCTCGCAAAAGACGGCGATTATCCGTATCAGTTCGTGCCCGGGCCGAACCATAACTTTTTGAACTCGACGTTTTCCAACAACGAGAAGCATATAAAGATGGAAAAAATACCGAAGCTGCACATGAACCGGGCGGATGCCCAACAGGTCGGGATTGAGGATGGGGATACCGTCCGTGTCTGGAATGACCGCGGAGAGTGCGAACTGATTGTCTCTGTTGGGGAAAATGTGCTGCCGGGAGTGGTTGTCAGCCAAGGCTTGTGGGCGGATGGACCGGAGTCCAAACATTACGTAAACGCGTTGACCCCGGATCGGATTGCCGACATGGGCGGTGGAGCGACATTTTTCTCCGGGCGGGTGGATGTAGCCCGGATCGCGCGGTAATTCGGGCGTAAAAGGGCGTACTAGCATAAGCCCTTCTCCATACGGTTTATGGAGGGGGTGAAAACGTTGGATGAATTGCGTATGTTCAAGCAGTTTATCAGTTCCGCCGAGCAAGTCTGGACGCAGATTGCCACCTCGCCTCGAGGGAAGGTTGTCTACACCGTGAACGGCGTCGATTACACGCCATTGCCGGATAAGTACAACACCAAGCGGAAAATCTCCCGTATTTTTCGCAGGTATTGGGGAAAGCAGCTGACAGAAACGATGATTCGCAATCTCCAATTACGGCTGCTCAAAGGAAAGCTGTGTATCCCGTGTGGAACCATCTCTTCCGTACCTTGCTCGGTTCAATCTTTGCAAGTAAAGGCTAATCTCCCCAATCAGCGGACGATTGCCGCTACTTTGGTCGGGGGAGAAAAGAAGACAAAAGTAGACTATCGGTTGATCCGTTCGGGGGAGACGCAATCGTTTACGATCATGAAGCGATCCGGTCGTGAGCTGGATGTGCGATACCGTCCGCCAGTCGCTCCCGCAGCCGCACCGAAAGCCGCCGCAAAACCTGTTGCCAAGCCAGCGGCGAAAAAAGCAGCGCCGAAACCGTTGCTGAATCCAGCCGTGAAGCCGGAAGCAAGCTCAAAGCGGAAACCCAAAGGCAAAGGCAAAGGGAAGCAAAAGCTCCTCAAAACCCCATGATGATGGGGTTCGGGGAGCTTTTGCCTTTTCCAAAAACGATTATGCCTTGATCGTCACGCGATATTCGCGCAGCCAGTAATCCATTTGGCCGAGGTAGGCGAACAGCTGCGGCGTGCTCATGAGCTGGCCGAAAAACGGAATGCTGGAAGCCTGGGCGTCCGACTCGGCGATTTTGCGAATGACCGGGACGTCAATCAGTTGCAGCAGCGGGGAGCTGGGATCGTTCAAAATGTCGAGCAGCCACGTGCGAACCGCTTTTGTATAGGAAGGATTGTGCGTTTTCGGATACGGGCTTTTTTTGCGGTACAGCACTTCGTCCGGCAAAATGCCCTCCATCGCTTTGCGCAAAATGCCCTTTTCGCGATTGCCGTGCGTTTTCATTTCCCAGGGGATATTCCAGACGTATTCCACGATCCGGTGATCGCAAAAAGGGACGCGCGCTTCCAGGCTTGCAGCCATGCTCATCCGATCTTTGCGATCCAGGAGCGTATTCATGAACCAGGTGATGTTGAGGTAAAACATTTCTCTTCGCCGTGCTTCAATCGGGTCCTCACTGGGCAGGTGCGGCACTTCGTCCAGCGATTCCGCGTAGCGCATCGCGACGTACTCCTCCGGCTTGACCCAGGCGCGCAGCTCGGGCGACAGCCACGAAGCCCGTTCCTTGACCGCCCGCGACCAGGGGAATGTCCCTGCATGCAGCAGCTCCTCGCGGTAAAACCACGGATAGCCGCCAAATACCTCATCCGCGCATTCTCCTGAGAGAACGACGGTTGTCTCTTTTTTGATTTCCCGGCAGAACAAGTACAAGGAAGCGTCGACATCGGCCATTCCCGGCAGGTCGCGGGCGAGTGTCGCTACCTTCAGCGCATCGACCAGTTCGGCTGTGTCAAACTCAATCGTATGGTGCTGGGTGCCCAAGTATTGCGACACGAGCTGGACGTAAGGCGCATCTTCATTTGGCTGAAAAGAGCTCGCTTGAAAATGCTTGTCGTTGTCCACGTAATCAATCGAGTAGCTGTGGAGCGTTCCCCGGCCTGTTTCCTTGAAATGCTCGGCGGCTACCGCCGTAATGACGCTGGAATCAAGCCCGCCGGACAAAAGCGTGGCAACAGGGACGTCCGCGACGAGCTGCCGCTTGATCGAATCGACGACAAGCTCTCTGACCCGTGCCGCTGTGGTTGGCAAGTCATCGGTATGCGGACGGCTCGCAAGCCGCCAGTATGTTTCCTGTTTGACACGGTCGCGAGTTACGGTCAAAAAGCAGCCGGGCCGCACCTCGTGCACTTGATGGAAGACGCCGTGACCAGGGGTGCGAGCGGGGCTGATGCCGAACACTTCCGCCAGTCCTTCCCGCGAAAGCTCCGGTTTGACGTCTGGATGCGCCAGCAGTGCTTTGAGTTCGGAGGCGAACAAGAAAGAGCTGCGTCTTTGCGCGTAAAAAAGCGGTTTGACTCCCATCCGGTCGCGGGCGACAAACAGGCGCTGCGCCCGTTCGTCCCAGATCGCAAAAGCGAAAATACCGTTCAGCTTGGCAAGGCAGTTCGTCCCCCATTCGAGATAGCAGTGCAAAAGCACTTCGGTGTCGGAGTGGGACTGAAAAGTATGACCGCAAGCAAGTAGCTCTTGCCGGAGGTCTTCCGTGTTGTACAGCTCACCGTTGTAAATCATCGTGCAGGCATGTTCGCTTTTGAGAGCTGTCATCGGCTGCTGCCCGCCGGCAGGGTCTACGACGACGAGGCGGCGATGGCCGAGGGCGGCGCGCGGAGTCAGCCAAAAGCCTTCTGCATCTGGCCCGCGATCTTTGAGGCATTGCGTCATTTGCTGGAGTACCGGACGCTCCTGGGAAAGGTCTTTTTCCCAATCAATCCAACCTACGATTCCACACATGTTCTGATCACCCTTCCCATGAAGCATTGCACACTCAGCGTATGCAGGACGCCCAGTTAGATTGCCTGTCCAGCAGGGAATTGGGAGTAAAATGCGGAATTTATAGAAGATTTCAACAAGCAATCAGGAGGACGCCGTGGACAATCTCACGCTGTTGCTCATCGAGAGAATGGGCATTCTCTTGACTCTCGGGTTTATGTTGACGAGGATTCCGCTGTTTCGGCAGCTGCTCGATCGGGAACTGCACGTTGGCACGTCTGTTGCCTTTTCCATGATGTTTGGCTTGTTCGGTGTGGCAGGTACATATGCAGGCGTAGTGGTGCACGAGGATGGATACGTTCCGAGCTTCTGGATTTTTCCGCTTTCCGGAGACGAGATTGTGGCAAATTCCACGCTGGTCGGCGTCGTGATCGGCGGTTTGCTCGGCGGGCCAATGGTCGGGATGGGAGCCGGAATCATTGCGGGCTTGCATCTGTATGATCTCGGCGGATTTGCAGCGCTTCCGATGGGGCTGTCTGTTCCGCTCACTGGATTTTTGGCAGGCTATGTGGCGCGGTTCTTTTCCCAGGAGCGGGTCATTTCTCCGTCCAAGGCATTGTTTATCGGAATGTTCGCGCCTGTGATCCAGATGTCGCTTTTGCTGATCATGTCGGGCCCGCCTGATCTCGTGCGCACGATGGTCAATGTGATCGGCATTCCGATGGTCTTGACCAACAGCATCTCGATTGCGATTTTTACGACGATGATTCGCGTCGCTTTGCAAGAAGAGGAGCGTTCTGCTGCGCTGGAGGCTGAGCGTTCGTTCACAATTGCACAGCGAATTTTACCGCAGTTGAAAATGGGGCTGAATCCGCAAACAGCCCAGGCGGCGGCGCTCGTGCTTCAGCGGGAGGCGAAGGCGATCGCCGTAGCGGTGACCGATCGGGAGCGGCTGCTGGCCCACGTCGGAGCGGGTACGGACCATCACGCTCCGGGAGAGCCGATCCAGAGCGACCTCGATCGGCGGGCGATGGCGAGTGGCTGCATTGAAAAAGGCCATGGCCGGGAACTGCTTGGCTGCCGACAAAAAAATTGCCAGCTGCATGCAGCCATCCTCATCCCCATCAAAGAAGGGGGCAGTGTCGCCGGACTGATCAAGCTGTACTTTCGCCGCCCCCAGCAAATCGGCAAAGTCCAGGAAGCATTGGCCAAAGGGCTGGGAAATCTGATCTCTAACCAGCTGACCATCTCGCTTGCGGAGCAGATGAAAGGGTTGATGAAGGACGCAGAGCTGCGAATGCTGCAAGCCCAGATTCATCCGCACTTTTTGTTCAATACGCTTAATTCGATCGTGACCTTGATTCGCATCGATCCGAAGCTCGCCAGACACATGACGATTCAGCTGGGAGTGTTCATGCGCTTCAACCTGAAGCTTACGTCAAGCGCACAAGTAACGGTCGGTCAGGAGCTGGAGCATTTGCACGCCTATTTGGAAATTATCCGCATTCGCTTTTCCGAGCAATTTGCCGTGCAGACGCTGGTTGATCCCGGTGTGGAGGATGTGCTTATGCCGCCTGGCACCCTTCAGCCGTTGATCGAGAACTGCATCCACCACGGACTGCGCGATATGGGCGCAGGCGGAGAAATCAGGCTGTGTGTGCAGCGACAGCCAACCGCCGTTCATTTTACGATCGAAGACAACGGCAGAGGATTCCCGGAGGAACTGCTTCCTCTGTTGGGCAAAATTCCGATGGAGCGCAAGGAAGGAAACGGCATCGGGGTTCATAATGTCAATCAGCGGCTGATCAGCTTGCAAGGCCCGGATGCCCAGCTTCATTTTGCCAACAGGCCAGAAGGCGGTGCTTTGATCACATTTACGATCCCGATCAAACAGGAGGTGAGTGCCTGATGCCGATTCGCATCATGATTGCCGAAGATGAACGACTGGCACGCGAAGAGCTGAGCTATTTGTTGCAGCAGGAGGAAGATGTCGAGCTGCTTCCCTGTGCCACCAACGGAAGAGAGCTGCTGGAAATGGTAGACGAGCACGAGCCGGACGTCGTTTTTCTCGATATGAAAATGCCGGAGCTGGAAGGGGCACAGGCTGCCCGAATGCTCGCCGCCAGAAAGCCGCAGCCGCTCATCGTGTTCTGTACAGCGTACGAGGCGTTTGCGGTGGATGCTTTCAAGCTGAACGCGGTCGATTATTTGCTAAAGCCGACCGAGCCAAAAAGACTCGTGGAAACGATGCAGCGCATACGCGAGCGACTGGTCAAGCCGAAGCCGGAGCCTGCGACTGCCAAGCGCTCCAAGCTGCTTGTCGAAGAAAACAGCAGGCTGGTGGTGATCGACCCGGCGACGATCGTCTACGCGGTGCGGGAAGAACGGCTCGTTCGTATCATCACCCAGTCGGACGCTTACTCCACGCGGATGACCTTGACGCAGCTCGCTGACAAGCTCAGTGGCTACGATTTTTTTCGCACGCACAAAAGCTATCTCGTCAATCTGAACTACGTGAGCGAGCTTGAGCCGTGGTTCAACGGCGCGTACAACCTGCTCTTGAAAGGAGAGGCGAAAACGCGAATCCCCGTTTCCCGGACTTCCGCCAAAGACTTGCTCAAACGACTCGAAGAAACGTAAACCGCAGATCGCGATGCAAAACTTGCCGTTGGCGCACGCCCCCAGACATCTTGCGCGCAAAACCACACGAATTACCAATGATTCCCTACAATAGAGGAAGCGCTTACATTTTGTTTGAAGAGGGGGAGGTTCCCATGAGCAATCCGCTATCGGCGAAAAAAGCCGGCAGTCAAAAGCAGGACGCTACCGATTACACGGCGATTATCCAATCAGCCACCTTCAAGGAACTTTTGCGAAGCAAAAGGGCGTTCATCCTGCCATCTTCCATTTTCTTCTTCGTGTTTTACTTTACTTTGCCGATCCTGACTTCTTACTTCACGGTGCTCAATCAGCCGGCGTTCGGGGCGATCTCGTGGGCGTGGGTGTTCGCCTTTGCCCAATTTATCATGACCTGGGGGCTCTGTATTCTGTACACCAAGAAAGCGGAACGTTTTGACGAGCTGGTGGAGAAAGTCAAACAGGAGACAGGGGGCAGAGGCTGATGAATGTAACGGCATTTTTACTGTTTTTAGGAATTGTTCTGCTCACGCTTGTCATTACGTACTTCGCTTCGAAGCGGACGAATACGACGAGCGAGTTTTACACGGCAGGCGGCGGGCTGACGGGGTGGCAAAACGGGCTGGCGATCGCCGGAGATTACATGTCGGCCGCTTCCTTCCTCGGAATCGCCGGAATGATCGCTCTCAGCGGGTTTGACGGGTTCTTTTACAGCATCGGCTTTCTTGTCGCTTATTTGGTCGTGTTGTACCTGGTGGCGGAGCCGCTGCGCAACCTCGGCAAGTACACGATGGCAGACATGATTGCCGCGCGTTTTGACAATAAGCAGGTACGTGGTGTGGCCGCGCTGAACTCCATCGCCATCTCGATTTTTTACATGATCGCCCAGCTGGTCGGGGCAGGGGCGCTGATCAAGCTGCTCCTGGGGCTGGAGTACAGCACTTCGGTGTTGATCGTCGGTGCGCTGATGACGGTCTACGTCGTGTTCGGCGGCATGACGGCAACCTCGTGGGTGCAAATTGTCAAAGCGGTGCTGCTGATGCTCGGGACGTTCGTGATTTCGCTCATGGTGTTCGCCAAGTTTGATTTCAATTTGCTGACGATGTTCGAGCAAATGAAAATAGCGACACCGCTCGGGGACCAATTTCTCAATCCCGGGAACAAGTTCAAAGTCGGGCTGGATACGATCTCGCTCAATCTCGCGCTCGTACTGGGAACAGCGGGTCTGCCGCACATCCTGATTCGCTTCTTTACCGTAAAAGATGCGACGACCGCGCGCAAGTCCGTCGTGTACGCGACATGGATCATCGGGATCTTTTACGTCATGACGATCTTCCTCGGGTTCGGAGCAGCCGCTTTCGTCGGCGCTGCCAACATGGATGCGGCTGGCAATATGGGCGCTCCGTTGCTTGCCCAATCGCTCGGCGGCAACTTCCTCTTCGCTTTCGTATCGGCTGTAGCGTTCGCGACTATTTTGGCGGTCGTGGCAGGACTCGTACTGACAGCGGCTTCGGCATTCGCGCACGATTTTTACGGCCATGTGATCCGTCAAGGCAAAGCGACGGAAAAAGAGCAGATGAAAATGGCAAAATGGGCTTCGGTCGGCGTCTCGATCGTTTCGATCTTGCTCGCGCTGTTTGCCCAGAAGCTGAACGTGGCCTTTCTCGTTGCGCTCGCCTTCGCGGTGGCAGCAAGCGCGAACTTGCCCGTCATCTTGTTCACGATTTTCTGGAGAAGGTTCAACACGACAGGGGCGATCAGCGGCATGCTCGTCGGACTGTTCAGCTCACTGATTCTCGTGGCGTTGAGCCCCAACGTCTGGAACCCGGTTGCCGGAAAAGCCATTTTGGTCGGCGAAGCGCTGTTCCCGCTGCCGAATCCGGGGATCGTCTCCATCCCGCTCGGGTTTTTGGCAGCCTGGATCGGAACGCTCCTGTCCAGCTCGCGCAACGATGCGAAGTACGACGAAATTTTGGTGCGGGCCAACACAGGAATGAAAGATTCAGCGTAGAAGCAATTAACGCAAGGAAGCTCGTGCCAGTTCAAAGGCTGGGGGTCATCCCCGGTCTTTTTCCATTTGTACGGGAGAGGGGGCTTGTCGGTGACGACGATCATTTTCTTTTTGGCTGTCATCATCGGGACGATGGCGATCACGTATTCGGCGGCCAAACAAACGGGAACGACCAAAGATTTTTATGCGGCAGGCAACCGCCTGACAGGGCTGCAAAATGGCATCGCGATTGCGGGCGACTACATGAGTGCCGCGTCGTTTCTCGGCATCGCCGGGACGATTGCGATGTACGGCTTTGACGGCTTCGTCTACGCTATCGGCTTTTTCGTCTCCTACTTGATCATTTTGTTCCTGATTGCCGAGCCGTTGCACAATCTCGGGCGCTACACCTTGGCAGATGCCATCGCGGTGCGGTTTGACAGCTTGTGGCTGCGCGGAGTGGTTGCCTGTACGACTTTGCTGATCACGATTTTTTACATGATCGCCCAGCTCGTCGGGGCGGGGGCGCTGATTCACTATTTGCTTGGGGTTCACTACGATACGGCGGTGATGATCGTCGGCAGTCTGATGACTTTTTACGTCGTCTT
Organism: Brevibacillus sp. HD3.3A; assembly: GCF_013284375.2. Classification (NCBI taxonomy): domain Bacteria; kingdom Bacillati; phylum Bacillota; class Bacilli; order Caryophanales; family Paenibacillaceae; genus Brevibacillus; species Brevibacillus sp. HD3.3A. The sequence goes on from NZ_CP085874.1 coordinate 2,284,705, forward strand.
CGGAGGGATGGTCGCTACTTCGTGGGTGCAGATCATCAAAGCGATCTTGCTTTTGACCGGGACGCTGGTGCTCAGCCTGATCGTCTTTTCCCGTTTTGGCTGGAGCCTGTCGGAAATGTTTTCCCATGTCAGCACGATTACGCCTTTGCAGGAGCAATTTTTGCATCCGGGCAACCAGTTGAACGACCCGTTGGAAACGATCTCGCTGCATCTTGCGCTCATCCTCGGGACGGCCGGGCTGCCGCACATCATCTCCCGCCTGTTTACGGTCAAGGACGCAGTGACAACCCGTTCCTCGATCTACACCGCTACGTGGGTGATCGGCGCGTTTTATTTGCTGACGATTTTTCTCGGCTTTGGTGCAAGCACGTTTGTCGGGTATGAGGCGCTGAAAAATGTAGGCTTCGGCGGCAATTTGACGGTGACGCTTTTGGCGGACGCGCTTGGCGGCGAATTTTTGATGGCATACATCGCGGCTGTCGCTTTTGCCACGATACTGGCTGTCGTGACAGGGCTGGTGCTGTCCGCCTCGTCGGCTTTTGCCCATGACGTTTACAGCCACCTGATTCGCCGCGGGCTGGCTTCGGAAAAGGAGCAGGTCGTCATGGCGAAATGCTCGTCCGTTGCGGTCGGATTCGCCTCGATCTGGCTGGCGATCGGCGCGGAAAAAATGAACGTGGCGATTCTCGTCGGCTTGACTTTTGCCGTAGCCGCTTCTGCCAATTTGCCGCTGCTGTTGTTCACCCTGTATTGGCGCCGCTTTACCGTGCGCGGTGCGATTTGCGGCGTGCTTACCGGACTGGTTGCATCTGTCGTGCTCGTCATGGCCGGGCCGACTGTGATGAATCCCGATACTGGCTTCATCCGGGCGCAGCCTTTGTTCCCGCTGACCAATCCTGGCCTGATTTCCATTCCACTCGGCTTTTTGGGGGCGGTGCTCGGGACGCTGCTGGACCGGCGCGACATACAGGCCGAGACACATTACGACCGCGTGTTGCTCCAGGCTTTGACCGGCATTCGCGCCCATGGACCAAAAGTGGCGAGTAAGGCCGACTCTGCATAAAAAACGGCTTCTGCTCCAACCTATAGGGGAAGGAGGAGGGGCCACTTGTCGAAGAAAAAAGCAGCAGATGCCGTTTCCACTGATCAGCCGGATGTGTACGAACGGGCGCGAATCGCGCTGGATGAGTTGATCGCAGAGCTGTGCGAAGCATTGGATGAAGAAAATACGGAAACGTTCAAGCGAAAAGGCTATGAAATGATCGGGCATTATTTTCGCACACCAGTCAATACGGGAGATTTGACCTTGATCGTCGCGTCTGTGCTCTCGGATATCCTTTACAAACTGGAGCTGACCCAGCAAGGGGATGACGTCTCCATGGTCCGCGATGAATACAGTGTGATGCGAAAAGAAGAGTAAGGAACGGCGACCCGTGCAAAAGGGTCGTTTTGTTTTTTTACCGGGGGATTATTTGATCCCCCCTGATCCAAGCAGGTCGATGTTCACCTTGATGTTCCAGTCGAGCCGGGGGTAGATGCTCAGCCATTTTTCCCAATCTTGATCCCGTTGGTAATGGGTTGCCCGATAGCGTAGCCCGAATCCGATCGGATCGACTTTCAGTGACTGGAGCTTCCGCAGCACATGAGCGTATCGTTTCGCCGCCTCTTTTTCCGCTTCTGCTTTATAGCGATCCCAATTCGAGTTGTAAAAAGACTGATTCGATTCCTCTGACAATCCTCTGATGTGGACGTTCATTTTCAGCTTTGGTTCCGCTTCGTTGCGTTCATCAAACTCGTACGAATAGCGGAAAGAGGTGACATTCAAGGCAAAGCGGGCCTGCTCCGTCCTGGTTTCGATATCAAAGTTGCTGATTTTCTTGGACAATTCATTGAAGATCCGCGTTTCCTCGGGACTTAATACCGCTTTGATTTTTTCTTTGTCAAAAACAGCGACTTGATCGATCAAATACGTGTCTTTGAGCGGGCGGATGACGGGCATGTACGGGTCCAGACCCTTTTCGCTCAACCGCCGATGAAAATCAAACAAAAAAGCGGTGACGATAAAAGACGATTCCGTTCCTTCCTGATCAAAGCTCAGCATCAGGCTGTCAGCAGGCATGCGTTCGGACTTGGGGCGGACGCCCAGCACTTGTTCGGCTGTCGGGGAGCCTAGCGCCATGAAGGCGATGCCCTGAATTTCCGGCTTCCGCAAAAACCAGTCGATAGTTGTCTTGTCCAACCGTTCCTCGGCCAGCTTTGTCCCGAAAACGAGAATTTTCGTCTGCGAGAAATCGAGGTCTTTATCGACTTTTGATTTCAAATGCCGCACCGCTTCGGTTATCGTCGGGGCATCGTCGCTGATGAGATGAAACGTATTCGACTGCCCGGGTCTGATTTGCGCTGTCGGAATCGCGAGCTTCAACGATACGCGATAAGGCTTGTCTTTCAGCTCCGACTTATCGACGCCGACCGCCATGACTAAATAGCGCTTGTCAATATCTTTAAAGCCGCAGCCCGTAAACAGAAACAAGACCGCGAGCCACATCCAGACATGTTTCACAAAGCTTGCCTCCACCTGCTCAAGATATAAACGGAAAAGACCACACAAATATCGAGTGGGGATCGTATCATCATCCAATACGAGGATACCGAAAACAGGTCGTCTTCACCGAGCCAATTGCCGACGATCACGGTTCCGATCCCGAATACGATACAACTGATCGCGTTCGGCAGCACAGAGTTGATGGACGACGTGTTGGGCTGGTAGTGGGAGAAACAGCCGCGTATGAACTCGGACCCGACATGCCAGGTCGTCATGGCGAATAAGTAAGAGATGCCTAAATAAACGAGCAGAAAAATATAAACAACGCGTTCAATAAAGGCATACTTCATCCGAATCGCATCTGCCGTCGAAACCCAGGTGAAAATAAATTCGTTCACGCCATCTGTGCCCAAAATGCCGATCGGCACAAAAAAGGCGGTAAACAGGATGCTGAAGCCGATGCAAGGGACGGCCCAACGGTGCTTGAGCTTGGGGATATCGGCAAACACGCGGTTAAAAATCGACAAGCTGATGTATCCCGTAACGGCGTAAGTGGATACGGACAAGCTTTTCCAGCTGGGCAGGATGTTCGAGTAGTCAATCATGGCGCGGATTTCATCGTAATTCATGTTTTGATTCGTATACGCTTTGAAAATGGAAAACAGGAGAAACGGCAAGCAGAGAACGAGAATCATTTCCGTGCTGTACAGCACCGTTTGCGACGATTGCATGGCGCCAAAGCTCGCTACGAGAACGAAGAGAATCAGCACGACATAGATCGGGGTGTTCGGGATTAAATATCTGGACACGATAAAGGCGTAATTGATCAACACGAGCGCTCCCGAGATAAACGACACGCTGCCCATCAGGAGCAGGAACGGAACCACAATGCTTTTGGGCAAAGCCTGTCGCATGATTTCCGGCAACCCTTGACCGCGAAACTTGAACATGGAGCTGGTAAACAGGTACATGAGTGCGCCGCCGATGATCACCCCGAACAGCATGGACGAAATCGCCCCGTCATAGCGCTCGTCGATCAAAATGCGCGGGACAAACAGGATGGCATTAATCAGTATGGAAAGCGTCACAAAATAGAGAAAATAACGGGACAACCGATTCACCTGCTCTTCGGCGGGATGGTGTTGCTGATTCCGTCGCTGTTCCTGCTTATGCGCTTGTTTATTTTTAACGCGAAATACGTGAAAGGGAAGCTGAGTTAACGGGGTGCGAATGAAAAAAAGTTGGATTTCCCGCCAGATTCGGTGCTATAATGGACCCATAGCCGATCATTGATGATTAGTAATGCGAATTGCTGAATCATCCTGATCACTTCCATAGTTTATGGCGGGACGGATAATGGGCATCAGTTGATGTTTGATCATTAGCCCACCATAAAACAATTTGTGCATGTATTTGCCCAGATTGTTTTATGGTGGGCTTTATTATTTTTGCTGGAGGTTTTTGGGAGATGAAAAAAGTAAGCTTCGTATTAAATCAGGAGCAGCATGAGGCAGAAGAAGGGACGCGAATCCTCGATTATTTGCTGGAACATGGCATCGAGCATCCGCACATCTGCTATTCGCCGATTTTAGGCCCGATCCAGACTTGCGATACGTGCATGTGCGAGATTGACGGCAAAATCATGCGGGCTTGTTCGACTGTGATCGAGGATGGAATGAACATCCTGACTGCTTCCGAACTGGCAAAAGGCGCTCAGAACGAAGCGATGGACCGCATTTTGGAAAACCACATGCTGTACTGTACCGTGTGCGACAACAACAACGGAAATTGCCGCGTGCACAATACGGCAGAGCTGCTGGAAATCGACCACCAAACACGCCCGTTCCGCGGAAAAGAATACGAAGTGGACATGTCGCATCCGTTTTATCGCTACGATCCGGATCAATGCATTCTTTGCGGACGTTGTACAGAGGTTTGTCAAGACTTGCAGGTCAATGAAACGCTCACCATCGACTGGGAACGGGAAATCCCGCGAGTTATCTGGGATGACAATAAATCAATTAATGAATCCTCGTGCGTGTCTTGCGGTCAGTGCGTGACGGTTTGCCCATGCAATGCCTTGATGGAAAAATCGATGCTGGGCGAAGCGGGCTTCATGTCCGGGATCAAAAAAGATTTGCTGAACCCGATGATCGACTTGATCAAAGAAGTCGAGCCTGGCTACAGCAGCATTTTCGCGATCTCGGAAGTCGAAGCGGCGATGCGCGAAACGCGAACCAAGAAAACAAAAACCGTGTGTACGTTCTGCGGGGTAGGCTGCACGTTTGAAGTATGGACGAAAGGCCGCCACATTTTGAAAGTGGAGCCGACGGAAAACTCTCCGGTCAACAGCGTCTCCACATGTGTCAAAGGCAAGTTCGGTTGGGATTTTGTCAACAGTGACCAGCGTTTGACGACGCCTTTGATTCGCAAGGGAGATGCATTTGTACCGTCTACGTGGGATGAGGCGCTGTCCCTGATCGCCGAGCGAATGGGCGCAATCAAGCAAACGTATGGCGGAAAAGCTCTTGGATTCGTCAGCTCCTCCAAAACGACAAACGAAGATGCGTACCTGATGCAAAAACTGGCGCGTCAAGTGTTTGAATCGAACAATGTCGACAACTGTTCCCGCTATTGCCAATCGCCTGCCACGGACGGATTGCTCGCCACTGTAGGACACGGCGGTGACTCAGGCACGATCAAAGACATCGCCAGTGCCGGACTGGTCATCATCGTCGGGGCGAACCCGACCGAAGGCCATCCTGTTTTGGCAACACGGGTGAAACGGGCGAAAAAATTGCACGGCCAAAAACTGATTGTCTCTGATTTGCGCAAGCATGAAATGGCAGAACGCTCCGATCTGTTCCTGCATCCGAAACAAGGAACCGACTTTGTCTGGCTGACGGCGGTTGCGAAGTACATCATCGACCAAGGCTGGCACGACAAGGCGTTTATCGAGCAGCGGGTGAACCAGTTTGACGAATATCGCAAGATGCTGGAAAAGTACACCTTAGATTACGCCGTCGAAGTAACCGGACTGCCCAAAGAACAGTTGATCCAGACAGCGAAAATGATTCACGAAGCGGATGGCACTTGCGTCTTGTGGGGAATGGGCGTGACGCAAAATGTCGCTGGCTCGCATACGTCTGCCGCGATCTCCAACCTGCTTTTGGTGACCGGAAACTACGGCCGACCTGGTGCCGGAGCCTATCCGTTGCGCGGGCACAACAACGTCCAGGGCGCTTGCGACATGGGCACGTTGCCTACATGGCTGCCAGGGTATCAGCATATTACCGATGACGCAGCGAGAGCCAAATTTGAACAAGCATACGGCGTAACGATCTCCAATAAACCTGGTTTGACCAACATCGAAATGCTGGAAGCAGTCGAAAAAGGCGAGCTGAAAGCCATGTACCTGATGGGCGAAGACATGGCTTGGGTAGATTCCAACGCCAACCACGTGCACGATACGCTCGGCAAGCTTGACTTTTTCGTGGTACAGGATGTATTCCTGACCAAAACGGCGCAATTTGCCGATGTCGTCTTGCCTGCGTCTCCATCGCTGGAAAAAGACGGCACCTTCGCGAACACAGAGAGACGTATCCAGCGTTTGTATCAAGTGTTGGAGCCGCTGGGTGACTCCAAACCGGACTGGGCGATCATCCAATCGATCGCACAGCGCATGGGAGCCGATTGGAACTACCAGCATCCGAGTGAAATCATGGACGAAATTGCCAGTCTGGCACCGCTGTATGGCGGAGTATCCTACGAGCGCCTAGAAGGATGGAACAGCCTGCACTGGCCGGTACAAAAAGACGGCACGGATGAGCCGCTTCTGTACAAAGAGCGCTTCAACTTCCCGGACGGAAAAGCAAGACTATCCACAGTGGAATACATTCCGCCAGTCGAGTATCCGTCGGAATTTGACCTTACCTTGAATAACGGACGTTTGCTGGAACATTTCCACGAAGGCAACATGACGAATAAATCGAAGGGAATCCAGTATAAATTGCCAGAAGTATTTGTGGAAGTTTCCCCTGAGCTTGCGCGCGAACGCGGTGTGCAAGACGGTTCATTGGTGCGTCTCGTCTCGCCATACGGAGCGATCAAGCTGCGGGTGCTCGTGACAGATCGGGTAAGCGGCAACGAATTGTACGTGCCGATGCACTCCGTCAGCCATGAAAATGCGATCAACTTGTTGACAGGCAGCGTGGGAGACGTTCGCACACAGACACCTGCTTACAAGCAAACGAAGGTGCGCATGGAGTTCCTCAAAGAAAAAGGCATGACTCCGTTGCCTATGTACAATCCGCGCTATGCGAAGCGCAACCCGCAAATGGGCGTCCAGGTCGAGCGCAAGTGGGCGAGAGAAGATTATGTACCGATTGCGGAAGTAAACGTTGCGGGAGGCGAAAAATAATGGCAAGACCGATCACGAAAATCGTAAAACCAGAGGTTACCGAGGAAGAAAAGCAAGCGCAAACGGTAGATCGTGTCCTGGAATCTCTGGCGCAAAACCCCGAGGGCATTCAGGCGACGATCAAGCTGCTCCAGGAGCTGCATGACAGCGGCATCCTGGGAGCGCTCAACGCCGCCGTCGAGGCGAAAGAGGATATTGCCAAAATCGTCGTCGGACAAATGGTGCGTCCGCCTGTCACGAACATGATCAATAACGCGATGGCAGCAGCGGGAGGCTTGACAGAGCTTGATCCTGACATGACGAAAAAGCTGATGTCCGGTGTGACCAAAGGGTTGCAACGGGCTGACGAAGCGCTGCAATCGGGAACCAAGGTCGGCATTTTCGATTTGATGAAAGCACTGCGCGATCCGGACATCAACCGCGCGATGGGCTTTGGCATCAACCTGTTGAAGGGGATAGGGGAAGGGCTAAAAGAATGAGGAGAGCCGCAGCAATCCTGATCAGAAGGAGGGCAGAAGCTTGGATGCGAACAAGTAAAAACGAAGCGTCAATCGTACGCTTCTATCAAATGATGCTAAACGCGTCTCTGATCATTCTTGGATTGGTACTCAGCTTTTATTTGTTGCGTGAGCTGTACGCCATCGTAGTAGATGCGGTGCAAGGCAATACTAATGTCCATGATATTTTGGAAAAGGTTCTGGCCTTTTTTCTGTATTTTGTCTTTGTTTCGATGATCGTCAAATATTTTCATGAAGCGTACCACTTTCCCCTGCGCTATTTGATTTATATTGGAATTACGGGTACCGTGCGCTTTATTATCGTCAACCGCGACGATGCCATGAACAATCTGATTTTGTCGCTGGTCATTTTTATTCTGGTGATCAGCTATATCATGCTGGCCCCCCGGCAAAACAAGGCGGGGGAAGCAAAGGAGATAATCGAATGACGAAAAACCTGGAACATCAATTCAGCATGCTCGTCCGCGAAATCCGCAAAGAACACGTCGGCAACGGCCCGCGGGAAATTCTCACCCGCTTTTGCGGCCCCTGGGTCATCTGCGAGATGAAGGGAAATCTGACCAACGTAGAAAAGTTCATGATTCTTTCCGAAGACGGCAAGCGCATGGTCCACGAGGCGCGCACCAAGCTGGTCAAGAACATTTACCACGATCAGGCGGTCGTAGCCAAGCTTGAGGAATTGATTGATGCCAAGATTTTGCGGATTTTTTCGGATATCAGCTTGGAAGAGGATATCGCCATGACGGTCTACGTATTGGACCGTCCTCTCGCATGATCGAGACCTGGAGGAAAGGCAGGGAGCTTTCGTGATCCAACCCGTCTTTGTTTTGTCGCCTGTCCTGCACTATGAAAACGGCTCTATGCAGGAAAAAGAAGATTCAATCGTGACAGAGTCGCCCATTACGATCGTGCTGAATGACGAGGAATTTGCGACTCTCGTATGCAGCCCGGAATACATCGAGGAGCTTGTCATCGGGTTTTTGGCGTCCGAAGGGGTGATTCAGAGCTATCAGGACATTACGGACCTGTTCATTGACGAGCCAACCGGATTCGCTTACGTTCGCGCTAAAAATGTAAACACGTATAACCAGATGTTTCATTCGAAAAGGTACGTGACTTCCTGTTGCGGAAAAAGTCGGCAAAGCTTCTACTTTTACAATGACGCCCGAACGGTGAAAAAGCGGGATGACACAGCCGTGACGATCCCGGCGGCTGACTGCTTTCGCTTCATGCAGGCGATGCAGCAATCGGCTACGCTTTTTCAGGATACGGGAGGGGTGCACAATGCTGCCCTGTGCGATCCAAACGGGATTGTCGTCTCCCGAATGGACATAGGCAGGCATAATGCCCTCGATAAACTGTACGGCTACAGTTTGATGCATGCAGTGTCCGTTCATGACAAGGTCATGGTGTTCAGTGGCCGGATTTCTTCCGAAGTATTGCTGAAGGTAGCCAAGATCGGCTGCAGCATCGTTTTGTCCAAGTCAGCGCCGACCGAATTGGCGCTTCGTCTGGCAGATGAGCTCGGCATTACTACCGTTGGCTTTATTCGCAATCAGTCGTTTAATGTGTACACCTGGCCTGAGCGAATCGTGCAGGAAAAAGGGGGGAAGTCCAGTGATTCCCAGTGAATTAGTGGACTCGTTTGGCCGGATTCACGATTATTTGCGCATTTCCGTGACAGATCGCTGCAACTTGCGGTGTGTGTACTGCATGCCTGCTGATGGCATGGAATTTGAACCCGCAGAAAACATTCTGTCTTTTCACGAGATTACCGAGGTTGTCAGAGTTTTGGCCGAAATGGGCGTGAAAAAAGTGCGGTTGACCGGCGGAGAGCCGCTCGTCCGCAAAGGATTGGAAGAGCTGATCGAGAGCGTAGCGGGGATACCGGGAATCGAAGATATTGCGCTGACGACCAACGGCATTTTTTTGGCGAAAAAGGCCAAGAAGTTAAAAGAAGCGGGCTTGAAGCGCATCAACATCAGCCTGGATACGTTGAGGCCGGAGCGTTTTTCGCTGATCACCCGCGGGGGAGACGTCAACCGCGTCCTCGACAGCATAGCGGCGTGCCAGCAAGTCGGGATTCAGCCGATCAAGCTGAACGTCGTGCTGATGAAGGGAATCAACGATGACGAGATTGCAGATTTTCTGCGGCTGACCATCGACGGTGCTCTGCAAGTCCGCTTTATCGAGTACATGCCGATCGGCCACAACGACACGAGATGGAAACAGTCGTATTTGCCGTTGTCCACCGTGCTGGATCGCTGCAAGGAACTGGGCTGGAAAGTCGCAGAGACGCATGATGGCTGCGGCAACGGGCCTGCGCAAACGTTTCGCATAGCAGGTGCCAAAGGCAGCTTTGGGCTGATTCATCCTGTGAGCGAGCATTTTTGCGAAACGTGCAATCGGCTGCGCTTGACGGCAGATGGCAATATTAAGCCGTGCCTGTACTGGTCAGATGAATTTAACGTCCGCAAATGCATCGGCGATGACGAAGCGGTTCGTCAGCTTTTTTTCAAAGCGCTGAGCATCAAGCCGCAAAATCATGAAATGGCCTTGGCTTTGGCGGGGGAAAGTCAGTCGCACGTACCAACCGTAAGACGTATGTCGCAAATCGGAGGATAGTCGACATGGAAAAAGGGGCAAGCGTCAACCGTTTTCGTCGAAATACCGTCCAGGTGGAGGAAGCGCAGCGCAGAATCGAGCAGCATCTGCGTCCGCTTGGCGTGGAACAAGTTTCGTTGGAAAATGCCTACGGCCGCACATTGGCAGAGGATGTGTTCGCGCCTTCGCACATGCCGCATTTTCGCCGCTCCGGGATGGACGGTTTCGCTATTATGTCCAGTTCTACCAAAGGAGCGTCGCCTGAATCTCCCGTCTGTCTGGAAGTGATCGAGCATATTCCGTGCGGCTTTGTCCCGACGAAAGCCGTCTCGCCCAAAACGGCTTCGCGGATCATGACAGGCGCGATGGTGCCCGAGCAAGCAGACGCTGTGATCATGCTGGAAATGACGGAGGAGAGCGAAAAAGAGGGCAAAATCTGCATTTCCATCCGAAAAGAGATTCCAGCCGGAAAAAATCTGACTCCGATCGGTGACGAAATCACGCAGGGCGATTGTGCGTTGCAGAAAGGAACAAAAATTGGCGCAGGTGAAACGGCGCTGTTGGCTACATTCGGTTTCCACCATGTCCACGTATGCAAGCGTCCGACGATTGCGATTTTCGCAACGGGCTCGGAGCTTTTGCCTGTGGAAGCGCCACTGACGCAGGGGAAAATTCGCAACAGCAACTCCTATATGCTGCAAGCGTTGATCCGCGAAGCAGGAGGAATCCCTTTGCTGATGGGCGCCATCCCGGATGAAGCGGCGAAAGCGCAGTTGCTTGTCTTGGAAGCATTTTCTCAAGCGGATTTTGTCGTGACATCCGGTGGGGTATCGGTAGGCGACTACGATATTTTGGTAGACCTGTTTCAAAACTGGGACGGGGAAATGCTGTTTAACAAAGTAGCGATGCGTCCCGGTAGCCCGACGACGGCAGGCGTTTGGAACGAGCAGTTTTTATTTGCGCTGTCAGGCAATCCGGGAGCGTGTTTTGTCGGTTTTGAGCTGTTTGTCCGCCCGGTTATTTTGGGGATGCAAGGCCAGTCCCAGAGATACCGGCAGGAATGTACAGCCTTTTTGGGAAAAGAGTTCAGCAAAGTCAATGCCTATCCGCGCTATGTTCGCGGCAAGTCTTATGTAAGCGAAGGCAAGCTATTCGTTGAGCCTGTCGGAATGGATCAGTCAAGCGTTACCGTATCGATCAAAGATTCCGATTGCCTGATCAAGATTCCCGCTGGCGGGAAAGGAGTACAACAAGGAGAGCTCATCTCCGCTCTCCTGCTCAAAGGGTAGCGAGCGTGCCGACGCATTTTTTGGATCGAGGAGGCACCATTGCAAAAACTGTTAAAAACAATGTTGTATTGTCATCAAGCCACGACGAATCTCATGATCGACACGATTCATTCGCTCATCACCAGTGTGAATGCTCGTGATCCGTATACGTACCAACACTCGCTCAACGTCGGGTTTTACGCCTGGAAAATCGCCAACCAGTTTCAACTGGGCGAAGAGGAATGTGCCAATATGTATATCGCTGGCCTGCTGCATGACATCGGAAAAATCGGTACGCCAGATTCGATCTTGCGGAAATACGGCGAGCTGACGAAGGAAGAATGGGAACTGATCAAGAAACACCCGGAGACAGGGTGCGCGATCGTGCAAATGATTGGCCCGCTGCAAAATCGGGGAATCGATCAGACGATCCTGTACCATCACGAACGGATGGATGGGCAGGGCTATCCCCATGGCCTTTCTTCAGCACATATTCCGCTCGGCGCCAAAATCGTCTCTGTAGCAGAAGCTTTCGATGCGATGACAACCGTTCGACTGTACCGTCCCGCTCTCCCATACGGCGAAGCAGTCGAGCAGTTGATCGACGGCAAAGGAACGCAATTTGACCCGATTGTGGTTGATGCCTTCCTGAAAAGCATGGCTGATCGCAGCTGGTGGGACTGATTCCTTTAAAAAATAACGACACGAAAGACTTTTGTGCAAAAAGTACCGGATCAATCAGGTGCTTTCTGCCCGCAAAGGTCTTTTTTGTGTGGGAATGTTCATAAAAACAGCGGCGAAACATGTTTTTTCAATGCTAATATAGGGAAAAAGCATCAGGGGAAGAGGAATCAGGAGGATTGACCCCATGAAATATGTGAGTGTGGATCAAGTCGAGCCTGGAGATGTGCTGGCTCGCAGCATTTATACAAGCGAGGGCTTGACGCTGTTGCAGACGGGCGTGCAGCTGACCGTCGGAATGATTAACAAGTTGCGTCGTTTCGGGGTGACGATGCTCAGTATCAAAGACCCTTTTTTCGACGAGATCAAAGAACAGGAAGTCGTGACAGAGACGACGAGAAAAGATGCGATCCGCAATCTGTCCGGGGCGATTGCATGTGTCCAGTCGGGCAAGCAGTTCGACGTGCGCGGCATCCAAAAGTCGGTCGGAAATATCGTCGAGGAGACGCTGCGCAATCGCAAGGTGCTGCTCAATCTGGGGGAAATTCGCACGACCGACAACGCCCTGTACATCCATTCACTCAATGTTTGCATGATGGCGACGGTCATGGGCGTGGGTCTCGGGTACAACACGACGCAGTTGAAAGAACTGGCGATTGGCGCCCTTTTGCATGACATCGGCAAACTGTCGGTCGACAAGGAAGCGCCTGCCTACAAGAAAAACAACAAGACCAATCATCATACATGGCTAGGGTTTGACATATTGCGCAAAAAACACGAGATGAGCATCGTGTCTGCGCACGTTCCCTTGCAGCACCACGAATGGGTCGACGGGACAGGCGTGCCCCGCGGCCTCAGCGGAGACGAGATTCACGATTTCGCCAAAATCGTCTCGATTTGCAATTACTACGACAATCTCATTTCGCCTTTTTCCGAAGAAGAGGAGACGATGGCGGCCTATGAAGCATGCGAGCAGGTCATGGGATTGGCGGAAAAGCGTTTCGATCACAAAATGGTCGTTCATTTTCTGCGCTCGATTGCCATGTATCCGACCGGAACGTCACTCAAGCTGAGTACAGGCGAAGTCGGCGTCGTCATCGACCAAAACCGCGGCTTGCCAGCCCGCCCTGTCGTCCGGGTCATCCGGCGAGAGCAGCAGGCCAATCGGCGGATGGCAGAGGATCACGAGATTTGCGACATCGATCTCGGCGCAGAGCCTACCATTTTTATTACAGGGGTGATGGAATAGCGCTGATATGCTCCCCTTTGGGTAGACAGTTGAAATAATAAAACTGTCTACCTGTAAGGAGGAGCATTTTTTTATGTCCCATAAAGCAAAAATAGCTGGACCAGAAAAGATCGCAGCTATCGAAAAATATCTCCGTGGAGAAGATTCTCTCAATCATCTAGCAAGCACGCTAGACGTTACCTTTTCCTCCATGAAACAATGGCTTCAAACCTATCAATCATTAGGTCCAGATGGACTGCTCAGTACACCTAAGAACAGGACTTATTCCGCAGAACTGAAGTTATCTGCTGTTGAGGACTATCTAGCTGGCGGTGCTTCTCATATGGAGATATGTAAGCGATATGGCATTAAATCAACCCGCCAACTGCGTAAATGGATTCTAAAGTATAATGGTCATGAGAAGTTGAAATCTTCCGGAGCAGGAGGAACACCAATCATGACAAAAGGACGAGCGACTACTTTCGAAGAAAGAATCGAAATTGTGAAATTCTGCTTAGAACATCAGCATAATCATGCCCAAACAGCCAAAGAATTTCAGGTTTCCTATCAGCAGGTTTACTCATGGACACACAAATACATAAAATTTGGCGTAGATGCGCTTCAGGACAAACGTGGGAAACGAAAATCTGAAAACGAGATGTCTGAGGTGGAGAAGCTACGAGCACAAAATACATTGCTTCAAGCTGAGAATAAAAGAAAGCAAATGGAGATCGATTTTCTAAAAAAGCTAGACGAAATTCAAAGGGGGCGACCCTAAACCAAGTCCGCAATGAACCTATTTATCTTGCCATCCGTAATCTGTACGACAGTAAATCATATGCCATCAGTCAGCTTTGTGAAATCGCAGGGATTCCGCGTTCGTCGTATTATAAGTGGCGAAATAGGAAAGAAACTGAAAACGAGAAATTCAACAAAGGGTTGCTGCCTATGATTAAGCGTGCCTACGAAGAAAAAAAGGGGATTCTTGGTTATCGCCAGATGACCATCAAACTGAATCGACAGTTCCATCTTTCTATCAACTATAAACGCGTATACAGACTCATGGGTATTTTAGAATTGAAATCCGTTTGCCGCAAAAAGAAAAAGAATTACGTTCCGACAACGCCTGAAATCACGGCAGAAAATGTCTTGAGCAGGGATTTCAAATCCGTAGAATTCGGTACAAAGTGGCTCACAGACGTAACGGAAATGAAGTACGGCCTTCAAAGCAAGGCTTATTTGAGTGCGATTCTGGACTTGTCGGATAAAAGTATTGTTTCTTTTGTGATTGGGCACTCGAACAACAATGAGCTTGTGTTTAGAACGTTTGATATTGCCCATCGGGCATATCCTAATGCGAAACCCATCTTTCATAGTGATCGAGGATTTCAATACACGAACAAAATGTTCAAGAAGAAACTAGATGATACGGGAATGACTCAGAGCATGTCGAGGGTAGCTAGGTGTATCGACAATGGTCCAATGGAATCATTCTGGGGAACGTTAAAATCGGAGATGTACTATCTCCAGAAATTCAATACATACGAAGAGCTAGAAGTAGCCATTACGGAATACATACATTACTACAATAATCATCGGTACCAGAAAAGGCTAAACTGTATGACGCCCCTAGAATATAGGCACTATTTACAAAGTTCTGTGGCATAAAAAAGACACCAACCTAGGTTCAGATTGGTGTCTAAGCTTTTTGTTTTTTTCACTGTCTACTTGACAGGGGGCACTTCACGCACAGCCAGTCCTAAGGGTTTTTGGAATGCCAAGATCAGGGAATTCCCCTACATACATAACTAGGGAGCAAGTCTACAATGAAAGCAGGCAAAAAGTCGTAAGAATCGACTTTTTGCGACGAAGAAGAGGAAAGGACGTGTCCTTATGTCCCGTATTCTAGTACCAGTAGATTTTTCTGCACAGTCGATCCAGGCGGTTCGCTTCGCTCTTGCGTACGCCAAAAATAAGCATGAATTGACCTTGCTTCATGCCATTCCTCCATTTCCTTCACGCAATGTCGTAAGAAAGCTCGGACAACAGAGCGTGGAAGATTTTCAATTGGACGAAGCAAAAGAAGATTTGAAAAAGTTCCTCACGATCGTAGAAGAGGCAGGGGTTCCTTACGAGCTGGAAATCGAGTTCGGAGAGCCGCATGAAGTCATCTCCAAGCACGCTACGAACGGCGAGTATGCCGCGATCGTGATGGGGACGCACGGATATGGCCGGATTACCGGATTCTTGCTGCAAAGCGTCAGCTACCCAACCATTCACGATGCGCAGTTGCCTGTGTTCCTCATTGCCGAGGAGACAGATGCCGACAGCTTCCCATGGCAAAAAGTTTTGATCACGGTGGACGGCTCGGAGCAAGCGAAAAACGCGGCGCAAAAAGCAATCGCTTTGAGCGAGGGCATTCCTGGCGTTTCTTACCTGCTCCTGAGTGTCGTCACTCCTCCTGTTGCTTACGCTGGTGTGTACGGTGTAGGCTGGGAAGACACAGCGACTCTGGAAAACTGGGGAAAAGAAACCGTTCGCACTTGCGAAGAAGTGCTGGAAGCAGCGCAAATCCCTTATGAGAGCAAAGTCGTGATTGGCGATCCTGCAACAGCGATTCGTCAAACAGCCGAAGAGGAAAACGTTGGCCTGATCGTACTCGGCCACCATGGCCTGGGCGGCATCGCGGGCACTCTGCTCGGCAGCGTCACCTTCAAAACGATCCACCGCACCAAAACACCGCTGTTGATCGTCAAATCATAAGCTCATTTATGAACTGGCAAGCTGTCCGCACTGCGGGCAGCTTCTTTGCTTTCCAGGGCGGGGGCATCCGAGGCGGTTTCCCACGGAATCCGCGAGCATCCCCAGGCAGCGACGAGGACGATGGCACCTGCGATTACAAACACGCTGATCAGCGAGGTCATCTGCATGAGCGGGCCGGCTGCGAACGAACCGATCATCATCAATCCGACGAGCAGCGGGGTAATCGTTCCGTTTACCCGACCAACGTACGCCTCGTCGACGAACTTGATCATGCGCATCCCGATCACGATTTCCAGAAAAGCCATCCCGATTCCGGTGAAAAAGCGCATGGAAGCTGTCACGACAACCCAGACAGACAAGGCTTCCACCACGATGGAAAGCGCGAAGAAGATCAAGCCGCCCGTGATGACAAAACGGCTGTTCAAGCGTTGCACGGACAAGGAGGCGAATACGCCGCCCACAAGCATGCCCAACCCTTCCAGGGCGACAAACCATTGGACCGATTCTTTCGGCAGCTGGAGCCGCTCCGTGACCAGGAACACTTCGAGCGGGTTGATCAACCCAGAGGCCAGACCGAGGCAGGCAAAGGCAAGCGCAATTCCGCGCAAGGACGGGTGGTTTTTGACGTAGGCGAAACCTGCCTTGATCTCGGAGAAAAGTGTGCCGTTCTGTTCTTCTGGAGCTGTTGCAGCGTTAGGAAGCAGGCTCAAAATGAGCGTGGAGAGCAGAAACAGAGCTGCCATGGCTATCAGCGAAGGGTAGATGCCCCATTGTTCGTAAAAAAAACTGCCGATGACCGGGCCGCCAAGCAAAAAGAGTGCGCTCATGCTTTGCGAGATGGAGACGGCCACTCCGACGTGTTCTTCCGGAATGTGTCTTTTTAACAGCTTGGCAGACGACGGCTGGGAAAACTGGGACACGACTGCCGAGATGAAAGTAGCGAAAAAGACGGCAACCCACATCCCGTGCCAGAGCAAATACACGATCAGCAGCACGGACAAGGCACTTAACAAGTTGCCCGTCATCATCGTCCGCTTCGGATTCCAGCGGTCCGCAAGCGCCCCGCCGATGATCGAAAACAACAAGATCGGCACAAGCTCGATCGCGGTTAACAGCGACACGGCGGTCGGATTGTTGCCGCTCGTTTCCATGACGTAGTACAGCAAAGCCATATTCCTGATCCAAATCCCGATATTTTCCAAAGTATCGGTGACAAAAACGGTCAAAAAGATCCGGTTTCCCCAAATCGATTTCATTTCAACCACTCCCGCAAGAAATTAAACCGAACGTTCGGTCTAAATAAACCTGAAAAAAAAGCTACTTGGCGGCGATACCATGCAGCAAAATATCAATTCCTCTTTTCATCAGGTCAAAAAGGTTTTCTTCGCCCATATTCAAGCCGACATTGATCAGGCCCGTTATGTACCCTTCCAAAATCATCGCCAATTCCCGAGGGTCGCCATCGGCAAATTCCCCGCGCGCGATGCCCTCCTCAAAGATCGGGATGTACAGCGTGTAGGAAGAAGACAGCATCGTCAGGACCTGTTCCATGATGGCTGGATCGGCAAGCTGGCTTCCGGCAAACTCTTCTCCTGCTCGGCGAAGCGGGTGGGACAAAAAGTCTTCCAGCAAAAAAGCAGCCAGGGCATACAGCTTTTCGACAGAGGTGGCGTGCTGTTTTTCTTTTTCTTGCCACAGCCCTGACCATTCCGTGTACTGCTTCTCCAGCAAATACAAAAACAAATATTCCTTGCTTTTGAAGTGGTAGTAAAGGCTTCCTTTGCTCGCACCAGTCGCCTGGCAAATATCTTCAATGGAAGTCGCCAGGTAGCCTTTTTGCGAAAATAGCTCGGTTGCTTTTTCGGCGATATGTTGTTTCGTTTTCTCCCCATCTAGGCGGCGTCTGGACATGATGCAGTAAACTCCTTTTTATAGACTGAACGTTCGGTTTAATAAAAGTGTAGCGGAAATGCGCAAGAAGTGCAAGGGCTGTTTGCCGGAAAGGACGTGTGAGAAAGCAGGAGCCAGGGAAAAATGAAGGGAGCGTACGAGGGGGGAAGAGCGATGCAAATCGGGTGTCACGTCAGCATTCGCAACGGTTACGAAGAGGCTGCCAGAACGGCGCACAAGGAGGGGGGCGCTTCTTTTCAGTTTTTCCCGAAAAACCCGCGCAGTCTGGGAGTCAAGTCGTTTGCTTCCCGCGATGCTGCGGCTTGCCGGGCGTTTTGCGAACAGCACGGCATGCTGGCGATTGCCCATACCGCTTATCTCGTCAATCTGTGTGTCGAGACGGCCGATTTGTACGAGGTAACGGTCGCTTCGGTGCGCAACGATCTGGAGATTGCGGAGGCGTGCGGGGCGCTCGGCGTCGTCGTCCATTTCGGACAGGACAAAGGACCGGATGTGCTTGCCGGATACAGACGCATGATTCAGATGATGAACGAGATTCTCGCTGGCTGGAGCGGACAGGCCAAGCTGCTAATTGAGAACAACGCGGGGCAGGGAAACCGGATGGGCATTACGCTGGAAGAATTGACGCAAGTGCGGCAATTGCTCGCGGAACCAGAAAAGGTCGGGTTTTGTCTCGATACGTGCCACGCGTTTGCCAGCGGGCTGTGGAACGGGGAAAACTGGTGCGAGGTTGCCGAGCGGATGCGCGAGCTGGACTACTTTTCTCATCTGCGCGCGGTGCATTTGAACGATTCGGTCTATCCGAGCGGCTCGTTTCGGGATCGGCACGCCCCAATCGGAAAAGGGATGATTGGTGACGAGGCTTTCGCGGAGTTTCTGCGCACGCCTGAGCTGCACGGCTTGCCGATTGTTCTGGAGACAGCGAGAGGGACAGACGGCGGGCACCGGGAAGAAATCAGACATGTGCGTCAGTTGGCGGGTGAGTGGCAGGCTTGACCATATTGTGATACAGTGTGAAATGATGTGATGTGTGGTCAATGAGGGAGGAGTTACCAATGGCAAAACGGATCAAAGTGACGATTGCTGACTTTGCTTCGCTGAAAGAAGTGTTGAACAACCCTGAGGAGCTGGCGCTTTACGAGACAGCGAACGGGAATACATACGATGCCGATATCCAGCACGACGGGTTCGCTGTCATCGATGTGACAGAGGACGACTATATCGAGCTGGCACCAGGCGAATACCAGCTGATGATCGAGGAATGGACAAACGCGGGACAAATCGGGGATTTGACGCTGCAAACGAAGTCCGATCCGGCTGACGACACAGCTTTGCTCTACCGGAGCGTGGATGCGGCGGGCAATGAAGTGCAAGCGCCGCAATCGCTGCCGAAGCAAGTGGTGGAGCTGGTCGCGAAGACGTGGTTTGGCAAAACCGCCAAGAAAATCGAGGAATAAGTCAGACGAAAAGGTCACAGAAAAGAGCGCTCACGTGTTGAGCGCTTTTTTGCTGTTCCGTGGATGGGCTGCGAACAGCTGACAGCCCGCAGACAACTGTGTAGCTGTGAACGGAATGTCCGGCATGCTTTTTTCGCGAGTGCAAGTGGTCAGCCCTTTTACCAGCGACTTGCAGCAGGTTTCGGCTTGTCCACGGCCGCTTTTCTCAAGCGTCCTCCTCGTCTTCCAAGGCAATCCCGTATTTCTTGATCCGCCGCATCAGCAGCGACTGTGTAATCCCCAAAGCGGCTGCCGTCTTGCGGGTTGTCTTGTGAATGCGCAGCGCCTGCATAATAAACTCCACTTCGATTTTTTCCATGCGCTCCGTCAGGGACAGCGAGCCTAACGTGAGGATGCCTTCCTCCAGCTCGCGAATACTGCGTTGTTCTTCCGGCAAATCGGTGACAGAAATCTCGTCGAGCTTGGAGGTGATGACGATGCGCTCCACCAAGTTTTCCAGCTCGCGCACATTTCCTGGCCAGTCGTACTGGTGCAGCACATCCAGCACATCTGACGTAAACCGCCGCTTCTGGTTATGCTTGGCGTTGAATTTTTGCAGGTTGTGGTGCAAGAGCGGGAAGATGTCGTCTTTGCGCTCGCGCAATGGCGGCACGTTGATCGGCAAAATGTTCAGTCGGTAGTACAGGTCGTGCCGGAACTTGCCGAGGCGCACCAGCTCCTGCAAGTTCGTGTTCGTGGCGGCGATGATGCGGATGTCGGCCGTGTAGGTTTTCGTGCCGCCGATCGGCATGAATGTTTTGTTTTGCAAAAGCAGGAGCAGCTTCGATTGCAGGTGATAGGGCAGCTCGCTGATCTCGTCGAGAAACAGCGTGCCTTTGTCCGCCATTTTGACCAAGCCGATTTTGCCTGAATGGTTGGCTCCGGTAAACGCCCCTTTGTGGTAGCCGAACAGCTCCGACTCGATCAACGTTTCCGGGATGGCACTGCAGTTCACATGGATAAAAGGTCCGGTGCTGCGCTCGCTCAGCTGGTGGATTTGCTCGGCGAGATGGCTTTTGCCCACGCCGGTTTCCCCTGTGATCAGGACAGTCGTATCAGCCAAAGCGACTTTTTTGATCAGCTCCATCAGCGCCAGATAGGAGCGGCTGTTGCCGATCAGCGTCTGCGACGAGCTTTGGTTCGCCTCGCGCTTCATCAGTTGCAGCTCCTCGCTGTAGCGCTTGAGCAGGGCCACGGTTTCTTCGAGCTGCGAGCTGGCCCGCGCCGCTTCTGTGATGTCGCGGGAATGGGCGACGATCAGCTCCGGATTGCCAGCTTCATCGGGGATGATATGCCCCGTCACGAGAAATTTTCCTCTGCTGTTCACCAGCTGGATTGTCGTCGTCGGCTTGCCGGATTCGAGGACGAGACGTGTCACAGACGGGCTGAAAATGCCCATCTCCTCCAGATCCGCCACGTTTTGTCCGATCAATTCTGCTTTGGGCATGCCGCACAAGTTTTCGCTCGCTTTATTCAACCAGAGAGTCGTGCCTTGCGCATCCGAGATGAAAATGCCGTCCGCCAGCGAGTTCAATATGTCGATGAAGCGATCGACAGACGACAGGGCCAAAATCTCCGCATCTTTTTCCATTGGCGATTCGCTCCCCCCATTTTTGAACTGATTGTACAGGATGAAACCGCCCGTTGTATAGTGAGTCGGATTTGAAAAAATGTGAGTCGATATCAATTCGGCGTAAACAAGCCTGTTTTTCTTGATTTCGATTCAAAAGTGAGTCTGATTCGATTCGTCAGAAAAAACATAGTTTCGGCAATTTTCGCTACGATTCAGCATTTACGGCATTGGCACGGGACTTGCTACAACGAAGAAGACGAAAGCGACTTTGCCCAATAATCAAGAGAGATAAGGAATGGCCATGCTATGCTATCAAAACTGGTGACGCGCGACCAAGCAATGGAATGTGTACAAGACGGAGCACGGCTGATGTACGGCGGCTTTGGGACGATCGGTTCTCCGGCCTTGCTGATTGATGCGCTTCTGCAAAAGGGAGTGCGCGACCTGACCTTGATCGGGATTGACGCCGGATACCCCGATGTGGGGATTGGCAAGCTGATCAGCCACGGACGGGTCAAAAAGCTGCTGACGACCCATATCGGCTCCAATCCCGAAGCAGGTCAGCAGATGATGGACGGACGTCTTGCGGTAACATTTTGCCCCCAAGGCATTTTTGCCGAAAAAATTCGCGCCGGGGGCGTGGGCATACCCGGGATTCTCGTCGATGCGCGCATGTGGGGAGAAGCGACAGACGGCCGGGAAGCGGTGCTGTTCGAGGGAAAGCCCTGTTGGATGGAGCCGGCGCTGACGGCGGATGTGGGCATCGTCTACGCGAAACAGGCGGACACGTACGGCAACCTCATCTACGACAAGTCGGCGAGAAATTTGAACCCGCTGGTGGCGATGGCGGCGGAAATCACGATCGCTGAAGTGGAAGAAATCGTTCCGGCAGGCGAGCTGGACCCGGAAAAAATCGTGACGCCAGGCATTTTTGTCGATTACATGGTGAATCGCAGCGGGGGGAACAGCTGATGCGACTGACAATGGATCAACGCAACATGATTGCGCGCCGGGCCGCAAAGGAAATCGTGCCGGGAATGGCCGTGAATCTGGGGATCGGGATTCCCGAGCTGGTCGCTGATTTTATCCCGAACGAGTGGCACGTCATGTTCCATTCTGTGAACGGCATTCTCGGAGTCGGGCCTACGCCGATCCAGGGCGAGGAAGATCAGCATATTTCCAACGCGGGGGGAGCGCCGGTCACCATCGTTCCGGGGGCTTCCTACTTTGACAGCACCGTCGCCTACGGCATGATCCGGCGCCGAAAGCTGGATGTGGCTTTTATCGGGGCGCTGCAAGTAAATCGCCGCGGAGATTTGGCGAACTGGATCGTTCCCGGGACGAGGGTTCACGGGATCGGCGGTGGTGCCGAGCTGGCGTTTTACGCCAAAAAAGTGATTGTGCTGATGAGCCATGTGACGCTTTCCGGGGAGCCGAAAATTCGCAGGGAATGCACGTTTCCGCTGACAGCCAAGGGCTGTGTCGACCTGATTGTCACGGAGCGGGCGGTCATTGAGGTAACGCCAGAAGGGTTGATGCTGACGGAGGTGATGTATCCGTATTCATTGCAGGATGTCATTTACCATACCGGAGCGCCGCTTTTGATTTCCGAACATTTGCAAATGGTGGAGTAATGAAACAGTTTGACAGACATCATAAGGGGGCTAATTACTATGAAAAAATCACTCAAAGCCGTTGCAGGAGTATTGTTTTCCTTGTCACTTCTCGTAGCAGGGTGTGGACAAGAAGCGTCGACTGGCAATACCGGAGGACAAGGCAGCGCAGCTGCGGGTTCCTCGATGACGAAAGAAGCGGGCGTGTTCACTTTCGCGGCTTCCGGTGAATACCAGCCGTTCAGCTATTTCAAAGACGGGCAGTTGACCGGATTCGATATCGAGATCGGCAACGAAATCGCCAAGCGGCTGAATCTTACACCGAAAGCAGTTACATCGCCTTTTTCCGGCATCATTGCCGGGGTAAAAGAAGGGCGTTACGACGCAGCGATTGCCAGTCATGCCATTACAGAAGAACGCAAACAGCAAATTGATTTTGCTGATCCATATTATTTGTCTGGTGGTCAACTGTTCACTCGTCCGGACGGCACAACTTCCACACTGGAAGAGCTGAAAGGCAAGGAAGTTGCGGTTGCCCTGGGCACTACGCACGAAAAAATGGCGCGCGAGTACACCGACAACATCAAGACGTACGACAGCGACGTGACTGCGCTGCGTGCCCTGGAGCAAGGAAAGCACGATGTCGTCATTACCGATAGCGTGGTCGGGGAAATCGCGATTGGCCAAGGCTTGAAGATCAAGAAAAGCGGAGCGCCGCTGTCAGAGGTTCAGCATGGAATTGCCGTGCGCAAAGGAAACACAGAACTCTTGAACAAAATCAACGAGGTGCTGAAGCAAATGCATGAAGACGGCACTTACAAACAGTTGAGCGAAAAGTATTTCCAACGCGATATTAGCAAAAACGAGTAGTTTGACGCATCGGTTCGACTGCCTGTCATCTGCGGGCGCAAAGATGCGGGTGACAGGAACATTTTATCAGCGAGGGGTGGCATCGAGTGCCCAGTATTTCACATTTGACCGAAGAGTTTTTTCGCACACTGCCGTTTTTTTGGAAGCCGCTGCTGCTGACGTTTGAGCTGACGGTTGCTTCCGTCATCGTAGGTTCGATTATCGGGCTGTTCGTCGCCCTGTTGAAAGTGTCCAAGTTCAAGCTTGGGCAAATCATCGCCAACGTGTATATCATGGTCATTCGCGGCACGCCGCTGATTGTGCAAATTTTTGTCCTCTATTTCGGTTTTTACAAGATGATCGATCTCGGTCAATTTTGGTCAGCGGCTTTGGCTCTGGCGATTCACAGCGGGGCGTACATCGCAGAAATTTTCCGCGGCTCCATCCAGTCGATTGACAAGGGCCAGATGGAAGCAGGCTTGTCGCTCGGGATGTCCTCGTCTCAAACGATGCGTAGAATCATTTTGCCACAAGCGATGAAGCGTTCGATTCCGCCGCTCGGCAACCAGTTTATTTTGTCGCTGAAGGAATCGTCGCTGGCGGCATTTATCGCGATGGATGAGCTGTTTTCGCTGGCTCGCCGTCTGTCAGCAGAAACCTTTGACGAGATGACGTACTTTTTGATCGTCGCCTTGTACTATTTGGTGATTGTCATGATTTTCACGTATGTCGTCCATCGGATGGAAAAGCGGTTGGCCAAAGGTGACGTGTAGAGCAAAGGGGCGAAAACAATGGAAGACAAGCAAGTCATGATTCGCGTGCAAAACTTGAAGAAGAGCTTTGGACAGGTAGAAGTGTTGAAAGACGTCACATTAGAGGTGGCAAAAGGCGAGGTCGTCGTCTTGATCGGGGCGAGCGGCTCCGGCAAGAGTACGTTGATTCGCTGCATCAACTTTTTGGAAATCAAGAATGGCGGAGATATCTTGATTGAAGGAAAGAGCATCGATCCGAAAAAGGACGATTTGACCAAAGTGCGGCAAAAGGTCGGCATGGTCTTCCAGCACTTCAATCTGTTCCCGCACAAAACCGTGTTGGAAAACGTCATGGAAGCGCCGCTGATCGCGAAAAAAGCGGACAAGGAGCAAACGAAGCAGGAAGCGTTGCAGCTTTTGCAGAAGGTAGGATTGTCAGAAAAAGCAGACGTCTATCCATCCTCGCTGTCAGGCGGTCAGAAGCAGCGGGTGGCGATCGCCCGTTCGCTGGCGATGAAGCCGGAGATCATGCTGTTTGACGAGCCGACATCCGCGCTCGATCCGGAGCTGGTCGGCGAAGTGCTGGAAACGATGAAGCAGCTCGCCCAGGACGGGATGACGATGATTATTGTGACGCATGAAATGGGATTCGCCAAAGAAGTAGCGGACTGGGTCGCTTTTATGAACCAGGGGAAAATCGTGGAGATGGCGCGCCCGGAAGAAATTTTCAACAATCCGAAAGAAGAGCGGACACGCGAGTTTTTGAATCGGGTTTTGTAAGGTAACGAGGCAACAGCGAAAGGGAGCGTAGCGATGAGAGAAGTAGTCATTGTCGCCGGGGCGCGCAGCGCAGTTGGCGCTTTCGGCAAAAGCTTGCGCGACGTGCCGGCAACGGAGCTGGGACGGCAAGTATTGGAAGGCTTGATGGAAAAGTCCGGCTTTTCCAAGCAGGAAGTCAATGAAGTGATTTTTGGCAACGGTTACGTGCACGGCGGCGGTCTGAACGCGGCCAGGATCAGCTCGCAGCTCGCCGGATTTCCGCGCCAGGTGTACGGGCATGTCGTGATCAAGGCGTGCGGATCGGGCTTGAAGGCGATCACAAGCGGCGCACTCGCGATCATGGCCGGGCAGGAAGATGTCGTCGTTGCCGGCGGCGTGGAAAACATGAGCAATGTCCCGTACTTGGTGAAAAACCGTTGGGGCAGCAAATTCGGCAATTTGACGATGGAAGACGCTCTCTTGGCGGACGGCTTGATCTGTTCTCTGGAAGGCGAGCACATGGGGATCACAGCGGAGCGGCTCGCGCTCCAGTACGGGATTTCCCGCGAAGAGCAGGATCAGTTCGCTTTTGACAGCCATAAAAAAGCCGCAGCCGCCATCGCCGCAGGCAAATTTGCCAGCGAGATCGTGCCGATTGCAATCAAGGAGCGCAAAGGGACGCGCGTCTTTGACCAGGATGAGTCGGTGCGTGCGGATATTAATCTGGACGATTTGGCGAAGCTGAAAAGCGTCTTCCAAAAAGACGGCACGGTTACGGCGGGCAACGCATGTCCGATGAACGACGGAGCAGCAGCCGTCTTGATGATGTCGCGGGAAAAAGCGGAGGAAGCGGGTCTTAAGCCGCTGGTCAAAATCAAGGCGTTTGCCAGCGCAGGAGTGGAGCCGGGCGTAATGGGAATCGGGCCTGTCCCGGCGACGCAAAAAGCGTTGGAAAAAGCAGGTCTGACGCTGGATGACATCGGGCTGATCGAGCTGAACGAGGCGTTCGCCGCACAAGCGCTGTCCGTCATCAAAGGGCTGGAGCTGGACCCGGCGAAGGTCAATGTCAACGGAGGCGCGATCGCACTCGGTCACCCGGTCGGAGCGACAGGCGCCAAGCTGACCGTGACGCTGATGAACGAAATGGTGCGCAGCCGCGTCAAGTACGGCATGGTCACGCTCTGCATGGCAGGCGGAATGGGTCTGTCCGTCATCTATGAAAACATGACGCTGTCTTCGTAAGGCCAAGCATGTAAGCGAAACAAGCACAGCACATAAAAAAGCCCCGTCAGAGAGCCGCTTCGATTTAGCGGCATTCTGGCGGGGCTTTTGTGGTGGTCGGGATCAGCGCTTTGCAGTCTACTCATGTGTGCACATGCGACTGACGTAGAGTCAGGTAGATCAAGCATTCAACGGCTCGCTCGGACGCTGTCACTCTGCGAGCATGACAGAAGGCGTCGCTGTCCGCACGAACACCAGCGCATCAAACGCTTTTGCCGGAACCATTTGCAGCGTGTACATTTTCTCGATGCTGCCATACCAGCTGGCAAACATGTCGCCGATGGCGCTGATTGGCTGGGCGCGATTCACGTAGGCGGAAAAGGCTGTGTCCTGGCGGGTCTTGGCAAAATCCAAAAAGCCATCCGCCATTCCGGTCTTCGCGAACAGAACGGCTAGTCGCTGCTCCCCGCTGTTTTTGACATGGAACAGCTTGCGTTCATTGGTTGACGCGTCTTTGGCCAGAAACGAGCTTTCGTAAAATTCGCTGCCGATCGCGTAATACTGGTCGCCCCACGTTTTCGCCAGATGGGCGCCCATGGAGGCGGTGATGCCAGCCGTCGTCGACGTTTTTTCGATGTGTCCGTTATGTCCGGCGATAAACAGTTGCTGGCGTCCGTAAAATTTCTTTTCAAACGCGAGAATCCAGTTGACCCGGTCGGCCATGAAGCGGTCGCGCGTGCTGCCGTAAGGGACGTTCGTTCCGTGCAAAGTGGCATTTTGCATGATCGATTCGGCATAGGCGACAGCCAGCTCGTAGTCTTTTTCCGAGCTTTTGGCGATGTAGGCGGTTTTGTTTTGCTTGATTCGTTCGAGCATGTGGCGAGTCGAAGCAAGGCTCTCCTTTGCGAGCTTTTCGTCGGACACGGTTTGATCGGTCAGCTTGGCGAGTGCCTTTGCCGATTCAGAAGCAAGCGCAGGGTCGACTTTTTGCAAGTAGGCGAAAAGCCTTGTCTTGTTGTGATCGTAGCGCTGCATGTCAAATCCGTAAAAATGGATTTTTTGGTCGGCAGGCTGCTTTTCATTGTAAGTGCGCATCCAGGACAGCAGATCGGCCATTTCTTGCGTGTTGTAGATGGCGAAGCCGATCGCCTTTGCCGCATCGTTTGCGGTTACATGTCCACCCAAAAGGAAGTCGTTGACCTTCTGGGCGCCGCCAAAATCACCTTCGATGGCAAACACGCGATAGCCTTGCTTCTCGACTACATGCCGGAATACGTCCAGCTTGAGCGTAGTGAACTGCTTGTTTCCGTGCGTAGCTTCGCCAAAGCCGATAATCGTCTTCGCGGGCAGCTCCATTTTCGCTACAGGAACGGCATATTTTTGCAAAGAGCTTTGCAGGGAGCTTGCAGCAGGGGCAGGGGTGTCAAAGCCAGTCAGGACGCTGAGCATGAGCAGCAAGCTTGCGGCGATCAAAACAATTTTTTTCATAACAATCTCACTTTCTTCGGGGCGTTTTTCAAAAAGAATCTGCTTCACAACGGTTGTCTGTCCTCATTCGTGTTGAGCGAGCAGATGTTGTTGCAGCGTAACGGCGATCTCGGTGGGGTTCTCCACCTGCACGACAATTTTCCGGTATTTCGCATGTCCTTCCAAATCAAGCAAAAGCAGATGATTCGTCCGCTCGAAGGAAAGGAAGTACCAATCGTTTCCGTAGAGGAATCTGCCCGCATATGTGCTGGAAAAAGGAATCTCCGTTCCCGGCATGCGCAGCGTTCCCGGCTCGGGAGTAAAGGAATCGACTTGAACATGCTTGATGAATCGATACGGCATGGTAATGCGGTTCTCGAATGCGATCACCGCGCGCCAGCCGCTGAGCGCCAATGTGCACTCCGACGGGCCAAACTGTATCGTTCTGCTCACATCCACTCACCACCGATGACGTTTTTCTTTTTATTATCGCAAAGCATGACAAAAAATGGAACGATTTAGGTGGTGAGATATCGGCAAGCGAGCCGTGGCTGCTGTTTTCCAAAAAGGAAAGCCGGCGTTTCCTGAGAGCAGGAGGCAGCCGGCTTTCGTGATCTTGCGACAGTTACATTTCCTCTGGAGCAGCCAGTCCGAGCAGGCGCAATCCTTCTTTCAGGACAGCGACTACCGCAGCTACGAGCTGGAGGCGGGACGCTTTGACGTCTTCTTCCTCGGCCAAAATGCGCACGTTGGCGTAGAACTTGTTGAACGATTGGGCAAGGTCGATGACGTACTTGCCGATTTGCGACGGATCGAAATTGTCGCTGGCCCGTTCAATCACTTCCGGGAAGCTGTTCAGCAAAGTGATGACTGCCCACGCTTCCTTGCTGTCCAATGCATCTGGTACGAGGCTGGCAGTTGTTTGCGGCTTGTACTCTCCTTTGCGCAGAAGCGAGCAAGCGCGCGCATGCGTGTATTGCACGTACGGCCCTGTCTCGCCTTCAAAGGTGAGCATTTCTTCCCAGGAGAAGTTGATGTCGTTCAGACGGTAGTTTTTCAGGTCGTGGAAAATGACGGCACCGACCCCGACTTGGCGGGAAACTTCGTCCTTGTTCGCGAGGGAAGGATTTTTCTCCTCAATCACTTTTTGCACATCGGCAATCGCCTGCGCCAAAACTTCTTCGAGCAGGACGACTTTTCCTTTACGCGTGGACATTTTCTTGCCGTCTTTGAGCATCATGCCGAACGGGATGTGATGCATGTCGGCGGACCAGGCGTAGCCCATTTTCTCCAATACTTTGTAGAGCTGCTGGAAGTGGAGGCGCTGCTCGTTTCCTACGACGTAGAGCGCTTTTGCGAAGTCGTACGTCTCATGACGGTACAGGGCGGCTGCCAGATCGCGCGTGGCGTACAAAGTAGCGCCGTCCGACTTTTTGATCAGGCATGGCGGCATGTTGTACTCATCGAGACTGACAACCATGGCGCCGTCCGATTCGGTCAGCAAGCCTTTTTCTTCGAGCAGGGTGACGACGCGATCCATTTTGTCGTTGTAGAAAGCTTCCCCGTGCGTGGAGTCGAAGGAGACGTTCATCAGCTCGTAAATTTTCATGAACTCCTTGAGCGATTCGTCGCGGAACCATTTCCACAGATGCTGCGCCTCGGCGTCGCCATCTTCCAGCTTTTTGAACCATTCGCGGCCCTGGTCTTCCAAGGTAGAGTCGTTTTCAACTTCTTCGTGGAAACGCACGTACAGGCTGAGCAGTTCTTTGATCGGCTCCGCTTTGACTTTCTCCTCGTCACCCCACAGGCGATAGGCGACGATCAGCTTGCCGAACTGTGTGCCCCAGTCACCCAAGTGGTTGATGCGCACAGGCTGGTAGCCGCGTTTTTCCATGATGTTCGCAATCGCGTTTCCGATGACGGTCGAACGCAAGTGCCCCATGGAAAACGGCTTGGCGATGTTAGGGGAGGAGAGGTCGATCGGCACTTTGCGGCCTTGGCCTGCTTCACTGCTGCCGTAAGCGCTGCCTTGTGCCAGGATGGTGCCAATGACTTGCTCCGCCACGTTTTGCTGATCGAGAAACAAGTTGACGTAAGGGCCGACTGCTTGTGCCGAGCGCAGCGGCGCACCTTCTATTTTTTCCGCAAGCTCTGTCGCGATCATCGGCGGAGCTTTGCGCAGTGCTTTTGCCAATTGGAAACATGGGAAAGCGATATCTCCCATAGCCGGGTTTGGCGGTGTTTCCAGCATGTTGTACACCGTTTCTTGCGAGAAATCGTTCACACCGAGTCCGGTGAGGGCCGCGGCGATTTTTTCTGCCACTTGATGTTTGTAACTCATGGTAATTCTCCTTTCAGATGGGAAAAGCTTTGGAACGGAACGTTTGAAAAATAAAAAAACCTCTACGTCTCCTGTAAAAAGAGACGAGAGGTTGTGCTCCCGCGGTGCCACTCTTGTTGTTTTTGCCTGCATGATTTGGTTGAGGCAAAAACCGCTTTGCGCTGCTGTAACGGGCAGACCCGGCAAAACCCTACACAATCCAGACGCTTACATCTATAGCGTCAGATGTTCAGGCCGCATCTCCGAGGGGCGCTTCCGCACTTGGTCAGGCATCGGGCTTCCACCATCCCCGATTCGCTACAGCCGTAAGTCCAAGGGTACTGTCCTCATCAACGATTCGCTTGTTTACCTAGCATTATAGCCGTTTTTGGTGCTTTTGTGCAACTTACTCTTCCGGTTTTTTCAAAATCTTGTCGAGTGCCGCGAAATACTCCTGCGTCAGCTTTTCTCTTTCTTCCGCCGTCAAGTTTTCGGCATGCATCCATTGCGCCTTGTACTGCTCCAGTTTTTCCACCATGGCCAGCTCGGCAGCCGCTTCTTCTTCCAGATCGTAATTCTCGGATGGATCAAAAGGGATCAGCCGATTGTCGTTGCCGCTGCGCAGGTAGGAAGAGCGCCAGTTTTCCGGGAAGTGGTAATCCTGATCGCCAAACATCAGACCGAGAACGTCGTCGGAGTCGAGTGGCAAAAAGTGATCGTAATTGTCCCTTCTGCCGCCTTCGGACAGGTTGATATGCGACAAAAAGTAGCGCAAATAGTGTTCACCTGTTTCGGTATGCTTTACGATGGAATATGTTTCAAACTCGGATGTTTCCAGTTCCTTTACCGTCTCTATACAGGACAAAAACTCGTCTTTTTCACAAGCGAGCAAAGTGTTCATCGTCAATCGTTCCTTTCTAGGGGTTAGGTAAGCCTCATGATAGCAAAAGCGTTCCGCTCTGACAACGAACGCAGTGCGCGCAGGTGTCGTCTTTTCCGCTGAAAACAGAGGCCAGGAAAAATAAATCGCGATTTCTGTCACAAAAAGCAGGCTGCTGGATCAAATGGATATCGTTTGCAAGAGGAGGTGAAGCAAAGTGAATGTCAATCTGAATGCCAGTGCAAAGGCTAACGCGGCAGAGCGGTCTTTGCAGCCGACCAAGGATGCGCTGCTGTCGACTTTGATGAATGACTACGGTGACAAAATCGTCCAGCTCGCCTACATGATCGTCAAAGATCGCGGAATCGCGGAAGACATCACACAGGAAGTGTTCCTGAAAGCCTATCGGTCGCTGGATCAGTTTCGCCATGAGAGCAGTTTGAAAACATGGCTGTACCGGATTGCCATCAATGAATCGCGCAAGTATTTGCGATCGTGGTCGTTCCGGCAAATCTTTTCTACGTTTGTCTCCCCGAAAGAAACCGTGCCGGAACAAGTGGCGGAAGGGAACGTGGAATCGTCCGTTTTCAAGCAACTGGACCAGGTACATATCGCCGAGAAAGTCATGATGCTGTCGCCTTTGTATCGAAAGGTCATGGTACTTCATTACTATGAAGATTTGTCAATTAAGGAAGTAGCACAAGTGCTGGATATTTCCGAGGATGCGGTACGGACGCAGCTGCATCGGGCGCGCAAACATTTTCGGGCATTGTGTGAAAAGGAGGGATTGGAATGGAACTAGATCAGGGGCTGCGTGAAGCTGTACGCGAAGCAGGGAAAGCGGCAGCTTCGGAAGTGAAGTTTACCCGGGAAATGGAAGAGAGGATTCGGATGGAGGTCGGGAAGAAAAAGCAGAAAAATCACAAGCAGTTAGTCATGGCGGGATCGCTTGCGGCTTGTCTGGCATTGACCGTGCTAGGGGTGCGAGAGGGCTTTCTGCCGTCCATGTCGCCGCAAAAAAATGGAACGAGCGCAGCGGCGGCGCATCAAACGGACAAAACCGCGGAGCAGGCCGTTTCACCGGAACAAGCGCTGGCTCCGCTGCAAAAGGCAGTCCCTGAGCTTGGCGGTGTCACACTGCGCAAAGGCGAGACGCTGGATGGGATTGCGCTTGTGACCTTGCTGCAAAAGGACAGGGCAATCGGACAAGTCGCGTATGACACCCGGACGGGGCGGATCGAAAGCTACTTGCTGGACGCAAGCAGTGACGGCGAGAAAACAACGATTGCGCCCGCGCAAGCAGAGAAAGTCGCGCAAGCATTTTTGCAGACCGCGCTCGGTGAAGAAGCGAAGGTTTACGCGCATCAGGCGACAGAAGTTTATGCGGATGAGGATTGGCGCAACGGAACGTGGATGAACGTCAGCTATCAGCGGTTGGAAAACGGCAAGCCTGTCCCGTACGATGTCTTGACTGTCCAGGTGGACAAAAAGGAGCGCGTCGCCTTTTTCGGCAGGTTGAACGAGCAGGAGCAGAAGCTGTTTGCCAAATTCGCCGCCTCCGTGACTGAACTGAATCCGTTCCCGGTTGTCTACAACAAACAGCTGACTCGAGATGGCTGGGCGCTGGTTTTGGGCAAAGTGAACGACGAAGGCCAGACAGCGATGGTGAGCGAAATCGGCAACGGGCAAGACATCGATCTGTACCGGATTCAGCGGGACCGCAACGAAGAAGCGCAAAAGCCAAATGAAGCAGAGGCGTTAAAGCAAGCGAAGCAGCTTCTCGGCCGATTGCTTGGAGCTGACAGCGCGAACTATCGCCATGTGGAATCGAATAGCGCGGAAAAATTCATGCGTTATCATAACGGGTTACCTGTCATGGAAGATGTGCTGGATATTGAACTGGGCAGCTCCGGACGTCTTCTGATGTTCAGCAAACCGACGAGAGCGTATTCCCCGTCTTCGTTCCCGGATGCTGCGGAAGCTGTGGCGAAAAGCGCCGCCGAAAACGAGCTGGCCGCAAATATGAAGCTTGTATACGTGCAGCACATGTCCGAAGGGAAGGCGCTGAAACAGCCGACACTGGAATACAGGGCAGCGGTTTCCTTTTTCCAACAAGGAAGGCCGGTTTTCCTTGATTGGTACATTGATGCGCATAGCGGCAAGATCAACTACGGTACGGGAAACAACGGCTTTGCCTACGATCAGCTGCAGCGGGAGCAGCCGCAGGCAGATGCGTTCGAGACACACGAACAGCCTGTCATCGTGCGTACGAAGGAAGAGGCGAAGGCGCTTTTGCAAACGGAATTTGGCGTCAACGTCGAAGGCATGTCCTATCGGGAATCCGTAGATGATCACCAAAAGAACAAATCATTCAACTGGGCAGATAGCAAAGACCGCTGGCATGAAGTGACGATCGACGCGAAGACGAGCCAGGTAGTTGGGTTGCGCGTTCCCCGCACAAATACGCAAGTGACCGTGAAGCGCGAACAGGCCGAGCAGGCAGCCGTGTTCTTTTTGGCCAAATACGCCGATCCGGGCGTAAAAGAAGTGCAGCTTGCACAAGTGATGGAACCTGGCGCAGCCAATCCGGTTTCGTCAGGCAACTGGGTATTCCGCTATGTCATGAGCAAGGATGGGATTCCGGTGTTGGACAAGGGGCCAGATGCCGCTTACGAGGTGTCGGTAGACCCTTCGACCGGGAAGGTAAACAGCTTCCGGAATTGGCGAGAGACTCACAAGTTGATAGAGCTTCCTTCGTCAGCCGAGGTCGTTTCCAAACAAAAGGCTGCCGAGTCGTTTTTGCGCGTCATGCCACTCAGGCTTGTTTACCTGTTAAAAGATCAGGAAAACGATTGGCTGGATCGTCCGAGACTCGCGTACATTCCGTGGAGCGAGGAAGAGCTGGCAAGCAGTTTCATTACCATCGATGCCAAAAGCGGCGAGGCTGTAATCGAGCCGTAAGGACAAGAAAAAGAGGCTATCCCGCAAGCCAGCTGGAAGGCGGGGGGATAGCCTCTTCTTGTCATTTACCTAGCAGTCGTCACACGAACACCCAACAATGACCAGCAGGATAAACAGTACGAGCACCAGTGCGAAGCAGTCTCCAAAGATGCCATTTCCGCAGTAAGATGTACTCACGTTTGTTCCCCCTCCTTTCCGTTATGCTACAGTCTATACACGATCGCACAGATTGGCGTGGGCGGATGCCCGGTAAGCACAAAAATGGGCGCAGTCGGGGAGAAAAGCAGTAAATAATAGACAAATTCTCAATTGACGTAGACAGGACGCGGTGTTAAGATACTGTCAAACATGAAACCTGAAAGTCAAAAATGAATACCATGGTACAACTCTTATCAAGAGAGGCAGAGGGACTGGCCTGATGAAGCCTCGGCAACCGGTTAAAATCCGGTGCCAATTCCAGCAAAGCTACGGCTTTGAAAGATGAGAGGATGGTTCAGGCGCAATTGTATCCGCGGACAAATCCTCTTCTTTCAAAGAAGAGGATTTTTTTGTGCAAAAAAACTGCCGAGAATAAACGCCGCAAGGGAGAAAAGGAGTACGTCAATGAAACCCACTTTTCGCGAACAGCTTTCCCGGAAAATTCTGATTCTGGACGGTGCGATGGGCACGATGCTGCAACAGGCGAACTTGACCGCCGATGATTTTGGCGGCGAAGCCTACGATGGTTGCAACGAGCTTTTGAACTTGACGCGACCAGACGTCATTCGATCCATCCACGAAAAATATTTGGAGGCGGGAGCGGACATCGTCGAGACGAATACATTCGGAGCCACCTCCGTCGTGTTGGCCGAGTACGATGTCGCCGACAAGGATCTGGAGTTAAACATCGCTGCGGCCCGTCTGGCGAAGGAAGCCGTAGATGCCTATAGCACAACCGAGTGGCCGCGATACGTGGCAGGGGCAATGGGACCGACGACGAAAACGCTCGCTTTGACAGGCGGTGTCACCTTCGAGGAGCTGGTGGAGTCCTACTATCGTCAGGCAAAAGGACTGATCATTGGCGGAGCCGACGTGCTGCTGCTGGAAACATCGCAGGATACGCTGAACGTCAAGGCGGGGGGAATCGGCATCCGCAAAGCGTTCGCAGAGCTGGATGTGGAGTTGCCCGTCATGCTGTCCGGGACGATTGAACCGATGGGCACGACTCTTGCCGGTCAAAACATCGAGGCGTTTTATATCTCGCTTGAGCATTTGAATCCCGTGTCCGTTGGGCTGAACTGTGCGACTGGCCCCGAGTTCATGCGCGACCATCTGCGCACGCTGTCCGGACTGGCTCAATGCGGAGTGAGCTGTTACCCCAATGCGGGCTTGCCGGATGAAAACGGACATTACCATGAGACACCGCAAGGGCTTGCGACAAAAATGCGCGCTTTTGCAGAACAAGGCTGGCTGAACGTGGCGGGCGGCTGCTGCGGAACGACGCCCGACCATATCAGGGCGATGGCAGAAGCATTGAAAGACTGCAAGCCACGTCAGGCTGTCGATCAGGCTGTCAGCGCGGTATCCGGCATCGAAGTCGTGTACGTGGAAGATGACAGTCGCCCGCTGTTGGTAGGGGAGCGCACAAACGTCATCGGTTCGAAAAAATTCCGCGACTTGATCGCCGCAGGCCAATACGAGGAAGCGTCAGATATCGCCCGGGCACAAGTAAAACGCGGCGCTCACGTCATCGATATTTGTTTGGCTGACCCGGATCGGGATGAATACGCCGATATGGAAAAATTCCTGCAATTCGTCGTGAAAAAGGTCAAGGCTCCGCTGATGATCGACTCGACGGATGCAAAAGTAATGGAGCTGGGCCTGCGCTATTCCCAGGGAAAAGCGATTCTCAACTCGATCAACCTGGAAGACGGCCTGGAGCGCTTTGAAGAAGTAGCGCCGCTGATCAAAAAGTTCGGAGCGGCTGTAGTCGTCGGAACGATCGAGGAAGCGGGCATGGCTGTCACGCGCGAGAAGAAGCTGGAAGTGGCGAAGCGCTCGTACGATATTTTGGTCAACCAGTACGGAATTGCCCCGCAAGACATCATTTTCGACCCGCTGGTGTTCCCGGTCGGTACAGGGGATGAGCAGTACATCGGTTCCGCCAAGGAGACGGTTGAGGGGATTCGCCTCATTAAAGAAGCGATGCCGCTGTGCAAAACGATTCTCGGGGTCAGCAACGTGTCTTTCGGGCTGCCAGCAGCGGGCCGCGAAGTGCTCAACGCCGTGTTTTTGTACCACACGACGGTTGCCGGACTCGATTTTGCCATCGTCAATACAGAAAAGCTGGAGCGCTACGCGTCGATTCCCGAGGATGAGCGCAAGCTGGCGGAAGCGCTGCTGTTCGAGACAAACGACGAAACACTGGCTGCATTCACCGAATTTTACCGCCAGAAGAAAAAAGAAGTGCGGGTGGAAGCTTCCACGCTGACTTTGGAAGAGCGCCTCGCCCGATATGTCGTCGAAGGCTCCAAGGATGGCTTGACTGACGATTTGAAGCTGGCTCTGGAAAAGTATGCGCCGCTTGAAATTATTAACGGCCCGTTGATGTCAGGAATGGAAGAGGTCGGCCGCCTGTTTAACGGAAACCAGCTGATCGTAGCGGAAGTGCTGCAAAGCGCGGAAGTCATGAAAGCGTCCGTCTCGTTTTTGGAGCCATTTATGGAAAAGAGCGATGCGGCGGCCAAAGGCAAGATTTTGCTGGCGACAGTCAAAGGCGACGTGCACGACATCGGCAAAAATCTGGTGGAAATCATTTTGGCAAACAACGGCTACAACGTCGTGAACCTGGGGATCAAGGTGCCGCCTGAGCAACTGATTGCCGCTTGCCGGGAAGAGAAGCCGGATGCGATCGGGTTGTCCGGTCTTTTGGTCAAATCAGCCCAGCAAATGGTCATTACCGCGCAAGACTTGAAAGCAGCGGGAATCGATGTGCCGATGATGGTCGGAGGTGCGGCTTTGACGCGCAAATTCACTTCCAACCGGATCGCGCCGGAATACCACGGAATCGTGTTGTACGCCAAGGATGCGATGGACGGACTCGACCTCGTCAACCGTTTGCAAAACCCGAACGAGCGGGAGCGTCTGGTCGCTGAGCAGCAAGAACTCGCTGAAGCGGCGGCAACGGCGCAACACGTGGTGGTACAGGAGAAAAAAGCTCCGCTGCCGGCCCGCTCGGCGATTAGCAGAACCGTTCCGATTCAGTTGCCGCCAGACTGCGAGCGACACGTGCTGCGCCAGTACCCGATCAGCCATTTGCAACCGTACCTGAATTTGCGCATGCTGCTCGGCAAGCATCTCGGTGTGCGTGGAAACGTGGAAAAATTGCTGGAAGCGGGCGACGAAAAGGCGTTGGAACTGTACGGGATAGTCGAGGAGCTGTTGAATGAAGCGAAGCAGCAGGGAACGATCAAGGCGCACGGTGCCTATCAGTTTTTCCCGGCGCAAGCGGACGGCAACGATATTATCGTCTACGATCCAAACGACCACAGCAAAGTGCTGGAACGATTCTCGTTCCCGCGTCAGCCGGAAGAGCCGCATCTGTGCCTGTCCGATTTCTTGCGTCCGGTCGAGAGCAAGGAGATGGATTACGTCGGATTTTTGACGGTGACAGCAGGCGGCGGCATTCGCGAGCGCTCGACTGAACTGAAGGAACGCGGCGACTACTTGCGCTCGCACGTTTTGCAAGCATTGGCTCTGGAGCTGGCGGAAGCTTTTGCGGAGCGGATTCACCACGTAATGCGCGATGTATGGGGGATTCCTGATCCGGCGGAAATGACCATGCTGGAGCGCTTCGGTGCCCGCTATCGAGGCATTCGCGTGTCGTTCGGCTATCCGGCTTGCCCGAACCTGGAAGACCAGGCGCAGCTGTTCCGCCTGTTGCGGCCGGAAGACATCGGCATCCAGTTGACAGAAGGCTTCATGATGGAGCCGGAAGCTTCTGTATCCGCGATGGTATTTGCCCACCCGGAAGCGCGTTACTTTAACGCAGGTCCGTCGGTGTTTGAAGTATAGATCGTCTAATGAAAATGGGAGAGAAGGGATTGAGTTGACGACGAGCAAGCAAGACTTACGGGAGTATTTGCAGGAGCACCTGCTGGTCGGAGACGGAGCCATGGCGACCCAGCTGCATGCGCTGGGCGCCCCGGTTGGCGTCAGCTTTGAAGAGTTGTGTTTGTCCAATCCGCGCGTGGTGCACGAAGTTCATGCGTCGTACTATCAGGCAGGAGCGCGCCTTTTGGAGACGAATACATTTTCCGCGAACCGGGATGCGCTCAGCCGCTACGGTTTGGAGCACAAAGTGGCGCGGATCAACCGTCTTGCCGTGGCGATTGCCCGCGAAGCCGCCAAGGACGATGCGTACGTGGCAGGCAGCATCGGCTCGATTTTGGCTGGACGGGTGAAGAAAAAGGTACTGGATGAGTATCGGGACCAGTACGAGGAACAGGCGATCGCGCTGTTGCACGCAGGCGTAGACGCGCTGATTTTGGAAACGTTCCTCGATCTGGAGGAACTGCTGCTCGCCATCGAGGTCATTCGTCCGCTGACAGATGTGCCCGTCATTGCGCAACTGGCGACATTGGAAGTCGGACGCACGCGCGACGGCTACTCGCTGACGGATGCTTTTCCGCAACTGAAACAGGCAGGAGCAGACGTCATCGGTCTGAACTGCCGCTTGGGTCCGGCTGAAATTTTGCGCTCTTTTGAAAGCACGATCTTCCCGGATGATTCGCTTCTGTCAGCGTTCCCCAATGCGGGGCGGCTGGGAATGACGGACGGGGAGTACGCCTTCAAGTCGTCTCCCGACTATTTTGCCGAAAGCGCCTTGCGCCTGCGCGATCAGGGAGTGCGCCTGATCGGCGGCTGCTGCGGAACGACCCCTGCACACGTGAAGGCGATAGCAGACGCGCTCGCAGGGCAAAAACCGCAAGCACGCGTGAATCCAACGATTGCGTTGGCGGAGCGTCCGCACATAACGGTACAAAGCATTCACGAGCGCGAGAAGCCAAGCATCGTGGAACGGGTGAAAACAGCTACAACGATCATCGTCGAATTTGATCCGCCGCGCGATCTCGACGCCGAACAGTTTCTGGACGGCTGCTGCGAGCTGCACAAAGCAGGGGCAGACGCGATCACGCTGGCAGACAATTCGCTTGCGACGGTGCGGATGAGCAACATGGCGCTCGGAGCGCTGATGAAAACGAGACACGGGATCGATCCGCTTTTGCATATTGCCTGCCGTGACCGCAACTTGATCGGGCAGCAATCCCATCTGATGGGGCTGCACGCGCTTGGCATCGACCAAATTCTCGTCATCACGGGCGACCCGTCCCGCTTCGGCGATTTGCCGGGGGCAAGCTCGGTGTTTGATGTCACTTCGTTCGATTTGATCCGCATGGTGAAGCAGTTGAACGAAGGCGTCTCGTTCTCGGGACGACCGCTCAAGCAAAAAGCCCAGTTCATCGTGGGCGCAGCCTTCAACCCGAACGTGCGCAACATGGCAGCGGCTGTCGCCCGGCTGGAAAAGAAAGTCGAGGCAGGGGCTGATTACATCATGACCCAACCTGTGTATGACGTCGAATCGATTCGCCTTGTACACGAGGCGACCAAGCACATCGGCATCCCGGTTTTTATCGGCATCATGCCGCTGACCAGTCCAAGAAATGCCGAGTTCCTGCACAATGAAGTGCCTGGCATCAAGCTTTCGGCGGAAGCCTTGGAACGGATGAAAAAAGTACAGGGACCAGCGGCCAGGCAGGAAGGCATCGCCATCGCCAAAGAACTGCTCGACACGGCTGTCCGCTATTTCAACGGGATTTACCTGATTACGCCTTTCAACTATTACGATATGGCTGCTGACCTGATTGCGTACGTGCGGCAGCAAAGCGCCCTGGTCAAAACGGCGCAACCGTAGAAGACCAGACCAGCCCAAACAGGAAAAAAGCCCAATAGGCCCTCGCGCAAGACAGGCAGCTGCCTTTCGTCTTTACGCGAGGGCTTTTAGTTCATCCAGCATATAGGCGGTCTTGATCGCCTCACGCGTGCAAAACTTCTGAATCTCGGCCACTTCCATCTCCTCATACTGCTTCATGCGCAAAAACCGTTCCATGATATGTGGGAAGGTCAGATCGACAAACAGCAAATGCAGCTGCTCGGCAGACAGCGGATTTTCCTGCAAGTAGGCCCGCAACAAAGACGTAAACAACGGCTCGTTCCAGCTTCCTGCCTTGCGCATGGCGAGCGAGAGGACGCGACTGATGTCTTTGGAAGGAAAATCGTAGCGGACGTCTTCCCAGTCGATAATCGCGATTTGCTGGTTGCGCGTGAGCAAATTGCCGTTGTTGAAATCTCCGTGGCAGAGGAAATGCTTGCGCAGGGCAAGCTTTTTCCAGCTGGAAAAGTAGGCGGATGATTTCAACTGTTCTCGCGCCGCAAGCCCTGCCTGGCGAAAATAAGGCAAGTATTCCACAATCGTCGTCGATTTCGGATTCTTTTTGCTCATGTGGCGCTGCTCCCATTTTTCCAGTGCAGCCAGATCCGTCTTGTATTCCTCCGACCATTTTTTCGCCCCGTTGTACAGCTCGCCATGCTTGGAAGTAAAACCGAGCGATTGCAGATGGAAGCGCCCTAGTGCGGCTCCGACCTGTTCCAGCTTTTTCGGTGAGCTGTAGGCGATTTTCGGCCAGGAAAACCATTGGTGCAGCACAAACAAGTTGTCTTTGTACACAATCGAGCGCTGGTTGCTTTTCGTGCGCTGGATGCCGGGGATGAGAATGCCTTTTTTGCGCAAATGCGCTTCGGCGTTCAAAATGAAGTGCTGGCGTTCTTTCGGTAAGTACGAAATTTTGCCGATAAACTTGCCGATCGAGGTATCGAGAAAGACGACGAGCGACTTGGGCGTCTCGCGAAGTGTTTCCTGCTGCAATACTTTCAGCGCGTACTTTTGCTCGATTTTGCCGATGAGGTCGTCCATCCGTTTTGCGCCTCCCTTGCAAAAGAAACGTACGATTATCATACGCGGCGGCCCAAGCGGATGACACTCATGGCGCTTCAGTTGGGCGGCAAGGGAAGCGGATGCCAGTCTTTTTGGCGCAAAAAGTCGCTCAGCTCGGCGAATTTGGCGATGCGTTCCGCGCGTGTGAATGAGGCGTTGGCTCCACTCGTGGACGGGATGACGAACAAGTAGCTGCCTGCCCAATCATTGGTAGCGAATGCCTTCTCTGGTTGCAGACCCAGCGCGACAGCGGCTTTTTTCTGGCCTGTTGCATGGCGAAAAGCCGTAATTCCGTTAAAGCAGATGACGCGCGGGCGGTACGTTTGGATCATGTGCACGAACTGCTCTGCGCCTGTGTCAAAATCTTCGCGCGTGAGATCAGAAGAGGAGCGGGTAGGGCGCGTGACGAGATCGGTAATGCCGTAGTTGTAATCCAACAGCAGCGAGGTTTCTTCCGGCAGCAGTTGTCTTGCGGTAAGCCCGCCCTCGAACAAGCCGCGCCAAAACAAATTCGCCGGGTTCGCGTAGTGGAATCCGGCTGTGGCCGATACGCGCCCGGGATTGATGCCGCAAAACAACACTGTCAAATCGCGGCGGATGTAAGTAGGCAGCCATTTTTCCGTAAATTCCACCAAGATGATCCCTCCGATTGTTTTCCTTGATTTGATTGTAGCACAGAGGAGAGCGCTTACAGAAACAGGCAAAAAAAGCTGCCAAACGCTGGCAGCTTATCGGTAAAAGTGTGATTAGGTTCGATCTTACAGCTGAGCGTACGGCAGCATGTGCTCCGGCTCATTCGTGATGAATTGTTCCATTTCATTGCGGACGTATTTTTTTGTCTCGAAAGGAACGGCTTCGTGTTCTTCTTTGCCCCACAACCAGCGCGACAATTGTTGAATCATAAGGATTACCCCTCACTTGGTGGAAATGTTTTACACGCTTATCATACTCCTCTTTTGTGAGTTTGTGGCTGGGCAGGTGTGAATAAGGCGTGAAGAAATCGTGGATAGAAGGTGAACAAAAAGGAAGCGATTTCAAGCGATCCGTGAAAAAAGCGCTCCCGGATTGGGAACGCTGTGGGTACAACCATCTACACATTACAGCTTGTAGATGTCGGTATATTTTTTCTCCAAGTATTCCATCAGGTAGGTCGCGTTGGTGCCTTCGCCCGTGATCGCTTGCACGAGTTCACGCGGGCTTTTCATTTTTCCGTACTGGTGAATTTTTTCTTTCAACCAAGCGCGGATCGGAGCGAAGTCGCCGTTTGCCAGCAAGTCTTCGAAGCCGCTGATTTCCTGCTTCATGACGTGGGCGAATTGGGCCGCGTACACGTTGCCGAGCGAGTAAGTCGGGAAGTAGCCGAAGCTGCCGCCGGACCAGTGCACGTCCTGGAGAACGCCGAGTGTGTCGGTAGGCGGTTCCACGCCCAAGTATTCCTGCATTTTTTCGTTCCAGATTTTCGGCAGATCGGCAACCTGGATCGTCTGGTTGATCAAGCCTTTTTCGATCTCGTAGCGAATCATGACGTGCAAGTTGTACGTCAGCTCGTCAGCCTCTGTACGGATGAAGGACGGAGTGACAGAGTTGATCGCCCGGTAGAGGTCTTCCACGGAT
Organism: Brevibacillus sp. HD3.3A; assembly: GCF_013284375.2. Lineage (NCBI taxonomy): Bacteria > Bacillati > Bacillota > Bacilli > Caryophanales > Paenibacillaceae > Brevibacillus > Brevibacillus sp. HD3.3A. The sequence goes on from NZ_CP085874.1 coordinate 2,327,178, forward strand.
ACGCCTTCGAATTGGGCCGGGAATGCTTTTTGCAAATCAGCGAAAAAGTGGTTCCAGAACGGCAGGCTGCGTCCGATCATGTTCTCCCAGAAGCGGGACTGGGACTCGTGAATGCCCATCGAAGTACCGTCGCAGAGCGGCGTGAACAAAAGCTCAGGATTGATGTTTTGTTCGTACATGGCATGACCCGCTTCGTGGATGCAGCTGAACAGCGCTGAGTTGAAGTCGTTTTCGTCGTAGCGAGTCGTAATGCGCACGTCGCCCGGATTGAAGGTGGTGCAGAACGGATGGGCGCTCTTGTCCATGCGGCCCGCCTTGAAGTCGTAGCCGATTTTTTCCAAAATGAAGCGGCTGAACGCCTCCTGCTCGGCAATCGGGAAGTTTTTGTTCAAGAAAGCGGTGTCCGGCTTGTTCGGCGATTCCGCGATTGCTTTGACCAGCTTGACGGTTTTCTCGCGCAGGGTAGCGAAGATCGGATCGAGTTGATCGACTGTCATGCCCGGCTCGTACAGGTCGAGCAAGGTGTTGTACTTGTTTTTGCCGTCGTGTCCCCAATATTCGATAAACTCCAGCTGGAAGTTCACGATTTTTTCCAGGTACGGCTGGAACATCGAGAAGTCGTTGTTGGCGCGGGCTTCTTCCCATACCGTTTCCGCCTGGGAGGTCAAAACGACAAATTCCTGGTATTTCTCAGCCGGAATCTGCTTGTTGCGGTCAAATTCTTTTTTGCATTCGAGCACGCTGTGACGCGTGATCTCATCGAGCGCTTCCAGTGCGGAAGGTTCGCCGAGCTCGGTTAAAAACGCTTCCATTTCTTTGGATGTCGCCAGCTTGAACTGTTCGCCAGCGAGCACGCCGATAATCTCGGAGCGGGCATCCATCCCTTTGCGTGGCGCTTGCGTTGCTTTGTCCCATTGCAGAACTGCGAGTGCCTGGTTGTAGCTGGTCATTTTTTTCACATAGGCGCGAAAATCAGCCGCGCGTGTTTCCAGATTGGTCGTCATGGAGTCCCTCCTGTGTAAGTATGAAAACGTTAATTGGTCAAGTATGTACATCATGCAGTCAAAAAATTTTTACTACTAAATATTATAACGGTTTGAAGAAAAATTACTAGGTGGATGCAGCACGCATTTGTCGGTATAATCGTATAGGAAAACAATCTGGCTACTTATTCGCGATGACAGGAGAATGATTGATGAGTCAAACCAATCCCCAATGGGAAAATGAGATAGCAAAACGACGCACCTTTGCCATCATCTCCCACCCGGATGCGGGTAAAACGACGATGACGGAAAAGCTGCTTTACTACGGCGGAGCCATTCGCGAAGCAGGGGTGGTCAAAGGCCGGAAAAACTCCAAGCACGCTACCTCCGACTGGATGGAGATCGAGAAAAAGCGCGGAATCTCCGTTACGTCCAGTGCGATGGACTTTGAATACAACGGGCACCACATCAATATTTTGGACACTCCTGGTCACCAGGACTTCAGTGAAGACACGTACCGCACCCTGACTGCTGCCGACGCTGCCGTCATGATCATCGACGTGGCAAAAGGGGTGGAGGCGCAGACGATCAAGCTGTTCAAGGTCTGTCGGATGCGCGGCATTCCGATTTTTACATTCGTCAACAAGCTGGACCGTCACGGGAAAGACCCGTTTGAGCTGTTGGAAGAAATCGAGCGCGTACTGGGCATCCGTTCGTACCCGATGAACTGGCCGATCGGCATGGGAAGCTACTTCAGCGGAGTGTACGACCGCATGAAATCCCGCGTCGAGCTGTATCAGACCAACACGCAGCATGAAGATATCTCGTTTTTCCCGGTAGAGGGAGCCGAAGACCCGCTGATCGGCGACCGCGTTGGTCAGGAGCTGTGGCAGCAACTGCAAGACGAAATTTCTCTGCTCGACGTAGCAGGGGATGAGTTCGATCCGGAACTGATTGCCCAAGGACAGCTGACACCTGTGTTCTTCGGAAGCGCGATCAACAACTTCGGCGTGCAGACTTTCCTGGACAACTTCCTGCAAATGGCGCCAGCGCCTTCCGCGAAAAAGAGCAATGCCGGCATGATCGATCCGTACACCAATCCGTTCTCCGGCTTTATTTTCAAAATCCAGGCCAACATGAACCCGGCTCACCGCGACCGTATCGCTTTCTTGCGCATTTGCTCCGGAAAGTTCGAGCGCGGCATGGCCGTGAAGCACGTGCGTCTGGGCAAAGACATCAAGCTGGCGCAGCCTGTGCAGTTCATGGCGCAAGACCGCGAGATCGTCGAGGAGTCGTTCGCAGGCGATGTCATCGGCTTGTTCGATCCGGGCATTTTCCAGATCGGAGACACGCTCTGTGTCGGCCAGTCGTTCGAGTACGAGGAAATGCCGCACTTCTCGCCTGAGTTTTTCTCCAAAGTCATGGTGAAAGACGCGATGAAGCACAAGCAGTTCCAAAAAGGCATCATGCAGCTGACAGAGGAAGGGACGGTACAATTATTCCGCACCTATCCAATGGAAGAACTGATTCTCGGCGTAGTCGGCGTCTTGCAGTTTGAGGTGCTGGAATACCGACTCAAAGCAGAGTATGGCGTCGATATTATGCTGACGAGAATGCCGTATCAGATTGCCCGCTGGCTCGAAGGCGACAAAGCGGCGCTCGATGCCGTGAAGAACAAAACCGTGACGGACCGCTACGGACGTCCGGTCATGCTGTTCGAAAGCGAGTACCAGCTTCGGGTAGCGATGGATAAGCATTCGTCCATCAAATTCCATGAAAGCTCGCTCGGGTTGAAAGCTGTTCAATCGTAAGTGGCAGGAGAGTAGAACAGGACTTCGCAGGAATTGCGGGGTCCTGTTTTTCGTGTTCCGGCGCGCTTGACTGAAAGATTTGCTCGCTTAAAGACGGGCTTGCTAACGGCTTTTTTGCCTAAAGTCTTAGGAGGGGAAATCAATGGAGAAGAACTTCAGCTCTTCCTGATCGGGCTGCTTGCGAACGTAGCCTTCCCAGCGCAAGCCCAGCTTCTCAAGCAATTTGCCGGATGCATCATTCGCCTTGTCCGTGATCGCGACGATCCGTTTCAGCCCGAACGCCTCGCGCCCGTAGTCCAAAACAGCGGAGGCCGCTTCGAAGGCGTACCCTTTTCCCCAATAGGGAGGACAGAGAGCATAGCCGATATCGACATCCTCCAGAAAATCTCTTTTTATGAGGCCACACAAGCCTACCGGAGTGCCTGTTGCTTTTTCTGCGACGACAAACAAGCCAAAGCCGTAGCTTTCGTAGCTTGCCTGCAAGCTGTTGACGATGTACTGCTGCGCATCTGCCAACGTGCGGACGCCGCGATCACCGATGTACTGCAACCAGGATGGCTCGTTCAAAAGCCCGAAAATAAAGGCCGCATCATCTTCCGCGTGCGCGCGCCGCAGAACAAGACGCTCTGTTTGCAAAACGATCATAGCTTGACTCACCAGCCTTTTCATTTTTTTCCATCATACAGGATGCAAGCGAGAAAAGCTGCTTGTTTTTGGCAATTCAGAAAGCTTTTCCTATCCTACTTGGACGACTCCCCTCATATACTGGGACAAAGACTGGCGGGATGAGAGGATGGGAATGCTTTGAGGGTTCTGCTGTTGGTCGTGTTGTTTCTCGTTGCCTTTGACATGCACGCGCAAACGCCGCTGCTGGCGCCGTACTTGAATATATTGGGCGTATCCGCTGCGATGATCGGCTTCGTGCTGGGCGGTTATGCCATCAGCAATCTGAGCGGCAATCTCATCGCAGGCCCTTTTCTCGACCGTTTTCCGAAGAAATGGTTTATTGCCGGAGGCCTGATCCTGGCTGGGGTAATGCTGATTGGACAAGGACTCGTGACGCATGCCGGGGCATTTTTTTCGTTTCGCCTGATGCTTGGCTTCGTCATGGCGTTCGTCTCGCCCGCCTGTTCCGCCATGCTGGGGGAGACAGGCAAAACCGCGCTGGAACAGGGCGAAATCATGGGCAAAAAAGGACTTGTGCTCACGACAGCCGGGATCGTCTCGCCAGCGGTCGGGAGCTTTTTTGCGGTACAATTCGGCTACGGCCAGTCGTTCGTCATTTTGGGTTACATCATGATCGTGGCAGGCGTTTTTTCCTGGCTCGTCCTTCCTTCCAGAGTAGTGGACAGCGGCAGCGACCAGGTGGCGCCCTCCAAGCCGAACATATCAGGCAAACAGAGCCTGCTCGCGATCATGGAAAATCGGATGCTGTATCCGGCTTTTCTCGGCGGGTTTGCCATCATCTACGCGCAAGGGACGATCATTTACGAAGTGCCGCTGCTCGTGCAAAAGCAAGGGATGTCGCCAGCCGTTACGGGAATTTTGTTCAGCCTGAAAGGATTGGGAGCGCTCGCGATCCTCAGCCAGTTTTGGCTGCACAAGGTAGCGATAGAAACGCGGTCATTTGCGGGGCTTGGCATCCTCAGCCTCTTGATGTACATGCTGGCGATGGGTCTGGCGATTCCGATTCAGGTGATGATGTTCTGCCTCGGCGCATGCTTCGGAATGCTGTTCCCGGCTTTTGCCACGACCTTGACGATCCACACTCCGCGCGAAATGTACGGCAGCGTGTTCAGCATTTACTCTGCCGTGTTGTCGGTCGGGGCTGTCCTCAGTCCCGTGGTGGCAGGTCTTTTGGGCAACTGGCATCACTCGTACTTCATCGCCTTTTTTGTCACGGCGGGGGTGTGCCTGATCAGCGGGTTGCATCGGCTGTTGTTGAGCGGGGTGACAAGGTAGGGAGCGGAGAGTTTTCCTGGAGGGGGGCAGGGAGACTCTTTTTTTGTGCAGGGGGAAAAGGGGAATCGGGAGAAGGGTGTTCACGTTTTCAGTCGGTCCGATTTTGAAAATTAAGACTCCGTTAATCGACTATTTTCCATGGCGTGCTATGATGATGAGCGGACGATCATTTTTATGATAAGCGCCAAAAGTGAAAAAAGGAGCTAAACACCAGATGAAAGACAAACGAATCACGACGGAAAGACTTGTTTTAACACCGTTTACGAAAAGCAGCGCGGAGTCGATCTTGCGGGGAAACTTTGATGAGCTTTTAGTGGACGGCTATCGCCTGGGCGACGGCTGGCCGGATGAGGATGCCATCGAAACGTTGCCAAAGATCATTAAAAATCTGGAGCTTGTCGGGGAACCAACAGGGTTCGAATCCTGGATGATCGTGAAAAAAGACGGAAACACGATTATTGGAGATGCGGGTTTTAAAGGAAGACCGAATGAGCTGGGAGAAGTCGATATCGGCTATGGCATTATTAGGCAGGAGCGGAAGCAAGGCTTTGGAGTGGAGGCAGCGAAAGGGTTGGTAAAGTGGGCATTTTCACAAGCAGAGGTGAAAGCGATCACAGCCAGATGCCTTATACATAATGCTGACTCTGCGAGGATTTTGGAAAAGTTGAATTTTCAAGAGACAGCTAGAGACGGAGAAATGATTTACTGGTCGTTGATGAGGGAGAATGTGGAGGGTGTTTCGGAGTAGGAAACGTCTTTCTGTAACCCTATAATTCATGATGCGTTTTGCGCTTCATCATAAAGCCAGTCTCAACAGGGAATGAATATTCAGAAAAAAATCTTCATACGTAACACCTTGGTACTGCAATATGTACATCTGATGAGGGCTGGCTCTATGAATATATACGCTGAGTTCGTTCATTACTCCACATAATCGTGTTCCCGATTCAGAACTCGCCATTTTTTTCTTCTCCGTGTTTAAGTTGATATTGAACGATATAAATGTCGAGTTTTTGGCTTAGCTCAACCACGGAAGCATCGGATAAACCTTTTTCTTTTACTATCTGGCATAATTGTTGTCGCAATTGTTCTATAATCAGTTCAAGTTTTTCCTTTTCCAAAACGATACCCTTCCTAGCAAAATATTGGGTTTTTATTCTAATTGGTTGAAAACCTTTGCAAGAAATGTCATAGCAAAGAAACCGTTGTCCAGTTAGCTAGTCTTTTGCACGCTCACTCCTTTGGCATATTTGCAATCTGAATGTCCTTATTGTAAAGGCTGTCGCATGCATGTTAATAAAAATAAAAGCCTTGAGAAGTTCTACATATTTCGACTTGAATTTACATGAAAAGCAAAAAGAACGCTCATTGAGCGTTCTTAGTTGAAGCGATTTTTTACTTCTAGATTAATAGCCAGGGTCAACTACTCGTTGAACTACCGTGTTTGACGGGGAGTTCACTTGGTCACCAGGCAGATAGTGGGCAGAAACAAACAGAGTTAAAGATAAGAATATCATAGCAATTGCTTTTTTCATGTTACTAGCCTCCTTTTATTTACGGTTTTTACCAATATAATTATTATATACTTGGTGAATCATATCTACAAAATGTAAATCCATAGACTTGGAATTGTTGGAGAAATAGGAAAAAATATCTGCCATACATTTGACAATTTCTTCTTCGGCATTAACTGTTCCATATGCTTGCAAACTGGTAACGTAGCTGTTCATCCCGGCGTCAAGCTGCCCCATTCTCACCATGTAATTCCCTTTGTGTTGATGATAGATTCCAATCGAGACATGTTTATAGGGTGTTTGCGGAGAATCAGGCAAAAACTCTTCCTCCCGTGCGAGCAGTTCTGCTATGGAGTCCATGTCTTCTGTTTGAAAATAAACATCAAGCAGTTCGGTTACAACGTGAATCTTTATATCCTTGCTAACCTCATCCAAGCAACGTCGAAGTAGCGGAATGGCTGTATCGTATTTTTTTAGTCTTGCTTTAACAATACCACGGGTCGTCTTGGTTGCGTCTGTAACAAAATCATATCGAAACTTTTCAAAGACATCTAAATGCTTTTCTACTGCGTCAAAATTGTCCAAGAAATAGTATGAGTTGATCATTGCCAAATAGGCCCTGGCTTTTAGTTCTGTTTCAGTCGTCTCCAAAGCCAGACCTGCTTCGCAAAGTTCAATACACTGCTTGTACTTCTTGATGGCAAAAGCTTGAAGCCCCATTCTGAAATAATAGATGATTTTTTCTTCTTGAGACAGGAAGTCCACGTAATACAGAATTTCCTCGCCAGCTTTGAATGAATCCTCCATTTGTTTTAAATCAAGTCGCTCGATCAAATATATTTGCAGCAGGCTTTTTGCAACGTATGGAGGCACGCCACGCTCTCTTGCGTATTGAGCGATGATCTTGTATAGCAACAATTGAAAAGCTGTTTCTGTCAAGTTTTTCGTCAGAAGATATAGCTGTTCTATTGCGTTATATGTATCTTCTTGGGGAGATTCAAGAAGCTTTACGGCAACTTTTGAGACTAATGGCTCGTTCGCGAATTGTACGGCCTCCAAAAGCAGTTCCTTTAAGGTTTCTACTCGTTTCTCGACGTCAATATAGTGCGCAACAATTTTTTGATAAGGGATTTCCAACACATGTGAAATCGCTTTGATTGTTCTCAACTCTGGTCGTTTGGTATCTCCCAATTCGATTTTGGAAATGACGCCCTTGTGTACCCCCGAGAGGTTTGATAGCTGTGTGATACTGAGACTAGCCTGTTCCCTATGCTTTTTTATGATATCACCGATGGTAGTAAATTGAAGAGTGCCTACACTTTCGTCCATCTCGTTCCACCTTCTAACCTGGTTTCCCTGCATTTTCCTTTTTTATCCTTTTGAATTTTAACACTATGCATTTTCTTTGTAAATTATAGGAATTGGTAACTGTGTGAAAATAGAGTGAGCTTTTGCACGAGATCGAAGTTTGTTCGCGCTGTCAAATTTTGTCCACTTTTTTCCATGATGTGATATGATGATGAGCAGAAAACAGCACGCTCATGCCACTAAAACCTAGTAGCCCTATATAAAATCTTGGTACTAATACATACATCAGATGGAGGCTGGCTCTGTGATCGGTATTGGTTGAGTCTGTTCAGCAAAAAAGCTCTGAAAGGATGAGATTTGGGATGAATATGACAACCCCATTGGTGCTAACTGGTGTCAATGTAACGCTGGCTCCTCTGGAACTGAGGCATGCCGAGGATTTGTATGAGGCGGGTCGGTTCCCGGATATATGGGGGCTGACACAAGGGCGAATCCAGTCACTGGAAGACGCAAAAGAGTATGTCTCGAAAGCTTTGGAACAAAAGAATGCGTTTCCGTTTGTTATCGTCGAACAAAAGACGCAAAAGGCAGTAGGCAGCACCAGATTTTACGATATCTCTATTCCAAACAAAAGCCTGGAGATCGGTTCGACCTGGCTGACTCCTGCGATGTGGAGGACTTCCATCAATACGGAAGCCAAATACTTGCTGTTAAAATATTGCTTTGAAACGGCGGGAGCCATTCGGGTTCAACTGAAGACGGACAGTCGGAATGTCAGGTCCCAAAAAGCAATTGAGCGGCTTGGCGCAGTCAAAGAGGGCATTTTGCGCAACCATATGATTTTGCCTGACGGGTATGTAAGAGACACGATTTACTACAGCATACTCGACAGGGAGTGGCCAGCCGTCAAGGCGCGGCTTGAGGGATTTTTAAAGTCATACATTGATTAGTACATGCAGTTGCTTTTCGCTTTCCGTGTAACGAACAGACTTGGTTTGTTTAGGAAAAGCGATGTCAGTGTAAGGACAATCGAGCATTCATGCTGGCGACCTGCAATAGGAAAAGCCCAGCGATATATAGACGTAGAGAGAGTTTTCCTGGTGCAAACGGGGGGACTCTTTTTTGTGTGGGATGTGGAATATGGCCTAGCCTGGTAAATGAGTCGACAACGCCTATTGATGATGTCGAAGTTCCTGACCGGGTGGGTTGCACGAAACAAGTATGAACAACAAACCTTTGCCAAATTCATTTCCAACATCCAGGTGAAAAGTAGATAGACTCAGCACGAATGTTCCTTAATAATGGAAATATCAGACAACCGAGAGTCTGCTTTTAGGCGATGAGCATGTAGCAGCAATGTACTGCAATGGCAAAAAAGTGCGAGGAGGCAAACCTGTGGGCAGATCGTTCGCAAATTTGCATATCAAGTCGGGGAACTTTGAGAAGGCTGTCGAAGCGCTAAAAAAGCTAAGCGAAGAGCGCGCCGAGGTATTAGGTTATTCATCTACGCAAAATGAAGCGGCTGCGGATGTTTCAGAGCGGTCTGTTGGCGAATGGAAAAGTAATCAGCCAGACACGGAGGCGCAAAAGCCCAAAGTTGTCATGCACATAAGCAAAAGCAACGACAACTGGATCAGCGTGCTCCACGATTATTTTGTCTGGGGCACGGTGAAGAAGATCGGCAAAGCGTTGTCCCAGCTGATCGAGGAACCAGTAATGACCGCCGGATACATCAATGAGGAAATATTCGAGTTGTCGTTTTACGAGAACGGAGAGATTCAAGCGGAAAAAATCTTTTGTGAACCGTGGACGCGGGACGAGTACGGGCTGAAAGAAGAGCGTCTTCATGATGACTACATGCGAGAAGCGTTGGGGATGCGTGTGGAGGATTTTGATTCGTTCATCAAGCTGACAAGTCCGGAACAGGCCGCAGACAAGCTGTCGCAACTCACAGGGATACCGATCTGGAGTGATTCGGAGTGGCTGCCGTACGAAGAGAAGCTCAGAGATCAGTTTGGGCAATATGAATTTCGGATCGAAAATGCATGAGTGGTATATGGAAAATGAAGAAGTTAAAACAAATGTTGAAAGATATAAAAATAATAGATTTTCTAAGGTAATTCATGAAATACGCGTAACACCGTTTTTACATTGCAACGTAGGCTATACAGATCAAGCGTTAGATGAAAAAGAGGGGCATTCTCCCTCTTTTTCGTTGCCCAAGCTCTCAATGACCTGAACCATTTTAATTAAAGAAATAGATATATCCCACCTGGAATTTTCCACATGTTGCTCCCCCCAACAAATTCCCTTATAATACCGATGTGTTTTCCCGATAATCATTCTCATAAAAATCAAACAAATCAATGCTGTTCATTTCACGCAAAACAGGCAGGGGTGCTCGGATGAAGGAAGAGGAAAAGAAGAAAATCCATGATTGGTTCGCGCATTGGACGCATGCGGCTGTTCAGGTGATCGACGTTCGGCATTTTGTGTTGCAGGCGCAAGAGTCGTGGAACAGCTACCGGCTTCCGGCCTCCAGTTATTTATACGCTTGCAAAGGACAGGCTACGGTGCGGCTGGATGGACGCGAATATGCGGCGGATCGCTTTTTGTTGCTTCACGGCGGCAAAGGAATGGTGCTCGACGTGAAGCTGACGGATGAGCTGTTCGTCTTTTATTTGATCTTGTACAAAGCCAAAATGATGCTGCCGCGCTCCGTCGACCAAGCTCTGTTGAGCAATGGCGGGGAAGAGCCGTTTCATCTGCCGTATGCGCTCGTGCCGCATGAGCCGACCAAACTGTATCATCTCGTCGCGACGATGGCCCGCGAATGGGCAGCACAGGAGCGGCTTCGGGCAAAAGGCACGTTTTTGCAATTCGTCCATGAGGTCATGCAGCAGCTTCTGCGGCACGGGTTTCAACAAGAACAAGAGCCGCTCGCCAAACAGGTCGTTCGCTATTTGGAGGAGCATTATACCGAGAGAATTTCGCTGGAGAGCCTCGCGGAGCATTTTTGTTACAGTGCCAGATATTTGACTCGACTGGTCAAGGAAGAGACGGGCCACAGCCCGATCGACTATGTGATCTCGCTACGGATGGAAAAGGCGAAGGAACTGCTTTCCCAGACAGATGCGACGATGCAAGAGGTGGCGGCTTCTGTCGGGTACCACGACGTGCTCTATTTCAGTCGGCTGTTCAAAAAGCATACGGGCATGACACCCACCAGCTTTTCCGGACATGCCCCAGGTCCAGATCGTCTATATGGAAAGCCCGGATTGTGTATTGTGGACGCGCATAGGGAAAGCTATAGTGTTAACGATAATCGTTATCAGCGAAGCTTTGGGGGGAGCATCCACATGAACAAAAAATCGACGCGCCACATGGCAACTCTTTTCATGGTCAGTCTAGCACTGTTCGTGAGCGCGTGCTCCGGTACAGCCAGCCCGACACCACAGACAGGGAGCGTGCAGGAGCAAACTGGCGCGACACAGCGCGAGTTGACCGATGGCATGGGCAACAAGGTTACGGTGCCGTCACATCCGCAACGCATTATTGCGACCTACCTGGAAGATCATCTGGTGGCACTCGGAGTCAAGCCGGTTGCCCAATGGTCGGTAGGGAAGGGCGATGTTCAAGGATATTTGCAAAAAGACTTGGCCGGTATTCCGGCAATCCCGCATGATTTGCCGCCAGAAGTGGTCATGAGCTACAATCCGGATCTGATCATCATGGACAATGAAGACCTCGTAGCGGGAGACAAGTACAGCCAGTACGCCAAAATATCGCCGACATATACGATCGGAAAAGAGAAAAACAGCGATTGGCGCAAAGAGCTGCTGGTCGTGGGGGAAGTGTTGAACAAGAGCGAAGAGGCGAAAAAAGTGCTCGCGGACTACGATGCCTACGTCGCGGAATCGAAACAAAAGCTCAAGCAGGCGATCGGCGACAAAACGGCTGCGGCCCTGTGGGTGACATCCAAAAACATTTATGTAGCGCGCCAAGATTTGTCCAGTGGCGATGTGCTGTATAAAGACCTCGGGTTTACGGTGCCAGCCGTCGTCCAGGAGATTTCCAAATCCGGCGACGCGAACTGGAACGCTCTGTCTCAAGAGAAGCTGGCTCAGATGGATGCGGACTACTTGTTCATCGTGAACAGCAAAGGCGCTTCCAAGGATGAATTTTTGAAGGAGCCGGTTTGGGCGAACATCCCTGCCGTTCAAAAAGGGCAGGTCTACGATTTCTCCACAGAGTCCAGCTGGCTGTACACGGGAGTTATCGCCAATCGGCAAATGATCGAGAACGTGCTGGAAAATGTGGTGAAGTAAGCCAGTTCAAAACCCAAACCTTTTGCACGCGGCAGGCGAGCGGGGGTTTGGGTTTTTTTGTTGCAAGGTGGACGCAGGTCAAAAATGGACGAGGCTTCATCAACTGTCAACTGGGGCGGGGAACGCTCATGGCTTGGAACCTGATCGACGTTTTGCCGCAAGCGGAGCTTTTTGACGGATGGACCGCCGAACAGACAAAGCAGCAGGAAAAGTTTCATGCCTTTCATGACAAAAGACAACGAGGTTGTCGTTGTCTTTTTCTGAGCATACATTTCGCCATTTTCATAAAAGAACAGGTGAGCAGTTGCGGTCGCCCAAATGAACATGGGCTTGTTACTGCCATTTACGCTTATGAGCTTTTCGTTTTAGCGATCGGGCTTCCCGCCACCCAGCCTAGCCTTCACATGCTTCAACTCCGCCACAATGATGAAGCTGACGATCACGAGCAAAAACCACGAGCTGATTTTGCTCAGATGGACCAGCTCCCAGCCGGAGCGCTGGTTCGGGTACGCCCAGGCGCCGAAAAACGTGGCGATGTTTTCTGCGATCCAGATGAAAAAGCCGATCAGAAAGTAGCCGAGCGGGACGGGCATGGAAAAACGCTCATGGGTGACGCGGAAGTAGACCTTCGAGCGCCAGAACACGACGAACATGAGCACCATCAGCACCCAGCGAAGATCCCAGATGTAATGATGGGTGAAAAAATTCAAGTAGATCGCCGCACCGAGCGAAGTGACCAAAAACGGCCGCGGCCAGTTTGTCAGACTGACGTCCAGCCGTCGCCACGCCTGGCACAAATAGCTCGCCACGCTCGCGTACATGAATCCGCTGTAGAGCGGGACGCCAAACACTTTGCTGTACCCTTCTTCCGGATAGCTCCACGAGCCCATGTGCACTTTGTAAATTTCCAGGCACAGTCCGATCAGGTGAAAAACCGTGATGACCTTCAACTCGTCCCGCGACTCAAGTCCGCTTTTCACCATGAACACCTGGAAGGCCAGACAGAGCAGCAAAAGCAGGTCGTATCTGGGCAGGCCAGGGATGGCGACGAACTTGGAGATCGCGAGCGAGGCGAAGATGAACACGGGAAACAGACAAGACATGGCCTCCTGGTATCCGAAGTGGAGCAGGAGGCGGATAAATCGGATCATGATGTGACTCCTTCGGCAGTTGTAGCGTCTTTGGCGACAGGCAGATCGTTGGAACGCCCGTCGCTCCAGCTTCTTATTCTCCCATGAAACCAAATGCTTGAATAGTACCTAAACAAACATGCGGGGATGATCGTGCGGGCGCAATGCGAATTGCGAATGTCAGAGGAACGATAGAAGCGAACCCACCACTCTTTTTGACGCGCGAGCTGGAGGCCAATGTGCGCTTTGTTGATTAATCACGGAACCTCAAGCTTATCCCCTTGTATGATGCGCGGCATCCCTTCGCGAACAAATTGCCAGCCCGAACCCGCGGCCCAGGCGCGTATGGCCCACCTCCTTCTAAACCTTCAATCAATGTTTAAACTTCGCGACGGATGTTGCTTGTAGCGCAAGGCTGACTTCCGCAAAACCTTACCATTTGCATAAATATAGTACGATTAAGGAGGTCAATTGATTTCACTTAGCACAGTATTTCTTTGGGCGTGGAGGGTGGTAGCGTGTCAGCCAATCGGGAGAGCGTAACAATTCCTATTTTCCCTTGCAGATCGATAGACGAACAGTTGGAGTTTTATCAGGCGCTAGGTTTTGAACTGACTTACAGGCAAGCCAAGCCAAACTTATACGCTTGCGTCCGTCACCGAATTGTGGAATTGCATTTTTTTGTCTGGAAGCAATTGGACCCATCCAACTCGTACAGCATGTGCTATGTACACGTCCGCGATGTGGATGCCGTGCACAAAGAGTTTTGTGAAAACTTGAAAAATGCGTATGGCAAGGTTCCTTCCAGGGGGTTTCCGAGAATTACCAAACCGAATAATCTCGTGGAAGACCGCCGATTTAACCTCATCGACCCTGCCGGAAACCGCTTGTTAATCGGTCAGAAGCACGCATCTGCCGCGCCAGTCCAAACTGAGCAAACCGTGATGGCGCAGCCGTCCAGGTTTGCCAATGCGTTCGAAACGGCATATCGATTGGCGTATGCCAAAGACGAACCCGCAGAGGCGGCCAAGGTACTGGATCTTGTATTTTCAAAAGCAGAAGAAGCTTCGGCAAGCCTGCGCTACAAAGCTTATGTGCTGCGAGCCGATATCGCGGCCTCGATGGACGAGATAAATCTCGCGCGGGTTTTGATGCAGGAGGCAGAGCAATTATCGCTGTCTGGCCAAGAGCGGGAAGAGGTGGTGGAGGCAACAAACAGGTTGGCTGAACTGAAAGGGGCTTTCGGGCACGGTCATTCTTGACGGGGATAGGACCAGTGCAATTGTAGCTCCCGCGGACTTTTTTCCAGAAAAAACCAGTGTGCTACGGTCGAACACCGTCTCACGCTGGTTGCTCAGGCAATCCATATTAACAGGAGTTACGGTTACTGCTTTGCATTTTCTACTCAGAATCGCCGTCTTCATCTAAAACTTCTGGGTAATAGCGCTTGATGACATCACTAGCTGAAATCTCTTGACCAACATGGATAAATCTTGAATAAATTTCAGTTCCAATCGTGATTTTATCATCATTTAGCTCAAATGCATGCAGATGTCTTACAAACTGATGCTTAACTGTTTCACCAAAGCTATTCAAAGACTCATGTTCAGCCTTTTTGGCAAACTTTTCCGCAATTTCAATGGCCTTTTCCATATTCGTATCTTTTGCGAGAATAATACTTTCTTCAAAAAGTTTCATGTTGTTCTCAGCATTGACTTCATTTTTTGGCTGATCGGAACCTCCAGAGTGAACCGATTCAAATAAGACTTTGACTGCATACCATTTTGTTTGGGGCGGTTTAGAATTTGTCTCCATAATTTCACCCTTACACCTTTAATTTTTGCTGAATCTCCTGTTTTAGCATCTGCCTCCAAAACGCCAAAAAAAGCCGTAACAGGTCGCATACCGCTAACCTGTTACAGCCCTACTACCGCGTCAAACAGTCTTCCTATTAAAACTCTTACTCTTCCCCCGTAGCAACCGGATTATCGCTGTACGAAACCCAGTCGCTCCAGCTTCCTGCGTACAGTTTCGCATCTGTGCGGCCAGCCTGGTGCAGGGCGAGCAGGTTGGAGCAAGCGGTCACGCCTGAGCCGCAGTAGACGATGATTTCTTGTTCGGCGAAGTCAGCGATGCGGTTGCGAAGCTGCTCGGCTGGCAGCATGGTCATGTCTGTGTTGAGGTTGTCCTTGTAAAAAAAGTGGCGGGCGCCAGGGATATGTCCTGCTTTCGGATCGAGCGGCTCTTGCTCGCCGCGATAGCGTTCGCCTGCGCGGGAGTCGAGCAGCACCGCTTCCGGCTCGCGATTTTTTACGCCTTCGACGCTGACCAGCATGTCCGGGCGCAGTTGCGGGACGAAAGTACGTGCTTGCGGCGTCGGCACTTCCGCTGTCACTTCGTAGCCAGTCTTTTTCCAGGCTGCGTATCCGCCATCGAGCACAGCGACACGATCGTGACCGAGGTAGCGCAATAGCCACCAAAGGCGTCCCGCCATCGCCATTTCCTGGTCGTCGTAAGCAATGACGGTTGTGTGCTCATCGATTCCAGCCTGGGAAAAGAGCGCGGCGAGGGCAGCCGGATCAGGAAGAGGATGGCGTCCGCCGTGTTCCTGTTTCGGGCCGGACAAGTCGCGATTCAGATGAAAATAGAGCGCTCCCGGGATGTGGTCTGTTGCGTACTCTTCGGCTCCTTGTTCGGAAGCGGAAAGGGCAAAGCGGCAATCGGCGATAACAATTCGTTCGTCGTTCCTATGATCGCGGAGCCATTGTGGCGTGACAAGTGCTTGCATCGTTCACCCTGCTTTCTGATTTTTCTTCATCATAGCAGATGGCTATCCGATGGGGTACAATATTTCTAAAAAGTGTTGGCAGAGAGGGGCAACAGAATGAAGCGTGTTATCCGCTACTTTTTGGAAGGATTGCTGTACGTCATCCCACTGGCTGTGACGATCTATATTTTGTACTACATTTTTGCGACGGTCGACAGCTGGTTTTACAACCTGGCCCGCAACAATTTCCCTCTGCACTTCCCGGGCATAGGCGTGCTGATCACGATTGTGGGGATTACGGTTGTCGGATTTCTCGCGTCGAATGTGCTGACTCGCGGGGTGCTGTCCATCGTGGACAGACTGTTTGAAAAAGTGCCATTCATCAAGCTGATCTACACCTCGATCAAAGATTTGATCGGCGCCTTTGTCGGGGATAAAAAAAGCTTCGACAAACCTGTCTTGGTCACATTGTCCAAAGACACTGGGGCGAAAGTCATCGGCTTCATCACAAAAGAAAGCATGGATACATACGGGCTTGCCGATCACGTCGCCGTCTACCTTCCGCAGTCGTACAACTTTGCTGGCAATCTGCTGCTTTTTCCAAGCGAGCAAGTACAGCCGCTGGACATGGACAGCGCGGACGTCATGGCTTTTCTCGTGTCCGGTGGAGTATCGGGAAAGAAGACGGCTGCCAAGGCGGAAAACGAAGCAGCCGGGCAGGGATGAGGCAGTTTTTCAGCCAAGCATGCGCCGCCTCTATCCAAACAAGCATCCGCAGACGCTATGCAGAACGTACAAAGGGCAGCCAGACTTTAGACAAGTCGGGCTGCCCTGATTTTTGGCGAGAGGATCAACTGCTGAAAAAACCGCTGTGGCTGGAGTGTTTGCGACGACGATAGTAGTGATGTCCGTACGACTTGTGACCGAACTTCCACAACGGCCCGCGATGTCGGTAATCGCTGCTGCTGTACTTGCGATAGCCGTGTCCGCCCATTTTCCAGATGAATTTGGCCCCTTTTTTCAGCAGGACGACCACAATAATGATCGCGGCGAGAAACAGCACGAAACCGATCGCCAAAATGGTAAGTATGACTGACATCAACATCGTCTCCTTTTGTCCAACCTGGTTTTCGCGAAAAGTGCGGTAAGCAAGCTTCACGCGTTTTCGCGGGCCGATTATCCGTATAAGTTATGTTACGGACGGGAAGACAAGAAGTTTCAAGCGAAGAGAACGAGCCTTCGGGCATGAGCGTGCAAGCTGTTTAGCCCTCCGCGTTCAAATATTTTTCGTACGGCGTGTAGTCAATCTGCTTGGATTGCAAATGGGCGATGAGCCATTTGTGGTCGCGTTTGGGGGTAGCCACGATATAGCCTTTGACGATCAGGTCGGTGGTGATTACAGTCGCCTTCTCTTCAAGGGCGATCTGCCCGATTTTGGCTGCGATCGAACGTCTGGCTACATCACGGAACAACTGCGGAACCGGGTCGACCAGTTCGTTGAGAAGCACCAGGCCGTCTTCCGTCCACATTGCGCGCGTTTTGTCGATGTAATAGTCCTGCCAGTCGAGATCGGACTTGCCGTCCTTTTTGGGCATGGACTTGAGGAACTTGCGAAACATGAAGTAGCCGCCAATCCCCATCAGTCCTACAAGCACAATCGTCCAGCCAACAATGAACAGGGAAAACCCTGTAGACATTTCATTCATTTGCGAACACCTCGTAACCGTAATCCATAAAAAAGCCTGTATAGGTAAAGTGTACCTTATTTTCATGTACGCAACAAACTTTTTGTGCTTTTGCCCATCGCGAGGGTTTTCTCTTCCCAAGTACACATACAATTTAGTATGATTAGAATTAATCTTTATTGGGAGTGGACGCTCATGTTCAAGCTTGGACAACGCGTCGTCATTGTTGCCGACTCCTTCGAGCAAGGTTTGCCGATTGGCGAATACGGGTATTTGATCGCGCGCGACCGCAACCCGGACAGTGCGTTTGCATGGGTCATTCGCATACCCAAAATAGATAAGCACATTCCTGTGGTGGAAGAGGACATCGCCCTGGAAGAACAATTGCTGGAGGAGGAAGCGCAGCGCGTCTCGCAGGAAGCCTTGCTTGATTACGCTTTGGCTACCCGCAACGAGGCTCTCTTCAGGCAACTGATGGGCATGTCGGATGCAGATGAGGCAAATGACGAACCAGCGAAGGAATCAATGGAGGATTTTATCCGTAAAGTAAACCTGAAAGCCTGGATATAACCAATCGCGGTTTTCCTTTTGGGGAAAATCGTTCTTCTTTGCAAGACAGGGCTTGTCCCTTGATACTATTGTGAAGGAAATGAAAGCGAGGCTGTTTCATGTCTGAATTTGTGACGTTTACCAATGAATTTGGCCATACGATCGAGATGTCCAGAGAGGACTATCAGAAAAAAGTGATTCCGCACAATCTGGATATGTATTGGGACCAAAAGGAAAAGCTTCGTGACTTCGCGATGGAGTTGGTGAAGGAGCAATTTCACGAGCAAGCGGCGATTGCGGCGGACAGGCTGCTCGAATTGTACGGGCCGATCGAGTCCGCGCTCATTTTCCGTGCAGTCGTTCACATGCAGGCGAGAGAATTTGAGAGAGCGAAAACGATTTTGAACGATTGCCTGGAACGATTCCCGGCGTCGGGAACGGCTTGTACCAACCTGGCGAAAATTTACGCGTATGAAGGGGAAGAGGACAAAGCGTTCGAAATCCTGAATACCGGACTGCACAAAGATCCGAACCAGGAAAACGGATTGAACATGTACGTGGAAAGCTTTTTGCAAAATGGCAAGCGCGAGGAGCTGAGAACCCGATTGGAAGCGCTCTCCGTCAAGGAGGGAGCGTGGAGACCGCAGCTGCACTTGGCGCGTCTTGCTCTGACCGAGACCGACCTCCTGAACGCGATGAAGTGGTACACGATTGCCATCGAGGGGGCGAAAGACCGCTTTGAAGTGGTCATGACGGTAACGGGCGAGCTGGGCCAGGCAGGCTATGTCTATCAGCTGATCCAGATTTGCGAAAAGTTTTGGACGCCGCAGTTCCCGTATCCGTATGCGGGCTTCAACTACGCCAACGCTTTGCTGGCTACCGACCAAAAGGAGCGGGCGATTGCGATGCTGCGCAACATGCAGGATCATTTGCCGGACAACTACAAGCCGATGGTCGATCATTTCCTCGCACGGGTGCCTGGCGCGTTGGAAGCAGAAGAAGCAGCGAAGCAAAAAGTGGAAGCAGGCAACCACGCTGGCGATCAGACGGAGAAAAAGAGCTGGTGGAAGTTCTGGAAGTAAGATGAGACGCGTACATAACGCCCGGCATGCGATTGGTCGGGCGTTTTTTCTATGCGTATGCGGATAAAAAGGCTATGCCGGACCGGAAAGCGATTAGAATTGTGCTTAGGCTTGAAGCAAGGAAGCGGCTTTCACGTGTTTTCACGATAAAAGACAGGTAACTGGGGCAAAGGAGGCTGGGCGATGCTGCATCATGTCGAGTTGTACGTCACAGATTTGAAGCGGTCCGCGGAATTTTGGGGCTGGCTGTTGGAGCAGCAGCTAGGCTATGAACGCTACCAGCAATGGGCGAGCGGGGTCAGTTGGAAGCATGGCAACACGTATCTGGTGTTCGTGCAGGCGGAGGAGCGGTTTCGCGATGTGCCGTATCACCGCTGTCGCGTCGGATTGAATCATCTCGCTTTTCACGCGCGCAGCCGGGAGCAGGTGGAGTCGATTCGCGAGGAACTGCGGCGGCGAGGCGTGCCGCTGCTCTACGAGGATCGCCATCCACATGCGGGCGGCCCGGAACATTACGCGCTGTTTTGCGAAGACCCGGATCGGATCAAGGTGGAGATCGTAGCGCCGGAGTAAGTAAACAGGCGGCACGTCCCGGACGGCTTACCCGAGCTGCTTGATTTTCTCGGCAATCGGTTCTTGTTTTTCTTCATCCCAGACGATGGAGATTTCAAATGTTCCCGGCTCGAAAAAGAGCGGGAAACGACGACGAAACCACGGTTGCATCGGCACCTGGTCAATCTCGTCGAGCGAAATCCAATGCAGCTCTCCCTCGGGAGGATGTGTCAACAGCTCGCCTTCAAAGCGGGTTGCCAAATAGTTGAAAACGATGTAGCGAAAGCCTGTCGCCGGGACGACATACTCATCCACGCCCTTGAAGGCAAGGTCTGTGACGCGAAGCCCTGTTTCTTCATACACTTCGCGAATGGCCGCTTCCGTCAGGCTCTCGGGAAAATCCACCTTGCCCCCGGGGGCGATGTAGCCGGGGAAGCCTTTGGAACTGGGGCGATTGAGCAAAAGTACCCTGTCGCCGTCGCGGATCATGCACATAGTCATCAACTGATAAGTAAGAGCGGGAGCTTGTACATCTGATGTACCCATAAATGATTTTCCTGCTTTCTGGACTTTTTTGACCATAAGTATAGCACAGCTTTTGCACCGCAAAACGTCTGTCAGTCAAAACACAGCGCGACCATCCCCGGACGATGGTCGCGCTGTGTTGCGAAAAGGCATCTATTTAAACTGGCTGGTGAGCCGCCGTTCCAAAAACGCCACGCCTTGGTACATCAAGGTGGCGACGACCGCGATGATGGCGAGACTCATCATGACCAGGGTAAAATTGAACACTTGGAATCCATAGATGATCAGATAGCCCAAGCCTTGTTGGGAAACGAGAAACTCCCCGACGATGACTCCGACCCAGGAGAGGCCGACGTTTACTTTCAGCGTGGCGAGCAAGGTCGGGAAGGTGGCGGGGAGGATGACCAGGCGGAAAATGTGCCGTTTGTTGCCGCCGAGCGTCTGCACGACTTTGACGTAGTTTTGGTTGACTTCGCGAAAGCCGGAGTAGACGTTGATCGTGGTAATGATGATGGAGATCGCGCAGCCCATGGCGATGACGGACATGAGTCCGGGGCCGAAGCCGACGATGAAAACAGGGCCGAGCGCGACTTTTGGCATGCTGTTGGCGATGACCAGGTACGGATCGAGGACGCGGGAGAGAAAGGGCGACCACCAGATGAGCGTTGCGATCACAGCCCCGAGCAACGTTCCGAGCAAAAAGCCGATAATCGTCTCCCAGACGGTCATGCCGACGTGCGGCAGCAGGCTTCCGTCGAGCAGCTGCGACCAGAATTGCGCCCAAATTTTCGACGGGTAGCTGAAAATAAGCGCATTGATCGTGTTGGTGCGCGCAAGCACTTCCCACAGGGCGAGAAACAGCAGAAACAGCATGCATTGGGTGAAAAACACCCAGTAGCGGTTTTTTGCTTCCTGCTTCAAATAGTGGCGATGGATGCTTTCAATTTCCTTTTGCTGCATCAGATACTACCTCCATCTCCTTCCAGACGCGATGAAACAGGTCCTGGAAGCCATCCTGATTTCTGGCGTCGAAGGGCAGGGAGTCGCGGATGGCGGGCGGGATTGCGATTTCGCTGCTGACGCGGCCAGGGTTGCGCGAAAAGATGTAGATGCGGTCTCCCATGGCGATCGACTCCGACAAATCGTGCGTGACCAGGATGGCGGTTTTTTTGTGTCTGCGCAGCGTCGAGAAGATCAAGTCTTCCAGTTTCAGCTTCGTCTGATAATCAAGTGCGGAAAAAGGTTCGTCTAAAAGCAGCACGTCAGGCTGGCAAGCCAGTGTGCGAACGAGCGCGACACGCTGCCTCATGCCGCCGGACAGCTGCATGGGCGAAGCTTTGCGCACGTCAGACAGCTCCATTTCATCGAGCAGATGCAAGGCGTATTGCTCTGTCTCCCTGGAGCGGATTCCCTGGATGTCCAGGCCGAGAAAGACGTTGTCTTCGATCGAGCGCCAGTTGAACAAGTAATCTTGCTGAAGCATGTAGCCAACTTGGCGGGAAGTTCCGCGAACGGGTGTCCCATCAATGGACACTTTTCCGGCAGTCGGCAATTCCAGTCCCGCCATGAGCGAGAGCAATGTCGTCTTGCCACAACCACTAGGGCCAACCATACAGATGAACTCGCCTTCCTCCACGCGCAGGTTGATGTCCTGGACCGCCATGAACGCCCTGGTTGTGGATAAATAGAGGTGGGTCACGTGGGAAAGTTCAATCTTGGCTGGCGCAGAAGGAGTCTGGTTCATGACGGATTAATTCCCTTCCTTGGATTGTTTGGCGAAGGTGGTGTTGACCAGCTTGCTGTAATCGGCCCGTTGTTTCAGTTCGCCAGCGGCATCCATGATGTCTTGCAGCTGATTCCATTCCGCTTCGTCCAGGATCGGATCGGTGGCGTAAGAGCCTTGCTCCAGATAGCGTTGCACGGCTTTTTCCAGGATGGTCGGATCGATCTGTTCAAAATATTTGCCGATGACCGCAGCCGTCTCCTTGGCGCTGTGGCTTGCAACCCACTGTTGCCCTTTGTAGATCGCATTGGTAAACTTTTGGATAGTTGCCGCATTGCTGTCGATATTGCTTTGCTTCGTCATGTAGACGGTGTAGGGAACGGTGCCGCTTTCCTTGCCGAAGGAGGCGACGACATGCCCGATCCCTTCCTGCTCAAACCGCGACGCTTCCGGTTCGAACAGTTGAACGTACTCGCCTGTGCCTGAAGCGAAAGAAGAAGCGATATTTTTAAATTCGATATTCTGGATCAGCTCCAGGTCGGACTGCGGATTGATTTGATGTTTTTTCAGGACATACTCTCCGACCATTTGCGGCATTCCTCCTTTGCGCTGACCGAGGAAGACGCTGCCTTTCAGCTGGTCAAACGAAAACTGGTCGGTTTTGTTGCGGGCGACGAGGAAGGTGCCGTCCGTCTGGGTCAATTGGGCGAAGTTGACGACGACGTCTGCTGCTCCTTGCTGGGAGACGTAAATACTCGTCTCCGAGCCGACGAGCGCTACGTCGATCCCGCCAGACAAGAGCGCCGACATGACCTTGTCGCCGCCGGGAATAGTGGAAAGCTCCACATCGAGCCCCTCTTCCTTGAAAAAGCCTTTTTCCAGCGCGACGTATTGGGGGGCGTAAAAAAGCGAGCGGGTTACTTCGCCAATTCTTACTTTTTCAGGAGTGCTGGAGCAGCCGGCCAAAACGGCGATCAGAGCCAGACAGGCAGCCAGCCCCAGCGCGAAAAATCGTTTCATTATCAGGAGTACCTCCTTGCTAGGCTGTTGTTTGTTGTAAGGTATGCGCCCAGACAAAAAAGGGTGAATGCCTACAGCTGGTGACAGGCACGCTTGCGGGAAGCTCTGCACAAAGAGAGGGGCAATCATTGTGATTGTGACATTTTTAGGTACGGGATCAGGAGCGCCCACCACGCGCCGCAACGTGAGCGGAATCGGGCTTCGCTTTTTACAGGCAGGAAAATGGTGGCTGTTTGACTGTGGGGAAGGCACGCAGCATCAGCTTTTGCGCTCTCCCATGAAAATCAGTCAGCTGGACAAAATTTTCATCACGCATTTGCATGGCGACCACTTGTACGGCTTGATCGGGTTGCTCGCTTCCCGCTCGCTGCGCAATGGCGAAGCATCGCCGCTCACGCTTTACGGACCGCCGGGGATTGACCGCTATTTTCGGGCGATCATGGATGTAAGTCCGGTGCATTTGCAATATCCGCTGGAGCTGAAAGTGGTCAGCGAAGGCGTCATTTACGAGGATGAGGAAGTCGTCGTTTCGTGCCGGAAAGCGAACCATCGGGTGACGTCTTTTGCCTACAGCGTCCTGGAAAAAGACAAACCGGGAGCTTTTCTCGTCGAGCGAGCGAAAGAGGCGGGAGTTCCGTCCGGGCCGCTCTTCGGAGCCTTGAAGCGCGGCGAGCAGGTGACGCTTGCCGACGGTCGCGTGCTGGATGGCAAAGATTTTGTCGGAGCGCCGCAGCAAGGCCGCAAAATCGTCTTCAGCGGCGACACGGAGCCGTGCCAAAGCGTCGAGGAGCTTGCGGCGAATGCCGATTTGCTCGTGCACGAAGCCACGTATGCCGATCACGACAAGGAGCTGGCGGTGCGCAGCGGACACTCCACGGCGAAAGAAGCGGCTGAGCTGGCGAAGCGTGCAGGTGTAAAAGCGCTTTGCCTGACCCATTTCAGTCCGCGCTACGAGGATGAGGACGGCGACTTCTCCATGGATGATCTGTTAAAAGAGGCGCAGGCGATCTTTCCCATGACGACGCTCGCCGAAGACTTGGGCAGCGTCGAAGTGAAGCGAGTGCGAAAAACGGTGGGAGAAACCGATCTTCCTTGTTATAATGAATAAATTATGAACGCATGGATGTGAGACTTCACCATTCAGTGAGAGAAAAATGGCAACGGGAGAGGAAAGGTGAACGACGGTGTCCGGTACACGGGTCAGCAAGTCGATTGCCGTGCGCTACGCCATGTTTGTGCTCGGATTGTTCATCGGGGCATTCGGCTGCGTGCTCGCGATCAAGGCGAATCTCGGGGTGGCGCCCTGGGATACGTTTCACATCGGCTTGCAAAAAACATTTGGTTTAACCATTGGCATCTGGTCGCAGATCGTCGGCGTAGTGGTCATTTTGTCGTCCTATCTGGTAGCCAAAATCAAGCCGACCTTTGGCATGTTTCTGAACATGATCTGCTTCGGAAGCTTTCTGGACTTGATTTTATGGCTCAACATCGTGCCGGAGTTCGAGTCATTCTGGCTGCGCTTGCTGGTGTTTTTGCTCGGCGTAGTCGTCATGACCATCGGCATCGGCATGTACTTGTCTCCGCGCCTGGGGGCAGGGCCGCGCGACAGCTTCATGCTTGCCATGAACGAGCGGTTGGGCTGGAGCATTCAAAAGGTTCGGCTGATTATCGAAGTAACGGTGTTGATTGCCGGGGCGGCGCTGGGTGGCCCGGTGTCGATCGGAACGGTGCTCATTGCCGTTTTGACGGGGCCGATGATTCAGCGGACGATTCCTTTTTGGCAGTCGGTTATGAAAAAACAGTATGGCCTGATGGAGCCAATCGAGCGTCGCGCGAGTTGATCTGACGCGGTTTTCCCTCACAGCAGCTACACTCTTATCCTGAAAAATGGGCAATGTCTGGGCGAGCGTCCAATCAAGATTGGCTATTCGCACATACATTATGATTAGTTGCTGACAAAGGAGGGAAAGCGAATGAGTCTGTTCAACGGAGGATTCGACGATTTTGCTTTGATTCTGGTGTTGTTCGTATTGCTGACAATCGTTGCTTGCGCTTGCGACTAACGAGGTAACACACCGACCGCAAAAAGGTTGGCAATAGCAAAAGGGAGAGCGTAACTGCTCTCCCTTTTTGCTGTTCCGCTCGCCTTAGTCGAGCTTTTCATGAACCTGTTTTTTGACACTGGAGATTTGTTTGTCGGACAGTTTGACGCCTACGGCTTTGCTGACTTTTTTAATCAGATCGCCGAGCTTCTTGTCGTCCTTCAAATCTTTTTTCGTGATTCCTTTCGCCAACGACTTGATGTCGCTCATTTTCCATTTTTTCTTGCTTTTCTTGTTGATTTTTTTCAAGAGATCGCCTGTGCCTTTGCCCTTCTTTTTACCCATACAGCACTCTCTCCTCTCAAGATTGGCTTTGAGCCTGCCCTAAGCAGTTATATGGGAGAAGGCATCTGTTTGCTTGGACAGATGGACTGGGGGAATCGCCTATTTTGGCGGGCGGTGTGCAGATGCCCAAGCAGACAGAGGCAGATACGACATAGGATGTGGCAACGCTGTGCATGACAGGAGGCTAGTGGGTTGAAAATCATCAGCTTTCAGCGGGAGACGTCCTTTCACGACATCCTGAGCGATTTGCAGAAAAAAGTGATGACCAAAACAGAGAGACTTCCTTGGCGATGCTTCGATGACTGGGCTTGCCTGTGCATCAAGGACAACATATACGAGCAGCACTGCGAGCATTTTCGCAGGTATCAAGCCATGGTGGAAGAGAATGTGACCGTAAGCGTCCATGCCCAAGCACAAACAGTAACACAAACAGAAACAGAGGGCGAAGACGAAATCCCGTGGGGCGTCCGCTATGTCGGCGCGCAAAAGCTGTGGCGAAAAGGCCGGGGCGAAGGGGTGAAGGTGGCGGTCATTGATACGGGAATCTCCCGCGACCATTTTGACTTGAAGGATCGGATCAAAGGGGGCGTCCATTTTGTGCGCGGCAAGCAAAACGGACATGGGACGCATGTAGCCGGAATCATTGTGGCCGAGATGAACCAGCGCGGAATCGTCGGTGTCTCTCCCGAGGCGCATCTGTACGACGTACGCGCCTTCGACCACGAGGGCAAAGCGTCGCTGTCGACGATTTTGCAGGCATTGCACTGGTCGATTGCCAACAAAATGGACGTGATCAACATGAGCTTCGGCATGCCGCAATACAGCGAGGCGTTGGCGCGAGCTGTGGAAAAGGCGAAAGAGCACGGCATCGTCATGGTAGCCTCGGCGGGAAACAGCGGGGGAGAGGTCGAGTACCCTGCCAAGTACAAAGGCGTTCTCGGAGTGAGCGCAATCGATCAGTCGGGCAGGCTGGCTTCGTTCAGCTCGCGCGGAAGGGGAGCGAATACGAAAGCGCCTGGTGTGGAAATTTTATCGACGTGGCCGGGCAACCAGTTTAAAAAGCTGAACGGCACCTCGATGGCAGCTCCACACGTCTCCGGGCTGATGGCGCTGGAAATCGGCCGCAAGCGGAACAAGGCAAAGTAGATGAAAGACAGCGAAATGGAAAAAAGCTCCATGGCTTTCTTGCAGCCACAGAGCTTTTTTTGTGGGAAAAACGTCTCGAATGTGTTCCTCGCCGTGTTGTTTCGAGGATTATTGATGAATTTTGGTGTCATGATCTTGCTGGACGCGAAACCATATATTAAGATCATTAATGACGCTCGCCAATTCATGAATTTCGCTGTTCAGCTCACAAGAGCGCGCGAAATTTTCCTCCTCGGACATCTGCTTGGTTTTCTCGATGATCACAGCTTCCACCCGGTGAATCCGATCGGGGATGGTTGCGCGAATTTCTTCCCACTCCATCAAAATGTCCGCACGTTCCGTATGTGAATACTCCTCCCATTGCATATCCAATGCAGGAAGGCGAATGCCTAAACGTTCATCGAAAGTAAAGTAATTGCGCAAAGGTAAGTTCACTCCTCTCCAGTTCCATCATACCAAAAATGAGCGGAATCGGGGAGAGAAAAGCGCTTGAAAGGAATGGTTGGATGCAAAAAGGACGCGTCCTGATCGATGCCGATGCTTGTCCGCGCCAGGCGCTGGTGATCGCGCAACAGTTGTGCAAGGAGTTCGGGTGGCAGTGCCTCACGTTTGCCAGCTACAATCATCAGATCGGTTCCGAGCATCACGTGACAGTCGATGCCGGCCCGCAGGCGGTCGACATGAAGCTCGCAAATGAAACCCGCCCGAATGATGTCGTCGTGACGCAAGATATTGGACTGGCGGCTCTGATTCTTGGCAAGCGTGCGCAGCCGCTGACGCCGCATGGCCTGATTTTTGAACCGGAACGGATGGCTTTTCATTTGGAGGAGCGAAACGAGAAAGCCCGCTTTCGTCGCGGGGGAGGAAGAACGCGCGGCCCTGCGGCCCGTACGCGTGAAGATGACCAGCGCTTTTTGACGGCACTGCGTTCATTGCTAGAGAGAGGAGAACAACAGGATGGGAACGAGTAAAGAAAGAGGATTGATTTTTTGCGGCATCGTGTTCGCGGTGCTGGGGGCATGGATGTTTCGCCAATACATAACCGGTCAGGTAGCGGGGATGGATCAGGCAGCCTTTTCGTTGGCAGCCGCTGTTCGCTCTGCTGGCTTGACGAGCTTTTTCCAGTTGCTTACCCAATTTGGCAACGCGACTTTCCTTGCGCCGTTTGGCGTCGTGCTGATCGTCGCCCTTTTCCTCAAAAAACGCAGGCTTGAGTCTGTCGTCATCCTGCTGTCGCTCGGGGTCAGTGAAGTCGTCAACGAGATTTTGAAGCTGATTTTTGCCCGTCCTCGACCAGTTGGCTTCAATCTGATCGATCTGCCGGATTCGTTTTCTTTCCCAAGCGGCCACGCCATGATCGCGCCCGGCTTTTATTTGATGCTCGCCTTGCTGATCGCCCGCTGGTACGAGGAAAAAAGCTGGTCGGCATACGTACAGCCTGTCGTGTTTGTTTTCGTTGTGCTGCTTGCCGCGAGCCGCGTGTACTTGGGCGTGCACTTTTTGAGCGATGTGCTGACCGGGTTTTGCCTGTCGATGTGCTGGTATTTCTGCGTTCGCTGGGGTTATGAAAAAAGGCTGGGGAGACGAGATGTCGTCGTCGGCCCCATACCGCAATCGCGCTAGTTGCGCTACGTTGTTGAGTATCCCAACTCACTCATCAGACTCAGCCATTTTTCTACGCTGGGTTTATTTTTTTTGTCTTTCGGCAGGACGATATAGGCTGAGCGCTTGGGCGGCTTGTTGCCAGTGATCGGCAGTTCCTTCAGCGTCCCGGCAGCCAGCTCTGCTTTGACCGCAGAGCGGGTGAGCAAGCTGACGCCAAGCCCTTCCTTGATCAAATCGATGGCAAGCTCCGCCTTGTCGACAGTCAGCTTGGGCACGTAGTTGCGCGGCAATGTTTGCCTGATCCATTCGTTAAAAGGCGGTCCCCAGTTCATGTAGAGCAGCGGCAGGTTGCGAAGCTCGCGCGAATCCACGTGAGTCGCTTGGGCGACGCTGCTCTCTGGACAGCAGACCAGGACGATTTCATCATCCCAGGTAGGAATGACTTCAAAGTTCGGCAAGGAGGGCGGCACGTACACGATCCCGATCTGGATCACGTTGTCGAGCAAATACTGGATGACGTCCGAGGAATGCCCGGTTCTGGTGCTGATGGCAATTTGCGGATAGCGGCAATGGTACTCTTTCAAGATCGGTTCGAGGGTAGAGGTCCAGATGGCGTTCAGGCTGCCAATCGACAAGTAGTCCTCGTAGGGCTGGAGAGAAGCGACTTCGTTGAGCGCTTCGTGGGACAGTTTGAGTATGCGCTCGGCATAAGGCAAAAGCGTCAAGCCTGCCTGGGTAATTTCAACACTTCGCTTGTCACGGATGAAGAGAGGCTTTCCGACTTTTTCTTCCAGTTGCTTGATTCGCATCGTCACCGTAGACTGGACAAGATGGAGCATCTCCGCAGCCTTGGTGAAGTTTTTGGTCTGTGCCAATGTGTAGAAAGCGCGCAGTTGTTCGAAGTCCATAGCGTGTGTTTCCCTCTTATCTAAATATTTGATAACCATATACAAAAACGTTCGTTTCCCAAATTATACCCTGTTCTTTAAGCTGGGGATATCCCTAAATCATGAGAGCAAACGGGAGAGCGAGGGTATCGAATGAAGCGGGAAATGTGGAGAGAAACACCGTTTTCGGTCAAACTGCTGTTGGCGACATCCTTTATGATGAATCTCGGCTTTTACGCCCTGATTCCTTATTTGACCTTGTATTTGACAGGCAGTATCGGATGGACGCTGGCGATGGCCGGTCTGGTACTTAGCGTGCGACAATTTTCCCAGCAAGGCTTTGCGTTTATGGGCGGAGTCATTGCCGATGCCTTCGGCTACAAGGGCGCGATGGTTTTGGGTATGGCAGTGCGGGCTGTCGGCTTTGCCCTGTTTGCTTTTTGCACCGAGACTTGGCATTTTTTTATCGCAGCGATTTTGTCGGGCTTGGGTGGGGCGTTGTTTGACCCGGCTGGCTCGGCGGCGTTTGCGATTTTAACCCCTGATTCTATCCGCAAAGAAGTGTTCGCCTTTCGCAATGTGCTCGGAAATATTGCGGTGGTCGGTTCGCAAATCGTCGGTACAGCGCTGTCGGCTGTCGATTTTACCTACCTGTCGCTGTTTGCCGGAGCGATTTTTGCCTTGAACGCGGTCGTCTCGTTCTTTTTTCTGGCCCCGATCAGCGCGACCAACACGCGGCACAGTATTTGGGAGAGCATGTTCACGGTGATTCGGGACAAGCGTTTTGTGCGCTTTACCTTGATTTTGATGGGTTACTACTATTTGAACATGCAAGTATTTTTGACGATACCACTGCTCGTGGAGCATGTGACACATAGCAAGACTTCGGTCGGAATTGTTTTGTCTGCCATGTCTTTGTTCGTCATCCTTTTTCAAATGAAAGTGACGCAATGGCTGGAAGGCTACCCGCACAGGCTCACTTTGATCGGGATCGGCACCCTCGTCATGGGGGCAGGACTGTTCCTGTTTACGTTTGCCGACTCTCTGTGGATGTTGCTCATCGATGTATTCCTGTTCGCACTGGGGACGATGATCGCCGTGCCCAATCTGGTAGACGTCGTTCCGCGTTTTGCGCCAAAAGATTTGGTAGGGGCTTACTACGGCTTCAACGGCTACTCGATCGCCATCGGAGGCTCGCTCGGCCAGATCGCAGGCGGCTGGGTGTACGATGTGGGGCTTAGGCTGGAAGCGACGTGGCTCCCTTGGACGATCTGCCTCGTTGTCGGGCTGCTCGTTGCCTGGATGCTTCACCTGATGGAGCGCGATACGTACAAACTCGGCAACGATTTGACAAAAATCGCGCAGCCGTAAACTTTTTGACGAGAAAACACGAAAAAATGTTGGGCGCAAATTGAAACATTTACCATTCCTTGTGCGTATATATCGGTAGGAAACGAAATGCTGGGCGTTAACGAAAGTGAGGGAATTTTATATGGAAGATATGAAAAAATTGAAGCGGATGTTGCTGGTGACGAGTTCCCTTGGATTTGCCGTTTTTGCCATGGTAGTCATAACGGAAATCGTGCGAATCTCTTTGTAGCATGGCCAAACAAGTTTGCGTATAAAGCGAAAAGCTTGCTTCCCGTAAATGGGAGTGCAAGCTTTTCTTTTTGCTTTCTTATAGGTTGTCCGCTTTGCGATAAGAGCCAAGATCGTTTTTCGGTTGTGGCTCCAGTCGGTTTTTGAAGCGGTATTGGTAAATGAGGATCGCGATAATCATGAACGGCACCCCGCAGTAAAGGGCAATTCGCTGCTCCGGATCGAAGGCCAGGCTCACGAGAACGGTCAAGTTCAAGATCAACGAAACCAACGGAAGGACCGGATACCAAGGCGTGCGGAATTTCAGGTCTTCCAGCTTGCCGCCGTTTCTCAGGTAATGGCGACGGAAAGCGAGCTGCGAAGCCGAAATGGAGATCCAGCCTACTTGCGCACCCAGACCAGCGATAGACAAAAGCACCATAAACACGGTATCTTCCGCGAAAAACCCAGACAACAGCGAGAGCAAGGAGATCGCGAAGGTAATCATGAGCGCATTCATCGGGATACCTTTGCGGTTTACAATCGCCAGTTTGCGGGAAGCCATTTTCTCGTTGGACAAGGAGTAGAGCATCCGGGTAGCTGCGTACAAACCGGAGTTTGCTACGGACAGCAGGGCAGTCAATACGACGAAGTTCATGATGTCTGCCGCATAAGGGATTCCGATACTGTCGAATACGACGACAAACGGGCTTTCGATAACGCCGGCTTGCTGGTGAGGGATCATCCCTGCCACAATCGCAATCGCCAAAATGAAGAAGACGAGCGTGCGCCAAACTGTAGCGCGAATCGATTTCGGAATCGTTTTTTCCGGTTCTTTGCTCTCGCCTGCCGCGATACCGATCAATTCGGTACCCTGGAAGGAGAAGTTCACCGTGATCATCGTCATCAGCAACCCGGTAATTCCGTGGGGAAGCAGTGAGGTGCTGGTGAAGTTGGAGAACATCGGAGCAGGTTGTCCATTTTTCATGTCGATCAAGCCGAACATGGCCGCGCCACCCAAAATGATAAACAGGATGATAGCGCTTACTTTAATGCTGGAAAACCAAAACTCGGACTCACCGAACGCACGAGCAGAAAGCGCATTCAACAGGAACAAAAGGACACCGAAGATGGCGCACCACATCCAGACAGGCGAGTCTGGAAACCAACGTTGCATCAACAGACCGGACGACAAAAGCTCCAGGGCAACCGTTACCGCCCAACCGAGCCAGTACAGCCAACCTACTCCAAAACCGAGGGACGGACTTACGAACCGGGTCATGTAGGTCTGGAACGAACCGGCAACAGGCATGGCGACGGTCAATTCGCCGAGGCAGAGCATGGTGAGGTACATGATGAATCCGCCCACCAGAAAAGAAAGGATCGTACCAATAGGGCCAGCCTGGCTGAGAGTATAGCCTGAACCGAGAAACAGTCCGGTTCCGATTACGCCTCCAAGAGAAATCATGAAGAGGTGCCTACTGTTCATACTGCGTTTTAGTTCATTGTTCTGTTCGTTGCTGCTTGGTGTCATATAACCCTCTCCTTCACGCGAGAAATATTGATTCGATGAATGCGTTTTCAGGCGCGATATATGCTCTGCAAGAATGATACCAAATGAAACGGCCCAAGCAAATCGACTTTTGCAGGTAGTTTATGGAGAAAAGTGCAAAACAAATCGGCACACTTGTGCAAAAAAAATGAAAAAACGCCAAGAAATTTGGCGTCATGAAAAATGAAGCTGTTTTTTTATCCTTTGATTCCCAATTTGCGCAAGCGATATTGCAAGCTTTGCCGACTGATTTGCAGCTCCTTGGCCGCCCGGGAAATATTGCCGTGGTAACGATCGACGACGTGGTGAATATAGGCGGTTTCGAACTCCTGCATCGTTTCTTTCAATGATTTTCCTTCTTCGATAAAAGGAAGCGAACGGGGCGGCGCTTGTTCGATCACGACGGCGCTTGCAGGGGAGCGGCGCAAAAAATGCAGCGGCAGATGCTCGTAGCGGATCATCGTCTCGTCCACCATCAAATTCATCGCGCCTTCGATGAGATGCTGCAACTCGCGGACATTACCCGGCCAGTCATGCTCCTGGAAAAATTGCAGGACATCCGCCGAGACACCCGCGACTTCCATTTGAAACAGCTCGTTGTACTTTTCGATAAAATGCGAGACGAGCATGGGAATATCTTCTTTGCGTTCCCGCAGCGGGGGCAAAAACAGCGTGACGACGCCGAGACGGTAGTACAAATCTTTTCGCAGGTGCGAATTGGCGATGGCCTCGACAGGGTCTTCGTTGATGGCGGCGATGATCCGCACGTCAATGGCCCGGTCTTTCGTGTCGCCGATGCGCCGGATCGACTTCTCCTGGAGGGCGCGCAACAATTTTGCTTGCAGAGGCATACTAAGCGAGTTGATTTCGTCCAGAAACAAAGTGCCGCCCTCTGCCTGTTCGAACAAACCGGGTCTTTCCACGGCTCCGGTAAAAGCGCCGCGTGCCGTGCCGAACAGCAAGCCTTCAATGAGGCTGTCGGGAAGCGCTGCGCAGTTTTGCGAAATAAGCGGGCCGGATGAGCGCAGACTGGCGTTGTGAATGCTTTGCACGAACAGTTCTTTTCCGGCTCCGGTTTCGCCGACGACGAGGACGGAGGAGGAGGTGCGCGCCGCGCGTTTGGCGTTTTCAATCACATCGAGAATCGGGCCGCTTTTGCCGATAATCTGCTCAAAGGTGTAGCGGGAGCCGTTTTTGGCAAGCAGGTTTTCCCTGATCAGCCGTTCCATCTTCGTCACATCGTTGGCAATCTCCATCGCGCCGATGATTTGCCCGTTTTCGATGATCGGGTACGTGTTGTTGATCGTCGTAATTTCTTTTTGCTTGTCATTGAAATACGTTTGCCGCGTATTGCGTATGCTATTTCCTGTTCGCAAGCAGGTGAGCAGCGTGCTCTCCTGACCGCTGTGGAATTGGAACACTTCCGACAGAGGCTTGTGCAGAACGTCTTGGCGGGCCATCGACTCCAGCTCGGTCATTTTCTGGTTGTACACAATCGTCGTGCCAGTGGCGTCAATCACGTGGACGCCCTCGTTCATTCTGTCCAGGATATGTTCGTAAATGCGCAAAAACGTGTCGAGGGAAGATTCTTGCCTTGAAGTCGACACAATGGGTCACCAGCCTTTCTTCGTGACAGTATCATATCATAGAACAGGCGATGTGCAAAATGTCTATGCACCTGCAAAATTATAAGGAAAACGCATGCAAAAAAATTTTGCTAAAAACGGATTCCATTGCGCCGTTTCGCACGTTTTTTATATTGGCATCATTCTTGCTTGATTAAGATTGGCAAGTGAAACCGAAGGAGGCTACCACCATGACGAAAACAAAAGTTGTCATTGATCAAACCGAAAAATACGGCGCACACAACTACCATCCGCTGCCGATCGTCATTTCCAAAGCAGAAGGTGTTTGGGTAGAAGATCCAGAAGGTAACAAATACTTGGATATGCTGAGTGCTTACTCCGCTTTGAACCAAGGCCATCGCCATCCACGCATCATTCAGGCGTTGAAAGATCAGGCAGACAAAGTGACATTGACTTCCCGCGCTTTTTACAATGACCAGCTGGGCGAGTTTTACGAAAAGCTGTCCGCATTGACTGGCAAAGACATGATCCTCCCGATGAACACGGGTGCGGAAGCAGTAGAAACCGCTCTCAAAGCTGTTCGCCGCTGGGCTTACGATGTGAAAAAAGTACCGGAAAACCAGGCAGAAATCATCGTCTGTGAAGGAAACTTCCACGGCCGTACCGTAACGATTACTTCTTTCTCTTCTGCGGAAGAGTACAGACGCGGCTTCGGACCGTTCACTCCAGGCTTCAAAATCATCCCTTACGGCGATATTGAAGCACTCAAGCAAGCGATTACACCAAACACCGCAGCATTCATGCTGGAGCCGATTCAGGGCGAAGCGGGCATTATCATTCCGACAGAAGGCTTCTTGAAGGAAGCACAAGCCGTATGTAAAGCAAACAACGTGCTGCTCGTGAGCGACGAAATCCAAACAGGCTTTGGCCGTACCGGAAAACTGTTCGCAAGCGATTGGGAAGGCGTCAAGCCAGACATGTACATCATGGGGAAAGCGCTCGGCGGCGGGGTATTCCCGATCTCTGCTGTAGCTGCTGACAAAGAAATCCTCAGCGTGTTCGAGCCAGGTTCCCACGGCTCCACTTTTGGCGGAAACCCGCTTGGTTGCGCAGTAGCGATTGCCGCTATGGACGTACTTGCCGATGAAGGTCTCGTGCAACGCTCCCTGGAAATGGGAACGTACTTCATGGAAAAACTGCGTGAAATCAACAACCCGATCATCAAAGAAATTCGCGGTCGCGGTCTGTTCATCGGACTGGAACTGACTACAGCGGCTCGTCCATATTGCGAGAAGCTGAAAGAACTGGGCCTCTTGTGCAAAGAGACTCACGAAACAACGATCCGCTTTGCTCCGCCGCTCGTGATCAGCAAAGAAGATCTCGATTGGGCAATCGATCGCATCAAGCAAGTGCTGCACGTATCGGAAACTGCAAACGCGTAAAAACAGAGCAAACAGCCATCCGGCGTCAAGGATGGCTGTTTTTTTATCGTTGGCAGCGCTGAAATCTATCCTTCAATCGTTCGACAAAATTCGACTACCTGTGGATAAAAGTGGAAGAAAAATCCACATAGGGAATCCCGCGTTTTTGTTTGTTACACACAGGCTGCCCACAAGTTACTCACAACATTTCCACATGCTTTGTGGATATCAGAACGGTTGTTCGATACTCTATCATCTGGTACAATGAACTCATACGACAGGATGGAGGTGAGCAAGGGTGAAATACTTGAGTGACCAAATGCTGATAGAAGTATATCATCGTGCTGTCGACCTTCAGCTAGATTCTGCTTTTATTGAACTGCTTCGCGAAGAGATGCAGACACGAAACATTCGCATCACACAGGTCAGCGCCTGAGTGCACAGTGCAACCACAACACATAAGACCTAAACGACAAAGCCATCCTTGGCCATGAGCAGTCCTCCTGATTGATGGGAGCGACTGTTCAGTTAGAGGATGGCTTTTTCTTTCTTTTTTCAAAAACAGTGCCGTGCGGGATCAGGCAGAAAAAAACTCCAGTGCCGTGATTCCGGTAATCGGCGCTTCCTTGTTGAGCAGAACTTCCGGCAAGTAAAAGTAAACCGGCCCGTCTTCTTTAATCGGTTTTCCGGCCTTGGCAAACTGCAAAATCGCCCGTCTTGCTTCGGAAATCGGCAGGACGATCGGCTCCTGGTTTTCGCGATGAAGCCGGACATGGGTGGCTTCAGGCAGCGGAGCGGCGTTAGTGATGAACGGATCGAGCCGAATCCCGTAGTCGCCTTCCAGCACTTTGCGCTCCTCGGCCAAGCTTTTGCGCTCGGACGGCAGCTGGGCGCCTTCGCGCAATTCCTTGTCCCACTGTGTTCCTGTTCCTTGCAAATATTGCATTTGTTTGGACAAAGCAGGGTCGTCTTCACCCGTGTACGCGTTCAAATCAAACTTGCGATCGTCGAACACCCAAACAGTCGGGTCCAAAGTGATGGGGTAAGTTACGGCCCCTTTAAACACGATAACATCAGACATGATGCATACCTCCGTCATCTTTCTCAATCATCTAGCATTTTACTATACCTTTTTGAAAAAGGGCAAACGCTGCTTTCGCCTCACGCTTGGACAATCTTGCCAAGAGGGGGTATGCTGGACATAGTTGTAAAAATAAAGGACAAAATGGCCGGAAGCTTTCGGATATGCGGGAGGGGACAACGTGTACGACTTTGATGCGAGAATCGAGCGAAGAGGGACAGAGAGTGTAAAATGGGACATTGACAATCCAAAAGTGAACGGAGAAGGCGTGCTGCCGATGTGGGTGGCCGACATGGACTTCGCATGTCCCAAGGAAGTGACGGAAGCGATCACGCAGCGGGCGATGCACCCGATCTACGGGTATCCGCTGAAAAGCGCGGCTTTTTATGAAAGCTTGCAGGAGTGGATACAGAGACGGTATGGAGTAGAGGTGCAGACGAGCTGGATGACGGGCATTCCCGGTGTGATTCCTGGCATTCATGTGGCGATAGAGGCATATACATCACCAGGGGAGCGCGTCCTGATCCAGACTCCCGTGTACCATCCGTTTTTTCATGCGGTGGAAAATCGCGGCAGGCAAGTCGTGCGCAGCTCCTTGGTGGAGCAAAATGGGCATTATGAGATGGACTGGGATGATTTGGCGAACAAGCTGAGCGATCCACGGGTAAAGCTGATGCTTCTGTGCAGTCCGCACAATCCGATTGGACGGGTCTGGACGAGGCAGGAGCTTGTGCGATTGGGCACGCTCTGCGTGGAGCACGGGGTCGTCGTCGTGGCGGATGAGATTCACGCCGATCTGGTCTATGAAAAAGGCAGCCACGTTCCGTACTACTCGCTGCCAACGGAGCTGGCGAGGCAGAGCGTCACGTTTTTGGCGGCATCGAAAACATTCAATCTGGCAGGATTGTTTACTTCCTACCTGTTGACGGAAAATCGCCAATTGCTGCGTGACTTTGCCGTGACGGCTTCGCGAATGGGCTGTGAAAATGTGAACCTGTTCGGGATGGAGGCGACGATTGCTGCCTATCGCTACGGGGAGCCGTGGCTCGAAGCCTTGCTTTCCTACTTGCACAAAAACGCGACTTATATGAGCCGCTTTTTGGCCGAGCACGTGCCAGCGGTTCGCATGCCGGTTCCGCAAGCGACGTATTTGGGCTGGATGGACTTTCGCAGCCTGGGACTGAAACAGGCCGAGTTGAGCAGCCTGCTTCGGGAGAAAGGCAAGCTCGGCTTTCAGGACGGCCTTGTGTTCGGCCAGGAAGGGGAAGGCTTCCAGCGCGTCAACTTTGCTTGCCCTCACTCTGTCGTAGTGGAAGCGATGGAGCGGCTGAAGCGGGCGATCGTGGAATAGCGTCCCACAATTTGACAGCCGACGCATTCAAATCTACAATCTATTCATATGCATCACGAGTATGGATAGAGGGGATAACAGATGGACATCGAGAGTGCATCCAATCAATTGGCCGAGAAAGTACAAGCGGCCAGCGAATATACAGGACAAGGCAAGGTAGCAGCATATATACCCGAATTGGCAAAAGTAGACGCGCGCATGCTGGGCGCGGCCGTCTGTATGCCGGACGGGACGATTGTATCAGCGGGAGACGCGGATGTTCCCTTCACCCTACAGAGCATTTCGAAAATTTTCTCGCTGGTCGTCGCCCTGTGCCAAAACGGACACAAGCATGTATTTGAGCGGGTGGGCAAGGAGCCTACAGGCGACCCGTTCAATTCGATTATCAAGCTGGAGACGATCAAGCCGCACAAGCCGCTCAACCCGATGATCAACGCCGGGGCGATCGCGGTTGCGGGAATGATCCAGGGCAATGGCGTAGAAGAGCGTCTGGACGCGATTCTGGGCCTGCTGCGCAGCGTTACGGGGAATCGTGGGCTGTCTGTCAATGAAGCGGTTTACCGCTCGGAAAAGCGGACGGCTGACCGCAATCGCGCGCTCGCCTGGTTTTTGAAGGACAGCGGAGTGCTGACCACGGATGTGGAAGAGACGCTTGATCTGTACTTCCGTCATTGCGCCATCGAGGTAACGGCAAAAGATGTGGCGAGATTGGGCATGGTGCTCGCCGCCGATGGCATTATCCCTCATACAGGCGAAAGAATCATTCCACGAGAAGTTGCCCGCATCTGCAAGACTTTCATGGTGACTTGCGGGATGTACAACGCATCCGGGGAGTTTGCCATCGATGTCGGGATTCCGGCGAAAAGCGGAGTGGCTGGCGGCATTATGGCAGCTGTGCCGCAACGGATGGGGATCGGCGTGTTCGGCCCTGCTCTGGATGAAAAAGGAAATTCGGTTGCCGGAGTCAAGTTGCTTGAGCTTCTCTCACAAGAATGGAATCTTGGTATCTTTTAGCTTCTTGCAGTTGATCTAGCTTCTCCCCTTTTCAAATGGCCCAGAATCGCGTACTATGTATGATAAGGATGGAGGCAAACGGAGGGATAGGTTTTGACAGAAATTAAAGTTCCTGACTTGGAACAGAAAGCGCTAGCACTGCTTAAAGCGGACGCAGACAAGATTTACAAGCTAATCGACGTGCAGATGGAAAACCTGACCATGCCGCAGTGCCCACTGTATGAAGAAGTGCTTGATACACAAATGTTCGGGCTTTCCCGTGAAGTAGAGTATGCAGTGCGACTTGGACTGATTGGTGAAGAAATCGGCCGTGATATCATGGGTTCACTGGAGCGCAAGCTGGCGACTCTCCATGAACTGTTCAACCAAAAGTAAGGCGAGGAGAGCGGTGATCATCCTCGCTTTTCGTTTTTTTTTGAAAAAAGTCTTGCCTATTTGTGTTGTATATATTAAATTTAACACTAGCATTTCAATAACAACTAAAATGCAATGACGGAGACCAGTACACGAATGACATCGCTTGACAGGGAGAAGCTGCCGAAGACTGCAAGCAGCTTTGAAGTGAGCCTCGTGAAATTCCCTCCAGAGCAGCCCTTTGAACGGCGCAGGCCAAGTAGGAGGAAACGGGTCATTCCGTTAACGATGAGCAAGTGAAGTGCCGGGAACGTCCTATGTTCTTGGTGCTTAATCAGGGTGGTACCGCGAACAGACTCGTCCCTTTTTTGGACGGGTTTTTTTATATTTAGCCGACCCCCTGCATAGGAAAATAGCGACGAAAGAGAGTAGTATACGAAAGTGCTGCCTGACAGGGAAGCGCCGCCACAGACTGAGAGCGGCCGCAGGAATAGTCTTCGTAGAATTCACTCTGGAGCTGACCTCTGAACGCATGGCGCCGCTAGTAGGAGAGTCCGGGTCATACCCGTTATCAATGACGAGGAGAGGCATGTCTTTTGGAAAAAAGGCGATGCCTAACTAGGGTGGTACCGCGAGAACGAACAACTCGTCCCTTTTTGGGGCGGGTTTTTTTTATTCCATTGGAACAAGATGTATGTATAGTTGAGGAGTGATTGATCATGAAAAATCAAACAGAGCAATGGACGAGCCGCCTCGGTTTTATTTTGGCCGCGGCTGGCTCGGCGATTGGGCTGGGGGCGATCTGGAAATTCCCGTACATGGTAGGGACGAGCGGGGGAGGAGCATTTTTTTGTCTGTTTCTGATTTTTACGCTCGTCATCGGTTTGCCGTTGTTGCTCGGTGAATTTGTCATCGGCCGCAGTACGCAAAAAGAAGCGATCAGCGCCTATCGCGCGATTGCGCCGGGTACTTTGTGGCATTGGATCGGTCGGCTTGGAGTCGTGACGTGCTTTTTGCTGCTGTCGTTTTACAGTGTCGTCGGGGGCTGGATTCTTACTTACTTGCTGCGCGGGGTGACGGGGCAACTGATGGGTGCTTCGTACGAGCAACTTTTCGGAGAAGTCATTTCCGCTCCATTCGGTTCTGTTGCCGCCCAGTTCGTGTTCATGCTGATCACGGCCTGGGTCGTGGCGCGCGGCGTGCAGAGCGGGATCGAATCCGCGAACAAATACATGATGCCGGCCTTGTTTATTCTTTTTCTCGTCCTGATGTTCCGTTCTCTGACATTGCCGGGAGCGATGGAGGGCGTGTCGTTCTTCCTCCGTCCGGACTTTTCCAAGCTGAGTGCGGAATCGATCTTGTACGCGCTGGGCCAATCGTTTTTCTCGCTCAGCGTCGGGGTATCCGTGATGGTGACGTACAGCTCGTATTTGGCGAAAAACGAAAGCCTTGTCCGTTCCGCAGGCTCGATCGTCGGCCTGAACCTTTTCGTCTCCCTGTTTGCCGGACTGGCGATTTTCCCTGCGGTTTTCTCGCTCGGCATGGAGCCGACGGCTGGGCCAGGTCTGCTGTTTATCGTTTTGCCATCCGTGTTTGAAAAGATTACGTTCGGCGGCTTTTTCCTGTTGATCTTCCTCGCCTTGTTCCTGTTTGCTACGCTGACCTCGGCTTTTTCCATGCTGGAGATCATCGTCGCGTCTCTGACAAAAGGGAACGAAGCAAAAAGAAAGCGGCTGTCCTGGATCATCGGGCTGCTCATTTTCATCGTCGGAGCGCCTTCCGCCTTGTCGTTTGGCGTGTGGAGCGACATCAAGCTGTTTGACAAATCGATTTTCGACGCGTTCGATTTTCTCGTCAGCAACATTTTGATGCCGCTTGGGGCTTTGCTGATCGCGATTTTCGTCCCGCTGAAAATGAAGCGGGAAGTGCTGATCGAGGAGCTGCGGGCTGACCATTCCCCGCTCAGCAAACGATTGTTTGTCATCTGGCTGCTGCTGTTGAAATACGTTTCCCCGCTGGCGATTGTGCTGGTGTTCATGCAAA
Source organism: Brevibacillus sp. HD3.3A (assembly GCF_013284375.2). Classification (NCBI taxonomy): domain Bacteria; kingdom Bacillati; phylum Bacillota; class Bacilli; order Caryophanales; family Paenibacillaceae; genus Brevibacillus; species Brevibacillus sp. HD3.3A. The sequence continues at coordinate 2,368,122 of NZ_CP085874.1, forward strand.
TGCTCGGGATCTGGTAACATCCATTCACGAAAAAGGAGTGCAACGGCGTCAACTGCCGCATGCACTCCTTTTTTCAGTGAAGCTGACTTTTCCTAGATTCCCGTTACGGGGAACGACGAACGTTATGCGCGATCTCTCGTCAAGCGAAGAAAAAGGCTGTACCCAAAATAATGTACACCGTAAGCAAAAGCACCCCTTCGAACCAGTTGGTCGCTCCGTCTTTCGTGATCGAGATCGTAATGAACGTGGCGACTCCGATGGCGGCCAGTTCAAATGGCGTAAACACGATGTCCATCGGATTGCCGAGCAACAGGCTGACCAAAACGAGTGTGGGCGCCACGAACAGCGCGATTTGCAGGCTGGAGCCGATGGCGATTTCCACGGCAGCGCCGATCCGTCCTTTCATGGCGAGCAACAGGGCAGCACTGTGCTCGGCGGCGTTTCCGATGATGGCGATGACGAACGCACCGACGAACAGCTCGGACCAGCCAAGCGAATGGGAGACGTGCTGGACGCCGTGCACAAGCCACTCGGAGACGACGGCGACAAACACGGTCGAGATGGCGAGCATCAGGATGGAGACGCCTTTTGACCAGACCGCGTCGCTTTCGTGCGGCTCGATATCGGACAAAAAGTCGCTGTGCGTAATCATGGAGAAGATCAGCCAGAGAACGTAGGCGATGATGAGCAAAATCGCGATGACGATGCTGAGCGTCTCAATTTTCACAGGCGGCAGTTCTCTCATGAAGACGGCGGGGATAAACAGTGCGACGATTGCCAGTGTCATGAGCGAAGCGTTGTGACCAGCGAGTCTGCTGTTGAAGTTTTGCTCCTTGTACTTGAGTCCGCCAAGCAACACGCTGAGTCCGAGCACGAGGAGCATGTTGCCGATAATCGCCCCGGTAATCGATGCCTTGACCATGTCGAACAAGCCTTCCTTGACGAGGAAAAAAGCAATGATAAGTTCTGCGGCGTTGCCAAAAGTAGCGTTCAAAAACCCGCCGATCCGGTCACCGGCGTAATGCGCGACGCTTTCCGTCGATTTGCCGAGCCAGGCAGCGAGAAAAATAATCGCCAGGGCGGAGGTAGCAAATTGGAAAAACTCGTTTTCTGTGAAGTAGTGCGCGAAGGCAGCCAGCAGCACAGATGCTCCGACGAGCGAAAAGAAAAGTCGTAAATTCATGTGATCACCTCAGATGCAGAATCAAATTACTTACCTACCTATTGAATCATACCAGCATTGTCTTCCTTTTTGTACCAAAAAGTTGGTCCCTGCGCGGAATTAGGAAGATAGGTATAGAGTTCCTCTTCTGACAGAAACTAAACGATGAAACAAGACAGGGAGGTGCTTTTATGACCAAGCCGATGCTTTGTCCTACATGCAAGTCAAACCGGATGCGCTTTACGATTATTGAGCAAGTACCGCGCTACATGCGTCTCGACCCGCAAACAGGCGAGGTAGTTCAGCAACTGTCGAGCGAGGAGCTGGACATTTTTCATCAGCCGTATAAAGGCGACTCATACATGATCCAGTGTGGAGTGTGCGGCACGACGGAATCAGAAGAGCGCTTTGTCAAAATGGCAGAGCATATGCAGACCCAGCGTTCGCAATGAACGCAGTTTCTGCGGACAAAAGGGAACAGGCACGCAGTCTTGTTGACTGTAGTGCCTGTTTTCGTGTTTCGGGCTTATCGGCAGAAGATGTGCCGGCCGATTTTTTTGATTTGCGGGCGGCTCCAAATCCAGCCGGATGTGGCTGTGTCCGGGTTGAAGTAGTAGATGGCTCCTCCGGTTGGGTCCCAGCCTTTCAGCGCATCGTTGACCGCTTTTTTGGACTGCTCGTTTGGGGTCAGCCAAATTTGTCCGTCCGCTACGGCAGTGAACGCGCGAGGCTCGAAGATTACTCCGGCTGGCGTGTTCGGGAAGGCGGGGTTTTTCGTCCGGTTCAAGATGACCGCCGCAACGGCTACCTGACCGATGTACGGCTCGCCGCGAGATTCGCCGTATACCGCATTTGCCATCAGCCGCAAGTCGTTGGCTGATATGTTGGCGGCGCGGTACGTCTCTTTTTTCGGATTGCTTGGCGCGGGTGCGCTTGGAGCTGCCTGCGACGCGCCCAAATCCGCAGCGGTTGGCTTGTAGTTTTTGGTGGCATTGTACAGCTTCACTTTCGTTTTCGGCCCCAAAACGCCGTCTACGGGCAAACCAAACTCATACTGAAAGTTGCGGAGTGCCCAGTAAGAGCGCCAGCCGAAAATACCGTCAACCGTTCCGGTGTAAAACCCTAAATGCTTGAGACGGTATTGCATTTCGCGAACATCGCTTCCTTCTGTGCCGACTTTGACGACTTGTTGGCTGAATGCGTCAGAACGCAGCGGGGAAGCCATGACGGCGGTGGTGACGACGATTGCTACTGCTGCCAGTGCGATCAGCCATTTCACAGGCTGCTTCATTTTTGATCCTCCTTTGGGAATGTGCTTATCAGCTGATGATAATTGTTAGGTTCTCCAACTTTCTACAACAGGCCCTAGTAAAATATTGGAGAATGCGTACACTACCATTGACTTTTCGCTAACGAAGAAATGGAGGAGTAACGATGCTTGTGGCGCAATATCTTTCCAAGCAGCTCGCCGAATGGGGAGTCAAACGCATTTACGGAGTGGCCGGGGATGGCATTTTTGCCTGGCTGGATTCACTGGGGAAGCAGTCAGAGCTGCGATATATCGCATGCAAACACGAGTCTGCCGCCGCGATGATGGCGAGTGCGGAAGCGAAGCTGACTGGCAAGCCGGCGGTATGTACCGCGACGATGGGGCCGGGATTTGTCAATCTGCTCAATGGATTGGCGGACGCGCATACAGACCGCGTTCCTGTCATCGCCATTACCGGACAAGTCGAGACAGCCAAGCTCGGGGGCGGCTACAAGCAGTATGTGGCGCAGGAAGACATGATTCGCCCGATCAGCTGCTATCAGGCGACGGTGACTGAACCGGATGCCGTGGGCGAGGTGCTCCATCGCGCTTTTGTTTCCGCCACGCAGCAAAAAGACGTCGCGCATCTGTCCATTTGCAAAAATGTGTTTGCCGAAAAAACGCAAGCGACAATCCTTCCGTCATTGCCACGCATCCCGCGCGTGCTGGGTGATCGCGTAGAGATCGAATCGGCGGCTGACCAGATCATGCAGGCCAAAGCGCCGCTCGTTTTGCTCGGGATTGGCGCGCGGCAGTCGGCGGCACTTTGCTTGCGGTTCGCTGAACAGCTTGGGGCCGGGATTGTTTTGTCTTTGGGGGCAAAAGGGGCCATCGACGAGTCGCATCGACTTGTGCTGGGCGGCTTGGGTGAAGGGGGAAGCGAGGGGGTGCTGCAAGCGCTTGACGAAGCGGATTTGCTCGTCATTTTTGGGGCGAGCTGGTTTCCGAAAGAGTTTATTCCGAAGCATCTGCCGATTATTCAGGTCGATCATGCTGCTACGTCTATGCATGCACAGCCGAAGCTGCTTTCCGTCACTGCCGATCTGCTGGACGTATTGCCGCTGTGGCTTGCCCGTTTAAAAAATCGTCAGCGTGGCGAAGCTTGGGAACAGAGAGTAGAGAGCTGGCATGAGCAGCTTTGGGCGGAAAATGAGCAAATCAGCAAGGCGTCATCGCCCGACGAAGCGGTGAAGCCGGAGTTGTTATTGCATACAGTAGGGCGAATGGTGGCGGAGGACGCGATTGTGGCGCTCGATACCGGAGAGCATACGATCTGGTTTAATCGCGCATTTCGCGCTGTCAGGCAGTACCCGCTGTTTTCCGGGAAGTGGCGCACGATGGGCTTCGGCCTGCCAGCCGCGATTGCGGCCAAGCTCGCTTTTCCCGACAGACAAGTCGTGTGTGTGACAGGCGACGGCGGACTGCAAATGAACCTCGCGGAGCTGATGACGGCGGTGGAGCAGCAGCTTGCGATCACGCTGATCGTCGTCAACAACCAGACGCTCGGCTTGGAGGAGTTGAAAATGAAGCAGGAAGGCTACGGCTCCTTCGGCGTGAGGCTGACAAATCCAGACTTTTGCCTGTGGGCCAAGGCGTGCGGGGCTGACTCCGTGTCGGTGCGCAGCGCTGCGGAGCTGGAGCCGGCTTTGCAGCAAGCGCTCGCCAGCAATCGTTTGACACTGCTTGACATTCATTGCACCGCTCCGACATTAACCGAGAGAAAAAAACAAATCCCCTTCCAAGCCCAAGCATGATTTGTTTATAATGAAAGAAAAATCAGATAACACGGGAACAGCCGTTATCATTCGGTCAAAAGAGGAGGGCATCCTGATGGCTGAAAGACTGGGCGAGATCAGAGTGGCCGATCAAGTGATCGCGATCATTGCCGCTGTGGCAGTAGAGGATGTATTGGAGATTTCGGTGAGATCCGGCGGTTTGTATCAAGATTTGGCGAAAAAGCTGAATGGCGGTGCAAAAGGAATCACGGTAGCGGTAACGGAGGACAGGGTCATCATTGACATGCGGGTATCGGTCCGTTACGGATCGCAAATTCATCACGTTTGCCACACGCTGCAAGAAAAGGTGAAAGAAGCGGTGGAGAGCTTGACCGGACTGTTTGTGGATGCGGTCAACGTGCATGTGGAGAGCGTCGATATCAGCAAATAAAAACGACCTGCGCAGCAGCAGGCCGTTTTTTCTTTGGACGAATAGGCGCCCTACATCGAGTACGGCTGTTTTTTCATCTGTTCTTCCAGCTTTTGGCGGCTGACCTCACGTGATACGCTCAGCAAGAAGCCTGTCGAGATCAGACAAACGAGCAGGGATGACCCCCCGTAGCTGATAAAAGGCAGCGGCACGCCTGTCAGCGGGATCAGTCCGGTTACGCCACCGATATTCAAGATCGCCTGCAAGGCAATCATCGTGACGACACCGATTCCGGCCAAGCTGGCAAACGTGTCTTTGACGCGCAGGCAAATATGGATGCCGCGCAACAAAAACAGCAAATAAACCAGCAAAAACAAGGAAGCGCCGATGAAGCCAAGCTCCTCAGTAATGATCGAGAAAATAAAGTCGGTATGCATCTCGGGCAAGTACAAATACTTTTGGATGCTCTTCCCGAAGCCAGTCCCGGACAATCCTCCGTGAGCGATGGCGATCCACGACTGAATGATGTTGTACCCGGTTCCGCTTGGATCGTTCCAAGGATTGAGGTAAGAGTTGATCCGGTTCAAGGCGTGAGACTTCGTCGTGATGTAGGCAAGCAAGGCGACGGTGACAACCGGACCGCCGAGGCCGATCAGATGACGAAGTCTGGCCCCGCCGCAGATCATCACAACGAGAGCACTCCCGAGCAAAATGGCGGCGGACCCGAGATCGGGCTGCACGACAATCAGGAGAAAAAACAAACCTGTGACCATGAGCGGCGGCAGCAAACCTGACTTGAGTTTGCGTACACCTTCTCCTTTTTTCGAGAGAATGGCCGCCAGGTACAAGATCAGGCCAAGCTTGGCAAACTCTGCTGGTTGCAGGTTGGATGAGCCGATTTGGAACCAGGACCGCGCTCCCTTGATATTGACACCGATTCCCGGAATCAGTACGAGCACGAGCATGAAGAAGCTCACCATCGCAATCAGCAGGAAATTGCGTTTGTAAAAGGAGAAGGGAATATTCATGGCGACCAGCATGCCGACGACACCGATCAGGAGGAAGCGAATTTGCCGCTTCACGAAATACAGCTCGTCCCCGTTGCAATAGGAGCAGCCATTGGCTGTGAAGCTGGTCAGGGCGAAAATGGAGCTTGAGCTAAGCACCATGGTAATACCAAACCCGACAATCAGGGCAGTTAAAAACAGGAGCAGGAAGTCAGGTACGCCCCTCGTCTTCACGGTAATACCCCCTTCTACGTGAAACAGAGAGGGGATACCTCTCTGTATCGCAAGACATTTTCATTTTGAAATTAGTGCGAGGAAAGCTTTTCGCCGAGCATTTGCAGTTTCAGCTTGGCAGTTTTTACAACGGAATCAGGCATTGGATAGTCGTAGTCCAATCCGTGTGGGAAAAGGTGTTTGCCCATGTACGGCTCATCCAATTTCAGGACAGCGTGGGAATCTTCCAGCTTGCCTTCGGTCACGTTTGCTTCGATGCGCAAGTAGTAAACGTTTCCTTTATCTTGGATTTTATAATCGTATGTAGCGTGCTTGTAATCCCAGGCGCCACGATCAAAGCCGAGTTCGCTCATGTAATGTTCCAGATCAGCGAAAAAAACTTCTTTCGTGCCAATCCCCGTGTCCTTGATAACCATTCTTTTTCCTCCTACAAATGGTGAGATTTTCACTTATTAATGATAGTCTGTTTTTGGAAGAAGCGCAATGCATAACTCTGTTCCGCCACGATCTTATCATACCCTTTTGCAGCGCATGAAATGAGAGCAGAGAGGACACACTACAACCGTTCATTAGCAAACAGCAAAAGGAGGAGAACAAGATGGCGAAAGTGGAAAACCGCACACTGCGCGAAATTATGACCAAAGATGTCGCAACGGTGACGCTTAAGGATAATGTGTACGAAGTAGCTTGCAAAATGCGCGACTGGAACGTCGGTGTCATTCCGGTTGTCGATGAAAAGAACGATGTGATCGGGGTAATTACGGATCGCGATATCGTCATTCGCGGCCTGGCCGAGAAGCATGAAGGCTCGACGGCGACAGAGGTCGTCATGACCAAGGACATCGTTCTCGGCCAGCCGGGCATGACGGTCGATGAAGCAGCAAAAATCATGGCTGAGCACCAAATTCGTCGCCTGCCTGTCGTAGAAAACGGCAAGCTGGTCGGGATTGTCGCGATTGCGGACATGGCGATCCGCCAAGTACACCACGATGAGGCGAGCGATGCGCTTCAGGAAATTTCCGAGCCTGCCCGCCACTAACAGGCGGATACAAGAGAAGCAAGCTAAGAAAAAGCTGCCGCACAGGCAGTTTTTTTTCGTTTTTCCCTGTACATTGACGCAACGGTAAGGTATATGATACCGATAAGAAGCTGACAGGGAGAGAAATGCATGCTGATCAATGATATGGCGCGCAGGCTGCAAATTACGCCAAGAGCGATTCGTTATTATGAAGAAAAAGAGCTGATCAAGCCAGCCAAAGCAGATGAGTCCGGGTATCGTCATTTTACCGAAGAAGATGTATGGCGATTGCAAACGATCATCACGCTGCGCGAGGTCGGCATGTCGATTGACGATATACGCGAGCTGCTCTCGCAAATGAAGGAGCAGGAAGGCAGTCTGCTGCATTATCTGGATCTCCAGCGCTCTTTCATGTACACGCGATGGGTGGAAATGGCCAAAGTCATCCAGACGACAGAAGCGATGATCGAGCGGATCGGACACAGTCAAACGATCGATCCAGCCGAGTTGTTCGAGCTGGCTGAGGCGAACAAACGGTTGCGGCAGTCCCGCGACAACTGGGTGGATCGCTGGAATTTCAACCAGATCGCCAACTATTACGACGACTGGGTCACCAGCGAATCGCAAAGCTTTAACGCCCACCAATCATACGAGACAGTGCTGGACGAGGTCGTCGCCGCACTTGGCCCGATTCACGGGGAGATCGGACTGGACGCAGGCACGGGTACAGGCAATCTCGCCAAACGGCTGGTCAGCCAGGGAGCGATCATGAGTGGCTTTGACCAGTCGCCGCAAATGCTGAACCGTTGCCGCAGCAAACTGCCTGCCATGGAAACGAAGCTCGGCACCTTTTTCGCCTTCCCGTTTCTGGAAAATCGCTTTGATTTTGTGGCGACGAGCTACGCGCTGCACCATCTCGACGATGAGCAAAAGCTGCTCGCCTTGGCGGAGTGCCGCCGTGTACTGAAGCCGACAGGGCGCCTGGTGATTGCGGATTTCATGTTTGTGGATGAAGGGCACAGGCAGGCGCACATCGCTGAGCTGACCAGAGAAGGCAAAGACGAAGCGATCATGCAAATCCACGATCGGTTTTACGCCGATCGCTCCCGGTTGCTTGCAGAGCTTGACGCTCTCGGCTTTCAAATCGAGGCGAAGCAACTGACCGTCTACACGCATTTGCTCATCGCCAGACTGCGCTAAAACATTCCTTTACTTTTGGGCTCTTCCAATCGCTGACACGTGCCTAGCCTTCTGCATAGGCTGTAACGAGAAGGAAAGGAGGACTCCACTATGGGTCTGTTCGATGGCTTTTTTGATCGCGATAACGATGAGTTTCTGTGGATTATCATTGTCGTGGTTGTTCTGCTGTTTTTGTTTAGCGCCGATCGTGACTAAGTCTGTACGTATAGACAAAACGACCTTGTGGAAGGTCGTTTTTTTCGGTTTGGCATCTGCCGGGCACAGACGCTGGGAAGCGCGCAGAGAATTTGCCTGGGACAAGCTTTTGCGAGCAAGCTGCGAAAATTTGTAACCTTTTCCAAACTCATGCGAATAACGCAGTGAGCAACAAAAAACAACATTCACCATTCAGGAGGCAAGGAAAATGAAAAAATGGAACAGTGCCGTCATGTCAATTGTCGCTGCAACCCTTTTGGCAGCAAGCCCCGCATGGGCAGTTCAAGCGAGCGCGAAGTCAGCCGACAGCACGGCAGCACAAGCCCAGGGAGCCGCGCAGCAAACGATCGCGAAACTGGAAAAGCTTCTGCCGTACATGGAGCAGTTGCCCGTTGAAAAAGTGAGTCTGGATGAGGACAGTGACGTCATCGTCGTCGAGCGCAGAAAGCTGGAAGAAGATAAAGAGGCGGCGATGACCATTTATTTGAACAAGCAAACAGGCAGCATTCAGAGCTTTGAATATGCAGCAGATGATGCAGGCGACGAAGAGCTGTCGCCCGACGAGCAGAAGAAAAAAGCGGACGTGTTTTTGCGCGAGCTGCTCGGTGATGCTGCGGAAGGCTACCAGTTCGACGCCAAACGGTCCGAAGAACTAGGAACACCAAGTTATCAGCTCGTGGTAAACGGCATTCCGTTTTTTGAGCGCAACTTGCTCGTCAGCGTGAACGGAAACGGCGAAGTGTCAGGGCTGATGGCGAATGCCGCAAGCAATCCGCTGTCTTCCGCAAACTTGCCGAAGAAAGAAGAGGCCATCTCTGTAGCGCAAGCCGAGAAAGCAATTGCCGAGCGGATGACACCTGCGTATCGTTTGCAAAAAGACGGCAAGAGCATGATGCTGACCTATCATGTGTCCTGGTCGGGCATGCTCGATGCCAAAACCGGACAATCGGTAGAGACGCAGCACTCGCAGTTTTACTATGAACCCGATCTTTCTGGTGCCCTCCTTCCCGTATCGCCGCAGGGCAAGACTTTGACGGCAAAAGACAAAGCGGAAGCAGCGGCATTGCTGAAAACGATCATCGGCTTCAACACAGAGGACGCTACTTACGTGGAGCGGGCTGCGGAAGATACGCCAGAGGGCAAGGTGCAAAACTATGTCTGGAAAAAGGGAACATTCGTTGCGAACGTATCCGTTAAAGCAGCAACCGGACAAGTCATCGATGTGAGTCTGGAACCGAGCCAATATGTGGAGCCAAAGCAGAAAGTAACCGTGGAAGCAGCGAGGAAAGCAGCCGTGCAGGTGCTGCAAGTCTACTTGGACAAAGAGACGAAAGCGGTAGCGTTAGATGCAAGCTCCTATCTGAAAGACCCGAACGCTTACCGCTTCACTTTTTACCGCACGCAAAACGGTTTGCCCGTCTTAAACCATGCTTATCAGGTGACGATCGACAAAGAAACGGGCAAAGTGATCGGACTGTTCGGTGAATTTTCCAAACCGGCAAATGTGGCCTACCCCGATCCGGCCAACATCGTTCCGCGCGAGCAAGCAGCCAAGGAGTATTTGAAACATCATCCGCTGAGCCTGGTCTATCTGGAGCCAGTATTGGGTGGCAAGCGCCAGCCGAACCCGCTGCTCGTGTACAAGTCTGCGAAGAGTGAAAGTGTACAGGAATATGTGGATGCCGTGACAGGAAGCAGTATCCCTTGGAAATAGTTTACGGATAGAGCATGTGCCTGCCCTTTCGCGGAAGCGGGCAGGCGCACCTTTTAGGGATGGGGAGACGGAGGAAACCCAATGAACGAAACGTACGAAGAGCGGATTGCGAACCTGGTCGACACGTACTACCAGGATGTCTTCTATTTCCTCTATCATTTTATCGGGAATCAGAGCGACGCCGAGGACATCACCCAGGAAGTCTTTATACGAGTGTTGCAAGCATTGCCGCGGTATGACGGAAGAGTCCGGATGAAAACATGGATTTTTTCCATAGCGAAACATGCGGCAATCGACCTGTATCGCCGCCGGAAATTTCAACGTTTTTTTGCGGATTGGTGGTTCAGCGAGTTGCCAGCCAAGGATGGCTTGCCGGAAGAGCTGTTTGTAGAAAAAGAACGGGACCAAGAGCTGAAACAGGCGATTCTCGCGCTTCCGCCCAAATATCGTCTGGCTATTATTTTACGTTCCATCAAAGGGTGCAGCATAAAAGAAACAGCGGAAATTCTCGGCATATCCGAATCAAAAGTAAAAGTGGACTATCATCGCGCGATCAAGCTGATTCAAAAACAGTTGAACGTGCGAACAGCAGGTGAGGGGGGAAAGCATGTATTGGGAAGATGACGAGTTCCTGCACGAACGCATGAAACGGCTAGGCGGAAATGTACCTGCACCGCGAACAGAAGAAATCAAGCGGCTGCAAGGGGTGTTGTCCAAACAGGCGCGCGAGATGGACAGGCGCAGCAAAATGAGCAGGACGGCAAGCTGGACGCTGCAGACGGCTGCTTTTTTTGCCCTGGCTGTATGGGGCACTTCTCTGGCGTTTCCTTCCGTGAAACAGGAGCTGCCTGGCAATTCGGAGCAGGCGAAGCCCTCCTACGAAACCGTGAATCCGCCGTCTGCACAGAAAACTTCTCAGCTGGAACGAGAAAAGGACGGGAAAGCTGCTCAGGAAAAGGAACAGCAGGCGAAGCCAACTAAGCAAAAGGCGACAGAGACACGAACAGAAACGAGAAAGCAGACTGTCCCGCCGACGAGTCAAACCGTCGCGCCAGCCGAGCCGTATGCAGCAACAGCCGATGGCAGCGCAACCAAAAAGGCGGCGGCCTATTTGGAACAGTTGATCGGAGCCGAGCAGCGTCAGTACAAGCTGGTCGAATCGCTTGCCGATCCGAAGCAAAACCAGCACGTCTTTGTGCGTCAAGTAAACGGGCTTCCGTTTCTCAACGAGCATTACACGGTCGGGTTGGATGAGCGCAACAACGGGAAGGCAATTGCGGCCAAGCAGATTCAAGGAGGCAAATGGAGCGAGCAGCTTTTCCCTGATCCGGCTGCTGCCATCGAAAAAGCGGAGGCCGAAACGATTCTCGTCCAAGCATTGACGCCTTATTTTGCCGGGACGCAAACGAGTGGCTACGCTCCGGCTCTGATGGGCTTCCTCGATGCGCAAAGCGGGCAGTTGATCGGCATTGACAAGGCACACGACTCGTTGCGCGGCAAAACGTACAAGCTGGATGCCGAGCGGACAAGCTGGAAGGTGACGACGGAAGACGAGGCTGTGCAGTTGGTGGCGAGCGAGTTTGGCTTGACGGTGGAAAAAACGTTCTGGCGGGCGGAGAACGACTTTTTGGACACGCGCAACTATCGGTGGCGCTTGGAGAACGGCGGCAGCATCGCGCTAAAAACCGTTTCCTCCACGGGAGAGGTCGTGGAACTGGAGTACAAAAGTCTGCCGGCTGCTTCTGACAGGACAACCGCTCCCAAAGATGCTGCGGCAGCGACACAGACAGCGGCTTCGTTCCTGCAACATTACCTCGCTGCGGAAGTGACGGGCTTGCAAGTCATGGAAGTCGAACAGGACAAACTGGCTTACCGCATTTATTTTCAAGCGTTGTCCAAAGCAAATGACGCTGCTGCCTTGCCTGTCTACACCGTTACGGTCCAAGCAGCGACTGGTCAAGTTGTCGGGTTTCAGAAGACGCCGCCGAAACAGGAGCAGGCTGCGCACAAACCAAACCAGCAAGCAAGCGCTGTCGAAGCCGCCAAACAGTACGTAGAGCGCCATCCCCTGCAATTGGCTTACGTCTGGATCAAGGGCGAGACGGCCCCTTCCCTGGTTTACGTTCCGCTGGAGCGAGATATGCTGTCTGATTATATCGAAGAGTAGAACAGGCAGGGCTTTGCTTGAAAATTGTGGGGGAGAATTATAAAATCATAAAAATCGCAATCGCGTAAAACTGACACGTTCTGGGTCAGTTTTTTCGCGTGTCAGACGGTTTTTACGAAAGCAGTACATAACGAGAAGCAATGCGGAAGAGGAGAAGACAAAATGAAACAAAAGCTAGTGATGTACCTGTTCGCGGTAGCGCTTTTGCTTGCGGCTTGTTCCGCAACAGAAGGACCAAAGGCAAACGGGGAAATGACGGCGACCGTCAAACGCGTGGTCGATGGAGATACGTTTGAGCTGGCGAGCGGGGAAAAGGTGAGGATGATCGGAGTCGATACACCGGAAACGGTCAAGCCTAACCATCCCGTCGAACCGTACGGCAAAGAAGCGAGCAATTACACGAAAGAGCTGCTGACGGGCAAAAAGGTCACGCTCAAGTTCGATGTAGAGCCGTACGACAAATACCAGCGGCTGCTCGCTTACGTGTACATGGAAGACGGGACGTTCGTCAACGAAAAGCTGGTGCGGGAAGGGTATGCGCGGATTATGACCATCCCGCCGAATGTGGCCCAGGCCGATTTGTTTTTGACCGCAGAGCGGGAAGCGCGGGAAGGCAACCGCGGGCTGTGGGGGCTGGATGTAGGCGAGCAGGGTGCAGACGCCAAGGACGCAGACAAAAAAGCGGCAGGCAAAAAGGACAAAGCCAAGGATGAGTCCAAAGCGCAGCCGAGCAAGTCCGCGGACAGCGACACCCCGCCAGAGGGCAAGGCGATCAAAGGCAACATCAACGCCAAAGGCGAGAAAATTTACCATGTTCCCGGCTCTGCCAGCTACGAGCAAACGAAGGCGGAAATGTGGTTTGCCACAGAAGAAGAGGCGCAAGCAGCAGGGTTTCGCGCTCCGAAACGATAGTCTTTGTCTGGGCAAGCCGTAAAGCGCTAGGGGGCAGGGCATGAACATAAAGCGGATTGCGATTTTGAGTGCCGTTGTAATAGCAGTGATCTGCGTCAATATGCTGTCGTTATTTGACTGGGATCACGATCCGGTAGCCAAACAAGGAGTCATGGATTTGCGCGGGTGGACGGAAGGCGCAACAAAGCCGCTCAAGCTCAAGGGAGAGTGGGAGTTTTATCCGGGCCAGCTCCTTTCGAGGCTACCGGAAAATCAGCCTGCCAGCTTCCCCTACATTCAGACCCCCGGAAATTGGGGGCCAAGCTTGAATGCTGACAATGCCCGCAGCGCCATAGGCTACGGGACGTATCGGTTAACCGTGGTGATGGATGCCGAGCAAGCCGGGCAGATCGCTTTTCGCGTACCGCTGATTCGCTCTGCCCATCGGTTAATCGTTGATGGCCAGGAGATTGGCGCGAAAGGCATTGTGGTCCCAGACCCGGCGCAATATTTTGGACAAGCTGTTCCGTATGTCGCGTGGAAAAAAATCGCGAAAGAGCGCTTCGATATTTTCGTTCAAGTCGTTAACTTTGACCATGCCGTAAGCGGAGGCATCATTCAGCCGATCAGCATGGGGCCTGTTGCTGCAATCGTAGGGGAACACCAGCGAATCGCTGCACTTGATTTTGCCATTCTCGTAGTATATTTGCTGTTTACCTTGTATTTCGGACTTCTCCATTTTTTTTGATCGGAAAAATAGCTGGGAGTGGCTCTCCCTGTTTTTCTTTTTTCTAGCGGTTGTTGTATCGGTGAATAGCACCAAATGGCTTTCCTACTTGCTGCCGTTTCTTTCTTTTCACGCAACTGTGACGATATACTGGATTGCCAGGATCGGACAGAATTACTGTGTGTTCATATTCGTCTATCGTCGCTGCCAGCGGCGAGTAGACAAGTGGCTCAAAAAGTTGGTACTGCTTATAAGCTGCGCATTTATTCGCATGATCCTCGTGTTTCCGCCTGACCAGGCGACGCAGTACATAGCAGCGTGGAATCTTGTCTCTACCTTGATGTATATTTTCATACTCGTTCTGCTCATTTGGAGCTTGCGAAGCAAAGAGGAGGGGGCCTGGTATGAGTTTCTGGCTTTTTGTCTGTTTGCATCGGAAGCTTTGTTGAACGCGCTAATCATTTTTGGAATCACGGAACAAGGCGGCTGGTACTTCTTTCAAAACTTCAGCTTCCTCGTAGTCATTTCTTTTTTGTTCCTGCAACAAGTCATTCTCGCCTACCGCAAGACCGAGAAGATCACACAGGAAATGCTGCTTGTCGACAAGTTCAAAAATGAATTTATGGCGAGCATTTCCGAGCAAATGGTAACGCCGCTCAATGCGATGATCAGCATTGCAGATGCGAGATTGCATGAGGACGACAAACTGACGCCTGACCAGAGGCATGACCTGCGGATTATCACTTCTGTAGGCTGGACGATCAGAAGCATGGTCAATGACTTGCTCGACTTTTCCCGCTTGCGCAACAAAACTATTCTACTGCAAGTTCGACCGATTGACTTTCGCTCAGTAGTTAACGAAGGAATCGAGAGGCTGTACTACCTCGATTTTGATCACAGCGTCTTGTTCGAGAACAAGATTCCTTTGGGGTTTCCGCCCATTTTAGCGGATGAGGAGAGAATGGATCAGCTGCTCATGAGCATTTTGATCCACGCTCAAAAGAAAGTGATTCGCGGGAAAATCATCATTGAGGCGAGCGTAAAGGAGCCGTTTGCCGACATTTCCATCCGGTTGCAGGGCGAGGGAATGACGGAGTGATAACGGTTCACGCTGATTCTCCTGAAGATGTCGTATACCGCCTGGCTATTCCATTGGCGAATACAGGACAGCAAGAGGTTTCGCGAAAGCTTGTTGAAGCTGTGCTGCCGAAGCCAACGATGCGAGCCGATCGTGTCAGCGTTGCGCCGAGCGGCGAGGGAGCATTGGCGGAAGCGGAAATTTTAGTCGTGGATGACGACAGCGCGGGATGGACGGGAGGCTATGCAAATTCTGGGAAACAGGATGAAAATACGCTTAATTCCATTGCGTCGCTGAGTCGGAGTGAACCTGACCGGATGGCTTCCTTGTTAAATGAATTTGGGCAATATTTGCGGGAGAGCTTCCGGTTTGAAAGCTCGGAGCCGCTCATTCCGTTCGAACGGGAATTGGCGCTGGTTCGTTCTTACTTGCACATCGAGAAGGTCAGATTTGAAGATTGGCTCTCCTATCAGATTGAAATCTCCACCACGACTGATTTTTTGATCCCGCCTCTGACGTTGCAAACGCTGGTGGAAAATGCGATTCGCCATGGCATTATGCAGCAGGCTGAAGGGGGACATGTGCTCATTCGTGTCTACCGAACAGACGAGCATGTGTGCGTCGCGGTAGAGGATGACGGCGTTGGCATCGCTGCGGATGTCCTCGAACATTTATTTACAGATTCATTGTCTGGTGGAATCGGCTTGAAAAATATCGAGCGGCGATTAAGGCAACTGTTCGGCCAAGGATTGCGGATCAACAGTGCACAAGGGACAGGAACCGAGATTTTGATTCGTCTGCCGCTGGAAAAGGTAGGGATTTCGTATGAAAGTAATCATCGTGGATGACGAGCCGCTTGCCCTTCGCCATCTCGCACAGGAGCTTGAACGCATCGGCGGGCTGAACATTTTGGGACAATACCGCAACCCGCAGTTGGCTCTCGAACGAATCACCCAGGAACCAATGGATGCGGTGTTTCTGGACATTCAGATGCCAGGTGTCAACGGAATCGAGTTAGCCGAGCGAATTTTGCAGCTGTATCCGCACATGGCGATCGTTTTTGTGACGGCATACGACGAATACGCAATCAAGGCTTTTGAGCTGAATGCGCTGGATTACATTTTGAAGCCGATTCAACATGAGCGCTTGCAAAAAACGATTCAGCGACTCGGCAAACAAGCGCCGCTTGAGGCTGTTGCAGCTCGTAATGCTGATCCGGAAAACGGATTGATCCACAGCCTTCGCTCTTTGCAACTAGAGCTGGCTGGCCAAAAGCCGCTGACGTTGCGCTGGAAAACCGTAAAAGCACAAGAAATTTTCGCCTTTTTGCTACACCACCGGGGAACGGTTGTCAAAAAACAAGTTCTTCTCGACCAGTTTTGGCCGGGAATCGATTGGAAAAAAGGGATTACGCAGCTTTATACGACCGTTTATCAGATCAGAAAAGTCATCAATGAAGAAAAAATGAGCGTTCAGATCGTCAACTGTGACGAAGGCTACTTGCTGGAGATGAATGGCACGAGACTGGACGTGCAGGAGTGGGAAGCCAACCTGAACACCGCGCCACCGCTTGATCCGGAAACATTGGACGTGCATCTGTCCGTATTACAGCAGTACCGCGGAGATTACTTGGCTGACCATCATTACTTGTGGGCTGAAACCGAACGAATCCGACTGCGCGGAAAATTTCTTCAGCATGCGCATGACATTTTTCGCTTTTTCGTAGAGCGCAACCAGTTGACACAGGCCGTTTCGCATTATTTGCACGTCCAAAAAATCTTGCCTTCCGAAGAAGCACTCTATTATGAACTGATGCGTCTTTACGCCAAGCTTGGCGATCGTTTTTCCGTGGAAAAGCAATACGACTTGCTCGTGTCTATGCTACGAACTGAGTTTGACGCCCAGGCTCATCCGGCGGTTCAAGCGTGGTTTGCGCAGTGGAAACAAAAATCATAACGAAGAGCCGACTTTTTACAGGTCGGATTTTTTGATGAAAAAAACCTATTTCTATTTTTGTTTTTAGTATTTTTTGCCTATAAATATTGCGTTTCCATGAAAAAATAGGTTTTTTCCAAAAAAAGTGCGACGGTTTCAAAAATCTTTCAGGTGGATGTTGTATCATAAAGAGGGTCTATTTGCCTAAAGAATAGGTTGCAGTTGGGGGACTGCATCTGAAGCAATGTTTGTAGCTGGTTTGAATTGGGAATAGGGGATGAAGAAGAGCATGAGCAAATGTCCATTTTCGTTTTTTCACAGTTTGTGGGGAAGCCGGAAAAAGCCGATGGAGCATTCCAGGTGGCTTGATCAGCAAGATCGCGCAAAAGCAAAGATTGACGTGACCGATCCGACGATCTTGAAGCAGCTGGAAATGATTGATTTGACCATAGAGGAAATCCGGCTGGCAAGCTCGATCCAGAAACTGATCCAGGCACATATTCGCGAGATTGTGTCCGCTTTCTACCAGACGATTACCAATGTCGAAGAACTGAAACAAATCATCCTGGACAACAGCACGCTGGAACGGCTGCAAAAGACGTTGGAGCGGCATCTGATCGAGATGTTCAGCGGGCAAATCGACGGCGAGTTTTTGCAAAAGCGGATTCGTGTAGCAGAAGTGCACTATCGAATCGGCCTGGAGCCGAAGTGGTACATGGGGGCCTTTCAAAACTTGCAAAGTACATTGCTCGATATCGTCCACGAAAATATTGAGAATCGAGTGGAAAGTGTCCGAATTGGCAAAGTGATTTCGAAAATCCTCAATTTTGAACAGCAAATCGTCCTGGAAGCTTACGAAAAAGAAAATTTGCGCCAAAAACAGAAGCAGTATGAACAGGTCAAGGAAGAGCTGAAGGCGAAAATTTTTACGGTTTGCGAGCAGATGACGTCGATTGCCGAGCAGACGAGTGCTTCGATGCAAGAACTGATCTCCAGCAGCAACGAAGTAAACCGCAGTGTTCGCTCGGGAGCGCAGACATCGAGAGAGACGCAGCATCTGGCATCGCAGGGCAAAGTGAAGCTGGGCGAGCTGGAAGGGCGGATCGAAGCGATTTTCAACCGGACGAATACGATGGAAAAAAGCGTGGAGCTGTTGAACCAATCCGTACGCGAGATTGGCACGGTCATCAAAATCGTCCAGGACATCGCAGGGCAAACCAATTTGCTGGCGCTTAATTCGGCGATTGAAGCGGCACGGGCGCAAGAGCATGGCAAAGGATTTGCTGTGGTGGCCCAGGAAGTTCGCAAGCTGTCCGAGCAAACGAAGCTGTCAGTGGAACAGATCAATTCCTACATCGTCCAAACCCGTACATATACCGAAGAGGTCGTGGGCGCGATTCAGGAAGTTCATCAACTCGTGCAGGCGAGCAAGGCGGAATCCGAAGCGACAGAAGAATCGTTTGCGCACATCGTCCAGTCGATGGCACGCAGTCTTGGCGAGGTTGAAAACGTCGAGGCAGGCATGCGCGTTCTGGTACAAAGCATGGAGGAAATTGGGGTTGCCACACAACAGGTGGTCATCTCGGCTGAAACGCTTCAAGAGGCTGCGGGCATAGCGTAACGCTGTGCAAGTCATCAGAGGAAAGCGGGGGGAAGAGAGTGCAACACCAACTTCACGGAACTTATGATAGCTTTCTTGTTGTTTTATCTTATTTAATCGCCGTCACCGCTTCCTACTCTGCTCTCGATCTGGCAGGCAGAGTGACAATCAGTCGGGGAAAACATCGCGTGCTGTGGCTGATTTTCGGAGCAACATCCATGGGGCTGGGCATCTGGTCCATGCACTTTGTCGGCATGCTGGCCCTGACTTTGCCGATCCATGTTATGTACGATATGGCCTACGTCATCTTGTCTGTCGTACTCGCTATTTTTGTTTCCAGCATCGCTTTGTACACCGTGACCAAAGACGAGCTGACGCCAAAGGAACTCGTCATCTCGGGAGCTTTCATGGCTGCGGGGATATCCGGCATGCACTACACCGGAATGGCGGCGATGATCATCGGGATTACGTATGACAGCTGGTGGGTCGTCCTGTCCGTCATCATTGCAGGTACGGCTTCGGTGGCAGCGCTCTGGCTGCTGTTTTACTTCCGCAAAGATCAGACGCGCTACGCGTCCTTGTACAAGCTGGGCAGCGCCCTGATCATGGGAGCGGCCATCGCGGGCATGCATTACACGGGCATGGTCGCCGCCAGCTTCCACACAGACTCGCTTGTGCGGGAGCATGTGCAAATGCAGATGCAGCCGGAGACGCTTGCGTACGTCATTGTGTTTGCTACGTTTTTGCTATTGGGCGTCACGCTTATAGGCGTGTTCATCAACAAGCGCTTTTCGCAAAAAGATTCCGAGATCGAGGAAAACGAGAGCTGGTATCGATCTTTGTATAAAAACAATGAGTACGGGATTATTTCTCTGGATAAGACAGGCATGGTCATCGACATGAATCCGGCGGTGCAAAAAATAACCGGGTTGATCACCGAGCAATATATCAATCGCCACGTCGCCCAGATCGGATTGCACATTCCGAGAGCAGAGAGAGAGCAGACCAGAAGCTTGTTCTACGAGACGACGGCACAGCATCTGAACAGCTTTGAAACAGCGTGGAGCTACCCCGGTGGCGATGTCATCAAGCTGAGCGTGATGAAAGTACCTGTGGAAATCGCGGGAGAAATCGTCGGTACACACATCATCGTCAAGGATATTACAGAAGAAAACGCAGCCAAACAAAAAATCGAATACTTGGCGTACCATGATGAACTGACGGGCTTGCCGAATCGCAGAAGGTTCAATCAACTGCTGGAGGAGGCGATCGAGCGCAGCGCTTCCGAGCAAAAAACGTTTGCCGTCATGGTGCTCGATGTGGATCGCTTCAAGATGATCAACGATTCTTTGGGGCACACCTACGGAGACTTGTTTTTGCAGGGCGTGAGCAAGCGGATTTTGCAGAGTGCAGCTGGATGCGAGGTCACGATCGCCAGGATGGGTGGCGACGAGTTTACGATTCTTTGCAAATGCGAGCCAGACGGCCGGGAAGCATCGGAACTTGCCCAAAAAATCATCGACACATTGAAGCAGCCATTTCATCTGAAAGACAGCGACTTCTACATTTCGGCGAGCATCGGGACAGCCCTTTTTCCAGAGCACGGGTTAGATGCCGTCTCCTTGCTGAAAAAAGCGGATGCGGCGATGTACAAGGTCAAGCGACAAGGGAAAAACGGCCATCTGTTCTACACGGATGACCTCGACGCCCAACTGCTGGATCACATCGAGCTGGAGAGCGATTTGCGCAAAGCGATCGAACGAGACGAACTGGTCGTCTACTACCAGCCGCAGTTTCATTCCGAATACAACCGGATGATTGGCGTGGAAGCGCTCGTCAGGTGGAATCACCCGACAAGAGGACTGCTCTCGCCTGGCCTGTTTATTCCACTAGCCGAAGAAACCGGCTTGATCTACGACTTGGGAACATGGGTTTTGCGCGAGGCGTGCCGCCAGATGAAACGCTGGCATGACGAAGGCGGACCGCTCATTCCTGTGTCGGTCAACCTGTCTTCCCACCAGTTTCATCAGTCCAACCTCGTGACGTATATCCGAAATATCCTGCAAGAAACGGGGCTTGCCCCGGAGTATTTGGAGCTGGAGATCACGGAGAGCATGATGATGGACCCGGCTGTCTCCATTCACATTTTGGAGGAGCTGAACAAGCTTGGCACACGCATCAGCCTGGACGACTTCGGGACAGGCTACAGCTCGCTCAGCTATCTGAAAAAATTTCCGATTCACAAGCTGAAAATCGACCGCTCCTTCATCACCGATATCTCCCAAAACCGCAACGATCGGGCCATCGTGTCCACAATCATTGCGATGGCGCAAAACCTCAAGCTGGATGTCATTGCCGAAGGCATCGAGACAAAAGACCAGCTGGACATTTTGACGGAAAACGATTGCAAAAAAATTCAGGGCTATTACTTCGCCAGCCCGTTGTCGGCGGCAGATGTTGAGACGATGTTCATCATGCCTTCCCGCGAGGCGCAGCACCTTGAATAGAGGCACAGCAGGTCAACCCGCGCTCACCGGGTTGGCCTTTTTTACGGGGAAAAGATTTATCTGAAAAAACGGAATTTCCGGTGAGGAGCAGTTGACAAACGATTCGTTCTGTTATTAAATAAATGGCGAAAGCGCTTTAATTACCAACAAGATGTCAAATGAGGGTTTCAAGATGGCGACTGATTTTTTTCCTAACCACGTCACGATTCCTTCTGTCAGGGACTTGCGCCATTTTCAGATCGCGCTGCAAAGCGACGCTCCGGTTATCCTCTTGTCGGATGTCCATATCGGAAATTTGAAAAGCTTGACGCAAAAATGCCACGAAGCCAAGAAAAAAGTGATTGTGCACGTGGACCTGATCGGCGGCTTGAACAAGGATCAAATGGGAATCAAGCTGCTCAAGGACTTGTTTCAGGTAGATGGACTCATTTCCCCGAGTGCCAAAATTGTCAACCGTGCGAAGAACGTAGGATTGATCGGGATTCACCGATTTTTTCTCCTCGATTCACGCTCGCTGGAAAATGGTTTGAAAGGACTGGAAATGAGCGATCTCGATGCGATTGAGATTCTCCCGGGTCCTTTTGCCAAGCAGTTTGTGAACCAGTTCCGCGCCGTGAAAAATGTCCCGATTCTCGCAGGTGGCTTTATCGATTCGGCAGAAGTCGTTCACGAGCTGTTCGCAGCCGGAATCAACGGTGTGACAACAAGCAAGCGTGAACTTTGGAACATACGCGACAACAAAATACGTTAACGGGTTATGTGTAGATGCGAAACCCTACAGAGAGTTAGTGCGAAAAGGCGCTAGCTCTGTGTAGGGTTTTTTGTTTTGGAAAGGGGGTGGTGCAGCGAACGAGCGTGCAAGGGCAAAGCGAAAAACAAATCAAAGGAGGCAACCGAATGGCGGTCATTCAGTTTTTGATCCAGTTGGGCCCATCTGTTATGATGCCGATTATTTTCTTTATTTTGGCGATGATCTTTCGGGTGAAGGTCGGGCAAGGCTTCAAGGCAGCGATGCTGGTAGGGATCGGATTTGTCGGCATCAACCTCGTAATCGGCCTGTTATTGGGAACGCTGGGCCCGGCAGCAGAAGCGATGGTAAGTCGCTTTGGCCTGTCGCTGACGGTCGTTGACCCGGGCTGGCCTGTCGGTGCGACAATTGGCTGGGGGACGCCGATTGTCCCGATCGTTGTTTTCAGTGCTGTTCTCTTGAATATTTTGTTGCTAATGTTGAAATGGACAAAGACAGTCAACATCGACATTTTCAACTACTGGCATTTCATGCTGACAGGCGGTGTCGTGTATGCGGCAACTAACAGCATCGCAGTTGGTACGATCGCTGCACTCATTCACTTCCTGATCGCGATTGTGATTGCGGACATCACGGCGCCGAAAATCCAGAAAGAGTTCGACTTGAAAGGCGTCTCCTTTGCCCATGCCACATCGGCGATTTACGTGCCCATCGGCATCGCGGTGAACTGGATCATCGAGAAAATTCCCGGTTTGCGGGACATCAAGGCCGATCCGGAGGAAATCACCAAAAAATACGGCGTGATGGGCGAACCGCTCACGCTTGGTACGATTCTCGGGGTGTTGCTCGGCATCCTTGCCGGGTTCGGAATTGCGGAAATTTTGACACTCGGCATTCAAGTAGCGGCGGTGATGGTTCTCTTGCCTGCGATGATCAACGTGCTGGTCGAAGGGCTGGAGATCGTGCGGCAGGCGGCGGAACAGTTTTTGAAAAAGCGTTTCCCGGACCGCGAATTTTACATCGGCTTGGATACGGCTCTCTTGATCGGCAATCCGGCTGTGCTGGCTACTGGGCTGCTGCTCATTCCCGGGGCGCTGGTCCTCGCGATTTTGTTGCCTGGCAACAAAGTGCTGCCTTTTGTCGATCTGGCTTCGCTCGTGTTCTTGATCCCGATGGCGGCACCGTATTTGAAAAAGAATCTCGTTCGTCTGTTCGTCTCAGGGCTGGTCATGGTCGCGTTCGTGCTGTACGCGGGAACAAGCATTGCGCCGCTGTACACAACCGCTGCGAATCTCGTCCATGTTTCGCTGCCTGAGGGTGTCAGCGCCACAACCGAGTTGGCCAACCTGGTCGGGGGAGCAACGACTCCGCTCGGCTGGATTCTCATCAAACTAGCTTCAATTTTTGCATGAAACCAGTAAGGGGGAGAGAACGTGGCACCATTTTTGATTGGGATTGACAACGGAGGAACAGTCACGAAAGCAGCTGTCTACACGGTGGACGGACGGGAGCTGGCGGTTTCCAGCAGAAAGACCGTCATGATCATGCCGCAGCCTGGCCATACCGAGAGAGACATGGAAGAACTGTGGAAAGCGAATGTGTCCGTCATAAAAGAGGTGCTGGCAAAGTCGGGCATCGACCCTAAAGAAGTGGCGGGCGTGGCTGTCACGGGACACGGCAACGGATTGTACCTCGTCGACGCAGCAGGAAAGCCGGTTGGCAACGGCATCGTCTCGACGGATACCCGCGCCAAGCACCTTGTCGAGCAGTGGTATCAGGACGGAACGGCGGAACGCGTCCTGCCGAAGACGATGCAATCGATCTGGGCAGGCCAGCCTGTGGCGCTCTTGGGTTGGCTGCAAGCGAACAGACGCGAAGCGCTGGAAAGGGCACGCTGGATTTTGATGTGCAAAGACTTTATCCGCTATCGGCTGACAGGCGAAGCGTACGCAGAGGTGACGGACATCTCCGGCACCAACCTGTTCAACATCAAGGATGTATCCTACGACGATGAACTGCTCGCCGAATTTGGCTTGCAAGGCATCGCGGAAAAGCTGCCGCCCGTCAAATACTCCGCTGACATTTGCGGCTATGTGACGGAGCAGGCGGCGAAAGAAACCGGGCTGGCGGTAGGGACACCTGTAGCGGGGGGATTGTTCGACATCGATGCGTCAGCGATTGCCTCTGGCGTCACCGATGAGGATAAATTGTGCGTCGTAGCTGGCACATGGAGCATCAACGAATACATCACGAAAGAGCCAGTCGTCGACAAAGCGTTGTTCATGACGTCCATCTATTGCATCCCCGGCTATTGGCTGACGCTGGAGGGCAGTCCGACTTCGGCGAGCAATCTGGAGTGGTTCACCAACGAATTTTTCAGCCAGGAACACGACGCGGCGCTCAAGCAGGGCATTACCGTGTATGAGCTGTGCAACCAGATGGTAGCCAGCACGAAGCCGGAAGATTCCCACATCGTCTTCTTTCCGTTTTTGTTCGGCTCCAACGTGGACGCCAACGCCAAAGCGTGCTTTATCGGCCTGAATGGCTGGCACACCAAAGCGCATATGGTCAGAGCCTTGTACGAAGGAGTCGTGTTCGGTCACCGCCAGCATATCGACAAGCTGCTCGTCCACCGCTCCCGGCCAAAGGCGGTGCGCCTGGCGGGAGGGGCCACGAGGTCGGAAGAGTGGATGCAAATGTTCGCTGACGTTTTGCAGCTGCCTGTCGAGGTGGTCGAAGGCACAGAGCAGGGAACGCTTGGCGCTTCCATCTGCGCCGGGGTGGCAACGAAGCACTTCGATTCGTTCTCGCAAGCGGCAGAGTCGATGGTGAAAGTCAGCAAAACGTACACGCCACAAGAACAACATAGAGACATCTACGAGCAAAAGTACCAGGCGTATTTGGAAGTGCTGGAAGCATTGCAGCCGTTGTGGAAAAAACTTTCGTGAAGGATGGAGCAGACATGGATTTTGGCATCAAAGGAAAAAGCGCGATTATTACCGGAGCTTCAAGGGGCGTAGGCCGGGCGATTGCCTTGGCGTTGGCGGAAGAGGGCGCAAAAGTCATCATCAATTACAACCGCAGCGCAGACAGTGCGAATGAGGTAGTGGAGCTGATCCGGGAACAAGGCGGCGAGTGCATCGCCATCCAGGCCGATCTCGGCCAAAAGGCAGACTGCGACCGACTGATGACTGAAGCGACCGCCGTATTTGGCAGCGTGGATATTTTGATCAACAATGCAGGCGTATGGCCGAAAAACTGGGTGACCGACATTTCCCTGGAAGAATGGAATCACACGATGGATGTCAATTTGACGTCGGTGTTTCTCACCTGCCAAAGCTTCGTCAATCATTTGCTCGCTGAAAACCGCCGAGGAAAAATTTTGAATGTGACTTCGCAGGCTGCTTTCCACGGCTCGACGACAGGTCATGCGCACTACGCCGCCAGCAAAGCAGGAGTGGTTGCGTTCACGATTTCGCTTGCCCGCGAGGTGGCGAAGCAAGGAATCAATGTCAATGCGCTCGCGCTCGGCATTGTGGAGACGGATATGATCAAGGCCGATCTGGAACAGAAAAAAGACTACTACGTCAGCCGGATTCCGCTGGGACGGGTGGCGAAGCCGGAAGAAATCGCGGATATCGCCGCTTTCCTCGTCTCCGAGAAAGCGAACTACATCACCGGAGCTACGATGGACGCCACTGGCGGCATGTTGATGAGATAGAAGCACGAGAGAGGATAGGAGGAAGCAAGATGTTGACCACACTGCGTGAAGTAGCAAACGATGCACGAAAAAATCAATACGCCGTTCCGGCTTTTGACTGCGTAGGCGATATTATGGTGCGTACCATTCTCGATACGGCGGAGCGGCTGCAATCGCCCGTCATCCTGATGTGCCTGGAGCACAACCTGCGAGAGCCGAAAGGGTTCGTCTACCTGGCGGAATACATCAAGGCAGTCGCCCCTTTTTACAACATCCCGATCGTTTTGCACCTGGATCACGCGATGGACGTCGATCTCGTCCAGGAAGCGATCCGCTACGGCTTTACTTCGGTGATGATCGATGGGTCGAGTCTGCCGTTTGCCGACAATGTCGCGCTGACCAGGCAAGTGACAGACTTGGCTCGCCCGCACGGAATCAGTGTAGAGGCTGAGCTGGGACATGTGGGCGGAAACGAGCTGGGCGGCGCGTACGGCACAGAGTCGAAACTGACAGAGCCGCATCAGGTTACCGAGTTTGTCGAGCGAACAGGCGTCGATGCCTTGGCTGTCTCCATCGGGACGGCGCACGGTGTCTACACGGCAGAGCCGAACCTGAACGTGGAAAGAATGCAGGAAATCAACCAAGCAAGCCCGGTTCCGCTCGTCCTGCACGGCGGTTCGGGAACGCCGGATGCCCAAGTGCAAGCAGTGGTCAAACACGGAATCAGCAAAGTAAACTTGTACGCCGATTGCCGGATTGCGATGGCAAAAGGCGTGAAGCGGGCTGCCGCTGAAATGACCAGAATCGACCCGTTGCCGGAAGAGATGTTCCTTCCGATCAAGCAGGAGCTGGAGCAAACGGTAGAACACAAAATTCGCATGCTAGGTTCGCTGGGCAGAGCGTAAGAGATATAGGAGTGAGAGAGATGAAAGTTTTGGCGATTGCCGATCGGTTTATTCCTTCCCGCGAGATGGGAGAAGGACTGCAAGAGTTGGAAAAGCTCGGTTTTCAGGTAGAGGTGCGGGAATGGCAGCACAACTCGCTGGAAGAATTGCAAAAAGACAATCTGGCGGTGGAGCTGCACGGGCCGGAAGCGGTGACCATGCCAGACAGCGTCTTTGCCGGAATCGAGCAATATGACGTGCTTGTCGTTCAATTTGCCCCCGTCTCTGCGAAAGTGATCGCGGCGGCAAGCAAGCTGAAAGTCATCGGAATTTTGCGCGGCGGCACCGAGAACGTCGCGATTGAGGCTGCCAAAGAGCGCGGCGTTAGCGTCCTGAATACGCCAGGCCGAAATGCCCGCGCCGTAGCGGAGTTTACGCTTGGCCTGATTCTTTCCGAGGTGCGCAACATCGCCCGTTCCCACGCTGCGCTCAAGCAAGCGGAATGGCGAAAGTCTTTTCCGAACAGCGAAGCGATTCCCGAGCTGTTTGCAAA
Source organism: Brevibacillus sp. HD3.3A (assembly GCF_013284375.2). NCBI lineage: Bacteria > Bacillati > Bacillota > Bacilli > Caryophanales > Paenibacillaceae > Brevibacillus > Brevibacillus sp. HD3.3A. The sequence continues at coordinate 2,394,896 of NZ_CP085874.1, forward strand.
AAAAGTCGGCCTGATCGGATACGGCAATGTCGGTCAGTTGATCGCCGGATTTCTCACCGCCATGGGCTGCGAGATTCTCGTGTACGATGAGTACATCGAGCAAGTGCCGGCTCCGTATCGCAAAGTGGCGCTCGACGAACTGTTGCAGCAAGCCGATATCGTTTCCTTGCATTTGCGGCTGACAGAAAAGACTCAGCATTTTATCGGGGAGCACGAGCTTGCGCAAATGAAGCCGAATGCAGTTCTGATCAATACGGCGCGCTCCGGGCTGATTGATGAAAAAGCATTGGTGGCATGCCTGCAAGCAGGCCGGATTGCCGGAGCCGCTTTGGACGTGTTTGACAATGAGCCGCTGGCAGCGGATGATCCGTTGTTGCATCTCGACAATGTGACCATTACACCGCACATGGCGGGCAGTACGCGCGATGCCTTCACGAACAGTCCGAAACAGATGGCGGGCTACTTGGCCAACATCGTCCGCAAAGAGGGGAACGTCCCTGTTGTAAACGAAGTATTACCTCAACTGTAACAAGCTTCCAAAAGCCTTTGCTCATCGGTTTCGCCGCGAGCAAAGGCGTTGTTTTTTCACCGAGAAAAAGGATTGACTTGTCAGACGATTCGCTATAAGATTCACTTAATTAACGATCATTAAGTAAAAGTGTCACACAAACAAAAGGGGGGTATCCATGACGACGAGAGACAAAATCAAGGCAGTTGCCCTGACCCAGTTTGCCAAGGGCGGGTATGAAGGGACGCCGCTGTCGGCGATTACAAAAGAAGTCGGGGTGACAACTCCGGCCGTGTACGCGTTTTTTGGCAGCAAGGAAGACTTGTTTTTATCGATTTTCGAAGATGTTTTGTCCAACCATTATCACTCGGTCAAAAGCGCGATTGAACAAGCGCAGGACGGTACCGTGGAAGAGCGGCTGTACCAGATTTTGCGAGGCGCCTTTACGTATCACGTCAGCCAGGAAGAAGAGACGATTTTTTACAAACGCGCGATGATGTTTCCGCCTGCGTCGCTTGAGGACAAGCTGAAAGAACGCTTCGGCGCGACAGAGGAGATGCTGACGCAGGAAATCCGCGCTTTGCTTGCGGAAGGAATCGCGGCGGGCGCAATCGCAGACCGTCCGCTTGACGATCTGTTGGACGGCTTTTTGTGCCTGATGGATGGACTGTTTTTGCAATTGCTCTACTATGACGAGTCGAAGTTTGAGCACAAGCTGCAAAACATCTGGAAGCTGTTCTGGAGTGGAATCGCCGGATCATAAAAAGACAGATACCGAACCTGGGGGTTAGATGACATGGAAGAGGCGAACAACAAGAAAAACGACTACGAACGCGAGCCGGTCCCACTCGCCTTGCGAAAAGGGTGGGTTCCGCTCAGCCTCGTCTGGATCGCCATCGGCATTGATATCTCATCAATGCTGCTCGGCGCGCAGCTTGGCTCTGGAATGAATTTTTGGGACGCCATCTGGGCGGTTATGCTCGGCTCCTTGCTTTTGGGGATCATGGGGGCCGTATGTGCTTACATGGGCGCAGCCACTGGCTTGTCGACTGCGATGATTACCCGCTACGCCTTCGGGGAGTACGGGGCGCGCCTGATTTCCGCCATCATCGGCATTTCCTTGCTGGGCTGGTTTGGCGTACAGGCCGGATTTTTTGCCCAAAATGCCCAGACAGCGCTTTCTTCCGTTTTGGGCATTGAAATGGACCAGGCAGTTCTCTCGGTCATTGGCGGACTGCTCATGATGTCTACCGCCATATACGGCTATCGAGCATTGGAAAAGCTCAGCTCCTGGGCTGTTCCGCTAATGGTCATCTTAATTGTTACTTCTATTGTTTTGACTATTCAAAATCATCCGTTTTCGCAAATGGCGCAGACTGGGTTGTCCGGAGAGCCGCTGTCCTTCGGGATGGCTGTCTCGCTCGTAATCGGCATCTTCGTCGTCGGGACGATTATCACGCCTGACGTTGCCAGATGGGCGCGGACGCGAAAAGATGCGATGCTCGCCTCGTTCGTCGGTTTTTTTGTCGGCAACAGCTTCATGATCGTCGTGGCGATCATTTTGTCGAAAGCGATGGGCACGAGCGACCTGACGACGATCTTTTTGGCGCTCGGGTTGGGCATCCCCGCGATTTTGGTCATCACGCTCGCGCAGTGGACGACGAATACGAGCAACCTGTATTCCTCATCGCTCGGCTTTTCCGTCGTCTTCAGCAAAACGCCCAAGGTATGGATTACGCTGATTGCCGGCCTGTTTGCCACGGCTCTTGCCTACATGGGCATTTACGATCGGTTTATTACGTTCCTGTCGTTCATCACGATGCTGATTGCGCCCGTCGGGGGAATTTGCATCGCCGAATATTACTTCGTCAACCGTGCGGCTTTTGCTTTTGACAAAGCGCATCGCATGTTGATTGCCCGCTCGCTGGTGTCGTGGCTGCTCGCTTCGTTCATCGCTTACTGCACAACGGCGGCTCCCGATGGCTTGGGGTTGTTTCATTTGACGACGGTTCCGGCGCTCGACGGCTTTTTGTGCGGCGTGTTGTTCCAGGTTGCTTTTGGAGTAGCCAGCCGCAGGAAGCAACAAGCCGAGGAAGCAGCCACAAAAGGATAATGCACACGTACACGCAGAAAGGAAGATACGCATGAGATACATTGACGCACAAGCGATCGAGGACATTGCAGCAGGCGCAGCCGTTTTGGGAACAGGAGGGGGCGGCGATCCGTACATCGGCAAAATGATGGCGTTGCAGGCGATTGAAAAGTACGGCCCGATTCCGCTCATGACGGTAGATGAGCTGGACGACGACGCGCTCGTCGTGCCTTCCAGCATGATCGGGGCACCTACGGTCATGGTGGAGAAAATTCCGGCGGAAGGCATGGTGACGCAAGCCCTCGAATTTATCGAGCAAGCGTTGGGGAAAAAGGTGGCGGTAACGATGCCGATTGAGGTCGGCGGGGTCAACTCGATCATTCCGCTGGTCGTTGCGGCGGAAAAAGGCATCCCCGTCCTCGATGCAGATGCGATGGGCAGAGCTTTTCCGGAGGCGCAAATGGTCACCTTTTACCTGGACGGACTGGCTCCGGCTCCAACCGCGATGACAGATGAGCGCGGCAACGGGATCGTGATGTATCCGGTAGACGGCGTCATGTCGGAGAGGTTCGCGCGCAGCGTGACCATCCAGATGGGCGGCTCTGCGGCGATGTGCGACTATCCGCTGTCGGGCAAACAGGTGAAACAAAGCGCCATTCCAGGCACGCTGACCTTGGCGCAGGAGATCGGCGCCCTGTTGCGCACCGCGCGCAGCCAGGAGACGAGCCCGGTGCGTATGCTTCTGGACAAGCTTGGCGGATTTGAATTGTTTGCGGGCAAAACCGTCGACATTAGCCGCCGGACAGACAGCGGCTTTACAAAAGGCCAGGCGACTTTTGACGGGATCGACCACGATCGCGGACGCCAAATGATTCTCGGCTTTCAAAACGAGCACCTCGTCGCGCTGGAAAACGGTCAACCGCTTGCGACCACGCCTGACTTGCTCGCTGTCCTGGACAAAGAGACAGGCATGCCGATCACGACAGAAGGCTTGAAATACGGCGCGCGCGTCTCGATTGTGGCATTCCCGTGCCATGCCAAATGGCGGACGGCCAAAGGCATCGAGACAGTGGGGCCGCGCTACTTCGGGTACGATTTTGACTATGTGCCTGTGGAACAACTGGTTGCAAAGAGAGGGGAAAAGGCATGAGCTACCGGATTGGAATTGACGTAGGCGGGACGAATACAGACGCGGTGCTGCTGGATGAACAGCTGCAAGTCGTCCACGAGGTGAAATCGCCGACCACAGCAGATGTCAGCTCGGGTATTTACGAAGCGCTGCGCCGCGTTGTGGCCGAAAGCGGAGTCAATCCGCAGCATGTTCGGTACGCCATGCTCGGAACGACGCATTGCACCAATGCGATTGTAGAACGCAAGCGCTTAAACCGCGTGGGCACCATCCGCATCGGAAAGCCAGCCACGACAGCCGTTCGGCCGATGATGGGCTGGCCGGAAGACTTGCGGGCCGCCGTAGGCGAGAACTGGCATATGGTGTCTGGCGGATACGAATACGACGGTCGGACAATCGTTCCTTTGGACGAGGAAGAAATCCGCAGCGCCTGCCGCTCGATGAAAGGCGACGTGGAGACGATTGCGATTTCCGGCGTCTTTTCTCCGGCCAATGCGGATCAGGAAAAGCGGGTGGCGCACATCGTCCGCGAAGAGCTGGGCGAATCTATCTCGATCTCCGTGTCGCATGAGATCGGCAGCATCGGCCTGTTGGAACGGGAAAATGCGACGATCTTGAACGCAGCCCTCATCCAGACGGCAAAAATGGTGGCAGAAGGTTTCCGCGAGGCGCTCGGCAAAAACGGGATTGAACATGCGGGAATCTTTTTCGGACAAAATGACGGGACATTGATGTCGCTCGTGTATGCGATTCGCTACCCGATTTTGACGATCGCTTGCGGTCCGACGAACTCGATCCGCGGCGCGGCTCATCTGTCCGGGCGAAAAGACGGGCTGGTCGTCGATGTCGGCGGAACTACGACGGATATCGGCGTTCTGATCAACGGTTTCCCACGTCAGTCTTCGCTTGCCGTCGACATCGGGGGGATTCGTACCAATTTCCGCATGCCGGACATTCTCTCCGTCGCAATCGGAGGCGGCACGATTGTTCGCCGATCCGGCGAGGAAATCAAGCTTGGTCCGGACAGCGTAGGCTACCAGTTGCGCAATCGGGCATTGATCGTCGGCGGGGATACGATGACCGCGACAGATGTAGCAGTCGTCATGGGCCGCTTGGACTGGCCGGGGGCGAAAGTAGCAGGCATCGACCGGGCTTTTTGCCAGCAGGTAGACGCTCAATTGGTCGCAGCCGTGGAGGATGCGATTGATCGGATGAAGACGAGCCCGACTCCGGTCCCTGTCATTCTCGTCGGCGGCGGCAGCGTCTTGCTGCCTGATCAGATGAAAGGCGTCTCGGAAGTGATCAGGCCGAAACATTTTGGCGCAGCGAATGCGATCGGAGCGGCGCTCGGTCAAGTCAGCGGGCAAATCGAAAAAATATACGCGCTGGACGAGCAGACGAGAGAAGCAGCACTGGCGGATGCAAAAGCCGGAGCGATTCGCGAGGCAATTGCCGCAGGAGCTGATCCGCAGTCATTGGAAATCGTTCATATGGAAGACATCCCGTTGGCGTATTTGCCGGGGAATGCCTTGTTGATTCGCGTAAAAGCGGCAGGGCTTTTGCAGGCATGACCACAAAGCTGATCGCATGACGAGCAAAAACAGGAGCTGACAACAGGCTCCTGTTTTTTTGCATTCCGGGACATTTATCACGCCTTCTGGGTAGGTGGCATATCGTATTCATGACAAACCGGAAAAATCACATGGAGGAGGGCATCCTGCTTGTACCCGCAAACACGTAACTGGTTTCCCTACGTAAGTCCATACGATCCTTGCCCGCCGATTCGGGTGAAAACATACTCGGTGCCGCCACAATTGTTTATCACATTCCAGCCCCCTGATTTGCCCCAAAATTCTCCAGCCGAAGCTTTGCGCACGGGTGTATTGTGGCCGTCTCTGTACAGCCCGTACGACCCGAGGATGGATCACTTAGGAAGAGGGGGAGGGGGTTCCCATGGCACCTGAACAACGAGGAAAAGAATACTACGCTCTGTTGCAAAGGCTGCAAGAGATCGATTTCGTCCTGGTCGAGCTGAATCTGTATCTCGATACGCATCCTACCGATATGAACGCGATAGAGCAGTTCAACCAGCTCACGGAAAAGCGCTGGGCGCTGGCGAATGAGTATGAAAAGTTGTACGGCCCCTTGCAAGGGTTCGGACGCAGCTATTCCGGATATCCGTGGCAGTGGAATGACGAGCCTTGGCCATGGCAAGTGTAGAAATGAGGGGAAAATAACCGATGTGGATTTATGAGAAAAAGCTGCAATATCCGGTTCGCGTCAGCAAGTGCGACGTGAAAATGGCGAAATATTTGACCGAGCAGTACGGCGGAGCAGACGGAGAGCTGGCAGCAGCGCTGCGCTACATGAACCAGCGCTACACGATCCCGAACAAAGTAATCGGTCTCTTGACAGACATTGCCACGGAAGAGTTTGCCCACCTGGAAATGATTGCGACGATGGTGTATAAGCTGACCAAAGACGCGACCGTCGAGCAGTTGGAAGAAGCCGGGCTTGGCGCCCATTACGCCAACCACGACAGAGCGCTGTTTTACAACAATGCGGCAGGCGTGCCGTGGACGGCAACCTACATCGCGGCCAAGGGCGATCCGATCGCCGACCTGTACGAAGATATCGCCGCAGAGGAAAAAGCGCGGGCCACGTACCAATGGCTGATCGACATGACAGACGATGTGGATTTGCAGGACAGTCTGAAATTTTTGCGCGAAAGAGAAATCGTCCACTCCTTGCGCTTCCGTGAAGCCGTGGAGATTTTGAAGGAAGAACAAGGCCGCAAGACGATTTTTTAAGCAAACAGCCAGCGGGAAGACGACTAAGAACGCAAAAGAGAGCGAAATGCTCTCTTTTTTTTGTTAAACATCCACGATAACGGGCAAGATCAACATCGCATCTTTCCTTTTCACGAAGGGGAAAGTGATTATGTACCGGATCAAGCCAATTTTGGAGAATAAACATCGACCAGGGAAAACATGATAAGTTTGTCCATAAACAAAAGCAGTGGAATGGAGGCTTCCAATGAATCCCTTTGCAAACAATAATCAAATCGCACAACAATTGGCCAAATGCGAGCAGCTCATTGCGCAACTGATCCAGCAGACACAACAAGCATCAGCCCAGTATCAACAGCTTTTGCAGCAAGAACAAAAAAATGCAATGGCGCTCGAACAAATTGCGCAAAGAGAGCATCAAGCGGCACATATGATTCAGACAGCACTTCAAGGACATGACATCGCCATTCAACAAATGCAGCAAATCGCCAACATTTGCAGGCAGGCGGGTCTGTCTGTCCATCAACCCGTCTCAAATGTCCCGCTGTCTTTGCAGCAACAAACACAAGGATACGGAAGCCAGCCGCAACATTAATCGCTGCGGGCAATCCCCTAAAGAGCACCGGGTTCCGAGCGCGGCGAATAAATGGCCTGTTTCAGGGCACAATGTGGGATGACTGAATTTGGAAAGGAGCCGTTTTCGGTGAAAACCAAACGATTGATTTTCCGCTTGTTCCTGCTGATTGCCATCGCGGCGCTCGTCGAGTGGTTCGTCTATGCGAAAAACGATGCACAGACGAATGTCATGGTAGAACAGCCGCAGGCTCACCAGGCTGCGCCTACGCTCCAGGTTACGCATACGCTCACGCAAGATGACCTGGAACTCAAGCTGGCTGTCACCAACTTTACCTTTTCTCTGGAGAACATGGGAAAAGAAAACAAGCAGGGAGAAGGCCATGTCCATCTGTACCTGGATGGGAAAAAAATCGCAAAAGTGTTTGAAGCAAGCTATGTCTTGAAAGACATCCCGAGCGGAAAGCACGAGATTACGGTCGAATTGGCCCACAACAACCACGAGTCGTATGGAGTATCCGAGCGCTTCAACATCGAGGTCAAGCCTTGATTCGCGTCCAAGCCTAAGTGGTCAGACTCCATAGAAAAAAGCCGACAGAAAAGCGCCAATGGCACTCGATTTGTCGGCTTTTTTCATTAGCGCATTTGCACTTTGACTTGCGCCTGTTGGTCAGGCAAGGCAATGACGAGCGTCGGATACGAGATCGCTTGCGTTTTCAGAGCACCAGGTGCTGGCGGCTGAACGCGAACGTGGACGGTGAAGCCGTGCGGGCCTGTCCGCTTGACCTGATCCGCTACAAGTCGGTACCCTCCCGTTGGCCGTTGTCCTGCGCTGATGACGACATACGCCTTGCCGTTCGCGCGCACGACCGTATGACCGCCATTTTTTCGCACGGTTTTCAATGCTTCCGTTACAGCAGGCGGGTACGGAGCGGCTACAGCTTCATACTCGGCTGCGAAAGGCGCAACCTCTTTTACTGCGGGCGCAGATGCGGTAGGATGGGATAGGGAAACCGATTGGGCACCTGTGACACAAAGCGAAGCTGCGAGCAACAAACTAGGGAATATATTCATCATCATTCTCCTTCCAATTGGTAAAAGTAATCGTGATGAGATCATGAAAACTGAGGTGACAGGAGTGCGTGTGAACGATTCGCTGGAATACCTGTCCGAAGCAACGAGACAAGCGATTCTAAACGAACAGACGAGGCGTTTTCGCCTTGACCAGGAACAGCAGGACTTGTCGTCCAGACTGTTGGATAGCGCGTTTATCAGCCGTGTCTGGCAAGAGGCTGATGAACTGGAAAGAACCGTCATCAAGCTGTTTCTTACCAAAGCGCCACGCGGCTTTTTCAGCAAACGGGCCTGGGAACGGGAAACGGCAAAAGAGCACAGACACTTGTCCATCGGTCTGACGAGGCTTCGACGACTGGGACTGATTTTGACTGTACGCAAAATGTGGAGTGAGATCGGTTATGTGATGCCGCAAGAAATTCGTGAGCAGCTGACCATGCAGTTGTTGCCACAATTGACTTCGGCCTATGTTTCTTTGTCAAAAACGCTCCCTTATTATATATCAGCCGGCAGAGGGATACATCTGGATCTTTTTGGGCTTCTGCTGTTCGTCCGCGATCAGCAAGTGCCCGTGACGCAAAAAGGGAGCATTCACCGCAGGGCAATGCAAAAAATGCTTCCGCTCCTGTCCATTGCGGACGAGCATGTGCAAGGCATCGCCCTCGCTCCGCTGGACAAAGAGCAGAGAGATGGCCTGGCGCTCACGATTGTCCTCGATCTGGCTTTCCGGCTGGGGCTAGTGATGCGCAAAGAGAAACAGCTTGTCCCAGACGCATACCAAATTCGCCAGTGGCTCAACCATTCTTCTCCCGAGCGATTTGAACAGCTGTATCAGTTGGTTGCGGACCAACTGCTGCCGCATGGCGATTGGTGGGATGCTTTTGCCCAGATGATGAGGCATGTTCCGCTTGATCAGTGGTGTTGCGTGGACGCGCAATTGCGCATGCTAGAGACAGCGGGTTTTGTCTTGCCAGAGGAGGCCGAAAAAGCGATTGTGGAGCAATGGCTGCACATTTTGCTCGGCATGGGCTGGATTCAGCTCGGAGCCGATGACGAGGAGCGCCTTTTCTGGCGATGGAACAGCTTGCCGCATTTGACGGCCGAAGAAGGCTGGTTTGTCGATCCGACCGGAGCACTGACGATTCCGCCGCTCGTGCCGCTGCGTGACGTGTGGGAGATCAGCGCATTTTGTCAGCTGACGTTTGAAGGCCAGTTGATCAGGGGCGAATTGCAAGCGGGAAAGCTCCAGTCGTATCTTGCTTCGGGGGGAACTAAGGAGCAGGTGATTGAAAAGCTGCGGAGCGGCTGTGCCCATCCATTGCCGGATAGCCTGGTCGAAGTGATCGGGCATTGGGCGAAGGCGGCTACGCAAATCCAATTGGAGCCGTTTTACCGCGTCCGTACCGCACATGGCGGATTTGTGGAGGAATGGCGGCAAATTCCTGACTTTCAGCCGTTTTTGCAGCACGTTTTGTCTCCGGCGGAATTTTTCATCCCACTCTCGCAAAAAAGGCAGCTGATCGACCTGCTCAAGCATTATGGCTACGAGCCGCATGTCGTCATGCAAACAGACGCTGTCGATGGGGAAGAAGACACGTTACCGGATGTGGCTGCAAGGGGGCTGCTTCTGATCGAACGGCCCTGGGATGGATACGCGATCGAAAATACGTTTCCTGCCCAAGATGAAGCCATGCCGCAGCTGGCGACATTGCCGAAAATGTGGACGCAGCATTTCCAGTCGTATCATCCGCAATCGCTGCGGGATTTGCTCAAGCGGGCGGCCGAGCTGCAACTGGAAGTAGAAATCCAGTTGACTGATCAGGAGCGGCTGCATGGACTGCCTGTGGAAGTCAAACTGGACATGGGCTATTGGGTCGTCTCCATCAGCGGTCCGCACGGCAAGCGCTCCTACAGGCTTGATGATCTGGGCCGAGTGCGCATTGTAGTGCCTGATTATCTGTACTAAGGGTGTAGATCGTGGTACAATCAGAAGGGACTAAAAGCTTTACGCCTTTAGTGTGAAAGGAGGTCTCGCCCTATGGAAGCAGTAGAGACTGTGGATATGGCCCAGTTGATTATGGAGTCGCATGAACTGTCCACCATGATCAATCAATCGCGCGAGGTCGTGCAATATTTGGAGGCCAAGCGTTGGATGGAGGCAGACGAAGAAGTACAGCGCCTTCTGGAGTTGTTTGAAAAGAAGAAGGAGCAGTATGAAGATGTACAACGGTTCGGGAAGTACCATCCCGATTACAACCATATATCAAAAGAAGTGCGCGAGCTGAAGCGGACGATTGAGCTTCGCGATTCCGTGCAGGCTTTCAAGCGGGCTGAGGACGCGCTGGATGAGTTGTTGTATCAGGTGAGCAGAACGATTGCCCACTCGGTATCTGACACCATCAAGGTGCCGAGCAACAATCCGTTTCTGGAAGCGCAGGGCAGTGGCTGCGGGACCGGGGGAAGCTGCGGTTGCAGCACGAAAAAGCTTTCCTGACAGGCAGTCACGCTTCGGCCTGTGGCGAGGACTTTTCACGCAACAGAAAACAGTCCTCGCACAGGTTGCCGCAGCAAAACTGCTTTTCGCTGGGCACCAGAAAGCGAAAACGGTAGACGTGCTGGTCGTCGCCTGAGCGCACATAAATGCACTCGGGCTTTAATTTGGTATGGGTGGTCAGTCGCTCCCCCGTTTCCATCAGCCGTTCAGTCAGGCGAGAAGCGGGGAGTGTGCTGCTTACATAAAAGAAGCGTTGGCCCGCATGCGTGCGCCAGCCGCTTTTTGTCACGATGCCTTCCTGGTGAAGCGCTTCCTCGAAGCTTCGATAAAAGCTAGTCAGCATAATGACCACAAATCCTTTCTGTATCGGGCGTTTACAGGTGATTATACCATGAAGGGAAAGGAGACCAACGGTTACATGAGAGAACGACGTCTTGGTGTTGCCGTGTGGGTAAAAAACACACGAGCGGCCAAAAATTTACGCAAATTTGGCACCATTCATTACATCTCCAAACGGCTGAACTACGTCTCCATGTACGTAGATGCGAATCTGCTGGACGAAACGATCCGCATCATGGAGAAACTGCATTTCGTGACCAAAATCGAGCGGTCCCATCGTCACGAGATTCCGGTGGAGTACAACAATGCAAGGCCGGACAAAGCGAAGGAATACGATTACAAACAGGAAAAAAACCAGGTGATGGCGCTGGCCGAGACAATGACGGCAGAAGAGGGAAGTCCAGCGACGGTCGGTTCGACATAAGTTGTTCACAAGCTGCCAGTTTTCGGCAGCTTTTTTCCTTTTGCCAAGGCAGTGTACATGGTATGCTAGATAAATAGGAAGACTCCAGGAGTAACGCTGATGAATGCGCTTTCAATACGCGTACATAGATCATGAGAGGAAAGGTGGGGGCGTACATACATGATTCATCTAGACATTAACTGCGACATGGCCGAATGCTTCAGCCGAGGACGACAATCAGAGGATTTGGGAATTATGAAATGGATCACCTCCGTCAACATTGCTTGCGGTTTGCACGCAGGTGATCCGCATCTCATATGCAGAACGATCGAGGCAGCGATCAAGCACGATGTAAAAATCGGAGCGCACCCTGGATACCCGGACATACAAGGCTTTGGACGACGCTCCATGAACCTGTCTGTGAACGAAGTATATGAGCTTGTTTTGTACCAGGTAGCGGCTTTGTCCGGCATGACACGCGCTTTGGGGGGAGAACTGCACCATGTCAAGCTGCACGGAGCGCTTTACAACGAAGCAGCAGAGCGTCCCGAGCTTGCCGAGGCGGTCGTCCAGGCGATTGCCGACATCGACGAGGAGCTGATCCTGTACGCGTTGTCCGGCAGCAAGCTGGTGGAAGCAGGGCTGGAGCATGGACTGCAAGTAGCCGAGGAAGTTTTCGCGGAACGGGCGTACATGCCGAATGGCCGTCTGGCTCCGCGCGAGTTGGAAGGCAGCGTGCTCATCAGCAAGGAAGAGCGGATGGAGCAGACGCGCCAGCTCGTGCTCAAGCAAAAAGTAACGACGGTCAATGGCGAGGTCATCGAGCTTGCAGCCGATACGCTTTGCGTCCATCATGAGAGTCACGACGTGCTGCAATTTTTGGTGGAAGTGCATAAATGGGCAAAGCAGAACGATGTGAAAATCGAGCCGATCACTGCCCGGTAAAAGTCATACTGGCAGCCATCCCGTAATAAAAGAAAGCCATACAGCAACGCCAACTCCTGCGATTCAGGAAGACGACGTTGCTGTATGGCTTTTTTGCGCGCTTGCTTCCACGATTCTCCCGTTTTCCATCAAAAGGATCGTATCTCCGAGCTTTTCCGCTTCGTCCCGGTCGTGGGTGACGAGCAGAAACGGAATGCCCCACATTTCGTGAAGCCGGAGCAATTCGTCCTGACATTGCTTGCGCGTGGCTGTATCCAGCGCGGAAAGCGGTTCATCCAGCAGCAAGATGTCCGGCTCCGTAGCGAGTGCCCGCACAAGCGCGACACGCTGCTTTTGCCCACCCGAAAGCTGGTGCGGGTACTTGTCCAGAAGATGATCGATTCCGACTGTCGTCAAAAGCGGTTCCAGATGCAGTTCGTGCCCTTTTCGCAGACCGTAGCGAATGTTTTGGGAAACGGTCATGTGCGGGAACAAGGCGTAATCCTGAAACAAGTAGCCAACGTTGCGCTTCTGCACGGCGAGCGGTTTTTGCCCCGCGCTGTAAAACGTGCGGCCGTTCAAGGAAATGTGCCCTCCATCGGGATGGACAAGCCCGGCTATGCTGTTCAAAATGGTCGTCTTGCCCGAACCGGATGGGCCGAAGAGGACGACAATCTCCTGTTCGGTTGAAAAGGAGACATCCAACACAAAATCTGGCAAGCGCTTCTGAATGTCTACTTCCAGCATGACGCTCTCCCTCCTGCCTTACTTTTGATTGGCGTACCTGCGCACGTTGCGTCGGCTCCACCAGTTGAGCCATAGGGTGGTGCCCATGCCGAGCGATACGATGATGACGACCCAAAACAGCGCTTTTTCCATTTGTCCGGCTTCCACGGCAAAATAGATGGCGACCGGAATCGTGTCCGTTTTTCCCGGGATGTAGCCTGCGAGCATCAGCGTGGCCCCAAATTCTCCCAAGCCGCGGGCAAACGACAGCACAAGTCCTGCCAAAAGCCCTGGCCAAGCCAGCGGGAAAGCGACGGTCCAAAAAACGCGCCACTCGGATGCGCCCATCGTGCGTGCGGCATTTTCCAGGCGTTGGTCGACTCCGGTAAAAGCTGCGGCGGCGCTCTGGTACATTAGCGGAAACGAGACGACGATCGAGGCGATCACCGCTCCCGACAGCGTAAAGACGACCTGGATACCGAACCACTGCTCAAGCAGTTGGCCCAAAAATCCGTTTTTTCCGAACAGCAACAGCAGACCGAAGCCGACAACAGTAGGGGGCAAGACGAGCGGGAGCAGGAAAAAAGACTCCAGCACGTTTTTGCCCCAAAATTCTTTTTGCGTCATCCAGCGCGCGCCAAGCATGCCAAGCACAAAAACAAAGGAGGTGGATAGCGCAGCCACTTTTAACGACAGCATCAAAGGTGTCAGATTCGTTTCCATATCGCTAACCCACCTTTTTTCTGCGAGAACGTCTCGACGTTTTTCATGAAATAGAATGTGACCGCTTGTGTGAATCACAAACGGTCATAAACTTTTGCTGCTTATTGGAATCCGTACTTCTGTAAGATCGCTTTTCCTTTGTCACTTGTCAAGTAGGCGAGGAAAGCTTTTGCTGCATCTGTATGTTTGGAAGCGCTGATGACCGCACCTGGATAGACGATTGGCTTGTGCCATTCCGGCTTCGCTGTAGCGAGTACCTTCACGTCTTTGGAGATCGCGGCGTCGCTGGAATAGACGATTCCGACTTCCGCATTTTTCGATTCCACGAAGGTCAGTACCTGACGAACGTCACTGCCGAATACCATGCGGCCGTTCAACGACTCCCACATTTTCAGCGTGTCCAGCGTTTCTTTGGCGTAACGTCCCGCTGGAACCGACTCAGGCTCACCGACAGCGATGTGCTTGATGTCTGGATTGTTCAGTTCTTCAAAAGAAGTAATCGCGATCGAGCTGTCTTTTCCCGCGATCAGGACGAGCGAGTTTTTCGTAAAGTCTTGGCGCGTGTCTTTGACAATCAGTTGTTTTTCGTCCAGTCCGTCCATGTCTTTTTTGCTGGCGGACAGGAAGACGTCGGAAGGAGCGCCTTGGGCAATTTGTGTCGCCAGTTTGCCAGAGCTGCCGAAGTTGAAAGTAAGGGTTGTTCCCGGATTTTCTGCTTCAAAGCCCGTTTTCAGTTCGTTCAGGGCATCTGTCAAGCTTGCCGCTGCGGAAATCATCAGCTCTGCCTGTGGAGCCTGTTGTTGTTGGCTGTTCTCTGTTTTGGCAGGCTCATTTGCCTGCGGAGCTGTTTGGGAAGTCGAACACGCGCCGAGCATCAGGGTAAATGCTGCGCATAAAGCGAGCCATTGCTTTTTCATCAAAACTAACCTCCAATGTGATGTTTCGTTATATTTAATTATAACTGGATATAAATAGATTATAGTTCCTATATGTGAATAATCAATTGCGATTTTACGAGAATTGAAAGAAAATGAAAGGAAAGAACCGAGCGGAGGCATGACATGAGCCATGAAAAGTCGTACACAACAGAAGAAATTGCCAAGCTTTTGCGCATCTCCAAACTGACCGTTTACGATCTGATTAAAAAAGGAGAACTGCCGGCTTATCGGGTCGGGAGACAGATGCGCGTGGACGAAAGCGACCTGGAGGCGTACAAAACGCGCGCCAAAGGGGGATACCGTGCGGCTGCGCAGCCGGTGGCGTACACGTTACCTGTGCCGGGGCAAGCGCAGCAGGCGCCGGGACAAGCCCAGCCGACAACCGGACGCAATGTCATCATCAGCGGTCAGGATGTCAGCCTCGACTTGCTTTCCAGCCATCTGGAAAAAAGCGATGCAGCGCTTCGTCCGCTGCGCTCCTACCAAGGCTCGCTGAACAGTCTGGTCGCCATGTATACAGGCAAAGCCGATATCGTCAGCACCCATTTGTTTGATGGCGAGACGATGGATTACAACGTTCCTTACGTCCGCCGTCTTTTATCCGGCCATCGCTTTGTCGTCGTTAACATGTTGGCTCGTTGGGCCGGCTTTTATGTGCAGCCTGGCAATCCGAAACAGCTTTTGTCCTGGACCGATCTGACCAAGTCCGGGGTGCGGATGGTCAACCGGGAAAAAGGATCGGGGGCACGCACGCTGATCGAGGAGCAGTTTCGGCTGGCGTCCATCACAGGGCGGGACGTGAATGGCTACGAGCGGGAGGAGAACAGCCATCTGGCTGTAGCGGGAGTGGTCGCACGCAAGGAAGCGGATGTGGGAGTGGGCATTGAAAAAGCGGCTCGCATGGTCGGCGTTGAGTTTGTTCCGCTGATCAAGGAACGATACGACCTCGTCATTCTCAAAACGGGGGAAAACGAGGCGCTGCTGAAAACGGTCATGGATATTCTCCACTCCGCTGCCTTTTCCAAGGAGCTTGAGGCAGTTGGCGGCTACGACCTGTCCCAAACGGGAAAAATCATGTACGAGACGTGGTAGCACACGGAGCCGTTCACCCTTGCTGTTGCGAGGGCGGACGGCTTTTTCTCGACAGAATCTCCTGAATTTCTACTCACCCTGCCCGTTATTTGCTACAATGGAACAAAACGGTACGACTGTTTTGTCGACCCGCAAGCGGTCTATCCTATCCATTACGATAAAAAACGCACGCTTGCAGCCGAGCGATTTTTGGGGGCTGTCATGAAGACTTTGCAAAAAACAAGCTTATTAGTATGCATCACCATTCTCGTCATGTTTGGCTCCATCGGGATCATCAGCTACTGGCCGCAGATCTCGGGCTTTTTTCAAACGAGCCAGGCGACCGTGGCAGAGCAGCCGGGGGTCGATCCGTTTTCCTACGATCCGCCGTTGCCTTCCCTTGTGAAAGACTTGCATCCCGTGTATAACATTCAAGCCGAGTTGCATACGTCGGAAGCAAAAATTACCGGAAAAATGACGATCGAATTTGACAATCCGGGAACAGCGGATGTACGCCTCTTCGTCTACGATTATTTGTGGAACAAGCTGGCAGTCAAATCGATTCGCTATAAAGACAAACCGCTTGCCTTTGAGCGGGGGCTGTCGACCGTCAAGCTGGCAAACCCGCTAGGCTCGGAATTGCGTGGAGCTATTGCCATTGAGTTCGAAAATCCGGTTCCGCGGAGAGGAACCAGGTTTGGTGTCAAGGATGACATTTGGACGTTGACGACGTGGTACCCGATGCTCGGTGCCCAAAATCAGCAAGGAAAGTGGTACGATCCGCCGCAACGCGTTGATTTTGGCGATCCGTTTGTCTACCATTACGCCGATTACAACGTGTCCTTTGTCTCGCCAAAAGGCTACAACTGGGTCAGTTCCTGGGGCAGAGGAAATGCGAAAGCGATTGATGGCAGCAAGCAGCAAATTCATTACGAGGGCAAAAAGCTGTTGAATTTCGCCTTGATCGGCAGTCCGCTGTACCAGGTGGAAACCGTTCAGATTACTCCAAACCTGTCTGTTGATATCGCGTCTGTAGACAAAGGAAACATCGAGCGGATCAAGGCGATCGCCGGATCGGTCTTTCCGACGTACACCGACTGGTACGGGCCGCTTCCTTATCCGCATGTTGCCATCGCGGAGACGAGCACGGGGACAACTTATGCGATGGAATACGCCAATCTCGCCGTGTTCAAGCGCGACATGTACCAGCGCAATCTGATTGACCACTGGCTTCCGCATGAGATTGCCCATCTGTGGTGGTATAACAGCGTAGCGACATTGGAAGCGTCTCACGGCTGGCTGGACGAGGGGCTTGTGGAGCTGAGCGTGTACCACTATTTGCAAAATCGGTACGGGGCGCAATCGGCAACGACCTTGCTGGAAGAGTACAGTCATGACGCCCGCCGTTTGCAGGAGCGCTATCCGGACGGCAAGCTGGACAAGCCGTTGCAGAAGTTCGCCACGGAAGAAGAATTTCATTGGACGTGGTACTCCCGAGGTGCCCTTTTGTTCGACCATTTGCGCAAGCAGATCGGGGATGACGCCTACAAGCGTTTTCTCCACCGTGTCCAGCAAAATTACCACGGCAGCGTGATCGGGGCAGAGCATCTGGATCAGGCGCTGGGCCAGACGTTGCAAGGCGAGGCTTCATACTTCGTCACGGCAACGAAAAAATCGAACCGCGAGGGCATGGGAACGGTTCAGCTGGAGCCGTATATTACGACTGTCATCAACAATATGAGCTACTATCCGTCCATTTCGGCGCGGGCAACGGGCGGCACGGTGTATTTCCCGTTGCGCGAGCTGGGGGAAAAGATGGGGCTTGCCATTAGCTGGGACAAGGAAAAACAAATGATCCGCATCACGGGCAACGGCTACGAGGTGTACGTAAAAGAACGCGAGCGTTTTGCCATTCGCGACGGCAAGAAGCTCGATCTCGGCCATCCGCTGATGGAGATCAAGGAGCGGACGATGGTGCCGCTGTCGTTTTTCGCGACGATTCTGGAATTTGATACCCAGTACAATCCCGATGAGAGAACAGTCAAAATACAAACGCGCAGATCGAGTGGAAAGGTGTCGGAAACAAAATGAAAAACCTGATTTTGGTCGGTTTTATGGGAACAGGCAAGACGACCGTTGGCGCTGCGCTGGCCGCTTCTTTGGGGCTTGCGCATACAGACCTGGACACCGCCATCGTGGATAAGGAAGGCCGCTCGATCCCAAAGCTCTTCGAAGAGCGAGGAGAAACTTATTTTCGCGATGTGGAGTCGGCTGAGCTGTCCAGGCTGCTGAATGAAGGGCCGCAAGTGCTGACAACGGGCGGAGGGGTCGTCCTGCGCGAGCAAAATGTAAAAGTCATGCTGGAACGAGGAATCGTCATCGCCCTGCATGCAACCGTAGAAGAACTGATACGACGGCTGAAAAACGACACAGCTCGTCCTTTGCTTGCCACAGGGGTGGCAGAACGGGTGACGGCGCTCATGGCAGAACGCGCAGGAGCGTACGATTTTGCCCCGATTCAGGTGGATACGACCGGAAAAAGCCTGGAAGCAATCGTGGAGGAAATTAAGCAGCGCGTGGTTGAAAGCACAGAAGACGGGAAACAATAAAAAGGACAGCGCTTTTGCCGGTGAACGACGGCGTGCATCTGCGAGTACGAAGGAGGTCACGTGCGATGTCCTTTCAAGAATATTTGAAGTACCTGACGAAATTGTTTGTGCAGTACATGGATACTCCAAAAGACGAACGGCGTCAGCGAAAGGCTCCACGTGAGCCTTGGTCTGCACGCTGGTTTGGGGCAATTCCCATGGCGATCCGGCTGTTGTGGCGCAAATAATCCTACACCATGGTAAGCGGACGGAGGGTGCGTGCGTATGGCGAGAGTAGCGGTAGAAAACTCCCTTTCTCAAATTCGCAAAATGCTGTGCGATAACGGCTACGATGTGGTTGATTTGGGAAACTGGCAGCAAGTGGTCGATGCGATCGTGATCACTGGCCAGGATGTGAACGTTCTTGGCGATCAAAACAAGACGATTACGGGTGCGCCGATAATCAATGCGGAGGGCATGACAGCCGCGGAAGTTTTCCACGCCGTGCATGAACGCCTTTCTCCAACAGATCATCACTGATCGAAAAAATGGCGTCCGACGGCGCAAACAACGAAAAAACAAGCTCTTCTGCACGCTGGCAGGGGAGCTTGTTTTTTATGCATTTGATACATTGCGAAGCGTGTGTCAGCTTTGAGGCGGCCGCACCTGCGGGCTGGATACGTAAAATTTGCCGATCTTGTCAGCGTAGACGTAAGGGATAAAGCGCAGTCCTTCATCCCAGACCCCCACATAGGCAGATTGGTCGTTCCACAAATGGAGCGAGCCGACAGCGTAAGGAGCCAGCACCTGGGCGTGGTACAAGGAAACAGTGAGGGTAACTGACGCGTTGTTTTGCTGTTGCCACAGCTCTGACCACGTAACGGCGCTGCCGCGTTGCATTTGGTTGAACCAGCCGATCTGGTCGAACGGGTCTGTCTGCGCCGATTGCAAAGTGCGGGTCTGGGTCAGTTTTTGTCCTGTCTGCACCAGATTTTGCAGCACGGTTGGTTCGTTGGCTGCAAACGAAGCGGGATAAGCTTCGCCTGTTTTGGCGTTCACCATTTGCGCCGAAGACTGGCGGGCAATCAGCCAGTGGGAAGCGAATCCGTCGTAGACTGGCTCAGCGGCAATTTCCCGGGGAGCGAAGGCATCGTCGAACAAAATGTATTCCCCGACGCCGTATTCGAGCAAGACGAATTTTTCCGGGACATTCGATTCGACTGTTTCTCCGACGACCAGATAGCCTACTTGCTTGTCGGCTTTTTTGATGCTGACCAGCCATTGATGCTGGTTCGGGCCGAGCGTCTGTACTTCTGTATCAGCTTTTTGCCACTCTTTGAATTGCGGATCACGGCTTGCGAGCTCTTTCATCCAGGTCTGGATTTGAGCCTGAAACGCTTTTTCCCAGCCGCCTTGCTCCTCGGCATGAACGGGCCAGGAGATCAATACGAAAGACAAGAGGACCCCGAGAAAGGGCAGAAATCGTCTGGTCACAAACATGCACCACCTTTTGCGCTGGCTATCCTATTCCTATTGTAACCAGCTATGACAAAAAGATTTGTTGCAACTTGTCACTCCTCTCACACTACTTCTCGTTGATCTTTTACATGATTCGCCCGTTTGCGGGAAGATGGCGCACTGTTTTTGCGCCAGAAAGCTTTTGAACAGGCGGGTTCGAGTGCAAGTAAAACAGCCCGCCGTTAATGAAGTGAACCTCGATGCGGGGTTCATACTGCCAGCGCAGCTCGTCCATTCGCCGCTGTTTTTCTTCTTCCGGCGTGCTTTTTTTCCACTCTTCCTGATTGATTTCTTCCCGTGGTGTCACCTGAATGCCATTCGCACGTAAAAAGTCGAGGATTCGTCCGCCAGATGAGCGGTATTCGTCAATGGTTTGCGTTGCTTCGACAACAGGCTCCGCGACAGGAGGAGCTTCTGTTTGCGGGAGGGGAACGATGGCTTGCGCTGCTTGCGGCTCCTCGGCTTTTTCCGCTTCTTCGTCGTCCGCATCAGCCTGCTCTGCTTGCGGCTCCCGCTTCGCCAGTTCTTCGTAGTAGGCGGCGAGAATGTCCAGTTCTTCCGCCAAGCGGGCTTTTGCCTCGGCAGCCCACGCCTGGTCTTCCTTGGCGATGACCGCTTCGGCTTCCTGGCGAGCCATCTGGAGCGCATCCTCTACGGAAATTTTCCGATCAAGCGTATAGAAATAGTCCGGGATGGCCGGGGAGAGCGGCAACTGAAACAAGTACGTCGAAAAGTCGTGCACGACCCGCGGCTGGTGCAGGTTGACCCCGAGGTAGAGCATGAGATCGCGCCGCTTGTCGCACAGAAACGACACTTTTAGATTGATGCCCAGCCACGGAACGAGCGGCGTAGAACGGCGTTTGCCCGTGGCGGGGAGCGAAGCGGTATTTTGCTCGTACATGCAGACGAATTGACCGTGCTTTTTCGCCGAGGCAAAAATTTGCTGCATGCGCCCGGCGCCGAGGTGCAGGTGTTCGGCACGCAGCCCATCCGGCATGCGGTCGGGATGAAAGGCGAAGGTGAGCACGAGCGGCTGGTACGCCAGATTCATTTTGTCGACCCAGCTCCAGTAAAAAGGCCGGTTGCCGATATCTTTGTCGACCTCGACAGGCAGCTTGACCGTCAAGTAGTCGGGGTGGGATTCGACGATGTGAGCAGAAAAAGTCGCGAGATAGCGCTCTACGAATTGCCTGACCTGGTTGGCTTGCATCAGGGAACCTCTTTTCTTGTTGGCTAGTTGGGGGCATCCAGACTACTGCTCGGCGGCTTCCGAGAGAGCAGGGGCGACGTGCGGCTGGCGGCTTGCGCGAATCGCGTGCCCCATGTTGTCCAGCTTCAAAGCCATTTCGCGCGTGGATGCGGAGTCCATAATAATTTGCGTCAAGTTTTCTTCCAGCGAGGAACTCAGGTTGAGGCGTTCGACGATATCATCGAGTTCGCCGATGACCATTTCAAACAGATCGATTTTTTCGTACAGCAGTTTGAGAATATGTTCTTCGATCGTCCCGACCGTGGACAGATTGTAAATGTGCACATCCCGCTTTTGCCCGAGACGGTGAACGCGGCCGATTCGCTGTTCGACACGCATCGGGTTCCACGGCATGTCGTAGTTGATCACCTGATTGCAAAATTGCAGGTTGATCCCTTCGCCGCCTGCTTCTGTCGCGATCAGCACTTGTGCGCGGTTTTGAAACAGATCGGTCATCCAGTCTTTTTTGCTGCGCTTGAAGCCGCCGCGAAACGGCACAGAGGTAATTCCGTGGTCATGCAAATATTTTTGCAAGTAATTTTGCGTGGCCCGATATTCGGTGAAAACGATCACTTTGTCGTTGATCTGCTGAATCAGCTCGACCGTTTTGGCGGCCTTGGAATGCGTTTCGATCCGCTTGATCATCTCCACCAGTTCCAGTATTTGCGCCCGCAGCAAAGACTCCTCGCTGGTGCGTTGATGCATGTTGTACAGCGTCATGAAGGAGGCTTCCTTGCTGGAGCAAACCTCGCGCTGGAGCGTGATGAGAGCGAGCGAATTGAACAGCCCGGTTCCCGTCTTGTACTGATCGTGGACAAAGCGCGTGACGCCCTCGTACAGCTCCATCTCCTCCTGCGTCAGCTCGATGGGAATCGACTGCACGCGGCGGCTGGTGAACTGGATGCCGCCGTCGCTTCGCTTGTTGCGAATCATGACCTTTTCGATTTCTTCGCGCAATTTTTCGCTGTTTTTCGATTGGCGCTTTCCCTCGACGTAATTGGTGGAAAACGACGTCGAGTGGCCCAGATGCCCCGGTTTGAGCAAATTGATCAGGTTGTACAGCTCGTCCATCTCGTTCTGGATAGGGGTGGCGGTGAGCAGCAAACAGTATTTTTTGCGAATTTCCTTCACGAATTGATAGTTTCGGGTTCGCTTGTTTTTGAGCTTGTGCGCTTCGTCGATAATGAGCATGTCGTAGTCGATATCAAGCACATGGCGGCGATGCGGGTCGCGTTTGGCCGTGTCGATGGAGGCGACGACGACTTCGTGCTGACGCCACATGTACTCTTTTTTTTGCGCGACGGCAGGAATGCCGAATTTTTGTTGCAGTTCTTTTGTCCACTGAATGACGAGAGAGGCGGGAACGAGGACGAGAATTTTTTTCGCCAAGCCTCTGACCATGTATTCTTTCATGATCAACCCTGCCTCGATGGTCTTGCCCAATCCGACTTCATCCGCGAGAATCGCGCGGCCGCGCATGTCATTCAGCACGCGTTCCGCCGTCTGGAGCTGATGGGGAAAAGGCGAGAGCAGCGGCAAGTAGTTCAGGCATTGCAAAGAATCGAACTCGCGAACCGCCATCGCTTCTTCTGCTTCCAGCGCCAGCTTGAACAGCTCCCACTTGTCCCATGGACCATCTTCGTGCAGCCGCTCGGTCAGCGGCGATATCCAGCTCGTGTCAAATGAAACAGGAACATTCGGCATATACGTTACTCCTTTACACAGCTCTGCCATAACTTTCATGCGTTTTAACAAAAAACTTAACATTATGGGTAATGTTCATCACTTTGTTAAGTATTTCTTGATCTGACTGTTAATTTGCATATTTTCAACTGTCGACTCTCATGGTAGGATATAGAGGAAGTTCGTTCATTAGTATGGAAATCATAGCAAAAACTTATGTATGACCATCTAACCAACGCGAATGATAGTAGCAGGGAGAGACTGCGTGAACCACTGCAGCGCCGAAGGAGCAAGCCGGTAACGGTGAATCTCTCAGGCAAAAGAACCTCTACTGGACGCAACTCTGGAGAGAGCTCGCATGTCGAGCCACCAAAGGGGAAACTTGCAAGCCCGGTGATCCCCGCCGAGCTTGATTGGCAAGGTAACTCTCAGGTACCAAGGACAGAGGAGGAGAAATGGGCACCTTTCTTTTGGTGTACCCGTTTTTTCGCCTCTGTTTTTTCATGGGGAAAAATGCCGACTATCTGCCTTTAGGAGGTGCCACACATGTCCAATCTGAAAAGAACGCCACTGTTTGATTCCTATGCAAAATACGGCGCCAAAACAATCGACTTCGGCGGTTGGGAGCTGCCTGTACAGTTTTCCAGCATTGGTCAGGAGCATGAAGCTGTTCGCACGAAAGCAGGTTTGTTTGATGTATCCCACATGGGAGAGGTGGACGTAAAAGGCGAGAGCGCGCTCGAATACTTGCAGCGCGTGACAACCAACGACGTTTCCAAGCTGGCAGTGGGACAAGCTCAATACAGCGTGCTTTGCTACCCGGACGGCGGTACGGTCGACGATTTGCTCGTTTACAAATACGCAGACGACCATTACCTGCTTGTCATCAACGCTGGCAATATTGACAAAGACTATGCATGGCTGCAGGAGCACCTGATTCCGGGCGTCACGATCGAAAATATCTCGCCGCAAACGGCGCAGATTGCGATCCAGGGGCCTTTGGCTGAATCGATTTTGCAAAAGCTGACCCAAACGGATCTGTCCCAAATCGGCTTTTTCCGTTTTGAGCGCGATGTAGAGGTTAGCGGTATTCCGGCATTGGTATCCCGTACAGGCTACACGGGCGAAGATGGCTTCGAGATTTACCTGGCTGCGGATCGTGCGGCAGAGCTGTGGGACGCCCTGCTTGAAGCAGGCAAAGAAGACGGTCTGGTTGCTTGCGGACTGGGGGCGCGTGACACGCTGCGCTTTGAAGCCAAGCTGCCACTGTACGGTCAGGAACTGAGCAAGGACATTACACCGATCGAAGCGGGTATCGGCTTCGCGGTGAAGGTAGATAAAGCAGTGCCGTTCATCGGCCAAGAGGTGTTGAAAGCGCAAAAAGAAAACGGCGCGCCTCGCAAGCTGGTAGGGATCGAGATGATCGATCGCGGCATTCCGCGCACGCACTATCCGGTCTATGTCGGAGAAGAGCTGGTAGGAGAAGTGACCACAGGGACACAATCCCCGACCTTGAAGAAAAACGTTGGTCTGGCCCTGGTCAAAAGCGAGCACACGGCGATTGGCACAGAGGTTGAAGTGGAAATTCGCGGAAAACGACTGAAAGCTGTTGTTGTTGCCGCTCCTTTTTATAAACGTGCGAAATAACCAAGCATAAGCCCACAATACATCCTATTTGAGGAGGACAACGTTCGTGAAATACCGCTACCTGCCCCAAACTGATCAGGACAAGCGCGAAATGCTCGAAACTCTGGGCATTTCCAGTGTAGAAGAACTGTTTGCAGACATTCCGGAAGAGGTGCGTTTCAAAGGTGCGCTGAACATTCCAGAAGCTCTGTCCGAGCCTGATCTGGTCAAATACTTCACTCGCCTGGCTAACAAAAACGTCAACTTCAGCACACACGTCAACTTTTTGGGTGCTGGCGTTTATCAGCACTATGCGCCAAGCACAGTCAACCACATGCTGCTCCGCGGAGAATTTTTCACGGCTTATACGCCTTACCAGCCTGAAATCAGCCAAGGCGAGCTGCAAGCGATTTTTGAATTTCAGACAATGGTGTGTGAACTGACAGGAATGGAAGTAGCGAACTCCTCCATGTACGACGGAGCGACTTCCTTGGCCGAAGCGGCTATGATGGCGGCTGGTCACACTGGCAAAAAGCGCGTCATCGTTTCCCGCGCTGTGCATCCGGAAGCGCGCGGCGTTCTGAAAACATACGCGTACGGTCAAGGTGTAGAGCTGGTTGAAGTCGGCATCAACAGCGATGGCGTAACCGACACACAAGCTCTGGAAGCGCTGATTGACGAAAACACAGCGGCTGTGATCGTGCAATATCCTAACTTCTTCGGAAACGTGGAAGACTTGGCAGCAGTTGAGCCGATTGCTCATGGCAAAGGCGCCCTGTTCGTCGTTTCTTCCAACCCGCTTGCACTGGGCGTATTGGAAGCGCCAGGCAAACTGGGCGCTGACATCGTAGTAGGCGACATGCAACCGTTCGGTATCCCGGCATCGTTTGGCGGACCGCACTGCGGATATTTTGCGACGACGAGCAAGCTGATGCGCAAAATGCCAGGACGCATCGTCGGGCAAACGAAAGACGAGAACGGCAAGCGCGGTTTCGTACTAACGCTGCAAGCTCGTGAACAGCATATCCGTCGTGAAAAAGCGACTTCGAACATTTGCTCCAACCAGGCGCTGTTGGCACTGGCGGCTGCGATCACCCTGACTGGACTCGGAAAACAAGGCGTACAGGAAATGGCGATGATGAACCTGCAAAAGGCGCATTACGCGAAGCAAGCCCTGCAAGCCAAAGGGCTGGAAGTCGTCTTTACTTCCCCGTTCTTCAACGAGTTCGTGGTCAAGCTGTCCAAGCCAGTAGCAGAAGCCAACAAGCAACTGCTCCAGGCAGGAATCATCGGCGGCTACGATCTGGGGCTGGATTACCCAGAATTTGCAGGCCACACCTTGCTCGCAGTAACCGAGCTTCGGACCAAGGAAGAAATCGACACATTGGCGGCTGAATTGGAGGCGATCACACGTGCGTAACGACCAGGAGAAAGCACTGATTTTTGAAATGAGCAAACCGGGCCGTGTGGGCTACAATCTGCCGGCATTGGATGTACCGGAAGTAGAGGTCGCAAGCCTTTTGCCAAAGCACCTCATTCGTGAAACCCCTGCTGAATTGCCAGAGGTATCCGAGCTGCAACTCGTTCGCCACTACACCGAGTTGTCCCGTCGCAACCACGGGGTAGACAACGGCTTCTACCCGCTCGGTTCTTGCACGATGAAATACAATCCGAAAATCAACGAAGACGTGGCTCGCTATGCCGGCTTCGCGCAAACTCACCCGTACCAGCCGGAAGAAACCGTACAAGGCGCACTGGAGCTTTTGTACAACCTGCAAGAAGAACTGGCTGAAATCACCGGAATGGACGCCGTTACCCTGCAACCGGCTGCCGGAGCGGCAGGCGAGTGGACGGGTCTGATGATGATCCGCGCTTACCATGAAAGCCGTGGAGAAGCTCACCGTACAAAAGTAATCGTGCCGAACTCCGCGCACGGTACAAACCCGGCGTCTGCGGCTGTAGCAGGTCTGGATACCGTTACGATTGCTTCTGACGAGCGCGGTCTGGTAGACATTCAAGCTCTGCGCGATGCGGTTGGCTCTGACACGGCAGCGCTCATGCTGACCAACCCGAACACACTCGGTCTGTTCGAGGAAGACATTGTCGAGATGGCGAAAATCGTCCACGAAGCAGGCGGCTTGCTGTACTACGATGGAGCCAATGCGAATGCGATCCTCGGCATTGCCCGTCCAGGCGACATGGGCTTTGACGTCGTGCATCTCAACTTGCACAAAACATTTACCGGACCACACGGCGGCGGCGGCCCAGGTGCTGGACCAGTCGGCGTGAAAAAGGTTCTCGAACCATTTTTGCCAACGCCAATCGTGGCGAAAAAAGAAGACGGCAGCTTCTACTGGGACAGCAACCGTCCGGAATCGATCGGCCGCGTAAAAGGCTACAACGGAAACTTCGGCATTCTCGTTCGCGCTTACAGCTACATCCGCACGATGGGTCCGGAAGGTTTGCTGCAAGTTTCGCAAAATGCGGTGCTCAGCGCCAACTACATGATGCGTCGTCTCGCTACGGCGTACAACCTGCCGTTTGACCGCGTCTGCAAGCACGAATTTGTCTTGTCTGGCGTGAATCAAAAGAAACTCGGCGTGCGCACGCTGGATATCGCAAAACGTTTGCTCGACTTCGGCTACCATCCGCCAACGATCTACTTCCCGCTGATTGTCGATGAGTGCCTGATGATCGAGCCGACTGAAACCGAGACAAAAGAAACGCTCGACGAGTTCATCGACGTCATGCTGCAAATTGCCCGCGAGTGTGAAGAAACACCTGAGCTTGTACAGGAAGCTCCGCACACGACCGTGGTAAAACGTCTGGATGAAGCGACTGCGGCGCGCAAGCCGATCCTGCGCTATCAGCCACAAGCTTAATAACTCTCTTTGGGAAAAGCCGCCTTTTTACAGGGCGGTTTTTCTTTCCGAATGATGCTATCATGAACAGATGGGGTTGATCCGACTTTCGGGGAGAGAAGACAAACATGAGCAAACGAATTGTATTTACTGGCGGCGGGTCTGCCGGGCACGTCACGCTCAACCTCGCCCTCATCCCGCATTTTTTGCAGCGGGGCTGGGAGGTGGCCTACATCGGCTCGACAGAGGGGATTGAGCGGGAGCTGGTCGAGAAGCTGGACGGCGTGCGCTACATCGGGATTGCTACAGGCAAGCTGCGCCGATATTTTGCTTGGAAAAACTTCACGGACCCGCTACGTGTGAGCAAAGGGGCTTGGCAGGCGTACCGCTTCCTCGCTGACTGGAAGCCGAACGTAATCTTTTCCAAGGGCGGCTTCGTCTCCGTCCCGGTTGTGTTCGGCGCCTGGCTGAATCGGCTGCCTGTCGTCCTGCACGAGTCTGATTTGACGCCAGGACTGGCCAATCGCCTGTCGCTGCCTTTTGCCGACAAAGTATGCGTGACTTTTCCTGATACATTGAAGCATCTGCCAGCAGGCAAGGGAATGCACGTAGGAGCCATCGTGCGCGAGGAACTGAAAAAAGGCCGAAAAGAGCAAGGGCTGGCCCTGTGTGATTTTTCTCCGGGGAAGCCTGTGCTGCTCGTCATGGGCGGGAGTCTCGGGGCAAAACGTTTGAACGAAGTGATCAGGGGAACGCTCGATGAGCTGCTCAAACAGTATTCCATCGTACATATTTGCGGCAAAAACCAACGGGACGAAAGCTTGCAAAAGAAAGGCTACAAGCAGTTCGAGTACGTCCAGGAGGAGCTTCCCGACCTTTTGGCGATGACGGATTTGGTCGTCTCGCGCGCGGGTTCCAATGCGATTTACGAGTTTCTCGAACTGCAAAAGCCGATGCTGCTTGTGCCGTTGTCTCTTGCAGCCAGCAGGGGAGATCAGTTGTTGAACGCACGCTCATTTGAGCAGCAAGGCTTTTGTGCCGTCTTGCAGGAAGAGGCGCTGAACGAGGCGAGCTTTTTGCAAGCGTTGAAAAGCCTTGCCGAAAAGCGAAGCGCCATCGCGGAAAAGCAGCGCGCCGCGATCGGAAAACCAAAAGACGCCTTGGCGCAAGTCGTCGCGATCATCGAGGAAGCGGCTCATTGAAACAGCGCATCCAAGTCTTGCCGCCCTTTTGGGAGAAGCGTACAATGAAATCGTTGTGAGAAGGAGGTACATACATATGGAACAGTGGCGCTATGTCGTAACGGAGCCGATGTCTCCGGCGATGAATATGGCTGTAGACGAAGCGATTTTGCAACTGCACAGCGAAGGCAAGGTACCGCCGACCGTTCGTTTTTATACGTGGGACCCGGCTACTTTGTCGATTGGATATTTTCAAAAGGCGATCAAGGAAATCAACCTGGAGGAAGTACAGCGGCGCGGACTTGGCTTTGTGCGCCGGGCAACAGGCGGACGCGCCGTTCTCCACGATCAGGAGCTGACGTACAGTGTGATCGTGTCCGAAGATCATCCGCGGATGCCATCTGGCGTGACAGAGGCTTACAAAATCATCAGCCTCGGATTGCTGCACGGCTTCCAGAACCTGGGGCTTGCCGCAGAGATGGTGTCGCTTGCCAGCGAGGAGGAAAAAGAAAAGTACAACTCGCCAGGCTCGTCTGCTTGCTTTGACTCGCCATCGTGGTATGAGCTGGTCGTCGAAGGCAAAAAGGTAGCGGGCAGTGCGCAAACGCGTCAAAAGGGAGTCATTCTCCAGCACGGCTCGATCTTGCTCGATATGGACGTCGATTTGCTGTTCTCGCTGCTGCATTTCCCGTCGGATCGCGTCAAACAGCGGATGATGGACAGCTTCCGCCAAAAAGCGGTGACGATTAACGAAGTAAGCCCGCGTCCTGTCAGCTTGCAGGAAGCGATCGAGGCATTTTCCAAAGGCTTTGCCTCCGGTCTGGACGTCGAACTGGTGCCGTCCGCACTGACAGACGAAGAGCGGGCGCTGGCAGAGGAACTCGCCGCCACCCGTTATGCGACAGACGAATGGAACTTGCGCCGATAGACGATAGCCGACAGGTGACAAACGTACAGAAAAAAGCTCGCCAGTGTGAACAATCGCTGGTGAGCTTTTTCGTTTTCCATCTGTTTCGTACGGTTAGACGAGTACGCTGTCGTGAATGTGCTGTTCAAACAAAGCTTGCAGCCTGGACGTAACCGAACCTGGCTGACCGTTGCCTACCGCTTCGCCATCGACGGAGATCAGCGGCATGATTTCTGCGGTCGTGCTGGTGAGGAACAACTCATCCGCTTGTTTGAGGAAGGCGATGTCAAACGGCTTTTCGTGAACAGCGATGCCGTTTGCCTGGGCCAGATCGATGACGACCTGACGGGTGATGCCGTGCAGGATCAGGCGATCAGCCGGATGCGTGTACAGCGCGCCGTCTTTTACCGCGAAAAGATTGGACGAACTGCATTCGGTAATGATCCCGTCGCGGTGCAAAATCGAGTCCTGTGCGCCTTTGTCCTTGGCGTACTGTTTGACGAGCACGGCTCCCAATAGATTGAGAGTCTTGATATCACAGCGCAGCCAGCGAATGTCTTCTACGAGGGAAGCGGTCCAACCCTTTTTCAAATCGTCGACTGGCCGAGCTTTGGGGCGCACGAAAGCCATGATGACCGGAGTGATGGCACTTGGGATGTCGTGGACGCGAGGAGCGGCGCCGCGAGAGATTTGCAAGTACAAGGTGGCATCGTCCTGGTCGGTAATGTTGTTTTTCGCCATCAGCTCTTGAGCCAAATCGGTCAGTGATTCCGGGCTCCACGGCAGCTCCAGCTTGATTTCCCGCGCGCTGCGGAACAGGCGGGTCAAGTGGGCGTCCCATTGATACATGCGCCCTTTATAGATTCGTACGACTTCATAGATGCCGTCCCCGAAGTTGTATCCGCGATCTTCCGGATGAACCGCTGCTTGCCCCTCTTCCACCCATTTGCCATCTACATAAAGCATGGTGAGTCCTCCTCTACTGATTCCAGCCGCTTTTTTCCAACGGTTTTTTATTTGATTCAACATTAGCAAATCGTACCTCTCAGGGTCAATTTGAAAAGCGGATTTCCGCTATCAATAATTTAGCAAGGAGAAGCGTTCATCTATTAACTTTTTAAATGGGCGTCTCCTTTCCGACAAATCGACGAGTTCCTCGTGTCGCTGTGCATGTCCAGGCAGATTTGGGCAGAAGGAGAACGAAAGCTGTCCGCCGCTGACGGCGCGTGCTGGTATTTGACTAACTATTCTGACTAGACGCTTATGGAGCAGTCTGTCCATAATAAAAGCAAAGAGCGCCAGGGAGAGGGGAGAACGTCATGCGATCCGTTGGTTATTGCGCACTAGGAGCACTGCTTGTTTGCGGGAGTTTGCTGTCCTTGCCCTTCTCTTCGCAGCAGGCATATGCGAATCAGGTTCAGACAGATGCAGAGCTGTTGTACAGCCATGTAGAGCGCTTGGCGAAAGCAGCGAGACCGCCTGCGACCGAGTCGGAGTTCGCAGCAGGGGTATACGTGGAGAATCTGTGGCGCGCCTATGGCTATGAGACAGAACTCCAGCCTTTTTATTACCATACATACAAACGCCCAACGGTCTTGTCGCTTGCGATCGACGACTGGAAGCGCAGCTGGGCGATCAAAGGATTGACTTTTGCCCAGAACGGGACGGCAACAGCGGACATAGTCGATGCTGGCTACGGACGCGCCAATGATTTTGCCAATGGAGCGGCGAGAGGGAAAATCGCGCTGATCAAGCGGGGAGAAATTCCGTTTGGCGAAAAGGTCAGACAGGCAGCGGCAGCAGGAGCGGTAGCGGCGATCATCTGGAACGATCGCGAGGGGGAGTGGAAGGCGACACTGGGCGAGCCGCTGGATATGTCCGTTCCGGTCATCGGCTTGTCACAGGCGGACGGCAGCCTGCTGCAAGAGCGTTTGCGGAATCAGCAGTCGCTGCGCGCAACCGTGAAGGTAGACGGAAGCCAGACGAGCAGACATACGTCCTATAATTTCATCGCGACGAACAAAACGACAGCCGCAAACACGGAGCGGCAGGTACTCCTTCTGGCGAATCATGACTCGACCGCATCGTCCGCAGGAGCCAATGACAACGCATCCGGCGTAGCCGTCTTGCTTGAAGTGGCGCGTCAACTGGCCGAGAGCCGCTTGGATGCGCAGATAAAGCTGGTCAGTTTGGGAGCGGAGACAGCCGGGGAACGGGGCGGGCAGGCATTTTTTGATTCACTTGCGGCAAAAGACAAGGCGAAGATCGTGGCTGCCATATATGTGGATGCAGTGGGCAGGGACGGTCAACTGACCGCAGTGCCTGCACAATCGACCTCCACACAGACAGGCAGCGTGTTCACGCAAGCCGGAGTGCAAGCAAGCGCATTGGAGCAAGTGGGCGCGCGTCAGCGAAAACAGCTGCAATTGCTTGCCGGGACAGGGATTCCGGCGGTCTTGCTTACACGTCTGCCAGCGCAGGAGGAAGCGAAGGACGGGCTTGTCCAGATTCAAAAAGAGCAGCTTGCGCAAGCGGCGAAAGTCATTTCATCTGTGGTCGGCAGCCTGACCGACTCTACTGCTCCTGCCGAACCGCGTCAGTCCGTGCAAACGGGCAGACAGCAGGAAGCGGGAGAAGATCTTCAATAGGCTTGGTTGAGGCTTGGTTGCGAGCGCATCGTAAAAACGAAGGCAAACGCAGGGCGTCCAGAAAAAGACACGGGGCGCCTTTTGTGTGCAGACGATTCTCGCCATCGCCCTCGCAAAAACTCCCGGCAAACTTTTTTCGATCAGCGGGGGATTTTGCGAATTTGTCGAAAAATGTGGAATAACAAGTCATAGCCACCCATTGGAAAAAAGTTTATAATTTTTAAGAATCCTAAAAAATTTCGTCCATTGTATATTGTTGCAGTTACATATTTCTGAAAATTATATTCAATCCAATCCATGCTAGTTACGATGATCCATCCTACACAGCAAATATTCAGCAAAGAACAGCGGAGGTTGTGATGATACCAATAGGCTCAAGTCATTTCGCCCTTTCCTTAACTCTCATCATCGGTTGGATTCCACTCAGTGTCTTTTTGCTCTACCTGTACCCCAATAAAATCAATGTGTGGTCGTTCTGCTTGTTGAACCTGCTGTATGCGCTTATGCTTGTACTCCAGTTCTATCGCATGTACAGCCAGATGAGGGAAAAGGATAGCCGGAAGCAGGAAGAAATCACGCGAATGAGAATCGAGCTGGATGAGACGAAGGAGCTGCTTGATGCCTTGCTGCAACAAACTCCAGACGCTGTTTCGATCGTGGGTCGGGACGGGAAATTCATTCATGTGAACAAGGCGTCAGTCGAACAATTCGGCTACAGCGCGTCTGATTTGCTAGGCAATGCCATTCCTTGCGTGCCGCAGGAGCATATCGCAGAAATGGAGCGGTGCCACAGCGAAGTGCTGAACGGGAAGTCCATCGTCGGCTACGAGACGGTTCGCGTCCATCAAAGCGGCTCGCTGATGCACGTATCGCTGTCATACGGCCCTGTTTTGGACAAAGCAGGGAAGGTCAAAGGGATCATTTGTTGCTCCCGTGACATAACAGAGCGAAAGCGGATGGAGCAGGCTCTGCAAGACAGCCAGGCTCATTTCCGTCTGATCACCGAAAACATGACCGAAATGATATACCTCGTAAAGCGGGATGGGACGGTTGCGTATGTCTCTCACGCGCACACGACATTTTTGGGGTACTCCAGCGAGGACATGATCGGGATGGGGCCAGCCGTCATCGACAAGATCATTCATCCGGAAGACCAAAAAAAGGTCAGCGATCTGTTCCGGCTGAGCTGGCGAAAGGAAGAAGAGGCGAGCGGGATTTATCGGCTGCGGCATAGCCAGGGGCACTGGGTCAACGTCGAGTCGCGCTTCAAGCCGATCAGCAACAGCGATGGAGTGGTGGACAGCATGTTGATCGTCTCGCGTGATGTGTCCGAGATTACGAAAACGAAAGAGCTGTTGCGCCAATCGGACAAGCTGTCTGCGATCGGTCAACTGGCGGCGGGAATCGCGCATGAAATTCGCAATCCGTTGACATCGCTGCGCGGGTTCATTCAGCTGTTGAATGCTTCCATAACAGGCGTGCAACGCAACTACTGCCAAATCATGCTGTCCGAGCTGGACCGGATCAATCTGATTGTCAGCGAGCTGCTGGTGTTGGCGAAGCCGCAAGCGGTGAGCTTTCAGCAAAAAGACTTGTCGGTGATGATCCACAACGTCCTGTCCCTTTTGGAAAGCCAGGCGAACTTAAAAAATATCCAGATGTACGCTTCGACTGAAAAAGCGATGCCGCCAATCGCTTGCGAAGAAAACCAGATCAAGCAAGTGCTGCTCAACATTTGCAAAAATGCGATGGAAGCGCTCCCCGATGGCGGCGAGATCTACGTTCAGAGTCGGCGGATCAGTGAGGAGCACATTCAGGTCAGCATCCAGGACAACGGCTGCGGGATTGATCCGGAGCGAATCCCGCGCCTGGGAGAGCCTTTTTATACGACGAAAGAAAACGGAACGGGCCTCGGCCTGATGGTCAGCCAGCGCATTTTGGAGGATCACGGCGGAAGTCTACAGATCGAAAGCGAAAAGGGCAAGGGAACGACGGTGAACATTTTGCTTCCCGTATGTGTGCCAAGCGTCCATCAGGTCTGACGTTTCCAAATAAACCAGCCAATCAAAAACAAGCCGCAGTAAGTAGCTCCGCTTGCCACGACAGAGACGCTCCAGGGCAAAAAAAGCGGCAGCAGGGCGAACACCCCGACCAAAAGCAGCATCACGAACAGAAGCGGTGGCATTTGCAGCTGATGGCGCAGGGTCACAGGCAAGGCGAGTGAGTGCAGGAGCAAGGCGGAAAGCACGCCACCCTGAATCAGGGCCAAAATCGCGAAAAGCCAGTTGCCAGCGGGCAGCAATCGGGACGATATCAATTGCACAGGCGAGAGTGAAGTATGAATATCATGCCAGTGAGACAGGAAAATCGCTTGACCGAGCAGCAAAAATAACAAGGTGATCCCCGTTCCGATGCCGACGCCCAGACGAACGGCATTCGGCTGATCGGTTCGTCCCGCTACGGGCAGCAAGACGACAAGCGCAAGCAAGAGATGCAGCGCGAGGAAAAAAACGGCGTGAATCACCCAGCTTCCGTTCATTTGGTAGCCGAGGCCAGGGATAGGGACATGGGGTTGGCGGAGGAAAAGCAGGGCGAAAAACAGCAGACCTGCGCCTAAACAAATGCCTGACCCCGTTACAATCCATTGCCAGCGCTTGAAGAGGAAGCTGATCGTCACGATGAGAGACAATAAGACGAACCAGACAGACGACAGCCCTGGGATGAGCTGGGCCGACTGCTGACCGAGCATGACACCCACGTATGCCAGCAAAAAGAGATGGGTAATCATCGACAGGCTGGAAGCAAAAGCTTCTCCGAATAAGAACAGGTACAGCTCATAGAGCGAACCGACTTGATGGCGATGGCAATAATTCAGCAGCTGGAGGCAGATCCACCCGATTCCAATGCCTGCGAGGGCGATGCCGACCGTGCCCCAGGAGCCAAAATAGGTAAAGAAACGGAGCCACTCATAACCGCCCAGATAGTGTCCTCCCAGCGCGGACCCTGCAAACAGAATGGCGATTTGCCAAGCGACTTTGTCCATAGGCATCATCCTTATTCCCAACTTGCTACATGTGTATGTCCAAGCGAGGCTTGTTCAGAACCGGGAATATTAAACAGACTTATTCATTTACAAAGTATGACGATGTGGATTATAATGAAAAATAAACCAGTTAAGCAGATTGCATGAGGTGACTCCAAGATGAAAATTGTAGGAATAGCGGGAAGCATGAATAGCAACAACTCGACAACGAAGCAAGCGGTAGCGATTGTTCTCGATGCAGCGAAGGCTGCAGGTGCTGATATTGAAATGATTCATCTGGCAGACTGGAGCTTGCCGATTTACGACGACCGGGAAGACGCGACGACTTATCCGGAAATCGTCCATCGTTTCGTACAAAAAATTTCCGAGGCGGATGGACTTGTGATCGGTTCGCCTGAATACCACGGCACGATTACCGGAGCATTGAAAAATGCGATCGACTTTTTGGAAGGGCGCCATCTGCGCGATAAGCAAGTGGCTCTCATCGGTGTTGCCGGGGGCAGCATGGGAGCGACGAACACGGTCAATACGCTCCAGTTGATCATGCGCAATTTGCATGCGTGGCCGTTGCCAGCAAGTCCGAGCATTCCGAGCGCTTACAATGCGTTTACGCCAGAGGGCAAACTGAAAGATGAACGGTTGCAAGCCCGGATGGAAGCGCTCGGACAGCAACTGGTGCAATTTGTCCAAATGATGAACCGCGAAACAGAAAAACAGCCACAATAGACAGGTTTCTCTTGCTAATCGTTCTCATTTAAAGGTATTATATTTCTACGTGCCTTTTTTGGCCGGAAGAAATATGGTTTGAAATGAGGGGTTCACATGCCGACGCCGAGTATGGAAGACTATTTGGAACGTATTTACAGCTTAATTGAAGAAAAGGGCTATGCTCGTGTCTCCGATATTGCTGAAGCGTTGGAAGTACATCCCTCTTCGGTCACGAAAATGGTTCAGAAGCTGGACAAAGACAAATATCTCGTTTATGAAAAATACCGTGGCCTTGTGTTGACGCCAAAAGGGAAAAAGATCGGGAAGCGTTTGGTGGATCGCCACAGCCTGCTGGAAGAGTTCATGCGGGTCATCGGCGTTGACGAAGAACATATTTATCAAGATGTCGAGGGAATCGAACATCATTTGAGCTGGGAATCGATTACATGTTTGGAATATCTTGTTCAATATTTTCAACAAGAACCGAGCCGGATGGAGGATCTCCGGCGCATCCGGTTGGAAGATGAGCAAAAAGAAGAATAGGTATCCAAAGAGCGCAGGCTGACATGGCTTGTGCTTTTCTTTTTTGGTGAAAATGACGTTTTTTAATCGTATGGGAAAAGCTGTCGCCTTATATTTTAGTGAAGGGGGGCGACAGGGTGAAAGCGGACGCGGTTTTTGAAGGCGGTGGTGTGAAGGGAATCGCTTTTATCGGAGCCTTGCGGGTCATGGAGGAAAACGGCTATACGTGGGAAAAGCTGGCGGGCACTTCGGCAGGCTCGATCGTAGCCGCTCTGCTCAGTGCAGGGTATACGAGCCATGAGCTGAAGCCGATTTTTGACGAGCTGGACTATCTGCACT
Organism: Brevibacillus sp. HD3.3A; assembly: GCF_013284375.2. Classification (NCBI taxonomy): domain Bacteria; kingdom Bacillati; phylum Bacillota; class Bacilli; order Caryophanales; family Paenibacillaceae; genus Brevibacillus; species Brevibacillus sp. HD3.3A. Next base: position 2,431,552 of record NZ_CP085874.1, read on the forward strand.
TTTTGCATCGGGCGGGGATTGGCAGATTGCCGCTCATCGGGCCGATCCACGAACTGATCGTGCGGGAAGGCGTCTATCGCGCGGACAGAATGGAGCTGTTCATTGAAGACTTGCTAAGGCGCAAAAATGTGCGTACATTTGGCGATTTGGCTCCGGGCAGGCTGAAAATCGTCGCTTCTGACGTGACCTCGGGGAAAATGACGGTGCTGCCTGACGACCTTACTCGCTACGGGATTGACCCGGACAGCTTTTCTGTGGCAAGAGCAGTCCGCATGTCTTCCTCGATTCCTTTTTTCTTTCAGCCTGCCCAACTGAAAAGCGGCAACGACACCCACTATATTGTCGACGGAGCTTTGCTGAGCAATTATCCGATCTGGCTGTTTGACGTCCCCGGGATACCGCAATGGCCGACCATCGGCTTTCGGCTTTCCGACGATCAGAGCAAGCGGGAGACGAAAAAAATTACCGGGCTGTTTTCGTTTTCGCGCGGCTTGCTTGCCACGATGCTCGACGCCCATGACAGGCTTTACGTCGAAAAAGCACAGGCGGTACGGACCGTTTTCATTCATACGCTCGGCGTTCGGACGACACAGTTTCAGCTTTCCAAGGAAATGCGGGAGAAGCTGTACGCGTCCGGGGAAGCCGCAGCCCAACAGTTTTTGCAGCGCTGGGACTTCGAAGAATATGTCAAAGTATTCCGCATTTCCTCTCCCAAGCATCTGGTGTAGCGAAGAGGAGCAAAACGAAAAAACAGGTTGCCAGCAACGGCGACCTGTTTTTCTTTTAATGGGACATATTGTTTGGCGAGTTCTCGTTCTGCTTTTCTTTTGTTTTGCCTTTGTTGCCATCGATCACGCGGAACGGGTGATCTTTTCTGGAGGCCGTCGGTTGCTTTTTGTGCGCTTGTCGCATCACCGGAGGTTTTGGTTTCACCTTTTGTTGCTTTGGCTTGCCAGGTCCAGGACTTTTCGAAAAAAAGGAGCCCGTGCGCAAATAGTTGCGTACGATCAAAAACAGCGCCACAGACAATCCCAGGATGATCAGCGTATTGATCGGATCACTGATGAGCGTCAATAAAAATCCGTAAATGGCGAGCAGCACAATAATCAAAATCACGGGTGGTATGCGACGTAACATAGGCCTCACCTCAATGGGAATAAGAATGCCTCACGTTATCCGGTCGTAGCCATTTTCCCTTGAACATGCTGAAGGTCCAGCTCCCGCATCTTCTGGAAAGAAGCGATGGCTACTTCGACCTGGCTGTCATCCGGTTCACGCGTTGTGATTTTTTGCAGCCAGAGACCTGGATAGCCAAGGTAGCGTAACACAGGAGTATCACGGAGCTTGTTTGTCCATTGCAAGACTTCATAGGAGACCCCGATGACCAGCGGCAACAGGACGATCCGCTGCACAACACGCTCGGTCAAGGAGTCGTAGCTGAACAGGGAGTAGATCACAACGCCGACAAACACGGTGAAAATGAGAAAACTGCTACCGCAACGATAATGCAAGGTGGAAAATTTTTGCACATTGGCTACTGTTAATTCTACCCCGGCTTCGAAGGCGTTAATCACTTTATGCTCCGCTCCGTGATATTGAAAGAGCCTTTTGATCAGGGGAGCCTTCGCGATGGCTGTGATGTAGCCGAGCAGCAAAATGATTTTGAAGCCGCCTTCCGCCAAAGTTTGGGGCACCCCATCCGGCACCCATTTTCCCAGGAGAAAATCGGCGAGAAATACGGGAACGAGGGTAAACACAAATTTACCGAACAAGAAAGAGAGTACACCGACCAGGGCGACCCCCAGAATCATCGTCAGCTTGGAAGGACCTTCACTGACTTCTTCGCCGGATTCCATGTTGAACCGCTCCGAGGCGAAGTTCAGATGTTTGGCCCCGTTGGCGCTGGCTTCGATCAGGCCGACCAGCCCGCGAATGAACGGAATTTTTTTCAGTGGGGTAATCCATTTATATTCCGTACGCGGTGCTTCAAAATACTCAATTTCATGATTTTTTTTGCGAACAGCTGTTACAGTCATCGATTTGCCGCCGAACATAACACCTTCGATGACGGCCTGACCGCCGTAGCTGGGTACGTTTTGTTGAGCCACACTATCACCTTCCTTACCCTCCATTTTAACGGAAAGCGAGCCTTGAAGCTACAAGGAGTTCATGCTGTGCCAAGAAATGTAAACAGTTAGTGAAAAACATGGGAACAGCACATACTATCTGTGAGGTGATAGGTATGGTAGCAGGCAAAGCCACGCGAAGAAACAAAGAGCTGTTGGGCAAGCCGAGAGAGCGGGGAACGGCGGAGCGAAAGGCGGCTTCCGTCAGCAAAATCGTCGAGCTTGCTTTTTGGGGCACGATTTTGTGGGGGGTGATCCGCATGCTCGCCCACTTTTTGAATTTGACTCCGTACGGACTGGGTGCTTTTGCCCGGCCTTTGCTCAGCGGATACGAGGAGAATAGCCTGATGGGCAACTCCTTGGGAGCGATTGTTCTGTTCGTGGAGACGATCCTGGCAAGCTTTTTGTTCTCCCTCTTGTTCGGCCAGATGCGAGCATGGTGGATCGGCCTGCTCTACGGTGCGATTTTGCTTGCGATTGCAGGATTCTTCTTTCGCATCGGGAATTGGGAAGTAGGCACGCTCAGTACAGAAGGAGCCTGGTACTTGTCCTATGGATTGTTCATTGGCATGACGCTTGTTCTGGAACAATCCGACGAAGAGCAGTGGGGCGGCAAAGACAAAGAGCGATAGGGGACCGGGTTGTCCCCTCTGCATCTGCCGTTTGCAAGATTCGAAATGTTGGCCGATTTTTGTCGCCTACTGTTGTACAAGGAGAGGCTTGTGGTAAAATGTTTCATTAGTAAAAAAACTTTTTGCGAAAACAGACGGGGAGGGAAGACAATGGCTTCCGTTTTGCTTTTGAATGGCCCCAATCTCAACTTGCTGGGAACGAGGGAGCCTGACGTATACGGAAGGGAAACGCTGGAAGATCTCGTCGCGAAGCTGACTTCTGTCATGGATGAGCTGGGGGGCAAGCTTGAACATTTCCAGTCCAATCACGAGGGCGCTCTGATCGACGCGATTCATCAGGCGAGAGGCGTACACGACGGCATTTTGATCAATCCCGGCGCTTTCACGCACTACAGCTATGCGATCCGCGATGCTCTGGCAGGCGTGGCAATCCCGACCATTGAAATACATATTTCCAACATTCATACGCGCGAGGAATTTCGTCACCATTCCGTGATTGCACCCGTTACGATTGGGCAAGTAGTCGGTTTGGGCATGGACGGATACGAATGGGCGCTGCGGGCGCTCGTCCGCAAAATCGAGAACAAATAACGGTTTGGCAAAGCGAAAGGGGAACTGGTTGTCATGAAACAACGTTTGGACAAATTGCGTGAAGCGCTCTCCCAAGTAGGGGCGAATGCTTTCATCACGGAAAAATCGGAAAATCGCTTTTATCTGAGCGGTTTCACTGGCTCCACCGGCTGGGTGATCGTCACGGAAACCGAAGCCTTTTTGGTTACGGATTTCCGCTATGTCGAACAGGCAGAGGAGCAGGCACCTGATTTCACTGTCGTCAACAACGAGCGAAAAGCGGTCGAAGCGATTGGCAAGCTGCTACAGGAAAAAGGCATCAAGCGTCTCGCTTTTGAAAGCAGCGTTTCCTTTGGTACATATCAGGAGTGGAGCAAAGGCTTTGCCGGGGTAGAGCTGGTTCCAACGAGCGGACTGCTGGAAAAAATTCGCATGTTCAAAGAAGAGTCGGAAATGGTCATCATCCGTGAAGCAGTGGGAATTGCGGAGGCGGCTTTTGCGCATATTCAAGGATATATCCGTCCTGGCGTACGCGAAGTAGACGTTGCTTTGGAATTGGAATATTTCATGCGCAAACAAGGGGCGACAGGGTCTGCGTTCGACATGATCGTTGCATCCGGCGTGCGCGGAGCATTGCCGCATGGACGAGCTTCGGAAAAAGTGATCGAGGCCGGAGAAATGGTTACGCTCGACTTCGGCGCAGCGTACAAAGGCTACAACTCCGACATTACCCGCACGCTTGCTGTCGGCGAACCTAGCGCCAAAATGAAAGAGATTTACGATATCGTCTTGCGCGCACAACTGGCCGGACTGGAAGCCCTGAAACCGGGAGTGACAGCAAAGGCGGCAGACGCCGCTACGCGTGACCTGATTGCAGCGGCTGGCTATGGCGATGCCTACGGACACAGCGCGGGTCACGGTCTGGGCATCGAGGTGCACGAACTGCCGGGCTTGTCTACCGTGAGCACCTTCGTTCTGGAGCCAGGCATGCTTGTCACGATGGAACCGGGTATTTATGTGACTGGACTCGGCGGAGTGCGAATCGAGGACGACGTTCTGATCACGGCGGATGGGCATGAGAACCTCAACAAGTCTACGAAAGAGTTGCTCATTTTGCCCGTGTAATTTATACTAATCTACGTTATTGATTGATTTGGGAGGACAACGATGATCTCTGTAAACGACTTTCGGACCGGTTTGACGATCGAAGTGGACGGCAACATTTACACCGTGCTTGAGTTCCAACACGTAAAACCAGGAAAAGGTGCGGCTTTCGTACGCTCCAAACTGCGCAACCTGCGCAATGGCAACACGACAGAAATGACTTTCCGCGGCGGCGAAAAAGTAAACCCTGCCCGCATCGAATCCAGCACCATGCAGTATCTGTATGCGAGCGGTGACGATTACACTTTCATGAACACCGAAACGTATGAGCAATTGACGTTCACTCGCAAACAAATCGAGCGCGAGCTGCGTTTCTTGAAGGAAAACATGAACGTGCAAATCATGCAGTACAACGGTGAAACAATCGGAATCCAACTGCCAAACACAGTTGAGCTGGTTGTTACTGAATGTGAGCCAGGCGTTAAAGGCGATACCGCTTCCAACGTTACGAAAAAAGCAACGCTGGAAACTGGCTTCGTGGTAAACGTTCCTCTCTTCGTAGAAGAAGGCGAGCGTTTGATCATCGATACGCGTTCGGAAGCTTACGTTTCCCGCGCGTAACTTGCAAGATCGTCATGGAAAAAGCTGTGCCCTCCCGGGTGCAGCTTTTTTTAGTTGCGCATGAGTCTCGGCGTTGCCACAAAAAAAATCCCGCTTTTCCGAAAGCGAAAAGGGGATTTCAGCGATCTGCTGTTTTTTGGCCTTGCTGCTCAGTGGGGCCAGCGCCCTCCGAACCACTCCCACAGCTTTAACACAAAGGCAGTAATCCCGGCAGCCATCAGCGGGCCGACGGGGATGCCGCGGAAAAACACAATACCAATGATCGACCCGATCACCAGTCCGACGATCATATGCGGCTCAGCCCGGAGCAAATCCAGTCCCTTGCCGTTCATCCACGTCGCAATCGCGCCGCCAGCCAGCGCTGTAAGGCCCACGACCGTAGTGAACAGCGGCGTGACGTCTTTCCACGATATTTTCTCACTGGCAAACGGCACCAGTACGGATATCGTCAAAAAAAGCAGGCCAAGCTCCAGACCTCGGCGTTCGACCGTGGGGAAAAAGCGTTCCAAGGCCGTCAGCTTCAGCACCAAAAGAATGCTGGCCGCCGTCGCGATTATCGGTGAACGGCCAATCAGTCCTATGACGATCAGGATGACGAGCATCACTTCTCCAGACATCATCATTGGCATCAAAACCCCTGTCCCTGTTCTCCTTTCACTCTATGAGACAAGGTGTGGGAGTATGCGTTTGTCCTTGACGTAGGGCACGAGCGTGTAGCGGTCAACCTGTGCGCAAAAACGCAAGTCGTCGGCAAAATGGTGCGAAACGAGGCGCTTGCCCGTGGTAGTTTGCAGCATTTGTTCGCCAAGCTTATCTGCATAGTATAAATAGCTTGCTTTCAACGCTTCGCCGAGATCGCAAATCTGCAGGTGGGCCAAAGCTTTTTGCGCCTGGACGATCATCAGCCCTGCCGCGAGTCCATCTTCCAGGGCAAATTCAGAACGCGTCCCTGCGCAGTAAAGTGTCACATCGAGATGATACGTGAGCGCGTGGCGAATGCAGGCCGTCGCGTTCAAAAAGCAGCCGACGAGCAGCGCGGAGGCTCGCTCCGCCTTCTGAATGGCGCGAGTGCCGTTCGTCGTCGTGAGGATCAGTCGTTTGCCCGGATTTTTGGCCGCGGAGATTTCCGTCGGGGAGTTGTTGCAATCAAAGTCGGGTATTTTGCGGCAATGTCGCTCGCCAGCCAGGATGCAGTCAGCGGCTCTGAGCGAGTTCGCTTGCCCGATCGTTTCAACGGGAACGACGCAGACAAAGCCGTTGCCCAGCGCGGTGACAATCGTACTGGATGCGCGCAAAACATCGATCACAATCACAACATGATTGCTGATTTGGTCAAAGCGAATTTCCTCGACCGTGGGCACGACCTCTATTCGCACGGAGCAGACCTCCCTTCCGCAAGCATCAGGGCGGTGTCTCCGCGAAGTCCGCGGCGGAGCGTCTCGACCGACAAGACGTCCGTGCAGGCGATGTTGCCGAGATTGACATCGACACCGAGAGACTGAATCAGGCACACTTGCTGGTCTTTTTGCGGCGCTTCCCAAACGAGCCGCTCCGCGTTTGCTTTGGCGGCACGGACGACATCCAGAATGAATGACTGTTCGATCTTGCCGTTTCCGTCAAAGACGCCGACCGTTCCGCTTTCGCGTGCTTCGACGATGACGTGGCTGGCGCCTGCCTGCAAGTCAAAGGCGAGTGTCTCCAAAAGCTCGTTGCGCTCGGCGCGATAGCCTGCCGACTTTTTTCCTACCTCCGTATACACGACAAGTCCTGCGTCTACGGCCCGTTCAATCGCTTCTCTGCGCTGCTCAAACGATAGCGGGAACGTCCCGTCTGAAATCTCAACCGCTGAAAATCCGAGCGAACGGATTTGTTGCATGTACGCCTTGATCGTGCTCTGCTGAATGGCAATCTCAAAAAAAGTTCCGCCTGGCATGATGTGCAAGCCCAAGGCGGTTGCCCTGGAAAGCTTTTGCTGCAACACGTTCGGCGGATACAGGGCCGTTGTGCCAAAGCCGAGTTTGTATATATCGATATAAGGAGAAGCCAGTTCCAGCAGATCGCAGTAAGCGGTCAGCCCCAGCCCTTTGTCAATTACCATGGTCAACCCCTTTTGGCGGGGCTTCGCTCGCTTGTGCCCGAACGGATTCGCCCAGCTCGCGGGCATAAACGGATGCTCACAGTCTACCATGCAAGTTCCTCATTTCTTCTAGGCGTATGGTTCAGTGTATGCCCACCGTGGAGGAGGAGTGAAGAAGAAAGGCAGTAGGCGATTGCCCACACGAGTGCTGAAACGAACGGGTACAGGCATAGAGTGAACGGAGGGGAGGACGAGACGGTATGTGGGAAAAAGCGATTATGGGGATGGCTGCGCTGCGGATCTTGTCAGGCAGCATCGAGATTGTGGCTGCCTTGCTCATTTTGAAGGTCAATCAGGTGGAAAAGGCACTGCTCATAAATTCGGGCTTGGCGATCGTAGGGCCTGTGATTTTGATTACCACGACGACGATCGGCCTGCTCGGCATGTCTGATCGGGTCAGCTTTGCGAAAATCGCCTGGATTTTGCTCGGTATCTCCTGCATTTTGATCGGAGTGCGCAAGTGATGTCCAATTCCTTCCATTGGTAATGAGCGCCTCATCTGGGAATGCTAGTGCAAGAGACGAATGGGAGGGATTGGCATGCTTGAAACGATGGCGAACCGAATCGCCTATTTGCGCGGGCTGGCAGATGGCCTGGATGTGGGCGAAAAGAGTGCAGAAGGCAAAATTATGACTGAAATGATCGAGATCATGGACGAGGTGTACGCCCAGTTTCGCGAGCTGCACGCCCGCGTGGAAGAGGCGGAGGATTATGTAGAAGCGCTGGACGAAGACCTCGAAGACGTGGAACTCTATCTTTTCGAGGATGACGAGGCGTTGTACGAAACGATAGAGGATGACGACGATGTCGACTACGCCACCTACTATGATCTCGACGACGATGAAGATGCTGCGTTGTACGAGTCGGATGACGATACGCACTTGGCGACGGGCTACGATTTTTCCTGCCCGCACTGCCAGAAAGAGATTCACTTGCGAGAAGGTACCGATGACGACGGCTACAGTCATTACGTCATCGAGTCGGCTTCGGCCCAGCGTGACTATCAGCCGGTCAATCCGACGTAATAGAGCAGGCTCACAGCTTGTCCCAGCGCGCCACGAAAGCGCAGGGGCAAGCTTTTTCTATCTCCGGCTACTTTTTAGCATAAACCTCGTCCAGCCGCGCATAGGATGGAGGTAAGTCAATGTGGACAAACGAGAGTCAGCCACAAAAAGGAGGGTACCAGATGTGAGAGAGATCATGGCGATTTTGCCAGAAGCCATTCGCGCGATTTTGACTGCTCTTCCCTCCGCGGTCAAAGAGCATCTGGAAGAGATACGGCTTCGGCAAAATCAGCCGCTGGAAGTACGATTCGGTCAGCAATCCAGCTACGTGACGCAAGCAGGTCAGCTTACCTCCACTGCGAGTAAAGGCTGGATTTTTTCCGCAGATCAGGCAGTCAAGCTGCTGAGTCAGGTAAGCCAGCATTCTTTGTACGCGCTGGAGGAGGAGCTGAAGCGAGGCTACATTACGGTGATGGGCGGTCATCGCATCGGCATCGCGGGCAAAGTGGTGCTGGAAAAAGGCGATGTCAAAGGCATCCGGGACATTACCAGCTTCAACATCCGGATCGCCCGGGAGAAAAAAGGGGCGGCGCAAAAAGTGATGCCCTACTTGTTTGAAGGCGGCAACGTACTGAGCACACTGGTGATTTCTCCGCCGCAATGCGGGAAAACGACTCTTTTGCGCGACATGGCCCGCTCCCTCAGCTACGGCAGCGAGTGGTCTTCCAGTCGCAAAGTCGGGATCGTGGACGAGCGTTCCGAGCTGGCAGGCTGCCTGGAGGGCGTGCCGCAAAGAGACGTCGGCCCGCGCACAGATGTACTGGATGCATGCCCGAAAGCAGCAGGAATGATGATGCTGATCCGCTCCATGTCTCCTGATGTGCTGATTGTGGACGAGGTGGGGCGTGCGGAGGACGGGGATGCCGTATGGGAAGCGATTCACGCAGGAGTCGCAGTCATCTGCTCGGCTCATGGCGCTGATCTCAATGAAGTCGCTCGTCGCCCGATGCTCGGCAACCTCGTCCGGCACGGCGTGTTTTCCCGCTATATCGTCCTCAGCCGAACGAAAGGCGTAGGCACGATCCAGGCGATCTACGACCGAAGCATGAAGCCGCTGGAAAAGGAGAAGGTTGCATGGTCAAGCTGATTGGCGCGGTGCTCATCCTGTTCTCGGCCTCCATGGTCGGCTGGCAGATCGGCAGGTATTACGCCTATCGTCCCGTGCAGCTTCGCGCGCTTTTGGTCGCCCTGCAAATGCTGGAGACCGAGATCGTATACGGCATGACGCCGCTGCATCGCGCTTTTGTCAAAGTCGGTCGCCGGGTTTCCGAGGAAGTGGGCAGGCTGTTTCTTTACGCAGCAGAGCTTCTAGTCAGCGAAAAGGCGCCATCGGCAGAAGATTCCTTGCAGCAGGCAATGGGGAAGTACTGGGCACAAACCGCATTGCGCAGACAAGAGCGAGAAGTGCTGGCGAGTCTGGGGCAGGTTCTCGGATCATCCGACCGGGAAGACCAGCAGAAGCATTTGCGCCTGGCAGTTACCCATCTTAGGGGGCTTGAGGAAGAAGCGCGCGCCGAGCAGGCAAAATACGAGCGCATGTACAAAAGTCTCGGTTTTCTGGGTGGTCTTCTGGTCGTCATCCTGATGTTCTAAAGGCGAGGTGTTCACAGTGGATTTTGATTTGACACCTGTTTTCCAGATCGGAGCGGTAGGGTTCATCACAGCGATCTTGCACACGGTCCTCAAACAGGCGGGAAAGGAAGATATTGCGCACTGGGCGACACTGGTCGGATTCATCATCGTCCTGTACATGGTGTCCCACTACCTCGGCGACCTGTTCTCTGAGGTGAAACGCGTCTTCCTGTTCAACTGAGGAGGGGCTTTTCGATGGAAATCGTACAAATCGTTGGACTCGGATTGGTCGCTACCATTCTTGCCTTGGTGATCAAAGAGCAAAAGCCGATGTTCGCTTTCTTGTTGGCGATTGCGAGCGGTGTCATCATCTTTTACTTTCTCGTAGGCAAAATTGCCGAAGTCATTCGCATTCTGGAAAAGCTGGCCGTTCAGGCAGATCTGAACCTGGTGTTTCTGGAAACGATATTAAAAATCATCGGAATTGCCTACATTGCCGAATTTGGGGCGCAAATGACCCGTGACGCTGGACAGGGGGCGATTGCCTCCAAGATCGAGCTGGCGGGAAAAGTGCTGATTCTGGTCATGGCGGTACCGATTATCCAAATCATTATCGAAACAGTGATCGACTTGCTGCCGGCGTGAGAGAGGAGGGGTGTCTGTGGCGCAAACTGGCAAACTGATCCTGTTGTGGCTCATCCTTTTCGTCTATCTGTCGCCTGGTCCTGGCACGGTCCATGCTGCCGGAGCAACCACAGCCAACCCGATCAACCAGATTGTCGAGGAGCAAGTGGATCACTTGCAGCTGGAGCGTGTCGAGCAATATTGGCAACAGCTTCAGCGCGAGTATAAAGGCTATTTGCCCGATTTGAAATCGCAAGGCTTCATCCAGATTTTGATGCAGCAAGAGGAACTGACGCTATCGAGTGTGTTAAAAGGGATGGGCAAATTCGTCTTTCACGAAATTTTGATGAACGGCAAGCTGCTCAGCTCGATCATTATCATCACGGTTTTTGCCATGATTTTGGAGACGATGCAAAACGCCTTCGAGCGCAACGCCGTATCCACCGTCGCCTACTCGATCGCTTACCTCGTCCTGATGGTGCTCGCGATCAACAGCTTTCACGTCGCGATCACATATGCCAAAGACGCGATCAACAGCATGTCTGATTTCATGCTCGCGATGATTCCGCTCGTGATTGCCTTGCTGGCTTCGGTCGGGAACCTGGCGACGGCCACCATGTTTCATCCGCTGATCATTTTCATGATCAACATCAGCGGCATGATGATCACGTACGTCGTCTTTCCGCTCCTGTTTCTGTCCGCGATGCTCTCGATCGTCAGCCTGTTTTCCGAACGGTACAAGGTCACCCAGCTCGCCACCTTGCTGCGAAACATCGCCATGGGGGTGCTCGGCTCCTTCCTGACGATTTTTCTGGCGGTCATCTCCATTCAGGGGGCGACCTCGGCTGTGGCTGACGGCGTCACGCTGCGGACGGCGAAGTACATTACAGGCAACTTCATCCCGATCGTCGGCCGAATGTTTTCCGATGCGGCCGATACGGTTCTGAACGCTTCGCTTCTGGTCAAAAACGCAGTCGGCTTGGCTGGAGTCGTCATTCTCATCATCTTGTGCGCTTTCCCGGCTCTCAAGATACTGGTTTTGGCCCTGATCTACAATTTGTCATCGGCTGTGCTGCAACCGCTGGGGAACAGTCCGATCATCAGTGCGCTCGGCACGATTGGCAAAAGCCTCCTGTTCGTCTTCGCCGCACTTGCGACAGTGGGATTGATGTTCTTTCTGGCGATTACCATCATTATTGCGGCAGGCAACATCTCCATGATGGTCCGGTAGGTGATGACATGACATGGTTAACACTCTGGCTCAAAAAAATCATCCTGCTCGTTCTTTTGGCCGCTTTTCTCGATCTGATCCTGCCCAATACGACCTTGCAGCGCTACGTCAAAATGGTGATGGGTCTGATCTTGCTTTTGACGATCATCTCCCCGGTGTTCAGCCTGTTCAGTCTGTCGCAGGACGATCTCGCCCTTAGACTTGATCGCTACCAGCAAAATTTGAACAAGCCAGCCGCTTTCGAATGGAAGAAAATGACTGACAAGCTGCTTGGTCAACAAAACGAACAGATGACAGCTTATGTGCAGGCACAGGTGGCATCTGCTGTAAAGGCGAGAATCAAAGCCGATTACGGCGTGGAAGTTGTCGATGTCGAGGTTGTGATCGACCAGAAGAAGCAAGGCGAGCCGACCTTGTCCCGGATGGAGTTGGTGATTGGCGAAGCTGACAGCGGCAAAAACAGCAACGACCCGCAGCAAGTCCAGCCGGTCAAGCCGATTACACCGATTGCTCCGGTACAAGTCACAGTCGGGGAGCCGCCGCAAGAACAGCAAGAAGTGGCTGTTTCAGCCCCGGAAGCGAACCCGCTGGCGAGCAAAATGGCCAGCGACCTCGCAGAACAGTGGGGGCTATCCAAAGAACAGGTGATCATCAAGGACGAGACCCGGGAAAACGAAAAGCAGTAATCACGCTGTCGACACAAGCGAGGTGAGCAACATGCTGGAAAAGCTGAAAAAATTGTGGGAAGGAAACGGCAGCAACAAAAAGCTCAAGCCATTGCACTATTTTATCGTCGTACTTGGAATCGGGATTGCTGTCATGATCTTGACAGATTTTCTGAAAGTCGAAAAAGATCAGCCTCTCGGGTTCTCGATCAACCCTGGCGAGACGTCGCCGCAGCCAACAGGCGACGGATCAGCTCCGGCGCTGGGCGGTTCACCCGCACCGGACATTATCGCCGAATATGAAAACATCTACGAAACCCAGCTTCGGGAAATCCTCGCGAATGTAGTCGGCGTGGGAGAGGTCGAAGTCATGGTCAATCTGGAATCGACGCCAGAGATTGTCGTGGAAAAAAACACCAATGTCCGCTCTTCCGTGAACCAGGAGATGGACAAGGAAAAGGCAACCCGGAATCAGAGTGACCAATCGCGCGATGCACAGGTCGTGATCGTCCAAGGCGGCAAGCAAGACCAGCCCGTCGTCGTCAAGACGTTGAAGCCGCGCGTCCGGGGAGTGCTCGTAGTGGCCAAAGGGGCCGACAACATCCAGGTGAAAGCATGGATCACCGAAGCTGTCCAAAAAGTTTTGGATGTTCCCGCTTACAAAATATCCATTTTGCCCAAAAAAGGGTAGGAGGTAATGACAAATGATTCTGCGCAAGCAAACAGTGTGGTTGTTGACAATGCTGGCTGTCATGGTTGTACTCTCCGGGTACTACCTGGTGAAGGGGCCGCAGGAACAGGTTCCGACCTCCGGACAAGAGCAGGCCGTCCAGAAGCAGGAGCAAATCTCCGGCGTGGAAGTAGAAACCAAGCAAGTCGAGCAAGCTCCTGGCGCTGCCGCCGTTGACGCTAAAAACGGCAAGCAGGAAACAACGACGGCTCCGGCCACTCCGACCGCACAAACACCGGCGCCTGAAGAAGCGAAGCAAACTTCCGGCAATGCCGTGCTCCCCGTAGCGGATACAGCAAGCGAAGTGTTCCAGGGCTTCAAGCTGAACCGGGAAGCGCAAACCGCGCAGCAAAAAGACGAGCAGCTGGCGATCATGAACAATTCCGAAGCAACGCCCCAGGCGGTAGCCGAAGCGAAAGCCAAGTACGATGAGCTGTCCACGCTGGAGACGGCCACGATGAACGTCGAAGAGATGCTCAAAGCGAGCGGCTACAAGGACGCGGTCGTCCTCGTCCAGAACGACAAAGCGACTGTCATCGTGCAAAAAGACAAACTGAGCGCAAACGAAGTGGTGGAAATTATTGCGCAAGTCAAGCAGCAATTGAATCTCCCGGCAACGAACATCCAGGTCCAGTTCCAGACGTCCTGAATGGCGAAGGCAAGCTGACCTTCGCGTTATAACGGGTGCCGTAAGTGGGCATGATGGTAAGGATTTTCTCGCTTCTTCTTGGCAGGAAGCGGGGAAATCCTTTCTTGACGTGATATGGGCAACAGGCTACCATGGATTTATGGTTTGCCAAAAAGGATACATATGGGACTCCCCGATCCTCTATTGAAACAAACGAAGGAGTGCTTTTTCGTCATGAAAATTCATGAAATCCGAGAAATTATTAAGCTGATTGATCAATCTTCCATTAATGAATTTAAGCTGGAGACAGAAGGGGCAAAAGTGACCCTGCGAAAATCCAGTGGTACAGAGACAGTAGTAGTGACTCAGCCTGTCGTACAAGCCCAGGTAGCGGCTCCTGCTGCGCCAGTGCAAGCGGCAGCCCCAGCAGCTGTACAAGCAGCTCCTGTTGCCGTGGAAGCGCCTAAGGCAGCTGCAAGCGCTCCGGCTCTTGACGATGCGAACCTGCACAAGATCGTTTCCCCGATGGTTGGAACGTTCTACAGCGCTCCGGAACCAGGCAAGCCTCCTTACGTCCAAGCGGGCGACAAAGTGAATGCGAGCAAAGTGGTCTGCATCGTGGAAGCGATGAAGCTGTTCAACGAAATCGAAGCAGAAGTAAGCGGCGAGATCGTCAAAGTGCTGGTGGAAGACGGCCAGCTCGTTGAGTACGGTCAAGCGCTGTTTTTGGTGAAGCCAGAATAAGGTGGGGGAGAGCGAAATGTTTCAAAAAGTATTGATTGCCAATCGCGGGGAGATTGCTGTACGGATCATCCGGGCATGCCGCGAGCTGGGCATTCGTACGGTCGCTGTCTACTCCGAAGCGGATCGTGAAGCGCTTCATGTGAAAATGGCCGACGAAGCTTACTGTATTGGTCCAAAAGCATCCAAGGAAAGCTACCTGAACATAGCAAACATCATGAGTGTCGCGACCAAGGTAGGGGCAGACGCCATCCATCCAGGCTATGGATTTTTGGCTGAGAACGCCGACTTTGCGGAGATTTGCACGGCATGCAACATCACGTTTATCGGTCCGGATCCGGAAGCCATCGTAAAAATGGGGGACAAGTCCACCGCAAAAGATACGATGAAAGCAGCTGGAGTGCCGACTGTTCCGGGAACAGAAGGGCTGATCGAAGATGTGGAAAGCGCCGTCGTGACAGCGAATGAGATCGGCTATCCGGTAATGGTCAAGGCTACTGCGGGCGGCGGCGGACGCGGCATGCGCGTGGCAGTCGACGACGAAGATTTGGAAAAGGCGATCCGTCAGGCGCAAAACGAAGCGAAAACCGCTTTCGGCAACCCGGGCGTCTACCTGGAAAAATTCGTGGAAGGCCCGCGTCACGTGGAAATCCAGATCATGGCCGACAAGCATGGCAACGCGGTTTATCTGGGCGAGCGCGACTGCTCCATCCAACGCCGCCACCAAAAGCTGATCGAGGAAGCTCCATCGCCTGCCTTGAGCGAAGAAACACGCAAGCAAATGGGCGAGGCAGCCGTTGCTGCTGCCAAGGCGGTAGCTTACCACGGAGCGGGCACAGTCGAGTTTTTGCTGGACAAGCACGGACAATTTTACTTCATGGAAATGAACACGCGGATTCAGGTAGAGCATCCGGTGACCGAGCTGGTTACTGGCTATGATCTGATCAAGGAACAGCTGACGGTCGCAGCTGGCCAACCGCTGTCTTTCAGCCAGGAAGACATCAAGCTTGACGGCTGGGCGATCGAATGCCGGATCAACGCAGAGAATCCTGCGAAAAACTTCATGCCGTCACCTGGACGCATCACCGAGTACTTGCCACCAGGCGGCTTCGGTGTGCGTGTGGACAGTGCTGCGTACGCAGGCTATTCCATCCCGCCGTACTACGATTCCATGATCGCCAAGCTGATCGTTTGGGGCAAGGATCGCAACGAGGCAATCGAACGCATGAAGCGTGCGCTCGGCGAATTTGTCATCGATGGCATCACCACGACGATCCCGTTCCATCAAAAAGTGCTGGAGCATGAAGTGTTCGTAAGCGGTCATTTTGACACCAAGTTCCTGGAAACCTACGAATTGAACCTGGACGAAGAATAAACAGGGCTGATTTGTAAAAAAACGGTGCGCTTGGTATAATGAATTACAAATCTAAAGGGAGGTGCGAAGCATGGAAGAGTTTACTCCGGATTTAGATAGAACAGAGCTTGGTAAAGTCCAGATCGCTCCCGAGGTACTGGAAGTGATCGCCGGCATGGCTGCGTCCGAGGTTGAAGGCGTAGCGCAAATGAGCGGCGGTTTCGTAGGGGAGATTGCTGAAAGATTGGGCCGTAAAAATATAGCTCGCGGCGTTCGTGTGGAGGTTGGCTCCCGCGAAGCGGCAGTGGATGTTTCCATCATTGTCAAATACGGACACCGCATTCCAGACGTCGCTCGTAATATTCAAGATAGTGTGCGCAATGGAATCGAAGGAATGACCGGACTTTCTGTTGTGGAAGTAAACGTACATATCGTCGATGTAGAGCTGAAAGCCGAAGAAAAAGCACCGGCGGCGCCTGTAGTCGAAGATTACCAGCGTGTGCGCTAAGCAGCACCGGATGGATGCCCCCTTTTCACAGGGGGCATTTTCCTCATTCCAATCAGTTGTTTCGCCAAGCCTTGGCTCATGGCGAAGCGTTAGCCTTTGATTGAGCCTTGTTTGTCTCCTTTCAAACATGGCGTAAAGGAGAGATGCATGTGAACTTGTTTGACCGCTTTATTTTGACGATTTACAGCTTTGCGCTGATCGTTTTGTCCTGCATCGCGATTGCGGCCACCAGCGGATTGGTCTCATCTGCTTATTTTGAGCCTTATGTGGATCAAATGCTTGAGGGTACGAACATTACGTATCTCATCGTCGCGATTATTTTCCTCATTGTGAGCCTTCGCTTCTTTTTCAGCTCGTTTCGTTCCAACAAGCCAAAAGTGGATCGCGGCATTCGCCAGCGCAGTGATTTGGGCGAAGTCAACATTACGATTCAGACGATCCAAACGATTGCGGAGCGCGCTGCCCGACGTGTAAAAGGCGTGCGCGACATGAAGACGACAGTCAAAGCGCTGGAAAGCGGGAACATCATTACCCTGCGTGTTTCTGTGGATGGCGAGACACCTTTGCCGGAGTTGACGCAAAAGCTGCAAGCGGATGTGAAAGAGCAGGTCGAAGGAATTGCTGGTGTCGTGATTTCCGAAGTAGCGGTTGTGGTGACGGAAGTGGCTCAGCAAGAAAACTACGCGGCTCGCAAGCGGGTAGAATAGAAGGTGAAGTCCATGAAATGGGAGTTAATGTGGGAACACAAGGGGAAGCTAATGGGGATTTCTGCCGGACTTTTTTTCGGCATCATCTACCTTCTCGTCGGATTTTGGGATACACTGGTCTTTGTTGTGTTTGTCGGAACCGGCTATTACATCGGTCGCAAGCTTGACCATAAGGAAGACTTGCGCGAAATACTGGATCGGATTCTGCCTGGCAAGTTTCGGTAACAAGAACGAGGGGAAAACTCCCCTGCTGACTTTAATTAGTAGGTGAATGGTATGAAGCGAAGAACAGCACGAGAAAAAGCAGTCCAATGCTTGTTTCAGATCGATATGGCCGAGGTGCCAGTAAAAGAAGCAATCGATCTGGTCATGGAAGAATCCGAGGAAAACGCGCAGTATTTGCGCTACTTGCTCGATGGAGTTTTGACCAACATGGCGGACATCGATGCAGAAATCAAAAAGTATTTGCGCGGCTGGCAGCTGGAGCGTATTGCCAACGTTGACCGCGCCATTTTGCGCCTTGCTTTTTATGAGATCATGTTTGAAGCGGATACGCCTGACAAGGTAGTCATGAACGAAGCGATCGAAATCGCGAAGCTGTTCAGTGACGATGCCTCCTATCGCTATATCAACGGTGTATTGGCGAGCTTCTTGCAATCCCGTGAAACGCAAAAGGCATAACAGGCAGGAGATACAAGCATGAGTAAGGTAATGTTGGGCATTGATACGAGCAATTACCGGACATCGCTGTGCTTGGCTCAGGAAGACGGCCGAATTGTTGCAGAAGCAAAACGCCTCCTCAAAGTGAAGGAAGGCAAACGCGGGCTGCAACAATCCGAAGCCGTCTTTCAGCATGTGATGAACTTGCCGGAATTAAGCGAGCAAATGAAGTGGAACGAGTATGAGATCGAAGCGATTTGCGTCAGTGAAAAGCCGCGGCCCGTCGATCAGTCGTACATGCCTGTGTTCAAGGTGGGAGAGGGCTTGGCCAAATCGCTGTCCACCTACCTGCGTGTTCCGCTGCATCTGACCACCCATCAGGAGGGGCATATCGCAGCGGGCGAGTACACAGCCGATGAGCGGCCAGGACAAGATCGCTTTTTGGCTGTCCATCTGTCAGGGGGAACGAGTGAGTTGCTGTTGTGCGAGCGTCACAGTGCCGGATATGCGATTGAAAAAATCGGCGGCACGATTGACCTGCACGCAGGGCAGTTGGTCGATCGGATCGGAGTGGCGCTCGGGATGGCATTTCCTGCCGGGCCGTACTTGGAGCAATTGGCAAAAGAGTCGACGGGGGAATTTCGCATTTCCTCTGCTGTGGACGGTTTGACCTTCAGCTTCTCCGGGCCGGAAGCGTCCTTGCTGCGCGCCATTGAGCGCGGCGAGACGAGCCATGCGGATATTGCGCGGGCAACCGAGCAGTGTATCGCCAACACGCTGGAAAAAACATTGCGGCACGCTGTTGAGCTGGGGCATCCAAGGGACATACTGATTGTGGGCGGGGTAGCTGCCAATCAGTACATGCGCGAGCGCCTGATCAAACGTTTGCAGCATCCGGCGGTAAAAGCCAAGCTGTATTTTTGCGACCCTGTTTACTCCGGCGATAACGCCTACGGAGTGGCAATGCTTGGGTGGATGAAGCAAAAGACGAACATTAAATAATGATAAACTTTTTATGATTCGGCTTTACAGTTGCAAACGAAATCGGTACACTAATGGTATCGACGTTTAAGAAGGAGGCTTTTTCTCCATGACTGCAACCATTCTCCAAGGAAAAGAAGTAGCAAAAAGCATTCGCGAAGAACTCGCGGTTGAAGTGGCGGAACTGAAAAAACAAGGACTTGTCCCTGGACTGACTGTTGTGCTTGTGGGTGATGATCCCGCATCGCATTCGTATGTACGCGGAAAATCGAAAGGCTGCGAGGAAGTCGGCATCCGTTCCGAGCTGATTCTCAAGGAAGCTTCGACGACAGAAGAAGAGCTGCTGGGCATTATTCGGGATTTGAACGAAAATCCGAACGTTCATGGGATTTTGGTTCAACTTCCTCTGCCAGCCCATATTTCGGAGAAAGCGGTCATCGCTGCGATTCATCCGGAAAAAGATGTCGACGGTTTCCATCCGATCAACGTGGGCAACATGGTGCTCGGCAACGAAACATTGCTGCCTTGCACTCCGCATGGCGTCATCGAGCTGATCAAGCGGACAGGCACGGAGATTTCCGGCAAGCACGCCGTCGTCATCGGCCGAAGCAACATCGTCGGCAAGCCGGTATCGCTTTTGCTGCAACAGGAAAACGCAACTGTGACCATGTGCCATTCCCGCACGCAAAACCTGGAGGAGTTCACGACGAAAGCGGACATCCTCGTGGTAGCGACAGGCCGGGCGCATATGATCGGAAAAGAGCATGTAAAGCCGGGCGCAGTTGTCATCGACGTAGGGGTAAACCGGATCGACTCCGGGAAGCTCGTCGGGGACGTCAAATTTGACGAAGTGCAAGAGATCGCAAGCTTTTTGACTCCGGTACCTGGCGGTGTTGGCCCAATGACCATCACCATGCTGTTGAAAAACACGGTTGTGGCAGCGAGAAAGCAAGCGCAACTTTAGAGGAACGACTGAGGGAATGGATAGGGCCTGCGCTTTATCCATTTCTTTTTTGCATGCGTATACGAAAAGTCAATCAGACCAGGGCTTGAACAGAGGAGGGGCACATGGCTGCATCAAACATTTTGTCTGTCAGTGATCTGAACCGCTACATCAAGCTCGTCCTGGAAAAAGAGACGAACTTGCAAGACGTCTGGGTGAGGGGAGAAATCTCCAACTTCACGCATCACGCAAGCGGGCACATGTACTTTACCTTGAAGGACAACACATCGCGGATCAAGGTCGTGATGTTTGCCAGCTATAACCGCTTCTTGCGCTTTTTGCCCAAGGATGGAACGAAGGCGATCGTGCGCGGCTCCATCTCCGCTTTTGAACGGGACGGAGCGTATCAGCTCTATGCAAAAGAAATGCAGCCGGACGGTCTTGGCTCCTTGTACCTCGCTTTTGAGCAGTTGAAAGAAAAGCTGACCAAAGAAGGCTTGTTTGCTGCTGAGCGCAAGCGGACACTGCCGCGCTTCCCGAAAAGGGTCGGGGTCGTGACATCCCCGACAGGAGCGGCGATTCGCGATATTTGCACCACCATCCGCAGACGGTATCCGCAGGCGGAGATTGTCCTGTCGCCTGCCGTCGTGCAAGGGAAAGATGCCCCGGCATCGATCGTTTCGGCGATTCGGATTATCAATCAGCACCCTGACATCGACGTCTTGATCGTCGGCAGAGGTGGAGGCTCGATTGAAGAATTGTGGGCTTTCAACGATGAAAACGTGGCGCGGGCGATCGCCGGGTCGCCGATTCCGGTCATTTCCGCAGTCGGACATGAGACGGATGTGACGATCGCGGATTTTGTGGCAGACGTGCGGGCGGCGACGCCAACCGCAGCGGCAGAGCTTGCTGTCCCGCATTATTTGGAGTGGGTGGAGCGCGTTCGCCAGCTTGAAATCCGGATGCACAGGGCGGTGCGCAATCAGCTCGCAGAAGAGCGTACGCGGCTGGATCGGTTGAGCGGTTCGTACGCGATGCGTCAGCCGCAGCGCAGGCTGGAGGAAGCGGCAGAGCGGCTCGATCGGACGTATATGCGAATGCGCCAGGCGATGAAGCATTTGATGGAAAGAAGGCGGGAGCGCTACACGCGGCTTTCCGAACAGATCAAAAAATATCGGCTGTCGGATCAGGTCGGGGAGAGAAGGAAAGCGGTTGCGTCGATTCGCGCGCGTCTGGATGAAAAAATGCTGGCGCGGCTGAACCAGAACCGGATGGCTTTTGCTTCAAGGGTAGCCACTCTGGAGGCGCTCAGTCCGCTGGCGGTTATGAAGCGCGGCTTTTCGCTGGTGTACACGAATGATCAGCTGGTGAAGTCCGTGGAACAATTTGCCCCTGGCGATCAGATCGTGGTACGATTAAGTGATGGCAGTGCTACGGCACGGGTGGAACAGTTGAATCGGGAGGAGAAGCGCAATGGCTCGCAAGAAAACGGACCAAGAGACTGACATGCAGTTCGAAGAAGCGATGAAGCGGCTGGAAGAAGTCGTCGGGAAGCTGGAAGAAGGAGACATCCCGCTGGAGGAAGCAATTACGCTGTATCAAGAGGGCGTCACTCTCTCGCGTATTTGCGGACAGAAGCTGGATGCGATTGAAGCCAAAATCATTCAGCTGGTAGAAGAAGACGGCCAACTGAAGCAGAAGGCTTTTCGTGTGGAAGGGGAATAACGACATCGTGGATACATTCCAATCGTATTTGGCGGAAAAAACAGCCTACATTGAACAACATCTCACGCCTGCCCTGGAGCAGGAAGGCGTCCCGACCCATTTGTACGAATCCATGAAGTATTCACTCATGGCAGGCGGCAAAAGGCTTCGTCCGATGCTCGTTCTCGCTGTGCTGGAAGCGCTGGACAAACCGATGGAGCGCGGCGTTCCTTTTGCCGTTGCCCTGGAGATGATTCATACATACTCGCTGATCCACGATGATCTGCCAGCGATGGACGACGATGACCTGCGCCGTGGAAAGCCGACCAACCACAAAGTGTACGGTGAGGCGACCGCGATTTTGGCGGGCGACGCCCTCTTGACGCGCGCCTTTTCTCACGTAGCGGAAGCCTATCAGGAGCGGACAGATGTGACATCTGCGACGATTGTCAAACTGATTGCCGAGCTGGGCAAGCGCGCAGGCGCGACAGGCATGGTGGGCGGGCAGATGGCCGACATCGAAGGAGAGAGCAAGCAGCTCGATCTGAAGCAGTTGGAGTTCATCCATCGCCACAAGACAGGCGATCTGCTCGTGGCAGCGCTCAGGGGCGGAGGCTATTTGGCGGAAGCGAGCGAAGCGCAGATGGATGCTTTGACCCGCTACGGCGTCTGCATCGGACTGGCTTTTCAAATTCAGGACGACATCCTCAACGTGGAAGGGGACGCGGCAAAGCTGGGAAAAGCGGTTGGCAGCGACGCGGACCGGAACAAATCGACCTATCCTTCGCTGTTGGGACTTGCTGAGTCCAAAGAAAGGCTGTCTGCTTTGATCGCAGAGGCAAAAGCGGCTCTCGCCATTGCAGGCATCGAGCATTCCGCATTGAGCCCTTTGGCAGATTACGTTCAAAACCGCAACAAGTAAATGAAATGATAGGCAAAAAAGCTGGCATCCACGTGGGGTGCCAGCTTTTTGCTATGACAAGCGTCTCGACTTTTTTCATGAAATTGGCTGTGAGCGCTTGCGGTAAATAAAGCGGCCATGACCGTTCTGTTTTCTTGCGATTACAATTGCTTGTCGTCTATACCGTTCAGCCACGTCTCGATTTCACCGATGACCGACTGAATGCAACCGTCTTCAAACGGCGAGTACAGCTTCGCCACCTTCACCAGTTCCGTGAACGATTTGCTGCCGCCCTCTTTGCACAGTGTCAAGTAATCGGACCAAGCCTGTTCCGGGTTTTCCTGTGCCCGTTTCCAGAACTGGAAGGCACAAATTTGCGCCAATGTGTAATCGATGTAGTAGAACGGATCGCGGAAAATGTGTCCTTGCTGTTGCCAGAAGCCGCCTTCCTCCAAAAACTCGTTCTCGTCGTAATTGCGGTACGGCAAGTATTTGCGCTCGATTTCGCGCCAGGTGCGTTTGCGCTCTGCTGGAGTCATCTCCGGCTTTTCGTAGACGGCATGCTGGTATTCGTCGACCGCGACGCCATACGGAATGAACAGCAGCGAGCCGCTCAAATGCGAGAACTTGTACTTGGCGGTATCGTCCTCGAAGAACAGCTCCATCCAAGGCCAGGTCAAAAACTCCATGCTCATCGAATGAATTTCGCACGCTTCATACGTCGGGAAGTGGTACTCCGGTACTTCGTAACCGCGGCTGACGTACACCTGGAAGGCGTGGCCCGCTTCGTGGGTCAGCACGTCGATATCGCCGGAGGTGCCATTGAAATTGGCGAATATGTACGGCAGCTTGTACTTGCTCATGTAGGTGCAATATCCGCCTGTCGCTTTGCCCTTTTTGCTGAGCAAGTCCAGACATTCATTTTCCAGCATGAAGTTGTAGAAAGCATCCGTTTCCGGAGACAGCTGTTCGTACATCTTTTTCCCGTTTTCCACGATCCAGTCCGGGGAGCCTTTTGGCGTCGGATTGCCCGTAGCGAAGTCGAAGGCCAGATCGTAATACTTCATAACATCGACGCCAATCCGTTCGCGTTGACGTTCGACCAGCCGAGCGGCTACTGGCACGATTTGTTCCTCCACTTGACGGCGGAAGTTGGCCACCATTTCGGCGTTGTAGTCCGTCCGGTTCAAACGCGCATAAGCCAGTTCCACAAAGGTGGTGAAACCGAGCTTTTTGGCGATCCGGTCGCGAACTTTTACCAGATTGTCGTAGATGCGGTCCAGTTCTTCGGTATGCTTGCTCAGAAACTCGTACTTCGCTTCGTTTGCTTTCTTGCGCATGTCTCTGTCCGTGGACGTCTGGAACGGAAGCAGCTGCGGAAGCGTGCGCTCTTCGCCTTCAAACATGATTTTCGCCGAGGCGATCAGGGCAACGTACTGGCTCGCCAGACGGTTCTCTTCCTGCAAATCGGCAACAACTTCAGGAGAGAAGGTGCGCAGAGTTGTCTCGGCAATGCGGAAAAGCTGGGCGCCCCATTTTTGTTCCAGCTCGGAGCGGAAAGCGGACTGGGTGATGGCGGCGTAGTAACGTGAAATGATCCCTTGATACACAGGGCCTGCTTCATCCCAATAGTCTTGCTCTTCTTTGTAAAAAGGGTCCTCCGTATTGATCGTATGGCGAATTTGCGCCACTTCTCGCGCAGATTCCACCTCTTGCCGCAGCTCGTTCAACTGTCCCATTACCTTGTCTTGCTCTTCAAAGCTGGCCGCTTGTTGAAACGCTTCCAACAGGCTGGAAAATCGTTCTTCGACATTTGCCATGTCGACGCGTGTGTACGGTATTTGCGAGAACTTCACGGGAGTCCACCTCGATTTCTTGAATTTGAATGATCCATTTTATTTTACCAGAATGTAGCAGGAAATTGTGTGCAAGATTACGCTTGCTGATCAAAAGTGGTGTTTTTATGAAGAAACCGTTATAATGAATCAAGTTGAATTTCAGCGGAGTTTAGGCTTCGGGCAACACCGAAGAAGCCTAGTTTTCCATGGGGTGGATTGAAATGCAGCATGCACAATCGCCGGAGAACGAACAGTGGAAAGTGAGGAATACCAATGCTGCTTACTACCATAAATGATCCTCAAGACCTGAAAAAGTGCACTTCGCAGCAGTTACATACGCTGGCATCCGAAATCAGGCAATTTCTCGTCGAGACGCTCTCCCAGACAGGCGGCCACCTTGCGCCCAACCTCGGAGTAGTGGAGCTGACGCTTGCTTTGCACTACGTGTTCAACAGTCCCAAGGACAAGCTGATTTGGGATGTCGGGCATCAGGCATACGTACATAAAATGTTGACTGGCCGCCGGGAGATGTTTCCGACTTTGCGCCAGTACAAAGGGCTGTGCGGCTTCCCGAAAATGATCGAAAGCCCGCATGACGTCTGGGAAACCGGACACAGCAGCACCTCCTTGTCGGCAGCGATGGGGATGGCAACGGCCCGCGATTTGAAAAAAGAAAAAAACCATGTCGTGGCGGTTATCGGCGACGGCGCGCTGACGGGTGGAATGGCGCTGGAAGCGTTGAACCATATCGGTCACGAACGCAAAAATGTCATCGTCGTGCTGAACGACAACGAAATGTCGATTGCTCCGAACGTAGGCGCCCTGCACAACTACCTGGGCAAAATTCGCTCCACGGAAAACTATCAGTGGGCGAAGGACGAGGTTGAAGGGCTGCTGAAGTCCATTCCGGCTGTCGGCGGCAAACTGGCATCGATTGCCGAGCGCTTCAAAGACAGCATGAAGTATTTGCTCGTGTCCGGCGTTCTATTCGAGGAGCTTGGCTTCACGTACATCGGGCCGATCGACGGTCACAACATGGATCTTTTGGTCGATACGCTGAAAACGGCGAAGCAAACCAAAGGGCCGGTACTGATCCACGCGATCACGAAAAAAGGCAAAGGCTACGCGCCAGCCGAAGCGGATTCCGTGAAGTGGCACGGCATCGGCACGTACAAGATCGAGTCTGGAGACACGCCAAAATCCGCTCCGACGTACACCTCGGTGTTTGCCGATACGATGATTGAGCTTGCTGCCGAGTACAAGTCGCTGGTGGCGGTCACTCCTGCCATGCCAGCAGGCTCCGGCCTGATTCCGTTCGGACAAAAATACCCGGATCGCCTGTTTGACGTAGGGATCGCGGAGCAGCATGCTTGTACCTTTGCGGCTGGCCTTGCGACACAAGGCTTGAAGCCAGTGCTTGCGATCTACTCGACCTTTTTGCAAAGAGCGTACGACCAACTGATTCACGACGTTGCCCGGCAAAAGCTGAACGTGGTGTTTGCCGTCGACCGCGCAGGACTCGTCGGTGCAGACGGGGAGACGCATCAAGGGATGTACGACATTGCCTTCATGCGTATCATTCCGAACATGGTCATCATGGCACCAAAAGACGAGAACGAGCTGCGCCACATGATGAAAACAGCGATGGAGTACGACGGGCCGATTTCGTACCGTTATCCGCGTCTGCCGGCTCGCGGCGTGACGCTCGATAAAGAGTTGCAAGCTGTGCCGATCGGGAAGGCAGAAATCGTCCGCGAAGGGAAAAAGGTAGCGATTTTGTCCTTTGGCCATGTATTTGAGATCGCGGAGCAGGCGGTCAACCAGCTGAATGCGGAAGGAATCAGACCGATGCTGGTAAACGCCCGCTTTTGCAAGCCGCTGGATGAGGAGTTGCTGTTCAGGCTGGCGAAGGAAGGCTACGACATCGTGACTGTGGAGGAAGGCTCGGAGATGGGCGGATTCGGCAGCGCGGTTATCGAATGTTACAATCGGGCGGGCTACTATGGCATGAATGTGCAGATCGTGGCTGTCCCTGATTATTTTGTAGAACACGGCAGTGTAAAAGAACAGCGTCAAGAGGTTGGGCTGACAGCGGAGAACATCGCTTCCCGTGTACGCGCCTTGATGCCGATATCGAAGGGTGTACTGGAAGCATGAGCGTGAGAAAAGAACGAATCGACGTTTTGCTCGTCGAGCGAGGTCATTACGAGACTCGGGAAAAAGCAAAAGCAGCCGTGATGGCGGGACTGGTTCAAGTGGCCGGGGAGCGATGTGACAAGCCCGGCACGAAATTCACCGAGGATGTCGCCATCACGGTCAAAGGCGAGGTTCATCCGTACGTCAGTCGCGGCGGACTGAAGCTAGAGAAGGCATTAAAAGTATTTGGCATCGACATGACGGACAAAGTCATGATGGACATCGGCGCTTCCACAGGCGGGTTTACGGACTGTGCCTTGCAAAATGGCGCACGCCTCGTCTATGCAATCGATGTCGGCTACGGACAGCTCGCCTGGACGTTGCGCCAGGATGAGCGGGTTGTCGTCATGGAGCGGACCAATTTCCGCCATATGGACCCGGACGCTTTCGAACAGGAACGTCCGGATGCCGCTTCGATTGACGTGTCGTTTATTTCGCTCCGGCTGATTTTGCCTGTCTTGTACCGTTTTTTGAAGCAGGATGGCGATGTCGTCGCGCTGGTCAAGCCGCAGTTTGAAGCGGGCAAGGACAAGGTCGGGAAAAACGGCATCGTCCGCGAACCGCAAGTGCATGAAGCGGTGCTGACAGACATCGGCCAGTTCGCCAGCGGCCTCGGATTTGCGCTGAAAGGGCTGGACTTTTCTCCGATCACAGGGGGAGAGGGCAATATTGAATTTGTTATGCATGTGACCAAAAGCGCTGGCGGCATGAACGCCGAAGAATGGCTGAAGCTCGTCAGCGATGTGGTCGCGCAGGCTCATGCCAAATTAAAATAGGGACAAAAAACAAAAGCCTCGGGAGTTTTGTTGCAAACGAGGCTTTTTATTTATGCATGAAAAGTTGTATACTTGTATAAGGATTTCCAACCAACCAGTTTGGGGTGGACCATGTGAAGAAGATAGGAATTATTGCAAACAAAGGAAAGCCCGAGGCCAGAATTGTGGCGCGGGAGCTTGTCTACCTCCTGGAGGTCAGGGGAGCGAATGTATTGCTGGACGAGACGATTGCATCTGATTTAGGGCGCGCGGAATTGGGCGCTCCGATTGAGGAGATCGGTAACCATGCCGACCTGGTCTGTGTGCTTGGCGGTGACGGGACCTTGCTCGGCATCGCACGCAAGCTCGCCGGGAGATCGATCCCCATTTTCGGGATCAATCTCGGTACATTGGGCTTTTTGTCAGAAGCAGAGCCGGAGCACTTGCCGCTTGCCGTCGACAATTTGCTTTCAGGCAAGTACGACATTGAGGAACGGGCCATGCTGGAAGCAGCTCTCGTCCGCAAAGGCAGCACGCTTGGGACATACACAGCGATGAATGATATCGGGATCGCCAAAGGGTCTTTTTGCCGCATCATTCAATGTGCTGTTTACTTGGATGACGAATATGTCGCAACTTTCAGCGGCGATGGTGTCATCGTGTCGACTCCGACAGGGTCGACAGCGTATTCCTTGTCGGCTGGCGGGCCTATCGTCGCCCCGAATGTGGATATGCTATTATTGACTCCGGTAGCGCCGCATTCGCTGACAGCGCGGCCAATGGTGCTGTCTGGCAACCAGACGATTCGCGTGGAAGTCGACGCCATCCATCAGGAGATGGGGCTGTCGATTGACGGACAGTTCGGCTATCGGCTGGAGGGCGGCGATCATATTTACATTAAAAAGTCTCCGTACGTCACACCGCTGATCAAGTGGAAAAAGGGCGGCTTTTTTGAAGCAATACGCACGAAACTACAAGGTGAATGGGAGTAATCCATATGAACAAGGGGCAACGACATATCCGTATTCGGGATATCATCAGTAACCAAGAGGTAGAAACTCAAGACGAACTGGTGGAGCGTCTGCGCGCTGCTGGATTCAACGTCACGCAGGCGACCGTATCCCGAGACATCAAGGAATTGCATCTGGTGAAGGTGCCACTCCCTGATGGGCGATATAAATATTCCATGCCTGCTGAACAAAAGTTTAATCCGATGCAAAAGCTCAAACGGATGATGGTCGACTCCTTCGTCAGCATTGACCAGGCAGACCATTTTATCGTGCTGAAAACCCTTTCCGGTCATGCAAATGCGGTAGCCGAGCTGATCGACAACCTGCCGTGGGACGAGATCATGGGAACGATCAGTGGAGACAATACCATTTTGATCATTTGCCGTTCCAAGGAAAATACAGCGGAAGTCACAAAGCGTTTCATGGAAATGCTGTAGAAGGTGGTCGCAACAGATGCTAGTGGAACTCTCTATCCGAAATTTTGCCATCATTAAATCGGTTACGGTCTCGTTTCAACGCGGGTTGAACATCCTGACAGGGGAAACCGGCGCCGGAAAATCGATCATCATCGACGCGCTCGGACTGCTGCTCGGTGGCCGTGCGTCCGCAGATTTTGTGCGCTACGGCGAACTGCGCGCAGAGGTGGAAGGGCTGTTTGAACTGCCTGCGGGCCATCCTGCGCTTGCGGTGTGCGCCAGCGTAGGTGTGCAAGTGGAGCAAGACGGCATGCTCGTCGTCCGCCGGGACATTTCCAACCAGGGAAAAAGCATTATTCGTCTGAACGGCCAACTGGTGACGCTTGCCATGCTGCGCGAGCTTGGACCTTGGCTGGTCACGGTTCACGGCCAGCACGACACGCACATGCTGATGCAGGCGGACAAGCATATCAACTGGCTGGATGCGTACGGCGAAGTTGCTTTGGGAGCGGCGAAGCAGGAATACGGCAAACTGTACTCCTCCTACCGGAAAACGCGACAGGATCTCGAACGGATGGCCCGCAACGAACGCGAGCTGGTACAGCGCATAGACCTTTTGCAATACCAGCTTGACGAAATCGAAAGCGCTTCGCTTACTCCGGGTGAGGACGAGAAGTTGCTGCAGCAGCGCAAAAAGTGGATGAACATTGAGAAGGTTTACGCGACCGTCCAGGACGCCTACCGCTCGCTGCACGGCGATCAGAAGGGCATGGATTGGCTCGGTCACGCCATGGGAGAGCTGGAGCGCGGCGTGATCTACGAGGAGCAGCTTGCGCCGATTTTGGAGACGGTGCAGTCTGCGTATTACCAGATTGAGGACGTGGTGCACAAGCTGCGCCAGCTTTCGTACCATCTGGACTTTGAACCGGAGCAGCTGGCAGAAGTAGAGCGCAGGCTCGACCAGATTCAGTCCTTGAAGCGCAAGTACGGAAAAAGCGTGGATGACATTTTGGAGTATGCAGCGACCATCTCCGACGAGCTGGACGAAATGCATCACTATGAGGATCGGTTGCAACAGGTGGAAAAACGGTTGCAGGAGCTGGCGGCTGATTTGGCTGTCGAGGCGCTGGAGCTGTCCGTCATTCGTCAGGAATGCGCCGCGAAGCTCGCGCAGGAAATCGAGCAGCAGCTGAAAGAGCTGCATATGGAACGGGCGCGTTTTGCCATCGACGTCAGACAAACCCCTGATGAAGAAGGCGTTGAAATCGAAGGCATCAAGCGGCTCGTGGATGCGAATGGCATGGACCAGATCGAGTTTTTGATTTCGCCAAACCCGGGGGAACCGTTGCGGCCGTTAGCGAAAATCGCTTCTGGCGGGGAGCTGTCCCGCGTCATGCTGGCGATCAAGACGATCCTGGCTGGAACCGATCAGGTCGAGACGCTGATTTTTGACGAGGTAGACACGGGAGTCAGCGGCAGAGCGGCCCAGGCGATTGCGGAAAAGCTCGCCCGCGTCGCGCAAAAACGGCAAGTGCTGTGCATTACGCATTTGCCGCAGGTAGCTTCCATGGCGGATGCCCATTTTCTGATCAAAAAGGAAATGAGCGAAAACGAGACGAAAACGATCGTGACGAAGCTGTCGGAAGAAGAGACGGTGACAGAGCTTGCCCGCATGCTGAGCGGGGCAGAAGTAACGGCAAAAACAGAAGAGCACGCGCGGGAAATGATTTTGCTCGGGCGGGAAAGAAAGGCTGTCAACTAAGCTTTGGTTGGCAGTCTTTTTTATGGGCAAAAAGATTGCAGCTGGCTAACAAACATGAGTCAATTTCCTGACATAATCCGCTTGGCTGGGGGCAACATTAAAGGTACACAAGGTGGAGGTGTCTCTTTGTAGGTGTAGGTAGGGAACGGTAGGAGTGATTGCTGGTGATCCGACAAAACAAAAGAAAATGGATGGGAAGTCTCCTTCTCCTCATCACGGCGCTTGTCGTGAGTTCCACCCCGTTTCGCGATCTGTCCTCCTTTCCCCGCGAATTGCGCTTGATGGAAGGGTCTCTGGAAGAACTCAAGGTCTCCGTGCCGGTGATGGGCACGCTAATCAACAGCAATCCCGACATTTTGCACGTCAACGGGACGGAAGCGCGCGAAGTATCCGTTGATCTGAGCCAGCCTATGTCCGTAGAGCCGCGCAGAGCTGGGGAAGCACAATTGCAAGTAAAATGGCGAAACATTCCGCTGACAGCTGTCAAAGTAAATGTGCTGCCGGATTTGCGTCTGTACCCTGGTGGACAGTCGATCGGGGTCAAGCTGCAAACGGCGGGGGTATTGGTTGTCGGTCATCATCTCGTGGACAATGGCAAAAGCAAGTCTTCCCCTGGCGAGCAGGCAGGTATTCACGTCGGCGACATGATTGTCAAAATGAATGATCTGTACATCAATGACATGAATGAAGTCAAAAAGCTGATCAACGAAGCCGGAAAAAAGAATAGCACGGTACAGCTTTTGGTCGTGCGCGGAAAAGAAAAGCTGAATCTGACGCTCCAACCGGCAAAAGACCAAAAAGACGGGGAGTACCGGATGGGACTGTACATTCGCGATTCGGCTGCCGGAGTAGGCACCCTGACCTTCTACGATCCCAACTCCAAAGCGTACGGAGCACTGGGGCACGTCATTTCCGACGTCGATACAGGCCAGGCTATCGTAGTCGGGGATGGGCAAATCGTGCAGGCAAGCGTGACGTCCATCGAAAAAGGGCAGAGCGGCAATCCCGGAGAGAAATTCGCCCGCTTTTACAACGAAAGCGAAGTGCTGGGGAACATCACCAAAAATACACCGTTTGGCATTTTCGGCAAAATGAAGGACGAACCGAAGCGCAGCTATTACCGCGAGCCGCTCCCGGTAGCGCTTGCCGAGCAAGTCGTGGAAGGCCCGGCGAAAATCCTCACCGTCGTCGAAGGGCAAAAGGTGGAGGAGTTCGATATCGAGATCGCCAACGTCATCAAGCAGCATTTTCCGGCGACAAAAGGCATGATCATCAAGGTAACGGACAAACGCCTGCTGGAAAAAACGGGTGGCATTGTCCAGGGGATGAGCGGCAGCCCGATCATTCAAAATGGAAAAATCGTCGGAGCGGTCACGCACGTCTTCGTCAACGACCCGACATCCGGCTACGGCTGCTACATTGAGTGGATGCTGCAGGACGCAGGTGTGCAGGTGCGCAATGCGCCGCAATCGAACGCCAAAACCGGGCAGGCTGCCTGAGAATACGAAGAGACGAGCCGTCACGCCAATCAAGCGAGGCGGCTAATTTCATGCTGTCAAGTCTCTCTGCTCGACATGTATAACCTTCCACTGGAACAAAGCCAGCTTGCATGGTAAAGTCGTGGAGGCTCTTGACGAATGAAGGAAAAAGGAAGGTATTCTTTGTCGAAATATCAGTAAAATCATTCAATCTTTCGTCATAGGCAGGAATGAATATGCCTTTGTCGAATTATTTTTCTCAGAGAAAAAGATGGTATGGACTTATCGTTTGTAGAAATGAAAACCTCTAGAACGCCACCTTCTTTCCAAAAGACCGTCCATTGTTAGGAGGAACGACCTTGAGCAAGATTGAAGTGTTGTTGGCAGATGATAACCGAGAATTTGTAAGCCTGTTAGAAGAGTATATCAGCAGCCAGTATGACATGAACGTCATTGGTGTCGCGTACAACGGCAATGAAGTTGTGCGTTTGCTGCAGGAGCGAGTACCGGATGTACTGATTTTGGACATTATCATGCCCCACTTGGATGGCCTCGCCGTCCTGGAGCAAATCCAAGCTATGCGGTTAAGCCCGCAGCCCAAAATTATTATGCTGACAGCATTCGGACAGGAAGAGATTACGAAAAAAGCGGTTGAACTGGGAGCTGCCTACTACATCCTCAAGCCGTTTGACATGGAGGTCCTTGCGCAGCGCATCCGCCAGATCATCACAACGAAGCCAGCCTCCTCCTTCGTCACATCGGTGAAGCCACAGTCCACCCTGCAAGTGCGGGGCCGCAACCTGGACGCCAGCATTACGAGCATCATCCACGAAATCGGAGTGCCCGCACACATCAAAGGTTATTTGTATTTGCGCGAAGCGATCACGATGGTGTACAACGATGTCGAGCTGCTCGGTTCGATCACAAAAGTCCTGTACCCGGACATCGCCAAAAAATTCAACACAACGGCAAGCCGCGTAGAACGCGCCATCCGCCACGCAATCGAAGTCGCCTGGTCCCGCGGGAATCTCGATTCCATTTCCAGCCTGTTTGGATACACGATTTCGAACACGAAGGCGAAGCCGACCAATAGCGAGTTTATTGCGATGGTGGCGGATAAGTTAAGGATTGAGGCGAAGATTAGCTAGGGATAGAAATATCGCGGGTTTGAGTCACATGGATATTATCCGACCTTCTCGATTAGGTAGATGTAATCAACGAATTTTTCAGATGTAGTCCATCGGCTCATTTGAACGAAATGTAAAATACAAAAAGGACACTAGCACATACCAGCTAGTGTCTTTTTGTATGGATTGGACGAAAATATATTTGGCCATTTTGTAATTCTTCAACAAGTCGAAGGTTGTGGAAATCTTTGGTATGATGAGAAGGGGTAGTTAATTCAAAGAGTTCTCAGATTATTTAACTTGCCTGACTCACTCAATACTTGCGCAAGCAAAGAGCAAGATAAAACGATGACTTGATTCAATTTGAAAATGAGGAGCCCGGCAAATGGAGCGCAAATTACTAGGTCAAGTAGGAGTAGACTCAGGTCAATTGGTTATTATCGATCCGCGTTACATTGAGAGTGAATGGAAAGGAACAGGGTCAATTCTTGGTGTTGATTATTGGGGCCAGGCACAAGAAAAAATTTATGGACTGTTAAAAGACGATGGAATTGAGTCAGAAAAGCTTGGTGGAAAATATCGGGTAATGACAGAAGAGGCTGAAACCCTTATTAAAAAAATCGAGTTTTTAGCAAAAGACATGAAACAGTTGAATAAGAATATTGACGGTTGGGGAAAGCGAATTGTCAAAGTGGAAATAGAGTTAGTGGATGATGAGTATCTTCAAAAAATAAATGAGCATTTCGGAATCAAATAAAAACAAATTTTCAATAGAAAAGGAAGAGAGTATCTATGTATGTCAATTCTGTAGAAGAGGCCATTTTCAAAGTGAAAACGGTAGGGGAATGCAAGATAAACGATAAGTTTTTACTCCCATCCGTGATTGATCAACTGAACCGACTAGGTATTAAGCATGATATCCAGCATACTTCTTTAGATTGGACAATTAAGGGCAAATGAAAAACATAAATAAGCCACAAAGCGAGGTGCCAAATGGAAAACCCAAAAGAACAGTGCCCAAAATGCGGGTGCAGTGAGATCGGAAAAGGGAAACCGTCCGGGGATGCGAGAATATTCCCCGTAGACAAGTTTTTTGTTCTCGGTTCTCTCATCACTTATCACATATGTACGGGCTGCGGCTATGTCATTGAAAGTTACGTTGAAAATCCGGCTAAATTTAAAAAGTAAAATGGTTCATGAAAAAATAAACGCCAAGCTGGCCGCACCAGAACTCGGCGTTTTTGTTCTTTTCAAAAAACAATTACAGCACCATGGATAATCCTGTAAAATATATACTAGGAATCAAACAAACCATCCCCAAAAACGTATCCCCAAAAAGGAGCAAACATGGCAACCTACTTCCCTACCATCGTCCTGCTGCTCGGTGTGATCGTCACGATCTTTACCGTGAAATTTCCCGCCTATCGCCAATTGACCCTGATCAGCGGAGGAGCATTGTCCTGCGTCGTTGTGATGATCAAGCCCGATTTTTGGCCGCTGGGCCTTGGACTGCTCATCGTCACCTACCTTGTGGAAGGCTGGAAGCTCTACCGGAACAGGAACAAAGGAAAATAATCCGCCGCGAACTGCCGCAGTCGCTTGAACGACACGAAGAAGTATGTACAATAGAAAACATACAACCCACTAAAAGCGAGGAAGGTGTTGCAACATGCGCAATTTAGATGAAATTCTCGCATTTAACCGTGATTTTGTAGCGAATCGTGAGTATGAAAAATACCAGACAACCAAGTTTCCCGACAAACGCTTGGTAGTTCTCTCCTGCATGGACACGCGTCTGGAGGAGTTGCTGCCGAAGGCCATGAACATGCGCAACGGCGACATCAAGCACGTAAAGAGCGCGGGGGCGATCGTATCGCATCCGTTTGGAAGTATTATGCGCAGTATCCTTGTGGCGATTTATGAACTGAATGCCGAGGAAGTGATCGTCGTCGGCCATTACGACTGTGGGATGAGCGCCATCGACAGCAAGCGCACCATGGCGAAGATGCTGGAAAAAGGCGTTTCTGAGCAGACTTTCTCTACGCTGCAACACGCAGGAATCAATCTGCACAAATGGCTCCACGGGTTCGACCGGGTGGAGGACAGCGTGAGAAACAGCGTGGAGACGATTAAAAAGCATCCGCTGCTGCCAGCCAATGTCGATGTCCACGGATTGCTGATCGATCCGGCGACAGGCCGCCTGGATGTTGTGGTGAATGGCTACGAGCGAACGGAAGCTAGTGAATGATCCCAAGCTTGTCACGGTCTCAAGGCGGACCTTTTTACAGCGTTCGATGAAGTGGCTGGGTGGCTTGATTGGAGTCGGTCTGGCTGCTGGTACATACGGATATGCATGGGAGCGAACCTGGCTGCAAATCGAGCGGATGACACTCCGACTGCCCAGACTGCCAGACGCCTTTAACGGCTGCAAGCTGATCCAGTTCAGCGACGCGCATCTGGGACACTATTTCAAGCCGGAGCAATTGCAAGGCATTGTCGACCTGATCATGCGCGAGCAGCCGGATATCATTTGCTTTACGGGCGATATTGTCGATGAAGAGACGCGCCCCTTTTTTGCCGCTATCCCCATCCTGGCGCAGCTTCAGGCGCCGATGGGGAAGTTTGCGGTATTGGGCAACCACGATTACCGGGCGGGGCAGCAGCACGGGATTCGCCAAGGGTGGATATCTGCCGGGTTTGCAGTGTTGGACAACCGCAATGTGGCTATTCGCCAAAAGGCAGACACCTTGTACATAGCGGGAATAGACGATGCTCTAAATGGCGTGCCGGATTTGCCAAAGGCGCTGATCGGGATTCCCGAGGGAAGCAGCGTAATTTTGCTCGCCCATGAGCCGGACGTAGCGGACGAAGCGGCGTTGTATCCGATTGATTTGCAATTGTCTGGACATAGCCACGGCGGGCAGGTGCGGTTGCCTTTTGTCGGGCATGTCTTGACGCCCAAGCTTGCGAACAAATACGTCAACGGCTTGTATCTCGCGGGCGAAAGCGAAATGCAAGTCTATGTGAACAGAGGGCTGGGCACGACGATTTTGCCTGTCCGGTTTTTGTGCAGGCCCGAGCTGACCGTGTTGACTTTGCATCAATAAGCATCTTTGATCCATTGGACGAATTGCTGAAAAGCGTCGTCCTCTTTTTTTTGATGCAAATAGGCGATGAGCGTCGGGCGCTGCAAAGTTCCTTCTGCTATATCGTGGGCGACCAGTCTGCCTTCCTCTACCTCGCGCAAAATGGTTCGCTCCGGCAGCATCGTGATTCCGAGCTGGCGTTCGACCATTTTTTTGACGGCGCTGAAGCTGTCCAGCTCCATGATGACGTTTGGAAAAATGCTGTTGCGCGCCAGAAAATGGTCGATGCGCTGGCGATAGGGGGCGGTATGGTTGCCGAACAAAATCATCTCCTGCGACCCCCAGCCGGAAAAGCCGGGAAAATGATTGGCCCAAGGATGCTCGGGCGACATGACGAGCAAAATCCGGTCGCTGGGCAAAAACTCCTGGTGGATGTGCGGGTGATACATTTCGCTGCCGAGAAAAGCGATATCGGCTGTTCCGGTCAAGAGGGCGCTGAGCGATTCTTCGTACAGCGTAGAGCGCACGTAACAGGTGAAACCGGGATTGGCCTGGCGGTATTCGCCGATCAGGCGGGGAAGCTCGTAGGCGACAAATGCTTTTCCGGCGACGATCGTCATCGACTGGGCTTGCTCCTTTTGTTCGATGAAAGAACGCATCTGCTCGACGATCGAGGCGGCAACAGGCAGCAATCTGCGGCCTTCTCCGGTCAGACTTACGCCAGAGGCGGTTCGCACAAACAGCGGACTGCCGATTTGCCGTTCCAACTGCTTGAGCCGATGGGTCAAAGTAGATTGGGCCAGAAACAACGCCTGTGCAGCCCGATTGATGGACCCGTGGTGGGCGATGGTCAAAAACACTTCCAAACTTTCTTTGTCCACGAATGCCCCTCCTATCTAAAAACTCGATAACTGGTTATCAGTATTCTATAACAAAACCGCCAACGATTGGAATAGAATACAAGCAGGAGGTGGAACGATGGATAGAAGCGATGAAGTAAAACACGCGGTACAAGAGCAATTCGGCAAAAATGCGCAGCAGTATGTAGAAAGCAAGACACACGCCCAAGGAGATGACTTGCAACTTCTGGTGCAATGGCTCGCTCCGCAGACAAGCTGGAAGGTGCTCGACATCGCCACAGGTGGCGGGCATGTCGCCAGGACGCTTGCGCCGCACGTTGCGCAAGTAGTGGCAACGGATCTGACGCGCCCTATGCTTGCAGCGGCGGCACAAGCCAACCAGGCGGAAAAAAACATTTTGTACGTCCAGGCTGACGCGGAGTCGCTGCCGTTTCTGAACGAGTCGTTCGATCTGGTCACTTGCCGGATCGCGGCTCACCATTTCCCCGACCCGAACGCTTTTGTCCGGGAAGTCAGTCGCGTGCTGCGACCGGGCGGCTGGTTCCTTTTTATCGACAACGTTTCCCCGGAAGCAAACGAGCTGGCAAGCTTCGTGAACCTTGTCGAGCAAACACGCGATCCGAGCCACGTTCGCTGCCTTTCTGTCACGGAGTGGAGAGAGCTGCACAGCGCGCATGATTTGGTCGAGTGCAAGCAACGGCTACGCAAAAAGCCATTTGCCTTTTTGCCATGGGTGCAAAGAACGTCCGAGTCGCCCGAGCAAGAAAAAGCTGTGGAGCAGATGCTGCTTGCTGCCCCGAAAGACATCCAAGCTTATGTAGGATTGCAGATCGAGCAAGGAAGAGTCATGACCTACCAGATTGACGAATGGATGGTCATGTGCCAAAAACAGGGAGGAACACAACATGACACAAACATTTGAATGGGTAGGATTGGATCACATTCAGCTCGCAGCGCCACCGGGAGCCGAGGAGGAGGCGCGGCGCTTTTTCACCGGATTGCTCGGGATGCCGGAAGTGCCCAAGCCGGAAAAGCTTCGGGCGCGGGGAGGAGCCTGGTTTCGCTGTGGAGCGCAGTTGATTCACCTCGGGATTGAACAAGGTTTTATTCCCGCGAAAAAGGCGCATCCTGCCTTTGTTGTGCAAAATATTGAAGCGCTGATCGCCCACTTGGAAAAAGCAGGCGTCCCGCTCCGGCTCGACGACGAGATTCCTGGACTGATCCGCTTTTTCACCGAAGATCCATTCGGCAACCGATTGGAGTTCATGGAGGCGAAGTAGCATGAAAATGGATTTCCACGCGCAGGAAAATAAGGAAAGCTATACAGGCAGAGCGGCAGACGACACATGGGCGAGCACGATGCTCTCCATCGTCGACCCTTCGCAAAAACGGGTGGTCGATCTTGGCTGCGGTGGCGGGATTTACAGCAAGGCATGGGCAAAGCTGGGGGCAGGCAGCGTCACAGGAGTCGACTTTTCGCAGGTCATGCTGGAAGCGGCGCAAAAAGAGTGTGCAGACGAACCGGGCATCTCGTTTGTCCATGGTGACGCCCTGCACACAGGACTGCCGGAGCGAAGCGCGGATATTGTTTTTGCCAGAGCGCTCATCCACCATCTTGACGATCTGAACGGATTTTTCGCCGAGGTGAAGCGCATCCTCGCGCCTGACGGAATCTGCCTGATCCAAGATCGGACGCTGGAAGACTGCGCTGTTCCGGCTTCGCCTGAGCACTTGCGCGGTTATTTTTTCGAGCAATTCCCCCGCTTGCTGGAAGTGGAGGCAAAACGGCGACCAAAAGAACAGCAAGTAAGGCAAGCCATGCAGCAGGCAGGGCTGGAGCAAATCCAGATGCGTTCGCTGTGGGAGGTCAGGCGTGTGTATGACGACATCGCTGTTTTGCAGGCCGATTTGCGCTTGCGCAGAGGCCGTTCCTTGCTGCATGAATTGACAGACGGCGAGCTGGAGCAACTGATTTCCGCTATTTCCGCGAAAATGGCGGGACAACAGCCGATTTATGAACAAGACCGCTGGAGCATCTGGATAGGCAAAAACATTTGTGGCACAATAAAATAAAGGAATTGTGAATTTGTTTGTCACAAATTTGGATATGCTTGTCTCTTAATAGGCAAGGAGATATAATAATATTGCCATTGTATTATCGGTTAGCGTCATCATGGTGAAGGAGTTGTCGTACATGAAGATTGTGTTGTTTGATTTCCTGATGTTCGTCTTCACGTTCTTTATTGCTTGGGGCTGTCTTAACTCGATCAAGGCGAAGAACAAATTCGCGATCGGATTTGGCGTGGTTTCGCTGGTAGTATTCCTGTTTGCTGACGGCTTGATTATTTACTACATAACCAAGGGAGCCTAGTCGACCAGGCCAGCGTTTCCGCCAGAAGAGAGGTTGTGCGATACATGCACAACCTCTTTTTTGCATGCTCCGAGGAAATTTTTAGCATACTAATGGCTGGAGGTGGAAAAGATGGGCAAGCGAAAAAGCCGCGGTTTTCTTACCTATACGGGAGTGATTGCTGCGGATCGAAAAACGAAGCAGCTTTGCAAACGGCTCCACCCCCACCAGATCGCTGTCATCGATCATCCGGATGTGGATGAAATGGCAGCGCGATCGCTATTGGAAGCGGGAACGCGGGTGATTGTCAATCTTGCCCCTTTTATGACCGGGCAGTATCCAGCCGAAGGAGCGCGATTGTTGCTTGGCGCGGGCGTGGCTTTGTTTGAGGCAGAGTCCGATTCAGCCCAGCCGATCCCGACAGCCTGGGAAGCGTGGGACGGCCAGGATGCCGCGATCCGCGATGGCCGGCTGGAATTGCGGCGAGAAGCGCAATGGGAAATGGCGCTGCCGCTTCGCGAAGTAAGAATGGACGTCGTGGTCAGCAAATGGGCCGAGGCGCAAAGCAGACTGGACGACACCCTTTCTTTATTTATAGATAACACGCTGCTTTACGCGCAAAAAGAAAAAGACTTGTTTCTGAAGCCGCTGCACGCCACGCCGCTGAAAACGCCATTGGAAAAAAAGCATGTCGTGGTCGTTGTGCGCGGCAAGCACTACAGGGAAGACTTGCAGACGCTCTCGTCGTACATCCGCGAATACGATCCGGTTTTGATCGGAGTCGACGGTGGCGCGGACGCGCTGTTGCAATCGGGGTACAAGCCCGACCTGATCGTAGGCGATATGGACAGCATCTCTGATAAAGCTTTGCAATGCGGTGCAGAAATCGTTGTGCATGCCTATGTGGACGGCACTGCGCCGGGGAAAGCGCGAGTCGAGCGGCTGGGGATGGCTCACCACGTGCTGCCTGCTCCGGGGACAAGCGAAGATGTCGCCATGCTTTTGGCCTACGAAAATCAGGCCGAGCTGATTGTGACGATCGGGGCGCATACGAACATGATTGATTTTCTGGAAAAGGGACGCAAAGGGATGGCGAGCACGCTTTTGGTGCGGACGAAAATCGGACCGAGGCTGATCGACGCCAAAGGGGTCAGTCAGCTGTACCAGCCTTCCGGGTCGTGGAAGCTGTGGGGCTGGTGTCTCGCTGCGATGCTTTTGCCCGTTACGGCAGCCTTGATGGTCAATCCGATTGCCCGCCACGCTGCCCAAATGCTCTGGACGCAATGGCGGACATGGGCTTTCTAAGGAGGCGCTATGATTTCTTTCCGGCATCACCTGATTACACTGGCTGCTGTATTCATCGCTCTCGGAGTCGGTATCCTGCTGGGCGGAACAGCGGGACATCCCTGGTTTTCCCAGGGCGCTCAAGAAATTTTGCTGAAAATGGAGGCGAAGTACGACCGGGCACTCAAAAGCAACCAGGACTTGAAGCAGCAAATCAATCGGCTGCTTCAGGAAGTCGAGCAACGCAACGAGGAAGTCGTCCACATGATGGCGATGCGCTACGGCAATGAATTGGGAGGAAAAAAGGTATACGTCTGGCAGGAGGGCGACAAGGAAGCCCGGCCTATTACCCGCTTGATGCACGCCATGGGGGTTGAGGTTGTTCCTTACGAGCAGGGCAAGTCGTGGGAAGACGGTTTGTTGCTCGTCGTTGCCAAGCAGCCGCCGCCATGGCTGCAACAAGGGGCGACAGCAGGGAAATGGCTGCTGGTCGAGCAAGTGCCGGACTCGGTCGGCAAGCAGTGGGCCTTGCTGGAAAAAATGCAGCAGCGACTGACGGAAATGAGGGTAGCGCGTGAAAAAAGTTAGCGTCATCATTCCGGCCTATAACGAAGCAGAGGAGATTGGCGTTACGCTGCGGGCGATTCGCGAACGCTTCTTTTGCGATGAGCTGATCGTCGTGGACGACGGCAGCGAGGATGAGACAGCGACCTTGGCCAAAAAATGGGCAGATACGGTGATATCCCACCCGTACAACCTGGGCAAAGGGGCGGCTGTCCAACTGGGCTGGCAGCGCGCGCGTGGCGATGTGATCATGCTTTTGGATGGAGACTTGCGGGAAAGTGCTGCCGAGGCTGAGCATTTGCTCCCTCCGCTTTTGGCTGACGCCTGCGACATGACCGTGGCGATTTTGCCGCCGCCCAAGCAAAAGGCCGGGATGGGCCTGGCAAAAGGGCTCGCTCATCAAGGGATCAAATGGCTGACCGGCTTTGAAGCGCGAGCGCCCTTGTCCGGGCAAAGAGCCATGCGCCGCGACTTGCTGGCCCATCTCGGCAAAGTCGACAAAGGCTTTGGCATCGAGGTCGGGCTTACAGTCGATGCGTTGCGGGCAGGGTACCGCATTCACGAAGTGCCCGTCTTGTTTCAGCATCGGGAAACAGGCAACGACTGGCAAGGTTACGCTCATCGCGGCAAAGAATTTGTGGCAATCGGCAGGACGTTGTGCCGAAAGTGGTGGGAGGGAAAAGCTTGGAGATGAAGGTCGTCCTCGGGCTTGCGCTCGCTCTTGGCTTGCCGCTCGTCTGGCATCGCCCGCTGCTCGCGTTTTTTTCGCGGTTTCTGTTGAACCAGGGCATGACTCGACCCAATTACGCCGGAGAACAAGTGCTTACGGCGGGAGGATTGATGCTCGTAGCAAGCATGCTGCTGACAACAGTCGTCCAGCTTGGTTTTATGAGGTGGCGAGGCGCTTTCAGCCCTGTGCTGCTGCATGGCGTTCTTCTTGCTTGCGGAATGGCGGCAATGGCTTGCTGGGGCTGGATCGACGACCGCTCCAACGATGGCACGACAAAAGGCTTTCGCGGTCATTTTCGCGTCTTGTGGCAAGAAAGGCGAGTGACCAGCGGCATGTGGAAGCTGATCGGCGGAGGGCTTACCGCAGTGGCTGTCTCGCTCTTCCTCACCAGCGACATTTTCGCCTGGCTGGTCGCCTGCGGCTTGCTGGCGATTTCTCCGAACATCCTCAACTTGTTTGACCTAAGACCGGGGCGGGCGATCAAAGTGTATTGGCTGCTCGTCTGCATGGCGATCGCTGTCGGGGTGCTTGCGGCGACGTCAGAGGAGGCGTTGTTTGTCTGGCTGTTCCTGCTGCCGCTTCTCGTGGCCAGCGTCCTGTTGTTTCCGCACGACGCAGGAGGCAGGATGATGCTCGGGGATACCGGGGCAAATGCGCTTGGATTTTCCATCGGCTATTTGTATGTGACGACCGTACCGCTTTTGTGGCAAGTGACATTTCTCGCCGGGTTCGTGACGTTGCAGGTTGCGGCGGAGTTTGTGTCCTTTTCGCGGGTCATTGAACGACAGGCGTGGTTGCGCAGGCTGGATGAGTGGGGGAGATGAGCGGGGCATTAAAAAACAGGCAGATCATTACCTGCCTGTTCTACTCGTCGTCTTCTGGCTCGCGAATCATAAAGCGGGGCTGAACCCGATTTTTTTTTCGTTCATGGTGTAAAATGAAGCCCGCAATAAACAAAATAGGGATGACCAGAGCAAGCACGCCGAGGATCAGTTGACCCCACATGAAACCCACATCGGGTGCCGTGGAATAAAAGAAAGCATCACGGATCAGCTTGATTCCGTACATGGCAATCGCAGCCGGGATGACCATGATTAAAAGGGCAATGACTTTCTGTACGATCACTGGTGGTTCACACCTTTCTCTCTCATTTCTTCATCATAGCGAATGCCTGGTTGCTTGTCCACAAGTCCGTGTGTGCACACGAGCGAGCGCACGTTAGGGAGAAGAGCCTGTCCATCAACGGTTTGTTGCAGTACAATGGTAACGAGTAAGATGAAAAGTGAGGGGTCTAGCGCATGCACAAGCTGCTTATAGTAGGTGCTGGACGAGGCGGAACGGCTCTGTTGCGGATGCTGAACCAGATGGACAGGCTGAAAATTGTAGCCGTAGTGGATCATCGGCCTGACGCTCCCGGAATTGCCCTGGCGAAATCGTTTGGAATCAAGGTCGATACGGATTATCGGCCTTATTTGGACGACGAGCTGGACGTCA
The DNA here is from genome assembly GCF_013284375.2 of Brevibacillus sp. HD3.3A. Lineage (NCBI taxonomy): Bacteria > Bacillati > Bacillota > Bacilli > Caryophanales > Paenibacillaceae > Brevibacillus > Brevibacillus sp. HD3.3A. Next base: position 2,474,705 of record NZ_CP085874.1, read on the forward strand.
TTTTGGAAGCGACGGGCGACTTGAACGAATACGAGCACCTCAGGCAGCTAAAGCAGGACAAGACGGTGCTCATCCCAGGGACCTTTACGAGAATTGTCATGCGGCTCATTCGCGAGCGTGACAAGCTGATTGCCGTCATGATGCAAAACCAGCGGGAGCGGGAAACGATGCTCGACTCCACGCACGATGCGATTATCGGGGTCAATCGGCAAGGCATTATCACGTTGTTCAACAAAGCGGCAGAACGCTTGATGGACATTGAAGCAAGCGAAGTGCTGGATACAAAAGTATCCGAGCGTATACCCAACACCAGACTACATATTGTATTAGAGACGGGCTGTCCTGAACTGAATCAGGAGCAGATTTTGCCCAATCAGACGAGAATCATTACGAACCGCGTTCCCGTGCGAAACGACAAGGGAGAAGTAGTGGGAGCCGTAGCGATTTTCCGCGACATTACCGAGGTCATGGCGCTGGCGGAGGAAGTGACCGATCTGAAAGAATTGCAAAGCATGCTGCAAGCGATTATTCAGTCTTCCGACGAAGCGATTTCTGTTGTGGATCAAAACGGCATCGGTCTGTTAATCAACCCGGCCTACACGAGACTGACCGGGCTTTCGCCGGACGATATTATCGGCAAGCCGGCTACAGTCGATATCTCCGAAGGCGACAGCATGCACATGCAAGTGTTGAAGACGAAGCGGCCTGTCAGGGGCGTGCCGATGAAGCTCGGCCCCAAGCGCAAGGACGTCGTGGTGAACGTCGCTCCGGTCGTGGTTGATGGCGAGTTGAAAGGCAGCGTCGGGGTCATTCACGACGTATCCGAGTTCAAGCGGCTGACCGAGGAGCTGGAAAAAGCGAGACGGATCATCCGAACGCTGGAGGCGAAATACAGCTTCGCAGACATTATCGGCTACAGCGAACAGATGAAAAGCGCCATCGAGCAAGCAAAAAAGGCGGCGTTGACGCCAGCCACCGTGCTGCTGCGCGGCGAATCCGGCACGGGTAAGGAACTGTTTGCCCATGCGATCCACAACGCGAGCGAGCGCAAGTACAACCAGTTTATCCGCGTCAACTGCGCAGCGATCTCCGAAAGCTTGCTGGAGAGCGAGCTGTTCGGCTACGAGGAAGGGGCTTTCACAGGGGCGCGGCGCGGCGGCAAGCGCGGATTGTTCGAGGAAGCAAGCGGGGGCACGATATTTTTAGACGAAATCGGTGAGCTGTCCATGGGGATGCAGGTCATGCTTTTGCGCGTCCTGCAAGAGCGCGAAGTCGTCCGGGTCGGCGGTACGAAACCGATCAACATCGATGTCCGGGTGATCGCAGCCACGCATGTGAATCTCGAAGCGGCGATAGGAGCCGGGAAATTTCGGGAAGACTTGTACTATCGCCTGCATGTAGTGCCCATCCACATTCCTCCGCTCAGACAGCGCCTGGAAGACATCAAGCCGATTGCGATGTACTTGCTGCGCAAGGCGAATCTGGAATACGGCCGCAATGTCGAGGAGCTGCACGAAGAAACGTTGCAAATGCTGTTGTCCTATCATTGGCCGGGCAATGTGCGGGAGCTGGAGAACGTTCTGGGCAGGGCGATGATACATATGCGCATCAATGAGCGCACCATTTTGCCTGAGCATTTGCCCCCGCTGGAGCGGAAAATAAGCCATGCCCGCCAGGAAGCAGAAGTGACGGCAAGCTCCACAGGGAAAACATTGAAGCAAGCGATGGAGGAAGCAGAACGTCAGCATATCATCCGGGAGCTGGCTGCGGCCAAAGGGAACCGGACCGTGGCGGCGAAGCGGTTGGGAATTGCCATTCGCAGTTTGTATTACAAGATGGAAAAATTGGGAATCATGGATGAGCAGGAAGAAAGAAATTGAGTGTGCAATTTTTTGCATGCAAATTCCTGCGCGACCATGCAAAAACATGCACACTTGACGGATGGAGATTTCATCCACGTCCCTAATAATAAAGCGCTTTCAAAACGCAGAGGGTGTTGGCATGACTTTTGCATAAACTGCTTGACGGGAAATTCTCCACACGGAGCCCACTGTTAACCCAGAAGAATGAGACTAGGGAGGTTTCTTCATTGAACATCTTTGACTACATGCAAAAGTACGACTACGAGCAACTGGTATTTTGCCAAGACGAAAATTCCGGTTTGAAAGCAATCATTTGCATTCATGATACGACACTCGGACCAGCATTGGGCGGCACGCGCATGTGGCCGTACAAAACCGAAGAAGAAGCGATCATCGACGTACTGCGTCTCGGTCGCGGCATGACTTACAAAAATGCTGCTGCTGGCCTCAATATTGGCGGCGGTAAAGCCGTGATCATCGGAGATCCGCGCCAGCATAAAAGTGAAGAGCTGTTCCGCGCATTCGGCCGCTACATCCAAGGTCTGAATGGCCGTTACATCACAGCAGAAGACGTAGGTACGACTGTTGCTGACATGGACATGATCCACCTGGAAACCGACTACGTAACAGGCGTTTCTCCTGCATTCGGCTCCAGCGGCAACCCGTCTCCGGTCACAGCTTACGGGGTATATCGCGGTATGAAGGCATCTGCGAAGCTCGCTTTCGGATCTGATTCCTTGTCCGGCCGTGTCGTTGCTGTACAAGGTGTAGGAAACGTGGCATACAACCTGTGCCGCCACCTGCATGAGGAAGGCGCACACCTGATCGTAACCGACATCAATGAAGAAAACGTAAACCGCGCTGTCAACGATTTCGGAGCAAAAGCAGTTGGCGTCAACGACATCTTTGGCGTAGAGTGCGACATCTTCTCTCCTTGCGCGCTTGGTGCGATCATCAACGACGACACCATTCCGCTGTTGAAAGCAAAAGTAATTGCCGGTGCGGCGAACAACCAGCTGAAAGAAGAGCGTCACGGCGATCAAATCCACGAAATGGGTCTGATCTACGCGCCAGACTATGTGATCAACGCAGGCGGCGTTATCAACGTGGCTGACGAACTGCAAGGCTACAACCGCGAGCGCGCCCTGAAAAAAGTAGAAACCATCTACGACACGATCTTGAAAGTGTACGAAATTGCTGAGCGCGACGGCATGCCATCCTACAAGGCGGCTGACCGCATGGCAGAAGAGCGCATTGCCAGCGTGGGCAAATCCCGCAATACTTTCCTGCAAAACGGAAAAACGGTTTACCACCGCTAATCGTTCTTAAATGAAACCATTCCCCTGCTCCCGCTCTTTCTTTTTCTCGATGAATGGGCGGTCAGGGGGTACATATCCTCTGTTCTTAGAATATTCTCATTCTCATAAAAACGTAGGCAAACGCCACAAAAGAGCAGCAACCAGCTTTTTCGACTGTCTTCGCCAATGCGTGAAGGCGCTTCTATGAAAGGAGAGCTCAAGCATGTCACAAGAATTTGATCTGGTCGTTCTCGGTGGAGGAACCGGCGGCTATGTAGCAGCGATCCGTGCGTCCCAGTTGGGAATGAAAGTCGCGATTGTGGAAAAAGAAAAGCTGGGTGGAACGTGCCTGCATCGCGGCTGCATTCCGTCCAAAGCGCTTTTGCGCAGCGCAGAAGTATTTTCGACCTTGAAGGAAGCGGACAAATACGGTGTATCGGCAGGCGCGGTTGGCTATGATTTCAGCAAAATCCAGGAGCGCAAGCAAGGCATTATCGACCAACTTCATAAAGGGATTCAATACTTGATGAAAAAAGGCAGCATCACGATTTTCGAAGGCTTCGGCCGCGTGATGGGGCCATCCATCTTTTCGCCGCAAGCAGGTGCTGTCCGCATTGAAAAAGAAAACGGCGATCAGGAAATGATCGTGCCGCGCTTTTTGCTGCTCGCGACGGGTTCCCGCCCGCGTACGCTTCCTGGGCTGGTCATTGACGGCTCTTATGTAGTGACGAGCGACGAGGCACTCCAGTGGGAACAGTTGCCGAAGTCGGTCGTGATCGTCGGAGGCGGCGTGATCGGAATCGAGTGGGCGTCCATGCTGAACGACTTTGGCGTCGATGTGACGATTGTCGAGTACGCAGATCGCATTTTGCCATTCGAAGACGAAGAAGTGAGCAAGGAACTGGCTCGCTTGCTGAAAAAACGCAAAGTCAACATCGTCACAGGGGCGAAGGTGCTTCCCGAGACGCTGGAAAAAGGCGAGGGCAAAGTCAGCATTTCGGCTGAGACGAAAAAAGGCGTCGACCGTTTTGAAGCAGAAAAAGTTCTCGTCTCGGTAGGCCGCCAAGCCAATGTAGAAAACATCGGCCTGGAAGCGACCGAGATCAAGATCGAGCGTGGAGTCGTCGTGGTCAACGAACATTTCCAGACGGCAGAATCGCATATATATGCCATTGGCGATGTGATTGGCGGCTTGCAGCTGGCTCACGTTGCTTCGCACGAAGGAATTTTGGCTGTCGAGCACATGGCTGGGCTGAATCCGCATCCGCTCGATTACACGAAGGTTCCCAAATGCACGTACAGCCGTCCGGAAGTGGCGAATGTCGGCTTGACGGAAAAAGAGGCGCGCGAGCAAGGCTTTGAAGTAAAGGTAGGCAAATTCAGCTTCAAGCCATTGGGCAAGGCACTGATCCATGGCGAGAATGACGGCTTTGTGAAGTTGGTCGTTGATGCCAAAACGAATGATTTGCTAGGGGTTCACATGATCGGTACGCATGTGACCGACATGATCTCCGAGGCGGGCTTGGCCCGGGTACTGGATGCGACGCCATGGGAGATTGGACAGACCATCCATCCGCATCCATCTCTCTCAGAGGCGATTATGGAAGCGGCATTGGCCGTCGATGGAAAAGCGATTCACAATTAGCAAGGAGGGTATCCACAATGACAACCAAACGGCATGAACAAGTTGGTTTGACAGATGCGCAAGTTCTGGACATGTACTATTACATGCTGCTCGCGCGAAAAATTGACGAACGCCAGTGGCTGTTGAATCGGGCGGGCAAAGTGCCATTCGTCATTTCCTGCCAAGGTCAGGAGGCAGCACAGGTAGGAGCAGCTTTCGCTCTGGAGACGGACAAAGACTTCTTGTGCCCGTACTATCGCGATCTCGGCCTGGTGCTGGTATTTGGTCAGACTGCCCGCGATTGCATGCTCTCCGCTTTTGCCAAAGCAGAAGATCCGAACAGTGGCGGCCGCCAAATGCCTGGTCACTTCGGCGGTAAAAAATACAACATCCTGACAGGTTCCAGCCCGGTTACGACCCAAGTGCCGCATGCGGTTGGCATGGCCTTGGCAGGCAAAATGCAAAACAAAGATTTTGTCGTGTACACCTCTTTCGGGGAAGGCTCCAGCAACCAGGGGGATTTCCACGAGGGTGCCAACTTCGCGGGCGTGCACAAGCTCCCGGTCATCTTTTTCTGTGAAAACAACAAGTACGCCATCTCTGTTCCATTGAAGAAGCAACTGGCTTGCGAAAGCGTGGCGGACCGCGCTCTTGGCTACGGCTTCCCGGGTGTCAGCGTAGACGGCAACGATCCGATTGAAGTGTATCGCGTCATGAAGGAAGCTGTTGATCGCGCTCGTCGCGGTGAAGGAGCAACCTTGATCGAAGCGGTCATGTACCGTCTGGTTCCCCATTCGAGTGACGACGACGACCGCGTCTATCGCACGCGTGAAGAAGTCGAAGAAGCGAAGAAAAAAGATCCGTTGATCGTTTTCGCGGCTTACTTGAGAGAAATCGGCTTGCTCGATGAAAATACAGAAGCGGATATGCTGGCTCGTGTGCAGCTGGAAGTGGACGAAGCGACGGAGTATGCGGAAAACGCACCATATCCGACACCTGAATCGACATTGACTCACGTATACGGGAACTAAGGGGGGATCTTTCATGGCAGTCATTTCGTTTATTGATGCGATTACGATGGCGATGCGGGAAGAAATGCGTCGCGATCCCAATGTGTTTATTCTTGGAGAAGACGTAGGGGTACGCGGTGGCGTATTCCGTGCGACCAATGGATTGATTGATGAATTTGGCGAGGAGCGCGTGATTGATACTCCGCTGGCTGAATCGGCGATTGTCGGGGTAGGGATCGGGGCGGCTGCTTACGGCATGCGGCCGATTGCGGAAATCCAGTTTGCCGACTTCATCATGCCAGCCGTCAACCAGATTGTCAGCGAAGCGGCGAAAATGCGTTACCGTTCCAACAACGACTGGAATTGCCCGCTCACGATCCGCGCTCCATTCGGCGGCGGCGTGCACGGCGCTCTCTATCACTCGCAGTCGGTGGAAGCGATGTTTACGAATATCCCTGGGCTGAAAGTGGTGGCTCCGTCCACCCCTTACGATGCAAAAGGCTTGCTCAAAGCGGCGATCCGCGACGAGGACCCGGTTCTCTTTTTCGAGCACAAGCGTTGCTATCGCCTGATCAAAGGCGAAGTGCCTGAGCACGACTATGTCCTGCCGATCGGAAAAGCGGACGTCAAGCGTGAAGGTACGGACATTACGGTTATTTCTTACGGACTCGCCCTGCACTTCTGCCTGCAAGCAGCCGAGAAGCTCGCACAGGAAGGTATCAGCGCGCATGTTCTCGACTTGCGCACCTTGTACCCATTGGATAAGGAAGCGATTGCAGAAGCTGCCTCCAAGACCGGAAAAGTGCTGATCGTGCACGAAGACAACAAAGAGGGCGGAGTCGGCGGAGAGGTGGCGGCGATCGTTGCCGAACATTGCCTGTTCGATCTCGATGCTCCAATCAAACGTCTGTGCGGACCGGATGTACCTGCAATGCCGTACAGTCCTCCGATGGAGAAATTTTTCATGCTGAATCCGGATAAAGTGTTGGAAGCAATGCGCGAGTTGGCCAACTTTTAAAGGCGAGGAGGACCACAGGTCATGGCAACGAAAGTACTTATGCCCCAACTGGGTGAGAGTGTAACCGAGGGGACTATCAGCAAATGGCTGGTCAATGTTGGCGATACCGTCAAAAAATACGATTCATTGGCTGAAGTGACGACGGACAAAGTGAATGCGGAAGTTCCTTCTACCGTATCCGGTCGGGTAACGGAGATCGTGGTTGCGGAAGGAGAAACTGTAGCAGTCGGAACGTTGATTCTATATATCGAAGAAAGTGGCGGAGGATCGGCGGAGCAAGCGAGTCCGGCAGCTGAGGCGGCTACCCCAGCTACACCTGCCGCGGCAGCCAGCCAACCGAGCGCAGCGCCTGCGGTGGCAGCGATCTCGGTGCCATCTGCTCCTGCCGCTGCTCCACAGGCAGCTGGAAACGAAGGGCCTAAGCAACGTTATTCTCCTGCTGTGATGATGCTTTCCCAGCAGCATGGCATTGATTTGTCTCGCGTCGCAGGTACGGGTGCGGGAGGGCGCATTACGCGCAAGGACGTGCAAGCAATTATTGATGCAGGTGGTCAAAAACCTGCTGAACCAGTAGTGGAAGCTGTTGCCCAAGCGCCAGTGGCGGCAACGCCTGCGCCTGCTGCGACAACCCCTGCACCACAAGCGACCGCTGCTCCAACTGCGACACCAGCAGCTTCAATCGACATCCCGGTTGCCAGCGGCGATCAAGTCGTTCCGGTGACGCCTATCCGCCGCACGATCGCCAGCCGCATGGTACAGAGCAAGCACGAAGCTCCGCATGCCTGGACGATGATCGAGGTGGACGTAACCAATCTGGTCAACTTCCGCAACCAGGCCAAATCTGAGTTCGCCAAAAAAGAAGGGCTCAATCTGACTTTCTTGCCGTTCTTTATCAAGGCGGTCGTGGAAGCGCTGAAAGAATTTCCGATGATCAATTCCACCTGGGCGAATGACAAGATCATCGTGAAAAAAGACATCAACATCTCGATCGCCGTTGCGACAGAAGATGCTCTGTATGTACCTGTCATCAAGGATGCCGATCAAAAATCCATCCTGGGCATCGCCAAGTCGGTTGACGATCTGGCTGCGCGCACGCGCGCCGGCAAGCTGACGATGGACGACATGACTGGCGGTACGTTCACCGTGAACAATACCGGATCTTTCGGCTCTGTTCTGTCCCAGCCGATCATCAATGCACCGCAGGCAGCGATTCTCAGCGTGGAATCCATCGTAAAACGCCCGGTTGTCATCAACGACATGATCGCGGTACGTTCGATGGTGAACTTGTGCATGTCTTTGGATCACCGCGTGCTCGACGGGCTCATTTGCGGACGTTTCCTGCAAAGCGTGAAGCAGAAGCTGGAGAGCATCGGGCCGGACACCAAGCTGTACTGATTTTGCCGAAGGACGGGTTACACCCTGCAACCAGGTCGAAGCAGACCTGGTTTTTTGCTTGATAAAAATTTTTGAGCTGTTTCTTTTTGGACTGTAACTTTTTCGCGGGCGACATCGTCTTAGCAATAGTAGCCAATGGGTCTCGAATCTTCCGTAGAAGAGATTCCCACCAGATATCATTTATGGTAGACTGGTAGCGACCTGCTAGAGAAAAATTTCCAGATTATAGGCAAATGTGGGAGGAAAAACATGGAGAAAAGTAAAAAAGCACTACCATTAGTGCTGGCATCCGCGCTGGCCGCTACACCTTTTGTTGCTATACCGCAAGAGGCGCATGCCGTAAGCAAGGTGTCTGTCACGGCAAAAGATGACGGGGTAGATGAAGATAGCAAGTACACGATTAAATTTACGATGGAAGACGACCTGGAAAAAGGCGACTCCATCACAATCGAATTTGACTCTGATTTCAAAATCAGCAAAAACATCGATGAAAGTGATATCGATGCCGATTTCGATATAAAAACGGTAAAAGTCAGCAGCAATGAAATCAAGATCACTGTAAACGAGAGCGTTGACGCAGGAAAAATTACCATCGACATCACTTCGGGCATCACCAATCCGAAGAGCAAAGGCACGTACGATGTCACCGTAGGTACAAGCAATGACGACGATGAAGATACGGGCGAGATCGAGATCAAAAAGAGCGGCAGTTCCAGCTCCAGCAGCGGTTCCAGCAACGACTATGCAGTATCGCTCGGTTCCAAGGGAGCTGGCGATGAAACCAGCATCAAGCTGGGAAAAATCTCGCTCAAAGGCAGCGACGAGCTGGAATCGAACGAATACATCACTGTAGTTTTCCCGGACAAAAACATGCTGCCGTCCAGCATTGATTCGAGCGATGTCAAAGTCAACGGAACGACTGCCAAGTCTGTCAGCGTGAGTAAAGGCGAAGTGGAAATCAAAGTTCCAAGCTCCGTTGACGGAGATGACTACATGACCATCGAGTTCAGCAAATCGGCTGGTATTGAAAATCCGAGCAGTGCTGACAAATATACATTCAAAGTGAAGTACGACGGAGTTACATACGAGTCCGAAAAATTCGAGATCACCAAATCCGGTTCCAGCACCAGCACGGCTACCAGTGCTTTCTCCGTCAATTTGTCTGATCCAGCTGCTGGCGCGCGCACCAGCTACACTTTTGATGCGGACTTCGGCAACAAACAGCTCCGAGCGGACGAAGACCTCATTTTGGAATTTCCTTCTTCCGACATGGTGCCAGGCATCTTGAGCGCATCCGAATTTACATTGAACGGAAAAACGGCGAAGCGTGTAAGCGCTGCGGGCAACAAAGTATACGTAACAGCTCCTTCCAACTTCTCTTCGACCAGCGAAGTGAAAGTCGTTGTTGCTGTGGGAGCATGGATCACCAATCCGAAATCGGCGGGTAGCTACACGCTCAAAGCAACGGTTGCAGGCCGCACTTTGGAATCCAAATCGTTTTCTGTTAGCGGATCTTCGGTAAATCCAACGCCAAATCCGACTCCAACCCCAACGCCGACTCCAGTGCCGAACACCACAGTGAACAACAGCACTGCGACGATCGGTCTGACTTCCACAGCGGTTGGAAAAGCGACAGGCGTCAATGTGGCAATCAAAACATTGGGTGTAGGGCTTGTGAAGCAACGCGATTTCGTTGAGCTTGTATTCCCGGCAGGTTACAAAGTTCCGGCTTACATCGCTCCGGCGAACGTGTCTGTGAACGGCGTGGCAGCCAACTATGTTGCTGTGCGCGGCCAAAATGTGCTGATTTACCCATCGCAGGACATCCCTGCTGCCACTGCGGCGAACATCAGCATCAATGCAGCTGCGAATATCGTGAATCCAGCGGTGAAAAGCACTTACAGCATCAGCGTGTTTACCTCTGAAGAAAAAGGTCTGCTGTTTGCACGGGCGGTAGGTGTAGGTATGCCTGCTCCAGCTCAACCTGCTCAGCCAGCACAACCTTCTGTAGCTGTGCCTGCAAATGCGGCTCTGTTCAAAGTAGGTACTGCGAACTTCACCGTAAACGGAAAAGCGTATCCGCTGCAAGTAGCGCCTACGATTGTGAATGGCAACACGACAATGGTGCCTGCGCAATTTTTCAAAGAAGCGCTGTCCTTGACTACACAATGGAACAACAAAGACGTCGCGGTAATCAGCGGCACAAAAGTGTTGAAGTTTACTGTTGGCTCCAATAAAGCGAAGCTGGGCGCTCAAGAAATTACGCTCCCTGCGCCAGTTGTTTTGAACAATGGCATGCCGATGGTTCCAATCCGTACGGTAACCGATAACCTCGGTTATAAAGTAGGCTGGGATGCGAAAACATCCAGCGTGTTTGTCTACAAATAAAAACAAGGCAACAAAACGAGAAACCCCCTGCACAGCTTGACAAAGGCTGCAGCAGGGGGTTTTTGCTTGCAAGACAGTTGAGTCTCGCCGCTTACAGATAGTAAAAGAACGTTGGGATGATCAGGGAGAGAATCAACAACCCGATGAGGATTTTTGCGAACAGGGATTGAAATTTCATAACAGAAAAAACCTCCTTTCAGATCGGAAAATGCCCAAATAAAAGGAAAAGATCAGGTAATTTCGACCCTGGCTATGCTAGAATAAAAAAAGTACGATCGAATGACCTCAACAGGATTGTACCGAAATGTCGCTTTCGAGACAACCATTTGAAAAAAGGATGATGGCTGTGAGCACCCCAAACAAAATTGCCCATATCGGGATCGCGGTAAAGAGTCTGGAGAAGACGCTTCCTTTTTACACGGAGCAGTTGGGCTTGCGATTGGTAGGATCAGAAGTGGTAGAAAGCGAGCAGGTCAAGGTAGCGTTTCTGGCAATCGGAGAAAGCCGAATTGAGCTTTTGGAGCCGCTTGGCGAAGACAGCCCGATTGCCAAGTTCATCGAGAAGCGGGGAGAAGGAATCCACCATATCGCACTGGATGTAGACGACGTCACAACCCGTTTGCAGCAGTTGAAGGAACAGGGAGTGCCGCTCATTCACGAGACACCCAAAACAGGTGCGCATGACGCCCTGATCGGGTTTTTGCATCCAAAAGCGGCTGGCGGAGTGCTGTACGAGCTGTGCCAATACCCGAAAAACGAAAATTCGCATGTGGACGAGCAATGAGTGAAAAAGAATCGCGAGTGATTTCGTAGTAGAAAAAAATTTTTTGCGGTATACTGGAACTTGTGAATATGTACCAAAATCGGGCAAGTAATCGGGAGGTAACGAGTGTGAGTGTGATCAACGAAGAGCGTTTGCTAAACGAGTTTCTGGAGCTTGTGCAAATTGACAGCGAAACGAAAAACGAAGCAGCCGTAAACAAAGTGCTGAAAGAAAAGCTGATCGAGATGGGCTTTACCGTCCAAGAAGACGATGCGGCAGCGAAAACAGGACACGGCGCCAACAACCTGATTGCTACCTTGGAAGGCACAGGAAACGGCCCGGTTATTTTGTTCAGCAGCCATATGGACACGGTAGTGCCAGGAAACGGGATCAAACCGCAAATCCGCGATGGCTATGTATACTCCGATGGCACGACCATTCTGGGAGCGGACGACAAAGCCGGCATTGCTGCGATTTTTGAAGGCATTCGCACGCTGAAGGAACAAAACCTGCCGCATCCAACGATCCAGGTTGTTCTGACAGTCGGGGAAGAATCCGGCCTGGTAGGTTCCCGCGCTTTGGATTCCAGCCTGCTGAAAGCGGAGATGGGCTTCATTCTCGACTCCGAAGGTCCGGTTGGCAAAATCACCGTTGCAGGTGCTGGGCAGTACAGAATCATCACCAAAATCCACGGCAAAGCGGCTCACGCTGGCGTGAATCCAGAGGATGGAATCAGTGCGATTACTGTTGCTAGCAAGGCGATTTCCCGCATGCCTCTGGGGCGCATCGATGCGGACACGACTGCGAACATCGGTCGTTTTGAAGGTGGCCGGGCGTACAACATCGTTACGGACTATGTGGAAATCTGGTCGGAAGCGCGCAGCCTGGTCATGGACAAGCTGGAAGCGCAAGTGAAAAAAATGACGACGGCATTCGAGGAAGCGGCTGCCGAGATGGGCGCTACGTGCGAGAACGAAGTCATTTTCATGTACCATGGCTACAAATTCGATGAATCTACCCCAGTTGTAAACAAAGCGATTGGAGCGGTGAAGCGTATTGACCGCAATCCGGAGCTGGTTGCAAGTGGCGGAGGCAGCGACGGCAACGTATTCAACGGATACAACATTCCGAGCGTGAACTTTGCGATCGGTTATGAAGAAATCCATACGAAAAGCGAGCGCATGCCAATCTCCGAGCTGAACAAAGCGGCAGAACTGGTGCTGGCGATCATCGCAGAAGTACAAGAGTAAACGACAGGTGGCGGAATCCTTCAGAGGGTTCCGCTTTTTTGCTTCTTTTCGGGTTGGATGATTGGGACAATCGTGGTCTGTCATACACTGTAGGAAGGAGCGGACGAGGGGGAAGAGCATGCTGCATTTGGCAACGGGTACGGTCATTCGCGTGTTGGAGCGGCAAACAGGCATGCAAGTGCTGGAGGTAAAGCTGAGCAGGCAAGAAGCGGGAAGCCTGCAAACGCAAAAGGCGATTTCTTTTGCCCGGGAGGAATACTCCCCAGGAGACAATCTTTTGCTCAACACGACAGCGCTTCAGCTGCAGTTGGGGACAGGCGGATTTCATCTGGTCGTGGGCAAAAGCGCCGGGGAAGTCGATTGTGATGTGGCTCCGAGCGAATGGGGGCATATTATGAAAATGCGTTATTCCCCGTGGCAATTGGCAGTGGATGCCGTGGAAGAACAGGCAAGCCCTTTTCATGAGCTGTTTTTGCAGGCAGACTTGACGCTGGAAGGTACGCCTGTGTTGATCGGAGAGCTGCACAGCTTGTTGCCGCCAGCTGTTCTTGCCTTAAAAGAGAAGCATCCGCAGTTGCGGATCGTCTATGTGATGCCTGACGCTGCTTCGCTGCCGATTGCTTTCAGCCAGCACGTCCGGCAGTTGTCGCGAGCAGGCCATTTGACAGCGACAGTCACGACTGGACACGCCTGGGGAGGAAATCGCGAGGCGGTGACGATTCACAGCGGTTTGCTGGCCGCACGTCATGTGGAAAAGGCAGATGTCATCCTGTGCATGCTTGGGCCTGGCGTCGCAGGTACGGGTACAGTGTACGGATTTTCCGGCGTTCAACTGGCGGAAGTCATTCACGCCGTGTCGGCTCTTGGCGGGACCCCTTTTTTTATCCCGCGCATCAGCTTTGCTGACCAGCGCAGCAGGCATTACGGAATCAGCCATCATACGACCGCAATTTTGGGGCGGTTTGCCCTGGCGCCGACAATCGTGACGTTGCCTGTTCTCGGAGACGAGCGCGATTGTCTCATCAAGCAGCAGGCGCAGGCCGTTGCCAACAGTTCCGCGAAACACGTTCTGGTCAGAGGAAAGGCTCCTGCAAGCGAGCGTTTGAAGGCGTTGGAGCAAAGGCATGGCTTGTCCTTTTCCACGATGGGCAGAAGCTGGGAAGTGGACTGCGTGCCGTTTCAAACCGCTGTTTTGGCGGCAGATATGGTGGGAAAAAGCATGCAAAGCGGCAAGCTCGCTGCTAACGGCGAGCCGCGTTTGCCCGTTTCGTCAGGTACTCTTGAAGCGTTAGGTCTTTACTTGACCAGGAACGAAGAGCAGCCTTGATTTCCCAAGCTTTCCCGACCATTCGCAATTGCTTTTCGCTGACATAGGTTTTCATCCACAATCTCCTCCGATACAATAGGGTGGACAAGCTTCATGCTCCCAACTTATGGAGAGACAAGTGGATTTAGAACGCCAAGCTGAAAAAAGGATGATGAATGTGAGCAAGCAAGATCATTTGTACGAAAAAACGATTGCCAGCCAATCGATTTACGAAGGGCGAATCATTAAACTGAAAGTGGATGACGTGCTTTTGCCTAACGGAAACACGGCGAAGCGCGAGATTGTCAATCATCCGGGGGCTGTTGCGGTTCTCGCCTTGACCGACGATAACAAGCTCGTAGCTGTACGCCAATTCCGCAAGCCGCTGGAGCAAACGATCGTGGAAATCCCGGCGGGTAAGCTGGAAGCGGGCGAGGAGCCGTTGACTTGCGCCATGCGCGAACTGGAAGAAGAGACAGGCTATGTGGCGAGCCATTACGAGCCGCTCAGTGCTTTTTACACGTCTCCGGGATTTGCCGATGAGCTTTTGCATGTGTTTGTCGCTACAGGGCTGACAAAGGGCGAGAGCAAGCCGGACGAGGACGAATTTGTGGACACCCTCGAATTGACGCTGGAGGAGGCGCGCGAGTTGCATAAAAACGGGGAGATTCGCGATGCCAAAACGGTCGTAGCCTTGTTTGCCTGGGAGAACAAATTGCTGAGAGAGCAGTTGAAGGGCTGATGCACAACTACTTTTGCGACATGCACATCCATATTGGCGGCACGTGGACGGGCAAGCCGGTGAAAATAACGGCTTCACGGCAGATGACGCTGACCAAAATATTGGAGGAAGCTTCGGAAAAAAAGGGCATGGACGTCATCGGGATCATTGATTCGCACTCGCCCGAGGTGCAGGACGAGCTGCTGTCCCTTCTGGAAGCGGGTGTAGCGGCGGAGCACGAGCACGGAGGGATTTTGTACAAGGGAACGATGCTCATCTTGGGCTGCGAACTGGAAATCAAGGAGCCGGGCAGGGGAGAAGCGCATTTTCTTGTCTACTTGCCGACGCTTTGCGCCATGCAGCAATGGACACGCTGGCTCTCGCAGCGCTGCAAAAATGTCCAGTTAAGCTCGCAGCGTGTGTCGGCGCGTTTGCGCGAGCTTCAGGAATGGGTGGAGCACCTTGGCGGCCTGTTGATTCCTGCCCATATTTTTACGCCGCACAAGGGGCTGTACGGCAGTTGTACCGATCATTTGGCTGACGTGCTGGACCCAACCTTGGTACATGCTGTGGAGCTTGGGCTGAGTGCCAATACGGACATGGCGGATCGGTTGTCCGAGCTGCACACCAAAACGTTTCTCACCAATTCGGACGCGCATTCGCTCGGGAAAATTGGCAGGGAGTATCAGAGCATCCGCATGGCTGAGCGTTCTTTTGCCGAATGGGAAAAGGCGATTCGCCGCCAGGACGGCAGAGCTGTTGCGGTCAACTACGGTTTGCATCCGCAACTGGGCAAATATCATCAGACGGCTTGCCAAGGCTGCCAGTCGCTCTTGCCGGCCGATGCTGCGGGGAGATGCCCGGAGTGCGGTCACAAGCGGATTGTGCGGGGTGTGGCAGCCCGCATTGATGAGTTGGCCGATCGGGAGGCGGGAGCGCACCCTGCGTTTCGTCCTCCTTATATCGAGCAGTTTCCGCTGGAGTTTATCCCCGGAATCGGGCCGAAACTGCTTGAGAAGCTGTACCAAGCCTTCGGGACGCAAATGAATGTGGTGCATAGAGCCACGGAGGACGAGTTGGCAAAGGTCGTCGGAGAAAAAATCGCCAAGCTCATTGTCGCGGGCAGGGACGGATCGTTGAACGTGCAAAAAGGCGGCGCGGGTACTTACGGAAAGGTGATTTTGTCATAGCGGTCATAGTCGCCACCCCCGGCGCATAAGCTGTACAGTAATCAGCGAAGCGGGAGGGGACGAACCGTGCGTTCACGAGTCGGACAAACTATCCAATCCTATATGAGAGAACATCAGTCGCTCTATTGGTTTACGATCGTCCTGTTTACCATGGGGATCATCTTCGGTGCTGTGCTCGTCAACTCGCTGCCGCTCTCGCAAAAGCAGGAGTTGTACGGATTTCTCCAATATTTTTTTAACAGCCTGAGCACAAGCGGCATCCCGGAAACGAGCGCCCATTTTCAGCAGTCGTTCGGGCATTATTCGAAGACAGTTGCGATCATGTGGGTATTGGGCTTGTCCATCATCGGCCTGCCAATGATTTTGTTGATGCTGTTTCTCAAAGGGGTCGTCATCGGATTTACTGTCGGCTTTTTGGTCAGCCAGTTGCAGTGGAAAGGAGTAACGTTCGCCATGCTGGGCGTTCTCCCGCAAAACTTGCTCGTCGTCCCGGCCTTGTTCATTGTAGGTGTAAGCGGAATTTCTTTTTCCATGCGGCTGATTCAAACCCGGTTGTTAAGCAAGCGAGACGGGATCATGCCACATTTTATGGGCTACACCGTCCTTGTCATATCGATGCTCGGCGTGCTGACGCTGGCTGCTTTGTTCGAGACTTTTGTTTCACCGAGGCTGATGCAGCTCGTAATTAATTAAGAATTATTATCAGGTAATAACTTATGCATTTGACTTATTCGACGCCCCTCTACTATAATAGGAACAGGTTTCATGCGAGCGGGGAGGGGCATTAATGTTGGAAGAAAAATTAGAGAAGATCAAGCAACAGTTGCATTCACAGAACTACAAGCTGACACCACAGCGTGAAGCCACTGTTCGCGTCTTGCTGGAAAACGAAGAAGATCACTTGAGCGCGGAAGATGTTTATTTGCTGGTGAAGGATAAAGCTCCGGAAATCGGGCTTGCTACTGTATACAGGACACTTGAGCTTTTGAGCGACTTGAAAATCCTTCATAAAATGAACTTTGGCGATGGGGTAGCGAGATACGATTTGCGCGATGACAACGCAGCTTACCACCACCATCACCTGATCTGCCTCAATTGCGGAACCGTGGACGAAATTTTTGAAGACTTGCTTGTCAGTGCAGAAGAAAAGGTCAAGAATGTTTATAACTTTGCTATTACCGACCACCGACTTACCTTTTACGGCGTTTGCAGCCGCTGCATCGATAAAGTGAACGTAGAGGACTTCAAATAAGCCAACTTCTCTGGGAACGGAGAAGTTTTTTCTTTTTCCGGGAGAGCTTTTGTAATGGCCTGCGTTTTCCTGTGGCATCCTAAAACAGTACATGGAGACAGGAGGCGAGATGGCTTTTGATTATTGGTGTGCCAAAAGAAATCAAAAACAATGAAAATCGCGTCGGACTGACGCCTGCTGGTGCAAGTTCCTACAAGCAAGCGGGACATCGCGTGCTGGTGGAGACGCAAGCAGGTGTCGGTTCCGGCTTTACCGATGAAGACTACGCAGCAGCCGGGGCCGAAATTCAGCCGTCCGCTGAGGAAGTATGGAAAAAGGCGGACATGATTTGCAAGGTAAAAGAGCCGTTGCCAGACGAGTACGCTTATTTTCGGGAAAATCAAATCTTGTTTACGTATCTGCATCTCGCCCCTGAACGGGAATTGACCGAACAGTTGCGGGCGAAAAAGGTGGTGGCGGTTGCGTACGAGACGATTCAAACCGACAGCGGTGCCCTGCCTTTGCTCATGCCGATGAGCGAAGTGGCGGGGAGAATGTCTGTGCAGATCGGAGCGCAGTTCCTGGAGAAGCCGCACGGTGGCAAAGGCGTTCTCCTGGGAGGAGTGCCTGGCGTACTGCCCGGTCATGTCGTCATCGTCGGCGGTGGCATCGTCGGAACGAATGCGGCGCGGATGGCAATCGGGCTGGGAGCGAACGTTACGCTGCTCGATATTAATGCGAATCGGCTGCGCGAGCTGGATGAGATATTTGGCGGCAGACTGCATACGCTGATGTCCAACTCGTACAATATTGCCGAAGCGGTAAGGCGCGCAGACTTGCTGATCGGCGCGGTGCTCATTCCCGGCGCCCGCGCTCCGCGGCTGGTCACAGAGGAAATGGTCAAGTCCATGACGCCTGGCTCTGTCATTGTCGATGTGGCGATTGACCAGGGAGGCTCCATCGAGACGGTAGACCGGATTTCTACGCACAGTGATCCTACGTATGTCAGACACGGCGTTGTCCACTACTCGGTCGCGAATATGCCGGGAGCTGTGCCGCGCACCTCGACGATTGCGCTGTCCAACGTCACGCTGCCGTACGGGCTGTTGCTGGCAAACAAAGGGTACCGGGCGGCGATTGCCCAACACCGTGCTTTGGCGAGAGGCGTCAACGTGCTGAACGGCCATATCGTTTACGAAGCCGTTGCCCGTTCCTTGTCCTTGCCGTACACCCCTCTGGATGATGTGTTGCAGGACTTGCCGCTGTAGGGCAGAATGGGCGAGGTGGCAGATGCATACATATGGAGAGAGCAGGGAGGTGGACAAAATGGGGGTCCCGTATCGCCGGATTATGGAGGCGCTTCGCTTTTTGCTGTTATTCGTGACATGCTCATTGCTCTCGTACGGTATCGTCACCTTGTTGGCGGATAAACTTTTGCCCGCTGATCCTTATCATGAACCGCACGGCAATGCCGTCAAGGTCGTAAAAATCATCAACTCCCCACAGACACAAGATTGGGACGGTTATCTCGCCCGTTTGCAGCTGTTTTATTTGACGGGAGAGTAATTGCACATTTTTTTGTGTACGGGCAGCAGGAGATTTTTACTTGGTGTGGAAAGCAATACTGGATACTTATCACCTTGAAGGGGACAGCTTCATGGACAGTCTGATTGATCAATTTATCCACTTCCTTTCTGTGGAAAAAGGGTTAGCGCGCAATACCCTGGAATCGTATCAGCGCGACATGGTGGCCTACACCTCGTATCTGAACGAGCAGGGCGTAACCCGTATCGAGGAATCGGCGCGGACACATATCATTGGCTATTTGCTCGTCTTGCGGGAAAAAGGACGGGCAACGGCAACGCTGTCGCGCAACATGGCATCGATCCGTGCTTTTTACCAGTTTCTCGTTCGGGACAAACTCATTGACAAAGACCCTTCGATCCATCTGGAGACGCCCAAAATCGAGAAGCGCTTGCCAAAAGTGCTCTCGGTTGACGAAGTGGAGCGCCTTTTGGACAGTCCTCCTGTCAATCATCCTGCCGGACTGCGGGATAAAGCCATGCTTGAGCTGTTGTATGCGACAGGCATTCGCGTTTCCGAGCTGGTCAATCTGGATAAAGCGGACGTCAATCTGGACATGGGCTTTGTCAAATGTATGGGAAAAGGGTCCAAGGAACGGATTATTCCGCTTGGCTCTGTTGCGATTCAAATGGTCCGCCACTACTTGCAGGCCGGACGTCCCAAATTGGTGAAGGGAAGCGGCGACTCCGCGCTGTTCCTCAATCATTTGGGCAAACAGATCACACGCCAAGGATTTTGGAAAATCATCAAGCGCTATGCCTTGAAAGCCAACATCCGGGCAGAGATTACGCCACATACATTGCGCCATTCCTTTGCGACGCACCTGCTGGAAAACGGAGCAGACCTGCGTTCGGTGCAGGAGATGCTCGGGCACGCGGATATTTCCACGACGCAAATATACACGCATGTGACCCGAACGAGAATCAAGGACATTTATGCCAAAACGCATCCAAGAGCGTAAGGCGGATGCGGCAAACAGATGACTCCGCCCGAGTCTGAGGCGGAGCAAACTTATCTCCATCAGGTCAGACGTCTGACGACCTGTTTTGGAACACTATTCCTTTTTTGAACTGGAGGCGTTAACATTGCGGTATTCTCGCGTATTTTTAATCGTTATGGATAGCGTAGGGATTGGCGAACAGCCGGATGCTCCGAAATTCCGGGACGAGGGAGCGCATACGCTTGGTCACATTGCGGAGCGCGTCGCCGGCTTTTCCTTGCCGAACCTGCAAAAGCTCGGTCTCGGCAACATTGCGCCGCTAAAAGGAGTGCCTGCGGCAGAAGCTCCTGCGGCTCACTACGGAAAAATGCAGGAAATCTCCATGGGAAAAGATACGACGACAGGCCATTGGGAGATCATGGGCCTGCATGTGTCTACGCCGTTCAATACGTACCCGGACGGTTTTCCCGCTGAACTGATCACAGAATTTGAGCAGCGCATCGGACGCAAAGTGCTGGGCAACAAAGTAGCTTCCGGCACAGATATTCTCGACGAACTTGGCGAAGAGCACATGAAGACAGGTGCTGTCATTGTGTACACTTCCGCTGATAGCGTTTTCCAGGTGGCGGCTCATGAAGAAGTTGTGCCATTGGACGAGCTGTACCGCATTTGCCAAATTGCGCGTGAGCTGACTTTGCGCGATGAATTTGCCGTTACCCGCGTGATTGCCAGACCGTTTGTCGGCGAGCCGGGCAACTTCGCGCGTACCTCCAACCGTCACGACTATTCCGTAAAACCATTCGAAGCGACCGTCATGAACCGTTTGCAGGATGCCGGGCTGACTTCGATTGCGATTGGAAAAATCAGCGACATTTACGCCGAGGAAGGAATCACCCAATCGATCCGCACCAAAGACAACATGGACGGCGTCGACCAATTGCTCGGTACGATGAAGCAGTCTTTTACAGGTCTGTCCTTTGTGAATCTCGTGGACTTTGACGCGAAGTTCGGTCATCGCCGTGATCCGGAAGGGTACGGTCAGGCGTTGATGGAGTTCGATGCGCGCATCCCGGAGATTTTGGCTGCGATGCAAGAAAACGATTTGCTCGTCATTACGGCAGACCACGGCAACGATCCGGTGCACCACGGAACCGACCATACGCGCGAATACGTTCCGCTGATCGTCTATCACAAAGGAATTGCGAACGGCGAGAACCTCGGCATTCGCGAAACATTCGCTGACTTGGGCGCAACGATTGCAGACAATTTTGGCGTAGCTGCTCCGGCAATCGGAAAAAGCTTCCTGAATCGTGTATAAAGGTTAAGTAATTATAAACATTTATATAGAAGAAACAAAATAAAGAGGAGTGTTCAAACATGGCAAACTTGCATGAAGCAGTAGCGTTTATCGAACCAAAACTTTCGGAAAAACCGACAATCGGCCTTGTACTGGGATCGGGTCTTGGCGTTTTGGCGGACGAAATCGAAAATCCGGTCGTCATTCCATACCATGAAATTCCTGGCTTCACCGTTTCCACTGTAGTGGGACACAAAGGACAGCTCGTGATCGGGAAGCTGCAAGGCAAGCAAGTCGTAGCGATGCAAGGGCGTTTTCACTTCTATGAAGGCCACGGACTGGACGCAGTTGTGTTCCCGATCCGCGTGATGAAGCTTCTCGGCGTGGAAACGATTATCGTAACCAACGCAGCGGGCGGCATTAACGAAGGCTACGATCCAGGCGATCTGATGCTGATTTCTGACCACCTCAACATGACTTTCCGCAACCCGTTGATCGGGCCAAACGACGACGAGCTGGGCGCGCGTTTCCCGGACATGTCCGAAGCGTACTCCAAAGAACTGCGCCAATTGGCTCGCCAAGTTGCGTCCGAACAAGGCATCAACCTGCGCGAAGGCGTATACGTAGGTCTGCTTGGTCCTAGCTACGAAACTCCGGCAGAGATCCGCATGCTGCGTCAATTGGGCGGGGATGCCGTGGGCATGTCCACCGTTCCTGAAGTGATTGTGGCGCGTCATATGAAAGTAAACGTGCTGGGCATTTCTTGCATCAGCAACATGGCAGCGGGCATTCTCGAACAGCCGCTTTCCCACGATGAAGTAATGGAGACAACCGAAAAGGTTAAAGCGCAGTTCCTGGCGCTGGTCAACGGGATTGTAGCGAAGCTGTAAGACACAGAAACGGAGGGACCACCTATGCGCATGGTCGATATCATCATCAAAAAGCGGGATGGCGGCGAGCTGACGACTGAGGAAATTCAGTTTCTCGTGGACGGATATACAGACGGAAGCATCCCTGACTACCAGATGTCCGCATGGGCAATGGCTGTGTTGCTCAAGGGCATGACTGCGCGCGAGACAGGCGACTTGACACTTGCCATGGCGGGATCGGGCGAACAGCTCGACCTGTCCTCGCTTTCAGGAATCAAGGTAGACAAGCACAGCACAGGCGGAGTAGGCGACAAGACCACACTTGTCGTCGCGCCTCTGGTGGCGGCAGCAGGGATTCCTGTGGCCAAAATGTCCGGACGCGGCTTGGGCTATTCAGGCGGAACGATCGACAAGCTGGAGTCCTTCAGCGGCTTTCAGGTAGAGCGCACGCGCGAGCAGTTTTTGCAGCAGGTGCGCGATATTGGCGTGTCCGTCATCGGGCAGTCCGGCAACCTGACTCCGGCAGACAAAAAGCTGTACGCCTTGCGCGATGTGACGGGCACAGTAGACACCGTTCCCCTGATCGCCAGCTCTATCATGTCCAAAAAGATCGCAGCGGGTGCTGATGCGATCCTGCTCGACGTGAAGGTAGGCAAGGGAGCCTTCATGAAAAACCTGGAGGAAGCCGAAACGTTGGCGAAAGCGATGGTAGCGATCGGCACCCAGGTAGGACGCAAAACAGTGGCGGTCATCAGCGACATGAACCAGCCGCTGGGCTTTGCCGTGGGGAATGCGCTGGAAGTGAAGGAAGCAGTAGAAACATTGGCTGGCAGAGGTCCAAAAGACTTGACTGAGCTGGTGCTTTCGATCGGCTCCCGCATGCTCGTATTGGGCGGACTCGTTGCAACCGTCGAAGAAGGACGTGCGAAGCTTGAGGACTTGATGGCGACTGGCAAGGCTGTCGACAAGCTGGCTGACATGGTGGAAGCGCAAGGCGGCGACAAGCAGGACGTGTATGACCTGTCCCGTTTGCCGCAAGCGAAGATCATCCATGAGGTTGTCGCGTCTGAGGACGGCTATGTCGAGGCGATTGACGCCGAAGCGGTAGGCCATGCTTCTGTCGTGCTTGGCGCAGGCCGTTTGACCAAGGAAATGCCGATTGATCTGGCAGTGGGCTTCGTCCTGCACAAAAAGCGCGGGGATCAGGTGCGTGCCGGAGAGGTTCTTGTTACCGTTCATGCAAATGACGAGAAACTTTTGCAAAGCGCCCTGGAAGAATTGGGCAATGCCTTCGCGATTTCGACAAAAATCCCGCTTGAGCAGCCGCTGATTTATAAAATCATCGAAGCGTAAAGCAGGCGGATGTTTGAAAGATCAACAAAGAAAGGAGTGTGCCTCAAGCGGGGTACGCACTCCTTTCTTGCTTAAAAATACAGTTTTTCGAGAAAATATAGTTGATTAAATTGTCATTTTCCTTTTCAATATGTAAGAGGAAGTGCTTGTTTGATAATATAAAAAATTTTTTACTGTTCGGCTTCACTTTATAATGTTTTATAATTCTACTTGTCAAATTTCGTTGACACCGCTATCATTTCAGATTACTTTTAATGTAACAGACAAATTATTAAAGTTTTTTTCGAATTTCGTAAAAATAGGATGGAGGTTCCCGGAAAAACGTATTTATGAAAAAGCTGGACCATGTTGACAAGCAGATTCTGCAAATCCTCCAGGAAGACGGACGAATCCCGTATACAGAAATCGCGCATCAACTTGGCGTGAGCGAGGGAACCATTCGATCGCGCATTACCCGTCTGTTACAAGATGGAGTCTTTCAATTCGTTATTCACCCCGACCCGGCGAAGCTTGGCTTGAAAGTACAAGCGATCATCGGGTTAACCACAAAGCTAGGTTTACAGAAAAGTGTGGCAGAAGAATTGAGCAAATTCTCTGCCGTCCGGTTTGTGGGTGCCTTTAGCGGTAAGCACGACTTGATCATCCAAGCGTGTTTCCATAGCAATGACGAGCTGATCACTTTCGTTAACGAACGACTCTCTCAAATTGAAGGAATTGCCGCTGCCGATGTTTCACTGGAGCTGAAGCAGTACAAAGATTCTTTCTCTTTCGTTCCGGATGACGAAGTGACCCTGCAATGAAAGGGGTTGATGCCTTCTAGCCGAAGTCAGGAAGCTTCGGAACATGTTCGTTTTTTTCGTCCTTTATTTTCTGAAAAAAGACAAAAAAGAAAACGTACGGGGGGTTATTGCGTTGAAAAAGAATGTGTTTGCACTTGTAAGCTCGATTGCGGTATTGGGTACGGCATTGGCAGGTTGCGGTGGCGGCCAACAGGCTTCGACTCCAGCTCAACCAGCGAACAATACAACTACCCAGCAGCCTGCGGCAACACCAGAGGCAGAGAAAAAACCACAAGTTCTGAAATTGAACCTGCACTCTGAGCCACCTACGGCTGACCCTGGTCTCTCCGAGGACACAACTTCCGCAGCAATTATCCGCGCTACCTTTGACGGTCTCACCCGCATCGGTCAAGACGGAAAGCCGCAAATGGCTGCTGCTGAAAAAGTGGAAGTTTCCGAGGACATGCTGACTTACAAGTTTACCATTCGCGATGCAAAATGGAGCAATGGAGAGCCTGTAACAGCGAAAGACTTCGAATACGCCTGGAAGCGGGCGCTGGATCCGGCAACCGGAGCCAACTACGCATATCAGCTCTACTATGTAAAGAACGGTGAAAAAGCGAACAAAAAAGAAGCAAAGCTTGACGATATTGGTGTGAAGGCACTGGATGACAAGACGCTGGAAGTAAAACTTGAAAATCCAACTCCATTCTTCCTGGAGCTGACTGCATTCCCAACCTACTTCCCGGTTAACGAAAAAGTGATTTCTGCCAATGCGAAGTGGGCTGGCGAAGCGAAAACACATGTGGGCAACGGCCCGTTCAAAATGGAATCCTGGGAGCACAAGAGCAAGCTGGTGCTCGTGAAAAACGACAACTATTGGGACAAGGATACCGTAAAGCTTGATCGCATCGAGTTCTCCATGGTAGAAGACGAGAACACAGAATTGTCCATGTTCGAAAACGGCGAGTTGGATTGGGCTGGTGCACCGATGAGTGCGCTGCCGACAGACGCGATTCCGGCCTTGAAAGAGCAGGGTAAAATCACTACCCAGCCAATCGCGGGCACGTACTGGTACAAATTCAACGTAGAAAAGCCTCCGTTCGATAATGTGAAGATTCGGAAAGCATTCGCTTACGCGGTTAATCGCCAAGCCCTGATTGACAATATTCTGCAAACGGGACAAATCCCGGCTACAGGCGCAGTACCGCCATCCATGGTTCTCAATCCGAATGGCTACTTCAAGGACAACGATCTGGAGACAGCGAAAAAGCTCTTGGAAGAGGGCCTGAAAGAAAAAGGTCTGACCAAGCTGCCGCCGATCACCCTGTCGTACAACACCTCTGAAGGCCACAAGAAGATTGCCGAAGCGATCCAAGACCAATGGAAGAAAAACCTTGGCGTGGACGTGAAGCTGGAGAACAAAGAGTGGAAAGTATACTTGGAAGACATGCATGCGGGTAACTTCCAAGTGGGCCGCATGGGCTGGCTGGGTGACTTCAACGACCCAATCAACTTCCTGGAGCTGTACAAGGACAAAATGGGTGGAAACAACGATACTCGTTGGGAAAATCCGAAGTTCAAGGAACTCCTGAACCAATCCGCTCTGGAGGCTGATCCGGAGAAGCGTAAGAAAATTCTCGCAGATGCTGAGCAAATCCTGATGGATGAAATGCCAATCATGCCAATTTACTTCTATACCAACTCTTGGGTGGCAAAAGAAAACGTCAAAGGCATCGTCATTGGCGGTCTGGGTGACGTTGACTGGAAATGGGCGACTGTAGAGTAACCTAACTGAAGGATCGGGTATTGCGGCAGAGGGTATATGGAAACCCATATACCTTCTGCTATGCAGTCCCTTCCCATAAATACCAGCTGGCAAAAAAGTCAGCGAAGAAAAAATAGAGAGAGAAGCTTCAACGCAAGAGATCATTTGGGTTATTTACACAGCCGATTTTTGCACTGTGTCGGTAACGTCCGCAGTGTAAAGATGGGACGTGAAAGCATTCAAAATCTGTCAAGGGGGTAAGTTAGTTGATCCGTTATCTTGGTAAGCGCATCATCTTCATGCTCATCTCGCTCTTCCTGATTGTAACGGCCACCTTCTTCATTATGAAAGCGGTACCGGGTGGACCATTTACATCAGAGAAAAACGTTCCGGATGAGATCAAAGCAGCTCTTGAGGCTAAATACAAACTCAATTTGCCAATGCATGAGCAATATCTCGAATATTTGAAGGGTGTCGTTACTTGGGATCTTGGCCCATCGTTCACAGAAAAATCTTCTACTGTAAACGAAATGATCAATCGTGGTTTCCCTGTATCTGCTCACTTGGGCGCACAAGCACTGCTTCTTGCAATCTTCGGGGGTATCATCCTTGGGGTAATTGCCGCACTGAAGCATAACAAGTGGCAAGACTACTCCGCCATGGTGATAGCGGTTTTGGGGCTATCCGTTCCAGGATTCATCTTGGCATCATTTTATCAGTATTTCTTCGCGATTCAATGGGGCCTTCTGCCTATCGCAAAATGGGAAGGTTTCGAGTACACGATTTTGCCATCTCTCGCACTCGCCGCGTCGCCAATGGCCTTTATCGCCCGCTTGACGCGTTCCAATATGATTGAAGTTCTTGGACAAGACTACATCAAAACGGCAAAAGCGAAAGGTCTTCACACTTTCACTATCACAGTGAAGCACGCTATTCGTAACGCCTTGCTGCCTGTTATTACTTACCTCGGTCCACTGATTGCCAACATCTTGACTGGTGCATTCGTTATCGAGCGTATCTTTGGTGTTCCTGGTCTGGGTCGTGAGTTCGTACTGTCTATCACTAACCGTGACTACACGGTTATCATGGGGACAACGGTCTTCTACTCCATCATCCTCGTTGTGATGATTCTGATCGTAGACATGGCGTATACCTTGGTAGACCCACGAATTAAACTGGCAGACGCAGGAAAGGAGTAATGTGAACATGCAGCAATTGACTAAAGAGCATTTTCAACCGGTTTCAGTCGATCTTCGTCAAGCTGAAGCGATCAAGCGTCCTAGCCTTTCTTTCTGGGCGGATGTATGGCGTCGCTTGAAAATGAATAAAGTTGCTATGGCTTCCCTGATTTTTATCGTTGCACTGATGGTATGTGCAATCGTCATCCCGATGGTGTCTTCCAATGACTATTTCACTACAGACCTGGCGGGCAAAAACAAAAAGCCGTCTGCTGAACACTGGTTTGGTACCGATGACCTCGGTCGCGACATGTTTGTCCGTATCTGGTATGGTGCTCGTATTTCCTTGGAGGTTGGTCTTGCTGCTGCCTTCATCGACTTGATCATTGGTGTAATCTGGGGCGGTATCGCTGGTTTCTACGGCGGAAAAGTAGATGAATTGATGATGCGTTTCGCTGATATTTTGTTCGCTATTCCTTACTTGCTCGTTGTTATTTTGCTGATGGTCGTCTTATCCCCGGGGGTCGGAACGATTATTATCGCCTTGACGATAACGGGGTGGATTGGGATGGCCCGGATTGTGCGCGGGCAGATTTTGCAGCTCAAATCACAGGAGTTCGTCCTGGCAGCTCGCTCCCTTGGTGCTGACAGCGGTCGCCTGATCTTCAAACACTTGATTCCAAACGCTTTGGGTCCAATCATCGTTACACTGAGCTTGACTGTACCTTCTGCGATTTTCGCAGAGTCCTTCCTGTCCTTTATCGGTCTGGGGGTAGCGGCGCCGGTTGCGTCGTGGGGAACCATGTCCTCTGAAGGCTTGCCTGCCATGAAGTACTATCCGTGGCGTCTGATGTTCCCGGCCATTTTCATCTCCGTGACCATCTTGGCATTCAACTTGTTTGGTGACGGTCTGCGCGATGCAGTAGACCCACGCCTGCGTAAATAGGAGGGATCATCGTTATGGAACGCATTCTCGAAGTAAAAGACCTGCATGTTTCCTTCCATACGTATGCAGGTGAAGTTAAAGCAGTACGAGGCGTTAATTTTCACGTAAATCGCGGGGAAGCAGTAGCGATTGTAGGGGAGTCCGGTTGCGGTAAATCCGTAACCGCTCAAACCCTCATGAAGCTGATCCCGATGCCGCCAGGCGATATTAAAAAAGGCGAAATCCTCTTCAATGGAGAGAATATCGTCAAAAAGTCCAATAAAGAAATGGAATCCATCCGCGGGAAAGATATCGGGATGATCTTCCAAGACCCGATGACATCGTTGAACCCAACGATGACCATCGGGAACCAAATCACAGAAGGTTTGATCAAGCACCAAAACATGAGCCGCGCAGCTGCTCGTGATCGTGCGATTGAACTGTTGACCATGGTTGGCATTCCGCAACCGGAAAAACGTGTGGAGCAATATCCACACGAGTTTTCCGGCGGTATGCGCCAACGGGCGATGATCGCTATTTCCCTCGCCTGTTCGCCCAAGCTGTTGATAGCAGATGAGCCGACAACAGCTTTGGATGTAACTATTCAGGCTCAGATTTTGGATTTGATGAAAGATCTCCAAAAGAAAACGGGTACCTCCATTATCCTCATTACACATGACTTGGGTGTCGTTGCCGAGATGTGTGACCGCGTTATCGTTATGTATGCGGGGAAAGTGATTGAAACCGGAACGGTAGATGACATCTTCTACAATCCGCAACACCCGTATACAAAAGGTCTGCTGCGCTCTGTACCGCGCCTGGACTTGAACCGCGACGAGCCGCTGACGCCGATTTTCGGAACACCACCGGATCTTCTGCGTCCGCCAGTGGGCTGTGGTTTTACCGCTCGCTGCGAATCGGCTATGCGTGTTTGCCAGGAGATCGATCCTGAGTTGAACGAAATCAGCACGACCCAACGAGCAGCTTGCTGGTTGCAGCATCCGCTCGCTCAGAACCACGCAGGATCGTAGGAGGAGGGTAAACAGTGGATAACCGCGATACACTCATTGAAGTACGCAACTTGAAAAAGTTCTTTTCCATTGGAGATAATACTCTGAAAGCTGTGAATGATATCTCGTTTGAAATTAAACGGGGAGAAACACTCGGCGTTGTAGGAGAATCAGGCTGTGGGAAGTCCACCGCGGGTCGTACGATTTTGCGTCTATATGACGCGACTGGCGGGGACGTCCTCTTTGAAGGCAAAAGCATCATGAATTTGAATCATCAGGAAATGAAGGCGATGCGCCGAAACATGCAAATGATTTTCCAAGACCCGTACGCTTCCTTGAACCCGCGTATGACGGTTGGAGACATCATCGGCGAAGCGCTGGACATTCACAATCTGGCATCCGGGCAAAAGCGCAAAGAGCGCATCCAAGAGCTGCTCTCTTTGGTTAGCTTGAACCCTGAGCATATGAACCGTTTTCCACATGAATTTTCCGGTGGTCAGCGTCAGCGGATCGGGATTGCCCGTGCGCTGGCGGTAGAACCGAAATTCATCGTTTGTGACGAGCCGATTTCCGCGCTGGACGTATCCGTTCAGGCGCAGGTTGTCAACTTGCTTGAGCAGCTTCAGGAAAAAATGGGCCTGACGTACATGTTCATCGCCCATGACCTGTCGATGGTAAAATACATTTCGGACCGTGTAGCCGTTATGTACCTGGGTAAAATGGTTGAATTGGCTGAAAGTGATGCTTTGTATGAAAAGCCGCTTCATCC
The DNA here is from genome assembly GCF_013284375.2 of Brevibacillus sp. HD3.3A. Taxonomy (NCBI): domain Bacteria; kingdom Bacillati; phylum Bacillota; class Bacilli; order Caryophanales; family Paenibacillaceae; genus Brevibacillus; species Brevibacillus sp. HD3.3A. Next base: position 2,504,233 of record NZ_CP085874.1, read on the forward strand.
GTATACGCAAGCTCTGCTGTCTGCAATTCCGATTCCAGACCCAGAGATCGAGCGCAACCGTGAGCGCATCGTCCTGCAAGGCGACGTGCCAAGCCCAATGAACCCGCCAAGCGGTTGCCATTTCCGCACGCGTTGCCCGAAAGCAATGCCGGAATGCGCTGCTTCTGTGCCAGTATGGAAGGAAGTCGAGCCAGGACACTTCGCTGCTTGTCATTTGTACAACTAGTCCTTTCATGAAGAAAGCGAGCTCTCGGTTGAGTCTGACCGGGACTCGCTTCCCTTTCATAAATGGAGGTTTTACCACTTGGAAAACGGGGTATAAGTACCCTTGATAGCTTTCTCAGGGGTATTTTTTTTCAACACCATTACTGGTAAAATGTAGGGTATGAAAAGGGGGCAGCATCATGAGCCGATTTTTGTCGCCGAAATGGAAAAAGAAAGGGGCTGGATTCTCGCTTTCAGGTAAAGTAAACATCAAGAGCCTGCTCGCAACGGAAAAACTGCGCGGCTCCCTGGCAACAAAGATGATAGTCTTTGGCCTGATTCTTGTACTTATCATTATTGGTTCTTTGCAATACATAGCGCTTTCTTTCTCCAAATCAACTTTGTTCTCCATTACATCCAAGCAAGCAAAAATGTTGGCTGAGCAGCACGCAGCCAGCATGGAAGACTGGATACAGACGATCGTCAAAACGAGCGAATCGACAGCATCCAAGCGCGTGATGATGACAGAGCTGGAGCCGCTGATCATGGAGCAGTTCACGCTCATGCGTCAATCCCATAAGGAAATCTCCAAAATTTACTTAGTAGACAGCAATACCGGGAAATCGCTCTACTCGTTGACCGGGAAAAACGAAATCGACTTCAAGCAAAAGCAGTATTTCCAAAGGGTCATGAGTACCGGGAAAACGGTCATTTCTGACGAGGAAATCGCTGAAGGCATTAATAAAAGTTTTCTTTATATTGCGACACCTGTAGGAGAGAAAAACAGCGACAAGAGCCGCTTGTTTATTGTCGGATTCACGATCGATCAAATGATCCAGAAAATCCCTGAAATCTCCTTCATGCAAAATGGCTACGCTTTTGTTGTTCGCCAGGATGGTCTGGTTGTGGCGCACCAAAACCCGCAAAACAACAACAAGCTTGTTTTGGCGGGACAAGCAGACTACGCAGAAATGCTCGAACTGATGAAGCACGATACAAGCAACAGCTTGTTGTATTCCGATCACGGCAAAGGCTCCTTTGCAGCTTTTGCACCGATTCAACTGTTGAAGTGGAATATCGTCCTGTCGACAGGCAGCGATGAAGTATACGGGGAAGTAAACGGAATGTGGCTGTACTTTGTCCTGTTCAGCCTGCCGATTATCGGCTTGTCTGTATGGGCAATCTGGTGGTTCGCCAAGCGGATTCGCCTCTCGCTGTTTGCGATTGCAAGAGACATGGATCGCATCGGCTCCGGTCACTTCGATGTTCATGTCAAAGTAAACGGCAATGACGAGCTGGCGATGGTCGGCCGCAAAATGAATGAGATGGCTGCCGAGTTGCGCAAGCTGATTGCGCTTGTACAAGGACAAGCAACCCAGTTGAACGTGGCGACTGACGAACTGACGCAGTTTGCCCAGGACAACAAAGGGGCAATCAGCGTCATTACGGATAACATCTCGACGATCGCGCAGCGCGTGTCCACTCAAACCAACGAAGTGCAGGCGACGGCAACGACCGTCTCCGAGATTTCGCAAGGGGTTGAGCAGGTAGCGATTGCAGCGGAGTCGACGTCTATTGCGACGACACGGACGTTTGAGCGTGCCCAGGGCGGTATGCAGCTGGTGGAAAACGTAATCGATACCGTTCGCAAGGCGACAGACGAGGTAGAGCGTACCGCTACGCAGATGCACAGTTTGCGCGAGCGTGCGCGCGAGATTACCAGCATTGTCGAAATGATTACGAGTATCGCATCGCAGACCAATTTGCTGGCGTTGAACGCGGCGATTGAAGCTGCACGCGCTGGCGATGCCGGACGCGGCTTCTCTGTCGTAGCGAGCGAAGTGCGCAAGCTGGCCGAGGAGAGCAGTTCTTTCTCCGAGCGGATTGCGGCGATTGCCCATTCGATTAACGACGAAGCGATGGACATGAGCAAGCACATGGACGAAATCGTCACCATGGTCGGCGGCGGACTGAAGTCTGTCGAGTCTGTGGGTACGACCTTCCAAAACATTGTAGCCGAGATTCAATCGGCTGCCGAGCAGAGCGAATCGATGACGGCAACATCCGAGGAAATGGCTGCGGGCAATCAGGTGGTCACCAACTCGATGCAACGTCTGGCAAGCATGTCGGATGAGATCAGCGATTCGATCTCAGGCGTCGTCGAGACGGTCGACGAACAGCTCAATTCGATTGCACGCATCAATGAAAATGTGGAACAACTGAAAAAGATGGCAGACGACTTGACCGAGAACGTCAGCCGGTTTGTGATCTAAAACGAAACCCTTCTGCGAAATGGTCTTATCCCCGTCAAGTGGACAGTTCAAAACAAGCCCTTGCTTTACGCAGCCTCAGCTCGGTATTGAACTGGGCTGAGACTGCGTAAACGAGCTTGAATCCGTTCGTGATTGTAAAAATGAATGTAACGTTCGATTGCTTTATTCACCTCTTCTTCGGTTCCGAAGGAATCCAAATATATACATTCTGTTTTGAGGTGGCTGAAAAAGCTTTCGATACAAGCGTTGTCCAGGCAGTTTCCTTTTCTCGACATACTTGGAGTTATGTTATACGCTTGTAATAGATTCTGATATGCTCTGGACGTGTACTGGCTTCCCTGATCGCTATGTAGCAGGACGCCATTCACGTCTCTTTTTTGTGTCGCTGCCTTCACAGTATCTAAGACGAGGGATAAATCATTCTGTTTGCTGACTTTATAGGCAATTACCTCATTATTGAAAAGGTCGTAAATGACAGACAGATACAGCCGTCTCCCGTTAAAAATGATATAGGTAATATCTGTAGCCCATTTTTCAGTAGGTCGTGACGCAGCAAACTCACGGTTCAACTTGTTTTCTGTTATCACGATTGGCTCTTTGCGTCCATAATACTTTCGTTTCCTGCGAATACGTGATTGGATCCCCAACTCTTTCATCAGTCGGTACACACGCTTATGATTAATTCGAATGCCATGGACCCGGTATAGCCACATCTTAATTCGAGGATATCCGTATATTCCATTGACCCCTTGATGACAATGCAAAATCAGCTTTTTTAACTCTTGGTCTTCCGCGTATTTTCTCGTCGGGTTCTTCTGTAAGTGCAGCCACTTATAATAACCACTTTTTGATACTTGAGCAATTTTGCATAGTAACAGAACTGGATAACGATCCGCCATCTCAGCAATAATCCGAAAAATTACTGTTTTTCCCTGATCCTTCTTCTTTCCCCCTTTCTGGCTTCTAAGAGCTTTTTTAAGAATTCTACCTCCGCTTCAAGACGCCTAATTCTTTCATCTGAAGCCATGGGGTTTTTACGAGGCCTTCCCATGCTCATCCCTCCGGCTTTGCCTCTTTGGTCTACCAATCCTTGTACACCGTGATCTCTGTATTTTCTAACCCATCTACGGAACATCCGTAAATCCAAACCGTAGGTTTCTTGAATTTGTTTATACGTAGCTCCTTGTTCAAACCATTCCACTACTTGTGTCTTAAATTCAAGCGAGTATGTCATTTTCCCCATAAAGAATATCCCCTCCAAATAAACAGTAATGGTCTTTCTTTTTACTGTCTACTTAAAGGGGATAATATCAAAATGTGGAAGGGTTTTTTCTTGTGAATATTTTCCTTCCCCCTGGGTGAGAATAAAACCATGAATGGAGGGAAGAGACTGCTATGAAACGGATAGGATACTTGGCTTCTTGCTTCATCATGCTTGTAACCATCTTTTCTCCGATGGGTGCTTTGGCAAAAGAAAAAGCGGCTCCGCAACAAGGGGAGATGAATTTTGCCCCGCATGCCTCGTCTGCCATTATGATCGAAGCAGATACAGGAACGGTTTTGTACGAAAAAAATGCGAATGAAAAAATGCCACCCGCCAGCATCACCAAGGTGATGACGATGCTCTTGATTATGGAGGCGGTGGAGCGGGGAGAGCTTAAATTTACAGATAAGGTCAGGGCCAGCGAACGGGCGGCTTCGATGGGAGGATCGCAAATCTTTTTGCAACCGGGCGAAGAAATGACCGTGGAAGACATGATCAAAGGAATTGCGATCGCTTCCGGAAACGACGCCTCGGTAGCGATGGCTGAGCATCTGGGCGGAACGGAAGAGGGCTTTGTGAACCGCATGAACGAGCGGGCCAAACAACTAGGGATGAAAAACACGCACTTTGTCAACTCCAACGGCTTGCCTGCGGAAAATCACTACTCTTCTGCGGCCGATATCGCGATCATGTCGCGCGAGCTTTTGAAGCACGATGGGATCACGAAGTTTACAGGCACGTACCAGGATTACTTGCGCAAGGATTCGGCAAGTCCTTTCTGGCTGGTCAATACGAATCGACTTGTCCGCTTTTACGAAGGCGTAGACGGCCTGAAAACAGGCTATACAGGCGAAGCCAAGTATTGTTTGACCGCGACGGCCAAGCGCAACGACATGCGGATCATTGCCGTCGTCATGGGCGAGCCGGATGTCAAAACGCGCAACAACGAAGTTTCGACCATGTTCAATTACGCTTTCACCCATTTTCAGGTGATGCCGATGTACAAAAAAGGCCAGGCGGTTCAATCGCTCACGGTGGACAAAGGGCAAGTGCCACAGATTAATGTGGTCACGCCGCACGCTGTCAGTTTGCTGATGAAAAAAGGAGAATCAGCGGACACGTACACGAAAGAAATCGTCATGAATCCTGCTGTCAACGCTCCGGTTTCCAAAGACCAGGTCGTCGGCCACATTTTTATTCGTACAAAAGACGGCCGCGAAGTGAACAGGATTGATCTGATGCCTGAGCAACAAGTGAATAAGGCAAACATGTGGGAGATTCTCAAGCGGACAACCAAGAGTGTTTTGATCAGCTACTGACACACGACAACAAAGCGCGAAAAGAATCGAGTTGCCTCGAATGCGATGGCGCGGCTGCTCGATTTTTTTGTTCTTTTGTCGCCTGGCAGGAATTGGTTTGTCCGAAGCAGAAAGAGAGGTTTATTCAAGGGAGAAGGAGTGAGTCAGCCATGAGTTTGCGGATTGCGATGGAGACCCGGCAAGACGTGCTGGTGATCCGCCTGCAAGGAGAGCTGGACCATCATACAGCGGAAGAGCTGCGGAGCAAAGTGGATGAACTTTTGCGCACCCCCAACATTCGTCATATCGTGCTGAGCCTGGCTGATTTGGCCTTTATGGACAGCTCCGGTATCGGCGTGATTTTGGGACGCTACAAGCAAATATCTGCCCGTTCGGGTGAAATGTACGTGTGCTCAATCAACCCGACCATTTACCGGATCTTTGAAATGTCTGGCCTGTTCAAGGTAATCAAGTTCCGCGAAAATGAAGCAGATGCACTGCTTGTTCTGGGGGTGGCGTAAGTGAAGGTACAGCGCAATTTTATGTCCGTATCATTTGCTGCAATGAGCCAAAACGAGGCGTTCGCACGAATTGCTGTCGCCTCCTTTATCTCGCAGCTCGATATCACGATGGATGAGCTGGAGGAAATCAAGACAGTCGTATCGGAAGCCGTCACCAATGCGATCATTCACGGCTATGACGAAAATCCGGAAGGGGTCGTACATATTACTGTGCGGATCGAAGAGGGAGCCATTGATCTGGTCGTGGAAGACAACGGAAAAGGAATTGAGGATGTGGAGCAGGCGATGCAGCCGTTGTATACGACCAAGCCTGAGTTGGAACGTTCGGGTATGGGCTTTACCATTATGGAGAATTTCATGGATTCTTTGGAAGTCGCGACGGCTGTTGGTAAAGGGACAACCGTTCGTTTGACCAAACGCCTGTCGTTTGCCAAAGCCTTGCAAAATTAGGGGTAGTGCCAATGGGTGCCGATATCAAAAATGCGAGTCAACCATTTCTGACCAATGACCAAGTGAAAGAGCTAATCGCCAAAAGCCAGGCTGGAGATACCGATGCGCGTGAGCTTCTTGTGAACAGCAATATCCGGCTGGTCTGGTCCGTCGTCCAGCGTTTTATCAACCGTGGATACGAAGCGGATGATTTGTTTCAAATTGGGTGTATTGGCCTCTTGAAAGCCGTAGATAAATTTGACCTATCCTATGACGTGCGCTTTTCGACGTATGCGGTGCCGATGATTATTGGAGAGATTCAACGGTTCTTGCGTGATGACGGGACAGTCAAGGTAAGTCGATCGCTCAAAGAGACCGCGAACAAGGTACGACGAACAAAGGATGAGCTGTACAAGCAATTTGGCCGTGCACCCACGATCGCGGAGGTAGCCGAAGCCGTGGGGATCACACCGGAGGAAGTCGTGTTTGCCCAGGAGGCGAATCGGGCGCCTTCCTCGATTCATGAGACGGTTTTTGAGAATGACGGAGATCCGATTACACTGATCGACCAGATCGCCGATGAGGGCGTAAACAAGTGGTTTGAAAAAATTGCGCTCAAAGACGCGATCAGTCGACTGAGCGAGCGTGAGCAGCTCATTGTGTACTTGCGCTACTACAAGGATCAGACCCAATCCGAAGTCGCAGAGCGGCTCGGAATCTCGCAAGTCCAGGTTTCGCGTCTGGAAAAGCGCATTTTGCAAACGATCAAGGATCAGATTGAACACTGATAGCATGAATGAATGTACGTGCGAAAACACTCAAGCCAACGCGCCTGGGTGTTTTTTCATGTATTCATGCGGGCAGTGCGGTGCTTTGCTCTTTCAGCGATACCTTTTCGGGTATGCGTTTTGGCTGCGGGTACATACTACCGGATAAATGAGTAGCTCGTAGCAGGGAGGAGATTTCATGAAAGACGCGCTGTTTCTTCGTCTGAGAAAGCGGTTGGCCGTCAAGCCGGAAGCGATGATTGCCTTGGGCGATATTTGCCAGCTTTTTTGGGACGGGGAACGCGAGGAAGCGTTGAAGCGAATGCCGATTTATCAAGTAAAGCCGACAGACGGGAATTTGATCGTCATCGATATTATGCAAGTGATCCAGCGTGTTCGTTCCGTCTACCCGGAGGTGGAGCTGGAGATTCAAGGCTCGCCGCAAATTATCGTGGAAGTGTTGAATCCGCGCAAAAAAGCAAATCCGGTCCTGGTCGCTCTCGTCTGGGTGCTTTTGTTTATCGGCTCTGGCCTTGCGATCATGAACTTTCACACCGATGTCAGCATGCGCGAGGTGCACGAACGCATTTTTTATTTGATCACAGGAGAGCGAAGCGAGCAGCCGCTCTGGTTGCAAATCCCGTACTCCATCGGGATCGGCATGGGGATGATCCTGTTTTTCAATCACATTTTCCAGAAAAAAATCAACGAAGAACCAAGCCCCCTGGAAGTGGAGCTGTTCATGTACCAGCAAAGCCTCGATCAATACTACATTCAAAACGAGAATAAAGAAAACCAGCGGACGAAGCTATGAGTGTATGGGAATGCGGTTTGCTGGTCTTGATTGGACTAGGGGGCGGGCTTGCGGTCGGGAGCGGGCTTGTCGCTTTCATCGCCGTGCTGGACATTATTCCGAGGCTGACGCAACTGACCAATGCTCACCGTCACATCCGCGCTTTCGAATGGGCCTTGGTGATGGGGGCGCTTTTTTTTACGTTGATCGACTTTTTTCATCTCGGTGCTCATTGGCCGAATGTGGTTACGGCTGTTTACGGCCTGTTTGCGGGAATCTTCGTCGGGACATTGGCGGCCGGGCTGACGGAAGTGCTGAACGTCTTTCCGATCCTGGCAAAACGGCTCAGCATGGACGGCAGCCTGTTGTTTCTGTTGATGGCAGTCGTGTTTGGCAAAGTGACCGGATCGCTCTTGCAGTGGCTGTTGCATCTGTGAATTGGTAAATACCGCTATTCATAGGCAAAGTTTGAAAAAGGAAAGATAGAGGTATGAGACGTCTTACCTCGCAGGAAATATGGACTCACAAAGGAGTGAAAGGGCATGGCAACCAAAACGAAATCGAAGCCGGCTGGATCGTTGCAGATGACGAAGCAGCTATACCAGCAGCAGGCTTCCAAATTTCAGCCCAAGCGTAATGTCCTCCTGAACTCGTTGCGGGCGTTTTGGGTAGGAGGTACGATCTGCCTTCTCGGACAGGCCGTACAAAACATGTACATCCATTTCTTCGGCTTTACAGAGAAGACGGCGAGCAATCCGACGGTTGCCACGCTGATCTTTTTATCGGTTTTGCTGACGGGGCTTGGCGTCTATGACAACATCGGCCAGTATGCCGGGGCAGGCTCGGCTGTTCCGGTAACAGGGTTTGCCAACTCCATCGCTTCGGCTGCCATCGAGCATCGCAGCGAAGGACTTGTCCTCGGAGTGGGCGGCAACATGTTCAAGCTGGCAGGCTCGGTCATTGTGTTTGGGGTAGTGGCAGCCTTTGTCGCAGGCATTTTAAAAAGCTTGATCAACATGTTTTTCTAAGACGGGAGGGCTGGCTGTGTCGAGCAATCCACATCTGAAACGGGTGAGCCGCCAAACCTGGCACTTCGACCAGAATGTCCGCTTGCAAAGCTCGGCGGTAGCTGTCGGCCCCAAGGAAGGGGAAGGACCGCTCGCCTCTTTGTTTGACGTCATTCACGACGACATGTACGCCGGGCAGAATACGTGGGAGAACGCCGAGCGACAGCTGCTGGAGGACGCTGTTTCGGCTGCGCTGAAAAAAGCGGGGATCGCGGGCAGCGAAGTCGATGCCATTTTGGCGGGCGATTTGCTGAATCAAAACATCACGACCAATTTCACTGCCGAAAAGCTGGAGATCCCGCTTCTGGGCATGTACGGGGCGTGCTCGACGTCCATGCTCACTTTGGCTACGGCTGCCGCTCTGGTGAATGCCGGATATGCCAACAGAGCGATTGCCGCTTGCAGCAGCCACAACGCCACAGCCGAGCGCCAATATCGCTATCCGACGGAATACGGCGGACAAAAGCCGCCCACGGCGCAATGGACGGTCACGGGCGCAGGGGCTGGGCTGGTTGGCATCGGAGGGACGGGACCGCGCATCACGTATGCGACGATGGGCAAAGTAGTGGACATGGGAATCAAGGACCCGCTGGATATGGGCTCAGCGATGGCGCCAGCAGCCGTCTCGACTTTTTTGGCTCATTTTCAGGACACGGGCAGAAAGCCGCAAGACTACGATTTGATCGTGACGGGCGATCTCGCATCGGTCGGCTATCCGATCGTAAAAGAGCTGATGCTGGCGGAAGGCTACGACATGGATCAGGTGTACAACGATTGCGGCCTGATGATCTACACGCCCGATCAGGATGTGTTCGCTGGCGGCAGCGGCTGTGCAAGCAGCGCGGTCGTGACCTACAGCCATATTGTGGATCAGTTGAACCGCGGGTTGCTGAAAAAAGTGCTCGTATGCGCGACAGGCGCGCTGTTAAGCCCGGTCAGCACCCAGCAAGGCAATTCGATTCCGTGCATCGCGCACGCGGTCGCGCTCGAAGGAGGACAATGATGGAATATGTGATTGCTTTTGTCGTGGGCGGGCTTGTATGCGTCGTCGGACAGCTTTTGCTCGACGTCGGCAAGCTCACGCCAGCCCATGTCATGAGTACGTTGGTTGTCGCAGGTGTCGTGCTTGATTTTGTTGGCGTTTACGACAAATTCATCGACTTCGCCGGAGCGGGTGCTACGGTGCCGATCACAAGCTTCGGCCATGCGCTGTATCACGGAGCGATCAGCGAGGCGGAGCAACATGGCCTGATCGGGGTGACTACCGGCATTTTCGAGGTCACCAGTGCAGGGATATCGGCGGCGATCGCGTTCGGTTTTCTGGCTTCACTCGTCTTCAAACCAAAAGGCTGACGTCTAGGCGAGCAGAGGCGGTGAGCAAACGATGGAGCAAATGCGGCGCAAGGTCATTTTGGTAACAGATGGCGATCATATCGCACAAAAAGCTGTAGAAAGCGTCGCGCGAGAGCTGGGAGGCAGATGCATCTCGCTTTCGGCCGGAAACCCGACTCCTGTAAGGGGCGAACAGGTGGTAGAGCTGATCAAAATGACTCCGCATGATCCGGTCATCGTCATGTTTGATGACAACGGCGATTACGGCAAAGGGCGCGGGGAGCGGGCGATTGAGTACGTCGCTTTGCATCCTGACATTGAAGTAATCGGCGTCATTGCCGTTGCTTCCAATACGAAATGGGTTCATGGAGCGACTGTGGCCTATGCAGTCGACAACCAGGGACAGATCGTAGAAGAAGCGGTGGATAAGGACGGATATGCAGACGGGCAGCTCCAGCATCGCATTTACGGCGATACTGTTGACATTTTGAACACGTTGAAGCTGCCGAATGTCATCGGAATCGGGGATATCGGGAAAATGGACGGCCGTGACAGCTTGCAAAATGGTTGCCCGATCACCAAGAGAGCAGTGCAGTGGATCATGGAAAGGAGCGGCGCCTATGACGACAGTCACAGAGAAAAGACGGCCGATCTCAGAGCGGATTGAGGAAAACAAGGAGTATTTGAACGACAGGCTTGGCGTAGGAAAAAGCTTCGACATCGGAGTTCACGAATTTTTTGTGGGCAATACGAAGCTGCTCATGTACTACATAAACGGTTTTGCCGAGAGTATGCTCGTCTCGCAAATCATGCGCGAAATCAACGACTTGCGCGGCCGGGACATCACAGATAGCCTGTTTGAAACGCTGTTTTACAAATTCATTCCTTTCTACCAGCTTGCCAAGGTCGATACGACAGACGAATTTATGGACAAGCTGCTCGTCGGGCAAGTTGGCCTGATCCTCGATCGCTCGAATCACGCGATCATCATGGATACGAAAATTTTGCCGACGCGTTCCCCGCAAGAGCCAGACACCGAGCGGATCGTGCGCGGGGCGCATGACGGTTTCACGGAGACGCTTGTCATCAACACGGTTTTGACGCGCAGAAGAATCCGCGACGAGCGATTGCGGTTTGAAATCATGCAAGTGGGGGAGCGCACCAAAACGGATGTAGCGGTCGCCTATTTGCAAGATGTGGCGAACCCGCAGCTTGTCGATGAGTTGAAAGAACGGCTGCAAAATATCCAGATCGACGGGATTCCGATGGCGGAAAAGACGATTGAGGAGTTTATTATCGGAAAAACGTTGAATCCGTTTCCGCTCGTTCGCTACACGGAACGGCCAGACGTAGCCGCTGTCCACCTTTTGGAGGGGCACGTTCTGATCTATGTGGATACGTCTCCGAGCGTAATGATTACACCAGCGACTTACTTTCATCACGTTCAGCACGCGGAGGAGTATCGGCAAACCCCTGTGGTCGGTGCCTACTTGCGGTGGGTGCGCTTTTTCGGGATTTTCGCTTCCGTCTTCGTCCTGCCAATCTGGCTGCTCATGGTGATGCACCCATCGATGATTCCGGAGCAGCTTGATTTTATCGGAATGAAGGACAAGGGCAGTATCCCGCTGCTGGTGCAGTTTCTGCTCGCAGAGGTGGGACTTGATCTCATGCGGATGGCGGCGATTCATACGCCTGCGCCGCTGTCAGTGGCCATGGGCCTGTTAGCTGCGATTCTGGTCGGTGACGTTGCGATCAAGGTCGGACTGTTTGCGCCCGAAGTCATTCTCTATCTGGCCGTGGCGGCCATCGGGATGTTTGCGACGCCTAGCTATGAGTTGGGACTGGCGAATCGGCTCGTCCGCATCTTTTTGATTCTGATGGTGGGCTTCTTCTCCACACCTGGCTTGATGATCGGCTTTTTGGCTGTGCTGGTCGGACTCGCTGCGACGCGTTCCCTCAACACGCCGTATTTGTGGCCGTTCATCCCTTTCAACTACAAGGCGATGAAGGATGTTGTCGTCCGGCTTGCCGTTCCTAGCAAAAATAATCGGCCCAGCATCGTTCGCTCCCAAAATTCCTCGCGGCAATAATATTCTGAAAACGGATGCCAACACCCATTGTCAAACGCACAGCCTTGTAGTACATTGAATGGGGAAGCCTTACGATGCTTGTTATGTTTGGCAACTGACGCTTTTTGTCGGTTGCCTTTCTCTATAGGATCTGGGCTATTAGGATCGGCGTGATCAGACTGGGAGGAGCCAAATATGTTTTTACACGGGACAAGTCGAGTAAACGAGCAGGGGCATCTTGAAATCGGGGGCTGTGACACAACAAGTCTGGCGGCTACGTACGGAACACCGCTGTACGTCTATGACGAGGCGCAAATTCGCGCGAAATGCCGCAGCTTTGTGGAGGCGTTCAGCCAGACGGGATTCTCTTTTCAGGTAGCTTACGCAAGCAAAGCTTTCTGTACGATGGCGATGTGCAAGCTGATCGAGGAGGAAGGGCTTTCGCTCGACGTCGTATCGGGCGGGGAGCTGTACACAGCCTTGCAAGCGGGCTTTCCTGCTGACCGCATTCACTTCCACGGCAACAACAAGTCGCTGGACGAAATCAACATGGCTTTGGATGCGAAGATCGGCTGTTTTGTGGTAGACAACTTTTATGAGCTGCACACGCTGGCAGAAGTTGCGAAGGAGCGCGGCGAAAAGGTTGCCGTCCTCTTGCGCGTAACGCCTGGCGTAGAAGCTCATACGCACGAATATATTTCCACCGGGCAAATCGACTCGAAATTCGGCTTCGATGTGCAAAACGGGCAAGCTCTGGAAGCGATCCGCTATGCGCACGAGAGCAATCATCTGCACTTATTGGGCGTTCATAGCCATATCGGCTCGCAAATTTTTGAGACAGACGGTTTCCTTGTTGCGGTGAAGCGGTTGACTGAGTTGCTTGGTGACGCAAAAGACAAGCATGGCTTCCTTCCAGAGGTACTGAATGTCGGCGGCGGCTTCGGAATCCGCTACGTAGAGGGCGATACGCCACAGCCAGCCGAGACGTACATCAAGGCGATTACCGATCTCGTGCGCGAGGAGCTGACAGCGCGTGAAATCCCGTTGCCTGAGCTGTGGATCGAGCCGGGCCGCAGCATTGTCGGAGATGCAGGCACCACTTTGTACCGAATCGGTTCGCATAAAGAAATTCCGAATGTGCGCAAATACGTTGCCGTTGACGGCGGAATGACGGACAACTTGCGTCCGGCGCTGTACAACGCGCAATACGAAGCGGCGATTGCCAACAAAATGAACGAGAGTGCCACAGAAGTCGTCTCCATCGCCGGAAAATGCTGTGAGTCTGGCGATATGCTGATCTGGGACGTGAAGCTTCCTCCTGCTGCGGCTGGCGACATTTTGGCTGTAACCAGCACGGGCGCATACGGATATTCCATGTCCAACAACTACAACCGCATCGCTCGTCCGGCTGTTGTGTTCGTCAAAGAGGGAGAAGCCGAGCTGGTAGTAAAACGCGAGACGTACGCAGATGTCGTCGGCCACGATCTTTTGCCGAAACGGGCGCAATTGCAGCGCTAACCGATCCAAAAAAGCAGACCAAGACCCTTCCGAAAAGCACAGGAAGGGTCTTTATATTTCCTTCATCTGGCATTCACGAAAAATTAAATCTTCCCTGCCATAATGGAGGTGGCGAGGAGGACAGATACAGCATGTTGTCGACTCTCATCAAAAAGTTTCGGCGCTTTCCCTATTTTTCCCTGGATAAGCGTCAATGGATGAAGAACGTCATTCGGCAGGAAATCGAGAAAGGCCGCAACGTCGTCATGTTTTATGTCGATATTGTCAAAATGACGGAAGTGGAGCAGCGCTACGGCGATACGAGCGCCAAACGCGTGCTGCACATTTTTGAAGGAATATTGCCGGGAGTAGCTCGCCAGGCATTCGAAATAAAAGGCAAGATTTTGGCGATTCAGAAGCTGTGGGGCGACGATTTCGCCATTTATGTGTCTTTTGGCGGACAGGTAAGCGATGAAGATTGCCGCATGCTTTCCATCCATTTTCAGGAGCTGGCGGAGCGGCAGCTGAATCGTCAGGTCAGCTTCGTCAACCGGGAAGATTTGCGGGTGCATATCGGCTATGCTACCATCGCAGGTCATGATATCGTCCGGGAAATGTACACGTCGGTGAAACACGCCGTCCATATGGCGAAGTACGGGATTACATCGGAAAAGTACACGCACATGACCCAATTTCACAAGCTGCTTGCGGAAGAAAATGTGAACATGCATTTTATGCCGATCATTCACCTGCCAGACGGCCAGGCGTTAGGGTGGGAGGCGCTTGCTCGCGGCCCGCAAAACAGTCCGTTTGCGACGCCCGCGACATTGTTCAGCTATGCGGAGGAGACGGATACCGTGTTTCGGCTGGAGCATATTTGCCGCAAGCGAGCATTGGAACAGCTGCGCTATTTAAATCCGAATGAAAAGTTGTTCATTAACCTTGATCCAAGGGCGATAGACGATCCCTTTTTGCTGAGGGGAAAGGTTCAGAGCTTGCTCGCCAATTACGGCCTGAACCCGCATAACATCGTCTTTGAAATAACGGAGCGTCACGCGATTACGAACTACGCGGTGTTTCGCAAAATTATCGAAGAGTACCGGAAAAAAGGCTATTTGATCGCGGTCGATGATGCAGGTGCGGGCTATTCCAGCCTGGAATCGATTACGGAGATTTACCCCGATTTCATCAAACTGGACATGTCGCTCATCCGCAATATCGATGTCGACCCGATCAAGCAGGCGCTGCTGGAGACGTTCGTCTCATTCGCCGAGAAGGTCAATTGCAAGATTATTGCGGAAGGCATCGAGACGGAGCGCGAGCTGGAGACGCTGATGGACGTAGGGGTGGTTTACGGCCAAGGCTACTATTTGGGCAAGCCGGACAAAGGGATGGCGCAAGTATCGGGTCAGGCGATGAACTTTTTGCGCTATATGCAGGAGAAGCAAAGAGACGGTGCGAAAGAGACGATCATCGTCGCGCCAGACATGACGGAGATTTTGGCCAAGACGATTTGCGTGGAAAAGCACGTCAGGGTGCGGCGCGTCCATGAAATTTTCGAGCAAAACCAGCGAATTGAAAGCGTAGTCGTCCTGGAAGAGGGCAGACCGATCGGGTTGGTCATGCGCTTTTCGCTCTATCAAATTCTTGGCGGCCAGTACGGCATCGCCCTCTATTACGAGCGGCCTGTTTCCCACATCATGAACACGAACCCGCTGAAGGCCAGCAAAAACGACCGGCTGGACGAGGTAGCGAAACGAGCCATGGCGCGCGACGCCTATCATCTCTATGACGTCGTGATCATCGTCGGGGAGCAGAACGAGTATTTGGGCATTGTGACCGTGCAAAATTTGCTCGACAAGATGGCTTCGATCAAGCTGGAGATGGCCAGTTCCGCCAATCCGCTGACAGGGCTTCCAGGCAACGTGCAAATCGAGCGCGAACTGAACGGGCGGATCAAGCAGCGAGAGGCGCAGATGGTGATTTACTGCGATCTCGACCGCTTCAAATGGTTTAATGACCGCTACGGCTTTGAAGTGGGCGATCAAATCATCGTGCGGACGGCGAATTTGCTGCGGGATGCCTCCCGGCGCTTTGGAAGCGGCAATGACTTCATCGGGCATATCGGCGGCGACGACTTTATCCTCATCACCGCGGCAGATCATGTGGATGCGCTTGTCACGTATTTGATCGACTCGTTTTCCTCCTATTTTACGGACATCTACGAAAAATGCCGGATGGGCGACGATGTGCAATTGTCAATGTCCATGGCAGGCGTGGACTTGGGGCCAGGCATGTTTACGAGCGCGGAAGCCGTGGCGCGCCGGGCGGCCGATGTGAAAAAGTGGGCGAAATCGTACCCGGGAACGGTGTTTGTTCGCGACCGCGAGAGGGAAGAGCAGGCGAGTGTGGAGACTGCGGGTGGATGTTGAAAAAATCAAATAAAAAAGACACTAGCAAATTACTGCTAGTGTCTTTTTGTACTAGGTGAGTCTTATTCTCCCAATACCTTGACTTCTTTCATTTTATCGCCTTGCTTGATCGCGTCAACATGCTCCAAACCGGAAGTCACGCGGCCAAATACAGTATGTACGCCATCGAGGTGAGGGAACGCGTCGTAGCAGATGAAGAACTGGCTGCCGCCTGTGTCTTTTCCTGCGTGCGCCATCGAGAGGGCACCGCGTTGGTGTTTGTGCGGGTTTCCTTTGGTTTCACATTTGATAGTGTAACCAGGACCGCCAGTGCCAGTTCCGTATGGGCAACCGCCTTGTGCTACGAAGCCAGGGATGACACGGTGGAAAGACAGACCATTGTAGAAACCTTCGTTTGCCAGCTTTTCAAAGTTGCCGACAGTTCCTGGAGCTTCTTGATCGAACAGCTCCAGCTCGATTTGATTACCATTTTCCATGGTGATGTGCGCTTTTTTCATGGATGAGCCTCCAGACCTTGTAAAGTTAACGTTCCTATTTTACCACGCGTCATGGTTGTCGTCCAATTACATCCCGCTGGTTTAGTTATTTCAGCTTATTCCCCACAACACTGCCATTTTAAGCAAAAGTTATACAGGAAACTGTTAGATTCTGTCGAATCGGTTGTAATCAGGAGGGGGAGAAGAGAGTGGCTATAACGCAAAGAGGTAGACTTGATTTATTGAAAGAAGTGTACAAAAATCAACAGACAGAGGGAAAGTTTACGCATGAGACATTAAATTGCAACGATAAAAGTTCGCTATTAAAATATACAGCCTACTTGTATTTGGAGGATCATGGATGGCTTGCAATAAATGAGGTAAATCAAAGTGAATATGTAGTGAGAATAACTGGAAAAGGGATTGATATTGTAGAAAAGAGAGCCAAAAAGAAGCTCTTAAAAGTGTTTTTAAATTGGGCGGTAGTAGGCTATACACTCTTTGTTATTTGGTTCTTATTTCGATTGTTTCAGTTTGGGGAAATCAGTAACGGTGATAACAGCTTCATTGCTTTGGTTGGTTTCCTATTCACTATGTTGGGTACTTTAATTGCAGTGAATGACAGAGAATAGGACTTAGCCTTCGAATCAATTTTGGCTACTCTATTACTCTATTAATCAACGATTTGCGGCACCGACAGGCTTTTGCTTGTCGGTGCTTTTCTTTTCGCACGCCTGAAAAAGCCAATGACTCGCTCGCATCACGCCCGGCTCTTTCAGCCTGATATGCCAGCCTTGAAGAGACTTGTAAGCCTATCCATCTGCTGGTATCCTAGAAGGTAGACGATTTTTTGCCGAGCGAAGCCTGGGGAATTGCGCTGGGCTTTTTGCGAAGCTGTTAAGGGGGAACCAATGGATCTATTTCATTTTGATTGGAAAACGGTACCGTTTCGCATGATTGCATTCGTTATCGCTTTCAGCTTGCACGAATGGGCGCACGCCTTTGTCGCCTGGAAACTGGGCGACAATACCGCCAAAAACGAGGGCCGCTTAACGATAAATCCGATCCCGCACATCGATCCGTTCGGGTTGATTCTCATTTTGTTTGGACCGTTCGGCTGGGCCAAGCCTGTGCCGATCAATCCGCTGCAATTTCGCGGGAACAAGCGACTCGGTATCGTGTATGTGTCGGCAGCGGGGCCGTTGATCAACCTGGTGTTGGCGATTCTGTTCTGTATTGTTTACATACTTACACGTTATTACGGCGTGATGGACGGAATGAGCGAAAAAGCTGCATTCGCATTGAAAACAACACTGGAATACTGTGTCTTCATCAATGTGGGCTTGTTTGTGTTCAACCTGCTGCCAGTTCCCCCGCTCGACGGGTATAAGATTTTGCGCTTCCTGTCTCCGCGCAGATGGGATGGAGCCTTTTACAATTTCGAAATCTATGGTCCTTGGTTGTTGCTTCTGCTGATTTTCATCCCGGGTGTTAGCGCAACCATTTTCGGTATACCTATGGGATTAATGGTGATGTGGGTGCAAAAAGTTGCCGGAAGCATCATCAGCGTGTTCATTTAAAGGAAACGAGGGGACGTCTTTTGGCCTACAGCATCAAACTTGATTCATTTGAAGGGCCCCTTGACCTTTTGCTTCATCTGATCGACAAGGCAGAAGTAGACATTTACGACATTCCGATTGCGGAAATTACCGAGCAATACCTCGCGACGATCGATCGCATGCAAGAGCTGCAACTCGATGTGGCCAGCGAGTTTGTCGTGATGGCGGCGACCCTGCTTTCCATCAAAAGCAAAATGCTTTTGCCGCGAAAAGAAGAGCATGTGTTCCAGCCTTTTCTCGACATGGACGTCGACGAGGTCGATCCGCGGGAAGAGCTGGTGGCGCGACTGTTGGAATACAAGCGCTACAAGCTGCTGGCTGAGCAGCTGCGCGAGATGGAAATCGGCCGCAACCAGGTGTTTACCCGCCCTGCGGAAAATTTGGCTCCGTATGCGCGCGAGGAAGATACGACCGTCAAAAACGTGACGTTGTACGATCTGGTCAATGCGCTGGAAAAACTCGTGCAAAAAGCGAAAGACAAGGAACCGATGACAAAGGTTTCCCGCGATGAAATCTCCATCAAGGACCGGATGACGCAGATTCGCCAGCTGGTTCGCGTCGGAGGGGGCATGGTGCGCTTCTCTCAGCTTTTTGCCCAGGGAGCGACCCGCTCGGAAATCGTCACGACGTTTCTCGCTTTGCTGGAGCTGATGAAGGCAAAGCATATTACGTGTGTGCAAAATCAACTGTTTCAAGACATCATGATCTGTGATGCGGAAGGAGCCCACAACGATGGACTATGACAAGCTCAAAGGCGTGATCGAAGGCTTGCTGTTCATCTCGGGAGATGAAGGAATCGATGCCAAGGAGATTAGTGAAATCGTCGAGGTATCGGAAGAAGAGGTCGTTGACTTGATCGAGGACATGAAAGCGGACTTTCGCCGGGCAGGGCGCGGCGTGCAAATCGTCGAAGTGGCCAAAGCGTATCAGCTGACGACCTTGCCCGAGCATGTTCCTTATTTCGAGCGTCTGGCCACTTCGCCTGGGCAATCGACGCTGTCCCAGGCAGCACTGGAGACGCTTGCCATCATTGCCTACAAGCAGCCGTTGACGCGCTCGGAAATCGAAGAAATACGCGGTGTAAAATGCGAAAAGGCACTCAATACGCTTTTGTCGAAACAGTTGATTCGCGAAGCGGGGAGAGCCGAAGGGATTGGACGCCCGATTTTGTACGCGACCACCAAAGAGTTTCTCGAGCATTTCGGACTGCGCGAAATTGCCGATCTACCCGAACCGCCTGTCAACCTGGATATCGAGGAAGTCCGGATGGAAGCCTCTGCTCTTTTTGGCAGACAGGAAGAAAAAGCAAACGATTAGTCGCTCCGGACAGTTTTTCGTACTACCGCCCGACTCGTCCCCATATATATGTACAAACCTGTGTATCGTTGTACTTTTGGGGATGGGGAGGACGTGTATGAACGTACGAAAACTTCTGTCCGGCGGACTCGTCGTTTTTCTTTTTATACAGCTATTGCTGGCTGGGCCACCCGCAGCACAGGCGCAAACGGCGCAGCCAAGCCTCTCGGCCGAAGGCGCTGCCTTGATTGATGTGGCGAGCGGGCGGATTCTGTATTCGAAAAACGGCACGAAAAAGATGCGGATCGCCAGCCTGACGAAGACGATGACGGCGATTGTCGCCATTGAGATGGGGAAGCTCAACGACCAGGTGACCGTACCGCCAGAAGCTGTCGGGGTCGAAGGCTCGTCCATCTACTTGAAGCGATCCGAAAAGCTGACGTTGGAAGAGCTGCTCTACGGTCTCATGCTGCGCTCAGGCAATGATGCTGCCGTTACGATTGCCACCCACATTGGCGGCTCGGTTCCGGGCTTCACTTATATGATGAACGAAAAGGCAGCCATGATCGGAATGGAGCATACGAATTTTACCAACCCGCACGGACTGGATGACAGCAACCAGCACTATTCTACGGCCGAAGATATGGCGAAGCTGTCCGCCTATGCTTTGCGCAATCCGGTTTTTCGGCAAATTGTTTCCACCAAGGTCAAAGACATCTCCTGGGAAGGGGAGCAGTGGGACAGACGGCTGCTCAACAAAAACAAGATGCTGCATCTGTACAACGGAGCAGACGGCGTGAAAACAGGCTACACGAAGCTGGCGAAGCGTTGTCTCGCCGCCTCGGCTACCCGCGAAGGAAGGCAGCTCGCGACCATCACCTTAAATGCTTCGGACGACTGGAATGATTCTGCAAAGCTTTTGGACTACGGCTTTGCCAACTTTCCGGTCAAGCAGTTGGTCGGTGAAGGCCAGGACATCCAGCCAGAAACTCCGGTTACGATGGAAGCGGGCGCCCATTTGGTGACACAAAACGCTTTTCGCTACCCGCTCCAGTCTGCGGAAGAGGCAGCGATCAAACAACGCGTTGTGATGGGACAGTCGACAATCACCCCCCAGATGGAAGGGCAGCTCGTCGGTTTCTTGCAGGTGTACATAAAGGAAAACATGATCGGACAGGTGCCGCTCGTCGTGCGCGCCGACGCTCCGACGGCAAGTCAGCCTGCGAGCGGTGAGCACTTGTTCTGGAAGCAGTTCTGGGACATTGTGGCAGGGGGGCTGTGGCGTGCTTAATGTCATCTGGCTCGCTTTGATCGTCATCTCAATCGTCGTCGCCGCCTTCACAGGTCGCATGGAGGCAATCAACGCGGCAGCTTTTGAAGGCGCGAAGACAGGCGTCACCGTATGCTTCGGTTTGCTCAGCGTCCTCGCCTTTTGGCTGGGCATTATGCGCGTAGCGGAAAAATCCGGGTTGCTTGCGCTGTTGTCCAAAGCGCTGTCTCCGCTTATTCAGCTGCTGTTTCCCGATGTGCCAAAAGGGCATCCAGCCATGGGCTATATTTTGTCGAACATGAGTGCCAACCTGCTCGGTCTTGGCAATGCCGCAACGCCGATGGGGCTGAAAGCGATGGAGGAATTGCAAAAGCTGAATCCAGACAAGCAAAAAGCTTCCCCGGCGATGTGCACGCTGCTGGCGATCAACACGGCGAGCATCACGATCATTCCGACGACCATGATTGCGATTCGCATGCAGTACGGCTCCGTCAATCCGGTGGAAATTGTCGGGACGACGCTCGTCTCTTCCTTTGCGGCAACGATCGTGGCCTTGTTGATTGATCGCTGGTATCGCTATCGTCACTTACGACGTCACAATTAGGGGGAAACCGTATGTATCAATGGGTATCCCTGATCTCGCTCTGGGCGATTCCCGTTACGATTGCGTTTGTCCTCTTGTACGGATGGCGCCGACAAGTTCCTGTATACGAGACATTTGTCGAGGGAGCAAAAGGCGGGCTTTCGACGACGATTCGCATTTTGCCCCATCTGATTGCGATGATGGTGGCGGTCAGCATGTTCCGCGAGTCTGGGGCACTTGACATGCTGTTGCGCGGGATGAAGCCTGTGCTAGACTTTCTCCACTTTCCCGAGGAACTGGTGCCGCTCGCTCTGTTGCGCCCGCTGACCGGGACGGGGTCGCTTGCCATCGCTACCGATTTGATCGCGCAGTACGGGCCGGACTCGTTTTTCGGAAGACTGGCGGCTACGATGCAAGGGAGCACGGACACGACCTTGTACGTCCTGACTGTTTATTTTGGGGCTGTCGGCATTCGCAACTCCGGCTACGCCTTGAAGGTCGGGCTATGGTCTGATCTGGCGGGGGTCATTTTCTCCTTGCTGATCGTCTCGTATGTTTTTTCCTGAACGCAAGAATTGTCAAATACGCAGGGAAAACTTCCTCGAAACATGGGGAAGTTTTTCCCTTTTTCTTGTCCACACTGGTAAGAATGGGTATGATGTTGTAGAGGTGATCCAACGATGGAACGATTGCAAAAGGTATTGGCGCATGCTGGAGTCGCCTCTCGCCGGCATTGTGAGGAATTGATCGCACAGGGACATGTGCAGGTAAACGGCAAGGTTGTTCACGAGCAGGGAATCAAGGTCGACCCTGCGACAGACAAGATTACGGTAAAAGGCCGGGAAATCGTGCTGGAGCAGCACGTCTACTATTTGCTGTACAAGCCGACAGGTGTGATTACGAGCGCAAGCGACCCTCAAGGGCGCAAAGTGGTCACGGAACTGCTCGCGGGGGTAAAAGAACGCGTCTATCCGGTAGGACGGCTTGACTACGACACATCCGGCTTGCTGCTGTTGACCAATGACGGCGATCTGGCCAACAAGCTTGCTCACCCGAGCTACGAAATCGACAAAGTATACCGCGCCTGGGTAAAAGGCGTACCTAGCCAGGACAAGCTGAAAAAGCTCGCAACGGGCATTCTCCTGGAAGATGGCATGACTTCGCCGGGGGCGTCCAAATTGCTCAAAACCGAGCAAGGGAATGCCAAGGCGCTGATCGAGCTGACGATTCACGAAGGACGCAATCGCCAGGTGCGGCGAATGTGCGCGGCGATCGGGCATCCGGTACTCACGCTGGAGCGTGTTCGCTTAGGATTTTTGACGCTGGAAGGACTGCGCGCAGGCCAGTTTCGAGCGCTGAGCAAGCAGGAAGTAGACAAGCTGAAGCAAGGATTGGTGCAAAACAGACGGAGCAGAGGGCCAAAAGCGTGATTCGTTCAAAATCTGTTCATAAGTTATGCGCTGGCGGAAAATCTAGGAACGCTATAATAGAATGGATAATGCTTGCAATTTACAAGTAGTAGATGGGAGTATGGGCATCATGAACAAAACCAACCGTACATATGTCAGGGTCGCGGTACTGGGTCTTTTGCTTGTCGCTCTGGTTTTTGCTCTCTATTCCAGCTTCGTGAAGGACCCGAATGCTGTCAAAGTAGGGGGCGATGCTCCGAATTTCAGTTTGGAGCAGTTGAACGGACCAGAACTGGCGCTTGACGATTTGAAAGGGAAGGGCGTCGTGCTCAATTTCTGGGGCACATGGTGCGAGCCCTGTAAAAAGGAAATGCCAGCCTTGCAGGAGCAGTACAACAAGTTCAAGGACAAAGGACTGGTTGTCGTCGGTGTGAACATTGGAGAAGCTCCCGTTGCCGTAGAGCCGTTTGTGAAGCAGTTCGGTGTCGACTTCCCGATTTTGCTGGATCGCCAATCGCAAATTACGAAGTTGTACCGGATCGGTCCTATTCCTACGACGTTTTTTATTGCGCCGGATGGAGAAGTGAAGGAGATTTTCATCGGGCAACTAAATGAAGCAATGATTGCGGACAAAATGTCCAAAATCTTGCCCAAGTGAGGAGCATTATGGATCAGCGAAAATGTGAATGTGGGCACACGAATCCGGTAGGGACGCTGCTCTGTGAGTCGTGCGGGAAGCCGTTGAACGTCGAAGTATACGAGCAGACGGCATTTCCTGACATGCGCTACGAAGGGATGGCACGGCGTTCCCAGACGTATACGAAAAAATGGATTGACCGGATCTGGAATTATTTTTCCTCGGTCAAAATTGCAATCGGTATCATTATCGTCATTCTGGTTGCTTCGGCGGTCGGAACGATCTTCCCGCAGCAGCAATACATCCCCGTTCCGGTTCCGACAGAAGCGGATGTGGCGCGATTCTACACGGATACATACGGAGTGCTCGGGACGGTTTACTACGGACTTGGCTTTCACAATCTGTACTCTTCCTGGTGGTTCGTGACTCTGCTCGTGCTTTTGGGAACATCGCTTGTCATCTGTAGTCTCGACCGGGTCATTCCGCTCTACAAGGCGCTCAGCAAACCGCGTCTCAATCAGCACAAGTCCTTTTTGAAGGGGCAAAAGCTGTTTGCCGAAGGAGAGCTTGCCCCGGATGTCGATCAGGCCGAGCTTTTGGACAGCTCCGCACTGGCTCTGAAGAAAAAAGGGTACCGGATTTTCCGGGCAGAGCGTGCGATCATGGCGGAAAAAGGCCGCTTCAGCCGCTGGGGGCCTTATGTGAACCACATCGGTCTGATTCTGTTTCTGATCGGCGTACTCATGCGCAACATTCCGGGATTTTACATGGACGAGTTTGTGTGGGTGCGGGAAGGGCAGACGGTCGCGATACCGGATACGCCTTATTACATAAAAAGCGAAAACTACCATACCGAGTATTGGTCGGAAGAAGAGATGCCGGCAAAGCTGGAGTTGAATGGAGGCGTCATTCCAAAAAGCTTCCAGACGGACGCCATCCTGTACGTAAACAAAAATGCAGAAGTGCCGGGGAAAAAGCCTGATTTGATCGAAGTGCAGAAAGGCCCTATTATCGTGAACCATCCGATGATGGAGGGGGACCTCGCGATTTATCAGTCTGGCGTTCAGGAAATGCAGCTTGGCGCTCTCAATTTTGTGCTGGTCGATGTGAAACAAGGGAACAAGGAACTGGGGCCAATCAAGATTGACTTGTACAATCCGGCGGCGGAGCAAGAGATTGCGGCGGGCATCAAAGTGCGCGTTCTGGATTACTTCCCGGATTTCGTCATGGGCAAAGACGGCAAGCCTGCTACGCAAACCAATTTGCCGAAAAATCCGATGGTCGCACTGGAAATTGCGGACGAGTCCACGAACCAGAACGAGAAGCTGGTCTACCTGCAAGGTTCGGTTTTGACGCAAAAATCCGATGGCCGCTTCGGGCTGGTTTTCAAAAAGCCTGATCTGATCGATATTTCCGGTTTGAACGTACGGATCGACAAAGCTGTGCCGCTCATCTACTTCGGAGCCTTCATTTTTATGATCGGGGTCGTAATGGGCTTCTTCTGGCAGCACCGTCGGGTCTGGGTGCAGACGCAGGAAGGAACGGTTCTTCTGGCAGCGCATACAAACAAAAACTGGTTCGGGCTTCGCAGGGAGGTCGACGGACTGGTGGAACAGCTCAAGCTTCCTGTAACGGTTGAAGAAAAAACGAAGGCGTAAAGCTCCAAGGGGGTACACTCGACGTGCAGCTCATACAATTGAGTGACTGGTTACTAGATATCGCGTTTTTGCTGTACGTAATCTCTTCGATTGTGTTTGTCGTAGCGATGACGGGGAAAAACTGGGCGGGACGCGATCCAAAGCAACATGAACAACGTTACGGCAGGATCGCGTACTGGCTCGCGGTGGTTGGCTTTTTGGCGCAGACGGGCTATGTCGTGGCTCGCTGGGTTGGGGGAGGACACAGCCCGACGAGCAACATGTTTGAGTTCATGGCCTTTTTGGATTACTGTATTATCCTGGCCTATTTGATCATTTACCGGATTTACAAGCTGAACGTAATCGGGGCGTTTGTGCTTCCGCTCGGGGTCATCATGCTGGCGTATTCGTACGTCTTCCCGAAAGAGGTAACCCCGCTGATTCCTTCGCTGCAAAGCTACTGGCTGCACATTCACGTGACGACAGCAGCGCTCGGGGAAGGGATTTTGGCAGTCGGTTTCGCAGCCGGGCTGATGTATTTGATCCGCACTGTGCCGCAGCACGTATCGGCACGCAGCACCAAGTGGCTGGAATTTGTACTCGCGGTTGTTTTGATGCTTGTCGGATTCATTTTGATGGAATCGACCTTTGCGAGAATGGATCACAAGACGATTTTTGAAATGAACAAAGAGCAGATGAACCCGGTCGGGACGATGGAAAAAGTGCGGGTAGAATACACGATGCCTGCGATTGTCGCTCCTGCCGATTCCAAAATCGTGCAAGCCGGACCGATGAATCCGTGGTTTGCTGCACCGAGCTGGATGGAAGGAAAAGACGCTGCCCGCAAACTGAATACGATGCTGTGGTCGGTCATCACGGGTGTGATTTTGTACGGCGGACTGCGCCTGATTTTCCGCAAGCGTCTGGGTGCCTTGATCCAGCCTTCTGTAGAAGGAATCGAGCCGGATTTGCTGGATGAGATCAGCTACCGGGCGATCAGCATCGGCTATCCTGTCTTCACGCTCGGCGCTTTGATTTTCGCCATGATTTGGGCACAGGAAGCATGGGGACGATTCTGGGGCTGGGACCCGAAAGAGGTATGGGCATTGATCGTCTGGCTGTTTTACAGCGCGTACCTCCATCTGCGCCTTTCGCGCGGGTGGATCGGCGCGAAATCGGCCTGGATGTCTGTCATCGGATTCGTTATCATTTTAATTACGCTGGTCGTGGTCAACCTGGTCATTGCCGGTTTGCACTCCTATGCAGGCGTGTAACATACCCCTTCAAAAAGCTGGTGATTTTGCCAGCTTTTTGGACTATATTCAAATGAGTACGATAACATGAGGCCAAGAGGTGTTTTGAATGGAAAAAATGGCACGAATTTTGGTAGTAGACGATGAGGAGCGCATCCGCCGCTTGCTTAAAATGTATCTGGAAAGAGAGAACTTTCTGATTGACGAGGCTGACAACGGCGAGCAAGCAGTAGAAATGGCTGTTGGCAGCGATTACGATATTATTTTGCTCGACTTGATGCTTCCCGGGATGGACGGGATTGAGGTATGCCAGCGCGTGCGCGAGTTCAAGGCGACTCCGATCATCATGCTGACGGCAAAAGGCGAAGAGACAAACCGCGTCCATGGCTTTGAAGCAGGCGTGGATGACTACGTGGTCAAACCGTTCAGCCCGCGAGAGGTCATGTATCGGGTAAAGGCGATTTTACGTCGTTCCTCGGCTACCGCCTACCTCAAGACGGAGACGTTCAACAGCCATTCTGTGCTCGTCTTCCCTGAACTGACGATTGATCACGACGCGCACAAAGTCATTGCGAGCGGACAGGAAGTCAGCCTGACGCCGAAAGAGTACGAGCTGTTGCACTATCTCGCTCTGTCGCCGGACAAAGTGTTCACGCGCGAAGAACTGCTCAAAGACGTGTGGCACTACGAATTTTTCGGTGATTTGCGCACGGTGGATACGCACATCAAGCGTCTGCGCGAAAAATTGAACCGGGTTTCTCCGCAAGCGGCCAACATGATCGCCACTGTCTGGGGAGTCGGCTACAAGCTTGAGGTGCCGAAATAAGTGGACGTTATTTTTCGCAGCGTTGTCGGAAAGCTATGGATGACGATTATTGCTTTGTTTGCACTCGTTTTGACGATATTTAGCCTGTTGCTGGTGCAGTCTTTTGACAGCTTCTACAGCAACCGCCAGACGAAAAATCTGCAAGAGTTGGCGGAAGGGCTGTCGACAGGACTGGCGGCCAGTACCGACAAGCGCGGGGCGCTGGAGATGGCTTCGACGTTTAGTCTCGTTCACCATACCGGAATGCTGGTCTTGAACGACCAAGGCCAGGTGATTGGCAAAAGCGAAGGAACGGGCCTGCCGAACATTCCGGTTGAGCAACTGTTGAAAGACCAGACTTTACACCTGGCTGATGCATTGGCTGGCAAGCATCCCGCTCCGCAACGCATTTATTTGCAGGTGGCCTCGAACAACCCGAACGATCACATGAGCAGCGTGCAAATGCTCGCAGTCGCCGTCCCGCTTGAGGAAAGCCCTGGCAAGCAAGGGGCGGTCGTGATGTACCAGGCCATCGAAGACTTTGATGATACCGTAAACGAAGTGAGATTTTTAATTTTTGTCGTCGGAGTTATCGCCTTCGTTGCTACCACCGTGTTTGCTTTCTTCCTGTCGTCGCGGATTACGATTCCGCTGCGGCAAATGAAAGAGACGGCCCATCGGATCGCGGAAGGCGATTTCCATGCGGAAGTTCCGATTAAAACCGCGGATGAGACAGGTGAGCTGGCCGCATCGTTCAATACGATGGCGAGCAAGCTGAACCAGCTGGTCGATGCCTTGTCCAAAGAAAAGGAACAGTTGGCAAGCGTATTGCGCTCGATGGTGGACGGGGTTGTCATGATCGACGCGAACGGAAAGGTTGCGGTGACGAATCCGCCAGCCGAACGCTTTTTGCGGGACTGGGAATATGAACACCAGGACGAGCCTGTGCCGTTGTTTACGTTTTACCAGCAGGTGGTGCAGACAGGGCAGGAGGTCATCGAGGACATTCCTGTCCAAGGGCGCATTTGGGCGTTGGTGATGGTGCCGCTGAATGACCGGGAACAAATCCGCGGGGCCGTTGCGGTGCTGCGCGACATTACCCAGGAGCGCAAGCTGGACAAAATGCGCAACGACTTTGTCGCCAATGTCTCGCACGAGCTGCGCACACCGCTGTCGATGCTGCAAGGCTACAGCGAAGCGATCGTCGACGATATTGCAACGTCGCCTGAAGAGCACAAAGAGCTGGCGCAGATCATTTACGACGAGTCCGTGCGCATGACGAAGCTGGTCAACGAGCTGCTCAGTCTGGCGCGGATGGAAGCGGGACACGTGGAGCTGTTCCAGGAAGTGTTGGAGCTGCGCCCGTACATGGAGCGAATCCACCGCAAGTTTACCGGGTTGGCCCGGGAACGCGGAATTACGCTGTTGCTGGAAGTAACGACGACACACACCGATGTGAATATCGATCCGGATCGGATGGAGCAGGTGCTTACCAACCTGATCGACAACGCGCTCAGACACACGCCAAGCGGCGGCAGTGTCACGATTCGCGCTCGCGGAGACAAGACATTGCTGATCGAGGTCAGCGATACGGGCAGCGGCATCCCGCAAGAGGACTTGCCGTTTGTGTTCGAGCGGTTTTACAAAGCCGACAAGGCGCGTACGCGCGGGCGAGTCGGCGGCACAGGTCTGGGCTTGGCGATTGCGAGAAACATCGTCGAGGCACACGGAGGTACGATTGGCGTGCAAAGCAAATTGGGAGAGGGCACGACATTTACGATTGCCTTGGCGTTGCAGGCGAAAAATAAATAGGAGTGTAGAGAGAAAATGATCAAAACGATCTTGTTTGATGTGGATGGGGTTATGCTCAGCGAAGAACGCTATTTCGATGCTTCCGCTCTCACGGTTTGGGAGCTTTTGTTCAGCCCGCAGTATGCCGGTTTGCAAGGCGAGTCGTTTCATCCGGCGCCAGCGGAAGCGGTTATCCGACGCGTTCGCGAGCAAGTGTTTGTGCAGGATGAAGTGCTGAACTTCATCAAATCTCGTGGCATCAACTCAAACTGGGATATGGTCTTTCTCGCTGTTTCCTACCAGTTGGTCCGATTGATCGAAAGGCTTGTGCCGCATGTGCCGGAAGCGGCAAGTTTGCTTGCTGACGAGCTTGGACGGCAAGAGCTTGCCCGTCTGCGGCAGTGGGCAAACGACTACACTCCTGATTTTGCAGTCGATTACGCAGCAATTCTCCCTGATTTCGCCAAAAGCTCAGCGCAAAAGGCGGATTTGCTGCTGTATGTGAATCAATTGGCAAAAGAGCGCTGCGGGGTCGAGACGGACAAGTTTTCGGCTAACTGCGTGCTGTGGCAGCTAGTGCAGGAAACGTTTCAAGAATGGTACCTTGGCGATGAGCGCGTAGCGGCTTCCATTGGCCGTGAGACGATGCAGCCAGGCAAGAAAGGTTTTTTGACCGACGAGATTCCCATTGTTCCCCCGACAGAGATGGCGGAGCTGTTCCGCGTGTTGAATGAGCGCGGGTACACATTGGGAATTGGCACGGGGCGTCCGACGATTGAGACGCATGTCCCGCTGCGGGCGATGAACCTGCTGGAATGGTTTGATCCGAATCGGGTTGTGACAGCCTCGCATGTTCTCGAAGCAGAAGAGGCACACCCCGACTATGTGCCCTTGTCCAAGCCGCATCCTTTTTCGTACGTAAAAGGCTTGCTCGGTCTGGAGACGCCGCATAGCGATGTGCTTCGTCATCCTCTGCCGATCGAGAATGGAGAGGAAGTATTGGTAGTGGGAGATTCCCTGGCCGATCTGCTGGCGGCGCGCTCCATGGGCTGCCAGTTCGCCGCCACGCTGACGGGATTGTCTGGTCAAAAGGCGCGCAGCAAGTTTGCGGAAGAAAAGGCCGACTACATTTTGGATGACATTCGCGATCTGCTGACGGTCTTGAACGAAAAGTAAATAAGGATGGCTGAGACGGTTTGGCGTAAGCAAGTTGTAACATTGCTCTCTCAACAATCATCCAAAAGGTTCCCATAGAAAAAGACTCCACCGTACTTCATCCCGGTGGAGTCTTTTTGCCATTGCTCAGGAATCAAGCCCAGCGCAACGATGTTAGGCATTGAAAGCGGAAGGCGTGGATGAGAAACGCGTTTTTCATATCCTCACGAACGATAGCTTCATAAGTGCCGTCCTCCCGCGAGTAAAACATGACATCGGTATAATCGCGGTTCTCATCGAAAAACTGGCGAACCTGCTTTAGCCGCGCTCGCATTTCTTCCGATTTTACTTCGATGACATAAGTCGTATCCTGCTGCGAGGCACGTTCCTGAATACTGATCATTTTTTCATCAAATGTGTATTGGAGCAAGCATAGCCCTCCTCACCAAATAAAATAGCGCAAGTAGACGTACAAATGCGAGACGACGATCGACATGATCATCAGCGGGAAAGCCACCTTCATGAAGCTGACAAAGCCGATGTGATGGCCTTCCTTGGCTGCCAGCCCTGCGACGATGACGTTGGCGCTGGCTCCGATGAGCGTTCCGTTTCCACCGAGGCAGGCGCCGAGAGCAAGGCTCCACCAAAGCGGCTCCAGGTTGGTGATGCCCAAAGCGCCCATTTCTTTGATCATCGGGATCATCGTGGCGACAAACGGGATGTTGTCGACAAAAGCGGAGGCAATGGCGCTCATCCACAAAATCAGCAGGGAGGTCTTCAACGAATCGCCGCCTGTCAGCTGGATCGCCTGACTCGCCAGCTTGGCAATCACGCCTGTTTCCACCAGCCCCGACACGAGGACAAACAAGCCGATGAAAAAGAAGATCGTATTCCACTCCACTTTGCTGATCGCTTCCTCCAAGTAATGCTCTCCGGTGATGAGGAGAAGCAGGAAAGCGCCAGTGAGCGCAATCGTGGCCGATTCGAGATGGAGCGCGCCGTGCAGCATGAAGCCGACAATCGTCAGAGCCATTACCGTCAGCGATTTTTTCAGCAAGACCGAATCCGTGATTTCGTCGCGCTCATTGAGCTGCATGATTCGCGCACTCAACTCAGGCGACGTATGTAGTTGCTTGCGATAAATGAACACGAGACACAAGATCGTCAGCGCCATGATGATGACAATGACCGGGCTTAAATTGACGAGAAACGCCATGAAATCCAGTTCTGGAACCGAACTGCCGATCATGATATTGGGCGGGTCACCAATCAATGTCGCTGTACCACCCGCGTTCGATGCGATAATTTCGCTGATCAAAAACGGGATCGGATTCAGTTCCAGCTGTCTGGCGATGCTGAAAGTAACCGGAACGATCAGCAGCACGGTTGTCACGTTGTCCAAAAAGGCGGAAGCAACAGCCGTGATGATGCTCAAGTACACGAGGATGCGAACGGGCTTGCCTTTTGCCAGCTTGGCGGCGCGAATCGCCACGTATTTGAACACCCCGGTTTTAGCCGTCACCGTCACGAGGATCATCATCCCGATCAACAGGCCCAACGTGTTGAAATCAATGTGATGTATCGCTTGCTCCTGCGAGACGATGCCAAACAGAACCATCAAAATCCCGCCGCATATGGCGACGATCGTCCTGTGCAATTTTTCGCTGATAATAAATGCGTAGGTAACTAAAAAGATGCCGATGGCGAACAACGCCTGGTTCGTCATAAGAAACTCCTTTCTTGGTGTAAAATCATCTCGTCCCATTATAGCGCTAACAAAAATAAGGGTAAAGGAAAAGACCCGGCAGATGAATAGCCAGGTCTTTTTGGCGATCAGAAGCAAAAGGGGAGGGCCCCTGTCTACAGTTCGATTTGCGTAACGCTTTTCACTTCAGCCAGCTCGCCCATCGTATCGAGCAGCTCAGGCGTAAGCGGCTTGTCAACGGAGAGCATCATAATCGCATCTCCGCCAATGTCGCGGCGGCCCACTTGCATCGTTGCGATATTCACGCTGTTTTCGCCCAAAATGGAACCGACGCGTCCGATTACACCAGGGCGGTCGTTGTGGTGAATGTAGAGCAAGTAGCCTTCTGGAGCCACGTCGATTGCAAAGTCGTCGATTTTGACGATGCGCGCGCCGTATCCGTTGAGGCGCGTACCAGCAACGGTGCGAGTTTCCTGCGTCGTTTTCAGGCTGACGGTCAGCAGGTTGGTAAAGCCTTTGTTTTGCGCCGTTTTTTGCTCCGTAACGGTGATGTCCCGGACTTTTGCCAGAAGCGGTGCATTCACGTAGTTCGCAACCTCGCCCAGACGGAAGGACAAAACGCCTTTCAAGACGGTGCGGGTCAGCGGCGAAGTATCCACATCGGTCAGCTCGCCGCTGTACTTGATCGCGACCTCGGAGATCGAGCCAACCGTGACTTGTGCGAGGAAATGCCCCAGCTTTTCGCCCAGTTGGAAGTACGGTTGCACCTTTTCCATGACGTGCGCAGGGATGGACGGCAAGTTCACCGCGTTTTTGAACGGCTCGCCGCGCAGCACCTTCAAAATTTCTTCGGACACATCGACCGCCACGTTTTCTTGGGCTTCGACTGTCGATGCTCCCAGGTGAGGAGTGGTAACGACTTGCGGCAAACCTACGAGCGGGTTGTCTACTGGCGGCTCTTCCTCAAACACGTCCAGGGCGGCTCCGGCAACTTTGCCGCTTGTGATCGCTTCGTACAGCGCCTTTTCGTCGATGATCCCGCCGCGTGCGCAGTTGATCAGGCGGACGCCTTCTTTCATTTTGGCAAATTCGCGCGTGCTGATGATGTGGCGGGTTTCTTTTGTCAATGGGGTATGCACCGTGATGAAATCAGCTTGACGGCAAATGTCATCGACAGTGGCGTGGATGACGCCCATTTTTTGCGCGCGTTCCTCGGTCATGAACGGGTCGAAGCCCATGACGCTCATGCCGAATGCTTTGGCGCGCTTGGCAACTTCAGAACCGATCCGGCCCATTCCGACTACGCCGAGCACTTTTTTGTTCAGCTCGACCCCTTGGAAGCTTTTGCGATCCCATGTTCCGTCCACGAGTTTTTTGTGTGCTTGCGGGATGTTGCGGGCGACCGCCATCAGCATGGCAAAGGAATGCTCCGCCGTAGAAATCGTATTGCCGTCCGGGGCATTGATGACCGGAATACCCGCTTGCGTAGCTGCTGCGATATCGATGTTGTCTACGCCGACTCCGGCGCGTCCTACCGCCTTCAAATTTTTTCCGGCCTGGAGAACTTCCGCTGTCACTTGTGTCTGGCTGCGGACGAGCAAAGCATCGTAATCGCCGATGATTTCCAAAAGCTCGGCAGGGGAGAGGCTGGTTTTGCGGACGACTTCCACGTCCTCGGCGTCCAGCAATTGTTGAATACCAAATTCGCTAAGTGGGTCAGTAATCAGAACTTTATACATGTGCGATGAGCACCTCCTGGGCAGCTTTGACACCGGCACCCAGCTCGACTGGGGCACCGATTTGGTGAAGCGACATTTCAATGGCAGAGATCACTTGCAGAACGTCGAGCGGTTCGCAGTAGCCCATGTGTCCGATGCGGAAAATTTTCCCCTTCATGTGCTGTTGTCCGCCAGCGATGGTGATGTTGTACTGCTTCGTCAATACTTTGCGCAGCGCCTCCGCGTCAAAAGCGCCCTGTGGGTCGCAGGAGGTGACGGTGGCAGCGGCATAGGCGTCTTCGGCCATCAGGTTGACGTTCAGTGCGCGCATGGCAGCGCGGGTCATGTCGCGCATCAGCTCGTGGCGCTTGATGATCGCAGGCAGCCCTTCCTCATCGAGTATATCGAGTACCTCGGCCAGACCAAAAATCAGGGAAACGGCCGGAGTGTACGGTGTTGTCTGATCGGCGAGGCTTTTCCGGTACGCTTTCAGATCGAGGTAGAAAGCGAGCGGCTTGTTTGCCTCAATGACTTTCCAGGCTCGTTCGCTTGCAGCGAGGAAGGCGAGACCTGTCGGCAGCATGAACGCTTTTTGCGAGCCCGTTACGACGATGTCGACGCCCCAGGCATCCATTTCGCAAGCCACTGCGCCCAGGCAGCTGACTGCATCTACGATAAACAGGGCATCGGAATGAGTGCGGATCGTTTTCGCCAGCTCGGCAATCGGATTTTGCACCCCGGTAGAAGTCTCACAGTACGTTGCGAAAACAGCTTTTACTTGCGGCTTTTCTTTGAGAAAAGCTTCGACCAGCTCCGGTGTAACCGCTTCGCCCCAAGGTACTTCCAGGCGATGGGCAACCACGCCGTAACGCTCGCATATTTTCGCAAAGCGTTCGCCGAAAGCGCCGCTGATGAGCACGGCAGCTTCATCTCCGGGTTGCAGCGTGTTGACCACGCCTGTCTCCAGCGCGCTGGTTCCGCTGCCTGCGAGGATGTACACGTCTTGGGTCGTGCCGAAATAAGGTTTCAGTCTTTCCGCCGTGCGTGCGAACAGAGCAGAGAATTTGCCGCTGCGGTGTCCAATCATCGGCTGGCTCATCGCCAACTGCACGCGAGGGGGGATGGGGGTAGGGCCTGGAATGCGCAAAATCAATTTGTCAGTGAACATGTCTCTCTCCTCCTAAATAAATCAATAAAAAAACCTCCCGTTCTCACACTGCTCCTATTACAGAACAGTGAGGGACGAGAGGCTTGCTTCGCGGTGCCACCCTCATTCGCTCTTCTTTTCTCAAAAAAGAGCCTTGGCAGGTACGTGACCTGTAGAGATAACGGATCTACCGTTCGCGCCTACTTGTGACGACTTCATCGCCTGTTCGACGCAGCAGCTCAGAAGTGCTTATCTGTGGAAGAAACCGCCGATTCGCAGCAATTCATCGGCTCTCTGAGGATTTCTTTGGCACAGCATTTCTTCGTCATCGCTGTTGGTGATGTGGTGTTTCCTAAGATTTGTACTTAAGATATCACGGCAAAATGACAGCGTCAAGCAGAAAAACAAGAAAAAATGAACGATACCAAGAAAAATAGATTTATCGTTCGTGAATATTAGTTGATTGGAGTGTATTTAATGGGCAAAAACAACCTAAAACCGAACGTTAGGATATTAGTCTCACAAAAAATGGGAAAAACGCGCGAGAATGTTCGGTTTTTCTGCATGATTTTATCTTACCGAAAAATCAAAAAATAAGAAACGGGAAAATGCCGACTGTCCGTTCAGAATGGCGGAGTAGTGGAAAAAAACTGAAAAACCTCTTACATACAAAGTACGTAAGAGGTTTGGTTGCTGGAATACTATTCCACTTTGATAGAATCGGTCGGGCATCCTTCTGCAGCGTCGCGAACGTCGTCTTGAAGGATATCCGGGATTTCAACGCTGTTTGCGTTGTCATCCAACTTGTTGAACGCAAGGCCCTCGTCGTCGTAATCAAAGACGTCAGGAGCCGTGGCGCCACAAGCACCGCAAGCAATACAAGTGTCTTTATCTACCCATGTAGTCATCGTGGTTTCACCTCCCGTTGCGAAGTGGTACGTCCACTATCATAGACCATTGTATGCTCTTGTTCACAAGATTTCAAGATTGAATCAGTCTAAAAATGTACGACTACTTGTAAAGCGGAATTTCAGGGGTACTTAGGACAGAATAAAGCTTGCCATTCAACTTTTTGAAATCACCAGCATGGACAGCATCTGTGGCGTTCAAAACCTTCACTGCCGCGGCCACGTCCTTGATTCCCAGCGTTTGCGACTCAGTAGAGGCCAGGAGCAGATCCAGACGCGCGGTCAAGTCTTCCGGATTGTAGCTGCCCCATTGTTTGTTCGCCGACATAAACAAAGCAGCCAGATAGGTCCGGTAGTGGAACGGATACTGCTTCCACTGTTCCACAGAAACGGTCGCAGGCGCTGCTTTTGGCATCGGCTTTTTCTCGACGTAGGCCGATTCCCAGGCAGCAACCGAATGGTAGACCATTTCTTGGGCCGTCAGCCAGCTGTTTTGGGCAAGCGTCAAGCCGGAAGCGATGACGGCAGGCGTTGAGGCATTACTATTCTGAGCGGATCGGATATTCTCCATACTATCCAAATAAGCCCGTACACTGTTCGTAAATTGCGTGTGGGCCTGTGCCAGCAGTGGGGAGGTCGGGAGCGGCACGGTTTTGTCCAGGTCTTTGATCGTCTGATCGGCTTGTTTCTCCAATTGCTTGAGCGCATCCGTGCGCGCTTTTTGATCGAGGCTGCCCCAGTTCGCCATCGTTTCGAAATGCGCCTGCTTCAGTTCAAGCACGGGAGCGTAAACCGCATAATAAAACCGGATGAAGTCCTGTTCACTGTAAAGCTTTTGTTCACGCAGCATCTTTTCCTTTTCGGCTTCTTTTTGTTTGGCTTCCATAGCTGCCGCTTGCTCGGCCTCAATGGATGTCTTCATATAATGTGCGCCGAAAAAAAATCCACCAACGGTACATGCAAGTGTTATGATGATCATGTACGCCATCATAAATTCTGACTTTTTCAATCGTTTTGTCATAAAGAAATCCTCCAAATCCAATCCAGTGAAAAGTGTGCAGTCGTTAGGGCCGCAAAAAGAATAAAAGAACAATAGCAAGGAGTACACATGAACAGTCAAAACAGTGTGGCAGAGGAACGAGAGCTTTTATGCGCTGTCGCTCTGAATGCGATGCTTCCTCTGGCGAACGAAAGAACGCTTCAGGCAGCTTACTACATCCTTCGCGGCAGAAAAGCAAACCAGACTCTTCAGGATGTGCATTTGTACAACCTTTATCCGTATTATCGGATGTTTCCGGGTTTTTCAAAAGAGGATTGGGATAAAATTGTTGCAACTTTGTTTCAAAACGACTATTTGCAACCGTGCGAAGGGGAGGGACCAAGTCCCAAACCGACGTTTTTGGTCACGGCGAACGGACGTCAGTTTGCCGAGCATGCTTATGAGAAGTACGGTTTTGCTGTCTGGTTCGCGCCGTTTACCCGCTTTGATTTGGCAGCCCGCATCGAATCGTTCTGGCAGCGGCTGCACTTGCTTGTGCAAACTGTATCGCAATTGCTTGGAAAAGATCTTGGATTCGTGCCGGTCGTGATGGACAAGTCCGTCCAGCAGTGGGTAAAAGAACAAGTCGGGCCAGCGAGGTTGCGGGAAGCATGGGAAGCGGGGCTGTCAGAGGAGCTTTTCCGCCTGTGGGAGCCGTTGCAGCCGCAAGTGCAGGAATTGTTGGTCGCTCAGCTATCTGGCGTCTCGCAAGTGGGGAAGACGCTCGGACAGCTGGCGAAGCAAAAGCAATCGTCCAAAGTGTATCTCACGCTGCTGTTTCGGTACGGGCTGGCTGCCTCCATTTTGCGACTGAGCGAGGAGAAGCAGGCATTTCCCCTGCTTTCACGGCTCGTCGTCCAGGAAAACAAGCTCGATCCACGGCTGAGCGACAGCGCGGCCCGCACGTATGCTTTGGTCCAGCGCGGAATACACAAAGCAGAGATTGCTGCGCAAAGACAAGTGAAAGAGAGCACCGTCGAGGATCATTTGGTGGAGATCGCCTTGCGCTGCCCGGAGTGGGACGATGCGGATTACTTGTCTTCGGAAACGCGCGCGGCGATTATGGCCGCCAGCGAGCAGCTGCAAACGAGCAGACTCAGACTCATCAAGGATCGTGTCGGCCCGACTGTCAGTTACTTGCAAATCCGGCTGGCTTTGGCCCGCAGGCAGGAGGAGTCGAATGAATAACGAATGGCAGCAGCAGTTGAAACAGCATTTTGGCTACGGGGAATTTCGACCCGGTCAAGAGTCGATCATAAAGAGGGTGCTGGCGGGAAAAAGCGTGCTTGGCCTGATGGCAACGGGCGGCGGAAAATCGGTGACCTATCAGCTTCCCGCGTTGTTGTTGCCGGGTATCACGGTGGTCGTTTCCCCGTTGATCTCGCTGATGGTCGATCAGGTGCAGCAGCTGCGAACGAAAAGAAAAATTCCGGCTGCCTATCTGAACAGCACACAGGAAGCGGCAGAAGCGCGGGAAGTGCTGCAAAAGATCGCGTCCGGCCAGTGCAAGCTGTTGTATATCTCGCCGGAAAAGCTGCAACAGCCGTATGTCCAGCAAGCGCTCAAACGCGCCACTGTCTCCCTTTTTGCCATCGATGAAGCCCACTGCATCTCGGCGTGGGGCCATGATTTTCGCACGGACTACTTGCGCTTGCCTGATACGGTCAAACAACTGGGGAATCCTCCCGTTTTGGCGGTGACCGCGACAGCTACCACTGCGGTACGTGAGGAAATTTGCTCCCTGTTTGGCATTGACCGGGAAAATGTGGTGGTGCAAACGCTCAATCGCGCCAACATTGCCTACGATTTGGCGGAAGTCGGCGGCGAGAGCGAGCGCCGCCAGCTGACCTTTGATCTGATTGACCAGCTTGCGGGGCCGGGGATCGTCTATTGCAGCACGCGCCAGGCGGTAGAGGTGCTCGTGGCAGCTTACCAGCTCGAAGGAAAACGGCACGTAGACGGCTATCACGGCGGCATGAACAGCATGGAGCGAATGCTGATCCAGACGCAGTTTCTGGCGGGAGAGCTGGATGTCATCATCGCCACGAACGCTTTTGGCATGGGCATTGACAAGCCGGACATCCGCTATGTCATTCACTACCAGCTGCCCGCCAGCTTGGAGGCGTATTCGCAGGAAATCGGCAGGATCGGGCGGGATGGCCAGCCTGGCTATGCGATGCTGCTTTACTCCCAGGACGATATCCACCTTCATCAGTACATGCTGGACAAAGAATATCCCACACCCGCGCAGATTCAGCAGTTTTGCCAACTTTACGGTGCGGGAGCGCCTCCCGATCCAAAAGCACTGGCTTCGATTGACATGTCCGAGGAAATGGCAGCGATGCTCACGTTTTATACCGAAAGAGCACTGGTCAAGGCGCAGGTGAGCACGACGACGGAAATGGCGAATCCTGTGCAGGACATTTGGCAGGAGACGGAAAAACGCAAAGCGGTCAAACAGAAAAAGTTGGCTGAAATGAGATCGTACGTACTGACGGATCGTTGTCTGCGCAAGCATTTGAATCAATACTTCGGGGAATCCGACCTCGGCTTTACCCGCTTTTGTTGCTCGCGCTGCGGCTTGCAGCGGGAAAGCTACGAAGGCAGACAGACAGCGCTTTTGCAAAGAGAAGTACAAAACAGTTGGAACTTGCGGCAGGCGTTGGACATGCTTTTGCCGAAAAAATAAGAAGGAGAGATTACGCAAGTGAAAGAAAGTGGGCTAGAGGTGGATGAAGCCACGCTGCGCATGAATCTGTGGCTGACGCAAGGATTGGTCTTGGCAGCAGCGGCGATAAGCAGCTTCTGGGTCCACGGATGGAAAGGCACGCTCGGCCTGTTCAGCTTTCAAGGCTGGCCGGGAATAGGGATTGCGTGCTGTGTAGCAGTAGGCATCGTTGTGCTTAACCTGGTCATGGAGATTTTTTTACCCAAGCGCTGGCAGGACGATGGCAGCTTGAACGAGAAGATTTTTGGAGCCATGTCTCCGGGCATGACCGTCATGATCTGTGTGATCGTCGGATTTGCTGAGGAGTGGCTGTTTCGCGGTGTGATCCAACCGTTTGCCGGAAATGGCTGGACGAGCTTTCTTTTTACGCTCGTGCATGTGCGCTATTTGAAAAAGCCGCTCCTGATCGTAAGCGTATTTGGCACTAGCTGGCTGTTGGGGATGCTGATGGAGCAGCAAATGTCTTTATGGCCGCCGATTGTCGCCCATATTGTCATTGATGTTTCGCTGGCGTTTTATTTGCAAAGGACACTCAAAAAGGCAAAGGGGGAGGAAGAGTGAATCTGGAAATGAACCAATTGCCGCCTCGACGCTCCCGGCATAATCGGACAAAAACGTCGTCGGTACGGTTTAAAACATGGGTCAAATCAGGACTCTTCGTATTCGGGATTTTGTTTTTCGGATTGATTGGCTTTGAACTGTATAAAGCGAACGTTGCCCGCAGCACAGAAGGAAACACGGAAGCCGTAGAGACACAAGCGGTTAGCGAGAGCGACGAGACGGTGGCGAAGGCGGAAAGCACTCCAACTACATCAGAGAGCGAACCGACTTCGGTTGTTCTTCCGGCTACGCCTGCCGAGACATCAGCAGCAGCCGAGCAAAAAGGGACAGAGGAAGCGACCAGCAAGCCTGCTTCTGCTCCTGTGGAGCCAACTTCGGGCGTTTCTGCCACCCCTGCTCCGGTCACTCCAGTCGCGAGCAGCACTCCGGCAACCACTCCCAAAAAGGAAAACAAGCCCGTTCAGACGCAAGCCAAGCCACCAGCGGCGCCCGCGACGGCAACTCCTGTGCAGAAGCCGGCAGAGACGGCGCAAAAACCGCGAGTCGTCAAGCATGTCGTGCAAAAAGGCGAGACGCTGTTCATGTTGTCTCGCAAGTACTTCGGCAACAATTCCAACGTTTCGCGCATCGCCAGATATAACGGCTTTCATACGCAGGCACAGCTTGTAGAAGGAAAAGTCGTGCTTGTCCCGCTCGCTCCGTAATGGTTTCGGAGCGCAGCGGTTATGCTAATGGCAAACCGTTGGAGCAGTGGGGGACTTGCGATGTACGATACCATCATTGTAGGCGGCGGAATTGCAGGACTCCAGACGGCAATTCAGCTCGCCAGAAGCTTGCGGCGCGTGGTCGTGATCGATGCGCCGGGAGGACGATCAGCAGTCGCCAAAGCCTACCGGAACATCCTCGGATTTTCCGAAGGGGTCAGTGGCGATTTTTTTCGTCAGGAAGGGCAAAAGCACGCGGCCCGGTTTGGTGCCGAGTTCATCGTGGATGAGGTTACGGACCTTTCAGTTGCTGCGAATGGAGAGTTTTTCGTGACAGTCAAGGGTCAGGCCAATAAACTGCGGGCGAAAACGCTGGTCATGGCAACGGGAATGGCCGATCCTTTCCCGGCAATTGCCGAGCTGCGCGACTGTCTTGGGCTATCGGTATTCATTTGCCCGGATTGTGACGGCTATGAATGTGTCGAGCAAACAACAGCGGTCATCGGCGATGGCAAGCACGCTGTCCAGATGGCCGAGGAGCTGTCGTATTACACGCGCAGTCTGCTCGTGATCAACCATGGGGGCAGCGCGGTCAGCGACCAGGAGCATGCCATCCTCAACCGTTTGAAGATCGCCTACCATGAAGCGCGGGTCGAACAGTTGGTGCAAGCCGATGGCCTTCTGCAAACTGTGCAGCTTGCTTCCGGCGAAAAGCTGGCTGTGTCACGGGCGTTTTTGGCCTTTCCTGGTGCGACGGCCAAGACCGGACTGTTGCAAGCCTTTTCTGTACATATTGATGAAAAAGGCCACGTAAGAACGAACCCGCGCACAAAGGAGACGGATCATCCCAACGTTTGGGCAGTCGGGGACATCGCTTGCCACTCCCAGCAAGTTGCAATCGCCATGGGAGACGGCGCGCAGGCTGCTATCTGGATTCACAAGCGGCTGCGCGAACAGGAAAACAAGGCGTGAAGCGGACGCAGAAAGACAAACGGCAAAGCGAAGGGGCAACAGGAGAGCGAAAAAGGATTGCGCGAGAACAAACGCCCAAGCATGCGGCGTTTTTTTTCTGTTCGGACTAGGCGCGCCCGGAACCCGAACGAGCGGGATTCAATATATATGGGGGGAAGATAAAAATCGGGAGGCTTCGAAAAATCATGCTGGTCATGGGGAGGAGCTTGTTTGTCGGACTTCTGGCATGGCTATTGGGAAGTGCTGCCCAGCAGGTTTTTCCTGCGAAACATTTGCATGCAGAGCGAATCGGGGATTGGGTGTCGATGTTTCTGTTTTCGCCTGTGGAGATCATTCTGTCTGCGCTCCTGTTCATCGGAGCTACTGCCTTGCTGTTCGGGCTGTTGCATTTTCACATCAGCCAGTACCTGTACGGCCGCATGCTGCAAACGGGCTGGCTCCATGGACCGTTATGCTTCTTCTCCTTTTTTGTCCTGCTGATCCAATTTGTCAAAATGCCCGTTCCCACCTTCCTGGCGGCCACAGTCGCGCTCATGATTGGATGGCGATAACGCGAGCAGCTTTTCCTGGGAAAGCGCAGGAAATGACAGGCTGCTACAAAGTTTGCTTTTCAAACGTCCGAATCGACACGTGTGTGCGAAAGTGCACGAAGAGCCGCGTAGAGTGTCAGGTGGCTATGTTCCCGCTACTAAATGTGATATGATAGGACTACCCCGGATTTTCCCAAATGCGAAAAAAATGGTTGAATGCAGCGCAGGCATTCGTCGGAAAATGCGGAGAACTCTTACAGGCTCAGCATCATATTTTGTAGTACGACTGGATGGCGAGGAGGGACAGTCATGCGTGTTGAACGCCTTGGTCAAGACAAAATACGAATCTTTTTAACGTTTGACGACCTAACAGAGCGCGGGATAGAAAAAGAAGACATGTGGCGTGACATTCCTAAAGTTCATGAACTGTTCAACGACATGATGGAGCAGGCTTATCACGAGTTAGGGTTTGAAGTGTCAGGGCCTGTTGCAGTTGAAGTGTTCGCCTTGCCAGCTCAGGGTATGGTCGTGATCGTTACTCGCGGCAAAACAGGCTCAAAGGACGGAAAAGAAGAAGAATTCGAGGACGAGGAAGTATATGAATTAGAAGTCACCCTAGAGGAAAGCGATCTAATCATTTACGCCTTCCGTGACTTTGAGCATATGGTTGAAGCTGCCCACCGTATCAATGCTTTGCTGACCAATGGAGGGGCGGCCTACTTCTACCAGGGGAAATATCATCTGGTGTTAGAAGAGGTGGAATTGGATCAGGAGCGATACCACAAATTGATTGCGATTCTCTCTGAGTACGGGGAAGCGACGCCGACAACGATTTATGTCCTGGAAGAATATGGCAAGGTTGTCGTTGCCGACGATGCTGTCAAGGAAATATGCAGACATTTCACGTGAGACGCAATGAAATGGTGAAGTGCCTGGGAGAATAAACAGCACCTAGTGGCCACTAGGTGCTTTTGCTGTCTCGATTATTTTCAGACGCCCATGCCCTCGAACAAGTCGGCTTCTTTTTTGTCAGCGGAAACGGAATAGCTAGGCAGATTGTGCCAGGCCAAAATGTAGTGGTTGCTTGGCGGAACCGCGTCAAATCCGCCGGAAGGAACACCCGGGAAGACGCGCTCTACCGAGAGGTGCTGCGTTTTGTGCGCACGCAGGGCGGCTGCCACTTGCGGTTTGTACTCGGGAGCGTTGATGATGGTAGTAATGTTCTCGATCGGATCGGAAAACGGCGGCTCGATCGCTCCGAACGGTCCATTGGAAGGGCGTGTCGCGTAGTAGAGCTTGCGCACGCTCGTCTCAGCACCCAACGTCTGGACAGCCTTGGTTGTGGCTTGGGAAATCGCCTGATGGTCCGGGTGTCCCGAGATGCCATGCGGGGCAAACGTAACGAGGACAGCAGGCTGCAATACCTCGATCGCTTGATGAATGCGCTTGACCAGCTCGTCGACGGGCACTGTATTCAACAGCTTATCCTGATAATCCCACAGCTCCACGCTCGCAAGTCCGAGAAGGGAAGCAGCCTCTCGCAATTCCTGCTCGCGGTATGCGGGCAATTGTTCGATGGAGCAAAGCGGGGGATCGCCTGGCTTGCCAGCTTGGCCTCTGGTGGCGCAAAGCAAGTGGCACTCGGCCTTGTTTTTCTGGGTGTATTTGGAAATCGTGATGCCGGACGCGAAGGTTTCGTCGTCTGGATGAGCGTAAACGAACAAAATGTTATTTTTTTTCATAAAAACGCCTCCATGAATAAACTTCCAGAATTACTGTTTCCATTATGACATAAATCGATGGGTTCGGTAATGAAAGTGTGCACTTTGGGAACACTACAACGACCAAGCAGTGTGCGTTTTTAGGGACAGGAAGCCGCGTCCGGGCCATTCGTTTGCTGATACAAGCGGCTGGTAAATAGTTGTATTTATATGCAGGCAAACAGAAGAAAACGTTTTCGAAATGGAAAAAAAACTTTTTTTCGCTTCTCATACCTGATACAAGCGTGTATACTAAAGGCTGCATTGACCGATAACATTTTTGAGGTGGTAAGTAATGGGTAATCAAGACGTGGTAACCGAAAGCACCGAAGGGAAAGAAAAGCAAGAAACATTGAACTTGCTGCACTCGACTCAAACGGTGATCAAGGAAGCACTGGATAAACTAGGTTACCAAGAATCGATGTTTGAACTCTTGAAGGAGCCGCTACGCGTTTTGACCGTACGCATTCCGGTTCGCATGGATAACGGCGAAGTAAAGGTGTTTACGGGCTATCGTGCTCAGCACAACGATGCAGTTGGTCCGACCAAGGGGGGCATTCGTTTCCACCCGGAAGTTACTGAGGATGAAGTTAAAGCACTTTCTATCTGGATGAGCCTCAAAGCCGGTATCGTCGACCTGCCATATGGCGGTGGTAAAGGCGGTATCATTTGCGACCCGCGTGAAATGTCCTTCCGTGAACTGGAAAGACTGAGCCGCGGTTACGTTCGCGCAATCAGCCAACTTGTGGGTCCAACGAAAGACATTCCGGCTCCGGACGTCTTCACGAACTCGCAAATCATGGCATGGATGATGGACGAATATAGCCGTATCCGTGAATTTGACTCGCCTGGTTTCATTACCGGTAAACCGATTGCACTTGGTGGTTCGCATGGACGTGAAACAGCAACAGCCAAAGGGGTTACCATTTGCATTCGCGAAGCAGCAAAACGCCGCAACATCGATGTAAAAGGTGCACGCGTTGTCGTTCAAGGTTTTGGTAACGCTGGCAGCTACCTGGCGAAATTCATGCACGATGCAG
This sequence comes from Brevibacillus sp. HD3.3A, assembly GCF_013284375.2. NCBI lineage: Bacteria > Bacillati > Bacillota > Bacilli > Caryophanales > Paenibacillaceae > Brevibacillus > Brevibacillus sp. HD3.3A. The sequence continues at coordinate 2,548,922 of NZ_CP085874.1, forward strand.
GAGCAAAAGTAGTAGGTATCTCCGATGCTTACGGCGCTCTGCATGATCCAAACGGTTTGGATATCGACTATTTGCTCGATCGTCGCGATTCCTTCGGTACCGTAACGAAGTTGTTCAACAACACCATCACGAACAAAGAGCTGCTTGAACTGGATTGCGACATTCTCGTACCAGCGGCTATCGAAAACCAAATCACTGCTGCAAACGCTCACAACATCAAGGCGCAAATCGTCGTAGAAGCGGCTAACGGCCCGACTACACTCGAAGCAACCAAGATTTTGACTGAGCGCGGCATTCTGCTTGTACCAGACGTACTGGCAAGTGCTGGTGGTGTAACCGTTTCTTACTTCGAGTGGGTACAGAACAACCAAGGTTACTACTGGAGCGAAGAAGAAGTAGAAGAGAAATTGGAAAAAGTAATGGTTCGCTCGTTTGAAAGTGTTTATTCCCTGTCGCAAACGCGCCGTGTGGACATGCGCCTTTCCGCTTACATGGTCGGTGCACGCAAAATGGCAGAAGCTTCTCGCTTCCGCGGCTGGGTTTAATCAAACAAACGACCCTCCATATATTGAGAAGAAACAGGCTTCGCCTCATGTGGGCGAAGCCTTTGTTTTTTGGTTGAACAAAAGCGGAAAAGCAATGAAAACCCCCTCCTTGTCGAAGCAAAGAGGGGGTTTGTTCATTTCATTTTTATTGATCAAACAACTTTTGCAGTTCCTGGAAGTCGCGCGTCGTCTGCAAGGTGACGATCAGCTTGAGGCGAGCTTTTTGACCATTCAGACCGTTAGAGAAAATAATGCCCATTTCTTTCAGCTTGCGGCCGCCGCCTTCGTAGTCGTAAATGTCCTGAACTTGTCCATTGTAGCAGCGGGACACGAGAACGATCGGGATTCCGCGATCCAGCAGTTGCTGCAGCGTCGGGATGATCGCTGGCGGCAGATTGCCGAGACCGAATGCTTCGATGACCAATCCGTCAATCGGTTGCTCCAGCAAAAATTGCAGCCAAGCTGGCTCCATGCCGGCAACGGCCTTGATCAGCGGCACATTCGCATCGGCGTGGGTGATGTTGTAATGCTCGCGATCCAATGGAGCGTGATGATACTGCACGCTTTTTTTCGCGATTGTTCCGATCGGGCCGTATTGCGGCGATTGGAATGTGGCGACGTTGCTCGTATGGGTTTTCGTCACATGGCAAGCGGCGTGGATTTCATCGTTGAACACGACAATCACGCCTTTGTTCAGACTGGCTGGATCAGCGGCAGCGCGAACGGAGGAAATCAGATTGACCGGACCGTCAGCGCCAAGCTCGTTGCTGCTGCGCATAGCCCCGGTAACAACGATCGGAACATTGACGGAAAGCGTCAGGTCAAGGAAATACGCTGTCTCTTCCAATGTATCGGTTCCGTGCGTGATGACGACCCCATCATACTGCTCCTGGCGAAATTCTTCTTCGATTTGCAGACGCAAGTCGTTCATGATCTTGGGAGTCATGTGCGGGCTTGGCAAATTCAGTACGTTTTTCATGGTGACGTCCGCGTAACGCTCTAAAAAAGGAAGGATTTTGTTTACAGCTTGGTCATCCAGCGGTTTGACGCCTTCTGTGTCATCTACGGACATGGCGATCGTGCCACCAGTATTGACTACCAATATTTTTTTTGTCATGATCTCTCTCCTGTAGCGGGTTTTCATCAACCATTATTCATGGTACGATGAATAACAGCCTTGTGTAAAGGAGCAATAAAAGATGATCGCAATGATCGGCGCGGCAATTGCCCCCGGTATCGCCATCATGAGTTATTTTTACCTGCGTGACAGTCTCGAACCGGAACCGATTTCCATGGTTATCCGGTCGTTTATCTTTGGGATGCTGCTGGTGATTCCGATTATGGTACTCCAGTACATCATGCAGAATGAATGGAACTGGCGGAGCGGAATTGTCGCGGAAATCATCCAGTCCGCTGTAGTAGAAGAGTTTTTCAAATGGATGGTCATCTTTTTCACAGTCTACAAGCATGTGGAATTTGATGAGCCTTACGATGGAATTGTGTATGCAGTCGCCGTGTCGCTCGGTTTTGCCACTTTGGAAAACTTGTTTTATTTGATCATCAACGGGATGAATATTGCCTTCTGGCGCGCCTTTTTGCCTGTCTCCAGCCACGCGCTTTTCGCTGTATGGATGGGCTATTATTTGGGGCGGGCCAAGTTCTCGCAAAACAGCAAGCAGGAAAAAACGTTTCTCTGGCTGTCCATCGTCCTGCCGATTGGACTTCACGCTTTGTACAACGCCATTTTTCTTTCGATCCAAAACTGGCTGGTAGTCATCGTGCCGTTCATGCTGATTCTTTGGTGGCAAGGCTTGAAAAAGGTGCAGCGCGCTCATGAATACGGTTCTAAAAATCTTTCTTCGCGTCCACAATAGACGTTAAGGAGGAGACGAGACGTGCTGAAATCCGAACGAGCAAAAGTGACCATTCAATGCAATGTATGTGGAGAAAAATTTACCCTCCGCGGTCGCAGGGAACCAGGCGGGCAAGTGGAAACGGGATTCAAGCAATGCCTGTGCGACAACGACCAGCATTTTCGCATTGACGAATCGTAAAAAACAAATAGCAAGCCAGACAAAAAGACCGATGCCAAGCGTATCGGTCTTTTTGTGCTGGAAGCCTCTGGATTGGCGATTCCTCTCGCATTTTCATGCATAATCCATTCTTCCTCCACTAACACTATGCAAAGATTTCAATTCATGCCAAGGAGGACTTATGCCGTGCAAAAAATCTGGATCGCAGGTGTGCTGATCTTGTTCGTGGTGGCAGGCTTTTGCGGGTACGAGATTTTCTCCAATGAAAACAGCGCGGTGGCCGCACGCGGGACACAGATGGCAGCACCGGCAAAGCAAAGCCAGACAAAGTCCAAAGCGAGCTTTCATCCTTCGCGGATATCGGAGAACGACCTCAAGCTGATGGCGAATGCCGTGTACGGAGAGGCCAGAGGAGAACCGTTTGAAGGCCAGGTGGCGATTGCTGCCGTCATTTTAAACCGCGTCAAAAGCCCGTCCTTTCCCGATACGCCATCGGCTGTCATTTTTGAGCCGCGAGCATTCACGGCAGTGGCGGACGGGCAAATCTGGCTGGCCCCGAACGAGAGTGCGCGCAAGGCTGTCAAAAATGCATTGAACGGGTGGGACCCATCGGGAGGCTGCACCTACTACTTCAACCCGGTAACAGCGACGTCCAAATGGATTTGGAGCAGGCCGCAAGTCAAAAAAATCGGGAAGCATATTTTTTGCAGGTAAAGGCTTTTCAATCAGAATAGAAGGAGTGGCAAGGGATGGTATATGGAGCAACGGCGCGCGTCTTGTTACCCATAGCCTTGGTTGCCTTGGTGGGCGCGGGGATGTGGGGGTACCAGGAGCATAACGAAAAAAACTCGGTTTTGATCAAAGCGGAAAACTCGTATCAGCGGGCTTTTCACGACTTGACCTACCATATCGACAAATTGCATGACGAACTGGGCAAGTCATTGGTCGTCAACTCCCGCCGGCAAATGACGCCGACCTTGACCAACGTTTGGCGACTTGCCTACGCAGCCCAATCGGATGTGGGCCAGCTTCCGCTTACGTTGATGCCTTTCAGCAACACAGAGGAGATGCTTTCGCGTGTAGCCGATTTCTCTTACCGGGTTGCTGTGCGCGATTTGGACAAGGAGCCGCTTAGCGACAAGGAGTACGGCACCTTGAAAAGCTTGCATAAACAAGCCCAGGACATTCAGGACCAGCTTCGCAACGTCCAGGCCAATGTCATCGACAAGCAACTGCGCTGGATGGACGTAGAGACGGCGCTCGCGTCAGACGACAAGAAGTCGGACAACACAATCGTAGACGGATTCCAGACGATCGAGAAAAAAGTGCAGGAGTTTCCGGATTTGGACTGGGGAGTGGGCATCCAGAGCCTGGACAAGAAAAAACAGCAACGAATCCAGGGAATTGACGGCAAGCCCGCCACCGCTGAGGATGCGAAGAAAAGCGCACTGGAATTTTTGCGCATCAACGCGTCTGACGCCAAGGTGGAAGTCGATGAAAACGGAAAAGGACAAACGTACACAGCTTACAGTGTCCGCGTCATTCCGAACGGACAGAAAGCGGCGATCAACCTCGATGTGACCAAACGCGGCGGCAAAGTCGTCTGGATGATGAACGAGCGTGAGATCGGGGAAGAAAAACTCGATATGAAGCAAGCGCAAGAGAGAGGCGAAGAGTTTTTGCGCAAGCATGGCTTCGGGGATATGGTTGTTTCCGAGATCGACAGCTATGACCGCAATGCGCTGTTCACGTTTGTGCCCGTCCAGGATGGCGTGCGCATCTATCCGGATTCCGTGACGATTGAGATCGCGCTGGACAACGGAGAAGTGACCGCATTCAACTCTACGGAATACTTGTTCAATCACAAACAACGCCTGCTGTCCAAGCCGCGTCTGTCCAAAGAAGAGGCGCGCAAAAAAGTAAATCCGAGCGTGAAAGTCACCAGCGAGCGGCTGGCTTTGATCGAAGGGAAAAATGACGGCAAAGAAGTTTTGACCTGGGAGCTGACGGGCAGCTTTGAAGGAAATTCATACATGGTGTACATCAACGCCATGAACGGCGACGAGGAAGAAGTCGTGAAAATGGAGACTGGCACAGACCGGGAGAATCAGCAATAAGCGCGGAAAAATGCAAGGGGAAAGCTGAATTTGACGGCTTTCCCTATTTGCTGATTCGAAAGAAAAGAGTATATAATGAGGGGGTGAGAGGGAAAAGGAGGAACATTTGCTATATGATGCTTCCACGAGTAGGACAAACCATACGACTTCACTTCACGGGTTCCTCTGAAGAAGAAACAGAGTTGGATGCTTTCAAAAGCCGCGTCACCGACTTGACAGAAGAGGTAGCTTCTATCGAATTGCCGACCAGTGAAAACACGGGAAGAACCGGAGTATTTCGGCCCGGCACAAGCTGCCTGGTCTGGTACGTAGGAGAGGACGGCTCTCGCTATGAGTTCCATACCTCCATCGTCGGCAGAGAAAGCGCGCATATCCCGGTGCTGTTGTTGCAATTGCCGAATAAAGAGGAGATTGTGCGCACACAACGGCGCAATTACTTGCGTATCGAAACGACGCTGGACATCGCCGTAAAGCATCAGGACCCGATGCGGCGCTATCATTTTTTGGCGCGAACGATCGACATCAGCGGTGGCGGTCTGTCTTTCAGCTGCGACGAGTCCTATCGTTTGCGGGAAAAGGATTTGCTCCAGGTCTGGATATCGCTGCCTAGCCGAACTGGCCAGGTGCAGCATGCATTTGCCGAACTGGAGGTCGTCAGACAAAAGGCGCCGGAAGAGAAGGGCTTGCATCAGTGGATATCAGGGAAGTTTACGAATATCAGTGAACAGGATCGGGTAAAAGTGGTTAGGGCGTGTTACGAAAGACAGCTAGAGCTTCGCAAAAAAGGCGTCGAGGATTGACGCTTTGCCAAAAGGAAGTGACCCCATTGACCAGTCAGTACGACGAGCGTTTTCGCCGATTTTCCAGACGGGTAGAGAAAGGCATCATGATTGGAATTGTGGCCTGCGCCATCGCGCTGACAGCCGGGGAAATCCTGATACAATACGTTCCTGCTCGCGCTTTTCTGATCGAGACAGAACGCTTGGAAGGCGTGTCAGACAAGCCCTAAAGGTTTGCGCATGCTTCCATACTATGGTACTATTATAGATAACATAGAAAACGGCAATGATCGTTTTCGTAGACCGTTTACGGTCATATGTGTGTTTTTCTCCACATGAATGGGAACAGGCTTCGGGCAGAAGCTTTTCTTGTTTTACTCCCTTTCTGAACTACTGTACATAGCAGGTGAGAAGTGAATGAACATAGCAATTGATGGACCTGCGGGAGCAGGGAAAAGCACCGTCGCACAGAAGGTGGCAGGGCAACTGGAATACGTCTATATCGACACGGGTGCCATGTACCGTGCTCTTGCCTGGGGCGTTTCCCACGAGCAGCTTCCGATCAGCGACGAGTCCGCAGTTTCTGCGCTTTTGAAAAACAACAAGATTGGGCTGGTGCGCCAAGCTGGTCGCCAACGCGTGTTCTGGAATGACATCGACGTAACAGATCAGATTCGTTCCACAGAGGTCAGCCAGTACGCCTCTATTGTAGCGAGCTACGGTCCTGTTCGCGAACAAATGCTGGTACTGCAGAGACAGCTCGCCGAACAAGGGAATGTGGTCATGGACGGCAGAGATATCGGAACACATGTCCTGCCTGATGCCGAGGTGAAAATTTTTCTGACAGCTTCCAGTCGTGAACGAGCAGAGAGACGATGGAAAGAACTGCGTGAAAAAGGAACCGAGACAGACCTTGCCGAGCTGGAAAAAGAAATCGAGGAGCGGGATCGTCGGGATACACAGCGAGAGGTGGCACCGTTGCGCCAGGCGGAAGATGCCGTTTTGGTGGATACAACAGGCATGTCGATTGAGCAGGTGGTTGATCACATCTTGCAAATCTGCGAGCGAACGGGAGAGTCTGCCAAGTGACCTATTACCGTTTATTCCGCGGAATATTCCGCATCATATTTTCGCTTGTCTATCGTTGGCAAGTGATTGGGCGTGAACATATACCTAAGGAAGGCCCGGTGATTTTGTGTGCCAACCACATTTCGCTCTGGGACCCGCCTTTGCTCGGGTCCGGAATTGAACGACAGGTACATTTCATGGCCAAGGAAGAGCTTTTTAAAATCCCGGTATTATCTTTTCTAATCACGAAGTTCGGCGCTTTTCCCGTCAAGAGGGGCGCGGGTGATCGGGCGGCAATCCGCACGACGCTCAAATTGCTCGAAGATGGAAAAATCTTTGGAATTTTCCCTGAGGGAACCCGCAGCAAAACGGGTGAACCGGGAGAAGCGATGTCAGGCGTAGCGATGTTTGCGCTCAAATCGCAAGCCGCGGTCATTCCGGTGGCGATTGTCGGGCCGTATCGCGCTTTTCGTCCGATCAAGATCGTCTACGGAAAGCCGATTGATCTCGCCAGCCTGCGCGAAGCGAAAAGCAGCGCTGAAGTGCTGAAAGAGACGAGCGACCTGATCATGACCCACATCAAAGAATTGCGGAGCCAGCATCTTCCCTAAGTCCGGTATAGAATTGACAAAGGGACGAATACTACATTTGCTGGAACTTACTGGCTATGTCAGTGCTAACTGCCAGCCTTCGGGCGACAGTAAAAAATATACTTGCTCCCGCTTCGTGTAATGTGGTTGCTTACAACCTGTACATAGATGGCCTGGGACTGGATGGTATTCAAGGAGGTTTTTTGGATGATGGATGAAACAAACGTAAGCTTGACGGATGCAACAACCATTTCCGTAGGGGATGTCGTAAAAGCGACGGTAACGAAAGTCGAAGACAAACAGGCTCTTGTGGATGTGGGCTACAAATACGACGGCCTGATTCCGATCAGCGAGCTTTCCCCGCTGCACGTAGAAAAAGTGGCTGACGTCGTTTCGGTTGGCGACACGTTTGAAGTGAAAGTAATCAAGCTCAATGATGAAAAAGAAGAACTCGTCGTGTCCAAAAAAGCTGTCGCGATGGAATCTTCCTGGGCTGATCTGGAGCAAAAAATGCAGGCTGGCACCATCATCGAAGCAACCGTAAAAGAAGTAGTAAAAGGCGGCCTAGTTGTAGATGTAGGCGTTCGCGGCTTCATTCCTGCATCCATGGTAGAGCGTCACTTCGTAGAAGATTTCTCCGATTACAAAGGCAAGTCCCTGACGCTGAAAGTGGTCGAAATGGACAAAGAGAAGAACAAAGTGATTCTCTCCCACAAAGCGGTGCTGGAAGATGAAGCAAAAGCGCAAAAACAGTCCATTCTGGATCAAATCCAAGTAGGTCAAGTGCTGGAAGGAACCGTTCAACGCATGACTGACTTTGGCGTATTCGTGGACATCGGCGGAGTAGACGGTCTGGTGCACGTATCCGAGCTGGCTTGGAACCGCGTTGAAAAACCGTCCGATGTAGTGAAGGAAGGCGACAAAGTACAGGTGAAGGTGCTCAAGATCGACCGTGAAAATGAGCGCATTGGCCTGAGCATCAAGGAAACGCAAGCAGGTCCTTGGGCGAAAGTAGCGGAAGAGTTCAAAGCAGGCTCTGTGGCTACTGGTACGGTTAAACGCCTTGTTTCCTTCGGTGCTTTTGTGGAAGTGGCTCCTGGAATCGAAGGATTGGTTCACATTTCCCAAATCGCGAATCGTCGCGTAAACACTCCTGGCGAGGTGCTCAAAGAAGGTCAGGAAGTGCAAGTGAAGATTCTCGATGTCGTTCCGCAAGAGCAGCGCATCAGCTTGAGCATTCGCGCGGTTGAAGAAGAGCGCGTTGAGCAGGCAGAGCGCGCAAGCAAGCGTGAGCAACAACAATTCACGCAAGAAAACAATCAGCCTATGGGCGTGACGCTTGGTGAACTGTTTGCCGATCTGAAAGACAAGTTCAAGTAAGCGGTATAGACGTGAAATGAGGGGGTACGCTTTTGCGTATCCCTTTTTGCTTGGCTGTCAATCAGAGAGGAAAGATAGTTTGACGGGAGGGATACATGCATGGATCGATCCACACGGAAGCTCGATCATATTCGCAACGCGCTGGCAACGGCTGAAAATGGGACAAACTGCTTCGATGATGTCAGTTTTGTCCCAAACAGTGTGCCGAATACAGGATATGAGGAGACGAAGCTTGCGACGGAGTTTGCCACGTTTCGCCTGCCATCCCCTTTTGTCATTAACGCAATGACGGGGGGAGCCGAGGCGACGACGCCAATCAATCAAAAGCTTGCAATTATTGCCAGAGAACGGCAATTGGCGATGGCTGTCGGTTCGCAAATGGCGGCGCTCCGGGACCCGTCCCTAGCTTCCAGCTATCAGATTGTCCGCAAAGAAAATCCACACGGGATCATCTGGGCCAATGTCGGGGCAGAGGCAACGGTTGAGCAGGCGAAAGCAGCGATTGACATGCTGGAGGCGGACGGCCTGCAAATTCATCTGAATGTGATGCAGGAGCTGTTGATGCCGGAGGGAGATCGCGACTTCCGCGGCTATTTGGAGCGCATTCAAAACATCAGCGAAGCAGTAAACGTCCCGGTCATCGTCAAAGAAGTCGGGTTTGGCATGACAAAGGAAACGATGCGCAAACTGCTGGAAGCCGGAATCCGCAGCATCGATGTCGGCGGAAGGGGCGGAACGAATTTTGCCAAAGTGGAAAACATGCGGAGCAGTCACCGGCTGACCATGTTTGAAGACTGGGGCTTTACGACTGTAGAAAGCTTGCTGGAAGCAGACAACCATATCCACGCCCAGTCGTCCGTTATGGCGACAGGAGGCGTGCGCCACGGGCTGGACGCATTCAAGGCAATCAGCTTGGGAGCGAAAGCGGTCGGTGTGGCCGGAGCTTTGCTTCGGTTGATTCATACAAAATCGCTTGCAGAATGCCTGGAGGAAGTGGACGCGTGGCATCATCAGATTCGGGTGGCGATGACGGCGCTGGGGATTGTGCAGCTGGCAGACGCAATCAACGTGCCGCTTTTGGTTACAGGAAAAACAGCAGAGCGCGCCCGTTTGCGGGGAATTTTGCTTGAACAGTTGGCCCAGCGCTAAACACGGACAAGCGTGTGATTCATGAAAGGGGAGCGCTTGAGGCATACTTTGGGGAGACAACCACAATTTTGAGGAGATGAACATGAACGAGGGAACCATTGCGCTTCTCATCCAGTGGTCTCTGCTTTGTCTTGTCTGGATGGGAAGCTTTGACGCGCAGCTGCGGGAAATGAACATGGAAAGAAGACGCGTGCTTGCCGTGCTTTGTGCGTTTCTGATCTGCTCCTTTGTCAGCTGGAAATTGTTCTTCGCTCCCATCCAGGTAAGTCTCAGCGGAACGTTGTTGCCCCTTTTTGCAAGTGTGGTCCTCTACACGCGCCTCCCCAAAGCGACGAGAAGACTGTATGTGGTAGGTGCGTTAGGCATCTCTGTCATGGTCTTTTGGCTGCGCTGGCTGTTTTTTACCGATCCGATCCTGCTGTTTTGGGACGAGCGGGTCATTGTGCCAGGAATTAGTGTTGCGGTTGCCTTTTCCATCAGCAAGCTGAACGCGGCCCGGCTGTTCGCGCTTATGCTTGCGCTACCGATGGCGGATGCTCTCCACACGCTCTATTTTTGGCAAGCTTCTGGCACGTGCAGCCTGGGGACGGATTATGCGCAAGATCTTTTGTGGAGCGGCATCTCCTTGCTGGGGCTGGTCAGTTTGCTCTGGTCTGCCATTCGTCGGCTGTTTGGACGGAGAGAGACAGAGCCTTCCCATTCCGACACAGGCAGGTGATCGCGAGTGTTTAAAGAGCTGTTAGCCAATGAATTTGTCGTTCCTTTGACGATTGGATTCGTCTTCGGAATCATGTGCAGAATCAATTTGCTGCGAACGGATTATCGGCAATATCCGACCTATCCGCACGGAAAAATTATTCATGTTTCGCTCGGCGTAATCGCTTCGGCATTGGGGGCACTGGCTGTGCCAGCCTTGCTCAAGGAAAACTATACGGCCGTTACCTTTTTAACCGTGGCCGCTCAACAGTTCAGGGATGTGCGCAACATGGAGCGCACGACGCTGACGGAAATCGACAAGCAAGAACTGGTGCCGCGCGGCGGGCCGTATATCGAAGGGATCGCCATGGTGTTTGAAGGCCGCAACTACATGGTGATTTTTACGTCGCTGGTGGCGACGACTACTACGATTTTGTTCAACTGGTGGGGCGGAATCATTGCCGGAGTCATCGCCCTTCTCATCTCGCGCAAGCTGCGTTCGGGAAAGACGCTCTCCCTGATCGCCGAGACGAGTCCGGCAGAGGTGCGGGTGGAAGGAAAGGATTTGTACGTCGGGGATATTTACATCATGAACGTGGGACTGGAAGATGCGCAGAACATCATCCGGGAGCATGGCGTTGGGTTTATTGTGAGTCCAAAAGACGCCAATGCCAAGGTGACGATCGCCCATCCCGGCCAGCGACAGGCGATTTTGCATGATGTCGCCACGCAGCTTGGCGTGTACACCGATACGGGAGAGCCTTCCTTGACCCCGCTCGTGAAGCGCGACCTGCAATCAGGGCGGCTCGGCGTATTTTTGCTGCCGCAAGAAAAAGACGCGGAGCATGGCAAACAAGTCATCGATGCCGTGCCGATTTTGGAAAGCGTCTTCCGAATGCCGCAAAAGACCAAATTAGCGAAGAAGGAGCTGTAGACCATGACCGGGACCATTTTGGCCGTGATTACCGTGAACAAGGAGAGAATCGCGGGCGGAGCGCCCATTTTCATCGAGTCTACGCACGAGAGCATGCAGCAAACAGCCTTTACGCTGGAAAAGATTCTGGACGCCATGGTGCATGAGGTGAGCAAGGATACCCTTATCATTGTTCGTCACAAGTAGTGTATGGTATGATTAGCTAGTCAAAACGTAAATGAGAGAGAGTGTTGTTGATTATGGGATTACCTGTGGTAGCCATTGTGGGGAGACCCAACGTGGGGAAGTCCACGATATTTAACAGACTGGTCGGCGAGCGCATCGCGATCGTGGAGGATATGCCGGGAGTAACCCGTGACCGCCTGTACGGCAAAGGAGAATGGTTAACCCATACTTTCCACGTCATTGATACGGGCGGGATTGAGTTTGGCGAGACCGATGAAATTCTCACGCAAATGCGCTATCAGGCTGAGCTGGCGATTGATGAGGCCAACGTCATCATCATGATTACCGACAGCCGAACAGGCGTAACGGACGCTGACCTTGAGCTGGCTCGCATGCTGAACCGTACGGGTAAGCCAGTTGTTCTGGCTGTAAACAAAGCGGACAACCCGGACATGCGTGCCGATATTTACGACTTTTACTCGCTTGGCTTGGGTGAGCCGTTCCCGGTTTCCGGCAGCCATGGCCTCGGCTTGGGCGACATGCTGGAGGAAGTGGTTCGCTTTTTCCCGGCGGAAGACGACGAGGAGCGAAAAGAAGACGTCATTCGCGTGTCGATCATCGGACGTCCGAATGTCGGGAAGTCTTCCTTGACCAACGCCATTTTGGGCGAAGAGCGCGTCATTGTCAGTGATGTCGCAGGTACTACGCGCGATGCGATCGATACTCCGTTTGAGCGGGAAGGTCAAAGCTACGTTCTCGTTGACACGGCGGGTATGCGCAAGCGCGGGAAAGTGTACGAGACGACGGAAAAATACAGCGTCATGCGCGCCATGCGTTCCATCGAGGACAGTGATGTCGTTCTCGTTGTCATCAACGGGGAAGAAGGCATCATCGAGCAAGACAAAAAAATCGCCGGTTATGCCCATGAAGCTGGTCGCGGCGTGATCATCATCGTCAACAAGTGGGATGCCATTGAAAAAGACGACAAAACGATGCAGCGCTTTACCGAGCTGATCCGCGAAGAGTTCAAATACCTCGATTACGCGCCAATCATGTATGTATCAGCCAAATCCAAGCAGCGTGTTCACACGATCCTTCCAAAAGTAAACGAGGTAGCGCAAGCACACTCGATGCGCATTCCGACCTCCGTCCTCAACGATATCGTTACGGATGCAACGATCCGCACGCCGCCGCCATCTGACCGAGGCAAGCGTCTGAAAATCAACTACGCGACGCAAGCGACAGTCAAACCTCCAACATTCATCCTGTTTGTGAATGATCCGGAGCTTATGCATTTTTCCTATGAGCGCTACATAGAGAACAAAATCCGCGAAGCATTTGTCTTTGAAGGTACTCCTGTTCGGATATGGACGCGGAAAAAAACGTAGGGAGAGGAAACCGCCATGGTGTTATTAGCCTGGGTGCTCAGCTATTTGATCGGCTCAATTAGCTTCAGCTATCTTATTGCCAAAAAAGTTGCAGGAATTGATATTCGCTCACATGGCAGCGGGAACGCAGGGGCGACGAATACGCTTCGCGTGCTGGGGAAAGGTCCGGGTATTGCCGTACTGATCCTTGACGCACTAAAAGGGTTGGCGGCGATGGGAATAACACACCTCATGACAGGTGATGCCGCTGCCTATGCAGTAGCGGGCTTGTTTGTCATCGCGGGGCACAATTGGCCTATCTATTTTGGATTTCGCGGGGGAAAGGGCGTTGCAACTACGCTCGGCGTGGTGCTCGGCTTCTCTCCCCTCGCCTTTTTGATTGCAGCGGTACTGGCTGTGCTGGTTATTGCCATTACCCGTTACGTCTCCCTTGGATCGCTTGTCCTCGTTACGGTGATTCCTATTTCTTTGTACCTGCTGGATAAACCGATTTCCTTTGTTTGGACAAGTTTGGTAATCGCGGTGTTTGCGTATGTTCGCCATTATAACAATATCCAAAATCTTATAGCAGGTACGGAACGGAAGCTGGGAGACAAGTCCAATCGCAAGCTGGGATAGATCTGAATGGGTCTGAATCGTTCTCGCAGAACGAAGGATGGAGGGGGATCTATTGAGAAAAGAGGTTACAGTAGTCGGTGCAGGTAGTTGGGGGACGGCTCTCGCTTCTGTGTTGGCTGAAAACGGCCACCAGGTTCGGCTGTGGGTGCGCGATCCCAAACTGGCTGACGAAGTGAACGCAAAGCACACCAATGCCAAATATTTGCCTGAAGTGAAGCTCGCCGAAAGCATCGTGGCGACAACGGATCTGGAAGCGGCTGTTTCCGGCAAACCGATTGTTCTCTTGGCAGTGCCTTCGCACGCCATGCGGCAAATTTGCAGGCAGTTGGCACCGTTTTTACATAGCGACACACTTTTGATCCATGCCACAAAAGGCTTTGAGCTGGAAAGTCTGAAACGGATGTCTGAGGTCATCATGGAAGAGGTGCCTCGCGAAATATCTGGACGGCTTGCCGTCTTGTCCGGGCCGAGCCATGCAGAAGAGGTAGTCCGCAGGCAGCCTACTACGGTCGTGGTTGCATCCGAGTCGGAGGACAGCATGCTGCGTGCGCAAGATCTTTTGATGAACGCCAATTTCCGGGTGTACACCAACCCGGACTTGATCGGAGCGGAAATCGCCGGGGCGTTGAAAAACATCATCGCACTCGGAGCGGGCATGTCAGATGGGCTGGGGTTCGGCGACAACGCGAAAGCGGCGCTTTTGACGCGCGGCCTGGCGGAAATCAGTCGCCTCGGCATCAAGCTTGGCGCTATGCCGCTTACTTTCTCCGGGCTGGCTGGGGTCGGTGATTTGATCGTGACGTGCACGAGCCGCCATAGCCGCAACTGGCGCGCAGGCTACATGCTCGGACAAGGCAAAAAGCTCGATGACGTCTTGGCGCAGATGGGCATGGTAGTCGAAGGGGTGCGTACGACACATGCGGCACACGCGCTCGCACAGCGGGAGCAGGTTGAAATGCCGATCACGTCCGTTCTGTACGGCATCTTGTTCGAAGGCAAAGAACCGCGCCAAGGGGTAGAGGAACTGATGGGCAGAGGAAAGACGTTTGAAATGGGCTATCTGAATCCGGATGAGACGCAAGCGTAGCGTTTCACACATTTAGGCTCCTGCACATACGATAGGGTGAAAGCCCAGGTGCAGGAGGAGAGCGCAGATGAATAACAATCTTTCCAAGCGTTTTTTGGAGCGTTTGCAGGGGAAAGGCAGCGAGAAGGTCGACGAGGGCAAATTGCGGTCGCTTGCGAGTCAGATGAAGCGCAGCGACTTTGAGGATGAAGCAAAGCTTCGGCAAATTTTGCAGACGCTCGCGACCATGAGCGGCAAACAGCTCAATCCGGAAAAGGAAGACAAGATCATCGAGATGTTCCGCAACAAGGAAATCAATTTGAATGACATGTCATCCTTGTCCAAGCTGCTAAAGTGAGAGAAATGGGCGATTATGCCCGTTACCTGCTGTCAAAAGCATCATACAGTAAAATTAGGAACAATCATGGCTCTACAGGGACATGGCTGACCTACAGATACCAAGAAAAAAAGAGGGATCTCATCCCTCTTTTTTTCGTTGCTTGCTTGAGCCGCTCACCGTCTGGGTCAACAGGTTTTGCACCAATGGAGATTGCAGCAGGCCGAGAATTTGCCCGATGTCAATGTTGCCGAGCGGGTTTCCTGAGCCAGAGCCTGAGGCTGCGCTCGATTCCTGGGGTGTTTCCACTGCTTTCGCTGTTTCTCTGCCCTTTGCACTGTCCCTCGCTGATTCCGCGTTTCCTTTGCGCTTGGTCGAGACTGGTTTTTCGGCAGCAACTTCCGGTTCAGCCGTACGTTTGCCCAAGTTCTCGATGATTTCCATGGCACCGTACAGCGTATCCATCGTTTCTTCCACCTGGCGAATCGTGGTGCTGATTCCTTTGATGTTGTTGCGCATTTTGGAGACGGAGGATCTAAGGTCCACGGCTGGCAAGATTTTTTTCGGGGTAATGGCTAATGAGACGTCGGCCACTTGGTCGCTCAATTTTTTGCTCGGTATGGGAGCGTACGGGTTTCGCCATTTTCGACCATTTACTTTGTTGCTCAACATTCATCCCTCCCATGGGCGGATTCATCAGAATAGTCTATGCGAACGTCCAGATAGAGGTTCACAAGGTCAGACGAGAGCTGGGAAGTATGGTATAATGAAGCAAAAAATGCAAAGGATGCTGCAAGCCAGATGTATATCGATCCTATGACGAAGATGAACATTTCACTACTGGCCATCGGCCTGATGTTCGTCTGCAATTTGTTGATGATCTTTGCCAGAAAAATGACGAATGCGCTTGTCAGATTTCTCGTGAAGACTTGCGCTTTCCTGATGTTAATCGCGGTGTTTGTCATGATTTTGATCGTGATTTTTGTGTAAGGGGAGGATAGGGGATGTCTCAGGTAACACTGATCACTCGCTCAGGAACGTATGAAGTGCCTGTGGAGTTGAATGAGACGATCGTTGCGATTGCCAAAAAACATAAAGTTCCGTGGGGGCATGCTTGCCAGAGAGGCGTGTGCGCTCAGTGCCGCACGCAAGTGGTAGAAGGCGCGGAGTACCTGAGTGAGATCACGAGCGAGGAAAAGCTGCGCCTGCGCAAAGCAGAGCGGGCCGAAGGGTTCAGACTTGGCTGCCAAATCAAGATCGTCGGGCAAGGAACGGTGAAGCTGGCCCATCGCCCGTATTGAAAAAGGAGTGACGACATGGGGAAGGTGACTTTTCTTCCCGGCGGTAAAAGCGTGAAAGCGAGGGCGGGCCAATCGCTTGTCAGTGTTGCTGGCAATGCCCGGATCGTGATCCCGCAAAGGTGTGGAGGCCACGCCTCCTGTCTGATGTGCCGTGTCATTGTGGAGAGCGGGGAACTTGCTCCTCCGACCGTGCTGGAGCTGCGCAAAATGCCGGAGCAGGACTTGCGGCAGGGGCTGCGCCTGGCTTGTCAGGCCAAGGCGACAGAGAACGACTGCACGGTCCGAATCCCGGAGAGCCGGTTAAAATCGGTGGTGGCTGCGGCACTTGAGCGACAGCGCTTGGAAAACGAAGAATGAGGGTTTGAGGTGTATACATAAGATGTGGCAATCATGGCGTAAAACTTTCAAGCTGACGATCAGCTTGTGCATGCTTTCTGTTTTGTTGTCCGGATGTTTGTATCCGAACGAGCGGAAGGCGGAAAATCAGGTGCCCAGCTCATTTTTTCTGGAGGCGGCGCAAAAAGGTATCGACGAGTTCAAAAAAGATACCGCTGTGCTCCCGATTGTGACGAAACCGCTGGACACTCCCATTTTTGAGAAATACGAGATTGATTTTCGCAAAATGATTCCCAAGTACATCCCGGATGTGCCTGGAAACGCCTTTGAAAAGGGCGGACTGTACAAATACGTCCTGATTGACGTGGAGACGAAGCCAACGGTCAAGCTCATCCATCTGGGGGCTGTCAGCACGGTTGCCGATGTACAGACGGCTGTAGACCGCTATCGCGGCTATTTTAACAAGCTGCCGGTGCAAGCCGACCTCGGCAACGGCTACTACTCGATCGACCATACGGAGATCGGTGTGAAGGCGTGGCAAGTGCCATCGACCATGGGCAATTATTTGCTGCCGCTGGTTATGAATGCGGATGGGCAAGTAGGAATTGACTACGCGGCAGATATTGCGACGATGCTGCGCGAGAACAAAGCGACTGTCACGCCAAACACAGACCCGAGATACGTCCTGTCGCGCGTATCGATGTTTGTTCCCGCCAAATCGTTCCCGTACGAGTTGGTAGACGGTGAGCCGAGGCTGCTGCAAATCAAATAGCGAACACAAAAAACAACTCTGATCGGAGTTGTTTTTTTGTTCTAGTTGGTCCAGTCGCACATATACTTGTACTGTCCACGAAACTAGTACGAGATTCCCTACGAAAATACTGACGGTCAGGGATAATTCGGAAAATCGGTCATAGTGTAAAAATAGACAAATAGAAGGAGGTCATCGATGGTGGAACGAGTCGACATCTTTAAAGACATTGCCGAACGGACGGGCGGAGACATCTACCTCGGGGTAGTAGGCCCGGTTCGTACGGGAAAGTCGACCTTTATCAAACGGTTTATGGAGCAGGTCGTCATCCCGAATATCCAATCGGAAGCAGAGCGGATCAGAGCGACAGATGAACTGCCGCAGAGTGCTTCTGGCCGAACAATCATGACGACAGAGCCGAAGTTTGTTCCGAACCAAGCCGTAAACGTACATGTGACAGAAGGACTCAGCATCAATGTCCGCCTCGTTGACTGCGTAGGTTATACGGTTCAGGGGGCAAAAGGCTTCGAGGATGACAACGGTCCACGAATGGTAAACACTCCGTGGTATGAGGAGCCAGTGCCATTCGAGGAAGCAGCTGAAGTCGGAACGCGTAAAGTCATCCAGGAGCATTCGACTATCGGAATCGTTGTTACGACAGATGGCAGCATCGCGGAAATTCCGCGTGTAGGATACATTGACGCGGAGGAGCGGGTCGTCAATGAACTGAAGGAAGTGGGCAAACCGTTCGTCATCGTGGTGAACTCGACGCGTCCACGCTCTGACGAGGCGCAAAACCTGCGTTTGCAGCTTCAGGAAAAGTACGACGTGCCAGTAGTGGCCTTGTCTGTCGATCACATGACAGAACAGGAAATCCTCCTCTTGATGCGGGAAGTGCTGTTCGAGTTCCCTGTGCATGAAGTAAACGTGAACCTGCCTAGCTGGGTCATGGTGCTGGAGAACGGCCACTGGCTCCGTCAGAACTATGAAGAAGCCGTACGTGAAACCGTGCAGGATATCCGCCGGTTGCGCGACGTGGACCGCGTCGTCGGCTTCTTCAATGACTATGACTTCGTGGAGCGGGCGTCTCTTGCGGGAATGCACATGGGCCAAGGGATTGCGGAGATCGACCTGTTCGCGCCGGATGAACTGTATGATCGCATCCTGATGGAAATCGTGGGCGTCGAGATCAACGGCAAGGACCATTTGCTGAAGATTATGCAGGAATTTGCCCACGCCAAGCGAGAGTACGACCAGGTAGCGGAAGCCTTGCATATGGTGCGCAGTACGGGCTACGGAATCGCTGCTCCGTCGCTGCATGAAATGACCTTGGACGAACCTGAGCTGATCCGCCAGGGACCGCGTTTTGGCGTCAGACTGAAAGCGACTGCGCCATCCATTCACATGATCCGCGTCGATGTCGAATCGGAATTTGCTCCGATCATCGGGACCGAGAAGCAGAGCGAAGAGCTTGTCCGTTACTTGATGCAGGACTTCGACAAAGATCCGCTGTCGATCTGGAATTCGGACATTTTCGGCAGATCGCTGCACTCGATTGTGCGGGAAGGCATCCAGGCAAAAATTACGATGATGCCGGACAATGCGCGGTATAAATTGCAAGAAACATTGGGGCGGATCATCAACGAAGGCTCCGGCGGTCTGATTGCCATCATACTTTAAGGACTAGGTAAATAGACCTAGACAATTGATTCCAAAAGGGGGCACCCGGCGTGACGGGATGCCTTTTTTTCTTGTATTTCGTTCAATTTCGACAGGAGGGGCTTGAATTTAAGAAATCGGTGTATTACTATAAGCTTGTCAGATCGGTAAATACCACCAATCGTGTATAAAACGCTTCGTTTCGGTTAAGAAAAATAATAGCTAGGACTTGGTGTTCTTTGAGGGGAGGTGAAGAAAATGAACAAAACAGAATTGATTGCAAAAGTGGCTGAAACCACCGAACTCACCAAGAAAGATGCAACTAAAGCAGTTGACGCTGTTCTCGATGCAATTGCTGATGCTTTGAAAACTGGTGATAAAGTCCAACTGATCGGCTTTGGTAACTTCGAAGTTCGTGAGCGCGCGGCTCGTAAAGGTCGTAACCCACAAACAGGTGAAGAGATCGAAATCGCTTCCAGCAAAGTACCTGCGTTTAAACCAGGTAAACAACTCAAAGACTCCATCAAGTAGTTGTTTCTTTTGAGAACGAAGCACTTACATAAAAAAATCCACATTGATGAAATGTGGATTTTTTTTAACGTCCGGGATGCGAACGTTTGTGCACGTAGAGGACGGCTGCCCTTTTTGGTTGAAGACAGGCAACAAAGGGCGGACAACTTTGGCTTGGTGTACATACAGTTGTCTTGTCAGATGTTTTTGTTTTTTTGAAATGAGTATGGTAAGATTGGCGTGGGTTCGGCTGCGTACAACGGAGCATGACAAACGGATCTGGTCAGGGCCAGCCGGAGAAGCCGCAAGCTTCGCAAACGGGATGGGCCGCTAGGTAGGAGGTACAAATAATGAACGTTGATTTGGATAAAATTCAACAGGCTGTCCGCATGATTCTGGAGGCGGTCGGAGAAAATCCCGATCGCGAAGGATTGCTGGATACCCCTAAACGCGTCGCAAAAATGTATGCAGAAGTATTCGAGGGCATGCATATCAACGAGGAACAGTACTTTGAGACCGTTTTTAGCGAAGATCACGAAGAAATGGTTTTGGTCAAAGACATTCCTTTTTACTCCATGTGCGAGCATCACCTGGTTCCGTTTTTCGGCAAGGCGCATGTGGCCTACGTTCCGCGCGGTGGACGGGTTGTCGGTTTGAGCAAGCTGGCGAGAGCGGTTGAAGCAGTAGCCAAGCGCCCGCAGCTGCAAGAGCGAATTACGACGACGATTGCCGAGTCGATCGTCCGCAAGCTCGACCCTCATGGCGTGATCGTCGTGGTTGAAGCAGAGCATATGTGCATGACCATGCGCGGCGTGAAAAAGCCCGGCTCGAAAACGATCACCTCTGCGGTGCGCGGCATGTTTGAAAAAGATGCGGCGGCGCGTGCAGAAGTATTCAGTCTCATCCGTTCCTGATCGGACAGGCGCTAGGCCTGGGATGAACTGCCAAATCCAGCAATTTTCTATTGACTCTACAGGTAAAATATTGTAAAGTACAGATGTACAGTCGGGATGTGGCGCAGCCCGGTAGCGCGCACCCTTGGGGTGGGTGAGGTCCAGGGTTCGAATCCCTGCATTCCGACCATCTGAATAAAAAACCAGGAAGCCTTTTGCGAGGCTTCTTTTTTTGTTCTTGACAATTGCCATTTTTGCTATTGGCTTCCTGATCTTTCTTTTTTATAATAGTAGGGAGACAAGCAAGGGAAGGGTTGTTTAGTGCCATGAAGGTGCCTGTATCGCTTCAGCCGTATTTACAATCAACACAGCAATCCTATTCAAGCAATCGCGCAGCTTCCTCCTTGTCCTACGAGGAGCAGGATCTCTTTTCTGACGTGTTGCAATCACAGTTGGCGCAAGGACAGCGCGTCATCTCCTCGCAAGAGATTTTGGCCAAGCTCGACGGCAGCAGAGAATGGAAGCTGGCCGCAGACTATGAGTCAGAGTTGAATCCGACGATGGAAAAAGGAGCAGCGGTTGCTCCCGGAGCTATTTTGGAGAAAATTGAACGAACCGCCAAATCGCTTGGCGTCGATCCCGATCTGATCCGGGAAGTCGTCAGAGCCGAGTCGAATTTCAATCCGAATGTCGTGTCCAAAGCGGGTGCCAAAGGTTTGATGCAACTGATGGACAAAACAGCACAGGCGATGAGTGTCCGCAATTCATACGACCCGGATGAAAACCTGGCGGGTGGAACGAAATATTTGAAATCGCTTCTCGACCGCTACGATGGCAATGTCAAGGTGGCGCTGGCGGCGTACAATGCAGGCCCGGGCCGGGTAGGCCGTCTGGGTATCGACAGTGACGAGGAGCTGGAGGCAAAGTACAGCCAGCTGCCTCGGGAAACGCAGAAGTATGTAGCAAAAATCATGGGCCGTTTGGAGACAGACGGGACATCATACTAGACGAGGCGCATCACGCACTGGTCAGGAGGAAACAACTTGTCACAGCCAACAATCAACCAGGACTATTTTGTCGTCAAAGCCAAGGAAAACGGCGTGCATGTCATCGGGCTTACGAGAGGCTCGGACACCCGTTTTCATCACACAGAAAAGCTCGACAAGGGCGAAGTGATGATCTTTCAATTCACGGAGCATACTTCGGCCATCAAAGTTCGGGGAAAAGCCGTCATTTACTCGCAGCACGGTGTTGTCGATACGACAGAATAAACAGCTCCAGCGGAAAAGCAGGCATAGCCTGCTTTTTTTGTTTGTACAATGGTGAAGAGGAGGGATGTCTATGCCGCGCCAACTGCTCATGGCGATCGCTGTTTCCACTTTTCTGGCTCTGATGCTGTCGATGGTCCCGAGTGCTTTATGGAGGCAGGCAGATGTGCCCACTTTTCAGACATCACACCCTGTTCAACTGAGCGAGCGAAATGTCCTGGATTTGTTTACATTGACGCCCACACATTATAAAATGAAGCGTATAAAATGGGAAAATCCGTCGGTTTATGTCGATTTGATCGTGAAACCGGGTGAAAAAGTGGATGAAAGTCAAGTTTATCGTGATTTTTACGGATTGACATACGGCTTGCTAACGCACACGGATAATGTTGGTCAAGTGTATTTCCGTTTGCTGGAAGAAAGCGAACAGCCAAAAGAGTCGAGACTCCTTGTTGCCATTCAAACAACTGGGACGAATTTGAAGTCATTTTCCAAACCGGCGGCGGAGATCGCCGATGTGGATTCGTTTGTGAAAAACACATTTCCCGTGCGAATCGATCCGTATTTTTATGAGAGAATTAGTCCCTGATGGTAGAAGTATGGTATGATAGCAAGGACGGCCTTTTGACCGGATGGTAAAGGTAGACGGAAGTGTACGGAACAGGCAGACATCTTTAGGTTGCGCAGCTTGTGGAGGAGGACGCATGAGCAAAGAACATACCCCCTATGTAGAAGAGGTTCGATCGATCATCGAGCAGATCTACAAGCGAACCACCCATTCCTATGTAGAATATTACGTGGACGTTCCTTCCATGGCGGAGAATCGCCTGGAACTCTTGTATTTGTTTTTGCTGGAGCAAGGCATGACGAAGGAACGGGCATCCATTTTCTGCACAGCGACTGGACTTGTCCAGCTGGGACTGGACATGCATGAAAATGTGGAAAATCAATACGAACATTCCTTGAGCGCAGAGCGAAACAGACAGTTGACTGTGCTCGCCGGAGATTACTACAGCAGCCGCTACTACAACCTGCTGGCGGAAACGGGCGAGATTGAAGCGATTCAAGTGTTGTCCGGAGCCATTCAGCGCGTGAATGAAGCCAAAATGAAGCTGTACATTGCGGGACGCGATTCCAGAAGCTTGTCGGATGAAGGGTACTGGGAATTGCGCAACGCCATCGACACAGGTTTGTACGTAGCAATCGTAGAGAAGTATGCCGATTCGGATGATCGCCGCCGCCTGTGGGTCGATCTGATGAAAGAAACGGCCAAGGTAGAAAGCGTTATCGGAGAGTGGGAGCAAATCAAGTGGCAAGAGCAGGTTCCCTTTGGTTTTGCTCGTTTTTTGCTGCAAAAACCGGGTGCTACGCTTGCCCAGGTACTGTCGGGCGTTGAGATGAAAGCCATGGAAATGATCGGCATGTGCGAGCAAATGGTGCGTTCGCTGCCAGCAGAAACACGCAATGTGCTTGCTTCCATAACAGCTCGTTACTCCCATCGAGTGAATCGCCTGAAACGAGTTATTGAGGAGATGTAGCCTAGTGGACCAGACACAAATGAACGAGAAGGCAAAATACGTTCACTCCGTATTTGAAAGCATCGCGAGCGACTACGACAAAATGAACAACGTCATCAGTTTTGGCAGCCATCTGGCCTGGCGCAACTACACCATGAAGCAGATGAACATTCAACCGGGCCATACCGCATTGGATGTAGCCTGCGGCACGGCGGACTGGACGATCGCGCTTGCCAAGGCAGTAGGGAAAGACGGCCGGGTGGTCGGGCTCGACTTCAGCCAGAACATGCTGGATGTAGGCGCGTACAAGGTGGCGAATGAGGGAGTCAGCAACAACGTCAAGCTGGTGAATGCCGATGCGATGAATTTGCCTTACGAGGATAATACATTCGATTTTGCCACGATCGGCTTTGCCCTGCGCAACGTTCCGGATGTGCAGCAAGTGCTCAATGAAATGGCGCGCGTAGTCAAACCGGGCGGGAAAGTCGTTTCTCTGGAAGTGTCCAAGCCTCCATTCATTCCGTATCGCAAGCTATTTTACTTATACTTCTATAAAATTTTGCCATTGATTGCGAAAATGACCGTGAACAAATACGAGGAATATGCCTGGCTTCCGCACTCGCTGACCAATTTTCCGGACAGTCGTGAGCTTGCCGGGATGTTTAGAAAAGCAGGCTTGGACCCGGTTCAAGTCAAGCTGTTCATGGGCGGCGTATCCGCGCTGCACATTGGCACGAAGCCGTAACCGCCTCGACAACAACGGTATTTTTTCAGTAGATAGGAAGTGTCATAGATGGGTCTACGTAAATTGAAAATCATCTTGGAAATGATAAAATTCGAGCATTCCCTGTTTGCTTTGCCGTTTGCTTTTATGGGGGCGGTTTTGGGAAGTATTGTAGTGGAGAAGGCGTGGCCGACCTGGATGGAGATTTTCTGGGTGACGGTTGCGATGGTCGGGGCGCGCAGTGCAGCAATGTCGTTGAATCGGCTGATTGACCGCGTCATTGACGCCAAAAACCCGCGGACAGCTACACGAGCGATTCCGGCGGGGCTTATTTCCGTCCTGGAAGTTGTTTTGTTTATCGTCGTTTCGTTCGCCGTGCTGTTCATTGCGGCGTTCCAGTTGAACGATTTGGCAGTCAAGCTGTTGCCGCTTGCTGTGTTTGTCCTGGTGCTGTATTCCTACACCAAACGCTTCACCTGGCTGTGCCACTTTGTTTTGGGAGTAGCAATCGGGTTCGGACCGTTGGGAGGATGGGTCGCCACGACAGGCCAGGTAGACGCGGTTGGCTTGCTCCTGTTTGTGTCCGTTCTGTTTTGGACGGCGGGCTTCGATATTATTTACGCCTGCCAGGATGCTGACTTTGACCGCAAGGAAGGGCTGTTTTCCATGCCGAGCCGCTTTGGGGTTGCCAGCGCCTTGGTTGTGGCGAGACTGTGCCACATCATCACTTTTGTTGGACTGATGTCGCTGTATGTAGTGGCTGACTTGTCGATCTGGTTCCTGCTCGGCGTACTCATTTCCGGTGCGATCCTGATCTACGAGCACACGCTGGTGAAGCCGACGGATTTGTCCAAAGTAAACGTTGCGTTTTTCAACATGAACGGCATTTTGAGCGTAGTCATGTTCGTGTTTACTATGATTGATCTGGTGATCGCATGAGCCAACAAAAATGGGTAGTCGGAATTACAGGGGCAAGTGGCGCGATTTACGGTGTGCGTGTGGTGACCGAGCTTTTGCGCGCAGGTCATATCGTTCACTTGATGATTACCGAGGCAGGCTGGCAAGTCTTTCACGATGAGCTGGACTGGCATTCAGACGACCGGGAAGGTTTGCTGCGAGAAAAGCTGCAACAATCCTTCCCGGGAGAGCTGCACTACTGGGGGCTTCGCGATTTCAACTGCCCGGCGGCGAGCGGATCGTATCGCTGCGACGGCATGATCGTGGTTCCGTGCTCGATGGGAACGGTTTCCGGGATTGCACACGGCGCTTCGGGCAATTTGCTGGAACGCGTCGCTGACGTTATGATCAAGGAAGGCAGACGACTGGTCCTCGTTCCGCGGGAGACGCCGCTCAATGCGATCCAGCTGGAAAACATGCTGACATTGAGCAAGCTGGGTGTGCGGATCTTGCCAGCCATGCCTGGTTATTATCAAAAACCGCAAACGATGGATGACTTGATTAATTTTGTCGTGGGGAAAGCTTTGGATGCACTTGATGTACCACATTCGCTGTTTCGGCGTTGGGGGGAATAGACGCATGCAAAAGTCTTTGCGGATCGGGCAAATCTTGTATACCAACGTACTGCCTGTTTACTATTATTTTGAACAAGCAAAATTCGAGGATCGCATCGCGTTCATCCGCCAGGTGCCTGCCCAGTTGAATCTGGCGATGGCCAAAGGCGAGATTGACATGGGGCCGATTTCCTCGTTTAGCTATGCTGAGCATGCCTCCCAATATGTGGCATTGGCAGACCTGTCTGTCAGTGCCAACGGGAGAGTAGGCTCCCTTTTCTTATTCAGCAAAAAGCCGATTGAGCAACTGAACGGGGCCAAAATTGCCCTGACCAACACGTCGGCAACGACAGTGAACTTGCTGAAAATCATTCTCCACAAGTTTTACGATTACGAGATCACCTACGTTACACAAGAGCCGAATCTCGCACACATGCTGCAAGATGCGGATGCTGCCCTGCTCATTGGCGATGATGCGATTACCGCAGAGCGGACAGCTGGTGAGCTGCACGTATACGATCTCGGCGAATTGTGGCACCGCTTCACAGGCTATTCCATGACGTTTGCCATTTGGGCGCTGCGACGCGAGGTGATTGACGAGCATTTTGCGTTGATTGCGGAAGTGCACGCCTCTTTTTTGACGAGCAAGAAGAAGACGAAAGCAAATCCTGGCCCGTTGGTCGATTACGTATGCACGCATTTTGGCGGGACAAAAGAGGAGTGGCTTCGTTACTTCGCGGGACTGCAACACGATTTTGGCGAAGTGCAGCGGGTAGGACTGGAGTATTATTACCGATGCGCGGCAGAGCTGGGGCTTCTTGCGGCACCCGCGACAGTCGAGTTGTGGCAGGCGGATGGCCACAAGACCAATATTACGCTTGCGAGATAGGTGGAACGGATAACGGATGAACCTAGTCGATATTTACTTCAAGATGAAAAAGGATGTCCAGTACATTGAAGATGAGCTGGAAAAATCGATTGATACGGATGTGCGGGAACTGTATCAGTCCTCGACTCATTTGCTTAAAGCTGGGGGAAAGCGCATTCGTCCGGTTTTTGTGCTGCTCGGAGGCAAATGGGGCAAGTACGATGTAAAAGTATTGAAGCACGTAGCTGTGCCGCTTGAGCTGATTCATATGGCTTCGCTGGTTCACGACGACGTCATTGATGACGCCGACAAGCGACGGGGCAAAGACACGGTGCGCATGAAATGGGACAACAAGGTGGCGATGTACGCAGGCGATTACATTTTCGCCCGTGCGCTTGCAGTCGCTTCCCAATTGCCGAATCCGAAGCTGCACCAGATTTTGTCCAGAGCGATTGTCGAGGTGTGCAAAGGCGAGATCGAGCAAGTCAAGGATTTGAACAACTGGGATCAAAACTTCCGGACGTATTTGCGCAGAATCAAGCGGAAAACGGCGCTGCTCATTGCGATCAGCTGTCAGTTGGGTGCCGTTGCCAGCGGTGCTACTGAAGAGCTGGTACGCAAAATGTACTGGTACGGGTACAACGTGGGGATGGCTTTTCAAATTACCGATGACATTCTCGATTTCACCGGAACGGAGAAGCAGTTGGGAAAACCGGCAGGGAGCGACCTTTTGCATGGAAACATCACGCTGCCAGCCCTTTACACCGCTTTTCATGGCAAGGCGAGCGGACAGTTCCAGGAGTGGATCAAGGAAAATACGTTTTGGGAGCACACGGACGAAGCGATTCGCCTGGTGCGGGCTGACGAAGGAATCGCATTTTCCCAGCGGCTGGCCGAGCGCTATATTGCCCGCGCGCATGCCATTATAAGCGATTTGCCCAATACGCAGGCAAAAACATCGTTGACAGGAATTGCTAATTTTATCGTCGATCGCAAATTTTAATGAGATTTTAACGGTCTGACTGTTGCTTGACCACCCCAGTTTTGATAAAATTTTCGTTGGTGTTGTATACACCAATACATAGCTTTGATGGAGGCATACTTACAATGGAAAAAACATTCCTTATGGTAAAACCTGACGGCGTACAACGTAACCTGATCGGAGAAATCGTATCCCGTTTCGAGAAAAAAGGCTACCAACTCGTTGGCGCTAAGCTGATGACTGTAAGCCGCGAACTGGCTGAAGAACATTATGCTGAGCACAAAGAGCGCCCATTCTTCGGCGAACTGGTTGACTTCATCACTTCCGGTCCTGTATTCGCTATGGTATGGCAAGGTAACAACGTGATCTCCACAGCTCGTGCTATGATGGGCAAAACAAACCCAGTAGATGCAGCTTCCGGCACAATCCGTGGCGATTTCGCTACTTCCGTTGGCATGAACATCATCCACGGCTCCGATTCCCCAGAAAGCGCTGAGCGTGAAATCGGTCTCTGGTTCTCCGCTGAAGAAGTTCTCTCCTTCGAGAAAACAATCCAACGCTGGATCTAAGATATCACCACAAAAACCCCTTTTTGGGGTTTTTTCTTTTTTTCGTCAAAAACTCCCGCGAAATGGATAGGAATTTGGCGAACGATAGCGAAATGATGAACAACAGGTATGAAAGGGGGTACGATTCTGAATGGAAGATAAAGACTTTCTCCAATTTATTGCAAGCGTTAAAAAAATGACCGGAATTGATCTTGCCCTCTACAAGGAAGCACAGATGAAGCGGCGCCTGACTTCGTTGCGGCAAAAGCGGGGCTACGGCACGTTTGTCCAATATTTTGATGCGATTGCAAAGGACAAGGAGCTTTTTTACGAGTTTCTCGATCGGATGACGATCAACGTCTCCGAGTTTTTCCGCAACCCAGGTCGTTGGGAGGTGCTGGAGAACAAAATTTTGCCGCGGCTTGCCAAGCAATCGTCGCGTGTCAAGTGCTGGAGCGCGGCTTGCTCCACTGGCGAAGAACCGTACACGCTCTCCCTGATTTTGCTGCGCAAGCGTCTGGATGCTACGGTGCTGGCATCGGATATCGATGAGGGCGCTTTGTCCAAGGCAAAGCAAGGCGTGTACACAGACCGTTCCTTGCAAGATTGTCCGAAAGAGCTTGTGGACAAATACTTCGTCAAAGACACGCTCAGCTACCGGATTTCCGAAGAGGTGAAAAAGCGTGTCACGTTCAAAAAGCATAACTTGCTGGCGGATACGTTTGATACCCAGTTCGATTTGATCATTTGCCGCAATGTGATGATCTATTTTACAGAGGAAGCCAAGCACGAGCTGTACCACAAATTCAGCCGGGCGCTCAAACCGGGCGGCGTGCTGTTTGTGGGCAGCACGGAGCAAATCTTCCAGCCGCAGCAATACCAGCTGGAGACGGAAGACACATTCTTTTACCGAAAAATGGGATGATTCTCTATGGCCGTGTGTATAACTCTGCTCCTTTTTCCCAAGACTAGGAATACTTACTTTGCCAAGGGAGGCAGCAGATGGATAAGCACAAGGTCATCGAAGCATACCGTCGGGGTTTGATTACGTTGCAAGAATGCGGACAAATACTTGGGGCTGAAAAAACTCAGCTGGATGATTTGATACGTGTGGATCATTCCAGAAGGCCGCTGAGCCCCAATCCATTTTTGATGGTCGATCCTTTCTAGTCAGCGCCATCTGCAAGCGAAGCGCTTCTCCATTGGAGGGGCGTTTTTTCTTCAAGCGAAAGGTTTTCGCGTAGGATTGTACTTTTTGTGTTTCCAGAGCGAGACAGGTATGATATTATAGCGCTTAAAAGTGATAAAGGACAGCGACCCGAACCGGAAGGAACTGGGGACATGAGCTGCCTGGAGGATGGAGGAAGGAAGAGATGCGTTACTTGACAGCGGGGG
Source organism: Brevibacillus sp. HD3.3A (assembly GCF_013284375.2). Classification (NCBI taxonomy): domain Bacteria; kingdom Bacillati; phylum Bacillota; class Bacilli; order Caryophanales; family Paenibacillaceae; genus Brevibacillus; species Brevibacillus sp. HD3.3A. Next base: position 2,578,050 of record NZ_CP085874.1, read on the forward strand.
AGTCCCACGGACCGCAGCTTACAGCGATCATCGAGGGAATCCCAAGCAACTTGCCGATTTCCATTGAGGCAATCAACGAACAGCTGGCGCGCCGCCAAAAAGGTCACGGGCGGGGCCGGAGAATGCAAATTGAAAAGGACCAGGTGAAAATTTTGTCTGGCGTGCGCCACGGGTATACGACAGGAGCACCGATCACGCTGGTTGTTGAAAATAAGGATTGGACGCACTGGCAGACGATCATGAGTGCCGAGCCAGTAGAAGAGGGCGCAGAGGAAAAACGCCGCGTGTCTCGCCCGCGCCCAGGCCATGCTGATTTGAACGGTGCGATTAAATATCATCAACGGGATATGCGAAATATTCTGGAACGTTCCAGCGCCCGCGAAACAACTGTGCGTGTTGCGGTCGGCGCCGTAGCGCGTCAATTGCTCGCCGCTTTTGGCATCCAGATCGGCGGACAAGTGTTGCAGATCAACGATGTCGTGGCAAAACGCCAGGAAGTCAGCCTGGAAGAGCTGATCGCCCGCACGGAAGAATCACCTGTCCGTTGCCTGGACAAAGAAGCGGAGCCGCTTATGATGGCAGCGATCGACAAGGCCAAAGAAGACGGGGATTCTCTCGGCGGCGTGGTTGAAGTCATCGTGGAAGGCGTGCCGATCGGCTTGGGCAGCCACGTGCAATGGGACCGCAAGCTGGACGGACGACTCGCTCAGGCGATCATGAGCATTCAAGCCTTCAAAGGCGTGGAGATCGGAATCGGGTTTGAAGCTGCGGATTTGAAAGGCTCCCAGGTTCATGACGAGATCGTTTGGAACGAGGAAACAGGCTACAGTCGCAAAACAAACCGGGCAGGCGGACTGGAAGGCGGCATGACCACAGGCATGCCTGTCGTTGTCAGAGGCGTGATGAAACCGATCCCGACGCTGTACAAGCCGCTGATGAGCGTCGATATCGACTCCAGAGAGCCGTTCTCGGCCAGCATCGAGCGCTCCGACAGCTGCGCGGTTCCGGCAGCGAGTGTCGTGGCAGAAGCTGTGGTGGCATGGGAAATCGCCCAAGCGATGTGCGAAAAATTCCCGAGCGATTCCATGGACGACATGATCGAAAACGTGCGTGAATACCGCGCATACACGGAGAAATTCTAATGGATACCAACAGACTGACAGTAGAGCTGGGAGAGCGTTCCTACGAGATTGTGATCGGTGATTCTCTATTGCAGCAGGTGCCTGGTTTGCTTGCGGAGGCGGGGGTTGTCTCCACAAGCAAACTCATGATTATAACAGATGAGCACGTGGCGGTTCGTTACTTAGAGCCGCTGCGTGATGCTCTGCGCGCTGCCGGATACAACGCGACAGCGAGCGTAGTGGAAGCGGGCGAGCAATCGAAAAGTCTGCCTGTCTATGAACGGCTGATGACCGAAGCGATTCAAGCGGGATTGGATCGCCAATCTGCGATTCTCGCATTGGGCGGCGGAGTCGTGGGAGATTTGGCTGGCTTCGTGGCGGCTACGTTTATGCGCGGCATTCATTTTGTCCAGCTGCCGACTACTTTGCTTGCCCACGACAGCTCCGTCGGAGGGAAAGTGGCGATCAATCACCCGTTGGGGAAAAACTTGATCGGCGCTTTTCATCAGCCTCGCGTCGTGATCTATGACACAAAAGTGCTGCACACTTTGCCCAAGCGTGAAGTGGCTGCCGGCTTTGCCGAGGTAATCAAGCACGCCCTTATTTCCGATGCTTCCTTTGCAGATTGGCTGGAGGAGAACGCCGCAAGTTTGTGGGAGCTTGATTCAGAATTGTTAGGGAAAGCGATTGAAAAAGGCTGCGCAGTGAAGGCTGCGATTGTCTCTGTTGACGAGACGGAGCAGGGCCCGCGGGCGCTATTGAATTTGGGGCATACGTTCGGGCATGCGTTTGAAGCGTTGTCAGCTTACTCCACGCTGAATCACGGCGAAGCGATTTCAATCGGGATGTGTCTGGCTGCCAAACTAGCAGAGCGAATCGGTCTTGCGCCAAACGGTGTGTACGACCGCACGAAGCACTTGATTGGTTTGTACCATTTGCCTACGGCTTGGCCAAAAGGACTGCTGCCGCAAGATGTACTCGATGCGATGAAGCGGGACAAGAAGACCGTTGGCGGCAAGCTTGCCCTCGTATTGCCTAGCGCAATCGGGCAGGCGGAGATTGTGAAAAATGTAGACGAACAGCTCATCCTGACAGTAATGAGTGAAGAAGCGGGGGCTTTGTAATGGGAATGCGAGGAATTAGAGGCGCAGTCACGGTGGAAGCCGATACGCGAGACGAGATTGTCTCTTCCACCAAGTGGCTGCTGGAAGAAATGGTTACGCGCAATGAAGTGAATCCTGAAGAGATTGGCAGCATCATCATCACGACGACAGAGGATTTGTGTGCGACATTTCCCGCCCAGGCGGCACGTCTTCTTGAAGGGGAAGCGTGGCAGTATGTTCCCCTGATGTGCGCACGCGAAATTCCTGTACCAGGCAGCTTGCCGCTCTGTATACGTGTCATGATGCATGTCAACACAGAGAAATCGGCAAAAGAGATTCAACACGTCTTCTTGCGGGATGCTGTAAAGCTTCGACCTGATTTGACAAATCGCAGTTGACAATCAGGGCGCTCTCTTTTACCATAAGTGAAACGAGAGCGCCTCGTTTGTTCGTGAAGAGCCAATTCCGGCTGAGATGAGAATGAGTAGAGCAGAGTAGAGATGAGTTAGGTTGAGGAGAGAAGAGCAGGCTGGGTACATATTTATCTACCCGATCCAGTTCTTTTTGCTGGATTTTTTTGTATATTTTTTTCTCCCCCTACCTCTCGCTCTAGAAAGCGGGTGGTGAAAAGACGGGTGTCTTCGTCCTTTTCGCTCCCACTAAAAAGGAGATGAGAGTTCCATGTATTTTCCCTCCCTTGCCGAAGTCAAGACCCTTTCGGCGTCGTATTCCCTGATTCCTGTGAGCTTGAAACTTCTAGCTGACCAGGAGACTCCTATCCGTTTGTATCAGAAGATTCGCACCAGCGATTCGTTTTTGCTGGAAAGCGTAGAAGGCGGCGCGCGCTGGGCACGCTTTTCCTTCATTGGGATGAATCCTTTTCAGATCGTGGAAGCAAAAGGAGCAGACATCTCCGTTGTGTCGAGAAGCGGTGAGCGCAAAGCGATGACAGGCAACCCCGTCGACTTTTTGCGCGAGGAGACAGATCGCTTCAAAAGCCCCAAGCTGCCGGGCTTTCCCCGGCTTAGCGGCGGAGCGGTCGGCTTTTTTGGCTACAATACGCTGCGTTATTTTGAAAACCTCCCGGCCCATCGCAAGGAAGCGGTTCAAGCTCCTGACATGCGTTTTCTGTTCGTCGACGAGATGATCGCGTTCGATCACCTGAAACAAGAAATTCAGTTGATCGTGAATTTGCACGTCGAGCCAGGAGATTCGCCAGCCATTATTGACGAAAAATACAGGCTAGTCTGCGAACGGCTGGAGCAATTGGCGGAAAAAGTCACCGCTCCGTTGGAACAGGACAGCCGGATTCAAGTGGCAGTCGATTCGCCCAAACCGCTGCAGGTCGAGCCAAACATGAGCCGCGAGCAATACGAGCGCATGGTCGAACAGGCGAAAGAGTACATCGCCGCAGGAGACATTTTTCAGGTCGTGCTCTCCCAACGCTTTTCCGTGAAGACAGATGTCGACCCGTTTGCCGTGTACCGGCTGCTGCGTACGCTGAATCCTTCTCCGTACATGTACTACCTCGAATACGCAGGCGAGACGGTGGTCGGAACATCTCCTGAGCTGCTCGTGCGGGTGGAGGATGAAAAAGTCGAGATGCGCCCGATTGCCGGGACGAGAAAAAGAGGCGCGACACCGCAAGAGGACGAGGAGCTGGCCGCAGACCTTTTGGCAGACAAAAAAGAGCGGGCCGAACATTACATGCTGCTCGATTTGGGCCGAAATGACGTCGGCAAAGTCTCCGCGTACGGAAGCGTGCAAGTGGAGGAGGCGCTCGTCATCGAAAATTACTCGCATGTGATGCACATGGTATCGCATGTGACAGGCAAGCTGCGCGAGGGACTGCACGCGTTTGACGCCCTGTTGAGCGCCTTTCCTGCGGGAACTGTCTCAGGCTCGCCGAAGCTGCGGGCGATGGAAATTATAGCCGAGCTGGAACAGGATGAGCGCCATTTGTATGCGGGAGCGATCGGCTACATTTCCTTTGACGGCTCGCTCGACAGTTGCATTACGATTCGCACTTTGTTCTTCCAGGATGGATACGCGCATGTGCAGGCTGGCGCAGGCATCGTGGCGGATTCCATTCCGGCAAGCGAATATCAGGAAACGGTAAACAAGGCGGCCGCGATGATTTCGGCCCTGGAAAAAGCAGAACAGCTATTTGCGCGCAAGGAGGAATTGCTATGCTGACCTATGCACTGGAACAAATTTTGCAAGGAAGCGATTTGACACGAGCAATCGCTGAGGAAGCAATGGGAGAGATCATGGACGGCAAAGCGACTCCTGCCCAGATCGGCGCCTTTTTGGCCAGCATGCGGCTCAAGGGAGAGCAGGTTGAGGAAATTATCGGGTTTGCCCAGGCGATGCGGGCACGAGCGATGCGTTTTCCGATCGATCATCCCGGTTTGGTCGATACGTGCGGCACCGGAGGAGACGGCAGCAACACGTTCAACATCTCGACGGCGAGTGCGATTGTGGCGGCAAGCGACGGCGTGCGGATCGCCAAGCACGGCAATCGTGCCGTATCGAGCAAGAGCGGCAGTGCGGATGTGCTGGAAGCGCTGGGAGTCCCAGTCAACCTGTCGCCAAAAGAGGCTGCGGATTGCTTGCGTGCTACCAATCTGTGCTTCCTGTTTGCCCCGCTGTACCATCAGGCGATGAAGCATGCAGCCGGACCGCGCAAGGAGCTGGCTGTACGCACCGTGTTTAATTTGCTCGGCCCTCTGACCAACCCGGCAAACGCCAGTCACCAACTCATGGGCGTCTACGATGCGAAGCTGCTCCCGACGGTTGCGGCTGTACTGCGAGAGCTGCACGTAGAGCGGGCGCTGGTTGTGGCAGGCTCGGACGGACTCGATGAGCTGACCGTGACGGGAACGAGCCAGATCGCTGAACTGCGAGATGGCCAGATTCGCACGTACGAGATCGATCCCAAGCAGTTCGGATTGCGCCGACATGACAAAGAGGCGCTGCGCGGCGGGGATTCGAGCGAAAATGCCGAGATCATTCGCGATGTATTCGCTGGCAAGCGCGGTGCGGCACGCGACATCGTGCTGTTGAATGCAGGAGCGATCCTCTACTTGTCTGATCGCGTGCGTTCCATTGAGGCAGGAGTGATTCGGGCGGCAGAGCTGATCGACGACGGACTGGTCATGCGCAAGCTGGAGCACATCCGGCAAATTGCAGGAGGAATGATTCATGCTTCTTAACATTGTGGAAAAGAAACGCGAAGAAATTGCTCACCTGAAACAAGCGACGACGATCGCAAACTTGCTTGAGCAAGCGAAAAACCAGGATCGTCCGCGCGGCTTCCATCAAGCGCTTGTGCAAAGTTCCCGTCCAGTCAGCGTCATCGCAGAAGTGAAGAAGGCGTCTCCGTCCAAAGGGCTGATTCGCCCGGATTTTGATCCGCTGCAAATCGCGCAGGCGTATCAAGCTGCCGAAGCAGAATGCTTGTCCGTCTTGACCGACGAGACATTTTTCCAAGGAAGTCTGGCTTATTTGAAAGACATCCGCGAAGTGGTAAACCGTCCGCTCCTGCGCAAAGATTTTCTCATCGAGGACATCCAGGTCGTGGAAGCGCGGGCAGCGGGCGCGGATTGCATTTTGCTCATCGCGGCGATTCTCGATCACGAGCAACTGCGGCATTTGTATCAAACCGCAGAAGAGCTGGGGATGGACGTGCTCGTCGAAGTGCATGACAAGCCGGAATGCGACCGCGTATTCCGGGCGATCGAACCGAAGCTGCTCGGAATCAACAACCGGAATTTGCGCACATTCGAGACGAATCTCGCTGTGACAGACGAACTGATTGGCGGACTGCCTGCTTCGTTGACAGTCGTGAGCGAAAGCGGCATTTCCAAAGCGGAGGATGTCGAGAAGGTAAGGAGAGCAGGAGCGCGCGCCGTTTTGGTGGGAGAGCATTTCATGCGTCAGCCAGACGTAGCGCAAGCGGTGATCGAGCTGGTTGGAGCGAAAGCGGGGGTGAGTTTGTGACCCGATTAAAAATTTGCGGGATCAAACGCCCGGAAACGCTTGCGCTTTTAAAAGAACTGGATGTCGACTACGTGGGCCTGGTTTTTGCCCCGAGCAAGCGCAGGATCGACGCACGGACGGCTGGAGAGCTGCTTGCAGCCGTCCCTGCTCATCCGCCAGCGGTGGGCGTGTTCGTCAACCCGACTCTGGACGAGTTGGCGGAGGTGTTGCAGGACGTGCCGCTCGCTGCCGTGCAGCTGCACGGGCAGGAGACGCCGGAATTTTGCCGTCAAGTGCGGGAACGTTTTTCCGTGGAAGTGTGGAAAGCGCTGGCTGTCGGCGGCGAAGAGGATGCAGTCCGGGCGATTGGAGCGTATCAAGGGATCGTAAGCGCCTTTTTGTTCGATACGTATGATCCTGCCCAAGCCGGGGGAACCGGGAAAAAGTTTTCGTGGGAGCAGATTCCTCTGTTGAAGGCTGCGTGCCAAGCGGCTGATTGCATCATCGCGGGCGGCATTCACGCCGAAAATGTCGGAGAGCTGCTCGAAACGTATCAGGCCCCTGTGATCGATGTGTCCAGCGGAGTGGAAACGGATGGAGAGAAAGACGGAGAAAAGATAAAAAAACTGGTGGAGAGGGTGAAGGCGCATGCCAAGCAATACACAGACAACCGCGCGGGTCGTGCCTGACGAAAATGGACGTTTTGGAGCGTTTGGAGGGAAATTCGTACCGGAAACGTTGATGAACGCTTTGTACGAGCTGGAGACTGCTTTTGAGGAAGCGCGACGTGATCCACAGTTCGTAGCAGAGCTGAATGAGCTGCTGAGCAAATACGCTGGGCGTCCTACGCCGTTGACGTACGCTGAACGGTTGACGCAAGAGCTTGGCGGGGCGCAAATCTACCTCAAGCGCGAAGACCTCAACCATACCGGGGCGCACAAACTGAACAACGCGCTCGGTCAAGCCCTTTTGGCAAAACGGATGGGCAAAAAATCGATTATCGCGGAAACAGGAGCGGGCCAGCATGGTGTCGCGAGCGCTACCGTAGCAGCGAAGCTGGGGCTTTCCTGCAAAGTATTCATGGGCGAGGAAGATATTCGCCGTCAGTCGCTGAACGTGTTTCGCATGAACTTGCTCGGAGCGGAAGTCATTCCGGCGGTATCAGGCTCGCGCACACTCAAAGACGCGACGAATGAAGCGATTCGCCACTGGGTTTCTCACGTAGAGGAAACGTTTTACGTCATCGGATCGGTCGTCGGCCCGCATCCTTATCCGTACATGGTCCGCGAGTTCCAGAAAATCATCGGAGAGGAAACCCGGCGTCAAGTGTTGGAACAGCTCGGCAAATTGCCCGACGAAGTGGTCGCGTGCGTAGGAGGCGGAAGCAATGCGATCGGCATGTTCTATCCGTTCATCCAGGATGAGTCTGTTGCGCTGCGCGGCGTGGAAGCGGCGGGAAAAGGAATCGATACGGACAAACACGCGGCAACCTTGACGCTTGGACGTCCAGGAGTGATTCACGGCTCGCTTACCTACTTGCTGCAAGATGAGCATGGTCAGGTGCAAGAAGCGCATTCCATCTCCGCCGGGCTGGATTATCCGGGTGTCGGTCCCGAGCATGCGTATTTGAAAGATACGGAAAGAGTGACGTATACGTCTGTCACAGATGCGGAGGCGCTGGCGGCAGTCGAGCTTTTGTGCCGGACGGAAGGCATCATCCCCGCGCTGGAGAGCGCTCATGCGATTGCGGAAGTGATCAAGCGCGCTCCGCAAATGTCTCCTGAGCAAGTGCTGGTCATTTGCCTGTCGGGGCGCGGAGACAAAGACGTGTTGACCATTCAGGAAGCGTTGGCAGAACGGACAGAAGGAGGCGAGGCGTAATGACGGCAGCTACCAATCGAATCGACCGTTTGTTTGCGGATCGCAGCCGCAAGCGTTTTATCCCGTTCATTACGGTGGGCGATCCAACTATCGAAGCGACTTTTCAGCTTGTGACCGCCATGGCGGAGGCCGGAGCCGATGTGATTGAGCTGGGCATACCTTACTCTGACCCGCTGGCAGACGGCCCTACCATTCAGCGAGCTTCCCAGCGCGCACTGGAAAACGGCGTGTCGATTGCAGACGCTTTGCAACTGGTGAGCCGTTTGCGCCAGTCGAAAGTAGAAGCGGGCATCGTGTTGTTCTCCTACTTCAACCCGGTGCTGCAATATGGAGTCGAGCGGTTTTTTGCGGAAATGGCGGCACACGGGGCAGATGGCGTCGTCATTCCCGATTTGCCGATTGAAGAAAACGGCCCTTGCGTTGCGGCGGCGAAGCAAAACGGCCTTCATGTCATTTCGCTGGTCGCGCCGACTTCCGAAGCGCGCATCCAAACGATTGGCGAACAGGCGACAGGCTTTTTGTATTGCGTCTCGTCGCTCGGCGTGACAGGGGCGAGGACGGATTTGCGCGAGGATCTGGCAGACTTTTTGCAACGGGTGAAGGCGAGTACGAGTGCGCCGACTGCTGTCGGATTCGGCATTTCTACACCAGAGCAGGTGCGGGCCGTGGCTCCTCATGCGGACGGGGTAATCGTGGGCAGTGCGATTGTGCAGCAGATTGAAAACTACGAGAACGAACTGAAAGATCCGGCACGAATGCCAGATGCTGTTGAAAAAATAAAAACGTTTGTACATCAGTTGGCGAGTGCGCTACAATAGTGGGAAAAATGTGACTGGAGTGAACGTGGATGCAACCGAAGCAACGCATACTCAATGCCCCGGTATATCAGCCAGGGAAACCCATTGAAGACGTCAAACGGGAGTTTGGTTTGACAGAAGTGATCAAGCTGGCGTCCAACGAGAATCCTTATGGCTGCTCGCCAAAGGCAAAGGCAGCTATTGCGGAACAACTGGACAATCTCGCTCTTTATCCGGACGGCGCAAGCCTCAACCTGCGCTGGGACTTGGCAGATGCCCTCGGTGTGAAGCCTAGTCAACTGATCTTCGGAAATGGTTCCGATGAAATCTTGTTGATGATCTCTCGCGCTTTCCTGAGCGAAGGCACGAACACCGTCATGGCTACGCCGACGTTCTCCCAATATCGCTCCAATGCGATTATCGAAGGGGCAGAGCTGATCGAGGTTCCGCTCAAGGATGGCGTGCACGATCTGGAAGCGATGGCGGCTGCCATCAACGAGCAGACGAAAGTCGTCTGGGTATGTAATCCGAACAACCCTTCCGGCACGATCGTTACGGCGACAGAGCTGGAAGCGTTCCTGCAAAAAGTGCCGAGCAGCGTTCTCGTCGTCATGGATGAGGCTTATTACGAGTATGTCGTTGATTCCGCGTATCCGCAAACCGTTCCGATGCTGTCCCAGTATCCGAACCTGATCATTTTGCGCACGTTCTCCAAGATTTACGGCTTGGCAACGCTGCGCATCGGCTACGGCATCGCCTCCGAAGAGCTTGTGTCCGCTCTGGAGCACGTCCGCGAGCCGTTCAATACCGGAGCGCTTGGTCAGGTGGCAGCACGCGCGGCCCTGCACGATCAGGAGTTTGTCATCTCTTGCCGCGACCGCAACCGCGAAGGCTTGAAGCAATTGACTGACGCATTCGACGATTGGGGACTTTCCTACTTCCCGACGCAAACCAACTTCATTTTGGTAGACCTGAAAATGGATTCCGATGAAGTATTCAAAAAGCTCTTGATGAACGGAATCATCGTTCGCTCGGGCAATGCGCTCGGCTTCCCTGGATATCAACGGATTACAGTGGGAACAAAAGAACAGAACGAAAAGATTTTGTCTGTGCTAAAAGAAATCGTAACTGGCGCATTGAAATAACGGACACGAGATGCCGGGCGTTCCCCGGCATCTTTGTCTACGCGCATATGAGGAAGGACAGGAAGTGGAGATGAAAAAAGTAACCATCACTGTAATCGGTGTCGGATTGATTGGCGGTTCGATCGCTTTGTCCATGCGACGTGACCCCAATATCCGTGTTGTCGGTTACGATGTACGACAAGAACCATTAGATAAAGCGTTGACACTTGGAGTGATTCACGCTGGAACGACTGATTTGCAAACGGCTGTCCGCGAAGCCAATGTCATTTTCCTCGCAGCCCCTGTCGAGCAAATCGTAGCTACACTGCGCTTGTTGCAAGACATGGAGCTGCAACCAGACGTCATCGTCACAGACGTGGGAAGCACCAAGTCAGGCATTGTCAGACAGGCGGTAGAAGTCATTCCGCCGCATGTGACGTTTATCGGCGGGCATCCGATGGCCGGATCGCACAAATCAGGCGTGGAGGCGGCTTCGGACAGACTGTTGGAAAATGCCTACTACGTTTTGACGCCAGCCCCTGGCACGGCAGCAGAAAAAGTGGAGCGTCTAACCGAGCTTCTCTCCCTCACGCGGGCAAAAGTAGTACAGATGGACGCGGATTCCCACGATCAGGTAGTGGGAGCAGTCAGCCATTTCCCGCATGTCCTGGCATCTGCTCTGGTCAACCTGGTCGCCGGATACGACGAAGAGAACGCGTGGCATGCGCGTCTGGCCGCAGGCGGCTTCCGTGACATTACCCGCATTGCTTCGAGCAACCCGCGCATGTGGCGCGACGTATTGCTGCAAAACCGCGAGCATATTGTGAAGATCGCCAAAGACTGGGCAAAAGCTTTGGAGGATGTCGTCGAGCTTGTGGAAGAAGGCGACCCGGATGGAATCGAGCGGTTCTTCCAGACAGCCCGCGATTTCCGCGACGGTTTGCCTGAGCGCAAAACAGGAGCTTTGCCGCCTTTGAACGATTTGTATATCGACATTCCTGACCATCCAGGGGAGATCGGGCGCATTACGACGTTGCTCGGTGCGAAGCAAATCAACATCACCAACCTGCAAATCAGGGAGACGCGTGAAGATATATACGGTGCGCTGCGCATCACCTTCCATTCCCAGGAGGAGATGGAAAAGGGGGAGGAACTTCTCCGCTTTTTCGATTACAATGTATACAGGCGTACATGAGCCTGGTCGCGCAAACACGCTTTACAACGAAGACGCTTCACAGTATGACTAACGGGTGAAGAGAAAAAGGGGAGTGGCACTGTGCTTCGAGTTCGTCCAGCAAAGAAAATAGCAGGAACCGTACGTGTTCCGGGAGATAAATCCATTTCGCACCGTGCGGTCATGTTCGGAGCCTTGGCAGAAGGCGTTACGACGATCGAAGGCTTCCTGCCTGGCGCGGATTGCCTCAGTACGATCAGTTGCTTCCGCCGCATGGGCATCGAGATCGAGCAGCAGGGTGACAAAGTAACGGTACAAGGCAAAGGCTGGTACGGCTTGCAAGAGCCGATGCAGCATCTGGATGTAGGCAACTCCGGCACCACGATTCGCCTGATGTCCGGCATTTTGGCGACACAGCCGTTTCATACGGTCATGGAAGGCGACGAGTCGATTGCCAAAAGACCGATGCGCCGTGTCATCGGACCGCTGCGCCAGATGGGGGCAAAAATTGACGGCAGAAAAGACGGGGAGTTTACCCCTTTGTCCATTCGCGGCGGCAAGCTGCAAAGCATGGCGTACCAGTCTCCGGTCGCGAGCGCGCAAGTCAAATCGGCGATTTTGCTCGCCGGCTTGCAAGCAGAAGGCGTGACCAGCGTAACCGAACCGCACTTGTCCCGTGACCATACGGAGCGGATGATGCAAGCGTTTGGCGTTTCTGTCGTTCGCGATGGGCTGACGGTGTCTGTAGAGGGCGGCCAAAAGCTGACCGGACGAGCTATTTCCGTCCCGGGCGACATTTCCTCTGCGGCCTTTTTGATCGCGGCGGTCATGGTAGTGCCAGGCAGTTCGCTTTTGATTGAAAATGTCGGGATCAACCCGAGCCGTACAGGCATCATCGACGTGGTGAAAGCGATGGGCGGAAGCCTGGAGCTGCAAAACGAGCGAATTGTCAACGAAGAGCCGGTCGCCGACCTGCTCGTGACCCATTCGCAGCTGCACGGGATCGAAATCAGCGGGGATATCATTCCGCGACTGATTGACGAGATTCCGGTCATTGCCGTCATGGCTACGCAGGCAATCGGACAGACGGTCATTCGTGATGCAGAAGAACTGAAAGTAAAAGAAACCGACCGGATCGCTACGGTCGTGAGCCAGCTGTCCAAATTCGGAGGCCGGGTCACGCCGACGGACGACGGAATGATCATCGAAGGACAGACAGCCTTGACAGGGGCGGTGATCGACAGCATGGGCGATCACCGTATCGGCATGGCGATGGCGATTGCTGGCCTTGCTGCGACAGGAGAGACGGGGATTGAGAACGAGGAAGCGATCGATGTATCGTTCCCGGGCTTTGAAGAACTGCTGAAAAACATCAGCCAATAAGGGAACCGGAGAGAGAGCCTGTTGTTGACGAGACAGCAGGCTCCTTTCTATATGAGCAATGGGGCCTAGAAGAGGAGGAACTGCTCTGACGTTTTTTAGCAAAAATGATTTGACAAGCGCTTACATTCCGTTTATTATAAAAATACAGTATGGTTTCTCTCCACTCCTATCCAATATTATAAAAGCACACATGTGCTACCGCCGTTTGAATGCGCTTACAATCAACGGCGGTCTTTTTTTTTGTGAAAAACGTCTCGACGTTTTTCATGAAACGGGATGTCACCGCTTGCGGTCAACAAAACGGCCATGGCCGTTTTGCATTTTTTCCCTTTTCCGCGCATATGCTCGTACAAATCGCAGTGCGATGCGAGGGTCGGGAGGGGACAAGCATGTCGGAGCAAGGAATGGTCATTCGAGGGGGAGCCGTTGTTACTGCATACGGAATCAAGGAAGCGGATTTGTGGGTGCACGAAGGAAAGATCGTCCGCATCGCCAAAGACACCTTGCCCAAGACGACAGGCGAGACTGCTTTTGCCGAAGTAGACGCGTCCGATATGTATCTTTTGCCTGGCTTTGTCGCACTGCCGACACAATCTTTATATAAAATAAAAGATAGGCACACATACATAGAAGTGATGCAGGGATTTGTCAGGAGCGGCTGCACCAGTTTCGCCGATGTGTTTTTGCACGAAAGCTGGATGAGCAAGCCGCAGATGGAATACCAGCAAACTCGCCATTTCAACAGTCCGCTGGATTACGTCTGGCATGTCGGGATCGGGGCTGACCAGCTACAGGCGAAAACGGTGGCGAGATACGGTGAACATGGCTTGGCGGCCTTTCACGTATCGGTTCGCAGCCCAGAAGAAATTTCCACAATAAAATGGGAAACGCTTTTGCAACTTCATACGTCTAAACAAACGATTCTGCATTTGCACATACAAAATGATGCGTCCGTAAAAAAAGAACAGCGTGATCAAATTCGGCAGCTTTGGCTGGACGCTACTAAATACTGGAAGGTGCGTACCGTCATCGCTGATCCGTCAGTGGCCTTTGAAACAAGAGAACACGATCCGTTTTTGCACATTTTTCGTTTGCCAACAGAAGTGACAGACCGGGCCATTCGCCACATGCACCAGCACTTTTACGACAGTTGGCAAGTCGCTGCTCCCCTTCACGATGTTCGCATTGATTATCGCCGGAGATGGTATTCGCCGGAAAGGTTGCTTTGTCTACTCGTCAGACTTGCTTCGACAAACGTTGCCAAGGCAGTCGGGCTTTATCCGCAAAAAGGGAGCTTGACACCAGGGGCAGACGCTGATATTGTCTTCCTGAAAAAGGAAAACTGGTTGACAAAGTATGATCTTTCCACTATTCTCAATTTTAGCGAAATGCATCTTCCAACATCTGTTATGTCGAACGGTAAATGGTTGTATCGAAACGCGCAGTTTAGCTCGTCTGTTGGGATGGGCAGACGCCTTTTCGACACAAAGCCCTACGCATATGTCATTTAACCCCAAAAATGGGGGTTTTTTCGTGAAGGATTCCCGCAGTCTGACGAGAAAAAGAATCGTAAGGTCGCGCAACTTTTTACATCCCCAGCAGTCTAATGTTACAAAGGCCGCTGAGGGATCGGAATCGCAAGGAGGTAATCCTGATCATGACCGATTCCCAGCTTATCCGAGAAATTAAAGAAGGTAATCTGGAATGCTATGCTGAACTGATTCGTCGATATGAAAAAAAGATCCTCTCATTTGTCACTCATCTTTTGCGTCAGGCACATCTGGAGCATATTGCTGAGGATATTTGTCAGGAGACGTTTTACAAGGCGTATAAGAGCATTCATTCTTTCCGTGATGTAGAAGCAACCTTCTCTACTTGGCTCTATACGATTGCCCGTAACTCTGTACTCAGCGAATTGCGCAAAAGCCGCAACTCCGACGTGTATCTCGATGATACACTGCAAGTGCCGATGGCATCTCCCAAAACTTTGCCCGAGCAGGTTTTGTTGCGCAACGAGCGGGAGAGCATGGTCAGACTGGCTATTAACAACTTGCCGGAGAAGCAGCGCTCAGCCTTGATTTTGCGAGAGTACGAACAAATGGATTACACAGAGATCGCCACGATTCTCGATTTGACCGTCAGCTCCGTGAAATCCTTGCTGTTTCGGGCACGCCAAAGTATAAAAGGCCAGCTGGAAACCTACATCCTGGACCCTCAATTGGATGAAGCTGAAGGGATGAATCGATGATGAAATGTGAAGAAGTTCAGGAAATTCTGCCTGAATACGCCGAAAATCTGTTGTCAGAGGTGACCCAACGCCGTGTTGATCACCATATGGCATCGTGTTATGCCTGTCGTGCCGACTATGAAATCTGGTCGGACAGCGGGGAGTGGATGGAAATGGACAAGGAAGAGTACCATTCCGTTACGCCTTCCCGTTCCATTGTTGATGCTGTCATGGCCCGGATTTTGTCCGAGGAGCAATGGGCGATCCCGATTGGCAGAAAAATTTTCAGTGTAACAGCCAGAATGAGACGCATGGGAGCAAGTGTAGCCGTTTTGTTGCTATTGTTGTTTACTTTTACTTTATATGTCAATTCCACTTCCACCGAGCAAGCCAATTCCCTCGTGATCAACGGGGAAGTGATGGCGATGAACACGCCAAAAGCGCAAGTCATCTCCTCTTCCATGCAGACAGACGATGGTACATACGTGGTAGAAGCACAGCCGCTCACTTCGCAAAGTGATGCACTGGCTAGTGCGACCGCCTCGATCGTTCCGCTGGATGGAAAACCGGCAGCAACGGATTCAGCGAAGCCGAACTACCCGATTGTGCTCAGTGTGTTCGGGATTTTGATGACCGTATTGACAATGAGCTGGCTTACACGTGCATAATGGTATATGATCAAGAGAAATGAAAAGACCGTCTTAGGACGGTCTTTTGTGGCTATTCATCCAGAATACGGCCTAAGCATAATACATATGAGGTGAGCACGATGCCAAAAAAATGGCTGTATGTCATAGATGAGGCAATTAAGCGAATTGAGAACGACGAAGTGGAACTGGGTTTGACAGCCTTGCAAAAAGTGCAGGAGCACGGGGCTGACTTGCCTGATGTCATGATGTATTTGGCGGAAGTCTGGTACCGTCTGGGCCATTTGGACGTGGCAGGCAAACTGTTGTCGGAGGTTCTGGAAAACAATCCGCAGCTAGACCCTTCCTTGCGCAGAGAGTGCCAATTGCTGCTTGCCGAAATCGCGCTTGATTCCAGTGATTTTGAAACGGCGCAGCATTTGCTCTACGAGTGCAAAGAATCGGGCTATGATAGCATTCAACTCGATTTGCTATTGGCAGATTTGTACGCGCTGCAAGATTTGGACGAGGTGGCTGTCAAATATTTGGAGCAGGCCAGACAAAAAGAGCCTGACAACCAGGATATTTTAGCTGCGCTCGGCAACCTGTATTTCCGCATCGGGGAAGATGAAGTCGCGATGCAGCTTCTGGAGCAGGCGGGCAGTGAAAGTCTGGAGCTGCTCTTGACCAAAGGACGCTCGTTGGCGCAAAACGGGCAGTTCGAGCAGGCGTATCAAGTATTCCGCCAGGCGCTTGTGCTCGATCGCTCGCCGGAAGTGCTGTATGGAGCGACACTGATGGCTTTCCACGTGGGACGACTGGAGGAAGCGGTGGAGCTGGTAACCACGCTGCAAGCCATTGACGAAGAGTACGTGGCTTCGTACCCGCTGGCGGCAGACATTTACTTGTCGCTGGGCAAAACCGAGCAAGCTATCGACGCCTTGAAGCAATACGTGACGCTGTCCGGCTTTGACCTCGATCAAATTC
Source organism: Brevibacillus sp. HD3.3A (assembly GCF_013284375.2). Classification (NCBI taxonomy): domain Bacteria; kingdom Bacillati; phylum Bacillota; class Bacilli; order Caryophanales; family Paenibacillaceae; genus Brevibacillus; species Brevibacillus sp. HD3.3A. The sequence goes on from NZ_CP085874.1 coordinate 2,594,454, forward strand.
GCCGACTGATTGCGCTGTTGACGCAAGCGGGACGATACGACGAAGCGAAAGAATACCAGCAATTGCACGATCAGTGGGATCACGAAACAGAAGAAGAGTAAGCGAAAAAAGCTTCAGCGCATAAAAAAATCGACGAACAGGAAGTCACTCATGTGGCTTCCTGTTTATTTTTCCGCTTATTGGCAAGAATGAGGGATACAAGAAAGCCATCGCAAAGAAGGGATGCACAGATGAACTTGGCTGAGATCTTGGTCTACACCGATATCCGGCAGCTCCATCAGATTGCCAACCACTACGGATGCGAATGCAACCCTCATTCCAAAAACGAATTGATCACTTCTCTCTTGTCCAGTCTGCGTCACCGGTTGACAATCTCTCAGGAAGTAGCGCAGTTGTCTCAAGCCGAAATACACTTTTTGCTGCAGCTTTTGCTCGACAAGCGAACCGTCATGTCGCTGGAGGATTTGCTCGCCAAAGCGGGCGTGGCTCTTTTGGCAGCGAAAGAAAAAAAGCAGGATTCGGCAAGGCAATTTGTCGCGGCGGCGATGAAAAGAGGCTGGATATTTCCTGCCAAAAGCAAAACGGTCGGGCAGTATCAAATCCCGTTGGACATCCGAGAACCTTTCATACAAGCCTGGCTCGATCAGTGGCGCGAGGAGAACGACCTGGTGATCCCGGGGCCGCAGGCGTACAGGGACGAAGGAACGGCTCTTTGCGACGATATCATGCAATTTTTACAATTCCTTCAGCAGGAGCCTGTACCACTTACGGCTGAGGGAGGCATGTACAAACGGCATCAGCAGCAGTTGTTTCAATTTTTGTACGTGAAGGAAGAGCCGCTTTTGCCGCAAAAATGGCGCTTTGGATACGGGCTGCACTTCGATGTATACCCGGATCGCTTCTCTTTGCTTTACGACTTCTGCTACTACAACAAATGGATGGAGGAGGCGGAGGGGAGAGTAGGCATTACCGAGGCGGGACGGGAGCGGTTGGAACAGCCGTATTCCGATCAGCTTTACCATGATGTGATCCGCTTCTGGATGCGATTGTACAAGCGGGCGATCCCGAATTTGCCGATGCTTGTCCAGTTGATTCCGCTCATCGCCTCTGGCGGCTGGGTGCGGCAGGAATCGCTGCTGCATACGCTGGTTCCCTGGATCAAAGAGTTCTACTACGATGCACCCGCAGATATTTTGATCAATCGAGTCTGCAAAATGATGGTGCATCTCGGATTGCTTCGAGTCGGCCAAGACGAGCATGAACAGTGGTTGTACACTGCCACCTATGCGAGCCAGACTTGGCTTCGAAAATACAACGGCTTTACGGAAACGACTATTTTATTGAAGTGAGGGATGGGTATGGAGTGGCCAAATTTCTATTCCAACGCGTACGGAACGAACAATCAAATGGTGTCCGGGTTGCTGTCCGAGATGGTAATCGACGAGCAAATGCGGCAGTACCGCAAGCGGACGCTGTACCAGGAAATTGACGAGGCGTTGGCTACCAAAAACAAAGAGCTGTTCATCCGCCTGACGGGCGAATTGAAAGAGATCATGGCTTACGAAAAGGCGTAGCTGCCTTGGCCGGAAGCTGTGTTGCGAGACTTTGCCGATTCATGGTACGCTAGTTTCCAGAATCTACACGAGAAGAGGAGACGGCGTTATGCAATGGAATGTAAACGAATTTGAAAATTGGGAGGAGCTGCGACCCTATGTGGATACCGCGCTGCTCCCTCTTTATTTGTACAAGGACGGTATCGGGGTAGAAGAACACGTGCTGCGCATGAACTATTTGCTGAATATAGCGGCAGGCATCGAACAGCGGCTCAAGGGGCGAGTTCTTCTGTTTCCGCTCAGCTATCAGTTTGCAGAAGCGAGTCAAGGCCAGAAGACGCCGCGAGACTTCGCTTTTTCAGTCGGATTGCATTTTTCGCAGGACAAAATTCGCTTGGACGAGCAGGGGCAGGAAGGCTGTCTCATGCTTCCGGTCGGAGAAGAAGATCTGGACTCAGCCTTGCGTTTTGAAGTGACTGTGGATGTTTTGGTCCAGGAAATTATTCGTCTGTGGCAGCGAAAGACGGCGCAATAGAGAAAGCGTTTTCCGGTAATACTACAGGAAAACGGGAGGGACAAGGAGCAAATTTTGACAAAATGGCAACAATCTATCAGCAGGCAGGGGTTGGCTTCTACCATGCCCGCTGGACATTCTTGACATCTTTATAGGCGTTAGCTATGATTGGGATTGACCTAGTGTATATGTATGAAAACGCCATCGTAGCGCTATTTTACAGGATAAGGAGGGAAAAAAGAGATGGGAGACAAACGCGAAATTTCCAGACGTACTTTTTTGAACTACGCTCTGATGGGAACTGGCGGGTTCCTTGCTGCGGGTATGATCACCCCGATGATTCGCTTTGCGGTTGACCCTTTACTGCAGGGACATGCAGGTGGAGATAAAGTAGCAGTTGGTTCTCCAGATGAATTCAGCGCAGTACCTAAGCGCGTTGAATTTAAGGTACATACCAAGGACGGTTGGTATGAATCCGAATCTACGTTGTCTGCATGGGTAACCAAAAACGACAAGGGTGAGATCCTTGCTCTGTCCCCAATCTGTAAGCACTTGGGCTGTACCGTTGACTGGAATACCAGTCCGGAACATCCAGATCAGTATTTCTGTCCATGCCACTTGGGCCGTTACACGATCAACGGTGAACACATCTTGGGTACACCGCCGACAGCATCTCTTGATGAGTACGAAACAGAAGTAAAAGACGGCAAGCTTTATTTGGGTAAGGTAAAGGCAAATCCTCGTCCGGGGGTGAACGGCTAAGATGTTACAAAAAATGTATGATTGGGTCGATGAGCGCCTGAATATCACTCCGATGTGGCGCGACTTGGCCGACCACGAAGTACCTGAGCACGTGAACCCGGCACACCATTTCTCTGCTTTCGTTTACTGCTTTGGGGGCCTAACGTTCTTTATTACGGTTATTCAAATCTTGTCTGGTATGTTTTTGACGATGTACTATGTACCAGACATTATCAACGCCTACGAGTCTGTTAAATACCTCCAGAACGAAGTTGCATTCGGGGTAATCGTACGCGGTATGCATCACTGGGGCGCGAGCTTGGTCATCGTGATGATGTTCCTACATACTTTGCGTGTTTTCTTTACAGGTGCATACAAAAAGCCTCGCGAGCTGAACTGGGTTGTGGGCATGCTGATCTTCTTCGTCATGCTGGGCCTCGGTTTCACAGGCTACCTCTTGCCATGGGACAACACCGCATACTTTGCGACAAAAGTAGGTTTGGAGATTGCAAACTCCGTTCCGCTCATCGGTCCGTATGTAAAAATGTTGCTCACAGGTGGAGACATCGTAGGTGCGCAAACGCTTTCTCGCTTCTTCGCGATTCACGTATTCTTCCTGCCAGGCGCATTGCTCGGCCTGTTGGGCGCTCACTTTGTTATGATCCGTTCGCAAGGTATCTCGGGTCCACTATAATGGGTCTTCGATAAAAAGGAGGAAATAGCATGGCAAAACAAGATAAAGATGCTACCTTCGTCGGAGATTCCCGAGTATCGGCGAAGCGTATCCCTAATATTTCTCCATCCTACTCCGACTTTCCGGGAAAAAATGAGCCGTTCTGGCCTAACTTCCTGCTGAAAGAGTGGATGGTGGCAGCTGTTTGCTTGGTCGGCTTCCTCGTGCTGACGGTTTCTCATCCATCGCCGCTGACTGACAAGGCAAACCCGAATGATACGTCATTCGTTCCGTTGCCAGACTGGTACTTCCTGTTCCTGTACCAAATGCTGAAATACCCTTGGGCTGCGGGAGATTGGGTAGTCCTCGGTACGATCATTATTCCGGGTATCGCCTTTGGCGGACTGATGCTTGCTCCTTGGCTGGATACCAGCAAAGAGCGCCGTCCTTCCAAGCGTCCGGTAGCAACTGGTTTGATGCTGACAGCTCTGGTAGGCGTTTTCTACCTTACGTGGGCTGCGGATCACGAGCACTCCCTGAGCCATCCATCCAGCAAGGATTCTGGTGGCGCTGGCCATGGCTCCAACGCAACGGCTCCGGCACCTGCTGACACCAGCTTTACAGCAGATGCTGTATGGAAAGCTCAAACAAGCTGCATGGGTTGCCACGGCAAAAACATGGAGGGCGGCATGGGTCCAAACCTCCAGAAGATCGGTGAAAAATACGATGCAACGCAGATTGCCGATATCATCAAAAATGGTAAGCCACCTGGAATGCCAGGCGGCATGATCAAGGATGATGCGGAAATCACGAAGTTGGCCGAGTACATGGCAACCTTGAAATAAGCTAATAGAGAAAAAGCTGGCTGACGATGCGGTCAGCTTTTTCTTTAGCGGCGTACACAGCGGGAGACGATAAACATGATCTGGATATGGGAGTGGTTCAAGCATTCTTTGGGGAAAAGATGGTTTCTATGGACGCTGTTTATCGTAAACCTGCTGGGAACTATATACGGATTCATCTGGTATAAAAACCAGCTGGCAGAAACGCCAGCGTACTTGACTCCTTTTGTCCCAGACAGCCCAACAGGTAGTGGCCTTTTTACTTTGGTCATCCTTACCTATTTGTTGGGTCGCCACATCCCGGTACTGGAAGCACTGGCAGGCATCACGAATTTCAAGTATGGTGTATGGGCCGTTTGCATTATCTTGGCGGGTTGGATGATGGGGAATGAAGTACGCTGGACAGATGTGATGTTAATTATTTCACATGCTGGAATGGCGGCTGAATCGGTGCTGTATGCACGCTTTTACAAATTGAGCATCCTGCCAGTGGGGATCGCTGCGCTGTGGACTTTAAACAACGACTTTTTGGATTACGTGATGGATATCCACCCATGGCTGCCGAGTGTGCTTGACCCGTACGATGGTTTCGTCGGGCTGTTTACTGTGCTTCTCAGCCTGGTATCCATATCGGTTATTTGGATTGCAAACAGCAAGCACACGATAAACAAGGTCTAATCTTGTCCTCCTTTCCATAGGCTGTACTAGGGGAAGGAGGTTTTTTGCGTTGAAGAAAAACATCCGGTTTTTACTGTTCTTTTTGGCGATCGGATTGTTTTTGTCCTGGCCGATACACAGTTTGTACTCCAAGCTGAATCAACCGATCGAAGCACAGCAATTAGTGGCTCTGGATCAGATTGCCAATGATTTTTTGAATTACGCAAAAAAAGGGGATATTGAAGGCGCACAAGAGCGGATTGTGCAACTGGCGGAGAAGTTCCCGAACCAGCATTTGACGTCTCCGCTCAAAATCGAGAGCCTGAACGCGGTAACGCAGTCGATTTTGGCGGCGAAAAAAAGCTTTTCTTCGGCCAACGTGAGCGAGCAGCAGCTGTTGTGGCACGCCACGCAAGTTCGGGTAGCGATTGATGCTTTGACGCATGAACATCAGCCGATGTGGCGCAGCTATTATCCCTCTCTTGTCACCCAAGTGCAAAACTTGCAGCAATCTGCGGTAGAGCGTAATTTCACCCAATTTCGCGAGCAGTTCGACGAGAATTATCGGCTGTTTTTGGCGATCAAACCGGGCATGAGCATCCAGCTGCCGGAGGAGCAATTGGCTTCGATTTCCTCGGCTTACGATGTCATTTCCAAAGAGATGAGAAACGCGCAAATGGACTGGCAGCTCATCAGGGAAGCTTTGCGCGATTTGAACGGTTCCATTCAGACGGCATTTGTCGGCGAGGAGAAGAGCACTTTTGCCCGCCTGATGATGCGGCCTGATTCGCCCATGACGATGCTGCTCTCGATTGCGATTGCGCTCGTTGCCGCTTTGGCTTATGTGGCGTGGAAAAAGTACGATGGCGAAATTCGCTCCACCTGAAAACGGAAGGAAGCGTACACAAAAAACCTTGCCCTTATGCTCAGGCAAGGTTTTGTTGCGTTTGAAGCTTTAATCATGCAGCGGCTTTTTATTCTCATCAAGCGTAAAGCCTTCGCCCAGCACCTCGTGCACGTCATTGACGATCACGAAAGCGTGCGGATCGATCTCTTGCACGATGTTTTTAAAGCGCATGACTTCGTTGCGGCTGACGACGACGTAAATGACTTTCTTTTCTTCCCCAGAGTAAGCTCCTTTACCCGCCAGAAGCGTTACGCCACGGCCGAGATCGAGAATTTGCTTCGAGATTTGCTCGGCGTGATTGGAAATGATGGTCAGCGCTTTTCCGGCGTAAGCCCCATCCTGGAAAAAGTCGATCACGCGCGCTGCGATAAACACGACGACGAGCGTATACATCGCGCTCTCCAGGTTCAAGTAGATGAGCGATGCGCCGATGACGAGGATGTCGCCGAAAAACAGCGTTCTACCCATGCTGACACCCATGTATTTTTGCAGCAAGCGGGCGATGATGTCTACTCCGCCAGTCGTTCCGCCATAGCGGAAAATAATGCCCAAACCGACGCCGACAGCTACACCAGCGTACAGGGAAGCGAGCAGTCGATCTTTCATCACGAGCGGCATGACGCCGTCAAAGACGGAGAGAAAGACGGAAAGGGCGACCGTTCCTAAAATCGTGTAGAAAAAAGACGTGCGGCCGAGAATTTTCCAACCTAACAAAAACAGCGGTACGTTCAAGACGAAAAAGACAATCCCTTGATCTACGACCGGGAACAATAGCTTGATCAAAATGCTAATCCCCGTGATACCGCCCTCGGCAAGATGGTTGGGGATGTTAAAGGCGTTAATGCCGAATCCCATGATGGCAGAACCGATAATGATGGCGATGATGCTCTTTAAACGGATGTTCATAGTGTCCTCCTGTTTTGCCGGAGCCGAAATGGATGCTTTTTTGTCCGACATGTTGTGCAGTTGTGCGAGCGAAAACCTTGATGCCTGAGGGTCATACGAAAGCCATTATAAATGACCGATTATTTGATTGTCCATATGTTGGAAGAGGAAGTATTGAGATTTGGCAAACGCAGCCTTTTTGTGTACGATAGGTGAAAGAGAGAAGGATGAAAACAACAAAGGAGTGGGCGAATGGAACGGCAAAAAACAATGCAAGAAATCCAGCAGGAAGTGGACCAATACATATCGCAATTCAAGGAAGGGTACTTTTCACCGCTGTCCATGCTGGCTCGCATGACGGAAGAAGTCGGGGAACTGGCACGGGAGATCAATCATTTTTACGGCGAAAAGCCCAAAAAGAAAGACGAAGGCGAGAAAACGGTCGAAGAAGAACTGGGCGACGTCCTGTTTATTGTGATCTGCTTCGCCAACTCGCTTGGCATTGATTTGCAGGAAGCGTTTGATCGTATTATGCACAAATTCAACACACGCGATAAAGATCGCTGGACAAGAATTGAGGAGAACGATCCGCATGAATAAACAAATACGCGTAGCGGTGGCGGGCGCCAACGGACGCATGGGACAGGAAGTTGTCAAAATGCTGGCGCAGGACGACCAGATGATCTATACCGGCAATCTGGATACGCGCCTTGACGCGGAACAAATTGCCAAACAAATGGAAGAAATGCAGCCTGACGTGCTTGTCGATTTTACGACACCGCATAGCGTGTACAAAAACATGGAGCTGTGTTTGGCACACGGCGTTCGACCTGTGATCGGCACGACCGGGTTGACTCCCGAGCAGTTGCAGGAAATGACCGATCGCTACAAAGAAGCGGGTCTGGGGGCGATCATTGCTCCGAATTTTGCGATTGGGGCCATTCTTTGCATGAAATTTTCCGCGATGGCAGCGAAGTACATGCCGCATGTGGAGATCATCGAGCTGCACCACGACCGCAAGCTGGATGCGCCAAGCGGCACAGCACTAAAGACGGCGGAAATGATCGCTGCTGTGCGCCAGGAGCTGAAGCAGGGACACCCGGAAGAAGTGGAGACGATTCCGGGGGCGCGGGGAGCCGAGTACGAAGGTTTCCGCATTCACAGCGTCCGCTTGCCGGGAATGGTTGCTCACCAGGAAGTGCTGTTCGGTGCGACCGGGCAAACGTTGTCGATTCGCCACGATTCCATCAATCGCGAGTCGTTTATGCCAGGCGTCAACTTGGCGATCAAAGCTGTGATGAGCATGTACGGCTTGATTTACGGGCTGGAACATTTGATTGATTAAACGTTTGATTAAAAAAGCGATCTCTATCGAGACATAAGGGAGAGTTTCTCGTGAAAATTGCATTGATAGCGCATGATCGAATGAAAGAAGAGATTGTCCAATTGGCAACGGCCTACGAGTCGATCCTGGCCGAGCATGAGCTGTATGCCACGGGTACGACAGGCGCAAGAATCATGGATGCCACTTCGCTGAAACTCACCAGATTTTTGTCAGGACCTCTGGGAGGCGACCAGCAAATCGGGGCGAAAATTGCCCGAAACGAGATGGACCTGATTATTTTCTTGCGTGATCCGCTTACTTCGCAGCCGCATGAGCCAGACATTATTGCGCTGCTCAGGCTGTGTGATGTGCATAAAATTCCGTTTGCCACCAACCTCGGGTCTGCGGAAATCATGCTCAAGGCGCTGGAGCGCGGGGAGTTGTCCTGGCGCGAGGTGCTGCACGAGGAGAATGAGGCATGAGTTCACTCGACATTTTGGCGATTGGTGCGCATCCTGATGACGTGGAGATCGGCGCGGCGGGGAGCCTGCTTTTGGCGGCGCAATCCGGGAAGCGTACAGCGATTCTCGATCTGACGTACGCCGAGCTGTCGTCGAATGGCACGGTGGAGCGCAGACAACAGGAAGCGGCTGCGGCTGACAAGCTGCTAGGGGTTGCGGCGCGCTACAATTTTGGCTTGCCTGACCGCGGGCTGGAGAGCGTCAGGGAGCAAGCGATCGAGCGGGTCGTGAAGCTGATCCGCGAAACGCGTCCGCGTACAGTGCTCGCTCCGTATTTTTCCGATCGGCATCCCGATCATGAGAGCGTAAGCCGCATCGTGCGGGAAGCTATCTTCAATGCGGGTATCCGCAAGTATTTGCCTGATTCGGAGCTGCCAGCGTATCGCCCTGCTCAATTTCTGTACTATTTTATTAATTCGACAGTCACACCCCAGTTTGTGGTCGACATTACCGCGATCTACCCGCAAAAAATGGAAGTGCTCCGCTGCTACCGCAGTCAATTCGAGCTGGAAGAAGGCAGTGTGCAGACTCCGTTGACCAACGGGTATCTGGAATCGGTCGAGTATCGCGAGCGCTTGTTTGGGCAACAAGCAGGCGTGACGTATGCAGAAGGATTTGTCAGTGCTGCGCCTTATGTATTGAACAGCTTGTGAAAAGGGGTGACACCTAAGAAATGAACATTGGGATTACTTGTTACCCATCTTTGGGAGGCTCAGGGGTTGTCGCGACAGAGCTTGGCAAGCTGTTGGCGGAGCGCGGGCATCAGGTGCATTTTATTACCGGCGGGATGCCTTTTCGCCTGGGAGCCTTTCATCCGAATATTTTTTACCACGAAGTAGAAGTGAACCATTATGACGTGTTCAAATATCCGCCGTACGATTTGACGCTGGCAAACCGGATGGCGCAGGTGGCCAAAAATGAAAAGCTGGACTTATTGCACGTACATTATGCCGTGCCACATGCGCTGTGTGCGTTTTTAGCGAAACAAATGGTCGGGGATCATCTGAAAATCGTCACGACTCTGCACGGGACCGATATTACCGTGTTGGGGTATGACTCGAACTTGAGCGACATGATTCGCTTCGGCATTGAGCGCAGCGATCTCGTGACGGCTGTATCCAAAGATTTGATCAAGCAGACAAAAGAGCTTTTGCACGTCGAAAAAGAAATCGTTCCGGTGTACAACTTCGTCGACAAGCGGCGCTACTACCCGAAAGAGGTAGAGCACCTGAAAAAAGTGTTCGCTCCAAACGGGGAGAAAATCCTCATGCACATATCCAACTTCCGTCCGGTCAAGCGCGTTCCGGATGTCATTGACATCTTTGCGCGAGTCAGACAAGAGATGCCTGCGCGTCTGATCCTGATTGGGGAAGGACCGGAGATGGGGGCCGTCCGCAAGCAAATCGCCGAGCAAGATTTGACAGAGGACGTATGCTTTTTGGGCAAACAGGAGGACGTAGCGGAAGTGTTGTCCATGGCAGACTTGATGCTCTTGCCGTCGGAAAAGGAAAGCTTCGGCTTGGTTGCGCTGGAGGCAATGGCGTGTGGCGTTCCTGTCGTGGCTTCCGTGGCTGGCGGGATTCCCGAAGTGGTTGTCGATGGCGTCAACGGCTTTTTGCGTCCGATCGGAGACGTCGAAGGCATGGCGCAAGCGGCGATTCGTCTGTTGCAAAATGAAGAAATGTATCGCCAGTTTTCCGCGAACAGCATCGAACGCTCCTGCAAAACGTTTTGTCACGAAACGATTGCCTCCGAGTACGAGGCGCTCTACGCCAAGCTGCTCGGATAAGCACTCGATACGGGCAACAACAGCTATTGGCGGGACAATCGGCTTTTCACCAATTGATGCAACTTGGATACAAAAATGAACAGCCCATACAAAAATCTCATGAGTGTCGCCTCCTCATAACATCGGGTGAACCATGCGAGAAAGGGGGGAGCGGTATGACGCTCCATCTGGCAAACCGGGTTCTTGAGACGTTGGAGAATCACGGATTTGAAGCTTACTATGTCGGCGGATGCGTCCGCGATTGGCTGCTGTCTCGGCCCGTGCACGATATAGATATATGTACGAATGCCCATCCTGGCGACGTCATCCGCTTGTTTCCCGATCACGTTCCGACCGGACTCAAGCATGGGACAGTGTCTGTCAGGATCGAGGGGCAATTTTTTGAAGTGACGACTTATCGGACGGAAGGCAAGTATGAAGACTATCGCCGTCCGGCAGACGTCCAGTTCGTGTCCGATCTCAGACTGGATTTGGAGCGCAGGGATTTTACGATGAATGCCATGGCGATGAATCGGATGAAAGAGCTTCAGGACCCGTTTGGCGGTCAGGCAGATATGGCAGCGCGACTGGTCAGGGCCGTGGGACAACCGCTGGAGCGCTTTCGGGAAGATGCGCTGCGATTGCTCCGAGCCGTTCGCTTTGCGGCGCAGCTCGGTTTTGCGATTGAGGCCAGGACGCTTGCTGCCATGAGCGAGACGGCTTCGCTTTTGGCGCATATCGCTGTGGAGCGTGTCCGGGAAGAGCTGAATAAAATGCTCGGCAGCCAAGCCCCGCAAATCGGTTGCGATCTGATCAACGAAACGGAACTGTTTGGCTATTCGCCTGTCTTGCAGCGATTGTTTCGCGATTCGGCTTCCGCATTTTGGCGGAGTGCGCATGTAAACAGTCTGCCGCAAAAATGGGCGCTTCTGTTCTACGCAGCGCAGTTTACCTCCGAGGAAGCGATCGCTGCCTGCCAGCTTTTGCGAATGTCCAAGCGGGAGACGGAAGCAATCGGTTTTTTTGTGGAGCAATTGCGGCATTTGCAACCGGAGTGGGATCAGCCAAAACCGCTTGAGTGGGGGCAGTTGTTGCTCGAAGCAGGCTGGGAAAAATGCGAGCAGCTCGCCCAGCTTTTGCTGGCATGCTGGTGGAATCAACAGCCGCAAGCCATGCTGGCGAGCCTGTCCGAACAATATCACGCGATGCCGGTCAAAACCATGAAGGAACTTGCGATAACCGGGCTTGATCTGCAACTCGCCCTGCAAAAGAAACCGGGGGAATGGATTGTCCACGTGTTGCGGACGCTGCTGCGGCAAGCGGCCCTGCACGGATTGCCGAACACCCCCCATGATTTGATTGAAGCTGCAAAGAAAGAGGTTGCGCAAGATGAACATTAAACAAGTCATTCTTCAAGCCTTTCGCGATCAGCCGGGACGCTTTATTTCCGGCGAAGAGCTGAGCCAGACGTGCGGCTGTTCGCGAACCGCGGTCTGGAAGCACATCGAGGAGTTGCGGCGGGATGGGTACGAGGTAGAAGCTGTCCGCAAGTCAGGCTATCGCTTGCTTGCAGCGCCTGATCGGCTGTCTGCGGCAGAAATCATGGCGGGGCTGTCTACCGCGCGGATCGGACAGCATGTCATCGCCCATGATGAGGTCGTCTCCACGCAGCCGCTCGCGCACGAGGCTGCGGCAAAAGGCGCACAGGAAGGCACGCTCGTTTTGGCGGAGCAACAGACGGGGGGGAAAGGGCGGCTGGGACGTCCCTGGCACTCTCCGAAAGGGACAGGCATCTGGATGAGCCTGATCGTCCGCCCTGCGATCCCGCTGCCGAAAACGCCGCAGATGACCTTGCTGACAGCGGTGACTGTCGCGAGAACGATTCGCGAGGAAACAGGGCTTCCTGTCAAGATCAAGTGGCCGAACGACATTTTTATCGGGGACAAAAAAGTGTGTGGGGTATTGACCGAGCTGAACGCGGAATCGGATCGCGTCAATTACTTGGTGATCGGCATCGGGCTGAACGCCAACAGTGTACAGGCTGACTTTCCCGAAGAGTTGTTGTCTATCGCGACTTCTTTGCGAATCGAGTCGGGTACTCCGATCAAGCGCGTTTCGTTCATCCAGCGCTTTTGCCAAAACTTCGAGGAAGAGTACGACCATTACTTGCGCGCAGGCTTCGCGCGTGTGAAGCAAGAGTGGGAAGCCAACTCCTATTCGATTGGCCGCTGGGTAACCGTCCAGACGATCTCGCAAAAGCTGGAGGGACAAGCGATAGGGCTTGATGAGGAAGGCGTGCTCATGGTGGAAGATCGGGCAGGCCAGATCCATAAAGTGTATTCGGCGGACGTCAATTATCGTGCAAATGTGTAGATGATTTGCTATACTCCAAAAGGGAGGCTGTATCTTTTCAAGAACGGTACTCCCGGAGTATTTTTGCAGCAAATGGTGTATAGATAAGGCAAATACGCAAGGACAAAAATCTGCTCAGAGCCTTTGTGGACCGAGACAGAAGGAATCCGTTCAAGACAAGTATGTCTCTTTGGCATGGACAACCTTCTCCCTTTTATGAGCGAGAAGGTTTTTTTATTCCTCTCTATCCACGAAGCTTGGCGCGAAAGAGGAGAAGACGCAAATGACAAAACAAGTCACGACTTCGGACATCCGCAAAAAGAAAGAAGCGGGCATTCCCATCACGATGGTGACAGCTTACGATTTTCCATCGGCAAAGCTGGTAGAGGACGCTGGCGCGGACATGATTCTCGTTGGCGACTCGCTCGGCATGGTCGTGCTTGGCTACGACTCCACGCTGCCTGTGACGATGGACGATATGGTCCACCATACGAAGGCGGTGACAAGAGCGGCCAAACGCGCTTTTGTCGTTTCGGACATGCCGTTTCTCAGCTATCACGGCACGATCGAAGAAGCGGTGAAAAATGCGGGAAGACTAATGCAGGAGGGACTCGCCAGAGCAGTCAAGCTGGAGGGCGGAAGCGAGCTTGCGCCTCTGATCACCCGATTGGTTCAGGCAGGCATTCCGGTAGTGGGACATATCGGCTTGACTCCGCAGTCGGTTCATCAGCTTGGCGGTTATAAAGTGCAGGGACGCGATCTGGAAGCGGCAAAAAAATTGCTGGATGACGCATTGGCTTTGCAGCAGGCTGGCGCTTTTGCGATTGTGCTGGAATGCGTGCCGCAAGAGGTAGCCAAAATGATTGCCCAAAAGCTGGAGATTGCCGTAATCGGCATCGGCGCTGGGGCAGACTGTGATGGACAAGTGCTCGTGTTCCACGACCTGGTTGGTTACGCTTCCCAATTGACGCCGAAATTCGTCAAGCGCTACGCTGACATCGGCACATCCATTCGCGAGGCAGTCGCTACGTATGTCAAAGAAGTCGAGCTTCGTCACTTTCCGGGGCCTGATCACGTGTTTCGTGCATCGGAAGAGACGATCAAGGAGCTGTACGGAGAAGGAGTGACCCAATCATGATTCAAACGATGCAGCAGCTATCCACAATCGAGGATGTGCGCGTTCAAATACAAGCAGCACGGCGGCAAGGCAAGACAATCGGCTTTGTGCCCACGATGGGCTTTTTGCACGAAGGACACCTCAGTCTGGTCAAGGCAGCGAGAGAAAAGTGCGACCTCGTCGTCATGAGCATTTTTGTCAATCCGCTGCAATTTGGCCCGAATGAAGATTTTGAACGGTATCCGCGCGATATCGAGCGTGACAGCCGGATGGCGTCTGAAGCGGGAGTCGATCTGCTGTTCACACCAACTGTCGAAGAAATGTATCCCAAGCCGATCCTGACGACGGTATCGGTAGCGAACGTCACGACACCTTTGTGCGGCGCTTCCCGGCCGGGGCATTTTGACGGAGTGTCGACGGTGGTCTTGAAGCTGTTCTCCATCGTCCAGCCTGACTATGCGTTTTTCGGTCAAAAAGATGCACAGCAAGTAGCCGTGGTCACGCAAATGGTCAAAGACTTGTCCGTTCCGGTAGAGGTAGTGCCATGCCCGATCGTTCGGGAAGCCGATGGACTGGCGATGAGCTCGCGCAATGTGTATTTGTCCGCAGAAGAACGCTCACAGGCACTCATCCTGTCGCAAAGCTTGCAGCAGGCAGCAGAGTGGCTCGCAGAGGGCAAGCCGCTTGCCGAGATCAAAGAGCGTATCGAGCAAATGATTGCAGCGAAACCGCTGGCAGATATCGACTATATCCAAATTTTGGGTTATCCTGATTTGGAGCCAATCGAAAAAGAGACATCCGGACAAGACATTATCGTGGCGCTTGCTGTCCGTTTTGGCAAGACACGTTTGATTGACAACCTGATCGCGTCTGTCCGTTAATCATACGTGGTAAGCGAAAAAGTTCCATGAGGATGACAAGGGAGGTAATGCCTGTGTTTCGCACTATGATGAAAGCGAAAATCCATCGCGCAACAGTGACAGAAGCGAACCTCAACTACGTGGGGAGCATTACGATCGACAAAAATATTTTGGATGCGCTCGATATTTTGCCCAATGAAAAAGTGCAAATCGTGAACAACAACAACGGGGCGCGTCTGGAAACGTATGTAATTGAAGGAGCGCCAGGCAGTGGCGTGATTTGCCTGAATGGCGCAGCAGCCCGTCTCGTTCAGGAAGGCGATATCGTGATCATTATCGCCTACGCCATGATGACCGATGAACAAGCTCGCACGTACAAGCCAAAAGTGGCGATCATGGACGAGAAGAACCGAATCAAGGAAATGTTGGGCGAGGAAATACACGCGACGATCCTGTAGACAAAGCCTTTGCCTTTGCGCATAGAGCCACCTGCCTTGTGAGACAATGAAACTACTCATGCCTCACAGGGGGGTGGCTTTTTCGTGAAGATCGAGGACTGGTTTCAGACGTTGCGCACAAAAGCGCAGACGATAGAGGAACGGTGGCAGGAAGCATCCGAGCAGGAAAGGCTTCAGTTAGCGGATCAACTGTTTTACTTGCGGCAGGTCAGCGATACGGTCGTCGATTTGTGGCTGCAATTTGAAGAGAAGCTGTCCAACGCGATCCGGCACATCAAGCAAATAGAAGGGCAGCTGCCGACAGAGACACAAGAGGAAAAGGCCAAGCCCGTTTCCTTAAAAAAAGAACCGTTAGCGACGGACCATAAACAGGATGGCCAAAAAGGGACGGCAAGCGAGGCCAAGAACGAGACTAAAAGCGAGTCAAAATCCGAGCCGAAATTCGAAGCCAAAGCCGACAAACTGCCGCAAGCGATGCACGCTTACGAGCCTGTATTTCGCCGCGGAGAAGGATTTTACCATCTGCGCATGTTTCAGGACGCGAAAAAGTGTTTTGCCGAGCTGGTGAAAGAAGCGCCGGACTGGGAAAGCGGTCGGCTGTATTACGCTTACAGCCTGTTGTTTTGCGACGACAAGGAAATGGCTTTTCGCGAGTTTCGGCTGTTGGGAAAATCGGCAAGCTCGCCTGCGATCGTGGCGATCAGCAGCAATGCCATCGGCTGCATATTAGCGGAGGAGAAGCAGTGGCTGGAGGCCGCGCAAGCTTTTAAAACCTCGCTGGAAGTAAAGCCTGAGCAGGAGGAAGCCAAGTACAACCTCGCTCTCTGCTACTTGATGGACGGCGATGCCCAGGAAGCGCTCGATGAGATCGAATGTTATTTGCAAAAGCACGAGCAAGATTGGGAGGCACAGCTGTTATGGCTTCGCGCCGCCAAACTGCTGATGCAGATGGACGAGACGGCAGAGCTTGTTGCCCCATCAAGCCTGACTTTGCCCAACCGCGAGCTCGATAACGAGACGTTGCAGGAAATGGCTCATTTGTACGAAGCTGTGGGCAATTACCACCGGGCACAAGTGTGCTATCATTTTTTGACGGAACGGTTGCCCAAGGAAGGCTGGACGTGGCACGGGCTGGCATGGAACACCTGGCTGATCGCCGGGAGCAAACGAGCGCTGACGCTTGTGAAAAAAGCGATCAGTCTGGCGCCAGAGCAGGATGACTTCGTGTTCAGCTACGGCTGGATGCAGCTGTTTGATGGCAATATCCCGGGGGCCATCGCAGCGTTTCGCGGCATTTTGGCAAAAAACAGCAAAAACCGCCTGGGGCAGTCCGGAATGATCTCCGCTTTTGAAAAAATTGGAGAAACGCTGGAAGCGAAGCGGTTGGCCAAGCTGTTTCTGGATGATGCGGACCCGTATATCCGTTCTCTTGGGTACTTCCACTTGGGGAGACTGGCGATGGTGGAGGAAAACTGGCGGCTGGCTGAGCAGTATTTCCAGCGAACGTTGCCTCACGCAGACCAGTTTCGGGAAATCCCGCTTTACTTGCAGCTGTGCGCGAGCAAGCTCGGCGCAGAAGCTGTGCAAAACGAGCTTGTGCAGCCGTAATTGCAGTCGGAAGCAGGAATATTTCCCACTGTTGCCGAATGTGAATGAGTGCGGATGACAGGTTCCGCCCAGGTTACGAGGTGACAACGCTTGAATCGATTACTGGTAGTAGACTTTGAAACGACGGGGAGCCATCCGCGGCAGGGAGACAGCATTATTCAGATCGGCGCTGTGGCGATCGACGACGGGCAGATCACAGAATGCTTCTCGACCCTGATTCATCCCGGACAGGACATCCCCCCTTTTATTACGCAACTGACAGGGATCACCAATGAAATGGTGGCTGACGCGCCTACTTTGGAAGAGGTGTTCCCGACATTTTTGCGCTTATTGGATGGACGAGCTTTTGTTGCCCATAATGCAAGCTTTGATCTCCAATTTTTACAAGAAGCCCTGCTGAGCCAGGGCTATTATGCGTTTGACGGATATGTGCTCGACACAGTCGAGTTGTCCCGCTTGCTTTTGCCGATGCAAAACAGCTACAGGCTTGGGGAACTGGCGTCGGAGCTTGCGATCGAGCATGACAATCCTCACCAGGCCGACAGTGACGCGCTGGCAACCGCCCAGCTCTTCTTGCACTTGCTCGATATTTTGCAGCAGTTGCCGCTCGTGACGATTCAACGACTGCAAATGCTCGTATCGTCGTTTCGTTCGGACATCGCGACACTTTTGCGGCAAATGGAAATGGAAAAGCTGGCGGAGCTGCCACAGCTGGGCGACGAGCCAGCACGGCAAGCTTCACCGCTGTGGGATATATACCGCCAACTGGCTTTGAAAAAGCGCGAGGAAAAGCTGAAGGCGAGTTTCCAGCGCCCGCAGACAGAACGGAGCTACGGAAAAGCGTTCAGCGAGCAACTGGAAGAAATGCTGAACGAAAAAGGCCAGATGCATGCCAGCATGAGCGGCTACCAGCGCCGGGAAGCACAGGAAGCGATGATGCACGCTGTCTTCGACGCCATGCAGGAGGGCACGCACCTTTTGGTGGAGGCAGGGACAGGCACAGGGAAGTCTCTGGCGTACTTGCTGCCCGGGATCATTTGGGCGTATCAAAATCAACAGCAGCTTGTAGTGAGCACGAACACGATTCAACTGCAAGAGCAGCTGTTCCATAAAGAGATCGCCACGTTGCAGCAGACACTTCCTTTTGCTTTTACCGCGTCGACGTTGAAAGGCCGGGGCAACTATTTGTGCCTGCGCAAATTCGAGATGGCATTGGAGGAGCCGGTAGAGGGCAGCAACCAGGAGATGCGGCTGGCAAAAGGCCAGCTTCTCACGTGGCTAACGCAGACCGAAACGGGTGATGTGGAGGAGCTGAGCCTGCCTCCGAGCGGCCAGCTTTTCTGGCAGCAGGTGAAAAGCGATACAAGCTCTTGCTTGAACCGGGCCTGTCCGTGGTTTAGCCGCTGCTATTATTTTCAGGCGAAAGACCGGGCAAAAGAAGCAGATGTGCTCATCGTCAACCACGCTCTCTTCATCAGCGACTTGCAGGCAGAGAACCGGATTCTCCCGCCGTACGAGGTCGCGATTCTCGACGAGGCACACCATCTGGAAGATGCCGCGACACAGCACTTGGGCAAGCAGCTGACAACGACACAGGTGATGTTTTTGCTGGATCGCGCTTCTGTCGAGGAGGGGGGAGCGATTGCACGCTTTGCCGAGGAAATGCAAAGCTGGCAGCCGTCTGTCCAGGAAGAGCTGAACACGGTTCTTCTGGAGTGCAAGAAGCTGTCTGCGTCTTTGCGCGACAAGGCTCAGCAATGGACGCAGTTTCTGTACGCATGGGCTTCCGAGCGCGCCGAGGAGACGACAGACGCAGGCAGGGAGACGGTGCGGTATCGGGTAGCTTCTTTCACGGGAAAACAAGAAAAAATTCGCAAGGTGACGAAAAAGCTGATCGACGCCATGACAGACTTCGCCTCCAGACTGGAACAGATGCTGAAGCTGGTTCCCGTTCCCCAAGAGGAGAAGCCGCCCTTCCTCATCCGCAGCTTGCAGACGGATTTGTTCGGGCTGGTGAAGGAATGGCAAAATGTGATGGAGCTGTTGCATTTCTTTTTGCAAGAGCAAGATCCGAACTACGTCTACTGGATGGAGGTCGAGTCGCGCACGGCCCGCAAGCAGGTGCACTTGTCTGCGGCGTTGCTCGATGTCGCGGATTCGCTTGCCGAGCCGCTTTTTTCCCAGAAGCGCAGCCTGATCATGACTTCCGCTACGCTGACGGTCAGAAACAGCTTTTCTTACGTCATGAGCCGCTTTGGCCTCGACAAGCTGCCTGCCGAGCGGGTACGCACGCTGTCGCTGCCATCGCCGTTCCATTACGAAGAGCAGGGGCTGCTATTGATTCCTTCCGATTTTCCGGCGCCGGGAAAAGAAAACGACCAGACGTATCTCGAAGCGATCATCCAAGGCTGTGTAGACGTGGTTGTGGCGTCAAAAGGCAGGACGCTGATTTTGTTCACCTCGCATTCGATGTTGCGGCTGGTGTATCAAGCCATGAAAGAGCGTCTGGCCGGGGAACCGGAGCCGTACACGCTGTTTGGACACGGCATCGACAGCAACAACCGCAGCAAGCTGGTCAGTCTGTTTCGTTCGATGGAACGAAGCGTTTTGCTTGGCACGAGCAGCTTCTGGGAGGGCGTGGACATCCAAGGAGAGTGGCTGAGCAGTCTGGTTATCATCAAGCTGCCGTTCACGCCGCCCAACCACCCGGTTTACCAGGGACGCGCGGAAGCTTTGAAAGCAGACGGAAAAAACGCATTCATGTCGCTGGCGCTGCCGCAAGCCGTCATTTTGTTCAAGCAAGGAGTCGGACGGTTGATTCGTCACCATTTGGACCGGGGCGTTGTGGTCGTGTTCGATACGCGTGTGGTCGAATCCCGCTACGGCCGTTCCTTTTTGCAATCGCTCCCGCCGTTTCAGGTGGAGACAGGCTCCTGGCCGACGCTGCGCGAACGAATTGAACCGTTCTTACGTATGCAATCCCTGCCAGATTCATAAAATGAAGCAATAGTCTAGCAGGGATTTAGGTGATAAAATAAATGTTATGGAAAAAAAAGTGGGCCTGGCTGCTTCTCGTCGCATGTGTGGCATTGCTATGTTCATGCTCCATCGATACCCATTTGCAGGAAGCCGTTAAGGTGGACGACCCGTTTGCAACCGAGAACGAAGCGGAGTTTACGGGTCTTGTCATCACTTACTGGGCGCTTCCTCATGGAGAAAGCACGCTGGTGCGGATGCCGAGCGGGAAAACCATGCTGATTGATACGGGCAGCGCGGAAGATTGGCCAGCTTTGGCTGCGCATCTTTCCGCTGCGAAGTTGACGCGCCTGGACTATCTGGTCTTGACGAACGATCAGCCTGAACATGCAGGAGGATTCCCTTTTTTACACCAGCAAATCATCATTGATTCCGTCATTGTGCCCAAGCTGATTGCGCCTTCGATTCGCCAGTTCGTTCCGTACGACAAGATCGCGAAGCAAAGAGAACTCGAGGAGAACCAGGAGCTGATTCTCGACACCGACATCACGATGGATGTACTGCTGCCCAGCGAGCCGCTGTTTTTGTCGCCGCAAAACAATTCGCTCGTTTTTGCGCTGACGCATGATCAGTTGCGGTTTTTGTTTGTGAGCGGCATCAACGAACAGGCCGAGGAGCGCTTGCTCGCCCGCCATCCCGAGCAGTTGAAGTCGGCTGTGCTGAAAGTGGGAGACCAGGGCAGCAATCAAGGAACTTCGCAGCCTTTTCTCTCCCGGGTTGATCCTCAGGTCGCCATCATCCAGAGCAATACAGAGCGCGACATGCAAAAAGAGGGCAAGACCGAGGTGCTGGAGCGGTTGGGCGAGTCGTGGGCGGAGACGTATATGACGGGCCGGGACGGATCGATCACGATCTTGTCCAACGGGAAAGATTACAGGGTATTCAAGCAAAAGAAATAGGGGGGAAGACCGAGCGTGGCTAAACACGAAAAGATTTCGGAAGCGGTCGTCCGCCGCCTGCCGATTTATCTGCGTTACCTCAGCTATTTGCAGCAAAACGAGGTAACTACTGTTTCCTCCCAGCAAATGGGCAAAAACTTGGATGTGAATCCGGCCCAAATCCGAAAAGACCTGGCAACATTCGGCGATTTCGGGAAAAAAG
Source organism: Brevibacillus sp. HD3.3A (assembly GCF_013284375.2). Taxonomy (NCBI): domain Bacteria; kingdom Bacillati; phylum Bacillota; class Bacilli; order Caryophanales; family Paenibacillaceae; genus Brevibacillus; species Brevibacillus sp. HD3.3A. Next base: position 2,615,371 of record NZ_CP085874.1, read on the forward strand.
GAATTGGCTATGACGTCAATTACTTGGTGGAAAAAATTCGCCAGATTTTGAAGCTGACGGATGAGATACGCGTCGCGCTCGTTGGAGCAGGCCATTTGGGCCATGCGATCAGCAACTACAACGCTTATTTGAAAGATAACATGCGGATTGCGGCCATTTTTGACAATGATCCCGGCAAGCTGGGAAAAGAAGTGGCGGGCATCCCGATTCAGCCATTGAATGAGCTGGCGGACACGATTGCGCAAAGACAAATCAAGCTGGCGATTATCACCGTGCCCGCACCGGCTGCGCAATCCGTATGTGATCAGTTGACTCAAGCGGGTATCAAGGGAATCCTCAATTTTGCTCCTACGACAATTCGCGCGAAAAAGGATGTGCGCATCCACTATGCGGATGTGACTTCCAATTTGCAGAGCCTGGCCTACTACTTAACGTAAGAATGGAGTGTAGTCATGAAAAAGACCATCCTCATCCACGCAACAGTGATTACGGTAAATGAACAAAACGAGGTTATCCACGATGGAGCTGTCGCGTTCGAAGGCGACAAAATCACATATGTAGGCCCTACCCCTGAAGACCTTTCCGATGCAGGCTACGATGAAGTCATCGACCAAAAAGGCGACTTCATCCTGCCTGGTTTGATCAATACACACGGACACGCGGGCATGTCGCTTTTGCGTGGCTATGCGGACGATTTGCCGTTGCAACAATGGCTGGAAGAGAAAATGTGGCCGCTGGAAGCGCAATTTACCGCTGATTCTGTCAAATGGGGAACCCAACTGTCCCTGATTGAAATGATCCGTACCGGAACCACGACATTCGTCGATATGTACGATCATATGGACGAAGTAGCCAAGGCAGTCGATGCATCCGGCATGCGTGCCCGCCTGTGCCGCGGCATGATCGGTCTGTGCTCCGAGGAAGAAAGACAGACCAAGCTGCGCGATGCGACCGCTTTTGCCAAAGAATGGCACAACCAGGCGGATGGCCGTATCACCGTAATGATGGCACCGCATGCACCGTATACGTGCTCGCCTGAGTTTATCAGCCAAATTATTGAAAAAGCGGACGAGCTGTCTTTGCCGCTGCATATCCACATGTCTGAAACGGCATGGGAAGTGGGGCAAAACGAGAAAGATTACGGTTTGCGTCCAGTCGCTCACCTGGAAAAGCTGGGCATGTTCAACCGCCCTACACTGGTTGCCCACGCCGTGCATTTGACGGATGAAGAGATTGACATTTTGGCAAAATATCAAGTGAAAGTTTCCCATAACGTCGTCAGCAACCTGAAGCTGGCAAGCGGGGTAGCACCTGTACCGAAAATGCTGGCAAAAGGCGTGAGCGTTTCGCTCGGAACAGACAGCTCGGCGAGCAACAACAACCTCAACCTGTTTGAAGAACTGAAACTCGCAGCGATTTTGCACAAAGGCGTGAACAACGACCCGGTAGCCGTTCCGGCTGAAGAGGCGCTGCGCATGGCTACTCGCTACGGGGCAGACGGTGTGTTCCAGGCTGATACGCTCGGCAGCATTGAAGTAGGCAAAAAGGCTGACCTGATCGTTCTCGACAGCCACCAGGCGCATTTCCATCCTGCGCATGAGCCGATTTCCCATGTCGTGTATGCGGCAAACGGCCGTGATGTCAAAGACACAATCGTTGCGGGCAAGTTCCTGATGCGCAACCACAAGCTGCTCACCATCGACGAAGAGCGTGCCATCTACGAAGCCAATCGCGTATTCGCTGCGCTGAAACGGTAAAAGGCTCCTGTCTGGTGTGGGACAGGAGTAAGGGAGTGTAGGTGTAGGTAGGGGAATTTGGGTATTACATCGTGCCGTGCTCATTTTCGCCACAGCTCTGTCAGGGGATGATGGCGAAAATGCAGTGTGGGTGTGTGCGACAGTTGACGCAAGGGAGAAGACAGTCCAGCCCAGGAGACGCGGTATTCTTGTAGCAAAAACCCAAGTATGTCAGGAGATGCGTTTTGTTGCGGCGACTTCACGCGCTCACCTCCTTGCGGGTGTATAAGTAGTATGACCGCTTGGCCCCGAGCTATGATTAGCAAGTTTTCCGTGCCGTTCTAAAACCTTCCCGTATAGCATAGGCTATGACAAAAATGGGACAGGGGGAACGCCAGATGTACGTCCGGCCCAAACAGCTATGGTGGCTGATCCCGATCTTTCTCGGCCTGTTTGGCCTCGGGATGGCGCTCGGCTCTTTTGGTTTGTGGAACCGTTCAGCTGCCGATGCCGGGAATGAACAGGGCTTGATTGGCAAACGAGAGGCGTATGCCGTGCCGCAACTTTTGGAACAGCTGACTCGGTCAGAGGAGCGCTCGTTTCTCGTTTACATGCAGGACCAAGCGCTGAATGGCCGCTATCGGCATGAGACATTCAGCCTGGACGGAGAAATCGGCGGGCACAAGCTGGCCATCAGCCGTAACCAGGAGCAGCCGGTTACCGTAACAATAGACGGACAAGTTCAGGATCATGCAGCACTCCCTTACGCCCTGTTTACGCCGTATGAACACGCTGTCCTGTTGCAAAGCGTGCTGTCATCGGTCGAGCCGCAGACGATCGCCGATACTTCGGGAAGCGACTGGAGCGGTTATCGTCTCACGGTGCCGCCGGAAAAAGTGACATCCTTGTTGGCGATGTGGCTCGGGCCGTCCTTTCCGATCGCTGATATTACCCCTGAGCTTGCCAAAGGGATCAACATCGAATATCAGCTCTGGTATGAGCCTGACACAGGCGCGCTTCGCCAACTGGAGCTGGAAATGCAAATCAGAACCGTGGCGGGGATCAAACAGGACCAGCTTCGTTTCCGATTGTAATGTCAACCGCATAAAGGAGTTACCAAAAACGTGTTAGTGAGAATTATCGTGGGAGTAATCGCCGCGCTGTTGTTGACAATCGCGGGATTCGCCTATCATTTGACTGCTTCCGTAGCAGGAGAGCGCACGCAATTCGATGCGACCGTACGTGAGTGGGTGCAGACGAGGACGACGATTGCCGAAATCGAATCCATCGACGAATATCGCGGTACGGAAAGCTATGCCGTGGTGATCGGGAAGAACAAAGCCGGTACGCCTGTAGTAGCCTGGATGACCGCAGACAAAGTATCGTTTGATCGCATGGATCTTGCCGTTCCGCGCAAAAATGTGGAGGATGCGGTAAACAAGGCTTTTCCGAAGTCCGAGATTACCCATATCGTGCCCGGACTTGAAAAGGACAAGAAGTTTTGGGAAGTGACCGTGAAGGATGCAAACGGTCGCTATCATTACTTGCACTATGACTTGTTCAGTGGCGCCCTGCTCGCTTCTTATGTATTGTCGCCTACCTGATTGCTTGTTTTGACCCAGATGGTATATACGCTCGCGACAGGTCTTTTCCTTGTTGGAAAAGGCCTGTTTGGCATGCCACCCAACATCTGTATAAAAAATTGATATACTCATGTGATATACTGGGTTCGTTGACAAGAGAGAAAACGAGAACGCGATATGGGGGGACTAGCTGTGCAGTTGAAAAAAAGTGCAATCGGGTTGTCCTTGCTGGCGACACTGGCTCTCCTGTTTGGAGGATGGTTCTTGTATCAGAAGATGGAGATTGAAGAGCCGATCCGTACAGAAGTCAGCCAGATGCAATCAGCTACACTCAGTAATTTTCATGTAGGCAAAGATAAAATTCAGATAGATGTAAAAGTGACGAATCCGCAGGCATTTCCGGCGGAGTATCGCGATCTGGTTGCGCGAACGAAAAATATTGCGGGCGACAAGCAAGTCGCTATCGTGGTAGCGAATCAGTCGGAAGCCATGACACAGGTTTGGAAAAGCGGCCAGTTTATTTTCACCGAAGCGCTGGATTTGCATCAATACAGCCGCATTCCTGCCTTGATTGCGGAGTGGAAACAGACGAACAAGCTCGATGCGGCAGATGCTTTTATGGATGACGCAAACATCTACGTTTATTTGAAAAAAGGAACGGAGGACTTTTATACGATTGTTCCCCGTTCCGAGGCAAAAGAGGTGACGGCTCGTGGGTAAAGAGGTACTGATCGGCGTCGTTCCTGCGATACTCGTTTTTCTTGTGTTTCTGGGCGTGAATATCACACCGTTTATTTTGTTCGCCGCCGTGCTGGGGGCGATTTATTTCCTCGTCATCCGTCAGCAAAACGGTCAGGGCGGCAATGTGGCGCTCGGCGGCAAACGGAAGCAGAACAAGCACGAGATTCCCAAGTCGGACGTGCAGTTTGCCGATATCGGCGGTCAGGAACGCGCCAAAAAAGAGCTGAAAGAATCGCTTGATTTTCTCGTCTACAAAGACAAGATTGAGCAATACGGCATTCGTCCGATCAAAGGCGTGCTGCTGACCGGGCCTCCTGGTACCGGGAAGACGTTGATGGCAAAAGCGGCAGCGAACTACACCAACTCTGCCTTTGTCGCGGCTTCCGGCTCGCAATTCGTGGAGATGTATGTAGGTGTCGGAGCGCAGCGTGTCCGTGAGCTGTTTAAAGAGGCGAAGACGATGGCCGAGAAAAACGGACAGGACAGCGCGATTATTTTTATCGATGAGATTGATGTTGTCGGCGGAAAAAGGGATGGGCAGCAACAACGGGAGTACGACCAAACGTTGAACCAGCTGCTGACCGAGATGGATGGCGTAGCGACGAGCGAGAAACCGCGCATTTTGGTCATGGCGGCAACGAACCGCAAAGACATGCTGGATGCCGCGTTGCTTCGACCAGGACGTTTTGATCGGCACATTACGGTAGATTTGCCTGACAAGCCTGCGCGCGAGCAGATTTTGACCATCCATACAGCAAACAAGCCGCTGGGCGCGGATGTGGTGTTGGAAAAGGTGGCGCAGGAGACGTTCGGCTTCTCGGGAGCGCAGTTGGAAAGTGTCGCGAACGAGGCAGCGATTTACGCCATGCGCGACAAAAGCGACAAGATCATGGCCAAGCATTTTGCTTACGCCGTAGACAAGGTCATGCTCGGAGAAAAAGTCGACCGCCAGGCTTCCGAGGAAGAGAAAAAGCGCGTCGCCTTGCATGAATTGGGACATGCGATCATCAGTGAGGTCGTGCGTCCGGGTTCTGTCTCGCAAGTAACGCTCAGCCCGCGCGGCAAAGCGCTCGGCTACGTTCGGCAAAATCCGATGGAAGACCGCTATTTGTACACAAGGGACGCTTTGGAGAAACAGATCATGGTCAGCCTCGCCGGAGCAGTAGCAGAGGAAATCTACTACGGCGGACGCAGTACCGGCTCCAAAAACGACTTCGAGCAAGCGCTGGGCATGTCTCAGGAAATCGTGTCCAGCGGGATGTCGGACCTCGGGATTGTCCACCTGCAATACGTAGACAAAACGAGGATTCACGATGAGGTAGAGCGACTCTTGTCCCGTTTGCTGGAGGAGACGCACCGCTTGCTTCGCCAGTACGATGCGGTGTTCCAGACTGGTTTGGGTACGCTGCTGGAAGCAGAAGTGCTGCAAGGAGATGAATTTAGGGCGCTCTTGTCCCAAACGAGACAGGAAGCGGCTGTATCGTAATCAAATCGCGACGAAAAACCTGCTAGCCAGCAGCTGATGTTGGCCTGGCAGGTTTTTTTGCGTGGGGGAAAACTTGTGAACGGGCGAAACAAATTTTGCGTTGCGGTGCCAAATGCCTATAGGGTTGAATATCTTACAGAATGATCCGGGAATGACATCAGGAGGCAAGGAGACTCTATGGCAAACGCGAACCGAAAAAAAATGAGCAGAGGTCTGTCCAAAACGTTCAGGCAAACCTTGCATGAAATTCCGCTTATGCAAACATCTTCTACATCGGAGCAGGATTGGATGGCTGATCTGGAGCTGGAACTGCTGGAGTCCGCTGTCAACAGCCCCAAGCCAAGCTCCCATGCACCGACAAGCCCGATACAACAACCATTGCAGAAAATGCCCAAGCAGGGTGTGTCGTCCAACCAGACGACTTTTTCCAAGATCATCAAAGATCGCAATGATGACCGGGTGCAATCGTTTGTTTATACCGATGATTTGACGGATCAGTCTGTCACTACGGAAAAAATCGCCAACCGCGCTGTCGATTCGTCCAAAATCAAGCCGGGAACGATTGATACGTCGCTGTTGAAGGACTACGCCGTCGACAGCAACAAGCTGGCAGACAAAAGCGTCACTTCAAACAAAATCGCTCCGTACGCGATCCTCGGAGAGCATCTGGGACGGCATGTGGTCACCAGCGAAAATGTGCAGGACCATTCCATTACCGGGCAAAAGCTTGTCAACAACAGCATTACGTCCGACAAATTGGCTGACAAGACCATTGATTCCATGAAGTTTGCAGAGTCTGCGATCCAGACGAAGCACATCCAGGATCAGGCGATTACGAATGAGCTGCTTCAAGATCAGTCTGTCACATCGGACAAAATCAAGATGGGCAGCATTCAGACTCGCAACCTCGCCAACTATGTGATCAACTCCGTCAAGCTGGAGGACGGCGCGGTCACGACCGACAAAATCCGGGATGGGGCCGTGACTTCCACCAAGCTGGAGGAGGATTCGATCGAGTCCCAGCATATTCGCGAGGGAGCGATTTTGCATCATCATCTGGCGGAGAACAGCGTAGACGGCGGGCATCTTTCGGCGGGCTGCGTCACGGATCAGCACATCGCTTTTCATTCCATTTACAGCCAGCATTTGCAGCCGGAAGCGGTCACAAGCGATAAAATCAGTCCTTACGCCGTCCTCACCGAACATCTGGATCACGCCAGCGTCACTTCGGAAAAAGTGGCAAAAGAGTCGATCGCAAGCGTCCACGTGCAAGCAAGCAGCATTCAAACGACGCATCTTCAAGATGGACTCGTCACGACCAGAAAAATCGGGGAGCAACAGGTCACGGCAGCCAAGCTGGCAGACAAAGCCGTCACGCTCGACAAATTGGCCAATCGCAGCGTAGGCGAGCAGCAATTGGTGGAGGAGAGCGTCAACAGCAGGCATTTGGCTGACGGGGCTGTTCGTGCGGAGAAAATCGCGCGGCGCTCAATCGAGGAGCAGCATATCGGTGAACGCGTCATCGGCAGCAGTCATCTGCGGGAATATGCGATCCAGACGCAGCATTTGCACGATCATGTAGTGACGACGTCAAAACTCGCTCCCGAGTCTGTTTCGACCGACAAAGTGACGGATTTGAGCATTACCGCAAATAAACTGGCCGATTCGGCGGTTACGTCTCCCAAGCTGGCGACAGAGGCCATCAAGACAAGGCACTTGGGCAAAGGAGCCGTCACTGGCGAAAAAATCGGCGAAAAAGCAGTGACCGCCCAGCATCTTGCCAATCAATCCGTGCAGCACGAACATATCCAGCCCAAGTCCATCTCCAAAGAAAAGCTGCAAGAGAATAGCGTCACACGCGAAAAACTGGCGGATCACGCTGTCGACGGAAGCAAGCTCGAAATGCATGCGATTACAGGCATACATGTGGAAAAGAGCAGCTTGAGCGGTGACCATCTCGTCAAGGGAACACTCACGGGCGAGCATCTTGCCGTCAACTCCATCGAAAGTCAGCATCTGCAAACAAATACGGTAACGGAAGAAAAGCTGGCCGATCATGCCGTTAGCGGAGCGAAAATAGCGCCGAGAACCGTCACGGCAGAGCATCTGGCCGACAAGTCGATTACGCGGGAGAAGCTGGCTTTTCAAACGGTTGAGACGAATGTTCAGCTGGGCACGACGCTTCAGCAGTTTGGCTTTGTCCCATTCCGCATCCCGGCGCAAAGCCAGACGGCAGACGTCACGGTCCGCTTGCCCACTCCCTATGCAGACGTCCATTATTGCCTGGTTGCGATGACGAATCAGGTCGGGGTGTCCGTGTCGCTCAAATACACCAAACGCACCTCGGCTGTGCTTACCGTTTTTCGTCAGGAAACCGGGCAGGAAGACAGCGGCGTTTTGCAGTGGATCGCCATTGGCGAAAAAGGCGAGCAGGTGCATGACGAGGTGACAGCCCTGCATCATGAGCAGCAAGAGGATGACGACTTGGGGGAAGAATGGGAAGAGGGCGAGTACGAAGCAGATGAAGATGCCGGCGAGGAAAAAGCAGCGGATGAGCATGAAACATTCCGTGATGAGGACGATTTGCGTTCCTGAGCAATGAGAAACAAGAAGCGAGGGGCCGTTGGTGGGAAGTGCAGTCGGCTTCCTCGCTTTTTGTTAACATAATTATATTATGGTAACCATCCGTTCAAGGGAGTCTTTGATTGAATTTGCCTGTCCCCAATAGTATAATTGTTGGGTACACTTAGTCTGTTGTGTGGCATGGTAAATGGAGGGAATTATTCGATGTTGACGACGATTGCCCAAGTAGGGCAGCATGTTGGACAAGAAGTACGCATTGGATGCTGGCTGTACAACAAGCGCAGCAGCGGGAAAATTCAATTTCTGCAGCTTCGCGACGGGTCCGGCTTCATTCAGGGCGTAGTAGTGAAAGCAGAAGTAGCGGAAAACGTTTGGGAAAATGCATCCCAACTGACTCAGGAAAGCTCTTTATACATAACCGGCGTCGTTCGCGCAGATGATCGTGCACCAAGCGGTTACGAACTGACGGTAACAGGCGTTGACATCATTCAGATCGCCCAGGAATATCCGATCTCCCTGAAGGAGCACGGTGTAGACTTCCTGATGGATCATCGCCACCTGTGGCTGCGCACTCCGCGCCAGCGTGCGGTTATGGCGATTCGTTCCGAAGTGATTCGCGCTGTATACGAGTATTTCCATGAAAACGGATTTGTGAAAGTAGACCCGCCAATCCTGACACCGACTTCAGCAGAAGGAACAACGAACCTGTTCCATACCAAATATTTTGATGAAGACGCGTATTTGTCCCAATCCGGTCAGCTCTATATGGAAGCGGCCGCAATGGCATTGGGGCGCGTTTATTCCTTCGGTCCGACCTTCCGTGCAGAGAAATCGAAAACGCGTCGTCACTTGATCGAGTTTTGGATGATCGAGCCGGAGATGGCTTTCGTCGATCACGAGGAAAACTTGCGCATTCAGGAAGCTTTTGTGTCCCATGTGGTGCAATCCGTCCTGAAAAACTGCCAGCGCGAACTGAAAACGCTGGAGCGCGATACAACCAAACTGCAAAACGTAACGGGTTCTTTCCCGCGCATCACGTATGACGATGCGATCAAGCTGTTGCAGGAAAAAGGCAGCGAGATCAAGTGGGGCGACGATTTCGGAGCGCCAGACGAGACATTGATTGCGGACCATTTCGACAAGCCTGTGTTCATCACGCACTATCCGACCGAGATCAAGGCATTCTACATGAAGCCGCATCCTGAGCGTCCGGAAGTAGTGCTGTGCGCAGACATGATCGCGCCGGAAGGCTATGGCGAAATCATCGGCGGCAGCCAGCGCATCGACGATCCGGAGCTGTTGGAAAAACGGTTCGCCGAGCACGAGCTGTCCGAGGAAGCGTATCGCTGGTACTTGGACCTGCGCAAATACGGAACCGTTCCTCACTCCGGCTTCGGTCTGGGGCTTGAGCGGACAGTCGCCTGGATTTGCGGTCTGGATCACGTGCGTGAAACGATTCCGTTCCCGCGTATGCTCTATCGTCTCTATCCGTAAGTTCGTGTTTCTCATACACCCTGTTGCGAGAGGGCAGCAGGGTGTTCCTATTGTGTGACAGCGCGTTTTACGCACTTCCTTGTTAATCCAACCCAGAGGTGAACATGCGTTATGGATTCCCATATATTGCAATTGTTGCAAGAAGGTGCAACATCCGTCTCCAACCTTCTTCTAAAGATGTACAAACGAATGTCTCTGGCAGACGACGAAATGATGCTGCTCATTCATCTGCTTTCTTTTCAGCAGGAAGGGAATCGCTTTCCGACCTTGACCGAGCTGGAGGAGCGCATGTCCATGTCCAGCATGAGATTGATCCAATCGCTGCAAAAGCTGCTGAAGGAAGACTGGATCAGCATTGACGAATTTATCGATCCGCAGACGGGAATGCGCCATGAGCAGTACAATTTGACTCCTTTGTATAAAAAGCTGTATCAGACCTGGCGCGAGCAGCAAGCTGATCCGCGGATGATGGAGCCGTTCATGGAGGCTGCTGCGACATTGGATGCAGAGCCGGTTGCGATTTATTCCCGTTTTGAGCAGGCGTTTGGTCGACCTTTGTCTCCTTTTGAGTTGGAGAGTATCCACATGTGGACAGAGCAGGACGGTTACCAGGAAGAGCTGATCCTAACAGCATTGCGTGAGGCCGCAACGGTAGGCAAGCTTCATATTCGCTACATCGACAGAATCCTTTTGGAGTGGCAAAAGCAGCAAATTACCACGGTAGAGCAAGCCCGCTTGTACAGTTTGAATTTTCGCCGCCAAAATCAGTCCAAAGATTATCGACAGCCGCTTTGATGCTACCAATCAAAGCGGTTTTTTCTATTGTCTGTCTCCTTTGTACACGTACCCATTTTCCGCGTTTGTCATAGCATATTACGTAGAAGCACGTTGCAGGAGGGAAGGCTTATGGAAAAGCGGAAAAAAGGGGATTTGCCCCACTGGGTAACACCAGGCGTTTTTTCGGGGCATTTTGTCGTCGATGAAGCGGTGGAGCGCATCTCGATTGTGAAACCCGTGGAAAAAGCCCAGGAGGCCGTGATCGAGCAAGTTCCAAAACAGCCGGCAGACGAAAAGCCGGATGAGGAAAAACAACTGGTGCTTGAGCCTACATTCGAAATTATTATGCGAGAAACCGACGTGGCGACGAGCGAACAGCTGGAAAAGCTGGAGCAGGAAGTGGCAGCACTGAAGGAATCGCTTGCGGCATGGGAAAAACGCTGGAAAAAGGCAGAGGAGGAACAGTCCAAAGAGAGACAGCATCTGTATCAGGTGGTTCTGTCCTTGAAAAAGGAGTGGGAGAGCGAGCGGAATGAACATCGCCATAATTAGCCCGGGGCCATTTTCCGTACCACCCGTCAAAGGAAGCTCGGTGGAGCACGATATCGACGAAGTGACCAAAATGATCGATCCCGAGCACAAAGTGACGATCTACACCCGGCGCTGCGCGACTTACCCCAAGTCGACGGTAGAGGAAAACCGCGAGTTCATCCGTTTTTCCTACGATGGCCCAGGTCCTTATTTGCGAAAGATCATCAAGCATATCCGCAAGCACAAGCCGGATGTCATTTTGGTGGAAAATCGGCCGATTTACGTGTTGCAGCTCAAGAGGCATTTTCCAAAGATTCCGGTCTTTGTCAATATGCATTCCCATGTGTACGGATCGCCGGGCATGATCAGCAAGGAAAAAATGAAGCGTGTCGTTCGCCTGGCGTCCGGCTTTATTACGAACAGCGAATTTTTGCGGCAACATTTTATCAAGTCATGCAAAATTCCCGCGGAAAAAATTCATGCGGTTCATCTCGGAGTGGATGTGTCGCCTTACCAGGTGGCAAAGCTGCATTACACGATCAAAAAGCTGCGCAAGCAAGTCGGTTTGTCGCCGGATGACCGCGTGCTTTTTTACGCGGGCAGGCTGATGCGCGGCAAAGGCGTCCATATTCTGATCAAAGCGTTTCACCAGGTCAGCAAGCAAGACCCACGCGCACGGCTGGTCATCGTCGGAGGCACAGGCTACGGCAGCAATCGCCTGAATCCGTATGTGCGGGAACTGAAAAGGCTGGCGAAACCGCTCGGTGACAAAGTCCGCTTCGTCAATTTTGTCCCCAGTGCCCAAATGCCGCTTTACTATCAGATTGGCGACGTGGTAGCGACTCCGTCGATTTGGAAAGAGGCATTTTGCCGCGTCAATCTGGAGGCGATGGCTTCGAGCAAGCCAGTGATTTCCACGACGCGCGGCGGGATCAAAGAGGTTGTCACCCATCAGGGCAGCGGCTTCTTGATTCCTCCCAAAGATTGGGAAAAAGAATTGCCAGCGGTTTGGGAGCTTTTGTGGAGCGCGCCCTATGTTCGGACGGAAATGGGGAAACAGGCGCTGCTGCGTGCCAAGCAGTTTTCCTGGTACGCGACGGCGCAAGGCTACCTGCGCGTCTTTGAGAATGCAGTCGGAAAGCGCCAAAAAGAAAAGCTTCCGCTCCTCAAAACCGGATAACTTTTTTTCGGGCATCGCTAGGTTTATGCCCTTTCTTCAAGGAGAATGGACGTCTGCCCTGTCCAGATATCACGAGACGCATACCTTATAAGTATCGCAGAGCACAACTGGGGAGTGATACTTGTGAAAGGGTTAATCTTGTGTGCTGGACGTGGTACGCGACTGCACCCGTTCTCCTATTCGCAACCAAAAACCCTCCTCCCTGTGGCCAATCATCCGGTATTACACTACTGCATCAGCAAACTGCGTGAAGTGGGTGTGCAAGAGATTGGAATTGTCATACACCCTTCCCAAGTGCAGATTCCTCCTTTGGTGGGCAATGGTAGTCAATTTGGGGCTACCATTACTTTTATCGAGCAGGAGGTGCCGCTTGGAATCGCACATGCTGTCCATTTAGCGCAACCGTTCTTGCAAGACGAACCGTTTATTTTGTTACTTGGTGACAACTTGTTGATGGATTCGCTGCACGGGCTCATGCGTGCGTTTACCAGTGATAATTCAGACGGTGCTGTGATGCTAAGTGAAGTGGAGAGACCACAGGATTATGGGATTGCCGAAGTACAGGAAGGGCGTCTGGTCTCGGTCGAGGAAAAACCCCGCCAGCCGAAGAGTAATCTGGCTGTCATTGGCGCATACCTGTTTACCCCACCCATTTTTGAGTCGATTGCTACACTACAGCCATCCGCCCGTGGTGAATACGAGATCACGGATGCGATCCAGTCCATGATTGACCGCGGTTTCCATATCGCGCACGCCCTTACAAGCGGCAAGTATTCAGATGTCGGAACGATTGACCGTTGGCTGGAGGCCAACCGCTGGATGCTGGCAAAAGATTTGGGCAACACTCATCGGGTTGGCGAAGGGTCAATCGTCACAAATTGCGAGATCGTCGGGCCTGTGTTGATCGGCGAGGGCTGTCATATCGAAAACTGCCGATTGGGACCGTACGTATCGATCCAAAACGGGGTACATCTGCAAAATTGCGCCCATATCGAAAATAGTATTATGTTGGAAAACAGTTCGCTTATGGATGTCGCTTGGAGCATTACGGACAGTGTATTCGGGCGTTCCTCCCATCTGGTCGGGCAGTCAACGGATACGAGCGGGGTCTTTATTTTGAGCGACAAGTCATCGATTCGCATTCCAGCTGTGAAGAGGGAGGACACATGAACCCAACTTTTACTGTGGTCATCCCGACGTACAATCGTGCCAAATTCATCCGCAAAGCAATCAACAGCGTCTTGAAGCAGACGTCAAAAGACTGGAAGCTGCTGATTATCGATGATGCATCGACTGACAAGACGCGCAAAAAGGTCGAAAAGTATTTGTACCATCCCAACATCATGTACTACCGGATGGAGAAAAACTCAGGCATCGGCAAAGTGATGAATCAGGCTTTGTCGATGGTTGATACTCCGTACTTGTTGCAGCTGGATTCGGACGATTGGCTGCCCAAACGGACGCTGGCGGTCATCAAAAGGTACATTCGCAAAAGCAAGAAAAGCACCGCGCTTTACTACGGGAACGTGAAAATTTGGCGCGTGCGGCGCGGGAAGTATTACAATCCGTTTCTCGTCAAGCACAAGCATTTTCGCAACAAATACCAATTTTTGAAATACAATCGCTGGATGGTCGCGCCGCGCTGCTACCGGGTCGAAGCGCTTCACGAAGTAGGGGGCTGGGACACCTCTGACAAATACGAAGGCCGCATCATGGAAGATCGCCGCATCATTTTGCGGCTGATCGAAAAATACCGCGTCCGCTTTATTAACAAGAAGCTGTACAACCGGACGAAACACAGAGGGCAGCTGACCGACAATAAAATGAAGCGCAGACGGAATCATTTGCGCAAAAAGACGTTCAAATACTACCTCAAGCGTTGGGGCAAAAAGTACAAAGCTGTCTACGGCTACAAGGACGGATATCTCGTGATCAAAAGGTTGAAGAAAGTGAGGCGGCGGAAGCGATGACAAAAGCGCTTGTCACCGGTTGTGCTGGTTTTATCGGGTCACATTTGACTCAGCGCTTGCTAAATGACGGGGTGACAGTGATCGGCATCGATGGCTTCGTCGACAACTACGACGTTGCTGCCAAGCTTCGCAATCTCGCTGAGATCGGAAGCCATCCCGCCTTTACTTTTCATTCAACCATGTTGCAGGCAGAGCGTTGGAACGATTGGTTGGACCAAGTCGATGTCGTCTATCACCTGGCTGCGCTGCCCGGCGTGCGGAACAGCTGGGGCAAGGCATTCTCCGAGTACGTCAGCCACAATATTTTGGCGACCCAACTGCTGCTGGAGGCATGCCTGCAAAGACCGAAACCGCCTGTCATCGTAGTCTCTTCCTCCTCATCTGTATACGGAACGATGCAAGGGACGCTGACGGACGAATCCGCTCCGCTGCGTCCCGTATCGCCTTATGGGGTGACGAAGGAAGCGATGGAGCAGGTTTGTTCCGTCTATGTGAAAGCGTTCGGTTTGCCGATTACGATGTTGCGCTACTTTACCGTATACGGCCCGAGGCAGCGGCCGGATATGGCGTTTCACCGCTTTTTCCGGCAGATGATGAAGGGAGATCCTGTCGTCATTTATGGAGATGGCCAGCAATCGCGGGACTTCACCTACGTAACCGATGCAGTAGAGGCGAACATACTCGCTGGCCGCCACGCTGCGCCCGGCGAGATTTTCAATGTAGGCGGCAACCGCGAAATCAAGCTGATCGATGTCCTTACCATCATGGGCACGCTCTTGAACACGACGCCCAACATCCGGTTTCAGCCTGGTCCGGCCGGTGATTCGCAGCGGACTTGCGCAGATATACGGCTTGCCGAGCAACGGTTGGGCTATCGTCCGCAAGTTTCCCTGGAAGAAGGGCTGCGCCGACAGTTGGCGGATATGCGTTTCCAACTGAGGAGCTAAAACTCGAAAATAGGAGGCCAGTTGCATGCATCGGGTCCTCGTCTATCGGAGAAAATTTCTGCCCAGAAGTGAAACCTTCATCTACGAGCAGCTGCTTGGACATCAGAGAGTCAAACCTGTCGTCTTGACCAGGCAGCGGCCGTTCAATCGCAAACAGTTCCCGTATGCGCCTGTCTATGTGCGAAATTCCATGGCAGGACTCTCCGGGTGGATGAAGCGCAAAAAAATCAAATGCTTGCATGCCCGCTTTGGTCCCGCTGGCCTGGAGCTTCTTCCCTACGCGCGAAAAGCGGGGTTGCCGCTGATCACTTCTTTTCACGGCTTCGATGCGACCAAGCGCGTACGGGAAAATCCGGGCTATCGTCGTTCGCTCAAGCGCCTGTTCAAAAAGGGCAAGGCGTTTACGGTCGTCAGCAACCATATGAAAAAGCGTCTGATCCGCCTGGGCTGTTCGGGTGACAAAATCACACTGATTCGCTCGGGGATCGACTTGCGCAAATTCCCGATGCTGCCACCGCAGCCTGTTCAGAACGGCGAGTATCGCCTGCTCAGCGTCGGCCGCCTGACGGAGAAGAAAGGCATGGACACATTGATCAAGGCGTTTGTGCAAGTGCACGAAAAGCATCCGCGAGCCAAGCTGATCATCGTCGGGGATGGCGACGAAAAGAAAAAACTGCGGCGCATGATCAAAAAATACAAGCTGGGCAAGCAAGTCGTGCTCAAGGGAGCCTTGCCGCATCAGGACGTGCAGCGCGAACTGGCGAGATGCCACTTGTTTGTCATCGCCTGCAAAACGGCTCGCAACGGCGACCAGGAAGGGATTCCGAACGTGCTGATGGAAGCGATGGCTTCCGGCCGCCCGGTTGTTTCCACCTACCATTCCGGGATTCCCGAGCTGATCGAGCACGGAGAGTCGGGCTATCTCGTGCCGGAGCGTTCGCCTGCGAAGCTCGGCAGAATGATCAACCATGTCCTCGCCTCCGAGCACGAGTGGCCGGAAATGACCGCCCGAGCCAGGATGAAGGTGGAGAAAAACCACGATGTTTCCAAACAGCGACTGAAGCTGGAAGAACTGTATTTGCGCGTGATGAAAAAATGATGAGGTGAAGCAATGAAAGTTGCCGTGATCGGTACCGGCTATGTAGGTTTGACGACTGCCGTTTCCCTTGCCATGAACGGCCATCATGTGATCGGGATTGATCTTGTCGAAGCGAAGATTGTCAAATTGCGGCAAGGCATCTCTCCGATCTATGAGCCGGGATTGGAGGAAGCGCTGCGACAAGTGCTTGCAGCAGGTACCCTGGCTTTTTCCACGCAGCTGTCGGAAGCGAAAGACGCGGATGTTTTTTTCGTCTGCGTAGGGACTCCCGAAGCGGATGACGGAACCGCTGATTTGACTTACTTGTACAGCGCGGTAGCAGCGATCAAAGAAGTGCACAACTCAGCTTTGCAAAAACGGGTTGTGGTGATCAAAAGTACGGTGCCAGTAGGGACCGGAGACAAAGTGGCCGACCTGCTTGACGGCTGCCAGGAACTGTCTGTCGCGTCCAACCCGGAGTTTTTGCGGGAAGGGAGCGCCTTGCTGGATGCCATCGAGCCTTCGCGAATTGTCATCGGCGTGAGCGATCCGTCGACGGGGGAAGTGATGGAACAACTGTACAAAGGCGTGAATGCCCCGCGCGTGGTGACGACCAGGGCGAATGCGGAGCTGATCAAGTACGCTTCCAACGCCTTTTTGGCGACACGCATCTCGTTCATGAATGAGCTGGCGAGACTGAGCACGGCACTGGGTACAGATATCGCCACGATCGCGCACGGGATGGGGCTCGACAGCAGGATTGGCCCGGAATTTTTGCGGGCGGGTGTCGGCTACGGCGGCTCCTGTTTTCCGAAAGACACGATCGCTTTGCTGCAACTGGCAGCCCAGAACGGCATCTCGCTTTCGATTCTGGAAAAAGTACGGGAGGTCAACGCCACACAGCCCGTGTGGTTTTTGCAGCAGTTGCAAAAGCTCGTGCCGGATTGTCGCGGCAAACGGATTGCCGTACTGGGGCTGGCGTTCAAACCGGATACGGACGACATCCGGGAGGCTCCGTCTCTTTCCATTTTGCATGAGCTGACAGAGCAGGGAGCTGCCGTCTTTGCCTATGATCCGGTTGCCGAAGACGCTGTGAAGCAATCTTTTCCGAATGTGACCTATACGAAGACAGCCGAAGAAGCGTTAGCGGGCGCCGATGCTGCGCTTTTGGTCACCGAGTGGAAAGAGTGCGTGCAGCTAGATTGGGAGCGAATCCGCCAGAGCATGGCTCAGCCCGTGCTGCTCGACGGACGCAACGCCTGGCCTGCCCAGACCGTCAAGCAAGCAGGCTTTACGTATATCGGGGTAGGAAAAAGCTGACTTTTCCTTGGGAAAGCTCAGCTTTTTTCTTTTGGCTGGCAACTTGGCGCAAGTGCAGGCTAATGATTTGAACAAGTTGGCATAATACGGTAGGATAGTCACATATGGATGATTTGACCATCTAGCGCAAATTACGAGGGAGTGATCACGGTGAACAAAAGCAAAACACTGCCAAAACGCAGTGACGTCCCCGCTGAATACAAATGGCGGTTGGAGGATATTTACCCAACCGACGCGGATTGGGAAAAAGATGTGCAAAAGGCGAAACAACTCACCGAGCAAGTTGCTGCCTTGAAAGGGACGCTGGCCCAGTCCGGGGAGCAGCTGCTCGCAGCATTGACGCTTCAGGACGAGCTGACGAAGACGCTCGATACGGTGTACGTCTACGCTCGCATGCGCCGTGACGAGGATAACGCAAACAGCACGTACCAGGGACTGACTGATCGTGCTACCAGCCTGAGCACGCAAGTATACGGTGCGCTCGCTTACATACAGCCGGAGATTTTGACCATCCCGACGGACAAGTTGGAAGCGTGGATCAACGACACAGAAGGTTTGGCGCACTACCGGATTTTGCTGGACGAGATTACGCGCTTCAAGCCGCATACGCTTTCCTCGGAGGAAGAGGCGCTCCTGGCGAACATGAGCGAACTGGCTTCGGCTCCTTCGAAAATTTTTGGCATGCTGAACAACGCCGACATGAAGTTCCCGATGATTACGGACGAAAACGGCGAAGAAGTCGAACTGACAAAAGGTCGCTACACGCAGTTCATGGAGAGCAAGGACAGACGCGTGCGCAAGGAAGCTTTTGAAGCGCTGTACACTACGTACGGCAAGTTTCGCAATACGATTGCCGCATCGCTGACCTCGGCGATCAAGGGCGATGTGTTTTACGCCCGGACGCGCAAATATCCGTCCGCCTTGTATGCGGCCCTGTTCGCGGACAACGTGGACTTGTCTGTGTACGACAACCTGATTTCGACGATTCACGAGCACTTGCCGCTGATGCACAAATACATCGCGCTGCGCAAAAAACTGCTCGGGGTCGACGAGCTGCACATGTACGATTTGTACGTGCCGATCGTGCCCGAGGTAGACATGAAAATCCCGTACGATCAGGCGGTCGCAACGATCAAGGAGGCGCTCCATCCGCTCGGCGAGGAGTACGGTCGCGTGCTGGCGGAAGGCTTCTCCAACGGCTGGATCGACGTGCATGAAAACGAAGGCAAGACGAGCGGGGCGTACTCATGGGGAGCATTCACGACCCATCCGTACGTGCTCATGAACTACCAGGACAACGTGAACAACATGTTTACGCTGGCCCACGAAATGGGGCATGCCCTGCACAGCTACCACTCCAATCAGGCCCAGCCATATACGTATGCCGATTACAAGATTTTCGTGGCGGAAGTAGCTTCCACGCTCAACGAAGCCCTGCTGATGCACCACCTGCTCAAGACCACGACAGACAAGAAGCAGCGTCTGTACTTGATCAACTACTATCTGGAGCAATTCCGCGGCACGGTTTTCCGTCAGACGATGTTCGCCGAGTTCGAGAAAATCGTCCATGCCAAAGAAGAGCAGGGCGAACCGCTGACAGCCGACTCGCTCAGTGCGATCTACCGTGAGCTGAACGTCGCTTACCATGGACCAGACATGGTTGTAGATAAAGAAGTAGATTTGGAGTGGGCGCGCATTCCTCACTTCTATCGCAATTTTTATGTCTACAAGTACGCCACGGGCTTCTCGGCGGCGACTTCCTTGTCCAAGCAGATTTTGGAGGAAGGACAGCCAGCTGTTGACCGCTACTTGGAGTTCCTCAAGGGCGGCAGCTCCGACTATCCGCTCAACCTGCTGAAAAAGGCGGGCGTCGACATGACCTCTCCCGCCCCGGTTGCAGAAGCGTTGAGTGTTTTCAAAGAGTTGCTGGACGAAATGGAGCAGCTCTTAAACGAGAAGTAAAGCGATGCTAAAAAAGCAGTCAAGTAATTCTACTTGGCTGCTTTTTCCTGTTTTAGATTTTTTCTGCTGAAAGCCCAAAAAACGGTAACGGTCTTCTGTGTTGTTCGTATATACTTATGAAACTGGTAGGGATTATGTCCTCCTCCGCCTTGGGACGGAGACGAAATTCCAACCGCTGACTGTTTTGCAGCGAAGGTAAAAACTGGCACAATTACGCAAGGGGAACAGATTGTGAAAATTTGGAGGAATCATTGTGAAAAAACGGGCATCGATCATCATGGCCTCTCTATTGCTGGTTACGGCTGGTTGCGGAGGCCCAGCACCAGAGCCTCCAACGCAGGCTGAGGCAAAAGCGAAAGTCGTTGAAGTGGTTACGGTTCAAAAAGCTGCACAGCCAGTCGTGCTGCGTGTTACCGGAATGGTAGAGGCAAAGCGTGACGCCGTACTGCCTTTTGGAACGGGAGGAACGATTTCATCCATCCCGGTAAGCAAAGGGATGAAGATCGCGCAAGGCCAGTTGTTGGCAACGCTTGACTCGCGTTACTACCAAAAGGAAGTAGAAGCAGCTGCAAGCCAGGTGGAAGAGGCAGCGGCGCGCAAAAACAAAGCATTGAAGGGAGCAACTGCCGAGGCGATTGAACAGCAACGACTGCAAGTGCAAAGTGCCCAAAGCCGTCTGGAAAAAGCAAAGCAGGACCTGACAGCAGGCGAAAAGCTGTTTGCTGGCGGAGCTATTTCACAGACCGAAATAAATGACTTGAAACGCGCCCTGACTCAAGCGGAAATTTCTGCGCGAGACGCACAACTGTCCCTCACCGAATTGCAACGCGGTGCGCAGCCAGAGGACATCGCCATGGCCAACGCATCGATCAAATCGGCAGCCGGACAGGTTGAGCGGGCGAAAAAGAGTCTGGATGATGCGAAAATTCATGCTCCTTTTGCCGGAACGGTCGTGGATGTATACAAACAAACAGGCGAACAGGCTTCGCCAGGCGATCAAATCATTCATCTGGTGGACTTGAGCGAAGTGAAAGTCACTCTTGATATTACCAATGATCTCATCAGTCAATTCCAGGAAAAAACGAAGGTGCAGGCTGTATCCGATGACGGCAAACAAAGCCAGGGAACGATTACTTTTGTCTCCCCGGTCGTGAGCAAGGAAACAGGCAAGTATCGGGTGGAAGTAACGATTCCGAATGCAGATGGATTCTGGCGCGGCGGAATGGCTGCAACGATTGAGGCTCCGCGCAAAGTGAACGGATTTTTGGTGCCGCTGGAAAGTGTCGGAGTTAACTCTACAGAGCACTATGTCATGGCGGTGGAAGATGGCCTTACTGTGAAGAAGGAAGTGAAGACCGGACAGATCGTCGACGATCAAATCGAGATTCTCTCGGGCGTCAAAGAAGGCGACCAGCTTTTGCGCAGCGGCATTACTTTCTACGTCGAGGGGCAAAAAGTAGAGGCGAAGGGAGAATAGTAGCATGGAAAAGTTGATTCTCTTTTTGCTGAAACGACGCCTGATTGTGTACTTGTTTACCTTTTTGCTCGTGCTTGCTGGCTTGGGCTCGCTGTTCAGCTTCAATGTCGAGCTGCTTCCGAAAACAAACTTCCCATCGATCTTCGTCAATGTATCGGGTGGGGCACTTCCCCCGGAAGAGATGGAAGAGAAGGTAACGAAGAACATCGAGCAAAATATCAAGTCAATTGCAAACATTAAAGAATACTCTTCTACTACAGGTACAGGTTACGCCAATATTACGATTATCGCCTTGGAAGGCAAAGGGGAACAAGTTAAGCAAGATGTGCAAAATACCGTTAACCGGCTGCGCAACGGCTTCCCGAAAGCGATTGACACGGTCAGCGTAACCCAGAACAGCTTCGGGGACGATCAAATGATCGACTACGCGCTTGTGGGAGCCGATCCGAAAGCGATGCTGAGCCTGGCAAAAACAACGCTCAAAGACCGGATCGAAGAAGTGCCAGGCGTAAAAGAAGTGTCTGTATCAGATCGCAGCTTTGAGAACAAAATCGCGATCACTTTGCGCCCTGAGAGACTGAACGCCTACCGCACAACGCCATCCGAGGTTGTTTCCCAGCTACAGGAAACGAACTGGAAGCAAGCGATCGGCACGCTCGAAAACACAGGCTTTGACACGGTCATCATGATCGACAACAGCTTCCATTCTGTACAGGAAATGAACGTGCTGCCGATCAACACACCGAACGGAACCGTCACGCTGGAGCAATTGGCGACTGTGGAAGACATGCGCGGAAAAGTGAAGGACTCGGTAGCGCTGACTGATGGCATGGTATTCGTACACCTTAGCGTGTCGCGCTCAGACGGTTACGATCTGATTACTACCCAGCGCAATGTCGAGCAACTCATCAAGCAGATCAATACGGAAGCCGATGGAAAATATCAAATAAAAGTCATGTTTGAGGCTGCTTCCTTCATCGAGCATGCGGTATCGAACCTCAGCCGCGATGTGGCCATTGGTGGGGCATTGGCGATCATCATCCTGTTTGTGTTCTTGCGCAACTGGAGGGTGACGCTCGTCATCGCAACGACATTGCCATTGTCAGCTCTCATGACCTTTATCGCCATGAAAATGGCTGGCTACAACATCGACATGGTCAGCTTGCTCTCGATGAGCTTGTCGGTCGGCTTGATTGTCGACGCCGCGATCGTCGTACTGGAGAGCATCTATCATTTCCGTGAAAAAGGCGAGCAGCTGAAACAGGCGATCATCAAAGGAACGAAAGAGGTACTGACGCCTGTATTTACTTCGCAGCTTACGATCATCGTCGTATTTTTGCCGCTCGTTTTTGCAAACTTTGCCGATTGGCTCAAACCGATCATGGCGACGATTGCCTTTACCGTATCGGCTGCCATCATCGCTTCGACCATTGCCGCGTTCTTTTTCGTACCTGTGTTTTCCGATCGCTTTTTGCAGAAAGATAAAAAGGTCTCGCTGGAGGGCGAAGGAAAAGAACACGCTGTCAATCGGTTGTTCAACGGGCTGTTGAATATGGCTTTGCGCCACCGGGTCAAGACGATTATCGTGGCGGTGCTCATGCTTGTCGCCGTAACTTTCCTTACCCCTTTTGTGAAGATGGGGAACGGACTCGATCCGAACGAAAACTTTATTTTTGCCACGCTGAAGATGCCGACGGGTTCAACGCTGGAACGCACGCAAAAAGCTGCGGTGGTCGGAGAAGAAGCACTGCGGGGCATTCCCGAAGTAAAAGACGTCTTCTTCATAGCGTCCAAAAGTGATTCGGACATCTTCATCTCACTCGTGCCGAAGTCGCAACGCAATCGTACCAAGGAAGCTTTGACGGCTGATATCAACGAGCGCCTGAATGCGATCCCAGGCATTGAGTCCATCTCCATGTCTTTCGGACAACAAGGTGGATCAGCCCCGGTTCAGCTTAACATCACCGGGGACGATATGGAGCAAATGCGCAAGATCGCCACGGAGCTTGAGGGCATGCTGTCCACGATCAATGGCGTAACGAATATTCGCAACGATTTCAAAGAAGGAAAAGAAAAAGTAACGCTGATTCCGAAGCAAGATGCACTGGCCAGACTGAACGTTGACCATCGCTCCTTGCTCCAGCAACTGAGCGTTCTGATTGGCAACCAGCACATTACGTCCATCACAAAAGATGGCATCGATGTGGATGTGGTCGCCAAAATGCCGGACAACTGGCTGAAGCATCCAGAGCAGCTCAAGGGGATTACGGTAACATCCGAGAAAGGGGCACAAGTGCCGCTTGCTGACCTCGTAGATTGGGTCTACAGCAAATCGCCGATTACGCTTACACATCAAAAAGGCGAACGGATCATCAGTGTGTCCGCAGAGCTGTTGGGAAGCGATTTGGGTACGGTTGGACGTGAAATCAACGAGAAGCTGCCGGGCATGGTCATTCCTGAGGGATACAAAGTGGAAATTGCCGGCCAGTTGAAAGAACAAAGCGCCAACATGACACAAGGGATTCTTGTTTTCCTCGGCGTTCTTGCGCTGATCTATGTCATCATGGTCGCCCAGTTCGGCCGACTGTCGCAGCCGTTCATCATTATGCTGACAATTCCGATGGCACTGGTTGGCGTGGTACTTGGCTTCGTGCTCACGCAACGAACGTTTGGCGAGATGGCGATGATCGGGATTATCATGCTGGTCGGTATCGTGGTCTCCAACGCGATCTTGCTGATCGACCGGATCAACCTGCTGCGCGGTCGCGGCATGGCTACGGCAGAAGCGATCGTGCAAGGAACGAAAGACCGCGTGCGTCCGGTTATCATGACGAAGCTGACAGCAATCCTGGGGATGCTGCCGATGGGATTGGCAATGGCGGAAGGCTCCGACATGGAAGCTCCGCTTGCGACAGCCGTTATTGCCGGCTTGATTTTCCATACGATGGTTACCTTGATCCTCGTGCCTGTGCTGTACTCTTTGTTCGAAGGGGCAAAAGAAAAACGCCTGGCTCGCAAGGCAGCGCGTCAAGCGAAACGGGAAGCCAAGCGTTTGGCGAAACAAAACAAAAACAACGAGGTTTCCAAAACCGAGCTGTAGCACGATGCAGTCAGACTGCTTCGCCTGCCGCAAGCAAGCGGGGCACATCTGATCAACGAAGTGCGTTCCAATACGATAGCGAAAAGAAGAGAAGGGAAGGTGTGCTTTTGCCCCTTCTCTTTGCTTTTCGTTCGTCAGAAAGTTCTGTAGAATAGAAACTAAGGAAGATACATACGCACCGCGAAAGGAGTCTGACTATGGATCTGCAACTGAAGGGTAAGACAGCTCTTGTGCTTGCGTCGACAAAAGGGCTGGGAAAAGCGACAGCGCTTTGCCTCGCTCACGAGGGAGCAAACGTAACGATTTGCGGCAGAGACGAAGGCGCTCTGGAAGCTGTTCGCGCCGAGATTGAACAGGCAACAGGAAAAGCTCCGCTTGCCGTGGTCGTCGATGTGACCAAGCCGGAAGATATCGAGCGGGTTGTGCAGGCGACCGTCAGCGAGTTTGGCAGCGTGGATATTTTAATCAACAATTCAGGCGGGCCTGCCGCGGGCAAGTTTGACCAGTTGACGGACGAGCAGTGGATTTCCGCCTTTGAGCTGAACTTGCTGAGCTATGTCCGGGCGATCCGCGCCGTTTTGCCGCATATGCGCGCCAACCAGTTTGGGCGCATCGTCAACTTTGCCTCTTCTTCGTTCAAGCAGCCGTTGGAAAACTTGATTTTGTCCAACACGTTCCGCACGGGCGTTTTGGGCTTGGCGAAAACGTTGTCTTCCGAGCTGGGGCCGGACGGCATTTTGATTAACACAATCGGCCCGGGACGAATCGCCACAGACCGCGTGCAGCAACTGGACGGACTAAGCGCGAGTGCAAAAGGCGTTACGGCAGATGAAGTCCGCGCAAACTGGGAGCAGCAAATTCCGCTTGGCAGGTACGGTCACCCGGATGAATTTGCCCGCACGGTGACTTTTTTGGCGTCGCCAGCCAACAGCTATGTCACCGGACAATCGTTTCTCGTTGACGGCGGCCTGGTCCGGGCGATCTAGGGCACTATTTCCCATTCAAAGGAGGAAAGAAAATGAGCAAAGAAAGCTCGTTTGACATCGTATCCAAGGTGGACTTGTCGGAAGTGAACAACGCCATCCAGACGGCTTTGAAGGAAATCGAGAATCGCTTTGATTTCAAAGGGAGCAAAAGCAGCATCTCATTGGAAAAGGAAGAGCTTGTCCTCATCTCGGATGACGAATTTAAGCTCGGCCAGGTCAAAGACATTTTGCTCGGCAAGCTGGTCAAGCGCGACGTCCCGATCAAAAACCTGGACTATCAAAAAGTGGAGCCGGCAGCGGGCGGGACGGTTCGGCAGCGCGTGAAGCTGGTGCAAGGAATTGACAAGGAAAACGCCAAAAAGATCAACAGCATCATTAAAGACGCAGGGTTGAAGGTGAAAACGCAAGTGCAGGACGATCAAATCCGCGTGACCGGAAAAAGCCGGGATGAACTGCAACAGATCATTCAGGCGATCCGCAAGGCAGATTTGGCGCTCGACGTGCAATTTATCAACTACCGCTGATTGCTAGAAAAGTTTTGCGTCTAACTCTCTTTGCTCTCGCATATGCATGTACAAATAAGTGACAAGCACTTGCGAAAGGGAGAGTAGAGACATGAAGGTCTTTATTATCAGTATGCGCAATCTCATTTTGGGCGGGATCGTCTTCGTAGTTGTTTTGGTGGCGGGAATCGTGCTATTGGTCAAAGACCCGTTGCACGTCTCTGACTCCTATCGACCAGGTGACACGAGTGTGCCGACTACCACGGCCAACACTCCGGTGAGCCAGCCGACCGATGCCGCCAAGCCGTCTTTGAACATGGATATTTCCGTGGACGGAACGACAGCAGAAGTGTCGCTTTTGACGCAAAACTTCGAGTTCGTTCAGGAGAGCAGCGAGCTTGGGCAAACCCCGGTGTTTGGCAAAGGCCACGCCCATCTGTACCTCGATGGAGAATCCAAAGGAATGATCTACCATCCGGAGTTCATGCTGAAAAAGCTGCCAAAAGGCGAGCACGAAATCCGCGTGGAGCTGAATTACAGCAACCATCTGCCATACAAGGTAGAAGCGACGCAAAAAATTGTGGTGAAATAAGCGAAAAGCGTTCCGATGAGGGCGCTTTTCTTTTTCTGTTCGGAAGGAATATGATGGAAGAGAACGAATCCTAGTTGATAAAGATGGAATAGTCTGAATGTTTTTGGGGGTGCTTGCATGCTGCGGATGATTACGATTGGCAACTTGCTGGATGAGACAACCAGACTTTATCAGGATAAGGAAGCGCTAGTCTACCATGAACGATCGTTGCGTTATTCGTTTGCCGAGTTTCAGGAAGTGTGCAATCAGGCGGCAAGGGGATTTATGTCGCTCGGCATTCAAAAAGGGGAGAACATCGCGATCTGGGCGACAAATGTGCCGGAATGGGTGATTTCCCAGTTTGGAACGGCCAAGATGGGCGGAGTGCTTGTGACGGTGAATACAAGCTACCGCGTCCATGAGCTGGAGTATTTGCTGCGGCAGTCTGAATCGACGACACTGCTGCTCATCGACGGGTATCGGGATGCGAACTACCTCGACATGATCAAGGAAATTTGTCCCGAGCTGGAGACGTGTGAGCCGGGCGCTCTCCAGTCGAAGCGGCTTCCCCATTTGCGCAATGTCATCTACTTGGGCGAGGAGCGGCAGCCGGGGATGTTTTTATGGGCAGATTTGCTCGCGCGGGCCGAGCTGGTCAGCGAGGAAGAACGGCGTTTGCGGCAAGAGTCGCTTTCGCCCGACGACGTTATCAACATGCAATATACGTCAGGGACGACTGGCTTCCCCAAAGGAGTCATGCTGTCGCATGTGAACATCGTCAACAACGCCATCAAGGTAGCGGAATGTCAAGGGCTCGGCATCGAAGACCGGGTGTGCATCCCCGTGCCGTTTTTTCACTGCTTTGGCTGCGTGATGGGCACGCTCGCCTGCGTTGCCACGGGAGCGGCGATGGTCCCTGTCACCGCTTTCGATCCCGGATTGGTGCTCTCGATTGTCGAAGCCGAACGATGCACAGCGCTGTACGGAGTGCCGACCATGTTCATCGCCGAGCTGAACCATCCGTCTTTTGCCGAGCGCGATCTCAGTTCGCTGCGCACGGGCATTATGGCGGGTTCTCTTTGCCCGATCGAGGTAATGAAAAACGTAGTGGACAAAATGGGCATCCGCGACATCACGATCGCCTATGGACAGACGGAAGCTTCCCCGGTCATCACCCAGACGCGGCCAGAAGATTCCATCGAGCGCAAGGTATCCACCGTAGGCAGGCTGCACGAAGGAGTGGAAGCGAAGGTCATCGACCCAGCGACGGGAGAGACGCTGCCTCCTGGCGTCCAGGGCGAGCTGTGTACGCGCGGATATTTGGTGATGAAAGGGTATTACAATATGCCGGATCAAACCGCGAAGGCGATCGACGAAGAGGGCTGGCTGCATACGGGAGATTTGGCGACGGTCGACGAGGAAGGCTACTACCGGATCACAGGCAGATTGAAGGATATGATCATTCGCGGAGGGGAAAATATTTATCCGCGTGAGGTCGAGGAGTTTCTGTACACGCATCCGAAAATACTGGACGTGCAAATCGTCGGTGTTCCAGACGCCAAATACGGAGAGCAGGTGCTGGCCTGCATTCGGGTAAAACCGGGCGAGACGCTGACAGAGGAGGAAGTGTTGGCGTACTGCGAAGGCAAAATTGCCCGTTTCAAAACGCCGCGCTACATCCAGTTCGTCGCCGAATACCCGATGACAGCGTCTGGCAAAATTCAAAAGTTCAAGCTGCGTGAACAGGCGCTGGCATCGTTTGATCTTGCCGATTCGGCCCGGAACGAGCT
Source organism: Brevibacillus sp. HD3.3A (assembly GCF_013284375.2). Taxonomy (NCBI): domain Bacteria; kingdom Bacillati; phylum Bacillota; class Bacilli; order Caryophanales; family Paenibacillaceae; genus Brevibacillus; species Brevibacillus sp. HD3.3A. The sequence continues at coordinate 2,643,186 of NZ_CP085874.1, forward strand.
TGCCTGAGCAACGAATAAGTGGTGAAAAGAAGCGCCGGGGGATGCTGTCCTGGCGTTTTTTTGTTCCGGTCAGGCTGGCGATCTGGAAGCGGAGCCGTGTTGTACCGACCAGACTGGCGATCCGGTAGGGGAGTCGCGTTGTTCCGGTCAGGCTGGTGATCCGGTAGTTGTCCACTTTGATCCAACCGGGCTGCCTATCCGATATGGGTACCGCGTTATCCCGGTCAGGCTGGCGATCTGGAAGCATAGCCGCTTTGTGCCGACCGGACAGCCGATCCAGTAGCGGTACCGCTTCGTTCCGTCAGCAGTGGAGAAAATGCAGCTTCCAGTTCCGCAACACCGCTTGTCGTCTCTGTAGCTTGGCGGGAAAGCGAACGCACCTTCCAGGAAAACTTTTCTCCGTTACAAAAATGGTTTAAAAAGGAATTTTTCAACCTTTACAACCTGGCAACTCTTTACTATCATGAGTGGAAATGCGAGGAGAGAGGGGAAACGCACAATGGAAGTCCGCCGATTGGGGCCAGAAGATGCAGAAGCTTTTGTAAAAGTAAGATTGGAAGGGTTGCAAACCGACCCGGATGCATTCGGTGCTACGTATGAAGAAGATGCGGCACGGCCTATGGCGGAGTGGAAGGAGCGGCTGTCTCAGGGACCACAAGGCGACAGCGGTTATTTTGGCGCTTTCGTCGCAGGGGAGCTGGTAGGGATCATCGGCTATTTCCGCCATCGCGGCATCAAGGCGCGGCATAAGGCAGCGGTCGTGTCTATGTACGTCCGGGAAGCGCATCGCGGGACAGGTGTCGCGCAAGCGTTGATGCACGAAGAGCTGGCGTATTTGAAAGCGCGCGGAGACATTAGCCAGGTTCAGCTTGCGGTTGTGACGAGCAACCCTGGGGCTGTACGTTTTTACGAGAAAATGGGTTTTGTGCCGTACGGTTATGAAAAACAAGCTTTGAAGGTAGGGGAGCGCTACGTCGACGAGACGCTGATGTACGTACTCTTGCATGAGTAGTGGCTACCGCTTGAAAACGAACGCTTGACCAGACGAAAAAGCGAAGGCATGTGTGGCAGCATGCCTTCGCTTCTGTATGGAAAAACATGTTTCGAGCAAAAAGATTAACGATTTGCTTCGTAGGCAGCGATTTTGTCCTCGTATTGCAGCGTAATTCCGATGTCGTCGAGGCCGTTCAACAGGCAGTAGCGGCGGTACGGGTCAACCTCGAACGGATAGGACAAACCATCGCTGTCGCGCACGACTTGCTGTTCGAGATCAATCGTCAGCTCGTAATTTTCGCGGCTTTGTGTGCGCAAGAACAGTTCGTCGACTTGCTCTTCGCTGAGCTTGATCGGCAGGATGCCGTTTTTGAAGCAGTTGTTGTAAAAAATGTCGGCAAAAGACGGAGCGATCACGCAGCGGAAGCCGTAGTCGAGCAAAGCCCACGGAGCGTGCTCGCGCGACGAGCCACAGCCGAAGTTGTTGCGGGCGAGAAGCACAGTCGAGTCTTTGTAGGCAGGGGTGTTCAGGATGAACGAGTCGATCGGCGAGCCATCGACGTTAAAGCGCCATTCATAAAACAGGAACTGGCCAAAGCCGCTGCGCTCGATGCGTTTCAGGAACTGTTTCGGGATGATTGCGTCTGTATCTACGTTGACACGGTCCAGTGGCGCGACCAGTCCGGTGTGGATGACAAATGGGTTCATTGGAATACCTCCTCGCTTGCGCTCTCTCTTTTCCATTCACGTACGTCTACGAAGCGGCCTGCGATGGCTGCCGCGGCTGCCATTTCCGGGCTGACGAGGTGAGTGCGTCCGCCACGGCCTTGACGTCCTTCAAAGTTGCGGTTGGAAGTGGAAGCGCAACGCTCTCCTTCTGACAAGATATCCGGGTTCATGGCGAGGCACATGGAGCAGCCGGATTCACGCCAGTCGAAACCGGCTTCCTGGAAAATGAGGTGCAAGCCTTCTTGCTCAGCCAACTGCTTGACTGCCTGGGAGCCAGGTACGACCATCGCGTGTACGGAAGGGGAGACTTTGCGTCCCTTGGCAACTTCCGCCGCTTTGCGCAAGTCTTCAATCCGTCCGTTTGTACAGGAGCCGATGAAGACGCGGTCGATTTTGATTTCGCTCATAGGCGTTCCCGGAGCAAGATCCATGTAAGCGAGAGCGTCCTGAGCCGCTTTGCGCTGTGCCGTAGTCTCAAAAGCTTCCGGGTCTGGAACCGTGCTGGTGATGTTCGTGCCCATGCCTGGGCTGGTGCCCCATGTCACTTGCGGTTCGATGGCAGCGGCGTCGATTTCGACACATGTATCGTACGTAGCGCCTTCGTCTGTGCACAGCTCTTTCCATGCTTCCACTGCTGCCAGGAAGTCTTCGCCTTGCGGAACGTAGCGGCGGCCTTGCAGATAGTCAAACGTCGTTTGGTCCGGAGCGATCAGCCCGGCGCGTGCGCCACCTTCAATCGTCATGTTGCACACGGTCATGCGCTCTTCCATTGTCAGCTTGCGGATCGCTTCGCCTGTGTACTCTACGACGTACCCGGTGGCAAAGTCAGTTCCGTATTTTGCGATAATCGCCAATATTAAGTCTTTTGCGCTGACACCGAAAGGCAGGTCGCCGTTCACGCGGACTTCCATCGTTTTTGGCTTCAGCTGCGGCAAGCATTGTGTGGCGAGTACGTGTTCGACCTCGCTCGTCCCGATCCCAAAGGCGAGGGCGCCGAATGCCCCGTGCGTGGAAGTGTGGCTGTCGCCGCACACGATCGTTTTGCCGGGATGTGTCAGGCCAAGCTCAGGGCCGATGACGTGGACGATTCCTTGATCCGGGCTGTTCAGGTCAGCGAGTGTAATGCCAAATTCCCGGCAGTTATCAGTCAGTGTTTCCATTTGCTGACGGGAGATCGGGTCTTTGATATTGAAGCGATCCGCTGTCGGCACGTTGTGGTCCATGGTGGCAAAAGTCAGTTCTGGACGGCGGACTTTGCGGCCAGCCAGGCGGAGCCCTTCAAACGCTTGCGGAGAAGTCACCTCGTGCACCAGATGCAGATCAATGTACAAAAGGCTCGGTTTGCCAGCTTCCTCGTGAATCACGTGATTGTCCCAAATCTTTTCAAACATTGTACGGGGTTTCATTAGTGAATGCCTCCTTCGTGCGAAAACTCTTAACAAGGTTGTATCATGGCAAAGAAAATAGTTCAAAGATATAATAATTATGAGAAGGATAGCTTTTGCCTATCGGGAGGTTTTTTATGGAGTTACGACAGATTCGTTATGTGCTTGCAGTAGCGGAGGAACGCAGCTTTTCGCGTGCGGCCAACCGCTTGCATCTGGCTCAGCCATCGCTTAGCCAGCAAATCGCCAAGCTGGAAAAAATATTGGGTGTGAGTCTGTTTCACCGTTTGCCCCAGCATGTGGAGCTGACAGATGCGGGCCAACGTTTTGTGCAGGTGGCGCAGACGCTGGTAGACATGTCGGAAGGGCTGGAGCGGGAAATGCGCGCGTATGCAGTGGGGGAGAGCGGCCGACTGCTGGTTGGCAGCTTGCCGATCACGGGCGCTTACGTCCTGCCGCGTGTGTTGCCGACGTTTACCAAGTTGTTCCCCGGAGTCGAGCTGCAACTGATGGAGGAAACATCCAGCCATCTGGAACAGTTGCTCGTGCGCGGAAAAATCGACGTCAGCTTGCTGACGATGCCGATCAGCGACCCTTCGCTGGAGATCATTCCGGCGATCAATGAAGAAATTTTCCTGGCGGTGCCGCCGAATCATCCATTGGCTGGCAAAAAGCAGGTCGACTTGGCCGAGCTTGCGGATCAGCCGTTCATTTTGCTGAAGGAAGGGCAAGGCTTCCGGACGATTTCCTTGCGGTTGTGCGAGCAAGCTGGCTTCCGTCCGCGCATCGTCTTTGAAAGCACCAACATCCAGACCGTCCAATCGCTGGTCGCGGCGGGCATGGGGCTGTCTTTTGCCCCGGAAATGATTACGCTGGCGCCAGGGACGATAGAGCCGCCCGCCTACGTACGGCTTACGACGAAGCCATACCGGACACTCGTCGTTGCCTATCGCAAAGACAAGCCGCTGTCGCGCCCGGCTGAAGCGTTTGTGCGCTGTTTGGTGGAGCAGGGCGGGGCGTTGTAAAAAGCGGATGAAGTGTCAGCCGCGTGCGACAAACAGGCAGGCTTTGTGCTACACTGTTCCCAAATCATTCTAGGAAGGAAGATCCATGATGAGAGAACTCAAGACAGAAGCAGAATTTGAACAGGCGATTGCCGCCGAGAAGCCCGTCGTGGTCAAATTTTTTACCGATTGGTGCCCGGACTGTCACCGCATCGATCCGTTCATGCCGGAAGTGGAAGAACAATATAAAGAGCAAGTGGACATGGTCGCTGTCAATCGCGATACGCTGCCTGATTTGTCCCAGAAGCACGATGTGTTCGGGATTCCCAGCTTCATCGCGTTCAGCCGGGGCAAAGAGCTCGTTCGCTTCGTCAGCAAGCTCGGCAAAAGCCGCGAAGAGATCGAGCGTTTTCTCGACCGCGCCGTTCAGGTAAACAACGGTTTGAACGCAGAGTAATGCAACGAACATAAGGCAGGGAGATTGACCATGCGATCGATGAAAAAAGAAGGGGAATGGCTCGTCTGCCACTTGCAGGCGGAGGACGACGCCATTCCGATCGGGAACCTGCTGCGCGAGGGATGGAAGCTGCCACGCAAGCAGGTCCATCTTTTGTTTCAGCATAAAGAAGTGCTTGTAGACGGCGCTCCTTGTGCCCAGCACACGCAAGTGCGAGAGGGACAGGAAATTCGCATGCGCTTGTGCCAGCCAGAGCCGCTCGGACTGGACCCGGCGAGCGAAACGGTGCCGATTTTGTACGAAGACGACCATCTGCTGATCGTGAACAAGCCTGCGGGCATGCTGCTTCATCCAACCGAGCCGAACCATCACCTGACTTTGGATCATTTGGTGTCCGGGCACTTTTTCCGCACCGGACTGCAAGCGAAAGTGCGTCATGTGCACAGGCTGGATCAGGATACGTCCGGGGTGGTTTTGTACGCCAAGCACGCCTGGGCGTCGGCCTTGCTGGACGAAATGCTGCGCGAGCGCAAAATCAAGCGGACATACCTCGCTTTCGTCTCCGGGCAGATGGCAAAAGGGAACGGCAAAATCAATGAGCCGATCGGCAAGGACAGGTATCATGCCACCCGCAGAAGAGTCGCGCCCAACGGCGATTCTGCCGTCACGCACTATGAAGTCAAGGAGCGCTACAAGACGGCGACAAAAGTCGAGTGCAGACTGGAGACGGGGCGCACGCATCAAATTCGCGTCCACCTGAGTCATATCGGGCATCCGTTGCTGGGCGACGAGCTGTATGGAGGGAAGCAAGATTTGATCAGAAGACAGGCGCTGCACGCGGCGGTACTGACGCTTGCCCATCCGTTCGGGGGAGAGCTGGTGCAGGCGTCGGCCCCGCTGCCGCTCGATTTGCTCGCTTTGGAAAAGAAGCTGCGCTAAGCGCCATTTTGCCGAATCGTGAATAAACTGCCAAGGAAGAAACGAGAGAGGGTGGCAGGATGAAACGACCCACAATCGGCATCTTGACTTGGCGGGAGGGCAAGCGATTCGCGGAGCCAACCTATTTTCGCCGATTGCTGAAGGCGGGACAAGAACTGGGCTGCACTGCCTTTTTATTTTCGCCAAAAGACGTGCTGGCATCAGGCAAGCAGGTGAGAGGGTACGTCCTGGATGCAAACGGCAAGTGGCAATCGCGCTTGTTTGACCGTCCGGACGCTGTGTTCGACCGTTACCGCTACACACCGACCCAGGCGTTCAAGGATTATGTGGCATTTCGCCGCACAAGCCCGTTCTTGTACGCCAACAATCGTCTGGCGAACAAATGGCGCGTCCATGAGGTATTGCACCGCGATTCGCGCATGCATCGCTGGCTGCCGGAAACGCTTTTGTACAATCGGCAAAATCTCATCAAAATGCTCGGCAGGCATTCGCTCTTGTACGTAAAGCCGTTGAATGGAACAGGCGGACGCAACATCCTCTCGATCGAGAAGCACGGCGGAGGGTATCGTCTGCTTGGGCGCGACAAGCAAAGGGCGAAGATTTCCAAGGTCTTTTCCGACATCTCCGCCGTTTTGCGCTGGACGGATCGGTGGACAAGGCAAGAGAAGTACATCGTTCAGCAAGGCTTGCGGCTGCAACTGGTGCCAGCGCGAGCCGTAGACATGCGGCTTTTGATCCAGAAAAACGGCCAGGGCGAGTGGAGCATCACAGGCCACGGCTTCCGGGTAGGGGGGGAGCGCAGCGCTACTTCCAACCTGCACGGGGGCGGAAAAGCTGTGCCGGTTCCCGCCTTTTTAAAGCCCAAATTCGGCGAGGAACGCTCGGCGCAAATCGTCCGCGACTGTGAAGACCTCGCCCATCAAACAGCGGAGACGCTGGAAGATCACTTTGGGCGAATGGTGGAGTTCGGACTGGACATCGGGATCGATGTAGACGGTCGCGCCTGGCTGATCGAAGTCAACCCCAAGCCAGCGCGAGAAATTTTTCGCGAGATGGGGGCTACGGAACAGTACAAACGCGCGATCCAACGGCCGCTGGAGTACGCCATCTACCTGGCGAAAACGCAAGGGCGCGAAGGACGCGAGCCTTTGCTGAAACGAAAGGTTGCGAGTCGGTAAGAAATCAAGCAAGCAGAAAGCGGAGCAAACAGCCGGGCTGATGAAGCTGCGGCTGTTTGGTGCGGGTAAAAGCGGATGAAGCGGGAGATCACTTGGTTATCTGATTTGCTTCGCACACGCAAGGATCGTCTCGATGACGAGCTGCGGTTCCGTAAATTGCGGGAAATGTCCGCTGTTTTTGGCGACGACATGCTGGCTTTGCGGGGAGAGGGCGAGCAATTCCCGTTGGTTCTCCCACCTTTTTCGCCGCGCTGCTTCTGGCATCATGCGGTTTTCCTTGCCTCCGGTGATGACGTACAGCGGGATGTCAGGGAATGCCGCGTGATCATTCAACTGGGCGACGGTTTGCTGGACAAAATGCACCTCACTGAACTTTTTGTGTGCAGACCAGGAGTCGAACAGGGCGAGCAGTCTGTTGATTGCCTTGACCGCGCTGGTTTGGTAGTCCCCGAGCAGGAGATCTTTCGGATGGCTGGCTTCAATCAGGACCATCCCGGATACTTCAGCAGGATAGCGGCGGGCATACAAATTGGCGTACAGCCCTCCCAAAGAATGTCCCACCAGCAAAAAGGGCGGCTCCCAGCCGGCAGCGGCTAGTGCTTCGCGCAGCGTTTCCACAATCGTGACGCCATCCTGAGGCTCTTGCGGTTTGTCGCTGCCCGAGACGCCCAAGCGATTGTAGGAAAAAACGGAGCTTTCCGCAGACAAGGCGGGGAGGACTCGCATCCAGCCTTCGATGGGACCAGACCCGCCGTTGATCAGCACCAGCTTGGGCGAGCCGTCGCCGCTGATGTTGTATTGCAGCATTCCTTTTGAAGTACGGATGTTCTTGATCTCGATCGCCAAAGCAAGCCACCTTCTTTTAGGTTGATATGGTTACATACGTGGACAAACCGATCAAGTTCCGCAAAATGGAAAAGGTTTTTAGGGGGAATAGAGAGAGTAGGATCGTGCTGTTAGGTGAACCATAATTTAATTATGTAAACTAAATGCTGGTTTCCAACATGCCAAAGTGGAGTTGCCAACTTGCCAGATACCTCGTCTGGCTGTTTTGTCTGAGTGAGGGGAGAGCAGTTGGGCGAATTGCCCAATGGTTGCCGAGATGGAGTTAGGGGAAGGTTTCGCAGTGTTCGATATAGCTAAACAGCCAGGACCACCCGCTTTCTTGACTGGAACTGGGCATCGCAGAGAGTTTGATCTTAGTGAATATCGCGCCTGATCAAAAAACGATGCGCAGAAAAAGTTATAAACCTCCCATATAAAAAATTCTACGCGATACAACCGCACGGGAAATGATTTGTTGTTTCGCAAAAGAACAGGAGCTTGCGGTCTTTCAGTGCCAGATGCTAGATTGTTGTTCAGTAACATATCCGCCTTTTCCCCATAAAAAACCTCCCTTGCCACGCCATGGTGGAGGGAGGTGAACCTGAACCGACCAGCAAAGCTATCCGTTTTTCACCGCTTCTGCCACTTCCGGGAGCGGCAGGCGCTCGTACTGGATTACCCGATCGCCCTCATAAGTAAAAACGTGCTGGATCGGCTGCTCGTGTTCCAGCATGTACGGCAAAAACTGCGGAACATTTTCGGCGATCCCTTCGTTCTTCGGATGCAGCATCCAGTCGAGACTCATCCAGTCCAGGATGCCTTCCTCAACGCGACGTGGCGTCAGCGGACGCTCAAACGTCTCAGGCAGTTCCGCCACATAGGCGTACATGCCGCCAGCGACATCTCCGTCCAGCTTCCACGAAACGATCCCTTTGTAAGTGGCGGAGGACAAGGCAATGCCTGTCTCCTCGAAAACTTCGCGCAGCACGCAGTCAAGCGGAGACTCGTTTGGCGCGAGCTTGCCGCCGACGCCGTTCCAGCGGCCCATCAGCGGCGGTTTGCGCCGATTCAACAGAAGGTATTCGTTTGCATGCTTGAGAAAACAGATGGTGTACGTGTACATATCGTTCCTTTCCAGGTGACGCCCGCTCTCAAATGTCTTGGGAGAAGCGAACCATGTCTGTCAGCTGAATGCCGTTTTCATAGATTTCTTCCTCATAATGGCGCAGAAAGAAGTCCCGGTCAATCCAGGTCATGCGAAAGCCGCATTTTTGGTAGAGGGCCAGTTGATCCAGGCTGGAGTTGCCTGTGCCGACCTCAATCGTTTTGTAGCCGGACACTTTCGCTGTCTCGATGGCATGCAAAACGAGCTGCTTGCCGATGCCTTGTCCTTGACGCGCTTCGTCTACAGCGACGTTGACCAGCTCAATCGTATCGGGGCGCGTAGAGATGAGGACGTAGACGCCAACAAACTGTTCATCCTGGGCGGCAACATAGCACTGGCCCCTTTGCAAATAGTCTTCCACCAATTTTTGCGAAGGATCTGCGAGCAAGAGCAGATCCATGGGCGCTTCTTCATGGGGAGCCAGCTTTCTGATTTCCATATCGTTCTCTCCTTTTGCCAAAAACCTATCCACATCGGGGAAAAGGAACCGCGCTGTCAGCGGCCATTCCTCGCGTGTGGAAAGCTTGTAATTTGTGCTATTATAACAATCGTTGCGAAAGTTTGTAAAATGTGCCAATCCAAAAGCGGGAATCAAGCTACAAGATGGGACCAGTCAAGTCGAGAAAAGAGAGGAAAGCAGCTATGGATTTGATTCACGTAAATGTGGCCTACGTCTTGCTGTATGACCAAGATACCGATAAAGTGCTCATGGTGCAAAATGAGGAGTATTGGAGTTTGCCAGGCGGGAAGCGGGAAAATGGCGAGCTGCTCTGCGACGCAGCGAAGCGCGAGGCTATGGAAGAGACGGGGCTTTCCGTGCAGGTCGGCAAGATCGTGCATGTCAGCGAAAAGGTCATTGGCCGCGAGTTTGCGACATTTGTCACGTTTATGGGCGAGATTGTCGGCGGCGAGTTGGGAACGACCGATTCGGAGATTCAGGCGATCGAGTGGAAAAGCATTGCCGAAGCAGAAAAGTTGATGCCGTATTTGCCCAACATCCGTGAACTGATGCGCAATCAGGCACACTACCAGGTAGAATAAATTGCCCAAAAAAGCTCACGGTTGCAACAGCCGCGAGCTTTTTTCATGTGCACATTGATCCACTCCGTGCAAAAAGCACTATGAAGTTTGCCCGAGCAGCACAGGCAGTTCGTCGAGCAAATACTGCTTGGTGATCGGGTCGTCGTAGTTCCATTTGTCGTCGATCAGGTAAGCCTGTCCGTTTTGCACGGCTGGCAGATTGCTCCACTGAGCCGTCCGCTCCAGCTGTTGGCGGGTCTGGCTGTCATTGGCCGACTGAATCAAGTAGACGCGGTTGCCGGCGAACAAGGGCAGTTGCTCCGGCGTGACTTCGGCAAAGGCGACATGTTGCGCGATCAGCTTCCGGATGTTGGCCTGAGCGTTCACCATGCCCGAGCCGTAAAGCGTAGAGAGCAGCCCTTTTCCGGCCATGACGAACAGTTTCCCATCCTGACAAATGAAAGAAGACGCCGTTTCTTCCCGATTCGGCAAAGGCAAGTGCCGTTTGAGCGCATTCAGCTTCTGCTCATGCGTTGCGATCCATTCCTCTGCAAGCTGTTGCCTCCCGACGATCGTGGCAATCGTCCGAAAGCGTTGGTACAGCGGGGCGTATTTGTTGTACGTCACGATCGGGGCGATCCGGGAAAGCTTCCGGATCAGCTCTTCGTCCTCGCAAAAACCGAGCAGGATCAGATCGGGCTGCAACTCCGCGATCTTTTCCCGATCGACCGGGTGACCGATGTCAGCGACGCCAAAGAGTTGTTCCTGGTACAAAATGCCCGAACTGTTTGCTTTGTTGACGCCGACGGGACTTACGCCGAGCGCGAGCAGTTCCCCCGGGGCATCGCCGATCATCACGATCCGCTCCGGGGCAGGCGGCAGGGCGATTTTGCGTCCAGTTGCGTCCCGGTAGCTCAGTCTCTCCTGCTGCATGCGGATGAACTGCCGCGGCGTCACTCCGGTAGCTTGGCGGAAGCGACGGTTAAAGTAGTATTGGTCTTTGAAGCCGACCTGGTCCGCAATCTCGTAAAGCCGATCATCCGAGTAGAGCAACAGTTCCTTTGCCCGCCTGATCCGCAAATCGGTCAAGTAATCGAGCGGCTTTTGCCCTGTCAGCGACTTGAACAGATGAGAGTATTGCCAACGGGGAAGGTGGGCGAGAGAAGCCAGCTGTTCCACGGTAATCGGCTCTTGAAAGTGCGTGTGCAAAAAAGCGCGTGTTTGCTCGACAGCGAGCTCCGGCGACAGGCGCGTATCCGCGTTTCGTTTGGCAGCGAAAATCAATTCCAGCAGCTCATGAAACAAAATGCGCTCGCGCATTCCGCCGGGATCGTTGTCCGGGTGACGAGTGGCATACAACGTTTGCAGTTTTTGCAAAACGGGTGAAAACGGATGAACGACAAAATCATCCGCCCCGGCGAACAGCTTTCCCCGATACGGATGAGACGACTGATCCTCCATTTGATAGACAAAGAAATCGAGCCGAAAATAGCTGACGCTTTCTTCCGCAGCGGGCGCAACGAGGCACGATGTATCCGGCGGCAACAGGAAGCAGGTTCCTTTTGCCAACATCAGGCTTGTCTCGTCTACTTGCACGGCACCTGACCCGCCTGTACATGCCAAAAGCGTATGATGAGCGCCAGGCGAAATCCGTTCAGGCTCGGCAGGCGACTGAAACAGCATTTCATGGAACGAGAACAAGAGCGTGCGCAGGGGAGGGATGGCAAGTTGGTTCAAAAAGGAGAGCCTCCTTTTGCTAACAATCGAGAATAATAATCATTATCTATCATACGCAAAGAAAAACAGCCTTTCAACGAAAAGGTTGAAAAGCTGTTCGCAGGCAATGCAAGGTGTCGAATCGATCTACTTTTTGGCTTGCATAATGGTTGGCAGCTCGCCCAAAACGCGTTGCTTGGTAATGGCGTCGTCATAGCCCCATTTTGCGTCTACGAGATAGGCGTGGCCGTTTTTGACGGCAGGCAAGTTTTTCCACAGCGGGTTTTCGATGAAACGCTCAAATTCGGCTTTGGAGTCGTCGAGCGATACCATCAGGAACAGGTGATCCCCGGCGACTTCGCCGAGCCGTTCTTTGGAAAACTCCTCAAAAGACACGCCGTTGTCCAGCATTTTTTGAATAGCCCCGGTAGGCTTGAAGCCTTTTTCGTGATACAGGCTGGAGGACAGTCCTTGCGTGCCAAGCGCGTAAAGGCTTTTGCCGCCGTCGTAAAAAATAAAGACGCTGGCCGTTTCGTTCGGCTTCACCTGACCTTGGGCTTGCATGTTGCTCCAGAACTGCTCTGTTTGCTTTTCGTAGTCGGCGATCCACGCCTTGGCTTCTGGTTGTCTGCCCAAAATATCGCCCAACGTCAGCAAGCGCTCCTTCACAGGCCGATATTTGTCAAAAGCGACGGTCGGAGCGATTTTCGAAAACACTTGCAGCCGCTCTTCCTCGATGTTCACACCGAGAATAATCAAATCGGGATTGAGCGCGAGCATTTTTTCCGGATCGCCCGGATGGCCCACGTCCTCGACGCCTTGCAGCTCGCCGCCGAACACGGTCGGCTTCGCATCGATCATATTCAGCCCGACAGGCTTGACGCCGAGGGCGAGCAAATCTCCAGCCGTATTGCCGATGAAGATCACGCGTTCGGCGTGCGCGGGAATTTCCACTTCGCGATTCATGAAGTCTTTGTACAGTCGCGTTTGCTTCTGGCTGTCGCCCGTCGGTTGCGTGGTTGCAGCGGCTCCTTTTGCAGTGGCGGGCGCTTCCGCTGTCTTCTGGGCAGCATCGGTTGGGGCGGGGGTAGGTGCTGATTGCCCGCACCCGGAGAGCAAGAGCGCTGCGGAGAAGAAGACAGCTTGCAAGGTGGCGATGAGCGGTCGTACCTGTATCATTTTGCGAGGACATCTCCCTTGTAAAAATGTATCGATAATGATTATCAATCAACCTCATCTTAGGAGATCGCAGGAGGTTGCTCAATGGACAAACGTAAATTCTTTTAATAGAAAAACAAGAGAACAAGGCTGGCGGTGTAATGCTTGCGTCCGAAAAGAGGGCTTTCTTTTCCGGCAAATGGGTTGCTTCCCGCGTTCTTGTTGCACTATCATACTAAAGGACAAGCTTCATCACACAGATGACTCACAGCGGTTGAAAAGACGAAATATTCCCGAATATCAAATGCCTAATGGTGGAGGTTTGCGATTGCGATGGAAAACGGTGTGAGAGTTGAAGGAAAAACAATCGAGCAATGGAAAAGCGAGTATCCATTGTTGTCCGAGCTGATGGCAACAGCGGAAGTATTTTGGACAAATCCGCGTCTGACTCCGGTGGCGGAAGCAGAAATGACGGTTACGGCGGAAGAGGTGCAAGATGCAGAGGAGCGTTTGCGCCGATTTGCCCCGTTTATCCAGCAGGCTTTTCCGGAAACGAGCTCGGCTTCCGGGCTGATCGAGTCGCCGCTTGCTTCGATCCCCAACATGCAAGACGAGCTGGCAAGGCGTTTTGGTCAGGCAATACCGGGTCGTCTCCTGCTGAAGTGCGACAGCCATTTGCCGATCGCGGGTTCCATCAAGGCGCGAGGCGGGATTTACGAGGTGCTTGCCCACGCAGAAGAACTGGCGAAAAAGTACGATAGGCTGCCCGCAGACGGCGATTACTCCGTGTTTGCCACAGAAGAGTACCGCGGGTTCTTTTCCCAATACTCCATCGCCGTAGGATCGACAGGCAATCTTGGACTGAGCATCGGGATCATCAGCGCGAAGCTCGGGTTTCGGGTGACGGTTCATATGTCTGCGGATGCAAAAGCGTGGAAAAAAGATTTGCTGCGCGCAAAAGGCGTGCAAGTCGTCGAGTATCAATCCGATTACGGCAAAGCGGTCGAAGAGGGAAGAAAGCAGGCAGAAGCCGACCCGCAGTGCTATTTTATTGACGATGAAAACTCCAAGCGGCTGTTTCTCGGCTATGCCGTCGCCGCCGGACGGTTGCAAAAGCAGCTGGAGGAGCAGCAGGTGATCGTGGACAGCGAGCATCCGCTTTTCGTGTACTTGCCGTGCGGGGTAGGCGGCGGGCCGGGTGGCGTTGCCTACGGATTGAAGCTGCTTTACGGCGATCACGTCCACTGCTTTTTTGCGGAGCCGACTCATTCGCCTTGCATGCTGCTCGGCTTGATGACGGGGTATCATGACAAGCTGGCTGTGCAAGACTTTGGCATCGACAACAAGACAGACGCTGACGGACTCGCCGTAGGACGTCCTTCGCGCTTCGTCGGCAAAGTCATGGAACCGTTGCTCAGCGGCGTCTATACGGTGGCGGACGGGGAGCTGTACAGGCTGCTGCGGGCTTTGCGCGACAGCGAATCCGTGCGGCTTGAGCCGTCTGCGCTGGCTGGCATGCCAGGGCCGATCCGTTTGCTTGCGCAAGCAGCGGGGCAGCAGTACATCGAGCAGCACGGTCTTGCGGACAAAATGAAAAACGCAACCCATATCGCCTGGGCGACAGGGGGCAGCATGGTGCCTGCGCATATTCAGGAAGCGTACTATGCCAAAGGATTGGAATGCGAAGAGCAGAGCCATTCGTAACATCGTTTCATTCATACACGAGAACGCCGTTGGTCTGCGAGGATCGAGGGCGTTCTTTTTTTTAGGCGATGCGTTATCTGGTGTAGAAAAAAATATAAAGAAACGCAGAAAAGACAGAGAAGTTTTTATACATAACTTTTTCTATTCTCGTTCTTGTGAAGTGGGAGGAAAAGCTGTGGTTTCGCTGCGTTAACGGATGATTCCGGCTCTGATCAGCTTTGATAAGAAAGTCTATTCGTCAGAATTTTATAGAAAAAATTATATTTTATCTTGAATAAATTATATGGACAAGTATAATGAGGGATAACAAATAGCACCACCATCCCGGAGGAAAGGAGAGTGAAGCATGGGAAAATACGCCGAGGAACTGCGCCGATACATTCCGATCGCCGATGCCATGGCTCAGACGTTTGGCAAAAACTGCGAAGTTGTGCTCCACGATTTGAGTTCGCCGCAGTCGTCCGTCATCTACACCGCGAACAACCACGTCACGGGCAGAGCTGTCGGGCAATCGTTCAACCATTTGATCACACAAGTTCTCTTGTCCCAAAAGCTGCAAAATGACGTCGTCGCCAATTACCGGACCGAGACGGAGGATGGGCGGACGATCAAGTCGACGACCGCGCTGATCCGCAATGCAGACGGGGAAGCCATCGGCGCTTTTTGCATCAACATCGACATTCACCCACTGGTGAGCACCCGCGAGTTCATCGAGGACTTCATCCGCATGGACGAGGAGCCGCTGGAGCGCGAAGAAGTGGAAGTGGTGCAAAATGTGTGGGAGATCGTAGAGCAGATGATTAACCAGATGATCGCCGAGAAAGACGTGGAGAAAATCGACAAGAACGAAAAAATGCAAATCGTCCAGTTCATGGACAAAAAAGGGGTATTTCTGATCAAGGGCGCGTTGGAAAAAGTCGCTGCCGAGCTGAAAATTTCCAAGGTAACCATGTACAGCTACCTAGACGAGCTGCGCAGGAATCAGAAGCAGGAGCAAGAGGAGTTGAGCAGATGAAGCTGATCGGATCAAGCGTGGACGAACTGGACACGCCCGCTCTGCTCATCGATCTGAACCGTCTGGAGAAAAATGTGCAGGAGATGCAGTCGCTCGCCGATTCAGGAGGGGCTGCTCTTCGCCCCCACATCAAGACGCACAAATGCGCAAAAATCGCCCAGATGCAGATCGATGGCGGAGCACAAGGGATTACCGTGGCAAAGCTTGGCGAGGCGGAAGTCATGGCCGACTATGGACTGACAGACATTTTTGTGGCGACGCAAATTGTCGGGAGAAAAAAGCTTGCCAGACTGGAAGCATTGGCGAGGCGAGCACGCATCAGGCTGGCGGTCGATTCGCTTGTTCAGCTAGAACAGCTTTCCGAGTACGGGGGAGAGGCTCGCTCCGTCGGAATCATGATCGAGGTCAATACCGGGTTGCAGCGCTGTGGCGTGGAACCGGATCAGGTAGAGAGCCTTGTCGAGAAAATTATCAGAAAATTCCCTGAAACAAAAATAGATGGAATATTCACTCATGAAGGACAAGTGTATAACGCGGCAGACAGAAGCGAGCTGGAAAAAGTGGCGCGCCAAGCGCAGGAGACAATGGTCGAGATCGGGAAGCGAATCCGCTCGCGCTGGGGCTTTCCCTGCGAGGTCAGTGTCGGTTGCACGCTCGGTTTGCTTGGGGCAGGCGTCGTTCCCGGAGTCACCGAGATACGTCCGGGCACCTACGTGTTTTACGACAGGACGCACGCCGCCTTTTTCGGAGATACGGAGCGCTGTGCCGCGACGATTCTCGGCACGGTTATTTCCAGGCCGAATGGCGAACGTGCTGTGGCTGATGCAGGGGCGAAAGCGATGACAATCGACTCGCGGGCGAGCGGCCTGCTTGCGACCAGCGGTTTTGGGCAGGTACGAGGGCAGCAGGATGTACACATCCGCAAACTGTCGGATGAGCATGCGATTATGGTGCCGGGAACGTCCTTTTCCATCGGCCAGCGCATCGAAATCATTCCGAACCACATTTGTCCAACCGTCAATTTGTACCAGGTGGCTTACGGAATACGCGACGGAAAAGTCGAAACCGTGTTTCCGATCCATGCGCGAGGATGCAATCAATAGGGGTGTAGTCATGGCAAAAGTGCTCGTAATCAATCAGGAATTGTTTGCGGAGATGTTGAGCTTCCGTGAAGCGATGGAGACGGTGGAGCTGGCTTTTTCCCAGTTTGCTCAAGGCAAAAGCGCCGTTTTCCCGTCCGTTCGCGAAAAAATCGGGGAGCACAACGGGATTTACAGCATCAAATCAGCGTATTTGAGTGAGGAGTCAGCGATTGGCCTGAAGACAGGCGGCTTCTGGAGCGACAATTGGCAAAGCGGCAAAACAAACCATCAATCCGTCATGCTGCTGCTTTGTCCGCAAACGGGCGAGCCGACGTGCCTCCTGGACGCCAATCTGCTGACGGCGATCCGCACAGCGGCGGCAGGGGCGATTGCGGCCAAATATTTAGCCCGCCAAAAGAGTAAGTCGGTCGCACTGATTGGCGCAGGCGTCCAGGCAAGAGCGCAGCTGGAAGGGCTGCTGCACCTGTTTCCGCTTGAAACCGTTTCCGTCTACTCCCGCACAGATGCTTCGGCAGCCAGACTGACCGAGGAAATCACGCGGATGGGACTCGGCGCCAGACAAGCCGCTTCGGCGCAGGAAGCGGTCGAGCAAGCCGATATTGTCGTCACGACGACACCTGCCTTTTCGCCTGTGCTCAAGTCGTCGTGGCTGCAGGCGGGAACTCATGTGAATGCGATGGGAAGCGATACGAGCGGGAAAAGGGAGATCGAGCTGGATCGGCTGCCGGACAAGCTCGTCTGCGATTGGTGGGAGCAAGCTTCGCACCTGGGAGAATTGCAAGGACAGCCTTCCCGCGACAGTCTGTTTGCAGAGCTGGGACAAATTACGAGCAAGGAAAAGCCGGGACGCCAATCGGCGAGCGAGATTACCTTGTTCGACTCGACGGGGATCGCCGTTCAAGATTTGAGCGTTGCCGCGTTTGTGTATCGCAAGGCGAAGGAGACGGGCAAGGGCATGTATGTAGACTTGTAAGGGGGGACAGCCTGTTATGCACGTAGTTGATCTGCATTGCGACACGTTGTTGAAAATGTGGCTGTCAAAAGGCGAGCTTGCTTTCGCCAATGCACCACAGTTGGAGTCGAACAAAGCGCGTTTGCAGCAAGGCGGAGTAAAAGTTCAAGTTTTCGCGCTGTTTCCGCCGCCGGACTTGTCTGTGGAGCAAAAGCTTTCGTCTGTGCTTGCGCAAATGGATTATTTCCATGAGGAAGTCTTGGGGAAAAATCCCGAGATGAAGCAAATCAAGGAATGGGACGACAGCGATCGGCTGCGAGACGGAGAAATCGGAGCGCTGCTCTCGCTGGAAGGAGTGGATGCGATCGGAGAAGACTTGTCCATGTTGACGACGCTGTATCAGTTGGGGGTGCGCTCTGTCGGATTGACCTGGAATCATGGGAATCTCGCTGCGGGCGGAGCGTTGGACAAAACGGCTACGGGATTGACTTCGTTCGGCGTAAAAGTAGTGAATTTTCTGAATGAAAATCGGCTTTTTACAGATGTCTCGCATTTGCATGAACAGGCTTTCTGGGACGTGATCGAGCTGGCAGCTCATCCTATCGCAAGCCACTCCAATGCAAGGGCGATCCTCGACCATCCGCGGAATTTGTCTGATGAACAGGCGCGGGCGCTGTTCGCCAAAGGGGGTCTGGTCCACGTATTTTTTTCTCCCGCCTTCGTCAAGGAGGGACGAAAGGCTGCGATCCCGGACTTGATCCGCCATATCGAACATTTTTGCGGGTTGGGCGGTGAGCGGTACATCGGAATCGGCTCCGACTTCGACGGCATCTCGATGCCCGAACGCATCGAAGGACTTTCCCATGCAGGCATGATGCAAAATTTGCTGCACGAGCTTTCGCGGTACTATACAGACGAGCAAGTGCGCGGCTTTGCCTCGGAAAATTTTATGCGCAACAGACCACAAAAACGGTAAACAGACAGGAGCATAAGGGGGAAAAGAATCATGAGGGTAGCAAGCAAGCGGTTCCTTTGTTTCGTGACAGCCGTTCTCGTAAGCGGCGTGGCGCTCGCAGGATGCAACTTCGGGTCGGCTGGGAAAAATGACACTTCTCCTGCCAGTGAAGGAAAGCAGGGCGAAGCGAGTGCCGTCAAGCAAGTGCTGAATGTGTCCGAAGGCGCGGAGATCGCCACGCTCGATGTGGCCCAGATTTCCGATGCGGTCAGCTCTACGGTGCTCAACAACATCAACGAAGGGTTGTTCCGCTTCGACGACAAGCACCAACCGATCCTCGCGATTGCGCAGGAGCATAAAACGAGCGAGGACGCTTTGACGCATACGTTTTTGTTGCGGGATGCGAAATGGGCGAACGGCGATCCGGTAACGGCCCAAGATTTTGAATACGGCTGGAAGCGGGTGTTGCGGGAAGTGGGGCCATTCGGCGTATTTTTCGAAATGGCCGGGATTGCGAATGCCGACAAGATTTTGCAAGGCGAGAAGAAGCCGGACGATTTGGGCATCAAGGCGATTGATGCGAAGACGCTGGAAGTGAAGCTGGACAGAGCGAATCCACTGTTCCTGCCGCTTCTGCCACTTGCCCCGTTTTTGCCGCAAAACGAGAAATTCGTGGAAAAAGCCGGCGACAAGTACGGCCTGGAGTACGACCAGGTGCTGGCAAACGGACCTTTTGTTCTGAACGACTGGAAGCACGAGCAAAGCTGGCAATACAAGAAAAACGAATCCTACTGGGACGCCGCGAACGTCCAGTTGGACGAGATCAATGTCTATATCGTAAAGGAACCTTCGGCAGCCGTCAACCTGTATGAAACCGGGAAGCTTGACCGCGTGACAGGTCTGACCTCCTCTTTGGCTGACGCTTACAAAGGCAAGGAAGATTATCAAAAAGTAGCGACTCCGACGACCATTTTTATGCGTCTGAATCCCGATGTTGCCGCTTTCCAAAACGAAAATATCCGCCGGGCGATCGGCATGGCGATTGACAAGGAAAGCTTGACAGACGTCGTGTTAAACGATGGTTCAATCCCGCTGTACGGCTTGGTGCCTGCTGCGTTCTCCCTCTCGCCGGACATGAAAGATTATCGTGTGCTGAACGGACAATTGAACAAAGGAACGGTCGAAGAAGCGAAAACATTGTGGCAAAAAGGCTTGGCTGAAATCGGACAAAGCGGCCTTGCGACGTCCATGATTGTGGCGGATCAGGAATACATGCGACAAACTTCCGAGTATTTGAAAGCGCAGTTGGAAACGAATTTGCCCGGCTTCAAGCTCAAGCTGAAAACCGTTCCGTTCCAGCAGCGGATCAAACAGGAAAAAGCGTTTGAGTATGAGATCGCTTTGTCCACATGGGGGCCGGATTACATCGACCCGATGACGTATTTGGACATGTGGGTGACGGGCGGACCGGCGAACCGGATGAAGTATTCCAACCCGCAGTTTGACCAGCTGGTGGCACAGGCCAACAAGGAGCTGGACCCGCGGAAACGGTACGACATCTTGCTGCAACTGGAAAAAATCATCATCGAAAAAGATGCGGCGGTCGTCCCGCTGTATCAATACGGGGAAGTCATTTTGCAGAGCCAAAAAATCAAAGGGCTGATCTGGCATCCGAGCGGTCCGGAGTTTACGTACAAATGGACGCATATGGAGTAAGGTTGAAAAGCCAGGCGCGGAAATGGGAGGCATGCGGATGAGACTGTATTTTTTGAAACGACTGGGAGTCATGCTGACGACTTTGTTCATCATTGCGACCGTGACCTTTTTCCTGATGAAATTGCTTCCAGGCACCCCGTACAGCAACCCGGACAAGCTGTCCGAGCAGCAATTGGCTTCGTTGAATCAAAAATACGGACTGGATCAGCCGCTGCCCGTTCAATACGCCCGCTACCTGGGGAATTTGGTTCAAGGTGATTGGGGCGTCTCCTTTCAATTCAAGGGGCGCCTGGTCACGGACATCATTTTCAAGCGGATCGGTCCGTCTGTTTTGATCGGCTTTCAAGCCATGCTGATCGGCTCGATTGTCGGACTGGGGCTGGGGATTCTCTCGGCGCTGCGTCAGAACAGCCTGTTTGACCTGGGAGCCGTCACGATGGCTGTCCTGGGCATGTCGATCCCTTCGTTCGTATTCGCGGCGCTGTTGCAATACTACGTGGGCGTCAAGCTCGGCTGGCTGCCGCCCGGACTTTGGGAGGATTACTCTTATTCCATCCTGCCTTCCTTGGCGCTATCTGTGACGGTGATAGCGGCAGTCGCCAGGTTCATCCGCACGGAAATGCTGGAGGTGCTCACGCAGGACTATATTTTGAGCGCGCGGGCCAAAGGGATTTCGGAGTTTGCCGTGGTGTGGAAGCACGTCGTGCGCAATTCGCTGATCCCGGTCGTGACCATGCTTGGGCCAATGGCGGTGTCGATCATGACCGGAACATTGGTGATTGAGAAAATTTTTTCGGTGCCAGGGCTGGGGGAGCAGTTCATTTTATCCATCATGGTGAACGACTACAGTGTGATCATGGGCATTACGCTCTTTTACAGCACGTTGTTCATTCTGGTCGTGCTTTTGGTCGATATGATCTACGGGATTTTGGACCCGCGCATTCGTGAAAAATGGGGGGAAAGCACATGAGGACTTTGCCGGCAACCGGGACGTCCCCGCATGAAATAACAGACGATTTGTTTGTGCACGAGCCATTTGCAGCAGAAGCAGCGATGGAGGTTGCGGCTTCAGCTGCGGATTCGCCCTGGAAGGCTGCGCTCAAACGGCTGGGAAAAAATCGCGGAGTCGTCCCTGCCTTCGTGTTGATCATGGTCATTACGGTGCTGGCTTTTGTCGGGCCGCTGCTGACCCCATACACTTATGACGGGCAAAATGTGGCCCATTCCAATTTGCCGCCGAAAATAAGCGGGCTGGGGTGGCTCGGGTTTGACGGGCTGGACAGCAACGGAGCCGATCTGTACGCGAAACGGAATATAACGGAGGCGCACTGGTTCGGCACGGACGAATTTGGCCGGGATATGTGGACGCGGGTGTGGAAGGGAACGCAAATTTCGCTGTTGATTGCCCTCGTAGCCGCCTTGCTGGACTTGTTCATCGGCGTCCTTTATGGCGGGATCTCGGCTTATTACGGCGGAAAAATCGACAACGTCATGCAGCGCATCATTGAAGTGCTCGTCGGCATCCCCAATCTGATCGTCATTATCTTGTTCATCCTCATCTTGGAGCCGGGAATCACGTCGATTATTTTGGCGATGACGATTACAGGCTGGGTCGGGATGGCGCGGATTGTCCGTGGACAAATTTTGCAGCTAAAAGGTCAGGAATTTGTGCTGGCTGCGCGGTCGCTCGGAGTTTCCAACAGCCGGATCATGTTCAAGCATTTGATCCCGAACGCGCTGGGGCCGATCATCGTCACCTTGATGTTCACGTTGCCGACCGCGATATTTTTTGAAGCGTTTCTGAGCTTTATCGGGCTTGGTCTACAGGCGCCGCTCGCCTCGCTTGGGGTTCTGATCAACGACGGCTACAAAGGGATGCGGCTGTT
Source organism: Brevibacillus sp. HD3.3A (assembly GCF_013284375.2). Lineage (NCBI taxonomy): Bacteria > Bacillati > Bacillota > Bacilli > Caryophanales > Paenibacillaceae > Brevibacillus > Brevibacillus sp. HD3.3A. Next base: position 2,665,086 of record NZ_CP085874.1, read on the forward strand.
CCCTTACAAGCTGGTGATTCCCGCCGTGATGATCAGTTTGATCATGATCAGCTTCAACCTGCTTGCGGACGGGCTGCGCGATGCGCTCGATCCGAAAATGACGAAATAAGAAGGGGATGTCGATGAATCAACCGATCCTGACAGTAGACGGCTTGCATGTTGCGTTTCATTCCCAGCGAGGCGAGGTGCATGCGGTAAGAGGGGTCAGCTTTGCTTGCAAAAGCAGGAGACGCTCGCCATCGTGGGTGAATCCGGCTCCGGCAAATCGGTCACGGCCAAAGCGATCATGCGGCTTTTGCCGAAGCAGAGCACGAGCATCCCCGCCGGGCAGATCACCTATGCAGGGCAAAACGTGCTGGCGTTGCCTCCGCGAGAGCTTCAGTCGCTTCGGGGAGCGGAAATCTCCATGGTGTTCCAGGACCCGATGACGTCGCTGAATCCGACGATGACGATCGGCCAGCAGCTGGTAGAAGGGATCAGCAAGCACCAGCGGCTCGACAAAGCCGCCGCCTATGAAAAAGCGGTCAACATGCTGCAACTGGTCGGCATTCCGAACGCGCAGGAGCGGATCAGGGCGTACCCGCACCATTTTTCCGGGGGAATGCGCCAGCGTGTCGGGATTGCGATGGCGCTTGCCTGCGACCCGAAAGTCCTGATTGCCGACGAGCCGACGACTGCGCTCGACGTGACGGTGCAGGCGCAAATTTTGGAGCTGATGAAGTCGCTTCAGCAACGGACGGGGACGGGCATCATTTTGATTACGCATGACTTGGGAGTCGTCGCCAACATGGCGCAAAAAGTGGCTGTGATGTATGCCGGAGAGGTAGTGGAGACAGGGCTGATTGCGGAAATTTTTTACCGTCCCAAACATCCGTACACGTGGGGATTGCTGCGCTCGATGCCTCGTCTGGATGCCGCTGGCACCGAGCCGCTCATCCCGATTCCGGGTACGCCGCCTGATCTCGCCCGCCAGCAACAAGGCTGCCCGTTCGCCCCGAGATGTGCGCACGTGATGAAGGTGTGCAAACATTTTTCGCCGCCACTCACAGAAGTGTCGAGCGGGCATACAGCCAAGTGCTGGCTGCTCGATCAGCGGGCGCAGCAGCAAGAGCGGCTGGCAGGAGTCGCAGGAGGGTGAATGAGGCCATGAACAACCGCGTACTACTTGAAGTGAACCATCTCAGCAAGCATTTCCAGCTCGGGCCGAATCAGACGCTGCGCGCAGTCGATGATGTCAGCTTTCACATTTGGCAAGGAGAGACGTTGGGACTGGTCGGAGAGTCCGGGTGTGGCAAATCGACGGTGGGCCGGACGCTGTTGCAGCTGTACAAGCCGACCAGCGGCGAAATTCGCTTTGCGGGCGAGCGTGTAAGCGACATGACCGAGCGCAAGGGGCACAAGGCGTACACCAGCCAGATGCAAATGATTTTTCAAGACCCGTACTCGTCTTTGAATCCGCGAATGACTGTCACCGAGATCATTTCCGAAGGGCTGATGATCCATCGTCCGAATCTTGCGAAAAAAGAGCGGAAAGAGCAGGTCAGCGCGCTTCTGGAGCTTGTCGGACTCAGTTCCAGGCAGGCGAATCGTTACCCGCACGAATTTAGCGGCGGGCAGCGTCAGCGGATCGGGATTGCCCGGGCGTTGGCAGTCGAGCCTTCCTTTATCGTGGCGGATGAGCCGATTGCCGCCCTCGATGTGTCGATTCAGGCGCAAATCGTCAACCTGCTGATGGATTTGCAGCGGCAAAAACAGCTGACCTATTTGTTTATCGCCCACGACTTGTCCATGGTGAAGCATATTAGCGACCGGATCGCCGTCATGTACCTCGGGCAACTGGTCGAGCTTGCCGCAAGCGATGAGCTGTATGCGCGACCGCTGCATCCGTACACGGAAGCGCTGCTGTCCGCCATTCCCTTGCCTGACCCGGTTCAGGAGCAGTCCAGAGAACGAATCGTTTTGCAAGGCGAGATTCCCAATCCGCTGAATCCGCCAAGCGGTTGTCGCTTTCACACGCGCTGTCCGAAAGCGTTCGACATTTGCGCCAAGGAAATACCGAGCTTTGCGGAAGTGCTTCCGCAGCGTTATGTCAAATGCCATTTGTATGGGGAGAAGGGGGAGTGACACAGATGGCAGTGGAAAACTGGCCTGAGTTCGAAGCATACGTCACCAAGCGGATGGACGAAGAGCAAATTCCGGGCATCGCCATCGCTGTTGCGAAAAACGGAACGGTTGTATACGAGCGCGGCTTTGGCTATGCCGATTTGCAAACGAAGCGGCCGATTGGCCCCGACACGCTGTTCGGGTGCGGCTCCGTCACGAAGTCGCTGACGGTGCTGGCGCTGCTTTCGCTGGTGGAAGCAGGGCGCTTATCCCTGGATGATCCGGTATGCGCGCATCTTCCCGAGTTCAAGCTGTGCGGCATGGATGACCCCGGCATGGTAAAAGTCCATCATTTGATGTCGCACACGAGCGGCTTGCCGCCTCTTCCCCGCAAACCGGAAATCAACAGGCTGGAAGACCACCTCACGTACATCGCGGGGCAGGAGTACGAGCTGTTGGGCAAACCGGGCGAGTATTTCAGCTACTCGAACGATGCCTTTTTGCTGCAAGGCGCGATCATCGAACGGCTGACGAACCGTCTCTACCGCAGATTCGTCACGGAAACGATCCTCGCTCCGCTTGGCATGCACCGCTCCACGTACAGTCTGGAAGAAATTGCGAAAATGGCTGACGTCTCTGTACCGTATATGAAAAACAACGAGACAGGCAAGTTGGAAGCGGTGCCGTGGCCGAGTCTGGGAAATTACGAGGTGGGCGGCGGCTTGCGCTCTACGGTCAACGATCTGTTGCGCTACGGCGCGGCTTTTGTAGGCGGCGAAAATCCGGTCGCAAGCGAAGAGCTGCTGCGCAAAATGTGGCAGCCTGTTCATCAGGTTGGCCGCAAGCAATTTTACGGACTGGCGCTGGAGATCGTTCCCGATTATTCGGGCGTGACGCTCGTCAGCCACGGCGGAAGTCAGCAAGGGGTATCGTCTTGCTTCGGTTTCGTCCCGGAACAGGGGCTTGTCGCAGCTGTCCTGATCAACGCGACGGATATGCCAGCAGGAGACATTTGGCTGGCGGCGGTCAACCAGGCGCTCGGCTTGCCGCTCACGCAAAAAGCAAGCCAGGAGCCGCACTATACGGCGACAAAGGAACAACTGGAAAAGCTCGCAGGCACGTATCAGTCCAGAGAGGGGGGCAGCTTGCAGATTGAGCTTGCCCAAGACAAGCCGACTCTCGTTTTTGGCGGCGAGCGCTACGATTTGCGCGCCAGCGACAGTCAGACACTTGTCATGGAAAAGGACGAGTACCCGATCCGGTTTTTTGCCAATGACGACGAGCAGGCGTGGGCGGCCTTTTTCGGATTTCGCATGTGGACTCGTCAAGAGAAGGGGAGGAAGGCATGAGTGTACATCCGCAAGTAAAGGAAGTATTTCGCAAACAAAGCTTGCTTGGACTGCCAGATACCGAATCTATGACGCCCGCAGAAGCGCGTCTCGCTTTTTCACGAGCGCGGGCCAATCTCTCGGAGCTTGAGACGTCTGTAGCAGCGGTAGAGGATCGGGTGATTGCGGTGGCAGAACAAGGGGGAGCAGAGCTGCCGATTCGTTTGTACACCCCAGGCGGGGAAGGGTTGCCGGAGCTTCTGCCTGTGTTCGTCTTTTTTCACGGGGGCGGCTTCGTGCTCGGGAATATCGAGATAACCGATCGCATTTGTCGCTATTATGCACAAGCGGCGAGCTGCATCGTCGTCTCTGTCGACTATCGCCTCGCGCCTGAGCACAAGTTCCCGACAGCCGTCTCGGATGCGTATGCGGCGACCAAGTGGGTAGTTGAGCATGCGGCTTCCTTCAACGGAGACAGCAAGCGAATCGCTGTTGGCGGAGAGAGCGCAGGCGGCAACTTGGCGGCTGTCGTCTCCTTGCTGGCGCGCGATCGCGGCGAGTTTGGCTTGTGCTGCCAGCTGCTGATCTATCCGGTTGTCTCGTTTGCCCTCGATACGGCGTCTTGTCGGGAATGCGGGAATCAATACAACTTGACTTACGACGAGATGCTCTGGTTTCGCGCTCATTACTTGCAGGATGAGGAACAGATCAACGACCCGCTCGCCTCTCCCTTGCTTGCTGCCGATTTAAGCGGCTTGCCGCAAGCTGTAATCGTCACGGCCGAGTTCGATCCTTTGCGCGACGAAGGAGAGCTGTATGCCGAGCGGCTGGCTTCGTTCGGTGTCGCGGCAAAAGCAAAGCGCTACCTTGGCATGGTGCACAGCTTTTTCAACTTTTCCGGCGAGGTAGACGCGAGCAAAGAAGCGTTGGCCGAAACGGCTGCCGAGCTGAAACGCGTGTTTTACACCTGACAGACAAGGAGGTCGACGATGTTTATTCCCCCATCTTATCGCGAAAACGATATAGAGACGCTAGTAGCCTTTATGAAAAAGTACCATTTTGCTACCATCGTCAGCTTCGACGGGACGATTCCGCTGGCGACCCATTTGCCTTTTTTGGTGGAGCATGAGCACGAGCAGGCGAAGATCACGCTGGTCAGCCACATGGCTTTGGCGAATCCGCAATGGCGAACGTTTGCGGAGCAGGACGTGCTGGTCATGTTCCAAGGGCCGCATGCGTATATTTCGCCGCAATATTATGAAAGCCGCTACGGTGTGCCGACTTGGAACTACGCGGCTGTGCACGTCTACGGCAAGCCTGTCATTTATTCGCAGGCAGAAGACGTCGCGCAGACGCTGTTGCAGACGATCCGCACGTTCGAGCCTGCTTATGAAAAGCATTTTGACGCCATTCCACAAGACTATACAGAGAAGCTGAAACAAGAGCTGGTCGCTTTCGAGATCCAGGTAACGAAAATCGAAGGGGCGTTCAAGCTGAGCCAGGACAAGCCGCTGCCGATTCGCCAACGGGTGGCGGACGCACTGGCGCAAAGCCCCGACACGGTGGTGGCAGAGCTAGGAAACATGATGCAGCGTCAGTTGCCCAGAGCAGAATCAGGAGAGGAGCAATGAACATGAGTTTGCAAAAATGGCTGACCGAACTGGACGCGATCCCCGGTGTGGCGGGGGATGAGGAGCGGGTTGCCGCTTACTTGCGGGAAAATTTGCTGGATGTGGTGGACGAGCACCAAAGCGATGCGCTAGGCAACCAGTTTTTCATTAAAAAAGGGAGCGATCCCGACCTGAAAATCATGTTGTGCGCGCATATGGACGAGATCGGCTTTATCGTCAGCTACATTGACGAAAAAGGATTTGTCTGGTTTCACCCGGTCGGCGGTCACGATAGCCGCATGGTGATCAACCAGGTGCTGGACATTCATACGGACAAAGGCATCGTCAAGGGAGTCACAGGAGCGAAGCCGTCCCATATCGTGACGGCGGAAGAGGCGAAACTGGCGATTCCGCTTAGCGAGCTGTATGTGGACGTAGGGACGGCGAGCCGAGAGGAAACAGAAGCGCTTGGCGTCACGGTCGGCGATTTCGTCACCTTTTCGCGGGAGGGGCAATTTTTGAACGGCGGCAAAGTGTTTACCGGAAAAGCAGTCGATGACCGCTCCGGCTGCGCCGTCATGCTCGAAGTCATGAAGCGGCTCGCGGGCAAACAGCTCACCGCATCGGTCTATGCGGTCGGCTCGGTTCAGGAAGAAGTCGGGATGCGCGGCGCAGGCCCTGCCGCTTTTGCCGTTCAGCCGGACGTTGCGCTGGCGCTCGATGTCGCGCTCACTGGCGGGACGCCGAAGATCGAGGAGAAAATGATTCCGCTGGCGCTTGGCGGCGGCCCGGTCATCCTGTTTTTCGAGTGGGTCACCGACAACTGGGCGGGAAGCAGCGTCCCGAAAAAGCTGACGAGAAAGCTGGTGCAAACGGCCGAAGAAAATCACATCCCGTACCAGCGCGGCGTGTATTTGAACTGCGTGACAGACACGTACTCAATCAGCCTCGCTGGCAAAGGAACGGTAGCCGGATGCATCTCGGTCCCGTCCCGTTACATTCACTCTGCGACTGGACTCGTGCATCTGGACGATCTGGAAAACGCGGTTCAGCTCCTCGTCGCTTTCATTGAAAGCTTTCGGCAGAAGTGGTAGAGTTGGGAAAAAGAGGCAGAGGTCGACTGATGTAACAGGAAGCTGGTCTGCTGAGCCAGAGGAGGCAAGGTTGTGAGTAGATATGATGCGGGGATAGCGGCAAAAATCGATGACTTGTTCGCAGATTGGCAGCAAGGCGTATGCCCGGGCGGACAGGTTGTGGTTCGCAAAGGCGGGGAAATCGTCTACGAAAACTGCTTTGGCTACGCCAGCGTGGAGCATAGGTTGCCGATCACGGGCGAGACGGTGTTTCACGTTGCGTCTGTGTCTAAACAAATTACTGTGATGTGCGTGCTGCTGCTTCAGGAAGACGGTCTACTGAACGTAGATGACGACATTCGCAGCTACGTGCCGGACATGGTTTCGTTCGCCGAGCCTGTATCGGTGCGCAATCTGATGAACAACGTGAGCGGCATCCGGGATCAGTGGGAGCTGCTCATGCTGCAAGGAGTCCGGCTTGATGACACGATCACACAGTCTGACGCCAAAGACGTTATTTCCACGCAAACGGAGCTGAATTTTCCGCCACTTACCCGCTATATGTACTGCAACTCGAATTTTACCCTCCTGGCCGAAATCGCTGAAAGAGTGTCCGGCAAAAGTTTGAACGAGTTTGCCCGTGAGCGGATTTTTGCCCCGCTCGGCATGGCGCAAACGTGCTTCAAGGATCGGTATTGGCAGGTGATTCCGAATGGCGCGGATTCTTACAAGCGCGTCGGCGGGGAGCTGATTCATGCCGTGCTGAACTACGGCACGTATGGCGCCACTTCGCTGCACACGACCGCAACTGATTTTATGAAGTGGATGGCCAACTTCAAGGAGCCGGTCATTTGCAAACGGGAGACACTTTCCGAGATGTTTGCCTGCCCGACGCTGCTGGACGGAACGAAGATTCATTACGCGGGCGGATTGATCGTGAATGATCCTGCTCTGTACCAGGGGCGTCCTTTTATCGGGCACGACGGTTCAGACGCGGCATTCCGCAGTTGTACCGTCCGGTTTCTGGTAGAGGATATCGATATCGCCATTTTCAGCAACACGGATACGGTAGCAATCGGCAGGGCTGCGGAGAAAATCGTCGACTTGCTGCTGGGGGTGGAGCGGAGCGAGGTGGAGCCGCAGGTTTTGCCTGACTTTTACGATGCCGATTTTGCAGACGAGGACGTGGCCGGGACGTATTATTCCGACGGAACGTACGCGCTCATCGCGCAAGTGGTGGGCAAGGGAGATCAGCTGTATTTGCTTGAAGAGTACGGAGCTGCGCCCTTTGTTCAGGTGGAGGGAAACCGCTATCAAGCGGGAACGGCCAACTACGAGCTGTATCTCGGTTCAACAGCCGGATTTCGCTTTGGAACGCGCTGCATCCCACTGAAAAAATGGCAGCCTGATCAGGAATGCGAGGCAGACGGGCTGGCATATGCGGGCACGTACGAGAGCGCGGAGCTGGGAACCGCCTACGAGGTGCTGGTCGAGGACGGGACGCTCTATCTCTCGCATCGCCGGAACAAAAAGCAGCAGTTGCTGCGCACGGCCCCCGATCAGTTTATCGCCGGAGTCGGGGGAAGCTTGTATGGCGTAACTCTCACTTTTGCGCGAGCAGCCAATCAAGCGGTCAGCGGGTTCCGGGTGTCGACGGGCAGAGCACAAGCAGTAGCCTTCGCCAAAAGGAACTAAGCAGGCACTAAGCCAAAAGAAAAATAGGCTGCCGTACGGACTGGAAAGGTTATCCGTACGGCAGCCTTCTTTGCGCTTGTCTCCACCATCAGCTTTCCCGCATTTGTCATTGATTTGTCGCCGTTTTTGCGCTTCGTGGCAGGACTCGATGCGGCAGTTGTCGAATGGTGTTACAGATTGAAAAGTTGTGCCGAAAGAGTCCGTCCGCACCTTTGCGGCGGTTTTTTCTACTTTTCAAAAACAAGCGCCATTTTCTCTGTCGTCTGTGATTAGGGACCGCCCTTTTTTGGCGAAAATGAAATGGTGAAGGAGTGATGAGGATGGAGCAAGTTCTTCAACTCGTGAAAGATTACTGGCCCGTCGCGGTTTGTATCATAGTCTTGATCTTGGCAGCTCAATGGGTCGTGCGCAGCTTGATTCGGATCATCTCGCTTGCAGCCATCATCGGAGTCGTACTGGTGTTGTTTTTTCACTTCAGCCCGGAGGAAGTCATCCAGATGGGACGGCAAGCGGCGGTGGCTACGCAGGAAGTGGTGGACAAGACGATCACGCCTGTGCTCGACAGCGAACTGAAGGATGCAGACATTACGTTTCAGCCGGACGGCACCTACGAGGTCAAGACGGCGAGCATTCGCATCGTAGGCAAAAAAGGCGAGACGAAGGCGACCGTCTACTACAAGGACGACAAGTGGGAAGTGGACATCGGCCAGCTCGGCAAGCTTTTCGAGGACCGACTGGGCAAGGCAGAACAGCAAACGACTATGTAAAGAAAAACGCATGCACCGATTCGGGGTACATGCGTTTTTTGTGGGCGGAAACAGAAAGGGCAGTCAGGGCGCTCAGGCTGTCAACCAATCAGCCAGTACCCGCCCCAGTAGAGCACACCGCTGATGACAACCAGGCCGAGAAAAAAGCCGAGACGCATCCGCCATTTTCCCGGGGCAGGGCCGAACAGAAATTCTGCGCCAGCCCAGGCGAACAAGAGGATGGCAGCCAGTATGTTGCCGAAAAGAGCCACGGCACTTCCCTCCTGTGGAGACATTCTCGGTTCTATGTGTGTATACGATTGGAAGATGCTGGGGTTTCAGAGCGTTTCGAGGCGTTGGCGTCACTTATGCTGCCGTCAAGCCGTCAACCTTCCCGCACCATGATCAGCTCCTCGACATCACAGCCGCGGGCATTGGAAAATCCCGCGTCTTCTCCTGCCTGGCGGAAGCCGCATTTGTGCAGGACGCGGATCGAACCGACGTTGTCTTTGGCGACGCGGGCGTAAACAGGTCGGACGGGGAGAAGCGCGAGAAAGGCGGTAAGCGCCTGTGTCGCGATCCCTTTGCCCCAAAATGGTTTGCCGAGCCAATATCCGACGGAAGGGCTGCCAAATTGCTCGAAGAAAACGATGTAGCCCGCGATCTGTCCATCGGCAAGTACGGTCATTTTCTCAATCGAGTCGTCTGCCAAAATCTTGTTCCAATGGGCGGTAAAAGCTTGCCTGTCACTCGGGTCTTTAGCGGTAAAGGCGGCCATATGGTTTGCCTCCGGGTCGAGCTGCTGCTCAAACAAAATCGGCAAATCTTCCGCAGTGGTCGGGCGCAAACGAACGTTTTCCAACAAAAATTCACCTTCGATCCTACTGAGCTTGGGATTGGCGTTCTGGCGATTGGTTTGCGACACGAATGGGCGAGAGCAGTGTATCGTCTGTGCCGCTCGCCAGGTTCTCAACAAGGAGTTAAGCTATCAAGCTTGCTCCGTCAAGACAGGCGGGACACGCAGCAAAGTCGCTTGCTCGTAGGCGAAGCCCATGCGCAGAAGAGCAGGCTCCGAGAAGGCCAGTCCAGTCAGCATGATGCCAAAAGGCTTTCCTTGCGCAGTGTAGCCGGAGGGAAGGGCAATGGACGGGTAGCCCGCTTTCGCCGCAATGTCACAGCCCGTGTCTCCCGGGAACAGCAGAGCGTCCAGGGCGTGTTCCTTGAGTGCGGCGTCGATCCCTTGGCGTTGCGACATTTCCAGATCGTACAGCCTTTGCCGCAAATAGGCAGGATCGGTCAAGGTGCCGCTGGTTTGCTCGGACTGCTCCAGTACGCTTTGCCCAAACCGGAGCGCTCTTGCTTCGTGCTTGCGATTGAAGGCGACAATATCTTTCAGGGTGCGGATCGGGAAAGAGGCGGGCAATGTTTTCAAATAGGCATTTACACCTGTCTTAAACTCGTGATACAAAACTTGCGAGTTCCAATCGGCATTTTCAGAAGGAATGCTTACGGAATCGATGACAGTAGCGCCAGCCTGCCGCAGCTGCGAGATGGCGGCTTCGTAAAGAGCGGCTTCTTCCTCGTCGCATTCAGCCAAATAGCCGGAACGCACGACACCGATTCGGGCACCTTGCAGTCCGTTTGCGTCGAGGAAGGGGAGGTAATCGCGGTGGGCCAGCCCTGCACTTTTTCCGGTCGCCGCGTCCTGCGGATCGACACCTGTCAGGACGCCGAGCAAAATGGCCGCGTCCGTTACGTTTCGCGTCATCGGGCCTGCCGTGTCTTGGCTGTGGGAAATCGGGATAATGCCCTGGCGGCTGATCAAGCCTACCGTCGGTTTGATACCGACGAGCGAATTTTTTTTGGCAGGGCCGAGGATCGACCCAGAAGTCTCTGTTCCGACAGCCGCTACGGCAAAGCCTGCCGCGATTCCCGCGCCTGAACCGGAGCTGGAGCCGCCGACATCGAACGCAGGATCGTACGGATTGAGAACTTGTCCGCCGCGCGAGCTGTAGCCGTTCAGCATGTTGTCAGCCATGAAATTCGCCCATTCGGTCAGATTGGTTTTGCCCAACAGGACGGCGCCTGCTTCGCGCAGACGTGCGGCGACAAACGAGTCTGCCGACGCGTACGAATCGGCCAAGGCGAGCGACCCGGCTGTCGTGTGCATGTTGTCTCCGGTCGCAATGTTGTCTTTAATCAATATCGGAATGCCGTGAAGCGGCCCGCGACTGCCGGATATCGCCCGTTCCCTGTCCAGAGCTTCGGCAATATGCAAGGCATCGGGATTGATTTCACTGATGGCGTTAATGGTCGGTCCCTGTTTGTCGTAGGCAGCGATCCGTTCCAAAAACAGAATGGTCAGCTCACGGGACGTCGTGTGTCCTGCTTCCATGGCAGCTTGCCATTCCAGGATGCTTGCTTCATGGTTCGGCGACATAAATTTCACCTTTTTCTGTTTGATTTGATCTTTCTTAGTTTACCAAATGCAGGGAAGCGGGCAAATGGTTGTGGAACAATTACATGCGGGAATGTTCGTATCATTCAACAAGGAGTGTGATGCAGATGATACAAGCGGTACTATTCGATCTGGACGGCACTTTGCTCGACCGCGATACTTCGCTCATCCGGTTTGTCCACGACCAGTACGAGCGAATTTCCCAGCTTCAGCACGTCCGACAGGAAACATTCGTGCAACGTTTTATCGAGCTGGATCAGCACGGATACGTATGGAAGGACAAAGTGTACGCGCAGCTCATTGAGGAGCTTGCCATTGCGAAGCTGGAAGCGGCCTTTTTGCTGCAAGACTACCTCTGTCATTTTCAAAAGCATTGTGTCGCGTTCCCGCATCTGCATGAAATGCTTGCCGACCTGCAAAAGCAGGGCATCCGGCTGGGCTTGATCTCAAACGGTTTCGGGCAGTTCCAGTACGACAATGTCAAGGCACTGGGCATCGCGCCTTATTTTGACGAAGTGCTGATATCGGAATGGGAAGGCTTGCGCAAGCCTGATCCGGCGATTTTTCACCGGGCATTGGACAAGCTTGGAGTGCCTGCTGAACAGGCGATGTACATAGGTGACCACCCCGACAACGATGTTCGCGCCAGCAGGGCGGTTGGAATGAAGGCGGTATGGAAACGCTGCTCCCAGTATGCAGCAGCTGCCGACGCTCATGCCGTCATTGACGATTTGGCAGAGATCAGCGCATGGGTACTTCCGTCTTTTCAAGGCCAGATGGGGAGAGGCGCAGACTTCACCTGACAATCGGCGGGGTCACTCCATGTACCCAGTCCAAAATGAACGGAGCCTGATGGGGGTTCAGACTGTCCGGCAATTCGTTTTTGGCAAAAAACTGTTGGCGGGTGCTCTCTTCATTTGTCTGGAGCACGCCTGCGTAGTCCGTGACGCGAAAGATCAGCTGGACGCTAAACACTTTATCCCCATTGGCGTACTGGGCGAAGCCGTTCTTTCCTGAGTAGAGGCCAAACAATTGCCACTGCAAGACAGTCAGACTGGTTTCCTCCAGCACTTCGCGTTTGAGCGTCTCCACGAACGTTTCGCCAAGCTCCAGCAGACCGCCGGGAATGCCCCAGATGCGGTTGTGTTTTTGTTGCAAAAGGATGCGTCCCGATTCGTCTTCCAAAATGGCTCCGCAGCCGACTGTGAGCAGCGTTTCGTGGCCGATCAGCTTTCGCATGGTCGAGATATAGTCATTCACAAGCGTTGTTCCCTCCATTATCAACTGGACCGAATGGCTTTCCAGGCGTCGAATAGCAAGGTGAGTCCACAGAACAAAGCGCCTACAAAACCGGTTGTCTTGACGGCCGCTCTCACAAAAGCAGAATCGACATTCATTTCGAGCAGAAAAGAATAGTCAAAGTCGAAGTTGACGAACACAAGCCCGACAATGAAGCCGAGAATGATGCTGAGCTTTTTTCCATGGCATACGTCTCCTGTTTTTTTTGACACTTCGCCAAGTAATACGAGTGAGGGAGCTTTTTGGCAACGACCAAACAAAAAAATCAGAAGAAAGCAGCAGGGGGAAGAGTGGGATGACCGAACACCGATTGTACAGCTCGCCGCGTTTCGCACCGAATCAGACAGCGGCAAATAAAAAACAAGCTGACTGGCACAAAGGCACGGTCAGCTTGTTTCCTTTTCGTATGGTTATGCGTTCGCTCCAGCGGCTTGCAGCTTCGCTTTTTCTTCCTCTTCAACGAAGCGGTTGCGCGGATGCTCGCGGCATTCGTCGGAGCAGGAACGCTTGAATTTTTGCTCGCACTCTGTGCAGCAGAAGTGCTGTTTGTTGCAGAAAGGGTTGGCGCAGTTCACGTAGCGATCTTCCACAGTGCCGCAGTAGTGGCAACGGCCGATAACCACATCTTCTTCGGTATGGTTGATCGGTACGGAGATACGCTCGTCGAATACGTAGCATTTTCCGTCCCACAGGCGGCCTTTTACTTCCGGATCTTTTCCGTAGGTGACGATTCCGCCATGAAGCTGGTACACATTTTCAAAGCCTTGATCCAAAAGCACGCCTGTCAGCTTTTCGCAGCGGATGCCGCCTGTGCAGTAGGTGAGGACTTTTTTGTCTTTGAATTGGCTCATGTTTTCCGCAATCCACTCAGGGAACTCGCGGGAAGAATCTACTTCTGGACGAATCGCGCCACGGAAGTGTCCGAGGTCGTATTCGTAGTAGTTGCGGCCGTCGAGGATGACAACGTCCTCTTGCTGCATCATTTCGTAAAACTCTTTCGGGCTCAAATAGTGTCCTGTTTTCTCATTCGGATCAACGTCGTTTTCCAGACGCCAGGTCACCAGTTCTTTTTTCGCGCGAACAAACATTTTTTTGAATGCGTGTTCTTCCGATTCGTCTATTTTAAACCACATGTCCGCGAAGCGCGGGTCTTTTCGCACGTATTCCATGTAAGCGTCGGTCTGCTCGACAGTGCCGGATACCGTTCCGTTAATTCCTTCCGGAGCGATGATGATCCGTCCTTTGAGTCCGTTTTCCTTGCAAAATTGCAAGTGTTCAGCAGCATACTCCTCGTAGTTTTCCAACGGAGTATACTTGTAGTAGAGCAAAATGCGGTATGGTTTTTGTACTTGCAAGGTACAATCCACCTTTCTTTTTTCAATTGTAGTTTATGACGCAACGGTGATTATATCATAATCCGCAAACAAAAGTGTAGAAAAAGACAGGAATTTGTGATCGTTCTATGAAAACGCGGGCAAGTGGCTGAACTTGCTGGATGGTGGCCCATCTTGTACACTATGGAAGGACATTAGCAGAATGGTGATAGATGAGGAGAGACTTTTGATGAATCAGACAAATGATCGCCTGGTTGCCCAGGTCAAACTAAAAAAACTGCACCCGGAGGCAGTCATTCCCCAATACGCCCGTGCCTTGGACGCGGGATTTGACCTCGTTGCCGTCGAAGACGTGTTGATTGCTCCGGGGCAAACCGTCAAAATCCCGACCGGACTTGCTTTTGCACTGCCAGAGGGCTACGAGCTGCAAGTGCGTCCGCGCTCCGGCATTGGCGCGAAAACAAAACTGCGCCTGCCGAACGCTCCGGGCACGATCGATGCGGGATACCGCGGAGAAGTGTGCGTCTTGATGGAAAACATCCGCATTCCGTCCGGCAAGATCGGCAACGTTTGCCTCGATGCGGGAGAAAAAGAAGTGACGGTAGACACAGAAGTGGATTCTCACAGCTATTTCATCAAAAAAGGCGACCGCGTCGCGCAAGGCGTAATCGGTGTCGTGCCTGTTGCCCGTTTCGAAGTGGTAGACGAGCTGGATGAGACTGAGAGAGGCGCTGGCGGCTTCGGCAGCAGCGGCATTAACGGATAAGACAGCCCTAAAAAAGAACAGACCCCTCACTCCGAGCAAGTGTGCGAGACACATGCGCTGACGGAGGAGGGGTCTTTTTGTTTTTGGCAGCTGCTATTTTTTGGCGGCGAGAAACTGGTCGATGACACGAATGTCGTCCTCGCTAAGAGAACGGCCGTCTGCCTTGACGAACACACACGGGCCATATACCCAGTCGAGGTAGCCGTCTGCGGTAATCGGAAAATTGTTGGCCAATACACCTCGTCCATCTTCATTCACGATCAGCGAGATCCCTTCCAGATGGTCGTCCGTCACCACTTCAAAATCCCCATCGACCAGCTCGGATAAAGCATCCGTATCGGCAATTTCGGCAATCGTTGCGTCCTCATGCGGACGTTTGACATAAACGGTGATCACGATCATTCACTCCTTTTGTCCCATCATAACCGAAAGCCAAAAAATGCGCGAGAGTGTTGGCTGGGATTGCGCGGAATATGTTGCGAGCGGATGGAAAAAGCGGCAGTGCGGAAGGGCAAAAAGGCGGCGAGAAGCGAAAAAACGGTGGTGCGAAGCGGAAAAACAGCAGCGAGAATCGAAAAAACGGTGGCGCGAAGTGGAGAATGGCAACGAGAAGCGAAAAAACGGTGTGCGAAGCGGAAAACCGATAGCGAGATGCGAAACAACGACAGCGGGGAGCAAATCACTGGCATTCGGAAGCTGCTCCCCCTGCTTACCGAGTAGCTAAACGAACGTACAGCCACACGCCATACGTCTTTTTTGCGCCGCCGTTTCTCACCTCGCCCAGCTAGTGGGCATAAAGTGGATGGGAATATGATTGACAGCGATAAAAAGGCAGGTATAATCGTAGATAACTAAGTATTCCGAGTAAAATAGTATAGATTAAAAACGGGGAGTGAAGGTCACCAGTATGAACACCACAAAGGGCAATATTCAATCCATCCTGCAACGCATCGGGATCGTTGCCGTAGCTATCGCTTTGGGAGGATGCTCGGCTGCGTCGCAAGGAACAGGGACAAACGGGAGCGGGGAAGCGGGCGGCTCACAGACCGTCGAGCTGCTGAACGTCTCGTATGACCCGACTAGAGAATTTTATCAGGAAGTCAATGCGGAATTTGCCCAGGAGTGGAAGGCGAAAACCGGACAGACGCTCAACGTTAAGCAGTCGCACGGCGGCTCCGGCAAGCAATCCCGATCCGTCATCGACGGTTTGGAAGCGGACGTGGTGACATTGGCTTTGGCGTACGACATCGACGCGATCGCCGAGCAGGGACTGATTGCGGCAGACTGGCAAAAAAAGCTTCCGGAAAACAGCTCTCCCTACACGTCTACCATCGTTTTTCTCGTGCGCAAAGACAACCCGAAGCAGATCAAAGATTGGGATGATCTGGTCAAACCGGGCATCTCCGTCATCACGCCGAACCCGAAAACTTCCGGTGGCGCCAGATGGAACTACCTCGCCGCATGGGGATACGCCCTGAAGAAAAATGGCGGTGACGAAGCCAAGGCAAAAGAGTTCGTGGGAGCCTTGTTTAAAAACGTGCCTGTGCTCGATTCGGGAGCGCGCGGATCGACGACGACGTTTGTCGAGCGCGGGATTGGCGACGTGCTGATCGCCTGGGAAAATGAAGCGTACTTGGCTGTGAACGAGCTGGGCAAAGACAAATTCGAAATCGTCAATCCGTCTCTCAGCATCCTGGCAGAACCTCCGGTGACCGTCGTCGACAAGTATGCGGAAAAGCACAAGACAAAAGAAGTCGCCGACGCCTACTTGCAATTCCTGTACACGAAAAAAGGGCAGGAAATTGCGGCGAAGCATTACTATCGCCCACGTTCCGCGGAAGTGCTCAAAGCGCATACGCCTGCGTTTCCTGAAATCGAAATGTTCACAATAGATGAACTTTTTGGCGGCTGGACAAAAGCTCAACAAACGCACTTCTCCGACCAAGGCGTCTTTGATCAGCTGTACAAACCGTAATCCAGTCCATAACCTATCCTGCCATCAGAGGAGTTAGCTCCATGAGAAAATCATTTTTGCGCAGGGGGTTCCTGCCGGGCTTTGGCATGACGATGGGCTATACCATCATCTACTTGAGCCTCTTGGTATTAATCCCCCTGTCCGTCCTTTTTTTGAAGGCCACTACCATGAGCTGGGAGCAATTCGTGGGAACGATCCTCGATCCGAGGGTGATCGCATCGATTCGCGTCAGCATTCTCACGTCTTTTTTCGCCGCTTGTGTCAATGCGGTATTCGGTGTACTGGTCGCCTGGGTGTTGACCCGGTACGATTTTTTTGGCAAGCGGATCATTGACGGAATCGTCGATCTGCCTTTCGCCTTGCCGACAGCGGTAGGCGGGATTACGCTCACCTCCATCTACGCCGAAAACGGCTGGATCGGGCAGTATTTGGCCGAGTGGGGCGTAAAAGTGGCGTATACGCCGATCGGCATCTGGGTTGCTTTGACCTTTATCGGGCTGCCGTTTGTCGTGCGAACCGTGCAGCCTGTCTTGCAGGACTGGGACTTGCAGATGGAGGAAGCGGCTGCGACGCTGGGAGCCACGCGGTTTGCCACGTTTACCCGCGTCATTTTGCCGCATTTGCTGCCGGCGATCATTACGGGCTTTGCCCTCGCTTTTGCCCGGGCGCTTGGCGAATACGGCTCTGTCGTCTTTATCTCCGGAAACATGCCGCTCAAGACGGAAATCGTGCCGCTTTTGATCATGACCAAGCTGGAGCAGTTCGATTACGCGGGAGCTACCGCCATTGCAACCGTCATGCTCGTCGCATCGTTTGTCATGCTTCTGCTCATTAACTACTTGCAATGGCGAATCAACAAGTTCGATGCGGCACGATAGGAGGTGGGACAAATGAAACATGTAACCGAGCCAGCCTACGTTCGCTGGAGCCTGATCGCAGTCGCTTTTCTGTTTTTGGGCCTGTTTCTCATTTTGCCGCTGATCGCCGTGTTCACTGAGGCGTTCAAGCAAGGGGCGGGTGTTTTTCTGGCTGCGATTGCCGAGCCGGAAACGCTGTCTGCGGTCAAATTGACCTTGCTCGTAGCGGCGATTAGCGTACCGCTGAACGTCACGTTTGGGATTGCCGCCGCTTGGGCGATTGCCAAGTTTTCGTTTCGCGGCAAAAATGTGTTGCTTACGCTGATTGATCTGCCTTTCGCCGTGTCGCCAGTCATCGCCGGGCTGATTTTCGTCCTGTTGTTCGGCAGTCAGGGGGTTGCTGCGCCATGGCTGGCTGCGTTTGATCTGAAAATCATTTTCGCGGTGCCCGGGATCGTGCTTGCGACGACTTTTGTGACGTTTCCGTTCGTGGCCCGCGAGCTGATTCCGGTGATGGAAGCGCAGGGCAAAGACGAGGAGGAAGCGGCTGTATCGCTGGGAGCGAGCGGCTGGAAAACGTTTTGGCGCGTCACGCTGCCAAACGTCAAATGGGGGATTTTGTACGGTGTGATCCTCTGCAACGCCAGGGCGATGGGGGAGTTTGGCGCGGTATCGGTCGTCTCCGGCCATATTCGCGGCATGACCAATACGCTGCCGTTGCACGTGGAGATTTTGTACAACGAGTACCAGTTCGCCGCTGCGTTTGCCGTCGCAACGCTGCTCGCTGTGCTGGCGCTGGTCACGCTGGTGCTAAAAAGCTTGATCGAATGGAAAACCGAGCGGAAGTCCAAGGCGGAAGAGGATTATTACTTTGACGCGTCAGGGGAGAAAGCAGGATGAGCATAGAAGTTGTCAACATTACCAAGTCGTATAAAAATTTTACCGCGCTGGAAAATGTCAATCTGCACATACCCGAAGGGGAGCTGGTTGCGCTTCTGGGGCCTTCCGGTTCAGGCAAAACGACCTTGCTCCGGCTGATTGCCGGGCTGGAACAGGCGCAGCAAGGAAGCATCCTGTTCAACGGCGAGGACAATACGAACCGCGATGTCCGCGAGCGCAAAGTCGGCTTCGTCTTTCAGCATTACGCCTTGTTTCGGCACATGAACATTTTTGACAACATCGCGTTCGGGTTGACGGTTCGTTCACGCAAAACCAGACCGAGCAAGGAAGAAATTCGCGAAAAAGTGCATTCATTGCTCAGGCTCGTGCAATTGGAAGGGCTGGCGCACCGCTATCCGTCGCAGCTGTCCGGGGGGCAGCGTCAGCGCGTGGCGTTGGCAAGAGCGCTTGCGGTCGAGCCGAAGTTTTTGCTGCTGGATGAACCGTTTGGCGCCTTGGATACAAAAGTCAGACAGGAGTTGCGGCGTTGGTTGCGGCACTTGCATGGAAAGCTCGGCTTGACGATTTTGTTCGTCACCCACGACCAGGAAGAGGCGATGGAGCTGGCTGATCGCGTCGTCGTCATGAACGAAGGGCGCGTCGAGCAGGTCGGTTCTCCCGAAGAAATTTATCTCAAGCCAGCCAACCCGTTTGTGTACAGCTTCCTGGGGCGCGTCAATCTGTTTCGCGGACGCATTCAAAACGGGCGGATCAAACTGGGCGAGGCGGAGTTCACAGCAGAGCAAGGTGTCAGCGAAGGCCCGGCGATCGGCTACATGCGTCCGCATGATGCGGAAGTGTCGCTGCATCCGCCACAATCAGCTGCCGCTACGGCTGTTCAGGCGCATATCGAGCGGATTACGCTGCTCGGCCCGCTCGTGCGTCTGGAGTTGAGACGCCTCGATACGAAAGAAGTGTTTGAAGCGGAGATGGGCCGGCAGCGCTTCCTCGAACTTCTCGTGGAAGAAGGCGACGTCGTGTATGTCACGCTGAACAATTTGTCCATCTACGTGGAATCCGAACTGCAATCTGTACCGACACCTGCCTTGACTCCCGTTCACGTCACCGTTTGATTTCGCGCTTCGCACTCCGCCATTCGTCATGGCAAAAACCAGTCTGCCGTTTACTCATCAGCAGACTGGTTTTTGTGTGAGGAAACGAACCTCAACGAATTTTACTCGCCGCGCTGCTTGGAGCGGGTTTCTTCTTTGCCTACAGTAGTGGAAGATCTGGTTTGCGAAGGATTTTCCTTGTTTCCCATCTCATTTTTCACACCGTTTTTCTTGGACATAACCCCAACCTCCCTCGCTCGAGATACAGAGACATCACATAATGTGCCCGAGCGCCCTGATTTTTATTTATCAGGGATTTTCTGGTAAAATAGACAAGGTGGAGGAGGGGAGATTGTCACGTATTTGTCGGCCGACGCCGGAGAAGCGCGCGGCGTTTTCGCCCGATATTTTTTGCAAAATGCAGCTATCTCTGATAAGATAAGTGTTTGAACGATTCAAAAAAGGCAGGTATTGCGACGATGATAAGCACTCAGAACGTGACGCTGCGCTACGGCAAACGCGCACTGTTTGAAGATGTATCGATTAAGTTTACCCCTGGTAACTGCTACGGCCTCATCGGTGCGAACGGTGCCGGGAAGTCTACGTTTGTCAAAATCCTCTCCGGAGAGATCGAGCCGACAAGCGGACACGTTTCGGTGACACCAGGCGAGCGTATCGCTGTGTTGAAACAGAACCACTTCGAGTTTGACGAGTATGAAGTTTTGAAAACGGTCATCATGGGCCACAAGCGCCTCTATGAGATCATGGAAGAAAAGACTGCGCTCTACATGAAAGAAGACTTCTCCGAAGCGGACGGCAACCGTGCCTCCCAACTGGAAGGGGAATTTGAAGAGCTGAACGGCTGGATGGCGGAAGCAGATGCAGCGAGCCTTTTGATCGGTTTGGGCATCCCGACAGACCTGCACGACAAGCTGATGAAAGACCTGTCCGGTACGGAAAAAGTACGGGTATTGCTCGCGCAAGCGCTGTTTGGCAACCCGCACATCCTGCTCCTGGACGAGCCGACGAACCACTTGGATATCGAGTCGATTCGCTGGCTGGAAAACTTCCTCGCCGATTATGAGAACACCGTCATTGTCGTATCCCATGACCGTCACTTCCTGAACAAAGTGTGCACGCACATTGCGGATATCGACTTCGGCAAGATTCAAATGTACGTGGGGAACTACGACTTCTGGTACGAGTCCAGCCAATTGGCGCTGAAGATGGTTCGCGATCAGAACAAGAAAAAAGAAGAGAAGATGAAGGAACTCCAGGAGTTTATCGCGCGTTTCTCCGCCAACGCTTCCAAGTCGAAGCAAGCGACCTCGCGGAAAAAGCTGTTGGAAAAAATTACACTGGAAGACATTCGTCCGTCCAGCCGTAAATATCCGTTCATCAACTTCAAGCCGGAGCGCGAAGCAGGCAAAAATTTGCTTGCCATCGAAGGCTTGAGCAAGACAGTCGAAGGCGAGAAGCTGTTTGAAAACTTGCACCTTGTCATCAACAAGGGAGACAAAGTAGCGTTTGTCGGACCAAACGAGCTGGCAAAAACGACTTTCTTCCAAATTTTGATGGGCGAAGTACAGGCAGACAGCGGTTCTTTCGAATGGGGCGTAACGACTTCGCAAGCGTACTTCCCGAAAGACAACGCTGAATACTTCAACTCCGAGCTGAGTCTCGTGGATTGGCTCCGTCAATACTCGAAAGAGCAGGATGAAACGTTCATCCGCGGCTTCCTCGGCCGCATGCTGTTCTCCGGCGACGAAGCGCTGAAAAAAGCAAACGTGCTGTCCGGAGGCGAAAAAGTTCGCTGCATGCTGTCCAAAATGATGCTGGCGAGCGCAAACGTCCTGATCATGGATGAGCCGACGAACCACTTGGACTTGGAATCCATCACAGCCTTGAACAACGGCTTGATCGATTTCGACGGAACCTTGCTGTTCGTTTCCCATGACCACCAGTTCGTACAAACGATCGCCAACCGCATCATCGAGTTCACTCCGAAAGGCGTTATCGACAAGATGATGACGTATGACGAGTACCTCGAAAGCGACGAGATCAAGCGTCTTCGCGACGAACACTACGCGTAAAACCTGCTTGTTTCCATAAAAAATCCCGTGTCAAAGGCAGTAGTCAGATGCCAGACACGGGATTTTTTGCGTGGGTCAGTTCGGGGGTGCTGCTTCTTCGACGAACTCGATTTTGTTCAAAAAAGCTTCCTTGCTCGAAAAAATGACGCGTTCCTTGCGCGGCAACGTAAAGAAAACAACGATGTACTGATCATCTATGTATTCGACGATTCCTCGCTTTTTGGGCCGTTCCTTCGTCTTAACCGGCTTGTTCAGCCACTCATCCATCTACATTCCCCCTAAGTCGCTCTGTTGCCATTATACCAGCTTAGCCTTTGGCAAAACCAATCGATTGCACTGTCATGGCGATGCGCAGCAACAGCAAGTCATGGCCGTGATCCGGGTTTAAGCCCGTCAGTTCGCGAATGAGCGCCAGCCGATATTTGATCGTATTTTTATGCACGTACAGCCGTGACGCCGCTTCTGCGTGATTGCCGTCCACTTGCAAAAAGATGTGAAGCGTATCCAGCAGTTGCCCGTTTTTTTCGCGATCGTATTCGTTGATTTTGTCCAAGTATTCCTGAGCGAGCAAGCGTGCCTCTCTGTCCGGCTGCTCGGCAAACAGGATGCGCTCCAGCCCGAGGTCGTGAAAAGCGACGATGGTGGTATTCGCTGCTGCCTTGGCATCAAGCCCGCGCATCGCCGCACGAAAGCTGATTTGCGCCTCGCGATAGCTGGCAGCAATGCCCGTGTGTCCGGCGTGAAACCGCCCCAGGCCGACAAACACGCGCTGTTGCCACGAAAAAGCGAGCAAAGCAGCGAGAACTTGTTTGGTGCTGGTCAGGCAAGCAGTGGAATCACTAGAGCCACTGGCTGTCGGGATCAGCAGCACGATGCGGTTTTGCTGATCGAGTCCCAGCAAAATGGCGTCATCAAGGGCGGACAGGGAAGGAGTCAGAGCCAAAAGCAAGTCGCGGTTGTCGTTCCAGTTCTCGATCCCTGTCCGCTCCAGAGGGGAGACGCCGAGAACAGCGACCGTGTAGTGATCGGCGAGCTTCCAGCCTACCTCATCCGCTTTGCGCGTGAGCACGTCTCGCGCGTGCATCTGATCGCTTAGCAACAGCTGCAAAAAGTCATTGCGAAACCGCTGGTACGTCTCGTTTACGGAACGCTGCCGCTCGATTTCCAGCGACAACAGGGCGGCGCTTTGCTCGATCGCGACTTTTTCCCAGGCGTATAAATCTCGTTCGATGATTCCGGTGCAGATCGCGCCTTGTACGTTCCGCTCCTGAAGCAGCCAGCGCACGTGACGGCCATCTGCCCTTTTGACGAGCGGATTTTTCAGCATGGAAGGCGAAGCGGCTTGTCCGAGCGGGATGTCGTGCCCCTCGTCGGTTGCAAAGCCAAAGCCGCCAGGGGGAGCGTCAGGCGAAGCGGCCCACTTCCATCTCAGGCTCGGCACTTCGATGCTGATCGGCGTTTGCAGCAAGTCTGCGAGCAGTGCCGCGAGCTTGGACACCGGATCATTGGCAGTCAGATGCAGGTGAAACCGCTCGTAGATCGCATGTGTGCGATTCA
The DNA here is from genome assembly GCF_013284375.2 of Brevibacillus sp. HD3.3A. Classification (NCBI taxonomy): domain Bacteria; kingdom Bacillati; phylum Bacillota; class Bacilli; order Caryophanales; family Paenibacillaceae; genus Brevibacillus; species Brevibacillus sp. HD3.3A. The sequence continues at coordinate 2,687,971 of NZ_CP085874.1, forward strand.
GCTCAAGGCGCTGTTTGTCGTTGATGTACTGCGTGACAGGCACGATGACGTCCGACCACGCTTTATCCATCGGAAAGGACAAAATCGGCATTTGCCTTTTCGCGGCGTGGGCGAGGACGGCAGCAGGCACGCTCGCCATGTAGCGGCCGAGTTTGATCGCCAGACCAGGCGTTCCGATGGCAGCCAACTCGTCGATCAATTGAATCAAGGTAGCTTCACACGTATTTTGGCGGATCAGAAAAGGAAAGCCTGTCGTCAGCACAAATTCGCCTGCGCGCAGCCATCTGTGTCCATCCGGCGAGTCAAACGAGGTAACCCCAAGCAGTTCTTTGTCGAGAAAGTCTTCCCCGGCAAGCACGGATGCTTTCGTAAAGCCTCCAACTTCGATCAGTTCACGGACTGTTATCACGCCATTTCCCTCCGTCTTTCAATGCTTTTGGCTCAATAAACAAAAGAACGCGCTGTTTTCTGGTCAGCAGGACAAAGGAGAAAATTGAATTTTTCGATAATAATAGAGTACATGTCCAAAGCGCGCGCAGGCAATGGGACAAATCGAGTAAACAGGGGGATCTGCATGAAAGCAAGAGATTGGCTTGGAGTCGTGCCGTTTATCGGCATGCTTGGCGGAGTGCCGTTTGTGAACCGGGTGGAGCCTTATGTGCTGGGCATGCCTTTTGTCTTGTTCTGGATTGTCCTGTGGGTTGTACTGACTTCTGTCATTATGGCGGTCATCCATCAACTCGATCCGGCTACAAAAGAGGAGGAGAGTTCATCATGAACATTGCTCTGCTGATCATTTTTGCCTTCCTGCTGCTGTCGTTCTACTCCGGGATTCGCGCACGCCAAGGCAAAGACATGAACATGGAGCAATGGACAGTAGGCGGCAGAGGGTTTGGCTCGATCTTTATTTTCCTGCTGGTCGCCGGGGAGATTTACACGACGTTCACCTTCCTCGGAGGGAGCGGCTGGGCTTACTCCAAAGGAGCGCCGTCTTACTACGTCCTGTCCTACATTTCGCTTGCCTACGTCATCTCCTACTGGCTGTTGCCCCCGATCTGGCGCTATGCCAAAGAGCACAAGCTCGTTTCCCAATCCGATTTTTTCGTGAGCAAGTACAACAGCCCGATGCTGGGGATTCTCGTCGCCGCCGTTGGCGTGATCGCGATCATTCCTTACCTCGTGCTGCAATTCAAAGGGCTGGGCATCATCGTTTCCGAAGCCTCGTACGGCACGATCTCGCCAGCAGCCGCTGTCTGGCTCGGAGTCATTGCCGTTACCATCTACGTCATGCTCTCCGGCATCCACGGCTCGGCCTGGACGGCGGCGATCAAAGACATCATGATTTTTTTCGTGGTCATTTTTCTCGGGATTTATTTGCCGTATCACTATTACGGTGGCATCCAGCCGATGTTTGCAGCCGTGCATGCGGCTAATCCGGGCTTTTTGACCTTCCCGACAGAAGGGCTTAGCACCTCCTGGTATATTTCTACCGTACTCATCACGGTTTTTGGTTTTTACATGTGGCCGCACACGTTCGGTTCCGTGTTTTCCGCCAAAAACGAAAACGTGTTCCGCAAAAATACGATCATGCTTCCGCTGTACACCTTGATGCTGCTGTTTGTGTTCTTCGTCGGCTTTACGGCGATTTTGCAAGTGCCCGGCTTGAAAGGGGCAGATGGGGATTTATCGCTTTTGCGTTTGTCGCTGAAGACGTTTGACCCGTGGATCGTCGGCATCATCGGCGCGGCTGGGCTGCTGACGGCTCTCGTTCCAGGCTCGATGCTGCTGATGACGGGAGCGACCCTTTTGGCGAAAAACGTCTACAAAGTCATGGCGCCAGCCACCTCGGATGTCCAGATCGCCAAAGTCGCCAAGCTGCTCGTTCCGGTTTTGTCGCTCATCTCGCTGTACTTTACGCTCAGCGGCGGAGACACGCTCGTCACCTTGCTGTTGATGGGCTACAGTCTGGTGACCCAGTTGTTTCCCGCTTTGCTGTTCAGCTTGGGCAAACAGCCGCTCGTCAATAAATACGGGGCGTTTGCCGGAATTGCAGCCGGAGTGTTGACGGTCGCCTATACGACGGTCTCGCAGGCGACGCTCGCGACGCTGTTTCCGCACTGGCCTTCCGTCATCCAGGATCTGAACATCGGGGTCGTGGCGCTGCTGGTGAACATCGTCGTGATGTTCGGCGTGACGCTTATCACCAAACCGCTGTTCGTCAACGGACAGCAGGCGGCCAATACGGAAGGAACGCCTACGTTCAAATAAAGCAAAAGGCCCAAACACGGCTGACGACAAAAAGGAGGAAATGAAATGGCAGAAACGGTGTTTCTCAATGGACATGTAGTGACAGTGGATGCAAACAATCGGATCGCAGAGGCGGTAGCTGTCAGAGAGAACCGCATTGTCGCGGTCGGAACGACGGAGGAGATCAAGCGCTGGATCACCCCGCAGACAAACGTGATCGATCTGCAAGGCAAAAGCCTTTTGCCAGGCTTTATTGACGCGCATTTGCACATGACGATTTACGGCACGAACAAATTGGGGGTGGACTGCAAGGCGCGCGGCATTCGCTCGATTGACGAACTGCTCGCCGCACTCAAAGAGCAGGCGCAAAAAACCCCGGCGGGCGAGTGGGTGCGAGCGTGCGGATTCGATGAAAACGGGATGGCAGAGCAGCGCTATCCCACTTTGGCCGAGCTGGACGACGTCTCGACCGATCATCCGATTTTTGTCATGCGCACTTGCGCCCATCACAGCGTGGTCAACAGCAGGGCACTGGCGCTTGCCGGCTACGATCGGCACACGCCTGACCCGCAGGGCGGACGGATTGACCGCGATGAGCGTGGGAACCTGACAGGCTTTTTGGTCGAGACGGCACACATGAAAATGTTCGAGCAGGCTGCCTTTTCCGAAGCGGAATACAGGGAAGGGCTGCGGCTGGCTTCGGAAGACTTTGTGGCGGCAGGAATCACCAGCATACACGACGCGGGCGGGTATGGCCCTGAAAACTTCCGGGCGATGCAAAAGGCGGTGCTCGCCGGAGACGTCAAGGTGCGCATCTACGCCATCGTCTGCTCGTTGAACCAGTCGGAGGAATTTGTGCGGCGGATGATCGACGCGGGAATGGTGACGGGTACTGGCGATGAGCGCTTTCGCATCGGCCCGGCGAAAATTTTCACAGATGGAGCGAGCATTGCGCCGACGATGGCGATGCGCGAGCCGTTCACCAGTCGCCCCGACGATTGCGGAATCCTCTACTATGAGCAGGACGAGTTGAATACGATTTTGGGAGAGGCCCATGCAAAAGGGTTCCAGATTACTGCCCATGCACAGGGAGATCGTGCGATTGACATGCTGCTCACTTGCTTCGAAGCCGCTCTCGCTGCCCATCCGCGCGAAAATCACCGCCACCGGATCGAGCATGCAGGCGTCTCTTCTCCTGACTTGCTTGCGCGGATGGCGAAACTCGGTGTCGTGCCGATCCCGAACCCGGCGTTTATTTACGACCATGGCGATTCGTACGTGCGAAATATCGGGGAGCGGGTTCGCCACATGTTCCCGGCCAAGGATCAGTTTGCGTGCGGAATCGTGGCCGCAGGCGCTTCGGACAGCCCTGTTACCGATTTTAACCCGCTGATCGGGATTCATGCGGCGGTCAACCGCCAGAGCAAATCGGGCCAATCGGTGGGAGCCAACCAGCGAGTGAGTGTGCCGGAAGCGATCCGCATGTTCACCTGGAACGGGGCGTACGCCAGCTTTGAGGAAGGGCAAAAAGGCAGCATCGAACCTGGCAAGCTGGCTGATCTCGTCGTGCTCAGCGGCAATATTCTCGCCACTCCGCATGACCGGATCAAGGAACTGAAGGTCGAACAGACGATGATCGACGGCAAGCTGGTTTACCAAAGACAAGACGAGGAGGTTATCCAGTCATGAATGAAAAAGCGAGGACGCTTGCGATCAACGCAGAACGATTGCGCAAACGGATCGAGGCGCTGGCCCAAATCGGCAAAATCGGCGAGACGGGCGTATGTCGGCTGGCTTTGTCCACAGAGGATCGGGCAGGGGTGGACTTGGTGCGCTCGTGGATGGAGGAAGCGGGACTTGCTGCCAGGGTGGATCATTTTGGCAACCTGATCGGGCGAATGGCGGGGAAAAGCCCGGAAGCGCCTGTGCTGATGATCGGCTCGCACATCGACTCCCAACCGTACGGCGGCAGATTCGACGGCGTGATCGGCGTGTTGGGCGCTCTGGAAGCCGTGCAGACGATGCGCGAACAAGGGATCGTGCCGCAGCAACCGATCGAAGTGGTCGCGTTTTGCGACGAGGAAGGCTGTCGGTTTCAAAAAGGCTTGTTCGGATCAAAAGGAATTTTGGGACAATGGGCTGAGGAAGATTTGGCGCGAGCCGACAAAGATGGCGTGACACGCAGGGAAGCGCTCGTCGCCTTTGGCTGCGACCCGGATCGGTTGGCCGAATCTGTCTATCCGGAAGGCAGCATCGGGGCTTACCTGGAGCTGCATATCGAGCAAGGCCCTGTGCTCGATGGCGCAGACGAGCCGATCGGCATTGTCTCCGGGATCTCCGGCCCGCTCTGGTGGACGGTGGAGCTGACGGGCTTTGCCGGACATGCCGGATCGGTGCCCATGCCGATGCGAAAAGACGCCTTGGTCGGCGCAGCGAAGGTCATTCTCGCGGTCAATGAGCTGGCGAAGCTCGACCCTGCGGCGCCTACTGTCGGCACGGTAGGGCATTTGCAGGTGTTTCCTGATTCGCGCAACATCATCCCGGAGCGCGTGCGTTTTTCCGTCGATTTGCGCGACATCGACCTGGCCCGGCGCGACGATCGGGAAAAGGCGCTGCGCGAGGCGATCGCGACGGCAGCAGAAGAAGGCGGCCTGCAATACACGATTACCGAAGATACGAACAGCGACCCTCGCTACTGTGCGGACTGGATCAAGGCGATCATGCACGAAGAGAGCCGCGCACTCGGCCTAGAGCCGCGGGAATTGATGAGCGGCCCGTTTCACGACGCCCTGGCGTTATCGTACGTATGCGACTACGGGATGATTTTTGTCCGCTGCAAAGACGGAATCAGCCATAACCCGCAAGAGTTTTCCACCTACGAGGATATCGCGCTCGGGACAGAGCTGCTGTACCAAACGGCGCTGCGCATGAGCGCGAGCAGCTAGACGGACACCGCGCCGCGGCCGCACAAAAAATCGCCTGCCGATCCACTGGCAGGCGACTTTTCGTGAAGCGAAACCTTTGCGGCGCATGGAAAGGAAGACTTTGCCGATCGTTTTTGATATATTTTAAGGATAAGAAAACAGGAAGGAAGAATGCAATGAAAATGCGCGTTTCCGCTGTGCAGTACCACTTGCACACGATACATAGTTTTGCAGATTTTGCGAATCAGGTCGAGCACTACGTTCGCAACGCCGATGAGTACGAAACCGAGTTTCTGCTGTTTCCCGAGCTGTTCACCACCCAGCTGATGTCCATTGGCGATGAGCAGGGACGCGCTTTGCCGATTACCGCGCTGCCTTCGTTCACCGAGCGGTACGTCCAGCTGTTTTCTTCCTTGGCGGCCAAGTACAACATGCACCTGATCGGGGGCACGCACATCATCGAGGAGAATGGCAAGCTGTACAACACGGCTTTTCTGTTCTACCCGGATGGCCGAGTCGGCCAGCAAAAGAAAATCCACATCACCCCGTGGGAGGTCAAAGGCTGGAACATGGGCGCGGGCGACTCCCTGCAAATTTTTGAAACCGACAAAGGTAAAGTCGCGATGATCATTTGCTACGACATCGAGTTCCCAGAGTGGGTGCGGATTGCCAAAGCGCGCGGAGCGGATGTCATTTTCTGTCCGTCCTGCACAGACGACCGCCACGCCTTCCATCGCGTGCGCTACACCAGCCACGCGCGCACGATCGAAAATCAGGTGTACGTCGTGCTGACAGGCACAATCGGTTCGCTGCCGACTGTCGACTTTATGCGCGCCAATTTTGGCCAGGCAGCGATCCTGACGCCAAACGATGTGCCGTTCCCGCCGCGCGGAGTGCTTGCCGAAGGGGAGATCAACCACGACATGCTCGTGACTGCCGACCTCGACCTGTCGCTTTTGTATGAAGTGCGGGAAAAAGGCTCCGTGACGACCTGGCGTGACCGCCGGACAGACTTGTACACCGATTGGAACTAGCATCAGCGCACGTAAGGAGGATGGCAATGTACCGCAAAGAGCTGTATGTGTTTGAAGGTGACAAGCCGCGCAAGGCTGTGATCCGCAACTACAACCGCTCCGACTTTTTCGAGCTGATCCAGATTCAGGCGGAGAGCTTCCCGCCGCCGTTTCCATCCGAGCTGTGGTGGAACCAGGAGCAGCTCACCAACCATATCACGCTGTTTCCCGAGGGCGCGATTTGCGTTGAGGTAGACGGAGTGCTGGCCGGATCAATGACGGCGCTGCTCGTGTCGTTCGATCCGGCGCACCCCGAGCACAAATGGGCGGACGTGACGGACGACGGCTATATCAGGAGCCACAATCCTGGCGGCGACACCTTGTACATCGTGGACATATGCATTCGGCCAAGCCACCGCAAGCTCGGACTGGGACAGCTGATGATGCAGGCGATGTATGAGCTGGTTGTGCAAAAAGGCTTGACGCGCTTGCTCGGCGGCGGAAGAATGCCGGGCTACGGACGCTATGCGAACCAATGGACGCCAGAGCAATACGTGGAGCATGTGGTTTCGGGCGAAGTGAAAGACCCCGTCATCACGTTTCTGATGCGCTGCGGGCGCGTGCCTGTGCAGATCGTGGCCGATTATTTGGAAGACGAGGAATCCCGCAACTACGCCGTGCTGATGGAATGGAAAAATCCGTTTCTGGCACGATAAGCCAAAAAAGAATCATTTTTTCAGGAGGACGAAACCGATGGAATTTGTACGCATTCAACATATCGACAACCCGCTGTTCGCCAACATGCACCGCTTGATGCAGGACGTTTTCCCGCCGGAGGAAGTGCTTGACTACGATCTGTGGAAAGAACCGCTCGAAGACCCGTCCATCCGCGTGTTTGTGGCCGTTCATGAAGGAGAAGTGGTAGGCGCTACCGAATACCGTTATTACCCGGACATGAACGTCGCCATGACCGACTTCACTATCATTGGCCGCGAAGGACTGGGAGTGGGCCGCTTCCTGGCGAGAGAGCGCCAAAAAGACTTGCTCGCGCTCGCTGCGGAAAACGGCAAAGAACTGTACGGCATGTTTGCGGAAATTTACGACCCGTACCGCGTGGAAGAGCACAGCTTCGGCGGCATCAAGCCGATGGACCCGTTCGTTCGCCGCGAAGTGCTGTCCCATCTCGGCTACAAGCGCACCAATTTCCATTACGTCCATCCATCCTGGCAAAACGACGGGGAGGCAGTCGCAGGACTGGACCTTGGCTTCATGCCGACCAATGAAGAGCAAAACACGCTGGAAGCTGATTTGATCGTCACTTTCCTCAAGCGCTACTACGCCGTCCTCCCGCAAAAGCCGCAAGCTTGGCTGGACATGGTCGCAGAGCTTGAAAGCAAAGACAGCGTGGAGCTTTTGCCGATCTAAACGAAACGATCTGACAGCAAGAACCGACACTCCTGTGGGGCTATTCATCGTGGCTTCACGGGAGTTTTTCTTCTACCGCCCCCAACATTGTCCATAGAGGAGGGAAGAGAGTGAATGCGCCAAACCTCGCATCCATTCTTCTCTACATAGCCGTCCTGCTCCATCTGTTGCTCATGAGCGGCTGGGTCAGCGCGAAAATGTCTCAGCCCATCCAGCTTGCGATGCTCGCTTTGATGCTGCTCGCCCTGTTCGTCTTGCGGAAAAAGAAGCGAAAAACGAAGCGCCGGCCCAGACGGCCGCCAGCAGAAGTGGCTGCTCTCGTGGACCGTGCCGAGGAAGGAGAGCCAGGCCAATGATTAGCGACATTCACATTCAAGCCATCCTCGATGCTTCTCATGACGGGATCATCGCAGTCGACCACGACTATACGATCATCTGGGTCAACCAGAACGCGACAGAAATACTCGGGTTGCCGTCCCATGTCGTCGGCGAAAAAATAACCCGTTACATCCCGAACTCGGACATGTTGCGCATTTTGGCGACCGGAAAAAAGGAAATCGGTGACATTGCTACCGTGCTGAATCGGCAAATTATTATCAATCGGCTGCCGATTGTCGTGAACGGAGAGATTGTCGGAGCTGTCTCGACCTTTAAAGAGATTACGGACATTCAAAAAATGGAGATGCGCATTCGCAAGCAAAGCATGGAAAGCGGCTTGGAAGCCAAATTCCGCCTGGAAGATATCGTCGGGCATTCCAAAGCGATGCAAGAGGCGAAAGAATGGGCCGAAACGTTTGCCAGAACGGATGCGACTGTGCTGATTCAAGGGGAGTCCGGGACAGGCAAGGAGTTGTTCGCCCAAGGCATTCATCTGAGCAGTCAGCGAGCGACAGGGCCGTTTATCGCGGTGAACTGTGCCGCGCTTCCGGGCAATCTGCTGGAGAGCGAGCTGTTCGGTTACGAAGAAGGGGCTTTTACCGGAGCGCGAAAAGGCGGGAAACCCGGCCTGTTTGAGCTGGCCCACGGAGGCACGCTGTTTCTCGACGAGATCGGGGAAATGTCCATCACGATTCAGGCATTGCTGTTGCGCGTCCTTCAGGAAAAAAAGGTGCGCCGGGTCAGCGGCGAGCGAATCGTGCCTGTCGATGTGCGCATCATTGCCGCAACGAATCGGAATCTGGAGCAGATGATGGAAGAAAAGCTGTTTCGCTCCGACCTGTACTATCGGCTGAACGTGCTGACGTTGGAGCTGCCGCCTTTGCGCGAACGCACGGAGGACATCCCGCTTTTGATGGAGGCCATCATGGAGGAAATCGCACAGCGAGGAGACAGGCGGCTGCAAGGCGTCGATGAAGCGGTGTACCATTTTCTCGGGCAATACGACTGGCCGGGGAATGTGCGCGAGCTGCGCAATGTCGTGGAACGGATGGTGCTGTTGTGCAAAAGCGACTACTTGCGGCTGGAAGACACGCAGTTTCTGTCCAAAAAACTCGCCCGCAAACAAGCGCTCAGACAGCAGCAGGATGATGAGGAAGAGATGATTCGCAAGGTTCTGGAAGCGACAAAAGGAAACAAGCGAGAAGCAGCGAAGATGTTGGGAATGGATCGCACGACGCTGTGGAGAAAGATGAAGAAGTATGAGGAATGGAACTAATGTTGCAAACGCAACGGAAATGATGCTGGATGCAACAGGTGAGTCAACAAAATTTGTGTAATTTACAGAAAATTTGAAACATAAAGACTTGGCACGGGAGTTGCTTACTTTCAAGGCATAGCATACATACGCACACCCGTGGAAAGGGAGGGAAGCACATGTCTATGGAGCCTATCATACGTGTTGAAAACGTCTCGTTCGCCTACCAGGTGAGTCAGGACCAGCAAATCCCGGTGCTGCAAAACATCTCTCTCGAAGTGTACCCCGGTGAGTATTTGGCGATCATCGGGCACAATGGGTCTGGAAAATCGACGTTGTCCAAACACCTCAACGGCATTTTGATGCCAAAAGAGGGCGATGTCCTGGTCAATGGTATTAACACGAAGGAAAAAGCGCGGATTCACGAAGTGCGCAGCCGCGTAGGAATGGTGTTCCAGCATCCTGACAATCAAATTGTGGCGACGATTGTGGAGGATGATGTCGCATTTGGCTTGGAGAACATCGGGGTAGGCTTGGAGGAGATGAAGGAGCGAGTCGATTTCGCCCTGGAAGCGGTCGGGATGAGCGCTTTTCGCCATCGTCCGCCGCATCATCTGTCCGGCGGGCAAAAGCAGCGGATCGCCATTGCCGGCATTCTCGCGATGAAGCCGCAATGCCTCGTTCTCGATGAAGCGACGAGCATGCTCGATAGCTACGGCCGACAGGACATCCTGGCAGTCGTTCGCAAGCTGCACGGGGAAGGGATGACGATTGTGACCGTCACACACCACATGTCAGAGGTGGCGGAGGCGGACAGGGTCGTTGTGATGGAGGGCGGCCAAATCGTGCTGGAAGGAACGCCGCGAGAAGTGTTCGCGCATCAGGACAGGCTGCGCGAGCTTCATCTGGACGTTCCGGACGCAAGCCGGATCGCCGCACTGGTTCATGCGGAGCTGCCAGCGTTTGCCCCCGATCTGATCCACAATACGGAAGTCGTGGCGGAGGTCGACCGCCTGTACGTCAGACAGGCGGAGGCGAGCGGGTCATGACACAGCCGATTGTAGACGTGCAAAAGCTGTCCCATGTGTACATGCAAGGAACCCCGCTATCGCATGTGGCGCTGAATGAAGTCAGCCTGCAAGTGCAAGCGGGCGAGTGCCTGGCGATCATCGGTCATACAGGCTCCGGCAAATCGACGCTGATCCAGCATTTCAACGGCTTGATTCGGCCGCAATCAGGGAAAGTCATCGTGAACGGCATGGATGTTTCCCAGCCGAAAATCGACATTCGTTCCTTGCGCAGACAAGTCGGCCTCGTTTTTCAAAACCCGGAAGACCAGCTGTTCGAAAAGCTGGTCGGAGACGATGTGGCCTACGGTCCGTTTAAAATGGGACTTCCGCTGGAAGAAGTGAAAAACCGCGTGAAATGGGCGATGGACCTCGTTGGCCTGAACTTCCAGGAAATGAAGGATCGGCCGACTTACGCACTGAGCGGCGGTCAAAAGCGCAAGGTCGCACTGGCAGGCGTTTTGTCTTTGCAGCCAAAAGTGCTGGTGCTTGACGAGCCTACCGCTGGTCTCGATCCCCGTTCCCGCCTGGAACTGCTCGGGCGAATCAGACGCTTGAATCGCGAAGAAGGACTGACGGTAATTTTTGTTTCCCACAACATGGAAGAGGTATCGCAGCTCGCGGACCGCGTCTACGTGATGGCAAATGGCAAGGCGGTCTGCGAAGGAACGCCGCGGCAAATTTTCGGAAACCAGGAGCTGCTGCGCGAGCATCATATCGGCACGCCGGAATCGGTCGATATTTTGTACCGTCTGCGCGAACGCGGCTACGACATCAATCCGGGAGCGTTTTTGCCGGAAGAAACCGCCTGCGAAATTTTGAAGCTGATCCAACGCTAGGGAGGGGAGTCCATGTCTGCGGAATTTGAATTGACGCGCAATATTACCATCGGCCAGTATTTGCCGACTGCTTCTGTCGTGCATCGCCTCGACCCCCGGTTCAAGCTTGGCGCTTTTGCCATCCTGATCGTAGCGATTGCCATCTGCAACACATACGTCGGCAACCTGTTTGCGCTGGCGGTGTGCCTGTGGCTGTTCCAGGTATCGAAAATCCCGCTGCACTACGGCATTTCCGGCATCAAGCCAGCGATTCCGTTCATCATTATTTTGGCCATCATGCAATTGCTTTTTTACGGCGAGATCGCCAATGGCGGCACAGTCTACTTCCAGTACGGCATTATCTCGATCTCCAGCGAAAGCATCCGGCTCGTCATCGTCTCGGCGATGCGTTTTGTGGAAGTGATTTTCCTCTCCAGCGTGCTGACGCTGAGCACCTCGACGACCGAGCTGACACACGGGATGGAGCGGCTTTTGGGGCCGTTGGAAAAAGTCAAGTTTCCCGTCCATGCGTTTGCCTTGATCATTACGATCGCGATTCGCTTCGTCCCGACGTTTGCGATGGAAATGGAAAAAATGATGAAAGCGCAGGCTTCGCGCGGCGCAGACTTCGGCACAGGCGAGTGGTGGCGGATCGTGCAGCGCACCAAAGACATGTTCCCGATCATCATTCCGCTATTCAATGTCGCGCTGTCCCGCGCCGAGGATCTGATTTTGGCGATGGAAGCAAGGTGCTATATGCCAGGTGCATCCCGGACGCGTTATACGCAGTACAAGGCCAAAGGCATCGACTATGCGGCGTTGGTTGCAAGCGTAGTCATTTCCGTCGTCATGCTGGGAATACCGTGGTAGTATTCGGGAGTTCTCCCTACAGAGGGTTCCATATCAATCGCAGGTAAAAGGAGGAGTACGCATGGAAAAAGGATTGACCGTACGCAAGATCGTCATTGCCGGGGTTCTCGGAGCGATTGCGATTTTGCTCGGGGTGACGCGCCTCGGCTACATTCCTGTTCCTACGGCGGCAGGCAATGCCACCATCATGCACATCCCGGCAGTCATTGGCGGCATCATGGAGGGCTGGGGCGTTGGAATGATCATTGGTCTCATTTTTGGAGTTTCTTCCTTCCTGAACGCCACTGTTCCGCTCTTTAAAGATCCGCTGGTAGCGATCCTCCCGCGCTTGTTTATCGGGGTGACGGCGTATTTGACCTACGTCGGGTTGAAAAATGTCAACCAGTACCTCGCCATTGGCGCAGCCGGATTCATCGGAGCGTTGACGAACACCGTCCTGGTGCTCGGGCTGGCCGTAATTCGCGGCTACATGCCATTCGGGGTAGCGGCGACGGTTGCCGTTACGAACGGTTTGCCGGAAGCGGTCGTTTCCGTGATCGTCACCTTGGCGGTCGTGGCAGCGTGGAAAAAGCTTGGAAGCTCCGGGAGACAAAAATCAAAAATTTCAGGAGATTTTTAGCCAATGACAGGAACGATTGTCGACGTGCCAGGCGTCAAAGTCGGGCACGCCCAAAACGAAGAAGCATTGACAGGCTGCAGCGTCATTTTGCTCGACAAGCCGTCTGTCTGCGGCGTGGATGTCCGGGGTTCTGCCCCGGGCACCCGCGAGACGGATTTGCTTGACCCGCTCAATCTCGTGAGCGTCGTGCATGCCATCTGCCTTTCCGGAGGCAGCGCGTACGGCCTCGACGCCGCCACAGGGGTTATGCAGTATCTAGAGGAAAAAGGCGTCGGTCTGGATGTTGGCTACGGGGTCGTGCCCATCGTGCCTGCTGCGGTTTTGTTCGATCTTGCTGTCGGGGATTATCGGGTGCGGCCGGATCGCCACATGGGCTATCAGGCGGCAGCGGCGGCGACTTCGGAAGCGGTCAGCGAAGGAAATGTCGGCGCGGGTACAGGCGCTTCGGTGGGCAAGCTGAACGGGTTTGCCAACGCGATGAAAAGCGGTCTGGGCAGTGCTTCGCTCACTTTGCCAAACGGTCTGGTCATCGGTGCGCTCGTCGCAGTCAATGCGGTCGGGCATGTGATGGAGCCAAAGACGGGCGAGATTCTCGCAGGCCCTTTGGATGAGCACCGCGAGATTCGCGACAGCGTGGACATGATGCTCCAACACGCTTTTTCCCCGATTCCCCCGGGCACGAACACGACGATTGCCGTCGTCGCCAGCAATGCGAAGCTAACCAAGGCCGAGGCGCAAAAAGTCGCGCAAATGGCGCACGACGGGCTTGCTCGCACCATTCGGCCGATCCATACGATGTACGATGGCGACACGATTTTTTCCGTCGCGACAGGAGAGATGGAAGCTGCGGTAGATGTAGTGGGAGCCTTGTCGGCAGATGTGCTGGCTGCGGCTGTCGTGAACGCGGTCAAGGCGGCGAAAGAAGCGGGCGGTCTTCCGGCCTACAGCAGCTTTCACAACTGACGAAAACAGAAAACAGCCTATTGATCACGCATAGGGACGCAGGGGAGGAGACGGTCTGATGAATCAGGTAATATCCTTTGTAGACGAGCAAGAGGTTGTGCGCTTGACGCAGGAGCTGGTGCGGATTCCGAGCGTGTTTCGCCCGGAGCAGGCGGGGGCAAACGAGGAGCGGGTCGCTTTGTTTGTGGCCGATTACCTGCGCAAGATGGGGCTGCAAGTCTTTTACGAAGAAGTCGTTCCAGGACGTCCGAATGTCATCGCTTTTTACGACTCGGGCAGACCGGGGAAAACGTTGCTGTTCGAAGCACACACAGACGTCGTGACAGAGGGCGATCGCGATGCCTGGAGCTACGATCCGTTCGGTGCGGCTATTTCCGGCGGGCGGATTTACGGACGGGGCGCGTGCGATACAAAAGGAAACCTCGCCGCCGCGATTTGCGCGGTCAAGGCCATTCAACGTTCCAAGGAAGCGTTTGCGGGCAAAATTTTGTTGTGCATCCCGTGCGATGAAGAAGGCATGATGATCGGGATCAAGGACTTTATCAAAAGGGGTTGGGCAAAAGGCGTCGATGCCGCCATCATCTGCGAGCCGGAAGAAAACCAGCTGTGCATCACCCAAAAAGGAGCGATGCGGGCGATCTTGCGTACATATGGCAAAATGGCGCACGGCGCGATGCCGCTGACAGGGATCAATCCCAATACGCGGATGGCCCGCGCTATCGTGGCCCTGGAAGAGCTGGAGCGCCGGGAGATGGCGAGACTGGGCGAGCACCCGATGCTTGGCTGGCCGAGCATTACGCCAACGATTGTTCAGGCGCCGGTCAAAGGCGATGCGCAAATCAACGTCGTGCCCGATCAGTGCATGACGACCCTGGATATTCGGACTGTTCCCGGACAAGAGCATGAGCGGCTCCACGAAGAGATGCAAGCGATTTTGCAAGCATTGGCCAGAGAGGACGACAAATTCAAGGCGACACTGGAAGTCATCGAGGAGCGTCCGTGGACGTTGACCGCGATGGAAGCGGAAGTCGTCACGTCCGTTGCCAGCGCCTACCGCGAGATCACCGGAAAGGCACCGATTTACAACGGAGTGCCGGGAGCGACGGACGGAACTTTTTTGCACAAGGCCGGAATCCCGATCTTGACGACCGGAGCGGGCGATCGCCACATTCCGCATCATGCCGATGAGTACGTGGACATTGATGAGTTGGTGGAATCGACTCAGCTGTTTGCCTTGTCTGCCTTGACCTTCTTGACACAGCCTGTCCGTGCGTGAGAAAAAGCTGACTTTGCCAAAGCGTGTGGCAAAGTCTTTTTCGCGTTGCAATTTGATAAAAACTTGCTTAATCTATCCAAATTTTTTTACAATAGAGACTGATACATACGCAAGAGGAGGCCGGGCCTATGAATATGCGCTGGAATTTGGATGTGTTGTACACATCGTTTGATTCGCCGGAGTGCAAGCAAGACTGGGAGAAACTTTGCCGGGAGATGGACGAGGTAAAAAGCTGGGCGCAAGCGAGCCTGCAAACGGCAGATGACGCTGTGCAAAAGATGGAGACATACATTGCGCAGATGACTTCGATTTTGCAGACGCAATATCGCTTGTACGCTTATGGCGAACTGACCGCGAGCGTTGACGCCAAAAATGAAAAAGCGCTGCAATTCATCGAGAAAATCCAGGATCAGTCTGTTGAACTGGTGGAGCCGGGCGTCCTGTTCCAGAAATGGCTCGGCCAACTGGACAATCTGAGCGAGCTGATCAGCCAGTCCGACCTGCTGGAAACCCATCGCTACATGCTGACGGAACTGTCCGAGAAGAGCAAGTACATGCTCAGCGAAAAAGAAGAAATCATTTTGGCCAAAATGAAAAACACAGGTTCCAATGCCTGGACGAAGCTGCAAGAAATGCTGACGTCGACGCTTTTGGTCGACATTACCATCGACGGAGAGGCGAAGCAATTGCCGTTGCCTGTCGTTCGCAACATGGCGCATGAAAAAGATGCCGCTCTGCGCAAAACGGCTTACGAGGCTGAACTGGCAGCCTACAAGAAGATCGAGGAATCGTCTGCGGCGAGCCTGAATGGGATCAAGGGCGAAGTCATTACGGTAGCGAAGCTGCGCGGCTATGAATCGCCTCTGGAAAAAACGCTGCTCGACTCGCGCATGGACAAGGCGACACTCGACGCGATGCTGACCGCGATGAAGGAAAGCTTGCCAGCTTTTACAAAATACTTCCAGGCCAAAGCGAAGCTGCTCGGCCATGAGAACGGTCTGCCGTTCTACGATTTGTTCGCTCCGGTTGGCGAAGCGGACATGCGCTTTACGTATCAGGAAGCGCGTGATTTCATCGTGAAGCACTTTGGTAGCTTTAGCGAAAAACTGGCGAATTATGCTGCCCGCGCGTTCGACAACCAGTGGATTGACGCTGAGACTCGCGAAGGCAAGCGCGGCGGAGCATTTTGCTACAACTTGCACATGGTAGGGGAAAGCCGGATCATGGCAAACTACACGGGCAGCTACAACGACGTGAGCACATTGGCGCACGAGCTGGGCCACGGCTATCACGGAGAATGTCTGGTGCAGGAAGCGTTTTACAACAGCGACTACCCGATGCCGATCGCGGAAACCGCGTCGATTTTGTGCGAGACGATCATCGCCAAAGCGGCGTTGGCTCAGGCAACCCCGGAAGAAGCCTTTTCGATTTTGGAAAATGACATCTCCGGTGCAAGCCAGGTCATCGTCGATATTTACAGCCGTTACTTGTTTGAAAGCGCGGTGTTTGCCCGCCGTTCCGAAGGCTCCCTGTCGGTTGGCGAGTTGAAGGAACTGATGCTGCAAGCGCAAAAAGACGCATATGGAGCAGGGCTGGATTCTTCCGTGCTGCATCCGTACATGTGGGTGTGCAAACCGCACTACTACAGCGCCGATTTCAACTTCTACAACTTCCCGTACGCATTTGGCCTGCTGTTTGCCAAAGGGCTGTACGCCGAGTATGTGAAGCGCGGTGAAGCGTTTGTGCAGCAATATGACGAGCTGTTGTCCGTGACCGGAAAAATGAGCATCGCCGACGTCGCTGCGATTATGGACGTAGATGTTCGCTCCGTTGACTTCTGGCGCAACTCGCTCGCCCTGATTGCCAAAGATATCGATACGTTTGTAGAGCTGGCGGCTGCGCGCGCCTAGCCTGCAGGAAAAAGCCCGATCTGAGCATCGGGCTTTTTTTGTGCGCATAGCAACTTGCTGACAGGGAGAAAGTAAGAAAAAACAAATGAGGTGATCACGTGGTAAACGGATTGCAGTTACTCGACCTACTACGGGAAACAGAGAACAAAATGCTGCATCTACATAGAGCCATCGACAGGGTCAGCAGCGAACCGGATTTCAAGGAATCGGTCAGCGTTCTCACCGTAGTGGTGCGCGATTACCAGCTTCAGCTCGACAAAATGAAGCAAGCTCTGGGCAAGATCGAAATCGGGGCGAACCAACAGCCGCCCCAGGCAGGACATAACACCGAAATTCACTGAGCCGATCCAACATGCGAACAGCCCACAACCTGATGACAGGTGTGGGCTGTATGCGTGGATTCCTTATTGCAGATCGATGTAGCGCTTGACGCCGTAAAATGGATACAGCTTGTGCATGTATTCCACTTTTCCGTAGCGAACGTCATCCCCGTTTGCGTGGACGATCGTTCCGTTCCCTAAATAAATCGCTACGTGGGAAACGCGTCCTTTTCCAAGCGCATCATAGAAGAGCAGATCGCCCGGTTGGGCTTGATCCAGCGGAATCGATGTCCCGCCGCGAAATTGTTCTTCGGATGTGCGAGGAAGTGTAACCCCAAGGCGGTTAAAAACGTAAGAAGTAAAGCCGCTGCAATCAAATCCGTCCGGCGTGGTCCCGCCAAGCACGTACGGAGTTTTCAGCAAAGGTTCAAAAATCGTTTCCAGATGCTTCAGGCTGGCGGAATCAACGTCACCAGAAAAAGTAACATCCGGAGTGAGTTTTGGACTCAGGTAAGAGGTGAAGACGTACGCTTCATCATCTTCAAATTCGATTTTTGTCCATTCACTGCCAGTTTGGACGACCTCAACTACATCACCAAATTTGAGCTTGCCTAATACTTTTGCATCGGTGGACGCTTTTTTGCGAACATTGAGAACGTCAACCGTCACACGAGCCTTTTCGCCAGCGGTCAATTCTGCTGGTTCTTCCTGCGCGAAGTCGGAAGGCGCGGTTACGACATCATGAGGAGCGTCGGAGTCACCACTTGTCGACAGACTGCCATCAGGCAAAGACAACGTCTGACCAATCGACAGCTGGTCGCTTTGCAGTTGGTTGACTTGCATGAGCTGGCTCACGGTAGTCTGGTGCTCGCGGGCGATTTTACTCAACGTATCACCTGCTGATACCACATACACTCCTGAGGCGGCGTGGGCAGCAGTAGGCAGCAGAGTGAAGAGGGCGAGGGAGGTGAGTAGCTTCGAAGTAAGTTTCATATCATCGTCTCCACCAATCTACTATTTTCTGCATATCTAGATAAAATTCTAGCGGATTTTCAATGGTAAATCTATGAAAAAATGATGTTTTAAAAAAGATTTCAAAAACTATTGCATAATTGATAGGGAACATGCTATATTACAAGAGTGCCCACGAGAGTGAGCAAAAAATGGAAAAACCACATGGAGCTGTGGTGAAGTTGGAGTTCACGCCGGTCTGTCACACCGGAGGTCGCGGGTTCGAGTCCCGTCAGCTCCGCCATTCTTTTACGAGAAGCATGGCGAAAAGCAAATCAGCAAACATGCCGGTATAGCTCAATTGGTAGAGCACCTGACTTGTAATCAGGGGGTTGTGGGTTCAAGTCCTATTGCCGGCACCATATTTTCATATGCGGTCGTGGCGGAATTGGCAGACGCGCTAGATTCAGGTTCTAGTGGTGGCAACACCGTGGAGGTTCAAGTCCTCTCGACCGCATCAACTGCGAACATAATAAAAGACCCTTAAATTGCTTAGTTTCGTAATTTAAGGGTCTTTTATTTATCGTCACCGCTCCGGCTAGATTCCTCGGCGATTCCGTTGCTGCCTGTACTCTTTTGGAGAATACTGGTGAACCTATGAGCAATTAGAGTTAAAATAGACATGCTGGCTTATTCTATGAGGGGGGGAAGGGATGAAATATTTTCTGCTCGGACATACCTATCCGGACGGCGGCTACATCGATGGCGATGTCGTATTTGACCCTCCGCTTGAAACATACTACCAAGTCGGAGCATGCAGTAACGACCTCAGGGGCTTTTTTTGCATCGGCTGAATTGGCTGCGCTCTTGAAGCTTCATAAATGTGACGTACAGATCATACAAGCAGATACGCGCTACTCCAATGGCAAGAATACCGAGAAAACATATTTTCTCGTTCATGCAGAGCAACGCTTGTCCTGCTTTGACTATCAGCAGTCGGAATACGCGGGCAAGGCTCTGGCTCTGGAGCGGCTGGCGCAGGGCGAGCATCCCGATAGCTTCTTAGTCAAGGGAGTCCGGTCCGTAGTTATTGATGAGAAGTGCGCGGCAGACGCCGATTTCTTTTTTCTCAAGAACGTTGTTCTGGTTGACCCGATCGTGTCGGAGACGCTTGCCAAGTCGATGTTAAACGAGCGCTTGAAGGTGCACCTGGAAGAGCTTGTCATCCAATAAAACCGGGTCATCCGCATGCGTTACAGACGTTTCTTCATCCCGCAGGTTAATTTCTGAGACGGACAGCTCGACGTTGCTTGGTATGAGGTCAATGTCGTACGTTACCAACAGGTGACTACGGGATTTTTTCTGTGAAAAACGTCTCGGCGTTTTTAGGAAAGTGGATGTGACCGCTCATGACCTGTATGCTTGAAAAATTCAACGTGCTTATCGTTTTTAAAATGGAAAGATCCCGGCCAAAGTTTGTCATTGGCCGGGATCTTTTTCACTTCACAACTTTGCGTATCGTGTGTATGAACATAAGTGTTGTACGTAATTAACAATAATGATGTACAACTTGATCATTGCAAACCATTGAATTTGCTTGCCAGTGTCACGGATCGAAGTGTTGTGTGTTTAGACCATTACTTTTCGCACAAAAAGCGCGTTCGGATATTGTTTGGTTTCCAGGAAAACGCGAGGTCGAGTCTTCGTGATGATCTTCCAATGATTAATCCAAACTCTCCCTTTTGGGGCGAGGCGGTTTTGTAGAGAACAGACTAATAGACCATTTTTGGCATCCAAGCCTGATGGCGTGTTCACTTTATTTATTTTGACAACGACACAATCGCCTACGCGCAGATTCGGATTGGTAGTAGAGGGACATTTTAAGGCGAACGTCGGGTTATTGATGGTCCGCAGCACCTGGTTCACATTTTGCAATTTGCGTGTTTGCCGTACGAGTTTGCCAGTCTTTTGATTCACGACGAAATGAATGATTGTAACGGTATTCGGCGGCTTGTTGCCATCCGCAATCGGTGCAGTCAAAACTCCGTCATGCACTTTCCAAACGCCCGCTTGTTTGTACACGACTCCGACGCATTCTCCTTTTTTCAGATTGAGGTTTGGATTTGCCATCGTTTGGATCGCTTCCTTTCTAGTATCCAATACACGTCAAAGGGTGGGGCAACAGACCTGATCCTGTTACGGAAAATTCAACAATAGGCAGGCAAGTTTAAATAGGGGGACTTGTAACGGGGAATGTAACCGCCATTTGTAGTCCCCTGCAATCTTTCATTTAGTTACGGCAAGTATGTTTAAATTCAGGGCCTGTTTGAATAAAGTAACCGCTGCGCACTTGCCCTGCCCAGTTTTGCAAAGCCTCCTTCCACTGAACACTATCAAAAAACTCATTCACGGTTACACCGGTTGAAGAGTGCCAGGTCAGTGGCGTGTAGGGAGCAAGCGGACCGGCATCACCCCAAATTCCTCCTGCTGAAATCGTATCTTGTTTCACAAGGAGCAAAGGGAGTCCGTATTGCAGTGCCATGGAAGGTTCAATCTGCAAGAAGGGGGTATAAGGTTCTCCTTGACCTGTTGCACTTGTTGGCTTTAATAAAGCAGCTGCCGCACCGTAACTGGAGTTGATCATCGTCCGGATATTTTCCAAGGTTGTATTCGGATATTGGTCGGTGTTCGGTATCGTCCTAGGAAAAAGCAGAACTTTTTTGATTTCCTTAAACATCCGAATGATGAATTTTTGCTCCGGTGATAACAGTGGCTGCGATGGTCCAAGAGTAAACAGGTTTTGGTGGCTAAAAAAAACAGGGATTCGAAAAAACGCGCTTGCCGCTTCATTTAAATCATTCATATCAGCGTAAGTCTGTCTATACTCTTCGTTGGATAAAGGTTCCTTTAAAGAGCTATCGGTATATTTTACCTTTAGTTTGTCTTTGCTCAATTTATTTCACCTCCATGCGATAATCTATTCGAAAATGCAGATGGGGGATTGGACAAAAAAACGAATGAATCGTAATTGGTCTGTTCCCCATTCGCGGGGCAAAGGAAAGAAAAGGAGCGAGATGATCGATGGGCAGGAAGCTATTTTTGTTCCAGGGTACACTTGTCCGTTGCCGACTTTTTGTTTCCAGCATTTGTTGATAGAGGAGGTGACAAGCGATGGCAGTAAAAAAATCTTCCCCTGTCAAGAAACTGAAACTGAAGCATAAACCTAAGAGAATCCGCGCGCGAGTGATTCGTCTTGAAAGATTCTCCTTGAGCGGCAATGTAGGTGGGGCCAAGTCCTTTCAAATCGCCCCGAAGCAACGAAGGAACATTCAAGTGATCACAGTCGGGATCATTTCTTCGGCTTTTCTCGTGCTGAACGCTGCACGTTTTCATTTCCAAAACCGGAGTATACGACTGAGAGTGCAAGTGCGGGGAGCGCAAGCCTTTTTTCAGTCAACGTCCAGCAAACAGGATTTTCCGGGACCGAACAAAGTGCTGTTTGTTGAATCGGAGGAAGCGCGAGCAGTGGAGCTTGTGATTTCGGCTGTAAACGTCGGCAATAGCCCTGCTTTCCTGCATCCGCAAGATGGCTGGTGGCTGGATTTTCTCATCAACAAGCAAGGCTAGAGACGAAGGATTTTTACGATAGAGCGGATCTTCATGATGGGAAGACAGCAAGCTCAGCAAAATGGTCAGATGATTCGTACAACAAAAAGAGTAATAACCTCAAACTGACTACGGTCAGTTTTTTGTTGCTGCTTACATTTTCGCATGGTATTATGTTTTTGTTCCAAAAACTGACTGTGGTCAGGTATTGAGAGAAGTCATTCGAAAGGTGGGACGTTTGTGAGCCGAAGAGAAGAGATTAAAAAAGTCGCGGTCAGTCATCTTCTGCAGTACGGGTTCGAGGGAACGAAGCTTGCGGATATTGCCGATGCGGTCGGGATTAAGAAGCAGTCGATGTACGCGCATTTTGCCAGCAAAAAAGAGCTTGTCATAGAGATTCACGAGGAAGCGACCAAGCAGGAGATGGCTTTTCTGACCTCTTTCTTCGATGAGCACAAGGGGGAGCCGATGCGCCCGCTGCTTGATCGGTTTGTGATCGAAATGAAAGACCGCTATCTGGACAATCAAAATGTCAAGCTGATGTTTCTGATGGCTTTCATGCCTCCGGAGCAATTGCGGGAGCTGTTCATTACGATGTATGAATTGTACTCGTATCACTTGCTTCATTTGTTGGAGCTTGCTTTCCGGAGAGATTCGACTATTCAGGCCGACGCCAAGGCGAGCGCTTTGGCTGTGCATACCATTTACGAAGGGGCGACGGCCAAGCTCATTTTCGAAAATCCGGATTATTTTCTCCATGTGACAAATACGACCTTTTCCTTGCTATGGCGAGGAATTGTTCCGGGCAGCGACGGGCGGGAAGAGTGAGTCTGCCCAGTTTCAGCTAATCGAATAGAGGTGCAGGATGAATACAAATCAAGATCATAACCAGTTGTTGTCTTTGGAAACCGATTCTGTGGGGAAAGTTTTTGTCCGTTACTTGGTTCCTTCTGTCATCGGTATGCTCATGATGTCAGTGAACGTTGTTGTGGACGGCATTTTTGTCGGGCAACGGCTTGGTGAAGTGGCGCTTGCTGGTGTCAACGTTGCATTTCCGCTGTTCTCCATCTATTTTGCCTTATCGTTGTGGATCGGCATCGGAGGGGCGACGATTTGCTCGCGTCATTTGGGAGCCAAGCAAATCAAGGAGGCACGCTCCGTATTTACCCATTCGTTGACGCTGATTTTCGGCTTGACGTTGCTGCTGGCAGCGCTCGCTTTCCTGTTCCGCGAGCCGTTGGCTGTCTTTCTCGGGGCGAACGACGATACGTTGCCTTATGTGAAGGAATACATGAACGTACTGCTGGTCGGCGGGTTCGCCATTACTGTGCAAAACACGTTCAGTGTCTTCGTCCGCAACGACGGCAACCCGAATCTGGCGATGATGTCACTGCTCGTCACCGCATTTTTCAATATTGTTTTGAACTATGTGTTTCTGTTTGTGCTCGATTACGGAGTAGCGGGCTCAGCACTTGCGCTCGTCATTGCGGCGACCTTGGGAGCTATCGTGCTGTCCCTGCATTTTTTGCGCAAGGATACGGCATTGCGTTTCGCCGTTCCGCGTTTTTCCCGGGAACTGGCGAAAGAAACGTTTACGATTGGCTTCCCCAGTTTTGTGGCGGAAATCGGCATCGCTGTCTTTACCGCAGGCTATAACATGGCGATGGTCCGCTGGGCAGGGACGGTGGGCGTATCCGCGTTCTCGATCTTGAATTACATACATAGTGTCATGCTGATGACGTTTCTCGGGATGGGCTCGGCCATCCAGCCGTTGATCAGTTATTATCGGGGAGCGAAGCTGGTGGAGCGGCAAAAGGCGACAATGAGGATCGCCGTTCGCACCGCTTTTGGAACCGGGCTTGTTGTATTTCTGATCGGGCTGGTCGCCGCGCACGGCATCGTCGCAGCATTCGGTTCGTTCGCCGAAGAAGTGCAAGAGCTGGCTGTTACGGGCATTCGCCTGTTTTTCGCAGGGTATTTGTTCATGGGCATCAATTTTGTCATGATGACATATTTCCAGGCGACTAATCAGGTGCGGATGGCAACATGGATTACAGTAGCCCGTGAAATGCTGCTGATGGTCGCCATTTTGCTCACGTTGCCTCATTGGCTCGGCACATCGGGGATATGGCTGGCGATTCCGCTTTCGGAGCTGATCGTCTTGCTGACGGTCTACGCTTACGTGCGTCGACGTTCCAGAAGCTTGCCTGCAACAGGCTCGTCCGTGCGCGGAAAATTGGAAGGGTGACTGGTGCCAAGGCTGAAAGAACGAACAACTTACAGGAAGCTTGGCAATACACGCGCTGCTACGCAGGGTTACTTGAAGCTAATATTTCCTACTAATACAAATTTTTTCTTTCCATCCTTCTACCATTTCTGTCAATTGGTCAAAAAGATCGGGGATTTGGCGGCGTAGAAGTGCGGGAGCAAGCCGTCATGCGGCGGAGCCAAGGCTTTTATGCTAAAATGAAGCGACCTGATATCTTTTTTGAAAGCAGGAACCAAAACATGAGCACTACCAAGAAAGCCCCTGTACATAGTCTGATTGCCGATATTTTCAAAACGTTGGCTTTTACGTACCGGGAGATTTTCCTTTTCGAGCTGCTGTACAAGGTCATCACGATATTCATATTCATTCCGGCGATTTCGTTCGTCTTCCACAGTCTGCTTCGGTTGGGTGGATACGCTGGTGCGACGAATTACGAGCTGCTGTCTTTCGTTATGAGCAGGTACGGTTTTTTATGCATGCTGATATTAATTCCTGCCGCTACGATATTGATCTTTTTGGAATTCTCGGTGCAGATTATAATCTCGTATTATGGGCAAAAGAGACAGAGAATCGGACTGATTCCGGCATTTTTGCAATCTGTTTCGTATATCCCTTCGCTTTTCAAGTACGGTTTTGTTGGCTGGGCCGTTTACTTGCTGCTGTTTTTGCCCCTGTTGAGCGCGGGAGGAGGCTCCACCTTGCTGCCTTCCTTGCAAATTCCGAACTTTATTTCGGGAGAGCTGTTGAAAACGGGCTGGGGAACGCTGCTTTATGCAGGGGTGTTTGCCGTCCTGACCTTTTTCAATATCAGGTGGACTTTCCTGTTGCATATGATCGTCATCGAGGGAACGAGCAGCTTCCGGCAGGCCGCCAAAAGAAGCGCAGCGATCCTGAGAAAGAGCTACCTGAAAATGTTTGTGGTGCTGCTGTCCGTTTTTCTGTTGTTTATCATCGTCGTAGTCTTGATCCTGGCCGTAGTGATTTTCCTCTACGTCATGTTGCCGCAAGGGGAAGCTTTTGCCGAAACGGCGCGATCTGTCGTATCGAAGGGCGTTGTCATTGCGTTGTACCTGGCGATTTTGTTTGTATCGCCCATTTACATCACCACGCTGACCCGTATATACATGGCGAAAGCGGACCCGCGGCATGCCGTCTTGCAAATGCCGGAAGGAAGCGCCGTTGAAAACCGTTCACCCCAGAGCTATCAGCTGTTTCACAGGCATGGAAAAAAGCTGATTGCGTTCGGGTCGATCATCGCCTTCGGAACGGCAATGGTGCTGGCTCCCGCCCTCAGCGAAGTGGCCCCTGGCGAGCAAAAGTTGACGGTGATGGCCCATCGCGGCTATGTTGCGGAAGGCCCCGAGAATACGATCGAAGCGATTCAAGGCGGGATAAATGCTCGCGCGGATTATGCAGAAATAGACATCCTGGAAACGAAAGACGGGCAACTGGCTGTCATTCACGACACCAATCTGAAAAGACTGACGGGGCGCAACGCAGAAGTGTATGAGTTGACGATGGATGAGCTAAGGCAGCTTGAGGTCAAGCAAGGCACTTTCACAAGCCGGATCAGCACCCTCGAAGAAGTCATGCAGGTCGCTCGCGGAAAAATCAAGCTGAATATAGAAGTGAAAACACACGGGGAAGAACGCGACCTGGTCAACACATTTATCAAGACCATCCGCGCCAATGATTTTCAGAACGAATGCGTCGTCCAGTCGCTGGATTATGGAATCGTTCAGGAGTTAAAAGAGGCGGCTCCAGAGCTTCAGGTCGGGTTCATCATGTTCGCCGGGGTCCCTGATCTGGAACAGCTCCATGCCGATTTTGTCGTCATGGAAGAATATATGGTCAACGAATCCATCGTCGCTTCTGCCAAACAACATAACAAACCTCTCTACGTATGGACGGTGAACGACAGGGACAATATGGAGCTTTTTTTCAGTATGGGCGTGGATGGGATTATCACGGATGAGCCGGAGGAAGCGTTGTCCGTTGTGGAAGAGCTGAGAAGTGGATCTGTGGTTTCGTTCACCAATTGGCTGACTTTCCTGCGGATTTAGCGAGCAAAGGACAGTCCGCGCAGATGCAGTCTGATTTGATAACGATTATTTCCAATAATCGGATATATCTGCTTCTATGTGCCGTTCTATCTTTTGTTGTTGGACGGAGGTGGAGTTTGTAGAACTCGTAGAAAAGACGAGTGCATCTACATTGTGGCGCTTGTCCGATAATTTTCTTTGACTCGAAAACGATTTGTGTTACAATAACAAAGGCGATTGAGACGGAAACAGTCTTGATCACACCAACTTTCGCATTCTCTAACAGATTGCCTGGACGCGGTCCAGGTTTTTTTATGGGTTTTTCACAAAAATGCATCTGTACAAAATAAAAAGGGGCTGTCCCACAAGTCGATTTTCGGCTGAGGGACACCCCTTGTTTAGTGAGGGGCGTCTATTTTTTCGACAAATTTTAACACAAAATGCCAAGAAGCTTAACGATACTGGTATAAAATACCCATATAACGCAATCATTTGAGAAACAATGAGTAATTATTCCTAGTTATGTCTGCGGTTAAGGCAGAAGATGATGCAACGTAATAGCGGCTTTGCGTAAGTAAGAGATTAAGAAGTATCAGGCTTAGAAGATCAGGAGGGAAAGCGCCTTGTTAAAGACAACAAGAAGCCTGTGGAGCAAAGTTTCAATGAGCTCGAAAAAGAGCATCGTTGCAGAGACGGAAATAGTTCCTTTCTCAACACAATTGGCCAGTTCCGCTTTTGATGAAAGAATCGAAAAGTTTGTGGCGTGTACAGAGGAAATTAACGAATTTGTGTTTGCCTCTTCCTCGGAACTACTGGAGGAAATCAAGGGCGTTCGAAATGGAATCGATCAAATCTTTTTGGCTACCTCGGAGCTTGCCAAAGGAGCTGTCAATAATTGCAATTCCATTGAGCGGGCTGCTGTTTCCGGCAAGAGTATTCTGGATATTATTGAAAAGATTTCAGGCGATTTGACAACGTCTGCCATCATGGTCAGGCAAGTGAATCAAGCGATTGAGGAAGGCAACTTGATGATTGAGAAGCAAAAAGAAACCATGAGAATAAACATGATGGTCATTGAAAATCTGGTCGCTTCCATGAGTAATGTGAAGCAAAAAGCCAGTCAAATCGAAAAAATTACCAAACTAATCGATGAGATTGCTCAGCAAACCAATCTTCTCTCCATTAATGCTTCGATTGAGGCTGCACGAGTTGGGAAGAACGGGAGCGGGTTTGCTGTGGTAGCCAGTGAAATCCGCAAGCTGTCGGATGATTCTAAGAAGCAAGCGACTGGGATTAATAAGATCATTTTCGACATTAATGAAGCAATTGGCATTACGTATTCGGAGTTTGAAACCATTAATGAGATTGTACATGATCAGAATGAAGTAGTGGCTAACGTTACTGCTTCTTTTGCTACCATTGGTCACTCCGTTATTCATATCGATGAAGATATCCATAACACGATGCGCGAAATGAGAAGCTTGAATGAAAATATGCAGCATGTGCAAGCTTTATTCGAAAATATTGGGGCAGTTTCTCAGGAAACGGCTGCTTCTACGGAACAAGTGTCAAGTACCATAGCGGAGCAGTCTGGGTATATCAAAAGTGCTAGTATCAAAATTCAAGAACTGAACAATATGGCAGAAGAGATGCGCCGAGTTGTAGAAGAGTTCAAAGAAATCTAAATAGGTGAACCAGCGTTGTTCACAAACCAAGGAGGAAGAACAAATGAAAGAAGGTTCAGGGACGTATCGGATGATTGTGGACAAAGAGACTCGTATCTTTATTGCTTTTGCCGAGGGGCTTTTTGATTTGGAGCAGGGCGGGGCTTTCTGCATGGAGTTTATGAATACGGCCAATCAAATTCCGAACCAAAGCGAATACGCACTGATTGTGGATGTCAAGGACGTCAAACCATCCTCTACAGAGGTACAAACCGCTCTCGTCAACGCCTTGACTCTTTATGTGTCGGACGACTTTTCGTTCAAACATAGATTTATGACCAAATTAACCTCTGCAATCGCCCAATCTCAAATTGCGAGACTGACGAAGCAAATTCCCGATTTTGACCGTAAGCTGATGTTTGTCAATACCAGAGAAGAAGCGTTAAGTAGGCTAGCGGATATTAACAAAACTTTGTGGAGAAAGTAGACGTTGGTTTCGTGACGACTTTCGCTTCATAATCGAGAGCATAAGCGGATTGGGAGGCAACAATGGGAGATACGTACAAGTTTGAAATGATCGCCAATCTGTTCGCTTTCGTGTTTGGGAGGATTATCCATTTGTGCGGCGAACTGATCATCAATAACGATCAGGGAGGTGGAGGTTGGCTATGTTCCAAACCTTGGACCATTTTGTAAAATCGTGGGAGTACGAAGCCGCAGCAACACAAAGAGTGCTCAATCATCTGACGGATGAGTCGCTGAAACAGGAAATCACTCCGGAGAACTGGAATTTGGGACGCACGGCCTGGCATACGGTAGCGGCCATTCGCATCATTACTTCCAATACCGACTTAACATTTGAAGCTACAGAAAAAGATTGGCCTGTTCCTACTTCGGCGTCATTCATAGCAGAGCGTTACCAGCAAGCCAGTCATGCCTTTGTGCAGGCTGTACAAACGCAATGGAGCGACGATGCTTTGCAAGAACGGATAGATTTTCTCGGTCAAAAAATGCCCAATGGAGCGCTCTTGATGTTTTTGATTTTGCACCAAAGCCATCATCGCGGACAAATGACCGTTTTGATGCGACAGGCAGGTTTAACCGTTCCAGGGATTTACGGCCCGGCAAAAGAAGAATGGGCGATTTTCGGGATGGAAGCCCCGAAAATGTAACGTGAGTAAAACGGCATATAATCGCAGTAGTCTAAGACTTTATGCGCAAGGTCTTGCACTGCTGCTTTTTTATGTGTGCAGAGAGAGGTGAAAGGGTTCCAAATCGAGGTGGAGCAATCCTCTTTTCTTGAAGCCGTTTCTTGAAGCCGTGAAAAAGGTAGAGGCAACCTGTCTGCCAGCGGAAAAGTTCAAATCCACAAGCAGATTTGTCCACAGGAACTATTCTCGGAGTGAGCTTGACCATCTTGCAGAGCTGATACAGCAGCCCGCTGAGGTGAACCGTATCACAAATAGTGGTAAAGCAAAGAATGGAAGTTGAAATTATCATGGAATGTACGCTTAAAAGACAAGAGGCTGTCCCAAAAAGTCGATTTTCGGCTGAGGGACGCCCCTTATTCATTTCAAAAACGTTGATAAATCAATGTTTCCGCTTGCTTAATGTTAGCTAATCTGCCTTTTTTAAAAAGCCTCTTGCCGTTTTTTAAGTTTTATTCGGAATTAACGAGTTTACAATGAAAGACAATGTTTGCCTATATACCGCATGTGCAGACTGTACATCTCCCAAATGTCCCCCCATGTAAAGATGAATGACACCATGGAGCGAAGCCCAGAATACGCGTATAACTAATTCAGGGGCATACTGGCCAGCGATGAGACCTTGCTTTTGTGCATTGTTGATCACTGTCAATAATTGCTGCATGGCCGTTTTGGTACCATTTAGGCTTTCCTCATCCGGTTTGAAATCCGCGAATGCGCCTCCGAACATCAATTTATAATAACTTGAGTAACGCTGCCCGAACTGCCAAAAGGCTTCGCCTAAATTCTGCAAATGCTGTGCAGGATCAGCAGCTTGCGGCGTTCCGTCTAATTCGTTAGCGAGAAGTTTACAACCGTCCAGATACAACTGCTGAGCCAATCCCTCTTTATTGACAAACAAGTTATAAATGATTTTTGTCGAGCAACCCATTTGCTGCGCTACTTTACGTACCGTAACGGCTTCCGGACCTTCTTCTTGCAAGAGCATTGCAGCAGCGTCAACAACGAGCTTGCGGAGATTTTCAATATTTTGCAAGCGGGCTTCTTGGTAAGTTTTCAACACTCGTGAGTTCGCAGTGGAGGAGATATCTTGATCGCTAATAATCATCACCTTCGGTTATCAGGTTTTCGTCAGGAAACAAAGTTTCTGACGCTCTTGCAAGGAATTTTATACAGTTGTTAAGCGATTGTCAATGAGACGGCAGATGTTCAACGATATTCAAAGAGCATGTTGACTTTCTAATAAAGCACGGATACAATGAGATCGAATAGAAACACTGTTACCAAATGAAAAGATTGTTGTTGCGTCCCTTGAGCATCGGCAATAGTAACTTTTGCTCATTCGGTAACGGTGTTTCCAAAATAAAACGAAGTATCTAAAGGGAGAGTGGCGTTATGAAGATTTAAGGTAAATGGACGCGCATCATGGGAGCTTCTTCGGTATTGGAGAGCCATTCGCGAGGCAACTGGCCAAACAAGAAAAACGTTTAGCATCAAAGCCGAGGCTATAGTTATGGATCTTGCGAGAGAGGGAACCCAGCTTTAGCCGAAACTGGAGAAGCATTCACGCTCTTAGCTTGATAAAAGCAATATTTTGGAAGTCAAAATCTAAAATCACGCTTAAATGAAAAAAGGAGTCACGCTAATGCCTAATACACAAGTTCGATCCGTTACATCTGCTGGAGAAGTGAATCGCCCTAAACGCTCACGATTACGTGCGAGGATATACAGATGGGGGCTATCGCTGCTCGCAGTGCTCGTTCTAGGAATACTCGTTTTCTTGCTTGTACCTTCACCGATCCAGCCTGCAAAATGGTTAGCACCGACGGCTCCGTCTTTTGAGGAAACGGGTCCGTGGAAACAAAACAGGAAACTCAGCTCGGCTCAGCTTGTGACTGATGCTCCGCAATTCCCTGAATTTATTACATTCGATAAAGCAGGTCAGCTATATACAGGAGATTCGGATGGGAAAATTTACAAGGTTCCTTTCGATGCAGAGGGGAATCCGCAAAAAGCCCAACTTTTTGCAGACACCAAAGGAACCCCTAATGGGCTTATATTCGATGCCAAAGGCGATTTGATCGTTACTGACATCAAGAGAGGACTACTTTCCATTAATCCATCCGGGAACATAGAGGTATTGGCTGATCAAGTGGATGGTAAGCCGATCTATCTAGCTAACGAGCTTGATATTGCCAAGGACGGCTCCATTTATTTTTCGGATACTTCGAATTATGGTAGTGTAA
Source organism: Brevibacillus sp. HD3.3A (assembly GCF_013284375.2). Lineage (NCBI taxonomy): Bacteria > Bacillati > Bacillota > Bacilli > Caryophanales > Paenibacillaceae > Brevibacillus > Brevibacillus sp. HD3.3A. The sequence continues at coordinate 2,719,042 of NZ_CP085874.1, forward strand.
CTTTCAAAGAAATTGCCGAGAACAAGCCGCATGGTCGTTTGCTGAAGTACGATCCAAAAACCAAGCAAACGACCGTCTTGTTAGAAAACCTTTATTTTGCAAACGGAGTTGCCTTGTCTGCGGATGAAGATTTTGTGTTAGTGGCCGAATCGTATCGTTATCAATTAACCAGATACTGGATTAAAGGACCGAAGAAGGGTACATCTGATATTTTCGCAGATAATCTCGCAGGCTTTCCAGACAACATTACGCGTGATGATCAAGGTCATTTCTGGGTAGGTATTTACACGACTCGCATTTCTTTTGTAGATCAGATGCATAGCAATCCTTGGCTAGCCAGTACCATGGCCAAATTGCCGGAGTCGCTGCTTAGCGGGGCTAGCGCACCGGCAAAGCATGGGCTTGCTGTAGAGCTCAGCCCGCAGGGGGAGCTGATCGGAAGCTGGCATGATCCGGAAGGCAAACTGTATGGCGTAACTACGGCTGTAAGCCATAACGGATATTTATATATAGGAACGGCACCGGGAGGCAGCAAGGGTGTTCATCGCGTGCTTTTAACAAAATAATGTTTGGATCTTGGCACGATCCACAGCTCCCAAAAGACGGCGATTCGCACGATCACGATACTGCGCGGGCGGAAGTGAGAGCAGTGGGGCGCGCTGTGCCGTGCCGTAGCAGTATCAGTATCACCCGATTAATCCATTAAGCAAAGAAGCATCCTGTATGATTTCCAAGAGTTGGGATGTTTGACCCTGTTGCCAATCTTTTCATGTGATACAATAAGCTGAACGGGTAAGAGGAAAGCTCTACCAGATTGATTTGCAGACCATTCCGGCTGAAACGCACTGCTTTTGCGAGAAAACGAGAAACTGCGCTGGAACAACAATGGAAAGGGCGATTGGATTTGCTCGTCAGCCAATAAACGATAGAGGCAGGCTCATGGGAGAAAAGGAAGAGGCTTGAGCCTGCTCACCAACGGAGGAAAAACTTGCTAAAGTGGGATAGCGATATATGGGGAAAGCTGACAGGACCTTACAGTACCGCAGACAACGTACCTGTGTTATTACAGCAATTGATACAGGAATATGACCAGGGCATTTTTGACGAACTTTTTCAGGAACACTTGTTCCACCAAAATACGATCTATACGGCTACATATGCGGCGATGCCGTTTTTGGCACAAATAGCCTGCTCTACATCTGATGCGGAAGTGCGCAAAGAGCTGTTTATCAATTGCGGTGTCATCGAGGCAAGCCGCGATGAGCGCGACGAGGACCCATTTCCCGAATCTTGGGCGGAGTTGGCTGAAGATGCAGGCAGCTCTGTCTGTATGGAATTGTATCGTGAATATGAAGAGGCCATTGCGAAGCTCAAGGCGCTAACAAAAGAAGTATTCTCCTATGCAGCCGATTCTTCCCTGGATGAGACGGAGAAGCGTTATATTTTGGTGGCGGATGCCGCTTATCGAGGTTCACATGATGTTGCCAATATGTTGATGACTTTTATGGACGGCGACGAGTATGTGGCCGTGTGCCCGGCCTGCACAGAAGATGTATACATCTGGCCTCAGGAAGATCATCCGGCAAAAATCCTGCAAGTGTTTCAACAAGATCCCGTCTTTCACACGGAGCAGACACCCCATGAAATCGTTCCGGCCCCGTCTTTTGCAGAGGAAGAAATCCGAACATTAGCGGAGCAGGCGGAAGCGATCGGCGAGCAAACATTGGTGAGGCAGCTACATTATTTAGCTGGGGAAACAGCATGCCCATCTTGCCGCGAGAAAATTTCTGTATGGCCGTCTTTGCTTGGCACATTTGCTGGCTAGAGCAAAAGTCGCATTAACCTATTGGATTTCTAGGAGCTGTCATGTTGTGACAAGCTCCTTTTTGTTTTTGGTTGATAGGTTTGTTCAGTTGGGCTTTATTATTGAGTAAAGTAGCGGAAAAATTTGTTAGTTAAAAACTTCAAATTCGATACAAAGATGTTATATTAAATACATAGTTTAATTGAATCGGAGGTTCTGTCTGTTGAATATCTATAATAGTTGGGGATTTACTGAAAATCCGTTTAATACGACTGCATTAACTGCTGATGAAAGAGGGATTGAACTTCTTGTAGGTCGAGATCAAGAGATTCATAGAATAATATCTAGGTTACATACACCACCGAAGATTGTTACTTTAGAAGGGCAGATTGGAATAGGAAAGACTAGTATTGCTAATGTTGCGGCTTTTAAAGCATTTCGTCAATATATTAATGGTGAGACTGACCAACTACTAATACCTTGTAGAAGAAACTTTCAAATAACCGGGGATAAGTCTGCTGATGATATCGTTGAAGATGTCATTGTTGAGATTGCCCAAACAATAATAGAAAAAAGTGAGTATTTGAAAGATAAAGGAGTTGTTGTCCCTAAAACTGCTAAGATAGATAAATGGCTAAATTCCCCAATCTTAAATGCAATACAAACAGGTTTGTCTATTTTAGGATTTGGCGGTACGGCATCGAGAGGAATTTCCGTTAATACATCAAATGGGTTTAGAGAAAGTGGATTAGAAAAACAAGTTCACGAATGGTTAAATACTATGTTCCCCAAGGGGAGTGGCGGAGGCATTATCTGTATAATTGATAATTTAGAATTGCTTGAGACGTCTTCTGTAGCTAGAACAAAATTAGAGGAGTTAAGAGATAGGTTATTAAATGTTCCTGGTATCCGGTGGATAATATGTGGTGCTAACGGCATTGTGAGAAGTGTCCTTTCATCAAATAGGCTTGAAGGATACCTTTATAATCCAATTGACGTTGGAGGTATTGACATATCTTTTGCTGGAGAAATATTTAGTTCAAGGGTGAGAACTTTTGTAGTAAATAAGAATTACTTTTATTTACCTCTAACTATTCCTGATTTCGCCAAGATGTATCGGATATTAAACGGGAATTTGCGTAATTCTTTGGGCAAGATTGCAGACTATTGTATGTTTGTTTTTGATGAAGGGATTACTCCAGAGACTGACGGACAAAAGAATCAAGAGTTCGAAAATTGGATTTTAGATGAAGGAAACAGATATCTGGAGTCCTTGGAGAGCCATCTAAGCCCAGGAGTTTGGAAAGTATTTGACCAAGCAATAAATATAGGTGGGGCATTTTCACCGAGTGATCATAGTGAATTTGGATATGATAAGCCACAAGGTATTAGACCATTTATAAAACAATTAGAGGACCATGCACTTGTGGAAACTTCAAGAGATGATAGTGATAACAGAAGGAAAAATATTCAGGTTACTGCGAAAGGCTGGTTTGTCGCGTTTACAAGATCTTATTATGGTGCTAAATACCAAAATTACCAAATTAAATAAGTGATGTTACTTCAATACGTATTCTCTATAAACTTGCTGGTAAAGATAGTAGTAATAGTCTGACATCGAATATAGTGTAAGAAGAATTAGAATCGAGTCAGAAAAAAATGATGTAATTTAAATAAGGACAGCCAAGGGGCTGTCCTTATTTGCGAACTAAAAAAACATACAACGTTATTTTCCATAAGCTCTCTTGTCAGTAAAATGATACTTGGAAAACCTCATTTTTTCAGTTTGCGCCCAACAAGATGATCGGCCCGTGCTGATCTAGGTAGAAAGTGGGCAACTTCCCCGAAGAAACAAGAATCAAGCAACCAAAACCGCCGTTCCGCCGTTCATACGCGCGCCGAAACGGCCATTTTTTTGCCTGTTGCTGAAAAAATTTGTTATAATGCCGAAATTAAGTCGGAAAATGAATGTGATTCTATCGTAAGGATGATCTGCGGATGAAAATTTTAGTAGTCGAAGATGACAAAACGATCGCGTCCGGTCTGGAATATTCGCTGCATCAAGACCACTTTTCCACCGTGCTTTGCCATGATGTCGCCTCAGCGAAAAAGGTGCTCGCCGAAGACATCGATCAATTCGCTTTATGCTTGTTTGATTTATCGCTTCCGGACGGAAATGGCTATGAACTGTGCAAAATGGTGAAAGACCGCCGAGACATCCCGGTTATCTTTTTGACGGTGATCGACGATGAAGTCAATGTCGTGATGGGGCTTGACATGGGGGCCGACGATTATATTACCAAACCTTTTCGGATTCGCGAGCTTCTCTCCCGAATCAAGTCTGTCTTGCGCAGATACCAGAAGCTGTCTCAAACGAAAACGATCATAGACATCGACCATGTCCGCATCAATACGTTGGAGGGCAAAGTGCATAAAAACGGCACTGAAATTCCGTTGACCGCCTTGGAGTATCGCTTGTTGCTAATTTTTGGAAACCATATTGGACAAGTGCTCACAAGAAATCAGCTATTGGAGCAAATCTGGGACGTGGCTGGCGACTTCGTGAACGATAATACGTTAACCGTTTATATCAAAAGGCTGCGGGAAAAGCTGGAGGATGATCCGCAACATCCGACATTGATCAAAACGGTCCGCGGTTTCGGCTATAAGGTTGGTGAGTAGATGCTGCGAAATCGGGAAATTCAAATGTTATTGTTCGTCATGGGCTTGATCAGTGTAACGGCGCTTGTTGCCGCCGCTTTTATTTCGCCTGTCGCCGCAGCGCTCGTGTTCATTTTATCGATTTTGCTCATGGGCAGCAGTTTGTTATTTACCAGATGGAGATATCGCGAGCTTGACAAGCTGTCCGTCTATTTGCGGGAAATTAGCAACGGCAATGACTCCCTTGACGTTCGCGATAATCAAGAAGGCGAGCTGAGCATTTTAAAAAACAATATATACAAAGTGACGCTCATGCTCTCGGAGCACCGCTCGCTTTTGCAACGGGATAAAAGGCAACTGACGGATGCGATTTCCGATATTTCGCATCAGCTCAAAACGCCGCTCACCTCTATGACGGTCATGGCGGATTTAGTAAGCGACCCCGACCTCCCTCCGGCCAAAAGAACGGAGTTCACCCACAATATTCGCATCCAGCTGGAACGCATCGATTGGCTTGTTTCTTCCTTATTAAAGCTGTCGAAAATCGACGCGAAGACGGTCCCATTCAAAAAAGATCGAATCCCGGTGAACAGACTGATCGAAAAGGCGCTGGAGCCGGTGATGATTCCGCTGGACATCAAGCGACAAACGGTTTCCATCGCAGGCGATGCCGACGTCTCTTTTGTCGGCGATTTCAATTGGACAGCCGAAGCAATCATCAACATTTTGAAAAATGCTGTGGAGCACACGCATGAAGGCGGAGCAATCGCGATCACCTTTTTTGAAAACGCGTTGTTTACCGAAATAATCATTGCCGACAACGGAAAAGGCATTCCGAAAGAAGATTTGCCGTATATTTTTAAACGTTTTTACAAAGGCAAGAACGCCAGTGAAGGGAGCATCGGCATCGGGCTTGCGATGGCGCATAGCATCGTTGCCAGCCAGAACGGCGTGATCGATGTGACGAGCAGCAGCGAGAAGGGGACCGAGTTTCGGATTAAATTTTATAAGCAAGTGATTTAGCGGCAGTCCGTAAGTGACTAAATTGTCACCTTCATCGTCACTTGAAAGTCATTTTAGCCCATTAAAATGATAGCCATCAGCACAGCTATGGAGGTTTGACAATGGAAATTTTAAAGATTGAGCATTTGTCCAAAACATACGGCAAAGGCGAGTCGGCGGTGAAGGCGCTTGACGATGTTTCTTTTTCGGTCCAAAAAGGCGAATTTGTCGCGATTATCGGCCCGTCCGGCTCGGGAAAATCAACGCTTCTGCATATGCTGGGCGGCGTAGATCGGCCGACTGGCGGCAACGTTTTTGTGGAAGAGACGGACATGTATGCCTTGAACGAAACGCAGCTCGCCATCTTTCGGCGCAGACAAATCGGTCTGATCTACCAGTTTTTCAATCTGATTCCCGTCCTGACGGTGGAAGAGAACATGACGTTGCCGCTCTTGCTGGATCAACAAAAGGTAGATAAAAAGCAGCTGGACAGTCTTGTGAATACGTTGAATTTGCAGCATCGCTTAAACCACTTGCCCAATCAATTATCCGGCGGGCAGCAGCAGCGGGTTTCGATCGGCCGCGCGCTGATCAGCAATCCTGCGATCATGCTGGCAGACGAACCGACCGGGAATCTGGACAGCAAAAACAGCAGCGAGATCGTCGACTTGTTAAAAATGTTGAATAAAACTTATCATCAGACGCTGATCGTCATCACGCACGACGAACGCATCGCCTTGCAAGCCGACAGGATCATTTCGATTGAAGACGGAAGGATTGCCAAAGACGAGGTGATCCGGCGATGAACATTGTCCATACGCTAACCATCCGGCATTTGCAGCAAAACAAGAGACGAACGCTCGTAACGATCATCGGCGTCATCATTTCCGTCGCGATGGTGACCGCTGTTGCTACGCTCGTTTTTTCCTTTGCGGATTTAATGATCAGGCAAGCCATCGCAGATAATGGGGAGTGGCACGTCCAATATCAAGATGTAAACAAAGAACAGCTTGCGGCGATCCGCGACGATGAGGCAACCAAAACCGTTGCGATCACACGAGATCTCGGCTATTCCCGATTGGCAGGGAGCCAAAATGCAAACAAGCCGTACTTGTTCATCAAGCAATATGATGCGCAAGGCTTCGCGCAATTTCCGGTTGAATTGAGCAAGGGGCGTCTTCCGCAAACGGACAAGGAAGTCGTTATTTCCGAAGCCGTTGCCACGAACGCCAAAGTGAAGTACGAAATCGGCGATCGTCTCACCCTTCACGTCGGCGAACGCTTCGAAAATGGGGGCGATCATCCCCTGGATCAAACCGAACCGCTGCGCAGGGCTGAAAACCAATTGACTGAAACGTTGCAGCATCTAAAGACAAGAGAGTACACGGTGGTAGGCTTCATCAAGCGTCCACAATGGGAAACGGCGTTGGCACCGGGGTATACGGTGATTAGCTATGTCGATGAAACCATCATGGGGGCAAACGATCGGGTTAATGCAGCGGTAGCTTTGCAGAAAGTCAATCCGACCTTGTTCGCTCATGCGGAAAATTTGGCTGAGAGCAACCAGATCGAAACCGTTCACTATAATAACGATTTGCTTCATTATTACGGCTTGTCCAAAAGCGAAGCGTCGTACAGCATGATGTTTTCATTAACGGCGATTCTGATGGCGGTCATTATGATCGGCTCGGTGTCGCTCATCTACAATGCTTTTGCCATATCCGTCTCGGAACGTTCCCGCCATTTAGGGATGCTTGCGAGCGTGGGGGCTACGAAAAGGCAGAAGAGAAATTCAGTGCTTTTTGAAGGTGTCGTTATTGGCTTGATCAGCATTCCCGTTGGCATCCTGTGCGGTCTTGCCGGGATCGGGATTACGATTTGGTTCATAAACTCCATGATTCAAGGGGCATTATGGACGGCGGAAAAGCTGACGCTCGTCGTCACACCGTTATCGATCCTGATTACCTGTGTTGTTTCGATGTTGACGATTTTCATTTCCACGTATCTCCCGGCAGTCAAAGCATCCAAGATTTCCGCCATGGACGCGATTCGCCAAACTACCGATGTAAAGCTTACGGCCAAAGCGGTGAAAACGTCAAAGCTCGTTCGCAAGCTGTTTGGCATCGAAGCGGAGATCGGCTTGAAAAACTTGAAAAGGAACAAACGGAGATACCATGCCATCGTTTTTTCGCTCGTCGTCAGCATTGTTTTGTTTTTATCGGTATCGTTTTTTACCGCCAGTCTGAAGCAATCCATCGAACTGTCGCAGGAAGGCGTCAATTACGATATGGAAGTATCGTACGGCGATGGAAAAAGAATCGACGACAGGCTGGTTCAATCCATTGCCTCCCTTGATAACGTAACGGAGTACAACGTGATTCACGCGTTGTACCGAAACGCTTGGGTCGACGAAGCGCTCATCGCCGATGAATTGCGAGAGAAGGTTAAGCAGGATAGGAGTTTGCTCCGGAACGGAAAATATGCTTACGATATAATAATTCACGCCTTAGACGATTCGAGTCTGCAAGCTTATGCCAAAGCGGTCGGCGCAGATTACGAACAGCTTACGAATCCGGATCAGCCTGCCGCGATTGTGCTGGATACGATTCATTACAAAGAGATGGCTACGGGAAAATATGTCCAAGCGAAAGCGATCTATACGCAAGTCGGTGAAAGTATCGAGTTTGCGAAAAGCGATAAAGAAACGGGAGAAAAAACGAAGGGAAACAAAGTGACCGTTGCTGCGTTGACGGATCAAGCTCCTATGGGGATGAACACGCCAGAAATAGGCTGGTTAAACATCGTCGTTTCGGAACGCGTCATGAATCGACTCGCTGATGCCGAGGAGCTGGCTCACGTTCAGACCTTTCTCCATTTGAAAAGTACGGAACCGTTGAAAACGCAGCAAGAAATCGAAGAGATGCATGAGACAAATCTGCACGTCTACAATTTGTATCAATCCAGAAAAAGCAAAGAACAACGGATTTTGTTGATGTCCGTCTTTTCCTATGGCTTTATCGTATTAATTTCAGCGATTTCCATTGCGAACATTTTTAACACGATCTCGACGGGTGTAGCCCTTCGCAAGCGAGAATTTGCGATGCTGAAATCTGTTGGAATGACGCCAAAAGGCTTTGCGAAGATGCTGAACTACGAAAGTATTTTTTACGGGGTCAAGGCGCTGCTGTTTGGGCTTCCCATCAGCTTCGTCGTGATGTATCTGATCTATCGAGCATTGGCGAACAAATTCAGCTATGGATTCGCCCTGCCCTGGATGAGTATTTTGTCTGTCATTGTCGCCGTATTTGTCATCGTCGGCTCCGCCATGCTGTATGCCGGCGCGAAAGTAAAAGGGGAAAACATTATCGATGCGTTGAAGCAAGAGCATGCATGATAGGCAATCGTCTTTGGAGGAGCAAACCATGACTACCCAGCAGCGCAAGATCATTCTTGCCCTAACCATACTTTATACCATGGTGATTCTGTATTTTATCTTTCTCGCTTTCGGCAGGTTAGATACGATCGGGCAAATGACCGACTACACCTTTCTTTTTGTACCGGACAGTTTTTTCAAGCTGCCAAGTATAGCAGAGCTGCTTCATCCTACACTGATGGATTTTGTGGATTTTGGCAACATTGCCGCTTTCATCCCTTTTGGCGTGTTGATTCCGTTGCTATACCGGACTAGCTTTGTTCGATTCATCGCATGGTTTTTGCTGTCCATTCTTGTGCTGGAAACCATTCAGGCGCTCACTTTGCTCGGCAGCTTCGATGTGAACGACGTCATTCAAAACTCATCAGGGGCAGCAATCGGATTCGGGGCGTACAAACTGGGCATGCGGACCAAAAACGTCTGGAGAAATATAGCTGCGACAGGCATTTCTATTGCCGTCCTGATGATCGGGGTGTGGGGATTTTGCGCGATTGTTGACAAAGTGTTCACCAAAGAAGCAGGACCTTTTGTGGCGTTACATGAACTGACAGATAGCACCGGAAATCCAGCAACGGGAAGCAAACCATACAGCTTTAAAATCGGCGGTCAACAGGTAGAACCCACATACAATGTGTACAGCGCCGAAGGCAAAAACAGGGAAACGTACACGTATACGTTGGGCAACAAGGAGCTTTTTCTCTCCTTGTATTATGGGATTCCTGACCAAAACGATTTTACTGGAAGCATAAGGGTTGCCGTCGATGGACATGAGTTTCTGTTCGCGGCTGCAGAAGACCAACTCCATGAGCCGGGAGTGTTTGAAATTTTCCTCGAACAAGCAAATGAGCTGACGATCACCATTGAGGGAAATGAACAATTATGGGATGTGGGATTTAGAGAGATGAAATATTTCTGGAATTGAGCCAGGCATTACGCAACGGGGAAACTATTTCCTTGGCCAGTTTCCTCACAACAGCGGCAGTCCAGGACTTCGTTTCAGGTCTTGGCTCGCCGCTGTTTCTTTTATGGAAACCAGCAACAGACAAATTTGTATAAACGCCACTGTCGAGAAAGTGCATTGAGAGAATGGGGGGCATGGGATACAATGCTTGTGAATCAGTGATAATGAGAATCATTTATATTGTAGGAGTGGTTGATGTGAAGCGGTTGAGTTCCAGAAAAACGGGTCTGCTGGTGTTCGCATTGTCAGCGGCGATTGCGCTGACAGGCTGCGCGGCAAAAGAAGGGGCGAGCGGACAGGCAGTGCAAAGCGACTCGTTGCCGCAGCTTGACGCCGATCATCTGATTATTTTGCCGTCGAATGGAACGTGGGCAGAGGCGGGCAACGAGCAGGCATTGCAGGAGCTGTTGAAAAATCCGGTCTGGCAGACGGTCCCTGCGGTGAAAAAAGGCAACGTCTATCCGGTGGAGCGTTCTTACTGGCAGACGGGCGCGATTATGGCGAACCACAAAAAAATGGACGAGCTGCTGAAGCTGTTTGCCAACTAAAACAATAGCGCGATTGACGCAGAAGAAAGTTTTTCAACATAGGTTGAAGAGTTTTCTTTTTTTCGCTACAATCGGAGTTGATGATAATGAATTTCATTTTCAAAAAGTGAAAAAGCTCATGGTAGATACCTCGCAATCAGTTTACTGGCTCGCTTTTTCGATGCACAGGCAGAAGCCGAACAGCGCCGATGATCCAGGCGAAGAAGGGGAGCCGTACAAGCACTTTCCTTGCTGGGGAGCGGTGCAAGGTGTTCCGTTTTCGCTCTGTCTGGAATGGCTGGATGAAATGATGCGCTGTCGTTTCGCGCAGAAGGAGACAGCGGCGTTTGCCTATCAGGTTCGGTTTCAACAGTTGCTTTTGTTACTGTTCCAAAACAAGCGGCTGTCTGCCGAGTCCGCAAGCGTGCCCGACAAGCGCGGAGCCGTGGAGCGCTCGATCCAGCACATGCTTCATTATTGCCAGGAGACGTTGACCGTAGAAGAGTTGGCGCGTATCGCCCAGGTGGATCGTTGGCGGTTTACACGATTGTTTAAACAGGCGACAGGGCAGCTGCCGCTCGATTTTTTGAACGACGTGCGGATTGAGCGCACGAAAAAAATGCTGGCGCAAACCGACGACCGTTTGCAAGATATCGCTGCGCATGTGGGATTCAACAACGAATATTACTTGTACGAGCAGTGCCGACGCATCTCCCACACGTGCGTGTTGCCGCAATCAAGCGAGAATTGGCGCTTTTTGCTGCGCAAAGTAGCCGATTACTTCGGACGGACAGAGCAGGCGGAGGAACAGATTGCTGCCTATGAAGCTAAAGCCCAGCGCGCGCCGTGATTTGCAAGGCATCGCGGACAAGCAGTCGGTTGCTTGCCTGCGCATTTCCGCCGACCATATTTTTCTGTACGCAAATGCAGAAAAAGGGTTCAGCGGCTCTGTATTGTATCGTGATTTGGGGCTGCATCCGTATCGGCAATACCCTGGTTTTACCGAGACGGAGCATGCACCGATGGTCAGCCTGACCAGGGAGCAACTAGCGCATCTGCAAGCTGACCATCTGTTTGTGACCTTTGACAAGTGGCATACGCAAGCGCCCGGAGCGGAGCGTGACATACTCGCTGATCCTGTGTGGAGCGCACTTCCAGCCGTTCGCAACCAGCACGTTTACGAGGTCGACTTTTTGACGTGGATGAACAACGGAATGATTGCCAACACCAAGAAGCTGGAGCAGGTCGTCCAGGCATTGGGCTGAGAGATCATTCCCGTTTGTGCAAAAGAAAAGCCACATAGCCAGGACAGACCGCCCGGATGGGAGCGGTCTTCCTTTTTCTAGGCAAGCGGTCCAAGATTTGCAGGTTGCTCGCTCATTCATGCATGGGCTACAGTAGGATAGCGAGGTTGTGGCTTGGTTCTTGCAAGCCCGACTGATACACAGACAGCATGAATGGAAGCGAGGGAGAAGAGGAGCATGAACAAACTTCGGCTTTGGCGAGTAGGTGTGATGACGGCTTTATTGTTTTCCGGATGGACGCACGCTTTGTCCGTTCCTGCCTTTGCCTTGGATACGGCTGAGCTTTCCTTGACTGAGCAGCGCGAAGCCTTTTTGGACAAAATGGACATCAAAGACAAAGACGTCCTCGGCTTTTACCATACGACGATGAAAGACAGCACAGATGCACGCAAGCACAACATCAAAAAGGCGATGAAAAAAATCAACAACGAGAAGATCGCGCCACAAGCTGTCTTTTCTTATAATAAAGAAGTCGGAAACTCCAATTTGGAGGAAGACGGCTGGAAGCAGGCTGGCGTCATCTTGAACGGACAGCTTACAGACGATTTCGGCGGCGGGATTTGCCAAGTCTCCAGCACCTTGTACAACGCGACAGCGGAGGCGGGAATGACGATCGTCGAGCGCCACAATCACAGCAAGTCTGTGGGCTACGTGCCAGCGGGCCAGGATGCGACCGTTGCCTTCGGTGTGCTTGATTTTCAATTTCAAAATCCGTACGATTTTCCCGTTAAAGTGAAAGCCAAAACATACAAAGACAGCGATGTAGTAATCGCCATCGTGCGTGCCTAATCGCGAATAGCCAGGCAAATCCGGGGAGGACATCAAATTGGGATGTACCTCTCTGTTTTTTTGTCTTCAGGAAAAGTAAAATAATGGATAGAGCCACACACAATTTGGTTTTGAGGCAGGCATTCGTGACCATACTGTGTGAAAAGGAGGTGCCGCAATGTACGTACAGGTGACAGGCGAGAAAAAGAACCAGCGCGTGCTCGTGATGGGGGAGCCTCTCAGCTCTTGCCAGCAAGATGAATACTATCTTTTGCCGGGAAGGTTTGTCGGAGCACTGAAGCCGGAAGACTTGCCTGTAGGAATTGCATTCAAGCTTCAAGGCGCCCTTCCTTCTGGATACGGATTTTATCGCGAAGACTCTGTTGTCTTTCGCCGGAAAAACGATGCTTGCGCTCTCTGGATCGAGGTGACTTCCACTTATGTCATCTCGGAGTGGGATGGATTGTTTTCGCTCGACGCAACCGTTCTGGCGCGCAAAGCGGTCATTGAGCAGCACCAGCAGCTGGAGTTCGTCCTGTATGAAAAGAACGAACAAATGGTCAGACTCCGCTACGGGTTCATGTGGGCTTCTGATGAAGCAACGGATTTGGAGAGCGCGCTGGAAGCGATTTGCGATACCGTATTTGAAGTGGAGGCCAGAGGAAACGCAAGGCTGTGGCCGGGCTATGACAACTGCTTTGACGAGTATTGAGCGGCTTTTGCCGTCCTCTCTGCCATGATATAGTAAATGGGAGCGACAAGCTTTCATAAGGAGAGGACAAAAATGGAACAAATCCGCAATATATACTGTGTGGGCCGCAACTACCGACTGCACGCGGCTGAGCTGGGGAATGACGTACCGAAAAAGCCGATGATATTTGCCAAGCCGACACACGCTTTGGCCATGACGAACGGGCAGGAAATCGCGCTGCCTGGCACGCGCGGCGAGCTTCATTATGAAGCGGAGATTGTCGTGCATATCGCAAGACCGTATGAGCCAGGCTGTGCACTTGAGCAGGTGATTGACAAAGTCGCCTTGGGCATTGATTTTACGTTGCGCGATGTGCAAAGCGAGCTGAAAAGCGCTGGCCATCCGTGGCTGCTTGCCAAAGGGTTTAAAAATTCCGCAATCTTGACGCCGTTTCAGCCGTTCTCGGGGCTGTCTGCCTTGCAGCAAGCCGACTTTTCGCTGCATAAAAACGGCGAGCAAGTTCAGCGAGGCAATATTAGCGACGTCATCTTTGATCTGGAAACGATTTTGGCTTATGTAGAAGAACATTTCGGTCTGGGAGCTGGCGACATCATTTACACGGGAACACCAGCGGGTGTCGGGCCAGTGGCAGACGGCGATGTGCTGACACTCAAATGGGGCGACGAAGAGCGGGGCCAGTTTACCGCCAGATTGAAAGGATAACGAGCCTTACTCCGCCAAGAGAAAACCCATCTTCTGACATGATCAGGCAGAAGATGGGTTTTTTTCGTGCATCGCGCCATTGAAATCGTTTCTCAATGGCTTCTGGTGCTATGGAACTAAAAGGCAAGAACAGCCTACTTTGCCGCTTGTTTTCTGAGTAGTCCGATGCTACTAATTCCTGAATTGGTAAATTTTACGGTCTTATCCTCCTGTTTCCTCCTGCGGTAATCTGTCCATGTACCCAAGACGGGTGCCACAACATAACAAGGAGGAAAAGAAAGTGACGAAACGAGATTGGGTAATGAAGTCAACAATAGCAGTCCTACTGAGTACGTCCCTGTTAATGGGTGGTCAAGTTGGACAGGCGGCCGCTAAGACGCAAGATTCAAAACAATCTGATGTAGTCAATATTGCCACATCGCTGATTGGGAAAGATTATGAATATAAAGCAAAAGGTCCAAAACAATTCGGTTCCGCAGAGCTGGCTACGTATACGTACAAACAAGTCGGCATCACAATCGGCAGCACGATCTCAAGCTTGTCCAAGGCAGGCAAAAAAGTCTCCCAAGACAGCGTTGAGCCGGGAGACCTGGTATTCTTCTCATCGACAGGAAGCGGAAGCGCATCTTTTATGGGAATATACATAGGCAATGATCAATTCGTCTATTCCTCCCAAGGCGAGGATGCCGTTGTCGTGAAAAGCTATTCCGAGTACAGCGACAAATTCGTAGGGGCTCGCCGCATTTTGGAAGAGACAAGCTCTTCGGATAATTCCGGAGACGATACACAACAAGCTCCAAGCGATCTTGCCAACAAAGTAATCAAGATCGGTGAAAAGTATATGGGAACGAAATACAAGTACGGTTCTTCCAGCAGCAGCACCAAAACGTTTGACTGCTCTTCCTTCACGCAGCGCGTCTTCAAGGAAGCGGGAATCACGTTGCCGCGCGACTCCCGCCAGCAATCCACAGTAGGTACGACTGTGTCCAAGAAGAACCTGCAAAAAGGTGACCTGCTCTTCATGAAGGCTTCCGCCAACAGCTCCTCCGACCGGATCACGCACGTGGCGATCTATGCTGGAAACGGCAAAATCTTGCACACGTACGGCAGTCCTGGTGTGACATACTCCAAGTACGATGGGACGAACTGGGAAAAGCGTGTTGTCAAAGTCAAGCGCGTTCTGTAACCTTCATACAGTGTCATCAGTTCGAATCGGCTCTCGTGCATCTGCATGGGAGCCTTTGTTATGTATGACGTAGGAAGTGCCATAATCGTTTCGCCCGTATGGCGTGCCAATTTTTGTATCATGACGCTGTTTTTCTTTTGTTTGAATAGAGTGTAAAGAGGAAAAATTAAAAAAACGTCGAAGTGTCTTTTTACATACGTAAACAAAGGTAAACAAAGTGGGGGTGTGTCATTTGAAATTGAACATGCCAGTCAAATACAACTTCGCGGCGCAAGTCGATGAGTGGGCGAAAAAGAACCCGGAAAGACGCGCTGTCTGGGAGTTGGACGAGCAAGGAAACGAACACATTTTGACCTATGAGGAGTTGCGCCGCTATTCCAATCGCATCGCCAATGCACTTGGCTCCATCGGGATTGGCGAAAAGGATCGGGTGCTGGTGCTCGTCTCTCGCGGCACACTTGCCTACGGACTGTACCTCGCCTTGCTGAAGCTGGGCGCCGTCATCATGCCCGGATCGGAAATGCTGCGCTACAAAGACATCGAATATCGGGTGAACCACGCCAGAGCGAAAGCAGTCATCAGCTTTGACGGGGTGATGGACGAGGTGGAGCCGACTCGCGGCAACTGCCCAAGCTTGACGCATTACATCACAACAGGAGCAGGCAAAGACGGCTGGGTATCGCTTGCCGGACTGATGGAAGGGCAGAGTGAAGAATGTACCGCAGCAGATACGGACGCTGACGAGCTTGCGTTTTTGTCCTACACGTCCGGGACGACAGGCGGGCCAAAAGGCGTCATGCACGTCCACGGCTGGCCGTTCGCCCATCTGGCGGTAGCAGCCAAGCAGTGGCTCGATGTGCGCGAAGGCGACCTGGTCTGGGCGACAGCAGGCCCTGGGTGGGCGAAATGGATCTGGAGTCCGTTCGTATCCACGTTGGGGATGGGAGCGACGGCGTTCGTCTACAAAGGACGGTTCGTTGCCGAAAACTATTTGACTATTTTGCAAAATTACCCCGTTTCCGTGCTGTGTGCCACGCCAACCGAATACAGGCTGATGGCAAAAGTATCCGATCTGTCGCAGTACAAGCTGCAAGCGCTGCGCTCGGCATGTTCGGCAGGCGAGCCGTTGAATCGGGAAGTGATTGACACGTTCCGTCGCGAATTTGCGTTGACGGTGCGCGACGGCTATGGACAGACGGAAAGCACGCTTTTGGTCGGCACCTTTGTCGGCATGGAGCCGAAGCCTGGCTCGATGGGCAAGCCTTCGCCAGTCGTGCGGATCGCGATTATTGACGAGGAAGGGCACGAGCTGCCCGTCGGCAAAGTCGGCGATATTGCCATTGACCGCAATCTGGTGGCGCTGTTCAAAGGGTACCTGGACGATCCCGAGCGCACGGCGAGAGCTTTCCGTGGCGACTGGTACGTTACGGGCGATCAGGGGCAGATGGATGAGGACGGCTACATCTGGTTCGAAGGCCGCTCGGATGACATCATCATCTCTGGCGGCTATACGATCGGGCCATTCGAAGTGGAAGATGCGCTGGTCAAGCATCCGGCAGTGGCCGAGTGCGCGGCGGTTGCCAGTCCCGATCCGGAGCGCGGACATGTGGTGAAGGCGTTTGTGATTTTGAAAAAAGGCCAGACGCCGTCTGACGGGCTGGTTGCCGAGCTTCAGGATCATGTCAAGACATTGACTGCGCCGTACAAATATCCGCGCAAGATCGAATTTGTCCAGGAACTGCCGAAAACGACATCGGGCAAGATCAGACGGATCGAGCTGCGCCAGCAGGAGGCCGGAACGCACCGCTATTGATCGGGGTAAGCCTTACGAAATTGTAAGCTTGCTGTAAGTGGATTCGATGGGAGAAAACATCCCCCTTCCTTACAATGAAGGTGTACTGCAAGGCAAGGGGGAATGTAGCATGAACCAGCTTTCCGTCCCGGTAGGGGGAAACGCGAATCCATATGCAGCAGCAACCGTAAACCAGCCAGTGCGAAAGCGGGCATGGTCGTGGAAAAAAAGAGCGGGCATTTTGCTCGTTTTCATGTTGATTGTCACGATTTTGACTCCGGTTGTCTTGACCTGGGCCGGCAACTGGTGGATCGATGACCAAAAGCTGGCGGCCGTGCAGCACCCGGCTCACGGTGCCTACGTCAAGCTCGACGAGATGCCTGATTATGTCTGGAAGTCGTTCGTGGCGATTGAAGATCATCGGTACATGCAGCATCCGGGAGTCGATCCGTACGGGCTTGCCCGGGCGATCTGGATCGATGTTCGCGAAGGCGCCTACGTGCAGGGGGGCAGCACGATCACGATGCAGCTCGCCCGCAATCTGTTTTTGACCCATGACAAAACGATGGGCAGAAAAGTCAAGGAAATGGCGATTGCCTTGCAACTGGAACAGCGCTACAGCAAAAAAGAGTTGCTGGAAATGTACCTGAACGTGATTTACTTCGGACACGGGCACTACGGCATCGGCGAAGCTGCCCAGTTTTACTTCAACAAATCTGCGGCAACAGCAGGGGGAAAAGTTCCGCTGACGATCGGGGAAACCGCGATCCTCGCGTCTTTGCCAAAGGCGCCGGAAGCGTATTCGCCTGTGAAGCATTGGGAAAAGGCCAAGTCCCGTCAGGCGGTTGTCCTGAACAGAATGGCGGAGTTGAACGTCATCGATCAAGAGACGCTCAAAGCGGCCAAGCTGGAAAACGTAGTGGTTACGGGAGCGAAGAACAGCAAGGGCAAGTCTTCGCTGTAACTCCATCCTTACACGATTAATGAAGCGAGGCTCGGTCTTCTGTCTGAAAGGCAGGGGGCCGGGCTTTTTTTTGCGGGGGGCACTCGTCAGTTACAGAGGAGGCGGCAGGGTTGCTGTTCACTCATCTGTCGAAGGGCAGGCAGTAGGGTTGTAGCTGTTTGCTCATCAGTCACAGGGCAGGCAGTAGGGGTTGTAGCTGTTCACTCATCTGTCGCAGAGCGTGCGGCATGGATGAGCTGTGCTCTCACCCATATCCCGAACGCTGCATAAAGTAAGGGGAGGAACTACAGGAAGGAGCCACGAGTGTCATGAATGCGTATCCATATCAGCCCCAGTCCCAGCCGGGATCAAACACCCCGTCGATGACGTCGTTGATTGACCCGTTCGTGTATCAAACGTTGCTAGGCGTTGTGCAGCGTGATGTTACCATCCAAACGACGCAAGGAAACCTCCGAGGAAACGTAGTCAACGTCCTGCCCGACCACGTCGTTTTGCGAGTCGGCGGCTCTACGTTTTTCGTGCGCATACAGCAAATCGTCTGGGTCATGCCGAGTTAGTGACATGATACAACCTTTCCCCCTCATAAAACAGTAAAGACAGGAGGATGACGGGGGAGGGAATCGCGTTGTTTACACGGATTAACCGATTGGCTATCGAGCTTCCGGAGCCGGAATACGGAGACGCCAACGCCGCTGCGGCCGTCCAGGAGCTATTGGGCGGCCGTTTTGGCGAGATGTCGACTTTGAACAACTATTTGTATCAATCGTTCAATTTTCGCGGGAAAAGGAAGCTGAAGCCGTTTTACGACCTCGTCGCGAGCATCACGGCAGAAGAGGTAGGACACGTCGAGCTGGTATCCAATGCGATCAACTTGTGCATGAAAGGCATTACGCGGCCTGGCGATCCCGACACTACACCGCTCGCAAACGGCTTGAACAAGCGCAACACATACCATTTCATTGCCTCGGCACAGACCGCGCTGCCCGGTGATTCGATGGGCAAATCGTGGACGGGCGACTACGTGTTCACCAGCGGCAATCTCGTGCTCGATCTGCTGCACAACTTTTTTCTCGAATGCGGGGCGCGCACCCACAAAATGCGCGTGTACCAGATGACCGATCACCCGACGGCACGAGCGATGATTGGCTATTTGCTCGTCAGAGGCGGCGTGCATGTGGTGGCCTACGCCAAGGCGCTGGAAATTGCTACGGGAGTCGATTTGACGAAAATGCTTCCTGTCCCGGATTTGGACAACGAGCAGTTTGACGCGACTCATCCGTATATTGCCATGGGGCTAAACCGCAAGCTGTTTACGTTCAGCTACCAGGACTATCAGGATATCGCGATGATCTGGCGCGGACCTTTGCCGGACGGATCAACCGCGGAGGTCATTCAAGGCGTCCCGGATGGCGGGCCTGTTCCCGATCTGGATGAATTGCCGGAGGAGTTTGCGCCAGGGGTGTCGCGGGAAGACTTTTTGGAAATTGCCAAACGGTTACAGCGATCAGCCGGGCTGTAGGGGAAAAAGAGGATGAACGCAAAGGCAAAACAAAGACCAATCAGCTTGAGTTCGCCAGGGCGAGGGCTGATTGGTCGATTGCTTTTTTAGGGGAGTCAGGTCAGGTTGTGCGATTGACCGCTTTCTCCAGCGCATCTTCGAGGACGTGGGCGTATTGCATCGTCGTCTCGATTTTCGAGTGTCCCAACTGCGCTTGCAGCTGGTGAGGGTCGGGATTCAGCCGCAAAAACTGGGTGGCAAAGCTGTGCCGCAGCTTGTGGACGGACAGATCAGGGATCCCGAATGCTTTCGCGTATTTTTTGACCAGCTTTTGTACCGAGCGCACTTCGATTCGGTGGCCGTGCGGCTTCGTTGGCGATACGGCGAGGAAAACAGCGTCCTCCTGGGAGCCTGGATGATACTTGTCGCGCAGAGCCAGGTAACGACCGAGATACTCCTTGCCCCAGTCGCTGAAAAAGGGAGCGTCTTCCTTCTTGCCTTTTCTGATCATTTTCAACTGATTTTTTTCCATGACGATGTCGGACAAGTCCAGGCTGACGATCTCCGAGACGCGAAACCCGCCAGAGAGAATCAGCGCGATCATCGCCGTATCCCGGTCGCGATTTTGCAGGTGGTACTGCCGTTTTTTTTCCGTGTCACAGTGGGCGAGGTAGCCGTTGTAAACAAAATCGACGAACTGATAAATTTCATCGTCGATCAAAATTTTTGCCCGGATGGCGTGGGCGCGGGCGAGCGGTGTCATCTCTGTTGCGTCCAGCTCGATTTTGGCCAGGACATTGCGCTTCAAATACGCCTCGCCATGCTCGTCTTCCGCCAGCGCAGCCAAATAATGAAACAACGACTTCAGGCTGGAAATTTTTCGGCTGATCGTCCGGTCGCTGTACTCTTTTTTCGCGCTGCGCGTCGGGTTGGTCAGCAGGGCGGCGCGTTCGTACAGATGCGATTCTTGCAAGTACAAGACGTAGCTTTCGATCGTCTCCTTTTTCAGCTCGTTCAGGTCAGAGAGGGGCATGTCCTTGAGCTCTGTCGCCTGCGTCAAACCTTCTGTCATCATCCAGCGAAAGAAAAAGGCGATGTCGCGCAAATACCCGAGCAAGGTGGAAGGGGAGCTTTTTTTCGTCTTTTTATGGTCGATAAATTTTTCTACATACCAGGGAAAAGACCCGATTGTCTGGAGCAGTTGCAAGGCATCTCGCTGCTTGGTTACGGACATGTGATCCACCGCCCTCCAAAGATTGGAATAGTTGTATACGAACATATATTCTAGCAAAAAGGAAACGTTCTGGGAATTGCAAATTGCGCTATTTACAGTCATGATGAGAAAAAGTAAAGTAGAAAAGTAAATAAAACGTAATCGTTACGATTATTTCGCGGGAGGAATGTTCATTGGCAACGTGGGATTTGTCTCAAACGCGTCACCATGTGTTGCTCTGCAATGGCGGGAGCTGTATGCGCAACGGGGGCGAGGAAGTGACGGTAGCGCTCCGGGAAGCGATCACCGAGGCTGGTCTGGACGACTATGTACATACGAGCCGCACGCGCTGCAACGGGCGCTGTGAGGATGCCTGTGTCGTAGTCGTCTATCCGGAAGGCATCTGGTATCAGAACGTGACCCCGGAAGACGCCAAGCAGATGGTCGATCAGCATTTTCGCCTGGGTCAACCGATCGAAGCTTTGATGACGCATCGCTTTGCAGGGGATGGATTTGCCCGCACATCCGATGCCAAACCGGGGATGTTGAAATCGGCCAAAGCGAAAAAGTAAGCAAGAGCCACGCTCCACTGGAAAAGAGGAGGGTGGTTTTTTGTTGCGCGGCTTTTGTCTAAGATTCCAACAAAAGGAGAACTTATGTAGGAATAGGTCTTTCTGCGATTTGCCTGAAAGCGTCATCAAATATGTCTTTGTGATATGGACATTTAAAGAAAATGGTGGTAACCTATTAGTAAATAAGGTTGATTTAAAGGGATTTTCATAAGAAAAATATGTCCGCGCAGGGTGCACATTTGTTTTCGTGGGAATTACTTCCACGATGGTCAGATGTAAGGCCCGATGGCTGGATGCTGGAGGGATTCTCGTTGGCGAGCAAAACATTGGAGCATTTTTTACACGAAAATCTGGCTGATTTGAAAAGCAAAGGTCTGTACAACGTCATCGATCCTTTGCAAAGCGCAAACGGCCCTGTCATCACCATTGCGGGAAAAGAACTGGTTAACCTGTCTTCCAACAACTATTTGGGACTGGCAACAGACCAGCGCCTGATCGAAGCGGCGACTGCTGCTGCGCAAAAATACGGAGTTGGAGCAGGGGCGGTTCGCACCATCAATGGTACGCTTGATCTGCATGTCAAACTCGAAGAAAAACTCGCTGCCTTCAAGCATACAGAAGCAGCCATCGCTTATCAGTCCGGCTTTAACTGCAACATGGCAGCTATTTCTGCCGTGATGGACAAGGACGATGCGATTTTGTCAGACGAGCTGAACCATGCGTCGATCATCGACGGCTGCCGTCTGTCGCGCGCGCAAATCATTCGCGTTAACCACTCCGACATCGACGACCTTCGCGCCAAGGCGAGAGAAGCGAAAGAGTCCGGTAAATATAAAAAACTGATGGTCATCACCGATGGCGTCTTCTCGATGGATGGCGATATTGCCAAGCTGCCGGAAATCGTCGAGGTGGCCGAAGAATTTGACCTCATTACGTATGTAGATGATGCTCACGGTTCCGGCGTGCTCGGAAAAGGCGCTGGAACAGTCAAGCATTTTGGCTTGTCCGATAAAATTGACTTCCAGATCGGTACGCTCTCGAAAGCGATCGGGGTAGTCGGCGGTTATGTCGCTGGACGCCAGGAGTTGATTGACTGGCTCAAAGTACGCAGCAGACCGTTCCTGTTCTCCACTGCATTGACGCCAGCCGACGTGGCTGCAAGCATCGCCGCTATTGAAATTTTGCAAAGCAGCACAGAGCTTCACGACAAGCTGTGGGATAACGGCCACTATTTGAAAAAAGGCTTGAAAGAGCTTGGCTTCAACATCGGAGCGAGCGAAACACCGATCACGCCTTGCATCATTGGCGACGAACAACAGACACAGGAGTTCAGCAAACGCCTGTACGAAGCGGGCGTGTACGCCAAGGCGATCGTGTTCCCGACCGTGCCAAAAGGAACAGGACGTGTACGCAACATGCCGACTGCCGCTCACACCAAGGAAATGCTGGATCGCGCCCTTGGCATCTATGAAAAAGTTGGGAAAGAAATGGGGATCCTGTCATGAAAAAGATATTAGTTACGGGAGCATTGGGGCAAATCGGTTCTGAGCTGATCATGAAGCTGCGCGAAGTTTACGGAGCCGATCAGGTTGTCGCGACAGATATCCGCAAAAAAGAAGCTGACCCTGTGGTGGATTCCGGGCCATTCGAGATTTTGGATGTAACGGACGGAAATCGCATGTTCGAGCTGGCGAAAACCCATCAGGTCGATACGATCATGCATTTGGCTGCACTGCTTTCGGCTACCGCTGAAGCGAAACCGCTGCTTGCCTGGAACCTGAACATGGGCGGACTGGTCAACGCACTGGAAGCAGCTCGCGAGCTGAACTGCCAGTTTTTCACCCCTAGTTCCATCGGCGCATTCGGGCCGTCCACGCCAAAAGACAACACGCCACAGGATACGATCCAACGCCCGACGACGATGTACGGGGTCAACAAAGTGTCCGGAGAGCTGCTGTGCGATTACTACTACCAAAAGTTCGGCGTCGATACGCGCGGCGTTCGTTTTCCGGGACTGATCTCCTACGTGGCGCCTCCAGGCGGGGGAACGACCGATTACGCGGTAGATATTTACTACAAAGCGATTCTCGACGGGGCTTACACTTCCTACATCGGCAAAGGCACGTACATGGACATGATGTACATGCCCGATGCTTTGAACGCGATCATCGCGTTGATGGAAGCAGACCCATCCAAGCTCATTCACCGCAACGCGTTCAACGTAACGGCGATGAGCATCGAGCCGGAAGATGTAGCGGCAGCGATCCGCAAGCACATCCCGACGTTTGCGCTCTCGTACGACGTAGACCCGGTGCGTCAGGCGATCGCCGACAGCTGGCCTAACTCGATTGACGCGACAGCAGCGATGAATGAGTGGGGCTTCAAAGCCGAATTTGATCTCGAAAAAATGACCGAAGACATGCTGACCAAACTGCGGGGAAAGCTGCTACAGCAGGTTGGCTAAACGAATAGCATCAAAGAGGAAACCGTCGCTTTGCGTAACAGGCAAAGCGGCGGTTTTTTTATGGCATTGGCCGGAGCAGCGCGAATCAGGTTGCTTCGTCAAACGGATTGAGTTATAGTAGTCATATCTATTACAACTAAAAAGGGTGTTGTTATGGAGCTGCTACTGGACAAGTTTGAGGAAATCGGTTTTTCCAAAAATGAAGCAAAAGTATACGTGACATTGCTGAAAGAACCGCTGCAAAACGGGTACGAAATCAGCAAAAAGAGCGGGGTTCCTAGGTCGATGGTGTACGCGGTTATTGCCAAGCTGGTGAGCAAGCAGGCTGTCATCGAACTGCGGACAGAGCCGCCAACGTATCGGCCTGTGCCGATCAAGGAACTGATGGCGAATCTGAAAAAGCAGCATGTCGAGACGATTGACTATTTGGAGCAAGAGCTGCAAGCGATGGAAAAGCCGGTGGAGGTTCACGTGATCAGGCATATGGAGGAGCGGGCGAAAATTTTGTCCGCTATGCAAAGCTTGCTCACACATGCAAAAGAGGAAGTGTGGCTGTCGGCGTGGGACGAGGAGCTGGATGAATTGAAGGGGGCGGCCGAAGCGGCACAAGCGCAAGGAATCAGGCTGTTCTCCCTGTTGTTTGCCGATCAAAAAACGGCTTCTTTCGGCAACGCCTTCTATCACGAAGAAACTTCCGCGATCGAAAAACGGCGCATGGGCCAGCGACTGACCATCGTGATCCAGGACGACCAGCAGGTGTTGATCGCCAGCTTCCTCGATGGCCGCGTGCCGCAAGCGATTCAGACGACAGACCCGATGCTGATTTTGCTTGCCAAGGAGTACATTCGCCACGATATGACGCTGAAAGCAGTGAGTGCGAAATGGGGCGTTGGCAACTTGGCAGACTTTTGCCAAAGCGATGAACGGTTGGCGTATATCGTTCACAGCGCAAGAAAATAAGCAGCGATTTTTCACATCGAGACAGACAAAACAGACAGGCAGGAGAGGAAAGAACAGATGATCGAATTTCGTTATGTGACAGAAGAACACGAGGCAGAGCTGGAGAGCGTGAAGCAGCTTTTCCGCGAATACACCGAGTCGCTCGGGCTTGACCTGGGCTTTCAGGACTTCGAAGCAGAATGCGAATCGTTACCTGGGAAGTATGCGGCTCCAGATGGGGTGCTGATCCTCGCGCTGGTAGACGGAGAAGCAGCGGGCTGCATCGCCCTGCGCAAAAGCGAGGAACGGATTTGCGAGATGAAAAGACTGTATGTGCGCGACCGATATCGCGGGTTGAAAATCGGCAGGGCGCTCGTGCAAAAAGTGATTGAGGCAGCGGAACAGCTTCCGTACGATTTCATGCGGCTCGATACGCTGGCGACGATGACGAGCGCGCAGGCGTTGTATCGGGCGTTCGGGTTTTCCGAGACGACGCCTTACATCTACAACCCGCTGGAAGGCGCCATGTTCATGGAGCGAAAATTGCGTTAGTGCGCTAGGCTAGAGGTTGCGTATGATCGTGGTCACCCCCGCTCTCACAAAATAAACCGCCTCCGCTGCACGTATCGTCAGCGGAGGCGGTTTTGCTGTTGTCCGTCAGGAAAGTTTGGCTCGCACCTGTTTCAGCTTGATCGCATTGGCGATGGCCGGCCACACATCGGTAGACTCGGAGCCTACATACCAGTAAGCCAGACCGCCGATTTGCCATTGCAGGCTTGCTTGAACCTTGAGGCCCAGCGAACGGCTTTCTTCCAGCCAAATCGAATGGGTCACCCCTTGTTTGCTGTACGCAGAGCGGTACTGTCCGAGGCTCGCATCCCATTTGGTGCTCGCTCTGTATTGCGAGAGCAGCTGATATGACTCGGGGATGCTGATATCGGTCGATTGCACGCCGCCTTTTGCCTGATACCAGTCTCTGGTGTAAAGCGGCAAACCGACGATCAATTTTTGCACCGGAATATCATCCAACAAATCTTCCGTCACTTTTTTCAACCACGGAAGCGAAGCGACGGAGCCGGCTTTCGGGCCACCCACCCAATGCTCCTCGTAAGCCATGACGATCAAATAGTCTGCGGCTTTTGCCAGTTTGGCAAAGTCGTAAGGTTCACTCCAATCGGTTTTGGTATCAGGTGGAATATCGACGGAGACGACAGCTCCTTTGGTTTGCAGCGCAGTTGACAGCTCCTGGATGAACAGCGTGAAGTTGTTGCGGTCAGCAGGTGAAAAGCCTTCAAAATCAACGTTGATGCCATCCAGCTCGTACTTGTCCACAAAGGCAGCGAGCTTTTGCACGATTGCCTTGCGCTTGTCCGCACTGGACAGCGCTGCATGTGTGGCGGCGGAATCAAAGCGATTTCCGAACAAAGGCCAGATCTGTTTGCCGTTTGCGTGTGCCCAGTGAACGAGGGCAGCGTCGGAAAAGTCGCTGACCGTACCGTCTTTTTGCAGGAAGTACCAGCGTGGCGACAGCGTGTTGACACCGCTTTTCTTGACTTGGGCAATAAACTCGTCCGTAGTGGACTGGTATTGCCAGCCAAGCGAAACCAGCGGCGCTGACGTACCAGGTTTTTTGTTCAGCTCGGTCAAAATACGCTGCAAAATGACGGCTGTCTCTTCACGCGACAAGGCATCGTTCGGACGGAAGTTGCCTTCGTAGCCGACGAGCCACTTGTTCTGGAGCGCCTTGGCGACCGCAGCTTTTGCCCAGCTGGAGATGGAAGCGGCGTCGCTGACGGCTGGATTGGCTTGTGCCGGAACATTTTGCACGAGAGCCCGCACGAGAAAAGTCGCTGCTTCTTCGCGCGAGATCGTGCGTTTCGGCCCGAAGGCAGTAGCGCTGATCCCGCTTGAGATGCCTGCCGCAGCCGCTGCCTGCACCGAGCCGTACGCCCAGGAATTTTTCGCGACATCGGTGTAAGCGGGGATGTTGCTCGCAACAGGCTGGATGCCCAGCGTGCGTGTCAGCATCGCGACGAACTCGGCACGAGTGACCGAACGAGTCGGATGGAAATAGCCTTTTTCATCTCCTGCGATTACACCTGCCTCGTGCAAGGAGCGGATTTGCTCTTTGGCGTAGCTGTTGGCAATGTCCTTCAACGCTTTTGTGGAAGCGGTGGAGGCAGGGACGCCGACAGCCAGAGTCAGGCAGTATGTCAGAAATGCCAGAGAAACCAACCAAATATGTATGTTTTGTTTTTTCATCATACATCCAGTATAAGGAGACATAACCAATCTTTCATTGGTCATTTATTGGTAAGAGAACAGCCGGGAACTCTTTTGCGGAAATTCCGATATGGTATGATAAGGATTGGAAAGAGAAGAGAGAGAAATGAAGAAGTGAGGCGGAAGAGAAATGGAAGACGTACTGATTATTGGCGGCGGGCCTTGCGGTCTGGCAGCAGCCATCGCTTGCAAAAAAGCCGGACTTGATCCGCTCATTATTGAAAAAGGGTCGCTTGTGCATTCCATTTATCGCTATCCGACGTACATGGTTTTTCACAGCACGCCGGACTTGCTGGAGATTGGCGGCATTCCTTTTGCCACAGCCAACGATAAACCGACCAGGCAAGAAGCGCTCAATTACTATCGGCTGGTAGCCTCCCGCGAGGACTTGCGCGTGCACGTATACGAAACCGTGACAGAAGCGAAGCGCGTGGGAGAAGGTTTTCACGTTACGACGACGGACCGTTTTTCCAAGACACATCACTACGAAGCGAAAAAGCTGGTCATCGCTACTGGCTACTTCGACAATCCGAATCGGTTGAACGTGCCGGGGGAAGACTTGCCGAAAGTTTCTTCTTTTTACAAGGAAGCGCACCCGTACGCCGGCTTGCAAGTGGCGATTGTGGGCGGCAACAACTCCGCTGTAGACGCCGCGATGGAACTGGAACGGGCAGGGGCGCATGTCACCGTCATCTGCCGCAGAACCGAGCTGTCAGACAAAGTCAAGGCGTGGACTCGTCCGGTGTTTGAAAGTCTCATAAAAAAAGGCCGCATCCAAATGTTTTTCGGAGCGACGGTTTCTGCTATTGAGGAACGGGCGATTCACGTCAATACGGCTGACGGTGAGATTACGCTTGCCAACGATCACGTTTTCGCGCTGATCGGCTATCGTCCCGACCGGACGTTCCTGCGGTCGCTCGGCGTGCAGACGGATGAGGAGACAGGCGTGCCAGCCCATGATCCCGAAACGATGGAAACGAACGTTCCGGGTCTGTACATAGCGGGCGTGATTGCGGCGGGCCACCACGCCAATGCCATTTTCATCGAAAACGGCAGATTTCACGGCGAAGGGATCGCCCGCCACATCGTCTCGCAAAACAACGCCTGACGAAAAATGTATTCGTGCTAGAACTGCCACTCCAGCTGTCTGCCGCCAATGAGGTGGTAGTGCAGGTGGAACACCGTTTGCTGTCCGTGTTTTCCGATGTTCGTCACGACGCGGAAGCCGGACTCGGTTACCTCCATGGTCTCGGCTACCTTTTGCAAGGAGAGGTGCAGGTGGCCGATCAGCTCTTTGTCCTCCGGTTCAATCGCCATTACGGACTGGATATGTTTTTTCGGGATGACCAGCACGTGGACTGGCGCGACAGGATTGATGTCATGAAAAGCGAGAACATGCTCGTCCTCGTACACTTTCTTGGAGGGAATGTCACCGTTGACGATTTTGCAAAAAAGGCAATCCATTTGTTTTTTCATCCTCTCTGAAATTTGAATAGTCACATGTCTAAAGCCTACTTCGTCACGGGAGTAGGCTTTACCTGTTGGAGAGGCGGAAGTTTTTGGGAGGGAAGCTTCCGACGCTGATGCTGCGATCTTGCTTGCGAAAAAACAAAACCCTCCACCCATTTGGTCTTATCCCCGTCAAGTGGACAGTTCAAAACAAGCCCTTGCTTTACGCAGCCTCAGCTCGGTATTGAACTGGGCTGAGACTGCGTAAACGAGCTTGAATCCGTTCGTGATTGTAAAAATGAATGTAACGTTCGATTGCTTTATTCACCTCTTCTTCGGTTCCGAAGGAATCCAAATATATACATTCTGTTTTGAGGTGGCTGAAAAAGCTTTCGATACAAGCGTTGTCCAGGCAGTTTCCTTTTCTCGACATACTTGGAGTTATGTTATACGCTTGTAATAGATTCTGATATGCTCTGGACGTGTACTGGCTTCCCTGATCGCTATGTAGCAGGACGCCATTCACGTCTCTTTTTTGTGTCGCTGCCTTCACAGTATCTAAGACGAGGGATAAATCATTCTGTTTGCTGACTTTATAGGCAATTACCTCATTATTGAAAAGGTCGTAAATGACAGACAGATACAGCCGTCTCCCGTTAAAAATGATATAGGTAATATCTGTAGCCCATTTTTCAGTAGGTCGTGACGCAGCAAACTCACGGTTCAACTTGTTTTCTGTTATCACGATTGGCTCTTTGCGTCCATAATACTTTCGTTTCCTGCGAATACGTGATTGGATCCCCAACTCTTTCATCAGTCGGTACACACGCTTATGATTAATTCGAATGCCATGGACCCGGTATAGCCACATCTTAATTCGAGGATATCCGTATATTCCATTGACCCCTTGATGACAATGCAAAATCAGCTTTTTTAACTCTTGGTCTTCCGCGTATTTTCTCGTCGGGTTCTTCTGTAAGTGCAGCCACTTATAATAACCACTTTTTGATACTTGAGCAATTTTGCATAGTAACAGAACTGGATAACGATCCGCCATCTCAGCAATAATCCGAAAAATTACTGTTTTTCCCTGATCCTTCTTCTTTCCCCCTTTCTGGCTTCTAAGAGCTTTTTTAAGAATTCTACCTCCGCTTCAAGACGCCTAATTCTTTCATCTGAAGCCATGGGGTTTTTACGAGGCCTTCCCATGCTCATCCCTCCGGCTTTGCCTCTTTGGTCTACCAATCCTTGTACACCGTGATCTCTGTATTTTCTAACCCATCTACGGAACATCCGTAAATCCAAACCGTAGGTTTCTTGAATTTGTTTATACGTAGCTCCTTGTTCAAACCATTCCACTACTTGTGTCTTAAATTCAAGCGAGTATGTCATTTTCCCCATAAAGAATATCCCCTCCAAATAAACAGTAATGGTCTTTCTTTTTACTGTCTACTTAAAGGGGATAATATCAATTGCGGGAAGAGGGGAAATCTATTTATACATTCTTCTGAGGAGCGCATAGCATTTTTGCAGCAAAACTTTGCCAGGATGGCGGAAGCTGCTCCATGAGCGTGTCAACGTCCAGCGCGTCATGCGAAAAGTTTGCCCGATTCTTGCTGTGAATCGCCTGAGCTGTCCTTGCCTTCTCCAGTTCACATGGCTTCACCGCCGTTTTTGAAAAGTCATGACTAGCTGTTCTCTACAGCTTATGTAAGCGGGCAAGAAAAAGCATGTGCTTATGCGGTTATGCAAACGTTTCTTCCAAAAACGCGAGCACTTCTTTCCACGAATGCTCGGACGCCTGCGCATTGTTTTTCGGCGTTCCTCCGTTCTGTGCGATTCGCGTCGTAGGAATGTACGGAAACCGAATGCCATGACCCGTGTCGGCGTAGCGCAAATGCACGACCGGATGGGCAAACTGCTTGGCCTTCAGCCGTGCTACCATGCGCTCGCAATGTTCGGCAGCAGGCCACCAGTGATCGTCGTCAGCGGAAAGCAGCAAAATCGGGCCGTTGATCTTTTCCACAGGAATTTCGGCGTCCGCAAGCCACTCGCAGGCGCGCCACGCGTCCTTATGAATTTGATCGATGCGTTGTCCGGCATCGAGCAGCTCGCGGAATTGGCGGGATTGCTCCTCTGTCCATGGAACGAATGGCAGAGGTTCGCCGCGAAACGACCAGGACGATTGCGGTGAAAATATCTCGGAATCGGCAAAAGCCCTGTCTGTCCCGATGTTGACGGTTGAGCTGGGGCTGGACGCGATGACGGCGTGGATATCCGGTTCGAGCGAAGCGGTGACCAAGGCCAGCTCGGCGCCTTTGGAGCGGCCAAACACAGTTATTTTGTCAGGATGCACGGTTGGCTGCTGCTTGAGCCAATGTACGGCGCGCTGGACGTATTCAACCGGAATTTGCTGAATGTCCGTCGGCAAGTCGTCGCATTGAAAATAGGCGAGAGCAAGCGCCGGATAGCCGTGAGAGGCGAACAAGGCGGCAAATTGTGAACAGGAGCCGATCCCGCCCTCGCTGCCTCCCAGGACGAGCACGGCAGGCTTCGGCTCAGGGTGAGGCTTGCTGAAAAACAGACCGACCAGGCCGTCTTCCTTGACTTTTGTAATCGAGACGTCGCGGGAAACGAAAACGCGTTTGACAACAGCCTTGGCGACTGGTTTTTGATTGACTTCTGCCGTCAGGTGAATCTCGGTAGAGCGGGGAGTAAACTGGAAGTCATCGAGTGAATAGGCACTGTAAAAGCGCAGTGTTTGCACGTTCATCGACCAGAAAAGCCCCATCGGATCGATTCCTTCGTACGTTCCGAACAAGGGAGCCTGGGAGACGAGATCAACAGAGCCGTTCTCGTCCGCCTGAAAAATCGCATGGGAAGACGCTGTCAGTTCTCCTCCTGGCAATCCGTTCGTCAGGGTAGCGTTGAGCGTGATTAACTGATGCGGCTGAAAACCGCTTAGTGTAATATGGACAGGAACATCGAGCAAGGCCGTTGCTGGTGAAACATCGATCTGTGGATGCATCATACAGTCAACACTCCTCATCAACAATATGGGATTTTATGACACCGTAATTATAGTAGAATTCACAAATGCGCCACAGCAGCAAATGTGACGGAACGGTTAACTTGACTTCCAAATGAAGGTGTAACTATAATCATTACAACGAAAGGGTGACCGACATGAAAATCAGCAGCCGTTTTTCCATTGCGGTTCATATACTATCACTTCTCTCTATCGATGCAAACTCCCATCATACGTCCGAGTGGATCGCCGGAAGCGTGAATACGAATCCGGTCATTATCCGCCGGGTACTTGGCCAATTGAAAAAGGCGGGCCTGGTGAACGTCCGGGCCGGAGCAGGCGGCGCATCACTCGCCAAAGAGCTTGCGAGCATTACCTTGCTCGACATTTACCGGGCGGTTGAGGTCGTGGAAGAAGGCCAGCTTTTTCACATTCATGACCAGCCGAATCCAGCCTGTCCGGTGGGGGCGAACATCCAGTTCGTCCTGGAATTGATCCTGCTTCGTGCCGAGCATGCGATGGAAGCGATTTTGCAAAGCGTGACGATGCAGGAGCTAGTCTCGGATTTGCGGCAAAAGATTACGGAGCAGGCCAAGTAGAAAGTCTGCTAGTGCGACGGTGAACGGAAGGAATGCCCAGGTCGTTTCTGCGGTCGCGAGGATCGATAGAAAGTCAGCAAGCCGCTTTGAAAAAACGGGACGGCAAGCGGCAAAGGACGGGATTAAGGGTAGAAATAGCCAACGGTAATAAGATATAATGAGAGTATTCAAAAAGCTGCAAAAAAACCCGACAACGGCGTCGGTTGCAGGTTTGACCGTATGATGAGCAGTTGGCACGTCCATTCTCTTAGCGGGAGGTGGAGTATTGCGTCAGCGTTACCGAATCATAATCATAGACGACGACCCCATCACGCGAATGGACCTGGTCGAGATGTTGCAGGAACAAGGCTACAACGTTGTGGCTGACGGGAAGAACGGCGAGGAAGCCGTTGCTTTGACGCAACTGTGGGACCCGCACCTCATCATCATGGATGTAAAAATGCCTGTTATGGATGGATTGACGGCAACAGGGATCATCAGAGGACAATCGGATGCATCCATCCTCCTGTTAACGGCATACAGTCACAAAGACGTGGTAGCAAAAGCGAAAACAAAAGGAGTTTGCGCGTTTTTGGTCAAGCCGGTCATGGAGGAGGAATTTCTCCCGGCGGTGGAAACGCTCCTTTTGGAAAAACAGCATACGCTTGAAAAGTGAATCGCAACAAAAGCAATGGCGCTTGAATGAAGACGGATGACCGTCTCCTTTTCCAGGCGTCTTTTTGACGTATACGGACGAAAGAAACAAGCGCAACGACGCGCTCGAAAAGCAGCAAGCATATCCCCGCCAGGCATATTTTGGGTAATATCATCCGCACGAACGCGGTTGCTCAATGATGAGCTGGTCTCACACGAATTTTTCCGGGGAGAAACGCGAAAGTATGCAGGATGGCCGTTTTCACTCAAAGAATGTCGGGCGGACAAAAAGTTCCACCAAAGAAAGCGAGTGAAGCGAGATGAAATTGGCATGCGTCATCCGTAAAGAACATTACCAGTTCACATCCGTTCGCGATGTATTGGCCAAAGCGAGCGAGGAGAAGTCAGGCGACCACATGAGCAAACTTGCTGCAAATTCCGCACTGGAGCGGATGGCAGCCAAAGTCGTACTGAGCGAGCTCCAACTCAAGGACATTTACGAAAATCCGGTGATTCCGTACGAAAAGGATGAGGTCACCCGGATTATTTACGACGATTTGAACTTGTCGATCTACGAGGAAATCAAAAACTGGACAGTGGGCGAGCTGCGCGAGTACGTGTTGTCCTTCTCGACGGGCATGCCGGAGCTTACCCGCATCAGTCGCGGTCTGACGAGCGAGATGATTGCTGCTACAGCCAAGCTGATGTCCAGCATTGACCTGGTGATGGCTTCGCAAAAAATGAAGCACCAGGCGTATTGCAACACGCTGATCGGCGAGCCGGGCAGACTGGCGTTCCGTTGTCAGCCCAACCATCCGATTGACGATCCGGAAGGCATTCTCGCCTCGATGAAAGAGGGCTTGTCTTACGGCTCCGGGGATGCTGTTATCGGAATCAATCCGAATAACGATTCCGTTGAAAGCGTTATCAAGCTGCTGAAAATGTCCCACGATTTTATGCAAAAATGGGAAATCCCGACGCAAAACTGCGTGCTCGCCCACATCACGACCCAGATGCAGGCGCTGCGCGGTGGCGCTCCTATCTCCTTGATGTTCCAGAGTCTGGCTGGCTCGCAGCGGGCGAATGACGCATTTGGCGTCTCTAAAGATTTGCTGGATGAAGCAATGGAATTGATGCTGCGCAAAGGTACGGCGTCGGGACCGAACGTGATGTATTTTGAAACCGGGCAAGGCTCGGAAGTGTCGCTGGACTCGCACGAAGGAGTGGACATGCAGACGCTGGAGGCGCGCACATACGGTTTTTGCCGTCACTGGAAGCCGTTCATGGTCAACAACGTCTCGGGCTTCATCGGGCCGGAAACGCTGTACGACGGCAGACAAATGATTCGCGCCGATCTGGAAGATTTGTTCATGGGCAAGCTGCACGGCCTGCCGATGGGAATTGCCCCTACCTATACCAACCACATGTACGCGGACCAAAACGACCAGGAGATCGCCGGAATGCTCACCACGCTTGGCGGAGCGAATTTTTACATGGGTGTGCCGGGCGGAGACGACGTCATGCTGAGCTATCAGGATACGAGCTATCACGACGATGCCAGCTACCGCGAGCTTTTGGGCTTGCGTCCGTTGCGCGAGTTTGAAAAATGGATGGAAAAAATGGGACTGATGGAAAACGGGCGGCTGACAGAGCGTGCGGGCGATCTATCGGTGTTCGACTAACGATTGGGGGAGGGCAAACACGATGAGACAGATCAACATGGATGACCTTGTCCAGCGGGTCATGGATGAGCTTTCCAAAAAGACGCAGGAAGTCATTCACTTCCCGGAGCAAAAAGTGCGCGGGGTAGACAATCCGCACAATCCGGAAGCGCTGGAGCGGGCGATGAACAGAACTCCGGCGCGGATCGGGATCGGCCGGACAGGCACGCGGATGAAGACAACCAGCTACTTGCAGTTCCGCATCGACCAGGCGGCAGCACACGACGCGGTGATGAAAGCAATCAGCCCGGAATGGCTTGCGCGTCTGCAACTGCCTGAGCTGCATTCCCGGGCGACGAGCATGCAGGAGTACCTGATGAACCTCGATTCGGGGCGGATGCTGTCCGATGAATCGGCGAAGTGGCTGGAACAGCATGGCGACAAAGGAAAAGACGTGCAGATCGTCATTTCCGACGGGCTAAGCACATCTGCCTGCGAAGCGACCATTCCCGATTTGCTGCCCGCTCTGCAACAAGGCTTGGCGATGCGCAACATCAGCGTGGGCAAGCCGATCTTCATCAACAAAGGCCGCGTCTGGATTCAGGATCAGGTCGCCAAAATCGTCGGCTGCAAAGTCGTCATCTCCCTGATCGGGGAAAGACCGGGACTCGCGACGGCAGAAAGTCTCAGCGCTTACATGATTTACAAACCGGATGCGAATACGGTAGAATCGGATCGTACGGTTATTTCTAATATTCACCGGGGCGGGACTCTGCCGATTGAAGCAGGAGCTTATCTTGCAGAGCTTTTGGAGGAAATTTTGAAGTATCAGGCGAGCGGCGTAAAATATATGCAGCTTCGCGCCAAAAACGGCTAGATTACTACTGGCGAATCCTCCGGTCTTGCACTAGAATACATAGAAGATAACCAATTTCTATGAGGAGTTGCTACGCATGACCGAGCCAAACCAAAACGAACTGGAAACGAAAGAAGAAAAACCGGGAAAAATCAGTCTCCAGGAAGCGATGAAACGCAAATTGGCGGAAAAGAAACAGGCACAGGCGCAAGCAAACAGTCCTGTGAACCAAAAAGCGAAAAACCAATCGATGAAAAGCCAGCTGACCAAGAAGCCAAACAATCAGCGCAGACGTATGGGTGTCTAGTTTTTCCTCCAAACGAAAGAACGAACAAAGGAGAATTTGCAGCAGGGCAATTTGCTGCGGGTTCTCCTTTTTAAATAGGCTCCTCTGGAAGCGAAAAAAGGTGGAACGAGATTTGAAAGTAGAACGATTGCTGGCGATCGTCATGATGCTCCTGAACAAAAGGCGAATGAGCGCTCGCGAGCTTGCCGACCATTTTGAAGTGTCGCTGCGCACCGTATACCGTGATTTGGAGACGATCAATGCGGCGGGCATCCCGATTGTTGCCTATCCGGGCACAAGCGGAGGCTACGAAATCATGGAAAACTTTACGATCGATCGGCAATACCTTTCGGCCGACGAGCTGGTTGCCGTGATTGCCGCTTTGAAAGGCGTGCATTCTTCCACAGACGACAAGCAAATCGGTCAACTGCTGGAAAAAATCAAGGCATTGCTCGCAACGGCTCCGTCTGCCTTTCAGGGCGGGGAGCATCCGGTGGTGTACGACTTCAATCCGTGGGGTAGCACTCCGGCCATCGAGCAAAAAGTGAGCAGCTTGCGCGAGGCGATCCTGTGCCGCAAGCGAGTCAAAATCGTCTATACGAAAATGCAGGGCGAGTCGAGCGAACGGGTCATCGAGCCAGTGAGGCTGATCATCAAAGGCTACGTCTGGTACGTGTACGCCTTTTGCCAAAGCAAGCAAGAGTTTCGGCTGTTTCGGCTGTCGCGCATCGCTGATCTGGCGCTTTTGCCGGAGGAGTTTGCCGCCCGTGATTGCCAGCTGGAAAAGCTGCAATGGGAAGAGCAGTGGAATTGCGGGGAACGAATCGCGCTGGTTCTGCAATTTGCTCCGCGCGCTCACGTCCGGGTAAGAGACATGTTTGATCCGCAATCGATCGAGACGGCTCCTGATGGGAAAATGACGGTTCGCACGACGATGACAGACGATGAATGGCTGGCAGGCATGCTGCTCAGCTACGGGGATAGTCTGAAGGTGCTGGAGCCAGCTCACATCCGGCAAAGAATCGCGGATAGCGCCAAAAAAATAGCGGCATTTTATGGGGATGAGCCGGAACGTTGACAAACAGTTGTCAAGGTAGGGCAGTTATACTGGACGATGTAAGCTACTTTTTCCGGACAGGAGCGTGCAACAATATGAACCCCAAAATCGTCAAACTGGGCCACATGCGTGTAGCAGGACTGCAAATACGGACAACCAATGAAGCGGAGTGCGGGCCAAACGCGAAAATTGGAGCGCTATGGAATCGCTATTACCAGGAAGGTTATCCGGCGAGTACGCCAGGACAAAAGGACTCTGCTGTCGTGCTTGGCGTCTACGCTGACTACGAGAGCGACGAGAACGGGGCTTACTCCCTGCTCGTCGGAAAAGAAGTCGAGGCAGAAGCGCCGTTGCCTGCTGAACTGACTGTGAAGGAGATTCCTGCTTCCACCTATGCCGTCTTTACGACAAGAGTCGGCCCGACGGTGGAAGTGATCACGGAAGCGTGGAAGCATATATGGGAATGGTCCCAGCAGCCGGGTGTAACACGGACGTTTGCCGCCGATTTTGAGCTGTACGATGGCGTGCGTTGCGCGGACATGAATCAGGCGCAGATCGATATTTACATCGGCATCGCCGACGAGTAGTTTTTTGCACATGGTTTCTTCGCTCAGTCGCTTCCCCCGTCGGAAGCGATTGTTTGTTTTTTTCCATGATTTCTTCACAAGTTTCGTATACGCTTATAGGAACAGCATGTGAGAGGAGTCTGTATGCGTAGATGGATTGGTTGATGAATATAGAAGGCTTGGCCGAATGGATTCGCTCCTGGGGCGTGCTTGCGATCGTCGGCAGCATCGCGCTTAATATCGTGATCAGCGTGGCAGGCGTGCTGCCATCGATTTTTTTGTCCGGGGCAAATGCGGTTGTCTTCGGCCTGTACGGCGGTTTTTTCATCTCTTTGACTGGGGAGGTGCTGGGTGCGGGGATCGCCTTTTTCTTCTACCGCTATGTGATCAAAAAAGCTGACAAAAAACAGAAACTGGCGTCATTCCAATGGGTGTCGGCTATCAACGGCGCGACGAGAGGCAAGAAGACACTCGCTGTCGTTTTGTTGCGGCTCAATCCGCTGATCCCCTCGGGTGTGATCAATCTCGGCGCAGCCATGACGAATATGTCGTTCGCTGACTTTCTTCTGGCGACATTGCTCGGAAAAGTGCCTTCGATGGTGTTTGAGACGTTCGTCGGACACGATCTCATCTACTTTGGGGAAAACAAGCTGCGGCTTTTGCTTGCTCTCGTGGCGGGCGCCCTTGTCCTGTTGCTTTTCTGGCGGCGAAAACCAGCGCAATCCGAGCAAACCGGGCAATCTGAGCAGCCGTAAAAGAGAGGAAAGGAGGACAGGGCATGTCAACCATTTTGCTGGTCGATGACGAGACGCAAATCCTGGAAATTTTAACATCGTATTTGCAAAAAGACGGCTACCACGTGTTGACCGCGATGACAGGCGAAACCGCGATTCAGATCGCCGATTCGGCTGCGGTCGATTGCATCATTCTCGATTTGATGCTTCCCGATGTCAGCGGGGAAGAGGTTTGTCGGCGGATTCGCAAGCATTCCCGCGTCCCGATTTTGATGCTGACCGCAAAAAGTCAGGAGGCAGACCGGATTCACGGCTTGGAGATCGGTGCGGACGACTACTTGATCAAGCCGTTCAGTCCGCGCGAGCTGGTTGCTCGTGTGCGTGCTGTCATGCGGCGAGCGGGCGATTATTCAGCCCTGAGCGATGAGTTTGCGGCAGGGCAGCTCATCATTTCCATTCGCGACAAAACGATTTGCAAAAACAACATCGCGCTGGACGTCACTCCGAACGAGTATCGCTTGCTCACGACGCTGGCTCGCCATCCTGGGCGTACGTGGAGCAGGGACGAGCTGGTGCGCGAGGTGCTTGGCTACGATTTTGAAGGGTACGATCGCACGATTGACACGCATGTGAAAAATTTGCGGCAAAAAATCGAGGACGACCCGAAGCAGCCTGTCTACATTAAAACGATATACGGGCTGGGCTATCGGTTTGACGTCCCGATGAAGAAATGAGGTTCGGATGAAACGGATTTGGCTGAAGCTGGCACTCGCCTTCATGGCAGTAGGCGTGGGGGCCGTCCTGATCACGACGCTGCTTGCCGTCAAAGAGATGGACGATCATTTTTTGATGTACACGGATGAAGTAAAGAGCCAACAGAGCGAGGAGATTGTCCAGGCAGCTTTGACAGCCTACCGGGACAGCAAAGGCTGGGACAGGCAAGCCTTTTGGCAGCTGGAAGCGATCTCATCTGTGCTGGGTTTGCATCTCGTCCTGTACGATCCGCAGGGAAGCAAGCTGGGGGAATGGGGGCAAGTTACGGGTGCCGGAGCGGACTTCGATCGTGCGACCGAATCGATTACGCTGTACGATGACAAGCAGACAGTTGTGGGGCGCATCGGCATCAGCCACAAAGATCAAAATGCGTACAAGGCGCTGGAAGGACATTTCCAATGGGCTCATAAAAATACGGCGATTTGGACGACGGCAGTCTTGCTTGTGCTCGTTG
Source organism: Brevibacillus sp. HD3.3A (assembly GCF_013284375.2). NCBI lineage: Bacteria > Bacillati > Bacillota > Bacilli > Caryophanales > Paenibacillaceae > Brevibacillus > Brevibacillus sp. HD3.3A. Next base: position 2,757,924 of record NZ_CP085874.1, read on the forward strand.
TGCTGCTCTGTATCCCGCTGGCTCGCTCCATGGTCCGTCCGGTTGAGCAGGTGAGCGCGGCCGCGCAGCAAGTAGCGAGAGGGAACTTGCAGGTTCGCGTGCCTGCGCCTGAACAAAAAGACGAGATGGCTTCCCTCGTGCTGGCGTTCAACCATTTGGTGGCGAGTCTGAACGAGCAGGAAGAGCTGCGCAAAAGGCTTACTTCGGACATCGCCCACGAGCTGCGCACTCCGCTCAATACGCTGCTTGCGCAAACGGAAGGGATGATCGACGGAATCTGGGAAGCGAGCCCGAAGCATCTGGAGCGTACGCGCGCGGAAGTTTTGCGGTTGATTCGGCTGGTGAACGATTTGGATCAGGTGATCCAGGTAGAAGCGGGAGCGTTGCCGATCCGCCGCGAACCAGTCTTGCTGCGGGCCATCGTGGAGGAGGTCAGCGAAGCGATGCATGTCGCTTTTGCCCGTTCCGCGATTCAGTTTCAACTGGAAGGCGGACAGGACGCGTGGATTACGGGCGACAGGCAACGAATCGCGCAAGTCATCACCAACCTGTTGACGAACGCTTGCAAGCATACAGCGCCGAACGGCCGCATAGCCGTGACGATTGCAAAATCAGCGGATTCCGTCAGGCTGGACGTACGGGACAACGGCTCTGGAATCGCTCCGGCTGATCTGCCGCACGTCTTTGAACGGTTTTACCGGGGAGATCGCTCGCGTGCGCGAGAGCGGGGAGGAGCCGGTCTGGGGCTGACGATTGCCAAAGGGATCATGGAGGCGCACGGCGGGACGATTACGCTGGAAAGCAACCTCGGTGCAGGAACTGTGTTTACGCTGCTGTTTCCGGTGCGCTAGGCGGTTGTAAGCACATGATCCTGTCGCCACGAATCTCGCAGCGCGATATAATGAGAGCATCCATAGACAACGAGAGAGAAAGAGGAGGGGAGCTGTTTGTTTGATCTGGCGACAATGAGCACGTTTTTGGCGGTCGTGATCGGCCTTTTTTTAATTCCCGGCCCTGCGGTGCTGCTGACGGCTACACGGACTGTTCAGGGCGGCCGTCGGGCGGGCATCATGGCGGGACTCGGGATCGCGACGGGCGATTTCATTCACACGATTTTTGCCGCGGTTGGTTTGTCGGCGATCTTGATGACATCGGCATGGGCGTTCAACATCGTGAAAATCGCCGGGGCTGTGTACCTCGTCTATTTGGGCATCAAGGCGATCATGGAAAAGCCGAGCGATCCGCAGCTGCCGAAAGTGTCGCCTTTGCCGCCGGGCAAGGCGTATATGCAAGCAATCGTGGCTGAGCTGCTGAACCCGAAGACAGCCCTGTTTTTCCTCGCGTTTTTGCCGCAGTTCGTCCATCCCGAGCGGGGAGCATCTGTGGTGCAGTTTTTGATCCTGGGACTGATTTTTGCGATTCTCGGATTTTTTACACGACGCTGATCGCCCTGTCGGTTCGTCCGCTGGGGCACTTGGTCAAGCGCATCTCCTGGCTCGGCCGTTGGAGCGGAAAAATCATCGGCTCCGTCTACATTTTGCTTGGCTTGAAAGTAGCTCTGCAACAAAAGTGAGGTTGGCCGCAGCCGCATGTTCGCGGTCGCTAGAGCCATCACAGCTGCTGGCAAGGCAACTGCACAGTGCGACAGCATGAAAAAGCACGAAAAACTCCCTCCTGCTAACACCGGACAATCTCGCCGGACGAAAGCGGAAGGGAGTTTTTTGCGCTATTTGGCTGCAAGCTGCGGGTCGGAGGACTGCTGTGCCGCTTGCTTTCCGAGCTGGCCCGGCCTTTTCGTGCGAATGACGATAGCCGTAGCGAGCAAAGCGACCCCGTTGATGATGAACACGTAGCGGATCGGGATGATTCCGCCGAGCACGCCGCCCAGCACAGGGCCGAGCATGGTCGCCAGCTGGTTGACGGATTGGTTCAAACTGAACGCTCTGCCGCGGAACTCAGGGTCGGTCACCTTGACAATCATCGCGTTGATCGAAGGGTACACCGCGGCAAAAAACAAGCCGTACGCGAAGCGCAAAATCCCGAAGCCGGACAGACTGGTGAAGAAAAACTGCAACAGGTTGCCGACCGCGCCGCCAAGCAAGCCGATGAACAAAATTTTCGTGTAGCCGACTTTGCCGCCGAGCTTACCCCACTGCGGCGCAGCAATGACGGTAGCGATTCCGACCGCGGCGAAAATGATTCCGGCGCTGAGCGATGCTTCCTGCTGCGATGCGCCAAGCTGCAAGACGTACACCGTCAACAGCGGCTCCAGCAGCATGACGGAGATCGTCACCATCAGGCTAAGCCCGAGAATCGTCATCAGCGAGCGGTTGGCGATGGCCGAGCGCAAATCTTCCCGCACATTGGAACGGCTGCCTGAGCGGTTCATATTCGTCTCCTTGACGAGGAAGGTAGCGATGAGCGCCGCTACGAGCACCACGCAGCCGGAGAAGAGGAACGCTTCCGCATTGCCCCACGCATGGCTGACGACTCCGCCGACCAGCGGCCCGACAATCCCGCCTGTTGCGCCGGAGGTAGCCATGACGCCGAGCGCGTATCCGACGTTTTTTTCCGGAGTATTGGTGGCTACAAGGGCAATTGCTGCCGGAACATATCCAGCCAGAAGGCCCTGAAACACACGCAGTACCAGGAAAAGGTAAGGATCTGTAATAAAGTAAGTCAGGAAATACAGCAAAGCCAGGCTAAAACCGGAACGGATCAACATCGGTTTTCGCCCGTATTTGTCTGCCAGCGAGCCCCAGTACGGCGAGATCAGGGCGCTGGCCAAAAACGTAATGCCGAACGAGATACCAGACCAGGCTTCCAAATGCTCGTGAACACCCAAAGATGTATGGAGGAAGATGGGCAAGAATGGTATGGAGATCGAGTAGGCCGTGCTGCAAAAAAAGACGCCGACCCATAGTACAAACAAATTGCGCTTCCATGAAAATTCCATCTTTCTGTCACAACCTTTGCCGCATAGAAGCAGGGGAATTTAATATTGATCATTCTAGCACTGGTTTTCCGTACTGACCAATCAAGAATTGTGATCGGACTATTGCAAAATTGAAATAAGCAAAAAACCTTGACGTTCGACAAGCATGAAAAAGTCGCATAAAAAACCCCTCTTTTCGCAAGCGAGCTGTGCGCTTTTGCCTGCAAAAAGAGGGGGCTGTCGGTGGTTAATGTCCAGCCGGAACGCTGATTCCGAGCTGATCCACGAGCTGTTTGCTTTCTTCGTTCAAACCTGTGATCACGACGAATTTATCCAGCTCGCGGTATTTGGCGACGACCTTGGAGATGGCGGTTACAGCTGACATATCCCAGATATGCGAGCGGGAAAAATCGATGACAATTTGCCCTGAATCATCCTGAAAATCAAATTGCTCGATAAAATGCGTCATCGTGCCGAAGAACAATTGTCCGGAAATGACGTACACTTTTTCGCCCAGCTCACTCTTGTACGAAGTGGAATGCAGCCGGGCCATTTTCCAGCCAAAAATCAGGGCGCTGAGCACGACGCCAGAGAGGACGCCTTTTGCCAAATCGTGTGTGGCTACGACGACGAGAACCGTTGCGACCATGACGACAGCATCGCCGAGCGGCATTTTTCGCAGGTCGAGCACAGACTTCCAGTTGAAAGTGCCGATGGAAACCATCACCATGACGCCGACGAGCGCGGCCATCGGGATTTGTTTCACGACATCGCCCAAGACGAGAATCAAAAACAGCAGAAACACGCCGGCTACCAATGTGGACAAGCGGCCTCGCCCGCCAGATTTGACGTTGATCACAGACTGGCCGATCATGGCACAACCCGCCATCCCGCCGAAAAATCCGGTGACAATGTTGGCGATTCCTTGCCCTTTGACTTCCTTGTTTTTATCGCTGCGCGTATCCGTCATCTCATCGAGAATCGCCGCAGTCATGAGCGATTCCAAAATCCCGACCAGTGCGAGCGGAAGCGAATACGGCAAAATGATCAAAAGCGTTTCCATGTCGAGAGGCACCACAGGGGCGTGAAACAGCGGGAGCTGGCGCGTGATCTCGCCCATGTCGCCGACTGTGCGCATATCCAGGCCACAGAGAATGGTCAGGGCAGTCATGAAGACAATCGCGACGAGAGCAGACGGTACTGCTTTGGTCAGGCGCGGCAACAAGTAAATAATCGCGAGCGTCCCTGCCAGCATGGCGTACATCGTCCATGATGCCCCGACAAAATGCGGCAGTTGCGCCATGAAAATGAGAATCGCAAGCGCGTTGACAAACCCGATCACAACGGTGTGCGGGACAAAAGTCATCAGGCGACCGATTTTACAGGCGCCGAATACGATTTGCAAAAGTCCGGTCAGGATAGTGGCTGCAAACAAATACTCGATCCCGTGTTCCTTGACGAGCGTAATCATCAGCAGGGCCATGGCACCCGTCGCAGCCGAGATCATCCCGGGACGCCCGCCGACAAACGCAATCGTCACGGCAATGCAAAAAGACGCGTACAAGCCGACCATCGGATCGACCCCGGCAATAATCGAGAAGGCAATCGCTTCGGGAATCAAAGCGAGCGCGACGGTAACGCCAGCCAGCACGTCAGCGCGGACGTTTGCGAACCAGTCCAGTTTCCATTGGGTAAGATTCAAAACGGTACCTCTTTTCTGTTCAGTATGGTGACTTTCCCCTTTCAGAAAAGTCGGGGCCGTTTTTCACAAGTCACTATTATAAGAAAAACCCCTCACGATATCCAGCCTTTTTTGTTCAGGTGCAGACAAGGGCAGCAGAAGCAGCCGGAGGGGTTCCTGCTTATCGCGATCTGTCGCGCCTAGCAGAAGGAAGCTCGCGTCCAACCGGGAAAGCGTACAATGGCCAGAAACGAAACGGCTCGAAATGGTTGGCCGTTTCTTCTTGTTCGAAGCGGATGCTTTTTCGGGCTTTCTTTGGATAGGGGCGATCGTCCCGTCTTTGGCGAAGTGCCGTGCCGCTTTGCCGCCGGAAAGATATATTGGCAAAAGAGACACTGGCAAGGCTACTTTGCACAGGAAAGGGGATTAACGCTTATGCCGTTTCACTCCTCCAAGTGGGCATTGCACAACTATTACTCCCGTTCCGCAAGTTTGAGAAGGTATTTGCCGCCCACTGCGATATTCAGCCGCAAAACGCTGCGTGATTACATGTCCCGTTATTCCTCCGTATTCATCAAGCCGGACAACGAGCACATGGGCAGGGGCGTAATCAAGGCGTGGAAGGAAAAGGGCCGCTACACATTCGTGAAAGAAAAGGGTTCCCAAAAGCACGCCAGCTCGATTGATCAGCTGTACAAAAAGGTTCGCCTAAAAAGCGGCAGCACCCGGCATATTATCCAAAAAACCATTCCGCTCGCCAAAGTACACGGCAGACGGTTTGATATCCGGGTCATGATGATGCGCAATGCCGCCGGGAAGTGGGAATTTGCCGCGATGCTGGCAAAAGTGGCAGGGAAGGACAGCATCATTACGAATGTGCGTCGCGGGGGCGGTTATGCGCTGAAAGTCAGCACGGCTCTGGCTCCGACACTGTCCAAAGCACAAATCGAGCGTGTCACGAAGCGGCTGATCCAGCTTGGATACGAGATCAGCGCACATTTTAACCAGTTCAAGCGCCGCTCTGAGCTGGGCATCGACTTCGCCGTGGATCGTTCAGGGCGAATTTATTTGATCGAAGTGAATCATGAGGTTCCTTCGCATGTCCTGTTTTTGCGCTTGAAGGACAAAGCGCCTTATCGCAATATAAGACGATTGGCACGCGCCTATCGAAACAGGAAGAAATGAGACAGCGAGCGCAAAAGGCCGTCCGGTCTTTTGCTTTTCCAAAGCAGACAAGCCCACCTGGCAAACTGCACTTTCAGCAAATCACTGGCAAATTCCTGATCGATCTTCAAAAGAAATCCAGCTATAATGAAAATGATTTTCAAAAACATTGGGGAGCTGTGTTTATGTAGCTTGTCAACGAGAGAGGAGTGGCTGCGATGCTTCGCAGATTTTTTTCTTATTACCGGCCTTATCGCGGATTGTTTGTGCTCGATTTTACGTGCGCGATTTTCGTCGCTCTTCTGGAGCTGGGATTTCCGCTTGCTGTGAACATGGTTGTCGATCAGCTTTTGCCAAGCAAAGACTGGGAGCTGATCATGTGGGCCTGTCTCGGGCTGCTCGTCCTGTACGCAATCAATGCCGGGATGAACTACGTCGTGACGTATTGGGGGCACATGCTAGGCATAAACATCGAGACGGATATGCGCAAACAGTTGTATGACCATATCCAGAAGCTGTCCTTCCGCTTTTTCGACAATACGAAGACAGGACATCTGTTGTCTCGCCTGACCAATGACTTGATGGAAATTGGCGAGGTTGCCCACCACGGGCCGGAGGATTTGTTCATTGCAATCATGACGCTGGTTGGAGCCTTTATTTTGATGTTCAGCATCAATGAAGAAATGGCGTTGCTTACGTTTGTGGTGATCCCCATCATGACGTTTTTTGTCGTGTACTTCAACCGCAAAATGACGAAAGCTTTCCACCGCTTGTATGGCGACATGGCTGATTTCAATGCCCGCGTCGAAGACAATGTGGGCGGTATGCGCGTGATTCAGGCATTCGCCAACGAAAGCTTTGAAAAGGAGCGCTTTGCGGAAAACAACCTGCGCTTTCGCCTGACCAAGCTGTTGTCCTACAAAATCATGGCGCAAAACGCTTCGGTCAGCTACATTTTGATGCGTCTGGTCATTTTGTTCGTGCTGATTTGCGGAAGCTGGTTCGTCATCGAAGGTTCGCTTTCCTACGGGGAGTTTGTCGCGTTTTTGCTGTTGACGAACGTCTTTTTCCGCCCGTTGGAGAAAATCAACGCGATCATCGAAAGTTACCCGAAAGGCATTGCCGGTTTCAAGCGTTACATAGAAATCATGGATACGGCGCCTGATATTGCCGATGCTCCCGATGCCGTCAAGGTCGAGGCACTTGCGGGCGATATCGAATACAAGGGTGTTTCGTTCGGTTACGAGCACGAAGCGAATGTGTTGCAAAAGATCGATTTGCAGATTCGCGCAGGGGAAACGGTAGCTTTTGTCGGCCCGTCCGGCGCTGGGAAGACGACATTGTGCAGCTTGCTGCCGCGTTTTTACGAGGTGCAGGATGGCAGCATTACGATCGACGGGCTGGATATCCGCAAAATGACACTGGCTTCGCTGCGCAGCCAGATCGGGATCGTACAGCAGGACGTGTTCTTGTTCTCTGGCACGATCCGGGAAAATATCGCCTACGGCAAGCAGCAGGCATCGGAAGAAGAGATTTGGCAGGCAGCACGGCGAGCCAAGCTGGAAGATTTTATCCGCTCGCAGCCGACTGGCCTGGATACTGTTATCGGCGAGCGCGGCGTGAAGCTGTCCGGGGGGCAAAAACAACGGCTCGCGATTGCCCGCATGTTCTTGAAAAACCCGCCGATTCTCATCCTGGACGAAGCGACCTCGGCGCTGGACACGGAGACGGAAGCAGCGATCCAGCAATCGCTTGCGGAATTGTCGCAAGGCCGGACGACACTGGTGATTGCCCACCGCTTGGCGACGATCAAAAATGCCGATCGCATCGTTGTCGTGACAGAGCAAGGCATCACAGAGCAGGGGAACCATGAGCAGCTGCTGGCCCAGGACGGCATTTACAGCCGGTTGTACCACGCGCAGTTCGGTTCGTACCTGGAGCAGACGCAGAGCGCTTTTTCCAGATAAGCCATTTTTCGTGTACTGCGGTGAAGGGGGCACCTTCATGGGTGTCGCCCTTGCCGTTTTCCCCAACCGAAAAAAGAAAGGAAGATCATGCTTGTTAAGCTGGAACGAATATTTTTTAGCAGAGCATTTTCGCCTGACGTCAGAGCTGAGAGCGGATACGTTGCTTTCCATGAAAGCGAGCGACCTGGTGAAGCCGGAAAACATGGATCAGCTGGTTAGCCTGTACGCTCCGCTCATCAAGGCAAACGACAGCAAACCTGTCGGCACGTACATCGGGGGCTGGCTGGGCGGCGTGGCGCTCGGATTGCAGTACATGCAGTCGGTGTGGAACGTTTCGCTCCACCTGTCGCTCGATCAACTGACTGTGCAGCTTTACGTTGCAGATGACTACGCCCAGTTTTCCTTTGTCGTAGACGAATGGAACAAAGTCGAGGCACCGGAAACCGGGCGTGCAGCTTGGCTGGATCAGCAATACCGCGCGTTTTACCAGCATAGTTTGCGACCGTTGATCCAGTCGCTTGCCAAGGCTACGGATAACCCGGAAAAGCTGATCTGGGGGCAGTTGCCGACCAGATTCAATTACTATCTGGATTACTTCGTCGAGCAGAGTCAAGGCGAGCGCGTCCGGCAGCATTTGCGCGATGACTACGACTCGCTCTGTCGGCAACTCGAAGGAGCGTGCTTCGGTCTGGACAAAAATCCGTTCGACGTAAAAGTGCGTTGGGTGGAAGACATGCGCGATCCGAGCAAGAAGGTACGCCTGAAAAATCAATGCTGTTTGTACTATCAGACCGGGGAAGGACAATATTGCTATACGTGTCCGCGGCTGAAAGAAGACGCGCGCGCCGTTCGCAGACAAGCGGCCTTGCAAGCTTGAGCAAGCGAAAGAGCATGGCAAAAAAGCACCCTCTTCTTGTGAGAGGGTGTTTGTCGTTGTTGCGGATATCTGGACAGGGTATGCATTCTTCCTATAAAGTAGAAAGAGAGAAAGAGTCAGAATAGTTCGGAATTGCAAAGCTTGAAATGGCTGATCGTGCTTGATGACTAACCAATAGGAGGGAAGTGGTTCGTATTCAAACAATGGACCAGGATGAGCAGAAGCAGAGTGATGAAGACTTGTATCAAGCGATTGTGAACCGCAAGCTCACGCTCCATTACCAGCCTTTTTTCGATTTGAGAACGGGAGGAATGAGGGGGGTGGAGGCGCTTGTCCAATGGCACCACCCAAAGCGGGGATTTTTGTCGCCGAAAGCATTGCTTGTGCTTGCCAAAAGGAGCGGAGTGGTGCATCTGCTGGAAGAATGGGTCTTGCGGGCAGCGTGCGAGCAGTGCAAGCAGTGGATTGATGCCGGTTTTGGGCCGTTGGTCATAGCGGTTAATTTGTCCGCGCATGCTTTTGAGTCTGTCGGACTGGCGGACACCGTCCAGGCGATTCTCCGCGATTGTCAATTGCCTGCCCGCTATCTGGAACTGGAAATTACGGAAGAGGCAAAGACGCATGGGGAGAGGATGATGGTGCTTTCCCAACTGAAGCAGCTTGGCGTCCAGGTAAGTCTGGACCACTTTGGGAGAGGCGCCAGCTCTATCTCGGTTATCTCGCGCATGCCTTTGGATAAGTTGAAAATAGATTCCTCCCTGATCCAGCAAGCGACGACAGATTCTGCTCAGGAGATGGCGGTCAAATCGCTTTTGGCGGTCGCACGAGCCATGGATATCCAGGCGACAGTCGATGGCGTAGAGCATCGCGAGCAAGTGGAGCTTTTGCTGAAACTGGATTGCGATCTCGCACAAGGTCATTATTTTTGTGAACCGCTTTCGGCCGACGAGCTGGAAGTGCGAATGCGAGAACAAGGAAAAGCCATGCTTGACCTGGCCGTGCATGCACACAAGGAGCGGGGCGAGCCTTTCGTCTACTTGCGAGAGGTGATGCGCAATCAGCAAGGAATGACATTTACGTTTCGCAAACAGGACGCGACGTTCATCCACACGTTTTGCGCCGGAGAACTGATCTACCGCATCGGCTTGACGCCAGAGCAAGTGGTAGGCAGCGAGTTGCGCGATATTTTACCGATGCAGGAGGCTCTGCGCAAGACGATGTATTACGAGCGGGCATGGAGTGGCGAAGAACATGTCACGTACGAAGGTGTCGTCAATGGCGTCTGCTATCTGGCAGCCATGCGGCCGATTTTTCGCGATGGCCGTGTGAAGGAAGTGATTGCCTCCTGTGTCGACATCACCGAACTGAAAAAAGCAGAAGAAGCAAAGCGGGTAAGCGAAGCCAAGTACCGTCTGATAGCGGAAAACATATCGGATATGATCGTGGTCATCGATTGCCACGGATATGTTACATACGTGTCGCCGTCCGTTCGCGCCGTGCTGGAGGTAGCTCCGGAAGTTCTCCTGCATCAAAACCTGCAAAACTTATTGCCAGCCGAACAGTTGAAACGGGTTTGGCAGACGTTTCAGGAAATTATGGAGTGGAAGCTGCCGCGGCTGATTACGTTCTCCTGCCAGCATAAAAATGGCAGCAAACTCATTTTGGAGGCAAAAGGAACGCCCGTCCAGAGCGAGCAAGGAGAAGTGTCGCAAGTCGTTTTCATCATTCGCAACAGTACAGCCCAGGTGCAAGCGGAGGAGTTTTTGCGCAAAATGGACAAGCTGACGGTCGTTGGTCAGCTGGCCGCAGGAGTAGCGCACGAAATCAGAAATCCGGTTACCTCGATCAAAGGTTTCGTCCAGCTGTTGCGACGCGATCAATGGAAGAACGAATATTTCGATATCATGCTCGCGGAGTTTCACCAATTGGAAAGCATTTTGCGCGAGTTTGTGTTTTTGACCCAGAAAAGATCGCATCAGTTTGAAGCGCTGTCCATCGCGAACTTGCTGCGCGGCGTTGCCCGGATGGTTCAGGAAGAAGCACCGAACCATCAACTGCTGCTGGATGTGGAAGAGGTGGAGGGGATACGTCTGTGGGGCGATCAAAGCCAAATCAGGCAAGTCTTCATCAATCTGCTGTCCAATGCCGTAGAGTCCATGCCAGATGGAGGCCCGATTCGGATCACGGCTTTGCGGACAGAGCACGAGCACATCTTGATTCGGATTGTGGACAAAGGCTGCGGCATGTCGGAAGAGAGATTGCAGCGGCTGGGTGAGCCTTTTTACAGTACAAAAGAAAAGGGGACAGGGCTTGGCCTAATGATTACTTATAAAATTATTCAGTATCACGACGGGTACATTCATTTTTCCAGCACGCCGAACAAAGGTACGACGGTTGAAGTGTACTTCCCTTTGAATCGGCCGCCGGATACGGCTTGAAGCGAATAGACTGAAAAAGCAAGGTCCGAACGCCAGGCTGGCAGGTCGGACCTTTTTCGCATTGTCATGGACGAGGGCGCTTTTGCTCGGCAAACCGGGTCTGGATCGTCTGCAAAAACCGTTTCCAGACGTCGGGCAAGTCTGCCTTTTGCTGGTCAGAGGACACGGGAACAGAAGTTTTTTCTTCATCTGGAGATTTCATGGTCACAGTCCTTTCGTATCGTTCCAATCGTGGCGCAGGGCGAACAGCTCGCGCAGCTCAGCCGTAGACAGCTCTGTAATCCACGCTTCCTGGCTGCTGCTGACGATTTGCTGGCTGAGCGACAGCTTCCGCTCCATCATTTCATCAATCCGCTCTTCGATGGTGCCGAGTGAAATGAACTTGTACACTTGGACATTGCGGCGTTGCCCGATCCGGTGCGCCCGGTCGGTAGCCTGGTTTTCCACAGCCGGATTCCACCAGCGGTCGACGTGAATGACGTGGTTGGCTTCGGTCAGGTTCAACCCTGTGCCGCCCGCGCGCAGCGAAAGAATAAAGATAGCGCCGCGTTCCTCATCGGGCAGGGACGTATCCTGGAAGCGGGCGATCATTTCGTCGCGCTTTTCCTTTTTGGTCGCCCCGTTCAAAAAGAACACCGGACCGTAGCCTTCGCGTGTCAACACGCGCTGGAGCAAATTGCCCATTTCGATATACTGCGTGAAGATCAGGCAGCGCTCGTTTTTTTGCCGAATTTCCTCGATCAACTCAAGAAGTCTTTCGAGCTTGTGGGAGCGGCTTGCTTCATCTGCAGTCGTGATCTCGTTCAAGATCAGCGCGGGATGGTCGCACAGCTGCTTCAACCGGGTCAATGTCGTGAGAATCAGACCGCGCCGTTCCATGGCGGAGACGTTTTCCATCCGCGAAAACATTTCCTGAATCGCTGTTTCATAGAGCGCACCTTGCTCGGCGGTCAACGGAACGTATTCCTTGCTCTCGTTTTTCTCCGGCAGATCAAGCTGGATGGCTGGATCGGTCTTGGCCCGGCGCAGCAAAAACGGCTGAATGAGCCGCTGCACGGTCTGAATCAGCTGCTGATCGCGGTCGCGCTCAATCGGCTGCACAAAGCGGTGCGTAAATTCGCCCAGACTGCCCAAATAGCCGGGATTGAGGAAATCAAAGATCGACCAAAGCTCGCTCAATCGATTTTCGATCGGCGTTCCCGTCAGCGCGATGCGGTGCCACGCCTTCAAGTCCCTGACGGCGGATGCCTGCTTCGTGTAGGCGTTTTTGATGTTTTGCGCCTCGTCCAGACAAATCGTACTCCAGGTGATCGTGGACAGCTCCTGTTCGTCGAGATGGGAGAGGGCATAGGACGTGATGACCAGATCGGCCCCCGCGATGGCAGGCTCGAACTCTGCTTTTTTGGGACGATTGTTCCCATAGTGAATGAACACTTTCAACGAAGGGGCAAACCGCTGCAATTCCTTCTGCCAATTGCCGATGACCGACGTCGGACAGATGAGCAGCGAAGGCGACTGGCTCGCGCCGGAAGCCTTTACGTGCAGCAAGTACGTGATGAACTGCACCGTTTTTCCCAGCCCCATGTCGTCAGCGAGACACGCTCCCAAGCCGAATTGCCGCAAAAACAACAGCCACGAGCTTCCTTCCAACTGATAGTTGCGCAGCGTCCCGTGAAAAGCGTCCGGCTGGGGCAAAATCGGGATGCGCTTCGTCTCCTGCAAACGGTGCATCAGCTCCAGCAGATGGGCATTGAGCTGGATTTCCACGGTGAGCGGGTACGGTTCATCCGGATCGTGGTCGTCAGGCGATTCCTCGACCTCGGTATTGGCGGTGAGATGCATGCTCATCACGTCGCGCAAGGTCAGGCCGTTTTTGGCGTTCGTTTTTTGCAACGCTTGCTGAAGCTCAGCAAACAGATCGGGCGTGAGCTGAACCCAATGCCCTCTTATTTTCAGCAGCCGTTGCTTTTGGCGAATCAGTTGGGCAAACTCTTCTTCGCTCAGCTCGACAGGGCCGAGGGCGAGCTTCCATTCGAAGTCCATGACTTGGGAGATGCCGAGAAAAGACTGTCTGCTCGCACCGACAGACGAGGAAACTTTTGCCTTGAGCTTTGGTTTGACCCGGCGTACTTGCTCCCACCAGGCGGGCAAAAAGACGTGAATGCCCGCTTGCACGAGTTGCAGGCTGCAAGAGGTAAGAAAAATCCACGCCTCCTCATTCGTGAGCTGGGTGCGCAGTTCAGACCGTTCACCTGCACCGGATCGTTGCCAAGGAAAAATCTCGCGGCATTTTTCCAGATCGCTCTGCAAGCGCCGCCAATGCTCTTTCCATTCCAGCGGGATTTTCGCCATTTGCGCAGTAGCCGCCCCCAACAAATGAGGCTCGATCACGAACAGCCGATCCGGTTCTTCCCGGTCCTGCAAGTAAATTTGCAGCAGCCAGTCGCTTTCCGAATGGGCAGGCTCGATAATTTGCAAACAAGTGCGAAACGGCGTCACATCCGGGAGCCAGCCGATCGATTGCAGCCATTCTCCTTCTTGCAAATGGACGGAAAGCTCGTCGCCCGCAACCAACAGAGCGGGAAAATGGGCGACAAGCTGATCCCAGGCACGACCGACTTCTCCAGGCGCATCGACCAATTCTTCGAGGACGTGCGAGAGCCACCTGTCGCCGTAGGAGGGGAGCGTCGAAGGAGCAGGCTCCGCTTTCCAGCCAAACCGCCCCCGTTTCCATTCGGCAAAATCGGGGAGGATGGCACCGGCGGCAAGCGTATGCGTCAGTGTGACAGCCGCATCGCGGTACTCCGCAAAACGCTCGTCCACAGAGTAACTCCCGTGCAAGAGCCATGGCGGATCGGAAAAAAAGGACAGGGCCTCCAGCGGACTGAGCAGCAAGCCTTGCTCGTTTTTTTCCACAAATGTGCCGTAGTAGGATGATTCATCCCAGGCAAAAAGCGCTGCCGCAACCTCCTCCGGATCGATTGCCTGACCTTCTTGATCGCATCCGGCGATGAGAAAACGGCCGTCTGCCAAAAGCTCCGCTGTTAGCACCATGGTTGTAACCGTGTTCATAGATTCAGATTTCCTCTCCTTAGCTCCTCCTGGAAAGCCCGCAGGCGGTTGTGCTTGGCAGACAGTCTGTCCACGAAGCGTTCCCAGTCGGCCTCCTGATCTGCCTTGGCGTAAGTGGCGCGCCCTCTTTTCAACAGTTTGATCGCTTCTTTGTAAGCCGTGCGATTGCGCTCGCGAATCAGCCGATTCACTTCACGCACATAGTACGGATACAACAGGGCAGGATCGGCTTCCTCGATTTCTTTCAACTGGACAGCCGAGAGATCGGCAAAAGGGACCCGAAAAGACATCTGCAAGTCGATCCATGACTTGAACTGCTTTTCCTCATACAAATAGAGCGCGTATTCGGGATAGCTGCTGGGCAAAAACGTTTTCAGCATCGCTCCGCACTCGGCTTCTCGACCGACCTGTTTCATCGCTTCCCGCCAGACCGTGAGCACAAAGCGGTACTGCTGCGCTTCTGCCTGGCCGATCCGTCCGGTAAGGGCTGTTGTCCAGTCCAGGAAACGTTGCCACTGCGCTTCGCGGGCAAAAGCTTTCATGTACGGCAAATAAAAAGCCAGGGGCAGGCGACGCATGGGCATCCAGACCGCCAAGGCGAGATCGTCCTGCCGATCCATCACGGAAAAGTGGGCGCGAAGCAAGCGGGCTTTTTCCAGCACCGCCTCTGACGTATTAGGCGAAGCGATCGTCTCGTCAAGCTCCGCTTTCTCCTGCTCGATCCACTCGGGGGCGTCAAGCAGCGACCACCAGACCAGGCGATAGGCGTACACCCAATAAAGCGAGGAGAGGTCGTTTTCCTTCCAACGGCGGATGATCGTGAGCGTCTCTTCCAGCGCAAGCCGATGTTTGCTCCACAAAGCCTGCCGATCGGAGAAATAGATCGCGCCCTCCAATTGCTCCAGCAATCGTTCCGCGGTTTGGGCGAGATCCGGGTACCAGTGGGATTGCCGATACGTTTGGACGTATTGCTGCAATTTTTGCAGGTGAAACAAATTGGCGTGGATGTGGAACAGTTGGGCGCGTTCGGTCGGCCAGCCAGCGGTCACGGACAACACGTTTTGGTAGCTGGAAAAAATCTCGGAGGAAGCGCGGAACGATTCCATCGCCGATAACAAATTGCGCGTCCAGCTCTCGAAAAAGGCCCACCAGTCGTGAACGGAACTGGCTGCGGTAAGCCCTGATTGCACAGGAGCGGTCTCGTTTCCTTGCGGCGGGCTGACCGCTGGCCGATAGTTCGGGATGAGCATGGCAGGTGAAAATGTCGCCCGGCGTGGCTGCTGGGCTTTGCCCAAAAAATGGCGCGGGTTTTCAAAGACGCTATACATTTGAAAAAAAGTCGCCGCGATGTGCTTGCAAAGACGGGTGTAGGGGCAGGTACAGGAGCTGCCTTGCACTTCCTCCAAATCGAGGCGCACATGGTACACTTGTGATCCTTGCACATCGCTGCATAGTGTGCGGTTATTCTCGACGCGCGTATTGAAAACAACCCCATCGGAAAAGTACGAATACCCACGCTCGATAATCGTGCCTTCCACATGTTGCAGGACTTGCTCTGCAACAGCTATCGCCTGTTCCCGTGTCAACTCTCTTTGCAACATCTGCTTTGATCCTCCGAACGAAGTGTCATCCCTCCATTATAACGCAAAAGTCGGGTGAATGGAAAAAACAAGCGTATTTACGGTGGCGTCATTCCATTTAAAAAGTAGAAAAGCTGCTCATAAAGCGGATCGCCCGATTGGTACAGGCTGATCATTGCCTGTTTGCGCCCGTTTTTGCCAAAAAACCAGCCGCCCGTGTACCAGGCGAGCGGCGAATCGTATTGGAACGGCCCGTAGCTTTGGCCTTGCCGATCTGTTCCGCCAGCAGCTCCGGCCCGCAAATATTCCAGCAGTCGCGCCCGTTTGTCCTGATCATAAGTCACGCCGAGGTCAAATTCGATTTCGACGCCCATTTGCTGGTCGTAGCTGGCAACCGCCGCCGCATCCAGACTTTTTTTCGGATTGAAGTAAGCATTGGGCTGCAAAAAGGCGAGGTCGAAGCCGAGCTGTGACCATTCGTTCCAGCCAGCCGCCTGCTGGTACGGAATCCAGATGCTGCGGAGCGGTTGCCCAGCCATTTTGCAGCTGTGGATCGCCGCGTTGACAGCCTGAATCACCCGCCGATCGTCGTACTCTGGCCCTTGGAAGTACAAGCTTTCCTGAAGCCAGTAAAAACCTCTCAGGCATAGGCAATCTTGCCACGGCTTTGTCGCCCAGCGCTCAAGAAACAGACACATCCAGTCGACGACAGCCTGGATGCGGCACTCGTCGTCACCGAAAACTTGCGGATTCGGGTAAGGCAGCGCAATCCACACATTCGTGCGCGACAACGGCGAACAGCGCACCGCCTGGCACAAGGCATCCAGGTTCCGGTCGCACAAAAACAGCTCATCCATATAGCGCAGCCATTCGTTCCAGTTGGCGGGTGCCTTGTCATGTCGCGCCAAAAAGCGTCCTTCTCCCGACTGGTTCAAAATGCCGAGAGCCAAAAAGAGAAAATCGGTGAACATGACACCATCTGTCAGCCCGGTTGCCGGGTCCGTGTGAAACAGCAGAGGAAGAAAGTCGGTACACTCCCAAAACTGATAGTGCGGCGTTCCGTCCGTGCCGATGCTGTAGCCAGTATACGTGAGGAAAAGTTGATCGATCGGGCTGTTTCGCAGCGAAGGGTAGGGGGCCATGATGCAACACCTCTTTTTCCTCGGATTCATGGCGAAAAGAAACCTTCGCTAACACGTATGTACCTCCATTTGCGAAAAGAAGCTTCATTTTTTGGCGGGATGGGTGTGGCGACTGACGATGTCGTCTGTGATTACCGTCGGCATTATTTTGATCGCGTTTTGGGGATAGCCCGTATTTTAGCAGGAAAACAAGGGCGGATTCGCCAGCCAGCCAGGAAAAACGGCTGGCTATTTTTTTGCCAACCGGGGAAAGCTGATGCAGAAAAGAAAAAAACGGGTAAGGATGATTTTCATGGAAGCGGCAAAAACGAGTCCGATTACCCACAGGCGGGCGAAAAAACGAAGGATTGTCACCCGGGCGCTCGCCATTGTGATCGGGGCGCTGATGGTTGCAGTCGGACTGGAAATTTTTCTCGTGCCGAACAATATTATCGACGGCGGCGTGACGGGTCTGTCGATCATGATGTCGCACCTGACCGGGATCAAGCTCGGGGTTTTCCTCTTTCTGCTCAACTTGCCGTTTTTGTTGATCGGCTACAAGCAGATCGGAAAAACGTTCGCGATCTCCACGCTGTTTGGCGTTGCGGTCATGTCGTTGGGCACGAATTTTTTGCACCATGTCCCAAGTCTGACCGACGACTTGCTGTTGTCTGCGGTGTTCGGCGGAATCATCATCGGGATTGGCGTCGGACTGGTGATTCGTGCAGGCGGTTCGCTAGATGGCACTGAAATTGTCGCCATTTTGCTGACGCGGAAAAGTCCTTTTTCGGTCGGCGAGGTCGTGATGTTTTTCAATATTTTTATTCTCGGCAGCGCAGGCTTCATTTTTGGCTGGGATCGGGCGATGTACTCGCTGATTGCCTACTACATCGCTTATAAAATGATTGACTTGACGATGGTCGGACTGGAGCAATCGAGGTCGGTCTGGATCATCAGCGACTTTCCTGACGAGATCGGCGATGCCTTGTCAGCCAGGCTGGGAAGAGGCATTACGTATTTGCGCGGCGAGGGCGGCTATTCCGGCGACGATAAAAAAGTCATTTTCTGTGTGATCACGCGACTGGAGGAAGCGAAGCTGAAGTCGATCGTCGAGGAGATCGACACTTCTGCCTTTCTCGCAATTGGACATATTCACGATGTATCAGGCGGACGGTTCAAGAAAAAGAACATTCACTAACAGCGGGAAGTGTTACGGCAAGCGAACAGCTTGCTTTTTTTTGTGCAGATAAGAATTTACAAGATTCTTATCCAGTATAAGTGCAACTAAGGCTGCGCCAAAGGCTTGACGCAGCCACGTTTTCTAATGTGGCAAAAGGAAGTGCCTATTTTTCTGAAAACTCGAAAAGCAGCAATTGATTTTTGGCAGACAGAAAATTATGATGGAGATAACAAAAATGAAACTGATGTTCCGAAATTCGGAACAAAATTCGCGACAAACGGGAGCTTTTTATGAACCAACACCAAAACAAGACGGTTGTGAAGTCGATGGAGCTGCTCCAATTGTTCATCGAGCACGAGCGACTTAGCCTGAATGAAATGATCGCGTACGCGCAAATGCCAAAAACGTCTGTTCACCGCATGGCAGGGTCACTGGAAGCGATGGGCTTTTTGCAGCGGGGAGAAGATGGCAAGTATGCGTTGGGGCTGCTGTTTTTGCAGTTCGGACAACTGGTGGCGGAGCGGCTGGATATTCGGCAGCTCGCTTTGCCCGTGATGAGTGTCCTGCGCGACGAGGTAGAGGAAGCGGTCCACCTGATCATTCGGGACGGCGACGAGGCGATCTATGTGGAAAAGCTCGATACTCCGCATCCGGTGCGGCTGTATACGAAGATCGGGAGACGGGCGCCTTTGTACGCGGGGGCGTGTTCGCGAATCATTCTTGCTTTTTTGGCGGAGCAGGAGCGCGAACGCTATTTGCAAGAGGTGGATTTGCAGCCAATCGGTCGCGGGACGATTACGGACAAGGACGAGCTGCGCCGTCTGCTGGCTGAGTCTCGGGCCAAAGGGTTTACGATCAGCCATTCCGAGCTGGAAAACGATACGGTAGCGATTGCTGCACCGATTTTTGACCATCTCGGCCGGATTTGTGCGGGCATCAGTATTGCCGGGCCACAGGAGCGGTTCTCGCAGGCGCGGCTACCTGAACTGGTTGCTCACCTGACGAATGCGGCGGAGCGGATCTCGACGGCGCTTGGCTATCGGCGGGCAAACGGGAATGAGTAATCTACTTTTAGAAAAAAGGGAGAGAAGCGAAATGAAAACGATTTTGGTCACAGGATTTGACCCGTTTGGCGGGGAGGCGATCAATCCGGCCTGGGAGTCGGTGAAACGGCTGGCTGAGGTGGAAGCTGGGGAGTACCGCATCGTGGCAAGGCAGCTCCCGACGGTGTTCGGCAAATCGGTCGAACTGCTTTTGCAAGCGATCCGCGAGATTTCGCCCGATCTCGTTTTTTGCATCGGACAGGCTGGCGGACGTGCGGATATTAGCATCGAGCGGGTAGCGATCAACGTAGACGATGCGCGAATCCCGGACAACGCGGGCAAGCAGCCGATCGACACGCCAATCGTGGAAGACGGCCCTGTCGCCTATTGGTCGAGTTTGCCGATCAAAGCTATCGTCAAAGAAATGCGGGCAAAAGGGATACCTGCCTCCGTGTCGCAAACAGCGGGCACGTTTGTCTGCAATCATCTGTTTTACGGGCTGATGCACGCCTTGGACAAAGAATATCCGGCTGTTCGCGGAGGCTTTGTCCATATTCCGTATTTGCCTGAACAAGCGGCCAAGCATCCGGGGCAGCCGAGCATGTCGGTAGAGACGATTGTCAACGGTTTGCAGATTGCCATCGAAACGGCTGTGAATCACGAACGCGACATCGTGGAGGGCGGCGGACAAATCAGCTGACACCAAGATCGCGTGGCACAGCAGCGTAGCGACACAGATGGGCAGGAGGAGTGCAGAGTGGAGCGACTGGAGTTTTTTCCGCTCGGAGATGCAGGAATTGTTCTCAAGCTGGGGGATGTGATCGACGAACAGACGCGGCAAAAGATCATGGCGATCTCCGCGTATTTGGAGCAGCAGCCGCTGTCGGGAATGACCGAATACGTGCCTGGCTACACGACTGTGACGATTTATTACGACCCGCTCGCATGGCGCGATCCGCTTGGACAAGAGTTGGCGTACGATCGTTTCCAGGCAGCGCTCGAAAATCAGTTGCGCCAATTGTCTTTTTCCGCCGCATCGGAGCAACGGGTGGTGGACATCCCGGTCTGCTACGGCGGACAGTACGGCCCGGATTTGCAAGAAGTGTCCGAATACCACGGTTTGACGCAGGAAGAAGTCATCCAGATTCACAGCGGTCAAGCGTACATCGTGCACATGATCGGCTTCGCCCCCGGTTTCCCGTATTTGGGCGGGCTGGACAAGCGGATCGCCACTCCGCGCAGGTCGACGCCACGTACGGCGATTGCGCCGGGCAGCGTCGGGATCGGCGGGGCACAGACAGGCGTATACCCGCTGGAAAGTCCCGGCGGTTGGCAAATTATCGGTCGCACGCCAGAGCGTCTGTTTCGCCCGGAAGAGCATCCGCCCAGCTTGCTGCGCGCAGGTGATCGGGTGCGCTTCGTTCCGATTTCTGCGGCTGAGTATGAACAGAGAAAGCAGGTGGGGCGATGAGTGTCGAAGTCATCTCGCCAGGCTTGTTCACGACCGTACAAGATTTGGGCAGATACGGGTATCAGCGGCATGGCGTCCATGTCAACGGAGCGATGGACGCGCTGGCGCTGCGAGTGGCGAACCTGCTCGTCGGCAACGAGCCTGACGCAGCTGTTTTGGAGCTGACCATGAAAGGGCCAGCGCTGCGCTTTCACCAGGATGTGCTCGTGGCGGTATGCGGGGCGGACATGCAGCCTGTTTTAGATGAGCGCCGTCTTCGCCGCAATCGCCCAGTCTTGGTCCAAAGCGGCAGTGTCCTCCGCTTCGGGCATGCGAGAGAAGGCTGCCGCGCCTATCTCGCCATCGCAGGCGGCTTTGACGTGCCGCTCGTGATGAACAGCCGAAGCACGAACGTGCGGGCCAAATTTGGCGGGGCATGGGGCAGAGCGCTTGCGGAAACAGACAGGCTGTCCCTGGGAAAGCCGGGAAAAAAGAATGTACGGCTTGCCCGGCAACTGCAAGACCGGAGCGTGAACAGAGCCGATTCCTTTTGCGAGGCCGACTGGTTTGTCCCACAATCATTTTTCCCTTATCCACAGCAAAAAGACGCGGTCGTACGGGTCATGCCCGGGGCCGAGAGCGAGCTGTTCACCGCGCAAAGCCGCCGCGATTTTTGGACAACGCCCTATCAAATCAGCGTGCAGTCAGACCGGATGGGATATCGGCTGCACGGGCCAGAGCTTGCGCTGAACGAACCTGTCGAGCTGATCTCTTCCGCTGTGTCTGCCGGAACGATCCAAGTTCCGCCGAGTGGAATGCCGATCGTATTGCTGGCAGATCGGCAAACGGTAGGCGGCTATCCGAAAATCGGCCATGTGGCGACTGTCGATTTGCCCATCCTGGCCCAGCTGCGTCCACATGATCGGGTACAGTTTCAACAAGTGACCTTGCGCGCTGCCCAGCAGGCATGGTACGAGCAGGAAAAGGCGCTCGCAGAACTCGAAACGGGAATTGAGCTTTACTTGGGAGGGAGGAGCAAACGATGAAGACTGTCGATTTGAACTGCGACATGGGGGAAAGCTTCGGCGTGTATCGCCTGGGCAATGATCAGGCGATTTTGCCGTATATCAGTTCAGCGAATATCGCTTGCGGCCTGCATGCGGGCGATCCGGCGACGATGCGAAAAACAGTGAAGCTGGCTCTGGAAAACGAAGTGGCAATCGGCGCCCATCCTGGCCTGGCCGATCTGGTTGGGTTCGGTCGTCGCAATCTGGATATCTCCGCGCAGGACGCCTACGAGCTGACGGTCTACCAGATCGGTGCGCTGCAAGCTTTTGTCCAGGCAGAAGGCGGCACGATGCAGCACGTCAAGCCGCACGGAGCCTTGTACAACATGGCAGCAACGCGCCCGGCCCTGGCGGAAGCGATAGCGGAAGCAGTGTTCAAGGTTAACCCGGAGCTGGTGCTGTTTGGGCTGGCCGGGAGCGAATTGACACGGGCAGCGGAAAAAATCGGGCTACGCGCCGCCCATGAGGTGTTTGCCGACCGGACGTATCAGGCAGACGGGACATTGACGCCCCGCACAGAGCCAAACGCCCTGATCACGGACGATCAGGCAGCCGTGCGGCAGGTCGTGCGGATGGTGACAGAAGGAGTCGTGCAATCTGTGCAAGGCGCAGATGTGTCGATACGGGCTGATACGATTTGCATTCATGGAGACGGTGCCCACGCTCTGGAGTTTGCCCAGTGCATTCGTCAGGCGCTTGCCGCCGCGCATATTTCCATCCGTCCCGTGCGCTCGTAAGCAGATGAGCTAGATCAAAACGGGTCAGCCTCCGGAAAAGGCGCACAGGCAACTGGCAGGATGAAACCGGAGTGAATGGGGAACAATCAGAGGAAAAGCTGGTGGAGGGAGAGGACGACCATCGTACAGATGAACTGCGATACATCCTCCTTGAAAGCGGAGCTGAAGCAGGAATTGACCAGCATCCTCGCGGTTATGCAGCAAAGCTTGCTCGCTCTCGATCAAGCGGAAGGCTGCTTGCTGGGCACTTTTGACGAGATTCGCAGCAGATTCAGCCGACTGGAGACGACAGCGGCTTCCTTTTATTTGCAATGCTATCTCGCTCCGTATTCGTCTACATATACCGACTTGTCTTTGGCTGTTTCGCATTTGGCGCAAAAGCGTCAAGGTGCCCTGGTCGTCATGGAGCGGGAAGATTCCGTAGCTCCCTTTTTGCAGGCGGGCATCCCGATTGGGGCCGTGTTGAGCCATTCCTTGCTCGAATCGATCTTTTTTCCGGGCAGTCCGCTGCACGATGGGGCGGTGTACATTCGCGGAGATCAGATTGTCTCGGCTGCCAACGTCCTGCCGCTGTCGCAGATTACCGTCGGGGAAAAGAAGCTGGGAACGAGGCACCGCGCGGCATTGGGACTCAGCGAGCAATGCGACGCGCTGATCATCGTCGTCTCCGAGGAGACAGGCAAAGCATCGTTTGCCTTGCAAGGCAGGCTTTACCCGATCATTACCCATATGTAGCAGGAACGAAAAAGAGGACCGGGGCACCTGAAAAGGGCGCGCGGTCCTCTTGCGCATGCGCTGGAACGGTTCCGTGAATCCGGCGAACCGCTTTGCCGTTTTGCTTGCCGCTTGCTTATGCCCAGTTTCCGTTGCGGAATACAGGCTCGCGGACACCGTCAGCTGTTTCGCCATCGATGTTCATCTGCTCGGAGCCAACCATGAAATCGACGTGCACCAGGCTCGTATTGATGCCGTGTGCCGCCAATTGTTCCTGGCTCATGTCTGCACCGCCCTCGATATTGACCGAGTAAGCGCTGCCAATCGCCAGGTGATTCGAGGCATTTTCGTCAAACAGCGTGTTGTAAAAAATGATGTTGGACAAAGAGATCGGAGACTGGTGGGGAACCAGCGCGACTTCTCCGAGATAGTGCGAGCCTTCGTCCGTTGCGACGAGCTGCTTCAGCGCTTCTTCGCCTTTTTCGGCAGTGACCGAAACGATTTTTCCCTGCTCAAACGTCAAGCTGAAATTCTCGATGATGTTTCCTTGATAACTGAGCGGCTTCGTGCTGCGGACGGTTCCGTTCACGCCGTCTCTTTTCGGAGCGGTGAACACTTCTTCGGTAGGCATGTTCGCCATGAAGGAAACGCCTTTTTCGTTCACGCTGCCCCCTCCGATCCAGACGTGGCGGTCAGGAAGCTCGATCGTCAATTGGGTCCCTGGCGCTTCGTAGTGGAGGTAACGATACTGCTTCGCGTTCAAATACGCGACTTTGCTGTTGAGCGTGGCATGATGGTCGTGCCAAGCCTGAACCGGATCAGCCGCGTCTGTGCGAGTCGCTTTGAAGATCGCGTCCCACAGAGCGGGGACCTGCTCGTCCGCTGGCAAGTCAGGAAACACGGTAGCGGCCCATGCCTCGGATGGAACGGCGAGCACGCACCAGCTTACTTTGTCTGACATCGTGTAGCTGCGGAACGTCTGCAAGGCTTGTCCGGCTGCCTTGTTCGCGCTGGAGATTCGCTCAAGCTTCACGCCTTTGAGCAAGTCAGGGTTGGTGGAGGAAACGTACAAGAAGGCAGCGCCGTTTTGCGCCAGTTCCTCCATGCCTTGCGCTTTCCACTGCGGATACTCGGCAAAAGCTTCATCGGGTGCCAGATCGTATTTCATGCGGGTCAATTCGTCGTCGGTCCATTCGATATGTACGTGTTTTGCTCCCGCTTCGTACGCTTTGCGCGCTACTTTGCGCACAAACGGAGCGGAGGAGAGCGGTGCGCTAACAACAAGTGTCTGCATCGGCTGTACGTTGACGCCGACTTTTACAGCGAGATCGGCATAGCGATCAAACATCACTTCAAAAGACATAAGAAAACCTCCCTTTCTTTGGCGATAAATTCTTTTCTATTATACCTGGGAAATTGGAATGGCTTGCTAGTTATTTTCGAAAGAATTTCCTCGGAAAGCGCAGGAAAAGACAGATTACGGCGGATTTCGCGTGCAAAGCGGACTTGTATATTTTCGCGAATTGGAGGAAAATTCAAATAGAATCAAACTTGAATAATCAAAAACATTTTACTGAGGGAATGACAAGGAGGCAGACAGAGTGAAAACGAGACTCATGCGTGACCAGGTGGCCGTAGAACATACGTGGAACCTGGACGATTTATTTGCCAGCCAAGAAGCATGGGAGCAGGAGCTTGACGAGATTGTCAATCAGCTGCCGATTGTCACCGCATTCCAAGGACAGCTACATACAGGAGCAGAGACATTGCTCGCATGTCTGGAAGCAAAAGAAGCAATGGAGGTGCGGGCGAATCTGGTGGCGACATACGCCCGCCTGCGTTCCTCCGAAGATGGCACCAATCCGCTCAATCAGGCAAATTCTGCGCGGGTGGGCGATGTCGTGTCGACGCTGAACGCAGCGCTTTCGTTTGTGCCTTCCGAAATTTTGGCGCTGCCAGATGGCACGATTGAGAAATACCTGCAAGAAGAGCCGGGACTTGCGCCTTTTGCCAGAAGTCTTTCCGATTTGCTGGAAACGAAGCCGTATCGACTGTCTGCGGATACGGAGTCTGCCATTGCCGCACTCGGTGAAGTGTTTGCAGCGCCTTACACGATTTATCAACGCGGGAAGCTGTCCGACATGTCCTTCGCGCCTGTCAAAGATGGGGCGGGGGCAGAACGTCCGGTTTCGTTTGCTTTGTTTGAAGCGGACTATGAAATGTCTTCCGATACGACATTGCGCCGGGCTGCCTACGAATCTTTTTCGAAAACGTTGGCGGCTTATCAAAACTCGTTCGCTGCCGTCTATGCCACAGAGGTGAAGAAGCAGACCGTCCTGTCCAGATTGCGCGGCTTCGACAGCGTCACCGACATGCTGCTGCATCCTCAACAAGTATCGCTCGAACTGTACCACAACATTCTCGATATTATCGGAACAGAGCTGGCTCCGCACATGCGCCGCTACGCCAAGCTCAAAGCGCGAGAGCTGGGACTGGAAAAGCTGACGTTTTGCGATTTGAAAGCGCCGCTCGATCCTGAATTTAGCCCGCCGATTACGATTGAGGAAGCGGGGCGCCTGATCAAGTCCGCTTTGCAGGTGATGGGACCGGAATACGCAGAGATCATGGACAAAGCGCTGTCCGAGCGCTGGATCGATTACGTCGACAACGTGGGCAAATCGACAGGGGCTTTCTGCTCGACGCCGTACAGCAATCACTCCTATATTCTGATCACCTGGTCGGGCAACATGCGCAGCGCCTTCACACTGGCTCATGAGCTGGGACATTGCGGTCACTTCACGTTGGCTACCCGTGAGCAAAGCTATACCAACTCGCGTCCGTCCTTGTACTTTATCGAGGCACCGTCCACGATCAACGAGCTGCTGCTCGCCCAGCACATCATGGAGCAGTCTGACGATCCGCGCCTCAAGCGCTGGGTCATTTTGCAACTGATGAACACGTACTACCACAACTTCGTGACGCATCTGCTGGAAGGCCGCATGCAGCGCAAAGTGTACGAAGCCGCGCAAAACGACGTGCCGTTGACAGCGAAAAAGCTGTCGGAGTGGAAAGGGCAAGTGCTGGCAGAGTTCTGGGGAGACACCGTGGAGCTTGACGAGGCAGCCAGCCTGACCTGGATGCGCCAGCCGCACTACTACATGGGACTGTATCCGTACACGTATGCGGCGGGATTGACCGCTTCCACTGCGATGGCGGCAAGCATTAAAGCGGAAGGGCAACCAGCTGTCGACCGTTGGCTTTCTGTTTTGAAAGCAGGGGGCACGCTGAAGCCGCTGGAGCTGATGAAAAAAGCAGGCGTAGATATGTCAGAGCCGCAGCCGATCCGCGATGCCGTGGCGTATGTCGGCAGTCTCGTAGACGAGCTGGAAAGACTGTTTGAAAAATAACCAGTTGCCCAAAGCTTAGCTGAACAGGAAAAAAGGCTTGTGATGACGAAAGCATCACGAGCCTTTTTCGACTTTTGGATGAAAGAGAACAGGAGAACGGGAAATGACCGAATTTACGAAGCGCGCCATTCAGATTATCGCCAGCATTCCAGCAGGCACTGTCATGACGTACGGACAGATCGCCGCATTGGCCGGGAGTCCGCGGGGAGCCAGACAAATCGTGCGGATACTCCACTCCATGTCGCAAAAGCACAAGCTCCCGTGGCACCGGGTCATCAATGCCAAAGGAAAAATCGGGTTGCAAGACTTCGATTCCATGACGCTGCAAAAAATGTTGCTGGAAGGCGAAGGCGTAACGGTGTCCAAGACGGGCGACATCGATCTGGAACGGTTTCAACACCACCCTGAACCTGGACTGGCTCGATTTCCTGATTAGTAGCCGACTTCCACCGAAGCGATCACGACGTACGCCAGATCGTTTTTGTCTTCCTTTTCCGCAATGACGACGCCACTGCTCGTCAGCATGCCGCCGTCCACGACTTCAAACGACACTTCTCCGTAAGGCAGCTCCGCCCGCACGGTATCGAGATCGAGCTTGTCGCGGTCGGCAGGCACAGCGAGACGCACGTTGACTTTCATTTTGTGAATATCATTTCCGGGCAGCACAGAGCGCAGACCCGGCATCGAGTTGTGATGGATGGCGTTTTGGACAGCGCGAACGGCTGCTTTGGTAACGTTTTGTCCATGGAGATCGATCCCCATGCCGATTTCGATAAACATGACTTTGTCCATTGTCGCATTCACTCCTACTATTTTCCTTCGTCGTTTCTCTCCCATCTTACCACGAATCGCGATTTTTTCCTGCCTGACGTATTGTGTTTATCCATGACTCGTGTCATCATTACACTTTGGCATCATTGCTCGACGATTCTTGGTTCATAATGGAGGCAGGTTTGAAGTGGAACGGTATCCTTTTGCCTACGATCCCGCCCAGCCGTTTATCTCGCAAGTAAGTGACTGGGTAGCGGACGTGTTTTACGATATTTTGCCTGAGGCTGGCTTCGAAGTGCGCGACGAGCAGATTTACATGGCTTTTCAGCTGGAGCGGGCCTTCCAGGAGAAACAGACGATTTTTGCCGAAGCAGGCGTAGGCACGGGAAAAACGCTCGCTTATTTGCTGTACGCCATCTGCTATGCGCGTTATACGAGAAAGCCGGCGATCATCGCCTGTGCCAACGAGTCGTTGATCGAACAGCTGGTGAAGCCGGAGGGGGATATCGCCAAGCTGGCCAAGCATCTCGACTTGACCATTGACGCGAGGCTCGGCAAGTCGCCAGACCAGTACATTTGCTTGCGCAAGCTGGACGAGGCGCGTTACAAGCTGGACAGCGACGAAGTGTTTATGCACATTTACGAGGAGCTGCCATCGTTTGTCCACAAGCATGAAGCGCTTCAATCGTTTACTCCATACGGCGACCGCAGCGCCTACTCCGCGCTGAACGACCAGCAGTGGTCGCAAATGAACTGGGACGCTTTCCAGGACTGTTTTGTCTGCGACAGACAGCATCGGTGCGGACAGACTTTGTCGCGCAACCATTACCGCCAGTCTGCCGATCTGATCATTTGCTCGCACGATTTTTACATGGAGCATGTCTGGACGTATGAGGCGCGGAAGCGGGGAGGACAACTGCCGCTTTTGCCTAATCACAGCTCTGTCATCTTCGACGAAGGGCATCTGCTGGAGCCTGCGGCGCAAAAGGCGTTGACCTACAAGCTGAATCATTCCGTGTTTGAAGAAATCATTACGCGCCTGCTGCAAGGCGAAATCAGGGAGTCGCTGGCGGTAGCGATTGAAGAAGCGATTATCCAGAGTGAAGATTTGTTTTTGCGACTGAACGCCGAAAGCAAGCCGGTTGCCGGTTCGACGCGCAAGGAGATCTCCTTCCATCCGCAGCTGATTGCCTCGATCCACCGTTTTACGAGCCTGATTGCTTCGATTGAAGAGGAGCTGGCGCTGGAGAGCGGCCTGTATTCTTTGGACGAGTTCCAATTGCGGATTGTGGAAGAGCATCTGGAAATGATGCAGCTGGCTCTCGGCTTGTTCCAGAAGCCTGATCACGTCATTTCCTGGATGAGCGAAGAATGGACAGGCCCTACGTTGGTCGTCATGCCGAAAATGGTGCAGGAAGTTTTGCGGGAACGCGTTTTCGCGCAAAACATGCCGATTATTTTCTCTTCCGCGACCTTGTCGGTAGAAGGCTCGTTTGACTACATCGCGGACAGTCTCGGCATCGAAGACTATTTGTCGTTCTCCGTCGCTTCGCCTTACGAATATGCGGAGCAGATGGAAGCTTTCGTGCCGCCGTTGTCCTGTACGCAGCCGTTTGCGGAAAAAATGGATTTGGCTGTGTCGCTGCTGCAAAAAACGGGCGGTCGTGCGCTGCTGCTGTTTTCGTCGATGGAGGAAATGCAGGAGTTCAAAGCGGCTGTGGGAGCTTACCCGGAGTGCGTTTCCATGCGTTTCTGGTACGAAGGCGATGCGGAAATCAGCCACCTGATCTCCTGTTTTCAGAACGACGAGGAGAGCATCCTGTGCGCCGTGACGTTGTGGGAAGGGCTGGATGTGCCGGGGCCGTCGCTGTCCAACGTGATCATCTGGTCGCTGCCGTTTCCTCCGAACGATCCGGTGTTTGCCGCCAAGCGGAAAAGCGCGGCGTCGCCGTTCGCCGAGGTCGATTTGCCATACATGCTGCTGCGTCTGCGCCAAGGGATTGGCCGTCTGATTCGGACGCGCGAGGACAGCGGCATCGTCTCGATTTTAAGCCCGGAGCTGTGGAACGACGAGCAGCTGCGAAAACATGTGCAGAGCGTCTTTCCCGCCGGGGTCGAGTGGCGTGATGCCTGGGCAAGCGAATTGGTGTAGACGTGTGCAGGAGACGGGAACGGGAGCTTGCACGCCGTTCTTCTGTTGTGGAAAAAAGGAAAGCAAAAAAGAGGCAGGAGCCAAGGCGGCGTCCTGCTTCTTTTTTATTCCGGCATGTTGCCGACAGTCGGATCGACGGTGAAATCGCGCTGAAAGCCTGCGTACTTGACTTCGGACACCATGCCTTTTGCCGCGTGCCCCAGATCGTGACAGTGGAACATCCACTCGCCCGGATTGTCGGCTGCAAAAGCGACGGCATAAGACTCGCCGGGCTGTACGTTCAACGTATCTTTCCGCAGCGGCGAGCCGGAAATAGGCTTGCCGTTTTTGCTCAACACCTGGAAAAAGTGTCCGTGCAAATGCATCGGGTGCACATCCTCCGGCGAGTTATTGACGAGTGTGACTTTGATCAGATCGCCTTTTTGCACATCGAGGGGAGGGACGTTCGGAAACGTTTGCCCATTGATCGTAAACGCCATTTGTCCATCGCGCGTGTCCGTGTTCAAATCCATCCGGTACGTCACGTCATAGGCTTGATCGAGTGAAAAGCTGCTTTTCGCTGCCTCGCCGTAAGTCGTGATGTCGACGACAGGCAGGGGGTTCGCCGATTCGGCTTGGCGTTGCGCGTGCTCCTGACCTTCGTAGACGATGGGAACGGCCAACGACTTGGCTCCGGGATTGCTGCTCTTTTCTTCCAGCAGCCACGCTCCCGGCTGGTTTGCGACAAATTCGAGGTCGTATCGTTCGCCAGGGGCGATGTTGAGCAGCTGATCTTTGACAAGCGGCGGATTGTGCAGCGGTTGCCCATCTGTGGAGACGATCTTGAACGCATGTCCTTGCAAATTCAGCTTGTGGGACAAATACCCGGCATTGATCAGGCGGATGCGCACCTTTTCCCCTTCCTTCACCCGCAGGGGTGCAATCGCCGAACCTGTCTTGCCATTGACGGAAAAGATCGTGTACATGAGCGGCATCATTTTCGCATCACTCATGCCATTCATATCCGGCATGTCGTGGCCGCTTCCGGCCGAGGTGCCCGGCGAAGCGGGAGTAGTCCCGTGATTCATGCCTGCCATCGCGCCTGATCCTCCGTGCATCTCTGCCATGCTGTCGTCCTGCATCCACTCGTCCAGGACGAGCGTAAAGTCTTTGTCCACTGGGGCGGACGTTTTCGGTTCGACGACGAGCGAGCCGTACAGTCCTTTGTCTACTTGCTTCGAGCTGTTCTGGTGCGAGTGGTACCAGTACGTGCCTGCGACATCGGCTGTGAAGCGGTACGTAAAGCTTTCGTTTGGCTTTACCGCATTTTGCGTAACGCCGGGGATGCCGTCCATGTTGTTGGGTACGGGCAGTCCGTGCCAGTGGATCGTCACAGGCTCCGGCAGTTCATTTTTCAGCGTGACGGAAACGGTTTCGCCTTGCTTGACGCGCAGCTGCGGGCCTGGAACAGTTCCGTTGTACGTCCAAGCCGTTTTCATCGTCTGGTCATCGAGATGCAGCATGCTTTCTTTTGCCGTCAAAGTGAACGCATTGCCAGTCAGCACCTGCATGGGACTGTCGCTTGCCGCTGCCATCGGCTGGGTCACAGGGGCGGTTGCCTGCGTGTTGTCCTGGGTAGCCGCCATATTGTGTCCGGCATGCTCTGTAGTGGAAGCTTGGTCCGGCGAGCAAGCGGCGAGAAGTACCAGACCGCCAAGCAACACGGGAAAAACGCTGCTTCGCAACATGGATTGATTCATGGATTTCTGCATCCTCCTCATAATGTTTTTCGAAAAAAGCGTAGCAAAGGAATGTGGAGAAACCATGAAGGCACGGCAACAGGAAGCAGCAGAGCAGGCGTCAAACACGCAAATAGCCGATCTTCCCGCAACAGGAAAATCGGCTTGAAAAGGGTAACGGCTAGTTGCTACATCTGTCTGTGTGGTTTAACGATTTTTGGGAGCGGCAAGTTTTTGGCTGACCAGCGACATGAGCAGTGCCAACGCGAAAAAGTACAGCGGCATCGTGACGAGCGAGCCGTTGTGCAAGTAGCTCATGCCAGTCGTAATCAGGCTGACCAGCACGTAGTAGCCTAGCCCCAAAATCGCGCCAGCCGTTCCAAGCACCGCACCGTAGTCGACAAGTGCGAGACTCAGGCAATTGGGGATGGCGATGCCGATTCCAAGCAGCAGCATAAAAATCGCCGCGAGCATGAGGCACAGCGAGAGCGGATTCGGCTCCACGCCAGCCAAAGTCAAAACAGTCAAGCATGCTGCACCGCCTGTCGCCACCAAAGAACCGATCAAAATGATCTTTTCCGCAGCAAACCGGGGCAGCCATTTTTTCGCTAACATGGCTCCGCAGATCGAGGACAGGGCGACAAGCACGCCCAAAAACCCGAACCAGCCTGGTGTCATCTGAAAAAATTCAATGAAGATGAACGGGGCTTCGGCATAATAACTGAACAAAATGCCGTTCGTCGCCCCGATCAAAAAGGCAAAGGCCCAAATTCTCCGGTCCGCAAGCATCTGCTTGAAAACGGTACGAACAGTTGTCTTGGCCGGGGACGCCACCCTTGTTTCAGGCAGCGAGAAAAAGGTCGCGAAGAACAGCCCGACACTCATCAAGACGAGCGTAAAAAATACCGCCGAAAACCCGAACCATTGGTCGACCCAGCCCCCGATCAACGGTCCGATAGCAGGGGTAAAAGCGAGCGCGGCGGAAATTTGCGCAAAAGCGGCATGCCGTCTGGGACCGTCCATGCACTCCCGCAAGATCGTCTGTGTGACCACAGAACCTGTACTTGCGCCAAAAGCTTGCACAAAACGGCTAACGAGCAGCCACTCGACCGAAGCGGACAAATAGCAGCCAAGGCTGCCCAATCCATAGACGACGATTCCCCAGAGCATGGCCGGGCGGCGTCCGATGGCGTCAGAGAGCCTGCCCCAGCAAAACACACCGAAGGCGAATCCGAGAAAATATATACTGAGCGTCAGTTGAACCGTGCTGTTGCCAACGTGAAGCTGTCTGGCGAGATCCGGCAGCGACGGCGTGTAGATCGTCTCGCTGATTTGCGGAAAACCGACGAGCAAAATGAGCAAAAACAGTGACGGTGTTGAGATTTTGGTATGCAAAATACTTCCCCCTATTCGTTGAAAAATCTCAAACGGTTAGAGGGAAATTACGGGATCGGGGGTTTGCACTTCGTCAGTTGTGAGAATGCCATCATTTGATTTCACCAATCTTTTTTCATAGGGGGAGTTTTGTTAGCGCTGATTATAGCAAAAAACATCCTGGCGGAACTAGCAGAATGCGATCAGGAAGCGTTCTGGCCAAAAACATATGACACTTCTGTTACGATCTGA
This sequence comes from Brevibacillus sp. HD3.3A, assembly GCF_013284375.2. Lineage (NCBI taxonomy): Bacteria > Bacillati > Bacillota > Bacilli > Caryophanales > Paenibacillaceae > Brevibacillus > Brevibacillus sp. HD3.3A. The sequence continues at coordinate 2,790,624 of NZ_CP085874.1, forward strand.
GTGAAATTGGCAAATCAAGGGGCGATCAATGTTATAATGGAGTATCCTTTATGCAAAAATGAAAGAAAAGTAGATTGGTACAGGGATGGTGTTCACTTTTGGGTAACGTGGATTTTGCGAGCCTGCCTTGGAATGTGTTTTGGGTCGGCATTTCCTATTTTTTGGTAACGGGTGTGTTTTTCTGTGTAGGCTTTATGCGTTTGCTCTCCCAACGGGTGCGCAGCGGCATCGTCTGTATGGCCATTGCCGTCATTAGTGGGGGATTTTTCCTGAACTATTTGTTTACTCATCACATTTAATAGACGATCCCATGCGGGCCTGATATGTAGCGGACATCCTTTTTTGATATCCAGGACAAAAGTAGAGCTGACGGTGGAAATTCCCCGTCGGCTTTTTTTGTCTGCAAACGGGAAGATGAAGCTTTCCGCCTGTCTTTTGCCGCGTTTTTCTGCCCGGAAAAAATCGGGAAGGAATGTAAACAATTTGTAACGCGTTTTTACTGTTTTGCGTCTTATAATCAGGTTACAAGAAGTTGCCGGACACGACGCAAGACGACAGAAAAACATGACCGGGCAATTTTTTTAGGTCGATCAGAAGGAAGCCCATTTCCAGTCGGCCAAAAGGCAGGCCAGGCTCCTTTCATGCAAAAAGGAAAGCCGAGTGTGCCGAAAAAATCCAAGGAAGGAAAGAGGGGAAACAGCCATACATAAGAAGAAGGAGCACATTTCACAGGAAAAACGTTGGGCACCACATCCTGAATACGGGCAATGATGATTGGAACAATTCATTTTCCATAAAGATAATGAACGAGACCAACCCCCGTTTTCTTCAGCGGACCAAAGAAACCAGGGGTTTTTGCATTCATAAAGCACGCAATTCCCGATGTGTAATGACTGCCCCCGTCAACTCATGAACAAAACAGAACGGAAATTAAAGGGGAGAATGCAGATGAACTGCATGGCGAGCACGGTAAGCAAGAAGCAAGCAAGGAATGTTACGAATGGCAAGGATCTGACGAACACACGCAAGGAAGTACGGACTCGCCAAACAACAAGCAGAGGAGGCCGCCAGCATGCCTGAACCGATCAAGGCTGCCCACAGCCGCTACATGCCCGGGATCGACGGGCTTAGGGCTCTGGCGGTACTCGCAGTCATTATTTATCACCTGAATTACAATTGGGCGCCAGGAGGACTCCTTGGAGTCGGCATCTTTTTCGTCCTCTCTGGTTACCTGATTACCGATTTGCTGATTGCCCAGTGGAGCAGAAACGGGCGATTGGATATGAAAGACTTCTGGCTGCGCAGGGCCAGACGGCTTTTACCGGCATTGCTGTTGCTTCTGGTGGTGGTTGTCGCCAGTGTCGCGCTGTTTTCGCCCGAGCAGATGGGGCGCTTGCGCGGAGACGTCTGGGCCGCTCTTTTCTACGTCAGCAACTGGTGGCTGGTCTTTTCCGAAGTATCGTACTTCGAGAAGTTCGGTCCGCCTTCGCCGCTTGGACATCTGTGGTCTTTGGCGGTAGAAGAGCAGTTTTACCTGATTTGGCCGCTCTTGGTCGCGCTCGGACTTTCCTTGATCAAGCGCCGCGGCCCGCTCGTGATTTTGACGCTCGGCCTGGCAGCCGTTTCCGCCGTGTTGATGGCTGTCATGTATGAACCGGGAGAGGACCCGAGCCGGATTTACTACGGGACGGATACGCGGGTATTCGCTCTGTTGATCGGGGCCGCCCTGGCGATGATGTGGCCGAGTCGCAAGCTGTCCACAACTATCTCCGGCAAAGCGCGGGCCACGCTGGATGTGATCGGATGCGTGAGCCTGGCGATTTTGCTCTTGGCGATCTGGAAGACAAACCAGTACGACGATTTTCTGTATCAGGGCGGACTTGTCCTGTTGTCGATTGTCAGTGCGATACTGGTAGCTGTGCTGGCTCACCCGGCAAGCTCGTTGGCAAAATGGATGGGCTGCAAGCCGCTCAAGTGGCTCGGCGTGCGCTCGTACGGCATTTATTTGTGGCACTACCCGGTGATTGTGCTCACCAGCCCGACTGCTGCGGCTGAGGAAAGCGGGGCGTTCGCCGTGTTGCGGGCGTGTCTGCAAGTGTTGGCGTGCATCGTGCTCGCAGCCCTGTCGTGGAAGTACATGGAGGAGCCGATTCGTCACGGCGCTTTGGGAAAACTGTGGGCGAAGCTCGGCACAAGCAAGCAGCAGGGCGCTCCCAAGCGTTCCAAAAAGATTCTCGCCTCAGGCTGCGCCTTCGCACTGGCTGTGCTCTACTTCGGGGTGGCATCGCTGACCTCCGGAGCGACAGCGGGAGACACGTCTGCCATGCAAAAACTTGCGGAAGCGTCAGCAGCGGCCGAAAATTCGGGACAAAAAGACCATTCACAAGAGCAAGACGTGGATGCCAAGCCGCACGGCCCGCAAGTACCGGTGACACAGAAAAAGCCGGAACCAACACAAAAGCCGAGCACGCAAACCGCGACGAAACCGAAAACCGAGTCAAAACCGAACGCTGGAAAGCCTGCCCAAGGCGGAACGGCTCCCGCAAAAAATCAGGACAATTCCGCTGCTTCCAAACAGCCAAAAGCATCAGAGGAGCCTGATGTTGCCGCTACTTCCGGAAAAGGAATTACCGCCATCGGCGATTCGGTCATGCTCGATATCGAGCCGTACTTGGCGAAGCTGTTGCCAGGCATCGTCATTGACGGCAAGGTAGGCAGACAAATGGCGCAAGCGCCCGATGTCATCAAGGCGCTGCGAGCGAAGGGACAGCTTGGCAGCCGGGTCATTATCGAACTGGGAACGAATGGCTCGTTCAGCAAGGGGCAGCTCGACAAGCTGTTGAAGGCGCTGGATGGCGTTGACCAGGTCATTTTGATCAATACGCGTGTGCCGCGACCGTGGGAGAGCGTCGTCAACGAGACGTTGGCAGAGGTGGCAGCTGCCCATCCGAACATGACGCTGATCGATTGGCATTCCGCGAGTGCCGGAAAAAATACGTATTTTTACAAGGACGGCGTGCATCTCAACTCGGAAGGCGCGCGGGCGTATGCTTTGCTCGTCGCGAAAACTTTTGCTCCGGTAAAAGCCGAAAAGCCAGCCAACGAGGCAACACCAGCGCCAGCGCCAGCACCGAAGGCGGAGGAGAGCCAAAAGCCAGCTTCGGACGAAAACAAACAGGAGACTGCCGCTCCAAAAGAAGCACAAGATACACAGGAATAAAGCAGGAGCCTGTAGGCAGGTCCGTCATCCGAAAGGGGAGCGGGCCTGTTTTTTTGTCGTTACGTCACCGATCAGGGGAGCATGGACAAGGAAAAGGGAAAAGCTTCGGGGCACCGGAGCGGTTGTGTACGCGCGGCGGATCGCGCTATGCTAGAGGGAACGAAAGAAACGGTTGCGACTAACAAACAGGTGGAATGCTTTTATGCCGATACAAAAATGGAGTGTGCTGGACCTGGCGCCGATTTATGAGGGCGTTGATCCTGCTTGCGCCTTGAAGCAAGCAGTCTTGCTCGCGCAAACTGCCGAGCAGCTCGGGTATTGCCGTTATTGGGTTGCCGAGCATCACGACATGCCCGGACTGGCTTCGTCCACACCGGAAGTTTTGCTCGCCCATATCGGGGCGCAGACGCATCGTATCCGAATCGGGTCGGGAGCGGTGCTGCTGCCTCATTACAAGCCTTACAAAGTGGCCGAGGCGTTTCACTTGCTGGCTACCTTGTATCCGGGGCGAATCGATCTGGGCGTGGGCCGCGCTCCGGGAGGCTCTGCTCATGCGACGCTTGCGTTGAACGACCGTTTTTTGCAGGACGTTGGCCGCATGCCGGAGCTGGTGCAACAGTTGGCTGCCTTGCTGCGTCAGGAGTTTACCGTAGAGGGCGAGTCTGTGGTGGCTCGCCCGATCCCGCCGCTGCCGCCCAAGCTGTGGCTTTTGGGCACGAATCAAAAAAGCGCGGGCTACGCCGCAGAAAACGGGGCCGGATACGTCTACGGCCTGTTCATGAGCGAAGCGGAGGGGGAGGAAGTCGTTGCTGCCTACAGGCGAGACTACAAGCCGTCCGTTCATCAGCCAAATCCGGAGGTAATCGTCGCCGTAGGGGTTATTTGCGCGGAAACGTTGGAAGAAGCAACCGCCTGTGTCCGGTTGAGCCAAAAAGCTTTCCGCAGGCCGCCAATTGTGGGCGATCCGTCGCATGTTCGCGAAAAGCTGGAAGAAATTGCGTGGCGCTATCAGGCAGAGGAAATCATGGTCATTACCGACTTCCCCGATTACGCCAGGAGACTGCGTTCGTACGAGCTAATCGCCAATTCCGTGTTTGACCGTGGTTCGTCAGGATGTGGAAAGACATAAATTAGTTCAGAGTATAGCGCATCTTCACATGGACTTTTTCGGGCTTCTCATGTACGATTGCATACGTGATTCTATCATGTAACGGGTGAAAGAAGGAAAAACAATGATTCGGTCGTACTTGTTGTTGCTTTTTTGTGTGACGCTGTGGGGGAGTAACTTTGTGTTCGGGAGCATGCTCGTCAAAGAATTTCCACCGCTTTTTCTGGCTGATGTCCGGTTGCTGTTCACGTCGCTGTTTCTCGTCCTGTACGCGTGGGTGACGAAAAAGTTCGTGAAAATCAAGCTGCGTGAGCTGGGACTGCTCGTTTTGCTCGGGCTTGTCGGTACATTGGCAAACCAAACCGCTTATTTCAATGGCCTGTTGACGACTGACGCCACGACCGCCTCGCTGATTTTGTCGCTGGCTCCGATTGTGACAGCGGTTTTGGCCTCGATGTTTTTAAAGGAGCAGTTTACGCTGCGCATGAAAATCGGTTCGGGGATCGCGCTGCTCGGCACCTTTTTCGTCGTCGGGATCGGAGCGGGCCTGTCGATCTCCAAAGGAGTGCTGCTGATTGTCATTGCGATGGTGACTTTCTCGGCGTCGATGATCATCATTCGCAAGCTGACGCAGACGATGCAGCCGTTTATTACGACGGTGTATTCGACGACAGTAGGGACGCTGTTTTTGACGCCTGCGGCCTTGCTGACGCTCGACTCCTCGGCGCACATCAGCCATGAAGCGTGGGCGTGGGGCATGCTGATCGTCACGGCTATCCTCATGCAAGGGGTTTGCGGGATCGTTTGGAACTCGCAACTGCAAATCGTCGGGACGGGCAAAGCGGCGATTTTCCTCAATTTGCAGCCGTTCGTCGCGATGCTGGTCGGCTTTTTGCTGCTCGGCTCGCAAGTCACCGCGATTCAGGCGGGCGGTTCCCTGCTGATTGTCGCAGGGGTGGTCGTCGCCAGCATGCGGAAAAAGCAATCGGTTCAGACGGCGGCAGCACAGCGGATGGCAGATGGCCCGAATCGCTGCAACGTTTAGAATGTTGTGCGCCACACAAAAAAACCAGTCCGACACGGCACTTCCGAGTGCGTCGTGTCTGCGACTGGTTTTTTTTGCGTAAAAAACGAAACGGCTTGCTGTTTTTTCTGAAAAGGGAGGTGGCCGCCTGCGCAGGGCGACGTGTTCGTGCCTGTTTGGTATGATGGCGCAGGCCACCATGGCGTTGCCCGTATGGTTTGCTGGCGCAAGGTGGACATGTCAGATGGCAGGCGTTACGGACTTTCGGACAAAGCGGGGAGCACGCGGTATATTTTGCGTGGCCGCCCGCGGTTGGTCGGCGTCTCCTCGCCAATTTGCTCGATGACGTTGTGCTCCGCCAAATCGCTTAAAATTCGCCGGGCATTGCGCGGTGTCATGCCCATCCATTCCGCCATCTCCGCTGCGCTGATATAGTTTTGGCCCAAAGCTTTTTGCACCGAGATAATTTTGTTCAGCGTCGTGATGCTGACGCCCGCCTTTTTCAGCCCCTCGCTGATCTCCTTGTCTTCTGTCCAATATTCGTAGCTGATGCTTTTCGCCTGGCGCAGCGGGCCTTCGATCGAGCCGTCGTGGTCGACGAGGACAGCGGCGTTCCCGTGTTTCTTCGCATGCACGAGAGCCAGTTGCGCATTGCGTTCTGCCGCCAGAGCAGAGACGCCGAACCCGATGCCCATATTGGCCGAAGAGCTGGTGAGCAGCATGATTTTTTCCAGCAGGGTAGTGGGGTGAAACGCCGGATTGTCCTCAAAAGAGCCGCGAGTCGAAAACAAAATGAACTTGTAATTGCCCAAGGAGACAAAGCTGCCGGAAATCGACTCGGCATAATCGAGCACAAGCTCTTGCAGCTTGAGATCGAGGCGACGCAAATCGTAAGCGTTTGCAGGCTCGCTGGCGAGCTTCTCCACTTCTGATACTTCGAGCAGCTGAACGGCGATTTGCGAGCGCTTGAAGTGCAAAGTCTCGCCTTCCTGCAAAATTTGCTTGAAAATCTCGCGGAACGTCAAGCGGGTGAACCCCATCCGATACACCTGGATGCCTTGGCGTTGCAATTCTTCGGTGACAGAGAGCATCCCGGTGACGCAAGCGTCTACTTTTCCTTCCCGCACGAGCGCGGTATGGTAAGCCACCAAATGGTTGGTCAGGCGAAATTCCTGGTACGGATTGAGAAAAGGCTGGTCGCATTGCAGGCCAAGCTCTTCCAGCGTCTCGCGGAAATGCATTTCGGACACCGTATCGAAGCTGACACGATCAAGTGACAGGCCATCGCGGTATACCAATTCCAAAAGAACTTTCGTAAGCACGCTGGCGTTGATCTGCGGATAAAAAGCTTTCTGCTTTTGCAAATGCTGTCTAGCCATGGAATAAGGGCCAATCCCGGAGAAAAACCAGATGTCTACATCCATTTCGTTTTCTGCGACAATGGTGGCGGCTTCCTCCGCACGCTGGTATATAAACGGAATGAGCACGATGCGGTCTGCGAACTCTCGCCCGACCCTTTTCATTAATTCCACGGAATCTTTTGGACCAACTATGCCGACTCGTATGATCATTATGTCCTCCAACTAAACGGTAAAGTACGGGTTTACTCTATTCGTCGCGAAGCGGATCGATCCTCTTTTCGGCATCATAGTATGTTTTGATTTCTTATGCAAATGCCATATATCGCCGGTGAGAGAAAAGGAAATCCAACAGGCAACGAAAAAGTGTTTAAGGGATGTTTTAGGGAAAAATTCCGTATTAGGGTAGTTTACTATGGAACCGGCATCATTTCAATTGTTGCAAAAATAGTCAGTAAAATAAAAAATCAGAATTGACATTAAATACAGACAGGTCTATATTGTTGATTTAAGGAATGTTTTAGGTTAATTTCCGTTAAAGAAAAACAGCGGGCGAAGCATACGTCGTTTTTGCAAGCCTGGATAGGGGGGATAAGTAAAACATGGCGCGTTATCTGCTAAAAAGAATTTTGATGATGATCGTGACCTTGTGGATTATCGTGACGCTGACCTTTTCGCTGATGCATATGATCCCGGGCGATCCGTTTGCATCCGAATCCGATCAACTGCCGGAGCAAATTTTGCTGAATTTGCGCGCCAAGTACCATTTGGATGAGCCACTGCCGATGCAGTATTTGTCTTATCTGAAAAGTTTGGCGATGCTTGACCTGGGGCCTTCGATCAAGTCTGAGACGCGCGGCGTCAACGATATGATCAAGGACGGTTTTGGCTCATCAGCGCTGATCGGGATGCAGGCAATCGCTGTCGCACTTTTTTTTGGACTTATATTCGGAATAATTGCGGCATTAAACCGAAATACCTGGATTGATTACATGGCAATGGTCATGGCGGTGTTGGGAATTGCTGTACCAAGCTTCATTATGGCGCCGCTGCTCATCAACTATTTGGCGATCAAGCTGCCGCTGTTTCCGGTTGCGACGCTCGCCAGCTGGAAGCACTCCGTGTTGCCGTCGCTTGCGCTCGCTTTCGGGCCGCTCGCGATCATCACTCGCTACATGCGGACGAGCATGATCGAGGTCATGAATCAGAACTACATACGGACTGCCGAGGCAAAAGGGATTCCGACTTTTCTGATCGTGGTCAGACACGGCATTCGCAATGCGATTCTTCCAGTCGTCACTTTTCTCGGGCCGCTGGTTGCGGGATTGCTGACAGGAACGTTTGTCGTCGAGAAAATTTTCGCCGTCCCTGGCGTCGGCAAATATTTCGTCGATGGCATTTTCAACCGCGACTATCCGGTTATTTTGGGAACGACCGTCTTTTACAGCGCGATTCTCGTACTGATCATTTTCTTGATTGACCTGGCTTATATGTTCATTGATCCACGCATCAAATTGTCGGGAAGGGGGAGGTAGCCAATGGCGGCAGAACAATCAGCGAATGAGCTGTTTCGACCAAGATCACAAAAAACAGACGGACAAGTCGTCGCGATGCGGCCGAGCCTGACTCATTTTCAGCAAGTGACCCGCAAGCTGGTCCGCAACAAGCTCGCCATGGTTGGCTTTACCCTCATCGTACTGATGGTGCTCATGGCGCTCATCGGGCCGCATCTGGTGCCGTACAGCTATTCGGATCAGAGCCTTTTGACAGCCAATCAGGAACTTTCCGCCGAGCACTGGTTTGGGACGGACGAGCTTGGACGCGACATGTTTTCCCGTACGTGGTACGGAGCGCGCATCTCGCTCATCATCGGAATTACGGCGGCACTGATCGACCTGGTGATCGGCGTTACCGTCGGAGGAATTGCCGGATATATGGCAGGCCGGGGAAAACGCGGCGATCGGATCGATACGATCATCATGCGTCTGATTGAAGTGTTGTACGGACTGCCGTACTTGCTCGTCGTGATCATGCTGATGGTTGTCATGGAGCCGGGGATCGTGACGATTATTATCGCCTTGTCGGCCACAGGCTGGACAGGGATGGCCCGTCTCGTACGCGGGCAGATTTTGCAGCTGAAAAACCAGGAGTTCATCATGGCTGCACAGGTGCTCGGGGCAAAATTTCCGCGCATTCTGCTGCGCCACCTGATTCCGAACACGATTGGCGTCATTATTGTCAACCTGACTTTCACGATACCGTCTGCGATTTTTGCCGAGTCGTTTCTGAGCTTCCTCGGCTTGGGCGTCCAGGCTCCCATCGCAAGCTGGGGGACGATGACCAACGATGCGTTAGGCGTGATTTTGACAGGCGACTGGTGGAGACTGTTCTTCCCGGCCCTGATGATCTCGCTGACCATGTTCGCCTTCAACGTTTTTGGCGATGGCTTGCAGGACGCACTCGACCCGCGGATTCGTGAGTAACCGCGCCCAAGGATAGGAGGAACCAGACATGACAGAGCATTTGCTGCAAGTAGAAAACCTCCGCGTTCATTTCAAAACGTACGGGGGAGAAGTACAGGCGGTCAGGGGTGTCACGTTTCACGTCGATCGTGGCGAGACGCTGGCTGTGGTCGGAGAGAGCGGCTGTGGCAAGAGCGTGACCGCCCAGGCGATCATGGGGCTGATCCCGAATCCGCCGGGCCGGATCGTCGACGGACAGATTCGTTTTGACGGACAAGACATTACCCGACTGAGCAAAAAAGAACTGCTTTCGCTGCGGGGAACCGAGATCGGGATGGTGTTTCAAGACCCGATGACAGCGCTGAATCCGACGATGAAGGTCGGAACGCAGATCGTCGAAGGCTTTGTGCGGACTCACCACGTCTCGAAGGAGGAAGCGCGCAAAAAAGCGATGGAAATGCTGCGGCTGGTCGGCATTCCCGATCCGGAAAAACGGGTGGATCAATACCCGCATGAATTTTCCGGCGGAATGCGGCAGCGCGTGGTCATCGCGATTGCGCTGGCGAACAATCCGAAGCTGGTGATTGCCGACGAACCGACAACCGCCCTCGATGTGACGATTCAGGCGCAAATTTTGGACTTGCTGAAAGAACTGCAAGAAAAGCAACAGCTTTCCATTGTCATGATCACGCACGATCTGGGGGTCGTAGCTGAAATCGCTCACCGCGCTGTCGTGATGTACGCGGGAATCGTCGTGGAGACGGGAAAAGTCGAAGATATTTTCAAGAGTCCCAAGCATCCGTACACGTGGGGCCTGATGCGCTCGATGCCGCGAATTGACGGCGAAGAAAAAGAGCGGCTGGTGCCGATTGACGGATCGCCGCCAGATTTGTTCCACCCGCCAAAAGGCTGTCCGTTTGCAGCGCGTTGCCAGTTTGCCATGGATATTTGCGAGCAGCAAATGCCAGAGGCAACCGTGTTCGAAAATGCGCACCAGGCGGCATGCTGGCTGCATGATCCGCGGGCGCCGAAGCTGGATGAACTCGTGGCGGCAGGGAGGCAGACGTAGATGAGAGACACTTTAATAGAAGTAACAGGGTTAAAGAAACACTTCGAGATCGGCAACGGCATCCAGCTCAAGGCGGTGGATGGAGTCACGTTTACGATCAATCGGGGGGAAACGCTCGGGCTGGTGGGTGAAAGCGGCTGTGGCAAATCTACGCTCGGCAGGACGATGATTCGCCTGTACGACCGTACAGATGGAGAAGTGTTGTTCAAGGGCAAAAATGTGCATCAGCTGAAAGGCAAAGACTCTGCGCAGTTCAACCGCGACGTGCAGATGATCTTCCAGGACCCGCAGGCCAGTCTCAACCCGCGCATGACGGTGTTGGACATTATCGCCGAAGGGCTGGACATTCACGGCTTTCCTCGCAAAGATCGCGCAGACCGCGTCAAGGAGCTGTTGGAGCTGGTGGGCCTCTCCAAGCAGCATGCGAGCCGGTTCCCGCACGAATTTTCCGGCGGGCAGCGGCAGCGGATCGGCATCGCACGCGCTCTTGCCGTCGAACCGGAATTTATTATCGCCGATGAGCCGATCTCTGCGCTCGACGTCTCGATTCAGGCGCAGGTCGTCAATTTGCTTGAAGATTTGCAACAGGACAAAGGGCTGACGTATTTGTTCATCGCCCACGACCTGTCCATGGTCAAGCATATCTCCACGAAAATTGGCGTCATGTATTTAGGAAAAATGGTGGAAATGGCCGACAGCTTCGAGCTGTACGCCAAACCGCTGCATCCTTATACACAAGCATTGCTGTCTTCCATCCCGATTCCCGATCCTACGATCAAGCGGGAGCGGATCATTTTGCAAGGCGATTTGCCCAGCCCGGCCAACGCTCCGAGCGGCTGCGTCTTCCGGACGCGTTGCCCGAAAGCAACGGCGCAGTGCGCCGAGCAGGTGCCGGAATGGATGGAAGCAGCGCCCAATCACTGGGTCGCCTGCCATCTCTACAGGTAGTACGATTTTATATCTTTATATACAGGGGGAACCATTGTGAAGAAATTAGCTGCATTTGCCCTGTCCGTCTCGCTCGTAGTACCAGCGCTTGCTGGCTGCGGCGGAAGCTCAGGGACAGCAACGAACAACCCGGGTACGGCGTCCAGCACTCCTGCTGCTGCCGTCAAACAAGAAGTCGTATTCAACGCCAAGTCCGAACCACCCGATTTGAATCCGCTCACTTCGACGGATACGACATCGTTCTGGATCATGGATCACTTGGGCGAAGGCTTGTACACGAAAGACAAAGAAGGCAATCCGGTTCTCGGGGTAGCCAAAGAAGTGAAGCTGTCTGACGACAAGCTCAAGTACACCTTTACTTTGCGCGACGATGCCAAATGGACAAACGGCGAGCCTGTAACCGCAGAAGATTTCGCCTATACGTTCATGAAGCATATCGATCCGGCGACAGCCTCTACGACAGCGTATCTCCTCTATTATATTAAGGGAGCAGAAGCGTACAACAAAGGAACAGGCAAAGCAGAAGACGTCGGAATCAAGGCTCTCGATGCGAAAACATTGGAAATCGAACTGGTAGCTCCAACTTCTTACTTTGACAAGATGCTTGCTACCCGCTACTGGCACCCGATCAACAAAAAGCAGGCGGAAGCCGATCCGAAATGGGCAGCCAATGCCGAGACGTATATTTCCAACGGTGCTTACAAGCTCGTTTCCTGGAAGCATGACTCCGAACTGGTGATTGAAAAGAACGAGAATTATTGGAACAAGGACGACGTAAAAATGGAGAAGATCACCTGGAAAATGGTGAACGATGCCACAACGTCCTACCAGATGTACAAGAGCGGAGAGCTTGATTTCAACAAAGAGATGCCATCTGACATTCTCGCTCAGGAAAAATCAAGCCCTGACTACAAATCCGTTCCTTACTACGGCACGTACATGTACATGTTCAACGTGACGAAAGAGCCGTTCACCAACAAAAAAGTGCGCCGTGCATTCGCTATGGCGATCGATCGCAAAGCACTGACCGAAATGGTGAGCCAAGGCGGCGAAACTCCGGCTTACTCCATGGTGCCGCGCGGAGCGATTACGCCAACAGGCAAAGACTTCCGCGAAGAAGGCGGCGACTACTTCAAGGAAGATCCGGCGGAAGCGAAAAAACTGCTGGCGGAAGGCATGCAGGAAGCAGGCTGGTCTACGCTGCCTGAAGTAACACTTATGTACAACACCGATGAAAGCCACAAAAAAATAGCCCAAGCCCTCCAGGAAATGCTGAAGAAAAACTTGGGTGTAGATGTGAAGCTGACCAACCAAGAGTGGAAAGTATACCTCGATACAACGAGACAAAAGAACTACCAAATGGGCCGCATGGGCTGGGTAGGTCAAATCAGCGATCCGGCGTTCAACCTCGATTACTACTTGGGTGACAGCCCGAACAACCGTACAGGCTGGGTAAACAAAGAGTACGACGACCTGAACATGGCAGCAAAAGTGGAGCAAGATCCGAACAAGCGCATGGAACTGTTGCACAAAGCAGAGGCTGTTTTGATGGAAGAAATGCCGTTCATCCCGATCTACCACTATCAACAAAACTATCTAGTAAAACCAGGTTTGGAAGGATTGACGTATCCGGTCAATGCATTCCCAAGCGCACGCTGGGCAACGAAAAAATAGAAAAAAGAGGAGTCTCTCCTCTTTTTTCCCTTTTCACACGGAACAGTCAGCTGCTTTTGGCTGTTCTTGGCGATTCGTCAACCATGAATCACTATACATACACTTCTTGATGACGAGGAAAGGGTGATGGCACATGATTATGGACTATTTGCAAGTCAAGTCGGCCTATCAGCTGAAAGTGGTGCCGAAAACGAACGAGCTGACTTTTTTGACGAAGCTCACAGGCATTGCCCAGGTGTGGAGTTGGGATGAGCAAACTGCGAGCGTACGTCAGGTGACTTCTTTGCCTGACCGGGTTGTCGAGTTCGCCCATTCTCCATGCGGGACGAAGACCGTTGTCGGCATGGACAACAAAGGAGACGAGCGCCAGCAGTTTTTTTTGCTGAAAGAGGGTGGAGCAGTCGTCAAGCCATTGACGGATGTGCCCGAATTTTTCCATTACTTCGGCGGCTGGTCGCCTTGCAGCGAGAAAATTGCCTGGTCGAGCAACCGTCGCGAGCCACGCTGCTTCGATATTTTTGTGCAGGACGTAGAGAGCGGCCAGTACGAAGAAGTGTACCGTCATGACGGGCGCTGCGATCCGATTGCCTGGCTGCCGAACGGCACAGGGCTGATTTTCAGCGTACAGGAAACGAATATCGACAATGCCTTGTACCTGTTGGATTTGCAGACCAGACAAGCCCGGAAGCTGCCGATTTGCAGCAAGCAAGCGCGCTTTCACTCGTTGCAGTTGACCCGTGACGGACAACACGGCTACATCGTGACCGATCGCGATGACAACGCGATGGCGCTTTGCCGCTTTGCGCTGGATGGCGCCGAACTGGAAAAGCTCGTCCAGATCGACAAGTGGGACGTGGAGGAAGCGAAACTTTCGCACAGCGAGGAAGTGCTTGCTTTCGCCATCAATGAAGGCGGGCGTTCGGCGCTCGGCTTTTACTCTTTGACCGAGCAGCGTCAAGTAATGGCAGAGAACATCCCGGGTGGCGTCATCAGCGGACTCGCGTTCCGCTCGGATGAACAGCTTGCCTTTGCCCTGAAAAGCCCGACATTGCCCGGCGACATCTGGACGTATTCGCTTGCGGAAAAATCGAGTGAGCGCGTGACTTATGTTGGCGTGGCAAAAGAAATTCAAGACAGTCTCGTGGAGCCAGAGCTGTGCAGCTTCCATTCTTTTGACGGGCTGGAGGTGCCGTATTTTCTCTACAGCAAAAACCATTCCGGCAAAAGTCCGGTTGTCGTCTACGTCCACGGCGGGCCGGAGAGCCAGATTCGCGCAGAGTACCACCCGGTCTTTCAATATTTGGTCAACCAGGGCTTCACGGTAGTGGCACCGAACGTGCGCGGCAGCATGGGCTATGGCCGTACGTACGTGCAACTCGACGATCGCCGCAAGCGGATGGACTCTGTCGCCGACCTCGCCTGGCTGGTCAAAGACTTGTCGCAAAAGGAAACGGTCGATCCGCAGGCAATCGGGATTATGGGCCGCAGCTACGGCGGTTTCATGGTGCTTGCCGCCCTCACCCATTACCCGGATTTGTGGGCAGCCGGAGTCGATATCGTCGGCATCTCGCATTTTGGCACCTTCCTGAAAAACACGGGAGAGTGGCGGAGAAAGCTGCGTGAAGTCGAATACGGCTACTTGGGCGAGGACGACGATTTCTTCGAACAAATCGCGCCGCTGAATCACTCTGCCAAAATCAAGGCACCGTTGCTCGTCTTTCACGGGCGTAACGATACCCGGGTCCCTGTCAGCGAGGCGGAGCAGCTTGTGGCAGACATGCAAGGCCGGGGGCAACAGGTGGCTTTGCACGTTTTCGAAGACGAAGGCCACTTTACCGAAAAACTGGACAACCACATCACGCTGAATCAGGGCATTACCCGCTTTTTCCTGGAGCATTTGAAAACGGTCCACAGTGAAAAGGAGTGAGTGACAAATGAACAGCCAAAAAAGAAAAGTCGCAGCAGAAGATTTGTATCAACTGACGTACGCAAGCGACCCGCAGCTTTCCCCGCAGGGAGATGCGGTTGTTTACGTGAAGACGATGATCGACGAAGAGCGGGCGTATCGCAACCACTTGTTCGTCCGCGACTTGCAGACAGGAGAAACGGTGCAACTGACGAGCGGTGCTGTGCGTGACACGTATCCGCGCTGGTCGCCGGATGGTACGCGCATCTCTTTCGTCTCCAAGCGTTCCGGGACAGCACAAGTTTGGCTGATTGACGCCAAAGGTGGCGAGCCGCGCCAGTTGACGCACTGCAAAACAGGGGTGAGCACTCCGCTCTGGTCGCCGGATGGACAGCTTATCGTCTTTTCTTCCTTGATGGATCGCGGCGAGACGTTTGACGATCAGAAAGGCGAAGCAAAAGAAGCAGTCGTGCCGAAAGTAATCCATGTCGAGCGGATGAAATACAAATCGGACGATTACGGCTATTTGTACGAAAAAACACGGCAACTCGCCCTCGTGCATGTGGAAACGGGAGAAGTAAAAGCGCTGACAGACGGGCCTTACCATCATACGATCGGCTCCTGGTCGCCGGACGGAAAATGGCTGGCGATCACAGCCAACCGCAACGAAAATCCTGACATGCTGCACACGGTCGACGTGTATTTGCTGCCGACAGCGGGAGGAGAATGGAAGAAGCTGACGAGCAGTAACGGGACATTTTCTCACCCGACCTGGTCTGCTGACAGCCAAAAGCTCGCGTTCATCGGCAGCTTGGCGGACGGAATTTACTTGAACGCAACGCAAAAGCGAGTATGGACATGCGATCTCGAAAGCGGCGAGCTGACTTGCGTGACCGCTGAGTGGGACGTGCAAATCGGCGATTCGACGATTGGCGATGTGCGCTCGCCGGGCCACCCGACTCCAGGAGCGGTCTGGACGGAGGACGGAACCGCGTTGTACGTGATTGTAAGCGAGCGCGGCAATTCCGGCATTTACCGCGTAGCTCTGGACGGACAAAAAGAGCACATCGTCAGCGGCAACCGCAACGTGTACGGATTCACGATTGACGAGCAAAAGCAGACGCTGATCGCAGCGATCAGTGATCCGCTCATTCCGGGAGACTTGTATCACTTCAACCTGGAAACGAAGGCAGAGCAACGTTTGACCGAACTGAACCGCGACTTTTTTGCGAATGTGGAGCTGGCTGTGCCGGAAGAAATCGAATTTGCAGCGCAAGACGGCTGGAAGGTGCACGGCTGGATGCTGAAACCAGTTGGCTACAAGCCAGGTGAAAAATACCCGCTCGTCTTGCAAATCCACGGCGGGCCGCACTCCATGTACGGCAATACGTTTTTCCACGAGTTTCAGATTTTGGCGGCAAAAGGCTACGCGGTGCTTTACACCAATCCGCGCGGCAGCTACGGGTACGGCGAGCGCTTCATGCAGGCGTGCTGCGGAGATTACGGCGGCAAAGACTATCTCGACCTGATGAGCGCAGTCGACTACGCGTGCCAGCAGTTTGATTTCGTGGACGAGTCCCGCCTGGGAGTGGCAGGCGGAAGCTACGGCGGCCTGATGACCAACTGGATTGTAGGGCAGACGAACAGATTCCGTGCAGGTGTGACGGACCGTAGCATTTGCAACTGGGTGAGCTTTTACGGCGTGAGCGACATCGGCTACTACTTCAGCGTCGAAGAAATTCAGGCCAATCCGTTCACCAATCCGGAGAAAATGTGGCAACATTCGCCGATTCGTCTGGTCGCAAACATCGAGACGCCGCTTCTGATCATGCACGGGGAACAGGATCACCGCTGCCCGATCGAGCAGGCTGAACAGCTGTACATCACGCTCAAACACCAAGGCAAGGCACCCGTGTCCTTCATTCGCTTCCCCGGAGCCGGACATGAGCTGTCCCGCAGCGGAGATCCCGAGCAGCGCGTGCTGAGATTGCAGTATACAGAGGACTGGTTCGCGACGTATATGGAGCCAAAAGTGCCAAGCTTGCAGCAGTAGTAGTCGTATCGATGCCAAATCCAAATCCGCCAAAGAGCGCTCACGAGGAGGAACGAAAGATGAACAAGGAACAAGTATTGGGCTGCGTACAGGAGATACTCCCGGAGGCGATTGACCGCCTGAAGCAATACTTGAGTTACCCCACCGTTTCTGCCCAGCACAAAGCGATTCCGGAAACAGTCGACTACGTCGTGCAGATGATCCACGAGGCTGGCGGCGAGACGAAGGTGCTCGACGATCTTGGCGGCAACCCCGTCGTCTATGCTTTTTTTGCAGCAGGCAGCAATGGCGATGCCAGCAAGACGCTGCTCTACTACAACCATTACGATGTTCAGCCGCCGGAACCGTTCAACGAGTGGCATACCGAGCCGTTCACGCCGACTGTGATCGACGGCAAGCTGTTCGCACGCGGCGCAGCCGACAACAAAGGCGACCTGGTAGCGCGGCTGAGCGCGATCAAAATTTTGCAAAAGCAGGGCGGCTTGCCGTGCAACATCAAGTTCCTGATCGAAGGGGAAGAGGAGATCGGCAGTCCGAACCTGGAACCGTATTTGCGCCAATATAAAGACCTGTTTGCAGCGGATGCGTGCATTTGGGAATTTGGCGGAAAAGACGAATCCGAGCGCATCAGCATGGTTGCCGGAATCAAAGGCATGGCGTATTTGGAACTGACCTGCACAGGCGCGGACATCGACATGCACTCTTCTGTCGGCGCTTATGTAGACAACGCAGCATGGCGTCTGGTACAAGCACTGGCGACGATGAAAAATGAGCAAAACGAAATTTTGGTCGAAGGCTTTTTCGACGGCATCGAAGAACCGACAGCAGATGAAAAGAAAGTCGTGTCCGAGCTGCCGTTCAGCGAGGAAGCGACGGCAGAACTGTACGGCTTGAAACGCCCGCTGATCACGAAGGCAAAAGGCGTGGACCCGCGCGAGGCGATGGTGTTCCACCCGACGATGACGATTTGCGGACTGGACAGCGGGTATACCGGAGAAGGCGCGAAGACGGTGCTGCCGAAAAACGCCAGAGCCAAAGTGGATTGCCGTCTCGTGCCGGGACAAGACCCGCAGCACATCTTGCGTTGCATCGAGGCGCATCTGAAGAAGCATGGCTACGACGACATTACGGTGACGATGATCAACGGGCAAAAAGCGTACCGCTCCGATTTCCACCATCCGTTCGTTGCCCATGTGCTGGATACCGCCCGCGTCATCTACGAGAACGAGCCTGTTCTCGCACCGAACTCGGCAGGGACAGGCCCGATGTACATTTTCGGCGAGCAGCTTAAGCTTCCGGTTGTCAGTACGGGAGTAGGCTGGGTCGGTTGCAAGGTGCACGCGCCGAACGAGTCGATTCGCCTGAAAGATTTCGAGGAAGGAATCGCCCACATGGTTGTGATGCTTTCCGGATTTGCCCAGGCGCTTTCCCTGACCAAATAAATGCTCTGCCAACAAGGACCTCGACACGATGCGGGGTCTTTTTTTCGGTTAACTGTTTTTGCGGCAGCTACGGAGTGGACTTTCATTTTGCAAAACATGTACAATCGAGGGTATCGAAGCTTTCGTATAGATCAGGAGGCGCACTGCATGAACAGCGAAATTTCACGATGGGAAACCGCAACCTTTGCCGGCGGTTGCTTCTGGTGCATGGTCAGTCCGTTTGACAAGCTGCCAGGAATCATCAAGGTCGTCTCGGGCTACACAGGCGGCCACGTCGAAAATCCGACCTATGAACAAGTGTGCTCGGATACAACCGGACACTATGAAGCCGTGCAAATCACGTATGATCCGGCGCTCATCTCGTATGAAGAGCTGTTGCAGATGTTTTGGAGACAGATCGATCCGACAGATGCAGGCGGCCAATTCGGCGATCGGGGGCAATCGTACGCCCCGGCGATTTTCTTTCACACGCCAGAGCAGGAACGCCTGGCGATTCGCTCGCGTGAGGAACTGGAGCAAAGCGGCATTTTTCAAAAGCCGATAGCGACCTTGATTTTGCCTGCCAAGCCGTTTTACCCGGCAGAGGATTACCACCAGGACTATTACAAGAAAAACCCTGTGCGCTACCAGTATTACCGGGCGGCGTCGGGAAGAGCGAAGTTCGTGAAGGAAGCGTGGCGCGACAAAAAGAAGCAGGAAGAACTGAAACAGGTACTGACGCCGATTCAGTACGAAGTGACGCAAAACAGCGGCACGGAGCGCCCGTTTGCCAATGAGTTCTGGAATCACAAAGAGGAAGGCATCTACGTGGATATCGTGTCGAACGAGCCGTTGTTTTCTTCCTTGGACAAATTCGATTCCGGCTGCGGCTGGCCGTCGTTTACCCAACCGCTGGCCAGCGAGAATGTCACCGAGCAGCTCGATTTGACCCACAACATGATTCGGACAGAAGTGCGCAGCAAGCACGCAGACTCGCATCTGGGGCATGTGTTCGAAGACGGACCGGGAGAAAACGGCTTGCGCTACTGCATCAACTCTGCGGCGCTGCGCTTTATTCCGAAAGACAAGCTGGAAGAAGAGGGCTTCGGCGAGTACAAGTCGTTGTTTGATAAACCAAAAGACTGACCTGTCCTTAGCGCGTTGCCAGCATCGGGCCGCCGTTCTCTGTGAATCATTCGGGAAGGCGGTCTTTTTGTACAAAATAGGCGTATATCTCGCGAAAGAAAGGGTGCGACAGAGTCCACGATGATACAGAAGAGACGTTTTGCCAGCTTGATTGGACTGCTGCTCGCCGTGACGATGCTCGCGGCCTGTTCCATGGCAACGGAACCGTCTGCCGAAAAGGAAGACCTTCCCGCGAAAGCGGTGGAAGGAGGGACGCTGACGATTGTCAGAATGTCCGATGCTGGCAATCTCGATCCGCACTTCATCTCCACGATCAATGCCGCGAGTGTCGTCCACCAAAAAGTGTACGAAGGGCTGGTCAGACGGGATGCCAACATGGTGATCGTGCCGCAGCTCGCCCTCTCCTGGCGGCAAGTCAGCGATCTTGTCTGGGAGTTCAAGCTGCGACAGGGCGTTTTCTTTCACGATGGCACACCGTTTGACGCCACCGCAGTGAAGCGAACCTTGGACCGGGTCATGGACCCGAAGATCGCTTCGCCGCGAGCTGCGATGTTTGACAAGATCAAGCAAATCAAAATCGTCGATCCGTACACCGTACAGTTTATTTTGGAGCGGCCGTTTACGCCGCTGCTCTCCATATTAGCCAGTCACGAAGGCAGCATGATTAGCCCGAAAGCGATCGAGCAGTACGGGCGCAAGCTGGCGGAGCATCCGGTTGGAACCGGGCCGTTTGTGTTTCGCTCCTGGGAGCCGGGAAATCAGATCGTGCTGGACAAAAACCAGCAGTATTGGGGTGACAAGCCGAAAATCGATCATGTGATTTTTCGCGTCGTGGCGGACGATCAGAAGCGCATTGCCATGGTCGAAAACGGCGAGGCCCACGTAGCCGAGTCCATTCCGGTGCAGGAGATCGATCGGCTGTCCGCATCGAATCGCTTGCATGTGTATCGCAGCGAAGCGTTGGGAACCGAGTTCATCGGGTTCAATGTGGCGCAAGAGCCGCTCAACGACATTCGCGTCAGGCAGGCTATCAGTTCAGCCATCGAAACAGGAGCCATCATCAAAGGCGTCTACAACAATGTAGGCACGCAGGCCAACTCGCCGCTCGGGCCAAAAGTATTCGGCTACAGTGCGTCCGTCCAAAGCTATCCGTACGACCTGAACAAGGCGCGCGAGCTGCTCGCCAAAGCAGGATACCCCAACGGCTTTTCCATCCATATGCTGACATACGACCGCAATGATCGGGTCATGGTTGCGCAAGTCATCCGTTCCCAGCTCAAAGGAATCGGGATCGACGCCAAAATGGATGTGGTCAGCTACGCCGATTTCGTCACGACGATCGAAAAGACACGAACGCATCAGATTTTCGTCAGCGGCTGGGGGAACGCGACGGGTGACGCGGACTACAACCAGTACAACCTGTTTCACACGATGGGCGGCGGAGCCGGAAACAGCTTTCAGTACAGCAACCAGGAGCTGGACAAGCTGCTCGAAGCCGGACGAGTCGAGTCAGACCCGGCCAAGCGTCTCGCCATCTACGCGAAGGCGCAGGAGCTGGAGATGCAGGATGCGCTGCTGGTGCCGATTCGCAATCTGGAAAATCTCGCCGTCATCAGCACCGACATTCAAGGCTTTTCCATCAGTCCGGCTGGCTATCTCATGCTCGACCAGGTCAGCATTCAAAAATAAGCGAACAACTGCTGCCGGACGGGCGCTGCACTCGCTGGTGCTTGGGTGACGAACAAGATCATAAGGGACAGACGCGCTGGTGTATACGGCGCGTCTTTTTTACTTGTTTGGCTCAGACTATA
Organism: Brevibacillus sp. HD3.3A; assembly: GCF_013284375.2. NCBI lineage: Bacteria > Bacillati > Bacillota > Bacilli > Caryophanales > Paenibacillaceae > Brevibacillus > Brevibacillus sp. HD3.3A. The sequence continues at coordinate 2,811,824 of NZ_CP085874.1, forward strand.
GCTGTATAGGTTTTTGGTATAGACGGAATTGCCGAAAAGCATAGAACAATGCAAAAACGTGCAGTATAATCAAAAATATTTTAAATAGACATAAAACGAAAAACAGGAGAGAGAAACATGAATACTGTGGAGAGAATCAGCAAGTTTGTTGGCAGCACGTTCTCGTTGTGGGTAATTTTGTTTGCCATTCTCGGCTTTTTTGTGCCGGAAGCGTTCGTCGGCGGAAAAGGCTACATTTCGTTCCTGCTCGGCGTCATCATGTTCGGAATGGGGCTGACCTTGTCTTCGGAAGACTTCCGCGAAGTGTTTCGCAGGCCGGTCGATGTGTTGATCGGCGTAGTCGGTCACTACCTGATCATGCCTTCGCTTGCCTTTGTGCTCGCGATCACGTTGCAGCTTCCGCCGGATATTGCGGTTGGTGTCATTTTGGTCGGCTGCTGTCCGAGCGGGACGGCGTCCAATGTCATGACGTACTTGTCAAAAGGCGATGTGGCTCTCGGGGTTTCCATCGCGGCTGTGTCCACCTTGATCGCCCCGATCGCTACCCCTGCACTCATCTCGCTTTTGGCTGGAAAATGGATGGCGATTGATACGAAGTCGCTGTTTCTCGATATTGTGATGGTCGTCATTGTCCCGATCGTACTCGGTGTGATCGTCAAAGCGTTTTTCGGCAAGCAGGCGGAAGCGAGCGCCAAGGCATTGCCGCTCGTGTCTACCATTGCTATCGTTTTGATCGTGGCGATTGTCGTTGCCCTGAACAAAGGCAAAATCGTCGAGACAGGCATGATCATTTTTGCTGTCGTCATTTTGCACAATATTCTCGGATACGTGCTCGGCTATTTTTTCGCCAAGCTGTTCGGCTTGAATCTGGCGAAGCGCAAAGCGGTGACGTTGGAGACAGGCATGCAAAACTCCGGTTTGGGCGCGGCTTTGGCGGCGGCTCACTTCAATCCGCTCGCAGCGGTGCCGAGCGCCATCTTCAGCGTGTGGCACAACCTTTCCGGCTCTGTGCTCGCCACCTATTTTGCCAAAAAAGAAGAGTAGGCGTCCCGGCAAAGGCGCGCTGATTTTTTGCCAAAATGGCACGTTCCTGTAACGAAAAAGGCCCGATTTATGTCATAATGGGTACGTACTTCCATGCTGGATAAGTACCCAACACCCATGCGGGCTGACTGTACAGCCGGGCCCGATTCGAAAGGACGTCATGATGAAACGTTTTGCCAATCGTACGAATCATTCCATCATACTGGTAACAGCCGCGATTCTCGCGCTGTCTGGATGCAGCAGCATGGCTGCGCCAAACGAAGAACAGGCAAAGCCGTCGCAGGAGACGACCCAACCTGCTCCAGCAGAAGTGCCCAAACCTGCCGAGGAAGCCAAGCAACCGGAAACCAAGCCAGCCGAGACGGCGAAGCCGGAAGAAACGAAACCGGAAGAAACCAAGCAGCCAGAGGCCCAACCGCCGAAAAAGTCGTCTGCGGAAGGGGCAGGCAAGTACGAAGAGCTGCTTGCGGATATCGAGGTAGTCGCTGAACCGCAAAGTGTAGCGGTCCTGGTCAACAAACAGCGCAAGCTTCCCGAAAACTATACGCCAAACGACCTGGTATTCCCGAAAGTCCCGTACCTGCTCCCGGAAAAGAGCGAGAAGCGGAAAATGCGCAAGGAAGCGGCGGCTGCGCTGGAGGAATTGTTTGCAGCGGCAAAAGCGGACGGAGTAGCGCTTGCAGGAGTATCGGCCTACCGCTCTCACGCTTACCAGAAAGCGCTGTTCAACCGCTACGTGCAAAAAGACGGCGTGGAAAAAGCGCGCACTTACAGCGCCGTGCCAGGTACGAGCGAACACGAAACCGGGCTTGCGATCGACGTATCCGGCGTAGACGGCAAATGCGCGGCGACGAGCTGCTTTGGCGGCACGAAGGAAGCATTGTGGCTTGCCGAGCACGCGGCAGAACACGGCTTTATCATCCGCTATCCGGATGGAAAAGAAGCGATCACAGGCTACATGTACGAGCCGTGGCACTTGCGCTACGTCGGCGTGGAGATCGCCAAACAAATCAGCGAGCAAGGCATCACACTGGAGGAGTATTCAGGTGTGGTTCCCGCCGCGGCCAATGAGACTGAGTCAAACTAAACCTAAGCTTTTCGGAAAAAAGGAGACGCCGATTTTTCGCTACGGAAGAATCGGCGTTTTTCTTGTAGCGCGAATACATATGCGCATGCAAACGTCCTTCGGCAAAAGAATTTCTATGCTATAATGATCACGGGTGAAGATAATGAGCGAAAAATCAATCAGGGAACGAATTATTGATACGGCCATGCGCCTGTTTGAAGCACATGGCTACCACCGGGTCACCGTCGACCAGATCGTCAAAGAAAGCGGCACCTCCAAGGGAGGCTTTTACCACAACTTCAAGTCCAAGGATGAACTGCTCTACATCATTCACGACCAGTTCATTACGTACGTGCTGGAAAAAGCGGAAGAAGCGTACGAGAAGTGGGATACGCCAACCGAGCGCCTGCAAGCAATCGTCAAATCGTTTGTGATGATGATCGATCTGTACCGTTCGCAGGTCACGATCTTTTATCAGGAAAGCCTGTTTTTGACCCCGGAGTATTTCACTGATATTGAAACGAAGCGGGACCGCTACAAGCAAATCATGTTTACCGTCATTTCCGACGGGATCAAATCGGGCGAGTTCCGGCCGGAGCTGCCTGTGCCAATCGTCTCTATGGCGATTTTCGGCATGGTCAACTGGATTTACAAATGGTATCAAAAAACAGGAACGTATTCGATCGAGCAGATTGCGGACATTTACGCCGACATGGTTCTGCATTCCGTCCTGAAGCCAGAGGCGATGAAAAATCCGGACTTCAACCGCTTTTTCCTGGCTTCGCCCGAAGCGCCGTTCAAATTGTTGTAAACGAATATGGATCAGGCGACTACTCGTCATTGCTAAAAATGGGAGCAGAGGCATAGTCGCTTCACGGTCCGGTCAGCGATGTACCATTCAGACTGACTGGTTGGTCTGTACGACGATTCAGACATTTGCTATAATGATTAAAAGACCAACTGGTCGGTCTTGCGCATTCATCACAGACCAACCAGTCGGTTCGTTGGCAAATCAGCCACAATGAGTCGGGACATGGGAGGAATACGTATGTTTTCGATCTATGAACTGAGAGAACTGGTCAAGCTGCTGGAGCAGACAGACATAGAGTCTATCGATGTCAGCGATGACGAATCCCGTTTGCGCATCAAACGCCGGACTGCCGGGCAAACAGCAAGCGTTGCTGCCGTGACTGCGCCGACGTTGCCAGCGGTCACTGCCAAGCCAGCTTCAACCGTCGTCAACCTGCCGCAAAAAGCAGGAACTCAACCGCTCCAAACAGAACCTGTAGCAACAAAGCGGCAGGAGGCAACAGCTCATCCCGCAGAAAAGACGGAAAACTTGCATAAAATCACCTCCCCGATGGTCGGGACCTTTTACGCGGCTTCTGCCGAGGATGCGCCACCGTATGTAGCGGTACACGATCGCGTGGAGCCGTCCAGCATTGTCTGTATCGTGGAAGCCATGAAGCTGTTCAACGAGATTGAAGCAGAGGTAAAAGGGGAAATCGTTTCGATACTGGTACAAAACGGCCAACTGGTTGACCACGGCCAGCCGCTGTTTTTGGTGAAGCTTGCCGAGTAGAATCGGCGAATGAGGGGAGGTCTGGATCGTGAATAAAGATACACTGTTTACGCAATTTCCTGTGCCGACGTACGAGCAATGGCGGGAGGCGGCCGAAAAATCGTTGAAGGGAGCTGCCTTCGATGCCAAGCTGTTGACCAAAACACAGGAAGGAATTATCCGCCAGCCGATCTATCGGGCGGAAGATGTCGCAACATTGCCACGACGAGGGGGGCCGGGCGAGGCTCCTTTTGTCAGGGGAACGAGAAGTCCGCTGGATCAGCAGGCTGGGCGCTGGGAGGTCTGCCAGGAAATGGCGGCCCCGGACGCGAAATCGTTTCATGAAGCGGCATTGACAGATTTGGCGCGCGGGCAAACGGCGCTGCACATCGTATTTGATCGCGCTGTGCGCGCAGGGCTTGATCCAGATGAAGCACTGCCGGAAGACATCGGTAAAGACGGCTTGTCCATTTTTGCCCTGGGAGAACTGGGGGAAGCCTTGCGCGGACTGAATTTGGAAGAGCTGCCTTTGTTCGTGCAGTCGGGAGCATTGGGTTTGCCAGTCTTTTCCCTGCTGTTCGCTCATATGAAGGCGAGCGGCCACAGTCCGGCAAACTTGCGGGGATGCATCGGGCAAGACCCGCTGACGCCGCTGCTCGTGGAAGGGCAGCTTCCGCACTCGCTTGACACTGCTTTTGCCGCCATGGCGAAAATGACGAGTTGGGCCAGTCAGCATGCGCCCAAGCTCAAAACGATTCTCGTTCAGGGCAATCCGTATTGCGAAAGCGGCGGTCATGCTGTGGCCGAGCTGGCTTTTTCGCTGGCAACGGGCGTCGAGTATATTCAGGCGATGCTTGACCGCGGCCTTACGATTGAAGAAGTGGCGGGCCGGATGCAGTTTTCTTTTGCGGTCGGTTCCGATGTGTTCATGGAAATTGCCAAGCTTCGGGCCGTGAAAATGCTCTGGGCGAATATTGTGGACGCGTACGGCGGTTCGGTCGAGGCGCAAAAAATAGCGATTCACGCCCGCACAGCGGCTTGGACAAAAACGGTCTGCGACCCGTACGTCAACATGCTGCGCGCAACTACGGAAGCGTTTTCTGCGATTGTTGGCGGCGTCGACAGCTTGCATGTATCTGCTTTTGACGAAGCGATTCGTCCAGCCAACGAGTTTTCCCGCCGGATCGCACGCAATACACAAATCATTTTGGAACAGGAGGCGCATCTGGCAAAAGTCGCTGACCCTGCTGGCGGCTCCTGGTATGTCGAGTGGCTCACGGACGAATTGGCGAAAAAGGCGTGGGAGCTGTTTGTGCAAGTAGAGGAGCAGGGCGGCTTGCTTCGTGCTTTGGAGTCCGGCTTCGTGCAAGAAACGATTGCCCAGACAGCGGCCCGCAAGCAAAAAGACATCCAAGAGCGCAAAAGCCGCATCGTCGGCACCAACATGTATCCGAATCCTGCGGAGCAACTGCTCACGCGCCCAACCACCCCAGCGCTTCACAAGCAGCGAGTCGCGGAATTGCGCGCATACCGCAGCCAAAAAACTCCGGCTGATGCCGCAGAAGCCTTGGAAAAGCTGGCGCAACATACGGCTGATTGGGTGGAAGCGGCGGCAAAAGCAGCGCTTGACGGCGCGACCGTAGGCGATATTGCCAAGGCGCTGACCGCAGGCAAGCAAGCAGCGACGGTGATTGCTCCGCTTCGCGTTCACCGGGCGGCTGAAGCTTTCGAAACATTGCGCAAGCAAGCGGAAGCGTACGCAGAGAAAACAGGGCAGCGGCCATCCGTGTTTCTGGCGGCGCTTGGCCCTGTCGCCAAGCATAAGGCGCGAGCGGACTTTGCCGCAGAGTTTTTTGCCGTCGGCGGTTTTGCAGCGCTGCGAACAGCAGCGTACAGCTCGGCAGCAGAGGCGGCACAAGCGGCAATCGCATCGGGAGCGCGGATTACCGTCATTTGCTCCGACGATGCAAGCTATCCCGAGCTGGTGCCGCCACTCGCCCAGGCGATCAAGCAGGCGGCTCCGGATATGACCGTGCTTTTGGCTGGATTGCCGGATGCCGAGCAGCTGGCGCAGTACAAAGCGGCTGGAGTGGATGATTGCATTCATCTGCGCTCCAATTGCTATCAGATGCTGCGAGAACTTCAGGAGCGGACAGGAGTGAGCTCACGATGAAGAGACCTGATTTTTCCAAAATGCCGTATTCGTCCAGGCGGGACATCTCCGACCTGTTTCCGGCGGAGGCTTCTGCCGGGGCAAAGGCGTTTGAGTTTGCGGAGCAGCAGTTGTGGCAGACGATGGAGCAAATCCCCGTCAAGCCTGTTTATACAAAAGAAGATGTGCAAGACATGACGCATCTGGGCTACATGCCGGGCCTGCCTCCTTATTTCCGCGGCCCGTATCCGACGATGTACGTCACCCAGCCTTGGACCGTGCGCCAGTATGCCGGATTTTCCACGGCAGAGGAGAGCAACGCCTTTTATCGCCGCAACCTGGCTGCCGGACAAAAAGGGCTGTCGATTGCCTTTGACCTCGCCACACACCGCGGATACGATTCCGACCACCCGCGCGTAGTCGGGGATGTCGGCAAGGCGGGAGTGGCTGTAGACTCGATTCTCGACATGAAAATTTTGTTCGACGGGATTCCGCTGGATAAAATGTCTGTTTCCATGACGATGAACGGAGCGGTATTGCCGATCATGGCCTTTTACATCGTGGCGGCGGAGGAGCAGGGCGTATCGCAGGCTGAGCTGACCGGGACGATTCAAAACGACATTTTGAAAGAATACATGGTGCGCAATACGTACATTTACCCGCCAGAGGCGTCGATGAAAATTATTTCCGATATCTTCGCCTACACCTCGAAGCACATGCCCAAGTTCAACAGCATCAGTATTTCCGGCTACCATCTGCAAGAAGCAGGCGCGACAGCGGACATCGAGCTGGCGTATACGCTCGCGGACGGTTTGGAATACGTGCGAACGGGGCTTGCGGCTGGCATCGACATTGACGCTTTCGCACCGCGCCTGTCGTTTTTCTGGGCGATTGGCATGAACTACTTCATGGAGGTAGCGAAAATGCGGGCGGCACGCCTGATTTGGGCGAGCCTGATCAAGCAGTTCAACCCGAAAAACGAAAAGTCGATGGCGTTGCGCACGCACTCGCAAACATCCGGCTGGAGCCTGACCGAGCAAGACCCGTACAACAACGTCGTGCGGACGTGCGTGGAAGCGATGGCGGCGGCGCTCGGACATACGCAGTCGCTGCATACGAATGCGCTCGATGAGGCGATTGCGCTTCCGACCGACTTTTCCGCGCGAATCGCCCGCAACACACAGTTGTTTTTGCAGGACGAAACCCAGATTACGAAGGTCGTGGACCCGTGGGCAGGCTCGTACTACGTCGAGTCGCTGACAGCGCAGCTCGTGGAAAAAGCGTGGGCGCACATCGAGGAGATCGAAGCTTTGGGCGGCATGGCGAAAGCGATTGAGACGGGATTGCCCAAAATGAAAATCGAGGAAGCGGCAGCCAGACGCCAGGCGCATATCGATTCGGCGAAAGAAGCCATCATCGGTGTGAACAAGTACCGTCTGGACAAGGAAGACCCGCTGGAAATTCTCGAAGTCGACAACACAGCGGTACGCGAAGCGCAAATCCGCCGATTGCAAGAGCTTCGCGAAAATCGGGACGAGGCGCGGGTGCAGGCGGCCCTGTCTGCTATCACCGAGTGTGCGCGCACGGGCGAAGGCAATTTGCTGGCGCTGGCGATTGAAGCGGCGCGGGCAAGGGCGTCGCTCGGCGAAATCTCGGATGCGTATGAAAAGGTGGTCGGACGGCACAAAGCGGTGATCCGCTCGATCAGCGGCGTCTACAGTGCGGAGTACGCCGATGCGGATGAAGTGGCAGCGGTGCGCAAAATGGCGGATGAATTTGAGCAGTGGGAAGGGCGGCGTCCGCGCATCATGATCGCCAAGATGGGCCAGGACGGGCACGACAGGGGAGCAAAAGTCATCGCAACCGCTTTTGCCGACCTGGGCTTTGATGTCGATATCGGGCCGTTGTTCCAGACACCGGAGGAAACGGCAAAACAAGCGGTGGAAAACGACGTGCATGTGATCGGCTTCAGCTCGCTCGCTGCCGGACACAAGACATTGCTGCCGCAACTCGTGGAGGAGCTGAAAAAGCTGGGCCGCGAAGATATCGTCGTCGTCATCGGCGGGGTCATTCCGCCGCAGGATTACGCCTTTTTGCGCGAGCATGGCGCTGCCGCCATCTTCGGTCCGGGAACCGTCATTCCGGTAGCAGCCCAGCACGTTTTGCAGGAAATCGTACATCGACTGGAGGCTGCCGGCCTATGAGCGGCGGTGGAGACGGCAAAACATCCCTGAACTTTTCTTCCAAAGTCCGCCTCCCGCGCCTTTCTGTCGAGCAGTACGTCGAGGGCGTGCGGGCAAACAACCGGACCGTGCTCGCCCAGGCCATCACGCTGGTCGAGAGCAATTCCGCCGCCCATATGGACATGGCGCAGGAAGTGATCCGCCAGCTTTTGCCCCACACCGGGCAATCGATTCGCATCGGGGTGTCGGGAGTGCCGGGAGCAGGCAAAAGCACGTTTATCGAGGCATTTGGCACGATGCTGTGCGAAAAAGGCCATCGGGTGGCTGTGCTTGCGGTCGATCCGAGCAGTACCGTCACGCGCGGGAGCATTCTCGGCGACAAGACGCGGATGGAGCTGCTCTCGCGCAACCCGAACGCGTTCATCCGCCCGTCCGCTACCGGAGGGACGCTGGGCGGGGTCAACCGGAAGACGCGGGAAACGATGCTGATTTGCGAAGCGGCTGGCTACGATGTCATTTTGGTCGAGACGGTTGGCGTCGGACAGAGCGAGACGACCGTCCGATCGATGGTCGATTTCTTCCTGCTGTTGATGCTGACCGGAGCTGGCGACGAGCTGCAAGGGATCAAAAAGGGGATCATGGAAATTGCCGACGCGCTGTTGATCAACAAAGCGGACGGGGAGAACCGCACGCGGGCTTTGATTGCCAAAGGCGAGTACAACCGGGTGCTGCACTATTTGCAGCCAGCAACATCCGGCTGGGAGACGAAAGCGTACATGTGCTCGGCGGTGACCGGAGAAGGCATCGCGGACATATGGGAGGTCGTTGGCGCATTTCGCCATGTGACGGGACTATCGGGCAGCTTCGAGGCCCGGCGCAAGGCGCAGCTGCTCGACTGGATGCACAGCATGGCCCAAGACTACTTGCGCACTACGTTTTTTGGCAATCCGCAAGTAGCCAAGATGCTCCCGGCCATCGAGCAATCCGTGACGAGCGGACAATTGTCGCCGACGAGCGCGGTACAACAGCTTGTAGCCATTTTCGAAAAAGCGATCATGAAATAGAGAGAGGAAGAAGGTCGGACGATGAGCGACATGCACAAAAAAATCGATGACTTGATGGAGCGAAAATTCAAAATCGAGCTGGGCGGCGGTGACGCCCGGATTGATGCCCAGCATAACCGAGGCAAGCTGACTGCCCGCGAGCGGATCGAGCTGTTGCTCGACCCGGATACGTTCATGGAGCTGAATCCGTTCGTCGAGCACAGAGCGACGCATTTCGGACTGGATCAGATGGAAGCGCCGGGCGAAGGCGTCGTAACCGGATACGGCAAAATCAACGGTCGCCCTGTTTATTTGTTCGCGCAGGACTTCACTGTATTTGGCGGTGCGCTCGGCGAGATGCACGCCATGAAGATCGCCAAAGTCATGGATTTGGCCGCGAAAAACGGCGCTCCGTTCATCGGATTGAACGACTCCGGCGGCGCACGCATTCAGGAAGGCGTCAGCTCGCTGGACGGATACGGCACGATTTTTTACCGCAATGCGATCTACTCCGGGGTGATTCCGCAAATCTCGGTCATTTTGGGGCCTTGCGCGGGCGGAGCGGTCTACTCTCCGGCCATTACCGACTTCGTGTTTATGGTCGAAAAGACGAGCCAAATGTTCATCACCGGACCGAAAGTGATCGAGACAGTAACCGGCGAGAAAATTTCCGCGGAAGACTTGGGCGGCGCGCGCGTCCACTCCACGGTCAGTGGCAATGCCCACTTTACGGCCGAATCCGAGCAAGAGGTGCTGGAATCAGTGCGCAGGCTGCTCAGCTTCCTGCCGCAAAACAACCGCGACCGCGCTCCTGTCCTCGAAGCTGCGGGCGGCGAAGAATGGCAGGAAGAGCTGCTGGAGCTGGTTCCGGCCGAGAGCACGAAAGTGTATGACGTTCGCAAAGTGATCGAGAAAATCGTGGATCACGGCGACTTCATGGAAGTGCAGCCGAATTTTGCCCGCAACATCGTCATCGGACTGGCGCGGATCGACGGACACAGTGTCGGGATCATCGCCAACCAGCCGAAAGTAATGGCGGGCGGACTCGACATTCATTCTTCCGACAAGCTGGCCAGGTTCATCCGCTTCTGCGATTGCTTCAACATCCCGCTGTTGACCTTTGAGGATGTCTCCGGCTTTTTCCCGGGGATCAACCAGGAGCACGGAGGAATCATCCGCCACGGGGCGAAGATTTTGTATGCGTACTCGGAAGCGACCGTGCCGAAAATTACCGTCATTTTGCGCAAAGCGTACGGCGGCGCATACGTGGCGCTCAATTCCAAGTCGATTGGCGCAGATATCGTCTACGCCTGGCCAAATGCGGAAATTGCCGTCATGGGCCCAGAAGGTGCTGCGAACGTCATTTTCGCAAAAGAAATCGAGAGCAGCGCAAATCCGGCGGCAACCCGCGCGGAAAAAATCGCGCTCTACCGCGAGAAATTCGCCAATCCGTACGTGGCGGCAAGCCTCGGCATGGTCGACGACGTCATCGACCCGCGGGAAACCCGGATGAAGGTCGCCCAGGCGTTGGAGATGCTCAGAAACAAGCAGGAAGACCGTCCGTACAAAAAGCATGGGAACATCCCATTGTAAGAGGGGAGCATCTTGCATGAAGCTGCATGAACTGCGTGAATTGATCAAGCTGGTCAACCAGTCGTCCATCGAGGAGCTGGAATGGGAAAAGGGCAAAGAGCGAATCGTCATCAAAAAAAGCGAGCCTGCGGCAGTGAGCGCGACGCCGTTTCCGGTTCAGACAGACGAGGTGGATCAAGGCTACCAGCAGGCCGCCGCTACAACTGAAACAGCGACACTTGCCGTCGAGAAGGAGCAGGAAACTCCCGCGCCGGAAAAAACACCTCAGCTCGTCCTGTCCACGTCAGTCGGACTGTTTTACGCCCAGGTGAAGGTCGGGCAGACGATCAAGGCAGATGATGTGATCGGCCGCTGCACGGTCGACGCTTTGCAACTGTCCTCGGACATCGTTTCCACGGCAAATGGGGTTGTGGCCGAAATGTTGGTGCAGGATGGTCAATTGGTCGATTACGGAAAACCGTTGCTTGTTGTCAAGCCACAGTAAGAAGGAGCGTTCCTATGTTCAGGAAAGTATTGGTTGCCAATCGCGGCGAAATCGCCGTGCGCATTATTCGAGCGTGCCAGGAGTTGGGAATCGCTACGGTAGCGATCTACTCGGAAGCTGACCGCGAAGCGCTGCATGTCGAGCTGGCAGATGAAGCTTACTGCATCGGGCCGAAAGAGTCCAGGGAGAGCTATTTGAACATGCCCCGCATCATGACGGTCGCTTTGCTCACAGGGGTGGATGCGATTCATCCCGGCTACGGCTTTTTGGCGGAAAACGCTTCGTTTGCCCAGCTTTGCCAAGATTGCTCCATCACGTTCATCGGGCCAGATCCCGAAGCGATTACGAAAATGGGCGACAAAGCCGTCGCGAAAGCAACGATGAGTGCTGCCAATGTTCCGCTCGTTCCGGGAACAGACGGATTGATCGACGACATCGAGGAAGCAGTGCAAGTGGCCGGGGAAATCGGCTACCCTGTGATCGTCAAAGCTACGGCGGGGGGAGGCGGTCGCGGCATGCGCGTCGCTTATGACGCCGAGGAACTGGAAAAAGCGATTCGCCAGGCGCAAAAAGAAGCGGAAACCGCTTTTGGCAACGCGGGCGTGTATTTGGAAAAGTACGTCGAGGAGCCGCGTCACGTAGAGATTCAGGTCATGGGCGACAAGCATGGGAATGTCGTCCACCTCGGCGAACGGGATTGCTCGATTCAGCGCCGCCATCAAAAGCTGGTGGAGGAAGCGCCATCGCCAGCGCTGGATCAGGAATTGCGCGAGCGGATGGGGCAAGCTGCCGTGGCAGCGGCAAAAGCTGTTTCTTACCACGGAGCAGGTACGGTGGAATTTTTGCTCGATCGTCACGGGCAGTTTTACTTCATGGAAATGAACACGCGCATTCAGGTAGAGCATCCGGTCACCGAAATGATTACCGGGATCGACCTGATCAAAGAGCAAATCTCCGTCGCCGCGGGCAATCCGCTGTCTTTTACCCAGGATGAGGTGAAGATCAACGGCTGGGCCATCGAATGCCGGATCAACGCGGAAAATCCTGCGAAAAACTTCATGCCGTCGCCGGGAAAAGTGACCAATTACTTGCCTCCAGGCGGCTACGGCGTGCGCGTGGACAGCGCTGTTTATCCGGGCTATGACATCTCGCCTTTTTACGATTCGATGGTCGCCAAGCTGATTGTGTGGGGTGGCAGCCGCGAGGAAGCGTTGGCCCGCATGAAGCGCGCCTTGCGCGAATTTGTGATCGAAGGCGTGCACACGACTGTGCCGTTTCACGAAAAATTGCTGGAGCATCCGGATTTTGTCTCCGGCCAATTCGCTACCAACTTTTTGGAGAAAAACCCGCTCGATCTGAAAGAAAGCGAGCCTGTTTCCGGCAAGTAAAGCCTGAGGATGGTTGCTTGCTGGCAATGGGAAACGTACTCTAGTGGCGGTCAAGCCTGCTTGCGGTTGAATGGTGTTAGCAGATATGGTAAGATGAGGTTACTTTGATGACTGGAGTTGAAGCCGATGTAGGAAGCTTTCTTGCTAGTAAAGGAAAACGATTGCGATGGATTTCGCATGTTTATTTCCTTATACGCAAGAAAGTTACGACATCTGTTCACTCAAACGGTATATGCAATCTGACTCCTTGCTGGGGTTTGGTTTGTTATATGTATTTGAGCTGCGAGAGAGTAACTTTCTTGCAGCTCTTTTTGATTTTTTTCCAAGGAGGACGATTGTATGTCGACCATCAAAGTGACGAATTTGACTTTTGCCTACGACGGCAGTTTTGATCACATTTTTGAAAATGTCAGCTTCCAGATTGATACGGACTGGAAGCTCGGCTTTACCGGACGAAACGGAAGGGGAAAGACGACGTTTCTCCAGCTGTTGCTCGGTCGCCACGAGTACAGCGGAACGATCTCTTCCCAGGTGACGTTTGAATATTTTCCGTACCTGATTGAAAACAAGCAGCAAAACACAGCGGATGTCATTAGCGAAGTAATCCCTGACTATATGGAGTGGGAGCTTTTGCGCGAGTTCTCTTATTTGCAAATCGACGAGGAAGTTTTGTATCGGCCGTTTGCTACGCTGTCCAACGGCGAACAGACCAAGGTGCTTCTCGCCGCCCTGTTTTTGAAGGAAAACAGCTTCCTGCTCATTGACGAGCCGACGAACCATCTGGACATGGAAGGCAGGAAGCTGGTCAGCGACTATTTGCAGACCAAGCACGGCTTTATTCTCGTGTCTCATGACCGCGCCTTCCTCGACAATTGCGTCGACCATATTTTGTCGATCAACAAAACCAACATCGAGATTCAAAAAGGCAACTTCTCGACCTGGTGGGAAAACAAGCAGCGCCAGGATCACTTTGAGCTGGCTGAAAACGAGCGGCTGAAAAAAGACATCAAACGCCTGTCCGAGTCCGCGAAGCGCACCAGCGGCTGGTCGCATGAGGTGGAAAAAACGAAAAACGGTACGACCAATTCCGGCTCCAAAGTCGACAAAGGCTATATTGGTCACAAGGCAGCGAAAATGATGAAGCGCTCCAAATCGATCGAGCAAAGGCAGCATTCGGCTATCGAGGACAAGGCGAAGCTGCTGAAAAATGTGGAGCAGAGCGAAGCGCTGAAAATCTCTCCGTTGACGTATCATAAAGATCGCCTGATCGAGTTGGAAGATGTGGCGATTTTCTACGGAGATAAGCAGGTGACGGGCAGCGTTCGTTTTTCTATTTCACAAGGCGAGCGAATTGCCCTGTCCGGGAAAAATGGTTCGGGGAAATCGAGCATTCTCAAGCTGATTTGCGGCGAGGACGTGAGCTACACGGGAACGTTTCGCCAAGGAAGCCAGCTGAAAATCTCTTACGTCTCCCAGGATACGTCACATTTGCAGGGCAGCTTGACGGCCTATGCGAAAAGCAACGACATAGACGAAAGCTTGTTCAAAGCCATTTTGCGCAAGCTGGACTTTTCCCGAACGCAATTCGAAAAAGACATGGCTTCGTTCAGCGGCGGGCAAAAGAAAAAGGTGCTGATCGCGAAAAGTCTTTCCGAGCGGGCGCATTTGTACGTTTGGGATGAGCCGTTGAACTTTATCGATGTGCTGTCGCGCATGCAGTTGGAGGAGCTGCTTTTGGAGCATGCGCCGACGATTTTGTTTGTCGAGCATGACCGGGAGTTTTGCCAAAACATCGCGACGAAAGTGGTTGAGCTGTGACGTGTCAGGCGTGCCCGTTTTGTCGGCTATCTCTTTGATTCGCCGCGCGTTCTTGTCCTGTTTTGCCACTCGTGGACATACGGTGTAGGGAGGGACATATACGTAGAGGTGGTATCATGAGCGCCGTTTGGCAAATATTTGCGTTCGTACTGATCGGGTACGTCTGGTTTACCGGCTTGGTTTGGCGAAGGAGGGCGCACATCCAGCCGATGCACGGAATGGTGAGCGCGATGGCTGTCGCCATGCTGGTGGGCTTGTTGACAGGTCTGCTTTTCGGTCTGCTGTTCCAGGGGAATCTGTCCCGCTCCACGCTGTGGGGGATGACTTGCGGCGCTTTTGCCGGATTCGTCTTCGGCTTGCGCTTGTCCGTGCTGACGATTGTGGAAGGGACGCTATCCGGTTTGATGGCTGGCATGATGGGCGCGATGCTCGGCGAGATGATTACGCTGGAGCAGGCAGAGCCGCTGTTGTTTTTCTTGGCGATGCTGTATACGGCGTGTCTGTTGCTGATGGAGCGATGGCATGGAGTGGAGCAAGCGAATGAGGCAAGCGTCTTTGGCAAACTAAGGCATCCGGTTGTCAGCGCGCTCCTGCTCATTATCGTTTTCGCCTGGTTTCAGTCGCTGACATTTGCGCTGCCGGTTGCAGGCGAGCGGTCGCAGGAGCAGATGCATCATGAAAACAGCCCGTAGTCTGTAACGGGCGAGAAAAGTCAGGAGGAGTAGATGGCTTTACCGAAAAAAGGAACGCGGAGCATAACGGTTCAGCAAAAAGCGTACCGCTGGGTCGTCAGCTCAGCGGGGCAAGGAATGCTTGTCGTGACGATTCAGAGCGCCGGGGAGGCCGGACAGTTGATCCGGGTGTACATGAAGGCGGACGTGCCCGTAATGTCTGCGGCGACGGAGCAGGCAGGCGATTCGCCGCTTGCACAGGAGCGGCGAGCGATCAAGCCTTCCGATGTGGAGGCGATCATCGCCGAAGCCGTGCAGCGAGGGTGGGAGCCGGAGAAGAAAGGGACGCCGCTCAGTTTTGAGTGGCGGGGGGATGTGCTTTTTTCAAAAGGCAAGTAGGTAGTAGCGTCTTGGAAGTGGAGATAGCTTCTTGTGCACGGAGATAGCTTCTTGTGCACGGAGATAGCTTCTTGTGCACGGAGATAGCTTCTTGTGCACGGAGACAGTTTCTTGTGCACGGAGACAGTTTCTCGTGCACGGAGACAGCTTCTTGTACACGGAAATAGCTTCTTGTACACGAAGGCAGCCTCTTGTGCACGTAGACAGCTTCTTGCACACGCAATATTGGCGAGCCATAAGGTGATAGAAACGAACAGCGGTCAACAAGGAGGAATGACAGCAGCATACTCCAGGTTGACCGCTGTTTTTTTATGGAGCAGTGATTGTATACGTTGAAGAGTGCAGGCGTCGCTTTACGGATTGCGGGCAGCTGCAAATCATTTTTGTTTACCATAATAACATTCTGTAGACAACGATCTGCTCATTTGTCGGCCAAGCTGTCGAGATGTTGCGGCATCAGCACAGCCAGATCATTTTTTGCCGAACGGACAGGCGGAGCACCGTTACTAAACGGTTTTTCTCCTGATTCAGATTCCGATTTTTCCACCTTTCCCCAATCGAAGCAATGGCGAAAGGGGCATACGCTGCACCTTTCGTGAGATAGCTGCCAAATAAATGCTATAATATGGACAAATTGTATCTTCCAGGGGGGAGTATGTTGCAACAGCTTTTTAACGAGATGATCAAGCAGGACGTGAAGCCGTTCCTTGCGCAGCATGGCTTTGTCAAGAAAAGTTTGAATTTCTACAAAATAACAGACAATCTCATTTACATGCTCAACTTCCAAAAATCCGCTGGCAATTCAGCTGATCATCTCATGTTTTATGTGAACTGCGGCATTTATTCGGCGGAGCTGGCGCAGATCCAAGCGAAGGACGTTTTGACTGAGCCGAAAGAAGCAGATTGTCATTTCAGGGCAAGAATCAGGGAAATTGCCGAGGTGGCTCCAGATCGCTTTGCCATCACTGCTGATACGAAAATGGATGACGTACGCAAAACGCTGTTAAGTGGATTGCAACAAGTTGTTCAATTCTATCGTACGATGACCAGTGCCAGGTCCATCGTGGATTATTACACGTCAGGCCCGTTTTTGCATTTGGGCGAAGAGAGCTTTCATTTGCTGTTGCAAACGAATGATGTAGCAGCGGCCAAACAGTATTTGCAGGCGTTGCAGGAAAAGCATGGGGCAGAACAGCGATGGACGATATTTGAAAAGCAATATGAGGCGATATTTAAGCAGTATGGAGTGGAGTTTACGAAGCTGTAGGGGGAACCTTTTAGTTTTAGGAGGTGAACCTTGCGGGGAACGGTAGCTGACTGAAGTGCAGAACGATAGCAAAAGGAAGCAAAGTCATGAGCCATAACCGAAAAGACAGAGAAGCCTCCACATCAAATGGAGGCTCTTTGCACTTTGCTTATTACGCGTTAACGAGCAGTAACCGCTTTTAGTATTTGCAACATAAAGTTAACCATAATTTTATTCTGTAAACTACAAATCGCCCAGCAAATCAGGCAAGCTGTCGAGATGCTTAGCGAGCCAGATCATTTCTTTGGCAAAACGGGCGGGCGGGGCACTGTGCCGATCCATGTCTGCCGTAATCCACCAAACGCTTTCCAAGTACCACAACAGCTGGATTCTAGTCGTCAAATAGCCATGTTCCACTGGGCGCACTTCCTTGTAGCCGGATAGGAATGCCCGCGCAAGCGCCGGGTCAAGCTGCTCGTCCAGCGCGCAAGACAGGATCGCTCTCGCCACATCGAGCTGTGGGTAGTCGTATTTCATCCGGTCAAAGTCGAGCACGGCGGTGACGCGATCCGCAGCGAACAGCAAGTTGTCCACCCATAAATCGCGGTGAGCCCATCCGCTGTGCAAAGCTTCGAAAGGCGACAACTCAAGCTTTTCCGTCGCGATGATTTGCTGTTCTACGAATCCTTGCAGCTCGGTTTTCCCCGCATGCTGCACATTTTGCCAAACAGAGTGCCAATGGGCCAGTCGCTGTGCCCGCTCCGGGGGAACGAACTGCGGCTGTTTCTGGCCTGCAATCGCAATCGATCCGTCGTTCAGCAAATGGTGCATCCGCCCGGTCACTCGGCCCAGATCGTACATCTGCGCCTGTGAAGCTTTCCCCGGCGACACCAACTGCCCCTCGCAAAATTCCATGACCAGAAAGCGCTCTCCGTGAGCGGATTCCAGCAAAAATCGTCCGTCATGGGCGAACAGCATCGGACAGGGCAGGCCCGCGGCATGCAGTCTCGCTTGCTCGGAAAAAGCGACAGCCAAATCAGCCGGATCGTATAAAGCAAACCTTTTTTGGTTGTATTGCTTCAACAAATATGTGCCTTCCTCTGTCCGAATGTGCCATTTCAAATTGAGCCAACCCCGGTTGATCGGTGTGGCTTCCCGGATGTGCAAGCCGAAATAGTGCTGAACCGCTGCTGTCAGGTCAGCCAAAATCGCTTCTGCGGCAGCGGGCGAGTGGGAATGGTTGTTCATGGAGCGCCTCCCGTCCTTGGATGAACTCCATACGATTTCGTTTGAGGAGGCGCAAATCCTTTTTATGAGCGGGCGATCTCGTCCAGAAATACTTGCACTTCCCGCTGAAACCCGTCTGGATCAGACGAATGAATATCGTGCCCGCACTCGGCAAACACGGCAAGCCGGGTGTTCGCTCTGCGTTCGGCCATCAGCTTGGCATGTGCTTCGTCCATCACAAAGCTGTGTTTGCCGTGAATGAGCAGAGCGGGGCATGCAGAGGCCAGCCAATCTGTCCACCATTCGCCGTTGCAATGCTCCTGCGAGATGCGCATGCCAGACAGATCAGAGCGAAAAGCGAAGCCGTGCTCGTCCTCCAACACGCTTTCCGCAAAATAATCCACGGCGCGCACGCCAACTTGCCGCAGCGATTGTTTCAGTTCTTCGAGGGAAGCGGAGCGTTGCGGCAGGCGCTCGACAAAGGACAGGTCAACATGGATTTCGGTTCCGATATCTTCCACGATCAGCGCTTTTACATACGCCGGGTAACGCGCAGCGAATTGATAAGCATTGAGGCCGCCAAGAGAATGGCCGAGCAAGGCGATTTGCTGCCCGCCAAGTTCGTTTTGGACGAAAGCGAGAATGTCCTGCACGTAGGCGTTGCGGGAGTAGTCTTTTTCCGGCGAATGCTCACTCCAGCCATGGCCGCGCTGATCCAGGCTAATGACGCGCCAGCCGCTCAGTTTGCTGGCAAATTCCGCAAACACACGCCCATCATTCATGTGACCGTGCAAGCAAAGCAGCACGTTGGGGCTGTCGCCGCCAAAGTCGAGATAAGAGAGACGCAAGTTTTGCGATGAAAAGTATTTGCGGGTTGCTGCTTGGTGTTGTGTGGTCAAGGCATATTCCTCCTTATGGTGTGCCCAAAAGAGCACCTGACTGGACTTTATCTTGACGATAACAGATAATCATGACAAAAGCTGTCATAGATAAAAAGGACGAAACCGATATGGCGAAAACACAAAGACTGCTGGAACTGTTAATGACGGTCAACCGGAAACGCAAATTTACCGTCGGCGAGCTGGCGCAAGAATTTGGCGTGTCGCAGCGAACGATTTTGCGAGATTTGCAGGAATTATCCGAGTGGGGCGTGCCGCTTTATTCCGAAGTAGGGCCGCACGGCGGCTACCGCGTCCTGAAAGAGCGGATTTTGCCGCCTATCGCCTTTTCCGAGGAAGAAGCCGTCGCCATCTTTTTTGCGATCCAATCGCTTCGCCATTACTCCGCTTTGCCTTTTGCAGCGGAAGCGGCGTCTGCCACGAGCAAGTTTTACGCTTACATGCCGCCAGATGTCCGCGAGCGGATCGACGAGATGAGGCACCGCGTTGATTTTGTCACACCGAAAAGGCAGGCAGATTCTCCGCACTTGTCGATTCTTTTGGATGCAGCCGTGAACCAAAAGGTGCTCGCGATCGCATACGAATCCCGGGAAAAACAAACCAATCGTCGCATTCAGCCAATCGGGATTTACACGCAAAATGGCCTGTGGTACTGTCCAGCCTATTGTTTTCAAACTGGCAGCTATCGCGTCTTTCGCTGCGACCGGATTCAAACGGCTGTCGAGTGTGCAGAGACAGAACCGCTTGATTTGTGGGATATTCATTTGGACAATCGGGAGTCCAGACTTGCGGGAGAAGAAAAGAACAGCATCGGGATCCGTGCGGAACTGACAAGGGTGGGAGTGCAAAAGTGCGAAGCGGAGCGTTGGTCTGCCTCGATGCTGACGATTCGCCCGGATGGAACAGGATCGCTTTCGGGCCAGATTGCAGAGAGCGACCGCGATTTTTTCGCCGCCTTTTTCATCGGCCTGGGGCGGGAAGCGACGGTTACTCATTCACCGGAGCTTTTGGCAAGCATGAGAAGCTATTTGGCGGAGCTTTCTGGCAAATATCCATAACGAGGGGAAGGGGGCGCAGAGATGACGGGCACAAATGCGGAAGACCGGGAAAGCGATTTGCCAAAAGAGCTGGCGAAGCCTGCGAAAAGAGCGCTTGCGAACGCAGGCTACCATCAGTTGAAACAGTTGACGGCAGTGAGCGAGGCAGATGTGCGCAAGCTGCACGGGATGGGGCCAAAAGCACTTGAACAGCTCAGACGTGCGCTCGCTGACAAAGGAATGTCGTTTAGCGAGACTCGTCCATGATGTCGGCGTTACGCCGGGAAAAGAATATGTACTAGCGCAAAAGCCGCTTGCCTGCCATTCTGGTCTGATGAGGGTGTCGGTGGCGGCCCGAGATTCCGGTTTCGTCTTTGGAAATCAGTCTGTTTCCTGTGGGCCGCCCTGTACGACTAGGAAGGAGCCTTCACTTTCTTGCTGCGCCCCTGCCAGACGCGGTAGAGAAGATAGGCAAGACCGAGAAAGCCAGCGTAACACAACAGCGTCCAGAACGAGCGCTGGGCATTATGAAACAGCTGGTCGCCCAAAAAGGCGAACACCAGCATGGTCGGGATTTTTCCGATGGCGGTAGCCAGCGCAAAGGACAAAATCGGGATGGCACTGATTCCCGCATATATATTGATCACCGGAGAGGGAATGATCGGGATGAGTCGGGCGAACAGCACGGCGATGAAGGCGTTTTGCTCAAATGCACGCGTAAACAGAGCCAACCGGGGAGATTTCGTCAAATAATCGCGCCCGGCTTTCTGGTAGCCGTAGCGTATGAACAGAAAAAACAGGAACGCCGAGCCGACAGAGCCTGTCCAGTTGATCAGCGTTCCCCAAAATGGCCCGAATTTGGCTCCCATCATGCCTGCGAAAATCCCAAACGGAATAACGGGAAACAAGCCGAGAAAAACGGCAGCCAAAAACATGAACGGCAACAGGTCGGGCGAATCGCTGGAGAGCCAGTTCAGCAAAACGTCTCTGTATACAAAGCCGATGGCAAAAATGAGCGCATACAGGAACAAGAGCAGCCACTTTTTCATGATGATCCCCTTTCCTCGCTCCCGTGCACTTGAAAGAAAGCGCATGGTAATCAACAACATTATAGCCAGCGACCCGATTTTTACACCTTGTCCGTGTGGAAGCATACGCATGGCCTGTGCCTGGATCGACAGCACACCCGAAAAATGGGCGGTCGTGGATGGAACGAATACCTAGTGTCCCCACATAAATGTAGAGTAGCTACATGCAGTGGCGGAGGTGATTGGTAATGAATGAGTTCAAAAAAGAGCTGAAGAAACTGAAAGCTTCTGAATTTAAGGCGGATCGAGTGACCCCCTGGGATAAAAACAGTGAGAAAGAAACGATGCTGGTGCGCGGCCGATGCGGTCATGGCCGATGTGGAGGCTGCGGCGGTTGCGGTCGATGTGGCGGTTGTGCAAGGTGCAACTGCTCTTGCAGTTGTTCGTGCAGCTGTTCATGCAGTTGCTTCGGTACGTGTTTCTTCCCGTGCTTTTTTCCGTGTACGTCGTGTGCGCGTTGCGTTTAGCCGGGGAATCTCATCCTGGCAGCGGCAACAACACAACCAAAGCTCCGGTTTGGCTTGCGCCAGGCTGGGGCTTTTTTAGCGTGCTCCCGGCATTATTTGCAATAGCATGTCGGACAAAGAGCCGCTCATACAATGACGGTGACACCTTCATGGCACATAAAGTGGCGAGCGCAGCCAAGCAAGGAGGAGGAGCATGGTCAAACTGAACCGAGCGATGCGTCTTGCAGTGAAGCGGGATACGTTCTTTTTGCCCAATCCCGATGGCAGCGTGTATTTTCGCAATAACGTCGGGACGTTTCGGATGGAAGGAGAAATGATCGATCAATGGGTTTCGCAGCTGGTGCCCATTTTCAACGGAGAGCACACGCTGGCGGAAATTACGGACGATTTGCCAGCGGAGTACCAGGCTCAGATTCATAAAATCGCCAGTCTTTTGCTGGAAAACGGGTTTGCCCAAGATGTCAGCCAGCATTTGCCGCATGAGCTTTCTCCCGCGGTGGTGGAGCAGTTTTCGGCACAAATTGCCTTTTTGGATCACCTGATTGGCTCGGGCGGTCATGCTTTCCAGACGTATCGGCAGCAAAAGCCGCTCGTTGCAGGGAGCGGGAGCTTTGTGCCCGCGCTGATCCATGCGCTGTGGGAATCGGGGTGCCCGCATGTTCATTACGCCGTCACGGACGCGAGCCTGGTCAACAAAGCTCGCCTGACCGAGCTGCATGCACATGTCCGGCAAAAAGATGACGAGGCCAAGCTGACAGAACTAACCGTGCGCGAGCAAAGCCGGGCCTGCTGGGAAAAGACGCTGGCGCCAGTTTCTGCGGTGCTGTACGGCTCAGATTCCGGGGATCGCAGCGAGATGGAGCTGGTGTATGCGCTTTGCCAGGAGCGGGGCATTGTGTTCATTCCTGTGTTTTTGCTTTTGCATAAGGGCATTGCAGGCCCGGTGATGCAGCCGTCTTCGCCCGTGTGCCTCGACTCGGTCGTACGCCGTTTCCATCGGGTCTTTTTGAGCGGGAATGCAGAAGATCATCCTTTTACAGCTACGTCAGCCGCTCTGTTGGCAAACGCGGCGGTCATGGAATGGTTCAAGCATGTGACTGGCGTGGTGAAGGCAGAGTCGGCGGGCAAGCTTTTTCTGCTCGATCTGGATACGCTCACGGGGAGCTGGCGAACGGCCATGCCGCATCCTCTCGTCAAAAGCAAACCGCGCTTTTTGCCTGTTGATGAACAGTCGTTTTTCGCAGAGACTACATCGCCAAAGGACGGCTTGCTTGCGGCTTTTCAGTCCTGGACCTCGCCTGACGTCGGCATTTTTCACACGTGGGAGGAAGGCGAGCTGATGCAACTTCCGCTCTCCCAGTGTCAGGTGCAGGCGGTCGATCCCGTTGCAGTTGGCCCCGCCGAGCTGTTGCCTGTCCGCATTTGCCCGGGGTATACGCATGAGGAAGCGCGCAAGGAAGCGGGATTGACAGGGACGGAGATGTACGTTTCGCGCCTGATGAGCGCATGCGGCATCCAGGCGGCTGGCATTCATCTGCACGATGATGCCCCCTCTATGCCGGACAGTGCGGGGGAGATCGGTTTTGCGATTGGCGCGGGAGAATCGGCGGCAGAAGCAGCGTGCCGGGCTTTGGAGCACTATTTGCAAGCTGTATTGGCAAAAGAAGTGCGGGAGCAGCCGCCAGCAGCCGCTCTCGTGCAGTGGACGGGGCAAGACGAGCCGTGTTTGTTTTACGCGCGTGCGCTGGCGCTCCAGAAGCAAGGGCATAAAATCGCCAAAGGAGCGAATTTGTGCGGATTTCCGGTGTACTGGGTAGGAACGGAGAACGGTTGGTACGGCAGCGTAGGCTTGCACGATACGCTCGCGTTGCGCAAGGCACTGCAAACGGCGCTGCAAAACAGCCAAGGAGTGCCGGATGAGCAGATCGCCTATGCGGTAAAGGCTCTGGAGGTTGCTCTGGATGAGCGCGAACAGCAAGTGGAACTTCCGCCTTTTCCGGAGAGCGAGGAAGCGCTTTGGCAGCAGGCGCGGGACGTCCTTGCCAAGGAACGGCTGGTGCCTGTGCTGCGCAATGCGGCTGTAGAGACGTTTTTGCAGGAAGATTTGTCAAGGGTGATCGCCCTTGCATTGCGAGCGGAGGAGGGGCATGAGCATGGAGATTATGATTGTGGGCGAAGGACTGCTGGCTGATCTCGTCTTCATGCAGCTTCCGAAACAATATCGCGTGATCCGGCAGCGTACCCTGAAACCGATCGACGAACAGATTGATTTGGCGCTTGTGCTGCAAGACGGATGGCGGCCGCATGAGCATACGGAAGCCGAAAAGCTTTTCCAGGCATCCGGGATTCCGTGGCTGAGGGCGTTCGTTTCGTTTGGCGAAGCCGTGATCGGGCCGCTCGTTCGTCCGGGCGTGCCTGGCTGTTCCCAGTGCGCGGACATGCGGCGGCTCATGGCTGGGCGCGATCGCAAAGAAATGTGGGAGTACCAGTTCCAGCTTACAGAGGAAGGCGGAACGGCAGTCGACATGTGGTCGTCGCGAACGGGATTATGGCAGGTGTGTCACTATGTAATTGACGAGGTACAGCGAATAGCCAGCCGCCAGCAAGCCCGTCTGCACGAACATATCCAGTTGCTCGACTTGCAGACGCTGGCAAGCTCCCGGCACTTTTTCCTGGCTGATCCGCTTTGCGGTCATTGCGGGTGTCTGCCGGATGACGCGCCAGAACTGGCCACATTTACTTGGCAGCCGAATCCCAAGCCTTCCCCGACAAGCTACCGCGTGAAGTCGCTGGACGATTGGAAGCAAGCGCTCCGCTCCGACTATGTAGATGCGAGAACAGGCTTTTTTAACGGGAAAATGCGCGACCTTGTCTCCGTCTTTTCCGATGTCAGCGTCAATTTGCCTTTGTTCCCCCATGACGAAGCGACGGCAGGCCGCTCCCATTCTTACGTCCATAGTGAAGGGACGGCGATTTTGGAAGGGCTGGAACGATATTGCGGACTGACGCCGCGCGGCAAAAAGACAGTCGTGTACGATTGTTACGCCAACCTGGGGGAGCAGGCGCTCAATCCGGTCACTGCCGGCGTCCATTCAAAAGAGCAGTATGCGCTGCCGGGATTTCCTTTTCAACCGTTTGATCCGAAACGGCCGTTAAACTGGGTTTGGGGCTATTCCTGCATCCGCGAGCGGCCCGTGCTCGTTCCCGAACGGATGGCTTACTACAGCCTTGGCTTCGGTGACGGCACCGTATTTGAGACGTCGAATGGCTGTGCGATCGGCGGCAGTCTGGAGGAAGCGATCTTTTACGGAATCATGGAAGTGGTGGAGCGCGATGCGTTTTTGCTGACGTGGTATGCGCAACTGCCGCTGCCGCGACTCGATCCGCACACATCTGGCGATACGGAGCTGGAACTGATGATCGCACGGCTCCAGTCTGTCACCGACTACGAGCTGTTTTTGTACAACGCGACGATGGAAAACGGGATTCCCAGCGTGTGGACGATCGCGAAAAATAAGAAACAGACAGGACTGCATCTCGTCTGCGCGGGTGGTGCGCACCCTGATCCGGTTCGCGCCGTCAAGGGCGCCCTTCACGAGACGGCTGCCATGCTGAATACGCTGCACGACAAATTTGAAGCGAATCGCGCCGCGTATTTGCGGATGTACCACGACTCGTCGCTGGTGAAAAAAATGGATGACCACGCCATGCTTTACGGCTTGCCAGAGGCGGCAGAGCGTCTCGACTTTTTGCTTGGGAACAACAGACCGATGCAGTCTTTTGCGGAAGCTTTTTCCTGGCAAGGCGGCCACACCGATTTGACAGACGACCTGAAGGACATTTTGCAAGTGTTTCGCAAGCTGGAGCTCGACGTCATTGTCATCGACCAGACGACACCGGAAGTGAGCCGCATCGGGTTGTCCTGCGTGCGCGTACTGATTCCGGGAATGCTGCCCATGACGTTCGGACAGCATCAGACGCGAGTGACCAATCTGAAACGCGTGCTGCACGTGCCTGTCACGCTAGGCTATGCCAAACAACCGCTTGCTTTGGATCAGTTGAACCCGCATCCTCACCCGTTTCCGTAAAAGCATGGCACAAAGGGAGGGCGAGTGATGAAGCTTGCGACGTTTTTGCACGACTTGCATTTTGCTACCGAAAAAGTCCGGCCGCCCGATCTGGAAGTGAATTGGGACGATGCGCCACTGCCATACAAGCTGTACAAAGGCTTGCCTGCCGTAACGCTGCCCGGGGAAGTCGCTTTGTCGCTCATAGGCGAACAGATCACAGAGGAGCCGTCGCTTGTCCAACTGGGCAGCATGCTTTATTACGCGTACGGATTGACAAAAGTCAGCCAGATGACTTTCGGGCAAGGGGCCCCGGAAGAAGAGAGCTTTTTCGTTCAGTCGTACCGCAGGGCGATTCCTTCCGGCGGAGCGCTGTACCCGAACGAGGTGTATTTGTATCTGAAGCTCTCGTATTTGAGGCAAGGGATTTATCATTACGATGTGGCGCATCATCGCCTCGTTCTGTTGCGCGAGGGAGACTTCGCTGATTATGTAACCAGCTCGCTCGGCCAGCGCTTTGCGCTACGCGACTGCTTTGGAGTTGTTTTCGTGTCCACTTACTTTTGGAAAAATGCTTTTAAATACGATCTTTTCTCGTACCGTTTGCAAGGGTTGGATACGGGTGTGCTGCTCGGGCAATGGCTGGCTTTGGCCGATAAGTATGGCATTCAGGCCAGTGTCCACTACTTGTTTCTGGATCGGGCTGTCAACGGGCTGCTCGGCTTGGACGGGAACGAAGAAAGCGTGTATGCAATCCTGCCGCTTGGGCTGGCATTGAATCCGCAGCAGACAGGCGAGACAACGGCAGACTCGGCATTAACATTGACTGAGAGCAGCGCGGATGCGCAAGAGTCTGTCTCGGCGGAACAGCTCGTGCAATCGCTACAGCCGTTGAGCCACCGCCATCAGATCGGTTCGAACGCGCGAAAAGACTACCCTTTGCTACGCCAGATGCACCAGGCTGCGCTGTATGAGTCAACGGACTGTTTTGTCAGGGAGACTGTGTCTGAAAGACCGTTTGGTGCGGAAAAAGACGGCGGAAAACTGCGGGGAAAGCCCGGAGAGACAGAAGCGGCAAAAGACAGGCTGCCAGCGCTGGATTTCGCGGAATTTTGCCGCAGCCGAATTTCGCCGGAGCTGGATTTTGTCGCGGGCAAGCTGACGCGAGAAGAGTTGGAAACGCTTGTGCGGCGTGCGTATACAGCCTTGCACTACCAGCATGACCTGGGACACGAGAACAACGGATGTTTGGCGTATTGCGTCTGTCTTCACCAGGTGGACGAAATGGAGGACGGGGCGTACTTTTGCGATCCCGCAAGCGGCTTGTTGACACAGCGGCGGCACGGCGACCAGCGGGCAGAACTGCAAGCCGGAATGACCCTCGACAATGTCAGTCTGTACCAGGTGCCGCTTTGCTTTCATATCGCAGGGGAAAGCAACCATCTGCTGGAGCGCTGGGGGTATCGCGGCTATCGCATTCAGCAGATGCAGGCGGGGATCGCCTTGCACGCGCTATTGCTCGCTGCCTTTTCCTGCGGATTGGGCGGACATCCGTTGCTTGGGTACGATGTGGCGAGCAGCGACGAGATTTACGGCTTGCCGCAGGAAAGCAAGACGTGTCTCATCCAAGTGCCTGTCGGCTTTTACCGCCAGCGGGCGCGGTTGCAGGGGAGCTTGCATGGCTAGAAAAGGAGAAGTCAAAAAAACAGGATCACTCCCGTGACGTGTATGTTCGCAGCGGGGGCATCCTGTTTTTTTGTGTACAGCTAGTTGCAGAGTGCTGGCGTCAAAGTGTGGTTATCCCGAATGGTTCTCCGTTTTTTGCGCGGCAGCCGGAGCGGTTGCGCCTCTTTTTTGGAACATTTTCTCCAGAGGAACCACTTTGCACAGCAAATTGTGGATATGCTTGGACTCTTTGGTCAATACGGGGCCAAGAATCGCCAGAATGAGTACGTAAAGCGCCGTAAATGGCTGCAAAATTTCCAACAGTCCGCCTGCCTTGCCCATATTTGCAATGAGAATGGAAAATTCCCCGCGTGCGGTAATCGTCAACCCGATATTCGAGGAGGCGCGTGCCGACAAGCCTGCGCTGCGGCCAGCCAAAAGCCCTGCCGTGTAGTTCCCGATCAGGGTAATGGCGACGGCTGCCAGGGAAAGCCAGACCGCTCCGCCAAGCTGAAGCGGATCAATGGATAAGCCGAAGCTGAAAAAGAACATGGCGCCAAAAAAGTCGCGGAAGGGGAGAATCATGTGCTCAATTCTCTTCATATGGACCGTTTCTGCAAGGACCAGACCGACGAGCAAGGCTCCAATCGCCTCGGCTACGTGGATGGTTTCCGAGAAGCCGGCTACGAGGAACAGACCTGCAAAGACCGTCAACATGAAAAGTTCATTCGATTTGATATTGAGCCCGCGATTGAGCAACGGAACCAGCTTGCGCCCGACAATGATGAACAGAAGCATATAGCCGAGTGCAATCAGCGCAGAGGTGAGCACGCCAACGACAGAAGTTGCACCGCTGAGCACGAGACCGGACATGATCGACAAGTAAACAGCGAGGAACAAATCGTCAAACATGATCATTCCGAGAATCATTTCCGTCTCCGGATTGGCGGTCCGTTTGAGATCGACCAGCACTTTTGCCACGATAGCGGTAGAGGAGATGGTCGTAATTCCGGCAATGATGAGAATTTCTTTGAACGGAACCCCGGCAAAGTAGCCGAAGAGCAGACCAAGCGTAAAGTTGATGCCTATATAGATAGTGCCGCCGATCGCAATAGAGCGTCCTGCCTTGATCAGACGGCCAACCGAAAATTCAAGCCCGACGTAAAACAAGAGGAACAAAACACCCATCCGACCCATGAAGTCAATGAGCGGTTCGCTTTCAATAAATCGAAAATCGATCAAGCCGATCGAGGCGGCGTGCGGCCCTACGGCCATGCCGATGAGGATGTAGAACGGTACGATGGAAAAGCGGAGTTTTTGCGAGATAAACCCGGCAATTGCGATTAAACCGATAGCCAGACCAATTTCAAAGACGATGTGTTCCAAATCAAGCCCCCCCTGTTATGAGTGTAGATTTTAACACTTTCACCTGCCCTCTCTCGCCTGCCACAACTAACGTAACGCCTGCCGTCAGGACGCATTCCGGTCCCGGACTCACTTTTTGCTTTTGGTTTTTCTCGATAATGGCGATGATCGTAGCACCTGTTCGCTGGCGAATGTCCAGTTCCCCAATGGATTTTCCGATGCACGCGGCCCCCGGCTCGATTTTGTACCATTCAATCACGAGCTGATCGAGAGCCATCTCAATCGTTTCCAGCGCTTTTGGCTTGTAGGTCATCCCGCCAATAATTCCGGCCAGCTGGCGCGATTCCTGATCATCCAGAGTGACCATGGAGATGCTTTCATCCCAGTCGTCTTTGTCAAAATGGTAAATCTCCCTTTGCCCGTCGTCGTGGAGGATAATAATCAGCTTGTCGCCGTTTCTTGTCTCCACCTGGTATTTGCGCCCGATTCCCGGCAAATCCGATTCCCTGATATTCAACATTGTGTACGCCTCCTAAAAGTGGAATCCACTAATTTCGACAAATAAATAATTGTTTGCTAATATAATCATATACTTAAATGATGCGAAAAGTCTACATTTCGAAACAGTTTGCAAAAAATATGACACATTTCATTTGAGGTCTGATTCAGGCGGACAAACTTTTGCTTCCTTCGGTTCGCTTTCCATTTGAACTGGAAGGAAATCGTCTCTATACTTGAAGAAAAAGCTTCGGATGAGATAAAAGAGGGGTAGCATGCAAAACTGGCTGACGCATTTTATTGAACAATACAGCTATCTGGGCATTTTCCTGATGATGGCGCTGGAAAACGTGTTTCCGCCGATCCCGTCAGAAGTCATTTTGACGTTCGGCGGCTTTATGACGACGCGCACGACCTTGACGGTGCCTGGTGTCATTTTGGCGGCGACATTGGGCTCGGTGCTGGGGGCGGTCCTGCTGTACGCAATTGGCCGCTATCTGGATGTGAGCAAAATCGAAAAGGTCGTGGAGCGGTACGGGCACTTGCTGCGGATCAAAAAGACAGACATCCAGAAAGCGGACGCCTGGTTTGACAAATACGGCTACTGGACGATCCTGTTCTGCCGGATGATTCCGCTCGTGCGCAGCCTCATTTCCATCCCGGCTGGCATGACCGGGATGGGCTTGCCGTTGTTTTTGCTGTTTACGACGATCGGGACGTTGCTGTGGAATATTGCCCTGGTGCTGGTGGGGGCGCTGCTTGGCGAGTCGTGGGAGCAGGTTTTGCACGTGATGGATGTGTATTCGAAGTTTGTGTACATAGGGATTGGTGTAGTAGGGGTGGGTTTTTTGGTGGTGTTTGTGCGGAAGCGTCGGGGTGGAGGGTGAGTGGTTGGGTTTGGGGAGTTGTTTGGTTGTTGGTTAAGAGCCACTTTTCTTGTTGTTGCGGGAGAATCGATTTTGGGGGGATGTAACATGAATAGTTGGATTCCTATGACGAGTGATCAGTATCGTCTGGCTTGGGATAAAATGTACGAGGATTTCAAATTCAAACCAAGTATCCATAGCAGTGATTGGCCTTCCTTTCGGTTACCGTCCCCTTTCGTTACTTATGATGTTACTGAATATACGGATGCAGATATCGATGATCTTGAGGAAAAGTGCATTAGCTGTCTAAGAGCGATCACTGTGCCGGAAGAATATATCTACGCACTGGATTGGCAGCACCAATGCTACCTCTATTATCCGCATCGGGAGCGCGGCGATGTCGGGGCAAGGATAGGGTTTTACCCAGATGGGGACTATTGTTTCTTTTTGCATAAAGATTTTAAGTGGGGATATTTAGGGCACCCTTGGGAACATTCCATTAGTTTGTTTGGAGAGACGCTCATTCATCAGTTTGAAGCTGATCGACCAACTATATTTGGGTAGCTAGTGCGCAGCAAGTCTTACGATACCTCTTGATCATCTGATCAGGAGGTTTTGTCGTTTTATATCAGTCGAATGATGTAGGTATTTGGAAATATTCAACGAATAGTACAAGAGATACAGAAACGACTCCTTGGAGGGATCAGAATGGATCAAAGAGATTCTGAAAAAATAATTCGATTAGCGCGAGAAGGTAAACAAATCTCGAAAATTTGGGAAGAGGATTTTCCAAACTATGATTACTGGGAGATTTACGTAGAAGTTCACGCGGCTGGCGAACGTAGCTCTCTTGGAATCAAGCGAATGATAACTGGCAGATTAAATAAACTGCAGACAGCCAAGAAAATGAAGTTTTATGCCGATTTCTTCTTTATGGAAGATACTCGCTTCATTAAAAACGGTTTTATCGCTTCCTGTAACGTCTAAGACCAATTTTTTGCAAGACGCATGCTACCTAGTACCTCCAGAAAGTCCACTCGGCAAAAATCCGCCAAAACCAGCAGGAACAAACCCGCCCAAGAAGAAATAAAACATAGTGCTATCAGAATTTAAACACAACTTATGAAAGCGCATACATCACATCCATTCCCTCTCCACCCAAAAAAGGAGGCCATCACAGATGAATCCCCACCAACACGAAAGCAACGAACAAGACAAGACCTCGCTGGAAAAGGAAATCCATACCGATTTTCAAAAAGAAATGACGTACGGCGACTATTTGCATCTGGACAAGATTTTGGCGAGTCAGGAGCGGCTCTCCACTCATCATGACGAGATGCTGTTCATCATCATTCACCAGGTAAGCGAGCTGTGGATGAAGCAAATTTTGCATGAATTGGGCGCTGCCATGGACTGTATTTCGAAGCACGAGCTGGAGCCTGCCTTCAAGATGTTTTCCCGGGTGTCGCGGATTCAGCAGCAGCTGATTAAATCGTGGGACGTGCTCTCGACGCTCACGCCTGCGGATTACTTGCAGTTCCGCGACAAGTTGGGGCATTCGTCCGGGTTTCAATCGTTTCAAAACAGGCTGATCGAATTTACGCTTGGCTACAAAAACGGCCATGTGCTGGCTGTGTACGAGCATCAGCCTGAGCTTCATGCCAAGCTGGACGCGGTTTTGCATGCTCCCAGCATTTACGATGCGGCGATCAAGGAGATGGCGGCGCGGGGCTTGCCGATTGACGCCGAGTGCCTGGAACGCGACTGGTCGCAGCCGTACCAGCCGAATCATAGTGTCGAGCAAGCATGGCTGACCGTGTACCGCAATGTGAATCAATATTGGGATTTGTACGAGCTGGCGGAAAAGCTTGTCGATATCGCCAGCCAACAGCAACAGTGGCGCTTCAACCATATGACGACCGTGGAGCGGATTATTGGACAAAAGCAAGGTACAGGCGGTTCTTCCGGCGTCGGCTATTTGCGCAGAGCGCTGGACCATCGTTTCTTCCCTGAGCTGTGGAGCTTGCGCACGCAGCTGTAGAACAAACCAGGAGAGAACTGTAAAAGGCTACACCATACAGGCGTGCGGACAGATGTGTTCGATCACGCTTGTTTCTATTGAAACGGCTCTTTTCAATATCATCGATACCTTCCCGGACGACGAACAGGTAGAAAGCAGGCGCACCATGCTACAGCATCTGGACTCCACCCAGCTTGCGTTGCAGCAAAAGATCATGTTTGGCGGCCAGGATGGCATTCCGCAAGTGTTCGGCTACAGCGAAGGCTACAGGCTGGTGCAGACGTTTTTACATGATCATCCCGACTTGACAGTAGAGCAATGGACCGCGACCTCACCGGAAGAGCTGCTCCGCGAAGTGCAAACATCCCACCCCAAATTACCGCGCAACAGGACTCCAAGCGCAAATTTTCACATATTCTTCCTAATATTGGGCACAAATACCCTTCATTTACCAAGATCATTTTGCTTATTATTTTTTAGATGAGCCATTTTTTGGACTGTAAGCAGTCGCAGTCCCATTTTCAGAAGAACGTCGAGAAATGATTGCACGACAAAAAGCGGAAACGGAGTGGGCATTTGGATGGAAACGATGAAGCCGCCTATGGAAGTCTTGTACGCAGCGCAGCTTAATGCGTTGCGGGCCAACGATACGGGAGCAAAGCCGCCAAACTGGCAAATGTCGCCACGAGCGGTCCGCGACTTTATCTTGGGTGCTGACAAACCGCTTCCCTACGAGGGAGAGGCAATCGAGATCACGAAGAAGTTTTACGGCGACGATGCCCTGATCGAAAGAGCGATTGTGACACTTGCTGGAAACCGCGGCCTGATGCTGGTCGGCGAACCGGGAACAGCCAAGACCATGCTGAGCGAACTGCTGTCTGCTGCCATTAGCGGCACGAGCACCAACACGATTCAAGGTACGGCAGGCACGACCGAAGACATGATCAAATACTCGTGGAACTACGCCATGCTGCTGGACAAAGGTCCTTCTTTGCAAGCTTTGGTTCCATCGCCTTTGTACACGGGGATGAACAAAGGCATTATTACCCGGTTTGAGGAAATCACTCGCTGCCCTTTTGAAGTGCAAGACGTGTTGATCAGTATTTTGAGCGACAAAGTCATGAACATTCCCGAGCTTGCGGACGGCATTTTGTTTGCCAAGCCCGGATTCAATATTATTGCTACCGCCAACCTGAGAGACAAGGGCGTCAACGAGATGAGCAGCGCCCTCAAGCGTCGGTTCAACTTCGAGACGATTGCGCCGATCAATCACGTGAAAATGGAAGCGCAAATTATCGAATCGCAGGCGAAAATGATCTTGCAGCGCAGCGGCGTGGATATCGAGATCGACCGCGATGTTGTGGAAATTTTGGCGACGACTTTCATGGAACTGCGCACAGGGCAGACGAAGGAAGGC
This sequence comes from Brevibacillus sp. HD3.3A, assembly GCF_013284375.2. NCBI lineage: Bacteria > Bacillati > Bacillota > Bacilli > Caryophanales > Paenibacillaceae > Brevibacillus > Brevibacillus sp. HD3.3A. The sequence goes on from NZ_CP085874.1 coordinate 2,845,088, forward strand.
TACAAAATCGACTCGCCACAATCGGTGATGAGCACGGCTGAAGCTGTATCGGTGTACGTGCAAAGCGCGATGACCGCTCATTACTACGAAGGCAAGCCGATGACGATGGAGCGACTCGTGCAAAATTTGCAGGGAGCTGTCGTCAAGGAGAACCAGAAGGATGCTGGCGTGCTGAAAACGTACTTCACGAAGGTGGTCAAAGAACGGGCAAAGGAAGAGGGCCTATGGGGAGCGTACTACAACGAGAAGAAATGGATCAAATAAACAGGCTGGTCGAGCAGGAAGTATACGATCTGGCGAAGCAGGTCGTCTATTTTCCGATCAGACACCACAGTCCTGCTTGCGCCTTTCATCTGCAAAAGACGATTGCGGAATACGAGCCGCAGATCATCTTGATCGAAGGGCCGGACAACAGCAACCATCTCATCCCGATATTGACGGCTGAGCAGACGAAACCGCCCGTGAGCATCTACTACGCCTACGCTTCGGGCGAGAAAAAATACGTCTGCTATTTCCCGTTTCTCACCTATTCACCGGAGTATGTGGCCCTCGTCGAGGCAAAGCGCAGGGAGATTCCCGCCGCTTTCATCGATCTTGGCTACGGCAGCCGGCTGGAGAGCATGGAAGACGGACACGATCTGAAAAAGCAGAACCAGAAGCTCTCCTACCACGATGAGCGGATGCTGGCCGGGTCGCAATTTATTGCCCGGCTGTGCGAAACGATGAGATGCCGCAACTTCGACGAACTGTGGGAACGGGTTTTCGAGGTCGAAGGCATTCGCAAGCCGACGCGAGAGTTTGTCAAAGACGTGTTCGCCTACTGCTATTTGTCGCGAAAATGTTACGACGACGCCACGCTCGAAGCAGAGGGAGACTTGATCCGCGAAGCGCATATGCGCCAAAAAATTGCAGAAGCCAAAGAGAAATATCAAAAAATTCTCGTGGTGACGGGCGGGTTTCATACATACGGGCTTTTGGAGAGCCGAAAGACGGCTTACAAGATTCAAAAAGTCAAAGACGAAAAAATATATCCGATGGTGTACACCTACCAGGAAGCCGACCAGTTGAATGGCTACGCCAGCGGCATGCCGTACGTCCACTATTACGAGACAGTATGGAATGCCATGGGGAAAAAGGAGCAGACGCCTTTTTCAAAAAGCGCGCTGTCGTACTTGGCGCAACTCGTGAAGCGGCTTCGCGAAAAGGGCGAGATCGTCTCGACGGCAGATGCGATTGAGGCGTACAGCCTGATCAGCGGACTTGCCGTGATGCGCGAAAAGTCGGAGGGCGGGGCGTATGAGCTGCAAGACTCCGTGCTGTCTGCCTTTACAAAAGGCGAGCGTTCCATCGCCACCGCGAAGCCGATCGAGACACTGCGCGAGCTGATGACAGGCGAAGGCATCGGCGAAGTGGCGCCCAACGACCTCGACGTCCCGATTGTCCGCGATTTTAAGGAAACGTGCAAAGCGTTCAAACTGACGATTACGACAACGGGGCGCAACCAAAAAGTGTTGGAACTGTACGCCAAGCGATCGCACAGGGAAGCGAGCCGTTTTTTGCACTGTGTCCACTTTTTGGGCACGGAGTTTTGCACGAAGGAAGCCGGGCCGGACTGGCTGAACGACAAGTACGTCAATCTCGTGCGCGAGACGTGGCGCTACAGCTATTCTTCCTACGTGGAGGCGCGGTTGATCGAGGCTTCTGTCTACGGCGGAACCGTGAAAGAAGCGGCGGCGCAAAAGCTGGAAGAAATGATGAAGGAGCTGCCGCAGCACCAAAGCCACATGCTGGCGAAATGGCTGCTCATGGCGGTTGTCATGGGACTGGAGAAGCTTGGCGAGCGGTTGTTTGCAGCTGTCGTGTCGGCAGTCAGGGAAGACGGACACTTTTTGTCCTTGTGCAAAACGTTGAAAACACTGTCGATTTTGCACGAGCAAAGGCGCTTGTTCGGATTGACAGACACGGCACGGCTGGAGTCACTTGTCGATGAGGTGTACTACCAGGCTGTGGCGAAAATTTCCGAGCTGAGCAGTCCCAACCCTGACGAATGCCCGGAAATCGCCGAGCAGTTCAAATTTTTGTACATGGTCAGCGAGCAAAAACAGGCGGAAGCTTCCCGTGACATTTTTCTCGACCAACTGGAGACGCTGCTTGCGGTTCCGACGTTGCCAGCGATGCTGGAAGGGGCCGCCGCCGCGATTTTGTGCAATCTTGGTGCCTTGGAGCGCGGGGAGATCAGCGTCAGGGCACGGGCTTACATGTTCGGCACACCGGAAAAGATGCAGCACACCGCCGCCTACTTGCACGGTGTTTTCCTCGTCGGCCGGGATTATTTGTTTGACGATGACAGCATCTTGTCCGATTTGAACCAGATGATTATCAGGCTCGACTACGACAGTTTTTTGCAGCTTGTGCCGCAGCTTCGGCTGGCTTTCGCGTTTTTCGGACCAATGGAAATCAGCATGCTGGCGGAAAAAGTCGGGGCGTTGTTCGAGACGACAGCCGAAGAAATGACGGCTCCAGCCGTTGCCGAGCCGGTTTTGCAGCGGGCGCGGTTGCTTGACGACAGGATCAGGGGGGAGTTTGCCAGATGGAACCTCATTTGAAGCGGGAAGCCATGAACCGCTGGCGGCTTCTGTTAGGCGCGCAGGCAGAAGATGCGCTGGAAGAGTGCGGTGACTACAGCCGCTCCGATTTTGCCTACCGCGAGCTGGATTCGATCCTCGATTTCCTGTACGGCCGGGAGCACGGCGAAGAGCAAGGCTACCGCAAAGAAGGCGGCCGGGAAGGCTCCACGCTGACGGTGCCGACCTGGCTACAAAAAATCCGCAAGCTGTTCCCGAAAGAAACGGTGGAAATTTTGGAAAAGCAGGCGCTGGAGCGCTACAACATGACCGAGCTGCTTACAGACAAAAAAGTGCTGGAAAGCCTTGAGCCAAACATGACCCTGCTGAAAAACATCCTCCAGTTCAAGGGCAGGATGAAGGGCGAAGTCGTCAGAAGCGCCAAGGAAATCGTCCGCAAAGTCGTCGAGGAGCTGCGCCGCCAACTGGAAGCGGAAATCCAGACGAGCATCGTGGGCAAGCGCAACCGTTTCCGGCGCGGCTACACGAAAACGATGCGCAATCTGGACGTCCACAAAACGATTCGCAAAAACTTGAAAAACTACGACCGGGCCAACAAGCGCTTTGTGATCGACGAGCTGTATTTTCACAGCAACATCCAGCACCACAACAAATGGAACATCGTGATCGTCGTCGACGAGAGCGGCAGCATGATGGACTCGGTCATTTACAGCGCCGTGATGGCGAGCATTTTTTACAAGCTGGCGGCGCTGAAAACGAACCTGGTCATTTTCGACACCAAGGTCGTCGATTTGAGCGACAGGCTGGATGACCCGGTCGATGTGCTGATGAGCGTGCAACTGGGCGGGGGGACCCACATTGCGCAGGCGCTCCGCTACGGCAAGTCGCTTTTGGAGAATCCGTCCAAGACGATCTTCATTTTGGTCAGCGACCTGGAGGAAGGGTATCCGATCAAAGAGATGTACCGCCAAAGCAAAGAGATCATCGACTCAGGTTGCAAGTTTCTCGTGCTGACCGCGCTTGATTTCAACGGAAACGCTACATACAACAAGCATGCTGCCCGCGTGCTTGCGGACATGGGCGCGCACGTCGCTGCGCTAACGCCTGACCAGCTATCGCAATGGATTGGCAAGATCATCAAATAAACGGGGAAGACAAGGGAGGAAGCCAGATGGTACTGAAAAAACTCGACGCCCATCTGATCATTGGGACATTTTTGGAGCGCTACAAATCAGACAGCCCGCAGAACGCTCATTTGATCGACAGCATCTCGGACTACTTGACGCAAGAGACAAACGAATGCCCGCCGATTGTCGAAGATCAGCGCTATTACGGATATGCGCTCATGCCGCAGTTGGACAAACTGAAAAAGCGCGGAGACGAGACCGCTTTTTATCGTGCCGCGGAAGTATTGTACAAGACCAGCCACCGCTTTTACGAAAAGCAAAACGTCATGGAGCGCTGCTTCCTGGATGCGATTGAGTTGCGCGACGTCGACGTGGATGCAAGCCGCCTGCAAGAGCTTCTGGCTGTCGAGCAAAAATCGTATGACGCGATGAAAAAGACTGTGGAGCAGTTCGGTATGCCGTTGTTCCGCGAGTTTTTGCGCAAAACGGTGGAAGACTACCGGGCAAGCATCAGCCGGGACTACACTTCTGTCTTTGCGCGCTCCAAGCACATCCTTTTGCTCGCCTACGCCTACGCTATCTCGCCAAACTTGCTGGAATCATTGGGAGAGAAGCTTGAGCCTGTTTACTATCACCTGGTGACGGGCGATACCCGTGCATACGTCGCGGAAATATGGCAAATGGCCAAAAAAGTTGCCGTGCTGCCAGTCAACAGCAACACGTTGACCAGCGAGTCGCTCTATCCGGCGTACTGCAAGGAGAAAAAAGCGCAGGTGCGCGAGACGCACTTCCCGGATGAATCTACATCGGAAAGCTCTTTGCTCAATCAGAGGCATTTGAAGCGCTACTTCGAAATCATGCTCAGCCTGGCGTATTACCGGATGCATGTCAAGGGCGGGATGACAGCGTTTCTCGCGGAGCCTGAAGAGAGCGACCGCGATCTGCTCGCGGCTTTGCAAGTGATGTTCGAGCTGTACCCGCTCGACATTTTGGATCACGACGTCCGCCTGCGCGAGCTCGTGAAGATGGAGGAGCCATACGACTTGCTTTTAGCCATGCGAAGCCACTTGCTCCAGCCGCCTACCAATTGGGAGCAGCTGGAAAAGGTCGTGCTGGCTGACCTCGGAAAATCCAGACGCGCCCTGGACATCGCTGCGATTCCGATTGTGAAAGGGTATTTGTACAAAAAGCTGACCGATCAGGGAGTCGACCTGTCCGCTGCGGACACGACGCTGGAAGCGATTGCGCTGGATGCGCTGCGCCGGATGAAAGGAACGCAAAAGCTGGCCAATTATTTGGAGGGCAAAGACACGCTGGAAGAAGCGCTGGCAAACGTCCATCTGGAAGATTTCGACCGCGTCAGACAGCAAATGATTTTGCTCAGCTTCTTGCCAGTGGAGCATCCTTTTGTAGCTCGACTCACGGCGGCGATGAGCAAATTCGTCGGCAAGTCGGGGCGCATGGTTGGACATATGTGTTACGTCCATGCTTTCCAGAACGACTTGATCAAGCTGGTAGGCATGTACGAACAAGATCCTGAGACAGATATCAAACAGCTTGTTCACCAAATTTTGGCGATCAAAAATTCTCTCTACTACCACGTAGAAGTCAAAGCAGAGCACTATCAGTCGCTCGTTCGCGCCTATCCGCAAATATGCCTCGACGCATTCGACAAGTTTGATACAGAAGTTCGCCTGTTTGTGCTGGAAACGCTTCTGGACGCCAACCAGCCTGTGTCGCGCGAGGTGCGCAACCAGGCCATTCGCCTCGGTCTGTCCGATTCGTCGAAAAAAGTGACGGGACTCGCCAATGCGGCTTTGTTGCACGCGAAGGACGAGGAACTGTGCGTAGAAGTGTACACCACGGAAAAGAAAGCGAAAGTCAAGGAATGGGCGCTTGATGCGATTCGCACCTTGGATAACCGCAAAGACATTTTTGCAGAACTGTTGCAAAAGGAGAAAAACAGCAAGTTCAAGGCGCTGCTCGAAAATTTGATCGAGGCAGACGGCCAAGGGCCAGATGCCAGCATCGCCAATTTGGGCAATCTGATCGACAAACGCAAGCTCGCCCGGATCAAATGGCTGCCGATCGAACTGCTCCCGCAACTGCGCGACGAGCAAGGAAACGAGCTGGGCAAAGAACTGATCGAGTACATTTTGACGCAATCGCTGGAATCGCCAACGGCCCCATCTCCGCATGTGTTGCTGCTGAAAGCTCAGTTCACCGCCGCGTCGGCCGCCGATTTTGTTGCCGAAGTGCTTCGTGCGTGGCTCGACCAGGGAGCGGTGGCAAAAGAAAAATGGGTCATGCCGCTCGCGATTGCGCTCGGTGACAGACGGACGGTCGATACGATCAGCCAGATGATCAAGGAATGGACGGACTACTCCCGCGGAGCGCTCGCCGCAGAAGGAGTGCGGGCGTTGTCCTTCTCGGAAGATTTGGCAGCGCTGCGGCAGATCGATTCGATCAAACGGACGATTAAAAACAAGCAAGTCCGCTCTGCGGCAGAGGAAGCGCTGGGCATGGCGGCGGCCAACCTGAAAATTTCAGCGGAAGAACTGGAAGATCGGCTGGTTACCCAGCTTGGCTTCGATGCGTCCGGCAAGCAAGTTTTCTCTTATGGCGAACGCACGTTTACGGTAAAAGTCAGCAACGAGCTGGAGCTGGAAGTGACCAACGACAGCACGGGCAAGGCGGTCAAAAATTTGCCTGCTCCGACGCAAAAAGACGATCAGCAGCTGGCGGAAGAGGCACGAGCGACTTTTGCCCAGTTGAAAAAAGACCTGAAAAGCATGGTCAAGCTGCAGGCGCTGCGACTGGAAGAATCGTTGTCCAAGTCGCGCTACTGGACGACAGAAGCGTGGAACCGCCTGTTTGTGGAAAATGTGCTGATGCAAAAATTCGCGATTGGCCTGATCTGGGGCGTTTACGAGGACGGTTCGCTCGCGGCCACTTTCCGCTATATGGATGACGGAACGTTCAACACCGTTGACGAGGACGAATACGAGTTGCCAGAACAAGCGCAAATCGGCCTGGTGCATCCGCTGGAGCTGGACGAAGAGACGCTGGCAGGCTGGCGCACTCAGCTGGAAGATTACGAAATTTCCCAGCCGTTTGACCAATTGAACCGCGAACTGTTCTTGCCGACAGAAGAAGAACTGAAAGCGGACGAAGTGCTGCGGCTCCCGGACGGCGCCTACACGCCAACCGCTTTTGCCAAAACGATGGAGAAATACGGCTGGATCAAAGGCACTCCGCAGGATGCGGGCTTCTACTACGAGTTTTACAAGCTGTACGGCAATGTCGTGGCCGAGCTGAAAATCAGCGGAGCGAGCATTTCGTACTACGACGGCATGGATGACGTCACTTTGGAGAGCCTCGCTTTTTACCCGAATGACGACAGCCAGTACAAGTACATGTACTTCAAGCCGATCGACCGTTTGAAGCTGGCGACGCTTCCGGCGCGGATTTTCAGTGAAACGCTCTACGATGTCGTGCGTGCTACCGGGAAGTAATCATGGCAGATTTCAAAAGCGATTTTCAGCGATGGATCGGACTGTGCAACGAGGAATATTTGATCAAGTACGCCAACAAGGGCCTTTACAATCGCGCATGCAAGGAAATCGAGAAGGGCGTTACGGTTTCGTATGAGTTCATGGATGATCATGTCAGGTGCGCGCTGTCGGATGACAGCGTGTGCCTGTTGTACGGAGACATCGAGCGTTTTTCCTGCTCGTGCCCGTCAGATAAAATATGCAAGCATGTCATCCTGGCGATCGTCGCTTACGCCACACAGCATCAGCCAGCAGCTGGCACGGGTGACGCGGGTGATGAGCCTGCCGTATTCAAGCCTGACTTTGGCTGGTTGTTGCAGCTTCATCCGTCCGATTTTTTGCAGGCTTTTACCGCGGCACAGATCGAGGAAGTGCTGTTCCGCTTAGAGTACGTCGAGGCGCTGGAAGTTGCGGAAACGTCCTTTTTGACCGTGACGCTGCAGCTTCAACAGGTCGAGGTTTCGTTCGACCAGGAAGCCGATCTGAGCCGGGCGATGTGCAGTTGCAAGGCAAAAGGCAACTGCATTCACAAGCTGGAATGCCTCTTGCGCTATCGTCTCGTCCATGAGATCGACGACCGGGAAGCGTTGCAGGCAGACATCACGGATGTCAGCTATGACGCAGAGGTGGCGGCGGAGGCGAGAGCTTTGCTGGCCGAAGTGCTCGGAATCGGATTGGCGAAGCTGCCGGAGACGGTTTGTACGCGCTTCGAGCTTTTGGCGATTGCGGCCCATAACGGGAACTTGCCTGCCTTGGAAAAAGATTTGCGCGGGATCAAAGGAGAGCTTGGCCTGTTTTTCCAGCGCCACGTGAAGTTTTCGCAAGACGTGCTGTTAGACAGACTGGCCCGCGTCTACCTGGGGCTGGCTGCCCTGGAAAAAAGCGAGCGTCCGGAGCTGAAAAAACAGCTGCTGGGCAGCTTTAAAAGCAAATACCACACGGTGCCGCACCTGACGCTGTACGCGCTGGGGGCCAATCCATGGGAGACGCGCTCCGGCTACAAGGGTGTGACGTATTACTTTTTCTCGCTGGCAGACAAGCGCATTTACACGTATACCGAGGCCCGGCCTGTTTTTTACGAGGGAACGAGCTTTACGTATGCGACGAGCTACAAAAGCAAGGCGCCATGGGGCGGACTGGTGACGATGGAGGAGCTGTCCCATTCCCAGGTGAGCTTGACGAGTGCGAAGACGAACCGGGAGCAGCGGCTGTCATCGAGCGATGAGACGAAGCTTGTCGTGTTGCCGAGGGAAAATATCGAGGAACTCGATCTGGGCGAGACGCTGTGCCGCGATTTGGCCGAGCGCATGGGCGAGGGAGCAGGCGTCTTGTTTGAGCAGGCGACAGAGCACGTCTTTTTGCTCCCAACGAAGTCCGTGCTGCAAGTGTTTTATGAAGCAGCCACGCAGCAGCTGATCATTACGGTCGAAGCGCACGACGGCGAGAGCATCCCGCTTGTCATTCCATACCAGGGCGAGTTCGACAAAACGATTCGCTATCTGGAAAACAACAAGCGGCTGCTGGAGCTGCGGGACGTGTATTGGCTTGTTCAAGTCAGAGGGGATGAGCTGTACCCGATCAGCATGCTGCAAGGCAAATCATTGACGAGCTTGAAGCTTGATTTATAACGGCAGTGGAGTGTGAGGATTCGCACATGGAGGAGATTTTTGCTTTTCGCGAAAAACTGGAAGATTGGGTGGAGCGCATGCTGCTCAAAGGCATCCGCAAATTCGAGTCTGCTGACCTGGCAACGCTCGCCCGGCTCGAAGCGAGTGCGCGGGAATACGGGATGGACTTTCTTGCCGAGCTGATCGCACGTCTGGCCGAGGCGGGCGGCCACTATATGCGCGACGCAAAAGCGGGAGTTGAGTTGTTGACCGAACGATATTTGTATATGGTACAATACGTCAACATGATGAAAAAGCCTCTGTCACAAGCAGTGGCAGACTGAAGGGGCACGACCAGCCGCTCCCTTCCGTTACGGGGAAGGATAGATGACGATGAAATTCCATATACAGTTATCGGATATGCAAGAATATTTCCCGCAGTTTCTGGCGTCCATGCAGGCGACTTTGCTTGACCGTTCCTGGGAACAACAGGCGATCGCTCCCGCGCATATCGGCTCGGGCGGCATCACTCGGCTGCGGATTCGCCCTGGCATGGAGATCGTCATGACCGACTTGTTGCTGGAAGAAGACATGAAGTACACGATTCAGGAAAACTTCCAGCTGCTGGAGTTGAATTACAGCTTGAGCGGCCAGACGTATTGCGCCTGGAACGGCAAGGAAAAGCAGATCGCAAGCAAGGAAGGCAGCGTCGTCTTTTTGGCAGACGAGAAGGTGTACCTGGAACGAAAAGCGGGGATTCGCAACCAGCACGTGGAGATTCGCATGAGTCCCGAGCATTTTCTCAGCTATTCCGAACAAAGCGAGGATGGCTCGATTTTCGAAGCGTTTTTGAATCGGCATCAGGGCGGCGTAGAGCCTTATGACACGTCACCAGCGATTCAGAAATGCATCCACGATATGTTCTTTTGCACGTACCAGGGGCCGCTCAAACGGTTGTACATGGAGAGCAAGGCGATGGAAATCATCGCGCTGGTCAGCCAAAGTCCCGGCACGGCAAAAGCGCGCAGCAGCGTCAACTTGCGCAAGCAGGATGTGGAGATGCTGGCTCGCGTGCAGGCAACGATTGTGCAAAACTTGGAGAACCCGTACAGCATTCGCCAGCTGTCCCGCATGGCGGGGATGAATGAGAGCAAGCTCAAGCAAGGCTTTCGCGAGATGTACGGCATGAGCATTTTCGAACAGGTTCGGCAGGCGCGGATGGAAAAAGCGCTGGCGCTCATGGAGACGGAACAGCTCACCATCGGGCAGGCAGCCGCTGCTGTCGGGTACAGCAATGCGAGCAATTTTACGGCAGCTTTTCGCAAGCAATACGGCATGAACCCAAGTGAATACGTAAGACGGCAGTTCTCCTAAAAACAACCCGAGCGATGTTCGGGTTGTTTTTCTTCTTTTGCAGGCAGAAAAACAACCGCTACAGGTAGAGGCGCGACGGCTTCGCGGGTGATAATCACTATCAGATGGGCGGCAGCGTCAAGTTGTTGCAGCTTGCAAAGGAATGAGAGGAGAGAAGCAGATTGAAAAAACATTTTTGGATGATCTTCGCTACCGTCCTAGTCGCGATGACGTCGATCGCTACCTTCAATCCGATTTTGGGACTTTTGGCGCGAACGCTGGGCTTTAGCGAAATCCAGTCGGGCAGTCTGGTGACGATTACCGGATTGTTCTGGATCGTCGGCAGTTTTTTATGGGAGAAATGGTCGCGCACCAATCGCAAGCGCTTGATGGTCATTGCGATTCTCGGGTATACGCTGACCTTGGCGAGCTTTGCCTTACTCGCTGACTGGGCAAAAGCAACTCCCGGCAATGCCGTTGTCCTGTATTGGGAGTTGTTCGCGCTGCGCGCCGTTGGCGGCTTTTTCTTCGGGGCGATTCCGACGATGGCCCAAGGCTACTTGATGGAATGGACGACCGCGCAAAATCGCGCTTCCGGCATGGCGTTATTCGGAGGGGCGAGCGGGATGGGCTTTGTTCTCGGGCCAGCTCTCGGGGCGGCTTTGACGCCGATCGGGTTCACTTCCCCGATGTATGTATCGACCGCGTTGCTTGTCGCTGTCGCTATTTTGAGCGGGATCATTTTGCCGGATAGCAAGGGCGGTCAGGTGAAGAAAGCAGCGGTCAAGCTCTCGATGACCGATCCGCGCATTCGCTTGTACATCTTGATCGGCCTGTTGCTGTCCACCGTCATGATCATGCTGCAAGTAACGTGCGGGATTTACATGCAAGATCAGCTTCAATTAAGCGATAAGGCAGCGGCGCAATCGATCGGTGTCGGCCTGTCTGTTGCGGGTGTGATTGTCGTTGTCGTGCAGCTTTTGGTTGGGCGTTATCTCAGATGGCAGCCCGCCCGCCTGCTGAAAATCGGGTTGAGCTCGCTGTTTGTCGCCTTTACTTTGTTTATGCTCGCTCCGGCCTGGTACATCGTCGCTTTTCTTTTCCACGGAATCGGGATCGGATTTACATTGCCCGGCTATATTACGGCAGCGTCTCTGGCCGTTTCGGCGGAAGAACAGTCGGCTGTGGCTTCTTACACAGGGGCGGCGCAGGGTGTCGGCTCGTTTGTCGGCCCGCTGGCGGGGACGATGCTGTACAGCTGGCAGATGTCCATTCCGTATCTCGTTTGCTCGCTGTCGCTGGCGTGCGTTGCTTTGCTCGTGTTTGCCAAGCATCGCGGAGGTCAGCCAGCCAGCGTCTCCTAGGAACTGTTCATGAAGAGAGGTTCGATTGCGAATCTCTCTTTTTTTTGTGAGAAACGTGTCGCTGTTTTTCCAGAAAAGAAAAGGGGATAGAGCCGCTTGCCGTTCACGCAGCATTCATGGCCCTTTAGTGCGATGCGTGAATTGACAGTGAGAATGGTTATCGATAGAGTGTTGTAGAGAACAGTCCAGTCTGCTGGAAAAAAGAGGGGGAGATTCATCTGCAACTGGAACAGTACATCGCCTTGTGGAACCAGGCGACAATCAAAATGATCGATGTTCGGCAGCATCGTCTGCGAGGCGATGAAGCCCCGTTTTCCTACCGCTTGCCAGCCAGCGCATTTTTGTACACGACGATCGGGCACGCCCATGTCTACTTGGATGGGCGTTTTTACGACGCCCGTCCTTTCCACGTCTTGCACAGCGGAAAAGGCTCGCGGGTGGAGATTTATTGCCTGGACGATGCCGTCGTCTTTTATTTGATCCTCTATCAGGCAAAAGTGTTTCTGCCTTGGCGAAAAGAGCTTCGCGTCCTGCTTGAGACAGCCAATCCTTTCGCTCGCACGTACGAAGTCAAGCCGAAAGCCCCGCTCGAACTGCTAGACTTGCTTGTCGCCATGTACGAGGAATGGCAGTCGTCCACACCTTTGCAGCGATTTCACGTCAAAACGCTGTTTCAGCTGTGGGTGCACCAGATTTTGCAGCAGCTCCAGGAGCAGGACGGGAAGACGGGGGCGCTTTCTGTTGTCGAGCAAGCGATTTTATACATACAAGACAAGTACGCGGAGCCTCTGTCAGTGGAGACGATCTCGCAGCGCTTCGGCTATAGCGCCAAGCATCTGTCCAAGCTGTTTAAAAAACAGACGGGGCACAGCTTGATGGAGTTTGTGATCCAGGTCAGGATGGAGCAAGCCAAAGCGTTTTTGCTGCATTCGGATGCCACTGTGCAGGAAATTGCCGAAAAAGTCGGCTACGCCGATCGCTTTTATTTTTCGCGACTGTTTGCGAAATACGTGGGGATGTCGCCGATCCGCTTCAAAAAACAGGGGGAAGCGCTCGGGACGGAAATTTGTCCATACGCTTTGCGCCGTTCGTCCATTGTTCCGCTTTCCGTCCGCCGTTATATTGATAGTGGTTATGAGAATCATTATCGATATAAAGGAAGGAATGAAACATCGATGAACAGTCGCAAGTTGTCAATCGTCGCGACGATGCTGGTCTGCTTCGCCCTGGTGTTGAGCGCATGCGGTGCAGGTACTGGTGGCGGGGCAGGCGCTGCTTCCGGCAATCCGCAAGCGGTTGCGGTCAAAGAGCAAAGTGCCGCGAGCGCAGATAGCCAAAAACAGGTGCGCATCATGAAAACGATCAAAGGAGAGATTGAGATTCCTTCAGCGCCGAAGCGAGTGATCGTCGATTTGTACCTCGGCAGCTTCATAGCCTTGCAGTTCAAGCCGATCGGCACGCCGGAGCTGAATTTGAAAAACCCGTACTTTGCGGAGTCCCTTGTCGGAGTGGAGAACATCGGGGATTACGAAAATATTTCCCTGGAGAAAATGCTGGAACTTCAACCTGACTTGATCTTCACCGGAAACAAGGCCGCTTTTGAGCAGTACCAGAAAATCGCGCCGACGGTTGTCGTTCCGTTTGGACAGCTGAAAAATGTGCACGAAGAGATTACGTTTGTCGGACAGTTGTTGGGCAAAGAGGCGGAAGCAAAGGCATGGCTCACGGAGTATGACCAGCGAATCGCGCAGGCGCGGGAAAAGATAGCCAAAGTCGTTCCGGCAGATGCCACCGTTTCCATCATGCAAGATTGGGGCAAGCAAACAGGCGTCTTCGGCGACAACTTCGGACGCGGCGGCCAAGCCGTCTATGGCGGGCTCGGCTTGAAACCTCCGGCTGCCATCGCCAAGGAGATTATGGAGAAGCAGGAAGTGGAAGTTTCCAGCGAGAGGTTGCCGACCTACGCGGGTGACTATATCATCTTGACCTCCGAAGAGCGGACGATGGCTGATCTGAAAGCCGATCCGATCTGGCGCACGCTCGACGCTGTGAAAAACGATCGCGTCTACATTTGGAAAAAAGCGAAATCATGGTATTTCGACCCGATCGCCACCTTGTCGCAAACGGAAGAGCTGGCGGACTGGTTGGTGAGCACGGGAGCGAAAAAATAGGCAGTTGAATCAGAGCAAGTGCCTTCCTTTCAGGGGTGCTTGCTCTTTTCGTAGGCAAACCGCTGGATAAATCGGTCGGCGACTGGGTTGGCGCGGTTCGCTTCTGCGTGATTGGGGTTACGGTTCAAATCCCGAGTGACGAAGGCAGTGCTCAAATGGGAAAACGATGATATGTTTTCGTCTCACCAGAGCAGGAGAGGGGCAGGTGATTGATGGGCAACTGGAGCTAGTGACTGGGACGTCGCCCTGGTAGCGCCAATTGCATGTCGCAATTGTTTAATCGAAACAAGTCCTGTTCCTCCATTGAATAGCCTTTGTTATCCGATTATAATAGCCAAGTGAAAATGATAATCAATATTATCGGAGGGGTTGTAGTTGTTTCGTTACAAGACAATGATCGGTGCGGCCGCTTTGCTTTTGAGCCTAACAGTTGTACTGTCCGCTTGCGGAAGCAATGCAGATGGTAACAGAAGTTCTCAGTCTGGGGCAGCGCAAAGCTTGAGTTCAAGCGCGCAGTCCGCTTCCGAGGCGGAAAAAGGAGAAATGAGAACGTTTAAAGATTCGTTGAATCGGGAAGTGGTGATTCCCGTTCGGCCCCAAAGGGTGGTCGCTTTGGCCTTTGTCGGCGAAATGTTGGCCCTCGGGCAAAAACCGATCGGAGCGACAGACCAGTTACTGCGATTTTTTTCTGCCGAGGAGAAGCAAGGCATTGCCAACATCGCTGTGGACACAGCGAGCAAGGAAGCCGTATTGGCGCTAAATCCCGACTTGATTCTCGTCTCCGCCCGCATGGCGCCAGAAGAAATCGAAGCCTACAGCAAAATCGCGCCAGTCGTGGCGGTCCCTTTCTTCGGGGACGCATTTGAATCGCTGCATCTCGCCGCAGACATTTTGGGAAAGGAGCAGGAGGAGAAGGCATGGATCGAGCGCTATGAAACGAAAGCCAAACAGCTGCAGGACAAAGTCAAGCCAATGTTCAAGCAAGGGGAAACAGGTGTCGTCATTCAATTTGCCTTAAAGCAAATCTATACATACCGGACAAGCACGTTTCCGACCGTCTATCAGGTGCTGGGCCTGATTCCGCCGAAAAAGCTGCAGGAATTGGAGCAGCAAGAGAATTTCAAGGGAGTTGTACCGCTGGCGGAGGAGGTGTTGCCGGAGTTTGCGGCAGATCGTATTTTCGTCATCGTGAATGACGAGGAATCGCAACAGACGTTTGAAGACGCGAAGAAAGGTGCTGTTTGGAAAAACTTGCCCGCCGTTCAAAATAACCAGGTGTATGTGATTGACAAACGGTTATCTATAGCCGATGCCAGCACGTTGGATTGGGCGTTTGATGAAGTGGAAAGGCTCTTGCTGAAATAAGCACGAAAGCGAAAGGGGGTTCGGACATGGGAAACGCATCGGATGAAAACACGAGGAATCAGTTCCCCTTGTTCGTACTTGAAGAGGTCGAAAAAGTTTGCGTACTTGCGAAGGATACTAGGCGGTTTCGGGCGGAAAGCAGCTTTAGTTTTATGGCTGTGGCAGATGGACAAGGCAAGCTCTGGCTTCAGGAAAACGCTGAGCAGATTGCCAAGGGAGCCTGCTGGATGGTGGAGCCTGCAACCTTTTGCGAAATAGCTAATACGGGGCAAAAGGAGCTGCGGCTGTACCGCCTGTTATTTCGGACAGTGGAGCGCAGTAAAGGGAATAAGGGCGGGGAAACGTTCCGGTTCCGTTTCGATCACGTTTTCAACATGAAGCCGGCTCATCGCGTGCTCGTCGACTGTCAAGCTTTGCTGCGGCGTTGGCCGGCGGAGGATGATATCGAGCAATTCAAAATGCAGATCGCCTTTCAGCAGTTGCTGTGCTTCCTTTTGGAGCAAACGCGAACGGTCGATGCGGAGGAGAACTCGGCCGCTGCAATCGAGCGTTCGATTGCATATTTGCACGATCATTATGCCGATGAACTGACCGTGCAGCAATTGGCGAAGCAAGCGAATCTCGGTGTTCGCCAGTATACCCGTTTGTTCAAAAGGACGACGGGAAAAAGCCCGATCGATTACTTGACCACCTATCGGATCAATCGGTCGAAGGAGGAACTCCTTATCGGTGGCGAGCTGCTGCATACCATCTCGCGCAACAGCGGGTTCAAAGACACGCATTATTTCAATCGGCGATTCAAACAAATCGTCGGCCTTCCCCCGAAACAATATGCGTGCAGTCGTGGCTGCGATACGAAAATCGTCACGCCGCACTATGTTGGGGACATGCTGGCGCTTGGCGTTAAGCCGATTGGCGCGCTCGACATTTCGCTCGATTCGCTTCGGGAAATCGCGAGCAGTATCAAGAGTATCGGCGACAACCAAGTGGAGCTGGCGAGAATTGAACCTCTGCAGCCGGATTTGATCGTGGCTTCAGATTTTATGGTAAGCTCGGAGTTTTCCGTCATTTCCCGACTGGCACCTGTTATCGTCGTACCTTGGGACGAACGGCCGTTCGAGCGCCTTCAGCGAATCGCCCGGGTGCTCGGCAAAGAGGCGGAAGCCAACCAGTGGCTGGAGCGCTACGAGTTGAAGAAAAAGGTTGTTCAGAAGCGAGTGCGTCCATTGGTCGCTCCGGAAATAACGGCTGCTGTTCTGCGCATAGACAATGGCAAGGTGTGGCTGCACGCCCCGCGTTTTTTTCCGACCGTCTACGAGGTGCTCGGGTTTTCTGCTCCAAGCTTGCTGGTGAACCACGTCCAGCAGGATGAACACATTCGCCGAGTGCCGATTGACTTTGCTCGATTCGCGGATTTGCAGGCAGATAAGCTGATCGTCATCCGCGGGAGAGAACAACAATTTCAGGAATGGTTCGACGAATTGCAGCGTACGAAAGGCTGGAAAAACCATGAAGCAGTACGGAGGGGCCAGGTGCATGTGCTTGAGCATCGCTGGGCTTCCTATGAAGCGATCACATTGGAATGGCAGCTGGACCAGGTTGACCGTCTACTATCCCATTTACCAACGACAGGAGTGGGCCGATCATGCTCCATTGTAAAAAGCAGTTGAAGCTGTCTACCTTGCTTATAACGCCGGGTTCGTCTGGCGGGGGATGGCGGGATCAGACGGCGCAGCCGGAACGGATACTGGACTTTGCCTTTTATCGCGAGCTGGCGCGAACGGCAGAGGAAGGCAAGCTCGATTATATTTTTCAACCGGATAAATATACGATATCAGCAAACAGCCCGGAAGAACTTCGCCGGGGGATTAACATTTGGCCCGAGCCTGTGACGTTGCTGTCTGCTCTTGCAGGGGCGACCTCGCATATCGGTTTGTCCGCGACGATATCGACGACCTACCATGAACCGTTTCATGTCGCGCGCATGCTGGCGACGCTCGATCATCTGAGCGGCGGCCGCGCTTCCTGGAACGTCGTCACCTCGATCGGCGATCTGGATGCGCACAACTTTCGCAACGATCACCGTCCGTTGCACGAGCAGCGGCATGCGCATTCTGAGGAATTTCTTGATGTGGTTAAGGCGCTGTGGGACAGCTGGGAGGACGATGCGATCAAGATTGACCGGGAAACGGGCGATTTTGCCGATCCTGCCAAAATTCACACGTTGCATCATGAAGGGGCGTGGTTTTCCGTGCGCGGGCCGCTGAATGTGGCAAGGCCGATTCAGGGTCATCCCGTCATTATCCAAGCCGGACGGTCTGATACTTTCAGGGAACGGGCGGCCCAGCAGGCGGACGTCGTGTTCACCGCTTTACGCACCTTGCCGGAAGCACAAGCTTTTTATTTCGACCTGAAACGGCGCTTGGCCAAATACGGCCGGGCAACGTCTGATTTGCTGCTGATGCCGGGCTTGAATGTGGTGGTCGGCGCAACGGAAGCCGAGGCGAAGGAGAAGCGGGAGCATCAGGAGCGTTTGTTGCTTCCGGAGGCGCGCAAGGATATCGTTTCATCCTCGCTTGGACTCGACATCTCTGGGTACTCGCTCGACGATCCGCTTCCCGAACCGGATCTGGCTGACGCTGGCATGGCTTCGTACAGACAGTGGAAGCAAACAGCGGATCAGCTCGGTTTGGTTACGATTCGCCAGTTGTACGAGCATGTGAGGCAGCAGAGCGGGCATTTTTCGATCACAGGCACTCCAGCGCAAATTGCCGATCGCTTGGAAGAATGGCTGACGAACGATGCTGCGGACGGATTCACTTTCATTCCGCACCTGCTGCCGCAATCGCTGCACGATCTCGTTCATTTTGTCATCCCCGAACTGCAAAATCGTGGCATTTTTCGCACGGAGTACAGCGGAAGTACGCTGCGTGAGCATCTGGGCGTGCCGCGCCCGTCCAATCGGTTCGTGGTGGGGTGAACCTGAAACAGTCCCGAACCGATTAAAGAAATAGAGCAAGGCAATTGCGTTTAAGCGAGAATGGGAAGCGGAGAGCTGAATCAACACATGACCGTGGTCATCTTTACTGAGTGTTTGCAGGCTATACAAGCATCAGATGGATGGGGCGGCGTGCGTGGACACAAATGTAAAGTACAAGAAACCCCCGTCAACAGCACGGGGGTTGGTCACGCTTTATGCTTATTTTTTGGTAGGGTCCAGAGGACTGATCATAACGCTATTATAGTAGACTTGCTCCTTGGAATCCGTGTGGGTAAATATGAGCATGTAGCGATCCAGCTTGTAAATGATCTGGTGTTGCCTTTTGCCGCCATACCAAGGCTGATCGCCAACCACTTCAAAAATTTCCTCTTTTGTCAGCGGGGCAAAGGGAGCTTGGATGACCATGACAGTCGATTCGCCATTGATGCGATTGAGGAAGTAACGGTAGCCGTCCCGCTCAAAAAAATGGGCGTTCGGGACTGGCGATACGATTTCGCTTTCCTGCAAACCATAGTTTGCTTGCAGCTCGTCGCGCGTCGTCTGTAAAGGGATGCTGCCGCCCATGGTTCCCTCAGACAGATGTTTCACGGTATGGGCAAGGAATTTTTGTGCATTTGCGGAAGATTCATATGGACGATAGCTTTCGTACGCACTCCTGTCTGCTGGCTCGTTTTCGAATGCAGCGAAGACAGGCAGGCTGCCAAATAGCAGTAAGCCAATGACGATGATCATTTGTTGCCAGAGCTTCATTAGTACCTCTCCTTATGCGAACGGGGCCGTTATCTTTGTAACAACCATTCATTTTTCCAACGAATAAAAACAGTCATTCACCATGGTGCCAGCAATTTCAGTATGTTCCGGCACGATTTTATCCAGCTTCATTCCCGCCTTTTCCAACACCTTTCTGGAAGCTGCGTGTTCTTCGGAACAAACAGCTGTGAATTTTCGGAAGCCATATGCATGAGCAGCGTGGTCTAGGACAAAAGCAAGCGCTTCGGTTGCATAGCCTTTGCCTTTGTGCGTATCCAAAATAATAAAGCCTACTTCCGCAGTGAGCACGTCACGATCACGGGTGCAGATGCTGATCAAGCCAACGTCGTTTCCGGTGTCTGTTTCGCGAATGATCCAGGTGAGCCAGTGGGTGGAGTCGAGAGTCCACGGAGCCAACTCTTTCGCAAAGTTGCTTCGGATCGCTTCCTCGCTCATAGGGGAGCCGATATGCTGCATGAGGACCGGATTGGTGTAGATGGAGCGAATCAATTCCCAGTCGGGCGGAGCCAGTTTGGTGAGAGTCAAGTGTTGACTGGTCAATGGATTGGACATGGCAGTCTCCTTTTTACATCCGAAGTAGTGTGGCTGTCAGCCGGGAAGGCAAAAGAACGCCTAGTAGCAGCAGAGCGAATGGCGTCTGCATCATTCCTTTGTCAGTTGATTTGGAGTTGGGATAATATTACAACAAGAACGATCGAAAATCACCTCTATTTTCCAGCGACAGCGAAATATTTTCATGATGATCATAAAAAGCTTCCTTTTGCTTATCGCGGTCTGTTTATTTTGAAAACGTGGAAGATGGTGGTAATATAAAAAGAACTTCTTTACGCTTTGCATCCAACGATGTGCGACGGAAAACGCAAAAAGGGGAGAAAGGAGACGAGAAATGTGCTCGATTTTGGCGCTGTTTCTTTAGAATGGGGCACTCTGCTTACGCAAGTGCTCGTTTTTTTGCCCATGCTTTTGCTGTATGGACTTGCTATCTATCTAATTGTGAAGGCCATTCACTTCATGAAGACAAAAATCCGGCTGGACCGCGAGTATAACGAAAAGCTTGCGCAGCTGTCGGAGCATTTGCGCAAGTGATGCGGGATACCAGAAAGGCATTTCTGTCGGCGCGATGTACCGCAAACTGTTTTGCTCCTGGGACATCAACGATTTTCGCTTCTACCGAACTCTTGCGGCTGCCATCCGCGAATGGGAAACGAGCCAGGTGCCGCGGGTGAGAGCAAAGTCAAAAAAGCAAATCCAAAACGAATGGGCCAAGCACTACTACCGAAAATAACAAATCGCCATGAAAAAAAGAGCAGAAGGAAGCCTGCTCTTTTTTCGCGTGGAAAAGAAGGCGCGATCACAAAAAACGCACGAGCGCCTGGACGAACTTTTCCAAATAAGCTTGATCGATTTCGTCAAAACGGTTTTTGCGCGGGCTGTCGATGTCGAGGACGCCGAGCAGTTGTCCGTCTTTTACGATCGGGACGACGATCTCCGACTCGGAAGCTGCATCGCACGCGATATGCCCTGGAAACAAGTGCACATCCTCTACGCGAATCGTTTCCTGCTTCTGCGCGGCGGTGCCGCATACGCCTTTTCCGAACGGGATGCGCACGCATGCAGGCAGTCCTTGGAACGGACCGAGCACGAGTTCATTTCCGTCGTTCAGATAAAAGCCCACCCAGTTGACTTCCTCAAAAAACTGGTTCAGCAGCGCTGCGGCATTGGCCAGATTGGCAACCTGATTGGACTCGCCAGCGAGCAAGGCTTCCAACTGCTTGATGACCAGTTCGTATTGCTCTTCTCTATTTCCTTGAAATTTTTCGACTTGGAACATGGATGGTCCTCCTAACAGCTAATTGTCTATGGCTTTACTCAGATATTATAAAACATCCTGAGGGCATTGGCTTCACGAGATTCTATGGACGAGCAGATTTGTTGCCCACTTTTTCCTAGAAGCGAGCCGAAAGCTCTTGTACAATGAATGAGAGCAGAACATGGAGATTACCTGTAGCTGGGACTGGAGGAAATACAGATGGAAAAAGCGACATTTGCGGGCGGATGCTTCTGGTGCATGGTGACACCGTTTGATGAGCTGCCGGGCATCGGAGGCATCATCTCCGGGTATACCGGGGGAACGGTGGAAAACCCGACCTATGAACAAGTAAAAACAGGCGAAACCGGACACTGGGAAGCGGTCGAGATTACGTTCGATCCCGAGTTGTTTCCATATGAAAGACTGCTGGAGCTGTTTTGGCAGCAAATCGATCCGACTGACCCGGATGGACAGTTTCACGATCGGGGCAGCCAATATCGCACCGCGATTTTTACCCATAACGAAAAGCAGCATGAGCTTGCGGTCGCATCGAAACAAGCGCTGGCGGCGAGCGGTCGCTTCTCCAAGCCAATCGTCACGGATATTTTGCCTGCGTCCGTTTTTTATCCCGCCGAAGAATATCACCAAGGCTACCACAAGAAAAACCCGAAGCATTACAAGGAAGACCGGGAAAAGTCCGGCCGCGATGCGTACATTCAGCAGCATTGGAAATAAAAGCAGCTTCCTAAAAAGCAGCAGGCAAGCCCGACATGGTCTGCTTGCGATCCAAACCCGTCCTGTGCAAAGGGCGGGTTTTTGGTTGGACTTGCCAATCAGGATGAGAACAGGTCGCTAAACCAAGGCAGCGACAAATAGACGCCTGCACAAATCAACAAGAAAATGACCGTTTTCATGATCGCACCCGCCCAAAAATGCTGGGGATGCACGGCGCGTTCGACCAGCCTTTCCAGTACGAGAAACAGCAGGATGGCAAGAAAGGCGAGAATGACAAACCCGATGAACGGTTCCATTTGACTGGCACCTCCCGAATATTTCCTGGCACTTCCATGCTTGCAATCCCTGCGCCGTGTCACCTTACGTCCAGCCTAGATACGTCACTGAAAATCTTTCCACGTAAAATCGATCGAGAGGTAGCCGACATGTCGTTCTTTGATCGGCGCTTTCCCTTTTGTCGCCAGTTCCGGTTTGCGAAAACAGACGAGGTCTTCGTGATAGCCAAACAGGCGGCAAACGTCTGGACGAAACGAATGAATGCCGCAACGATCGTGATTGACGTCGTAGAAAATGCAGGTGCCGGGAAAGCGCTGCTGATGCGCCAAGCCTTCGCGGAGCTTTTTCGGCATGGCTTTCAGCTTTTTATGTATGAGCTTTCGTTCCTTGTCAGTGATGGGTACCGGGCCACAGCATAAGCCTTTGCAGCCCTGACATGGCAATGTGTTCATTACAGCACATCCTTTCATCCAGTTCTTCGCTGTCCCTTGCGTAAAGAATAGTATGAAAGGTTTAAAAGCTGATGTAAATGATTAAATATTTTAATATAACACAAAAATAAATTTTTGTCAACAATTATTCCGATTGTATTCCCTGCTTGTCTCTGCTTGGAAAAAGGTCGCCAATTAGGAAAATATTCTCATGAAACTGGTAATATTTTGGATTAAGGTGTAGAGATGAAAAGGGGGATTGGTTACCGTGAAAAAAATATGTGCATTGCTACTCAGTATCGGACTGGGACTGACAGGTTGCGCTTCTGCACCAGCGGAAACGCCAACTGCGGGAACGCAGGCAAGCTCTTCTGAAAGTTCCGCACCGACCAATGCGACTTCGACTGCCGCTGCACCAGCAGAAACACCCGCTGCGGGAACACAGGCAAGTTCTTCGGAAACTTCCTCGCCGACCAATGCAGCGTCGGCTTCTGCTGCCAATGAAAAAACGAAGATTTCCAAGGCTGCCTTTGACAAGATCGAAAACGGCATGACGTATGAGGAAGCAACGGGGATCATTGGGGGAGAAGGCGAGCTGCTGTCGGAAGCAGGGAACAAAGGGGAGCAGCATCATGCTGTCGTCTACATGTATGAAGGAGAAACGCTCGGAAGCAGTGCCAGTTTGGCATTCCTGGATGGCAAACTGCAAGTCAAATCCCAAATCGGTCTGCAATGAACGAAACCCGTCTGTGCGCTCAGCATCGGACGGGTTTTTATTGGGAGATGTGTGTTAGTTAGGATCTGCTGTCACCAGGGCGATGGCAAAACCGTCGTAGCCTTTGCTGCCGACTGTTTGAATGGCAGTCGCACTCACTCTTGGCTCTGCGGCAACGAGATCGGCGAACTGGCGAACGCCGAGGATGTTAGGATCGGTGCTCGTTTCGTCGATGACCGCACCTTTTCTCACGACATTATCCGTGATGATCACACTGCCTTTGCGCGAGAATTTGAGCGCATAGCGGAAGTAGTCCGGGTTGTTCTTCTTGTCTGCATCAATAAAGATCAGGTCGAACGGTCCTTGATTTTCGCGATCGAGAGCGGAGAGGCTGTCCAGAGCGTCGCCAAGGCGGATTTCCACCAGCGATTCGAGTCCGGCACGAGCAATGTTCGCTTTTGCTACCTCTGCATGCTTCGGTGCGGCTTCGAGCGTGATCAGGCGGCCGTCTTGAGGCAAGGCGCGAGCGAGCCAAATCGTGCTGTAGCCACCGAGTGTACCAATCTCCAGAATGGAGCGTGCCCCTTGAATCTGGGCGAGCAAGTGCAGGAACTTCCCCTGGTTGGGGGCCACGTCGATTGGCGGAAGGCCAGATGCTGCGTTGTGTTCCAAAACGGCGTCCAGTACAGGATCTGCTGAAACCAGTTTCGTCGTAAAATATTCATCTACAGCTGTCCATTGATCGCGATTCATCGTCTCACTCCTTTTTATGGCAAAACTAGCATACCATAAAAGCATCTTTGCCGAAAATATTGGAAAAGCGCTACGATTCAAAGCGACACGAAACAAAATCAAGCGGAAAGTATTGCGTTTGTTACCATAATTTTCGCATGGTATGATCGACCAATTCCGTAGATAATAGAAAAGTAATCCAAGCTAGCTAGTATAATCCAACTTGGGGATTGAATGCGTTCGACTTAATTCAGGCAGATAGGTCGGCGCTATTTTTTTGTTCCATTCATAGGTATTATTACCTAAAAGTGATGGTTGTTGCGAGTTCTATTGTCCTATATCATGAAATCATTCACGTATGACATATGCGTACTACCCCGTACGCCCCGGCCGGAAGCAGCGGCTGGGATTTTTTTTTGTTCACCAAAAGCCATCCAGTGATCTCCTATCGCTTACAAAGCCATATTTGGTATATCCTATTGGAGGACTCGCAATGTTCTTGGGGTCTGCGGCGGCTCAATAATGCAGATGAGCCGCCGCATTTTTTTATGCCAAAATCGCAGGCGGGGATAAATAGTTACATAGTCCTGGACGGTCAAATCGGTCTCCTGCGTCTCTATATTGGAAAGAACCCGCACTCATACATGCTCCATTTCCGGTCATCCTAAAGTAAGGATAACTTGTCAGGAGGTGTTTGCATGCGTACGATACTGGCAATTTTGGCGATCGCGCTGGTCATGACAGGATGCTCGGGGAAAAACAATGCGCAGACACAGCAACAGAACAAGGCAGAGCCGTTGTGCACACCTGTGCCTGTCCGGCATGCGGAGTGGGAAGAGCAGGCGAAAGCGATTGCCGCTAAAGTGGATGGGATCGATGAAGTGGTTGCTGTCCAGATTGACAACGATTTGAACCTCGCCATCAAGGTTAGCAACTTCAATCGCTTTAAACTGCAATCGATTGAAAAAGAAGTGGCGGGCAAGCTGAAAACGGCATTTCCCGATTCGAAAGTTCACGTCACTTCTGATAAGAAACTGTTTATGGACTTGCAATCGATGAGCGGTACGCCATGGCCGACGGATGTAAAAGAGGCGTGCCAGAAGAAAAAAGCTGCAAAAGAGCTGGAAAAGAAAATGAAAGGGTAACTGGGACGAAGACCTCACCATCGCAAGCGGATGGATTGAGGTTTTTTGCTTCGTGTAAAAAAAGAAAAACTCCCGATTGGGGAGTTGAGTTTCTTCTAGTAACGGTCATGATCGTGATGGTCGCGATCGCGTTCGCCACGATCACGATGCAAGTCGATGCCACGCAGCTCGCTTTTTGCTTTTTCAACCAATACTTGATAATCTCTGACCACTTCGGTCAGAGCGGAGACGGATTCTTTATAATCCGGTTCGTTACAAATCCCATCAATCGCCCGATGGAGGTGAAACATTTTATCTTCGGTTTTTCGGATAAATTCTACCCAATCCATGCCGTTCATAAAAATACCTCCTTTCTAAAGCTTAGGCTTTACCCGTTCGCCAAAAAGTATGCAAGTGTGCCTTTGTTTGCCCGTCAAAGTGCGGCGCCCGTCATTTTCTCTAGAAATAAAGTTGTCCAGTACGTAATATAGAAAGATGGGTTTTCATCAGGCGTTCGCAAAAGCAAATGAGGTGCAGGAAATGGATGTATTCGCAAAAGTAAACAAGTCGCTGGAAAAAATCATGCCGTTGTTGACCCCGAGCAGTGTGGCGATTGGCGTGCTTGCGGGATCGCACCTGCAGCCGTTCGCGTTTTTGTCTCCGTGGGTTTTCGCTTTTATGACCTTTGCAGGGAGCCTGGGATCTGGGTTCAAGGAGTTTGCCAAAGTGCTGGCACGTCCGTTGCCGCTGCTGGTCAATTTGATGATTTTGCATGTCATCATGCCGTTCATTGCCTGGGGAGTGGCGCATCTGTTCTATCCCGACGATGTCCATGTCATTACCGGCTTTTTGCTGGCGGCGCTCATTCCGACGGGCATCTCCAGTTTTTTGTGGTCTTCGATTTACATGGGAAACGTCGCGCTGACGCTGTCGATTATTTTGCTCGACACGATGATTTCGCCGCTTGTGGTTCCTTTCGGCATGTACGTGTTGCTCGGGGCGAAAGTAGAGATGGATACATGGGACATGATGCAGGGACTCTTTTTCATGATCGTGCTGCCGTCGCTTGCCGGTATGCTGTTGCATCATCTGTCGCGGGGGAGAGTAAAACAGACGCTGGCTCCCAAGCTTTCTCCGTTTTCCAAACTGGGCATGGGTGTGGTCGTCGCGATTAACAGCTCGATGGTGTCGAATTATTTCCAGGCATGGGACGCCAAGCTGTTCGGGATGGCTGTGTTGGTGCTTTTGCTCGCCATTCTCGGTTACTTGCTAGGCTGGTGGATGGCAAGACTGTTTGGCTGGGAACGGGACGTAATCGTCGCGCTGACTTTTAATAGCGGGATGCGCAATATTAGTGCCGGAGCGGTTATGGCGATTACGTATTTCCCTGCTACAGTGGCCCTGCCTGTCGTGCTCGGGATGCTGTTTCAGCAGACGCTCGCCTCTACGTTCGGCAAGTTTTTGGATGTGGTGGAAAAGCGGCCGCAACCAATCGGGAAGGAAGTCGCCCAGTAGAAAGCAGGAAGATTCTGCTTTTTCATATTGCCTGTTCGCATATTGTTCGTATATAATGAAGCAAACGTACGTTCGAGGGTGATGTTTATGCTGGAGACCATTCTCGTTCCTGTGAACAAGGAGATGCAGCGGGTTCCCGTGCTTACAGCCGTACATCTTCGCGTCTACAGAATGCTGGAAAATGGAACAGAGATTCATACGATCGCGTCCAATCGTCAAATGAGACGGGCAGTAAACGATTTGTACAGGCTAGGGTGGGTGAAATCAAGTGATGAGCGGTATTCGTAACGGCGGAGGACGTCAGCTTTTTCCGCAAGACATGGCTCAGCCAGTGATCACAAAGCAGGAGCGTGAATCGTTTTTGTACATGCTCCGTGATTCCGGCAGGGAAGATTATGGCGTGACAGTCAGCTGGTGGGTGTCCATGGATGGCGAGCGCGGGAATACGCACAGCATGTGGGGCGTAGTCAAGTGGGTTGACCCCAAGGCACGCAAGGTTCAACTGGTCAATGAAGCGAGAAGCGAGTGGATCGGTTTGGAGCAGATCGTGAACGTTCTTGGATAAACGAAACGACCGAAAAAACAAGAAAAGGAGGGGCGCGAAGTCCCTCCTTTTTGCGTGCGAACAGATAGAGAATGATAACGGAAAGAAATGGTGTAAGAAAAACTAACATAAAAACTCAGAAAAATGACAAAACAAGTTGACAATCACTCGTTTCATGTTAGTATATATTACATAGCATGCATTCTCTCCACTTCCTATCTTCGGCCCAGAAATGGGTCCCTTTTTTTGCCCGAGGCCATCGATTATTGCGGATAGGGCTTGCCTTCCCCTTGAAAGAGCTTGCTTACCATTTGATACAAACGGCCGGACATATCCGGGAACACAAAGGAATACTGATTGGCCCCTTCCTTGAGCAAAGCGACTGGCGCTTCAATCGTGTAGGGGATTTTCATCAAATCGAGCATTTTTTTGTATTCATCTACCATGGAGTGATCAACGGTATAATAAAACGATTTGGAAGGGTTCATTTCAGCACGCTCCTTTTCCATATTGTAGCATACGTAAACAAGAAACACTCTGCTGCAGAAGCTGGCAGAGTGTTTTTGCGTACCAAGAGCAGGTCGTTTAGCTGCTGAAAAAGCTCCTGCTGGAATGTTTTCTTTTGTAGTGGGAACTGCCGTAATGAGAGTGTCCGTGCCCCCTGTGGCTGGACCCGTAACCTTTCCGGTATTTGCGGTCGCTGCTGCTGTATTTCCGGTATTTGTGGGAAGCATTCGAGTGATTACCCAGTAAATTTTTCAAAAGCTTTTTGAACATCCCCATCACTCCCAATTGTCTTGTCAGATTCGGCTGCGTATTCGTATATACGCATATGTCTGGAGACAGTTTCACTTTGTTTCGCTTTTTTTATGCAAAAGCGGTCCGATGCGATCAATCCGATTTGTCCAGATTCCTCCGTTGAACTTCTCGGGAACCCGGTTCAAATCGGCCGGGGTATCGAAGCCTTGGGAGAAGTCGCCGCTTCCTGCCACCAGGATGACGCGAGTATCCGCTGCTTCCATTCTTTCCATGAAGCGATTAGGCCAACCCCACAGCCAGGGAGCGATTTGATCGGGAATATGCAGCTGGGTCCCGGCGCAGGCGTCCGGAACGTATCCGGACCAGCCGACAGCGATGTAAGGAATCAGGCAGCTTTTCATCGTGCTCATCGACATGACGCGCAGCTCCGGCATTGCTTGCTTCAGCGTGGCAACAGGCTCGTCGCCGCCGTATACAGCGAGCTTCGCCAGCCGTTCTTTCGGCAAGGGCTGCAAAAAGGCGGCAAGCGCTTTGCCTTCGTT
Source organism: Brevibacillus sp. HD3.3A (assembly GCF_013284375.2). Taxonomy (NCBI): domain Bacteria; kingdom Bacillati; phylum Bacillota; class Bacilli; order Caryophanales; family Paenibacillaceae; genus Brevibacillus; species Brevibacillus sp. HD3.3A. The sequence goes on from NZ_CP085874.1 coordinate 2,873,169, forward strand.
TGGATCGTGGCTTTTGATGTGGATCAACAATGACTCCGTCGGAAATTCCGTCAGAACCTCGTCGAGAGAAGGCATCAGTCCGACACCTTTGCCGCGAAAAGGATACGTGCGCCCGCCGTCTGCCGTGTAGTTGTAGCCCACGTCCAGCTTTTTCAGCTCGGACATGGTGAAGTCTCTCGTCACCCCTTCGCCATTGGTGCGACATCCGAGCGTCCAGTCGTGAAAGACGGCGAATTGAGAATCTTTCGTCCAGTGGACATCGAGTTCAACGGCATCGGCTCCGGCTGCGAAAGCCGCGCGCATGGAAGGAAGCGTATTTTCCAGGTAAGGATGTTCTGGTGGGTAAATTTGCTCGGCTGTGCACGTTTCGTTTGTGATTCCTTCCATATGAAAGGTTTGCGCCACTCCGCGGTGAGCCAGCAAAAAAGGAGAGCCGTCAGGCGGACTCGCCAAAAAAGAGCTGTTGACGACCCACATATAGAGAAGGAGCGTCAGGAATGCCCAAAAGAAGATGCGGCGCAACCGCTTCTTTTTCGGTGCCGATTTGATGTTTTCCATAGATGGAGCGGCCTCCGGTGCTGTATGACCTGTTTTTCTACCGCTATTTTACCAAAGCAGGCGCCAGGAGGAAAACATGTCTCTGTGCGCAAGAGGGACTTGGCACGGGGAAAAAAGACTGGCAGAATAGAGCGTACGTATGGATTGACTTACCGAGCAGGGGGAGTTCGATGAAAATAGCGCTGCACCAGATCGCCTATCAAATCGGGATGCACCCAAACGAGATGGCCAAGCTGGTTTACGAGGGAGAAATTACGGGTGAAGTGCCTAACCGCAATCCGCAAGCGAAGGATGCGTGGGTGGATTTGCATTCATTGAAAAACTTCATTGAATGGAAGTTCGATCAAGGGGCATTTGACCAGATGTTTTTCGATAAAGCCATGCGGCATGTCAACAAAGCGATGGGAAACAAATAAAGCGCAAGCGAAAAAGGAGACATACTTTCGATGCAGGAATCGATCATTTATTGCATGGTGCCAAAAGCTTACTGGGAACAGTGGAAAGAGAAGGAGCATTACCTGCCCCGCGACTACGAGCAGGAAGGTTTTATTCATGCCACAAAAGGCGACGAGCTGTTGGGGAAGGTAGCGGACCGGGTATACGGCGCATTTGAAGGGGAGTTGTTCGTCCTCGTAGTCGACGAGAGCAAATCCGCTTCTCCGATCAAATACGAGCAGGCGAGCGACGGACTGCTTTATCCGCATATTTACGGTCCGCTCAATCACGATGCCATTGCCGATATTCGCCGGATGGAAAAAGTGGACGGGCATTGGCGCATCGGCGGGTCTATTCGCTAGTCGTTTATCCGGCTTATCCGTTCCAGTTGAACTGATTCAGCAAATCGCGCACTTCCTCGCGCTTGGATGCAGGCAGCTTGTCGAGTCTGCGCAGCAATAGCGCGATCCTTTTGCGCTGCTCGATTTCGGGGAACGGCTCGGCATGCCTGCTCACCCATTGGCGCTTGAGCCGCACCGGGTCTGTCTCCGCGATGATTTTTAACAGCTTTCGTTCCAGAAAATCAAGGGAAGCCATCGGTCAAACTCCTCTTCGTCCAAAATCAGATGCTACCAGTTTATCATACATACTTCTGGCGTGAACGGAGAACAATGGTACAGGTAGTGAATCTAGTTGGAACCAGAGGAGGAATTGTGATGGCAAAACCGGATGATCGCTCTGACAACGCTGCCAAGCTGCAAGAAATGGCGCGAAATACAGAGGAAAATATCAACGAGGCGAATGACTATCTGGCTGCGCACGCAGGGGAGATTTCCGCCAAGGAACGTGCGGACATCGAGGCGAAGAACGAGCGTCGTGCAGAAAGTGCAGAAGGCTTCCGTTCGGAAATCGAGGATGAGACGTCCCAGTGAGCTGAAAATCATCTCGCATCGACACCTGCCACAAGAGTTGCGGCAGGTGTTTTTGGCATGGAGCGGGGAAAAGTGCAACAAAACATGAATTGTTTTGCGAAACATGGTAATCTGTAGAAGAACAAATTGAATCAAGAGGAGAAAGACTATGAAACGACCAGAAGACACACGCGTCGTTGTCGGCATGTCCGGCGGAGTCGACTCCTCCGTGACGGCTTACCTGCTCAAGCAACAGGGATATGACGTCATCGGCATCTTCATGAAAAACTGGGATGATACCGATGAATTCGGCCACTGCACGGCGGAAGAAGACTTCCAGGATGTCCGGCGCGTCTGTGAACAGATCGGCATTCCATATTACACCGTCAATTTTGAAAAAGAATACATGGATAAAGTATTCCAGTATTTTTTGGATGAATATAAACGCGGGCGCACTCCGAACCCGGACGTCATGTGCAACCGCGAAATCAAGTTTGGCGAACTGCTGGCAAAAGTGATGGACCTGGGAGCCGATTACATCGCGACAGGCCACTATGCGCAGGTGAAATTCATCGACGGGGAGTACAAGCTGATCCGAGGCGCGGACAACAACAAGGACCAGACGTATTTCCTCAACGTGCTCGGCCAGGAGCAGTTGTCCAAAACGATGTTTCCCATCGGACATTTGCCAAAGCCCGAGGTGCGCAAAATTGCCGAGGAAGCAGGGCTTTACACCGCAAAGAAAAAGGACAGCACAGGGATTTGCTTCATTGGCGAACGCAACTTCCGCGAGTTTTTGCAAAACTACTTGCCAGCGAAGCCCGGCAATATCGAGACTGTCGAGGGAACCGTGATCGGGCAGCACGATGGACTGATGTACTACACGCTCGGTCAGCGCCAAGGGCTTGGAATCGGCGGCGGACACGGCACGAGCGGTCAACCGTGGTTTGTCGTGGACAAGGATCTGGAACGCAACGCACTGATTGTCGGGGAAGGCTCCGATCATCCCCGCCTGTACTCAAGCAGTCTTTTGGCGACAGACGTGAGCTGGGTTAGCGCCAACAAGCCAACTGGATCGTTTGTCTGCACCGCGAAGTTCCGTTATCGTCAGCCGGATCAGCAAGTGACGGTACACGTGCAGGAAGGCAACACCATAGAGGTCGTTTTCGCTCAACCGCAAAAAGCCGTTACTCCTGGACAGGCCGTCGTCTTCTACGATGGCGAAGTTTGTCTCGGCGGAGGAACGATCGACAAGGTGCGTTCGATAGATAAAGAGAATTAATATACGGGGGAAGCGCTTGGTGGATGCAACGAAAAAATCCAAAGTGATTATCGTTTCGTTTTTGGCGGGAGCACTCCTCTTGGGGTTTCTCGCTTACATGGGAATGTCGGCTACGAGCAGTGAGCACATGGCGACGATCCAGGCTGTCATCAAGGAAAAAGGCGGCGTGATTGAACCGGGCGGCGTGACCGCTGTTCCTGCCGATGAAAGCCCTTTTGCCAAAAGCGGAAAAGGCAATACGATTTACCGCATTGTGTACAAAAAGGACGGGGAAAGCCTGACAGCCTGGTACCGTTCCGAAAACCATTCCTCCATCATCAAAGAGCCGGAAGAGTGGATTCTTCCGAAATGAAGAATAACCTTGACTGGGAGAGTGAGGGCATTACATGACCCAATACGCTGGACTTCGTGAGTTGGCCCAATTGATTAGCAGACTGGAGCCGCAGCTTGCAGGGGCAACCTTGAGCATTTTGGCCCATGAAAACAAAGAGCAGATCGCATCCTTGCTTCTGGAAGGGCTGGGCAGCGGCGTTTCCGTGCAAAACAGCTCTGGCGAATACGCCAACCATTTGGCGAATTTGCGCGTGGGCGCGAACAAATATACGTTCGCCCAGGACTGGCGCGAGGTGTACATCAGTGAGATCAATTACTGCGCCTGTCGGATTCCGCCGGGCGGTCACGGTCTTTTGGTGCACCATACCGACTATCCCGGGGTCATTTACGACGTATCCCGCAAACTGGCTGACCACGAAATCAATATTTCCAAGCTGAACGTGTCGCGCGAGCAAAAAGGGAAGAACGCCCTGCTTGTTTGCGTCACGGATGAAGAGATTACGCCAACAGTTGTAGCGGCGATTGAAGAGCTGCCGCAGATCAACAAGGTGTTGTCCCTCCAGTAAGCCGAAAAAGAGCAGAAATGCGTGCATGACCGCTCATATGTTTCGTATGGGCGGTTTTTTGCGTGCGTGGAGCGGTTGTTGGCCGGTTTTGGGAAAAGAAAAAGCTGCCCTGGTTAGCAGGCAGCGGTTTTGGAAGCGAAGCGGATCGCGTGGCTGATCAGGACGTGCAAGACAGAGGTGTGATTTTCGTCCGGGAATTGACGGAACGTGGCTTGTATCTGACCTGTGCCGAGAGCGGACAGCCTTTTTGCCATGGCCTCAGCTTTGACGTTGACGTGGAAGCGCCCGTCGTTCTCCAGTTCCCCGATCGTCAGGAGCGCTCTGACTTTCAGCTCGTCTGTAAGCCGTTCAGGCAAGCGCCGCTCTTCTTCGAGCAGGACGCTTTCGTTCCAGTGAATGGACGGGCTGCCGGCGATATAGCATTGGTACTCGTGCGGCCGCGTCAACAGGGCGTGCAGCACCAGCAAGCCGCCGAGAGAATGACCGAAGATCGTCTGGCGGGTACGATCGATAGGAAAATCTTTTTCGATAGCAGGCTTCACCGTTTTCTCGATAAACGAAAGAAACCTTTCGGCGCCGCCCATTTCCGGCCATTCTCCGCCGCGCGGATGAGCGGGCAGCTCGTCTTGCGGAACGACATGCGTGAAGTCGTAGTAGCGGGACGGATGGAAAGGCGCTTCCGTCGGATAGCCGATGCCGACGACGATGGCTGGTTGCACGCCTGTTTTTTCAGGAGCGCGGCATTGCAGGCGAATGGCTTCGGTCATCGTGCCGAAAACCGAGTTGGCGTCCAGCAAATAGATGACAGGAAAGCCTGTTGGCGGCGGGGCTGTGTCTGGCGTGCTCACAAATAGGTGGAACGTACGATCGTTGTATGTTATTTTTCTCGTTTGGGAACGGGGAATCGCTACTGCCTCGTAAGTCGTACTGTCCATCATGGGTCACTCTCCATTCGTCCGTAGGCGTCAACTTTTATGTACACGAAACCTATTATATGGACGAAAACCAGAGATTGGCAATAGAGAAATGAGAGAGATTATCACTACGAAAATTGAACATGCCAAGCTTGACTCCTACGATATATTGAGGTAAAGTAAGTTTTACCAACTACATATTGATGCGGACAGGTGTTTACCACGCTATATTTGGTAGACTTAATAGGGAAGTCGGTGAGATTCCGACGCGGTCCCGCCACTGTGATGAGAGAGTTCCATTTGCTTGTGATCGCCACTGATTGAGCCAATCGGGAAGGCCAAATGGAGCAATGACCCCAAGCCAGGAGACCTGCCTGACTGCAAGCACTGTGTAACCTACGGAAGATAGGGAAGTGTTCGAGCGCTCCATTCGTTTGTCATGCTGAATGGATACGATGGGAATCATCATGCGCATTCGACATTTTGGCGTCGAATGCGCTTTTACTTTGGCTAAAAAGTATACAATTGCAGTAAAGGATGAGGGACATGATAATCGCTTTTGATTCAAAAACAGGAAACGTGAGACGATTCGTAAACAAAATCGATCTGCCGCGCGTGGAAATCGATCCGGAGATGGTGCTAGACGAGCCGTTCATCCTGGTGACGTACACGACAGGCTTCGGGCAGGTGCCAGAGAAGGTGGACCGTTTCCTGAAGCGAAATCATGTCTATTTGCGCGGAGTGTCTGCCAGCGGCAATCGCAACTGGGGCACCAGCTTTGCCAAAAGCGCAGATACAATCGCGATCCAGTATGGCGTTCCGGTGATTTCCAAGTTTGAATTGTCCGGTACCGGCCGTGACGTGGAACAATTTACGAGTGGGGTGGCAGCAATTGCGGCACATTGAATTGAACAACCAACTAATGCAGCGTGGAAACGACGGGTTTTACCAATTGGAAAAAGACAGAGAGGCAGTCGCCGTCTTCATGGAGGAAGTGCAGGCGAAGACCATGACCTTCAACAGTGTCAAAGAGCGGATGGACTATTTGATCCAGCATGATTTTTATGAAAATGTGTATGAGGACTACACCGTTGAACAGGTCGACGAAGTTTTCCGACTGGCGCATGACACTGGTTTTCAATTCGCGTCGTACATGGCCATCTCCAAGTTTTACAAAGACTACGCTCTGAAAACGGACGACAAGTCCACGTATTTGGAGCAGTACCCGGATCGGGTAGCGATTGTTGCTCTCTCGCTCGGCCGCGGAGACTTCGAGCTTGCGAAGCGCCTGACTGTTTCCATGATGGAACAGCGTCTCCAGCCGGCTACACCGACATTCCTCAATGCAGGGAAAAGCCGCCGCGGGGAAATGGTCTCCTGCTTCTTGCTGGAAATGGACGACTCCCTGAACTCGATCAACTACGTGCTCGGAACTTGCATGCAGCTCTCGAAAATCGGCGGCGGCGTAGCGGTCAATCTGTCCAAGCTTCGCGGGCGGGGAGAGCCGATCAAAGGCGTCGAGGGCGCAGCCAAAGGCGTCATGCCTGTACTCAAGCTTTTGGAAGATGCGTTTTCCTACGCCGACCAGATGGGACAGCGCAAAGGCTCCGGGGCAGCTTATTACAACATTTTTGGCTGGGACATCAACGAGTTTCTCGATTGCAAAAAGATCAACGCTGACGAAAAATCGCGGATCAAGACATTGTCGATCGGCCTGATTGTGCCGAATGTGTTTTACAAGCTGGCAGAGGAGAACAAGCCTCTGACCGTGTTCGCTCCTTACTCGGTCTACAAGGAATACGGCGTTCATCTGGATGATCTGGATCTCGATCAGATGTACGACGAGTTGGTCGCAAACGAGCGCATCAAGAAAAAGATCGTCATGAGCGCCCGCGAGATGCTTACCAAGATCGCGATGATCCAGATGGAATCGGGCTATCCGTACATCATGAACAAGACGAATGCGAACAAAAACCACGCGCTCAAAGATATTGGAGCGGTCAAAATGTCCAACCTGTGCACGGAAATTTTCCAGTTGCAGGAGACTACTACGATCACGAATTACGGCGAGGAAGACATTATCCGCCGCGACATCAGCTGCAATCTGGCTTCCCTGAACATCGTCAACGTGATGGAGCACAAAAAAATCCGTGAATCCGTGCGCGAAGGCATCGAAGCGATTACGTCCGTCAGCGATGTAACCCGTGTGGAAAATGCGCCGGGCGTGCAAAAAGCGAACCGCGAGCTGCACTCTGTCGGATTGGGGGCGATGAACCTCAACGGCTACCTCGCGAAAAACAAAATCGCGTATGAGAGTGAAGAAGCAAAAGATTTTGCCCGCACGTTCTTCATGATGATGAACTTTTACTCGCTGGAGATGAGCGCCGAGATTGCCAAGGCAAAAGGGGAAACCTTCATGGGCTTTGAGCAGTCGGAGTACGCCAAGGGCACTTATTTTGACAAATATCTCGCAACCGATTACCGTCCGCGTACGGAAAAAGGCAAGCAGCTGTTCGAGGGCGTGCACATTCCGACGCCAGAGGACTGGGCTTCTCTCAAGCAAAAAGTGCAGGAGAACGGGCTGTATCACGCCTATCGTCTGGCGATTGCTCCGACACAGAGCATTTCCTACATCCAGAATGCGACATCGAGCGTAATGCCGATCGTGGAGCATATCGAGACGAGAACGTATGCGAACTCGACCACGTATTACCCGATGCCGTACTTGACGCAAGAGAACTATTTTTACTACAAGTCTGCCTATGTGATCGACCAGTTCAAAGTCATCGATCTGATTGCCGAAATCCAGGAGCATGTGGATCAAGGGATTTCTACCGTGCTGCACGTCAACAGCAACATCTCGACAAGAGAGCTGGCTCGCTACTATATTTACGCGGCGAAAAAAGGCTTGAAGTCGCTCTACTACACGCGCACCAAGCATCTGACGGTAGAAGAGTGCATTAGCTGCGCCGTTTAACAACAGATGTAGGTCATTGGAACAAGTTGATAGAGAAGAGGAACGCCTTATGAAAGCAGTCAATTGGAACAGGCCGGACGACGATTTTACGATGACGTTTTGGAATCAGAACATCATGCAGTTCTGGACCGATGACGAGATTCCGCTGTCGGACGACAAAATGTCCTGGATGGAGCTGAGCGCTACCGAGCGGGACACGTATAAAAAAGTGCTCGGTGGCCTTACCTTGCTCGATACGGTGCAAGGCGGCGTCGGGATGCCGAAAATCATGGAGCATGTGGACGGATTGCAGCGAAAAGCCGTCCTGGCTTTCATGGGCATGATGGAGCAAATTCACGCCAAGTCTTACAGCAGCATTTTCACGACTTTGGCTGCCACCGAAGAAATCGACGAGATTTTTGCCTGGGTGGAGCGCAATCCGCATCTGCAAAAGAAAGCGGCGTTGATCTCGCAACGCTATCAAAGCATCGAGACAGCGAAAGACTTGTACATGGCGATGGTTGCCTCTGTTTTTCTGGAAAGCTATTTGTTTTACAGCGGCTTCTTCTACCCGCTCTTTTTGGCTGGACAGGGCAAGATGACGAGCAGTGGCGAGATCATCGACCTGATTGTGCGCGACGAAAGCATTCACGGACTGTACGTCGGCGTGCTTGCGCAAGAAGTGTATCAACGCCTCAGCGTCGTCGAGCAGACAGCTGTGAAAGAGGAGCTGTACGCGTTGCTGCACGAGCTGCATGAGAACGAAGAGGCGTATACCGTGTCTCTATATACGGAAATTGGCTTGGCGGACGAAGTGCTGGCTTACGTGCGTTACAACGCGAACAAAGCGTTGATGAACCTGGGACTGGACCCGTTCTTCCCGGAGGAAGAAGTCAATCCGATCGTTTTGAACGGGATTCGGACGCATACGAAGCAGCATGATTTCTTCTCGAAAAAAGGAAATGGCTATGTCCGCACGCTCAACGTCGAGCCGCTGACAGATGATGATTTCCGCTTTGAGTAAAAAGTTAAACGTATGTTTAAAAAGACTGCCGCTCATTGGCAGTCTTTTTTCGATTCCGATCCGAAAATGCGCCAGTAGAATATACGTGAGGTTTGCTCGATAAATAATATTTTAATAGATGGGAAGGAAATGAATCGCCTATTTTCAATATCTTTTCATTTATATTTATGTTATAAATAAATGACGTAACGAGCTGTTTTACTTCTGGTTGTCCAGATAGAATCGTGATCAGCGCGGAAGTGGCAAGCGAGAAGCGATCTGGTCATCGATTACCGATTTGGTCGACTGATTTATCTGACAATTATTCCCGCTCGATCTGATCCCGGTTGTTGGGGCATGAGCGGGCGGAGTGATTGTGTGAATTTTTTCACTAATCAGAGGGTTGCTGAAAAGCACCTTTGCTTTGGAATTACAGGAGGGTTTGTGTCATGCATCAAAAAGGTTCTTCTTCGTTCATCCTCATCATCGGCTTTATGCTGTTCGCTCTGTTCTTCGGAGCGGGGAATCTGATTTTTCCACCAATGCTGGGGCAAATGGCTGGAACGAACGTATGGACGGCCAATGCGGGCTTCCTGGTGACGGGAGTCGGGCTGCCGCTGCTGGCGATTATCGCGTTGGTTTATTCGGGAATGGATGATTTGCGTTCGTTGGCGAGTCGTGTGCATCCGGTATTTGGTCTTGTGTTTACGATTTTGCTCTACTTGGCAATCGGGCCGTTTTTCGCTATTCCGCGATCCGGGAACGTCTCGTTTGAGATCGGAATCAAGCCATTTTTGTCCGAGCAAGCTGGTCCGGTTCCACTGATCGTCTTCACCGTCTTGTTCTTTACACTCGCTTGCCTGTTATCTCTCAATCCTGGGAAAATTATCAATGTAGTCGGAAAAGTCTTGACACCGATCAAGCTGACTTTTATCGGAGTGATTGTGTTGACGGCGATTTTGTTCCCGATTGGCGCGCTGCAAGCACCTGTGACGGATTATCAGTCCAAAGCGTTTTACAAAGGCTTTCAGGACGGCTATTTAACCTTGGACGCTTTGGGGGCATTTGTGTTTGGAATCATCATCGTGAATGCGATCAAGCAAAGAGGCATTACGGCGAAAAAGCAAATTTTGCTCACGTGCGCAAAAGCAACGATGATCGCGGGCGCACTTCTGGCGTTCTTCTACACGGTGCTTGCCTATATGGGTGCTTCCAGTGTGGAGAAGCTTGGTCATCTGGAAAACGGGGCGCAAATTTTGGCCAAGGTGTCCAATTACTACTTCGGCTCTTACGGCGCCGTTTTGCTTGGCCTCATGATTACGATCGCATGCCTGACCACCAGCGTCGGCCTCATTACAGCGTGCTCTTCGTTTTTCCATTCGCTGTTTCCGGCGATCTCGTATAAAAAGTTTGCCGTCATTCTGGCTGTGTTCAGTACACTCGTCGCCAATATCGGCTTGACGGCGCTGATCAAAGTGTCGGTTCCGATCTTGATGACCATGTACCCGATTGCGATTTCCCTCGTCTTTTTAACGTTTATGCACAAAGGATTTGGCGGACGACCAGAGGTGTATCAGGGAAGCTTGCTCGCTACTTTTCTGATCAGCCTGTTTGACGGACTGAACGCGGCAGGTGCCCAGCTTCCCGTCATCAACGACTTCTTTACTCGCTACTTGCCGATGTATACGATCGGGCTTGGCTGGATGCTGCCCGCTGTTGCAGGCGCTGTGATCGGCTACACTATTTACATGATTCGCAAACCTTCTCTGCGGGCACAGGAGCTGCGACTGACCAAGCAGTAAACCGGAAAGCTGGCAGAGTAGAGGCAATCAGGCTGAACTTTGAAATAATTTTGGTGAGTGGAAATAGTTTAGCATGACAAAAACTGGTTTACGTGTTACTGTAAGGAGAAAGGTGCTCTTTTGCTAGATGCGAGAGCACATGCACTCATACCGACAATTTCATATGAGTGGGAACAGGTTCCTTGGCCGCGAAAATCGGCGCAAGGATGAAAAGGGAAGTCGGTGAGAATCCGACACGGTCCCGCCACTGTATGAGGGGAGTTTGCACAGCGATAAGCCACTGGTCGAGACGGACTGGGAAGGCGTTGTGCAGATCGTGATCCTCAAGTCAGGAGACCTGCCTGTTTCGACAACACTGCTTAACCTACGGGAGATAGGGAGGTGTTAGGATGCTGTGATCTCAGTGCTTATTTGGCATTTCTAACGTTCTTTTTGACCGTTGGAAGTGCCTTTTTTGATTGGCTTTACAAATACCTTCAATGGATGGGAGAGAAAGCTCATGAAAAGCAGCAACCTGGGATATCCGCGAATCGGCAAAGACCGGGAGTGGAAAAAAGCATTGGAGTCCTTTTGGGCAGGCAAATTGGAAGAGTCAGCGTTCCTTGCGCAAATGGAGCAAATCCGCCAGCAGCATCTGATCAAGCAAAAAGACAAAGGCATCGAGTGGATTCCCGTCAACGACTTTACTTACTACGATCACATGCTGGACATGGCTGTCATGTTCGGACTCGTTCCGAAGCGTTTTGCCTATGATGGCGGCCCGGTACCGCTCGATACGTACTTCGCCATGGCGCGCGGCAACAAAGAAGCTGTCGCAAGCGAAATGACCAAGTGGTTCAATACGAACTATCACTACATCGTTCCTGAGTTTGGCGAACGCCCGCCAGTGCTGGCAGAGAACAGGCCGCTGAAAGCGTACCTGGAGGCCAGGGATCAGCTGGGCATCGTCGGGAAGCCGGTCATTGTCGGGCCGTACACGTTTGTCAAGCTGGCGAAAGGATATGCGAAAGACGAGTTCGAACGCGTTGTCGATCAGATCGTGCCGCTTTACGTGGACGTGCTTCGTGAACTGGAACTGCACGGCGTGGAATGGGTGCAAATCGATGAGCCGGCTTTCGTCCAAGATATTTCCGAGCAGGACAGAGCGCTCATTCGCCGAGTGTACGAACAGTTCAGTCAGGCGCTGCCACACCTCAAGCTGATGGTTCAGACGTATTTCGAAGCGGTGGATTGGTACGAGGAACTGATCGCGCTGCCAGTGGAAGGCTTGGGCCTGGACTTTGTCCACGGAGGAAAAGCGAATTTGGCCAACCTGACGGCACATGGTTTCCCGCAGGAAAAAGTGCTCGGCGCAGGAATCGTCGATGGCCGCAACATTTGGCGCTCGGCTCTGGAGGAAAAGTGGGAGCTGGTCAAGACGATCAGCAATGTGGTCGACCCGGACCGGATTTGGCTACAGCCATCGAGCAGCCTGTTGCATGTTCCCGTCACTGTTGAAGCAGAAACCGATTTGCCTGGGGAAGTTCAAGCGGCATTAGCCTTTGCGGACGAAAAATTGGGAGAAGTGCAGCTTTTAGTCCAAGGATTCCGATTTGGAAAGTATGTTATTTCGAAGGAAGTTGCCCAGAACGAAAAGGACTTGCTCCGCCTGGCCGAGTCTCCGGCGAGAAACCGGGAGAAAGTACAGCAGGCTCGAAAAGCGCTGGAGACGACAGAAGCCAAACGCGACGTGCCGTTCCACGAGCGCCGCGATATCCAGCAAGCCGCCTGGAAGCTGCCGCTTTTGCCTACAACGACGATCGGCAGTTTCCCGCAGACGACAGAGGTTCGTCAGGCCAGACAGCAGTACAAAAAAGGGAACTGGACAGTCGAGCAGTACGATGCCTTCATCGCGGAGCAAATCAAGCAGTGGATTGCGATTCAGGAAGAGATCGGGCTGGACGTGCTTGTCCACGGCGAGTTTGAACGGACAGACATGGTCGAATATTTCGGGGAAAAGCTCGACGGCTTCGTCTTCACGAAAAATGGCTGGGTTCAGTCGTACGGTTCCCGTTGCGTCAAGCCACCTGTCATCTACGGCGATGTGCAGTTCGTCGCTCCCATGACTGTCAAAGAGAGCGTATACGCCAAGTCGTTGACGGAAAAACCAGTAAAAGGCATGCTGACAGGCCCGGCGACCATTTTGAACTGGTCATTTGTCCGCGATGACGTGTCCCGCCAAGAGGTGTGCGAACAGATCGCCCTGGCGCTGCAAGCAGAAGTGGAGGCGCTGGAAGCGGCGGGAATCCGCATGATTCAGGTGGATGAGCCTGCGCTGCGGGAAGGCTTGCCGCTCAAGCAGGCAGACAGGGCGGCGTATCTGGACTGGGCCGTCAAATCGTTCCGCGTGGCTACCTCGACAGTTGCCGCGAGCACGCAAATTCACACGCATATGTGCTATTGCGAATTTCACGACTTCATCGACGTCATCAGCGAGCTGGATGCCGACGTCATCTCGATCGAGACGTCTCGCAGCCACGGCGAGCTTGTCTCCGTCTTCGAGACTTGCACGTACGATAAAGGAATCGGCCTGGGCGTATACGACATCCACAGCCCGCGCGTTCCGGCTGTCGCGGAGATCGAAGAGATGGTGTCGCGCGGCGTGCAAGTATTGCCGCCAGCCCAATTCTGGATCAACCCGGATTGCGGTCTGAAGACGCGCGGAAGAGCAGAGACAGTGGAAGCTTTGAAAAACATGGTGGCGGCGACGCATGCTGTGCGTGACCGTTTGACACAAAAAGCATAATCGCATGATGGCAACGAGAGGAGCAGCACAGATGGCAACAGAAGCATGCCCGACCGGACAATCCCGAACCTATTTGACTGATCTCGTGTTCCCGCCGGACACGAACCATCACAATACGATTTTTGGCGGAAAAGTCATGGCGTACGTCGACAAAATCGCCTGCATAGCGGCGATGCGTCATTGCCGGAAGCCCGTCGTCACTGCTTCCAGCGATTCCTTTGATTTTCTCGCGCCGATCAAAACGGGCGAAGCGATCAATCTGGAAGCATACGTCACCTGGACACACAACACGTCGATGGAAGTGTTCGTCAAGGTCGAGTCGGAAAATTTGCTGACGGGCGAAAAGAAAATGACAGCGAGGGCGTACTTGACGATGATCGCGCTCGACGACCAAGGAAAGCCAACGTTAGTGCCGGCTGTCATTCCCGAGACGGAAGAAGAGCGCATCCAGCATGAAAAGGCAAAGCACCGCTACGCATTGAGAAAACAGCGCAAAGCGGAACAATAGAATTTTGCAGCAAAACCCTCACTTTGGTGGGGGTTTTTTGCTGGCACCGATTTATTTACTCACCTTCTTGTCTCTACTATAATAGGCGTAGGAAAAAAGTAGTAAACAATGGAGTGGAGGTTGGCACAAACTTGCAAAACCAGAACGAAGCAGTTGCAGAGATTCACAAGAAAATCAGGACACTTTGGATCACCAGCGCCTTTTTCGGATTGATGTCACTGTTCGGCATCATGACGGGCAATTTTCTTCTGCTCCTGTTGGGGTTGGTGTTTGTTGTACCTGGCATTTGGGCGATTGGAAAATTTAAAAGAATGCTGCAAAACCAGCTTGCCGACTATCAGCCCGGAAAAGGGTTCTCGTTTTTTCGCAAGACAGGAGAACAAAAAATCAAAGTGATCACGTACACCCAAATTGGCATGGCTGGCTTGATTTTGTTCAGCCTGATCACAAAGCTTTCTGTCGGGCCTACGCTGTTTATCGGCCTTTCCGCGCTTGTTTACTTGCAGTTCGTAATGAAGCGCCGGATCAAGGTACATACGAAAATTGACGATGCCACCTTGTTTGAGCTGGAGGAAATCGGGATTATTACGCCAAAAGATATCGTGAAGGCGCTGTACAAAGATTTCGAGAGCTGGCGACATGTGCAGCCCAACAACAAAATCTTTTTGGTTAAACAGGACGCGCTCGTCTGCATCGTCATGCAGGAGCGGCACGAAGCCGTGCGGATGGAATGTCGGCTGCGCGATATCCAAAAGCTTGGCATCGTCGGCAGCGGAAAGAATGGCGAAGGCTTGCTTCTGCTGATCGGGACCGTCCATGATAACGCTGTTCGCCTGAAGCTGGACGGAAAAAGCTTTCAGGATTCCCCCGAAGAGTTTGTCTCGCATTTTTTGCAAGCGTTGGATGAAGCTCTTCAGACTGCTTCACCCGGTACACCCGCTCTTATTCGCGATGGGCGGATGATGCCGCGTCCCGAACTTCAGGAACACGCACCTAGTGAAAAGCCAAGGGTGGTCATTCGGGAAATTGAGCTTCCGTCAAGTGCGGCCAGCAACAACGACAGCGGGCAAGTACCGAGAAAGACAGGTGCGACAGGAAGGCAGCTAGACTTGTAGGAGGGAGAGCATGTTGGCGCAGTCATTGCGAGTCCATGAAATATGCAAGCAAAGCAGGGTAAACGGACCAGGCAACCGTGCTGTCGTCTGGGTGCAAGGCTGCTCCATCGGCTGCCGCGGCTGCTTTAATCCGAATACGCACCCGGACAAGCAAGGCGGTCGGCTCTATGAACCAGACTCTTTAGGGCAAGAACTGGGACGACTGCCAGTTGACGGACTGACCGTTTCCGGAGGAGAACCGCTGGATCAGCCGGAGCAAGTAAGGCGGCTGGTTCAGTCGTTTCGCCAGGTTCACTCGGGCACCGTCCTTTTGTTCACAGGCTATACAGCGGAAGCAATTTTGCGTTGCGAGGAAAAGCGCAAAGCCTTGCTTCTGTTTGACGTGGCGATTGCGGGGCCTTATCAGGCGCAGTCGGAGGAGATTTGGCATGGCAAGAAACTGATTGTGCTGACGAACCGGATCACGCCGGAAGAGTTGATTCCCCAACGAAAAGTCGAACTGGTTCAAGGGGAGCGTTCCTTGCATCTGACTGGTTTTCCTACCGCGAATATTCAATCGAGCCTGTACACATGGCTGTAGGAGGAGTACATACATGCTGCAAGATTTTGTCAAGGAAGTGGAGTATCTGATTCGCGCCAGATACAGCATCCTGTACATTTTTACATCGGAAGAGGAGCGGGCGCTCGATGTGTTCCAAGGGATTGGCGCCAGCCTGAACAAGCGGATTGTGACATGGACAGCGACAAAAGGTCTTGTGCTGAACGGGGAAGAGCTTGACCACAAGAGCACAGATTTTCGCATCGCTCTGACGATGGCCGAAGATTTGGCGAAAGAGCCTACGCTGTTTTTATGGTTTGATCTGCACCCGCTGCTGCGCGGATCGCATGTAAACATCAGAACGTTTCGCGAATTTGCGCAAAAGACGCGGACAGGCTTCCCTTCCAATTCGATTATCATCGCTCCTTCCCTGGAAATTCCTGTAGAGCTGCAGCATGAGATCACGATTCTCGACCTGCCTCTGCCTGACCTGGATGAAGTAATGCAAATCATCCGCAGCTTTACCGATGCGTACGTCGGCCGTCCGGGCATCGTGATCGACCAATCCCCGGAAGTCATAGAAGCGCTGGCCCGGGCCGCCGTAGGTTTGGGGCGCAACGAGATCGAGAACTGTTTGGCGAAGGCGCTGGTTAAAAATCGCGGAATATCCGCAAGCGATGTTTCTACCATTTTGGAAGAGAAGAAGCAGATTGTGCGAAAATCGGGGGTTCTGGAATACATCTCGACAGAATCGCTGAACCTGGAGCAGATCGGCGGACTGGAAAACTTGAAGCGCTGGCTGCTGAGACGAAAAGCGTCGTACTCGGAGGAAGCGAGACAGTTCGGCATCCAGTGGCCAAAAGGGGTCATGCTGGTCGGCGTTCCCGGTTGCGGAAAAAGCTTGTGTGCGAAAAGTGTGGCGGCTGCTTGGCAAATGCCGCTGCTCCGCCTGGACTTGGGACGGGTATTCGCGGGCATCGTCGGTTCGTCCGAAGCGAATATTCGCTCGGCGCTCATGATGTGTGAAGCCGTATCGCCGTCGATCGTCTGGATCGATGAAATCGAGAAAGGCTTGTCCGGCGTGGGCAGCGGTTTTTCCGACGGGGGAGTCGCCACGCGCATTTTTGGAACGTTGTTGACCTGGATGCAGGAGAAAAAGAGTCCTGTATTTGTCTTCGCGACTGCCAACAAGATCGAGCAGCTTCCAGCAGAGCTTTTGCGAAAAGGACGGTTTGACGAAATCTTTTTCGTGGACTTGCCTACGCCGGAAGAGCGCGAAGAAATTCTCAAAATCCATCTGGAGCGACTGAAGCGCAACCCGGCCCGTTTTGACATCGATAAGCTCGTCGAAGTATCGGGCGAGAAATACTGGGGGGAAGGCATACGCCTGACGGGTGCCGAGATTGAGGCTTCACTCCATGAAGGGCTGATCGATGCTTTTGCGAAGCGCAGTAATCCCGAGGAAAAAGATCGGGATATCGACACGGAAGATATTTTGCTGGCCATGCAGCGCACAGTTCCCTTGGCTAAAGCCAGGCGGGAGGAAATCGAGAAGCTGCGTTCGTGGGCAAAAGAGTTTGCCGTCCGCGCCAGCCTGGCAAGCCCAGCAAGCCCGGCAAATGCCATGGCAGATGGAGTCGCTCGCGAGGAGGCAGTCGGCAGGAATATCGATTTTTAGCCCGGGGAGGGATTCGCTTGAGCCACTGCACGACATTTTCGATGTCATTCCAGGACAAACGTACGCTTTTTCGAGCGTTGCGAACTTTGGGCTACCAGCCGGAGAACGTTGTCTGGACAGAATACAAAAACATGTTCAGTAAAGAATTGATGATTGGCGGAACCGTGCTCGGCAAGCTGCTGACCGGGTTCAAGGATGGGATTCACGTCTATTTCGAGGAGACAAAAGACGGGCTTATCCCTTACTTTGAATCGCATGATTTGTCGCCTGGCCTCCTTCGCCAGCGCTCCGCATCGCTGCTCTCCGAAATCAGGGAGGGGTATTTGCAGGGAACCGTCGAAGCTCTGCGCGACTCGATTGTGGCTGCGGGAGGAACGGTGACGGTAAGCGAGGAAAAGAGCGGACAAGTGATTTCCTATGTGCTGACGATCGGAACAGATGCGCGGAAGCTGCGGATTTCCATGAACGAGCAGGGAACGGTTGAAGAAGCGGTCGAAGGCGTGCTGGGACGTTCCTGTGCGGAGTTGACGGAAGGAATCGAGCAAAAGCTCTCCAGCCCAAGCGAGCTGGAACGAACATGGACACATGAGTACAACGCGACAGTGGAAGATCAGCAGATTCAAATTTTGAGGTTATATTAGCACAACAGGCAACCGCAAGATCGCCGCACTCCATGCCGGATGCGACGGTCTTTTTCTTTTTCAATCAACTTTTGCCCGGCTGAAAAAGGAGGCGGCATGCAAACCACCCCGGTTTTTCCGCCTGCAATCTTGCCTTGCGAAAAGCGCAATAACTCCTGTCAAAATGCGTTTTTTCGCTTCAAAATGAAGGATAAACTACATTTTCTAAGATGTATTGAAGTGAATTATTTCAAGATATATACTATTCTTGAAAATAGGTTCGCAAAGCAACTGCAAAGGAGTTTTCCGGCATGGATCAGCTCATAACGGAACGGATTCGCAAGCAGTATGGAAACTTGACAGCCAGCCAAAAAATCATCTCCAAAATCGCCCTCGAAAAGCCGAGCCTGCTCGCGATCCACACAGCCAAAAAAATCGCCGAGCTGACCAATACGAGCGAAGCGACGGTCATTCGTTTTTGCTACGCGCTAGGTTATTCCGGCTATACCGAGCTGCAGCAGGAGATCAAGAAATCGCTCTTGACCAGCGAGCAGACGAAAGGGCCGATCCAGAAGTACCGCGACACGGAGGCAGCACTGACGCGCAACAATTACGCCCACCAAGTCATGGAAACCGATATCGCCTACCTCCAGCAAGCTTTGCACCAGATCGACTACGAGTTGTTGCACCAGGCCGTGCAGAGCATCATTTCTGCCAACCGCATCGTTGTCGTCGGTTTTCGCTGGTGCCACATCCCGGCGAAGTGGCTGTTTTCTACCTTAAACGCGATCAAGGGCAACACCCATTTATACACAGGAGCGGTAGACAATGCCGACTATTTTTTGACCGAGCGGGATCAGGAGTGGCTTGTGATTGCGCTGTCCTTTCCTCGCCATCCGAGTGAAACAGTAGCGATGGTGAACTCGGCAAAAGCTTTGGGCGCGAAGGTGCTGGCGATTACCGAAGGCGAGCTGGCCCCGATCAGCCAGGCGGCGGATTTGTTGTTGAAAATCTCTACGCCGCAGCCGGTCGCCACCAGCGGCATGCCTACCTTGTTCTCTGTGCTGAATGCCCTTGTCAAAGGCGTCATGATCCACGACCCCGTCTCTGTGCAAAAAAGGCTCCAGCACTATGACGAAATCAGCTCGACGCTTTATTCGTTCGTGGGAGAGGGGGAGGACGACTTCACGATTTATTGAAACAGCCATTACGCGACTCATAAAGGAGGAACTTTTCATGTCTGTGCCTGTTTGGTTTGCAGCGACGGGAGACAGCTTCATCACCCGCGACCTGCCCTATCGAGACAATGCTTTTCGCGAGATTGCCAGCTTGCTTCAGCGCGCTGATGTGCGCATTGCCAATCTGGAGACGACCGTCCATGACAACGAAGGGTATCCGAGTGCGCAAAGCGGCGGAACCTGGGCCATGTCGCCGCCGTCATCGCTGCAAGTGATGAAAGACTACGGCTTCAACATGATCGGATGGGCGAACAATCACACCCTCGACTATTTGTACGGCGGGCTGGAAGCGACAGAGCGCCACTTGAACGAATACGGATTTGTCCATGCCGGAGCTGGCAAAAATCTGGCGGAGGCTTCTGCTCCCCGCTATCTCGAATGCGAGTCGGCCCGAGTCGCGCTGATCGCGGCGACATCGACCTTTCATCCGTGGTGGGCGGCGGGAGAGCAGCGTGCAGACAGCATCGGACGGCCGGGCGTCAACCCGATGCGCTATGTCATGACCCATCATCTGCCGCCAGAAAAGCTCGCCCAACTGCAAGAGCTGGCGGATTCGACAGACATTAACGCTTTCAGCAAAGTGTTGATCGAGGAAGGCTTCATGAATCATCCGGGCAAAGACGTGTTTTTGTTCGGTGCCTCCCGGTTTATGGCAGGGGAAGAGGCGGGAACATCGACACAGCCGCACCCACGCGATCTGGACAGGATGGTCAGACGAATCGGGGAAGCGAAGCGGCGCGCGGATTACGTCGTCGTAAGCATCCACGCGCACGAGATGAAAGGCTTGGACAAAGAAGTGCCTGCCGACTTTTTGCCGACTTTTGCCAAAGCGTGCATCGACGCCGGGGCACACGCGGTCGTCGGACACGGCCCGCATCTGTTGCGCGGCATTGAAATCTACAAAAACCGCCCGATCTTCTACAGTCTGGGAGACTTCGTGTTCCAAACCGAGCTTGTCACTTCGCAGCCAGCGGACTTTTACGAGCAATACGGACTGGACCATTCGCACAACGTCGCTGATGCGCTGGAAGCGATGAGCGCTGGCTATACGCGCGGACTGTGCGTGCACAAAGAAGTGTGGCAGTCCGTCATCCCGCTTTGGAAAATGGAGGGTGGCGAGCTAAGCGAGCTGGAGCTGCACCCGATTGAACTCGGCTTCGAGGAGCCTGTCTACCGGATGGGCTGGCCGAGGTTGAGTGCAGATCCCGAGATATTGCAAGGACTGAAAACGATGAGTGAAGCGTATGGAACCGTGATTGAGATCGAGGATGGAATCGGCCGCGTGAGGTTGAGAAAAGACTGAGTAATTGCCTTGCCCCCACCTATTGGAATGGAGTGATTCAGATGATGGCGAGAATCACCATGATCATGCTGTTCGTGCTGTACATGATTAACTACGCCGATAAAACGATTGCGGGTTATTCGGCTGTTCCTATTATGGCGGAATTTTCTTTGTCCCAGAAAGAATGGGGACTTGTCGGTAGCAGTTTCTTCTGGTTTTTCTCGATCGCTGGTATTTTGGGAGCGGCGTTGTCCGACCGGATCGGGACGAAAAAGATGCTCGCCATCATGGCCTTGTCCTGGACGGTTATCCAGTTTGGCGCCTACGCCATTGCCGGATTGCCGATGCTTGTGATCGCCAGGGTGTTGCTCGGAATTGGCGAAGGACCATTTTGGGCGACAGTCGTCAGCCACTTGAACAAATGGTTTCCCGAAGAAAAGCGCGGGCTTGTTTACTCCACGGTCAACTTCGGCGCGTTTGTAGGGGCAGTCGCTTCGGCACCGCTCATCGTTTCGCTCATTGACAGCAACGGATGGCGGTTTGCCTGGGCGTTCATGGGTGCGCTCAGCCTGATCTGGCTTTTGATCTGGCTGTGGGTCGGCAAAGACAGGCCGCAAGTCAGCATCGAGGCGGCGAAGACTGTGCAAGCACTGCCCAAGGCAAAATGGTCGGACTTATCCAAAGTTTTTCTGTCATCCACCTTTTTGTTCAGCTTTTTGATTTATTTCGCACAAATGTGGGGCACAACCTTTGCCGCTGTGTGGGAACCTGTCTACCTGGTGCAAGTGATTCACCTGACGAATCAACAAATGGCTTACGCGATTGCTGGCATGGGACTTTTGGCCGGATTGATGACGATCTTGATCTCCTGGACAGGCGATCGTCTGTACAAAAAACATCGGAGTTATCGCAAATCGTACGTGCTGGTGGGAGGAGCGTCCATCATCCTGGGCGGAATTTGCTTCTACGCCGTGACGCTGGTACAGTCTTTGCCGCTCGTGCTGATTGCGCTTTGCTTGGGAAAAGGGTTTGCTTTTTCCGTAGGGACGGCTGCCTCTGTCATCGTCAGCAGCATGTTGCCGGAGCGCACAGGTTTGCTGGTGGGCACGCTCTCCAGCCTCGTTACGCTCGCCGGAATCATTTCTCCGCTCGTCACAGGCTCGATTGTGCAAGCAGCGCCCAATGTGGGCATCGGTTTTGGCCAGGCGATGATCGTAAATGCCTTGTTGTTTGTCGGTTGCGGCGTGCTGTTCCTGCTCTTTGCCAAACGGGAAGAAAACAAGACAGCGACAGCAGCGCAAATCCCCACGATTTCCTAAAAGAAAAGCTTTATCATGCTCGTCTCAGGTGTTAAAATTTTCTGAAAAGGGGGTAGATGAGCGATGTATCATTTGAACGAAAATTTGCTGCAAAGCGCGCAAAATTTCCCAGACCATCCCGCCTACATATTTTTGGGGGAGACGACTACCTTCCAGGAGCTGAACCGCCGGGTCGATGAGCTGGCGCAAGGCTTGTCCAAGCTCGGGATTGGCAAGGGAGACGCTGTAGCGCTGATCATGGACAATCGACCCGATTTTGTAAGCGCTTACTACGCGATTTTGCGCGTGGGTGCGGCCGTTGTCCCGATGAACCCGATCTACACGCCGCGAGAAATCAGCTTCATTCTCGCCAACAGCCAGACAAAAGCGGTCATTGCCCTTGCTACGCTCGAACCTGTCCTGACACCCCTGAAGGAACAACTGGAGCATTTGACACATCTCATCTACAACGAAGCGACAGGCGACGAGCTGACATTGGCGCAGGTAGCACAAGCGGGAGACGGCAGCTTTGTGGAGCCGGAGCGAAACGAAGACGATTTGGCGGTCATTTTGTACACGTCCGGTACGACCGGGCAGCCAAAAGGGGCAATGCTGTCCCACCGCAACATGGCCTCCAACGCAGAGGCGATGGGAATTTTGTTCGAGCTGATCCCGGAAGATCGGGTAGTCGCGGTATTGCCGATGTTCCACGTCTTTTGCATGACGGTGTGCCTGAACGGTCCGATTCGCTACGGAGCGGCGATGATCATCATTCCGCGTTTCCACCCTGTCGAAGTGGTCAATACGATCCGCGAGCAACAGGCGACCTGCTTTGCCGGGGTGCCGACGATGTACAATTACATGCTGCAACTGCCGCATGCGACGAAGGAAGATTTCGCTTCGATCCGTCTCTGCTGCTCGGGTGGCGCATCGATGCCTGTCGAGCTGCTGCACAAATTCGAAGCCAAGTACGAAGTGAAGGTACTGGAAGGCTACGGGCTGTCCGAAGCTGCTCCGGCAACAGCCTTCAACCCGCTGCGCGGCACGAGAAAGCCCGGTTCGGTCGGGATAAACTTGCCGCATGTCTTGAACAAGGTCGTCGACCCGGAAGGCAACGAATTGCCGAGGGGCGAGGTAGGCGAGCTGGCTGTGCAAGGGCCGAATGTCATGCTCGGCTACCTGGGGCTGCCGGAAGATACGAAGGCCGCGCTCAAGGACGGCTGGCTGTACACAGGGGATATGGCGCGGATGGACGAGGAGGGGTATGTCTACATCGTCGACCGCAAAAAGGACATGATTCTCGTCGATGGCTACAACGTCTATCCGCGTGAAGTGGAGGAACTGCTGTACCAGCACCCTGCCGTGATCGAGGCGGCGGTCATCGGAGTTCCCGACGAGGTGCACGGCGAAGCGGTCAAAGCTTTTGTCGCGCTAAAAGAAGTGGCGGTTTCGCAGGAAGACATCGTCGCCTTTTGCCAGGATAAGCTGGCGAAATACAAGGTGCCGCGCCAGGTGGAAATCGTGCCGGAGCTTCCGAAAAACACCACAGGCAAAATTTTGCGCCGTTCCTTGCGCAAGTAAAACGATACGAAAAAACCAGACCCACGTCGAAGTGAGTCTGGTTTTTCTTTGCGCGAAAAAGCTATTCGTAGCGGAGATGGCAGGCGAGCTGGACCTTGAGCAAGTCTTCGGGACGGTGCAGGTCGATTTCCAGCAGTTCCTCCACTTTTTTCAGCCGCTGATAGAGCGTGTTGACGTGGATGTGCAGCTCGCGGGCGGTTTGCTGCGGCGACTGGCTGCATTTGATATACGTCACAAGCGTGTGCTCCCACTCCTGATATTTTTGTGGCTCAGCCCAAAAGGGAGCAAACACGTCGGCGACAAAAGCGTCAATGTCAGCCTGGCTTTGGTTGAGCATCAGGCGATTGACGCCCAGGTCGGCGTAATGGATGACACCGCTGCGATTTCGTGCCGCCAAGTAGTGCGCCGCTTTTCTCGCTTCCTCAAAGCTTTTGCCCAGATGCTCGACGCCTTCGATCATGCTGCCTACTCCAATCGACAAGGACGCTTCCTGGGCCCGCTCCCATTCCTCCACGGCTGTTTGCAGTTGCTCGCTCAAAGCTTTTCGCTCCTCTGTTCCATTCATTTGCAGCAGGAGTGTGACGTGATTGTGAAAGCCGTAGGTCAGCACTTGTGCAGGGGCAAAATCGCGCTTCCAGCGGTTCACTAGCCGATGGATGTTGGCTTCGAGCAGAGCGAGATCGTGGCAGTGACTCAGATGAGCGTAGACCACGAGGTAGTGGGCGTGCGGCACCAGTCCGAGTGTGCGGGCGCGTTCCAACAGGTCGTTGCCTTTGCTGCCGATTACTTCCTGGAAAAGGTCGTGGGCACGCTTGTACAAGACAGAGCTGATCGACTGCTTTTTCACCAAATCGAGAGTGAGCACGGACCGCCCTTGCTCAATTGTCATTCTCGCCAGCTCCGACAAGCCTGTTTTGGCGGAAGGGATGATCAGGCAGCCGAGCAGCACGCTGCCGTTGATCAGCGGATACAGGTAACAGTATTCGCTGTCCGCACGCCCTGCGGAATACAAGTGGACAAAAAGCGGGTGGCGACGTCCAGCCAGCAAAGTGTGCAGCTCGTCGCGGTTGAAGTAGGGGAGCTGGGCAAAAGCTTCGTGGCCCTCTTCCAGCCAGTCTACGAACTGAATGGGCTTGGCGGTCATGCGCGACAGTGCCTTCACAATTGTGGCCGCATCTTTGTTTTGCAGGGACATTTGCTTGATCGATTCGTGAATTTTGTTGCGCTTGATCAGATCATCATGCCGGGCTTGCAGTTGGGCGCTGAGTGTCGCCATGTTTTCATACGCCTGCTTCGTCTCGGCGTACAGCTCGGCATTTTGCAGCGCGACAGAGGTTTGATCGGCGAAGCCTTGCAACAGGGCGAGGTCGTAGTCGGTAAACTCGTTGTCTTGGTGAAATTGGTGCAGGACGAGCACGCCAATTCGCTTTTCGGCAATCGAGATCGGCACACATAAAAGCCCGTTCAAATTTTGCAAGTCTTTCGCGTGGTTCAACGAGTGAAAATTGTCCGCGGAAATGTCTCTCATCGCTTG
This sequence comes from Brevibacillus sp. HD3.3A, assembly GCF_013284375.2. Taxonomy (NCBI): domain Bacteria; kingdom Bacillati; phylum Bacillota; class Bacilli; order Caryophanales; family Paenibacillaceae; genus Brevibacillus; species Brevibacillus sp. HD3.3A. The sequence goes on from NZ_CP085874.1 coordinate 2,898,106, forward strand.
CGTCGTCTCGGGATGGGAGCGATACAGGCGGGGTTGTCCGTCCAAAAAGACTTTCCCGGCGATCGACTCGCCGATTTTCAGGCGAAAGTCTTTGAACAGCGTGTCGTGAAAGCCGACGGTCGCTTTCGGCACGAGGCGGTCGATGGCAGGATCGTACAAATGCAGCAGTCCGGCGTCAGCGGCAGGGATGACGGACAGGGCATTGCCGATGATGTCACGAATGATCGCTTCGGTATCAAGCGTACCGGAAATCGAGCGGATGCCTGCCAAAAGTTTGCTCCATTCGGCGTTTTTGCTCGCAATCGCTTCTTCTGCGAGATGTAGCTTCAACCCGAGCCACAATAGCTCCCATTGATCATCCGTCAACGTGGAGGCCGCTTCCGAGGGCGAGTCCAACCAGATGAGCGCTTGTCCTTCCTCAGCGAAAAAGAACCGCAGCAAATGTTTGTCCTCGATTTCTTCATATCGGTAGCGCTCTTGCTCATGAGCCGGGAGCGTGGCGGGAGCGGTCAGCAAGGTCCCGAAAGCGACGGCAGCTGACGGCGTCACTGTATACGCCAGCCGAAATTGGCGGTCGCGCGGGAGGCGAACCCAGATCGACATAGGTGCAATGGCAAGCCACGCACTCAACTTTTCGTTCAAGTAGGAAAGAGTATGCATGTAGGCACCTTCCGTGTAGAGAAATGTATATAAAATTCATTTTATTTGTGTGTGCCTCTACATTGTATAAACAATTTCGAATTTATACAATATGGTTATCGAAGACGGAAGGTGGGAGTCATACATGACGACAACGCACAAGAACTACATCAACGGTGAATGGGTGGATAGCCATACCGGACAAGTATTTCCTAGCACGAACCCTGCCAATACGAGCGAGGTGCTCGGCTATTTTCAAAAATCCGATGGACTGGATGCGCGGTCTGCCATCGAAGCGGCAGCACAAGCTTTTCCTGACTGGGCCAAAAAATCGGCTCCGGTGCGCGGAGAGTTTCTGTTTACGCTCATTCGACTGCTGGAAGAGCAGAGAGAAGAACTGGCTGCGATCATTACAAGCGAAGTAGGAAAAACATTGCGGGAAGCGCGGGGCGAGGTGCTCAAGACGATTGCCTCCATGAAGCAGTTGACAGGAGAAGCCACTCGTTTGACGGGGCAAACCGTCCCTTCGTTTGATGAGCGTGTGCTGGGCTACACGGTGCGCGAGCCGATTGGCGTCTTCGCGATTATCGCGCCGTGGAACTTCCCGCTCGGAATCGGCCTGTGGAAAATCGTTCCGGCTATTCTCGCGGGCAACACAGTCGTTTTCAAACCTGCCAGCAACACCTCCTTGATCAGCGTCAAGCTGACGGAACTTCTGATCGAAAGCGGCGTGCCAAAAGGCGTTGTCAATCTGGTGACTGGTCCTGGCTCGGTAATCGGGGACGAGCTGTCCAATCATCCGCTGATCAAAGGGATTTCGTTTACGGGATCGTCGGAGGTCGGTTTGGCGTTAGGAAAAGCGGTCGGTGCCCGCGGCGGCAAAATTCAGGCGGAAATGGGCGGGAAAAACCCGGCAATCATTTTGGCGGATGCAGATATTGACCTTGCCATCGATTGCATCGTGACCAGCGGCTTTTTTGACAACGGACAGCGGTGCACGGGAACAAGCCGCGTCCTGGTCGTACCGGAAGTGGCGGAGGAAGTGAAGCGCAAGCTGGTGGAGCGCGCACGCAGCCTGAAAGTTGGCAATGGCTTCGATCCGGAAAGCCATAACGGCCCGGTCGTGGACGAGCATCAGCTTAACCTGTATTTGCATTATGTTCAAAAAGGCATCGAGGAAGGCGGCGTGCTGGAATGCGGCGGCCAGCGGCTGACAGACGGAGATTTGGCGAACGGTTACTTCGTCGCTCCAACCGTCTTTACCGGAATCACGCAGGAGATGACGATTGCCAAAGAAGAGATTTTCGCGCCCGTGATCGCGGTCATTGACGTCGATTCGTTCGATCACGCCATGGAAATCGCGAACCAGGTGGAGTTCGGCTTATCTTCCACGATCTTTACCAACGATCTGCAAAAAGCGTTCCAGTTTGTAAAAGGAATCCAGTCAGGCGTGACGCACGTCAATATGCCGTCTACCCATTTTGAATCGCAATTTCCGTTTGGCGGCAAAAAAATCTCCGGCCTGGGGCCGAGAGAGCAGGGCGAATCCGCGCTCGATTTCTATGTCGAAACGAAGACGGTTTACATCCGGCCATAAGTTCTGGATAGATAGGGGGAAGAGAGATGGAAGCGACGATTGGAGTCATTGGCATCGGTGCAATGGGCAAAGGGATGATCGGCAGCCTGTTGCAAAAAGGCTATCAAGTGTACGCGTATGATCCAAGTCCGGCGGCAAAAGAGTGGGCTGCGGAAAAAGGGGCCGTTGTCGTAGACAGCGTGCAAGCGATAGGGAGCGTGGCAAAGGTTGTTTTCGCCTCGCTGCCTGGCCCCTCTGTCGTGGAGGAGGTCGTGCTGGGACAGGCCGGACTTTTTGCCGAGCTTCGCCCAGGCAGCTTCGTCTTTGACACGAGCACGATCGATCCGGCGACGGCCAAACGGTTGAATCAGGCCGGGCTTGAGCGGGGCATTTCCTACTTTGATTGCCCGGTTAGCGGCGGGCCAGCAGGCTCGGCAGCAGGGACCTTGACGATCATGGTCGGGGGAGATGAAAGCAAGCTGCCCGAGATCATGCCGTACTTGCAAGGAATCGGCAAAGAAATTTTTTACCTCGGAGAGTCCGGTTCCGGTCAGGTAGCCAAGTTGTGTCACAACTCTGTCGTCGCTGTCATCACGGCCGCTCTTGGCGAAGCATTCAGTGTAGGGGCAAAAGCAGGAGTGGACCCGCACAAGCTTGCCGCCGTCATCGAGAAAGGCTCCGCCCACAATCGCGTGCTGTCTGTGTTTGGCCCGAATATTTTGTATGGCACGTACGAAAATGCGATCTTTTCGCTCGATCATATGCACAAAGACTTGCAACTGTACGCGGCTGCGGCTCGCGAGCAACACGTTCCCGTCCTCGTCGGCGGCACCGTGGCGCAAATGTATGAAGCAGCCAAGGCGCAAGGGAAAGGCAGCTGGGATTCTTCCGCTGTGTGCACGGTGACGGAAGAGCTGGCTGGTACGACGATCGCCAGATAAAGGTTTTGGCAAAAGCCGATGTTCCCGTTGGAGGGGCGTCGGCTTTTTTGCTGGAATGGCACCGGATGAAAGCAGTACGCCTATTCAGATAAGAAAATACCCCCGGGTGATCCCGAGGGGCGTTGAAGGCAAGTTAGTTAATCCGCAGCTCATCCCATGTCAAAGAAACAGGATAGGAGCCGTTTGGATAGTTGGGAGCTTTTTGCCACATGTAGAACACTACGGTTCGATTTTGGTTGTCGATCCCAATGTCGAGCGTATACCGATAACCTGGAACTTCCCAGCGTTTGACTTCCTGGTTGTTGGAATCAAAGGCGACGACAACCAGTACAAGGTCATTCGTCGAAGGTGTATACGACCAGTACGTATAATCACCGCATTTGATGATGACTGGAGATTGGCTAATCGAAAGTCCAGCAGGTTCCAAAATTTGAGCAGGTCTCATAATCACTTGATAGCTATTCCCGACTTATCCCCTTCTGTGGGTGAGGGTGTTCGTTCGAGCCTACACCGTGCGGGCGACTTTCATCGCACACGGCGTTCCATCAACAGTAAAAGAGAGAAAATGTACAACGGGCTATTCGATTGTACCAATTTTTATGTTTTTGAAGGCCTAACTAAAGTTATAGATTGACGGGATTTCCTCCTCTTTTTTGCATTTCTCCGATTGATATGGATATAGCCGACAAGCTCAATAAAAAAATGGGGGCAGACGTGAGAGATCATTGACATGCTGTTGTCAACATTGGACGTTTACAATTCGGTATAGACAAGGATTCGACGCCCTTATCAGTGGAGAAATCAGAGAAACCCCGGGAGGATCATATGAAGTACGCTTACGTTTACGTGCTGGATACGATGGCAGATTGGGAGCTTGGCTTGGTAATTGCCGAGTTGAACTCGGGTCAATATTTTAAAAACAGGGGGAGCCGTCTTCCTGTCAAAACGGTCGGGGCTTCCAAACGTCCGATCACGACAAAGGGCGGCATGACGGTTGTACCGGATGTGACGGTCGATGAGATCACGCTTAAAACCGCCGCGATCTTGCTCTTGCCGGGAGCAGACCGTTGGAATGATCCCGAGCATGCTCCAATCGTCGAGACAGCAAAACAACTGCTGCATGCAGGCGGCAATGTGGCAGCGATATGTGGAGCGACGGCCGCCCTTGCCAATGCCGGTTTATTGGATAAGCGTAAGCATACGAGCAACAGCTTGGATTATTTGACGATGTTTTGTCCGACATACAAAGGCGCTGCCTTTTATCAGGACGAGCAGATCGTCGTAGACGGCAATCTGATCACGACCAGCGCTGCTGGCAGTCTGCTATTGGCGCGGGAAGTGATTGCGCTGCTCGATCTGTTTAAAAAGGACACGTTGGAGGCGTGGTATCGCTACTTCCAGACTGGCGATGGCCGCTATTTTTATACGATGATGGAGACGATGCAGGAGCAGGAGGGATAGATTAAGCAAAAATGGAAGCAGCCATGAGCGTGGTTCCCTTTTTCGGGGGAAAAGTGCTGATTACAGGCGCTAACCCCCGCTTTTATGAAAAAAGTCGAGACGTTCTCTGCCTTGTATATGGGGCGCTTCTCAGAACAAAACCCGTCCCTCTTGTTCAAGCGGCGGGTTTTGTCGCGGATAGGCAATGCCCAAGTGTTCGCCTGTTCAATATTTCGTCTGGTAATAAAAGATGAAGCAGCACCAGCTGCCTAACTGCACCAGTATGATCATCGCGAGGACAAAAGCAAGCGAGACGCCCGGATTCAAAATGGCAACGGCAAACAGAACGTAGACGGCTGCCAGCGTGATGATCCACGAGGACGATTTTGCCTTCGTGCGGATCAGGTGGTGGCGTTCGTCCAATCCACGCCTTTTCCCGGCCAGTTTGTTGCCCCAATATAGACCGGATAAGCCGATGATCAGCCCGCCAAGCAAACCGAACAAACCGAAATAGGTATCGATCATATATTCTCATCTCCTTCAAAAATAAACAGCTCTTCAATGATGCAGCCGAATACTTGTGCCAGCTTATGCGCGAGGATCAAGGAAGCGTTGTATTTTCCATTTTCCAAAGAAATGATCGTTTGTCGTGAAACACCCACCTTTTCCGATAACGCATCTTGTGACCAGCCTTGCTCCAGACGTCTTTCACGAACGCGATTTTTCATCATACACCACCTGTAAAGCTAACTTTACGTAAAGTGTACTTTACAGGTGGTGGTGTGTCAAGTTAGCTTTACATGGAGTGGGAGCGGCTTTGCACCCAAACGTCAGCTTGCTTGACTGCTCGATGCTTTTTAGCAAAAAAATGACCTGCCCTATGAGCAAGGCAGGTCATTTCTTGCGCGTATGATCGATGTCAAGGCGATGATATACCCAATCATTGGCGAGACGCCGTATCCGATGATCGGTACAGGAAAGTTGCCGAAAAGCGTTGTCAGGAAAAGCACAGCAAAATGCACGCCGAGCGCGATGGAAACGATTTTGGCATGCGCAGAATGCAGGAACAGAAAAGGGGCAATCAGAGCGAGAATGGAAAGGACTCCGACAAGCAGCCAAACCATTCCCATGTCAGCAACCAGGTACAAAATTTTTTCGACATAGGGAACAGGCAATAAGCGATCGAGATTGATCCACGATATAACTGCGAAAATAAAGAGCAGGCCCACAGAGACAAAACGAAGGATGCTTCGATCTGCTCGACTCCATAAAAGAATAGCCATGGAGACAGTGAAGGCAGTAAGTTGCGAGGCATCTGGTTGCAAAAACAACAGCAAGGACGTTGCTGCCGTCAGCAGAAAGGGAATCCACCAGTTTTCGGCTTTTAATAGTCGCCATAAGTGCACGATGAAAAAGGGGATGACGATGCTGGCTACATGAAAACGTAAAGGGCCGAGCGCAATCCAGCGGTGCACATTGTCGATGCCGCTGTCCCAGAAGGTTAGCAGCAGGAAAGCAAAGAGCACTGCGATCGTGAGGATAATGTTCCGTGATCGATTTGTATGGGAGTGTCTGTTTCTGGCAAGGATGAGCGCGGATACGCTCCCGCCAATGATGGATACGATTATATTTTGCAGCCATATCGAGGGCGGGACTTCATGTATACTCATCGCCAAAGCACCAACGAAGGTGGCGGGTAGTAAAACGAGCAATGGCAGGAAAAATAGCAGTCTGAATTTCAGTATGATCTCTCCCCTTTGTCAATTCTGTGATGAATATTTGAAAAGTGCATGTATGCTTAATTGTAGCACAATACCATCATCTGGATATCGCGCGGTAGAGGAATCAGGGGAAGGAAGAGAAGGCATTCAGTAAAGTTTTGGTTTACATAATATTCATTATGTCAAAATGATTTTGCCAGGAAGAGACGCCGATTCAGACGCATATTACACATTTTTCCATATAGCGGGTAAATAATCGCAATCGCATGTCAAATCTCCCAAAAGAAAGGGTGCTTTTTCAGCACCCGGGTGGCATTTCTATCGAAGCAGCGGCAAATATCCAGTTCCCTGGTAAGCGAGAGCACTGCCGCAAATCGACATGATCATCACAGCGGTAAAAATCATCGCAACAACCTTTTTCACAAAGATCACCTCCTTTTGACAGGAATAGAAGAGTGAAACAAGCACTCTACTAAAAAGTCGTAAAAGAGAGGGAAAAAGTCACCAATTTATGTAAAAAAATTATGTTAATTCCATTTATTTTTTCAAAGAGGCATATAAGCCCAATGAACCAATGCCTGAAATCAGCGCTTTTCTGCGAGTTTTTTGGCTGCTTTCCCGATCACTTGTGCAATGGGTACAGGTCCAACAGAGCGGCTGTCATAGCTGTTCAAGCGATTATCTCCCATCACAAAGGCGGCATCGTTTGGAATCGTGATCGGGCCAAAATCATCTGTAAACGGGATGTTGTCTTCGTGGACAGTCTTTTTGCCCGATGACAAATACGGCTCATCAACCAGCAGGAAAAGCGATAAGAAAAGAGTGATGCTTTTCATGAGAGCCACCTTATGTTTTTCCTCCATCATACTTATAGATGAGATGCCCCAAAAGTACCTTACCCCAGGTTTTGGGCAAGAACGGCGATGGACAGAATCATGCTGATTACGCAACTTTGCTCCGGATAGGAAGTCTAATAGAGGAAAGAGGAGGGAAATCATGGAAGCAGTGAGCTTGAACCAAGTGGAACTCATCTCGGCAATCGGTGACGTTTCTTTTCCGATCGTTATTACCCTAATCGCGATCCCGATTATCGTGAGCAAATTGCGGAACAGATAAATGGCACCTGACGGGGTGCTTTTTCTTTTGCAAGGAGAGGGGGATTCTCTTGATCATAGGAAGAAGAGGCGCGCGTTTTTCTAGCGATCGATATAGCCATGATTCCACAGCGAGAGGACAACATCCATCTGATTGTTGTGGCTTTTCGGAATGTGAAGCGCTTTCCACAACTGGGTTGGTTTTGGTGAAAGAGAAGGGTTTTTCTTTAGCCATTCAACTGCTTGAAGGGCGTAAGCTTTGTTGTCCACTGAGGTTGTGTAACTTCCAGGCTCAATGCCACGAACGAATCCCTCTTCACAAAGTCCGAAAAATGCACTTTTCGGGCAACCCTTTTTCTGACTAGCTGTACCTGCTCCAAACATATGGATAGACGCTCTCTCCCAAGCTTCCAGTGGACTACTGGCTTCTTGGGATTCAACCAGCTTCATGGTCATAAGTGCTGTATCTCCGTATTTTCCCATCATAAAAAACCTCCCGTCTTTACTAACAGCTAGGATGAGCTGCTTCATTACGGACATTGTAAGCAAGAAACGAACCACGATCAATCCTTCTCGCAGAATAATAGATATGAGCTTTCCTCCCCCCATCCATTGACAAAAAAGCCGCGACCTGCCTAGCATAAAGAATCCGAGAAAAAAGGAGACTCCCGCACCATGCAAGACATAGACACAAGCACGTTCGCCCGTTTGTGCCGGGAAAAAGCGGTCTTGGCGCTGTTTGTTTACACACCGATGTGCGGCACTTGCAAGCTGGCGGAGCGGATGCTTTCCGTCATCAGCGCAGCGCGGCCCGAGCTTCCGTTGTACCAGCTCAATATTAATCTGGCTCCGGCATTGGCGGAGCAGTTGCAAATTACCAGCGTTCCCGCATTGTTTGTGTTTCGCGGCGGGTCGGTCGAAAGCAGGCATTATGCCTTGCGCTCTGTCGGCTATTTGTACGATGTGCTGAAAACACTCGTCTAGACAAACACCTATCCCCTTCGCCTTGAATAAAAGAAAGAGAGACATTTTGCGAAGGGGGAGGCTCATGCAAATCCATGTAGTGGAAGAAGGACAGACACTGACCGGGATTGCCTCGACGTACGGGACGACTGCCGAGGCGATTGCGAAAGCAAATGAGCTGCCCGATCCAGGCAAGCTTGTCGTGGGACAGGCGATGGTGATTCCGATTGTTGGCAGTTACTACTGGGTCAGGCAGGGAGACACCTTGTACACGATCGGGCAGCGTTATCAGATCAGTGCCGCCGAGCTGGCCCGCGTTAACGGGATATCGCAATACCGCCCGCTGCAAATCGGGCAACGCCTGTACATTCCACCCCGCCCGCGCCGAGCGGCCGATTTCAATGCGTATGTGGAGCCGCGCCAGACAGTGCCGCCCGCATTGGAAGCCGATGTGCGCACCGCTGCACCGCATTTGACCTATTTGGCGCCGTTCAGCTTCCGGATCAAACGGGATGGCACGCTGGCCCGTCCGACGTTGAACGACTTCCCGGCTATTGCCAAAGAAAACCAGGTCGTCTTGATGCTCGTCGTCACGAACCTGGAGGGCGGGCAGTTCAGCACGGAACTGGGCAGTCTTGTTTTGAACAACCAGGAGCTGCAAAACAAGCTGCTGGACAACATTTTTGCCACAGCGCGCGAGCTGGGCATGGGAGACATCCACTTTGACATGGAGGCGCTTCCTGCCCAGGATCGGGAGGCGTACATCCGGTTTTTGCGCCGCGCACGCGATCGCGCACATGCTCAGGGGATGATGGTTTCCGTCGCTTTGGCGCCAAAGACGAGTGCAGAGCAGCAGGGCAGATGGTATAGTGCGCACGACTATCGGGCGATTGGGGAAATTGCCGATTTCGTCGTGATCATGACGTATGAATGGGGCTACAGCGGCGGACCGCCGATGGCCGTGTCTCCGATTGGCCCGGTGCGGCGGGTTCTCCAGTACGCCATAACGGAAATGCCGGCGGAGAAGATTTTAATGGGACAAAATTTGTACGGCTACGACTGGACGCTGCCTTTCCAGCAAGGGACGACGGCAAAAGCGTTAAGTCCGCAGGCTGCCATCGCGCTGGCGGCGCAGCAAAACGCCGTCATTCGCTACGACTACCGCGCGCAAGCCCCGTTTTTCACTTATATGGATGAAGAAGGCAGGCAGCATGAGGTTTGGTTCGAGGATGCCCGATCTATCCAGGCCAAATTTGATCTCGTCAAACAACTGGGGCTGCGCGGAGTCAGCTACTGGAAGCTTGGCTTGCCGTTTCCGCAGAACTGGCTCCTGATCGAAAGCAACTTCCGGGTCCGCAAGCGGGCGTAGGTGAAAGCGGCTGTCCCAAAAGCGCAGACTAGCTAACGTCAAACAAACAATTGAAACCGTGGATGTATCCACGTTTTTGAAAGACAAAAAGGGCGTCTCTCAGTCGGAAATCGGCTTTTGGGACAGCCCCATTTTATTGACAAAACGAGATGCAGGGCAGCCGGGGGCAGATGCGCTCAGACGCAGTGGCACAGGACATGCGCCAGCTGGCACTTGTGGCGGCGCGGATACGTTTTCGAAAGGGGATGATCGTGGTATGATGGGAGTAAATACCGGAAAAGGAGAGAAACCATGGGAGAATGCAAACTGGATCACAGCAAAGAGGATGTGCAAAAAAAGCTCGCCGAGCAAGCCCCCTATTTGTCGGAACAGCGGGTCGGACAATTTCAGAGCATGCTTGCAGGCGAGCTTGACCAGGAGCGTTTGAACGAGCTGTTTCACCTGTTGAAAAAATACGACTTGGCAAGCCCCGAGGAACGGCTCGTCCGCGAACAGCAGATGGATCGGCTGTTTGGCTAAAGGAAAAGGCGGCCGTTACACGATCGGTTTGCGGCCCATGAAGCCATCGTGCAAGCCGTGATAGTGCGTGATCGATTCCTCGCCTTCGCGCCAGCACAGCAGCACTTCCTCTCCGTCGATCATCGCTGGAAAGTCAAACAGACCGATATCGATGTCTTTGACCTGGATTCCTTTGGAGATTAATTGGGTGACGTGCATTTTCGCTTCCAATTCGAGAAACTCAAGCTGGCATTCCAGGGAAAAGATCGCCCCTTCATCGAGGGGCTGCTGTTTTTTGAGCTGCTCGCGTTTTTGATACAGTTCATAGAAAGAGCGCTTCGATTTTTGCAAAAAGGATAGCTCTTCGCGTACATATGGCAACAATTCGTTTGCTTCTGCAAGCGTAAACATTTTTTTGTTCAAGGATAACCCCTCCTCGATCTGTATGGTACCAGTATACTAAGAACCCCTGGCGGGAGAAAACGGCCGGAATGCGAAAAAAGCAGTTGTCTTTTCCTTCCGGCGGCAAGGAGCAAACATGGAAGACAGACTTTATTACCAGGATGCGTATACGAGAACGTTTGCGGCACACGTACAAAAGCGCGGTCAGGAAGCAGATGGCACGCCATATGTCGTGTTGAGCCAGACGGCTTTTTACCCGACGGGAGGCGGACAGCCCTCCGATCTCGGCAGCTTGAACGAATGTCGGGTCGTGGATGTGGAGGAAGTAGACGGCGAAGTGCGCCATCGGCTGGAAGTGCCCCTTCCGGAAGAGTGCACGGAAGTAACGGGACAAATCGACTGGGATCGCCGCTTTGATCACATGCAGCAGCATGCCGGGCAGCACATTTTGTCCGCTGCGTTTCTGGAAGTCGCCCAGGCGGAGACGGTTGCGTTTCACTTGGGAAAAGAGCGCGTGACCATCGACGTGCGACTGGATGAGCTGACGGCTGATGTATGGGAAGCTGTCGAGCAGCGAGCCAATCAGGTTGTGCTGGAAAATCATCCGATCATCGCCCGTTTTGTGGACGACGAGGAGCTTGCCAGCTTGCCGTTGAAAAAGCAGCCGACCGTGACAGAAAACGTCCGGGTCGTCATCATCCCCGAATACGACTACAATCCATGCGGGGGAACCCATCCGGCGCGCACGGGTGAAGTGGGCGCCATCAAAATCCTCGGCTGGGAGCGACATCGCGGGAACATCCGCCTGGAATTTATTTGCGGTTTGCGCGCTTTGCGGGATTACACGCGCAAGCAGGCGACTGTCCGCGAACTGGCCAAGCTGCTCGTCACGAGCGAGGCCGAGCTGATCGCCCAGGCGGAGCGTGTTTTGTCCGAGCGCGATTCGCTAAAAGCCAAGCTCGCCGAAGTAGAAAAACAATTGCTTGAGGTCGAGGTGCGAAAACAGCTCGCCACGGCTGAGCGGGAGGGTGGCGCGCGCGTGATCGCCCGTGTGTTCCCGGACAAATCAATCCAGCAATTGCAGCAGTTTGCCCAGTTGATGGTCGCGGAAGCTCCAGATGCCGTCTGCCTGCTCGCGGCTGCAACAGACGACAAAACCCAGCTTGTGTTTGCACGCGGGCAAGAAGTCAATGTCGCCGTGAATCAGCTGATCAAAGACACCTTGCCATTGATTGCCGGAAAAGGCGGCGGCAACCCGGCGATGGCCCAAGGCGGCGGACAGTCCAAGCCGCATGCTGACGAAGTAATTGCCCACGCGCGCAAGCTGCTTGCCCAGCTGCTGGCTTAATACAATGCGCAAGCCATAACGACAATGCAAGGAGGAGTCTATCATGTTCTGGAATCCCGGAGACAAAGTCCGCGTCAAACAGCGGACAGGAGAATACATCGCCGAAGTGCTGGAAATTCACGATACAAAACTTTTGGTCAAAGTGCTGGCGGTGACGAAGTACCCGCAACAGGGCGATCTGCACACTTCCTATGAAGTAGACGTGCCGCTGTTCCACCAGCGTCCAGCGCTTTCTTATCTGGAAAAATTCATGGCCCCGGTGTCGGCAGTGATGCGTTACAACGGCGAGGTGCCCGAGTACAAAGAATCTGTGCGCATCGCCATGGAGAGCGAGATGGACAAGCTGAGAAAAATGGCGGCTTGGGCACAGCGCTGCCTGACGGAACTGGAAGCAATGCACAAGGAAACCTTTACAAACCCGAAATAGAGTGGTACTGTAATACTCGAACGTAAGACAATTGCATAGGTTTACTACCAAACGGGGGCCGAGCGTCGTTGGCTGAGATTGTAACGAGTGTGTTACTGACCGTTGAACCTGACCTGGGTCATGCCAGCGGAGGAAGAGGTATATGAATCGATTTCACTAGGGCGGTCGTTTGCGAGATTTTTCGCAGAGGATGCGCACCAGTTGATGAGATCAACTCAACCATCCCACGGCGGATGGTTTTTTTATTCCATCTGTCCGTTTGGATACGTATACGGCTTCCACCGTTTGACTGGAGTGACTTCCGGCAGGCGAGGGAAGCCGTTTTTTGTCCCTCGGCAAGTGCCACCAAGAAGGAGGAATACAATGGTTGTTGTGCTGAATGGAAAAACAGCAGAGCTTTCGGCCGAAATCAATACGGTTCGCGCTTTGCTCGCTTCGTATTCCCTGCAAGAGAAAATCGTGGTCGTGGAGCGCAACGGAGAAATTATCGACCGCTCCCTGTATGAACAAACGCCGATTGCCGATGGAGACCGCATCGAAATCGTTCATTTTGTCGGAGGAGGATGATCATCATGGATACTTTGAAAATTGGACCTTACGAGTTTCGCTCCCGTTTGTTGCTCGGGACTGGAAAATTCGCAGACTTGGAAACGCAAGGGAAAGCGGTGGAAGTGTCGGAAGCGGAAATTTTGACGTTCGCCATTCGCCGACTGAATTTGGAAAATCCGCAAGAACCGAACTTTTTGGAACAGCTCGATCTGAAAAAATTCACTCTGCTGCCAAATACAGCAGGAGCCTATACAGCCGAGGAAGCGGTGCGCATCGCCCGCCTGGCGAAAGCGTCCGGCTTGTGCGACATGATCAAGGTAGAGGTCATCGGTGACCCGAAAACATTGCTGCCTGATCCGATCGGCACATTGGAAGCGTCGAAAATTTTGGTCGAGGAAGGCTTCATCGTGTTGACTTACACGAACGACGATCCGATTCTCGCCAAGCGCTTGCAGGATGTAGGCGTTCATGCCGTCATGCCAGGAGCGTCGCCGATCGGTTCTGGCCAGGGAATCGTCAACGAAAACAACTTGCGCTTCATCATCGAGGACGCCAAAGTGCCGATCATCGTCGATGCGGGAATCGGTTCTCCGGCAGATTGCGCGAAAGCAATGGAGCTGGGCGCAGACGGTGTCTTGTTGAATACGGCTGTTGCTCTCGCGGACAATCCGGTTTTGATGGCAGAAGCGATGAAGCTGGGCGTAGAAGCGGGACGCAAAGGCTTTTTGGCAGGACGCATCCCGAAAAAACGTTACGCGCAAGCGAGCAGCCCGGTGGAAGGGATGATTGAGTAGCGTGGATCGTCTGACAGAAGCGGTAGAGTCGATCGCCAATCGCAAGGACGAGCTGTTCGCCCTGTTGGCAAAGCTCGTTTCCCAGCCGACCGTCAGTCCGCCCGCGCGAAACAGCGACGAGGCGCAATCCGTCATCGCAAGCCAGCTTGCAGACATGGGCTTTGCGGTGGATCGCTTCCAGGTTTACCCCGGCGACGACAACGTGGTAGGTCGTCTTTCGGGCCGTGATTCGGCGCGGGCAAACAGCCTGATTGTCAATGGGCATATCGATGTGGCCGAGGTTGGAGACGAAACGGGCTGGACGTATCCGCCCTTTTCGCTGACGCTCGGCGCAGACGGTCGCTTGTACGGACGCGGGGTCGCGGACATGAAGGGCGGGCTCGCTGCGAGTTTGTTCGCCATCCAAATGCTTCGCGAGCATGGCGTCGAGCTGGCAGGCGATCTGCTGTTCCAATCCGTGATCGGAGAGGAAGCCGGAGAGGCGGGGACGCTCGTTGCCATTGAACGCGGCTACCAGGCTGACTACGCAGTCGTCGTCGACACGAGCAACCTGCATATGCAAGGGCAGGGCGGCGTCATCACTGGCTGGATTACGATTGAAAGCCCGACTACGTTGCACGACGGCATGCGGGCACAGACGATCCATGCCGGAGGACGAGTGCGCGGAGCTTCTGCGATTGAGAAAATGATGAAGGTAATCTCGGCTCTGCAAGAGCTGGAGCGCGACTGGGCTGTGATGAAAGCGTATCCCGGTTTTCCTGCCGGCAGCAACACCATCAACCCGGCCGTCATCGAAGGAGGCCGACACGCGGCTTTTATCGCCGACCGTTGCGCCTTGTGGATTACGGTTCACTTTTATCCGAACGAATCATATGAGCAAATGATTGGCGAGATCGAGGATCATATTAGAAGAGCGGCGGCGGCCGATGTGTGGCTGCGGGAACATCCACCCGTGTTTCGCTGGGGCGGTCGCTCCATGATCGAGGAGCGGGGAGAAATTTTCCCTTCCCTGGAGCTGGACGCCAATCATCCGGCACTCGCCCAGTTGCAAGCGGCTTATGAGCGCGAGCTGCACGCGGCCCCCGTCGTGGACATGTCTCCAACGGTCACGGACGCTGGCTGGTTCGCCCATGCCGGAATCCCCGCTGTCCTGTTCGGGCCAGGCGAACTGAAGCATGCGCACGCCGTAGACGAATCGATCGATCCTGACCAGCTCGTCCAGTTTGCCCAGATCATGGCCCGCTTCATCGCCAGTTGGTGCAATACGCCGAAGGAAGCAAAGGAGTGAGGAAGCATGGCGACTTTTACAGACCGTTTGTTGCGCAGTGTGGCTCCGATCTGGGAGCAGGTTCACCAGCATCCGTTTGTTACCGGACTTGGTGACGGGACATTGCCAGTGGACGCATTCAAATTTTACATGAAGCAAGACTACATCTACCTGATCGACTACGCCAAAATGTTTGCGCTCGCAAGCGTGAAAGCATACGATCTGGAAACAAGCGCGCGCTTTGCCGCTTTGCAGGAGTCGACGCTGAACACGGAGATGGAGCTGCACCGCCAATACGCAGCGCGCTTCGGAATTTCCCGCGAGGAGCTGGAAGCGACAGAGCCGTCTTTTGTCATGCTCGGCTATACCAGCTACATGCTGCGTGTCGCGCATCAAGGCTCGCTGGCAGAACTGGTCAGCTCGCTGCTGCCGTGCACGTGGAGCTATTGGGAGATCGGCAAGCGATTGGCCCAGGTCGAAGGGGCAGTCGATCACGAGCTTTATGGCGAGTGGGTGCGCATGTACAGCTCCGATGAGTTCGGGCAGCTGGCAATCTGGCTGCTCGACATCATGAACGAGCTGGCAGAGGGCAAAAACGAGCAGGAGCTGGCGAGACTGGAAGAGTATTTCGTCAATACGTCCAAGATGGAGTACATGTTCTGGGATATGGCCTATAGAGAGGAAATGTGGCCGTGCGCGATCAACTAGCTTTTTCCCAAGTCCGCTTTTCGTACAGCCATACGCCAATTCTCGAAGATTTTGATCTGCGGGTGAAAAAAGGCGAGTTCGTCAGCATGATCGGGCCAAGCGGGATCGGAAAAAGCACGTTGTTCCAGCTGATCGCAGGACTTTTGCAGCCGGATCAGGGAGAAATCCGGCTAGGGGAGGCACGGATGGACGAGCGGTTGGGGCAAGTAGGCTATATGCCCCAACGCGATTTGCTCATGCCGTGGCGCACGATTGTGGAAAATGCGGCGTTGCCCTTGGAAATCAAAGGGATGTCCAAAAAGGAAGCGCAGCAGCGGGTGCGGCAGGAGCTGCCCAGGTACGGACTTCAGGATTGGGCGGATGCCTATCCGGCCCAGCTTTCCGGCGGCATGCGGCAGCGCGTCTCCTTTTTGCGTGCCTTGCTGTCCGGTACCGATCTCATGTTGCTCGACGAGCCGTTCAGTGCGCTGGATGGAATTACGCGCCTGGACATGCAGGAGTGGCTGATGGACAAGTGGCAGGAAACCGGCAGCACGATGCTGATGATTACGCATGACATCGACGAAGCGATCCTGCTTGCAGACCGTGTGATCGTCCTGCTCGGCAAGCCGATCCGCACACCCGTAGAGTTGAATGTCACCATTCCGCGTCCTCGCTCTGTCACGAGCAGGAATCAACCAGCCTTTTTGGCTTTGCGCGAAGAAATTTGGGGCTTGCTGCGAGCTGAGCAGACCAAGCTGCAATTGCTGGGGAGGGAGGCAAGATGAGCAGAGGAATTTGGTTCGGCATCTCCATCGCGATCTTTTTCGCCGCGTGGGAAGCCGTTTGCCGCATATTTGCCGTGCCTCCGTTCATTTTGCCGCCGCCAAGCACGGTTGTTGTGGCGCTTTGGGATTTGCGCGAGTCGCTGCTCGGTGTGCACTTGTGGGCGACCTTGAAAGAAGTGCTGCTCGGGCTGTCCGTCTCGATTGTGTTTGGTGTGCTGCTGGCTTTTGCCATGAGCATGAGCAAACTGATCGAACGACTGGTCTATCCGTATATCGTCATATCCCAAACGATCCCAATTATAGCATTATCACCCGTATTTATTTTATGGTTCGGGTACGATTTATCGGGAAAAATCGCGGTGACGATCTTGTTTACGTTTTTTCCGATCGTCGTCAACACGTATGATGGTCTGCGCTCCACCGATCAAGAGATGCTGCAGCTGATCAAGACGATGGGCGCCAACCGCTGGCAAATATTCACGAAGCTTCAACTGCCGTCCTGCTTGCCGCATTTTTTCAGCGGCTTAAAGGTAGCCGCGACTTACAGCGTCGCGGGGGCAACCATCGGCGAATGGCTGGGGGCGAGCGAAGGGCTTGGCTACTTCGGCAGACGGGCGTCCGGCAATTTTCAGGCGCCAGCTTTGTTCGCTTCTGTGCTGCTCTTGTCCGTCCTGGGAATGCTCCTGTTCTGGCTCGTCGGCCGGATCGAGCGCCAGCTTTCCCCGCACACAAAAAACAAACACCAATCATCCAAGTGAGAAAAGTAGGGAGAACAACGATGAAACCAATTCGTACATGGACCAAAACGCTTTTGGCACTGACGCTTGCCACCGGGCTTGCTGCGTGCGGCAATCAGTCCGGAGCAGGCACGACTGCGCCGGAAACAGCTACTCCGGGACAAAAAGCGGCAGAGCCTGCCGAACTGACAGTAGCTCTCGACTGGTACCCGAACGCCGTGCACTCTTTCTTGTACGCCGCAGAGGAACAAGGCTTTTTCAAGGAAGAAAACCTCAAGGTCAACCTGCAAATGCCTTCTGACAGCAACGATCCGCTGAAAATGGCGGCAGCAGGAAAAGTAGATTTGGCGATCAGCTACCAGCCGCAGCTCATTCAGGCGCGCGCGGAAGGCATTCCTGTCGTTTCTGTAGCGGCGCTCGTTCGCCATCCATTGAATGTAATCATGACGCGCAAAGACGGCGAGATCGACAGTCCGCAAAAGCTGGCGGGCAAAAATATCGGCTATCCGTCCATTCCACTCGACGAGTCGATCGTTCGCCAAGTCGTCAAGCATGCTGGCGCGGACGATTCCGGCCTGTCCTTCACCGATATTGGCTTTGACATCGTTCCGGCTTTGACCGCGAAGAAGGTCGATGCGGTAGTAGGCGGCTACATCAATCACGAGCAGCTCATTTTGGAGAAAAACGGTGTGCCTGTCAATGTGATCAAGCCATCCGACTTCGGTGTGCCGGACTACTATGAGCTTGTGCTGGCTACGAGCGACGACACATTGGGCAAAAAGCAACAGGCTGTAGAAGGCTTCCTGCGCGCGATTGCTAAAGGGCAAGACTACGTGAAAAACAACAAGGAAAAAGCGCTCGATTTGCTGCTCGCCAAACAAGCCGCGGAGTTCCCGTTGGAAAAAGACATCGAGACAAAAAGCCTCGATATTTTGATCCCGCTGATGGACGCAGGCGACAAAAAGTTCGGTGCGATGACAGCCGAGTCGTGGCAGACGCTGATCGACTGGATGAAACAAGAAAAGCTGATCACGACCGATGTGAAAGTGGAAGACATCATGCGTGATCTGGTGAAATAAGCGATAAGCGCAGAAGGAAACGGTAAAACCCCGACCGTCCAACTTCCTGGAACGATGCTTCGTTCCCGCAGGAAGCTGGATGATCGGGGTTTTTGTGCAGTTATAACATACAATTTATGGATAATGAGAATCTTTTTACCTATTGACTGGGTATATTTTCCATGGTATTTTTTGGTTAGTTGTTTCGATAAATTTCTAAATATCTAATAAAGATGTTCCGAAAGTAGGATCGATGAACTATGTCCATGAATCATGCGTTTAAGGCGCTGTCTGATCCGACAAGGAGAAAGATGCTTGACTTGTTGCGGGAGAAAGACATGACGGCTGGCGAAATCGCCGAGCATTTTGCAATGACGAAACCAAGCATTTCCCATCACCTCAATCTGTTGAAGCAGGCGGAGATGGTTTTCGACGAGCGAAAAGGCCAAAACATCTACTATTCCTTAAATACCACCGTGTTTCAAGATCTCTTGAAATGGGTTATCCAATTTCATGCGAAAGAGGAGTCATAACATGAAAATCTCGGGTTTGACGATTTTGTTTTTTCTGATCAGCGTGGCGATGGGGCTGATCTGTTATCCATCCATGCCTGACAAAATGACCATTCACTGGGGCATGAATGGCGAGCCGAATGGATTTGCGCCCAAACTGTTGGGTGTCTCGTTTGTTCCGATCATGATGGTCGTTATCTTCGTGTCCTCGCTCTGGCGCAGGCAGAACTACCAAAAGTTCGAGAGCAGCAAAGACGCGATCTTGAATACGCTCATGTTTGCGCTTCTCGTCATCCACGGTTTGATCATCGCATATGGTTACGGATATATGGTAAACATATCCATTTTCGTGACGCTGATCTTGGGCGTTCTGTTTATCACGATGGGCAATTTCATGCCGCGCTTTCGCCATAATTATTTGATCGGCATACGCACGCCATGGGCGCTGGGCAGTGAACAAGTGTGGAAAATGACGCATCATTTCGGTTCCCGCGTGTTTTTCCTCGGCGGGATTCTCATTGTCCTCACTGCCTTTTTGCCGCAGCCGATCCACTCGTTTGCGCTGCTGCTGGTCGTCGTGGCGACGATTGTGATCACTATCGGGAGCAGCTACTACTTCGCCAAAAAAATCCGGAAGGGGAGAGTACGATGAAAAATGTGAAAATTGCCTTGCTCTTGGCAGGGATCAGTGCGATCGGTTTTATCGCGGCTACGCCTTATTTGTTAGCGATGGTGGGGGATGCGCTCGCTGTGGTGCCGCTGCCGTTGCCCGCCGTGATCGTGCTGTTTGTCGTGCAGGGCAGCATCTCGGCGTTTTTGCTGGCATGGGCTGGACTGACGCTGGCAGGAAAGGTCGGACTCGATGCTCCGATCCTGCGAAATTGGATGTACAAAACTGGCGGTGCGACTTTTAACAGGCAAGGCATCGTGCAAGCGGTCATTTTCGGGCTGCTCGGGACGTTCATGATCTACCTGCTGGAACGACTGATTTTGCAACCGCTCTTGCCGATTCTCACGGAAAAGGCACAAGCCTTGAATACGCCAATTTGGGCAGGTGTCCTCACCTCCATCCAGGGCGGGGTGTACGAGGAAGTCATGGTGCGGCTGTTCATGATGACGCTGATCGTCTGGATTTTGAGCAAGCTGTTTGGGCGTCACTCCTCGCCCAAGGCTTGGATGTACTGGATCGGAATTGTCGGTGCAGCCTTTTTGTTCGGGCTAGGCCATCTGCCAGCGGCCGCCACTTATTTTGGCGAGATTACTCCGCTGTTGTTCATTCGCACTATCGCGCTTAACGGAGTGGCGGGAATTTTGTTTGGCTACCTTTACTGGAAGCGCGGGCTGGAGTATGCGATGATTGCTCACGCGATCGGGGATATCCTGCTGCACGGCTTTTTAAGCTAAGGGAGCGGGATTGTTTTTGGGCAATGCCGTGGGAGAAGGGGCAGCATTGCCCAAAACGCACAATTTTTTGAAAGGTAATAAAAAGCAATTTTTAATTTTAATGGAAATTTATTGAAAAGGGAAATCGTTTAAGCGTAATATAGTAATTGGAATTTATTAGCAATAAGGGGGGCATTCCTTGCGCTTTCTCACGAATTTTTCGCTTAGAAACTCGACAGCAATCATCATTATCAGCCTCCTGGTCGTCATAAGTGGAATCGTTGCTGCCATGTCTCTCAAGGTGGAGCACATGCCGGATGTGTCTTTTCCTGTGCTTCTTGTCAGCACTCCTTACCCGGAGGCATCGCCGGAAGACGTTCTGGATGATGTGACGAAACCGTTGGAACGAGAGCTGGGTCATGTATCAGGCATCAAGGCGTTGGAATCTTACTCGAACAGCAATAGCTCCGTGCTAAAAATTTATTTGGAGACCGGCTCGGACGTACAGGCTGTCCGGGATGAGCTGGAACGAAAAGTCTCCGGCATCTCGCTTCCCGCCAAAGCAGGTCGACCGCAAGTCATGATCCAAGGATTCAGCAGTCAGCCTGTCTACTATTTGTATGTGGCAGACAAGGAGCAAAACAGCGGATCGGACTCCTTTGACAGCGAAGTAAAGGAGTCGGTGCTAAAAGAGCTGGAAGGCATTGCCGGAGTCGATAAAGTGTCGACAGTCGGCGGGCAAGGGCAAGAAATGAAAGTGTTGCCGAACGTCGATGCACTCAACTATTACGGAATCTCTCCGCTCCAGTTGAAGCAGCTGTTGCTCGACAGCCACGTGGCGATGCCGATCGGGACGCTCACCGAAGACGGCGAAGAACGGATCATTCGCGTCGTAAGCCGCTACCTCCATGTAGAAGATATTCGCGACACCAAGCTGTTTCTCCCGGGAGATCCGAAAAACGGGCTTGCTTACGTCAGGCTTGGCGACATCGCGGACGTCCGCTTTGACCAGGTAGCTCACTCGATCAGCCGTTTTAACGGCCAAAATGGCATCAGCATCAACATCTACAAAACACGGGACGCCAATGCGGTAGAAACAGGCGATGCGATCCATGCGAAAATAGCCCGGTTGCAAGCCGAGTACCCAAATTTGACCTTTACCACGATTTACGACACGTCCCTCGATATCAAAAATTCGATTAACGGCATGCTCAAGGAAGGGTTGCTCGGAGCCGTGATGGCGTCCCTGATCATCCTTTTGTTTTTGCGCCATGTGAAAGCGACGATGATCGTCCTCGTTTCCATTCCGACCTCGATCCTGGTCAGCCTGATTTTCATGTCCTGGATGGGGATCACGCTCAACATGATTACCTTGTTCGGGATGGCAGTCGCTGTCGGGCGGGTCGTGGATGACAGCATCGTCGTGATCGAAAATATTTTCCGCCATTTGCAGTTGAACAAGGAACGCAAAGAAAGCCTGATTCAGATGGCTACCCATGAAATGCTCCACGCGATTACCTCATCGACGTTTACCACCACTGCCGTATTTTTGCCGATTGTGTTTGTCGGCGGGATGATTGGAGAAGTATTCCGGCCGTTTGCCCTGACCGTCGTCTGCTCGTTGTTCGCCTCGTTGCTGGTGGCCGTGACGATCGTTCCGCTGCTGGCCAAGCTCATCATCCTGAAAAATCGCAATATCAAGGAACATGAGCCGGGCAAAGGGACGAATCTGTACCGGAAGCTGCTTCACTGGTCGCTCAACCACAAGCCAGCGGTCGGACTTTTGTCTTTTGTTCTGTTCGTAGCGAGTCTGGCCTTGCTTCCTTATATGAAATACGGGTTGCTGCCTGACTCGGAAGCCAAATACATATTCGTTCAAGTAACGATGCCAAAAGGGACCCAGCTCAACACCCTCGACCAAACGGTCAGTCAGATCGAGGCCAAATTGCGCGAACAGCCGGGAGTTGCTTCGATACAGAGCAGCCTTGGTTCTGAAGAGGAAGCGGACATCCGCCGGACGAACGAAGCCGTTCTGCTGATCAAAACAGGGGATGACGTGAACCTCGATCAGGCCATTAAAAAATGGGAGGGCATCATCAAGCCCGATATCCCGATCGGAACCGAGATGGTATTGACCAAGCCGGGCAGCAATGAAAGCAATCAGTTCAAGCTCATCCTGCACGGGCCGGACCTGGAACGGTTGAAAGAGGCGCGCGAAATCGTCAAGGCCAAAATGAAGGAAAGTCCGCTGTTGACCAACGTGCGCGACAATTTGAACGATGTGAACAAGGAGATCGTCATCAAGGTCAACCGGGACGCGGCCGCAGAACTGGGAATTTCGCCGATCCAGGTGGCGCAAGAAGTGAACCTCCTAGTATCAGACACGAAAATCGGAAAAATCAAAATCAACGAAAAAGACTACGATCTGTCCTTTGGACTGAGCGACAATCACGCGAGAACGCTGGATGAGCTGAAAAACGTCTACATTCAAACGCCGAGCAAACAGCAAGTACGTCTGCTGGACTTCGTCGAGATCGATCAGGAAAAAGTGCAGTCCCAGATCAATCGCAAGGATGAGCAACAATTCGTGCAGATTACGGCTGATATTACGAGCGATAACAAAGGCGGCGCGAGCAGTTTCCTGTTTGCCATGCTCAAAGCGGAAAAGCTGCCGAACGGCGTCACGCTGTCATCCGAAGGCGTCTCAAGCGACATGGAAAAGAGCTTCAAAGACATGCTGCTCGCCATCGGCGCTGCGATTTTCATCGTGTACGTCGTCATGCTGATCACGTTTGGCAATGCGACGGCGCCGCTTGCCATTTTGCTGTCACTGCCATTGGCTGCGATTGGCGGCTTGTTCGGCTTGTTCGTGACAGACTCCGTTCTCGATGCGACAGCGCTCATCGGCTTTTTGATGCTCGTAGGCATCGTCGTGACCAACGCGATCGTCTATGTGGACAATATCCAGCAGCGGAGGCTGGCGGGTGCTTCCATGCGCGAGGCGGTTGTCCAAGCGGGCCTGACACGCTTGCGTCCGATTGTCATGACGGCAGTTGCGACGGTCTGTGCCCTTTTGCCGCTTTGCCTCGGCTTTTCAGAAGGGGCCTTGATGACGAAAAGCTTGGCGATTGTCGTCATCGGCGGGCTGATTACTTCGACGATCCTGACCTTGATCGTCGTTCCGATCGGGTATGAACTGTTGTACCGGATCAAAAAAGAGTTTTTTACTCCTGATACCCAAGAACCAGATATGGAGCCAGGTGAGGATATGTTTATTTCAGTGCTGCGAAGTTTACGCGATATGAAAAAGTCTGGGTAGAGACGGAGGGCTTTTCGGGAATGAAGAAAAGGAAGCTAATCAACGCAGGTGTGGTTTGCCTGATCGGAGCTGCGATCATCACAGGATGCAATGCACAAAGCACGGCAACAGAAGAGAGCAGCAAAGGACAGGCGCAAAGCGAAAAACCGTCCGGTACGGAGATCGAGATGATCAAAGCGGAAAATTCCCTCGACGTCAAAGTAGCGGAAGTGACGGAGGGCGAGCTGAAAGAGTCGGACAAGCTGCTGGCGGAAATTTTCGCGAATACGGATGTGAGCATCCTCGGCAAAACGAGCGGGACCGTCTCGCAAATCCTCGTGAAAAAAGGGGACGCCGTCAAAAAAGGACAAGTCATCGCCAAGCTGGACAATACCGAGGCGCTGCTCAGGCTGCAACAGGCAGAAGCGAGCTTGGCCGTCGCCAAAGCCAATCTGGAAAGCGCAAACCGGATGGGAACGTCCACGCAACTGGCCGAAAGTCAGTTGAAGCTGGCGGAACAAACGTATGCGAATGCAAAAGGTTCGATTGCGCAAGGAATGGAGCTGGCACAGGCGAACTACGACCGGGCCAAAAAGCTGTATGAGCAGCGCGCCATGTCGAAGGGCGAGCTGGAAAACGCCCACAATGCGTTTTTGCAGGCGAAAAATCAGTACCAGAGCCAGCTGGATCAGGCGGAAACAGCTTTGAACAATGCCCGCACACAGGTGAATCAGGCAGATAAAAACGGGCGGGTCACGAAAGCCAATGTCCAGCAGGGGCAAGCCGAGGTGAATATCGCCCGAAATGCTTTGGACAACACGCTGATCAAGGCTACCGTCGACGGCATTGTCACGGAAATCCTCGTGCAGGAAGGGGATACGATCACCCTGCAAAAGCCTGTTGCGACGATCATTAACCTCGATCCGGTCATTGTGAAGGTAAACGTTTCCGAAAAAGCGTTGCCCAGCTTGCCAAAAGGCACGCAACTGGATTTGCAAGTCCCGTCCCAGGGCGTCAAGGTCAAGGGAAGTGTCTCCTACGTCGGCCTGAGCGCTTCTGAGCAATCAAGGCTATTCCCTGTGGAAATTGAAGTGCCGAATCCGAAAGGCACGCTGCTTCCCGGGATGAAGGCCGAAGTGTCTGCGAAAAAAGGACAGGCTGGCATTCTCGTACCAACCGACGCGATTGTGGAGCGAAATGGGAAGTCGGTCGTCTACGTCGTGAATGAAACAAGAGTGGCTGAACAGGAAATCTCGATCGCGCTGAAAGGAACAGAGATGACGTTGATCGAGTCTGGTGTGAAGCAGGGAGACAAAGTTGTGATCAAAGGCCAGTCCCAGTTGAAAGACGGCGCAAAAATCAACATCGTTCCCTAGCAATCCAAGGAGGATCTCTTATGCAAAAGACACACGTTTCCCCGAGCCGTTGGCTGCTTTCCCCGAAAATGACGGCGGAGGCAGAGGTGCTTTTATTCAGCTTTCACTATGCAGGCGGACATGCTGGCATCTATCGCGAGTGGCAAAAAAAGCTGCCTGTGCAGATCGGGGTGTGCCCCGTGCAGCTGCCAGGCAGGAGCAATCGGTTTATGGAGCCGTACTACACCGACTTGTCCGTGATGATCCGCGAGCTGGCGGAAGCGCTTTTGCCCCATCTGAATCGCCCGTTTGCCTTTTTTGGACATAGCATGGGAGCGCTGGTCAGCTTCGAGCTGGCCAGATATTTGCGCAACCAGTACGGTATCAAGCCGCGGCATATGTTCGCTTCAGGACGGCATGCGCCCCATCTGCCTGATCCGGGTGAAGCGATCCATCACTTGCCTGACGCCGAGTTTCTGAAAGGGCTGCGCACGCTGAACGGCACGCCGAAGGAGCTTTTTGAAAACGAGGAAAACGAAGAGATCTTGCAAATGCTTCTGCCGATGCTGCGGGCAGATTTCACCATCTGCGAGCAGTATCAATACCAGGAGGAAGAGCCGCTCGGTTGCGGATTGACGGCGATTGGCGGTTGGCAGGACCCCGACATTACCGTGGCGCACATGGAAGCATGGAGAAAGCACACCAGTGCTTCGTTCCAGATGCACATGCTGCAAGGCGACCATTTCTTTCTCCATTCGGAACAGGAACAACTTTTGGCGATCATCGAATCAACATTACAAAGCTATCTGGTTGGGTACAGGGGGATCGGATGATTACAGGAAAAGCGACACTGGAAGGGACACAGCGACTGGCACAAGCCAATCCGCATCTGGCTTACAAGCCGTTTGGCAGCTTCGAGGTTTGGATCAGCCAGGTCGGATTCGGAACGTATCGCATTGATGAACAGGACGAACAGTATCAGCACGCCTTGCGCAAAGCGCTGCTCGAAGGAATCAACCTGATCGACACCAGCAGCATGTACGCGAACGGCAGCGCGGAGAAAGTCATCGGCAGCGTCCTGAAACAGCTTGTGGAGGAAGCAAAAATCAAGCGGGAAGAGCTTGTGATCGTATCCAAGGCAGGCATTGTGGTCGGCGAGGACTCTGAAGAGACGATGAAGCGGACGGCGGAAGGCAAGCCGTACCAGGACTTCACGACCGTACATGAAGGGATGTCGATTTGCATCCATCCCGAGTATTTGAGAGATCAGCTGACGCGCAGCCTGGAGCGTTTGCAGCTGGACATGATCGATTGTTACATGCTGCACAATCCGGAATGGTATATGTTGTGGGCGAAAATGAACAAAATCAAGCAGCAGGAAGCGTACGAAGAGCTGCTGGAGCGAATCGGGAAAGCTTTTCGCCACTTGGAACAAGAAGTCGAGGCAGGGCGAATCCAATGCTACGGAGTCAGTGCCAACTCGTTTGGCAGCAATCCAAAGGAATTTGACTTTGTTGCGCTCGATACGCTCTGGGAGATAGCGGAGGCGATTACGCCGAACCACCATTTTCGCGTGATCCAGTTTCCGATGAACATGTACGAGTCGGGTGCCTTGCTGGAAAAAAGCCATGCGCAGGGCAAGAGTGCCTTGCTGTTTGCCAAGGAAAAAGCACTCGGAGTGATGACCAACCGGACGCTCGACGTCACGGCGAAGGACAAAATTTTCCGTCTGACAGACATTCGCCTGGATCAAAATACAGTCATCGACGAGAAGGAAGCGACCCAGCAAATCAAAGCTTGCCTGGATCGCGTGGATGATGTGGAGGATCATATCGTCTATCACATTTTGCCTGCGTTGAAAATGGAAAAAGAAGAAGTGAAAGAGCTGAAGAAAAAAGTATCAGCTGGCGCGATGCTGCGCAAGTATTGGAAGAAGCTGTACTCCTCGGCAAACGTAAACAACGTGCAAACGATGCTGTTTGATCCGGTCATTACGGATATTCGCAAAACGATCGAGAAGCATGGCGGGGGAGGCGAAGAGACGCTGCGCTGGTTGGATACATACAAGGAAGCGCTCACGGAAGCCGCCCAGGCGTTGAAGAACTACTATACGCCGAAAGACTACCAGCGGGCGCAAGACATCCGCACAGAGCTGTCGAGAGTGCGGCCGCATCTCGTGGCTACGGATACGCTGAGCCAGACGGCGATCCGTACGATGCGCGCTACGCCAGAGGTACACAGCGTCCTCGTAGGCATGAGACGGGAGCATTATGTGGATGATGTGCTGACGGAATTGCAAAGACCTTTGGATTCGCACATGCAAGAAGAAGACTGGCACACGATTACCCAGACGCTCAAAGCCGTCATTGGCGCGAGGTAACGAATCATGTAGCCGACTGCGGGCTGCCTTCGGGTAGCCCTTTTTCGCATGGCAAGAAAAAGCGGGAGCACGAAAAAACCTCCTGCAATCGCGGACGGCAACGATTGCAGGAGGCGGTTTTTTCGCTATTTCCACTTGCTGATGATATGCTCGCGGTCAAACAGCTTGACACTGATCTGGAACGTAATCAGGGCGAGAACGGCACATCCTGTCACCAGGCCCAGATAGATCAGCGGATTGCTCATCATCGAGAGGAAAATCACCTGGCTGATGGCGAGTCCGATGATCGGCAGTACAAGCAAGGCACCGAATTGCTGCGCTGCTGCGACGTTGTCCACTTTGGAGGAAACTACGACACTCAAGGACAAGCTGATGATCGAGACAAACGGGACGAGCAGGATCATCGCGAGAATGAAAACGATGGAAAAATGGGTACTGGCGTTGTCAAAGCTCGCAAAGATGAAGCCTAAAAAGATGAGCTGGATGACCCAAGTCAGCGCAACGGACGGCAAGGCGAAGGCAAGAATTTTGCCAAGCAAGAACTCCTTGGTCGAGATGGGAGTGACCAGCACGCTCTCCAATGTCCCTGTCATTTTTTCCGTGATGATGCTCGTGGTGGCAAAGGTCAGCGGGATCATCGCCGGGACGATCAAAAACAGGAGGAAGTAGAAGCGGGCAATCGCGATCTGGCCATCGTCTCCAGCCATATTCAGCAGCGGATTAGTCAATTTCATCAAGGTAAGGACGAACTCCATCTTGCCATTTTGGGCAAACACAGTCGTGATCAAAGCCATGATCAAGATCACGAATGGCGCGGCCAGATTCGTAATCAGCACGGAACGGTTGGCAAACAGTTCTTTCCACTCGCGGAGAATGACGAATGTCGGCATGTTAGATCGCCTCCTTTTCTTGATCGAGCAAGCTCAGGTAAGAGTCTTCCAGCGAAACAGAGAGAGGCGTTATGTATTTGACAGTGACATCGGCTGCGACCAGCTTTTTGATCAGCTGCGGGTTGGCTGTCTCCGGATCGGTTACTCTCAGGTGGAACTGATTTTCCGAACGCTTGTAGGCTTCGACTTCCTTCGCTTCCCTGATAATCTGTTCCGACTTTTGCACATCCGATCCGACATCGAGGATCACATTGTAGGTGGTCCATTCTTCACGGAACTGCTGCGGAGTGGTCAAACGAATGACTTCCCCCTTGATAATGGCGAACTCATGGCATAGCTCGTCAACCTCGGTCAAGATATGCGAGCAAAAAATGATCGTCTTGCCAGAGGCGGCCCATTCACGAATCAAATCTTTCAGCTTGCGAATGCTGACGGGGTCGAGGTTCGCGGTCACCTCGTCGAGGAACAAGATTTCGGGATCGTGCAAAATCGCGCAAATGATCGAAAGCTTCTGCTTCATCCCTTTGGACAGTCGCCCGGCAGGATCATTTCTTCTGTCCCACAAGTCGAACTGGCGAAGCAAATATTCGATGCGGGAAGCGCGCTTGGCTTTGGGAATCTGGTAGCAGGCGGCGAAAAACTCCAGGTTGTCCAACAGGGAAAGCTTGTCGTAAACACCGGGGGATTCTGTGACACAACCGATTTTTTTGCGAATCTCTTCTTTGTGCGTGCTGATTTGGCGGCCAAGGATGGTGATATCCCCAGAGGTAGGCTCGATGAGGCAGGACAAGATGCGCATGGTAGTCGTTTTTCCCGAGCCATTCGGGCCGAGCAGACCAAAAATTCGCCCTTTGCCAATCGAGAGAGAAATACCGTTCAGAACTTTTTTGTCGCCAAACGATTTTTTGAGATCTTTAATTTCGATTACATGCTCCACAAAGTATCACCTTTTTCTGAAGTTTTCCTCGCTTGACATTCACAAAATTGTAATTATTTTACATATATACCATTCCTTCTTGATGGTCGATTCTAAAACCTCCTTTCACAGTGATTGTTCACGAAAATTCCATATTGCTTGCTGGATCACTTCCTCTCATTCCGCCACGTTTGGCCTGTCCATTTTCCTGTCAGCTTCTGGCGCGCAGAACCAGCCAGAAAATCAGGTTTTTGGATTTTTATACCAAATTATTCCGTAACGGAAAACGCCGCGATCCCTACGTAAATCAAGTTTTTTCCAGGTTTATCATCGCTGATTGCATTCATTTGTCAAATATAAGACCTTGACCGTTAACTGTTTACAAATTAACATGATTTTGTGTGTTATGTAAAAAAGTACCAAAATTGGTATCTACCAAAGATTTTCATTCGAAGTTACTTTTTTGTCAACGAAATTTTAGGAAGTACTGGTGGTGTTTTTGTGAGAATACTATTCCTAACAACATTTATGAGCAAAGGAAACAAAGTTGTACGGTACTTGGAATCATTACACCACGAAGTCGTCATCTGCCAGGAAAAAGTGCACGCGCAGTCGGCCAATTTGCAAGAGATCGACTGGATTGTCAGCTATGCATACGGGTATATTTTGGACAAAGAAATCGTCTCCCGGTTTCGCGGGCGCATCATCAACCTTCATCCTTCTCTTTTGCCCTGGAACAAGGGACGAGATCCTGTTTTCTGGAGCGTTTGGGACGAGACACCCAAGGGCGTGACGATCCACCTCATCGACGAGCATGTAGATACAGGCGACATTCTCGTGCAGGAAGAGATTGCGTTTGCCGACGAAGATACTCTGCTCGATTGTTACAACAAAGCCAATCAGGCGATCGAGGAACTGTTCATTCGCGAGTGGGAAAATATCGTGCATGGACGGATCGCTCCGTATCGGCAAACTGCTGGCGGAACGCTCCACTTCAAAGCAGACCGGGATTTTTACAAAAACCTGAACATGACGACAGTACGAGAATTGTTGGCATTAAAGCGGCTTTGTGCAGAGCCAAAACGGGGCGAAAAGCCGATCGACAAAACGTTCCATCAGCTGTTCGAACAGCAGGTGGAGATGACGCCAGACCACGTGGCTGTCGTCGATCGGGGCCAATCCTTGACATACAAGCAACTAAACGAACGGGCCAATCAGCTGGCGCACCATCTCAGGGGCAAAGGCGTCAAGCCTGACGATCAGGTAGCGATCATGCTGGACAAGTCTCTGGACATGATCGTGAGCATTCTCGCGGTAATGAAAGCAGGAGGGGCGTATGTGCCCATCGACCCGGATTATCCGGGAGAGCGGATTGCCTACATGCTGGCTGACAGCAGTGCCGCGATCTTGCTGACAAACGCTTTGCATGAGGAGAAAGCGAACGGTGCCTGCGACATCATCGACGTGCACGATCCTGACAGCTACAGCGAGAACACGAACAATTTGCCGCACGTCAATCGCCCGGATGACCTCGTGTACGTCATGTACACATCAGGATCGACAGGTTTGGCAAAAGGCGTCATGATCGAGCATCACAATCTGGTCAACTTTTGCGAGTGGTATCGGCCGTACTTTGGCGTAACCCCTGCGGACAAGGCGTTGGTTTATTCCAGTTTTTCCTTTGACGGGTCTGCACTGGATATATTTACGCATTTGCTCGCTGGCGCTGCGCTGCACATCGTGCCTTCCGAACGGAAGTACGATTTGGACGCTTTAAACGATTACTGCAACCAGGAAGGGATCACGATCAGCTATTTGCCGACGGGTGCCGCTGAACAGTTCATGCAAATGGACAACCAGTCGTTTCGCGTGGTGATTACGGGCGGGGATGTGCTGAAAAAAATCGAGCGGAACGGAACGTACAAGCTCTACAACGGGTACGGGCCGACAGAGTGCACCATCATGGTGACGATGTTCGAGGTGGACAAGCCGTATGCGAATATTCCGATTGGCAAGCCGATTGACCGCACCCGCATCCTGATTTTGGACGAAGCGCTGGCGTTGCAGCCGATCGGGGTGGCAGGCGAGCTGTTTATTGTCGGGGAAGGGCTGGGGCGCGGATATTTGAACCGTCCGGAGCTGACGGCGGAAAAGTTCATCGTCCATCCGCAGACGGGCGAGCGAATGTACCGCACGGGCGATCGGGCACGCTTTTTGCCTGACGGAAACATCGAGTTTCTCGGCCGCCTGGACAATTTGGTCAAAATTCGCGGATACCGCATCGAGCCAGGAGAAATCGAGCCATTTTTGATGAATCATCCGCTGATTGAACTGACAACGGTATTGGCGAAGGAGCAAGCGGACGGGCGCAAATACTTGGTTGGCTATTACGTTGCTCCTGAAGAAATTCCGCATGGCGAGCTGCGGGAATGGCTCGGGAACGATCTCCCCGATTACATGATCCCCACGTACTTTGTTCACATGAAGGCTTTCCCGTTGACCGCGAATGGGAAAGTAGACAGGCGCGCCTTGCCAGACGTGCAGGCCGATGCGGAGTTGCTGGGGGAAGATTATGTCGCGCCAACTGATGAGCTTGAACAGCAACTGGCACAGGTGTGGAGCCACGTGCTGGGGATTCCGCAAATGGGGATCGACGACCATTTTCTGGAGCGAGGCGGAGACTCGATCAAAGTCATGCAGCTGATTCACCAGCTCAAAAACATCGGGCTTTCGCTCAGATACGACCAGCTTTTCACGCATCCGACCATCCGGCAGTTGAAACGTCTGCTTACGGAGCAAAAGCAGGTGAGCCTGGAGCCTTTGCGAGAGCTGGACGAGCAAGCGGAGTACGAGACTTCCGCCGTCGAGAAGCGAATGTACATCATCCAGCAGCAAGATGTGGAGTCGATTGCCTACAACGTGGTCTATACGATCAACTTCCCCCTGACTGTCGATACGGAGCAAATTCGGGTGGCCCTGGAGCAGCTGGTGCTGCGGCACGAAGGTTTGCGCAGCACGTATCACATGCGCGGCGACGAGATTGTAAAACGGATTGTTCCTCGGGCAGAGCTGTCCTTTGTGCGCCAGACTGGCGAGGAGGAGTCGGTACAAAGCTTGCTTGCGGAGCAGATCAAGCCGTTCGATCTGGCGAAAGCGCCGTTGCTGCGGGCGGGAGTCATTGAGACGGCGGACAAAAAGGTTCTCTGGTTCGATTCCCATCACATTTTGCTGGACGGTCTGTCCAAGTCGATCCTGGCGCGCGAGCTGCAAGCTTTGCTCGGACAGCAGGTGTTGTCGCCTGTGGAAAAAACGTACAAGTCGTTTGCACGCTGGCAAAATGAATGGTTCGCAAGCGACGAATACGAACAGCAGATAGCGTACTGGAAAACGCTTTTGCAAGGAGAGCTTCCCGCCGTCCAGCTTCCGACGAAAAAACGCCCGCCGCAGCTGACGTTTGACGGAGCGATCCAGATGTATCGAGTGAACCCGGAAATTACGCGAAAGCTCAAGGCGACAGCGGCCAAGCATGACTTGACTCTGTACATGCTGATGCTCACGATCGTGTCCATCTGGCTGTCCAAAATGAACAGCGACAGCAATCAAGTCATTCTCGGCACCGTTACGGACGGCAGACAGCATCCAGATACGCGAGAACTGCTGGGGATGTTCGTCAATACGCTGCCGCTTTTGCTCTCCATTGATCATGAAGAAAGCTTTTTACATAACTTGCAACAGGTCAAGGCAAAGCTTTTGCCGGCTTTGCAAAACCAGTACGTGCCTTTTGACAAAATTCTCGAAGCTGCCCGTGTCAAGCGGGAAGGGAACCGTCACCCGTTGTTCGATGTGATGTTCATGATGCAAGGCGCACCGGAAACCGAGCTGGAGAGCAACATGCACCATATAAATGCCGGGATCAGCAAGTTCGATCTGACACTCGAAGTCCTGGAGCGGGAAAACGGGCTGAACATCGTGTTTGAATACAATACGCACCTGTTTGACGAGGGAATGATCCTCCGCATGGTCGCGCAGTTTGAGCACCTGCTTTTGCAAGCCGTGCACGGGCTGGACCAACAGGTGAAAAGGTTTGAACTGGTAACGGAAGACGAAAAACGCGATTTGTTTTTGCGGGTGAACGATACAGCCAAGGCGTATCCGAACAAGCTGATCATGTCGATGCTGGAGGATTGGGCGGCGGCTACCCCTGACAAAACAGCGCTAGTCTTCCGCGAACAACGCGTGACGTATCGCGAGCTGAACGAGCGGGTCAACCAGTTGGCACACACTTTGCGCGAAAAAGGGGTGCAACCTGACGATCTCGTGATGCTGATGGCAGAGCGGTCGGTCGAGATGATGGTGGCGATTTTCGCTGTGTTGAAAGCGGGCGGAGCGTACTTGCCCATCGACCCGCACAGTCCGGCGGAGCGAATCGCCTACATTTTCGCAGACAGCGGAGCCAAGCTGGTGCTGGCACAGTCGCCGTTTGTGGAAAAGGCAAGCGTGGCGGAAGTGGTCCTTGATCTGAACAGTGCGAGCAGCTATGCGGCGGATACGAGCAACCCGCCACTGGTCAACCAGCCAGGCGACCTGGTGTATGTCATGTACACTTCCGGCTCAACGGGAAAACCAAAAGGCGTGATGATCGAGCACGGAGCGCTGCTCAATGTGCTTCACGGAATGCAGGACGAGTACCCGCTTTTGCAGGACGATGCCTTCTTGCTCAAGACAACCTACATATTCGATATTTCAGTCGCGGAAATTTTCGGGTGGGTTCCGGGTCGTGGCAAACTGGTGATTTTGGAACCGGAGGCGGAAAAGAACCCGAAGGCTATTTGGCAGGCGGTAGTCGGAGCGGGAATTACCCACATCAACTTCGTGCCCTCCATGCTGATCCCGTTTGTCGAGTATTTGGAAGGGCGAACAGAAGCAAATCGCTTGCGGTACATCTTGGCTTGCGGCGAAGCGATGCCGGATGAACTCGTGCCAAAAGTGTACGAAGTATTGCCAGAGGTGAAGCTGGAAAACATCTACGGCCCGACAGAAGCGACGATTTACGCTTCCCGTTACTCGCTCGCGAAAGGCTCGCAGGAAAGTCCTGTTCCAATCGGAAAGCCGCTGCCCAACTATCGCATGTATATCATCAATCGGCATGGACAACTGCAACCAATCGGCGTACCAGGAGAGCTATGCATCGCAGGAGCAAGTCTGGCGAGAGGGTATTTGAACAATCCAGCGCTGACAGAAGAAAAATTCACTCCTCATCCGTTGGAGAAAGGCGAGCGGATTTATCGCACGGGTGATCTCGCCCGTTATCGCGAGGATGGCAACATCGAATACCTCGGACGCATGGACCATCAGGTGAAAATTCGCGGATACCGGATCGAACTGGACGAAATCCGCAGCAAGCTGATTCAGGAGGAAACGATTCAGGACGCGGTGGTCGTAGCCCGAAACGATCAAAACGGCCAAGCGTACTTGTGCGCCTACCTGCTGTCCGAACAGGAGTGGACAGTCGGTCAACTGCGCGAGTTGCTTCGCCGTGAACTGCCTGAATACATGATTCCGGCCCATTTCGTTTTGCTGAAACAGTTCCCGCTCACAGCCAATGGCAAGCTCGATCGCAAGGCTTTGCCAGAACCGGACGGCAGTGTGAAAGCGGAAGCGGAATATGCAGCGCCGCGCACGGAACTGGAAGCGACTTTGGCGCACATCTGGGGCGAAGTGCTCGGAATCGAACGGGTCGGGATTCGCGACAACTTTTTCGAACTGGGCGGAGATTCGATCAAAGGGTTGCAAATCGCCTCTCGACTGCAACGGATCAATTGGACGATGGTGATCAACCACCTGTTCCTGTACCCGACGATTGAACAGATTGCCCCATTCGTCACGTCCGAGCAGGTCGTCATCGAACAGGGACTGGTAGAGGGGCTTGTCAAGCTGACGCCGATCCAGCGCGATTTCTTTGAACGGATCACAGCCGATCGACATCACTGGAACCAGGCGAGGATGCTGTTTTGCCGGGATGGCCTGGAGCGTGAGTGGATCGTGGAGACGCTGAACGCGCTCGTTTTGCAGCACGATGCCTTGCGCATGCGTTTTCGCGAGACAGAGCAGGGGATTGTCCAGTTCCATCAGGGGAACGAAGGCAAGCTGTTCGGCTTCCGCGCGTTTGATTGTACGGAGGAGCTGGATATAGCGGGAAAAGTGGAAGAAAAAGCAAACGAATGGCAAGCCGGGATGAATTTGCAGGAAGGGCCGCTCGTGCAGGCTGCGCTGTTCATGACGAGGACAGGCGACCATCTGCTCCTGGCGATTCATCAGCTGGTTGTAGACGAAGCTTCCTGGCGGATCATTCTGGAAGACTTCCAAACCGCCTACAAGCAAAAAGCTGCGGGCGAGCCAATCGCCTTGCCAAACAAAACCCACTCGTATCAGAGCTGGGCGGAAGAACTGCACAACGCAGCCAACAGCAAGAAGCTGACGAGCGAACTGGGCTATTGGAGAAAAATCGCGTCCAGCCCGACCCGTCCGCTGCCACAAGATCAGGAGCCGCTTTCCCGAACGGAACAAAGCACGGCGACAGCAGCCATTCGTTTCGCGAAAGCAGAGACAGCCAATCTGCTGCACGAGGCCAATCACGCCTATCAGACGGAAGCGCAGGAGCTTTTGTTGGCCGCCTTGGGCATGGCATTGCGGGACTGGACAAGAGCAGACGATGTCACCGTTTTTTTGGAAAAAGACGGGCGCGAGTCGGCAGCAAAAGGCTTGGATGTGTCGCGGACGGTGGGCTGGTTCCATTCGCTGTTCCCGGTTGTCCTCTCCGCTGCGAGGTCAGGCGATCCGGGGGAGCAGATCAAGCAGGTCAAAGAAATGCTGCGGGCGATTCCGCATCAAGGAAGCGGGTATTCCATCCTCAAGCAGCTCACTGACCTTCGACACAAGCATCCGGACGATTTTACGCTCCAGCCAAAGATCGTCGTCCATGCATGGGAGCAGCTCGATGCCGGACTGGAAACCGATTGGCTCACGCTTTCGCATCTTCCGCAGGGAAGCGTGCGCGGAGCAAATGCTGAGCGCATGCAGCAACTGGATGTATTTTCCAAAATCAGCAACGGAGAGCTGACCATTCACATACAGTACCATCGCGATGAGTACCGCAAAGCGACGATCGACAAGCTGCTGGAGCTTTATCAAGCGCATCTGAATGCGCTGCTTGCCCACTGCCTGCAAAAGACAGAAACCGAGCTGACACCGAGCGATTTTGTGGACAAGAACCTTTCGCGGAGTGAGCTGGACGACATTATGGACTTGATTAGCGATTTGTAAGTAACTGAAACTCAGGAGGAGAGTAGTCGTGTCAAGGAAAAAGGTCGACAATATATACCCGTTAACTCCTATGCAGGAGGGAATGTTGTTTCATTCCCTCCTGGACGAAGGAAGCGAGTCCTATTTTGAACAAATGCGCTTTACGATCAAAGGGCTCATCGATCCAGCTATCCTGGAACAAAGCTTGAACGCGCTGATTGAACGACACGATATTCTCCGAACGGTCTTTCTCCTGGAAAAAGTACAAAAGCCCCGGCAAATCGTGCTCAGGGAAAGAAAGACAAAGGTTCAGGTGCTGGATATTACCCACCTTTCTGAAGAGGAGCAAGCTGCCTACCTGGAAGACTTTGCGCAGAAAGACCGCCAAGCAAGCTTCGATTTGGCCAAAGACGTACTGATCCGTCTCACTCTTGTCCGGACTTCGGCTGACACGCATACCCTTTTCTGGAGTCACCATCATATTTTGCTGGACGGTTGGTGCATTCCGATTGTCCTCAACGACTTTTTTCAAATTTATCAACAGCGAAAAGGCGGCCTGCCCGTCGAGCTTGGCCCGGTTTACCCTTACAGCACGTATATCAGTTGGCTGGGAGAGCAGGACGCCGAAGAGGCAAAAGCGAGCTGGGCTGAGTATATAAGCGGCTATGAACCGACCAGCTTTATACACAAGCAGGGCGGCAAAAACAGCTACAGACAGGCGGAATTGGTGTTTGCGATTGAGCAGGGGTTGACGGACAGCTTGAACAAGCTCGCCAAGCAATTGCACGTGACGCTTAACAATTTGTTCCGCGCGATTTGGGGGCTGATGCTGCAACGCCAGTGCAACACGGAAGACGTCGTGTTCGGCTCGGTTGTCTCCGGACGTCCGAGCCACCTGCCGAACGTCGAACAGATGGTCGGACTGTTCATCAACACGGTGCCGATCCGCGTCCAGGCGGGAGCGGAGCAAACGTTTTCCGAGCTGGTGAAGCAAGTGCAGCAGGAAGCGCTCTCGCTTGCCAAATACCATTATCTTTCCTTGGCCGACATTCAGGGCAACCAGCAACTGATTGACCATATTCTGCTGTTCCAGAACTATCCGATGGGCCAGCAATTTCTGACTCGTCTGAACCAGTACAACGAAGAGTTTACCCTCACTCATCTATCTGCTTTTGAACAAACCAACTACGACCTGAACGTAATGGTTACCCCAAGTGATGTCATCACCATCAAATATATATACAATGCTGCTGTTTTTAGCGAAGAACAGCTCCTTCACATCAGTCGACAACTCACCACCATCATGACACAAGTGACAAATGCGCCGGACATCCTTTTGCAAAAGCTCGAAGTGGTTGATCCGGCAGAGAAACAGCTGCAACTGCATTCCTTTAACGATACGTACCGCCATTATCCTACAGATAAGCTGATCCACCAAATTTTTGAAGAGCGCGCCGAGAGGGAGCCAGAGCGCATCGCGCTGGTCATGGGAGAACAAGTCCTTACTTATCGGGAGCTGAACGAAAAGGCAAATCAACTGGCGAAGCTGTTGCGGGCGAGAGGAATCGGCCCGGAAAGCATGGTCAGTTTGCTTACCGAGCGTTCCGTGGAGATGATGATTGCGATTTTGGCCATTTTTAAGGCGGGCGGGGCGTACTTGCCGATTGATCCGTCCCATCCGAAGGAACGCATTGAATATATTTTGCAAGATAGCCGAAGTGAATTGTTGCTGGTGAACCATCGCTTTCTTGGAGCGGTCGATTTTGCGGATCGGATCATCGATCTGGAAGCGGCTGAGATTTACCAGGGAGCAGCGGACAATCTGGAGTGCGTCTCCCATGCGAACCATTTGGCTTACGTCATCTACACATCGGGTTCGACGGGCAAGCCGAAGGGCGTCATGATCGAGCATGCGAGCTTGTTGAACATCATTTTTGCCTTGCAGGAACTGTATCCGCTGCTGGAAAACGATGCGTATTTGCTGAAGACGACCTACACTTTTGACGTTTCGGTCGCAGAAATTTTTGGCTGGATTTTGGGGAGCGGCAGATTGGTCATTCTCGATCCCGGAGCGGAGAAGGAGCCTGCCCACATCTGGGAGACGATGGTCAATCACGGCGTGACACATGTCAATTTTGTGCCGTCGATGTTGATTCCGTTCGTCGACTATGTCCGGGATCAACAGCAAGAAAGTCCATTGCGCTATATATTTGCCGCCGGGGAAGCGATGCCGTCCGAGCTGGTGGGCAAAGTGTACGAGGCGCTGCCTGGCGTCATCCTGGAAAATATTTATGGCCCGACCGAATCGACGATTTATGCCACGAAGTATTCCTTGGCAAAAGATTCGCAAGACGTACTGGTGCCAATCGGCAAGCCGCTTGCCAATATTCAGACGCATATCGTGAACAAGCATGGACAATTGCAGCCAGTCGGCGTGCCTGGTGAATTGTGCATCGCCGGAGCGAGCTTGGCGAGAGGCTATTGGAACAACGAAGCATTGACGAACGAAAAATTTGTGCCCCATCCGTTTGCAGTGGGACAACGC
This sequence comes from Brevibacillus sp. HD3.3A, assembly GCF_013284375.2. Classification (NCBI taxonomy): domain Bacteria; kingdom Bacillati; phylum Bacillota; class Bacilli; order Caryophanales; family Paenibacillaceae; genus Brevibacillus; species Brevibacillus sp. HD3.3A. Next base: position 2,936,985 of record NZ_CP085874.1, read on the forward strand.
ATGTACCGCACGGGCGACTTGGCACGCTACCGTCAGGATGGCAACATCGAGTACCTTGGACGGATCGACCATCAAGTAAAAATTCGCGGCTATCGGATTGAACTGGACGAAATTCGCGCGCAGCTGATTCAGGAAGCTTCGATTCGCGACGCTGTCGTGATCGCTCGCACAGACCATAACGGGCAAGCGTATTTGTGCGCGTATTTCATCGCAGACAAGCAGTGGACCGTCAACGCGCTGCGTGAAGCGCTTCGCCAAGCATTGCCCGACTACATGGTGCCGTCCCATTTTATTCAGATGGAAGAGTTCCCGCTGACATCGAGCGGAAAAATCGATCGCAAAGCGCTGCCGCTCCCGGATGGCCGCGTGCATACAGGCAACGTCTACCTTGCGCCGCGCAATCCGGTTGAGGAACTGGTCGTCCGCATCTGGGAGGAAGTGCTCAATGTATCGCAGGTCGGGGTGCACGACAACTTTTTTGAATTGGGCGGGCACTCGCTTTTGGCGACACAGGTGCTTTCCCGCACAGCCAAGCTGTTTCATGTCCGGCTTCCGATGCGCGAAATTTTTACCCATCAGACAGTAGCCGAATTGGCTCGGCGGATTCAAGCGTTGCGGCATGGAGCAGAAGCGGACAAGCACAGCCCGATTCAGCCGTCCGCGCTCCAGCGTGCCGACGAGTTGCCGCTGTCTTACGCCCAGCAGCGTCTCTGGTTCCTCGATCGGCTCATCCCGGACAGCGCCATGTACAACATCCCCGTCGGCTTCCGGCTGCGCGGAACGGTCGATGAGCTTGTGCTGGAACGCGCTTTGAATGAAATCATCCAGCGGCATGAATCGCTCCGCACCACGTTCGTCGATGTGGACGGGCGAGCGTTGCAGGTGATTCATACGGATGTGCATCTGTCGCTTGGCGTCACCGATCTTCGCGACAAGCCAGCCGCGGCAAAAGACGCGGAGTGGAAGCAAATGGCCGAGGAAGATGCAGCAACGCCGTTCCGCCTCGATCAATGGCCGCTGCTGCGGGCGATGCTGATTCGCTTGGAGGAGCAGGAGTCTGTCCTTTGGCTGAACGTGCACCACATCATCTCCGATGGCTGGTCAATGGATGTACTGGTGAACGAACTGAGCGAAGTGTACGAAACGTTGCTCAAAGGAGAAGCGCTGCCGCTTGCCGCCTTGCCGATCCAGTATCGGGACTATGCCGTCTGGCAGCGCGAGAAATCGCAAGACAACGTATGGAAAGAACAGCTCCGTTACTGGAAAAACAAACTGGACGGCAGCGAGCCGCTGTTGCCGCTTCCGACAGATCGGCCACGCGCGGTCGTTCAAAGTTATCGCGGTGACCATTTGTCTTTTTACGTGCCGGGTGAGGTCGGGCAAAAGCTGCGCGAGCTGGGACGGCAAGAGGGCGCTACGCTGTTCATGACGCTCCTTGCGGCATTCAAAAGCTTTTTGTACCGCTATACGCATGCGAACGACATTTTGATTGGCACCCCTGTCGCCGGACGCAATCGGCAAGAGATCGAAAACTTGATCGGCTTTTTCGTCAACATGCTCGTCCTGCGCACTGATTTGTCCGATGATCCTACGTTTGTCGAGCTGTTGCGTCGCGTGCGCGAGACGGCGTTCGATGCGTTTGCCAACGAAGATGTGCCTTTTGAAAAACTGGTCGATGAGCTGCAAATCGAGCGCAGTCTGAGCTACTCGCCGCTGTTTCAGGTGCTTTTTGCTGTGCAGGGTATGTCGACAGGGGTGCGTGAAGGCGAGACATTGGCGATTGCGCCCGATGAAGTCACGCTCAACCAGACGACCAAGTTCGATCTGACTCTGACGATGATTGAAGCGGCGGACAACGGATTGAAAGGCGTGTTTGAATACAGCACCGATTTGTTTGACCGTACGACGATCGAGCGCATGGCCGAGCATTTTGGCAATCTGCTGCAAGCCATCGCCGCCGATCCGGGGCAAAAAATTGTGGAGCTTCCCCTGTTGGGCGGTGCGGAACAAAGCCGGATGCTCGTCGAATGGAACCAGACAGATGTCGCCTATTCCCTCGACCTGCTAGTGCACGAACGGGTCGCGCGCATCGCACAGGAGCTGCCAGAACAGTTTGCCGTGATCGGGGAGCAAGGGGCGCTGACGTACGCGGAGCTTGATGCGAAAGCCAACCAGCTTGCGCATGCTTTGCTGAAAAGAGGGATTGGTTCGGAAGATTTGGTGGGCATTTGCGTGGAGCGTTCCAGCGAGATGCCGATCGGTCAACTGGCGATTCTCAAGGCAGGTGCTGCTTACGTCCCGATGGACCCGGCGTACCCGCGCGAACGGCTCGCTTTCATGATCAAAGATGCGGGAATGTCGCTCGTTTTGACCCAGGAGCGCTTGCTTGACGCATTGCCGCAGGAAACAGCGGCGCTTCTGTGCCTGGATCGGGATTGGCAGGAGATTGCGGCGGAAAGCACGGCTGCGCCTGCAATCAAGACGAATGCGGATCAACTTGCCTACGTCATTTATACGTCAGGCTCGACAGGGACACCAAAAGGCGTAGAGATCGAGCACGGATCGCTCCTGAATCTGGTCAACTGGCACCAGCGCGCCTACAGCGTGTCCGCAGAAGATCGCGCTTCGCAAATTGCCGGTACGGCGTTTGACGCTTCCGTATGGGAGACTTGGCCGTATTTGACCGCAGGTGCGACGATTTGCCAGCCGTGGGACGAGATTCGCCTATCGCCGGAAAAACTGCGGGACTGGCTGGTCGAGGCAGGCATCACCATCAGCTTTTTGCCGACTCCGCTGGCTGAGAACTTGCTTCCGCTGCCATGGCCGACGGGAGCGGCGCTGCGCTACATGCTGACGGGCGGTGATATGCTGCATCAATACCCGACTGCGGACGTGCCGTTTACGCTCGTGAACCAGTATGGGCCGACAGAAAATACGGTTGTTGCGACAGCAGGGGTAGTGCCTGTTTTGGGCGAGCGCGAGTCTGCGCCGACGATTGGTCGCCCGATCGACAATGTGTCTGTCTACGTGTTGGATGAAAACAGACAGCCTGTACCTGTAGGGGTAGTCGGAGAGCTGTACATCGGGGGAAAAAGTCTGGCGCGCGGCTATCGGAACCGTCCTGACCTGACGGAAGCGAGCTTTGTGCCGAATCCGTTCTCTCCGATTGAAGGTGCCCGGATGTACCGGACTGGTGACCTGGTGCGCTATGCAGCAGATGGCAGCATCGAGTTTATCGGACGTGCCGACGATCAAGTAAGCATTCGCGGGTTCCGGGTTGAGCTGGGCGAGATTGAATCGGCCTTGTACGCTCATCCCACGGTTGCGGAGTCCGTAGTGATCGTCCGCGAAGACGTGACCCCCGGAGTGAAGCGGCTTGTTGCGTATGTCGTGCTCAATGAAGGAGAAGAGCGACAGACGAGCGAGTTGCGCCAGTCCTTGAAAGAAATGTTGCCAGACTACATGGTGCCGTCTGCCATCGTGCTGATGGAAGCCCTGCCGCTCACGCCAAACGGAAAAGTAGACCGTCGCGCCTTGCCGCTGCCGGATGTCGCGCAGACAGAGTGGGAAGGCAGCTTCGTCGAACCGCAATCGGATGTGGAACGCAAGCTGGCCGAAATTTGGCAAGAGGTGCTGGGCGTAGAGACGATCGGGGTTCACGACAACTTTTTCGAACTGGGCGGCGACTCGATTTTGACCATTCAGATCGTTTCGCGGGCCAATCAGGCTGGTTTGCAGTTAACGCCGAAGCATTTGTTTGACGCGCAAACATTGGCAGAGCTGGCGGCAAGCGCAGTGGTGCTGGAAAAAGCGCCGGAAATGCAGGCCGAACAAGGAATCGTGACAGGCGAAATGCCTTTGACACCGATTCAGACGTGGTTTTTCGAGCAGGATGTCCGCCACGTTCATCACTGGAACCAGTCGGTCATGCTCGCGGTGCGGGAAGAACTCGATACGACGACGCTGGCACAAGCTTTTGCCGCGCTGCCTCGCCAGCATGATGCCCTGCGCCTGCGCTTTCAGCAGGTCAACGGAACATGGCAGGCAGCGCATGGTGAGATTGCGGATGAAGATGTGCTGCTGGTCGCCGATTTGTCGTCCGTTCCTGAGGCGGAGAGAGAAGCACGGATGCGGCACATCACAGACGAACTGCAAGCAAGCCTGGATATCGCCAAAGGACCTTTGCACCGTGCCGCCTATTTCCAACTCGGAGCGGAACAGCGGCTGTTTATCGTGATTCACCATCTCGTGGTCGATGGCGTCTCCTGGCGCATTATTTTGGAAGACCTGCAAACCGCTTACGAACAGGTTAAAGCCGGGCAAAAGATTGCATGGCCGCAAAAGACGACTTCGTTCAAAAGCTGGGCGGAGGAGCTGACAACGTACGCGGAGCAAAGCGCTGTCGATGAGTATTGGACTGGCATGGACAGCGAACAGGCATGCGGGCTGCCTGTTGATCATCCACAAGGCAAGAACACGGAAGGTCTGGCCGTGCAAGTTAAGGCAAAGCTGAGCGCGGACGAGACTCGGGCGCTGCTGCAAGAAGTGCCAGCCGCTTATCGCACGCAGATCAACGATGTGCTGCTCAGTGCCTTGACGCGCACGATTACGGATTGGACGAACAAGCGGGCATTGTATGTCTCGGTAGAGGGACACGGTCGCGAGCCGATCGTGGATGGCGTGGACGTGTCGCGTACGGTGGGCTGGTTCACGAGCCTGTATCCGGTCTTGCTGGAAACGGAGCCGGATTTGGCCTGGGGTGACGTGCTGAAGTCGATCAAAGAACAAGTGCGGGCGATCCCGGACAAAGGGATTGGCTACGGTATTCACCGCTATTTGAGCCGGGATGGGCAAACGGCCGAAATGTTGCGAGCCAAGCCGCAGCCGGAGATCAGCTTCAACTACTTGGGACAATTCGGCCAAGGCCAAACGACTGACGCGGCGTTGTTCCAAATCATTCCGAACTGGTCGGCATCCAATGTGAGCGAGGATGAGACGCGTCTTTACAAACTCGATGTCATGAGCATGGTGGCGCAAGACCAGCTGGAGATGAGCTGGACATTCAGCCGCGATCTGTACGAGCCGGGCACGATTGAAAAGCTCGCCCATGACTATGTGCAAGCGTTGCGAGCGATTATTGCCCATTGCCGCACGGAGCAAGCAGGGGGCTATACGCCTTCCGACTTCCCGCTCGCGGAACTGGATCAAAACAGTCTCGACAAGTTTATCGGTCACAATCGCCTGATCGAGAACGTTTATACGCTTACGCCGTTGCAGGAAGGGATGCTGTTCCATTCCTTGTATGAGCAAGCAGGCGGGGATTACGTGGTGCAGCTCGCTTTGAAACTGGAGCATGTGAATGTAGAGGCATTTTCGGCAGCCTGGCAAAAAGTCGTCGAGCGCCACGCGATTTTGCGAACGTCCTTCCTGTGGAGCGGATTGGAGAAGCCGCATCAGGTCGTGCACGCGAAAGTCAAAACGTTTGTCGAGCGACTGGACTGGCGCCATCTGACAGCGGCTGAGCAGGAAGCAGGCTTGCAGACGTATTTGGAACAAGATCGCAAGCGGGGTTTTGATCTCGCCCGTCCGCCGCTGATGCGCTGGACGTTGATTCGCCTGGATGCGAGCACGTTCCAGTTTGTATGGAGCTTCCATCACATGTTGCTCGATGGCTGGAGCACGCCGATCGTGTTCCAGGACTGGCAGGCGTTTTATGCCGCAGCCTCGCATGGCAAGGAAGCGAGCTTGCCCGCCATTCCTCCGTTTTCAGCCTATATTGCCTGGCTGAAACGACAAAACCTGGAAGAAGCGCAGCAGTATTGGCGCGACTATTTGCAGGGCTTTGGCGTGCCGACGCCGCTTGGCATGGGGAAATCGGGTGGCAGCGCGGGTCAGCCAAAAGAATACGCAGACCACAAGCTGCTTTTGTCCGAACGGGCGACAGCGAACTTGCTCGCTTTTGCCCGCAAGCACCAGTTGACGCTGAATACGGTTGTGCAAGGGGCTTGGGCGCTGATCCTGGCGCGTTATGCAGGCGAAGCGGAAGTCGTTTTTGGCACGACCAATCTGGGACGGCCAACCGACTTGCCTGACGCAGAAGCGATGGTGGGGCTGTTTATCAACACGTTGCCTGTCCGTGTGCTTTTCCCGGAACAGACGACGGTCATCGACTGGCTGCAAAGCTTGCAGCAGGCCCAAAGCGAGATGCGCCAGTACGAGTTTACGCCGCTCGTGGACATCCAGAGCTGGAGCGAGGTGCCGCGCGGCCAGTCGTTGTTTGACAGCATTTTCGTCTTTGAGAACTACTTGTCCGGCACAAGTGTGGATTCCGAATCCGGCATGTTGCTCGGGGAAGTCAAAGCGGTCGAGCAGACGAGCTATCCGCTGACGCTCGTGGTAGCGCCCGGCGAAGAACTGATGCTCAAACTGATTTATGAAACGGGCCGATTCGAGCAGCCAGCCATGGACAAGGTGCTGGCCCAGTTGAGCAGTGTGCTGGAAGCAATCATGCGTGAGCCGCACGAACAGCTCGCAGACTTGTCCATCATCACGGAAGCGGAGCGCCACAAGCTGTTGGTGGAATGGAATGCGACCGACATGCCGTACGAGCGCAACCTGGTGATGCACCAGCTGTTCGAGGCGCAAGTGGAGGCAACGCCGGACGCGCAAGCTCTGGTCGTCGGAACTGAGCGTTTGACATATGCGGAACTGAACAAACGGGCGAACCAGCTTGCTCATTATTTGCGGTCGCAGGGCGTCGGGCCGGAAGTATTGGTCGCTGTCCTGATGGAGCGGACGACCGAGATGATTGTCGCCTTGCTGGGAATTATCAAGGCTGGCGGTGCGTACGTGCCGATTGATCCTGCCTATCCACAAGACAGGATTGGCTACACGCTGGATGATTCGCAGGCGGCGATCGTGCTGACGCAAGAACGCTTGCTTCCGATGTTGCCTGAGCATACAGCACAAGTGATTTGCCTGGATCGCGACTGGGCGTGCATGGCGGCCCAGCCGGAAGCAAATGTGCCGAATCTGGCTGCGCCAACCAACCTTTCTTACGTGATTTACACATCTGGCTCGACAGGTCTGCCAAAAGGGGTGGCGATTCAGCACAGCAGCGTCATTGCCTTCATTTTCTGGGCGAAAACCGTCTTCTCGGCTGAAGAAATGAGCGGCGTGCTCGCGTCCACTTCGATTTGCTTCGACTTGTCCGTGTATGAAATATTCGTGACCTTGAGTTGCGGCGGCAAAGTGATTTTGGCGGACAACGCCTTGCATTTGCCAAGCCTGCCAGCGGCAAAAGAGGTGACTTTGATCAATACCGTGCCATCTGCGGCCAAGGAACTGGTGCGGATGAACGCGATACCGCCGAACGTGCGGGTCGTCAATCTCGCCGGAGAGCCGCTGCCGAACACGCTGGCGCAAAGTCTGTACGCGCTTGGGCATGTGCAAAAAGTTTTCAACCTGTACGGCCCATCGGAAGATACGACGTACTCCACCTATGTCCAGGTGACAAAAGGGGCAAAGACAGAGCCGACGATTGGCCGTCCTCTGTCCAACACGCAAGCGTATGTTCTCGATGCCAAGCTGCAGCCCGTGCCGTTGGGCTTGCCTGGGGAGCTGTATTTGGGCGGTGACGGCTTGGCGCGCGGTTACTTGAAGCGTCCGAAAATGACGGCAGAACGCTTTTTGCCCAATCCGTTCCACCCCGACCCGCATGCGCGGATGTACAGCACAGGCGATCTCGTTCGTTACTTGCCCGACGGACAGCTGGAGTATTTGGGCCGCATCGACCACCAGGTCAAAATTCGCGGCTACCGGATCGAATTGGGCGAGCTGGAGGCTGTCCTGCGCAGCCATCCACAGATCAAGGAAGCAGTGGTCGTGGCCAAAGAAGACAAGCTGGGCGAAAAGCGTCTCGTTGCCTACATCACGACAAAAGACGGGGAGTGCGGCGATCGTGCCGTCTTGACGAGCTGGGCCAAGGCAAAATTGCCCGAGTTTATGGTTCCCTCCTTCTTTGTCTGGCTGGACGCGATGCCGCTGACACCGAACGGCAAGATCGACCGCAAGCAACTGCCGGAACCGGAGTGGGGGCAAGTCGCTTCTGCCGCTGGCTACGTAGCGCCGCGCAATCAGACGGAAGTGTTGGTCGCCAGCATCTGGGCGGATGTGCTCGGAATCGAGCAAGTAGGGGTGCACGACAACTTTTTCGAACTGGGCGGACATTCTCTCCTGGCGACACGAGTAGCTTCCCGTCTGCGCGAAACGTTTGCGAAAGAAGTGCCGATCCGCGCGATTTTTGAGCGGCCGACTGTTGCAGAGCTGTCCGAGACACTTGGAGCGATTGGGCAGAACGAAACGGAAGCGCAGATGCTGCCTGTCTCACGGGAAGCTCATTTGCCGCTGTCGTTCGCGCAACAGCGCCTCTGGTTTCTGGATCGCCTGATGCCGGACAGCACGTTGTACAACATTCCGTCAGCCGTGCGCTTGTTGGGAGATTTGGATATCGCCGCTTGGGAAAAGAGCCTGCAAGTGCTGATCCAGCGCCACGAAAGCTTGCGGACGACTTTTGGCGATGTGGATGGGGAAGCGGTGCAAGTGATTCACTCCCGGCTGGATGGAAAGCTGAACGTGATCGACTTGCGCGGGATGCCAGCAGACGAGCGGGAAGCGGAAGCTCATCGCTTGGCCGGATTGGAAGCGGCGACGCCGTTTGACCTGAGCCAAGGTCCTTTGCTGCGCACCACCCTGATTCGTCTGGCGGAGCAAGAGTGCGTCTTCTTATTCAACCTGCACCATATCATTTTCGACGGCTGGTCGATCGGCATTTTCCTCAAAGAAATGCGGGCGCTGTACGAAGCGTTTGTGCGGGAAGAAGCGCCTGAATTGGCCGAGATTACGGTGCAATACGCAGATTACGCCGTCTGGCAGCGGAAGTGGCTGGAAGGGGAAGTGCTTGCCGAGCAGCTTGCGTACTGGAAAGAAAAGCTGAGCGGAGCCGAACCGCTGCTGGCTTTGCCGACAGATCAGCCGCGTCCTGCCGTCCAGACGCATGATGGCGCGATGCATACGATCAAGCTTTCAGGCGAGCTGTACGCAAAGCTGAACAAGCTCAGCCAGGAAGAAGGCGCGACCTTGTTCATGACCTTGCTCGCTGCCTTCCAAGTCTTGCTCTACCGCTATAGCGGGCAGGAGGACATCCTCGTCGGCAGCCCTGTCGCGGGACGGAACAGACAAGAGACGGAGCCGCTGATCGGCTTTTTCATCAACACATTGGTGCTGCGGACGGACTTGTCAGGAGAACCGACCTTCCGCGAGTTGCTGGCACGAGTGCGGGAGACGGCGTTCGAAGCATACGCCCATCAAGATTTGCCGTTTGAAAAGTTGGTCGACGAGTTGGAGCTGGAGCGCAGTCTCAGCTACTCGCCGCTGTTCCAGGTGATGTTTGTCCTGCAAAACTTCCAGCTGAACTTGGACGAAAAAGCTGGTATCCGTGTGGCTGATTTTGAGATGGACAAGCATCTGGTCACTTCCAAATACGATCTGACGCTGACGATGGCGGAAAAACAAAACGGACTGTTCGCCACGTTTGAATACAACACAGCGCTGTTCCATGAGGCGACGATGGAGCGACTGTCGCAGCATTTTGTTCAGCTGCTGGAAGCTATCGTTCATATGCCGGATCAGGGTATTGCCCGATTGCCGCTGCTGAACCAGAGCGAGCGAGCGCAATTGCTGGTGGAGTGGAACGACACGACGACCGCTTATCCGCGAAACAAACGGGTGGATCAATTGTTCCGGGAAACGGCGCTGCTTTATCCTGAGCGACTGGCGGTCGTTGCGGGAAATCAGACGCTTACGTACGCGGAATTGGAGCGCCGGGCCAACCAGACAGCCAACTACTTGCAACAAAAAGGAGTGCGGCCGGGTGCGCTCGTCGGCCTCTGCGTCAAACGTTCGCCGGAAATGCTGATCGGGATGCTCGGCATACTCAAGGCTGGTGGAGCCTATGTGCCGCTCGATCCTGATTATCCAGAGGAGCGTCTGGCCTACATGATGGGCGACGCCGGAATCACGGTCTTGCTGACGCAGGAGCAGCTCATGCCCGGCTTGCCGTCAGGGGAACGGACTACGATTGCCCTGGATCGCGATTGGCCGCTGATTGCCAAGGAGAGCGAGCAGGCGCCTGACGTGGACACGACAGCGGAAAGTCTCGCTTACGTCATCTACACATCCGGCTCGACCGGACTGCCAAAAGGAACGCTTGTCGTTCATCGCGGCATCGTCCGCCTCGTCAAGGAAACGGATTATGTGACGATCACGGAGCAAGACGTGTTCCTGCAAGCGTCCACCGTGTCGTTCGATGCGGCGACTTTCGAGATATGGGGCAGCCTTTTGAACGGGGCGAAGCTCGTCCTGCTGCCGCCAGAACTGCCGTCGCTCGCAGAAATCGGGCAGGCGATCCAGTCGCACCACGTGACGACACTTTGGCTGACAGCCGGGCTGTTCACGCTGATGGTCGACCATCACAAGGAATATTTGTCCGGGGTTCGCCAACTGCTCGTCGGCGGAGATATCGTATCCGTTCCGCATGTGAAAAAAGCGCTGGAAATCGCAGGGCTGACGGTGATCAACGGATACGGCCCGACCGAAAACACGACATTCACCTGCTGCAATCCGGTCACGGTCATGCCCGAATCGGCCCACACTTTCCCGATCGGCCGTCCGATCAAAAACACGACGGCATACGTGCTCGATCGTCACATGCAGCCCGTTCCGATTGGCGTGACTGGCGAGCTGTACATCGGCGGCGACGGTCTGGCGGAAGGCTACTTGAACCGCCCAGATTTGACGGCAGAGCGGTTTGTGCCCAATCCGTTTGCAACTGATCAGGCGGCACGTCTTTATCGCACAGGCGACCTGGTGCGCTACCTGCCGGACGGTCTGATCGAGTTCATCGGGCGGCTCGACAACCAGGTAAAAATTCGCGGGTTCCGAATCGAGTTGAGCGAAGTGGAAGCGGTCTTGGCCAAACACCCGGCAATTACGGCCTCGGTGGTGATCGTCCACGAAAATGAGGCGGGCATGAAGCAGCTCGTCGCCTACGCAGTCAAGGACGCCGAGCAAGAGCTTGGGACAGCCGAGCTGCGCCAGCACTTCAAAGCACACGTACCGGACTACATGGTGCCTGCCGCCTTTGTCATGCTGGATGCTTTGCCGCTTACTCCGAACGGAAAAGTGGACCGCAAAGCGCTGCCAGCCCCTGTTTTGGAACGCAGCCGGGAAGAGGACGCATTTGCAGCGGCTACAAGCCATGTCGAACAAACGCTGGCAGACATTTGGTGCGCTGTACTGCGCATGGACCGCATCGGCATTCATGATAACTTTTTTGAGCTTGGAGGAGACTCGATTCTCAGCATTCAAATCGTCGCCCGCGCGAACAAGGCCGGCATCCATTTGACTCCCAAGCAATTGTTCGATCAGCAAACCATTGCCGAGCTGGCAAAAGTTGCAGGCCAAAGTACAAAGGTGGACGCAGAACAAGGGAACGTGACGGGCGAGGTGCCGCTTTTGCCGATCCAGACATGGTTTTTCGAGCAAGAGCAACCGACGCCGCACCATTGGAACCAATCCATGCTGCTGCAAGTGAACGAGCCGTTGGAGGAAGAGTATTTGAGCCAAGCCGTTGCCCAACTGCTTGCTCATCACGACGCGCTCCGCTTGCGCTACACCTTCGCAGACGGACAGTGGAAGCAGACGTATGCCGACGTCGATTCGGAAGTGCCGCTGCAAGTGGAGGATTTGTCCATGAGTCCGCCAGCCCAGCAGGCGCGGAAGATCGAAAAGCTCGCACAGCAGGCCCAAGCAAGCCTGGATTTGCAGAACGGGCCGCTGCTCAAAGTCGTCTACTTCGATCTCGGGTACGACCGACCAGGCCGTCTTTTGATGGTCATTCATCACCTGGCAGTCGACGGTGTCTCGTGGCGCATCCTGATCGAAGACTTGCAAACAGCGTACGGGCAAGCGGAAAAAGGCAACAAGATTCAACTGCCGCCGAAAACGACCTCTTACAAGGCATGGGCAGAAAAATTGCATAAATACGCGTCCTCTGAGCGGATGCTGGTTGATCAGGATTACTGGCTCAAGGCGGCAGACGAACTGGCGGGTCACCAACTGCCCGTGCATGACTGGGCGGAAAACACAGAAGCAAACGGCCGGATGTGGACGATCCACCTGGAAGAAGAAGAGACGGACGCCCTGCTGCAAAAAGTTCCATCCCGCTACCGCGTGCAAATCAACGATATTTTGTTGACGGCGCTGGCGTTGGCACACGGCAAATGGACGGGCGAGTCCGCGCTTTTGGTCAATCTCGAAGGGCACGGTCGCGAAGAGTTGTTCGAGGACGTCGACCTTTCCCGCACCGTCGGCTGGTTTACGTCGATGTACCCGCTCCTGATTCAACTGGAGCCAAACACGTCTTCCGAGGATGCGCTTGCGCGAGTCAAAGAAAAGCTGCAACAAATTCCGCACAAAGGTCTCGGCTACGGCCTGCTGCGCTACGTGGCGCAAGACCCTGAACTGGTCGAAAAGCTAAAGGCGATTCCGCAAGCGCCGCTCAGCTTCAACTATTTGGGACAATTCCACCAGGCAGCAGATGCGAAAGCGCTTCTGGCATACGCGGAAGGCGAGCGAGGCGCAAACAGCAGCCCGGACAACAGACGGACTCACTTGATCGATGTCGTGGGGGCCGTCACCGAAGGCAAGCTCGGCCTCAGCTTCCTCTACAACGGAAGACTGTACAGCGAATCGCATATCGAAACATTTGCCCGTCACTACACGGACGCTTTGCAATCATTGATCCAGGCGGAGAAACAAAGCTACAGAGCGGAAGACTTCGAGGATGCAGACTTGAGTCAGAGCGCTTTGAACAAGGTGCTCGCAAGGTTAAAAAATAGAAAGGGGAATGAACTCCATGGGGGATCTCACTGATCTATATACGCTAACCCCACTGCAAGAAGGCATGCTGTTCCACTCGCTGTACTCGGAAGGATCGGCTTACATGATTCAAACTACGGCGATTCTTACAGGCGAGCTTGACATCGTTCCCTTTGAAAAAGCGTGGAAGAAAGTGATTCAGCGCCACTCGATCTTGCGTACCGGATTCATCTGGGAAGAGACGGAGAAGCCGCTGCAGGCGGTCTTCGAAAGCGTTCCTTTTTCCATCCGGCAAAAAGACTGGTCGTCATACGGAAGTGACGAGCAGGAGAGCATGCTGGCGGCGTTTTTGCAAAATGAAAAAGCGGCGGGCTTCGACTTGAGCGAAGCCCCGCTCATGCGCGTGACGATCATCAAGCTGGGCGAAGCCGTACACCGACTGATCTGGAGCTTCCACCACCTGCTGCTGGACGGTTGGAGCAGCCCGATCGTGTTTCAGGAAGTTCTCGATTTTTATGAAGCGTACCGCCAAGGCAAAGACTTGCGACTGCCGCAGGCAAGGCCATTCAAAGACTACGTCTCCTGGCTCCGCCGTCAGGACAAGACGGCGTCCGAGCAGTTTTGGCGCGAGTTTTTGGGGCCGATGGAAAATCCTACGCCGATTCCGTTCGAATCGCACGCCAAGCGCACCGCGGGCCATGAGGGACTGGAAAAGCAGATCGGGGAAGCGACCCGCGCTCTGACTCCACAAGTGACCAAAGCGCTTGCCAAACTGGCGCGAACGAATAAAGTCACGGTCAACACGATCGTGCAAGGGGCATGGGCGATTTTGCTCAGCCGTTTGAGCGGCGAGGAAAACGTCGTGTACGGAGTAACCGGCTCCGGCCGTCCGAGCGACCTGCCTGGCGTCGAGCAAATGGTCGGGATGTTTATCAACACGTTGCCGATGAAAGCGAAGATCGAACCGGAGCAATCATTGGCTGACTGGTTCAAAGCTTTGCAGGAACAGCAATCCAAAGTGCGCCAGTATGAATACACGTCGTTGGTCGACATTCAGGGCTGGACGGACGTTCCGCGCGGGACACCGCTGTTCGAGAGCATTTTCGTATTCGAGAACTATCCGCTTGGCGAAGAGGACGAGAAAGAAGTCGGCTTTACCATCTCCGCTGTGCAGCACTTCCAGGAGGTGGATAATCCGCTTACGGTTGTCGGGATTCCGGGTGATTCGTTCAGCATCAAAATGATGTATGCGACAGACCGCTTTGAACAAGCGGCGATCGAACGAACACTCGACCAGCTGGCGCTTATTTTGGAAGCTATCGTCGACAATCCGGAGCAGTCCCTGTCTGCGCTGTCATTGCTCCGTCCCGAAGAAAGACAGCATCTGCTTGTCGGGTTGAACGACACGGCAACCAACTATCCGAGCGACAAAACGGTGCACCAGTTGTTTGCGGAAACGGCAGCCCGGCACCCGGAGCGCATCGCCGCAGTTGCAGGTGATCAGCAATTGACCTATGCCGAGCTGGAAGCGAGAGCGAATCAGCTTGCCAACTACTTGCAAAAGCAAGGCGTGGAAGCAGGCACTCTCGTCGGGCTGTGCGTCGACCGTTCGCTGGATATGCTCGTCGGTCTGCTCGGCATTTTGAAAGCAGGCGGAGCGTATGTGCCGCTCGATCCGGCTTATCCCGAAGAGCGTCTTGCCTTCATGCTGGCAGATGCGAAAATTTCCATTTTGCTGACGCAAAAACATCTAGGCAAGCAATGGAAAGGACGCAAGCGCCGTATCGTCTATCTCGACCGCGACGCGAAAAAGTGGGCAGCGGAAAGCCCGCTTGCGCCTGATGTAGATACGACAAAAGACAGTCTCGCCTACGTCATTTACACGTCCGGTTCGACAGGTACGCCAAAAGGAGTTCTCGCCGTGCATCGCGGCGTCGTTCGCCTGGTCAAAAACACGAACTACGTCACGATTAGCGAAGCGGACGTATTCCTGCAAGCGTCTACGGTTTCGTTTGACGCGGCTACTTTTGAAATCTGGGGCGCGTTGTTGAACGGAGCCAAGCTGGTGCTGATGCCGCCGGATTTGCCATCCCTCGATGAACTCGGAGAGGCGATTGTGCAGCACAAAGTAACGACGCTTTGGCTGACGGCAGGGTTGTTCTCGATCATGGTCGATCATAATGCGGACTATTTGCGCGGGGTGCGCCAACTGCTCGTCGGCGGCGATGTCGTCTCTGTTCCGCACGTGCGCAAAGTGCTGGCATTAGGCGGAGTGACGGTGATCAACGGCTATGGCCCGACGGAGAATACGACTTTTACGTGCTGCTATCCTGTCACGGAGTTGTCCGAAGATATTACTTCCTTCCCGATTGGCCGACCGATCAGCAACACGACCGTGTACGTCTTGGACAAACACAAGCAGCCTGTCCCGTATGGAGTAGCAGGCGAGTTATACATAGGGGGAGACGGCCTTGCTCTTGGTTACTTGAACAATCCGGAGCTGACCGCAGAGCGGTTCGTGGAGAATCCGTTCGATCCGCAAAAAGGATCGCGTCTGTACCGGACGGGCGATCTGGTGCGCTACTTGCCGAACGGCACGATTGAATTTATCGGGCGGATCGACAACCAGGTGAAAATCCGCGGTTTCCGCATCGAATTGGGGGAAGTGGAAGCAGCGCTTGCCTTGCACCCGGAAGTGAGTGAAACGGTCGTGATGGCGCGGGAAAACGACCGTGGCGAGAAGCATTTGACAGCGTATGTGACGGTTGCCAAAGACGATGCGCCAGAAGTTGCCGATTTGCAGGCATGGCTCAAAACGAAACTGCCTGAATACATGGTGCCTTCTGCTTATGTGTTCCTAGACGCGATGCCGCTGACAGCAAACGGCAAGATCGACCGCAGGCGCTTGCCGGAGCCGGAGTGGGGGAACCGTTCAGAGACAAAAGCATACACAGAGCCGCGCAATCAGGCGGAAGAGCTGATCGCAAGCATATGGTCGCAGGTGCTTGGAGTCGAAAAAGTGGGGATTCACGATAACTTTTTCGAGCTTGGCGGTCACTCCCTTTTGGCGACACGGGTCATTTCCCGGCTGCGCGAAGTGTTTGGAGTCGAGCAGTCTGTGCGCTCGATTTTTGAGCACCCGACGATTGACGCGTGGAGTGAACAAACGGCCGCTCTTCAGCTGGGAGGGCCGGGCACGGATGGCAGCTCGACTCAGATTCAGCCTGTGCCAAGAGATGGCGCTTTGCCGCTGTCTTTTGCCCAGCAACGCTTGTGGTTCTTCGATCAGTTGATGCCGGACAACCCGATGTACAACATTCCGTTTGCGCTGCGTTTGCAGGGGGAACTCGACGTCGCAGCATGGGAGAAAAGCTTGCAAGCGATTATCGCCCGTCACGAAAGCTTGCGTACGACGTTCACTGACATAGACGGACAAGCCGTACAGGTGATTCATCCGCAGCTGGACTGGAAACTGGATACCGTGGACTTGCGCGACCGTTCCAGCGAGGAAAAGCAGCAAGCAAGCGCGCGTCTGGCTGCTGACGATGCCGCCCGGCCGTTCGATCTGCGCCAAGGTCCGTTGATGCGCGCGACGATGATCCGGACAGAGGAGCAAGCGCACGTCTTTTTGATCAACATGCATCACATTGTTTCTGACGGCTGGTCAGTGGGTGTCTTCCTGCGCGAGTTGTTTGCCCATTACGAAGCGTACAGCAAAGGCGAAGTGCCGCAGCTCGCGCCAATGCCGATTCAGTATGCCGATTTTGCCGCCTGGCAGCGCGAGTGGCTGGAGGGCGAAGTATTGGAGCAGCAAGTCGCCTACTGGAAAGAGAAGCTCGGCGGGGCGGAACCGCTGCTCGCTTTGCCGACAGACCGACCGCGTCCTGCCTTGCAAAGCTACGAAGGGGCGACTTACACGACGAGCTTTTCGCACGATTTGCTCGCTAAATTGAAAAAGCTCAGCAAGGAAGCCAACACGACCTTGTTCATGACATTGCTCGCCGCTTTCCAAACGTTGCTGTATCGCTACAGCGGTCAGGAAGACATCGTCGTGGGCAGTCCGGTAGCTGGACGCAATCGTCAGGAAACCGAGAAATTGATCGGCTTCTTCGTCAACACGCTTGCTTTGCGCACGAACTTGTCAGGAGATTTGCCCTTTACCGAATTGCTGGCACGAGTACGCGAAACAGCGCTGGCAGCTTATGCGCATCAAGATGTGCCGTTTGAAAAGCTGGTCGATGAACTGCAACTGGAGCGCAGCCTCAGCTACTCGCAGCTGTTCCAGGTCATGTTCGTTCTGCAAAACTTCCCGCTGGAGGACGTCGAGACAGCAGGTCTTCACGTTGCGCCAGTGGATACCGAGAGCCATCTGACGACTTCCAAGTTCGACCTGACTTTGACGATGCGAGAGAAGGAAGACACCCTCGTCGCTGCATTTGAGTACAGCACGGACTTGTTCGACCGCACGACGATTGAGCGAATGGCTGAGCATTTGCAACATTTGTTGGCGTCGATCGTCACGCAACCGGAAGCGTCGCTCGATCAGCTTGCCCTCCTCGGCGAGAGCGAATGGAATAGGCTGGTGGTGGAGCAAAACGATACAGCCACCGACTATCCGCGCGACAAAACGGCGCACCAACTGTTTGCGGAAACGGCAGCCCGGTACCCGGAGCGCATCGCCGCAGTTGCGGGTGACCAGCAATTGACCTACGCCGAACTGGATACAAAAGCGAATCAGCTCGCCAACTACTTGCAAAAGCAAGGCGTGGAAGCAGGCACTCTCGTCGGGCTGTGCGTCGACCGTTCGCTGGACATGCTCGTCGGTCTGCTTGCGATTTTGAAAGCAGGCGGAGCGTATGTGCCGCTTGATCCGGCTTATCCCGAAGAGCGCCTCGCCTTCATGCTGGCAGATGCCAACGTATCGATTTTGCTGACGCAAAAACATTTAGGCAAGCAATGGAAAGGACGCAAGCGCCGCACGGTCTATCTCGACCGCGATGCGAAAAAGTGGACAGCGGAAAGTCCGCTTGCGCCTGCCGTGGATGCGACAAAAGACAGTCTCGCCTACGTCATTTACACGTCCGGTTCGACAGGCACGCCAAAAGGGGTTCTCGTCGCTCATCGCGGCATCGTCCGCCTGGTCAAAAACACAAACTACGTCACGATCACCGAAGAGGATGTATTCCTGCAAGCGTCTACGGTTTCGTTTGACGCGGCTACTTTTGAAATCTGGGGCGCATTGTTGAACGGAGCCAAGCTGGTGCTGATGCCGCCGGATTTGCCATCCCTCGATGAACTGGGCGAAGCGATTGTGCAGCACAAAGTAACGACGCTTTGGCTGACGGCAGGTTTGTTCTCGATCATGGTCGACCATAACGCAGACTATTTGCGCGGGGTGCGCCAACTGCTCGTCGGCGGCGATGTCGTCTCTGTTCCGCACGTGCGCAAAGTGCTGGCGCTGGACGGAGTGACGGTGATCAACGGCTACGGCCCGACGGAAAACACGACTTTTACGTGCTGCTATCCTGTCACAGAGCTGGCGGAAGAGATTACTTCCTTCCCGATTGGCCGACCGATCAGCAACACAACCGTGTACGTCTTGGACAAAAACAGACAGCCCGTTCCGCTGGGCGTGGCTGGCGAATTGTATATAGGCGGCGATGGGCTTGCCAGCGGTTACTTGAACAACCCGGAGCTGACCGCAGAGCGGTTCGTCGACAATCCGTTCGACCCGCAAAAAGCTTCGCGTCTGTACCGGACGGGCGATCTGGTGCGTTATTTGCCAGACGGCGCGATCGAGTTTATCGGGCGGATCGACAGCCAGGTGAAAATCCGCGGTTTCCGCATCGAATTGGGCGAGATCGAGACGGCACTGCTTCGCCATCCGGCTGTGCAAGAAGCGTTTCTCATGGTGCGCGAGGATGCCCCTGGCGACAAACGGCTTGCCGCTTACCTCGTTTTTGCAGGCGGCCAAACCGTCGAGCCTGTCGAGATGCGTTCGTATTTGAAAGATAAGCTGCCTGAGTACATGATCCCGTCCGCTTTCGTGCAGATGGACAGCTTCCCGTTGACTCCGAACGGAAAAGTGGATCGCCGGGCGCTGCCGACTCCCGAGTATGCGCGCAGCGAAGCCGCCAGCGGTTATGTCGCTCCTGCAACGGAGCTGGAAGTGAAGCTTGCGGATATATGGAAAACGGTGCTGGGTGTCGCTGATGTGGGCATCCACGACAACTTTTTTGAACTGGGCGGCGATTCGATTCTCAGCATCCAGATCGTGGCCCGGGCCAACCAGCTCGGGATTCGGCTCACGCCAAAGCAACTGTTCGAAAACCAGACGATTGCCGAATTGCTGCGCGTCGTGGCGGATTCCAGCCAGTTGCCCCATACGAAATGGGAAAACGAACAGGGCATCGTGACGGGAAATGTGCCGCTTACCCCGATTCAGAAGTGGTTTTTTGCAGCCGACCAACCGTCGTTGCACCATTGGAATCAATCTTTGCTGCTGACCGTTCAGCAACCGGTTGACGTATCCGTGCTGGAGCGTGCCATCGCAAGCTTGCTGTCCCACCACGATGCGTTGCGCATGAGCTTTTCTTTCGTGGATGGCGCGTGGACGCAGCAAATGAACGGACTTGGCGACCACACCCCGTTCCGTTGCGTGGATTTGTCCGACCTTTCGACACAAGAACAAGAGCAGGCAGCCCGCCTGGAGGAAATCGCCAGCGAGGTGCAAGCGAGCCTGAATATTGCGGAAGGCAATGTCGTTCAAGCCGTGTATTTCAATCTGGGTGAACAGAAAGCGGGCCGATTGCTGCTCGTCGTTCACCACCTGGTCGTCGACGGCGTCTCGTGGCGCATTTTGCTCGAAGATTTGCAGCATGCCTACGAGCAATTGGCGAACCATGCAGACGTGTCGTTCCCGGCGAAAACGACTTCGTTCAAAATGTGGGCGGAAAAATTGGCTGACTATGCCGACTCGGATGCGCTAGAGCAGGAAAAAGCGTACTGGCTGCAACAAAGCAGCGGCGGAAGCCCGCTTCCGGTCGATCATCCGTACGAGCCGAACGAGAATACAGAAGCGGCTGCGAAGCAAGTGACGCTTTCGCTTCGGGCAGACGAGACGCGCGCCTTGCTGCATGAGACGCTTACCGCTTACCGCCTGCAAATCAACGATGTATTGCTGGCCGCTTTGGCGAAAGCGATGCAGCGTTGGACAGGGCAAAAGACGTTGCATGTCCATCTGGAAGGGCACGGACGCGAGGAAATCATCGAAGGCGCGGATTTGTCCCGGACGGTTGGCTGGTTCACGAGCATGTATCCGGTACAGCTTGACTTTGACCAGTCGAAGCCATGGGGGCATGTGCTGAAAGCAGTCAAGGAGCAGCTGCGCCACATTCCGCAAAAAGGCATCGGCTACGGCATCCTGCAATACCTCAGCAATGATGACGAGTGGAAAGAGCAGCTGCAAGCCTATACGAAGCCGGAGATCAGCTTCAACTACCTCGGGCAGTTTGACCAGGTGGTATCGGCTGGCGCGAAGTTCGCCATGGCCGAGGAGTCGCGAGGGGCGAATATCGCCGCAGACGCGATCCGCGCTCATTTGATTGATGTAAACAGCGCCATTTCCGGGGAGCAATTGCATATCACCTGGATGTACAACGCGAACATCCATAACCAAGAAACAATCGAAGCGCTTGCCCGTGATTACATGGAGTCTTTGCGCGAGATTATGGAACATTGCCGATCAGAAGAGGCAGGGGGCTACACCCCATCCGATTTCCCGTTAGCGCGACTGGATCAGCGCGCCATCGACAACTATGTGGGCCGGGATCGCTCGATCGAGAACGTCTATCCGCTGACGCCATTGCAGGAAGGAATGCTTTTCCATTCCTTGTACGAACATGCGGGCGGAGACTACGTGGTTCAGTTTTCCATGACGATGCACCATGTCGAGGTCGACGTCTTCCGGCAGGCGTGGCAAAAAGTCGTGGATCGCCACTCCATTTTGCGTACATCGTTTATTTGGGACGGGGTGTCCACGCCGCATCAGATCGTTCGCAAGCACGTCCAGGTTGTCGTGGATGAACAAGATTGGCGGCATGTGCCCGCCGATCAGCAGAAAGCGGAGTGGGACGCCTTTTTGGAGGAGGATCGCAAGCGCAGCTTCGCGATTACAGAACCGCCGCTCATGCGCTGGACAATGCTTCGCATCAGCGATACAGCCTATCGGTTTATTTGGAGCTTCCACCACGTCTTGCTTGACGGCTGGAGCGTGCCGCTGGTCATGAAAGACTGGTTCGCTGCCTATATGGCTCTGGCTGACGGAAAAGACATTCAGCTCGGCGCTGTCCATCCGTTTTCCCAGTATGTCGCGTGGATTCAGCGCCAGGACTTGCAAGCGGCTGAACGCTTCTGGCGCAACCATCTGAAAGGGATCTACGCACCGACGCAAGTGAACTTCGGGCAGACCGTGCAAGCTGTCGGGGAGACGAAAAGCTACGACGAGCGCAGCATCCGCTTCTCCGCAGAGCGGACGCGAGAGCTGCAAGCTTTTGCCCGCCAGCATCAGGTGACGCTGAACACATTGGTGCAAAGTGCCTGGGCGATGATCCTCGGCACGTACAGCAAAGAAGCAGATGTCGTATTCGGAGCAACCGGATCAGGTCGTCCTGCCGATTTGCCTGGCGTAGAAAACATGGTGGGGCTGTTCATCAATACGTTGCCGATTCGCGTGACGCTGGACCCCGGCAAAAAAGTCCGGGAGTGGCTGCGCGAACTGCAAGAGCTGCAAGTGGAGCTGCGCCAGTACGAATACACGCCGCTGGTCGACATCCACGGCTGGAGTGAAATGGCCCGCAACGCTCCGCTGTTCGAGAGCATTTTCATCTTCGAGAACTACCCGATTGACGAGTCGGTCAAAGAAGTCGATCACAGCTTCCAGATCGCGGATGTGGACTCGGTCGAGCAGACGAACTACCCGCTTACGGTTGTTTGCGGCCCTGGCGCCGAGTTTCTCGTGAAAATCAAGTTCGACCAAAGCCGATTTGACGGTGGACGCATCGAACGCGTGCTGGAGCAAATGACGCTTTTGCTCCAATCGATGACCGCCAACCCGGATCAGCTGTTGGCTGACGTGAACATGATTAGTCAGAGTGAACAAAAGCAGGTTTTGATCGAGTGGAACGAGACGAAGGTGGACTATCCGACCGGGCTTTGCGTGCAGCAAGCCTTTGAACAGCAAGTGGAAAAGACGCCGGATGCCGTGGCGCTCATCTACAAAGACGTGGAGCTGACGTACGCCGAGCTGAACCAGCGGGCAAACCAACTGGCGCATCGGCTGCTTGCGCAAGAAGTGAAGCCGGACACCTTGGTCGGCATCTGCGTCGAACGCTCCCCGGAAATGATCATCGGAATTTTCGGGGTGATGAAAGCAGGAGCTGCCTACGTGCCAATCGACCCGGCCCTGCCGCAAGAGCGCATCGCCTACATGGTCGAGGATTCGCAGGCGAGCATTTTGCTGACACAGCAATCTTTGGCTGAACTTTTGCCGGAAACAAAGGCTCGCGTGATTTGCCTGGACGGTGATTCGCTGGCAAATGAGCCTGTTGCCAATCCGGCAAGCGAGGTAACGGAGCAAAATCTGGCTTATGTCATGTACACATCTGGTTCAACCGGATTGCCAAAAGGGGTCATGGTGGAGCATCACAGCGTGGTGAATCTGGCTCATGCCTTGATCGAGGCGTTCCGGATTCAGCCATCCAGCCGCGTCTTGCAGTTTACGTCGTTCAGTTTTGACGTGTCTGTGTCCGAGATCGTCATGGCGTTGCTCGCAGGTGCGGCCTTGGTGATCGAGGATCGCGAAGTGCTTTTGCCTGGCCCGGAATTAATCTCGGTTTTGCAACAAAAGCGCATCACGACAGTCTCGATGGTGTCTTCGGTTCTGGCGGCACTGCCCGCCGCCGATCTGCCTGATTTGCAGACGCTGATCGTGGGCGGAGAAGCACCGAGCCGCGAGCTTGTCGCCCGCTATGCGGATCGTCGTCAGTTTTTCAACTGCTACGGGCCGACAGAGGCAACGGTTTGCTCCACGATGATGCTTTGCAACGCGGGGATGAAGAGCGCGCCGATCGGTCGTCCGCTCGCCAACGCGACCTTGTACGTGCTGGATGCGAATCAAAAGCCTGTACCTGTAGGGGTGCCCGGCGAGCTGTACATCGGTGGAAAAGGACTGGCGCGCGGCTACTGGAACCGCCCGGAGCTTACCGCAGAGCGCTTTATCGCGCATCCGTTCGGAGCAAAAGGAGAGCGTCTGTATCGCACGGGCGACCTCGTTCGCTATTTGCCAGACGGCAACCTTGAGTTCCTCGGACGCATCGATACCCAAGTGAAAATTCGCGGGTACCGTATCGAGCTGGGCGAAATCGAAAGTGCGCTCAGCCAGCACCCGGCGATTCAGGAAGCGGTTGTCATCGCATGGGAGCAGCGTCTGGCCGCGTATATGGTGGCAGCGGGCGAAGCACAACCAGCCGCAGAGGAGCTTGCCCGTTATTTGAAAGAGACATTGCCCGACTACATGATCCCGGCAGGCTTTGTCTTTATGGACGCGATTCCGCTCACGGTGAACGGAAAAGTCGACCGCAGAGCATTGCCCGCACCGGATTGGGGGATTTTGGCGACACGTCAAGAGTATGTCGCGCCGCGGACGCCGACGGAGGAAATGGTGGCGAATATATGGGCGCAGCTGCTTTCCGTCGAGAAAATCGGCGTGCATGACGATTTCTTTGAGCGGGGCGGACATTCGCTCCTGGCGACACAAGCGATTTCCCGCTTGCGGCAAGCATTTGGCGTAGAATTGCCGCTGCGCATGCTGTTCGATCACCCGACGACGGCGGCGATCAGTACACAGATTGCGTCCCTTTTGCAAGGGGAAACCGCTCTTCGCAGCCAGCCAATCGTGCCAGTGGCGCGCGACCAGCATGTACCGCTTTCGTTTGCGCAACAACGGTTGTGGTTCCTGGACAGGCTGATCCCGAACAGCTTCCTGTACAACATCCCGTCCGCTGCCCGTTTGCACGGGGAACTGGATGTCGAGGCGTGGGAACGCAGTCTCAAGCTGCTGATCCAGCGTCACGAGAGCTTGCGGACGACTTTTTCGGATCGAGACGGGGAAGCGGTGCAAATCATTCACCCGGCAATCGAGTGGAGCCTGGGCCGAGTGGATTTGCGCGAATGGGCCGAAGCTGAGCGCGAAGCGAAGGCATTGCAGCTCGCGATAGAAGATGCCAAGCGACCGTTTGACCTGGAGCGCGGCCCGTTGCTGCGGGCGAGCTTGCTCGTCATGGCTCAGCAAGAGTACGTCTTTTTGCTCAACCTGCACCATATCGTTGCGGATGGCTGGTCGATGAACGTATTCATGGAAGAGCTTGTGACCATATACGAAGCATTGTCTGCCGGGAAAACGCCGCAGCTTGCCGAACTGCCGCTGCAATACGCTGACTATGCCGCATGGCAGCGCGATTGGCTGCAAGGCGACGTGCTGGAGCAGCAGCTTGCGTATTGGAAAGCAAAAGTCGGTGGCGCAGAACCGCTGCTTGCCCTGCCGACAGACCGTCCGCGTCCGGCCGTGCAAAGCCACAAAGGAGCCATGCATACGATCACGCTTCCGGCAGAACGGCTTGCGGCTTTGAAAACACTCAGCCGGGAAGAAGGCTCGACTTTGTTCATGACCTTGCTCGCTGCCTTCCAGACCTTGCTTTATCGCTACAGCGGCCAAAGCGACATCGTCGTCGGCAGTCCGGTCGCGGGACGCAACAGACAGGAAACCGAGTCGCTGATCGGCTTCTTCATTAATACACTGGCGATGCGCACGGACCTGTCCGGTGAACCGACCTTCCGCGATTTGCTCGGAAAAGTGCGCGAGACGGCGCTGGAAGCGTACGCCCATCAAGACCTGCCGTTTGAAAAGCTGATCGATGAACTGGAGCTGGAACGAAGCCTTAGCTACTCGCCGCTGTTCCAGGTGATGTTCGTTTTGCAAAACATCCCGATGGACGCCCAAGCGCTGTCGCACATTCGCCTTGAGCCGTTCCACATCGGTCAAGAGGGAGTCAGCGCGAAGTTTGACATCACCTTGACCACGGTCGAATTGCCTGCAGGGCTGATGGCGACCTTCGAATACAATACCGATCTGTTTGATCCGGCGACGATTGAGCGCATGGCGGGCCATTACGCCAACCTGCTTGCAGCTGTTTCGGTCAATCCGCTGCAACCGATCACTGCCATTCCGCTTGTCAGCGACCAAGAGCGTAAGCAAGTGCTTTTCCAATGGAACGATACGAGCGTGCCGTCAGAACGCGATACGTGCGTGCATGAGCAGGTTGCCCGAATCGCGCAGCAGCTGCCGAATCAACTGGCAGTCGTCTCGGACGAAGGACAGATCACCTATGCCGAGCTGGATGCCAAAGCGAATCAAGTAGCGAATTACTTGCACAAGCAGGGAATTATCTCTGAAACGCTTGTCGGAGTTTGCCTGGATCGCTCCATCGACATGCTCGTCGCCCAGTTGGGGATACTCAAGGCGGGCGGTGCCTATGTCCCGATGGACCCGGCGTATCCGCAAGAGCGGCTCGCGTTCATGATGCAAGATGCCGAGATGCCAGTCGTATTGACCCAGGAGCATCTGCTTGCGCAATTGCCAGAGGCGAGAGCGACGTTCCTTTGCCTGGATCGCGATTGGAGTCTCATTGCAGAAGAGAGCGACGTGGCTCCGGTGATCGCTACAAACCGCGACAATTTGGCTTACGTCATTTACACGTCTGGTTCGACCGGAACGCCAAAAGGGGTAGAGATCGAGCATGCTGCCTTGTTAAATCTCGTCTCTTGGCACCAGCGCGCGTACGAGGTGGGCGCAGAAGACCGGGCGACGCAAATTGCCGGGACAGCTTTTGACGCTTCTGTCTGGGAAATCTGGCCGTATTTGACAAAGGGAGCGACGCTATACCTCCCGTCCGAAGAAATTCGTCTCGTGCCGGAGCAGCTGCGAGATTGGCTCGTCGCATCAGGCATCACCATCAGCTTTTTGCCGACGCCATTGGCGGAACGGTTGCTGACCTTGGAGTGGCCGAGCGATGCCAAGCTGCGCTACATGCTGACAGGAGGAGACAAGCTGCACGACTACCCGCCGGCAACGCTGCCGTTTGTTTTGGCGAACCAATACGGGCCGACGGAAAACGCCGTCGTCGCCACGGCAGGCATCGTTCCGGCAGCAGCTGGCCAAGTATCCGCGCCATCAATCGGCCGTCCGATCGACAATGTGCAGGTGTACGTGCTCGATGAAAAGCTGCAACCCGTGCCGATTGGCGTAGCGGGAGAGCTGTACATCGCCGGAGACAGCCTGGCGCGCGGTTATTTGCATCGCCCTGACTTGACCAGAGAACGCTTCATCGCGAATCCGTACGGGCAAAAAGCGGGCGCGCGCATGTACAAGACCGGGGACCTTGTCCGCTACTTGCCGGATGGAAACATCGAGTTCATCGGACGCGCTGACGACCAGGTGAGCATTCGCGGCTTCCGCGTCGAACTCGGTGAAATCGAAACGGTTCTGTACAGCCACCCGGCGGTCAAAGAAACGATTGTCCTCGTTCGCGAAGACATGCCGGGGATGAAGCGGCTTGTCGCCTATATCGTGCAGCGAGAAGGGCAGGAAGGACAAGCCGTTCAAGCAGGCGACTTCCGCAGCTACTTGAAGGAAATGTTGCCTGAGTACATGGTGCCAGCGGCTTTTGTCTTCATGGCTGACCTGCCGCTGACTCCGAACGGCAAAGTGGATCGCCGCGCATTGCCAGCGCCTGATCTGTTCAATAGCGAGGCGGACGGCACTTATGTAGCACCGAGAAACGAGCTGGAGCTCAAGCTTGCGCATATATGGAAAAATGTTCTTGGATTAGCGGATGTTGGGATACGCGATAACTTTTTCGAACTGGGTGGCGACTCGATCCTGAGCATCCAGATCGTGTCCCGGGCCAACCAGGCGGGGATTCGCCTGACGCCGAAACAGCTTTTGGCAAACCAGACGATTGCGGAATTGGCAAGCGTCGCTACAGTGACGGACGAAAGCGAAGCAACAAAACTGCCGAATGAACAGGGCATCGTGACAGGTGACGTGCCGCTCACGCCGATTCAAACGTGGTTCTTCGCCTCCGAACAGCCGTCTGTGCACCATTGGAATCAATCCTTGCTTTTGACGGTGCAGCAGCCTGTAGATTTGGCTGTTTTGGAGCGCACCGTCGAGTGCCTGCTCGCTCATCATGACGCATTGCGCATGCGCTATAGCCGGACAGAGCAAGGCTGGACACAGCGGATCGAAGGACTTCCCGAGACAATTCCTTTCCGCAGCGTCGACCTTTCCGCCTTCCCGACGACGGCGGAGCAAGAGATGCGACTGGAGGAAATATCCAGCGAAGTGCAAGCGAGCCTCGATCTGACTGAGGGGCCTGTTGTCCAAGCGGTTTACTTCCAGCTAGGGGCCGAACAGCCGGGCCGTCTGTTGATCGTCGCTCACCATCTTGTGGTAGACGGTGTATCTTGGCGCATTTTGCTCGAGGACTTGCAAACCGCTTACGAGCAATTGGCAAAAGGACAAGCGGTGCAGCTTGCGGCGAAGACGACCTCGTTCAAGACGTGGGCCGAGCAATTGCGATTGTACGCGACGTCCGAAGCGCTTGATCAGGAAAAAGCATTTTGGCTGGAACAAATGGACGAGGTAAAACCGCTGCCGATTGACCGCACCTTCGAGCCAAGCGAAAACACGGAAGCGACCGTTAAACAAGTCATGCTTTCCTTGAACGCGGAAGAGACTCGCGCCTTGCTGCAAGATACGCTCTCGCCATATCGTCTGCAAATCAATGACGTGCTGCTTGCCGCTTTGACCAAAGCGCTCCATCGCTGGACAGGCGAGCAGACAGTCGCGATTCATCTGGAAGGGCATGGGCGCGAGGAGTTGATCGAGGGCGCAGACTTGTCCCGGACGGTTGGCTGGTTTACGAGCCTGTACCCGGTACAGCTTTCGGTCGACCCGACGAAGCCGTGGGGAGACACGCTGAAAGCGGTCAAGGAACAACTGCGCAGCATTCCGAACAAAGGCGTCGGTTACGGCATTTTGCGCTATTTGAGCGAGGATGAGGAGCTGCAAAAGCGTCTGGCAGAAAAGGCGCAGGCAGAAATCAGCTTCAACTACCTCGGACAATTTGATCAGGCAGTTGTACCCGAGTCGAAATTCGGGATGGCGCAAGAAGCGAGAGGCGCCAATGTGGGGCAGCAGGCGATTCGCCAGCACCTGCTCGACGTAAACAGCGTGATTGCAGGGGAGCAGCTCCACGTCACGTGGATGTACAGCGAAAACATTCACGAGGAAGCCACGATCCAGCAGCTTGCCCGCAACTATTTGGAAGCGCTGCGTGAAATCATTGCGCATGCCCAGTCCGAAGCGGCAGGCGGCTATACGCCATCTGACTTCCCGCTTGCACGGATGGATCAGCGCGCGCTCGACAAGTATTTGGGACAAAATCGCTCGATCGAAAACGTCTATCCGCTAAGCCCGTTGCAAGGCGGCATGTTGTTCCACTCTCTGTACGAGCAGGAGGGAGGAGACTACGTCGTTCAACTGGCGATGACGGTGGAAGGACTGGATGTCGAAGCGTTTGAGCAGGCGTGGCAAAAGGTTGTGGATCGCCATTCGATTTTGCGCACCTCGTTTATATGGGAAGGCTTGACGGAACCGCATCAAGTCGTCCGCAAGCAAGTGAAGGCGTGCGTGGAAAAAATCGACCTGCGCCATCTGACGCCTGACCAGCAAAAAGCGGAGCTGAGCGAATACTTGGCGGCTGACCGCCGACGCAGCTTCGAGATCGCTGTGGCACCACTCATGCGCTGGACGCTGTTCCGGTTGAGCGAGAGTGCGTATCGCTTCACATGGAGCTTCCACCACGTCTTGCTCGATGGCTGGAGCATCCCGATTGTGCTGAAAGACTGGTTTAGCGCTTATTTGTCTCTGGCAGAAGGAAAAGAAGTCGCGCACAGCTTTGTTCAACCGTTCGCTCATTACCTAGAGTGGGTACAGCGGCAAGACTTGCAAGCCGCCGAACAATTTTGGCGTGAGCAGCTTGCAGGCTTTTACGAGCCAACTCCACTGGCGATGGGCAACAGCACTGGCGGCCGGGCTGATTTGCCAAAAGGGTACGAGGAGCAAGAAATTCGTCTGGCGAAAGACGCGACCGCCCGCTTGCAAGCTTTTGTCCGTACGCACCAGTTGACGCTGAATACGTTGGTGCAAGGGGCGTGGGCGCTGATGCTTGGCCGCTACGGCGGAACGGATGACGTCGTCTTCGGTGCGACAGGGTCCGGGCGTCCCGCCGATCTGCCTGGCGTAGAGAGCATGGTGGGACTTTTCATCAACACTTTGCCGATTCGCGTTGCTTTGGATGCGAACCAATCCGTTCGGGAATGGCTGCGCGGCATGCAGGAGCAGCAAGTGGAGCTTCGCCAGTATGAGTACACGCCATTGGTCGACATCCAGGGCTGGAGTGAAATGACGCGCAACACCGCCTTGTTCGAAAGCATTTTCATTTTTGAAAATTACCCGATCGGGGAGTCGGTGAAAGACGAACAGCACCAGCTGCGCTTGTCTGACGTGGAGACGATCGAGCAGACGAACTATCCGCTTACGGTCGTCTGCGGCCCGGGCGAAGAGTTGATTGTAAAAATCAAGTACGAGCAAAACCGATTTGCGCCTGAGCAAATCGAGCGCGTGTTGCAGCAGATGTCTCAGTTGCTTCAGGACATGACAGCAAAGCCGGAACAACGTCTCCAGGACGTGTCGATGATCAGTGAGCGCGAGTGCCAGCAAGTTTTGGTCGACTGGAACGAGACGAGCGTGGCCTACCCGCAGCAGCTATGCGTCCATCAGGCGTTTGAACAGCAAGTGGAAAAGACGCCGGATGCCGTTGCTCTCGTCTACAAGGACGTGGAACTGACCTATACCGAGTTGAACGAACGGGCAAACCAGTTGGCCCACCGATTGCTTGCTGAAGGGGTAAAACCGGATGAACTGGTAGGGATTTGCGTCGAGCGTTCTCCGGAAATGATCGTCGCTTTCCTCGGCGTGATGAAAGCAGGGGCAGCTTACGTTCCGCTCGACCCGGCGCACCCGCAAGAACGGATTGCCTACATGATCGAGGATTCGCAGGCGAGCGTTTTGTTGACGCA
Source organism: Brevibacillus sp. HD3.3A (assembly GCF_013284375.2). Classification (NCBI taxonomy): domain Bacteria; kingdom Bacillati; phylum Bacillota; class Bacilli; order Caryophanales; family Paenibacillaceae; genus Brevibacillus; species Brevibacillus sp. HD3.3A. The sequence goes on from NZ_CP085874.1 coordinate 2,967,186, forward strand.
GGCTTCACTTACAGACAGACTGCCAGCTTCGTCCCGTCAGGTCATTTGCCTGGACAGCGACGAATTGGCGAACGAGCCTGTCACAAACGCGGAAACGAGCGTCGGCGAGCACAATCTCGCTTACGTGATCTATACGTCCGGCTCGACCGGATTGCCAAAAGGCGTAATGATCGAGCATCGCAGCGTGATCAATTTGGCCTATGACTTGATCCGCCATTTCCAGATCGATGCGACCAGCCGCGTCCTGCAATTCATCTCGTTCAGTTTCGACGTGTCGGTCTCGGAGATCGTCATGAGTTTGCTTGCCGGAGCGACACTCGTGATCGAGGATCGCGAGTCGCTTTTGCCGGGGCCAGAGCTGATCCGGGTGCTCCAGGAGCAACGAATTACGACTTTCGCGATGGTTTCCTCTGTGCTGGCTGCCTTGCCAGAAGCAGATTTGCCAGACTTGCGGACGATCATTGTCGGCGGGGAAGCGCCGAGCCGGGAGCTTGTCGCCCGCTACGCTACAGGCCGTCAATTCATCAACTGCTACGGACCGACCGAAACGACCGTCACGGCTACGCTCAAGCATTGCCAGGACGACGGAAAAAATCCGCCAATCGGCCGCCCGATCGCCAATACGACGGTCTACGTGCTGGACGCTCATCTGCAACCTGTGCCAATCGGCGTGCCAGGTGAGCTGTACATCGGCGGAAAAGGGGTGGCGAGAGGTTACTGGAACCGTCCCGAGCTTACAGCAGAGCGCTTTATCGCGAACCCGTTCGGCCAAGCAGGCGAGCGACTGTACCGGACGGGCGACCTGGTGCGTTACTTGGAAAACGGCGAGCTGGAATTTCTCGGCCGGATCGACGACCAGGTGAAAATCCGCGGCTACCGCATCGAGCTGGGGGAAATCGAAAATGCGCTCAGACAGCATCCAGCGGTGCAAAATGTCGTCGTGATCGCACGGCAGGAGGGAGCGGGAGACAAACGTCTGGCGGCTTATCTGGTCGCCGCGACCGGGCAGCAGCCGGATGAAGCAGAGCTTGTCCGCTACTTGAAGTCGACCTTGCCGGAATACATGGTGCCAGCAGGCTACGTCTGGCTGGAAAAAATTCCGCTCACGGTCAACGGAAAAGTGGATCGCCGCGCCCTTCCAGCTCCTGACTACGGACATGCCGAGACAGGCAAAGCGTACGTGGCGCCGCGCAAGCCGATCGAAGAAATCGTGGCGAACATTTGGGCACAAGTGCTTTCTGTAGAGCGCGTCGGCGTTTACGATGATTTCTTTGAACTGGGCGGACATTCGCTTTTGGCTACGCAAGCCGTCTCCCGTTTAAAAGAAGCATTTGGCGTCAATGTCCCGCTGCGCACGCTGTTCGAACATCCTGATGTGGCCGGAATGAGCGAAAAGCTTGCCGGGCTGCTAGAGGAGCAATCAGGCGTCACCAGCATTCCGCTCGTCCCTGTACCGCGGGACAAACAGTTGCCGCTGTCTTTCGCCCAGCAAAGGCTGTGGTTCCTGGATCGCCTGATGCCGGACAGCGCCTTGTACAACATCCCGTCTGCCGTACGGATTCAAGGGCAGCTCAACATCCGGGCATGGGAGCGCAGTCTGCAAACGATCATCGAGCGGCACGAAAGCTTGCGCACGACTTTCACCGACATCGGCGGAGAAGCGGTGCAAGTCATTCACGAGATGATGGAATGGCGTCTCGTTGAAATCGACCTGCGCGATTTGCCGGACGAAGAGCGCGAAGCTGCGGTACAGCGTCTGGAAAAGGCAGAGGCCAGCCAGCCGTTCAACTTGCGTACAGGGCCGTTGCTGCGAGCTACGCTGATTCAGACGGGCGAAGAAGATTTCGTCTTCCTGCTCAACATGCACCATATCGTCTCTGACGGTTGGTCGATGAGCATTTTCATGGGAGAGCTTGCGACGATTTACGAAGCGCTCTCCAAGGGAGATACGCCGCAGCTCGCCGAAATGCCGCTGCAATACGCCGATTTTGCCGCGTGGCAGCGCGATTGGCTGCAAGGCGAGGTGCTCGAACAGCAGCTGGCTTACTGGAAAGAAAAACTCGGTGCCGCCGAGCCGATGCTGGCTTTGCCGACAGATCGTCCGCGCCCGGCTGTGCAAACGCATCACGGAGCCTTGTACACGACGGCGTTCCCGCTGGCGTTGACAGAAAAGCTGCACGCTTTAAGCCGCCAAGAAGGCGCGACGCTGTTCATGACGTTGCTTGCGGCGTTCCAGACTTTGCTCTATCGCTACAGCGGTCAAGACGACATCATCGTCGGCAGCCCGGTCGCCGGACGCAACAAACAGGAAACCGAGTCGATGATCGGCTTTTTCATCAACACCTTGGCGATGAGAACGGACATGTCCGGCGTACCTACTTTCCGCGAACTGCTGTCGAGAGTACGCGATACGGCGCTGGAAGCCTACACCCATCAAGACCTGCCCTTTGAAAAGTTAATAGACGAACTGGAGCTGGAGCGCAGCCTGAGCTACTCGCCGCTTTTCCAAGTCATGTTCGCCCTGCAAAACTTCCAGATGCTGACCCGTGAATTTGAGGGCATCGAGATCGTACCGTTTGAAAGCAAGAACGAAGCCGTCATGTCCAAGTACGACATCAGCCTGACGATGGCGGAAACGCAAAACGGCTTGGTCGCTACGTTTGACTACAACACCGATTTGTTCGACCACAGCACGATCGTGCGCATGGTCAATCATTTCCATCAGCTGCTGGAGGGCATCGTCGCCCGACCGGACAGCTCGATTCAGGCGTTGCCGCTGCTTGCGACAGATGAGCGCGAGCAGCTTGTATCCGCTTGGAACAACACGGCTGCCGCTTACACGTACGAGCAAACCGTGCACGAGCTGGTTGCCGCTATGGCCGAAAAAATGCCGGAGCAACTGGCGGTCGTCTCCGCCGAAGGCTCGCTCACGTACGCACAACTGGATGCAAAAGCGAACCAGCTGGCGAACTACCTGAAACAGCAAGGGATTACACCAGAGACGCTCGTCGGGATTTGCGTCGAACGCTCCAGCGAGATGATCGTTGGACAACTGGGCATTCTCAAGGCGGGCGGCGCGTTTGTTCCGATGGACCCAGCCTATCCGCAAGAGCGTCTGGCTTTCATGATGGCAGACACAGGCATGCCGTTTGTGCTGACGCAAGAACGCTTGCTGGAAACATTGCCTGCGGGCGATGCCGCGTTCATTTGCCTCGATGCGGACTGGGAGGTCATTGCCGAAGAGAGCACGCAAGCGCCGGAATTGGCAGTGACAACCGACCAGCTCGCCTACGTGATCTACACGTCCGGCTCAACGGGAACGCCAAAAGGGGTAGAGATCGAGCACCGCGCTCTGTTGAACCTCATTTATTGGCACCAACATGCCTACACCATCACGCCAGATGATCGGGCATCGCAAATCGCGGGAACAGCTTTTGACGCCGCTGTCTGGGAAATTTGGCCGTACATGACGGCAGGAGCCACGCTGTACTTGCCGCAGGAAGAGATTCGTCTCATCCCGGAAAAACTGCGCGACTGGCTCGTTGCCGAAGGAATCACGATCAGCTTCCTGCCGACGCCATTGGCAGAGAGCATGCTGTCTGTTGACTGGCCGTCCCATGCTGCCTTGCGTTACGTGCTGACAGGCGGCGACAAGCTGCATCATTACCCGGCGGAGCATGTGCCGTTTACGCTGGTCAACCAGTACGGCCCTACGGAAAATGCGGTCGTCGCCACAGCAGGCATCGTCGCGGTTCAAGCTGGTCAGGTCACTCCGCCTTCGATCGGGCGACCGATTGACAATGTGCAAGTGTACATTTTGGACGAACAGCGCCAGCCAGTGCCGATTGGTGTGACAGGCGAGTTGTACATTGCCGGCAGCAGCTTGGCTCGCGGTTACTACAAGCGTCCTGATCTGACGCAGGAACGCTTCGTCGACAATCCGTTCACAGCGAATCGCGGGGCGAAAATGTACCGGACGGGGGATCTCGTGCGCTACTTGCCAGACGGCCAGATCGAATTTATCGGCCGCTCCGACGACCAGGTGAGCATCCGCGGTTTCCGCGTCGAGTTGGGCGAGATTGAGAGTGTGCTGTATCAGCACTCAGCGGTCAAAGAGGCGATCGTTCTTGCCCGCGAAGATATGCCGGGCGTGAAACGACTGGCCGCCTATGTCGTGGTGGCAGAAGACGATGCGGAACAGGCTGACGATTTGCGCGGCTACCTCAAGGAGAAACTGCCGGAATACATGGTGCCAGCGGCCTTTGTCACGCTGAAAGCTCTGCCGCTCACGCTAAACGGCAAAGTAGACCGCCGGGCCTTGCCTGTACCGGAGTACACAGCTGCTGATGGTGAATATGTAGCTCCAGAGACGTTCGTCGAAAAAGTTTTGGCGCAAATATGGAAGGAAGTGCTCGGAGTCGAGGAAGTCGGGATTCACGACAACTTCTTTGAACTCGGCGGAGATTCGATCCTGAGCATTCAGATTGTGGCCAGAGCAGGGCAGTCCGGCATCCGCCTGTCGCCCAAGCTTTTATTCGAAAATCAGACGATTGCCGAGCTGTCGCATGCTGTGGGAGATTCGGTCAACATTTGCGCGGAACAAGGTCTTGTCACAGGCGAAGTGCCGCTCCTGCCGATTCAGCACTGGTTCTTCGAGCAAAAACTGGCGGATCGCAACCATTGGAACCAATCCGTCCTGCTCACCGTTCAGCCGATCGATCCGGAGATTTTGAAACAAGCCTTTTATCACTTGCTCGGTCACCATGATGCCTTGCGTCTCCGTTTCTACCATCAAAATGGAGCGTGGAAGCAGGCGGGCGCTGAGTGGACCGATATCATTCCGTTTTATGTGGTGGAGTTGGGAGATTTGCCAGCGAACCAGCAAGTGGAGCAGATCGAGAAGCTGTCCGGGGAAGCGCAGGCAAGCTTGCACCTGGCAGATGGCCCGTTGCTCCGCGCCGTTTACTTCGACATGGGCGCCGGGCAGGAAGGCCGTTTGCTGATCGTCATTCACCACCTGGCAGTCGACGGGGTGTCATGGCGAATCATCACGGAAGACTTGAACAAGGCGTGCAACCAGCTTTTGCAAGGCAAGCAGGTACAACTGCCGCCGAAGACAAGCTCCTACAAATATTGGGCGGAAAAACTGGTCGAGTACGCCGCGTCCGACAGTCTCACGGAAGAGGCCGACTACTGGCTGAGCCGTCTCGATACAGAGGTGGCTGCTCTGCCAAAAGATTACGAGCACGGTCAAAACCGCGAGCTTGCAGCCAGAACCGTTTCCGTCGCCTTGACGCAGGAAGAGACGAAAGTGCTGTTGCAAGAGCTGCCAGCCGTCTACCAAACCCAGATCAACGACGTCTTGCTGACTGCCTTGGCAGAAGCGGTCTTCGTCTGGACGGGCAATCAGACCACTTTGGTGCATCTGGAAGGGCACGGACGCGAAGACATTTTTGACGATGTCGATCTGTCCCGGACAGTCGGCTGGTTCACGAGCATGTACACGATTTTGCTGGATACGCGGGGAACAAGCTCGCTTACAGAAGCGCTGCAAATGACGAAAGAACAGTTGCGCAGCATTCCGCACAAAGGAATCGGCTACGGCATCCTCCGTTACTTGAACAAGGAAACGGCGGAGAAGTTCAAGTCTTTGCCCAAAGCGCAGATCAGCTTCAACTACCTCGGCCAGCTGGATCAGGCGGTTCGTGACACGGACTCCCTGTTCGGCTTTGCCAGCGAAGCGAGAGGCGACAACTTCAACCGCAACTCGGATCGCCAACACCTGCTCGATTTCGGGTGCTCGGTCGTCGGTGGTCAACTGGTGGTGAGCATCGCCTTCAGCAAAGAAATTTACCGCAAGGAAACGATCGAAGCGCTGGCAGATTACTACATCACTGCCTTGCGCCAATTGCTTGCACACGCAAAGACAGACAAAGCCGCCGCACCAGCCCAATCGGCTGCGAGCAACTTGTCCGAATTTGGCTGGGATGACGAAGAGATTGCCGACTTGCTTGATCTCATCCAAGACAAGTAAGGCATACAACCTGCCAGGAGGCGTCAAACGCCGGCGCCTCCTTTGGCAAATTTTTATGGGAGTGAGCAGGAGAAGATGAATAACATTGAAACGTATTATCCCGTTACTCCTTTGCAGCAGGGCCTCATTTTTCACAGTTTGCTGGAGCCGGAGTCCGGAGCCTACATCGTGCAGATGGGGTTGAAGCTGCAAGGTCCTCTGAATATTCCGCTGTTTGAACAAGCGTGGCAGTGCCTCGTTGACAGGCACGCGATTTTTCGCACCAGATTCGTTGGCGGAAAAGTAAAAGAATACGTCCAGGTCGTCTTGAAGGATTTGAAAATTTCCCTGGTCGAACACGATCTTATTCATCTTTCTTCCTCTGAACAAGAAGCGTTTCTGCACCATTTTGCCAAAGAAGACCGCAAACGCGGTTTCGATATCGAGCAAGCGCCGTTGATGCGGCTGAATGTGTTTCATTTGAACAGCGAAACGGTTCATTTTTTGTGGACATTGCACCATGTATTGATCGACGGATGGAGTATGCCGCTTGTTTTCGGGGAAGTGTTTGCGGCGTACGAGATGCTCAGCAAAGGGCAGCCGCTGAGCCTCCCTCCGGTCAGAGCTTACCGCGATTACATTGTCTGGCTGAAAAAGCAGGATTTGCAGCAGGCGGAAGCGTTTTGGCGCACGTATATGCAAGGTTTTACCGAAGCCACGCCGCTTTCGTTCGGACGAGCCTACAAAAATCCGTACCTCGATCAAAAACAGTATCGGGAGCTGGATTTGACCGTCAGCGAGCAAACTTCCAAAGCGCTGCAAACATTGGCTCGCCAGCACCGCCTGACGGTCAATACGATCGTGCAAGGCGCGTGGGCGCTGTTGTTGAATCGCTACAGCGGCCAGGATGACATCGTATTTGGAGCCACTGTCTCTGGACGCCCGGCTGACTTGCCCGGAGTCGAGACGATGATCGGCTTGTTTATCAATACATTGCCAGTCCGCGTGCAAGTCAACGCGGAAGAGAGCGTCATCAACTGGCTCAAAACGCTGCAACAGCAGCAAGCGGATTTTCGCCAGTATGAATATACGCCGCTTGTGGAAATCCAGGGGTGGAGCGACGTCCCGCGCGGCCAGTCGTTGTTTGAAAGTATTCTCGTTTTTGAAAACATGCCTGTCGGAAAATCGGGAGGCGGGGAAAGCGCCATCTCGATTGTGGACGTCTATTCCGAGGAGCAGACCAACTATCCGTTTACGCTGGTTGCGGCTTCAGGCAAAACGATCGACATCAAAGTCAAATTCGATGAAAGCCAGTTTGAGCTTGCGGCGATTGAGCGGGTAGTCGACCAGCTTCATTCGCTCTTGAGCTCGATTGCGAAAAACGCGAAGCAGCGGATTGGCGATCTGTCCCTGATCAGCGAGAGCGAGCGCCAACAAGTTTTGGTCGAGTGGAACCAGACGGCAGAGGATTACCCGAGCGGATTTTGCATTCACCAAGCTTTTGAACAGCAAGCAGAAAAGACGCCCGATGCAGTAGCGGTCGCCTATAAAAACAGAGAGCTGACCTACGCGCAGCTGAACGAGCGGGCAAACCAACTGGCGCATCGGCTTATCCGCAAAGGGGTCAAACCGGATACGCTCGTCGGCATTTGCCTGGAGCGTTCCCCGGAAATGATTATCGGAATACTCGGGGTCATGAAAGCGGGAGCCGCCTACGTGCCGATTGACCCGGCCCATCCGCAGGAACGCATCGCCTATATGGTTGCCGACTCACAAGCGAGCGTATTGCTGACCCAGCAGTCGCTGCTGGAGATTTTGCCAGTGACAGCCGCACACGTGATTTGCCTCGACAGCGATCTTTTGGCGGATGAACCTGTTGACAACGCGGCTTCCGAGGTGACGGAGCAAAACCTTGCTTACGTGATCTACACGTCCGGCTCTACCGGATTGCCAAAAGGGGTCATGATCGAGCACCACAGTGCGGTCAATTTGGCTTATGCGCTGATCGACGCTTTTGACATTCAGCCGACCAGCCGCGTTTTGCAATTCACCTCGTTCAGCTTTGACGTGTCAGTTTCCGAAGTTGTAATGGCTCTGCTCGCGGGTGCGACACTTGTCATCGAGGATCGGGAGTCGCTTTTGCCAGGCCCTGAACTGATTCAGGTTTTGCAAGAGCAACGCATTACAACCGTCTCCATGGTGTCTTCCGTTCTGGCGGCTTTGCCTGATGCTGATCTGCCTGACCTGCACACCTTGATTGTCGGCGGAGAAGCGCCGAGCCGCGAGCTTGTGGCACGCTATGCGCCAGGCCGTCAGTTTTTCAATTGCTACGGGCCGACAGAAGCAACCGTTTGCTCCACGATGATGCTCTGCCAGGCCGGGATGAACAACCCGCCGATTGGCCGCCCGATTGCCAACGCGACCGTGTACGTGTTGGATGCCAACCTCAATCCCGTTCCCGTCGGCGTGCCAGGGGAGCTGTACATCGGAGGCAAAGGCTTGGCTCGCGGCTACTGGAACCGCCCCGAGCTTACAGCCGAGAGCTTTATCCCGCATCCTTTTGGCGCAGCAGGCGAGCGGCTTTACCGGACAGGCGACCTCGTTCGCTACCGGCAAGACGGCAATCTCGAATTTTTGGATCGCATCGACCATCAGGTGAAAATTCGCGGCTACCGCATCGAATTGGGCGAGATTGAAAATGCAATCCGGCAGCACCCTGCCGTACAGGAGGCTGTCGTCATCGCCCGCGAAGAAAAAGCGGGAGACAAGCGTCTGGCCGCCTATCTGGTGGCAGCGGGAAAAGCACAGCCGCCCGCAGAGGAGATCGCGCTTTTTCTGAAAGAGACGCTGCCTGAATACATGGTTCCGGCTGGTGTTGTTTGGCTCGATGCCATTCCGCTCACCGTCAACGGAAAAGTAGATCGCCGCGCGCTGCCCGTCCCGGATTGGGGCCAGCTTTCCACGAAGCGGGAGTATGTGGCGCCGCGCACGCCTACAGAGGAAATGGTAGCCAACATCTGGTCGCAAGTGCTTTCGGTAGAGCGGGTCGGCAGCTTCGACGACTTTTTCGAGCTTGGCGGGCATTCGCTGTTGGCTACGCAAACCGTTTCCCGTCTGAAAGAAGCGTTTGGCGTCGATTTGCCGCTGCGTGTGCTGTTTGAATGCTCGACAGTGAACAAGCTGAGCGAATGGATCGCGGCTGCTGGCGAAGACAAATCTGGGCTGTCGCGCATCCCGCTCGTTCCCGTTTCCCGCGATCGGCATTTGCCGCTTTCTTTTGCCCAACAGCGCTTGTGGTTCTTTGATCGGTTGATGCCAAACAGTGCGCTCTACAACATCCCGACAGCCGTACGCTTGCAAGGGGAGCTGGATATGGACGCTCTGGAGCAAAGCTTGCAGACGATCATCCAGCGTCACGAAAGCTTGCGCACGACGTTCACGGACCATAACGGAGAAGCCGTGTCGGTGATTCACCCCGAGATCGACTGGAAGCTGGAACGGATCGATCTGCGCGAACGGTCGGAGGAAATGCGCAATGAAGCAGGACTGCGCTTGGCGAAAGAGGAGGCGAACAGGCCGTTTGACCTCGTCACAGGCCCGCTCATGCGCGCGACGATCATCCAGACAGACGAGCGTGATTTCATCTTCCTGTTAAATGTGCATCATATCATCGCCGATGGCTGGTCGGCAGGCATTTTGATCCGTGAATTGTTCCATTGCTATCAGGCGTTTGCCAAGGCGGAAGCTCCGCAACTGGCTGAATTGCCGATTCAATACGCCGATTATGCTTACTGGCAGCGCGAATGGCTCACAAGCGATGTTTTGGACGAGCAACTGTCGTACTGGCGGGCGAAGCTTGGGGGAGCAGAACCGCTGCTTGCCTTGCCGACAGATCGTCCTCGTCCCGCTGTGCAGTCTTATGCAGGCAGCAGCATCTCGTTGCTGTTCGATGACGAGCTGAGAGCGAATCTCCTTGCCTTGAGCAAAAGGGAAGGAACGACGCTGTTCATGACGCTGCTCGCAGCCTTCCAAGTGTTCCTGTACCGCTATACAGGCCAGGACGACATTCTCGTCGGCACGCCGGAAGCGGGCCGCAGTCGCCAGGAGACAGAAGGATTGATCGGCTTTTTCATCAACACACTCGTCATGCGAACCGACTTGTCAGGCGAGCCGAGCTTCAAAGAAGTGCTTGCCCGCGTGCGGGAGACGGCTTTGGGCGCGTATGCCCATCAAGACTTGCCTTTTGAAAAGCTGGTCGACGAGTTGAACGTGGAGCGCAGCCTGAGCTACTCGCCGCTGTTCCAGGTGATGTTTGTCCTGCAAAACATTCCGGTTCAGGCAGACGCGCTGGATGGAATCCGCATTTTGCCGCTGGAAGGCAGCCAGCAGGTGGAGACGACCAAGTTCGATCTCACCTTGACGATGGCAGAAGCGGCAAACGGTTTGGCGGCGACGTTCGAGTACAACACGGCGCTGTTTGAGCGAAGTACGGTGGAGCGGATGATCGGGCACTTTAGCTCGTTGCTGAAAGCCGTTGCTGCCAATGCGAACCAGGCGATCACTGCTTTGCCGCTGATGAGCGAAGTGGAGGAGCAGCAACTGGTCCTGGAATGGAACGATACGGCTGTGGCCTACTCCACGGAGCAGCTTGTCCATGAGCTGGTGGCACAAGTGGCCCGCGACATGCCAGACCAGCCTGCTGTCGTCACGCGTGATCAACTCCTGACGTACGGACAACTGGAAGCCAAAGCGAACCAGTTGGCGCACTATTTGCAAAAGCAAGGCGTGGGTCGAGGCAGTCTGGTCGGCATTTGCGTCGAGCGTTCTGTCGAGATGGTCATCGGGCAGCTGGCGATCATGAAAGCGGGAGCTGCCTACATTCCGATGGACCCGGCGTATCCGAAAGAGCGTCTCGCCTTCATGATGCACGATGCGAGCATGGCGATTGTGCTTACGCAAGCAAAACTCAGGCAAAAACTGCCCGCAGACACGAGTCGGCTGATTTGCCTGGACGCCGATTGGGAGACGATTGCGCAAGAGCCTACAGCAGCTCTGGTCAACACAACTGCCGCAAGCGACCTGGCCTACGTCATCTACACATCCGGTTCGACAGGCACGCCAAAAGGAGTCGAGATCGAGCACGCCGCTCTCTTGAATCTGATTTTCTGGCATCAGCGGGCGTATGATGTTACGGCGACAGACCGGGCATCGCAAATTGCAGGGACAGCTTTTGACGCATCCGTCTGGGAAATTTGGCCTTATGTAACAAAAGGAGCCACCTTGTATTTGCCGGAGGAGGAAATCCGGCTTGTCCCGGAAAAACTGCGTGACTGGCTCGTCGCTTCGAACATTACCGTAAGCTTTTTGCCGACGCCGCTGACGGAGAGCATGCTCGCTTTGGAGTGGCCGGGCGATACTGCGCTTCGCTACATGCTGACAGGCGGAGACAAGCTGCATCACTACCCGTCAGAGAAGATTCCGTTCACTCTCGTAAACCAATACGGCCCTACTGAAAATACGGTCGTGGCGACGGCGGGCATCGTTCCGAAAGAGGCAGGGCAAACGGCCGCTCCCACGATTGGCCGTCCGATCGACAACGTTCAGGTGTACATTCTCGATGCCCATAGGCAGCCTGTTCCTGTAGGCGTTTCCGGTGAACTGTACATCGGCGGAAGTTCCCTTGCGCGCGGTTACCTGAATCGTCCCGATTTGACGCAAGAGCGCTTTGTCGCTCATCCGTTCACGGAGAAAGCAGGGGCACGTCTCTATCGCACAGGGGATTTGGTGCGTTACTTGCCGGACGGCAGTATCGAGTTCATCGGTCGTGCCGACGATCAGACGAGCATTCGCGGATTCCGTGTGGAGCTGGGAGAAGTGGAGACGGCAATTGTTGCCTTGCCAGCGGTAAAAGAAGCGGTCGTCACCGTTTGCACCGACAAGCAAGGGACGAAGCGCCTGGCTGCCTACCTCGTTTTGGAGGAAGGGGCGGCGCTTGCGACAGGCGATATTCGCAAAGCGCTCAAGGAAACATTGCCGGATTACATGGTTCCGGCATTTTTCACCCAGCTGGCGTACTTGCCGCTCACGCCAAACGGCAAGGTAGACCGTAAAAATTTGCCCGCGCCGGATTTCCAGCGTCCGGAGCTGGAAGGAGAGTTCGTCTCGCCTTCGACAGAAAAAGAACGGCGCTTGGCGGCCATCTGGAAAGACGTGCTCGGGATCGAACAAATCGGGATACACGACAATTTCTTCGAGCTGGGCGGCGACTCGATTCTCAGCATCCAGATCGTGTCCCGCGCGAATCAGGCAGGGTTGTCGCTTGCGCCGAAGCAGCTGTTCGAATACCAGACGATCGCGGAACTGGCGGAGATCGTGGAGGAAAAAGCAGCGGTGCAAGCGGAACAAGGAGCCGTCACAGGCGAGCTGCCGCTTTTGCCGATCCAGAAGTGGTTCTTCCAGCTTCCTTTGGCAAACCGCGATCATTGGAACCAGTCCGTGCTGCTTTCCATTCAGGCTGGCATCGATCCTGCGGCGCTGAAACAAGCGGTCGGACAGTTGATGTTCCAGCACGATGCTTTCCGCATGCGCTATACACAAAGCGAAAGCGGCTGGCTGCAAGCGATGGATGCGCCAAGCGAGACGATTCCGTTTCGCGTGGAAGATTTGTCCCAGCTGGCACCAGAGGAACAATCCAGTGCCATCGAAGCGATTGCCAACGAGACGCAGACGCAACTGAATTTGCGTGCCGGGCAAGTCGTGCAAACCATCTACTTCCATCTCGGAAAAGAGGTGCCGGGCCGCCTCCTGATCGTCGCCCATCACCTGGTTGTAGACGGCGTGTCGTGGCGGATCATCCTCGAAGACTTGCAGCATGCCTATCAGCAAATTGCCGCAGGTCAAGAGGTGAAGCTGCCAGCGAAAACTACGTCCTACAAAGAGTGGGCGCAAGAACTGGAGCGCTACGCGCATTCCGAAGCGTTCAAGCATGAAAAAAGCTATTGGCTGTCCAAGTCCTCCGTCCATTCGGCTGAACTGCCCGTAGACATGCCAGATAGTGCGGAAAATACGGAAGCGACAGTCAAGTCCGTTCATTTTTCCTTGACCGTCGAAGAGACGAAAGCACTTTTGCAGCAGGTGCCGCAAGCGTACCGTACCCAGATCAACGACGTCTTGCTGGCCGCTTTGGCCAAGGCGCTCGGTCAGTGGACGGGCAAACGTTCGGTGTTCGTCAACGTCGAAGGACACGGACGCGAAGAACTGGCGGAACATCTGGATTTGTCCCGCACCGTCGGCTGGTTCACCAGCATGTATCCGGTACACCTGCAATGGGACGAGACATTTTCGGTGAGACGGGCGCTTTTGACAACGAAAGAAGAACTGCGCGCCATCCCGAACAAAGGACTTGGCTACGGCGTGCTCCGCTACCTCCATGCGGAACCGGAGATCGTCGATGCCATATCCCGCATACAAGCCGACGTATTGTTCAACTACATGGGCAAAATCGATCAGATCGTCGGCAGCGATTCCTTGTTTGGCTCGGCACCTGAGTCCAGCGGAGCGAATCTTTGCCCGAGCGCGCAAAGGCATCACCTGCTCGACGTAAACAGCGTAGTGGCAGGGGAACAGCTCCACGTGACTTGGCGGTACAGCGAGAAGCTTCATCGAGAGAGTACGATTGCGGCAGTAGCGGAGAGCTTCATGGCTGCCTTGCGCGAGATTGTCGCCCATTGCACACTGCCGGAAGCAGGAGGGTACTCCCCGTCCGACTTCCCGTTGGCTGTCTTGGAACAAAAGCAGATCGACAAACACATCGGTTTCGACCGGCAAATCGAGGATGTGTACACGTTGTCTCCGCTTCAGCAAGGGATGCTGTTCCATTCCTTGTACAGCCAGGACAGCGGCGATTACGTCGTGCAATTTGCGGTCACGTTCCAAAACCTGGACGTGTCTGTCCTGGAAAAAGCGTGGCAAAACGTGCTGGATCGCCACTCCATTTTGCGGACGCACTTCGTTTGGGAAGGACTGAGCGAGCCGCACCAGGTCGTGCGAAAAGACGTGAAAGTCACGCTCACCAAGGAAGACTGGCGCCACCTGCAAGCAGATGTGCAGGACGAGATGCTGGCAGCTTTTCTGGAAGAAGACCGCAGACGCAGCTTCGATATTGCGCAAGCGCCATTGTCTCGCTGGGTCGTCTTCCAGACCAAAGACGAGGAGTATCGCTTCGTCTGGAGCTTCCATCACGTTTTGCTTGACGGTTGGAGCGTTCCGATCGTGTTGAACGAACTGCTTGCCCACTATGCTGCAATCAGCGAGGGGCGAGAAGGAAAGCTTGTGCCTTCGCAGCCGTTCTCCCAGTACATTGCCTGGCTGAAGCGCCAGGATAGGGAAAAAGCGAAGCCATTCTGGACAGATCAGCTAAAAGGCTTCCACGAGCCGACTTCTTTGGGAATGGGCAAAAATGTTGCCGCTTCGCAGCAGAAGCAGTACAAGGAGCAAAGCGTCCTTTTGTCAGAGGAAGCGACCGAGCATTTGCAAAGCTTCACGCGCGAGCATCAGCTGACGCTCAATACACTCGTGCAAGGGGCATGGGGCTGGATTTTGGGAAGCTACAGCGGGGAAGAGGAAGTGCTTTTCGGGGCGACAGGTTCAGGGCGTCCGGCTGACCTTCCCGGTGTCGAGACGATGGTCGGTTCGTTCATCAATACGCTGCCTGTGCGGGTTCCGTTGCAGACAGATGCGACCTTGCTTGCCTGGCTGAAAGACTTGCAGCGACGACAGTTGGAAATTCGCGAGTACGAATACACGCCGCTGTTCGACATCCAGGGCTGGAGTGAACTGCCGCGCGGGTCTGCGCTGTTTGAATCGATTCTCGTGTTTGAGAACTATCCGACTGTGCAAGCAGCCAAAAAAGGCGAAGACGAGGCTGCATCTGCGACATCCGGCGTTTCTCTGGAAATTCACGATGTAGCAGCTGTGGAGCAAACGAACTATCCGCTGACGTTGGTCGCAGCGCCAGGCAAACAAGTGGCGTTCAAGTTGAAGTATGACCAGGATCGCTTCGATGACGCCATGATCGAGCGCGTGTTGAATCAGATGACCCGTCTGATGGTCTATATGAGCAAATCGCCGGAGCTGCGTCTGAATGACGTCGCGTTGATGGATGAAGACGAGCGCAAGCAGGTACTGATCGACTGGAACCGCACGGAAAAAGAGTATCCGCGCGAGCTTTGCCTCCATCACGCCTTTGAACAGCAAGCGGCGAAAACGCCCGACAACATTGCGCTTGAATACAAAGAGCAAAGCTTGAGCTACGCCGGACTGAACGAGCGAGCAAACCAGCTGGCTCATCTGCTGATTGCCCAAGGCGTTAAGCCTGACACGACTGTAGCGATTTGCGTGGAGCGCTCCATGGAAATGATCATCGGCATTCTCGGTGTGCTGAAAGCGGGAGCTGCCTATGTCCCGATTGATCCTGCGCATCCCGAAGAACGGATCGCCTACATGCTGGATGACTCGCAAGCGGTCGTCGTGCTGACCCAAGCGGGACTTGCGGACAAGTTCACGCAAGCGGCAGCTCCGGTCATTTGCCTGGGCGAGAAGCTGTTCGCGGATCGTGCGCATGTAGACGTGGACAACATTCAGACGGATGTTGCGTCCACGAATCTCGCTTATGTCATCTACACATCAGGTACGACCGGGCTGCCAAAAGGGGTAGCTGTCGAGCATCGCAGTGCGATGAACATGGTGCAGGCGTACATCGCCTATTTCGGATTGGACGAATCCAGTCGCGTCCTGCAATTCACCTCATTCAGCTTCGACGTCTCCGTTTCGGAAATTTGGCAGGCGCTGCTTTCAGGCGGGACGCTAGTCATTGAAGATCGCGAGTCGCTGTTGCCAGGGCCGGACCTCGTCCGCACGTTGCGCGAGCGCCGCATCAGCAAAGTATCGATGGCATCCTCCTTGCTGGCTTCGCTACCTGTGGCGGAATACCCGGATCTCGCCGTGCTGGAAGTAGGGGGAGATGCTTGCAGCCGCGAACTGGTTGCCCGTTATGCAACAGGACGAAAATTTTTCAACTGCTACGGCCCGACCGAAGCGACGGTCGGTACCGTGATCAAACAGTTGACGCTTGACGACGATACCCCGACAATCGGCCGCCCGTTCCCGAACACCAAGCTGTACGTGCTGGATCAAAACCGCAAGCCCGTTCCTGTCGGCGTACCGGGAGAGCTGTACATCGGCGGCGAGTGCCTGGCGCGCGGATATTGGAACCGCCCCGAGCTTACAGCGGAGCGTTTTGTCGCCAATCCATTCGGACAACCGGGCGAACGGCTTTACCGGACTGGCGACCTCGTGCGCTACCTGCCGGATGGCAACGTCGACTACCTCGGCCGTTTCGACGATCAGGTAAAAATTCGCGGCTATCGCATCGAGCTGGGCGAAATCGCAGAGGCGCTCAGACAGCACGCAGCGATCCGTGAAGCAGTCGTGCTTGCGCGAGAAGTGCGACCGGGTGACAAGCGTTTGGCTGCCTATTTGACCAGCGCCGCCGAGCAAGAATTGTCCGTGGACGAGATCAAGCAATGGCTCAAGGAAAAGCTGCCAGACTACATGGTTCCGGCGAGCTACACGTGGCTTCCGGCCATTCCGCTGAACGTGAACGGAAAAGTCGATCGCAAAGCGTTGCCAGCTCCTGATTGGGGGCAAATCACGGCTGCGTACGTCGCTCCGCGCAACCCGCTGGAAGAAATGATCGCCAACGTCTTCGCAGAAGTGCTCGCCGTGGAAAAAGTCGGGATCGACGACAACTTTTTCGAGCTGGGCGGTCACTCCTTGCTTGCGACGCAGACGGTTTCTCGCCTGCGGGAAATCGTTGGCGTGGAACTGCAACTGCGCACGTTGTTTGAACACCCGACAGTCGCCGGGCTTGGCGAACAGCTGGAGCTGCTCACGAAGCAGTCATCCCGCAAGCTCGCGCCACCGATTGGAAAAGTATCCCGCAAGGAGCCGCTGCCTTTGTCCTTTACGCAGCAGCGCTTGTGGTTCCTGGAGCAATTTACGCAAAACAGCTCGATCAACAACATTCCGTCTTTCCTGCGCATCCAGGGCGAGCTCGACGTGGCCGCTTGGGAAGCGAGCTTTTCCGCGATCATTTTGCGCCACGAAAGCTTGCGAACCAGCTTCGAGGTTCGGGACGGCCGACCTGTGCAGGTCATTCAGCCGCATGGCGATTGGGCAATGACCCGGATCGATCTGCGTGCGCTGGAGCCTGCCGAACGGGAAGCGGAAATCAAGCGCCTGGCAGAACAGGCGATTGTCCAGCCATTTGACTTGACCAAAGGGCCGCTGCTCCGGGCGAGTCTGGTTCAGCTCGATGCCAACGACTTCGTTTTCCTGTTCGTCATGCACCACATTGCGTCAGACGGATGGTCGATGGGAATTTTGCTGAGTGAGCTTATGACCAACTACAAGGCTTTTCGTCAGGGAGAAGCGTCACCGCTTGGGGAATTGCCGATCCAGTACGCGGATTTCGCCGTCTGGCAACGGGAATGGCTGAGCGGAGAAGTTCTCGCTGAACAGCTCGGCTACTGGCGAGAAAAATTGAAGGGCAGCGAGCCGCTTTTGCAACTGCCGACAGACCGCCCGCGCCCGCCCGTCCAGACGTACGAAGGGGAGAAAATGTCCGTCCAGTTTGGAGCGGAGCTTTTGGAACAATTGCAAAGCCTGAGCCGAAAAGAAGGGGCAACCTTGTTCATGACGCTCTTTGCCGCGTTCCAAACTTTGCTGTACCGCTACACCAACCAGGACGACATTCTCGTCGGAACGCCGATTGCCGGACGCAACAAGCAAGAGACGGAGCAGTTGATCGGCTACTTCATCAATACACTCGTCCTGCGCACGGACATGTCCGGCCACCCGAGCTTCCGCGAGTTGCTTGCGCGCGTTCGCGAAACCGCGCTGGAAGCTTATGCGCATCAGGATGTTCCGTTTGAAAAACTGCTGGACGAGCTGCAACTGGAGCGCAGCATGAGCTACTCTCCGCTGTTCCAGGTGATGTTTATTTTGCAAAACATCCCGGTACAGGCTGAACCTGCTGGCGACATTCAACTGAGCAGCTTTGACCTTGAGCTGGGCGCTGTCACCTCGAAGTTCGACATGACGGTGACGATGGTGGAAACACCGGACGGATTGCTTGCCACGCTAGAGTACAACAAGGCTCTGTTTGACAGCAGCACGATCACTCGCATGGTCGAGCACTTCCACAAGCTGATGGAAGAGATCGTAGCGAACCCGGATCAGTCGATTACGTTGCTTCCGCTTATGCGCGAGGAAGAGGAGCAGTTGCTGATCACCGAGTGGAACCGCACGGAAGTACCGTATTCGCGGGAAAAATGCGTCCATGAAATGATCGAGGAAATGGTGAGCAAAGCACCGGACAGCATCGCCCTGATCGTGGGTGAGCAGCGCGTAACGTACGGCGAGTTGAACAGGCAGGCGAACCAACTGGCGCACTATTTGCGCAAGCAAGGAGTTGGCCCGGAAGTGCTCGTCGGCATATGCGCAGAGCGGACAGTCGAAATGATGATCGGACTTTTGGCGATCCTCAAGGCTGGCGGCGCTTATGTGCCTATCGATCCGGCGTATCCGGCAGAGCGGATTGCCTACATCATCGGGCATTCGCAAATTCCGGTTCTGCTTACGCAAGAACATCTGCTGCCGACGCTGCCTGAGCACCAGGCCAACGTCATTTGCCTGGATCGCGATTGGGCAACGGTAGCGGTTGAGTCCGAGGAAAATCCAGGCAAGCTTGCGACCTCCGACAATTTGATCTACGTCATTTACACATCAGGCTCTACCGGCAATCCAAAAGGGGTAGCACTGGAACACCGCAGCGTGATTTACTTCCTCTCTTGGGCGCATGACACTTATACGCCTGAGGAGATGAGCGGCGTCCTGTTCTCCACATCGATCTGCTTCGACTTGTCTGTGTACGAGATGTTTGCCACCTTGACCATGGGCGGCAAAGTGATCATGGCGGAAAATGCCTTGCAACTGCCAGCCTTGCCAGCAGCCGATCAGGTGACGCTCGTCAATACAGTGCCATCGGCCGCGACAGAGCTTGTCCGCATGAAGGGCATACCCGCTTCGGTGCGAGTCATCAACTTGTGCGGCGAGCCGCTTTCCAACAGGCTGGCACAAGAGCTGTACGCCTTCCCGCACGTGGAAAAAGTGTTCAATCTGTACGGGCCGACGGAGGATACCGTTTACTCCACACACGCGATCGTGACAAAAGGAGCGACGAACGAACCGCTAATCGGCAGACCACAGTTCAATACGCACGTCTTCGTGCTGGACAGCCACCGCAAGCCTGTGCCAGTAGGGGTGCCGGGGGAATTGTACCTCAGCGGTTCCGGCTTGGCGCGCGGCTACTTGCACCGTCCCGATCTGACCGCAGAACGTTTTGTGCAAAATCCGTTCCGCGAACCGGGAGCGAGAATGTACCGGACTGGCGACCTCGTGCGCTACTTGCCGGACGGAAATCTCCAGTTTGTCGGCCGCGTCGATTACCAGGTGAAAATCCGTGGCTATCGCATCGAGCTGGGCGAAATCGAGTCCGTGCTGAACCGCTTCCCGGGCGTCAAAGAGGTCGTGCTGCTCGCCCGCGAAGACCGGGAAGGCGACAAGTGCCTGGTTGCGTACATCGTGTTCGAGGCCGATTGCACAAGCAAGATTCACGATCTGAATCACTTTTTGGCCGACAAGCTGCCAGCGTACATGATTCCGCAGCATTACATGATTTTGGACAGCTTGCCGAAGACGCCAAATGGCAAGCTCGATCGCAAAGCGCTGCCGAAGCCGGAATACGACCGCTCGGAAGCGGGAGTCGAATACGTCGCGCCGCAAACGCCAGTGGAAATCATGCTGCACGCGCATTGGGCTGCGGTGCTGGAAATGGAAACGATCGGCGTGCACGACAATTTCTTTGAGATCGGCGGACACTCGCTGCTCGCTACGCAACTGATTTTTAAAGTGCGCGAAGAGCTGCAACTGGAAGTGCCGTTGCGCATCTTGTTCGAGACGCCGACGATCGCGGGGATGGCCAAGACGATCGAGGAAATTATCAAACACGGTTTGACGTCCGTTTCCCAGGAGATCGACGCCAAAGGTCTTCAGGATGAAGTCGCGCTCGATCCGGCGATTTTGGCCGAACAGCCGTACGAAGGCGACCCGAGCCAGTTCCAGGCGGCGTTATTGACAGGAGCTACAGGCTTCCTCGGAGCCTTCCTGCTGCGCGACCTGTTGCAGATGACAGATGCAGACATTTACTGCCTCGTTCGCGCTTCTGGCGAAGAAGAAGGACTGGCCCGCCTGCGCAAAACGTTGCAGCTGTACGAGCTGTGGGATGAAGCTCAGGCACACAGAATCATTCCGGTAATCGGCGATTTGGCTCAGCCGCGACTCGGGCTGTCTGCCGGGCAGTTTGACGCGCTGGCCGCAACAGTCGATGTCATCTACCACAACGGCGCCTTGGTCAACTTCGTTTATCCGTACGCCGCCTTGAAAAAGGCAAACGTCATCGGCACGGAGGAAATTATTCGCCTGGCTGCGGCCAAAAAGACCAAGCCTGTCCACTTCGTCTCGACGATTTTCACCTTTGCCTCGGAGGAAGGCGAGGAATCCGTCGCGGTTCGCGAGGAAGACATGCCGGAGAACAGCCGCATCCTCACTTCCGGCTATACGCAGAGCAAATGGGTCGCCGAGCACATCGTCAACCTGGCTCGCCAGCGCGGTATTCCGACAGCGATCTACCGTTGCGGCCGGATGACGGGCGACAGCGAAACAGGGGCATGCCAAAAAGACGACCTGATGTGGAGAATTGCCGCCGGAATCATCGATTTGGGCAAAGCTCCTGACATGAGCGGCGATTTGGACATGATGCCAGTCGATTTTGCAAGTAAAGGAATCGTTCACCTCTCCATGACCGAGCACAGCGTGAACAGCAACTTCCACCTGCTCAATCCGAACGCAACCGATTACGACGACTTGATCGCAGCCATCGAGAACAAAGGCTTTGAGCTGGAACGAGTCACGATGGACGAATGGATCGAAGCCGTGCAGGAAGACGCGAAGGACAAAGGCATGGACGCCAACTCGGCCGCACCGCTCGGCAATCTGTTCTCGGACGGTCACAGCAGCAGGGGCAGCGTCGTTTACGTCGGCAATAAAACGACTCGTCTGTTGCGCCAGGCTGACATCGAGTGCCCGGAAATCGACGAAGAAGTGTTTGCGAAAGTTCTCGATTACTTTGCCAGAACCGGTCAATTGCGTGTGACACAAAATACACGGAACTGACACAAAAACAGTCCACCCGACATCTCAATACAGGATGTTGGGTGGAAAAAAATGAAATTAATGGTAAACTTTAAATAACTATAAAATTTGGAGGTTTTATCCATGGAAGTAGATATGCAGCTCCTCGCTCCGCTGATTGGGATTCAATTGCTCCTGATGGTGATCGCCCTGATTGATCTTGTTCGCCGCGATGCAGGGAGAGTGGCGGGCGGAAAAAAATGGCCGTGGGCGCTCGGCATCATCTTTATCAATACGTTGGGGCCTATTGTGTATTTCTTTGTCGGCCGAAAAGACTAGCCCAAGAAACGAAGAAAGGGTTGACCTTCTTTGCGAGTAATCGAATGCGACGGCCTCACCAAGGAATACAAGGACCATAAAGCGCTCAAGAACGTTACTTTTTCCATCGACAATATCGGCTGCATCGGGTTCCTCGGGGGAAATGGCGCGGGGAAAACGACGACGATTCGCGTTTTGACTGGCCTGGCCGCACCGACAGCCGGAAAAGTGAAAGTGGTCGGCTACGACGTCGTAACCGAACGCAACAAAGTTACCAGTGAAGTAGGCTACTGCCCGCAAATTCCTGCCTTTTACAACTACATGACAGCAGTGGAGTGGATGCACTGGGTTGGCAAACTGTACGGATTGGACAAGCATACGATTGCGCAGCGCACGGATGAACTGCTGGAACTGTGCGGAATTAATGAAGCGCGCAATCGTCCGATCAGCGGCTACAGCGGGGGAATGAAGCAGCGTCTGGGAATTGCCCAGGCGCTGATCCACAACCCGAAGCTGCTCGTCCTCGACGAACCCGTTTCCGCTCTCGACCCCATGGGGCGGCATGACGTCTTGCTCCTGATCGAAAAGCTGAAACGGCACATGACGGTCTTCATGTCGACACACATCCTGGATGACGTCGAGAGAATCGCCGATCATATCGTGATCATCAAGGACGGCACGGTGCTTTTGTCATCCAGTCTGGAGGAGCTGCGGGCCAGCCATGTAGAGCCGTTGATCGAGTTCAAGCTGGATCAGGAGGACATCGATTTGGCGGACGTGCTGGACGGGCTTGCCTGGGTGAAAGAGTGGAGTCAGGATGGCGGCGTTTACAAGGTTTTCGCCAATGACATGCCGCAAGCCAAGGCTCGTCTGCCGCACATCGTTCTGGAATCTGGCGGGACGCTTGCGTATTATCGCCTGTCGGCATTGACCCTTCAGGATATTTTCCTCAAGGTGGTGAACAACGGATGACTTCCTACCCGATGATCCGCAAAGAATTTCATGAATTGATGAAGACCTACAAAATTCTCATCGTCCCGATCGTGTTTATCGCTTTGATGATCACGCAGCCGATCACGATGAAAATGCTGCCGGAAATTTTGGCCAATTCTACGGGACTGCCAAAAGGGACGGTCATCAATATCCCCACCCCGTCTGCTCCGGAAGTGCTCTCGACGGCGATCAGCAAATTCAGCTCGCTGGGCACGTTCGTGCTGATTCTCGTCGCGATGGGAACGATTGCCGGAGAAAAAGCGTCCGGCGTCGCCTCCATGGTATTCGTCAAGCCAGTCAGCCGGGCCAAGTATTACCTCGCCAAAGCCGTCACTTATTACGCCTTGACCATCGGCAGCATGCTGATCGGAATCGGGATCACCGCATACTACACGCAGCTGCTTTTCGGCCAACTCGATTGGGCGCACGTGTGGCTCGGTACGCTCCTTTACATACCGAACTTATTGCTTGTCGTAACGACGACAATTTGCGCCTCCAGCTTTTTCAACAACGCTGTCGGCGCTGGCGGGGCCTCGCTGCTTTTCAACATCGTGATTTTTACCGTGCCGCAGTTTCTCGGCAAGTTTTTGGACATGGTGTCACCGGGCGGACTGACAAACGCCGCGATCATGATGATCCAGGAAAACTCGACAATTGCCGAAGCCGCCATTACAGCTGTGCCGGGGCTTGCAGGCGTCTTGACGCTCAACTTCGTCTTTTTCTTCATGGGCTGGTACTTGCTGGAACGATCTGAAATCTAGGTGGGGGGCATCGCTGTGGAACACTTTTGGCTAATCTGGGTGATCAGCGTCTTGTGCGCTCTAGGGATCATCCCGATTCAGTTCAGAACGATTCGCCAGCAAGTGCAGCTGCAAGCAGAGATGCATCCTGCCAGCAACAGCAAGGTTCCGCCAGTGCCTGTCATGGTTGCGCTGACGATGATTCAGACCTGCGTCATTCTCGCTATCGCGACTGCTGCAGGCTTGTGGCTCCTGCCTGCAACTGAGCTTCGGCTGTTTGTGCTCGATCACTGGTCGTCCGGGGCGGCGCTGCCTTTTTCCATGCAAAGCTTTTGGGCGGTGTCGCTTGGATCGGGCATCGCAGTAGGACTCGTGGTCAAATGGCTGGACCACTGCTTTTTCCAGCCGCACATGATGGCGAAAAGAGGCAAGGAGCCGATCTCGTCGCGGCTGCTCGGTGTCCTCTCGTCTTTTTACGGAGGGTTCTGCGAAGAAGTGCTCATGCGGCTCGGCGTCATGACGGTTGTCGTATTTTTGGCACAGAAGCTCGGTCTTGCAGACACCGCCTACTGGCTGGGCATTGGGGTTGCGGCTCTCGCTTTTGCTTGCGCCCACCTCCCGGCGAATTTCATGACGTACGGAAAAGGCAAAGTCGTCACGCTGTGGACACTGCTTTTGAACGGCATCATGGGCATCCTGTTTGGCTGCCTGTTCTGGCAATACGGCTTGGAAGCTGCCATCATCAGTCATTTCAGCGCAGATATCGTGCTGCATGTGATTTTCAAAAAAAGCAGAAAGTAGGGAAGCAAATGCTCGTAGTAACAACCGAAAACATTCCAGGTTATCGCATCGTTGAAGTGAAAGGAACGACATTCGGCCTGATCGTTCGCGCGCGAGGAATCGGCGGAGACATCATGGCTGGGCTGCGTTCTGTCGTCGGCGGAGAAATCAAGGAATATACCGTTCTGTTGGAAGATGCGCGCAAACAGGCGCTCGATCGCATGATCAAAAACGCCAACGCGATGGGAGCAAACGCTGTCGTCATGTTCCGCTACGACTCGGGAAGCATGGGGAACATGGGCGAAGTCGTCGCGTACGGCACAGCGGTCGTCGTTGAAAAGGTGTAGTGGATGATTTTTTTCGTCTATTACCTCATTTTTCAGGTCGTGCTCCTGCTCGTTCTGTTGATCTTGTCGAAAATCAAGGACAAGCGGCTGCACGAAGACCATGGAGAAGAAATCCCGCCCGGATTTGAGTGGACGAACGAAGTGAATATCGACCCCGTCTCGCAGGAAAAGCGCCGCGTCTACTACAATCCGAAGACAGGGGATCGGTATTACCGGATTGAGAAATGATTGGTTTGGATAGATTTCCGGTTGGAAAGAGCGGTCTTTTTGCAGGCTGGTTTGTTGAGGAACCCCGTGGGTAAACGGGGTTTCTTTTTTTATGGGTTATTTTCTACAAGTCGTTTTTGTCGAAAAAATTCTATTAATGTCGAAAAAACGACTTTTAAGTAAATTCCTGTTGAACCAAATTTTTAAAAATAATATAATTCGCCTGAATGCAACAGGAATATTTTCCTATATTTGCTTTTTTATCAATTTAAACCAACTATTGGCGAAAAGGAGTGGGAGCCATTGGACTGCTGATGCACAAGCGCAACCAACAAACCAAACCTAGATAAGGAGTCACGTGAATGAACCAGGCCTTCATCCGTTTATTCAGTATGTTCCAAGCGTTCCTCCTGGTGTCGCTCCTGCTTTTGCAGCTCGTTCCCGCGCATGCGGCGGCGAGTGCGGACAGCAAGACGTACCTGATTGGCTTCAAAAAACAGGAACGCGCCAAGGTCCGAGCGATCCAGCGGTCATCGGTGGAGCCACTCACCGGACAAATCGTGGTCGCCGAACTGACCGAAAGCGAGAAACAGGCGATGCTGGAAGACGAAAATGTCGCCTACATCGAAGAAGACAGCGAAACCGAGCTGGCGGAAGCAAGTCTCTCGCCGAGCCAAAGCCAGCAAGTGCCGTGGGGCGTCGAGCATATCGGTGCCGCCGCTGCGCACAGTCAGCAGTACAAAGGGCAACGCATCAAAATCGGGGTGCTGGATACGGGAATTTCCGCTCATCCAGACTTGGAGATCAAGGGCGGTGTGTCCTACATCGAAGGAGAGGACGATTTTGGCGACCAGCACGGCCACGGTACGGCTGTAGCGGGAGTCATCGCCGCCCGGGATAACGATTTTGGTATCGTCGGCGTCGCGCCGGAAGCGGAATTGTACGCGATTAAAGTGTTGGACAAAAAAGGCCACGGGACCTACTCCAGCATGATCCAGGGGATCGAATGGGCGATTCAAAACCGGATGAACATCCTCTCGATCAGCGCGGGCGGTTATGTGAACAGCCGCGCCTTGCACGACCAGATCAAACGGGCGAACGAGCACGGTATTTTGGTCATTGCGGCGGCGGGCAACCGGGGCTTGGGCGAAGAAACCGAGCTGTTTCCAGCCCAGTATGCGGAAACGATTTCGGTCGGTGCGGTTGACCAGGAAGATCAGCGCGCCGATTTTTCCAGTGTCGGAAAAGAGCTGGACCTCATGGCGCCAGGGGTGGATATCCGGAGTACCGCGCCTGGTGGAGATTTTCAGACGAGATCAGGCACTTCGCTCGCTGCTCCGCACGTAGCGGGGGCGGCGGCCGTGATTTGGTCGGCGAAAGGAAACATTTCTAGCGCTGAGCTGCGCGATCTGTTGACGAAAAGCGCTACGCCGCTGGGCGAGTCCCGTTTTTATGGCAAAGGGCTGGTGCATTTGGAAAAGGCGCTGGGGCAAGGGGAAAGTTCTGCGGAAATCGAAGCGTTTTTGCCTTCTGTTTCAGAACTCAAGCTGGCACAAGGGGAAAGCCAGCCGCTCAAAGTCACAGCCAAGCGCACAGATGGTTCGGAGCAAGACGTGACCAAGCGGGTCAGCTATGCCGTGCAGGATGAGGCCATTGCCAAGGTAAGTGCTGCGGGCGTGGTAAGCGGCGTCGGGCCGGGCGAAACCAAAGTAACCGGAGAGTTGGAAGGACATCACTTCGAGATTTCCGTTACGGTGACCCCGCCGGAACCGCTGCGTCCATTGGCAGGGCTGGATAGTCCGGAAAATGGCGAATGGACGAGCGGCCTGTTGAATGGAAAAGGGTGGTATCTTGACCCTGCGGGAGTGGCGAGCATTCATGTGTTAGTCGATGGAGCCGAAGCAGGAGAAGCGCAGTACGGTCAGCCACGCCCGGATATCGCCGCGAAATATCCGGCGTATGGCAATCCAAACGCAGGGTTTACGTTCCAACTGGACACGCAAACACTAGCGAGCGGAGCGCATACACTGGCCGTTGTGATTGAGAATACGGCTGGCGAGAAAACGACCATCGCGGGCCGAGCTTTTTATGTCGGGGAAACGCCGTTGCCGGAGGGCTTGCAGGCGGATGTCCAGAAGCTGGAGCTGGCTCCGGGCGACAGCCACCCGTTGAAGATATCCGTCATTTTGGAGGATCGCTCGGTCCAAGATGTGACGCAGCAGGCGACCTATACTTCCTCTGACCCGGGAGTCGCTACCGTGAGTGAGACGGGAGTCGTGCAAGCGGTTGGAGTCGGCAGTGCAAACCTTACCGTTACCTACGAAGATAAGACGCTGGTCATCCCGGTACAGGTTCAAGTCAAGGAAGAAACGCCGCTCCCTGCGCGCGGGGAAGTGGAGCGCCCGGCAAACAACGCCACCGTAGCGGGTCAAGTGCTGGTGGAAGGCTGGTATCTGGACCCGGCAGGCGTGGCGAAGATCGAAGTGCAACTGGATGGGACACGACTGGGGGATGCGCAGTACGGGCTTGCCCGTCGCGACATCGAAACAGCTTACCCGGACTACCGCAATCCGGCGGCAGGTTTTCAGTTCCTTTTCCAGACAAGCGCTGGGCAAGAAGGAGCGCATGTATTGAAAGTAACGGCTGTCAGCAACGACGGCACGGAACATGTGCTGGCGGAGCGAGCTATCCTAGTTGAACAAGAACAGCCAACGACAAGCATCTCGGCTGCGCCTGAAAAAGTAGAGGTGGCTCGCGGGAAAACGCAGCAAATCCATGTTGTGGCTGTTTTAGCAGACCAAACAACCAAAGAGGTCTCAGCAGGAGCGACCTATACCGCAGAACATCCGCATGTGGCCAGTATTTCGCCAAGCGGAATGGTCACGGGATTAGAAGCCGGACAAACGACCATCACCGTCCACTACCAGGAACATGTGCTGACCGTTCCCGTAACGGTGCGGGAAGCGGCAGGCTTGATCCAAGGCGGCATCGATACCCCACCGGACAACGCGACCATTAGCGGCGTGTACCCGATTACGGGCTGGTATTTCCACTCGGGCGGAGTCGCCAAGGTGGAAGTGCTGGTAGACGGTGCCCTCCAAGGAGAAGCCGCCTATGGCATACCACGTCCAGAAGTAGAGATCACGGATGTCTCCTCGCCGAATCACGATATCGGCTATCAATTCGATCTCGATACGGGCAAGCTCCAGGAAGGAACGCATACGCTTTCCGTACGCGGAACGGGTCAAGACGGGACGCAGACGATGCTTGGAGAAAGAAAGATCCACGTCGTTCCGCTTTTGCCAGCGAAAAGCTTGCGGGCAGACCGCACTGAACTGAGCCTCGCAGAGGGAAAAACGCATCTACTCGTGATCAAGGCGATCTTGGAAGATCAGAGTGAGCATGACGTCACCAAGTTAGCTCGCTATATAGTGGATAATGCGTTAGTAGCGAAAGTAAACACAGATGGCCTCGTCACCGCCATTACACCTGGCACGGCAAACTTGACCATTACCTACGGACAGCAGAGCCTCCTTATCCCCATCACCGTTACGGAAGCCGGACCACTGTCCGCAATGGGCGAAATCGAGACGCCCGTCCAGGGAGCTGTCATCGAGGGCACAAGCACGATCGCCGGATGGTTTTTAGCAGCGACTCCTATTACGCGTTACGACGTTCTCGTAGACGGAACGAAGAAAGGCGAAGCAAAAGCAGGCATCGCCCGCCCGGATATCGCCTTGCTGCACCCGGATTATGCAAACAGCCACGCCGGTTTCAGCCTGACGCTGGAGGGATCCGACCTGTCAGCCGGGGAGCATACCGTTACCGTGGTGGCCATTGACCCGGAAGGCAAGTCGCATCCGTTGCCAGAAAAACGCTTCGTCATCGGGAAACAACCCCCGATCCTTCGTTTGCAGCCACAAGAGCCAACCGTCACCTTGCCGAAAGATTCCAGCAAAAAGCTGACCATCTCCGCGCTACTGACGGAGCAAACGACCAAAGAGATCACAGGAGAAGCACAGTACACGGCAGAAAAGGCTGAGATCATCCACATCAGCCCTCTCGGTGTGGTAACGGGGCTGCAAGTCGGCCAGACCAACGTAGTCGCAAGCTACGGCGGGCAATCCGTTACCATCCCGATCACCGTGACAGAGACAGAAGCCGGGTCCACGCAGCCAAAAGGGCAATTAGAGCTGCCATTTGACCGCGCTGTCATCGGTGGCGTGACCACCGTCCAAGGCTGGCTGCTCGACCCGTCTGGCATCGCCAAAGTCGAGGTACTCGTGGATGGACAAGCTGTGGGCACCGCCGAATACGGCGAACCTCGCCCGGATATTGCGGCGCTGTATCCGCATTACCGCCAGGCAAACGCCGGGTTCCGCTACCAATGGGACACGCTTCCGTTCGCCGAAGGCACGCACAAGCTGACCATCCGCGCCACGAATCAGACGGGACAGGAAAGCCTTGTGCTGGAAAGAGACGTGGTCATTGGTCCCGTTGCCAAACTGACCGCCAATCTCACCTCGATCGCGCTGGAAAAAGACAAGACCGTGACCTTCCAACTGACCGCCACCCATCGTGACAACAGCACAAAAGACGTCACCGCCGAAGCGACGTACGCGTTTGAGAACCCGGCCCTCACCAAAATCGAGGCGTCGACAGGCTTGATCACGGGCCTGATGCCAGGAAACACGCATCTGCGCGTATCGTATGCCGGAATCGTGCAGACGTATCCGGTGCAGGTCCAAGGAGACGGACCGAGCCACGGTGGAGAAATCGACACGCCGTCAGACAACGAAGTCATCAGCGGAAACTACCTCGTCACGGGTTGGTTCCTCCCTGAGGGCGAGTTGGACAAAATCGAGGTGCTGCTGGACGAAACCGTTTTGGGCGAGGCGCTGTACGGCACCGAGCGCCCCGATGTGCTGCGCACGTACCCGGGCAGCCAAGGCGCGAAGCCAGGCTTTTCCTACGGGCTGCGTGCAGAGGAGCAACCAAAGGGAACGCACAAGCTGACCGTACGGATTACCGAAAAAGACGGAAAACAGACCAACTTGGAGAGAATGGTAACGATTGTCGAGGCGATCACCGAAGAAAATCGCTACTGGCTGCAATTTTCCAAGGAACAGGGCAAACACAACTGGTCCTATTTGGAGGCCAAGGAAGAGCGCTACACCGAACTGGTGTGGAACCAGGAAAGCGAGCAATGGAAAAGCCCGCAAGGCGAGACGATCATCGGGAATACGTGGATGAAAATCGGCGGCTCCGATCCGGTCATTCGCTGGGAAGCGCCGCGTTCCGGGAAGATTCACGTCGGCGGCTGGGCTTCCATGCTCGAAGGAAACGAAGGAGACGGCGTTAACCTCCGCCTTTTGAAAAACGATACCCAAATCTGGCCGTCTGCGGGCTGGCAGTCCATTGCGTTCAACGATCAGGTTGGGGTGGAGCTAGCGCAAGAGCTGGAAGTCGAGGCGGGAGACAAGCTGTATTTCCAGGCGCAGGCAAAAGAAACCGAGGTGGGGGATTCATTCAAATGGACCCCGGAGATTGACTATCTCTCCACGAACATCCCGGATAACGCCGCGCCGCGTGTGTACGTCACCACCCCCGTTACGGGAAAAGTCATCGATCAGGTGAACGGACAGGATGTGATTCCCCTTTCCGGTTGGGTCATGGACCCGAATCTGGGGGATCGCGTCAGCCTCTGGTATCAAATCGACGAAGGGGAAGTGCACCAGATCGCTTCGTTCCTGGCGTCAGAAAACGCCTCCGCCTTTTTGTACCATGCTCCGGTGCAAGACCTGCAGCCAGACGACGTATACTCCCTGAAAGTCTGGGCCACCGATCAGAAGCAGGGCCTGTCTCCTGTACAGCAGGTGGACTTCACCCTGGATATGCGCGCACAGGCCAAGGAAAAAGACCCGGTCTATATCGAGGCAACCTGGAAGAGCCCCGCGAACAACGCCGAGTTTCATTTGGGAGATCGCATCGTATTCACCTGGGATTACTCGCCAGACTATCCATTCAGTGTGTATGGGGACAAAATAACGAGTCAGGAATTGACGATTTATATTACGCAATCGGGACAACTCACGCCGACGATCAAGGAGAAGCTGTCTACCAAAACCCGTTCGTATGAGATGGACACATCCATGATTACCAAAAACGCTACGGTGGAAGCGCGGCTGCGTACCGTTTTGAACATTAGCGGTGTGCCGTCGTACGTGGAAGGCTCCACGATCAAACGGAATTTCAAGATTTTGTACGGCAATACGGCGCCCATCATGGAGAGCACGGAATTTGATGTCATTTACTCAGGAAACACCGGACTTATCACCTACTCGATTGTGGAAAAGGATGCTACAGACAAGCTGGTGGCACGGAAACTTCGGGTCGGCTGGACGCCGGGTGGGAATGAGGTGGGAGAGACAATGGAGAACCTCCCCGAGGATAATCAGGCCAAGCGAACCTCGAGTCGCTACCAATTTCCCATCACCAAAGACATGCTGTTTCGGACCATCTATTGGACCGCGCAGGCCCAAGATAACCGCGGAGCCTGGTCGGAGCCGCAAGTCTACTCGGCTCGTCTGGTGGATCACCTCCCTTATCTGGCGGTCTACACCCCTACAGAGAAGCGCATTATCGACTTGAAGGAGACGTTTACCCTGGACGGCACGTACAGCCGCTTGCAGGCAGGAGACACGCTCACAGGAACGATTTACCCGGCGACGTATGCCAGGAAAACGACGACCACGACTGGCTCAGCTGGTTATTGGAGTATGAGCTGGCTGGGCCAGGAGCTGGGTGAAGGTACGTATACGAATACGGATGTACGCAGCGCAAGCGGTCGAGCCGCTTCTTACAGCGGAGTCCTGGTCGTCGAACGGAAACCGGGAGCGCCGGTCATTGTCAAGACCGAGCCGACCAAGAACGCCATCACGGTGTACTGGAACCCAAGTCCTGGCGCCAGCACCTACCAGATCCGCCTGGATAACCATCCTCTGGCGCGAGATGTAGGGAACGTCACTAGCTACACGTTCTCCGGCCTCCAGCCAGGCCGCGCCTATACGATCATGCTGTGGGCCTACAGCCCATCCGGAATCAGCAGCTACCCGGCTTCGATCTCCGTCGAGACGCTGCCTGCGGAGGAAAACTTCACGTTGTTGCAGGAAAACAGCCCGATTCGCATGTACTACCCGGCGGATCAAGCGAAATATTTCAAGCTCACCGCCAAGACGAGCGGCACGTACCAGTTTACGTTGACCAACGATTCCAGTTCCCTCGCCGCAGGGAAAATCGCGGTGTTCCGCAGTGCGTCTCTGCAAACGCCGGACCAAATCGCTTCCGGTGAAAACGGGAGTGTCAGCGCGGCACTGGTCGCAGGCAAAACGTACTATCTGTCCGTCCAGTCCCGCAGCTCCTTGTACGCGACGCTCCTGGCCAAGGCGAGCGGAGAAGCGATTGTGTTCAACCAGGCCAAGGAACTCACGATTCCAGCCGGGCAATCGGTCGAGCTGTCCATGAATGCGCTGATCCCTGGAACCTACCGCACCGTGGTCCAACTGAAAAATCCAAGCAGCAAATACCCGACGGTCGCTATGCTGTCCAACGGCACGCTCGTCAGTCCGAAGCAAAAGCCAAGCGAGGCCGAGGCCGTGTACGAGTTGGCATCCGGCAGCTACACCGTCCGGCTGACCAACAACGACACCACTGCGCTTAGCCTGTCGTTTACCGTCTTTGCCCCACTGGCAGGAGGCACGCTGTATGAATACGTCTACGATGCCAACAACCGGATCACGGCGATCAAGGAAAACGGCGCCAACAGCGTCACCTTCACCCACGATGAGAACGGAAACTTGCTCAAAAGCGTCAAGCAAGCCGTCTCGCCTCAGCCAAAGGCAACCGCATTAAAGCTCGATTCGGACAAAGTGGATGTGTCCTCCGGCGGCTCGGCGTCCATCCAGGTAACCGCGACGCTGGAAAATGGCAGTCAGGTGGATGTCACCTCGCAAGTGACGGTTATCGTGGAAAATCCATCCGTAGCCTACATCAGTAACGGGCGTGTCTACGCCGTCAACGGCGGAACCACCCAGGCACGGCTGTACTATGGCGGACAAACGAAGACACTCACGATTACCGTAAGCGCTCCGGCGATCTCTTTGTCGTCCATCAGCCTGAGCCCGGCGCAAACGACCCTGGCAGAAGGACAAATCCAGCGCGTGTACGCCACCGCCTACTACACCGATGGCAGCAGCAAAGACATCAACAGCGTCGCCAGCTTTTCTTCCTCCAGCCCATCCGTGGCGCAGGTGAGCAGCCAGGGCGTCGTGACCGGGATCGCCCCAGGAACCGCGACGATTACGGCTTCCTATAACGGCAAAAGCGCTTCTGCTCAAGTAACGGTGCAGGGAGCTTACTTGCTGGGGCTGAAATCCAGTCCCGCGCAGCTTTCGCTGGCAGCCGGAAACAAGGGACAACTGAGCATCTACGCGCAGTATTCCAACGGAGTCGAGGAAAACGTTTCGGCCAAAGCCCAATACACCAGCGGCAACCCTGCGATTGCCTCGGTCGATGGCATGGGAGGCGTGCTGGCAACTACGACCGGAACGACAACCATCCAGGTCACCTACGGAGCGAAAAGCTTGTCCGTTCCCGTCACGGTGACAGGAACGGTCGTCACCTTGCAGACCATCTCGGTTCGTCCAGAGTCCGTCAGCATGAAAAAGGGTGCAACCCAGCAACTGGAAGTCAAAGCAACGTATAGCGATAACAAGGTGACCGATGTGACCAGCCAAGCTTCGTACCAAATCGCTCAGCCCGCGATTGCCACAGTTTCAGCGACTGGGTTGATCACAGGAACAGCAGTTGGCTCTACGACGATGACCGTATCTTTTGGCGGTAAAACCGTCTCTGTGCCTGTACAGGTCACAGAAGCTCAGGAGCCTGTGCAGAGTCTGACCGTAACGCCTGTCAAACTGGAGCTTTTGATAGGAAAAGCACAGACCCTGCAAGTAACGGCAACCTACCAAGACGGCACGGAAGAAAATGTTTCCCAAAAGGCCACGTACACCAGCAGCAACGCCACGATTGCTTCCGTAAGTAGCAGCGGTGTAGTTACAGCACTGGCGGAAGGCACGGCGCAAATTACGGTCCAATATGGCGGAAAGAGCATCTCGGTTCCGGTCACGGGAAGTGTCGTCAGCTTGCAGACGCTCGCCGTTCGTCCAGAGTCCGTCAGCATGAAAAAGGGTACAACCCAGCAACTGGAAGTCAAAGCAACGTATAGCGATAACAAGGTGACCGATGTGACCAGCCAAGCCACCTACCAAATCGCCCAACCCGCGATTGCCACGGTTTCAGCGACTGGATTGATTACAGGAACAGCAGTAGGTTCCACGACAGTTACCGTTACATTTGGCGGCAAAACCGTCTCTGTGCCCGTTCAAATCACCGAAGCCCGGGAGCCCGTCCAGAGCCTGACCGTAACCCCTGCCCAACTGGATCTTTTGGTAGGCAAAACGCAAACCTTGCAAGTAACGGCCACCTACCAAGACGGCAAAACGGAAGACGTATCCAAGCAAGTTACGTACTTGGCGCAAGATTCATCCATCGCAACCGTCCAGCCTGACGGACTCGTCACCGCTGTCCAGGCCGGAAGTACGAGCCTCACTGTGACCTATGAAGGCGTGAGCGTCAACGTACCCGTTGTCGTCACGGCGGAGAACGGGGTAGTGGACATCAAGATCGTTTCGGAAGCCATTACCTTGCTGGAACATGCGACGAAGCAGCTCGCAGTCAAGGCTGTACACGCAGATGGAACAGAGTCCGACATTACCGACAAGGCTCAGTACACTGTCGATGACCCGTCCATCGCATCCGTAAGTACGGGCGGTTTGCTGACAGCTAAAAAAGCAGGAACGGCGACACTTACCGCAGCATTTTCCGGCAAGCAGCGGAGCGTGGCGGTGAAAGTAATCGAAGGAACGGAACCAGGTAGCAAGGTACGGAGGTTGTCAACGGGTAGTGATCACGTCCTGATAGTCAAGGAAGACGGAATCGTGTGGGCATGGGGTCGAAACGACAAAGGACAACTGGGAGACGGCACGACACAAAATCAGACGACACCAGTAGCAAGTGTACGAGTGATCACGCCCAACCAGTTGGTAGCAGTCCCAAGTTCCATCCAATTGCTTCCAGCGCAAAGCAAGCCGTTGAAAGTAACGGCAACCTATGCAAGCGGCGATTCACAAGATGTAACAACGCAAGCAACGTATGAAAGCAGCTATCCCGAAATCGCTGCCGTAGATGCGACAGGTGTAGTTACAGCCGGAGGCACAGTAGGGACAGCAACGATTATGGTTCGCTATTACAATCAGACAATAAGCGTCCCGGTACAGGTCAAAGAAATAGCTCCTCAAGCCAAACGCTTGTCAACAGGTAGCTATCATGCCCTGATGATCAAGGAAGATGGAACAGCCTGGGCATGGGGTCGAAACGACAAAGGACAACTGGGAGACGGCACGACACAAAACCGGACAACGCCAGTAGCAAGTGTACGAGTGATTACGCCCAACCAGTTGATAGCAGTCCCAAGCTCTATCCAGTTGCTTCCAGAACAAAACAAGCCGTTGAAAGTAACGGCAACCTATGCAAGCGGCGATTCACAAGATGTAACAACGCAAGCAACGTATGAAAGCAGCTATCCCGAAATCGCTGCCGTAGATGCGACAGGTGTAGTTACAGCCGGAGGCACAGTAGGGACAGCAACGATTATGGTTCGCTATTACAATCAGACAATAAGCGTCCCGGTACAGGTCAAAGAAATAGCTCCTCAAGCCAAACGCTTGTCAACAGGTAGCTATCATGCCCTGATGATCAAGGAAGATGGAACAGCCTGGGCATGGGGTCGAAACGACAAAGGACAACTGGGAGACGGCACGACACAAAACCGGACAACGCCAGTAGCAAGTGT
This sequence comes from Brevibacillus sp. HD3.3A, assembly GCF_013284375.2. Classification (NCBI taxonomy): domain Bacteria; kingdom Bacillati; phylum Bacillota; class Bacilli; order Caryophanales; family Paenibacillaceae; genus Brevibacillus; species Brevibacillus sp. HD3.3A. The sequence goes on from NZ_CP085874.1 coordinate 3,002,868, forward strand.
ACGAGTGATTACGCCCAACCAGTTGATAGCAGTCCCAAGCTCTATCCAGTTGCTTCCAGAACAAAACAAGCCGTTGAAAGTAACGGCAACCTATGCAAGCGGCGATTCACAAGATGTAACAACGCAAGCAACGTATGAAAGCAGCTATCCCGAAATCGCTGCCGTAGATGCGACAGGTGTAGTTACAGCCGGAGGCACAGTAGGGACAGCAACGATTATGGTTCGCTATTACAACCAGACAATAAGCGTCCCAGTACAGGTCAAAGAAATAGCCCCTCAAGCCAAACGCCTGTCAACAGGTAGCTATCACGCCCTGATGATCAAGGAAGATGGAACAGCCTGGGCATGGGGGCGAAACGACAAAGGACAACTGGGAGACGGCACGACACAAAACCGGACAACGCCAGTAGCAAGTGTACGAGTGATCACGCCCAACCAGTTGATAGCAGTCCCAAGCTCCATCCAGTTGCTTCCAGCACAAAGCAAGCCGTTGAAAGTAACGGCAACCTATGCAAGCGGCGACTCGCAAGATGTAACGACGCAAGCAACGTATGAAAGTAGCCATCCCGAAATCGCTGCCGTAAATGCGACAGGTGTAATTACAGCCGGAGGAACAGCAGGGACAGCAACGATTACAGTTCGTTATTACAACAAGACACTCACGGTTTCAGTACAGGTCAAAGAAATAGCTCCTCAAGCCAAACGCCTGTCAACAGGTAGCTATCACGCCCTGATGATCAAGGAAGATGGAACAGCCTGGGCATGGGGTCGAAACGACAAAGGACAACTGGGAGACGGCACGACACAAAACCGGACAACGCCAGTAGCAAGTGTACGAGTGATTACGCCCAACCAGTTGATAGCAGTCCCAAGCTCTATCCAGTTGCTTCCAGAACAAAACAAGCCGTTGAAAGTAACGGCAACCTATGCAAGCGGCGACTCGCAAGATGTAACGACGCAAGCAACGTATGAAAGTAGCCATCCCGAAATCGCTGCCGTAAATGCGACAGGTGTAATTACAGCCGGAGGAACAGCAGGGACAGCGACGATTACGGTTCGTTATTACAACCAAATGCTCACAATTCCTGTACAGGTCAAAGAAATAGCCCCTCAAGCCAAACGCCTGTCAACAGGTAGCTATCATGCCCTGATGATCAAGGAAGATGGAACAGCCTGGGCATGGGGCCGAAATGACAAAGGACAGCTGGGAGACAGCACAACTATAAACAGGTTAGTTCCTGTTCAAACGAATGGACAATAGCATGGAGGTAAACAAAATGAAAAAAAGAAGCACGATTGTCAAAAGAGTAACCAATCTGTTTTTAGCATCGATGACCATTCTTGCCCTCGCACAAAATCCTGCACATGCAGCAGATAGTATGGTGAGCAGTGCTGCGGGGAATAAGCACTCTCTTGCTTTGAAGGAAGATGGAACAGTTTGGGCGTGGGGGGACAATACTAGTGGTCAGCTAGGAGATGGCACTACGGTTCGAAAGAATGTGCCGGTTCTGGTAAAAGGATTGATAAACGTTACGCGCATTTCAGCAGGAAGTGAGTATAGCATGGCTTTAAAATCTGATGGAACAGTCTGGAGCTGGGGGAATAATAGCTCAGGCCAGCTGGGGGACGGGACAACAAACAGCAGTATTACTCCAGTTCAAGCAGTTGGTCTCACCGACATAGTCGAGATAGCTGCCGGATCTTCTCATGGATTAGCCCTGAAAAAAGATGGGACAGTTTGGATGTGGGGATCATTTTTAGACAGCAACTATCAGCAGCCTATTAAAGTAGCAGATATCGACGATGTAAAGGATATTGCTGCGGGGCAAGGAGTTAATCTTGCTGTCAAAAAAGACGGAACTGTCTGGGCATGGGGGGCAAATAAATTTGGTCAACTAGGTTTAAACCACACCAATAACGTACCATCTCCAACAAAAATAGTCTCTCTTTCCAATATTGTGTCGGTGGCGGCAGGAAGTGTATGCGGCTATGCCCTTGATATAGATGGAAATGTTTACGCTTGGGGAGACAATTATTTTGGCCAATTAGGTGATGGTACGAATAAAAACAGATACGCACCAGTGCAAGTAATCGATTTAACTGACGTTGAAGAAATTGCTAGCGGGGCTAATGCGGATCGTGGCTTAGCCAGAAAAAAAGATGGAACCATTTATGCTTGGGGATCTGGTGACTATGGCTCACTCGGCAACGGCACAACTACTCATAGCAACAAACCCATCCAAATCACACTCCCCTAACCAACACCAATCCCCCCTTCTCACCAAGGGGGGACTACTACCCATGATGGAGGCCCTATGAAACACCTTTCCATAAAAGCACTCATCTACCTTCTCTGCCTGGCCCTATGCATCACCCTGCTGCCACCAGGAGCAGCCCTGGCCAACGAACCGTCCCAAGAGCCGCTCCCACAGGAATCGCAGGACACTACCAACACCGCATCCACACCGGAAGCTGTGGCCAACGAACTCCAGCAGTCCATCGCGGACGAGCAGCTTGTTCCGATCGAACAACAACCCGCGAAAAGCGATCCGACCACCTTTACCGAAGCGGATATCGCCAAGCTGCCCTGGACACAACTGGATGCTTCCACCGCCAGCGAAATCCACCGCACGTTTGACCGGGAGCTATTGACATTCGCGGCCTATTTTTACTCGGATCTGGAACAGCTCCTCACCGAAGAAGAGCGCGCGCAAGCCAAAGCCTTCACCGACACGGACCTTCTTTCCCGTTATCAATCGGTGACGCCGGACCAACAGCAGTTGCTCCAGAAGCTCACACCGCTTATCCCGGCGAAAATGGCGGAAATCCGCAAGCTCGCGGAAATGATGGACATCCAGGCAGCGACGCCGCTTCCGCCTACGCAGTACACGGAAAAAGAGCAGGAGTTTCACTTCGCCCGCTCCAAGACCGAATCGTCGGTAGACGACGTGTACCGGGCGGCCAATCTGGTCGAGCAAGATGTGTACCTGCAAGGCAAACATGGCCTGGACGTGGTCCTGCAACGCCGCTACCATTCTCTGGGCAGCAAAATCAGCGTGCCCGGCTGGAACGAAACCGAGACAGGCAACGAAGCCCATTCCTCTCCGGAACGATTTGCGACCGGCTGGGACTTCAACGTGCCGAAATTGGAGATCGTCTCCCGCGAGCACTCCGCCTCCGTGAGCGACGATTCCCGCAACCCGGGGCAAGAAATCTACACGACCCGGGTCTATGATCTGCCGGCGGGCAACCGTTATTTTATTACGCTCGAAGACGGAACGTCGCTCGAATACCACTACAACCAGTTTGTCAATTACCCGTACAAAGATGCCAGCTTCTCCGTGGAGCGACTGAACAGCAACTACACCTTGTCCTTCCGCAACTGGATTTACGAGTTTGATTTGCTGAGAGGGACGATCGTCAAATCGAACATCTACGGCGATAAAATCACGTACACGGTCAGTAGTGACGGCGAACTCATCTCCATCGAGGACAGCGTCGGGCGATATGTGGTCCTGAAAAGAAGGGGCGTCAACGACCGGACCCAAGACCTGATCGTCTACAAGGACAAATCGGAGACGACGGTGCTCAAGCACATCCGCTACCATTTGGAACAAAAATCGGGCTTGGCCATCTACACCCAGCTCACTCGTGTGGAGGTGCTCCCGCCAGGCGGCAAAGGAAACGGCGCCTACACCACCGCCCGCTACTCGTACCATAACCCGCGCACCAAAGGAATGGCCTATTTCAACTTGAACAAAAAGTACACGTTAGACAAGGTCGCGACGGATCAAGCGCTCCAAGAGTCGCCCAAATATTGGGCCGAAGACAAAAAGACGCGGAAGGAACTCGACTATTTGCTCATGCAGGAGGCCAGCTACCCGCTACAAGGGCTGTCGATCCAGTATGAGTACCGACCGTACCAGTTAGACCAGACGTCGATCAAAGACGGACTGGTGCGCATGTTCCAAGACCGTTACGCCCTCAGCTACGTCTCCTATCACCCGGTGAACAAGGTCACGTACAGCTACGCCCTGCAAACGCCAAAAGGCACGAACACGTACCGTTTGGAAAAAAGCTATGCCGACAACGACACCTTTTACGAAATATGGAAAATGCCGAAAGAGCAGCTGCCCCGGCTGAAAAACATGGCCGATCGGCATGGCGATACGTTCCAGGTCACGGAAACGGAGCCGTCCCGCTACACCCGTTCGCTGTTTTACCGCATCAACGCAGACGGAACGCCGCTGCTGCGAAGCGCGAAGACGACCGGAATCAGCCAGGGAGGAACGTCGATTGCCGGGGCGAAATATGCCGTATCGTACAACCCGACAACGTATACCACCTATGCCTATTCCGGCCGCCAAACGAAGCCGACCTACCAGTACGTATTTCTGGAACCCGTCTCCGTGTCCGACCCGGATGTGTTTTCGTCCTATTTAAAAGAGCCCGTTCTGTCCAAGCGTGCCGCGTACGCCGCCAAACTCAACAACTACGCGCAAGAGACGTACTACGAATACAACGAGTACGGGCATCTGGTCAAACAACTCGCGCCAGACGGCATCTTGACGACATGGACGTACGATCTGGAAAGCCAAGGGAGATTCCGCACCTTTTCCTTGCTGAAGGCGACGCGGACGCAAGCCACCGCCGCTTCCGGCGATCCGTATTACTCCAATCTGTCCTACGAGTACAACGATCAGTATTTGCTGCGAAAAGAAACCGAGATCCACTCGTATCCAGCGAATCTGGCGGGGTACAAAAGCCAGACGACAGAGCGCACCTACGAATACACGAACAAACAGCTGTACTCGGTCACGGAAAACTTCGGCGGCAAGACGAGAACGCAAACGTTTCCCGCCTACGACGCCTACGGCTTGCAGCCAACGCAAATCACGGTGGCTGGAGTGGAGCTGGAAAGCGGCAAAACCGACGTCCTGACCTTCTCGTTGGACATCGATGAACAAAGCCAGGTCAAAAGCCAAACGTACCCGGACGGGGGCAAAGTCACCTACGACTACGACACGCTGGGCCGCCTCCTTTCCGAGAGCTATCGGAACCAGGGATCGACGCGCACGATTTCGTACACGTACCGCGATGGCGATGCCACGGGCACCAAGACAGCAGGGCCAGGGGTGGTCGAACGAACCTTGCCAGACTCGTCGCGGGTTATTACGTACTACACTCCGTATGGCGATATCGCCTATCAGGAGCAAAAGGGGAAAAACGGCGGCACGCGCCCGCTCGTGGAAAACGAGTTTACGCCAGACGGTTTGCAGGTCAGCCGCACGATTCCCTACGGAAACCAGGCCAAGAGCACCTCTTATGCTTACGATTGGGACGGCTTTGTCTACCAAACGACGAACGCTCTCGGAACGACCCGCTCCCATCGCAACAACGCCTACCGCGACGGCAGCAGCTACTTGCCGCGCCTGACCGAACAAACGGTGGCACCAAACGGCTACATCGTCACCACCTACCGCGACCTGTACGGCCGGGTAGAGAGCACCGAGGAAACCGCGCAACAAGACGGAAAGCGCCGTGTCACAAATGTCCAGACAGACCGTTTCGGAAAAGTCACGGACAAAGAAGTAACCGACGGCAGCACCTCCCAACGCTGGACCTTGCGCTACGATGCCAACGGCCAGCTCGTTTACCTGCGCGACCCGGAGAACAACGTCAACGAATACGGCTACGACGGACTCGGCAACCTTGTCACCGTCGTCGAAAATGGCACGACCTCCGCCGTGTACACGTATAACACGCTGTCTTGGAAACTATCGGAAAAGAACCCGGAAACCAAAGCCGAGCAGTACACCTACGACAAAAACGGCTCGGTCAAAACCTTCCAGGACAAAAACGGCGTCCTGTTCAATTACCAATACTCGCCGTTTTACGAAATGACGAAAGTATCTGCTGGCAATGGCTTCTACGAAGAACGCACCTACGATCCGCTCGCTGGCTCGCTTTTGACGGAAACCAACAACTACGGCCAAACCGTCCGCTACAGCTACGACGAGTTCCGCCGCCTGAACAACCAAACGATGATGGGAAAAGACTACCAGCTCGTACACACCGATCAGGACGATGCCATCGACGCGCTGATTTACCCGTCTCGCAGCGCGGTATCCGGCTCGGCCCCTTCCATGCGGGTCGATTACAGCTACGACAGCGCCGACCGCCTGAGCAGCGTGACCATCCCAAGCGTCGGCACCACGACCTACACGTACGACATCAAGAGCAGCGGCGAAACCAACACCGTTTCGTACCCCGGCCAACCGAACGCGATGCAGAAAACGATGAGCTCGTTTGCGGAGATTACCGGGATCAATCACGCCGATGGCTGGAGCGAGACGAACGGCTACGATCTGTTTGGCAACATCACGAGTCAAAAGCGCGGAGGAGCCACCTACGGCACATTCGCTTACGACAAGCTGTCCCGGATCAAGGAAGAGACCATCCAGGGCAACACCCGCCAGTACGCCTACGACCGCCGCGGCAACCGCCAAGCCTACGCCAACGCACCAGCAGACTCGACGCGCTCGTACGAACTGAAACACGACCTGTTCAACCGCCTGACCGAATACAAGGACGACAAAGGAACCACGACCTACACGTACTACCCGGGCGGCCTGCGTGCCACCAAACAGCAAACCGGAACCGTAACCGACACCACCCACTACGTGTACCTGAACGGACAAGTGATTGAGGAATTGACCCAAGATGGCCGGGTCAAAGCCCGCAACGTCTTCGGTAACCAACTGATCTGGCGCAAGGACTTCACGACGAACCAGGAAGGCACTTACTACTACAATAGCCACGGCGATGTCGTGAAGATCAAGGGGCCAAGCGGCAACGTCCTGAATACGTATGAGTACGACATCTGGGGCAACCTGCTCGCGGACAAAGTCAAGGAAACGATGCCGAATCCGTTTGCGTATGCGGGGGAGATGTACGACAAGGAGAGCGGTTTTTACTACTTGCGGGCGCGGTATTATGATCCGAAGATGGGGAGGTTTGTATCGGAGGATACGGTTAAGGGGCAAGTGGATAATCCACTGAGTTTGAATCGATATACGTATGTGAGTAACAATCCAATAAAGTACATTGATCCGAGTGGACATGCTCAATGTCAAGGGGCGCATAACTGCGGGAGAGATGGCGAATCTCGACTGCATTATATCTACGTGAGTACCCAAGATATGGATTTGACACAAGCTCTAACCATCCTTTCCTCCAGCGGAAAATTTTCTGAGAATGTAGTGCAAGCTGCACAGAGGGCTGTAATTTGGTCCGTTGCAGGGCCTGATGGGGGATCAAAATGGTTTAAAAATGCTAAGAGCGCGGCTCAACTGGCGAGGTATAAAGAGGTATTAAAAACTTGGCAGGATGCCAATCCAATAATTCAAAGTTTAAAAGAAACTGGGAAGCTGCCTTCTAACTACATTACCAAAGATCAAGCAAAGGCATATGGATGGTCAGAAGGTAAAGCGGTGGGAAGTTGGGTTAAGGATATCGTGAATGCTCAGATAGGTGGAGATGTATTTGAAAATAGAGACAAGGTATTACCAATAGCTAACGGAAGGGTTTGGTACGAGGCTGATGTAGGACTTGTAAATACGATGGGAAGGAATAAACAGGCAGGAACGAGACTACTCTATTCAAATGATGGGGAGATGTGGATAACGATCGACCATTATGTTAATTTCTACTATATTGGGAACTATCTTGACACTGGAAATATGACTTAATTAAAAAGGAGTGACTTTTGTGAATACTGCTGAGGGTGCACGTGCTGAAATTGTTATTATAGATGTATCAACAGTCAAAACATCGTTGGAACTACATCAGTTATTAAAAAGACAACTCTCATTCCCGGATTTTTATGGTAATAATTGGGATGCCTTTTGGGATGCAATTACTGGGCTAGTTGAATTACCGAAAAGACTTGTTTTCATAGGATGGGAAGACTTGCTAGTTAGCCTTCCAAGAGATGCAAGAATTTTGAAAGAGTGCCTTGAAGATAAAAATAACAGGTATCCATCTACATTTGTTGATGTGGAGTATCGGAACAGATAATTTTTTGCACTTTCTACCGTGTAACAAGAAAGAAAAGAAGGTTTGAATATATGTAAGAGTGAGTAATTTTTTAACAAAAACTACCCAAGACCTGATCGTCTACAAGGACAAATCGGAGACGACGGTGCTCAAGCACATCCGCTACCATTTGGAACAAAAATCGGGCTTGGCCATCTACACCCAGCTCACTCGTGTGGAGGTGCTCCCGCCAGGCGGCAAAGGAAACGGCGCCTACACCACCGCCCGCTACTCGTACCATAACCCGCGCACCAAAGGAATGGCCTATTTCAACTTGAACAAAAAGTACACGTTAGACAAGGTCGCGACGGATCAAGCGCTCCAAGAGTCGCCCAAATATTGGGCCGAAGACAAAAAGACGCGGAAGGAACTCGACTATTTGCTCATGCAGGAGGCCAGCTACCCGCTACAAGGGCTGTCGATCCAGTATGAGTACCGACCGTACCAGTTAGACCAGACGTCGATCAAAGACGGACTGGTGCGCATGTTCCAAGACCGTTACGCCCTCAGCTACGTCTCCTATCACCCGGTGAACAAGGTCACGTACAGCTACGCCCTGCAAACGCCAAAAGGCACGAACACGTACCGTTTGGAAAAAAGCTATGCCGACAACGACACCTTTTACGAAATATGGAAAATGCCGAAAGAGCAGCTGCCCCGGCTGAAAAACATGGCCGATCGGCATGGCGATACGTTCCAGGTCACGGAAACGGAGCCGTCCCGCTACACCCGTTCGCTGTTTTACCGCATCAACGCAGACGGAACGCCGCTGCTGCGAAGCGCGAAGACGACCGGAATCAGCCAGGGAGGAACGTCGATTGCCGGGGCGAAATATGCCGTATCGTACAACCCGACAACGTATACCACCTATGCCTATTCCGGCCGCCAAACGAAGCCGACCTACCAGTACGTATTTCTGGAACCCGTCTCCGTGTCCGACCCGGATGTGTTTTCGTCCTATTTAAAAGAGCCCGTTCTGTCCAAGCGTGCCGCGTACGCCGCCAAACTCAACAACTACGCGCAAGAGACGTACTACGAATACAACGAGTACGGGCATCTGGTCAAACAACTCGCGCCAGACGGCATCTTGACGACATGGACGTACGATCTGGAAAGCCAAGGGAGATTCCGCACCTTTTCCTTGCTGAAGGCGACGCGGACGCAAGCCACCGCCGCTTCCGGCGATCCGTATTACTCCAATCTGTCCTACGAGTACAACGATCAGTATTTGCTGCGAAAAGAAACCGAGATCCACTCGTATCCAGCGAATCTGGCGGGGTACAAAAGCCAGACGACAGAGCGCACCTACGAATACACGAACAAACAGCTGTACTCGGTCACGGAAAACTTCGGCGGCAAGACGAGAACGCAAACGTTTCCCGCCTACGACGCCTACGGCTTGCAGCCAACGCAAATCACGGTGGCTGGAGTGGAGCTGGAAAGCGGCAAAACCGACGTCCTGACCTTCTCGTTGGACATCGATGAACAAAGCCAGGTCAAAAGCCAAACGTACCCGGACGGGGGCAAAGTCACCTACGACTACGACACGCTGGGCCGCCTCCTTTCCGAGAGCTATCGGAACCAGGGATCGACGCGCACGATTTCGTACACGTACCGCGATGGCGATGCCACGGGCACCAAGACAGCAGGGCCAGGGGTGGTCGAACGAACCTTGCCAGACTCGTCGCGGGTTATTACGTACTACACTCCGTATGGCGATATCGCCTATCAGGAGCAAAAGGGGAAAAACGGCGGCACGCGCCCGCTCGTGGAAAACGAGTTTACGCCAGACGGTTTGCAGGTCAGCCGCACGATTCCCTACGGAAACCAGGCCAAGAGCACCTCTTATGCTTACGATTGGGACGGCTTTGTCTACCAAACGACGAACGCTCTCGGAACGACCCGCTCCCATCGCAACAACGCCTACCGCGACGGCAGCAGCTACTTGCCGCGCCTGACCGAACAAACCGTGGCACCAAACGGCTACATCGTCACCACCTACCGCGACCTGTACGGCCGGGTAGAGAGCACCGAGGAAACGACACAACAAGACGGAAAGCGCCGCATTACGTATATCCAGACAGACCGTTTCGGAAAAGTCACGGACAAAGAAGTGACCGACGGCAGCACCTCCCAACGCTGGACCTTGCGCTACGATGCCAACGGCCAACTCGTTTACCTGCGCGACCCGGAGAACAACGTCAACGAATACGGCTACGACGGACTCGGCAACCTCGTCACCGTCGTCGAAAATGGCACGACCTCCGCCTTGTACACGTATAACGCGCTGTCCTGGAAACTATCCGAAAAGAACCCGGAAACTAAAGCCGAGCAGTACACCTACGACAAAAACGGCTCGGTGAAAACCTTCCAGGACAAAAACGGCGTCCTGTTCAGCTACCAATACTCGCCGTTTTACGAAATGACGAAAGTATCTGCTGGCAATGGCTTCTACGAAGAACGCACCTACGATCCGCTCGCTGGCTCGCTTTTGACGGAAACCAACAACTACGGCCAAACCGTCCGCTACAGCTACGACGAGTTCCGCCGCCTGAACAACCAAACGATGATGGGAAAAGACTACCAGCTCGTACACACCGATCAGGACGATGCCATCGACGCGCTGATTTACCCGTCTCGCAGCGCGGTATCCGGCTCGGCCCCTTCCATGCGGGTCGATTACAGCTACGACAGCGCCGACCGCCTGAGCAGCGTGACCATCCCAAGCGTCGGCACCACGACCTACACGTACGACATCAAGAGCAGCGGCGAAACCAACACCGTTTCGTACCCCGGCCAACCGAACGCGATGCAGAAAACGATGAGCTCGTTTGCGGAGATTACCGGGATCAATCACGCCGATGGCTGGAGCGAGACGAACGGCTACGATCTGTTTGGCAACATCACGAGTCAAAAGCGCGGAGGAGCCACCTACGGCACATTCGCTTACGACAAGCTGTCCCGGATCAAGGAAGAGACCATCCAGGGCAACACCCGCCAGTACGCCTACGACCGCCGCGGCAACCGCCAAGCCTACGCCAACGCACCAGCAGACTCGACGCGCTCGTACGAACTGAAACACGACCTGTTCAACCGCCTGACCGAATACAAGGACGACAAAGGAACCACGACCTACACGTACTACCCGGGCGGCCTGCGTGCCACCAAACAGCAAACCGGAACCGTAACCGACACCACCCACTACGTGTACCTGAACGGACAAGTGATTGAGGAATTGACCCAAGATGGCCGGGTCAAAGCCCGCAACGTCTTCGGTAACCAACTGATCTGGCGCAAGGACTTCACGACGAACCAGGAAGGCACTTACTACTACAATAGCCACGGCGATGTCGTGAAGATCAAGGGGCCAAGCGGCAACGTCCTGAATACGTATGAGTACGACATCTGGGGCAACCTGCTCGCGGACAAGGTCAAGGAAGCGATGCCCAACCCGTTTACGTATGCGGGGGAGATGTACGACAAGGAGAGCGGTTTTTACTACTTGCGGGCGCGGTATTATGATCCGAAGATGGGGAGGTTTATATCGGAGGATACGTATAAGGGGCAAGTGGATAATCCGCTTAGTTTGAATCGGTATACGTATGTGGAGAATAATCCGTTGAGGTATGTTGACCCAACGGGGCACTGGAAACAAGGAGACGAGTTATTACCTTCCAACATTCAAGACCAAATTAGAGTTTTTACTAAGATGTGGGAGAATGGGGACGCTCATACAAAAGTAATTGCTGAAATGTCTGCTGATTATCTCAGAGACCAGTACATGTATAGTGTTGCCAATGAAATTGATAAAGTGGTATATAATATCCAGTTAATGTCATCACTTGACAGTCTGATGACTAATGCTGGAAAAGCACTAAGTAATCAATTGCGTAAGGATATCGCAAAGCAACTCGGAAAATATAAAGATGTTGGTGGGCATCATGTTCATGCGAAGGCTGGATTTAAAGGACATGCAACGTATAGTCCAGAAGAGGGATTTGCTATAAGCCAATCATTTATGAAAGAACGAGGGTGGAGTCATCAAGATATGACTACAGCACAACGTCGTCTCTTCAAGGAACTTAAAGAAAGTGGTAGACCGAACACATTGTTTGAGCACACAAGAATTGCAGTAGAAGCGTTAAAAGCAGGGGGAGCATCCAGAGATGAAGCAAGATATCTTGTTACGCAGTCCTTGCTCAATTTACGAGAACAGCTTGTTCGAAACCCAACAAGAATCCCTTGGTATGACTGACAAAATACAGAAAGGAAAGTTGATATGAGTAAGCGACCCTTGGATTACTTTGGAGAAGTATTGATGCAAAAGGTACGTGATGAAGCAATTGATGACTGGGATAGAATTATTACAGGAGGGATGAAAAGCCCCAGAGCACAAATGGTTTACAATAAAATCATTGAAGAAAACCCAGCTTCAGTTGAGTTGCTTAAATGGATAATTCCTAAAATTGTAGATACAACATTACACCATCTACTTTGCACGCTTGAACAAGAAGAAGGAATAGTTATCAAAGTAATTAGCGATGATGAACAGGTTGAAAGTATTAGAGATGTAAGTGATGGTTTGGCAGGCGAATTGTATACAGAAGACGGTTGGATAACTCGATTCAGTAAGCAACGATACGAGGAATAGAAGTTAACATTTAAGAAATAGTAGACCCTAGGTGATTACAAACATCATCTAGGGTCTTCATATCTTAGTGTCTACTCAGTCCTGAACGATGCTTTATAGTTCTATAGAAAAAGGAGGACATTTGAAGTAACCCCCCAGTGCCGAATGAACCGACTTGGATCGGCTACAGTGAATTGGACAATTCTCTTAGGGTCTAGTAGATTGAAATCAAATCGACATGGAACGGAGAGAATGTCATGGGGAAACGTGAGCGTCGGTCATTTACAGATCAATTCAAACAGCAGATGATTCAGCTTTATGAAAATGGCAAACCACGTGCAGATATTTTGAGAGAATATGATCTGAGTGCATCTGCGTTTGACCGTTGGGTCAAACAGAGTAGAACCACAGGTTGCTTCAAAGAAAAGGACAACCGAACAGAGGAACAAAATGAACTCATGGCGTTGCGTAAGGAAAATCAACGGTTGAAGATGGAGAACGATATTTTAAAGCAAGCAGCGCTGATCTTCGGACGAAAATAACAGTGATCCGGCACAATGCACATAAATACCCCGTGTCTGCCATGTGCACCATCCTCAAGGTGAATCGGAGTACCTACTATTATGAAAGTAGCCAGCAGCCATCTATCGATGATGAGGTGGAGCAAGCAATCATCCATATTTTTGATGAGAATCAGCGCGTGTATGGAACCAGAAAGATCAAGGCAACCCTACAAAAAGAAGGATGGATCGTTTCCAGACGGCGGATTGGACGCTTGATGAAAAAGAATGGTCTTGTATCGGTGTATACGGTTTCCCAGTATAAACCGCATAAGTCACCGTGTAACGATTCACCAATCCAGAATGAACTGAACCGCAAGTTTACAAAAGATGAACCACTCGAGGCGGTTGTGAGTGATTTGACGTATGTCCGAGTCGCAAACAAATGGCACTACATCTGTCTGCTCGTGGACTTATTCAATCGGGAGATTATTGGGTATAGTTGTGGAACCAGTAAAGATGCTGCGCTCGTCTACCAAGCTTTTGCAAGCGTAAAAGGAGACCTACGTCAAATTCAGCTCTTTCACACGGATCGAGGCAGTGAGTTTACCAATCGTACGATTGGTGACGTCATCCGTACATTCAACATCAAGCGCTCATTAAGCATGAAAGGCTGCCCCTATGACAATGCAGTCGCAGAAGCAACTTTTAAGCTGATTAAAACGGAGTTTGTCAAGAATCGAAGATTTGGGTCACTCGCACAGTTGAAGCAGGAACTAGGGGCATACGTGAAATGGTTTAACGAAACAAGAATTCACTCGACATTGGGGTATTTGAGTTCACTCGTTTACAAACAGAAAGCACTTAAGAAATCTGTCTAGTTTGGTGTTGACAGTCCACAAATGGCTTTATATGGTTGGTCCAACATCTACAATGGCAAGGCTTCGTGAAAAAAGAGAAATGCCACGCACTGAATTACCTCCTGCAAAAAATATAAAATTAGAAAAAAGGAAGGATAAGCGTGAATAAATTATTTTTAAGTTGGGTTCAAGAAAATGAGAGCCTGTTGAACAAAATGGGGATTAAGACGGAGTATAATTATCAATGGGATACACCAGCACACGCTCTTAATCCAAGTACTGTAATTGATCAAGAGACATCATTATGTGTTGGACGAGTAATTGTATGGAGTACTAAACAAATGCATTTTGAGGTTTTCTTACTAGAATCAGAATCAATCGAACCAATATTGATGAAAAATGTGGAATTGGACGAAGGAGTAAATTTTTATAATATTCTAGAGGAGTACTTTAAAATTATGGTTACAGGGACAAGCGAATAAAATTATCAGGTCTGTCAAGAATTTTGTATAATCAGAGACAATTTAATTTTTTAAGTGATTAAATTGAAATTTAAAGAAGGAGTAGCTAATCTAGGTGGACCAGGGGCTGTCAAAAATTCTGTATAGATTGTGCTTAAGTAATAATGTTAAAAAGATGACTTCTATAATCTGTACCAGAAGTCATCTTTTACTGTTCCCAATCGAGCGTGCTTTGGCAGAGGGCCAAGTAAATGGAGGAAGCTTTAGTTTCTTAGTATTTACACAGATGGATCAAACGTAGCTAATGTTGTTGGAGCAAGGGAAATAATCCAGTGGAAAAATCACATTGTTCAAATGGCTAAGGAACAAGGTTTTACATAGCTTGAGTTGCATAGAATTCGAGTAGCATATTTATAAATGGGGGCGTTAATTTGCTCCCTTTTAATATATTTATCTAAGAAAGGCTGTAGATTATGAATAAAAAAAGGCGATTCACGTTGTATGGTTAGAAGCGGTGAAGTTGTTTTTGGAGATTGAGCATATAGAATTGGCGAGTTTTTTAAGTCGGTTAGTTGAAATAATAAAAAGTAATCAAGAAGCAATTGTCCAATTATTGGATTCGAAAGGAAGGTATAGTAGTTGCAAATTTCCAGAGAATGAAAAAACATTTTTTCAATTTGTCACTACAATTTCTCCTGAAATGTATGTTATTGGTTCTACAGGTGATGACTTTAAAACGATTGTTGAAGACTACGTGGTTCGAAAACCAAAGTCGGAATTTGAAATTTTATGGAGACTATCAAGTTTAGTAAAAGATATCATGACTTTTACTTCATCAGAAGTATGTCCACAATGTAATAGTGATCATCTAAGAATCCTTGCTGATATCAATAACGAGAGGGAGATTGTATAGACATTGTGAAACATGTTTTTTTACTGACACGGTTGATGGAGAATCCCAGAGACATGAACTACTTATTCCTGCAAATATTACGTTACTTAAAATAGCGGGTTATATAAAGTAATAAGCTGCTATGTCACATAAATCCGTGTAAACCATTCCGAATAATAAAGGGCTGTTACGATATGGAAGTCAGCCCTCAATGATAGATATCATCACAACAGTATCTCTATGCGAAAAGTAGTTTCAAAAAAACAGTTCAATGCGACGTACTGATCAACTACTAGTATACGACCTTTCACTCGTAATGTTGGGTGAAGTTCCAAGGCGATAGATTGGCACATAAAAGAACTCATTATAATGGCGATGCCACTGGCACGAAGACGGCGGGGCCAGGGATCGTCGAACGCACCTTGCCAGACTCGTCGTACACCCCGTATGGCGATATCGCCTACCAGGAGCAAAAGGGGAAAAACGGCGGCACACGTCCGCTCGTAGAAAACGAGTTTACGCCAGACGGTTTGCAGGTCAGCCGCACGATTCCCTACGGAAACCAGGCCAAGAGCACCTCTTATGCTTACGATTGGGACGGCTTTGTTTACCAAACGACGAACGCTCTCGGAACGACCCGCTCCCATCGCAACAACGCCTACCGCGACGGCAGCAGCTACTTGCCGCGCCTGACCGAACAAACCGTGGCACCAAACGGCTACATCGTCACCACCTACCGCGACCTGTACGGCCGGGTAGAGAGCACCGAGGAAACCGCGCAACAAGACGGAAAGCGCCGTGTCACGAATATCCAGACAGACCGTTTCGGAAAAGTGACAGACAAAGAAGTAACCGACGGCAGCACCTCCCAACGCTGGACCTTGCGCTACGATGCCAACGGCCAGCTCGTTTACCTGCGCGACCCGGAGAACAACGTCAACGAATACGGCTACGACGGACTCGGCAACCTTGTCACCGTCGTCGAAAATGGCACGACCTCCGCCGTGTACACGTATAACACGCTGTCTTGGAAACTATCGGAAAAGAACCCGGAAACCAAAGCCGAGCAGTACACCTACGACAAAAACGGCTCGGTCAAAACCTTCCAGGACAAAAACGGCGTCCTGTTCAATTACCAATACTCGCCGTTTTACGAAATGACGAAAGTATCTGCTGGCAATGGCTTCTACGAAGAACGCACCTACGATCCGCTCGCTGGCTCGCTTTTGACGGAAACCAACAACTACGGCCAAACCGTCCGCTACAGCTACGACGAGTTCCGCCGCCTGAACAACCAAACGATGATGGGAAAAGACTACCAGCTCGTACACACCGATCAGGACGATGCCATCGACGCGCTGATTTACCCGTCTCGCAGCGCGGTATCCGGCTCGGCCCCTTCCATGCGGGTCGATTACAGCTACGACAGCGCCGACCGCCTGAGCAGCGTGACCATCCCAAGCGTCGGCACCACGACCTACACGTACGACATCAAGAACAGCGGCGAGACCAACACCGTTTCGTATCCCGGCCAACCGAACGCGATGCAGAAAACGATGAGCTCGTTTGCGGAGATTACCGGGATCAATCACGCCGATGGCTGGAGCGAGACGAACGGCTACGACCTGTTTGGCAACATCACGAGTCAAAAGCGCGGAGGAGCCACCTACGGCACATTCGCCTACGACAAGCTGTCCCGGATCAAGGAAGAAACCATCCAGGGCAACACCCGCCAGTACGCCTACGACCGCCGCGGCAACCGCCAAGCGTACGCCAACGCACCAGCAGACTCGACGCGCTCGTACGAACTGAAACACGACCTGCTCAACCGCCTGACCGAATACAAGGACGACAAAGGAACCACGACCTACACGTACTACCCGGGCGGCCTGCGTGCCACGAAGCAACAGACTGGAACCGTAACCGACACCACCCACTACGTGTACCTGAACGGCCAAGTGATTGAGGAATTGACCCAAGATGGCCGGGTCAAAGCCCGCAATGTCTTCGGTAACCAACTAATCTGGCGCAAAGACTACACGACGAACCAGGAAGGCACTTACTACTACAACAGCCACGGCGATGTCGTGAAGATCAAGGGGCCAAGCGGCAACGTCCTGAATACGTATGAGTACGACATCTGGGGCAACCTGCTCGCGGACAAGGTCAAGGAAGCGATGCCCAACCCGTTTACGTATGCGGGGGAGATGTACGACAAGGAGAGCGGGTTTTACTACTTGCGGGCTATGATCCGAAGATGGGGAGGTTTATTTCGGAGGATACGGTTAAGGGGCAAGTGGATAATCCGCTTAGTTTGAATCGGTATACGTATGTGAGTAATAATCCAATAAAGTACATTGATCCGAGTGGACATGCTCAATGTCAAGGGGCACATAACTGCGGGAGAGATGGCGAATCTCGTTTACATTATTTATACCAAAGCACCAAAAATATGACTCTTGATCAGGCACTTACGATTGTTACATCTAATAAACAGTTCTCCGAAGGAACTGTTATGGTTGCATTAGGAACAGTATTTATGTCAGCAATTGGTCCTGATGGAGGTGCAGCATGGTTAAAAAATGCAAAAAATATTAACCAGATTGCAAAATATAGGGAAATACTAAAAACTTGGCAGGACGCAACTCCCTTGATTGAAAGTCTCAGAGATACGGGAAAACTACCATCGAACTATATTACGAAAGCCCAAGCGGAGGCCTATGGATGGAAGGCAGGGAAGGCGGTAGGAAGTTGGGTAAAAGATATTCCAAATGCTCAAATAGGCGGAGATATATTTGATAACGTCGACGGTGGTAAATTTATATTACCTATGGTAAATGGCAGGGTTTGGTACGAAGCTGATGTAGGGCTTGTAAACACAATGGGGAGGAATAATCAGCCTGGTACAAGATTGTTATACTCCAATGATGGTGAGATGTGGATTACTACTGACCATTATGATAATTTTTATTATATCGGCAGCTATTGGGATAAGGCTAACATGACTTAATTGGAGGATGAACCATGAAAAACTATGAGGAAGAAGAACGGAAGGAAATAGTTGTTATTGATGTCTCGTTAGTAATGACATCAAAAGAGTTGCATCAATTGCTTAAGAAGGAGCTAGAATTTCCATCTTTTTATGGTCATAATTGGCCTGCTTTTTGGGATGCGATTACTGGGTTAGTGCAATTGCCAAAAAAGATAATATTTGTAGGATGGGATAATTTCTCGAAGAACCTGCCCATGGATGCTGAATTTCTAAAAAAAAGACTAGAAGATAAAAATAAAATGTATCCTTCTACATTAGTTGAAGTAGAGTATAGGTAATGATAATGATAATGTCACCCCCAAACGAGCCATCTACTCGTCTGGGGTTTCTTTTTTCATAAAAAAGTAAAAAACTCTTGTTTTAAGATTAAAATTTATAGTAATATCAATTCTAAGAAGGCGAACTGTAAATTTATAGTATTCCTGCTTCATAAGAAAGGTGTGTAACCATGTTTAACCCCGAAACAAAAACAGCCTTTCTTCAAGGATATAAAGAAAATACCCAAAAAGCGTATTCAAGAGTCTTCAACCTAACAATGAAGTTCGAAGTGGAAAAGGATAAGGATTTGCTCCACTTTACATTGGATGAGATTGAAACTGCCCTGCACAGCTTCCATGCTTCTACAGGAGACTCTCTTAATACGGCTGGGAGAACGATATCTGCTTACTTGAATTGGGCAAGGGCAGAGGGGCTTAGAGAGGACACCAATCCACTGGAGTCCGTTTCAAAAGAATGGTTTAAGAACATGGTAGGAAACACCCATCAACAATTTACTACGAAGCAAGAAATCGATGCAATTATTGACCAATGTAATAACGATCAGGATTCTGTGATTCTCTCCCTGTTATTTGAAGGTGCGGGTGGAAAAGAGGTAAGTGAACTACGCAATCTAAAACGTGAACAAGTCAATGTTGAGAAACGAACCGTGATATTGATCAACGATATAGAAGAAACAAGAGAAATTTCAATATCGGAACAGTGTCTGAAATTAATAAATGGTGCAATCAAGCAAAAGGATTATCTCAAAGGTAATGGGGAGATGAGACGAGATCATCTCAAAGAAACAAGTGAATTAATTGAAACAGGCTTTGTAATCAGGCCAGCCAAGACAAGAAATGTTCATATGGAACAAGTCAGTCCTCATCTGATTTATGGGAGATTACATGCATTAGAAGAATACTTTGGTTTGGACAATCTACGCGTGAAAACGATTCAACGCAGCGGGATGATCTGGATGGGAAAACAACTGTTAGAACGTGATGGCGAACTCGGAAAAGAGCAGTATTTTGAGATATGTGAACGGTTCGGCGTAAGCAAGGTAATGAATGGCAACAAGCTAGAGTATTTGTGGTGGGGATTAAAAGACTTCGTAAATCCAGATATGATTGCTGCATTGTACGAGTAACGCACCTAGAGGATGTAATTCCTCTGGGGAAACAAGATAAAACTAAAAATTTATTGTAAATCGATAAGGGAGGTGATCAAACGTATGAGTTGCTATCTTTTGTTATAACATGCCAAATTATATTCAATATATTAAAATTTATAGTAAAAAGGAGAGAATATAATTGTTTGATTCCATCAAAATGAAAGTAAGTTCCGTATTTATTCAACCTGAAATATTACGAGAATATAACCTTGCATCTTTTTCATACCGTAATCAGAAAACAGGTGTCATAACCACATATAAAATGCAAGACGAGATCATTCCATATATTAAATATCAGGATGGGAGCAGAACCCTAACGATTCAAGTTTCCATTCCTAAGCTGCTTTATGGAAATAATGTCAAAGCAATCAACGAATCAGATATTCCTATCTTCTTTCAACGAGTACAAGAACGATTACAGCAATTATTCGGTATCCATATTGCCTATGAAGATTGGAGAATTACCCGTTTAGATGTATGCTGCAATTTCCATGTTGGGAATCGAACAGGGGAGTATGTTCGTCAGTTGAGCAAAGGGAAAATGCCCTATAAAGATACGCGAAATTTTAATCATGACGAAACAGTAGAATTTTATAACAAGAGTAGCAGAGTCATTCTGTATGATAAATACAAGCAATGTAAGCGAGCTAAGGAACCGAAGGAGATCGTTGAACAGTCCAAGGGAATTTTACGATTAGAAATTAGACCGAGCGACAATGACATGAAGAGATATACCAAAGAGAAGAGAGCCATTCATCTCGTCACTCATTCCTTTTTTACCTACATAACCCAAAAGACACTGGAGGGATTGCCATACACAGAAAATGTGGAAACGATTGACTATGAATGGCTTTTGGAAAACAAGGAGGAAATATCAAAGATTGAGACCTATCTAGGTTTCACTATGATCAAAAACTTGTTCCAAGAAAGTGGAATAAGAGCAATTTATACAACATCCACTCTTCCTAATCGTAGGAGTTTGGCAAAGCAAATAACCATCCCGAAAAAGGAAGGGTTAAAAAGGTTAGAGATTATTGATTCAGTTCAGGGATGAAGACATCCACTCATACCGTATTGTTGTTAACACGATAACGATAAAAATTATAGAACTTTGGATAAATTTTAAATGGACAGAGCCTACTAATAAAGAAAAATAAGCAAATAGAGCAGTCCTTACAAAGAATATGTGTCTCCCTACGATACCGTATCGATACAACCTGCTGCCATTCGGGGGTATTTTACATCTCTATATAGTGAATGGACATGGAATAGGGGCATTACACATCTAGTCCCGTGGGAATGTAAATTTTTTTGTGTAAATGGGTTTTTAACGGGTGGACAGTTACGTCAACGGCTTTACATGGAGTGGCGGGCATGATAGGCTCGCTTGCCATGCGATGCATATTTTACTGGCATCGCCCAATCGCAAGAAATCATGCCCGCAGAGGCTCCATGTCAAGCCGACTCAACAGTTGATTATGCGGACAGTTCCCCTTGCAATCGATCTCCAAAATGGATGGCAAGTTGCGATATACATTCTTTCCAACTCCGAAGCGGCATAGTCCATTTCTTCGATGCCTCAACGGTAGCCAGATAGATGATTTTCCGTAGAGCATCGTCGGATGGATAAGCCGTTTTTGTCTTTGTGACCTTACGGAGTTGCCGATGATAGCCCTCGATGATATTCGTCGTATAAATCATCTTGCGTATCTCTGGGGGATAGCTGAAATAGGCGGTCAGTTCGAGCCAGTTGTTTTCCCAGGAGCGAATAATGATGGGGTACTTCTTTCCCCACTTGTCTTTGAACGTAGAAAAAGCAGTCTCAGCTTCTTCTAACGTAAGGGCTTGATAGACTTTCTTTAAATCTGCCAAGACTAACTTTTCTTCTTTGAACGGAACATATTTCATAGAGTTACGAATCTGGTGGATGACGCACAGTTGAATTTGGGTTTTCGGAAAAGCAGCATGGATCGCCTCAGAAAACCCTGAAAGACCGTCCTTGCAGGCGATGAGAATGTCTTCTACACCACGGCTTTTCAGCTCTGTACACACATTGAGCCAGAAGCTTGCACTTTCGTGCTCGCCGATCCAAATGCCCAAAATGTCCTTATGACCAGACATAGTAATGCCAAGAACGCTGTATGCTGCTTTGTTAACGATACGATTCTCTTGCCGAACTTTGAAGTGAATGGCATCAAGAAACACGATCGGATAGACTCGATCAAGTGGTCTACATTGCCATTCTGCCACCATCGGCATAATCTTGTCGGTTACTTTACTGACCATCGTAGGAGACACGTCGATCCCATACAGATCCTTCATGTGTTCTTCAATATCGCGAGTAGACATACCTTTGGCGTAGAGTGCGATGATTTGCTCCTCCAAGCCATTTGTGGTTGTTTCATGCTTCTTCACAATGTGAGGTTCAAATTCGCCGTTGCGATCACGGGGGACACGAATTTCTGTATTGCCGAACTTTGTTTTCAGCGTCTTTTTGCTATACCCATTCCGACTATTTCCTGAATGATCACCATCGGCACTATGTTTGGCATAGCCCAAATGGTCATCCATTTCTGCTTCAAACAACTGCTGGATGGTGTCACGGAACAAATCTTTTAGCATGATGTGCACGTCCTCGATGGTTCGGCAATCCTTCGCTAACTCCTTGATGGTCATGTCTCTCTTGTCTTGCATAAATGATCATCTCCTTAATGGGAAGTTTAACCATTTACACAAAACTTTTTACGCTCTCAGTCCCGTAGGTAGGTTGGATTTTAGGCGATTAAGTTTTGAGGTGGAAAATTACTCCCCCTCCAACACCAGCAATTCATGCAACTCAATATCTAATGTCTTACAGATCGTTTCAAATGTACTAAGGTGAACCCTATCTACTTGGCTGGAACAGAGATGGCTGATTGTATTCGGTCTAAGACCAGTGAGTCTTGCCAATTCTCGTTGAGACATATTTCTCTGATCAAGAATTTCTTTTAACTTTACAATTATAGGCATTTTGAGTCCTTCTTTCCCGTGAACATTCTTTATCCATTATACGTGCAATTTTAGCACGAGGAAAAGGTCGTTGATTGTATCTGCTAAGCGATATATAATTATTTTGTATCTACTAGGCGTTACAATGATTCAATTTAGAGAGACACGATCTAAACTTTCATTTTGATAAGCATCGTTCCATTTATACGGCCGAGATGGTTGCATTATTTCATAATCTTTTGGAAGGTGAGATAGTAAGCGGGGAAAATCTAAGAAACCTATGCAAGCTTATATTAAGGGAGAAGCTTTGGTGCAAGCTTACATCTGATAAGAAAAGGTTTGTTCATTTTGGCTTTGAGTATTACATGTACATTGGATGCTCCGTTAACTGTAGCGACACCATAAAAGAGATTATTGGAAAAGGGCTGTTTGCTGAGCTTCTTAAATCACCTTATCTTGACGATGAAGAGTAAAGTATGTGGAGAATAAGAAATCGGGCGTATAAATAGATGCTGAGAATATATCATGAATTTCCATAATGTGGGACGAAGACGATCTTCTCAAGAAACGACTTATGGTAAGAAAAACAAGGTGAACAATAAAGCCACTTCTATACTCAAGAGCCGCCTGCCGAGCAAAGATTTGACTAATTGCAGAAAAAAAGAAAATGAAAGCAAGCGGTGAGAAGAAATTCTTGATAACAAATTTTTACTATGGATTGCAGAAAAGAAGGGTGACTTTCAACGACTAGGTTTTGAAGTTGAAATTGATAAATCACGTGGTGAGCAAGAACAGTTCATAGATCATGCTCAAAGAATATATTTGGAGAATGATTATTATGCAAGTACGATATGTGTTTGGAGATCAGGGATGATGGAGGCACTAATCGTTGATGCGAATACGGTAGAAACAGTCATCCATGATTATAAAGATGGTTTGGACGAAGAGGTTGACTTTAATAAAATTGTCCAACCATATATTCACTATATGTTGAAAAATTAGGACACCATTGGTTGGTGGGGATTGTCTCAGGCTAAAAAACGGGAACCACAGCTAATTGATTCAGTCCTAAAAGGAACTTCTCCATACGAAGAAACGCGAGGAAATGCTTGCAGAATAGAAGTCGGGCCAGCGAAAACGAGAGTCGTCAATTATTTATTCGAGCATCTGGAAGACGAAGCGGACGTAGAGTACACCATTGAAACAACAGAATTGAAGCAATTAATAGAGGCATGGGTTGTTGAACTGGAAAAGTTTAGAGCGCAAGCCAAGTAGAGAACAAAATGTCGATTCCTGTAGAAAAACATCTTTTGAAAATCCTAAGCAGATAACTTACAATATTACCAACATTAGGTATCGAGGCATAAGGAACACTAGGCATCTGGACCCGGAGATTGTGCGTTTCAAGCGACATGCCGTGGGGATGCATTCCTCGAACATCAATGGCTGGGCTGCCCTATCGAACGTACCAAACGGAATGTTTATCAGGTAAAAGGCTCATTCGGTTCGTGAATGGCCTTTTTCTTTTGCCAACTTTTTTCCCACTATGCCGGATGAGGAGGCGGTGCTCCCGAGAACGGGAAAAGCGAGATTTTGCAGAAAGGGTGAGACAAAATGCGTTCGAGGTACAAAACGCTCATCATGAGCGGAGCTTTAGCGGCTATTTTCTTTCATTTTCATTCTCCAGTAGTAACGTTTGGGTCTGTTGCCTACGCAGCCGGAAATACCCAAGCGAAAGCGGCTCCGGCCAAAACGTCAGACAAAACAGCAGCAACGTACGACATCCCGGATGTGATTCAGCGAACATCACCGAGTGTGGTGGCGATCATCGGGAAGCCGACGGAGCAAGCAAATTCAACTAACCGCTTCAACCTTGCGCACGGAACAGGCGTGATCGTGAAGGCGGACGGCTGGATCGTGACCAATGCGCATGTGGTCAAAAATATGTCCAATTTGACGGTCGTAACGCTCGACGGCAAGCAATACAGTGGCAAAGTGACCAATATGGACGAGGAGAGCGACCTGGCGTTGGTCAAGATTGCAGCGACGGGGCTTGCCCCGGCGAAATTCGCAACGAACTATGCGATGAAGATGGGCGAGACGGTGGTGGCGATCGGGACGCCGATTTCCTTTTCGCTGCGCAACTCGGCGACGTCCGGGATTATCAGCGGGGTGAATCGCTCCGTCAACTCTACCTACCGACTGATTCAGACAGATGCTGCGGTCAATCCCGGCAACAGCGGCGGTCCGCTCGTGAACATGAAGGGCGAGGTCGTGGGCATCAATTCGCTCAAATTTGCTTCTATCGGGGTGGACAACTTGAGCTTCGCAATTCCGGCGGATACGGTGCAATACGTGCTGCATCACTTTTTTACATACGGAAAAGTAAAGCGACCGTATTTCGGAGCGGAGCTGGAGGAGAGTTGGGCTGCTGTCGTCGGTTTGCCGACGAAGGAGCCGCTGCGCGTCGTGCGGGTGGAGCCAGGCTCGCCAGCTGCGACAGCGGGCATCGGACCGGGGGATGTCATTTACTCGATCAACAATCAGTCGATTACAACCATCGTTGATTTCAATGAGTTGCTGAAAAAATATTTGCCCGGACAAAAGGTCGAGATCATGACCCAATCGAACGGGGATTTGATCAAAAAGAACGTCACGTTTGCAGAAACGAAAAAATAACAAATAAAGTGGGGGCCAATTATGTTGCGTGGATGGAAAAAAATGACGGCGGTATCGTTCGTTCTCGTGCCTCTTTTGCTGAATAACGGTCTGGTGCATGCTGCTGACACGGCAGGGGGCAGCGTGAATGTCCGGCTGAAAGTAGGGCAGGAGAGCGTAACGATCAATGGAGCTGCATCGACAATCGAGAAGCCGTATGTAGTAGGCGGTACGACGATGATCCCGCTCAGCATCATTACAAATGCGTTTGGCGCGACTTTGCAATGGGACAACCAGACGCAGACAATTGAACTGACGGCGGGAGAGAAGACGATTTCACTGAAGGCAGGCGACAAAAACGCCAAGCTGAACGGCCAACCGATCGTACTTTCGGTGGCACCCGAACTGAAAAACGGGAAGACGATGGTGCCGGTGACGCTCGTTACGCAGTTTTTAGGTGCGAATGTGAGCGAGAACAAGCAGACGGGAGAGGTCACGATTACGGGCGCGTCCACACAAGGTACTGCTGCGTCCAACAGTTCGCTTGATTCCGACCACGGAAAGACCAAGGTCGGCGACAGCTACTATGGCTGGTCGATGAAGTATCCGACAGAGCTGATCTTGGGCTACCAGAGCTACAAGGGCAATTACGCGAGCTTCCATGACAGCAAGGAGACGTTTTGGCTGAACGTGCAGGTGTACGAAGATCAGCCGGAAAACTTGTCCAACGATGGGCTGGTCAAGTTTTTGGCCGAGAATCAGTACGGTATGATTTTGTCCAAAGAGTATGTCGAGAAAGATGGCCTTTCCTATGCCCGAGTAGTTTCGCGGGATGAAGAAGATTATATGGCAGAAAGCCGCGCTTACCGAAAAGGCGACAAAGTGTACGAGATCACACTGAGTGTTTCCAACGAAGCGGACTTCAACAATCCAGCGAAATACAAAGGTTACAAAGACATGCTGGACAGCTTCACGGCCCATTTTGACAAACAGGATAAGTCCATCAAAGATTTGTCCAATGTCGAGAATGGCTACCGCTGGTTCGACTACAAAGATTTTGGCTTGAAAATCAAAGTGCCCGCTGTTTGGGAAAAAGTAGGCGGCGATAGCGGGGCAGCTTTCAGCAATGACGACGGCGATCAGTGGATGCAGCTCAGCGTGACCTCGGCGACTGAAAACGACAAGCTCGACGACTGGGTAGCCAAGCATGAACGGATGTATCGCGAGATGTATGCCGAGAGTGCACTTGACGTCGATAAAAACGCAACGACTACCACAATCGCTGGCGTGACGGCGCGGGAGCGGAACTACGGCACCTTTGATGGCGAAAACAAATACCAGGAGCGCCACATCTTTTTCATCAAAGGAAAATACAAGTTCCACTTGCAGCTCGCGTTCAACAAAACGGCCGATCCGGCTAAAACGCTGGAGATGATCAACACCATCAGCCGTTCGCTGTCGATCGATGAACAAAAAATGAACCAGTCGCTTGGCTTCATTCAGGATGACATTTTGCTCGACAAAAACAAGATGGCGACGATCAAGGACAGCAAGTACAAGTACGCGATCGACATCCCCGAGTATTGGCAAGAGGACGTGGTCGATAGCCGCAGCTTGATCGGCAAGTCGTACTTGTTTGAAGGCGGCGCGTTTACTCTGTTTGTATTCAAGGACAGCTACTCCGAGGTAGAAAAAAGCTTCACGTCAATCTTCAAAATGCAAACGAGCGGCAGTGAGAAAACCTCGCTGGTGGAAAACAAGCCAGTGACCGTACATGGCGAGTCGGGCAGGAAATTTGTGATCAAGGGAGAAGAAGAGGGCATCAGATATGAACGTACAGCGTACCTTTTCCCGAAAGGCAAGTATTCCTACTATATTTCCTGGTCGATTCGCGATGCTTACAGTACGGCTGCTACCAAGGAGCGGATGGAGAAGGTATTAAATTCGTTTAAAGTAATCGAATAAAGACAGCTTTGATCCGTCATCCAGCAGAGGCACTTGCGTTTGATGACGGATGGAGGAATCCCAAAAGTCCCTGGTTTTTGTGCCAGGGACTTTTCTTGTAGAGCAATGAATGCAAAATGAAAGCTTCAATTTAATTGATAATCAACACTCGCTCAACCTTGAAGTATTGTATGGTTAAAAGACCTATCCCAAGAAAGAGCAGCAGTCCAAAACTCAGCAAGAAAATAATCATTAGCTTCTTCACAATAAATCCTCCGATAATAAGACGAGGAGTGTTCAAAAATTCACAAAAGCGCAATCGATTAGCGGACCTATCTTTAATCGGTCTCAAGTACATATTGCATGATCAATCTGGTTCCATCAAAAACGTAGATTCTTTTGCAGTCCGGACAACGCCATACATCATATTCAGGATCAGGAAAGTCATCACCCGTGATAAAACTCTTTTCATATAATTGCTCCCACTGTTTATCAGTGAATACTTTCAATTGTATGTCATTGGGGCATAGAGAGTTGGAAAGGGTTTTTCCACATTTGCATCCATACTTGGCCATATAAGTCCTCCTTGGGAGTTTTACTCCCTAAATTATACCATTTGGAAAAGAGATTTTAATAGGCTAGTTACGTGCTGTTAGACCAATCTAGCAACTTCTGAAAAATTCATCCTCAGGTGCACCCATTTCAATTACCCCAGTAACCGGACATGCATCAAATCTTGAATGCATGGTTTCTTCTTTTTTATTCATGAACATCCGCTGTAAAAGATGACGATATACCAGATGGACTGGGGGTTGGAGAAAAAAACACCCTCGGTTGTCCCGAGGGTGGAGCGAAGCTATACCTATCACAACATTAACTAAATCACCCCACCATCCTCCCCCAAAGCCGTCACCGTAAACGCCTCCCCTTGCTTCACGGGAATCTGCGCATACCACAATCGAAACGGGATCAGCTCACTGTCGATAATCTCCGCCTGAATCTCTTTTCCAGTCTTGTCGCTCACGACGACGAGGCTGTCGATGGCGGGATCGAGAATGACGCCGAACAGCATTGGGAACGGGGAGTCGAACGGGTTTTCTTTTCCGTTGGCGACGTATTGGGTGGAAAAGGCAGGATCGTACAGCGACATTTCGGAATCGGCGGGAATGGCGTGACTGCCGCCATTGCCCCATTTCCAGCCAAGAATCGTTTTCTTGGCAAATTCGGCGTGGATCTGGCCATCCTCATGAACGAGGAAGAACAAAGTACCTTTATCCGTGCTTGCTTCGTGCAACACGGTGCCGACTTCTTCTCTCATCTGTTCAATGGCTTGCAACGGAGTGGGGGAAGAATCGTCGGTCAAAAAATAACTCGTGGCAAAAAGGGCGAGCAAACAGAAAAAGAGGGCAATTCGTGTCATAGTTCACTCTCCTGTAAGGATTTTTCCATGACAGACAGCATTGTTCCCGTCTTATTTTACCAATAAATCAACATATAATCCATAGCTTATATGTGTGACAACTGCCTGAATTGGATTTCCCGTTTCCTTTTCAGCCGAAACAATCCTATAATAGAGAAGAATGCTTGTACGAGGAGAAGTTTTTATGAGCGACAAACACGAACCGAAAACGAACAACAAATGGGTCATCTTGGGCTTTGTCGGCTGTGTTCTTGCCTGTGCCGTGTCGATGGTGATCTTCATTTACGTCATGAGAAGCTGACTTGGAGTGCATGCCAAAAACCGCTCATTGTAATGAGAGCGGTTTTTTGGCGTTTGAGGAGCACTTACGGCTGGATGGCTTTCAGCTTTTGCTCGATTTCTTCCCACGAAAGCTGGTTGAACTCGGAAAAGCCGACGCCTTGCAAGGCGATTGTTTTGCCCTGGTACAAGGGATAGACACCTTGCCACAGTCCTGAGAGAGAGTAAAGGGAGGAGGAACCTTTTACTTTGCGCAAAAAGACCAGGTAGTTGCCTTCGCCAAGCGGTCCCGTGTAGGTGAGGTTCAGCTGGCTGGAAGCGTCGGGCAACGGCTCCACTCCTGTGCTGAGTACCGTCACCAAGCGCGACGAGGAGCCTTTGAACACTTTTTTCACTTGCAAAGTTTGCGTGTAGTTGACGATTTTGCCCTGGCTGATGGTCCGGCCTGTCGGGTATGCTTTGTGGGCGCTGTCGATCCAGCCGATGAGGATGAGGTCGCTTTGGCTGACGAGCTCTTTGGCACTGGACAGAGCAGTCGTCGGGACGTGAAGCTGACCGATGCTCGTCTCGGCGGAAACAGGCAGAATGACGGCGCACAGCAAAATGATGAGGATTAGCAGGCGATATCGCATGGACAAGTTCTCCTCGCTCGTTGTAGTCATGTCGATAGTATGGTCGAGGGAATCACGCTTCATCCGCGAGCGTAATAGTAGGATAGTAATATTTAGAAAAATCTAAATAAATGCTATGATTGGCTCATCCTTTGGATTTCTCGCAAAAGGTCAAGACTAGGACGAGGAGGGTCACATGAATCAGTTGGTTGTCTTTCGACGCGTCTGTACCTGTTTTCTTTTGCTTCTGCTTGTGTTGCAGTTTGCCGTGTCACCTGCTTTTGCCAGAGAGGACATCGGCACGAGGGACGCACTCACGGATCGCATCGAGAAATACTTGACCGATTTGAAAAACGATGAGAACAGCATGGGGATGTATGCGGGGATTGCCGTCTACGATTTGACGGACAAAACGTATTTGTATCGGCACAACGCCGAGCGAAACTATATTCCCGCCTCGAACATGAAGCTGTTTACCACAGTCGCTGCGCTGGATAAGCTGGGGCCGGACTATCAGTGGCGGACAGACGTCTTTTTGCAAGGAAAAGTAAATGCCGACGGGGTTTTAGCGGGCGATCTGGTGCTAAAAGGCAACGGCGATCCGACCTTGATGCCAGCGGATTTGCAACAGCTGGCTGCTGCGGTCAAAGAAGCAGGTGTCAAACGCATCGACGGCAACCTGCTGCTGGACGAAAGCTATTTTGACGATACCCGGCTTGGCGTCAGCTGGATGTGGGATGACGAGCCGTATGGCTACAGTGCCCAGCTGAGCGCGCTTTCGGTGCATAAAAATTTTGTGACGATCGCGATTTCGCCGGGGAAGGCTGCCAATACACCGCCGACAATGGCGATGGAACCGGCTACTACATACGTGAAGATCAACAACCAGGTGCAGACCGTTGCAGGAGCGGAGACAGACATCGCCGTCGAGCGCCCGCGCGGAAAAAACGAGATTTTGCTGACCGGAACAATCGGGATGAGCGCCAAGCCGTATGAGGAAGATGTGTCGCTGGAAGACCCGGCATTGTTTGTGGGAGACATCTGGAAGCAGCAATTGCTCGCCCAAGGCATCCGTTTCAGTCCTTCCGCGCAAATCAAAAAGACGAGCGTGACATCCGGCGTGCCGCTCCGCACGCATCTTTCCATGCCGCTCGGCGAGGTCGTCGTGGAATTGAACAAGCAAAGCGACAACTTTTACGCCGAGATGCTGCTGAAAACATTGGGGGCGACGGAAAAAGGAACAGGCAGCGCAGAAGCGGGCAGCGAAGCCGTTGCGGACGTCATGAAGCGGGCTGGCATTGACACGGGCTTTCGGCAGGTAGATGGCTCGGGATTGTCGCGCTTTGACTTGGTCACCGCAGAGCAAATCGTCAAGCTGCTTGATTTCGCCCAGCAGCAGACGTATGGCGTCGAGCTGGAAAAATCGTTGCCAGTTGCAGGCGTAGACGGTACGTTGAAAAACCGCATGCTTACGTCAGACGCGGAAAAAAACTTGATGGCGAAAACAGGCTCCATGGGTGGAGTCAACAGCTTGTCTGGCTACGTCACGGCGAAAAACGGGCACAAGCTGGCCTTTTCCATCCTGATCAACGGGATTTACAAGTCGAAATACGGGCGCGATCTGCAAGACTTCGTAGGCACACTGTTGGCCTCCTACCCGCAGATTACTGCTCCGGAAGGCTATGTACCTGCCCGCGAAAAGGTCTATCCGCTTTCCGTGCTGCTCGATCCGTTGTTTGCACAGCCGCAAGCAGTCGGGGTAACGGCAGGTGTCATCGTCAAGTCGCTGGACAAAACGGGAGACGCAGCCATTTTGTACGAAAAGGATGCGGACGCGCTGCTCACACCCGCCTCCAATCTCAAGCTGCTGACGACGGCCGCAGCGCTGTCCCAGCTCGGGGAGAATTACGTCTACAAAACCGAGCTGTACGGGGATGCGCCTGTAACAAAAAACGGAGTCCAGCAAGGCAATCTGTACCTCAAAGGCTACGGCGATCCGACCATTTCTACCGAAAACGCTTTGCAAGTGCAGGAAGGCGTCGCGATAGAGAAAATCGCAGCGTGGATCAAGCAGCAAGGAATCAGGCAAGTCACCGGAAATCTCGTGCTGGACGAAAGCTTTTTTGACAAGGAACGGCTCGGCCTTGGCTGGGCATGGGATGACGAAAGCTACTACTACAACCCGACCCTCGGGGCATTGGCGCTGAATCGCGGGACGGTCATGGTCGAATATAAGCCTGCGAAACAAGCGGGCGAGGCTGTCGCGTTCAATCTGTTGCCGAAAACGAACTACGTCACGATTGTCAACGAATCGAAAACAGTAGAGGCCGGGCAGGAAAATACGTTTGCCATCCTGCGCGACCGCGGAACGAATACGATTCGGCTGACCGGAAATCTTCCGCTCGATCATCCTGGCGACTACGAGCGCGTACCTGTAGAGGAACCGGCCAAGTACGCGGGAACCGTTTTGCAGGAAGCGATGGCAAGCCAAGGCATTCAGTTCGCTCCGGGCAGCCAGCTGATCGTGCAAACTGTCCCGCCATCCGCTGTCAAATGGCATGAATTTACTTCGCTGCCGCTGAAAGATATCGTCGCCTATTTGAATAAAAAGAGCGACAACTTTTACGCGGAAATGCTGCTGAAGACGATCGGCGCTGTGAAAAAAGGAACCGGAAGTGCCGCGGCAGGAGCGGAAGTCGTGCAAGAAACAGTCGCGTCGTTTGGGGGCAAAACGAATTTTGACATGGTCGACGGTTCAGGCTTAACCCGCTACAACCTGATTTCGGCGCGTCACCTTGCTTCCGTGCTGGAAGGGATGGCGAAGCAAACGTCTTTTGCCGCTTTTGACGCGTCGCTGCCGATCGCGGGCGTGGACGGCACGCTGAAAAACAGGCTGACCGATCTGGCTGCTGCCAAAACGATTCATGCCAAAACCGGATCAATGACGGGTGCGAACAGCTTGTCGGGCTATTTGACCACGCAAAGCGGGGAGAGGCTCGTCGTTTCCATTATCATGAACGGCTATGTGGAGGATGAAGATTTCTTTACGGAACTGCAAGACCGGATCATGTCGATTGTCGCAGCGTACGAATAAGCTGGCAGGCAGATGGAGAAGCCCTTTGGACAAAAGCGGGCTTCTCTTTTTTATGGGTGGCCGCGTGCAGGTGGCTTTTCGTCCAGGTTTGGGTCAATGCCAGTGACGGTCGCTCGGCTGGTTTCATATCTATATCCAGATGCAGAACGCGACAAAAACGAAGAGATCGGGGAGGGGAAGCGAAGTTGAACCCTACACGCTTTCATTGGCAGGGGTTGGAGCAAGTCGCTGCACACATCCTTTCTCGCGCGGGGGTCAGGGAAAAGGATGCACGAATGGTAGCCGAATCGCTTGTCCATGCGGATTTGCGCGGGATCGAGTCCCATGGGCTGTCGCGGCTGCCGATTTACGTGCAGAGGATCGAGGCGGGGCTGATCGAGTTTTCGCTGCCACCTGAGCTGGTCACCAGGCAGGGAGCGACCTCTCTTATCGATGGCAAAAATCAGCTTGGAGCGGTCGTCGGGATGGCTGCTCTGGAAGAAGCGATGGAACTGGCACGGCAAAACGGGATCGGATTTGTCGGCGTACGGCACTCCAATCACTTTGGTTCCTGTTCGTACTACGCCGAGAAGGCTATTGCCGCAGGCATGATTTTGCTCGTCCTCTCGAATGCCCCTTCCGCGATGGCGCCAACGGGAGGGATTCAGCCGTTTTTCGGAACGAATCCGATCGCGATCGGCATTCCTGCGGGCGAGGAACCTGCCTACTTGCTGGACATGGCGACAAGTGTTGCGGCGCGCGGCAAGATTGCTCTGGCAGCCAAAACAGGGACGACGATCCCGCAAGACTGGGCCATAGACGCGGACGGCTTGCCAACGCATGACCCACATAAAGCGTTGCTCGGCTCTCTTTTGCCGATCGGCGGGGCAAAAGGCTACGGGCTTTCGATGTTCATCGATATTTTATGCGGGCTGCTGACCGGAGCTGCGGCTGGAGCCAGTGTCAAAAGCTTGTACGACAACTGGCATGATCCGCAAAACATCGGACACGTCTTTTTGTGCATCGATGTGCAGCGCTTTTTGCCTGTGGACGCATTTTTGCAAAAGATGGACGAATATATCCGGGAGATCAAAAAAGTTCCGCGTGCAGCCCACGTGGCGGAAATCTTGATTCCGGGAGAAATCGAGCAGAGAAAGATGGCAGCGCATAAGCAGGATGGCATTCCCTTGACGCAGACGGTGGTGGAGGATCTCAACAAGTTGTGTTCCGGCTACGGAATCGATCTGGCGCAAGCAGTCTATCGGGTGTGAGCAAAGCTTTCGCTGTCCAGTGGTTTCCGGGACATTCTCTCGCACATAGACTGATGTCAGCGGTTTGAAAAGGAGTGAACATCCGATGCAACGCCACATGTGCAAAGGCAAAATCCACAGGGCGACAGTGACGCAAGCCGAGCTTGACTACGTCGGCAGCATTACGATTGATTTAACCCTGATGAAAGCGGCTGACATCAAGCCTTACGAAATTGTGCAAATCACCAGCTTGCGGAACGCGACGCGCTGGAAAACATACGCCCTGCCAGCAGCGGAAGGAAGCGGCAAAATCTGTTTGAACGGCCCGCCTGCCCATCTGTTTTCCCCCGGCGACATCGTCATCATTTTAAGCATGGGCATGTTCGAGGAGAGCGAATGCGACCAGCTGGTGCCGAAGGTCGTGTTTGTGGATGAACAAAATCGCATTACGAAAGTCGAAGAGCACCATCTCATTACGAATGGAGAGACATTGCCATAAAAGCGCCAAACGTAGGAAAATGGGGCAAGCACCAGCACATGGTTCAGGATGAGTTCCTGCGTGAGCATTTGCCCAGAACCCGGCTGTTTTCTCCCGAAGCGTTATGGGAGTACGCAGCGGACTACAAGCGTGTCATGCTGAAGCCGTCCGGGGGAGGCGGCGGGGCCGGGATTATCCAGCTGACCGATTTGGGAGACGACCGTTATTTGATTCATAGCGGCAAGCACCGCCGGACAGTCGAAGGCAAGGAAAAGGCTGTCCAATATGCGAAATCATTGTTTCGCCCGAAAACGTATCTGCTTCAACCGCGCATTCCGCTTGGGCGCATCAACGGAAAGCCGTTTGATGTCCGCGTGATGATCCAGCGCAAAGGGAAACACTCTCCCTGGGTGATTACCGGATGGGTAGCCAAACTCGCCGGGCCGGGCTTCGTCGTGACGAACGTCGCCCGCAGCCGCGGAAAAGTGCTGCCGCTTCGCACGGCGATCAAGCAGTCGAACATTGCAGCGAATCCGAATCTGCTTGGAGAAATTCGGCAAGTGTCCATGGCGGTAGCCAAACGGTTGGGAACGGCGTACCCGACGTTGCGGGAGATCGGCCTGGACATGGGGATCGACATTCACGGCAAGCCGTGGATCATCGAAGCGAATTTTCGCCCGTCGCTATCTTTGTTCCAGCAGCTTCAGGATCAGACTTTTTACAGGCGTATTTTGGCGATGCGGAAGCGTTGAGTGCGTGGAGCGCGTTGAAAAGCAAAGAGAACCGCTTGCTGCGACGGCCGAAAAAGCCTGAGGGCAAGTGGTTCTTTTTTTCAAAAAGGCTTTCATGTGGATTCTGGGTAACAAGTATTTGTCGTTCGATGAGAAAGATTTCTGCTGTATAACGGATCAGATGAGAAAAGGGGGGATAAATCGTCCATCAACATCGGTGAATCCGTATTCCCGGGCAAGATCACCAACTTGCAGGAGCAGTCCGTTTTTAAGCTTCACTTCGCCATCCCCTGCCAGGGCAGACACAGCGCGCCCAATATAATGCGGCGACTCCGTATGTTTAAGAGCTTCCACTTCCTTCCAATGATTTTCGTCTGTATTGAAATTTCTTAATACCAGTTCTGTTCTCATCCAACCAGGGGAGACCGCTACCGCCGTTATTTTCGTGTTTTTGAGATCATGAGCGAGTCCGAACACGGAGCGGTTAATCGTATTCTTGGCAAGGTCGTAATAGAAAGTTCCTAAATACTTATCCTGATCCCGGAAAGTGGTATGTACGATCAACCCAGAATCAGCTTCCAGCATAAGCGGGATCGCATAATGGTTTGTCGCTATTTGTGCACGTACTCCGCTTTGAAACATAGCATCCCACATGTTCAGCGGATATTCCCAGAACGGTTTCGGTTGTAAATTCACGTCCAAGTCATGCAGTCCCCAGACGTTATTCACAAGTATATCGAGACGTCCTTGTTCCTGGCGGATTCTCTCGATCAAAGCTTGCGTATCCTCATCACGGGTATGATCGCAACGACATGCGTATGCCTCGCCACCATTTTTCAGAATCTCCTCGACCGTTTCATCAATACTGCCTGGAAAACCGTTTGTAGTAGTCCCTCGCAAACTTCTTCCGGACACATAAACGACTGCTCCGGCTTTCCCGAGTTCAATGGCGATCCCTCGTCCTGCCCCTCGACTTCCTCCGGTTACGAGAGCGATTTTCCCAGCGAGTCTCTTCAAGTTCATCTACTCCTTTGCAGTTATTTATTTCATCATACACGTAGTAATATGACATCTAGTGTCATGTTGAGAATGAGCGATTATCATTTTTGAAATTGATGGAACAGACACGTTTAAAAGTTCGATATCTTGAGCAGCCAGAAAATGCCGATAGTCGAGTGTCAGAGCCTTCCATAAAAGAAAACTCGCAATCCATTTGCTATTGCGAAAAATGGGGAAAGGCTGGCGCAGAGCACAAAAAG
This sequence comes from Brevibacillus sp. HD3.3A, assembly GCF_013284375.2. Classification (NCBI taxonomy): domain Bacteria; kingdom Bacillati; phylum Bacillota; class Bacilli; order Caryophanales; family Paenibacillaceae; genus Brevibacillus; species Brevibacillus sp. HD3.3A. Next base: position 3,039,480 of record NZ_CP085874.1, read on the forward strand.
TTGATAGAATGCCTCTCATTATGAAGGGAGGTAGTATGTTCGACAATGACATCACTGTCTAAAAAAGAATGGATGCTCATCAGCTTCATGTTATTTTCCATGTTTTTTGGAGCAGGCAATTTGATTTTCCCGCCATACCTTGGGCAGGAGGCTGGCTCGCTCGTCTGGTCTTCCTTGCTGGGCTTTGTCCTGTCGGCTGTCGGTCTGCCGATTCTCGGGGTAGTTGCCGTTGCCAAAGCAGGCAGCTTCTACCAATTGGCGAGCCGGGTCCATCCGATTTTTGCTCTTATTTTTCCGTTTCTGATTTACGTCTCGATCGGGCCGGCTCTCGCCATTCCGCGCGCGGGAAGTCTCGCTTTCGAGATGGGGATGGCGCCTTTTTTGCCAGAATCGCTGGTTGCCTCTAAAATCAGCTTGCTCGTGTACACGGTCGTGTTTTTTCTGATCGTGTTCTGGTTTAGTCTGTCGCCTTCCAAGCTGGTCGATCGGTTCGGGAAGCTGCTGACGCCTGCCTTGCTGGCGCTCATCGCGCTGATTTACATCAAAAGCTTGGTTACTCCGCTCGGACAGACAGGTGCGCCGACTGGCAAATACGGAGCAAATCCGATTGCCCAAGGCTTTCTCGACGGCTACTTGACGATGGATGCGCTTGCCGCCCTCATTTTCGGGATTGTCATTGCCAATACGCTGCGGGCGAAAGGGATGACAGACGAGAAAAAATTGTCTGCAAGCATGATTCAGGCAGGGCTTGGAGCTGGATTTTTGCTGACAGTGATTTACGTCGTTCTGGGCATCATGGGCGCGTCTGCCGCTTCTTTAGGAAAAGCGGAAAATGGCGCCCAACTGCTCGCGAACATGATGGACCACCTGTTTGGGGCAAGCGGAACGCTGATCCTCGGGGTGATTTTTACGGTCGCCTGTCTGTGCGTATCGATTGGGCTCGTCACTTCTTGCAGTCAGTATTTCCACGGCCTGTTCGGCGGTTTGCCGTACAAGGGATGGGTGACGGTTTTATGCGTCTTGAGCATGCTGGTTGCGAACTTGGGCCTGACACAAATTTTGCAAGTATCCGTGCCTGTCTTAGGTGCGATTTACCCGATTGCGATCATGCTCATTTTGCTTGCTCTGGTCGAGCGGTTCATCCCGGCTACCTCTTTCGTTTATATGACAACGGTTGGCGTCGTTGCCGTGTTTGGGCTGGCAGATTTGGCGAATGCCCTGCTTGTCGCCCACCAATGGGACCAGGTGCTCGCGGCCTTGCCTTTTTACAACGTCGGCGCTGGCTGGGTCATGCCTGCCTTGATCGCGGTTGCAGTCGGCATGCTGCTCGACATGTGGAAAAGAGCTTTGCTATTGCGGCAAAAACACTCTTCCCAAACGGAATAACTACAACGAAAAAAGGGCTTCGCGCTTGCGAGGCTCTTTCCTTTTTGAAGACACATGCGTGAAAGATGATGCGATTTCGTGACTTTATCGCCTGTTTTTTCGTAGTAAAAGAGTAGGAGAAAGAAGGAGGCTATTATGCGCTTTGACACTATCATGACGATCACTGTCGTGCTTGTGCTGACGTCCTGTTATTGCTATTTGTGGAAATGGCTACGGTCCAAAACGTCCGGTTGATCCGGGCGTTTTTTCTTTTGGCACAGGCAACTGGCTCACCGGGCAAGGAAACAGGATAAAAGTGGTACGAATGGGGCAAAATTTCTCTAACTCATTTTACAGTAGGCGAGACTCAGGAAAAAGTGAGGCGGCTTCGTTGAAAAGGGGGTGGGGAGCCTGAGCGAAAACGCGCGAAAGTGGTGGAGATCGCACAAACAGAAGACGCAGCAGCAGACAGCGCCTTCCCATACGCCTTTGCAAAAGCAGCTGGCTGACAACGAGCAGCGGCTGAGAGACTTGTATGCCAACTGCTCCGATGTGGTGTTTCGCTCGTTTCGCATCGGCGGCACGATCCGGGCGCTTGCGATCTACATCGACGGCTTGACGAATCAGGAGGAGCTGGAGCGCAGCGTGTTGTCTGTCCTGATGCAGACGAAGCTGCCGAAGGATTCCCCGCTGACAAAGCTGTTGGACAATCTGGTGCCCGTAACCAAATCGCGGGAAATGAGCACCGTAGAACAATGCCTGGAAGCGATTGCAAACGGCAACCCGGTTCTGTTGATCGACCAGCAGGAGAGAGCGATTGCCTTTGGCTTGGCCAGATGGGAAAAAAGGCAGATCGAAGAGCCGGTCGCCGAAGGGGTCGTCCGGGGGCCGCGCGAAGGGTTTACGGAATCGCTCCACGTCAATACGGCGCTGCTCAGACGGCAGATCAAGACGCCCGCTTTGAAAATGGAGCAAATGCAAATCGGCGGCTACACACAAACCCAGGTTGTCCTCGCTTATATGGAAGGCATCGTGGACGAGGACTTGGTGGCAGAGGTCAGGGCGAGACTAGGCCGGATCGAAATCGACGGTGTGCTGGAGAGCGGCTACATCGAGGAACTGATTGAAGATCATCCTGCATCGCCGTTCCCGCAAATTTTGACCACCGAGCGTCCGGATGTCACTTGCGGGAATTTGCTGGAAGGGCGCATCGCCATTTTGGTAGACGGCACGCCGTTTGTGCTGATCGCACCGACTACGCTGTTTTCCTTGCTGCAATCCAGCGAGGATTATTACCAGCGCTCGCTCGCGAGTACGACGATCCGCTGGCTGCGCTATTTGTTCACCGCGATTTCCTTCTTGCTGCCGTCCCTTTATGTCGCCCTGATTACGTTTCATCACGAGATGGTGCCGACCTCGCTGTTGATCAGCATGGCAGCTTCCCGGGAAGCAGTGCCTTTTCCGGCTTTGGTCGAGGCGCTGTTGATGGAAATTACGTTCGAAGCGCTGCGCGAAGCAGGGGTCAGACTGCCCAAGCAGGTCGGGGCCGCTGTCAGCATCGTCGGGGCGCTCGTCATCGGTCAGGCAGCCGTACAAGCGGGGCTGGTTTGTCATCGTGGTCGCCATCACAGGGATTGCTTCCTTTATGATTCCGCACTATATCGCGGGCATCGCCATTCGCCTGCTGCGCTTTCCGATGATGTTTCTCGCCGGATCGCTCGGCTTGTTGGGAATCATGCTCGGCATTATTGTGACCGTCATCCACCTGAGCACGATTCGCTCGCTGGGCGTGCCGTACTTGACACCAGTCGGACCGATCAAGGTCGCGGAATGGAAGGACACGCTCGTCCGCGCGCCGTGGTGGATGATGAACACGCGCCCTCACTTGACGGGAGATTATCAAAAAATCAGGCAAGGAGCGAATCAGAAGCCAGGGCCGAAAAAAGGGGGAGATCCAGCTTGAAATGGGGGCTGGTCGCCGGAATGAGCGCTCTCGTCTGCATCCTGTTTGCCATCGAGTGGCCGCGTCTGTCGCGCTTGCCGAGGCGAGACAAAATGACCTTCATCGCCTTGGTTTTCATCGGCTGGGTGCTGTCCATGTTCGATTTGCCGAATTTGCCGGGACCCACCACGATGATCAATGAAATTTTCGAGCCGCTGGGTCACTACTTGGAATAAAAAAGGGTGGGGTGCTTGCTAGAACAGGGAAAAATCTCTTCCGCGCAGATGGGAAAAATGATTTTCCTGGCTGTCATTGCTTCGGCTGTTACAGCTGTGCCGAGTTATAGCGGAAAATACGCGCAAAATGATTTGTGGCTGTCGCCTGCCTGGGCGTCCTTGACCGGCTTTTTAACGGTGTATGCCGCCATAGCCTTGAACAAACTGTACCCGCAAAAATCCGTCGTCGAATACAGTACCGACATTATCGGTACGATTCCTGGAAAGCTGTTCGGGCTGCTCATCCTGTTTTTTTACATCCACATGACAGGATTGATCGCCAGAGGGTACGCCGAGTTTATCATCGGCAATTTTTTGCCGCAGACACCGATCAGCATCGTCATTATCACGATGATCGCCGTCTGCGCCTACGCTGTGAAAGCAGGAGTAGAATCGATCGGCAGGACGGCGCAGCTCTTTTTCTTTTTCTTTATGTTTCCGCTCATTCTCATGCCTTTTTTGCTCCGGGACATGAAGCCCGATTTTCTGTTTCCCATGCTGGAACATGGCTTGCTCCCTTCGCTGAAAGGCGCACTGATCCCGCAAGGCTACTTCAGCGAGGCGTTTCTGATGAGCTTTTTTCTGCCCTTCGTGACCGATCGGGGCAAAGGCATGCGCTCGGGGATGCTGACGATTTTGGGAATTGCGCTGATGCTGACCTGTATCAATCTGTTTATTTTGCTGGTGTTCGGGACGCAGGCTGCGGATTACTTGTATCCGGTCATGGTTGCCTTTCGCTACATCAGCATTGCGGACTTCTTTGAAAATCTCGACTCTGTGGTCATGACCGTCTGGATTCTCGGGATGTTCGTCAAAATATCAATATTTTACTACGCTACTGTGCTGGGAACGAGTCAATGGCTCGGGCTTGCCGATTATCGCCCGATTGTGCTCCCGATCGGTATCCTCATCGCTGCCCTCAGCTTCTGGTCCATCCCCAACCTCAATCAGGCAAGTCGCTTCGATGTAATCTCGTTTCCGTTTTACGGGCCGCTCATGCAGACGATCTGTCCGCTGCTTTTGCTCGGTTTGGCCCTGCTGCGCAAAAAAGGCAAACAGCAAAGCCAAGCGCAAATGACCATGGCACCTGAACAAGCCCATACCCATACCGAAAAGCAAGAAGGATGAGAAACTATGCTTGAAACGGGAAAAATTTCAGCCTTGCAGATGGGGATGATTATCTATCCCGTGCTCGTGTCTACCGCGATGCTTGGAGGACCTAACGTCATGGCTCAAGCGGCCCGGAACGATTTGTGGCTCACGCCGTTTTGGTCATCGCTCATCGGCTTTCTCAGCGTGTTTATCGCGATCCAGCTGCATAAGCGGTTTCCCGGCATGACGATTATCGAGCAAGGAAAAGCAATCGCTGGAACGGTGCCATCTGCGATCATGGGCCTTTTGTACCTGCTCGTCTTGTTGCAGGTAAGCGGCGTCATCGTGCGCGAGTATGCGGATTTCATCGCGATTTTTTTGAAGGAAACGCCGCTCGGCTGGTACAGCGAAGTGTTTTTGATTTCGTACTTGTTGCCGGTGCTCGCCAATCGCCCGCAGGGAACAAAAGCTGCGGTGTGGACTGTGGCAGGAGCGATGATTACCATGACTATCGTCAATTTGGTCACGCTGTTTTTGATGGGGGATGCTTTGCCGAATATTTTGTTTCCGATCATGGATACCGCCAGATATGTGAGTATTGCCGATTTTTTTGAGAACATGGAATCGGCTGTCATGGCGATCTGGGTGATCGGCGCCTTTATCAAAGTGTCGATGTTTTACTACGCGACGGTACTGGGAACAGCCCAATGCCTGAATCTCACCTGTTACCAGCCGCTTATTTGGCCGATCGGTTTTTTGATCGTGCTGTTCAGCTTTTGGGGAATCCCCAGCTTCGCGGAGCTGGGGGCGATCACCCTGATTGCGATTCCCGCCATCCTCGCGTGGTCTTTCTGCTTCTGGCCGGGCTGCCTGCTGCTTTATGCAATCGTGCGTGGAAAGCGCAGCAAAGCGAAGGAGGTTCCGTCAGGATGAGAGGAGTCGTTCTGGTTTTGCTGGTTTCCTGTGCGCTGCTTGGCGGATGCTGGGATCGGACGGAAGTCAACGACCTCGCAATCATTACCGCTGCTGCTGTGGACAAGGCGGGAAAAGACGAAATCGACCTGAGCATCCAAGTGTTTATTCCAAAAGAAGTGGGAGGAGGCGGGCTGGGAGTGCCGACGGGCAGCTCGACCAGGGAGCTGACCACGGTTCTGAGCGGAAAAGGAATCAATATTGCCGACGCGATGTCCAAAGTGCAGGCGAAGCTCTCTCGCAAAGTGTTCTGGGGGCACTGCAAAATTTATTTGTTCGGCGAAGAGATCGCCCGGGAAGGGATAGCCGATCATATTGATTTTCTCGTGCGTCATCCTGAACCACGCAATCGTGCCTATTTGTACATATCAAAAGGAAAAGCAGTCGAGACACTCGGAATCGAAAGCGTCCTGGAGCGCTCTACAGCAGAAGCGTTGCGCGAATACGCGAGCCTGCATATCGGCATGCCTGTAACCTTGATCGACTTTCGCAACATGCTCAAAAGCGAGGCGCAAGCAGTAGCCATTCCCTATATACAGGAAGGGAACAAATTGAAAGACAAGGAGCAAATCCAGAAAAACACGCCGCTGCTCGGAACCGCCATTTTTAAACAGGACAAGCTGGCAGGAGTCTTGACATCGAAAGCTACGAGGGGGCTGCTCTGGCTGCGCAATGAAATCACCCGGGCATCCATCAGCGTAGACCTGCCAGAGGGACAAGGGCTTGTCTCTGTCGTACCGATTCGGGCGACGACCAAGCTGATTCCGCGCATTGCGAATGGAAAGTGGTCGATTTTGGTCAAAATTGATACGGAAGGCGACATCGTGGAAAACGCGACGAAGCTGAACATGATGGAGCCGAGCAGCATCGCGCTCGTGCAGAAATCGGTCAACGACGAAATCAAGTCGCGCATCAGGCTTGCTCTCTTTCATTTGCAAAAGGAGTTTGACGCGGACGCGGGCAATTTTGCCGCTGTTTTTCACCGGAAGTATCCGCAGGAGTGGGAGCAAGCGAAACCGATGTGGGACGTGCTCTACCCGCAAATTGATGTGAACATACAGGTTCAGGCCGCTGTCCGCCGACCCGGACTGATTTCCCGACCTGCTGGCTCAACCGATGAGCATGGAAAAGCGGAAAAGTAGCAAACGAGCATGTACCACGCAACGTACCAAATCTCGCAGGAGGTGGATGAAGTGGGTGGGAGGTGGCTGGATTTTCTCATAGGCTCCTTTGTTGGCACGCTGGTCGCAGGCATCTTGTTTACGCTTCTTGGAATTGTCACGTTTCGCCCGCTGGTACAGTGGTTGCTCGGCCGCTTTATGAAAAGGTTGATGTCGGATCGCTACCCGGAAAATATTTTTGAAATGGTATCGGCCTTGACCAAAGTCAGCCCGCGCTACGTCCTGGAAAACAGCCTGCGGGCGACGACAGGGCAAGCGATTGAGCGGCCTTTTGGCAGTCCGCGCAAGTTTCTCAACTTTGATGGCTTGATTTTTTCTCCGGCCCAGCTGGCGGTGCTGCCGGCTGATGAAGATGCCGAGGTCGACATGAAGCTGACGATTGGCCCAAAGGCAAAAAGACCGCTAACATTGGATATCCCCTTGATGCCCGGAGCAATGGGATTTGGCATCGGGATCAGCGAAAGTGTAAAGATTGCCATGGCAAAAGGAGCGGCGGCAGCGGGATCGTTGAGCAATACGGGAGAAGGGCCGCTTTTGCCGGAGGAGCGCAAATACGCCAAGCACCTCATCATTCAGTACAACTCGGGAAAATGGTCCAAGGAACCGGAAATATTGCGGCAGGCGGATGCGATTGAGATTCATTTCGGACAAGGAGCGACCGCAGCCGCAGCCAGCTTCATTCCTTGCGAGTACATCACGGGCAAAGCCAGCCAATTGATGGGCGTCGAGGGAGAAGAAATGGTCGTCATCCCGTCCCGGCAGCCTGAAGTCAACAGCCCGGAAGACTTGCGCAAGCTGGTCGACAAGCTGCGCACGATGACAGACGGGATTCCGATTGGCGTGAAAATATGCGCAAGCGCTGTCCTGGAGCAAGACTTGGAAATCTCCATCCAGGCTGGGGTTGATTTTATCAGTATTGATGGTGGGCAGGCAGGGACAAAGGGCGGCCCGCCGATTTTGGAGGACGACTTCGGTTTGCCGACGATTTACGCGCTTAGCCGGGCGATTCACTATTTGAAAGAGCGCGGGGTCAAAGACCAGATTACACTGCTCTCGGGCGGCGGCTATACGACTCCGGGCGAGTGTCTGAAGGCAATCGCGCTGGGGGCAGACGGCATTTTCATGGGAACGGCGATGCTCTGGGCGATGACGCATGATCAGGTGACAAAGGCGATTCCCTGGGAGCCGCCGACTGAGCTGACGAACTATCCGGGGAAGCTCAAGGACAAATTCGACCCGGAGCAGGCTGCCAAGTATTTGACGAATTTTTTGCTTGCTTTTGTGGATGAAATGGAAATCGCGCTGCTTGCCATGGGGAAAACCTCTTTAAAAGAAGTGACGTCAGACGATCTCGTAGCCCTGGATGAGCTGACGAGCAAAGTGACGAAAGTACCGCTTGCCTTCCAGACGTCTGCGGAAACGGCGGAAAGCGGCATATAGGCAAGAGCAAACGGAATTGGGGAGGGGTTCGCATGAGTCAGGGAATCATTCCGATCAAGGAACAACGACAGCATAAAGGCTGGATGATGACGCAGACGTGGGAGCATTTGCTGTTCGCTCACTGGGCTGTCTCGCCCGACCAGGTGCGCAGCCTGATTCCGGCGGGCCTCGAACTGGATACATACGGTGGGCATGCCTGGATTAGCGTCATTCCTTTTCTGCTGACCGGAGTGCGGCTCCGTCGCCTGTTCCCTGTTCCGTACGTCACTTCCTTCCCCGAAATCAATGTGCGAACGTATGTGAAAGCAGGCGAGAAAGCGGGCGTCTACTTTTTGTCTCTGGACACATCCCATCTGCTTGTGACAAAAATCGCCAAATACTGGTATCGGCTGCCTTATTATCCTGCGCGGATGGACTTTCGCGCCGAGCAAAATCAGATCGATTTTCAGTCCCGGCGCCTATCCGCTCGCGGCGCTTCGCCGGTGTTCCACGGCAGCTACTGGCCTGTGTCGGAGCCAATACTAGCACGGTCGGGAACGCTGGAGCACTGGCTGACGGAACGCTACACGCTCTATTGTCAGTGCAAGCGCACGAACCAACTGCACTACGCCGACGTGTATCATGAGCCGTGGCTGTTACAGACAGCCGCAGCGCGCTTTCGCGAAAACTCGATGCCGATGCCGTTCTCGCTGGACGTAAAGGAGCAGCCCGATTTGATGCTGTATGCCCGCGGGGTTCAAAGCTTTGTTTGGCCGCTGCAGAAGCTGATCTCTTCTACGCAAGGAGAAAACAGCCGATGAAGAAGCGGCTTGCCCTCGTTCTTTGGCTATGCTGTGCCTGTCTTGGCGGCTGCTGGGACCGCGTCGAAATCAATGATGTGGCGCTCGTGACAGCAGTCGCAATGGACTTCGTATCGGATCGCGCTGTGGAGCTGTCTGTGCAAGTATTCGTTCCGCGCTCACTCAGCGGCGGGGATGGAGGAGCAAACGAAGCGATGACGCTGATCCGTTCTGCGGAAGGCGTCAATATTGCCGACGCGATGTCCAAAGTGCAGCTAAAAATACCGCGAAAGGTGTTCTGGGGCCACTGCAAGGTGTACATTTACGGACAAGAGCTGGCCAGGCACGGCTTGGAAGAGTATATCGACTATTACGCCCGCCACCCGGAACCGCGCAACCGGGCTTTTATGTATGTAAGCAAAGGAAAAGCAAGCGAGCTGCTGAAGATTATGCCGCCGCTCGAACGCTATTCGGCGGAAGTCGTGCGCAAGCTGTCCGAACTGGAGGTCGGGCTTGAAGTCACGCTGCTCGATTTGCAGAAAATGTTTGCAAGTCCGACGAATGCGGCCGCCTTGCCGATGATTGACATGATGAAGCCGCCGAAAAAAGAGCGTCCGCAAGCGACCAATCCGTATTTGTTTGGCACAGCCGTGTTCAAAAACGGCAAAATGATCGGCGCTTTGTCCGACCGGACGACGCGAGGGGTGCTATGGCTCAGAGACGAGGTATCGAGCACGACAGTCACGATCAAGATCAAAGACGAGCGAGGCTTCGTGTCACTAAACCCGATTCGGGAAAAGACCAAATTGACACCGCTGATTGAAAACGGGAAATGGAAGATGCTCGTCGATATTGAAACAGAGGGAGACATTGTGCAAAATGGCACAAAGCTGACCTTGAACACTCCGGAGCAAATTGCCCGGGCAGAGGAAGGGATGCGCGAAGACATCCAGACGAGAATCAGGCTGGCCCTCTCCCAGGTACAAAAAGAGTTCAAGGCAGACATTGTCAATTTCGGCCGGGAGTTTCACCGGAAATACCCGAAGGAGTTTGCAGCCGTGCGCGAAAACTGGGACCAAGTATTTTCCGAGCTGGAAGTGGAAACAAAGATCAAGGCTTTCATCCGGCGGCCCGGTCTGATTTCCGTCCCTGGCGGCTTGCCTGAGGCAGAAGTACAAACAAACTAAGATAGGACATGTGCTAAAAGACCGATGTCACGCCACGACGTCGGTTTTTTTGTGTGCGCGAAGGCCAAAAGCGGGATAAACATAGGCTTTTTTAACCAGACGAGTACCCCGTATGCGGACTTGCTTGGCGCAGGCGGGATGGTTATGATGATAGGATGACACTTGTTAATCATACAGGAAGGATCTGGTAGTTTCATGAGTCGCAAAGAACGCATAGCCGAACTGGATCTCATTCGCGGCTTTGCCTTTCTCGCTGTCGTCTATCAACACGTCATCGGCATTTTTATCAGAGAGCAGGGCTTGAGCGAACAGACGGCTATCGTATACGGAATGTTGTTTCACTTGCTAAAATTCGCCGTTCCGGCCTTTATTTTCATCACGGGGTTGGTGTTATTTTACAACTATTGTGAAAAGGTGAACTACATCGGCTTTATGCGCAAGCGGGTAACGGAAATTTTGGTGCCATACGGGATCTGGTCGGCGGTTTACATGTCTCTGCAAACATGGCCGCAAGGATGGGAGAGCAGCTTTTTCCGGACGGTGATCAAAAACCTCGTGACGGGAACCTCCTCCTACCATTTATGGTTTGTCGTCATGATCTTCCAGTTTTATTTGCTTTATCCGCTGTGGCAAAAGCTGTTTCGCTTTTTGCATCGTCTCGTCGTGAATCGCACCCGGTTTGTCGTGGTCGGCGCCTTGCTTGCTTTCGTATACGGCGGTCTGATGTGGTTTTCGGCTCGCTACATTCCGGCGCATATGGCCGACTTTGGCGGTGGGCCGCTTGAGCTGTATATGATCAAGTATCGCGACCGCAACGCGTTCTACTACTTCTTTTACTTTTTGTTGGGCGGCGTGGCAGCTGTGGCTTTGCCTGCTTTCCGCGCATGGATCGGCAAGCGCTGGATGTGGATTGCGGCAGCGTTTTGCCTGTTGTACGGCTGGATTGGCTACGAGCTGCTTCAGGTGTTTGCCAGCGGAAGCATCAGCCTAAATGTGGCGACATCGCTCAAGCCGTCCATGTTTTTGTATACGGTGGCGTCGCTTCTTGGCGTTTACGGCTTGGCGCTCTTGATCGGGAAAAAGCAATTGGCTGTGACGCATTGGCTCAGTCTTGTCGGCAAGTATTCGTACGGCGCTTATTTGATGCACGCGCTGGTCTTGACTTACCTTATGAAAGCCGTGCGCGGCATCGGTTTGTTTCACACGGGAGTGATCGGCAGTCTGGTCGTTTTTGTCCTGTGCGCCGCTGTTTCGTTTTTCCTGTCGTACGGGCTGGGAAGACTGCCGTTTGGCGCTCTGCTCGTAGGAGCTGCCGAGAAAAAACGGGTGAGTGAACCTGCGAAAAAACAACTGCCACACGCAGGATAATGGAGAGGATTTCGGCACGTGTGGATGGAACAGTAGTAGGAGCACGAGAGGAGGAAAGAATTACCCCATGCTGTTCGCCTACATTCAGTTGGCCCTATCAATGGCATTGGTAGGAATGAACATTTCCATCGGTAAAGAAATGGTTTCGCACGTGCCCGTTTTCCTGTTTTCCGAGTTGCGGTTCCTGATTGCGATCGCGATTTTGCTGCCGTTGCTCTTTTGGCGCGGCGAGTGGAAGTCGTCCTGGAGCAAGGAAGAGGGGAGCGTCCTGTTCTGGCAGTCGTTTTTCGGCGTCTTTCTGTTCAGTGTTTGCATGTTGTACGGCGTGCAGTGGACGACCGCTACAGCCGCAGGGATTATTACGAGCACGGTTCCAGCCTGCATCGCTCTGTTTTCCTTCTGGATTCTCAAGGAAAAGCTTCAACTGAACAACATGCTGGCGATTGCCCTTTCCGTGGGCGGAATCAGCCTGATTACGTTTACGGGAGGAGCACAGGAGCAATCGCTGGCGAGTATGCTGGGCAACCTGCTTGTGTTTTTGGCTGTCGTCAGCGAAGCGCTGTTCACGATTTTTGCCAAGCGCTTGTCAGGCAAAATTACCCCGTTTCAGATGACCGCCGCGATCAACGCCATCAGCTTTGTCATGTTTTTGCCGTTTGCGATCTGGGAGGCGGTTCGCTTCGATTGGGGAGCCGTACCGGCCCATATATGGTGGCTGTTGCTTTATTACGCGGTTACGGCGAGTGTGCTCTCGTTCTTCCTCTGGTACAACGGAGTGGCGAAGGTGGAGGCATCCAAGGCTGGCTTGTTTACCGGAATGATGCCGATTAGCGCAGCGCTCGTTGCCGTGCTGTTTTTGAACGAAGCGTTTACGTGGATGCATGGGGTCGGGATGGTTCTGGTGCTTGCCTCGATTTTTGTAGGAACGCAGCGGATTCGGCGTACCGAGACGAGAATAGAGGGATGATTCAGTTTGTTGAAAAATATGAATAAGCCGCGGCAGGGGTTGACCTAGCTGGGCGGAGTCGTCGAGCCGTGATTGGCGGCGCGAGCTTTTCGATCCTAGACTGGATTTACGCGTCAGGCTTTCCGTTCATCGGGCTGGTGACGCTCGTGGAAAAACAGCAGAAACATCGCGGCGGACAAGAAAAAAGCGCTTTGGCTAGGGGGCCAAAACGCTTTTTGTGCTTATTTTGCCACTGCTTTTTCCAAGTCTTTGACGCCGCTGTAGATCAATTGGAACAGATCGTCGATGTTGTCCTCTTCGATGCAAGAGAAAGCGATGCGCAGATCGGTTTGGCCGAGAGCGATCGTACCTACGCCGTACTGTTCCAGCAAGTGCTGGCGCAATGCTTCCGCTTCGACGGTTTTCAGCTTGAGGCACATGAAGTAACCGGAGTTGAACGGATAGTAGCCCCAAGCGTCGTCGAATTTGCCGCTGTCGAGCAGTTGCTTCACGCGGTTGGCGCGGCCTCTCATGATTTCCAGCTTCTCCTGTTTTTGTGCCTTGAACTCAGGAGAGGTGAGAGCTTGCAGGACGAATGTTTGCGATGGGTGAGATCCGCTGGAAATGGTTGCGCGGATAATGCCCAATGTTTTTTGCTCCAGCGCGGCGAGCAGGTCGCTGGAAGGAGCTGCATATGTGATAAAGCCGACGCGGAAGCCCCAAACGTATTCTTCTTTGGTCGCGCCATCTACTTTAATAGGGAGGATGCGCGGATGTACGTTTGCCAGGCTAGGGAACAGCGACTCGTGCATGGAGTCTTCGAAGAACAGGCCAAAGTACGCATCGTCTGTTACGGCTACGATGTTGATGCCCGCTTCTGCTCCTTCTTTGAGCGCTGCCACGATTTGACGGCCTTCTTCTGCCCCTGGCGTGTACCCTGTCGGGTTGTTCGGGAAGTTCAGGACGACAATCGCTTTTCCTTTATCTTTTTGCGCCAAAATCGCTTCACGCAATCCGGAGGCATTAAACTTCATCTCATCGTTATACAATGGATAGTAGACCATTTCAGCACCGCGACGGATGGAGAAAGTCAGCTCGTAGTTTTCCCAGTTTTTGTCCGGGATGATGACGCTGTCGCCGTTGTCCGCAAACAGGTCTGCAACCACGCTCAGGCCGTGGGTCAAAGCGTTGGTGACAATCGGATTGCTGAACGTCAGGTTCGCCAGCGAAGGCTGTTCCTCCATCATTTTTTGCCGCCATGCTGCACGCAGCTCAGGCTTTCCGGCGGGAGGAGCGTACTCGTACAAATCTTTTGGCGCATAGGCCGACAGATTGTCTTGAATCACTTTCAGGTGCATCGGTTGGCCGTTTTCCAGGGCGATCCCGATTGTTGCATTGTATTTTTTCGCTTTTGCTTTCGCTTCAGCCGATTGGCTCAGAATTCCTTCTTTTGGAAAGTAAATCAGCTTGCCGATGTTGGACATCATCTCAAAAACGTGTGGATTTTCCCGCTGAATCGTCTCATTCAGCTGTGATGCCAGTGAATGCATGGTAGCCTCCCTCTTCCTTTGGAACATCTGTTTATCATCAACAATAAAGATAGCGCATCTACATGCATTTGTCATCTAGCAGGCAGGGATTTTTCAGATTTTTGAACGGATTCTTTTGACAATGGGTAAAAACGTTTGCTACGTTGTAAACACATAGAGGGGCAGGAGGGATTGTACCGATGGCAGAACGGAGTATCGTTCTATTAGGGAATCCGATTTTGCGCGACAGGTCGAGAAAAGTGACATCCATGACTCCCCAGACAGAAACGATTTTGCAAGACATGAAGCATACGCTGTACGCCAAAAAAGGACGGGCCGGATTGTCGGCTGTGCAAATCGGCGTTTTGCAGCGGCTGGTTGTGCTGGATTGCGGCAGCGGCCTGGTCGAGCTGATCAACCCGGAGATTGTGGACGTGAGCGGCGTTCAGATAGGTCCAGAAGCTTGCCTGTCGATTCCGGGGGTGATCGGGATCGTGAGTCGGGCACGCTCTGTAAAAGTGCGGACAGAGACGCGCAGCGGCGAGAAGCACGTCTTTGAGGCAGAGGATTTTTTCGCGCGTTGTCTTCAGCATGAGCTGGATCATCTGGAAGGAATTTTGTTCATCGATCATGTAGAAGCACTGTACTCTGCGAAAACGGGCAAACAGCTCAGGCCAAAAGACGCCAACGCGATCCTGGCATACAGAAGAGACGTCTACCGACAAGCATGACAAGCGCTTGATGTTTTGCGACAACAAGGAGAATGACAAATGAAGCGTTGGAACATCGTATTAACAGGATTCGGAACCGTAGGCAAGCAAATCGCGCGACTGCTGCAAGAACGTAAGGACCGTTACCGCCAGTTGTACCAGGCTGACGTCAGGCTTGTCGGCGTCGCCCGCTCAATTGGCGGCTTATACGATCCGCATGGACTTGCGGAAGAGGGCTTGAACGCATTTGCGCAAGAAAAGAAAGCGGCTGATTCGGCATGGAACGCCGAAGCATGGTTGGCGCAAACAGAAGCGGACATCTTGATCGAAGCCGGGCCGTCCGATGTCCAAACGGGAGGAGCGAGCCTTGGCTTTATCCGCCAGGCGCTTACAAAAGGAATGCACGCCATTGCCGTGTCAAAAGGTGCGCTCGTCGTCGATTACAGCGGCTTGTCCGCTTTGGCAAAAGAGCAAGGCGTCCAGTTGAAAATCAGCGGGGCGACTGCGGCGGCTTTGCCGACCATCGACCTGTTCACCTACAATTTGGCTGGCTGTGAAATCAGGCACGTAGAAGGCATTTTTACCGGAACGACCAATTTTGTGCTGACGAGCATGATGGAAGAAGGGATCAGCAGCGAAGAGGCGATCCGGCGGGCGCAAGCGATGGGAATCGCAGAGCCTGACCCGACATATGACATCGAAGGCTTTGACACCGCATCCAAGCTGACGATTTTGGCCAATGCTGCGTTCGCTGCTCCAATCAAGCTGTCCGACATCCCGCGGGCCAGCGTGCGCGAGGTGACAGTGGAACAAATAGCGGAGTGGAAACAAAGCAGGCGTGTGCCCAAGCTGGTCGGGACGATCAGGCTGACTGCGGACGGGATTCAAGCGGCTGTAGAATTGAAAGCGGTTGAAGCAAGCCACCCTTTTGCCCGTGTAAAAGGCACTACGAAGGCGATTCGGGTAGAAACCGATGTGATGGGAGAGCTGATGGTGGTCGGCGGGAAGTCAGACCCTGTAGCAGCGGCAGCCGCAGCGCTGAAAGACCTGGAGCATATTCTCAGCAAGTAAAAGCGCAGTTCCTAAACGGCAACAGCTCTGAGCAAGCTTCGTCTGTTTTCCAGCGATCGGCAGGCATGTATTTGCTGCTTTCACGCGCATACTACCGATGTACCACAAACTATCCAAATAGCGGCGAGGGGGCCATACGATGAAGCAATCATCTGATGTCAATGCCGAACTGCAACAAGTTTCTGCCTATCCGACCAAACAGAAGATGAACCAAAAGGATGTCGCTCTGTTTGACGAGCAGAAAGGTTGCGGCTGCACCCCCGAAGCGAAAAACGCGGCAAATACGGAGCAAGGCTAGCTCCACACGAGAAAAGCCGGGTCTCTTTGTGCGAAGAGAAACCCGGCTTTCGTGTGAAACGATTGTTTTATCCGATAAATTCTTGAACCCAGTAGCCGTTCGTGTATCCGACACCGATTTTGGTAAAGGCCGGGTTCATAATGTTTTTGCGGTGGCCATCACTGTTCATCCATTGCGTCATGACTTCTTCAGGGCTGCGTTGACCCATGGCGATGTTCTCGCCCGCAGTCATATAAGAGATGCCAAACTGCTTCATCATGTCAAATGGCGAACCGTACGTAGGGCTTGTATGGTCGAAGTAGTTGTTGTTCGACATGTCCGCTGCTTTTGCAAGTGCCACTTTGGACAAAGAAGCGTCCATCGTCACGGGAGCCAGTCCTGCTTTGGCGCGTTCCTGATTGACGAGATCAGCGACTTGCTTGGCGAAATCTCCTGTTTTAGCCTGGTCAGCTTGTCCGGTTGGAGCCGCAGGTGTAGTTGCAACTGGTTGCGCAGGTGCTTGCGGTGCTGTTTGCGCTGGTTTTTGTACGGGCTTTTGCACTGGCTGCTGCTGAACAGGTACTTGCTTTACTGGTGGAACAACAACCTGGTTTTGCTGGGCATTGGATGCAAAAGGCAATTGTCCCGCATATGGAATCCATTGATAGGAAAATTGATATGGTGTACTGTTACCGTTTTTCAACGGGCAGTTTGCGGAAGTTGCAGCAGAAGCAGAAGTAGTAAATCCGGTCAAGGCCAAGCCCAATCCCAGAGTCATGGCGATGGCAGTAGCTCCAAAACGTTTCATATTCACATCGTCTCCTTTTTTTGGCCTACGAGGTTAGTTGTCGGATTCGGGTTGAGGAAACAACCCTACGCTCCTTCGAGCGATTCACCCCATAGCGGGTTTTGTTGACCCGCGTAAAAGATCCCCCGCACTTCCATTCGTGAGGAAGTTTCGGCGTATTGGTTTGGCATGACCCAGAATATCAGACCATCCCGCCCGAAATAAAGGAGTAATATCTGCCAATCTGCTGGAAACGTTGGTGCTAGTGCGTTTATTTCGCTTCGTCTTCGTCGTCCTTCCACGCTGTCAATCCGCCGAGCAGCGCTTTTGCCTCATATCCGTGCTCGCGCAGCAAAGCTGCCGCTTTTTGGGCTTTATTTCCCGTTGTGCATACAGTGATGATCTGTCTTTCTTTGACGGCCCGTTCTGTTTCTTCATCTAATAGTTTGGCGTCTTGCGCAAGCATGTGCACGTAAGGAACATTTCGCGTGTCAGCGAATTTGCTTTCCACACTGCCTGTCTGAAATTTGGCTTCGTCGCGAACATCAAGGAACAAAATCGGAGTACCCTTTTCCAAAAGTTGCTTGATTTCTTGCTTTGTATACACTTCTTTTGACATGAATCATCCCTCCAGAACCTTAGTGTATCAGGTGAGAAACGGGCCGTGTAGCATCTAAATAGTTGATTATAGCGTATTTGTATGATAGAATGATAGTATTACTTGAATAATTAAGCCTAATTCATCGAGGTGCATAATGATGCTGATGGATAACGTTTTTGGATTCCCGATTCACACTGGCGCGGTCATCGGAGCCGCAAGGATGGGAGAGAGGAAGGGCTTTCGTCGTTTTAGGTTTTCAAAAAGTTTTGGTTTTAACATGGCAGTTCCGTCCTATGACACTTTCATATTGTCGAAGTAGAATAAATTCACATATCATGAAGGCGTATTGCAATCAGATGTTGGAGTATTTCTTCATGATATGTGAGCTTTATTTGCCTCGGTAAATATGACTGCATATTCAAATTGACTTTTGGAGGTTTTTTTACATGCAATCGAACGGAACAGTTAAATGGTTTAACGCAGAAAAAGGTTATGGCTTTATTCAAGTAGAAGGCGGAGACGACGTTTTCGTACACTACAGCGCAATCCAAGGTGACGGCTTCAAAACTTTGGAAGAAGGTCAACGCGTTCAGTTCAACATCGTAACTGGCAACCGTGGCCCACAAGCTGAGAACGTAACAAAACTGTAAACCTCCTTTATAAAAGAAACTGTCCTGAGTGGGCAGTTTCTTTTTTGTGTCTGCGGGAACGAATTACAGAAACGGATTGTTTACATAAGCTCCTTTGGTAGCCATGACGAGCAAATTCGTCGCCATGAATTTCGGTGTGTACGGCATGTCGTGTTCGAGCCACAGGTCGTGGAAAAAGCAGTCGCCACTTTTGGCAAAGTAGACGTACTGGTCAACAACGCTGGCGTCAGTACGGATCAAAAACTGGAACAGTTCGACGTGGAGCAGTGGAACAAAGTGATGAGCATCAACTTGACAGGCTGCATGCTCGGGATGAAATACGCGGTGCCAGAAATGAAGAAAGCGGGCGGCGGCTCGGTCATTCACATCTCGTCCATCGCTGGCTTGGTTGCCCTGAACTACACGAATGCGTATACGGCGGCAAAAGGAGCGCTTCGCTCGCTTGCCAAAGCGTCTGCTGTCGAGCTTGTCCCAGACAACATCCGCGTCAATTCCGTTCACCCGGGAATTATCGTGACGCCGATGATTCAGGAAGCGCTCGATCACGGGGCTGGACAAATGTTTGAAAGGGGAACGCCGTTGCCGCGATTGGGCAACCGGAAGATATCGCTTATGGTGTCCTGTATCTCGCTTCTGATGAATCCAGCTTCGTAACAGGCACGGAATTGGTCATTGACGGCGGTTGGACAGCCCGATAACGATAACGAAAAGACAAGGCGTTGGGAGATGCATCCCGGCGTCTTTTTTCTCTACCCATACACGCTTGTTCTCCCGTATAATCGAGAATGCTGTCTTTCAAGCAAGAACGGGGAGGGAACAAGATGGAAGAATGGTTGGAATCGCTGCAAAAGGCCGTTCCGCTGCTGCAACAGGCTGTGAGCGTGAACGAAATCAAAAAAGGACATTCCGCAGACAAAAAATACCGTGTCGATTTGCCAGAAGGGCGTACTGTGGTGCTCCGAGTCGCAAGCGAGCAGCAGGCTGAGCAAAAAGCGCAGGAATTTGCTGTCTTGCAGTCGCTTGCGTCGTATCCGATCCGGGCTTCCAAGCCGCTTGCTTTTGGCGTGCGAAAAGAGCTGGGGATTTGCTACATGCTCGTGAGTTACATCGAGGGCGAGGATGCCAGAGATCGCTTGCCTTTTTACACGGAAAGCGAACAGCAGCAGACAGGATTTTTGGCGGGGCAGGATTTGGCAGCCATGCATCAGCTTGCGGCTCCAGCGGCGATCCCGCCTTGGATAGACCGATGCGTGCAAAAGCATCGCAGGTACGTCGAGGCGTATCAAACGTTCTCGCCACCGCTTCCGTACGGAGACAAAATCTTGGCTTACATTGAGCGGCACTTGGCCTGTCTGGAAGGACGGCCGAACCAGTTTTTGCATGACGACTTCCATGTCGGCAACCTGATTGTCCGCGATGGCACTTATGCCGGGGTGATCGACTTTAATCGCTACGATTGGGGCGATCCGGTTCACGAGTTTGTGAAGCTGGTTTTTTTCAGCAAAGAAGTGAGCGTTCCGTTTTGCAACGGTCAGTTGGCCGGGTATTGGAATCATCAGGAAATTCCGGACGAATTTTGGACCTTGTTCAACGTCTATACGGCAATGACCGTTTTTTCCTCCATCATCTGGACCAAGCGAGTTGTGCCCGAGCAGCTGCCGGACATGATCGCGCGGGTCAATCTTATCGTCGAAGAGTACGATGCTTTCGAACGGCGCACTCCGCATTGGTATAAACGGATCGAAAAATAAAAAAGAACTATGGCAACTACCATAGTTCTTTGGGAAAAGGGTGCGACAATTACAGACAGTGGCTGTCGATTTCTACAGTAAGCAGCTGGCTAGGAAGCACAGACAAGCCAACTACTTGACCGCCGCCGACAGACGTACGTCCGTAAGTTGTCAGAAGGACATTCTCGGCGTTGCCGTTACGGCCGACAATCAGGCGCACTTCGTAGTGGTTGGTCGCAACAACAGTTGCGTTCAAGGCAATACGAGTGTTGGCTGCAAGGGTTTGTGTTACGTCGAGAAGTGTACCTACTGGATTGGTTTGTGTGACAGCATCGCCCCAGTTCAATACTTGCACACGCACCTCTACAGGTTCGTCGTTGAGGTTGACCAAGTCGATGTGAGCGGTAAGAGCAACGTTCAGGTTGTTTTGCAAAATACCTGTTGTTCTCACCGTCGTTCTGCGATGATGGCCTCCATCTCTGTCGTGTGTGCTTGCAAACTCCATTTCAGACATCCCAGATCACTCCATTCTTCAATCTTAACTGATGGGACAATATACAATATTACGTCTTGTCTCCTTTTGTAACGGCGAACGTAATGGGACGAGTAACCATTTCTGATAGAAAGCGGTGGAAATGTTGAAAGAAGCTTCCATATTCAAGCAATTAGACTATTCGGCGCGTTTCGAATGGGGATATGACGGGGTGGAGGAGCTGGCGGGCCACTCTGATATTCTAGTAATCATTGATGTGCTTTCGTTTACGACCTGCGTTGACATCGTGTGCGGGCGAGGCGGAGTCGTCTATCCGTATCGCACGAGAGACGAGACAGCGGCCGTTTATGCACAAAAGCAAGGCGCCTTGCTCGCGGGCAAACGCGGCGAGCCGCTTTCTTTATCTCCGTCCTGTCTGATGACGCTTCCAGAAGGGAGCAAGATCGTTTTGCCGTCGCCATGCTGTACGACTGCGGCTCGGGCTGAGAGCTTGCCGCGAGGGGATTTACAGAGGATGTCACCCTTGCTGCTCAATGGAACCACAGCCAGACCGTGCCCGTGTTACGCAGCGATCTCGCCTACGAAGCCTCCCGTTAATTCCCGCTTTTCTCTGCTTGTTCCCGCATAAAGACTCCCTGGTTCGGAAACCATTCTCATGAACGAGCGAGAATTTGGACAGGGAGGATGAACATGGAAAAAGACAACCAGGCCACGTCAGGCAAAGCAACGGAAGAGGAGCTGCTTACGAACCGCCAAGGTCATCCGATTACCGACAATCAAAACATGCGAACCGTCGGGAACCGCGGCCCTACTGTTCTGGAAAACTACGATTTTCTGGAAAAAATCACGCATTTTGATCGGGAGAGAATCCCGGAGCGTGTCGTGCACGGGCGCGGTGCCGGAGCGCATGGATACTTCGAAGCGTACGGAACAGTCGGGGGTGAACCGATCGCCAAGTACACGAGAGCGAAGCTGTTTGCGGAACGCGGGAAGCAGACTCCGGTATTCGTGCGCTTTTCCACGGTTATCCACGGTGCGCACTCGCCAGAGACATTGCGCGATCCGCGCGGGTTTGCCGTGAAGTTTTACACGGAAGATGGCAACTGGGACTTGGTCGGAAACAATTTGAAAGTATTTTTTATCCGCGATGCGATGAAATTCCCTGACCTCGTTCACGCCTTCAAGCCGGACCCGGTGACGAATATTCAGGATGTGGAGCGGATTTTCGACTTTATTTCCAACACGCCGGAAGCGATGCACATGATTACGTTTCTCTTTTCACCGTGGGGCATCCCGGCGAACTACAGGCAAATGCAAGGCTCTGGCGTCAATACATACAAATGGGTCAACCAGGCGGGCGAGGGTGTTTTGGTCAAGTACCATTGGCAGCCGCTTTCGCAAGGAATCAAAAACTTGACGCAGAAGGAAGCAGAAGAAATACAGGGGAAAAACTTCAATCACGCGACACAGGACTTGTATGAAGCGATTGAGCAAGGGAACTACCCGGAGTGGGAAATGTGCGTGCAAATCATGAGCGACGACGAGCATCCCGAGCTGGATTTTGACCCGCTCGATCCGACGAAGCTGTGGCCGGAGGATCAGTTCCCATTTTTGCCTGTGGGAAAAATGGTGCTGAACAAAAATCCGCAAAACTATTTCGCGGAAGTAGAACAGGCATCTTTTGGGACGGGCGTGCTCGTCGACGGTCTGGACTTCTCGGATGACAAGCTGCTTCAGGGCAGGACGTTTTCCTACTCGGACACGCAGCGCTATCGGGTAGGGGCAAACTACTTGCAGCTGCCGATCAACGCTCCGAAAAAGCACGTTGCGACCAATCAGGAAGGCGGCCAAATGCTCTACCATGTGGACCGCCAACAGCCGCATATCAATTACGAGCCGTCCACGCTCGGCGGGCTGCATGAAGCAAAGCAGGGCGCTCCCGACCATGAGCCGACGGTGTCAGGAAAGATTGTCCGGCAAAAAATTGACCGCACGAACGATTTCAAACAGGCTGGCGAGCGCTATCGGCTGCTGGAAGACTGGGAAAAGGACGATCTGATCGCCAATTTGACCGATGCCTTGTTGTCCTGTGATCGGCGCATTCAGGAAAAGATGCTCGGCTACTTTTTCCAGTGTGACGAGGAGTACGGCGCACGCTTGAAGCGAGGCATCGAGCAGGGTGGTCAAAATGCCGACAACGGACACGGCGGGCCGATGGGAGCGACGAATCCGGGTGCTGGCGTGCGCCAGGCCGAGGAAGACGGTCATGCTGCGGAGCCGTATTAATTAGCAAGCAAGACGATTCAACCCCCTTTGCTTCGCCACGGAGCCAAAGGGGGTTTTTTTATGGGAAAATGTTCGGGAAGATACCGTTACTTTTTTTGCCAGTAAACGTCTAATCAAGTATTGTCTCCATAAATCCAAATAATGGTGGTGTCATGAGCACGTGTGGAATCGGAATCAACTCAAGGTGCTGGCGTGCAGCGGTTTGACTTTTGTCCTCGTTGCTTCTGGGAGCGTGCAGGCAGAACAAACGGCCACGCCAACGACTCCGGCGCAAAAACAGGCCAGCGGCAGTGGTGCAGCAGCCGACAAAGCCAGCGAAGTAACGATGAAGGCATGCGGCAACATCGCGCAAAAGACTGCGCAAGCAAAGCCGGCTGCAAGCTCTCCGGCGGTTTTACAAGAAGCGACCGCCTTGTCCGGCATGGAGAGAATTGCGACGGACAACATTTTTGATGGAGCGGGGTATGGCTGGCGTCCTGGCATCTCCTACGCTTTTGACAACCAGGGCAACGTCTGGGGTTGGGGCGTGCAGGGAGAAAAGGACGCAGATTTTCCGCAAAAGCTCGCGGGATTGCAAAATGTCAAAGAAATCTCCGGAGACCATGCGCTGACGAAAGACGGTCAGGTCTGGCGGCTGAACGACATGGCACAGCCGGAAAAAGTGGCGGGGTTGGATCACATTCAGTCGATCAGTGAGTTAAATGGAAACGAAGGCGTGCTCGTACTGCTCAAAGACGATGGGACCGTGTGGACGTGGATGCAAGGAGAGAGCAAGCCTGCCCAGTTGGGTGCTTTCGCCAAGGTGACGCATATATACGGTTCGTCTTTTTCCTTGTTTGTGTTGGAGCAAAACGGCAAGCTGTACTACGTCAGCGGCCAGGGGCAGGAGCTGAAAGCCGAGCTTGCACAGTTGGTGAATGTCCCGGGGGCGGTCAAGCAAATCGCGCTTGATTACTCTGATCGTGCGCTGATACAAACCACAACGGGTGAGGTGCACGTGTTTGACCCGGATGAAAACAAGCTGACGCGTGCTCCGCGCGAAGCCGACGGTGCTGTCAACATGGCAGTGGGTGGCGAAGGGATGTACTTGTTCAGCAAAAAAGACGGCACGGTCTGGGGCTGGGGAAACAACACACTCGGCATGCTTGGCGAAAAGCAGCCGAATCTCGTAAACGTACCTGTGCAAATCGCAGGCTTGCGCGCTATTGTTGACATTCAGGCAGGCACGGATCACGTGATCGCTTTGCAAAAATCCGGACACGTATATTCATGGGGCAGCAACATGACGGGACAGCTGGGCAGATTGCCGCATCTGCTCACGGAATGGACGGAGATCGGGGAACTGAAAGACGTCCGGCAAGTGAGCACGGACATGGGCAAGCCGTTTTTTGTCCGCAAAGATGGCACGCTTTGGGGCATGAACGACAAGCTTGTGCCTTATCAGGTGCAAGGCCCCAAAAATATTCAGGCAATCACCAGCATTTTGAATACAGCGGTAACTGTGGATACAGCGGGGAAAGTCCAGATGTGGACAGATGATTTTGCCACCTGCCAGGAATTGTCCTTGTCTGCCCCTGCGAAAGACGTGGTGGGAGGAGAAAGACGATTGCTGGTGCGTTTAGCGGACGATCGGCTGTACACAGTCGAGTTGCAGCACGAGTTTGTCGAAAAGCACGGCATTTACGAGCCTGCGAACATCAAAATCGGCAAGGCAGAAGCCGTTCAGATCGATCCGGCTGTCATTTCGCAAATCACTAAGCTGTACGCCAACGCGTATACGTTCCTCGCGACAACAAAAACCGGGGAAGTGCTTTATGCAGAGCAAACAGCCAAGCAGCCAGCATTTGTCAAAGTGCCCGGTGTAAAAGGAGTGCGTGAATTGGCTCCGCAATATTTTGTCCGCTACACGACGGAAGATGTTTCTGTCTATGCGATGACGGATTCGGGAGCGGTTGCGGAGCTGCAATTCCAAGTCGATCGCGATGGCGACGAGTGGAAAGTGGGGAAGGTTGCAGTGTTGCCAAAGCTTGAAGAAAACATCGCCTTGGCAAGTGGGAGACTGAGAATAACGAAGGATGGCGAGCTGTACGAGCACGACTGGAATGAGCTTGCCAAAAAACGCGTTCCCCGCCCTGTCCGACTGGTAGCTTCTTCGTACGATTACGCGATCGAGGGGCCGGGGTCCCACTATCACGTGCTCGTGACCGAAGATGACAAAATCGTTGTGCTCGGCTACAATCCGTACGGCCGAAGCTCGCTTGAACCGCAGCTCGTCCAAACGAAATAAAAAACTCACGCTCCGTGCAAAGGAGCGTGAGTCTGCGCACAGGGGAAAATTATTTGCCTCTGTGCTTTTCTTTTGCTTTCTGGACTTTTTGCTGCCACTTTTGTTCTTGCAGCTCGAGCTTTTGCTTGCGACCTAATACTTTCTTCTCAACCTTGCGCGCTTCCCAGTCCAGCTTGATCGCTTCCTGGGCAAAGGTGGAAGCTCCTTTTTGCCGCAGCTCTTTTGCCACTTGACGAGCCAGCCGCTTCGGGTTGATCTTGGTCGCAACGGCTGCTTTTACTTGTACGGACTGTCTTGTGTCATCCAGTCCGGGCAACAGACGATGCAAGACGAAGTCAAGCACCTCGCCGTCTTTTGGCTCGGAACCAAACAGAAATCTGCATGCTGTCAGCCGCGCATTTTCCACATGCTCGACCACGCCAACCCAAAACTGTCCATCGAAATAAACGGTTAGTTTCACCCAAACCGCCCCCTCTGAAAAATTCAAGAGTGTCGGACATCCCGAGGGGGGAAGGTTACTGACAGAGACACGCGCGCATGTTCTGCGCCCGGACTACCAACCGGGAACTGTGTTTTTACACTCTTGCTGTTTATTATCGTAGATGACGGCGCTGTTGACAATCATCTTCATAAAAAAAGGAAGAGATTGGTTGACAGCAAATTTTTACAAACGTAATATTTACTTGTGAACGACTTTTATGATCGTACAAGAAAAGACAGGTGAGAGCATGAATCCAATTCCTAAAATTTCGGAAGCTGAGTGGGAAGTCATGAAGGTGATATGGCAGGAGCATCCCGCAACGGCTGAGCAAATCATTGAACGCTTGCCTGCCGATATCGAATGGACCGAACCGACTGTGCGCACTTTTTTGAATCGGCTGCTGAAAAAGCAGGCCATCGGCTACGAAAAGTCGGGACGCAGCTATTTGTACTATCCGCTCGTTCAAGAAAGCGACTGCAGGCGCGTGGAGAGCGAGTCGTTTCTGAAAAGGGTGTTCAATGGAGCTGTCGGAACGATGATGACCAATTTTTTAAACGATGTTCGCCTGTCGGATGAAGAAATTGAGCAGTTGCAGAACATTCTCAAGGAAAAACGGGCGCAAAAGGACAAGGAAGACCAACGGTGACAGGAGTGGATCTGGGAATCGTGCCCGTTACTTCCATACAATAACTAGGAGCTGTCCTTGTGGCAGCTACACGCGAGTCATTCGATCAGGGAAAGACGGGCGCGCGGCATAAGCTCAAGCGGACGGCGTGCCCGGGTACCACACGCCGAGCCACTGTTCGGCGCCGTAGTCCTCGAACCGCTCCACCTCGGTGAACCCCAGCTTCGCCGCGACGCGCATCGCAGCCACGTTGGCTGTCTGGGTGGAGAGCACCACCGGCTCGCCGGGATGCGTGTGGGCGAACCAGTCGAGCGCCGCTGCGCACGCCTCGGTGGCGTACCCGCGGCCCCACGCTTTCGGCAAGAACATGTAGCCAAGCTCGGGCTCTCCGCCCTCTGGACGGATGTGACCCTTACGCTCCGGGGCGCGCCGATCGAGCGTGATCATGCCAATCGTTGTTCCGTTGCGCTCGACCACGAAGAAGCCGAAGCGCTGCCCAGGCACCTCAGGCAGCGCGCGCTCAAGCTCGTCACGCGGTCGGGAGCCGCCGACGTAGGTTCCCACCTCTGGTGAGGCGAACAGGTCGATCAGCGCCGCCCGGTCCCGGGCCTCGGACTGGCGGAGCAGGAGCCGCTCGGTCTTGATCGGGGCAGGTGGCCAAACGACGGGGTGCACGGTGATCTCATCTGGCATGGTGTAATCTCCCTTCTCTGTTATCATTCATGTATTCTTCCTTTTTCACGAAGCTCCTCTTAAACAGAAACCCAGTAAAACGTACCGAAGCTACTCCCGCCCAAACGCTAGAGATTACAGATAAACGATTCACAGTCGAGGATATAGACTATTTTTAAATGAGTAACAGTTATTGGGCTGCCACATTGTAGCTCATTTATTCTTGATACTCTGGGTGATTATGTCGTTTACATCCGAACAAGTAACAACCCGTGCTCATTGAAGTATTAAATTTCAATGAGGGGATATAGCCAGATGAAATCTGTTCAAACATTTGCTCATATTCTTTTTTATCATCAATCAATTGCCTGATGTTTTTTTCTTTATCACTTTCGGTCCAATCTTCGTTACATATATCTTCATAAGCTTCTTTTATTTCCTCAACTTTTTGTTGAATTACTTCATTCAGGATGTCACGAGCGCGGGTTGCATTTTTAGTATTAAGCAATGCATAGACATACCGACTAACCCAGTCTGGTGTTTTCCAATAGTTTTTCCAACCTTTTTCAAACCAATGAACAGAATCCTCAAAGCAACTTAATTCAAGATATAACTCGGCCACTTCGACAGTTCCGACAAATTCATCATCATCTTCAGAAAATGAGTCTAATTTATTCTTCGCTTCTTCATTTCTCCCAAGTTCACTCAAGCATTTAACATGGCTGTACAATGCGTAATCGGATTTTCTTGAACATTGAAGAAAAAAGTCTGAAGCTTCTTCTAACTGACCAAGATGATATTTCGCAACTGCCAAATTATTATAAGCTTCATTCGAGGGGTGAATTAATATGGATTGGCACAATACATCTGAGGCTTGTTTCCACATTTCCTTTTCGATATAAATTTCCGCTAGTATGTTATAGGGGAAATGGGATGAGGGAGATAGTGCAATAGCCTCTTTGATTAATTTCATGGCTGTTTCCTTGTCGCACTCCTCATGTAAATATATCCATGCAAGGTTATTTAATGACTGAACATTACGTGATTCTCTTACTGCTTCATGGAAAAGTCTGAAGGCTTCTTCATATTCATGTCTTTCTAGACATTCGATCGCTTTTTGATTAGTACTCAACGAACATTTTCCCCTTTAATATAGTAGTAATTGAATGTAAAGCAGGTAATTACTACATGCCCACCAGTTACCCAAATTGCTTATTTTATGATTGCGTTCGTTACAGCTCCAATTATACCCTGAATTTGTTTGAATTTAGAAACGAAAACAGCATGCGAATCATACTCCGAAATCGCATGTTGTTTTATTTGTTCATTTCAATTTTCTACTCCCATACGGAACCCGTTAAAAAGAAGTCTGCACGCCATTTTGCTGATTTCTTTTTATTTTTGTCATTTTGTAACAATCTAGTTCCACGAATGGATAAACATGGGAAGAAATCGGGAGGAATTTGTTGAATGGTGTCGAAAAGATAGGCAAGACAATACGGCATGAGTCCAGAAATGATATGGTTCAGGCAGCAAAGGAGTTTTGTGGAATGGAGCATTTCTCACACGACGATTTTTCCCGCATCTCTTTAGAGGGGAATCCAGAAGTTTTGGCGCAAATGAACATGATCAATTTGACGCAAAGGGACCTGGAGCTGATCGCAGGGCTGCGTCCTTTGGTCGTGGCACAAATTGAGCACATCACGGCTTCTTTTTATGAAGCGATCCTTCATGTCGATTCGCTCAAAGAAATCATCACCAGCCATACGACAGTGAACCGCCTTCGTCAAACGCTGTCCAACCATCTGATCGAGATGTTCGACGGCTACATTGATGAAGCGTTTATCGAAAAACGGATGCGGATTGCCATGGTTCACCAAAAAATCGGGCTGCCGCCGAAGTGGTATATGGGATCTTTTCAAAATCTGCTTAGTGCCTTGCTGCGAATCGTCGATGACTTGAAAGACACGCATCCCGACTGCCCCGCCCTCGCACAAGCGGTGACGAAGCTGCTCAGCTTTGAACAACAACTCGTGCTGGAAGCGTACGAAAAACAGACGCGCGAGGAAGAACAGCGGGCAAAAGTCATTATTGAATACCAGGCGCTCCATGACGATTTGACTGGATTGCCGAACCGGAGAATGCTGCACCAATCCCTCCAGGAAACAATCGACCAAAGTGCGGAGGCCGACTCCCGTTTTGCTGTTCTCGTGCTGGATATCGACCGCTTCAAAATGATCAATGACTCTCTCGGACACACCTACGGAGACCGCTTTTTGCAAGAGGTGAGCAACCGGATTCGCAAAAGCACGGCAGGATTCGACGTTGTCATCGCACGGATGGGCGGAGACGAGTTCACCCTGATTTGCAAAAATGTGCAGTCTGATCAGGCGTTTGCCGAGTTGGCTACGCAAGTCGTCAAAGAGATCGAGATTCCGTATCGTCTGCAAAGCAATGATTACTACGTCTCAGCCAGCATCGGGATCGCCGTCTATCCCGATCACGGAACAGGCGTGGAGCAGCTATTGAAAAATGCCGACACCGCCATGTACGAGGTGAAGAAAAACGGCAAAAACGGCTTTCAGTTTTTCTCGAATGAACTGGACAACCAGTTGCTCTTGCGGATTGAGCTGGAAAGCGATTTGCGCAAAGCCGTCAAGCAAAATGAATTTATTTTGTACTACCAGCCGCAAGTACGTGCGTCGAGCAATGAAATTATCGGGGTAGAGGCGTTGGTTCGCTGGAATCACCCGGCGAAGGGCATGCTGTCGCCAGGCATCTTCATTCCAGTGGCAGAAGAAACCGGACTGATTTACGATATCGGGACATGGACGCTCAGAGAAGCGTGCAAGCAAATGAAAAAGTGGCATTCCGCAGGAGGCCCGCTGATTCCCGTATCGGTCAATTTGTCCTCGCGCCAGTTCCATCAAGCGAATCTGGTGGAATACATCCGCGATATTTTGCAGGAAACCGGGCTGGAAGCGAAGTATTTGGAGCTGGAAATTACCGAGAGCATGATGATGGACGCGGATTTGTCCACGGAAATTCTCAACAAGCTGAACGACTTTGGCGTCAAGATCAGTCTGGACGACTTTGGAACAGGATACAGCTCCCTCAGCTATTTGAAATTGCTGCCGATTCACAAACTCAAGATCGATCGCTCGTTCATTACCGACATCACGCAAAATACGAGCGACCAAGCGATTGTCGCCACCATTATCTCGATGGCGAAGCATTTGAATATGGACGTCATCGCGGAAGGAATCGAAACCAAGGGCCAACTGGATTTTCTCACGGAAAATGCTTGCAAGGAAATCCAAGGCTATTACTTCAGCCGACCATTGCCGGCAACCGAAGTCGAGGAGACTTTCTTCGTCCCTTACAGACAAACGCTTTTGTAAAGACGACTTTCCACAGGATGCATGGAATGGAATCATCTTGCAATTCCTGATACAATAAACTTGAGTCCCTTCGGGGGCTATTTTTCTAAGGAGGTATTTTCCATGAGGGAGAACCAAGCGTTCATCAAACTCGTCTATGAAAAACAACTGGGGGGTGACATTTATTATGAACCCTAGTATTTTGCAAGGTACGAGAAAACATTTGATCAACCAGCTTGTTTTTTTCGATGAGCAATATTCGCTCTTTTTTGACCATTATGTGCGTGAGTATGGAAAAGAAAAACAAACGGTAGACGAAATGATCCAGCGCTACAAGCAGACGCTGGAACAACTGCTCGCCAAAGACGACAGCGAGCTGTTCACGTCGCTGAAAGCTGTTACTTTGCTCGGCAGCAGTGTGAAAGTTTTATTTGAAGAGGATGACTTTGAGGAATCATTCACTGTGGTCTATCCCACAGATATTGATCCGGATAACAACAGAATCTCATTCTTGTCGCCCATTGGCAGGCAGCTGCTCATGGCTGCTCCGCGGGATTCCGTTGTTCTGGAGAGCCCGGTCGGCAAGCAGCAGGTGCATGTGCGGGAGATAAGCTTTACATATATGAGTGATTTTTCAGCACAGTAGACGGCGTGAAAACAGCTTGAAAAGTGAAGAGGAAAGGCGCTAACGTCTCGGTTAGTGTCTTTTCTTTTCCAATGAGGGAAGATCATTTTCGATGATGAGGGAGGAAAGGGATCAGATGACAACAGAAGCAAACAAAGAGGGCGTGCAAATTCCATGGCAACGCTTGACCACGCCTTACGGGAGAGGAACAGAGCTGCCTGCCTTGATCGAGCAGGGCGCTTACGGCGAAATCGGCCAGCTCATTGAGCATCAGGGTACGCTATGGCAAGTTACGCCATGGGTTTTGTCTGTTTTGTTGCAGCAGTTGAAAACAAAGCAGCCAAGCGAGGTAAGCTTGAACGAAATCGTGCTGTACAAAGCGGTGGTGGAGGCGCTGGAAGGGCATCCACTCGCGGATGCTGTCCATGTTCCGGATATGACGATGCTTTTGGACGAGGCGTATTTATGGCCGGAGGATGAAGAGGAGGACGAGGAAGCCTGGGAAGAAGAGCCGGCGGGATATGCCGAGTTGCCGTTTTCCAGCTACTATTACTACAGTTATCTGCTTTTGCAAGAAGCAGTACCGACCTTCGAGAGAGTCGCGCAAGAAAACGAGGAAATCGCTGATGCTGTTTCCCGGCTGATCGAGATGATCTCTCAACTGAAATAAGGAGGGTAAAGCGATGGCGTTTCGAGCGGCGTGCCCTGCTTGCAACTGCGCTGGAGAGTATGATTTGCTGCATAGCTTGAAGCAGACAGAGCTTGGCTGGCAGCTTTTTTGCGAGCTGTGCGGGGAAAGCGTGATACACTTTTCCACAGAAGAAAAAGAGCAGATTTTCAAGGCGATGCAGTTGACAAAGGAGTATGTGCCGGATGTAATCAATGCCTATGGTGAGTTGAATGTGAAGGAGCTATCTTCCCGCGTGGCGTTTGGCGCGATTGCAAAAAAAGAGACAGAGGATAAAGCTTGATCCTCTGTCTACTCCGTCGGGCAATCTTCGTAATTGAACTGCCACTCGATCCCAAATTTGTCGACGACACTTCCGTAGCATTTGCTCCAAAACGTTTCCTGCAGCTCCATGCGGACGTTGCCGCCTTCTTTCAGCTTGGCGAAGTAGTCTTTCAGCTCGTCGAGATTTTCGCTGATGATCGCCAGGCTGATGTTTGTCCCAGCGACATACGGCATTCCTGGAAAGACGTCGGAAAACATCACCCGGCTGCCAGCGAGGACGAGGTGCGTATGCATGACGCGGTTTTTCGCCTCTTCCGGCATCTGGAAGTTCGGATCGGGCGGCGTATCGCCAAAGGTCATGATTTGCGGGGGTTCCGTGCCGAAAACTTGCGCGTAAAACAGGACAGCTTCCCGGCAGTTTCCATTGAAGTTAAGGTAAGCGTGTATCGGCATAATTCATATCCTCTCTACATAATTTTTCCAACCATCTTTTAGGATGGGGTCGTTTGCTGGCAAATATACGTGGAGGACGCACAGGAGGAACAGATATCATGATTGTTATACCTATCGTTGTCCTGCTGTTTTTTCTGTTTTGGTGGTTGTACCCGCTTGTGCAGCCGAGTTTGGTGTCGTTTTGGGTGCCGAGACAACATCGCGTCAAAATGGTTCGGTCGGTGGCGAAATGACCAAGCGGCTCGTGCAATTCGCCGAGCAGCAACTGTTCCGCCCGTAGCTTCCTTCCAACATCACATACGGAAAAAGGCGATCTCGCAAGCTGGCACACTGGCTGAGGGGATCGCTTTTTCTGTTTGGGCAACAGGTGAAGGGGAAGGCGAAGGCAGCGGGCAACCGTTGATAATGAGAACCATTTTCATATATAATGAAGCCAAATACAGCCAGCTAGCGGCGTATCGCAAACAGGTTGAAGGAGTGAGCAGCTGCGATGCGGGTCAGTGAATCATTTGTGCTTTGGAACCATGCTTCTCTGAAAATATTGGACGTTCGTTACTTGGCTTTGTTTCGGGAAGAGGCAAGCCGTGCCTGGCAGCTTCCGGCCAGCAGCTTTTTATTTGCGACCAAAGGGAGAGCCGAGATTTGGCTCGATGGACAGAAGCATTCGGCCCAGCGCTTTTACATGCTCCACGGCGGAAAAGGCGCCAGGCTGCAGATTTGTCCGCTGGAGGACGCTTTTGAATATTATGTGATCTACTACAAAGCGCTGCTCCCTTTGCCGATGAACCAGGAGCTGATCGCCATGCTGGAGCGGCAGAGGCCGTTTGATGCTGCTTACGGCTTTCTCCCGGAAAAAGCGGTGTGTCTGTTGCAAAACATTCAGCTGATGCACGAAGAATGGGAGAAACGGAACGGACTGGAGCATTTTCATGTGCGGGCGCTTTTTTATCAAGTGGTCTACGAGCTTTTGCGGCAGATGCACAACCCATCGTTGTCGCGTAAGCCGAATGATTTGGCTGCTCAGGCGCTCGGATATATCCAGGAAAACTATGCGCAACCGCTCTCGCTCGAAGTGCTCGCCGAGCTGTTGGACAGCAGTCCGCGCCATTTGTCGAGACTGTTCAAGCAGCGGACGGGCAGCAGTCCGATCGAGTACATGATTTCGCTGCGGATGGAAAAAGCGAAGGAGCTGCTCAGGCGCACAGAAGCCAGTTTGCAGGACATTGCCGAAGAGATCGGCTATCCGGATCGGTACTATTTTGCGAAAATGTTCAAACGGTACACGGGAGCATCGCCGATCCGGTATCGCACGGAACAGGCAAGGCGCGATGAGACATCGAAAATGGCGCGATATGACATTGAGGCAGGTAGAAGCCGCGTTTATAGTGATAATGGTTATCATCATCGTCACGATAAAGGGGGAACATTCATACCTATGCGCTACAGCAACAAATCTTCTTTGGCAACCATCCTGTTTGTGTGCCTGACTCTGATCCTCGGCGCTTGCTCTGCACCGACTACTACAAGCACGGCCAATCCGGGTGCGGAACAGCCGCAGGTGAACTCAGCAGCGTCAGCTTCGACCTCGAACCAGCCAAGCGCAAAGCCGGCAACAAAAATCGTCTCTACGGCCAAAGGTGACGTGGAGATCCCAGTCAATCCCCAGCGCGTGGTCGTCTTTTACTTGCTTGGAGACGTGCTCGCGTTGAACGTAAAGCCAGTCGGCATCTCTGACGTCCAGAAAGGAGCCGCTTTTGAAAAAGAGCTGGAGGGTGTCCAGACGCTCGGAACTTGGTTCGAGCCCAATCCGGAGGCGGTTTTGGCGCTTGATCCCGATCTGATCATTGCTCCTTCCGAGAAAATTTACCAAATGATGGAAAGGGTCGCGCCGACTGTGTATATCCCGTTTGACCGCATGACAGTGGAAGAACGTCTGCAAAAGCTCGGCGAAGTGCTGGGCAAGGAGGGCGAATCGAAGAAACTGCTGTCCGACTTCCACGCAAAAGTAGCGGAGAGCAAGAAAAAGTTGGGGGAAGCAGGCATTTTGGACAAGACGGTGAGCATCATGGAGGGCGGAAAAGGCAATATGTCCGTAGTCAGCAGCAAAGACTACGGGCGCGGCTCGCAAATCGTCTACGAATACTTGGGAATGAAAGCCCCGTCTATTGTGCAGGCAAAACTGGACAAGCCATCTGGGGAAGCGACAGCAGAAAGCGTTTCGTTTGAGGTGCTGCCCCAATATGCGGGTGACTTTGTGTTCCGTTCGGCGTATGAAGGAATGGTCGACTTGTCCGATAACAAAGTGTGGAACAGCATCCCGGCCATCAAGGAAGGCAGGCTGATCGAGATCGACTTCGGTTTGTCGTACTACAACGATATTTACTCGCTGGACAAGCAGCTTGATTTCATCGTCGACAGTTTGTTGAAAGCGGCGAAAAAATAATCGTTTTGCAAATTCATAAGCTAGTGAAAAGCTGTCGCCAGGCTCTGCCAGACCTTGGGGGCAGCTTTTCGCGCATTCGTCAGAGAGAGGCTAGTATGCTGCCGCACCGCAAGAGGAGGAGAGAAGATGAAGCGGCTGTATGTCGTGAAAAAAGTAGAGAGCTGTTCCTTGAACGAAAACGGACAAGCATTCGTACCAACTTATCCACTGTTTATTTGGGCGGACACTCCGGTACAGCTGCGAATGGGGGAACAGTGGCAGGAGGTGGCAAAAGGCCAGCTTGCTTTCGTTCACCCGAACGAGCGCATCGAAATGAAACGGGCGAAACAGGCTGTCGACTCGCTGTTTCTCCTCTTTTTTCAAGGATACCGTCTGGAGGAAGAAACGATCGACAAGCTGACGTATCTCGTCGATCACAGCACCTTCCCGGCACATGGCTCTGTTGCGGGCGTTGGCTCGTTGCCGCTCCGGGCTTTCACAATCGTCGAGCAGTTAGTGAAAAGCAACGCGAACGCTTCCGGTAATCCAAGCGATCAGGCAAGTCAGCACGGGCTGCTTGCCGAGCTGCTTGACCTGTTTGCCAGGGCTGTGTCGACACAAACAGCCAATCCGGCAAATCCGATGCACGATGTCCTCGACTTCACGAACCGCTATTACGACCAAAACTTGACCCGTACCCAACTGGCGGAACTGTCAGGCTATGACGCCAGCTATTTCTCGCGTCAGTTTCAAAAGCTGGTCGGGCACAGCTTTTCCGAGCATTTGACGCGGGTCAGGCTCGATCGGGCAAAGCTTCATCTGTTGACAAGCGAGGCGACGCTTCAGGAAATCGCGGAGAAAGTCGGCTACGCAGACGGTTTTTACTTGAGCCGCAAATTCAAGCAAGTGATCGGCACTTCCCCCAGCGCGTATCGGCGGATGCCAAAGCCGCAGCGCATCGTTGCCCTGCAGTTTGCAGGTGACTTGCTCGCGCTCGGAATCAAGCCGATCGCTGCCCGGTTTGCGCCGTGGGAAAGCTCGCCGTTGATTGCAGCGGAGCTGGACGGGGTGCGGAATGTCGAAGAAATACAGAGCGTGGCGGAATGGGAGCAACTATCGCCGGATATGGTGCTTGCACCGGATTATTTGTATTACGTGCCCGATCAATTGGAGCAATTGCGCAGGCTGGAACAGATCGCGCCTGTGCTCGTCCTCCCGTGGGATCGGCTGGATCGCTTGGAAACGGTGCGGCTTTGCGGAAAATTGACAGGCAAAGAGCAGGAAGCAGAGGCGTGGCTGCAACATTATACGGCGCGGGCGGAGGCTTTGGCTGCCAAGCTCGCTGGCGTGATCCAGCCGGAGGAAACGGTGGGGCTGTACGAGCTGTGGGAAGACAACACGATCTGCATCTGGAATCAGACGACCAGGGGAACGTACAACTTGTACAGCAGCTTGAAGCTGACCCCTCCGCCGAAAATTGCCGATGAAGTCTTGCGGCCACAAGCCCACAAGCTGATCCGGGAAGAGCAGCTCGCCGATTATGCCGCGGATCATATGTTTGTGGTCATTCCCCGCGAGCAAGGGGGCGACGATCTTGCTTTGACCGACCATTTCCGGTCGCGAGCATGCTGGCGCGAATTGCTGAAAACGGGACGCCACCGCCTGTACCCTTTGCCATTGGAAGACTTTTGGTGCAATGACGCGCGCGCCTTGGAAAAACAACGCGAGATCATGGTCGACAAGCTGCTGGCAGCAACAGCGCTTGTCCTGGCAAGCAGGTAACCATTGTCCATGACGAAAATGTCACGAATGGAAATAGACAGCAGAGAGGGGGCGAGGTACGATGAAGATGTTTGTGAGAATCATTCTCAACATCATCAGAAAGGAACGAGCATATGCAAAAGCGCAGAAACGATATCGGCTGGGGGATCGTCCTGCTTTGGCTGACCGTGATGTTGCATGGTTGCGGTACGGCAGATTCGGTCCCGAATGCAGGAAAACAAGAGGAGACGCCAGTAGTTAAGCCAGAGACCAGGATTGTGAAAACCGTCCATGGGGATGTCGAAATACCAGCGAATCCGCAGCGAATCGTCACACAAGGGTACTTGGCGCAATTTCTCGCATTTGGCGTCAAACCAGTAGGAGCGCCGTACTGGGAAATCGAAAGTCCGCATGTCAAGGATTTGGCCGCAGGGATTGCGGATATCGGACAGATCGATGGCGGTTCGGTCGAGAAAATTTTGGCGCTGAATCCTGACCTGATTGTGACGGTTGGCGGGGATGAAAAGCTGAACGAGCAATATCGCAAAATCGCGCCGACAATCGTCATCCCTTATGGCACCTACCATGAGGTGCATGAAGAAATGAAAGCGTTCGGCCAGATGCTCGGCAAGGAGCAGGAAGCAGACAACTGGCTGGCCGCATTTGACGAGGACGTGAAGCAGGCAAAAGCTTCGATCGCGGGATTGGTTCCGGCAGGGACAACCTTTTCGATCATGGGGCCGTTCGACAAGGAGTTTTACATATACGGCGATGGTGTGAACCGGGGCGGCCAGGCGATTTACCAGCAGCTCGGCTTGACACCTCCGGAGAGCGTGCGCACCGATCTGATTCAGAAAAAAGTGGACGCGCAAAGTGTCTCGACCGAGAAAATCGCTGCGTATGCCGGGGATTATATTTTTCTCGACATATCTGGCGGAGCCGAGTTCGATGAAAGCTCGCCTGTCTGGGCCTCGCTCGATGCGGTGAAGAACAATCGCATTTTCAAGCTGAACCCGGATCGCTTCTGGCCGTATGATCCAATCGCGGTGCAGGCGCAGGTGAAAGAAGTGGCAAGCATGTTGCAGGAGAGACTTGGCGAGAAGAAAGCGCAGAAATGATAGATTCGATACGGCGAAGCTTGTTGTGTTCAAAATGAAATATTTTCCAAGTACAGTGCGTGGGTGATATGATAGATTCGCCCACTTTTTTTATTGCTTGGGGAAGGAGCGGATGAAATGAGCAAAGCTGCGATCGTAGTAGGGCTGATCCTTTCCGCTTTCCTGCTTTCAGCCTGTGCGAACCACTCCCCAACGACGGATTCCGCAAACACAACAAGCGCAATCGCAAGCTGGCCCTATCCTTTTGTGAAAGTCGAAGATCGCTTGTATGTCATCGCCGATGATGAAAACGAAGAGCAATGGATCGACAAAGAAAAGCTTGGAGAACAAATCGGTAGCGTAGAAGCGAAGTACGCTTTTGAAGGAGACGAGCAAACAGCGCAAGCAGCGATTGCCTCCAACTACTTGGAAAAAGGGACAAAGCTGTTTGCCATCAAGGACGTTGACCCAAAAGAACAGATTGCATGGGAAAAGAGCGAGGGTGTGTTTGTTCGGGCAACATTCGAGATTTCTGGCTCCGAATGAGGGGCAGTTGTAGGTGAGAAGGTTTTTTCGCAACCAAAGAGCGTTGGAAAGAAATGAAGCACCGATCTCTTTGGGCAAAAGGGGAGCGCAGGTATAGGCGAGGCGATACAAGAAGGAAGGAGGGAGGACATGACTCAACTGCTGGATATGCAAATCATGTTCAACGATGTGCTAAAACGAAAGGTCGCCATCGAACAGTTTGAGCAATGGGTTTATGGGCATCCAGACATTGAAGAGCATTTTGGCTCTCCGTTTTATTTGCAACTCATCAGCCTGGACTATCGGGGAACGTACATCGAACTGGACCTGAAGCAGCTGCTGGAGCCTGTCATCCCGTATCCGGAACTGGAAAATCGCAGGTTGAAAGAAAATTTGCAAATAGTTGCAAGCACGAATGATGATATCGCGACTGCTTTGGACACGATCTATGACGACTATTGTGACGGATACAGCTTTCTCCGCTTTCTGGCTTTGGCGTACGCTCTACTCAGTGGAGCTGAGGGGCAGTTGACGATCAGTTACCGTCAGCGCGCACTGCTCCAGGAAGAAGCAAGACGGATTCAATCGTTCTTTGCGGCAGGGAAAATCAAAATGACAGGACTGCACGAATACGCTGATCTTCGCCACGA
This sequence comes from Brevibacillus sp. HD3.3A, assembly GCF_013284375.2. Taxonomy (NCBI): domain Bacteria; kingdom Bacillati; phylum Bacillota; class Bacilli; order Caryophanales; family Paenibacillaceae; genus Brevibacillus; species Brevibacillus sp. HD3.3A. The sequence continues at coordinate 3,078,091 of NZ_CP085874.1, forward strand.
AAGCGAGCAGATGGAATTGCGAAATATCGAGTCCATGCTGCGAAAACTGGAGGAAAATAATCGTGACACATGACATCTTCCGCCGTCAAGCCCGCCGCCGATCATCAGGCAGCGGGCTTTCCCTTTCCCTTTTCCATTCATTCACACCGCAGCATTGCTCCCTATCATCTCCGCCTGGTCAAGCGAGCGGGGCCGCCCGAGCAAAAAGCCTTGCCCGACAGGAACCCCCAGAGCTTTTGCCGCCGCCAGATCATCAAACTCCTCCAGCCCTTCCAGCACCAACTGCGATTGTCCCAAACAAAAATCAACAAACAGCGAGACAAGCTTTTGCTTGTTCGGATGGTGGGCAAGCTGGCTGCCGAAATAGCGGTCGAGCTTGACCACGTCCGGCTCGTATTCGACGATTTTGCGCAAAGATGCTGCACCCGAGCCTACGTCATCCAGTGCGATCAAAAAGCCGTACGCGCGCAACTCGCGGATTTTCTGGCCGAGCAGTCGGACATCCCACATCTTGTCCTCCTCGGCCGCTTCATTGATCTCCAGTACAATTCGGCGAGCGATGCCCGGAAACGCAGCGAGAAGCTCGTCCAAAAAAGGTGGAAAGAGCGGATTCAGCAAGGTAGACGGAAAGAGATTGACAAACAAGTACGGCGCATTTCGCCCCGCAGGCATTTCCGCAAAATAAGATGAAACAGCACCGCGCATGGCGGCGGTATCCAATTCGTACAACTGACCAGCTTGACGCGCCGTCTGAAAAAGCTGCTCAGGCGATTGCTTCGATGCGCACCGCAGCAGCGCTTCGTATCCGAAGCATTGTCCGTTCGCAAGCTCCACGAGCGGCTGATAAGCAGCGTAATAGGTGGACGGCTTCATTGACTCAGCCATGAATCGTTTTCCCCTCCTGATCGCGAATCGACATGGCTCCGTGCAAACGTGCGGAGCGATGGAGGAGCCGAGTTTTTCCTCCGAGAAAGATTTTTTCACTTGGAAAAAATGGAATTTAGCTCATTCTACAATACAAATGGCGGTTCGGCAATTATTTTTACCAAAGGAAACATATTTGTATATGTACAAAACGCGTTGCTTCTTGTAAACTGTCCTTGTCATCAATCCGAACAGGAGGGATTTTCCAATGAGAGCTTTCCTTTTGCCAAAACGGTCGTATGTTTGCGAACTACGGGAACGGCGGTGCCTGGGCGTAAAAACAACGGAAAGCGTTACAGCGTGAGCAACAGGATGGCGATGGCACGCGAACAGACAACCCGGCAAAAGCTGTTGGTGTACATGAAAAAGCAAGGGACCGTCGATGTCCAGCAATTGGCGGAGCACTTGCAAATGACCAAGGTCGCGGTACGCAAGCATTTGGATCTTTTACATAGAGAGCATTACGTAGAGGCAAGCATCATGCGCAGACGGATTGGGCGTCCAGTCTTTGTGTACAAATTGACGCCAGCGTCCGAGCGATTGTTTCCCACGCACTACGACGAATGGGTGACAGAGCTGATGGAAAATGTGGAGGAGCTGTTTGGCGAATCGCATGTGGCGATGCTGTTCGAACGCAGGATGAAGCGCATCCAGCAAAAATATCGCGAGCAGATGGCAGGCCAATCGTTCGAGGAGCGGCTTGACACGTTAGCGAAGCTACAGGATGCAGACGGCTATATGGTCAAGCTGGAACAAAAGGCGGACGGGGTCTACTCGTTTATCGAAACGAATTGCCCGATCGCGAGAGTAGCCAGCGAGTTTCCCCAAGCGTGCCAGTGCGAATGGAGCTTGTTCGCTTCGCTGTTCAACGACGCGCAAGTCGACCGGACAGAATGCATCGCAGAAGGAGGGACGTGCTGCCGCTACCTTTTGACGAAAAAGCAACAGACTTGAAAGCTCATGCCAAATTAGGCATGAGTTTTTGCGTTGGCAGCGGCAGAAAAGGACAGACGACTATTCCCCAAGCGAAAGCTCGGGCGTATGGATATAGCAAGGCGAAAAAGCGAAAAACGCGAAGCATACTTGCGAGCCAACCAAGAAGGAGAGGAGGTGAAAACATGGCTATGCCCCAACCCAGGCGGACACCTGCGCGAAAAACGCCCTTTTTAAACCATCTAGAGCTGCGGCGCGCTCCAAAAAGCCACCAGCAAAACTTTTTGCGTGTCAAACAATCCATGCCAAAGCAGGACATGGCTGTCGACAAATACGAAGCACCGCGGCCCAAGCGCCAGCTTCCAGCGAAAAGCAAAAGTCAAAGCCCCGTTGCAAGTGACGTTTCCCGCCAAGCGCGAAAGGTTGGAAAAGCTTTCGGGAAAAAAACAGCGCCCATCAAGCCGCCGAAAATACGGACGCCGCTGGCAGCTCCCGATCCTCTCGAAGAGTTGCCGCACCTCGATTCATCGAGCTTGCTTGCGAGCGAGCCTTTGCGCATGGCGGACAGCAGCGCAGTCACAGCGCCAGTACGGGGTCAACAGGAAACCGGGACTGCGGCAAACGCAGGCAGCAGCAGCCAGGTTGTTTTCGCGGATGTAGCGTACACCGAGCAGGGAGAAAATGCGTATGTGCAAGTTTCGATTCTGGAAGAAGCGTGGGAAGTGAACTGGGTGCACCCGATCCATGCCCACTGGCAGCAGGAATGGCTGGAAATCCATCCGAAAATCTCGCTGGATGTGCAGGAGACGCGCCATGAGAGCAATGGGCGGGTGGTCTGGGTGCGCGGAGATTTTGAGCTGACCGTCGTTGGCACGACAAGCGAAGCGGGAAAAGTCGCCCATGAGACGCTGCGCCTGCCTTTTACATCAACGGTTTTGCGCCCGCCGGTTGCCTCGGAAAAGCAGGGAGCGGGAGCATTTCCCGACAACAGCCCGCTTGCCAGCACGGAAAGCTGGATCGAAACAGGCGATTGGAAGGCGAGCCTCATGTCCGAGCCATTCATGAAAAAAGGAGCCGGCACAAGCGAGTACAACGGGGTGGCGATCGTCAGCGGGCGAATTTGGTGGTTCCGCAAACAACTGATTCCGCTCAGGCACGTAGGCCAAGACTGACGTGACGGCTTGTCTTCGCCATGGTCAGCAGGCCAGATCGGCAAGCGCAGGGAGCCAGTCCGCTTTTCCCTTTGCTGGCAGCAGCAAGTGCACGGCTTGTCTTTCGTACATAGGGAGTATCGCTGAGCAAATAGTTGCCTAGTTAACCAAAACTCCCAAGCAATCCGATCACAAGCCGGCTCCAAAAGGCAAAAAATGGGTATATCACGCTCGGCAACAGCCAAGTCGTTTGCCAAGGCCAGGCCATATGATGAAGAGAAAGACAATGCTCTGATAAAGGAGGCGATCAATCAAATGGGAAAACACGACGATTCAAAAGACTGCAAGTTCCGGGTTGAATACCATTGCGACGACAAACACGACAAGCATGACAAACACGATCACAAAGACAAACATGAATGCAAAGACAAGCACAAGCATGAGCATAAACACGAACATAAGCACAAACACGAGCACAAGCACGAGTACAAATGCGACCACGACCACAAGGACAAAGACAAGCATGACAAGGATCATTGCCACAGCAAGCCTGGCCATTCCTGCGGCGTGGACAATGTACGCGTATTTGGCTCCAGCACAGAAGCGACTACTTTTCCGAAAACGATCAAAGTGCCTGTCACCCTGGCAGAACTCTCGGTCGTAGTTTGTGTCGAAGCAGATATTCAATTGGAAAAACCTGCGCTGGAAATCATCCGGGCGTGGAAAAGCGTCATTCTTGAGCAATGCGAGCTGGTTCCGACATTCAATCCGTACGCGGCCAAACTGTTCGGAAGCGGCTTCATCCGCAAAAACCTTGAGTATGCCACAGCAGACCACGTTTCGGGCAGTGCCGTATGCGGGGATATTCGCCACATCAGCGCGCTGATTCCGTTCGACTTTTGCGTAGGAATTACGTTCCCTACATCTGGCCCATCCTTGCAGCTCATCCCCGATTTCACCTCTTCCGGCGAGCTGGGCAACAAGACAGGCACAGCAGCACAGTTGAACATGGGGCTATTTGGCAACCGCCAATTTTACAACGAAAAACCGTACTGTGAGCTGGTCTTTTCCGAGTTCACCGAGCTGGACATCGGGCAAGATTTGCGTAAAGTCAAATGCAACGAGCATGCTTTTTCACACGTACGCGAAAAAATTGTTCTCAATCTTGGGCTGAAAGTTTTGCAAGATCAGCAAGTTCCCTTGCCTGTGATCAATCCGCCAAAACCGCCGCACTACCCTTGCAAATAACCGCCAGCCAAGAAACGTAAAGACACTGACGCATCCGTTGGTGTCTTTGGTTTGTACAGAACAAAAATCCGCTTTTGTCTTCTCCGGCTCCCGATTTGACTGTCGCGCCACGCTCCGGGTATGAGAAAGTATGTTTGGCTCGCGGAGGCGGCACTTCGCTGCTTGTCGCGAGTAAAAACAGTTCGTCCAGGGAGTGGAGAGACAGATGAAGCTCGTACATGTTATGGCAACGCTCACGTGCCTGTTCTTGCTGGCTGGTTGCGCCAGTCCGGAGGCAGGCGGCCAAGGGGCTGCGGGGAATGCCGCCCGAAAAGAAATCGTGAATCCCGGGGGCGAGAAGGTTAGCATCCCGTTGCAGCCGAAACGCATTGCCGATTTGTCGGGGTCGACGGAGGAGCTGCTTTTGCTGGGGATGGAGCCTGTCGCGACGGGCAATATCGACTATGGCAACCGCGCCGAATTTTCTCCGACGATCAAAGAGCGGCTGGCCAAAGAGACAGTCAACCTCGGTTGGTACGCCGAACCGATCAGCCTGGAAGCCGTCATGGCCGTTGAGCCAGACTTGATTTTATTGGGGCCGCTGTTCAACGAAAATTTGTACGAGCAGCTATCCAAAATGGCTCCGACGATCAAAATTCCCCACCCGTACTACGAGTGGCGCAAGCGGTTGGACTTTTTGGCAGACACGTTTGAACAGCAGCCGAAAAAGGAACAGTGGCTGAGCGAATATGCGAAAAAAACAGCGGAATGGAAGCAAAAGCTCGGCCCGATTCTCAAAGACGAAACATTTGTCGTGGTCGAAACGTATCCGCAAAATCTGGTCATTTATTCGTCAACGGGGGCAGCCGAGCTGATCTACAGCGACTTGGGACTCAAGCGAGCGGAGGGCATCCCTGCGCCGGAGCATTGGGGCGGAATCGAAATCAGTCTGGAAGCGCTGTCTGCCCTCCATCCACAGCATTTGTTACTGATGGAAAACAGCGAAAACAAACTGAGCGACAGCAAGGTGTGGAAAAGTTTAGAAGCGGTGCAAAAAGGCAATGTGTACAAAATCAGCAACGTAGACAATTACAACTATTCCTACACAGCCATCGGCCGGATGCAATTGTTGGACAAGCTGGGCAACCAGATCGTGCAGGTGCACGGACAGAAGCAGTAGCAGTAGCCGCAAAGCAGGCGGGACTAACAGCCATGGCGTGTACCATGTTCCAATCCGTACCGTTTTTTGCTCCGGCATGAAATCATTTCGCGAAAAAATCCGTTTTACAGCATTATCTCTCCGTCATTAGGTAGTGGCTACCGTGCCTTTTTCCATAAGATTAGGGGCAGGGAGTGACGAAAGGAGTAGAGTAAAAACATGGGACGAGTACGAATTAGTGTCTTTTTCAGCGTCTTCGTCGCAATGGTTGGCTTGATGATCATCGCCCCTGTCATGCCTCCATTGATTCGTGAATTGGGATTGAGCGAAACCCATTCCGGTTTGATTATTTCACTTGGTTCCGTAGCCATGGCGATCATGGCGCCCGTTTGGGGGAAATGGAGCGACACAAAAGGCAGAAAGCCCGTGATTTTAATAGGCTTTCTGGGAATGTTCGTCGCCTATGTGCTGTTTACGCTCACGATGTACGCAGGGCTTGCGAAGCTGATTAGCGGAGGTCTGCTCGTGTTCCTGCTGATCTTGGCCCGGGCGATGGTCGGCATGTTCATTCCTGCCGTTCCGTCTTCGGCGCAAGCGTACATGGCTGATGTGACGGAGGAAAAGGACAGGTCGTCCGGGATGGCGCTGATCGGTGCTGCCAATGGAATGGGGCTTGTCCTCGGGCCAGCGATCGCGGGAGTTTTTGCCCTGATCGGTCTGATTTGGCCGCTGTACATCGGGGCGCTGCTGCCGATGATCGCGTTTATCGTGGTGCTTCTCTTGATTCCGCCGCACAAGCCGGTTGTTGCGACAACCAAGCCGCCCAAGCTGAATCCTTTGCAAAAAGGACTGCGTCTGTACTTGTTCGCAGGGATGGCCACCATGCTGAGCATTGTCACCTTGCAAGTCGTCGGCGGGTTTTATTTCCAGGATCAGCTGCTTTTGACCACAACAGATACGGCGCGGATGCTTTCCATGGGCATGATGCTGAGCGGAGTCGCGATGATCATTACCCAAGGGGTGCAGATGAAAAATCCGAAATGGCAGCCGCGCTCGCTGATTCTCGTCGGTTCCTTGCTGGTGCTTGGCGGTGTAGCGCTGTTCCTGCTGTTCATTCATGCTGTCGGCTTTTACATCGCGTTCTTCTTATTTGGTGTAGGTACGGGCTTGATGATGCCAGGCTTTATGGCAGGCGCTTCGCTTAGCGTTTTGCGCGAGCAGCAGGGCGGAGTAGCCGGATTGGTGGGAGCCGTGCAAGGCATATCGGCTGTAATTGCGCCGATCTTGAGCACAAGTCTGTACCAGGTAGAGCGGCATTTGCCTTTTGGTGTCGTTGCCATTGTCGTGCTTTTGATGGCGATCACGCTGTTCGCTTCCAAAGGCGCACCTGTGTCAGCCAATGTGCTGGCGACGAAGCATTCGGAATAAGCAGTGGACCACCGAAGGACCTGTCTTCTGACCATCTGTGGGGGGGCGGGTCCTTCTTTTTTACCATGCAATGATAATGATTCTCGTCAACCATCTGCGACAGGAAAGGAGAGTCGGGTATAAAAATGAAAGCAGAAATGTCCGGGCTCTTGCAAATCGCCAAAGAGAAAAAAGGGCTGCTGACCGCGGCCAGCTTGCTTTCGACGGTTTCCAGTCTCCTGCAAATTGCTCCCTTTGTAGCCGTGTACAAAATCGTGGAAGAACTGCTCTTGCACGCGCAAAGTCCTGCGGGGATCGACAGGGAGCTGATCACGTATTGGGGCGTCGCCGCTTTGGTAGCGCTGGTTGCCGCCTTGCTCACCTTGTACGTCGGGCTGATGTGCTCCCATGTGGCTGCCTTCCAAATTTTGTACCAGTTGCGGGTACGGCTGGCCGAGCACGTGGCGAAAGTCCCGATGGGCTACCATACGAAAACGGCCACAGGCGAGTTGAAAAAAGTGATCGAGGTCAGTGTCGAAAAAATCGAGAAATTCATTGCCCACCAGCTGCCTGACATGGTGACAGCCATTTTGATCCCGCTTTTGATGATCGGGTATTTGTTTTGGCTCAATGGGTTGCTTGCTCTCGTGCTGCTCGTCCCGGTTGTCTTCGGTCTATGGGTTCAGGCGCGCATTTTTACAAGTGAACTCGGCCGAAACGCTTTTCGCGATTATCAGTTTGCCGTGGAAGAAATGAACGCGACAGGCGTGGAATACGTGCGCGGCATGCCCGCTGTCAAAATTTTCGGGATCAAGGCGGATGAATTTTTGACTTTCCAGCGTGCGGTGAGCAGCTATCGCGACATTGCGCTGCGGATCACGGCGCTGTGCAAGAAGCCGTACAGCCTGTTTTACGTGCTGGTCAGCTCCTTGTTTACGTTTATTGTCCCGATCGGCATTTTGCTTGCGAGCGGTCAGCCGGGGAATCAGGCGTTTGCCATTACGTTTACGCTGTTTTTGATTATCACGCCGAGCTTGTCCGTGCCTTTGCTGCGGCTGATTTACGTCGGGGGCGGGCTGCGGGAAATTATCGAAGGCAACAAGCGGATTGCAGCGGTGTTTGCCGAGCCGATCGTAGCGGAGCCAACTGCTCCTCGCGTCCCTGTTGCTTACGACATCGCCTTCGACCGCGTCTCCTTCGCCTATGAAAACAAGGAGAGCAAAGACTACAAGCCCATTTTGCAAAACGTCGACTTCTTCGCCAAAGCGGGCGAAATGACGGCGCTGGTCGGGCCTTCCGGCGGGGGGAAATCGACGATCGCCAACTTGCTCTTGCGCTTTTGGGACGTCCAGGAGGGCACGATTAGCATTGGCGGTGTCCCGATCCAGGAGATGGGCACGGAAAAACTGATGGACACCGTGTCGTTTGTGTTTCAGGATGTGCACCTGTTTTACGATACGATCGAAGCGAACATCCGGATGGGGAACACGTCCGCATCCAGGGAGGCGGTTATTGCTGCGGCGAAAACAGCTTGCTGCCATGAGTTTATCGAAAAGCTGCCGCTCGGCTACGAAACAAAGATCGGCGAAGGGGGAACGTATTTGTCCGGCGGCGAAGCCCAGCGTCTCGCGATTGCCCGCGCGCTGTTGAAAAACGCCCCGATTTTGGTTCTCGATGAGGCAACCGCCTACGCCGATGCGGAAAACGAGAAAAAGATCCAGCAAGGCTTGATTGAGTTGGTGAAAGGCAAAACCGTGATCATGATTGTCCATCGGCTGTCGACGATTCGCGCAGCGGAGCAAATTTTGGTCGTGAACAAAGGCGAGATTGTCGAGCGCGGGACACACGACGAGCTGCGCCAGCAAAACGGCCTGTACGAGAAAATGTGGCAAGCGCATGTCAGCGCCGCTACGTGGAAGCTCGGCGCGAACCATACGGACGCACACAAACCCGAGATGAGAGGGGAGGCCCCAGCGAATGCTTCCGTACTTTACTAACATTTCCGGCGGCAACGTGCGGAGCTTGTGGCCCGCTGCTTTTGCTGCCTTGCTGGACGGGATTGCCAAAGTCATTCCTGCCGCTTTGCTCGTGGACATTTTCCAGACGATTTACCTTTCCTTTGCCCAACCGGAGTCAGGGCTTGATACTGCCCGCTTGTGGACCGTCTGCCTCATTTTGTTTGTCTGGCTGATCGTGTCGTACGTCACCTATGCCCATCTGTACGAAAAATCGTACACGGCAGCCTATCGTTTGGCGGCCACCGGGCGGATGAAGCTCGCCGAACATTTGCGTCATTTGTCGTTAGGCTTTTTTGGCAAACGCGATCCCGGCGACGTGACGAACCTGCTGCTCAGTGATTACGCGCAGGTCGAACATACGATTTCCCACAACGTTCCGCAGCTGATCAGCGCAGTCATGCTGCCTGTGCTCGCTTTGCTCGGACTTGCCTTTTTGGACTGGAAAATGGCGCTTGCCATGTTTGTCGCGCTTCCGTTCGGTGCGCTGCTGTTGTGGCTGACCGATTCGTTGCAGGCCCGGCTCAGCGAGAGTCACGTCCGGGCGAAAAATGAAGCGGCCAGCAGGCTCCAGGAATATTTGACGGGTATCCGCGAAATTAAAGCGCACAATGCTGGCGGAAAGCGCTTTGAGCGCCTGCGGCTTGCCTTTGATCGGCTCATGCGGGCTTCTATCCGGCTGGAAGGGCTGGTCGGGCCGCTGATCATGGGCGCGCTTTTGCTGACGCGCTCCGGGATGACGATCATGATTTTGGTCGGCAGTTATTTGCTTGTGGGCGGAACTTTGTCGCTATCGGTCTTTCTGCTGTTTCTGTTGATCGGGACACGCGTGTTCGAGCCGTTGACCGTCGTGTTGATGAGCTACGGAGAAATGCGTTACTCGGCTTACAGCGCACAGCGGATCATGGATGTGCAGACGGAACAGCGACAGCCGGGAACGGCGCTCATTCAGCCGCACGGGCCCATCGTCTTTGAGCGGGTGACGTTCGGCTACGACGAGAACAATCCTGTTTTGCAGGAGCTGTCCTTTACGATCCAGCCGAATACGATTACCGCGCTGGTCGGTCCGTCCGGAAGCGGAAAAAGTACGGTGACCCGGCTGATCGCCCGCTTTTGGGACGTCCAGCAAGGAACGATCACCATCGGCGGCATGCCTGTGCATAAGGCTGACCCCGAATTTTTGCTCAAGCAGATGTCAATGGTTTTCCAGGACGTATACTTGTTCCAGGACACGATTGGCAACAACATTCGCATCGGCAAAATGGATGCGACCCAGGCAGAGATTGAAGAGGCGGCCAGGCGCGCCTGCTGCCATGAATTTATTTCCCAATTGCCGCAAGGATACGCTACACCTGTTGGCGAAGGTGGTTCTACTCTGTCTGGCGGCGAAAAGCAGCGCATATCGATTGCCCGCGCGTTGCTGAAAGACGCTCCGATCGTCCTGCTTGACGAAGCGACAGCCTCGCTTGATCCCGAGAACGAAACGGCTGTCCAGCAAGCGATCAACGAGCTGGTCAAAAGCAAAACGGTCATTTTGATTGCCCATCGCCTGAAAACCATTCAACATGCGGACAAAATCATCGTGCTGGATCAAGGACGTCTTGCCGAGGAAGGGACCCACAGCGAATTGGTGGAAAAATCCGGGCTGTACGCCCGTTTGTGGGGGTTGCAGCAAGAGGTCGACGGTTGGCGCGTGAAGTAAGAAGGATCATCCCGTCCGAGCGGCGGGGTTATTGTCGTTGGATCACAGATGAGAGAAACAACACAGAGGTGAACGACCCCATGAGTCAAGCGGCACACTGGTACGCAATCGAGAATCGCAAGGACAAGCATTGTGCGCTCGCAACCGATTTGAATGCGCTCTATCAAAACGGTTCGTTTCAGCAAACGTTATCGTTGCCCGATCAGATCGGCAAAGGGTACTGGCAGAAAACCAGCCTGAACACGATGCTGGAAATAATGGTTTGCGACATCGTTTTACACGAGGAATTGAGCATGAGCAGCACGGAACAGGACGACTGGATGAAAATATGCTTTTGCCTGGGAGAAGGGATGCAATGGCTGTCAACAGACACACATCGGGACTACGGAATCGCTTCGGGTGAAGTGACCGCCTTCGGGAGAGCGATGACGAGCAGCACGTGCCAATTCGATCCCGCGCGCAGGTTTCACAGCCTGACGCTAAAGCTGGATGTAAACAGACTGATGCAGGCGTGGCCCGTCGCTTCGCTTGAACAGCAATGGGCACGCTTGACGGAACATGACAGTCTGTACGACAACAAAAAAATGACGCCTTTGGTGAGGCGCATCCTCCACGAAATGTTGAATTGTCCCTATCAAGCCGCAGTCAGACGCATGTATTTGGAAGGAAAGGTGCTGGAGCTGTTGGCCGTGTACATCGATGAGATTTTGCGGGAAAAAGACACGCTGCCTCGTGAAGTCACCTTGTCCAAGACGGACTTGACCAGTTTGTGGCAAGCCAAACAAATCGTCGATGCCAATCTGCTGTCGCCTCCCAGTCTTGCCGAGCTGTCCCGGCAAATTTGCCTCAATGAATACAAGTTGAAAAAAGGCTTTAAACAGTTGTTCGGCTTGCCTGTGCATGCTTATGTGATCGATCAGCGGCTGGAGCAGTCGAGACGCTTGCTGGAGGAGGGCAGCGTCAATGTCACGTATGCCGCCAGCATGGCAGGGTTCAACAACCTGGGACAATTTGCTGAGAAGTTCCGGAAAAAGTACGGGGTGAATCCGTCTGCTTACTTGAAGAGCAGGGGATTTCGGAGTGTTTAATTACGAACTATAATTTGTTATGTGGGTAATAATATTCGCCTGTTTTCTTTATGATCGGCTCGAAGTGAAAAAAATCACGGGGGTAATACTTTTCGCTGTCCATGATCATGAGGTTAAAGGCGAACATTAAGAAAATAGCCAAGGCATTCTTTTCCCGACTAGGCATTTGGGCGGATTTTCATGTCATTCTCTGGAAAAATGGCTGAAATCTACTATAATGAGAGAAAACCGGGGAAGAGAATGTATGTTCTGATAGGCTGTACGCTCCCCCTTGGAAGATATGGGAGGCTGAAACGATTGTGATCCATTCTACATTGGAACCAACAGTGAATAAGATGGAGCAAGCCATTGACAAATGGTTCGCCTACATCGAGGAAAAAGACGCCGATGAGATTGTCCGCCGCACGACTTTGCAAGTGGGCATTCATGACTCTGCCATGCTCGAATACAAAAATGATCGGGCCAGCGTTGTCCTGATGGAGCTGGATGATTGGGAGCTTGATTTTGACGACACGCCAGGAGACTTTCGGCGCTTAGGATCGAAGCAGGCGGATTTGTCAGAGACAGACGTGCGGGAACAGGTCGTCCCGCATCTTGCCGCCTATATAAAAGAAAAGCTGGAAACTCTCTCGTCCCAAGCGCTGATTAACTACCAGTTTTCGTTTTGGGGCAAGTTTCAGACAGACACGGGGGAAGTAAAGCTGCCGATTGTCGAGCTGTTCAACGCGGAAAAACAGCAACGCCTGCTGGCGGAGATTTCCGCTTATCGCACGCAACTGTTTTCGGCTTCAACTGGCCCGACCAAACCGCTGGAGACGTTTTTCCTTTCGCGTCATCTGCTGAACCGCTCACTGTTTCCCGAGACGGATTGCCACGAAGCCATCCGGGTGTTTGATCGCATTTTGGAAGTAAACAAAAGCAAAAAAGAACAGCTTGGCGAACATCAGCACAAGATCGTCAATGCCTTGACGGACTGGGTGGAAGGCTCGTTTTTGCCGCTTTATTTTGATGTCGTGACCAAAACGTGGCAGGAAAAGACTTATCAACGAAAGAGCGGCTTCGATTCTGGGCACATCGACGAAGGGGCTATGGAGTTGTTCCTGTATGCCGCCGTCGCTGTGATCAAGTATGAACCGTCCTATAGCAGACAAAAAGGAATTGCCTGGCTGGAGCGGGCTGTTGAACTCGGCAGCAAGCGCGCTTCGCAGTTCATGAAGGAAGGCAGCGGCACGCTCTCCCGCGAGCTGACCGTTCTGCGTGACGAACAGGTCGAGTGCCTGGCAAATGACGTCTTTGCCACCGTGACGATCTCGATCAAGCAGGAGCGCGAAGAGAGCTATGCGCAGGCCCTTGCATTTCTTTGCGCGTTGTTGCAGAGCGGTTTTCCGAAAAGCTATCAAATCAAGCTCAAATCCGGCGTCAAGCAGTTTTTGCCGATCAAAGGATTGGCGAAGTCGGGAACCCATCGCTTTTTTGCCAACGCGCTGGCTTATCCGAACTTGCACCCGTTGCTTGCCGATTACGCCCGCGTTGCCATGGTCACTTATGAGTGGTATACGGATGCCGATGATGAGAGAAATGCACTGCCTGGCACATATGCCGTCTTCGGGCTGGGATTGGCGGACGCTGAGTATTTTGCTTTGGTGGAGGAGTATTTGGACACGATCGATCTGGAGCATCAGTCCGTGCAAGATTATTTTACGGCTGCCTTCGTCGAGAAGCACGGCGTCCATCCAGAGTCGCTCCCGACATTGGTCGCGTGCTTGGTGCACGGTACCGACGCAACGAAAGTGAAGATCAAGTCAGAGCTGGAAGAAGAGCCTAATTTGAGCTTGTTGCTCGATTTGCTGCAAACACAAGAGCCGCTTGAAGTCGAGCATGTCATTTACATCGTCTGGGGTGGTTTGGACAAGCTTGCAAAGATCGCTGCCAAAGCAAAAGGGGAGAAAGCAGAACGGCTGTCGGCCTTGCTGGATTTGGCGAAAGACCAGTCTGGAAAATGATGGTTGTATAAGAGGGGACACTCTGTCTGAGCGGTCGCTGTATGGTTTTTGGGAGCGGGTGGTTGATTTGATTCGCACGTAAATTCATAGGGCACGCGCTTGATTCATGTTCCAATTCATTTCGAACTGGTGTGATTTAGGCACCAGTTTTTTTGTACAGGAAATGTGATACGTCGACGGTGGAAGCAATTCGTACACTGGGCGCAGTGGCTGTGGAGATCCTCATTCGTTCCGCACGATATGGCAACGAGGCGGAAGCGTTCGTCATGTTGCACCCTAGGAGCGAGCTTTTGCTGTGACGGCTGCTGCTCTCGGCGTGCGGATCGGCATTGGACGCGTAGTCATAACCAACCTATAGCCATGCATACATATTGGTGAGAATGTAGGCATGGGAGGTAGAGGAATGGACGACAAGAACGCTCGCGATCAGACGCACAATCAAAGGTGGCAAGGCGGTCCGCAACCGTCGCGCTACTCGCAGACGGTTGGGAAGCGTGGACCGATTCTAGAACAAGACACCATGCTGCACGAAAAAAATGAAACGTTTATCCATGAGACCATATTAGAGCGCCCTTTGCATGTGAAGGGTTTCGGAGCCTTTGGCTATTTCGAGACGTTTCACTCGATGGGGGCTTACACGAAGCTTTGTTTCCTGCAGCATCCGGGCCAGCAAGTACCCGTTGCTGTCCGATTCTCGCTGGCGGCCAGCAACAGGGGGACGCCGGACACTTCGCGCAATGTGCGCGGCTTCTCGACTAAATTTTATACCGAGCAAGGTATCTTCGACTTAATATGCAACCATCTTCCCGTGTTTACGGTGCGGGACCCCATGCGGTTTGTGGAGACGGTCAGCGCCTTCAATCCGTCGCCCGTCAACAACTTGATGGACCCTAATCGGTTCTGGAGCTTCTACGCAGAAAATCCGGAGGCGACGCATTTCGTGCTGCAACTGTACTCCGACCTGGGAACAGTCAAGAGCTTCCGTCACATTCCGGGTTACAGCGTGAGTACTTATGTTTGGAAGAATGAGCAGGATGTCCGCAATTATGTGAAATACAACTGGGTTCCGCTGGCTGGCGTGCAGTATATCGATAGTCAGGAGGCGGCGCGGCTCGCCTGCGAGAACCCGGATTATGCGGGCAAGGATCTCTATGACACGATTGCTCAAGGAAAAACAGTGGAATACGGGCTGTATGTACAGCTCATGAATCCGCAGGACGAAGCTACGCTGCCGTTCGATCCACTGGACGATACGAAGGTGTGGGATGTGCGGCAGTACCCACTGCTGCCAGTCGGCAAGATGGTGCTGGACACCAATCCCGACAATTATAAAGAACAGGTGGAGAAGCTGGCCTTTTCTCCGTCCAATATGCTGGACGGCGCCGAGTTTTCATTGGATAGAGTGCTTCAAGGCCGCGCCAATATTTATACGGATTCACAGCGTTATCGGTTGGGACCGAATTTCCGCAGCATCCCGATCAACCATCAGGCGGACTGGAAGCCATCTGACGAGGTAACAAGCGGCACCGGCAACTATGTGGCAGGGCGGCTTGAGCGCACTGCACCTCCAAAAGGGGATGACTTCACGCAGCCGGGGCAATTTTACAACTCGTTGTCGCCTGTGCTTCAGGAGCACTTAGTCCACAACATTGCCTCCGATCTTGGAGCTGCCGTGCCGGAGTTGCAGCGGATTGTGCTAGGCTATCTAACCCAGGCGAGCCCGGAACTGGGGGAACGCGTTGCCAGGCAGATCGGGAGCAACGGGAAGAGATAGCAACGACAGAGAATCCGAAACGTTCCGGAATAAGACGCTGAGTTTCTCGACATTCCGAAAAAATGCCAAGAGCGAAGAAACGAACACCCGTCAGCGAGCTTTTGATGGAAATCACGCCATAACCGTAAGTAGACGGTTACTTCAAGCACCTTAATCATGCTAAGACGAACTAGCCGCAGGCGCAGTATGCCTGTGGCTGTTATTTTTTTATGTGAATGATAATCGTTTTCATTTATAATGACGAGAGTTGGAACGGAAACAAAAAGATGGAGGGATTGCATGGACGTGAAGGGCGTCATCGAACATATCATGCTCTGGAATCATGCGTCCATCAAAGTGTTGGATGTGCGTCACCAGCTGGTGGGAAGAGAAGTCGGCTCGCGCTCGTACAAGCTGCCGGCCAGTACGTTTTTGTTTGCTGCGCAAGGAAAGGCTCAGATTTGTCTGGATGGCAGCGAGTACGCGATCAAGCCATACGATATCGCCCATAGTGGAAAAGGGACGCTTATGGACATTTTTTTGACAGAGGACGCATTTGAATACTACTTGATTTTTTATCGGGCCGCGATCCCGTTGACCAGTCGGCAGCAAATCGTCAACTTGCTGCGAAAAAGCGACCCGTTTCAGCTGCCGTACAGCTTTCAGCCGTGCCAGCCGATTGAGCTGCTTGCACTCGTCAAGCAAATGGACGAACAGTGGCAATGCACGGGCGAGCTGGAGCGCTTCCAGACGAAGGCACTCTTTTATCAATTTGTAAGCGCCGTGCACCGTCAACTGCTCGATTCGAAAGGGGCACGGCTGGACACCGATCCCGCCGCCCAGGCGAAGCAGTACATTCAGAACCATTACGCCGAACCGATCACGCTGGAGGCGCTCGCGGAAATGCTGCGCTACAGCGTCCCACATTTATCGGCCTTGTTCAAGAAAAAGACAGGCTACAGCCTGATCGACTACCTGATTCGCGTACGGATGGAAAAGGCGGCAAGCCTGCTGGTGGAAACAGATCGGCAGTTGCGCGAGATCGCCGAGAGTGTCGGTTACCGCGACCCGTATTATTTCGGGCGCTTGTTTAAAAAAGTATACGGAATATCGCCCGCGCGTTTTCGGGCGACAAAAGCACAGACGCCGCAAACAGCAGATCGTCCGGCAACCATCATCGGATCGTCCATTGCCGCTCTCGATTTTCGCCGTTATATTGATAGCGAGAATCATTATCCATACAAGAAAGAGGGACGCAAAACCATGTACAGACCTACCAAACCATCTGCTGCGGCAACCGTCATGCTCTGCCTGACCCTGATGCTTGCCGCGTGCTCCGGCAATGCGGGAGCGCCAAGTCAGGCGGCGAACGGGAACCAGACGGAAACAAGCGCTGCATCAGACGCCAATCGCTCGACGCAAACGAGCTCTGCGCCAGCGGATGCGAGTTCGCAAACCCAAGTCATTTCCACCGTCAAAGGGGATGTCGTCGTTCCAGCCGCACCAAGGCGCATCGTCGCCGATCAATATTTGGGCACACTGATTACACTCGGTGTCACACCGATCGGAGCGCCCGGCTTGCATCGCCAAAACCCGTATATTACCGAGGCGCTGAAAAATGTCGAGGACATCGGGGATGTCAACGGCTCCTTGGAAAAAGTGATCGACTTGCAGCCTGACTTGATCGTCACGGAATCATCCGACGACCAGGGCCGCTATGATCAGTTGTCCAAAATCGCCCCGACGATCTCCATTCCGTATGGACAGTTGAAAAATATTCAAGAGGAATTGACTTTCTTCGGCAAGCTGCTCGGCAAGGAACAGGAAGCAAAAGACTGGCTGGCGGATTACGAGAAGCGCATCGCCGCCGCGAAAGAACGCGTGCACAAAGTCATTCCCGAAGGCAAGTCGTTCTCGATTATTGAGCTGACCGACAAGCAGATGTTCGTCTATGGCGACAACTTTGGCCGGGGCGGACAGGCTGTCTATCAGGCGCTGGGCTTGAAGCCGCCAGCTGCGATCGCCAAAACGCTGCAGGAGAAGCAGTGGCTGGAGCTGTCCAGCGAGCTTTTGTCCCAATACGCCGGAGACTATATCATCTTGACTTCGAACAGTCACACGCTGGAAGACTTGAAAAAAGATCCGCTCTGGTCGTCGCTCGACGCTGTGAAAAACAACCATGTGTACGTCTGGAAGGAAGAACGCTCCTGGTACTACGACCCGATCGCGGTGTTGTCGCAGACGGAAGAGATTGCGGATTGGTTGACGAAGCAGTAATCCGTTTGACCATTTTGGAAAAAGCGAAAGCCCGCGCAAAGTTCCTTGTCAACTCTGCATGGGCCTTTTTTGCTTTATTTTCTTCCTGCAAAGCCTGCAGGAGGTGACTTTACCTGTGGCTCTGGCTTGGAGGAACGTGACTTGGTTTTAAATAAGGTAGGGTCGATATCGAACATGCTGATGGCAAGCTGATCTTTCCCGTGTACTTGAGCAATGATTTTTTCGTGTCCACTAAAAGGCGCCTGGGCAGATGAGCCGCCGTATTCACCTGTATTGGCAAGAATGACAGGCTGGAACATATGATAATTCAAGGCGGAAACCATGTTGTCAAACGTCCCGATGTCTTTGTTCAGGGCCGAGATGACAAACATGTCGGAAATATCACGAAGATCGGCCGTCAGTGCTATGTCGGTTGCATCGTAACAAATAGCTCCCGCTACGCGTATAGATTGATTGCCTTTTTGAAACTCGACATAGGCTTGGTAAGGTCTGTGGCTTTGGATATTCATTTTGCGTTCCAGCTTCGTCATATGCTGCTTGCCTTGCCACACGGCAACAAGTGGATTTTCGTCTGAATTGAGAATCCAAATCGCTTGATTCACCGTGGCTTGATCGGATGCTCTTTTTTGAAAACCTAATCCCGCAAAAATGCTTGCTTTCGTTTTGTGGGAGAGTCTCAGCAAGTAGTCGATGTCGTCGGGATGGACAGACAGCTCAGGAAAGACGATCAGATCAGCAACATAAGCGGACTCCTTGCCCGATCTTTTTATAGCAGCGTGCCAAGTTGCCAGATGCTTCTCAACCATGTGGCAAAGGTCCGCAATATGAGCACGGTGTTTCTCGCGGAAGTCCGAAGACCAGTGCATCGGATCTTTGGCGTTAAAATCGTCCATGTATGGCAGCAAGGATTGGACGATGGCGACACGGAACAGGCGGTCGTCCTGACGCTTTTGCAGTTTGACAGGCAATACGTATCCTGGCGTGTTGGACCATTTGCCAAATACTTTCTGCTGCTCTTGCATACGGTTCTGAATGATTTTCAGCCATTTTTTGCGGTCGGACTGTGCAGCAGAAATCCCGTGAACAAACCTTTCGCGATAATCGATACCCGGCCATTGCAAAAGCAGGAACAACAGCTCGCTCATCCAAGGGGACAAGGGCAACGGCTCCGGGAAGAGGCTGCTCGCCAGGCTGGACATGCCAAAGCGGCGTGAAAACCAGGTGGAGCGCAATCCTCTGTACCCAGCCGAAACGGAATGGTCTTGTCGCATCAGAAACGAGTTCGTCGTGTAGTCGTATTCGCCAGTCAGGCAAGCCCGTAAAATACAACCGAGATTGTACATCCACCGACATTCTGCTTTTACCCAGTGCGGGGTTGGCAAAGAGTATGAGCTTTTTGTACTGGTTACCGTGATGGCAAACGGCTTTTTATAAGGATTTTGCCAAGCTTCTTTGTCCGTCATCGTTATTTGCAAATCTTCGATGGACAGGCCGTTTTCGCTGTTCAAGCGGGTAAATGCATCTTCTTTGCCCGAGCCAGGCTTCAGCAACTCCAACATCAAATGCAGCAAAGCATTTTCTTGCTGAAAAGGATTATCTGCGCTCGTAATGAGACTGGCGAGACTGACAGGCGTATTCGTTGCAGTTGCAGAAGACCAGTCTGCTTGTTTCTTGAGCGAATTGCGATAGATGATGGAGGATAGCTCAGGCACCTGCTGGACGATCTCTGTTTCGATGGTCAGGCTTGAGAGAATCCTCTGAAGCAGATCAGGGCGATTCGCGCAAAGGAATTTTAACGACCGAATTTTTTGCATAGGCTGCCTCTTCCATTTCTGATAGGCTTCCGCAAACCACGAACTGAACCTGTCAGGATTTGGATGAAGCTGTTGGACGATCAAGGCCATCGTTAGCATATCCTTACGATTTTTACTGGTGATCGCACTATAAAGAAGCGCACGATGTAAAAGTGTGTAAGGCTGCAACTCGCTGCTTTCATCATTTAAAACGTAAGCTTGGCCAACCGAAGCAAGATAGAGAGCAGCTTGTTGTTTCACATACCAGGACATTTTGTCCTGAGCGTCTAGTATCTTCCTTGCAAAAACGGCGAGATGTTCGCGAAAAGCAAGCAAATCCGCATATTCAGGATCATGCTTTTTCGAGTGGTGACCAATCCAGACAGAACACGCGCACAAAATATCCGCCGAAACGTATTCCATCACGAGCTTTTGGTGGCTGAGCTCTGTATCATTGTTAACGTTCATATAAAGCTTTTGCTCAAGAGCTTCCGTTACGACTTTCAACAGTTTTGCGCTAGGAAAGAGATCGAGCCCAAACTTCAGCAGGGAGCTTAACGATGGATTTTTCGACCAAACGGCAATTAATTTCCTGGCGTACAGTTCAAAATCGTGGTCGATATGACTGTTTACGGTAGGGTTCTGATCGCTGGAACCGATCATGCTTTTTTGCAGCCTTAACGCGTCTACAAGTCGTTTCGCTGCAAACCGCTTCAATGTGTCGGATTTTACGTCCGCATTCTTGACGGCGATTTTTGACAGGGCAAGATTGTTTACATGTTCGACAGCCGAATCGCCAAGTTGCTCAGACAATTGGATGAGACCGTCTAAACCCCCGACAATTTGTCGCAAAGCTTCGATATCCGGGGTGCCGCTTAACGTTCCTTGCAGGATTTGCATGCGGCCAGAGAGGTCACTCTGATTGGAAATTTCTTCATAGCTTTGTATGCTGACTTTATCGGGGTGAATCTCCAAGGAATCTGGTTCAGCCCCCATTTGGCTCAAATGCGAATTGAGCTTGGCTTGAATATGCTCTGTCACCATTTGTTTCAGTTGCTCGATTTCAACGGTGTCAGCAGCTTCTACTACCAAACGGATATCGTCGACATAGCGGCAGTAATCGCGAATGATAAACGGTTCGGAAAAGTCTGATGAGGCAACTTTTTGATGAATGCTTTTTCCTACTTCTTGATCAAATCGCAGCAGGTAGATATTCGAAAAAAAACCGCCCGCAACAAGACCTTGTGGAATACCATCAGGGAGCGTGTCTTTGTTGAGCACTTGTTTTGCCATGGCTTGGTCGGAGTCGTTCCATTCCCAATCGAAAACAGTTCGGGCCATTTCCCAAAAATCAGGATCAGCTTGAAGCGAATCGTCTAGCGTGAACCTTTCCACGTATTCGTTGTAAAGCTCTTCTGCTTCGTCAATTAATGCGGCTCTGTCAATACTGTCGTAGAAGCTCTTCAGGTCGAGTGAAAAGACGTAATGCTTTGTGCCCCGACGATTCAGATGCGTGTACAGTTGGCAAAAGTGCTTCGGACGTTCCAGGAACTTTTGGTAGTCATCGTAGTACATTCGATAGCATTTCGAGTTGCCCCACGGGAATGTAGCGATGGATTCTCCGTCTTCATTTTTGTCCCAGTGGCAATACAGACGGTTTCCGTAGTTAAAAACTTGTTTTCGCTGAGCTTCATGATAATCCGGAATGTCTGTCGGGCCTTGCAGTGTTTCGATGGCATTGGCCAAGCACAGCATGATCGCCGTTGCGATGGTTTGGTCCTGGATTTTGATGTGGGCGAGCGGTCTCAAATAGGTTTTGTCGCTTTCAAGCTTCTCTTTAATAGGGTGCCAGCCGTTAGAAGTAAACTCCCAGGTGCAGGTTTTGGGAGCGGGAACCAGTCTGAGTTTTGCGGGACAGTATTCTTCGCTTTCCAAAGATTGAGACCACTCATTCAAGCGATTTTCCAGGTCGAGCGTGGAAAGATCGAGTTCCAATACATTTGCATACCAATTATGCCTGCGGATGTAATTGTGTGACTTTTTCCATGCCTGAGCCAAGATGACTGTATCCGTTACGTATTGTTTCTGAGGGGACAAAACCCCGTATTTTTTGTCGATAATAGACATGTTTCCTCCTACTGCTATGCCCGATCGGGACAGTTCCCAGATGCTGGTCGCACATCGGTGCCAGTTTTGTTGTTTCCGAAAAATAGTGACTGATAGCCATAATAGTAGCACACATGGCACACTGGACTAAATCCCATGCATGCTTTTCCCCGTCACTTTGGTAAAATGAACAAAACACGACAAGACAAAAGGAGCCGAGGGAAACGATGACCCAAGCCCATACTGAGGCAGGATGGAATTTCGACAACAGCTATGCTTCCTTGCCTGACACCTTTTTCACCAAGCAAAATCCTACCCCTGTGCGCTCGCCGCAGCTCGTTATTTTCAATCGCCCGCTGGCAGCCGCACTTGGCTTGCAAGCCGATGCACTGGATGGGCAAGCGGGGGCGGAAGTGTTTGCCGGAAACCGGATTCCCGCAGGGGCAAAGCCGCTCGCGCAGGCGTACGCGGGGCACCAATTCGGCCACTTTACGATGCTCGGAGACGGGCGCGCTATCTTGATCGGGGAGCAAGTGACCCCTGAGGGCGAGCGGTTTGATCTGCAATGGAAAGGTCCCGGACGCACACCGTATTCCCGGCGCGGCGACGGACGGGCCGCACTCGGGCCGATGCTTCGCGAATATATCATCAGCGAGGCCATGTACGGCCTTGGCATCCCGACGACCCGCAGTTTGGCGGTGGTGACGACGGGTGAAGTTGTCATTCGCGAAGACGATCTGCCCGGCGCGGTACTCACGCGGGTCGCTTCCAGCCATATTCGCGTCGGGACGTTCCAGTACGCCGCCAAGTGGGGCAGCGCCGAGGAGTTGCAGGCGCTTGCCGACTATACGATACATAGACATTATCGCGAAGCCGCCCAAGCGGAAAACCGTTATCTCGCCTTTCTGGCCGAAGTGATCCGCCGTCAAGCCGAGCTGATCGCCAAATGGCAGCTCGTCGGGTTTATTCACGGAGTCATGAACACGGACAACATGTCGATTTGCGGAGAAACGATCGATTACGGGCCGTGCGCTTTCATGGATACGTTCGATCCGGCGACGGTGTTTTCCTCGATTGATCAGCAGGGGCGCTACGCTTACGGAAACCAGCCGCAAATCGGCGTGTGGAATTTGGCGCGATTTGCGGAAACGTTGTTGCCGCTCTTGCATGACAATCAGGCCCAGGCGATTCAAATGGCGGAGAAAGCCCTTTCCCAGTTTGCCGAGCAATATTACGGCACATGGCTGGCCGGGATGAGGGGCAAGCTGGGGATGTTTGGCGAAGAAGCCGACGATGTTTCGCTGATGGAAGAACTGCTTAGCTTGATGCAAAAGCATCGGGCGGACTATACCAACACGTTTCTCGCCCTGACTTTTGATCGCTTGAACGGTTCCGAGCTGTTTGCCACCCCCGAGTTTGCCGCGTGGCAGGAGAAGTGGCAAGCGAGACTGGCGCGTCAGTCTCAATCTGCGGATGACGTTTTGCAGTTGATGAAACAGAGCAATCCTGCCGTGATTCCGCGCAACCACCGTGTGGAGGCGGCGCTGGAAGCGGCTGTGCAAGACGGCGACTACAGCGTGCTTCGGCAGCTGCTTGCCGCGCTTGCCAATCCTTATGCGCACTCCGCGGAGCAGGCGGAGTACGCGTCGCTGCCGCCGGAAGCGTGCGGGCCTTATCGGACGTACTGCGGCACGTAATACGTGATCGACTTGACAATTGCGCGATCCATTCCAAGCTAAGCTTGGTAAAGAAACCTTTGCTGTTTATAAGCAGAGGTTTTTTCTTTTGTGCCTTTGCTTTTCGTGCGTGATCTATGCCAATAGCAACATTCTTTTTAATAGGCGGTATGCTAAAATGGGTTGGTTGAAAAGAGAAAATATTCCAGCGGCGCAGCCAAGTTTGGTGCAGGCGCCGATTGGATTTGCTTGGGGAGGAGATTCCATGATGCGAGGATTGATTCAGGATATATTTGGGCTGCTGCGCACAGAGGTGCCGGGCATAGCGGAAGCGTTCCATCCACCAGCTTCGCTAGAGGAGATTCAGCGAGCAGAAGCCGAGCTTGGCATGAAACTGCCTGGCGAATTGAAAGAACTATACCAGGTCTGCAACGGAGAAAAGGAGAACGGGCCAGGCCTGTTTTTCGGGCTGCCCTTTCTCTCGTTAACGGATTTGGTGGCGGAATGGAAAATATGGGCGGACCTGGAGAGCGACTACGCAATCGAGGGCGATCATTACTCGGTTCCGCCTGGCTGGATCAAAGAACGCTATATTAACCGCTGCTGGCTGCCGATCAGCAAAGATTGGGGCGGAAACCACCTTGGACTCGACCTCGATCCGGACGAGCAGGGCAAAAGCGGGCAAGTGATCAATTTTGGCCGCGACGAACATGTCAAATACGTAATTGCCCATAATCTGACCGAAATGCTGCAATTTATCCATGATACGGCAAAAGCGAAAAACTACTCCATCCACGAGGAAGAAGACCAGCTTTTCTGGGCGTTCGGTCAACAAGGTCCCGTTCATTTTCTCGATGCCATCCGCAAACTGGAGCTTCCGGTCTACCATCCAGTGCGCATCGATCCAGGTATCGCAGACCCGCAAGCATGGCTAGACAGTCTTTCGGAAAGCTGGCGAGAGCGCATCCGGGCAAATGGGGATTCGCCAGAGCCATTTTTGCGCGCCAAACAGCTTTACTTCATTAACGAAGGCTTGACTGATCTCACTCCGCTCAAGCATTGCCGCGAAGTCCGGGAGCTGGTGCTGAGTGCAAACAAGCTTACTTCTATTGAAGCGATCAGCGGCTGCCAGCAACTGAAACGATTGTACGTGGGGAAAAACCCGATCGCGGATCTTACTCCGCTGGAAGGGTTGCCGTACTTGCAAATGCTCAATCTGGCTCAGACAGACGTAACGGATTTGTCGCCGCTTGCGTGTTTGCCCAGGCTGGCGGAGCTGGACCTGACCGAGACGCGAATTTCCGATCTCTCCGCGCTTGCTCGTGTCAACAGCTTGCAAAGCCTCGCCATCAGTCGTCCGGACGCGGCCATGTTGAACAGTGTGGCTGAGCTTGCGGCGCTCACCGAGCTGAAAATTTCCGGACTTGGCGAAAATGCCGCAGACGCGATTAAGGTGCTGGGCAAACTCGTCCATCTGCAAACGATCAGCCTGGAAGACATGTCGCTCGCCGATTTGGCGTTCTTGCGCGGTTGCCGCCAATTGAAAACCGTCAAGCTGAGAAAAACGGCCATCGCTGATATTTCACATCTGGCCGAGCTGGAAAACCTCCAATCGCTGGAATTTAGCGGCTGCGACGAGCTTGGGCAGCTGGAGCAGCTGGGCAAATCGGCTTCTTTGCGCAAAATAACAGGCTCGTACCAGCAATTCGCCCGGTTAAAAGACTGCTTTGAACGAAAAATCGATTTCTCGACGATCACAGGCAATATGACAGACGAGGAAGACGAAATTTGGCACGCGTATGTCCGGTCATAAAAGGGGGAGGCAGATGCTGTACCTCCAAGCGCATGGCGTCGAAGAGAATGAGCTGTACTATTTTGAACTGGATGAAAATGGGATCGCCTATCGGCAAGTGACGGTTACTGACGGGCAGTCGCTTGTGTCTGCGGCACCCGATTTCATGCTGAGCGAAAAAGTCGTGGAGCGCTATGAAGGCGATGAGGATATTTCCCGTGAAGCGTTTCAGGCGATTTGGCAAAAGGCAACAGCGCCTTGCAAGGCGGCTTTTGAGCAAGCGAAGCAGCGCTTTTTGCCCGGTGATCCGGTGACGGGAACGATTGCCATGTTCTATCCGCAAGGCGTCATCATCAAGGTGAGCGATGAGGTGTATGCAGTAGCAGACGATGCGCCGCTTCGAGCAAAGTCCAAACGGGAAGAAATGTACCCGGGCTATATCGTGCAGGGAACAATCCAAGGCTATGCAGAAGACAACTTTTGGCTCGTGCTCGCGGATTGCACGATCATCGGCAAAAAGTCGGGGGCTTAGACAGACAGACGACACTGACCGTTCCGAGGCATTGTGCTCCATCCGTGCCATCCATCCATGAACGCGCCACTCACCACTTCCCGCGCGGCAACCGTATCGCAGGAACCGATATGCGGCACAGCGTAGACAGCCCCAAATAGCCAAACAACGGGTACAAAAACATGAGCAGCTGGCTGTAGCCGATGAGGCACAAGACAAAAGCCGCCACGAACAGAAACAGATAAAGTCTCGACTCCGGCAAATTCACCAGCTCGCGCAATTGCTGACCGATCCCGAACACGTTGGAGATGAGCGTGGTAAAAATCTCGGAGTAGAGGACAAACACGAAAAACAGCTGAAGCCATTCGTTCCAGCGATCCGTGATGAACAAGATCGGAATGTCCATGAAGCGCACGTCATCCCAGTTTGCCAACATGGCCGTGTGCACGACGAGCAGCATGAAACCGAGCACGACTCCACCGATGACGGCGGCCCGGAACAGGACAACCTTTTCGCGGATCGCATAACCGATCGGGATCAGGACAGATTGGGCCATCGCCAGATTGAAGGACACGTAAAGAATCGTTTTCCAGAGGAAGGCGTAGTTGGAGGGCTTGGCGAGCGGCAAGGGAGATTCGACGCTGTTGTCGAGCAAAATCAGCAGGGCGAAGACGAGCATGGACGGGACGACGATCGCATTGACCAAGAGAAGCTGATCCAGCCCTTTTCTCAAGATCAACAGCGCGAGCAAAACCGTCCCGGCTGTTCCAGCCAAATACGGAATCGCGAACTGCTCCTCCAATACAGAGCCAGCCCCGGCAAGCATGACGGTCGTGACGCCGAACAAGGTCAAAAAGACCAGCACATTCATCGTGCGGCCGATCATCGGGCCAAACAGCTTTTGGTTGAACGATTCATACGAAGGGGTCCGCAGCTGATGGGCGAGAAGCATCATTTTGTAGCCAAGCCAGACGAACAGCGACGTGGCGAGCAAAATGCCGACGGTGCCAGCATGGCCGTATGAAGTGAAAAACGCGAGAATTTCCTGGCCGCTCGCAAATCCGGCTCCCACGACGGTGCCGATGTAAGTCGCCGCGACCTGGATACTTTTTCCCCACAGCTTCATAGCGTTTTTTCCTTTCCATTCCAAATGGGATGCTAGTACAAGTGTATGAAGCTTGGGCCAAAACAGAAGAAAAAAAGGCGAACGGCGACTAGGCCATTCGTCTTTTTTTATGGATCAAAATCTGTTTGATAGCTACAAAAGGAACATCGCCACGATTGTCGTCACCAAAAGGCCGATTGCGACCGGATACAAGTTGCGCCGCGCCAGCTCGAACGGGTCGACGCCGCAGATCGCGGCAGCGGGGATCAAGGCCCAGGGGATAATCGTTCCGCCGCCTACCCAGATGGCGGCAATCTGTCCGAGAGCGGTCAAGGTAGCAGCGCCTGCCCCGAGCGCGGTCGCGAACAGCTGGGCGAGAGAGCCTGCCAGCGTAATGCCGGAGAAGCCCGAACCGTCCAACCCTGTGATGACGCCGACAGCCGCTACCGTCAGCGCCGCTACTTCTTTGCTGATCGGAATCGTGTGCGCGAGTGCCACGCCCAAATCGTTGACGATACCTTGCGAGCCTGCCGGAAGCACCTCACCGAACACTTTGACAAACCCGCTGTCGCCCATGTAAAAGAAGGCGGCAATCGGAATGACTGGCCCAAACACTTTAAATCCGAACTGAAAACCGGAAATCAGGTGGCTGGTCACTTGTTCCAGCCCTTTTTGTTTGTGGGTAAGCATCGTCGCGATCAGCAAGATCAGGAGAGCGGTTCCCCCGACCAGCGCTGTCGCATCGCCGCCGCGCAAATCGAAGGCGAACATCGCGGCCACATCGAGCGCAAACAAAAGCGGAACGAGCGCTGCAAGCAAACGCCGGGTGCCTGTTGGCAGCG
Source organism: Brevibacillus sp. HD3.3A (assembly GCF_013284375.2). Classification (NCBI taxonomy): domain Bacteria; kingdom Bacillati; phylum Bacillota; class Bacilli; order Caryophanales; family Paenibacillaceae; genus Brevibacillus; species Brevibacillus sp. HD3.3A. The sequence goes on from NZ_CP085874.1 coordinate 3,105,555, forward strand.
GAACACGCGCCGCGCTAAAGACGTGATCGGTTGCTGGCGTGTCGTTTGTGGACGCCGGAATATTCCCCAGCCGCATGTCTTTTTTCAAATACCAGAAGGCAATGATCGTCGTGACCAAGCCCATCACGATCACGAGCGGAACACTGGCGGAAATGACGTCCTGAACAGGCAAGCCCGCCGCCTTCGCTGTCAACGTCGGCGCTCCCTGGATCACAAAGTCGCCGGAGAGCGCAATTCCGTGCCCGAACAGGTTCATCGCAATCGCCACGCCCATCGCAGGCAGCCCTGCGCGCAAGGCAACGGGCAGCATGACCGCACCGATCAGGGCGACGGCAGGCGATGGCCAGAAAAACCAAGAAATGACCATCATCACAATCCCGATCACCCAGTACGCCAATGTAGCATTGCGAATCAAATGGGTCATCGGGCGGATCATCGTTTCGTTGACCCCTGTATCTGTCAGCACATGGCTCATCGCCACGATAATACAGATGACCAAAATCGTCGGCAAAAGCTCGGTTATGGCGTAAATGAAGCTGCCGAAAATCCCGCCGATGGCTGACGTCACTGATCCGGTGGCAACCAGACCCAGCAGCGCGATTCCGACGATACTGATCAAGCTGGTGTCCCTGCGCATAACCATCATGAAAATGATGCCGAGTACGAACAACACATACACACCGTGCAACCACGCAAGTTCAATCCCCATGCTGTACCTCCTCTCGTTTTTTCGAGTCGCTTACACCCTTTTGCCACACCATATGCACAAGCAAATTCATGGGTGAAAGCCCGTGCGCCTAAGAAGGCTGACGCTTCGAAAACTGGCATTTTCGTCCACAATATGCCACTATTAAATGAGCAAGAGGCAAGCCAAGCACGATCTACTTATCGATGATGAGGGCACGAGGCAAGAGAGGGGGAACGGCGCCGTTCGTGATGATGCGAAATGATGCGAAAGTGCGCCAAACGACGATGAATACGACAACACCAATCCAGCGAAAAATGGATCAGGCGATCGAGCTGTTGGAGCGCCGTTTTTTGGAGCGAAGTGAATTGATACGCCTTTTGATGCTCGGCATGATGAGCGGGGAAAACGCGCTGCTGATCGGCCCGCCGGGAACGGCGAAGTCGCAGCTGGCTCGCTCCGTGGCACAGTTGTTCGGCTCTGAGCATTGGTTTGAATACTTGTTGACCCGCTTTACCACGCCAGACGAGATTTTTGGCCCCGTGTCGCTTCAACAGTTGAAGCTCGACCATTACGTGCGAAAAACGGAAGGCTATTTGCCGAATGCGCAGTTTGCCTTTCTCGACGAAATTTTCAAGGCGAACAGTGCGATTTTGAACGCCTTGCTGTCCATTTTGAATGAGCGGCTGTACTTCAACGGCCGGGAGCGGGAAGAAGTCCCGCTGCAATTTTTAATGGCGGCTTCCAACGAGCTGCCGGAAGATGACGAGCAGTTGAGTGCCCTGTACGACCGTTTTCTGTTCCGTTACGAAGTTCATTACTTGCAGCAGGCGTCGAGCTACGAGCGGATGTTTTCCTTGCCGAGCGGCCCGCTTCCCGTCGTTTTCTCGCTGTACGATATGAAAGACATTCAGGCAGCGGCGAAGCAAGTGACCATACCGGAGGCGCTGATTTACTTCCTGTACCGGATCAAACAGGACATGGAAGCAAAAGATTACGTGCTGTCCGACCGCCGCTGGAGCAAAATCGCCGGGGTGTGGCGCACGTCTGCCGCCCTGCACGGCCGGGAGCAGGTGACGATCTGGGATACGGTGTTTACGCCGCACATGCTGTGGGACTTGCCGGAAGACTTGCCGGTCATGCGCGAGCTGTTCGAGCAGCAATTCACGCAAATGCTCAAGACTGAGCTGGAAAACGAACTGCCTTTGCAGCGCTTGCAGCAAACCGCAGATAAATGGAAGGAAAAGGAATCGGAACTGCACGCTTTCCAGTTCAAAAAGGAAGTCGGCGCCAAGCTGGGCAAAGAAGCCGTGGAGCGCAACGGACAGCTGCTGGAAGCATGTCGGGCCGAGTTGGAAGAGACGGCCAAAGATTTGCGCAACCGCCTGATCCAGTGGGAAAAGCGCGAGCACGATCTCGGGGCGTATGTGCTGGAAAAAAACCGCTTGATTCACAACGTGGAAAAATACACGGTCAAATACTCGTACTTGCGTATCGAAGGCGAGCGCATTTTGCAGCAGTTGCAGAAGACGTACCGGACGATTTTCGATAAAGACATTGCCGGAGCGGAGTACGATTTTACGTTATAGGGGGTAGCGACGATGATGATTCGTGCCAGCGGGGTCGATCGCTATCTGTTTGAGACGTATCTCGCTGCTTCGCGCACAGCCCAGGAATGGGTACTAGAAGCGCAAACCCGTGCCGAGTGGTTTGATCGCGAGCTGCTCGCAGACTTTTTTCTCGTGTTTTACTTGGAAAAGCCCGAGATTGATGCAAGCCAGGAATCGACCCCTTTTCACCATTGGCTGATTCGCACGCTGATGAAGCAGTATTTTACGCGAATGATCCATCCCCGGACGATGGGCAACGAAAGTGCCGCCTTCAAGACGGCGATCAAGTCGCTTTTGTGGCTCACGGAGACTTTCGCGGACGAAGTGAAGCAGCGCCAGAAAGACCGCAAGCTCACTCCGCTGCTCGCTGGCCTGAAAGAGCAGGAGGGACAGGAAGGGACAAAAGAGGCGCAGGTGGCTGATTTGCTGACGGAAAAGCAAAAGGCGAAGCTGGAGCTTGTCGGCTATACGCTGCAACAAGGCAAGCGTGTGGTGGAAGACAAGCAGGAGGCGCTGGACAACAAGCCACTCGTGCGTGCGGAAATTCTCGCTCTGCAAACGAAAATCGCACAGCTTCGCGAGGAAATGAGCGTGCAGTTCACGAAGCGAGCCAAACTGCTGCAAAAAGTGAAAAAGCTGGAGGAAGAGTTGGCGCAGCGGGAAAAGCAGCTTGATCGTCTGCAAAAGCAGGAAAAAGACGCCATGGACGCGCTGGAAAAAGAACTCGGCCAGTGGCTGGAGCAGTCTTTGAAAGGAACGCTTTCCACAGAAGAGCTGGATACGCTGTTTGTCGATGAAGTGTTCGCCGCAAGCCAGCGTTTTGCCAACCGCAGTTGGGGTCACGACTTGGGCAAGCTGCGCAGGCAAAGCTTTGAGCAGTATTTGAAGTGGATCGAAAAATTGAAGCGCCATCCCGATCTGGTTGCCTTTTTAAACGAGGTCGGTCGTCAGGTGCATCGCTTTCGGGTACGGCGAAAAGAAATTCGTTCCCGTCATTTGCCGGAGGAATACTACGATTTGCGGCAATCGGGCGATATTGCCCACATGCTGCCAGGCGAAGCGGTACTGCTCGCCGATCCGGACTTCGAGAACTACTTCCTGCTCAAATGGGTGGAGCAAAAACTGATGACGTACGATACGTCCGGTTGGGTAGAGGAACCGCCGAAAGGGCCTGTCATCTGCATGCTGGACACCTCTCATTCGATGCGCGGCGCGAAGCTGCGGCTGGCGCAAATTTTTCTCATGACGTTTGCCGCCCTGTCCATGCTGGAAAAGCGGGATTTCGTCCTGCTTTTGTTCGGCGCAAAAGGAGAGTTGAAGGAGCAGCCGCTGTATCATCGCAAGCCGGATTGGGCGGCTTTTTACAGTCTGGCGCAAATGGTCTTTGGCGGAGGGACGCATTTTGATGCGCCGATGAAGCGGGCGATGGAGCTTGTCGAGACGGAAAAAGCGTGGCAAGGAGCCGATTTTGTGATGGTCACGGACGGCATTGGCGGAATCTCGCCCTACGTGCAGGAAAAGCTGGTTGCCCTCGGGCAAAAGAAACAAGTGCGCCTGCACAGCCTGATTGTCGGTTCCGCCAGACAGCATCTTGTCCAGACGTACGATTTGTTGGGCGTCTCCCATCGGGTTCGCTTCGCTACGAGCTGGGAGGCAGAAGGGGAAGAAAATACCGGGCTATTGCTCGACGTGTTTGAGTCTTCCCGCCAGGAGCAAGCACAAAAAGCAAGCCAATACAAGCAAACACCTCGTTGATAGCCAGCGAGGTGTTTTTTCACTGTGTCGCCGAGACAGGTAAACACGAAAAAACGCTCCGACTTCTACGGGAAAAGTCGGAGCGCAGCGGTTATCGGCTTTATGATTAACCTACTCTTGTCGCCAGACTGCGGCCAAATTCGAGTTCTTCAAATTTGCCAAGCACAGTCGAGGAATCGTACGTCCAGGCCGCTTCCTCCATGGAAAACTCCACAGGCACATCGCGAATAATCGTCGCCAGCTTCTGGCTCAAGTACACCTGATCGCGATGTTCTTCCAGCTTGCTGCGCATTTTTGGCGTGCAGTTTTTCAAGTTTTCGTACAGGTTGTCCAGGTTGCCGTGCTCCGTAATCAGCTTCGTCGCCGTTTTTTCCCCGATTCCCGGGCAGCCCGGAATGCAGTCGGACGTATCGCCCATCAATGCTTTGACGTCCACCACCTGCTCCGGAGAAATCCCGCGCAAAGCAAGCAGGCTCGCCGGGTTGTAATGCTCATGCTTGCCGCCGTTTTTCAGGATTTTCACGCTGACTTTTTCATCGACGAGCTGCAAGCTGTCATAGTCGCCCGTCGCAATGACGATTTCATGTCCTTCGTCAGACAGACGCGTGGACAGCGTGCCGAGCACATCGTCACCCTCGTATCCCGGACAGCCAATGTTCGGGACGGAAAAGGCAGCGGTCAGTTCCTTGACCAGGTCGAATTGCGGGATCAGCTCGTCCGGCGGCGCCGTGCGATTGGACTTGTAGCCGTCAAACCATTGGCTGCGCACGAGCGATTCGCGCGACGCCACATCCCAGCCGACGATCAGGTGGGTCGGGCGCACCAGTTCGGCGTAATCCAGCATCATTTTCGTAAAACCGTACACCGCATTCGTGTAAATACCTGTAGATGTTTGCCGATAGGCACCGCCCCAGGCAGACCCGTAAAACGCGCGAAATAAAAAGCTCATGCCGTCGATGAGCAATACTTTTCCTGATTCACTCACAAAAGCTAACCCCTCTCAGCTCCAAACTATACGCCTCATTATAGCATAAAGGGCCGGGACAACTTTGTCAGATTTTACATTTCGCTGGAGCGTATGGAGATGCGATCTCGTGGGATGATAGTATCACAAGAGGTTGACAACCACCTCTTGGCCCTCAAAATCATCTTCCGGTCTCAGTCGGTGAGAGGCGAGCAGCAGGCGGTTCAAATCCGTCCCGGGAGAAAAAAACGCGTCGGGAGGAATCAATCATGGCTAACAACAACGGAAGCAGCAACAACCTGGTAGTTCCTCAAGCGAACCAAGCTCTGGATCAACTGAAGTATGAGATTGCATCTGAATTTGGTGTAAATCTCGGCCCAGACACTACTTCTCGCCAAAACGGTTCGGTTGGTGGCGAAATTACGAAGCGTCTGGTAAGTTTCGCTGAGCAACAAATGGCTGGCCGCTAAGCTCATCGCTCGGACAAGTAAATAGCTGGATGAAGAGAGGTCCCTTCTACGGGGCCTCTCTTGTTTTGCGTTGCAGCCCTTTCTTTTAGACAGGGTGCAAACACACAAGCACATTCGCGGACTAGTCATATGGTGTAACGAACAGCTCTCTATTCTTGTTTGTACATGCGAAAGGAGTGACGTTTCGACGATGAAGAAAAAAGAAGTGAAAAAGCTTCTGAAGGAAAATCCTGAATTCGAAGCGTGGGTCGTGGAAGACTCCATGCGCGTCCGGGCAGTCAGGAGCAATCCCGGCATGGCGGAAGAATTGTTCAAACGCTGGAATGATCGCAAAAGAGGGCGGCTTGATTTTGACAACATCTCGCAAAAAACGAAACGGGCCAGCGAAATGCTGACCGGAGTGCAATCGATCATGGACATGATGGCAGACTACACGAAGAAACTGTAAAAAAGCTGCTGTGACTGGAGAAGGCTAGTCGGATAGCCTTCTTTTTCTTTTTCCTTTCAAGTTTGGTTTTGTTATACTAGAAAATGGGAGGGAGCGTGCTTATGTTCCAATCGATGGTCAGTTTAATGATGGTCGTTGCGTTGACGCTCACGTCCGGAACGACCGTTTACAGCCAGGTACTGGAAGGCGCTTACGCGAGTGCAGAGAAACAACAACCATCGCTTAGCGTGACGCCAGCCAAGACGTATCCCGGCGATGTTATTTTGGTGCGCAGCAAACAGCCTCAAACGGTCACGCTCTTTTCGCGAACATACCGTTTGCAGTCCTCTTCTAACGAGTATGCCCGATTTATCCCGATTCCATTTGACGTGAAGCCGGGAGACTACAAGCTGCAATCGGCAGACAAAAAGCTGTCTGTTGCCGTGACGGTTCAACCGAAAAAGTTCGAAGTGGACAAACTGACGGTAAGCAAGCAAATGAATGCCATGCGTCAGGATACGGCCCGCATCGATGCCGATCAGAAAAAAATCAACGCCGCTCGCGCAAGCTCACGGGCGACTCCGTACTTTACCGAACCATTTATCGTACCGACGAAAGGAACGTTGACTACCCCGTTTGGCTACCAGCGCGTGGTCAACGGAGTGCCTGCCAATCGCCATGCAGCGATTGACTTGGCCAACAAAACAGGAACGCCGATCTGGGCGAGCAACAACGGCAAGGTCGTTTTGGCAGACTCGCTTTATTTGACAGGCAACACGATCATTATTGATCACGGTCTAAACGTGTTTTCCATCTACGCACATATGTCGAAGCTGTCCGTCAAGGCCGGGCAGGAAGTGAAACAGGGTCAGGTGATTGGGCAAATGGGCACGACGGGTTTTTCTACAGGCCCTCACCTTCATTACGGCATGTTGATTGGCAATACGTACGTAAATCCGCAGCCGTTTTTTGATGCATCACCTTTCCTCTGGAAGTAATTGGAGGTGTTTTTTATGAGAGGTACCCATGTGCCAAGCAAAGTCTTGAACAATATGGTCCATTTCTTGGCACCGTATGAACAGGCAGTAGAGGAATTGAAGCTCAAACTGAAAGGAATCAAGTACGGCTTTTTGAAAAGCGGCCGCTATTCTCCGATTGAATTTGTGGTGGGGCGAGTCAAGAAAGTGGACAGTCTCATCAAAAAGGCGAACGAGAAGGGAATCGATTTTCAGCAAGCTAACTGGCAAGAGGAAGTCGGCAAGGAAGTTCAGGATATCGCCGGCTTGCGCGTAGTTTGCCGCTATGTCGATGACGTGAGAGAAGTACAGCAGTTGTTGTACGAGCGGGAAGATATCGTCATTCACGACATCAAGGACTACATCGCTAACCCGAAAGATTCCGGTTACCGCAGTATCCATATGATTGTTTCTTATACCGTATATCACGGGAGCGAAAAGCGTACCCTTTTTTGTGAAATCCAAATTCGTACACTCGGCATGAACTTCTGGGCGACAAACGAGCACGAGCTGCGCTACAAATACGACGGAAATATTCCGAAGGATGTGCTGCAACAGCTGCATGAAGCGTCTGTCATCACCCATCAGCTCGATGTGTTGATGAACAACCTGCGCCAAGAGATTTTGACTCCGGCGGAAGTGGATTCGACGCTTGAAGAAAAGCTGGAAGAAATTTTTTCGCTCTACGTCAAACAAGATTTGGAGTCTGCCGCAGCTTTGTACCGCGAGCACGTCAGCGGCTTCGAGGAAGCTTTTGCAGACAATCCGAAGTTCAAAATGATTCACGATTTGCTCGGCAAGCGGTTGAAATAACGGCCAAAGCCGAGCGTCATCCAATCAAATAGTCAAAAGCCATACGTTAACACCCGACAAGCAAGGAAAGGATTTAGACTAACATGCGCTTTCTACTCACGTACCTTCTCGTTGTGGTCACGGTGATGGTCAATCTCGACGTGCCTGTGGCTTTTGCTGAGGGAGCGCCTGCGATTGCACCAGACCAACTGTTTGGCGAATCGGCCATCCTCATCGATGCGACAACGGGACAAGTCCTGTTTGAAAAGAACCCTCATGTCAGGCTATACCCTGCCAGCATAACGAAAATCGCTACCGGCATTTACGCCATCGAAAAAGGAAATCCGGATGATACCGTCACGGTTTCCAAAAAAGCCAGATTTGAAGAAGGAACGCGGGTTTACCTGGGAGAAGGCGAGCAAGTTTCGCTGCGCAAACTGGAATACGGCTTGCTGATGCACTCGGGAAATGACGCTGCGACTGCGATCGCGGAGCATATGAGCGGCACTACCGAGCAGTTCGCCCAGGAACTGAACGCTTACTTGGCTGAAAAAGTGGGCGTAACAGAAACTCATTTTGCCAACGCACACGGCTTGCACGATCCGAATCATTACACGACAGCCGCCGACATGGCCAAAATCGCCCAGTACGCGATGAAAAATCCGATTTTCCGGCAAATCGTCGGCACAAACCGCCTGCCATGGGACGGGAAGGAATGGAAATCGGAGCTGATCAATCACAACAAGCTGCTGCGCGATTATCCCGGGGCAACCGGGATCAAGAATGGTTTTACCGATCAGGCGATGCATACATTGGTTGGCTCTGCCAAACGCGGCGATACGGAGATGATCGCTGTCACGATGAAAGCGGCTTCAAGCAACTATGCGTACAAAGACGTAGTCAAGCTGCTTGATTTCGGGTTGAACGGCTATGAGACGAAGCAAATTGCCGCCAAAGGAGAGCGTTACACAGAGGTGTCGTCACCGGGCAGTGACAGCCAAGTGACTTACTCGGCAAAGGATGATTTGTACGCGACTGTTCCAAAAGGCACGGAGCCGCTCGTCCAGCTCGCTTCAGACGGACAGCTCTCCGTCACGGCCGGGGCACTTGCGGTTTCCTACCCGCTAGAGCGCCACGATCCACCTGTGCAACCGAAACCGACAGTAATCGCTTCGGCGTTAGCATTGGACGACAGCCCTCCCGTGGCGCGGTACAGCGTGCTGATCGCCTGGTTGGGGATGAATTTGTTCTTGATCGGCTGTGCCATCGCCCGCTCGCGCAAAGCGCGTCGAGTCCGGCAGCGCGATTGGCAGCGCCGCGTAAATTGACAAAAGGGAACGCAAAGCAAGCAATCAAAAGCAGGGCGACGGACAACGCTTCCATCGTCCTGCTTTTTTGCATGCGGATTTGGATAGAACGCGCGGGGATAGCAGCCGTGTCCTATTGTTGCCGGGAAACGTACAATATGGGTAAAGCCTTACATTTCTGTCGATGGGGGGAACTGCCGATGGACGCTACACACGATGTACAAGGTCTTTTGTCCGTCATTATCCCGACCCATGACCAGGCCAGGAATGTAGAGCGCTTGGTTCACGCTGTCAAGCAAGTGACTCCTGGCGCGGAAATGATCATCGTCTGCGCAGGGTTGCAGTCCCATGCGGACGATATCTCTGTATCTTACGTGTGGGGAGCGAAAGTGATTGCGGCCGAGAGCAATGCCAGCAGCAGCGAATGCCGGGCGATTGGCGCCAAGCACGCCACAGGAAGCGTTCTGCTTTTTCTGGACGAGCGAAACGGCTTGTCACAGGCTTGTTATAAAAAGTGGATCGCAAAAGTCCAGCAAGGCTATGACGTCGTCATGTGCGCAGACGACTTTGGACAGGCAAAAACGAAGCCGGGCTCTGTCCGCTACGCCTTTTCCTTCCTGAATCAGTTGCTCGGTCATCGGCAGTTCGGTTCGGCTTCGTTGGAAAAGGCTCCGTTCATACTGAACCGCAAGGCGTTGGAGACGATCGACTTTCGAGCCTTGCGCATTCCGGCCGTGGCGCTTGTGAAAGCCGTCAAAAAAGATCTTGCCATCACCTGTGAGCCAATCGAGCGCTCCGCACGAAAGCAATTGCCGCCAAGTCAGGCTTTAGCCAAACCAAAATCAGTCTTATTCGAGGAACATGCGCGAGCGATTCACATGCTCCTCCAAGATAAAAATGAGCGCGGAGCCATGCCGGATGGGGAACGACACCGGATTTTGGCGCAAGAAACAGGACTTTTGCATCTGCGTTCTGTGTTCTACCAGGAATCAGACGACAAGGAGGCCGATGGATGGGGTGCCAAACGGAAAGAAAGGACCAAGAGAATCCGCAAGAGAGCGCAAAGACGCAAAAGGCGTCCGCATTAGCCATGTGGAAAAATGGGAGAATCAGGGCAGACTAAGCATTATCGTCGGAGTCGAACAGGATGAAAAAACGGTGCTCAAGGTGCTCAAACAGGCTGAGAAGCTCTGTCCCTTGGAAATCGTCGTCGTCGTGCACGGCAGTCAAGATCGCTCGCTGGAACAGGTACTTTCCTACTCTGGCAGCGCCTTGCGCATCTTCGTCTATCCTTTTGCGCTCGGGGAAGATGTGTGGCGTACAGTGGGAGCGCGCGAAGCGACGGGCGACGTGTGGCTGTTTCTTGCGGCGGAGCAAATCGTCGCCGCCCACGAGCTTCAGCCGTTTGTCCGTTCCTGCTATCGCGGCGGTGATATTGCTGTACGGCACGCCGCCTGTTCACCTGTAAGGGTGAAGGAAGAACAGTACCCGGTGCAGTTAGCCAAACAATTCCTCAATAGCTTGCTCAATCGCAGTGAGCTTGGCGGTGCGTCGATGAACGATCTTCCTTTTGCCATCACGCGGGAAGCTGCTTCCTCGATCGGTGCCCACTATTTTCTCGTCCCAGCCGTAGCACAAGCGATCGCTTTGCAAAAAGAACTGCGCGTGACTTCTATCCGCACGAGGATTGAGCGGCTTTCAGGCAAGGAGCAGCGAATCACGCCGGAACGCGATGCGCAAAGCAAGTTGACAGACTTGGGAGATCACCTGGAGGCCATCTCCTTTTTACAGCAACCAGACGAATGACATACACGGTTCAAATAAGCGATGCTGCCATAGTATCGCTCTCTATTTTTCATTTTGCATCGTTCGGTTTTTGTAGTACGATAGTCAGGTAGGAAATTTTTTGTAAGAGAAGGAGCAAGCGATTATGAGTATACATATTGGAGCGAAGCAAGGACAAATCGCAGAAACGATTTTGCTGCCTGGCGATCCGTTGCGCGCCAAATACATTGCGGAAACTTTCCTGGAAGGCGCCGAGTGCTACAATGAAGTGCGCGGCATGCTCGGATTCACAGGTACATACAAAGGCAAACGCGTCTCCGTCCAAGGAACAGGCATGGGCGTTCCGTCTATCTCGATTTACGTGAATGAACTGATGGAGTCCTACGGCGTGCAAAACTTGATTCGCGTCGGAACGTGCGGAGCGATCCAGGAAGACATCAAAGTGCGCGACGTCATCATCGCGATGAGCGCTTCTTCTGATTCGCAAGTAAACCGCTTGCTGTTCAACCAGATTGACTTTGCTCCGACAGCGAGCTTTGAACTTTTGCACAAAGCTTACCAAGTAGCCTCTGAACGCAACCTGTCGGTCAAAGTCGGCAATATTTTCACCAGCGACAGCTTCTACCGCGAAAATTTTGACCTGTACAAAAAACTGGCGACTTACCAAGTGCTTGCCGTCGAAATGGAGTCTTCCGCGCTGTACACATTGGCTGCCAAGCATAAACGCAACGCCTTGTCCATCTTGACCGTAAGCGACCACATTTTGACCGGAGAAGAGACTTCGGCAGATGAGCGCCAAACGACGTTCAACGAAATGATCGAAGTAGCGCTGGACGCAGCTTTAACGAAATAAACAAGCAAGAAACGAATGCGAAGACTGACAACCCGCTGGCAACTACATGACAGTGGGTTGCTTCATTCTGTAGCGATACCAAATGGATTTGCTAGGAGGAATGACGTGTGAGAGAGCATTATCCTGATTTTTTTGAAAGCGCATTTGCAGCAGGATTTCGTACGGAACAGGACGGCTATGAATACCGCCTTTTCTGCCAAGACATCGGCCAGCTCCAGATTCAAACAGGAAAAATCGTCGCCAATGACCCGCTAGTCATGTTTGAAACAGAACCATTTACGGAAACATTCCCGACAGGCAGCTTCCCGGTTCAACTCGCGATTGCACAAGTACAGCATTTGGATGAAGCGAAGTCGCCAGAGGAAGAATTGGAACCGGATGAGCGCGTCGCTTTGGCCCGGATTGTGTTTGCAGATAAGCCGGTAGTGAGTTGGAAAATGGCGGTCTGGGAAAACTCGGACGTCTCTCAGCTCGCACCTCATGAGTTTTTTGGCTACGGCGTTGACGCAGGCACAGGCTGCTTTATGGACGAAGTGGCATGCAAACAATTGGAGAGCAAAATGGAGCAGGATGATACATACTTCGAAACATTGATGGAGGAAATGGATCAGACGTACAAACACACACGGAACTGGCTGGTGAAAGACATGGGGGATGGCGCAAACATTGCCATGTTTTCGTCCGGCTGGGGCGATGGCAGCTACGCAAGCTATATCGGTTACGATGCAGATGGGAAAATCGTTCGCTTGTTGACGGATTTTTACGTGATAGGCTGGATGGAGTCTCCAGAAGAAGAGTAGCGATTGGCTGAGGGGATCGACAAGAGGTAGTGGAGCAAGGAAGAGAAGAGAGAGGATGGCGTAGCCTCGATTCACGCCAAACAGAGTGCCGCTTTTGCCAGGCACTCTTTGTTTTTATTTTCGTTTGCCTGGTTTTTTCTCCAAGTAGTGGGCCAGGTTATTTAGCGTATCTTCGTAGGATCTTTTTTTGGAAGAGGTGGTGGCTGCCGTCGATTTTGTTTTTACTTTTGTCATGTCGAGACCTCCAGGTGAGTGTGGTTGTTTTTTAGTCATAGTGATCTTAATTATAATATAATTTAATTTACAATAAATGTAAATATATAATTTTAAAAATATTTCATTATTTTTCGTATGGGTGAATTTTTTGGTGTTGTCTGAGGGACATGTCTTAGAGCGTGGTGGTTTGTGGTTTACGGTTCGTAGATCCAGAGCTTTCACAGATTCGGGGCTACTGAAGCTATTGTGAAAGCTTGCTTGGATTTGTTGTCATGGGATGCATCTGTTGAGCCAGCGGAAAATCGGCAATGCCGGGCATTTACACGTCTATTAGCTATTTGATGTGAGACTTTGACGGATGATGCATTTTGTCGAAGGAAAACAGTTTGGATCATGCCGGTTATTTGTGGCGGCTGTATGGCAAATGGCTGGTTATGCACGGTTGGCCTGATTTGAGTTTGTTGTTGGTGCTGGTGCTGGTTGGTCATTTTCGGCTGGGATAGGTGGTTCTTCACTGCTGTTTTGCTTGATATTATTTTGAGTCCGATAATATATATTATGTAAACTGATAAAAAGAGCAGAAATCGTTGAGACTGTTGTCTGTTAACGTAAACATTACTCCATTGGTACAAGAGTTTAAAAGCAACATCTGTACATTAAAGCAAAAGTGGTTGCATCATTTGTGCAACCACTTGAACTTGAAAAGAAGGAAATCTCTAATAGTTTAATGGATTGGATTCAATCACTGAACGCATTTTTTCCTGTTTGATCTTCGTATAAATTTTATTAGTACTGGGGTCTTTATGGCCAAGAAGTTCAGAAATAGCCAGTAGATCTGCATTTCCTTCGTTATATAGAATGGTTGCGCATGTATGTCTTAATTAGTGCCGTTTAAGTTCATTCTTATTAAACTCAGTTCATGAAATAGCATTTTCATGAACTGAGTTTCAATCATATTATAACTTTTATTTTTTGATCGTGCTTAGCATAATTAAATTTTTGGATGATTCTTTTCATTAATTATGCCTCTTATACGTATTCTTTCCTTTGCTCACCAATTTCCCCTAATGGTTTTGTTACCGATTGACCAAAACCCCCGCTACGCTCTGGGAATCCCGGATGACAGACAATAGTGTTTGTATAACCTACCCCTCCCTGTAAACATACTATTCGATGCAGACTTGAATAATAATGATATTGTTAGGTAAACAGGTAGACCCAGCACTCTCATGAACAACCATATAAGAGAGCGAACACCGTAGAAGTGTTCGCCCAAAGAGTCGTTGTGTATATGTGTCCAATTTATAGTAGTATTTCAAACGGCGGCAGGCCTGAACGAGAAAATAAAGTTATAGACTGCCGCTGTATTGTTGATCTAACGTTTCCTGTTTGTTGTATGGTTTATGAAAATTTCATTTCACTACCTAAACCTGGGCAAGCTTATCCGGGTTACGTACAGCATAGATTCGCGTAAGCTTTCCGTGTCGGAGTTGGATGAATACTGCAGCCACGGTTTCGCTCCCCAAACGGATTATGATGCTGGTCTCCCCGTTCAGAGGGACAACCTCGAAACGGAAATCTCCCTGGGAATAGGACCTTAACTTCTGGATTCCGGCGAATAGAACTCGAGCCACGAGCTCGGGTGTTTTCACCGGATGCCTGAACGCTTTTGCTTTCCCGCCTCCGTCGGCGACGAACATGACGTCTTCGGCCAACAGCGACATTAGATGATCAACGTTCCCTTGCTCCAGAGTGATGAGGAATCGGCTAACCCATTCCAATTCGATTACTTCGGCCGCAACCTGCTCATCCTCGGCGATGCCCATTTTGTTTCTTGCCCGGCTTAACAGCTTACGGCAGTTCGCCTCTTGCTTGCCGAGCAGTTCCGCAATTTCAGGGTAGTCGAAGCCTAGCGCCTCACGTAGGACAAAGACCGTCCGCTCTGTCGGCGTCAGCCGCTCGAGCAGTACAAGCATCGCGTATGACAGCAGATCCCGGCGGATGACTGTCGTCTCGAGCGATTCCGCCTCCTGCGTCCGAACCGGTTCGGGGAGCCATGGACCGACGTACAACTCCCTCTTCTTCCGTGCCGATTTCTGCAGATTGAGGCAACGATTGGTTACCATTTTGCACAAATAAGCCTTAGGCTCATCTAGACGTTCGGGATGTACTTGGCACGCCTTGACAAACACGTCCTGCACCGCATCTTCAGCGTCTGCTGCGGAACCTGTCAATTGGTATGCCAGAGTGAACATAAGCGCTCTATACTGAACGAACAATTCCTCCATCCATCATCTCACTCATTTCGGCTGTTGATTGTGGTATCTATTTGCTAGCGTAGCATGCTGCCTTTGTCCCACGCCAGTTTTCTGATTTTCCACCCCAGTTTTCCCGTTATGAACATATTAAGCCCCCACTTTCTTCCCCATACAAACCCGCGATCTTCTCCTAAGCCGATACAGAAGAAATCGATTATCGAGCTAGGGGATTTGTGAACCGGGGCAGGGCGGCCCTCCAGATCGGCCATTACGATTTTCCCCAGTTTATCTGCCTGCAGCGCACCTTCTCCGGCTCTCATCAGATCCGCCTTACCATTACTCGGATCAACGATTCTTGCACAGTCTCCGATGCTGTACACGCCCTGCGCTCCTTGGACGCGGTAACATTCATCCACCAGCACTTGACCATCCGAAGTAAGCGGCAATCCCATGCTTTGAAGGGCGGGATTCGGAATCAAACCAATTGTCCAGATACATAGACCAACGGGCAGACGATCGCCATTGCTGAGCTGCACCGCATCTTCTTCCGCCTTTGTCACTTTACGATTGTAAAGAACTTTTACGCCGCAATTGCTGAGAGCCTGATCCAATTTTATCCCGACTTTTTCGGGCCCTTCCATGAACAATCGTTTTTGTCCACTCAACAAATAAACAGAGATATCTGAGGGGTTCAGCCCTAGTGACGATGCTTCTCTCCGCATCTCAAGCGCCAGCTCGGCAGATGTCTCAACGCCGCTGATGCCCGCGCCCGCAACCGCGATCGACATCAATCTCTTTCGTTCCTCAGGATTCATCTCACTAACTGCCTTCCGCAAGTTAGTATGCCAGCGTTCCCGGATGGCCGCCGCAGCTAGCGGATCGGTCAAGGCGATGCCGCCCCGATCAGGTTCCGGTCTCCGAACGATGCTCCCGACCGCTACGACCAGAATATCATATGGCATGAGAGCATGATTACCATGCGTATCTTCATATTGAATCTGTTTTGCCCCGCTGTCCACGGACGTAACCTTGCCTTGAACGAATTCGACACCTTCTGAGAACGAATAATGTGTCCACGGAACCATAATGTCTTCCTGGCCAACAGCCGGCCGGAACAACAGCATTTTGCGCATATGACCGGATTGCTTGTCGATCAGAACAAACCGAAGACGACGTCCGTTCACCATTCCATGTGTTTCTTCCTTTATCGCTTTAAGCGAATGAAGACCTACATGGCCTCCTCCAATGATTACGCAAGTTAAGTCGTTCATCTTTCCTCAGCTCCTTAACGTTTTGCACATATAACAACGTAAGGCTCTGACTTGTGACATCGAATACGTAAGAATGGGCCGTGCTTGGCCGGAATTGGAGAACAGGAACAATAATGACCGTTGTGGAAGTCAAAAATCCGGCATTAGTCGCTTCGTCATTAATGTAATTGGAAGATAAAAGAGGTATTCAGGAACAAAAAGATGACAAGTAAGTCATCTCTTCAATCAAAGCTTCATGTTAGGATTACGCTTCTTCAAATAGCCGGTCTCCCCGATGCAGCCGTACGGCTATTTGGGCCATATGTGGCTGTTCGCGCGGAGTTGGTGCATGGGCAGCCAAATAGCGGGTTGCTGCCAGAAGCATCGTTTCACCAGCGCGAGTGGCAAAAGCGTCGCTACGCATCGCCCAGCGGTCATATTCGGCTACTGCCGCTTCGTACATTTGAAACGAATGAAATTCGGCGTCTTCGCGTAAAAGCGCATGACCCAAAGTGTTAAGCAAGGCGTCGGGATTGCCGCCAGCGTGCAGGTAGCCGGCTGTCCAGCGCGCCGCTTCTTTCACCTGCTGGCGTTGATCCAAAATTTCCAGCAGCCGCTCTGGACAAGTAGTGTCGACGGCTGGTACGGCCGAGCCATCTGGGCGGCGTGCCGCAGGGATATTCAAAAAACGATCCAAATAAATTCTGATTAGCCCGTGGTAGATCGCGCGGATGAGCAATGGATGGCTTGAGCGGCGCAAACGCTCGTGCACGGCGTGGGCATAGGTAAACGTATGCAAAACGGAGAGCCAATCCCCGAAATCATTCTGGGTATGGAAGCCAACAATCCGCTCCGCCGCGGCCAAAGCAACCAGTTGGGCCAACTGGGCCGGATGTGCGCCGGATTTCAAAAGCTCTGTCACAAGATTCACCGTTTCAAGAGGTTCGTCGCTTAACAACTGCTTCACCATTTTTTGCTCGTCTTCTGCGGAAATATTTGTATAAGGCGCGGCCAGAGGAAGACTATCCAACTGGGCGAACACTTCCTTCAGTGGAGCGACTAGATTCACTGGCGATTGCCATTGATGAAGTTCTTCGCTCCGCGTCGGATTGGCGAGAAGCCGAACCAGCGAGGTCAGTGTCTGCTCGGTATGCTCTTCGCCAATAAGGTCAATCGCTTCAAAGGCTTTATTATGGAAATCGAATGTATGGCCGCCATCCAAATAAAAGTGATCAGTCACCGCGATCAACATCATTTCCGAAAGCTGCTCCAGGGAAGCCCCTTGGCGGATCGCTGTGAGCAACACTCTTTCAGCTCCTTGTGTGTCGCGGACCTCGATACAGTTGCGGTACCATTCCGTCAGCCGCTCGAACGGAACGTCAGACTCCGGCAGCGGCTTGAGCAGATGCCGCGCCGCGGCACCGGAGCTGTTGCGAGCCACATGAAGCAGTCCTTGATAGAGGGCGAGGATCGTCCCTGCCTTATCTAGCTTTGGCAGCACATTGGCCATCGCGGTCAGGATGGTAAGTCCTGGATTCCATCCCCTTCCATAGACGGTACCGAAATGGATGCCGACCTGCATGATTTTCGCGACTGGAACGCCGGCTTCCACCAATCCGACGACAGCTTTGGCAATCACCAGCCCCAGATTTTGCTCCAGACCTTCTTGCAACCGAAGTATATGTTTCTCAATGCTGTTCGCCTGTTTAGGGTGCGGATTTACCCACACTACTCCATTCTCAATTTTGACTGCATAGGATGGAACATCGTCCGCCCACGGGTCCAATGTTCCGCCGCTACAGACGTCAAAGCGCGCATGATGCCAATGGCAGGTAAGGATCCCGTCGCACAGGCTGCCCATATGCAGGGGAAATCCCAAGTGCGGAAAGCGATTGTCTACCGCGTAAACCTGCTGCTCATGATAAAACACGGCGATCCCGCCGTGGATTAACTTGTGGCCCTTTTCTTGGATCGACGCCAGTGTACCTGCGTTGATCCAAGGCTGGCTTTGGGGTTGTTGCATGTTGAGCCCTCCTTAATATTCTGTATTTTCGAATAAATTTATCACCTACTCTTATATTTGTCAACATTTTGATCTGTAATGTATAGTAAAGTCATTGCAAATCCATCTCATGTAAAAAGAAGCAGACGCCTTTAGGCAAGCTGCTTCTTTCGTAGCGGAAGTCAATCTCACGTTGTCCCAAATGGATAGTGTTGGGAGCATATCTCATACGATTTGACTCCTTTTTCTCACCTAGACTGCTGTTTTGCAGGACTGTTCATATGATTTCTCATGAATATAAATACCAGACTCAATAGTAACGATAAAAATCCCACTAATACGACGTATTGGGTACCTAATTCGGAAATAAATAATCCACCTGCCGCTGTACCAATTGTTGTTCCTAAATTCACGGATGATAAAAATAAACCATTAGCGAAGTCAGGTGCTTCTGGAGCTGCAGACATAATCCAATATTGATTTATATTCGCCCCTATTCCAGCCAATATTCCCCAAATCAGCGTAATGAAAGCCATAGGTACGGTAAACTGTCCAAGTAGAAGTAAAACAATGTAAACGGCTCCCAACGCAAAAGGAAACGATACGACAGATTTGATCGCAGCTTGAGAAAGTAACTTCCCTGCTATAATGTTTCCAATGATGTTCGCTCCTCCGAATATGACTAACATGACGCTGATTACATTCCCGGAGGTATTCGTAACGGCTTTCAGATACTCGGCAAGATAGCTGTACACCCCAAATACTGCGGAATTTAGTAAAATGACAGCTACAATGGAAAGCCAGGTAATTGATTTTTTCAATACCGATAATTGAGCGCCGTAAGAAAGTCTTTCTTGAACAGGCATGGAAGGGAAAAATACGAATATCGCGATAAAGACGATAGCGTTTACCATTGCGAAAAAGGACATGGATACTTGAAACGAAACGGCACTGGCCAGAAAACTTGCGATGGGTACACCAAGTACCATGCCTGCAGATACTCCAACAAAAACTTTTGAAACAACTTTTGGCGCTTCTTCCTTGCGCACGGAGCTGGCGGCCATTGTAAAAGCTGCTGAAAAATAGATGGGGTGAAAAATAGCGGGAATCACTCGCGCAATGATTGCAATAGCAAAGTTCGTTGTAAATATAGCGACAATGTTACCCAGCACGAAAATACCAAGGACGAGCAACATGGCCGTCTTGCGATTTACCCCCGAAAATAACAACGGCATAGTTGGACCAGAGATGGATACAGCAAGTGCGAAGAGACTCACCAGCCACCCGGCCTTAGATATACTGATATGAAAGTGATCAGCCATGTAAGGTAATATTCCTATAACTCCCATTTCGGTATTGATGATGCCGAAAGCCCCTATGGCTAAGATGAAAATGAATAAATGATCTCGTTTAGCCAAAAAAACACCGCCTATCTTCATTGCTTGGAAGCTCTTAACAAAAGGTGGGTTAACCTGCAAAGTGGCTAACCCATTTTTCCTAGGGAACATGTATTTCGGATCATGAAAGACTACAAAGTAGATATATCCATTACGAATCGGTAGCGCACATCACTGCGCAAAACACGCTCATAAGCTTCTTCTATTTGTTCAGCGCGAATGATCTCGATTTTTGGTTCAATGCCATGTTCTGCGGCGAAGTCGAGCATCTCTTGTGTCTCGCGAATGCCACCGACAAGCGAACCGGCAATGCTGCGACGGCCCATGATTAAGGAAAACACATGATACTTATCAAGCTCGGCAGGCGCACCAACATTGACAAGGGTTCCATCTACGCGAAGCAACGACAAGTATGCATCGACAGGAAGGTTTGCAGAAACGGTATTTAATATGAGGTCAAAATGACCAGCCAATTCAGCGAACGTGGCGGGATCGTTGGTGGCAAAATACTGGTCTGCACCCAATTCCAGGGCCTCGTCCTTTTTATTCATCGACCGACTCAAAACCGTTACATCTGCACCAAGGGCATGCGCAAATTGAATGGCCAGGTGGCCAAGTCCCCCCATTCCGACAATCGCAACCTTCTTGCCCGGGCCAGCGTTCCAGTGCTTCAAGGGAGAATACGTGGTGATACCTGCACATAAAAGCGGCGCCGCCACATCCAAATTCAAAGCAGTAGGAATATGGACAACGAACCCTTCCTTTACAACGATTTTTTGGCTGTATCCTCCGTATGTTGGATTACCATCGTAGTCTAGTTGGTTATACGTGTTGATAACGCCTTTCGTACAATATTGCTCCTCTCCGCTGAGACAATATTCGCATTCTCCGCAAGAGTCAACAAAGCAGCCAACGCCAACGCGATCACCGACAGAAAATTTCGTAACTTCCGATCCGATTGCTGTTACAACTCCGGCGATTTCGTGACCCGGAACCATGGGGAAGATTCCATTCGCCCATTCGCCGTAAGCGCTGTGAATATCGGAGTGACATACGCCGCTAAACTTAATATCGATTAGCACATCATTCGGGCGAAGATGTCTTCTTTCGATAACAATCTTCTCAAACGGTGCTTTTGCACTTGGGACACTTAGAACATGAGTTTTGCACATATATTTTTCGCTCCTCTGCATTTCTGGTCAGTGTTGGATTACATAAACAAAACAAGTTGTTTAATCAACTCATGTCTATTATTATAGGTGTCAGGGAAGCACATTCAATGGTTAAAATCACGGAATTTGTTGATATTCCAACACAGCGATCGAAAATGTTGATTATCTAAGAAAGTTGGTTAAAATACGGTGGCAAAAGTAGATCGGAGAGTTCTTAAAACACAGGAAGCGATGAAAAAGGCAGTCATTGAACTGATGGCTGAAAAAAACTTCGATGAAATTACGATTCAGGATATTGCCGACCGGGCAAACATAAACCGAGGGACCATTTACCTCCACTATCGGGATAAATTTGATTTATTAGACAAACTCATAGAGGCGCACATGAATGAGCTGGGCGATATGGGCGAATGGGCTTGCAAGCTGGATTGGAGCAATGGCCTTTTACCTTTCTTCGAGTATTTTGAGAAAAACTATGTGTTTTTTGCGACGATGTTAGCAAGTAAAGGGGCGCCCTCTTTCCGCATACGGCTTTTTGATTTGATTATCGAAGGATTTAAAGGTGAGATTGACACAGAAAGCAGGAGAAATCCGGATTTTAGTGAAGATGTTGTCTTGCAATACGCCGGGAACGCTTATGTAGGTGTAATAGAATGGTGGATAAAAAATGGAATGCCTTACCCTCCCAAAGCCATGGCTAAAAAAGTGGGAGCACTGTTAGAGAGAACGCTATAATTGTGAACGCCCTAACGTGCTCCTACATTCAACGCATCGGAAAATAAAAGGTACTCAGAGGCGTGCTTATGACGCTCCTGAATACCTTTTTTTAAATCAACTACACTACGGCAATTGCTTCAATCGCTCCAGTGATTGTCCAGGCTCAGCTCTCGCTTACAGTTGGTTGGTTCAAGCTCCGTTTTGCTCATCAGCCGAAGGGCCGTAAAAACCAGGCACCGGAACGTCGAGCAGTCGCAAGTAAACCCCGAGCTGGGCACGATGATGGACCATATGACTCAAGCCGAAAGTGCGAAGCGCGATCGCCCGCGGTTGACAGAAGATGATATGATCGCCGTGGCTCAACGTCCACTCTTCGCTGAGCCATTTCTCGTCGCATTCGTCCAGCAGCTTTTCCAGCTTGCCGATGTTCCCGTCGAACTCCTCCAGAAATTCCTCTCGTCGTTGCAAAGCCTCCCGCTGCAGCGGTACCGTCGCAAGGTCAAACTGCGGGTATTGCAAAATCGCGAGTTGCCAGTTCAGCAAGTTGACCAGGTGTGTAGCAAGTCCGCCCAAAGTCATCGATTTCTCGTGCGGCTTCCAGTCCAGATGTTCCTCGGGCAAGCGCTCCAAAATACGGCGCGTAGCAGTCAGCTCGCGCATAGCGTCGCCAAAGATCAGTTGTTTTGTCATATATTCATCTCCTCCCTGTTTGGCAAGCATACTACAAAGTTGGACAAGTGGGAATCATTTAGGAACAGGGCTTGCTTCTCCCTGCTCCTTTTTGTTTTATACACTACCTCAAATATTTACCTGTGATCGACTGCTCCGCTTCGACGATTTGCTCCGGTGTGCCCTCAAACACTACCTGGCCGCCCTTGCTGCCGCCGTCCGGCCCCATATCGATAATCCAGTCCGCCTGGCTGATCACGTCGAGGTTATGTTCAATGACAATCACCGTATTTCCGGTGTCCACGAGCCGATTCATGATCGCAAGAAGATGGCCGATGTCCGACATATGCAAACCTGTCGTCGGCTCGTCCATGACGTAAATGCTCCCCTTCTTGTGCAGCTCGCTTGCCAGCTTGATGCGCTGGCATTCCCCGCCTGATAGCGTGCTGAGCGGCTGTCCCAGTGTGATGTAGTTCAGACCTACATCGCTCATCGCCTGCAGCTTGCGCACGACTTCTTTTAGCTCGAAAAACTCCAGCGCCTGCTCTACCGTCATCTCCAGCACTTCTGCGATGGACTTGCCGTTCAGCTTGTAGGCGAGCACTTCTTCCTTGAACCGTTTCCCGCCGCACACTTCGCATGGCAGCTTCACACTGTCGAGGAAGGCGAGGTCGGTGTACACAACGCCCAGCCCTTGGCAGTTCTCGCAAGCTCCTTTGGAGTTGAAGCTGAACAAGCTTTGATTGACTTTGTTCGCGGAAGCAAACGCCTTGCGCACATCGTCCATAATCCCTGTGTAGGTCGCAGGATTCGAGCGCGTGGATACGCCTATCGCCGATTGGTCGATGACGATGGCATCTGGGTGCTGGCTGAGGAAAATTTCGTTAATCAAGGTGCTTTTGCCTGATCCGGCCACGCCTGTCACGACGGTCAGCACTCCGGTCGGAATATCGACACTCACATTTTGCAAATTGTGCAGCGTAGCGTCCTTGATGGACAGTTTGCCAGACGGCTGTCTGCAATCGCTTTTCAACTGGAGGGGGCGTTTCATATGGGTCCCTGTCAGTGTACCGGACGCAAGCAGTCCCTGATAGCTTCCTTCATATATAATCGTACCGCCGCGGCTTCCGGCGTGAGGCCCGACGTCGACGATATGATCCGCCACCTTGATCACATCGGGATCGTGCTCGACGACAATGACGGTGTTGCCCTTGTCGCGCAGCTTTTGCAGCAATCCGTTCAGGCGGTGTACATCCCGCGGGTGCAAGCCGACGCTCGGCTCGTCGAAAATGTACGTGACATCCACCAGACTGCCGCTCAGATGCTTCACCATTTTGACGCGTTGCGACTCGCCGCCGGACAACGTGTCCGTCTCGCGATCCAGCGTCAAATAGTCCAGTCCGATATCCACCAGATGCTGCAACCGCTCCGTCAGCGACTTGACGAGCGGCGCAACGGCGGGATCGTCGATTTCGCGAATGGCGAGGATGAGCTGTCCAACTTCCATAGCGGACATTTCCGCGATGTTGCGTCCGTTGATCCGGCAATTGAGCGTGGCTTGGCTGAGTCTCGCGCCTTTGCAACTCGGGCATGGACCTTCGGAGATGTACGGTGCCACCGCTTTTTGCGTGCGTTCGGACTTCGTCTTCACGTCCTGCTTGATGTAC
This sequence comes from Brevibacillus sp. HD3.3A, assembly GCF_013284375.2. Classification (NCBI taxonomy): domain Bacteria; kingdom Bacillati; phylum Bacillota; class Bacilli; order Caryophanales; family Paenibacillaceae; genus Brevibacillus; species Brevibacillus sp. HD3.3A. Next base: position 3,129,367 of record NZ_CP085874.1, read on the forward strand.
TTGTTGGTGAACTTCTCGATGACGCCTTCGACCGTAATGTTCGTCAGCTTCCCGGCGAAGTCCATTTTCACTTTCCTCGCTTTGCCGTACAGCAGCAGTTCCAGTTCTTCTTCCGTGTAATCGCAGAGCTTTTTGTCCGGATCAAACGAGCCTGACTGCAAGACCAACGTCCAATCCCAGCTGTCTACTTTATAGTCCGGCAACATGATAGCCCCTTCGTTCAACGACTTGGACATGTCGATGGCCTTGCTCATGTCTACGCCCAGTTTGCGGCCGATCCCGTTGCACTCCGGACACATGCCTTGCGGGTCGTTAAACGAAAACAGGTGCGCTTGTCCCACGTACGGCTGCCCCGCTCGCGAGAAAAGCAGACGGAGAATCGGCGAAATATCGGTAATCGTGCCCATCGTGGAATGGGAACCCCCGCCTAGCCGCTTCTGGTCGACAATCACGGCCATGCTCAAGTTCTCGATCGCGTCCGCATCTGGCTGGGGATAGCGCGGCAAGAAATTGCGCACGAACATGCTGAAGTTCTCATTCAGCAGTCGTGTCGATTCTGCGGCGATCGTATCGAAGACGATGGATGACTTGCCGGAGCCGGATACTCCGGTGAAGATTGTAATTTTCCGCTTGGGAATGCGCAAGGATACGTTTTTCAGATTGTTTTCTCGCGCACCCGAGATGACGATATACTCCTGATTTGCTTCGCTCATGCGCAACACCCTCCCGATCGTTTCATTTTTGCTCATCTTCTCATTGTACCATTTCTTGGGTGTGTATAGTCGAGCAAGACGCGTTTGTCTTGTTGTTTTTCTCGCCGGGAAGATCGGTCATGTGCCTGGCTCGGACAAAGCTGCTTTTCCTGTGCACAGAAAAAACGACCCTGGAAAAAGGGTCGTCCATGTTTTGCCGCTTACTTTTCCAACTCGCCATCGTCATCCGTTACCGCAAAATTGTAGTTGATCGAGCGGGTAAATGGCTCGCCGTCTTCATTGATGCCCGTTACGTCAAATGACAGATTGTACACGCCAGGCTTCGTTGGGACGGTAAAATTGCCTGTCAGCTCATCGCCTTTGATCGCGAACTTCACCTGATCGAGCACGCTGGCCTTTTCGCCGTTGAGCGAACGCGTCACATTTGCTTTTTGCAGCAAGGAAGGATCAATTTCGCTATCCCCCAGCTCCACGGAAATTTTCGCTTTGTCGCCCTGCTCGAATACTTTTTTGCTCGCTTTTACCTTCGCCTGCTCGCCGCCTTCAATCGAAGCGACCATGAAGAAGGCATCGTCCTCTCCTTCGACCTCAAGTGTCCACTCGCCCGCTTCAGGCTCAGCGATTTCAATGAAATGATGAACAGCTTCGGCGAAAATGAGAGGCTCGTCCTCCGATTCGCTCTGATCGCGCAAGTCCGCCTCGTACTCTTCGCCGGACGGGCTGATCAATGTCACCTTTGTCGCTTGCGAAGAAGTGATGGTGTCGAGATTCAGCTTTTCAATCCCGCTCTCCAGGAAAAACGTTTCTGTAGCGGTGTCCTCTACTTCGCCCCCGCGCAAAATGAAGGAGCTTTCTTCTTCTGCGGAAGCTTTTGCTTTCGTTTTGCTGACTTTGTTCGGCTGTTCCCGCAGCGTTGCCGATGCTTTTTTCAATTTGGGCTCGACCAGATTCCATGTTTGCGAAGCCTTCGCGATTTGACCGTGGGAAATGTCCTTCGTGAAGCTTTTGATCCCGTAAGGCAAACCGAGAGCAGAGTCTACAGAAACGGCGCCGTCGTCTTCACCGGGCAAAACGGCATGGGCAAACCACGTAGCGCTAAACCAGCCGTCGTCGCCTGTTCCGGCAGCCATATAAGTGGTCGTGGAGCGATTTTCGCTGCGGTTGTCGGTTTGGGAGCGGAAATTCGCCATGTATGACGTTTGCAAGGAGTACACGGCGTCGTCTTTTTTGCCGAGAATATCGGCGAGCCACCCTGCCCAGTTGCTGTAGGCCAGGTCTGCCAATTCTGAACCTTTGTTCGGCGTAGACAGCTGATGGACCACGTTTACATACGGATGTGCCCCGTAGTGGACGAGCGCGGTCTGCGTATCGATGCCGCCTTTGGAATGCGCAATGATGTTGATTTTCGAGACGCCGTAATGATCCGCCACCTTTTTGATCACTTCGGCGAGCTTGGCCCCGTTTGTCCACATGTTTCCGCCAGTGCCGTCTGCGTCTTTCAATTGGACAAAAGCGGTACGATACCCGGCGTTATACGCGGCATCGTAAAACCCGTCTGTCGTGTACCAGGTGTTGTAAGTCGAGTGCAAGCCTTGCACAAAAAGAATCACGGGTTTGTTATTCGACGCGTTGGGAGGGACAGCACCCGTGTACCAGTCGCCAAAATGGCCGTTCGGATTGTCGTCATGCAGCACAGGAGCCGGAGCTGCTGCGCTTGCGACAGTTGGGCAGACCAGTGCCGTCGTTAACGTAGCGGCTGCCAGCATTCGGGACAAAGCTTTGCGGTTCTTCATCATAACACCAACCTTAACATAGGATTTATTTGTGCCATTCCCCTTTGCTAGAAAGAGGAATGGATTGCCACCGTTTTTTCTTCCTTCAGGACATTTTGAATGATTTCGAGAATCGAACTTGTTTGGTGGTGAATGAAAAAATGGCCACCAGACACCGGGAAAAACTGGCACGCTCCCTGGCAGTAGTCGCGCCACGCCCAAATATCTTCGAGTGCAATCGTATCCTCCGTACCGTACAGCACGGTCATGTTGACAGGCACCTGGCGAGGAAGATCGGGATTCATTTCGTATGTCTGCACCGCTTGAAAATCGGCACGCAGGATCGGTAAAAACAGCTCCAGCAGCTCTTGATTTTCCAAGACGTCGTCAGGAGTGCCGCCGAGCTTGCGCAGCGCTTCGACAAACTCGTCATGCGGCAGGTTGTACGTCTTGGCAAGTTTGCCATACGCATGCGGTGCGCGAGAGGCGGACAGAAACAAGTGCTGTGGCAACAGTGCGCCCTTTTGCATCAGCTTGCGGGTCAGTTCAAATGCGACCAGTCCGCCCATGCTGTGGCCAAAAAAGGCAAACGGCGTCTCAGCCAGTGCGGGCGTGATCCGGTCGCATACATCCTCCAGCAGCTCATAAAAGCTGGTTGGCAGGAACACGTCCCGGTTCGGCTGGGGAATGTGTGGGCGCACCTCGAATGCGTCGATTTCCAAAAAGGTCGGCGGAAGTCTCGACTTCCAGCTGTAGTAGATGCCGGGAAGTCCGCCTGCGTACGGAAAGCAAAACAGCTTCATTTCTTTCCTCCCATCTTTGCTGATTGATCGATTGATAGTTTGGCAGATGGAAAACAGGGTCAGATGAGACTTGCGCTGCTTTCCGGCGCCGACAAGGCGGGAGCAGGTCTGTCCTTTCTTTGCTGTACTTCATACATGCTGGCGTACAAGCCGTTTTGCGCCAGCAATTCCGCATGCCGTCCCTGTTCCATCACTTTTCCTTCGTGCAGCACGTAAATCATGTCCGCATGCTCGATGGTCGACAGGCGATGAGCGATGACCAGGACGGTTTTTTCCTGCATGAGAGCCGCCAACGCTCGCTGCACCCAGAACTCCGATTCCGTATCCAAAGCAGAGGTTGCTTCATCCAGTAAAAGAATCGGCGCATTTTTCAGGATCGCTCTGGCAATCGCGATGCGTTGGCGCTGTCCTCCCGACAGCTTGGCCCCTCGCTCGCCTGTGCGGGTCTGATAGCCGTCCGGCAGTTCCATGATGAAATCGTGAGCGTAGGCGGCTTTGCTCGCTCTTATCACCTCTTCTTCCGTGGCGTCGAGGCAACCGTAGCGAATGTTTTCTTCGATGGTTCCCTCGAACAAAAAGGCGTCCTGCGGCACGTAGGAAATCAGGCTCCGCATCTCCGCGATGGAATATTGGCCGATCGGTTTGCCCAGCAAGGAAAGCGAACCGGCAGAAGGCGGGTAATAGCCTAACAACAGCTTCATCACCGTGCTTTTTCCGCCTCCGCTCGTCCCTACCAGCGCAGCCATTTGACCTCGCCCGACTTGCAGCGACACACCTTGGAGCACCTTTGTATCGGCGGTGTAGCCAAAGTCGACCTGCTCCATTGTCAGCATGCTGTCGTATATCCGGGTTGCGGTAGGGGTGGAAGCTGGTTCGTACCGTTTCGGTTCGAGCGGTTCCTGGAGAAAGCCGACAATCCGCGAAGCGCCTGCCAGCGAGCCTTGCAATGTCGTGATGACCTGCCCAAGCTGCAAAAAAGCCAGTGTCACCAGCATTTGCTGCTGAACCATCGCGACCAGCACACCGAGTCCGATCATTTGTTTGGCGACCATCATGATGCCAAACACAAGCATTCCCCCGAAGCTGACAAACTGGATGAAAAAGTTGGTTCCTTCCAACAGCGCGTGTTTATGTCCTTGCTTGATCGCGGACAAGGTCACTTGTTCATTGGCTTCCGTGTAGCGTGCCGTCACAACCTTCTGTAAATGAAACATCTTGATGACGGGCAAGCCTGCCAAAAAATCGCTCAGCCGTTCTGTGCCCGTTCCAAGCTGCTGCTGCATTTGGTCGCCAATGCGCCGCACCGACTTGGCAAACTGCGCATTCACGTAAAGGGTCAGCGTGCTCACGAGCAAAAGAACCGTGGCAATTTTCCCATCCAAAGCAAACATCCCGACGATCGAGCCAACCAGCGACAACATAATGATGCACAGCGTTTTCAACTGTTCGGCATACGCCCGCTCCATCAGCTGGACGTCGTTGCCCAGCCGCGACATCGTATCGCCCGAATGATGCTGCTCGTAGTAGGCGAAAGGCAAGCGGCTCAATCGCTGAAAGACAAGCAGCCGAATGTTGGCAACCACCTCGCGGACGCAGCGCCGATATATGTAGCTGAAAAAAGGCGACAGCAGACTGAACAAAAGAAACATCGCAGCCATCGTCACGATCGCTCTGGTGAGCAGTGCCGGGTCTTTCGAGCTCGCAAAGTCTGTCAAATCCTTAAACACAAATGGCAAAGCGACCAAAACAGCGGCTTGACCGATTCCATCACCGAGTAGCCCCAAAAAATACGCGCGCTTTTTCGCTTTCATCAGCGACAGCAGTTGCAGCAGCTCCTGCGTTAACTTCTGGATGAACACAACACTATACCCCCTCTGCTGCCAGCGCTTTTTGTTCATCTGTAGCAAACTGTTTTTGATACAAGCGGGTGTACACGCCGCCTTGGGCAAGCAATTCGTAGTGCGTGCCTCTTTCGACGATTTGCCCTTGCTCCAGGACAAGCACTTCATCCGCGTCTTTGATCGTGGAGAGACGATGGGCAATGACCAGCACCGTCCGATTGCGCATTACATTTTCCAGCGCTTCCTGAACGAGTGCCTCAGACTCCGTATCGAGGGCTGACGTCGGTTCATCCAGCAGCAAAATCGGTGCATCCTTCAAAAGCGCGCGGGCAATGGCAATGCGCTGTTTTTGCCCGCCGGAGAGCCGGGAGCCTCGTTCCCCGACTTTTGTTTCATAGCCTTGGGGCAGCTCCAGGATGAAATCATGCGCATTGGCCGCTTTCGCTGCTGCGATAATCTCGTCTCGCGTCGCATGCACCCGGCCGTACGAGATATTTTCCGCAATCGATACCGGGAAGAGCGTCGTATCCTGCGAAACCAGCGACAAATAATGGCGCATCTCCGCGGTATTCCAGTCGTTCAGGGAGTGTCCGAACACTTTCATGCACCCGTTGCCTGGCTCGATGCGGTAAAACCCGCACAGCAATTTCAGGATGGTGCTCTTGCCGCTGCCGCTCGCTCCGACCAAGGCAACGGTTTTGTTTGGCGGCAACACAAAGCTTACATTTTCGAGTATCTTCGTCTTTTCGTAGGCAAACGAGACGTTCTCAAACTCGACCGGAACGGCTGCTGGATCAATCGGAATAGCTGTCCGGCCATTTTCCTCCACAGGCTGCAAAAAAATGTCTTGCAGGCGCTTGGCTGCCCCGGAAGTCTCCTGGACTTGGGCAAACAGCACAGGGGCGAGTGACAGCGGCTCGATAATAAAGTGAAGCAAATAGCTGAAAATGACCAGGCTGCCCAAGCTCAGCTCCCCGGTCTGAATCAAGTAGCCACCGTAGGCGACAAAAAACAGGATCGGCGCAGAAAACAACAAAATTCCGGGAGCGGTCATCCAGGCGCGCTTTTTCTCAGCCAGTATGCCGTTTTTCAGCACCTGCTTCATGCCCGCTGCGTATTTGCGGTACATCACGTCTTCCAGTTGAAAAGCTTTCACCATGTGAATCCCGGACAAAGTGTCCTGGGCAACGGTATTGGCTTGCCCCAAATGCTCCTGCATGCGCTCGGCATACGTTTGCAAAGGTCTGCTCATTCTCCCTGTAATCACGATGGCAATGGGCAGAATCGCGACGCTGAAAATGATCAGCTTCCAATTGATCGACAGCAGCAAGGTCAGTGCCCCGGCAAACACAACCGGCAAATAGAACAGTTGGAAAAAGTGCTGCTGCAAAAAGCTTTGCAAGATTTGCGCATCGCTCGTCAAGCGAGAAACGAGATCGCCCGAATGATATTGATCCATCGTGGACATCGGGACTTTTTCGAGATGCGCCGCCATTTTGTTTTTCAAATCCCGCATGGCTCTGGCGCTAAACCGCGCGGCCGAGTATGTAATAAAATACTTCGCGAGAAAACCGACGATGGTGAGACAAAAAATGATCAGGGCGATTTGGACCAGCTTGTCAAAGTCGTTTGTATGTTCGACCATGCGCTGAATCAGGACCCCCATCAAAATGTCTGCCACCGCGACGAGCAGCGAAGCAAAGATGCAGATGACTACCCAATTTCGGTAAGGCTTGACAAACGACAATACCCAGCCGAATACGGCGCTTTTCCTTTTCCTTTTCCTTGTCTGTGGATCTTGCTTGGTAACAATCATGTGCGGCTCCTCTCCAAGGATGTTAGGGATGGACTCCCCTCGGAACAGCTTTCTCCCAAGGGGAATCCCTTACACATTTGCCGTCTTATTTCAGGATGAACAGTTCTTGCAGGATGTTTTGCAAAATCGAAGCATTTTGCGACGCGTAATCGCCTGCCAGCATGCGCGAGTGGATTCCGTGCCCGCTGTACGTCAGCAGTCGTTGCGTTGCATTTGCCCAGGCTGATTCGTTCCATTTTGCTGCCACCGGAGCTTCCTCGTCTGCTTCCAGCTCGGATTGGATGAGGTGGATCGCGGCAGTGGTCATTCCGGTATTGACCAGATTGTTATGGAACATCACATAGCTGACCGTTTTGCGAACGAAGCTTTGCTTGACAAACTCATTGGCGGCGTACAGCTGGAAGTCTTCTTGCGTCATGTTGAACATCTCGGTGTTTTCGCCAATCTCGGCGAATAGCTGGGCAATGTCGTTTTCTGTTTCCGCAACAGTCCGCTCAATCGCCTTGTCTTTCCAGTACGAGTCGAACAAGATGATGTCGGTGACGCCATAGCCCCGCTCCTCCAGTTCTTTCGCCACTTCAAAAGCCAGATTGCCTCCCGAGGAGTAGCCCATGAGCGTGTACGGACCGCTTGGATCAATTGCGGTGATCGCCGCGATATACTGCTCCATCCGGTTGTCATCCTGGATGAAATCAAAGCTGTACAAAGAGACGCCTTGAATTTCCGCCGCAAGCTTCTGGTAGTACACGCTTTGTGCGCCGATCGGCGTGAAGCAAAATACGTTTCGCGCCGTCTCCTGATTTAACAAAATGGCTGTGCCGTATCTGCTCTCAAAGCGCTTATGCGTGATGAAATCGGCCACCTTTTCGATCGTCGGATACTGGAAGATGAGATTCAGCGGCAGCTCGATTTGCATGTACTCATACACTTTGGCAATCAGCAGCGTAGCTTTTAAGGAATGTCCTCCGAGTTCAAAGAACTGGTCGGTGATGCCGATTGGCTCTACTCCCAAAACTTCTTGCCAGATGGCTGCCAGTTGCTGTTCGGTCGCATTTCTCGGCGCTACGTATTCGCGCACGGTCGCATCGGACTGTTGCGGCTTCGGCAAAGCTTTGCGATCCACTTTTCCATTGGCGGAAAGCGGCAGCTGATCCAGCTCGACGAAATAGCTCGGAATCATGTAAGCAGGCAGCTCTTTGGCCAGATGGCTTCTCAAGCCGGATACGGATATGGCTGTTGCTGCGACAAAGTAGGCGCAAAGATAGGAACCAGCCGTAGCGTCATCGTCTCGCGCAACGACCACCGCTTGATCGATGCCCTGGTAAGCGAGTACGGCGCTCTCGATCTCGCCGATCTCGATGCGATACCCTCTCACCTTGACCTGTTCGTCTGCGCGGCCGATGTACTCGATCGTGCCATCCGTCCGCCATTTTACCAAGTCGCCTGTTTTGTACATGCGCTCGCCTGGTCGGAACGGATTTGCGACAAACTTCTCTGCGGTCAGCTCCGGTTTGTTCAGATAGCCTCTGGCAAGCCCGGCTCCGCCGATGCACAGCTCACCGACCACGCCAATCGGCTGCAAGTGATGCTGCTCATCTACAATGTAGACTTGGACGTTCGCAAGCGGTCGGCCAATCGTGATCGCTTGCCCCGCTTCAATCGAGCGCGAGATGGTGGTGACGACGCTGTTTTCCGTCGGGCCGTACTCGTTGTTGATCTCGATTGCCGGATGCTTTTCTTTTGTTTTTTGCACAAGCTGCACAGGCAGCTTCTCGCCGCCCAAAGTGACGCAACGCAACTGATTGAAGTCGGTTGTCGTCGAGCAATCGAGAATGGCCTGGAACAGACTCGGTACGCCGTAGTAATGGGTGACTTCCGTTGCGGCCATCAGTTTTTTCAGCGCGACCGGGTCTTTGGCAGCTGCTTCTTGCGGCAACACGCACGTTGCCCCTCCGAGCAGCGGAGCGAACAAGCTGGCTACAAAACCGTCGAAGGCAAAGGAGAACACTTGCAACGCCTTGTCACTCGGCCCGAACCCGTATTCGTCTCTTCTCCACTGCAAGCAGTTCACGATTCCTTGATGCGGGATCATGACACCCTTCGGCTTGCCGGTCGTACCGGATGTATAGATGACGTAGGCAAGGTCAGTCGGTTGGTTGACAGCTGGCAGGTTGGAGCCGCTCAGTCCGGCATCCAGTTCAGCGTTCAGATCAAGGCACTCCGGCAGCTCGCTTGACACCTGGGCCAACAGCGGCAACAGATGCGCCTGGCTGAGCAGCAGGGCTGCGTTGCTATCTTCGAGCAGGTACTGAATGCGCTCCTGCGGATAGCCGGGATCGACGGGAACATAAGCGCCGCCTGCCTTCAAAATACCGAGAATACCGATCACCATTTCCGGCGAGCGCTCCGCCATGATCGCTACCAGACGGTCCGGTCCGACTCCTTTTGCGCGCAGGACCCTTGCCAGTCTGTTTGCTCGCTCGTTCAGTTCGCTGTACGTCAGCGATTGCTCGCTAAAGAGAAGCGCTGCCTGATCCGGTGTTTTGTCGACCTGCTCTTCGAATAGCTGGTGCAGCGTTTTGTCCAGCGCATAGCTGACTGCCGTATCGTTGAACCCGGCCAAAATCTGCTGTTTTTCTTCTGGCAAAAGCATGTCGATCTCGCCCAGACGGATGTGCGGATTTTGCACGATGCTCGCTGCAATCGTCAGGAAGTGGCGGCTGAACCGTTCCATCGTTTCCCGCGTAAACAAGCTTGTGCTGTACTCCACGCCAATCGTCATTTCTTCCCGCTCTTCCGTAGCGCTGAAAGTCAAGTCGAACTTGGCGTGCTGGCCTGTTTCGTCCGTCATAAACGGCGCAAGCGTGCATTCAGGCAGCGTCATGACCTCTTCCGTGCTGTTTTGGAACGTAAACACGGTGTCAAACAGCGGATTTCGGCTCAAATCGCGCGCGATCGCGAGCTTTTCCACCAGCTCTTCAAACGGGTAGTCCTGATGGCCGTACGCATCCAGCGCATTTTGCTTGACTTCTTGCAAAAACTCGCTAAAAGTCTTTTCGCGCTGCGGTTTGTTACGCATCGCCAACGTGTTCACGAACATGCCGACGATCGGTTCGAGATCGGCATGGGATCTGCCTGTAATCGGCGTGCCGACGATGATGTCCTCCTGCCCGGCATACTTGGCGAGCAGCACGTTGTACGCGGCGAGCAAAACCATGTACAAAGTCGTTCCCGTCGCCTGCGCCAACTGGTGCAAGCCTTCCGTGAGCGCTTTGCCCGCGCCGATCGTGTACTGATCCCCGGCAAAGCTTTGGGTGCTGGGGCGGGTGAAATCGTTCGGCAAGTTCAGCACAGGAATGTCATCGGCAAACGTTTGCAGCCAGTACGCTTCCTGCTTGTGGAAGGCGGTCGACTGGGAAAACTCTTGTTGCCACACAGCAAAGTCCTTGTACTGGATACGCAGCTCCGGCAAAACGTCGCCTTGATACAGCTGCACCCACTCTGCCAGAAGAATGCCGGAGGATACGCCATCGGAAATGCTGTGATGCATGTCGGTAAAGAGCACGTAACGATCCTCGCCGATTTTCAGCAGCGAGACGCGCAGGAGCGGTGCGACCTCCAGATCGAACGGCTGCACGAGGGAAGAAACGAGTTCGCGCGCCTCCTGTTCTGTGACTTCCGAATAGGCAAGCGCAAACGGAACGTCCTCGTGAATGTTTTGCACAGGCTCTCCGTTGACGACGGCAAACGAAGTGCGCAGGCTTTCATGTCGCGCAATCAAGCGCTGGAACGCCGCTTCCACCCGTGTTCGCTCCAGCTTGCCTTCGATCAGCATAGTCGACGGCATGTTGTAGCTGATGCCGACTCCCTCAAATTGATCGAGGATGTACATGCGCTTTTGTGCCGAGGAAACCGGATAGTACGCTTGCTTTTGCACAGGCTCGATCGAGAAGACATTCCCTTTGGCTGTCTCTTCGATGAACGCCGCCAGTTCCTGAATCGTCGGTTTTTCGAACAAGATGCGCAGCGGGATGTCGACCTGGTATTCGTTGTGCATGCTGGAAATGACGCGCATGGCACGCAAGGAGTGACCGCCGAGCGCGAAAAAGTCGTCTAGCGCACCCACTTGCGGAACATTCAGCACCTGCTCCCATACTTGGGCCAATCGGGCTTCCCAGACGGAGCGCGGCGCTACATACTCGGTCGTTCTCAGCATGGTGACATCCGGCGCTGGCAAGGAACGTCTGTCTACTTTGCCATTGGCAGTCAGCGGCAGCGCATCCAAGGTGACGAAATACGCTGGAATCATCGCTTGCGGCAGTTCCTTCAGCAAATTCGCCCGCAATTCTGCGGTGTCAAGCTTGTGGTCCGCCACGACGTATGCGCACAATTCCTTTTCCTGCCCGTGATCTTCTCTTGCGACCACGACTGCTTCCGTAATTCCGTCCAGCTTGCGCAGCTGTGTCTCGATCTCGCCCAGCTCGATGCGAACACCCCTGATTTTTACCTGGTGGTCATTGCGTCCGAGGAACTCGACATTGCCATCTGCGCGCCACTTCGCCAGATCACCTGTGCGGTACAATCGTTCACCTGGGGCGAACGGATTCGGCACGAACTTCTCTTCCGTCAGCTCAGGTCTGTTCAAATAACCGCGCGCAACCCCTGCTCCGCCGATGCACAATTCGCCTACGACGCCGACAGGCTGCAAATTCAAATGCGCGTCGACGACGTACATCGTCATGTTCGGAAGCGGTTTGCCGATCGGCACCGTTCCCGAGCGGATGGCGGTGACGTCTGTTTCTTCGTAGTAGCTGGTGTCAATGCACGCCTCTGTCACGCCGTAGCTGTTGATAATGCGCATCTTCTGGCCGAAGCGCGCGAGCAACGTTTTGAAGTCTTCCGCCGGGCAGCTGTCTGCTCCGAGAATCAGCAGCTTCATTTGACTCATATCCAGTTCGTTTTCGTAAACGTAGTGCATCAACGGCATGATCAAGGCTGGTGTCGCTTCGAAAATGGTAATTTCGTGACGCCTGATGATCTCGTACAGCGAAGCTGGGTCCATTTTGACCTCATTCGGGCAGATGACCAGTTGCCCGCCTGTCAGCAGCGCCCTGGCAAAATCGCCCGTCGAGACGTCGAAGGCGAAGCTCGCCATTTGCAGCAAACGGACCGGGAAGCTGTCCAGGTGATATTCGTCTTTCCAGGCAAACGCGACATTGGCATAGCTGTGGTGCTCGAGGACGACCCCTTTTGGCTTGCCCGTCGTACCGGATGTGTAGATGATGTAAGCGGCGTTCTCCGGCTGCGCAACGTGCTCCAGATTGCCCGTCTCCTCCTGATCCACTGTCTCTGTATCCAGATAAAAGGTTTCATAAGGGAAGGCAACTTGACTGTTCATTTTTTGCAAGGTGAGCAGCAGCTTCGCCTCGCTGTCTTCGAGCATGAACGCTTGGCGCTCCAGCGGGTAGTCTGGATCAATCGGGACGAATGCCCCGCCTGCTTTCAACACAGCCAGCATGCCGATGACCATGTAGAGCGAGCGGTCTACGAGAATGCCGACGGTGCTCTCCGGCTTGACGCCTTTTCGCCGCAGGACGCGGGCGAGCTGGTTTGCTTTTGCATTTAATTCCTGATAGGTCAGCTGTTCATTGCCGAACAGAACGGCAATCTCGTTCGGTGTTTTTTCCACTTGCTCCTCGAACAGCTTCTGGAACGTTTTGTCCGTCGGATAGGCTGTTTTGGTTGCGAGGAAGCTGTGCAGCATGTGCTCCGTCTCTGCTTTGGACAACACGCTGATCCGGGCGAGCTCGATGTCGGGATCGGCTGTGATTGTTTGCAAAAGCTGAACGTAATGGGCGGCCAGTCGATCAACCGTTTCTTTTGCAAACAGCTTCGTGCAATAGCTGAATTGAACAAGAAGTCCATCCTGTTTTTCCATCGCATCCAGGGAAAGGTCGAATTTGGCGATGTGGCCGTTCACCGGATAAGGCGACACTTTCAGATCCGCTACTTCTCCTTCGGCTGATTCGGCAAGCCCCAGGCTGAACATCGTATCAAACAGCGGGTTTCTGCTCAGATCGCGCCGCACTTGCAGCTTCTCGACCAGATGCTCGAACGGATAGTCTTGATGCTCGAAGGCATGGAGCGCATTTTGCTTCACGTCTTCCAAAAAGGCGCGGAAGCTCAGGCTGCCAGCGGCCGTATTTTTCAAAGCGAGCGTGTTGACGAACATCCCGACAATGCGCTCTACATCTGCGTGCGAGCGGCCTGCGATCGGTGTACCGACGACGATTTCTTCCTGTCCGGCGTACTTGGAGAGCAACACATGGTAGGCAGCCAGCAGCACCATGAACAAGGTCGTGCCAGTCTCGGCAGCGAGCTTGCGCAGTTGTTCCAGCAGGTGATGTCCGGTGCCAAGCGCGACCGTGTCACCGTCAAAGCTCTGCACAGAAGGTCTTGGATAGTCATGGGGCAGATTCAGCAAAGGAATCTCCCCGGCAAACGTCCGGGTCCAAAAATCCTCCTGTTTTTGGAAGCGATCCGACTGAGACAGCTTGGTCTGCCACACAGCAAAGTCTTTGTACTGGATGCGCAGGTCGGAAAGCTGTTTTCCTGCATACAAGCTGGCAATTTCCTCGACGATGACCGCAAGCGATACGCCATCGGAAATAATGTGGTGCATATCCATGAAGAACAAGTGCCGCTCTGCGCCAAGCTTGATCAGATTCACTCTGAACAACGGGGCTATCTCCAGATCAAACGGCTGGATTAGCTCCTGGATGAGCGATTCGCTCTGATCTTCTGTCGCCTCCAAAAGGCGGACAGGCAGCTCGACATCCACATGGACTCGTTGCAGCGGTTCCCCGTTTACCGAATGGAACGAGGTGCGCAAAGATTCATGCCGTCTAACCAGGCTCTGGATGGCAGCAGCAAAGCGGTCATAATCGAGCTTGCCTTCCAGCACCAGCACACTCGGCACGTTGTAGCTGATCCCGCTTCCTTCGAACTGATGCAGGATGTACATTCGCTTTTGGGCAAACGACACGGGATAAAACGCGGCAGGCTCGACTGGCTGGATCGTCTCGAACTGCTCGAATGCGCTCTCGGCAATATGCGCAGCCAACTCATGGATCGTCGGAGTGGCAAACAGTGCTTTTAACGGCAGCTCCACCTGGAATGTCTTATGGACTTGCGTGATGACGTTCATCGCCTTCAAGGAATGACCGCCGATTTCAAAGAAGTTGTCGTGAATGCCGATTGCCGGAATGCCCAAAACTTCTTGCCAAATCTGTTGCAGCTTCGCTTCGGTATCATTTTGCGCAGCGACAAAGGCGCTTCCTGTCGTCCGCTCGCCGGATGGCTGCGGCAATGCCCGGCGGTCAACCTTTCCGTTCGCGGTCAACGGCAGCTTTTCCATTTGCACATAGTAGGCAGGGACCATGTAGCCAGGCAACTGTTTGGACATCGCTTCTCGCAGCTCGGCGGCGTCGACGGCCTGTTCTGGCACAAAGTAAGCGCAGAGAGCTTTTTGCCCGTTCGCCTCCTCGATCACGGCCACGACTGCTTCTTTTACTTGTGCCTGCTGGGACAAGACCGTCTCGATTTCCCCAAGCTCGATCCGGTATCCCCTGATTTTGACCTGCTGGTCGATTCGGCCCAAATACTCAATCGTCCCATCCGGCAGCCATCTCGCCAAATCTCCGGTGCGATACATCGTTTCGCCAGGCGCAAACGGATTGGGCACAAACTTTTCGGCGGTTAATTCCGGGTTGTTCACATAGCCTCTTGCGACACCGTCACCACCGACGCACAGTTCACCCGGCACGCCGATCGGCTGGGGCTGATTGTTGCCGTCGACGATATATGCGGTGGAGTTTGCAATCGGCTTGCCAATCGGAATCTGCTCTTCAAAATGCTGTTCAATCAAATAGCACGTCGAGAAGGTCGTGTTTTCGGTCGGGCCGTATCCGTTCCAGATTTCCAGGTCAGGAAGGGCACTTTTTACTCGGTTGATGTGCTTCGGCGACAACGCTTCGCCACCGACGATCAAGGCGCGCAAGCTGTCAAACATCGCCGGATTGTCTTGCGAAAGCTGGTTGAAGAGCGGCGAGGTCAGCCACATGGTCGTAATCTGATTCGTCCGCAGGAAGCTGCCCAGCTTTTCGGCATCCAGCAAGACGTCCTTGCTCACCAAATACAGGCTGGCCCCGTGCAGCAACGCGCCGAAAATCTCAAATGTCATGGCGTCGAAGCCAATCGCGCCGGTTTGAATCATCCGGTCGCTCTCGCGCACTTGCACGTAATTCGTATGCATGACCAAGCGGGTGACGTTGCGATGCTCGACCATGACTCCTTTTGGCTTGCCTGTAGAGCCTGAGGTGTACATCACATAAGCCAGGTCACTCGCACCGTTGACAATCGCCGGATTGCCGCAATCTTCCCGGTGCAGGCTCTCCTCTTCCAAAACGATTGGCGTCAGCCCTTCGCCGACGAGCGGCAGCAAGTGCTTTTGCACGAGGACAACTTTCACGCCGCCATCTTCCAGCATGTAAGCCAGGCGTTCGGACGGATGCTCCGGGTCCAGGCCCAGGTAGGCGCCGCCCGCTTTGAGAATCCCCATGATGCCTGTAATCATTTCCAGCGAACGATCTGCGAGCAGACCGACGATGCTCTCTTTCCCGACTCCGTTTTGACGAAGGACATGGGCGAGCTGGTTCGCTTTTTCGTTCAGCTCCCGATACGTCAGCATCTGTCCGTCCATCACGACCGCTGCATGCTCCGGAGTTTTTGCTGCCTGCTGCTCGAACAGCTCCTGAATCGTCAGATCGCGCGGATACGCGGCAAACGTGTTGTTGAAATCAACGGTCACAATTCGGCGCTCTTCCTCGCTGAGCAGGCTGATCTCGCGCAAGGCAGTTGCTTGGTCGGCAACGACTTGGCGCAGCACTTGCAGGAAGTGACCCGCCATTCTTTCGATTGATTCTCGCTGGAACAATTTGGTCGAGTAGACGAGCGCAAAATGAATGCCTGTCTCGTCCTCGTGCGCTTCCAGCGTGAGATCGAATTTGGCGTTGCCTGCTTGTGCCGGATATGCCTCCAGTTTCAGCCCATCCAGCTCGTAAGCTTTTTGGTCCAGGTTTTGCAAAATAAACATGGTGTCAAACAGCGGATTGCGGCTGAGATCCCGCTGGATGTCCAGCTTTTCGACCAGTGCTTCGAACGGATAATCTTGATGGGCGTATGCTTGCAGCGTATTTTGCTTGACCTCTTCCAAAAATGCCTGGAAGTGTTTCGTCTCGACCGGATAGTTGCGCAAAGCGAGCGTGTTGACAAACATCCCCAGAACGTTCTCGATATCGGCGTGCGATCTGCCCGCAATCGGTGTGCCGACGACGATGTCTTCCTGTCCGCTGTACTTGGCAAGCAGCACATTGTAAGCCGCCAGCAATACCATGAACAACGTCGATTGGCTCTCCTGAGCGAGCTTGTGAAGATCGTCCAGCAACGCTTTGTCTGCCTGGAACGAAACGCAATCTCCTTCAAAGCTCTGTGTCAGCGGACGAGAAAAATCGGCTGGCAAGTTAAGCACCGGAATGTCGCCAGAAAACGCGTTCAGCCAGTAGTTTTCATGCTCGGTATAGACGTCGCTCTGGAACAGTTCAGACTGCCAGACGGCGAAATCTTTGTAATGGACGGAAAGCGCAGGCAGTTCTTCGCCTCGATACAGCTTCGAGAACTCTTCCATAATGATTCCGGCCGAGACGCCATCCGAGATGATGTGATGCATATCCAGCAGGAACAGATGCCGTTTCGCTGCCAGCTTGAAAAGTCCGACCCGCAATAGCGGAGCTTTTGTCAGATCAAATGCTTGCACGAACGACTCGACGGTTGGCTCCACTTGCGCTTCCGTCACTTCCGCGTACTGCACATTCAGCTCGACATGCTCGTGTACGCGCTGGACAGGCTCGCCATTTACCGTATGGAAGGATGTGCGCAGCGATTCGTGCCGCTCGACCAATCCGTGGATGGCGGCTTCAAAACGCTTCCGCTCCAGATCGCCTTCGATATACAACGCGCTCGGCATGTTATAAACCGTGCCTGTGTCCGCAAACTGGCGCAGGACATACATCCGCTTTTGCGCGGAAGAAACAGGATAATACTCTTGCAACGGTGCAGGCTCGATCGGCACATACGTCTCTTTTCCGCTCGTGGCGACATACTGGGCCAACGCCTTGATCGTAGGTTGCGCGAACAGCACTTTCAGCGGAAGCTCAACCTGATACTCGCGATGCACCTGTGCAGCGACAGCCATCGCTTTCAAGGAATGTCCGCCGATCTGGAAAAAGTTGTCGAGAATGCCGATGCCGCTAACCCCGAGCACGCGTTCCCAAATCTCTGCCAGCTTGCTTTCCACCGCATTTGTCGGCGCGACATATTGCGCTTCGGTTACGGGCTTGCCTTCTGGCTTCGGCAAGGCTTTCTTGTCGACTTTGCCGTTTGGCGTAAGCGGAAGCTGATCGAGCTGCACAAAATGCGCAGGAATCATGTACGACGGGAGTCGCTTCGACAGATGCGACCACAGCTTCGTGACATCAAGCTGTTCGTCGGCGGTAAAATACGCTGCCAGAGCCGACTGGCCAAGCTGATCCTCATAGACGACCACAACAGCCGCTGTCAGCTTTTCCGCAGCCAGCAGAGCCGACTCGATCTCGCCGATTTCAATTCGGTAGCCTCGGACTTTGACCTGTTCGTCGATGCGCCCAATGTATTCAATCGTTCCGTCCGGGAGCCACTTGCCAAGATCGCCCGTCTTGTACATGCGCTCGCCTGCCGCAAACGGATGGGAAACGAACTTCTCTTCCGTGAGCGCTGGCTTGTTCCAATAGCCTCGTGCCAAGCCGCGGCCGCCGATGCAAATCTCCCCGACCACGCCGATTGGCTGTAGCTGGTGATATTGGTTCACGATGTACAGGCTGGTGTTGGCAATCGGCCGCCCGATGGTGATGGCAGCATCCGGACCCGCAAGGCGCTGCCAGGTGGCGACGACACTGCTTTCTGTCGGGCCGTACTCGTTGACGATGACCAGATCGGGATTCAGCTGCTTGCATTTTTCAACAAGCTGCGCCGTAATTTTTTCTCCGCCGAGTGTGACGGTTTGCAGCGGACGGATATCCGCTGGCGTGCTGCATTCCAGAATGGCCTGGAACAAGCTCGGCACGCCTGTCATCAAGGTGCAGCGCGAAGCGGCGATGAGCTTTTTCAAAGAGACTGGGTCCTTGGCTTCTTCATCCTCCGCCAGTACGACAGTTGCCCCGGAAAGCACAGGCGTAAAGAAGGACAGAACGAAAGCGTCAAAGGCAAAGGACAGAGACAGCAAGCTTCTGTCGCCAACCTTCATTTGGTACTCCGCTTTCTTCCACAGCACGTTGTTGACGATGCCCCGGTGCTCGACCATGACCCCTTTTGGCTTGCCAGTCGTACCCGATGTGTAGATGATGTAAGCCAGATCGGAAGCGGTATTGATCGGCTGCAAATTCGAGCGGTGCACACCATAGTTGCTCTCGTCGTCGAGATACAGGCATTCCGCGGTCACGCTGGAACCAAGCTTCGCTCCCAGATGCTTTTGCGTCAGCACCAGGCGGGCTTGGCAATCCGTCAGCATGTAGGCGACACGCTCCTCCGGATATTCCGGGTCGATCGGCACGTAAGCTCCGCCTGCTTTCAAGATGGCGAGGATGCCGACGACCATCTCCACAGAGCGGTTCGCCATAATCCCTACAGGTTGGTCAGGCTGTACTCCCCGCTCCCGCAGCGTAGCGGCAAGCTGGTTGGCTCGCTCATTCAGCGCCTGATAGGACAGGGGCTGCCCGCTGATTTCCACGGCTGTTGCCTGCGGCGACTTTTCCGCTTGTTCTTCAAAAAGCGCCTGAAGCGTTTTGTTTTGCGGAAAATCTTTGTGCGCACCGTTGAAGTCGACCAGCAAGCGCTGCTTTTCCGCCTCTGTGAGCATGGTGATCTCGGACAACGGCATTTCCGGTTCCGCAATGACCGCCCGCAAGATTTGGATAAAATGGGTCGCTATTTTTTCGATCGTCTCGCGCGAAAACAGCTTGGTGCTGTAATCCAGGCTAAAGATGATTTCCGCGTTTTCTTCGTACGCCTCCAGCGACAGGTCAAACTTGGCCTGTTTCACCTCTGCCGAATAAGGAGTAATCGTCAATTGCTCCATTTCGAACGGCTTTTGCTCCATGTTTTGCAAAATGAAAACCGTGTCAAACAAAGGGTTGCGGCTCAAATCCCGTTGCATGTCCAGCTTGTCGACGAGTTCATCGAGCGGATAATCTTGATGCTCAAACGCTCCCAGCGTGTTGGTTTTCACTTCGGCCAAAAAGTCGCGGAAAGTTTTGCTCCCGGCTGGCTCGTTGCGCAAGGCCAGTGTGTTGACAAACATTCCGACGATGGACTCCGTTTCGGCATGGGACCTGCCAGCCGTAGGAGCGCCGACGATGATGTCCTCTTGCCTGGAGTATTTGGACAGGAGCACGTTGTAGGCGGCCAACAGAACCATGTAGAGCGTCGTGCCTGTCTCTTGGGCGAGCTGATGCAATTGTTTTGGCAAAGCAGTGCCGGAGCCAAAGGCGAAGCGATCTCCCGCAAAGCTTTTCACAGACGGTCTTGGATAATCCGTCGGCAGATTGAGCACGGGGATTTCTCCCGTAAAGGTGTTGAGCCAGTAGGCTTCCTGCTCGGCAAATTCCTCGGTCTGGAACCAGTCCTGCTGCCACTTGGCAAAATCTTTGTACTGAATGCGCAGCGCTGGCAGCTCTTCCCCGTGATAGAGCTGGGCAAATTCCTCGATGAGCAGGCCGATGGAGACGCCATCGACGACAATATGGTGCAAATCGAGCATGAACAGGTGGCGTTCCGGCGCCAGCTTGATGAGTCCGGCACGCAACAGCGGGGCTGTTCCCAGATCGAACGGCTGGATAAACTGCTCGGCTATTTGCCGGGTCTCTGCTTCGGTCGCTTCGCCAAACGAGATGGCCAGATCGACATCGTCATGCACACGCTGAACCGTCTCGCCTTGCACGGAGTGGAACGAGGTGCGCAACGATTCGTGGCGTTGCACCAAACTTTTCAGCGCCTGTTGCAGCCGCTCTGTATCCAGCTTGCCGTCGAGATACATGAAGCCTGGCATGTTGTAGCTGATGCCTGCTCCTTCCATTTGCTGCAGAATGAACATTCGCTTCTGTGCCGCGGAAACCGGGTAATACTCCTGCTTTTCGACAGGGGGGATCGCTGTGTACGTGCCTTTGCGGGCAGCCGCAACAAGTGGGGCCAGGCCCGCGATCGTTGGCGATTCAAACAGGACTTTCAACGGTACGTCCACCTGGAAGCTGCGCTGGAGCAAAGAAATGACGTGCATCGCTTTCAAAGAATGTCCGCCCAGTTCAAAGAAATGATCGTGAACCCCGATCGGCTCGACTCCAAGCACACTTTCCCATATCGCTGCGAGCTTGGCTTCCCATTCGTTGCGCGGCGCCACATACACGGCAGCAGAGGCGGCGGCATCCTCCGGTTGAGGCAATGCCTTGCGATCCACTTTGCCGTTCGCTGAAAGCGGCAGCTGCTCCAAGAAAACAAAAGCGGACGGAACCATGTAGGCTGGCAAGGTGGCAGACAGGTACGTTCTCAGCTCCGCTGTCTGGATGTCCTGCTCCGCTACGACATAGGCGTACAGGCTGTTTTGCCCTTTGCCATCCTGGCGGGCCATGACGACGACCGCTTTGACCGCTTCATGCTGCAAAAGCGTGGCTTCGATTTCCCCCAGCTCGATGCGGTGACCTCTGATTTTGACTTGATGGTCGATGCGTCCCAAATACTCGATATGGCCATCGGGCAAATAGCGGACCATGTCTCCGGTACGGTACATGGTGCCGCCCGGCTCAAACGGGTTGTCGACAAAACTTGCTTTCGTCAGCTCCTCGCGCTGCCAATAGCCGCGGGCCAAACCGTCTCCGGCAATGCACAGCTCTCCCGCTACGCCTACTGGCTGAAGCTGGTTGCTGGCATTGACGACATACAGCCGGACGTTGTCGATCGGTTTGCCGATCGGAATTGCGCTGTATTCCTGCTGGCGCGGGCAAGGCCAATAAGTCGCATCGATGGTTGTCTCTGTAGGGCCGTACAAGTTGATCAACTGAGCTTGCTGTGTCTCGTAAAAACGCGAGACGAGGGCAGGCGTCAATGCTTCCCCGCCGCAGAACACTCGCTGCAAGCTCGTGCATGCGCTCCAGCCCGGGTCGGTCATGACCAGATCCAGCAAGGACGGAACCATCTGCAAGGTCGTGATTTTCTCATCTCGAATGAGACGAGTCATGTAGGCGATGTCGCGATGCCCGTCCGGCTTTGCCAACACCAGTTGTCCTCCGGTGATGAGCGGCAAATAAAACTCCCATACGGAAGCGTCGAAGCTGAACGGCGTTTTTTGCAGGACAGCATCCTCGGTCGTCAGCGGGAACGTCTCTCTCATCCACAACATGTGATTGCAAATCGCCTGATGGGAGATCATGACGCCTTTCGGATTGCCCGTCGATCCCGATGTGTAGATCACATAGGCCAAGTCGTCTTTGCCAGCGACGTTGTCCAGGTTCGTGTCGGCTCCGGTGTAAATCGCTTCCTCGTCTACGTCGATGATCTCCCCTTGATAAGCAGCCAGCTCCTGCAAATGACGCTGCGTCAGCAAAATCGGCGCCTGGCTGTCGCTGAGCATGTACTGGATTCGTTCTGGCGGATAGCTTGGGTCGATTGGCGTGTACGCGCCGCCTGCTTTGAGCACAGCCAGCATCCCGACGACCATGCCTGGCGAACGGTCCACCATAATGCCGATCAACGTATCTGGTCCGGTTCCGTGACTGCGCAGCAAACGGGCCAGCTGGTTCGCCCTGGCGTTCAGCTCGCGATAGGTCAAGGCATATTCTTCGTACACGACGGCCACTTCATCAGGCGTGCGTGCTGCTTGCTCCTCCACTAATTGATGCAAGGCGGTCGCGGCGGTCCGCTCGACAAACGTATCGTTCACGTTCAGAAGGAGTGTGCGTTTTTCCGCTTCCGTCATCATGTCGATGTCCGCGAGGCTTGCCGTCGGCTGCTCACTGATCCAACGCAAAATTTCCAGGTAATGCCGGGCCATTCGCTCGACCGTTTCTTTCTTGAACAGCTTGGTTGCGAATGTGAGCTGGAACTGAATGTCCGCTGGCGATTCGCTTGCGTTCAAAGCGAGATCGAACTTGGAAATTTTGTTGAACAGCTCATAGGGCGACGCTGTCAGCTCGGCGATGGCAAGCGACTGCTGGTTCGCGTTTTCCAAAGAAAACAACGTGTCAAACAACGGATTTCGGCTAATATCCCGCTGAATCGCCAGTTTTTCCACAAGTTCTTCAAATGGATAATCTTGATGGTCATAGGCTGCAAGCGCGTTTTGCTTCACTTCCTGCAAAAATTGCGCAAACGTTTTGCTGCTGGCAGGCTGGTTGCGCAGCGCCAATGTGTTCACGAATATGCCCATGATGTTTTCCACGTCCGCATGGGAACGTCCAGCGACAGGCGTCCCGACGATGATGTCTTCCTGGCCGGTATACTTGGACAGCAGCACATTGTAGGCGGCAAGCAAAATCATGTACAAGGTGGTGCCTGTTTCTGACGCTACCTGTTGCAACCGCTCCAGCAGTTCTTTTCCGGCGGCAAAAAGGACGAGATCGCCTGCAAAGCTTTGCACGCTAGGGCGCGGATAGTCAGTCGGCAGGTTCAAGAGCGGAATTTCATCAGCAAACGTGTTCAGCCAGTGCTGCTCCTGCTTCTTGTATGCCTCCGTCTGAAACAGCTCATTTTGCCAAGCAGCGAAATCTTTGTATTGCAGCGAAAGCGGCTGCAAGTCTGCTCCCTGGTACAACTCGGCAAATTCACGCAGCAAAATTTGCGAAGAAACGCCGTCCGAGATGATATGGTGCATGTCGAGCAAAAACAAATGGCGGTCTTTGCCCAGCTTGAGCAAACCTGTTCGCATCAGCGGAGCGACCCCGAGATCAAACGGACGGACAAACTCGCGCATGATTTTCTCCGCCTGGTCTTCGGGAGCCTCCAGCATGAAAAGCGGCACTTCTACTTCCTCGTGCACTTTTTGCACAGGCTCGCCGTCGATCCGGTGGAACGAGGTGCGCAAAGCTTCGTGGCGCTCTGCCAGCTGTTGCACAGCGCTGGCAAACCGGGCGTAGTCCAGCTTTCCTTCCAGGAGAATCGCACCCGAAATGTTGTAGCTGATTCCGTTGCCTTCGAACTGTTGCAGGATATACATTCTTTTTTGCGCAGATGAAACCGGGTAAAACTCCTGCGCTGCCACGGGTTGAATCGCGGTGTACTCGGTTTTTTCCGACCGCGAAAGGAAGCGGGCCAGCTCCGCTACGGTTGGATGTTCGAACAAGGCCTTTACGGGCAATTCCACTTCCAGCGCTTTCGAGACTTGGAAAACGACAGTCATCGCCTTCAACGAGTGTCCGCCCAAGTCAAAGAAATCGTCGTGAATCCCTACCTGGCTTATGCCCAGCACTTGCTGCCATATCTCGGCCAGCTTTGCCTCGATTTCATTTTGCGGAGCTGCATACGCCGTGCCTGTGACGACTGCGCCAGCTGGCTTCGGCAATTTTTTTCGCTCTACTTTTCCGTTCGCGGTCAGCGGAATTTCCGCCAAGCGAATAAAGAAGGAAGGAATCATATAGGAAGGCAGCGTGCGCCCCAAAAATTCTCTCAGCTCAGCTACCGTCAGTTCCCGCTCGGAAACAAGGTACGCGTACAACACGTTTTGGCCGCTCTCATCCTTTTCCACGATCACGACCGCTTCCTTGACCGCCTCATGCTGCGTCAGGCGCGTTTCGATTTCGCCCATCTCGATCCGATGGCCGCGAATCTTCACTTGATAGTCCATTCTGCCTGCATACTCCATGTTTCCATCAGGCAGCCATTTTGCCAGGTCGCCTGTTCGATACATTTTGGTTCCCGGACGGAACGGGTTGTCGATAAACTTTTCCTTCGTCAGCTCCGGTCTGTTGAAATACCCTTTGGCTACGCCGTCTCCGGCTATGTACATTTCGCCAAGCGAGCCGACGGGCACCGGCTGCATGGAAGCATCGAGCAAATAAAGCTGGACGTTGTCTGCCGGGACACCGATTGGCACCGACTCCTGGGTCGTTGTTTGCGGGTCATACAAGTAAATCATGCAACCGACAACGGTTTCGGTCGGTCCGTACTCGTTGAAAATTTGCACGTTCTCTCCGAAATGGTCGTAAATTTGCTTCGCCAGCTTTGTCGGCAAGTTCTCGCCGCCGACGATGAACCGCCTGATGCTGCTGGCCTTGCCGTCGATGTGTTCAATCAGCTTCAGGTGTGTCGGCGTCAGCTTGATGATCCCGACTTTGTTATCTTTGATGATGTCCAAAATGACCTGTACCTTGTCTGCCCCTCTGTACACATGAATCGTGTTGCCGGACAGAAGCGGCGTGAAGATCGAGGTGACGGTCAAATCGAACGAAATAGATGAGTACAGCGGAAAGTCCACCGCTTCGCCTTGGACGTACACCTTGTTGGCCCACCAGATGTAATTGACCAGGCCTTGATGAGTAATCATCGCCCCTTTTGGATTGCCGGTAGAACCGGAAGTGTAGATCATGTACGCCAAATCATCAGGCTTGCTCTCGGGTGCGAAGGATGTGCTGCCGCCTTCGTACAAGGAACGATCGTCCAAATAAAGCACGCTGCCTGCAAACTGGATGTTTGGTTGCAGATGCGACTGGGTTAACAGCAGCGTGGTCTGGCTGTCATCGAGCAAATACTGGATGCGATCTTGCGGGTACTCGGGATCAATCGGCAAGTAGGCAGCACCTGACCGCAAGACAGCCATGATCGCCACGATCAGCTCCAGTGAATGTTCCGCCATAATCGAGACGATGCTGCCGCTGGCGATTCCTTTTTCGCGCAAAGCATTGGCAAGCTGGGCAGAACGCTCCATCAGCTCCTGATAGGTCAGGGTGTCCTCGCCGCAAACAACTGCTGCTTTCGCTGGTGTCCGGCTCGCTTGTTCCGCGATCAGCTCGAAAATCGTTTTGTCCCGCGGATATTCAGCAGCCGTGTCGTTGTAGGCGACGAGCAGTTGCTGCTTTTCCTCTTCGGTGATGATGCCGATCTCGTGCAGGTGTACATGCGGATTGCCGATCACCTGGTCGATGACGGTGCGGAGATGCCCTTCGATTCTGTTTACGAATGACGATTCATACACCGCGGCATTGTAGCTTAGCTTCACGTACAGCTCGTTCGAGGGAGCGAGGGCGACGACCACGTTCAAATCATAGGAGGTCTGCTCATCTCCGCTTTCTACGGTGAATTGAAACCCTAATGATTCTTCCAGATGCTTCATCGAATGATCGGGGTAATTTTCAAACGTGACCAAATGATCGATCAATTCCTGTTTCAGCACTGTTGTGCTCTGAATTTCGTACAGCGGCGCGAAATCGTAGGTGGCAGACGCCAGGGCTTGCTTTTGCACGGTTTGCAGCAGCTCGCTGAACGTCTGTTGTTTGTTCGTCTGGACGCGGGTCGGAATCGTGTTGATGAACAAGCCGACCATGCTCTCAATTCCTTGGATTTGCGGCGGGCGGCCTGATACGACCGAGCCGAAAACGACATCGTCCGCATTTTTGTATGTGCTGGCCAAAATGCCCCAAAGAGCTTGAAACACGCTGCTCATCGTCGCCTGATTTTGGTTCGCGATCTGGATCAGCTGCTGCGTCTTCTCGGGAGCGATCGTGAACATCGCCTCGACATGTTCATAGCGGCTTGCTTCCGTTCCAAGCTTCTTTTTCGGAAAAGCAGCCTGATGGTCATACCCTGCCAGGTAGTTTTGCCAATAAGCGAGGGCCTCGTCCTTGTTTTGCTTATCCAGCCACTTGATATATTCGCTGTACGGCTTCGTCGCTTCCCGCGGAATCGGCTCGCCTTTTCGCAGCGCTGCGTAATAGGTCAGCAGCTTATGCAGCAAGACGCCCAATGTCCAACCGTCCACGATAATATGATGGAAGGCCCAAACCAATCGGTACTTGTTCTCGGCCGTTTGAAAAATGGCTGCTTTCATCAAGTTGTCTTTTGTCAGGTCGAATGCATGATGTTGCTTCGTGTACGCTTGTATGTACGCGTCCTGCTCTGCGCTTGGCAAATGCGCGATGTTTTCGCAAGGAACGGTCACTTTTCTTTCCTTGAACACGACTTGGCGAGGTCGCTGCATGTTTTGGTATACAAAAGCCGTGCGCAATACTTCGTAGTTTTCCACGAGCTTGTTCAGACTCTGCTCAAAAAGCGGCAGGTGAAAATCGCCCTCGATCGTTGCAGACATCTGGAGGCAATAGGCGCTGCTGCCCGTGTCCGTGACAGCGTGAAACAACATACCCTCTTGCAATGGGGTTAGCGGGTAAATTTTTGCGATGTTTTCCTGCTTTTTCATTTGGCACCTCAACTCTGTGATTTATCGGTTCAAAGAGGGTTCCTCCAATAAAAGCGCCGCGTGCCCCACTTTTATTGGAGGAAAATCAATTTTGTTGTCGCCGGATCAAATCCATTCCAGGATGTTTTCCAGCTCCTCCATGGACAGCTCTTCATCTCCCAGGTCGCTCGGGGTGTACTCGCCTTCTTCTTTTGCCATGCAATGCTCGATGATGCCTAGCAAGTGCTTCCGGTAGCTGTCTGCCAGGCTGGCAATCGTTTTTTCCTCATATTGGAGACGGCTGTACCCTACGCTGATCCGCAGCTCGCCGTCCTCGATCATGGCGGAAATGTCCAGCAGGAACACTCGCTCCGATTCCGGGCTGAACAACTGCCCTGTTCCGAGCGGCGAGAATGTAAACCCGCCTGTTTTTCCGTCCGACTCGAATTGACCGAGATAGTTAAAGCTGATTTCCGGCCGCAGCGTAAAGGCTAATGGCGGCTGCAACTGGCTTGTCGTCAGCGTGCGCAAAATCTCGTAGCCGATCCCTTTTTTCGGAATCCGCCGCAAGTTTTCTTTGGTTTGCTTGATCTGGTACGGCAAGTCCTCGGCTTTTTCCATGTCGAGCACCACCGGATATTGCGAAGTGAACCAGCCAATCGTGCGCGTGACGTTCATTTCGTTCTGGATGTCTTCGCGCCCATGGCCTTCCAGATTGATGACGACGCCATTCGTATGTGCCCAGTCTTTTACGGCCAAGCCGAGCGCTGTCAGCAGCAGGTCGTTCATCTCTGTGTGATAGGCATGATGAACGTGACGCAAAAGGTTTTCTGTCTGCGGGACTGTCAACGCGAACGACAGTGTCCGCGTATGTTTTTGCTTGCGATCTGCCGTGACAAAATCTGTTGGCAGTGCCGCAGTCGTCGTTGTAGTCTCCAAGTTGTGCCAATATGCCACTTCCCGCAACAGCTCGTCGCTGTCCGCGTACTTTTGCAATTGAGCCGCCCAGTCTTTGAAGGAGTCCGTCTTTTTCGGCAAGACGATCTCCTGCTGATGGAGAGCCTGCGAGTAGGCTGAGGAAAAATCTTCGAACAAAATGCGCCAGGAGACGCCATCCACGACAAGATGGTGGATCGCGACCAGCAAATGATCCCCGTCTTTTGTGGCGAACAGAGCCACGTGAACGAGTGGGCCGTGCTCCAAATCGATGCTGCTCTGGATCTGATCAGACAGCTCCAGGATGCGTGCTTCGCTGTTCGCGTGATTTTTCAAATCATAAGAGTAGAAACGGAAGCGCTCGTCGGTCAGCCCGCGGTTGATTTGCTTGATCGCCCCGGCCTCTTGCTTGTAGACCATGCGCAGCGCATCGTGATGCTCGACGATTTGCTGGAACGCTTGCCGCACGAGTCCCTCGTCAAAGCCGTCCTCGCGAAACAGCATGACAGCCTGATTCCAATGGTGACGATCCGTGAAGTTGTTCGCGAAGAACCATTTCTGGATCGGTGTCAAGGCAATCTCGCCTTCTACGACACCCTGCTCGCTCTCTCGGCTGTTCGGGATGACGCGCAGAGCAGCTTCTTCAATCGTCGGGTACTGGAACAGTTCTTTCATCGCAAGCGTCCAGCCTGACGCATTCAGGCGGGTGGACACCTGGATTGCTTTAATCGAATCGCCGCCCAATTCAAAGAAGTTGTCTTGCGTTCCGACTTGCTTGATCCCCAGTACATCTGCCCAGATGCCAGCCAGCAACTGTTCCAGCTCGGTTTGCGGCGCTGCATATTGCTCAGTCCGGTTCTCCTCCTGGTTCGGCTTCGGCAGCGCTTTTCGGTCAATCTTGTCATTCGGTGTCAGCGGCATCTTTTCCAACTGGATAAAGAAGGCGGGAACCATGTAGTTCGGCAACTCGTTTTCCATATAGGCTCGAAGTTGCGCAGGCGTGGCTTCTCCCTCCGCCACGTAGTAGGCGCACAAGTAAGCTTGGCCGCGGTCGTCCTCATGTGTGATGGCAGCTGCCTCTTTGACCGTGTCATACCGCAGCAGCACGCTTTCCACTTCGCCGAGTTCCACACGATGTCCGCGAATTTTCACTTGGTGATCGATTCTGCCCAGATACTCGATAGTTCCATCTGGCAGCCATCTTGCCAGGTCGCCTGTCCTGTACATCTTTGTTCCTGGCACAAACGGGTTGTCGACGAACTTCTCGGCGGTCAGCTCTGGACGATTCCAATAGCCTCTCGCCAGCGACAAACCGCTGATGCACAGTTCTCCCATCTGCCCCGGCGCTTTCAACTGCAACTGGTCATCCACGATGTACAGCTTGGTGTTCTGAATCGGTTTGCCAATCGTGATCGTTTCGACTGGCTCATTCGGCTTGGCTTTCCACAGTGTCGCGCAAACGGTGCTCTCTGTTGGGCCGTATCCATTGACATAGGTGACTTTTTCTTTCCATTTATCCACCAGTGCAACGGAGGAAGCCGATCCGGCTGTAATCAGGATGCGTAACGACGGCACCTGCTCCGGCTCCAGATAAATCGCGTACGTCGGCGGCAAAGTAAGGAAGGTGATCGCGTTATCGCGAACGTATTCGGCGAATCGCTGAAAATCGTTGATGACGTCCCGGGACAAGACGTACAAGGTCGCTCCCGACAGCAACGGGCCAAACATATCCCACACCGATGCGTCAAACGAGATGCTGGCAAAATGCCCTGCCCGATCTTGCGGCGTGACGCCCAGATGATGGGCAAATACCGCTTGCAGATTCGCTACCCCTTTGTGCTCCAGCATGACGCCTTTTGGCTTGCCCGTCGTACCGGACGTGTAAATGATATAAGCCAAATCGGACGGCGTGTTTGCGCACGGCAGGTTGTCTGTCTGTGTTGCGTAACTTCCAGGGTCATCCACATCAACGACTTCGGACTGACTGCTCACTTTGTGCAGCAAGTGCGCATGGGTCACCACCAGTTTTGCCTGGCTGTCCTCCAGCATGTAGCGGATTCGCTCTTCCGGATAATCAGGATCGACGGGCAAAAAGGCGCCGCCCGCTTTTAACGTGGCAAGCGTGGCAATGACCATCTCGGCGGAACGCTCTACCAGCAAAGCGACGATCTGTGCTGGCCCGACTCCTTTTTCCCGCAAAATGGCTGCGAGCTGGTTCGCTCTTTCATTCAGCTCCCGGAACGACATGCGCTTTTCTTCAAATACGAGCGCCGTGTGCTCAGGCATTTTTTCCGCCAGCTCTTCAAAAAGTTGCTGGATCGTTTGATCTGCCCGGTATTCTCTGTGCGTATCGTTGAACGCCACCAGCAGCATTTGCTTTTCTGCTGCTGTCAGCATCTCGATCTCTTGCAATTCATTTTCCGGATTGGCCGTGACCGCTCGCAAAATTTGCAAGAAGTGGTGCGCCATTCGTTCTACCGTTTGTTGCTTGAACAGCTTGGTGCAGTATTCCAGGCGCAAGAACAGGTCGGTTTCCCGCTCGGTCAGATGGAACGACAAGTCGAATTTCGCCACGTCAAGCGCGCTGTCCGATTCATAAGGGCGATAGACGAGCTGATCCAGCGTTTTTGCGTGCAACTCATCGTTTTGCAGGATGAACATGGTGTCAAACAGCGGATTGCGCCCCGGATCGCGTGGAATGCCCAGCTTTTCCACAAGGCTTTCAAACGGGTAGTCCTGGTGGTCGAAAGCATCGAGCGCGTTTTGCTTGACCTCCTGCAAAAACTGCTTGAATGTCTTCTCAGCGGTCGGTTTGTTGCGGATCGCCAGCGTATGGACGAACATGCCGACGACAGGCGCAAGCTCGGCGCGTGACCTGCCGGAGATCGGCGTTCCCACGATGATGTCGTCTTGCCCAGCGTATTTTGCGAGCAGCACGTTGTAGGCGGCCAGCAAAACCATAAACAGCGTCGTATTCGTATGCGCAGCCAACTCGTGCAAAGCACTGAGCAGCTCTTGGTCCATGGACAGGGTGACTTGCCCCCCTGCAAAACTTTTCACGGCTGGGCGCGGAAAATCTGTCGGCACATCGACAGCGGTGATATTTCCAGCGAACGTGCTCAGCCAATACGCTTCCTGCTGCTTGAAGGCATCCGACTCATGCAAGGCTTTTTGCCAGACAGCAAAATCTTTGTACTGGATGCGCATTTCCGGCAGTTCTCTTCCCTGGTACAATTCAGCCAGTTCATCGAACAGGATCGTGATCGATGCGGCATCGGCAGCAATATGGTGCATGTCGTACAGGAGCAGGTGACGCTCATCCGCGAGTTTCACCAGGCTCATGCGGAGCAATGGCGGCACAGAAAGATCAAACGGACGGACGAACGCGTGGAAAAGGTCATCGATCTGCTGCTCCTCTGCCGTCACATACTCCATGTTCACGGCCACGCGGTCATGAATTTTTTGCACCAGCTCGTCGCCGATCATCTCAAAAGACGTCCGCAAAATATCGTGACGATCTACCAACGCTTGCAGCGCAGACGCCAACCGCTCGCGATCGAGCTTGCCTTCCAGCATGATGATGCCCGGTGTGTTGTAGCTGATTCCGGCACCTTCAAGCTGATGGAGCAAGTACATCCGCTGCTGAGCAGAAGATACCGGATAATACGCTTGCGGCTCTGCCGGTTGAATGGCGGCGCCGGCTGCCTGTTCGCTGTGTTCGATCAAGCGGGCCAAGTCCCGGATGGTTGGCGCTGCAAAAAACTGCTTCAGCAAAAGGTCGATTTGAAACTCGCGATGCACTTGCGCCACAACCGTCATCGCTTTCAAGGAATGACCGCCCAGCTCAAAAAAGTGATCCAACACCCCGACGCCGGAAATCCCCAGCGCATTCTCCCAAATGGCGACCAGCTTCGCCTCCACTTCTGTAGCGGGTGCGACATACGCTGCTCCTGTTGCAGGCTTTCCTTCCGGCTTGGGCAGTGCTTTGCGGTCGACCTTGCCGTTTGGCGTGAGCGGCAAAGCGTCCAGTTGAATCAGGTAGGTCGGCACCATGTAGGCCGGAAGCTCTCGCAACAGATGCGCGCGAAGCTCGGATTCCTCTATCGCCGCTTTTCCCGTGACATACGCAGCCAGATAGGAATCGCCGCGATCGTCCTGATAAGCAACGACGATAGCTTCATTCGTCTGGTCATAAGCGAGCAAGACCGCTTCAATCTCCCCGACCTCAATCCGGTATCCTCTCACCTTGATCTGGTCATCGACGCGGCCTATAAAATCAATCGTGCCGTCGTGGAGCCATCTGCCCAGATCGCCTGTTTTGTACATGCGCTCTCCCGGAACAGCTGGATTGGCCACGAATTTCTCCGCAGTAAGCTCCGGCTTTTTCCAATAGCCCCGCGCCAAGCCGTGACCGCCGATGCAGATTTCCCCTACCACCCCGACAGGCAGCAGTTGATGGTGCTGGTCTACGATGTAAATGGCGGTGTTGGCAATCGGCCGCCCGATGGTGATCGGCTGATCTGGCTGTGTATCTCGCAGGTAGGTGGCCATGACGCTGCTCTCCGTCGGACCGTATGCATTCATCACGCTCATCTGCGGATGCATCGCTTTGCACAGCTGAACAAGCTTCGGCGACAGCTTTTCGCCCCCGAGCATGACTGCCTGGATAGAGCGGATGTCTGCCGGAGTGCTGCACTCCAATATCGCCTGGAACATACTGGGCACGAAAACGACGTAGCTGCATTCCCAAGTGGCAATCAGGTTGCGCAGCGTGATCGGATCTTTGGCTTCGTGATCCGGCATCAGGACGACCGTGGAGCCTGATACAATCAACGTAAAGAAAGTAAGGGCAAAGGCATCGAAGGCAAAGGATAGCGACAGCGTTCCACTGTCCCGGACAGAAAGGGCAAACTCGTCCCTGTTCCACGTCACACTGTTGACGATTCCCCGATGCTCTACCATGACGCCTTTTGGCCTGCCTGTCGTACCGGATGTGTAGATGATATAAGCGAGATCAGCAGCGGTATGGATCGGCTCGATGTTTTCCGTCTGAGGCGAGTAGCTGCCCTCCTCATCCAGATACAGGCATTCCACGTTTGCGACCAGCTTTTCGGCGAGCTGCTGCTGGGTCAGCACCAGACGGGCTTCGCAATCTTCCAGCATGTAAGCAATCCGCTCATTCGGATAATCCGGATCGATCGGCACATACGCCCCGCCCGCTTTGAGAATAGCGATAATTCCGATCGCCATTTCCAACGATCTTTGCGCCATGATCCCTACGCTTTGCTCAGCCTGCACGCCTTTTGCCCGCAAAGTGTGCGCGAGCTGGTTGGCCCGCTCGTTCAGTTCGCGGTACGTCAGTCGTTTGTCGCCGAAGACGACGGCGGTTTGCTCAGGAGTTTTCTGTGCCTGATCTTCAAACAGCTGCGACAGCGTGCTCTCCGCTGGATACAGGGCGGCCGTGTCGTTGAAGTGAACGAGCAGCTCCTGCTTCTCATGCGCAGTCAGCATCTCGATTTGCGCCAGCTCCTGTTCCGTGTTTGCGCTGACTGCCTGCAAAATTTGCAAGTAATGAAGCGACATGCGCTCGATCGTCTCGCGTGCGAACAGCTTGGTGCAAAATTCGAAGCAGAAGGAAAGTCCCGCCTGGTTTTCGCTTGCTTCCAGCGACAGATCGAACTTGGCGACTTCCCCCTCTGGCACATAAGGAGTCACGGTCAGTCCATCCAGCTCGATCAGGTCGGCATCCATGTTTTGCAAAATGAACAAGGTGTCGAACAGCGGGTTTCGGCTCCGGTTTCGCTGGATCGCCAACTTTTCGACAAGCTCTTCAAACGGATATTGCCCGTGTTCAAAAGCGGCCAGCGTGTTGTCTTTTACCTCCAGCAAAAATTGCCGGAACGTTTTGGTCGGCGCAGACTGATTGCGCATCGCCAGCGTGTTGACGAACATCCCCGTCATGCTCTCCGTATCCGGGTGCACCCTGCCGGCAGTCACGGTGCCGATCATCACGTCATCCTGCCCGGAGTATTTGGAAAGCAGCACATGATAGGCTGCGAGAAGCACCATGTACAAGGTCGTGCCTGTCTTTTGGGCTACGTCCTGCAAACTTTCCAACAACTGTTTTTCTGTGCGGAACAAATAACGTTCGCCCTCAAAGCTTTGAACAGCTGGCCGCGGGTAATCCATCGGCAGGTTCAAAACCGGGATTTCGCCCGCAAATCGATCGAGCCAATATTTTTCCTGTTTTTGGTAATCGTTCGTTTGTGTCCACGCTTTTTCCCAAACGGCGAAGTCTTTATAGTGAATGCGCTGCTCTGGCAAAGCTTTGTTTTGATACAAACGGGAAAAGTCATTCAGGATGAGCTGAGAAGAGACTCCGTCCGAAATGATATGGTGCATGTCGATGATCAGGACGTGACGGTTCTCTGCGAGCTTCACCAAGCCAACCCGGCATAGCGGAGCTGTTTCCAGATCAAACGGCTGCATGAACCCCAAAATGACCTCGTTCACTTGCTCTTCCGCCGTTTCCAAGTAAACAATCGGCAAGTGGCCTTGCTCATGGATGCGCGAAACTGGCTCCCCGTTGATCGTATGAAACGACGTGCGCAACGACTCATGGCGAGCCACCAGGCTGGAAATGGCGTGCTCCAGCCGAGCTTTATCCAGCGTTCCTTCGAGGATCATCGCGACAGGCAGGTTGTAAACCGTACTGTGCGGATCGAGCTGGTTTAAGATGAGCATGCGTTTTTGCGCAGACGACACGGGATAATACGCTTGCGGCTCGGCCTGGGGAATGGCGAGATACGCGCTTTCCTCCCCGCCTTCCACATACGCTGCCAGCGCTTGAATCGTCGGTTGCTCAAACAGGACGCGCAGCGGGACATCCGCCTGGCATTCCTTTTGGATGCGGGAAATGAGCTGAATCGCTTTTAACGAATGGCCGCCCAGCGTGAAAAAATGATCCTGAATGCCGATCGGCGACACGCCAAGAATTTGCTCCCAAATCGCGACCAGCTTTTGTTCCAGCTCAGTCGTCGGGGCGACGTAATCCGCTTTCGTCTTGGCACTTCCTTCCGGCTTCGGCAAAGCTCGCCTGTCTGTTTTTCCGTTCGGCGTGACTGGAATCCGCTCCAGCGTCACGAAAAAGGAAGGGATCATATACTCCGGCAACGCTTGCGCCAAGTATGCCCGCATCTCTTCGTCGCTGAGCGCTTTTTGCAGGACGACATAGGCGCACAAAAACTTGCCGCCTGTCTCGTCTGCTCGGTCGATAACCACCGCTTCCTTGATGGCGGGATGGTTGAGCAGGCGCGATTCGATCTCTCCCAGCTCGATGCGATGGCCCCTGATTTTTACCTGATGGTCGATTCGGCCCAAAAATTCGAGCTGGCCATCCGGCAACCAACGCGCCAGATCACCCGTTCGGTACATTCTTTCGCCTGGCTGATACGGATTGTCGAGAAACTTCTCCGCGGTCAGCTCAGGCTGGTGCAAATACCCTCTCCCTACGTTTGCGCCGGAAATGTACAACTCCCCGACGATCCCTTCCGGCTTCAATTGCAGCCCTTCATCCAAAATGTAAATGCCTGTGTTGCTGATCGGCTTTCCGATGGGCGGCAGCTCTGGTATCGCCTGTCCCGGGTCCATCGTGCATGTCGTCACCACATGCGTCTCCGACGGGCCGTAGTGATTGTGCAAAAATACGCGATGCTGGCGCAGATACTTTTGCAGCTCGTGTGTGACGACGAGTTGTTCCCCGGCCGTGATGATATGTTTGACACAACGCGGGAAGCTTTGCGCGTAGTCTTGTTCGTTAAAAATAAATTTCAGGAAGGACACCGGGAGAGACAAAATGCTGATCTGCTTTTCCTGGATGAAAGCAAACAGCTTTTCCACATGCCGTCTCAGCTCGTTCGTGATCAGGTAGAGCTGGCCCCCGGATAGCAGCGTGGAGAAAATTTCCTGGTAGCAAACATCAAAGCTGCACGTGGTATACTGCAACACTTTTTCATGAAAAGCGATGTTCGTCTGATCAAACGTAAAATGCATCAGGTTCGCCATGTTGCGATGCTCCAGCATGACGCCTTTCGGTTGCCCTGTCGTTCCGGACGTATAGATGATGTAAAACAAGTCATGCGGCTGATTGAGCGATTCGATAGGGGCGCGGCTCTCTTCCCCGATCACCGCTGTGTTGATGTCAATTGTTTCTGTAGGCGTGGTCACTTTTGCCCGCAAATGATTTTGCGTCACGACCAATGGAACTCTGCTATGCGTCAGCATGTAAGCGATTCGTTCGGCAGGCAACTCCGGGTCGATCGGCACAAATGCGCCGCCTGCCTTCAAGACGCCGAGGATTCCGACGATCATGTCCAGCGAGCGATCCAGCAGCGTGCCGACAAAACTGCCCGTGCCAATGCCTTTTTTGCGCAAAAAGCGGGCGAGCTGATTGGATTTTTCATCCAGCTCCCGATACGTCAGGTGCTGATCCGCGAAGACTACCGCCACTTGCTCAGGCGTTTTTTCTGCCTGCCGCGAAAACAGCTCGTGCATGGTTGCGGCAGGATAGTCAGCCGCTGTTTCCGTACGCTTTGCCAACAGCTGGCTAGTTTCTGCTTCTGTCAGCAACGGAATCTGGCAAAGCTCGACTCCTGGATTGTTTGCCACGCAATCCGCAATCTGCTGGAGGTGCCCCGCCAGTTTTTGCACGACCTGTTCGTCAAACAGAGCCGCATTGTAGTCAAAACGGAAGGCAAGCTCTTCTTTTGGCATCACCATGACAGTCAAGTCGTAATTGGTCGGCTCGAACATTTCCACAGCAGTAATCGTGAAGCCGATCTGCTGGTTCAAGGCTTTTTTCTGCAAAGCCTCTACCAGCGGGTAATTTTCGATGACCAGCAGGTGGTCAATCAGCTCCTGCTTCAAGACGGACTGAGTTTGAATGTCGTACAAAGGCACGTGCTCATACGGCTGTGATTGCAAAGTTCTTTTGTGCACAGCCTGCAACAGCTCGGAAAACGTTTGACCAGCTTTCGCTTGCACCCGGAATGGAATCGTATTGATAAACAAGCCAACCATTTTGTCGATTCCGACGATGTCTGTTGGGCGTCCGGATACAACAGAGCCAAACAGCACATCATGGGCCGCATTGTATTTTTGCAGGAGAACTCCCCAGATCGTTTGAATCACCGTCGATAGCGTCACTTGATTTTGACTGGCGATGGTCCCGAGCTGCTTGGTCAAGGTACGGTTCAGCGAAAAGCGGTATTGGGTTGGTTGAAATGCTTTGGCGAAGGCAGCTTCCTTCTTCGGCAAGGTAGTCTTTTGTTCATAGGCTTCCAGATAGTCGCTCCAATAGTTGAGAGCGGCCTGTTTATTTTGCTTTTCCAGCCAGTTGATAAAGCGACTGTATGGCTGTACGGGCTCCAGGGAGAGTGCCGTCTTGTTTTGCAAGGACAAGTAGATG
Source organism: Brevibacillus sp. HD3.3A (assembly GCF_013284375.2). Taxonomy (NCBI): domain Bacteria; kingdom Bacillati; phylum Bacillota; class Bacilli; order Caryophanales; family Paenibacillaceae; genus Brevibacillus; species Brevibacillus sp. HD3.3A. The sequence goes on from NZ_CP085874.1 coordinate 3,166,239, forward strand.
GCAAGCAAGTCATCAAAAATAATGCTGAAGCACCAGCCGTCCATGAGGATGTGATGAAAGCTCCAGATGACCTGGTAGTCGTGCTGGGACATTTGGAAAAGGGCGACCCGCATCAACGGGTCTTTCGCCAGATGAAACGTCTGCTCCTGATCCGCCCTTTTGTATTGCGTATAGCGAAGTTGCTTCTCGGACTCGTCGCAGGCAGACAAGTCGTAAAATTCGATCGGAATAGGCCGTTGCTTCAAGACAACTTGCAAAGGCTGCTTCAGCTTTTCATAGAGAAATAACGTGCGGAATACATCGTATCTCTCTACCAGCACATGCAGGCTATCCGTAAATAGCCCAACATCAAGATCGCCCTGCAACGAAATCGACATCTGTACCAGATGCGAGTTGTGCTCTTGATCGAGCAAGGCGTGAAACAGCATCCCCTCTTGCATCGGGGTCAACGCATACATATCCTGAACTTGTTCTTTGCTAAATACACTCATTACGGCACCTCGGATATATCTTTATTTGTTATAAATGTATAAAAACGGGAATGAAAGCACGCAGTTGCCCCTGCAAATGGTGGCCAACATCTGTTTAGCGCAGTGTATTTGCAAGCAATTCGAAGATATCGTCCATTTCTTCCATTTGGAGACCTTTGACGCTGAAATCGCTGGGCGTTCGCTCTACTTCTTTTTTCTCGGTGCAATGCGCGATGATGGCAAGCAGATGCTTTTGATAACTTTGGCTCAATTGCTGGATGGACTCTTCCCGATACTGCTCCGAGCTGTAAGAGAATGTGAGGACGAGCTCTCCGCCTTCAATCAATCCGGTTATATTCAAAGCGGTGTACACCTCCGACTCAGGACTCAGATTGTTTTTGCCATCTGCGCCTAACGTGTTGCCGCCGCTGTAGGGTGAGCGGGTAAACAGTTCCGTTCTCATGTCCGCATCAAACTGTCCCAAGTAGTTGAACGTCACTTCCGGCTGCACGCGGAAGGATAAGGAACCGCGATTTTCTGGAAGAGTCACATGCTTCAAGATGTCGTAACCGATCCCTTTACGAGGAATCTTCCGCATATTCTCTTTGGTGAGCTTGATATAGTCGGACAAGGGAGCGGTTTGCTTCAAGTCGAGCAATACCGGATATTGCGACGTAAACCATCCGACCGTTCTGGCCACGTTTGCCTGTTCGATGATGTCCTCGCGCCCGTGCCCCTCCAGATGAATGACGATTTGCGCAAGCTTGCTCCACTCCGCAAAAGCCAAGCCGAGCGCCGCCAACAACAGATCGTTGATTTCCGTTTGATAGGCCTGATTGGCGTGCTTCAACAACTGCTCGGTCTCTTCCGGGCGCAGCCGTATCCGCATGTTTCGCACGCTCTTTTGTTTGCAGTCAGTCACTTCATAGTCTTTCGGCAGGGACACATTTTTTGCTTGCGATTCGAGACTCTCCCAGTACGGAATCTCGCTCAGCAAATCCGCCTCGTTCGCATATTCTTGCAACCATTGTGACCAGCTTTGAAAAGAATCCGTTTTTTCGGGTAGACTGATCGCTTGCCCTGCAAGTGCCTGCTCGTATCCGGTTGCCAAATCTTCAAACAAAATGCGCCAGGAAATGCCATCCACGACCAAATGATGAATTGCGAGAAACAAATGATCGCCATGTAACGTCTGAAATAAGGCAACCTTCACCAGCGGCCCTTCCTGCAAATTCATGCTGCTGTGCAGACGTTGCGTCTCTGCTTCGATCGCCTGCTGGACGTCTGGTTGCGCGGTCAGATTATAAGAGAAGAAATCGTATAATTGTCCACCCAAGCCGCGGTTGTGCTGAACGACATTTCCGTTTTCGTGCTGATAGACCATGCGGAGCGCGTCGTGGTGTTCGATGATTTTGTCCATGACATTTTGGATGACTTTAGGATCAAAGCCTTCCGGGCGATAGAGCACAGACGATTGGTTCCAATGGCCTGTATTCGTAAAGTTTTTCCCGAAAAACCACTTCTGAATGGGTGTAAGCGGTACGTTCCCGGCGATGATGCCCTGATCGCTTTTTCTCGTCGTGCTCTTGACAAAAAGAGCAACCTGCTCGATCGTCGGGTAATTCAGCAAGTCTTTCGTCTCTAGCTTCAATTGATAGGAATGCAGACGAGCCACGACCTGGATCGCTTGGATCGAATCTCCGCCGAGCGAGTAAAAATTATCGCGAATCCCGATCTTTTCAATTCCCAAAACGTTTTGCCAGATGGAGACGAGAATCGATTCTGTCTCGGTTCTCGGAGGATGGTAGGCAGCCTGGCTTTGGTTTGCCGTAAGATCAGGCTCGGGCAACGCTTTGCGGTCGATCTTGTCATTTGGCGTAAGCGGCATTTTGTCCAGCTTGACGAAATAAGATGGCAGCATGTAAGCCGGAAGCTTTTGGGCGGCGTAGTCTCTGAGCTGCGCAGGAGTTGCTTCTTGTTGCGAAATATAATAGGCGCACAAATACTGTCCCGCGTGTTGATCCTCTCTGGCAATGACCACGGCCTCTGTGATGTGTTCATGTGCCAACAAAACAGACTCGATTTCGCCAAGCTCGATGCGATGACCTCTGATTTTCACCTGATGGTCGATTCTGCCGAGAAACTCGATCGTTCCATCCGTCAGCCATTTGGCCAAGTCACCTGTGCGGTACATTTTTTCGCCTGGTACGAACGGATTGTCTACGAATTTTTCTGCGGTCAAGTCGGGCCGATTCCAATAGCCTCTTGCCAAGCCGACTCCGCCGATGCACAGTTCGCCTTCGCTGCCAGTCGGCAGTAGCTGCAAGTCTTCATTGACGATATAAATATGTGTATTTTGAATCGGTTTGCCGATCGGAACCGATTGCACGGAGAGCTGATTGGACGGGGCTTCCCAGATCGTCGCGCAAATGCTCGTTTCCGTCGGGCCGTATGCATTTATGTACCTGAGTTTGTCTTTCCATTTGTTTACCAAGGGTGCGGAGGAAGCTGATCCTGCCGTAATCATGATGCGTAGCGAGGTGATGCGCTCTGGGGTGAGGTGAGTCAAATAAGTCGGCGGCAGTGTGATGATGGTCAATTCATTTTCACTCAAATAGTGTTCAAATGCAGCGAAATCATGGATCGTCTGTTTGGAAAGAATGTACAGGCTGGCGCCAGACAGCAAAGCCATGAACATTTCCCAAACGGATGCGTCGAACGACATGCTGGCAAAAAGCCCGATCCTGTCTTGCTCGGTGACGCCAAACGAATTTTGGAAAAAGGATTGCAAATTGGCGATGCCTTTATGTTCAAGCATGGTGCCTTTTGGCTTGCCTGTCGTGCCTGAGGTGTAAATGACATAGGCAAGATCCGTAGGCTTGCTGGGCTGGTGCAGATTGGCAGTCTCGCGAGCGTCCAGCCGTTCTTCTTCGAGTACAACTACTTCTCCGCTGTACCCGACGTCATGCACGAGCTGGCTGACGCTTTTTTGGGTAAGCACGATTTTCGTTTGACTATCCTGCAAAATATATTGGATGCGATCGCGGGGATATTCGATGTCGATGGGCACATAGGCTCCGCCTGCTTTGAGAACGGCCAGAATCGCGATGATATTTTCGATGGACTTCTCCATCATCACACCGACGATGCTGTCTGTTTGCACCCCTTTTTCGAGCAAGGCTCTTGCCAGTTGATTGGCTTTCCTGTTCAACTCCTGATACGAAAGCCGCCTGTTTTCAAAAACGATGGCAACGCGGTCTGGAAAAGCCTCTGCTTGTTCCTCGAACAATTGATGGATCGACTTGCCCTGTGCATATGGAACTAGCGCATGCTGCTCCAGTTCCCGCTTGTTGTCGATGAGATTGGCCTGATTTGCTAACATATGTCCCCTCCGATAATGGAATTACTTCTGCTTATCATGAAGTGTGACGAAATGGTTGCCAACAAGAGACAGGCAAGGTCAACGTTCCATTCCCAATTTCCCATTTTCCATCATTTGGGTAATTTTAACAACAAGAAAATTTCCTGTTTCTAGGAATTTTCCTTCATACTAAAGTCATATTTTGCTCATGCTGTAGCGGAAAATGGGTGCTGGTATTCCCGCCTGCCGGATACGGCCCTGCTTACCGCCTGCGAACGAAGGAAAACTGATTTGCATGAAAACAATCACAGGAAGTTCCCCGATCGGCTGACAGGCTGAAAGCACTAGGTTACTGACGCTGAAACTCATTATAGCAGAGAAAAATTGGAAGTCGATTAAAAAATAGGGATATTTTGTAAAAAGTTCAACAAGTTTTTTTACAACCTTTTTACGTAAATCCAAGTTTTGCTTGGCAAACCTGCTCCCGCTTGCGTAATCAATAAGCGGCATACGTGTTTTTCCCTTTGGCGAAGCCAGTGATTGGCTCGTTTCGGCGCTGCAACATTTTTCCTTTTCAACGTGTCTATAAAAAAGGAAAGCGTAGCGGCTATATTTTGACGATAAATATTTTCATAACATTAAAATTTTTATATGTTCACAAGCCATATAATGCTTTATACTGGGAAAACAGGAATTTTCTTCTACGGAAAAACGAGAGGCTGTTTTCCTGTGTGCTGCCTATCTGGATCAGCAGCTATTGTCCTGATCAGTCCGCAGACTTTCGTAAAAAGGCATGTGATAAAAAGGCACAATTCCTACCCCCTCTTTTTTGACGTACGCAGCTTTTTAGAGAAAAGGTTTGAACCATGCTGGCTGCCAGCGAAATTTGGTTCAAGGAAAATCCACCAGCAGTTTGGCATGTACTTTGCGATCCACCAGCTGTCTATACATATTCGTCAGTATTTGCTCTCTTTCGTTCCCTGCTCACCTACAGAAGCTCTACATTCAGCCTATGGAAAATGCAAGCCCGAATAGTGACCAGAACGACTACTGTTTCTGGATGACCTTGACGATGAGTAAACTTTTCGTTACCATTATTTGTAAAATAAAATAATATTATGTAAATAACTACTTATATCGCACATTATTGCGCATGGCTGATGTTGCTTCCATTTGCAGACCGAAAATCCGGTTCATGTATGCGAAGCGAGACATAAGGTTTCCCAATGGTTGTTACAGGAAAAGAGCTTCAACGAGCCGAGTCAGGAACCAACTAGAGAGCGACGAGTTTAATGAAGGCTGAGGATTTCTGAGCTGCTGCACCTGCCAATGATCTTAGAAACGTTATGAAAAGGAGTCTTGCATTTTTATGAACTGGTATGCGTTTTATGTGAAAACGGGTTATGAACATTCTGTGAAAAATTGGTTGAATAAATCTTTTGACAAAGAAACACTGTATTCCATGGTTCCACAACGTATCGTTCCCGAGAAGAAAAACGGCGAGATTATGCGGGTTGAAAAGGATTTGTTTCCAGGCTACATTTTTGTAAAAACGGACATGAATTTCTCGAAGTATTACTTTATTAGAAGTCACTCCAAAATTATTCGGATGTTGAACTATCTGAATAAAATCGACCTGATGTACGACAGATCGACTTCTCCCCGGAAAAGCCGCGATCCGGTGGAAAACAGGGAAGAGGCGCTCTGTTTCAAAAAGATTCCCGAGGAAGAAATCACGATCATTCTCAGGCTGCTGAATCACGATGAGCAGATTGATTTTTCCCAGGTCTACACGCAAGATTCCAAGGTATATGTGGAGTCTGGCCCACTCAAAGGGATGGAAGGAATTGTGAAAAAAGTGGACAAGCACAAACGGCGGGTAAAAGTGCTCGTGTCGCTCATGGGCGATGAGCGGATGATCGACCTTGGCATTGAGCTGATCGAGCCAATGGTGTCATCAGGCCATGCCCACACCCGCACATGAGCTAGACTGCACGCGCGTCCTTTTACAGAAAGTGTGTTTGCATACAGAGTTGGAGGTTCAGCATGATGCCCATATACGCAGTCTCTATTGCCGATTTTTCAGATGATTACATTCCTCACCTGCTGTCCTTTGTTGCCGAAGACAAAAAACAGCGGCTCGGTGCTTTCTTCCGCCGCGAAGATCGCGTCCGCGGACTGCTGGCCGATCTGCTGATTAGAAAAATTGCCGCCGAAACGTTCGCCGTTTCTGCGAAAAGCATTTCGTTTGGCACGAACGCCTATGGAAAACCATCCCTGCAAGGGCCGTGGAACCGCTTGCACTACAACCTTTCCCATTCGGGCGACTGGGTGGTCTGTATCACCGGTGACTGTACCGTAGGAATCGATATTGAAAAAAAGCATCAGATTGACTTGCAAATTGCCAGGCAGTTTTTTGCGCCAGAGGAATACGAGTATATCGAGGAGGAACCGGACAGCGAACGAAGACAAGCACGTTTTTTTGCGGTCTGGACGGCGAAAGAAAGCTACATCAAAGCGATCGGCAAAGGGCTTTCGCTTCCGCTGAACAGCTTCTCCACTGTCAGCCAGGGAACTGTCGAGGGCGCGCGCGTATTTGAACAAGCGAGGTGGCACTTCAAGACGTACTTTCTGGATGACGAATACACCTTGACTGCTTGTGCGCAAAACGATTCGTTTTGTGAAACCGTGGAAATCGTGCCGATGGATACGCTCGTTTCGTATTTTCTCAGCCGTTGATTGACAGCGTGGCAACAAAAAAGGTTTCATCCCCTCTTCGCTGCCGGGGATGAAACCTTTTTTTGTGAATAACGTCTCGACTTTTTTGAAATGGGATGTGACCGCTTGCGGCCGACAAAACAGCTCAATTCAGCGGATAACTGCTCGTTGCACGATCTGTCTACCTCGTTTGCAGGCTTTGGTAGTCTTCCCGCAGCAAGCCGTATATTTCTAAATCGACAATTCCTTTGCCTGACCAGAGCGCTGCCTGTCTGAGCGTTCCTTCCATGAGGAAGCCATTATTGCGCAACACCTTTTTGGACGCTTCATTTGGCGGCATGACTTCTGCCTGGATTCTGTTCACGTTGACTTCTTCCATCAGGAAGCGCACAACCATTTTGACCGCTTCCGAGGCAATCCCTTTTCCCCAGTGCGCTTCCGCCAAAAAGTAACCGATCGTTGCCATGTTTACGCGTTGATTCAACTCGAAGGCTTCGATAATGCCGACTAATGTATCGCTCTGCTGAACGGGGAAAATCCCCCATTTCACTCTCGATTTTTTCAGGTAATCTCTTTTAAAATGGCCGATCATGGTCAGAACGGTATCCTTTTTGTGCTTGGGAATGATGCCGCAATACTCAAAGACGCTATCATTGCTGTAAATTTCAAACACTTCTTCCAGGTGACAATCTTCAATCTCTCGCAGTATCAAATGGTCCGATTTCAACACCGGAAACTCCTGAAATAGAGCGCTACTATTCATTCTCCAGTTCCTTTCCTGTCCGAGTTTGCTTTTTCCGCTCAGCCTAGCCTATCTGGATGAGCTGTCGCTGCTTTTGGTTGTCATGGTATATTATGCCAAAAACAGGCGGGAAAAGCGACTTGTTTATCAGACGTGGTTGGCTAAAGCACGCCCTCGTATCTGTTTCAGATTAGCGTGGATGCAAAAAAAAATCCCGCCTAAGTGAAAGGCGGGATTTTGTCCGTATGCTTCGGTTGTCATGGATTGGTTGTCGCGATTTCTTCTCGATCGCGATTCGCATTCTCGACGATTTGCTGAACCAGGTCGTGAAAATGTGAGAGAAACTCATGAACTGTCTCATCAGGAAGATAAGTCTCCCGGTACGTCATTTCCAGATGCATGGTGCGCTGATCTTCCTGTACGACGACAACGTGCAGATCGAATTTGCTTGGAGCGCCGTCATACTCGACAGGCAGCAGCTTGAGACCGTCGATTTTTTCTGCCTCATCTTGCTGCGCAAATTGGAACATGACATTGAACAATGGGTTGCTGTTGATCTCGCGTGGGACGTTCAGTTTGTCTACAAGATGGTCGAAGGCGTAGTCCTGATTTTCGTATGCTTCCAGCAGACGCTCTTTCACCTCGCTCACGTACGCGAGGAAAGACTGGCTGCTGCGTGGCCTGTTGCGAATGGCCAACGTGTTGACAAACATCCCTACGATATTTTCCAGTCCATCATGATGTCTTCCCGAAATGGGGGTGCCGACGACAATATCGTCCTGCCCAGACAGCTTGGACAGCAGGAGGGTAAAAGCACCCAGCATGACCATAAACAAGGTTGTATCTGTCGAGTAAGCGAGATTTTGCAGCTCTGTGGCCAGTTTTTCTTCCAGGGAAACATGAAGCGTTCGGGACTTCACTTCTGCTGTCAAGGCCGCAGAGCGACTGAATGGCAAACGCACCGGATGAACAGGTTCTTTGAATACGTCCAGCCAGTATTGCTCCTGCTTTTGCCATTCTTGCGTTTTCATCAGCTGGTTTTCCCAAACGGCGTAGTCTTTGTATTGCAGACGGAGCGTCTCTAGTTGCCTTTTCTCGTACAGGGCTGCCAATTCTTTAAGCATGATCGCTACGGACATGCCGTCGGTTATGATATGGTGCATGTCGATGATCAGAATGCTCTCTTCCCTGTCCGTCAGCTCGATCAGCGCCGCGCGAAACAGCGGTGCCTTGTCAAGGCGAAACGGTCTGACAAAATCGCGGATCATCTCTGCCGCTTCTGCTTCTGTCAGCGCATACACCGGAAACGCAAACGAGACAGCGGAATCTATTTTTTGCCGGAGTGCCCCGCTCTCCACTTCCAGTTGAAACGCCGTCCGCAGTGACTCATGCCGCTGGACAAAGTCCCGCATGGCTTGTTCAAGCCGCTTGCTGTCCAATTTTCCGTTCACTCTGCGTATGACGGGAACATTGTAAGAGGTTCCTCTTCCCAGCAGTTTATCGATCATGAACAACCGCTTTTGCGCTGATGAGGCCGGGTAATCAGGACGTTCTTCCACTGCTTCCAAAGCAGGCAGTGTATTCATGCCCGCGTAGCTTGTGTCGAACTTGACGGCCAGTTTCTCCGCACGCTGCTTGAGCTGTTGCTCATGCTCCAGCGTAAGTGCCAAGCTTCGTTCGACCGGGTAAGCCGTGTTCGGCTGGGTCCGGTCGTCACCCTCTGCGCTGGAGAGCAGCTCGATGTCCGCAAGGCGCTGGTCGGCATCTTGGGCAAGCTTTGTCAGCAGATGAATGTAGTGGCCCAGCAGCCGCTCCATCGTGCTTGTGGCAAACAGACTGGTGCAGAACTCCAGATTCAACTGAAGACATTTTTCTTGTTCCACGGCTTCCAGCATGAGGTCAAACTGGGACGCCTGGTTGTGGATCGGCAGGGCAACCAGCTCTACTCCTGGCAGACTCGGAAGAGAGTTTTCCATGTTTTGCAGGACGAACATCGTGTCAAACAGCGGATTTCGGCTTAAATCGCGCGTAGGCTGGAGCTTTTCGACCAGCTTTTCAAACGGCCATTCCTGGTGCTCGTACGCTTGCAGGCAACTCTCCCTGACTTCGGCCAGAAAGGCACGGAACGGCTTGTCTGGATGCGGGAAGCTTCGCAAGGCGAGCGTGTTGACGAACATGCCGACCAGATGTTCAAATTCAGCCTGCGGTCTGCCTGCGATCGGAGAGCCGACGATGATATCGGTTTGGCCCGTATATTTGTGCAGCAGAACATAATAGACCGACAACAGCACCGTATACAAGGTCGTGTCTGTTTCCTCCGCCACTTGCCTCAGCTTGCGGGTTAAAGAAGGATCTAGGCGCGCAGTTATCTTGTCTCCCGCGAAGCTTTGCAGCGGCGGCCGCGGATGGTCCAGCGGCAAGTTCAACACCGGAAGCTCCCCTTGCAGCAGATCGAGCCAATACTTTTCCTGGCTCTGCAATGTCTCGCGGCGCTTGCACTGCCAGTTTGCATAGTCTTTGTACTGCATCGGCAACGGTTCCAGCGTCTTGCCTTCGTACAGCGCGGCAAACTCTTGCAAGACAATCTGGAGAGAAATCCCGTCGGCAATGATATGATGCATGTCGAGCAAAAGCAGGTGTTCCTCTGCGCCAAGTCGGATTGCTTTCACCCGAAATAGCGGACCGACACTCAGGTCAAACGGACGGACGAATTGGCGGATAAGCTGGTCGGGCTGTTCTCCGCTCGCTTCTTCATACGTGAAAAAGCCGTCTGCTTTTGGCAGCACTTTTTGCACCACCGTGTCGCCGATCAGCTCGAAGCAGGTGCGCAGCGACTCGTGCCGGAGGCTCAGTGCGGCAAAAGCTTGCTGGCAACGGGCTGCGTCGAACGGTCCAGACACGTGAGCCGCCCATGGGACGTTGTAAGCGGTGCCGACGTGCTCGAACTGTTCCAACACATAAAGCCGCTCCTGCTCCGAGGAAAGCCGATGGTACTGCTGCCCTCCTGCTGTCGGTATCGCGTCCACGCTCGTTTTCGGCGAGTGGCGAATGACTTCCGCAAGCTGCTGGATTGTCGGCTTTCGAAACAGGGTGGAAATCGGGATCGATACGCCAAATGCCTTTTTCATCCGCGAGAGCAGCGCAACCGCTTTTAACGAATGCCCGCCCAAGCGGAAAAAGCTGTCCTGGTGACCTACCTTGCGGATGCCCAGCGTCTCCTGCCACAGCTTCACCAGTTGCTGCTCGATTTCCCCTTGCAGCTGGACGGTTTCTGTTGGCTCCAGTTCTGCGGACGGCACTGGCAAGGCTTTGCGGTCGACTTTGCCGTTTGGCGTCAGCGGCAAAGCTTCCAGCACGATCACAAACTGCGGAATCATGTAGCCTGGCAGTTCGGTTTGCAGATAATCGTAGATTTGCTCTGTGGTCAAGGTCTGGGCTGGCACGACATAAGCGCGCAAGGTCGTGTCTCCCCCGGCGTCCTGTAGCGCGGTGACGACCGCTTCTTTAATTTGCGGATGGTCGAGCAGCTTTTTCTCGATTTCCTCGATCTCAATGCGGAAGCCGCGAACTTTCACCTGATGGTCGACCCTGCCGATGAAGACAATCTGTCCATCCGGCAACCTTTTTACGACGTCGCCTGTCTTGTACACGACTTTCTCCGGCAGCTCCTTGCCCTGCACGAACCGTTCTGCCGTCAACTCCGGGGCGTTGTAGTAGCCAAGCCCTACCCCGACACCGCCGATGCACAGTTCACCCTCCAGCCCTTCCGGCACCAGGCGCATGTCTTTGTCTACGACATACAATCGGACGTTGTCGATCGGTTTGCCGATCGGCAGGTTTGTTTCTCCTTGCCAGTCTTTTCCGCGCAGGCGGTAATACGACGCAATATCCGTGCATTCGGTCGGGCCGTATGTGTTGACGATTTCCGCCTGGCAATGGGCGCTGCGCAGCCACGGCGCGAGCTGGTTCATATGGATCGGTTCGCCGCCCAAAAATACCCAGCGCAAGCTTCTCAACTTTTGATAATCGTCGTCGGCATTGGCTTCTACCAACGGGTAAAAAGCGCTGGGCGTGCAGTTGATCGCGGTAATCCCTTCGCGCTCGATTGTCGCTGACATTTGCTCGTAGTCGTAGAGACCAGGTTCGAAAAGCACCAGCCGCCCCCCGGTGATGAGCGGCGCGTACAGGTTTTTTTGCGCCAGATCAAAGCTGGCAGAAGCGATGAGCAGCATCCGGTCGTTTTCGCCCAGCGCAAATTCGCGCGTGTACCAATGCAGCAAGTTGACAAACGAATGCGAGCGAATCATGGCGCCTTTCGGATTGCCAGTGGAGCCGGACGTGTAGAGGACGTACATCGGCTGTTCCGGGTCGTAGGAAAGCGGCAAGTCTTCACTGGGCCACGCACACTCAGCCGCCAGCAGGTCTTCCACCGCGACGACCTCGGCTTCTGAATCGGTGATGCGATCTTGCACGGAGCGCTGGACGAGCAGCAGCTTCGCCTTGGAATGACGCAGCAAGTAGCGCAGCCGCTCCGCCGGATAGCCCGGGTCCACAGGCGTGTAGGCAGCACCTGCTTTCAGCACGCCAAACAAGCCCGTAACCAGCTCCAGCGAACGTTCCGCCATGACGACCACGACATCCCCTTTGCCGATTCCTTTATGGTGCAGGGCGTGAGCAATCTGGTTGGATTGGGCGTGCAACTGCGCGTACGTCAGGCTTTGCTCGCCAAACACGACAGCGATGTCATCCGGGCGCTGCTCGACCTGGTGCTTCAACATGTGCGCAATGCTCTGCTCTGCCGGATAGGCTGTAGTTGTCTCGTTCCAGCCGTAGACAAGCCGCTCGCGCTCGTCGGCAGAAAGCATGTCCATGTCGATCAGGCGCTGGTCGGCATCCTGGACGAGCTGTGCCAGCAGATTGACGTAGTGGCTCAGCAGCTTTTCCATCGTGCGCGGAGCAAACAGCTTGGTGCAAAACTCCAGATTCAGTTGCAAACTGCCTGCTTGTTCAACGGCTTCCAGCATGAGATCAAACTGGGACGACTGGCTGTTGATCGGCAGGGCAACCAGCTCTACTCCTGGCAGACTCGGAAGAGAGTTTTCCATGTTTTGCAGGACGAACATCGTGTCAAACAGCGGATTTCGGCTTAAATCACGCGTAGGCTGGAGCTTCTCGACCAGCTTTTCAAACGGCCATTCCTGGTGCTCGTACGCTTGCAGGCAACTCTCCCTGACTTCGGCCAGAAAGGTGCGGAATGGCTTGTCTGGATGCGGGAAGTTTCGCAAGGCGAGCGTGTTGACGAACATGCCGACCAGATGTTCAAATTCAGCCTGCGGTCTGCCTGCGATCGGAGAGCCGACGATGATATCGGTTTGGCCCGTATATTTGTGCAGCAGCACATGATAGGCTGCCAGCAACACCATGTACAGGGTCGTGTCTGTTTCCTCCGCCACCTGCCTCAGTTTGCCGACCAAAGAAGTATCTAGGCGCGCAGTTATCTTGTCTCCCGCGAAGCTTTGCAGCGGCGGCCGTGGATAGTCCAGCGGCAGATTCAACACCGGAAGCTCCCCTTGCAGCACATCGAGCCAATACTTTTCCTGGCTCTGCAATGTCTCGCGGTGCTTGCACTGCCAGTTTGCATAGTCTTTGTACTGCATCGGCAACGGTTCCAGCGTCTTGCCTTCGTTGTATAGCGCGGCAAACTCTTGCAAGACAATTTGAAGGGAAATCCCGTCGGCAATGATATGGTGCATATCGAGCAAAAGCAGGTGTTCCTCTGCGCCAAGTCGGATTACTTTCACCCGAAACAGCGGACCGACACGCAGGTCAAACGGGCGGACGAATTGGCGGATGAGTTGATCGGGCGCTGCTCCGCTCGCTTCCTCATACGTGAAAAAGCCGTCTGCTTTTGGCAGCACTTTTTGCAACACGGTGTCGCCGATCAGTTCGAAGCAGGTGCGCAGCGTCTCGTGCCGGAGGCTCAGTGCGGCAAAAGCTTGCTGGCAGCGGGCTGCGTCGAACGGTCCAGACACGTGAGCCGCCCACGGGACGTTGTAAGCGGTGCCGACATGTTCGAACTGTTCCAGCACATAAAGCCGTTCCTGCTCCGAGGAAAGCCGGTAATACTCCTGCCCTCCTGCTGGCAGAATCGAGGCGACGCTCGTTTTCGGAGAGTGGCGGATGACTTCTGCAAGCTGTTGGATCGTCGGCTGACGAAACAAGGTGTGGATCGGGATCGCCACACCAAATGTTTTTTTGATGCGCGAGAGCAGGGCAACTGCTTTTAAGGAGTGACCACCCAAGCGAAAGAAGCTGTCCTTGCGACCTGCCTTGCGAATGCCCAGCACCTCTTGCCAGAGCTTCAGCAGCTGTTGCTCGGTTTCGTCTTGCAGCTCCGCTTCCGCAGCTTGTTCTTCCGCTTGTGCCAGTTCCTCGGAAGGTACAGGCAGCGCTTTGCGGTCGACTTTGCCGTTTGGCGTCAGCGGCAAAGCCTCCAGCACGATCACAAACTGTGGAATCATGTAGCTTGGCAGTTCAGCCTGCAAATAATCGTAAATTTGCTCTGTGGTCAAGGTCTGGGCTGGCACCACATAAGCGCGCAAGGTCGTGTCTCCCCCGGCGTCCTGTAGCGCGGTAACGACCGTTTCCTTGATTCGCGGATGGTCGAGCAGCTTTTTCTCGATTTCCTCGATCTCAATGCGGAAGCCGCGAACTTTCACCTGATGGTCGACCCTGCCGATGAAGACGATCTGTCCATCCGGCAGCCTTTTCACGACGTCGCCTGTCTTGTACACGACCTGCTCAGGCAGCTCCCTGCTCTGCACGAACCGTTCTTGCGTCAACTCCGGGGCGTTATAGTAGCCAAAACCTACCCCGACACCACCGATGCACAGTTCACCTTCCAGTCCTTCCGGCACCAGGCGCATGTCCTTGTCCACGACATACAATCGGACGTTGTCAATCGGTTTGCCGATCGGCAGGTTTGTTTCTCCTTGCCAGTCTTTTCCGTGTAGGCGGTAATACGACGCAATATCCGTGCATTCGGTCGGGCCGTATGTGTTGACGATTTCCGCCTGGCAATGGGCGCTGCGCAGCCACGGCGCGAGCTGATTCATATGGATCGGTTCACCGCCCAAAAATACCCAGCGCAAGCTTTTCAACTTTTGATAATCGTCGTCGGCATTGGCTTCTACCAGCGGGTAAAAAGCGCTGGGCGTGCAGTTGATCGCGGTAATCCCTTCGCGCTCGATTGTCGCTGACATTTGCTCGTAGTCGTAGAGACCCGGCGCGAAAAGCACCAGCCGCCCTCCGGTGATGAGCGGCGCGTACAGGTTTTTTTGCGCCAGATCAAAGCTGGCAGAAGCGATGAGCAGCATCCGGTCGTTTTCGCCCAGCGCAAATTCGCGCGTGTACCAGTGCAGCAAGTTGACAAACGAATGCGAGCGAATCATGGCGCCTTTCGGATTGCCGGTGGAGCCGGACGTGTAGAGGACGTACATCAGTTGCTCCGGGTCGTAGGAAAGCGGCAAGTCTTCGCTGGGCCACGCACACTCAGCCGCCAGCAGGTCTTCCACCGCGACGACCTCGGCTTCTGAATCGATGATGCGATCTTGCACGGAGCGCTGGACGAGCAGCAGCTTCGCCTTGGAATGACGCAGCAAGTAGCGCAGCCGCTCCGCCGGATAGCCCGGGTCCACAGGCGTGTAGGCAGCACCTGCTTTCAGCACGCCAAACAAGCCCGTAACCAGCTCCAGCGAACGTTCCGCCATGACGACCACGACATCCCCTTTGCCGATTCCTTTATGGTGCAGGGCGTGAGCAATCTGGTTGGATTGGGCGTGCAACTGCGCGTACGTCAGGCTTTGCTCGCCAAACACGACAGCGATGTCATCCGGGCGCTGCTCGACCTGGTGCTTCAACATGTGCGCAATGCTCTGCTCTGCCGGATAGGCTGTAGTTGTCTCGTTCCAGCCGTAGACAAGCCGCTCGCGCTCGTCGGCAGAAAGCATGTCCATGTCGATCAGGCGCTGGTCGGCATCCTGCGCAAGCTGTGCCAGCAGATTGACGTAGTGGCTCAGCATCCGCTCCATCGTACTGGGCAAAAAGAGCTGGACATCATACTCGACTTGCAAAAAGATGCCGTCCTGTTCCAAGTCGAATGCGAGCGCGAAGTCGTCCTTTTCCCCGGCTGTATCTGTATGCCGCTTTTTGATGCGTACATCAAAGAGCGGATTTCTGCTCGGATCTTGGGGCAACTCCATGGTTGCCAGCAGTTCTTCGTAAAAAAATCGCTTGGCGGCATGAACCTGCATGCATGTCTGCTCGACTGTCAGCAAAAATTCGCGCCATGTCCTGTCCTGATGCACATGACCAGTCGCAACGGCGGTGCGGGCTGTCTCGCTACCTCCAGCCTGCTGAAGCGAATCAGACGACCAGCCCACGACGACATGCTCTTGGCCTGTATATTTCGCGAGCAGGAGCATGAAAGCAGCAAGCAGAAAGACTTCCGCAGATACCGTTTCCTTTTCTGCCGCAAGCTCCAGCTTGCTTTTCAACTCCAGTCCAGTCTTGTGCGCGACGACTTCTTTCTGCGTGCCTTTAACGGCTGGCCGTACAAAATCCAACGGCAAATTTAGTGCATGTGTACCTTGCCAATCAGACATCGACTGTTCGCCGTTACTTGGTCGTTGGTCGTTCCTGTTGGCAGCACCAGCAAGCTTCTGCATCATGAGTTGCGCTCCTTTTGTGTCAAAATAAGAGGATTCACATCACCCGCGCTCGGGGGCAATCGCTGCAAAAAAAGAAGCCATTTCCGCAACAGCAGGCTCTTTGAAAATGGAGAAATGATCTCCCTCGATTTCATGCAAGGCGATGGGACGATAGAAAAAGGCGTTCCACTTGTTTTCCTCGATTGCCGATTTCTGCGCTTTGACCAAATGAGCCTGGGCAAACACTTTTCGCGGCGGTTGATAGTGGACATAGGCATGCTGCAAATCGATAAACAGATGCACATAACGGTAAAAATCAACTTGCTGGCCGTGGGCATAACCCGGAATCGCCTGCATGATCTCTTTCGGCATCACGGCTTCCAGTGTTTCATGCGTCAAGTTGTGCTGCTCCATGTACTGCGCCACCTTTTTGTACAAGCCGTACAACGTCGTTTCCTGCTCCAGCTGGGCGCTCCACTCTGCTGCTGTCACTACTTGTGCCATTTGCTGTCTGACTGAGGCCACGACCGCCGGGTCAGGCTGCTGGAGGTGCTGATGCAATAGCGGCGGAGAAGAATCGATCAGGACGAGCATGTCTACCTCATCTCCGTCGGCCTCCAGCTGTCTCGTGATTTCAAAAGCGAGCAATCCCCCCAGACTCCAGCCTGCCAGATGGTATGGACCTTCGCCTTGGACTTTTTTGACTTTTTCCAGATAGTTCTGCGCCAGCGCTTCGATGCTGATTTCCTGACTTTGCGCGTCATGGTTTACCTCTGCCGGAATGCCATAACACGTAAATCTGTCGCCAAGATAGTTGACCAGTTCCAAATAAGCGTCGATACTGCCGCTTATATCGTGAATCAAAAACAAGGACGGGGCTTCGGCAGAGCCTTTGTTGATTAACACCAGGTCGTGATTGCCGTCTGCTGATGCTGGCGACGCCTCCGATTGCAGGTATGCGGCGATTTCTGCGATCATCGGCTTGGTGTAAACGGCGCTAACGGGAACATCCATGTTTAACTCCCGGCGAATTTGCGAAGCAATCAAAATGATTTTCAACGAATTGGCCCCGACGGAGAACAAGTTGGTGCGAACGCCAAGCTGCTCGACATGCAGCACTTTTTGGCAAATGTCCGCCAGCTTCTTTTCCAGCTCGCTTTCAGGCAGTTCATCCGCAGTGAACTCCACCTCTACAACAGGCGTCGGCAGCAGCTTTCTGTTTACTTTTCCGCTGGCCGTTAACGGGATTTCCTCTATCGCCACAATCGCATCCGGCACCATGAAGCGCGGCAATCTTTTGGCAAGATAGCTCTTCACCTCATCCGGCTTGATCTCGTCTCGGGCTACGTAATAAAGGCAGAGCAGCTTCTCTTCGGCCGCACTCGTTTTGATCGCGGCTGCGGCTGACTCAATTTCGGGAAGCTCCAGCAGCGCATTCTCGATTTCGCCCAATTCAATGCGCACGCCCCTGATTTTGACCTGCTCATCAATACGGCCCAGATACTCGATGTTGCCATCCGGCATCCAGCGGACGAGGTCTCCGCTTCGGTACATTCTGTTGCCAGGACTCCACGGATCGTCGACAAATTTTTGCGCCGTGATCTCGGGCTGATTCAAATACCCTCTTCCTACCCCGATCCCGGATATCATCAGCTCGCCTGCCACGCCAATCGGCTGGAGGCCGTCTTTTTGATCCACAACGTACAGGCGGATATTGTCAATGGGCTTGCCCACAGGAATAATCGTCCGCGCAGGACGCACTCCGTAGTCAGCGGAGCAATCGAACCACGACACCTCGACAGTGGTTTCGGTCGGGCCGTACAAGTTGATGAGTCTCGCCCCGGTTCGCGCATGGATCATCCGGTTGAAGGCGTTGACGGTACTCGGGAGCAGCGCTTCCCCACTCGCAAACAGGAAGCGAAGACTGGACAGCCGTTCTGTTTCCTGCTCGATGCGCGGTTCTATATAGGAAAGAAAGCTGCTCAGCATGGAGGGAACGAAGTGCATAAGCGTGATGCGCTCGCGAGCGAGCGTGGCGAGAATGACTTCGGGATCTTTCTCCATGCCAGGCGCCAGGAAGCAGACTCGCGCCCCGTGGAAATACCATCCGAACAGCTCCCAGACGGAAACATCGAAGGTAAACGGTGTTTTTTGCAAAACGCAGTCATCTGCTGTGATCGGAAATTGTTTGTGCATCCAGGCAATCCGGTTGACCACGGAACGATGCTCGATCATGACGCCTTTTGGCTGGCCAGTGGAGCCAGAGGTGTACATGATATAGGCCAGATCAGCAGGAGTGCTTCTCGGCGCCAGATTGGAATCGTCATGGGTGTAGGAGGCGGGCTCTTTTACGTTCACGTACAGCGACTTCACATGCGGGCTGCTGTCCTGCACGTCCCGATCAACGAGGACGACCTTGGCCTGGCTGTCCTCCAGCAAAAACGTCACCCGATCCGGCGGATAGTCCGGGCTGATCGGCAAATACGCGCCGCCCGCCTTCAAAATCGCCAACAGAGATACCATCATATCGACAGACCGCTCCAGCATGACGCCTGCCGTTACGCCAGGGCCAACGCCTTTGTCCACGAGCACTCTCGCCAGCTGATTGGCCTTTTGGTTCAGCTCGCGATATGTGAGCGATTGATCTGCGCAACTAACGGCAAGCTTGTCCGCATACAGCTCAACTCGCTGCTCGAAGATCGCTTGCAACGTTTGTTCTGTAGGCAAATCAGCCGTTTCCTTGTTAAAAAGGTGCAAAATATGGTGTCGCTCGGCCTCTGTCAGCAAGCTGAACTCTTCCAGCTTGCGCGCTGGCTGCGAGAGGACCGCTTCCAGCAGAATGGTGAAGTGTTCGCCCATTCGCTGAATCGTGCCGGGATCGAACAATTCCATGTTGTATTCCATGTTCAGGCAGATAGCTCCCGAATCGAGAAAGTAGATGCCGCAGGCAATATCTTGACTGTTCCCGCTCTGTAATGTATCGCCTTCCGCTCCGATGATCGATTCCGTCACAGAATCCATCTCCGTGTGGATATTCAGCGAGACGCGATACAAAGGATGGTCTGTCTTGGACACGCCATGGTGTCGGCAAATGCTTTCCTCCAGCTCATCGACGTCGTACTCCTGATGCTCCAGCGAACGGATGAGGCTGTTTTTGACCTGTTGCAAATATTCCGGAAGCGCTTGTTCCGGAACAGCCTGAAACCGGATCGGAACGGTTCGCAAAAACACGCCGATGCTGTTTTCAAGCCCACTGTAGCGGCGTGAAGACAGCATCCCCAGGGTGATATCGGTTTGCGCGCAATATTTGGAGAGAAGCAGGCCGTAAACGGCCGTCAGCAAAATGCTTGGTGTGACTTGATGCTGTTTGGCGACGGTCTGAATGGCCTCTGTCGTCTGTTCACTCAAATAGAAGTTTTTGTTGCCATACGTCGAGATCAGGCCATTGCTACGAGGACGATCAAGCGGCAGATTCAAAACGGGCAGCTCGTCGGCAAACATATCCAGCCAAAAAGCTTTCTTTTCCTGATACGCTTCCGACTTTTCCAGTTCGTTTTGCCATACGCAATAATCGGCGTATTGCAGTTGCATCTTGGGCAGCAGCTCTCCCTTGCTGATGCACTCCAATTCGTGATACACCAGTCGAAGCGAAGAGGCGTCGAAAATAATGTGGTGAAAATGCAAAATCAACAGACTGCCTTCTCCCGGCAAGC
Organism: Brevibacillus sp. HD3.3A; assembly: GCF_013284375.2. Classification (NCBI taxonomy): domain Bacteria; kingdom Bacillati; phylum Bacillota; class Bacilli; order Caryophanales; family Paenibacillaceae; genus Brevibacillus; species Brevibacillus sp. HD3.3A. The sequence continues at coordinate 3,185,951 of NZ_CP085874.1, forward strand.
GAACCAGGCCAATCCGAAAGAGTGGGAGCTGGTCAAGTGTGTACGGCCGATTGATTTCGGCCACGCATTTTCGAATGAACTCCTCCTGCAACGCTTTTTCCGCCGGGGCTTCCCAGTAAAGCAGGCGAAAAGAATCCGCTTGCGACTCGTCGTGAACGAACTGAACGACTGCGTCAGCTTGAATGCCGACTGTGGTGCGCAGCAATTTGTGTCTTTTCATTATGTATTGAAAAGCTTGCTCCAGCTCAGACGGCTCGATCTCATGCTCCACTCTGCGAATGTCGATAACGGCATTTTCAAGCCCGTCGAAATAGGCAAAGAACATCTTTTTTTGTGTCCAGGAAACAGGGTAGTAAGGTCTGTCCGGGACAGGCTTTATGAAAGAAATCGCGTCGTCCTGCGAACTGCGGATGTATGCCGCCAGCTCCCTGATGGTGAGATGGTTGAAGATGTTTTCCAAAGAGATTTCGCTATCAAACTCCACGCCGATTCTGACCTCAAGCTCCAGCGCTTTTAGCGAGTGGCCGCCGACTTCGAAAAAATTGTCGTCAATGCCCACGTCGCTTCGCTGGAGGACATCCAGCCAAATCGCTTTCAGTCTTTCTTCGACATCGTCAAGCCTCGTCTGGGTGGTTCCGTTCATCGTCTGCTTTCCCCCTTCTGGATAAAAAGGAACGGGTCCCGGCGCTTGTGCTCCGGTACCCGTCCTTTTCCACATCAGCTATCGAGAAAATTTTTCGGCCCTGGCTGGGCTATACGAGCTTTGCTTTTGTGCTCGCTTGCAGTTCCCTGACCGTTTGGGCGATCCCTTTGACCGATTCCGCATCACCCAACAGTGCCCGATGATGAATCCAGATGACCTCTTCGGCAATTTTCTTCGAGACAGGGCAGTGCAACTGGTTCGGGAAAGCGTAGTTATCGCCCAGATCGGCGACGAACTGCTTGAAGATTGGCGTATCGTGAATCTGCGTGTAGGCAATGTAAGCGGGAATGCCTTGTTCGTTCAGCATTTCCACAAACCGCTCTCTTGTGATCCCGCCAAATTCGACCGGATTGTAGTAGAACATGTACATGTAGTGCGTATGGATCGTACACTCTTCTTGACGGATTTGCGGAATGATGCCATCGATTTCTTTCATTTCCGCATCGAGAACTTGCGCATTGTACTCGCGGCGCTTGTTTTGCTCAGCGAGGCGCGCGGTTTGCGGCAGCAGGACAGCAGCCTGAAATTCGGAAATCCGATAGTTGGAACCTTCGACAAGGTGCTGATACTTTTTGTCGCCAACTGGACGGCCCACATTGTGGTACAGGAAAGCCTGGTCATACAAATCTTGAGCATTCGTGATGAGCGCGCCGCCTTCTCCCGCCGTCATCAGTTTAAATTGCTGGAAGCTGAACACCCCGGCATCACCCATGCTGCCTGCGCGTTTTCCTTTCCATTCACCGCCGTGCGCGTGGCAGGCGTCTTCAATAATAAACAGATGAAACTCATCGGCAATCTGCTGGAGCTGGTCCATATCGCACAGGTGTCCCGCCATATGCACAGGAATCATCCCGACTGTGCGCGGCGTAACCGCTTCCCGCACTTTTACCGGATCGAGGCAAAAGGTGCCAGGATCGACGTCTACAGGGACAGGGATCGCGCCCAAGCTAATGACTGGCAACGCCGTCGAGATAAAGGTAAAAGCCGGAACGATTACTTCATCACCCGGCTTGACTCCCAGGCTATGCAAAGCCAGCTTGATCGCGTGTGTTCCGTTTGTAACGGCCAGCGTATGCTTGGCGTGGTGCATCTGGGCAAATACTCGTTCAAATTCTTTTACTTTTGTGCCGGACATGCGCCACCATTGATTGCTGCGCAACGCTTCCAACAATTCTTTTTCCTGGTTTTCATCTGCCATTGGCCAGCTTGGGAATCTTTCTGTCAGGTTACTCATTTGCGAACACCTTCCATTTCTTTATTTTTTTCAAACATTTGCAAACCGTAAGCGATCCCGCCCCAAAGTGCCGCATCGTCTCCCAGGGCGGAAAGTTTTACGCGGACATTCTGCTGCGGCAGGGTGCCGAGGAACTGTTGAACGCGTTTTTCCAGGGAGCGATAATGTTCCGGAAATCTGCTTGCCATGCCGCCGCCGACGACAACCATATCCGGGTCGAACAGGCGCACAGCGTTGGCAATCCCGATCGCCAGCATTCGCAAGGAATCGTCGACGATTGCCTGTGCTGTTGCGTTTCCCGCAGCGGCCAAATGAAACACGTCACTCGCTTTTGCAACCGACAGCCCTTTGGCTTGCGCGATGCGTTCCACCGCCCGGCCAGACGCGTACATTTGCAAGCAGCCGAACCCTCCGCAGGGACATTTTTCTCCCCAAGGATCGACCGTGATATGGCCCAGCTCTCCGCTTGCTCCCCTTGCCCCTGTATACACATTGCCCTGCCATACAAGCGAGCTGCCAATTCCCGTCCCGACTACTGTATACAGCAAATGTTGGACCGAGTGCTCAAGGCCAAAAGCATACTCGCCGAGCGCCGCGAGATTGGCATCGTCAAACAGCACGACAGGCTTGCCTGCCAAGGCGGCGAAAGTATCGCGGAAGGCAAAGCCGTTCCATTCCGGACGATTTGGCCAAGTGACAATGGTTCCTCCGGCATCATGCACAGCAGCCAGCCCGATTACAATGCTGCGTATTTCCATCTGCGCCCTCTGTTCCCAGCCTTCGATGACGCTGATGACTTGCGAAATGGCTTGCAGCGGTTCGATTTCCTGCCCCAATTCCAGCCGGGCAGTTTCCAGCATCGTGGCGCCATCGAGAGCGAAGAGCGCCATTCTCGCCGTGGAACCGCCAAGATCAACAGCGACGAGTCCAGCGCTCATGTGACAACGAGTCCTTTGCGCACTGATTGATAGAGAAGCTCGATCAGTCGAACCACTTTTTCGCCATCTTGTGCAGAGGGAACGGGCTGGCTTTTTTCGCGGATACACGCCACAAACTGCTCCGCTTGGCGTTGAAAAGCAACAAGCGGATCTGGCTTTGCAGGCAAAGGAAAATACTGGACCTCTTGACCAGCAAACGTCAGCAGCAAATGCGGCTGTTTGTACAATCCTTGATCGCTGAAGCCGAACAAGGTATTCAGCGTCAAGCTTCCCCGTTCGCCCTTCAGATGGATTTGCACAAAATCTCCTGCTACATCGTCCTGCCAGCTTACTTGCACCTTGCCGAGCATACCGTTGGCAAACTGAATCATGCCTACTGCCGTATCCTCCACTTCAACCTTTTCCGATTCAGAGCTGCCCAGCCAATTGCTGTACCCTTCCTGAGTGAAAACCGGACGGGAATGGAAGCTGCCCAGGCAAGCAACAGGCTCCTCGGCACCCGTCAAAAAAAGCATCTGGTCGAGCATATGGCTACCCAAATCGATGAGGACGCCCCCTCCCGAAAGCTGCTTTTGCGTAAACCAGCTTCCCGGTCGGGGAATCCCTCTTTTGCGGCGCCAGCTGACTTCGCAGATTTGCACCTCGCCAATTTGTCCGGCTGCGATTCGTGAACGAAGTTCCCGGATATCGTCACGGTAACGGTTGACAAAGCCCATCATCAAAACAGTTCCGGTTTCTTCTGCCAGACGGCGCAATGACTCCGCTTCTTTCGCTGTGGTCGTCATCGGCTTTTCACACAGCACGTGGATGCCTTTTTCCAGGAAGTGCTTGGCGATTTCGTAGTGAGTGTGATTGGGCGTACATAAAATGACGGCATCCAAAGGGACCTGTCCGATCTCGCTTAGACGTGAGCACGCCGCCGCTCCCGCCTGTTCGGCCAGGCGCGCAGCCCGTGCCTCGTCCGTATCGTATATCGCTCGCACGGACACGTTATCAAGCGACAAAAAGCACGGGAGATGCGCGTGTTCAGCGATCCACCCGGCTCCGACAATCCCTATGGACATGTGACGTTGTTCGGCCAAAGCATTCATCCTCTTCATCTGTCATCTGTTGGTTCTGACTCATTCGTTTATGCGAAAGGTTTTTCCTTCCTTTTTATCCGCTTTTTATCAAAAATTTCCTGTTTGTCCCGATGCTGTCGAGCATGTCAAAAGCTCAAGCGTGAGCGACGCTACGCGCTTTTCTTTTTCGTACATGCCGCCGAGCAGCTCTCGCAACGACTCGATTTCGCGCTGGTGCGCCGGGGTGGAAGCCTTGCTGTAGCAGCTCTTGTAATAACATTTGATCAGCGAGTTTCCGAATAACTCCCACTCCTGGCACAGCGTTTGATACTCGCTGCTCAGCTGCTGAAATTCTTGCTCGCTCACCCAGTTTTGCTTATGCAAGATCAAAGGCAAATGAACGGTAGACTTGCGAAAGAAATACGGGTTTTTGAGCGCCACCGCCTTGCGCTGAAACTGCGAAAGGGAAATCCCGAACAATCTCGTCTCCAGACTGTCTGCGAATTGCTTGATCGCAGACAGTCCGTACGTTGTGGAAATGAGCGAATTTCCTGCATGATCGGTTTTGTATGGTTTGCACTCTTCCCGCAGAAGCGTCTGGAGATTCGCGCTAATCAGCTCTTTTGTGCACCTGGAAAAAAACGCCACCTCTTCTTGCTCCTTTACGCGCGTGACAATCAGGGAAGACGTCTGCGCGGCTGCAAAGGCCCGGTCGAAGCAATCGTAGGGAAGCGCGTATGGTTCCATTTTGCTCGGCTGCATGCAATCCTCGATCAACAGATAAGATTTCGTCTGTTCGTCGTAGCCGTACAGAAAAGCAGGGTGAATTTGCCGGTGCTTTTCCGCGTCCACGCCAGAAGGGTAATGAAAGCGGTCCAAATCGACAAACACGTAATATCCGCTGTGCAAAAACTGCTTGATGGCCAAGTGCACACTGTCTGCTGGTTCTAAGGAGTGGGTTTGGAGATCCAGCACAGAAGAAAAATCCAGCGCGCGGACAACGTCCAGCAGCAGGCTTCCTTCTTCATGCGCTTGGCTGCTGTGCTCTGCCGCTTCCTGACTGCCATCGTCTGCGACGGAATGAAGCTGATACTGTGCTTGCGCCAGGCACGGGGCGTACGCGAAGCTTTTGTCGTGGTTCATCAATATCGAAATCAAATTGTTGTTAACACAATTCACCCATGTGCCGTTAAAAGGCTCAACGGGTAGCGAAAACGCTTCCAATGCTTCTCACCTCCGCGATCATGCTAGACTTGCTCGCTGATCTCTCTGATCAGCAGATCGGCTTCGTCCGCCGTTATTTTGCCTTGCTCCAAATCATTCATGATTTGCTCGATCGTCATGCTGCGTTTTGCCGGGGTGGCGCGCTTTCGCTCCAAATAAGCCGCCATGTCGTGAACGGTCGGATACGAAAAAATATCCGAGATCATGAAGACGCCGGGATAGGCTGCGTCCAGCTCCTTTTGCAGTCTGACCGCGAGCAGCGAATTGCCGCCCAAGTCCTCGAAGTTGGCAAAAATGCTGATCTCTTCAAGTCCCAGCACTCTCGCCAAGATGTGAGCGATCTCCTGGTCCCACGCCGTAATCTCCTGATGGTCTGCTTCTTTAATGATCGCAGTTTCTGTGGCTGACGAGTCTGCCGGATAGCTGCCGCTACCAATCGCCTGCGTGACGGCCCTCTCGATGGTTTCTCCCAGCACGTAATCGTGCACCAGACTGTGCCCGATCGTCTCCTTCGCAAGTCGGCGCTTCAACTGGCCGACGATGATCTGGCATTGCTCTGCGTGCAAAAGCTCTGTGAAGATCGCCGCCCCTTGTCTGGGCGTAAGGCTCTCGAACAGGCTCTGGCGGTTGTCGGCTTGGTAGGCTTGCCCCATCCCCACTTCTCGCCAGAGCGGCCAGTTGATCGTCAGCGCCTTTCTGCCTGCTTGGCGCATGTACGCGGCGTACAGGTCGAGGTAACTGTTGGCCGCAACGTAATCGCTCTGCCCGATGCCGCCTGTTACGGTGTGCATGCTGGAAAACATCACAAAGAAATCGAGATTGTCCGCTTCGGTGAGCTGATCGAGCAGCCGGGTGCCTTTTACCTTGGCAGCCAGCACTTCCCGGATGCGGCTTTCCGGTTTGCGCACTAGCAGCCCTTCTCCGGCTACGCCCGCACAATGAATCACGCCATGGATTGTGCCAGACTCGGTGCGGATCGTTTCCAGCAGTTGCCTGAGCTGACTCTCTTCGCTAATGTCTGCCGCGTGAATCTGCACGCTCGCACCCTGTTTTTCCATCTCGCGGATAGAGGCGATCTGCTGGATTCGCTGCTGATCTGCTCCTGCCGCTTCGATCTCCGTCCACGTTTCGCGCGCAGGCAATCCTTGGCGGCTGATGAGGTGGAGGTTTACCGGATGCAAGCGGCTGAGCTGCTTGCCGATTTCCAGGCCCAGTCCTCCGGTTCCGCCTGTAATTAAGTAGACGCCGTTTGCTTTGATTGCGTCGTCCTCTCCTGCTGCTGCCAGTGTCGTTTCCTGCAAACGCTCCACATATCGCTTGTTGTGGCGATACGCTACCTGGTACGGGGCAGCTGTGACCGCAAATTCCTCCACGACCTTATGCGGATCGGTATGGGCGTCGACATCGATGAACCGGATGCGAACGTGCGGAAACTCTTCTCGTGCCACTTTGCCAAGACCGAGCAAGCAGCCATGCTCCGGCCGCAGGGTGATCTCGTCGCCTGTCACGCGGTTGGCGTTGTCGCCGACGAGAATGATTTCCCATTCCTCGCCGTTACTCGGCTGAGCAGAAAGGCTGTCGAGCAAGTAATACAGACTGTAAAAGCCTCTTTGCTCGGCGTCATCGAGTCCTTTTGCCTCTGTGGCTCTGGCGTCCGTCATGCTCAGCAGATGAATGATCTTCCTGACCTTTTTCGCCTGCTGTTGCCATTGCGGCCACAAGTGATGGTAGTCCTCGCGATCCTTGACCTGCCCCGCTTCTTTTCCGGAGCCGATTTCAATTACTTCTCCGTAGACAGCGTCAAGCTGCTGCCGAAGCCGCTCCGCCAGCTCGCCTTCCCCTGTGAAGACGACGACGGTTTCGTCCGCTTTTTCTCGCGCAGGGGATGCTGTTTGCACCTCTTGGACGATCCAGTCTTTTTCGTAATAGCTCGCCGCCGTCAACTGCGTGCGCACTTGCTTGATCGTGTATCCTTCGATTTCCACAAGCACCTCGCCAGCGGGATTGACGATGTCGATGTCAAAAGTCGCCGTCTGATTTCCTTCCCCCAGCTCCCGCTGACGCACATAGCTGTAAATGGCGGAAGGGATCGGGCCATAGACGCGAATTTCCTGATAGTAAAACGGCAAATACAGCTGCTCATCAATGCTGCGTATCGCAATATTCGCGGCGTTGTCCAGCATCGCCGGATGATAGTGGTAGTGCGCTGCTTCTGCGCGTTGCGACTCGGAAAGCTCGATGGCAACGAGGCACTCCTTCTCGCCAACCCGCAGCTCCTTGATGTTGTTCCAGTGCGCTCCTGTCGTGATAAAGCCCCCATCTGTCTGCAAGTCCGGCGTGTCGCGAGCCGCAGGGAACGCCTTTTGGAGAGCCGCCAAATCTACGCGCTTTTGCTCCTGCATAGGGCGGCACAGCTTCCCTTCCGCGTGCTTGCGCCACGAGCCATCTGTCTGATCTTTGCTCGCGATGTAGAAGTGATGTTCACCGTCCGCTTTTTTCAGCGTGATTTGCAGCTCGTGGCTCTGCCCTTCCTGAAGCGAAAAGGGCTGCAAAAAGGCAAGCTCCTTGATGACGGTAAGCCCGCCCTGCTGCCTGCCGACCTCCAGCAGCAGCTCGATGTAGGCCGTGCCAGGCAATACGTACTCGCTGCCCACTCGATGCTCGCTCACGACCCAGTCTGTCGCCACGGAAAAAGAGGTCGTGTACACCGTCTGCTCAAGACTGTCGCACGTTGTCCCGCGAAGCAGCGGGTGCCCTGTCGTTTGCGGCACGGCTTGCCGATAGCCTTGGCTGCTGCTTTCCACCCAGCAACGCGTTTTCTGAAACGGATAGACGGGCAGACTGAGACGGCTGCAGCTGGCTGGGTCGTACATCCGTTTCCAGTCGATCGCTGCTCCCAAGACGTACAGTTCGCCCAAAGCTAAGTAAAAGGAAGCGTCTTTTCCTTGCGCAGTCTTGGCTGTCAGCAAGTCCTCTCCTTGCCGGGACAGCTCCTGCTTCTCCCGCTCGGTCCATTTTTTCTTCGCGCCGTGCTGTTGCTCTGGTGCTCCTCCGCTGACGACGATCTCGTGTACCTGGTACAACACCTGCTCAGCGGGAGCAAGACCGTGTCGTTTCAGGTGCCCCAGCTTGGCGAGCAAATCGTCGTAGCTGGTGAAAATGATCGCCAAGCGATGGCTGTAATGGCCGCGTCCCGTGCTCGCCGTATAGCACAAATCTTCCAGATCAAGCTCCCGGTTTTGCGATAAATGCGCGACATATTCCTCGACGAGCTTGAACAGCACCGCTTCGTCTTTGGCAGACAGCGGAAGCAAATAGAGCGAAGGTTCGACACTCTCCGGCTTTTGCTGCCTGGCGGGTACTTCTCCTACGACCATATGGCAATTGGTGCCGCTAAAGCCAAACGAGCTGATCCCGGCGATTCTCGGTTCGCCCGCAGTCGTCCACTCCTGGAGACGATCATTGACATAGACAGGGGAAGCAAAGAAATCAATGAACGGATTCGCTTCCAAAAAGTTGATGCTCGCCGGAAGCTGACCCTGGCGGATCGCCAGCATCACTTTGAGCAACGATGCCAGCCCCGATGCCCCAACCGTATGTCCGATATTCGTCTTGACGGTCCCGATCGCGCAAAACTGTTTTTTCTTCGTATGGCGGGAAAACGCTTTGACCAGTCCGTCAATCTCGATCGAGTCTCCCAATTTGGTTCCGGTGCCATGTGCTTCGATGTACGAGATCGCTTCGGCGGCAACTCCGGCTTCCTGCCACGCTTGGCAAATGACTTCTTCCTGCGCGCGCGAGTTTGGTGCCGTGATTCCGTCCGATGTTCCGTCGTTATTTACGGCGCTTCCTTTTATCACACCGTAAATGTGGTCCCGATCGCGAAGCGCGTGCTGCAACGGCTTGAGGATGACGACGCCGACTCCTTCTCCCCAAACCGTTCCGTTTGCCCGCTTGTCGAAGGTGCGGATGAGATAATCTTCCGACTCGACAAGACCGAGCATCGGATTTTTGATCGGGCTGTAATTGAGGTGAATCCCTCCGGCAATCGCCATGTCGCAAACGCCGGACTGAATCGCCCGGCACGCTTCATGAACGGCGACCAGTCCCGATGAGCACGAGGTGTCGATGACCAGGCTTGGCCCTTTTGCATTCAGCCAATACGAAATCCGGCTCGACAAGATCGCTGACCAGGTGCCGGACAACAGCAGCGGGTCTTTTTCCGCCGCATTGTCCCGGTACCATTGCCCCCACGTATGATCCGTGCCGATGTAGACGCCTGTATTCGTTCCGCTCAGCTCTTTGTAGTAGTATCCGGCGTCTTCGATCGCTTGATAGGACGTTTCCAGCATCAATCGTTGCATCGGGTCCATGAATTTCGCTTCGACAGGCGAGATTTGGAAAAAGCCGGGGTCAAACTGATCGATTCGCTCCAAATACCCGCCTTTAAAAAACCATTGATTTTTGTCGTTTTTGCCCCATAAACGCTCGTCGATGCAATCGCGAACGCGTGAATCGGGAAACTCGTCGATGCAATTTTGCTGATGTTTCAGTTGCTCCCAAAAGCGGGCGAGGTTTTCTCCTTTTGGAAATTTGCCTGCCATGCCGATAATCGCGATTTCTTTGTCCGCTATCGGCTCGGTCAGCTTTTGACACTGCGCAAGCAACGCGGCAGCATCGGTCGGATGTATTTTTTGCGAAGCGACCAGTTCGAAAATGAGTTGTTCTACTGCCGTCATTACACACCTCCCCCTTTGTTTTTGTAGGCGCCAAGCGCTTCGTGTACGGAGATTTCCCGGCTGGCCAGCCGCTGCAGCAAATCCAGCGTCGTCGTTTCGCTGGCGGCATCTGCGGCACCTGCACTAGGCTGCTGCTTGCTATCTATGTAATCAGCCATCTCCGAGATCGTGGAATAAGTGAACACATCGGAAATATTGAGAATTGGCCCGTACGTTTCTTCGAGAAGCCGGAACAAATAGACAGCCAGGATAGAATTGCCTCCCATGCTGTTGAACTTGGCGGAAACGCTGATTTCTTTGACCCCGAGAACTTGCGCCCAAATTTTCGCGACTTCTTTTTCTGTCGCAGACAAGCTCGTTTCGTCCTGATCCAAAATGCGCAGCGGCTGCTGCTCGCCAGGACGATCCGCTTTTTCCTCGCGTGGAGCTTCGAGCTGTCCGCGGAAAAAGCTTGCCAGCGAATCGCTCAGGACGTAATCGTGCGCCAGACTGTGTCCGATCGTCTCTTTCGTGAGTCGGCGCTTCCATTGACCGACGATGATCTGGCTTTGGTCGGCGTGCAAAAGCTCTGCAAAGATCGCCGCCCCTTGTCTGGGCGCAAGGCTCTCGAAAGGACTGTGGCGATTGTCCACATCATACGCCTGCCCCATGCCTACGTCTCGCCAGAGCGGCCAGTTGATCGTCAGCGCCTTTTTGCCTGCTTGGCGCATGTACGAGGCGTACAGGTCGAGGTAGCTGTTGGCCGCGACGTAATCGCTCTGGCCTGCACCGCCAGTCACCGTGTTCATGCTGGAAAACATCACAAAGAAATCGAGATTGTCCGCTGCGGTGAGCTGATCGAGCAGCCGGGTGCCTTTTACCTTGGCAGCCAGCACTTCCCGGATGCGGCTTTCCGGCTTGCGCACAAGCAACCCTTCTCCGGCGACGCCCGCGCAATGAATCACGCCATGGATCGCTCCAGCTTCTTTGCGAATGTTCTCAAGCACTTGCCGAAGCTGGCTTTCTTCGCTAATGTCTGCCGCGTGAATCTGCACGTGCGCGCCCTGCTTTTCCATCTCGCGGATAGAGGCGATCTGCTGGATTCGTGGCTGATCCGTTCCTGCCGCTTCGATCTCCGTCCACGTCTCGCGCGCAGGCAAGCCTTGGCGACTGATGAGGTGGAGGTTTACCGGATGCAAGCGGCTGATCTCTTTGCCGATTTCCAGACCCAGTCCTCCGATTCCGCCTGTAATTACGTAGACGCCGTCTGCTTTGATTGCGTCCCTGTCTTCTGCTGGTGCGAGTGTCGTTTCTTGCAAACGTTCCACATATCGCTTGTTGTGGCGATACGCTACCTGGTACGGGGCAGCTGCGACTGCAAATTCCTCCACGACCTTACGCGGATCGGTATGCGCGTCGACATCGATAAACCGGATGCGAACGTGCGGGAACTCTTCCCGTGCCACTTTGCCAAGGCCAAGCAAGCAGCCGTGCTCCGGCCGCAGGGTGATCTCGTCGCCTGTGACGCGGTTGGCGTGTTCGGCGACGAGGATGATTTCCCATTCCTCGCCGCTACTCGGCTGGGCAAACAGACTGTCGAGCAAGTAATACAGACTGTAAAAGCCTCTTTGCTCGGCGTCATCGAGTCCTTTTGCCGCTGGGGCGCTGGCGTCCGTCATGCTCAGCAGATGAATGATCTTCCTGACCTTTTTCGCCTGCTGTTGCCATTGCGGCCACAAGTGATGGTAGTCCTCGCGATCCTTGACCTGCCCCGTTTCTTTTCCGAAGCCGACTTCAATTACTTCTCCGTAGACAGCGCCAAGCTGCTGCCGAAGCCGCTCCGCCAGCTCGCCTTCCCCTGTGAACACGACGACCGTTTCGTCCGCTTTTGCTGGCAAAGGAGATACCGTTTGCGCTTCTTGCGCGATCCAGTCTTTTTCGTAATAGCTCGCCGCCGTCAACTGTGTGCGCACCTGCTTGATCGTGTATCCTTCGATTTCCACAAGCACCTCGCCAGCGGGATTGACGATGTCGATGTCAAAGGTCGCCGTCTGGTTGTCTTCCCCTTGCTCCCGCTGGCGCACATAGCTGTAAATGGCGGAAGGGATCGGGGCGTGGACGCGAATTTCCTGATAGTAAAACGGCAAATACAGTTGCTCATCGATGCTGCGAATCGCGATATTTGCCGCGTTGTCCAGCATCGCCGGGTGATAGTGGTAGCGAGCGGTTTCTGCGCGATACGGCTCGGCAAGCTGGATGGCAACCAGACATTCTTCACCTGCCAATCGCAATTCCTGCAAGTTGTCCCAGCGAGCGCCTGTCGCGATGTAGGCTCCGCTTGCTTGCAGATCGGCTGCGCGGGCCGCCACCGGGAGCTTCTGCATGAGAGCGGGCAGGTCTACACGTTTTTGCTCTTGCGTCGGGCGGCACAGCTTTCCTTCTGCATGCTTGCGCCACGAGCCGTCCAGCTGATCTTTGCTGGCGATGGAAAAATGCTTTTCTTCGCCCGCTTTTTTCACCGTGATGTGCAGTTCGCAGCTCTCCCCGTCCTGAAGCGAAAAAGGTTGCAAAAAGGCGAGGTCCTTGATGACGGCAAACCCGCCTTGCTGCCTGCCCACTTCCAGCAACAGCTCGATGTAGGCCGTGCCAGGCAAAACATACTCGCTGCCCACGCGATGCTCGTTCAAAACCCAATCGTCTTTGACCGACAAGCCGACGGTATACGTCACCTCGCCGGAAGCACTTTCCCTTGCAGGCAAGCTCGTGAGCAACGGATGCCGCAGCTCTTGTGGACGTGCGGGCGACTGTTTGTAGGCCGCGAAGTCCTCCTGGTTGAGCCAGCAGCGAACTTTTTGAAAAGGATAGACAGGCAGGCTGATGCGGTTGCACGCGATCCCTGCGTACAGTTGCTCCCAGTCGATTTCGGCGCCTGCGACGTACAGCTCTCCCAAGGACACATAGGCAGGCAACTCTCTGTTTGGCAAAGCGCTTTTCATGTCTTGCAGTTTTTGCTCAGCCTGCAGCGTCCGTACTTGCTTTTCTTCCTCTGTCACTCTTCGCCAGACGCCAGCCCCAGCCCGCCCCATGGTTGTGTCGCCGCCCGCTTCCCCTTCGTGAACCTGGTAGCGCACGTTTTCTCCCGAGGCAAGACCGTGTTTCTTGAGCTGTTCCAGTTTGTAGAGCAGATCGTCGCAGTCGGTAAAAACGATCGCCAGCCGATGACTGTAGTGACCGCGCCCTGTGCTCGCCGTGTAGCACAAATCGTCCAGATCAACTTGCCGATTGCGGGATACATAAGCGGCATATTCCGCGACAAGTGTCAACAGCACCTGTTCTTCCTTGGCGGACAGCGGAAGCAAATGAAGCGAAGCTGCTTGCTGTCGCTCGGCAAAAGCGGGCGGAGCCTCTTGCAAAACCATATGGCAATTCGTGCCGCTCAACCCGAACGAGCTGATCCCTGCCGTGCGCAGCGCTCCGGCTGTGCTCCATTCGCGCAGCTGGTCGTTCACATAAACCGCGGACGAGCTGAAATCAATATTTGGATTCGGCTTTTGAAAATGCAGCGAAGGAAACAGCTTTTTGCTTTTCATGGCGTGGATTACTTTTACCAAGCCAGCAATTCCGGCGGCATGATCGAGATGGCCGATGTTGGTTTTGAGCGAACCGATGGCGCAAAATTGCTTTTTCTTCGTATAGCGCGAAAATGCGCGGGAGATTCCTTCTATTTCAATCGGATCGCCTAGCTTTGTCCCCGTTCCGTGCGCTTCGATATAGCTGATCGTCTCGGGATCGATGCCAGCTATCTCCCATGCCTCGCAAATGACTTCTTCCTGCGCTTTCGAGTTTGGCGCGGTGATGCCGATCGAATTGCCGTCCTGGTTGATCGCGCTGCCTTTAATCACCGCATGAATATGGTCGCGATCCTCCAGCGCCTTTTTCAGCGGCTTCAACAGAACGGCTCCCATGCCCTCGCCTTTTCCAGTGCCATCGGAGCTGGCATCGAACGTTTTCGTTCTTTCGTCTGAGGACTCAATCCCGATTTTGACGTGCTCATGACTTTTCAGCGGGAAAAGGTGCAGCTTGATTCCGCCTGCCAATGCCAGATCGCAAGAACCTTCGATGAGCTGGCGGCAGGCAAAATGAATCGCGACCAGAGTGGAGGAGCAAGCCGTATCGATGGCGACGGCTGGCCCCTTCAAATCGAGCAGATACGAAATGCGGCTGGCGATAATCGATTGGATGTTGCCGGGGATCGCGATCCCCATCGCTTCCGGTGCCAGCAACTGGATACCTTTTTTGTACACTTCGCCAAAATCCGTGCTGTAGCCAATAAACACCCCTGTCTTGCTGCCTGCCAGCTTCGCGCCCCCATAGCCAGCCTCTTCGATCGCTTCCCAGGCCAATTGCAAAAACAGCCGCTGATTCGGGTCCATCAGACTTGCTTCGCGTGGGGATATTTGGAAAAAGCCCGGATCAAACTGATCGATCTCGGGCAAATATCCAACTCGGTCAAACTGCGCTTTGGCTTGGTCGATGGGAAGCATGGGCAGGAAAAGGGCAGCATTTTCCTGCCTGTTTGCCGGGATATCCTGGATGGAGTCGATGCCCAGGTGCAGAAGCTGCTCCAGCCGGGCGTTCGTGTCACCCTGGCCTAGCCGGGCGGCGATCCCCACAATGGCAATGTCGTTATCCGTCTCCTTTTGCTGATCCTGTCGCAAATAATGAATCAGGTGTGCGGCAATGTTTTTATCCAATTGCCCGGAGCCGACCTGCTGCAATATATAGGAGTACATCTCTTCTTTTTTTGCCATAAGCGTTACTCTCCTAATTTTTTCAGGATATCTTCTACCGATGCTTCTCCCTCGCTAAAATCGTCCAATAGCTGCAAAATATTGTCGATGTCGCTTGGCTGCCCTGCTTTTTTCACACCCGGTTGTGCTTGAGCTGACGAGCTTCTTTCGATGTGCTGCGCCATGGCACTGATCGTTTTGCATTCGAACAGATCGATCACTTTGATTTTTTGCGGGTATTTCTCTTCGATTCTGGCTTGCATCTGGACGATCAGGTGCGAGTTTCCACCGAGATCGAAAAAGTTTTGCCGGGTCCCGATCTGTTCGAGACGGAGCAGATCGCGCCATAGCTGAAGCAGGAACTTTTCCACATCGCTGCTCGGAGCATGCAGCTCGCCTTGCTCTGTGTCTGGTGCCATCGAGTCAGCAGGAAGAGACATGGCTTGCAGCGTTTTTCGATCCAGTTTTTGGTTGGAAGTGACAGGCATCGCTTCCAGACGCACAAATCGGGCCGGAATCATGTAAGCAGGCAGCGCTTTGCGCAACGCATCCTGAAACTCCTGCACGGCAATGTCACGGGTCGACGTATAGTAGCCAATCAATTTGTTCGATTCGCTTTCTTTGACTGCCACGACGCAAACAGCCGTGACACCCGGTACGCTTGCGATCCGCTGCTCGATTTCTCCGGTTTCAATCCGGTATCCTCTGACCTTGACCAGGCCGTCATTGCGGGAAATATATTCAAGCTGTCCATCTGTCCCGTATTTGCCCAAATCTCCGGTATGGTAGACGAGCTGATCGGCAAACGGATGGAAGCGATATACTTGCGCGGTCTTCTCGCTGTCGCGGAAGTACCCGGGAGTGACTCCAGGTCCGCTAATGCAAATCTCGCCGGGCACGCCGGGACCGCACAAGTTTCCGTCCTTGTCCAAAATATAGACCTGGTTTTGTCCGAGCGGTCGGCCAAGCGGAACGACCGATTTGCCTTTCAGCTCCTGGTTTACTTCGCAACACGTAGCCCAGATGGTCGCTTCTGTCGGTCCGTACAGGTTGTACAGTTTCGCGTTTGGGAAATGGCTGCTAATGTCTTTTGCCAATGCCGGGCTCCAGGCTTCGCCGCCAACGAGGACGGTTGCGAACTGGCGCAAGCACGCCAAGCGTTGTTCATCTTGCTGCGACAGGCCGAGAATGAATTGGCTGATTAAAGTCGGCACAGAATGCCATACATCGATCCGCTGCTCCTCCAGATAGGAAAACAGCAAAGCCGGGTCACGCAGCCGCTCAGGCGACAGCACATGCAAGGTGGCTCCGCTTGTCAGGCAGCCAAAAATTTCAAAGACAGAAATGTCAAAGCTGATCGAAGTGACCAGCATCATGTTACGCGCAGGCCCCAGCTGAAATTGCTGCTGACTCCACAAAAGATAATGGATTACATTTTGCTGGGTAACCATGACGCCTTTTGGCGTTCCGGTCGAACCAGATGTATACATGATGTACATCAATTCAGCTGGCGGCGCTGTCACAGGAGTGACGGGCTGTGCGCGGATATGCTCGCTGCCGTAGTAGCGAATTTGCCCCACTGTTTTTGGTAGGGGAGCATCCTCTGACAAATCCACTACCGTCTCCAGATGCGTCCCTGCGATTGTTTCCAGATTCGCCATGACGCTTTGCTCCGTCAAAACGGTTTTGATCTCGCTGTGCTGAATCATGTAAGCGATGCGCTCATGCGGAAAATCAACATCCAATGGGACATATGGGCGTCCAGCCTTGAGAATGCCCAGCAACGCGACAATCATTTCGATACCGCGGGGCATGTAAACGCCGATTGGCTCCTGTGATTCCTGACCGCTTGTGCTCGTGAGCAAGGCAGCCAATTGGTTGGAGCGCTCATCCAACTGCTGGTAGGTCAAGCTCCGCCCCTCAAAAACGACTGCTGTCTGCGCAGGATTTTTTTGCGCTTGCGCTGCAAACAGGCGGTGTACTTGTCCGGGAGCATCCAGAGCAACAGGCTGCGGATTTTTTTCGAGCAAGGCTGCCTTGTGTTTGGCATCCAACAGCTCATAGCGGCCGAGCATTGCCGTCGGATTGTCGATCACTTGGTCAATTAAAAATGAAAAATAGTCAACATATTTGCGGATCGTCTCCTCGGCGAACAGAGTCGTTTTGTACTCCATCCTGACTTCCATTTGCTCCTGCTCCATTTTGCAAATGCAGCTCAGATCGTACAGACTGATCCGGTCGTTGTCTTGCGGGACGTTATCGTACAGCTGAAAAATCGTGGAAAAAACAGGCGTGCGGCTCTGATCTCGCTCCGGGTTCAGCTTTTCTACGAGCGTGTTGAACGGATAGCGGCCGTTGGCATACGCTTTGACGCATTTGTGCTTGATTGTCTCCAAAACCTCGTCAAAGCGGGAAAGTCCGCGAAAATCGACGCGAATGCACACCATGTTCATGAACAGCCCAATGACGTTTTCCCATTCTTGTCGCTCCCTGCCAGACACCGGGAACCCGACGATGATGTCCTCTTCCTGGCTAATTTTGTGCAGGAACAAAAAATAGACGGCGAGAACCGTCATGTAGAGAGTCGTCGAGCGATTTCTCGCAAGCAAACGCAACTGTTCGGTTTTCTCTTTGGAAACCGTGAATTTGATGTAGCTGCCGTCGTAGACGAGAGAGTGCGGCCGTTCAAAATCGGTCGGCAAATTCAGCACTGGCAGCGGTTTCGCCAGCTCGCTCATCCAGTACCGCTCCATGTTCCGGAACTCAGCAGAGGCTAACCACTTTTTCTCCTGCTCGACCCAATCGCCATATTGCAACGATACAGCTGGCAGCTGAACAGGATGGTTCGAGCGAATGCTCTCATACAGTTCCATCAATTCCCGGAAAAACAGCCCAACGCTCCAGCCATCGGAAATAATGTGGTGCATGCTGACGCAAAGACGGTGCTCATCATCAGCCAAACGATGCAGTTCCATCCTGAACAGCGGCTGCTCAAAATCAAACGGAGTCGCATTGTGCTCCTCCAATCGCCGGGCCGACATGGCTGCGCCTGACGATTCCTGCTGATAATCGCTGAACTGAATGACGTTTTGCCACTCCGGCAAAACGAATTGCTTCGGGACGCCATCGACCATTTTGATGACGGTGCGCAGCGAGGCGTGGCGCCGGGTCAGCATGTCCAGGCTTTGTTGCAGCACATCCAGATCAATGTCCAGCTTCAACTGTTTGATGACAGGCAAGTGATAGGCTGTCGTGTGCGGATCGTAGTTTTGCAAAAACCAAATCCGGTATTGCGCCTTGGAAAGATCGTGCCCGGCTTGTTGTTCGGTTGTCGCTTCCTGGCTTGCGGGCGTCTCTTGTGCGGGCAGCAGGTTTTCGTCCAAGTAAGCCGCCAGCTCCGGAATCGTGGGAAATTCAAAAACTTCCGCAATCGTGATCGGCTTGTTCAGGTGCGTGTTCAGCAGATTGGCCATTTGCGTCGCCATAATCGAGTCTCCGCCGACTTCGTAGAAGCTTTTTTGCAGGTCGATCTCTGCCAGCCCAAACGTTTTTGCCCATACCTGCGCTAATTGTTTTTCGGTCTCGGTAAGCTCGTCCTGCTGTTTGCCGACAATCGGCACAGCGCTGGAAAAAGCTTCTCCTGGTGCGGTCGTTGCTGCTCGCTCCGCGACTTTTCCACGCAATTCAGAAGCGAGCTGCAACGGAAAGCGATTGCCCAGCGACGCAGCGATCTGCTCGAAGCGGATATCCGCCACGACTACGCGCGGAACGTCTGGCAGGCTGGCAAATGCCTGGACTGCCTGAGCTGTTTTCAGCGGCTTGAACAAAGCGTTGCCGTTTGTCACGCCGTAGTCCGCCGCCATCCCGGTTTCTGCCCATGCGGTCCAGTTGATCGTCGTGGCGCGAATGCCTTGCTGGCGCAGGCAGGAGGCAAAGCCGTCGAGGTAGCCGTTCGCCGCTGCGTAATCGCTCTGCCCCGGACTGCCCTCCACCGTTGCGATCGAGGAAAACAGCACGAAAAAGTCGGGGCGTTCTTCCAGCAAGCGGTGCAGCAAGTAGCTGCCTTCGATCTTCGGCTGGGTCACTTTGGCAAACTCGGCCCATGTTTTCGTAAACAGGAATCCGCTGCCCGCCACGCCTGCCGCGTGAATGACTCCTTTGACCGCTCCGTACGCCTCGCGCAACTGCTGGAAAGTAGTCGCTACTTGTTGCTCGTCGGCAATATCGCACGCGCAAACCGTGACGCTGCTGCCCGACCGCTCGATTGCTTCCACGGCTTCGATGATGCGGCGCGTTTTGCTGTCCGCTTCGCTCGACTTCTGTTTGATTGCCTCCCAGTCTGCACGCGGTGGAAGTCCGCTGCGGCTGAGCAGACCAAGGCGGATTTTTTTGCGGGAAGCGAGATGCTTGGCGATTTCCAGACCGATCCCGCCCGTGCCGCCAGTGATCAGATACAGTCCGTCCTCTTGCAGTTCGAAAGGCTGCACAGACTCTTCGACCGGACAGCGAGCAAATTCCTCGACATACCGCTGATTGCCGCGATAGGCAACTTGGTACGCAGCGCTTTCGCCATAGATTTCCGCCAAAAGGCTGCCGCACTCCGTCTCGTCGTCGAGGTCAATGCTGTGGCACTTCACATGCGGGTACTCCGCATTCACTACTTTTCCCAACTGGAACAACGCCGTATGACACGGCTCCAGCGCTTTTTCGGCACCAGTGACCTCCCAGCCGTTCCGCCCCAGTACGACCAGCTCCAAGTCCTGCTTGTACTTGGCCTGCACCAGCGATTTCACCGTAAAAAACAAGCTTTGGATCGTGCGTGCCTGTGTCGTTTGCAGGCGGGAGAGGCTGGGTGCATCCTTGTGCTCATCCAGCGCATAAGCGTGGACGATCCGGTTGATGCCCCGCTCCTGCAAGTCGGCAAAAAGCTGCTGGTAATCCGCTTCCGCATCTCCGACCACGTACTTCGTTTCCTGTTCTTTGCGGTAGCTGTCACCGTAAGCGACTTGAATCAGCTCGACGCCGCGCGCTTCCCATTGTTGAATCAGTTCCCGCGTTGTTCCGCTTCCACTTCCACTCTCGCTTCCGCTGTCGCTGTTGCCAAACAACAGCACGCTGCCCGCAGCGACCTCTCCTGGCTGTTCCAGCGGAGCTTTTACCCAGCGAATCTGGTAGAACAAATCGTGCGCGACCATCGCCGCAGAAACGCGCTTCAATGTGTAGTTCTCGACTTCGGCAAACACGTTTCCTTGCTCGTCGATCAGGCTAATGTCGTAGGACACCGTCTCCCGGCTGTCACTGCGTGCTTCTCTTTTCCGCAGGTAGCTGTAAAAGGAAGCAGGCATGTCCGTGTACAGATGGAGCGCTTGGTAATAAAACGGGAAGTAATACGATTCATGCTCCGCCTCGTTCTGTCTCAACAGATGCCAAAAGCTCAATGCCGTATCGAGCGACGCCGGATGCAGCGAGTAAGTGCCCTGTTCCCGCTCATCGGCCAGTCGGATATGCAGCAAGGCAGCGCGGTCGTTTTCATAAAACTGCTCGATGCCTCTCCATCTCGGACCGTATTGAATCAATCCCGAGTAGAGCGGCGCAAACTTGCCAGCGTCCTGTTGCTCCATTTCGCGGATGATGGACGCAATCGGCAGCGTCTTGCCTGTGCGCGGCGCAAGCGGATGTACTTCTCCTGTTGCATGGGTGATCCAGCTTGCTTCCGGATCGCTTTCGTCTCGGCTGGCAATCGTAAAGCGGACGTGTCCGTGCTCCGCCTGGACGATCGTATGGACGATTCTCGTTTCATCCGGCGAGCAAGAAAGCATGTGGGACAAAGATACATTTTTGATGACCACGCCTTGTTGCGCGAAAAAGGCTTTGCTGGCTGCCCCGGCCATCTCCAGATAGGCTGCTCCCGGCAAAACCCCGTTGCCGAGGATGCGGTGTTCCTGCAGCATCCACAGCTCGCTCATCGCTGCCTTTGCTGCGTATACGCGCAACCCGGATGTAGACAGGACACACTCTCCCGGCAGTTGCCCTTTTGCTGCCGCGTCTGCCGTTCTCTCATCCGTCGGCGTCGGCCAATGCCTCACTCTGCTGAATGGATAGACAGGCAGCTCTATCGTTTGCACAGCCTGTCCCTCGTACAACTTTGTCCAGTGGATGCGTGCTCCCTGCACATACGATGTCGCCAATTCGCGAAGAGAGTCGACACTGGCCAGCGAGCCTTGTTCTGCCCAGGCGTAAAGCAGTTGATTGGCCTTTTCATGAAGCGGCCGATTTGCTTTGTCCACTGTATCTGGATGCAGCAGATGGTTTTTCGCTTTCCAGGCGCTGGCGGATTGCCCGTAATACCCAAGCGTCTCAGGCAAATTGTCCAAATCCAGCGGCATGATCGCCGCGATTTTTTGCAACAGCTCGCTTGTGTTCCGGGCGATAATCGCCAAGCGATGGGAAAAATGCTCCCTTCCAACCTGCGCCGTATAGACGAGAGCAGAGAAATCCACCTGCTGATTGGCCTGCAAAAAATGGCAGTAGCGTCGCAGCAAGTCCGACAAATTCGCACGGCTTTTGGCCGATAGCGTAAACAGCCGAGGCGTTTCCTGCTCGTTCTTCTCCGTCTGCTGTTGATTCCATTCCTCCAGCAGCACATGGCAGTTCATGCCGCTAAAGCCGAAAGAACTGATGCCAGCCCGGCGCGGCACACCTCCAGTTTCCCAGGCTAGAGGCCGATCAACCAAGTAAAAGGGCGAATCGGAGAAAGGAATATACGGATTTGGCTCCGCAAAATTGATCGTCGGAACGAGTTGTTTATGCTTCAAGGACAACACGACTTTTAACAGGGAAGCCATCCCCGAAGCTCCTACGAGATGACCGATGTTCGATTTGACGGAACCGATCCCGCAAAACTGTTTTTTGCGCGTGTAGGGTTGAAAAGCTTGCTTCATGGCCTTTACTTCGATTGGGTCACCAATGACGGTTCCGGTGCCGTGCGTTTCGATGTAGGAAATCGTTTCCGGGTGAATACCCGCTTTTGTCCACACGTCCGTCAAGAGCTGCTCCTGGGCTTGCGGATTGGGAGCGGTGATGTAATTGGAAGCTCCGTCGCTGTTTACGCCACTGGCTTTGATCACGGCGTAAATCCGGTCCTTGTCTTGCAAGGCATCGTGCAACGGCTTCAGCAGGATGACCGACAGCCCTTCGCCCCAGGTGGTGCCTTTGGCGTGGCTGTCGAATGGCCTGACGATGCCGTCGCTGTTTTCCACGATTTTAAACGACGAATTAGCCATCGGCACGAGATTCAAGCTGATGCCTCCGGCGATAGCCAATCGGCATTCTCGTTTCCTGAGCGACTCGCAAGCGTGATGCACCGCTACCAACCCGGAGGAGCACGCCGTGTCGATCACCATATTCGGCCCGAAAAGGTTAAAGAAAAAGGCAATCCTGCCCGAGAGGAAGCTGGGCAGATTGCCAGTCATCGCCAATTCGTTCGACGAATCGATAAATTGCTGGTACAGGCCGGAAGAATGGTGATCTCTTCCGATGAAGACGCCCGTATCGGTGCCGTCGATTTTTTCGCCCATGTATCCCGCATCTTCAATCGCTTCTGCCGTGACTTCCAAAAGCAAGCGCTGGTGCGGGTCCATAAACTCGGCTTCCCTGGGCGAGATGCGGAAATATTCGGCGTCGAAGCGGTCTATCTCTTCCAGGTAGCTGCCTTTGGCATAGTGCGGTTCTCCCCAAAGCTTGCGCAGCAAAGGATCGGTATCCATGCGCCGCTTGAGCGGAAAATCGGTGATGCCATTCGTTCCGTTAAGCAGATTCGTCCAATATTGCTCCAGGTTGTCTGCAAAAGGAAGCCGGCAAGAAATGCCGATGATGGCGATATCCGCAACGGCGTCCTTTTCGGGCTTGGGCGAAGCTGCATTGACTTGGTGCAGCAGCTTGCGGGCAAGCTCTTTGTCCAGGCGATTTTCTTTTACACTTTCCAAGATCAGCGCATTGATTTGGTCGATGTTATTCATCTGTTCGATTCCTCCGCTGCGACAAAAGGTCCACCATCTCTTCTACAGATTGCTCCCCGGAAGAAAGGTTGTCCAAAATGGATTGTAGCTGTTGGTCAAACGAATCGAAGGAGTCCTGCTGTTTCGCTTCTTCTTGCCTTTTTGGCTCGCTGCTTTGGCCCTGCCTGATGTAGTCAGCCAGTTCCGCCACAGACGAATACGTAAACAGATCAGGCAAGTCGAGTGCGCCCGGGAACTCGGTTTCCAGCTTTTTCAGCAGTTGGGTCGCGATCAGTGAATCGCCCCCCAGTGCGAGAAAGCTGTCGTAGATGTTGACAGTCGACAAGTGCATCGTTTCCGCCCAGATGCGGGAAATCGTCTGCTCGATGTCGTCATAAGTTTCATCTTTGCGGCCCGTGAGCGTAAAAGCACGCTGCGCGCTGGCAGGAGCAGACGGGGCTTTGGAGCGGCCCTTGCTCGTGTTCTTGTCGATCAGCCCGCTCTCTACTTTCAAAAACAGGTCTTCCCCGCTGGTTTGCAGCCATTCTTGATTGAGAGAGGCAATCACCACTTGCTTGCGATCCATAGCCAGCGCCTGGTCCAAAGCAGCGGTTGCTTCATTCGTTTGCAGCGGTTTGAACAGGGCGTTGCTGGTGGTCACGCCAAAGTCCGCCGCCATCCCGGTTTCTGCCCACGCGGTCCAGTTGATCGTCGTGGCGCGAATGCCTTGCTGGCGCAGGTAGGAAGCAAAGCCGTCGAGGTAGCCGTTCGCCGCTACGTAATCGCTCTGCCCCGGACTGCCCTCTATCGTCGCGGTTGAGGAAAACAGCACGAAAAAGTCGGGGCGTTCTTCCAGCAAGCGGTACAGCAAGTAGCTGCCTTCGATTTTCGGCTGGGTCACCCTCGCAAACTCGGCCCATGTTTTCGTAAACAGGAATCCGCTGCCCGCCACGCCTGCCGCGTGGATGACTCCTTTGACCGCTCCGTATGCCTCGCAAAGCTGCTTCAAAGTGTCTGCTACCTGCTGTTCGTCAGCGATATCGCACGCGCAAACCGTGACGCTGCTGCCCGACCGCTCGATTTCTTCCACGGCTGCAATGATGCGGAGCGTTTTGCTGTCCGCTTCGCTCGACTTCTGTTTGATTGTCTCCCAGTCTGCACGCGGTGGCAGACCGCTGCGGCCGAGCAGACCAAGGCGAATGTTTTTGCGGGAAGCCAAATGCTTGGCGATTTCCAGCCCGATCCCGCCCGTGCCGCCAGTGATCAGATACAGTCCGTCCTCTTGCAGCTCCAACGGCTGCACAGACTCTTCGACCGGGCAGCGAGCAAATTCCTGTACGTACCGCTGATTGCCGCGATAGGCAACTTGATACGTGCCAGTTTTCCCGTACATTTCCGCCAAAAGACTGCCGCAGTCCGTCTCGTCGTCGAGATCCATGCTGCGGCATTTCAGATGGGGATACTCCGCATTGACTACTTTCCCCAACTGGAACAACGCTGTATGGCACGGCTCCAGCTCTGTTTCGGTGCCTGTCACTTCCCAGCCATTCCGGCCCAGTATAACCAATTCTATCTCCTGCCTGTACTTGGCTTGCACGAGCGATTTCACGATAGAAAACAGGCTATGGATTGTGCGAGCTTGCGTCGTTTGCAGGCGGGAGAGGCTGTCCACGCCCTTTTGCTCATCCAGCGCATAAGCGTGGACGATCCGGTTGATGCCCCGCTCCTGCAAGTCGGCAAAAAGCTGCTGGTAATCCGCTTCCGCATCTCCTACCACGTACTTCGTTTCTCGCTCTTTGCGGTAGCCATCCCCGTAAGCGACCTGAATCAGCTCGACGCCGCGCGCTTCCCATTGGCGAATCAGTTCCCGCGTTGTTCCACTTCCACGTCCGCTCCCGCCTTCGCTGTCGCCAAACAACAGCACGCTGCCCGCAGCAACCTCTCCGCGCTGTTCCAGCGGCGCTTTCACCCAGCGAATCTGGTAAAACAAATCGTGCGCCACCATAGCGGCAGAGATGCGTTTCAGTGTGTAGTTCTCGACTTCGGCAAACACGTTTCCTTGCTCGTCGATCAGGCTGATGTCGTAGGACACCGTCTCCCGGCTGTCGCCGCGCGTCTCTCTTTTTCGCAGGTAGCTGTAAAAGGAAGCAGGCATCTGGTTGTAGATGCTCATCCGTTTAAAGGAAAAGGGCAGATAGAGGTCAGACAAAACAAACATAGTCACGGCATTCAGCCCTGTGTCGAGCAAGGCCGGATGAAAGCCGTACAAGGCGAAGTCGTCCGCGTAGGCTTCCGCCAACTGCACGTGGACCAGCACACGGTCTTCGCATTTGCCCAAAGCCCGAATGTTGTTCCAGCGCGGCCCGAATCTCGTACGCCCTCGCACCGTGGCAAAATCCGCATCCACCTGCTCCCAGGCGCTGTCCTGCTTGATGCGCTGAATATCCATCCATGCTGGCTCAGCAGTCGCGCCAGGAACGATTTTGCCTTCGACATTCAACTGCCAGTCCTGCCCCGCTCCACCGTCATCCGCTGTCTTGCGATTGACGATCCGCAGCTGCAGCAAGTCTTCCTGACTTTCCATGATCGTATGGACGATCCGTTCTTCCCCCTCAGGGACGACCAACGGACTGATAAAGCGAAAATCCCGCAACTCGAATGAGGCGT
This sequence comes from Brevibacillus sp. HD3.3A, assembly GCF_013284375.2. Lineage (NCBI taxonomy): Bacteria > Bacillati > Bacillota > Bacilli > Caryophanales > Paenibacillaceae > Brevibacillus > Brevibacillus sp. HD3.3A. The sequence goes on from NZ_CP085874.1 coordinate 3,211,283, forward strand.
CTCCATAATGATTGCCTCCAGCTTTTCTCGCCCATTCGATCAGAGCAGTCGCAGGGACGATCGGAAAGCCCATCATGAGATGCTCCTGCAACATCCACTGCTTCTCCACTCGCAAAGGGATTTCATAGACGCTCTGCCGATACGATTCAAGCACTTTCCGTCCCGGGATGACTTCCTGATGCTGCGGCGCCAGCCCGCCATCCGGTTGCGGCCAGAACGCAGTCTTTTTAAAAGGATAGACAGGCAAGGCCAGACGGCGATGTTCCCCTGTTCCGTAGAAGTGCCGCCAATCGATTTCGGCTCCCTGAACATACAGCTTGCAAACCTCCGCCATCCCGTGCTCATCATCAGTGGAGGTGCGGGCGAGCTGTTGTTGCGCTTTTTCCAGCAGCAGCTGCAAGGCGGATTCGGTAATCTCTCCGACAGCTTTATCCAGCTTGCTCTCGGGTACGACCTTAAATTCGTTGCAAAAGATTCCGGCATGCTCCTGGCCGGATGGCAGCTGCTCTGTCATGACCTGGTTCAGCTTTTCTTGCAGCTCGGGCAAGCTGCGCACGAGGAGGGCAAGGCGGCACGAATAATGCCCGCGTCCCGTTGTCGCAGTCAAGCAAAGGTCTTCCAAAGACAAACTTTTCTGCTCGCTCAAAAAATGGCGGTAACGCGAAAGCAGTTCAAGCAGCGTCTCTTTGTCCCTGGCCGAAGCCGTGAAAACATGGCAAGGACGAGCGCTGGCTGCGCCCGGTTGTTCTTCTGGCGCTTCCTCCAGTACGAGGTGGCAATTGGTGCCGCTAAAGCCAAACGAACTGACGCCTGCCCGCCGCGGGGTATCGTCCTGATCGCGTGGCCATTCTTCCACCCTGTCCACCATGTAGAGCGGCGAACCCGTAAAGTCGATGAACGGGTTGGGATCGTCAAAATGGAGCGTGCTGACCAGCTTTTTATGCTTGAGCGACAAAATGACCTTGAAGACGGAGGCGGTTCCAGACGCTGCGGCTAAATGGCCGATATTGGACTTGACGGAGCCGATCCCGCAAAACTGTTTTCGCGACGTATATTTTTTAAAGGCATTGCCGAGCGACTGGACTTCAATCGGGTCGCCGAGTACCGTTCCTGTCCCGTGCGCTTCAATAAAACCGATCGTCTCGGGTGGAATTTCGGCGTTCGTCCAGGCTCTGGTGAACACCTCTTCCTGGGCGATTGCATTCGGTGCCGTGATCCCGTTCGATTTCCCGTCGTTATTGGCCGCGCTCCCTTTGATGACGGCATGAATGTGATCCCGATCCTGAATCGCTTTATCCAAAGGCTTCAGCAGCAAAGCTCCGATCCCTTCGCCCCACAGCGTTCCATCCGCGTGCTTGTCAAAAGGTTTGACCAGATGCAGCTTCGATTCGACCAGTCCAAACGCCGGATTTTTCACCGGGAAAAAAATCAGGCACACCCCGCCAGCGATCGCCATGTCGCACTCGTTGTTCCTGATCGCCTGGCAAGCGTTATGAATCGCGAGCAATCCCGACGAGCAGGCAGAATCCACGACGACGCTAGGTCCCTTCAAGTCGAGAAAATAGGAAACTCTGCTCGCCAAAATGCCCGTATACGAGCCAGTCAATGCCAGCTCGTCTGTTTGATCCAGCAGGTGTGTGTACATGTTCCCGACAGTGTGGTCCCTGCCGATAAAAACGCCCGTTTTGGACGAGACGATCCGGTTTCCGCCGTACCCGGCATCCTCCACCGTTTCCATCACAGTGGTCAAAAGCAGGCGCTGCATCGGGTCCATCATGACGGCTTCCTTGTTCGATATTTTGAAATACTCCGCGTCAAAATCATCAATTTGATCCAGGTAGCCGCCTTTTTCATAGGCGACCTCTATAGGAGCTTCCTGTTGCAGCCTGCTCACAAACCCTGCAACGCCCGCCTGTCGGCTCTCCGGAAAATCCGTGATGCAATCGACCTCTGCCAGCAAATTTTTCCAGTATTCATCGAGGTTGCGAGCGCCAGGAAAGCGGCCGGACATCCCGATGATCGCGATGTCCTTATGTTTCTTCGCTCCCGCCTGCTTGATCTCTTTTAAAATGACCTTGGACTTTTCAATGCTTAACTGTTGATCCTTGATCTGCTGATAAATGTACTTTCGCGTTTCTTTCATTCTTCTTCTCCCAGCAATCGATCAATCTCTTCCACATCGAGTTCACCATTGGCCAAGCGCTGCAAGATTTGATCGAGATTTTGGTCTTCCTCCTCCTGACTCACGCTGCCAGAGGAAGACGGTTGCTCTTTTTTCATCCGGGAATGCACATATTCGGCCATCTTGTTAATCGTGGGATACGTAAAAATATCCGAGATGCCCAGTTGGTCCGGAAAATACTTTTCCAGTTCCTGGAGCAAATAAACCGCAAAGATCGAATTGCCGCCAAGAGACGTAAAATTGTCGTCCAGCTGAATCGAATCGGATTCGAGCAGTGTGCTCCATAGCTGGCGGATCAACGCTTTGATTTCTTGCAAGGATGCGTGCTGCGGATCGCCGTGAAACACGCCAGTAGCTGGCTGGACTGGCTGGCTTTCTCCAGGTGCTGCCGCCGCCCCGTCCACATAATCGATCAACAGCCTGTTTCCTGCGTAAAAGAAGTTGCTGCGGAAGTGCTTTCTCGCGACTTCCTTGTTGATTTTGCCGATGACGACCTGTTTTTCGCCAAGGGCAAGCGCAGCATCAAAAGCAGCGACAGCGACCTGTGGCGTCAGCAGGTGAAAGATCAGTTCTTTTTGAAACGTTCCATAATCGTAGGCCATGCCGATCTCAGCCCACGGTGCCCAGTTGAGCGTCATGCCGTTTTGCTGGGCGGGCAGGCTGTAGACGAAGCTGTCCAAAAACGCGTTCGCCGCCACATAATCACCTTGTCCCGGCGTCCCTTCCAATGTGGCGACAGATGAAAAGCAGACGAAAAATTCCAGCGGCTCGGTAATCAGCTGCGCCACATTCAGGCTCCCCGCCGTCTTGGCTTGCAGCACCTCGCGAAAACGTTCCTCTTCCCTGTTGAACAAAAATTGATCCCCGGCGACTCCAGCCGCGTGAATGACGCCATTGATGCTGCCATGTGCTGCCCGCACTTCCTCAAGCGCGCGCGCAAGCTGCTCCTTGCTGGCGACATCTGCCTTGTAGATGGTGTATGTACTGCCTGACGCTGTGATCTGTTGCAGCATCTCGATCCTGCGTATGATCTCTTGCTGCTCGCCTTTTTGCAAAATGTCTGTCCATTCGTCCTCTGCGGGAAAGCCTGACCTGCTGATCAGCACCAGATGAACCGGCTGCTTTTCTGCCAAATGTCTAGCCATGGTCAAGCCCAGGCCGCCTGTTCCGCCAGTAATCACATAGCAACCCGATTCAGTCAAGTTAAGTGTTTGGCCTGTGGGCAGCTGGCGATCAAGTTCCACCATTTTTTGCCCGTATCTTTGTCCGTTCCGGTAGGCTGCGATGTAGCTGTCTGGCTGATGTTCCAGTTCAGCGAGGATGTCCGGGATCGCGGTAGCGGCATCCAGATCGATGCAACGGCAGCGCAGATGCGACCATTCGCTGCTGACCACTTTGCCAAGGTGATACAAAGCGTTGTGCATCGGCTGGAGCTGGACGGCAGGCTCCGTCTGTGTAACCGGAAGCGCCAGTTCGCCTAGCAGGACCAGATCAATCGGCTGTCGCACGTTTTGCGCAACCAAGCTTTTTGCCAGATGGAACAGACTGAACAAGCCTTCGTCGCTTGCCCTTTCTTCGGCAGCATCAGACAGGGAAAAGCCATGCACGATGCGCTGCACGCCCTTGTTCCCGATGTCCTCCCATAGCGCATCAAAAGCTTGCTGATCGACACTTAGCTCGTATTGATCATGGGCGAGCTTGGCAAACTGCTTGCCTGGCGTGGCGACAATCGCAGGAGTCCCGTTCTTTTTCAGCTCCGCAATCAGTTGCTGCGTGACAGGCTCATGGCCGCCGAAAACAAGCGTAAGCGGCTGCGCCGTGTCCGGCTGTCTGTTTTCTGCCAGCAAAGGCATGGCTTCCCAGACGATTTGATGGAACAGCCCTTTGGGAGAAAAGACGGCGGACGGTGCGGCTTCCATCGGCACCCTTTTTAGCGTGTAGTCGTGAATCTCGGCAAAAACTTCCCCTTTTTCCGTAACGAGCAAGATATCAAAGGAGATCGCTTCCTGCCTGTCTGCCGTCTCTTTGTCTGTCCTTTGCAGCACGCTGTAAAATCGGCCAGGCATAGGTCCGGCAAAAACGATTTTTTTATAGGCAAAAGGCAAAAACAGCCCGTCGCGAATTTGGCTGATCGGAATGTTCACTGCGCAATCCAGCAAAGAAGGATGCAGAACATGCGCGTGCAGTTCAGATGTAAAAGGCGCAGGCAGTTCAAAAAAGGCGACGATTTTGTCCTGCTCCAAATAAATTTCCTTCATGCACTCCCAATGCGGGCCTGTTTGCACAGGGGCATCAGCGTCTGGCTTGTAGCCACTTACCGATTGCCTGTTTGCTTCACTGAGCAGCTCCGAAAGAGACAGTTGCTTTTGCTTGGGCAGCTCAGGTTGAAGCAACACTTTTGCGCGGCAGTGAACGATCCAATCGTCCGAATGTTCAGAAGGCGATGTCACCATGACATCAAGCGACGACTTTTGCTTTTGCAAGATTATGTGGACGCTCTTCGGTTCTTGTTCCTTGACCTCAAGCGGCTGCAAAAACATGACGTTTTCCAGCACGAGCGCGGCTTGCTGAGGCATGTTTTTGCGCACAATCTCGCTCATCATTTCCAGATAGGCCGTGCCCGGGAGCACGCAATGCCCCGCGATTTTGTGCTCCGCCAGCACCCAATGCGTCTCGACCGCAAACCTCGTCTCATAAATATCGATGCCGTTGCTGCCAACAAGCCGTTTATCGACGAGCGGGGCGAACTTTTTCTCCAGGTCTTTCGGCTCGATCCAGCAGCGAATGTCCTGAAAAGGGTACGTCGGCAAGCTAATCGCTAAATGGCGTTGATCCGCGTACAGCTCCTTCCAGGCAACTGTCTCGCCAGCCGCATACTGCAACGCCAAACGAAGCAGCTCATGCAAGCGTGCGTTATCCTTCCCGCCCTGGCTGGCATGGCTTGCGTCCTCGCGGGGGGTTCCGCTGTAAAACACATGCTTCACGGCAAGCTTCTCGACTCCCGCTTTGCGAACAGCCTGGAGCTTTTGCAGCAAATCCGTCCTGTCGTTAAACACGATTGCGAGTCTGTGCGCAAAATGATCGCGTCCGACATTCGCTGTGTAGCACAAGCTCGCCAGATCGAGCTGTCCGCTCTGGTTGACTGCCTGATAGTAGGCGCTGACCAGCTGGTCGAGCACAGCGGGAGTTTTGGCTGACAGCGCAAGCAGGTGCCACTCTCCTTCGCCACGATTTTCGAGCGAAGCCATCTCAGCCTGCTGATATTGCTCCAGGATGAGGTGGCAGTTCGTTCCGCTCAACCCGAAAGAGTTAATGCCGCATCTTTTCGGGTGCTCTGCTTGTTCCCACGGACGGGCTGTGTCGTTCACAAAGACTGGCGCGTCGACAAAATCGATTTCCTTGTTGGGGCTATGAAAATGCAGCGTCGGCGGCATGATTTCGTGCTTCAGCGCGAGAATGCATTTGAGCAGGCCGGATATTCCCGCAGCGTGATCCAGATGTCCGATGTTGGTTTTGACCGAGCCGATTGCGCAAAACTGTTTTTTCGTGGTGTATCGGTCAAAAGCTCGCTTGATTCCTTCGATCTCTACCGGATCGCCCAGGCGGGTTGCCGTGCCGTGAGCTTCGATCAGCGAGATCGTTTCCGGATGAATGCCGGCATCTTGCCAAGCCCGGACGATCAGGTCTTCCTGCGCCCTGGAGTTCGGCGCGGTGATCCCGAGTGATTGCCCGTCCTGATTGATGGCGCTGCCCTTGATCAAGGCGTAAATGTGGTCGCCGTCCCGAATCGCCTTTGCCGCATCTTTCAGCAGGATGATTCCGACGCCTTCGCCCAGACTGGTGCCGTCCGCCTCGCTGTCAAAAGTCCGCGCCCGAAAGGTTGGAGATACGATGCCGATTCCGGTCTGGGTCTTTTCAAACGGTTGAAACTGGATTTTCACCCCTCCGGCAAAAGCCTGCTCGCATTCACCGCGGCGAATCGACTGGCAAGCGAGATGCACGGCAACCAGCGAGGATGAGCAGGCGGTATCGACCAGCATGCTCGGTCCGTGCAAATCGAGCAAATAGGCCAGTCTTGCCGCCATGATCGACTTGATGTTCCCCGTCATCGCCAAGTCCGCCAGCTCAGCGTTTTCCCCCGCGAGAAAATGTTTGTACTCCCCGCCAAAGTCACTGCTGTACCCTAAAAAAACGCCCGTCTGCGTTCCGCGCAACCGCGCTTTTCCATACCCTGCATCTTCCATCGCAGCCACACAGCTTTGCAAAACAAGCCGCTGATTCGGGTCCATCAGCTTGGCTTCTTTGCGCGAGATAGAAAAGTATTCGCAATCAAACCGATCAACCTGCTCCAAATACCCGCTTTCCGCGTATTCGCTCTGCTCTTTGCGCACCTCTTTCTGCAAAAAAGCAGACAGCAGCTCCTCGTAGTCGTGCTTGCGCGACAAAGGAATGCGGCGGATCGAATCTTTGCCGAGCGCGAGATTGCGCCAAAACTCTCCGACATTGTGCGCATCCGCCAGCTTCCCCGCGATTCCGATGATCGCTACGTCTTTCTTCGGAGCCTCTGCCGCCCTCCCCAAGTCCTCCCAGGTACCTGCGCTCTCCTCCTCCAGGTCGATCTGGATATCCTCGAACAGCGGCTTACTTTTCATTGACAGCTTCCTTTTCGGCAAACATGACCGGGGCAAGGTCAGCAAACAGGTGTCGTTTCTTCGTCTCGTCAAAAATTTGCGTGAACCGCTCGCGCTGCTCTTCCAGCGACACTTTTTTCGTCACAAACACGGAACGGAGCATCTCGATCGCCTGCTTGATTTCTTCGATCGACTCTTCGCGTCCCTCTTCCTCCAGCTTGTTGCCCAAAGCTTGTATCTTTCTGTACGGCTCAATGACCCCTTTTTGGTACTCCTCTTCATTCCAGTTCTGGTTTCTTGTGCACACGGCGATGGCCAAGGAACGGGAAACGACAGATGGACGCTTTTCCGCTGTCTGCTCGTCAATGACCGCCATGATTTCCTGATAGTTGTCTTCATAGGAATAGGCGCGCACGTGCGAATAGTCGCGTTTGAGCAAATTGGTCAAAGCGGATTTTGGCCCAAGCTCGATAAAAGTGTTTACGCCTTGGCGCAGCATGTATTCGATCGTTTCTTTCCATCTGACTGCGCTGATCATTTGCACGTTGAGCCGCTCCTGAATTTCTGTCGGTTGGTAGTACGGCTTCGCGTCCACATTGGAGATCACCGGCCATTTGAGCATGGACATTGGTGTCTGCGCGATGGCCCGCTGGAACATTTGATTGCTCAGTTCCAGATACGGGGTGTGGAAAGGCGCCGAGACTTGCAGGGGAATCGTAATCGCACCGATTTTCGCCAAGTTTTCCATGGCGACCTTCACCAACGATTTTGCGCCGGAAATCACTACCTGGTTGGAGGAATTGTAATTGGCTACGACAATTTTGTCCTCGCCGTTCGATACGCGCTCACATTCCTCTTCGACGAGCAGCGGGTGCAAGCCGTTGATGGCAGCCATGCCGCCAAATCCGTCTGCGGTAGCTTGCTGCATGATTGTCGCCCTCTCCATTACGAGCCGCAGCGCATCCTCATAGCGGAACACTTCGGCGCATGTCAAAGCCGTAAATTCGCCCAGGCTATGTCCAGCCATAAAGGAAGGGAAAAATTTCTTCTCCTTCCAGATCGATTGGAAAATGGCATAGCTGTAGGCAAAAATCGCAGGCTGCGCATGTTCGGTGCGCGTCAGTTGCTCCAGGTTGCCCTCGTTGATGATCGCGAGCAAATCGTAGCCGAGAATCTCGTTGGTGCGCTGAAAAATGTCCCTAACCTCGGGAGAGCTTTCAATAAGAGCTTTTCCCATCATATTGTACTGGCTTCCTTGACCTGGAAATAGCAAGGCGATCTTAATCATAAACTGTATCCTCCCTTTTTTGGTTAGCTTGGGACTGGACGCGCTTTTCGCGGGAGCACGCCCAGTTTATTGAATTGACAAACCAGTCGCCCGGATGCGCGACGACTGGCACTGTTTACGTATGAACGACGCGCGAAACTAGCTGCTTCGCCAAATGGGCAAAGCCCTGCACCATTTTTTTCAATTCGGCCGCTTTGAACAGCAGGCTGTCGTACTCCAGATGAATCCTGATCCGCTCCTCGCTGTCGACTTCCCAGCCCCAGACGGCATTGAAAGAAGACGATACGGCTTGTGAAACAGCAGGAACCAACGGGTACAGCAAAAACATCGTTTTGTCCTGCTCCCGTCCGATCCGATACGGCGGAACAGATGGGAACGATTGGTGCTGCTCCGCTTGGGCGATCTTTTCCTTGACTGTCATGAACAGCGAGTCGAAGTCAGACATGCCGGAAAAGTCAAGCGTAACCAACTGGAGCTGCTCGCGTTTGTTCAACAGGTGGATCGAGATGCTCGCTTCGTTCGACACCTGCTTGAGCAAGTAAAACAGCAGTGCAAGCATGACTTCCTCGATGCGCATTTCATGAAGCTGGGCGATTTGGAATAAGCCCTTTGCCGTGGCAGGGGGCAGCTCCAACGCCAAAGGCAAGCTTTCGCCGGAATCGCTTGCCGACAGGAAGTAGTGAGTCGGCAGGGAAACCCCGCGCTTGCCCGCTCCTTGCGAGGCAAAGATCGCCGCTTCGATGGACGCAGCCAGCCGCTCAATGGTCGGATGGGTAAAAATATCCGCTACGTGGATTTGCAGCCCAAATTGTTCTTTGATCTGCTCCTGCATCAGCACCACCGTAAGCGATGTTCCGCCCAGATCGAAGTACGAATCCGCGGCGCTGATTTGCTCCAGATGCAACAGCTTTTTCCAGATGGAAGCCAGCTTTTCTTCCACCTCGGTAGTCGGCTGTCTGAACGGTTTGGAGCTGACCAGCTGTGTTTGCTGCAGCGACTTCAGCTTCTTGCGGTCGACTTTTTGGTTATGGTTCAACGGAATTTGCTCGATCACGAAAAATTGCTGCGGGATCATATAAGCGGGCAGCTGCTCCAGCAGGAACCCTTTCAGCTCATCGATCTCGATCGTCGCCTCTGCCGCGAGTACCAGGTAGCTCGTCAAGCCTTTCTCGTCATCCGCAGCGGATTTCCCGGAACGTTCCGCCAGCGACTCCAGCACGACGACATTGTCGCGAATCCCGGGATACGCGGAAATGACCGCCTTGATCTCAGCCAGTTCGATGCGGAAGCCGCGAATTTTTACTTGATCGTCAATCCTGCCCGCGCACTGAATCGTGCCATCCGCCATAAAACGCGCGATGTCGCCTGTCCTGTACATCGTAGGCTGCATCTCGCCGTCGAACGGATTGGCAACAAACCGCTCGGCCGTTAGCGCCGGATTGTTGATATACCCGGATGCCACACCCATGCCGCCGATGTACATTTCTCCGTAGACGCCCACGGGAACGGGCTTTTTGTCCCGGTCCAAAATATAAATTTGCGTATTGGCGATGGGCTTGCCGATTGTCAGTTGCTCTGCATCGGTAATCTCGGCAATCGTCGACCAGATCGTCGTTTCAGTCGGCCCGTACATGTTCCAGAAGGAGCCGACCTTGCCGAGCATTTCTCGCGCCAAGTCCTGCGGCAGGCTTTCTCCACCGCATAGCGCTTTCAGTTGCGGATTGCCTGTCCAGCCGGACATGAGCAACATTTTCCACGTGGCTGGCGTCGCCTGCATCACGGTGATCCCGTGCGTTTCGAGCAAGCGGCTCAACTGCCTGCCATCCGCCATCTCCGTTTTGCTGGCAAGAACGACTGTCGCTCCAGTGATGAGCGGCAAATACAGCTCCAGCCCGAAAATGTCAAAGGAGAAGGTCGTCACGGACAGCAGCTTATCTGCGGCTGTCATGCCCGGTTGGCTCGACATGGACAGCAAAAAGTTGCCCAAAGCGCGATGCGGAACCATGACCCCTTTCGGCTTTCCTGTAGAACCGGATGTAAAGATGATGTAAGCCGTCTGTGACGGTTCGATTGCAGCGGACAGCGGCGAGGAAGACTCTTGCTTAATCTCGCTCCACTCCTGATCCAAAAGCACGAGGCTTTGGCAGCGGAGCTTGCCGTCTGCGAGCAAATCGCTGGTGGAAATCATCACGTTGACACCAGCATCTTCCTGAATCTGCTGCAAGCGCTGCAACGGAATGCTGGCATCGAGCGGAACATAAGCGCCCTCTGCTTTCAGGACAGCCAGCATGGCGATCACCATGTCAAGCGAACGCTCGATGTATATGCCTACGGGCTGTTCCCGCGTCACCCCTCGTTTTTGCAAGTACCGGGCCAGCTTGTTTGCCGCCTGCTCCAACTCCCGGTAGCTCAGGGACGCTGCTCCCAGCGATACGGCTGCTTTGTCCGGATGTTGTTCCACCTGGCGCTCAAACAGGGACAAGACGTTAGCGCCTGGGTCCACCTGCTGCCGCGTTTGGTTAAAGCCGACCAGCACCTGCTGTTGTTCCTGCCCGGACATGATCTCGACTTTTGCCAAGGCAGCTTCCGGCTCGGCTACCGCCTGCTGCATAATCTGCACGAAGTAGCGCGCCATGCGCTCCATCGTTTCTTTGGCAAACAGCTTCGTGGAGTATTCAATCTCGCACCCGATTTGCGGCCCTTCCTCCCAAGCGGTAAAGCGGATGCTGAACATGGCTGTTTTATGCTTGTAAAACGAAGTAATCTCCTGGACCCCGCCGATTTGGTCGGTCTTGTCGTACACATCGCGGAAACTGAACATCGTTTCAAACAATGGATTCCTGCTCAAATCGCGCTGAATATCCAGATTGTTGATTAACTCTTCGAACGGATAGTCCTGATGGTCGAGCGCAGCAGAAATCGTTTGCTTGACGGCTTGCAGCAACTGCGAGAAGGAGTCGGCAGCATCGACGCTCAGTTTCAAGGCAACGGTATCGACGAAGGCTCCGATGAGATTTTCCAGCTCCGTCTGCTTCCGCCCGGATACGGGGGTTCCGACGATGACCGTCTCTTGCTGGCATATTTTCGACAAGAGAACAGCGTACACAGCCAGCAGTCCCATGTTGACTGTAGCCGCTTCCTGTTTCAGCATGCTTTTGAACCGCTCGGTTGTCTCGCGATCAATATGAAAGGAAACGAAATCTCCCTCAAAGCTCTGGACAAGCGGAGGCTTGAAATCGGTCGGCAGCTGCAGCTTCGTTTCGTGCTCGCCATTCGCGAATTGCGCCAGCCAGTATTGTTTCTGTTTTTCAAAGGCAGGGGTGCCTCGCATGGCTGCATGCCATTCCGCGTAATCTTTGTACTGCACAGGCAATGCGGGCAATTCCTCGCCCTTGTAAAAGGCCAGAAAATCTTTGATCAGCAGCTGATACGACGTCTCATCTGATATGAGGTGATGCATGTCAATGAGCAGCAGCTTTTTGCTTGGCTCGTAACCAACGCGAATGAGCGGCGCTTTTTCCAGGTCAAACGGCCGGATAAAAGCGGAGATCGACGCCGCCATTCCTTCTTCCGGCAGCACCAGCTCCTCGATGGCGAACGGAACCGTCTCATGAACAGTCTGCACGACCTCTTGCCCGACAAAGCCAAAGGAGGTGCGGAAAATCTCATGACGCCCGATGAGCTGTTCAAAAATGTGCTGGATTTTGCCCGGCTCGACTTCCCCGTCCAATTGGTACACGCCCGGATTGTTGTAGACCGTTGTCAACGGGTGCATTTTTTGCAGGAAGTACACTCGCTTCTGAACGGACGTCAGCGGATAGTGGTCTTTGCGCGGTGCGACGCGAACCCCTCCCACCTGGCTCGGACTCGTCTGCTGCAAATAGGCAGAAAGTCCGGCGACAGTGGGATGGTGAAGAAAATAAGCCATAGGGATGCGCTCGTTGTACAGCTTCTGGATTTTTCCCACAATCGACAGGGCCATAATCGAGTCTCCGCCCAACTCAAACAAGCTGTCGTCAACACCGATTGGCTGCATGCCAAACTGCGCTTCCCATACCGCTGTAATTTGCTGTTCCCGTTCATCTCGCGGCGCGACATATTCCGTTGTCAAATCGGGCCGCTCGTATTTAACAGCGCTGTCAGGCTGCGGATAATCAAAGGCGATTCCCTCTGACACAAGCGGGAATTGCGTGTCCTGGTACCGGGTAATCAGCTCGTTTAAGTCATAGGCAGAGATGGCAACCTGCGGAAGCGAGATCGCCCCGACCCGGGAAAAGATGTGAACGCCTTCCGCTTCCGTGATCGCATGCGCCAGCTCCTCACCCGTCAACTGCCGATGCTTCTCCTCGATTTCCTTTGCCATTCCCGTCGCTTTCCATCTCTCCCAGTTGATCGACAAAACGGGAAACTGACTATTATTTCCATGGCAATAGTTTGCGAACGAGTCGAGGAACGCGTTTGCAGCGCAATAGCCTGCTTGCCCGATGGAGGGGATGTACGCACTCAAGGAAGAAAACAGGATAAAAAAGTCGAGCGGCCTGTCGCGCACAGCTTCATAAAGCAGCGATGTGCCCTCGACCTTGGCTGCCAGCATCTTTTTGCCGCTTTCTCTTGTGGAGCGCTGGATCATTTCCCCATCGGCGACGCCAGCAGCATGGATCACTCCATTCAGTTCCCCGCCTAGGCGGTCTGCTTTTTGCAGCAGCTCTTCCACTTGGCGCATGTCGCTGATGTCCGCATGGATGAGGTGAATGCTCCCGCCTGCCTGCTCGATTGCGCACAGTCGGCGAATCGTCTGCTTGAGCTTGTCGTCTGCGTTGTTGTCTGCAAGCAGCTCCTGCCATTTTTCCTTAGTCGGGAACAATGTCCTGCCCACCAAAATCAGGGTGGCTTGCGCCTTTTGCGCCAAAAAGTCGGCGATGGCGAGGCCAATTCCGCCCAAACCGCCCGTGATCAAATACGTTCCCCCCGGCTTCAGTTCCATGCTGTCACTGGGATCGAAGGAAACGGCCTCGTGCGTCGGCAGCCAAAAATGTTTGTTTTGATAGGCGACGATACCGTTCCAGGTTTGTGACAAAAGCGGGCGGACGAACGAATCGAGCGCCTTTTCCAGAGCGTTCGCTTCCGATGTGAAATCACTGTCAAACAAATGGCAGCGAATCGTCGGGTATTCCAGCGGGATAACTTTGATCGGCCCTAGCATGATCGACTTTTGCGGGTTCAGCTTGCCAACATCGGCCACCGAGCAGACTCCGTTTGCCAAAACTTTTAGCTCCAGCGAATGTCCGTCAAAATGCTTGCCAAATTCCTTGGCAATCGCAAGCAAGCTGTAGTAGCCGTTGTCCAGTGTCATCTCCAGGCTCGGCAACGCCCCGGCCTCTTCTAAGCTCCACATGTGGATGACCTCATCCGGCGTGAACGAACTGTCTTTTAATTGTTGAAACAGCCAGTCGTAATCTTCGTCCTGGCCCGGATTGATCGCAAATTCGTTGCCGCGAATCTGCTGCCGCTGCGCACTTTTGCAAACGACAATACACTGCTCGCTCAACTGCTGTACTTTTTGCGTCAAAAGCTCACTGACTTTCGACTGCTCGGCAAAAATCAGCCGCCGCTTCTGTTTGTACGTACTGTCTTTGGCTGAAAAGACGGGGGTATGCCGCTTCCATGATGGAACGTAGTACCAGTCCTCGATCGGCTTCCTCGCCAACTGTTGCGAACTCGCTGCCTGCGGCTGAAACGAAGCCGCTTCCAGCCAGAACTTTTTGCGCATAAAAGGATAAGTCGGCAACGGAACCCGCGTTCCATCCGGGTTGACTTTGTCCCAGTCCAGGTTCACTCCGTACTGCCACAGCTTGCCGAGCCGCTTGTACAGATGAAGCTGCTCCGAGACAGTGCTGTTGGCATACGGGATCAGGTTCAGTATGTTTTGCCCGGAAGAAGATACGGTTCCAGCGTCGAACGTCCGTTTTGCCAGCGCACTCAAATCGTGTCCTGGCCCGATTTCGATAAATACGGCGCGCTGGTTTGCAAACAACTGGAGCGCCTTCGTAAACTGCACGGTGTCTTTTAACTGGCGCAGCCAATAGTCAGGAGCTGCCAAGTCTGCCTGCTCTGCCCATTCTCCTGTCACGCTGGAGAGAAAAGGAATTTGCATATCCTGAAAGGCTACCGGCTGAAAAGCGGCCTGATAATCGTCCAGTATCGATTCGACCCGTGACGTATGAATCACTTTGGGGAACGGCAGCGGCGTGCACATCCGTTTGTCCTGTTTCAGCTTCTCTTCCAGCTCCACAATGAGCGGTGTCGGGCCGCCGACTACGCAGGAAGCTTGATTGTCGATGGCAATTTCCAGCGAGTCAGACAAAAACGGAGCCACTTCCGCCACAGAGAGCGGAATGCTCAGCATTTTGCCATCAGGCAGCCTGCGAAACAGTTCCCCGCGCTTGAGTACGAGCTGCAGCGCCTGTTCGAGCGTGAACAGTCCGGCGATGGTAGCCGCGATATATTCACCCAGACTGTAGCCGATCACGGCATCCGGTTGAACTCCCCACTCCATCACAAGCCGGGCCAGTGCGTACTCGAACACAAACAAAATCACTTGCCCGTGATCGAGGCTGGCGATTGCCTGCTTGGCCTGTTCCTGCTGCTCGTCACGCGGGAACAAAATGGAACGGTAATCGACCGGGGAATATCGTTGAAGCAGAGAGAAGCAATGATCGAGACTCTCTCGAAAAATTTGCTCCTGTTCATACAGTTCGCGTCCCATATTGACGTATTGCGAGCCTTGGCCGGAGAACATGAATACGATCTGTCCAGGCTCTCCATCCGCACGGTAAGCTTGTGCCTGCCGGGAGCCTTTATCCGTCAAGGCGCGGATCAGCTCGGTACGGCTCTTGCAAACGATTTGCTTGCGGTATTCAAATGACTTCCGGCCCTTTTGCAGGGTGTAGGCGACATCTTGCAGCTTGATCTCGGGGTGCTCTTCGAGATGCTTTGCCAGATTGTCTGCCATTTGTTCCAGCGATTCGCTGTTTTGCGCGGACAGCAAAACGAGCTGTGGCTGCTGCTCTGTATCCAGCGATTCGCTGACCTCTGGCGCTTCCTCGACGATCAGATGCGCATTTTGCCCCCCGACGCCAAACGAGCTGATTCCCGCCCGCAACGGATACGCTCCACGCTGCCATTCGCGCAGTGTGGTGTTGATCGCAAAGCGGCTGTTTTCCATGTCCAAAGCCGGGTTGCTCCTGGCAAAATTGATCATCGGCGGGATCTGGCGGTGCTTTAGGGCGAGGACGGTCTTCACGAAACCCGCTACTCCTGACGCTGCATCGAGATGGCCGATGTTGTTTTTGACCGAGCCTAGGACGCACTCGCTTTGCCGCTCGCGAAACACTTGCTTGAGCGCCGTAAACTCGATGGAATCTCCGAGCTGTGTTCCAGTCCCGTGCGTTTCAATGTACGAGATGCTTTCCGCCTCTACATCGGAGAGCTGCAAGGCGCTTTGAATGACCTCTTTTTGCCCCTCGACGCTCGGCGCCATGTATCCTGCTTTGCGGTTGCCGTCGTTGTTGACGGCGCTGCCTTTGATAATCGCCCATATATGGTCTTTGTCCGCCAGCGCATTTTCCAGCGGCTTTAACACGACCACTCCGACGCCGTTCCCAAACAGAATGCCGGATGCCGCTTCGTCAAAGGCGCGAATTTGGCCGTTTTTTGACAAAAAGTGCCCTTCTTCGTACATATATCCGCTCTTGTGCGGAATCAAAATCGAGCAGCCACCTGCAATCGCCATGTCGCATTCGCCGCTGAGCAAGCTGCGGCAAGCGGCATGAATGGCGGTCAACGAAGTCGAGCATGCGGTGGTGAGCGTCAAGCTCGGCCCTTTTAAATTGAACTTGTAGGAAATGCGCGAGGCGAGGAAGTCTTTGTTGCTCAACTGGATTTCGGAAAAGAGATCCCGGTGCTCCCCTTCATATGAATACACTCTGGCATTCCAGCTGTAATTGCTCGATGCTCCGGCAAAGACACCTACTAATCCGGGATAATGGTCAGGGACGTATCCGGCGTCTTCCATAGCTTCCCAGGCTACCTCGTGAAACAGGCGAACTTGCGGGTCCATGACCAGAGCGTCTTTGGGGCTGTACCCGAAAAAGCGTTCGTCAAAATATTCAAACTGATCGATGATCGCACCAGCCTTGACGTAGTTTTCATGCTCGATCAGCTCTTGTGGTACTCCTTCTGCTCTAAGCTCGTCGTCGCTAAAAAACGTGATCGACTCCAGCCCGTCCTTGAGGTTGTTCCAAAATTGCTGGCGATTGTTCGCTCCCGGAAAGCGGCAGGATAAGCCGATCACGGCGATTTCCAGGCCGTTGAAGTTTCGCGTGTCAGCCATTTCGCACCTCCTTTCCTTTTTGGCGCAGCAGCTTTAATTTATCCATCCCTTTATGGACAATTTCAGAGCGATCGAAGCCATGATCGTTTGCCGCCGTATCGTTGTCTTCCGCTTTCAGGTACCCGGCCAGCTTGCGAATGGTCGGGTATTCGAACCAGGAAGAGATCAGAACAGGCTTCTGAATCGTTTTCTGGAGAATATCGTTGATCCCGACAATATCAAGCGACGTGACGCCTGCATCAAAGAAATTGTCGTCCAGTCCCATGTTCGCATTCCCAATCGCGTCCTGAATCGTCTCCTGCAGCAGTTGCTCCAGAGGAATCTCTTTCTGACTCTCTTGCTTGCCTGCTTTTATGTAGCGAGGGCGGTTTACCCACTGCTCAAGCCGCGGCTCCAGGTCTGTCGTGGACACGATGACATGCTCTTCCTGGTGCAGAAGGGAAAACAAATGCGCAAACAGTTGTCGGCCTTCTGCGGGCGAAATCAATTGCTCCAGCCGTTCGCTTGTCGCTGTGCGGCTGCCTGGATCGGCAAGCGAAAAGTTCCAGGCGTCCCAACCGACAGACATCCATCGCGTTCGCTGCTGCCCTTGATTCATCTTTTGCACAAAGCTGTCCATGAATTGGTTAGCCGCCGTATAGGCAACGAGTCCGATTCCGCCGAGTATCGAGGACAGCGAGGAATTGACCAGGCAGTACCCGATCTCTTTTTCCCGGATCAGCTTTTCCAGAACGAGCAGCCCTGTTTGTTTGACCGCAAACTCCGCTTCACACATGTCGCGACGGATATGGGGGATCGCGTGCTGAAAGAAATCGCTCACGACTCTGCCAGCAGAAAAGATGATTCCGTCAATTCGTCCGATCGTCGCCTCTATCTCTTCCAAAAGAGCCTTCATTTGTGCTTCATCGCTTACATCGACCTGATACAGATGAATTTGGGCACCCAATGCTTGCAACTGCATCAGTTCGCGAATTTTCTGGTGCAGCGGGTCGCTTGCGGAAGTGGTGGATACGTATTCCTCCCACTGCATTTCCGGCAAAAATGGCGAACGCCCTGTCAAAATGATCGTAGCTGGACCGTGCTGGGCTAACGCCCCCGCTGCGGTCAAGCCAATTCCGCCCAAGCCGCCGAGAATCAGATGCACGCCGCCTGCTTCGGGCTGTGCAGTTGTCGGCGGGTCCAAGCGAAGCGGTTCAAACGTGCGCACCCATTTATGACGGTTGCGGATCGCGAGCAAGTTTTCCGGCTCTTGCTTCAACAGCTCCTCCACAAGCAGCTTCATGCCAGACTGCCCTTGTTTCACGAATGGTTCCGGCTCGATTTCCAGGAAAGCCGAGCGGACATTGCCAAATTCTTGCGTGAGTACCTGAGCCGCCCCGAGCGCCATAGCCTGCTGTGGCAGCAAAGCTTCGTTCCCGGTGATCGATTGAGACGCGGACGCAATCACGAAAAGCTGGATTTGCTGCTGCGGATCGAGCATGCCAAACGATTGGCCCAAGTGCAGCAGACGGTAAAACACAGACGGCCCGGCAGCCGGGGAAGCATCTGCGCACTCGTTTGCAAGGCTCCACAAGTGCACGATTTTCCAGGTCTGGCCCGGCGTAAACACTTCCCGCAACAGCGCGAGATACTGCTCCGTTTCTTCGGGATGAATCTCGTACGCATTCGGGTCCAGCTTGGAAAAGTGCTGCCCTGCCTTTACCGTGCACACGCGTTTTCCTTTTGCTTGCAGCGCTTGCTTGACCGCTTCGCCGATTCCGTCCGTATCGATAAACAGCAGGTAGGTGTCAGACTGCTCGTCGTCTGTACGGGTACGGCCAGATCCGTTGTATTGTTTCCAAACGGGCCGATACAGCCACTTCTCCGGTTCGTTTTTGCGAGAAAGATTAGGCTGTGGCTGAGGGGCGGCGGTACGCGCTTTTTTCTCAAACCAATACTTGTCGCGATCGAACCCATACGTCGGAAGGGACAGGCGGCTTCTGTTCTCGCCGGAGTACCGTTCCCGCCAATCAATCGCAGCCCCCTGCTGCCAAAGCTCGCCCAAGCTGTTGGCAAAACGCCACTCCGCCGACTCCACCTCTCCATGCGCAGGCAACAGATGAATGACAGGAAGGCTGCATTCCGCCCAGGATGGCTGCTTCATCCCGATCCCAATGACAAGGTGAACATCGCTCTCCGTGAGCGGAGCCTTTGCTGTCGCTGGCAAAGTGGATGCTTGCATGGTGTGCAGCCAAAAGTTTGTCTGACCAACCAGCTCGCTCGTGACAGAAGTCCCGCCGGACAAGATAGCGTGATCCGCGCTGCCCGCTGGCATTGCCCGCAACAGCGAAGCCAGTGCAGCTTCGATCCGGCTTTGTTGTTCTTCTGCTGCCCGAAGCCACTTGTGTTTCAGGACGATGATTTTCGCGAGGTCGGACACGGTTGCCAGCTTCGCCTGATAGACAGCCGCAAACAAGCCTGCCCCGTCCGCAATCGCCACCTGCGGCTTGATTCCGAGAGAAACCAAAAAGTCGGCCAAGGCACTTTGGCAAAGAAACTGGCTCAGTTCCCCGTACATCGGGTCAAAAGCGTCGCCATGATGCAGCAGGTCGGCACCCGTCAAAAGGCGATCCAGGCTGGGCGCAGCCAACGCAGCTTTGGACAAGTCGTGGACATAACCGTCCAAGATGCGGGCAAAGCACTGTTCAGTCTGGTACAGCTCGCGCGCCATCGTGCAAAGCGCTTGGTTTTGCGCTGAAAACCAAAAAGCCGTGCGAAGCTCCTCCTGCCTGCTTTCGCTTGCCGTGCCGATTGCGGCTGCTTCCAGCAAGCGAGCAGCTTCTCCTACGGAAGAGCAAACCACCATTTTCCGATGCGAAAAATGAGCGCGCCCCGTCTGCAACGTATACGACACATCCGCAGGGGAAAGCGCAGGCTGGGCACGGAAAAATTGCGCCATTTTCCGGCACGTATTCGCCAATGCCTTTTCTGTTTTGGCTGAGAACAAAAACAGATGCTGCTGTCTCGCAGAAGCATCGGAAGCATAGACAGGAGCTGCTTCCAGAACGACATGGGCGTTTGTCCCGCCAATGCCAAACGAACTGACGCCTGCCTTCGGCGAATCGCTGACGTCTTTCCACGAACGCGGACGTGTGTTGACGTAAAAGGGACTATGCTCCAATGCCAGCTTCGGGTTCGGCTGCTCGTGGTGAATGCAAGGCGGGATCACTTGATGTTTCAGCGCGAGAGCTGTCTTGATTAGACCGATGATGCCCGCTGCCGTATCCAGGTGGCCGATATTCGGTTTGACAGACCCGATGGCGCAAAATTGGCGCGAGGTCGCCTCGGCCTGGAAAACCTCTTTGAGTGCTTTTATTTCAATCGCGTCGCCCAGCTCGGTTCCGGTTCCGTGTGTTTCGATATAGCTGATTTCCCGCGGCGAAACGTTGGCGACGGTGAGCGCCTCGTGAATGACCTGCGCCTGACCGATTGGACTCGGCGCGGTGTACCCGATTTTTTCTTCTCCGTCATTGTTGACCGCCGTGCCGCAGATGACCGCCTGAATGTTGTCGCGATCGCGAATCGCATCTGCCAACCGCTTCAAGACCACGATGCCGATGCCATTGCCAAAAACCGTTCCCGCAGAGTCGGCATCAAAGACACGGCAATGTCCATCCGGAGAAACCATGCCTTCTTTTTGGTAGACATAGCCTGCTGTCTGTTCACTGCGGATCGTCACGCCCCCTGCCAGCGCCATGTCACACTCGCCATTCAGCAGACTTTGGCTGGCCAAATGAACCGCGACCAAGGAGGAAGAGCACGCTGTCTGCACATTGACGGAAGGACCGCGCAAGCCGAGCTTGAACGACACCTTGGAAGCGAGAAAATCTTTTTCGTTGCCGATGCCGATTTGCACGTGCCCAAGCCGTTTTACCAGCTCCTGATCTTCGTACAGACGCAAAAAGTAGCTGCTGATGCACGAGCTGGCGTACACGCCCACGACAAGACGCTCGATATCCTGGACGCAGCCCGCATCCTCAAGCGCTTCCCAGGCGCATTCGAGAAAGACGCGATGCTGCGGATCGGTAATCTCGGCATCCTTGGCTGTATAACGGAAAAAGCCCGCGTCGAAATACGCTGTATCGTTCAGGACGGCCCCTCTTTTTACATAGTGCGGGTCGTGAAGGAGATCAGCAGGAACGCCTGCCTCCTTCAATTCCTCATCCGTAAACGTCTTGATCGATTCCACACCGCGGACGATGTTTTGCCAAAAAGCCAAAGGGGTATCGCCATCGGGAACACGGCAGGACATGCCGACGATCGCGATTTTTGAATGGATCAACTCTTCATCCACCACTCCACTCACTCCCGTTTATTTATAATGACACTCTCGGGTGTTGAAAAAGGGTTTGCAATGCCTGTCTCAGTTCGTCGACACTGTACGCAAAAAAAGTAGGAGCTTCCTGCTGGAGCACCTCTACCGAATTATGGCCCCAGGCGACTGCGATGCTTTTCACTTGCGCCTCCCTGGCACAGATCAGGTCGTTTTTCCCGTCGCCAACAAAGACGGAGTGATCAATACCGGATTGCAATTGCTCAATGGCAACAAGCAGACTTTCCGGGTGCGGCTTTGGATGGGTGACATCATCGGAACAGACCACCCCATCAAAATAATCGATCAAGCGAAATTCCTCCAGGATGTGGATGGTGCGCTTGCGATCCTTTCCCGTACACAATCCGCATTTCCAGCCTTCCTGTTGAATGAATCGCAGCACGTCTTCCATCCCCGCCACAATCTCGATCAGGTGGATGTTGGAGCTGGCGATTTTGCGATAATGCTCGACCATGCTCTGGGGCAGGTTCATTTTGGCGAAAATATTCGGAATCGAATCGCCGCTGTGTCCAAGAAACTCCTCAAAGGAAGGGAGCGGACCGTCGGAAACGAGCTGAAAGCTGTCATAGAACGCCTTGCGCTGCACCTCAAGCGAATCAATAATCACTCCATCGAAGTCAAACACGACACTTTTTTGCATACGCTTCTCCTTTAATCCTGTCATTGTCCAAAGCGGGAGCAGCCATCGGAAGCGCGAGGCACTCCGGACAGCTGTCTCCCCGATGGATTTTTACCGTTTTCCCCGTTGCTGGCGCAGGCTTTTCCGCAGCTCGCCCCGCTGCGTGCTTTGCTGCAAGTAATCGGTTTTGCTGATCTGTTTGTCCTGTAAAAACGAAGCCAATGAGCGGATCGTCGGATATTTGAACAAGTCGGCCATCTCAATCGTCGTTTGCCATTCCTTTTCCAAACGGTTTTGCACTTGCATCAGCAACAGCGAGTGTCCGCCCAGCTCAAAAAATCCGTCGTCTACGCCGACAGGCTCTTTTCCCAATATGTCTTGCCAGATGCTCACGAGCAGCTCTTCCATGCGATTTTGCGGAGGAACGATGTGCGAGCTTCTCGGTCTGTTGGCCTCAACGGCTGGCAAAGCATTGCGGTCGATTTTGTTCGGGCCGACCATCGGAAACGATTGCAGTTCCAGCCAAAAGGACGGAACGAGATAGCTCGGCAGCAGTTGCTTCACTTGGCCGATGATCGCTTTTTCCGCTTCGCTTTGTTTCAGCACATAGTAGGCGACAATCATCGGCTCGCCGTTCTCGTCGTAGATCGCTTTGACAACGCTTTTCAACATGCAATCCAGCCCGTCGATCACGCTCTCGATCTCGTTCAGGTCTACGCGGTAGCCGCGGATTTTCAGTTGCGAATCGTTTCGGCCGTTGTATTCCAGGCAGCCGTCCGGCAACAGTCGACCGTAGTCACCGCTTCTGTACAGCCTGCCCGTCCCTGTTCGCGGATCGCCGACAAAAGCGTTGGCCGTCTCTTCCGGCCGATTCCAGTAGCCCGGAGACAAGTAGGCGCTTTGATAAAAAAGCTGGCCCGATTCGAAAATGCTCACTTCCCGGCCGCTTTCGTCGAGAATCCGCAGCTCTATGCCATCCACGACATATCCGGCTGGCGTTTTGGCCTGCGGGACGGCCATGTTTTTGTTCATGATGTAAAAGGAAATGACCATCAATTCGGAGCAGCCCAGGAAATTGACAAACAGGCAGTCGTCCGCGCATTTTTGCTTGTACAAATCAAAATCGGTGCCGGAAACGACCTCGCCCCCCAGCAAAACCATGCGGATGTGGGGAAGCTGTACAGCGTCGTCCAGATTCTTCATGAAAAAGCGGAAGACGGAAGGGACGGAATGGAACAGCGTAATCTGCTCCTGATTCAGCCAGTGCGCGAATCGCGGCATGCTTCCGTCCAGCTTGAAATCGTAAAGATGCAGCGCAGCCCCGTTCAGCAGGCTGCCCAAAATATCGAGAATGCCAATGGCGTGACTGTACGAAGTCAGCAAGGCGATGCGATCTTGCGAATGAAGCCGCAGTTCCTTGCTGAGCTGCGCCAGATAGTAGTAGACGTTTGCATGGCTCTGCATCACTCCCTTTGGCCTTCCCGTGGAGCCTGACGTGTAGAGGATAAAGGCGATGTCCTCGCCCTTGATGCTCAGCTCCAGGTTCTCTTCCCAAGCACCGCCAGTTTCTTCCGACAGATTGATCGTGGTGATGTCGAGCATCGCCTTGCCCGCCACTTCTGCTGCCAAAGCGAGGTTTTGCGAATCGGTCAGCAGGATAGCCGATTGCGTATCGCCGAGCATGTAAGCCAACCGCTCTGCTGGAGCGCTTCGATCCAGCGGCACGAAGGGCACCCCTGCTTTCAGCGCGCCGATCAAGGCAACGGCCATGTCCAGCGTGTTGCCAAAGAGCAGGGCAACAGGTGCGTGTCCGCTTGTTTGAGCCGTATGCTCTGCGATTTTCCGGGCAACGCGATTCGCCTTGGCATTGAGCTGTCTGTAATCCAGAACAGCGGAGCCGTGTTTGACGGCGATCTGGTCGGGGTACTGCGCGACTTGCTGTTCAAACCGCGACACGACCGTTGCAGCAGGTTCGTCGAAGGAAAAAGGCTGGTACTCGCAAGACGGCACAACCGCCTTTTCCCTGCCCCGCACTTCGCTTTGCTGCAAAATCGGCAATTCGCCGATCAGCGAGTCCGGATTTTGCGTGATGCTCGCAAGCAATTTGCGGTACTCGGCAAACAGGTACTCGACCGTCTCCTGCCTGAACAAGTCTGTGCGGTAAAAGCATTCCAGACAAATGCCTGCGCCTGTCTCGTATAAATGGATATTCAGATCGGCTTTCGTTGTTTTTGCCGTGACCGGATACGCAGAAAGCTGCAAGTCTCCGTCATGCGTTCCTGCATCCTCTGCCCGGTTTTTCATGCTCTGGTAGTTGAAGATCGTATCGTACAAAAAGGTGCGGCTCGGGTCGCGCTTCACGTCGAGCTGATCCAAAATCAGTTCAATGTGAAAGTCCTGATTTTCCAAAGCTGCCAGCAGGCTCGCCTTTACTTCGTGGAGGAAGCCGCGGAAGCTTTTTTCCCTCTCCGGTCGATTGCGCAGGACGAGCGAATTGACGAACATGCCGACGATCTCTTTCACGTCCTCGTGGTTTCGGCCTGCTTGCGGAATGCCTACCAGTATGTCCGATTCTCCGCTGAGTCTCGCCAGCCAGGCGTAATAAGCCGCAAGCATCGTCATAAACCAGGTGACCTGTTGTTCCTGGGAAAATTTCTTGATGTTCTCGCTCAATTGTTGATCCAGCTCTACAATAATCCGGTTGCCGTCAAAGCTAAGCGAAGCCGGGCGGGGAAAATCTGTCGGCAGATGCAGGACAGGCAATTTCCCTTCCAGTTGCTGCAACCAGTACGCTTTCTGTGCCCGGTAAGCGGCTGACTGGGCAAACGCGTGCTGCCACTCGGCGTAATCTTTGTACTGGACGGCCAATGGCGGAAGCGACTTGCCGCTGTACAGTTCCGCAAAGTCTTTTATCAACAAATTAATGGACGTTCCGTCGGAAATGATGTGATGGATGTCGAGTGCCAGAACGCTTTTTTGTTCCCCGAGCTTGATCAGCCCTACGCGGAACAGCGGTGCCTGAGTCAGATCGAACGGCTGAATAAACTGTTCCACATCGCGCTCCACGGAATGCTCATCCGATGTCAGCGAGATTACCCGGAAGTCAACATGCGGGTGCACAATCTGGACAATCTCGCCGTCCACTGCTTGAAACGAGGTACGCAAGCTTTCATGTCGCTCGATGATTTTCGCAAATATGCGTTCGATTTTTTCGGGTTCAATCGATCCTTCCAGCAAAACAGCGGTCGACTCGTTGTATCCCACTGTATTCGGCACAAGCCCCTGCAAGAAAAAGACCCGCTGTTGCGCAAGCGAGGTCATGTAATGAGGCTTGGCCGCGACTGGCGCTATGGCCTGCTGTCTCGCCTGCTGGTTGTTTTGAATGAATGCCGCGATGTGCTCAATCGTTTTTTCCTGAAAAAAGTCTGTCAACGTCATATTGGCATGGAATTGCTTGCGGATGCTCGTGCTGACGTGAATCGCCTTGAGCGAATCGCCGCCCAGTTCAAAAAAATCATCCGCTATCCCGATTGGGGCTATGCCTAAATCATTTTCGTAAATGGCGCACAGTGCTTTTTGCAAGTCAGTTTGCGGCGGGACATACTCAACGGATAGCGGCGGCCTTTTTCCCTGAATCCGTACGCTCGTCGATTGCTGCTCGTCGCTCCTGCCCCATCCGTCCTGATTGCTGTCGCGCCTTTTCTGCACACGGCTTTCGAGGTCTGTCGTGGAAATGATGACAGTAGAAGCGCCAGACGCGAGCATTTTGCCGAATATTTCACGTCCCTCTTCCGGCAAGATGCCGACCTGGCCGAGATCATGTCCAGATGTACCTGCCGTCATCCATTTGGCGAGATCGAGCGTGATGCTTTGCCTGTTTCCGTCACTGATCCGTTCGGCGACCGAACCGGATACGGCGATCATCGTGTAGTTGCGAATCTCAACGAGCACACGTCCCGCCTCGTCCATGATCTGGATATCGAAGCTCGCCAGGCCGTCTTGCGGGAACTCTACGTCCAAATACTTGCAGTAGCTGTAAATGCGCCGCGGCATTTTGCCATAAACGGCAAGCGATTCGTAGGACAGCGGAATGAACATTTCTGTTTTGTCGATAAAGCCGAGCAAAAAGCTCGTTGCCGAGTCGAGCATCCCCGGGTGCAAGTGATAGTCGTCCAGATCGGCTGCATATTTTTCGGGCAGCTCAATCACCGCTAGTCCTTCTGCTTTCCCGGCCATGACCTGGCGAATGTTGCGCCATCTTTCCCCGAAGATCAGATAACCTCCGTGCCTCTTGTGATCCGCGTCGGTAAACAGCACATCCTTATCGGCACAACGCTCTTTCAGCGCTTCCAGATGGATTGTCTCAAACGGCTGCTCGACCGTCTCGACTGTCCCGGTAACATGAGGCAGCCATGTATCTGCTTCTGGACGCATACGGCTGTACACTGTAAAGGAATAGCCTTCACGACTATTCGGAGTGAACAGGAGCAACACTTCTTTTTCCTCTTGCTCGCGTACCGTTATCGGCGTGTGGAAATGCACGTTTTGCAGGACGTAAGGCTTTTTCAGCATGCTTTTGCCGGCAGCTTCCCGCACCATTTCGATCAACGCCGTTCCCGACAGCACCCCATGTTCCTCTGTGCGATGATCCTGCAAAACCCAGTGCTGCTGCAAGCTCAGCCTGGCAAAAAACAGCTCTTTGCCCCCCGCCTGAAAGCTGTAGTCAAACAGCGGATGCTCCAGCACTTGCTTCGAAGCTGGCGCGATCCCGGACTTGACGGCCATCCCTACGTTTTTCCATATATCCCATTTCAGATTGGTGATAGCCACTTTGTCTTCCCGGTTGCGATAGTCGGCATACGCGTCCAAAAAGGCATTGGCCGCATTGTAATCGGACTGCCCGATCATCGGGGAAATCGTGCTGATGGATGAGCAGAGCACAAAAAAGTCCAGGTCGTTTTCCCGCAGAATCCGGCTCAAATTCAGGCAACCCGTGGCTTTGGAGTGAATGACCCGGTGCGTCGCCTCCTTGGTTGCCTGCTGGATCAAGCTGCTGCCCGGAAGCCCGGCGGCATGGATCACACCTTGAATCGCTCCTGCTTCCTGCTGGGCGCGCCGCAGTGTCGCAGCAAGCGCGGAGAAGTCGGACACATCCGCCTGATAGACGAAAACTCGCGCTCCTTTTTGCTCCAGCTTTTGCATGCGGGCGATTTTAACCGAGATTGGGTCTTGCTTGCCGTGATCCCGCAGCCAGTTGCCCCACTCTTCTTTTGCAGGGAAGAACGACCGCCCTACAAGAATGATGCTGGACTTGCATTGGCTGGCGATGTAATCGGCCAGCTCCAGTCCGATGCCGCCGATTCCCCCGGTAAGCAAATAAACGCCATCGTCTTTGAGCTTTGCCCCGGAACGGGATACGGGCGATGTCCGATCATAGTGGGGAAGCCATTTCGCCTTTCCGCGCAGAGCGAACAGCTCATCTTGCCTTCCCTCGATCTCTTGCAAAAGCTGATCGACCAGACCAGAAGCGACAAGCTGCTCCTGGCCGGAAATATCGATCAACTGGCAGCTTCGATCGGGAAACTCCAACGGAATGCCGCGAACGAGGCCAAGCAGCGTCGCTTTCCAAGGGTTAATCTCTTCGCTGCCGAGCACATCAAAGAGACGATTCGCCACGACAGCAAGTTGAATCGCCGTCGAGCCATCCCGTTCATCCAGCGCTTGTACGAGATGCAGGAGACTGTCGTAGGTTGCTTCCAGCATGCGCTCTGCTTGCTCCTGATCCTCTTCCACGAAGTCTTCTTCTGAAAGCGAAAAGTACAGGATCGCATCCGGTTCCGCTTGCGTTTTCTGATCAAACGCTTGCAAAGCATCTTGGTAGGCTGCTTTGCTATTATCTGCCAGCCCGTATCCGTTGTCAGCCCCAGCGACAGGAGCGCCGTTCCGAGCTACAAAAAAGGGCTGCTCAAAATGGCGCTTGCACGCTTCCACAACCGCTTCGTCCAGCCTTGTATCGTGGAAAATGATTGCGGACCGCCGCAGCTTTGGCGCAGACTTTGCGGACGATTCTGAAAACGTCGCCCGTTTCCATGTCGGTGCGTAATACCAATCGGCGGCATCCTTTTGCGCCGACGCTTGCTCCTTTATTTGCTGCAAAAACGCGTTCCCCAGCTTTACCGGGTCATCATCCAAAAAGTAGCGATTCCGCTCAAAAGGATACGTAGGCAACGGAATCCGCCCTTTTTCCGCTCGTTTATGCAACGCTTCCCAATGGATAGTTGCTCCCCTGCTCCACAGCTCCCCGATCCATGTCCAAACAGCAGCTTCACACGCAGACAACGAAACCCATTCCTGCACAGGCCAGCCAGCGTAATCGCCTGCCGTTTCTGTGTTATTTCCTAGGAAAGCGACGATCATCTTCGGCGTTTGGCAAAGAGCGGCAAGCCCGGCTGCAAACGAGAGCGGCGCAGTCAGCGCTGCATGCCAAAAGCTGCGATCCTGGCAATGCTCGCGGAACAGCTTTTCGCCGTTTCCGGCAGAAAACAGCGGGATGCGCGGTTGGGAAATCGGGTTCTCCGTAATCGCTGTGATCTCGTTATCCAGGAAAGCAACAAAAGCATGCTCAAGCGCTACCGCCTCTGCCAGCGTGACTGCTACGAAATTTCCGCTTCGGAAGCCAACGATTCCGAAAGGCTGCTCCTGGCAAGCAAAGGTGACTTTTGCAAAGGCATAAACAAACAGGAAGTGGATCGCTCGAAGCTGTGTCGCGTCCTTTACCCCCGGAGCAAACAACTGTTGCAAATCCAGCTTGCTGTGCGAACCGATTTTGCCCAGACATTGCGTCATTTCCTCTCGAAACGGTCGGTAGTTTTGGTACAGTGTGAGCGCAAGTTGCGCGATGTGCGCATCCCCGCTAATCTCCGGCACGAGATACAGGGCAGTCGCTTCCCCCTTTTCCACGGTGCGGAGCGGAAGACTTTTCGCATCCAATTGCGGAAGCAGCTCCTGATAACTTCGCGCAATCAAATAAGCACGATTGGACAAAGCCATTCTCCCTGCTTGCAGCGTATATGCGGCATCGCGCAGGTCGATATTGGGCTGTTGCTTCAGGTGGCTTTTGAAGCGGCTGATTTGCTCCTGCAAAGCCGTTTTCGTTTTGGCGGAAAAGACAAACAAGCGAGCTTCCTCTGTGGCTGCTCGCTTTTCGCGTATGGGCGCTTCTTCCAAAATGACATGCGCATTCGTCCCGCCGATGCCAAAGGAGCTGACGGCTGCCCGGCGCGGAGTGGTTGCCTGATTCCAGTCGCGCAAGGAATGATTGATGTAAAACGGCGTATTCTCGAACTCGATTTTCGGATTCGGATTGAGCACATGAAGCGACGGGGGAATTTGTTTGTTGGCCAACGAAAGAATCGTTTTGATCAAGCCTGCAATCCCAGCCGCTTCATTCAGGTGCCCAATGCTCGACTTTACCGAGCCGATCGCGCAGTACGCCTTTTTATTCGTTTGAAAAGCTCGTTTGAGCGCTTCGACTTCGATGGAATCACCAATTTTCGTCCCGGTCCCGTGGGCTTCTACCATGGTGATGGATTCCGCATCCACTTCCGCCATCTGGAGCGCTGCTTCGATGACTTCTTTTTGCCCTTGAATGCTCGGGGCAGAAAAACCAGCCTTGCGATGGCCGTCGTTATTGATCGCTGATCCTTTGATGACGGCGTAAATATGATCCTGGTCCTTGATCGCGTCCTGCAACGTTTTCAAGACGACCACTCCCGCGCCGTCACTGATGAGCGTCCCTGCGGAAGAGGCGTCAAAGGCGCGGCAATGACCATCTGGCGAGTAAATGAGGTCGTCGGAATAGTAGTAGCCTTTTTTCGACGGAAGGGAGATGTGGACACCGCCCGCAACCGCGATACTGCACTCGCCGTTTAGCAAAGCCTGGCTGGCCAGGTGAACGGCAACCAGCGACGTCGAGCAAGCGCTCAACACGGAGACGCTTGGACCTTTCAACTTTAACTTGTAGGAAATAGATGTGCACAGGTACTCGCGAAAGCTTACATTGAAAGTGGGGGTTTCATTAGCGAGCATTTGTCTCAGCAGCCAGTTTACATTTTCAGTACTTCCTGCGTACAAGCCGATCTGGCCTTTGTACACCTCAGGATTGTAGCCCGCATGCTCCAGGGCGTTTAGGACCACTTCGTGAAAAACTCTGATTTGCGGGTCCAGTACGGTTGCTTCACGGGGGGTATAATCAAAGAAGGCCGAGTCAAACTGGTCGATCCCTTCCAGATACCCTTTTGCTTTTACATAATTCGGGTCGTTGCATAGCGCTGGATCGATTCCGGATTGCAGCATTTCCTCCTCGGAAAAAAACGAGATCCCTTCGACTCCATTTTTGAGATTGTCCCAAAATTGGTTGGCATCATTTGCTTTTGGAAATTTGCAATCCATGCCAATGACAGCGATTTCCAGCCCTGTATACGTCTGATCGTCGTATTTATGCCCCATGGTAAACTCCCATTTCCCTTTTCAAATTTGTTTACAGCCAAAATAAAACGAACCCTTCACCAGTCACTGGCAAGGGTTAGCTGCTCGCATACGCGCGTCTTATGCAGTTAAGGTGCGATTGATAATTTCAATCACTTTCTCTTCTTCCTCGTGGATGAAAAAATGTCCGCCGTGGAGGGTCACGATCGTACAGGATTCGCTTGTGTACGCTCTCCATTGGCTAATATCGTCTGCCGTCACGAGGTCATCGTCATCGCCTGTCAAAACCGTCACATTGATGTCCCACATTTCCGGGGCCGCTTCCAGCAAATAGTTTTCGACGTTTTTGTAGTCGCCCCGCAGAACAGGCGTGAAAATTTGCATCAGCTCCCGGTTTTCCGCCACTTCCTTGGGCGTGCCGCCAAGCTGGATGATTTCCTGGATGAACTCGTCATCCGGCAAGTGATGAATCTTTTTCTTGTCGCGAATATGCGGGGGATACATCCCGGATAAAAACAGATGGCGCGGCTTTTTCCAGCCGTGCTCGCAGATTTGGTTCATCAGCTCACAAATGTACAGCGTTCCCATGCTGTGTCCAAACAACGAATATTCGCCATCGCCGTTCTGCTCCCTGATAAACGGAAAAATGTCTTTGACGCCGTCTGGCAAAGAAGGATAAAAAGGTTCGCGAAAACGCCGCCCTCTTCCCGCCAGCTCTACTGGCACCAGCTCAATTCTGGGGTCCAGCCCCCGTTTCCACTTGCTAAAAGCAGTGGCCGATCCGCCTGCATACGGCAAGCAAAACAACTTCATGCAATCCGTAGAGCCGCTATTATTTTCCACTTTGTTTTCCCCTTTGTTCAAGCCAAGCATGATTGATCAAGCCTATTTTCGGGCATAGCTCC
This sequence comes from Brevibacillus sp. HD3.3A, assembly GCF_013284375.2. Taxonomy (NCBI): domain Bacteria; kingdom Bacillati; phylum Bacillota; class Bacilli; order Caryophanales; family Paenibacillaceae; genus Brevibacillus; species Brevibacillus sp. HD3.3A. The sequence continues at coordinate 3,242,159 of NZ_CP085874.1, forward strand.
GCCATTTCGTGTATCGAATCTGTATACACTACACCATGTCGTATGGCCCCTGAGTTACTCTAATGTGCCTAAGCTTCAATAAAATACATCAGGTTGTTTTGACGAGGATATAGGAAAAAACTTTCCCTCTCGTTCGCTTTCATCTGGCAGGGCAAGTTTTATCACAAATAAATTTTAGAAAGATAACTTTTGTCTGGCTAAAGTTATCTTTCTAAAATCACCGTATATCATGTATAGTTCAAAATAACAAAAATGCATTTATATGGAAACCATTACGAATATACTACCTCATGCCCGTCCTCCTTGTCAATGCGAGGAAAGGTTGGCTGTTTTTAGGAAACAGGCTGAACCGCGTCCATCACGCCTGCTCGATCAAGCACCTGTCTCACATGATGCAAATCTTCCTGGGAACGTATGCAGCTTAAAATGACATGCTTGATTCCCAGCTCTTTGTATTGGCGGAAATAGCTCGCCACCTCGTCGTAAGAGCCGACCAGCAACGGGCCGCGGAACGCCTTGCCTTGCTCGACAGGAAAATAAATCCGCTCTTCTTCTTCCGTATAAAATCCGGCCATTCTCCCCTGCTTTTTCACAATTTGCATGAAGCGCATCGGAACTTCCTCTTTGGCAATCTCCAGCGCTTCCTGAGAAGTCGGGCGCGCGATAATCCCCAGCCGGCAACACAATTCCACATGGGAGTCGTAAAGAATGTCAAAGCTTTTGACAAGCTGCGAGACCGGGCTTGCCAACTGGATGGCGACATCGACCGACTGGTGGGCAGCCTTTTGAAACAAAGTGGAAGCGCCTGGCATAAAAATAATCGGCTTCAAATCTTCCTCGACCTTGGCAAACACTTGCAGGTCATGATAGGTGAAGTATTTGCCTTCGTAGGTCAAAGGCTCATTCGAGTCGAGCAAGGCTCGCAAAATCTCGATATATTCGACCAGCCGATCAAACCGCTCTTCGGCCGGAACCGTATCATGGACTTGTCTAAGCTCCGATGGCGATTGACCGGGGATCATATTTAACGCCACCTTGCGCCCGAACAAATGCACAAGCGAGTGGATCATTTTCGCTGCTGTGAACGGCGGAATCGTATTTGGCTGCAAGGCGATGATCGGCAAATGCTCCTTCGTAGCTTGCAAGGTGCTGGTCGCCACAATCCACGGATCGAGAGTCGTGTGCTGATAAAACAGCAAGGACCCGGTAAAACCGTTTGCCTCCAGCAAATTCGCGGCCTCATGGATGATCTGGAGCTGATTTTGGTCATGGTGATGGAGCCACATCGGTAAATCTGCATAAAATTTCATCGGTTTTTCCACCTTTCAAAAGGAATGATATGCTCTGGCAAAAGAGCCGAGCGGTTGTCGTCTTACTGGCTCACTTTGCCCTCGATGTAGGCAATCAACTGCTGGATCGTTTCAAACAGTTCGACATTTAACATGTCATCGTCAAATTGAAACCCAAATTCGTTTTCAATCGCTACCACCAAGCGAATAAAGCCGAGCGAGTTGATCCCGACATCCTGCAAGCGAATGTGCTGGGAAGAGAAATCGACTCCGCTCTGCTGCACTTGTTCTGGACCTACTTGCAGCTCTTGCATCTGGCTCATGTAGATGTGCACCAATTTTTCTTCAATTTCGTTTTTGGTTATCATCCAAGTATCCTCCGTTCATTGTTTGGAAAATAGAAAAGGCTTTGCTCTGCTTGGGCAAACGGCCGAGGAAACGCGAAAAACTACAATAGTTGCGGCTGATGCCTTTTCAGCACGCTCAAAAACTCCTCGATCGCCAGCGCTTCCGCTTCCGCTAGTTCATCGAGATACCGCATGATTTTATGCAAGATCGCCTCTTCCTGCTGCATGTAAAATTTCAGCATGAGATTGCGCGTATTCCGCGCTTTGCGCTCGATTTCGCCATACGCCGCACGAAGCTGATTGGGCGAGGTCAGATAGTCGGTGTGTTCCTCCATGTACTTGATCCGGGCTACCATCAAGCTTTTGTGCTCCCACAAGCTGTGGACGTGACGAACGTCGAGGCTGGCTTTGCCCGCAAGCAAGCGCTCGTAATAGTCTTGCAGGCACGGGTATGTGTCCAATCCGTAGGCGCAATGATCCCACGGATTGGCAACCATGCGAAATCGCCTGGACGTGTTGCTCGACTTCAAATATTCTTCCAGCGTTTCCTGCACCAATGCCAGATCAAACTCATACGCTCCCGCATCCTTCACCTTGTACAAGTAGATGCGATTGCAAACGGCCTGGTGATCAATCTGGGCGATGCTGTCATACGCCAGCGCAAAGTCTTGGAAGGACGCGCTCGTCGTGGCCAGCATCTGTTTGTCTGTAAAGCCGAGCAATTGAAAGGTTTCGTTCTGAAGATCGACTCCGTGCACCAGCACATCGTGGGAGAAATGGCTTTTTTGATAGACCGCGCGCTCGGGAATGTAAAACTCATCGACATTCAGGTACACATAGTAGCCTTCCAAGAGGCAATCGCGAACGAAATCGACGATGTTTCTGTTGACGATGCCCATCGTGCCCCGCTGCAATTGCTCGACGTGCAGCCATGGATTCAGCGTGTAGTCGTGAATGTAAAACGTAAACGGAACAGGCGGATCAGGGCGCTTGTCGAAGCACACCTGGATAAAATTGCTGTATAGCCAGGGCAGACTTCGTTTGTCCTGCAAGACGATACATAGAGGAAAGGCAAAAAATTGATAGCCGTAAATGGGCGGCTGGACGACTGGCAGCGTTACGCTCTTCACAAGCATCTCCTCTTTTCCGTTTCGAATCAGGATTTTTCGTGCATGGCTACAAGCAAGTTGTGCCTTTTATTCCAAAAAGGGAGCGATCATCGAGCCAGCCAGCTTTTTGATTTCTGCGGGCGCTCCTTTGGCGATGATTTCTCCGCCCTTGTGGCCCGCGCCTGGTCCCAGCTCGATCAAGTAGTCACAATAGGAGAGCACGTACGGATCGTGCTCGATGAGCAGGACAGAGTGCCCGCTTGCGATCAGCTTGCCGAGAATCACCAGCAATTTTTCGGTGTCATAGTAGCTGAGTCCGACAGTCGGTTCATCCAAAATGTACAAGTAGCTTCCTTTGCTGCTTTTCCCCAGCTCTCTCGCCAATTTCAAGCGCTGGGCTTCCCCGCCGCTCAATGTAGTGAGGCTTTGCCCGATGAGGATATAGCCCATGCCAAGCTCTTCGATTGTGCCGAGCATTTTGCTGATTTTGGCGTGATCCTGGAAAAACTCGTGCGCTTCGGAAATCGACATCTCCAGAATGTCGGAGATCGTGCGCTCTTTGTAGCGAACTTGCATCACTTCCTGCTTGAATCTCTTGCCTCGGCAGGAAGGGCACGGGTCGCTGAACGTCAGCTGCCCCAGCCATCTTTTGATATGCCCGTTTCCGTTGCAAACCGGACACGAGCCTGTCGAGTTGAACGAAAAAGAGCTGCGCGTAAACTGAAGGGCGATGGCCTCCTCCTGCATGGAAAAAATATGCCGGATGTGGTCCCATACCCCCAAAAACGTGGCTACGCAAGAATTTTCATGGCGGCGTGCCAGCTTTTGCGTAACGACGATGCAGCCATCAATGTTTTCGGCTCCGGAAAGCTTGGCGTCGGCTTGCGCATGGGCAAAGTCGTCGTCGTGCTCCTCTTCCTCCTCCACCAGCGGTTTTTGCTTGCCCGCTTTTGCCTTGAACGATGACTGGAGCTTGGGAATGAGCGTATCGATCACCAAGGAGCTTTTGCCGCTGCCGGACAGTCCGCTGATTCCGACGATGGCGTGTAGCGGTATATCGACGTCGATGTTTTTCAGGTTGTTTGTTCGCGCGTTTCGGATCGACAGCTTGGCAGCAGACGCGTCCACACCGCATGCGTATTCTTTGCGAGGATGCTTTTTCTCGCGCAAATACTGGGCAGTGATCGAATTGCGGGAATGGAGAAAGCCGGGGAAGCTCCCCTGATAGACGATCGTACCGCCAAGCTGGCCAGCCAAAGGGCCAAAGTCGATGATGTAGTCGGCATGCTTGATGACGCTTTCATCATGCTCTACGACAATGACCGTATTTCCCTGTTGCTTTAACCGATGAAAGCTTTCGATGATCTTTTCTTTTTCCTTTTCGTGCAATCCGGCTGTAGGCTCGTCAAAAATGTAGATGATCGAATCGACCTTAGCCGACAAATGCGACATGATGTGCAGCCGCTGGGTCTCCCCTCCGCTCAGCGTCGGGATTTCGCGATACAGGTTCAAATAGGACAAGCCGACCGTCTCCAGACAATCCAGCTTGCGCAAAATCTCTCCAAGCAAATGGGCAATAAAAGGAGTATGCGGCCGCGCCGTCTGGTAATGCCGGAGGAACGCTGCCAGGTCGCCTACGTTCATTTGGCTAAGCTGTCCGATATGCTTGTTTTCGATCGTGATGGAAAGCGCTTTTGGTCCAAGCCGGAACCCTTGGCATCTCGTGCACGGCCGCGTCGTCTGTAGATCGGGAATTTGCTGTACGTTGATCTTTTTCAGCTTTTCTTCAATGACGACACTGACTCCGTAAAAGATCAGGTGGCCTTTGCTCTGCGTCCGCTTGGGGCGATAATGCAAAAACGTTTCCTTGGCTTCCCTCGGCAAATCGGCAAAAGGCGTGTCCGCGCTCAACTGAAAGTGCTTGGTGAAATTGTCCAGCCGCTTGTACACGTACTCCTTTTCCTCTTTTTTCGCGTTGGGGAATTGGTAGGCGAACTGATGCCAGCGTTCAATCGTTTCGCGCTCAGACGGCAAAATCTTCTCCACGTTCACCTCGACCACGCTGCCCCGCCCTCCGCAAGCCGGGCATGAGCCGTGCGGAGAGTTGAACATGAACAGCCCCGGCACAAATTCGTCCAGTTGGTAAGGGCTTGCCTCTTTGCCCGCTCGTTGTCCCTCCTGGGCATAAATGATCGCCAACAAGTTGAGGATGCGGGTGACGGAGCCGACGACCGATCGCGGGTTCAGATTGCTGACCGTTCTCTGCTGTACGGCAATCGTCGGACTCAGTCCCTGGATCATGTCAAACGAGTCGTAGTGCAGCACATCGTGCGCAATGCCCAGCGCTTCCAAATAAATGCGCTGTCCCTCGTGATGCAAGGTGTCAAAAATAAAGCTGGATTTCCCCGACCCGCTGACTCCCGTGACCACGATAAATTGCTGCTTGGGAATCGTCGTTGTAATGTTTTTCAGATTATGCAGCTTGGCGTTGTAGACTTCAATGTGCACCCGTTCTCCATTCCTTCCCACTGATCGATGTTCGCTGTTCCTTGACGTGCTGCATGATCCCTCGCAAACCAAGCTCGTACACATTGGCCTTCAAGCCGATCACATGTCCCACAGCGTTTGCGAAAAAGATCGATTCAGCATGCCAGCCGCCCCGTTCAAAAATATTGGACATGTGCACCTCGACATAGGGAATGCCGACTGCGGTCAACGCGTCCAGTATTGAGTATCCGGTCTTGGAGAAACCCGCCGGATTTATAACCACACCGTCCAGGGCATGCAGTTGCTGTTGAATGAAATCGACAATTTCCCCTTCGTGATTGGATTGAAAAAAGAGGACGTCCACTTGCCATTCACCAGCCAGTTTGTTCAGCCTGTCCTCGATTTGCTTCCAGGTGACGGTCCCGTAAATTCCGGTTTCCCGCAATCCGAGCAGATTCATGTTCGGTCCATTGACAATGGCAATTTTCATATCGTTAATCATTCTCCTACGTGGCATGCGCCCTACTTTATCTGATTTTTTGCCTCTGCCCACAAATCGGCGACTCCGTCAGCGCTGGGGATAGCCACCAGCAGACGTTTCACTTCGTCCAACAATTGCGCGACAGTGTCGTGGGCAAATTGGTTGCTGTCGTATTCGGCCCGGATCGTAAAGTGTTCCTCTCCCGGGTTGACAAACAGGCGCAGCGGAAGATGGAGTTGACCGCTGCTCTCGGCTTGAAACGGCCTTTGCTCGCCAGCTTGCCCCTGAAACGGGAAATGCGTATACACGAGGCTTCGCGTGTTGATCACCGTTTGCAAAAAATCGAGCGGGATTTGCGACCACTGGGCAATTTGCTGCAACGTAATGTACTCGTAGCGCCTGATGGTCACGATTTTTTTCTGCAAGGCGACAAACCACGCTTTGACCTGATCGGTGTCGCTGTAGGTCAGCCGGACTGGCAGACTGTTTGTGAACAATCCGACCATTTTGTCCATTTGCTCGATTTCCGGGACCCGTCCCGATGTAATCATCCCGATCAGCACGTCATGCTGTGCGAACAAGCGCGCTTGCGCCAATCCCCACGCACCTAAGACTACCGTATTTATCGTTAATTGGTTCTTTCTGGAAAATTCTCTTACAGTATAGACCTCGTCTTGCGCAAGGGCAACACTTTTCACAGCACTCACGTAGCTGTTTCGCTGGCTTGGTGTCGTCTGCACAAACTGCTCCTGATAGCGGAACTTGCCTAGCTCCTCTGTCCAAAAACGCTTCGCTTCCTGGTCATCCTGCCGTTTTTGCCACTTCACATAGTCGAGGAAAGGAGTCGCCTGCATGTGCGGCTCGCTGATGAGCGATTCGCCAAGCTGATAGTTTGCCCATACTTCCTGCAAAATGAGATTCATGCTCCAGCCGTCAAACAGGGAATTTTGATAGGTCCAGACAAATTGATAGCTTGCCTTGCTGTATTGGATGAGCTGGAAACGCATCTGCGGAACTTCATCCACCTTGAAGTTTTGTTGTCGTTCCTCTGCAATCCATTCGCCCAAAGCGCGCTGCTGCTCTGCCTCAGACAGTTTTGTCCAATCAAGCACGTCGATAGAAACCTCTACTTGTCTTTTCACGAATTGCACCGGGTTGGATATCCTTCTCCAGATAAACCCGGTTCGCAGCACAGAATGGCGGTCGATCACTCTCTGCCAGGCCATCCGGAAATCGTGGAGCCTCAGTTCCTCCGCAATCGGGAACGAGAGCACGTTGACAGTGCCTTGTCTGGCGTGAAGAATATTGTGGTTCAAGACAAGCAGCTGCATGAAGGTCAGCGGATAGACGCTTTCCACTTCTTGCGCATCCACTGTACCCCGCAAAATTTCCTGATCGGCCTGACCGATGCTGAAAAACAGCGTGCCTGGCGTGACATCTGGCAGAGCGTTCCCGGATGATTCGCTGTTGCTTTCCAGGCTGATCTGCCTCGCCTGCTGCTCCTGTATGGTCAGGTCTTCCCCCGCCACTGCTTCCGTCGACGGCTGGCTGTCGCTTTCCAGTCGAATTTGCTTCGCCAATTCCTCCATCGTCGAGTAATCAAACAGCAGATCGGAGGCAATCTCAATCTGCTGTTCTTTCAACCGCGAAGCGAACTGGATGGCCGTCACGGAATCGCCGCCCAGGTCAAAAAAGTCGTCATGGACGCCGATTGGTTTTTTGCCGAGCAGTTCCTCTAAAATGGTACACAGCCACGCGGCCATGTCCTCCTGTCGCTGCTGACGCGGCGGCTGCGCGGGAGCCGAAGCGCTGACGAGCGGTGCGAGCTTTTCTGCGGGAGAGTCAGTAGAAAAGCTCGCCAGCAGTTCTTCCAGTTGCCGCATCTGGAGCGCATTTAGCGTGTAGCTGGCCTGTCCGTCCCGGATGAACTGGTCGCCCTGTTTGATCAGAAGCGCAGATGGAGACAGCCGCTTTTCGCTGCCAGATGTGTCCACAGGCGCTGCGAACGATCGCTCAATCCAGTAATACTGCCTGTCAAAAGCGTACGTCGGCAAAGGCAGTCGGCGCGGGTGCTGTGGCGCATGGACGTTTTTCCAGTTGATGCTCGCCTTGTACAGCCACAGTCGCCCTAACGAGCCAAGCAGCGTTTTGCAGGCGGATTCGCTTTCCGTGGAAGCAGGCAAGGAAGGCAGCAATGGCGCGGAGTGGAACTGTTCGCTTGCTGCCAGCCGTTCAAGCTGCTTGTTCCCTGGACCGACTTCGAGAAACACGGGCTTTTTCACCTGGGCAAGTGCAGGCAAGCTGGCGACATCCATCCCTTGACCGGAAAAGCCGAGCAGCTCCCGCCAATAGTCCAAGGAGGTCGCCTGTTCTTCCGTTATCCACGTGCCGCTTCGATTCGACAAGAACGGAATCGTCGGTTGAGCAAGCGCGATGTCTGCATGGAAATCCCCGCGGAAAAACAGCAGCTGCAAAGCGTCTTCCCAAGCCAAAACGCCTGCGAGACACGCACTGACGTACTCCCCGAGCCAATCCCCCGCCATCGCTTTTGGCGCCACTCCCCAGTGAAGCCATAGCTGCGCCAGCGAGTATTCTAGGATGAACAGTGCGATTGTGCCATGGGGCGAATCATTGTCCAGCATCGCGTTGGCATCCAGCCGAAACATGCGTTCCGCGAACCGGAAGCATTGATTCATCTGCTCCCGCAAGAAAGGGATTTGCTGATACAAGTCGCCATGCGTGGCGCTCCCTGCTGGTGAAAAGACAAAAACGACCGCCTTCTCTTCCGCGCTCCCCTCTATCTCGTTGCAAACGAACCGCAGCTTCTCTGGATGGGCAAGCGCCTCTTGCCCATGGCACAGGACAATCCCGCGAAAATCGAACGACTCCCGGCCTGTTTGCAGCGTGTAGGCTACTTGTGCGAGGTTAATTTGCGGATTTTCCCGCAGAAAAGCGAGCACATTTTCATAGTTGCGCTGTCTCGCCGCACTTGTTTTCCCCGAAATCGTCAGCAGTTGCCACTCGTTCGCTTCTTCCCGGAAGTGCATCGCTGGAGGCGCTTCGACAATTACGTGCGCATTGGTCCCGCCGATGCCAAACGAGCTGACGCCAGCCACCCTTTTGCTTGCCTCCGCACGCCAGCTCACCGGGGTGTTATTCAACCGGAACGGGCTGTTCTCCAATTCGAGCTGCGGATTCGGCTTTTGCAGATGCAAGAGCGGCGGGATCGTTTCGTGGTGGATGGCGAGAACGGTTTTGATCAGGCCAGCGATGCCGGAAGCGGTGTTCAGATGTCCCACATTCGCTTTGACCGATCCGATGTAGCATGGATCGGCCGGATCGCGCTCCTTGAAAACTTCCTTGAGGGCCGCCATCTCTACCCGATCCCCCAATTTCGTTCCTGTGCCGTGTGCCTCCACATAGCCAATCTCGTGCGGAGTCACTCCGGCCACTTCCATCGCTTCGGAAATGACTTGAATCTGGCCCTCGAACCCGGGAGCGGTGTATCCCACTTTGCCTGCGCCGTCGTTGTTAATGGCCGAACCGCTAATGACTGCGTAAATATGATCCTTGTCCTGGATGGCCTCATCCAGCCTTTTGAGCACAATCACGCCCACGCCATCGCCGAAGACAGTTCCTTCCGCTTTTTCATCGAAGCAGCGGCAGTGTCCATCCGGCGATTCGATGCCCCCTTGCTTGTACAAATAGCCATGCTTGCCGAGAAACTGGACAGACACGCCTCCCGCCAAGGCCATGTCGCACTCCCCGTTCAGCAAGCTCTGGCATGCCAGGTGCACGCTCACCAACGAGGAGGAGCAAGCCGTCTGTACAGAAAAGCTCGGGCCAGTCAAATTCAATTTGTAGGAAACGCGTGTCGTCAAAAAATCTTTGTCGTTTCCGACCTCGATTTGGCGATGGTCCAAAATGCGCAGCAAGTCGGGACGGCTGACCACATGCGTCAAATATTTGTTCGCCCCGATCCCGGCGAATACGCCTACCGCTCCGTCAAGCTGCGACACGCTTTGTCCGGCATCCTCCAGCGCATTCCAGGCAGCTTCCAGAAACAGGCGCTGCTGGGGATCAATGATTTCCGCTTCTCGCGGCGTATATTGGAAAAAGGCTGCATCAAACCATTCGATCTCTGTCAGTTGACCGCAAGCCGGCACATAGTCCGGCCGATCGAGCAGAGCCGGGTCTACGCCCGACTCCAACAGCTCCTCTTTTGTGAAAAAGCGGATTCCTTCCACGCCTTCGACCAGATTGTGCCAGTACCGCTGAATGTTTTCCGCTTGCGGAAATTTTCCCGCCATGCCGATGATGGCGATTTTCTCGCTGAGCGCATGAGCATTTTCCATCGCGATTTTCCTTTCCCCCAAACGGCTCCTTAGCTTCGCATGGTTCTTCGTCTTTTTCGCAGTTCTGCTCTTTTTTGTCCCGCTTCCACGCTTGAACGGTTCACGGCAGTTGCTTTGATCTGCTCGGCAATCTTTTCGATCGTCGTATATTGGAAAAGCTCCACAATCGACATGTCGTGGGACAGCTCCGTCTGGATCAGCTCCTGCAATTGCACGATCAGCAAGGAGTTTCCACCTATATCAAAAAAGTTTTCGTGAATCCCGATGTTAGGCGCGCCAAGCAGCTTTCTCCAGATTTCCACGAGCTTTTTCTCGACCTCATCCCGGGCTTCTGCAAACAGAGGGCTGGCCTCTGCATACTGGCAATGCTGCTCCATTGCCTTCCAGTCCATTTTGCCGTTCGGGGTCAACCAGAACTGCTCGACGTGGAAAAATTGGGCGGGAACCATGTATTCCGGCAGTTTTTTCCGCGCGTACTCCTTCAATTGACCCATCGGGAGCGGCCTGTCTGCTGTGTAGTAGCAAACGATTTTGCTTGTCTCCCCGTCTTTTACCGTCGTCACGGCGATCTGTTGCAGCGCCGCCGCATCCCGGAGCGCATGTTCGATCTCGCCAAGCTCGATACGGTAACCGCGCACTTTTACCAACTGATCTCTTCTGCCGATAAATTCGATGTTGCCATCCGGCAAGTAACGACCGAGATCGCCTGTTTTGTAGCAAAGCTGGCCGCTGGCTCGCTGGATGAATGCTTGACTCGTCCGTTCCTCGTCCTGGAAGTAGCCGCTGGTCACATTTTGCCCGGCTACGTAAATTTCACCGATCACTCCCGGCGGGCAAACGTTGCCATCCGGCGCCAAGATCATGATTTGATTATTGGCAATCGGTTTGCCAATGAGCACAGCCCCATACGGAGCCTCTGCGTCTGCCTCTGGCTCCACTTGGTAGCTGGACACCCAGATCGTCGTCTCGGTCGGTCCGTACATGTTGCGAATGTCAGCGGACGGCAGCACTTGCCGTACTTGTTTGGCCAAGGCAAAGCTCCACGCTTCTCCGCCCAGCAGCACGTGTCTGATCGATGGCAGCACGAAGGAATGACCATGCCGCTCCTTGTTGGCTTTCAAATAAGTCGTGAGCTGCACCATCAAGCTCGGTACCGAATGCCAGATCGAGACCTGCTGCTGCTCCATGTACGCCAGCAATCGGTCCATATCCTTGAGCCTGTCTTGCGTCAAGATGCAAAGACGCCCTCCGCTCAACAGCGCCCCGAATAGTTCAAAGACCGAGATATCAAAGCTGATCGAGGTGACCAGCATGAACACATCGTCGGCCCGGAGCCGGAAGTCAGCTATGCTCCACGCCAAAAAATTATGGACGTTGGCATGGGTAACCAGCACGCCTTTTGGCTTGCCTGTTGAACCAGAAGTGTACATGATATACATCCAGTCAGCTCCGCTGCTCGTTGTCGGCGGATTGGACGTGGACAGTGCTTGCTCCCGGCGAGCGGCATCCATCGCGCTTGCAGCATAGTCCTCTTGGAACAGGCTCAGATTGACGAGCTCGATCTGTTGCTCCTGTCCGATTCGCCCCGCTTTTTCCAGCAAGCGATTTTCGGTCAGCAACAGCTTGGCTCCGCTGTGCGCGAGAATGTAAGCAATGCGCTCCTCGGGATAGCCTGGATCGAGCGGCACGTAGGCGCCACCCGCTTTCAAAATCGCCAAAATGCCCACGACTGTCTGGAAGCTTCGGTCGACCAAAATACCGACGGGCACATTTTTGCCGACGCCCTTGTGTATGAGCAGCCAGGCGAGCTGATTGGCCTGTTCGTTTAACGCTTGATACGTCATTTGCTCGTCTTCGCATACTAGCGCGATCGCATGCGGCGTTTTTTGCGCCTGGGCTTCAAACTGCTTGTGGATCGGCAGAGGCTCCTGCCAGTCCATCTGCGCCCCTTGAAAACGGTGCAGCAGCTCCTCCGCCTCTGAGCCAGTCAGCAGGGCCGCTTCTTTGAGCGGGATTTCCGGGCGCTCTGTCACTTGTGCGAGTATGTGCAGGAAAAAGCGGGCAAACTGCCGGATCGTGCTGTCCGTATACAAGTCCGAATTGTACTCAAAGGAAATCTCGATTCGCTGATCGCTTTCCTTCGCGAGGCAACTCAGTTCAAACTGACTGATCCCGTCATTTTCCAGATGCAGCTTGTCAAAAAACTGGAACAGCACATTGTAGACGGGATTTCTCGCCAAATCACGCTCCGGATTGACCTTTTCCACCAGCAGATCAAACGGGTATTGCGCTTTGTCGATCGCCGCCCAAACCTTTTGCTGTACGACATGCTGCAGCTGTGAGAACGTGGAGATGTCCTTGAAAGAAACGCGAATGCACAAAGTGTTGATGAATATCCCCACTACTTCTTCCCATTTCTTTTGGTTTCTTCCAGCAGTAGGCACACCGACGATAATGTCTTCGTCCTGCGACAGCTTGTGCAGCAACAGGAAGTAGGCGCTCAGCAAAACATTGCTATACGTAATCTGCTCTTGCTCCGTGTGGGTCTTGAGCTTTTCATACAGCTCGCCGCCGATCTCGAACTTGTAATAGCTGCCGTTGTACGTTTGCACGGAAGGACGCTTTTTGTCAGCAGGCAACGCCAACGTCGGCAACGGCTTCGCCAGTTCGTTCAGCCAGTAGCTTTCGTGCTCCGTGAACTCCCCGCTGTTTTCCCAGTCTTTTTGTGCGGCAATCCAGTCAAAGTAATCGTGCTTCGCCTCGGCCAGCCTTGGCGACTGCTGCTGCAAAAACGACTGGTAAACGCCGAACAGCTCCCGGTAAAAAATATCGATGCTCCAGCCGTCCGTAAGAATATGGTGAAAATTGACGTAGAGGCAAAACCTCTCCTTGGCAAGCTGGTAAAGATAGATGCGATACGGAGGCGACTCCAGATCGAACGGCTTCATTTTTTGCTCGTGGATGCTTTTTTCCAGCAAAAGCGCCTGGTCTGTCTGTTCAGTGAGATTCATCACCTGGATAGTCGGACGGTACTCCGGCAACGCTTCCTGCACGGGACTTCCGTCTTTGAGCGTAAATCGTGTGCGCAGCATGACGTGTCGGGCAGCGAGATAAGCGACAGCCCGTTCCAGAAGCGCGACGTCAATCGCCATCTCATACGTGCGAATAAACGGCAGATTGTAGGCGACCAGCTCAGGAGTCATTTTTTGCAAAAACCAGATGCGTCTCTGCGCGTGCGACAGCGGCATGACCCGCTTGTCTGGAACCGCTTCTCTTGGCTTGGCTGCTTCTCCCCCGCTGCGTTCCTGCTGCTTCTGCCGGACAAACTCGGCCAAATCGGGAATGGTCAAATGCGTAAACACATCCTGTACCGACAAGGTCACCTGGCATTGCTCGTTGATCCGATTGGCAATCTTGATGCCCATGATCGAGGTTCCGCCCAGTTCGTAAAAATGATCGTGAATATCGATGGTCGGCATGCGGAAGACGTTGCCCCAGATTTGTGCAATCTGCTGTTCGAGATCGGTATAGGTGTCATCGGCTCTGCCCGTCAGCTCTACGTTTATCTCGACCTCCGGCAATTTGATCTTCGCCCGAATTTCGGGAGCCAGTGCGATCGGCAGCGCGTTGTTCCAGAACAAGTCATTGTCCGTATTGATTTCCCCGATGACGACGCTTGTCAGGTTCTTGTGCAGGACTTGCTCGAATGCCTTGATCGCCCGGCGAGGCGAAATGGAGCGAAAAGCAGCATCAAGGCTGGCGCCCGAATGTTTTGCCATGCCTGTATTCATCCACGTCGTCCAGTTGATCGTGATGATCCGCGTAGGCGAGCTTGCGACTCCGGAAAAAGCATCGAGGTAGCTATTGGCCGCCGCGTAATCCCCCAGGTAAATGCCCCCGACTACCGCCGCGATGGACGAAAACAAAACGAGAAACTCAGGCGGATTTTCGCGCGTCAACGCATGCAGATGCTCTGTCCCGCTAATTTTCGCAGCCAGCCCGGCCGAAAATGCCGCTTCGTTCTTGTCCACGAGCATGCCGCTTCCCGGCAAGCCTGCGGCGTGAATGATGCCGTCGATTTTTCCGTGGACGCGGTAGATGTCGCGTATGGCCGAGGCTATCTCATCGCGGTTGGCTACATCGGCGCTGTATGTATACACCTGGGAATCGTTGCTCTCCAAGCTTTTCAGTTGATGCAGCAACTTGCCCCATTGCTCGTGCTGGCTGAACTCGTCCCACAAGGAACGCTCGGGCAATTTGGTGCGGCTGATGAGAACCAGCTTTACCTTGTACGTGAGGGCAATATGCTTCGCAAGCTCCAGGCCGATTCCGCCCGTGCCGCCGGTAATGACGTACACGCCTTGCTCCTTGAAGCGCAGGCCGCTGTCGTCAACCGCTGACAAGTCCAACGGCGCCAGCTGGGGATAGTATCTTTGACCAACACGATGCGCGATCTGATAATGTCCGGTGCTTCCCAAAGCTTCCGCCGCGATATCGCTGACAGTTGTAGCATCATCGAAGTCGATGCACCTGCAAGGCAGTCCGCTGTTTTCCTCCCGAATGACTTTTCCCAGCCCAAACAAGGCAGCAAATTCCGGCTGGACGCTGACATCGTCAGCCAGGACTCGCTGCGCGTTTTTCCCGACCAGGACGAGCTCGATTGGAGTAGAGCGAGTTTTTCCTAATGCTTTCGTCAAATAAAACAGCGCGTGCAAAAGCTGCCCGGCATCGGCATGTTCATAGTCGGGTGTTTTTCCGACGGCGACAGCGAAGACGACTTTGCTGAGTGCTGCCTGGCTTGTATCGCGAATGAGCTGGTCAAAATCGGCTTGCGAGCATGCCAGTCCATACCGGGAGGCGTTCTCCTGACGATAGGCTGTCGTCGTCAGCCGGGCATGAACGACATGCTGGCTGCGCGCAGCGATGGCGTCGGCCAGCTCGTAGCCCCAATCGGTAGAGTCGGTAATGACCAGCACATTCTCTGTTCTCTCCGGTTGTGCGGAGAAAGGCTCGGCAGGGACCCACTGGATGCGCTGATAAAGAGCATGCTCGGCTGCGGGTAGTACGGATGGCGCTTCGCTCGCAAGCGCGCTGCTTCCCGCTGCGTTTGGCACGGAGCCGTTCGCTTGTTTGTCCGCTTTTGGCCAGATTTTGATTTTGTCAAATGGATACACAGGCAAGTTCAGCTTTTGCCGCGGTTGACGGTACACCAGCTCCCACGGGATCGACATCCCCGCGACGTATTGCTCCGCCAGCTTTTCCAGTGACGCTCTCGTCTGCCAGCCGTCACGGTCGGTCGTGGCCGACACGTCCGGGACAGCAAAAGAGCTGGCGGGATTGCCGCCGTCACGGCTGGATTCGGCACGCAGATAGAGGTAAATTCCTTTGTCTCTCGCTGCTTCTGCTTGGGACAAATCTGCCTGGCGCAACTGCTGCAGCAATTGTTCTTCGGACTGGAACACGAACGCGATCCGGTTCTCGTATTGCCCTCTGCCTGTGTTTGCTGTATAGCAAAGATCTTCAAGATTGGTTGATGGATGCGTATGCAAATAGGAATGGTAGGATTTCAGCAATTCAACCAGTGCTGGCTTGCTCTTGGCGGAGAGCGTCAAAAGATGAACTGGCGGCAAAAGCTCTGCTTCTGTCTCCGCTTCCAGACGGTCGCTTTCCGGCGCTTCCTCCACGACGACATGGCAATTGGTTCCACTGAAGCCAAACGAGTTGACCCCGGCACGAAGCAGTGCCTCCCCATCCGCTCTTTTCCAGTCTCTCAGCTCGGCGACGATTTCGACCGCAGCGTTTTGCGGATCGAGAAAAGGGTTTGCAGACTGATAGTGCAGCGTAGCAGGAATTTTTTTGTGCCGGAGAGCCAGCACGACTTTGATGAGCGAAGCCAGACCTGATGCGGCAACGGTATGGCCGATATTCGTCTTGACAGAACCGACCCCGCACACATGAGGCCGGGACGCAGCTTGTTGAAACGCGTCGTTGATCGCCTGCAACTCGATCGAATCGCCCAACAGCGTGCCTGTGCCATGCGCTTCGATATAGGAGATGGACAGCGGATCGATTTTGGCTTTTTCCCACGTGCGCAAAAACAGTTGCGTCTCGGCATCCGGATTGGGGGCGGTCAAGCCGTTGGAAGCGCCGTCTGCATTGACGCCGCTTCCTTTGATAACCGCATAGACGGGATCGCGATCTTCCCGCGCCTTCGCTAACGGCTTGAGCATGAGCGCTGTGATTCCTTCGCTCCAGATCGTTCCGTCGGCATTTTTGTCAAAAGCCTTCACTCTTCCATCGGACGTCTCCAAATCGTGCAGCTTTCCGGTCACTTGCGGAATGACCATCAGATTCACCCCGCCGACCAGCGCCGTTTCACACTCGTTGTTCGCCAGAGCCGTGCACGCCTGATGCAAGGCGACCAGCCCCGATGAGCACGCTGTGTTCAGCACGAAAGCAGGCCCGCGCAAGTCGAGAAAATACGAGATCCGATTGGACAAAAGTCCTACCAGGGAACCGACAAGCGACGAAATATCTTCGTTTTGCAGCAGGGAGCGGTAATGAGACTGGTAGGCCGTCTCCAATCCGACAAATACGCCCGTGTTGGAATGTTTCAGTCTGGCTCCCCCATACCCGGCATCCTCGATCGCATGGTAGGCCGTCTCAAGAAACAGTCGCTGATACGGCTCCATCGCCATCGCTTCTTTGTGTCCGATATGGAAAAAAGAGTGATCGAAGCAGGAAATTTGATCCAAGTAGCCAGCTTGATGATTGGCGTTTGCCAAAAGCTCTTCCAGCTCTGGAACGAAGCCGGATAAATCGTGCAACCGCTCTTCCGGGAAATACCCGATGCTGTTTACCCCCTGGACCAAATTGTGCCAAAACTGCTGGGGATTGCTTGCTCCGGGGAAGCGGCAGGCCATTCCAATGACGGCAATGTCCTGACGGTGCTTTCGCTCTGGACTGCGATTCAGCTTTTCCAACATGGAAATCGCCATTTCCTGATTGAGATGTCCCGATTTCAGCAACTGCAAAATGCTGTCATTCATCTCTTTTCGGCTACTCATCTTCTTCTCCCCACGCTTTCTTGTCTAGGTAGTCCAATATGTTTTCCATCGAAACATCGCCCTTGATAAAGTCGCTCAGCTTGTCCTGCAAGGGAACACTTTCGCTCTCTCCGACTTTGCGGGACGGTTCGTGTGCATTCGGCTTGTCTTTGTTTTCGAGATACTCCGCCATTTTGGCAATCGAAGGATAGGCGAACAGCGTGGCGATGTTGATCCGCCCCGGGTACAACTGCTCGATTTCCTTGACGAGACTCGTCGCGAGAATGGAGTTTCCTCCCGCCTCCTGAAAAGACTGGTACACATTCGCTTCCGGTATCCCCAATACTTTTTGCCAAACAGCAGCCAGTTGCGTTTCTACAGCGCTGTATCTGTGGTCGTTTCGCCCGCTCAATATCGGCACAAGCGGCTGGACTTCCGTCGTCTGCGCAGCAACCGTCTGTGTGAACAAGCTGCTGATTTCCGGCGAAATCGAAAACGGCAAGTGATAGCTGTGCGTCTGAAAATGCGCCTCGTTCAGCTCGCCGACGATTACGCGCGCAAGTTTTCTCGTTAAAACGGCATCCAAAATCTCGATCGCTTGGTCCGGATGCATGCCGTGAAACGGCGAAGCTTCTTTCTGAATGCGGTATCTCCCCGCCATGCCAGTCTCGTTCCAGGCAGGCCAGTTGATCGTCACGCTCCGTTGGCCTTTGGCGTGCCTGTAATCGCTAAAAGCGTCCAAGTAAGCGTTGGCAGCCGTATAATCAGCCTGTCCAAGCCCGCCAAGCAAGCTGGTCACAGAGGAAAACAGGACAAAAAAGTCGAGGTTGTCTTGCTCGGTGTAACGATCCAAAAGCCAGGTGCCGACGACCTTTGGATCGAGCACGTGAGCTATTTGGGCTTGCCCTTTGTTGATAAGCAGACCTTCACCAGCCACACCCGCGCAATGGAAAACGCCATGGATCGCCCCGTACTGCTGGCGAATCATGGCCAAAGCAGCTGCCAGCCTGCGCTCGTCAGCCACATCAACCGTATACACCTCTACAGAGGCTCCCTTTTCCTCAAGGCTGCGGATTTGTTCGATCTGGCCCGCTAGTGCGGAATCAGGCTGTTCCCGGACGATTTCCGCCCATTGTCCGCGTGGAGGAAAAGCACTTCTGCCGAGCAAGCACAGGTGTACTGGCCGCTTCCCAGCGAGATAGTGAGCGACTGCAAGCCCGATGTCGCCAAGTCCGCCCGTAATCAGGTAGACGCCGTTTTCCCGGATCGATATGTCCTGACGCTCTGCCTGTTGCAGCGTCTGCACTTCCAATCGTTCGACATACCGGACATTTTCCCGATACGCCACCTGGAAGTCTTCCTGTTCCGACACCAACTCATGCCAAAGTGTAGACGGCGAAGTAGCGCTATCGAGATCGAGGCAGCGGCATTTCCATTGCGGGTACTCCTGGGCGATCACTTTTGCCATGCCAAACAAAACGGCATGCTGCGGCTTCAAGGCCGCTTCCTGCCTGGTTACGGAAAACGCGTGGTCGCCCAACAGATACAGGCTGATCTCCTGGTGATACGACTGTTTCAACAGCTCGCACACAAGCTGGTAGAAGCTGTAGACGCTCCGGTTTTCCCACTCATGAAAGTCGTCCGCACACGCGAGCTTCTCCTCCGTCACGCCCATGCAGTGGACGATATGGCGAATGTCCCGATGCGCAAGCTCTTGCAGCAAACGCGAAAAATCGTCCGCCGAGCCGACCTCGTATCGATGATCGCTGCCTTTTTGAAAAGCAGCACCGAAAGCAACTTCGATGACATCCGCTTCCCGCGCTTGCAGCTCCTGGAGCAACTGATGACTCCTGATGCCCGTTCCGCTCAAAAACAGCCACGTGCCCTTTTTCGCGCCAGCTTGCCGCAACGGCGCTTTCGCTTTGTCGTCGCGCACCCATTGCAGGCGATAAGTTACATCTGCTCGCGTAGCACCTTCGTGGTTTTGCGCCCCGATCCAGTGCCGAACCGACTCGTACGGGTAGGCTGGCAATTCGATGATTCGATGCTGCGCTTTTTCATACAGGCGCTGCCACTGGATATCTGCCCCGTCTGTGTACATGGCAGCGATGTTTTGCAGGCTGTCCAGCGCAAAAGCTGTCCCGATTTCCTTGTATTGCTGGATCGTCCTTTCCGCAATCGCCGTCCGCTTTACTTTTTCTTCCTCCAGCAGTCCGTGTTCAGAGGGATCATTTTGGTCAAGGATGACGCGGCTCACCTTGTACAAAATCCCTTGCTCGGCGGCCTGCTGCCTATTTTCCAGCCCTGTCGCATCCGCGTACTGGCATTTTTCCCGCAGCTCGGCCTGGTCGCGGAACAAGATCGCGATCCTGTGCTCGTAATGTCCGCGAGTCGCATTGGCTGTATAGCACAAATTTTGCACATCGACCGCAGTCGTCTCGTTGAGATAGTTGGCGTAGCGGCTGATTAGCGCACGCAAGGAGCCTTTTGTTCTCGCCGACAAAGCCAGCAGGTGCCAGCCTTGCTTGTCCTCGCTCTGCACAGGGGCGGCAGGCGGCTCTTCCAGCAAAACATGGCAGTTCGTCCCGCTGAACCCAAACGAGCTGATGCCGCATCGACGCGGCGACTCCGTTGCGGTCCAATCCTGCAGCTTGTCGTTGACGTAAACGGGGGAATCCGCAAATTCGATAAATGGATTCGGCTGCTGGAAGTTTGCGACCGGAGGCAATTGTCCATGCTTGAAGGCCATAATCATTTTGATGACCGAAGCCATCCCCGACGCTCCTACCAGGTGGCCGATATTGGCTTTTACCGTACCTACCCCGCAAAATTGCTTTTTGTCCGTGAATCTGCGGAAAGCGTTGGCGATGCCCTTCATCTCGATCGGATCGCCCAATCTCGTTCCGGTGGCGTGCGCTTCGATATACGAAATCGTTTCCGGATCGATGTCGGCTGCTTTCCACGCCTCGATCAATGCTTTTTCCTGCGCTTCCGCATTCGGTGCGGTAATTCCGTTCGACGCTCCGTTGTTGTTCATGGCCGAGCCTTTGACGACAGCGTGGATCAGATGGTTGTCGCGCACGGCCTGATCCATGCGCTTCAACACGACGGTGCCTACTCCCTCTCCCCACATCGTGCCGTTCGCCTGCGCATCAAACGGGCGTATCGTTTCATCTGCGGAATCAATCAGCGAATTGTGCTGGGTAGGCAAGTACGCCAAAGAAACGCCTGCTACAATCGCCACATCGATTTCTCCTGCCTTCAAAGCCTGTGCAGCCAAGCACATGGCTGCGAGACTGGAAGAGCACGCCGTGTCCACGACCAGGCAAGGTCCTTTCAAGTTGAGGAAATACGCGATCCGGCTTGCCAGTATCCCTGTCGAGCCAGAGGTAACCTTCAAAGGATGCTGAATATCAATCATATTGTTGTACTCATTGCGTCCAGTCGTATCTTTGCCGATGTACACGCCCGTTTTCGTCCCGAACAGGCTTTTCCCGCCAAGCCCGCTGTTTTCCACAGCTTCATACACGTTTTGCAAAAGCAGGCGCTGTTCAGGGTCCATCAGCTCGGCCTCTTTGGGCGAAATATGGAAGAAACTAGAATCAAACCGATCGATAGTTTCCAGGTAACCGCCCTGACAGTAGGATTGGGCTGCGCTCAAATAACGGTCCGTGTCCTTTCTTCTGGAGGCGGGAAACGGCCGGATGGCATTGATGCCCGCGGTCAGATTGGTCCAAAACTGCTCGGCATTTTCCGCCAACGGGAATTGGCAGGCATAGCCGATGATGGCGTACTCGTCCTTTTGCTCAGACGGCACAGTCTGGCCTGCGGAGAAAGCGGTCCACTGTTCCAGCAGTCTTTTCGTCTCTTCCTGCGAATATTTGCTCTGTTTGTACCCTTCCAGGATCGACTCGACTGTAAGCGTGGCAGGTTCCGGCGCCTTCTGGCTGTCCAAGTAATTCGCCAGTTCAAAAATGGTCGGGTACAAATAAAGGTCTGCGACGTGCAGCGTGCCCGGGTACTTCTCGTTCCATTGCTTGTACAATTGCGCAGCGTGGATCGAATCGCCGCCCAATTGATGGAACGTATCGAACAGGCTGATGGACGACAGTCCGAGCACCTCTGCCCACAATTGCGCCAGCTCTTTTTGCGTCGCTGTAAATCCGTCCTGCTCCTTGAGCGCCACAGGTACAGGTGCGGCAGCAGCTGTGCGCCCCGGTTTTGCCGTATGCTTGAACACGTCTTTCTTCACGTCATCCGCCAGACGGAACGGCCAGATGTGCGAAAGCTCCAAAAGCTCGTTGGCATGATTGAACTGGCCGACGATCGTTTTGAACAGCTGGCGGCGGAGAATGTAGTCGAGCGCTTGCAGCGCCTGATGGGTCGGCAGGAAGCGGAAAACGTGCCTGTCCTCTTGCATGGAGAGCCTTGCCGCCGTCTCTTCCCACGTAGCCCAGTTGATCGAAAGCACTTTTTTGCCTTGCCGCTTGATCACTTCTGCCCAGCCGTCCAAAAAGGCATTGCCAGTGGCATAGCCAATAGCCCCGCGTCCCCCGGTGACAGAAACCGCCGAGGAAAAGAACAGGTAAAATCCTGTGTCGATCCCCTGCGTGAGGGTGTACAATAGCCAGCTTCCGTATGTTTTCACGGCATGTCTGCGCTCAAATTCCACTTCGCTCATCGCCAAATCTTCGAGATCGCCAACGCCGACGCCCGCGCAATGAATGATTCCGTCAAGGCGTTGGTGCGTCTGGCGGATCGTCTGAATCGTTCGTTTCATGTCTGCTTCGTCGCATATGTCTACACAGTGATAGTCCAGCGTGGAGCCGAGCGCTTCCACAGCCAGCACCGCATTGAGTTTATCCGCCAAACTTTTGTCTGTCTGCTCCCGGACTACCGCTGGCCATGTCTCTTTGTCCGGCAGCATCGTCTTGCCGAGCACGATCAGCTTCACTTTGTTTTTCTGGCTTAGGTATTTGCACACTTCCGTTCCCAATTGGCCCAAGCCGCCCGTAATCAGGAACACATCGCCCGCTTTGACAGTAAATGCGTCTTCCTGTGCACCCGCCTCCGCCACTCTTTCGATAATCTCGATGTAGCGGCGGTGCTGGCGCAGCGCTACGGAGTAATCCGTACCCTTCCGCTGTAGCTCGGCGAACAGCGGCTCAGGCTCGAAGCCGTCCGGGCTGATGTCGATATGGCGCATGGACAAGCCGTAGTTTTCCTGGCGAATCGATTTCCCGAGTCCGCCCAGCATATGCTGAAAAGGATCGCAGATCGCATCGCTCGGCTGCACGGCCTGGGCATTTTGCGTCATCAGGACGACATCCAGTTCTTTTGTCAGCTTCCCCGTCATTGCCAGCGCTTTGGCGAAAAGCAAAAGCGACCCTGCTGTCTGATTCATGGACGCTTGAAACGCCGTCCGTGATTCCGGCAGTTCAGCGAGAGCCGGGGACATAAATAAAATTTGCTCCAGTGACGAAAAATCAAGCTGCGTGCAGAAGGCAGCGATGTCTTCAAGCGTGCGCGAAACTTGGAAATAGTCCGGCGACACTTGTGCAGAGCATGCTCCCAGCTCGACCGTAATCAACCGCTTGGCCTGGTATTTTTCCGAAAAAAGCGGCCGCCAACTGGCTGTATCTGCCGCATCGACGATCAGCAGAACGGTATCGCGAGCAGCGGGCTGCTGGTTGTCCATGTCGGCAAGAGCTTCTTCTTTCCAGACAGTACGATAAAAAAGCTCTGCTTCTGCTTTCTTGGGCTGCACGCCAACAGGCCAAAACTTTTGCCGTTCCAGTATATTTCCCGGCAATGACAACTTGCGGCCGCCTTGGTACAGCAGCTTCCAGTCCATACTCGCTCCCTTTATGTAAAACGACGCAACCTGCTCCCGGATCATTTTCCCGTCAGTAGTCTTCCCGAGCCATTCCTTGATCGCTTCGTTTGCTTGCCTATCTAACGATTTTTTCTCTCGTTCCCTGATTTCCCACGCTTCGACCGCTTGTTTGTTATCCGGCACGACCTCGTGCCTTTGGTAGCTGATCGCCGGGTTTTCCGTCCACGCGGATACGCTGTTCGCCGTTTTCAGCTCGTTTAGCTTCTCCAGCAAATCCTCGTAGCTGTCGAAACTAATCGTGGCCCGGTGGGAGTAATGGTTGCGGGACGAGCTGACGGTAAAGCACAAATCCCCCAGGTCGACGTCCCGGTTTGTTAGCAAAAACTGCTGGTATTCTTTTGCCAGCTCCTGAAGCTTGTGCTCGCTTCTCGCCGATAAAACCAGCAAGTAGCTGCCTTGTCCGTGACTGGCTTGCCGGACAGCCTTTGGCGGCTCCTCCAGCAAAACATGGCAATTGGTCCCACTGAATCCAAACGAATTAATTCCGATGCGGACAGGATGATCCTGCTGCTGCCATTTGGTCTGCACGTCATTGACAAAGACGGCTGAGTTGGCCAAGTCCATGTACGGGCTGGGCGACTGGAAATGCAACGAAGGCGGTATTTCCCCGTGCTGGAGCATCATGACCGCTTTGATTAAAGAGACAATCCCGGAAGCGCCCACCAGGTGCCCAATGTTCGTTTTGACGGAGCCAACCCCGCAAAACTGCTTTTTGGACGTAAATGCTTGAAAGGCGTTGATAATCGACTGCAGCTCGATGGAATCGCCCAATACCGTGCCTGTCCCGTGGGCTTCGATGTAACGAATCGTTTCCGGATTGATTTGCGCCTGCTTCCAGACGCTTTTCAGAAGCTCTTCCTGCGCCTCGCCATTCGGAGCTGTAATGCCTTTGGACAGACCGTTGTTGTTGATCCCGCTGCCTTTTATGACCGCGTACACGACGTCGTTGTCCGCAAGCGCCTTTGACAACGGCTTCAGGAGCAGCCCTCCGCCCCCTTCGCCCCATACGGTGCCTGTCGCCTCCTTGTCAAACGCCCGAATCTTCTCTTCGGCGGATTCGACCTGATCCAGCGACCCGTCTTCCTTGACTGGCGGAAAATAGAAAAGGCCGCTTATGCCGCCTACAAATGCCATGTCACATTCATTTCTGCGCAACGATTCGCAAGCAAAATGAAGCCCTACCAAACCGGAGGAGCACGATGTATCGAAGACGATGCTCGGCCCTTTCAGATTGTAGACATAGGAGATTCTGCTCGCCAAAATCCCCGGCCAGGAGCCGGTCAGGCTAAAAATATCCGGGCTGACGTAATGGCGGTACTCGATCCCTGTCACATGGTCTTTCCCGATAAAAACGCCTGTTTTCGAGCCGATGATATCCCGCGTCTCGTAACCGGCATTGAGCAAAGTCTCATAGGCAAGCTCCAGCATGATTCGCTGATAAGGCTCCATGGACAGCGCTTCTTTCGGCGAGATGCGAAACATGTCTGGATCAAAGAAGCTGATTTCGTCCAAATATCCGGCCTTTTTAAAGCGTTTATGGGCAAATCGCTGGTCGGAAAACAACGCCTGTCCATCTTCGCGGCGATGGACAGGAAAGTCGTCGAGGCATTCTCTTCCCAAGCGAATGTTTTCCCAAAACTGCTGTACCGTATTCGCCTTGGGAAAGCGTCCCGAGATGCCGATAATCGCGATCTCGTCAGTCTTGGCTTCGCTTGCTTTTTGCAGGCTCGTGATGTATTCCGTCGCTTCCTTGGCCGATAGCTTCTTGGCTGCGACCAGCTCGTAAATGTACTTCTTCAATTTATCCATCTTCGTATCACCGCTTAGAGTTTAATCGAACAACTGCCCTATCTTTTGAAGTGCAGGAACTTATGCTCGGAAAACAACGCTTGCAGTTGTGCGTAATTTTCATCGGGGTCTTGCAAATAAAGAGCGATCTCATCGAGCAGTTGCAGCTCTTCCCAGTCCAGCTCGTCCATCTCTTTTTGGCAAAGCGGAGGATAGTCCCAGTAGCACAGCTCGTTTCCAAGAACGGCATTCAGGTCATAGCACAAGTTGTTGCGGATGTAGTGCATCCCCCACGATTTTTTGACCCCGAAAAGCTGGGGATTGATTTCTTTGTCGCGTGCCATCAGCCACGCGTCACCCGCCATCAGGAACTCATCGCCCTGAATATCGATGAGTTCCCAATCGGGATCGACCCTGATCCACCGTTTTTCGGCTTCTTCCCACACTTCGCAAATCCAGTGATCGATATATTTCCTGCCGTTCTCGGACAAATAGCTGGCAAAGCCGACCCGGCTGCGCACCGGGAGTCCCCGGGAGCGCAGCATGGAAATCAGCAGCAGCGAATGAAAGCGGCAAGAAATGAGCAGCCGCTCGCTTGGCAAACGTTCAAACGTGAGGCCATCTGCGTTGCGTTCGACCAGAGCCTCCAGCATTTCCGTGATCTTGTAAAATTTCTCGTCTTCATTGCGCGTATAATCGGTCAGCAAATGCCTCACTTTTTTGATCATCGTGGGATGGATCAATTGGCACTTGATTAATCGGCACAGCTCTGGCAAGCCTTGGGGCAACTCATGAAAGAGATAGCCGTATTCACCGGGATCGGTGTTGGGAGTAAATGTCGTATAAAAATGCAGCAGTTCGGCTTTATTCACTTTCAGAGTTCCTCCTTCTTTTCGCATTTCTTTGCTTGATCCGCTCTCTTCCCTGGTTGCGGACGTTGATCGTCTCTTCCTGTCCTTCGTCTGGCTGGTCGTCGTTTTCCGCTGTCAAATAGGCAGCCAGCGCATGGATATTGGCGTGCTCGAACATGGCGAGGATCGGGATTTCCCTGGCAAATACGTCTTTCAACTTGCTGTTAATCATTCCGATCTGCAACGAATGAATGCCCATCTCAAAAAAGTTGTCGAGCACACCTACACGATCAGTCTCCAGAACTTCCTGAAACACAGCGACGATGCTCGCTTCCACTTCATTGCGGGGAGCGACGTATGCCGTTCCGGTGCTCGTGCCAGTCGGTTTCAGCTTCAAGAGAGCCTGTACATCCACTTTTCCGTTGGCCGTCAGCGGCAGTTGCTCCACGACGATAAAATGATACGGTATCATGTAATCGGGCAAAGCTTTGGCAAGCCTGCTCCTGATCTCATTTATAAAAGCATCCCGGTCGTGCGGTTCGGTTTCCGGCACGAGATACGCATACAATCGCTTGTCTGCTTCTCCCGCCACCAGCACGATCGCATTTCTCACCGTGTCGATTTGCAGCAGACGTGATTCTACCTCTCCTAATTCTATTCTATATCCACCAATTTTTACCTGCTGGTCCTTTCTGCCCAAAAACTCAATCAGCCCGTTGCGGTGCAGCACCCCGTAATCCCCTGTCCTGTATATATAGCCGAATTGCGGATGATGAACAAAGGAGCGATTGGTCTTTTCGGCGTCATGCAGGTAACCGTCCGCAACCCCTCTTCCTCCGATATACAGTTCGCCCGGTACAGAAAGCGGGCAAAGCTCCATCCGCGAGTTGAGCACGTAAAACTGCTGGTTGGCTAATGGCTTTCCGTAAAAAATGCTCTTCCACTCGGGTCCAACCTCGTCGATCGGGTAGTAGATCGACCAGATGGATGCCTCGGTAGCCCCGCCCAAGCTGATGACTTCCGCCCCAGGGAAGCTTTCGCGAATCGCTTGCGGCAGCGTGAGCGGAATCCAGTCGCCGCTCAGCATGACCAGACGAAGCTGCTCATCTCGCTGCTCGCCGCGCTCCTTTTTCTCCGCTGCCACGCGATCCATGATTGCAGGGACGGAGTTCCAGATCGTAATGTTTTTCGCCGTAATCGTGTCGGCAAGCTGGGCCATATCCTTTTGGTCTTTGACAAGCACGAGTGTCGCTCCGGCGGCAAACGCGCCAAAAATGTCATAGACGGACAAGTCGAAGCAGAGCGAAGATACGCCCAAAATCCGATCATGAGCGGCAACATGGAATTTTTGATTGATATCTTGGATCGTATTGCAGGCGGCTACATGCCGAATCATGACTCCTTTTGGATTGCCCGTGCTTCCCGAGGTGTAGATCACGTAGGCCAACTGTTCCGGCTGAACAGCCGCAGCCTCGTATTTTTTTGCAGCATGCTCCAGCTCGTTCCGCTCGTAAAAGTCAGACTCAAGCACGAGCTTGCATTGGCTGTGTCTGCGGATGTAGTCCACACGATCCGCCGGGTAGTCAGGATCAATCGGCACATAGGCAGCGCCGCTTTTTAAAATGCCGAGCAAATAGGCAAAGGTGGCGATTTCCCGTTTGGCAATGACGCCAATCAGATCGCCGGGAGCGACGCCGATGTGCCGCAAGCAGCTCGCGACTTTGTTTGCGCGCTCGTTCAGCGCTTCGTACGTGATCTGCGTCTCGCCGTCCTCGATTGCGACGGCAAAAGGAGTTTGTGCCACAGTTTCCTCGAACAGCCCGTGCAACGTTTTGCTCGCAATGTCCACAGCCGTATCGTTGTACGCATCAATCGCAGCTCTGTCACTGACGGATACCGAAGGCAACTCCTTTTCGGCCTCGTCGTTCAAGATCGTATCGATCCGGGTCAGGTACTGGGCGAACATCGTGTCAATCACCACCGGGTCAAACAACTCGCTGATGTAGTCCCAGTTGATGACGATGTTTCCGTCAAGGAGCGCCACCTGATTGTCGAGATAGACTTGGGAAGTTTGCGTGATGCCGCTTGTATCGCTTTCCCATTCGGATGTGTACTCCGCATCGTCAGTCGCTTGCTGGACAATGTCTTCATTTTCAAACAAGGCACTCGTAAACACGATGGGCAAGACAGCCTTGTTCCCCAACTCTCGCTGCTTGCTGATCTCCCGCATCACATCGATCCCGTCAAAATGGCGATGAGCCAACGCCTCCATCAGCGATTGCTGAACTTTTCTTGCCTTCTCCCAGAACGTATCCGCTGGATGCAGCCGTACCTCGACCAGCGCAACGGACGTAAAGTCTCCGACCAGCTTATCCACATCCGGGTGCAACGGCAGACGATTGAACAAGGTCAAATTCAGGCTAAAGTCCAGTTGATTGCTCCAATTCGCCAGCACTTCGGCATATGCCGTGCACAAAACCGCCGAAGGAGTCAAATTGTGCTTCTGGGCCGCCTTTTTCAAAACTTGCCAGCTTTCTTTGGCGTATCGCTTCGACTTTCTTTGGAAGTACGGGTTTTTGACGTGGGACGGTTGCACCTGCACCGGGATTTCCGGTGCCAGCGGAAAATCGTCCAGCTTTGCCATCCAGTATTCCTTGTCCTGCAAATACAAGCTGCTGGTCTTCAGTCGCTCGTAGCCGATCATGTAATCCCGGAAGGAAATCGATAATTCATCCAGCTCGTCCGCAGCGCCTTCATACAGCTTTTGCAGCTCTTTCCCTAAAATCTCCAGGCTGTACGCATCCATGATGAGCAAGTCAAAGCTGATGCACAGCAAACTTTCTTGCCCGTTCAAGCGAAACGCTTTGATTTCAAAAAGCGGCCATTGTCCCGGACGGAAAATCGCATGGGACATGCGCTCTCTTTCTTTTGCCAGAATCGCCGCTTTTTCTTCCTTGTCGCATCCTTGCAAATCGCGGATGTCGATAGCGTATTCGGGTATGTCTGCCAAAATTTGCTGGCGGGCATCGGGCAAAAAGATCGTGCGCAGCGCGGGATGCCTGCGGATCAACAAATTCAGGCAATGATTGAGACGCAAGATATCGAGCCTGGTGACAATCTCCTGATACGAATGCGTCGAGACTCCGCCCAGCTCGAAGCTGCTGCTTCTGCCCAAATAATAGGCCATTTGCACATTCGTTAACGGAAACGGTTCATGCAATTGGCTTGGTTCCGGTATCAGGGTTGGCAAGTCGGCTACGCGCTCTTCGTGGATCGCTTCGCGAATAAAACCGGCAATCGCCTCGATTGTTTGCAGTTCGATAAAGTCTTTGAACTGCATAGAGCATGCAAAGCTGTTGTTGATTTCATACACGAGCTGCATGATTTGAATCGAGTTTCCGCCCAGCTCAAAAAATCGGTCGCGGACGCTCATGCTTTCGCTGCGCAGCACGTTTCGCCAAATGTCGTACAGCTTCGCTTCCACTTCGTCCCTCGGCTCGACCAGTTCTTTTTGCTCTGCTGCGACCCCGGTTACCTCCGGAAGCGACTTCCGGTCGATTTTGCCGTTGATGGTCAGCGGAATCTGCGCAAGCGGCATGAACAAGGACGGAATCATATATTCCGGCAGCTGTTGGCGCAAATAGTCCCGCAGCTCCTGGCTCGTTACCGGATAGGCAGCCGTATAGTACGCGACCAGCAGCTGTTCGTGCTGAGCGTCCTGCTGGACATGCACCACGGCTTTTTCAACAGCAGGATGGGCATCGAGCAAATTTTCGATTTCGCTTTGCTCAATCCGGTAACCGCGTATTTTCACCTGAAAATCGGTTCGTCCCAAATAGTCGAGCAAGCCTTCCCGCGTCCACCTTGCCATGTCTCCGGTCGCGTACATTTTTTCGCCAGGTCGAAACGGGTTGTCGATAAACTTCTCTCGGGTCAGCTCTGGATTGTTCTGATACCCACGGGCCAAACCGTGCCCGCCGATATACAAAAGGCCAGGGACGCCGACAGGTTGCGGCATCAGCTCTGGACTTAGAACATAGACTTGAGTATTTTTGAGCGGTCTGCCGATGGTCACAGGCTGCGTCGCCGCCACTTCCTGAATCGTGGACCAAATGGTCGTTTCGGTAGGACCGTACAGGTTGTAGACTCGACCCTCCGGCAACAGTCGCACGGCTGCATCTGCCAACGGCTGCGGCAAAGCTTCTCCCCCGATCAGCAAGTAGCGCAGGCGACTGAGCTGCCCGGCCAATTCCGGCTCCGCCAGCAACAACTTCAAGCGCGATGGCGTCGTCTGCATCACGGTAATTTTTTCACGTCTGACCAGGCTTGCCAGCTTGAGCACATCTCGCTGGCAGTCTTCATCGGCAATCACCACCTGATGGCCTGTCAACAGCGGCAGGATGCTCTCCAGCCAGAAAATATCGAAAGAAACGGTCGTCAAGGATAAAAACTTCTCGTTTTCGCCGAAAGAAAGCACATCGGTCATGCCGTGAAGGAAATTGATCAAGGCGCGGTGCTCGATCAAAATTCCTTTGGGAAATCCGGTCGTGCCTGAGGTATACATGCAATACGCCACATCGGTGCTGCTGTTTTCCAGCGGCAGCCGTTCTTGAGGCTGCGCCGCAACGTAAGGATCGCGCATGTCAATGACCTGCCGCTCGCCTGCTGCCTCCACGGTCGTATTGGTCAAAATGACCCGGACACGGCTGTCCGCAAGCATATAGGCGACTCGATTGGCTGGCAGACTCGGATCGACAGGCAAATACGCGCCGCCCGCCTTGCCGATCGCCAGTAGTCCCGCAGTCATGTCGCACGATCGGGTAGCGATGAGGGCGACGACCTGGCCCGCGCCGACGCCATGCGATTTGAGCGCATGAGCGAGCTGGTTGGCCCGCGCATCCAGTTCACGGTACGTCATCGTCTGGTTGTGGAACGTTAGCGCAGGCTGGTCAGCGCATTTTTCGGCCATGGCTTCAAAAAGCTCATGCACCAGCAGTTGCTCGGGATATTCCCCTGCTGTCTGATTGAACCCGCTGACTAGCCGCTCCCGCTCGTCGGCATCCAGCAAGGAAAGCTGGCTCATTTTTTGCTGCGGCTGCGCGATCACATCTTGCAAAAGCTTTTGGAAATAGCGGATAAAACGGGTAATCGTTTCTTTTGTAAACAGATCGCTTGCGTACTCTACGGTAAAAAACAGCTCGCCTTCCCGTTCTTCGCCATCCAAGGTCAAGTCAAAGCGGGCTGTGTTTGTTTTGAACGAATACGGCTCGATTTGCAGCCCGGCAGACGAATGGTTCTCACCGCTCCCTTGACGGCTGACATTTTGAAACGCGAACATCACATCAAACAACGGGTTGCGCCCGAAGTCCCGGGAAAGCTCGATCTGGCTGACCAGCTCTTCAAACGGATAGTCTTGGTGCTCCAGGGCGTGGGACATGTTTCCTTTGATCGCGTTCAGCAGCTCGGCAAAGGTCATGTCGCTGCGTACGGTGCTTTTGAGCGGAAGCGTTTGAACGAACATGCCGATCACATTTTGAATATCGCTGTGATTCCGTCCCGAAGTCGGAATCCCTACGATAATCTCGTCCTGATTGCCGAGCTTCGCCAAAAGAACGTTCCATGCCGCCAGCAAAACCATGTACAGCGTCGCTTCATGGCTCGTGGCCATCCGCTTGATTTCGTCGGCTTGGCGTTGCGGGATGGAAAACATCTCCATGCCTCCGCGATACGTTTTGTAAGGCGGGCGGGAAAAGTCCGTCGGCAGGTCAAGCAGCGGAATTTCGCCGGAAAACATCCCGGTCCAATACTCCTGGTCCGCCTGGTGTCCGGCGAGCGTTGTCTTTTCCTGCTGCCACTCTGCGTAATCCTTGTATTGAACAGACAAAGCGGGAAGTCCAGAAGACTGTCCATCCTGCTGGTACAAAGCCGTAAACTCGTCAATCAAGATCGAGTTGGAGGTGCCGTCTGTGATGATATGGTGAATGTTGAAGACGAGCACGTGGCTTTGCTCGCTTTCCTTGAAAATGCCCACCTTCCATACAGGAGCAACGCCGAGATCAAACGGCTGTATCCACGCTTCGATGTGCGCATCGCGGATTGGCTCGTTGAGTTCTCTGTAGTCAGCAGGAAACGGGAACGGCTCGTGAATGACCTGCAGCAGCTCCCCATCAATGCGCTGGAACGAGGTGCGCAAGCTTTCATGTCTGCGAATCAGCTCGTTCAGGCATCGCTCCAATTTTTCGTAGGAAAGCGAACCTTTCACGCGCAACGCAATGATATTGTTATACTGCTTGTTCGCTTCCTCCATTTGGCTGAGGAAATACAGTCGTTTTTGTCCGGAAGTCAAAGGATAGCCCGCTTTTTCTTGCGCCTTGGGAATCTGCGAGAAATCTGTCCGGTCCGCCCCGCGGATAAAGCAGGCGATCTCGCCAATCGTCGGCTTGTTGAAAAAGGTCGGCAGAGGCAGTTTGACATCCAGCTTTTTATAGAGAAGCGCAATCATCGTGATCGCCTTCAGCGAGTCTCCGCCTAGAGCGAAGAAGTCCTCGTCGCTCCTGATCGCTGCGATTCCCAATACACTGCGCCATACGTCCGCGATAATCTCTGTCAGCTCGGCTTCGGACAGCGTTGCGCGATTGATTTTGGCGGGCACCAGCTCAGTCTGCACGGCGACTGCCGCTTCTTTTTCCAGGATGAACTCTTCGCTGAGCTGATTGCTTTCTTCCATTAAAGCAGGAAGCTCAAGGACAGAGACGATGGCCCGGTGAAACTGGTTTTCCAAAAGGTAGCGCAGCACTTCTACCCCTTGCTGCGGCGAGATCGCCTCTTCGGCAAATTGCCGCTCGTTGACTTGCCGATTCATGCTGCGGTTTTTTTCCATCGCGGTGACGGACATCCCTACCTCTGCCCAGTCGTTCCAGTTGATCGAAGCTGTGTAGCCAGCCCGTTTCTGCAAGCGATACGCGGCGAACGCATCCAAAAACTCATTCGCTGCGTTGTAGCCGACTTGACCGAATTTGCGCCCGTAAATGTAGTTGCCGATGGAGGAAAACAAGATAAAGAAATCGAGTGCGCGTTCTGCAAAAAGCGTATCCAGCACGATCGTTCCCTGTACTTTGGGCAGCAAGATCGGGTCGGTCATTTCCTTCGTCCTGCGCTGGATTACCCCTGCGTAGTCAGGAACCCCGGCCGTGTGCAAAACGCCAGTAATCGGCCCAAACCGCATCTCCGCCTCACGAACTACCTTTTGCATGGCGGAATAATCGGAAATATCCACGCTGTAAACGTCGATCATCGCCCCGGCTTGTTCCAGCGACAGGATCGTGCGAATTTTGCCGGACAAGTGATGATCGGGCTTGTCCTCGATCCATTGCGTCCATTGCTCGCGCGGCGGAAAAGCAGAGCGTCCGATCAAGACGAGCCGCGCCTGATAGCTCTTCGCCAAATACTCCGCCAAGGCGAAGCCCATTCCGCCCAGTCCCCCGGTAATCAGGCAGACGAGCTTTTCTTTGAGCAGCGGCAGCTTTTCCGGCTGTTTCACGAGCACAGGCTCGCGCACCGCTTCAATCCACCTGCTTTTGCCGCGGAGCGCCACTTGCTTGTGCGGAAAATCAAACTGAAATTCCCGAAGCAGATTCGCCGCCAGCGCCATATGGTTACCTGTCTGCTTGCCGCCCGCTGGAAGCTCGATGTCGACCGTGCAAACTTTGCTGTTGGGGTATTCGTAAGGAATGATCTTGCTTGCCCCGAGCACGACCCCTTTCAGCGGGCAGATTGGTTCGTCCTGGGTAACGGAATACAGCCCGTTCGTCACGATCTGCAAGCGCATCTTTTTGCTGCCAGCCTTGCTCCCGATGTACCGGGCAAGCTGCAACAGGCTGTAAAAAAACTGCTGCTGGCTCGGCTCAACGGCCGCCAGCTCCGGTTCGATTGGCGGTGTCACTGTCCATAGATAGCTGATACAATCCGGTACCGTCTGCAAATCGTCCAGCAAGCTGTCCAACTCTTCCGGCTTTTGCGGATTCAGTCGATAGTGGGCAGACGTCACTCGCTGGTAGCGCTCGGCCTGCTCGACGATAATATACGTGGCGCCGCGCTCTTTCAGCTCGCTCGCCAGCGCTTCTCCCAAGCCAGCCTGATCCTGGAAAATGAGCCAGGTCGCCTCGCTAGAAATCGCTTTTTCTGCATAGGCTGGCAAAGCAGAGCTTTCCCATGCAGGCACGTAAAACCATGAACGGATGTCTTCCCTTCTGTGCGCCGCGCTGCTCTCGCTGGGCTGAAGACGGCTGGCGAACTGCCCGAAGTTGAACAGACTTTTATCCACAGGAAATTCCTGCGAGTCAAAGGCGTAGGTTGGCAAAGACACACGATTTCGCTCTTCGTGTTGATAATAGGCAGTCCAATTGATCTCCTGACCGTACAACCACATCGTTCCCAGCGCTTCCAAAATGGCGTAGGAATGGATGCGCTCCAGCCTGAGCTGGTGACCATAAGCCGCGACTTGTTCCATGCCAGGTTCCCCAGCCTGTGCCGAGCCAAAGATCAGGCACAGCCCATCCGGTTTGGAAACAGGGCGATTGCTTTCTGTTTGCGCAAAGTGGTCAAGCCGATCGCGACCCACGAGCGCGTGAATCGCATCACCAAAAGCAAGACGCCCCTCCAGGCACTCGACTAGCAGATTGCCTTTGCCGTATCCCCACATGCTTTGCGGTTCAACGCCCCAGTCTTTGAACAGTTTGGCGATCGCATAGTAGAACGCAAAGCGCAAAGCTTGCCCGTGCTTCGGCGCGCGCAACTGCTCCGCGATGGACACAGCCGCCTGCCCAAACACTTGCTGATTCAACAAGCGCAGCGCTTGTGCCATTACTTGCTGGACGGCAGGCTCTTCCTGGCACAGATGGACGATTTCTGCAAGCTCGCCCTCCTCCCAGTTGTCTGCGGCAAAGTCAGGGAATACAAAAGCGACGGAAAGCTTTTCCTTGGCGAAAGCAGCTTTGGAATCTTGCCCGATAAAGCGGAGCGGCTGTGCCAGCGTCTGGTTGCAAAGCGCGATTTCTCGAACGGGAAAATGCTTTCGTCCCACCTGCAGCGAATAGGCAACATCTTCAAGACGTGCATCTGGATTAGCATGCAAGTATTCCTCAACATTTTGCTTATATCGCTCCAGGGCTTGCTCTGTTTTGGCCGAGAGCAACATCAGTTGCCAGCTTCGGCCAGCGCTTGCTTCCCGCACGGCAGGCGCTTCTTCGATAATCACATGGGCATTGGTTCCCCCGATTCCGAATGCGCTGATCCCGGCCCGCAGCGGCTCATGCGTTTTTTCCCACTCCGTCAGCTTGTCATTGATGTAAAAGCCTTTCTCAATTACGTCCAAATGCGGATTCGGGCTTTGAAAATGCAGCGAAGGCGGAAGCTGGCGATGCTTGATAGCCAGCACCGCCTTAATGAAGGAAGCGATCCCGGCTGCGCTGTCCAGATGACCGATGTTGGTCTTGACCGAGCCGAGCGCGCACGAGTGTTTTTGCGAAGGCTGATAGGCCAGCTCCAGCGCTTCCAGTTCAATCGGATCGCCAAGCGGTGTCCCTGTTCCGTGACACTCGATGTAAGCGACGCTCTCTGGCGCTACTTCCGCTACCTTGAGCGCGGTGCGAATCACTTCCGCCTGTCCGATTGTGCTCGGGGCCGTAAACCCGGTTTTTTGCATACCGTCATTGTTGACAGCGGAGCCTTTGATGACGGCGTGAATCTGATCGCGATCATCGATGGCATCCTGCAACCGCTTCAATACGACGACGCCCGCCCCGTCTCCGCCGACAATGCCCTGTCCGTTTGCATCAAACGCCTTGCATTTGCCGTCTGGCGACAAAATCATTCCTTCCTGATAGACATAGCCGCTTTTTCCTGGCAGCGTCACGGTAACCCCGCCAGCCAATGCCAGATCGCACTCGCCGTTCAACAGCGACTGGGCCGCCATGTGCACAGCGACAAGCGAAGTCGAGCAAGCGGTATAAATCGTCAAGGCAGGGCCTTTCAGGTTTAATTTATGCGCGATCCGCAGGCTCAAATAGTCCTTGTCCACAAGCTGGGTGGCAGCCCAGTGGCCGATCGCCTCGCTTTTTCCCGACAGGCTCATCAGCGCTTCCCACATATGGTTCGGGGAAGCTCCTGCAAACAAGCCGATCAGCTTCTGCTCGACCTGCGCGGCATAGCCGGCATCCTCCAGCGCTTCCCAAATGCACTCGTGAAACACCTTCATTTGCGGGTCCATAAGCTCCGCTTCCAGTGGCGTATAATCAAAAAAACGGGCATCGAAGCGATTCCCGCTCTCCAGATACCCTTTTGCCTTGACGTACTCTGCGCTTTTGACGGCTTGCGGGTCTACCCCCGCCTCGATCAGCTCGGCTTCGGAAAACGTCTGGATGGAGTGCACGCCGTTTTTCAAGTTTTCCCAGTACGCCGTGACATTGCTTGCTCCCGGAAACCTTCCTGCCAGGCCGATTACGGCTATTTCCAGGCCATTGTATTCGTGTCCCATATCATCCCTACTTTTTTAACAGACGTAATTTTTGCAATCGGGCTTTTTTCCCGTCCTCGATCGAGTCGAGCCGGGCGTCGGCTTGCAGCTTCCGGGTAGTGACTTCTGCTTCCAGTACGTTTGCCAGCATGCTGATCGTCGGATAAGTAAACAAAGTCACGACAGTCACCTCTCGCCCCAGTTGATCCGTCAGCTCTTTGCTGATCTTGAGCACGTCAAAAGAAGTCCCGCCCAAATCAAAAATCGTGGAATGAATGCCGATGGAATCGGTTTTGAGAACCTTGCCCCAAGCCTCTGCGAGCTGTTTTTCCAGCTCGGTGCCTGGTTGAACAACATCGCGCTTGCCGCTCTGTCTGAACTCCATCTGGAGCAATTGGTTGTCGTCCACTTTTCCATTGATCGTTAACGGTATTTTGTCGAGCAAAAGGATAAAGGACGGGATCATATAGTCGGCGACGCGCGTTTGCATATACTGCCTGATTTCCACCGGATCGAAGCGCTCTGCCTGTTCTTCTTTCATCACGACATAGGCGCAAAGAATTTTGCCGTCTTCCTCGATTTCCCGAGCCATCACCACAGCCTCTTGAATGCCTTCCATCGTCAACAGATGGGAGCGCACCTCATCCAGTTCGATGCGATACCCCCTGATTTTCACTTGCTTGTCCCTGCGCCCGATGTATTCCACTTCTCCGTCAGACGAATACCGCCCTAAATCGCCGGAGCGATAAAGCCGCTGCATCTGGCCGCCAAGCTGGCATAGCTGAAACCGTTCCGCTGTCAATTCCGGTTTGTTCAAATAGCCACGCGCGACTCCTTCGCCGCCAATGCAGATTTCACCGACGACACCTGTGGGCACGACGTCTCCTTGCCTGTTCAAAATGTGCAAGTGGACGGTGGAAAACGGCACGCCAATCCGCTTTTCATTCGAGCGAATCTGCTCCGCGGCAATTTCCTTGTAAGTCGTATGGACAGTCGTCTCTGTAATTCCATACATATTGATAAGCTTTGTTTCGGGATATTTGTCATGCCACGCGGCGAGCTTCGCAGGCAGCAGAGCTTCCCCGCCAAAAATGACGTAGCGCAAGCAAAGCTTTTTGTCCGGCTGTTTCAGCTCTTCCTCGATAAACTGGTAAAAAGAGGAAGGCGTTTGATTCCAGACGGTCACCTGTTCTTCTCGCAACCGCTGTACGAGTTGCCGATAATCCCGCTTCAGCACGTTCGATAGCAGCAAAAGCTTGCCTCCGTGCAGCAAAGCTCCGAATATTTCCCAAACGGAAAAATCGAAGCCGAACGAGTGAAACAGCACCCACGTATCGTCGCAGGAAAAAGCGAAGCGATTGTTGTCATGAAAAAACAAGCGGACTACGTTTCTGTGCTCGATCATGACTCCTTTGGGCTTGCCCGTGGTTCCCGACGTGTAAATAATGTAGGCAAGCTGGTTCGGTTGGTGGATCGGCTCTAGATTGGCAACAGAATAATGATTGAGTCGCTCGTCGTCGGCAAAGATCACGTCAGCAAAACCGCTGGCCAACGATTGCGCTTGCAGTGTCACGACATAGGCGGCCTGGCTGTCTTGTCTCATGTACTCAACTCTGTGCGCGGGAAGATCCGGGTCAATCGGCAAATACGCGCCGCCCGCCTTCAATACGGCCAAAATGGCGACGATCATGTCCACGGACGGCGGCATCAACACGGCTACTATCGATTCGGCGGTTACGCCCCGCTCCCGTAAACAATGGGCCAGTTGATTCGCCTTTTGATTGAGCTGGTCATACGACAGCCGCTTTTGTTCAAACACAACAGCTGTATGCTGCGGATACGCCTGGACAGCTTCCTCAAAAAGCGACGAGATCGTCGCCTTTTCGGGAAAACGCACCGCCGTCTCATTGATCCGAGCGAAAAGCTCCTGCTCTCTCGCGGTGAGGATCGACAGCTCTTTCAGTGGCACTCGCGGATTGTTGAGTGAATGTTCCAACAAAATCGAGAGCTGTTCCACCAGCCTCTCGACCTGCTCTTTTTGGTAAAGCAAGGCATTGTAATGGATGCGGACACGCAGCTCGTCGTGCTGTCTGTCAAAAGCCAGAATGAGGTTGGACGAGGCCCTGTCCAAGTATGACAGCTCCTGAATGTTCGCCAAAATAACAGAGACGTCCAGAAAATCCGCAGGCTGCTTCGCATTTTTCAAGATCAGCTCAATCGGGTAGTTTTGATGCTCGATAGCCTCGGAAACGGTTTGCCTGACGTCCGTAATCACGTCAAGCAGCGGCATTTCGTTGGTGAGCGGAATGCGGATCGGCAGCACCGTATTGATAAACTCTTCATTCGCTTGCTGACGGTAGATGCTGGTTCCGAGCACGATATCCGTCTGCCCCGTGTGCTTCATCAGCAACACGGCTGTATAAGCCAGCAGCAGCACGTGCAATCTGGCATCGGAGTGGTTGCTGATTTGCACCAGTCGATTGGCGCAATGGCTCGGGAGGACAAAGTCTGCCGTCTCCATGCGCAGTTCCTCTGCTTTTGTGTCATGCGCTCCGGCAAAAAAGCAGCTTTTCTCTGCTGCGCCTGCCAGCTTGTTTTGCCAATACTCATATTCTTTTTTATACATGTCATTCAAATACGACACGTTCGTATCGAAATGACCTCCCATACGCTACCACTCCTATGCTCTCGATTGCTCAAAAGGCAAAATCGTTTCCATCTTCCAGCAACGCTTCTGCTGCTGCTTTGGCAAGTCTCGTATCCAGCACAATCTCTTTTACAAGCACGTCGGGGTTGTCGACGACTTGCTTGGCAATGGCGAGAAAATGTCCCGTCATCGTCTCGATCGTCTTGCGGGTAAACAAATCTGTCGAGTATTCCATGCGCATTTCGATTTTGCTGTCGTAATCGTACACCCAGAGAGTCAAATCGAATTTCGCGGAAGGGTTGCGGAAAGGATAGGACTTCAACACAAGCCCCTGCATCGCGATCTCGGCAGGCTTGAAATCGGGCAGCACAAGCATGACCGTAAACAGCGGATGGGCGCTTAACTGGTGAGTCAACCCCAGCTTCTCCACCAAAATCTCAAACTGCACGTCCTGATTCTCGAACAGTTCCAAGCTCTTCTCTTTTACTTCGCTTACGTAATCTTCAAACGTGGCGGTTTGCTCCAGTCGCGAATAAAACGGCAGCACATTCGCAAACATTCCGACCATTTTCGTCAAATCGGCGTGGTTTCTTCCGGCGAGACTCGCTCCGATGATCATTTCCTCTTGGCCAGTATATTTGTGCAGCAAGATATGAAAAATGGCGAGCATGTTCATGAACAAAGTGGTCGTGTTGCGTTTCATGCCTGCTTTCAGCCTGGCCGTCGTCTCCTCTTCCAGATGGAACGTATAAATGTCGCCGCGATAGCTCAACACAGACGGACGGGGAAAATCGGTCGGAAGCAATGCCTCCGGGAGCTTCCCTGATAGTTGCCGGAGCCAATACTCGGTTTGTTTGTCATAATCTCCGCGCTCAATTCGTTCATTTTGCCACGCGACAAAATCGGCATACTCCAACGAAACGGGGTCAAGCGCTTCCGGTTGATTGTTGTAGAAATGGATCAGCTCGTTTTGCAAAAGCGAAACCGAGATATTGTCGGCTACGATATGGTGGATATCGAAGAGCCACACGTATTTTTGCGCAGCGTAGCGGACGACTTTTACCCGCATCAGGGGCGGATGCCGCAAGTCAAACGGTTGCATAAACTGCTCGACCGTCTGCTGCACGTCCGATTCGGCCAGCTCTTGGTACTCCACTTGAAATGCGACCTCGTCTGCAATGATCTGCACCATCTCGCCATCGATGACGTCAAAGCCTGTACGCAAAATGGCGTGGCGTTGAATGACCTGCTCGAAGGCGTGTTGCAGTTTGTCCAGGTCGAAATCGCCCTCCATGTAGGTGATTTCCGGAATGTTGTAAGCGACGTTATCCGGCTGGACTTGCTGCTGAAAATACAGCCGCTTTTGCGCCGACGACAACGGATAGTACGCTTGCGGCGCTGCTTTTGGAATCGCCGTGTACGCTTGTCCGTCATCATGCGTATCCGCAATGTAGCGGGCCAGCTTCTCGACGGTAGTTGACTGGAAGAAGACCGTGATCGGAATTTTGATGCTGCTGGCCTGGTAAATCCGCTCAGCAACAGTCAATACTTTCAGCGAGTCTCCGCCAAGCTCAAAAAAGTCGTCGTCGCGGGAAATGTGTTCATGGCCCAAGATCGCCTGCCAAATGCTCGCGATGAGCTTTTCCGCCTCCGCAAGCGACAGGCGCGGCTTGCTGGCCATCAGCGGCTCAGCAGCAGACTCTTTGCTGCTTTCAGCCAATGCGCTCACCCGCTGGCGCTTGTACGCCAAAAACCGCGCAGGCAAATCCACGGTCGAGACGAGCAGCTGACTGTAACTGGCGGCGAGCGCCGTATCGAGCAGCTGCAGTCCTTCTTCCACCGTCAAAGACGGGGCCGAAGTGGCGAGCGCCGCCTCATCTTCTGCCTGTAAAGAAGCCGATTTCGTCTGCAACGGCAACTGCGGTTGCGGTTGTGACTTTGGCTGTGCCTGTGGCATCCCATGGCTATCCTTGTCCGGCTGTTGAGCCGAGACGGCCGCCACCTGGTAGCCTTCGATTTCGACGATCCCCCGCCCCTGTTCATCCATAATCGTCAGGTCGAACTCGACGATTTTGCTGTCCGGCCGTGAAGCTGTCCGGCAGCGAATATGGCTGTACACTTTGGAGGGCACTTTGCCGTGGATCGTAATGCTTTTGTAGGAGAACGGCACGTATGGACCGCCAGCCGTTTCAGCGCGATTCATATAGACCAATGCCACGTCGATGATCGCCGGATGGAAACGATAAATAGCGGTATCCTCCGCAAACTCCGCTGGCAGTTCGATCAGCGACAGTCCTTGCGCTTGTGCAAACGTTCCCCAGCAATAGCTGTTCCAGCGCGGCCCGTATGTGAACTGGCTGTCGCGCAGATTGTTGTAGTCGCTTGGGCCGTACTGGCTTTGAGCGCAGGCATCGCGAACAGCAGCGAGCTGATAATCGCGCAGCTGGCTCTGCCCCGCACCGACATAGCCGCGAGCATGGGTAATCCAGCTTGCCTTTTGCACGTCCGAGCAGCTTTCGATCGAAAAACGATAGCCCTGGTTTTCCCGCAGCAGCACGGTGCGCACATGAACAGCAGCCCCGTCCTCAAGGAGAAGCGGCGTCAAAAAGAACACGTCCTGGAGGCGCATCGCTGCTTCCATGCCGGGATGCAGCGATGCGTAGGCGGCGCAGGCCATTTCCACATAGCTCGTTCCCGGCAATACCGCTTTGTCTCCTACCCGATGCTCAGCCAAAATCCAGTCTTTGCTCGTCTGAAAATGGGACAAAAACGTCGTGCGTCCTGTATTTTCTTTCACGGCGTACTGGAAAAACGGATGCGCCAGCTTGTGGTACGAAATGCCGGGTAGCGCGGAGCTGTCCGGACGGAATGTCGCCGAGATGCTGGCCATTCCGGTATTTTCCCACGTATCCCAGTTGATCGCCTGGGTGAAAACGCCGTTTTTCGTATTCGTCAAGGCAAATGCATCCAAAAAGGCATTCGCGGCGCTGTACGCTACTTGCGCGGGTGGAGCGATGACCGAGCTTAAGGAGGAAAAGAGCAACAAGAAGTCGACGGGTAGCGCCAACTGCTCAATCGCTTTTTGCAAGACCGCCGTACCGTAAACTTTTGTCGCAAACACGGCTTCGCACAGCTCGCTTGTTCTGCGCTGGATGACAGCTCCATCGGGAACGCCAGCAATATGGAAGATCCCGTCAATTAACTGATTGTCCTCCATGATCCGGCTGAAAATTCGCAATATCTGCTCCTCGTCGGCAATATCCGCCTGATACAAGAAAAGCTGCTTCGCGGAAGCCTGCAGTTCCCGCAGCAGCGCGATTTTTTGGCTGACTGGATCGTCCTCTCCGTGGAGCGCACGCCACCTGTCCCATTCCGCTTCCGGCAAAAAGTGCGAGCGATTGATAAGGACGAGCTTCGCGTGGTACTTTTCCGCCAAAAATTTCGCTACTTGCAATCCGATGGCTCCCAGACCTCCGGTAATGACGTACACTCCCCCGTGCTTGAGACGCTGGGAAGCCGGAGCGGCAGAAGCAGGCAGCTGAATTTGCTTGAAGGCAGGCTCCCAAATGTACGCATGGCGAATGGCCAGCACGTCAGCGAAGCTCTCCCCCATCCACTGTTGCAGCAAGCGAGCTACGCGCTGGTTTTCGCGGCGGTCGGCATCGATCAGCCTGCAACTGATGTTTTCGTACTCTTTGGGAATGACGCGAACCGGGCCTAGCAGAGTAGCTTTGGCTGGCACGACCGCCTCGTCTCCAATGACTTCAAAAACGTCGCTGGCGACGATATCGACGGCAATTTT
This sequence comes from Brevibacillus sp. HD3.3A, assembly GCF_013284375.2. Taxonomy (NCBI): domain Bacteria; kingdom Bacillati; phylum Bacillota; class Bacilli; order Caryophanales; family Paenibacillaceae; genus Brevibacillus; species Brevibacillus sp. HD3.3A. The sequence goes on from NZ_CP085874.1 coordinate 3,284,770, forward strand.
CTGCTGGAGCCGGAGCTGTCCGATCGCTTTTGCCAGGTTCAATAAAGTGTGATAGCCAAGCCGATTCCATTGCTGCGCCGCCCGCTTGGCGTCGTCAGCGTCCACCTGCTGGTCGTAGCACCAAAAATGAACGAATTTCAAGGGCTGGTCAGCGGGTAGCGCCAGCGTTTCGAGCAGTTTGACCAGATCGGCGGGATTGTCCGGGTTTACCGTATAGGTCGCTTCCGCTTGCTTGGAGAAGCCTTCGCCTGTTTCGACGCGGACAACGGTGTGACCTGATGTCTCGATCTGCTCGATCCACCGGATCACGCTAGAGTTTTTGGTAGCGAAAACGACAAAGAGACAAGGCGCAAGCTCCCCTGCTGCCTCGTCGTAATCTGAGCGGGTCCATGATGGAATGTACAGCCAGTCTTCCCTGCTCTGCTTTACTTCCTCCGCCTTGCCCGCTGTTTGCGCTGGCGCTTGACCTTGCAGCAGATCGTTCAGTTGTTTCAGCTGCTCGGGGTCCATCCCGTAATTTTTCCGCGTAAACGGATAAGTGGGAAGCGAGACACGCGATTGCCCGAGATGCTTGTTCAGCTCGGCCCATTTGATCGGGCAGCCTTTTGACCACAAATGACCGATCGCTTCAAGAAGGCGCTGCTCGATACCGGAAGGGCCTGCTACAAGAGACAAAAAGTTGCACTGACTTCCGTCTTCCTCCGTTGCAAGCACTTCTCCTCCGCCTTCCCGCTCTGGGCCAAACAACAGATACTGAACTTCCTCGGCAGCTTCCTGCCAGGCAACAAACGCCCCTTGTCCTTCACTGCCTCCCCCGAAGCGGTTCACCCAGTAGTCAGGAAGCGTCACTTCGCGAGAAATCGTTTTCCCCGCATCGTAGGACACCACAGGGATTGATGGCAAAGCGAGTGGGACGGTGTGAACAACTTCAAACAGCTCGCTCTGGAGAGCTTCCAGCAAGAACAGATCGCCTTCGCTGCCGCTCCATTCTTCCAATAGCTCGTCCCTTTTTCCCACAAGCAGCAACGCATCCTCAAAGGAAAACACGTCGGCGAGACACCCTGCCACGTACTCTCCGCTTCCGACTCCCGTGGCAGCAGCAGGCTGTACTCCCATGCGGAGCAACCATTTGGCCGTGGCGAGCTGGAAAAGAAAAGGCAGCATCTGCCCATACCGCGTAGGAGCATCGAGAAGAAGCGAGCCTGCGGTTCCTTGCAGTTCGCTTGCCTGTAGCAGCAACGCTTCAAATTCGTCCCGGCAATACGCACTTTGCAAACCAGCTTGGTAGAGCAAAGCCGCTTCCTCCGCGTCCATCTCGGAAAACACAAAAGCAATCGGCGGGACTGCCTTTTTCGCCACCAGCCCAAAAGCTTGCGGCTCGTTTTGCTCAAGCGCAGCGCAAGCATCTGACATGGCAGCGCAGACTACATAGCGACGATGGGAAAAATGCGCCCGCCCCATTTGCAAGGTGTAGGCGATGTCGGAAAGCTCGGCACGTGGGTTCCTTTTGACAAATGTCACAAAGTCGTCCGTCGCACGCTCCAGCTCTTCCCGGGTCTTGGCGGAGAAGACAAGCAGCTTGCTCTCATGCGTTTTTGACTTGGCTGCTTGTCTGACAGGCGACTCTTCCAGCACCACATGCGCATTCGTTCCGCCAACGCCAAACGAGCTGACCCCTGCTCGCAAGGGGCCTGCCGAATGATCCCACTCTGCCGGCTGGTCCACCAGGAAAAAGGGGGTATTTTCCAGTTCGAGGTTTTGGTTCGGCTTGGAAAAGTGCAGCGTAGGCAGCAAGCATTTGTTGTCGATTGCCAGTACCGTCTTGATCAATCCGGCGATCCCCGCCGCACTGTCCAGATGTCCGATATTCGTTTTGACCGAGCCTAGCCCGCAGTAATTTTTTCTTCCCGTCTGAAAAGCCCGGGTCAGCGCTTTGACTTCGATCGGATCACCCAAAGCTGTCCCGGTTCCGTGAGCCTCGATGTAGCTGATCGTCGCCGGATCTACTCTGGCCACGCGATGAGCGGCACGAATGACCTCGACTTGTCCGTCTACGCTTGGAGCGGTGTACCCGACTTTGCGGTTGCCATCGTTGTTAATCGCCGTTCCTTTGATGACCGCGTATATATGGTCGTTGTCGCGCAAGGCATCTTCCAGCCGCTTTAAAATGACCAGTCCGATCCCATTGCCCACCACCGTTCCGCTAGAGTCGGCAGCAAAAGCACGGCAATGACCGTCGGCTGACAAAATCATCCCGTCCTGATAGACGTATCCGTTTTTCAAGGGGCTGGTGATGGATACGCCGCCAGCCACTGCAAGCTCGCATTCCCCGCTGAGCACGCCTTGGCAGGCTACATGCACCGCGACCAATGACGTGGAGCAGGCGGTAAACAGCGTATAGCTCGGCCCTGTCAGATGCAGCTTGTAGGATACTCTCGTGCTCATCAAATCTTTATCGTTCAGGTGGGCGATCTCAAACTCCTCGGCCCCGTTATGCGAGCCTACCGATAAGGACAACGCCTCCCAGCGAAAGTGCGGGCGCCCTCCCACATATACGCCGACAGCGTCATTGGTCGTACCCGGCGGATAACCGGCATCCTCCAGCGCTTTCCACGTATGCTCGTGCAGCAAGCGGGTCTGCGGGTCCATATATTGGGCTTCGTTCGGGGTATAGCCAAAAAAGTTGTTGTCAAAATAGTCGCTCTCTTCTAGGTGACCTTTTGCGTTCACGAAGTTTTCCGCCTTGTACACCGCTGCCGGTACGCCCGCTTCTTCCAATTCTTCGTCCGAGAAAAAGGAGATGCTTTCCACGCCATTTTTCATATTATGAAAAAACTGCTCCAGATTTTTCGCACCTGGAAAAGCGCCCGACATCCCGATGATGGCGACTTCCAAGCCTGTTCTTGCGTTCTCGTTCATGGTTCCCCTCCTTTTCTCCCGGTTTCTTTTCCAGGCGGCTGGCCAAATCAAGCCAAAATTGCTTGTCCACCAAGGGTGGCGGTTTGACAAGCTATGCTTATCCCTTTGCCATCAAGGTCATGGCAAAAATATGTATATTGGGGCAATCAGGCAATTTGATCCGCAGCATTTTTCGGCTCGGATTCAAATAGTATTGCTGCACCAGCAGTCTGACCGGAAAATCGAGGATTTCCACCTGGCCCTCTCTTCGCGCCGCGCCCTTGCCTACCCATGCGGTTGTTTCCCCGAACATCGGCTCCATATACCAGTCGGTAAATTGAATCGGAATGTATCTGACGACGTTGTCCTCGTACAAAATCTCGATTCTCTCCGTGTAGCTCCCGCACTCTGAGCAGCCCAAGATCAGCAGGCTGGAATAGTAGCCTTCCGGGACGTTGATCTCTTGTCCCGCGCAGGAGATGTTATCGTTTCTGTTTTCCGCAAGCGCAGGCAGAGAAAACTCCATCCCGTTTACATTCCAGATCGGTTGCTCCGGCACATCCTCTAGCAAGAAAACCTCGCCCATCAGCGTCAAATCGGCGGTACAAGCAGACGCAGCCACATGACTGAACCCTTTGTTATTGCAGGAATCAGCCAGGTCGATGAACGTCATCCTGCTGTAGCCCGCACCCGCTTTCGATCGCTCGCGCTTGTCGTCCGCCAGATGATGGGGCCTCTCTCCGCAGATGTTTTGCAGTTGATCGGCAACCTTTTCCTCCAGTTCGGCAACCATCCGGACTTTGCTGGCCGCCCGCTGAATCAGCTTGCTGTCGCCCGATTGATAATACGCTTTCGTCAGCATGGACAGCACCGTGCTCCACTGAGCCGCCGAGTAAGTCAAGTCCTGGATCAGTGGAGCAAGGCTGTCTATTTGAAAGCGGTCATGCACATATTGCAAGGCAGAGGCAAAATGCTTTCTGCCGTTGCTGATTGCGTGCAAGATGGACAAGAGCGGCGACATCCATACTTGCTGCGAATCGTTAAACTCGCCAGCGACTGTTGGCAACTGCTGCAACACATCGGCAAACTCTCGCATCTTCTCAAAAGCAGTCGCCTCTCGCTCCCGATACAGCGTTTGTTTCAGCGCATACAGGATCGTCTGTTTCCAGTCGAAGGCTTGCTCATGTTCTGGCAGCTTGCGGAAAAGCGCGATCCCTCGGCACTCTTGCCGAAAACAATCCGCGATCGAAATCGTGACGTTTTGCCTTTCGTAAAAGCAATCTACCAGCGTATAAGTCTGGCTGGCCTTGTCTGCTCCTACGATCAAACACGTATGAATCGAGTGGTACTTCTGATAGCCGTGGCTCCACGGGCAGTAATAAGAATCCAAATCGATGGCAACCGGCCTTGATTCTTGCAGCTCGCTTTCCACCAAAGCGACTGTGTCCTGCAAGGATACACTCCCCTTAACAAAGATTTCGATGCCGTGAAGGTGCCTGAGTAAGTTCAACATGTCTCCGATGCCTGGCGTAATGCTCTGGTACAGCTTCCCTGATTGTTTCCATTGCGTTTGATCAAATGCAAATCCCCACGATTCCAAAAACATCAAGGCGTAGTCACGCTTCCACCAAGTGGCGACGGTAACGATGGTGTCCTCTTTGCAGTTTCGTGAATCGTGGTGAAGGGGAATGATATCTAAGATTGCGCTCACAGTTAATCACCTTTTTGGTTAAATGGGGAAAACGTCTTGACCGTTTACATGCCCATGGATTAGCTCGTTCTCGTTCTCACTCTCTCTTTCTCAGCTCTGCTTGTCTGGCCAAAAGCTCCCTTCCGGCGACTTCCCGCTCTTTCAGCCTTGTTGCCTCGCCTTCATCGCCTGTTCCGGTTTCACCTGCCTGGATGCTTTTCGCCAAGCTGGCAATGGTCGGATTGGCAAACAGGTCGACAATCGGGATCGGCTTGTGGAACTCTTCTTCCAGAAGCGATTTGATGCGAATCAATGTCAAAGAGGTGGCACCCAACTCAAAAAAGTTGTCGTTGGTGCTGATCTCCTCAATCCCCAAAAACGTCTCCCAAATTTCTGCGATTCTTTGTTCGACGTGATTGGACGGCTTTTCATAGTCGACCATCGCGGAAGTGCTTTTCCGTTTTTGGCGAGCGCTTTTCGGCATGGCGACAGCATTGGCTTTTCCTGCGGGCTGCTCCAGGAACCGTATCCACTGATCCAGCCGCGCTTCCAAATCACCGGGGGAATGCACAAGATGGTGCAAGCGATCCATTGATAATACTCTGCGGAGAGCTTCGATCCCTTCTTCCGGCGTCATGGCCAGATCGCCGATCGAAGACTGATACCTCGCCGCCGCTTTCTCACGGCTCCGCCATGCTTCCCAGTCAATCGTTTTCCATTTCACGCTGCGCTGTCTGTTTCGCTTGTTCGTATAGGCATCCATGAACACATTCGCCGCCGCATACGCAGCAAAGCCATACCCGCCCAGCACAGCCGCTGTCGAGGACATAAGCAGACAAAAATCAAGTGATTTTTGCTCCAATATTTGATCGAGGACGAGCACCCCGTCCATTTTCGGCTGAAAAATCGCCTGGCAAAGCCCCTCGTCCAGCTGGTCAATCGCATGGAAAAAGTGATCTCCCATGTTCGCTGCGCAATGGAAGACGCCATGGATCATCCCGTGAGCGGCTTCGATCTCGGCTATCGCATTGGACATCTGCAAATAGTCGTCGACTTGCGCCCGGTAAACCTCGATAGTGGCTCCCGCTTGCTCTGCGTCGAGCATTTCGCGGATGCGCATGCTTCGCTCGTCCTTTTCTCCGTGCTCGGCAAGCCATGCTGCCCATTCCTGCTTCACCGGGAATGATCGTTGAATGATGGCAATCGTCGCCTGATAATGCTTGGCCAAATAGCTGCCGATCATCCAGCCGATCATGCCTGCGCCCCCGGTAATTACATAAACGCCGTTTTGGCGAAAAGGCTCTGTCTTCGGCTCTGTCACCTTGACAGGCTGATAACTTGGAACCCAGCGCTGGAAATGACGGTACGCGACCAACCGATCTGCCGACTCGTGCGCAAGCTCTTCCAGCAGCATCTGGGCCATCTGTTTGGCAGCTTCCCCGGCTTCGAGCTCGGCGGTCGAAATATCAACGGTCAGCTGGCGGATGTTGTGCATCTCTTGGGGAATGACGTGCCCTAACCCAATCAGCGGCGAGTGCTCGGGAAACAGCGTCTCCTGTCCGGTCACAGCCACGGCTTCATTCGTCACGACTGCCATGCGGACGACTCTGTGCCTGTCCAGGCGCTGCAAGCCTCGCGCTGTATGCATGACGCTGTAAAAGCCTGTTTGCTGCGTCTTGTGCAAGGCAAACACATCCAGAGAGGCGCTCGGCTTTTGTCCGGCGCTCCACAAATGCAGCACATGGTCGATTCGCAGCTTTTGCTCTTGCATGCTGGCAAAAAGATTTTCGTAATCCGCGGAAGAAGCCGGATTTACCACATATCCTTGACTGCTCGCGGCAAATTCCGCACCGCTGTAAACGACGATGGGAACTTGTCCGGCAGACGACAGCTGGCGAATCAACTCGTCGCAAAGCGAGTCCCGATTGGCGAAGACGAGATACGTTTGGTGAGCTGGCGGCTGAGCGGCAAGCGGCAACACTTTTTGCTGCCAAAGAGGGGCATAAAACCAATCCTCGATCTGCAGCTTCTTTTGCAAGTTCTTTTTCGCAGATGCTTGCTTGTCGTGCAGCATGTGAAACGGATTGCCGTCCAGCCAATGATAGTCACGCTCAAACGGATAAGTCGGCAAGGAAAGTCTGTTTCGCTTCTCGGACTGGTACAGCTTCGTCCAGTCGACAGTATGGCCTGCTCCCCACAGTTGGCCCAGACGGGTGTACAAGTAATACAGGTCGTCTACTTTTTCCTGCGGATTTCGGATGATATTGAGAATCGTATGGGCCGAGTCGCGTTGAACAAAATAGCGCAGCAGAGCACTCAGATTCCGGTCTGGTCCCACTTCGACAAAAGTTAGCGCGTCTTCTTGCAAAATGTGTTGCAGACCGCGAGCAAAGCGGATCGGGTCCGTCAGCTGTCTCGCCCAGTAGCCAGGGTCTGTTGCCTGTTCAGCCGTGATCCACTCCCCGGTCATATTGGAAATAAACGAGATATGAGGCGGATGTAACTGAATCTGCCGCATTTCCTCCTCGAACGCCTGTCTGATCGGCTCCATTAAAGCCGAGTGCAGCGCATGGGCAGTGTCCAGGCGAATGCCTAGCTGTTTTCGGGACTTCAGCTGTTCCTCAAACTGCTCTACCGCTGCTCGCGTTCCTCCGACGACACAAGACGGCCCGTTGACGATGCACAAGGAGAGCGTTTCCGGAAGCAATGGCAAAAGCTCTGCTTCTGTCAGCGGGACGCTCAGCATGGCTCCCTCTTCGGTCTGCTTGATGAGCTGGCCTCTTCGGATAATCACGCGGATGGCGTCCTCTAGCGCAAACACCCCTGCCAGGCAGGCGGCTGCAAATTCCCCGAAGCTGTAGCCGATCATATAATCAGGCTTGACGTCTAGCTCCATCAGATACTTGCCGAGAGCGTACTCGAAAATGAAGACCACAAGCTGGCTAATGTCGATCTGCCTGATTTTTTGCATGGCCTGCTCGCGATCCGTTTGTGGAAAGAACCACTCCTTGCTCGGCACATCCAAGTAACGGTCGAGTATCGCAAAGCAGTGATCCAGCTCTTTGCGGAACAACGGCTCAGATCGGTACAGCCCGAGGCCCATCTCCACGTATTGATTGCCCAGCCCCGGAAACATGAAGACGATTTTCTTGTCGGCCTGCTCGACAACGCTTGTAAACAGCTTCCGCGAGCGCTTTCCTGTTTCGTTTCCAACGGACTGCAAAACCTCAGTCAATTCATCCGTATGGCTGGCGACGACAAAGCGCCTGTGCTCGAAAGCCTTTCTTCCAACCTGGAGAGTAAACGCCAAATCTGCCAAGGAAACATCCGGGTTTTTACGGATATAGTCGAGCAGATTCAGGCTGGACTGGTCCAGGGCGGTTTCACTTTTCGCCGAAAGCAGGATAAGCTGCGCGTCTCTGCCCTTCGCGGACTTAGGCAGCGGCGGCGCTTCCTCCAGGATGACATGGGCGTTTGTACCGCCGATCCCGAAAGAGCTTACTCCGGCCCGCAATGTGTCTTGGATGGCAGTCAAATCGAACAGCCTGGCATTGATCTCAAAGGGCGAGTCAGACAAGTCAATTTTCGGATTCAGCTTTTGAAAGTGCAAAGTCGGCGGCAGTAACTTATGCTGCAAACTGAGCGTTGCCTTGATGAGCCCTGCAACTCCTGCCGCTGCGTCGAGGTGGCCGATATTGGACTTGACCGAGCCGATCAGGCACGTGCCTTCCTCGCTGGCAAAAGCCGTGCGCAATGCTTCCAGCTCAATCGGATCGCCGAGTACGGTTCCTGTGCCGTGCGTCTCGACAAAGTGAATGTCGGCAAAATCTACCTCGGCCAATTGCTGGGCCGTCTGAATCACCTCGACTTGCCCTTCCACGCTTGGAGCCGTGTAGGCGCTTTTCCGATCTCCGTCGTTGTTGATCGCGGAACCTTTGATGACCGCATAAATGTGATCCCCGTCCGCGATTGCTTCTTCATAGCGCTTCAAGACGACAACCCCTGCCCCATTGCCTGGCACGGAGCCTTGACTATCTGCGTCAAACGGCTTGCAGTGCCCGTCCGGCGACAGGATCATGCCCTCCTGATACTGGTAGCCGGACTTCAACGGCAAGGAGATGCTGACACCCCCAGCCAGAGCAAGGTCGCACTCGCCGTTCAGCAATGCCTGCGCGGCGAGATGGACCGCGACAAGCGATGTCGAGCAGGCTGTGTTGACGGTCATGCTCGGCCCTTTCAAATTCAGCCGATGGGCAATCTGCATCGACATAAAATCTTTGTTTGCGAGCTGATTGGCCGAAAACGGACCGAGCAGTTGGGCGCTCTCTGACAAAAAAGCGAGGGACTGCCAGTAAAGACTGCTGGCAGCTCCCGCGTACAGACCGATCAAACCAGAGTACGTGTCAGTGCAATAACCCGCATCTTCAAGCGCTTCCCAAACGCATTCGTGAAAAATGCGCACCTGCGGGTCCATGACCTCTGCTTCAAGCGGTGAATAGTTGAAAAAGGAGGCGTCGAAATATTCGCTGTTCTCCAGGTAGCCTTTTGCCGGAACGTAGTCTGGATGGGCGAGCAGCTCCGGGTCGATGCCGCTCTTTTCCAGTTCTTCCCGGGAGAAAAACGCGATCGCTTCTGTGCCATTGACCAGATTGCGCCAAAAGCCTGCGATGTCCAGCGCTCCCGGAAATCTTCCCGACATGCCGATAATGGCAATCTCAAGTCCGTTTACTTGTTTACTCATCGCTATTTGTCCCTTTTCTTTTTGATAGTCGCTGTGATCGTTTGGCATTGCCTTGCAGCAATCGCTCTTTGCGTTCCGGCACTGTCATCGTTTGCGACTTGCCTGCGTGCGCCTTCTGACTCGTGTAAGCCAGGAAAGATTCGATGGTGCGATATCGGTACAGATTGGCGATCGAAATAGTTGGATCGAGCTGCTCCGTCAAGCGCTTGTGCAAGTGGATGACGCTGAGCGAGTTTCCTCCGAGCTGGAAAAAGTCGTCACGGATGCTGACCTTCTCGATTTGCAGCACTTCTTTCCAGATCAGCGACAGTTGTTTTTCCTGCTCGGTTTTGGGCAGAACGGCTCTTTCCTTTTCCACGTTCAATGGCATGCGGGAAAGCGCCTTTCTGTCGATTTTTCCACTGGACGTATGCGGAAGCGAAGCGAGCTGCTGATAGTGCAGCGGAACCATGTAAACGGGCAAGTGCCGCTGCAAATACGCCTGTAGCTGGCCTGAATCGATCTGTTCTGTCGCGCCGTAATACGCGCAAAGCATTTTGCTCTCCGCTTGTGTTCCCTGGCTGACCACGGCAACCGTCTCGATCTTGTCTGTATAGGACTGGATCGCCGATTCGATCTCCCCCAGTTCAATCCGGAAACCGCGCAGCTTGATTTGGGTGTCTTTTCTGCCCAAGTAGGCAATGTTTCCGTCTTCCAGCCAACGGGCCAGGTCGCCCGTGAAGTACAGCCGTTCTCCGGGAAGCAGCGGCAGTTCCCTGAATTTTTCTGCGGTCAGCTCCGGGCGGTTGAGATAGCCTTTTGCCAGCTGGATGCCAGCGATGCACAGCTCTCCCGGCACGCCAATCGGCGCCAAGCCGCCTTCTTCGGTGACGATGTACAGGCGGGTATTCGCTACTGGTTTGCCGATCGGAATTAGCCGATCTTCTGCCCGCACTTCATAGAACGTCACGTCAATCGACGCCTCGGTGGGGCCGTACAAGTTGTGCAGCTCTACTCCCTGCATTTTTCGGAAGAAGCGGTCCTTCACTTCGATGCTTAGCTCTTCGCCGCTGCAGATGCAGCGCTTGAGGCGGGAAAAGGAAGCTTCATCCGCGTTGTCCGGCAAGGTGTGGAGAAACGCTGCCAGCATGGACGGTACAAAGTGCAGCGTTGTCACTTTTTGTTCGTCGATGAGACGATACAGATACTCGGGGTCTTTTTCTCCGCCTGGCTCGGCGAAGCAGAGTACCCCTCCGATCATGAGCGGCAAAAACAGCTCCCACACGGAAACGTCAAACGTATAGGTCGTCTTTTGCAGCACGACCTCGTTTTCGTCCATGCCGTAATGCGCCGCCATCCAGCACAAGCGATTGGACATGCCGCCGTGCGTTAGCATGACTCCTTTTGGCTGGCCTGTGGAGCCGGATGTGTAGAGCACATAGGCCAGGTCATCCGGCAAAAGCGGTACACCCGGGTTAGTGCGCTCATAGCTGGCGTACTGCGCTTCGTCTTCCAAATCGTAGACGGCAATCTCAGCAGAATCTGTAAAAGTCATTTGCTCGATCAGCTTTGTTTGGGTCAATACGAGACGAGCGCCGCTGTCTTCGAGCAAATACTGAATCCGTTCGGCTGGTGTGGCGGGGTCGATTGGCAAGTAGGCCGCGCCTGCCTTTTCAATCGCAAGCAGCCCGATGATCATCGCCAAGGAGCGTTCCGCCACAATCCCTACGATCTGGTTTTTCTCGCAACCGTGATCGAGCAAAAAGCGTGCCACCTGATTCGCTCGCTCGTTCAGCTCGCGATAGGTCAGACTCTGTCCTTCGCATATCACTGCTTGCTCGTCGCCGCGCACGCTTGCCTGCTCTTCGATGAGCGCCACCACGCTGCGGCTCCAGTCCTCATCTACACGCGTCTGGTTGAAGCCGTCCCGCAGCAGTTGTTCTTCCTCGGCTGAAATCAAGCGAATTTCCTTGATCGGTTGCTCAGGAGCCTGCAAAATTTCTTGAAGAATTTGCGTATAATGCTTGCCCATGCGCTCCACCGTAGAGGCGGCAAACAACGCCGTCGCGTATTCCAGCGCAAAGCCCATCTGCCCTTGCTCTTCCCACGCTTGCAGCATCAGGTCAAACTTGGCGATGCCGCTGTGGATATCCTGGCGTTGCACGTCCAGCCCGCGAATGCGCAATTGGCTGCGATCGCGCTGCTCCCAGGCGAACATCGTGTCAAACAACGGGTTGCGGCTGAGGTCTCTCTCTTTTTCCACCTGCTGCACCAGCTCTTCAAACGGGTACGTCTGGTGCTCAAACGCTTGCAAGCAGTACGCTTTCAACTCCTGCAAGTAGTCGACTACGCGCTTTTCCCCTGTGGGGTAGCTGCGCAGCGCCAGCGTATTGACAAAAGCCCCGACCGTCTCTTCAGTCTCCGCGCCGATGCGTCCGCCCACTGGCGTCCCGACCATGATTGCTTGCTGCCCGCTGTATTTCGCCAGCAGGATCGAGAAGCAACCGAACAGCAGCATGTACGGCGTCAACTGCTGTGCGCGGCAAAATTCGCGGAGCGCAGACGCTTGCTCGTCCGTCCACACAAACCGCCTCAGGTCGCCAGCAAAATGCTTGATCGGCGGACGGCGGTAATCGGTTGGCAAATCGAGCGTTTCGTAGCCGTCCCTGTACTGCTGCAGCCAGAAGTCCGCTTCCTTTTGCCAATCGGCTGCGTCCCGGCTTTGTTGCCAGACAGCGAAGTCTTTATACTGCCGCTTCGGCTCCGCCAGCGTCTGTCCGTCGTAATAAGCGAGAAAATCGCTGACCAGTCGTTCAATTGACAATCCGTCGGAAATGATGTGGTGCATGTCGATCAGCATGACGTGGCGGTCGGGCGCAATGCTCACCAGGCGAATCCGCAGCAAAGGCACTTCGTGCAGCGAGAACGGACGAATGAAGCCTTCCATTGCTTCTTCCACGCTCGCGCCCGGCATCTCCCGCCATTCAAGCGCAAAGGGCGGAGTAGCAGAAGTAGTCAGAGCAGCCGGGGCACTCGGAGTAGCCGAAGCACCCGGTACTGCCAAACCACTCGGAGCAACCGAAGCACCCAGAACTGCCGAAGCACCCGGAACTGCCGAAGCACTCGGAGCAACCGAATCACCTGGAACTGCCGAAACACTCGGAGCAGCCAACGCACTCGGAGTAGCCGAAGCACCCGGAACTGCCGAAGCACTCGGAGCGGCCAACGCACTCGGAACTGCCGAAGCACCCAAAACTGCCAAACCACTCGGAGCAGCCGCAACAATCTTTTGCACCAACTCTTGCCCGTTTAACTCAAAATACGTCCGCAACGCCTCATGCCGTTGTAGCAAGCCTTCGCACGCAGCCTGCATCCGCTCCCGGTCGACAGCCCCGTGCAGCAAAAATACGCCCGGAATGTTGTAAGCCGTGCTCGTTTCGTCAAACTGCTGCAACGCATACAGCCGTTTTTGCTGGGAGGAAACCGGATAGTACGGCGCTTCCGCCGCTTTTGGAATCACGACAGCCGCCTGCGGCGCTTTTTGCCGAATGAGCGGCACCAGCTCCCGGATCGTCGGATGCGCGAACACCTCTTGCATCGTCAGCTGCACCTGGAAGGCGGCGGAAATTTTCGCTTTCAACACAATTGCAGCGAGCGAATTGCCTCCCAACTCAAAAAAGTGAGTGCTAGAGGAGATGTTCTCGATGCCCAATGTTTCTTTGAAAATAGAAGCAAGAAGCTGCCCATCTTCCCCCGCCAACATTTCCGACGCGGCCATGTCCACATCGTCGCTCGCCGTTATGCGTGGCAAAGCTTTTCTGTCGATCTTGCCGCTGGACGTATGCGGAAGCGCAGCGAGCTGCTGATAGTGCACCGGAACCATGTAAGCAGGCAGATGCCGCTGCAAATGTGCTTTCAGCTTGCCAATGTCGACCTTCTCCGTCGCGCTGAAAAACGCGCACAGCACCTTGCTCTCCGCTTGTGTTCCCTGGCTGACCACGGCAACCGTCTCGATCTTGTCTGTATAGGACTGGATCGCCGATTCGATCTCCCCCAGTTCAATTCGGAAACCGCGCAGCTTGATTTGCGTGTCTTTTCTGCCCAAGTAGGCAATGTTTCCGTCTTCCAGCCAACGGGCCAGGTCGCCCGTGAAGTACAGCCGTTCTTCGGGGAGCAGCGGCAGTTCCCTGAATTTTTCTGCGGTCAGTTCCGGGCGGTTGAGGTAGCCTTTTGCCAGCTGGATGCCAGCGATGCACAACTCTCCCGGCACGCCAATCGGTGCCAAGCCGCCTTCTTCGGTGACGATGTACAGGCGGGTGTTCGCTACTGGTTTGCCGATCGGAATTAGCCGATCTTCTGCCCGCACTTCATAGAACGTCACGTCAATCGACGCCTCGGTAGGGCCGTACAGGTTGTGCAGCTCTACTCCCGGCATTTTTCGGAAGAAGCGGTCCTTCACTTCGATGCTTAGCTCTTCGCCGCTGCAAATGCAGCGCTTGAGGCGGGAAAAGGAAGCTTCGTCCGCGTTCTCCGGCAAGGTGTGGAGAAACGCTGCCAGCATGGACGGTACAAAGTGCAGCGTTGTCACTTTTTGTTCGTTGATGAGACGATAGAGATACTCGGGGTCTTTTTCTCCGCCTGGTTTGGCGAAGCAGAGTACCCCTCCGATCATGAGCGGCAAAAACAGCTCCCACACGGAAACGTCAAACGTATAGGTCGTCTTTTGCAGCACGATCTCGTTTTCGTCCATGCCGTAATGCGCCGCCATCCAGCACAAGCGATTGGACATGCCGCCGTGCGTTAGCATGACTCCTTTTGGCTGGCCTGTGGAGCCGGATGTGTAGAGCACATAGGCCAGGTCATCCGGCAAAAGCGGTACACCCGGGTTAGTGCGCTCATAGCTGGCGTACTGCGCTTCGTCTTCCAAATCGTAGACGGCAATCTCAGCAGAATCTGTAAAAGTCATTTGCTCGATCAGCTTTGTTTGGGTCAATACGAGACGAGCGCCGCTATCTTCGAGCAAATACTGAATCCGTTCGGCTGGCGTGGCGGGGTCGATTGGCAAGTAGGCCGCGCCTGCCTTTTCAATCGCCAGCAGCCCGATGATCATCGACAAGGAGCGCTCTGCCATGATGCCGACGATCTCGTTTTTCTCGCAGCCTTGCTCAAGCAAGAACCGCGCTACTTGATTCGCGCGTTCGTTCAGCTCGCGATAAGTCAGTCTCTCCCCTTCGCATATCACTGCTTGCTCGGCGCCACGCTCTTTTGCCTGCTCTTCGATGAGCGCCACCACGCTGCGGCTCCAGTCCTCATCCACCTGCGTCTGGTTGAAGCCGTCCCGCAGCAGTTGTTCTTCCTCCGCAGAAATCAAGCGAATTTCTTTAATCGGTTGCTCAGGAGCCTGCAAAATTTCTTGAAGGATTTGCGTATAATGCTTGCCCATGCGCTCCACCGTGGTGGCGGCAAACAACGCCGTCGCGTACTCCAGCGCAAAGCCGATTTGCCCTTGCTCTTCCCACGCTTGCAACATCAGGTCAAACTTGGCGATGCCGCTGTGGATATCCTGGCGTTGCACGTCCAGCCCGCGAATGCGCAGTTGACTGCGATCGCGCTGCTCCCACGCGAACATCGTGTCAAACAACGGGTTGCGGCTGAGGTCTCTCTCTTTTTCCACCTGCTGCACCAGCTCTTCAAACGGGTACGTCTGGTGCTCAAACGCTTGCAAGCAGTACGCTTTCAACTCCTGCAAGTAGTCGACTACGCGCTTTTCCCCTGTGGGGTAGCTGCGCAGCGCCAGCGTATTGACAAAAGCCCCGACCGTCTCTTCAGTCTCCGCGCCGATGCGTCCGCCCACTGGCGTCCCGACCATGATTGCTTGCTGCCCGCTGTATTTCGCCAGCAGGATCGAGAAGCAACCGAACAGCAGCATGTACGGCGTCAACTGCTGTGCGCGGCAAAATTCGCGGAGCGCAGACGCTTGCTCGTCCGTCCACACAAACCGCCTCAGGTCGCCAGCAAAATGCTTGATCGGCGGACGGCGGTAATCGGTTGGCAAATCGAGCGTTTCGTAGCCGTCCCTGTACTGCTGCAGCCAGAAGTCCGCTTCCTTTTGCCAATCGGCCGCGTCCCGGCTTTGCTGCCAGACGGCGAAGTCTTTGTACTGCCGCTTCGGCTCCGCCAGCGTCTGTCCGTCGTAATAAGCGAGAAAATCGCTGACCAGTCGTTCAATCGACAGTCCGTCGGAAATGATGTGGTGCATGTCGATCAGCATGACGTGGCGGTCAGTGCCTACGCTCACCAGGCGAATCCGCAGCAAAGGCGCTTCGTGCAGCGAGAACGGACGAATGAAGCCTTCCATTGCTTCTTCCACGCTCGCGCCCGGCATCTCCCGCCATTCAAGCGCAAAGGACGAAGCAACCGCAACAATCCTCTGCACCAACTCCTGCCCGTCCAGCTCAAAATAAGTCCGCAACGCCTCATGCCGCTGCAGCACCCCTTCACACGCAGCCTGCATCCGCTCCCGGTCGACAGACCCGTGCAGCAAAAATACGCCCGGAATGTTGTACGCCGTGCTCGTTTCGTCAAACTGCTGCAACGCATACAGCCGTTTTTGCTGGGACGAAGCCGGATAGTACGGCGCTTCTGCCGCTTTCGGAATCACGACAGCCGCCTGCGGCGCTTTTTGCCGAATGAGCGGCACCAGCTCGCGGATCGTCGGATGCGCGAACACCTCGTGCATCGTCAGTTGCACCTGGAACGCATCCACAAGCTTGGAAATAAACGATACAACCTTGAGCGAGTCAAATCCCGCTTCAAACAAGTCCTCGTCTTCCCCTACATTCGGACCGCCGATGATCTCCCCTACTAACCGCGAGATCACGCTTCCCTCTTCACTTGCAAACGTATGAACGACTGGAGCCGATTCGGCCACCTGTCCAGACAGTCGCTCCTGCGAATGCGCAGGCGAAAACGAGAGCGACGCCGCGGACTGTAGCGCTGCGCTTGCCAAGCGCTTGCCTTTCGCCCGTTTGCCAAACTGGCTGGTGTCAAAACGAAACGCATGGTTCCAGTAACGCTTTTTCGCAAACGGGTATCCCGGCAAAGAAATTCTTCTGCGCCGTTCGCCGTCGTAAAACCGTTTCCAGTCCAGATCGACCCCATACAGCCACAATTGCGCCACCGTCTTCAAAAGCTGTTCGTCGTCCGCCACTTGCTTTCGCTCCACCCGGATCGTATCGAGCAGCTTTTGGTTGCGCTCAGGACGCAAAAACCGCTGGGCGAGCATGCAAAGATTTCGTCCCGGCCCAACCTCGATAAATAACGTATGCTCCTGCTGCGCCAGCTTTTGCAGCCCTGCCACAAAGCGGACAGGCTCGCGCAAATGCCGCACCCAGTAGCCCGGATCGACCGCTTCCTCTGGCGTAATCGGATTGCCCGTCAAGCTGGACACAAACGGCAGCACAGGCTGCTGGAACGAAACGCGCTGTACGTATTCGCCAAATTCTGCCAGCATCGAATCCAGCATGTTAGAATGCCCCGCGTGGGAAATAGCGAGCCGCATGCTGATGACCTTTTGTTCCTTCAACGCGGCTTCGAATCGGCTGATGTCCTCCTTGCTTCCAGCGACAATACACGATTCCTCGTTCACGGCTGCAATCGACAGCTCATGCGGCAAGATGGAGAGCAGAGCTTCCTCTGCCAAAGGAACCGTCAGCATGACGCCTTCCGGGAGTTTTTCCATGAGCCTGCCTCTGTGATAAGTCAAAATCAAGGCGTCTTCCAACGAGAAAACCCCGGTTATGCACGCCGCGACGTACTCGCCGATGCTGTATCCGATCATGTTCGACGGGGCAGCGCCCCACTCCATCAGCATCCAGGCCAACGAATACTCGATGGCAAAATGAAGCGGCTGGGAAACGCTCTGCCTGTGTATCTCCCGCGCTCCCTGATCATCAGGCTGGTCGGGGTACAAATAGTCCTGATAGCGGACACCCGAGATGTTTTGCAAAATCGCGAAGCATTCATCCAGCTTCTCGCGGAAAAGCGGCTCGTGACGGTAAAGGTCCAAGGCCATATTCACATATTCCGCACCTTGCCCCGAAAACATGAACACAAGCGCAGGGCTTTGCTCGGAAGCGACAAAATCCCATGATTTCCGGGAGTTTTTGTCCGTCAAAACTTCAATCGCTTCCCGCACTTCTGCGCAAAGCAAGACAGAGCGGTGCGAAAAACGTTTGCGCCCTACCTTCAGCGTATAGGCGGCATCGGCCAGCTGGATGCTGTCGTCGCGCTTGAACCGCTCGCCAATCCGTCCCTTCATCTCTTTCAACGCTGCTTCGCTGTGAGCGGACAACGCGATCATTTGGTACCGCCTTTTCGCTGGCGTCTCGATCGCTGGCGGCGCTTCCTCCAAAATCACATGAGCGTTGCTGCCTCCTTGCCCGAATGAACTGACGCCTGCCCGCAGCGGAAACATGTCTTCGTTTTGCAAATCGAGCAGCTGCGTATTGAGGTAAAACGGGGAATTTTCGAAATCGATCTGCCCATTGACCTCTTCACAATTGATCGTCGGCGGGATCATCCGGTTTTTGAGCGCGAGCGATGTTTTCATCAGTCCGGCAATCCCTGCCGCCGCTTCCAGATGCCCGATATTCGTCTTGACGGAGCCGAGCCCGCAGTAATTTTTCTTGTCCGTGTCGAAGGCCAGTTTGAGCCCTTCCACTTCAACAGGATCGCCCAATGCCGTTCCCGTTCCATGCGCTTCGACATAGTGAATCTGCGCCGCTTCGATCCCGGACCGTTCGATCGCTTTTTGAATCACGGCCGCTTGTCCTTCCGCACTTGGAGCCGAATAGCCCACTTTGCGGTTTCCGTCATTATTGACAGCCGTGGACTTCAAAACAGAGTAAATATGATCTCCATCTGCCAGCGCATCTTTGAGACGTTTTAAGACGACTAGCCCAACCCCGTTTCCGGTAACAGTCCCGGTCGCTTTCTTGTCAAAGGCGCGGCAATGTCCGTCTTTGGATAAAACCATCCCTTCCTGATGGACATATCCGGCTTCATCCAGCAAAGTAACCGCAGCCGCCCCTGCAACGGCGATGTCGCAGTCTCCAAAAAGCAAGTCCTTGTAAGCCCGATCAACTGCCACGAGCGAAGTCGAGCAGGCTGCCTGGACAGTGATCGCTGGCCCGCGCAAATTCATCCGGTAAGCAATCAGCGTCGCGAACGAATTGCTGTTGACGTGATAAATTTGGTATTGCTCAGAAGCGTAAAGCGATGGAGAGAACGTCTCCGGCACCCAGTAAATATTGTAGGCAGAGCCGACGTACAAACCGATGGAGCCTGGATACGCTTCCGGCTCGTACCCCGCATCCTCCAGGGCATGCCACGCGCACTCATGCAGCAAGCGAATTTGCGGGTCCATCCACTCGGCTTCCGCTACGGTATAGCCAAAAAATTCGGCGTCAAAGCAATCGATATCGTCGAGCTTTCCTTTCGCCTTGACATAATGCGGATTGTTCCACAGTTCGCGATCGATGCCGAGCGCTTCCATTTCTTCATCGCTGTAAAACTTGATTGCCTCGTTGCCGCTGACGAGATTGCGCCAAAACTGCTCCTTGTCAGCCGCTCCCGGAAATCGGCCTGCCATTCCGATGATCGCAACATCGGTGTCTTGAATATCCACAGTGCGGGGCTTGGCCGCTTTGGGCTTTTCGGCTGAAGGCTTGGCCGTCCGGCTCTCCCCTGTTGCTTTTGCGTGGAAGTAGTTTGCCAATTCATGAATCGTCGGATAGGTGAAAATGGTCTGCACCGGAACGTCCGTGTTCATTTCCGCTTTCAACTCATTGCACAAGCGGATGACGTTGATCGAGTCGCCGCCGACATCAAAAAACCGATCGTGTATGCCCACCCGCTCGATTTCCAGCACGTTTTTCCACGTCTCAGCAATCTTCGCTTCCAGCTTGCTTTTCGGCTCGATCGTATGTTCCAACAAATGCAGCGGCTCTTTTTGCATTTGCACCAACGCTTTGCGATCCACTTTCAAATTGCGGGTGTACGGAATTTCCGGTATCCGGTAGCAAGCAGACGGAATGGCGTAATGAGGCAGCCTCGTTTTGAGAAACGCTTTGCAAGCTGTCCAGTTGAAACCGCTGTCGACCACCAAGTAGGCAGCCAGGGCTGACTCGTTCTTTTCTTTTATTTCGATGACGACGACATCTTTGACCGGGGAAAAATCCTTCAAGGCGCTTTCCACCTCGGCCATCTCTATGCGGTGCCCGCGGATTTTGACCTGATGGTCTTTTCTCCCGACAAACTGCAAGGAGCCATCCGGCAGCCAATAGGCGTAGTCGCCCGTACAATATAACCGCTCGCCCGGCTGAAACGGGTTGGCTATGAACTTTTCCGCAGTGAGCAGCGGCTGGTTCAAGTACCCCTTCCCCAGACCTTTCCCGAAAATACACACTTCTCCCGGATAGCCAAGCGGGCGCAGCGTTCTCTCATTCGACAAAAGATAGATGCCTACATTGGCAATCGGCTTGCCGACAGAAATCGTTTCTTCAAGCCGCTGGATCGTAGACCATACTGTCGTTTCCGTCGGGCCGTACACATTGTAGATAGACTGCTTTGTGATCGCGCGCAACGATTTGTACAAATCTTCCGATAACGTTTCTCCGCCGATCAAAATCTTTTGCAGCTGCTGCAGACTGCTCGCTCGCGCCGATTGCACAAGCAGCTTCATCCGCGATGGCGTCGCCTGGAGAATCGTCACCGACTCAGCTTCGATCAGCTTCATGATTTCATCCGGGTCCTTGAGCACCGCATCGCTCGCCAGTGTCATTTTCATTCCCCAGCAGAGCGGCGCCAATGACTCCAGGACAAAAATATCAAACGAGTAGGCAGCGAGCGCCAGAACGGTATGTTCGGGTTCAAAACCGATTTCCCGTTCCATTGCGTACAGAAAATTCACGACGTTTTCATGCGAGATCATGACGCCCTTGGGCACTCCGGTCGATCCAGAAGTATAGATCACGTATGCCAGATCATCGGAAGTCGCTTGAGGGACTGTTACCGCTACTTCCCGAGCGTATTGCTGCAAGTCGCGCAGACTGTACTCTGCTTCGCTTTCTGCCTGATCCATGCACACAACGGTTTGGAGTAGCGGACACTTGGTTTTAAGTCCAGCCAACACATCCGTGAATTTCTGGACGGACACCACCACATTGGCACAAGCGTCGGAAAGCATCGCCGCGCAGCGTTCCAGCGGCAACGTCGGCTCCAACGGCAAATAAGCGCCACCGGATTTCAAAATACCGAGCAGCGCGATCACCAGCTCCGGCCGCCTATCCATGAACAAGCCCACGACCTGGTTCGGTTGAACGCCCGCGTCCTGCAACAAATTCGCCAACTGGTTCGCCTGCTCATTCATTTGCCGATACGTAAAAGAACGCCCTTCGTATGTCAGGGCGATGCGCTCAGGCGTTTTGTCCACTTGCTCTTCGAATAGCTGATGGATCGTTTTCCCCGTGGGCAGAGCCACTTTCGTATTGACCCATTCGCCCAGCAGCTTCTGTTTCTCTTCGGGAAACAGAAAGTCAACCGTGCGAATCGTTTCCAGTGGCTGCTCCACCAGATACGTCAAAATCATTTTGTAGCGCGCACAAAGCTCCTGCACGAACGCTTCGCTGTAGACGCGGCAGTCGTAGTCGACAACAAGCTCGATCGTCTCCCACAACGTAATAAAGATCGTGAGCGGATAATTGGTTTCTTCTCTATATGAAAAGGAATCGATGACGAAATTCCGATTTTTCGAATGCGGTTGAAGCGGATAATTTTCAATGACGAGCACCGTATCAAACAGCTCTTTTTCAAAAGGCAGTCCACTGTATTTTTTAATATCCCGCAACGGTGTGGAGCCATAATGCTTGCGGGCATTCATGGAAGCAAACACCCGCTCCAAAAATGCCTGGAGGGATTCGTCCGGGTCGATCGCCAATCGGAGCGGCAACGTATTGATGAACAAGCCCACCATCTTGTCTATGCCATCGAGAGACTCCTCCCTCCCCGAGACGGTCGTGCCAAAAACCACGTCTTTGCTGTCTGCATAAAAATAGTGGAGCAACGCCCATGCCCCGTACAGGTAGCAGCTGATCGCATGTTTTCCTTGGCGTTTGATTTCAGCATGAAGCGACTGCGGAATGTCCAGCCGGGCCTGTTTTTTCTCCGCGGCGTGCTTGCTTGCATGAGACTGATTGGCTGGGATAATCTCTTGCAACCAGAGCGGATTTACTTCTTGCAGATAGGTTTTCCAGAACGTTTCTTGCTCTGCCTTGTCTTTTTGCTGGACCGACTTGATAAAGTCTTTGAATTTTCGCTTCGCCGCAACGGTCGGCTGGCGCTGCTCCAGCAACTGCTGATACGTCTCCATGAACTCAGCCAAAAGAATGCCCGTGCTCCACCCGTCGAACAAAATATGGTGGTGACTCAGGATTAGCTGATAGTCCTCGTCTCCCAATTTGTACAAACTGACGCGAAACGCGCCTTCCCGCAGATCAAACTTGTTTGCCCGATCTTCGTCCAGCAGGTTAGCCACAAACGTGTCGCGGTCCGCGGTCACCTGTGCCGATACATCCACATAGCGCAAAAAGTCCGGCAGCTCTTTGAGGATGATGAGAAGAGGCGCTTTGACCCCTTCCCATCGAAAAACGGCACGCAGCATCTCGTTGACGGAGACGACGTGCCGCCATGCCTGTTGAAATGCAGCGATATGGACAGCCGAGGAAACATGCAAGCTGATTTGCTCAAAATAGAGGGAGCTGTCCGGTTCTTTCAAGTAATGAAACAGCATCCCTTCTTGCATCGGACTGAGAGAAATGATGTCGCTGACTTGATTGGCATCTAATTTTTTCATACTTCCGTAATCCTTTTTGGCTGATAGTAGCGGTTCGCGCCGTGCATGGCGATGATTTGCTGCTGAATTTGCGAAGACCCTTCAATGATCTCCAAAATTTTCGCCTCCCGGAAAAGACGTTCGACTGGATACAGGTTGCAGCAGCCGTTCGCGCCAAGCACCTGAACGGCATCGGAGGCAACCTTGTTGGCTACTACCGAGGAAAAGTATTTCGCCATCGTCGTTTGCACAATCGCGTCCGGATGATTGTCGGCGCGCATGCGCGCGGCTTCCCGGCAGAGCGAGCGAGCAGCATGAACGTTCGTCACGGCATCGCCGATGATGCCTTTGATCAGTTGAAAGTTGAAAATTTTCTGCCCGGACTGGTTTCTTTTGCGCGCATACGTAACCATCACTTCCAGGGCTTCCTGCGCCAGTCCGACGCCCATCCAGGCGACATTAAACCGCCCCTGGTCGAGCGCGAAGTTGGCAATGCCCGTGAAGCCCATTCCTTCCTTGCCGATCAGCTTGTCCGCGTCCACTTCCACATCGTGCAGCTCGATATCGGCAAGCTGGGAAGCTGCGCAGGAAAGCAGCCCTTCGATTTTGCGAATGTGGACACCCTCTTGCTCGCGGTCGACGAGGAAAGCACTGATCGCGTTCGTCGTCGGATCGGAGGCAATGACGATAAAAAAGTCGGCGATCTCCCCAAACGAGATCCATTTTTTGCGCCCGGTAATCCGATACTTGTCGCCCGCTTTTTCGTAGGAAGTTTTCACATCCTTGGCGCCGCTTCCTACTCCCGGTTCGGTTAAAGCAAAAGCCCCGACCTTCTCGCCCCTTGCGATGGGCAGCACGTACTGTGCTTTTTGGTAGTCGCTGCCCCAACGGATGAGCGTTTCGCCTACCAGCCCGGTCGTAACCGTCAGCAGCATCGCGGCAGACAGAGCGCCTTTTCCGATCTCTTCAACCAGGTTCCCGTATTCGAGGGGGTGCAGCTGCAAGCCCCCGTACTGTGCTGGAAAGCTTGCAGCCAAGTAGCGCTTTTCCCCCATTTTTTTGATCAGCTCGCGTGAAAGCGCTTTTTGTTGTTCAAATTCGGCAGCAAACGGTCTGATTTCTTCTTCTGCAAACTGTTTTACTTCTTCCAGAATGCTGTGTGGGCTTGTTATTGTCATATTTATTCAATCCCCATCATTCAAAATGTGCTTCTGTCTACGCTTTGCTTATTTGCATAAAATCGTCAAAAAATCGTAGACATAGCCCTGACTGACTTCTGCGCGAATCGGCTGCAAACCACTGGCTCTGAGCTGCTCCAAAGCGATTTTTTTGGTCAGCAG
Source organism: Brevibacillus sp. HD3.3A (assembly GCF_013284375.2). NCBI lineage: Bacteria > Bacillati > Bacillota > Bacilli > Caryophanales > Paenibacillaceae > Brevibacillus > Brevibacillus sp. HD3.3A. The sequence goes on from NZ_CP085874.1 coordinate 3,308,310, forward strand.
CTCTCGGTATCCCAGGTTGATTTCTGGGTGAACTTCGTAATAGGCACGCGTCAAAAAGCTATCCATCGGAACGATCAAAATCAAATATCCATCCTCCTTGCAAAACTGTTTGTGGATGGACAAGATTTCGGCCTTCTCTTTAAAATGTTCAATCAAACCAAAACTGCAAACAAGATCAAACGTTTCTGTCAGCTTCAGCGTGAACAAGTCTTCGAGCAAGTACGTAATGCGATCCGCATGGTTATGCGCGACTTGGTTATAGGCGTCGAAGGAGGTTTGGCAATTATCGACCAAAACCCCGCTTCCTTGGTACATCGTCAGCAAAAGCCGCGTCAAAAATCCGGTGCCTGCGCCAAGCTCCAGCACTCTCGGCTCGGGCTTGACCGGAACGTCTCGCAACAGCTTTCGAAGCACGTCGCCAAGCACCAAGCCGAGCAAGTGAGCATTTTCGCGCAAAAGTTCCCGGACGTTTTGAAAATATAGGTTTGCATCGACACCGGGTGTCTCTCCGCTGTTAAGCGTGGTAAAATACTCCGTCCAATTGAAATCAGCACTTGTATTTTTCGTCGTGTAAATCATCTGCTTCACTTATTTGTACACCGATTTGGACTGGATAAAGTTCACGATGTTGTTGATCGTATTGAAGTTGGAAATTTCCATTTCGTCGCTTTCAATCGTCAGCTGAAATTCGCTTTCGATAAACGTGACCAGCTTCATCGCGAACAAGGAATTGACGAAGCCCAGTTCAAAAATATTGTCGTCATCGCTAAATTCCACTTCATCGTCGAATACAACCAGATTGGCCAGAATAAAGTTGCGAATTTGTTCTTGAAGTTGCATGTGTAAACTCTCCTTTTTTGGGTTGGATAGTCATTCCTACGAAACGAGCACATCGATATAAGGCGGGAATTTTTGAATCTGGGTCAAATCGTTTTCCAAGATGACAAAGCCATCTTCTTCTTTGGAAACCTCCTTAAAGTTGGAAAAACGATAGGAAACGTACATCATTTTGTTTCTTTCCGTATTTTTAAAGTCGGCCAGCAATCGTTTGCCGGCTTGCTTGGCCTGCTGCATGATGTGTGCCAGCAATACGGTGCCAACGCCTCTGGAAATCACCCGGCAAGACATGATGAGCAATTTGATATGCCAGTGCGTCTCGTTCATTTCGACCAGGGCGATTCCGATTTTTCCGTACGAGCCATACTTATCGGTCAGCTCGCACACGAACAGCTTGTGGTCGGGCGAATGGCGGAAATAATTCAGCTCGTCGTAGCTGTATATCCGCCCCGTCGAGTTCAGCTGATTCGTGCGGACCGTAAGCTCCTCCGCGCGTTTCAGGCAATCTTCCTGCGCCTCGCTGATTATGAACTTCATGTCCAACGTTTTCAAAAACTCTTCGCTCGTGCCTGTGAAAGACTCTTCCTCCTGCTGACGCTCCATGTCTTGCAAATACATTAACCGCCGTTTTTTCGAGTCCTCCGTAATAAAAGCCGGAATCAGCGAAGGGTGTGTCAGCAGCTCGGTATAGCGCTCGGCGTGCAGGCAGTTGATCGAATCGTGCACGCTTTTCACTTCGTCCAGTTCAAAAGGCTGGTCATCGACGAACAACAGCGTGTCCATCCCGATGTTGATCGCCTGCTGGATCGCCCCGATGGATTTGGACTTCGGCTCCCAATGAATTTGCGGGTACAAAAAATAGTGGTCAATCTCAAACTCTTTCAGCTTGCGCATCGCGTCAGCGTAATTGTTTTTGCTTGCCACCGACTGCAAAATGCCGCGCTGATCGAGTTGTTCCATGATTTCCTTGATTTGCGGATAGAGGGCAACATCGTCTCCTTCCGACAAAACGCCCTTCCAGACCGTGTTGTCCAAATCCCAGACGACACATTTAATCCCGTTTTTCAGCTCCATTTGCATGTTCCTTTACATGAAATTTTGATCGGCTTCGTCCGGCACACGGCTTATCTGGCACTGTGCGCCAATGGAGACGCCGCCGTATAATCGAAAAACCCTTTCCCGCTTTTCTTGCCAAGCAGTCCGGCGTCGACCATTTTGACCAGCAGCGGGCACGGGCGATACTTAGGATCGTTGAAGCTCTCGTACAACACTTCAATCGAGTGCAAAATCGTATCGAGCCCGATCAAGTCCGCGGTTGCCAACGGACCCATTTTATGGCTGAACCCCAAGCGGAATATTTTGTCGAGGTCCTGCGGCGTCGCCACCTGATCGTGAATCGCCCAAATACATTCATTAATCATCAGCATCAGCACGCGGTTTGTGACAAAGCCGGGCGAGTCGTTGACCAGTACAGGCTTTTTGTCGACTGATTTCAGGAAGCTTTTGATTTTCTCGATCGTTTGCTCGGACGTGTAGTAGCCACGGATGATCTCCACCATCTGCTTGAGCGGCACCGGATTCATGAAGTGCATCCCGATGACATTTTCCGGCTTGGGCAGCAGCGAGCCGACCTTCGTGATGGAGATGCAGCTTGTATTGACGCCATAAATCGTGTCTTCCGGGCAATATTGTTTCAGCTCAAGGTAGACCTGCTTCTTGGCCTCCCAATTTTCGGTGATGTTTTCAATTACGAACGGCACGGCAGAAAAATCATCGTAAGTCGTGGTGAACAATACGTTGGCGAGCACCTGCTCTATGTCTTTTACCGGAATCTCTTTTTTCATCAGCTTGACCAGCTTGAAGTCTTCGCGCATCTTCTGCTTCGCTTTTTCCACAATGTCGGGATGCAAATCTTTCAAAATGACGCGATATCCGTGACTAGCCAGGTCCAAAGCCAAATCCGAGCCCATTATCCCGGCTCCGACAATCCCAATCGATTCGAATGTTTTCATTTTCAGCAATCATCCTTTTCTCATAGTAGACAGCGTAACGAACTCATCCTATCCTGTGGCTTCTCTCATTTTGCGCTCTGCCGCCTCCCCTCCTCTCCCGCATTACCCAGAGATTCTCATGCATGCTGTTTCACATGTTCATGAGCGATCTGCCCGACTTCCATTTTCAAAAGCTGATCGGCTACATGGAAATACCTGTCGTCATGCGTAATCGCAATGACGCACTTGCCTTTTTGCTTCATCTCAGGCAGAAGTGTGTTGTAAAAATATTCTCTAAACTCAGGGTCCTGATCGGCAGCCCATTCGTCAAAGAAATAGATCGGTCGATCCTCCATGCAACTGACTAACAAGGCCAACCGTTTTCTTTGGCCCGTAGACAGATTGACCGTGCTGAAGCCGCCATTCTGGATGTGCAGCTTATGGTCGATGCCGAGTTTCAGCAAATATTCTTGTATTTCTTGTTCTTTTTGATTGACGTTGATGCCGTACAACTTCTCGAACAAGTGAAAATCGCTGAAAATGGCGGCAAAATGTTGCCCCAGCTCTTCCTGGCGCTGACCATTCACCAACAGTTCACCCCGGTCGGGCTTGTACAATCCCACCAACAGCTTGCCTAATGTCGATTTCCCGCTCCCGTTCCCGCCCGTAATGAAAGTGACCTGACCAGAATGGAAGCTCAGGTTGACCGGACCGACAGTAAACTGCTCGCCCTCGGCGTTTTTATAATGATATTCAACAGCTCTGGCCTCCAAATGAATGTCTCCCCCAGATGGAAGTGCTTCTGTCTTTTGCCCCTCCTGTTTGTCCTCACCGACTTCTAGCTGTCTCGACAGTTCATTCAACCGATTCCAGCTAATCCGCACGCGAATAAAATTCGGGATCGCATCCAAAACGCCGTGCACAGGGCCTGTCATATACAGGAACACAAAAATGTAGGCTCGCAAGGAACTGCTGGCAATATCCGTAAAGACGACAGGGAAAATGAACGCAACGACCCCGATCACGAAGGTGAACAGCAGCTCGCCCATCACAAACACGTTGGCGAAACTCAAATCCCCCTGAATCCGCTTGATCCGGTACGTGTCGCAGCTTTGTTGCAACTCCTGCTGGAATTGCCCTTTCTTTCCCTTATGGATGCTCAGCTCCTTGAAACCGCCAATCATGTGATTGATGAACTTGAAAAAGGCATTTTGTATGTCCCTCGTCTCTTCCCACACGCGATTGGCATACCGACCTGCGAGAAAATAAAGCCCGGCGGCGACCAAAATCACGACAATGGAAATGAGCAGGCCATACAGATTGACCATGCCTAAATAAATGAAGCAACACAGCAAAGTAACCAGACTGGTGACCCCGAAAATCAAGATGTTGGACACGCCGCTGATCGTTTCCGTATCGTTGTTCAACACGGAGTAGATGCGCTCTTTTTCGATGGCTTCAATGTTTTGGTACGGAGAGTTGAGAATTTTGTCGATCAACTCTGTTCTTTTTTGGAACACCATCTCGTTTGTGATCGTAATCAGTTTGGCCCTGACCAACCTTTGTCCGCACACGTAGATGAGGATGCCCATGATAAAAAAGGAAAACAAGCCGCCCTGAAAACGGTCAGTATGGTTGAGCGCCTCGTTGATGATAAAAATAATCAGCGCATTGCCCAATCCACTGACGGTACTGAGGACGATGATCGGAAAAAAGGTCCGGTCATTCGCTTTTGGAAACACAACCGTCATCCAGTAATAGACGGAAAACAGCACAATCCCCACAAACAAACTAAAGATGGCGACCACAAAGCTTGCAGGCGCCCAGACGTCGACGAAGCTCCAGGACAGCCCGTCAAACAAGACGGAAGGAATTTGCCAAAAACAGTATCCGCACAGCCCTAAACAGACGAGCAGCACGGCAAAGCGATACGCGTTTTTCACAAACCCTGCGGATGGACGCCGCTGTTTTCGGGCGATTTCGCCGAGCGCCTTGGCGGCAAACCAGGCGGTAACCGCAATCAACGGGATCGCGATGCACAAAATGACAACCGCCACCTTGTCGACACTGCTGTAAAGGTCGGAAACGTTTTCCGGCGGTTGCTTGCCTTGCAAAATTTCCATGATTCCCTGACCCATCGCCTGTGTGTGAGCCGAGTTGATATTGGTTAATACCGCTACTCCCAGCTGCTCGCCCGGGCGAATGACGACCGAGGAAGAGTAATTCGGGTTGCTTCCGCCGTGGGACAGCTCGCCGCTGCCTTTTTGGTAGACGAACCAGCCCGCAGCGTACGAGGAGCCGTCGCCGCCCGGAAAAACAGAGCGATCCGGCTGATGGGACCTTCTAATCAGCTCGCTGCTCACCTGTTCGTTTGCTCCCGAACCGAGCTGCTTTTTCAGCCAGATTGCCATATCCTCGCTATTGGAAATGATGTATCCGGCTGGCGTATTGCCCCGATACACAGGAGCCTCGTATTCTCGCGCTCCCAAAAAGCCGATTTTATAGCCTTTGGCCATTTCATGCTGCTCGGCTTCCTGACGGAACAGGTAGGAATGCTGCATGCCGAGCGGCGTCAGCACGTTGTCTTTTGCCACTTGTTCAAAAGACTTCCCCGTCACTTTTTCTACGACCAATCCGAGGACATCGTAGTTGATCGACGCATACAGGAAGCGTTCTCCCGGAGAAAAATCGAGCGTCTGTCCTGCGGCTGCCCTGACTGTCCGCTCCAGCGCGTCTGCCTCTTCGCCTGCCGGAATCTCGCCAATCGAGCGGAACGGGATTCCGCTAGTATGGTGGAGCAATTGTTCCAGCGTAATAGGCGGCGTATTTCCTCTGGCATCCTTCATCTGAAACCACGGGAGATATTTTTGCACCGGGTCTTGTAAGCTGAGCAGTCCTTGTTCTTCCAGCGCCAGCATGATCAGGCCAGTAAACGCTTTGCTCGTAGAACCAAGCTCAAACAGCGTTTGTGTCGTCACCGGGCGTTGCGCGGCCACGTCCGCATAGCCAAACCCGCGGTTGTAGATCGTCTCTTCGCCTTTGACAATGACGACAGATGCCCCCGGTATTTTGCCGTCCTGCATTTTTTCCTCGATCCAAGCTTCGATGGCTGCGATTTTTTGTTCGTCCAAACTGGTTGTTGCCGCTGTTTCTGCCTGTAATTTCCAGGGAAAAGTCATGGTGAGCAAAAGCAGGACAAGCCATGCCGCGATTCCTTTTCTCATACACTTAACCTCTCATCCCGAATTTTCCGCCGTCAAATGAACAGATTGTCCAACTCTTCTTGCGTAAGCTCCACTGTGTCAAAATCAGAAGGGGTAAACTCCTTCGCTCCGTGCTGGCTGCCATGCAGAATGATCTCGCCCAGATGGCGCTGGAAGTTGCCCAAAAAGCGCTGCATGCTGCTTTCCGTAAACTTGTTCCGGCTAAAGGCAAGCCGTATTTGCAACTGACCATCCAGAACAAAGCAGTTCACATCGATCAGGCAAGTGAGCGGGTTGTCCGGGCTGGTGTTTTGCTGGAAAGCACCGCCGAGCAGTTTCACGTAGCCGCCGTCAAACGTTTGGGCAAACTCGCCCAAGTAATTAAACCTGACCGTCTGGGGGGCGTAGTCCGGGACAGTCTTTGCCAAATAGCGCAAAATGCCGTAACCGATTCCGTTGTTTGGTACGTTTCTTCGCGTCTCCTTGACATGCTTGATCTGCTCGGACAAAGCTCCGTCTGTGAGCGAGAGGCCAAACGGGTAGAGACTCGTGAACCATCCGACCGTCCTGCCGATATCCAGCTTTTCCGCAAGCTGTTCTCGCCCATGCCCCTCCGTCTCGATTACGATATCCGTCTGTCCTGTATGTTCGCGGATCGCGATGAATAAAGCCGTCAACAGCAGATCGACAGGCTCCGTATTGTAGGAAGCATTGGCTTCGGTCAAAAGTGCCAGCGTTTCCTGCTTGCCCAGCTCGGCAGAAAGGGGGCAGCTGACAGCCAAACGGTCTGCGCCGTAATCATGGTCAGTCGGAAACGGCACAAACTTTTGCAAGACCGCTTCCCAGTACGCTTTTTCTTTTTCTGCCCCCGCCTCTCCCTCGCCTCGCCAGTAGCCAGCCAAAGACTCTGCCCATTTTTGATAGGAATGCGTCTTCAAAGGAAGTTCCACCGCTTGTCCGAGACAAATTTGCTTGAGCAGCGCGTTCAAATCTTCCAGGATGATTCGCCAGGAGACGCCATCTACTAGCAGATGATGGGCAGACAGCAGCAAATGGCGCGTGCTTCCGAGATGAATCAGGCAAGCTTTCAGCAAAAGGTCGCGGGACAAGTCTGTGCGCTCCGCCAGTTCATGCGCCACCTGCTCTAGCCTGTCATAGCGCTCGGAATGAGCAATGTCCGTAAACTCGCGCTGTTCGATTGGATACGGGGCCAGCAAGTGGTCATTGTTGTAGAACAAATCGCCGTGAGCAGCTCTGACGTTCATGCGCAAGCTGTCGTGGTGCTCCACAAGCTTGAACAGCGCTCGTTCCAGCATTTCTACCGTAACGGCCGGGCTGATTTCCACGAAAACAGTCTGATGATAATGCTGCGGGCTGGGGAATGACCGGGCAAAAAACCAGGCAACGATCGGCGTAGGCAAAATGCTGCCCTCCGCCAGCCCCTGCTCGACAACAGTCAGCTGAACTTCTTCGACAAGCATGGCCATCTCCTCCATGATGGGGGTGGACAGCATCTCCTTGACCTTGATCTGGTAGCCTTTCGCACTCAGCTTGGAAGCGATCTGAATAGCTTTGATCGAGTCTCCGCCCATATGGTAAAAGTTGTGCTTGCGACCGATCTGCCGGACGCCAAGAACTTCTTCCACTGTCTGAATGAACTGCTTTTCTTTTTCGCTCGAATAAGCGTCATATTCGATGTGTTCCGTGCTTGGCAACTCGATCTCAGCCAAGGAGCGCGTGTCGACCTTGCCGTTGGCTGTGAGCGGGATTTCCTTTACCTCGATGAAATGATGAGGGACAAGGTAATCCGGCAGCTGCCGTGCCAAATGCTGTTTCAGCTCAAAACTGGCGATCTCGCCCGCCGCGACGTAATAGGCGCACAGCATCACGGTTTGCTGTTTGTCTTCCCTGTCGAGGACAACCGCCTTTTTTACAAGCGGGTGCTGGAGCAACTGGTTTTCGATTTCGCCCAATTCAACCCGGTAGCCTCTGATCTTGACTTGCTGGTCGCCTCTGCCCAAATACTCCAGCTTGCCATCCGGCAAAAACCTGCCAAGGTCTCCCGTCTTGTACATCCGCTCGCCAGGAACGAACGGGTCGTCGATAAATTTCTCTCTGGTCAGCTCCTCATTGCGGAAGTACCCTCTCGCCACTCCGTCGCCCGCAATATACATTTCCCCGACAGCGTAGGTCGGGACAGGAGCCAACTGTTTGTCCAGTACGTATATGCGGACATTGTCGGCCGGCTTCCCGATGGGCACAGCGGCTCTTGTGTCCGTCACGGGATCAAAAGCGTGAATCATGCACCCGACCACCGTCTCGGTTGGGCCGTACTCGTTGAGAATCTCGATGTTTCCTCCGAAGCTGTCGCAGACGCTTTTGGCGAGGCTGACCTTCAAATTTTCACCGCCTACGATGAACCTTTTCACCGAACAATTCCGATTGTCACGATCTGTTAACAAAGATAAATGCGATGGCGTAAGCTTGACGATTGTCGCTTTGTTCTCACGCAAAATGCGAAACAGCACATACTCGTCTTCTGTGTGGCTGTAGACCATGATCGTGCCGCCGCTAATCAGCGGAGTAAACACGGAGGTAATCGTCAGGTCGAACGCCAAAGACGAATAGAGCGGGAACACCTCGTCATCCTGCTTGACATACATCTTTTTCGCCCAGCAAATGTAATTGACCAGCCCGCGGTGTTCCACCATCGTGCCCTTCGGCCTGCCCGTAGAACCGGATGTATAAATCATGTACACCATATCCGCAGGCGCGCTTTCAGCCTGCAAGTTAGTGGATGCATACGCTGTGCAGTCGACGTCCGGCAGGCGGATGATCTGTCCAGTGAAGCCCCACTCGTCCGCCGGGTCCACATTCGTCAGCAAAAGCTGGGTGCCGGAGTTTTGCAGCAAATAGCGAGTTCGCTCGGCTGGATTGTCAGGATCGATCGGCATGAAGGCGCCGCCCGCTTTTCCGACGGCAATCAGCCCGATCACGGTTTCCAAAGAGTGCGTGGTCAACAAGCCTACGATCGTTTCTCGTCCAACCCCTTGTTCTTTTAAATATCTGGCAAGCTGGTTGGCTTTCTCGTTCAATTGCTGGTAGGTCAAAAACTTTTCGCCATATTGGACGGCGAGCTTGTCCGGCGTTTTTGCTGCCTGCGCTTCAAAAAGCTGATAGATCGTTTGGTCGCGCGGATAAAAGGCATCCGTCCGGTTGTACTCCACTACCAGTTTTTGCTGCTCTTCCTCGGAGAAAAGCGTAAGCTGCTTGATCGGCTCGTCGGGCCGGGCCACGATTTTCCGGGTCAAAGCGGTCAGACGAGCAAACAAATCCTCGATCTGCTCTTCCGCGTAGTCGCTCGTTTTGTAGTCAAAACTGATGCTGATGCGACCGGAGTCCGACCATTCCTTGATGACGAGCTGCATCGAATAAATTTGGTGCCCGCTGTAAAACTCGACATTCTCGACCGCGCAGCCGTCCCAATCCGTCTGGAGCGCTGTGTTGTAGTAATTGATACACACATCAAACAGCTGATGGTAGCCTCTTTTTTTCAGCTCCACGTCCTGGATCAGCAAGTCATACGGATAGCGCTGATGGAAAAAGCAATCCAAAAGCTCCCTGTTGACCCGAGCCACCATGTCCGCGACAGAACAGCGATCGTCGATGGTAAAACGAAACGGCATCGTGCTGGTAAACATGCCAAACATGCTCTTTTGCTGCTTCCCGGATCGATTGAGCACCGGCGTGCCAATCACGAGATCCTCGCGCCCGGTAAACTTGTGTACATACAGCAAGTACAGCGCCACAAAAATGGTATTCAGCGACCAGTTGTTTACTTTTGCCCACTCTTTTACTTGATTGGAAAGCTCGGCACTCCATTCATGCGTGATGCGGTTTCCCGGCAACGTGTCTGAGCTTTTTTCCACATACGCGTCAGGAAGATCGCGGAATTTCTCGTTCCAAAACGTCCGGTTTTTCCAGAAGCGCTCCGACGCAAGATAGTCCCGCTCGTGGTCGATGTACGCCAGGTAGCTCGGGGCAGGCTGATGGTCAGAGACTTCCTCTCCGCGCACAAGCTTGCCGTAATGTTCTCGAATATGCTCGGTCATAATGTTGATCGACCAGCCATCGGCGATCATGTGATGCAACTTGACCAGGTAGCCATGCTCTTCGTCCGAGATGCGAAACAGGGCAAAATAAAAAAGCCTCTCGTTTTCGATGACGAACGGCTTTCTCGCTTCCGCTTGCACCCAATCGGCAAAATCTTTTCGCGGCTCTTTGCCTGTTGAGAAATCGATATAGTCCAGTGGGAACGGGGCAAACGGACTCACGTATTGCTGCGGCTCTCCGCTGCGGTTCAAAACTCGCAGCCGCAAAGCTTCATGTTTTTCCATAAGCAGATGAATCGCTTTTTCAAGCGCGGGCATCTGTACAGTGCCTTTTATCATTACGGTTCCGCCAATGTTGTGCAAAGGAGTGTCAGGATAAATCTGCTCGATTGACCAGATTCTTTTTTGCGGATGAGTCAGTGGATAGTACGTGATTTGCTCCATGTCTAGCGATTCCTCCATCATCTTTGAAACTTCTTTCGCTTTTGAATGGCAAACATACCAAAAACGGCAATGCTTCGCCCTTTCATGTATCAATCTGCCGATACACTCCACTGCGCTGCATTGCCGTATGACCCCTTCATTCCTCTAAAGTGCCTAAGCTTCAATAGATTCACTCAGGTTGCTGTGCTATTAGATTCAAACGGGGCTTTTTCGAACGAATACTTCCCTGACTTCTCATGATCGCATGTTTGCTAACGTCCGTAATTCCTTTAGAAAAATTTTAATCCATCCGCCAGTCAATTTCAATCTTTTTCCACTTTTTTATAGAAATGACAAACTTGTGACGAGAAAATGTCGTGGCAATCTCTCAGGCGTCCATTGCGATACAAGCTCTGGTCGTCTGCGAGTTCCTTCCAACCGCTACCGACCTCTCCACTGCAAAATCTCATCCACCGCTTGCCGATAACCGCCTGCTCGTTGAAACGATTCGCTGACCGTTGCAGCAGCTTTGCGGAAGGACGGCTGCTGAAGCACCTGCTCGGCGGCTTCGCGCAGTTCGCTTGCGGTCAAGTTTTGCATGTCCAAAGCAAGTCCTGCCCCCAGCTTGGCAACTTGTCCGGCAATGACGGGCTGATCCGCGCCTTGCGGGAGAACAACGAGCGGCACCCCGTAGTAAAGCCCCTCGCTCGCACTGTTCATCCCGCCATGCGTAATAAACAGTTTGGCATGCTGGAGCACATCGAGCTGGGGAACATAGCTTTTCACCAAGAAGTTTTCAGGGATGTCTCCCAGATCAGCAAGCTGCACTCTGTTCCCGATCGACATGACAACAGTATGCTCTGTATTGCCGAATGCCTGAAAGCAAAGCTGATAAAAGTCAATCGAGTGGTTCACGATGGTGCCCAATGAGATGTAAATCGGATGGTTCTTTTTGATTTGCGCTAGATCGAAGCGATCTTGCGAGTAGCGCGGAGCGATCGATGGGCCGACAAATTTGTATGTATGGTCGAACGCTTCTGCAAAAGGTTGAAACTCCCTTGATGTGTAAACAATGCTCAATGGTGCCGGATTGCAAAACACTTCGTAAGGCGAATGAATCTGTACCCCGTACTTTTCCTGCACGCTGGCTGTCAGGCGTTGAAATTCTTCTTCGCTCGCTTTCCTCAACTCTAGAGACATTTCGCGCGAAAGCTGCTCCAGCGTCTCCTCGAAAGAAGCTTTCGTCTGGGCAAAAGAAGTACAAGAGCTAATCGCCGGAAGCTGGAGCATCTCGGCAAGCAATCGGCCGCAGCCAAACATGGAGTCGTGAATGATATAATCAAACTGCTCGCCTTTTATCTGCTCCAAAACGCTCGGGATGACGATATCCGCTGTGTGCAAAAGTCCGTTGACTCTCTGCAGCAAGTAATTTCTGCCCCCTGAGATGAACGCCTGGATGAATTTTTGTCCGTCAAAAGTCCATACCGTAGCGCCCGCCTGCTCCAAGCGTTCCCGATAAGCTTCAATCGCAACGTACGCGACCTCTTCCCCCCGCGAAACAAGCTCTTGGACCACGCCGACTGTCGGGTTGACATGTCCTTCCGAGCCGCCGTTAACGAATAAGACACGAGCCATATGTACCAGTCCTTTCCACCAACAATTATGTTTATCATAGCGTCCCGTCAAGCGTAATGCCAGTGAAGCGCCTTTTTGCGAAAATGCTTGCATGACCGAAATATGATATATTATTATAAGACGATTTAAAATTTTTTGATCGGAGACAAAAGCGATGAAATTAAATAACGCGAGTCACAAGCCGCTCTACCTCCAACTCAAGGAAGTCATCAAAGAAGATATCAATCGTGGCGTATACAAGTCAGGTCAGCAACTCCCGCCGGAAGGAGAACTGTGCGAAATGTACGGGGTGAGCCGGATTACGACCCGCCGAGCCATCACGGAGCTGGTCGAGGCTGGCATTTTGCAGCGCCAGCAAGGAAAAGGCACGTTCGTCACGGCTACCAAATTGAAGCGTGAGCTGATCGCAGTCAACGGCTTTTCCGAGTTTCTCACCCAGACCGGGCAGTTGCCGCAGCCGCAAATTATTTCAACCGCGCTGATCGAGGCGGACGAAGCGATCGCGTCCCCTTTGCAAATAGCCGTCGGGACGCCGATCCTGCAATTGAAGCGGCTGCACTACGTCAACGACGCCCCGCTTGTTTGGGAAACCGTCTACTATCCGCTGACGCGCTTCCCCCAACTGGAAAAGTATATTGCCGAGTCGATTTCGACGTATCAGGTGCTGAAAAAATACTACCAGGTCGAGCCTGCCTCCAACCTGAAAACGCTGAATGTGATCATGGCAACCCAGGAAGAAGCCGAACTGCTGCGCTGTTCCATCGGCACGCCGCTCTACCAGATCGACAAGGTAGCTTACGATAACACAGGCAGTCCCTTCCACTCTTCCAGCTCGCTGATCCCGACCGATCGCGTCACGTTTACCATCAATACCGGGCAAAACCGCAGCCAATGACACTGGACGAAGCATCCAGTGTTTTTGTTGTGGACGGCTTCTTGGTAAATTTTTCGAAAAATCAGTTGATTGTCTGTTTATAAGATGTTATATATTGTTATATAACCAATCCATTCATTTCAAGGAGGTCTTCTCATGTTACATCCTCACGTTCAGCAAGCTTTGGATGCAATCAGCTCCCGCCCGATCGAAAACGTCTTTCTCGTCGCTTGCGGCGGATCATCTGCCTTGATGTATCCAAGCAAATACTGGCTCGACCGCGAAGCGAAAACGATCTACTCGGACTTGTACAGCTCCAATGAATTTATTCACCGCAACCCCGCCACGCTCGGCGCGAAGTCGCTCGTCATCTTGTGCTCCCACTCCGGCAATACGCCTGAGACGGCCGAAGCAGCCAAATTTGCCCGCAGCAAAGGCGCCCTCACCGTTTCCTTGACCCACGAACCGTCCTCCCCATTGGCCGAAGCGTCGGAGCACGTCATCACGTACAGCTATGGCCCGGACGCGCCCGCTTTTGAAACCAACTACTCGATCATGTATCAACTCGTGACAGGACTGCTCTACGTCAAAGAAGAAAACGCCAAATTCCACCGCTTCATCCAGTCCCTGCAAAGCTTGCAAACCGTGTATGATCGGGCGAAAAGTCAGTTTATGGACCGGGCAAAAGCGTTCGGGGAAGCCAACAAGGACGAAAACATCATCTACACCATCGCCAGCGGAGCCAATTTCGGCGTAGCCTACTCCTTCGCGATCTGCATCCTGATGGAAATGCAGTGGATTCACTCGCATGCGATCCACGCCGGAGAATATTTCCATGGTCCGTTCGAAATTCTCGACAAAAACGTGCCCGTCATTCAACTGCTTGGGCTGGACGAGACTCGCCCGCTGGAAGAGCGCGTGCAGACGTTCAATCAGCAGTACGGCGAAAAGCTGATCACATTGGATGCCAAAGAGTTCGACCTGTCCGAAATCGCCGACGATCTGCGCGGCTATATCGCTCCGCTCGTATTGAATTACGTTTTGCGCCAGTTTGCCAATGAACTCGCAGATGCCCGCAACCACCCGCTTTCGACCAGACGTTACATGTGGAAAGTCGCTTACTAAGACGCGGAGAACATTCGTTGTTTGACAATTCTTAATTTTATATCATAATATAATGTCATAATATGATATAAAATTTTCCTGCACGATTCCTACAAGATAAAAGGGGGCAATGTCTTGAAAAGGATACTTCGGTTCGCCACTGGTCTTTTGCTTATTTTCTCGCTCGCAACTGGCTGCTCGACTGCTGATACGCCCAAGCAAGCTTCTGCAGACCCTGGCGGAAATCAAGTCTCCCCCGCTGCGGATCAGCAGGTCACCTTGCGTTTTTTCCACCGCTGGCCCAGAGACCCTGACAAAACCTACTTCGAACAAGTCGTCAAAGCGTTTGAACAGGAAAATCCGAACATCAAGATTGAAACAGAGGCGGTGCTAAACGACGCCTACAAGGAAAAAATCAGCGTCCTGCTCGGCACGGACAATCCCCCTGACATTTACTTTTCGTGGAGCGGCGAATACGCCTACAAGTTTGTGCGAGGCGGCAAAGCGCTCGATTTGACCGGCTACGCCCAGGAAGACAAAGCCTGGTATGATCAGCTGATGGAATCCCAGCTCGTGCCGTTTACGCTGGACAACAAGCTGTACGGCGTGCCACTCACGATCGACGGCAAAACGTTTTTCTACAACAAAGACATTTTCGCCAAGCTGAATCTCGCCGTCCCAACCACCTGGTCAGAGTTCCTCTCCACCCTGCAAACGCTAAAGGACAACGGCTATACTCCGATCACCTTCGGCAACAAGGCGCCATGGGCTTCTTCCCACTACATCGGCACGCTGAACCAGCGCATGGTCGATGAAAGCACGCGGGAAAAAGACTACAACCGCGCCACCGGAACGTTTGAAGATCCAGGCTATATAGAGGCGTTGAAAAAAATGCAGGAGCTAATCCCCTATTTCAACAAAGATGTCAACGGCCTGGATCATGAGTTTGCCAGACAAATGTTCATCGACCAGAAAGCGGCGATTTTTTACGCCGAGACCGCAGAAGTGCGGCTGGTAGAACCGAAGACGAAGTTTCCATGGGGATTCCTCGACTTCCCGGCGATCGAAGGCGGCAAAGGCAATCCGAAATTTTTGACAGGCGCTCCCGAGGGCTTCATGATTTCGGCCACCACGAAGCATCCAAAAGAAGCCGTGAAGTTCCTGCAATTTTTGACCTCGAAAGCGCAAGCCGAAAAATTCGTCAAGGATGTCGGCAAGTATAGCGCCGTCAAAGGGGCTGTCAACGCAAATACCGCCACTCCGCTCGGCATCGAGGCTGTAGAGCGCGTGAACGCAGCAGAAGGCTTGGCTTTGTGGCTCGATACCGATCTCGATATCAAAATTGTCGACGCCTATCTCGCAGGCACGCAGCAAATGCTCAACGGAGAAAAATCGCCGGAGGAAATCATGCAAGATGTTCGCAAGGCAGCGCAGCAGGTGCGGGAACAGTCCAAGTAACAAGGTAAGCGCCCAAAAAGCACGGCAGTGGAGTCCCGAGCGGCTCCACTGTCTCTTCATACACTTAGGGGGGAACGATATGCTCCAGCGAAAATATGCGGGTTACTTGTATGTCCTTCCAGGCTTTTTGTTGATCCTCCTTTTTATTTACTTCCCGATTGTCCAAAACATCCAGTTCAGCTTGTTTGAATGGAGCGCTTTCTCCGCAGACAAAACGTTCGTCGGACTGGCCCAATACGCGAAGCTGTTTCACGACCCGATCTTTTACCAGGCCCTTGTGAACAACATCTACTACGCCGTCATTTCTCTCATCTTCCAAGTTTTTGGCGGGCTTGTCCTGGCGGCTGTTCTGGAAGACAAAGTGTTTCGCAAAATCTCCCCGCTCTTTCGCACGATTTACTTCACGCCTGTCATCATCTCGATCACCGTCATCGCTCTGCTGTTTGACTTCATCTACCATCCGCAAGTCGGCTTGCTGAACGGCTTTTTGTCCGCCATCGGACTGGAGAGCTGGACACGGGCGTGGGTTGGAGATTCTGCGACAGCCATCTTTGCGGCGATTGCCGTCTCCCAGTGGCAAAGCATCGGCTACATCATGATGCTGTTCATCGTCGCGATCCAGAAAATCCCGCAAGAGCTGTACGAAGCCGCCGAAATCGACGGCGCAAGCAAAATCCGGATGTTTTTTCACGTCACGGTTCCGCAAGTGCGGGAGATGACATTTGTTACCTCCACGATTACGCTGGCTGGCGCCTTTACCGTTTTCAATGAAGTCTACATACTCACGGGCGGTGGCCCCGGTCACGCTTCCGAGGTGCTCGGCACCTACTTGTACCAGTCCGCCTTCGTTCACGACCAGATGGGCTACGCGTCGACGATCGCCAATGTCATTTTGGCTATCACGCTGTTGATTTCACTCGTGCAAATGAAGCTATCCAAGACTGGAGAGGAGTAATCGACATGCAGCAAAATATGGAAACGGTTTCACAGCAAAACGCAGCTCCCCTCCTGCCGACAGCGAAGAAACAGCGCAGCAGACGAGGCTTGACATGGGGCAGTTCCAGCCTTTTGGTCATTTTGCTGCTGTACTTTGTCGCCATCGCCTACCCGTTGTTCTGGATGGTGATGAACTCGCTCAAGGAATCTTCCGAGATTTTCAGCGACAGCTGGGCGCTTCCGACACAATGGCTGTTCGAAAATTACGTGACAGCCTGGGAGCAAGGGATTTCCGCCTACTTTTTAAACAGCGTCATCGTCACCAGCCTGACTTGCTTTTTGACTGTGCTGTTAAGCGCTCTCGGGGCGTATGGCCTAACCCGCTTTTCGTTTCGCGGCAAGCGGCTCGTGCTGGTTTTGATTCTCGGCGGATTGATGCTCTCTCCGCAAGTCAGCCTGATTCCCCTTTACAAACTGATCCAGAGTCTCGGGCTGTTCAACACGTACTGGGCGTTGATCATCCCGTACGTCGCCTACCGGCTTCCTTTTACCGTGCTGTTGATCCGCGCGCACTTCCTGACGATCCCGAAAGAAATCGAGGAAGCGGCTTACATGGATGGCTGTAGCAGCTTCAGCGTGTTCACCCGCATTTTCTTGCCGCTCAGCACCCCGATCCTGCTGACGTCTGCGCTGTTGACGGCTTACTTTTCCTGGAACGAGTTTTTGTTTTCCATCATCTTCATTGACGATAACAAGCTGAAGACGATCCCTTCCGGCTTGATGGCGTTCCGGGACATGCTGCAAACCGATTGGGGCGTGCTGCTCGCTGGCTTGACCATCTCTGCGCTGCCGATCATCCTGCTCTTTTTGTTCATGCAAAAATACTTCGTCAGGGGCCTGACGAGCGGGGGCATAAAAGGATAAAAGAAGCTAGAAGATGTCTCTAGCTTCTTTTTTTTGACCGATCAACCAACTTTGGGAACGCCGTATCCGAAAGCGCCGTAATGTCCGCACGTCTGGGCCGCCGCTACTGACGCCTGCCTCAGCGCCGCTTGCATGTCGCCGTCTGGATGGTACTTCATTAAAAACATGGCGATAAACGAGTCTCCCGCACCCAACGTGTCTACGACCTCGGTCGGAACAATTTCTTGGCGGTACAGCTTGCCTGCTTCGGAAAAAATCGCTCCTTGCGCGCCGCGCGTCACCCCGACGACTTTTGTTCCCAGACGATGCACTTGCTGGATGAGCTGGTGGCACTCGTCTTCTGTCAGGTCGCTCCCCGAGAAAAAGCCGTAGTCGACATAAGGGCATACTCGCTCCAAATAGGCAGACGTCCAACGCGTCGAAAAGTCGAAGGAAATGCGGATCGCTTTGTGCAATTCGGGCAACTCGTGCTCCAGATTGCTGTAAATGCTCGTGTGCAGCAGCTCATGCCTGGCTATGTACGCCTTGTCGTCATCGGTCAGCCTTAGCCCCATGTACGCTTGCACACCGCCTTTGTTGGAACCGACGAACACGCGATCACCGTCGGCGTTGAGGGAAACGATCGCTTCTCCATTCGGGCCGATCGCTTGACGCAAGCGGGAAATATCGATCTTTTCCAAAAGCAGAGTCTGTCTGACATGATCAGCCGCCTGGTCGTTGCCGATGATGCCAATGTACGAGGACACGTCTGCCTGATACCGTTTGCCCAGCACCGCTACGTTCAGCGCATTTCCCCCGGGAAAAATTTCGCCGCGGTCTTTGTAGTAATCCACCACATTATCGCCAATCGCAATCAGTTTCATCACGTTTCCCCCTGTGAGTTAATTAGTACGTCTTATAACATTATATAATAAACAGAAAAGGCAGTCTATTTATTCTGCAAAATGACTCCGTGAAACATTCGCGAAAAACCGTCGTCCTACAGGTGAAGCTTTTCAAAAACAGCCGAGGTGATAATCATGAAAGCCACTCGCAAACTGCTCGCCTTTTCTACTTTTGCCTTACTGACACTGTCTATGGCCCAACAAGGCTTTGCCGCCTCCGCTCCGTTTACCGATTTGCAAAATGTAGCGGCTAAAAATAAAATCATGGCGTTGCAACAACAAGGAATTTTACGGGGCGTGGACGATCATCGCTTTATGCCGGATGCGACGATTACGGCTGCCCAAGGCATCCAGTTGATCGTCAGTGCGTTCCGTCTCAACATCGACAACATTCGCTTTATCAAAGAGCCGAAAGCAACCGACTATTTTGCCAAGGCCGATAACGATGCCTGGTACTCCAACGTGTTGATCATCGCCGCAAACAACGGACTCGATCTGCCAGCCGACCTTGAACCGGAGCAGATTTGGACGAAAGAACAGTTCATTCATCAGCTCATGCTGGCGATGGAAACACACTACGATTTGCCGATGATCAAAATCGCTCCCCGCGACTTCGCCGATCTGGAGCAACTGAACCCAAGCTACCAGGGCACGATTCAGCGGGCGCTCGTTCTCGGAATCGCCAAGCTGGATGACGGGCAAAAAATGCACCCGCGCGATGCGATTACGCGCCAAGAAGCAGCGGAAATCATCTACAATGCGCTGGAGTACGTCAAAGCACATCCAGGGCCAGCCGAAAGCACGCCAGCCAAATAAGCCAAGCAAAAGCCGCTCCTTCGCAGGAAAAGAGCGGCTTTTTTGTTGCGGTTGTGAAGCATCTGCGTCTGCAATCGCTATCGCGCCAATAAGCCTGTCAATGAGACTGCTGTTGTACTGCCGCAGGTTTCGCCACTAACAGGAAATGCAAGCAAATCACGACGGCCATGCCGAGAAAAATCAGGCTGTAGTTGCCTGTTTTTTCAAAAAGCCTGCTCGCTGCCGCCGGACCAAAGGCCATCCCGACGAAGTTCAGCAAGTTGTAAAAGCCTAGCCCTACGCCGATTTTGCTTGGCAGCAATGTTCGCGGAACGAGATTGTTCAGCGAAACTTGAATCGCGGAGTAGCTCATCATGGTCAGCAGTAACAAGATCGTGACGACGATGATATCTGGCCGCGGAATCACTCCCATCGCGAGGAAGCCTGTCATCATCATCACGGTCGCCGCGAAAATGATTTTTCCCCCTCCGACTCGCGGCAGCAGCTTTCCGCTGGCAAAGCTGGACAAAACGCCCGAAATGCCCCCGAGGAACAACAGCAAACCGACAACAAACGGCGAAAGCTTGTGCACATGGATCAAATAGAGCGGCGCAAGGAACATGTTGGCCATCGCGCCGACATTCATCAAAAAGCCGATTCCGATCAATCGCAAGTAAGCCTGGTTGGCAAACAAGTCGCGTTCCACGAATGGCGCAGAAGTCCTGGGCAGCCACCATTTGAGGCCAAAAGCGAACGCGAGCGCCAAAAGAAAGAACAGTCCGTTCAGATTGACCGCAAACAAAACGGAAACGATGACGCCAAACAACAGCCCTGCTCCGGCAAAATCAAACGGAAGCGACGTTGACGACTGCTGCTCCTCTTTTGGCATGAACTTGAACAAAAGAGCGATGGCAACGATAGCGATGACCATGAGCAAAAACAAGTACCGCCATCCCAGCGTGTGCGTAACGGCTCCCCCAACCAGTGGGCCGATCCCCGCCGCCAACGCAATCGTCGCACTGAACATCGCCAAAGCGCCAGGCCGCTTCTCCGGCTGCAAAAATCTCGCTACCGAGATCATCGACAAGGAAATAAACGCGGAGCCGCCGCTTGCCTGAATGATCCGCCCGATGATGACCGCTGCAAAGGAAGAAAAACCAAAACCGATCAGCGACCCGGCAAGAAACAAGACGAGAGCGAAGATCAGCAGGCTTTTGACGCGAAAGCGATCCGCCAGTTTGCCATACGTAATCGAACCGATCGCGACCATCATCGAGTATCCGACGACAATCCAGCTGACCTGCGACGGACCGATTGACAATTCTTCGGAAATATCCGCGAGTGCGACATTAAACAGGACGGCATTGATCACGGCCAGCATGATCACAAAGCATAAGGTCAAAACGAGCCAAGTCGAATACAAGCTTTTCTTTTGTTCAAGCATCATGGACACCCCAAAGATTTTATAGTATTAAAACTTTCGAACTAAATAGCCGACGAACAGACAATGCGCACGCATTTTCGTGTTTTGCGATAGTTCTAAAACTCTTTAACTGTCGTCCAAAAAAAATGGTTATCCGGCACTACAGCGTGTCCAAATAACCCGGCAAAAACGCTTGAAATGTCTCCTCCCTCAATTGAATTAATTTGAATTGCCCGTCGCGGATAATGTCAATCAGCTCGGCATCATGCAAAATTTTCAGATGGTACGTCGTGTTGGACTTGTTCAACCCGTGCGTATTCCCGATGTGGCCGCACGTATGCATTGCTTTTGCGCGATACAAAAATCGAACAATCTCAATCCGCTTCACATCCGCCAACGCTTTGAAGATTTTGACGCGCTTTTCATCCTCGTTCGATTGTTTGATAGTCATAAAACTATACTAAAGCGGTGATTTCTGTTTGTCAATGACAGGAAACAGCTACTCGAAAATGGACACCCGCTGGCCAATCGCGTTCAGCCCCGTGTGTGTCCTCGTATCAAACTGATCGACGCACAGCACTTCGGAAACCATCAGAGGCTGGTCGCGAATCAGCTCCTGAATTTGCCCATCGCTGTAAAATTCATACGCAAACCGATGCAAGAAGCGTATCCGCCATATTTTTTCCCCTTGCACAGATGTGAACAGCTGCTGCAGATGTCCGCACAGCTCTTGTCCGGGCGCGAAGACATGGCGGCAAGTCAGACAATAATATTCCACGTGCGTCCCCCCTGTCGAATCGAAAAATGTTTCCGAATACAAAACGGCTCCCGCGCGCTTGAACAAAACAGACGCGGGAGCCTTCAGTAGACTGATCGGCCGAATGGATTGATGTGATGGAGTGGTTTTCTATAGTTTCAGTTTAAAACACATAAATCCTATTTGTAAAGTATGAATTGGTCGACAGTTGCGAAAAAGAGCTTTTTCCTCTTGCCGTGGACTTCGAATGGAGAGAATGCTCCGCTTCCGTCCAAGGAAAAAAGGCAAGCCAGGCGTAGCCGATTACTTTTTCGCAGGCGTGGCAGCAGGCAGCTCGACTCGCCACTGGGAATCGCTGTGCTGAACCGGCTCTAAGCGGATCGTCAGCGCCGCTTTTTTGGGCAAGGCGGTCATTCCTTTGGCAAAGTATTGATTGTCGCATTGCTCTACATAGACGCCATCCGCCCCTTTGCTCGCGCTGCATTCTCCTTCGCCATCGCGATTTTCCACCAGCTCATACGCTTGGCCCTTGTCGTCTGTCAAATACCACTTCCATATGCGCAAGTTGGTGGATTGCTCCTTCATTCGCAGAGCGACCTCTTTTTGTCCCGTTGCGGGATTTTGTTGCACAGACAAGTCGGTAACGGTGACGGCATGGTTTCCCTTCGTGCCAGAGACAGGCTTTGTTTTCAAAGTTGCCGGATCGAGTGCAAGGCGGAAATCGTTTGGTTCAAACGTCGACACGCCAGTCAGCACAAAGGTCAACGGTTTCTCAGTCTGGCCGGAGAAAAAGACGTATTCATGGATCGTTTTTTCTGTGCTGCCTTCTTTTACGATTTTCTGGCTTGCGTACACGGTCGGCGCTGGAGAATCCCCCTCGCTTACAACCAGCAGATCGTCAAGCTTCACCATGTCTTTTCCATTTTGATCGAGAATCCGGAAAACCAGGCTTTGATGATGCAGCAGCTCACGCTCTTGCGCAGTTGCTCCCACGCTTTTTGCAGTTCGCTCGATTCTCTCCCGCGCCGCTTTTGTCCAGCTTGTCTCAAACGTAAGTCTTGTCGCACTTGGCGAATATACAATAGATTTAGCCGCAACGGTGATTCCCTGCGGGGTGGTGTATGTCTGATTCAAAGAGACAGTTGTGGTTGCCGCCATGCTCTGCTCGATGTCGATCGGCACAGTCAGCTTCCATGAGCCTTCCTTGTATTGGTTGCCGCTGAGACGGATTCGTTTCACGTCCATTCGCAGCTGCATCTTTTTGGAGACAGCATCGTTTAAAACAAACTGGAAATACCCGATATCTCCTTCTTTATAATACGATTGGATGTCGTCTGCGATCACGTTGCCGTTCTCATCTGTCACAAACAGCTTGTTCTCGTTCGCGGCGATATCGGGATCAGGGAAAATAAACTCTCCCTGCGCATTTTTCATCGAAATGGCGACGATCAGCCGGGCGGGGTCGGCGATCACTTCAGATGTTTCAATTGTAATGCCCTGGTCTGTCACACTCGCCTTCGCCAGCTTGGCGTACCCTTTGTTCACGGCTTCCTGGACACCCGGGTCAATCTTCTTCGTCCACAAAGACGAGATGTAGCTGGCAAAAGTCGGTGACACGGCCACACTTCCCGAAAATCCGATTGCCAGAACAGCAGCACTCACAAGCGCTATTTTTTTCAACGTCCACCCATCCCCTTTACGGGACAGTCCCTCCCTTTCGGCCTTCTGTATTTTTTGGTTCAACCTCTTTTTGAAAGCTTCCATGTCCACTGAATGTGACTCATATTGATGTTTCGCATTTTTCAACTGCTTTTCCATGGCTACCCTCCTTCACCATGGTCCGGTAAAGCTTCTCTCTGCCCCGGGCCAAACGGGATTTGACAGTGCCTTTGCTTACGCTGAGGATGTCACTGATTTGTTCAATGGACAAATCTTCAAAATAGTAGAGGATGATAGGCGTGCGAAATGGTTCCACCAGGTCTAGCACAAACTGGTAGCAGAGCGCTGCATCCAGCTTTTCCATCGTGATGATCTCGGCGCTTTTGCTCATGCGGGGCGGAAAAATTTCTGTCACGACTTCGCGCCACGTTCTTCGCCAGGACATCTTGCATTCGTTGATCGTAATGCGGGCCAGCCAAGGAAACGGGTCTTTTCCGGGCTGAAATTGGTGGTATTGGCAGTACGCTTTGAGAAACGCATCTTGCACCCGATCCTCGGCAAGCGCCCAATCGCGCACATATGTATAGGCAAGCCGCACAAGCCGGTCCGTGTACGCCTCCACCCACGCTTCTAATTGACTCTCATCCAGTTGAACCACCTCCTTTGTTTTCTGCCTGTATTATGCAAAACAGAAAGCCCTGGTTCCCGGGAAAATGACAAAAACATACAGATCGTCCATTTTGCCAGCTCCTCGTTGCGGTTGCTGCGAAGCGACTGTTCTATCACTGCGATAAATAATATCATTCCGATCGGGTTTTATACTATAAGAGTTTATTATGTGGAAAGACGGAGCTAACGAGCAATCAAAAAAGAAGGAGCGCTGAATGCTCCTTCTTTTCTTGCTGGTCTTTGTATTTACATGCTTGGTTCCTTTTTGGCAAACGCTTGCAGCATTGCTCTGATTTGCTCCACCAATTGCGCTGGCGCTTTCTGCGGTGAACCTGTGTCAAACGGCGGCTTGGGATCGTATTCCAAAATCAGCTGTACAGCTTGTCCCATCTGTTCGCCCAATTCCCATGCGACCAATTGGAGGGCCATGTCGATCCCGGAGGAAACGCCCGCTGCTGTGACGATTTTCTCCTGGCGAACGACTCTCTCTTCCGTCGGGATGGCGCCAAGTGATGCGAGCAAATCGAACGACCCCCAATGGCTGGTGGCAACGACGCCTTTCAGCAGCCCTGCGGCACTTAAAATCAGGGAGCCGTTGCACACCGACGTCGTCCATTTGCTCGTCTCGTGGATGCGGCGAATCCACTCCAACGTTTCTTCGTCATTCATCGGCGTTTTATAGTGAGGCGGGCTGCATCCGGGCACAACCAGGATGTCGGCGGAAGTCACTTCGGAAAAATCGTAATCCGCGTGCAGGTAGCCCATGTTCGAATCTAGTTTGACCAATCCTTTTTGCTTGGCGACAAACTTCACTTCCCACTGCAAGGTAGCAGCAAAAACGTCGTATGGGCCGATCGCATCCAGCGCGGTGATTCCATCGAAAAGCATGATCGCAACTTTCATGATGACCTCTCCTTTCAAGTAGGAACGACTTCTCCCCAAGAAACCCGCAAGCTAGACCACGCCTTGGTCTGCTGGAAGGTTTGGATTTGCTCTTTGCTCGGATTGGAATTGTTTGTCGATAAAAAAATGTGGTCAGGTGCGCAAAAGACTCATTACACTTCCTCCAGCTCATAGCCCCAAGCTATGATTTCCACGACAATATCTTGAAATGGGAAAATGTAATGATGCGCTTTCTCCAGGAAAGTAGCATGCGGGTCGATCAACCTCAGTTCATCCTGTAACGCTTTTATCCATTGGGAATCCGTCACTTCCAGCAAATAGCGCTGGAAATATCCGTTCTCGTCAATCGCCTCGTCGATGACCAGATTGGAAAACGGGTAGCAATCGATTGTCGTCGTTTGGATCGCCTGGTAAGGTTTAAACGTCAGTTTCCATCTTTTTTCATCTGCGTCATCAAATGTAACCGCAATGGTATTGGTGTCAAAGTGGATTTCTTCCAGCGGTGTTTCATGAATCACTACGCTGTCCAAAGCTATTTTTAACGTCATGTTTGTTCTTCTCCTTGTCCTTCTCCATTCCCTTTTGAAAAGCTTTTGCGCATAAAATTCCCTTTATTATCCACCCTATAATGGACAAATTCAAGAGGTGATGTAGATGGAAAAGCAGGCGTATTCACCGTCTGAGATAACGGATTTCCAAACGAAATCCGAACATTTTTTTCCGGTGGCATGGTACAAGAAAATGCTTGCAGAGCAGCCCGTTTTTTATCATGCGGGCACGAATACGTGGAATGTGTTCCGCTATGAAGATGTGAAGCGGGTGCTGACCGACTATGCTTTGTTTTCGAGCGTACGCCAACGGACGCTTGTCAATGTCGGGGCTGGTACTAAGGAAGGCTCTTTTCCAGAACGTCTCAATATCCACGACAGTGATCCTCCCGAACATCGCAAGGCGCGCTCCTTGTTTTCGGCTGCTTTCACGCCGCGCAGCCTAAAAGAGTGGGAGCCGCGTGTCGAACAAGTCGTGAACGAGCTGATTCGCGAAATGGAAGCAAAAACGGAAGTGGATATCGTCCAAGATTTTACCACTCCGCTGCCCATCATCATCATGGCCGAGCTGCTTGGCGTGCCGCATCAAGACAAATGGCTGTTCAAAAAATGGGTCGATCTTTTGTTCATGCCGATTCAAAAGGAAAAGAACGAGGAAGTTCATCAACAGAAGGAACAGGCGGCAAAAGAGTTTTTTGCTTACTTGCACCCTTTCGTGGTCGATAAAAGAACGCACCTTGCAGACGACATCATTTCTGATCTGATTCAGGCAGAATACGAGGGAGACAAGTTGACGGATGAAGATATTGTTACCATCACGATGTTTATTTTGGGGGCGGGCATCGAGACAACCAGCCTCCTGTTGGCCAACTCGTTTTATTCCTTGCTGTACGACAATCCGAACCTTTACGCTGAACTGAGAAGCGACCTCGACCTCGTCCCGCTTTTTGTCGAGGAGATGCTGCGCTATCGTTTTCACATTAGCAAAATGGATCGCACGGTGAAGGAAGATAACGATGTCTTGGGTGTTGAGTTGAAAAAAGGAGATGTCGTGATTGCCTGGATGAGCGCAGCCAATTTTGATCAGGCTGTGTTTGAAGACCCTTTTGCTTTGAACATCCACCGGAAAAACAACAATCGGCATCAATCGTTCAGCAATGGACCGCATATCTGTCTCGGTGCCCCCTTGGCGAGAATGGAAGCAAACAAAGCTTTTCACCACTTCATCAAGGCGTTCTCGCGCATTGAACCTGTTCCGGGCTTCGATCTGGAGGCGAATTTGCAACCTTCCGCTGCTGGTCAAGCCCTGGTGAGGCTGCCAGTGAGGGTTTGGCGTTAGGGATTTATGAGCAAATCCTTATCTTGTTCCACTTCGAACTTCATTGTTAGGTTGAAAAACTCTTGAATAAGCTTTTTGAGTATTTACTTTGTATCCTTGAAGAATGGCTGTTTTTGTTTCGGGCTTAAACATGTTCACACACCTGTCTTTATGAAACAGGAATACTATAAATTTTCACCTTGCTTCTTTAGGAAAAATTAAAGAACCCCAAACGAGCGTAAATTACTCGTTTGGGATACCTTGATTAAGAATTAGCCATCAATTTATACTCGATACCGATCTTAGTTAAAACTCCTGACTCTTCTAAATCAAATGCAAAGTGAACACCTTTGTCCGATACATAATTAGCTTGATATTGATCGGACATTACACTATCTAGTGTCCACGACACACCATTCTCGCTTAATAGTCCCTTAATGAAATCAATTGTTAGTTCATTTCCTCCATTGAAGTTTTTGATTTCAATACTATTAGGCATGTTTATAGTGCCATTATTAAGAGTAATCACTACTGTTTCTATCTTATTTTTACGGAGTCGAAATTCCAAGTCCCCATAAATAACAAAAGCGGGATATGACTTCCTTTCGGGTGTATAAATTTCAGGTTGTCCAATCAAATTTATGATTTCTTCTTCCGTTTCTCCTCCTGTAAAGTTTCCTAGGCTACCTGTTGTTAGTAATTTCATAAAGTCAATTGTTATCCTCACTTCATATCCTCCAATGCTTTTATCAGGAAATTAAACTCTGCTCCTTTCCCTGGTTTTCCCGATTTAGATAACTCCAATCCTCTTTGAGCATGTTTCAATAACCATTCTCTAAATTCTGGATGTTGAATAGCTTCTTCTGCTTGTTTAAGAGCAGAATTATATTGACTAGGATTTTTTGCTGCCATCCCTGGATGAGTCGGTTTAAAAGCAATACCTCCTTGATTTGTAGGAACAACAGTTATTTCGATTTTTCCTACATTAAAATGGACTCCCTTATCTAAAATGTCAGGTGCAATCTTCTGGGATTTCATCATATCGCGAATACTTTGCGGTAATCCTTTTGAACTCTTAAATGCATTTACTGCAGTTTTAGTTCCTGCTTTAGTGGTTTTAAGCAACTTCCCTACAGGAACAATATTAATGGCAACACTACCAGCTGCAAAGGCATCATCTGAATCCCAGTTCCCGTTTGAAAGTGTGTTAACATTTTCTACTCCTACATATTCGACTCCTGCTTTTTTCAAAGCCCCTGGTAATTCGTCACCAGCTTTGGTCATTCCAAGCCAAACTGCTCGTAAAGAAATCTCAGCATGTCCAGTAGGATCAATAAAAATCAATGGATTGTTAAGAACATACGTATACCGATTCAACGACAACGGATTATCCACCGTACCCTTATACGTATCCTCCGAAATAAACCTCCCGACCCTCGGATCATAATACCGGGCACGCAAATAGTAAAAGCCGCTCTTCTCGTCGTAGATTTCTCCGCTGTACTGAAACGGGTTGGACATTCCCTCTGTCTTGGAGATGACATTGCCCCACGTGTCGTACTCGTATTTGTTTTGTTCTTGTCCTGATTCGTCCAAAATCGAGACGACATCCCCATGGCTGTTATACGCGTAATATCCGCCTTTATCGGTGAGGAAGTCTTTGCGGAACAGCAGCTCATTACCCCAAACATTGCGGGCAATCGCATAGCCGTTCGCATCCAGCTCCTCCAAGACGTTTCCGTCCATGTACACGTATTTTGTTTGCACACCATTTTCCGTCTTGGTGGCACGCAGCCCGTTCCCGAAATACGTGTAGGTCGCATCCAATCCGGTCGTATGGTTGGTCGCACTTCGCAGTCGATTCCGTTCGTCAAACGTATAGGTGGTCACACCTTTGTCGGCAGGTCGTTTTCCTGCAAAAGCGGAGCGATTCCCGCGGCCGTCATACGTATACTGGTTCGTGGTTCCTGGAACAACTTCCTTGGTCAGACGATCGACTTTGTCATAATCGTATCGGTACAGCGTTCCATTTTTTTCGCTGGAAACGACATTGCCGAACGAATACTCGTTGTTTTCACTCCACACGGGACTTTCTTTTCGATGCGTCATTTTTTCTACTTGCCCAAACGAGTCCAAATCCCGTTCTACTTTGAAACCGTTCGGATACGCAAGCTGATAGCTTTCCCCGCTGGCTTTCATATGGTAGTCGTACTGAATTTTTCCTGTCAGCGGGCTGTTTACTTCCTGTAACCGCCCTGCCGGATCATATTCATAGTGGATTACGGTTCCGTCCGGATAGGTCAGTGAGTCTTTCGCATCGTCATTGTCCGTATATCCCAATTGATACGTGCGGCCAAATACCGTTTGGCTTTTCAACCGCTGAAACGCATCGTAGCTGTACGTGATCTCCCGATAGTTGTTGGCCGCCGGGTTGATGTCCGCCCCATTGCTGTTTGTTTCCTTCTGGACCAGTGACGTGTTCGGGACGTAGTCTCTGGTTTCCAAGTTGGTCACGGAACCGGAAGCATTGCGGGTCATCAGGCTTGCCAGCTCGTTAAACGGCGTATATCGATAAGCGTGGCGATTTCCTGTCTTGTCGGTAAAGGTGTTCAGCGTGCCATTTTGATTAAAAGAATAAGATTCAGTTGCTCCCGATGGCACATCCTGTTCGCTAAGCTTCCAGGATAGAGCATTGTAATGATTTTTGGTTGTCTGCATCTGATTTTCAGTGACGGTCAACAAATTTCCGAGCGCATCGTATTCGTACTGATAGCTGTTTTGTTCCGGGTCCAGCAAATAGGTAAGGTTGCCGTCATTGGTGTAGCGGTACTCCCAAACGCGTGTCTTGCCTGACTGGTCTTTTTCTGTCTTCTGCTTCACTTGATCAAACGAGTTTCGGACAAGCTCGGCGGTCAGGTTTTTGGCTCCGTCTCCTGCTCGCTGAATTTCTTTTTCGAGCTGGCCTTGTCGGTCGTGATATTGAACTGTTTGCAACCCGTTTGGCGCAAGTGTCATACGGGTGAGTGCGGGTGCGAAGCTGGTACCATCGCTGATCGAATTGGCAGTCAAGTATACGGTGGTGCCAACAGGGTCTTTTTTCTGCCAGATACTTCCGTCTGTATTGTAGACATACGTGGTCGCACGTTCTTGATCGGCGTATGGCGCACTGGACAAAAGATGGTTGCCGTCTAGCGTATAGGTGTTGTACAGCAAAGGACGCGAAGTTCCGTTTGCTGCAACTTGCTCTTTATATTCGATTTCTCCGAATGGCGTGAACTGAGTGACCAGCTTGGTGCCGTTCGGGAGTACCATTGTGACCTTGCGCGCCGTATCGTCATAGGCGTAGGTAGTTGTCCTGGTTTGTTCCTTGCTCGTTACGCTTTCTTTCGTTCGACGGCCTAGCAAATCATATTCGTACAAGACAGCCATATCATCCGGGTAAACACGATTTGTCAGTCGGCCCATTCCATCGTAGGCGAAGCCGTGGTGCAAAGTTTGCATTTGCCCAGTCGACACTTCGACTCGCAGGTTGATGTCAACAGGATACAGCCCCAGCGGATCGTACCCGGTAATATTTTGCGTCACTGTCTTCGCGTCTGGTCCCGTACTCGTTTCCGTTGCGGAGGTCAGCTGTTTGTTATCGTTATACGTATAAGCTCTGTCTACCTGCATGACCTTTGCTGATCCGCCATCCGGATAAGAATCGATGATTTTTTCCGTTGCCAAAAGCCCTTTGGAATTATACGCATACGTTTCCTTGTGGTAGTGCTCCGGATTGTCTGCGGCCGTCTTCGTTATACTGGCAGGCATACGCAGCGCAGAAAGGAGAAGCGGATTTACATATTCTCTCGTTGTGATGTTGCCTTTCGGATCTATCTCTTTGGTGACATCGCCGTAAGCGTTGTAATTGTATTGTATCGTTTGCGCGTAGCGATCCAAACGTGCTTGCACCTTCGATAATCGATTAAGGCTGGGCGACAAAAGAAACGCATACACATCTGCATCGGCGGTCATGGAGGCTGGACGCCCTAAGAAGCTGTAGACGTAAGACGGTTTTGTATCCCGTTCCTTGTACAAATAGCTCGTGTAACTAACCGGGTTGTAGCGATAGGTCTTGCCCTCTTCCGTGAAGGAAAGCTCTCCCGGAATCGTCTCGTTGTCTCCTCCGTTGCCCACGTAGTTTTTTACCGATTGCAGCACGAAATTGCGATCCTGATTAGGGGTGTAGCTTTTATCTTCACTTGGCAGCCCGTCCTGCAACGTTCTGGACACGACCAATGCCCCGTCTCTCGCAAGCGACTGCTTGGCAAACCGAACCGCTTGCGCTTTGGGCGACTTCCAGATTTCTTTTGTAATGTGCGGATAATACTTCGTATACGAATACCATTCTGTCGCAGGCTGATCGGGATGCGGCGTTTTCGCAAAACGGAAGTTGACCGCTGTGACAGGCAAATAGCTGGTGTACGTCAGCGCTTCCTTGTCGTGATAAATCCGCGTCACGCCCTGGTCGAGGAACCCTGGAGCATCCGGCTGGTACAAGCTGTACGTATAGGTCATGGACAAGCCTTCGACCGGATAGTTGACTTGCTTGAGCAGCTTGTATTCGACGGTGTTTCTTCTCTCCTTGTCGAGATTCGTATACGCGGTAGATTCCAGGCCGCCGTCGTTGAAGTCAATCACGCCATTCGGCGCAGGGAAGCTATATCCGGCATGCAGATCGAACTCGGCTTTCCCGTATGTTTTCGGATCGAGATAGCTGTACTCGGCAATGACCTTGCTCTCTCCCCCTGTGACGCTATGCTCGACAACCCGATCTTTGTTGGTAGCGTAATCCGAATCGTATTCGAGATGTTTCAGCAGCTTTGTCTCGCTGGCATCCTGGTAAACTTTGAGAACGACACCACCGCCTCGTTCCATAACGATCAGGCGGCCGACGCTGTCTGTGATTCGAATCGAATCCTGGTAGTCCTCAGGAATGCGGTAGCGGATTGTATCTCCGTAGGCATTCGTCTTTTTGACCAGGAAAATCCGGTACATGACATCACCGCGATAGTTTTCATCTTCGCCAAATTCATACGTGTTGCCATCCACGGACAGCGTCACAATATGCTTCTCGCCAAACTCCCCGGAAGGCTGGCGGTAGGATAACATGCCGGCATTTGGCTTGTACGGCGTATTCACCCATTCCCCTTTAATGGAAGAAGACTCAAGAATCGTCCCGTCTTCCAACGTAAAAATGTAGCGCTTTCCCTCACTGACCGCACCGCATGTATATTTGGAATCATCCGACCGGAACGTGCACTTCGCGTTTTCTTTGGACACTTCCTGAAACTGCGGAAAATTAAAGCTCCAGCCTTCCGGCAAACCATCGTTGTTTCCTTGCAGCGGAGCTGTTTTGTTTTTGCCTGATGTGGAAAAGTAAATCCTTTCCGTCATCGCATCCAGCGACGAGTAGCGGCGTTCGACCGTCAAGTCCATGCCATGCTTGCCTTCCAGCTGCACATCCACTTCCTGCACGTTTGCCGCCCGGTACAGCTCGTCCACCGGATTGTCGGTATTGGTGCGCTGGTATTTGTAGGTCAAGCCTTCCGTTTCGAACATGGCGTCTTCTGGAAGCGTGGTCGCTTGCGCAGCCAAAGCTCTGGCTTGCGGAACGGCTGCTTGTTCGTTGCGACGCTCCTGATACGTCTTGATTGCTGGAAGGAGTGTTGATAGTTTCGTCATTTGTGCTTTTGTCAGCTTGTCCAACTTTTGATTGACGGTATCATCCGACCATCCATATTTCTCTACTTGCTCGTGATGCGACAAAAAGCGATCGAATTGAGGATAAAAATAGGCTGCAAGCTGCAACACGCTTCTATCCTTCCATTGATAGAGCTTCCAAGCATCTTCGGGGCGGATCGAGTCCCACTCTTTACTCGCCACTTGTTCTTGCGTAAAAATAGGTTGTTCCTCCGGATTTTGCTGTTTGAGCGCGTTGCCTTGCTGCTTTGCGTTTTGATAGGCTGCAAGCCATTTTTTGGTCGCCGCCTTCTGATTCTCATCTTGTTGTGCCGCTTCCGGATTGGCTTGAACGGCCTCTGTCTTCGCCAATGCCAGATTGGGGGTCAGCAAAGAAAGCCCCAACAAGATTGTGATCATTTTTGACCACCCGTACCTGATTCTCATAGCGCCAATGCTCCTCTTCACTTAATAGTCCGTTTTCTTGCTGAGATTTCCGTTGCTGTCATACGTAAACTCGGAGAGGACTTGTCCATTTTGCCTGATTTGAGTCAGTTGTCCTTTGGCGTTATACACGTATTCGACCCCCGTATAACGGGCGAGCAAACGTGTGTGAACGGCATTGTTGTCAGCGGAAGAGACGACAACATAGTAATCCCGGCCTTTTTCCATGGATACAATCGCTTTGGAAAATGGCGGGTGATCCCCGTCGTCATTGGCGGCAAGCAGCCTGGTCTCTCCGAAGTCTTCATAGATTGCCAGCTTGGTATTGCTTGGCCCGCTCCCTTCCACTCCCCCAAAATAGGTGGTTGAGAGTTCAAAATCTCCAGAGGAAGGCGCCGTAAATTTGTAGATTTTTTTGGAGCCTTTGGCAAGATCGAGATCGGGCGGCGCTGCGAGCGTGAACGAGTCTGTATTGGTAAACTCCAGCGCGAATGTGTCTGTCGTCACATCTGCATCTGCACCAGCTATTTTTGCCTTCGGGATCGTCACAAACAGATTCGTTGCGCGGTGTTTCTGCTCGTGTTCAACCGCTTTTCCCGTAAATTGAATGCTTAACTGCGTGCTGTTGACACGTGTAACAAGCGGCTGCAAACCAGTTGCGACGTTGTGTACTGTCACAAAAGAGGCTGCATCGGAAGTAAAGGTGCCATTTTTTAAGACGACAGTCTGCGTTTCTGTCAGCGTCCCATCGTTTGCAGAAGACTCGTGAAGCGCAGCGGAAACGACACTGGCACTGGCATCCAAAGCAGCTGTCAACCGGGCGTGAAGTCCTTTTGTCGAATCAAAAGAAGTAGCCAGAACAAAATAGGTCACGCCTGCGTCCAGTGACACTTTAATTTCGGAAAAGAGAGAACCATCGACTGCCTCATCATTAAACTTCAGGGCTTGCTGCAACTGCTCGTCACGAAACACGGACAAAACCGTATCAAACGGGGCGCCAAATCCTCCGTATGGACTTGTATAAAAACGGTAAGTACCAGTTACAGGAGCCGTAAAGCGGTAGCCAGGGGTTTCCCCGGTAGGAAGACTGATATCAATAGGTTGAGCCAGATTGAGTACAGTCGTAATCTTACTGAATGACAATAAATAGGAGGTCGTTTCACTAAAATCGCGGCTCATGCTAAATACAGAGAAATAATAGGTCGTATTCGGTTGCACCTGAAAAGTGACGTTTTCCGTTACCCCAACTCCTCCTCGCGTACTCATGCCCACTACTTTGTTCGGCGCTTGCATGACTGCCAGGTCGAAGTTTTTATCTTCGGGAACGCGCAATGTCACCGTAAGCTCGCCAGATTGCGCCCCTGAATCAAAACGGTACATATCGAGATCCTTCGCTGTAGACAGCTTCGAATTGTAAAAATTTCCACTTGTTACAGGGTAACTTGTGTCTACATCGTCGTTCGGTTCAAACGGGTCCAAGACAGAAGCAGCAGCGGCAAAAGCGGTTGCGGTTCTGCTTGCCAACTGAGGTTGAAGCTCCTGTTCCTGCGGCTTTTGCTTCAGCGAAAGTTCGGGGATCAACTGTTCCCAATATTTATCAACTTGTTCTTCCAGTTGTTTTTGCAGGGAGTAAATGTGTGCTGCTTGTTTTTGCAAAGACTTGTTAATTTTCTCTTGGCGGATTTGCCTGTTGGAATCAATCGGTGTCTGATGCAGCTTGAGGTTCTTCTGTGAAAAGGCAGCTGATTGTTTTTCGATTTTTTTCGCGAGCTTCTTGTCGCCTTTTTGCAGGGCAAGCTCTTGAAAGAAAGTCAATGTGTTCAGCAAACCGTAAATCTCTTGATCCATCTGAGGAATCGCTGTCGCGGGATTCTCTTCGGCAGAAGCTCTCGCTAGAGGAACGAAAACGAGAAAAAAGAGAAGGAAAAGAAGGATTGCACTTGTGCTTTTCATGATCTTTCTGGACATTTCTTGCTCACTACTTTCCTTGAACTTAAACGAAATGAATGAAGGGCATATTTGGGTCAGCGACGTGCTATTTTACGAAAAAGATTATGTATTCCATCACCTCAGCTATATCTGTCAGCTATCAAAAACAACATACGATAGTATATCAATCCGTTCAGCTATTGCCTTGGCTTAAATATTGGTTGCATTAACAATAAAAGCCTTACTTGTTCGCACACCAAAAAACCGCCAGAACATTTCTCTGACGGTCTTCCGGCTTGTAAAAAAGCCAATTAAACTCTCACAAACATACAGCCTAGTTGCCCAACTGAATCGGAACCTCCATATCCACATCGCGGTACTGGCGCTCCTGGATCGCGTAGGAGATCGTCAGTTCTTTCGGCTGTTTTTCCAACCCGTTGATGTAAAGAGCGCTTTTGATCCGCACTCGTCCGTCTTGATCGCGGACGTACTCTCCATCGCCGTTGTCCATGCTCACTCTGTATGTTTTCCCTGTCTCGTCTGTTGCACTCCATTCCGTGATGTAGATGATGTCTTTTGGCAGCAGTGCTTCAAATTCAATGATCCCGCCTTTGTTTCTCACTTCGTACGGTCCGGCGATCTTCTCCTGCTGATCGTTCGTTTTCAGATGAAACTTGTGGAAGGTAAAACGGCTGCCGCTGCCTTCTACCGTGACGGGTTGTTTGCTCAACGCATCCAGCGAAAGCTTGCCCTGGAAAGTTGCCAATTCATTCATGTAGATCGAGTGGAGCTTGAAGGTCACCTTTTTTTGGTCGGCAAATGGCGTAAATCCGTCCCACCACCTCCACATCATCGCATCGCTGTCTCCTTCGCCTTTTGTGGTAATCGTTACCGCATTTTTGCGAATGCCGTTCAGCGAATCGAGCACGGTGTCATCCCGACCGGCAAGCAGCTTTCCGTTCTCGTCAAGAATTTCGTATGCCAAACTGTGACGGTTCAAATAGTCGCCCAGCTCACCAGAAGCGTTTTCCGCCATGCTTTGATACTCCTTTTTGCGCTGCTCGTTCCAACTGGTCGTAAGTGACAATAAGCTGTTGCTTGGAACGTTCGTCAGTTTATCCAGCTTGACCACGACTCCTTGAGGTGACGTGTACTCGCGATTGATTGCGACGGTCTTCGCGACTTCCTTTGCTTTTTTCATGTCGATAGGAACATCCAGCTTCCAAGAACCGCCCTTCCCTTTGATATCGTTGAACTGGACTCCGACCGTCAGTGTGTCCGGGGATTTCTGTGCGGTGTTGAACAGTTCGATCACTTCCTGTTCGACCAAAATGTAGCCCCCGTATTCTCCCAATGTCCAGCCGTCTCCCTCCGGATTCAAGTCTTGGCCGGTTTCGTCTGTCAGCGTGAAGTCCACATCAATGTCATCCAGGCTGCAAGCGAGCTTTTTCCCGTCCTTGTCGACAAAATCAAAAATCAGAGCGATCCGCGTTGGATCGGCGAGTGCTTCTTTTTCGCCCGATGCAGTCTCATCTGCACCGTCGTCGTTGGCAGCACTAACATCTCGCTGATCTCTTTGTAGCTGAGCTGATCGATGTAGCGCAGGACAACGACCGCGCGATATTCCTCTTCCAGCCCCATGATGTGACGAAGCAGAACTTGCTGCTGCTCTTTTTGCAGGAAAGCTTCCTCCGGTGTCTCTGACCCGATCAGTTCCACCTCTTCGTCCGACGTCTTGACGCTTCGCTTCCGTTTCCTCAGTTCATCCAGGCAATGGTTGATGGCAATCCGGTAGAGCCATGCGGAAAAATTACCGTCCGGCTCAAGCTTTTCCAACTGGAAATACGCTTTTGTAAAAACCTCCTGGGCGAGATCTTGGGCATCCTGTTTCTGTCCAATCATCCGGTACAGGCGGGCAAAGATTTTTCCTTTATACTTGTCGACAAGTCGTGCATAGGCTTGCTGATTTCCGCCCTGCACCAGACGAACGAGCTCGTTATCGTCTTGCATCTTCCCTCTGTTCCTCCCATGTAAAAGGCTTGCTGCGCAGCTTGTGCCTTTTTGGTCCAAACACGTCTGTCTGTTTTTTCACCAGACTCTCCCACTGCTCGGACTTGTTGCAGGTTGCCAATTTTCCCAGACTTTTGACATGTTCACCAAGTATAACGAACATCCCGCGATTTTCTTTCCCATTTTCCCTAAAAAAGTGATAAAACTTTCCAACCCCTGAGCAAACCGACGTATGCTCACAGTTGTCGATCAACACAAAAAACCGCCAAGACACCGAAGTGACTGGCGGTTCGATACGGCCCGAAGGCACATGGATGAAAGTTTACGACAAAGCAGGCCGCTTGTCGCCGTACAACTGCACGTACAGTTCCTCGATTTCTTCTCCGGTCAGGTCGCCTCGCTTCAACAGCTCCTCCGCGATGGCGTGCACGAAATCGGCGTATTGACGCACCAATTGCTTCACCTGTTTCATTTGTTCATGCAGCAGTTCGTTGATTTTCGGCCGAAGTGTTTTGAGCGCCTCCTGCCGGGCACCTGTAGCGAGCCAGCTGAACAACTCGTCGCCCATGCCGACCATGCCGAGATAAGCGCCTGCCAGCTCGGTCGCTTGCTGCAAATCAGAGATGACTCCGTTCAATTTTTTGCCGAGAAACTCTTCTTCGACGGCTCTGGCAGCGAGGCACACCTGAATCGCGGCCAAAATTTCGCTGTCGCTGCGATTGTACCGCTCATGCGTCGGTTTGGTGGCGGCAAGGCCAAGAGCGCCGCCGCGGCGAATGATCGTCACCTTCCAGACCCGTTCGTGCGGCTTGAGCAAATATTGCGCGACGGCATGACCTGCCTCGTGGTACGCTACGTTTCGTTTTTCGTCCTCACTCATGGAGCGCAGCGGCTGTTTCAATCCCCACTCGTACGTTTCCATGGCGACCCGGAAGTCGTCGTAGCTGGCGCTTTGCGCTCCACGCTGGTGGGCGATGACGACCGATTCATTGACGATATGCTTGATCTGGGCAGGACTGTAGCCAATTGTATCCAATGCAGCACGTTCCGGGCTGAGAGATTCGTCGTGCTTCACCTTTTCCAAATAATATTCGAAAATATCGATCCGTCCATTGTAGTCCGGAGTGTCGACCCACAGTTGTCTGTCAAAACGGCCGGGCCGCAACAGCGCGGAATCGAGCACGTCCGGCAAGTTTGTGGCGGCAATCGTCATGACGGCGGGGCGCTCAGCCTTTTTGCGGCGCAGACCGAGGGAGCGCAAAAATTTGGCGATTTTCGAGCTGTCGAGGTTGGGCGGGTCCATTTGCAAAAGCAGCTCATTCAACAAGCCTGTGCCGCCCATCCCCAGCATCCCGCCTCCGCCCATTCCCCCTTGGCGCTGCATGCCGATCGCGTCGATCTCGTCGATGAAGATGATGCAGGCGCCGTACTCCCTGGCGCGTTTGCGCGCTTTTCTGTACAATCCCATGACTTTCAGGTTGCCGACACCGAAAAACATGTTTTGAAAACTGGGGGCCGAGGCGTAGGCAAACGGAACCTGGGCCTCGTTGGCAATGACCTGCGCGAGATACGATTTGCCCGTACCCGGTGGGCCGCACAGCAAAAGACCGCGGATCGCTTCGCCCCCCATTTCCTTAAATTCCTTCACACCCTTTAGCAAGGTAACGATTCGCTCAGCATTTTCCACAATTTCCGGATTGCCGCGATAGTCATTCCACGTCGCTCCTGTTTCCCCTGGCAAAATCCAATACGTCCGCCCACGCGCCAAAAACCAGAACAGGGCAACGAACTGGATGATGATGAACATAACGGCAAACAGCAATTGAAACAGCAAGCCAAGGATGCCCAATGCGATTGACCAGTAAGTCGGCCCTCCTGTGTACAACACGATCGTTAAAAAGGCGATGGCTGCTACCCAGAGGAGGACTTTCCGCCACTTGATCCATTGATAGTTTCTCATGGACCTACTTCCTTTACGGAAAATTTTGAATTTTTGTTAGAAAGTCGCAAGGAGGTCTATCCAGCCAGAAGGAAACCGATCGTACTCTTTGACGCTCCTCTTCTCTCACTATCAAGGTCGTGTTTCAAAAAGAACGAACAGCCCACCGGGATGGAAGGCCAACCTGTTGCTTATGCAAATCGTTTGATAATGTCAAGCAGGTACTTCACAATGACAGCCAAGCCGCAGATGAAGTACCAAACGACAAGAATATACCCGGTCGGGTCGATGACAATCATGGAAACGATAATGTTTAATGGCAATACATAATAAAGAATGTCCTTCAAATAGCCCAAGACAAAGGACGGGTTGACCGAGCCTGCCCAGAACGAACGGAACAGGACGATGAGAAAATCGATCATCATGAGTCCAAAAATGGCCCATATCGTATAAATCATCCAGTCAGCAAATGTAAAGGTCATCATGCCTCACCTCCTTGCTACATACTATGCCTTGGTTACGCTCGGGTGAGGGGGCCTCTGCCATAAATTTGCAGCCTTGTTGACTGGATTCAGCCACTATTTTTGTCTCATTTAACGGCTGCGGTGGACACGCGGGTAGCAAGCGAGCGGAATGCGTGTGACTTTGCTGGTCATGCTGTCCAGAGCGGCCAAATCCTCGATGCTCACCTGACGAAACGACGTTTTGCCGAGGGCGAGGGTCGCGATCCACATTTCATCGATAAAAGAACGGAAAAAGTTCTCCAAATACTTGGCTCCTTCTTGCACGTTGAACTCCTTTTGAAAGCGGCCGGAATAAAAGAGCAGCTGGGTAGGCGGCTCCCACGGAACGACTTTTATCACTTGATCGTGCGTCATCGCCCAGAGCAGCGCGGTTCCGAAGTAAACCCCGTCGACCCCCAATGCCATCGCTTTGAGGCACTCCCCCGGCGTAGCGTAACCGCCTCCGCTCAATAGCGTGATTTTGTCCTTGACCTTGCGCTGTTGCAAGTAGCGAACCGCACGCGTCACGGCATAAATCGTCGGCAAGCCAACATCATCCTGAAGGATCGGCGCATTTCCCTTGTATCCGGCTTGTCCTCCGTCGAGACTGATAAAATCCACCCCGGCGGAAATCGCGACTTCCAGGTCGGCTTCCATTTTGGCGCTGGCACACATCTTCACCCCGATCGGTACGCCTTCCGTCAAGGAACGCAGCTGGTCGACGAGTTTGCGCAAGTCTTGTGGCTGCTGAACCTCCTTATGCTTGGACGGAATGACGGCATATTCTACATCCGGAAGCTCCATGATTTGACTGGCCTTGCCTTTCAGCTCCCAACTGGGGATAAACGTAGCCGCTCCAGCCGTAGCGCCTTGGCCCATCCGAATTTCAATGGCATCCGCTTGCCGAAGAATCTCCGGGCTTTTCGACCACGTCGCCGAGTGATATTGATAGATCAAATATTTTGCGTTTTCTCTTTCTTCGGGTAAGAATCCGCCTTCTCCCGTATTGGTCACCGTCCCTACCGCAGCCGTGCCCTTGGCGATGGCGATTTTCGCCTTTTCCGAGACGCCAACCCCGTATCCCAAACCGCCAGACAAAAGCGGGATTTGCAAGGTCAGCGGCTTCTTTGCCATCGGGCCGATCGTAAGCTGCGTATCGACTTGTGCATCCTCGTGAGCAGGCAGGACAGCCAATTGCGCCGGAGAAAAAACAAGACCGTCGTAATTCAGAAACTTTCGCGGGCTGCCGAACGGCCTTTCGATGGCGATTCCTTCCGATGCGCGCAAACTGTTTTCCAGCACTTTCGCGGGAGAGATTTTGGTCAGCGCGGAAACGATCTCCCAAATGTTTTCCGGGTAGCGATCGTTCATCAGCCTTTTCGTAAAGCGGCCGACTACCCAGCTGATCACCGTTCTCGAACAGGCAAACGCGACCACCGCCAACAAAACGAGGGCGAGGAACGCTCCCATGCTTGCGCCGATGCCAATCGTCATCCATTTCTCCATTGTGGTCACCCCCTCTGTTCCGCTAGTCGAAAAAACCGTTTCTTCCTTAGTCTGCTTTAGGATTGGAAAACATATACTTTTGACCCTCGCAAAAGTAGACGGGAGTGTCACTCTCAGCCTGGCAACTGGCTTGTTGTTGAGCTGTTCCAAGCGGGGGAAACCCATGAATAGCAGCAAAAAACCTCCCCGCCCGTTGCTGAGCGAAGGAGGTTGTCTTCCCCTATTTTTTGTTGACCATATGGATGGCGTGCCCGAGGACGGCTTCTGCTGCTTCCAGCCACACCTCGCTCAAAGTCGGATGCGGGTGAATCGTTAAAGCCAAATCCTCGACTCGCGCTGCCAGCTCTAGCGCCAGGACGCCTTCCCCGATCAGATTGGGCGCATCGGCCCCTACTACGTGCATCCCCAACAGCAAATGCGTGTCTTCCTCGACGATCACCTCTGCGAAACCTTCCCGTTCCCCCAAAGTCAGCGCCTTGCCGTTTGCCCGATACGGGAAGGAAGCAGCCTTGACACGATGGCCCAATCCTTCCGCCTCTGCTCGCGTCAAGCCTACGCCTGCAATCGGCGGGTCTGTAAAAATGACATACGGGACGTACGGCGAATCCATGCTGCTTGGCAAGTCCGCGATCACCTCGGCAGCGACGATGCCCTGTTTGGACGCGCGATGCGCCAAAGCAGGCCCAGGAGTTACATCGCCGATGGCAAAAATGTGCGGCTGGTTCGTCCGGCAAAAAGCATCGACGGGAATATGGCCTCTTTCGTCGACGTTGACGCCTGCCTGTCCAAGCCCGATTTCGCCTGTATTAGGCACTCGTCCGATGGTGACGCCTGCTTTGTCGACGGTCAGTTCTTCGCGGCCGTTTGCTTCCGAGAAAAGCGCTACGGTCACACCACCATCTCCGCGCGACATGCTCTCGACTTTTGTCGCCGTTTTCAAGGTGATTCCCAACTGTTTCGCTTGTTTGCGCACTTCCTGGGTCAGATGCGAAGCCGTTTGTGGCAAAATGCTGTTGGCGGCTTCCACGACTGTTACTTTTGTTCCCAGTTTGGCATACGCCATGCCCAGCTCCATCCCGATGTAGCCGCCGCCGATGATCGCAAGCGTCCCGGGCAATTCCTGCAAGTTCAACAGGTCGGTGGAATCGAGGATCGACTCGTGATCCGTGGCCAAAGACTGCGGTACAAACGGCCGTGATCCTGTCGCGATGATCGCCTGCCGGAATTTGTACGTCTCGAAGTCTCCCCCCGTCTCGACGCCGATCCGATCCGCTGAGAGAAAAGTCGCGGAGCCTTTGACGACGGTCACTCCATTTGCTTTGCACAGCTGCTCCACACCCTGGCTCAATTGAGAAACGACAGACTCTTTCCATGTATGCCAGTCAGCCAACTGAAACGAAGCGTTTCCTTCCGGCAGCCTGATGCCCAGCTTTCCCAACCCAGCCAGCTTATGAAATTCGCTTGCGGCGTGAATCAGTGCTTTCGAGGGAATGCAGCCCCGGTTCAGGCACACCCCGCCCAACGCTTCTTTTTCAATCAACACGACCGATTGCCCCAACTGACCCAGGCGAATTGCCGCTGCATACCCGCCCGGTCCGCCTCCGATCACGACTACGTCTGTTTCGATTGCGATTTCTCCGACTACCATCTAGACCATCTCCGCAAACAACAAATTTGGGTCTTCGAGCAACTCCTTGATCCGGTTCGTGAAGCGAACGGCTGTCACTCCATCGATCAGGCGATGGTCAAAAGACAGCGACATGTTCATCATCTGGCGAATCACGCCTTCATCCTCGCGCACGACCCAGCGCTTCTCCATTTTGTGCAAGGCCAAAATCGCCACTTCCGGATGATTGATAATCGGCGTTGCCTGCAGCCCGCCTACAGGTCCGACATTGCTGATCGTAAACGTTCCGCCTGTAATTTGCGCAAGCGTCAGTTTGCCTTCCCGGGCGAGTTCGGCGAGGTGTTTGATTTCTTTTGCCAGTTGAAAAATCGACTTCTTGTCCGCGTCCTTGATCACAGGCACGATCAATCCGTCCGGCGTATCGGTAGCGATGCCGATATGGTAAAAGCGCTTCAGCAAAATTTCGTTCGTGGCATCGTCGATGGAAGCATTCATCACCGGATATTCTTTGAGCGCAATGACCAGTGCCTTGATAAAAAACGGCAGGAACGTCAGCTTGACTTCTTTTTTCTCCGCGTGCGGTTTCAGCTTTTCCCGCAGAGCCAGCAACTGATCCATTTCCAGTTCATCGACGGAAGTGACGTGTGGAATGATCGTGACCGATTTGACCATGTGCTCGGCAATTTTTTTGCGAATGCCTTTGAGCGGGATTCGCTCGATGCTGTTTGCGCTTTCTCCCGGCATCGCGGCAAAAGCTTCCTTGTTCCCCAGTGCAGTCCCTTTTTCCGCTGCTGGTGCTGTATCGGTAGTGCTAGTGCTGGCAGTCGCCACAACTTCCGCCTCGCGAGCTGTTGTTCCCTTGGGAGGCGCCACTGCAAACGACGTCGCAGACACTTCCTGCAAGGCACGCTTTTGCCCGGCACTGGCGAACAAGCGCAAATCTTCTTCCGTTACGCGCCCCGCCGGACCTGTGCCGACTACTTGTTCGATGTCGATTTTCATTTCTCGCGCCAGCTGCCGCACATATGGCGTAGCCAAAGAACGACGTGCGCTATGCCGGGATGGTACGACCGGGGTTGCAGCTTGTTCCGGCGCGGCTGGCGCATTTCCGGTCGATTCCTGCTTCACTTCCCCCGCAGCAATGCCTGTATCGATGACGAGGAGCACCGTTCCCACCTCAACCGTATCGCCCTCCGCAATGCGAATTTCCTGGACGACTCCGGTTGCCGGAGCGGACAGCTCTGCGTTGACTTTATCCGTTTGCACTTCAATGACAGGCTGATCCTGCACCACAGAGTCGCCAGCGCGCACCAGCACTTTCAAAATTTCGCCTTCATGCATGCCTTCTCCCACATCCGGGAGCTTAAACTCCACCATGTCCCTCGCTCCTTTACGCTAAAACGTAAGCGTTTCCACAATACCGCTCTTGACGCGCGCTGGCGTCGGCAAATAATCGTCCTCGATGCTGAACTGCGGAACAGGCACGTCAAAGCCGGTAATCCGCTTCACAGGCGCTTTCAAATAAATCAGCGCTTCATCGTTGATGATCGAAATGATCTCTGCCCCCATGCCCGCTGTCTTGTGCGCCTCATGGACGACGACGGCACGCCCGGTCTTTTTCAGCGAGGCGACGATCGCATCCCGATCCAGCGGGTAAATGGTTCGCAGGTCGACGACTTCACAGCTCGCTCCTTGCTCCCGTTCGAGCTGTTTGGCTGCTTCCTCCGCTACGCGCAGCATGGCTCCCCAGGCAAAAATCGAGATATCTGTCCCTTCGCGCACCACTTTCGCCTTGCCGATTGGCACGCGGTACATTTCTTCCGGCACTTCTTCTTTAAACGCCCGGTACAGCTTGGTCGGCTCCAAAAAAATAACCGGGTCGGGATCTTCGATGGCAGCGATCAAAAGCCCTTTTGCATCATACGGCGTGCTCGGCGCAACGACTTTCAGACCCGGTACGTGGGCAAAAAAAGTCTCGACGCTTTCCGAGTGCAGCTCGGGGCCGCGAATGCCTGCTCCGTACGGGGTGCGAATCACCATCGGCACATGATACTGTCCGCGCGTCCGGTAACGCATGCGGGCAGCGTGGGAGACGATTTGCTCAAAACCCGGATAAATAAAAGCCAAAAACTGAATCTCGACAATCGGAATCAATCCGTTCATCGCCATCCCGATCGCCGCCCCGATAATGCCAGCTTCCGACAGCGGCGTGTCCACGACCCGATTGGCTCCATACTTGTGAATCAAATCTTCCGTCGCGCGAAAAACGCCGCCATTCACGCCGACATCCTCGCCAAGCAGCATGACGCGTGAGTCTTCCGCGAGCTTTTGGTCCATCGCTTCGGTAATCGCTTGAATCATCGTCAATTTGCGAATCATGCCGGGATGTCCTCCTTTTTCGCTGGCTTCACAAGCTCGCCCTCCTGCTCTTCCGCCATCCATGTCGGCTCTGCGTACACGTGCTTGAACATGTCTTCCGGCCGCGATTTCGGGTAGCTCTCTGCTT
Source organism: Brevibacillus sp. HD3.3A (assembly GCF_013284375.2). Lineage (NCBI taxonomy): Bacteria > Bacillati > Bacillota > Bacilli > Caryophanales > Paenibacillaceae > Brevibacillus > Brevibacillus sp. HD3.3A. The sequence continues at coordinate 3,352,948 of NZ_CP085874.1, forward strand.
CCACCAATGCTGCATCGATCTGCTCATTCGCCCGGGCGACCAGCTGTGCCTCCTGTGCATCGCTCCACAGTCCGCGCTGGACGAGGAACGTACGCAAACGCTGGATCGGATCGCGCTCCGTGCGCCACTCCTCCGCCAATTTTTCCTGATCGCGGTATTTTTTCGGATCGTCTGCAGTCGTGTGAGCGCCGTAACGGTACGTGATCGCTTCGATCAACGTCGGTCCTTCGCCGTTCAGGGCGCGTTCCATCGCTTCTTTCATCGTCAGCCAGACGGCGAACACATCGTTGCCGTCGATGCGCACGCCGGGAATATCGTAAGCGGCGGCACGCTGGGCGATCGTTTTCGAAGCCGATTGCTGGGAAAAAGGCACGCTGATCGCATAGCCGTTGTTTTGGCAGAAAAAGATCGTCGGCGTTTTGAAAACACCCGCGAAGTTCAACGCCTCATGGAAGTCGCCTTCCGAAGTCGCTCCATCGCCAAAGTAAGCGAGGCTGACATGCTGCTCGTTTTGCAGCTTGCTCGCCCACGCCGTTCCGACCGCATGAATCATTTGCGTGGCGATTGGGACACAGGGCGGCATGACGTTCAAGCCTTGTGGACTGATGCTGCCTTCCATATGACCCATCCAGTACAAAAACACGCGCGCCATCGATTGCCCGTGCACGATTGCGGCGGCATGATCGCGATAAGTAGGAAACAGCCAGTCGCCCGGTGTAAGTGCCAACGCGCTTCCGACCTGCGAAGCTTCTTGTCCTTCAAAAGGGGCGTACGTCCCCATCCGGCCCTGGCGCTGCAAATTGATCGACTTGCGGTCAAACAAGCGCACCAGCACCATATTTTCATACATCTTTATCATCACGGATTCATCCAGTCGCCCTTCGATGTCTTGCGTCAACTCTCCCGTAGGAGCCAATACCTGATATAATGAAGTCATGCAAACATCCCTCACTTTCTGCATCGTTCACCATCATGTATAAGCAAGTTGCGTGCCAAGTGACTGAAAGCGGTTTCATCAGACCGAAAGATGCCGATGATCATTTTTGCATATGCATTTTTGCGCAAAGATGATCAATTCTGATTATTTCGTATACAAGCCGTAAGCACCGCCCAAGGGGGAACACCATCACCATGTATCAGACCAAATTTTTTCAGGGAAGCGACAACACAGAGCTTGTCCAGCTGATCACCACGATTTTCAAAACGTCTCATGACGGCTTGGCGATATGCGACCGCAACGGCTACGTGCTGCTGTACAATGACGCGTATTTGAACATCACCGGCATTCCCGCTGACATCCTGAACAACTTCAGCTATATCGAGCAAAAAGAAATGCACATGGTGCCGGACTCTTCAGCCGCCAGAGCGATCTCAACCAAGCAGACGCACAGCGTCGTCATCCACTACGGAAATGGGCGCACCGCCATCAACACGGCGACGCCGCTGCTCGATCAAAATCAGGAGCTGCTGTTCGTCGTCGGCAATGTCCGCGATATTACCGAGTTGAACATGCTGCAACAGGAGCTGGAGGAAACGCGGCAAATCAACTCTTCCTTTCAGCGCGCCCTGGAGCAGATTCAGAGCGATCTCGACTCTGGCGGGCAAATCATTTACCGCAGCAGCATGATGCATCGGATTGTCTCGCTCGCCAATCGGTTTGCGGCGAACGATTCGCCTGTTCTGTTGCTCGGCGAGTCTGGCGTCGGCAAAGATGTGCTGGCAAATTACATTCATATGGAGAGCGGACGTCCGGGAGAGTTTATCAAGATCAACTGCGGAGCCATTCCCGATCATTTGCTGGAATCAGAGTTGTTTGGATATGAAAAAGGAGCGTTCACCGGGGCGAGCCAAGCGAAGGAAGGTTTGTTCGAACTGGCGCACAGCGGCACGATTTTTCTCGACGAGGTCGGAGACTTGCCGTTTCCCTTGCAAGTCAAGCTGCTCAACGTGTTGCAGGACGGCAAAATCAGACGGCTTGGAGGAAAAACGCAGCGGCAAGTCAATATGCGGATCATCGCGGCGACCAACAGCGATCTGGAGGCGATGGTCGAGCAGAAGACGTTTCGCCAAGATTTGTATTACCGGCTGAACGTGCTGTCGCTGACCATCCCTCCCCTGCGGGAACGGCGAGAGGATATTCCCGCCCTCATTTTCTACTATTTAAAAAAGCTGGAGTGGAAATACCAACTGGAAATTCGTCTGGAAACAGATGCGCTCGAAGCGCTGGTCGATTACGACTGGCCAGGAAACGTCCGGGAGCTGAAAAACGTAGTCGAGCGTTCCTACCATATGTGTGAAAACGGACGGATTACGTACGACCAGCTTCCCGCCTCGATCCGCAGCTCGCAGCATAGCGCGCTCCCCTTGCATCTCGCCAAAATGGAAGAAGCTCTTCCGCTCAAAGAAGCGGTCGAACGGTTTGAGCGGGAGTACATCCAGCGAATTTTGCATGAATCCAGTACGATGCAAGAATGTGCCGATAAGCTGGGCGTGAACATCTCTACGCTTGTCCGCAAAAAACGCGGGCTGGGAATCAAATAGCGGTAGGTACAACAGGGCACTTTGCCGAAATGAGTAAAGAACACAACATGGATGGAGGAATCCGAGTGAAGGTTTATCCGATCAAACATACCGAACTGCACGCATCCAGCATGATCATGGGCAACATGCGGCTGACGCAGCTTTCCCTCCCCGATGCGGAAAAGTTGATCCACACAGCGCTTGAAGAAGGCATCAATATTTTTGACCACGCAGATATTTACGGACAAGGCCGCTGCGAGGAGCATTTTGCCGAAGCGATCCAGATGAACCCGTCGATCCGCGAGAACATGATTTTGCAGAGCAAATGCGGCATCCGTTCCAAAGAAAATTACTACGATTTTTCCAAAGAGCATATTCTTGCGTCCGTCGACGGCATTTTGCGTCGATTGAAAACGGAATATTTGGATATCCTCCTCCTCCATCGTCCTGATCCGCTCATGGAGCCAGAAGAAGTCGCAGAAGCGTTTGAGCAGTTGCAAACCCAGGGAAAAGTAAGACATTTCGGGGTGTCCAACCACAATCCCGCGCAAATTCAACTGTTGCAGAAGTACATACCGCAAAAGCTGGTCGTCAACCAGATTCAGTTCAGCATCGTGCACACGCCTTTGATTGATTCGGGCATCTCCCTGAATATGAAGACAGACCAATCGCTTAACCGCGACAGCAGCATTCTTGAATACTGCCGCTTGCACGACATGACGATGCAAGCGTGGTCGCCGTTCCAGCACGGGATGTTCGACGGTCCGTTTCTCGGCGATCTGATCCGGTTCCCTGAACTGAACAAAGTAATCGACAACATTGCAGAAAAATACGAGGTGACAAATACCGCTGTCGCCGTAGCGTGGATTACGCGCCATCCGGCCAAGATTCAGGTAGTGCTCGGAACGACCAATGTCCAAAGGCTGAAAGATGCGTGCAAAGGCGCAGACTTGACCTTGACCAGAGAAGAATGGTACCGCATCTACAAAGCAGCGGGCAATCTCATTCCGTAAAGCACGAGAAAAACACAAGAAAAGCATGAAAACCGCACGATCAAAAAGGCACTCCGCATAGAGTGCCTTTTCGCTTCCTTTCGCCTTGCTATCGCAACAAAATGGACTACCGCTGTTCGCTTTTTCAACAACTAACCTCTTTGTTCGATCGGTTCTTCCCAGCGGTTGACGCCAGGCAAATGCGGATGACGATCCGGACAAGCTTCGGTGGGCAAGCGCACTTTGTTTGCTACCACGCATCCGCATAAACGGCATATTTTTTCTTCTGCTTGCTTGGTGCCGGAAAAGACTTTGTAGACGATTTGCTCCGTTTGATCCTGGAGGTTCGGGCATTGCATGCAGGTGTTGTACCGCTTTTGCAACACAGCTTCATCGACCGTGGAAAAGCCGGTCTTGGCCCATTTCCACATAGCCTCCGATGCTTTCTTGACCAGTTGCAGCGAAGTCTTCGCTTCCACCTCCTGCTGCTTGGGCACAGCAGGAGGATTGGCTAGTAAGTATTGCAAAAAGGCAGCGTTCCGTCGAGTCGCCAGCAAGTTGTGGGCGTACGATGAGTCGTGTAGCGCAGCTTGCAAAACTTGCTCGGAAACCGGCTCGGACAGTCCGAGCAGTTCGCCCATTTCCCGGCACTTGTCCGCTACTGTTCCCTGGTGCTCACGGAGTTCCTCGATTGCTCCCATAATTCCTCTCCTCCGTCTTCTTTCATTCTCGATGCCGGGTTAAGCCAGAGTGAATGTCGCCGTTTTCTTGTCTGGGTTCAGCGTAGAGCCATTATCCGATTTGAGAATCCGTGGAACCGTAATCGTGTACTCCACCTCTTTTTGCAAGGAAGCGGAGATCAGCAGTGTGTTTGTATCCTCGCCCAAACGGACGAATTTCACTTTGGCTTCCGGGCTGATCAAAAACGCCTTCGGATCGAATGCCGTTCCGGTAGACAGCGGCAAGTTGAACGTAACGGAAACCGTCGACGTCGCATGCAGCAAAATGTAGCGGACTTCTTCCGTCAACAATCGTTTCAAACCTTCCGACTGCTCGCTGAACAAAGCGGACAAATCCGTGTCGACCGATACTTCGGCTGTCAGCTCGCCCTCTTCGCTGAGCACCTTGGCCGCAACAAGCGACTGATACGCCTCTTCGGCCATCTCCTCGGAGATGTCATCCGTAACGAAGTGACGCGGTGTCAAAACAGGCAGTACCGCAGTTGCCGCCGTGACTTCCAGTCCTTCGAGAACAGGGCCGCCTGCTTCTTCCGGCGGGAAATTCATCGTATTTCCGGCTGTGATGGAATCGATCCGCACTTCGCGGGTAGGCGCGAACGGATCTCCCTCGTATGCGTCATTTTCTTCATCGATGCTATCGAGCACCAGCTCGGCGATTTGCTTGATTCCGCTCTCGAAAGTCGTCACGTACATGTTGCCGAAGAAGACGTTGCGCAGCACGCTGGTGCTGTAGTAATCCGCCATCGCGACAGACGTGTAGCCCAGCTCGTCTTGCGGCTGGATTTTTTGCAGACGGGCGATCATGTGCGCGAGAATCGTAACGATTCCTTCCAGCCCAAACCCCTTGATTCTCGTCATTCCGCCTGTGATGACAACCACTTGTTTGCCGTACTGTTCGAAAGCATACGCGTTTGTTTCCATGCGGCCCACATCGTGATGGAAGACGATGTCCGGATAGAAGCCTTGGAACAGCTTCAAGGCATAGGAGACAGTCGCATAGCCAATGCCCACTTCCGAGAAGTCGTACTTCGGTGCATGATTGCCGACGTCTACTGCTTGCGCCTGGCTCAAATACGATGCCGCGTCATTCGGGATGACTGTCGTATGTTTGCCGTGTACATAAAACTTGCGGGTATGCGGAACGATTTTTTTCTCGTCATCGTCACCAGCCATGAGCAGGAAGCTCGTGTACTCGTCGCTCAACAGCTCTGTGTTCGTTTGCTCGTATTCTGGTTGGCCAATCGTTGGAAGCTCGTCGTGATCGTCCACGAAAAAGGCTTCTTTCAAGGCGGCCGCGTGAATTTGCAAGTTGAAATCGCCGGAAACGATACCTTCCGAGATCAGCAGGTGACCGCTGATTTCTCCGCTAAACTCCTTGTCTGTCGCGATGTGGTGGACGCCTCCGCGGTACTCTCCCAGGCTGACTTCGTTGATTTCCACAGGCACGCCTTCCGCGGAAACGAGGAAATCAACTCCCGGCACCAGTCGGTTCGCGCGTTTCAGCTTTCCGTTTGGCATCAAGAACAGATGGTCAGGCGTCACGATGATCGAGCCTGCGCCGCCGTGGCGGATGAATACCATCGTCGGCTGATAGCCGTCCGGCCCGGTTCCGCTGCTGAACGACACCGTTGCCGGAGTCCAGCTCAGATTCACACCGTCACCATGAGCCGTTACGTTTGCCGTCAGCACCTGATCGCCGATGCTGAACTGCTCGATTGCCTTGGAGCCTTCCGGGATGCCGATTTGTGTGCCGTACGCAAAGCACGAGCAGCAGCAATAGCACGTCAGCTGATACCAGCTATCTCCTTGCTTCGTGCAAGAACGTCCGCTTTTGGAGTTAAATTCTTTTGTCTCGATGTTCACGCACACGGACGCGTTGAACGGATACAAAAAGCTTGGCGGTTTGCAATCCGGCAACGGCTTGCCATTGATGTCCTTGCACTGGCACAAAGCGTGCTCCTGAGGAGTCTGGTTGACGTTCTCCGTGCAATGGCGGCCCTGGCAGGCGAGATAGTACGGATCGCCTTTTTTAAAGCCGTCGTTGTCCAAAGCATCTTGATTGACCTGTTTCCAATCGATCGTATCCATGTCCAAAACTTGTTTCGGAGCCAGTGATACGCGCAAATTTTCCAGACAATTTTCCCATGCCATCTGTTTGTTTCCTCCTTTTTCATCGCAAAAACATCTTGTTACGCTCGCTTACTTCGTTGCAAAAACATTGGACTGGTACGTAAAAATCACGACGATGCCGAGCAAGCTGTTTCGATCCACCTCCCTTTCTCCGCTCGCCGCATCGGTAGTAACAAGGCCATCCGGCAGCTCAGCGAGGTGGAATTGAAGTTGGGCAGAAGACGCCGACAGCGGAACATCGGACAGATCGACTGAACCGTAATTGTTCGCGATTGGAATCGGCTTCGCAGCTTCGTCGCCGATTTGCAATTGCAAGAAATGCGTCGAACTATCCTTGTCCGCGATCAGCTTGCCGTCTGGCGTTTGCAAAAAGACAGCCGCCGATAAAAAGCGCACATCTTTCAAGTTCGGCAAAATGACGGCATCGGCGAGCGCAAAACGGATGCTCTTGACGCCCGCTTGCGGCGGACTTGTCCAAAAACGCGACCAGTCACCCGGGAAAGCTTGCTTCAAATCGATAATCTTGGCTGGCGTATACGGGTAAGGCGGCTGTTGGCTCGCAAGCATGCTCTTCACCTGGTTGGCAAAGTCTTGACCGCCGTCCTTGGCTGTGTATTGGATTTTCAGCAAAATGTCGGAAATGCTGCCGAAATCAATCCGGTTCGTCTCGGGCGGCAAGCTCAGCGTCCAGTTGGATACGGCTCCGGTGCCTTCGAAAGGCAAGTACCGCTCATCCCGCCAGTCAAGCATGAACAAGCCTGGATCGTTCATCCCCCGCGACAGGGCGATTCGCTGGTAAGGCGACGTGCCGAAAATAAGCGAGCCGTCGGTTGGCGCAGGCTGGTTCGGATCGATCAAGTGCTGGACGGCACCTGGCTTCGCATCGCGGACAATTTGGTAGCTGTTTTGAGTCAAAGTGGCGTTCACATTTTGGTACGGACCGACAATTGCCGGAATCGTCACGGAAATCGATTTGATTTTGCGGCTGTAGTGGCCGGGGAAGTCGAAATCAAACAGCTTTTCCGACAGCGTAAAAGTCAGCTCGCCTTTCTTGCCGCCTTTCGAGCCATCCTTGAAGGCCAAAAACGCTTCCGGATCGAGATGGAGCAACGAAATCGTCTTTTCGATCTCGTAATCGCGCGAGTTTTGCTCCATATACGCCTTTTCCATTTGCGCAAGCGAGAGCTGCAAGCCTTCGCCTGCGGTCAAGCCCCGGTGCAGGCTGTCCCAATAATCAAACTGCAAAAACTGGTCGTTGCGATTCAATTCGTACTGGAACGACTTTTGGGCAGAGATCGCCATATCGAGCGCGATGCGATACGTTTGGAAATAGACCGAGGACAGACGTCCCACCATCCATTGGTACAGCTCTTCGTTGGTGAATTTCGACTTCAAGTAATCCTCGTAATCTTTGGCCTGCTCGATTCCTTTTTGGTGGATCTCCAGTTCCCGGCGGAGCATGTCCTGGCGAATTTTCGAGCCTGCGATTTGCTTGTCCATCTGGGCGATTTCGTAGGATGCCACATCGCGCTGCAACGCCCACTCTTCCCTGCGCCGCATGTATTGCGCGCCCGTGCTCATCAAGCCTGCCATATGGTCGAGAATTTGCGCCGTTCCGTCCGCCACCTGCGCCCCCGCATTGATCGCATCCCCAAACTGCATGTTGCCGTTCGCCAGTCCGAAAATTTTCGGAGCGAGGAAGCCGGGAATACTCAAGCCTTTCAGGGCAACTCCGGCGATTTGCTGGTAAATCGCTGTGCTGCGCAGTGTCAGGTCGGTTACTTCCAGGGCGTTCAGGTTTTCATTAAACAGTCGCGAGTAATGATCGAACCGGGTTTTCGCTCCTTCTTTGCTCTGTTCAAGCGAAGCGATGATTTCGCCCAGCTCCTCGATCTGCTTCTCTTTGATCATCGTGGTCAGATTGAGCAGTTGCTTTTCCTGGGCAGAGCGCAACAGCGCGAGCGATTCGGCGTCTTTTTTCTCCAGCGTCGACAGCAAGGTACTCCCCAGCTGAATCAGCGTGGAAGTCATGCTTTTCGCTCTCTCTAGCAGATAGCTGAAGCGGTAAAACGGAATTTCCGCCCGGGACTGCGTCAAAGCGCTGAGCACATCCTGTCCGGCACTGGCCGCACGCACGAGCTGCATCGGATCAAGCGGCGGTTCAAACAGGGCGAGCGGCTGCGGAATGCCTTGCAGATTAAGCCCGTGGCGAATTTTGTACAAACGATCCTCCACCAAGTCCCAATATCCGCTGAATTGCTTGTTTTCCGGCACGCAGAAATACGTGTCCAGCGCATTGATCGGCGCAAAAGCAAACAGCGAATCCGTCTTGTCCTGATCGTGCTCCAGCTCAATCAAAAACTGCGGAATGTTTTCCTGGTAACGGCTGTAGATTTCCGCAAAGGTAAGCGGCGCGGCATCCGGGCATTTCCCGAGATTTTGCGGTCTTTCTCCGAGCAGGTTGTAGGCGTACACGTAATGCATCGTAGCTGCAATGATCGATTCCCACGTGTACTGGGCAAACTGCGAGTCTCCCCACTGCAACAAGTTGTCGATGTATTGCATGACCACCGCTTTTTCATAGGCGCCGTTGCGCAGTCGGGCAATCGCATGCGGATCAAACGGATCATCATTGTACGCCTTGATTTCGTTCGGATTGCCGAGCTGCTCGCGCAAAGCTTCCAGCGTGCGGTTGCGGAACGGCTGGAACTGCCAGAAGCGGGCGACGAGACTGCTCAACTGGTGGTTGCACAAGATGTTTTTGACCGTCGTCACCTGGCTGTCTTTTAAAAACGGCAAAATTTTGGCGAGATTGGTCTTGCGGTTGTACGTCGCACTGACTTGCCCATCTGCCGTAATGATTTTTTGATCGACTAACACCCGGTAAATGCGCTGCGAATCGCGCAATCCCAACGTAGAGCTTTGGAACGAGTCGGTTTGCAGCGGCTGCACGGGAACGGTCGGATTGAAAATGAATTGATACCATTTCGCCGCTTCCTGGAACTGCTGGTTCGTCTTCAGCAAATTGGCGATGTACAAAGGCGCGTGGAAGAACAGCTCCCAATAATACGGACCGTATGCCCCGGAAAAGTCCACTTGCGCGCCGTCGAGCGCTTCCGGTGCCGCGACCCAGCTTTCCGAAAACTGGAAGCGTTCAAAAGGCAGCTCTTGCTCCAGCGGAATTTGCTGGGAAGACAGACTCAACAAGGCGTCGACTCCTCCCGTAAACAGCCTGCTGCTCAACCGATGCACGGCAGCTGTCGTCAGGCGGATCGCTTCGAACCGGAAGCGGTATATGCCGCCGATAGCCGGATCGGTATTGAGATACCCGACCGTCGTCGGAAAAGAACGCTGATACAGCGTATCGACCACATAGCGGGTTTTTTTGTCCGGATTGAGCTGGCCTTGAAAAATATCTGCGACGCTCTCTTCCAGCTCGTAAAAATCCGTATCGGCATCCAGGCGGCCTGTCTTGTCCAAATACCCGGCGGCGATCAGCTGCTGGAAAATCAGCTCTGAACCGCTTTGCTGGATATCGATGGGAGCAGCGGCGATGAAGTCGTCTTTGCTGAAAACCGGGCGGTGCATCAGGATGTTGCGCACGGCGTACATCTGATCTTCAATAGCCAATTGCGTCTGCAAAAATTCGGTCAAGTCCTCAAGCTCTGTCTGTTCATCCAGGCGACCGCGCGCATCCAGGAAACCGGATGTAATCAATGCTTGATAGATCGCTTGTGCCCCTGTTTTCTCAATGCCCACTGCTGCCGAGACAAAGGAATCAGGCGTAAACAGCGTATCGTTGTTCAAGAGAGAGCGATTGATGGCACTCGTTTGCTGCTCGCCGTCCAACAGCAGGATAAATTCTTTGTCTCCGCGGAACACAAAGGCAGACGGGTGATTTTTGACCGGGAACAAGCCGTAATCTTTGTTTCGCATCGCGGTAGACAGCCATGGCGTGCCCACTGCCCTGCCGACGACTTTGATGCAAGCCGACAGCTTGTCTTCTTTGCCAGGCTGCCCGTCCAGTATTTGCTCCAGTGACGAAGCGACGTCATCAAACGGAATCGACAGATCGATCGAGCCGTCTTTTGTCACGTAACCCTCTGCCACCAACTGGTTGAAAATCGCGGTGGAGCCTGCGCTTTCAATACCGACCTCGCTGGACACGAACGAATTTGCCGTCAGGCGCACAGGACGAAGCACAGGCGAAGGAACGGTTATTTGCTCGGCCAAATCGTTGTCATACACAAGCTGGTTCGTCTGGATCAGATTGAGCCGTCCCGCGCTGCGATCAATTTCGGTCCGCACTTGTGGCGTGCTTTGGTCCGAATCTTTGGCAAACAGCAGGAACTCGTTCGGATTGGCCAAAAAGCCGACCTGCAAGTCGTCGTTGATCACGATCGGCTTCTGCAACGGAAGCAAGCCGTCGTAAGAGAGCGATTTTGCCTGAGAGAAGTAGCGCAGCGTCTGGTACAGTTCACTCTCAAACTGCTGGGTCGTTTCATCGGAACGGTCAGGTGCATCGACCTTGTTCAGAGCAGGACTGGCTTCCAAATCGAGCATCGGCCCGTAAAGCAGGATGACTTTTTCAAACGAATTTGTCCCCGCGCCCGGTACCCAGAACTGATCCTTCTGAATCGTGAGCGGGTACACTTTTTGCCAGGCGATCTGGTTGGGCGCAAACAACGATCCGGGCAGCAAGCTCTCATACTTTTTCTGATAGGCGCTGCCTTCTACGTTGATGATGATGTCGTCGGCGAGCGTCTGGGGTTGGACCCATTTGCCGCTGAAGTTGTAAAAACTGTACTTGATTGCGGCCTTTGTCGCTTTTTTCGCCGATTCATTGCCGTTGTTTTTGTCAAACTTCTTCTGCTCGACCCAAAAGACGAACAGTCGGTTGAACGCGTGGACGAGCGTGACCGTCTCTGCGCTGATCGTGACATCCATCTCCTGCCACTCTGACCAGGTCGTATCCTGATTGCGAATAAGGTAGTAATACTTGTACGGCTGCGTTTCGGTTCGCGCCACGAGGAACAGTTGGTTCGACTCGGTCTTGTCTGCCCCGACGATATGTCCGTAATACGCATCGACGTACTTCAGCTTGGCCAGTTCGGCAAAGCGATCCAAGTATTTCGTAAAAGCCTGCTCGACGGTTTGCGCGTTCACCTCGCCCTGCTTGAGCGTATTTTCCAGCTCTTCAAACAGGCTCGTTTTGCTTTTGCGATAAGCCGGATCGAGGTAATTTTCGGGATAGAGGAAAATTTTGCGGTTCGCTTCCCATGTCCGATAGTTCAGCAGCCACTCCCACCACGGGTCGGGGATGTTCCAGTGGACAATGCCCGGCTCCAGCAGCTCGCGGCAACGACTCAAATACAGCTGCGCTGCATTCAGCGCCTCTTTGATGTAGGAGATGCGTGTCGTCCCGCCCATCTCCACGTCGATCAGCAAATACTCGTACAGCCTGCGCGAATTGGTAATCCAGGCACGCTCCGGCGTTTTCGGAAGCTCCACCAATGCCGTTGCGATCAGCACGGTGCGTTTCTGCTCCTGGATTTCCCCGTCGATCTGGGCGAAGCATTCGTCCCAGTTGGCAACCGCCAGTCGCGCTCGCACCAGCGCAAGCAGGTCATCTGCTGTCTTTTCATAATCGTCCCATGCTTCGTCCACACCTTTTGTGCAAACACTTTGCAGGTGCAAAAGAAACTCAGGGTCTGCGCCTGTTGCTCCCAAAAGGTCGATGGCGCGGCTCGTTGCTACCAATTGGTCAACCCGGTTGCCTGCCGCAGCAAACAAACCGAGAAGGCGGGAAATCTGTCCCAACGGCCGTCCCGTCAGATCAGCCAGCGCGCTTGCCCGTTGTTCATCACTCGCAGCGCTCATGAAGGCAAACAGATTGCCAGTCGTATCCGCAAAGCTTGCTCGAAGCTCTTTCCATCTGCCCAGATCGAGTATGTTTTTCAGCGTTAATGCGCTGACATCGGCAATGCCATACGCCGCTTTGGCGTCACCGAGATTGTCCAGCTCGTCGTTGGTCAGTCGCAGTTTTCGCGTCAGCAACAGCCAGCGAGACAGCAGCTGCAACAGTTGCACAGCTTCCTTTTTGTTTTTCTCGCTCAGGAAAAGATCGGCTACCTCTTGGCGCCCGGCCAGATGCAGCAAGTGATCGATCTGCTCCGTTCGCGCACCGAGGAAAGAAGCGATTTGCTGCCTGATTTTTTCTTCCTGCTCTTTCTTTTGCTGGTCGGCATCTTCCGCCGTGCTCGCCGTCAGAGCAGGCAGATTTTTCAGCCACGGGTCGACATCTTTGTCCTGATACGCAACTTGCACAAACGGGCTTGTGACCCCGTTCATAACGTAGTCCAGCTCGTACACTTGCAGATTCATCCGGCGCAGCTGGTTGGCTTGACCAAGCAAATCAGAAATTTGTGCGGCTGATTGCCGTTCCGCGAAAGAAGTGCCTGTCAGCTGGCGGAACTTGATGTACTGGGCTACAGGCAGCTTCAGCAGCGCCGCGAGCTTGACGTGCTGGTACAGCTTGGACAGATTGGCGACGGTCAGGCTTACTTCCGCGCTTGCTCCAAACAAAGCTTCTGCCAGTGCGCTGAGATCGTCCTGCTGAAGCCCCAAACCGCCCGCAATCCGCCCCGCCTGCTTGCGATTTGCTTCGTCCGTCGCCCCGATTTTCCATACCGCTGCGTCTTGTTTGTACAGTTGGTTCCAGCGATAGTTTTCACTGCCTGCATCTTTTGGATGGTAGACGCTCATTCCGCTCCCGTTGTAAACCTGATCAAATAAAGCATCGCCGTATGTCTTCAAGTCGTAGAGCAGAGCGCATGCTGCCAGGACAGACAAGCCCGTGTCTCTTCTCAGCTTCTCGATGGCAGCGATCCCGATCAAGGCCGCCTCATCGAGCGCCACCGTATCCGGGTTGAGCACATGCAAAACCCAATCCAGCTCGGCGTAGCTCCACCCCAGCTTGCGGGTCAGGCGCAAAAAGCGATGAATGCGGTCCAGCGCCTTTGGAACGAGGTTTTGCAGTTGCGAGGAATCTTCGGCGAGCACCAGGGCAACAGGTGCTGCGAGATCGCGGTTAATAAAAAAGTTATTGGCAATCCCGGCTTTCTGTTCGTCTGCCGAGAGGTCTTGTTCCAGCAACTGCCGCAGGTCGGTCACTTTCAATCCGGTCTTTTTGCAAAAAACCGAAGCGTCTGTCAACTGAGCCAAATCGCTGACACCAAAGTACGTCTGGAGCTTTTGCACGTCGCTTTCGCTTGTAGCAATCAGCTGCCACTCTTCTGGCGACAAGCCCAGCGTATGGGCTGCGACATCTTTTGGCTGGGAAGGCAAAGTGCGATACACAGCTTCCAGTTGAACGGACAATCGCTGCAAGTAAATCCGGATTTTCGCCAGCGGCAAATGGAAAGGCAGCGCGGACGGATAGCTCGCCTTCGCCAGTGACGGGTACAGTTTGTCCTGACCTCCCCACGCCTCTTGTACCGCTTCCTCCAGACGCTCGTTGACGATCGTCAAGTACGGCATCGTCTTGTTCGTGTTCTCGCACGTCAGCTCGATCTTTGCCAAATCGGCTCGACGTTCCAGCAGGGACATCCCCTTGTCGATCTCTTTTGCATTCGGCTTGGTCACGTACTGTTCGATCACCCGCATCAAATCGACGAAGTAGGCGGCAGGCCCAAAAATCGATTGGCAATCCTGGCACTCGCAATAGTTCAAGCTGCCGAACAGCTCGTCGTAACTCGGCAAGGAGGTGTAATGGTCCAAAATATCGGGAGAGGTCGCGTTCACGGAAAGCGCCTGATAGTGCGGCGCTTGCAGCTGAACAAGATTCGCCCACACGTGCATCGTCTGATTGCGGATATGCGCTGCGTTATCGTAGATTTCTCCCGCTTTTTGCGGGCCAGACTCGCCCAGTTGCGGCCCGACTTTGGCGAGAAAATGCTCCCGGCTGAGCGAAGTGATCTTGTGCGCAGAATCAAATCGCTCGGAACGGGCCGAAGCAGCCGCGGCGCTTTTTAGCAGGGCGGGTGGCGGCGCATCCGTGACATCTGTTTGCAGCAACAGTTTCGCCACCTGTGGATCTGGGTAAATTTGCAGCAGCCGCTGATAGGCACGGAGTTCCGGAATGGCTTCCTGCCGGTCGATCCCCTCCCAGTTCAGCTGTGCGACAGCCTCTTCTTTATGAAAGGGAAAAGTCGCTGCGTGTATATCCGGGTTTTGTGCAAAAAAGCGTGCGAGAGAAGGACTGTCAATGGGGGAAAACGATTGGTCATTCATACGATTCTCCTCATTCCCTGTTTTTTAATTCTTCGGAATAGCCCGCAATGACCAGACCACATCCAGACGTTCCTCATCGGTCATCGTGCTGTTCGGATCGCTCGCTTCCGTCACCTTCTCGATATAGCTCAAGGCGAAGGAAGTTTGTTCTTTGGTGCCGCTTCCTTTATTCAAATCAACGCCCGTCGATACTTTGGTCTCATGCAAGATTCTGCTCAGTTGAATCACATCTGTCGCTTCGTCAATCCGCTTGTGCACGAACTTGCGCACCGAATCGGCATAGTCCTTGATTGGCGTGCCGCCGTCGCTGAGCTTGAAGCCCGTCTTCATGATCGTTTTCACTTCGTCCAAAGTCGGGATGGACTCCGAAAAAGCTTTCCCCAGTCTTTCCTCTACGAGAAGCGCCTGTTCCCGCACTTTTTCGATCGCCTGGTTTTCGTGAGCGTTTTCTGGATTCAGGTTGCCTGGCGTACTGTTCAGCTTGGTTAAACCAAAAGTCAAATGCTTCTCCACTGGTGCGGATTCTTTGGGAGCGCGGGTGATTTTATATTTTTGATAGCGTTTCATCTGCCACTTGATGAACTTCTCTTTCCCTGCATTTTTGATCACCAGGTTGATGATGCGCTCGTAGGACGGTCTGATCACATCGTCGTAGCCAATGACGTGGCGGCGATCCTGTTCCTTTTTCAGCTTGATCTTTTTCCCCGCCGAGTCGAAATCGGGCCGCCCGGAAAAGCGGAAGTATTTGTCGGTGTCCCGTTTGACCGAAAGCTTTTTCTTTTTCGGTTTCGATTTGCCGCCGTTTGCATTCTTTTTGGCCTGTTTGATCGACACGTAGCCCCCTGCATCGCGGAAGACCAACGGGTTGTTTTGGGCGAATACGAACAAATTCAAGCCGTCGACTTCCCCCGCCGGATCGGGATTGATCCACCTGCCCAGCCACGGCGCAAAGTAGCGGGCGCCGTAGTAATAAAAGCCAGTGAGCGAATCTCTTTCTTTTCCGCCGTAGCGATACAGCTTCCGCTTTACTTCTTGCAGGCTGGTGCCTGCGATGAGTGACGTGCCGCCGTACGGGTAATATTCTTCCAGGCTGATGATTTTGCCGGATGCATCCGTCTCCAGCACGGCCGAGCCTAAATGATTTTCCAGTTGGAAGCGGATTTGCGGATTGCTGGTCACGTCGGATGGAAGACCTTCTGTCCAGGAGAGGCAGACGGCGATGCAATGCTGCCCGTCCATGATTTTTTGCGTGTGCTTTTCCTCTTTGAGCTGGCTTCCTTGCAGCGTGCGCCTGATTTCAAAAGTTCCCATGTATATCGTTTCTTCTCTGTGCACGACTGTGTTGTTGTTCGCATAGCGCTCTGTCACTTTGCGAATGCGGGTTCCGCCGCTGTCATACACGTAATACTCGCTGTCCGAAAAGCCGGATTCCCGCGCGATGACCGTCACCTGGCGAATGTTGTTCCGTTCGTTCCAGGCGATCTCGTCGATCCCGACCATGCGGATGGCATTGCCGTTTCGGTCGAAAAAGTCATCGATTTGCCCGGCTGTCAGCGGAAGCCCAGTCGCACTGGCGGACAACAGTTCGGTTTCGACTGCCCGATTGGAGCGTTCCGAAACGGTCATTTGCCGTGTCCACGAGCCGGAATCAGTCCCGGTCAGATGCTTGGTCAAGAACAAGTTTCCGGCAGCGTCGTACGTGAAGCGGCGAGTGTAGTTGCGCAGTTGCTGCTGGTCGTTAAGCGGTACGTTTGACAGCGGGACAAAGCCGCTATCGGCAAAAGCCCCGGCAGACTCCGCTTGCGGCGACATGCCCGGATGCTCACGGCCTGTCCCTTCGATCAAGCGGTAGAGAGCATCGTACGTGTAGACAGACTGCGGTTTTACCACTTGCTGATTGGCAAAAACAGTGGACAGCGCCTGATCCGTTACGCATGCGATATTGCCAACGGGATCATACGTGTAGACAATGTCCTGCATCAGCTTGCGGTCCGCCTGCCGCGTGCTGATCGCGCGAAGCAAGCGGAATGTCGCAGGCTCGTACTCGTATTTGGTCACTACATCGTTTCCGTATTGAATGCGGGTGCGCTGGCCTTTTGCGTCGTAGGAAATGCCTGCCACATACGGCTCGGCTGGCGATTCTGGAGTTTGTTTGACCAGCAGCTTGTCCAACAGCCCCGACAAATGGTATTCGTATTGCTGCGCAAGCCCGTTGGGAGCGGTAGCGACAGTCAAACGCGCCAACGCATCGTACTCGTAGGAAGTCGTGTACACCGTTGGTTCCAAAAGCGTGCTCGGCTCCTGCCCGCTTCCCCAGTCGGTCTGCTCGCGATAGCTGGTGCACAGCTGTCTGCTTGCCCGAAGCATGGAGCCGCCCAGATCGTACACGTGATGCGTAACCAATCCTGCCTGGTCGTACTGCTGGTAAATTTGCCCGCGCAGGTTGAACTTCGCCGGATCTTCCCCTGCTAAAGCCTGCTGGGCTGCTGGGCTGTCTCCGTACACGATCCGTTCCAGGACAAAAGACTTCCCTTCATCCTGGCGAATCGTTTCGCTCAGCCGCCCTAGCGCATCGTATTTGTAGCGCAAAAGCTGATTGTTCGCATCTCGCGTCAAAATGACGTGCCCGAACATGTTTGAAAGCTGCCAGCGTTCCCCGGCGTCTGCGCTCTTTTTGTACAAAATGTTGCCCGCCAGGTCGTATTGCGTGAAGAAGTTGCGCTCGCCGGACTTGGCCAGGCGCGGGTCAGCGCCGCTGATCTGGTTCCCCCGGACGTCCCATTCGTAGCAAGCCGCAAGCTCTGCGCCTGTCTTTTGAACGGACGACAGCTTGCTGATCACAGCCGCTTCCTGTGAAGCGTATGGAGCGCTGAGTCCGAGGGTGAAGCCTGCCCGTTCAGGTTGGAACAAATAAGTCAAAGCCCCGCGAAAATCGACGAATTGCTTTGTTTGCAGCTCCTGGAACAATTCTTTTGCCTGGCTGATCGACAAGCCCAGCGCAGTAAAATCGTCAGGAGCAACTATTCCTTCTGCTTTTTGAATCAAGCGGATCGTTTTGCCGTCGCAGTTGAGCTGTTTTTCGACTGGAGTCCCGGCGAACAGGCTTGCTTTTTGCAGCGCCAGCCTGTCCTGTTGAAAAGCAGGGTCCTCGTCGTCCACATGCTGTTGGTAATAGCGGGATTCGAGGATCGTATCGTTTTCGTCTTCGTGCCATTCGGACCATGCGGTAAAGCGAACCCGCGTAAAAAAGCCTTTGGCCGTATCGACCCGGATGACGCGCCCGAGCGGATCGTAGGTGAGCGTGGAAGAAACTCCGAACGTCCGCAGCACCGGATCGTCGACGTAGACGTACGAGGACGAATAGTAAGGCTCGTACTCTTTTACCGGCTTGCCCTTGTTGTTGTAGAGAGTACGTCCCGTCGCCAGCCATCGCGGCTCTACCGGGTCAGGCAAAAGTTTTCCGTCCGGGCCGTACGCCGCTCCCGGCTCGACCTTCACCATCTGCTGGTGCTCGCGGCCAAATCCGTCGAGGTACGTCAACTGGGTAAAAGCAGGTCGAGATTCGCTCGATGCATAATCTTGCGCGTTGAGCTGGATCGAAACGATCGGTTGTTTGCGCTCTGCCCAGGCGAAGTCGTCGTAAGCAAAGAAGCACGCCGCTCCCTGCACATAAAAGCGACCGCCATCCGGGCTGTGCAAAAGGCGATCCAGATCGGGACGTCCGCGCTCCACATAGGCGGACAGCGGCTGGAAGCCTGTCGCCACTCCCCCTTCAGTCCCGTAGTACGACATCGCGATCACACGTCCGAACGGGTCGAACAACACTTCTGTGCAGTTGCCGTTTGGATCGAGGACTTGCGCAGGCTTCATCGTCTGATAATCCAGCTTTTGCACGCTCGTCGCGTTTCCGAGCGCATCTGTCGTCTGCTCGATGAACAAGTAGGACGAGTCGTAGCGATATGTCGTCCGATTGCCGAACGGGTCTACGGCGAATTGCGGCAAATAAAATCCTGCCGCCTCCAAATGAACTTCCAGCAAACCGGGATTCCACCAAAAATCACCGTCCGAGAAAAGGCCGCCCTCTTGTTGCAGCAACTCGTTCAGTTGCGACGCTGGCAGTACCTCGGCAAATCGCTCCACGATCTGCTGTTCCGTTACAACGGCTGTCTCTGTTTGGCAAAGCAGCTTTTGCGCGGATACTTCCCCCAGCGGATAGCGTTCCTGGCGAATCGGGTCCCAGTAATAATGCCGTTCCCATCCGATGAGCGGCGTAGCCTCAGACGGACGAATGGAGGCAATCGCGCTGAGCAGCTCGTTTTTGGCAACATAGGGCCGCTCTTGGGAGAGCGTCACATTTTTCAGGTGGAACACTTTATGCTCGACGGGAACTCCCGGCAGGTACACGTTTTGTCCGATGCTGTTTAGCACCGTCGCTTCCTCGTACACGACTTTTCCCGTCAATTGCTCGGGAAAAGTGTGGGCGCCCTGTCTTCGTCCATACGAAACCGCGCACGACTTGAGGACATTTCCATACGCATCGACTTCCAGAACGAAGCTGTGCTCGATGCGCGGATCGGCACACTTGCGCTCGTAATGGTACGAGATCGATTCTTGCGGTTCGATCGCAAACACGCCATACTCGCTTCGCTCAGGCACTTGAAGCATACGGACGCAGTAGTTCATCTCCTCCACGGTGTACGGCGCAGCCGGGTCCTGATCGTCAAAGGCGACCGCAGCAGCAGGCGCGTACACTTCCCTGCGCAGAAGCTGGCCTTTCAACGAGCGGCTGGCTTGCCGGAATGTCTCGCCATCAATCACATCGCGAGGGGGCTGTCCTGCTGCTGTTGCCTGTACGAGTGTGCTGTCCGGAAGCGGATAAGCTTGCAGGTCGCCCTGGTAGTATTCGCGGGCAAACTGCCGGGACAATTCGCCGGATTCGGCAACCGCTCCCGTGTGATACCAGCTTTTGCTCCAGACAGGGGGCACATCCGTTGGTTCCGCCTCTGCCGAAAGTGTCTCGGCGTCTGTCCGTTCCACCATGCCAAAGCCGCGAAACTCCCGCTCCACGCTGTCGTAGTAGCCGTGGTGATACGCGTACCGCGTGCACATCGTCGCCTGGGATATCCAGTCGATGCTCTCCACCTTCTCGACGACCTGAACGGGAAAAGGCAAATGCTGCTGCCAGAAAAACTCATTCTCTTTGTCTTTCATGTAAAAATAAGTGGAGGAGCGGTAGGAAATGCGCGTCTCTGCTCCGCACTGGTTTTCAATGCGGGTCAAAAGGTACGGCTTTTGGCGAGAGCAAAAATCGTAGCACCAGTGTCTGGTCGTGGGGTATTCTTCGCTGAAAACGAGCGAAGTCGTGCCGTTTCCATGCACATCTGCAAACTGTAGCTGATTGATTCTGTCCCAGCTGGCTGGCAACGGGACACTGAACGGTTCGCGAAAGGAATGGCCGCTCTGGTTCAAGTAAACATCAATCCGATCGGGATAGGCGTAGATCAAATCCGCTGTACCTGAACCGTCCACATCGACGAGAAACAACCGGGATTCGTCCAGTCCGTCGGCAAAATACGGAGCATTTTCCATGCTTACAGGCTCACCGAAGCGTCCGTAGCCCAAATTCGGCCAGCATTGGACACTGCCGTTGGCAACCTTGACAAGATGCTGCATCCCGCTGCCGAACATGT
This sequence comes from Brevibacillus sp. HD3.3A, assembly GCF_013284375.2. Classification (NCBI taxonomy): domain Bacteria; kingdom Bacillati; phylum Bacillota; class Bacilli; order Caryophanales; family Paenibacillaceae; genus Brevibacillus; species Brevibacillus sp. HD3.3A. The sequence continues at coordinate 3,373,312 of NZ_CP085874.1, forward strand.
CGGCAAACTTGACTGCCTCTGTCTTCGTTTCCTGTCGGGGCAGAGGCAAATCGCTTCTTCGCCACACGCGCATCGGCTCGCCAAAGCCTTCCGTTCCCTTGCTCGGATAGTACGTAATCGTCTCCTGATCGATGTGCACCAAGTCAGCCAGTCCGTCTCCGGTCAAATCAACGAGCGCGTGTCCATCCTGAAAAAAAGCGTTCGTAAACGAAGCAAACGGCTTCCATGGACGCCACGTTTTGCTTGGCCCGCTGGCAAAGTACCCAGCTTCCGAAAGTGTCGCAACGACCAGTGCCAACTCCCCGTTTCCAGCCAAATCCATCAGCTGCTGACTGGACGACGGTACATGATTCGCCGCAGGGAAAGTCGGCAGTTCTTTCGGACGCGCATACGCGACGATATCGCTTCCCTGTTCGTCCTGCGCCAATATCGGCTCCAGGTAGAGGGCGGAAACCTCATCCTGATACAAAATACCGGGGATTCCTTCGCCGTACAGATCGATCAGCTCTGCGGAAGAATCGTGTCCCATTGCGGGAAGAGCAGCCAGATCGAGCGCGTGCAGCGACTGGAACGTTTGCGCTGTCGGCTCAAAGCGGGAATAGTTCAACAGAAGCGGCGGCAAGCTTTCTTGCGCATACTCGCCATTCGCCCAGCGAAAACCCGTCAGCTCGACACTGGACAACAGCGATACAGTCGATGCTTGCTCATACGAAAAGGTGTAGGATTGAACGGGAAGCGGACTGCGGTCCAAGGCTTCGAAATGATGGAACAGCCACATTTTGCGGCACAGGCGGCTTGTCCGAACTTCAAATCCGGCGTGGTACTGGGAAAAGGAATCGCTTCGGTACGCAACGGGCGGTCTGTTTGCAAACGAAGTCAGAGGGCGTGCATCTGCGGAAGAGCTGTAGTCAAAGACAACTTCGAAATGATAGACGTCAGGTAGCGACTCCCCTTCCTGATAAGGGACTTTGTTTCCGTAACGTATGCGGCTGATATACTTGTTGGCTGATGGGATACGTTTCTCGTCTTGGTGCGCGGGGGTTTTGGAGGAGACGATGTCGGACTCGTAGTCATAGGAAATGTGGTTGCCTTTTGGGTCGAATGCTTCTTCCAGCAGCCACTGGTAAATGCGGGCAGGGTCATCGGGATCACTGATTCTTGCTTGTTCGGTTTTTCCAAACAGCTGGACGAACTGTTCGCGATCGGTCACTCGCCAATGCGTGCTTCCTGTCGCTATATTTACCCAGCGCTCGATTTTGTCATAGGCGTCGACCACGCGGGGGCGGTACTTCGTAACTTGATACGTGTCTTCTCCTGCGCGGACCGTGTGCCGCTCGCCTTGTTCAGGCTGGCGAACCAGGTCATCTGCATGGGAGAGCTGAAAAATGTCTGAATCGTCATAGCGCGGGATGCCTTTTGCTGTCTTTCGTGATATTGTGGGGAGGGAAAGATGGAAACCAAGGCCAAAAATGCCGTTGCCTTCCCCTGAACTGTAGGAAAGATGCAGTTCGGGCGAACAATCCCGGCTGGGAGTAAGCCTGAGCGGGATGCTGAACGAAAAGGTTCCGGTAAACTCATTTTGCTGAAATTTTTCGCCCATTCCCGAAATGGCGCCTCCCCCTTTCGGAAGCGATATTTGATTCGTTTTGATGGTGCTCGACATAGCTTGTATCGCGGCTGCATCGATTGGATGATGTGGTGGCGCCGCGCTCCCTTCCCGTCAGATTTGATTTTCGTCGAAACGAGGCAAAACCAACAGCGAATCGTGAGGAAAGTTTGTACGCAAAGTGTATTTTAGTCAAATTTTCCACAAATTTCAACATTCTTTTTTCCGTATCAGCTACTTTTGTACTAACTTGTCATGTCTTCCTGTCACGGACTGCTTCATTTTTGGCTCCACTTCTCGCCTGCCGCTTCGTGGGAACCCCTTTTCCACGCCAAAAAAGCCCGATTCTTTTCGGATCGGACCCCTTCCTGTGCTGCTCTGCCGTCCTGCTTACGCTTTTGTCCGCAGCTCATCCGGCACGCGGATTTTCTCGCCTGTTTTGGCGCAGATAGCGACAAACGTCACCTCGGCATCCAGCACCTGCTCTTCCCGCTGGTTGTACATCCGTTGGGAAAGGACAAAGCTCGTGTTTCCCACTCGCTCTACCTCCGTATGAATGACGAGGACGTCGCCGAAAAACGCTTCCTGCTTGTAGTCCGCTTGCAGCTTGGCGACAAAAGAGCGGAAGCCCAGGTGCAAAAAATAGTCATACCACGGCTGGCGGGCTTGCTCCAAAAACTCCATGTACTTGACGTTGTTCACATGCCCCTCGCGGATCGCTTCCGCTTGCACGCGAATTTCAACTGGCGACAAATTCATCGGACTCCCCCTCATTCCTTGCTGTCAGGCGTTTGATTTCGCCCCGGCGCGGGAGATATCCTGCCAGCAACGTGTACGAAGGGCGCTCGCTTGGCTTTTGGCGGCGTATTTTCGCAGCGCTTATTCTTTCACCGCCCCGGAGGTCAAACCGGAAATAATTCGTCGCTGGAAAATCAGCACCATGACGACGAGCGGCACGGTAACGATAATCGAGGCGGCCGATATCTCTCCCCACGGAATCGTGAACATCCCTTGAAACATGACGATCCCTACAGGCACAGTCTTCATCGCTTCCTGCGTATTGAGCGTCAGCGCGAACAAAAATTCGTTCCAGGCGGCGATAAAAACGAGAATCGCGGTCGTGAATACTCCCGGCATGGCCAGCGGAAAAAACACTCGCGTCATCGTCTGCCAAATGCTCGCTCCGTCCACTTTGGCAGCTTCGCCCAAATCGCTCGGGATTTTGCGGAAGAAGATCGTCAAATTCCAGATGGCAAGCGGCAAGGCGAAAGTCGTGTACGGAATGATCAGGCCGAGATAGCTGTTGGTCAGCCCCATCGATTGCATGAACATGAAGATCGGAGAAATCGTGGCGATCTGCGGAAACATCGAAACGGCCAGCACGATGCCGAGAATGATCGTTTTGCCGCGAAAAGACAGCCAGGCGATCGCATAGGCAGCAAAAGACGCAATCGTGATGGAGTACAGAGTCGTCAGCGTCGCAACCACGGTGGAGTTCCATAAATATCTGGCAAACGGACGCTCCGTGAATACCCGGACGAAGTTGTCCAAGGTCGGATTTTGAATGATGAACTGAAAGGCCCTCTCCCCGAACAGCTCCCCTGGCGGCTTCAGCGCGGCGAGGAGAATCCATAAGAACGGGAACATCACGACGAAGACAAACAGCAGCAATCCGATGTAAAACAAAGGACCCGCCTTTTTTTGCATGACATTTTCCTCCTTATTTTCCGTTTCCCTCACCGAGGAGGTCAGCCCCCAAAATTTTGATGTAGCCGATCGAGATGAGCGCGACGCACAAGAACACAAGGACTGCGAGCGCCGAGCCTTCACCAAAGCTCATCTGCGCAAACATCGTTTTATAGGCGTAAATCGAGATCGTTTCCGTGGAGTTGGCAGGTCCGCCGCCAGTCAGCGCGTAGATCAGATCGAATACGCGAAACGCATCGAGCGTACGGAACAACAGCGCCACGAGAATCGTCGACTTGAGCATCGGCAGCGTAATGCGGAAAAATTGCTGCATGCGGTTCGCTCCATCGACGGAAGCCGCTTCGTACAAGCTGTGCGGGATGGTCTGCAAGCCAGCGAAAAGCAGCAGAGCCATAAACGGAGTCGTTTTCCAGACGTCCGCCAAAATGACGGAAAACATCGCGCCAGCCTTTGTCGAAAGCAGCACGCCCATATCCGATACCAGCCCCGTCACTTCGAACAGATGAGCCACGATCCCGTTTTGGCCGTCGTACAAAAATTTCCACATCATCGCGGAAATAACGGTCGGGATCGCCCATGGAATCAGCACCGTTGCCCGCACCAGCCCCCGGCCGCGAAACGGACGGTTGATCAGCAGGGCGATGGCTATGCCAAGCACAAGCTCGATGACCACGGAGACGACCGTAAAAAAGAATGTATTATACAAGGCGGCCCACATGCGGCTGTCGGTCAAAAAATGCTGGTAATAAGCAAAACCTACATAGTTCGGCTCGATGATCGCGGACGTGATCCCGGCCATCACCCCGACGGCTCCTTCCGGCTTCGCCAGTTGTTTGTTTGCCCCCATTTCCAGCAGGGTAGATTCCGTCTGCGCCAAGGTTGTCCGGATCGCGTCTGTCGCTTCCCCTGTCAACGTCACGTATTTGAGTTCGTTCGGAATCGGCTTGAACTCCAGCAGCAACTGGTCGATGGCTTCGTAACGGCTCGCGATCTCGCCTGATTGCTGGAGCGCTTGATTCATTTGCTCGATCTCTTGCCGAATCGCCTCCAGTTTGTCTTTTGCAGGTCCCTGGGCGGCCTCCGCTTCTTTTTTCACATAGCGCAGCAGGTTGGGAAAGGTACTGACGTAGCGCTCCATATCCAGCCCATACGAGGAATGAACTTCGGTCTTTGTCGGGTCATTCAGCCGAATATCGTGCAGACTGATCCAGAATGAGCGCATGACAGGCCAAATCGCGATGATGAGGATAATCAGCAGTGCGGGTAAAATCAGCAAATAGCCCATTTGCTTTTCCGAAAGAGAGCCTTTGTTTTGTCGATTCATCCGTTCACCACCTTCTTTCCTGATTGAAAATCACAAGAGCATCTTCTGTTTGCCGCGGCCCATTCGCTTCCGGAAGAGACAGTCCCCCTCTCCCGGAAGCCGCCTGGACCTGTTGGCGCGTGTCGCTATGTCGCTGGACCCGCGTTACTTTTTCATCAGTTCGTTCATTTTTGCTTCCATGTTTTGTACGGCTTGCTCTGCGGATTGTTGTCCGGCCAGCGCTTTGGACACTTCAATCTGGATGACTTCGGAGATTTTCGGATAGATCGGCGTAGTCGGACGGGACACGGCAGCGCTCACGCCATCGACGAAGTCTTTGTTCGCGAACAGCGGGCTTGCTTTTTGCACATCGGCGTCTTCATACACAGGCAGCAAGGTTGGAGCCAAACCGCCGTGCACGGCCGAAATTTTTTGTCCTTCGGCTCCGGTCATGAACTTGAGGAACTCCCACGATTCTTTCGGATGCTTGCTGAATTTGTTGATGCCGCCCATCCAGCCGCCGAGTGCTGCGGCAGAGCCTGCATCCCCTGCCGGGAGCGGAGCGATCGCCACTTTGTCGACGATTTTCGATTGCGCCTGATCTTGCGCGAGGGCGAACTGATACGGCCAGTTGCGGATGAAGGCCGATTGTCCTTCGAGGAATGCGGTATGCGATTCGGTTTCCATAAAGGTAGTGATGTTGCTTGGGACGATGTCGGATTTGACGATCTCGATCATTTTTTGCAATCCTTTGATCGTCGCAGGGTTGTTGATCGCCACGTTGCCTTGCTCGTCGAGAATTTTTCCGCCGTAGGCAGCGCTAAATTCAACGAAGTTGCACACCAGTCCCTCGTACTGCTTGGCTTGCATCAAGTAGCCGAACTTCGTGCCGCCCTGACCTTTTGTGGCTTTTGCTTGCGCAATCAAGTCATCCCATGTTTTTGGCGGTTCTTTGACCAAATCTTTGCGGTAAAAGAGCAGTCCGGCATCGATGAATTTGGGCATCGTCCATTGCTGACCGCCAAAATTTCCGGCGTCCATCGCGCCTTTGATATATTTGCCCGTCTCGATTCCGTCTTGTTCCATCAAGCGGTCGAGCGGAAGCAGATAGCCTGCCTGGGCAAATTCAGCCGGCCAGATTACATCCAGGTCGAACACGTCGATCTCGGACGATTGCGCGCTGAACATGGTGACGTACTGATCGTGGCTTTGTCCGGTGTCGGATGGCATCTCGCGGATTTCTACCTCGATGTTCGGGTGAGCGTTCTGAAAAGCTTCCACGAGCTTTTTCGTGGAATCGGTGGCGTCTTTGCCGCGAGCGTAGACGAGCTTGACTTTTTCGGCGGCTGGCTGCGGAGCTGGTTCTGTTTTCGGCGCTTCTGGTGATGCAGGTTGTCCTTGTGCGGGTGCGGATTGCTGCGGAGTGGAGGAGCATGCTGCCAGCGAGAGTGCCACGGTCAAGGTAAGTCCCATTGATGTAAGCCTTTTCATAACTTTCATGCCATTAACCCCCTATGCTCTTTTGGTGAATGCTGAAGCCTGCTTTCGCAGGCACTTCAACCGTTTACGAAAAGCGGACAGCCTCCCCGGTGCGAGCCGACTGATAGATCGCTTCAATCAGACGGGTAATGTACAAAGCTTGCTCCGGCGTGCACAGCGCCTCGGCTTTCCCTTCGATGGCATCGAGGAAGTTGGACAAGAGCGCGACCCGTTCCTGACACGGTTTGGGCGATAGCTCAGTCGTTGCCATGACGCCGCCCCATTCGTGGTAAAGAGCGAGCTGCTCATCCAGCAAGCCAAGCGATACGCCCCCTTCTTGCCCGTACAGTTGCAGGAAAACGTTTTCTTTTTCGATGTGCGACGCCCAGCTTGCATCAAGCGTGAGCGAAAAGCCGTTTTCAAACGTAATCATCGCAACCGCCATGTCTTCCACGTCAAACACGCCGTTCTCATCGATCCGGCCCCACTCGGACAGCCCGCGCTTTTTCGGACCGAACTCTGCGTACGTCTGGCCGAGTACCGACACTGGCTTGGGATGACCAAGCAGCCACAAGGTCAAATCGAGCATATGTACCCCGATGTCAATCAGCGGACCTCCGCCTGCCAATTCTTTTTGCGTAAACCAGCTTCCCCAGCCGGGGATTCCGTTGCGGCGCACCCAGCCTGTTTTCGCGTGGTACACGTTGCCGAACTTCCCTTCATCCAGCCAGCTTTTGATCTGCTTGGCCTGGCTGCGGAAGCGGTTGTTTTGCGCGACCATCAAAATTTTGTCCGCTCGCTTCGCTGCTTCGATCATGGCTTCTGCCTGACCGCTGTTCATCGCCATCGGCTTTTCGCACAGCAGGTGCTTTCCCGCAGCCAATGCATCCAGCGCAGCTTGCGCGTGCAAATAGTTGGGCACGCAGACGATGACAGCGTCCAGTGCCGCTTCGGACAGCATCTGGCGGTAATCGGAAAAGACGTGCGGGATTTCGTACTGCTCAGCCTTTTCTGCGGCTGTTTCTTTCGACACATCTGCAATGGCAACGATCTCAGCTCTCGGCTCGCCTTTGGCTGCTTCCAGATGCGCCAGGGCAATACCGCCTGCTCCTATCAATCCGATCTTGCATGTGCTCATACAAGCTCCCTCCTTTTACACCCACCACATATTTTTGAGCGGCTCGCGCAAAATCACCTGCTGCAAATTTTGTACGGCGCGCTGGAAGCCTTCCTCGATCGACATGATGGCATCCTCGTGCTCGATGCTGATGACGTAATCGTATCCGCTCATGCGCAAGGCGCTCATCATGTCTGCCCACGTCTTCTGGTCGTGTCCGTAGCCGACTGTGCGGAAGTACCAGGCCCGCTCATTCAGATTCGCATAGGAGTTCATGTCCAACAGGCCGTACATGTTCACTTTTTCCTGATCGATAAAAGTGTCTTTGGCATGGAAATGGTAAATCGCTTGTTCTTTGCCCAATATTTTGATCGCCGCCACCGGATCGATGCCTTGCCACCACATATGGCTCGGATCAAAATTGGCTCCAATCGCCTCTCCCACCTGTTCGCGCAGCTTCAGCAGCGTCCCGGGCGTGTGGACGAGAAAGCCTCCGTGCAGCTCCAGCGCGACCTTTACCTGGTGATCGTGGGCGTATTGGCCCCATTCCTTCCAGTACGGCACCAGCTTTTCGTTCCACTGCCAGTTCAGCACATCCCGATATTCGTTCGGCCAGGGGGCAACAGGCCAGTTCGGATACTTCGCGCCCTCATGATCGCCTGCTGTGCCGGAAAAGCAGTTGACGACAGGGACTTCGAGCTGTTCGGCCAGTTGCACCGTTTTGACGAACGTCTCATGCGATTGCTGGGCAAATTCTTTGTCTGGCGACAGCGGGTTGCCGTGGCAGCTCAATGCGCTGATGACCAGCCCGCGTTCTTCTACGGCTTTGCGATACGCCTCGCGCTTCCCTGCACTTTCCAAAAGCTCATCCAGCTGGCAGTGCGCATTGCCTGGATAGCAACCTGTTCCGATTTCGACTGCCTCCAATCCTGCCTCTTTCACATGGTCGAGCATTTCCTCGAACGATTTGTCGCTGAACAACACAGTAAACACGCCGAGCTTCATGCGTTTCCCTCCTTTTTCGAGCCAAGCTCTCTGTTTGGATCACATCTATGGGCCATTCATGGTGTACGCTCGTAAATCACGCTTACACTTTGCCGGACGACGAGGTGGTGTGGAACGATGCTCATCCTCTCCACCGGCTCGTTTCTGATTTGCTTGAGCAATTGCTCCGCGGCAGCCTTCCCGTACATAAACGGGTCGTTGTGAACGGTAGTCAGCATCGGTCTGGTAAAGGAGGCCAGCTCCAGATTGTCAAAGCCCATGACCGAAATGTCTTCCGGGACGCGAATCCCGTGATCGTGCAAGTAATTGAGCACCCCGACGGCCATCAGGTCTGTCGCTACAAACACCGCCGTGGGACGCACCTTCTCCTCGCAGATGCGGCGCATCGCTTCATAGCCGCTTTTGGCAGTGAAATCCCCTTCGACGACAAAACCTTCATGAATCGGCAAATCGTGTGCGCGCATCGCTTTGCGGTACCCTCCCATGCGATCCAGTCCGCACGGCGGGTCCCACAAAGGCCCGGAGACACAGGCAATTTTTTGATGGCCCTGCGAGATGAGGTAAGCGGTCGCATCGTACGCAGCCTGTACGTTGTTGACGTTGACCGTGGGAATTTGGTAGCCGGGCAAATCATGGCCGGTTACGACCGTCGGCACTTGCATGTCGAGCAGCGTCTGGAAGTTGCTCTCCAAAAAATGCACGCTCGCGATGATGACGCCATCCAGCTGCTTTTCCTTGAACAGCCGCAAATACTTCAGCTCTTTGTCCACGATCTCGTCGGAAATAGCCAAAAACATGCTGTAGTCGTCCTCGCTAAGCACGCTGTCGATGCCGTAGGTGAGGTTGGAGTAAAAGTTGTTGTTGATGTCGGGGATCATAACTCCAATGATGCGGGTTTCCTTGCTGACGAGACTTCTGGCTATCGCATTCGGTTGAAAGCCCGTCTCCTGGACGATCCGCAGGACTCTTTCCCGCAGCTCCGGTCTGACTGGCTTGGAGTTGTTCAGGACACGCGAGACAGTGGCGATAGAAACGTTGGCGAGTTGGGCGATGTCTTTTATCGTGACAGAAATGGTTTCTCACTCACTTTCTCTCATTTCGGGTAAACGTTTTCCTAAACAAAAATTAACATCCCGTATCATCTTTGTCAATATTCTGTCTTTTTACTTTTTTCGCATGTTTTCTGCTGGTTTTTGTCGAAAAAACGGTTCTATTCACGCCGCTGCCCGCACCAAAAAACCCAGAGGCATCTCTTCTCCCCCGGGCTTTACACAAACGCTCATTCAAGAGGTTCACACACAGGCAAATGAATCTCCACCGTCGTCCCCTTGTTTCGCTGGCTATTAATTTTCATCGTTCCTTGGTGGGCTTGAATAATTTTGTAGCTAATCATCAGGCCAAGACCTGTGCCCTTTTCCTTGGTCGTATAAAAAGGTTCCCCAAGCTTCGGTATTCGCTCCTCGGCTATTCCCTCTCCCTGATCCAAAATCCGAATCGACAGAGCTTCTCCCTGCTGCTTGAGCTGAATAGTGATCTGCCCGCCATACGGCATGGCCTCGATCGCATTTTTTAAAATATTAATAAAGACCTGTTTTAACTGATTTTCCTCGCAATTGACCATCGTGGCGACCGGATCAATCTCCAGCACAATCTGGACATTGTTTAAAATCGCTTCGGTCTGCAAAAGCTCTACCACCTGATGCAGCAAAGGCGGCAGATTGCGCGGCGTAAAATGGATGACCTGCGGCTTGGCGAGCACCAAAAACTCGTTGACAACCGATTGAATCCGATCCAGCTCTGACAAGATCGTTTGAAAATACTCCTGCTTGTAATGGCCTTCCTGAATAAATTGAATGAAACCGCGAATGGAAGTCAGCGGATTGCGGATTTCGTGCGCGACTCCCGCAGCCAATTGACCGACGACAGACAGCTTTTCCGACTTGCGCAGCAGCTCTTCTGTCTTTTTCAGCTCCGTAATGTCCCGGCTGATCACGACCAAGCCCGTGCGTTTGCCCTCCGGGTCGAATAACGGAATTTTACTCACATCAAAAATTCGCACATCGCCGTAGTCCAGGTAAACGACTTCTTCCAGCCGGACGGGCTTGCCTTCTTCCCATGCCCGCTTGTCCGATTCGGCGCATTGCAGCAATGCCTCGCGATAATCCGGGGAAAGCAGAGCCAGCTCCCCGTCCGTTTTTCCCTGATACGGCACGTTCTCCAGGCGGAACACGCGCAAGCAGCAATCGTTCGCCTCGATCCAGCGGCCTTCGCTGTCTTTGAAGCAGACGGAATCCGGCATGGCGTTGATCAGCGTTCGCAGTTGCTTTTCGTTTTCAATCAAGGCCGCTTCCATCCGCTTATGCTCGGTTATGTCCCGTTGAATCGCCACGAAGGCGATGAGGTTCCCTTCTGAATCAGACAGCGGCGAAATGAAGGTGCTGACATCGAGCAGCGTCCCGTCTTTTCGCTGACGCAGCGCCTCATACGATGTCACGTGGCGATTTCGGACAATTTCCTGTTGCAGCAGCTGGAAATCCGCTTGCAAAAAGTCAGGGATCGTCGGCAGCTCGGCCCCGATGACTTCCTGTTCACTCCAGCCAAACATCTGCTCGAACGCCCGGTTGACTTTAACGATATGGAAGCCGACGTCGAGCACAACGACCGAATCGTCCGTATTGCGCAGGTACACATCAAGCTGTTCCTTCGTCGAACGCAAATCCGCCTCGATCTGCTTGTGGCGAGTCATGTCTTTGGCGATGGCGTAGAAGCCGCTGATCTCGTTGTCTACATACATCGGGAAGTTGTTGATGCTGACGTCGATGCTGTGTCCATTTTTATGTTTGACAGCGATTTCAAACTCCTGCGGTCGTCCCATTCCTTCCAGGCTGAACGGATGGAGCTTTTTTTCGGCGCAATCCAGCAAGATTAGTTGGATAATGTTGCTCGCTTGCAGTTCTTCTACGGTATAGCCGATCAATCTCTCGGCGGCCGGATTGGCCTCCAGTATGTTCCCTTGCAAGTCGTAACAGATGATCGCCGAAGGGTTGTCTTCGAACAGCGAACGGTAAAATCGCTCGCTGCGGATAAACGGTTTCGCCGTTTCGGCAAAGTCGGGTGCCAACGGCTCGCGTGCGGAGCCATCTGCCCCTCCGCTCCCTGCAAAAACAGGCTGCGCCGCCGTCGCTTCCCGCACGCCGTACTCGTCGTTCGGGGGAATTGCGTACACGACAGAGCCGATCGGCCTGCCGCCATATATATACGGAATAAGTTCAAAGCGCCATATTCCCCTCACATGTTCGGCCTCCCATTGCATTTTCGAGATAATGGCAAAAGCGGAAGGAGGCGCCCCGATCAAATTTTGCTGGCGATCAACCCACCCTTGCTCGTACAGGATACTGGACGCATTAATGACCTTCCCGCCGCGATCGAGTACCAGAAAAGGACTCGTCACAGCCGAAGAGACGAGATGCGAGAAACGCTCTGTCAAGCGGAAACGTTCCTGTTCCAGTTGACCGCGCAAATATTTTTCCACGATTTGCTTTGCCGAGGTAACAGCTGACAAAGAGTGCGGGTGGTTGACCCTCCACAAGCCTGTCAAATTGAACACGCCAATCATTTGCTGTGTGACAGGATCGCGAACAGGCGCGGCGGAGCACGTCCATTTTTGCACCTCCTGGCAAAAATGTTCGCCAGCAAACACCTGTACTGGTCGCCCCGTCACGAGCGAAGTTCCGATGGCGTTCGTCCCTGCCCGATGCTCCGCCCAGGAGGAGCCGACGACAAAATTCATGTCTTCTGCTTTCAGCATCAGCGACAAGTCACCGTCCAAATGCACGATGTCTCCTGCGGCATTGCAGAAGGTGACCAAATGGCCCGAGTCGAGCGAAGCGTCTTTCATTTTCAGCAAAAGCGGCTTGAGAATATGCTGGAGCGTATCTTCTTCCCAGTACGCCTCGATCTGCGCCCGGGACAGGCTGACCGTCGTTCTCGTGCGCAGAGGATGGATATTTTGCTCCTGACAGCGCTGCCAGGATTCGTACATCAGCGGTCGAATGGCCGGTCTTTCGTTCACTCCAGAAACAAATCGTTCCCACTCCTGTTCAAGTTTGACTCTTTCTTGTGAAAGATTCGCATATCTATCCAGAGCTATCCGCTGACTCATGATCTCCATCCTCCAGATATAAAAGTGAGGGAACAACAATTCGGATAAATATTTCGACAATTACCCCAATTTTCCTTTTTATGAAACATTTTTTAAGCACACTGGCCCCCAGAAAAAATGAACCAGTGTGTCTCTCGTCCTACTCAGAGACGCACTGGTTCATCTGTTCTATCTGAATTTCGTAATCACATTAAAGCCGAATGTGTTGTAGTTCGTCATGTCTTCCAAAATGCCCGACACGTCATCGAGAGCGACTTCCTTGGACACGAGCGAAGACGGGTTCAGCTTGCCTTGGGCGATCAGCGTAAGCAATCCTTCGTAAGCCGCATGCGGATTGCCGATGCTGCCGACGATCTCCAGTTCCATCGCGGTGATCGCATCGATCGGCAATCCGACCATGCCGCCCTCTTCCTTGGTAGTCAATCCGATCTGGACGTGCCTGCCGCCTTTTCTCAGACTCAAAACCGAATTGAGAATCGTATCGCGAATGCCGAGCGCATCGATGGAGGCGTGCGCCCCGCCCTTCGTAATTTCCTTGACCGCTTCCACGACATTTTCTTTTCTGGCATTGATGACGGCAACGGCGCCTTCTTCCTTTGCCTTGGCCAGCTTGGCGTCATCGACGTCTACAGCGATGACCATCGCCCCGACTGCGCTCGCCACCTGAACCGATGACAGTCCGACTCCTCCCGCGCCGTGCACGGCCAGCCAGCTGCCCGGCTGAACGTTTCCACGGATCACACCGTGATAACCCGTCATGTAACGGCAACCGATCGCGGCTGCTGTCAGCGAGTCTACCTCGTCTGGCAGGCGAATCAGATTGAAGTCGCCGTTTGGCACGCGGACGTATTCGGCGTAGGCGCCATCGTAGCTAAAGCCGAAAATCGCCAGGTTGTCGCAACGGTTGGAATGGCCGGAGAGGCAATTGGCGCAATGTGAGCACCCTTCATGAAAAGGCGTGGTCACGCGATCGCCCGGACGGAAATTTTTCACCTCTTTGCCGACTGCCTCGACGACACCTCCCAGTTCATGTCCCGGAATGATCGGCAGCTGCGGGCTGAGTCCGATCCAGTCCCAATCTCCCATCCAGGCGTGCCAGTCGCTTCGGCAAACCCCACACGCTTCGACCCGGACGATCACGTCTTTCGAACCTGGTGTCGGATCGGGCACCTCTCCAATACGCAAAGGTTTACGCTGCTCCAAAATTTGCGCCGCTCTCATGCTTGATTCCCCCTTGTTTTCTCTGTTTTTTGCCCTTGCCCTAATCGAGGTTGACCCAGACCGCCTTCACCTGCGTATACAAGTCCAGGGCGTACGAACCCATCTCCCGGCCGTATCCGGATTGCTTGTAGCCGCCAAACGGCACGGCAGCGTCGAGCGCATTGTAGCAGTTGACCCAGACAGTGCCTGCTTCCAAGGCGTGCGCGACTTTGTGCGCTTTGCGCAGATCGGTCGTCCACACCCCTGCTGCCAGCCCGTATTCCGTATCATTCGCCCGCCGGATGACATCTGCGACTTGCTCCTCGTCGTCAAAAGGCATCGCTGCGACAACCGGGCCAAAAATTTCTTCCCGGGCAATCGTCATGCGCTCATTGACATCGGCAAAAATCGTAGGCGGAACGAAATAGCCCGGCCCTTCCAACGGTACGCCGCCTGTCAATGAAGTCGCGCCTTCCTCATGCCCTTTTTGCAAGTAGCCTGTCACCCGCTCAAATTGCTCGCTCGATACGAGCGGCCCGATCTCTGTCGACTCGTCCAGGCCGTTGCCTTGCTTCATTTTGGCCGCATAGCTCGTCATGTCAGCCAGGACGTTGTCGTACACTTTTTTATGAACAAACAAGCGCGAGCCTGCGCAGCACACTTGGCCTTGATTGAAGAAAATACCCATCAACGCGCCAGGAATCGCTCTGGAAAAGTCGGCGTCCGGGAAAATAATGTTCGGCGATTTGCCGCCCAGCTCCAGCGACACGCGCTTCAAATTGCCCGCCGCTTGCTGCATGATCAGCTTGCCGACCTCCGTCGATCCGGTAAAAGCCACTTTGCGAATGCGCGGATGGTTCGTAATCGCCGCGCCTGCTGTCGGCCCGTAGCCTGTAATAATGTTGACGACGCCATCGGGGAATCCCGCTTGCTGGATCAATTCCGCCAAATAGATCGCGGACAGTGGCGTTTGCTCGGCGCTTTTCAAAATCACGACGTTGCCTGTAGCGAGTGCCGCGCCCAGCTTCCACGCAGCCAACAAGAGCGGGAAGTTCCACGGAATGATCTGCCCGACCACGCCAATCGGCTCGCGGCGCGTGTAAGTCAGCATGTTGCGCCCGGCAGAATTGTTGATCACTTCGCCAGCCAGCTTCGTCGACCAGCCTGCATAGTAGCGGAAGTGATCAATCGCCAATGCTACGTCAGCGAAACGGGCGTGGGTGATCGGCTTGCCGTTGTCGATCGTCTCCAGCTGCGCGAGCGCCTCTGCATGCTCTTCCATCAAATCAGCCAGCTTCCAGAGCATCCGCCCGCGTTCGCTAGGCGTCACCTTGGCCCAATCTGTCGCAAAAGCTTTTTCTGCGGCTTGCACCGCGAGATCGACATCGATCGCATCGGCTTCATAAACAGACGTAATCGCTTCACCAGTAGCCGGATCAATCGTGTCAAACGTTTTTCCCGATGCTGACGCTACAAACTCCCCACCAATGAACAGCTTTTTCGGACCGCCTGCCAAGAAAGCTTCGACACGCGGGTCCAATGTGATTTTTGCCGTTTGCGCCACGTAAGCCCCTCCTCATTTTCGCTTATGTGCATTCGTCCCTTACTAGAAGCATGTTTTGTGCCAAATAGAAAACGCTTACAAACAGCGGCTTTTCTATGAATCTAGCAATCTTGCGTTGGAACAGTTGCTCCATTTTTGCGATACAATTGCTCCATTGCCCATTGTAGTTTGAAAATTGTGGTAATATAGAAAGGAAGGTCTTATTTTCTCTGCTAGAGGGGGAAATCGTTTGCTGGAACCCACCAATGCGTTGCTGAAAAAGTCGTGGGAGCGAAGCCGGATCAATGGGGTTAATGCGTTGACAGCAAAGGATGCCATACTGGAAGAAACCCAGTTTCGGCAATACAGGGAACAAAAAGAAGAGTTTATGAGAACGATGGACCCAACCATGGAGCGATTGGCTTATTGGCTGAAAAGCTCCTACTCGATCGTCGCCCTCTGCGATACGTCGGGCTACATCCTGGAGAGCAAAGGCGATCCTGTCTTCCTCAAGGACACGGAAAAAATCCAGGTCCATCACGGCGCCTGCTGGTCTGAGCAGGTGCGCGGAACCAACTCGGCGGGGACAGTCATTGTGGAACAAAAACCGCTGGCTGTCGTCGGAAAAGACCACTATCTTGACTCCAACCATATGTTGTATTGCGCCGCCTCCCCGATTTTCGGACCGCAGGGCGAGCTGGTAGCTGTGCTCGATATTAGCGGACATGCGGCGATGTACCACCCTTCCTTACTAGGCATGGTCGATGTGATGGCGCGCAAAGTGGAAGATTGGCTGCTTATCCATCGTCCCGATCGGCAGATGGTCATCTCGCTCTATCCGGAGAAAAACGCCAAGCACCACGCGCTGCTGGCCGTCAATCAGGACGGAATCGTCACGGGCGGCAACCGCGAAGCGCACCAACTGCTGCGCGGAAACAGACAGCGGCTGGGACAGGTGCATGTGACAGAGCTAGTAGCAGACATCGAGTCTTTGCTAGGCAGGCAAAAAGACATTTCCACTCCCCGTTCCCTCCCCTTGCTCACAAAAGGGGGCGGAGAACATCACTGGCAGGCTTCCGTTCTGCTTGATACGCGTCCACCGCAGATCGCCGCAAGCCCTCCATCCTCCAAACCGAAGGCGAGGCCGCTCCGGGCAAATCGGACAGGTCTCACCTCTTTTGATGACTTATACGGCACAGACGATGCCTTTCTCGCGGCCATTCGGCTTGCCAAGCGGGCAGCCAAAACGGAATATACGGTTATGCTGTTTGGCGAAAGCGGCTCAGGCAAAGACGTCGTCAGCCAGGCGATTCATCTGGCAAGCGAGCGTGCGGACAAGCCTTTTGTCGCGATCAACTGCGGGGCGATTCCGAAAAGTTTGCTAGAAAGCGAGCTGTTCGGCTACGAGCCGGGAGCGTTTACCGGAGCCAAACAGACCGGACAGCCGGGAAAATTCGAACAAGCTCACCAAGGGACACTGTTCCTCGACGAAATAGCCGAGATGCCGTCCGAGATGCAAGTGGCGCTTTTGCGCGTGCTGCAAGATTTCACCGTCTATCGGGTAGGCGGAACGAAGCCGATTCACGTCGATGTGCGGATCATTACGGCTACGCACACCGATTTGTGGCAAAAAGTGCAGGAAGGCAGCTTCCGCGCTGACTTGTTTTACCGACTGCAAGGCGTTCAGGTCACACTGCCGCCGTTGCGGGAGCGTGCAGATCGGCTACAGCTCGCCCAGTTGCTGCTGCACGGCATCGAAGCCCAGTTGGGCACAGGGCCGCTTGCGCTTGGAACCAGTGCCAAAAAGCTGATCGAGAGCTACAGTTGGCCGGGAAACGTGCGTCAGCTTGCGGCCGCCCTGCGCGAAGCGGCTTTTCTGTCGGAGGGAGGCAAAATTGAGCGGGAGCGCTTCCCTGCCTACATTTTGTCCAGCTTTTCTGCCAAGCCCGCCGAGGGACAAATAAGCGATGCTCAAAAAGAACGAACCCAATCTGGCAAGAGCGACATGGTCGACGTATTTTTGCAGACGGGCGGCAACATCTCCGAGACGGCGCGCATTCTCGGAATTGGCAGAAATACCGTCTACCGCAAGCTGAAAAAGCTGATGGAAAAGGACGGGACGTAAGAGTCAGTCGAGACGGGAGTCCGCGTGTCCGGTTGTCCGACAGCAAAAAGCCCTGATCGAGTGGTCAGGGCTTTTTGCGTGACATGTCACGGCAAGTACGGCTTCTTGTGCCGTCGCTTTGCGTCTTTACGCTTGCTATGCTTCTGCCTGGATTCGTTTGGCTTCGGCATAAAGAACTTGAATAAATTTTTTCATGTTGATGCGAATGTCCGAAGCAGTGGCCGTTTTATTTTTCAGCTCGGCCATTTTTTTCCACACAAACGTAAAATCGAAAAACTGGGAAGCGTAATTTTCAAATTTCCAGTTCGACAGATCGGACAAGCCTAGCGATGCCAAATGATTCAAGGACTGATAGATCGCTCTTCTGACCCGCTGCTCGGACGCTTTGACGACTTTCATGACTTGTGTTTCATCCGCGGCAGTTCCCAGTCTGGCTTGGGCAACCGCGACAAAAATTTCTTTGAGCGCTGGAAAGCCGCTTTTCAGCGTATGCTTCTGCTCCCATTCGTTCAAGTAGTCGAGAATGTCAAGCAAATCGTTGCTGCCGTTCTCTCCGGCAATCCCCAGCTCGGACAAAAGGAATTGCCCCGCCTCGCGCAACTGTTTGCCGCTTTTGCTCGCCCGGTTCTGGCTGCCAAGCCCTTGATCCAGTTGCAAGACCGAATGCAGCGATTTTTGGATATCCTGAATCGATTTTTCCAGCCGGATTTTTTCGATGACTTTTTGCAATATCGTCACCACTTCGATCCGGTTGACTGGCTTAATAATGTAGTATTCGCTGCCGAGCGAGTAAGCCTGGGCGATCAAATCTTTTGACTCCATCTGCGAGATCATCACGATCTTGCCTTTGAAGACAGGCCGAATTTGGCGAATCGTTTCAATCCCGTCGCGCTCGGGCATGAGCAGATCAATCAGGACGATGTCGACATGTTTCATCGTCAGCATATGACCGTCAACGAGCGCTCCGTCCTCGGCCTCGCCGACCACTTCCCCCAAGTTCTCATCCTCGATAATTTCTGTCAGCATCAGGCGCACAGCTTCATCGTCATCGATTAAGTAAAAGTGCATCGTCTCCCTCTTTCTCCCTCACAAGATTGATCGGCAAGCGGATGACAAATTCCGTTCCTTTTCCCGCCGCGCCGTCTCCGACAACCAGCTCTCCTTGCAGCTCGTCCACCATCTCTTTTACATAAGAAAGACCGATTCCCGTAGAAGGTGCTCCTTTGTCGTCGTATTTGGTCGTGAATCCAGGCTTGAACAGGAGCTTTTTGCGCCTGGGCGGAACACCCGGGCCGTCGTCGGCAATTTTGATCTCGACAAACTCTTTGTCCCGGTTCACCTGGATCAAGATGCTCCCCGTCTTCTGGATCGCCTCGACGGCATTGGCGACGATGTTGTTGATCAACGACATCAAGGTAAACACGTGATAGGGCGGGTGTTCTCCAGAAATCAGGCAAGTAAACTCGATGTTTTTCCCGAGCAGGCTCGCGTACTTCCGCTGGGAGCGCACGATGATGTCTGCCAACTGATGAATATCCATAAAATCCGTCCGATTTTCGTGGGTAATCAGTTTTTGCAGCCCGGCAAAAATTCGCTGGTTGTCTTTTTTGATTTCATGCACTTCTCCTGCAATAATCAGCGCCTGTCGCGCAAACGAGTCGACGGAAGCTTGTTCAAGCCCGTCTTTTTGCGCTTGCAGGCGCTGGTACAGCTCGAACGACTTGACCGTGATGTTCTCCGCATTTTGCAGCGTCTTTTTCAGATGAATCGACTCTTCGTACAGATTGGAAATGAGCATCAGCATATGCTCGTGCTGCGCGCGGGTCTGTTTTTCCCGGGCTTGCGTCTCGTACAGTCGGATCATATTCAGAAAGCTGAGCACGACGAAGCTGTGCGAGAGCGCAATCACGAACATCTCTTGCAGCGAACTCCAGGTCACGACGATGTGAAACAGCACATACTGCGATAGCAGCTCGACCAGATCGGCTACGACCTCAATGACCATCCCGATTCCGCCGATGATCAATGTCCGCTCGCGGAACCGCTCCATTCGGATCACATAAAAAAGCAGCGAATACGAAAAGTAGAAAAAAAAGCTCGAATAGTGCTCTTGCATCGAAGTAGCCAAATGAAACGGGCTGTGCGTGTACGAGTCGAGCAGCAAGCGAAAGCCGACGACAGACAGTCCGGTCAAAAACCCGGGCAACACCGCCGGAAGCCGCTGGAACAAAAGCAAGAAGAAGAAAAAGGTCGGCGCGCCGAAGCTGATCCGAAACGTCTCGTTGACCGGATAAAATTTCAGTTCGCCTGCCAGCGGAACCGTGATCAGCATGAGTGCCAGGATGTAGCCATCCTTTTTTAATGGGGAATGCATGCGCCACTTCCCCCTCCCTGTTGGATTGCTGTAGGGTTTGTCACTTTTTTCCCCTTACTATTCTTATCCATAAAACACGTAAACGACAAGTATAGAAAAAATATTTATATAAATGCGTGAAAGCTTTTGTTGGTTTTTGTTTGATTTTGTAGGTTGGTTTTAAAGTGTTCAATATACGATTTTTGCGTGGCGTGGAAGCGCTTTCGCTCCTTGACAAACAGGCTTACAGTACAGGATTTGGGGGGAACGGGGTTTGTTTCAAACAGCAACATCGACAAACAAATGGGAAGCACAGCAGGTGACAGAACATCTGCAACGGTGGGTCGCCTACCATCGCGAGCAAGCTTCAGAGGGTGCATGCGCCAGTTACATTCCCGCTTTGCGGCGAGCAGACCCGACACAGCTCGGCATTTGCATGGTCGGCCCTTCCGGAAACAAAGTGACGGCTGGTGACTGGGAAGTTCCTTTCACCATGCAGAGCATTTCCAAGGTCGTCAGCTTTATCGCAGCTTGCTGTCACCACGGCATGACTTACGTGCTCGATCGCGTGGACGTGGAGCCGACGGGAGATGCGTTCAACTCGATTATCCGTCTGGAGATGCACAAGCCAGGCAAGCCGTTCAACCCGATGATCAATGCGGGCGCCATTACCGTCTCCTCGCTTTTGCCAGGAAGTACGCCGGAACAAAAACTGCACTATTTATACGCAATTTTCCAAAATATTACAGATTCGGCTCCTGTCATTAACGAGGAAGTGTTCGTCTCGGAGTGGATGCATTCACACCGAAACCGTGCGCTGGCGCATTACCTGAAAGACACAGGGTATCTGGATTGCGAAGTCGAGGAAGCGCTGGAAGTGTATTTAAAACAGTGCTCCATTCAGGTCAATACGGAGCAGATCGCGCTGATCGGCCTGGTTTTGGCGCTGGACGGCTATCACCCGTTGCGCGGCGAGCAAGTTTTGCCCAAAGAAGTCGTGCGCTTGGCAAAAGCGTTGATGCTCACTTGCGGCATGTACGACGCTTCCGGCAAATTTGCTGCCTATGTGGGACTTCCGGCCAAAAGCGGCGTGTCTGGCGGAATTATGACACTCGTTCCTCCCAACCTGAGATCACAATCCCCTTTTCCCGGCGGCTGCGGCATCGGCATTTTTGGCCCGGCCATCGACTCATGCGGAAACAGCGTGGCAGGTGTATCCCTGTTGAAGCAGATCGTGCATGAGTGGGATATCAGCATTTTTTAATCCATCTATCCAATCGAGGTGACAACATGCAACAATTTCTGTTAGATGTAACAGCGTCCATCAACGATTTTTTCTGGTCTTATGTTCTGATCGTCATGCTGGTTGTGCTCGGTCTGTTCTTCTCGTTCAAAGGCCGTTTCCTGCAAGTCCGCATGATCAAAGACATGCTCCAAGCGATTCGCGAAGGGAAAAAAGGGTCTGCCGACAGCATCTCTCCTTTCCAAGCTTTCTGTATCAGTATGGCCGCGCGTGTCGGTACCGGAAACATTACGGGAATCGCCATCGCTGTAGCGCTCGGCGGTCCTGGCGCGGTTTTCTGGATGTGGGTCATTGCGATCATCGGTTCTGCCTCTGCCTTCGTGGAAAGCACGCTGGCGCAAGTGTATAAAATCAAAGACAAAGACGGTTTCCGCGGCGGTCCTGCCTACTACATGGAAAAAGGACTGAACAAGCGGTGGATGGGTGCCCTGTTTGCGGTATTGATCACCTTGTCTTTCGGTCTGGTGTTCAACGCGGTGCAGTCCAACACGATTACGCTCGCTTTTGAAAACTCGTTCGGAACAGATCGGCTGACGATCGGCCTGATCATGACCATCGCCTTTGCTGCGATCATTTTCGGCGGAGTGAAGCGCATCGCGAAAATGTCCGAGTATATCGTCATCGTGCTTGCGATTTTGTACATTGGCGTTGCCCTGTTTATCGTCATGATGAACATTACGAAAATGCCGGAAATGATTGCCCTGATTGTGAAAAGTGCCTTTGGCCTGGAGCAGGTTGCTGGCGGTACGCTGGGAGCTGCGCTCATGCACGGGGTCAAACGCGGTTTGTTCTCCAACGAAGCAGGTATGGGTAGCGCACCGAACGCCGCAGCTACGGCTACGACGAGCCACCCTGTCAAGCAAGGTCTGATTCAGGCGTTCGGCGTTCTGACAGACACGCTGATCATTTGCACAAGCACGGCTTTCATCATCTTGCTTTCCGGCGCGTACAAGCAGTCCGATCTGAGCGGCATCGAGCTTTCCCAAGCGGCTCTGTCCATCCACCTCGGCGATTGGGCGTCGGCTACTCTCGCTGTCATGGTCTTCCTGTTCGCTTTCAGTACGTTGATCGGGAACTACTACTACGGTGAAACGAACATCGAGTTTTTGAAAACGAGCAAATTGTGGCTCATGCTCTATCGTGTCAGCGTATTGGCAATGGTTTTGTTCGGAGCGGTCGCCAAAGTGCAACTCGTTTGGGACTTGGCTGACTTGTTCATGGGGCTGATGGTCGTGGTCAACCTGATTGCGATTTTCATGCTCTCCAAAGTCGCCTTTGCCGCTTTGCGCGATTATCAGGAACAGAAAAAAGCAGGCAAAGACCCTGTGTTCTACAAAGACAGCATCCCTGGTCTGGAAAATGCGGACGCATGGGAAGCCGCTCCTGTTGCTAAGAAAAACGAGCACGCGAGCTAACCACTTTTCCGTTTTCCACTAACAAAAAGAAGCCTGATCATGTGACAGGCTTCTTTTTCATGTGTCCGGCTCTTTCTCGTTCAAGCTTTGTATCCGCTCAGGCAAATCCACCAAACGGGGACAACCAACTCTCCCTCTGATTCGTCCGCATGCCATGTCGTTGCCACAAAATGAGGCGCCGCTCCTTCGTTGCTCGAAGGCGGACTTGCTTCTTTTCGTATGCGCCCTCCCCCTACAGACGAGGGTCGATCTCTTTTTCCTGCGCGACTTCAAACAGCATCGTCGCCACGGTTTGCTGGTACGCTTTGTTCTCTGGTGAAATATCCGCCAGCTTGACGCGCAGCATGCTTTGGCCCAGCTCGTGCTCTTTTTGGGCGGTGCGCAGTTTTTGCCCGATGTGCTTCTGTTTCACCAACTTGCGATATTTGTGCGGGAAACGGTAATCGTAGCCGTAAATGATCGACAAATATTCGGGATTTCGCACCTTCATCGCCGGAACTGTCTTGCCGTTCGGCAGTTCGGGCTTGATGACGATCCCTTCCATTTGCTGCTCCAGTGTCGTCGTTTGGAAAAAACGGGCGGCTTGTTCATACGCCCTGTCTGCGTCGTCCAGATCAATCACGGCGCACGCATCTTCACTGACAAAGCGGTACCACTCAGAAGTTCGGCCATCGGGAAGCCGCTCTTCTCCGTTGGCATCAATCAGCTTGAGCACAGCAAACGGCTTGAAGGCAAGCTCGCCAGACTCTCCGTACAGGACAAGCTGCTTTTCATAAGTCGCATAGGCAGCCAGGTGCTGATCGAGCGGAACCAAGCTGTCTTTGATTTCGCGGACATGCTTGTAGTTTTGGTACAACGTCGGGCCGTACTGGGCTGCCAACGCGTTTTTCGGGAGATGAAACTGTTCTTTTGCAAATCCGCTGGCGTCGTATTCCCCGATCAGCTTGTGGAGCGCCTGTTCAAAACCGTGCTCCTGCAAGTAAGTCAGCTCGCTTTGCAGAGCGGCACCGATCGGTTTGAACTGCTTTTCGATCAGCCCTTCACCGATTGCCCTCCATGGCAGCAATTCGCCGTCAAGCAGCAGCATCTCTACCTGATTTTCTTCCATATACGCTGCGAATTTGGCAAGCAACTGTTCATAAATCGGGGTTAAATCCACCTGCTTGATCTTGTAGCCGTTGCGGCTGACCGCGAAGCAATGCTCCATCGTCCGATGCAAATACACATTGCAGCGCGAGCCCATGTATTTAGGCTGAAGCACCACTTCTTTTACCCCGCGCTCGGCAAAATAGCGCAGTCCCGCTTGCAGCGACTCCAGCTCGCCTGTCGCTTCGTCCTTGTCTGCCGGGGGCATCGTCCCGGAAATGAAATTGATTTTATGTTGCAGGCAGTATTCGAGTCGACGAACTTCTTCGCTGGCAAGCTCGGCAAGTGACACCTCCCGCTTCGCCTGGAACAAGGTCGGCAATGCTTCGGTAATCGCCGCATGTGTGGAGCGCTCTGTTTTGTACTGCGGTCTGTGTGTGATCATGACGGAGGTCAGCGCATTTCCGTGCACGCATCCCGTGTCGAGATGAATTTTGTTTTTCAAACGAAACGCCTGCTTCGCCGCTACGTGTCCGAACAAGTGATACGGATGGTTGCTCACCGCTTCTTCGGCCAAAAAGGTCAGTTGTTGTTCGAGCGCATCCGTCCGGTCAATCCGGATGTTGCGCTGATTGCGAGCGGCAATTGTGTCGAGCTTGCCGATGTATTTGTTTGCGCATGGCGCATGTGTCACGTAATAGGACGGACCTGCAAGCGACTGGACGCGGTAAAACGGCTGCGAAATCGCGTACAACTGGTTGAACTTTTCGTGCAATCGCGGATCGGCGCGCAATACGGCGACAGAGTCGAAGTACGTCTCCAACAACGTCGGCTCCGCGCCCTTGATTTTTCCTTGCAAAAAGTGGTAGACAAAATGCTCGTGATTGCCCAGCACGAACAGAAAATGCTCCTGATTGTCGTACAAAAATTCGATGATCTCGCGAGTTTGCTTGCCTTTATCAATCCAGTCGCCAGCGAGTATCACCTGCGTGTCGCGGACTTTGTCTGTCGGAACAAGCCGATTGTCCTCCAGCTCGTATCCGTAGGCGACAAGCAGCCTTTTCAGTTCTTGGACACACTCATGCACATCGCCAACGATGATGTACTTTTTGTCTGGGGCAAGAATCGTAGCCAAATAGTCTGCCTTGTTTTCGATGTGCACCTCATAGGAAGTCGCGCCATTTGTCCCGCGCTCTGCCGCAGCAAAATCTTTGGCCCGGATTCGGTGTATTTTGGCATACCCTTCTTTGGACAAGGCGCGCAGCACTTCTTTTTTCAGCCGCAGGATGTGGCTCGAAATCAGCTTTTTCGACCGCTCGGAGGCGTAATAATCCTCGCGCTTGTGGTAATCGAATAAGATGACTTCCACGTTGTAATGATTTTCCTTCGCGATCTCCCGGACACGCGCGCGAAAATCTTCGGCCAGGCCCGTCGTGTCGACGACCACGAAAGGCGCGTTAATCGGGAAAGACGTGACCAGCCGCAGCTTTTCGAACAGGAGGCGAAACGCTTGTTCACTCGCTTCCAGCATGACCTGATCGTACTTGTCGTACGCATACCCGAGCAGTTCCTGGCGCAATTGATCCGAAGAGATGTACGCCACATTGGCTTGCAGCCGTTTCCCCGCATCCGCGATTCCAAGCTGCGGGATCAGCACTTGCTGGGCAAATGTCGTCTTCCCGCATTCGGTCGGGCCGACGAGCATGAAAATCGTATGGACGTTCGTCGATATACGCATCGGTTACGCCCTCCTTTTTCTGAGAATGACACCTTGTGTCGTCGGCATTCCGTTGACCTGATCGCCGATTTTGACAAACTCGCCCTCGACACCAGCCGTTTGCATGATCTCGTTCATCCACGTCTGGAAAGCTTGCTCGCCCATCTCCCATTTGTGGTCGTCGTGCCGAAAACCGGACAATTCGTAGTACGGATTGAAATCCGCATTCGGTGTCGTGATGATAAAGCTTGCAAAATCGACCTCGCGGCAAAGCTGCAAAATCAGCGCTCTCGCCTCTTTCGTGCTCATGTGCTCGATCACTTCGGTCAAGATGATGTCGACCTGCTCGCCATTGTATTCGAGCAAAAACGAATCGACGGAAGGAAACAGGACGATATTGTCGACCTCTTTCGCCACGGCTTTCCGGTTGACCAGTTCCAGCCGCTCTTCGTCAATGTCGACCGCGTAATAGCAATGCGCCAGCTTCCCGGCAAAAGCCAGGGCGTAAAATCCTTCGCCGCAGCCGACATCCAAAATCGGGCGCGAAAAGGGCAGCTGTCCCGCAATAAAGTTTCTGCGCTGCATGCCCGTGCTGCCATACTCCAGATGCATCTCGTAACGATCCGTCTGTTCGAGAGCAGCCTTGTATTTGCGATAATGCTCCCGCTTGGGCAAAAAGTTTCGCGAGAACAGGCTGCGAATATAGAAAGGCGCGTCCATCGCCTGGATGCTCTTGATGTATTTGTCGAGCAAGCTGTCGGAAATATCGAGGTGCTCTTTGCCGAACGTCGCCAAAAACAGGCAGAGTACGCTGGTCACTTGCAGCAGGTCGTGCAAGCTTTTTTGCGTCCGAATGGTCAACGCGTAGCTTTTGTCGGCCCTGTGCTCGATTTCGAAGGAAAAGTCTTTGACGTGATTTTGAAAAAAGGCAATGTAGCGCACCAGCTCGATATGAACCATGTTGATGAAAAAAGTATGCGTGTAGCCTGCAACGTCCCGTTCATCCCGCGATTTTAACGGTGCCGAAAAGTATTCGCCAATCGCATGAAGCGGAAACAAAGGCGTGTTGTAACGCGACAGGTTCAAGTATTCGAAATGCTCGTGTTCATACTGTTTATAGGATATTTCGTTGTCGGCATCTTTAAAATAAACGTGGTAGCGGGAAGCATCCGAGTACCACCCGTAGGCGATTCCTTTGCGCACCGACCGCAGCGATAGTCCGGTCGCCGGATTTTTTTTGATCAGAAACGAAAAATCCGGATTGGTGGATTGCAATGATACGATAGCCATCTGTTCTCTCTCCTTCCAGCCAAGCTTGCTTTGTTGTATTTCCATCTTCTTCTATTTGACTGGACGTGAACAGGGCAGAAGTATTACGATTCACCTTTCCTTTTAGCGATAGGCACAAAAAAAGAACCTGCTTGCACAGGTTCTTGCGTCGTTATTTCTTCGTCAAGGCGTTGACGACATCGTCATCCTTTTTGGTGTTGTTATTTCTTTTCTACCGCATGTCCGCCAAATTCGTTGCGCAGCGCAGCGACAACTTTGCCGTGGAAGGCATCCTCGTCCAGCGAGCGATAGCGCATGAGCAGCGACATCGCGATCACAGGAGTGGCTGCTTGCAGGTCGAGCGCCGTTTCCAGCGTCCATTTTCCTTCGCCGGAAGAGTGCATGACGCCGCGAATGTCATCGAGCTTGGCGTCTTTGCGGAAGGCGCGCTCCGTCAAGTCCATCAGCCAGCCGCGGATGACAGAGCCGTTCGCCCACACGCGGGCCACTTCGGCGAAATCGTAGTTGTACTGGCTTTTTTCCAGCACCTCGAAGCCTTCCCCGATCGCTTGCATCATTCCGTACTCGATCCCGTTGTGAATCATTTTCAAAAAGTGACCGCTGCCCGCATCGCCCGTGTACAAGTAGCCCTTGTCCACGTTGATGTCGCGAATCATCGGTTCGATGTGGGCGAACGCTTCCCGATCCCCGCCGATCATCATACATGCCCCGTGGCGAGCGCCTTCCATTCCGCCGCTTGTGCCTGCATCGAGAAAATGAATGCCATTGGCTTTCAACCGTTCGTAGCGCTCTACAGATTGCTTGTAATGCGAGTTACCGCCGTCGATGACGATATCGCCGGGAGCGAGAATCATAGACAGCTGATCAACCAGCTGGTCGACAATCTCCCCTGCCGGAACCATCAGCCAGATGACGCGCGGCGTGTCCAGCTTCGCTACCGCATCCTCGACAGAAGCAGCCGGAATCGCTCCTTCGCGGCTCAGTTCTTCCGCACGGCTTTTATCTACGTCGTAAGCGACAACCTCATGTTGATGAGAAAGCAAATTGAGTGTCAGATTGTACCCCATTTTACCTAGACCGAGAATCGCAAGTTTCATTCGCGTACGTCACTCCTTTTGGGATGAACTCTGTTAGTTTGTATTATAAGACAAAAATTTTCATCTTTCATCAGAAATGAAGAAAATTTTTTTGAAACTAGGAAACGACCGTCTGTTTCTCCTATACTAGCAAGTAGGAAATCATTGCATTTGCCCTGCACGAGCCTTTTTGGCAATATCTTTTGCTGAAATATAGATGGCATTCCAGTACGATTCAATTCAATTCAGGAGGTCGCATTTCATGCCAGATACAACGTCACACACGCCTGTCAGTGTGCTTGCGCAGCTGCGCGCCATTTACACACAGTTAAGCGGCAAAGAACAGCAGATTGCCGATTACATTTTGCAGCATGCCAATCAAATCGTTCATTTCTCCATTACCGAGCTGGCCGATCAGTGCCAGTGCGCGGACGCGACGGTCTTTCGGCTTTGTCGGCGGCTCGGTTTTCGCGGGTACCAGGCGTTTAAAATCGCGCTGGCCAGCGAAGTGACCAATCCAAAGCAAACGATCTACCAGGAGATCAATCTGGATGACGACGACATCGGCGCGATTGCCGAAAAAATTTTCACCGCGAATCTGGAAACATTGCGGGACACCCTGCAAATCATCAACAAGGATGAGCTGCTCAAAATCGTCTCCTGCCTGGAAAAAGCGACTCGTATTGAATTTTACGGCTCTGGCGGCTCGGCTGCGATCGCCCAAGACGCCTACCACAAATTCATGCGGACAGGCATTCCCTGTATTCATCACTCGGATGCCCACTATCAGGTCATGTCCGCTTCGCTGCTGACGGAAGGCGCGGTAGCCGTAGGTTTCTCCCACTCCGGCTCCAACAAAGATATTTTGGCAGCCCTGCGCGTAGCCAAGGAGCGCGGCGCCAAAACGATTGGCATTACGAGCTACGGCAAGTCTCCCCTCGTCCGTCTCGCTGACATGTGCTTATACACGACTTCGCGGGAAACCGTTTTTCGCACGGAAGCTTTGTCTTCCCGCCTCGCCCAGCTCAGCCTGATCGATTTGCTGTACGTGGCGGTTTCCTTGCGCAGACAGGACGATACGATCTCCAACATTCAGCATATCCGAGAAGCTATCTCGCTCAAACGCCTGTGATCAGGCGTTTTTCTTTTTCCCTCCCAAACCATCAAACGGCTATTTTTGGTAATACTATCGATGTGAATATGAAAAATGAAATAATTTTTTTCTTTTATATTAACAAATGAAAAAAATTTCGCTATAATCTCGTTATCAACACGCCACTCGGTTGAAAGCGTATACAAATGATCGTGACTGTTTCCATTCTCTTCGGAGCCAAAAGAACAGGCGGCAAGCGGTCCGATCTTACTTTTAGGAAAACATCGAGACGTTTTTCGCGAAAAAAGGGTGAAAGCACATGAAGCAAAGCTACTTTATCGGTCTTGATATCGGGACAACCAGTACGAAAGCGATTGTCTTCACAGCATCTGGAGCCGTTCGCGGGACTGGCAATATCGACTATCCCCTGCTGGTGCCGAAAGCATCGTGGGCTGAGCAAGACCCGGAAACGATCTTCGCCGCTGTCGTTGCCGCATTGAAACAGGCGATTGAACAAGCGGACATCGGGCAGAACGAAATCGGCGGCATCGGCTTCTCCACCGCGATGCACAGCCTGATTGCCGTAGATGCGCACGGAAATCCCCTGACGAACAGCATCATCTGGGCGGATAACCGCAGCGCGGCACAGGCAGAGCGGCTCAAGGAGGAAGGTGTCGGCCATTCGATCTACCTGGCGACCGGAACGCCGATCCACCCCATGTCGCCGCTTCCCAAAATCATGTGGCTCAAAGAGAATCAGCCCGATATTTCCCAGAAGACAGCGAAGTACATTTCCATCAAGGAATATGTGATCTATCGACTGTTCGGTCAGTACGTGGTTGATTACTCCATCGCTTCGGCTACGGGACTGTTCAACTTGCGCAAACTGGACTGGGACGACAACGCGCTGCAGGTTGCCGGCATCACGAAGCAACACCTGAGCGAGCCAGTGCCGACTACCCATATCCTGCGGGGAATGAAGGTACGCTATGCGGAAGAGATCGGGCTTGATCCCGACACGCCTTTTGTGGTCGGAGCAAGTGATGGCGTGCTGGCCAATCTCGGCATCGGTGCCATCGACAACGGTCAGGTAGCCATTACGATCGGGACGAGCGGAGCTGTTCGGACGGTCGTGCCCGAGCCGATCACCGATCCGAAAGGCCGCACGTTCTGCTACTTGCTGACGGAGAATCATTGGGTCATCGGCGGCCCGTCCAACAATGGCGGGATCATGCTCCGCTGGTTCCGCGACGAGTTCAGCTGGCCGGAAGTCGAAAAGGCGAAGCAGCTGGGCGTCGATCCTTACGACGTCATGATTCAGGCAGCTGAGCATGTACGCCCCGGCGCAGATGGGTTGCTGTTCCTCCCCTTCTTGTCCGGCGAACGCGCGCCCTACTGGAATGCGCAGGCGAGAGGTTCTTTTTTCGGCATCGGCCTGCACCACAAACGGGAGCATTTCATCCGCGCCGTCCTCGAAGGCATTTTGTTCAGCGTATACAGCATTGGCATCGCGCTCCGCGATCTGGCTGGAGGCGCCAAGGAAATTCGCGCATCCGGCGGCTTCGCCCGTTCCAAGGAATGGCGGCAAATCATGTCCGATATGTTCGGCTACGAGGTGCTGATTCCTGAGAGTCACGAAAGCTCCAGCTTTGGCGCCGCCCTTTTAGCGATGCACGCGCTTGGAGCATTGGACAATTTGCATGATGTGAAAAAGATGATTCACATTTCGCACAGGCATGAGCCGGACCTGGAGCGATCCAGCATGTATCTGGAGTTGTTTTACATTTACGAGCGCGTTTACTACAACCTCCTGGAGGAGTACAAGCTAATCGCCAAGTTCCAAAAACAGTTGAACAACTAGACACATCAAACGGAGGGTTCTATCATGCCACTTCTCATTACGTTGATCTCGATTCTCTTCCTCCTCGTTCTCATCACGCGGTTCAAAGTCAACCCGTTTGTCGCGCTGTTGCTCGCGGCCGGGTTTGTCGGAATCGCTTCCGGGATGCCGCTCGTCAAAGTCGTCGACTCGATCAAAGACGGGATGGGCGGAACGCTCGGCTTTATTGCGATCGTGCTCGCGCTTGGCACCATGCTCGGAAAAATGATGGCGGAATCCGGCGGCGCAGAGCGAATCGCCCGCACCCTGATCCGGCTGTTCGGTGAAAAAAACGTGCACTGGGCCATGATGTTCGTCGCCTTTATCGTAGGGATTCCGGTCTTCTTTCAAGTAGGCTTCGTTCTGTTGATTCCGCTCGTCATTACGATTGCCAGACAAACGGGCGTCTCTTTGCTGAAAATCGGGATTCCGCTCATCGCCGGATTGTCCATCGTGCATGGCATCGTGCCTCCGCACCCTGCTGCCATGGCAGCGGTCGATCTGTTCCAGGCCGATGTCGGCAAGACGATTTTGCTGTCCATCATCGTAGCCCTGCCTGCTGCAATCATCGCCGGGCCGCTCTACGGCAGCTGGATTGGCAAGCGCATCCAGACGAGCATCTCGCCTGAGCTTGCAGCGCAAATGGCGGAGCCAAAGGACGAGCGCGAATTGCCTGGCTTCGGAATCACTGTCTTTACCGTGCTTTTGCCTGTGTTTTTGATGTTGCTCGCGACTGTCGCCGATGTAACATTGCCGAAGGAAGACGCCTTGCGCCAATGGGCTGATTTTATCGGCAGCCCAATCACGTCCCTGTTGATTGCCGTCATCATTTCGTTCTGGACACTCGGCTTCAATCGCGGCTTTACCAAAGACGACATTCTCAAATTCACAAACGACTGCCTCGCTCCTACCGCGACAATCCTGTTGGTCATCGGTGCGGGTGGCGCGTTCAACAAAGTTCTGCTGAACAGCGGCGTCGGCGATTACATCGCCGAATTGGCCAAAGCCTCCGCGATTTCGCCCATCCTGTTGGGCTGGCTGATCGCTGCCCTGATCCGCGTGGCTACCGGCTCCGCTACCGTCTCCATGATGACGGCAGCAGGAATTGTCGGGCCTATCGCCCTGCAAGTTCCCGGAACCAGCCCGGAACTGTTGGTACTGGCAACAGGCTCCGGCTCGCTGATCCTGTCCCATGTGAACGATTCCGGCTTCTGGCTGATCAAGGAATATTTCAACATGTCGGTGCAAGATACGCTGAAGTCGTGGACGGTGATGGAGACGATTTTGTCGGTGGTGGCGATTATTTTGATTATGGCATTGAGTTTGGTTGTATAGGGTGGAGGTAGTACAGATGTAATGGAGCAGGGCACTCTTTCTGGTGGGATTGGGGGAGTGTCCTGTTTTTGTTTTTGTTTTTGTTTTTGTTTGTGTTGGTTGTTTGGTTTTGTGTTTATGGTTTGGTTTATGAACGGATTTATTAGTTCTTGCTCGATATTATGTGTAATATGTCAACCCCGCCTATTTTTCTTGGCTTTTTTGTTGGTTTATTTAGCACTGGATGGAGTTTTTACAAATTTAAAACAACCTTTATCTTGTCAATATGTAGATTCACTTGGTCTTTTTGTTCCGGGTTATCCCTAATAAATTCCACACATGTTTCTTTCAAGCAATCATAGAAATCTATATTTTTCATAATGATTTCGTTATACGAAGAAGTGTTAATGAAGATCATTATGCCTTCTTTAAATTCAATCTCCTCAGAATGCTCTGGAAGTTCATATCCCATCATATGATCTTGCCACGGCTCTCCATTGGATAAACACTCTGGCACATCAAGTAAATCGCTCTTCAAAAAGGAAAAAAAACCTTGAATGACTGGCTGTTATCTATTAACGTAACCCTCCTAATTACCATAATTTCTTCCCTCTAATACAGAGTGTACTCTTTCTATTTCTCCAGTAGTTGGATTTTTCCATCCTTCAAACAAACTTATACAAGCTTTTGACGTCATCGCCTCCCAAAACACCCGTTGCAACCAGGTCGCCCGCGTCTACCGCCGCGCCCCACAAACCAGCCAGCGTATCCCCAAAAGCCGAAAACTTCCCTTCCACCTCGGCGATCTGTTTATTCAAGGTTCGTTTCGCCATGACCGCAAGAATCCCGTTGGCCGCTACATCCTGCTCAAACGCACTTAACAGTTGCGGACAAGAATGCCGGGCACTCGCTTCCAGCTGAATGTTTTCACTGCTCGCATTTGCTTCTTCGATTAGCTCCAAGGCATCTCCTGCCGTTTTGACCGTCAATCCTTCTGTGCCGGACAAATGAACAGTCGCACCGCTCAGGTTCGCGGCGCCTTTTCCTTGAATCCGCACCTGCGAAGCACTATTGAAACTGACGCCCGCATCCTTATTCATGGAAATGTACAGCATGCCCTCCTGCGCCGTCATCGTCAGTTCTTTGTCGCCCAGCGTAAACTCTTTGCCTTGAGGATTGCCGAACGATTTGACCCCCGGGTCCTGCATTTTTTTCGCTTGTTTCTGGACGGCTTCGCCTTGCGGGGCGTGGCGCACGGAGTTCATGACCATGCCGTCGTCCTCTTCCACGCCTTGGAAGTACAGATTAAGTTCTGGCATGAGTTGTAATATATGATTGCTACATTGTTCATTTTCTACATGACAAAAAGCTCATTCCTACTCGTAATTCGAGTCTGTAAAATATTCTGTGTAAACTCTCAACCTCTAAACTACAATTAGGATTAGAAAGGTTGGGAGATTTTTATGATGTCTAAAGAGCAGATCAAGCAGTGGATCAAAGAGAAAAACATGAAGTCAGTGGACGATGTACAGTCGGCGTTAAAGAGTCTATTTGCAGACACGATTCAAGAAACGCTGGAAGCTGAAATGGAGTCCTCTCTTGGATACGCCAAGCATGACATGAAAAACAAGCGGACAACCAACAGCCGCAATGGGTATAGCAAAAAACCGTTCGCTCTGAGTATGGGGATGTTGACATCCAAGTACCTCGGGATCGGGAGGGTGATTTTGAACCGAACATTGTAAAGAAACATCAGTCCAATGTGACAGGGATCGAAGATCAAATTCTAGCCCTCTATGCTAAAGGCGTATCTTGAGAGTTATCATCGACAGCTACGAAAAGTTACAAAGGGGAAGGCCATGTTTCCTACAGACGATGCCCTTCTGAAGATGTTATATCTCGTAACCATGGATGTCCTACGAAAGTGGACGGGACGAGTCCAGAACTGAGGCCAGATTCTCTTGCAGCTATCTGTTTTCTTTGCGGACCGAGTACAGCCATACATCCGCTAACAAATGAAAGGCTTCATCCCCAAAGAGATTCTCTTTTTCTCCACCAAGGTGTCAAGAGTTCGCTTGGCCTTACGTCCTTGACTCAGTTGGTTTCGAAAAAGATGTCTCAATCGGGGGATGAAACCTTTTCATATATGGGTTGATTGAGTTTACACGAAATTCTTGACAGACCCCATCACATACAATTTTCAAAAATCCATCTTTTGGCTTGT
Organism: Brevibacillus sp. HD3.3A; assembly: GCF_013284375.2. NCBI lineage: Bacteria > Bacillati > Bacillota > Bacilli > Caryophanales > Paenibacillaceae > Brevibacillus > Brevibacillus sp. HD3.3A. The sequence continues at coordinate 3,407,309 of NZ_CP085874.1, forward strand.
TCTTTATTTAAGACTATAGGATGCTCGGGAGTTCCAATATTTATACTAATAATATTAGCCTTCTCAATCCCCTTAACATTTCTAAAACTTGCTCCCTTAACCAAAACATCTTCAAAAAAAGAATCTTCAATATTAGCATTATCTAGTACTGAATCTCTAAAGTCTACACTACTAAAATAACAAATATTTAATTCAGCATTCGATAGATCAGCCCCTAAAAAGACCGTCTCTTCGCTCTCACAATCTGTAAATTTTGTATTTTTAAGATTGCTGTTACTAAAATCAGCATAAGATACATTTGCTTTGTAGAAGTTAGCATGCTTTAACCAAGCATTTCTAAATGTTGAAGAACAAACCCATGTTAAAATAAAATTGCCCGCTTCTAAGTTCACACTATCAAATGAACAACTGATCAATCTAGCTTCCTTCAAGGAGAATTTCGACAGATCAATATACTCTAAGTTAATTTCGTCAAGTATTAACTTCTTTCCGTTTTCACCTGCTGATTCTAACCACATTTGATGCAACTCTAACTGTGTGATTATATTTTTTTCATTTTCCATTCTATCCCCCCTTAATTTAAGGATACCAAATTACTCTATCAACTAACCCTTCCTTAACAATAGCCTCTTTTAGCTGCTCGATATGTTCTGGAATTAGTTGTCTGGTATCAATTATTATATTGATGCCTTTATTCAATTTTTTATACATGTTCTTCAGTGTAGTTTTCACGCTAAATGCTCCCTTTTTAGGATCGGTGTGACCATTAGGGTAAGACTCATAGCTCTTGACATCCCAACGTTGCTTATTAGGTGATAATTCGTCATAAAATTCAGCGCCACCAGAATCTCTCTTTATTCTGCCTAGATCTCCTCTTTCTTCTACAGCTAAACCTACTTCTCTTTCCTTTTTTCCTTGATCATCTAAAACATGTCCTCTATCTGGATCTGTAGCCAAGTCATCCAACTCTTCTTGAGTTCTCCCTCCAGTATATTTTCCGTTCTTATCATAAAGGTCAGATTTATTCTCTTTACCCGTCCCCTCAGTCCTCCTCGTCTCCCCTCCCTTATCTTTACTACCCCCACGCCCTCTTTGATCCGCCTCAAAGAAAACATGGTACCCTCCAACTCCGCCTATCCCGTCTGCGCTGGTCTGCCCAATTACAATTCGACCATCAAGCTTCCTGTTCATTTTTAGGATAAGCAAATCAATCACATCTTGCAAATTTTGGATTTCATCTAGCGGGATTTCGGCTTTGGTTTTCAGCTTCCCGTCCTTTTGCCCAGTGCTGTTTCGGTGGTGGTCGTTTGCTCCTTGGAGGGGCAGTGCCGCACCGTTTCCATCCTTTTGTTGGCCTTGCTCGTGATCCGACCTGTCTGAAGTATGGCTTGCCTTCGAATCACTTCCTCCCTGGTCTCTTACTTTTTTGACGGCTTTCCTGTAAGCCCCGAAAAGGCCACGACTGCCGACCAGTTCCAAGATAATCAGGTCTTTTTTGGCACTGTTTCGTCCTTTTTCGTAGCTCTCTTCAATCGAACGGGTCCACTTGCCGCCTTTGGCATCCTCGATCAAGTACTGCGCTTCTTCTATAAAAGGTTCGACTGCTTCCTTTAGAATCCCCCGCCCTGCATCGAGCGCATCTCCTGCCACTTCCAGTTTTGACTTTTCCCCCGTAATCACCTTTTCTGCGTACGTAAAGGCATCCTCTGCGGTTTTCTGGAGTCCTTGTACCATGAGATTGCGCTCCGTTAATGAGCCTACCTCTTTCCCACTGGCCCATTCATACACGTTCTCGGAATACCCGAAGGATAACGTGGAAAAAACGATGTCCGCTGTATCGACAGTGGCCGCCCAAAATGCCGACATGTTTTCCGACCAAAACTCTTTCGTGACTCGCACTTCCGCGTCCATGTTTGCCTGGATTCGCTCTTTTATGATCCCGTCCACTCCTATGGACTGCACTTTTTCTTCAAAGGCGCTCCACAGGTGGGGAAAGCTTCTGCGCGTGGTGGCGTCCAGCTTGATTTCCTCACTGCTGGCGCTAATCTCTTCTTGCAGTTCCATATGGTCTACGATCGTCTTTATGGACAGACCTTCCGATCCGGTCAAGGTAACCGCAGCCCCATGCAAGCTCAGTCCTCCGCTTGCCTGAATCCGCACCTGCGACGCACTATTGAAACTGACGCCCGCATCCTGATTCATGGAGATGTACAGCATGCCCTCCTGCGCCGTCATCGTCAGCTCTTTGTCGCCCAGCGTGAACTCTTTGCCTTGGGGGTTGCCGAACGATTTGACTCCCGGGTCCTGCATTTTTTTCGCTTGCTTCTGGACGGCTTCGCCTTGCGGGGCGTGGCGCACGGAGTTCATGACCATGCCGTCGTCCTCTTCGGCACCAGGGAAGTACAGCTTGACCTTGGAACCGAGCTCTGGCATGAGGTATAAAATCTGGTTGCCTTCTGCGGCGTACGGGAACCATTGGGCTTTGCTTGCGTCTTGTTTTTGGTCCATATTCAAGTGAATTTTGACCTGGTTGCGGCCAACCTGAATGATTTTGCCGTCGATGGCTGCGCCGATGATCGCGGAGTTGTACAGCTTCGTCTGTTTGACCGATTCAGGCACAGCGCACACGTAAGTCCACTTCAACAGTCCCTGCTCCAGCGTTCCCACAACCTTCGTGATGACAAACGTTCGGCCGTCACGCTGCACCTCATCGCCGATGTGCAGCCATTCGTCGTGGTCGAAGGTATACGTCGTGTACTGGTATTCGGACAGCGAGGATGCGCCGTTCGCCGCTTTTTTCATATATGGTGCAATCGCCCGGTTGACCTCGTACGGAGCCGCTTCCAGCTTGATTTGCTTGCGTCCCTCGGGCATTCCGATCCAGAAACGCACCTTGTGGTCACTGACATCCGGGACGAGGACGGCTCCCACATGCGAAGCGATGCGCCTGACAAACGTCCAGTCCGTCTCCTCGTACTGCATGATGAACTTGCCCTGCTTTTTTTCGTCAAAAGCTTGGTCGATGAAATCCCCGCCCGGATAGACGGACAAAGCTTCCTCGACGACATCCCGGTACAGGCGGTCTACCTGTTGAAAAGAGCGCGTTTTCGGACTCAAGTCCATCGCGTATGTATGGGAAATCGCTTGAATCGTCACGTAATGAATATCCCGGACGACTTTGATCTCCACATGCTGCAAGCAACCCATGAAAATCGGCTTTTTCGCCGCGCCCTGTTTCCCGTACAGCCCGATGCCGTCGTGATTGCTGGCCAGATGGATGATTTCCTCTTCTTTGTCTTCCGGGACGATTCCGGTCAGGCGCAAAGTCGCATGCGTGCCCGTCTGATGCAAAAATGTCAGGCTGTCCAGCCGGATCGGCCCATACGGCCAGACGACTTGCAAATCGTGATAGGTCATGACGCCATCTGTTGCCTGCATTTGCTATGCTCCCTCCTTTCTCTCCTATTCCCAAACGACTATGTTTAACAGATGCACGTTTTTGTAACTTCATTTTTAAATCGACATATATGTTAAAATATTCCATGATGCTAAAGTCCCTCTTTTCCGGGTCTCATCCTTTGCTTTTCCACCTTTTCTACCAGGGAGGGAGGAGGGATTTGCTCAGGGTGTAGCAAGAGATATCGCATATATAATGAAACAGGACATTCCCTCCAGCAGCTCTTGGAAGAATGTCCTGTTTTTATGCGCATTTATGCAGCTTCGGCCGCCTTGGTTTTTCGCTTCTGCTGAAAATACACTTTCGCTTGCTTGTTGTTGAGCAGCACCAATAAAATAACCAAATAGACGATGGCAACCAAAAACGTTCCTTTACTTACATCCAGCAACATGATCAAAATGATGCACCCGATTGACGTTTTCAACATTCGCAGTTTGATAAAAAGCGCGAGCAGAGACGTGAAAAATAACGGAAACATCAACATGCCTTTTAACCTGCCCAATACATAGCTTTGCTCCAGCATGTCCTGTGGCATATCGACCATTCGAAAGACGATTTTGCTCGCCCAATGGCTGAGGTTCATCGGATCGGCCAGTTCCACGATTACGTACAGGCTTACCAGGACAAAAATTTGCAAGAGCATAAATCCCTGGATGATTTTAATCGAGAGTGGTGCTTTCATCAATCAATTCCCTTTCTTTGGATATTTTTACACACTCTATAAAAATCGACAAATATAGAAACCACATTCATAGGACATTAGACCTTAAAAGTGCACTCGTTCCGGTTCTTTTTTCTCAAAATGAAAAGCCAAAAACGGCAACCCGTCTCCCGAGTTGCCGCTTTCCTTCCTATTTATTGCCAGAGCGAATTTATTGCCGGAGCGAATTTATTGCCCTACCGACACGCCGACTTGCTCAGGCTCCTTTTTTTTCGGTGCTTTTGCTTTTTGTTCGCTCTTCTTTTGGTTCATTTCGAATGCGGCCAAGATCGCTTCCTGGCGCTTCATTCCGGATTTCTCCAGCTCTTCCATCGTCGAGACGATTTGCTTGTAGTCCTTTGGAATTACTTTGACGAACTTGGCGACGGTTTGCTGCCATTGATCCAAGAGTGCTTTTGCCAGCGGACTTCCTGTGAAAGCAACGTGATTTTCCAGCAGTTTTTTGACAGCGGCAATCTCGTTCTGGTCGTCCAGCTTTTCCAAAAGAACCATTTCCTGATTGCAAGTTGCCGCAAAAGCCGCTTTGTCTTCTGCCAGCACGTAGGCGGTTCCGCCCGACATGCCCGCCGCAAAGTTTTTGCCGACCTGACCGAGCACCACGACACGTCCTCCGGTCATATACTCGCAGCCATGGTCGCCGACACCTTCGACAACGGCGGTGACACCACTGTTTCTCACGCAGAAGCGCTCGCCTGCCAGGCCGTTGATGTACGCTTCGCCAGAGGTCGCGCCGTAGAAGGCGACGTTTCCGATGATCATGTTGCGCTCAGGGGCAAAAAGGCTCTTTTTCGCTGGCGCGACGACGATTTTTCCGCCAGACAGCCCTTTGCCGACGTAGTCGTTCGCATCGCCTTCCAGCTGCAACGTAATGCCGCGCGGAACGAATGCGCCGAAGCTTTGACCAGCCGAACCGTAGAAGTCCAGGCGAATCGTATCTTCCGGCAAGCCGTGCAGGCCGTATCTTCTCGTCACTTCGCTGCCAAGGATCGTCCCGACGACGCGGTTTGTGTTGCTGATCGGCAGCCTTGCCTGGATGTGTTTTTGTTTTTCCAGCGCTGGCTTGCACAATGCGAGCAAGCTTTGGCGATCCAGCGTCTCCTCCAGCTTGTGATCTTGGTTGCGCTGATGGTATCTGCCGACCTCGGCGGAGACGGCTGGCTGGAACAAAAGTGCGGACAGGTCGATATGTTTCGCTTTCCAGTGCGCTTTCGTTCTTTCGCTTACGGTGAGAATCTGGCTTTGGCCGATCATCGCCTCGATGGAGCGGAAACCGAGCTGGGCCATGATTTCGCGCACTTCGCGAGCGACGAGGCGCATGAAGTTGACGGCGTGCTGCGGATCGCCCTTGAAACGTTTGCGCAGCTCGGGGTTTTGCGTGGCAACCCCGACCGGGCACGTATCCAGATGGCAAACACGGGCCATGACGCAACCGATGGAGACGAGCGGAGCCGTCGCGAAACCGAACTCTTCCGCTCCGAGCAAGGCAGCGATGACGACGTCGCGGCCGGTCATGAGCTTGCCGTCTGTCTCCAGCACGACGCGATCTCGCAGCTGGTTGAGCAACAGCGTCTGATGTGTTTCCGCCAAGCCCAGCTCCCACGGCAAGCCAGCGTGCTTGATGCTCGATTTCGGCGAGGCACCCGTCCCTCCGTCGTGACCGCTGATGACAATGACGTCTGCCAAGCCTTTTGCCACCCCGGCGGCAATCGTTCCGACGCCTGCCTTGGACACGAGCTTCACGCTGATGCGAGCGCGCGGATTGGCGTTTTTCAAGTCGAAAATCAGTTGCGCGAGATCCTCAATCGAGTAAATGTCGTGGTGAGGCGGCGGCGAAATCAGTCCGACACCTGGCGTCGAGCCGCGCACTTCGGCAATCCACGGGTACACCTTGCTGCCTGGAAGCTGTCCGCCTTCCCCTGGCTTCGCTCCTTGCGCCATTTTGATCTGGATTTCGGAAGCATTGACCAAATAGTGGCTGGATACGCCAAATCGTCCGGAAGCGACCTGCTTGATGGCGCTGCGGCGCAAGTCTCCGTTTTCATCCGTCGTGTAACGGGTCGGGTCTTCTCCCCCTTCACCGCTGTTGCTTTTCGCTCCCAGACGGTTCATGGCAATCGCCAGCGTCTCGTGCGCTTCCTTGCTCAGCGAGCCATAGGACATCGCGCCCGTTTTGAAGCGGTGGACAATCGAGTCTACTGATTCGACTTCATTCAACGGAATCGGCTTGCGATCCGATTGGAAATCGAGCAGGTGGCGCAAAGCGGAAAACGGCTGCTCCCCCGCCATTTCGGCGTAAATTTTGTACTGCTCGTAGCTGCCTTCGCGGCATGCTTTTTGCAAAGCGTGCACGGTTTTCGGATTGAACAGATGATACTCGCCGTCGCGCCGGAATTGGAAGTCGCTGCCTGCGTCGAGCTTTTCTTCGGAATGTTCTGGCGAAAAGGCTTGCGCGTGGCGGAGCAGCGTCTCCTGGGCGATCACATCGAGCGAGATGCCCGAGATTTGCGAAGGCGTGCGGGTAAAGTAACGGTCGATGACAGCGGAATGAATGCCGACCGCTTCAAAAATTTGCGCGCCGCGATAGCTTTGGATCGTGGAAATGCCCATTTTCGACATGACCTTGACGACGCCTTCGATCGCCGTTTGCAAGTAAGCCTCAATCGCTTCCTCGACCGTCACTTCTTTCAGCTTGCCAGCAGTGATCAGGTCGAGCACGGAGGCAATCGCAACGTACGGGTTGACAGCATCCGCGCCGTAGCCGATCAGCATGGCGAATTGATGCACGTCGCGCGGTTCGCCCGATTCGACGATCAGGCTGGCTTTCGTGCGGGTTCCCTGGCGTACCAGATGGTGATGCAAGCCGCTTGCAGCAAGCAAAGCCGGAATCGCCGCCCAGTCGGCGTTCAAGCCGCGGTCAGACAAGATCAACAAGGTGTATCCAGCTGCAATCGCCTCATCCGCTTCGGCAAACAAGCCTTCCAGCGCTTCCTCCAGCGCGCGATCTCCGCCGTCTGCCTTGAAAAGAATCGGCAACGTCTTCGCCTTGAACTCTTGGTACGGATTGGCGCGAAGCTGTGCCAGCTGCTGATTGGACAAAAGCGGATTGGTCAAACGGATTCTGCGGCAATTGGCTGCGGTCGGTGCCAACAGATTGCCTTCCGCCCCGAGAACCGTATGGGTCGATGTGACACAAGCCTCGCGCAGCGAATCGATTGGCGGATTCGTAACTTGCGCGAACGATTGTTTAAAGTAATGATACAGCAGCTGCGGACGGTCTGACAGCACAGCGAGCGGCGTGTCGACGCCCATCGAGCCGATCGGGTCTTTTTGTTCTGCGACCATCGGCGCCAACATTTTGTCCAGCTCTTCCTGCGTGTAGCCAAATGCCTTTTGGCGCGCCAGCAGTTCTTGACCTGCCAGATCGTCGGGAGTGCCTGCTGCCGGCAGTTGTTCCAACGGCTGCAATTGCGTTTTTACCCAGTCGCGGTACGGCTGTTCGCTGGCGATTTGCCGCTTGATCTCTTCATCCGAGACGATGCGGCCTTCCTCCAGATCGACGAGCAGCATGCGGCCGGGGCTGAGGCGTCCTTTTTGCACGATTTTTTCTTCCGGTACTTCGAGTACGCCTACTTCCGACGAGAAAATGATCGTGTCATCTGTCGTTACGTAGTATCTCGCCGGGCGCAAGCCGTTCCGGTCGAGGATCGCCCCGATTTGTCTGCCATCGGTAAAGGAAATGGCGGTCGGGCCGTCCCACGGTTCCATCAAGCAGCTGTGGTATTCGTAAAAAGCTTTTTTATGTTCATCCATCTGCTCATCCTGATCCCACGGTTCGGGAATCATCATCATCGCGACGTGCGGCAACGATCTGCCAGCCAGCGAGAAAAATTCCACGCAGTTGTCGAGGATAGCCGAGTCGCTTCCTTGCATATCAATGACGGGAACCACTTTTTCCAGATCGCGTCCAAACAGAGCCGACTCGAACATTTTTTCGCGGGCCATCATCCAGTTCACATTGCCCTGCAACGTGTTGATTTCCCCGTTGTGGATCAGATAGCGGTTCGGGTGCGCTCTCTCCCACGTCGGAAAGGTGTTCGTGCTGAATCGCGAGTGCACCACGGAAAAAGTAGAAGTGTACGAATCTTCTTGCAAATCAAGGTAAAATGCGTCAAGCTGTCCTGGAGTCAACAGTCCTTTGTAGACGATGGTGCGGGAAGACATGGACGCTGCGTAGAAGCCTTCGCCTGCCGCTTGCTCCATCTGCTTGCGAATGACGTACAGCTTCCGTTCAAACGCCATCTGGTCAGCTAAATCAGCACTCGCTCCGATAAACACCTGACGGACAAAAGGCTGGCTGGCTGCGGCCGTTTTGCCGATCTTCGTCCCATCGACGGGCACCGTGCGGAAGCCAAGCAGCTTTTGACCTTCTGCCGCAATAATGGCGGCCAGTTTCGCTTCGTATTGCTCGCGCAGCTGTTCATCCATCGGCATAAACAGCATGCCCACGCCGTACTTGCCTTGCGCCGGAAGCTGGAAGCCCAACTCCTTACAGGCTTTTTTGAAAAAGGCGTGCGGAATTTGCGTCAAAATTCCGGCTCCGTCACCCGTTTCCGGATCGCTGCCTTGCCCGCCGCGATGCTCCAGCTGGCAAAGAATTTTCAAGCCGTTTTGCACCATCTCATGCGTGGCTTTTGCTTTCAAATTGGCAATAAAACCGATTCCACAAGCGTCGTGCTCGAACATCGGATCGTATAAACCTTGCTTCGCAGGCATTCCATTTCTCGTCATTTGTCTCCACTCCCTTGCTCTCTCTGTTAACTCAATTTTAGATTGAGTGAACCGATACAAACAATATATAATTTACTCAATATTAATCTCAAAACGAGATTGATCGGGAATGGGGGGTCTTCATGGAGCTTCGACAGATTCAATACTTCATTGAAGTAGCCAAACGCGAGCATTTCACTGAAGCTTCGCACAACTTGCACGTGGCCCAATCTGCGCTGAGCCGGCAGATCGCCAATCTGGAGGAAGAGCTTGGCGTCTCCCTGTTTATCCGCGAAGGCCGCAACGTCAAGCTGACAGCCGTAGGCAGAATCTTTTTGCAACACATGGAAATGGCTGTGAGCGAAATCGAAAAAGCCAAGCAAAAAATTGACGAATTTCTCGATCCGGAGCGCGGGACGATCCGCGTCGGGTTTACGAGCAGTCTGGCTGCCAATCCGCTGCCAACGGTCATTTCCGGCTTTCGCGCAAGGTACCCGGATATCGGCTTTCAGTTGAAGCAAGGCTCTTATCAGGGGCTGATCGACTCCGTCATCAACGGCGAGATCGACCTGGCTTTTCTCGGCCCGGTTCCGACCCAGGAAAAAAACGTGCGCAGCCATATTTTTTTCGCCGAAAACATCGTCGCGCTGCTGCCCGCGAGACATCCGCTCGCCAAACAGCCGAATTTGCGACTGAATCAGCTTCAGGAAGATACGTTCGTCCTGTTCCCGCCCGGTTTTATTTTGCGAAATATCGCGGTCAACGCCTGTTCGCAAATGGGCTTCGCTCCCAAAGTCGCCTTCGAAGGGGAGGATATTGACGCGATCAAGGGACTCGTCGCTGCAGGGCTTGGCGTCACGCTTTTGCCTGAGCTGACCTTGACGGATAACGTGCCGCGCGAGACTGTCAAAATTCCGATCAGCGAGCCGCTCGTCCAGCGTACGGTCGGCATCATCATCCCGAACAACCGGGAGCTGCCCCCTTCGGAAAAGCTGTTTTACCACTTTTTAAAGGAATTTTTCGATGTGCTGAGCAAGTACAGCTGACCCACGTAATGAGACAGGCAAAAAAACAACCCTGATGACGACTTGCTCTCATCAGGGCTTTCATATGTGCGGGATGGGGGATAATCGCAGCTTCGCGCTATTTGGTGTTGGCTGGGAGTAAGACTCCTTGGCACGCTATTTGGTGCCGGATACGAAGCACTCGCTCCCTAACACGCTATGTTGGTTGCTCAGCTTGCCTGCGTCAGCCCACCCTCGCCTCGCCCAGCCGCAGCCAGTAGCTTTTGACGTGTGTTTCCCCGTTGAAAAAGTCTTTCTCGACTGCACGAGCGAATCCGAGTCGCTCGTACAGCTTGACGGCCGCCGCCATCATGTCTGTCGTGTGCAGGTGCAAGGTCGCCGCTCCCAGGTCGCGGGAGCGCCGGACGACTTCCTCGATCAGCCGTTCGGCGATTCTGTTTCCTCTCGCTTTTGGCGATACGGCCAGAAAACGGATGATCGGCGTATGAATTTCCAGCTCAGGCCGATTGTAGGCCGACTGCGCCGAAGCGAACAACTGGACGCTGCCGACGATTTCATCGCCCCAGTCTGCAACAAGAAAAGCAATCGTCTGGCGTCCTTGCGCGGATTCTTCGATCTCCTGCTTGTAGCGCGTCCATCGCTCTACCGACAGCAGCTGCTCGTACTGCGTGTACGCTTCGAGCAAATGCTGTTTGATCTGCTCCTGATCCTCGCCTCGTGCATCGCGGATGCGAATGGCTTTTGCTCGCTGATTTTCCTTCATGGTCGACTTGCTCCCTTCTCCCGGACCAGTTAAAAAGCGGGAACGACAGCGACACCGTATTTGTCTTCGATGAACTTTTTGACCTCAGGTGAAGTAAGAACGGCATCCAGCTTTTTGATCTCGTCCCGGTTTTCGTCGCCTTTGCGAACCGTAATCACGTTGGCGTATGGCGAGTTCGCCCCTTCCCGGAACAGAGCGCTCTTCGGATCGATTTTCGCTTCCAGCACGACGTTTGTATTGATCACCGCGCCAGCGAGGTCGGGCAAAACTCGCGGCAATGTGGACGCTTCCGCTTCGATGAACTCCAGTTTTTTCGGATTCTCCGCGATATCCTTTGGCGTCGCCTGATAGGTTGTCAGACCGTCTTTCAGCTTGATCCAGCCTTGTTCCTGCAACAAGATCAACGCGCGGTATTCGTTGGACGGGTTGTTCGGAATGCCGATCTTCGCCCCTTCCTGAATCTCGTCCTTGGATTTGAGCTTGTCAGAGTAAAATCCGATCGGTTCTACGTGAACTTTTGTCGTCACCGCAAAGTCATAGCCTTTTTCGGTTTTGATCGAATCCAAATACGGGACGTGCTGGAAAAAGTTCGCGTCAATCTGCTTGTCTTGCAAAGCCGGATTCAGCTGTCCCTCGTCATCGAGAACGACGACTTCCAAATTCACGCCCTGCTCTTTCAGCTTTGGCTTCACGAACTCCAAAATTTCCGCGTGCGGGACAGGGGCTGCGCCAACCTTCAAGGTGACTTCTTTGGCTGGTTCTGCCGCCTGCCCGGAGCCGGACTGGGCTGGTGCTGCGGGAGCCGAACTGGACGACTGGCTGCCCGATGCGCCGGAACCGGAACCTGAGCCGCACCCTGCTGCTACCATGCTGAATGCGACAAGTACACTAAAAATGACCCCAAGACCTTTTTTTCTCATACGTTCCACTCCTCTAGTGATGAATCTCTGATTTTTTTCGCTCACGCTGGCTTTATTCGAATTTGTACCGCTTCTTGTTGATCGATTTGACGAGCAAATCGCCCGACCATTGAATGATTTGCACGAGCAAAATAATGAGCAGGACCGTGGCGATCAGCACATCCTCGCGAAAGCGCTGATAGCCGAAACGGATCGCCAGGCTGCCAAGCCCGCCTGCCCCAATCGCCCCTGCTACGGCCGTAAACTCGGTGATCCCGATAATTCCGATCGTAATTCCGCGCACGAGGGCTGGCATCGCCTCGGGAATCAGCACGCGAAAAATGATCGTGAACGGAGTAGCCCCGACCGCCTTGGCGGCCTCAATCTTCCCGGCGCTCACTTCTTTCAACGCGCTTTCGATAATTCGTCCGAGAAAAGGAGCGGCACCGATCGACAAGGAGACAATCGCCGCCGTTGGCCCAAGCGTCGTACCGACGATCAGGCGCGACAAAGGCAACAGCAGGACGATCAAAATGATCAATGGAAGAGAGCGGACACCGTTAATTACGGTACTGATGACCTTGTTCAGCTTTGGCGCTTCGAGAATGCCTCCTTTGTCGGTAACAACTAGCGTGACTCCCAGCACGACGCCCATCGCGAGCGCAAACAAAGACGACCAAAAAACCATGTAAAGCGTCTCCAATAGCCCTTCCCAGAGCAAGTCAATCAGATCGTTGTTCATATGCCTGCCCCGACTCCTTCCATTACGCTCCGCTTCTCCCGGTAATGATCGATAATATGGACGAAGCGCTTCGCCGTGTCGCTTTCCGGGTTGAGGAAAAATTTCTCCACCGTCCCGGTTTCGACGATCCGGCCATTTTCAATTACCGCCATGTTGTTGCACACATGCTGGAGTACGTCCAGCTCGTGGGTAATGAGCACGATCGTCAGCTTGAGCTGGCGGTTGATCTCGCGCAAAAGCTCCAGGATGGAATAAGTCGTCTGCGGATCGAGAGCGGATGTCGCTTCGTCGCTGAGCAACAGATCAGGCTGGTTGACGAGCGCGCGGGCGATGCCGACGCGCTGCTTTTGCCCGCCGCTCAACTGAAACGGATAGACGTTCTCCTTGTCGCCAAGCTGCACCAGGTCGAGAATTTCTCGGACCCGGGCGCGGATGAACGGCTTCGGATGCCCCGCCACCTCCAGCGGAAAAGCGACATTTTGAAAAACGGTGCGCGCGTCAAGCAGGTTGAATTGCTGAAAAATCATGCCGATTTTTTGCCGCGCCTGCCGCAGCTCCTTCTCCGGCAAATCGGTAATCACTTTTCCCCCGATCTCGATGGTGCCCGAATCCGGCTCTTCCAGCCGATTCAAGCAACGGATCAAGGTCGATTTGCCCGCCCCGGAAAAGCCGATGATTCCGAAGATGTCGCCCTTGGGGATGAACAGATCGATGTTTTGCAAAACGGGAATGACGCCTTTGGCGGTTTTGTATGATTTGCTCAAGTTGCTAATGTGGATCATCTGCTACTCTCACCCGCCTTTCAGAGCACGCCAGGCCAGCTCGGCAAAATAGTTCGCGCTGATCGCAATCGCCCGTTCATCTACGGTAAATCCGGGATGATGCCATTCGTTTGTCCCGGATGTTCCGACGAAAACGAACACGCCGGGAATTTTTTGCTGATAATAGGCGAAATCTTCCCCTGCGGCGGACGGCTCAGGCGTGACGACTTGCAAGCCGAGCTTCTCCGCTGTTTCGGCCGCCAGTTTGGTCAAAGGGCCGTCGTTTTGCACGGAAGGCGGGCCTTTGAACCAGCGCAGGCTCACTTTCGCCCCGTATGCCGCGGCGACTCCCTCGATGATCGCCCGAATGCGCCCCGGGATTTTCTGCCGGACTTCCTCCTGAAACGTACGGACTGTGCCGCCGAGAGCGACCTTATCCGGGATCACGTTCCAGGTCGTCCCTCCGTGGATCGTCGTCACGCTGACGACCGCATTTTCCAGCGGGCTGACGTTGCGGCTGACAATCGTTTGCAGCGCGGTCACGATCTGCGATGCGGCGACAATCGGATCGATTCCGGCGTGAGGAATTGCCGCATGCGTACCAAGCCCTTCCACCTCGATATCGAAGCCATCGACACTCGCCATCAACGCTCCCGGCTTGATCCCGACGGTCCCGACTTCCAGATCAGGCTTGTTGTGCAGCCCGAAGATCGCCGTCACGCCGTCCAAAGTGCCCTTTTCTATCAAAAGCGCCGCTCCCGTACCTTTTTCTTCTGCCGGCTGAAACAGCAGACGCACCGTTCCGGGCAACTTTTCCTCCTGCTGCTTTAGCAAAAAAGCAGCGCCCAGGATGACGGCGGTGTGAAAGTCGTGCCCGCAAGCGTGCATGTTTCCGACGATGGTCGAGGCATAGGGCAGCCCCGTCTCCTCCTGAATCGGCAACGCGTCGATGTCGGCGCGCAAGGCGATCACAGGGCCAGCGTTTTTGCCCCCGATTTCCGCCACGACACCTGTTGCCAGCGGCAGCTCGATCAGGCGAATCCCCGCTTCTGTCAGCCACTCCCGAATCGAACGGGTCGTTTCAAATTCTTCGTAGGCCACTTCCGGGTATTGATGCAACTGTCTGCGAATCGCGATCAGCTTTTGCTCCCAATCGGTTCGTGTCAGCTCCTGCGTTTCTGTGCTCATCCTGAACCTCTCCTTTCTTCTGTCACCTGACCTGCTGCTACGTTCAGGACTCGACTTCGCTTAATGCCCGGCTGCGCACGGCCAAGCGGTTGTACGGTTTTTCCAGCCCGAGATGCTCCCGCAGCGTATCGCCCTCGTAATCGTGGCGATACAAGCCTCTTTCCTGCAACAGCGGGATGACTTTGTCCACGAAAGCTTCCAAACCTTGCGGCAAAACTGGAGCGATGAACATGAAGCCGTCTGCCGCCCCTTGGGTAAACCACTTTTCCAGCACGTCGGCAATTTGTTCCGGCGTGCCGATCAGCTCGCGATTGGGGCCGCCTTCGAGCAGGGCGTACAACTCGCGCAAAGTCGGATTTTTTTGGCGGATCAAATCTGTCATCCACTCAAAATGACTTTGAATCCCGTTGTCTTGCGGGAACTCCACTTCTTTTGCCGGGGTGTCCAGCGAGTGTTTGCTGAAATCGACCTTGCCCAAGTAGCCGGACAAAAAGCGCAGCCCTTGCTCCGGCAAAAGCAAGTCGTGCAGACGGCGGTGGATCGCTTCCGCTTCTTCCTTCGTATCCGCGACAATCGGCGAAATGCCTTGCAAAATATGCAGCTGGTCAGGCGTGCGGCCGTAATCGGCCAGCTTGCTTTTCAAGCTGCGGTAAAACGCTTTGGCGCGTTCAAAATCTTTGACATGCGAGAAGACCACTTCGGCGGTACGCGCTGCCAGCCTTTGTCCTGGCTCAGACGCGCCTGCCTGCACGATAACGGGCTGCCCCTGTTTCGATCGGCCGATATTCAGCGGCCCCTGGACCGAATAGTACGTCCCTTTGTAATGGAGTCGATGCAGCTTATTCGGGTCGAAAAAGACGCCCGTTTCCTTGTCCTGGACAAAAGCGTCGTCTTCCCAGGAATCCCACAAGCCTTGAACGACATCGATGAACTCCTCAGCCCACTCGTAACGGTGATCGTGCTCCAGGTGGTTATTGCGGCTGAAATTGCGTCCCGTCTCCCCGGTAGCGTCTCCGGTCGTCACCATGTTCCAGCCCGCGCGGCCGTTGCTGATGTGGTCGACGGAGGCGAACAGGCGCGCGAGGTTGTACGGTTCGTAATACGTCGTCGACGCCGTGGCGACCAAGCCGATTTTACTGGTCGCGCCAGCGAGTGCGGCGAGCAATGTCGTCGGCTCGAAACGGTTCAAAATATTCGGGTGCGAGTCTTCGTTCACCGCCAGGCTATCCGCGATGAATGCGATGTCGAACTTGCCCCGCTCGGCTGTCTGCGCCAAATATTTGTAGTATTCGATGTCAATGCTGGCATTTTTTCGCGCTTCCGGCAGACGCCAGGAGGCGACGTGAATCCCGGTCCCTACCAGATAGGCGGACAAGTGAATCTGTCTTTTTTGCGGCATGGCACTGCTCCCCTTCCTCCTGAAATAAAATTTGCTGCTTTGCTGTTCAAACGGCTTTACGGCTTGCTTTTAAACGCGTCTTTGAAGTTTTTCAGCTCCTCGACCGTCACTTGTGTCGGAATGTAGTTTCCTTTGTAAGTCTGGGTGATAAAATCCGATACTTCTTTCGATTGGTACACGGCGACCAGCTTTTTCAACTCTTCGCGGTTCTCGTTTTGCTTGGTGGTCGCGATCACGTTAATGTACGGCTTGGCGGTTTTGCTTTCGTGAAAAATGGAGTCTTTGAGCAAAAAGCCCGCTTCGACCGCCGTCCCGTTGTTGATGATCGAAGCGGCCACGTCTTTCATGACGCGCGGCGTAGTCGCCGGATCGACCGGAACTATTTCCAGCTTTTTCGGATTTTCTTTGATTTTGTCTTGGCCGCCGAAGCCGTCAAAGTTGTCAACGACTTTGATCAAGCCCGCTTCCTGGAGCAAAAGCAGCGAGCGGCCCCAGTTGGAATCGTCGTTCGGCAGGGCGATTTTTGCCCCGTCCGGAATTTCTTCGATTTTTTTGTACTTGTCGGAGTAAATGCCCAACGGCGCGATGATCGTCGAGCCGACGGGAACGATTTCCGAGTTGTTTTTCGTATTGAACTGATCGAGAAAAGCGACGTGCTGGAAAGCGTTGGCGTCGATCTCGCCTTCCAACAGCACCGTATTCGGGTTGACGTTGGCATTGAATTGCACCAGTTCGATGGCAAGCCCCTGTTTGGCAGCCTGCTCCTTCACAAACTCCCACGTCCGCGATTCCGAGCCGCGAATCCCGATTTTCAAGCTTTTTTGGTCTGCTGCGCTTCCGCACCCTGCGGCGACAATCGTCACGAGGGTCAGCAGTATGGAAATGGCGAGCTTTTTCATCGTTGGTTTCTCTCCTGTCTTTTGCGAGGTTTCGATTAGTTTCGGCGAATTTTCCGGGCGAACACGTTGCCCAATGATTGAATACCCTGGACGAGCACGACCAAAATGATGACCGTTGCCACAATCGTGATCGTGCTGAAACGTTGGTACCCGTATGTAATCGCCAGGTCGCCAATTCCTCCGCCGCCAACCGCTCCGGCCATCGCCGTTGCACCAATCAGTCCGATCGTTGCAGTCGTAATGCTGAGGATCAAAGACCCGAGCGTCTCGGGAATGAGGAAGCGGAAAATGATTTGCAGCGGAGTCGCTCCCATCGCCTCGGCTGCTTCAATAATGCCGGGGTTGATTTCCAGCAGCGAGTTTTCCACCAAGCGGGCGATGTACGGCCCCGTGTAGATCACGAGCGGAACAATCGCCGCAGTCGTCCCGATGGACGTTCCCACCACCAGACGTGTGAACGGAATAATCGCCACCAGCAAAATAATGAACGGCACAGAACGCAGCACGTTGATCACCGGATTCAAGGCCGAGAAGATCGCCGTATTTTCCAAAATGTGCCCTTTTCTGGTGACGACGAGCAAAATGCCGAGCGGCAAACCGATCACGGTCGCAAACACCAGTGACACGCTTACCATGTAGACCGTTTCATACAGCGCCTGAAAAACTTGCTCAGAACTGACTTCCATCACGAAACAATCTCCTTCACCGTCACATTTTGTTGCTGAATGTAGTGATACGCGCGGGCTATGTCCGCTTCGTTGCCGGCAAGCTCCACGATCAGATTGCCAAAAGGCACGCCCGCAAGCTCTGTAATGCTGCCAAACAGTACATTCACGTCGCTGTTGAATCGTTTCGCCACCTGGGAGAGCATCGGCTGTCCCGTACTTTCGCCGATGAAGTGAATCTTGATAATTTTCGACTTGCCCCGTTTGGCTGCGAGCAGCTTGTGCACGCTTGGCGGAATATCATCGCGCACGACTGATTTGACAAAATTGCGTGCCACTTCCGTCTGCGGATTGGCAAAAACATCGAGGACGCTGCCTTGCTCGACAACCGCCCCGTGCTCCATGACGGCCACGCGATTGCAAATCTCCTTGATGACGTTCATCTCATGCGTGATCATCAAGATCGTGATGTTGTACTCTTTGTTCACGCGCTGCAACAGTTGCAAGATCGATTCGGTCGTCTGCGGGTCGAGTGCGGATGTCGCCTCGTCGCTCAACAAAATCGACGGGTTGGTCGCAAGGGCACGGGCGATCCCGACACGCTGCTTCTGGCCGCCGGAGAGCTGGTTCGGGTAACTGCCCGCTTTGTCCGTCAAACCGACGAAAGACAGCAGCTCGTCGACTCGCTCGCGAATCTGTTTTTTCGGCGTGTCGCCGAGCACCAGCGGCATCGCTACATTGTCAAACACGGTTTTGGTCTCCAGCAGATTGAATTGCTGAAAAATCATGCCGATGTTTTTCTTGACGCTTCTCAGCTCTTTGACCGAAAGCTTGCTCAAGTCTTTTCCGTCGACAATGACGGAGCCAGCTGTGGGACGCTCCAGCAAATTGACGGTGCGCAGCAAGGTGCTTTTTCCTGCCCCGCTAAAGCCGATGACGCCAAAAATGTCGCCTTTTTCCACCGTGAGCGTGACGTCTTTCAACGCTTCGACGGTTTTGCCGCCGCTTTCAAACGTTTTGCTTACTTGCTGAAAAGCGATCATGCCCTCTTTCGCCTCGCTCGGGCTGCCAGCCGGCGACTGCTCCTTCCAAACCGCCGCTCCGATTCCCATCCAATCTCCTCCTAGCCAAGCTGACTTTTTCTTTGGAAACACGTCGGGACTTTTTCCTGAAAAGGAATGTGACCGCAAGCGGTCTGTCGCCTTATCGATCCGGTTATGGGAAGTTGCTTCCGCTGCCTTTTGTCTTTTGTGCGGTTGTTCGGGCCGGGAAGCAACTAACGAACTAACGATCCAGGAGTGACTCCAGCCGATCCAGCTGGTTGTAGAGCAAGGCTTCATATTTCCCCTCGCCGCCAATCTCCACCAGCGGAATCAAGCGCGTGCCGTACTTGACTTCCAAAACGTCGCGCAACACGTCTTTTCCTGCTACATTGATCCATTCGTACAGCTGGTTGTTCGTTTCCAAAATAGCTTTCACATTTTCACAATAGGAGCAACCTTCTCGCCCCCACACGACGACTTTTTTCTCCTGTCCATCAGACACTTCCATTCCCTCCCTATCTTCTCGCTGCTTTTTCTCTCCGTCTCCGGTAAACAAAAAGACTTCCTGCTGTATGATGCCAAGCAGGAAGCCTCTCCAGTGGTCTGGTCGATGACTTTTTAAATTCTTATCGGATTACTAGGGATATTATCATCCCCAATCTGTTTCGTCAACGGATTTTTTCTGCGTAAATTCAACGTACGGTCTGCAGGCATTTTTCACGATTGCATTGACAGCGGCATACGTTATCGTTAAAATCCGAGTAAACAACTAAGGAAATAAGCTGACTGGACCACCAGAAGCCCCTTCGCGATTTTTGCTTGCAAGGGGCTTTTTGTGTTTGCTTGACCTTAGAATCGCATCGTTAGGGGAGAGAAACCGTGGCACTTACTTTGAGCATTCTCGATCAAAGTCCGATTCAAGAAGGAGAAACAGCAACAGAAGCCTTCCAGCACACGATTGAACTGGTGCAAAAGGCGGAAGCGTGGGGCTATCATCGGTTCTGGGTGGCGGAGCATCACGACCTCGATCATGTCGTCGGCTCATCGCCGGAGGTGCTGATCGCTCATCTGTTGGCCAAAACAAGCCGCATCCGCATCGGCTCAGGCGGCGTCATGCTCCAGCATTACAGTCCTTATAAAGTAGCGGAAAATTTTCACGTCCTCGCTTCTCTCGCTCCGGGGCGGATCGATCTCGGGATCGGCCGCGCGCCGGGTGGACTGCCGCTCTCGACCAAGGCGTTGCAGCAGCCGGGAGCATCCGGCTCCTCTCTCGAAGAAAAGTTGGCGGAGCTTGAGCTGTTCCTGCACGACGAGCTTCATCCGGCACACCCGCTGTACGGCTTGAAAGCAGTGCCGATTCCGGATGAGCCAGTCGGGATCTACTTGCTGGGCACGAGCGTAGCCAGCGCACAGCTTGCCGCAGAGCGCGGAGTCCCGTATGTGTTCGCGCTGTTTATCAACCAGGACGAGACGGTTTGCCAAGCCGCCTTTGCCGCGTACCGACAGCAGTTTCGCCCTGGCAAACGGGCCACTCCGCTTGCGATCCTGGCTGTTTCCGTCATTGTCGCGCCAAGCGAGGAAGAAGCCGCCCAGCTTGCCGCCGATACGAAAGTGGCCAAAATTCATCTGAAAAGCGGGAAAATCGTCACGGTCACGAGTTTGAAAAAGGCGGAAGAGTATGGGCAGCAATCCGACGAGGACTACACGATTGAAGTAAAGGAAGCGAATGTCATTGCCGGCACAAAAGAGTCGGTGCGCGAAAAGCTGTTGGCCATCGCTTCCAAGCATCAGGTAGAGGAATTGATCATCCATACCCCGATCAAGCCATTCCAGAAGCGTTTGCTGTCTTACGAACTGTTGCAGGAAGCCTTTCTTGAATTAACGGTCAAGTAATAGGAATACGCCTTGCCTTGCCTTATCTCCATCGATGGAAAAGCTCCTTCTGATGCCTTTGGCGCGAGAAGGAGCTTTTTTTGCCATGAAAAAAGCCTGCGGGGCTGAATGAAATGCTCCCGCAGACTCATGTCCTGATTAGCTCTTTTCCATCGGCAGATGCTTTGTGCTTTACGAATAATGGACGTCTGCTGCATCCGGCTTTTTGCCTTGTTCCAGCGCATAGCGATTGGCGGGAACAGAAATCCCGAGATGACCGCGCAGCGTGTCCGCCTCATATTCGGTGCGGAACAAGCCTCGCTCTTGCAAAATCGGGACGACCAGCTCGACGAAATCGTCCAAGGCACGCGGGACATTCGCCTGAACAATGAATCCGTCTGCCGCTTTTTGCAAAAACCAATGCTCAATCAGATTGGCAATATGCTCGGGAGTGCCGATGAACTCGCCTTCCGGTGTCGCCGTGTAGAGCGCGGTTTGGCGCAGCGTCCAGTTTTCTTCCCTCGCCTTTTGCTTGATTTTGTCTGTCGTGCTACGGAAGCTGTTGCTGCCTACCTCGCCCAGCTCTGGAAACGGTTCGTCCAGCGGATATTGGGAGAAATCATGGTGGTCAAAAAATCGGCCCAAATAATGCAGCGCCTGCTCAATGCCGATCAGACTGGCAAGCTCCGCATGCTTGCGCCTGGCTTCCTCTGGCGTTTTGCCGATGATCGGGTTGATCCCGGGGAAAATCAGGATGTCGTCTTCGCTTCGGCCATAGGCTGCCGCCCGCTCTTTTACTTCCCGATAAAAACGCCGGGCGTCCTCAAGCGTTTCCTGCCCGGTAAAGACGGCGTCCGCAGACTTGGCTGCCAGCTCTTTGCCGCTTTCTGAGGAGCCTGCCTGAAAAATAACGGGTTGCCCTTGACTGGACCTGGCGATATTGAGCGGGCCTTGCACAGCAAAAAACTCCCCTTGATGATCTAAGCGATGCATTTTCGCCGGATCGAAAAAGACGCCTGTTTGTTTGTCCCGCACGAAGGCGTCGTCCTCCCACGAATCCCACAGTCCTTTTGCCACCGTCAAGTACTCCTCGGCGATCCGGTAGCGCAAGGCGTGGTCCGGGTGCGGTTTGTTGCCGTAATTTTTCGCTGACCCTTCCAAGGGAGAAGTGACTACGTTCCAGCCTGCGCGGCCGCCGCTGATCAGATCGAGCGAGGCGAATTGCCGGGCTACCGTAAACGGCTCGCTGTAGGAAGTCGACACCGTGCCCACCAATCCGATCTTTCCCGTGACCCCGGCCAAAGCCGCCAAAATCGAAATCGGCTCAAAGCGGTTCAAAAAATGCGGCAGCGATTTTTCGTTAATATACAAGCCATCCGCGACGAAGACGAGATCAAACTTCCCCGCCTCTGCCTTTTGCGCTTGCTGGCTGTAAAAAGCGAAGCTGACACTCGCATCCGCCTGCACATCCGGGTGCCTCCATGCTCCCATATGGCCGCCGATCCCGTGGATCATGGCTCCGAGCTTTAGCTGTCTTTTTTGTCCCATCGTCTCTCCTCCTCAATCCTACACCGTCGGCATTGGTGTTACCCGCTTTTTTTGGACGCAAAAAGGCCCCTGTAGCGAACAGGAGCCTTTGGTTGACCAATCGGCGGTAACAGATTTTCTCCGTTTAGATTATTACTATTATTCCGATGTGTCAATGAGGTTTTGGAAATCCAGACAAGACAAAAGCCTTTTATTCACTTGGCGCTCCGGAAACGTCAGCCAGCCGCCCTTTTGTCGCTTGGAGCAAGCCAGCCACATCCAGCTCAATCTGCATGCCGATCTGTCCGCCGCTGACGATGATCCGCCCCATCTGTTCGGCGCTGCTGTCGACGATCGTCGTGAACAGTTTTTTCATCCCCACGGGCGAACAGCCGCCGCGCACGTACCCGGTTACAGCGGTAATGTCCTTCACCGGGATCATTTCGATTTTTTTCTCGCCAACCGCTTTTGCCGCCTTTTTCAAGTCCAGCTCGGCTTCCACGGGAATGACGAATACGTAGTAAGCACGGCTCGTCCCTTGGGAAACCAATGTTTTGTAGACGACACCCGCTTCCCTGCCGATTTTTTGCGCCACGGAAATTCCGTCAATTTTTCCGTCGTCCGTCTGGTAGGTCAGCATGGCGTATTCGATCTTTTCTTTCTCCAAGATTCGCATCGCATTCGTTTTTCCTTGCTTGGCCACGGCTCGTTCCACTCCATTTCCAGTCCAGTTGAATTAAAACAAGTGTACCGAATATAGGCGAAAAGCAAAAGCCAAAAACGAAAACGCCACTGCCTGGGCAATAGCGCTTTCGCTGGTTCACGTCGAGAGCGGACGCGATTCGGTCAAAAGATTACTGGCCCATCGCCTGCATGATGTCTTCGATCCCCTGGATTTTGGCAAGCGCCATCGGGCCAGGCAAAGACGGGTCTTTCAGCTCGTACACATGATTGTTTTTCACCGCGTTCAGGCTGTTCCACACTTTGTTATCTTTCAGAGCAGCTTTGACTCCTCCGGCGATCGGCGTTTGCCAGTTGTTGATCACAAACAGATGATCCGGGTTCAAAGCGGCCAGACTTTCAATGGAAAGCTGCCCTTGTGCCTGGTTGCCATCCACGCGTTTCAGACCGAGGCCGACGTAAAACGGGTCAAACCGTCCGTCGTTCCATGTCGTGAACGTATCTTTTTCATTGTACATCACAAACATGACCGACTCCTGACTGCGAAACGCCAGCTTCTCCTTGTATTCCGCCGATTTGCGGTCGAAATCCGCCAAGACGCTCTTCGCCTTGTCTTCCTTGCCGATGACCTGTGCGATTTGTTCCAACGTCTCGCGCCAATCGCCAGCCTGGGGAAGGATGACGGTCGGTGCGATCCGCGACAAGCTTTCGTATTGATCTGTCATGTCATTCGCCGCGATAATTACGTCCGGCGCCATCGCCAGCAGCTTTTCCAGATCGACCTCCATGCCGAGATCCGCGATGTCTTTGTTTTCCAACCGCTTGCTCAGGACGGGAAAATTGCGCTGGATCGTCGCCACGCCTTGTGCGGCGATCGGATACTCGTCCAAAACCGCGAGATAATCCACGAAGGCAATGTACGGCGTGGCGATTTTCAACGGCTTTTGCGGAATGACCGTTTCGCCAGCCAAATGCTTGATTGTTTTCGGATAGGCGACTGCGGTTGCGGTGTTATCCTGCGTGGTCGCGGCCGCAGTAGTGGCTGTCTGGTTGCTTTGCTCCCCTAGCGTTGCTTTCTCGCTGCTTCCGTTGCTGCTGCATCCTGTCACGAGCAAAGCCGCGAGGAACACAAGTTTGAACCAAAATGAGGCATTTTTTGCCATGCGCTTGTCTCTCTCCTTTTTGTGTCGATCCTTCATCTGGCAGGAAATACACATGATAATATGTGAATGAATATCATTATCACTAAAAGGTAAGATACTAAACATCGCCAGTCCGTTCCACCACCAGACGGACTACTTTGCTGGTTGTACGGATATCCTTTTCACAAAAAAACCGGGACGAGCCTCGCTGCACGAAAAAAACCGCCCGACGCCCACATGTTAGGCATCGAACGGCTGCTCATCCCTATCCTTTTTACTG
This sequence comes from Brevibacillus sp. HD3.3A, assembly GCF_013284375.2. Lineage (NCBI taxonomy): Bacteria > Bacillati > Bacillota > Bacilli > Caryophanales > Paenibacillaceae > Brevibacillus > Brevibacillus sp. HD3.3A. Next base: position 3,431,140 of record NZ_CP085874.1, read on the forward strand.
CTTCGCCCAAGCGGCTGTCTGTCTGACAAAAGCTCCCGGATTCACTCCGTACTTCTCCCGAAACGCTTCGGCGAAGTAGCTCGTATTCGAGTAACCGACAGCGCTTGCCGTCTCGGTGACGTTCATGTCGCCCGACTGGAGCAGCTGCCACGCCTTCTCCAGCCGTTTTTCGCGCAAAAAGCCGAACACTGTGTTGTTGTACATAGCCTTGAAGCCGACCTTCAGCTTGTAATCGTTCAAGCCGATCATGCGGGACAAGGCAAGCAGCGACGGCGGCTCTGCCATGTTTTCCACGACAATGTCTCTCGCCAGCCGGATTTTTTCCCGATCGCTTTTGGAGAGACTGTCCGCCTCCGGGTTTGATTCCGTCAAAAAAGAACGAAAAGCCATCGAGAAAAGCTCCAAAGCCCCGCATTGCAGCTCCAGATTCCTCGTTCGCGGCTGCAACGCTCCCTGAATCAAGCGCTCGGCGACAACCGTAGCCGCCGGCGAGATTTTTTCTTGCCAAATCCGAAAAGGCGACTGCCCGAGAACTTGCGAGAACTCTACGTCCGTCCCCCCTTCCGCGTCGGCCATGAACTCGCGGAAGGTCGTCACCGGAATCCCGATGCCCAGCATGTAAAACGGATCGTCCCGCCTGTATTCGAAAGCCGCCTCAAACTGCCCCATGAATTGCAGCGAGCACGTTCCGGTCGTAAACTCATGCTGTCTGCCCTTGATATGCAGGGCACGAGCGCCTTGCATGCAAAAATTCAGCTCCACCATCGGGGCTGTCGTTTGCACCGAAAGCTGCTGCTCGCGATAAAAGGCGTGCTTCGCGACCACAAGCTCGATATCGTTGCGCGGGATCACCCGGCGGATATAGCCTTCTCCGTCGCTTGCGGGCACAGTGGCTGGATCCTGCTCGTTTCCGTGAGGCGCTTGTACGCCGAGCCGCTCTACATAAGACTGAAAGTTGTCATGGAAGTTTGCCGCACTCATTTTGCATGCACCTCAAGCCCAAATTCATCCAGTTCAATGATAATTATTCTCATTATTATACTGGATGAAGCTGTTTTTGGCTACCGATCAAGTGCATGGGAACGGGTGGGTGCTCGCAAGACAACCGCCCACAAAAAAGAGATTACGCCTGGGGATCGGGCAAAATTTTTGCCTGCGATTTGTCGCGCAGCAAAAGCTCAACGCCCTTGTCCACGATATCGCCAAGCGCGATTTTTGCCTGCCCATGTTCATCGCCACACAAACACAAAAAGAAAAACCTTGATCTCTCAAGGTTTTTCATCGGATGCATGCAGCAATTACTCTGTACTTCATTTCTTTAATCGATACGGAACTGTAGCGATTTTTACATCTTGGCGGGCGAACAAATACGCTCGGATCAATAAACTCGTCTGGTTATGCAACAAATTATGCCACCAGCGCTTCGTAATAAACTGCGGAATCATGACAGTCACATGATCCGTCTCTGCCTTTTTCCACTCCACCGTGTCAATAAACTTAAACAGAGGCCTAATAATACTGCGATAATGCGAACGCAAGATAATCAAGCGCACTCCGGGATTCCACAGCGCCCACTTCTCCTCCATTTTTTTCATGTCTTCATCGCTGAACCCGACGTAGACAGCGACAATGTCGTCTGACAGGGACTGAGCATAACTAATCGTATTTTTAACCACCTGCGAAATCCCGGCCACCGGAATCACGATGACGCTCCCTTTTGGATCGGGTTTTTCTGTTTGGATATCAAGTCGCAACTCATCTGCCAGCTCTCGATAATGCTGGTTAATTTTCCGGAAGATGAAAATAACGATAGGAAGGAATACAAAAATCGACCATACTTGCGACAGTTTCGTCATCAAAAAGATCAGGCAAATCGTCAACGTCGTTAGCATTCCCAACGTATTAATGAGAAAAGGCGTCAGCCACCCTGGCGGCTTTTTCGAAATCCAGCGTTTCATCATACCTGCCTGTGACAAAGTAAACGGGATAAAGACCCCTAGCGCATACAAAGGAATGAGGTTTTCCGTTTCTCCTTCAAAAGCAATCACCAAAATGGCGGAAAGGATCGCCAAAAAGATGATCCCGTTTGAAAACCCAAGACGATCTCCCCGGACCATGAACATATTTGGCATAAATCTGTCTTTGGCTAACATAAAGGCGAGTAACGGAAAGGCCGCAAAAGCCGTATTGGCGGCCAGAAATAAAATAAGCGCAGTGACCGTTTGAATCGAGTAATACATGATTCCACGTCCAAAAACCGCCGAAGCGATTTGAGATACCACCGTTTCCGCTCGTCTTGGCGAAATCCCGTACAAATACGCCAGCAAGCTAATGCCCATGAACATGACGCCAAGGATCAGTCCCATCAGCAAAAGTGTAGCCGCGGCATTTTTCGGTGCTGGCTCCTTGAAGTTAGGAATGGCATTTGACACGGCTTCTACTCCTGTTAATGCCGAACAGCCTGAGCTAAATGCCCTCAAAAGCAAAAATAACGTGATACCCGGAACAACGGCCCCGTATTCAGGGGGATGCGCTTGGACATTTCCCGCGATCCATTGATACCCGCCGCCAATAATTAACGCAAGAATAGCGACGACAAACAAATAGACAGGATACATTAAAACCGTTGCGGATTCTGTTATTCCACGTAAATTTAGTACCGTTACGATGGTAATCATGAACAGGGCAATCAGCACACGATGGTCATGCAGCACGGGAAATGCCGAAGTAATCGCGTCTGTGGAAGCAGACGTACTAACCGCAACCGTTAAAATGTAGTCCACAAGCAATGAGCCGCCCGCAACCAGGCCAGAAGTGGTTCCCAAATTGTCCTTTGCGACAATGTATGCCCCGCCGCCTGTTGTGTAGGCAAAGATGGTTTGGCGGTAAGACAAAATGAGTATGGTCAAAAGACCGATCACCGCAATCGATATCGGGATAGAGTACCACATTGCTGCCGCACCCAACGTAATCAACACGATGAGAATCTGTTCGGTCCCGTAAGCGACAGAAGACAGGGCATCAGATGAAAGAACAGCCAAAGCTTTGACTTTATTTAACTTTTCTGCGGCAAGCTCGCTTGATTTCATGGGTCTACCGAGTAAAAATCGCTTACATTCCGATATCATGCGTGTTCCCCTATCCAGCGTTTTCTTGGTAGTTTTCCCATTGTTACGATTAAAATTAGTTTGTTTTGTTGTTGGTGTTATCTTGCTGTCGCCTATTGGAAGCTCCCTCCGCTCGCTGCTTCCAGATTCTTTTCCAAACCCAAACGGAAGGCCCCTCGTCGCCTCCTCCTTCTAATTCTTCACCGTGATACGCCCCAGTCTGCAGGCCAAGTAAAACAGGCGCCAGAACACACCTCATGTAACAGTGCGAACCTGGCAACCTCTCTTTTTTGGTATCAGCTGCTTGATTTCCGTTTCGATCTTGCTGATGGCTGCCAGGATATCGGTAATCTGTTTGGTAGGTCTTTCTCTTCATCCTCGTTTCTCCCCGCCTTCTCCCCCTTTGTGGCAACAAAAGCCCAGGTCAGATCGGGACGCGCTGTCAGTCTTGTTGGCAAAAGAAAAAGGAGCCGCAATTGCAGCTCCCTACTACTGTTCTGTTAAGGACTCACCTGGATTATTTGCTGTACAGAAAAGCACTTCCGATGTCAGTGGAATTATCATTTGTTTTGATCTGAACTGAAATACTGTCCCCAACTTCAAGCGGTTGTGTCAATAACCCGAGTTGGAAAGTGATTTCACCGTTAGCGTCAGTGACTGGCAACATCACGTTTGTCGTGGTTGCGGTGAATGGCATGCCAGATGGAGAACCGCCAATGAACATCCCGTACGCTTCTGGAGTATTGATATCGCTTTGAGTCAAAGTGATATCAAATGTAAACTGATAGCCCTGAATCGGATTGCCGTTTTGATCGTTTGCTGTAACTGTAATCGTCCGTGGAACAGAATCCTCTCCAAACGAAGAGTCAATGACAGCTGTTGAATTAGCTGCACTAATTACTGCTGGTCCGCTATTCTCGTCTTATGCCTTCTCTATCTGTCGGTTTTATAACGAGCCTTCACCGTGCAGGCGGCTTTCGTCGCACACGGCGATCAGTCAACGGATGATAAGTTAGAGCTTAACAACGGGCATAAAAATCTTAGCATCATTCAGGTGCTTTTTGCTAGTGTTTATTTTCTGAAATGACAAGTTTTTTGATGAACAGGGAGTCGTAACAGCAGCCCCCATCAAAAAAGCCCTCTCCCTTTTGGAAAAGGCCCTCTGTGCGATTCTCTACTATTTTCTTAATCCAGCTAGACCAGCAGGCGAAATCTTCCCCAGCGTCTTGCTTGTCAACCTGATTCCTGCTGTCGTAAGCATTCTAATCACTGTCTCCCTCGCTACTGTTCATCCGGACAGACCCGTCATGATCAGCAGACAAGTGAGCAGATGAAAGTCGCTTGTTACTGTTTACAAAAAGTCATGCGGTGTCCCAATGTGTATCGGATAAACTCCATCATTGCAGCGGCCTGCGCTGTTGATGGACACTCTCTCCGCTAAAGATCCCCTAATATTTTCTTCCGGGAGAATGAAATGCCCTTTACTATACCACCCCAATAGCTGCATGGAGGAACTTTCTTAAAAGAAACAGATTTTAAACACCTTCGCCTATACGATTTGCAACACACAGCTACCACTCTGTAAATCTCTGTTAATGAAAGCAGGTTTTGATTTCAAAGTGCTCCGGGAACGACTTAATTATAAAAAAATTACAGACATATATGCGCACCTATAAAAACTCTTAACCTGAAAGCTGCCTTGAATTTGGACAAACTGGATCCAAGAAAAACATTCAGTAAATCTGCCCCCAGACCATCCCCAAGACATGTTGCCTTTTCCCCTCATCCCAATGCCCACACAAACACAAAAAGAAAAAAACTTGATCTCTCAAAGTTTTCACGCACTACCTCTATGGAGCGGGTGATGGGAATCGAACCCACGCTACTAGCTTGGGAAGCTAGAGTTCTACCATTGAACTACACCCGCAAGTTCACTTTTCTCCATCAAGCCACACATCCTGCAGCAACAAGCGCAACAATGAGAAAAGTTACTCACTTCAAATATTTAACAATAATAAGTATACCGCCTCCCCATCCTTTTGTCCACCCCTGCCCCGCTCACGAATGCGGGCGGTTGGAAATCAATGCGCCTGCGATTAAAAACACCACCAGAAAGGCTCCCGCCATCCGCAGAGTGTAAATATAAGGAAGGACAACATCGCCAATGTCTGCGACCAAAAAAGGGGCGAAATATTGGATGCACGCCCATGAAGAAACGAGAAAAACGAGCGAACCAGAAAACGAAATTTTCACAAACCGCGATATTTCCGTCGAGCGATCATCCACCCTTGTCATATAGGCATAAAACGCATAGAGTGGCAGCACCAAAGCTAATCCCGTCGCCGCCCAGGAAAGATAGCCGAACACAAACCTCGCGATCAGATACGATATGACTAAAAAGATACCACCAAGAACAGCTCCCACAATGTACTCCCACTTATTCATGCGGCCCTCTCTTCCCTTGCCAGCAACTCAAAAGTAAACGATTACTATTGTACCAAATCTCCCCATAATCTGGCGAAATTTTCGAAGTTCATGTGGGATTCCTATAGTTTCTTGTGGTTTCACGAGGTTCTTGTGACGTTTTGGAGCAATTTCTTGAGCGTTTATTGCGCCATGCATTATGCACTTAAATTTCTGACCGCCGCCACAAGCAAACAAAAAAACTCTCGGAATAAACATTCCAAGAGTCGTCTTTCAGATATGGTGCCGGTGAAGGGACTTGAACCCCCACGGTTTCCCTCACGATTTTGAGTCGCGCGCGTCTGCCATTCCGCCACACCGGCATGTAGAAAACTGTATTTACATACTAGCACATTTCTGCTAGAAAATCAATGGTGGGGAGAGACGGATTCGAACCGCCGAACCCGGAGGGAGCAGATTTACAGTCTGCCGTGTTTAGCCACTTCACTATCTCCCCAGCTGAATAACGTGCGCCTCTTCCTTACCGCTTGCGCTTGTCCGAGACGACGTTATTTACTCTATCATGGACCGCAAGTTTCGTCAATAGGTTTTTCTCATTTTCTTACGGGCTTACGACATGCTTTAAAATATCTTGTGCCCATTGTTGAAAAACAGCAAGCGCCTGCTCCACCTCCCCAAGCCAAAGTTGCTCCTCACAGGAGTAGTCCGGAAAGTCCAGGATGCGGTTTTTGCGAATCATGACGTGGTCTGCCTCGCATTTGATCTCCAAAAAATAAGGCACAGACTCATCTACACCAAAGCGATTTTCCAAAAATTCATAGGTGCGCACCCACTCTAAAATCCGCACTTCGGAAGGCTCCAGACGCAAAACTTGCTCCAGGGACATGATCGTTTCGTTTCCGTAATAATGCATCCAATCTCAGCCTCTCTGCATGAAAATAGGCGGAGCCGAGACTCCGCCCTGTATGTTGTTCGCGTTTGTTAAATCGAGGAGAGCAGCTCTCTCAGTTCTTTGACAATGACTTGCTGGTAGCCCGTGCCTTCTCCGTACTGTTTGAGCATTTCTGCGCGAGCGACCTTGATGTTTTCTTCGTAGTCAGGGGCGTTGCGATCTGGGTTTTGCTGTTTGAACGCTGTCATGATTGCCTGTACGTGGCTAGGTCTCGGGCCCCATTTTGCCAGCACGTGTCCGCCTGTATCTGCGAAAATGACGACTGGAATGGCGCGACCGCCCATCGTGAGAAACTCATCCATCAGGTCGAGGTGGTCTTCCATGACCAAAATTTCAACAGGCATCTCTGTTTCTTTTAAAGCGTGGAGAACGACCGGCAAGTTTCTGACCACATCTCCGCACCATTCTGCTGCCAAAATCAAACATCTCAGATCATCCCGATGCTGCAACGAGGCAAAAAAGGCCTGGTCCTGTTCATCTGCCCAAGCAAACGCCTCTGACCAGTTTTGGAACGTATCCTGATTTTTGGTCATGCCTTCGATGAAAGCTTGCGGTTTCAACCCTGTGCGAAACTTGTGTGCGACATTTGCAGCCATTTGCTCTCCTCCAGTATATGTATGGACTTGTTCTTGTATCTTTTCCACGGCGGTTGCGAAAAGTCCTCTTCGCCTTACTCGGATGGGTCAGGTTCTTGCTTGTTTGTTTCCTGTTCCTGCTTGGCCAGTTCCATCATTTTTTGCAAAAGAATGTGTTGCGGCATATGCATCAGCCGCTCCAGGGGAACGTTCAGGGCTTCTGCAAGCTTAACGGCGGTGTCCGGTGAGATTTGCAAGGGACGCATGAAAACAGCTCCTTTCTGTGCCAAATACGCTTTCTCCAGTATAATACATGGCGTCCTGTGCCGCCAGAGAGAGGCTTGCGCCCGAAAAGCACAAAGAGATAACCCCGCCGCTCCATCTGCTGGGATTATCTCCTGACCGTCGGGCGCCTCTGCCTCGCTCTACGCCTTTGGTTTGGTAAGAATACAGGGAACCCCGTTTCCGATCGCACCAGGCTGGGACATGCGCTCCAAATACGCCAAGCCACGCTCGCATTGCTGTTTGCACGCCAGGCATGTACTGGACGTCACGATTTTAAGATTCAACTGATTGGGATGCTGCCGACTGTTTTTCTTCTTTACTTTCTTGCCTTTGCCCTTGGCCATTCGCTCCCCTCCCTTTGCCCTGGTGCTCTAGTCTATGAAGGAGAACAACCCCGCTCTTTAGGCAAACATACAAAACGGAATGACCCTGTGCAAAATAGGCAGGCACTCCCAAGCGCGCCCAGCAAAAGAAAACCGCAGGCAAATTGTCGCCCGCGGTTCGGTTTCCACTCTTTATTTTTTGCCGTTCAAAAGCTGGCGAAGTTCCAGCTCCAATGTGCCTGCGTCGATCATCCCGATAATCTTTTTGCGGACGATTCCTTCTGTGTCAATCAGGTAGGTCGTGGGAAATGCCTGGACGAGATAGCGGTTCGACACGGAGCCACTGACATCCATCGGGATGGGAAAAGTCAGCTTGTAGGACTGCACAAACGCTTGCGCTGCCTCAGGGCTGTCATTGCTCGTGACATTCACCCCGTACATGTCGATCTGCCCGCCGTACTTCTCGTACATTTTTTGCAGGTCAGGCGCTTCCATCCGGCACGGCCCGCACCAAGATGCCCAAAAGTTGAGAACGACAGGCTTGCTTCGCTTGCCCTCTACTTTGTACGTCTGGTTGTCCAGCCCGGTCAAAGTAAAGGACGGCGCCATAAAGCCTACTTCCGGTTTTTGTACGTTGGCTACGACTGGCGCTGACTCCTGGGGCTTTTCCCACACAGCTGCTCCAACTCCCGCAACAATCAGCACAACCAGCAACAGCTTTTTCATTTCGTCACCTCTGCATGACCTGATCTAAAATCCGGTAAAGCCTCCGAACAATTGAATGAGCACGCGAGTAATGTCCGTCAATTTGTCGGTGTACAAGAGCACGCCGAACAAAATCATGACGCCCCCGCCGACTTTCATGAATTGATCCGAATATTTGACGATCGCTTTCACTTTACTGATGAAGAATGTCATGACGAAAAACGGAATGGCAAAGCCGAGTGTATAGGCCAATGTGTACGTCAACGCCCGGGACGGATCGGTTACCCCAAGCACGATAATGCCGGAGAGGATTGGTCCCACACAAGGCGTCCATCCAGCAGCATAGGTCATTCCCACCAGTATGGACCCAGTATACCCCAAAGGTCTTGATTTTAAATCGACCTTGAAAGAGCGCATCATCCAGTCCATTTTAAACACTTGCAGCATGATCAGCCCGATAACGACCAACAAAATGCCGCCAAGCTGCCGGATGAGATCCTTTTGATTGACGAACAGGCTGCCGATCCAAGAGGTAGAAAGCCCCAAGGCAATAAAAATGATCGAAAAACCAATAATGAAAAAAAGCGTATGTAATAACGCCTGCTTTTGAAAAACCGCTCTTCCCTTCTTCACTTCATCCACGGTAACCCCTGTTATGTAGGACAAAAAGGACGGATAAAGCGGCAGACAGCACGGCGAAATAAACGAGAGAAAACCCGCTGCAAACGCCAAAAACACCGTAAGATTCCCAGTCATATGTACCTCCGAAAGGTTGTTTCATCCACTATATTCCTTATTGTAGCGAATCTTTCCTCCCTTCAAAAGTGGAACCGACACTTTGCCTTAAATCCGTGACATTTAAGGTTACGTAATATATGTTATGTAATCTAATTTCTTTCCCAGACGGCTCCTCCTCGTCGTTCCATGCAAAAAAAAAGAGACGGATTTCCATCCGCCTCTTTTCGTTCTTTTGTTAATCACTCGCGCTTCCCTTACTCGAATTACAAGCACAAGCGCTGGCTGTACAGCCGCCTTTACTCCTGAACGCTTACCTTGCCGCCGTCCTGAAGCAAAGTGATTCCCGTTACGACAAGCTTGTCGCCTTCAGCCAGACCGCTTGTTACTTCGATCTTGTCGCTGGAAGATTTGCCGGTGACAACCTCCACCTGCTTCGCAATGTCGCCCTCCAGTTTGAACACGAACTGTTTGCCGTCGCGATCAAACACTGCTTTGCGGGAAATGACGAGCGCTTTCGCTTCGCTCGCTCCCTCGGACGGGAACGTTACATTGACGACCATGTCCGATTTCAGCTCGTTGGCAGGATTCGGGATGCTGATTTCCACTGGATACGCCTTGAGTGCGGAATCCATCACAGGGCTGACCGCCGTTACTTTGGCATCAAGCGTCTTGCCTGTCGATTGTACGTTTACTTTTACGACTGTCCCGACTTTGACTTTGGTGATGTCTGCTTCGGACAGGTTGGCTTTCACCAACAGCGGATTCGTATTGACCACGACGACGACTGGCTGTTGGCCTGTCATTTGTCCGACTGCTCCGCTTACGCTGGAGACAAATCCGTTGATGGGAGAAGTCACAGTCGCATTAGCCAGTTGCTCGCGAGCGTTTTGCAAGCTGACAGCAGACTGTTTGGCAGATGCTGCGGATACTTGCACACCGGACTTTTGCTGGGCAACCTGCACGCTTTGCTGGGCGTTGTCATAGGCCATCTGCGCGTTGGTCAGCTGAATGTTCGCTTGTTCCATTTGCTGCGCTGAGATCGCACCTTGCGTGAAAAGCTGATTCATCCGCTGCTGGTTCACCTTGGCATCGGCCAAAGCAACTTCCGCCTGCTTCAGTCCGTTTTTCGCCTGCACCAAGCCTTGATCCGAGCTGCTTCCAGCCTGATTCAAGCTTGCCTGCGCCAGCTGGTAGGCAGCTTCCGCCTGCTTGACGCTGTTGAGCAGTTCTTTTTCATCCAGTTTGAACAACACTTGGCCTTTGGTCACATACTGACCGAGTTTGACAGGCAAAGAAGTAATTTTCCCGCCCATTTTCGGGGAGATTTGCACCTCTTCGCTCGGTGCCAGTTTGGCCGTCAGACCTGACTCGGTTGTCACAGAACCTGTCGTCACCGTTTCAATCTGCACAGGTGTTGCCGCCGCTTCCGCCGTTTCTTGCTGTGCTGGTTCCGCTTGCGGGCTGGAACAACCTGCCACGAGGCTGATCGCCAATACGGCCAAAATGACGGGTTTTATGCTAAGTTTCATGAATGTCCCTCCTCATCCCACAAACGCTTCTTACGATTCCAAAGCGGGAACGGTTTTCTTTTGTTTCAACAGTTTCTTTGCTTTGCGTTTCTCGCGTCTTTCCCGACGCTTTTTGCCCATATCGTCAAACCACGCAGTCACGACCGGCACCAGAACCAGTGTAATCAAGGTGGCAAAACTCAGACCAAAAATAACCGTGACGGCCATCGGAGCTTGTGTCTCTGTACCCGAACCGCCCGAGAACGCCAGCGGTCCAATCGCGAGAATCGTCGTCAGTGTCGTCATCAAAATCGGACGCAGACGGATTGGTCCGGCATGCAGAATCGCTTCGCGCAGCTCCCAGCCTTTTGCCCGCAACTGGTTGATGTAGTCGATCAACACGATCGCGTTGTTCACGACCAGACCGATCAGGAGAATGTAACCGATCAACACGGATACGCTGATCGTCGTTCCTGTCACCAGCAGTCCAAGCAGAACGCCTGTCACTGTCGGCGGAACCGAGAACATGATGATAAACGGACTGTAGAACGATTCGAACTGGGCAGCCATAACCATGTACAGAAGCACTACGGAGAGCAGAATAGCCAGTGCGAGACTGCCGAACGATTCAGCCATGTCCTCGCTTTGTCCGCCAAACTCCAGTTTGTAGCCATCCGGGAGGTTCAGCTTGTTCATTTTCGCCGTAATTTCTTGTGTAACAGAGTTCAGGTCGCGCCCTGCCAGATCACTCGTAATTTGCACTTCACGCGTCAAATTCGAGCGGTTAATCGTCAACGGTACGTCTACCTTGCTAATCGACGCAACCGATGTCAAAGCGATTTGCGCTCCACCCGGCGCAGCAATCCGCAAGTTGTTCAAGTAGTTGATATCTTCCTGATAATTTTCCGGCAGCTTCAGGTTAATGTCAATCTCATTGTCGCCTGTACGGTATTTGGTGACCGTTTGACCTTGGAAGGCTGTGCGGACACTGGAGAGAATCTGTCCAGTTGTCAGTCCGTACAAGCTCGCTTTTTCAGCGTCCACTTTCACTTCAAATTCTTGACGGGACGCTTCCAGACTGGTGGTCACGTTGCTTGTGCCAGGCACTTTCTCCACTTCGCCTTTGACGATCGAGCTGATGTCTTTCAGGACAGCCAAATCGTCACCGCGAACAGTCAACTGGATCGGCGAGCCTGTGGACATGCCTTGTGCAGCGCTGACCTTGATTTCCGGTCCGGGAATCGTTTTCAGCTGATTCTGCAAATCCATGACAATCTCATTGGAGGAGCGTTTCCGCTCAGTCACATCGACGAGCATCAATGTGATCGTCGCCTGGTTGGAGGACAGTGTGCTCGCAATCGGCGAACCGTTGCTGCCGATTGATGTTGCCACAATGTCTTTCTCCGGCACTTTGTTTACGATGTCTTCAATTTGCTTCGCGACTTTTTCCGTCTCAGCCAGAACTGTACCGTTTGGCATTTTGATCGATACGGAAATCTGCCCCTGGTCCATGCTCGGGATGAACTCTGCGCCGATCAGCGGAGTCAGAGCCAGCGAGCCGACCATCATGATAACCGAGGAGAACAAAACGGTTTTTCTGTGGCCCAATGCCCATGCCAACAGTTTTTGATAGCCTTTTTCCACTTTGCCAAAGCCGATGTTGAACCAAGTAACCGGGTTGATTCCCCGATAGTTTTCGTGATTCGCATGATTCGGTACTTTTTTCAAAATACGCGAGCTGAGCATCGGCACCAAAAGGATCGAGAAGACGAGTGCCGCAATATGCGAGTACACGACTGTCAATGCCAGCGGTCCAAACAGCTCGGATGCGATCCCTTCCGTCAGGGCAATCGGCAAAAATACGCAAATTTGCGCCAAGGCAGACGCCATAACGGCTGTACCTACTTCTTTGGAACCGGTGAGCGCCGCTTCCATCATGCCTTTGCCTTGTTCACGCTGGCGGAAAATGTTCTCCAGCATAACGACCGCAAAGTCAATCAAGGAGCCGAGACCGAGCGTCAAACCGGATAGCGAGATCAGGTTGATCGTCTGTCCAGTCATGTACATCAACAGGAAGGTCGCGACAATCGATACAGGCAACACGATGACAGCGATCAGCATGGATTGCAGGCTGCCCAAGAAGAAGAACAGCAGGATGATACCGACCAGTCCACCGAGCAGCGCGTGTTCTGCTGTCGTGTAGATCGAATCTTTAATGTAGGTCGAAGTGTCAAGCGTCGTGATGATTTCCATATGTTCCGGAAGATCGGCTTTGATCTTTTCCAGCTCTGCTTTCACCTCGTCGGCAACCTCGATCGTGTTGCCGCCAGAAGCCTTCGTAATGGAGATGCCAAGGCTCGGCTTGCCATTTACGTAGCTCAGTTGCGTGATGTCTTCCAACGTATCTTTTACTTGGGCGACGTCGCTCAGACGAATCGAGCTGCCTCCCACAGAAATCGGCGTCAGCGCAATTTGCTCGACGTTGGCAAATTCACCCTGAACACGGATGTTCATTTTGCTGTCGCCTTCCCGTACAGAACCAGCGGAACCGGACAGATTGCCGCTTGACAGTGCCTGCTGGATTTGCTCCAGAGACAAACCGTACGCAGAGAGCTTGGCTGGATCTACAATCACATCCACGACGCGATCTTGACCGCCGCTGATGGAAGCAGCCGCGACGCCGTCAATGCGCTCCAGGCGCGATTGGATCATATCTTCCGCTACTTTTTTCAGCTTGTTGACATCCTGCTCACCTGTTACGGCGAACTGAATGATCGGCTGACTGTTCGGGTCGATGCGCAGTACGCGCGGCGCTCTTGCCGAATCTGGCAAGGCTCCTCGCACCTGGTCGACTTTTTCCCGCATGTCGAGAGTAGCTTGGTCGAGGTCTGTTCCCCAGTTAAACATGAGAATGACCTGTGAAGCCCCTTCAATGGAAACAGATGAAATGCTGTCCAGGTTCGAGACTGTACCTAGCGCATTTTCTATCGGCTTCGTCACCAGTTTTTCTACCTCGGCAGGCGAGCCCCCATCCACGGACGTAACGACCACGGCAACCGGGAAATTCAATTCCGGCATCAGGTCGATCGCCAAACGAGGCAAGGAGACGAAACCGAAAATCAGCATGGCCACGGTCAGCATAATCATCGTGACCGGGCGTTTAATCGAGAGTTCAGACAGATTCAAATCCACTCACCTCTTCTAGAAAACTTGACATGGCCAATCGTTTCCTTTGGGCATCGTCGTTTGCCCAAAGTGACAATCAGCCGGTTATTTCCTTCTTTTGGGAGAACAATTCTTGCAGCGCATGAAGAGATGAGATCGCGTGAGGATCTTCCAGCTTCATTTCCTGTTGTTCAGACACGCGTTCCGTCAACGATACCCACACAATTCGACGGTCGGTTTGATCCCGAAAACGACGCACCAGATTTTCCTGCTCCATCCTGTTGATCAATCCTGAAGTTGTACTGTACGAAAGATCGACAGCCTTGCAAATCTCCCCCATTGTCTTAGCACCGCTGCTGATCTGTTCCAAAATCAGCACTTGCTGCCAGTTCAGCTCGCTTGAGTCCAGTTCTTTTTTGGAGATTGAAGTAAACAAGGCGCTCGCTTCTCTCAGGAGCTTTGCCAACTGAATCAGTTCTTTCATGAAAGCCTCCCTCACTATCCCTCATGACCCATACTCATCCTAGCCAATCTTAAATCTTTATTTGCAAGATTTATTCTACCTTTCGTCATGGGTAGTGAAGTCTATCAGCAGGTTGATTTCCAGGTGGACGGCGTCTATCTGGAGATAGACGACACCCCATGCTAGAATGAAAGTAAATGATCATCCGGCCAGAGAAAGAAGGACATCTGTTTGCTGAAACTGAGTATAAAAGCAGTTCAAAAACGTTTGCTGATCATCTGGTTCTCCATTTTGATTGTGCTTGCCTTGTTGCCTGACTCGTTCATGCGCGAGACTCCCTTACAGTTTTCACTTACGATTGTACTATTCTTTTGTTACATTGTGGTCTTCTGGATTTCAAAAAGGAACTGGAAGCCGTACCAATTTGAGCTAGTGACGATCATGCTCGGCATCATGTCTTTGCTCAAAGGCATTGTTGCCGGGGGAGAAAGCTTCGGATTGATGCTACCGCTTGCGGTGTTTATCGGCTTTTACATTGAAGGACGGCGTGCGCTGGCTTACGCGACTTTTTTTGGCGCGTGCACCACGTTGTTTTTGTATTTTGACGGCATCCTTAAATTCCCGCATATCATTCCGTTTATCCTCACGTACATCGGCTGCTATATCGGTGCGCGCGGATACCGGATTCAAAACGAAGCGTACAAAACCAATCAGTCCCATCTGGAAGAGCTGCAAAAGGCCCATACGGAGTTGCAGGAAGCCCACTCCCAACTGCAAGAAGCTGCTCTGCATTCTTTGCAGGTAGCCGTTCTGGAAGAAAGAACGCGGATTGCCCGGGATATTCACGACGCTTTGGGTCACAGTCTGACCTCGCTGATCGTCCAGTTGCACGCCTTGAAATACATGCTGCAAGACGGCCCGGAGCACGCGCAAGAAGCGGTGCGCAACATGCTCGGTGTAGCCAAACAAAGCCTGGACGAAATCCGCACCTCCGTGCATACGCTCGCCATGGATAAAACGTCGCTCGGACTGACTCCGCTGCGCGCGTTGCTGTCCCAGGCCCAAAAACATACCGGGATCAAAATGGAGCTGCTTTCCGCCGATCTGGACATTCCGCTCTCCCAGGAGCTGACGATCACGTTTTACCGAATTTTACAGGAAGCAATTACGAATACATTGCGCCACTCCAACGCGAAGGAAATTTTGGTTATGATTGAACAACGGGGCAATTCGCTGTTTTTCTCGATTCAGGACGATGGCAACATTACGCCCGAGGATCATATCCAGCCTGGATTTGGGCTGACGGGAATCGCCGAGCGGATTAAACAGTTGAACGGCAGCCTGTCTTACTTCGCAAAAGAACCGCATGGATTCAGACTCGATGTCACATTGCCAATCGAGCATTTGGAAAAAGAAGGGAGCATGCGAACATGACCGATTCAACCAAAAATATTCGTGTGGTCCTCGTAGATGATCAAACTATGATTCGCCAAGGGCTGGGGTACGTGATCCAGATGCAGCCGGATATGCAGGTAGTCGGGGAAGCTTCGGACGGGGAAGAAGCCGTGGAGCTGGTGGGGAAAATCACGCCGGATGTCGTGCTGATGGACGTCCAGATGCCGAAAAAATCAGGGATCGAAGCAACCCGAGAGATCATGCGCATGCATCCCGCCGTCAAAGTGTTGATTTTGACTACTTTTGACAATCACAATTACGTCGTGGAAGGAATCCGCGCTGGCGCCGTCGGCTATATGCTCAAAGACGCCGATTCGCAGGAGATGCTCGATCTGATCCGCAGAGCCTCCCAGGGGGAAGCTCTCTTCCATACGGTAACAGCCGCCAAGGCGCTCGCCGAAGCATTGAAGGCTCAGCCAAGCGTCGCGGACGTGACCGTTGCCCCCTCGGCTTTGCTCGACGAGTTGACAGACCGCGAGCTTGATGTCCTCCAGCAAATCGCCTACGGGTATCGCAATGACCAGATCGCCCAAAACTTGTTTATATCGGAAGGCACAGTAAAAACACACGTCCACCGCATTTTACAAAAAATGGGTGTGGAAGATCGAACACAGGCAGTCGCCAAGGCTCTGCGGCTCAAAATTGTAAAATAACGGAAATTTTCAGACAGAGACATGCAGGGCGATGCGAGTGCCGTCGTCCTGCAAAGCCCACAGCGACATCCCCTCTTCCAAACGAGCGATAGCCATGGCCTCTTGGACGGCAACCACGGCTTTTTCCAGATCGATCACGCGGCAGCAAACAGCAAGCTTGCCCTCGCTGTCATCTCCTCCATCGCAATGCCCATTTCCGGTTTTGCCGAGACATTCATCCAGCAACTGTTCAATGAAATAGCGCATCTCCACATCTGATTCCGACAGATGCGGGAAGCAAACGATCAGCTTTTGCAAGTCTTCTTCCGCAAGCTCGACGTAGCCCTTCTCCTTCATTTCTTCCGCCCAGACTTTCAGGACGTGCTTCGGCTTTCCCTCGATTTGTTCAGCCACAATCGCGTAATGGTCGCCGATTTCTCCCACATGACCGTAATGTACCGAATACAAACGGTCTGTTTCGTCATACCATACTTCCCAGTAGCTCCACCTCTTTTCGTTTTTCAGCAGCATGCGGATCACTTGATGTTCACTCCGTTCCGTCTTTTTGTAAATTATTCCACTGAACGACACGGTTTGACAACAACTCGACAAAAAATTGATTCGAAAGACTTGCAACCTTTTCAAAACAAAGGACTACATGACCAGTTTGAAAACTAAAAAAGCGATTTCTCTCCGTCTTTTGACGCAAGGAAAGGCCGCTTCGACCCAGCCCTGTTTTCGCGCATGCAAAAAAGACGGATGAATCATCCGTCTTTTGCTCGTGTCTGCTTATGTTCTCGCTGCAACAGATAGCGGCAGGCGAATTTCAAAACGTGCTCCATTCAATCGCGGCGAGTTCTCCGCAAAAATCTCGCCCCCGTGATCGGCAATGATTCGCTGTGTCGTGGACAAGCCGAGCCCCGTTCCCTCTTGTTTGGTCGTGTAAAACGGCACGAACAAATTTTCCAGACAAGCAGGGCTAAGACCTGGTCCGTTGTCCTCCACGACGATGACGACTTGGCTGATCGAGGCGTACACGGTGACGCGCACAACGCTGCCTTGTGTCAGCAAAGCTTCAAACGCGTTTTTCATGATATTCAGGATGGCCTGCTTGATCCGGGAACGATAGCCAAAAACGTACCATTCACCGGGTGTAATATCCAGCTCCAGTTTGATGCCTCTGCGATTGGCTTCTGGCTCCAGTAAACGAATGACCCCATAAAGCTCGTCCAGCACAAGAAAGCGCTCGGAAACAATTTTGTCATCCCTGTACCGGGCCAAAACCAGCACGTCATTCAGCAAACCGTCAATGCGCTCGATCTCCGTCAAGATGACGGAAAAATACGACTCGCTGCGCGCAGAATTTCCTTGCTCGCGCAACAGTTGAATAAAGCCTTTGATCGAAGTGAGCGGATTGCGGATCTCGTGCGCCATCCCGGCAGCCAATTGCCCGACCGCCGCCAGTGCTTCCCGCTTGTTCAGCTCTTCTTCGTATCGTTTGTTCTCCGTGATGTTGCGAAGCACAGCGATAGCGCCCCACATTTCGCCCATGTAAAAAATCGGACTGGTGCTGACTGTCGTCCACTTCGAGTTGTACTCTGCCATGTAATGGCCCGACTGACCGCGCTCTACGACCCATTGCACAAAGCGCTCGCTCTCATGCGGCAAAAATGCTTCATCGATGTTTTTTCCAATAATTTGCTCGCGTTTGACGCCAAACAGGTGGCACAGCGCATGGTTTGCCTCAATGATTTTCAGACTGCGGTCAATCATCAAGACAGCGATATCGCTCGAATGCAAAACCAGTTGTACCAGTTCTTGCTCGGCAAGGACGGCAAACTGTTCCCCTTGCGCCTTTTCCACAGATGTTCCGGTATTTTCTCGTTGTTTTTCTTCATTGTAGATGCTTACCACTTGTGCGATCAGCTGATCCATCGCCTGATAAAAAGCGAATTGTTCCCGCAAAAGCTCAAACTGCTCGGCTTCGCTCGAAACGAATGTGGCAGCATCATAGTTCATCTGCTCCATGATGCTGTCCCGGCATACTCGGATGCACTGTACCAGGGTGGCAACATTCAATCCGTGCAGGAAGCACTTGTAAGCCATTTCGTTAACTTCTTGTTCCAAAGCCGTAGAATCGTTTGATTTCACGGCTTCCGCCCAACGAATAAGCAGTTGGACTAGCAAAGCCTCAGTTTGTGCGCGGTCTCCCAGAAGCGAAGCAGAGTGGTCGTGTTTATCAGAAAGAAAGGAAAACGTTTTGGCCACCGCAGCAGGGGCCAAATGAGTAAGATACTTACTTATTCGATTTTTCAAAACGCTCTGACTCCTTTTCTTCTTGCTTCATTGAGGCCATCGTTCAAGTATGTATAATAGTGATTCTATTATGGACACAAAACCGACATGATGTAAAGCAAAGTGTCACGCAAAACAGATAGATTCTCGCGATGCGCTCCGCCATCCTGGCACCCGGGTTTGCTTGGATGAGCGGTTGCTCATTTTCACAGCAGATGAAACCGCTTTCCTATCTCCTTCTATCATATCACGATCAAGCATGAGTTTGGTAAAAAAACCTTTATTGTTCAATCATTACGAAAAAAAGCATTTGTCCAGCAAAGACAAATGCTTCTTTTTGCCTACATTCTAGGAGTTAGCTTTCACATGGTAGTTGCGCAAGTCCGATTTTACCGGACTGTTTTGGTTTGTCCCAGAATGGGCCCGCTTGAAGGCTTCGCTTTGCGTCCAGTTTTGGAATGATTCCTCGTCTGTCCATTTGGTGAAGACGATATACTCATCTCCTTCTGTTGGAGCCAGGAAAAGAAATTCAAGGAAACCGGGAACCTCTTTCATCCGTTCGCCACCGCCGCCAAACGCCCGTTCGAGGTGGGATTGGTAGTCAGCAGGAACTTTCAGCCTGTTCATCGATACGTACATGCTTGTCCACGTCCTTTTCTAAATGGGTTACCCTTCCATTATACAACGTCCTTGCCAAAAACCAAAAAACCGCAGACGCTTCAGTCACGCCTGCGATTGATTTGTTGTTCCAGCATAATGTCCATCAGCAATGTGTCCTGCAAAGGGTCTTTTGGATCGACGGTCAAAAGGGCTGCCACTGCCGCCATGGCGCAGCGCACGGATTGGTATGAGTAAAAAGCATCGCGTTCGGTTTCACTAAACAAAGACAAATCGGATCGCTCTTGAACCGGGTACGGAAAGTCCGTCTCCACACCTGCCCGATCCAGTACGATCAGCGCCTGCTTGATGGCGAGCAACGCTGCGCTGACGCTTAGTCCATACTCCTTGCGCAAGTCATCCCATACTTGAAAAGCGGACTTTTCCACTCTCTCCTGATTCGGTCGCGAGATGATCCCTGATTTGCGCCCTTCCTTCAATAGCCAGTCGACGAAGATGTCGTGCCGCGGTGGAAACGCATACACTTGCAGCTTCATTTCCAACTCGGTCGGAAAATCTTTGGCAAAGCGCGCGTGAGCCAATGACATTTCGTATCGTCTGGAAGGATGGCCAGGCACTGTGACAAAAACCGTATCCTGACGAACGGCGGCAATCTGCAGCTTCGTTCTGGCTGGAATCCTGGCTTGGGGCGCTTTTTCCCGGCGAATGTTGCCCGGAATCAACTCCGTTCCGAACTGGTGATACTCCAGGGGAGAATCAATCCACGGAATCGGTTCGCGGGTTTGAATTTCGTACAGCCCGTTAAACGTGACCCACTCGCCCGGACGCCGCTGACTGCGAATCAGGACAGCATGGACTTCTTTTTCCGGCGGCACATCGGCATCCTGATCGTCTGGTGGTGGCTGGAGCCGTTTATGTTCAATCAGGATGCAATCGTTCATGTACAGTCGTTCAAGCAACTCCCTCTTGCTGACCCATTCGTATCCGATCCGGTAAATCCGATTTTTCATCGGTTCCACCTCCTTCTGGTCGCCAGTATCGGGTTCCTTCTTGAATGAGTAATGTTACCCTACCATATGTATTCGTCTCTTTGTCCGTGCTAGATCGATCGTACAATCCGCAGCAAGTCTTCCGCAGCCTGCTTCGGCGATTCGGCTCTGCTGATCGCACTGATCACGGCAACGCCATCTGCCCCGGCCTGGCATACTTGCTTCGCGTTTTCGAGAGTGATGCCCCCGATTCCGACAATCGGCAGCTCAGCGCCAACAGCCTCGCGGATTTCCCGCAGTCCTGCCGGCCCGATCGGCTCCCCGGCATCTGCCTTCGAAGAAGTGGCAAACATCGCTCCCACACCAATGCAGTCCGCTCCGCCGTTTTTCGCCGCAATCGCTTCCTCTACCGTGCCTGCCGATATCCCGATGTACATCGCTTCGCCGACCATGGCTCTCACCTCGGCCAAGTGCATGTCATCCTGTCCGACGTGGATACCGTCTGCTTGCAAGCGAACGGCCAAGTCTACATCGTCGTTGACGAAGAACAACGTCTGATGCTCGCGGCACAGCTCCTGGAGCTGCCGTCCGAGTTCGCAGCGTTCTTCGGAAGTCAGCTTGCTGCCTTTGTCACGAAGCTGCAACGTGCCCACTCCGCCCGCAAGCGCCTCGCGAACGATCTCCACCGTTTTCTCGCGCGAAAAGCCGCAATCTTGTGTGCCGATGACAAAGTAAACGCCCATTTTGTCCCGAAGTGTTTGCCTGTCTCTCATCTCGCATTCCCCTCCCAGCGATCCAACGCCTCCCGATAGGCCAAAGCAGCCAGCTTCGCATCTGTGGCATCGGTAATTCCTGATAGTACAGCAACTCCAGCGCAGCCTGCTGCAAGCACCTCGCCTGTGCGCTCTGGCGTAATCCCGCCAAGCCCAATGACCGGGATTGTCCACGCTGCGGTTATTTTCGCCAGCTCGAACGTTCCTCTCGGCGCGAGGTTTGGCTTGGAAGCGCTTGGATAAATATGTCCATACAAAAGATAGTCTGCCCCTGCTTCCGCCGCCTGTTCCGCTTCCTCGTAGGAATGGACAGAGCGCCCCACCTTTTGTTCCGGTTGCAAAACTCGCCGGGCATCGCCGACCGCAAGACTGTGATAAGCCAGATGAGCGCCAGCACAGCCTGACGCGGCACTTACATCGACCCGATCATTGACGACAAGCGCAGAGAGCGGGACGACATTCGCCAGCGCCCGAACCCAGTCCATGCATTCTTTGGCTGTCCGCTGCTTTTCGCGAATATGCAGGAAATCCATCCCTCCCGCATAGGCAGCCTCGGCCATTCGCATGACGCTTTCCAGCGACTGCTTGCCGCTTGTGATGACGTGAAGCTGCTTTCTAGTGCGCATCCGCTTTGGCACCGCCCCCGGACAAAGCCGTCAAGCATTCCTGAAGCCATTGCGTCGTCTTTGCGTCATTGCCGGCAGATGCCGAAGCGAGCAGCTCCACGATAAGTCTTCTCAAAAAAAAGGCTTGCTGCACCGTCAGTGGAAAGGTGATCGTTTTTGGCTTTATCTCTTGCTTTTCCAGCGTCTCCACTCCGGCCAAAAGCATATCTCCGATCGACTCTACCAGCTCGCGAACCTGTTCGTTTTTGCTCAGTTCGTCGTAGCATCCGTCGTACAGTCGACACAAAATGAAAAATGCCTGTGACGACAAGGTCACCGGCTGTACGTCATGCATCGGTTCCGTCATACGGTTTTCCCCTCCACTCGCTTGAAAAACAAGACCTATTATAACACATCTTGCTGCTTGTCGAACGATTTGCCCAGGCTGACTCTGTCAGTTTCTAGCCATTATGCTGGCGCCTGTATTTCCCGAAAAAAGCCTTCGCGCCCATGAAAAAAACCGCTGAATGCTCAGCGGTCTTTGGCAGTACCTTCATTCCGATCGTTGTGCTGGGATTGGCGCAGGTTCGTGTTTTGATCGTTATGATCCAACGTTTTCCCGCGATTTTTGCCCAGGTCCTTGCTGTTGTTGTTCTTGCCCAAATGATTCACCTCCTGCTGTCATCACAGGATAGCGTAACCAATTTGGGACGGTTTATTAGTGAACAGTCTGATGTCTCGTCTTTTTCCACAGGAGATGGACGATGGCAAAAGGAAGACGCCAGCCTAAGAGAAACGCCAAAGTCACAAAGTACGCGACGGCAGCAAAAATCAGGGTGATCGGCACGCCCGTCCACCAGGCGCGGATCAAAAGGCCAATCGGTGCCGCGAGCGTCCACGTGAAAAGCATCGTGAGCAGTTGCCGCCACCAAGATGAATAGGCCCGCTCCCCATACGTGCGAAACACAAACATGGCGACGATCCAACCGATTAAAAATGGCGCCAATGTCTCGCCTATTCCCCAAATCGTGACAGGCAGATTATGAGCCAGCTTCCCATAGTAAGCAAACAGCAAAAAGGCGACAAGATCCCCGACAAGCAACACGTAGCCAGTCGGCAAGATGCGGAGTCTCATGTATACCCTCTTTTCTAAACGCATGTGGAGTTTTCTCCAATGTTCACCCCTATTGTACACAGGAGAATCTGCGCCTACAATCGCTACGCCCTTTTATTCACCAAACAGCAACAATTCCAGCCGTTCCTTCACTCCCGGCCATTCGCTGTCGATGATGCTGAAGTACACCGAGTCGCGGAGCAAGCCGTCCCGTCTGATCATGTGATTGCGAAGCACGCCTTCCCGGATGCCGCCGATCCGCGCAATAGCCCGCTGTGAGTTGACATTGCGCGCATCGGTTTTCAGTTGGACGCGAATACATCCCAGTTGCTCGAAGCAGTGCCGCAGCAAGAGCCACTTGCACTCCGTGTTGACGCCCGTTTTCCAGACGCTGGGGGTCAACCAGGTGAAGCCGATTTCCAGCCCGCGATCTTTTGCCGAAATCGCCAAAAATCTCGTGCTGCCAATAACAGTGCCGTCGACGCGATTGCGGATGGCAAAAGGCAGCTCCGTTCCGGTTTCCTCCATTTTCAGCGCATTCGCGATAAAAGCCTCTGCGTCCGCCAGCGTTCGAATCTCGACAGACATATTGCTCCAGATTTCCGGAAAGTCTCCGGCTGCGAAAATTCCCTCCGCATGCTCGGGACGCAACGGTTCCAGTCTTACGAGTTTTCCTTCGAGTGTAACGGGTTCGATCGTCAACATCATCGTCTCTCCTCTGCTGTTCTGCCTGCTTGCCCAAACAGAACAGCTTCGCTAAATTTTTCCTATGATAAGGGGAGAGGCAACACCTGTCAAGGTTGAATCCGTGAAAATCGGCCCTGCGCTTTACGCTTCTTCATTAATCACAACGGTTTTTCCCCGCCGCTTCATGACGAGCGGCACGACCAGCCAGGCGAGGGCACATACAAGAAAGAGCGCGGAGAGTGGTTTGGTGTAAAAAATCGTGAAATCCCCGTTGGAAGTCGTCAAGGCACGGCGCATGTTGTTCTCGATCATCGGGCCGAGTACAAGACCGAGCACAAGCGGAGCGAGCGGGAAGTCGTTTTTGTTCAGAAAATATCCAGCCAGACCGCACAGGACGAGCAAGATAAGGTCAAACGTGCTGATCTGTACCGCGTACACCCCGAACACCGAGATGGCGATAATCATCGGGAGCAAAAAGTGCGGTGGTGTCTCGATAATTTTGGCAAAAATCTTGACCAGCGGCATGTTCAGCACGAGCAACATCAAATTTCCGATAAACATGCTGGCGATCAGACCCCAGGCGATTTGCGGGTGGTCGCTGAACAAAAGCGGCCCTGGCTGCACATTGTACATGAGCAAAGCGCCCATCAAGATCGCGGTTGTCCCGGACCCCGGGATGCCTAATGTCAAAAGCGGGATCATCGCTCCGCCTGACGCGGCGTTGTTGGCGGACTCGGGAGCAGCCACTCCGGCAATCTCGCCTTTTCCGAAGCGCTCCGGGTGCTTGCTCCACTTTTTCTCCAAAATGTAGGAAAAAAACGAGGCCAGCGTAGCGCCTGCACCAGGCAGGACGCCGATGAAAAATCCGAGCAAGGAGCCGCGAGCAATCGGAGCAGCACTCTCCTTGAGATCCTGCTTGCTGGGCAGAATCCGCCCGACTTTGATGATTTCCTGCGCAGATTGATCCCTTTCCAAAATCGTTTTGAACACTTCTCCGAGCGCGAACAATCCGACCGCTATCGTCAAAAACTCCAGCCCTTGGTACAGATCGGGAATATCGTACGTAAACCTCGCCACTCCCGACACGTTGTCGATCCCGATCGTTGCCAGCAAAAGGCCAAGCACGGTCATCATCAGCGCCTTGGTCATCGACTTGCCTCCGAGTCCGCTTACCGCGCACAGTCCGAGCAGCATAAGCGAAAAATACTCCGCCGGGCCGAACTGCAACGCCATATCAGAAAGCGGATCGGCCAAAAACACAAGCGCGATCAGCGCAACGATGCCTGCTACAAACGAACCGATGGCGGCAATCGACAGGGCCGCCCCGGCTCGCCCCTGCCTTGCCAACTGATACCCGTCCAGCGTCGTGACAACCGAAGACGATTCACCGGGCGTGTTCAGCAAAATCGATGTCGTCGATCCTCCGTACATCGCCCCGTAGTACACACCTGAAAGCAAAATCAGAGCGCTCGCCGCCGCCATCTCGGGGGGCAAGCCCGCCGTAAGCGACGCCGTCACCGGCATCAGCAAAGCCACGCCGCTCATCGGGCCAATCCCCGGCAGCACGCCTACAGCCGTCCCGATCAGCACCCCGATAAACGCATAAATCAAATTTTGCCATTGGAATGCAATGAGAAATCCATCTGCCAAATAGTGCAGAGCGCTCACTATATGTCCCTCCTTAGACGCTCAACCAGGCAGGCAGCCCCGGCAGCGTCCCTTTCAACAGTTGCACGTACACCACGTATACTCCGACGGAAAACGCCAGGGAGACGACAAGCGATTTCAGCTGACTTTTGCTGCCCATGACCAAAAATGTTGCATAAAGGAACAAAGCCGTAGCGATCACATATCCGATCCTTTCCAGAAGCAGCACGTACAACAACGTCGCGGCCAGTATCGTGAAAAAGCGCTTGTACATTAGTCCCGCTTCCGCTTTGGAGTCAGAACGGTACTTCGACTGGAAAGTTTCCCAAAACAGGCGCAGGCTGAGCACGACAAGCAGTAGGCCCAAGCCGAGCGGGAACAGATTCGGGCCAACCTGGCTGCCGTACGCGCTCGTGGAGATATACTGGCTCTGTGTGATAAAAAAAGCGCCGATCAGGGCAAATGCGATACTGCCGTAGCGGTCAAATCTCAGATTCATGACAACCTCCTTCTCCCCCCAGCAGCCATCTGCTTATTTCGCCATGCCGAGCGACGTCAGCAGCTCTTTTACTTGCCCATCCTGCTCTTCCAGGAAGGTGGCAAAAGCAGCGGCATCCTTGTATTCGCTCTCCCAGCCGTTTGCAGCCAGCTCCTTTTTCCACGCTTCACTCTCTGACAGTTCTTTCAGCTTGCTGTCCCAGTACGCCTTGGCATCTGCTGGCATGTTTGGCGGGCCGAACACCCCTCGCCAAATCGTGAAGACGGCGTCGATTCCTTGCTCTTTCAATGTGGGAACGTCTTTTAACTCTCCGCCCATCCGCTCTGTTGAAGTAACGCCGAGCACCCGTACTTTGCCCGCCTTCACGTATTCTCCGACGCCGGACGCGTCTGTCGCAATCATGTCCGCATTCCCGCCGAGGAGCGCTGCAATCGCTTCTCCGCCGCCATCGTAGGAGACGTATTTGACGATTTTCGGGTCAATTCCGTACTTGGCAGCGGGCAAGACGCTTACGAGATGATCCATCGATCCGGGCGCTGAACCGCCAGCCAGTGTCATTTTCGCAGGGTCTTTTTTCAGCTCTTCCAAAAAGCTTTTCATATCCTGGTGCGGCGAGTCAGCCCGGACGACCAGGGCGCCGAAATCTTTCGTCATTTGCGCCAGCGGGGTCACATCCTGGAAGCCAAACGGACTGTTTCCCTCTTTTTTGTTGTGGTTGATGAGGATCGGGGGTGAGCTGACGAACAGCTTGTAGGCGTTGCCTTTGTCCTTGCTGACGTACTCGGCCATAAATACGGTTCCGCCGCCGCCAGGCTTGTTCTCGACCGTAATCGCTTCGGTCACCAGCTTGCTCTCGTTCAACACTTTGCCGAGTGAGCGGGCTGTTTTGTCCCAGCCGCCTCCTGCACCAGAGGGAGCGACAAACACGATCGGTTTTTCCGGATAGGCAGATGCAGCAGGTGTCGGCTGGGAGCCTTGCGTGGACGTGCCGCTTCCTGCACCGCCACATGCTGCCAGAGCCAATGTGATGAACGCCGACAAAGTGATGATCACGCTTCTTTTCTTTTTCAAACAAAAATCCCCCTTCAGCCCGTTGTTTTTGTAAGCGCTGTCACGCTTGCCATTAACGTATCATGCGGGATTCGGGGGGAATAGTTTTCGTGCATAAGTTATATTTTGAAAATTAGCAACTTTTTGTTCATATTGTTCACGCCTGCTCGGGCAAAAAACGGTACTTCCGCTCTGGCCTGCCGACACTTCCGTAGATCAAATCAGCCCTGGCCTGCTTCTCCTGCACCAAATGCTCCAAATACCGTCTGGCAGTCGTGCGGCTCGTGCCGATTTCGCGGCCGATTTCTTCTGCCGAGACGCCTTTGTCTCCGGTTTGCCTGATCGCCTCCATGACTTTTTCCAGCGTCAAAAGGTCGATTCCTTTTGGCATGGCTGACTCCCGCCCTTTGGGGCTGAGGGAACGTCTGGTCATGATTTGGTCGATGACGTCCTGGTCTACCTCTTTTGCCTCTCGCGTCCGCAGCAAATGGGCGCGATAGCTCTCCAGCCGCTCCCGGAAGCGCTCAAAGACGAGCGGCTTGACGATGTAATCAAAAACGCCGCCACGCAGCGCCTCCTGAACCATCTCCATCTCTTTGGCTGCCGTAATCATGATGATATCTGCATCCCGATAGTGCTGGCGGATGTACCAGACCAGCTCGGTTCCCAGCATGTCAGGCAAATAGACGTCCAAAAGCACCAGGTCAGGCCGCGTGCAGGCGAGCAGCTCTTTGGCGTCACTGCCATTGGTCGCCGTAGCGATGACTTCAAAGCCATCCAGTTTGCTGACGAATCTTTTGTTAATGTCGATAATGCGCAAATCGTCCTCGACGATCAGCACTTCCAGCTTTTGCTTCACTGTCCTTCCTCCTTTCTCTTTGGCAGCGACACCGTAAACAGCGCCCCGCCCCAATCACTTTTTCCCACGAGAATATAGCCGCCCATCTCTTCGATCATGCCGCGCACTTTTGCCAGACCAAGCCCGCGCTCCTCCCCTGCTTTCGTGGAAAAGCCGTAGGCAAAAATCGCATCGCGCAGCTCATCCGACACACCTGGCCCGGAATCGGCGATTTCAAACAACAGCTCTTCCCCCGTATCTGCCAAGTAAATGTCCACGCGCTTTTGCTGGACGCCCGCTTCATTGACGGCTTCGAGCGCGTTTTGCATCAGATTGCCGAGCAGCACGATCACTTGCTGGCGGTTGATATGCGGCGGCAGCCCTTTTACCTCGCTGTCCTGATCGATGACAAACTGGATTTTCAGCTCCTTCGCGCGGTTGTGCATGCCGAGCAACAGAGCGCCGATCATCGGATCAGGGATTCGCCGGGCGACAAAGAGGATCAGCTCTTCCTGCGCGGAAGTCTCGCTCGTGATCAGTTCGATGGCCTCCTGTACGGAGCCGAGCTGCAACAGTCCGGAAATCGTATACAGCAAATTGTGAAACTCGTGGGTCTGTGCGCGCAGCACATCGGCATAGCGTCTGACTTGAGACAACTCCGATGTCAGCTTGTCGATTTCCGACTTGGGCCGAAAGCTGCTGACGACCCCGACGACTTTGCCGCCAAGCTTGATCGGAAGGCGGTTGACGATGATTTCCTTGCCGCTGGTAATCGTTTCGCGGTCAAGCTGCTGCTCGCCCGTCTTCAATACATCGGGCATGCGGCTGTCCGGCAGCACGTCCCAGATTTGCTTGTGGTGGATGTCTTCCTCCGGCAAATCCAGAATGCGGATCGCCGCCTTGTTCATCATCGTGATCCGATTGTTCCGGTCAATCGCCACGATCCCCTCCCTGACAGATTCGAGCACGGCATTGCGTTCCACGTACAGCGCCGCAATCTCCTCCGGCTCCAGCCCTAACGTCAGCCTTTTCAAATAGCGGCTGAGCCAGATCGCAAAAGCAATTCCGCAGACGAGTGCGATGAGCGTGAGCAAAAGCACTTGCAACTGGTAGTCGCCAATCGCTTCCTCGATATCCTCCAGCAAAAAGCCCACAGACACAATCCCGACCACGGCGCCATCGTCGTCGCGAATCGGCACTTTTCCGCGCAAGGACGGCCCCATGCTGCCAATCGCCTTGGAAATATACGATTGCCCATGCGCAAGTCCCGGCTCATTGTCGCCGCCCACCATCGATTTGCCAATGCGATCCGGGAGCGGATGCGCATAGCGAATGCCTTCCCGGTTCCCTACGACGACAAATTCCGCGCCTGTCTGCATCCGGACGTTTTCCGCAATCGGCTGAATCAGCGCGGACGGGGAGGCAGTGTCAAAAGCTCTGCGCAACTCGGGATCGTTGGCGACGATCTTCGCTACGCTCAGCGCCTTCTTCCCGATTTGGTCCTCAATCGAGGAAGCGACCATCGAAGAAAACACGGCGCCAACTGACGAAATAATCAAAATAATGCCGACAGTCACGAGCAAAATCATTCTCGTTTGCAAAGACATCGCTTTTCGGGCAGTCGTCACAAATCGCTCACCTCTTGGTTCATCTTACCATTCCAAGCCGATAAAAAGGTAGCTTCATCGCCTGCGTTCGTGTACAGTTAAAAGGGAATTACGGGGATGTGGAGGTATCTAGAGATGCACGCGAACCTTCGTTCGTTCATAGAACAATTGCGCCGCGCCGGACAAGTCGTCGAGATCGACGCACCAGTCGATCCGAATCTGGAGCTGGCCGAGATTCATCGCAGAGTTATTGAAGAAGGCGGGCCTGTCCTGCTTTTCACGAATGTCAAAGGAAAATCGTTTCCCGTGGTCACGAACTTGTTCGGGACTGTAGAGCGGGTCGATATGGCTTTTGGGCCAAAGCCCGAGGCTATCGTCCGCGAACTGGTGCACGGGATGGACAAGCTTTTGCCGCCGAAGCTCTCCGGTTTGTGGGATCTGCGCGCTCCGCTGCTGGAAGTGATGCGCACCGGAACCAAAACCGTATCGGCTTCCCAAGCGCCTGTGACCCAAATCGCGACGACAGATGTCGATATGACCAAACTGCCTGCGCTGACGAGCTGGCATCTGGATGGCGGACCATTCGTCACGCTTCCGCTCGTGTACACGGAGCACCCTGATACGAAAGATCACAATCTGGGGATGTACCGCATCCAGATTTACGACAAAAACACGACAGGGATGCACTGGCAAATTCAAAAAGGCGGCGGCTTCCATTACCATGAAGCTGAAAAAAGAAACCAGGCTTTGCCTGTTACCCTTACAATCGGCGGCCCTCCTGCCCTGATTGTTTCCGCGATCGCGCCGTTGCCTGAAATGGTGCCTGAGCTGGTTTTCGCCTCGCTGTTGATGGGGGACAAGCTGAAAATGGCTGAAGTGCCGAATCATCCGCACCGGATCGTCGCTGAGGCCGAATTTGTGTTTGCCGGGGAAGTGCCGCCGCACGTTAGACGTCCTGAGGGCCCTTTTGGCGATCACTTTGGGTATTATTCGTGGGAGCACGATTTCCCTGTCTTCAACGTGAAACAAATGTGGCACCGCAAAGACGCCATCTATCCGGCGACTGTCGTAGGAAAGCCGCGCCAGGAAGACTACTACATCGGGGAATACTTGCAGCGTCTGCTGTCGCCGCTTTTCCCGGTCGTCATGCCAGGTGTAAAAGCGCTCTGGACGTACGGCGAGACGGGTTTCCACGCTCTGGCCGGAGCCATCGTGCGCGAAAGCTACTATAAAGAAGCGATGGCCCACGCTTTCCGCATCATGGGAGAAGGGCAACTGACGCTGACCAAGTTTTTGATGGTCACAGATGTGCCGTGTGACCTGGGCAACTTCAAGCATTTTCTGGAGATCATTCTGGCGCGCTTCCAGCCGGAACGCGACCTGCTCATCGTCAACGATACGTCGAACGATACGCTCGACTACACCGGACGCAAGCTGAATCATGGCTCTAAAGGAATCATGCTCGGCATCGGCGATCCTGTCCGCGAGCTTCCCCGGGAGTACAAAGGACACGGCATCCCGGGCATTTCCGATATTCGCGCTTTCTGTCCCGGATGTCTCGTGATCTCCGGACCGAGCTTCACCGACCGGCCGGAGCTGGGTGAAGAACTGACGGGCTATCTCAATGAAAATCTCGCGGACTGGCCGATGATCTGCATCGTGGATGACGCGGCGATCGCCGAGAAGCAAAGCAGCTTCCTCTGGACCGTCTTTACCCGCTTCGATCCGGCACACGATCTGTACGCGAAATCGACGATTGTTCGCAACAAGATTCGTTATGAAGGGCCACTGGTCGTCGACGCGCGGATGAAGCCATTCTATCCAGATGAAGTCGAAACGCTACCCGAAATTTCGGCACTGGTCGACAAACGTTGGAATGAATATTTCCCAAAAGCATAACGCTCGTACTTGCTGCTCGCCTGGAACATTTCCGTTCCAGGCGTTCTTTTTTCCCCGGCAAAAAGCTGGAATTAGGTCTTCTCTCCCCCAATATAATGTTACAACTTGTATTCGAGACAAACTGGGGGCGGTTGTCCGAATGCCAGCGGATTTTGTCAAAAAAAGGAGGGAAAGCAATGAAGACGCAGGCAGAATCAAATGGAATCGTCACCCTGACCCAAGAAGGGACGGATTTGGTCAAGGACAGTCCGCTCTATAATGAAGGGCTGCGGCCGACAACCAAAGCAGAACACACGTGGACGTCCTACAACTTCGCCAGTCTCTGGATCGGGATGTGTATCTGTCTTCCCACGTACGCGATGGCCGCCGGACTCATCTCGCTGGGCATGAACTGGTGGCAGGCAATTTTGACGATCATTCTCGGAAACTGTATTGTCCTTATCCCTATTCTCCTCAACTCTCATGCCGGGACAAAATTCGGCATCCCTTATCCCGTGTTTGCAAGGCTCTGGTTTGGATCGAAGGGCGCGCACATTCCGGCCGTCGCTCGCGGTCTGATCGGAGCTGGCTGGTTTGGCATCAACTGTTGGTTCGGCGGTGCCGCCATCGATACGTTGCTTATGTCGATGACAGATTGGGCAAGCGTTCCCGGCCATCTGTGGATCGCCTTCTTCGGCTTTTGGCTGTTGAACGTCTGGGTCGCCTATCGCGGTCCAGAAGCGATCAAGAAAATGGAAGCGTGGGCAGCCCCTATCCTGATCCTGATGAGTCTCGCTTTGCTCGTGTGGGCGCTGACCAAAGCAGGCGGCTGGGGCCCGATGCTCTCCGCTCCGTCCAAGTTCACCACGACAAGCGAGTTTTTAGTCGTCTTCTTCCCGGCCTTGACCGGAGCCATCGCATTTTGGGCGACTATGGCGCTGAACATTCCTGACTTCTGTCGCTACGCCAAAAGCCAAAAGGCGCAAGTCGTCGGCCAATCCTCTTCCTTGCCGACAACGATGGGCTTTTTCTCCTTCATCGGGGTAGCTGTCGCCTCCGCTACTGTCGTCATTTATGGAGAAGCTTTGTGGGACCCGGCTGCGGTCCTTGCCAAATTCTCGCCGTTTGCCATCTTCCTCGGTACTCTCGGCATCATTCTCGCTACTCTGACTACCAACGTCGCCGCGAACATCGTCGCGCCCGCCCGTGCTGTGGAAAACCTCGCGCCGCGCCGTCTTTCCTATGAAGCCGGGGCTATCATTGCCGGTGTCGTCTCCTTGCTCATGCAGCCATGGTACATCCTGGAGAATTTCGGCAACTACATTTTCCTCTGGCTCGGCACTTATGGCGCACTGCTTGGACCGATTGACGGCATTGCCATCGCTGACTACTGGCTCGTGCGCAAAAGACGCATCCATCTGACGGAGCTGTACAAAACTGATGGCATGTACGCCTACAAAACCGGCTTCAACAGCCGCGCGATCTGGGCGATGCTGATCGGGATCGCCATTCCGTTTATCAGCAAGTACATCCCTGGCCTGCACATCATTTGGGACAACGCCTGGACCATCGGCCTGCTGATTTCGCTGGCGATTTATACGTGGATGATGAAGAGCGACTCGACGATTTTGAGCCAAAAAGATTACGAGCAAATCACATCGCAAGCAAGAGAGTCAAAAGCTTCCTGATTTATTATCTAAATATTGCGAAATAAAGATCGGCTTCGTCGCGTTTTTGACGGAGCCTTTTCCTATTAGATGAGCAAAAAAAGACTGACAACCACGTGGGTTGCCAGTCTTCTGTTCGTTCGGGTACGCTCTACCCTACCATTTGAATTGGCTGATGGATTCTTGCAATTCATGCGACAGCTCGTTCAAATTGTTGCTGGAGCGAGCAATTTCCTGCATGGTAGCCAACTGCTCCTCCGCTCCCGCTGATACGGCTTGCGTATGTACGGCGGCTTCCTCTGACAGCCTGTTCATCTCGTCCATGGCAGATGCAACCTGCTGCATGCTCGCAGACATTTGTTCGGTCGCTGCGGATACTTCCTGGATTTGGCCAGCCACGTCTTTGGCTGACGCCACAATCCGCTGGAACGTGTCCCCCGCTTCCTGAACGGCGACAGCCCCTCTTTTCGCCTCTTCCGTACCTGACTGCATGACGGAAACCACTTGTGTTGTCTCCTGCTGGATTTCTCCGATCAGGCGGGCGATCTCCCGAGCAGACTCCTCCGATTGTTCCGCCAGCTTGCGCACCTCATCTGCCACGACAGCAAATCCTCTGCCCTGTTCTCCGGCGCGCGCTGCCTCGATCGCTGCATTCAGCGCCAACAGATTCGTTTGGGAAGCGATTCCTGTAATCACATCGACAATTTGTCCGATCGCTTGGGAGCGAACGCCAAGCTGCTGCACGAGGTCTGCTGCGTGATTGACGCCTTGGGACAGCGAGTCGATCTGCGCGACAGCGTGCTGGATTTGTGTGTTCCCTTGCTGGGCATCATCCGCAGCCAGCGCCGACGATTCCGAAACGGCACTGGACGTGTCTGCAATCCGCTGAATCGCGATCGACATTTCCTCCATGACGCGTACGCTTTCCTGTGTGCGAAGCGTCTGCACCTCTGACGAAGCGGCAATATGCTCCACGCTGCCCATCGCTTGCTCCGTTGCGCGAACGGTCTGTTCAGCGCTCGCTGACAGCTCCTCAGACGAAGCGGCGACTTGCTCCCCTGCCACTTTTACCTGCTCGATCAAGGAACGGAAATTGACGACCAGCTCATTGAAAGCAAGCCCGAGCTTGCCTACCTCGTCTTTTGCCAAATAGGTGACTGGCGCAACCGCCAAGTTGCCCTGCGCCAACTCTTCCATCCGGGTTGCTACGAGACGCAGCGGCTCGGAAATCATGCGAGAGATCAAATATCCTAAAACGCATGCCAAAGCAATCGAGGCGCCTCCTACAATAAACAGCATCAAGACGGCTTTCTCGGAATCGGCAGCGTTCTCTTGCTGAATCATATCGGCCTGGGACGATTTGTAGTTGGCCCATTCAAGCTGCTCCTGATTGATCCAGCTCAGCGTTTTGTCAGTGGCCCGATAGTAAGCGTAAGCCTGATCCGTCTTGTGCTCCTTGATCAGATTGATAACCTCTGTCTGATCTTTCTCGTACTGCGCCAAAAGCTCTGTCAGCTTCTTGACTTTCTCCTGCTCCTTTTCGTCCAGGTGGGAGTTCTGGAGATATTGGAACGTCTGATCTGCCGAAGCGACTCGCTGTTGCAGCTCGGCCATGTACCCGGCGAGAACGGCAGGAGTGGGATCGAGAATCATTTTGTAGATCAGCCCGTCGATGGCCCGGATGTCTTGCCGCCAGTCATTGATCCATTTCACTGGAAGCAGTTGTTCTTCATACATGGATTGCATCCGCTCACCGGATATTTTCACATGGAAATAGCCTGTGAATCCAACCACACATAAGAAGACAGCCATCAAGATGATCAAGCTGAACATTTTGGCCCTGGTACTGAGATTACGTAGTACATTCATAGCTGTAGGCAATCCTCCTGTGTCCAAACTAGATAGATGGAAAAGCTCGAATATTGTCTAATCTTACCAAACTACGGCGAGTACGTCGATAGTCTTGGGTGATTTCTCACAGTTCGAGCACAGAAAGGATCGAAATCGCTTTGATTTGCGCATCAGGCTCATAACAGACGTAGTACGTAAGGTCCGGGGTGATCCGATAGCGAATCCCCCGGTATCCACAGGCGAGCAAATAGGCCCGCACCTCGTCCCCTGTCCATTCCAGCCACTCCTGATGCTCCATGTTCGCAACACGCTGTTCCAGCTCTTCGGGGGAATGCCTGTACCGCAGCGCTTCCCTGCGCAGCTCGTTTTCGCCAAAGCGCTCGTCCAATTGGAGAAGCCTGGGCACATCGACCTCTTGCTTGAGCACGACAGCCTTGTCTCCGATCGTCTCGGCATGGCAAATGGCGTACTGCGCCGCAACCACCGGATTGCTTACCAGGTACACCCCTGATCCAAACACAGCTTTGGCGCTTGCTCCATTCGTAAAATGACGGCGTTCGGCGCGTTCGTACTTCTGCGCCTGGACGACTCGCATGGCTTCCTCATACTCCACTCCCCGATAGACCGTTTCTTTCCTCTTCATGCCGGAGCGCTCCTTTTTCCCGTATCGTCATCGTTTTGCAGAACGTACCCACGATGTGAAAAGGAGGAAGACGCATAACCGGCGTCTCCCCCTCTTTGCATTACGGCAGCAATTTCACCATGTCTTCGTACGTTTCCGGGCGGCGATCCCGATAAAATTGCCACGTATCCCGCACTTCCCTGATTTTGCTGCGATCCATGTCCGCCACGATCACTTCATCCTGGTCGCGGCTGCCGACAGCGACGAACTGGCCTCGCGGATCGACCAGATACGACTGGCCGTAAAATTCGCCCATGTTCCACGGCGCTTCCGTCCCGACCCGGTTGATCGCGGCGACGTAGTAGCCGTTTGCCACGGCGTGCGCAGGCTGTTCGAGCTTCCACAAATACTCGGACAGCCCCGCTACAGTCGCAGAAGGATTGAAGACGATTTCCGCGCCGTTCAGTCCCAACAGACGCGCCCCTTCCGGGAAGTGGCGGTCGTAGCAAATATAAACGCCTACTTTGGCAAAAGCGGTATCGAAAACCGGGTACCCCATATTGCCTGGCTTGAAGTAATATTTCTCCCAAAAACCGCAGCCGCTGCTGCCGACCCCGACATGCGGGATGTGCTGCTTGCGGTACTTGCCCAAATACGTGCCGTCCGCATCGATGACGGCCGCTGTATTGTAGTACGTGGCGATTCCGACTTTTTCGTACACAGGCAAAATGATCACGGTGCCAAGCTCCTTCGCCAGGGCGCAAAACTGCTGGACTGTGGGGCCGTTGGGCACCTCTTCCGCCGACTCGTACCATTTCGTGCTCTGCTCTGCACAAAAATACGGGCCGTAAAAAATTTCTTGCAGGCAGACGATTTGCGCCCCTTTGGCAGCGGCGTCCCGCACCATTTTTACATGCTTTTCGATTGCCTTTTCCTTGTGCAGATGCACAGGCTCGTCGCCATGCACCTCATTTTTGGCCTGAATCAGACCAATCCGTACTCGATCCGCCATGCCTATCCCTCCTCGCGCCTTCCTGTTGTAATCACTACGGTCTGGCAAAAGTGGAGCGTTTGACGTAGCGCCCTGCTCCCGCCTGGCCGACAAACTGCTTGTTGCGAACGACGAAGGAGCCGCGCGAGAGAACGGAAATGACATCGCCGTACACTTGCATTCCTTCAAACGGGTTGTAGTCCACGTTCATATGATGCGTCTCCACCGAGATCGTCCGCTGAATATTCGGATCAAACAAAACAATATCCGCATCGGAACCGACTGCAATCGTGCCTTTTTGCGGAAACATGCCGAACAGCTTGGCAACCTTCGTCGAGGTGATGTCCACGAATTGGTTGAGGCTGATTTTCTCCTTCTGCACCCCTTCGGAGAACAAGATCGTCATACGGTCTTCGATGATTGGCCCTCCGTTGGGAATTTTCGTGAAATCGCCGCGCCCGAGTTCTTTTTGCCCGGAGAAGTTGAACGGGCAGTGATCGGAGCCGACTGTCTGCAAAATGCCGTTTTTCAGGGCGCTCCACAGCACGTCCTGGTTCCACTTTTCGCGCAAGGGAGGCGACCAGACGTATTTGGCTCCTTCAAAATTCGGCTGTTCCAATGCCGTGATGTCCAGCACCAAATATTGCGGACACGTTTCTCCGTACACGTTCCA
Organism: Brevibacillus sp. HD3.3A; assembly: GCF_013284375.2. Lineage (NCBI taxonomy): Bacteria > Bacillati > Bacillota > Bacilli > Caryophanales > Paenibacillaceae > Brevibacillus > Brevibacillus sp. HD3.3A. The sequence goes on from NZ_CP085874.1 coordinate 3,467,876, forward strand.
GCCTTTTTCACGCGCTTCGGCAATCCGGCGAACGGCATCGGCACACGACACATGCACGACGTAGAGCTGGGCATCCGCCAGCGCCGTAAGAGCAATCGCGCGTCCCGTCGCCTCTCCTTCCGCTTCCGGCGGACGTGTATAGGCGTGGTACACCGGATCGGTATTTCCCTCAGCCAGCGCTTGTTTGGTCAAATAATCCAGCACGTCGCCGTTTTCCGCATGCACCTGGACGAGTGCCCCCAGCTCTTTTGCGCGGATGAGCGTTTTGAACAACGTCTCGTCATCGGCCATCAGCACATTTTTGTAGGCCATAAATACTTTGAGCGAAGTAATCCCTTCGTTGTTGACGACTGCCTCCAGCTCTTCCAGCACATCGTCGTTCGCATCGGACACCATCAAGTGGAATCCGTAGTCGATGACGGCCTTGCCCCGTGCTTTTTCGTGCCAGGTGGCAATCGCGGAATGAAGCGACTCTCCCTTGGTCGTCAGGCAAAAGTCCACGATGCTCGTCGTCCCGCCGAATGCCGCTGCTTTTGTGCCCGTGAAAAAGTTATCCGAAGTAACGGTGCCGCCAAACGGCATGTCGAGATGCGTATGCGGGTCGATCCCGCCTGGAAACAAGTAACAGCCTGACGCGTCTATCACTTCCGCATCGCCTGCTTGCAATTGAGAGCCGATCGCCACGACTTTCTCTCCCTCGATCAACACGTCTGCCTGGTACGTGTCAGATGCGGTCACAATCGTCCCGTTGCGAATCCATTTTTTCATCGCTTGTTTCGCTCCTTTCCTCTGCCGCGCGTGAATGAGACAATCTTTCCTCGTACATGCTATGCCGCTTTTGCCTCCATCATGCCAGAAGTCCCACTCACGTCTCGCAGCTGCCGCCGCCAGCAAGTGCCGCCTGACGCTGGTTCCAGGAAAGCGGCGGCTGGTTCGACGGGATTTCTACCATCTCAATCGTGCCTTCTACCGGACAGACGATCGAGCACAGATTGCAGCCGACGCAGTCTTCCTCGCGCACGACCAGCCGTTCTTTGCCAGTCGCTGCATCGCTGACGATATCGATGCACTGGTGAGACGTGTCTTCACAGGCGATATGGCATTTGTTGCAGTTGATACAGGTTTCTTCGTGAATGCGGGCGACTACTTTGTAGTTGAGGTTCAGATGGCCCCAATCCGAGTAGGTGTGTACCGCTTTGCCCACGATGTCCATCACTGACGCGATTCCCCGCTGATCCAAATAGTTGTTCAAGCCGTCGATCATGTCTTCGACAATCCGGAAGCCGTGGTGCATCGCCGCTGTGCACACCTGTACGCCAGTCGCGCCCATCAGCAAAAACTCGACCGCATCCCGCCAGTTGGAGATGCCCCCAATACCGGAAATCGGCAGGCGGACAAACGGATCGCGGGCACACTCCGCCACCATGTTCAGGGCGATCGGCTTCACGGCAGGCCCGCAGTAGCCGCCATGCGCCCCTTTTCCGTCTACGTGGGGAATCGGCAGCCATTTGTCCAAATCGACGCCCATCAAGCTGTTGATCGTGTTGATCATGCTGACGGCATCGGCTCCTCCTGCTGAAGCGGCTCTGGCTGTAAAGCGAATATCCGTAATATTGGGCGTCAGCTTGACGATCACAGGCGTCTGCGCCACTTCTTTTACCCACTCGACCTGCTGGCGGATCAAGTCGGGATGCTGACCGACCGCCGAACCCATTCCCCGCTCCGCCATGCCGTGCGGACAGCCGAAGTTCAGTTCCAGGCCATCGACGCCGATCGCTTCCACCTTTTTGACGATCTCGTGCCACGCCTCTTGCTTGTGCTCCACCATCAGCGAGGCAATCAAGGTGTGTTTCGGAAAACGTTTCTTCGTCTCATCCATTTCCTTCAGGTTCACTTCCAACGGTTTATCCGTAATCAGCTCGATGTTGTTGAAGCCGAACACGCGTTGCCCGCCAAAATTCAATCCGGCAAAACGCGAGGTGACGTTGACGATCGGTTCTCCTAATGTTTTCCAGACCGCACCGCCCCACCCCGCTTCGAAAGCGCGCTGGACTTGATAGCCCGAGTTCGTCGGCGGCGCTGAGGCCAGCCAGAACGGATTGGGGGATTGAATACCTGCGAGATTGATAGAAAGATCGGCCATGATCGGACTCCTCCATCTTTTGGCGAGAATATGCCCGCCGTACTCCCCTGATCTGCTGCAAAAACAGGCTCAGAGGGCTGCTTGCTGCGCCCGCCTGCTTGTTCAGACAGGCTGCTTCTCGCTGATCGCCTTGTGAATCGCGTGAGCGGCACGCTTGCCGTGATTGGCTGCATCCACTACCATCGCATCGGTCTTCCCTCCGCCGAAAATCACGTCCCCTGCGGCAAATACTTGCGGATTCGATGTGCGATACGTGCCTTCCTCAACCGCGACGATGCCGTTTTGATGCTGCAAGCCAAGCAGATCGATCAACGGCAGATGGCGGTTTTGGCCGATCGCTTTCACTACGAAATCCACCTCGATCACGAACTCGCTGCCAGCGACAGGAACCGGGCGTTTTCTGCCTTTGGCATCCGGCTCTCCAAGCTGCATGCGGATCAGCTCCAGCCCGATCACACGCCCGCCTTCTCCAAGCACGCGCGTCGGGGCAACCAGCCAGCGGAACTCTACGCCATCCTGTTTGGCAAACTCGTATTCAAACTGGTAACAGCTCATTTCCTGCACGGTTCTCCGATACAAAATTTGCACGTTGTCCGCACCCAGCCGCTTCGAACAGGTCGCGGCGTCAATCGCTGTGTTCCCTGCGCCGATCACGACTACTTTTTTGCCGACCATCTCAGCTGACAGCGGCTTTGTTTTCGTCTCCTCCACCAATGTAATCGCATCCAAAACACCTTCCAGCTCTTCCCCCGGAATCTGGAGCGAAGGCACTTTGGCCATGCCTGCCGCGAGCAAAACCGAGTCGTAGTTGGCAAAAAGCTCATCGGGCATGATGTCGACGCCGATCCGCGTGTTGGTGTGGATTTTGACGCCGAGCGCCTCTACTTGCTCGACCTCCCACAGCGAAACTTCCTGCGGCAGCCGGAAGGAAACGATGCCGTACGTGTTCAGGCCGCCCGCTTTTTCTTTCGCTTCGTACATCGTGACCTCGTAACCGAGACGGGCCAGTTCCCGCGCCGCCGACAGCCCGGCTGGTCCCGCGCCAATGATCGCCACCCGCTTTCCGGCAGGCTCTCCTTTCTGAAACAGACTGGCTTTGTTCGCAATCGCCCAGTCGGTCGCGTGGCGTTGCAACAAACCGATCATGATTGGCTTGGAGGCGTGATTGAGCACACAGGCGCCCTCGCACAGTTCCTCGGTCGGACAAACACGAGCACAGCTTGCCCCTACCGGATTGGATTCCATGATCGTCCTCGCCGAACCGAGCAAATTGCCTGTGGCGATTTTGCGAATGAACGAAGGAATGTCAATCGATGTGGGACAAGCCTTGATACAGGGGGCGTCGTAGCAGAACAGGCAGCGATTCGCTTCATCGACCGCCTCTTTCGGTTTTAGGGCGCTCACCACTTCGCTAAAATTTTTTTGCAGATCACTGGGCACGCTCATCCATACACAACCTCCTTGCCAGCTCGAATAAGATGCTTGCTATTAATCAATGTGCAAGCAGCGCGTTTTATGATTGTTTCATTTCACGGCAGCATATGTTTGCGATGCAATCATTTCGCTCGCGCAGTCATGAATGATTTCAGCAGCGAATAGGCTAACAATAACCACGGCGGCAAAGGAGTTTGTCAGATGAGGGACTACGCCCAAAAAATCGAGCAGACCAAAAAACAAATCGCCGAGCTGCACGCCCTGCTTGCCGAGCTGGAACAGGAACAGCACGCCTATCTGGAGCAGCTGGAACAGCGGAAAACGTATTTGTCCTCGCGGGAAATTCTCGACCTGCTGAACCAAAAGCAGGGGCGCTACGGCAGCATGGCCTCCATCAAGCGCTGGTCGGACAACGGCTACTTGGGAGAAGGCGTCGATGAACGGGAAGCTTTTCCCCTGCTCGCGAGCAAGCAAGGGAACAAACGCTTTCTGTATCCGCGCGAAGCCGTGCTGGCGTTTTTAGATGAAAAAGGACTGCTTGCCCCTGCGTATGATGTTTTGGACCGCGTGCAGCTCCGCCAGGCCAATCGGGACTTTTGCTGGGCATTGGTCACGGCTGTCTCGCGCCATGATCTTCGCTTTTTTTACCAAGTTCAATTGGAAACCACGGGAGAAGTCGTGCCGGCAGTACCGGAAGAAGAGTTGTTTTTCCCTCTCCCGTAAGGAGGCACTATGGAACTGGCCGTCATCATGCTGGAAAATACCGTGGACAATCAGGCGTTTTCCCGGCAAATACGCGACTTTCACAAAAAAAAGGGGCAGCCCCTCGCCATTCGTTTCAGCGAAGAACTGACCCATATTATTTTGGAAGCACCGTGCCTGTACATACCCGACCCGAAGCAGCTTGATCCGCGCACCATTCTGGATGGGACGATCCGCCAGGTCGCCAGCCATGGAGAAATCCATCCCCGCCACAAAGGGAAGACCGTCAATCTCCACCTCGATTCCGAGCTGGTTGCCGAACTGGAGCAAATTCGCGCGCTCGTCAGCAGCAAAACCCAGCAGGAAGTGATTCGCGAGCTGTTCGTGCGGGGCATGCGCTCCTACCTCGCGGAACAAGAAGAGGACCGAAACGAATGAAGCAACGCTCGCCTTGCCAGCTCCTGCGCAGCTTCGCGCAACGGGAGGTGGCTTTATTTTTTCCAAGTGAAGAAAATGCGCTCACCCGCGATTTGGTACGTGACGGTGTACAACTTTTTCGCTTCTGTCCCCACTTCAAAGACGATTTCTTTTTTCGTTGTGTTTATGCGGGTTTGGTTGATATCAAAAACCGTGAAGGGCACGCCCGGCTGCTTGTCCATCGCGACGATAACACTGTTCTTTTGCGCAGGAACGTGGTACGCGCCAACACCCAGCATCGTGTCGTACAAAATCCAGTTATTGTCGAGCCAGGTGAGCTTATTGACAAAATGTCCCGGATACAACTGGGCGAGTGGCTGGTAATCCTTATTGTAAAAACGAATGTTCGTCGAACTGTACAACCCTTCCGAATCGGGCACCGCGATCGTTTTTTGATCGGGCGAGGCAATTCCTTCGCTCTTCGCTCGTGCCACGTTGGCTTTTTCCAGCTCGATTCGCTCTTTTTCCGCCAAAAAGAGCGCGTCTTCCGCTGAAATCGTCACATGCGGCAGCTTCGCCAAGGCAGGCAGCTCGCTTTTCGCCGGAAAATTGCTGTAAATCGTCAAAGTCCCATCCTCCGGGGCGCCGTCATAGGCGATTCCTCTGGACGGATACTCCCAGGCGTACGTGCCGATCCCGTGCAGATGATAGGTGAAATCTGGCTGGCCCCAGGCGGCAAAGATGGAAAATGACCCGGAATTGGCCGGCTCTGCGAGCTTTTCGCCGTATTCTTGCAAATGTCTTGCCATGTCAAGGATCGCCCGGGTGTCTGTGAGAGGATCGCGACGGTAGAGCGAAAAAGCTTTGACCTTTTCCCCGGCAAACGTCACAAACAAATAGTAATTCGGATACGCGTAACCGATCAGCTCTTGCTCCTGTTGCGAGAATAGTGGAGTTCCCAGCTTGCGCAAAAGCTCCTTTTTCGCAGTTTGGACGGTAATGCCCGGGACGATCTCTCCCGTGAACGCAGAGTCAGCCAGCACTCCAAATGCACGCTCGTTTTCGTCCCACTTGACGGCTACGCCCTTTTGAAAATATTCATATCCGTCAAATGTTTTGACTGGCTGTCCAAGCTGTCTGCGCAAAGTATCTCGCTGCCACTTGCCCGTCTGCAAAAAACCGAGCAGCGAAGTCTGGGACAGCTCCTGTACGGCTTGGGCGTGCATCCCTTGACTCGAATCCGCCTGTTGCCAGCTAGGAGCCACACTGTAGGCGGCGGCTGACACTGTTGCTGACAGGCATACGCTAGAAACCAAGGCAATCATATATTTCACAATCACGGTACTCTCTCCCCGCTTCCCTCTTGCCGGATGTTTGTCTTTTCCAGTTTACCAAATGGTTCCACTTTTCGGTGAGGCAAATTGCTTCGCAAGCCGAAAACAGGACAGCAACAGGAAAAAGCCTTGCTCCCGCATACGGAAAAGCAAGGCTTTCGGACAACAGCGACCGTGATGGACTTTACTTCGATTCGCCGTGCAAGTAATTGAAGAACGGCTGGTCTACCCAAAACTTGTACGTCTCGACATTCAGTTTGTCGCTGAGCTTTTTCAAGCCGGCAACCACTTTTGCCGACTCCTCGTTCAAGGAGAACGTCTGGACGACGTAGCGACCTTCTTTGATCACGTTGTTCGTGATTACCGGATAATCGGCAAGCTCCGTGCGGGAATGGTAGAGCGGCTGCCACCAGGATGCTGCCAAGAGCCCGGTCGTGTCTTCCTGATCCCGTTTGGCGTATTTCAGCACGAGCGGCTGGAAGCGCTCTTTCTCAGCCTCGCTCGCAAACTCAAAGCTCAAATCGTATTCTTTCGCATAAGCGATGAAATTGCCGTTTTCGATCTGGACCACTTGATAATCATCTGTCTGCGTCGGCTCTCCCCACTCTTTCAAGTAGATAAAAGCAGACGTTTTCGGCTCAAACTGGATTTTCGCGTCGATGCCTTCGCTCTTGAGCAAGCCGATCAGTTGAATCGCATGAGTCAAGTCGCTATGCCCGTACGTGATTGTGCGCGCCGGATCAAAATGCGGGTCGAATGCCGCATCTTTCAAGTTGTAGCCTGTGTACAGATTTTGCTTCAAGCCCGTATCAATGAGCTTTTGCAGCTCCCCTGCCTTGATAATCGACGATTCGCTCCAGGCTTGCGCCAGCTTGCCGTAAATGCCCGACTCCTGCACAGTCCCGAGATAGTTCTTGTAGTCGCCGTGGAACTCTACCACTTTCCCCAGCAGCTCTACCGCCAATTCAGTTGTCGTATCGCCTTCGGCCTTGATTGCTGCCAAGATGTTTGCCGATACAAGCCCGGTATCAATTGCTGCGGCTACTTCCTGTGCCGCTTGCAGCGAAACCGCTCCGCCTTTTTGGTAGGCAAGATCTGCTTCCTTCCAGGCAGATGCTACCTTGTCCTCGCTGTATGTGTAAGCAAGCTCAGCCAATCCCGCTGCCTTGACAGAGGCACTGATCGCTTCCCAGGCAGCGATTTTCGTTGCTCCCGCCTTCGCTTCCGGAACATAAGCTTTGGCGAGCGCTTCTTTTTCCGTTATACTTTGAGTAGCGGCCACAACTTTCGCCAGCGCTTGGGAAAATTGGCTGCGCGATACTGTTTTGTCAATGGAAATGCCATATTGCTGGGCAAGATAGCTGGCGTATTCGGCTTTGGCTGTTGCAGCCACCGTTTCTTTTGCCAATACGGCAACAGGTTGATTCGCTTGCGCTGCTCCGGCTGCTTGCGGAAGCACCAGTGCAGAAAGCAGTACCGCTGTGGCGGAAAGCTGGAGCCATTTGTTTGTTTTGATCATGACCGTTCCTCCTTATGTATGAAGCAGAAACATATAATGACTATTCCTATATGTTCACTTGGATATATGATCATTTACATTATCACTTGCTCTTACTTTGTGTCAACGCTTTTTCGTTTAATGAAAATGATTTTATCAGAAAAGCAAAGCAGTTCGCCCTTTTGAAACAGCGAACTGCTTTTTTATATGGCGGCTACTCCTCAGTCAGCTCTGACCATTTGTTTACTTTGACAGGCGGCTTGTAATCGCGCAGACGATCGAGCAACACGGCCGGATCGCTCTCGCACACGACCAACTCTCCCTGCATCTGCGGGATGAAGCCTGTCTCGGTAGCGTGCCGCACCAGTTCCATCAGCGGAGTGTAGTAGCCGTCGACATTCAGAAGACCAATCGGCTTGCTGTGAATCCCGATCTGCCCCCAGCTCACCACTTCAAAAATTTCTTCAAACGTTCCGTAGCCGCCCGGCAAGGCGATAAAGCCATCGGACAAGTCGTTCATTTTCGCTTTTCGCTCGTGCATGGATACAACTTCATGCAGTTCGGTCAGACCCGTATGTACGATCTCACCGCGAAACAATCCTGTCGGCATGACGCCAATCGCGCTCCCTCCTGCCGAGAGAACCGTATTCGCCACTCGCCCCATCAGTCCCATGTTGGAGCCACCGTATACCAGTTCAAGCTCTCGTTTGACCAGTTCTTTGCCCAATGCTTCTGCGTACTCGGCAAAAGCCGGGTTTACTCCCGGGTTGGAACCTGCAAAAACACAGATACGTTTCATGTCATCCTCCTAGACCAATCAAAGTTGTGTGGCTGCGAGCACCACTTTTTGGTGTATAGTACAATTATACAAAAATCTAGAAGGGACAGATACGTTTGAATATCACGGAATTTCAGAAATGGGTAGGAGATTTTTACGAGGAGCGCGGTTGGACGCAGTACGGGCCGTTTATTCGCGTCGGCTTCCTGATGGAAGAAGCAGGCGAGCTTGCCCGCGCGGTACGGGCGATTGAAATCGGCAGGGATCGGCCGGACGAAGGGGAAAAAGCGGCGCATGAAGCGCGTCAGGAGTTGGTCGAGGAACTGGGGGATGTGCTCGGTAACTTGATCCTGCTCGCCAACCAGTACGAGATTCCGTTTGAAGAGATTCTCGATGCCCATAAAGCCAAGCTGCAAAAACGGTACGACCAAAAATAGCATCACAGCAAGCCGCACCTGGCCGCTCACGAAAGCGGAACGCCGGGTGCGGCTGCTTTTTTCTCTCTAGTACGCTATATAGACCGCTCCTACTCCAACGTATCGAAAGCTTCTTTCATGACGCGGGCAATAAAGTCGATGTCCTCGCTGGTCGTGGAAAACGGCGGAGACAGGGTGAGCACGTTGTTGAAGCCTGGAATCGTGTCGCCGTTGCGGCCGATGATGAGTCCGCGCTTTTTGCATTCGCCGATCACCTGTGTGAGCTTCGCCGGTGCGGCAGGCTCTTTTGTTTTGCGATCCTCCACCAGCTCGATCCCCATCAGGAAGCCGAAGCTGCGAATGTCGCCGACGTAAGGATGATCCGCGAGAAACGCCAGCTTGGCCCGCAGTTCCGCTCCCAACTGTTCCGAACGCTCGACCAGTTTTTCCTCTTCCAAAATTTCGAGGTTTTTCAACGCGAGCGCACAGGCGGCCGGATTGCCGCCAAACGTGTTGACATGGCGGAAGTGCGCATTATTGCCCTGCTCGTTGAACTTGTCGGCGATGTCCGCCCGCACGGCTGTTGCCGACAGAGGCAAGTACGCGCTCGTAATTCCTTTTGCCATCGTGACGATGTCCGGCTTGATGCCGAAGTTTTGATGGCCAAAATGTTTGCCGGAGCGGCCAAACCCGCAAATGACCTCATCGACGATCATCAGGACGCCGTACTTGTCGCAAATCTCCCGCACCTTCGGCATGTACTCCGGTGACGGGACGAGCACTCCCCCGCCCGTAATCGTCGGCTCCATAATCACCGCAGCCACTGTTTTCTCGCCTTCCCAGTTGATCACCTGATCGAAATACTGGGCGCATTCCAGATTGCACTTGCCGTACGATTTTCCCGCTGGACAGCGATAACAGTACGGCGGCGGAACGTGCAAAAATCCTGGTGCGAGCGGCTCGTACTTTTCCTTGCGCACTGCTTGGCCTGTCGCTGCCAGCGCCCCCATCGTGTTGCCGTGGTAAGCGCGGTGGCGCGAAATGAACTTGTAGCGCCCCGGTTCTCCGTTCTGGTGATGGTACTGGCGCGCGATTTTGAATGCGACTTCGTTCGCCTCCGACCCGCTGTTGGAAAAGAAGACGCGATACTCTTCCCCCAGCCACTCGCTGACTTTTTCCGCGAGCCGGATCGCAGGCACATGGCTCTGCGTCAGCGGGAAATAGGCGAGCTGCTTCAACTGCTCGTAGGCGGCGTCTGCCAGCTCCTTGCGCCCGTAGCCGACGTTGACACACCACAGACCCGACATGCCATCCAGGTAGCGATTGCCGTCAATATCGGTGATCCAGGAGCCTTGGGCGCCTGTCACGATCATCGGGTTCGGATTGTAGGGCGACATGTGGTGCCACATGTGCTCGCGGTCTGACGCAAGCAGGCTGTCCTTGTCGTACTCTTGCAACTGTTGATCTTGCTCCATCGCGAAAGCCCCCTTTATTTGACGAACACTTTTTGCGAGCCGATGCTTGTATCGCCATCTTCAAACCATCTGGAGGTGACCGTCTTTTTCTTGGTGAAGAACATGACGCCGTCCTTGCCGTTTGCGTGGAGATCTCCGTAAAACGATTCTTTCCAGCCCGAGAAGGCGAAAAAGCCCATAGGCGCGGGCACGCCGACATTGACGCCGACCATCCCTGCTTCCACCCGCTGCACAAATTCTCTGCCCCATTTTCCGTTGTTCGTGTAAATCGTCGCCCCGTTGCCGAAGCGGGAACGGCTGATCGCCGCCAATCCTTCTTCAAAGTTGCTCACGCGCATGACACTGAGCACAGGCGCAAAAATTTCGTCGCGCACGATGACCATTTCCGCATCCGCCTGGTCAAAAATGGTCGGGCCGAGGAAATAGCCGCTCCCTTGTTGTTTCGCATCCTCCCGTCCGTCTCGCACCAACGCTGCCCCGGATTCCACTCCCTTTTCGATGTAGCTGTGGACTTTGGACAAATGCGCGTCACGGATGACCGGACCGAGATCGACGCCTGCCTCAAGACCGTTGCCCATCTTCAGTGCATTGGATTCTTCGATCAGATGCGCCACCAGTTCGTCGGCGATTTCCTCCACAGCAACCACGGCACTCGCCGCCATGCATCGCTCGCCAGCGCAACCGAACGCCGAGCTGACGATCGTTTTCGCCGCCCGCTTCAAGTCGGTATCCGGCATGACCAAATGGTGATTTTTCGCGCCCGCCAGCGCCTGCACGCGTTTGCCGTGAGCGGCCGCCGTTTTGTACACGTACTCCGCTACAGGCTGCGAGCCGACGAAGGAGATGGCCTTCACATCAGGATGCTCCAACAAGCCGTTGACGACATCGTGAGCGCCGTGAACGACGTTGAATACGCCGTCCGGCAAGCCTGCTTCTTTCAGCAATTCGGCAATGCGGATACAGGACAGCGGAGTGCGCTCCGACGGTTTGAGAACAAACGTATTGCCCGCCGTAATCGCGATTGGATACATCCACATCGGAACCATCACCGGGAAGTTGAACGGTGTAATCCCGCCGACGACACCGAGCGGGAAGCGGATCGACTGGCTGTCAATGTTGGCCGCGATGTTCGGCAGCGTCTCGCCCATCAGCAAGGTCGGCATCCCGCAGGCAAACTCGACCATTTCCAGCCCGCGCAACAGCTCTGCCTGCGCCTCCGGCAAATTTTTGCCGTTCTCCAGCGTGATCATCCGTGCCAGCTCGTCCTCGTGCTTCATCAACAGACTGTGGAAGCGGAACATGATCCTCGCCCGATCGACTACAGGAGTTGCGCTCCAGCCTACGAAAGCTTCCTTCGCAGCGGCAACGGCCTTGTCCACGTCTTCCTTCGTCGACAGCGGTACGCGGGAAAGCAGTTCACCTGTCGCCGGATTGGGCACATCCTCGAAACGGGTTGCCTGCGACTCCACCCATTGCCCCCCTACGTAGTTTTTCAATGGATTTCCAACAGCGGCTGTGTTCATCCTTTCAACTCCTTACGCTCATTTGTTTGACAATTCCATTTTATCCAAAAATAAAGCTTGTCATCACTAGACAAAACGCTAAGCATTCGGTAGCATTCATCATACATAGTGTCAATTGTCCGTTCGGAAAAAGGCTCTCTTCACGTAGGCGGGCAGGAAAAGGAGAAGCACATGAGCAATGACTGGCGCTTGACGATCACAGAAGCAATCAAACGCCCGCTGTTTCAGCACGCAGAAGTGGTCGCGGGCCACCGCGGACTGGCTCGTCCGGTTCGCTGGGTGCATGTCCTGGAAACAGCAGATACGGGACAGTTTCTCAATGGCGGCGAACTCATCCTCTCGACAGGGCTTGGTTTTGGCGGGGCAAAAGAGAAGCGGCTTGCCTATTTGGCTGAATTGATTCGGCGCAAAGCATCCGGGCTGTGCATCGAGCTTGGCGAATACATCCCGGCGATTCCGGCTGACATGCTGGAAATGGCGGATCATCACGAGTTTCCGCTGATCATCTTCCATCAGCCCGTGCGCTTTGTCGATATTACCCAAGACTTGCACGAGCATTTGATCAATCGCCAGATGCAGGCTTTGCGTGATCTGGAGGCGTATTCCCGAGGCTTGCAGCAGCTCAGCCTCCAGGCGGCAAGCATCCCCAAGCTGCTCCAGCATTTTCAGGCGGCCGTGCAAACCCAGGTGTTGTTTTACTCGCCGGATGTCGCGGCCCAGTACGTTCCCGTTTTGCCCCACGCCGTCCAGGTAGAGATGAACGAGCTGATGGCATCGCTTTTTGCCGAAGAGGACACCCGTGATGCCAGCGTCCGCTTCCACCCGTTATCCATGACCAAGCAGCTCGTCTACCAGCCGGTTATGGCAATGGGGCATTTGCTCGCCTATGTAGGCGTCATTTTGTACGAGCGGGATGCGGACGAGTACATGCTGCTTGCGCTCGACAACACCGTCTCCGCCATGGCCCAGTTTTTTATGCGAAAAATGTTTGCCGAAGAACAAGCCCGGGTGATGGAAAACCGACTGTTCGACGATCTGATCGCCGATCGGCCGATGACAGAAGATCATATGCGTACACTCCTTGGTTTGTCGGGAAGCGTGAAAACAGTGAGCTACCATACGTTGATCGTCTCCTGCGAAAAATCGGAACCAGCCGCAGAAGGCGCCCTCCCGCCGCACGAATTGACCGCGATATACCGTTCGCTGTTGACGCGCCAAGGCTTTTTGCCGTTCATCCGCTGTATGGGCCACCGCTTTTATTTTTTGCTGATCGAACCGAAGCCGCGGGCAGATTCCCGGCGGGCATTGGAAAAGGCGTGGGCTGACTTGAAGCGGATCGCCGTGCAAATGCTCGGAGCAGACACCCAGATTCGCTGCGGGATCGGGCGCGTGGGCAAGCGTTTGTCCGATGCGGGACGACATCTGGCGGAAGCGGAGCAGGCGCTCACCTTCCAGCGCGACTCTAGCAGCCCGTTTTTTTCCGATCTGGGGTTGTTTCGCCTGCTGTTTCACATTCCGGCCGAGCCTGTCCTGGACCATTTCATCACCGATTACCTCGGCCCGCTGCTTGCGCACGACGAAAAGCATGGATCAGCACTGACCCAGACGCTGCACGTCTATTTGAATGCCAATCTGTCCAAGCAGGCGGCCGCCGAGCAATTGTTCATCCATCGGCAAACGCTGTATCATCGCCTGGAAAAAATCGCGGAGTTGATCGGAGACGATTTCGCTTCGCCTGAGCGCCGTCTCTGTCTGGAAATCGCCCTGCACGCACAGCAATGGCTGCAAAAAGAAGACAAAGCTCTGCCTCGGTACTAGCGCAGAGCTTTGTCCTTTTCTGTTCCTTTTCCTGATCGCTGGGCTAACCTACCGCTTCTTCTTTTTTCCTGGATAGCTGATGTTCATCTGAAACTTCGCTTCTTTGCCGTCCGCAAGCTCGACGCGAATCTTGAACAAGCCGGACTTTGGCAACGACACCGTCAGCTTTTCCGGGTTATCCGTTCCTGTTGCAGCGGCCAATTCCTCCCGCGTGTTGTTGTCGTACACGTACACATTCACATCGGCTTCCTCATCCCATTGCGCAGACACGTCCAGTTCGCCCGCGTTATAGGTGCGAATCGTAAATTCCTTGTAGGGCGTTTTCTTGCCGAGTGTCCCTTTTTTCAGTTCGCTCTTGACTTCGTAGTTATCGCCATTCCCTGTCTCGCCATCATCGTCGCCGCCGTCATTGTCAGCTTTTGCCCATTTTCCCGTCGTCGCCAGAGCGTATGGCTGCGGGCCTTTCGGAATGTTGTAGCCTTCCACGGTCACCGTGTACGTCCCTTTTTCCGGTTCCACAATCCACACTTGTTCCACGTTGTTGAGGTTGTCGACCTGATCGTCATAAGGCGCTTCGAAAAAGTCGTTCCCGTTCAGGCGCTCGCCGCTTGGCGTAGTGACCTTGAGGTTCAAATCGTTGACAAGCGTGCGCCGGGCGGCAAAAGATGCGGGATAGTCTGTCCAGGCAAGCGTGATGGCAAGCGGCTTGGAGCTGTCCGTCACCTTGATCGCATACTCGGCTTTTTCTCTCGTTCGCAGCCCGTCTTGTACATCCTTGTAATTCGTCTGGATCGCTTCTTGCAGATTGGCACGGCCAAAGCCTTGCAAGCGCATGTCTTCTCCCAAATCATCTGCGCTGGCCAACAGTATGGCCTTGAGCAACGCTCCGCTTGGCTCTTTTTCCCCCTGCTCGTCCAGGTACTGGCGAATTTGCGCGACACCGCCCGCCAAAATCGGGGTCGCCATGCTCGTCCCGCTCATGTAGGCATAATAATCGTTGAAGCGCTTGTCAAAATTTTTGCTCGGAGCAAGCGAAGACCTGGTCGACAAGATGGATGTCCCTGGCGCTACGATATCTGGCTTCAAGCGTCCGTCTGCTGTCAGGCCGCGACTGCTTTCTTCCCACACTTCGTCTTGATTGTCGGAATGCTCGCCCAAGCTGGGACGAACACTCTCGCTCGCCCCGACTGCAATGACGTTTTTCGCCGTGGCAGGACTGCCGATCGTTTGATAGCCTGCCAGCCCCTTGTTTCCGGCAGCGATCAATGCCGTCATGTCGGGATGCTCCCACAAGAAGCGATCGAACAGAAACGAGCTTAAACTGTAATCCCCGTTGTCATTCGCTCCCCATGAGTCGGAGTGAATCCGCGCTCCGTCGACATACGCCTCCTGCAAAATCGTTTCCACGTCCGTCACCAGGTTGCCGCTGCGATCCTGAATCGAATGAAAGACAAGCTTGGCTCCGGGAGCCATCCCTTTATATTGCTGATCCGAAGCTTCTCCCGTTCCGAGCAGCGCGCCAGCTACGTGCGTCCCATGCCCGTGCCGATCGCTCGCATCGTCTGGTCGTCCAAGCGCGTACAAGCTTTTCACCTGGCCGGAAAAATCCGGATGCATGGAGCTGAGCTTGCCTGTATCAAGCCCGGTATCCGCTACGCCGACGATCTGCCCTTTTCCTGTATATCCTGTCGAGTACAGCTCATCCGCATGAATGATGCTGGCCGCGATGTCGTTGTGCAGCTCGTTTTGCGGCACCGGAACGATCGCGATCACATCCTCTGACTCGATGACCTGCCCAATCGCGTCCTCGTTCATCGTAGCGATCGAAATATGCGGTGCGTCCTCTGGCGTGGCAAGCCCTGCCATATCGGCGTCATCGGCTAAACGGCTTACTGTTCGCACCATGTCGACGTTTTGGTCAAAGCCGATCACCGCCACCTCTACCGCCTTGTCTTTTTCCAGCGAGGAACGCAGCTGCGGTGCCAGTTTGGCTTTCGGCTGAAACGGAACCACTTTTTTCACGAAGGAAAGCTGCTCGATTTCTTCTTGCTGCTCTTCGTCTGCAAGCTTTGCCAGGAAAGCGTAGTCCGGTATGTAATCGCCCAAAGTCGCTCCCATATCTGTCAGCTTCTCTTTCCACTCTTCACGGACAGGGCCTGACAGCTGGATGATGACGAGTTCGGACGCGCTCTTTTTGGTTGACGTTTTCTCGATCGCCAGCCCCTCTGTGGCTTCGATCTCAATATTGCCCCGTCTCTCCCCTTCTTGTCTGGCCGCCGCTGGCAAACTGGTTAGCAGCATCGTTACGGCGATGGTAGTAGATAGTGTAGCATGCCATTTCTTTTGCAACGAAAAAACACCCTTCCCCTCATGGCTTGTATTACCATTATACGGGATCGGGTGAATTGTCAAAAGAGTAGGAAGACAGATGTGTGGGACAAAACCTAGTCTTTTGTCCCGGTTTCTTCTGATTGCAAGGTCAGAAGCGGTTCGAAGTCGCTCCACGACAGCGTCGCGAGCAACTTTTCATCCCAGGCTTCCCGCGGAATACTCGTGAGTCGCATCGCCTGGTTTTGGATCGCTTCCTGCAAAAGATTGTAGCTCAACCGTCCGTTTCCTTGCAGCATCTGCTTCTGCTCGGCTGTTTCCAGACTTTGCGCAATCGCTGCAACGGCGCTCGCCTCGATCACATAGCCTGCCTGCTGTGCCGCCTGTTGCAAGATGCAGACCAGCTCCGCCACCGAGTAGTCGGCAAAGTGAATGTACTTTTTAAAGCGGGACACAAGCCCGGGATTGCTCAGCAGAAGGCCGCTCATCTCTTGCGGATAGCCCGCCAGCACTACGACGAGGTTTTCCGCGTGCCGCGTCATTTCTTCCACGAGCGTGTGAATCGCTTCCTGACCGAAGTCTTGCTGGCTGCTCCCGAGCAAGGCGTACGCCTCGTCGATAAACAGGACACCGCCCAATGCCTCCCGCACTTTTCTGCGAGTGAGAGCGGCGGTCTGGCCGACGAATCCCGCGACCAAATCGGCTCGGCTCACGGTGACCAGGTGGCCGCGCTTCAAATACCCGACCTCTTGCAAAATTTGCGCGTACAACTGGGCGACGGTCGTTTTGCCCGTACCCGGATTGCCCGTAAATACAGCGTGCAGTTCGATCGCGCTCTTGGGCAAGCCTCTTGCCGAGCGCTCCTGCTGCACCGCGACGTACGCCGCAATTTTTTTCAACTCGGATTTCACCTGATCGAGTCCGATCAACGCCTGAAGCTTTGCCTCCGCAGGCTTTTCCGCCTGGGGCGCAGCCAGCTCGCGAACATCCTCCGGGCGCAAAATCGTGAAATCGTCCCATTGCAAAGCTTTGCCCGCCGTGGCTCGTCCTTTGGCAAAAATCGCATCCAGGACGAGACTGGTGACCGTTCTGGCGTTGCCGAATGTGTCGTCCACTTGCGCTTTCTCGATTCGCTCGCGCAAGGCCAGCTTGGCGGCATCCGTCAAGGTAAAATCGTTGCGCGCCGCCACCGCATCGGCAATTTGCACCAGCTCGTCCGCCGAGTAATCCGGCAAAACGAAGTGGCCTGTCTGGGGAAAACGGCTGTACAAACCGGGATTGGCGTACAAAAAGTGCCGCATTTCTTCCGGGTAGCCAGCGAGCATGACGACAAAGCGCCCGGCGTACTCCCCACTCGTCATGGCGGCTACCAGCGTGTCGATCGCATTTTGCCCGTAGTCGCTGCCCGAGCTGTCCGGCCGCTTCAAGCTGTATGCTTCATCAATAAACAGGACGCCGCCGTCTGCCTGCTTGATCGCATCCATCACCCGCTGTTCCGTCTGGCCGACATAGCCGCCGACCAGATGGGAGCGATCTACTTCAATCAACTGTCCCTTAGCCAAAAGCCCCAGCTCGTGATACAGGCGGGCAATCAAGCGCGCCAATGTCGTCTTTCCGGTGCCAGGATTGCCCATGAGCACGAGATGCAACGGGAGCTGGTCGTGCATGTGCCAGCCTTTTTGCTCGCGAAGCTGGCGATATTGCAAAAACTGGGCCAACAGGCGCACGCGCTGTTTGATCTCGTCCAGACCGATCAAACTCTCCAACTGCTCCAATGCCGTCCGTTTGTCCTGGTCCTCGCTGGTCGGCCCGTCATGCGCCAGCTCGCTATCTTCCTCTGGCAGCAACTGCTCTTTTTCCTGCGCTTGCTGGTTGAGGGCGCGAATCGTCTCTTGCAGTTGCGTAAGCAGCTCGGCGGAAAAAAAGACGCCGGAGAGCGAGGCTCCATAAGCTTGCACGCGCGCAAGCAGCTCTTCCAGCAGCATCTGTCGCCTGTCGTACAGGGCGACCATCGCTTCCGCCAAAGCCGTCGTCTGCTCGTCTGCGAGCATGTTGGCTACGCGAAGCGCTGCTTTGGCCATCGCCTGCCAGTTGCCGATGTCGTCTTGGGCCTGGAGCGCCTTGTCTACGAGCACTTCCACCGCCCGCCTTTTGGCGACTACATTGTCCGTCTCCCGCAAGGTCGGAAACGCTGTCTCCAGTTCATGACTGCGCAACTGCAGCAAGAAAAGCCGCAGTTGGGCACCGAGCGCATACAGATCGTTCGGTTGCAACGCCAAAGCCCGGTCCAGCCACTCCTGCGCCATGGCTGTTCCGCCTTTTTTCATCATGCGCAAGATTGACAGCCTGGCAAGAACAGCGGCTTCTGCCTGATCGAGCTGCTCTTCGGAATGAATGGTGCGACTTTCTTCTATTTTTTGCAAAAGGGCCAGGCATTCGCCCTCGGTAAACGTTTGAATGCATACAGGGTTGTCAAACGCGCGCTCCCTGTCAGGTTGCCGCTCTCGCTCATGTTGTTGCTGCATGTTTTGGTTCCTCCCGCTCTTCTGTGTCAATCTTTGTTGTAGCACATTTACTGGAGGAAGAAAAGGATATCGCCAAAACTCGCTTTTACACGCTTCGGTTTGCCGCTGCTGCGCCGATCTGCTTTTTCGCAAGCAAAGTCGCCAGCACGAGCAAAATGCCTGCACCGCCAAATTCGAGGAAAGCACCGCCTGCGCCGTACAAGGCTGCTCCGGCAATCGGCCCAACGGCCATTCCCAGGTAGCGGATCAAATTGTAGACGCCGATTGCCGTTGCCCGTTCCTGTTCATACACTTCCGAAAGCAGAGTCGTATGCACAGGCATCCCGATCCCGAGCGCAAAGGCAAACAACGCGCTGCTTGCCACGAGCAACGGCAGGGACACGTTCGCTGTCACCATGAGGAAAAAGGTAGCCATAGCGTGCATTCCCGCCGTCCAGAGGAGTGCTTTTCGCGATCCCCACCTCTTCTGCAAGCGAATCGCCTGTTTGCTGCTGATCATGAAGACGACAGAGGCGAGCAAATAAAGCAAGCCGATTTTGTCGGCAGACAAGTGATAGTAGCTTGTCAACTGCACAGGGATAAACAACAAGAAGCAGTAGTACGTAAACATCTGTGAAAAGCCGAGCAAGATCACGGACAAACCAGTTGGTTGCCGGCATACAGCGAGATAGCCGCTCAGTTGAAACCGTCTGGAGCTAGACTGACTGCTTTTCGTTTCCGGCAGCAAAAGTCCGTTTCCAGCGAGCAGCAGCACGGCCGTAGCCGCTAAAAATGCAAACACCGCCGTATGTCCGCCTGCTCCGCCAATCCAGCCGCCGAGCAGTGGCCCGATTGCTGGACCGATTGCTGGACCGATTGCCAGCATCATTTGATACGTTCCCATGGCACTCGCTCTGTCGCTGCCCTCAAACAGGTCGCCAATCATCGTCGCCGCGACAATCGGAATCGCTGCGAAACCGATCCCTTGCAGCGCCCGAAAGACGAGCAACATATCAATCGAATCTGCCAGATAGCAACCGATGGAAGCGAGCGCGTACAACACGAGCGCCGGAATCAAGATTTTTTTCCGGCCATACTGATCCACGAGCGGGCCATAGACAATTTGCATAACCGCCAGCATGACCGTAAACAGCGAAATCGTCAGGTTGACGAGAAACGCGCTCGTCTGAAACTCTTGTTGCATCGCTGGCAGGATCGGCATGAACAAATTTTGCGCGAACGTACCGAACAAAATGGTGATCCCGAGCAGCATTAATACTTTTTTAGCGTTCATCTTTCAGCTTCACCTCATCATTTTGTGTCCAAGGAAACAATCTTCCGAAATAATAAGGGAGATGCTCTCTCCCTCGCTAGTCCTCTGCCCAGTTCTTTTGCAGTTGCTCCGTCGCCTCGCCAATAAACCGGGAGACAAAAGCCAACTCTTCCTTGCTGTACCGATCCAAAAAGCGAATCATGTCGTTCTCCAGCTTCGCGTGAAAGCTGTCGTGAATCGAGTTGACCAACTCGCCTACCTTTGTCAGCCGGAAAAAAACTTCTTTTTGGTTGTCTTCCAACTGATACCGCTCCAGCAAGCCTTTTTTCAACAGCTTCACCGTGATTTTGGATATGGCACTTTTGGTAACCCCGATTTTTTGGGCAATCGTCGTCACGTTCACCCGTGCGTTGCTGCCGATTTCGGAAATGACGTGCAGTTCGGTTATCGATAGGCTGTCCAAATGCTGGTAATCAGGGATGCTGCTGCGGATTTTCGCAAGCAGTAAGGACTCGCGCCGTTTGCTGCGATCCTCCTGTTTATGTAGCAGAGTCAGCCACTGATTCCAAATTTTCGTTTTCTGATCCAATTCAGCGGTCAGCTCCTTTGTCATGCATTTGGTTTCCAAGGAAACAATATTACTGTATCACGTTCTGCGGCGGCTGACAAGAAAAAACCGCAGTCCGCTGAATAGGCGGCTGCGTTTTGCCCGGTTTTACCCTTTTACATTGCCCAGCTCCACGTCTGCGGCAAAATGCGCCTGGGCAGACTCCAGCACTTCGCCTTCCGAACCTGCCGAGATTTTATAGTTTGCGACTACATTTTTGCCATTGCGCACTTGAACGTTGTACTGGGAATCCCCATCATATGTGCATTCGCACTGATAATGCTTGCCATTGACCTGAATGTTTCCTTCCATGTGATCACACCTCCCCTTCTAGTGTGACCAGCCATGTGTGCTCTCATTCCCTGTCACGTCTCCAAGCGGACACTTCTCCCCGTGGCAGCCGACTCCATCGCCGCCTCGACAATGCGCAGCGCAGCCAATCCGTCCTCGCCTGTGGCGATCGGCGCTTGTCCCGTGCGGATGGCTTCGACAAAAGCATCGATCACGCCGCTCGCCGTCTGGTTGTCGTTCGTTTGCATCGCCCCGAGCTGATAGAGCACTCGCTGTCCATCCGCCTTGATGATCTCCAGGTCTTTTTCAGGCTCGGCAAAAATTTTCATGATACCCCGCTCGCCGTACAAGATCGTGCTGTTGTCTTCATCGCCATAATAGCTCCAGCTAAAAGATGCCGTCCCGATCGCACCCGATTTGGTTCTGAGCAGGCACGACATATGATCGCAAACCTCGATCGGCTGTCCGTGTTCATCCTTTTTGTCCAAAACGCCGGAAAAAGCGCTAATCTCCGCAATCTCGTCCTGGAGCAAATACCGGAGCAGATCGACTTTATGGATGCCCAAATCACCTGCAACGCCAAACGCGGAGCGGGCTTTTTTGAAAAACCACGTTCCGTTTGTCCCGTTGGCGCTCCAATGTTCAGGGCCTTGATGACCAAAGCTTGTTTTGAACGACAAAATGTTTCCCAACTCCCCGGCTTCAATCAGCTGCCGCGCTTTGGCATGCGCACTGACCAGGCGCTGGTTGTGGTCAATCATCAACACTTTGCCCGACTTGTTCGCTGCTGCGAGTATTTGCTTCGCCCCTGCGATTGTCGTCGCAATCGGCTTTTCACACAGCACATGCTTGCCCGCCAAAAGCGCCTGTGTCGTAATCAGATGGTGCATTTCGTTGGTTGAACAATCACTGATCGCGTCGATTTCAGGATGTCGTACGACTTCTTCCCAGCTCCCCGCTACTTGCCCGCCGTATTTGTCTGCCAGCTTCCTCGCCCGGTCTGGATTCGGATCGTAGACAAGCAAAATGTCCGTGTAAGGATTTTGCCGATATTCGGGAGCATGGCGGTGATTGGCAATAGAACCGCAACCGATAATGCCGACTTTTAAGGTCAATGCTTATTCTCCCTTCATATTTATCTTAATATTCTCATTATACAGACGATCACAAGCAAAGAAAAGACGGCCCCTGGTCTTGTCCCTGACAGGTATGCCGTCTCTTTTTCTTGACTACTCGACCGAGTACACCTTGCGACTCGGCAGCTCCAGGCAATGCAAGCGCCCGCCAAAAACAGCGCCGCCATCAATCCCGATGATGTTGTTGTCCCCGAAGTAAACATCGTGTTTTCCGTGCAAATTTTCCGTCGGGGTATGCCCGAATACAACCGTCTTTTCCCCGCGATAGCCTTTGTGGAACTCATCGCGAATCCACATCAGCTTGTACGGGTCTGTTTCCGCCACCGGAGTCTCGGGATGCACGCCTCCGTGGACGAAAATATAATCGTCTGTCTCAAAAAAGCAGCGCAGTCCTCCGAGAAAATCGAGGTGCTCCTGCACTTCTGGCGTCACTTCCAACGCTTCTGGTGCGCCAGACTCAGTAGCAGCGCCTGCGTGACCGTAGCTCGCCAGCGTAGCTTGAGCGCCATTGCGGAACCAACGTTCGATAAAAACAGGGTCTTGCTCAAACGATTTCACCATCATATGGTCATGGTTGCCCATCAGGACAACTGCTCCTTGTTCGTGAAGCTGTTTCACTTTTGCGACCACTTCTCGCGATTTGGGGCCGCGATCCACGTAATCCCCGAGCAAAATCAGCTGATCGTTTTGCGCATCGTAATTCACAAGCTCCATCAGCGACTCCAGCTTGTCCAGTTCCCCATGTATATCGCTGATTGCCAAAATCCGTTTCATGCTAACCCTTCTTTCTTCTGTCTGTAAGGTTGTTGCTCGTCCTGTTTCATTGTACGCCCCCTCCTGCCCGATTTCTACCCCGACAGGAAGATTGCCTGATCAAAAAACAAACAGTCACGGTTCATAGACCAGTGACTGTCGTACCACACACTTGCTTATTTACTTGGCATCTCATTCCAGAACGTAATGGCATCTACGTCTAGCCGGGTAGTCGGATGTCCAGGCTGTGCCGCTTTTCCTACGGCGATCAGCATGACCGTTTCGTAGCGATCCGAGATTTGGAACGCCTCTTTGAACAATTCGTCGTTGTATCCACCCATCGGAACGGTGTCATACCCGCGAGCTTTGGCAACGAGCATGAATTGCATCGCGACCAGTCCGCCATCTACAAGCGCAATTTCTTTCAGCACGCTGCGCTCGCGGTTTTCGTAACGGCGGTTGATGTTGGCGATCATGGTTGCTTTCGCTTCTTCTGTCATGTAGCCGGCGTCGATTGCTTTCTGGTAAATTTGCTCCGCCTGCTTGTAGCCCTCGTAGTCGCCAAGTACGGCGATCACTGCGGCAGCTTCGACAACCTGCTTTTGATTGAAGGCAATCGGGAGCAGCTTTTCTTTCAGCTCCTGCTCGTCGATGATCAGAAAACGCCAAGGTTGAAGATTCGAGCTGGATGGCGCCAATGTCGCTTCGGCCAGCATCTCTTTCAACTCGTCGCGGGAAATTTTGACGGATGCGTCGTAATGACGTACTGATCTGCGTTCGCGAATGACATCCGCAAAAGCTTTTTGGTTCATCGTTTGTTCCATCTGCTTGCTCCTCCAATCAGTAAGTAACTAACATTTTGAAACAAAAAGAAACGTGCTCAAACTGTACCATACATGCCAAGTTTTTGGCAATCCTTGCAACTGTAAAAAAACGCTTTGGCACTGCCCTTCCCCTGCACGGGTGCATGAGCATGTGCCAAAGCGTCCTTTAAAGCCATCCTGATTCGGTTAAACCGGAGAAAACGCGGACAAAACCGCAGGCTGCTTCACGGTTTCGCCAGTAGGCAATTCAACGATAAGAGCTCCAGCGTCCGCATCCTCGCCCGCTTCCCAGCGGAGAGCAAACGGCTTGCGCGAAAAAGCATCGTCCTCATCCAAACTCGCCAGCATCTGCCGCAGTGTATCTGCCGTAACGGGCACTGGCACGCTCGGCCCTTCCTCTTGCGGAAGGGAAAGCAGCTTGGGCGCTTCTTCAAAATACTGAACCGTGTCGAGCAGAAGAGAGACTTGCTGCCAGCTCAACGGTGATACAAACGCTTCAAACGGAGTTGCCATTTTCCATCATTCCTTCTCTTCGCCAAGATCGAACAAACTGACAGGAGCACCTGTCGCCTTTTGCTGCGAGCTTGCGGATTCTCCCTCTCCAGAGCCTTTTGCGGTCGGCTCCTCTTTTGGTTCATCAGTTGGCAAAACGGTTTCAAAGACAACCGCTTTGACGCCGCCTTCCACGACGACGCGGCCAATTCCGCCCTGCTCGTTCACGATCACCTGGCTCGCGTCCACTGACACCCACTCGTTTTGCGCCGTCCAGGCGTACACGGTTTCCTCCAGGTAAATCGCCGTCAGCTGGTGCGGATGGTTTTTGCGCTTGCGAATCAACTGCACGCCTTTGCCAGCGCGTCCTTGCAGCGGCATGGCGGCAATCGCTGTGCGCTTCACTACGCCTTCCTCTGTCAACAGCGTAAACGCTCGGCTGTCTTCCAGCTCAGTCGGCAGCATCGTCACGACTTCATCTCCCGCTGCGAGTGTAATCGCTTTTACGCCGCTGGAAGCGCGACCTGTCGCCCCGACTTCTGCCTGCATAAAGCGGATTCCCATCCCGTCGCGGGTTGCCCCCAAAATCCCGCCAGCTTCCGCCGTTACGAATACATGGACAAATTCGTCATCTTCTGATTTCAGCTTGGCAGCCACGAGTGCGCTCGAACGATTGGTTTCATATTCGGACAGCGCGGTCTTTTTGATCAAGCCGTTTTTGCTGACATGGTACACAAACAACGGCTGCTTGAAGTTCTCGACGATGGTGAATCCGACGATCCGCTGATTTTTTTCCAGCGGGATGACGTTGACCAGCGCAGAGCCGATATCTTTCCACTTGTCGTCCGGGAAAGCATTGACGAGTGTGGCGAAATACTTGCCGTCCTGCGTGAAAAACAGGGCCGTATGGGACGTGTTCGTCTCCACGAAGTAGCGAACCTTATCCCCGTCCTTCACTCCGCACGTCTCCAGGGTTCCCCCGACCGACTTGAAGGAACGCGGGCTTGTCCGCTTGATGTACCCTTCGTTCGTGAGGGTGACGATGCAATCTTCTGCATTGATCTGCATGGCGATATCGATTTTGATTTCCTCGATTTCGCCCTGGATTTCCGTCAGGCGCTCTTCCGCGTACTTTTTCTTGATCTCGTTCAACTCGCCTGTAATAACCTGAATCAGCCTTTTCTCGCTGGCAAGAATCGCTTTCAGCTCCTCGATTTCTTTCGCCAGGGTCGCCAGCTCTTTTTCCAGCTTGACGATATCGAGGCGGGTCAAGGAAGCGAGCTGGATGCTCAGGATCGCGTCTGCCTGCTCATCCGAGAAGCCGTACTTCTCCATGATGTTTTTCTTGGCGTCGGCACGGTCTTCGGAATCCATGATCGTGTCGACGATCTCGCGCAAAATCGACTTGGCGCGAATCAGCCCTTGCACGATATGCTCGCGCTTCGACTTGCGCTCCAAATCGTACTCGCAGCGCTTTGTCACGACTTCCTTCTGGTGATCGACGTACGCCTTGAGCAGTCCTTTGAGTCCCATCTGGTGGATGGTTCCCTCGTGAATCACGTTCATGTTGTAGTTGTAGTAAATTTGCAGGTCGGTATTTTTGTACAAGTAATTCAAAATCGCCTGCTCGTCTGCTTCCTTGCGAATGTCGACGACGATGCGGACTTTGTTCATCTCCGCTTCTTTGCGCCCCGTCTCATCGCGGACAGCCAGCGCGCCCTCGATTTTGCGGTCCATGACCAGCTCGTCAATTTGCCCGACCAGCTTGGACTTGACCACCTCGTAAGGAATTTCCGAGACGACGATTTTCTTCACCTTGCCGCCTTTTGGCTCCTCCACATGCGTCTTGGCGCGGATGATGAATTGGCCGCGGCCTGTTTCAAACGCCTTGCGGATTCCCGACAGACCTTGCACGATGCCTCCCGTCGGAAAATCCGGCCCTTTGACGTGCTTCATCAGCTCGTCGAGCGAGATGTCCGGATTTTTCATCTGGGCAATCGCCGCGTCGATCACTTCCCCCAGATTGTGGGTCGGAATGTCCGTGGCAAAGCCGACAGCAATCCCGGAAGCGCCGTTCACCAAAAGGTTGGGAAAACGCGAAGGCAATACAGCCGGCTGCTGTGCCGAGTTGTCGTAGTTCGGGATGAAGGTGACAGTATCCTTTTCAATATCGCGCAAAAGCTCGTTGGCGAGTGCGGACAAGCGGGACTCCGTGTAACGCATCGCTGCAGGCGGATCGGCGTCCAGACTGCCGAAGTTCCCGTGTCCCTGAATGAGCACCTGACGCATTTTCCACCATTGGGCCATGCGCACCATCGTCTCGTAAATCGCCGAGTCGCCGTGCGGGTGATATGTACCCATCACGTACCCGACTGTTTTCGCCGATTTCCGGTACGGCTTGTCATTCGTATTGCCCTCTTGGTACATCGCGTACAAAATCCGGCGCTGTACGGGCTTCAGACCGTCGCGGGCGTCCGGGATCGCGCGGGAGAGAATGACCAGGTTGGCATAGTCTCCGAACCGCTTCCCCATGATCTCCGCGAAGCTCTGGTTAATGATCTGATTGGACAACATGTTTATTCATCCTCTCCCACTTCAAAGGTAACGTGGTTCTCGATCCACTCGCGACGAGGCGGAACTTTGTCTCCCATCAGCACCGTCACGAGTTTTTCACAGTGAGCGAGGTCTTCAAGCTCGACTTTGATGAGTTTGCGCGTTTCCGGGTCCATTGTCGTTTCCCACAGCTGATCGGCGTTCATCTCACCCAAGCCTTTGTATCGTTGTACTTCTGCACCTCGTCCTACCCGCTTGAGCGCCTGCTCCAGCTCCTGATCGCTCCAACAGTAGATCGCTTCCGTCTGCTTGCCTTTCACCTGTTTTTTCACCTGGTAAAGCGGCGGCTGGGCGATGTACAAGTGGCCTGCTGCGATCATCGGACGCATGTAGCGGAAAAAGAAGGTGAGGAGCAGCGTCTGGATGTGGGAGCCGTCGACGTCCGCGTCTGACATGATGATGACTTTGTCAAAAGCGCAGTTTTCGATGTCAAACTCTTCCCCGATATCCGTCTCCAGTACCTCCAAAATCGTCCGAAATTCCTCGTTTGCCAACACTTCGGACAGCTTGGCCTTTTCCGTGTTCAACGGTTTTCCTCGCAAGGAGAACAGCGCCTGAAACTCGGAATTGCGCGCTTGCTTGGCCGAGCCGCCTGCGGAGTCACCCTCGACGAGGAACAGCTCGTTGCGTTTGGAATCGCGGTATTGCGGAGGAGTGAATTTTTCCGAGATCGATTTGCGTTTTTTCGCCGTCTTGCCTTTCTTGTCTCCGCGCAAAGCTTCGCGCTGTTTGCGCAGCTCCTCGCGAATTTCGGCAGACCGCACTGCCTTGTCGATCAAAAGCTTGCCTATTTCCGGATTTTCCTCGAGGAAGAAGCCCAGCTTTTCTGAGACAATTTGTTCGACGATTGCCCGCGCTTCTTCGTTCCCCAGCTTGTCCTTGGTTTGGGACTCGAACTGGACATCAGCCATTTGCAATGACAGCACTCCGAGGAAACCTTCCCGCAAATCGTTTCCCGTCAGATTGGGATCTTTGTCCTTCAAGTACCCTTTTTTCCGCGCAAATTCGTTGAAAATCCGGGTCGTTCCGTTGCGGAAGCCCGTGACGTGCGTACCGCCGTCTGTCGTGACAATCGAGTTGACGTACGATACGAGCGTCTCTGCATAACCGTCGTTGTATTGAAACGCCAGCTCGACGTAGACGTTGTCTTTTTCTCCCTCGAAATAAACGATGGGGTGCAGCGTGTTTTTGCCCTCATTCAAATAAGAGACGTACGATTTCAAGCCATCCTCGAAGTAAAACTCTTCGCGTTTTTTCTCCGGTCCGCGCTCGTCGATCAAGACCATGCGCAGCTTTTTCAACAGAAAGGCGGTCTCCCGGAAACGGTCGCGAATCGTCTCGTAATCAAAACGCGCGCTGCCAAATACGGCTTCGTCCGGCAAAAAGCGCACAGTCGTTCCCGTTCTTCTCGTCGTACCTGTCACTTCCAGATCGGTAACCGGCTTGCCGACATGCTCGACGCCTTTTTCATCGACCACGTAAGCGAAGCGTTGCTTGTGCACTTTGCCTTCCCGGTGGATTTCCACCTCAAGCCATTTGGACAAGGCGACCACGACGCTGGAGCCTACCCCGTGCAAGCCGCCGCTTTTTTTATATCCGCCGCCGCCGAATTTCCCTCCGGCGTGGAGTGTCGTAAAAATGACTTCGGGAACAGGCCGTCCCGTTTTATGCATCCCGGTCGGAATCCCCCGGCCGTGGTCTTCTACGCTGACACTGCCGTCCTTGTACAAAGTAACGATGATCGTATCATTGACGCCAGCCAACGCCTCGTCCTTGGCATTGTCGACGATTTCCCACAGGAGATGGTGCAAACCTCTGCTTCCGGTAGAGCCTATGTACATCCCAGGACGTTTACGGACGGCGATCAGGCCCTCCAGTACCTGGATATCTTCCTCGGTATAGGTCAGTGTATGTAGTGTGTCTGTTTCCTTCAATCGCGCTCTCCCCTCTACTAATTCGAAAAGCGTCCAAAACTTGCTGGCGTTTTGGTAACCGCGCAGGTCATCGCCTGTTTTTCGCAAAAACTCCTTGCGATCCACCTAGGGAATTTTTCACAGAAAAAAGCGAACACTTAATCGCTATTGTACCGTATGCTTCCCATAGTATTCAACGCCAGTCACAAAATGGGGCAAAAAAACCACCCCGCCCTAGCGAGATGGCCGATCACGCACCGCATTCACTCCAGCATATGACGCTTCTTCATTAGTGTAGCATTTGCAACAAAGCAAGGTCAAAGCGAAGCAACCTCGCTTGCTCTTACTTATTTTCTTGGTTGTTTTGGAAAAACCCTTCTCTTCTGCCGGAAATTATTACCGCTGTGCTTTTTTTCGCATCAAGTGTGGCCTGCGGCGAACTATTTTCCATTCATCGTGAACGCTCCGGCGGGCATCCTAGTAAGGCATCGATTCCTGAGCCGACATAGGGGGGAACAACTTTGATCAGTGCTACCAAGCCGTTTGTGAAGTTTCATCGCTACGATCAGGAGCTGGTTTCAGATATCCAGGCGCTGAATTCGTCCGGCTATCATAAGGATGACATCTGGGTGCTGAAATGGAATCCCGATAAAAACCACTCGAACCAGCGCAACAATTTTTATAAATACAGCACCCACTTCGAGAGTGCCGTAGGAGACATCGACAGCAAAGCCCACTTTTTTGACAATGGCGGCGAGGAACTGCGCACCCGTCTGGAAAAGCTCGGGCTGACCAAAGACGAATGCTCCGCGCTGGTCAGAGAACTGCAAGAAACGGATTACACCTGCCTGTTGGTCGTGCGCGATCTCAAAGACAATATTATTCAAATGAAAAACTGAGACGTCAAAAAGCCACTGCCTGGTCATTGACACCAGCAGTGGCTTCTTCATGCGTACGAGTGCCGCTTGCTTCCTGGGGGCAACCCGATTATTCGCCTTTGTCGATCAGTTCAATGCCTTCCAGAACCTCGTTCAGCTTCGCGTAAACAACGCCTTCCTCGTCTTCTTCCAGCGGAACCATTTCGCCGCCGTCAACTTGGAATACGAAGATGTCTACTTCTTCATCGAGGTCTTCTTCTGCCTCTTCATCTTCGATTGCTTCCGTCAAGGCAATATATTCTTTACCGTTCAGGTCAAACATCGCGATTACTTCAAAATCACCCAACGGTTCACCGTTTTCATCGTCCAGCGTAATGATATCGCCCAATTCGAGGTCTTTGTTATCTTCTGTCAATGCGTTCACGTCCTTATGCTGATATTGGTTCTCTACACCATCATACCGTTTTTTTCCGGCAGAAGCAAACGGGCAAATGGCGCTATCCGATCGGCAATCTGATTTCAAAGGTCGTGCCTGTCCCTTCACCGCTACGCACGCTGATCGTCCCGCCGTGATTGGCGATAATTTTGTAGCTGACCATCAAGCCGAGGCCCGTCCCGTTCGGCTTCGTCGTGAAAAATGGCTCGCCGAGCTTCGCCAGCTGTTCCTGGGAAATCCCGCAGCCCTGATCGGAAAAGGCGATGACCATCGTCTCCCCTTCCACAGCCGCCGTCACCTTCACTTCCCCGCCGTTCGGCATCGCTTCCACCGCATTTTTCAGCAGATTGAGAAAAACTTGCTTCAGCTGGTTTTCCTCGCAGACAATCGACGGCAGGTTTTCGGCGTAGCTTGTGATGATTTGGACATTGTGCATAATCGCATGTGTGTCCGCGATCATGACGATCTGCTCCAGAAGCGGGCGCATTTCCCGCTTGCGCTGGAGGATAACCTGCGGCTTGGCCAGCACGAGAAATTCGCTGATAATAAACTCGATCCGATCCAGTTCGGACAGCATGATGCCAAAATATTCGTCCTTGCCCTCCGGGTACGCTCGCAGCAGTTGGACAAACCCTTTCAAAGACGTCAGAGGATTGCGAATTTCGTGAGCAACGCCTGCCGCCATCTGGCCGATCACCGACAACAATTCCGATTTGCGCACAAGCTCCTCCGCTTGCTTGCGCTGGGTTATATCCTGCAAAATGCCGATGACCGCCGGTTTGCCTCTGTACATGCTCGTTTTTTGCAAAACTTCGACATCGATCCTGCTGCCGTTTTTACACAGCCCGCGAAACTGATAGTGGATATTGGAACGATCGCCGTTCAATCTTCGCTCCTGATGTCCGTGAATGATCCCGCGCTCTTCCTCGATGACCAGATCAGAGGCGGTCATTCTCACAAGCTCTTCCTGGCTGTATCCAAAAATGTCCCCCAACCGCGGATTGACGTAAACAAACCCTGGCTCCTCGACATATGCGATGTAAACGCCGATCAAAGTGTCCTCGACCAGACTGCGGTACAGCTCCTCTGCCTCTTGCATCTGCTGTTTCATCAGCTTGTATTCAGTAATATCCGTAGCTGAACCGATGATTTCCGTAACGACGCCGTCATGGCTGATCGGGGT
This sequence comes from Brevibacillus sp. HD3.3A, assembly GCF_013284375.2. Classification (NCBI taxonomy): domain Bacteria; kingdom Bacillati; phylum Bacillota; class Bacilli; order Caryophanales; family Paenibacillaceae; genus Brevibacillus; species Brevibacillus sp. HD3.3A. The sequence goes on from NZ_CP085874.1 coordinate 3,498,645, forward strand.
TAATACCGAGGCAAAATACCGTTCGCCCAGAACGAGTTCATACTCTACAGTCTGCCCGGCAACGGCTACCTGGTAGTAAGGCAGGATATACTCTACATCGGTTTTGCGAAAAATATCCTCCATGCGCATGCCTTTCAATGCATCCGTGTGAATCCCGTACTCATGCGCAAGCTTCCCTTCCGACAGCTCCAAGATAAACTCGTCCTGTTCATTCCGAATGAATTTGAAAATATGGTTATGTACGTTTTGGATAATATGGAGCCATTCATTTTTAGGTGAAGCAGCTCCAGCTTCGACGCCTTGTGCACGCAACGAGCATTCACCTCTTCGGTCGTAAGGATATGGACAAATTCACCACAGAAGTCGCATTTCCTCTTTTTTCCGTCTAACCATCCATAAGCATTCGCGTATACGCCATGAAGCACTGAGCACATCTGCCATTTCCATGCATGCGTCTTTTGACAAAAAAACAACCTACCGAAAAGGGCAGGTTGTCCGTTTTTACTCGCTATACTCTTGCAGCACGCCTTTTTCCAGCAGAAACGCTTCTTCTGCTTGCAAAATCGTGATGATCGCTTCCCGCTGCACGTACATGCCGGCAGATGCTAGACGACTTTCAATCGATCTGAGCATTTCTTCAAAATCGATGATTTGCACTTCTTCCTGTTTGCTCACAAAACATACCTCCTTTTCCAACACATCCATCTCATTTTACACGACCAGACGCTTTCTTCCAACTCCACCATCTGCGGCGGATCGGTTTCAGCAAATAAGCGCTCCAAACTACGAGGAGCAAGCCTAGCACCACATACGTGCAGGAGAAAAACAGCCACGGTGAAAACGCCAGCTGCTCGGAATGATCCAACGACTCTCCCAAAATGCCGAACAGGACAATCACCGGGTTCATCCCCGCCAGCACTTGCAGCTCGGGCAAATTCCAAACTCCTTGGTCCGGGTACATGTCCGGATAGCTTTGCTGTAGCCATTCCCCGATGAAAAAGAACAACAGCCCGGTTCCGACGACGAAAAAGAACGCGATTCCGTACGCTGTAATGGTGCTGATCGAGGTGCGCTTGATCCAGGTAGAGCAAAACAGTCCAAGCGAGCCCAAAAAGAAAATATTGACCGCCAAAAACAGGATCAGCTGGGCCAGTTGTTCCGGCGACACGCTGCCGTACAGCATGACGATACTGTATAGCGGCATCGACGCGACGATCAGCAGTGTCGAAAACGCAAGCGATGTGATCAGCTTGCTCCAGACGATCGTAGTCGGCGACAACTGTGTCGTCAGCAAAATGTGCAGCGTCTGCCGTTCACGCTCCCCGCTGATGGCGCCTGCGGTCAATGCCGGAGCCACAAAGCAGACCATCGCATAATGAATCGCTGCGGAAATAAGAAACAGATTGCGGTTCTCGCCCAACGCCTCGGCCTTCAGCGTATCCGTCAGCAAAAAACCGAGCGGAATGCCGCCCATGATCAGCAAATAAATGGCAAGGATGCACACCGTTTTGCGCGAGCGAAATCGCTCTCTCATCTCTTTGACGAGAATCGGATTGAAAAGGAAGCCGTTCATTCCATACCGACTCCTTCCGTAATCGCCAAGAAAACATCTTCCAAATTTTTCTTCGCGTCCCCGTAGTAGACGACAGCCACTTGCTCATCCATCAGCTCTTGCAGCAACTCTGCTTTTTCTTGCTCGGTTCCTTGAAAATAAAAGCGGAAACCGCCCATGTATTCCTCTAGATGGTTGACGAGCGGCGAGCTTTCGAGCAGCAGCGCTGCCTTGTCCAGCTTGCGCAACGCCCGCAGCTGCATGACGCTGCCACCTGTCTCGCGATTGCTCACTTCGTGGACGGAGCCGCAGGCGATTAGCTTGCCGTGTTCGATCACTCCGATATCATCGCACAGCTCAGCCAGCTCCGGCAGGATGTGCGAGCTGATCAAAATCGTCTTGCCCATCTCCCGCAGCTGCTTGATGATTTCCCGCAGCTCGATGCGTGCGCGCGGGTCCAGACCGGAAGCAGGCTCATCCAGAATCAGGACAGCCGGATCGTGCACGAGACACCTCGCCAGACCGAGCCTTTGCTGCATTCCGCGCGACAAAGAATCGACAAAAGCATCCGCTTTCGGCGACAGGTTGACCAGCTCCAGCAAATCGGCGACCAGGGATCGCCTGTTTCGGGCAGGGATTTTAAAAGCGCCTGCGTAAAACTCCAAATACTCGACTGCCGTCAAATTGTCGTACACGCCAAAGAAATCGGGCATGTATCCTATCGACTGGCGGACGCTGGCCGGATCTTTGCGGACGTTGTAGCCGCACACATACGCCTCCCCTTCGCTCTGTTCAAGCAAAGTAGACAAAATCATCATCGTTGTCGATTTGCCAGCGCCATTCGGACCGATGAATCCGAATACTTTTCCCGGTTCGATGGCCAAATTCAAGTCTGACAAGGCTTGCAGGGTTCCGTAGCGCTTCCCAAGATGCACGGTTTCAATTACCATTTTCTCACCCCTTCAACCTGGAAGAATGGCACAGGCAGCGACAAGCGCGACGGTCCGTCATTGGAAAAGCGCAGCAGCAGCGTATGATTCACGGTCAACGCATCCTGAAGCTCCCGATCCAGCACGAGCTTTGTTCCCCGGTCAACCAGGCGCCATTTCCCGCTTTTCTGCTGGAAATACTCCACCCGGAACGGACGGTAGGAACTGTGATCAAGCGGAACAAGCAAACGCTTCAGGTCCAAATTCGTCATGTCGGTGCGCAGTTCAAAAGTGATGCTGCCTTTTCCAAGCTGCCACAAATAGCCATTGATTGAATCGTAGTCTCCCGTCGTTTCCAGCAGATCGACGTTCAAAAGCCCGTAAGGCATTACCACATTCCCGTTTTCTTGCGGCTTTAGCTGTACCGTCTGGTTGACGACATTCCAGTAGTACGACTGATGCGGCTCCTGCATTTTCATCAGCGGAATCGGGTCTGTCGTGATCCCGATCAAGCGAACCTGACCGCCCTGTCCATACCCGATGACGTTCTCTTGCATCTCTTTTCGTCTCTTTTCAGGCGAATCCGCTTCTTCCTGAAGTTGATCGCGCGGCATAAACAAGGCTTCCACCGCTCCGTCAATCTGTTTTTCTTCGCCTTTTTTCAATGCTCCGATCGGAATCCGCTGCAAGCCGACTTCGATGTACGCCTGCTCGTAGGAGTAAAGCGTATTGTTCTTCACTTGCCCGACAATCCGGTTCTCCTCCACATGCACGTTCACGTCAAAAGCTCCGATCTCTCGCAGCACCCCAAACCCGGTCGCCTGTTTAGGAGTCAGGTAAGGAAGGTTGCGGTAAGACAACAGGCGCGAGCCATCTGTCAGCCCTTCCGGCTCGTAATCCCTGCGGCCCTGAGTCAAAGGCACAGCCACGATGGAAGGCTCCACAATCACATCGTAGCCATCCTTGTCGACGGACAAAAAGGTTGCGGCTGTTCGGGCCCTGGCCAAATGTTCGTCCAAAATGTTGATTTCCGAAACCGTATAGCTGGCGTTCGTTTTCACCACCAGCGGTTTTCCAAACGCGAAAATACCGATAGTCAACAAGACGGCAACCCCTGGGATGATTCCCCACGCCCACTCCCGTCTGCCGATTCTTTTCAGCACGATGTAAGCCAGGGGGGCAACCAGCAGCACGTATCCGCCCCACAGGACGACCATCCAAACAGGCGTTGGAGTCTGTACATCGGGGATTTTCTTGCTCAACTCCAAAAAAGGCCGCGACATTTGATCCAGGTAGCGCTTGTTTTCCAAAATGGTCGTCGCGCCCTGCTGCACCATAACATTTTGCCAGAGCGGCAAGTTGTGCTGCCAGGAAGCAAGCGGCTCCAAAGTCACATCGTAGTTGACGAACAACAGCAGTCCTTTTCCGCTGGGCTTGGCAACAAACAGCGGAAAATCTTTGTTGTAAACAGGGATATTCCCGGGTGGAGCAGGCTTGTCGTCCATGTATACCCGCAGCGCATCCGCTATGTTCACGCTTCCCTTGTTCCCCGGCGGGATCGGCAAAATGTCTGCAAACCTTTGCACCAGCCCATCCTGCTCGGGACCTGCGGACAAGATGACGACACCGCCGAGCTTGATCCATTCCTTGATCGCGTTCAACTGTGTATCGTTAATCGGCGTCTCCTGCTTCCCGCCGATCGCCAGCACATCAAGGCTCTCCAACATCCACGACTGATCAGGCAGCATGTCGGGAGATACCGTTTGGACGGAGATCGACCGATTTTGTTTCGTCTGGGAAGCATTTACCGCCAGAAAATGAAACGCGTTGCCTCCCTCGTTCACGACGCCGATCGTCTGGCCGTCCTTTGGGTAGGGGAGGCGCAATTTCTCTGATTTGATCACCTGTCCATTTTGTGTCACCTGGATGTACCAGTCATCGAGCAACAGTTGCACAGGCAAATCAAAAAACAGAGTAGTGCTTTTGCCTTTTTCCAACTTCACAGGCTGGCGCAAGTTCGTTTGACGCTGATTTTTTGCCAAAGGGTTTCTCGACAGTTCCACGAAGCCCGCAACATCTTTTTCCTGACTGGAAATCGTCACGCCGACCCGCGCCCATGATTCATACTTGATCAAGCCGCTCATCGGCATGTTTATTTCTATATCCACGTTGTTCTCTGCCGACGCTGGCTGTCCCAAAAAACAGACCCATGCCACGACAAAGGCCAACATCCAGCTCCTTCTCATGCTTGTTCCTCCGCTCGTTATCGTGACGCTAGTGAGACAACCAGCTCAACAGGCTGACTTTCCCGCGAAATGAGCAAGAGTTGCTTGCCTTTCGCTGCCCAATTGCCGCGAACAAATTCAGCAGCAGACTGGTTGCGCAAATGCAGCTCTCTGTTCACGAAAGACTCGTCTCCCAGTTCGGCCTCCATCAACTGGCCATCCGCTTTGGTATAAGTAAGCTCGTGCTCTGAACGCCAGGAAGCCCACTGCCCCTGCCCCAGTATCGTGATCAGCCCCGTCCTCATTTCCATGACAGCGATCTCTCCATCTTTGTGCAGTGACAGGAAACGGCCATCAGGCGACCATTCCGGCTGAGATCCTTCGGCGAGCTTCCATTCCTGAAACGAGATGGTGCTGCTGACCCAAATTTCATCCATGCCGTTTTTCGAGCGCGTATACGCAAGGGAGTCGTCGTGCTGCGACCAACTCGGAGAGCTGAAAGCTACCCCTTCCTCTTCCTTGAGCAGACGGCTGCTGCCCACATTGTATGTCGTTGGCAAATCGACGAGCCAAATCCGGGACGTCTGCTCGACTTGCTCGACAACGGCGATCTGCTTGCCCAAATTGGACCACGCCACTGCCACATACTTGCCTTTCGTTGGCGGCAATTTGAAAGTGACAGGCTTAGTTTCGCTGTCAATCGGGATGGTCCGCAACTCGGACGACTGGACAATGTAAGCGATTTGCGTGGCAGATTTATCAATATCCACCTGCTCTACAGTCGCCTCGGCTGGAAGTGTGAGCACCTCTTGTTTGTTTATCGTCACCGAGCTGTCGCCCCACCATAACAAATAAGCGCCGATGAGCACTACGGCTGCCAGGACAGTACCACCGGACCAGACCCACTTTCGCTTCATCCACGGTCGCTCCGGTTGTGGCTGAACCTTTTTCGCTTCCAACTCTTTCATTCGTTCCAGCAACTGCTTTTTCAAATCAGCCTTCAACTGATAATTGACGGGAACAGAACGGCGCATGCGTTTTAAATGGGTCAGGAGTTGAGCTACAGTCTGATCATCGGTATGACCTTGGGGGTATTTCTCCTCTTCTCTCACTCGGAGTCCCCCCTTTCGTACATCTTCTGAAGTTTTTGCAAGCCCCGATAGGAGATCATTTTGATGCTTGATTCTGTCTTACCCAGCACCTCAGCAACCTGGCTGATTTTCAAATCGGCAAAATAACGCAGCATGAGAACGTCCTTCTGATCCTGCGACAACAAGTCGAGCCGGTCGCGAAGCAGGCGAATTTCCTCGTTGGTCAACGCCTGCCGCTCCGGCTGCCAGGTATCATCCGGCTCAGCTCCCAAAAAATCTTCCTGATCGACGGGAAGCTCTCTGTTTTTTCGCATGAAATCCACGTATGTATTGTGCGCAATGCGAAAAATCCAAGAGGCAAACGGACTTGTTCTGCTATATTGTTCAAATTTTTCCAGCGCTTTCAAAAAGACCACGGTGGTCAAATCGTCGGCATCCCACGTACTCTGGACACGGCATCGCAAATAACGATTCACGCGATCAAAATACTCGTCGTACAGTTCTGTAAATGGACGAGATTCGTAATAGTCTCCAGATGCTTGGTCCGATGATTGCGCGGGACGCTGTATCGCCATTCCCATTGCGGTTTTCCTCGGTTTCTCCCATTTTGTTGCATCGAGTCAAGATACATAACCCTCGTTCATCCTGACTCCATCCTACCTAATTTATACGATAAGCCCGCCAAGAAGTTACAAGGTTCCCTGCTTTTTTCAATTAATTCCTTAAAGCACGGGAAAGCTCGCTGACAATGTCGTCGACCGCTTCGATCCCTACAGACATGCGCACCAGTCCCATCGTAATTCCGGTCGCCAGTCTCTGCTCCTCGGTAAACGCCCGGTGCGAAGTCGTAACCGGATGGGACACACTCGTCTCTACTCCAGCCAAAGATGGCGCGAATTGAATCCAATCCAGTGCGCGGTAAAAGTCGTAAATCTTGCTCTCTTCCTTGAGCGTGAAGGAAACCATCGCCCCTTGCTTTTGCCTTGTGAAAAAGGAAGTCGCTTCGTCGCTCGGATAGTAGACGCGGCTAACAGCAGGATGGCTTTGCAAGAAACGGGCCACTTCCTTTGCATTGTCGCACTGCCGTTCCATTCGCACTGCCAATGTTTTCAGACCGCGCGCCGTCAACCAAGCTTCGAACGGACTGAGGGACGCACCGTAATTGACGACGATTTCGGCTGCGCGTTTCACCAGGGCACGGTTCCCGACCAGAACACCGCACGTAACGTCACTGTGTCCACCGATGTACTTGGTTCCGCTGTGAACAACGAGATCGGCGCCAAACGCGATTGGCTGCACCAAATAAGGCGTGGCAAACGTGTTGTCGACCATGACAGTCAGACCGAGTTCTTTCGCCTGACGAATCCACTGCGGCAAGTCGACAACCGTGAGCAACGGATTCGTAATCGTCTCCAGGAAAAACAGCTTCGTCGCCGGGCGGACATGATCGCTCAGCCTGGTGCCCTGATCCAGTACAATGCACTCCAGCTCGATGCCGAACCGCGACAATTCCTTATGCAAAAGAGCGTAAGTGCCCCCGTATATTTCATGCGATGCGAGTACGTGATCGCCAGGGGAAAGAATCGAAAGCAGGCCAGCCATGATCGCTCCCATGCCGGAAGCCGCACTGACTCCAGCCTCTGCCTGTTCGAGCCGGGCGATGGCATCAGCCAGTTCTACCTGATTGGGATTGCCGTTTCGCGTATACAAATATTCGCCTTCACCAGCGTAATATTTTTCTACTTCCTCCAAGCCGTCGAAGGCAAAAACAGATGTCTGATAGATCGGCGTAGACTTGCTTGTTACCTGTTTCAAAGGTGAATGCCCAATATGTACCGTAGCTGTTTCGAACCGTTCTCCCACATCAATCACCCTTTTCCTCCCATCATACCACGCCACAAGCGGGACAGACTACCCGATTGGCATTTGCCTGTCCATTTATGCTATAATTCGAAACCGAACCACCCTAATGGCAAGAAACAAAGGAAGGTGCACAAGATGAAAAAGTTTTTCATGACCCTGTTCACATGTCTGATGGCAATCGCCTTGGTCGCGGGTTGTTCCAGTGCGAAAAACGAAACCGCTCCGACACAACCGACTGCGCCAACTGAAAAACCTGGCTCCAATGAGCCTTCCCAACCTGTTGCTCCTACCGGGGAAAAGAAGTACGAGAAAGCCCCTGACATGCAGATCGACAAAAACAAGTCCTACCAAGCGAAAATCTCTACGACGATGGGCGACATCACGATTGATTTGTTCGCCAAAGACGCGCCTGTCACTGTCAACAACTTCGTCTTTTTGGCCAAAGACAAGTTTTATGACGGCGTTATTTTCCACCGCGTGATCCAAAATTTCATGATTCAGACCGGCGATCCGCTGGGAATCGGAGTTGGCGGCCCGGGCTACACGTTCCAGGATGAGTTGAAAAACGGCCACAAGTACGAGCCTGGCGTTGTTGCGATGGCAAACGCCGGAGCAAACACAAACGGCAGCCAATTTTTCATCGGGTCGGGAAAAGATGTAGAAGGTTTGGAAAACGCGCCAAATTACACGATTTTCGGAAAAGTCGTGGGTGGCATGGACGTCGTGCAAAAAATCGCAGCCACAAAAGTGAAACCGAACCCGCAAACAAATGAACCCAGCTCTCCAGAGCAAACGATCAAAATCAATACAATTACGATTACGGAAAAATAAGCCTTTGTGACTAGCTCACACCAAACACCACTGTCTATGCGCAGTGGTGTTTTTCCTTGCAAAAACAAGATTTTTTCCGCTCCCCTCGTCTTCTTCTCCCCTGTATTCATCCATCTCTTCCAGACAGTAAATAGTCCTATGGAACCAATTTCCTCTTGCACTTCGCATACATTGTCGCTAGACTTGCAAAAGACCCGATTCGCTTCCGCACACAAAAGCAAAAAGCGAAAAGGAGTGGTTCTTACCATGAAGACACGAGAAGCGCGAACGCGCTTTTTCTTCTTTCTCAACAGTTTTGCCTTGCTTCTTCTCTGCCTGTTCGTCACGCCGACGAGCGCAATGGCACCTCATTCAAAGGGAACGCCGTCCGCGTCCGCTCTGGCAGATGTAGTCCAAACAGCAACAGCACCTGTGCCGACAGCCAAGAAGCAAACAAAAATGTCTATCCCTCAAACGCAAGCAAAACGCGATCATATCCAAGTCAGTCGAGATGATCGCCGCAAAGTGATTCGCCATGGAAACGTAAAAATTTCAGATAGGGATATGGAACTGCTTGCCCGGTTGGTATATGCGGAAGGCCGGGGTGAACCGTATGAAGGACAAGTAGCGATTGCTGCTGTCGTATTGAATCGGGTAGCTTCATCACAATTTCCAAATACGGTGCGGGAGGTTATTTTTGCTCCCAACGCATTCTCGCCTGTCCAAAACGGCAGACTCTCGTCGAGAACGAACGAGAGCGTCAGAAAGGCTGTCGCGGATGCAGTGAATGGAAAGGATCCGACAAACGGTTCCCTTTATTTTTTCAATCCTGATACCGCAACATCCAAATGGATTTGGTCCAGGCCCCAAACGGTCGTGATCGGAAATCACCGCTTCGCCCGATAACGCCGAAAAATTTAATAATGATTTATTTTTATTTTATTGCGACTTTACTTTTGTCTGTTATCTTTTCATTGTAAGCACTTTTTCAACGCATTGAGAAAAAGTTCGATGTTCTTCCTAGAATGACTTCTTTAACGTAAGCATGGGTAGATCGATTTTTCCATCTAAATATGCCTACGCTAACAGTAGCTGGCTATTGACTGTGTTGGGTGAGAGCAATCCGGTCATGTGCGCCAATCGTTCATTTTCTCAATCGCCCCCAATAATTAGGCATTCCCACGCCGGGAATGCCCCTTTTTTTGCTATTTGCCTTATTCATGCTGGTTCTCTCCTTTTCGCGCTAGAAGCCGTAGACCGACATTCCGCCATCGACCGCAATCGTTTGCCCCGATATGTAACTGGCCGCATCCGAAGCGAGAAAAATCGCAGGACCAACCAAATCTTCGACATCGCCAATTCTTCCGCTCGGCGTCCGCTGCAGCACTTCTTGCAAAAAAGCTTCATCGTCGAGCAACGCTTCCGTCAGCGGCGTGCGGAAATACCAAGGTGCGATCGCGTTGACATTCACGCCGAATTTGCTCCATTCCAGCGCGAGCACTCTCGTCATCTGGATGACACCCGCTTTGCTCGCCCCATAAGCGACTCCCGTGCGCAGCGCAACAAGTCCAGCCACGGATGCGATATTCACAATCCGCCCGTAGCGCTGTTCACACATGACTTTTCCGGCCGCCTGACTGAGAAAAAACGCTCCCTTCAAATTCAGATCGACAACCCGATCCCATTCTTCCTCGTTGACTTCATGCGCTTTTTTGCGAATGTTCATCCCGGCGTTATTGACCAAAATATGCAGGCCGCCCAATGTCTCCAGCGTCTCGGCCACTACTTTTTCTGCTGCACCTGCCTCGGTCAAATCGGCTGTAATCGGCGTAGCCGCTCCCCCGCTTGCCTGAATCTCCTGGACCACTTCCTGCAAGTCCGCTTCTGTGCGCGCGACAACGGCAACCTCTGCCCCCGCCTCGGCCAAGCCGATCGCCAATGCTTTTCCGATGCCTCGTCCAGCGCCTGTTACGATCGCTTTTTTGCCTGTCAAATCAAATCTCGTCATGTTGTTCCCTCCATTCGTTCTCTCGTACTTCTCCATCCATCGCCTTTTCCCCTGTCTTTTGTTACAATATACCTGTAGGGAAAGGAGGCAGTCCGTTGCGCTTGTACAGTCAAATGACACTCGCTGAGCTGCAGGAAGAGATGGAACGCCTGCACGTGGAAGCCAAGGAGAAAAAGAAACTGGGTGACGAGTCCCAGCTTGCCATCATTACGCAAAAGTATTTCATGGCCAAGTCGTATTATTTGGGGACGAAAGAATTTCGCATTGGCGGAAAATACAGCGTTGCCGAATACGACCAGCCATTTACGATTGATTATTTCAACGGTGTATTCGCCTGGGGACGCTTCCCTGATTCGGATGAGCAGACAGGCTTTCCGGTAGGGATGCTGGAACTTTGGTTCGACTAAGCAAAAAGAGATCCGTGCATGCTGCTGCCATGCCTGATCTCTTTTTTCGTATGCGGCAACACAAGCCGTGCCCCATCTGGATATACTACTGGCAAAAACGAAAGCGAGCACAACCAGCATGGATGTCATTAACCTCACTCTGCTCCTCTTGCTTGCGCTCGGCATCGTGGGCAATAACGCGACCGTCTCGATCATGCGGCTGTTTTCGCTCGAACGCTATTTTCCGCTGCTTGAGCAGCATGGCTTGCAAGTAGGCATTATCATCTTGACCATCGGCATTCTCGCGCCGCTCGCAAGCGGAAAAGTCAATCCGGCTTCCGTGCTTGCCCTGTTCACCCATTGGCATACGATTCTGGCGATCATCATGGGGGTGTTTGTCGCCTACCTTGCGGGAAAAGGAACCGATCTGATGTCCGGCAATCCGCTCATTGTCACGGGCTTGTTGCTGGGAACGATCATCGGCGTCACCTTTTTCCGCGGAGTCGCCGTCGGCCCGCTGATCGCCGCCGGAATGCTCGCTTTTCTCCTGCAATTTTTGCCCAAGTAAAACGGAAAGCGAACGGGTCAACCCCAGCGCTCTTTCAACGTAAGGCCGTACGCCAAAATTTGCTGCGGGGTCACGAGCCGAAACCCTTGCTGTGCCCGATAATCGATCGTCAAGGAATCCGAGTCGATGTAGCCGATCGTCTCCGCATCAATCAGCAAAGTCATCGCTTCGACCTGCATCACCTGGTCATTTGGAGTTGCTTCATCCAGCCAAAGCGAATATTCCACGGTCATTCCGCAGCCGCCTACCAGTTCACCGCTAATGCGAACAGGCCGCGTCGCTTTTTGCAATTGGTCTACCGCTTCTTTCGTCAGCTTGATTCTCACCGTGTTCACGCTCCTGCATTGTTTTTCCAGCACTTTTGTATGCATCAACTCTCTCATGATAGCATACAATGCTTGAAAGGCAGCGGAAAGGACGATCTTCTATGAACATTTACGAACAGGACGGCATGTTTGTCGCGGAAGCCCAGTTCCAGTCGGAGCATGTAGTCATCTTCGCCAAGTCGTGGGAAGAAGCCAAGGAAAAACTGATGGTGCGGCTTCTTGTTCTCGAAATGATTGGCTGAACCAAAAGCGGGTCGTTTTTTGATGACCTGCTTTTTTTAACCGCAGAGAGGCCCCCTCCCCCTGTATTCGGACAAACGGCAAGGAGCTATCCCATTCATGACGACTACCACGATTTCTTCCTTGGACAAACAAGAACTGGTCGCGCAAATCAGATGGCAAACAGCGAGAGCCAATCGCAACAATGTCACGCGGACACAAGCGTACCTTGATTTTTACCGCGAGCATCCCGAGATTCACTGGGCCTTGCTTGCCCACCTCGTCTCGCGAAATGGCGGTTGGAATATGACGGATCTAAAAGGCGAATGGCTTCCTGCGATCATGGATGCGCAAGAAATCAAGCCTTTTTTCTGGTTGTTGGAGAGAAGCAACTGGCTCATTTTTCACGATGCTTACCCGCAACTCCTCTTGTATGCCCAGATGAAACAGCGGCAGGAAGACTTGAGCGCCCTGTTGAAACCTCTTGGCGTATCTGTGTTCATGCATTCGTATTGGCAAGAGTTTCTCGCTTCACGGGAAAGCTCGCGGCTCACTCGCGCATTGATCGTCAACGAGCAGCAATATATTGAACAGCGCGTCGTACATAAGCCGCTTGCGACGAACCGCGTTTTTTCGACGTATGTATTTTTCACGCAATCGCTGTTTTCGCTCAATCAAATTCTCTTTCCTTACAAAGCACATCCGACCGACAAAAGGTTGAACATCGTCGGCCTGAACGTGCAGCATTTTTCCGAACTCACCCAGCGGATCGACATTGGAAAAACGCTCTACCGCCTCTTGTTCGACGATCCGTACCGGCTGGACAAGATTGTGACGTTTTGCACACGCATTCCCCATACGGGCTCGCGCGCGGACTACTGGCCGCACTTGTTTACCCCGCGTCACCTGCCGCAAGCAAAGACAAAAACCGGATATGAACTGCGGCTGGAAGGCGACAACCTGATTTCTGGCAAACCGAAGCTGTACAGCCCTGCGCTGCAAACCGCCTGGGCAGATGTCGAGCACGCTCCTGCCGATGGCGTCGACTGGTTTCGCGATGAGAAATGGCGATTGGAAGTGGAAAAGCAAGCCGAACTGCCTCTGATCGACACGGACGCGTACATACGGGCTTTGCACTGGACCGAATACGGCGTAAAATTGGTGACAGCAATCACGTAGAAAAGGGAGGGCATGCCGCCATGCTCGATGAGCCCCGCAACGCTCTGCTTGCCCACCAGCGAGATTACCTCCTGTCCTGCCAGCTTCCGAGCGGAGCTTTTCGCCTTGGTCCTGACCGGGATCAGATCAATCCGTATTTTACCAACCTCGCCCTTATTTCGCTGGTCCGGCTACAGGAGCGGGAAGCGGTGCGCCGCTATTTGGACTGGTATTTGCAGCATCTGAGCCAAAATGGCTACATCAACGACTTTCGTCTCGATTCCGGGCAAGAGATCGACACGGGAGCCGCCGACAGTGAAGACAGCTACCATGCGACTTACTTCAGTCTCGTCAGCGAATGGGTGGAAAGCTGTGGCGACACTTCCTGGCTGTACGCCAATCAGGAGCAGCTTGCTTACTTGTTCCGGGGCATCGCCCGGTTGCAGCAAAAGGATGGGCTGACCTGGGCCAAACATTCTTTTCGCGTCAAATATTTGATGGACAACTGCGAGGTTGCCAAAGGGCTGGATGACGCCAGCTATTTGTTTGCGTTGCTCGGCAAGGAACCGCTCGCCCGGGAAGCGTCTGTGCGCGCCGTTGCCTGCAAGACGGGAATTGCCAACATGTACAGCCGTCTTCGCCGCTCGTTCGCCATGTACGACCGTTCGCATCCCGGCTGGAGAAAATGGTACCCGGACGTGACCTCGCAGGCGTTTCCCATCGTGTACGGCTTATGTGAGCCGGACATCGGCGCCATGCTCTATCAACGGATGACGAAAGCGTTCCCCCGCTTCGACACGTTTGACACTGGCGATATGTACCCGTGGATGGTCATGGGCGTTTGCGCCCGCATGATTGGCGATGAGCAGCGCGTCCGCACGATGCTCGATGCCGCAACAAACCTGTACATACACGGTCCACGTTTGCCGTATTGGCTGATTCACGAAGCAGGAAGATTCATCGAGTTGCTGCTGGACGATCAGGAGTCGGGCAGCAGTTGATTCACCCACGCGTAGCAAATGTTCAACTGCTCGTCGTCAATCAAGTCTGAGCGATGTTCAAACATAATTTTGACATCCGGATTTTCGTCCCGGACGATGCGCAAATAGTCTGCGATCGGCGCCCAGCCCTGCTCGGCTGTGCACTCCGGCAAGACAGGAAAATGGTTGTAGGCAAAAGTATCCGTCGCTTTCATCGTCCACAGATGCAGACTCCAGGCATATTTCGCATAGCTCTGAATGACCCGCTTCGCGTCGAAGTACGGGTCGATTTTTTGTTGGACGAACAATCGGCCCGTATCGAGGCACAGCTTGATTTTCGGGTACTTGTTCAGCAAAACTTCCAACACATCGGTTTCGTATACGTAACGATTGAGCGCGTCAAACTCCAGCACAGGCACAAACGCATATTTCTCGCCCATTTCCGTAAGCCAGGCAAACAATTGCTCGCTTTTTTCCTCAAACGCGGCGAGCGGATACTGCGATTCGAAAACATAGTCGCTCGGATCGGCGAACCGCCAATTTTGCCAGTCCACACGGTCGTCCAAAATGACAGGCTTCGGGTAGTGGAACAGGACGTAGGCGGGCTTGATTTCGCGCATGTAGTCCAGCTCGTCGACAATCCGGGCAAATGCTTCTGCGCGAACCTTTTCGTCTGGGTGCATAAACAGCGCGTCCCTCAGCTTCGCTTGACCAGCCCGCAACGGAAAATGAACGCCAATCTGAAAACCGTTGGCCTCTGCTTCGCGCTGCAAGCAGCGAAGATCTTCTTCCGCAGGCAGCAGGCATGCTTCGATTCCATAAAATCCTTTGCGGAAGTCTCGCTCGTACTTTTTCCGATCGAAATGCCCGTATTGCCCGATCATGAAGTTTTTCATGGATACGCTCCTTTCCCTGATTGTTCCAACAAAATCGCTCGTTTTATGAAGCGTTGTTTACGAAAAGCGCAACGAGTGAAGAGGCGTACCACGAAATATTCCGTAGCTTCGAGGTATGGTGGACCAGTCTCATTGGCGGGTTTTCCCTGGAGCGCTCGATTTCATCCCTTGGCAGAGAGCTTTACGATCATGTAGTCGACTACGTTACACAAAACGCCATCGCGCCAACAAAGATGGACGTACCCTTCCCGAAATAGCAAAAGAGAGTTGCACCACACCAGGGTCAACTCTCTTATTGCGTTTCTATCCTATGTGTTTCCCTTCGTATCCGCATCATGCGACACGACCAAAAACGGTGTCAGCTCGCCGTTTTCCCAGAAAAACGGCAGTACGGCGATCGGCACTTGCCCTTTTGAGGCAAAGTCGTAAGTGAGACGGGCCAGCAAGTTCGCCCCGACCTCGCCATTCATGTCCGCGATAATGAGTACGTCCTGATGCGGGATGGCAACGCCAAGCGAATCTCCTTGTTTTTCCTGGTCAAACTGGCGGAGCAGCGAATCGAGCAACACCCTGCTCGCCGCATAGCCGTCTTGCGGACTGATAAAATGAATCCGGTTGCCCGCTACCTCCTGTGTTTTCACGGTATACGGCAGCTGTTGCAAGTTGTCCATCGCGTACGCATGAAGCTGTTCAGCCGTCCATTCTGCCGCAACCAGCATGTCAGGCGTAATCAAGCCGTAGCCCTCTCCCTGATCGAGCGCATACAGCACGCGTGTATCTGCCGTGTGCTCTTTGACTACCCAGCGGTCCGGGTATTTTTTGACCATAGAAGCATGGCGCAAGACAGGGTATACGTTTTGCTCCTGCCCTTTTAAAGTGAGTTTTTTGTCCGTCATGCTCGCTCCTCCTATTCCCAAGGCGGCGTATCGTCCGGCTCCCCTGGCATTGCTGCCATCGGCGGAGAATAGCTGCTGCGCGATTCGATTTCTTGAACGATCTCCGCAAGTGATTTCGGTTTGGCAAATTCAACAGGAGATACCCCACGCTCAAACTGAAGCTGCTCCCCTTCCAAAATGACGACATAACGACCGTTGACTTTGGCAATATGCAAAGTAGAGCCGTAATCCGCGAGCAAGGTGCGAATTTGCATGTGATCGAGCTTGAACTTCAGTTCGACCTCCGGCTGGCGGTCGGTGATGATCTGCATCGCTTCCATCACCGTCTCGTGCTCCCACTTCTCGGACAGCTCCCGCTTGGGGCTGGCGGCAATCAGCTCAATTGCCTCTACTTCGCGCACGCGCTCCTCGGATTCCTCCGGATAGGTGTACTCGATATGCTGGCGGGCGAGAGAAATGACCTCATCGGAGACGATTTGCGTCACCGTTTGCGGATATTCAATAAAGCGCAAAAATTCCTCGAAGTAACGCGCGTGGGAAAACTGATGGATCTTGACGTGGTACGGATCATTCATCCCGGATTCGATCATGTACGGATACATCAGCGACTTCATGTTTTTCGCATTGATCGCCATCCGCACGTTGGAAATCAGGCTCTTTTCATCCGTAATGACGGCTGTTTTTTGTTCAAAATCGCATTTCAAAATAAAGACGTAGCGCTCATCGAGCAGCTCCAGACGCGTGCGCACCACAATCAGCACGCCGCCTCTTACTTGCGACGTCCGCAAATAAGACTGGATCAGCTCCTGGCAAGGCTCCCTGCTTTCGCTTGGCGTCTCGGCTACAAGCAAACGGTTGAGCAAGGCATAGTTCGGATTGGAATCGAGCGGATGCCCCGGCTCCAGGACAAATTGTCCGAGCTTCGTCGGCGTCCCGTCCGTCTTCGGATTCATTTCCACCTTGCGCTTGGCGATACGTGCGAACTCGCCATCCAAAAAGTCGCGCAACTCGCTGCGCTGATATTCATCATGCCCCAAATAGCGGGTCATGCGCACCTGCTTGATGCCGTCTTCTTCCTCAGGTTGTTCAATCAAATAAAAGGATAACCAGTCAATGATAAAATTCATACCCGTCGCTCCTGTCTACATGTAACGAACTGATTATAGCAAACCTGCATGAAAAAAGGTCAGGCTTTTTCCATTCATGGTAAGATGGCTACAGGAGGGAACGGTTATGTGGACGGAAGTAAAAGAATGGTGGACGAACAATGTCCGGGACAAGCCCTATCGCGCGGGAACGGTGGCAGGCGCCTATCAGATCAAGCAAGTGCTCGGGATGGGCAGCTACGGCATCGCCTACCTGGCTATCCATCGCGCAACAGGTGAGAAAGTCGTGCTCAAGCAGGTCAAACCAAGCTTGCGCCATAAGCCAAAGGGCGAAGCCATGCAGGAGTACGAGCGCAAAGTGCTGTCCTCGCTGTCGCACCCGCAATTTCCGCGGTGTCTGGACGCTTTTCGGTTTCGCAACGATTCCTTTCTCGTCATGACGTATTTGACGGGGCCTACGCTTGAAGAGATGCTGTTCGAACGCGGCATTGTCGTGACGGAGCGGCAATGCGCCCTCTATATGAAGCAAATTGGCGAGCTTGTCGCTTACTTGCACGACCGCGGACTGATCCATCGCGATGTCCGCATCCCAAACGTCATCTGGCAGGAAGGAAATCCGTACTTGATTGACTTTGGGCTGGCGCGGTTCGTCGGTGACAAGCCGACTTACACCGAAGAGACACTCAGCGCCTATCCGTCTGAAAAGCAGCTCAAGCGGGAAGTAGCGCCTTCGAGCGACCTGTATGCGCTCGGGCACTGTTTTCTGTTTCTGCTCTATTCCGGCTACTCTGCGGATGAGAATGCGCCGGAACGAAGCTGGGAGGAAGAGCTTTCCTTATCGCCAGAGATTCGTCTGATGATCCGAAAGCTGTTCCAGTTGGACACGCCCTACTCAACCGTCCGCGAGTGGCTCGCAGATCTGGATGCGTACTTGCAAGCCAGCGAGTGCCCTGCCAGCGAATACGAACAGGCATAAGCCATACACAAAGCAGGGCGCCGGGAAACAAACGGCAGCCCTGCTTTTTTCCGAGAAAGAGACGGATAATTCCCCGCGAACAAAAAGGGAATATTTGTACATGTTGGATAAAAATCGGTTTCGTTTTTATGACACCCGGTCGAATAGATTATCTGTCCCAAATCAACTATCATATTTGTAACCTGAATATTAGGAATTTTCATTCGCAGTAAAAAAAGGGGGCATCAAGTTTGAATCATACTCCACTACCCACTAGAGAAAATAAACAGACGGGAAAAGAGCAGTATGAGTTGAAAAGAGGTTTGCGCGCAAGGCACATGTCGATGATTGCCATCGGCGGCTCGATCGGGACAGGCTTGTTTCTGGCGAGCGGCTCGACCATTCAATCCGCAGGGCCAGGGGGCGCGCTTGCCGCTTACGGTTTGATCTGTATCATGATTTACTTTTTGATGACGAGTTTGGGCGAGATGGCTACCTTCCTCCCCGTATCAGGCTCGTTCAGTTCGTACGCTTCCCGCTTTGTCGACCCGGCACTTGGCTTCGCCCTGGGCTGGAACTACTGGTACAACTGGGCCGTGACGATTGCGGTGGAGATTTCGGCTGCCGCCTTGATCATGAAGTTCTGGCTGCCGGAAAGCTCCTCGCTGTTATGGAGCGGTCTGTTTCTCGCCTTGTTGTTCGTGTTGAATTTTCTCTCCGTCAAAGCATTCGGTGAAGGTGAATATTGGTTTGCACTCATCAAAGTCATTGCTATCATCTGTTTCATCGCGATCGGTCTGATGATGATCGTCGGGATTATGGGCGGCGAAGCAGTCGGATTTAAAAACTTCACTGTCGGCGACGCTCCGTTCCACGGCGGGTTCATGGCGATGATCGGCGTGTTCATGGTGGCCGGATTTTCTTTTCAAGGTACGGAACTGGTCGGCGTAGCAGCAGGCGAGAGCGAAAATCCGCGAGTCAATGTGCCGCGGGCCATCAAGCAAGTTTTCTGGCGCATCCTTCTGTTCTACATTTTGTCCATCGCCGTCATTGGCCTTTTGATCCCGTATACAGATCCCAACCTGATGAGCGGTGATGTGGACAACATTTCTGTAAGCCCTTTCACTTTAGTTTACGAAAGAGCAGGACTGGCGTTTGCGGCATCGGTTATGAATGCAGTCATTCTCTCATCCGTTTTGTCTTGCGGAAACTCGGGCATGTACGCCTCCGCTCGCATGCTGTGGATTTTGGCAATGGAAGGCAAGGCACCGAAGTTTTTGAAAAAGATCAACTCGCGCGGCATTCCGACACGCGCTCTGTACGCGACGACAGCGGTAGGCATGCTCGCTTTTCTCGCTTCTTTGTTTGGCGATGGCGTCGTGTACATGTGGCTGCTTAATGCGAGCGGCATGTCCGGCTTTATTGCCTGGGTCGGCATCGCCATCTGTCATTACCGCTTCCGCAAAGCGTACCTTGCCCAAGGACGCAGCCTCAGCGATTTAACTTACCGGGCCAAATGGTATCCGTTCGGACCTGTGTTCGCCTTCGTCCTTTGCTCCTTCATTATTATCGGGCAAAACTACAGCGCATTCACTGGCGACACCATCGACTGGAACGGCATTCTCGTCTCCTACATCGGCTTGCCCATGTTCATCCTGCTGTGGCTTGGCTACAAGTTCGTGAAAAAGACCAAAGTCATTCCGCTGCAACAATGTCAGCTTACAAAAGACGAGTAATCGATCAAAATAAGCAGGGCGCCGCATTGGTCGGCAGCCCTGCTCTTTTTTACTGTTACAGTGGGGTTACTCAGAAATTGGCTCCTGTTTGGCCGCTTCCATCTTTTCTTTCAGTTCGCCCGCTTCGCGGCGAAGCGTTTGCCGCTCTTGCTTGCCCAACACTTCTCCCCCAACCGCGCCATTCACCAGCAAGTCCTCTTCATACAAACGATCTTTGCGCATGGAACCCTCCTTAGAACAAGACGTGTGCTTCTTGTCCTACTTTGTTCCAAAGCCGCCCTTCTTATGTACGCGCTTTGCCGAAGAAGACTCTTTGCCTGCATTCATTGGTGGTTTGCCGCCACCAGCTTTGCGGTCTTGCGGTTTTCCTTTTCCGGCTGGCTTGGCTGTTGGTTTGGCCGCTGGCTTTCGCTCCGGTCTTGGATCTTCCAAAGCGCCGTACGCCATCGTTTTTTCGGCAATCGCCAGTTCCGTCTGCTTGGCGAACTTTTGGATAATAAACCGCTCCTGCGGACTGAGAATCGAGAACACAAGTCCGGCACGGCCCATCCGTCCCGTCCGTCCGCTGCGGTGAATGTACGTATCCGCATCTGGGGCCGGATCGTAATGAACGATACATTCGACTTCCGGGATATCGATTCCGCGGGCCGAGACATCCGTCGTAATCAATACCGGGAACGCCCCGTCGCGGAACTTTTGCAGCGTACGCGCTCGATCTTCCTTGGATGCATCGCGATGCAACAGGCGGCATTCCAAATGGTGGTAGTTCAGTTTGGACACGATCTCATCCACTTTTTCGATCTGATTGACAAAAACGATCGAGGAGCGAACATTGACGAGCCGAAGCAACCGTCTGAGCGTGTCCACTTTTTTTCGCGGATCAGAGACGAGATACAGATGCGCGACTCCTGCTGCGCCCTCTGGTGCTTGCGCCCGAACAAGCACAGCCTCTTTTGTGAACACTTTGGCTGCCGCGACGATCTGGTCTGAAATCGTTGCGGAAAACAGCAAACGCTGGGTGTCCCGCAATGTTTTTTTCATGACCTCCTGGACCGGCTTGCCAAAACCTGCATCGAGCATTCTGTCGGCTTCATCGACGACGACAGTCTTTACTTCGTGCACCTTCAGTTTTCTTTGATCGATCAGCTCCAGCAGACGACCAGGCGTAGCGACGACGAGCACTGGCTTCTTCTTCAACCGCTCCACCTGGCGTTTGACGTCCACTCCACCGATGATCGGCAAAACCGCATGATCGGCTCCTGGCAAAAGCTTTTCGGCTTCTTTGGCGATCTGCACGACCAGTTCGTGCGTCGGTGCCAGCACAAGAACCTGCACATCTTTTTTATCCATATCGATTTTCGTTAGCAGCGGCAGTAAGTAGGCAAACGTTTTGCCTGTTCCCGTAGGCGATTCGATCAAGGCGTCCCGTCCGGCTAATATCAATGGGATCGCTTCCACCTGCACGGGTGTCGGCGTCTCCATTTTTTGGTCGCGCAAAATCGCTACAA
This sequence comes from Brevibacillus sp. HD3.3A, assembly GCF_013284375.2. Taxonomy (NCBI): domain Bacteria; kingdom Bacillati; phylum Bacillota; class Bacilli; order Caryophanales; family Paenibacillaceae; genus Brevibacillus; species Brevibacillus sp. HD3.3A. The sequence goes on from NZ_CP085874.1 coordinate 3,519,857, forward strand.
GCGGCGCGTTAATTTGTAAATCTGCAAACGTGGTGCTCACAAGAACCCTCCTGGCGTAAAAAAGTACATTGGGTAAGCTTACCACACTTTGCCCATGTATAACAGAGGGCCTGCGCTTGAATCGTTCCAGCGAAAGCCCGATTGCCCAGAGCGGAAAAAGGGCGAAATCCAAAGTGGACTCCGCCCGCCAGCCATTTTACCCGTTATTCGAATCGATTCGGGTCTCCTGCTTCTCGCCCTGGTCTTGGCGATCCCGACTGGTCGTCTGGTTTCGCGTCCCTTTCGGACTGTCCTGGTACTCCTCTACTTCCTTTTGAAATGCTTCATCATAGCCGCGCACGGCCCTCACCTCCTGTCCCTATTTTTCCCCTGGTGATCGTTTATTATTTTCCTGAAACTTTTTACCCATTTATCCGTCCTTACCATATAGCAACAGTCAATTTTAACACCAGATGGATGTGGAGAAATCATGCAAACTTTATCACGTGCCCGCACACGCAAACGCGCAACTCGCAAAAGACCTTGGCGCTGGGTCAAGCGCCTGATGCTCGTGTCAGCTTTGACTTGCACGACGCTCGCTTTGTTAAGTATCATCTTTTTGTTTGGGACGAAAAACGGAGAAGAGCTGCGCGAGTGGGCGGCAGGCACCTTGCTGACCACGCAGCACGACTACTGGGCGCCGTATACATTTTTGCCGGAAGAAAAATTGAATGCATTAAAGCAGCAAATTCGCAATCCGGAAGTGATCAATTCAGAGCCTGACGGCACGACCAAGCCGGAAGAAACGCCTACCACAGAACAGCCTGTAACCGTCACGCTGCCGGAAAAGCCGAAAGAGTTGGTCGAAATCGAAGACATCGACGTGACCAAAGAGACGTACTATTTCAAAGGAAAAATCATGTACATCCACGACCCGAAACGGGTACAGCTCGTCGTAACAAACCGCAAAGACCGCGGCGATCTGCTCGATGAATTTGTCAAAAAAACCAATGCAATCGGCATCGTCAACGCAAGCGGCTTCTCCGACCCAGATGGCTACGGAAAAGGAGCCAAGGCGTACGGCGTGGTCATCCACGACGGGAAAATTTTGCAAGGCTATAATCCCAAAAGCGGCGAGACAGCCTTGGGCATCACTTACGAAGGCAAGCTGATTACAGGCAACTACACGGCCGAACAATTGGTCAACATGGGCGTTCGCGATGCGATGAGCTTCCGTCCGCAACTGATTGTAAACGGGAAAAACATGTTCAAAGACAAGCCGGCCAAAAGCTGGGGCATCCAGCCACGGACCGCGATCGGGCAAAAAGCGGACGGCACGATTGTATTCGTCGTCATCGACGGCCGCCAGCCGGGGCATTCCATCGGGGCGAGCATGAATGACCTGGCGGAACTGCTGGAAGAGCATGGGGTTGTAACTGCCATGGCGATGGACGGCGGCTCCAGCTCGATGATGCTCCATAACGGCGAAGCGATTACGAAAACATCGTGCCCATACTACCGGGGCCGATACCTTCCAAATGCCTGGGCAGTCATTTAGGTTGTCTTTCCTCCATTTTGCTTACGGAAAGGAATTTGCTTACATGCATACGGTGTTTCATTACAGTGAAGACTCTGCCATTGCCGATTTTCAGCCGCGGCTGCATCCCAGCCACCCAAGCCTGCCTCCCCTCGTCTGGGCGATTGACGCGGCTCGTGCACCGATGTATTACTTCCCGCGCGACTGTCCGCGCATTGCTTTTTATGCGAAGCCAGATTCGTCTTCGGCAGACAAGGAACGTTTTCTCGGGCTGACTAGCGCCAAAATGGTCATTGCGATCGAAAGCCGCTGGTATCCGATCCTTGCGCAGACGACGCTTTACCAGTACACGTTTGCGGCCGATTCCTTTTCGTGCCTCGACGAAGGGGCGGGCTACTTCGTCTCCAAAGAGCCTGTCCAACCGTTGCAGGTCACAGCCATGGGCGATTTGCTCGCCTGTCTTGGCGAAGCGGACATTGAGCTGCGAATCACACCGTCGCTGACGCCGCTCAAAGAAGCTTTGCTCGACAGCAGCCTGCACTTCTCGATGATTCGCATGCGCAACGCCCGCTGACGAAGCTCACGACTTTTTGGCCAAAAGAAAACAGGCAGTCCCACTGAATGTGGCTGCCTGTTTTTTTATTACAGCTTGATTGGTGTTTTTGCCTGTTCCAGACTCCATTTCTCAACATCCCACGTCTGTGTCACCCAATCCTCGTAGAAGTCAGGTTCGTGGCATACGAGCAGGACAGTCCCTTTAAATTCTTTTAATGCACGCTTCAATTCTTCCTTCGCAACGACATCCAAGTGGTTGGTCGGCTCGTCAAATACAAGCCAGTTGCTTTCCCGTTGCAAAAGCTTACAGAGACGCACTTTTGCCTGCTCGCCCCCGGAGAGTGCGTTCAGGTTGCGATTGATATGCTCGTTTTTCAAACCGCAGCGCGCCAAAGCTCCGCGCACTTCGTGGTTGTTCATGGCCGGAAACTCGTTCCAGACGTCATCCAGTGCCGTGATCGGCTTGGCTTTCACTTCTTGTTCGAAGTACGCAGGGTGCAGGAAGTCGCCTTGCTCCAGCTTGCCGCCAAGTGGCGGGATGATGCCGAGCAGCGTCTTCAACAGTGTCGATTTCCCCACACCGTTCATTCCGACAATCGCTACTTTTTCGCCGCGCTCCAGCTTCACGCTGAGTTTAGGCAGCAGCGGGTGCGAATAACCGATCTCCAGGTTTTCTGCCTCAATCACGAAGCGGCTGCTCGCGCGTGCTTCTTTGAAAATGAACGAAGGCTTCGCTGCCGTTTCCGGCTTGTCAAGGCGATCCATTTTATCCAGTTGCTTCTGACGGCTTTTCGCGCGCCCTGTAGTGGATGCACGCGCTTTGTTGCGGGCGATAAAGTCTTCCATGCGGGCGATTTCTTCCTGCTGCTTTTCAAAAGCGTCGAAGTGCTGGCTGCGCTTCATCTCGGACTGTGCAAGGAACGACTCGTAGTTGCCTGTATAGCGGTTCAGCTTGGTAAACTCCAGATGGTAGATCACGTTGACGACTTCGTTCATGAACGCGGTATCGTGGGAGATCAGCATGAACGCATACGGATATTCGCGCAAGTAGTTTTTCAGCCACACAATATGCTCTTCGTCCAAATAGTTCGTCGGCTCATCCAAAAGCAGAACAGTCGGCTGCTCCAGCAGCAATTTTGCCAGAAGAACCTTCGTCCGCTGACCCCCGGACAAGGAAGCAACGTCGCGCTCCAGACCGATAGCGCTCAAACCGAGAGCGTTCGCGATCTCATCGACTTTGGCATCGATCAAATAAAAACCGCTCGTCTCCAGCTTATCCTGAATTTCGCCCATGCGCTCCAGCAGCTCTTCCAGTTCCTCAGGCGTTGCTTCGGCCATTTTTTCCCCGATCGCCATCAGTTCCTGTTCTTGCTCCAAAAGGGGCAGGAACGCATCTTTCAGCACGTCACGGATGGTTTTGCCTGCTTGCAGCTTCGTGTGCTGATCGAGGTATCCGTATTGAATTTTCGGCATCCACTCGATACGGCCGTGATCTGCGATGTTTTGGCCCGTCAAAATGCCCATCATCGTGGACTTTCCTGTACCATTAGCTCCAACAAGTCCTACGCGGTCATTCGGCTGCAAACGGAACGACACGTCGCGGAACAAAATCCGATCCCCAAACCCATGGGACAAATCTTCTACAATCAAAACACTCATGCTTGCTTCTTCCTCCTGTTTCCTCTGTGAGGTCTACAAAATGATTCTTTCAAAATAAGCCGGCTCGTACCGTTCTTCATAGGTCTCGCCAGACAATATTAACTCATCCAAGCGCACGCGCATGTCTTGCAGATTGATGCCTTGCATAGCCGTATTCAAAATCGTCGCTCTCGCCATCAATCTGAGCGTATTCACTTCATCGGTCAGTTTATCGCCGAATACTTTTCCGCTGTGCGCGATCTCTGAACGATGATTGTACGATTTTTTGACGAATTGGGCAATCTTTTGCCGCTGGGCATACGAGTCTCCGAAGTAGTACGCCATCCGTATCCGCAGTTTGTAGGTGATTTCTCCCTTTTTACCGTCAGGGGCAAACAGCGATTCCAGCGCGATCCACAAATCGAGCAGTTGGTCTTCGTTGCTTTTTTTCTCAAGAGACAGCACATAGCGGCGAAAAGCGAGGGATGGCAGTTGATGTTCCAAAATCCGCAGAAACGTGTTCTGCGTCGACTGGTCAAATGCCAGCTTGTTTCCGTCGATAGAGCGCTTCAAGTACGTGATCCCGCACATATTCCCGCTAACCGTCAGTACGTATGGAATGGAGCATGTCCCGTCAAACGCAGACAAGTTCAGCTTGTTCTCGATCTCTTCAATCCATGGGCGGTCGTCCGTTACTTTCATCTCGGCATGCTCTGCAACCAAAAACAGACTGGTGCGACTCACGCGCTGATCAAAAATGCGCTTGTTCTCGTCCATTTCGTTGCGCAAATAACGCGAGGCTATCTCGTACGGCCGCTCTGCTCCCGAGACCAAGTAGTACGAATTGGGCAGCTCGATCCGAATGGGCTGTTCTGTCGTCGAATTAAACACGGGTGCAATCAACAGTGGCATGAGCTGCTCCTTTCCGATCCATCAAAGCCTGGTTTTTTGTTTACATAATAAACATGCTGTTATGCTTTCAGTATCGTGCTTTTTGGCTCTTTTGACAACCTATCCATTGCTACCAATCGCGGGCACGCTTCCTTATAGAATACCAGCATTTCCTATGGTTCGTCACCATCTGATTGATACAAACTACGGAAAGAAGGAGCTGATTTTATGGAAAAGGATCATATTTTGGATGAGAACCCTCATCAAACTTACAATAATGTCGCAAAACCGCAAGAACAGACTGGCGAGCCTCTTTCCGGCTCCAAAAAAGTAAAGCAAAAAAACCATTCTCGTTCCATCAAGACCAGGGAAGGCTGAAAGCAATTTTCCCTGCGCAAGAACGGCATTGTGCAGAAGCCCGGACGGTTTAGACCGTGCGGGTTTCCTTTTTCTTACAATAAAAAAGATTGAATTGTCCCACAGGGATGATCTATGATGGATTCAGTATCCATGATGGAGGTTTAGCCCACTATGATCACTATTCCACTTCCGGGCAACAGCCCGCTTTCGAACGCGATCAGCTACAGTGTTTCTCCCTTGTACGAGCTGGCTGCCAGCCTGCATACCCTTGCCCAGCCAACTCCTCCTGAGCGCTTCACTTCATGGTCGGAAGACAAGCTTGAACAATTTGAATCTGTTCGTCTGAAAAGAGAATGGGACTATCTGCTGCCGCTGTTTCGTTACGGCATCCCCGATTCGTTCGATCCTGTACATACCAAAGGGGTCATGGCTGTCGACGATCAGTACGAATACTTCGTCACCCTGCCAACCGAAGAGTTTGTGCGAAGCGTGAGCCCGATGCTGGACCGATGGCTAGAGCAGCACAGCATCCCACAAGTGCTTCTCGATATACGGGAAGACTCCGATTATGTAAAAGGCCGCTTCAGCCTGTTTGTATCGTCTTATTGGCAAATGGTTTTCGAGGAGAACTGGGAGATCATCGCCCCGCAGTTTGTAAAAGAAGCCGAGCGCATCTACTATGCCGTGCAAGATATTCCTGCCATGCTTGCCTACTTGCACACCATTTCCCCTGCGTTCGCTTTTGATGAAGCGGCTCGTCATTTGACGCACCCGAGCGATGAGCCAAACCATGACGCGCAGCAGCTTATTTTGTACCCCAGCTATTATTATGCCCAAGAGCCTTGTTTACGAAAAATGGGGTCTAACGCCCACCTGCTGTATTCCTTCTCCTAATTTTGCCCACTAAAAACGCCCTTACGAAGGGCGTTTTTCATGCAACATATGCGCGACGATCAGCTTATCCAACTGCTGGCTTATTTTTACGATCTCGGGGTCAAGAAAATTGTAGCCTGCTTCTTTGGCTGCGCGTTCCAGCTTTTGGCGCAAGTCATCAATCATCTTATTTGTAATCTCCATGCTGCCAAGCCTCCACCCACGTCAGTCTCCCACTATTTTACATTATATAAGTACAGGTGGAAAGGGTAAGATGTGGAAGAAAAAAGCCCTGTAACCGTAATGAAGTGCCCCCTGTCAAGTAGACAGTGAAAAAAACAAAAAGCTTAGACACCAATCTGAACCTAGGTTGGTGTCTTTTTTATGCCACAGAACTTTGTAAATAGTGCCTATATTCTAGGGGCGTCATACAGTTTAGCCTTTTCTGGTACCGATGATTATTGTAGTAATGTATGTATTCCGTAATGGCTACTTCTAGCTCTTCGTATGTATTGAATTTCTGGAGATAGTACATCTCCGATTTTAACGTTCCCCAGAATGATTCCATTGGACCATTGTCGATACACCTAGCTACCCTCGACATGCTCTGAGTCATTCCCGTATCATCTAGTTTCTTCTTGAACATTTTGTTCGTGTATTGAAATCCTCGATCACTATGAAAGATGGGTTTCGCATTAGGATATGCCCGATGGGCAATATCAAACGTTCTAAACACAAGCTCATTGTTGTTCGAGTGCCCAATCACAAAAGAAACAATACTTTTATCCGACAAGTCCAGAATCGCACTCAAATAAGCCTTGCTTTGAAGGCCGTACTTCATTTCCGTTACGTCTGTGAGCCACTTTGTACCGAATTCTACGGATTTGAAATCCCTGCTCAAGACATTTTCTGCCGTGATTTCAGGCGTTGTCGGAACGTAATTCTTTTTCTTTTTGCGGCAAACGGATTTCAATTCTAAAATACCCATGAGTCTGTATACGCGTTTATAGTTGATAGAAAGATGGAACTGTCGATTCAGTTTGATGGTCATCTGGCGATAACCAAGAATCCCCTTTTTTTCTTCGTAGGCACGCTTAATCATAGGCAGCAACCCTTTGTTGAATTTCTCGTTTTCAGTTTCTTTCCTATTTCGCCACTTATAATACGACGAACGCGGAATCCCTGCGATTTCACAAAGCTGACTGATGGCATATGATTTACTGTCGTACAGATTACGGATGGCAAGATAAATAGGTTCATTGCGGACTTGGTTTAGGGTCGCCCCCTTTGAATTTCGTCTAGCTTTTTTAGAAAATCGATCTCCATTTGCTTTCTTTTATTCTCAGCTTGAAGCAATGTATTTTGTGCTCGTAGCTTCTCCACCTCAGACATCTCGTTTTCAGATTTTCGTTTCCCACGTTTGTCCTGAAGCGCATCTACGCCAAATTTTATGTATTTGTGTGTCCATGAGTAAACCTGCTGATAGGAAACCTGAAATTCTTTGGCTGTTTGGGCATGATTATGCTGATGTTCTAAGCAGAATTTCACAATTTCGATTCTTTCTTCGAAAGTAGTCGCTCGTCCTTTTGTCATGATTGGTGTTCCTCCTGCTCCGGAAGATTTCAACTTCTCATGACCATTATACTTTAGAATCCATTTACGCAGTTGGCGGGTTGATTTAATGCCATATCGCTTACATATCTCCATATGAGAAGCACCGCCAGCTAGATAGTCCTCAACAGCAGATAACTTCAGTTCTGCGGAATAAGTCCTGTTCTTAGGTGTACTGAGCAGTCCATCTGGACCTAATGATTGATAGGTTTGAAGCCATTGTTTCATGGAGGAAAAGGTAACGTCTAGCGTGCTTGCTAGATGATTGAGAGAATCTTCTCCACGGAGATATTTTTCGATAGCTGCGATCTTTTCTGGTCCAGCTATTTTTGCTTTATGGGACATAAAAAAATGCTCCTCCTTACAGGTAGACAGTTTTATTATTTCAACTGTCTACCCAAAGGGGAGCATATCATAAAGGTACAAGGCTTTTTTCGTAAAAGCTGCTGTTATTTCATCACGTGAATCGGACGACCCAGTGCCAGTTCAGCCGCTTCCATCGTCACTTCCCCAAGAGTCGGGTGAGCGTGGATGGTCAATTCGATATCTTCAAGGGTTGCGCCCATTTCAATCGCCAGTCCCACTTCTGCAATGATGTTCGAAGCTTCTGGACCAACGATTTGCGCACCGAGGACGAGATTCGTTTCTTTTTCGGCAATCAACTTCACGTAGCCCTCACCTGCATTGACAGAGAGCGCACGGCCGTTTGCTGCGAATGGGAAGCGTCCCACCACATAATCGATGCCTTGTTCTTTTGCTTCTCTTTCGTTGATACCGACGCTTGCGATTTCCGGATCGCAGAAAACAACTGCCGGGATCGCTTTGTAGTCGACTTCAGCAGGATGGCCTGCAATCGCTTCAGCGGCCACTTTTCCTTCGTAGGAAGCTTTGTGCGCCAAAGCTGGTCCTGCCACGATATCCCCGATCGCATACACGTTAGGAATGTTCGTACGGCCTTGCTTGTCGACGACGATCAGGCCGCGATCAGTCAGGTTCATGCCGATATCGCGAACGCCAAGCTCATCCGTGTTCGGACGGCGCCCAACTGTAACGAGAACGTATTCCGCCTCGATTTGCTGCGCTTCGCCTTTTACTTCTGCCTTGACGATTACGCCGTTCTCGGTTTCTTCCATTCCTTGCGCCAGCGCTTTGGTATGGATGGTCACGCCCAGCTTTTTCAGCTTGCGCTCAACGAGACGAGGCATATCTGGCTCGAAGCCAGGCAAAATTTGATCGGAGCCTTCCAGAATGGTTACTTTGGTGCCGAATTTCGCGAATACGGTACCCAGCTCGATGCCGATGTATCCGCCGCCGATTACAACCATGCTCTTAGGCAGTTCGGTCAAAGCCAATGCTTCTGTCGAGGACAGAACGCGTTTGCCGAACGGGAAAGCAGGGAGTTCGATCGGACGAGATCCGGTCGCGATGATGCAATGCTGGAAGCGATAGCGGTTCACGTCATAGCCGTGGAAGACGCGCACTTCGTTTTCGCTGACAAACAGTGCTTCACCTGGAATCACCTGGATTTTGTTGCCTTTGAACAAGGAGCTTACGCCACCTGTCAATTGCTTCACAATCCCGCTTTTCCACTCTTGAACCTTGGCAAAATCCACTTTGACGTTTTCCATGGTGATGCCCATGGATTCGGTATGTTGAGCGTGCTCATACGTGTGTGCAGCATGGATCATCGCTTTGGAAGGAATGCAACCTACGTTCAGGCACACGCCGCCGACTTCCGCTTTTTCCACAACTGCTACGGTTTTTCCCATTTGCGCGGCGCGAATCGCTGCCACGTATCCGCCTGGGCCCGCACCGATGACGAGCACGTCTACTTCTGTCGTAAATTCACCTACTACCATTGTCTCTTATCCCTCCATGACGAGCAGCGTTGGGTTTTCCAGAAGCTGCTTCACGTAGTTGACGAAACGTTGTGCAGGTTCTCCATCAACCAAGCGGTGGTCAAAGCTCAAGGACAGGTGCAGCATTTGGCCAACCACGATTTCGCCGTTTTTCACCACTGGTTTTTCGCTGATACGACCTACGCCCAGGATCGCAACCTCAGGGTAGTTGATGATCGGCGTGAAGAACATGCCGCCAGCAGAGCCGATGTTGGTGATGCTGAAAGTCGAACCTTTCAGCTCGTCAGCACTCGCTTTGCGATCGCGAGATTTTTTCGCCAGCTCGCTGATTTCGCCCGCGATGTGGAAGATCGACTTGCTGTCAGCCGCTTTGACAACCGGTACGAGCAAACCGTCTTCTGTCGAAGTCGCGATGCCGATGTTGTAGTATTTTTTGTAGATGATTTCTTGTTTTTCTTCGTCGATAGAAGCATTCAGTTCTGGGAACTTTTTCAGACCAGCAACGACTGCTTTGACGATCATTGGCAAGTAAGTCAGCTTCACGCCGCGCTCTTCTGCGAGTGGTTTCGCGTCTTTGCGCATCGCTACCAGCGCCGTTACGTCCACTTCGTCGAAAATAGTAACGTGTGGTGCTGTGTAAGCGGATTTGACCATTGCTTTGGCGATCGCTTTGCGGATTCCTTTCAAAGGAACGCGCTCTTCCAGCTCGCCTGCTTGCGCACTGTAGTGAACAGTTGGCGCAGAAGCAGCTTGTGCTACGCCTGTTGGAGCCGTAGCTGCCGGTGCTTCTGTTGCTGCTGGAGCAGCCGTTTCCACTGCTTGTGCAGAAGGAGCGACAGCGCCACCCGATACGAAGCGATCTACGTCTTCGCGAGTGATGCGGCCCAGCTTGCCAGTTCCAGGAACCAGTGTCAGCTGAACGCCTTTTTCACGCGCATATTTACGCACGGAAGGGGTAGCCAATACGTGTTTGCGATCGATTGGAGCCGCTACTGCTGTCGCAGTTGCTTGCGCCATTGGTGTTTCCAGCGCTTGGTTCGCATTCGCGCTCACTTGGGAACCGATATCGCAACCTGGCTCCATTTTGTCAGCAGCAGGTGCGCTGCCATGACCGTGGTCTGGCAGGTTTGGAATTTCGCCCTCAACCTCGAACTCGATCAAAGGATCGCCGACAACAGAAACCGTTCCTTCTGTTACTTTCAGCTCGATAACTTTTCCTTTTACAGGCGATGGCACTTCTACTACCGCCTTGTCATTTTGCACTTCCATAATGACTTGGTCTTCTTCTACGGAATCTCCGGGCTGAACGTGCCATTTGACGATTTCGCCTTCATGGATACCCTCACCGAGCTCCGGGAGTCTGAATGTAAAACGACTCACAGTATCTCCTCCTTAGTAAACACTACGCCGTATTCACAGCCTGTAAATTTCGGAAAGAAGGCGGAAAGCTTTCAACTTTTCCGCCATTATGTCTGTTACCGATTAAAAATCGAGCACTTGAGTCAATCCGTCTACCACGCGTTTCACGTCAGGCAGCCAGATGTCTTCTGCTTGTGCAAACGGATAAACGGTATCCGGTGCCGTGATACGCAGCACTGGTGCTTCGAGGTGGAGAATAGCGCGCTCGTTGATTTGCGTAATGATTTCCGCAGCAACGCCGGAAGTTTTTTGCGCTTCCTGCACGACGATCGCACGGTTTGTTTTCTTCACGGATGCTACGATGGTGTCGATATCGAGCGGGCTGATGGTGCGCAGGTCGATGACTTCCACTTTGGCGCCACGAGCTTTTTCGATTTCTTCAGCCGCTTTCAGGCTGGTATGCACCATAGCACCATAGGTGATGATGGTAACATCGCTGCCTTCTTTTACTACGTTCGCTTTTCCGAGCGGAATGGTGTACTCGCCCTCTGGTACTTCTTGACGGAAAGAGCGATACAGCTTCATGTGCTCCAGGAACACAACCGGATCGTTGTCGCGAATTGCCGAGATCAGCAGACCTTTTGCATCGTAAGGGTTGGAAGGGATAACCACTTTCAGACCCGGCGTTTGCATCATCAAGCCTTCCAGAGAGTCAGCATGCAGCTCAGGAGTTTTCACGCCGCCACCGAATGGGGAACGGAAAGTTACCGGGCTGCTAAAACGACCGCCGGAACGGTAACGCATACGAGTCGCTTGGGAAGCGATCGCATCGAACGTTTCAAATACGAAGCCAAAGAACTGGATTTCCGCTACAGGGCGGAAGCCGTTAATGGACAAGCCTACTGCCAGTCCACCAATTCCGGACTCAGCGAGCGGCGTATCGAATACGCGCTGCTCGCCAAATTCAGCTTGCAAACCTTCTGTCGCACGGAATACCCCGCCGTTTTTCCCTACGTCTTCCCCGAAGACAAGTACGGTTTCATCGCGCTTCAATTCTACGCGCATTGCATCCGTAATGGCTTGAACCATTGTCATTTGTGCCATGGCTTATTTCGACTCCTTCGCCAGGAATTCTGCCTTTTGCTCTTCGAGTGCAGGCGGCAGTGTCTCAAACATTACATCGATCAGTTCAGTCACTTTCATTTTCGGAGTTTCGTCCGCTTTTTTGATCGCGTCTGCAACTGCTGCTTTCGCTTCTTCAATGACAGCTTCTTCGTCTTTTTCGCTCCAAAGACCTTTGCTCTCCAGGAATTTGCGGAAGCGGATCAATGGGTCGCGCAGTTCCCACTCGCTTTGCTCTTCACCAGTACGGTAGCGAGTTGGGTCGTCACCAGCCATGGTGTGCGGACCATAACGGTATGTCAGCGCCTCGATCAAAGTCGCGCCTTCGCCGTTAACACCGCGCTCTTTCGCTTTTTGAACTGCGTAGTAAACAGCGAGGATGTCCATGCCGTCGATACGCTCGCTTGCGATACCGGCAGAAACTGCTTTGACTGCGATATTTTCAGAAGCCGTTTGTTTTTCGAACGGCAGGGAGATCGCATAACCGTTGTTTTGCGAGAAGAAGATCACAGGCAGTTTGTAAACACCTGCGTAGTTCATACCTTCGTAGAAATCACCTTGGGAGGTTGCCCCGTCACCAAAGTAGTTGATCGCAACGCGCTTTTCGCCGCGCAGCTTGTAGCCCATTGCCACGCCTGTCGCTTGTGTACATTGTGCTGCGATGATGATTTGTGGCATCAAAACGTTTACGCCTTCAGGGATTCGTCCACCCTCGATGTGTCCACGGGAGTAGAGGAATGCTTTGTGCATAGGGAAACCGTGCCAGACCATTTGCGGAATGTCGCGGTAGCTTGGCAGGATGAAGTCTTCTTTGGACAGAGCCGCCTCGGAACCGATCATGCTTGCTTCTTGACCAGCTACAGGCGCGTAAAAGCCCAGACGACCTTGGCGGTTCAAGCTGATAGCGCGTTGGTCCCACACACGGGTAAAGACCATTTTACGCATCAGTTCACGCAGTTCATCATCGGAGAGCTTAGGCATCAAGTCAGGACGAACAACCGTACCGTCCGGAGCAAGAATTTGCAGCGGGGCGTTGTTCTCTGTTTGTTCAACAGCAGTGGTTACGCTCATCACATTCACCTCGTCACTAGAATAAGGGGCTTCCTTGCTTGCTTCGCCATGTCCCACGCAACTGAGCCAGTGCTCAATCGACAAGGAAGACGAAACGTGTCGGAAGTGTCCCCTGATAAAAAGCAGAAGAAAGTTTGTGTGTGCAAGAAAGGGCTTACAGCGCCGTCCGCACAACCCTGTTATATTGCAGACAAAATGTCTGTTTAACGTGTTATAGTATTGATATTACAGGGTTTATTTCCTCTCTGTTATCATTTACTATATAAGCTGTATCAGTTTTTTTCAAGGCTTAGTTTTACATTTGAGCAAACAGGAGTGTAAATCGATGTCTGATTATGTAAAACGAACAATCATAAAAGAAGAAGTCCCAAGCGTCCACGTAGACACTCCCCGCTCGGTCAAAGTGTACCTCCCGCCGGGCTATAATGAACTGCTTTCTTACCCTGTCGTCTATTGTCAGGACGGAAACGATTTCTTTACGATGGGGCGGATTGCCACCATCGCCAACCAGTTGATTCTCGAAGAAGGCATCGAACCGTTCCTCGTCGTCGGCGTCTCGGTGGATCGCAGCAAACGGACGAGTGAATATTCGCCTGTAGGCGCAAAAAATGCAGCGTACAAACGCTTTTTTTGCGAGGAGCTGCTGCCGTACATCGAGGAGCGCTATCCCGTAAGACGCGACAAAGCTTCCCGCGTGCTCGCGGGCGATTCGCTCGGAGGAACGGTTTCCTTGCACCTCGCACTGGACCACCCCGAACTGTTTTCCCAAGTGCTTGCCCTGTCAGGAGCCTTTTTCCAGCCGACACAAGCGGCCATCCAAAACAGCGGAGACCTTTCCTGGCTGCGGCTCTGGATGGTTGTGGGACTGGATGAAACCGCTGTAGAAACCCATATCGGAACGTTCGACTTCGTTCAATGGAATCGGGAAGCAAAAACACTGCTCACTGACAGCAACGCCAGCCTGTCCTATTCGGAAAAACCGGGCAACCACGTCTGGGGCTTGTGGCAAAAAGAACTCCCCGATGCTTTGCGTCACTTTTTTCCGCCGCCGCTGATTTAGGCGGACACGCACATCCGCTGTTTAGAGTGAACCGTTGATTTCCTTGATGTCTTCATATCCGTAGTAACGGCCATCTACCATGAAAATTCCTTGGTGGGTGGCTTTTTCAATCTCCCCTGCCACTTGGCGGGCATCCTGGAGCACAATGTTGACAATCTTGCTCTCATCGCGTTTCATCTGGTTCTGCAGTCTCTCACGCTCTTTGGCCGATATCATGTCTATCCCTCATTTCCTTCCATAGTCAATGGCTATAGTATTTCTTTGGGTGTGCGGAATTACACGCGCTGAACAGAGAAAACCCCCTTCATGCCGCCAGTCTGATCGTTGGCACAAAGGGGGTTCTTGCCTTTTTCGTTTACTTTTCTACGGTAGTGTATTTAAAGTCTCTGCCGCCGAACGGATTCAGAAGCAGACCTTTGACCTTGTCGTTTTGAATGTACGGGCGCACGCCATAGTAAATCGGGGCAATCGGCATCTCGTCCATCAAAATTTGCTCGGCTTGCTGCATGATCGCATTGCGCTTCGCTGTATCCAGTTCCAGATAGCTGTCCACGATCAGTTTGCGGTACTGTTCATTTTCCCAGGCGGCGTCATTCGTTCCGACTGTCTTGTCTTTGAAAATCTCCAGGAAGTTGATCGGGTCGTTGAAGTCCGCTCCCCAATTCCGATAGGCAAACTGATAATTTTTGGAGCGCTTGTTTTGCAGGAACACCTTTTCTTCCAACCCGCTGATCTTCACCTCTACGCCGAGGTTTTTCTTCCACTGATCCTGAAGCGCTTCCGCCAGTTTCTTTTGCCTGTCATCCCCTGTTCCATAGGAGAAAGTAAATTCCGGCATCGCTGTCAAACCGAGCTCTTTCAACCCTTCCGCCAAAAGCTGCTTGGCTTTCGCCGAATCTTCTTGGAAATAATCATTGCCGCTGAGCTTCATCGACGGCGGAACCCAGGCATACGCAGCGGGCACACCCGGCATGACGATGCCGTCCACCAGCGGCTGGCGCTCAATCGCATACGAGAACGCCTGACGAACTTTTTTGTTCGTAAAAGGTGGCTTTGTGGTGTTGAATGTCACGGCTACCGTGTTTGGATACGGATCGAGGACAATTTTGCCTTCGTCATGCAAGCTTTGCAGCAAATCTACAGGGAGCGTATACGTCGGATGGCCTCCCCAATCCAGATCGCCCGAATCGAACAGAGCTTGCGCTGTATTGGTATCGGTAATCATGCTCCAGACGATCTTGTCCAGCTTCACTGCACCTTTGTCGTGATAGTTGTCGTTTTTGACCAAAACCAGCTTGTTTTTGTGTTCCCACGTTTCCATTTTAAACGGCCCGTTTCCGATGTAATTTTCCGGAGATGCCGCCCAGGCCGGGTTAGTTTCCACTGTTTTTTTGTGCAGCGGGAACAGCGTCGGGAAAGCTGTCAGCTCGTAAAAGAACGGCGCTGGCGAGTTCAGCTTGACTTCCAGGGTATGATCGTCCATCGCTTTCACCCCGACATCATCCTTGCTGCCTTTGCCTGTATTAAATTCTTCCGCTCCTTTGATGAAATAAAGCATGTAGGCGTATTCCGATCCTGTTTGCGGGTCGAGATTGCGTTTCCAGGCAAACTCAAAATCGTGTGCCGTTACCGGATCTCCATTCGACCAAAGCGCGTCTTTTTTCAGTTGGAACGTATACGTCAGCATATCTGGCGAAACCGAATACGTTTCAGCCATCGCGCCCGCAATTTTCCCGTCCGTCCCATAACGTGTCAGACCCTCGAAACAGGCCGTAATGACGTCAAAAGAAGTTCCATCTGAAGCAAGTCCCGGGTCGGCCGTAGGCGGTTCTCCCCCATCTGCGTTCCAGTTCAGGACCATTTCTTTCGCTTTGGCTGTGTCTGTTTTGGGTGCTTCGGTTCCCTTGTTGTCTGTAGCTGTTGGCTGCGCTGTGCTACATCCAGTTACTAATTGAAAAATCAGAAAACTAGCCAAAAGTGCGCCCATTCGCTTTTTCAAATCTGGCATCCCCCTCGTCTGTATCGAGTTCGCGATGATGACTGAAAGATAGGCTCCAACTCATCATTATGCTATCGCATTACAGTGAGAAAGGAACTGGACGACTTGGTTAAAAATATTCTCTTTATTCCGAAAAATTTTGTACAATTTGTCGAAAGTCGGCCGCAAGTGAACGGTGCAATCAGAAAAAGCCAACCCGCTCCCCGATTCAAGCAGACTGGCTTTGCCTATGCTTGGTGCCCGCAACAATTATCCCGAAACCTTCGCCGTGCCAATGAGCTCTTCCACGATTTCCAGCACCCTGTTTACTTGCTGCTCATCAATGTGGCGATGAGTGGTAAAGCGGATCACGTATTCATCGAAGTCGACTGCCAGGACTCCTTTGTCTGCAAGACGCTGCAAAAAGGCAACTGCCGTCTCCCGGATCGAATCCGTCTTCACCAGCACGATGTTCGTCTCGACAGGCTCGACTTCGAGCGACAGCTTGCGGAACCCTTCAGCCAGTTGCTGCGCACGCGCGTGGTCTTCCGTCAACCGCTCCGTCATCTGTGTCAAAGCCACGATTCCCGGCGCTGCCAAATATCCAGCCTGACGCAAGCCTCCGCCGAGTTTTTTTCTCCACCATCTCGCTTCTTCGATAAAGGCCCGATCCCCCGCCAAAAGAGAGCCTACAGGCGCGCTCAAGCCTTTGGACAGACAGACTTGGACGGTATCGGTATGCTGGCTAAGCGCAGACACAGGCACGCCCAGAGATGCCGCCGCATTGAACAGTCGTGCGCCATCCAAGTGAACGGGGATGTTGTGCTGTTGCGCTACCTCATGCACGCGCTTCATTTGCTCGATCGTAACGACCGCGCCGCCCGCCCGGTTATGTGTATTTTCGATACAAATCAGCTTCGTGCGCGGAAAATGAATGTTGTTGCCGCGAATCGCCTTTTCCACATCTTCTGGACGCAGGGCGCCCCGTTCTCCCGCCAGCGTCCGTGTCTGCACACCAGCCAAAGCCGACATCGCGCCGCCTTCGTAATAAAAAATATGAGAATCCGCTTCCGCAATGACCTCATCGCCGTTCACACAGTGCGTCAACACGGCAATCTGATTGCCTTGCGTGCCGCTTGTGACAAACAAAGCCGCTTCTTTCCCCAGCAGCTCGGCTGCAATCTGTTCGAGTCGGTTAACGGTCGGGTCTTCCCGGTAAACGTCATCGCCCACCTCGGCATCTGCCATGGCCCGAAGCATCGCCTCAGTCGGTTTTGTGACGGTATCGCTGCGCAAATCAATCTTCATGAAAGCGTCCCCTTTTCGCAAGTTTGTCTAGCAACTCTATCACCCAGAACACTTTCCACATTGCATCTGCATTTCCCTCTTTGCTAAGATGGAGAAGAAACTCACATACATACAGTTAGGAGACTTGACCTATGAAGGTAAAGATTACCAAAAATGCAGCGAAGCAGCTCGGCACAATCATGGAACAAGAAGCAGACAAAGACCTGAAGCTGCGTGCCTATATCACTCACGCGCACGGTGACCATGCGCACTACGGTCTTGCTCTGGACAAGCCAACCGAAGAAGATGTAGTTGTCTCCACCGACAAGGAAATTGACGTCATCGTGAAAAAAGACGAGCCATTGCTCGATGGCATCATCATCGACTACTTGTTCCTGCCACAGGAAGGCTTCGTCATCACCAATCCGTCCAAAGGAAATACAGGCGACCATTAATCGGTTCAGCCAGCAAAAATCCCCTCTGCTGTTATTCAGTCAGAGGGGATTTTTCCTGTTCACGCCTGCGTATACAGTTCTTGTGCGAGGTTAGCTAAAAGCGGCGCTTCTTCGCCTGCCATCTGCGTCATCACCAGCCGGTGGACAGGTCTTGTCATCGCCACGTACAACAGCTTCGCGTCCCACTCGTTGTTTTGATAAGATGCAACATCGAGCAAAATCACGGCGTCAAACTGCAAGCCTTTCGTCAAATAAGCTGGCATTACCGTTACGCCGCCCGGAAACTGGTTGTCCTTGCTGCCGAGAAGCGTCAGATCGGCGATACTTTCGGCAAGAGCCTTGTGCGCCTTTTTGCTCGCCAAAATCGTTTTGGTGACAATCGCAATCGTTTGAAAGCCTTCCTGTTGCAAGGCGGCGACTCGCGAACGAATATCGTCCCACAGCTCGGTTCTTGAATGAGCATGAACCATCACCGGCTTTTCCCCATGACGCAAAACCGGCTTGGCGAGAACCGTCTCCGGCAGATCAATCTGTCGCAGCACCTCATTGGCGCATTGCATGATTTCGATCGTCGAACGATAGCTTTGTGCCAGCGTATAGTAGGCGGGACGAAGCTGCTCAAAAATGCCTTGCGTCAGCTCTTCCCACGCGTGAATGCCGCGATAGCTGTGGATGCCTTGGGCAATGTCGCCAACGATGGTCATGGAATTTCGCTTCGTCGCAAGCCCGATGACCGCAACCTCCAATGCGCTCAAATCTTGCGCTTCATCGACAACCGTATGATCAAAATGCTCCGCTTTGTTCATGCCCTCGATAATATGCTGCAAGTACAGTAGCGGCGCGATGTCTTCCGGCTCCAGGCGCTCCTGTTCCAGCAGTGCGGCAGAAGAGGTGCTGACATCACGGATCACCTCGTCCGGGATCGCAGCCGGAGCAAGCTTGCGCAGCAATTCCTCCTCTGCAATCAACTCCCGATACGCCGCAAAAATATCCAGACGTGGAAAGCTGACCAGGTATGTATCCAAAATCTGTTCCAGCATTTTTTCAAATTTGGCCAGCCCTTGCTTGTCGAGATCGACTTTTCGTTCACGCAAATGCGAAAACAGCTGCTTGTTCATTTCCTGCTTCAAATGTTTGCGCAGCGCGTCTACCCTGCGCTGGTACGGCAACGCCCCGAACTGCTCCAGGAAAAATTGCCGGATCGTCTCTCCCGGAATGGAGAAGACTTGCTTTGTTTTGTTGTAAAGAAAACTCAGTTTCTTGAAAGGGATTCTCGTCTCAATCACGTAGCGAATGTATTGCTCCATCGCTTCCTTGCACGCCAGTGAGCCTTTGAAGCGCAGCCTGTTGCGAGTAATCTCCTGTTCACGCTGATCCTGACCTTCCTCAAAAAACAGCTGCAACGGCTTGTCGGGACTGACGATCCGCCAGCCTTTTGGCATGAGCGGTTTGACGAGCCGCGCCGCCCAATCCACAAATGTCGACTGCTGGACATCATCGACGCCGAGTTCAGGCAGCACTTCTGATATGTACGTAAGAAACATCCGGTTTGGCGCGAACACCATGAATTTTTTCGACATCATCGTATCCTGATAGTTGTAGATCAAGTACGACAGCCGATGCAGGGCGATGGTCGTCTTTCCGCTACCTGCCACCCCTTGCACGACGATCGGCCGATCTTTTTCCGCACGGATGATCTCATTTTGCTCTGACTGGATCGTCGCCACGATATCTTTCAAGCGACTGTCATTGGCCATATTCAAATTCGCGTTCAAAAACTCGTCGATGAAACCTTCCTGCAAAAACTCGTCCGGATGCCCCATTTCCCGATTGATCGTCTCTTTCACCGCTCCATCGTAAATCCCGACAATCTCTCCGTCCTCAATCGCAAAGTTGCGCTTCAACCGCACCTCTCCGCGAACAATCTCGCGCCCCATCCGGTAAAACGCATCCTTGCTCTCTCCGGAGTAATAGAGACTGGCAATGGGCGCTCGCCAATCCACGACAATCGAATCGAACGTATCGCTGCGGACAATTCCGCGTTTTCCGATATACACCTGATCCAGCTCGTAAATCTCGTCTTTGAGAAAATCCACACGTCCGAAATACGGTTTGTCTCGCCCGTGATCTTCCAGATACCGCAAATCTTTGGCCTTGTTGTAGTTCACGACCTGTTTCACATAGTCATCGGTTGCTTCGTTAATTTCCTCACGCAGTTGAACAATCTCGTCGTCAATGAGCGCAATCGTCTCTTTCAGCTTGTTTTGTTCTGCTTCGTAATCGCGGTGCTGGGTACTCACACCCATCCCCCCTCTCAGCTTTATCCATTATTTTTTATTATTGCATTTGCCGGGCAAGCCAAATCCCTACGGCGCATGAGGACAGCCCGACCACGATACTCGCGAGTGCATACAGCGTCCCGCGCAGCCATTGCCCGTCGCCCCAAAAAGAAACAACCTCCAGAGAAAAGGTGGAAAACGTCGTGAAGCCACCCATAACCCCTGTGGTAAACAAAATATACACTTCGGGAGAAATGCCTCCCCGCTCTTTGCCGATCACAAACAACACGCCGATCAAAAATGAGCCGATGATGTTGGCTAACCAGGTGCCGATTGGCCACCCCGGCTGATTCGCCGCCAAAGACAACCAATAGCGAAACAATGAACCGACAGCACCGCCTACCGCTACAGCCACCCACGCCATCTGTTTTCCTCCTCTGTCGAATACCTGATAGTCATAAGGAACAAAAAGACACCCGAGCGTCAAGCAAGGATGTCTGCCTTATCAATACAAGTGAGCTTAATGTTTGGGACGATTCTCTTCAAGATCTTCCACATAACGGATGGAATCGAGATTCGCTTTCAGCGATGCCTTGACCGCATCAATGTACTTTTGTCGCAGAGCTTGCTGCTCTTGCTTTTCCTCATCGGTCAAACCAACCTCGCGCGATTTTTTGACCAGTTCGTTGATTCGTTTGATTTCCGCGTCAGATACCACGTACGGTTCCTCCCACCCAGTAGTAATGCCGTTTAATTATATCACATCAGGGCGAACTCGCAAGATGGAGACGAACCGGCAAGTGCTTTCTATCATTTCGGATCGGGAATGAGCAAGGTCTGTCCCGGATAAATCAGATTGCTCTGCAGATCGTTCGCCTCTTTAATATCCTGGATCAGATCGCGTACATCGACCGTCTCCGTTTGATGGCGGACTGCAATGGTCCACAAGCTGTCACCGTCGCGAACCGTCACTTCTGTTCCTTTTAGCGGCTCAGCGTGCGAAGAAGCAAACACCAGTTCGGTCAACAAGTAAAAAAAGAGAGAAAACGTAATCAGGAACAACAGGGCTTGGCCTCTGGTAATACCAAAACGGACGCGACGGGACGATTCTTTTTCAAAACGGTTAGGAATAGACATGACATTCATGGGATAACCTCCTACAAACATACGTTCTATAAGTTCGTACCCCAATCATAAATGAGAACATATGTTCATGTCAATACGAAAACCTGCCCCTTTGCAAAATTCACGCAGGTGACGGCAAGATGGCCAATTCCCCTTTTGGTATGGGACAATCCGCGAACAGCCATGCTTCTGGCTCGCACCAACCATTCGACAAGAAACGTTCTTTCGGGCAAAAATTCCTGTTCGCCTTTTTATCGAACTTATGTTTGTCGAACGCAAGCTCCCATGGTATAATATAGGAAAATATGTTCGAGAAATCAGGGGTGTCTTTTTATGTCAAAATTATCTAGCAGACAACAAGCCATCATCGAATTCATTCGGAAGGAAGTTCGCGACAAAGGTTATCCTCCATCTGTGCGCGAAATCGGCGAAGCTGTCGGACTGGCTTCCAGCTCTACCGTACACGGCCACTTGGCCCGCCTGGAAAAGAAAGGCCTGATTCGCCGCGACCCGACCAAACCGCGCGCGATCGAGCTGTTGTCTGAAGAAGATCGCTTCCAGGACAACTTCGAAGACTCCGTTGTCCGCGTTCCTGTCATTGGGAAAGTAACCGCCGGACAACCGATCACGGCGATTGAGGACGTAGAGGAATACTTCCCGCTTCCAGAAAATATCGTGACTTCAGACAAGGTGTACATGCTGCGCGTGTCCGGAAACAGTATGATCGACGCCGGAATCCTCGACGGAGACTACGTCATCGTGCGCCAGCAGCATGTAGCAAACAACGGAGATATCGTTGTCGCCATGACCGAAGAAGACGAAGCAACCGTCAAGCGCTTTTTCAAAGAAAAAAACCACTTCCGTCTCCAGCCTGAGAACGCCACGATGGAACCGATCATTTTGGACGCCGTTTCCATTCTCGGCAAAGTCATCGGCGTCTACCGCCTCATTCACTAATTTCGCGACATACAAAAAGGACAGCCATCGCTGTCCTTTTTTCTCTCTATCTGGCGAGGAAAAACCAGATAATCATGGTCACCTGCAACACTACTTTGACTACTGCGCTTCCCAAAAAGCCGATCAGGGAGCCAAAGCCCGCTTTGACCGCCCGCTCGAAAGGCTGGTTCTGCACCAACAGCTCTACCAGCACGACGAAGACAAACGGCAAAACGATCATCCCGAATGGCGGAAACACGAAAATCCCGAGAAAAATCCCTGCGGCCGCCGCCACCGATGACCATTTGGAGCCGCCGTATTTTTTCACGAAATACATGTTGGTCAACAAGTCAGCGCCGTACAGCAATATACTGAATACCACCATTCCCCACCAGAAGGACGCTGGCAACCCCGCTCCCGGATCTGCTATGAAAAAGTGGTAGAGCAAAAAGCCTGCCCACAGCAAAATCGTATCGGGTAACACAGGCAAAAATATACCTGCAATACTGAGCGCGAATAGCACCAAAACAACGATCCAGAGTAAAATATCCATCTGCATGCACTCCCCTCACATAGGTAATACGAGCAAAAGCGATTTTTGTTGCACACTTGTTTTCGCGAATCTATCATACTTGTTGCGACAAACATCTGCAAATACCGAAGGAAACAGGAGTTTTCTATGACGAGAAACTGGCGTGATCTCACCTATTTGCAAAACGGTACAGCAAAACAGCAAACAGCCGCACGAGCCATCGAACAAAGCGCGGTCTTGCAACGCCTGCAAGCTTTTGATCCGGTGCTCGCCGGAACGATTCCGCTCGACATCGATCTTGGCGACAGTGATTTGGACATCGTCTGCGAATGCTACGATCTTGAGCTGTTCGCCGAGATCGCCCGCAGCTTTTACGCAGACTGCGAAGGATACCAGGAAGCCCGCATGCCGGTACAAGCTGTGCCCACATGTCTTGTCTCCTTTTTTGCCCACGGCTTCTGGTTCGAGCTTTTTGCCCAACCGCGCCCCGTCGAACAACAAAACGCGTATCGGCACATGATCATCGAACATCGCTTGCTGCAACTGGCAGGACCGAAAGCGCGGCAGCACATCCGCCAGCTCAAACAAAACGGCTTGAAGACAGAGCCAGCTTTTGCCTCCTACTTTCACATCCCGGGAGCTGACCCGTACCAAGCGTTGCTTGCGCTGGAGCCATGGACAGATGATCAGTTGCTTGACCTGATCGTCGGCCGATAAGCCGCAAAGATCGTGTTTTTTGAGTAACTTGGCAAAGCGCTCGCAAACATCTGCGCATGAAAATCGCTGCAAGATGATCTATAATGGAAGGAACTGCGCAGAGTTTGCGTACTGCACAGGAAGGTATGAATCGTGATCGAGGGGGTGTATGGTTGGTGAATGGATTCAGTTTGCCAGATACTGCAGCGTCTCATGCAAAGCCTGGAAATAAAAAGGCGATACTTTGCATGAGGTGGACAGTCGTTTAGACAATACATCGCCTACCGTTATGTATCTCATTTTTTATTTTCCGGCTTTGCCCCTTATTTGAATGCCAAAATAAGGAGCGAGCGAAAATGAAATATGCGAATGCAGCCAATATGCTGCCAGAAAGCCTGATTGCAGAAATCCAGAAGTATGTGCAAGGGGAAACCATCTATATCCCGAAGTTAAAAACCACACATTATAAATGGGGAACCCGCTCTGGCGGAAGAAAACAGCTGGATGAAAGGAACAACCTGATCCGCAACGCTTTTCGCGAAGGCGTGTCCATTCCACAGCTGGCCGAACAGTACTTTCTCTCGATCGAAACGATCAAAAAAATCGTATATGTCAAATAGACTCAGGCACTGATCTGTCCCCAAGACGATCAGTGCTTCTTCTATGCCGAGTTTTGTTTAGAATCGTTCTTTCCCTATCAAGCGCAGCCGTTTGCTTTTAAAGTAAAAGAGACAAAACTGCTGCGTTCTTCCACCAGCGCAGCGGACACATACAGGAGGTACACGATCACATGCAACCGTTTATTTTTCCCCACCACTACAACTTTATCAAATGGCAGGTGCAAAACTTGTTGAATGCGTATACGGGCAGCACGGATTTGAACGTCATCCGGGCACGAAAAGACATTGCGCAGGAAGCGGTTTTTCAGCTGTTCGCTGATCTTTCTGACGAACAAAGACAACTACTTGCGCCAATCCGTTCGCTGAAAGAAAAGAACGAATCCAAACAGTTTCTGCTGTCTTTGTCGCCTTATGTTGTTCCGTTTCCCACCGTTACCGAGCAAGCGATCAAAAAAATGTACCCGAAGATCAAGAAGCTCAAGCCACCAGTAGCCGCCGAGCTTCCGTATGCCGAGTTGTCGTACATCAGTTGGTTCGACAACGGTTCTGATAAAAAATTTATCATCGCCAACTACCCCGACAAGCTGATCGGTATCCACGGCACTTTTACGCCAATGGCGAAGAAAGGCATCTGTGCCATCTGCAACAAAGTTTCCGACATCGGCATGTTCGTCCTGGAAGCACGCGGTTCAAGTGACGGCACGTATTTGAAAAAAGGAAACTATTTATGCCAAGACAGCACAACCTGCAATCAAAACATCCGCTCTTTGGATAAACTGCACGAGTTTTTAGCTCTCATGATCAAATGAGGGACCAACAGCAACTTTCTGGGCAAAAACGATGACAGCTCCTTGTTCTCATTCATGAACAAGGAGCTGTTTTGGCAAAAAAATGAACCCCTCGTGCAGCTCAAGGGGTTGTTGATGGCAAGCGGGCGAGAGGTTGTATCTGATTCTCTCAAATGGAATCCATTATAAGCCCGCTTCCTGTGTGGAAGGTGCACGGAGAGATGGTTCCTTCCACACAGGATACGCCACGAGGAGGGCGATTTTCATCGAAGATGGCGTCCATCAACTAAAGCGAGGATGTTCCTTTCGGGTACTTTTACTATACTTTGCCTGCCTCTCTGCCGTCTCCTATCGAAAGTTAGGTAGGGGTTAATTTTTTTATCTCTTCATCACTCATAAGCAGACAGCCTCATAAATAACCGGAAAGCGAACCGCGTTTAGTCATGAAAAAGGGGCCGGAATTTTCACTAACACATAGTCACCCGTCCACTTTTGGGTAGTTACAATCAAATTTTCTCCTTGTTTTTCAAAGAAGAGGCCACTACCTTCTTTTTGTCGGAACGTCCATCCTTTTTGACTGACCATTTTCTTAATCAACTCATCAGCTGCGGATGCATCTCGTTCGCGTATGATATACCATTGTTGACCGTTTTCGTTCGATAATGTAACGATTGGTTTGTCAGAGTCATTCAGCTTTTCTATCACCGCTTTTTTGCTCATACTTTCTATTGGGAGTGGCGGATAGTAAAGTTTGTTGTCGAATACGAAAGCGCAAGCAAAGACAAGGATCAATCCGCTTACTACTAACCGCTTTTTCATCAGACCCCCCCATTTCAAATCTTTCCGGACCTGTTCTCCATCTTGTGAACCGAGATTGCCTGGGTCTATATGTATTACGACTCCTGTGTCTTAATGGATACTTTTCCCCAAACTTTTGGTGATTGCTTGCTTTTTGGGGTGAAATGGAAAGAAAAGGTGTAAATTTTGACATAGGCGGTGTACGATGATAGTGCCCGTTGTTCCTTTTCCTCCATTCTTATCCGTTGATGGAACGCCGTGTGCGATGAAAGTCGCCTGCACGGTGTAGGCTCGAACGAAATCCCTCCAAAACAGCAGGGAAGAAGTCGAGAATAGCAATCAAGCCCCGGTTGTTGTAGGCTCGGGAATACCTGATCTCGCTATCCCTCCTACCGGAACCCATGAGGCTGTTTCCCTTACCGATTATTTTGCTGATCCCGATGAAGATAGCCTGACTTTTACCATTCAATTTGAACGGGGATCGGGCTTTGTTTACACTTTCAACGATGTCGTTACTAGCCCTAACTATGGAAAAATTGTATTCCATACCATTTCGGGTCATTCAGATTACGCTATCGTGAAAGTCACCGCTCATGACGGAAAAGGTGGGACTGTCTCAGATTGCTTCGAAATAAGCGTTTCCTAACTCCCCTCCATCAACGGGTCATTGGATTTACACCCCAGAAGTGGGGTCTTTTTTTTCGGGTCTATGCTTTCCACCGCAATGTCTTCCCGTCATGCAAAAAAACAGCAAAGCTGATCACCTGGAGTCAGCTCCCAGGATCACCCTTGCTGTTTTTCTTTTCCAGACTGATTTACAGCTTCACTGGCTCGCCTGCGAATACTTCCACTTCCATCGGTGCCGAAACAAAAGCTGGTGCTTGCTTGATGAACGCCTGAAAATGAGCGCTTGCATTGTGCGCCGCTACTGCCGCAGCATCCGCCCACTTCTCGACCATCGTATAGCAATGCTCTTGCTCTGTGCTTTTCATCAGAACGTATCCGAGATTGCCTGCTTCCGCCTGGCTGGCAGCAACCAGCCCTTTGACCGCTTGCAAAAATGCTTCTTCCTGTGCAGGAATTACTTGCAGATGCGCATGAATGATCAGCATGTTTTTTCTCCCTTTCGAAAACGTAGTTGGATTATTTCCAGGTGGTCACTGTCTCCACCGGCAATCGATAAGACGAGTGCCCTTCCTTCGCCGCTTTGCCGATGCTGATTAACATGATCGGCAAATAGCGTTCCTTGTCCAGATCAAATGCCTCGGCGATTTGCTCTTTTTCATAGCCGCCAATCGGATTGGTGTCATAGCCAAAAGCACGGGCAACGAGCATCAGTTGCATCGATACGAGTCCCGCATCAATAAAATTGACGTCCCGCAGATCAGCAACCGACAGATTCGCGTAGTACGGTTTCACCGCTTGCAGCTGCATATCTTTCACTTCTTGCGGCATGTAACCAAGCTCGACCGCTTTTCCGAAAATCTCATCCATGTATGCGGCATTGTTCATGTCAACGAATACGGCAATGACCGCAGACGAAGTGAGCACTTGCGTCTTGTTGAAACGAGCCAGCTCGGCCAGCTTTTCTTTCCCTTCCTTGCTTTCGATCACGACGAAACGCCATGGCTGCATATTGACCGAAGATGGGGCACGCGTCGCTCCGGCTAAAATCTCGGTCATCTCTTCCCTGCTGATTTTGACTTCCGGGTCATACAGTTTGACAGAGCGACGGCCAAATGTAATTTCCCGAAAATCGTTTGTCTTTTGCAATGTGCGCACCATAGTAACAGACTCCTTTTCTGATCGATCAAATGTTGTTTTGCATCCGTTTGAGAAAATCAGCCAGGACCCGCGTCTCTTCCTCGCTGAATCCCGCCAAAATCTGCTGGATAAAAATCCGTTTCTCGCTTTTGTACCCTTCAATCCGCTCGATCCCTTCGTCGGACAAGCGCACGAACGTTTCGCGGTTATCATTTGGATTTTTGTAGCGAATCACCATGCCATCCGCTTCCAGTTGCTTCAAGTGCCGTGTAATGGCCGCACCATCGATGTCGATGTGCTTTTGCAGTTGGGACTGATTGATTTCGCTTCGCTCGCACAACATTTGCAAGATCGCGAGACGAGTCGAACTGATTCCGGTACAGCGCTCGAATTTCGGGCTGATTTTATTGGTTAAACCAATGAGCAAGCTGAGAATTTGTTCTTCTTCAAACTCCTTGTATGTCATGAAAAATGCCTCCCGGGGGCTGGTAAATCGATACGGATCATGCGTGTGGATGAGCAAATTCAGCAGCATGCAGTTAGTGGCTGACAATTACTTGACCCATCAATCATTGATACCTCAATTAATATACCATCATGCACTCGCCATTGCAACTTTTAGCCTGGCGCAAATATGCTTCGCGTTGTTTTTTGGCATTGCCTAACGCAAAAACCCCGCCGAAGCGAGGTCGATTGAGAGTTCTGACAAGCTTTTCTTTTATGCGGGACGCAGCCGCATGTTTGTCTATCTCGGTTGAAAAACATCCTGATTCCACGTCTTTAACACTTAGTTTCAAATGGCCATTTCCCTGTTATGGATGTCCAATACTTCCAGCTTCACCGTACCGCCAAGATGGCGGGAGACGAGATCAGACAATTCTTTTAGCGCTCTATGAAACTCATCGCTTCTCGTTTCATCGACTAATTCCATACAGAGGAAAGCATTTTTCGTCTTTTCGGTTAGCATCGTCCGCTGCGCCTCGCGCCAAACCAAAATGACCGGATTACTGCTCAATTCCTCCAACTTGAGGAATTGCTGCGCTTCTTTCCCTGCTTCCTGTAGCAGCTTCTCGTAAACTTCAACGTTTTTGATAGAGTTATCAATCCCCTGACAAATAACGACGCCTATTTTGGCCTGGGGAAATAGCGACCAAAAGTCATCTTCCGCGATAAATCTAGGCATCCTTGATCTCTCCCTTTCATTTTTGGCAGAAACGTCATTTGTTGCGTCACAACACGATCATGCTCTTATGTTTTGGCAGGACTGGCAAAGGCGGAAATGATCCCTAGAACCATATAAAAATAGCCGGTTATCCGCTTCACTAACCTGGAACTCGCTGTTCTGCCCACAATCCGCTTGCGAATACTTGCTGCGAGAACCGCATACAGCCCATCGCTAATCAAAGCCAGGATCAAAAATATCGCTCCCAAAAGCAAAAACTGTACGGTAACGGAGCCAGCAGAAGGTGAGATGAACTGCGGAAAGAAGGCTAGAAAAAAGAGCGCTGTCTTCGGATTCATGACTTCCACGATGGCGGATTCGCAAAAAATCTTCCCTAACTGTTTGCGAGGGGCTTTTGGTATCTCTGCGTCTGTTCGATCCGCTTTGGAAAACAAAGTCTTGCACCCGAGATAGACCAGATAGGCAACTCCCACGTATTTCACGATATGAAAGGCTGTTGCTGACGTCATCAGGATCGCAGAAACTCCGATTGCTCCCGCGATCACATGGACAGAACCACCAAAAGATACACCGAGAACCGATACCAAGCCCGCTTTTTTGCCTTGATCTATACTTCTTGCCATAATGTAGAACACAGCAGGTCCAGGTATGATTAACAAGGTAGCGGCAGCAATTACAAACAGCCAAACCGTTGAAAATTCCATGACTTGCAACTCCTTGCTGTATGTTTGTACACGATCTGCTTGGGCTTGCGTAAAGCACTTTCAGGCCAATTATTTAAATAACTCTTTCCGTTGCTCACGCAGCCATTCAGCAACGAGATTTTCCTCTTGATCATTTGACTTTTCAAGCTCTCCCACAATCGATTTGTAATCGGTGTTGTTGCGATTTTGACTCATTTTGGCTGCCCCTTGAATGTCGGTGTGTGGTCCTTGGAAAATCAGCAAGACATCACGATTGTTTTTCAACGTTTTTTTCTGCGTATTGCCGTATGCGATGTGCCCCGTGGCATAAATTTTCCCTTCCTCTTCGCGAATCTCCACCGGAATGTGCGTAGCCAACGGGCGCTGTTGCTCCACCGTAATCAGCAAGGCAAACGGGGAAGTCTTCATCATTTGAACCGCCTCATCATGATTCATGCGATATTGCTTCGGAGTGTACACCATGCTCATCCTTTCTGTATGCAAAATAACTGCCCGATGAGCAAACAATAAAATACAAACTGACATAAAAAAAGATACAATACGGAGTAAATGTACATGTCAGAAGGGATATAGATGAAAAATACCATTTTTACCTTCCAGGATCACTCTCCTAAATACAAACAAATCTACGAAAAATTTAAAGCATTTATTGAGCAAGGCGACATAAAGGCGGGTGAGCCTTTGCCCTCCATCCGCCAGCTTGCCGATTCTTTGCATGTCAGCCGCAATACGACCTTGCTGGCTTATGAACAGCTTGTTGCCGAAGGGTATGTACGTAGCGAAGGTCGAAAAGGGTATTTTGTCAATGAGCTAGAGCCCCTTTTATTTCAAGCAACTCACAGCACGCCTCATCACAGGCAAGCAGAGCCGATACCAGCTGCTCGCATTGATTTCCGCGCAGATGTCGTCGATCAGACGCACTTCCCTGTAAAAGCGTGGAGAAGAATTTCGAATCAAATCTTAACGGCAAAAGACACCTATCGCTACGGAGAACCTTTTGGCGAACGGTGTTTGCGCGAACAAATCGCAGCTTACTTGCTCCAGTCTCGCGGGGTACGCACAGATCCGAATGCCGTTATCATCGGAAGCAGTACCCAACAAATGCTGCTGTATTTAAGTCTTGTCCTGAAACGTGATTTCTCAAGCATCATTGTGGAAGACCCTGGCTATGATGGCGCTCGGGAAGCTTTTCAATTAAATCGTTTTACGCTGGAAACGTTACCCGTTTATGAGACAGGCGCTGATTTTTCCCAATTGGCACATACGAAATCAAAATTAATTTATGTGGCTCCGTCCCACCACAGTCCATACGGAGTAAGCATGACCATTCAACAAAGGCATGCGCTGATCCATTGGGCAAACAAGCGGCAAGGGTACATTATTGAAGATGATTACGATAGTGAATTTCGCTATACCCAACAGCCATTCCCCGCTCTCGCTTCCATCGATTCCGCGAGAGTTGTTTACCTTGGCAATTTTTCCAAGTGCTTTCTGCCAGGCATACGTTTAAGTTACATGGTGTTGCCGCAGCCACTGCTAGACAGCTATAAAAAGCACTTCGCACATTTCGAGAGCACGACGTCGCTGCTGAGCCAGTTCGCTATGGCAAAATTTATGGAAGAAGGCGAATGGAATCGCCACATTAAACGAATGCGGCTTGTTTATAAGCGCAAAATGCAGCACTTCGTTTCTGAATTACGGAATCATTTCCAGCACAACATCACTGTCATTGGCGAGCAGTCTGGCTTGTACGTCTTGGTCAAAGTGCACTTGGAGCGTTCAGAGGAATGGCTCATTCAGCAAGCTTCCCTTCTGGGAGTGAAAGTCTATCCTACTTCCCTCTATTTTTTGAAAAACAAGACCGCAGAGCCTATCATTAGACTTGGGTTCAGCAACTTGTCATGCGATGAAGTCAAGCTTGGCGTGGAGTTGTTAAAACGGGCTTGGTTATAGCACAAATCACTGGGGTGCCATTTTTGCAAACGCCCTCCTTTGCCCCGTGACACCATCGGTCATTCGAATTGTTGATGAAAACGCAAGTGACCCGCAGGAGGAGCACTTTTTGCTAGCGCTGCCTCTTCCGGGTCACCTTTTTAAGTTCAAGTTTTCGTACGCTACTGGTAATGCCGTGAACGAATGTCTGGTAGCGCAGCTTCGTTAAGCGTTTTTTCTGGTTTTGATCCTGTTATTGCTGCTGGTTCTGGCAAAATGTCATTTCGCTTCTCCCGCGATATCTCCCAACCTTATGTGCCGAGCTTGCTATTTTTTGCTCGATGTTTCATTTTTGCGCTCAATCAGTTGCAATACTTTTGGCTCAATCGCTTTCAGCATCTGTTCTTTGGAATGGCTGCCTGCTTTGCTGTTCTCCCCTTGCATTTGCACCTCAACCTGCGTTGTTGCAATGACATCTATTACTTGTTGCTTGGAGATATTTTTAGCGGCTGCGATCTCCACAACCGATTTCCCTTTTGCCAGTTCCTGTTTTAAGTCGGCTGCGCTCATTTTTAGCAAAGACAACAGCTTTTCATCATTGAAAAAAGCATCGGCAGTATAATCAGGCTGGCCGTTCATCGTGAAAAAGCCTTCTACTTTCGCGGCGGAAGGTGTCGTTTCCCCTCCAATTAGCGACGCGCTGATCGTATTGCCCTGAACAAATACTTGGTAGAACGGGGTTTTCGCTCCCTTTTTGCTGTAATTGAGCATAAGCGTTTTTTGCTCCGCGTTCTCCATTTGCTCCATAGCAAACTCGTACTCGCTGATGTTGCCGTACATTTTATTCAGCAGCTCGTCTACTTTCGCCTTGATTTCCTGCTCGGTGGAAGCAATCAGCGGCTTTTCCTCAGATCCCCCGTCATTTTCCTGGATGATGTGTTCAATCGTACCCGTACGGCTGTTTGTATGAAGAGTAAACTTTTTGCCGCTCCCGCTTTTGTCCTGCAAAGTGATGCTTGTTTGGACACCTTGAACGTTGCTGGCGTCGATAATCGCAAACGATTTTGTCTCTGGAAAAGCACGATACAGCTTTTCAAGTGTTGCCTTGCCGACTTCATCTACTTGGACTTGTTCGGCAGTCATCGGTGTTCGGGTCAAAATTTCAATCAAGGCTGGGGCTGCAAATGCTGCCGTTGGAATCAAAATCGCTGCGGCTGCGATACCGCTTATCAATCGTTTTTTCATAGTTATTCCGCTCCTTTTTTGTTGCAAATAGTGAGAATAGGATTGTTCGATTCGTCTGGAAATGGCCGGCGGGCACTCCATCGTTTCTGCTTTTTGCTCGAGATGTTCACGAATTTTGCGTTCCATAAGCATTGAGCTGTTCCATCCTTTCCGGGGGGAGATTCCGTACGTATTTTCGCAGCGCCTCAAGACCCGCATGGTATCTGGACTTGACTGTACCCGGCGGAATTTGCAGCAAGACCGCGATTTCCTCCAGCGTATAGTCGTGAAAAAAGCGGAGGATAATCACCGTTCGCTGTTTGTCCGTCAGCTTTTGGATGGCCTGCTCTATCATTTGATTCGTTCCATCCATCAGCACAGTCGGTTGGTCCCAGTGATTCTCGTCCCGAAAGAAAACGCGGACGCGCTCAAAAATTCGGAATCTCCGCCAGCGTTTGACCCGAAATCGCTGTACTTGGCGGACGACCAAGCCATGCAGCCAAAAGTGGAAAGGCCGGTTCGTATCGTAGTTCGCGAGCGAGGTCCACATTTGCATGTAAATCTCGTTCATGACATCTTCCCGATCTTGCGGATGATCCACGAGAAAGGAGACTGTCCGGTACACATCCTGATAAGTTGCGTCATAAAACGCATGAAACGCCTGTCGATTCCCTTCTTTCATTTTCGCGAGCAATTCGTACATGTATTCCCTTTGCATTCAGAGGGCCCTCCTGAGTAAGCAGCTTACACCCTATATTGTCTCGTTTGCCCAAAAAGGTTCGGTCCGTTTGGCATTTTGCAAAAGAAAAGCGTCAGTTGCTATCCGGTTACGTTCCTATCGCCTCATGCATCCTGGCTCATCGCCGCTTCCATGCGAACCACGCGCTTGGCAGCGGCAAAATAAAAAGCGCCAGATCACACCTTTTGTGTTGGTGCGAATCTGACGCCCTCCCGTTTCGCGTATTAGACGAATGCTTGCATGATGCCTTGCTTACGATGCCATCTGGCTGGCAAGCGTTCGCTATTCCTTTTTCCCGATCAGCAATTCCACTTCTGCGATTTCCTTCGGGATCTGCGCTGAGAGCACCTCATAGCCATCTGCGGTGACTAGCACATCATCTTCAATCCGAATGCCAATCGCTTCTTCCTCTATGTACAGGCCAGGTTCAATCGTGATCACCATACCAGGCTGCATGACAGCACTGTAGTCCGAAACATCGTGCGTATCCAGCCCAAGGTGATGCGACACGGCATGGTAGTAGTATTTGGACAGTTCGCTGCTGTCTTGGATAAGACCGAGACGCAACAGGCCATCCGCCAATACTTGTTTCGTGACCTCGTTTAGTTGTTGAAGCGTGACACCCGGTTTCACGGCTTCGATAGTCTTGATTTCGGCTTCGAGCACGAGTTGATAAATCGCTTTTTGACGTTCTGTAAAGCGGCCATTCACGGGAAATGTACGCGAAATATCAGCCGCATAGTAGTTCGATGCCGCACCAAGGTCGAGCAGGACCAGGTCACCATCTTCCGCTCGCTGATTATTCGCCTCATAGTGCAAAACAGTAGCATTGATGCCGCTCGCAATAATCGGCAAATACGGCAGCTCGCGCACCCCGTTCGACTTCAACGCAAAATCATAGTGCGCCTCCAGCTCATATTCCATGATCCCAGGACGTGAATGCGCCCACATACGCCGGATGGCTTCATCTGTGATCGCAATCGCACGCTTGATTTCTTCGATCTCTGCCGGACTCTTTACCATGCGCAGTTCTTTCAGCCACGGGCCTGCATCCTGCATTTGCAAAGTCTTGTATTTCTTTTGCGCGTCTTCAGCAAAAGCCTCTGCAAGGGTCTGCTCATCGCTCCACTGGTAACGATACAAGTCAAGATAGAGCGAGCACTGACCTTCGCAACGCCGCACAAAAGTCGCAAAAGCCTCCAGCCACTCATCGAGATAGTCGAAGTGTTCGATACCAGACAGCTCTTTTGCCTCTTGATCCGCCAAGACGGCGCCTGTCCATTTCGCTTCCAGTTCATTTGGGCGCTGGAGAAATAACGTTTCGCTCACAATGCCCGCGCGTTTCGTGATCATGAGAATGAGGTTGCTGCGCCCGATGCCGGTGAGATAGTAGAAGTTGCGGTTCGGTGAAAACGGGTATTTATCGTCTTGGCTGCGCGTCTTGGCAACCCCAGAGAATAGGACCAGTACGCTATGCTCAGGCATTTTTTCCGCGAGTTTTTGACGGCGATTGACGAACTCTTTTGAATCCATGGTTGTTGTCATTTGTTTCCCTCTTTTCGCTTGTTCGCTTGTGAGTTTCTGCATGGTCTGATTTAGTTGTGTAAAAGGGCTCTTGATCAATTATCAATATTTTAGGATATTTTTAGCATTTGGGAAACGAATTTTGCAATAAAGCTTTTTTGAGGTGCCAACCTGTTACCTCATCCGTGCTTCCAGTCGTGGATGCCTGTGCGGAACATGCTTTCGGTTTTCAATCCGTCCCTCGCAAAAGCACCTTTGGAATAAGCCGAATGTATACTAGCTCCCCGATAAGTTCTACAACCGTTTGCGTTACGATGACAGCAGACACCACCCCGTTTAATGGTTCTGGTAGCGCCAGTGCAAAGGGAAGAACGACAAGCGAGTTACGAGTTGCTGCGCTAAAAATAAGGGCCCGCCCCGCTCCGGTATCTAAACGGAACAGACGAGAAACGATACGAGCAACAATCGGCGTAATGACCATATATGCTGCATAGACGGGAACCACTTGGACAATAGACTCAAAAGAGGTATATAGTTTAGCGATTTGTGATGCAACGACAACAAAAAGAGTCAGAGCCATAAAAGGTACTGGAAGCCATGCAGTCGCATCAAGGAAACGTTCTCCCTTTGGCTGCCGCCGTGCCCACCATTGTGTAAGCAGAGCAAGTAACAGCGGAGCAACGATAAGTCCTAAAAATGCTTCAAAAAAAGGCCCGACACTCACGATTTCAGCCGCTGTCTTGCCCATAAACAGCCATAGGTAAACAGGCAATAAGAGCATTTGGGTGACAAAAAGGATGGGAGTTGAAACCAAAACAAGCTTTTCGTTCCCGCGCCCAAGATGTGTAAAAACGATCACGTAGTCAATGCAGGGCGTGAGCAAAACAAGAAGCACACCTAGCAGGATCGCTGGATCGGCTGAAAGAAACAGGGTTAACCCCCACACCAGAACAGGTACGGCTATGTAATTCGTAATAAGTAGTGCATAGATGAACTTTCGATTTGTTAACGCCGCTTTTAAACGAAAAAAAGGAATTTGCGCAAACATGCCATACATTAAAATGGCGAGTACAATCGAAATCATCTGATCGAAACTTTTGCTCGATTCCGGCCACAACAAGCCAAATCCGGCAGCAATCATTAATACAGCAGCATATAGCCATATTTGATGCTTTTCTAATTGCTCTCTTGCAATCACTTCTCGCACTGCCCCTTTCTAACACGCCCCCGTATTGTTTATCTTCTGCAAACATTCATCATAGCGGCGCTGACCGTTTTTTCGCTCAGGCGCTGGCAGCAATCCAACAGATTCATAATAACGAAGTGTCGATGCGCTCAATTCTGCTTTTGCAGCCAATTGACCAATGCTAAGCCCTGACATAACGGCCATCCTTGACTTAAAGTGAACTTTACGTTTTATGATTCCATTATATCTCGTTAAGGCAAAGGATGTAGACAAAATGAGCAAAGAATGGAGCACAAAAAACCCCTCGCACCATGAGGCACAAGGGGTTTCCCCGTCACCAAGTCAAGGTGACGGGATTGTAGCTGCTTGCTTCAATGCATGAAAAGTATGCATCAGAGCACGATTGCCCAAATTTCGAATAGGCCAAAGTCGATTAAAGGTGGATTCAACCAAATGGCGTACTGTTCTGATGCCAACTCTTCTCAGTGCATTTATAGCTCGTGTAGAAAGGCGACCAGTGTCATACTCAAAGATCGTTTCGATAGGCTGATCTAAAGGTAGTACGATATCCTTTAATAAATTGATGATTGGCTCATCAGGTGAATCTGCAGCAACATGATACAGACTCTCTTTCTTCCGAATGTCCTCGATCAGTTGCAAGGTTGCTTCTGATTGCTCACGAAGTATAGCCCATGTGTCGTCAATTGGTGCAGCGACGATTTTACCGCTCTTGCATAGTTCTCTGATCGTGTCATTGTTAAGCTCCCAGGCTTCGGATGCCTCGTTAACACCCATAATATAAACCAGCTTTTTTTTCATTAAATAGCCCCGCCTTGTTCATTTTACTCTAGTTTACTATGTCCGGCAGGGTAAGGCTATGAACGGACAGACATGGTAGCATCTATCGATATCCACTGCCAGTCCTCATCGTTTACCAGCTTGATCCGGCCAGTACAAATCAACTGGCTGCAAACACGTTATCTTTTCTAGAGACACGCGTCTCTTTCACTCATAGTGCCCCCCGATCTTGCGCGCGCGTTCTTTCGCCTGACCAGCCTCCGTGACAGAGGCTGCCCGCAAAATCGCGTCCGTACCAAACCGCGTACGAATCTCATCGATCGTCCGGGCGAGCGAACGGCGTTTGTGGTTGTCTGTGAACAAATTCAGCTGCACGGCATGATCGGAAACGAGTTGTTCCAGGTTGATCCCGATACTGCAAACAACCGGCAGGCTGCCTCATACAGCTCCATGGCATCATTCGTCGCTTCCGCCAGCTTCATCTGTCGGCCAAAGCCTTCTCCTGCCGACAAGTTCGCCCCCTAAAAAAGAACATTTGTTCTCATTCGAACAACTGGGAAACTTGCAAATAAAAAACGCCCGGTTTCCCGAGTGGCGATAGCCTGACTTGTACGATTTCCCCCCGACATGGTAGCCCATTTCAATTTCCGGCAAGCACCGGACGATCTGCCAGTCATCCACGATGTAGTGAGCGCTGGCTTCTGTCGTCGGCTTGTTGAAGTAGTTCCGGTTTGCTACCGCATCGGCGCCTTTTTTCTCGTTGGCTGTCCAGTGGATGACCAGTCCTTTCGGGACCATCTTTGTACCTGGTCTGGCCGTTGGGTTCGTGAGTAGCATTTCTGTGATTTGCATGTTATTTCCCTTCCCCTCTCCCTTTTAGTACCTCTACTGCTCGCTTAATCAATTCCGGAACGGGCAGGCCAATGCGTCCCGTCCCGCGTTCTCGATAATGCTTAGCAGCTCATTTGCCAGGTAAAAAAAGATCGTCGCGTCGCGGATGAAATTTTGGTCACCAAGCGACATGTCGATCAGATGGGCAATCGCGACCATGCAAAAAATGAACAACTTCCGCGCAATGCCGATCATACCGACCTTGCTTTTTAACTTTCCTTCCATTCCGGCTGCAATCAAGCCAGTGACAAAATCAAAAATGACGAATGCGAGTAGCACACTGAGCAATGCTGACCAGCCGCCAAAAAGAAAAGAGGCTGCTGCGCCTCCGATAGCAATTCCTGCTTTGATAAAGTTGTCCATTCGCTCTTCTTCCTCTCTCCCCTCGGTGCAGTAAAAATTGCCCCGGTCGGCTCGGGGCTGGCTCATGGTCTAGTTGATAAAAAATACCCCCGGGATTTCCCGAGGGCCATTGATGGAAGCAAAGATATTAATTAAACTTAAAAACCCAAGAGTGTGTGCGGGTGACGCCAGTGATGTCAGTGTAATCAAATGATACCGTTGTTTCCCCTACTCCAACCTTATCTACGATCAACGATACATTCATCGCACCATGTTGGATTCTAGGGTTTCCTACAGCAGGATCACTGCTTCTTGCGTTCGAAAATGTAACCGTACCAGGGCCATTCGCTTGATCCAGGAAGATTGCACTGAGATTGTGATTGTATGGTAATTCCTGTGGACCAAATGCTGCTCCATCTTCAAACATTGTTCCAAGATTAAATATTGGTGTGCTATTCTCGACTTATTCCCTTCTCTTTACGAGGGTTTTCGTTCGAGCCTACACCGTGCAGGCGACTTTCATCGCACACGGCGTTCCATCAACGGATAAGAAAGAAAATTCACAATGGGCGTTTTTATCGTACACCAATTATGTCTGCATTGACACAAATTGTTTTCGACAAATATATAGGGAGCCACATTAGCCGCCCCCATAAAAAACACCCCTTTCAACGAATGGAGCATTACACCAAAGGCTTACCTTCAGTGCCTAGCCCCAATGCTTCCGGGTCTTCTTTTACGGCTGGTTTCAAGCCAACCGACACACTGTTGTATATGCGGCGGCCAGCGACGATCAGAGCAACGTAGATCGCTACCAAAATGTCCTCACCTCCCCCCCAAAGATACGAACCAGATGCCAAGATTAATTAGCGCTGATTTCAGCATCAAGCATCGCCTGCACTTCCTCTCGAAGATGCGCGGGAACTTGTTCCATCTCCCGCCTGCCTGCCTTGATCAAACTGTAGTAAATTGCTGCCACTATGCCGTCCCTCCTGGCATCTGCTCTTTCAACATCAGCAACTCTTCATACAGTTGAGCGGTTGCCTCCATGATTGTGAGCTTGTCATTTTTTTCGGCGACCAGCTCTGCCTCCAGCCTGACAATCTTTTGTTCCGGCGTTTCCTGCTGCTTTTTGCGAATTTCCGTGATGGACTCTTGATTGCTGAACTTCATCAGTCAAAAGCACCTCCGTATCCATAGACGTGGACGCGTTGCGTGGCATCAGTCCATCCTGACTGATCCCGTCCTGACCCGGCCAATCCACCCCAACGCAATGCCTGTAAGTCCAGACACAACTGTAATAACTATGATCATGCCGTCAAAATTCATGTTCCTATCCCCCCCTCATCCGGGAACAAAAATTTCCCCGATCTGTTCGGGACTGGCTCTCGGTCTTGTTGTCATGTAAAGCTACGCGACTCTTTGCAGCAGGCTTGACCGTGCCAAATCAGCAGGCGAAACCTTGCCGATATCGCCGCTCCTCAGCCTGATGCCCGCTGCCGCAAACATCTTGTCCACCGTCCCGATGTGCGCCTGGATAAATTCGGTCATTGTAGCAACCTGCGCCGCTGTCAGCTCGCCGCGATATCGGTACACGTCACATTGCCACGGTGGATAATTATTGTGGTGCCGCTGCAATGGAAACCGCCAATCCATCTCCGCAATGTGCATGTCATCCAGCACGATAGCAAGGTGACTGTATGGTGAGTCAGTAAACCACTGTATAGCCCCCGCCAAAGGCGAGCGACCAGATACAAAAAGAAGGTCCAAGCGCTTCAAGTCCATGCGCTCGACCTCCTACCAGTTGACAGATTTCACTTGTTTTTTGTTTCAGCAGCTTCGACCTGAGCTTTCAGGTCCAGTACCTAGCGATTTGCTCCTGCTTATGCTGCCCTGCCTCCAGCACCACCTCAATGAACTGTTCCCGCGTCAGGCTGACGATGCCCGCGTCTTCCGTTTTCCATTGCGTCTCGGCAAGATCAGGTTTCAACAGAAATAGCGTGCTCTGCTGGTTGAAGTTTGCCTGGTCTTCCTCGTTGAAACAGAACTGGCGTCCGGTCGACGCAGAGGTAAAGCCTGTGTAAATCGCCTTGAAGCACTCCCGGTTCGGCCCTTCACGAGAAAATTTGAAGACCATATGCAGAAGATTTATGAGTGATTTGTGGGTGCGCTTGTGGGTGAGGCGATTTTTACACCCGCCCCCACCAAAACAAAAAACCCCTCGCACCATGAGGCACAAGGGGTTTGGACTTCTTAATAAGCAGCCATGTACTGCTCGCGCTCCCAGTCGTGAACGCGTGTGCGGAACATGTCCCACTCGATTTCTTTTGCTTCGATGAAGTGCATCAGTGCATGCTCGCCCAGCGCTTCGCAGATCACTGGATCGGCTTTCAGGCACTCGATTGCTTCTTTCAATGTTGCTGGCAAGTTTTCGATGCCGTTTGCTTCGCGATCTTGCTCAGTCATCACGTAGATGTTGCGATCGATGGCTGGCGGCACAGTCACTTTGTTTTTGATACCATCCAAGCCTGCTTTCAGCATGACAGCCAAAGCGAGGTATGGGTTTGTTGCCGGGTCTGGGCTGCGCACCTCGATGCGAGTTCCCATGCCGCGGGAGGCAGGGATACGGATCAAAGGAGAGCGGTTCTTCGCGGACCATGCCACGTAGCAAGGCGCTTCATAGCCAGGCACCAGACGTTTGTAGGAGTTCACCAACGGGTTGGTGATCGCTGTGAAACCGCGAGCATGCTGCAAAATACCTGCGAGGTAATGCTTCGCTGTTTGGCTCAAGCCCATTTCGTCTGTCTCGTCATAAAAAGCATTTTCATTGCCACGGAACAAGGATTGGTTCGCGTGCATACCGGAACCGGCTACGCCGTACAGCGGTTTTGGCATGAATGTCGCATGCAAGCCGTGTTTTTGCGCAATCGTTTTGACAACCAGCTTGAACGTCAGGATTTGGTCAGCTGCTTGCAAAGCATTTGCGTATTTGAAATCGATCTCGTGTTGACCTGGAGCCACTTCGTGGTGAGAAGCTTCGATTTCAAAGCCCATTTTTTCCAGCGTCAAAACGATATCGCGACGGCAGTTTTCGCCGAGGTCGAGTGGAGCAAAGTCAAAATAGCCACCCTGATCGTTCAGGTCAAGCGTAGGTTCGCCTTTGTCGTTGAGCTTGAACAGGAAGAACTCAGGTTCTGGTCCCACGTTAAACGCGGAGAAGCCCATTTCTTCTGCTTCTTTCAGCGCGCGTTTCAAAATGTAGCGAGGGTCACCCTCGAATGGAGAGCCATCTGGCATATAGATGTCACAGATCAGACGTGCAACTTTCCCATGCTCGTTACCCCACGGGAATACAACCCAAGTATCCAAATCCGGTACCAGGTACATATCCGATTCCTCAATACGAACAAAACCTTCGATAGAAGAACCGTCAAACATCATTTTGTTGTCCAATGCTTTCGGCAGTTGGGAAGAAGGAATCTCCACGTTTTTGATAATCCCCAGCAGGTCGGTAAACTGCAGACGGATGTATCTCACGTCCTCTTCTTGGGCCAATCGCATAATGTCTTCTCTTGTGTACTTGCTCACATTTCTCTCCTCCTGTCTCTCTCACAACTTTATATCAGTGGAAGAAGCGGGAAAGCTCTCCACGAATCAATGCGTCCTCGCCTGGGCGGGCTGCATTGCGATACATGATTTGTTGCCTTAGCAGCTGATGCAGTTCCTTGTCAGACATGTCCTTGCGCTTCACTTCGGACGTTGTAGAAATTTCCGTCGGTTCCATGACAGGCTCTTGCAATTTCAACACTTGCTTGATCCCTGCAATGTTGAGCCCTTTTTCAATCAGTTCCTTGATCTCCAACAGTCGGTCTACATCATTGAAGGAGAAAAGCCGCTGCTTTCCTTCCGTGCGAGCCGGTTGAATCAGGTCATTTTGCTCATAGTAGCGTATCTGTCTCGCAGTGAGATCAGTCAGCTTCATGACGATCCCAATTGGAAAGAGGGCCATATTCCGGCGAAGGTCATCACTCATGACTTGTCCCTCCTCTATCGTTTTCCTTATGCTTTATTTTATGCAAAAGCACAAACACTGTCAACGGATGTTAGAAAATATTACGCAAGAAAGTTACCTCTTTTGAAAAAATCCACGTTATCCCCGTATGGAACCCACGACATGCCTGTCTCAATGGTTGTTTTTCGCATTACCGTCCGCGCACAGTCGAATAGCAAAAAGACGGCTTCTCCCTTCACGAGAGAATGCCGTCTTTCCTTTGTAAAAAGCGTTTACGCCTCAGGCAATTCGAGCAATCCTTTGTCCAGCAAGCCGTTTAACGCCGTCAAAATCCCTACTTTGACATGCGAGTACGTCAAACCGCCTTGCACAAAGCCCAAGTATGGCGGGCGAATCGGACCGTCTGCGGAAAACTCGATGCTCGCTCCTTGAATGAACGTTCCCGCCGCCATGATAACCGGGTCTGCATACCCCGGCATTTCGCTCGGGTACGGCGTGACGTGCGAATCGACGGGAGCTGCTTTTTGAATCCCTTGGCAAAAAGTAATCAGCCGTTCCGCACTGCCAAAAGCGACAGACTGAATGAGGTCCGTGCGTGGTTCATGCCAGAGCGGATTGGTCTGAAAGCCGAGTCGTTCCAGCAGCGCCGAGGAGAACACCGCGCCTTTCAGCGCTTCTCCCACGACGTGTGGCGCCAGGAAAAAGCCTTGAAACATTTCCAACAGCGAGTACAGCGAAGCTCCACCCTCTGCGCCAATCCCTGGTGCTGCCATCCGGAACGAAGCGAGACGCACAAGGTCTTCCCGCCCGACGATGTATCCGCCAGTCTTGACCAGACCGCCGCCCGGGTTTTTGATGAGCGAACCAGCCATAATATCGGCGCCGACATGCAGCGGCTCCAGCTCTTCCGTAAATTCACCGTAGCAGTTGTCCACGAACACGATCAGCGCCGGATTAATTTCCTTGACCATGCGGATCATCTCGCGGATTTTGGCGATCGTAAAGGACGGACGATCCGCATAACCGCGCGAGCGCTGGATGCCAATCACTTTTGTCTTGGGCGTAATCGCCTGCGCCACCGCGACAAAATCGATTTCGCCCTCCGGTGTCAAAGGCACATAGCTGTACCCGATCCCGTATTCTTTCAGCGAACCTTGGCCTTCGCCGCGCACACCTACGACCTCTTCCAACGTGTCATACGGCTTGCCCGTGATGTAGAGCAAATCGTCGCCAGGACGCAAAATCCCAAACAGCGAAATGGCAATCGCATGTGTTCCGGAAATGATGTGCGGTCTAACCAGCGCCGCCTCTCCGCCAAAAACGTCTGCGTAGATCGATTCCAGCGTAGCCCGGCCGGAGTCGTCGTATCCGTATCCGGTCGATGGCGAAAAGTGAAATTCGTTTACCTCATGCTTTTGAAAAGAGCGCAGCACCTTCAATTGATTGGTGTCCACCAGCGCGGAAATTTGACGATGTCTTTCGGAGATCATCGCTTCTACCTCCAGGACGAGAGGACGAAGCTTTTCCCCGTGAGAAAAATATTGAAACATAGGTGATCTTACCAACTCTCTTCAACAGTCTCTGGTTTATC
This sequence comes from Brevibacillus sp. HD3.3A, assembly GCF_013284375.2. Lineage (NCBI taxonomy): Bacteria > Bacillati > Bacillota > Bacilli > Caryophanales > Paenibacillaceae > Brevibacillus > Brevibacillus sp. HD3.3A. The sequence goes on from NZ_CP085874.1 coordinate 3,563,156, forward strand.
CAGGAGAAAAGGAGCAATCCGCCCATAGATCGGATGGTCCCGGTTCACGCGTACAGTGACCAGGTATGACTCCTCTTCTTCATTAAATTGCTGTTCCATTTCAACCCCTTCACGATGCAAAAGGGACAAAATATCTCCGCGCTCCACCGGAACACGCAGCTTCAGTTCATGGAAGGAAGCGAGCGCAAAGGCTTCCAGTCTCGCCAGCAGCTTTTGCTGATCCTCCTTGCGCATGGCCGAAATGAGGATTGAATCCTCCGCATGCGGCAAGTAAGACCGTTCTGTCAAAAGGTCCGCTTTGTTGAATACGACGAGTTGCGGAATTTCTTCCGCTTTCAACTCGCGCAAAATTTTATCGACAACCTCCATGTGCACCTGAAAATCAGGATGGTGGCTATCGACCACATGCAAAATCAAATCTGCTTCCTTTACCCCTTCCAACGTAGAGCGGAACGCAGCGACCAAGCTCGTCGGCAAGTCCTGAATGAATCCAACGGTATCTGTCAGGAGCACTTCCAGGCCGCTTGGCAACTCCAGCTGTCTTGTCGTCGGGTCCAATGTGGCAAACAGCTTATCTTCTTGCAGCGTATTGGCTTGCGTCAATTGATTGAGAATGGTCGATTTCCCCGCATTTGTATATCCGACCAGCGCAATCTGGAACACTTTGTTTTTCTTGCGGCGCTCCCGATGCAGCTGTCTCGTGCGGACGGTGTCTTCCAACTGCTGTTTCAGCTCGCTGATCCGTTTGCGGATATGGCGTCGGTCGCTTTCCAGCTTGGTTTCACCGGGACCGCGCGTACCGATTCCCCCGCCAAGCCGGGAAAGCTGTTTACCCTGTCCGGCGAGACGTGGCAACAAATAGTTGTACTGGGCAAGCTCGACTTGAATTTTCCCTTCGCGGGACTGCGCCCGTCCAGCAAATATATCCAGAATGAGCTGCGTCCGGTCGATGACCTTGCAATCGAATATCCTGTCGAGATTGCGCGTCTGACTCGGCGACAGCTCGTCGTTGAAAATGACCACATCAATGTCCAGCTCATGGGCCTTTTCGGCAATTTCATCAATTTTGCCCGTCCCGAGATACCAGGCCGAGTCGATTCGATCCCGGTTCTGCGTCACGACATCGAGCACCTCAACGCCAGCAGTGGCAGCCAACTCATGCAATTCTTCCATGGAGAGACGTGTTCGCTCTGCATCGCGGTTATCCAAAAAGCAACCGACCAAGATCGCCGTTTCTTTCGTTTTGATCAGATCGTTCACCGATTCACGCCCTTTCTTCTCTTATCATACCACATTTTGCCCATTTCGTTACGGGTGTGATGTGTGGTATGGACCGCCTTGTTTCCATTAGCAAATTTTCAATTACCACTTGAGGCTTCCCCTTTATATTCAAGCCATTGTATCCAAGTAGGGTGGCGAGAGTCAGTCAAACATGAGATCGTAATTAGCATCCTCGACAACATGATCATAGTTGATCCAGCTCATCTCTTCTAATTGCAAGACGCTTTTAAAGGTATTTACAATCTGAAATATATTGCTGCCAGAACGTACTTCTGAAGGCGTCAAAGTAGCGTTTAGTGTCTCTAGTTGTTCATGTGTAAAACCAAAAACGGCGAAGCTGCCGATATTGGCTTCGGCAAATGATTGCAAGATCAGCTCATCGAAATTGTTTTTTATTTCCTCTCTCAGTTCGTCGCCTGCCTGATTGTATACAATCTCAATCAGATCTCCCTCAGGGTATCTCTCCTGAGCCATTTCCCAAAGCAATCCTTCCTCTAATTCGTAGTTTATTCGCAGGCTGGCAATGATTTTTCCATGATCGTATATGCGATAACCCCAACCATGATCTTCCTCATGGTCAAAATACATGACTGGATATTCATGAGACATGTCCATTATTCCAGCGTCGTTATCACCCTCTGTCAAATAAACGATCCATTTATGATTCAGTTCCTTCATAACAGATCTGCTTTGCGCGTATTTTGCAACTTTCCCCATATGGATGCGCTCCATTAAAAAGCCGGATGTAAACTCGCTCACAAACGATCAGCTCCTCGATTTGAATATTTTACAATACAAGGTAAATTTGCATAATACTCTCTACATTTTTCATCGGAAAAAGCAAACCACTTTGAACAGCATCTCAGTGACACCCTTCAAAAATTCCATAATATGTAAATTAACACCTTCATTTTTGAAAAATAGGCAGCTTTTATCGGCTCCCTGAGTATACTTTTTGTATGATGGTCAAGGCAGGTGACACGGGTGAAGCAAGCAGGAGCGAGTTCAGCAGCAGATGTACATGAATCGTCCAGCAGTTCCAATCGTATTCAGGTCGTTTTCAACCGACCGTTGCGTATTAAACAACCGAATACTTTGGCTGAAATTGTTCGTGCTTCAGCAAGTGCCAATTTGGCTTCTGTCTTTGATGAGTTGGAAAACCTGATTGGCTTGCATGAAGCCAAAAAGACGATTTACGAAATTTATGCGCTCATCAAAATGAATAAAGAACGGGAAAAGCATGGACTGAAAATCGAAAAGCAAGTATTCCACATGGTGTTCAAAGGAAATCCTGGCACAGGAAAAACAACGATCGCCCGACTGTTCGGCAAAATCTTTAAAGAAATGGGGGTATTGTCAAAAGGCCACTTGATTGAGGTCGAGCGCGCAGATCTTGTGGGGGAATTTATCGGGCATACGGCCCAGAAAACAAGAGATTTGGTCAAAAAAGCGCTTGGCGGCATCTTGTTCATCGATGAAGCTTATTCGTTGGCGCGCGGCGGCGAAAAAGATTTTGGAAAAGAAGCCATCGACTGCCTGACGAAATCACTTGAAGATTACGGCAATGAGTTTGTTTGTATCATCGCCGGGTACAACGAGGAGATGGACTCTTTTCTTGAACTCAATCCAGGAATGCCCTCCCGCTTTCCGGTTCATATCAAGTTTACTGACTACGATGCAGATGAATTAATGGAAATTGCTCATCTAATGTCAAAGAACAAGGAATACGAACTGAGCAAGGACGCCAGTGAGAAATTGAGACGGCGAGTAACGGCAGCTCTTAACGATCCTTTCGTCGAGAACTTCAGCAATGCGCGGTTTGTTCGAAATAACATCGAAAAAGCAATCCGGGTGCAAGCTGTGCGCTTGTTGAAGGTGTATGAGCCAACGAAAGAAGATTTACTGACGCTAAAATCCGAGGATTTCACCATATAGGGCTGCCGCGTCTCCCCATCCATACAATGAAATCCCTCTCAAGAAGGAGGGATTTTTTCGTTGCCAGCATTCTTTTCTAAGCTTTATTTTTCAAGCCGAACCTACTCACCACTGGAGCGAAAAGGCACACCCCGAGCAATGCCCCCGAGATGAACGGAACGACATGCTGCAGCGGATACAAGACAGGCGAAACGCCTTTGACAAAAAGCGCATCCCAACAAGCTACAACCATGCCCATGGCCGCTACGCCGATCCAAAACAGCCCTTTCACATGCGCTGCCGCCTGCTCGACTTGGATACTTCTCTCCCTCCGCTCACGCCCGCAACGCCAGATGACGTACACAATGGCCAGTCCGCCCAACAGCGTGCTCCCGTGCTGGAGCAGCTTGTAGACGGGAACCTCCCAAGCAGCAAGCGAAATGCGTTGTTGCAGCAAGGCAAATCGTTCCACCATGCTTCCCCGGTCATGGGTAAAAGAATCCCAGAGGACGTGACTGAAGCTTCCCAGCAAAGCGGAATAAGCGAAAATCACAAACGATAAAAAGAAGCTTCGCCCTCGCCCGCGATTCGCCTGGTCCCAGCCCTTGTCGCCAGCCAAGCCCTTTGCCACCCACAGGGGCACAACCGCCAGCAAGCCTTTCTCCACGACAAACCGATACAGCAAATAAAGCAGCATGACGAGCGGCAAGTCAAAGGTAAACAGTCCGAGTGTCGTATGGCTGTAGACGCTGTAAGGCGCCAACCGCAAAAAATACTCAAAGTCCGGAGCCATGCTGCCAAGCACAAGCGCCGGGAACGATACCCAGGCAAACTTTCTTAGCGGCAGCACAATCGCCGGATGCGAAAAAGTAAATGGCATGAAATCACTCGCTTTGTTTATTTGGGGAGCAGGACGGCAACAACTTGTTTGCCGCTCACTTGAATCCCTTTATCTTGTTTTCCGCAATGCGCCAGCTCTTTGACCAGCCCCTCGACAAGCTTTTTCGCTTCCTGGCTCTCTTTTTTCTCCAGGCGCACGGTCAATTGCACGGCGTCGCCTGCCGCCAATATTTTTTCGGCTTGTCGCTTTTTCGTCTCGTAATCGTGATCTTCGATAAAAGCGCTCAGGCGCAGCTCTTTTACTTTCATGCCTTTTTCTGCCTTGCGCTGCTTGGCCTTTTCGCGATTGAGCTGTTCTTTATGATTCGTGCGGTTTACGAGTTGGCACGGAGGCGGACTTGTCGCCAGCGAGAGGCACACCAGGTCGACGCCTTGCTCTTTTGCCATTTGCAACGCGACTTTGGTAGCGACAATCCCGAGGTCTTCTCCGTCCACTCCAGTGAGGCTGACTTCTGCCGCTTTTATTTGTTCGTTCACAATCATCTTTGCTCACCCTGTCCTTTCATTTCCAAATAACTTACATTCTACAGCTTGCTGCTCCTCTCCTTCCTTTTGTTCGCAACATTCTTGGTCAACCTCATGACGAGCGCGCTTTGTTTTTGTATAATAGATCAGTATTGACAGTGGATTGAGAATCATTTACATTTACATTCTGTTAGCCAGCTAACAAACGGGGGTACTCTGGTGGAATTTGATTATTCTACTGCTTTGACGCATGCAATGGGCCATGTGATGAAGCTTCACAAGAAGAACGTTGAATACTTGATTCAAAACTATGACGTCTATCCGGGACAGCCCATCCTCCTCATGCGTCTTGCCCACACAGACGGCTTGATTCAGAAAGAGCTGGCCAGACGAATCCAGGTCAAACCGGCTACTCTTACCGTCATGATCAATCGCATGGAAAAATGCGGTCTGGTCGAACGTCGTGCTGACGAACGCGACCAGCGAATCTCGCGGGTTTTTCTCACAGACAAAGGTCGTTTGGCGACAAAAGCTGTCAAGGAAGCACTGCGCGTTCTTGAACTAAAATGCTTTGAAGATTTTACTGATGAAGAAAAAATCGTTCTGCAAGGCATGCTGGATAGAATGCACGGCAACTTGATGACCTTTTATATGGAAAACACCCAACCATCTGAAGAAGCCAAAGAGTAGCGGGGGCGTTTGCTTTTCATTCCACAACAGAAAGGTTGGAACATCCCTTTGAACCATGTAGCAAAAGAACTGGACTCATCGGCGCTTGCCGAAAACAAGACGCGCCGCCTGTGGATCGCCACCATTTTAGGCTCGCTTTCGGCGTTTGGCCCTTTGTCGCTGGACATGTATTTGCCTGCTTTGCCGCTTCTGGCTGACGATCTTTCCACCAGTACGTCGATGGCGCAGCTCAGTTTGACCGCCTGCCTCATTGGACTGTCTGTTGGTCAGCTTTTCGCGGGACCGATCAGCGACGTACGCGGACGCAGAATGCCGCTTTTGATCGGACTTATTTTATACGCCTTGTCTTCTTTTTTGTGCGCGGTTGCTCCTTCGATCTATACGTTCATCTTCCTCCGTTTTGTGCAGGGACTTGCTGGCTCTGCCGGGATCGTCATCGCTCGCGCTACTGTACGCGATTTGTATTCGGGCACAGAGCTGACGAAGTTTTTTGCCCTGCTGATGCTGATTAACGGGATTGCGCCGATTGCCGCGCCTATCGTCGGCGGTCAGCTGCTGGAGTTCACCTCCTGGCACGGCGTGTTTGTCGCACTTGGTCTGATCGGTGCCGTCATGCTGCTCGTCGTCCTGCTCGGATTGCCGGAGACGTTGCCTGTCAATCGCCGTTCCAAAGCCGGAATCGGCAATACGCTCGCCACTTTTGGCGGGCTGGTGAAAGATCGGGTTTTCATGGGCTACGCCTTGTCGCAAGGTCTGGTCACGGCCGCGATGTTCGCTTATATCGCCGGATCGCCCTTTGTGTTCCAGAAAATTTTTGGTGTCTCTCCGCAAGGCTTCAGCATGATTTTCGCCATGAATGGGGTAGGAATTATCATCGCCAGCCAAATTACCGGACGACTTGCCGGAAAAGTCAAAGAGACAAAACTGTTTGTCACTGGCATTTTGCTGGCTGGGCTTGGCGGAATCACGCTGCTCGCCATGATCTTGCTTGACGCTGGGCTGGTTGCCGTGCTCGTGCCTTTGTTCTTCGTCGTTTCCAGCGTCGGTATCGTCGGGGCGACAGGCTTCTCGCTCGCCATGCAAAATCAGAGCAAAGCAGCAGGCAGTGCGTCTGCCTTGCAAGGTCTGCTCTCCTTCATCAGCGGCGGTATTGTCGCTCCGCTGGTCGGAATCGGAGGGGAAGGCACTGCTGTGCCGATGGGCATTGTCATGGCGCTTGCCACCATCGGCTCGATTGTCTGCTATCTGTTCATGATTCGTCGAAAAGCCGCGTAACTTTTCAGATGCGGCGTAGACGCAACAAAACGAGGATTCGCGTATGCGGCCTCGTTTTTTTTTTGACACTATTGCGAACGTATGTTCTTTTGTGGTATCATTTGCTTATGGATGACATTGGAAGCCAGAATACCTGTCTGCTCTCCTGTCGTCAGCCATGCCTAGACCACTATTCGAAGGAGCTGATTCCTCCATGTCTTTGCGTCTGATCCCTTATCTTGTCCTGAACGGAAATGCAAGCGAAGCCATCTCGTTTTACGAAAAAGTGTTGGGTGCGCAAGTGCTTTACAAGCAGACGTTTGGCGAAATGCCGGAAGACCCTGAGTACCCGCTCCCGCCAGAAGCCAAAAATCTTGTGGGTCATGCTACACTGCAAATTGGCGACAGCGAATTGATGTTTTCTGACGCGTTTCCTGGACAACCTTATCAGTTAGGCGATCAAGTGACCATTTGCATTTCGTTGGAGGATAAAGCCGAGGCAGAACGCATTTTCGCAGCGCTTCAAGAGGACGGGCAGGTACATCTGCCTTTGCAGGAAACATTCTTCAGCCCTGCCTACGGCAACGTGCGCGACAAGTTCGGTATCACCTTCCAGATTTTCACTAAAGGCGAACAATAATCATCTAAGACCGTTCTGTTTCTTTGTCTGTAGATCATGACATGCCAGCCGTCAGAGCGAGTCGAAACGCGAGAATAACGTGTTTCGGCTCGCTCTCGTTTGTTTGCAATCCATACAGCTTTGCATTCCCTCCACTAGACCCACGCCTATTTCTTTTTCTCCTGATGATAGCCACGTTCTCCATACGGCTGAAGCTTGTCGAGCCATTTTTGTTCCAGTTTCTCCAGCTCATCCTTTTCATCAAAATATCCGTCTTCCTTCTTTTTCAAAACCTCCAACACTTCCGCAACGAACGCCTCTTCTCCGTACTCATCCCACTCGCTTTGCAGTTGCTTGTTCATATGCGAGCCGAGTTTGAGCGTGAACAGTTTTCCGTTCATCGTTTTAAGATTGCGGGTACTGCAAATCCACACTTTTTGATTAAGGGTGTTTTTGATTTGATACACGCCCGCCTCTGTCTTCGCTTCCTTAAACGTCTGTTTCAGTTCGTCTTTGCGATTCATCTTGGTTTCTCCTCACTTTTCACGAGCTACACCTGACCTGCAGCCTGTAATAGTCTTCCATCCGTTTTTCTGCCTGTATACTTTCCTCAAGCTCCCTCTCTTCCAAAGAGGGGCGCGGATGGCTCGATAAAAAAACAAACAAATTAATATTAAGTTTATATAATAATAAACATAAAAACGAAATGTTTGTCAATCATAACAAAAAAGTATTGCTTCTCGCGAAAAACTCAGATAGACTTTGCAGTAATTTCGAAAAGGAAAGAGGAAAAGAACATGAAAATCTCCGCTACGTCCGAACACAAGCCTGTCGTGGTATCAGAAAACTACGATCGAGTGGACGGCCGTCATGCCAGAAACACGGATGTCCAAGCGCTCTCGCTCGGCTTGACTCGGGAAAGTGACCATAAAAAAGCCGCTATCACAGCCAAGGTGTGGAAAAGCGCGGGAGAAAACGGGGCAAGTCAACCGGAGGAACTCCCGCTCCATCGCGTTCTTGATCTGTCGCTGCTGCTTTGCCGGTCGTTGGCTCATTTTCACGATGCATACAGATATGAGCATTTTTACGATCCGCAAAAGCCCGTTATCGACAGGATTGCCCTGCAAGGCGATGCGTTGAACGTCGCAATCTGCACAGACAACGAAAGTCTCCATGAAGACATCAAGCAGTTCAGCCAAATTTTAAGCGACGACGGGGAACTGATCGGCGAGCGTCTGCGCTCATTGGCAAAAGTTTTAAGAGACATGGGCTATTAGCTTTGTTTAGCCGCAGTTACCCCTGTTTTCATCGGAAGGCTGGTCAACGGGACATTCGTACCCGGCTAGTCGAAGACACGTTTTCCCTCGAAGAAGCGGTACACGCCGCGAGTGAAGCATGGATGATCGGCGATGCCACTTGCCTGCTCCCGCTTGTCGCTGTTGAAAAAAGGCACAAAGCAGAGCAGCACGCCGCATGACGACAATTTGGAGGAACATGGAATGACAGAAAACAGACACGATTATTTATCACCTGATAGACAGTTGACTGATGAAGAAAAAGCACTCGTGTGGAAAAAGCCGCCTACCCATCAAGTCAGCGAAGAAGAGCGGCGCATTAGTGACGAAGTCAGGCGCAACTGGCATCGCTGGGAAATGAAGATCGCCAACATTTTGCTGGAGGGCGATGCGGGTTCTGGCAAGACTCAACTGGCAAAAGCTTTATCGGCGAATTTCGGGCTTCCGTACACGAAAGTCACTTGTTTTGCTGATATGGATAAATCAGATATTATTGGAGCTATTTTGCCGGTGATTTCTTCTGAGCGCCTAAACAATTTGCAGCCTGCGCAACAAACCGCCTTAACAGCTCTCTATGAAAACGAAGGATTGGCAAGCGGCACGGAAATTTTGATGAAGGCATTGGGGATTTCCGGGGAGCAAGCCGCCAAAATGATGAAGCAATTAGGGAAGCTTGCCGCGGAAAAGAGCGATGGGGAAGCGATTGAATACCGATTTTACCCTTCTGAAATCGTCAGAGCCTATCAAAAGGGCTATCTTTTGGAAATCCAGGAACCGAACGTGATTCGCGATGCTGCGGTGTTAATGGCGCTAAACTCTGCCCTGGAGCTGGATGGGAGCATCAACCTTCCAACGGAAATCATCCGCAGGCACCCGGACTTCATCGCCGTGATCACGACAAACCGCAGCTATGCCGGAACAAGACCGTTAAACGAGGCACTGCGCGACAGAGTCCAGCATACGGAAAAGATGGATCTGCCGACAAAAGAGGTCATGATCGGGCGCGTCAAGGCCAAAACGGGCTTCCAAGATGAAGAAATGCTGTCTCTCTTAGCGAATGTCATTTTGCTATTGGACAAAACGGCACGAGCCAATGCGATCAAGGGTGTGGCGGGAATGCGTTCGTTCTTTTACTGGGCAGATGCGATTGCCAACGGCATTTCTGCAAAAGCATCGCTTTACCACAAGGTCATCTACAAAATCACGACCGATCCGGAAGAAATTCAGCTTTTGGAAGAAGCACTTGCCCAGCATGAATTGTTTGCCCGTCTGGAGGCAGCCTCTTCTGGTGAGCTAAAAAAAAACGAAACTGGGACGATGCCATAGAAATCAAGACATCCGGGGAGATTGACGACGCTGCTTTTGACACAGACCAGCCACGGGAGCAAACAGGAATCGCCTTGAAAAAATCGGCTGACAGTGACAACAACTCTTCGCAAGTCTCCGACGATCCTGCTCAAATCGAGCGCTCCACTCCGGGGGAAGACGGCACCCCTCGCTATCATCAGGCAAACCCCGAGTCTGCCTCAGAGGAAGCGAAGCAACAGGAGCGCGATTTCCGCAAAAAGCTGAATCAGGCGGCACGAGAGGTCATTTCCGATTCGATTCATCGAAAAGTGAAGCTCATCGTGCACCGCCCTGACTACGATCAGGAAAACCAGCAGGAGTACGTCCGCCTGAGCAAAGGACTCATGCCCATCGTACAACAGCTTGCCAGAAAGACACTTCCCTACTTGGAGCATGAGGTCACTTCCGACTTTGCGCGGAATCGTTACTACGGCAGCAAATTTCAAGCGGACAGCGTTGCCTACAAAGACTACAAATATTTTGCCAAGAAACGCCCGCCAACGGAATCGCCGTCGCTTGTCGTGGGTCTGCGGGTGGACGAATCCGCGTCGATGTCAGCCTTCGGGAGATTGGAGGCGGCCAAACGGGCGGTCATCGCCGTCTATGAATTTTGTCAGCTTTGCCACATTCCTGTGTTGATCTACGGGGATACGGCGGATGTGTCCCGCTTGGAGCAAATGTCCGTCTTCGCCTATGTCGACCTGGACAAAACGGACGCCACTGACCGCTTCCGGCTGATGCGGATTCAAGCCAGAAGCAATAATCGCGACGGAATGGCACTGCGCATTATGGCGGAACGGCTAGTCGTCTGCCCGCAACAGACCAAATTGTTGATCAGCATCAGCGACGGACAACCGAAAGCGCTGGACGACTATACCGGAAGTCATGCGGTTGCCGATATGCAGCAAACGATCCAGGAGTACGAACGAAAAGGAGTCGCCTTCCTTGCAGCGGCGATCGGCCAAGACAAGGAGGTCATTAGTGAAATTTACGGAAAGGAACGCTTTTTGGATATGACAAATTTACACGAGTTTCCTGCAAAGCTGGTTCGAATGATTGCCCGGTATTTGTAACTTGCCTGAAAACTCAGCTGACAAAGGCTTTCCGGGTATAAGCGGGGAGCCTTTGTTTGTGTTGCGCTTTTGCAAAGAAAAGCTTGGCAAAAAGAAAAAACCAGAACCTCTAGGGTCCTGGCTGGTGGGCAGAGCATTTCACGACTTATTGCTGGTTGTTGTCTTGAGACATCAGTGAAACTGGGCGTTGCGGAGTGAAAGTGGAGATCGCATGCTTGTATACTAATTGTTGCTTGCCTTCGCTATCAATCACAATCGTGAAATTATCGAACGCTTTAATATACCCGCGCAATTGAAATCCGTTCACAAGGTAAATGGTAACCGCGATGTTTTCTTTCCGCAAATGATTCAAGAACGTATCTTGAATGTTGATCGTCTGTTTCATGTACACTACCCCCTAAAAGGACTTGTATGTTATATATTCGGCAATTGTTGAAACTTTCCTGCCAATATCTGCTTGATAGTTTCCACTGAGTTCGCTTGACAAGCCGGATCGGTCATGTCAAACCACTGGATTTCCGGCATACGGCGGAACCACGACAGCTGTCGTTTGGCAAAATGGCGCGTCCGCTGCTTGATGTCATTGATCGCCTTTTCCAACGTAATTTCACCGTACAGATAAGGAATCAATTCTTTGTAGCCCAAGCCTTGCATCGACACCAGCGAGGCGTCGTAGCCTTTGTCCAGAAGTCCGCGCACTTCCTCGATCAGCCCCGCTTCGATCATCAGCTCGACGCGACGATTGATCCGCTCATACAAAATGGCGCGATCCATCGTGAGTCCGATCATCACCAGTTCGTATGGGGAGTGCTGTGCTCGAAGCTGAAAGTCGGACATTTTGTAGCCCGTACTCTCATAAATCTCCAAAGCGCGAATCACCCGCTTTACATCGTTCGGATGCAAACGCTCAGCCGTTACAGGATCGACGTCGGCCAATCTCGCGTGCAGCGCATCCACGCCTTCTGTATCCGCCAAACGCTGCAACCTTTCCCGCAGCTCTGGATCTTGCGTGGCTTGTGAAAATTGAAAACGATGGGTAACCGATTCTATGTAGAGACCCGTACCGCCTACGATAAACGGAAGGCCGCCTCGCCCATTGATCGAGCTGATCAGTTGGGTAGCGCTTTCCTGAAACATCGCGACAGAATATTCTTCGTCCGGATTTTTGATATCGATGAGATGATGCGGCACCAGTGCCAATTCGGCTGGCTCCGCCTTCGCCGTCCCGATGTCCATGCCGCGATACACTTGCATGGAATCCCCGGAAATAATCTCGCCGTTGAACTGCTGGGCCAATTCCAGACTGAGTTGGGTCTTGCCGACGGCTGTCGGTCCAACAATGACGACTAGCTTTTCTCTCTCTTGCAAAGTCACTCCCCTCCACCTGTCTCTTTGTAACTGTACACGACCTGCTGGCCGCGAGAGCGAAATGGCGTGAAACCAAAGCGCTCGTGGATTTTGCCTGTTTTCCCTTCCTTCATCACCACGCGTCTTCTTGCTACGCGAAGTGCTTCTGCAATCGCTTCTTCTGTCAATGGCTGCGGGTTGGCAAACTCCCGTACCCCAGCGATGCCTGCCGAGCTTTCCACCGTCATTTCAAACATCGGATCGAAATAAACGACATCGAAAGAGCGGCTTGGCAATCCCTGCATGACTTCCAAATGGTTCCCGCACCGCACTTCAATGCGACGCATGGCTGTCTCCAGCTGTTCCGAGTCAGATGTCCAGTGCTTGAGCCCGTCTTCGACCATGATGGCCAGCACCCGTTCCGATTCGATACCGACTACTTTCCCGTTAGCTCCTGTCGCATGGGAAAACACAATCGCGTCAGCACCCAATCCAAGCGTAGCATCCAACACTTCATCACCTGGCTGAATTTGGCAAGCAACAAGCATAGTATCAGTATCGCCGCGCAACAGCCGCTTTATACGAAAAGCGGAAGTGTTCGGGTGAAAAAAGAAAGGCTTTTTCCCCGGTACCTCCAGGCGCGCTCCTTGCGCTGAAACAACCAGTACCTCGTCGTCGCCATGCCGTTTTCGCAGCTGACTGAGAGAAAGGTCGCCTCGTCTGACTGTCTGTACGCCGAATGTCTCAGCCAAATGTACAGCGTGTCGCAAGGTTTCCTCGGCAGGCTCAAGTCCCGTCGTCACAATCACGTATCTGTTTCCTTTCCGTACGTCTACGCCTCTTCAGGACGGAAACTCTTTTATTGTAAGCAGGATTAATTTGGCGGTCAAATAGAATCTGAGCCAAACTCCCTCTCTTTTCTTATCATATCATGTTTTCCTTCGTCCGTTGCGAGCTTGTGAATTTTTTTACAAAGAATGAATGTACGTAAGCCAAACAGGCCCATAGCGGATTGGGCCTGTTTGGTGGCGATCGCCTTTTCAACGATTGGCAAGCTGGTGATTTTAGTTGTACACGAGGCTGTCCGTAATCACTTCTTCGTTTTCGTTTCCGGCTTCATCGGCGAAAATGCCTGCTGCGAGTTTGATTCGGATGTTCGATCCTTTCGGCACAATATCCAGCGTAATGTCGAGGTGCTCCTCCGATACGACAACACGATCCTCTTCGCCAAAAGCCTGGTAAGCTCCCCCATCAATCGAGTAGGAGAGATTTTGCAAAACGTCCTGTCGGTCGACCTGCAAACGGGCAGCTTCGCTGAACAGCAGCCGGATTTGCAACTGTGGCTGGTAGAACAAGGTGGCTTTTTCGCTTTTCGATGTTTGACCTCCTGCAAGCAGCACCCGTCCATCCGGCAAAATCGCTGCGCCCGGACCATAGCGAACCTCGTCCATCTGGGCAAGACTCGACCATTCATCGTTTTTCACATCGTACCGCTCGCCTGTCGCCACCATTCCGCCGCCAATCACGACTACATCTCCATCCGCCAGGACAGCCGACGCCCCGCCGAATCGGTCGTCGTTCATCGGCGTTCATCCGAGGGGCGGTATTAGCAAAATGCGTGTTCGCACTACATGACGCGCTTGAACATTTTCTCCAAATCATAGCCAGTAAAATGAATTACAATCGGCCTGCCGTGCGGACACGTAAACGGGCTGCTCGTCTCGCGCAGCTGATTCAGCAGGCTCTCCATTTCGGCGTGGGTCAAAAAGCGATTGGCTTTGATCGATGCTTTGCACGACATCATGATCGCAGCCTTTTCCCGCATTTGCACAGGATGGGCCTGCCCTTGCTCTCCCGCCTCCAGTACGAACTGAATCAGCTCTTCGATAACTTCCAGCTCGGCTCCTTCCGGGAACCAATGCGGGTGCGCCCTGACGATGAACGTGCGCCCGCCAAAAGCTTCTACTTCCAAGCCGAACGATTGCAGAAGCGACAGCCGTTTTTCCAGTCTGGCCGCCTCCGCGGTCGTGAACTCGACCGTGTGCGGAAACAGCATCATCTGGCTGGCCACACCTTCTTCCGCCAGCTTGGCCATGAAATACTCGTAGAAGATGCGCTCCTGGGCGGCGTGCTGGTCGATCAAGTACATCCCTTCATCGTTTTGGGCGACGATGTACGTTCCATGCACTTGTCCGACCGGATACATGACCGGAACAGCCGATTGCACGCGCTCCTCCGCTACAGGTGCGGCGTTCTGCTCTGGCTCGCTCGCTTGCTCTGCATCAGGTTGAGCAAGTGGAGCAGCCATGCCTTCAAGTGGAGCGGCAGAACCAGTCTTCCCTTCAAGCGAAGCAGAAGGACTAGCAGAACCACTCGTTCCTTCAAGGAAAGCAGAAGGAGCGGTGGCAACGGATACGGGCGCGACCTTTTCGAACACGCTCCCTGAAGCGGCGGCCTGCTCTTGTTGTGACCACTCTCGTCCCGTTTTCTCTGCTTCTGGAGCAGAACTCGCCAGCCCTTGCTCTTGCTCTGCACGCGGATAAGATTCGGAAGCTTCCTGAACCTTCCTGCTTTGGGCAACCGGCAAAAGCTCGCTTGCCGCTTCTTTTTGCAACGGCAACGGCTGGCTTTGCTCCTGCCGCGCCATCCACTCTTGCAGGCGCGGGCTGGCTTCCACAAGTGAGCGCGTCTGCGTCTCCGCGGCTGGCTTGGCAAACGTCAAGTCAAACTGCGGCTGGACGACTTGCGTGGTGATTTTCGCCTTTTGCGGTGTCTCCATCGGTCGGACGATGCCCAAACCTTGCCGGAGCGTCGTTTTGACGGATTGCTCGATTGCCGTACACAGCTCGTCCTCTTTGCTGAAACGCGCCTCCAGCTTGGCAGGGTGGACATTGACATCGACAAGCGTCGGGTCCATCTCGATTTGCAGCGCGACGATCGGGAAGCGGCCGATCGGCAAAAGCGTGTGATAGCCGCGCATGATCGCATTGTTGAGCGAATAGCTGCGAACGTAGCGACCGTTGACCAGTGTAGAAAGGTAGGAGCGGTTTGCTCGCGTTACCTCCGTCTTGGACAAAAATCCGTTCCAGCGGAAATCGAGCGTTTCCCCCGAAATCGGAATGAGAAGCTTGGCAATCTGCACACCGTAAATCGCCGCCATGACGTGCAGCAGCTTGCCGTCCCCCGTCGTTTGCAGCAAATTTTTCCCGTTGTGCGTCAAAAGAAAGGAAATCGACGGGTGTGTCAAAGCGAGCCGATTGACGTAATCCGAGATATGCCCAACCTCTGTGGCAATCGACTTCATGTATTTCAACCGGGCAGGTGTATTGAAAAACAGGCTGCGGACACATATTTCCGTCCCTTGCACTGCTGCCGCGTCTGCCACTTCGCTGACTGCGCCGCCTTCGACGAGCAGCCGCGTACCGATCTCGCGGCTCGATCGGTTGCTCGTCAGCTCCATCCGAGACACTGCGGCAATACTCGGCAAAGCTTCGCCGCGAAAGCCGAGTGTGCGAATCCGGAACAAGTCGCGCTGGGTGCTGATCTTGCTCGTCGCATGGCGTTCCAATGCCAGCAAGCAATCGTCCCGATCCATGCCGTGTCCGTTGTCGACAATGCGGATCAGCTCCAGACCGCCTTCCTCCACATGAATCTCAATCGAAGTGGCTTTGGCGTCAATCGCGTTCTCGACCAGCTCTTTGACGACAGATGCCGGACGTTCCACCACTTCACCCGCCGCGATCATATTGGCGAGCTGCTCATCAAGCACTCGAATCGTTCCCATGCGATCCTCCCCTCCCCCCGAAGCTTATTTTTTCTTCAACTGTTGTTTCCACGCGAACAGCTTCATCATCGCATCCATCGGTGTCGTCTGATTCAGGTCGATCTCACGCAAATCGCGCAAAATCTCTTCTTCCTCCGACGACAAAAGCGACACAGGCTCCTCGCGCACAGCGGCAACTGGCGCGGACCAGAGCGACTCTAGCGACATCTGCATGTCGGAAGCAGCCGAACTTGTTGCTTCCAGTCCTGCCAAAATGCTGCGCGCCCGCTCGATGACCCATCCAGGCATTTCCGCCAGCTCCGCCACGTGAATCCCGTAGCTTTTATCTGCCCGGCCTTCTTCGATCTTGTGCAGGAACAACAGCTTGCCATCCCGCTCCTCGCAGCGAGCGTTCACGTTGACGACGCCTTTCATCGTCTCGGCAAGGCCCGTCAGCTCGTGATAGTGCGTGGAAAACAGCGTCTTGGCACCGATCCGCTGGCAAATGTACTCGATGACCGCCTGTGCCAGCGCCATGCCATCGTACGTAGAAGTCCCGCGACCGATCTCATCGAGCAAGATCAAGCTTTTTGCTGTCGCCTTTTGCAAGGCATGTCTCGTCTCCAGCATCTCGACCATGAACGTACTGTGACCGCCGACGAGGTCGTCAGCCGCTCCGATCCGGGTAAAAATCTGATCGACAATCGACAGCTTCGCTTCTTTTGCCGGGACGAAACAACCGATTTGCGCCATGACCGTAATGAGGGCGATTTGGCGCATATACGTGCTTTTACCAGCCATGTTCGGTCCCGTGATCAGCAACACTTGACGCTCGTCCTGGTTCATCCTCACGTCGTTCGCGACGTACTTCTCCCGCTCCAATACGGCTTCCACAACGGGATGGCGGCCGTCCACGATCACGTATTCCCCGTCATCGACAAGCTGCGGGCGCACGAATCCGCGCTCGTCACTGACCGTAGCGAAAGCCTGGAGAACGTCTACAGAGGCAATCCGTTCGGCAAGGCTTTGCAATCTCGGAATGTGCTTGGCGATTTCGCTGCGGACGGCGGCAAACAGCTGGTACTCCAGCTCAATCATTTTTTCCTCTGCTTCGAGAATGAGCGCTTCCCGCTCTTTCAACTCGGGGGTTATGTAGCGCTCTGCGTTGGCGAGCGTTTGCTTGCGCTCGTAACGGCCCGCTGGCACGTTGGCAATGTTGGACTTGGACACCTCGATGTAATAGCCGAACACTTTGTTGAATCCGACTTTCAGCGAGCGAATCCCTGTCGCTTCCCGTTCGCTTTGCTCCAATTGGGCAATCCACGTTTTTCCGTCGCGGCTCGCCGAGTGCAGCTTGTCCAAATATTCATCGTAGCCTGTGCGAATCATTCCGCCTTCCCGCACGGAGATCGGCGGATCGTCGACGAGCGCCGACTGCAAAAAGCTGACGAGGTCTGCGCACTCATCCATGCCGCGGGAAAGCTCCTGCAACACGGGCGCTTTTGTCTGCTCCAAGTACGCTTTCAGCTCAGGAACTGCCGTGAGTGACAATCGCAGCTGAATCAGGTCGCGGGCATTGGCGTTCCCATAGGAAATCCGCCCAGCCAGCCGCTCCAGATCGTACACGTTGTCCAGGCAAGTCCGCAAATCGGAGCGCAGCAACAAATCGGCTTTCAGCGCCTCTACCGCTTCCAGTCTGGCATCCAGTTCCGCGCGTCCGAGCAGCGGCCGCTCGATCCATCTGCGCAAAAGCCGTCCGCCCATCGCGGTTTGCGTCCGGTCCAACAGCCACAAGAGAGAACCTTTTTTCGTCTTGTCGCGGATCGTTTCGGTCAGCTCCAGATTTCTTCGGGAAAAGCCGTCCATTTGCAAATATTGCTTGCTGTCGTAGCGCTTCAAGAGCCGCATGTGCGCGAGACTGCGCTTCTGCGTCGTGCCGATGTAGTAGAGCAGCGCGTTGACGGCCGAGCGCATGGAGACATCCAGCTCTTTCCCTGTTTCGGGATACTGGTTGTCCACCGCAAAAGCATCCAGCTGGTGACTCTCTACAACCGTCGTCGGCAAAGCTGTCTTGGGCAAAGCTTCGACACCGCAGAACACCAGTTCTTTCGGACGGTATTGCAGAGCCTCATCCAGGGCCGCCTCCATCTGGCCGAGCACGGATGTGACGTACATTTCTCCTGTACTCATGTCGCATGCGGCAATTCCGACGCGGCCGTCCAGCGCTGCCAAGGCAGCCATGTAGTTGTTTTCCTTGTCGGTTAGCCATTTGCCCTCCATCATCGTGCCGGGCGTAATGACACGGGTCACTTCGCGGCGAACGACCCCTTTGGCTTCTTTCGGGTCTTCCACCTGTTCGCATACCGCTACCTTGTGACCTTTTTTCAACAGTTCCGCTATGTACCCATCCGCAGAATGATGCGGCACGCCACACATCGGAATCCGTTCATCGCCACCACCCTCGCGTCCGGTGAGCGTAATTTCCAGCTCGCGGGACGCGAGAATAGCATCGTCAAAAAACAGTTCGTAAAAGTCGCCTAAGCGAAAAAATAAGAAAGTATCCGGATAGTCTTTTTTGATAGCCAGATACTGCTGAATCATCGGGGTATATTGCGCCATTTTTTCTTCTCCTAGCCTTCCAATCTCGACGCTATTATACCATGTTCCTCCCATGATGTTGATGCTCGATTCGCGGCAAAAAATTCACAGAAGATTCCAGGCACTTCTCAGGTCGAAATCGCAAAGCCATGTCTCGCCTCGCAGCAACAAGTCAAAATATTGCTCCAAGTGTATTCGCGAAAGCGCGTAGCCAGGCAACTCTCGCAATTCTTCGCGGATTTGCTTGACGTACGGCTCCAACGTTTCTTTGTCGCCGCGATAGTAAGCCTTGACCAGCGGCAACTGCAAATGCGGGGTCGCTTTCAGCTCGGCATGGCTCATCATGACCAGTTTGGCCAGATGCAAAACTCCACGCGCGATGACCGGGTGCACCAGCCAGCTTGGCAGTGTCCGGTATTCGAAGCCGTACGACTTTTCCCGCACATCGCCCAAAAAGCCGTAGCGATGTCTGCGCTCGATGCAACCCGGATCTTCAATCAGCACGAGCGGCAACGCCAAGTACGCATCGAGCTTGCGCCGCAAAGAAAACGTAGGCGTCATCCCGCCGAAGTGAATGTGTCCGCCAATCGGATAGCCGGAAAAAGGCATCCCGCCCGCCAGCCACTCCACATCCTTGTGCGGGATTTTTTTCCCTGCGAGCCGCAACGCTTCGTAAATATGCAGAAACAGCTCGTCAGGGTCTTCCGTTGGGGCGGGGCGCAATTCGGCTACAGGATGCTGATGCAGAGCCAAATCTTCCCGGTAGCGGGTCGTGTCGCACCCAACCGTCCCGTTGATTTTCAAAAAATCAGAGGCGAGCGCCATCTCGCCTGTTGCCCGGCGCAAGGAAAACTCCGGGTCCGCTCCCATTTTGTTCAGCTCTTGCGGCTGCTTGCTCATGCGCTCCCGCCACCACTCTCGCGCACGCTGCATGTAAGCATCTGCCTTTTGCGCAGGCCAATCCGGTTCCACGCGAACGACCTTCGCCCGATGAGAAGACGCTGCCATGACGGTCACTTGCCCCGCTTCGGCACCGACCGCATACAAGCTGCGCACGGCCAGCGCTTTTACGACTTGCACCTCCGGATCGGAAGAGGGAAACGGAACTGGCTCAAAGTCCGGCTCTTCCAGGCGATAAAGCAGCCATTGCGGGTGTTCCAGGCTCCGCGCGACATCGAGCACCAGGTCCTGGTACAGGCAAAGCTTGTAGGTCCGCCATCCAGGCGGTGTCGTGCGCCCGGACGCCACAGGCAGACCACTCGTTTTCAACAGCCAACGCCCGATCTCGGGACGGTGCAAAAAGGCGACAGCCTCTTTGGCGTTTGCCGTCATTGGCTGCGAAACAGCGCTCTCCTGCAGTCCCTCCCATGCCCTTCCTCGCGTGCGTACCATGCTTTCCACTCTCCCATGCTGTATTCTTCGTTATCATATGATCGCGCCCAGAGAAGAGTGAGAGCCTAGCCTATACCGCTTTTTCCCGATAAAAAAAGAAAAAGAGGAGATATCTCTCCTCTTTAGTCAAGCTCATCGAGCATGCTGGCTGAATCAAAGTCGTCGAATTCATCACTGTTTTCTTCATAGTCGCCAATCAGCGTGAAGTCCTTGTCATCGCAGTTATTGCATACCACTACGCAGACTTTGGTTTCTCCAATGATTTCAACGGCAAATTCGCTTTCAACCCTGACTGTGATGGTACCTCCAGCACTCAACTCGGCTTTTACGCACTTCGGCTGTTCCACGGCGCGAGCGACAATTTCCAGATCGCCTCTGCAGTTTTTGTCGAAGAACGTAAGCGGAACGAGTACGGAGAACTTGACAGTTTCCCGCTTGACTTCGGTTTGCGTGTTATTGGCAAACGAGAACCACAGGTTGACGTCATACGTACCAGATACTTCAACCGCGTCTCCGACTTTCTCTGCCTGGAAGTTCGTGTTTATAATCCAGCATCCGAGGATCGTCGAAGGAGTTTGCGACGGTATGATGGTGTGGGTGGTAGTAGAGAATTTATGGCCTTTACCGCAGACAGCTTTCGCGATGAGTTCCCGGCACTGTAGATCTTTGTCTGTACCCGACATTTCGTTACCTCCTCCATACAACGTTTCTGTACATTTGTATGCAGGGCATTCGGCTAGGGTGCAAACACCCACCTGAAATTGGGTGCCTCGTTTGGGAACTCACGCGTAGCAACGTTTTGCGCGTTGGATGCTACCTTACGAGCAGCAACCGCCACTATGTTTCTTTTCCGGTCCGCCGCCAGTTTCGCCTGTCAGCGGATTTCCGCCTGTATCCAAAATAATACGCTCGGAAACGGTGTTCGTGATGACATTCGTCACCATTTGCAACAGATCGTTCACATCGACCTGCGATTGCTTAAATTCGGTGACGAGCGGAATCGCATCCAGCTCTTCTTGCAGCTGGTTGTACTCGGCTTCTACCTTTTCCACCAGTTCCTTTTTATTGATCGATTCGAACATGACCATCTGCTTTTGTTTTTGCTTCAGCTTGTCGATCAAGTCCTGCACGCGTTCATTGTGCTTGATTTGCAGCTCGGCACGCTTGAAGAAATCGACTTCATTCGTGCGGGAGATCATGGCAGCCAGTTCGCGCGCTTTGTCCAAAATTTCTTTTTGTGTGTACAGGTTTGTTTGTTCCATCTTCTACACCTCGACTTTGGTTACGAGTTCGCCATGAAGCGTCCACGTTTTCGCATCTGTAATTTTGACATGCACATATTGACCAATCAAAGACTTGTCTGCCGTGAAGTGCACGAGCTTGTTCGTGCGCGTGCGGCCAGCCAATACGTTCGGGTTGTTTTTCGACTCGCCTTCTACCAGCACTTCCAGAACCTGATCCTGCAGCTTTTTGTTCTCTTCCAGGCCGATCCGAGCCAGCACTTCGTTCAGACGGTAGAGGCGCGCTTTTTTCACTTCCATCGGCACGTTGTCTTCCATGACAGCAGCCGGAGTGCCCTCGCGCGGGGAATAGATGAAGGTATAGGCAAATTCATACCGGACTTCTTCGACCATCGAGATCGTCTCTTCGAACTGCTCGTCGGTCTCGCCCGGGAAACCTACAATAATATCTGAAGAAAGGGATACATTCGGAATCGCAGCCTTGATTTTGCGTACAAGCTCCAAATAGTGCTCCCGCGTGTATTTGCGAGCCATGCGCTTCAAAATCTCCGACGAACCGGATTGGACTGGCAAATGAATTTGCTCCACCAAGTTTCCGCCTTTTGCCAACACTTCAATCAGGTGATCGTCAAAATCGCGGGGATGGCTCGTCGTGAAACGAATGCGCGGAATGTCGATTTTGCGAATCTCGTCCAAAAGATCGCCGAAGCCATACTCGATGTCTTCAAAGTCTTTTCCGTAGGCGTTGACGTTTTGGCCGAGCAGCATAATTTCCTTGAAGCCTTGGCGGGCGAGGTCACGGACTTCCGCGATGACGTCTTCCGGACGGCGGCTCCGCTCTTTTCCTCGCGTATACGGCACGATGCAGTACGTACAGAACTTGTCACAGCCGTACATGATGTTGACCCATGCCTTGGTGTTTCCTTCCCGCTGCTTCGGCATGTTTTCGACGATGTCGCCTTCCTTGGACCATACCTCGATCACCATTTCCTTGCTGAACATGGCATCGCGCATCAGCTGCGGCAAGCGGTGAATGTTATGCGTCCCAAAGATCAAATCGACTTGCTGGTAGCTTTTCAAGATTTTGTTGACGACCTTCTCTTCCTGGGACATACAGCCGCAAACGCCGAGGATCAGGTTCGGGTTGTTATGCTTGAGCCGTTTCATATGTCCCAGCTCGCCAAACACTTTATCCTCCGCATTTTCGCGGATCGCACAGGTATTGAACAAGATGACATCCGCCGCTTCCACATCGTCTGTGGAAGTGTAGCCCATCTGCTGCAAAATGCCGGAGATCGTCTCGGAGTCATGCTCGTTCATCTGACAGCCGTATGTGCGAACGTGATAACGCTTTCCTTTTCCGATTCCTTGCATGTCTTCCGGGATCGCGAAATCGTAAAGCACCTGGATTTCTTCTTTTCCCCGCTTTTTCGCATCTTTCAAGGACGGGGGCTGAAAGTATTTCGCAAAGTCCGCCGTTGTTTTCGGTGACTTGGCGGATTTTAAGTCCGGAGTCGCCACTTTCGATTCCGTCATCATGTATCACCTCAGCTAGTATTTTCTTTATAAGTAACCAATAAAGAATTATAGCATTTTGGTGCATACAAAAGCCAATGCATAATGAGGCAAAATATGTACGAAACGAACGGAATCGTTTCGAAAAGGACGCTTTTCAACAGCAGCTTTTCGATGATTAAACATGCAAGTTTGCCGGGCATTCGCTATTCGCGAAACGAAAAGCTGCTCACTGTATAAAAGCCAAAATGGTGCAAGCTGCCTTCTGCCTATTCGACAGTAATGACCCAGCCTTTTTGCCTGACGATTCCCTGACCTTTTCCCTAAGAAGCTTCCCCGCGCTCCTGCCGTTTCCGCGGACGGCCTCCGTCTTTTTTCCTAATTTTCCCGAATTGACTTTGTCCCTTGCAACATTCCCCGCCCAGACGTCGTCGAAGAAGGCAGCTACCAAAAAACACGAGCAAAATTGAGGAGGTCAGCATGAAACGAGCATTCGCCTTACTTCTGTCGGTGTTGATGTTCCTGACTGCCATCCCTTTTGTCGGTGCCGCTTCGACTTCATTCTCGGACGTTCCCCGCAGTCACTGGGCGTACAAGGAAATCACCGAAATGGCAGCAAAAGGGATCATCAAAGGATATGACGACCGGACTTTCCGTCCCAACAATCAGGTAACCCGCGCAGAGTTTGCCAAAATCATGATTGCGGCAGCTGATGTCAACATCCAGAAAAACTCCGTCAGTCCAACGTTTAAAGATGTTCCCCGTTCCCACTGGGCGTTTTATTACGTCGAGTACGCAAAGCCTTACTTGACTGGCTACAAATCCGGTTCCACCTACACGTACAAACCGGATCAATCCGCCGTCCGCGAAGATATTGCGGTCGCTCTCGTTCGACTGCTTGGCTATGACAAAAAATACAAGGCGGACCTGGATCAGTTGAAGAACTTCCGGGATCAAAACGAAATTTCTTCCGCCCTGCGTCCGTATATCGCCATCGCCCTGCAAACTGATTTGATGAAAGGCTACAACAGCTACTTCCGCCCGCAAGACCCGATCACTCGCGCAGAAGCTGCTTCCTTGCTGTACCGGGCCATCCTGGACCGCGACGACGAAACAAAAGTCGTCTTCCCGAACCCGGAACCGCCAAAGCCTGAACCAATCAACATCAGCGACTCTTTTTCCAGCACAGAACTGAAAAACTGGGATACGAAAAAGGCTACCGGAAGCTGGGGCGTCATCAGCAAGCAAGCTACGGCTGTTTCCGACGATGACGACGTCGACCACTACTTCCTGCCGCTCAGCTGGAATGAATCCGCCAAACCGGAAAATTACGAGCTGAGCATCGATGTAAATGTATCGGGTACGAATGGATTGGCCGGACTTTTCTTCAACGGAAAAGACGGAAAAGCCAATGTCGTGTTCGTCCAAAAAGATCGCGTCGTTCTCGGCAAAGTGTCAGACGCCAACAAAGACGACATCGATGTCATCGCATCCGGTTCCTACAAGCTAAAATCGTCCAACCGCCTGAAGGTAGCTGTCAAAGGCAACACGGTTTCGATTTATGCGAACGATCAGTATTTGTTCGGACAGCAACAAATCAAGCAAGAAGGAACACAGCTTGGTCTGTACATGCAAGAGGATGCGGCAGAAGAAGCTCCTCGCAAAATGACTTACCTGGACAATTTCCAACTGAAAGAAGTGAAGTAACCCCCATACATCCGACACGCGCCTCTCTGCTTGTCGGGTGTTGTTTTTCTCAGGCTTGTCTGCAAGCTTTTCCCATCCAGAAAAAAGGGGGGCGAAAACCTAGAAATGTACACGGTTCAGTTGTATAATGATAGCTATTCTTGTCCTGTGAGGAGCCTTTTTCATGTCATTTTCTGTCAATCAGCCTTTCCACTGGATGGATTCAGGAATTTATCAAGGGCAACCGCTTGAACCGTTGTATCGCGATGAGGCTTTGGCGGCTGGTATGCAACGGGAATCTGCTGTACCGATCATCCACCTTTGGGTATACGATCAGGCTTTGTATCTGGGGCGCAGAGACGCCAGACTCCCCCATCTGGAGCAAGCTCTGCACCAGTTCGGTCAGGATGGCTTCGGCTGTGTGCTGCGATCTTCCGGCGGCGCCTGTGTACCGCTGGATGCTGGTGTGCTCAACATCGCCTGGCTCTTGCCCGATACGGCAATCTCTATCGATGCTTTCTTTGCTTTTGTAGCCGACATGCTTCAAGTTGGGCTGCGCGACTACGGCGAGCTGGAATTTGGCGAGGTCGTCGGATCTTACTGTGCCGGAGAGTACGATTTTTCCTTGCACGGGAAAAAAATCGGGGGAATGGCGCAGCGCCGTACCCGCTACGGATCGATTTTGCAGATTTGCATTAATATAGAGGAAAGACCGCGCGGGGAATGGATGGAGCGTTTTTATGCGCTGGCCGGACTGGATGAGATGGAAGCGCACAAGCCGATTCCTGGCATCGTTGGCTCGACGGTAGGCAGCATTGCCGGACTGACCGGGAAGCCGACTACTGTCGACGATGTAAAAGCGCGTTTGTTCGCTGCGATTCGTTCCCAGTGGCCTGTCATCTCTGTTCCTTTTTCCGTAGAGGAGTCGTTGCTGGCCGAATCAGAGCATCATCTGTCCCAGCGCTTGCAGCTTTTCTCCTTTACCGCAAAAGAACTGGCTATACCCCAATGGCGTTTGCCTAAATAAGCTTTTCCATCTGGAAAATCAGGTGGTGTAGCCGGTGAGACTTTGGGAGGATTTATGAATAGCGATCGAAAGGGGACGTTTCAGGATCTGAATGCCCTTTTTGTTTTTGGAGCACTCTCTGTACTTGCGATTCACATTCTCGGTTTTTTTGTGGAAAACCAGCAAGACTATCCTTGGAATGGCGAAATCGAAACCGTTCTGCTCATTTTGTTGCGCTTCGGGCGCTCTCTGTTTATTTTTGCGACGGGCATGCTGCTGTTTTACTGGTATCAGCAACGGGAGATGAACTGGGCTGTCTTCTGGAAAAAGCGTTTTCGGGTCATCATTGTGCCGTACGTGATCTGGACGGCGATCTTCACCTGTTTCAAGCTCCAGACGGTTGATCCGAGTGTGTTGGCTGTTCCGTTTTTGGACAGCCTTTTTACCGGCAGCGCCTTTTACCATCTGTACTACATCCCGCTTTACTTGCAGCTGTGTCTGCTGTTTTGCCTGATCAAGCCATGGTTTGAGCGATTTTTGCGCTTTCGCACGCTCGTTGTGCTTTTTGTTGGACAAATCGGCTTGTACGGGATTTACAACTACTTGTTCATCCACCCGCTCTGGGAAATCGACTGGGCAGCTTCACCGCTTTTGACTTTTTTCCAGCATACGTATGTGGCTGGACAAAACTACGTGCATATGTACATCTTCACGTTCGCCCTCGGTGCGTACGCTGGCCTGAATCTGGAAAAATGGCGAGCCTGGACATGGCGTTTGCAAGTGCCTGCCTGTATCGTCACGCTGATCACCGCGCTCTGGATTGCAAACGATTTCGTGAGCGGCTCGAAGTCGTATTACGAGAGCCTGAACATCTTCAAGCCGCTCTATTTGCTCTATACGACAAGCTTTCTGATCAGCTTCTACTCGCTTTCCCGCTATCTCGGAAAGCTGCCCAAGTTCGGGCAATGGCTATCGGACATGGCCCGGCAAAACATGGCGATCTATCTCGTCCATCCGCTGATCTTGTTTTTGCTTGAGAGCTATGTCATTTTCCGGCTGGATTGGTCCACGCCCTGGATTATGCTGGCGATGTTCGTCGTGACGCCGCCGCTCTGTATTTTCCTGTACGAGCATACCCTCGTCTCGCACTGGATGCGGGGAAAAGGCAAGGCGACATCCAAGCCGCTTTACAAGACGGAAGTTTACAAAGCATAGCGCCCCGCGTTTGCTTTCCTCCAAACTCCTAATGTAATCAAAGGCTCCTTCTTGCATACTAGAATCAGGGACAATTGTTCCACACCTCGATTCTTTGCCTGGCAAACTGCCGGGCTTTTTTTGTGTAGATCTACCGCTGGCACCGCACTTACGGTATCATAGAAGAGGATCACTGGCAGCGCATTGGCTGCCGTAGACGACAGAAAAGGTGGTCGATCTGATGAATCAGGAAATTCCATTGTTACATACTCCCATTAAAGAGCTTATTATCGCTTCCACTAAGGTCGCTCATGTGCAATTGGGGAACTCACTTGAGCACGCCCTGCTCGTCCTCATCAAATCCGGTTACTCGGCTGTTCCGGTACTGGATCACCAATACCGTTTGCACGGTTTGATCAGCACGAACATGATTATCAACAAATCGCTTGGACTCGAACGCTTCGAGCTTGAAAAAATCTCCGAGCATACCGTCGATGATGTCATGGACACGAAAGTGCCGCGTCTGAATGATACGGATGAATTTTTAAAGGCTTTGGAAGTCTCGATCAATCACCCGTTTGTCTGTATTGAAGACAAGGAGCATTACTTCCAAGGAATTTTAACGCGCAAATCGATTTTGGCTCTGGTTTATCGCCATTTCCGCAACTTGCCGTACCCATTGGCCGAACAGCAGTCGGCACAAGAGAAAGCTTGACGTTGCATGCAAAAAGACGGGGGCCAGCGCCGCCGTCCTTTTCGTTCTCCATCAGCTTTTCCCGTCATTCCTGTTTGCGGTGATCGTGCTTCAGGTCCTTCTCTTCCCATCCCCGCTTTTTCCCTTCGTCTGTGAGCACATAACCGTACTGCATCACATCGTTGTGAGCGAAATAGATGTAGGTCACTTCCGGCTCGTCCGCAAAGACGACTTCCGCTAAAAAGCTCGGCAGCTTCTTGCTCCATACCCCTGTTACCGACTTGATCTGCTCTGGCTTGTAATGCGCTTCCTCTACCAAATATGTTTTCACGCGCTCGGCGTAGGCGTACTTGTTGTATTCGACATAAACAAAAGGCGTCAGCACGAGCAAGAGCACAACGACCAGCACAATCCACCACACGTAGCGTTTCATTCACAGCTTCTCGCTTTCTCTTTTTCCCAAGATTATACATAGCTGCTCTCTTTCGTCAATACGTGTCTTGCTTTTCCCGCCAAAATGAAAAAGCAGACGTTGCTCTCGCAATAGTCTGCTTTCCAGCGTCAACCGTGCAGCCGCAAGTATTGGGCCGCATGTTTTTTCCTGAGCTTTTGCTCCTCGATCAATGTCAATGCATACTCCATCGGATGACGATACGTCTGCTTGAACATCGCTTTTTCCCCTGCTTTGAAAAAGGAATAGCGCTGATCGCGCACATTGACCTCGATCAAATACGGATTGCCTTTCTCGTCGATCCCCATGTCCATGCCAAGGTCGGCCAGAGAAGGAAAATGACGCCCGTACTGCTTCGCGATCGCTACTGCCGCGTCATTGATTCGCTGGACCGTCTGCGCTTGTTGTTCAGGCGTGAACAGGGTCGACACAGCCTCCGAAAAAGGGACCGCTCTTCCGCCCCGTGAAAGGTTGCTCAGCTTGTTTTTGCTGTTGGCCACTTTGGCAACCATACCGCTCACTGTCCAGTCCCGCTCCCTGTTTTTTTGCACCGATACACGGATGTCAAACGTTTTTCCTCCGTAACGCGCCAGCGGAATCCCGCGCTGGATGAGAAAGCGCTTGTTGCCGACCCAACGGCGGACAGCCGCCAACAGTTCGGGGCGTGACATCACTTTGCGTTTTTTCGAAGCGATAAAGTGGTAGTCGCTGCCGTGTCGCTCGATTCTGGCTACTCCGATGCCGACAGAGCCAATCGACGGCTTGACGTAGACAACTTGGTATTTATCGAGAAACTGGCGAAGCTGTTCTCCTGAATAGGGAACCGTGTTAGGCAAGTATGGACGAATCTGCTCATTTTTCCAAAGCATCTGGTGGACCTTGCGCTTGTCGCGGACAACGAGGCCGTTAAAGACCGTCTTTTTCCTGCTCAATCTGGAGATGACGGCACGGGCCTTTTGATCCCCTGTCAGGACGCGATTATGGATCACTTTCGGTATATGGACCAATCGGGAAACGAGTCTGTGTCCGTTCCAAAAATAGCCCTGCACCCGTTCATCGCCTGCAAGGACATGCCTGGGGTGAAAAAAGACAGGCTCCAATCCGAGCTCTTTGCCGATTTCCACATAGTACGGCAGACGCTCGTAAGACTTGTCTCCTTTGATCCCTTTCTGCATAATGCCCCAATCCAACATAATGCCGATTCTGTTCACAAAAGATCCCCCTTGCTCCATTCCTCACCATAAGGTATGTGTGAAAAACGGCAGGGGCGTGCCTATTTTGCGAACAGCAAGCCTATTCCAGCTCCAGACAAATTTCTCGTACCCGTTCCGTAATCTGTCGGAATATGCGCTTGCCCGGGAAAGGGAAATGAACTCATTGCCCCCGGCGTTCGATCGCCAGCAAAAAGGGAGCCTGGTTTTGCTGGTTGACGTACTGGTATTTCAGCACGAGAAACTCAAGCTGGCTGAGTTCCTGGCAAAAAGACTCGACAGCTTCCTTTTCGACTTCGCCTGCTGTGTGGCCCCAGTAGATCATGACGGTCATGACTCCCCCTGGTCGAAGCACTTGCAGACCAGACTGGATCGCTCGAATCGTGCTCGTCGCTTGCGTCGTAATTTCTTTGTCGCCGCCTGGCAAATAGCCGAGATTGAACATGATCGCACCTGCTTGCCCGTCCAGTCGGTCGATCTCCTCGTGACTGGCCAGCTTCAGCTCGACGCGCTCTGCCAAGCCTTCGCGCTCCAATCGCTCTTTCGTTTTGGCAATCGCCTGTGGCTGAATATCAAAAGCGATGACTTTCCCGGTCTCCTGGACGAGCTGCGCCAAAAACATGGTGTCATTTCCGTTGCCCATCGTGGCGTCAATCACCGTTTCTCCCGGTTGTACTCGCTCGCGAATCAGTTTTCGTGCTACCTCTAATACATTTGGAAACACTGCCCTCTCTCCTCTCTTTGTGTCGCACACGCCGCTTATAGTTCGATTTTCAATCCAATCCGGGCCGCATAGACGGGACCTGCCACAAACGCCCCTGCCTGCGCCAGCACGTCGCTCTCCGGATACCCGTGAAACAGATGGGTGATCAGCAAAGAACGACAGTGGTGCGCTTGCGCCAACTCCGCTGCCTGGCGAACGGACAAATGCCCGTTTGGCCTGAAAGGCAGGTTATGATCCAAATAAGTCCCTTCGCAAATGAACAGGTCTGCCCCATCGACAAAACCGCTCCAGTTGGTGCCAGGCCCGCTGTCTGCGCCATACACCAGCGTCTTGCCGTTTGCCACAAGGCGCATCGCATAGCAAGGATCGCCGTCTCCATGGTCGGTACGCAAAAAGGAGATGTGCGCATCTCCAATGGACAGGCTGGTCTCCGCGTGAACCGGGAAAAAGCGGGTTGCGTCCCGGTACGTCAACGTTTTTGTCTGTCCCTCTGGCTTGTCTGGAGCATAGATAGGAAGCGGCTTGTCGGCAGGCCGCTGTCCAAACAGTTGATGAACCATCAAGCCGTACTGCAACACACCGACATCTGCCACATGGTCGTGATGATAGTGAGACAATAGCAAGGCATCCACTTCG
Source organism: Brevibacillus sp. HD3.3A (assembly GCF_013284375.2). Lineage (NCBI taxonomy): Bacteria > Bacillati > Bacillota > Bacilli > Caryophanales > Paenibacillaceae > Brevibacillus > Brevibacillus sp. HD3.3A. Next base: position 3,593,452 of record NZ_CP085874.1, read on the forward strand.
TAAACAGGCAAATGAACGCCTAACTGGGAAAGCACCCCGCTTCCGCAATCCAGGAGCAGCTTCACTTCCTCTGTTTCGATCAAATAGCCTGGAGTGGCACCCTGAGGGCCTGGGTAAGGAGATTGGTAGCCAAGTACGGTTACGCGCATATTCGGTTCACTCCCATTCATAGGATGGAATAAGGTGGGACAGGAGGTCTGAGATGCAAGGAACATGGAGAGCCTCATGGCAAATCGCTTTTACGTATATCGGTACCGTCGTAGGGGCTGGTTTTGCTTCTGGCAAAGAAATTGTCGAGTTCTTTGTTCAATACGGAACGCAAGGCTTGATCGGCATTGTCATCGCCACAAGTTTATTTGTATGGGCCGGAATCCGTGTCATGCTGATTTCCTATCGCATCCAGGCCAATTCCTATCAAGAAGTCAGCACATATTTGTTTGGGCACCCTTTTGGCACGGTTTTCAACACGTTGCTATTGACGGTGTTGCTAGGAACTACATCCGTCATGTTAGCGGCTACTGGCGCTATTTTCTGGGAGTCGTTTCGCTTGTCTCCGCAAATCGGCATTTGGCTTAGCATGATCTTGATTTTCTTCGTGACCCGCAAAGGGTTGTTTGCCATCCATCAAGTAAACAGCATCTTTGTACCGATGCTGATTTTGTTTACGCTGCTCGTGTTTCTCTATTCGAAGCCGTGGCTGTTTACAGGCGTCACGGTAGAAGCCGTACGCCCCTTGGCCTGGATCAGCTCTCCTCTCTATTATGTTGCCTTAAATGTCACGCTTACACAAGCAGTTCTTGTGCCAATCGGCAGACATAGTACGAGCGAAAAGCCACTGATCGCCGGCGGAATCATCGGTGGACTGGGAATCGGCCTGCTCCTATTGCTCGCCTATTGCTCGCTGTCGGTAAAAATGCCGGGTATCCAGGAGGCGGAAATGCCGATGATTGCCTTGCTAAAAGGACTGGGCAAAGGAATCCCCTTTTTGTTCTCGCTGCTGGTCTACGCGGAAATTTTCTCGACTCTCGTAGCCAACGTCTTCGGCCTGGCCCAGCAAATCCGCCAAGTTACCCGGTTGCGTGGCCCGACAATTCTTCTCGGGATTTTACTGATTTGCTACCTGGTCAGCTTTATCGGCTTCAGCTCGCTGCTGCGCTTTTTGTACCCGCTGTTTGGGCAGCTTGTCCTGTTTTTCCTGGTGATGCTCGTCTACAGACAATGGCGGGATCGCGCCTGGTAATAACGCAAAAAACCTCTCCGTTTTTCGGAGAGGTTTTTTCATCGAAACCTTATGCAAATTCTGCAACCAGTTTGTCGAAGTCTTCTTGGGAAAGACGAATGTCTTGGTTTGCCAAGCCTTCTTCTTTGAAGCCTTTTACGAGAGCTTCGTAAGGTTTTTGCTCGGTGTTTTGGTAGATCAGACCAGTGATCAGACCTTTGTATTGCATGGAAGTAGACATAGCCTTGATGCGGTCATGAGGATCGTAGCCTTCGATTGTGTCTACAGGCACGATGTTCTCTTTGAACCAGTCATAGGTGTTTACTTTGTTATAGGTTACACAAGGGCTGAATACGTTGATCAGGGAGAAGCCTTCGTGTTGGATACCTTTTTCAATCAGATCAGTCAAACCTTTCAGGTCGCTGGAGAAAGATTGAGCAACGAAAGTCGCACCAACAGACAGCGCCAGTTCAACTGGAGTGATGGAAGACTCGATAGAGCCTTGCGGTGTAGACTTGGTCACGAAACCAGTCGCGGAACGCGGGGAGGTTTGACCTTTTGTCAGACCGTAAATTTGGTTGTCCATTACGATGTACGTAACGTTCATGTTACGACGGATCGCGTGTACAGTGTGGCCCATACCGATTGCAAATCCATCCCCGTCACCACCCGCTGCGATAACAGTCAGCTCGCGGTTTGCCATTTTCACACCTTGTGCGATTGGCAGGGAACGTCCGTGAATACCGTGGAAACCATAGCAGTTGATGTAACCGGAAATGCGCCCGGAACACCCGATACCAGAAATAACCGCCAGATTTTCAGGTTCCAGACCTACGTTTGCTGCGGCGCGTTGAATAGCCGCCTGGATGGAGAAGTCTCCACAGCCTGGGCACCAGTTAGGCTTTACGTTATTTCGAAACTCTTTCATAGTCGCCATGTTTTACCAGCTCCTTCACTTCAGCATAGATTTCCTTCGGCAGGAATGGGTTACCGTCATATTTGAGCACAGATTGGATTTTTTCAGCGTTTCCAACGTGTTGTTTGAGCAGGTTTGTAACTTGTGCTTGGATGTTGTGCTCGACAACAACGACTTTCTTCGCTTTGTCCACAAGTGCTTTGATTTGTTCAGTTGGGAATGGGTGCAGCAAACGGATTTGCGCGTGGTTTACTTTCACTCCCTCTTTTTCCAGACGGCCTTTTGCTTCTTGAATCGTACCGATGGTAGAGTTGATACCTACTACCAGAACATCCGCTTCAGCGTGAGGTGCATCGACAGTTACAGGGTTTTTGAAAGTTTTCAGTACGCCTTCCAGCTTGCGCATACGTTTATCCATTTGTTGAACACGGTTAGCAGCATTCTCGGACGGACGACCCGTTTGATCATGCTCAACACCTGTTACGTGGTGCAGACCGTATTTTTGACCAGGAATTACGCGTGGAGAAACGCCGTCTTCGGTTACTTCATAACGTTTGAACAGGTCGTTTTGCTCTTTTTCTGGCAATTCTTGTCCAGCAAGCAGTTTTCCGCGGCGGATTTCTACTTGGCTGTAGTCAAATGGAGTAACAGTTTGTTTGCCCAAGGAAAGAGTCAGGTCAGTCATCAAAATAACTGGCAACTGATATTCTTCGGCAATGTTGAAAGCTTCAACGGCATCGTAGAAACACTCTTCTACTGTGCTTGGCGTGATAACGACTTTTGGAATGTCACCGTGAGTACCATAAATCATCGCATTCACGTCGGATTGCTCGATTTTGGTAGGCATACCTGTAGATGGGCCACCACGTTGCGTGTTCACGATCACAACTGGTGTTTCTGTGATACCAGCCAGACCGATTGCTTCCATCATCAGAGCCAGACCAGGACCTGCAGAAGCAGTCAAGGAACGGGCACCACCGTAGTTAGCACCGATTGCCATTGTAATCGCAGCGATCTCGTCTTCCGTTTGGATAACGGTTCCGCCCAATTTTGGCAGCTTTTTGATCAAGTATTCCATTACTTCGGAAGCAGGTGTGATCGGGTAAGCTGGCATGAAGCGGCAGCCTGCTGCTACAGCACCCAGAGCGATCGCATCGTTACCGATCAGGAACAGTTGTTTTTGCGGATCTGCTTTTTCCATTTGGAATTCAGGCAGTTGACCGCCAGTCAGTTCATTTACGAAATCAAATCCGCGACGAATGGCATCCATGTTCTTTTCAACCACTTTTTCGCCTTTGCGGAGGAACATATCTTCAACGATAACACGGTAACTTTCCACTGGAATGCCGAGGATTGCACTGGACGCACCAATCGACACCATGTTTTTCATCAGGGAAGTTCCCAGTTCATCAGCAATCTCAGTTAGTGGTACAGTGAAGAAGCGAACTGGCTTCAACCCGTCCGGCAACTTTGGATTGAATTTAGCATCCGCGATAATGATGCCGCCTTCGCGCAGCTCATGCGCATTGAAATCGATCGTCTCCTGGTCAAACGCTACGAGAATGTCCAGATCGTCAGAGATCGCACGCATTGGTGTTGTGCTCACGCGAATTTTGTTGTTCGTGTGTCCACCCTTAATACGGGAAGAGAAGTGACGGTAGCTGTACAGATGGTAACCCATCCGGTTCATCGCCATCGAGAAAATCTCACCAGTACTCTCGATACCCTCCCCTTGCTGTCCTCCAACTTTCCAGGAAAGTTGACTAATCATTCAGATTCCACCCTTTCAGTGACTGTGAGAAAGCTGCCCATCTTACCCGAAAAGATTGATAAGATGTGACAATTCTGTGCATAGACAGTAACAATTGTAGTCCTGTCCCTGTCAAATTGCAAGTGCTTTTACTCAACTTACTTTTGACCTGAATTTTAATGTTGAACTTGGTACATTAATATCCTCATGTATTATTGTAGCACGTTTCCGAAAACACGCAACCAATTTCCTCGCACAAATTTCAATACTTCCGCCTCTTTGTAACGTCTAAGCAGAGCTTCTAGTAATTGGGAATACGCTGCTGAGGAAGACAGGTCGCCAAAGGTGTTCGTGATGCCGTCAAAGTCGGAACCAAACGCAACATGATCGACTCCGCCCAGCCCGCATACGTGATCCAAATGGCGCAGCAAGTCATCAATCCATGCCGTCCGCTTCTCTTCCACCGTGAAAAAGTCGACAAACGTCAGCCCCATGACTCCATCCTTGGCAATCAAGGCGCGAATCTGCTCGTCCGTCAAGTTGCGCGGATGGCGGCAAATTTGTCGCGCATTGGAGTGGGAAGCGATGACAGGTGCTTTGGAAATCTCCATCACGTCCCAAAACCCCGGATCGGCCAAGTGGGAAACGTCGACGATCATCCCGAGCCGATTCATTTCTTCTATTACTTGTCGACCAAATGCGGTGAGTCCACCCGGGTTCGGTTCCCCGCTGCCATCTGCCACACAGTTGCCGTGGTTCCAGGTCAATGTCATTCCGCGAACACCAAGGCGATACCATGTGCGAAGCTGTACGAGGCTTTCCTCCAGGGCGTGTGCTCCTTCTACAAACAGAATAGCCCCTTTCTCCCCCTTTAATACGCGCTCGTCCAAATCAGCTTTCGTGTAAATCGGGCGGAATTGTTCACTCGCCACCTTTTCATAAAATATATCGATCATTTCTAGTATCGTATGAAAACGGCGGCCATAAGGCACATGAGTAGGAACAAAACAGGCAAGCACCTGTATATCTACATTCCCTTTCACGAGAGCGGGAAAACCAGCCTGCAAAAAATCGTCTTCTTTATAGAAGTCACGCTCCGGCTCTTTCCACAGCTTGCACAATACATCGCAATGCGCATCGAATACGTTCATGATTCTCTCTCCTTCTATGTAACCGCATATTTGCACACGAAAAAACCTGTTCATTCTTCGAACAAACAGGCAGGCGATACGTTTGCAGTTTTATTATCTGGGTTCTACGATTAGTTTGATTGCAGTACGCTCTTCTCCATCAATCACGATGTCGGTAAAGGCTGGAATACATATGAGGTCAACTCCACTCGGCGCTACGAACCCTCGTGCGATTGCTACGGCCTTCACAGCTTGATTAAGCGCCCCAGCGCCAATGGCTTGGATTTCAGCTGCACCGCGTTCTCTAAGAACGCCGGCAAGGGCACCAGCAACGGAATTGGGGTTAGACTTTGCTGAAACTTTTAATACTTCCATCCTTTTTGAACCTCCCGTCTGATAGGAATCCTGTCATCATTAGAATGATATTCGCATAACCCCTAAAAATTCCTGCTAACTCGCTAGAAAGATTCAAAAAATTCTAATCTTATGTTTATTATTCCATAAACGGGTGGTCTGCGTCAATTCTGATTCGCTGCAATTTCTTCGCGTGACCAGTGGCTTTATCCAGCGTAATCAGGACAGCGTTCAACTGCGCCGGGTCAGGCGCCACTTCGAAACGGACAGGCAGCTGGGTCAAAAATTTCTTGATCACGGCTTCCCGCTCCATCCCGAGAATGCCATTGCTTGGGCCGCACATGCCCACGTCGCACAAAAAGCCTGTTCCTTGCGGCAAAACCCGTTCGTCAGCCGTCTGCACGTGCGTATGCGTACCTACAACCGCGCTAACCCGCCCGTCGAGGTACCAGGACATGGCTTGCTTCTCTGATGTCGCCTCGGCGTGAAAATCGACAAAAATCAATTTGGTGCGTTTGCGCGCTTGCTCAACCAGTTTGTCTGCCATCTGAAACGGGCAATCGAGCGGAGGAAGGAACGTCCTGCCCATCAAATTGATTACCGCCAGCTCTCCTTCTGGCTGCTTGATGTATGTAATGCCTTTTCCAGGCGTTCCTGCCGGAAAATTCGCCGGACGAATCATTCGCGGCTCATCATCGATAAAGTCAAAAATTTCTCGTTGATCCCACGTATGGTTTCCGAGCGTAATCGCCTGGACTCCCCATTCGAACAGCTCTTTCGTAATTTTTTCTGTAATCCCGCGACCGTGTGCCGCATTTTCGCCATTGGCGACGATAAAGGTTGGTCCGTATTTTCTTTTCAAAAGCGGCAGGTACGTTTTCACGATTTCTCTGCCGGGCGATCCCATAATATCTCCGATAAACAACAGCTTCATCTGACATTCACCTCATTGCTAGTATACACAACTGCAAGCGTTTAGAAAAAAAGTAAAGTGGCCATTAGCCACTTTACTTTGCATACTCGACTGCCCGTGTTTCACGGATGACCGTTACTTTGATATGTCCCGGGTAGTCCAGTTCATTTTCAATTCGTTTTGTGATCTCCCGTGCCAGACGGGTAGCTTCCGCATCATCAATCTTGTCAGGTTGAACCATTACGCGAATTTCGCGTCCCGCTTGAATCGCATAAGACTTTTCTACGCCATCGAACGACTCAGAGATTTCTTCGAGTTTCTCCAAACGTCTGATATAAGTTTCCAATGTCTCACGGCGTGCGCCTGGACGTGCAGCAGACAGAGCATCTGCCGCTCCCACGAGCATGGCAATGACGGAAGTTGGTTCGGTATCACCGTGATGAGAAGCAATACTGTTGACAACAACATGATGCTCATTGTACTTCTTGGCCAGCTCCACACCGATTTCCACGTGTGAGCCTTCCACTTCATGGTCAATCGCTTTTCCGATATCGTGCAGAAGACCTGCACGTTTGGCCAGCTTCACGTCTTCTTTCAGTTCTGCTGCCATCAAGCCAGCGAGATGAGCCACTTCCATCGAGTGCTTCAGCACGTTCTGACCATAGCTGGTACGATAACGCAGTCGTCCCAAAATCTTGATCAGATCCGGATGCAGGCCATGTACGCCAGTTTCAAATGTTGCTTGTTCTCCGTATTCACGGATACGCTCGTCTACTTCGCGGCGCGCTTTTTCCACCATTTCCTCAATGCGGGCCGGGTGGATGCGTCCGTCTGCAACGAGCTTGTCGAGCGCCGTCTTGGCGATTTCCCGACGGATCGGATCAAAGCCAGACAGGATGACTGCTTCCGGAGTGTCGTCGATGATCAGATCGATTCCTGTCAACGTCTCCAAAGCACGGATGTTTCGTCCTTCCCGTCCGATAATCCGTCCCTTCATCTCATCGTTTGGCAACGTCACCACAGAAACGGTTGTCTCTGCTACGTGATCAGCTGCACAGCGCTGAATGGAGGTGGTAATAATTTCGCGAGCGCGCTTGTCCGCCTCTTCTTTGGCCTGCGTCTCTATCTCTTTGATCATCACGGCCATTTCGTGGCGAACGGTATTTTCCACGTCAGTCAGAATGATATTTTTCGCCTCATCCTGCGTCAATCCGGAAATGCGTTCCAACTCGGAAACTTGTTCTTTATATAAGTGCTCTACCTTGCTTTGCAGTTCTGCGATGGCGCGGTCGCGCTCAGCCAATTCTTCCTCTTTGCGCTCCAACTGTTCCATCTTGCGGTCCAGCGTTTCTTCTTTTTGAAGAATGCGCCGTTCCTGACGCTGGATCTCGTTGCGTCTTTCGCGCAACTCGGTTTCTGCTTCGGAACGAAGTTTGAACACTTCATCCTTGGCTTCCAGCACCTTTTCCTTTTTAACGGCTTCGGCGTCCCGTTTCGCTTCCTCGACGATCTGGCGTGCAGCTTCCTCCGCACTGGAGATCTTTGCTTCCGCAATCGATTTTCGAATGAAGTAGCCAGCACCCAAGCCGATGAGCAGGGCGACGAGCACGATGACAACTGTTAGTATAGGCTCCATAGACTTTTTCGTTTCACCTCCTTATTGTAAGATCTCCCCGCTTTCCAAGCATTCGTTTTTCATGGAGTGCCGCTTTCGTTTTGCTCTCACATAGAGCATTCGCTAAAAAACAAGACCGATTTTACTCGGTCCGCTGAATCCGTACTGCTATCGCACGGTTGTTCAGTTGTTTCACAGGCAACGAGTGAGCAAAGCGTCAAAAGTTATGATACACCAAGTAAATACAAACCTATTTTATTATTTGTGAACAAGAATTGTCAAGATCATGCAAATAGAGTCAGCGCTCTTCGTCCCTTCTCTGACGCAATTCTGTGCGAACTTGCTGGATGATGGAATGCGAGAAGCCCTTGCGCATCAGCATGGCGAGTAGTTTTCGCTCCTCGTCAGGATTCGGCGCTCCTGTGATCCGCCGCGCTTTCTTCTCTATCAAAGCGCGGGCAGCTTCCAGTTCAGCCTCTCTTGAAACGCCTTGCACGGCATCTTCGGCAATCGCCTTGTCTACCCCGCGCTGCGCCAGTTCCATGCGCAGCATGTAGGAGCTTCGCGGCTTCAGGCGCAGCCGTTCTTCCACCCACTGCTTGGCAAATGCTTCATCGTCTATGTATCCGTGATCTTCGCAACGCTGGCAAATCTCATCGGCAACTTTTGCATCAAAGCCTTTGTCCAGCAAATACGCTTGCAACTGACTGCGGGTGCGCGGGCGCATCCCCAAGTATTTCAGGGCGCCCAAATACGCCTTGTGTCGCTCTTCCGCCACCAGCACTTCACAATAAAACGACTCGTCCACATCGGTGCCTTTAAATAGGTTGTACTTTACCAGTATGTCTTCATGTACCGTAAACGCATACTCCCCATCCAAATCAATGTGATACCGCTGTTTTTGCTTGTTGTCGCGGTGAACGGCAGTGATTTGGCCGCTCTTCATTTTGGCCCACTCCTTTCTTCGGCTTTGTTGTTCAATCTAATAGAACATAGAAAAGCCTCGGGACGTCTGTCACAGAAAACAGCCTGTCTCATCGACAGGCTGTTCACTTATGCTCCATTACTCAAGGTCAAATGCTGGCTCTTCGTCTTGCTCAGGATCGACGACTGGTTCTGCTTCAGGAACAGAGCCTGGATTGAGGCTGAAATACTCGCGAACCTTTGTCTCGATTTGGGAAGCAATATGCGGGTTTTCTTTGAGGAAGACTTTCGAGTTTTCCCGTCCTTGGCCGAGGCGCTCCTCGTTGAAGGAGTACCAAGCACCACTTTTTTGTACCACATCGATTTCGGAACCGATATCGAGGATGCTGCCCTCTTTGGAGATCCCTTCCCCGTACATGATGTCCACTTCAGCGACTTTGAACGGTGGCGCTACTTTGTTTTTCACGACTTTGATCTTGGTCTTGCTGCCAAGGATGTCGTTACCGACTTTGATCGATTCTGCTTTACGAACATCCAGACGCACGCTGGCGTAGAATTTCAGAGCGCGTCCACCTGGAGTTGTCTCTGGGTTACCGAACATCACGCCTACTTTTTCACGCAGCTGGTTGATGAAGATCGCGATTGTCTTGGACTTGTTGATCGCACCGGACAGTTTGCGCAAAGCTTGCGACATCAGGCGGGCTTGCAAACCTACGTGGGAATCTCCCATCTCGCCTTCAATCTCTGCTTTTGGAACCAGTGCTGCTACAGAGTCCACTACGATGATATCTACTGCACCGGAGCGCACCAGCGCTTCGGCAATTTCCAATGCTTGCTCCCCTGTATCCGGCTGGGAAAGCAGCAACTCATCGATGTTCACGCCCAGCTTGGCTGCATAGACAGGGTCCAGTGCATGCTCGGCGTCGATGAAAGCCGCTTGTCCACCTTGACGTTGTACTTCTGCGATCGCATGGAGCGCTACGGTTGTTTTACCGGAAGACTCAGGACCATAAATCTCGACGATACGGCCACGTGGGAATCCACCTACACCCAATGCGATATCCAACGCTAACGCACCACTGGAAACGGTCGAAATCTGAACGTTGGACACCTCTCCCAACTTCATGATGGAACCTTTTCCGAACTGCTTTTCTATTTGACGCAATGCACTCTCCAAAGCTGCGCGACGATCTGACAAATGGTACACACCCTTTCACTTTTCGCATCTCTTTTGCTTGTCTTCATCATACATCGAGATAGAACCGTTTGCCAAGTGTTTTTTGCGAACAAATATTCGCATTGTAAAAAACAGCCATTTTCTGGATAGTTCCAGAGAAATGGCTGTCTGTTTTTCACCTGAGCAATTAGGAGCGTTTTGCACCGCGCGGCTTTGCCGGCTCCAGGTTGATGCGTTTGCCGTTGATGCGGGTTTGGCGCAGCGACTCGTAAACGAATGCCGCCACTTCTTCCGGCACTTCCACGAACGTGAAGTTCTCGAAAATGTCGATGCGGCCAACCGATTTGCCAGGAATGCCTACCGACTCGGAAATCTCGCGCACCAAATCTTGCGGCTTCATGTTCGCATTGCGGCCTACGTTCAGGAAGAAGCGAACCATGCCTTTTGCAGCACCCGTCTCTCCGAAGTTGTACGCTTCTGCCTCCTGCATTTGGCCTGCTTCGGAATGGAAAGCCAGATGCAGGGCAGCAGCCGCGACTTTCTCAGCCGGGTATTGGGCGACGAGCGATTCCGCAACCTTTTGGTACATATCCGCGATCGCATCGCTCTCCAAAAGGCTTGTCAGCTGCTCGCGAAGCTGTTCTTGCTTGCGCTCCGCCACTTCCTCAAGCGACGGTACGTTGCGGGACAGCACTTGCGCTTTTGTCTGCTTCTGGATGAACATCATCTGTCTGACTTCGCGCGGCGTCACCAATGTCATGGCGATTCCTTTGCGTCCTGCACGGCCTGTACGGCCGATCCGGTGCACGTAGCTTTCGGAGTCTTGCGGAATGTCGTAGTTGATTACGTGCGAGACGTTGCCTACGTCGATCCCGCGCGCTGCTACGTCTGTTGCGATCAAAAATTCAATCGAGCCTTCACGGAAAGAGTTCATCACTTTGTCGCGCTGTGCCTGGGACAGGTCACCGTGCAAGCCATCTGCCAAGTATCCGCGGGATTGCAGCACTTCGGACAGCTCATCTACGCCGCGTTTGGTACGGCAAAAGATGATGCCAAGCTCTACATCTTCGCTGTCGAGAATGCGACACAGGCTCTCTACTTTGTTTCGGTCGAACACTTTGTAGTACACTTGCTCGATCAACGGCGCTGTCACTTCTTCGCGGCTGACAGCGATCGTTTGCGGCTGTTTCATGTAACGGGTAGCCAAACGCTTGATTTCAGGCGGCATCGTTGCAGAGAAGAGCAACGTCTGGCGCTCTTCCGGCATATGATTGATGATTGTTTCGATATCTTCGATGAAGCCCATGTCCAGCATTTCGTCCGCTTCATCGAGAATGAGCGTATGTACATTCTCCAGCTTCAGCGTTTTGCGACGCAAATGGTCCATGACGCGTCCAGGGGTTCCCACCACGATCTGTACGCCTTGGCGCAGAGCGCGAATCTGGTGACCGATGGACTGTCCGCCGTAGATTGGCAGTGTGCGCACTTTGTTGTACTTGGAGATGCGCAAAAGCTCTCCGGCAACCTGGATGGCCAACTCGCGAGTCGGGGTCAACACAATCGCTTGTACGCGATTGGCTGGTGTAATTTTTTCTACAAGCGGAATCCCGAAAGCCGCTGTTTTTCCCGTTCCGGTCTGTGCTTGACCGATCAAGTCTCCTCCGTCCAGCACTTTCGGAATGCAGGCTGCCTGAATCGGCGATGGCTCTTCGAAGCCCATATCGTGGATCGCCTGCAAAATGGATTTATGTAAAGGAAAATCAGAAAACATCGTCATGAAAACGTCACCTTTCTTTTTGCATTTGCAGCGCATAAAATAGCGCAAATTTGGCGGCACGCCCAACAATCGCCTTTCTTCTGCCTGCAAGGCGAAGCTCTTTGACTACTGTTGGCATCCCTTCACCCGCAATCCCTACGTAGACAAGACCTACAGGCTTGCCTTCCGATGGATCGGGACCAGCCACACCCGTCACGGAAACTCCGTATGTGGCTCCCAGCTTGGCTCGTACATTCTCCGCAAGCAGCTGCGCTGTCTGGCGGCTGACTGCGCCGTCTGTGGACAACACTTCTTCAGGCACGTCGAGCAGCTGGTTTTTCACATCGTTTGTATAGCAAACGATGCCTCCTTGGAAAACAGACGAACTGCCAGGAACGGAAGTAATGAGCGAAGCGATCGTGCCGCCTGTACAGCTCTCTGCACATGCGATGGTCTCGTTTCGCTTTTTCAGTTCGCTTACCAATACATCGTGCAGGGAAGAATCCTCCCCCATCCCGTACACGTACTCGCCAACGCGCTTGCGAATCTCCTCCTCGACCGGCAAAATCAAGGCTTCTCCTTCTTCTGCCGTTGAGGCCCTCGCCGTAATCCGCAGCGTTACTTCAAATTCTTTTGCATACGGAGCAATCGTCGGGTTGTCCTGTTTTTCAATCAGATCCAGCAACCGCTCCTCCAGAGCAGACTCACCGATCCCGTAGAAGCGCAGCACATGAGAATGAAATACTCGCTTCTCCGGCAACAGATCCGTCAAGTACGGCATGACGTAATGCTCCACCATCGGGTACAGCTCGCTAGGCGGTCCAGGGAGAAGCACGAACGTGCAACTGTCATGACGGATCGCCATCCCAGGCGCCATCCCGAAGTCATTGGGGAAGACATGGCTGCCTGAGAGAACCAGCGCCTGCTTCCGATTGTTTTCCGTCATGACAATCCCACGTTGCAAAAAGAATTGTTCAATTCTTTCCATGGCTTCCGGATTTGTCTCCAGTCCGACGCCCACGTGCCCTGCCACTGTTTCTTTTGTCAGGTCATCCTGAGTCGGTCCAAGCCCACCCGTAAAAATGACAAGATCGGAACGGTCGGCTGCGAGGGCGATCACCTGCTGCAACCGCTGCGTGTTATCGCCGACAACGGAATGAAAATACACTCCGACACCAATTTCCGCCAGTTTTTGCGAGAGAAACTGAGCATTGGTGTTGGCAATCTGGCCTAGCAAAAGCTCGGTACCTACTGCGATAATCTCCGCTCTCATTTTCCTCATCCATTCTCTTTGAGAGTAGAAAAGCCTCTAACCAAACAGTTTATCACCGATAGTGGCGCAAGAGAAGAGTCTTGTGAAAAAAGAGACCAATACCCGTAACTACGAGTATTGGATGACGTTGCGATTTTTCGCAAAGTAGTCGTACCCGGAATAAAGCGTAATCACAACCATGGCCCAAGTGGCTACCTCATCGAAGGGAATCCCGAAAAAGCCGAATGGGAAATTGCGGATCATGACGGCTGTAATCGCCACGATCTGCACCCATGTTTTCAGTTTACCCAAAGCACTGGCAGCAATTACCTGTCCTTCAGCCGCAGCAACAAGGCGCAAACCTGTTACAGCAAACTCCCTGCTGATAATCACAATCGCAATCCACGCCTCCAGCCGCTGCATCTCCACCAAGGAAATCAAGGCAGCAGAGATGAGCAGCTTGTCGGCAAGCGGGTCCAAAAATTTTCCGAGATTGGTCACGATCTTGCGTTTGCGTGCAATGTAACCGTCGAGTCCGTCCGTACTGGCTGCTAGGATAAACACCAAAGCCGCAATCAGCTCGTTATACGTCATCGTCAGGCTGCCAATGGAAAATGTCCCGATGTTGTAACGCACCAGCAGAAAAAACATAACTACCGGCACCAGGAAAATCCTGGCGAGGGTGATGCGGTTGGCGAGATTCACCTAGACTACCTCCCCGGCCAAATCGTATTCATAGGAGTGTGTGATCTTTACCTTTACGATTGAGCCTAATTTGCCTTTGAATCCGGTTACGAATACTTCCCCGTCAATTTCCGGGGCATCGTATTGCGTCCGGCCTACATAAATGTCGTTGCGCCCTTCGTAACGCTCAATCAGGACGTCCAGCTCCTGGCCGACAAAGCGGCCATTGCGCTCGCTTGCAATCTCACGCTGAATTTCCATCAGCATGTTCGCCCGCTTTTCCTTGACCTCTTCGTCCACATGATCAGGCAGACGGGAAGCCGGGGTGTCCTCTTCATTCGAATAAGTGAACACACCCAAACGGTCAAAACGGATGTCTTTCACGAAGTCGGACAACTTGGCAAAGTCCTCTTCGTTTTCGCCAGGGAAGCCTACAATCAAGGAAGTTCGCAGGGCAACATCCGGTACTTGCGCGCGGATTTTACCGACAAGCTCGCGAATATCCGTTTGGCGACCCGGACGACGCATTCTTTTCAGAATGTGGTCTTCTGAATGCTGCAATGGCATGTCGATGTATTTGCATACCTTTGGATTCGTAGCAAACGTTTGAATCAATTCGTCTGTAAAAAAGCCCGGGTATGCGTAATGCAGACGAATCCACTCGATTCCCTCCACTTCGGCGAGCCGGTTGAGCAGCTCGGGAAGCATCAACTTGCCATCGTAAATATCTGTACCGTAGTTCGTGGAGTCCTGGGCAATCAAGCTGATCTCCACAATCCCCTGCTGCGCCAGATGGCGGGCTTCCTCCAGAATGGACTCGATCGTCCGGCTGCGGAATCCGCCACGCATCAGGGGGATACTACAGAAGGTACAGGCATTGTCGCATCCCTCGGCAATTTTAATGTATGCCGAATACGTGCCTTCTTTCACTTTTCGCTTGACGACATCTTCGTACGCAAAGATTGGGTTGCCCACAAAAATCGGACGCTTGCCTTCCAGCGATTCTTCAATGATCCCTGTAATCGACATAAAATCGCCTGTTCCGACAATGCCGTCCACTTCAGGGATCTCGTTCAAGATATCCTCTTTGTAGCGTTGTGTGAGACAGCCTGCCACCACAAGCGATTTCAGCTTGCCGGCTTCCTTCAGCTCGCCCATCTCCAGAATCTTGTTCACAGATTCTTCCTTGGCGGCATCAATGAAGCCACAGGTATTGACGATGACCACGGTTGCTTCTTCCGGATTGTCAACCAGTTCATAGCCTTTTTCATCTATCAGATGGGCCATCATGTCGGAATCGACCAAATTCTTCTCACAGCCCAGCGTAACAATCGCTACTTTTTCACGCGTGCCTACCTTCTCTGCCATCTTTTTTCCTCTTTCCTCCAATTGGTCATACCAGCCCATATTACACCTATCCAGTATAATATAAGCCTAAAGGAAGTGTCAAAAGAGACGAAAGTACGAAAGGCAAGCATAATGCTTGCCTACTGTGCTGTTGCCTCTTTCATTTTGATGGTAAGGTTCGACGGCATGAACTTCATTTTGGATGTATCGACCGCAGCTCCGTTCACGGTCAGCTCCAAGGCCGTCGGCTTTCCGAGGCGGACATACGCCGATTTCTTCAATTCAATCGTGATCTCTTCCTTGGCGCCTTTTCGCAGTTCGCCTTCCTCCACATACTTCTTGCCTTTTCCTTCCGATACACCGAACCAGCTTCTGTCTTCCTTCACTTTCAAATGAACCGTAATTTTCTCTCCGCCTTGCAAAGAGTAATTGTACATGGAGCCTTGCTGCGACTCGAATGTGATTGTCGCTGAAGAGGCTACCTCTCCCGGCTCCGGCGTTGTCGTTCCCGGATCAGGAGTAGGTGTGACAGTAGATGGCGGTTGCGGCTGCTGCGCAATCGGAGAAGTAGTAGCCCCTCCACCATTGCCCGGAGTGACGATTTCCGCTCCAGGATTGACCGTTCCGCTTGGTACAGGCTGGGTGATTGTATTGCCGTTGTTATTTACCGCTGCGATGTAAATAACGCCAATAATCAAGGCAATGAAAAGCACCAGCAACGTCTTGGTAACCCATCTTCCTGCCTGTAGCGGGTTGTTCGCGGAAGCAACTCTCCTGCGACGCAGTCTTTCCACTTGCTCCGTAGGTGGCTGGGCTGGCAAATCGGCCTGAAAATGCGTCAGGATGTGATTCGGGTCGAGACCAACGGCTTCCGCATAACTCTTAATGAACGCACGCGCGTAAAAGTGGCCGGGAAGTACATGAAAATGACCTCTTTCAATGGCTTCCAAATATCGCCGCTGTATCTTGGTGATTCGTTGGATGTCGTCGAGCGTGATTCCTTTTTCTTCGCGGGCCCTTTGCAGGACTTGACCTAGCTCAGACACAGCTGCCCCTCCTTAATTCATGTCAAAATTATCGAAGCCGCGATTGTTGATCAGCTCGTATGTAATTTCCTCATCCGGATAGTGACGAAGCTCGATAATGTAATGAAAATCAGATATTTCGTACTCTGATTCTCTTACAAAAATGTCCGGATGCTCGATGATCTTCGCGGCAGGAAAGTTCATAATCTCCCGAAGCAAGGTGTAATGCTTCTCTGTCGATCGCAGCGTTGAAACAATTCCATCTATCAAATATACATGATCAGTAGACAATTCATCAATGGCTAAGGAATTGCGCACTGTCTGCCGCAGCAAAGTAGATGAAATAAACGTCCAGCGCTTGTTCGCAGACACGCTGGCTGCAATCATCGATTCTGTCTTCCCGACACGAGGCATTCCCCGGATTCCAATTAGTTGATGGCCCTCTTTTTTCAAAATCTCAGCCATGAAGTCTACCAACAGCCCCAGCTCGTCACGGACGAAGCGGAACGTTTTTTTGTCCTCGCTGTCACGCTCGATGTAGCGTCCATGGCGAACAGCGAGACGATCCAGCATGGTAGGGGGACGTAACCTCGTTATGGTTATGTTGTCCATTTTTTGCACAACGTTGCGCAAAACCTCCATTTTTTCATCGTCATCTGTCAAAAGCAACATGCCGCGGCGCATCGTATCGACACCGTTGATCGTGACGATATTAATGTTCAACATCCCCAGAATAGAAGACACGTCACCCAACAAACCAGGACGGTTACGGGCAATTTCGTACTCCATGTACCATTCTTTTTTCGCTTCCATATAGAATCCTCTCCGCCAAGACAGAATAATCTTCCTCTGTAGTATATCACGTTCGTATCGTTCGACAAACAAACGCGAAAAGAAAAATCCCCGTGAATAGGGGATTTAAAAGACTAATTGCCTTTGTTCAGGCTATCTGGATTTTGCACGAGCTTCACCATGAGGGAAGCCAGCGCTTGTTGTTGCTGTTGATCGCCCGCGTCCCAAAGCTGTTTCAGCAAGCGCTCCTGATCATTTTTCGGATCAACCTGCTCGGCGAGATAGCCTCCAATCTGATACGCTACGTTTTCCAGCGTCTGGCTTTCCATCCCAGCCTGTCTGGCCTGTTCTACTCGGTCTCCGAGAAATTCTTTCCAGTCGCGAAAGTTGTCCAGAATCGACATAAGGAAATTCCCTCCTTTTTTCGTTGGGGCAATAGAGTCTTCTGCTGCCCACACAGGAGGTAGATTTCCACTATTTCTCGGAAATTATGCACGCCCAAGCTTATGTATACCAGCCGCCGTTCGGGCTAATGATCTGCCCCGTCACATAGCTGGCATCTGCCGATAACAGAAACCGCACAACAGCCGCCACCTCGCGCGGATCGCCAAGCCGGTTCGCCGGAATTTCCTCTGCGATCATCTCCACTTCGTCAGGGGAAAAACGCGCCATCATCCCGCCAGCAATCGCGCCGGGGGCTACGGCGTTCACCGTGATGCCATTGGGCGCCATTTCCTTGGCCAACGCTTTGGTAAACGTGTTGATCGCGCCCTTCGTCAACGAATACAGCACTTCGCAGGAACCGCCCGTAAGCCCCCAGATCGAAGAAACATTGACGATCCGTCCATATCGCTCACGGAGCATGGCCGGCAACGCAGCCTGACAGACCAAAAAAGCAGAGCGAACATTCAGCGCGACCAGCTCGTCAAACATCTCGACCGACACGTCGGTAAACAGTCCGACGTGATCGGCCGAAGCGTTGTTGACAATCAACAGCGGCGGTGACGGCATCTGGGCAAACATCGCGGCAATTTGCGCCGGCTCCCGCAAATCCGCCTGCAGCTTGCAAAAAGGTACATTTCTTTCCTGGCACAGCTGCACCAAACGATCCAGCTTGCTTTCCGAACGGTTGTAATGCAGGTAAAGGGGAACCCCTGCCTCAGCCAGATAGGTGCCGATCGCCTGGCCGATTTCTCCAGAGGCTCCCGAAATAAACGCCCATGGCGTCTTTTCCATCATGCCCACTCCTTACTCTTGCGGCGAAGCGGAACGCACGATAGAAACTGCCATCTGTTCCTCCAGAAAATGCTCGTTCAGACGTTGACCCACTTCTTCCAATGTAATCGACTCCAGCGTCGGCACGACGGAGAACAAATCGTTGCCGTTGAACTTGAAGCTTGTAAACTGGTTCGCGATAAACTCCACGGAATTGAGCGAGCGCAAGAAATTTCCGATCTTTTTCCGCTTGGCCCGCTCGAACTCTTCCTGGTTGATGCCTGTTTGCTTGAGTTGTGCGATTTCCGCTTTGATAGTCGCCACCAAACGGTCCGGGTCTGGCGTATCTCCCCCGATAATCGTATAGGCGTAGTCTTTTTCGCTGCTGTAGTCAAAATCAAAGCTCTCCGTAATCAGTTCGCTTTCGTACAGCCGCTCGTAGATGGCGGAGCTGGTTCCAAACGCGATGTCCAAAATGAGCTTTGTCGTCAAGTCCCTTTTCAGCAGCGCTTCCTTCGACAGTCCCGTTTCTTTTTCCTTGATGCCGATCATGCACTTCGGAAGACCGACCGTGAGAAACGCTTCGACTTTGGCCTGCGCCACAGCGGCAGGCTCATCCGGGAACACGCGGGTAATCTGCGGAGCAGGAGGAAACTCCTTCTTCGTCTGGTTCTCGCGGATCAGCTTCATGATCGACTCCGGTTCGAACGAGCCCACCACCAAAAGCAGCATGTTCGACGGATGGTAAAACGTCTCGTAGCACTGGTAAAGGTACTCTTTTGTGATATGCGAGATCGTCTCAATCGTGCCGGCAATCTCGATGTTGATCGGATATTTTTGGTACATGGCCTTGAGCAGGTTCATGTAGACTTTCCAGTCCGGATTGTCGTCGTACATCGTAATTTCCTGGCCGATGATTCCTTTTTCTTTCTCCACGCTGGCATCTGTGAAGTACGGGTCTTGCACGTAGTCCAGCAGCAGATTCAGGTTGTCATCCAGCTTGTCTGTGCACGAAAACAGATAAGCTGTGCGGTTAAAGCTCGTGAAGGCGTTGCACGATGCGCCGTTCTTGCTGAACTCGTGCATGACATCCCGGTCTTTTTTCTCAAACATTTTGTGTTCGAGAAAATGGGCGATCCCGTCCGGCACATTGATTTCTTCCCCGCTGCGCGTTTTGAAATGGCTGTCGATCGAGCCGTAACGCGTAGTAAAAACGGCGTACGTCTTGCTGAACCCTTGCTTGGGAACAAGGTAGACTTGCAGCCCATTGTCCAATGTTTCGTGGTAGACGGTTTCATTTACTTGGTCAAAAACGGTCGTCTGCATGATTACGCCTCTCCCTTCTTGTCGCGCAGCAAGTAGATCGTATCGATCGCTACCTTGTTCGCCACCCGTTTGATATCTTCGATGCTGGCCTGTTCAATCCCGGCGAGCAATTCGTCCAGCTTCCGCTTGCGGCCGCTGATGACGCCATTGTAGGTAAAATCGATCATGCCGCGGGCACTGTCCAGCAGCTCACGGAACTGGTTGGACAACGTAGCTCTCGTCTGCGACAGTTCTTCTTCGGAAATGTTGCCTGCGCGCATCTGCTCCAGCTGTTCCTTGATGATTTCCACCGCGCGCGAGTATTTGCCCACCTCGATTCCGGACATGATCATCATGATGCCTTTGTGGCTTTCCAGACGCGATACAGCGTAGTAAGCGAGGCTCTCTTTTTCCCGCACATTGACAAACAGCTTGGAGTGCGGGAATCCGCCCAAAATGCCGTTGTACAAGAGCAGCGCCGGATAATCGTCATCCTTGTACGTGACTTGTGTCCGGCAGCCGATATTCAGCTTGGCCTGATTCACGTCGAGTCGATCGACGACTTCTTTTTCCTCCGAAACCGTCTTGGCTGCGCCACCAATTTGCAGCTCGCCAACTTCTTTGCGCTCCAGCGGGATATGGGTGCGAATCGCTGCGGCCACTGCGTCTGGCTCCACGTCCCCCACTACGAACACGTTGATCGGGTTGGATGTTGTGATTTCTTTAAAATAGCGGTACAGCTCTTGTCCCGTGATGGCTGCCAAGTCTTGCACCCGTCCTTGAACCAACAGGGCAAAAGGCTCGCCTTTGCACATCTCTTCCGTTACCCGCTGGTTGGCGTACTTCATCTTGTCATCAATCAGGCTTTCGACCCGTTTTTTCAATGTTTCTTTTTCCTGCGACACATACTTCTGCGCAAAAGCATTGTCTTGTACATAAGGGCGCACCAGCATGTCGCCTACGAACTGAATCGCCTGTTCCAGAAGGGCATCGCCTTCGGACAGGTACTTTTCATTCGGCACCTCCATGTAGATTTGCAGGATTTGCCGTTCGCCTTTTTTCATGACATCCACATCAAAAATGGCGCCATACAAAAAATCGAGGTGCGCGCGCAGGAGCTTCGTTTCCGGAAAACGCTCGCTTGCCCGCTTCATGACCATGGCCAAAAGCGCCGTCTTGGTCACGTGTTCCTCCGACAAAGCCTGCTCAATCATCGTCACAATTGTCGTTGTTTTGAATTTGGCGGTCGGAAGGATATGTACGTTCATCCCGTTAATTTGGGAGCTTTGAAACGCGATATCAGACGTCTGTGCTTTCATTGCAACTTCTCCCTTCTCCATCTGCGTATACTTCTCTATTGTAACCAATTGGCAGGCCATCTTTCATCAGAATCTTCCATTATAATTGCCCCGTCTTCCATCGTATGCTCCCCTGGCTTTCCGTACGACTCTCTTCCTCGCCGTCTTGTGCTTTGTTTTCTCCCTGTTTACAAGCAAAAAGAGCAAGCCGCCCTTTTCCGGCGCACTCGCTCTTTTTGCTACAAATCCATATAATCCCAGTCGCGGGTGTTATCTGAAACAGCGTCTTCCTCCACGAACCGGCCGCAATCGGAAGAAAGGCAAAGCACCCCGTCCAACTGCTCGTCGTGAAAAGGCAAACCGTGATTTCCGCCACAGTACGGACAAATCCACATACGAAGTCCTCCTTTTCATTGATCAGGATTCCCTATCGTATAGTCTGTCCCATTAAGCAAACAAGCTTACTACTTTCTTTTGCTCCCAGAAACGCAAATAGTCATACGGATCGACAGCCCGTCCGTTGTCGTTGCGATACAGCCCAAAGTGCAGATGCGGAGCGAACATCCCCACGGTGCCCGTTCCTCCGTAGCCCGTATCCCCGACAAAGCCGATCAACTGTCCTGCCTTGACCTCGCCGCCGATTCGCAATCCCGGTGCGTAGGCGCTCAAGTGAGCGTAATACATGCGAAACTGCCCATTTTTATCCGTAATATTGACTCGCCAGCCACCGTAAGTGTTCCAGCCCACCCGATTAATCGTCCCATCGGAAACCGAGTAGACAGGCGTTCCTTTCGGGGCCATGATATCGATGCCTTCGTGCCTGCGGACACTTCCGCTATTGCTTTCCGTCCATTCTCGATCCGATCCGAAGCTGTCGCCGTAAGGCTCGTACCAGCTCGCATCGTCAAAAGGAAACGAATAGCCTTTTCCTAGCAGACGCTGATCTCCCACTTTGCTCGACAGCGGGTGCTCCGCTTTTTTCGCAGCGTGCGGCAAAAACAAAATTTGCCCTACTATCAACTGATCGCCTGACAAGTAGTTGTTTTGCTTGATCGCACTCATCGTCGTCCCGTGCCGAAGCGCAATCGCTCCCAGCGTATCCTTTTGCTGAACCACGTACGGATTCCCCGCTTCCAGTACGCTTGCGGCGCGATCTTCGACAGGCTTTGTTTGCACATGGGCCACGGAAGCGAGTGCATCCCATTCGACCTGATAGCCGAGCGCCTCGCTGACAAACCGGAGCGGCACCAGCGTCCGCTTGTTGACAATGATCGGCGCCGTCTCCAGCGTGACGCGCTTCCCGTTCACATAGGCGAGTCGACTGTTTATATCCAAAGACACGTGTTCGCCTTTTTGATTAAACGCTACTCTTCGGTTGGTGGCATCATATGTAACCTGCGCGCCAGTCGCTTCCCCGATCACGCGAATCGGCACCAGCATCCGTCCGTTCTGCTTCAGCGGCAGCACATCCGAGTCCACTCCCCGTCCGTCCACCACAATCGATATCACCGGACCTGGCTCTGTTGCTTGCGCTGTACCGATTGCCACGAAACAAAGACAAACAAAAAATGCGCCCAGAATCCCGGCAGAACGTAAACGGCTGTGCTTTTGTAGCCAGCGGTTCATTCTATTCCCTCCCCGTGCAATCTCACATCAAAAATTATCGCACAGGGGATGGAACCGGTTCCAGACGCAAATTATGTCAACTTTTACTTAACGAGAGCCTGTATCGTACGGCTTGCCCAAGGCAGCTGGAGCGCTGGAGCGTCCAACCAGACCGGCCATGACCAAGATGGTCAGCACGTACGGAAGCATGAAAATAAATTCAGTCGGAATGTACTTGGTCAAACCGAAAATCTGCACCAAAGACTTGATCGCCTGGGCAACCCCGAAGAACAAAGCTGCTCCCATGGCTCCAGCCGGATGCCATTTTCCGAAAATCAGCGCCGCAATGGCGATAAACCCTTGTCCCGATACGGTATTATGGGAAAAGTTGCTCGTCGTGGTCAAAGAGATCGTCGCACCGCCCAATGCAGCCAGCGCGCCACTGATCATGACAGCTGTGTAACGCATTTTTTTCACGTTGATCCCCACTGTATCAGCAGCGCGTGGATGCTCACCAACTGCGCGCAGACGCAGACCGAATGGCGTCTTGAAGATCAAATACCAGGTAAAGAACACGGCAATAAACGCAAGGAAGCTGGTTGGGTACGCCTCAAAGATGGCATGTCCCAAATACGGAATGTCATGGAGAACCGGAATGCTCCATTTTGTAAAGACGCTCGACAAGGTCGTTGTCTGGCCTGCGCCGTTGAAAATAATTTTCGTCAAGTAGACAGACAAGCCCGCCGCCAAAAAGTTCAGGGCCACGCCGCTGACCGTTTGATCCGCTTTAAAGGTGACAGAAGCCACCGCATGCGGAAGCGCGAAAATCGCTCCGGCAACCCCGGCCAAGATAAAGCCAATCCAAGGAGCCAAAGGCCCCAGCGAATCCTGAAACGCGTAGGTCAGCACGGCACCTGTAAAAGCACCGATGATCATCATGCCTTCCAGGGCAATATTCACGACACCAGAGCGCTCCGAGTAGAGCCCGCCCAAAGAGGCAAAAATCAAGGCAGTGGAAAACACGATGGTATCATGAACGAGGTTGCTAATAATTAATCCCCAATCCATCAGTGCCCACCTTCCTTTTTCTTCTGCAAGATTGGTTTAACAAAAATCTTCACGATGCCGTGTGCCGCCACGAAGAAAATAACGGAGGCGATTACGACACGGATCAACTCAACAGGAACGCCCGCGCCGAATTTCATTCCAGCCGCCCCAAACGTGAGGATACCGAACAAAATCGCGGCAAGCACGACACCCAATGGCGTATTTCCGCCGATCAGGGCAACCGCAATTCCATCAAAACCATAGCCAGGCTGCGCCGTCATGATCGCTTGATAATGGAAGACTCCCAAAATCTCGCAAGCTCCACCGATTCCCGCAAACATTCCACCAATGAACATCGCTTTTACGACATTGCGGTTGACGTTCATCCCGGCGTATTCGGATGCGTGCGGATTCAGACCTACTGCGCGCAATTCATAGCCCGACTTTGTTTTCCAAAGAATGACGTAGAAGAAAATAGCGGCAAGGACAGCAATCAGTGTTCCCCAGTGCAGACGGGCACTGTCAAACATTTGCGAAAGCCATGTGATCGTGATCATCGATGATTCCTTGATCATTTCCGAACGTTGTTGGCCAGTTGGAATGAAGAAAGCATTCATCACCCAGTTAGCCAAATACAGAGCAACCCAGTTCAACATGATGCTCGTGATTACTTCGTTCACGCCGCGAGCGGCTTTCAAGTAACCGGCAATGGAACCCCACAAGCCACCTGCTACCGCACCCGCAATAACAGCGAGCGGAGCGTGGATGTAGGCAGGCAGGTCAAAAGAAACCCCAACGCTTGTAGCAGCGATCATCCCTACGATGAACTGCCCCTCAGCCCCGATGTTGAAAAGGCCTGTCCGAAAGGCAAACGCCACTGCAAGACCCGTAAAAATCAGCGGCGTAATTTGGCGAATCGTTTCCCCGAAGTTGTACGCGCTTCCGAATACTTTTTCAATCAGGGCCATGTAAGCCTGAATCGGGTTGAAGCCCCCTGCCAGCATCGCAATCGCACCCGTCAACAAGCCGAGAATGATTGCCACTACAGGGACGAGGAACGATTCTTTTGTAAAGACGGCTATCACTTTATTCATCGTTTCCTCCTCCAGGCATTCGTTTTCCACCGGACATCATCAAGCCCAGCTCTTGTTCACTTGTCGCTTTGGCATCGACGATTCCTACAATGCTGCCTTCGTAAATAACGGCAATCCGGTCGGATACGTTAATGATTTCATCCAACTCAAGCGAGAGCAGGAGAACCGCTTTTCCGTTGTCGCGCTGTTCAATCAGACGTCGATGGATGAACTCGATCGCCCCGACGTCCAAACCGCGAGTAGGCTGCGCCGCAATCAACAGATCAGGGTTCTTGTCCACTTCGCGGGCAATAATCGCCTTCTGCTGGTTACCACCGGACAAAGCGCGCGCTGGCGTGTAGATCGAAGGCGTGCGCACGTCAAATTCTTCGATAAGTTTGGCCGCATGCTTGTCAATCGCGCCATAATCGAGAAAACCGTTTTTGTTAAACGTTGGATGGAAATACGTTTCCAATACCATATTCTCGCTCATGGTGAAATCGAGAACCAATCCGCGCTTGTGACGGTCTTCCGGAATGTGGGACAAGCCCGATTCGGAAATGCTGCGCGGAGATTCGTTGGTGATTTCTTTACCATTGAGAAGGACACGGCCGCTGGTCGCTTTGCGCAACCCGGTCAATACTTCAATCAGTTCGCTCTGTCCGTTGCCGTCTACGCCTGCAATCCCGAGAATTTCGCCTGCGCGAACTTCGAGGCTGAGATTGTTCAGTGCGTTGACACCCCGGTTGCCCATCGCTGTCACGTTTTCGACAGCAAGGATCGTTTCCTTCGGTTTTGCTGCTATCTTGTCCACGTGGAAGCTGACTTCACGTCCGACCATTTTCGCAGCAAGCTCATCCGGATTGGTATCCTTAATCAATACAGAGTCAATCACTTTTCCGCGTCGGATGATGGTGCAGGCATTACATACCGCCATAATCTCTTTCAGCTTGTGGGTAATCAAAATAATGGTCTTGCCCTCTTTGACCAAGTTATGCATGATTTCAATGAGTTCATGAATTTCTTGAGGGGTCAGAACAGCAGTCGGCTCGTCGAAAATCAGGATGTCGGCCCCGCGATAAAGCGTTTTCAAGATCTCTACGCGTTGTTGCATACCTACGGAGATATCCTGAATCTTTGCTCTAGGATCAACCTTTAGTCCGTATTGATTCGAAAGCTTTTCCACCGCTTTTTCCGCGCTCTGGATATCTATTTGCAACCCGTTTTTCGGTTCGTTTCCCAATACAATGTTTTCTGTTACCGTAAACGTCTCCACAAGCATAAAGTGCTGGTGTACCATCCCGATGCCAAGTTCGTTGGCAACGTTCGGACTTGTAATTTTCACTGCTTTTTCGTTGATGAGGATTTCGCCCTCATCCGGTTGATACAGGCCAAACAAAATGTTCATTAACGTCGACTTGCCTGCGCCATTCTCGCCGAGAAGCGCATGAATTTCGCCTTGCTTGACAGAAAGCGTGATGTTATCGTTTGCCACAATCCCTGGGAACCGCTTGGTAATCCCTCGCATCTCAACTACTTTTTTTACCGAACTCAACCATGCTCACCCCATTTTTTTGGGTTAATGTGAAGGTAAAGAACAAGGCCAGTTCCTCGAACCAGCCTTGTCCCTTTGCCGCTTCATCGTTTTACTTGTCTGGCACTTGGATTTCGCCTTTAACGATTTTTTGCTTGTACTCATCAACCAGCTTCAGTACGTCTTCTGGAACGTTCTTCGTGGATGTGGAAGCCAAGCCTACACCGTCTTCAGCAAGACCGAGCCATTTGATTTTGCCGCCCTCGAATTTACCTTCGGACAGGTCTTTGGATACACGATATACAGCTTCGTCAACGCGTTTTACCATGGAAGTGAGAGTGATCTCATCGCCGAAAGTCAGGGATTGGTCTTTGTCTACACCGATTACCCAAACGTTTTCGCCTTTAGCTTTGCGGTCTTTTGCTTCGTTAAATACGCCATCACCTGTACCGCCGGAAGCGTGGAAGATGATGTCAGCGCCTTGACCGTACATTTGGGAAGCAGTGGATTTGCCAAGGTCAGGCTTGTCAAATGCACCTGTGTATACTTTGATTACTTTTACGCTAGGATCAGCAGCTTTCACACCTGCTTCGAAACCAACTTCGAAGCGTTTGATAACTGGAATTTCAACGCCGCCCACGAAACCAACTGTTTTCGTTTTGGACATTTTCGCTGCAACTACCCCAGCGAGGAAAGAACCTTCGTGCTCTTTGAAGAGTACGGATTCTACGTTTGGCGCGTCTACTTCAGCATCGATGATCGCCAGTTTTGCATCTTTGTTTTCGTCAGCAACTTTTTTCAGGTGGTCGCCCATCAGGAAACCGATACCCCAAGTCAGATCCCATTTGTCTTTTACAAATTGAGTCAGGTTAGGTACATACTCAGCATCACTTGTAGATTGCAGGTAGTTAACGCTGTCTTTCGGCAGATTCATGTCGGCTTGGAATTTTTGCAGACCTTCCCAAGCACTTTGGTTGAAGGAGTTGTCGTTTACGCCGCCAACGTCAGTAACCATACCAATTTTGACAGCTGTTTTGGCACCGCCTTCAGCGCCTCCAGTTTGACCTTGAGGTTGTGCTTCTGGTTTGCTTCCGCATCCGGCAAGAACCAGCGACAGGCTGAGTGTTGCCACAGAAAGCACGGATAGAACTTTCTTCATCTGAGATTACCCCCTGTTTTTAGTTGATGAAAATTGTTGAGTGAGGTTTCCCTCACGGTTACAACCGTCTCCGCACGACGTGAAAGTGAATTTTGTCAGCTCTGAAGTAGTTATGGGAGTATAAAACAGGCTTTTCACTTTCGTCGTAATGAATCTGCTTGAGCAAGAGCAGCGGTGTGGATTTGTCGCAATGCAGCAGATTGGAAACCTTTTCATTGTAGCCCATGGGTACAATGTGAGCCACCGCATAAGCGATCCGCACCCCAGTAGCGCTCTCCAGCCATTTGAAAATGGACTCTCCGCCAGCCGTATAGCCTTCTGGCACCAAGCGCGCGGGAATACGGTCTATGCAATAGACCACAGGTTCGCCGTCAGCTGTCCGAATGCGTTCTACCATCAGCACGCCTTCGCCTGGATTCAAGGCCAAGCTCTTACGCTCGTCTTCCCCAGATTCGCCAAAGGATGTCTTCAGGATCATCGTTCCTGCCGTGTACCCTTGACGCTCAATTGCATCCGTCACACTAAAGAGTTCCCCAATTCCCCCTGAAAAAACAGGTTTTGAATTGATAAAAGTACCGACTCCGTGCCTACGAATGACAATTTTCTCTTCTTCCAGAAGACGAAGCGCCTCGCGAAGTGTTGCCCTGCTTACACCTAACTGTTTGGATAGTTCGGCTTCGGACGGGAGGCGTTCACCAGCACGCAGCTGTCCGCTTTCAATATCGCTCTTGATTTTATCCATAACCAAGAGGAAAAGTGATCGAACGTTTCCTTTAATGCTCATCGTCAATTCACTCCTGTTGTCCTTCGAGCCATCCCAACAGGTAGGACGTCAGACCTCTGATTCTCATGAGACGTGATAGCAACAATTTCCCTCAATCTGTTAAAAATTTTACATGAGGGGCGTGTATCATGCAAGTCAAATCTTTTTGAACAACGGGTGGAAACGAAAAAAAATATCCCTCTCGCCAGCGAAAAAAAGACTTTGCTGGCTATGTTTTTCCAGCAAAGTCCATCCCTAGGATATATTGGATTCGATAGAAGGACGCGGAACGCGAACCTCTCGCGGTTTGGAGCCTTCATACGGCCCTACGATCCCTTGCGCTTCCATCATGTCGATCAACCGTGCGGCTCTCGTATAACCGACCCGCAAACGGCGCTGCAACAGCGATGCGGAAGCAGTCTGTGCTTCGGACACGATCTGTACAGCCTGATCGTACAGCTCGTCATCCACAACAGCCTGCTGCTCCTCTTGCACTTCGCCAGGAATCATTTCTTCGTTGTAGCGAACTTCCTGCTGCTCTTTGACAAAGCGGACGACTTCCTCCACCTCTTTGTCCGATACAAAAGCGCCCTGAACGCGAATCGGCTTGGATGCTCCCATCGGCAACGACAGCATATCTCCTCGGCCGAGCAGCTTCTCGGCTCCTCCCATATCCAAAATCGTGCGGGAGTCCGCCATGGAAGACACGCCGAAGGCAATGCGGGAAGGGATGTTCGCCTTGATGACACCCGTGATGACATCGACAGACGGGCGCTGTGTGGCAATGATCAAGTGAATCCCCGATGCACGCGCCATCTGTGCCAAGCGGCAGATGGCGTCCTCCACTTCACCAGGAGCTACCATCATCAGGTCGGCAAGCTCGTCGACGATGACGACGATGTACGGCAAAGGTGTGCCTTGCACCTGGGCGTTGTACATTTCGATGTTGCGGCTGCCCGTTTTCGCAAACAGGTTGTAGCGCCGCTCCATTTCGGCCACCACTTTTTTCAGGGCGACAGACGCCCGTTTCGGGTCGGTCACTACCGGAGCCAGCAAATGCGGGATTCCGTTGTAAATGTTCAGCTCGACCATTTTCGGGTCGACCATCATCAGCTTGACTTCGTCCGGTCTTGCCTTGAACAAAATGCTCATGATCAGTCCGTTGATGCAGACAGACTTCCCGCTTCCCGTGGCTCCGGCCACAAGCAAGTGCGGCATTTTCGTCAGGTCAGCGACAATCGGCTCGCCAGAAATATCACGGCCCAAAGCTACGGTGAGCTTGCCAGGCGCATCTTGGTATTGCGGCGCTTCCAGCACTTCTCTCAGCGATACGACCGCTACCTCGGAGTTCGGTACCTCAATCCCGATTGCCGACTTCCCTGGAATCGGAGCTTCGATACGAATGTCTTTGGCAGCCAGAGCCAAGGCCAAATCGTCTGTCAAACTGACAATTCTGCTCACTTTTACCCCGGTGGCAGGCTGAACCTCGTACCGGGTGACTGCTGGCCCGCGGTGCACTTCGGAAACCGTCGCGCTGACGCCGAAGCTTTTTAGCGTCTGCACAAGCTTGGCCGCATTCGAGGTGTGATCGACGTCTTTGGCTGTACCTGCTTGGCGCGGTCTGGCGAGCATCTGCAAGCTCGGCAGCTCATAAGGTGCGGCTGGCTGTTCTTCTGCTGTCTCCAGCGTCCCGAAAATCTCTTCGTCTCCCTCCAGGGCAAACGTAATTTCCTGTGTCGCTTGCGCTGTGGCAGTCTTCGCCGGACGTGCTGCTGCGGCTGGCTCTACAGTCTCTTCATCCCCCAGAGCAATCCGGTCGGCAAAGTCGCGAATCACCGGGATGACGAGCTGTTCATTTGCCTGCTCATCGTGCGCCGTCCTGATCTCTCTAACAGGTAGCGGAGTCGCCTCTTGATCGGCGGTCTCTGCCAGCTTTTGCTTGCGTTGTTCGTCGGCTTCCTTCGTCGCTTGTTTTCTGCGCTCGCTCTCTTCCTGCAAAAGCTGCACGGAGTCTTTGACGGTCTCCTTTGCTTTTCCGTAAAAAAGCGCCATTTTGTCGCGGAGAAACATCACAATGTTCACATAAGACAGATTGAACAGAAACATGAGGCCGACGAGGAACAAAAAGACGATCATCAAGCCCGTCCCGATCGTCCCGACCAGACCGTTCGTGACGGCAAAGAACAGAGCGCCTACCATGCCTCCGCCTACTCCGGTTGTGGATACTTTTTGACTGTGATCCAGCCAGACCCGGTCCCAGGTCACGCGGATGATGCTCTGCTCCGCGAACTTGCCGTCTGCCGTGATCTGCTTGTACAAAATCATGTGGTCCCAGGTCAAAATCGCCACCATGATCAGCACGATACCAAGCACGCGATACGTCAAGCGCGGTGCCTGGCGGGTAAACATCATGAACACAGCCATGACAATCATCAGCACCGGGAGCAAGAAATCCCAGGAGCCCGCAATAAAGCGGAACAGAAAAGCCAGAACGTTTTTGCCCAGCCACCCGCTTTCGAGCAGTCCGATCAAGGACAGCACAATAATGAGCAGTCCCAGCAGCTCTATTTTGACAACTGAGGCCAATGCCGCTTGCGACCGCTCTTTTTTTCTTCTACTCAATGGCACGCCTCCTTCTTGTGCTTTTTCCAGATATGTACAAAATGGTAAAAAGGCAGCCGTATTTTGTTCGGCTGCTGTTCGTACACAATTAGTATAACACAGGAAATTCATAGAAATACAGGACTTCTTAGACGAGCCATTCGGGGCGAAATTGAACTTTTTGTCCAGGGGCATAGTGCGGTTTCAAATAATCTTGCGGGTCTGGACTGATCAAACGGACAATTCTTCCTTCATACGGTCCGGTGCGCTCTACCAGCATCGTCGCGTGACCGTTCGTAATTTCTTCCAGCTCCTGCTTTTCGACCTGCTCCATATTGGCAAATACCGTTTCCGTCGGGATAATCGAGTACAAAATCATTGGAGAACGCGCTCCTCCCCGCTGCGTGCTTTCTCGATCAGCTCATTCAGCTTTTTCAACGCCTTGCCCAAGCCTCCGACCTCATCGATCAAGCCGTACTTGACGGCATCGACACCGATGACGTTTGTTCCGATGTCACGAGTCAACTCGCCTGTGCGCGTCATCAACTCGCGAAACTTTTCTTCGGAGATGTTGGAGTGGCGTGCGATAAAGCTGACGACGCGATCCTGCATTTTGTCCAGGTATTCAAACGTTTGCGGCACGCCGATCACAAGGCCAGTCAAGCGGATCGGATGAATCGTCATCGTGGCTGTCTCCGCGATAAAAGAATACGAGCCGGCAACTGCAATCGGCACGCCAATGCTGTGGCCGCCGCCAAGAACGAGCGTCACGACCGGCTTGGACATCGACGACACCATCTCGGCGATCGCCAGCCCTGCTTCAACGTCTCCCCCGACCGTGTTCAAAATGACGAGTACGCCTTCGATTTTGTTGTTCTGCTCGGCTGCCACGAGCTGCGGAATGAGGTGTTCGTACTTGGTCGTCTTGTTTTGCGGAGGCAGCTGAATATGCCCTTCTACTTGCCCGATAATGGTCATACAATAAATATTGCTTTCCAGTTGCGGAACATTCGTTTGCCCCAGCTGGGTGATGGAGTCCAAGAGCTTTTTCTTCGGATCTTCCTGCGCAGGCGCTTCAGGCGGAGCAACGGCAGGCTCCTGCTCTTCCGGAGGTGAGCTTTGTGGCGCTGGGCCTTTGTTATTGTTCAGTGCTGTGCTTGCAAATGGGGGCTTATTTAAAAATTGGTTGTATGGTTGCTTCGACATGGATGATACTCCCTCCCTTTCCTCTGTAGTATGGATAGCAGGTGGGAAAATCATGCGCCCGGGCAAGCCAAAAAAAGCCAGGAACCCCTGTGGTTACAGAGGATTCCTGACTCTTTGCTTGCTTACACTTCCATGATAATCGGCAAGATCATCGGACGGCGACGAGTTTGTTCGTACAGGTAACGTCCCAACGATTCTTTTACATTGTTTTTGAGGGATGACCATTCATTTACGTTTTCTTCCATGCACTTGACAAGTGTTTGGGTCACTATGCGATTCGCTTCATCCAGCAATTCCTCGGATTCACGCACATAGACGAAACCGCGAGAGATGATGTCTGGACCAGAAAGAATCGTGCCATTTTGTTTGCTGAGTGTAACGACAACTACCAGTATGCCATCTTGTGACAGTAATTTGCGATCTCTAAGTACGATGTTTCCTACATCGCCGACACCGAGGCCGTCGATCAGGACATTGCCCGCGTGGACTTTCGGGCCGTAACGCGCCCGTCCACCGGAGATTTCCACCGTGTCGCCGTTATCCAGCAAAAAGATGTTCTCCTCCGGGATGCCAACCTGTTCAGCGAGGAGCGAGTGCGTTTTGAGCATCCGGTATTCGCCGTGAACAGGAATAAAGTACTTAGGCTTCATTAAATTCAACATCAGGCGCAACTCTTCCTGGCTGCCATGACCGGAGACGTGGACGGTTCCGTTTGGTCCATGGCCGCCATAAATGACGTCAGCGCCAATTCTCGAAAGCTGGTCAATCGTGCGTGCAACATACTTTTCATTCCCCGGAATCGGGGTCGCTGCGATGATGACCGTATCTCCTGGAAGGATGTCAATTTTCCGATGGGCGGATCGGGCCATGCGTGTGAGCGCAGACATTGGCTCTCCTTGGCTTCCAGTAGATAAAATAACGACTTGCTCAGCAGGCAGCTTGTTGATTTCGTCGCTCTCGACAATCAAGCCGTCCGGAACGAACAAATAACCCAGCTCTCTGCTGATATTCATGACATTTTGCATGCTTCGGCCAACAACCGTCAGCTTGCGGTTGAACTGCACCGCTGCATCCACGACCTGCTGAATGCGGTGAACGTTGGATGCGAAGGTAGAAACGACGATGCGTCCCGTCGCCTTGCTGAAAACATCCTTGATCGCGATGCCAACAGAGCGCTCCGATCCGGTAAATCCTGGACGTTCTGCATTGGTACTGTCCGACAACAGGCACAGCACTCCACGATCGCCAATCATCGCCATTTTGGCCAAGTCGGCTGCCTGGTTATTGATTGGTGTTTGATCGAACTTGAAGTCCCCGGTGTGGACGACGTAGCCTTCCGGTGTGTCCAGGCATACTCCCACGCAATCCGGGATACTGTGATTCACCCGGAAAAAGGTCGCTTTCATTTTCCCGAGGACAACCTCTGAATCACTGTTGATCAATACTCGTTTCGTTTCGTTTAGAATACCCGCTTCTTTCAATTTTGCATCAATCAGACCGAGGGTAAGTTTTGTCGCATAAACCGGGACTTTCAAATGCTTCAGCACGTAGCTGAGGCCGCCGATGTGGTCTTCGTGTCCATGCGTAATAATAATACCCCGAACTTTATCACGGTTCTCTTCCAAGTAGGTGATATCCGGAATCACCATGTCAATTCCCAGCATTTCCTCTTCCGGGAATTTCAATCCGGCATCAATCACTACGATGTCGTCCCCGCTTTGTACCACGTACATATTCTTCCCAATTTCGCCGACTCCGCCCAGGGCGAAAATGAGAACAGAGTGATTCGACTTTGCCAAACGTGTAACCTCCTATATTTAGTTGTCATGTCCACTCAAAAAAACCGCCCCAAATCACTTGTTTTCATTATACCCGAAGTGAAAACCTGAACACAAGGAAAAAGAGCCATCCCGTTTATGGAATGGCTCTTGGTCTTCTTGTTATTGGGCTTCTTAGGCGAACAAGGAGTGGACAAACGCTTTTTCCTGTTCGTTCAGCTCGACCAATGGCAGACGAACTCCACCAGTGGCTACTCCCAGTTTTTCCAGAGCGACTTTTGTCGGCCCAGGACTTGGATAAGCGAACAGTCCGTCGAACACAGGCACGAGCTTGCGATGAATGCTCGCCGCTTCCGCATGGTTGCCCTGGAAAAAAGCGTCCATCATCTCCGTCATTTGCCGGCCGACAACGTGACTGGCTACACTGACAATCCCCACTCCGCCAATGGACAAAATCGGCAAAGTCAGTCCGTCATCACCGCTGTACAGCTCAAAGCCTTCCGGAGCATGCTCGATAATTTGCGCCATTTGGCTCAAATTGCCGGATGCTTCTTTGATGCAGACCACATTGGGCAGCTGGGCCAAGCGCAAGGTCGTCTCCGCAGTCATATTCACGACAGAACGGCCCGGCACGTTGTACAGCATGACCGGAAGCTCTGTGGACTCTGCCAGCGCTTTGAAATGAGCGTACAGGCCCTCCTGAGACGGCTTGCTGTAGTAAGGAGCAACGACCATCACGGCATCTACGCCAATCGATTGAACAGCCTCGGTGAACTCGATGCTCGCTGCGGTGTCATTGCTGCCTGTTCCAGCGATAATATGGCACTTCCCTTTTGCATAAGCGACTGCGTGGCGAAACAGCTCCAGCTTCTCCGCACGGGAGAGCGTCGGCGATTCGCCAGTTGTGCCGCTCAGCACGATCCCTGTCGTTCCGTTTGCGATCAGGTGATCGATCAGGCGTTCCGTTTTATCGAAATCGATCTGTAATTGTTCATTAAAAGGCGTTACCATCGCGGTAACAAGCCGACCAAAACGTGCCACTAGCTTTCCAACTCCTCTTGTTGTGATCAGTAGGCATCAAAAATGAAGATAAGATCGCTCACATATGGTGGGCATGGAGATTGAACTGCTGATGCAAGGCGCGTACGGCCCGCACCATATCCATCTCATGCACCAAAACCCAGATGGTCGTATGGGAGTCAGCTGACTGAAGAATCTGGATGTCTTCCTGCGTCAATGCCTCTACGATTTGTGCCATGACGCCCGGCACTCCCGTCATTCCTGCCCCGATTACCGACACTTTCGCGCAATGCGGCAAGAGCTGCGGCTCATATCCCATGTCCGTCAGCAGCTCGGCTGCTTTGGCTCCCATCTCATCGTGAACCGTGTAAGCAACCCCTAACGGATTCACGTTGATGAAATCGACACTGATATTATTGGTTGCCATGGTTTTGAAAACTTGCAGCTGTGTATCGTAGTACCCTTCCTTGTTGGCTACCTTGATCTGCGTAATATTCGGCACGTGGGCGATCCCCATGACGACTCTGTCCTGAACCGAGTAGCCTTTTTTGCCGATCTCCAGCATGGTCGTCACAAGTGTACCAGGGTCGTCCGAAAACGTAGAGCGGACACGAATCGGCACGTTGGCCTGCATCGCGATTTCTACCGCTCGTGGATGGATGACTTTTGCTCCGAGGTGAGCCATGTTGCAAATTTCCGTGTAAGTCACCATTTCCAGCGGCTGCGCTTCTTCGACGATCCGCGGGTCCGCTGTCATGATGCCTTCCACATCGGTAAAAATGTCCACCATTTCCGCTTGCAGGGCAACGCCGAGCGCTGTTGCTGTCGTGTCGCTGCCGCCGCGGCCGAGCGTCGTAATTTCCCAATCGACCGTCCTTCCCTGAAACCCGGGAACGATCACCACTTGACCCGCTTGCAAGTCTTGCAAAATGCGGCTCGGGTCAATGGTCGTAATTTGCGCGTTGGTAAAATCGTCGCTGGTCACGATGTTGGCCTGACCGCCTGTCAAAATCGTCGCTTTGATTCCACGCGCGTTCAACATGCTGCACATGACTGTAGCGGAGATGATTTCCCCCGTATGCATCAGCATATCCATTTCACGACGGGGCAGTTGGTTCCCATTGGAGCGAACCAACTGCAAAAGAGTATCGGTTGCATATGGGTCACCCTTGCGCCCCATGGCCGATACGACAACGACGAGGGCATAGCCTTCGTCGATCGCCTTTTCTATATGGTAGATTGCCCGCATCCGGCAATCTTCCGTCGTCAAGGAAGAACCACCGAACTTCTGGACGAGAATCTTCACAAACCTCTCCCCTATGCTCTTGCTTTGATGAGTTCTTCAGCGATTTGTACTGTATTCCATGCTGCACCTTTGAGAAGGTTGTCAGATACGATCCACATATGCAGTCCTCGAGGGTGATGGAGATCACGACGCAAGCGGCCGACAAAAATATCCAGCTTGCCAGTAGCATCCGTAGCCAGAGGATACTGCTGTTCTTGCGGCGCGTCTACCACCACTACGCCAGGGGCGTTTTCCAAGAGTGCTTTTACTTCGTTCAGGTCGTAATCCTGTTTCAATTCGACGTATACCGACTCACTGTGTCCGTAAACGACCGGAATGCGTACGCATGTGGCAGAAACCAGCACCGTGTCATCACCGAAGATTTTTTTGGTTTCATTCACCATTTTCATCTCTTCGTAAGTAAAACCGTTGTCGGTAAACACATCAATTTGCGGAATCGCGTTAAAGGCAATTTGATGGTGAACAGGCAGCTTGCCAACAGGCAGAACCTGACATTGTGCCTCTTTGCCGTCAAGCACGTCGCGGCTCTGTTCGTGCAACTCATTGATTGCCGATTGGCCTGCGCCAGAAACTGCCTGGTAAGTAGAAACGATAATGCGGTCTATTCCAAAACGATCATACAAGGGTTTCAGAGCGGCTACCATCTGAATGGTGGAGCAGTTCGGATTCGCAATGATTCCATTATGGGCGAGAGCGGCATCCATGTTTACTTCAGGCACCACCAGAGGAACATCCGGGTCCATCCGGAACGCGCTGGTATTGTCAATGACGACAGCACCGTGGCGCACTGCATGATGAGCCAGTTCCTTGCTCACGGAGCCACCCGCGCTAAACAAGGCAAAATCGATTCCCGCAAAGCTATCAGGAGTTGCTTCTTCCAGGACAACTTCTTGTCCCTTGAACGTGACCGTCTTGCCGGCAGAACGTCCAGAAGCAAGCAGCTTGAGCTGTTTAATGGGGAAGTTGCGCTCTTCCAGCAAGCGAATCATTTGTTGTCCGACTGCGCCAGTCGCACCGACTACTGCTACATTGTAAGTCAGTTGGTTAGCCATCTCTTACTCTCCTCCTAATCGCAAAAAAGCAGGTAAATTGTTTTTTCTGTCGTTTTGTTTAGTAGTTGAACCTTTCGATGAGCAAGGGTTGCAATTGCCTACCTTCCAATGCTGCCTCGCATGTTTCCAGTAACAGATCCATGCGGGCTACGAGCGAGTTTGGCTTTTTATCCGGAGCATCCTGCCCGAATGGCACGAAATAGATATTCTTCGCCGCCAACAGCTTGGCAATATTGGCAGCATTTAATCCCAAACCATCGTTCGTGGAGATTGCGATGACAAGCGGTCGCAAATTGCGCATGGTCGCTTTGGCCGCCATGAGGACGGCGCTGTCGGTAATCGCGTTTGCCAGGCGGCTGGTCGAGCTGCCTGTGCATGGTGCAATCAACATAACGTCCAACAATTTTGAAGGGCCCAAAGGTTCTGCCTGGGGAATCGTTGAAATCAGTTCCTCCCCTGTCAAATCCTTGATTTGCTGCTGCCAGCTTTGCGAGGTGCCAAAACGCGTATCCGTCGTCATGATTGTATTCGAAACAATCGGGATGACTCTTGCTCCAGCATCCACAAATCGCTTGATCTGCGGCATCGTCTCTTCAAACGTGCAATGCGATCCAGACAATCCGAAACCAATGGTCTTCCCCTGCAGACTGCTCATGATGATGACTCCCCCCTGGTTTTCCTCTGCTCCGCAATGAGACGAGACAAAGTCTGGGCCAAAATCTGCCCTGCGGTTTTCGGTGCAACGATTCCAGGCAATCCGGGAGCGAGAAGCGCTTTAATGCCTCTTCTTTCGGCGTATCGAAAATCTGTCCCTCCCGGTTTGGAGGCAAGATCGAGAATAAACGCCGACTGCGGCATTTGAGCGATTACCTCTGCCGTGAGTAGTAGCTGCGGGATGGTATTAAAAATGAAATCAGCATTCGTGACTTGTTGCTTTAGCTCACTGATCGGGAAGGGAGTCAATCCCATCTCATAGATGCGTGCCAAGTGTTCCTGACGCCTAGCCCCCACTCTTACACGGGCTCCCAGTGCATGCAGGGCCCGGGCCATAGACAAACCTGTTCGTCCCAATCCCAAAACAATTGACGAAGATCCATGAATCGTGATATCCGTATTTTGAATCGCCATCATCAGCGCTCCCTCCACAGTAGGGATGGAGTTGTATATGGCTACGTCATCTCGATCCAGCAGTTCCACAAGCGGAACTTGCTTGGATGCCAACAGTTTTTTCAGGTAAGGTTTAGCCATTCCCGTATATACCACACAATGCTTAGGCAAGCTCTCCACGTGTTGATCCAGAAGCTGCATTTGTTTGGAGCAAAAAATGCTTTCCACAAAGCCTTGGTCATCGGTTCCTACGATGGGCAGGATGAGGGCGTCCACGTCTTTCAACACATCGCATGTTAATGGTCTCTTCGTTGCCCCTGTAAAATTGCTTTCCAGGTTGTCGAAGCCAACTAACGTGACACTGGCGTCCAGCTGAATGCATCGCTTGATGACTTCCAGCTGGCGAGCGTCTCCGCCAATGAAGGCAACATGTATGCCCGTTAGCATGCTGCGTTCCCCTTTCCACACATTTTACTGCATTAAATGATCGGAACGCAAAGGTTTTCCTTTTGAAAAAGTTGTCGGAAGTCCGTGCGCTCTACCCCCATCCTATTCGGCTTGCGCTACTTCGGTGACAGCAGAGCCTACTTTTGCGAAGCCTGTGTCTCTTCTTGTCCGAGCGAGACGATGACCATGTCCGGACCGATTTTCACGATGGAGCTCCACGGGATCACCAGGTCTTCGCGTTTTTTGCCGAAGCCAAAAAAGCTGCTGCCTGGCAAAATGATCGACTGAATCGCGCCGTTTTCCGGCTGGATGACGAGGTCGGAGTCGCTGATCACCCCCATTTTTTCCCCGTTGTCCAAGCCGATGATTTCTTTGCCGCCCAGTTCGCTAAGCCGCATTGGCCAAGCCCCCCTTTGTCCTTGTTTGCGTTACTGTTGATATACGCAAAAAAATCCGGGCTATGCCGGATTTTTCGCAAAGGGAAAAGCTATAGCAAAATGTCGTTTTTCACGTTGGCAGGGTATCCCTCAAGCGGGCTTACCATCGCCATCGCCAGCTTCGAGCGGAACAGCTCCTGCGCGACAGCCAGGACAGATTCGTGCGAGACGCGGTCGATTTTGGCGATGATCTCGTCCAGATTGAGGTGGCGTTCCAGGAGCAGCTCGTTTTTGCCAAGGCGGCTCATCCGGCTGTTGGTGCTTTCCAGGCTGAGCATCAGGCTGCCTTTCAGCTGCTCTTTTCCTTTGTTCAGCTCTTTGTCGGAGATGCCGCGGTCAGCCACATCGCGCAGGACGTTTGTCACGATATCGAACACTTGACCCACGTGCTCAGGCGCTGTGCCCGTATACACAGTGAAAGTTCCCGCTTCCTTGTAGGAAGAATGGTACGAATAGACCGAGTATGCCAATCCCCGCTCTTCGCGAATTTCCTGGAAGAGACGCGAGCTCATGCTGCCTCCCAATACGTTGTTCAGCAAAATGAGCGAGTACACATCCGGGTGACCGACTTTAAACCCTGGCAGGGACAGGCACAAGTGCGCCTGCTCAGTCGCTTTGTTGTGGGCGATCACATTCGCAGCAAACTCGGGTTCTGACAGAGGCGCCAGCTTGCCTTGGCGCGAAAAGCCGCTGAAGCGCTTCTTGATCTCTTCAATGAGGTTGTCATCAAAGTTCCCTGCTACCGTCACCACTGTATTGGACGGAAGGTAGTGGGCGTCGATGTAGCTCAGCAAATCGTCGCGTTTCAGACTGCGCAGGACGTCTTCCGTACCCAAAATCGAGTAGCCGAGCGGGTGTTTGCTGTAAGTAGCCCTGGCAATCAAATCGTGCACAAGATCGTCAGGCGTATCCTCGTACATGCTGATTTCTTCAATGACGACATTTTTTTCTTTTTCCAGTTCCTCTGCGTCGAAGACAGAGTGGAAATACATATCGGAAAGCACGTCTAACGCGATCGGTGCGTGCTGGTCGAGCACTCGCGCATAATAGCAGGTGTACTCTTTCGATGTGAATGCGTTTACGTTTCCGCCGATCTCATCAAAAGTCTCCGCGATTTCTTTCGCAGACCGGGTACTTGTACCTTTAAAAAACATATGCTCAAGAAAATGGGAAATCCCGTTGTTTTTCTCCTGTTCATATTTCGAACCGGTCCCCACCCAGATGCCCAAAGCAACAGAGCGAACGGACGGAATTTTTTCCGTCACAATTCGAAGACCGTTTTCACATGTATGACGTTGTATCACGCAAATCCTCCTCGGTTGATCATCTCTCTATCCGCAACTTCCGGGAAATGGCTGTAAACACGTCTAACTATAGCAAACTTCTTTTGTCTCCACAATAAATGAGCTTGTTTTCCCATCACGGGAGTCGGCGGCTGGACAAAACTTCCGAGACGGTGACGGGCTGAAGCCCCTTTTTCTTGGCGATTGTCAGCAACTGGTCGAGACTCGCCTGTGACGCGGCTGTCGGGTGCATCAGCACCAATGTTCCGTTGCTCATCAAACCGCTGATCTTTTTAATCACGAGGCTGGGAGAAGGCTTTTTCCAGTCTACCGTATCCGCCGTCCACATAATCGTCTTCATCTGGTACGAGGAGTGGGCAATTTGAACCACCTGCTTGTTGAATGCACCCGAAGGAGGGGCGAACAAGATGGGCTTGATCTCCAGCGTCTTGGTGATGATCTCCTGTGTCCGACTGATCTCTTGATGGATGCGCTGCGTGCCCAGGGTGCTCATGTCAGGGTGCGAGTAGGCATGGTTGCCAATCTCGTGTCCGCGCGCTGCAATTTTTTTCGCCTCTTCCGGATAGCGTTTGACCCACGAGCCATCCAGAAAAAACGTCGTCTTCACTTGATGCTTATCCAACGTATCCAGCATGGAGTCCAAATATTCGTTGCCCCAGGCCACATTTATCATGAAGGAGATCGTCGGCTTTTTCGGATTTCCGCGATAGATCGGCTGTGCTCCAAGCTGGTCAAGTGAAATCGCGGGAGGTACTTCTTTATATACCAACATTTCCGGTCCTGCTACTCCCGTTGCCAACATTTTCTCGACGGAAGCGTCCACATCGACGATTCGCCCGTTGTAGCCGGGAATGGCTTTCCATGTCGGATCAATGACCGCGTCGATCGGCGCTTCATCCCGCTCGGCTTTCCACTTCTCCACCTGGGCGCGCAACCGTTCTTTTTCATCCAAAATTTTTTCCGCCGTTACGGTCTGTTCCTTTTTCACAAAGCTGATATATTCGTGAATTGGCTGGTATTGCAGCAGCATGATCATTCCGACTGCGACAAAGACCGTAACCCAAAGCCTGCTCTTTCTTTCCGCCATCGTGGAGCCAGCCCTCCTTATGTACGTACAAGTCTCTCTTTGTCCAATGTATGAGCATACCGAGTGACTTAGACATTTTTGGCCAAAAGAAAAAAGCTTCCGTACACGAATTTCTTCGAGTGACGAAGCCTTTTGTTTGTTGATTATTCTGCTTGGGTCGGAGCATTTTCGGCCTGAGCCGCAGCTTGCTCTTTGAGTACAGCTTTGCGGGACAGATTGATGCGACCTTGATCGTCAATCTCTGTCACCTTCACTTGCACCTTGTCGCCAACAGCAACTACGTCTTCCGTCTTGGCTACGCGTTCTTCTGCCAATTGGGAGATATGGCACAAGCCTTCTTTGCCTGCAAACAGCTCGATGAACGCTCCGTACTTCTCTACGCGCTTGACGGTTCCCAGATAAATCTGGCCGACAGCGACCTCGCGAACCAGGTCCTCGATGATTTGTTTGGCACGCAGATTCGCTTCGTGATTGATCGAAGCGATGAAGACTCGTCCATCTTGCTCGATGTCGATTTTTACGCCGGTTTCTTCGATAATCTTGTTGATGACGCGACCTTGTGGGCCGATGACATCACGGATTTTCTCCGGATTGATCGACATAGTCAATATCTTAGGCGCATAAGGAGACAGCTCTTCACGCGGTTTGGAAATGGTGCTCATCATATGCTTCAGGATGTGCAAACGACCTTCACGCGCTTGCTCCAAAGCTTGCTCCAAGATTTCGCGGTTGATCCCGGAAATTTTGATATCCATCTGGATCGCGGTTACACCCGCTTCGGTGCCAGCCACTTTGAAGTCCATATCGCCCAGGTGGTCTTCCATGCCTTGGATGTCTGTCAAGATCGAGAAAGACTGTTCGTCCTTGCTCATGATCAAGCCCATTGCGATACCTGCTACAGGTGCTTTGATCGGCACCCCTGCATCCATCAGAGCCAATACGCTCGCGCAAATGGAAGCTTGCGACGTCGAACCGTTGGACTCGATGACTTCGGAAACCAGTCGGATCGTGTACGGGAACTCGTGTTCAGATGGAATGATCGGCTCAATCGCGCGCTCACCCAACGCTCCGTGCCCGATTTCACGACGGCCTGGAGGACGCAGTGGACGAGCTTCACCTACGCTGTATGGCGGGAAGTTGTAGTGGTGCATGAATCGCTTCGACTCTTCCAGACCGAGTCCGTCCAGGATTTGCACATCACCCAGCGCCCCAAGCGTGC
Source organism: Brevibacillus sp. HD3.3A (assembly GCF_013284375.2). Taxonomy (NCBI): domain Bacteria; kingdom Bacillati; phylum Bacillota; class Bacilli; order Caryophanales; family Paenibacillaceae; genus Brevibacillus; species Brevibacillus sp. HD3.3A. The sequence goes on from NZ_CP085874.1 coordinate 3,635,869, forward strand.
ACACGCTCAAAGCTTGTGTTTGACCACGGGTGAACATCGCGGAACCGTGCGTACGGGACAAGATGCTTGTCTCGCTGGAAAGCGGGCGAATTTCGCCAAGAGCCCGTCCATCCGGACGAACTTTTTCTTCGGTAATGAGGCGGCGAACTTCGTCTTTGACGATGTTGCCCAACACTTCGCCAATCATCTTTTCCTGCTCCGGATAGTTTTCCGGATCTTTGGCAGCGAAATGCTCTTTCGTCTCGTCCTTGATCGCGTCAATCGCGTCGTAACGAGCCTGCTTTTCTTCAATCCGAACCGCTTCTTTCAGACGTGCTTCTGCAAATGCGCGCACAGCCTGATCGATTTCCGGATCGACTTCATGCAGGATGACTTCCATTTTTTCTTTGCCGATTTCTGCCACGATCTGGTTTTGGAACTCAACCAGCTTCTTGATAACCTCGTGACCTGTCATGATTGCTTCGAGCATGACAGACTCCGGCACTTGATTTGCGGCAGCCTCGACCATGTTGATCGCTTTGTGTGTACCTGCGACTACGAGGTGAATATCGCTTTTTTCTGCCTGCTCCACAGTCGGGTTGATGATGAACTCGCCGTCAATGCGCCCAACGATGACACCGGCAATCGGACCTTCAAACGGAATTTCGGAAACGCAAAGAGCGGCAGACGTACCGATCATAGCGGCGATTTCCGGTGAGCAGTCCTGATCAACCGACAGAACAGTATTGACAATTTGTACGTCGTTACGGAATCCTTCTGCGAAAAGGGGACGAATTGGGCGGTCAATCAAGCGGCTTGCCAAAATCGCTTTTTCGCTTGGACGACCTTCTCTTTTAATAAAGCCGCCGGGAATTTTTCCGACTGCATAGAGACGTTCCTCATAGTTAACAGTCAACGGGAAAAAATCAAGAGCTTTTGGCTCTTTCGAGACTGTAACTGCAGACAGGATTGCCGTATCGCCGTACCGAACCAGAACCGATCCGTGAGCCTGTTTGGCCATTTTGCCAAATTCCAGGGTCAGCTTGCGGCCTGCCAGTTCAAAATCGTATGTACGGTATTGTTGCTCCATGATGCTAGCAGTCCTCCTTCACGACAATGTGCATATCTACACTTTGTTTTCTACCTGTATGTATTATTTCCTGCCACCATGAAAATTAAATGGTGAGCTTTGGCAGTCATTTTGGATAATAAAAAAAGCTTCTTTTGAAGCCATTTTCATCACGCTTGAATCACTTTATTTGTATCGTTTCAGAGAGCCTGACAACAGATGTGCCAAGCTCCCCTACACGATAGAAAAAGCGGGAAGAACCCGCTTTTTGCAAAACGCTGACTAGCGGCGCAGACCCAGACGGTCTACAACCGAACGATAGCGTTGAACATCTGCTTCACGCAAGTATGTCAACAGGTTACGGCGTTGACCTACCATTTTCAACAGACCACGACGGCTGTGGTGATCTTTTTTGTGCGTACGCAAGTGTCCGTTCAGGTTGTTAATGTTTTCGGTCAAGATAGCGATTTGAACTTCCGGAGAACCGGTGTCGTTGTCATGAGTACGGAACTCTTGAATCAGTTGAGTTTTACGCTCTTGAGACAATGCCATCATGACTCACCTCCTTTTTTTATATCCCGTTAGCCGAGTCTGCCGTCGGTGAGCATCGGACAGCCAAGCTGCGGTTATCTGTACAACGTTTTGAATTATAGCATACCATTTTTGAAAAAGCAAAGAGATTCGTTTTACGAGACTCCGCTCGCAAACTTTTGCTTCGCCGCGTCTACATCCCGGCCAATTTGCGCAATCAGAGCTTCCACACCAGCGAATTTTTGCTCTTCGCGGATATAGAAGAGGAACTCTACTTCTACCTCTTTGTCGTAAATCTCACCAGAGAACTCGAAAATGTGTACTTCTAGCGATTTTTCTTTTTTCTCCAGTTCAAACGTAGGCTTGATTCCCACATTCATGACCCCGTAGTAGCTTTTCGCATCGACTGTAAACCGCACTCCGTACACGCCGTTTTTGCCGATCAAATACGGAGCGTTGACCCGAACGTTTGCTGTAGGGAAGCCGATTGTGCGCCCGCGCTTGTCGCCGTGCACGACTTTGCCGCGAACCTTGTACGGACGGCCAAGCAGGTGACGCACTTGCTCTACGTTGCCGTGGTGGAGATACTCGCGAATGATCGTGCTGCTCACTTTTTCGCCCAAGCGGTTAACCGGGCTGATGATGTCGAGGCCATAGCGGCCTTTGCTCATCTCCTGCAGCGTGTGGGCCGTTCCCATTCCTCTGTATCCAAAAGTGTAATCAAATCCGACCACAACATGCTGGCAAGCGAGCGGGAGCATGCACTCGGTAATGAAGTCCTCCGGGTAAACCGCAGCAAACCCGATATCGAACTTCATGACATACGTCGTGTCTACCCCCATCTTCTCGAATTGTTCCAGTTTGTCCGACAGAGGAGTCAGGTAGCTCGTATAGCCGCTCTGCCCAAGAACCTCGCGCGGATGAGGGTCAAAAGTCAGAACGGTACTTTCCCATCCGTTCGCTTTTGCTGTATCAATCGCCTTTTGAATGACTCGGCGATGTCCAATATGTACACCATCGAAGTAGCCAAGTGCAATTGCGCACGGCTTCGCTTGCAATTCATTCGGTAGTGGATAGGTCAGGGAGATCGTTTTCACGGTTTACACCTCGGCTGGAAAGACTTTTTCTGCTTTGGCGAAAAGACCTTTGTCCCCACGGCACACGCGATGAATGCCAAGCAGCTCTTCCCCTGCAAACAGGCAGATCAAGCTGCCAACCTCGGCCGTTACACCCGGCAGTGCAGTCGCCAGTCCGTTGCGTACCGCGCGGGTTCGCTCCGGCTTGACCTGATAAGACGGCAAAAATGAAATCGCCTGTGGGATGGAGACAAGATAACGGGAGAGATCCTCCCCATTGGCAGCCCGCTCCTCCAGTTCCTGAAGAGGAATCGCCTCCCCTTCCATGAACGGACCGCTCTTGATTCGCCGAAGCAGCTTCATATGGGCAGGATACCCCAGAGAGCGTCCGAGGTCAACACATAAGGTGCGCATGTATGTACCTTTCGAGCACGTGCAGGAGAAAGAGATGTCGACATAGTCTTGGTCTGTCTTGATCTCGTGAAGCGTCAACTCGTAAAGCGTAACTTTGCGCGCCTGTCTCTCAATCACAGTGCCTTCTCGCGCCAAGTCGTAAAGACGCTTTCCGTTTACTTTGACGGCTGAAAACATCGGCGGCACTTGTTCGATTTCACCCAAAAAGGAGGCAAACAAGCTTTCGATGCGCTCCTGCGTAATGGACGCAGCGTCTACTTGCGCCTGTTCCAGCAGCTCTCCCGAAGCGTCCTCCGTCGTAGTCGCGGAGCCGAGGCGCATGACCACCGAATAGCGCTTGGGCAGTTCTTGCAAATACTCCACCAGCCGGGTAGCGTTCCCGACACATATCGGGAGCACTCCGGTCACATCCGGATCGAGTGTTCCCGTATGCCCGACTTTTTTTGTACCATACAGCCGACGGATACGCGCCACGCAGTCGTGGGAGGTCATACCCGCCGGCTTGTCGATTACCAGCACGCCATGGTTGCTACTCATCGTGTTTCACTCCTAATGCTGGTTCCAATACGTCCCATACCTTTTGCTTCGCTTCTGCAATCGTTCCCTTGACCGTGCAGCCGGATGCTTTGGCATGCCCTCCGCCGCCAAGCTGCTTGGCGATGGCAGACACGTCGACGCGATCGCGGGCGCGCATACTCACCTTGACGACTCCCGGCTCTGCCTCGACAAAAGAAACGCCTACCTCGACGCCCTCGATATTGCGGCAGTAGTTCACCAGACCACCCGCATCCTCGCGTTGGGCATTTGCTTCCGAAAAATCGCCGACAGATACGGCAATCGAAGCGACGAGACTTCCATGAGACAGCTCCAGCGTCTGCAGCGCACGCCGCAACACTTTGACATGGGCAAAAGTGATCTCTTCCAGGCAGCGCTCCGCAACCTCGCCCGGCTTCACGCCATAGCTGAGCAAGCGTGCGGCAATTTCCATGACGCGCGGCGTCGTGTTGGAATAGCGAAAACCGCCTGTGTCCGTCAAAAGCCCTGTGTAGATGCACAGAGCGAGTTCTTCGTTAAAAGCAATCCCCGCCTGCTCTGCCACATCGAACAAAATCTCCGCCGTAGCTGCCGCTTCCGGACGAACGAGATTGACGGTTCCGAAATCGTCATTTGTCGGATGATGATCAATATTCAACAAAGCGGCTCCAGAAGCAAATAAAGACCGTACATCGCCCATCCGTGACTCATCGGCACAGTCTACGGCGATTACGGCCTCAAATGTTTCAGCAAGCGGTTGTTTGCGAAGGTCCCGCAAGCGGTCAAAACGCGGCAAAAAGTTGAACTTGAGCGGCGTTTCCCCTTCGTTTACCACCACGTATTCTTTTCCCAGCTGCTCTAGCATGAGCACGACTCCCAGTGCGGAGCCGGTAGCATCGCCATCTGGACTGATATGGGAAAGAACCAGGAAGCGGTTATGCTCCCGCAAAAAACGGGCCGCTTCCTCTACTGTTGCTTGATTACGATTCATCCTGTTTCTCTCCTTCTGTGGAGATTTCCCGCAGGATCGACTCAATTTTGGTACCGTAGTCAATCGACTCGTCCAGCTTGAAGACGAAATCAGGGATATGGCGCAGCTTCACGCGTTTGCCAATTTCGGTACGCAGGTAGCCTTTTGCTTTTGTCAGTCCTGCCAGAGAGGCTTTGCGCTCTTCCTCAGACCCAAAAATGCTGACGAATACTTTGGCAAGCTGAAGATCGCTGCTTACTTCTACATCCGTTACTGTGACAAAGCCGACGCGAGGATCTTTCAATCCACGCTGCAAAACGAGGCTCAGTTCTTTTTTGATTTCTTCACCGACGCGGCTAATCCGTGTTTTGTTCATTTACTCTCACCTCCGCTGGCTGTCCTATTCGTAGTATTCCGTATCGACCCGAATCAACTCGGCATCGGGATGGTTTTCCACAAATCGCACCACAGCCTGCATTTCTTGTTGTAAAAATGACATTTCATTAGCAACGGCAGCGATACCCAACACGGTACGCTGCCACTGCTCGTAATAAGCCACCTCAGCTGCGGAGACATTGAAACGGCTTCGCAGCTTGGCAATCAGACTTTTGACGATGGCCCGTTTTTCTTTCAAGTTTTGGCAAGCGGGCAGAAACAGTTCGATCTGCACCCCTGCTATCATTATTGCTTCACTTCAACCATGACGAAAGCTTCGACAACGTCGCCAACTTTCAGGTCTTGGAAGCGTTCCAAGGTCAGACCGCACTCGTAACCTGCGTTTACGTCTTTAGCGTCATCCTTGAAGCGTTTCAAGGTGTCCAGCTTGCCTTCGTAAATGACGATGCCTTCGCGAATCAGACGGGCACCTGCATCACGGCTCAGCTTGCCTTCGGTTACATAGCAACCAGCGATGTTTCCGACTTTGGATACTTTGAATACTTCGCGGATTTCTGCCTGACCGATGATGTTTTCTTTGTAAACAGGGTCCAGCATGCCTTTCAGGGCTTGCTCGATCTCTTCGATGACGGTGTAGATAACGCGGTGCAGGCGAATGTCGATCTTCTCTTGTTCAGCCATGCTGCGAGCGTTTGGCTCAGGACGCACGTTGAAACCGATGATGATGGCATTCGATGCGTTCGCCAAGGTTACGTCGGACTCGGTAATCGCTCCGACACCAGTGTGAATGATCTTCACGCGGGTACCGTTGACGTCGATCTTTTCCAGGGAACCGCGCAGAGCTTCTACAGAACCTTGCACGTCGCCTTTTACGATCAGGTTCAGCTCTTTGATATCGCCTTCCTGAATGTGTTGGAACAGATCGTCCAGCGATACGCGAGAGCTTTCGCGGCGCTCGGATTCGCGCTGTTTGACTGCGCGGGCTTCCCCGATCGCACGAGCTTTTTTCTCGTCTTCAAATACGCGGAACTGGTCGCCAGCTTGCGGCACATCGTTCAAACCTGTGATTTCCACTGGCGTAGATGGGCCTGCTTCTTTCAGACGACGGCCTTTGTCGTTCACCATCGCACGAACACGGCCATAAGCAGAACCGACTACGATCGGATCGCCGACACGCAGTGTTCCTTGCTGTACCAGGATGGTCGCTACAGGACCGCGGCCTTTGTCCAGCTCGGCTTCTACTACCGTACCACGCGCGCGCTTGTCAGGGTTTGCTTTCAGCTCCTGAACTTCTGCGACGAGCAAAATGTACTCCAGCAATTCTTCGATACCTGTACGCTGTTTGGCAGACAGAGGAGAGAAAATGGTTTCGCCGCCCCATTCTTCTGCAACCAGTTCATACTCGGTCAGTTCTTGCTTGATCCGGTCGATGTTGGCTTCCGGTTTGTCGACCTTGTTCACAGCTACGATGATCGGAACGTTCGCTGCTTTCGCATGGCTGATCGCTTCAATGGTTTGTGGCATAACACCGTCATCGGCTGCAACCACGAGAATCGTGATGTCCGTAATTTGCGCACCGCGTGCACGCATCGTTGTGAACGCCGCGTGACCAGGCGTATCGAGGAACGTGATCTTCTTGCCTTTGATCTCTACCTGGTAAGCACCGATGTGCTGGGTGATACCGCCTGCTTCGCCTGCTACTACGTTGGTAGAGCGGATGGCGTCGAGCAAAGTCGTTTTTCCGTGGTCAACGTGACCCATGATGGTAACAACCGGAGGACGCTCCAAAAGGGTTTCTGGTGCATCTACTTCTTCCAGCGTTTCGAAGTTTGTCTCGTCGATGATGATTTTTTCTTCCACTTCTACGCCGTAGTCAGCGCAGATCAACTCAATCGCTTCGCGTTCCAAATATTGGTTGATCGTTGCCATGATCCCCAAATTAAACAACTTTTTGATGATTTCCGCCGGTTCTCTGCGCAGTTTCACAGCCAACTCGTTCACTGTCAAGGAATCGGTAAAAGTGATTTTCGTTGGTGGTTCAATCACAGGGCGCTGCGCTTTTTGGGCACCGCGCTGGTTGTGATTGCCGCCACGACGGTTGTTTTGGTTGTTGCGGTTATTGCCGCCACGGAAAGGCTGGCTCTTTTTATTGTCTTCAAACGTCTTTTGCGTTTGCGGCGCTTTTTTGATTTTCTCGCGCTTTTCCATACCGACGTTGGATGGGAGTTTTACTTTGTCTTCAAACTCATCACCTGTGCGCGTCTCGGTTTGGCTGGTCGCAGCAGCCTGTTGCGGAGGACGCTGTTGGTTTTGCGGTCTTTGCTGTTGGTTCTGTGGTCTTTGTTGGCCTTGGCCTTGTGGTCGTTGTTGGTTTTGCGGTTTGCGGTCACTCGGTTTCGCAGGTTGACTTCTCATATGGTTTGGTCTTCTCTCCTGATTCTTCCCCTGATTTTTTCCATGTTGAGGACTTTGCTGATCGGGCTGTTTTCCACTTGCTGTGGTGTTGACTGGACGATTGTTGCTGGTAGCAAAACCGCCGCGATCGTTTTGTCTATCGCTTTTGGCAGCTTGTGACTGCTGACCTTGCCCCGGCTGTTGCTGGGACGGGGTCTGCTGTCCTCTGGATTCGTTGGGGCGTCGTTGTTCGTCCATTGGCTTTGGTCTTGCATCACTTGGCGTATTGCGTCCTTCCGGCTTGGAACCGGCGCGCAATTTGGCCATGTGATCCTCGATCCGCTTAATCGTCCCTTCTTCCATGATACTCATATGATTTGCTACTTCTATGTTCAATCGCTTTAGCAAATTGAGGATTTCCTTACTGCTCATGTTGTGCTGTTTGGCATATTCATACACACGTGTCTTCAAATAAACTTCACCCTTTCTAAGTTAGGTGAGCAGACGCTGAATGCTTTCAGCCAACTTCCCATCGGTCACCGCCACGGTAACGCGCCCATCTTTTCCGATTGCGTGTCCCAATGAATGTCGGTCGCCTGTGGTTATACATGAGACCCCGTAATAGGAACATTTATCCTTGACTTTTTTGGCGGTATTGTCTGATGCATCTGATGCGAGCAAAACCAGACGAGCCTGGCCATTGCGGATAGACGTAATGACCAATTCCTCTCCTGTCACGATTTTTCTCGCGCGCATCGCAATTCCGAGCAGCTGAGCTGCCTTCGGGATCATCGTCCCATCATCTCCAGCCACTTCTCGCGAAAAGCGTCATACTTTTCTTCCGCGATGGACATGTTGAGGGCACGTTCCAGCACTTTTTTCCATTTTCCCGATGCGAACGCATCCGGCTTCAGACAGCTTTCCTGCCGACACACATAGGTACCGCGTCCTGCCGCCTTTCCCGTCAGATCGATGACGATCTCTTCAGCCGGCGTTCGGACCACACGGATCAATTCCTTTTTCGGAAACATTCCTTGGCAAACAATGCATTTACGCAAAGGGATCTTTTTTTGCTTCATGACTATTCGTTGTCGACTCCTTCATCGCCCTCTACTTCTTTCGGGTAGACGATGCCTTCTTGATCTGCCTGGGATTCGCTCTTGATGTCGATCTTCCAGCCAGTCAGCTTGGCAGCGAGACGAGCGTTTTGTCCACGTTTACCGATCGCAAGCGACAATTGGTAATCCGGCACGATGACACGGGTTACTTTTTCCGCGAGGTTGACTTCAACGTGAAGCACTTTCGCCGGGCTGAGCGCGTTGGCTACGTACTCGGCCGGATCTTCAGACCAGCGGACGATGTCGATTTTCTCGCCCTTCAGCTCGGTGACGATCGTCTGTACGCGCATGCCTTTTGGACCAACACATGCCCCTACAGGATCTACATCCGGGTTGATGGAATGAACAGCGATTTTGGAACGGTCGCCTGCTTCGCGAGCAACGGACTTGATTTCAACCACACCATCGTAAATCTCTGGCACTTCCAATTCAAAGAGGCGCTTCAAAAGTCCCGGATGAGTACGGGAAACGACGATTTGCGGACCCTTGGTGGTTTTTTCTACTTTAATGATGTATGCCTTCACGCGATCTTGCGACTTGAAATCTTCGGACGGCATTTTCTCGGTGATCGGCATAACAGCTTCCGCTTTGCCAAGATCGATGTAATAATTGCGGGCGTCCATGCGTTGGACAACCCCTGTAACGATATCGTCTTCGCGCTCGATAAACTCGCTGTAAATGAGGCCGCGCTCCGCTTCGCGAATGCGCTGTGTCACCACTTGCTTCGCGGTTTGTGCAGCAATTCGTCCGAAGTCACGAGGCGTAACCTCGATTTCCACGATATCTTCCAGTCTAAAATTCGGATCGATTTCTTGGGCAGCTTCCTGGGAAATCTCCAGGCGCGGGTCAAAAACTTCTTCCACCACTTCTTTGCGTGCATACACGCGAACCATACCTGAATGACGATTTACATCCACCCGTACATTTTGGGCCGAGTTGAAGTTACGTTTGTATCCAGAGATAAGAGCCGCTTCGATGGCCTCGATCAGCACGTCTTTGGTGATGCCTTTCTCTCTCTCAATGGCTTCTAGAGCCTCGATAAAATCGCCGTTCATGACTTTCGTTGCCTCCTCCTTTACTTACCCACCGGCCACCAGCAATCTAGAAAACGATTGCCATTCGTGCCGTGTCAATTTGCTCTTGGGAAATCACGTACGTTTTTTTCGCTTCTTTAACAGTCAGTTTGCCGTCCTCGTACGATATCAGTTCGCCCTCGAACTGGCTTGCTCCTTCTATCGGCTCTTTGGTTGTAATGTGCACATGCCTGCCGACAGCTTTGGTAAAATCCTTATCCTTGCGCAACGGACGCTCAGCACCCGGCGAAGATACTTCCAAAAAATATGCAGTCGGAATCGGATCTACTTCGTCAAGTTTTTGACTCAGCTTCTCGCTGACAAGGCTGCAGTCATCGATGTCGATGTTGCCAGTTTCATTGTCGATAAACACGCGCAGAAACCAGTTGCTGCCTTCCTTTTTGTACTCGATGTCAACCAGTTCCAAACCCAATTCGTCAACAATGGGCGTGACCAGTTCGGTGACGATGCCCGTTACCTTGCTCAAGCAAGTACCTCCTTTACGTTTGAACCATGAGGTGTAACCAGAAAGAAAGAGTGGGTTTCCCCACTCTCGATCTGCCATGCGTATAAAACCAGTATTTCCAAAAAAATTATAGCATAACAGCCCTTCGCTGACAACCTTTGGATACGCGGGCCCGCTAGGCCGGACTAGAACAGCGACAGCTGGTTCGATTCCGGCAGTCCTTTCAGAGCGCCTTGTTCCTCCAGATACTCCAAAATCGTCTTGGAGATGCGGGAACGGGACAGCAGGTCTTCCTTCGACAAAAACTCTCCTTGTTCTCTCGCCTCCACGATGCTGATCGCAGCGTTCGTGCCCAAGCCTGGCAAAGCGTTGAACGGAGCAATCAGCGAGTCGCCTTTGATCAGGAAGCGTGTCGCGTCCGATTCATACAGGTCGACGTTGGCAAACCGGAAGCCGCGCTCCACCATCTCCAGCGCCATCTCCAGCACGGTCAACAGCGCTTTCTCTTTCGGCTGCGCGTCGTGGCCCTTGCCTTCGATTTCGTCGATTTTTTGCCGGATGGCAGCGGAGCCTTTGACCATCAACGGGATATCGAAGTCATCTGCCCGCACAGTGAAGTAAGTCGCGTAAAATTCAAGCGGACGATGCACCTTGAAGTAGGCAATCCGCACAGCCATCATCACGTAAGCCGTGGCGTGGGCTTTCGGGAACATGTACTTGATGCGCTGGCAAGACTGGATGTACCAATCCGGTACGTTGTTTTTGCGCATTTCTTCCTGATCCTCTTCCGGCACGCCTTTCCCTTTCCGCACAGACTCCATGATTTTGAATGCGCGGGACGGTTCCAAACCTTTATAGATCAAATAAACCATGATGTCGTCACGACAACCGATAACTTCAGGCAGTTTGCATATGCCGTTGCGGATCAAATCCTGGGCGTTGTTCAACCATACATCCGTACCGTGAGACAACCCGGAAATCTGGACAAGCTCGGCGAATGTCGTCGGCTTCGTATCCTCAAGCATCTGGCGAACGAACTTGGTTCCAAACTCGGGGATGCCGAGCGTTCCCATATTCGTCCCAATCTGCTCCGGTGTCACACCCAATGCTTCTGTCGAGCTGAAAATGGACATCGTCTTCTTGTCGTCGAGCGGGATCGTTTTCGGGTCCATGCCTGTCAAGTCTTGCAGCATGCGAATGACGGTCGGGTCGTCGTGTCCGAGAATATCGAGTTTCAGCAAGTTGTCATGGATCGAGTGGAAGTCGAAATGGGTCGTGCGCCACTCGGATTCATTATCATCTGCCGGGAACTGGATCGGACAAAAATCTTCAATTTCCATGTAGTCAGGAACAACAATAATTCCGCCCGGGTGCTGCCCAGTCGTCCGTTTGACGCCCGTGCATCCGTTCACGATCCGGGATATCTCTGCATTGCGCAAAGTCATGCCCCGCTCATCAGCGTACTTTCTCACATAGCCGTACGCTGTCTTCTCCGCGACAGTACCAATCGTTCCTGCGCGATATACGTAGTCTGCGCCGAAAAGCTCTTGCGTGTATTTATGGGCTCGCGGCTGATAGTCACCCGAGAAGTTCAAGTCAATATCCGGGACTTTGTCTCCCTTGAAGCCAAGGAACGTTTCAAACGGAATATCCTGTCCGTCTTTTGCAAAGCTGGTTCCGCACTGCGGGCATTCTTTGTCAGGCAAGTCGAAACCGGAAGCGATGGAACCGTCCGTAATAAATTCGCTATGCTTGCAATTCGGGCAACGATAGTGCGGCGGCAGCGGATTTACCTCAGTAATTTCCGACATCGTCGCCACGAAGGAGGACCCGACCGATCCACGCGAGCCAACCAGGTAACCATCCTGAAGCGACTTGGTCACCAGACGCTGCGAAATCAAGTAAATAACCCCGAAGCCGTGCGTGATGATACTGTTCAGTTCCTTTTCCAGACGCTTTTCCACCAGCTCCGGCAATGGATCGCCGTAGAGCAGCTTCGCCTTGTTGTAGCACATTTCCCGCAGTTCATCATCTGCTCCCTCGATAATCGGGGTGTACAGCTTGTCTGGAATCGGGCTGACGTCCTCGATCATGTCGGCTATGGCATTGGTGTTCGTCACGACGATTTCTTTGGCCAGCTCTTCGCCAAGGTAGGAAAAGGACTCCAGCATTTCATCTGTCGTGTGCAAATACAAAGGCGGTTGATTCCCTGCTGTCGGATCGCCTTTTGACAACAGGAACACATCGCGGAAAATTTCATCCTGTGGATTGAGAAAATGAACGTCGCCTGTCGCAGCGACCAGCTTGCCCATCTCTTTTCCCATGTCCACGATCATTTTGTGATAGTTTTTCATCGTCTCCAGCGAAGGAATCTCTTCGTTGCGGAGCAGCGGCGAGTAATGAGCGATAGGCTGAATCTCCAGGAAATCGTAAAAAGCAGCGACTTCCTTCAATTCTTCGGGCGACTTCCCGCGCAAAATCGACTGCATCAGCTCTCCGTCTTTGCACGCCGTCCCGATCAGCAAGCCTTCGCGGTATTTGCTCAGCTGGCTGCGCTGGATGCGAGGCCAACGGAAGAACGTCTCCACGTGGGAGCGGCTGACGAGCTTGTACAAGTTTTTGAGACCTTCCTTGTTTTTCACCAAAATCGTGGCATGGAAAGGACGTCCGCTCTTGTAATCGGCTTCTTCGTTGCTTTTTTCGTTCAGCTCGGCGAGCGACTTGATCTGCGCTTCCTTGATATCTTTAAGCATTTGCTGGAAGACGTGTGCGAGTGCGACTGTATCGTCCAACGCCCGGTGAGCGTTGATCAGCTCGACATTAAACTTCTTGGCGAGTGAACCGAGACGGTAGTTGCGCATGCCTTTGTACATCATCCGCGCCAGGGGCAATGTGTCCAAAAACGGGTTGTTCCACGGCTCCATCCCGATGCGCTTGGCACACGCGTTAATAAACGCCTTGTCAAACTCGGCGTTATGCGCAACCAGCACGGCGTCGCCGGTAAAATCCTTGAACTTGCGAAGCACGACGTCGAGCGTGTCTTGACCGCGCAGCATCTCGTTCGTAATCCCCGTGATCTCCGTCGTCTTTGGCCCGATCTCCAGTTGCGGATCGATCAGCTCTGTCCATTGATCGACAATTTCCGACCCTTTCATTTTTACCGCAGCGATCTCGATAATCGTGTGCTCGGCAGCATTCAGACCCGTCGTCTCCGTATCGAACACGACGTATTCTGTCGTCTCGTCGATTGGCAAGTTGTTGTCTGCATTCAAGTTGTAGACGATGTCGATGCCATCTTCCACCACGTAGGCTTCCATGCCGAGAATGCACTTGATGTTGTTTTTCTTCGCGATCGAATACGCCTCCGGGAACGCCTGCACAACCCCGTGGTCGGTAATCGCGATCGCCTTATGACCCCATTTGGCCGCTGTGGAAACAAGCGACTTGACGGAAGCTACTGCGTCCAGCGCGCTCATCGGCGTGTGGCAATGCAGCTCCACCCGCTTTTCTTCCGCCTGATCGCGGCGAATGACTTGCTCGATCTGGTTCAAGTCATTGGCATTCATCACCAGCTCGCGGATAAAGGTGTCATGCTGAACGCTCCCGCGCACCTTGACCCACATGCCGTCTTTGAGTGCTTCCAGCATCTTGACGTCTTCTTTGTCACGCGAAAACATTTTGACCGTCAATGAATCCGTATAGTCAGACACGTTGAACGTCAGCAAGTGACGGCCGCTGCGCAGCTCTTTTACTTCCACGTTGAACACGGCACCCTGAATCACGATTCGGCGCTCTTCCTCCTGAATCTCGCAGATCGGGATCGGGGCGTCTTTGATCTCGTAGCCCATCATCAATGTCGTGATGGCTTCTGTTTTGTCGGAGCCTTTGTTTTCCTGGGCTGCCGCCGTCATGACGACTTCAACCAGCGCCCGCTCTTCTTCATTCCGCTGCTCGACAAAAGCCTGGTACGCTTCATCGCTCTCCTCACCATGAAATGAAAACCGCATGGAAGTATCCGTCGCTTTTTGGAAAGCGGCAAGCAATTCGTTGTCAGCGCGCTTTCGCTTGGCTACTTCGACTGTCATCTCGGTCGGCAAGTACACTTTTACTTCTTGCTGCTCCACCTGTTTTCTCGCGGTACGCAACGTTGCAGCCAAGGAATTGAGCGTCGGCTCCAGTCCCCCGACGAGCAAGTCCCAATACTGCTCCACGACAAAATCAAGCGCAGGCTTCTGCCTGTAGCAAAACCTGGCATCGACTTTCGCCAGATGGGAGAAGGACTGCGTCAATCGCTTCGTGAAAGCTGCATAAGCTTCGACGGGCAAAAGCTTGGGCAATGTAAAATGGAAAACCCACTCTTTGTTTTGTTTGTACAGCTCCAGCTTGTCGACCTGCCCGTCAAGAAAATAGCGGTTGACCCATTCTTCAGGTACTTCCATTTGCTTGAGTAACAGAGAGAAACGCTGTTTTTGCTCTTGTATACGGTCCACGGTATTCCACCCTCCCAAAAACAAGAAAAAGAGGTACTCCCATTGTGACTAGGGGAGTACCCCGTAAAATTCGACAAAATCTTCCTTCAATCCTGCAAGCTACTCGATGCCAAACAGGGCGGCTCCCGTATGATCCACGCGAGCAAGCATCGCTTTCACTTCGGATACGAGGTCTTCCAGCTTCACGTTTACGGTTTCTCCATTTTTGCGGACGCGTACTTCGATCGTGCCTTCCTGCGCCGCTTTGTCCGATACGGTAATGCGCAGCGGCAGTCCGATCAGGTCTGCATCCTTGAACTTCACGCCAGCACGCTCAGGGCGGTCATCGAACAATACTTCCACGCCTGCTTTTTGCAGGGCTTCCGTAACTTGTTCGCTGATTTGGCGCTGCTCCTCTACTTTAACATTGACCGGGATCACATGTACATGGAAAGGCGCGACAGCTACCGGCCAAATAATCCCATTCTCATCGTTGTTTTGCTCGATGACCGCTGCAATCGTCCGCGATACGCCGATACCGTAGCAGCCCATGATCATCGGCTGGCTGCGGCCGTTCTCATCCAGGAAGGTAGCGCCCATAGCCGTAGAGTATTTCGTTCCGAGCTTGAACACGTGTCCAACCTCTACGCCGCGCGCAAACTTGATCGCGCCACCCGTACGCGGGCATTCATCGCCTTCTGTGATGTTGCGCAAATCAGCATAGCGGGAAACGGCAAAATCGCGGCCTGGGACGACGTGCAACAGATGGTAGTCCGTCTCGTTGGCGCCGACGATGCCATCGTGCACGTCCTGCACGAAGTTGTCCGCAACGATTTCCACTTTTTCGGCATCGATACCGACAGGGCCGACAAATCCGGCAGGTACTCCCGTCACGGAAACGATGTCCGCTTCTGTTGCCAATCCAACGAAGGTTGCATCGTACATGTTTTTCAGCTTCACTTCATTCAGCTCATGATCGCCGCGAACGAGCACCATCACCAGCTTGTCGTCTACGCGGTAGATGAGGCTCTTGATGATTTGCTTCGCTTCGACTTGCAAAGCTTGTACGAGTTGATCAATCGTTTTGCTGCCTGGCGTGTGCACTTTTTCTTTTGCTGCCGCTTCTGCAGCTGGTTTTGTTGCTGGCTTGTACACGACTTCTGCTTTTTCCAGGTTGGCGGCAAAGTCGCCTTCTTCGGAATAAGCAATCGTATCTTCCCCGATGTCGCACAGTGCCATGAACTCATACGTGCCTTTTCCGCCGATCGCGCCTGCATCCGCTTCTACTGCACGGAAATTCAGGCCAACGCGGGTGAAAATGTTCGTATAGGCGTCGTACATCGCCTGGAAGTTGCGATCCAGTCCTTCTTGGGTCGTATCAAAGGAATACGCATCCTTCATGATAAACTCGCGGCAACGAATCAAACCGAAGCGCGGACGCACTTCATCGCGGAACTTCGTTTGAATTTGATACAGGTTGATCGGGAGTTTTTTGTAAGAGTTAATCTCGTCACGAACCAGACTGGTAATGACTTCTTCATGCGTCGGTCCGAGCGCAAAGGAGCGGTCGTGGCGGTCGCGCAGACGTACGAGTTCTGGCCCGTACACGTCCCAACGGCCTGTCTGATGCCACAGCTCAGCCGGCTGCATCGCTGGCATCAACAGCTCCTGGGCGCCTGCGTTGTTCATCTCTTCACGCACAATGGCCTGGATTTTATGCAGGGTCCGAAGCGCCAATGGCAGGTATGTATAAATACCGGAAGCCAGTTGGCGGGCCATACCGGCGCGGAGAAGCAGCTTATGGCTGGCAATCTCCGCATCCGCAGGCACTTCCCGCAAGGTAGGAATCAACATTTGACTTTGCTTCAACACGTGCGTGTCCTCCTTATGCCTCGTCAGCAATCAACAATGATCAGCCTACTTCAGTCGGCTTTTTCTCGTTGACCATTTCGTTAATTTCTTTCATCAACTCTTCGAACAATTCATCTTCTTTCACTTTGCGAACAATTCTACCATTGCGGAAAATCAGACCTTCACCGTTTCCGCCCGCAACGCCGACATCCGCTTCGCGCGCTTCCCCCGGCCCGTTTACAGCACATCCCATGACGGCTACTTTCAACGGCACTTTCAAAGTGGAAATCGCATCCTCGACCTTTGTAGCCAAGCCGATCAGATCGATCGCACAACGGCCGCAAGACGGGCAGGCAATCACGACAGGATCGTTGTTCACGATATCGAGGCTGCGCAAAATCTGCTTGGCAACCTTGATTTCTTCTACCGGATCAGCCGTCAAGGATACGCGGATCGTGTCGCCGATTCCCATCGACAGAACTGTACCGATGCCGACGGAAGACTTGACCGTGCCGGAGAACTGTGTTCCTGCTTCTGTCACCCCAACGTGCAGCGGATAGTTGCGTTTTTGCGCCATCAGCGAATACGTCTGGATCATCGTCGGCACATCGGACGACTTCAAGGAAATGACGATATTGTCGTAGTTCAGGTCTTCCAAAATTTCCACGTGGTCAAGCGCACTTTCAACAATCGCTTCTGGCGAAGGATATCCGTACTTCTCCAGCAGTCGTCTCTCGACCGAACCGGAGTTTACCCCGATGCGGATCGGAACGTTCCGCTCGCGGCAAGCCTCCACAACGCGCTTTGTTCTTTCAATGGACCCGATATTTCCCGGATTGATCCGGATTTTGTCGATGCCGCTTTCCAGCGCAGTCAACGCCAGCCTATAGTCAAAATGGATGTCGGCAACAAGCGGCAGCGGGGAACGCTCCTTGATTTTTTTGATGGCGAGCGCTGCGTCTTGATTGATGACGGCTAGGCGGACAATTTGGCAACCAGCATCGTGAAGTCTTTGAATCTCGGCCAGTGTTTTTTCTACATCACGCGTGTCTGCTGTCGTCATCGATTGAATTACTACGCTTTTTTGGCCACCGATTTGCACGCCTCCCACAAAAACCGGTTTCGTCTCCTCGCGCTTGTACATTTTGCACCATCCTTTAAATTTGTCTGTATTCTACTCATCATGATAGTACGTTATTGGAAGAACAACCGTTGCAGATCGTTCCAGGTTACAACAAGAATCAGCAACATCAAGAAAGCAAAGCCCAGAAAATGAACCATTCCTTCTTTATGCGGATCAACCGGACGTCCACGCAGCGCTTCTACCGCGAGGAAGGCGAGTCTTCCTCCGTCCAGTGCCGGAAGCGGCAACAGATTGAACAGTCCGAGGTTGATGGAGAGCACGGCTGCCCATTTCATCAAAATGGCCATGCCTTGCTGAGCAAACTCTCCGGTCATCTTGAAGATGCCTACTGGTCCGCTCAGGTCGTTAAGCCCGACTGAACCCGTAAAGAGCATCCCTAAACTTTTCAAAATCATCGCCGTGAACTCGTAAGTCGAGGACGCGCCGTACTTCAACACTTCTCCCGGGGCGTACGTCAACGGATTCGTCACCATGATTTTGCCCACGTTATTTTCGTCTTTTCCGACCTTGACCAAAACCGAGTTGCGCTGTCCATTGCGCTCGTACTCAAACTTCATTTCCTTGCCCGGCGATGTACTGATAATCTGGACGATTTCTTTCCAGGAAGCCACAGGCTGTCCCTGAATCGAAATAATTTTGTCTCCTTGCATCAAGCCAGCTTCAGCCGCTGGTCCATTTGCCCTGACTTCGCCCAGGTACGGGATGTCTTTCGGCACGCCGTACAGCAGACCGATAGCGATGAACAACAGAAACGCCAGCAAGAAGTTGGCAAAAGGCCCGGCGAAAATCGCCCAGAAGCGCTGCGAGATCGTCTTTCCTTTAAACTGTCTGTTCAATGGCGCGATCTGCACCTCTTGTCCATCCTTGACCAACTGCGCCTGCGGATGAATGGAAAACTGGCGCTCATCTCCTGCCACATCCACTACGATATGCAAATCGTTTTCCAAGTCAAAACGAACCACTGTCCCCGTGATCGCACGAGGGGAAGCAGTATTCGGTCCGTCCAGCAAAATATGGGTTACCTTTCCTAACGCATCCCGCTCCAAACTTACTTCCATGTGCGGTTTCAACATATCCATTTCGGGGTCTTCGCCCGCCATGCGGACCATACCTCCAATGGGGAGGAGGCGAAGCGTGTATTCCGTTTCTCCCCGCTTCACGCGAAAGATTTTCGGCCCCATTCCCAGTGCAAATTCGCGGCACAGAATCCCGGCTCTTTTAGCCAAGAGAAAGTGCCCCAGCTCATGCACGAAAACGAGCGCACCAAAAACGACGACAATCGCGAGAATTGATTCAACGGAATCCATGTTGGGAAAAGGCAAGTGAACAGCCACCTTTCGTTGGAGTGTCTAGATCCAGTCTCTTAAACGGACGCAAGCGCATGAGCGCGCGCCCACTGATCAGCCGCAAAAATCTCGTCCAGCTCGGGATTATGTACTCCCTCATGGGCCTCACACGTCTGTCTGACAACCTTTTCGATGTCGAGGAACGCAATGGCGCCTTTCAGGAAAAGGTCGACAGCGACTTCATTGGCTGCATTCAGGACAGCGGTATGCGTACCGCCCGCTCTCCCGCATTCATACGCCAATTGTAGCAGAGGATAGCGTTCAAAATCCATGGCAGCAAAATGAAGCGAGCCGATTTTGACCAGATCAAGAGGTTCTGTACTCAAATTTTGTCTGCCGGGATACCCCATGGCGTACTGGATTGGCACCTTCATGTCAGGTGTGCCCAACTGCGCCATAACGGCCCGGTCTTTGTATTCTACCATAGAGTGAACGATACTTTCATAATGCAGCACACAGTCAATGTGCTCGTACGGCATATCAAACAGCCAATGGGCCTCGATTACTTCGAAGCCTTTGTTCATCATGGTAGCCGAATCAATGGTGATTTTTGCGCCCATACTCCAGTTCGGGTGCGCCAGTGCTTGCTCTACCGTCACCTGTTGCAGTTCCTCGCGGCTCAAATGGCGGAACGAGCCTCCGGAAGCAGTCAAGATGATACGGGCTACATCTTCTGCTCTTTCTCCTTGCAGACATTGAAAGACAGCAGAGTGCTCGCTGTCGACAGGGATGATGGAAACCCCTTTTTCTTTCGCCCGCTTCATCACAACGGGACCTGCGCTCACCAGCGTTTCCTTATTTGCTAGTCCAATCGTCTTGCCCGCTTCGATAGCGGCAAGGGTAGGCGCCACGCCTACGCTGCCGACCACCGCTGTCATGACAAAGCTGGCGGCATCGTGGCAGGCAACCAGTTCAAGCCCCGCTGATCCGAAAACAATCTCGGGTTTATGTCCGCTTCCCAACTGTTCGCGAAGCTGGACAGCCGCTTGCTCGCTCCCCACCGAAACAAGCTCAGGCCGAAACTTTTCGACCTGCTTGGCAAACAGCTCCACATTCGTCCCTGCTGCCATTGCGACGACAGCAAAATCTTCCGGGTGCTGTTCAACCACTTCCAAGGTGCTTGTTCCAATCGAGCCAGTCGAACCCAAGAGCGCTATTTTTTTCACTGATTTCACCCTCTATATCTCTTCTATATGCACCAGGTTTCAGACGATACCTAGTAGATGCAAAACCGGAAAGACAAGCAGAAAACTGTCAAAGCGATCCAGCACGCCACCGTGTCCGGGAATGAGCTGTCCTGAATCTTTTACCTGAAAATGACGTTTGAATGCCGATTCTACCAGGTCGCCCATTTGTCCAATGATGCCGGCAACCAGGGCAATCGTTAGTGCCTTGTCAAATGCTATGCTGCCGAAGCAAGCATTGATGACGATCACGATCAGAACGGCCGCTGCCAGCCCGCCAAGCGCGCCCTCGACCGTTTTGTTCGGACTGATCTCGGGCCAGAGCTTTCGCTTTCCGATTGCTTTCCCGACAAAATAGGCCCCCGAATCTGTGGACCAGATCGCAGCAATCACAAGCGCAGTGAGCATCAATCCGTCTGGAAGATTGCGGGCTGCGGCCATGTATGTAAAACCGAAGCCTATGTATAACGCCCCCACCAGTGTAAGGGCGACGTGTTCAATGTGAAACTGATTTTTCCGCAGAACGGAGTAAATCAACAAAAGCAAAAGGACAGGCAGCATCAGATCCGGCATGCTGATGCGAAGCCAGTCAGAAAACGCGAGCGATGGCCACAGCAAACTGGCCATGAGCACGTATCCGAGTATCCCTGCCACATTGAATGGCTGAATGCCAGCCATCCGCATAAATTCAAAATGGCCTATGACGGCCAGTAATAACACCAAAAGTGAGTACCAGGCTCCACCTTGGTAGATAAAAAACAGAAATGCCGCTCCACCAATCAAGCCTGTTATGATTCGTTGCTTCAACTGATTCCACCTCTCGGCTATACCGCCCCGTAGCGACGAGCTCGGCCTTGGTATTCCACAATCGCTTGATAAAAGTGTTCACGGGTAAAATCAGGCCAGAGCACATCCGTAAACCACAATTCTGTGTAAGCCAATTGCCAAAGCATAAAATTACTCAAGCGAATTTCTCCACTGGTGCGGATCAAAAGATCAGGGTCTGGAATATCGCTTGTATACAGATAGCGGGAAATCGCCTCTTCATCCAGGTCTTGTGGATCGAGTTCGCCCGCTTTTACTTTCGAAGCCAATACGGAAACAGCTTTGACGATTTCGTCGCGGCCACCGTAATTCATGGCAAAGCACAATTGAAGCCCTTGATTGTTTTGCGTACGTGCTTCTGCTTCCAAGAGAGCATCTAGTGTATGCGACGGCAGCTCGTCTTTGCTGCCGAGCATGCGGATACGCACGTCCCGTTCGATCAATTCATCCAATTCTGTCGACAAAAATTCCTGCGGAAGCTTCATGAGAAAATCCACTTCGTCCCGCGGTCGCTTCCAGTTTTCAGTAGAAAAAGCGTACATGGTCATGTAGCGCACGCCGATCTCGTCAGCAGCTTTTACGACTTCCTTGACCGTTTTCATGCCTGCTCGATGCCCGGCGACCCGGGGTAAATTGCGCATTTTGGCCCAACGACCGTTGCCGTCCATAATCACCGCAACATGCTGCGGGATTTTCCCGGAACGATCCAACTCGGCTGGTACCGTTTGTTTTTCCTTGCGGCTCCATTTGCGCGCCAGATGTTCTAACATAAAGTGTTCCCCCGTAATGAGAGATATAGACGTGCATCCCCCTCAAATGAGGGGGATCGCCCTAAAATTTATACTTCCAAGATGTCTTTTTCTTTGTCTTTTACGATCTTGTCGACTTCAGCGATGAACTTATCTGTCGTTTTTTGGATCGTTTCTTGATGACGATGGGATTCATCCTCGGAAATGGTCGCAGCCTTTTCCAGCTTTTTGATGTCATCGTTCGCATCACGACGGATGTTACGGATGGCAACTTTCGCTTCTTCTCCGCCTTTTCCAGCCAGCTTCACCAATTCTTTGCGGCGTTCTTCTGTAAGCGGAGGAATGATCAGGCGAATGATTACCCCGTCGTTGGATGGAGAAATGCCCAAATCGGACTGTTGCAGCGCGCGGTCAATTTCTTTCAGCGCTGTTTTGTCCCAAGGCTGGATGGTCAGCATGCGCGGCTCCGGAACGCTGATGTTAGCCAATTGGCTGATTGGCGTTGGCGAACCGTAGTAGTCAACCATGACGCGGTCCAGCATCGCAGGGTTAGCACGGCCAGCGCGGAGGCTGGACAAGTCTTTTTTCAAAGCGAGGATCGCTTTGCTCATACGATCTTCCATGTCTTTTAGCACTGTTTGTGGCATCGTTTATTCCCCCTTCACTAGAGTACCGATTTTATCGCCCATTACTGCCCGACGAATATTACCTTCTTCGGAAATGTTAAATACGATGAGTGGGATGCTGTTATCCATGCACAAGCTCGATGCGGTCGAATCCATCACTCCCAATCCTTTGTTGAGGACCTCCAGGAATGTCAGCTTATCGTACTTCTCTGCATTTGGGTCCAGGCTTGGGTCAGCGGAGTAGACCCCATCGACCTTGTTTTTCGCCATCAAAATGACCTCTGCTTCGATTTCAGCAGCGCGCAGGGCAGCCGTTGTATCTGTAGAAAAGTAAGGATTACCCGTTCCCGCAGCGAAAATGACCACGCGCATTTTCTCCAGATGGCGAATGGCGCGTCGGCGTATGTATGGCTCGGCTACCTGTCTCATCTCAATCGAGGTTTGAACACGAGTCGGGACGTTCACTTTTTCCAACCCATCCTGCAAGGCGAGTGAGTTCATAATCGTGGCCAACATCCCCATATAGTCGGCAGTAGCCCGATCCATTCCTTTTGAGCTTCCGGAAAGTCCGCGCCAGATGTTACCTCCTCCGACGACTACGGCGACTTGTACTCCCAATTCTACGATTTCCTTGATCTGGTTCGCTACGGAGAGAATCACCTTCGGGTCGATTCCGTACCCGAGGTCTCCCGCCAGTGCTTCCCCACTCAACTTTAACACAACCCGTTTATAGGCAGGAAGTGGCATGTGAAACGGCCTCCATTCATGAATCATTCTCTGTGCGCCTCCTGCATTCCTTCTGCAAGCTGCGGCACACATTGCTTTTTACGTGCAGGAGAGTTTCACATGAAGTGAAACTCTCGCTTTGAAAATAGGGAACACGAAGGTGTTCCCTATACCTTTATTACTGCTTATTCACTTGAGCCATTACTTCAGCTGCGAAGTCTTCTTGTTTCTTCTCGATACCTTCGCCTACTTGGAAGCGAGCGAAGCCTTTCAAGGTAGCTCCTGCTTCTTTCAACAAAGCAGCTACTTTCTTGTCTGGATCTTTTACGAATGGTTGCTCAACCAGTACGTATTCTTCGAAGAATTTGGAGAGGCGGCCTTCCACCATTTTCTCAACGATGTTAGCAGGCTTGCCTTCAGCCAGCGCTTGGTTTTTCAGAACTTCGCGCTCGCGTTCGATCTCGTCTTGAGAAACTTCTTCGCGGTTAGCGAAACGTGGGTTGGACGCTGCTGCGTGCATGCCCAGGTCTTTAGCCAGCGCTTCGTCTTGTGTACCTTCCAAAGTTACCAGAACGCCGATTCGTCCACCCATGTGCAGGTAAGTACCGAATACGCCGCTATCGGATTTCTCGGACAGAGCGAAACGACGGAAGGAGATGTTTTCTCCGATAGTCGCGATTTTTTCGTTGATGACGTGAGCCAAAGACTCGCCAGCACCTTTGAACGGTTGCTCCAGAGCTGCTTCAACGGATGCAGGGCGTTGGGATACAACGTGTTCTGCAATGTCTTTCACGAGTGCTTGGAACTCAGGGTTTTTCGCTACGAAGTCTGTTTCGCAGTTTACTTCTACAACTGCTGCTACGTTACCAGCAACTGCTGTAGCTGTCAAACCTTCTGCTGCGATACGGCCGGATTTTTTCGCCGCTTTCGCGATACCGCGCTCACGGAGCAAGTCAATTGCTTTTTCCATGTCGCCTGCTGTTTCTTCCAGCGCGCGTTTGCAATCCATCATACCTGCGCCTGTACGCTCGCGCAGTTCTTTAACCGCTTGTGCACTAATTGCCATTGAGTGAAACCTCCTTGGAAAGTTACGATCCTAGTATAGGGGAAATGCAAGTCAACTGTTACAAATGCTTGCTAAGAAAAAAAGGGTGGCCGGGGGCTCTGACACCCTCAGTCCACCCTTTTACACACTTGCTTACGCAGTTGTTGTGGCTTGTTGCTCTGTGCCTTGGTTGCCTTCCAGCAGAGCGTCTGCCATTTTTGCAGTGAGCAGTTTAACAGCGCGAATTGCGTCGTCGTTACCTGGGATCACGTAGTCGATCTCATCTGGATCGCAGTTAGTATCTACGATAGCAACGATTGGGATACCCAATTTGCGAGCTTCTGCTACAGCGATGCGCTCTTTACGAGGATCGATGACAAACAGTGCGTCTGGCAATTTATCCATGTGAGCGATACCGCCGAGGAATTTCTCCAGGCGATCCATTTCTTTGCGCAGTACGATAACTTCTTTCTTAGGCAATACTGCGAAAGTGCCATCGTTTTCCATACGTTTCAGCTCAGCAAGGCGAGCAGTACGTTTTTTGATGGTAGTGAAGTTAGTCAAGGTACCACCCAACCAACGTTGGTTGATGAAGTAGTGACCTGTGCGCTCAGCTTCTTCTTTTACGGATTCTTGTGCTTGTTTCTTCGTACCAACGAAGAGCACTTTTCCGCCGTCTTGAGCGAGTTCACGCACGAAGTTGTACGCTTCCTCTACTTTTTTAACGGTTTTTTGCAGGTCGATAATGTAGATTCCGTTACGTTCGGTGAAGATATAGCGAGCCATTTTCGGGTTCCAACGGCGAGTTTGGTGACCGAAGTGTACACCAGCCTCGAGCAATTGTTTCATCGAAATTACTGCCATATTTCACACCTCCTTCAAAAATGGTTTTTGTGATGCCTACCTCCGCCTCACCGCATGTTCCAAGCAATTCTGCCAGTGGCAGCACCGTTGCCGGAATTGGTGGACGTGCGATTTCAACACCGTAAATGAATATATCATATGGGTCTTTCAATTGCAACAAACGAATCCCATTATTTTTGCAAAAAAATACCGCCCTATTTTTTCGGCGGCGTAGTAATCAGCTTGACGATCTCTTCCTCAGAAGCGGGCAGGGAAACCTGATACGTCCCTACGCGAATCCGATTCAGCTTGTCCATCGTACGCAGCTGGTCGACAAAATGATTGTTTGCAGGCAAAATACCTTCCTTGACGAGCGTAGCTGCAACACCCTCTGCCGTCGCCTTGTATGGCACGGTAAAGGAAGCGGTCTTTTTCACGACGGGAGTCTCGACCGCAGGTGCTTGTGGCGTCTCTGTCTGTGCCGGAGCTGCAACAGACTGTACCTTGCTCTCAGCGGCTGACGACGTCTCCTGGACGCTATTCACGCTTGGCGGTATCACTTCATTAACTCCAGGAGTTTGGGGCTTGGCAGCCGCAGGTGTCTTCGTCTGCTCGACGTTTGGTGCCGCCGGAGCTTTTGGCGCGTTTGGAGCAGGCTGCACGTTCACTTTCTTTTCTTCCTGCCACTGCTTGTATTCTTCAGGCGTAAGCACGACCATTTGCAGCTCGGTGGCAGCCTGCTTGATTTCAGCCTCGGTTAGCGCAGGACTGGGCGCCCCGCTTTTCGGAGCCATCAGCCCGAGAGCCGAAGCAGCCACGATCAAGCCCGCGCCGAATCCAAATAACAATTCGCGTTTACGCATCGGCAAAACCTCGCTCGTTTCTTTGCGCCAATGAGAAAATCAGGTCGATTTCTCCCCGGCCCGCCCCCAGCCGTTTCGCAATCTCGTCTGGAGCGAGCCCTTCCTTGCTTAGCTCAAAGACGCGCCGATAGCGTTCCCGCAAGGCAAGCATGTCGACTTGCTCCTCTACAGGCTCTGCGCTTTTGACTGGCGGATCCTCTACAGCAGCGGCGGTTTCGCGAACGACTACTCTTTCATCCAACTGTTGTTCCAGTTGCTCCACGCGCTTTTGCAAAAATTCGATTTCACGAAGCAAATCAGCCCTTGTTTCTTGCCATTCGGCAGAAAGAAGGGCGGTCTCCTGCTTGAACTGCTTGTTCAAGCGTTGCAGGTTTTTTTCAATATCTGCCTTGTCAGTTGATCGTGATGTCTGGATGGCGGCAGTATGATCAGCAGGCGACTTTCTTTGGATGAACAAAGCAAGCAGCATGGTGATGATTCCTGCGCCAATCAGGATGATGTACACTTGATCCATGTTGACCACCTTTACTTCTGGCTTGTCAATTTCTGTTCCTTTTATAAGGAAATATCAATGAAGCGTCCGCGCATCGGATCTCTCATGGAGACCGAGGAAGGGGCATTTTGGTCTTTTGCTGCGGCATTCTTCTGTCCTGCGGAAGAGCTGTCACCTGACTCATCATGCTCTCGCTGTTGCCCCTGCTCCCTATCGCGAATCTGATTTTTTTGCGTTTCATCAATATCCGTCGCACGATGGCGCATGTGCGCGTCCAGTTCTTTGCGCTGATCGATCATCGATTGCGTTTCATGCATGGACCGTTGCATCTGGTGCTCTTGGATTCGGCCGACTTCCAAGGTGCGTGGCAATGCCACCTGCAATTCCACTGCTTTCAAGCTCATGCAGCCCAGCCCCTTCCTCGCCTCTCGAAATCACATTCGGCTATTAGATGAGTGTTGCTGTACTGATCTCCCCATCGAGAACGATAAATCGCGTACGTGCATACTCGTGTTTGATAAAATGCACAAGCTTGCCGAATGTCATTTTGATCCCGGGGTACATGACGTGGTACGCTTCGACTGCCGCAGGGCCTTCCCCTTTCAGCTCGCTCTCCAAATCTTTTCTGCGCGCTTCCAGCTGCTTGCACTCTTTTTCGAGAACAAGCCGCGTGTTGGTCAGCTTGATTTGCATGATTCTTTTCTCGGTGGTAAGCTCCTTGCCTGTTTGCAAAATTTGATTGAGCACACCCAGGCCTTGATCCGTTTTGCGTAAATTTTCATACACATTTTGCAAATCTTTCTGGATGTTCGAAAGTTCCTGACGCAGTTCTGGCTTCACGCCTACTTCCAAGAGTGTAGGTGTAGCACTGGTGTTGCCGAAAACTCTCGCAGCAATTTTCTCTCCCGCTTGCAGGACGCCCCCGATGATAATTCCTTTCGGGCCTTTGCAAATAATTTGCTTCCCTGCACGCACATTGGAAAACATGATGCTTTGAGACACAATCACCTGATTGCCAGCGGTGACGTTCGCGTTTTGAATAAAGGATGTGCGAATGTCCTTGCCGGCAACAATCGCCCCTTTGTCTTGGGCAACAATGCCACTTTTGATCTCGATAGAGCCCTCCGCGTACAACTCGGCGCCTTCCACGCTTCCCAGTACACGGATGTCACCAGACGCCTTCACCCGAAAACCGTTTAGTACGTTCCCGCGAATGACCACCGTTCCCACAAAATCGATGTTGCCTACACCAAAATCGACATCCCCTTTTACTTCAAAGACGGGAAAAACATTCAGCTTGTCGTGGTCGGTAAAGGAAACCTGTCCATCAATAGCGGCGTAAAGCATCGTGCGCTCCTGATTGTGCACGACATTTTTGCCTGGCTTGAGGTTGATTTCCTTGCCTGCTTTGGGAGCGATGGGCTCTCCGGTAACTGCTGTCCCTGGAGTTCCAGAGCTAGCTGGAGTCTTGCGGGCCAAAAGCTGTCCTTTGGCGACATTCGGAATACTGGTTATGTTGTAATAATCGACGCGGCCGTCTTCCAGCTCTTTCGGCCCTTCATTGTCTGAAACAGTCGCCAAGTACGGGTACTCGATGATGGCGTCTGCGCCTGGGACTGGAGCCACTCCGCGTGCAATGGTAACCTTGGCATTGGCATACTTCGCCGGAAAAGTACATAGCCCCTGCACGACGTCTTCCAAAATGCCAGCCTTCACTTTTTGCTGTTGCAATGCGTTGTAAATATCCGATTCCACGACGACAATGTTGTCGATGTCTTCTTCATCTACGCGCAAAATGATATCTGCTTCTAATTTGTCTGCGGATAACTTGACCTCTAGTCTATAATTCCCGATCCCTTCCATACATTCTACCCCTCTCAAGCTTGGGTAAATTTCTGTTTACAGTAACTGCGACTTCCATCTTGACAATGCGGAACGAAGTCGGAAAAGCGCCTTTGAATGAAGCTGGGAAATGCGTGAAGGCGACAAGCTCATGATCTCAGCAATTTCCGACAGCGTCAGCTCCTCGAAATAAAACAGGGAGACGACGAGTCTTTCTTTTTCAGGAAGCTTGTCAATCACACCGACCAACACTTCTTTCAGGCTGCTGACTTCTGCTACCGATTCCGGGCGAGGAGTCAGCTCGTCCACGATGTAGGAATGTCTTGCGGTTTTTTGCTCGTCCTCTTCCCCTACTGCCTCGTCAATGGAGACCATGCTAGCCAAAGAGGTTTCCAAAAACACCTGCTGCAGATCTTTTTCGCTTATTCCGAGATATTCGGACACTTCCTGATCGGTTGGCATTCGCAGCATCTGCTGTTCCAAAGTGGTGTACGCTTCTTCGATTTTTTTGGCTTTGTCTCGAACGGTGCGAGGAATCCAGTCATTTTCGCGCAGGCCATCAATCATGGCTCCACGAATGCGCCACATGGCATACGTCTCGAATTGCAGTCCCCGCGTATGATCGAATTTGGCCAAAGCATCCAACAGCCCAAATCGTCCGTAGCTAATCAAGTCGTCCTTGTCCACATTCGCTGGCAAATTGATCGCCAGACGATTCGCCACTTTGTCCACCAGCGGCAAAAATTTAGTGATCAGGTCAACTTCCGCCTCGCGACTGCCCTCTTGCTTCCACATGACCCATTTATCGAACTCTTTTGCTTTTTCTTGACTGGTTAGCCGTGCCACGAATAGTCACCAACCTTTACTCATCTGTTAAGCGCCTAACGACCTCTGCAACGGTGGCTGGGTCCTCTGACGGATGGATCGTTTCCAGCTTGGTGAAGGACAGCGGAGAAAATGCTTCTGCTGCCGCTTGCTCTCCCGTTTGACCTGGCGGATTCGCCTCATCCCCGCCATCGGCCAGAGGAGCATTCAACTCCTCTTGGCCGCCTGCTTCTGCAGACTGGGCTGGTGTTTGCGTGACGAGCGCCAGCACAAAGCGAATCGGGAAAGCGGCAAGGAAGAATATCACCAGAGCAATGCCGGCTCGCTCCAAGGAGACCAACCAGACATTACTCGCAAGCGCCGTGCACAATGTAATGACAAAAGCGAGCAACCCCATGCCTGTATTTATCCAAATGGTTCCCAACATTCTTATACTTCCTTCACACCTTGATTTACCGTACGGATTTGAAGAACTCCATTTGTGGCATCCATCTCTATCGTCCGACCGCAGTTTCCCCCTGTATCTTCTGCCACGATTTTAATGTGTGCGTCCTTCAAAGCCTGCTTGCAAGCCTCGACGTTTCTCGGCCCAATCCGCATCGTATCACTGTTTCCCAAGAAAGCGAACATTTGTGCTCCACCCGCGATTTTGGCAACGATGTTTCGGGTTTGCGCCCCTGCCTTTTCCATCAGATTGATCAGATGGGGAATAGCTGTATCTGCGTACTTTCCAATCGTCAGTTCTCCGCTTTTGGCCAGCGAAGACTCTGGAAGCATAACATGTGCCATTCCTGCAATTTTATGGGTCTGGTCGTAGAGGACAACCCCTACGCAAGAACCTAGACCAGTAGTTCGTAATTTACTCGGCGGCTTTGCCACACCGAGGTCGGCCATACCTATCTTAATAATCTCCATCGAACGGAACCCCTAATGAACGAAATAGAATAGGAAGCGATTCAGGATCAGGTATAAGGAAAAAATTCCCTTTGACTTTCTCGTTGCCTTCAAAAAATGCTGTGTCAATCGTGAGGGCAAAGTCACCCGCTTGACCCAACGCTATCAGTCCGTAGCTAAGAATAGCTCCAGCCATATCCACAGCGAGTGCAGGCACGGAAGGCTGCAAATTAAGCTGTGTAAAATCCGCCAGCGAGGAGAGATAGGAACCTGTCAAAATATTGCCGATCTCGTGAAGCGCAGAAATCTCTAGCTCTTCCCATTCATAGACATCCTTGCTGATTCCCGTAATTTGTTCAAGCAGGTATCTCGCGGAATCCAGATCGAGAATGAAGAACATGTTTCCCGGACAATCGCCTTCCACACGAAAAAACACGGCAAGGACAACTGCTTCGGCTCCGCCGACACAATCTGCCACTTTGTCAAACGGGATGATGTTGACCTGGGGCACTTTCATGTCGATCTCTTTTTGCATCAGCTTGGAGAGCGCCGTTGCAGCATGTCCTGCACCGATATTCCCGATTTCCCGCAGCACGTCAAATTGGAAATCTCCAAACTTTGTGAAATAGGCCATCTTTCTTACCCCTCAATTGAGTCCAGCTGTTTAATTTCCTCTGTGCTCAATACTTTATCGAGATTCAACAAAATCAAAAGCCGCTTGTCCAGTTTTGCTACTCCTCGCAAGTAAGCCGCTTCCACGCCGCCTACAACCTCAGGCGGCGGCTCGATCGCGTTGACCGGAATATCGATAACGTCGTTGGCTGCATCGACGATCAGCCCGACTTCCAGCTCGCCTACCGCTACGATGATGATGCGCGTCGATTCGGAATAGAGGCTTTCTTCCAATCCGAAGCGATTGCGCAGGTCGATGATCGGCGTCACCACTCCACGCAGGTTGATTACGCCTTTGACAAATGGAGGCGTGCGTGGAACGCGAGTGATGTGCTCCAATTTTTCGATGGATTTCACCTGGTTGACTTCTACTCCGTACTCTTCATCTTTCAAACGGAACACAATCACTTTGACTTCGCTTACGATTTCTTTTTGATCGAGCATGTGACTGCCCCTCCCTCTACTTAATCAGTGCATTGCAATCAATGATGAGTGCGACCTGTCCGTCACCCAGGATCGTAGCGCCTGAGATCGCGAAGACGTTGACCATGTACTTGCCAAGCGATTTGAGGACGATCTCTTGTTGCCCGATGAAGGAGTCAACGACCAGTCCGGCCATCTTCTCGCCTTTGCGCACAATGACAACCGCCACTTCATCTTCTTTATCCGCTCCGTTGTCCGGCACTTGGAAAATGTCTTGCAACGAAACGAGTGGAACGACACGTCCCCGGAAGTCGATTACTTTTTGACGGTGGGCCATCATGATCTGATCTTTCTTGAACACGGCTGTTTCAATAATAGAGGAGAGCGGCACCGCATATTTCTCGTCTTTGACTTGTACGAGCATGGCGGAAATAATCGAGAGCGTCAGCGGCAACTGAATCAGGAAGGTCGTGCCTTGTCCGCGAACGGATTCAACACCTACGCTTCCGCCAAGCGATTCGATTTTCGATTTGACGACATCCAGACCGACACCGCGGCCAGAAATATCCGAAACCACTTCAGCGGTACTGAAGCCTGCTGCGAACAGCAGTTCATGAATCTGCTTGTCCGACATGCTGTCAGCGTTCGCCGGATTGACGATGCCGCGCTCAAGCGCTTTTTTCAGCACCTTTTCCTTGTTGATGCCTGCGCCGTCGTCTTTGACTTCGATAAAGACGTGGTTGCCGCTGTGGAACGCACGCAGTACGATAGTTCCTTCCTCCGGCTTCCCTGCTTTTTTCCGATCGGCAGGCGATTCGATTCCGTGGTCGAGCGAGTTGCGCAGCAAGTGGTTGAGCGGGTCGCCGATTTCATCGATAACGGTGCGATCCAGCTCGGTTTCCGCCCCGATGATTTCCAGATTCACTTTTTTATGTAGATCTTTTTGCAAATCGCGAATCATACGCGGGAAGCGGTTAAACACTTGCTCGACCGGAACCATGCGCATGGTCAGAATGATGTTTTGCAAATCGCCGCTGATGCGACTCATATGCTCCACAGTCTCTTGCAGCTCGCTTTTTCCGATCTCGCGTGCAAGCTGTTCCAGACGACCACGATCGATGACCAGCTCACTGAACAGGTTCATCAAAATGTCCAGGCGATCAATGTCGACGCGAATTGTTTTTCCGCCAGCCGTCGCTTTCTTCGCAGCAGCTGTCTGGGCGTTGTCTGCCGGCTTTTTCTCTACAGGCGCGGCAACTTCTGTGACTACCGGAGCAGGTGGCGCTTCACTTTTCAATTGAATCGGTTCAATGACAACATCCTGGATTTCCGAAATGTTGAGAATCGTGCTGCGCACTTTTTCGACCGACTGCATGGTGACGTAGGCGATCTCAAAAGACTGCTCGAAACGCTCGTTCTCGATATCCTCTACCGATGGCTTCGTCTTGATCACTTCACCCATGGATTCGAGCTGGTCGAACACCATGTAGGAGCGCGCCGCTTTCAGCAGGCAGTTCTCATTGAGCGTCACCGTGATCCACATCAGGTTGTTGCCCAGCTCCTTGGACTGCTTGAGCACCATCAGAGCGTAATCGTCCAGCTCGTGATCCTCGGCTGGCGTTCCTTCCTCTTCGGCAGCTTCCACTGCTTCTGCCTCGGCTACCGCTGTCGCCGCCGCTACTTCCTGGTCAGCCGTATAGTCGCCAGCCACAATCGCTCTCAGTTTTTTCACCGGAGCGGATACGTCAGCGGAACCATCTCCGCCCTCCGTAATGTCGATTACCATGCTCTCAATCAAATCCACGCTATGAAAGATCACATCCATAATGTCACTGGTAATCGTCAGTTTTTGGTTGCGGATCAGATCGAGCACATTTTCCGCTTCGTGCGTCAGGCTGGCCATGTCTTCAAAACCCATGGTCGCCGACATTCCCTTCAACGTGTGCGCCGAACGAAAAATCTCCTTCACGTGCCCAATGTTTCCCGGATCACTTTCCAGCAGCAACAAGTTGGCGTTGATTGCTTGCAGGTGTTCTTTTGATTCCTCAATAAACATGTCCAAATACTGATTCATATCCATCGGTGATCCACCTCCCAAAATCAGTGCAAGAGCTTGCACAACAGCTCTGGAATTTTTTCTAATGGGGCCACATGATCTGCCAGTCCTGCCTGGATCGCCGCTCGTGGCATCCCGAATACGACACAACTCGACTCGTCTTCGATAATACTGGTAACAGGTCCAAACTCCTTCATTTGCTTCAGACCTTTGGTCCCATCATTTCCCATGCCTGTCATGATAATTGCCCATTTGTCTACATTTGTCAATCGACTCACAGATTCAAAAAGGACATCTACGGAAGGACGATGGCCTCCTCGTGGCTCTTGCTGGTGCAATAGCGCTTGCAGCTTTCCACTCACCTGCTGTACCTCAAAGTGATATCCGCCCGGTGCAATATAGGCCGTGCCCGGCTCCAGCCATTCCCCGTCGGTTACCTCTGTCACCCGAATCTGGCACAGAGAGTCGAGCCTTTGCGCCAGCGACTTCGTAAACCCGGCCGGCATGTGCTGGACAATCGCGATCGGTGCAGGGAACCCGGCCGGAATTGCCGTCAGCACATTTTGCAGCGCTTTCGGTCCGCCTGTCGATGTTCCCAGCACGACCAACCTTGCTTTCCCGTTGTTTTGGATGCGAGGCAAAGCATTGATCACCGGCTGCGCAGGGCGCAACGGAGCGGGGGCAGGAATTGGACTTTGGCGCGTTGGTTCCGGCGCGGCAGGTCGACTCGGTCTGAGCGTCCTGCGCATGCGGCCTTTTACAGCAGCTGCCGCTTTGACTCTTTCGATCAGCCGATCCGCCACTTTGTGGATATCGAGTGAGATCGGTCCGGAAGGTTTGGTAATAAAGTCAAATGCTCCAAGCTCCAGAGCCTGAATCGTCGCCTCAGCTCCCTCGCGTGTCAGGCTGCTCAGCATGACCACTGGAACCGGACAGTCAACCATGAGCTTTTCCAACGCTTCCAAGCCGTTCATCACCGGCATCTCGATGTCCAGGGTGAGGACATCCGGACTGAGTTGCTTGCATTTCTCCACGCATTCGAGTCCGTTCTTTGCTCGATCAATCACTTCAATTTCAGGATCACCTGATAAAATGTCGCTAATAACTTTACGCATGAATGCAGAATCATCTGTGACCAGAACTCGAATTTTGCTCAATCGAATGTCACTCCCTTCCTACCTATGTGTCTCAACGTATGAAGTGTTTCAGCCTCGCAAGAAAGCCTTTCAGTCCATTTGTTTTCGCATCCTGTCCGGTCGGGCTGTCCAAGTATCGGTCAACCAGGTTCCGAATGCTCTTTGCGGCTTGCGATTGCGGATATGTAAGTAGAAAAGGACGCTGCTGCTTGACAGCTTTTGATACGTGCGGGTCGTCTGAAACATATCCGAGCGACTGGATGTCCATATCCAGAAAACGTTTGGCTACCATCGCAAGCTTGTCCGCTGTCATTCTGCCTTCTCTTTCCGAGGAAGCCCGGTTAATGACCAGACGAATCACAATCGCAGGGTTTCGCGCGTGAAGCATCTTAATGACGGCATAGGCATCCGTAATCGCTGGCGGTTCTGGCGTCGTCACCAGAATGACTTCGTCAGACGAGAGCATGAAGCGCAACGATTCTTTGGAAAAGCCTGCTCCCGTATCAAAGATGATCGTATCCGCATAGCCCTGCAACGGCTCAAGCCTAGTAAACAGGCGATCCAGCTTGGCTTCGTCCAGCTGCATGATCTGAGTGAAGCCCGAACCTCCGGCAATAAATTCCAGTCCGCCTGGCCCATGCTCGATGATCTCCCACACATCCGTGTCCGGCTCAAGCAAGTGAAACAAGTGCTTTTTCGGGGTAATCCCCATCAATACATCGAGGTTGGCAAGCCCGAGATCGACGTCGAACAATACGGCTTTATGGCCCCGTTCGAGCAATCCAAGTCCAAAATTCAAACTGAAATTGGATTTGCCGACCCCGCCTTTTCCACTCGTTACGGTCACCAGCCGCGTCGTTTTTTCTTTCGCACCTGACTGCTGCATGCGCATCCGAAGTTGTTCTGCTTGGTCTCTCATCCAGTCAATCTCCCATAATCATCGTTGCTACCAGCTCTGGTGTAGCCACTACGATATCATCTGGGACGTTTTGTCCCGTCGTGAAGTAGGAGAGTGCAAGCTTGCTCTCGTGACAAATGTTCAAAACGGAACCGTAGCTGTTTGTCTCATCTGCCTTGGTAAAAATGACTTGCTTGTCAGGCACCTCTGCAAAGTTTTCCACGATCGTCTTCATATCGTTGTACTTCGAGCTGAGGCTCAGCACGAGGTAATTCATGCTGTTCTTCCCATGCTCCACCAGTTCCCGGATGCCTTGCACGTACTCATCGTTGCGGAAGTTACGGCCTGCGGTGTCGACAAAAATCAGGTCGCAGTCGCTTAAACGCTCCATGGCCGGAACCATTTCCTTCGGGGAAAACACCACTTCGAGCGGCACATTCAAGATGTTCGCGTACGTCTTCAGTTGTTCCACCGCAGCCATCCGGTACGTGTCCGCGGTGATAAAGCCGATTTTGCGCTTTTCCTTCAACATGCTGCTCGCTGCCAGTTTGGCGATCGTCGTTGTTTTGCCAACGCCTGTAGGGCCAAAAAAGAAAGCGTACTGCACATCCCTGCTAATCCCTGATGTTTTTGGCGCATACGAGGCAACGATGGAAGAAATGATGCTTCGCGCCTCGCCGAAAGCCGTCTCCTGATCCCACGTTTCCTCAAGCTTCTTCGCTTCCAGCAGCTTGCGGATGATTTCCGCGGTAACCTCTTCCCCTACTTCCTGGCTCACCAGTCGGCTGCGCACTTCTTGAACAGCAGGCGGGAGCTGTTGGCTCAGGTCATTGACCAAAAGCTTTTGGAACATTTGCCGCATATCGCGCACTTCATTGGCAAGGGCGTCATTTGCCGCTTTGTTTCCGGCAGCACCTGTTGATTCCGGTGATACATGGGGCACTTGCGCCGGAATTTCCGCCTGTTGCACCGATGACTGTTCTCTCGCTTCCGTTCGAGGAGCTACCATCGGTGGAGCTGCTTTCGAAGCAGCTTCTGCTCTTTGCTCATTGGGCAAAGTCGCGGTCTTCTCGGCAGGCTCCTTCGCCAGATTCGCCTTCCGGTAAGCCTGTTGAGCCGTGTAGGTGCCGGCCTGTCCTTTAGAGGAGAAAACGTCCTTCGACCGATGTTCATCCGCGACCAAGGTGTTCCCGCGCTCGGGCACCTTTTCATCGACGGCAGCGATCACTTCGATTTTTTGTTTGCCAAACATACCGAACAATCCGCCCGTCTTGATCGATTTGGAGTTCAGGATGACTGCGTCTATCCCCAGATCGAGTCTGATTTTTTCCATCGCTTCTGGCATCGAATCGACAATGTAACGTTTTACTCTCACGAAATGTTCACCATCCCTACGCTTTGCACTTCAACATGTGGCTCAAGCTCGCTGTATGACAATACAGGAACGTCGGGCATCATTCGATCAACCAGCTGACGCAGATACATGCGGATCGCCGGAGAACAAAGGAGAATCGGCTGTTGACCGGAGTTGATCATTTTGCTCACTTCTGCCGACATACCCTGGAAGATTCGTTGCGATGTATCAGGGTCCATCGCCAGATAACTTCCTTGCTCCGACTGCTCCACCCGCTCGGAGATTGCTTTTTCCAGACCAGCGCCTGCTGTCACTACCCGCAAAGGCTGCCCTGGCTCTGTAAACTGTAACGTAATCTGCCTGGACATCGCCTGTCTCACGTACTCGGTGAGCACATCCGGGTCTTTGGTAAACAAGGCATGATCCGCCAAAGCTTCGAGAATGACTTGAAGATTGCGTACGGACACTTTCTCCCGCAAAAGCTTCTGGAGCACCTTCTGCACATCGCCAATCGACAGCAGTCCCGGAATGAGCTCGTCCACCAAAACCGGCGCCACTTCTCGAACGTTGTCGATAAGCGCTCGCGTTTCTTGGCGGCCAAGCAGCTCATGCGCATGGCGCTTGACGATTTCGGTAAGGTGTGTCGCCACCACAGACGGCGGATCGACTACCGTGTAGCCAGAAAGCTCTGCAATCTCCTTATTTTCTTCTGTTACCCATAATGCGGGCAATCCAAACGCAGGTTCTACTGTTTCGATCCCGACAATGGAATCATCTTCTATTCCCGGACTCATGGCAAGGTAGTGATCGAGCAAAATTTCCCCTTTTGCCACCTGGTTGCCCTTGATCTTGATCATGTATTCATTAGGCCGCAACTGAATGTTGTCGCGAATGCGGATGACGGGAACGACAATCCCCATCTCCAACGCAATCTGCCTGCGGATCATGATCACGCGATCCAGCAAGTCTCCCCCCTGTTTCACATCTGCCAGCGGAATCAGACCGTAGCCGAACTCGAACTCGATCGGGTCGACTTGCAACAGGTTGACCACGCTTTCCGGGCTGCGCACTTCTTCGATTTGTTGCTCCTCCACCTTGTCCGCCGATTCCTGAATCTCGATTTTTTGCTTTTTGTCCATGCGCCATGCGGCAAATCCCATAATCCCCGACACGGGCAAAACTGGCAGAAGACCGATTGGCGTGAAAAGGCCGAGCAAGAGCATGCAGCCTCCCACGATGTACAACAGACGCGGGAAGGAGAACATTTGCCGAGCGATGTCCTCTCCCAGACCTTCTCCGGAAGTGGAGCGAGTGACAATAATACCTGCAGCAGTCGAGATAAGCAAGGCAGGAATCTGGCTGACCAGCGCGTCCCCGACCGACATGGTAGTGAAACGGGAAGCGGATTCCTGGAAGCTGAAGCCATGCACGAGCATCCCGATAATAAAGCCGCCGATGATGTTTACAATAAAAATGATAATTCCCGCGATTGCATCCCCTTTTACGAATTTACTCGCACCATCCATGGCCCCGTAAAAGTCTGCTTCGTTTTCGATCTTTTTTCTCCGCACTCGCGCTTCTGCTTCCGTAATCATCCCGGCATTCAAATCTGCGTCGATACTCATTTGCTTACCTGGCATCGCATCCAGCGTAAAACGTGCAGCTACCTCTGCGACACGCTCTGAACCTTTTGTAATGACGATGAACTGAATGATGATCAGAATCAGAAACACGACAAATCCGACGACCTGGTTGCCTCCGACAACAAAGCTTCCGAAGGTTTCAATGACTTGCCCGCCTTCCCCGTGCGACAAGATGTTCCGTGTAGTGGATACGTTCAGGGCGAGACGAAACAACGTCGTAATCAGCAGAACTGTCGGAAAGATGGAAAACTCCAGTGTTTCTTTTGTGTACATCGACACAAGCAAGATCGTCAACGCAAGGGAGATGTTCAATATCAGCAACAGATCAAGCAGCCCAGAAGGGAGTGGGATTACCATCATGACAACAATGCTTATTACAAATAAAATCGTACCTACTTCCTTGATTCGAAATCCCACTGTTCATCCTCCTTCCTCGTTATTTCACTTTCCCTTGCAGCTTGTAGACGTACGCGAGAACTTCCGCGACCGCTTTAAACATCTCTTCGGGAATTTGTTGTCCAATTTCAACTTGACTATAGAGAGCCCGGGCCAGGGGCTTGTTTTCCATCGTAACAATCCGGTGCTTCTTGGCCACTTCTCTGATTTTCAGCGCCATGTAATCCTGGCCTTTGGCCAATACAGTAGGCGCGCTCATTGCACTGGCATCGTAGCGGATTGCGACGGCAAAGTGGGTCGGGTTCGTGATGATCACGTCTGCCTTGGGCAGTTCCTGCATCATCCGGCGAAGCGCCATGCTCCTTTGCCTTTCACGAATTTTCCCTTTGATTAACGGGTCCCCTTCCGCCTGCTTGTGCTCGTCTTTAAGATCCTGTTTGGACATCCGCAAATTCTTTTCATGTTCATATTTCTGGTAGGCGTAATCCATAATCGCCAGGATGAACAGCAGCAAACCGATGTAAATCCCGAGCTTGGCTACTTCGTTTGCCGTAAACGACAGGACGCTCCCCAGTGAGAGCAAAGAAAGCTGGGTTACTTGTTCCTTTGAATTCCACAAAATAACATAGGCGACGTACATACAAGCACTGATTTTTAACAGCGACTTCAGAAGCTCAACGACTGATCGCATGGAAAAAATGCGTTTGGCTCCTTTGATCGGGTCCAACTTCTCCAGTTTCATCTGGAGCGGCTCTGTACTGATCATCCATCCCACCTGCATGTAGTTGACAGCAAAGGCAAGCAAAAAAGACAGCCCCAGGACAGGTCCCACAATTTTTATCGCCTCGAAGGTCATTGTCATGACGATCACTTTGAGATTCTCTTCGTTCAACTGCCAGCTCGTGAAAGTAATCAGCGCTTCACGCATGAGGTTCTGAAACGTACCGAGCATGGATGAACCGAGCATCATCAGCAAAAAAAAGAATCCTGTTAGCGCGATGGAGGGCGACAGATCCTGGCTTTTGGCCACCTGCCCCTTTTTTCGTGCATCTTCTTTTTTCTTGGGAGTCGCCTTCTCCGTTTTTTCTCCGCTAAAAAATTGCAGGTCTACGGGTAAAAGGAACCTCTTCTGCGTCATGGTGATCCTCCGAGCGATTTCATCATTTCCGCGAGTGCCCGGAACATGTGGTCGAACAATCCGCTTAGCGTCAATAAAAAGGCGGGCATGACGACAATCAGGAGCAGGAAGCCTGCAAGCAGTTTGATGGGCAATCCGACAACAAAGATATTAAACTGCGGGACGGATTTGGCGATAATACCAAGAGAGAGGTCTACGAGAAACAGTGCGACCACGATGGGTGCCGCCATCATAAAGGCGCTCAGAAACATGTTCTGAAACACTTTTACCGCCGTCATCATCACAGCCTCGCTGCCAAAAGCAGCCCACATCTTATCAACCGGGATTACCTGATAGCTGCTCATGATGCCGCGCAGCAGCATGTGATGTCCGTTGATACTGAAAAAATACAAGACAGCGAGCATGTTTTTGAAGTTACCCGTAATCGGGACATACGCGCCTGTTTTCGGGTCGATCACGTTTGCCATGGCCAGACCCATCTGCATGTCCATCAGTCCTCCGGCAACTTGGATGGCGATGAACATCAACTCACAAATGTAACCGAGTATGACGCCAATCAGCGCTTCCTTCATCACATACAGCACAAACGTCAGGTCCAGAGGAATTTGTCCTTGTACAGGCAACGTTTGAAAGCTGATCAGGGCAACGATGAATGCCAAGCCAATTTTAAAGTGGGCTGGCACACCCTTGATCGAGAAAAAGGGAGCTGCGACGAAAAAGGCACTCATCCTGACAAACACGAGCAAGAAAACGGGCAAATATACGAGATAAAGATTCATAAGCTATCCGACAAAACGATGAAGGTTGCCAAAAATCCCCATCGTAAAATCAAGCATGACGCGCAGCATCCACGGTCCCACTGCCAAGATGGTAATGAACACGGCAACAATTTTAGGGATGAATGCAAGGGTCTGCTCCTGGATTTGTGTCGTTGCCTGAAAAACACTGACCATCAATCCGACCAGCAAGGCAATCCCGAGTGCGGGTGCGGATATCAGCAGGATGGTATAAACAGCGTTTTGGGCAATTTGCATTAATAATTCCTGTGTCATGTCTACCCTCCTGGTCCCTTCGGAATGCCGCTAAAAACTGGTCAAGAGCGACTTCACAACTAAATACCAGCCGTCCACCATAATGAATAGCAAAATTTTGAACGGCAATGAAATCATGACGGGCGGCAGCATCATCATCCCCATCCCCATCAAAATACTGGATATGATCATGTCGATCACGAGGAATGGAATGAAGATCATAAACCCGATCTGAAAAGCTGTCTTCAATTCACTGA
This sequence comes from Brevibacillus sp. HD3.3A, assembly GCF_013284375.2. Classification (NCBI taxonomy): domain Bacteria; kingdom Bacillati; phylum Bacillota; class Bacilli; order Caryophanales; family Paenibacillaceae; genus Brevibacillus; species Brevibacillus sp. HD3.3A. Next base: position 3,676,618 of record NZ_CP085874.1, read on the forward strand.
TCGCATAAGCAGGTACGAGAGCAGTCAGCGGAATATCTTGAATCGTCTTCGGTCTCTCCGCTTTGGTAAATTCCAAAAACAGCGCCAAATCTTTCTCGCGTGTTTGCTTGGCCATAAATTCTTTAAAAGGAATGACAGCCGCGTTGAATGCCTGTTCCTGTGTCAGCTTGCCCTGCATAAACGGTTGTACAGCCGTTTCGTTCACCTTCCCGAAGGTCGGTGCCATGATGAAAAACGTCAGGAACAGCGCGAGTGCCACCAGTACCTGGTTGGGCGGCATTTGCTGTGTCGCCAAGGCATTTCGCACAAAAGACAAGACAATGACGATTCGGGTAAAGCTTGTCATCAAGAGCAATATAGCTGGCGCAACAGAGAGCACCGTCAAAATTAGCAAAATCTGGATCGCTGAAGATGTCTCCTGTGGTGTCCCATTGCCGCCGCCAATTTGCAAATCAATGCTCGGAATAAGCGGTGATCCCGCTGGCGCAGCAAGCGCTATCTCTGGTACCAGGAGCATCACAGCGACAAGCACGAGCACCTGCAAAAAATGTTTCATTTTCGGTCCCCTCTGTCGGAAGCTTCCTCTTTGTCCCACGATTCGGAGTGGAGTGGCCGTTTTTTCACGTTGTCCCATTGGCCTTTCAGCAGGTCTTGAAACGTTTTTCCATCCACATCGGATGAGAACAGCAACTCTTCGTCAGCCTGCTTTTTTTTGCCAAAGGGCAGCCAGCTTAGCGAAAGCGGATTTTTTATGGGCCCGATCTCGGCATCAGACAAGATCAGATCCACTTCTTCACCCGGTTCGATTCGTCTAAGCAACTGGACGTTATCACCCACACCTACAATGTACAAGGACTCTCCGATCATGACGACTTGCAGCGTCTTCCCGTTGCCGAGAGCGGCTGCGCTGATGATCTTGATCGGCCCTTGACTTTGTCCGACTTGACGCCGTCCGAGGAAACGGAGCAGGAAAAAGATCAGAACAGCGATAAAGCCTAGTGAAAAAACGACTTGAACCAGATAGCCGATCATACTTCCTGTTCCGCTGCCCGGAATGGCCGCCGGCTGTTCGCCGCCGGCGGGCGCATTGCTCTGTTCTGTGTTCTTCTGGTTGTACGCATCGGCAACAGTACCTTCCGCATGGACGGCAATGGGCAGGGCTAAGACAGACAGCAACAGGATCAGACAGAAGACCCAGGATAGTCTCATCCCTGCATTCCGGATCTTCATCATTAGCTCAAAGTCTTTTTGATCGCTTCCAATACGCGATCCGCTTGGAATGGCTTCACGATGAAGTCTTTTGCCCCCGCCTGAATGGCGTCAATAACCATTGCCTGTTGTCCCATCGCAGAGCACATGATCACACGTGCGTTTGGATCGAGTTTTTTGATTTCCTTCAGAGCGGAAATTCCGTCCATTTCCGGCATGGTAATATCCATCGTAACCAAATCCGGACCCAATTCTTTGTATTTTTCTACTGCTTGTGCGCCATCACTAGCTTCCCCTACGACGCTGTATCCGTTTTTGGACAAAATCTCCTTGATCATCATACGCATGAATGCTGCATCATCAACGATTAATACTTTGTTCGACATGGATAGATCCTCCCCAATACTTGACTCTTGATTTGTTTTTATTGCAATTTTTGAACACGATCAAACTGGCTGATGATATCTGTTACGCGAACCCCGAAATTCTCGTCGATAACGACAACCTCGCCCCTGGCAATCAGCTTGTTGTTTACCAAGATATCCACGTGTTCACCTGCCAGCTTGTCCAACTGTATGATGGAACCAGCAGACAAGTCAAGAATTTCTCTGATCAGCTTCTTGGTCCGTCCCAATTCAACGGTTACTTGCAGCGGAATGTCATGCAAAAGGTTCAAGTTTTGATTGTCTCCTGCATACATAGGCGTTGTTCCAAGCGGCGCAAACTGTGCAGGAACGACGTTTGCCTGGTTAACCGCAGGACTGCCAAAATGCTGAGGCGGTGGCGGTGCCATTGGCGGTTGCTGATAAGCACCTGGATACGGCGCATAGCCCGGTGGCATCGCATACTGCGCATAAGGATCTGGATACATCGGTTGGCCTGGGTATGCAGGCGGTTGTTGCTGCACCTGTGGCGGTTGCTGCACAGGAGGCGGCGCTACAGGCGGTACGTGGCTCTGTACAGGCTCCTGATGCACAGGTTGGGCTGGTGGAGCCGACTGGGTAATTGCCGGTATAGAAGGCATTTCTGTCTCCGCTACAAGCGCTGCTGCTGCTTCGCCTTCTGATCCGCCAACCAGTCGATCGATCATCTTCTTCGCGAACGAAAGCGGCAAAAGCTGCATGATATTGGAGTCAATCAATTCTCCCTGTTCCCCGACCTTCAGACGGAAGGAGACTTTGACCAACGGACTGTCATCGTCCGAGAAGCTGTCTCCGCCCTTGCCTTGGGCCAAATCCATGACGTCGATGCCTGGAGGCGTAATATTGATGAACTGGTTAAAAATCGTCGACATGGACGTCGCCGCAGAACCCATCATCTGATTCATCGCTTCCTGTACCGCACTGATGTGCAGCTCGGACATTTCTGTATTGGCAGGTCTGCCGTCGCCGCCCATCATCAAGTCTGCGATGACAGCCGCATCTTCCATCCGAATAACAAGCAGGTTAATCCCTTTGAAACCGTCGGTGTACTCAACGTGGACCGCTACATGGGGAATCGGAAACTCACTTTCCAATTCATCCACATTGACAACGGAAACCGTCGGCGTGGTGATATCTACTTTTTGGCTTAACAAAGTCGATAACGCAGTCGCTGCACTACCGAAGGAGATATTTCCGATTTCGCCAAGCGCATCCTGTTCAAATGGGGAAAGAAAATCGGCCACATCCTGACTCTCCATGGGTCCTGCTTCCTCTTCGTCCTCAACCAAGTTGTTCGCGCGAAGCAGCGCGTCAATCTCGTCTTGAGAAAGCATATCTCTACTCATTTTGTTCCTCCCCCTCCTCTATGACTTCATCAATCTGCACAGCCATTCTGCCTTTGAGTGTCCCTGGTTGTCCCAGGAATTTCAGCTGATCGCCAATCTTGATTTTCAGCTTGGTATCAAGCGACTGATCCAATTGAATGACGTCTCCTTTTTGCAGTTGCAAGAAATCGCCGACTGTAATTGTAGCGGTTCCCATTTCTGCAATAATCGGCAGTTTGGCAACCTTGACTCGCTCTTCGACCCGCAGGCGCTCATCCTCATCCCGCGTCTTTTTCTGCTTGGAGAACCAGTATTGCCCGGAGAGCTTGGTCATGATTGGCTCCAGTACAACGTGAGGCAGACAGAGGTTGATCATTCCTGTCGTATCTCCAATTTTGGTACTGAACGAGATTACGACGACAATCTCGTTTGGCGAGACAATCTGCATGAACTGGGGATTCATCTCCAGTCCTTCCTGGTACGGATCAAGCTCAATAATTTGCTTCCATGCCTCGTGGAAAGTATCCAGCGCTTTGCCGAATACTCGCTCCATCACCGTTGTTTCAATTTCCGTAAGTGCACCCATTTTTTCCGGGATTGCACCCTGGCCACCAAGAAGCCGATCCAGCATGGTATAGGCGATGTTTGGATTGACTTCCAAGACCATTCGTCCTTCCAAAGGTGGAGCTTCGAAGATGTTCAAGATGGTCATCTTGGGAATGGAGCGGATAAATTCGTCATACGGCAATTGATCGACGGAGGCAACCGTAATTTGCACGAAGGTACGGAGCTGAGCTGAAAAATAAGTAGTCAACAGCCTCGCATAGTTCTCGTGGATTCGCGTCAAGCCACGGATCTGATCTTTGGAGAACCGCAACGCGCGTTTGAAATCATACACTTTGACTTTGCGCTCAGTCTCTTCTTTTTTCAGCTCGTTGGCATCCATCTCGCCAGATGATAGAGCGGCCAACAACGCATCAATCTCACTTTGTGAGAGAACCTCGGCCATATGTCGTCACCTCCTTGCTATGTATCCGTGTGATCGCTTCCTTTATGACAAGACGCGCTTGGTCGTCACAACTTGCACGATCTTGCCCTCTTGCATCAGGGAGCTGATTTCATTCATAATTTTTGCTTCCAGCTTGTTTACGCCTTCTGTTCCTTTTATGTCTTCTGGCGTCAGGCCAGCCAACGTTTTGATAATGACCTGATTGACCTGGGGCAAACGTTGCTCCAGCTCCGCTTTCGCATCCGAGCTGTCCGCTGTGATGCTGAAGCGCACGATCATGTAGTTGTTCGTCAGCAGATTGGTCGTAATTTCGCCTGTGTCAACGGAGTACTCTTTCATTTCCTTCGCGGACAAAGGCTTCATTTCTGTTTGTTCCGTGCTGGCCGTCTGAGCGGCCGGAGAGAGGTATGTTTGCCAAAGGACAAACGAGATTACTCCCAGTAGCGAAATCGCGATGATGATAATTAGAGCCATGTTAAACAAACGATTTTGAAACATCGCAATGCCTCCCGCTATTCATTTAAGTCGTCCGGCAGCTTGGGTGCAGTCGCTATCGGATGAGCATTTTGATAAAAAGCCTGAACACGTTCAGCGATCGATTCGATAGAATCCTTCACGATGTACTTCCTGTCGTTGAACAACGTAATCACAGTGTCTGGTGTCGCTTCAACAGTTTCAATGTGAGTAATGTTCAGATAAAAAGCAGTGCCGTTAAAACGGGTCAGTTTGATCATCGTGTGCTCCTCCTGGGATCAAGCAGGGGAAGGAGTCAATCGCTTCCCCTCCCTAACCCACTGCAAGAAGTTATCGTTTCAGGTTCACCAATTCTTCGAGAACGGAATCGGAAGTGGTAATGATCCGCGAGTTGGCCTGGAAGCCGCGCTGCGCGACGATCATTTCCGTAAACTCTTCGGAAAGGTCAACGTTGGACATTTCCAGTTGTCCGGCAATGACGCTCACTTTTGCTGTACCTGGGGTAACAGGTGTCATTGGATCTTCATCACGCGCTCCCGCGTTCACTGTGTTCTCATACAGGGAGTTGCCGACCTTTTTCAAACCGCCTGGGTTGTTGAAGGTCATGACACCGACCGTATTGTCGGAAGCGAGCGTTCCGGCTTCATCTACGGTAGTGATTACGCCGTCCTTGCCGATCGAGTAAGAGACAATCCCGTCAGCCTGGTTGATTTGAATCGGAGCAGCGTCCGAGTTCAACAGCTTGAGTCCTTGCGGGTTTACCAGGAACCCTTGGGAATCGCGGGTGAAGTTACCAGCGCGTGTATAGTAGATCGTTGCGCCATCATCCGGAGTCACCATGAAGAAGGCGTCACCCTCGATGGAAAGGTCCGTTGGCAAGTTGGTCGTCATCGGGCTTCCCGCAGAAAACACGGTATCAATCGATGCAATCGATGAACCAAGACCGATTTGAGTCGGGTTGGTACCACCTTTTCCTCCGTCAGTAGGAGCACCGGCGCCTTGCACGTTTTGGCTCAAAATGTCTTGGAACATCACGCGGCCCTTTTTGAAGCCCACTGTGTTTACGTTCGCAATGTTGTTACCAATGACATCGAGCTTTGTTTGAAAGCCACGCATACCTGAGATACCTGAATACATGGAACGAAGCATGATCTGTTTCCTCCTCTGCTTTCTCGCTTGTCTAGATTACCTCTGTCGTTCGGTAACCATCAGGCTTCCTCCTGGGAGGTCCAGCCCGTACAGGCCATTTATACGAAGATGGCGCTGTCTATGTTTGTAAATACGTTGTCTTTCATGCTGCCATCGTCCACAGCGGTAATGATCTTCCGATTTACGATACTCACGACATAAGCCACGTTATCCATGATGATAAGAGATTCTCTGGCGCCTTTGGAGGCTGCCTTTTGAACCGCTGACTCCAAACGCTCCATCTGCTGTCCGCCAAGGGCAATTCCACGCTGCTGCAAGCGGCTAATAGCGTGCTGACTGAACGATAGTGGCTGTGTCTTGGCAGTTGGCGATGTCGCTTCCGTCAAATACTGTTGAAACGATTTGCCAGTCCCCTGAGCTGTTTGGGCAGCCGTTTTGGTGACGTGATTCGTTTTCGGAGGGAAATAGGGCTGCGCGACACGAAATTGGTTCATGCTGCTTCCTCCTTCATTCCAATCCTAGACGAGATCGTTCACTCCGCGGGCCGATTCCCGCAGGCGATTCCAGAGCGACTCGCTCGTTTCACTGCTGTCTACGAGTGCGTCCAGAGCAAACTCTTGCTCTTCCTCTTTCTGTTGCTGCTGGTTTTCTCGTTGTTGTCCAGCTTGCTCACGCTGCTGCTGGAAGTTGAATGCGGTGTCCTGCTGCTGGTTGACTTCCAGTCGATCCACCTGCAAGCCTTGCTGCGTCAATGCCATCCGCAATTGCGGAAGCTGATTGTCGAGCAAATCTTTGCCTGCCTGCGTTTCAGCGTGGAACTGAGCAGTGATCACGCCATTGTGCGACGTAATTGTCACGTCTACCTGTCCAAGTGATTGCGGGTTCAAGATCAGCTTAGCTTCATGCACACCGTTTTGCCCGCCGAGTTGCAACTTCGAGACAAACAGCTGTGTGAGCTGCTGCGGCAATTGGTTCGCATTCACATGATGCGGCTGTGCTTGTGACTGTTGGAAGGAAGCGTTTTGCGTTTGCGTCGTTTGCTGGGCGACAACCGGGTTTTGGTTGGCCATCGTCAAGCCGCCGTCTTCCTGATTTCCTTCTTGGTTCAACAGGCTGCCGGAAAGTGCAGGTTGAACCGTTTGCGTGGCTACTCCCGCCTCCAGCTTGTAGGCAGCCAAGCCCTGATTCATTCGCAAAGGCGAAATTGTCTTGAACCCTTCTTGCTGCGAAGCATTCAGAACGGGAACCGCTTCGGAACGCAGTTGCAAAACCCCGTTCTTTTGCTTGCTTTCATTGCCTTTCTGGTTCTTCAGGGACTCGAGAAGTGCGGCCAGCTTGTTCAGTTCCTCGGAAGAAGTCTCGCTTTGCGAAAGCTTGGACAAAAGCTGTTTCAGATCCATTCCGGACTGTGCCTGAAGTTCCTGGCTAAGCCCGGACGCTTTTCCCAAAAGCTGTTCAACGGCTGCTGCTTTCTCTTCTACTTGTCCATTCAATTCTTGATTGCCTTGTTGACTGGCGGCAAGCAGTTGAGCGATCAGCGCCATCAGTTCATCCAGCAATTTCTGGTCGTCTTCTGACAAGCCTTCTGGAGCCGCAACGGCGCCTTTGGAATCGAGCATCGCTTCAAAAGATTGCAGCATTTGCAACGAAAACAGTTGTCCCAAGCCAGCTTCTCCATTGCCCGCAGTACCAGTGGCAGATGTTACACTACCAGCCGAGCCTACCGGCGGAGTCAGATTGGCTACATTCATCTCGTCACCTCCTTATGGTTGATTTGTTGCTTATTTTAACGATAACGAGAAGCGAAGCTTTTGTTATCGAAGCAACTCTTCCGTAATGCGAGCCGCCAAATTGTCTTTTTCTTTCTTGTCCTCTTTGGCGATCGCTGAGAGAGTTTGCGCCCGTTTGTCCGCAGGCATTTCTTTGATCAGTGACAAGGCTCTGCTCTTGTTCGTCGCCATCAGCGAGCGAATGACCGCCGCGGAATCTTCCGCAGGCATTTGAGCAAACGTGTCACTCAACACTTGATCGTTAGCGCTCGCGGAAGTACCGCTGCGCGTTTCGCTGAGTGCTTTCGTCAACACTTGAACGCGCTCCTGGAGAGCAGCGATGTCATCATCTTTGTTGACCACAGAGTCTTTTAGCAGAATGGAAATGTCAGCCGCTTTTTTCGGGTCCATTTTGGCCAAAATGTCAGCGCGCTGGTTTGGCTTCATTTTGGTCATGACCGTGACAGACTCATCCAGGCTAAGATTTTCGATGATGGCTGCTGCATTTTTCGCTGACATGGTCGTGTACACCTTGGCGAGATCAGCAAACTGCTTTTGACGCTCCTCCTCGGTGGCCCTGCGATCTTCCATAAGCTTGTTCAAGTCTTGCACTTGCTTTTCCAACGCTTGGATCGTTGCATCCTTTTTGGCTGCTTCTTCTTTCAGCACGGAAATTTGCTGCTGGTTTTTCGCCTGATCCTGCTGCAAAGTCGCAACCTGTTTCTCGGTGTCGGGTTTCTTTTCTTCACCGGGTGTAGCCGCGTATTCGTCCGGGACGAGCTTTTCCACGTACGGTATGGAGTTAGCCCAGTGGAGAACATTCCCTAGCACGTTTACTCCCAGCAAGCTCAGGAGTACGCCGCCAAGGAGGCTGGCAAACAGTGCAGGAATGACAATCATGTAGAAAAACCATTCCCACCTGCCGTATTCCCGTTCTTCTTGGATTTCTTCCATCTGGTACCTCCCTTAGTTGCTGCGGCGAAGATAGAGCTGAGTGCCGATTTCATCCAATTCTTTTTGTTCGCGCTGACGCTGTTCGTCGAGAAATTGGTAGAGAGATTTTTCACGCAATCGATGCCATAGCTTTGATTCCTTCATTCTCTCCGTCAAATGGGACTGACATCGTTCCACATCCTGCTCACATCCGCGCAACGTTCGCTGCTGTCTCGTTATCGATCTGGCAACCGACTGTTGATACTGCGTGATTGAAATCAGTTGGGCGGCACTGCATGTCTGCATTTGCGTTTCCTCAAGCATATGGGTCATCTCATCATGCTGCACTGTCAATTGCGCGAGCTTCCACTCTTCTTCGTTCTTGCGTTGAACCGATTTCCCAAATGCCCACTCTGCCTGCTCTTTCTCTTTTTCCTTCAGATCGAGAACTTTTTGGAGATGAAACTGAAACACTTTCACATTAGTTCACTCCTCCGAAATGGGCTAACAGCGCCTTGACCGCGCTTTGTAATGTCGAGGGCTCATGTGTCCCTTGAGCCGTAAACTCGCTAATGATGTCTTTGTAGCGGACGGCAGCATCAATATCGCGGTTCGAGCCAGGCTTGTACGCTCCGATATTGATCAAATCTTCCGCCTCGCGAAAAGTGGCCAAATGTTTTTTCAACTGTCTTGCCGCTTCCTTGTGATCGTCTGTAACGATCTCTGACATGACACGGCTGACGCTCGCCATCACATCAATGGCAGGAAAGTGGCCTTTTTGCGCGATTTTCCGGTCGAGCACAATATGTCCGTCCAAAATTCCTCGCGCCGCATCTGCAATCGGGTCATTCATGTCGTCGGAGTCGACGAGCACCGTGTAAAACGCCGTAATGCTGCCTTTGTCGGCTGTCCCTGCCCGCTCCATCAGCTTCGGCATCAGCGCGAACACAGACGGTGTATAGCCGCGTGTTGCCGGCGGTTCTCCGATAGCAAGTCCTACTTCCCGCTGCGCCATGGCAAAACGGGTTACCGAGTCCATCATGAGCATCACATTCAACCCGCGATCACGGAAGTATTCGGCGATCGATGTGGCAATCAAGGCTCCCTTGATGCGGATCATCGCAGGCTGGTCGGAGGTCGCAACGACTACGACAGACCTCTTTAGACCTTCTTCCCCCAGATCGCGCTCGATAAACTCCATGACCTCGCGGCCGCGCTCCCCGATCAGTCCGATGACGTTGATGTCCGCCGTAGTATTGCGGGCAATCATTCCCATCAAGGTACTTTTCCCTACCCCTGATCCGGCAAAAATTCCGACCCGCTGTCCTTTTCCGACAGTCAACAATCCATCGATGGCGCGTACGCCCACGCTTAGCGGCTCTTTAATGCGCGGCCGTAAAATCGGATTGGGCGGCAGATTGTTCGTCGGATAGGAACTCAAGCCAAACGGCAACGCTCCTTGATACGGTCTACCGAGGCCGTCGAGGACAGATCCCAAAATTTCCGGGCCTACCTTCACTTCCAGCGATCGCCCCGTAGCCACTACATCACAGCCCGGTCCGATTGCTGTCAGCTCGCCCAGCGGCATGAGCAGCACTTTATTTTCGCGAAAGCCAACTACTTCAGCGATAATCGGCTCTTTGCTGTTTGCCGGATACAGATGGCAAATTTCGCCGAGCTTTACTTCTGGTCCCTGAGACTCGATGGTGAGCCCCACAACTTGCGTCACTTTTCCATTCACGCGCATCGGATCAATCTCACCCAGCGCCTGCTTGTACTTCGTTATGTCTAGGAAACTCATCGGGACTCACTTCCTCCGGCAATCGCAAGCAATGCTTGTTTGATCTCTTCCAGCTGTGTATCCACTCTTGCATCCACACTTCCGAGCGGCGTCCGAATCACACACCCGCCATCGGAAATCGTGTAGTCAGGATAGACGGAAAGCTCCGCCTGACCGTCCAGCAGGGCAAGCAATTGGGCTCGGTGGTCAGAAACGTAATCAAAGTAGTTGTGATTGACGCATATCGTTATCTCCCCGTGAACCCGGGAGCGTCGCAGCGCTTTTTTGGCAATCTCCATGACTTGTTCCGGATTTTGCTGCAATTCTTGCCCGATAATTTTTTTGGCAACATCAAGGGCAAGTTCCACTAAAAAAGGTTCCCCTTCGGCTATAATCTGCTGCTTGCTGCTGTACGCCTGCTCCAGAATTGCGCGCGCGTCAGAGAGTGCTTTTATCTCCTCTTCATACGCTTGGCGCTTCCCTTCCTCGAAACCTTTTTCCTGTCCTTCAACAACCGCTTGCTCCTGCACAGAGCTGAACAATTCGGAAGCTTCCTGCTGCTTTTGTTCCCACCATTGCTGGATCTCCAGGAGTGCTTCCTGCTTCAGTTGCTCAGCCTGCTCGGATGCTTGTTGAAGGATGTTTTGCGCGGTTTCTTCGGCATCTGCGAGGATCGTTTTGGCCTCAATTTCAGCTTGTTGTAAAATTTGTAGATTTTCTTGCAACCTTTCGGGATCATTTTCCGTCTTTAGTGGTACAGGCGTCACCGAGAGGAGAACAGCGTCCTCCGAAGGCCGATAATTAGCCACTTTGATAATCCTAGACAATGATATCATCTCCTCCACCGCGGGCGATGATGATCTCACCAGCCTCCTCTAAGCGACGGATAATGGCAACGATACGAGATTGTGCTTCTTCTACGTCGCGCAGACGAACTGGTCCCATAAATTCCATTTCTTCTTTGAAAGTGTCCGCCATCCGTTTGGACATATTGCGGAAAATAACTTCCCGAACTTCTTCGCTGGACACTTTGAGAGAAAGTTGCAGATCCGCATTTTCTACATCGCGGATTACGCGCTGAATCGAACGGTTGTCCAGTGTAGCGATATCTTCGAATACAAACATGCGTTTCTTGATTTCTTCGGCCAATTCGGGGTCCTGAATTTCGAGAGAATCGAGAATCGTGCGCTCCGTCCCACGATCGACACCATTGAGTACAGCCACGATTGCTTCGATCCCGCCTGCTTGCGTATAATCCTGCGTGACAGTGGCCGAGAGCTTCTGTTCGAGGACTTGTTCTACCTGTGCAATTACTTCCGGAGAAGTGCTGTCCATCATGGCAATCCGCTTCGCTACCTCAGCTTGCCGCTCTTGCGGAAGCGCGGACAAAATCATCGCTGCTTGCTGCGGTTCGAGATAAGAAAGAACCAGGGCAATCGTTTGCGGGTGCTCGTTTTGGATAAAGTTCAAAATCTGGCCTGGATCAGCCTTCCGGGCAAAATCGAATGGCCGTACTTGCAGGTTGGCAGTCAAGCGATTAATAATATCCATCGCTTTCGTCTCGCCCAAAGCTTTTTGCAAGATTTCTTTCGCGTAGGTGATCCCGCCTTGCGAGATTACTTCTTTTGCTACGGCGATTTGATGAAATTCGGCCAAGATTTTATCTTTTTCTTCTGTATCGACTTTTCGAACGTTGGCAATTTCCAACGTCAGTTGCTCGATCTCATCCTCACGCAAGTGCTTGAACACCTGGGCAGAGATTTCCGGCCCTAGTGAGATGAGGAGGATAGCCGCCTTCTGTCGTCCAGACAACTCTTTAGCGCCGCGAGCCATATCTTTCACTCCTTAATCTTCTGCTAACCAAGTACGAAGCAGAACAACAAATTCATCCGGCTTGCTTCGCGCCAATTTTTCAAGCTGTTTTCTGACCACAACCTGATCTCCGTCTTCCTGATAAATCAGATCCGGAATTTCGGTAGGTTGACCAGGTGCCAGCAAATCGGACATTTCTTCTTCCTGCTCCAGCTTCGCTTGATTGCGGCGGCGGATGATGAGGAAGGCAACAGCGGCGAGTGCCAAAACGGCAATACCACCAACGGTCCACAATACAGCTGGACTGAGTGCGCTGGATTCTTCGACAGCCACTTTTCCAGAGAACTGACGCGGAAGAACGGAAATATGCTTGTCCAGTTCTTCTTCGCTCAAATCGACAGCCTTGTCGCTTAACGTTACACGCACAACATTGCGCAGCACTTGCTTGATGCTTTCAAGTGTAGCCGCATCCAATTCTGTGCCATTCGGAGGCTCAACCCCGACGTTGATCGTCAAGTCTTCGATTTTGTACGGGCTCAACGTAATATTCCGAGTAAACCGATTGACTTCGCGATTGATTGTATCATTCAACTCTTCATACTGGCTGTTGCTTCCTTGAGGATTGTTCCCCGGGTAGTTTGGAACGGCATTCGCGCCTGTACCTGCGATGCCCCCTGGCGGTTGGCCTTGACCCGAGAAAGCTTTTGATAATTTTTGAGAAGAGATGATAAGTCCTTCGTTGTTCTCTTTGTCAGGCGCTTCCACGAGATTTTCCACGCGAGTTTCTTTATCAAAGTTCATTTTGATAAAAGCGTGAACAATCACTTTATCGCGACCCATGATTGTACCAAGCAGGTTGTACAGATTTTGTTGAATCTTCTTTTCAACCTCGGACTTGATCGCTTCTTGTTGTTTAAAGCTGCTCAAGCTTCCTTCTGCTTCTTCGCCTTCTGCGCGCTCCAGCGGATTCGAATATTGGTCCGTAATGGCAATCGCATCGATCGGCAACTTCGGAACGCTTCGGGAAACGAGCAGGTAGAGCGAGTTAATTTGCTTTTGCTCCAGGGTCGTGCCTGGTTCTACATCGACGATGACGGAAGCAGTTGCCGTATCCGGTGTCTCTGTTACCCAAACGCTTTCCTGTGGCAGTGTAATCATTACCTGTGCCGAGCGAACGCCTTTTACTCTTTCAAGCATCTTGCGCAGCTCTTGTTGCAAGGCTTCTTTTTTCATCACATCGAACTGTCTGTCCGTAACACCCAACGTATTGGAAAAAACTTCGGAGTTGATGCCTGCTTGGCTGGGGATTCCTTGTGCGGCAAGATCGACAATGACGTCTTGGGCCATTTTTTCCGGTACTTCAATGCTTGTCCCATTTCCAGTAATCCTGTATGGAATTTGCTGACCTTCCAACTCTTTCTTGATCGCGCCGATTTCCTGTTCACTAAGTCTCTGATCGTAGAGTGGCTTGTAGACCGGCTGAGAAGCGATGTATATGTATAAGCCCAGCGAAATTAACAGAAAAAGCGAGATTCCGACAATCATCCATTTTTGCTTTTTGGAAAACTGGTTCCATTTAGACGTAAGCTGATTTCTGTATAAAGCTAAACGTTCGTTCATGTTTCACCTCTCACTGGATAAAACGACAATCAAATCGGCATGCGCATGATTTCTTGGTAAGACTCAATCACTTTATTCCGGACTTGCATCGTCATTTGCAGCATCACGGAAGCTTTTTGGCCTGCAACAGTCAGTTGGTGCAGATCCGTAATTTCGCCAGCCGCGAATTTGTCTGCCAGATTGGCCGACTCTACCTGCGCCTGATTCACCTGGTTCATGGCGTCTGTCAAAAAGGCTCCAAATTCTTTTGTGACTTCCGCGGTGGTTGGCATTTTGTTTGCGACAGGCATCTTGACCGGAACCGCTTGTGAAAGTGCGTTTATGTCCATCTTTTACTGTTCACCCGCTTTATTTGATTTCCAATGCCTTCAACATCATCGCTTTCGTTGCGTTTAAAGCAGTGACGTTCGCCTCGTAGGATCGCGAAGCGGAAATCAGGTCCACCATTTCCTTCATCGGATCAACGTTTGGCATGAGCACGTAGCCGTCTTGATCTGCATCCGGATGGGAAGGATCGTATACGCGCTTGAACGGAGTGTTGTCTTCTTGAATCGCTGTGACCCGCACCCCTTGTTCTCCTCCTCTGCCAGACACCGTCCCAACCGCCGCTTGCAGAAAGCTGTCGAATGACTCGCTTGAGCGCGGTGACATTTCGATCATTTTTCGACGGTACGGTTGCCACTTGCCATCGACAAAAGTTGCGCGCGTCGTTTCTGCATTCGCAATATTCGACGCAATCGTATCCAGGCGCAACCGATTTGCAGTCAAGGCTGAAGCACTTGTATTAATTCCTTGAAACAAGCTCATCGTTATTTCCCTCCACCCTCAATGACACTGCGCAGTTTCTGGAAATGGCCCGCAGTCAGCTGCGTCAGGCCGCTATACCAGATTTGGTTTTTCGCCAGCTCCGTTGTCTCCGACTCCAAGTCCACATCATTCCCACTGTTTTGAACGTAGCTATTCGGATTGGAAACGACCTGTGGCATCGCGAACCCGCCAGCGTTGCTAAATGGAATGTGGCGTTCATTGGTTCGATAGGCCGCAAGCTTTCCAGTTCCTATTTTCCCATTTAGTTCCTCTTGCAGATAGCCCTCAAAAATTACCTGTTGACTTTTGAATTGAGGGGTATCGATATTGGCAAGATTGTTTGTGATCGTCCGATGGCGCAGTGTAGCGGCGTTCATCGATCTCTCAAGGACCTGCAGATGATAACTATCCAGCATGTAGCCTTCTCCCCCAATATGTGTCAATTCGTTTTCGCAAATCTGCCTATAATTCCTGTATTTTCGACAGCCAAGATACGATTCAATCATAGCAAAATCGTAATAGTGAAAAAAGCCCCTATTGATGGCGATTTTCAAAATGATTCAATGGCACTAAATCCCTGAACTTTCCTGTTTTTTTACTTGTTTTTACATGCAAACCATATTCAATGCGCTGTGATTGCACTTATCCCGAAAAATCAATGCATAATTTCTGGTAAAAGATTGTCGGACAGTGTTGCAACTAGGTATAATTACCCATGAAAAAAGGTACAGCAACGGCTGTTGCTATACCTTGAAGTTCACTTTGGCTAAACTTTTATTCTAGAAAATCTTACGAGGTTTTCAGCTTTTCCAGTTCAGGAAGCAGCTTTTCATTCAATACTTTAATGAATGTTCCTTTCATCCCCAGGGAGCGGGATTCGATTACGCCCGCACTCTCCAGCTTGCGCAGCGCGTTCACGATAACGGAGCGGGTAATGCCGACACGATCCGCAATTTTCGACGCTACGAGCAAGCCTTCCTTGCCTTCCAGCTCTTCAAAGATGTGCTCGACAGCTTCCAATTCACTGTAGGACAGGGAACCGATCGCCATTTGAACGACAGCCTTGCTGCGCGCTTCTTCTTCAATCGCTTCAGAACGCTCGCGCAAAATCTCCATTCCTACTACGGTTGCGCCCACTTCTGCCAAGATCAGGTCATCGTCCACGAATTGATCGTTGATGCGGCCGAGAATCAGCGTACCGAGGCGATCGCCACCACCCATGATCGGAACGAGAGTCGTCCAACCGGAGCGGAATACATCTTTCATTTCCACAGGGAAAATGGTGTATGGGCTTTCTACGTCCAAGTTAGCGGACGTTTCTTCCACTTTCAAAAGGCCTTGGCTATACTCTTCCGGAAAACGGCGCTCTTCCAGCATTTTGCGCATACGTCCGTTATCCATCTCTTGGTGGATCGCAAAGCCAAGCAGCTTCCCTTTGCGGCTTACAACAAACGTATTTGCTTCAATCACATCGCTCAATACTTGTGCCATTTCATTAAAATTAACGGCATGACCCGCAGATTTTTGCAACATGCGGTTAATTCTTCTAGTTTTCGACAGTAGATCCATCTGTATTTCCTCCCAATGTATGTTACTACCTATCCAATGCTTACAAAATGTATTGACTCAAGTCTTTGTTCCCCGCGATTGTTCCCAGCTTTTGACGGACGTAATCCGGGGTGATCTGTACAACTTCCAGATGAATTTCCGGGGCTTCAAACGAGAGATCCTCCAGCAGCTTTTCCAGTATGGTGTGCAAGCGTCTCGCGCCGATATTGTCTGTACTCTGGTTCACTTCAGCAGCCATTTTGGCGATCTCCTGGATGGCTTCCGGCGTAAATTCCACTTGAACTCCCTCTGTTTCCAACAGGGCGACGTACTGTTTGAGCAGCGCATTTTTCGGTTCTGTCAAAATTCGCACAAAATCTTCGATGCGCAAGCTCGTCAGCTCGACCCGAATCGGAAAACGTCCCTGAAGCTCAGGAATCAGGTCGGACGGTTTGGCCATATGGAATGCTCCGGCTGCGATGAACAGGACGTAATCTGTTTTCACAGGTCCGTACTTCGTCATGACCGTAGAGCCTTCCACAATCGGCAAAATATCCCGTTGCACGCCTTCGCGGGATACGTCCGGACCACGTCCGTCCTTGCCCGCAATCTTGTCAATTTCGTCGATAAAGATAATGCCATGCTGTTCAGCCCGACGAATCGACTCCTGCGTAACTTCGTCCATATCCACCAGTTTTTGCGCTTCCTGCTGAATTAATACCTTTCGGGCATCTTTAATTCGCAATTTTCGCTTCTTCGTCCGTTTAGGCATCAGGCTGCCGAGCATATCCTGCATTTGCATCCCCATTTGTTCTGTACCCGGAACTTGGAACATGTCAAACATGTTTGGCGACTGATCTTCTACATCTATCTCGATCATTTGTTCTTCCAGCTGTCCATTCGCCAGTTGCCAAGCCACCTGTCTGCGCTGTTGCAGGACGGAAGCCTCTTCCTGGTCATGCGACTCTTGTTGTTGCTGCTGTTGTCCGCCGAACAGCATCTCCAGCGGATTTTTGAACGAGCTTTGCGGTTTGCGGGATGGAACCAGCACATTGACGATCGCTTCATTCGCGAGCTTTTCTGCTTTTTCTTTCACTGACTCCATTTTTTCCTGCTTCACAGTTCGGATGGAGGCTTCCACCAGATCTCGCACCATCGACTCTACATCGCGTCCTACGTAGCCAACTTCAGTAAACTTGGTCGCCTCTACCTTGATGAACGGCGCGCCGGTTAATTTGGCAATGCGGCGGGCAATCTCGGTTTTACCCACCCCGGTTGGCCCGATCATCAAAATATTTTTAGGAACGACCTCGTCAATCATCTGTTCCGGCAAAAGGCTGCGCCGGTAACGGTTGCGAAGGGCTACAGCTATCGCTTTTTTCGCTTGTGCCTGCCCGACGATGTATTTGTCCAGATGCTCTACGATCTTACGCGGAGTTAATTGCTCAAGATTCAGCACAGAAGTTCCTCCCTTTCGCTCAATTCAACTCATCCACCACAAGATTGTTGTTCGTGAACACGCAAATCTCGGCAGCAGTTCGAAGTGATGCTTCTGCAATTTCTCGGGCACCAAGATGCGGCGCATATGTTTTCAGCGCGCGCCCGGCAGCAAGGGCAAAGCTGCCGCCAGAGCCAATCGCGAGAATGCCGTCATCCGGTTCGATGATTTCCCCGTTCCCGGAGATGAGCAAAAGATGCTCTCTGTTGCCCACAATCATCATGGCTTCCAGGCGGTGCAGCACTTTATCCAGCCGCCACTCCTTCGCCAGCTCGACAGCCGCTCGCTGAAGGTTGCCGTGGTATTCCTCAAGCTTGCCTTCAAACTTTTCAAACAGCGTGATTGCGTCAGCAACTGAGCCAGCAAAACCTGCTAAAACTTCTCCACGATAGAGCCTTCTTACTTTTTTAGCACCATTTTTCATGACCATGCTGTTTCCAAAGGTAACCTGACCGTCTCCGGCCATTGCGATTGCCCCATTGTGCGAAATAGCGAATATGGTTGTTGCGTGAAACTGTTCCATTACTGATTCCTCCCGTTATGTCCGTTTGGCGGAACCTGTACTATTCGGGTTAGCCCGCGGGTGAGCGGTGTCATATACATGGCGAAGTCGCTCCTTGGTCACATGCGTGTATACCTGTGTCGTGGAGACATTGACATGTCCCAGCAGTTCTTGGACCGTACGGAGGTCAGCCCCTCCATTTAACATATGGGTCGCAAACGTATGACGAAAGGTGTGCGGTGAGACACGCAAATGAGAAGCGCACATATCTACGTATTTGTCTACAATCCGGCGAACACTGCGGTCAGATAACGGTTCTCCGCGATAATTGACCAGCAGGTTGCCGTGATCTACTCTTCCGGCCAACAGTTTTTCTCTTCCATACTCTAGGTATTGCCTAAGAACATCGCAGGCATAACTTCCCACAGGCACATACCGCTCTTTTGCCCCTTTTCCATATACAAGCGCGACGCCCATGCTCGGATTGATGTCGTCAACTGACAAGGTCACCAGTTCCGAAACGCGCATGCCGCTCGCGTACAACAGTTCAAATATCAGCCGATCACGTATTCCTAAAGGCGTTGATGTATCTGGCAGATCAAAAAACTCTTGAACCTCTTGCGGATACAAAAAGGAGGGGAGTTTCTTCTCCATTTTCGGAGTGGAGACGAGTTGAAATGGATTTTGTTCCAGCTGACCCTCACGCAACAAAAATCGATACAAGCTTCGCAAGCTGGAGAGCTTACGCGCAACACTTCGCCGGGATAACCCCCTGCCCGCCAAGTGTGCGAGAAAGGATCGACCATGCAAATAAGAAACAGCAGCAAATACGGAGATTTGGTGCTGTTCCATAAAGGAGACAAATTCGCTGATATCTGCCATATACTGCTTTACCGTATGAGGAGAGGCGTTTTTTTCTACTCGCAAATAACGGGTAAACATCGCAAGATCCACAGAAATTTGTTGCGAAATGTCCATATGGGATGCACCCTCCTCGAAGCACCTATATAGTAACACAGACGAAATTCGGATATCAACGTTAATTGTGTCGTTATTGTGTAAAATTCTGAATTGTATCTAGCGCCCGCTCAGCGAGCTTTTCGTTTTTCTCACGCTTGTTTCGGATACGTTCTGGCCACTCGGGAACCAGTCCGAAATTCGCATTCATCGGCTGGAAATGTTTCGGATCAGCCGTCGTAATATACCGCGCCATGCTGCCCATTACCGTTTCAGGCGGGAGGACGATCAGCTCTTCCCCTTTTGCCAGTCGCGCAGCGTTGATGCCTGCGAGCAGTCCGGATGCAGCCGATTCCACATAGCCTTCCACTCCGGTCATTTGCCCTGCAAAGAACAATGTATCGCGTTCCTTGTACTGATAGGTCGGACGAAGCAGCTTGGGAGAATTGATAAAGGTGTTGCGGTGCATGACGCCGTAGCGCACGATTTCGCAGTTTTCCAGTCCCGGGATGAGCGAGAAGACGCGCTTTTGCTCAGGCCACTTCAAATGGGTTTGGAAGCCGACGATGTTGTACAAAGTAGCCGCTCCGTTGTCCTGGCGAAGCTGAACGACTGCATACGGCTTTCTGCCTGTGCGGGGATCGGTCAAACCGACTGGCTTCATCGGTCCGAAAACCATCGTTTGGCGTCCGCGCTTTGCCATTACTTCGATCGGCATGCAGCCCTCGAAGAAAATTTCTTTTTCAAATTCCTTCAGCGGAACAGCTTCGGCTGCGATCAGCTCATCGTAGAAGCGATTAAATTCTTCCTCTGTCATCGGGCAGTTCAGGTAGGCAGCCTCCCCTTTATCGTAACGGGAAGCGACAAACACTTTGTTCATGTCGATCGAGTCTTTTTCGATAATTGGGGCTGCAGCATCATAGAAGTATAGGTATTCTTCCCCAGTCAGCTCTTTCAGCTTTTGGGACAAGGCCGGCGATGTCAGCGGGCCAGTCGCAATGACGACAATCCCGTCAGCCGGGATGTCCGTGATCTCGTCGGTGATCACTTCAATCAGCGGATGATTTTTCACCGCATCGGTAACGTAGCCGGCAAACTCATGTCGGTCTACCGCGAGTGCTCCACCCGCCGGAACGGCGCAACGGTCAGCAGCCTGGATGATGACCGAGTCCAGACGACGCATTTCTTCTTTTAATACGCCGACTGCATTGGTCAAAGTATTCGCTCGCAAGGAGTTGCTGCAAACCAGTTCCGCGAATTTGTCTGTATGATGGGCAGGCGTTTGGGTTTTCGGCCGCATTTCGTACAGCTTGACAGGAATCCCTGCCTTGGCGATTTGCCAGGCAGCCTCACTTCCTGCCAACCCTGCGCCTACGACTGTGATAGTTGGTGTTGTCATGCTGTTTTTCCTCCAAGCTACAAATTGTACCTCGTCCAATCAGGAGTCTGCTTCTTCCTGGTAATCGCATTTGGTGCAGACGACGCTGACCCCTTGCTTCTTGCGCTTTTTCTCTACCATCAGGCTTGAGCATTTCGGGCAAGGACGGGCAATCGGTTTGTCCCACGATACAAAATCGCATTCCGGGTATTGGTTGCAACCGTAAAAAATACGGCTCTTTTTAGATTTACGTTCAATAATGTGTCCGGTTTCACATTGTGGGCATTTTACTCCGGTTTCTTTGACGATCGGTTTCGTATTCCGGCAATCCGGGAAGCCGGAACAAGCGAGGAACTTGCCAAAACGTCCGAGCTTGTAGACCATCACGCGACCACAAAGCTCGCAGGTTTCATCAGACTCTTCGTCTTTCAGCTCGACTTCCTTCATCTCTTCCTCGGCTACGGCTACCCGCTTGGCAAAGCCTCCGTAGAACGCATCGAGAATGTTGACCCAGTTGGCAGTGCCTTCCTCGATCTCATCCAGATCAGACTCCATGTGAGCCGTAAATTCCGCATTGAGAATCTCCGGGAAAAACTCCTCAATCAAAGTAATGACGATCTCACCCAACTCCGTCGGAATAAAGCGTTTTTCCTCCAAAGCGACGTAGCCGCGCTTTTGGATTGTTTCCAAGGTAGGCGCATAAGTGGAAGGCCGTCCGATGCCGCCTTCTTCCAGCGTCTTGATAAGACGTGCCTCGGAGTATCGCGGCGGCGGTTGCGTAAAGTGCTGAGCCGGGGTGATTTCTTGATGTTCAAGGGTCTGCCCTTCATCAATCGGCGGCAGGAAGCTTTCTTCTTCTGTCCCGTCATCGTTTCCTTCTATATAAACCTTCATAAATCCAGGGAATTTCACTTTCGAGCCAGTCGCCCGGAACATGATGCCCCCTGCATCTATATCCACACTCATCGTATCGAGTACAGCCGAAGACATTTGGCTGGCGAGAAACCGTTCCCATATCAGGCGATACAAACGCAACTGATCCCGCGACAAAAATTCTTTGATTTCATCCGGTGTGCGAGACACAGACGTAGGACGAATCGCTTCGTGCGCATCCTGAGCGTTTTCCTTTTTGGCCTGGACGCGAGGTTCAGCCGGTATGTAATCAGCGCCGAATTTTTCCTGTATGTACTCTTTCGCTTCATTTTGTGCGGTTTCCGATAAGCGTGTCGAGTCTGTACGCATATACGTAATCAAACCGACTGCGCCTTCCTTGTTGCCAACATCGATCCCCTCGTACAGCTCCTGGGCGATGCGCATGGTCTTGGCCGTGCGGAAATTCAGTTTGCGGGCTGCTTCCTGTTGCAAGGAGCTGGTGATGAACGGCGGAGCCGGATTGCGTTTGCGTTCGCGCTTGGTCACCTTTTGCACGACAAACGGCTGGTCCTTCATTCTGTCCAACACTTGTTTGACATCTTCTTCGGATTTCAGCTCTACCTTTTCGTCCCCATAGCCGTAAAACTTCGCTTCAAACTCTTTGCCATTGCTTACGAGCTTGGTGGCAATCGTCCAATACTCTTCAGGAATGAACGACTGAATTTCGCGTTCCCGATCCATGATTAGCTTGACCGTAACTGATTGAACGCGCCCTGCACTCAAGCCTTTGCGCACTTTTTTCCACAAAATCGGACTGATGTTGTAACCGACAAGCCGATCCAGAATGCGGCGGGCTTGCTGGGCGTTGACCAAATCCATGTTGATGTGTCGCGGATGCTTGAACGCTTCTTTGATCGCGTCTTTCGTGATTTCGTTGAACACAACCCGAAGCGGCTGGTTCAAATCCAGATTCAGATACTGCGCCAGATGCCAAGCAATTGCTTCCCCTTCGCGATCCGGGTCGGCAGCCAGATAAACTTTTTTCACTTTTTTGGCGGCATCCTTCAAGCTCTTGAGTACATCGCCCTTGCCGCGAATCGTTATGTATTTGGGTTCAAAGTCATGATTGACATCTACCCCCATCTGGCTTTTCGGGAGGTCGCGCACATGACCCATGGACGCTTTCACGATATATTTGCTTCCCAGATATTTTCCAATGGTTTTCGCTTTCGCAGGGGATTCTACGATTACGAGCGTATCAGCCATTTTTTTCCTCCCCTTTTAGTAAGGAATCTTCCCTATTATTAAATATGCTTATCCGATTTGTCAAACACTTGCAAGGGGTAGGGAGTTCGCAGCACATGTGACACAAGCCTCAACGCCGTGCAAAATACCCCCCTGGCAGGGCAGTCAGCGCCCCTTTTGCCTCCAGTCTGAGCATCAACTGATGGATGCTTTTGCGTCGATCCGGTTCCAATTGCTGAACAATCTCGTCTACATGAACGCCATCGTACGTTATCGATTCTACGATTGCCTTTTCTTCTGGAGACAGCTCGCTGTCATGGCTCTTTTTGGCAGTTGCTGTTCCAGACGGCACATCTGGTGGCAATACAATCGGCAATTCCTCCAAAATGTCGCTTGCACTTGTTACTAGCTTTGCACCTTGTTTGATCAAGTTATGCGGGCCAGCGCTCAACGATGAAAAAATAGGTCCGGGAACGGCAAAAACGTCGCGTCCTTGCTCCAAAGCACAGTCAGCTGTAATCAGCGATCCGCTTTTCTCTGCCGCTTCTACAACCAAAACACCCAAACTAAGTCCGCTAATCATTCGGTTTCTTTCCGGAAACAACCCGGGAAAAGGAGGCGTATGCGGCGGATACTCAGACAAAAGTAGTCCGAAAGATTCAATTTTTTGATAGAGCGCTTGATGTCTCGGCGGATAAACATGATCGAGTCCACATCCGAGCACGGCAATCGTTTTTCCTCCTGCCGCAAGAGCAGCCTGATGCGCTTCCCCATCGATCCCGTGCGCCAAGCCGGAGACAACGGCAAGACCTGCACGCACCAGCTCCTTCACCAAAAACGCACTGCTGGCCCGCCCGTATGGCGTAGGCTTCCGCGAGCCCACAACGCCGATAGACGGCACTTCAAGCAGCTTGCTATCCCCACGGTAAAACAAGGTCAATGGCTGATCAGGAATATGGCGGAGCGAAGCAGGATACGCTTCGTCCCACACGCACAAGAAACCGACTTTTTTCGCTTCCCGTTCGCCAAGCATCCGCTCGACTACAGCTGGATTGGTTTGCGCATCAACTTGTTGAATTAGCTCGATCGACAGCCGCAATTTTTCTCCGACCAAACGCCATTCATCGACAGCATTCTGCAAAGAGCCTGCCAGCTCAAGAATTTGTCTAATTTTTTTGCGACCCAGGCCAGAGATCATCGTCAGGATGAACAACCAGTCTCGCTCACTGATTTTCGGTTTACGCATGCAAAACTCCCTCCCGCGGAACGCCGTTTGGTGTAACGGTTTCGAGAGTCATTGTACCGAAAGACAGCGGCCTCCTTCAAAAAAAGAAAAAGCGGACAAGCCTGTGCCTGTCCACTTCTGCTATCTTCGTTCTTATTTGTTGAGAACTTTGTCGAGCATACCGCGCTCTGTCAATAGTTCTACCAGTGTTTCACCGATAACTGCTGGCGTTTTCGCTACGCGAACACCGCACTCTTCGAGCTTGGCGATTTTCTCAGCCGCAGTACCTTTACCGCCGGAAATGATCGCACCAGCGTGGCCCATGCGTTTTCCTGGAGGCGCAGTTTGTCCGCCAATGAAACCTACAACTGGTTTTTTCATGTTCGCAGCGATCCATTCAGCTGCTTCTTCTTCCGCAGTACCACCGATTTCACCAATCATGATTACTGCTTCTGTGTCTGGATCTTCGTTGAACATTTTCAGTACATCGATAAATTCCATACCTTTTACAGGGTCTCCACCGATACCAACAGCAGTGGATTGACCAATGCCGCGAGTAGATGTTTGGTGAACCGCTTCATACGTCAAGGTACCGGAGCGGGATACGATACCCACTTTACCAGGAGTATGGATGTAGCCAGGCATGATACCGATTTTGCACTCGCCTGGAGTGATAACGCCAGGGCAGTTAGGTCCGATCAGCTTGGTTTTCTTGCCTTCCATGTAACGTTTTACTTTTACCATGTCGAGGACAGGAATACCTTCGGTGATGCAGATTACGAGATCCAGCTCAGCGTCAACCGCTTCCATGATCGCGTCAGCAGCGAATGGAGGAGCAACGTAAATAACGGATGCGTTTGCACCAGTTTTTTCTACTGCTTCTGCTACTGTGTTGAAAATTGGAATACCGTCAACTTCAGTGCCGCCTTTACCAGGTGTTACACCGCCAACCATTTGTGTACCGTACTCAACGGCTCCGCGAGTGTGGAACAAACCTGTTGCACCGGTAATCCCTTGTGTAATTACTTTTGTATTTTTGTTAACGAGAATACTCATCGCGTATTTTTCCCACCTTTTTTAACGTATCTACTCGCAATTGCTTACTTTACCAAGGATACGATTTTCTCAGCGCCATCAGCCATGGATTCAGCTGCAACGATGTTCAGACCGGACTCATTGAGGATTTTCTTACCGAGATCCACGTTGGTACCTTCGAGGCGCACAACGAGCGGTTTGTCCAGTTGAATTTGTTTTGCTGCATTTACTACGCCGTTTGCAATGACGTCACATTTCATGATGCCACCGAAAATGTTAACGAAAATACCTTTAACTTTTTCATCGCGCAGAATGATTTTGAACGCTTCGGTTACTTTCTCTTCTGTAGCACCGCCGCCTACATCGAGGAAGTTGGCAGGGTCTCCACCGTAAAATTTCACGATGTCCATCGTTGCCATTGCCAGACCTGCACCGTTTACCATGCAACCGATGTTACCATCGAGTGCGATGTAGGACAGATCGAATTTGGACGCTTCGATTTCTTTCTCGTCTTCTTCATCCAGATCGCGCAGAGCTACGATGTCAGCATGACGATAGAGAGCGTTGCTGTCGAAGTTCAGTTTGGCATCGAGTGCCATTACTTCACCGTCGCCAGTAACAACGAGCGGGTTGATTTCAGCGATAGAGCAATCTTTGTCAACAAATGCTTGGTACAAGCTCAGCATGAACTTCGCTGCTTTGTTGATCAGTTCTTTTGGAATGTTGATTGCGTAAGCCAGGCGACGTGCTTGGAACGCATTCAGACCTGTTACCGGATCGATTACTTCTTTGAAGATTTTTTCTGGAGAGTGAGCAGCTACTTCCTCGATCTCCGTACCGCCCTCTTCGGAAGCCATCATAACAACGCTGCCAGTCGCACGGTCAACAACGACACCAACGTAGTATTCTTTTTTGATATCGCAGCCTTGCTCGATCAAAAGGCGTTTTACTTCTTTGCCTTCTGGTCCTGTTTGATGAGTTACCAACACTTTGCCAAGAATTTCGTTGGCATATGTACGAACTTCATCCAGATTTTTCGCCACTTTTACACCGCCAGCTTTACCGCGGCCACCAGCGTGGATTTGTGCTTTTACCACAACTACTTGGGTGCCCAGTTCTTTCGCTGCTTCAACAGCTTCATCCACTGTGAACGCTACGCGACCTTCAGGAACTTTTACACCGTACTGCTTAAGTATCTCTTTACCTTGATACTCATGAATGTTCATTCTCCATCCTCCTATGGCAGATAAAGATCGGCAGGCTTTTAGACCGGCTAAAGACATCTGCGTCTTCCTCCGGTCGAAGCCTCCACTATCAGTGCAACGTAACTATTCTACGACAAAAAATGCAAAAGTGGTAGTAATATGTTGTCCTTATCGTGACCATAACTTCGAAACTTCATGAGGAACAACCATCATTTTCTAAGACTTTGAAACAATTTCCACTGATTTCCCGCGATTTCACTGTGAATATACCATTTTGCGTCCAGTTGAAAATAATTGGCGTACAGGACGACTTCGCGCTCTTTTCCATTCACAAAAAAGGAGAGGCGATACTGTTCGTGCCCCGGATCTTTCGGTGCTTCTTTTAACAAATCGGCTGCTTGTAAAAGCCGCACGGCCTGGTGTGCGATCCCTTGCTCCACTGTCGTTTTTCTTACTTCCACTTCGATGTTTTCCGCGGCGGCAGCACCCGTAGCCGAAATTCGGATTTGGCTGGCCTTGAACAGCTGCTCAAACGTTTTGTCACCTGTATCCGCAGGAGGAATCCACTCCGTCAGCTTGGAGAAAAGTCCTCCATCCACGCGAAACGTATGGGTTTCTTTTCCAAAAGGCACACTGATCAATGTCGGCGTGAGCACCGTCACTTCGAGCGGCCTGTCTGTTGCGTTGATTCGCATCTGGTAATTCGGATAGAGCGCGTATTGCTTGTTCGCTGCCCCCGGCTCAGGCGTGGCCGTTGCCAGCACCTTGCGGATCAGGTCCGCTTCTGCTTCGCCAAGCGCCCTCGTCTTGCCCAAATCGTCAGCCGAGAGCAACACGGTATCAATTTTTTGCGACAGCAAGCCTTTTCCTGTCAGCTTCTGAATCCATTGATAAAAAGCGACAGCGCCTGCTCCCCGATATGTATTTTCGCCAAACTGGCTGGCCCCTTCTCCTACCGCCACCACTAGCGGAGCTAACTGCTTCCGGTACAATACAAGCGTAAAACGCACGTCTTCCTGCTTCAAAGCTTCTTCTGAGAGCTGCAAATCCTTGCCTTGATTAGACAGTTCTTTCATGAAGGTAGGCAAATCCAGCATGACTTCCTGGCCGTCTGTGGACATGACTGTCGCCTTTTCTACGGCGCCTAGCTCCGTCTCGATGCGATCGTTCATGTCAGCTGGAACTTTGTCAGACTGCGCACAACCGGAAACAAACATGCTTGCAACCATCACGACTAACAAATAAGCACGCAAAGACGATACCATCAGCAACCTCCTTCGAGTATCAGCCCTGCCCGATGAATCTAGAGAAGTCCCAGTCGTCGGCTGATCTCACTGCCAAGTTTTCGTTTGACGTAAATTTCGCCAATCTGATGCGGGTCTTTTACCACAACCGAGCGATTGTTCGTGCGGATCACAACGTATTTCTCGCTGTTTTTGTCCAGCCCGCAAATCAGCTCGGAGGAAACCTCCACAAAAATAGCGACAACATGCTTTCCGTCGACTTTTTTCAGGGAGATTTTAGGGAAAGGTGTTAAAAATGGCGACGTCTTGTCCTGAATGTACTGAGTAATGGCCAAAAGGTATTTATCCGGGTCTCCGTATTGCTCAATCTCGTGATCAATGCCGCAAATGCTGCCTTCATCGGTAATTCCCAAAAAAAGATTGCCGTTGTTCGAATTGGCAAAGGCCACAACTGTTTTAATAATTCCGCCTTTGGACAGCAAAAAGTCGCGCTTGAACTCGATCATGTCGTTTTCGCCAAGAGAAGTTGCTACAACCGGATCATCGATGCGTCCAAGATAACGAAATCGGCTGATCGCTCCCAAACGGTATACGTATTCTTCGAAGATATCAGCAGGCAAAGACAGGTCTTCCAGACTCGCATCTGTATTCTGCCATAATTTATACGTCTGGGGAGCGAAGCACATGTCAAACAATACATTTCCACCCAAAGATCGTATGTTCATTCCGATGGAAGCAGGCTTTGTCACGCTGGGCTGGTAAGGAGGATCGTTCTCGACCTCCAGCACACCGGAGTGAAACAAATAGTCGAAATAGTGCCGAGGGAGCTTGGCATGCTGTCTGAGCAGCTCTCGTTCGGTTGTCCCTCTTCTCATCTCCTGATACAAGTCAAAACGCACAGATTGTCCATCCAGTCCGTGTACGATTGCAATTAAGGAACAAATATGGCGCATGGTTTCCCTCGTTCTTTTCTTTGGAATACTTGTCATTGTTTGGTCATATTTTAACGCAACTATTCGGAATTTGACCAGTTTTTTTCCGTGACTGACTTGTGACGGGCGGCTAACAGCACCGCCGGATTGGTTTGTCTGTTCACTCGTTTCCTGCTCTTAGAGAGGATGTCTGGTAGCTGTACAGCAAAGTCTGCAGCTTTAAAGACAGCCCCATGTCCCCTTTGATTTTCAATTTGCCCGTGACGAGGGCCGCAGCCGGATTAAGCGTTCCCTGTACCAGCTTGATGAAATTTTCGTCGGACAACTCCAGCGTGCAGCCTGCCTGCTCAGTAATCCCTAGCCGATAGGTCGCTTCATCGTTGCCGAATTTGATTTCATACGTCCCGTTCTCTTCCCCGCCAAGCACAAAATGATACACGGCGAAAAAGCCGCGAATCGGTTTGGGATTCGCCTTGATTTTTTGCGCAAGCTCGACCAGTATCGCTTCTACAGACACATTTATCACCTCAGTCTCTTAGTCCAGCTTACCTCATCTCTGCCATTTTAAACAGTCCGTAGCATGGCTCAGGCCAGCAGCTTCTGCCTTTTTACCACATACAACGCAAAAAAAGAAAGCCGGGCATCTGCCGGCTTATTTTACACGTACTGCTGTTCCGGTCGCTATGACCATCATCATGCCTTCACGGAGTGTTTCAAAATCGAGATCGACGCCTACTACTGCGTTTGCGCCCAGTGCGCGAGCTTTGTCCTTCATTTCTTTCAAAGCCATTTCCCGGCCTTCCGCCAGCTTGCTCTCGTACGATCCGCTTCTGCCACCGATGATGTCCGTAATCCCTGCCAAAAAGTCGCGGACTACGTTCGCTCCCATAATGACCTCTCCGCTGACAATGTCCAGATACGCTTCGATTTCTCTTCCTTGCACAGTGTTGGTTGTAGTAACAATCATGTAAATAGCCTCCCCTGACCGAACTCGTCTCGTTATGTCATTAAGAAATACGAATAAAAACAGAGTTGGTTTCACCAAGTGTATGCACAATCCTGTTCTCTTATCCGGCGCTTCTGTTACGAAGGAAGCGCCGAAGCAGTCTTCTGTGCTTTGATAGCAGAAGACTCAAGGCTTGCCTGGGCGATCAGTTCTCTCCAGGATCGTTTGAAAAAATCAGGATCTTCACATCCATTCACATGCCCAACGGCTGCGGAAACCGTGATGTCCAGCACGTTTGTCGGCCGAGAGATCAAATCGATATACTGCTCGATCAGCGCGATTGGTGCAGTGGAGATCAGGACAAATTCATCCCCTGCGTAACGGCACAAATGATCTCCCTGATCCTCGGCAATCGAGGAAAGCACAGCGGAATAGGTCCGGATGACATCATCACCGAACGGATGACCGTATTGCTTATTGATTCTGCCAAAGTCGTTCAAATCGATAAACAGCAAATGAAACGGAATCTGCTTACGCAAATAACTTTCCCCGATAAACTGGATATAAGGTGCCCGATACAAGCCAGAGAGCGGGTCCTTGTATTCCGCTATTTTCATTTCTACTGTTTCCTTGGTAATCATCCCGCTTACCTGCTCTTCGTCGAGGACAATCGCCAATTTGACATTTTCATTGAGAAAATAATGATGGGCTTCCCAAATATTTTGGTCTGCCAGCAAATAATGCATTTGATTACACATAGCAT
This sequence comes from Brevibacillus sp. HD3.3A, assembly GCF_013284375.2. Classification (NCBI taxonomy): domain Bacteria; kingdom Bacillati; phylum Bacillota; class Bacilli; order Caryophanales; family Paenibacillaceae; genus Brevibacillus; species Brevibacillus sp. HD3.3A. The sequence goes on from NZ_CP085874.1 coordinate 3,706,278, forward strand.
CAGCGACAATTCGATTCGGATGAGCAGTGAGGACATCTCTGGAAGTCACTAATCCTACGAGCTCTCCATGGTCAATGACGACGAGCGAATCCATCTGGTACTGGCTCATAAGCCTTGCTGCGTGGGAGACGGATTTGTCAGAGGAAATGGAATGAATCGTTGGAATCATGATCTCTGAGATGTTCATAGCAAATCCACCTCGCGTTGTACCGACAATGCAATTTTCAGCTCAGATCGCAAAACCATGGATTCACTGATCATCCGCTCTGATTCTTCCAAAATAATTTTCATTAGCAATTTTTCGTCCATCATTTGCAAGAGCGAGTTTCTCAACAAGACAGCTTCGATCTTGGGATGATCGATCTTCAGCAAAGTAAACTGCTCCGGCGACAAGGCTTCTGCCATTCTCCGCACTGCTTCCGGCCCGATTGGCGCTTTCCTCCCTATAATCAGCAAATCCTGCATGGGAGGGACTTCAAATTCAGATATTTTTAAGGAAAGGGTCGCTTTCCTCGAATATACACTACTATCACCAAACATTAGTAATTCCTCCAATTCTGCTCCCCCCTCTTAATCCTCCTGCAAACGGCCGGGCTTGCCAAAAAGGTATCCCTGACCCATTGCAATTCCCAATGAAGAGGCGCAAGCAAAATCTTCTTCTTCTTCAACTCCTTCGAGAATGAGTTGAGGTTCATGCTTGCAAAATTCGACAAACAGCTTTACGACTTTTTGTTTTTCTTGCGAAGTCGAAAGCTCCTTGGAATAAAAGCGATCGATTTTGATGAAATCCGGCGAAAGATCGGTAATCTTGTGAAAAATATTTGCTGCATCGCCTACATCATCCAAAGCGATCAAAAAACCCATTGCTTTCAATTCACTGATGCGTCGCGTAAAAACAGGTTCGTGCCAGCATTCTCCCTCCATGATGGACTCGTTGATCTCCAGCACGATTCGCGTCAAATACGGAAAAAAAGCTTGTCTGATCTCCTCGATGAACGCTGGAAACGAGTCCTCCACAATTGTGGTGGGAAAAATGTTCACAAACAGGAGTTCATGATTGTGCTCCATGGAAGCACGAAAAAAAGTCGAGAGCGCATGCCGAAATGATTGGGTGTCCAATTCCGGCAGCTTTCTTTTTTCCTTTGCCGTGGAAAACAACAACTCCGGGTTCTGCCCCGCTTTGCTGCGCAAGAGCACTTCATACCCTATCCGGTTTTTTTCCGGAAATTGGCATATCGGTTGAAAGGCGTGGTAATACTCTCTTTTCTCAAATAGTTCCGCAATGCTCTCCATCAATTTTCCTTTCCCTTTCCTAGCAAATATGTACACAGAGAAAAGCTTTCCAAGTGTGAGGTGCATAGGATGTACGCCCAAACTATTTGGAAGTGCTGGGAAGTTCAACAAACAGTCTGGACCGTAAAAATGCCTCTCGACACTCTGGAAATCCTTTGACGAAAAAACTAGGCAAAAGAGATTACAAAATCCCTAAAACATTCGACATTATGTGTCTTTATTCCTATACATTCGCCATTATTTTGCAAATCCCTTTCCAAATCATACTAATTCGGCCGAAAAAAATGTGCTCCGGTATGACGTGTTCCTTTTTTCACAATGCTTTCCTTCGTTTTTTTCTATATGTATCAATTATTTTTCACTCATACTATGCTCTGCACATGTGGGCATTTGCTTCCTTTTTACATACAGTATCAGGAGACTTTTTCTTCCGGAAAGGACGATGGATCATGGCATTAAGCTCTACCTTCACTTTGCAAGTCCAAAGTGGGCATGTGTTTCCCATAGCGCTTGAGGCGAATCCTACGACTGGTTACCAGTGGACGCTATCCAATCCTGTAGACGAGCGCTTTCTCGTTTTCCAATCCACTGAATTTGTCCCTCCTGCCCAAGCGGCACGAATCGGGCAAGGCGGTCATCAACGCTTTGCGTTTCGGGCAATCAACCGCGGCGTGACTACTCTTTCCTTCAAATACTGCCGGCCTTGGGATCAGTCAGATTGCGCGAGCTTTGTCTTTTATATCGTGACGATTGTTTAGAGTGTCTGGGTCTGGGGCTAGGGCTGGGCACTGGGGCCGAAACTGACACTTGATAAACACGCACTCGGGTTCCATAGGACTGGTGTTATTGGCATTTTGAATAGTCTCGCTTCCTGCTTCCTGCGTTACAGTTAGAGTTAGGGTTAGGGTTAGGGTTACAGTTTCAGCTTCGGTTTCTGCTCTTGCCTCTTTTTTTAAAAACAGCCATGCCAGCCAAACAACCCGCTCTAGCAGGTTAAAGCGGCACTCCCCTGTCCAGCGCCCTGTACCGGATCGCCTCCGCGACATGCGCTGCGTCAATGTGTGAAGAACCATCCAGGTCAGCGATCGTTCGCGCTACTTTGACGATTCTGTCGTAGGCTCTCGCACTTAATCCCAATGTCTCAAAAGCGAGCTGCAACATCTCTTGGCCTTCTTTGTCCAGCCTGGCAAAATTCCGCAGTTCTTCTGCATTCATCATGCTGTTAAAAGGATTTCCCGGTCGGTGCCGATACCTTTCGCACTGAATGGCGCGCGCCTGTTCAACTCTGGCTCGAATATCTTTCGACGTTTCTTCGGCTTTTCGATTGTGCAGCAGTTGAACAGGTACACGCGGCACCTCTATGTGCAAATCAATCCGGTCGAGCAACGGCCCTGACAGCTTGGAACGGTACTTCTGTATTTGCTGGGGCGAACAAGAGCATACTTGTTTGTCCCTGACAGCAAAAAATCCGCATGGACAAGGATTGCATGAGCCGATCAACAAAAATTGGGCCGGAAACGTAAACACCTGCTTGGCTCGTCCAATCGTAACCTTGCCCGCTTCCAATGGCTGGCGCAGCACTTCGAGGACATGCCGGGAGAACTCCGGCATTTCATCCAGAAACAAGATTCCGCCGTGAGACAGGCTGCATTCACCGGGTCGGGGGATTTGCGCCCCGCCGCCAATCAAAGCTGTTGCTGTAATCGTATGGTGGGGAGCGCGAAACGGCCGTTCTTCGATCAGTCCGCCCTCGCGCGTAAGATGGCCTGCGATACTGTATATTTTCGTCACCTCGTACGATTCATCCATCGTCATCTTGGGCATGATGCCCGGCAAGCAGTTGGCCAGCAGTGTCTTGCCACAGCCAGGTGGACCGACCAAAATCACGTTATGAAAGCCTGCTGCCGCAATTTCCAAGCCGCGTTTGACGAAATGCTGACCGTAAACATGGGATAAATCGGGAGCGTGATTGGAATGGGAAATGTTGCGGAAGGTTGCTGGTTGTTCTGCTGTTTCTTGCCGATTTTGCGGCTGGAGTCCTTCTTTCCAGTAATGGACGGCTTCCGTTAAATTGCCAGCTGGCAAGACGATCATATCGACAAGCCGTGCTTCTGCTGCGTTGGTCTGCGGCAGGATGACGTGGGTAAAGCCTGTCTTTTTCGCTTCCAGCAGGATAGGAAGAACGCCGGAGACAGGGCGCAAAGAGCCGTCGAGTGCCAGCTCTCCGAGGACGAGAATACGTTCTGGTCTGGTTGCCAATTGTTTCGATGCAAGCAAAATTCCCAGCGCGATGGCAAGATCGAAGCCTGAGCCTTCCTTGCGCTGATCCGCTGGTGCCAGATTGACGGTAATTCGCTGCATCGGATATTCATAGCCTGCATTACGCAAAGCAGCGCGCACACGATCGCGCGCTTCCTTAACCGCTGATCCGCCAAGCCCGACCAGATCGAACTGCGGCAATCCGTTGGCGATATCCGTTTCTACCGTTACCACCATTCCATCAATTCCGAAAACCGTTCCAGAATAACTGCATGCGTACATGTTTCTCTCCCCCTTCCCTTTTAAGAATAGGAAAAGAAAGTGGGGTTGGGCAAGTTTATTGATGGGGCATGGAGATTAGTGCATAATGGCTGTTTCACTGCTTGGAATAGAAAGCGAAGGCGAGCAAGCTTATTGGTGGGCACGCAGATTAGTGCAAAATGGTTGTTTCACTACTTAGAAGAGACAGTGAAGGTGGACATGTCTATTGATAGACACGGAGATCAGTGTATGAACGGCTACCTCACTACCTTGGTAAAGACACCCAAGGGGAGCAAGTTTATCGGTTGGCATGGAGATCAAAGCAAAAATGGCTGCCTCACTGCTTAGAAGAGCCTCTGAAGGTATGCAAGTCTATTGGATGGCTGACACGGAGATCAGTGTAAAAATAGCTGCTCCACTACCTTCGTAAAGACACCGAAGGCGAACCAATTTATAGGAAGACACGAGGAGCCGTGCTCACGTGAGGAAACTTGAAACAGACCAAAAAAAGACCTGCCCCTGATCGGCAAGTCTTTTTGGCTAACCCATAATTGCAAATTCGATTCATTATCGTTGGAACGCATTGCGTTGTGAGAGTTGACCGCGCCTCTCAGGAAAGCTCTTTTTTCATGTTGGCAATCAGCTTGTCCGCGTTGTTCTCGTCGTTGTCAAACATCACGAGATCGTGCAGCACGATGCCGTCCACGTTTTGAATCGCTTGCGACATCGAGTCGGCAAGCTGTTGCATATCGATTTTTTCCGCTTTCTCCACGTCCAATACAAGTACAAGCTTTTTCTTCATGTGAAAATCCTCACTTTACGATAAAAATGATAGTAGCGCCAAGAACGTATATACAACGGCATTATACCAAATAAATGGCGGAGTATCGACAGCGACAATGGATGGAACGTGCTTCTCCCCTGACGTCATTGGACGTTCTCACTACGTGTGCCAAGCTGTTTGCAAATAGCGCCGAAACACACTATCGAGCACAGGCGTACAGTCTTGCTGACGGTCTGTAAACTCCTTGGCATCTTTCGTCAGTCTCTCCAAGCTGCCCTCAATATACTCGTGAATGACGTCGATTCGCGGTTCCATCCGAAGCTCATCTCCCGCCATTTTTCTGCGCAATAACTCATCGATTTCCCGCTTCAAGGCCGAATCGCTCACCATCTCGGATACCAACTGTTGAAACAGGAGCGGCGGATTCGTTTTGTTTTGTTTGATCCATTCGCAAGCGAGGAGCGGACGCAGCACATAAAAATATTTTTTACTTTTTACATGATCGCCTTGCAAATCTTTTCGGTAATTCCCGCTTGCCATGCTCAAGTAATGGTGCATGGCTGTCTTCGGTGAAAACAAATCGCTGCTCAGACGAATAAGCTCATCACGGAAACCGAGGTCATCCTGATAAACGATTTCGGAAGCGAGCCATTCTTGCAGCGCCGGATTCGATTTGCGAAACAGCTTGAGCGCTTTTCGAATGTCCCAGCCGTTTATATCCAAGACTTCATCAATCGGCAGCTCCAGAACATCTCGTTTGTCGTCGATCGATAAATACCACTCCGGCCTGTGAATATAGACAAAGCGCACGTCATAGTCGCTATCCTGCGACGGGAAACCCCAGGCCCGGCTCCCCGACTCGATAGCAAACAATATTTTCAGCGCATGTTCTCTTTCCATCTCCGCCAGCTTTTGCTGGATGACTTCCTTCATCGTCCTTCCCCCCTACTGCTCTTCATTTAGATATGATGATGCAAAAAGCCCGCTGAATCGTCAAGCTTTGATCCAGCGAGCTTTTTTTGGCTGTTATTTTACAGTTACTTTAATTTCAACTTCTTCGCCTTTGTACGAAGCAGTAATCGTTGCTGTTCCTTTTGCTTTCGCTGTTACTTTTCCGCTATTGGATACAGTAGCTACCGAAGACTTGGAAGTACTCCAGCTAGCTTTCGAACCAACGAGCTTTTTGCCGTCATATTTCAGCGTAATCGTTTCTTTGTCGCCTTTTTTCAGGCTCAAGCTGGTGTCGTCTGCCTCCAGCAAATCGCTGCCGCTTTTTGTGCCAACAGTAACCTCGATTTTCACTTCTTCGCCTTTGTAGCTCGCAGTGATAGTCGCTGTTCCTTTGTTTTTAGCAGTGATCGTGCCATCATCATCAACAGAAGCTACAGAGGATTTGGAAGATTTCCACTCAGCTTTGTTTCCTTTGATTTTTTCGCCGTCATAGCGGAGAGTAATGGTTTCCTCTTCGCCTTTTTTCATTTTGAGCTTGGTTTCGCTAGCTTCCAGGTCGCCAGACTCGTCGCCACTGTCAACTTTTACTTCAATCTCGATTTTATAGCCCTTGTATTCTGCTGTAACCGTTGCTGTTCCTTTGCCTTTGGCTGTAATGACGCCATCGTCGTCAACTGTAGCTACAGAGGTCTTGGAAGACTTCCATTCCGCTTTGGAGCCAGCCAGCTTTTCATCCTCATAAGTAAGCTTGATCGATTGACGCTCGCCTTTTTTCAATGAAATTTTGGACTCACTGGCTTCCAGCTTGCCAGATTGATTCGCCGTTACTTTTACGCTAATGTCGACGCTTTTTCCTTTATAGGTGGCAGTGATGACTGTCGTTCCGCTTGCTTTTGCGGTAACAACGCCTCTTTTTACGGTTGCCACAGATTCGTTGGAAGAAGACCAGCTTGCATCGATTCCGTCAATGGTTTTGTTGTTGTATTTTAAAGTGATGGTTTGTTGTTGTCCTTTACGAATGCTGACAGATGAGCTGGAAGCATCCAATGTTGGCTCTTTGGATACCGACGCACGGATACGAATGGATTCGCCATTGTATCGTCCTGTAATGATAACCGTTCCTTCTTTGTAGCCGGACACGATGCCATTATGGACTGTCGCAAGCTTGCTGTTCGAAGTTGTCCAAGCAACAAGCGCTCCGTCCAGTGGTTGTCCATTGTAAGTCAGCTTCAGCTTGTATGGTTGACCGATAGTCACTTCTGCATAATACGAGCTTGCCTCAAAGCCTTTTTCCGATGCTTTTGCCACATAGCTGCTGTTCACAGCTTGCGGAGCCGATACTTGTGCGGAAGCGATGCCTGTCACAGACAGCTGAACCGTAAAAATGGTCGCTACAGCGAGAGAAATGTTTTTCATTGTTTTCATTTTCATCTTTTTACCCTCCACTTTGTTTCCTTCATCAAATAAGACGCACGAGTTGGAAAAATGTCACATCAAAATCATACGTTTTTTAGAAAAACATTTGTTTTTCAAAAAAACTTTTCTTTGACGAGGGGTCTGTGGAGAAGTCGTTGCTCCCTATATGTATCGGCACATTTTCGATGAGCCATTTGCCCGCGAAAAGAAAAAATGCCTTCCAGCCTATGCCTGGAAGGCGAATGATGATGCTTGGAGGAGTTTCATCGCGTCGAGTACAGTACATAGTACGCTGGCAATGCAACGGTTGCTGTAGACATATCCCCATAAAACAGGGTGGCCCGGAGCCCGTTTTTTAAAAGGCATTCATAAAATGCTCAATTACTGGCTCTGACGGCTCGCTTCGGTCGTTGCCGCCAGGGTGAAAAATCGCGACGACATCAAAGCGGAAAGAAGCGATCGGCTGCTGCTGGGCCTGTATGTACGCCATCGCCAGCTGTCGCAGCTTTTGCTTCTTTTTCCACGTCACGGACTCAGCCGCAGTTCCAAAAGTCAGGCTGCTCCGCGTGCGCACCTCTACAAAGACGAGCGTCTTGTCGTCTTGGACAATCAGGTCGATCTCGCCTTGTTTCGTCCGGGTATTTTGCTCGACGATCCGATACCCTTTTTGCGCCAGATAACGCATCGCCAGCTGCTCGCCTTTTTGTCCGAGAAGCCTGCGGCGATCGCTCATCCTTTTGCGCCTCCCTTGTCAAGCCGATACACAAAGGCTAGAATCTCCGCTACAACCTGATACAGCTCGGGAGGGATTTGCTGATCGAGATCAAGCTTTCCCAGCACTTCTACCAAGGAAGGGTCCTCCTGGATCGGGATATCGTTCTCTTTGGCTGTTTTCAGGATGTTTTCGGCAACGAAGCCCTTTCCTTTTGCCACTACTTTAGGCGCTTCCATTACACCTGCCTGGTATTTGAGAGCGACGGCCTGTTTCCGTTTGTTTTCATGGTTGGGGGATTGGTTCATACGCGCACATCCATCCCTCTGTAGTCGGCAAATAGGGTCCCTTTCGCCTGACTGCTTCCTGCTGGCTTGCTTTGCCTGTCAGGAACAGGCTGGATTCGCATGGCGGACAGGTGATAGCCTACATCGTTCAACTGTTGGGCAAACCGATCCTTTGTGCCTTGAGCCAGTGCCTCCAGCCAAGGGGAGTCATTGAAGATTTGCAGGTTCACAATCCGATTGACGATCCCGACGTCAATCATCGTCGTTCCCATGCCTTTCAGCTCCAGGTGGAAAAACAGTCGGCAATTTTCCGGGTCCAGCTTTCCACTTCCCTGCTTCTTCGATTCGATTTGGACAAAAGCGGTCTCTTCCCCTTCTGCCTGGCGAATCGGAATTTGCAGCACGATCTGGGACAGTGCCTGGTTGCTTGGCTGAACCATCATCAGTTGTTGTCCGGTTACTTGTTGCAGCAATTGATCAGCTGCCTCGCGAAGCGCAGCGGGCACTGACTGTGCGGGAACCTGGTTGATCTGCAAAAGCAACGATTTCACTGTCTCGATCTGCTTGTGCGTCCCTGCATCTGCCTGCTGTTGGCCCAGTGCCTGACCCATCAGCCCGCGTTCGTGGTTAATCCCGAGGTGTCGGAACAGTTCCACGAGCGGATTGGAGGATGCTGCACCGGATACATTTGCCGCCACGGCTGGCTGGACAAGCGCAGAGGTCGACTGACCGCTTGCCGTCGCAACGGCTTGCTTGTCAACAGGAGAAAGTCCGGCCGTTTGTCCCGGATTCGCCGCTTGTACATGTGGCGCACCAGACATCTGACTGTTGCCAGTCGCTCCAGCCAGTGCCGTGCCTCCATTGTTCGGCGTTCCCGGCTGTACGGATGGGGCTACAGCAGCAGTCGTTTGTCGAACAGCAGGAGAAATGTCGGGAGCAACCGTCTTCTCCCCTGCCACGAGAGCTTGCGTAGCGCCGGGCAAATTGGTTTGGGCAACGGCACGATCAGCCCCTTGCCCTGTCAAAGCTTGTCCTGTCGCTGTATTCAGTGCGCCTGCAGCTGGAGCAGAGCCGCCAGTGGGCGCTTTTGTCTGCGGATTCGCGATAAGGGTCTGTGGCGCATTTTGACTGGCATTGCTTCCGGCAGCCTGCTGTCCGCCCGTGCTCGCTACTCCACCCTGCGTCACTGGTTTGGAGCCAGCCCCAGCCTCTCCGTTCTCTCCAGCCGCTACCAGCAAAGGCAGCGCCGTCAGCTTTTCCTTCAACTGGCTGACCACTTGACGAATATCCGCACTCGTCACTCCTGCTGAGTGAGCCTGCCCCATAGGAGCCGTCTGGCCCGGCAGTTTGTGCTCGCCACTTGCCTCCTCGCCCAAAAACATCGCGGCTTGCTGCAAAAAATTTTGGATCGTCTGCCCCAGCGGTTTGCCGGACATAAAAGCCTTCAAACCCGCAACCGAATCTGGTGTGAGCGGCAAATTTCGTTTCATTGCCAAAAGAAACGCATCTACTGTACTGTCATCCATCCCGATGCGCTGCGTCACTTGCGAAAATGCCTGAACGACTTCCTTGGTGACAGGCAAATTGGCATTTACCAGCGCTTGGACAATCGCTTTGCTCTCTTTTGTCTCCGTAATCCCGAGCGACCGCATCAAGTTCTCCAGAGAAGCTTCCTTGCCAGGTGCCTCAACAGGCGTATCCAGTACCTTCAAGGTTACGACCCCTGTTGAAGGCTGTACTTGCAGCCATGCCTTTTGACCCGCTTCGAGATTCGCTTCCAGCTTTGCCTGGACCTGCATTCCACCGATCTGAACCAGCGCCATTTGATCGGGATAATGCTTGACGACGGTTCCTTTGAATACTTGTCCTGGCGTCAGCTCCACCGGCTTGACTGTGGCGGAAGGAGTCTTTTGCACAAGGGATGATATAAGTTGCGACGGGGAAAACATACACTTCTCCTCCTCTGGAAAGCGCTCGGTAGTCGTTAGGCGTGCTCTTTCACCCCGGTAAATGTCACGCGGTGAAGAGGGGTTGGCCCGTATGTAGCAATCGCAGCCAAATGCTCCGCTGTGCCGTAGCCGGCATTTTTGTCGAAGCCATACTGCGGATACTGTTTGGCGTATTCCGCCATCATTCTGTCTCTGGTCACTTTCGCCACGATGGAGGCTGCTGCAATCGAGACGCTTTTCGCATCTCCGCCAATGATCGGAATTTGCTTGCACGCGACATCATTCAGTTGTACAGCATCGATCAACAGCACGTCAGCAGGTACTCCGGCATCCTCGATTGCGGCCTTCATCGCTTCCTTCGTAGCGGCCAAAATATTGATGGCATCAATGCGGGCGGCATCGACAATACCGATTCCGACCGCCACGGCATCCCGCATGATCACTTCGTAAAAAGCTTCGCGCGTAGCTACCGGAACTTTTTTGGAATCGTTCAAGCCTGGCAAATAAAAATCGGGCGGCAAGCAAACGCAGCTTGCGACGACAGGTCCTGCCAGCGGCCCTCTGCCCACCTCATCCACTCCAAACACGTGTGAATATCCTTTTTCGTGCAGCGCACGCTCGTATGCCGTCATCTCTGTCCACATTTGCGCGAGCTTGGCCCGACGCGCCATCGCCGCTTCTGCCTGCTTGGCCAGCGCCTGAACACCTGCCCGTTTATCTGCTTGTAAACATTGTAAAAAATCATTGGATATCTCGTCCAACTTTTCGATCGCCATTCGTATTTCTTTTATCGACATATCTGCCAGGTTCATTGACTCATTTCTCCTTCTTACGAAAAAAACCGTCTATCATCTATGGATAGACAGGTTTTCGTGTACGTCAATCGTGATCCGTCAGTGACAGCGGCTTTCCGATCGGCTCGTCCATCTCCCAATCGATCGGACGTTCCACGGAAATCGGGCCGAGCTTCCCTGAGCGCAGCTCTCGCAAAAAGATTTCGGCTGCTTTATCGTAGTCGATGTTGCCGCCAGAGATAAGGCAACCGCGTTTTTTTCCGACTTCCTCCAGCATGGAGACGCGGTCTTCCGGCAGTTCCTTCAGCTTGAAGCGCTCAAGCAAACGCTCTGGATAATAATGCATCATATAGGCGATGACGAACAGAGCTACTTCTGTGAAGTCGATCAGCTCGTCCTTGATCGCGCCACTTGCTGCCAACCGCAGTCCGACCATCTGATCTTCGAACTTGGGCCACAAAATTCCCGGTGTATCGAGAAGTTCCAGCGTGTCGCCCATCTTCACCCACTGCTGCGCCTTCGTGACAGCCGGACGATCGCCGGTCGCCGCTACAGAACGCTTGGACAGTCGGTTGATCAACGAAGATTTTCCTACGTTGGGGATTCCTAAAATCATGATGCGAATCGCGCGTCCCTGCATGCCGCGTTCACTGCGCTTCGCCAGCATCTCGGCCGCCAGCTCCTTGCACAGCTCTGGCAGCTTGTTCACGCCTTTTCCGCTCAAAGCGTCGATCGGCAACGTGCGGATGCCTTGCTTGCGGAAGTAAGAAATCCATTCGTCTGTAGCTTTTTCATCCGCCAAATCGGCCTTGTTCAGCAAAATCAATCGCGGCTTGTCACTGACAATCTCATCAATCATCGGATTCCGACTGGAAAGAGGCAGCCGCGCATCCAGAAGCTCGATAACCACATCAATCAATTTCAGCTTTTCCGTAACTTGCCGGCGAGCCTTCGCCATATGCCCGGGAAACCATTGGATCGTCATGTTGTCTCACCTACCTTGAAGCTATGCTTTTATCTCGTCATGCGAATACTTGCGAACGGCCAAAACGTAAACTCCGCTCTGCCCACTACCGTGCTGACAGCGACAGGACCAATCGCCCTGCTGTCATGGCTGTTGAGCCGATTGTCGCCCATCACAAAAATGTGACCCGCAGGTATCGCTACAGGGGAAAAATCGTTTGTGAAAAACGGCTCGCCCTGTTGTTTCGCTTGTTCTTTATGTTGTGCAAGATATGGTTCTTCAACCAATTTGCCGTTTATGTACAGCTGATCGCCTTTCACTTCGACGGTATCGCCCGCTACAGCGATGACGCGTTTGATGTAATCGCGCGTCTTCTCTGCATGAAACACGATAATATCTCCCGGCTTCGGCTCTTGCAAATAGTAGATGGCCTTGTTTACGACCAGTTTCTCGCTGTTATGTAACGTCGTTTCCATGGACTCGCCCTCGACAATAAACGGAGCGAACAAAAAGGTACGAATGAGAAAGGCGAGAATCAAGGCAATCCCGAGCGCCTTCGTCCATTCCCATAGCTCATTTTTCTTCGTGCGACTGGAGGCTACTTCTTCGCTCATCACTTACGCCCTCCCAAGATAGCTCGTCCAACCCTGTAAATGGAAAAAAGAGGCCTGGCAAGCAGACCAGTCCCCTTTTTAAGCGTTTCGCTTATCGACGAATTTCTTTAATACGAGCTGCTTTACCTACGCGATCGCGCAGATAGTACAGTTTCGCACGACGTACTTTACCATGACGCACGATTTCGATCTTGTCGATCTTAGGCGTGTGTACTGGGAACGTACGCTCAACACCTACGCCGTAAGAAATCTTACGAGCAGTAAATGTTTCGCTGACACCTGTACCGCGACGGCGAATAACTACGCCTTCGAACAGCTGAATACGCTCACGCTGACCCTCGATAACCTTAACGTGTACACGAACAGTGTCACCAGGTCGGAACGCAGGAATATCCTGTTTCAATTGCTCTTTTTCCAATTCACGGATAACTTGGTTCATTTAAATTCCCTCCTTCCGATAGACGTTCTTACTCGTCTTGCCAAATGGTCTCGGTCATCCAGTGGAGCCGAGTCACGAGTAGCGGACCGCCTTAGTCAGCGGGCAAAATTGCCACAAGAAGTATATTAACACAGTAGGCGCTAAACTACAAGGCCCGTTCTAACTTTTTTCCTCTGCGCTTTTCTCCTGCCCCTGTTCCCGCTCCAGCTCGGCTAAAAGCTTTTTCATTTCACCAGTCAGCTCAAGCTTCGAAAGCAAGTCGGGTCGGCGCGCCTTCGTTCTGCGCAGTGATTCCTTCAAGCGCCAGCGCTCGATGTTGGCGTGATGACCGGACAGCAATATATCTGGCACCTTCCAGCCGCGAAACTCGGCTGGCCGCGTGTAGTGCGGATATTCGAGCAGCCCGGTGGAAAACGAATCCTCGACAGCAGACGTCTGGTTGCCGAGAGCGCCCGGCTGCAAGCGAACGACACTGTCGATCACCACCATTGCTGCCAGCTCGCCGCCTGTCAGCACATAATCGCCAATCGAAATCTCATCCGTGACCAGATGCTCGCGAATGCGTTCATCATATCCTTCGTAATGACCGCAAATGAACACAAGATGCTCCTCCTGCGCCAGCTCCTCAGCGAGGCTCTGGTTGTACGTCACACCTTGCGGGCACATGAGGATGACGCGCGGCTTCTTGCCCCCTGGCAGAGCCTCTACCGCCCGAAACAACGGCTCAGGCTTGAGCACCATTCCCCCGCCGCCGCCGTACGGCGTATCGTCGACTGTACCGTGCTTGCTCTCGGAAAAATCGCGAAAGTTGGTGACCTGAAAGTCAACCAGTTCCTTCTCGCGAGCTTTTCCCAAAATGCTGCTGGACAAGACGCCCGCAAACATTTCGGGAAACAGCGTAAAAATGTCGATCCGCATCCGAAGTACCTCCTACAACAAGCCTTCCATCAGATGGCAGACCACGCGTTTGTTTGCAATGTCCACTTCTTTGATGCACTCATCGATAAACGGCAGCAAAATCTCGCCACGCTGCCCTTTTACGACCCACACATCGTTGGCTCCCGGCTGCATCACATCGACGATTTTGCCGAGCGCTTCCCCTTCGTCCGTGACAACCTCGCAACCGATCAGCTGATGGATGTAAAACTCGTCATCTTCCAGCTCCATCAAAGCTTCTTCCGGGATCTTCAGCTCTCCGCCCTTGTATTTTTCGATATCGTTAATGTGGGAATAGCCTTGGAAACTCAAAATCTCAAAGTCTTTATGGGCGCGACGAGTCTCGATTTTCAGTTTCAACGGCGCAGAGAGAGAGGCATGGAACAAAAACAGCTCGTTTCCTTTGCGAAACCGTTGATCAGGGAAATCAGTTGTTGAGGTGACACGTACTTCTCCCTTGAGCCCGTGCGTATTGACCAGCTTGCCCACCGTATAAAACTTTTGGTTGCTCACCGTATCCACTCCTTCTATTCTTCAGCCCGATGGCCTGGCGTCCGCCGAATTTCATGCACACGTCCGTCTTTTATCATGATTTCCGTTCCTGCCATGATTTCATCCCAAATATCGCCTTCCTGAATGGTAACAGGACTTTCCACGGTCTGATAGTCCATCTCGCTTCCCTCGGGAAGGCTCTCTGCCTGTTGCAGGGAAAAAGAGATTTGGGCGATTTTTTCCTTGCGTCGCCGCTCTTCCTGGGCGATCTTTTGTTGCGCGAGCGCATATGTATCCGCAGACTTTTTCTTCGCCTCGGCCAATATTTTTTTCGATTGAAATTGCCATTGCTCCCATTCGTCTCGCTGCTTGCGCAGTTGTCTGCTGTACTTGTCGATCAGCACAGCGCGGGAAGCTTCTGTCATAATGAGTTTGACTTGTACCGACCGAAAAATCGTGAGCATGCCCTGCCACTCCTTTCGACGTATCAGTCCACCATCTCGATTCAAACATCTGGCTATTCTTATTCAACCAAAAAAGACTGGGAAAGCTCCCAGCCTTTTTCTCAGACAATCTCAACCGTGACACGCTTGTCCGTTTCCACGGATGCCGCCATCACGACAGTGCGCAGGGCTTTAGCGATCCGTCCTTGCTTGCCGATAATCTTCCCCATATCATCCGGGTGCACCGACAATTCAAAGACGAGAGTGCGCTCTTTGTCCACTGCATTCACACGAACCTCATTCGGATGATCGACGAGAGCTTTAGCGATCGTTTCGACCAGCGCTTTCATCATCAGACCTCCAGATGACCGACTTATTTGCCGTATTTGGTTTCGTGTACTTTTGCGAGCACGCCTTCTTTGGAGAGAAGGTTACGAACGGTATCAGTTGGAGCTGCACCATTCAGGATCCATTGTACCGCTTTTTCGGTATCAATTTTCACCACTGCCGGTTGAGCAACCGGGTTGTAGTAACCGATTTCTTCAATGAAACGGCCATCGCGAGGGGAACGGGAGTCAGCTACTACTACACGGTAGAAAGGAGCTTTCTTGGAACCCATGCGTTTCAGACGAATTTTAACTGCCATGTTGTGTCACCTCCTGTATGGATCAACGCAAGATGAACATCTGCGTTGGTGCTACTATATCTGAACCATCGCGCTGTCTGACAAGTCAGCGGCGCGAAGAGATCATGCAATGCTTACTTGAACGGTGGTTTGAAATTGAAGGGGAAGTTCATGCCGCCTTGGTTGTTTCCTCCGCCCTTGCCCATGAACGGTAGTCCGAAGCCGCCTTTTTTCTTCGACTTCTTGACCATTTTGTCTGCGGCACCAGAGAATTGCTTCATCATCTTCTTCATTTCCTCGAATTGTTTGATGAACCGATTCACTTCCTGAATGCTTGTGCCGCTGCCGTTTGCAATGCGCTTGCGGCGGTTGGCGTTCAACAGATCAGGATTGGCGCGCTCCGCTTTGGTCATGGATTTGGCGATTGCTTCCACGCGGGCAATCTGCTTCTCGTCCACGTTCATTTTGCCTTTCATCTTGTTCATTCCTGGCAACATGCCGAGAATGTCTTCGAAAGGCCCCAAGTTGCGTAACTGCTGCATGGAATCCAAGAACATGTCGAAGGTAAATTCCCCTTGACGCATCTGGCGCTCCATGTCGCGCGCTTTCTCTTCATCCACAGATGCTTGCGCCTTTTCGATCAGGCTGAGCACATCGCCCATTCCCAAAATGCGGGAAGCCATGCGATCCGGATGGAACGGTTCGAGCGCATCCAGCTTTTCACCCATCGCCGCAAACTTGATCGGCTTTCCAGTGACAGCTTTGACGGACAGTGCCGCACCGCCTCGGGTATCACCGTCGAGCTTGGTGAGAACCACGCCAGTCAGTTCGAGCTGGCTGTTGAAGCTCTCCGCTACATTGACGGCATCTTGACCTGTCATCGAGTCCACGACGAGCAAAATCTCATCGGGCTTGGCAACTTCGCGAATTTGCTTCAACTCATCCATCAGCGCTTCATCGATGTGCAGGCGACCTGCCGTATCGAGAATCACGACATCCAGATGGTTTGTTTTCGCATGTTCGATCGCTTGCCGGGCGATATCAACAGGACTGACTTGATCTCCGAGAGAGAAGACGGGAACATTCAACTGCTCCCCCAAAACTTGCAGCTGCTTGATCGCAGCCGGACGGTAAATGTCCGCTGCCACCAGAAGCGGCTTCTTGTTTTGCTTTTGCAAATACTTGGCCAGCTTACCAGTTGTGGTCGTTTTCCCTGCCCCTTGCAAACCTGCCATCATGATGACAGTCGGCGGGCGGTGCGCCATCGTCAATTGAGCGACATTGCCACCCATCAGGGCGACCAGCTCTTCATTCACGATTTTGATAACCATTTGACCTGGTGTCAGGCTTTTCATGACTTCCTGGCCGACTGCGCGCTCTTTGACGCGAGCGACGAAGTCTTTTACTACTTTGAAGTTAACATCTGCTTCCAGCAGGGCAAGGCGAACTTCCCGCATTGCTTCGTTGACGACTGTTTCGTCAATTTTTCCTCTGCCGCGCAGTTTGTCAAATGCGTTTTGCAGCCGATTGGCCAAGCTTTCAAACGCCATGCGAGCCCTCCTAATCCATCTCTGACAGTTGGTGGAGCAAAGTATTCAGCTCGTCTCTTGTCTCGCTCTCTGCAAGCCCATTTACAAGCTCATTCATTCGTGCCAGCACTTCCATCCGCTTCTCGTGGCGATGTGCCAGATTAAGCTTCTGGTCGTATTCGAACAACTGCTTTTCCGCCCGCTTGATGTGGTCGTAAACAGCTTGTCGACTGACCTCGTGCATTTCCGCGATTTCTCCGAGCGACAAGTCATCCAGATAATACAGCTCCAGATATTCTCGCTGCTTGCCTTTGAGTAACGGTGCATAAAAGTCAAACAAGAGATTGACTTGATTGGTCTTTTCTAACATGAAACCAATCCTTTGCTGTGAGGTACTCGTTTCGAAACTGTAAAGGCTTTTTCTTTACAGCACGTAGATTATAGTACCTAATTCCACACCTAGTGTCAAGCATTTTTGTTGACATCTTTTTTTGACGTTCCAGACATTATGATATTACGCGTTTTCTTGCTCTTCGGCTTCATCTTTTTGAATCAATCCGGCAAACAAGGCGTGTACAAACTGTTCCGGATCGAATGCTTGCAAGTCATCCATCTTCTCGCCCAGACCGACGTATTTGACCGGGATGTTCAGCTCATTGCGGATCGCGATGACGATACCGCCCTTCGCCGTTCCGTCAAGCTTGGTCAGAACGAGTCCGGTCACTCCGGCAGACTGCCCGAATGTTTTCGCCTGGGACAGCGCGTTTTGGCCTGTCGTCGCGTCGAGGACGAGCAAGACTTCGTGCGGAGCGCCTGGCAGTTCGCGCTGCAAAACGCGGTGCACCTTCGCCAGTTCTTCCATAAGATTGACTTTGTTTTGCAGACGTCCAGCCGTATCGCACAAAAGCACATCGACTTTGCGCGATTTGGCAGCCTGGATCGCATCGTAGATGACGGCAGCCGGATCGGAGCCTTGCTGTTGCTTGATGACGTCGACACCGACGCGCTCTCCCCATACTTCCAGTTGCTCGATCGCTGCCGCCCGGAACGTATCGCCTGCTGCGAGCAGCACGTTTTTCCCTTGCTGCTTGAACATGTGCGCCATTTTTCCGATGGTCGTGGTTTTGCCCACGCCGTTAACGCCGACAAACAGCACAACGTTCAGACGTCCGTCCTCGATGTTGAGAGAGCTGTCTGCTGCTTCGTCGTTTTTCAACAAGTTGACGAGCTTCTCGGAAAGGATCGGTTGCAGGTCCAGGGCGTTTTCGATTTTTTGTTTACGCACTTCCGACCGCAAATCGTCGATCAGCTCCATTACGGTGTTGACCCCGACATCGGACGTGATCAAGATTTCTTCCAGTTCATCAAAGAAGTCGTCGTCGATTTTTTTGTAGCGGCGGACGAGGTCCTCCACTTTTTCCACCAGCAAATCTCTCGTTTTCGCCAATCCGTCGGTAAACTTTTGCGTTACCTCTTCGGATTTTTGCACGATCGCGTCACGAAGGCGCTTGAAAAAACTCATGATCATCTTCCTTTGCGGCTATTGTTTTCTCATCCATATTGCGCTTGGGCGCAAGAAATGTCACGCCCCGTTACGAGGCCGACTCCACGAATTTGTCGCTGTCCTCCAGCTTGACGGAAACCAGCTTGGACACGCCGCCTTCCTGCATCGTGATTCCGTACAGGACGTCAGCGCTCTCCATCGTGCCTTTGCGGTGTGTCACGCAAATAAACTGCGTCTGGCGGCTGAAATGCTGCATGTACTCGGCAAATCGGTTGACATTGGCTTCATCCAGCGCGGCTTCCACCTCGTCCAGTACGCAAAATGGCACAGGTTTGACACGCAGGATGGCAAACAACAGAGCCATCGCCGTCAGCGCGCGCTCGCCCCCGGAGAGCAGAGCCAGATTTTGCAGCTTTTTGCCCGGCGGCTGCGCTACGATGTCGATCCCCGTTTCGAGCAGGTTGTCCGGGTTGGACAGAAGCAAGTCGGCGCGACCTCCGCCGAACAATTGCACGAACACATCGCGGAACTGCTCGGAAATCGCTTCAAACGTCTCCTTGAAGCGGCGCGACATCTCCGCGTCCATCTCCTGAATCACCTGGTAGAGCATATCTTTCGCTTCATTCAAATCGGCTTCCTGGGCGCTCAAAAACTGCTGGCGCTCCGAGAGACGCTCGTACTCCTCGATGGCTCCGAGGTTTACGGTGCCGAGCGCAGCGATTTGCTTTTTGATTTTGGCGACGATTTGCGTTTCCTCTTGCAAGTCTCCGCGTGGCGGGTATTTCTGCTTCGCCAGATCGTAGCTCATTTCGTATTCTTCGGAGAGTTTATTCAACAGATGGTCGAGTTCCACCTCACCCCGGTTGACTTTCACTTCTTCCTGGTGAAGCTTCTCTTCCAGACTTTTGACTTCTCTGCGAATTTCTTTTACATGTACTTCAACCTGCTCTTGTTTGTGGAAAAGGGTCGCCCGCTCGTTGCGCCGCTCGGAAATCAGCCCGGCTACCCGCTCTTTGTCCTGGCGCAACTCCGCGATGCGCTGGTCCAGTTCCAGTCCTGACGATTCATTCGTCTGTTCCAGCTCGTCGAGAGCAGCCAGATTCGCATTTTGCTCCTCCCACTCGCGCTGAAGCAAGCTTTTTTGTTCCAACAAGCGCTCCGTTTGCTCCAGTCGGGATTGATGCTCCTGCTTCACCTGGGCGTTCAATACTTTGAGGCTGGTAATTTTCTGATTCATCTCTTCTTTTGATTCCAGCTGCTCCTGACGCTTGGCTTCCGCCTCGGCAATCAGCGCATTCAGCTGCTGTTCCTCTTGTTCCAGCACAACGAGGGAGGCTTGCAATTGTTCCTGCTTCTCGGAAGCTTCTTCTCTTTCCCGCTGGTAAGCGGCGATGTCCTGCTCAACCAGCTTGGCCCGCTCGCCCAGCGAACGCCCTTCTGCTTCCGCCTGCTGCAACAGGCCCTTGACTTCCTGCTCCTTCAACCGCAAGGCTTCCCCTTCCGAGCGAAGCGTTTCTTGCTCTTCTTCCATACGGCCAAGCTCACTGGTCAGTTGCTCCATTAGCGTAGTATGTCCAGAAATTGCCTCTTCGATTTCACGCATCTGCGCTTCCAGCTCATCTGCCTGCCGATTGCGGCCGAGAAGGTTGGTGCTGTTTTTCTTCAGCGCTCCCCCTGTCATCGAACCGCCTGCGTTGACAATATCCCCTTCGAGCGTAACGACGCGATACCGATAGCCGAGTGTACGCGCGACACGGTTGGCCTGCTCCAATTTTTCCGTAATGATGACATTGCCGAGCATGCTCTCCAAAATCGGGCGGTACGTTTCCTCAAACGAAACAAGCTCGCTGGCGATCCCGACAACGCCGCCTTCTTTTGCCAGCTGCTGCTTGTCTTGTGCCTGCAAGGTGCGCGGCCGAATGACATCCAGCGGCAAAAAGGTAGCGCGGCCTGCATTGTGCTGCTTCAAATAAGCAATCGCTGCGCGCCCGGCTGCCTCGTCGTCCACGACGACATTTTGCAATGCCCCGCCGAGCGCAACTTCAATGGCTGTCTCGTATTGCTGCGGCACGACGACCAGCTCGGCTACCGCACCGTGGATTCCTTTGAAGCCTCGCTCACGGGCTTTGAGAATTTCTTTTACCCCTTGCTGGAATCCGGCAAATTCGGACTGCATTTCCTTGATCAGATCGAGTCGCGACTTGGCCGCTTCCCTGCGCTGTTCGGACTGGCGAAGCTCCCGGCGAACCTGCTCCATCCGGGCTTGTCCGTCGCGCAGACCGTCCAGCAATTGCTTGTACCTCGCCACCGTATCTTGTATCGTTTGCTCGATTTTGGCCAACCGCTCTTGCAGTTCGGCGATTTTGACCTGACGCTGCACTTCTTCGAGATCGAGCTGCTCTTTTCCAGACAGCTGACGGTCGACACGCGCCTGAGAAGTTTGCACCAATTGCTGCTGGTGACGAATTTCGTTGCGCAGGTTCGCCATTTCGTTGAGCTTTTCAAAATAGTCGCCTTTCAAGCGCTCCACGTCATCCGTCAACGATTGCACCATGGCGAAAAACTGGCCTTCGGCTTCCTGCAAGGAGGCATGGGCCTCTGTCATTCGCTGCTCCGCTTCCTGCACGCGCTGCTTTTCTTCTGCAAGCTCTGCTTCGAGCGCATGCTGCTTTTCCGTCAGCTTGTGCATTTGCTCCATCGTCTGCTGGCGATTGGCACTCAAGTTGCGCATCCGCTCGCGCAATACTTCGCGCTGGCCTTCTACTTTTTCGGTTTCCTCGCTCACGGTCAAAAGAACTTGCTGCAACTCCTCAATCGACTGGTCGATTTGCGTGACAGAAAAGCGGGCTTGCTCCAAATCCGCTTCGTGCTTGCTCGCTTCCGTCGTTTGCGTAATCAGTTGCTCGCGCAGTTCCTGCACACGCTGCGAGGCAGCCTCCCACTTCGTATGGGCCGCCTCGATTTGTTGCACGTACAGAGCCACTTCATGCTCGACCAGCTTGCGGTGCAGCTCCTTGTAGGTTTTCGCCGTCTCGGCCTGCTCCTGCAACGGTCCAATCTGCTCCGTGATCTCGCTGACGATATCGTGGATGCGAATCAGGTTTTGCTCCGTGTCGTCCAGCTTCTTCTCGGCCTCTCGCTTGCGGGTCTTGTACTTGACGATTCCCGCTGCCTCTTCAAAAATTCCCCGGCGATCTTCCGATTTGGTACTGAGGATTTCTTCGATTTTTCCCTGACCGATAATGGAATACGCTTCTTTTCCCAGACCCGTATCCATAAACAGCTCCATAATATCTTTCAAGCGGCACGATCGGTTGTTTATGTAATACTCACTGTCGCCAGAGCGGTACACTCTGCGCGTAACGGAAACCTCCGAATATTCCACATCAAGCGAGCGATCGGTATTATCCAAGGTTAATGTCACTTCAGCAAAATTCACTGGCTTGCGCTTGTCGCTGCCCGCGAAAATGATATCTTCCATCTTCGCCCCGCGCAGCGATTTGGCGCTTTGTTCCCCGAGCACCCAGCGAATCGAGTCGGAAACGTTGCTTTTGCCGCTTCCGTTCGGGCCGACTACTGCTGTCACTCCCGGTACGAACTCCAATTCCGTCCTGTCGGCAAAAGATTTGAATCCTGCCAGCTCCAGACGTTTCAAATACATACGTACGATCCTCCTTACCAAACCCCACCCTGTTTGCTCGCCACCTGCTGTTATCCGCCGAATCCGGCAAAACACGCGGCCCAGATTGGATGGGTACCCGAAAAGAGCTCCTGCATGAGACAGGAGCTACTCCACTGCGAGGTTTCTTGGGTCTTTCCCCGTTAAGTGTATCATAGAAAGCCGTCATCACGCAGTATTTTCCCAGCTTTTCCAAGTCGGAACAAAGAAAGCTACACCACCTGCCTTTCGCAGATGATGCAGCTCCCTTTTCCGAGCTTTTATTTATCCCCCAGCTTTACCAATGCCCGCGCGGCGGCCTGCTGTTCCGCTTCCTTTTTGGAGCGGCCCGAGCCGATGCCAAGCGAACGATTGTTCAAAAGCACCTCAGATACGAACTCTCGATTGTGAGCTGGTCCTTTTTCTTCTACAATGCGATACTGGATGTCTCCCAGATTGTCCTGTTGAACAAATTCCTGCAACTGGCTCTTGAAGTCTGTAACCTGGGCAAACTCTCCCTTGTCGATTCTCGGATAAACGTATTTTTCCATAAAAGAAAACACGGCATCCAGGCCCTGATCCAAATAGAGGGCGCCAACAAAAGCTTCAAATACGTCCGCTAGCAAGGCAGGTCGCTGACGGCCGCCCGTCAGCTCTTCCCCTTTTCCCAGCAAAACGAGATCGCCAAAATTCAGTAGCTCAGCAAATTTAACCAGAGAAGGCTCACAGACAATCGCTGCCCGCAGTTTTGTCATCTCTCCCTCGCTCATCTTGGGAAAAGTTTTGTACAAAAACTGGGAAACCGTCAATTCGAGCACCGCATCTCCCAAAAATTCCAGCCGTTCATTGTCTGATATCCGTTTGCCGCGTTGCTCGTTCACGTAGGAAGAATGGGTGAATGCCTGCCGCAGAACGCTTTCATCATGAAAGCGAAAGCCGATCTTCTCTTGCAGCTGCGCAAAATTCATCACCCTCACCACCATTCCAGGAGACTGCCTACTTTTTCTCTCAGTAGGGCTCATTTATGCTTCGTATCGCTTCAGGATCACCGTAGCATTATGACCGCCGAATCCAAATGTATTGGACACAGCCACATGGACGGTCGCCTTGCGCGCATGGTTAGGAACATAGTCGAGATCACATTCCGGATCAGGATTTTCCAGGTTGATGGTAGGAGGAAGCACCTGATCGCGCAGAGCGAAAGCAGTCGCGATCGCTTCAATACCGCCTGTGGCGCCGAGCAAATGGCCTGTCATCGACTTGGTGGAGCTGACAGCCAGCTTGTAAGCGTGTTCGCCAAAGACGTCTTTAATCGCCTGCGTTTCTGCGATATCCCCTTGGTCAGTGGAAGTTCCGTGTGCGTTGATATAGCCTACTTCTGTCGGGTCGATTCCCGCGTCACGCAGGGCGTTTTTCATGCAGCGCGCAGCCCCTTCTCCCCCTGGAGATGGAGAAGTGATGTGATGGGCGTCAGCACTCATGCCATAGCCGATCACTTCGGCGATGATGTTCGCGCCGCGCTTTTTCGCATGCTCGAGTTCTTCCAGGATCAGGACGCCTGCCCCTTCTCCCATGACAAAACCATCGCGATCCTTGTCAAAAGGACGGGATGCTTTTTGCGGCTCGTCGTTGCGCGTGGACATCGCTTTGGCGGAACAAAAGCCGGCAAACGCCATCGGGCGAACGG
Organism: Brevibacillus sp. HD3.3A; assembly: GCF_013284375.2. NCBI lineage: Bacteria > Bacillati > Bacillota > Bacilli > Caryophanales > Paenibacillaceae > Brevibacillus > Brevibacillus sp. HD3.3A. The sequence goes on from NZ_CP085874.1 coordinate 3,729,875, forward strand.
TCGCTTCCGCTCCACCTGCGATCATCACGTCGGCATGATCAAACTGGATCAAACGCAGAGCGTCGCCGATTGCGTTCGTCCCCGTTGCACATGCGGTAATCGCACTGGATGTTGGCCCTTTTGCACCGTATTGGATCGATACTGCTCCAGACGCCATGTTCGCAATCAGCATCGGAATAAAGAACGGACTCACGCGGCGCGGTCCTTTTTCCAACAGCACGGAATGCTGCTCTTCCCATGTAGACAGCCCGCCAATACCGGACCCGATGTATACACCCACTCGTTCCGCATTTTCTGGCGTGATTTCCAGTTTCGCATCCTCTACCGCCATTTTGGCAGCAGCCAATCCAAACTGAACGAATCGGTCTGTACGTCGTATTTCTTTTTTGTCCATATACAGCTCGGGATTGAAGTCTTTTACTTCTCCCGCAATCTGTGTCGGATAATCAGTAGCGTCAAAAGCAGTCAGGCGGTCAATGCCTGATTTTCCTTCCAGCAAACTGTTCCAGAAGGTCTGCGCGTCATTTCCCACCGGAGAAATAACACCGACGCCCGTAATCACCACTCTTCGTTTCATTGCGATCACCTCTATATGAAAGTCAGCAGTCAGCCTGTTACTTACACTTCATGCCCAACATAGCTTCCCCGTATGTATTCTCTGCAATTGAAGGAGAAGTCCCGTATGGTACGGGACTTCCAACTGATGGATCTACTTGTGAGATTCTATGTATTTAACAACCTCACCAACAGAAGTGATCTTTTCAGCATCTTCGTCAGAAATCTCTAAATCAAACTCGTCTTCGAGTTCCATTACGAGTTCCACTACATCCAGGGAGTCAGCGCCCAGGTCTTCTTTGAAAGAAGCTTCCAAAGTAATCTTGGACTCATCTACACCCAGACGATCGACGATGATTTTCTTCACGCGTTCCAATGTATCTGCCATCTTGCTTCACCCCCTCTCCCGTATTATAGTGGATGAGCTTTCAAAAAACCAGTTTACATATACATGCCGCCGTCTACATGCAAGGTTTGGCCTGTCATGTAGTTGGCTGCATCAGAAGCAAGGAACAAAACAACAGACGCGATGTCTTCGGTTTGACCGAGACGGGCGAGCGGAATCTGGCTGATCAGGCCCGCTTTGATGTCTTCCGGCAGGACGTCTGTCATTTCTGTAGCGATGAAACCTGGCGCTACCGCGTTCACGGTGATGCCACGGCTCGCCAGCTCGCGTGCAGCAGTCTTGGTCAGACCGATGACGCCTGCTTTAGCCGCTACGTAGTTTGCTTGTCCTGCATTGCCGAGTACACCTACAACGGACGTGATGTTGATGATTTTTCCCGAACGCTGCTTCATCATCGGACGAGTAGCTGCTTTCAGGCAGTTGAACACGCCTTTGAGATTCGTGGCGATGACGTCATCCCACTCTTCTTCTTTCATGCGCATCAACAAGTTATCGCGGGTAATCCCTGCGTTGTTGACGAGAATGTCGATGGTCCCGAAGTGATCGAGCGCCGCTTTGAACATGTCGCCCACTTCTTCTGTCGAGGACACATTGGCGCGAACCATGATGGCGTCGCGGCCGAGCTCCTTGATCATCGCGACTGTTTCACTGGCTGCCGCTTCGCTTCCTGCGTAGTTAACGACCACATTCGCTCCTGCTGCGGCCAGCTTGAGTGCGATCGCGCGGCCGATTCCGCGGGAAGCGCCTGTGACGAGTGCTGTTTTTCCTGTTAGCATAATACCCCTCCGTTCAAAAGCTCAGTCAAGGACTCCATATCCTGTACAGAAATAATCGTCGTGTCTGCCGGAGCGATTTTTTTGATCAGTCCAGCAAGCACTTTTCCTGGCCCGATCTCCACAAAAGTGGTCACGCCCGCTTCCACCATCCACTGTACGGAATCCTCCCACAGAACTGGAGCCGATACTTGCGAAACCAGTTGTTCCACAATCGCCGCCGCTTCGGTAACAGGTCGCGCCGTTACGTTTGCCACGACCGGAACGGTTGCTTCCCGGACAGATACGCCTGCAAGCACGGCCTGCAATTTATCCGCAGCAGGCTGCATGAGGCTGGAGTGGAACGGTCCGCTTACGTTCAGCGGCAGAACACGCTTCGCCCCCGCTGCCTTCGCCTGCTCGCCAGCCAGTTTGACACCTTCGGCGGAACCGGAGATGACAATTTGGCCCGGACAGTTCATGTTCGCCGGTTGTACCGGGTGTCCGGAAGCAGTCACGTCTTCGCAAATCGCTTGCAAAGCGGAGCGCTCCATGTTCAGGACAGCTGCCATCGCGCCTTGCCCTGCCGGAACCGCTTCTTCCATGAATTGACCGCGTGCACGGACCGTTTTTACCGCGTCAGCAAAAGACAACGCTCCTGCTGCAACCAGTGCCGAATATTCGCCCAGACTGTGTCCAGCCACGAATGCCGGAGTGAAGTCAGGACGCTGTTCTTTCAAAGCTGCCAATACCGCGACGCTCGCCGTCAAAATCGCCGGCTGCGTGTTAGCCGTCAGCTTCAGTTCTTCTTCCGGGCCGTTGAAGCACAAGCCGGACAGCGAAAAGCCGAGCGCTTCATCTGCCTGCTGAAAAATGTGGCGGGCTGCCTCCGACTGTTCACTGAGCGCTTGGCCCATTCCTACGAATTGCGAGCCCTGCCCCGGAAAAACAAATGCTACTTTCCCCACTACTGTCCGCTCCCTTCTGCTGGCGTGGTCGACCATTTCAAGAGTGTCGCTCCCCAAGTCAATCCGCCGCCAAAGCCTACGAGAATCACATTGTCGCCTTCTTTGATGCGTCCAGCTTCGACCGCTTCATCGAGTGCAACCGGAATCGATGCAGAAGACATGTTGCCGTAACGGTCGAGGTTGATCGCCACCTTTTCTTCGGACAAGCCGAAGCGTTGCACAGCCGAATCGATAATTCGCTTGTTCGCCTGGTGCGGCACGAGCAGATCGATATTTTCGCGGTCTACGCCCGCTTTGGCAAGAACCGCTTCTGTTGCAGAGTTCATCACGCGCACAGCGAATTTGAACACCTCTCCGCCCGCCATGGCCAAATAGTGCAGATCGTTTTCCACCGATTCGCTGGAAGCAGGGATGCGCGAGCCGCCCGCTGGCAGACACAGCAAAGGTCCGCCCGATCCGTCTGCACCCAATTCAAACGACTGGAAGCCGAAGCCTTCTTTCACTTCGCCGATGACAGCAGCACCCGCTCCGTCGCCAAACAGCACGCAAGTATTGCGGTCTTTATAGTTCGTAATTTTGGACAGCGTTTCAACCCCTACCACCAAAATGTGCTTGTAAAACCCATTGGCGATGAACTGGGTCGCTGTCGTAATGCCGTACAAAAAGCCGGTGCAGGCAGCAGACAAATCTACCGCAGCCGCACGCTTTGCTCCCAGCTTTTCCTGCAAAATGCAGGCAGTGGATGGGAACATCGTGTCCGGCGTCACCGTAGCGACGATAATCATGTCCAGTTGCTCTGCGCTGATGTTGGCTTTTGCCAACGCTTTTTTCGCAGCTTCGTAAGCGAGATCAGAAGATGCTTGCTCAGTCGAGCAGATCCGGCGTTCCCGGATTCCAGTACGGGAAACAATCCACTCATCAGATGTTTCCACCATTTTTTCCAGATCGAAGTTGCTAAGCACCCTGTCAGGGGTGTAAGAACCTGTAGCCAAAATGCCTACTGAACGCTTTTTATCCATCTGCCTCACTCGCTTTCTCCCGTTATATTTTTCTGTAGTGCCTGCGCAATGACTTCATTGACATCTTGCCGCACAAAGCGAGCTGCGCTGGCAATCGCGTTTTTCATCGCTCTCTCGTCAGAGGAGCCATGAGCCTTGATCACAGGACTTTTCAAGCCCAATAACGGCGCTCCCCCGTATTCCGCGTAGTCCATTTTCTTCTTGAAGCGCATGAGTCCCGGCTTTAAGATGGCCGCTCCTACTTTATTAATCAGACTCGAAGTAAACTCCTGCTTCAACTGCGAAAAGATTGTGGAAGCAGCGCCCTCTACCGCTTTCAGCAGCACGTTGCCGACGAAGCCGTCACAAACTAGCACGTCACATGCCCCTTCCATGACGTCGCGCGCTTCCACATTGCCGACGAAATTCAGGTCTGCCTGGGACAGCAGCGGGAACACCGCTTTGGTCAGCTCATTCCCTTTGCCTTCTTCTGTCCCTACGTTGAGCAGTCCTACTTTTGGATTTTCGAATCCAAGCACTTTTTCTGCGTACAGGCTGCCCATCACCGCGTATTGCAGCAGGTGATGCGGCTTCGCATCCATGTTGGCCCCCACATCAAGTGTGAGTGTTACGCGGCCTTTTTTATTCGGGATATAAGCGGCCAGCGCCGGGCGCTCGATGCCTTCCATGCGGCCCGTGTACAGCAAACCTGCCGTCATGAGCGCACCCGTGTTTCCCGCCGAAATCGCTGCATCCACGATCTTTTCACGTGCCATCTCAACTGCAACAACCAGCGAGGAATTTTTCTTGCGACGTACAGCTCGAACCGGCTCATCATCTGGCAAAATCACTTCTGTCGTAGGAACAATCTCGATGTTTGCCGGCGCGTCTTGCGGCAAGTGGTTCCGAATGGCTTGTTCATCTCCCACCAGTACAACCGTAATGGCCGGGTTTTCCTTGATGGCAGCAAGTGCTCCTAATACTGTACTTTTTGGTGCGTTGTCGCCGCCCATCGCATCAACTGCAATTCGCAACCGTGTCTCCTCCTTACCTCTCATTCATGCCGATTTTGTGCGACAGTCATTTCCACAACCCGGAATGTCGCTGTAAAGACCAATTCACCTTGAACTTTCGTCTCCACGCGCACTTTGCACTCGTCGCCGTCTCGGCTGCGTACTACTGCCTTCGCGACCAGCTTTTCGCCAATGCGCACGGGGCGCACAAAGCGAATCCGGGCTGTAGCTGTCAGCGCGACATCGGCATTAATGACTGCTACTGCCAAAGAGTTAGCCTGGGCAAAAATATAATGGCCCCGGGCAATTTGTGTTTTGGAAAAAACGTGCTCTTCTTTTATTTCCAATACGGAAATAGCTTGGGAATCGAGCTGCAAGTCGATGATCTCCCCGATTACTTCCTCAATCCCCAACGACTTCACGGGATCAAGGCTTTTCTCCGCAACCGATTTGATCCGCTCCCGAAGCTCCGGAATCCCAAGCTCCAATCGATCTAGTCGTATTGTTTGAATGCTGACATGAAATAACTCAGCCAGATCTTCGTCCGTCGCAAATGGATTATCCGCCAGCGACTGCACCAAGCGGGTCTGGCGGTCTTTTTTTGGCAAGCGGGCGATGCGAAACACCCCCTAGCAAGATTCTTGTTTCGGATATGTATGATTGCGAGCTGTTTTTAATACCAGGTACCAAAACAGTATAAGGGAGAACGTTGGCAATTACAAGTAAAGTTCTTGAAAATGGGTAGCTCTCCCTAGCGGTACATTAGCCGAATGATCTCCTCAATCCCGGGTTCTTTCATCTGGATGTCCAAAGGCTCACCCCAGCCAGCCACTTCTGCCAGGATGCGCGGCGAAGAAATTTTTCCTTTGTCAAAATGAACGGACAAAACATTGCCGGACAACTCCAGCCGTTCAATCCCTGCCAACTCGGCACCCAGGCTTGGCGGCTGGCGATATTCAACCTGAATCAGACTGGGCAAACCGATTTGGCGGCGCATGTCATCCAATGTCGTGTCCATCATCTTTTTGCCGTGATTGATGACGATAATCCGCTTGCACAATTGCTCGATATCGTCCATGTCATGCGTCGTCAGCAGGATCGTCTTTTTCTGCGTCTCGTTCACTTCTTTTAAAAAGGCGCGGATGCGCGTCTTGGCGACCACATCCAGCCCGATTGTCGGCTCATCCAAAAACAGCACAGGCGGATCGTGCAAAAGCGCTGCTGCCAAATCCGCTCTCATCCGCTGTCCGAGCGACAGTTTGCGCACAGGTGTATCCAGAAATTCGCGCATATCCAGAAGCTCCTGGTAAAGCTCCATCGAGCGCCGATACGTGCGCGAATCGATTTTGTACATCGCCTGCAAAATCTCGAACGAATCTTTGACGGGCAAGTCCCACCACAGCTGTGTTCGCTGCCCGAAGACGACGCCGATGCGCGAAGCGACCTGTATCCGGTCTTTTTGCGGACTGTAGCCGCCGATGCGGATTTCTCCCCGACTGGGGTGCAAAATGCCGGACAGCATCTTGATCGTGGTCGACTTCCCCGCTCCGTTCGGGCCGATGTAGCCGACGAACTCCCCTTCCCCGATGGAAAAGGAGATGTCGTCTACAGCCTTGACCTCACGCTGCTCCCGGGAAAACAAGGTGCGCACCGAAGCGAAGCGGCCTTTGTTCTCCGGAGACAAATAGAACGACTTGCCGATATGTACAGCTTCTATCATGATGAAAACCTCCTCAGCTTCCCGTAGAGTGATAATGTCGTATGCCTATCTTCCAAAAGGTGAGTGCCAAAAACAATGCGGTCGCCGCCGCAACAGGCGCCAGCAGCGGGTAGTACCAGCCTCCCCCTTTTCCGAGCAAGGCCAGCATCGGCAAGTAATTCATGTACGCGATCGGCAAGGCGGTAAAGAACAGCCATTTCAGCCAGCCTGGATAGAGCGAAATCGGATAGTTGGAGGCATTCGCCGGCGCGTAGATCGTAAAAGTCAGGATGTCTCTCATTTGATGCGTCCAAAAAGAGAGAGCCGCCGAAGACAACGCCATGGAAAAATAAATGACCCCGCCCGAAAAAATCGCGATCGGGGAAAAGACGATCAACCAGAGCAAATCTGCCCCTTCCCGGGCAAGTCCCGCAAGCGAGAGCACCAGCACTGCCACGCCTTGCACGATGCCGCCAATCCGCGAAAGGTCGAGATTGCGCGTAAGCAAAAGCAAGAGCGGCGATACCGGGCGAATCAGCATCTGGTCAAATTCTCCGTGCACGACATACTTCTCAAAATCGTTCACTTCCGGAGCAAACAGCCGATACAAGGAGACAGATGCCGAAGAAATGCCGTAAAGCATGCCGACCTCGTAAATATTCCAGCCAGCCACATCGTTGAAGCGGTGCAAAATGGCGGAAAGAATCACAAAATCGAGAACCATAATCATGCCGGTCGTAGCCGCGCTCGTAATGAAATTCATTTTGTACTGCATTTGCGAGCGGAGACTGGCTGCGATCAGCTTTCGATAAAGCATGAGCACGTCGCTACCCCCCTTGTATTTCCAGCTTTCTTCTTGCTTGCTTCGTCACAGCGAGAGCGACTACTGTCAAAATGACAGCCCACAGCAGCTGAACCCCGATGCTGTAGACCGGAGCAAGCTCCAGCCAGTTCATGACCGGATAGTAAATCATGGCGGCAAAAGGCAAAAACGGAGCCAGCTGCCCGAGTACCCCCGGCATCAGATCAACAGGGATCATCTGCCCGCCAAAGCCGAAAACTAGCGAGAGCAAAATGAGGTGCAGCCAGCGCACCTCGGTCGTCCAGAAAGAAGAAATGCCGACCAAATAAAAAAGGAGCATGCCTACGTAGGCAGCCAGCAGAAGCGAGAGCAAAAACAAGAGGTACGCAAGCGGATCGGAGGGGAAAGAAAAGCCTACCGCAAGCCCAAGCAAAAGGCCGATCGGCAGACTGCGGTAACAGGCGTTATAGAGCAGGCGGCCAAACTCCTGGCTCAAGGTGTACCACAAGTAATGGACAGGCTTGATCATGTCGAGGCTGACCGCTCCGCTGCGCACCCCGACCTGCACATTCAGCCCCGGTGACATGAACGTCGTCACCCAAAGCACGCTTTGGCAAATCGCGATGTAGCAGGCCATCGTTTCCGCGTCGTACGGGCCGTGAACGGCTTTGCCTCGCAGGACTCCCATCCAAATGGCAATAAAAACAAGCCCAAAAATCGAGCTCGCCACATTGTTGATCAGATGAGAGAGACGATACTGAAGATTGCGTCGATAGCTTTTGCGGATAATCCGCCAGTAAACCATAAGAACCTCCTCGTGGAAAAGTCAGGAATAACAGGATAGCAGGGCTCCTATATGATTGCAAGCAAAAAAAAGAGAAGGCTCTTCAAAAAGAAGAACCTTCTCTGATAAATCCATCTGCTGTCACGCGGGGTCTCCCTTCACGCCAGCCAGATGAAATCTACCCGCTATTTCATGCGTCTTTGCCGTTTTCAGCGGCTACCAATACGTCTACCTCGCTCTTGTCGAAGGCTTCGGCCATTTCCCGCCCTGGTGCGCAGTCCGTCACGATCAAGTCGATCTGATCCAGACTGGCTACCCGGTACAACATGCTTTTTCCGAATTTGGAGTGGTCAGCAAGAATAATCACCTGATCCGCCCGCTTCATCATCTCCCTGATCACATAGCCGTGATCTTCATCCGGGGAAACAAGCCCGCCCGTCGTCAGCCCGCAAGCTCCGACCAGCAACTTGTCGACGTGGTAATTCGCCAGATTTTCTACGGTTCGGGTGCCGTGCACACACTGATCTTGCGGGTTCACATCTCCGCCGAGCATTTTCACAAGCACGCCTTCCTTGCGCGAAACACTGGCTGCTGTAGCCAAGGAGTTTGTAATGATGACATGGTCTTTTGTCTGCAACGATTCTACCGTCAGTTGAACCGTCGTGGATGCGTCAAGCAGCAAATAGTCGCCGTGTTTGATCAAACGCGCGGCAGCCTGCGCAATCCGCCGCTTCCCTGTCAAATCGAGCTGCATGCGCTCCTGATGAGAAAAGCTTTTTTTGCTCAAGCTAGGCAAAATCGCTCCACCGCGAGTCCGCAAGATTTCTCCCTGCTCCTCCAGCTTGACGATATCTCGCCGGGCCGTATCACGGGAGACGCCGAATTGCTCCACGACTTCCTGTACACTGATTCGGTGGTGCTGCTGCAAATATTGCAGGATCGCGGTCAATCGCTCTTCCTGGTACATCACGGTTTCACTCCATCCTTGCCTTTCTTCCTCATTGTAAGTCATTTACGCATTTTAAGCAATATTATTTAAGTATTCATAAGCATTAATAAGCAAAATGAAGGCACAAAAAAAGCAAGGTGATTGCTCACCTCACTTTTTACGCAGCAAAGCTTACTTTGCTACTTTCACACCTTTGTAGTGACCGCAGCTTGGGCAAACACGATGCGCAAGCTTGTATTCGCTGCAATTATCGCATTTGATCATGCCTGGAATCTCTAATTTGAAGTGCGTACGACGCATTCTTTTACGGGTTTTGGAAGTTCTCCGTTGAGGTACTGCCATCTTCCTTACACCTCCTTCAACTGACAAATGCTAAGATGCTCTATTGGGTGGACAGTATAGGCCAAAAGCTTATGCCGTCCTTCAAAAATGAGACGCTGCATCCGAAGATCGGCGCCTCACCTTGAAAACAAGAGAATACTACTTGCTGTCCTTGAAAAAGTCAGCCAACCCGGCCAAGCGCGGGTCAATCCGCTCATTCTTGCAGCTGCATGCCACTTCGTTGCGGTTTACGCCACAACTCGGGCACAATCCTTTGCAATCTTCCTCGCACAGCGGGAAGGTTGGCATCGCGAGCAAAAAGTCCTCTTGCAACAGCGCAGTAAGCTCGATCTCGTCTCCTTCCAGTGGAAGGATGTCGCTGTCTTCGTCCTCGCTTATGATAGGATCATCTGCCAAAGCAAAGGTCTCGGAGAAGTCTATTGCCGCGTGATGGGTAAAAGGATTCAAGCATCGGGCGCAGACGAAATCGACATCGGCCTTCATGCTGCCTTTTACATAGTAGAGGTTACCGAGCTGTACAGCTTCGCCCTCGGCATTCACAGGAGTGATCCCGCGAATCTCGTTATGGCGACCTTTCAGTTCTGCTGCATCGAGCGTCAACTGAAACGGCAGTGCCTCTCCTTTTCGGTGTTCCAACTCTGCTAACTTAATGTTCATAGCACTTCACCTCATGCACAACAAGGATGATTATAGCCCGTGCAAAAAGCTTTGTCAACCATTTTTCCTTGACAGCTTGTTTGCTCAGGAAGATTTCGGTTTTTGTCCATCCAGATACGCAATCGCATCCTTTACTGTCTTGATGGGAACGATCTGCATGGAAGTTCCAATCCGTTTTGCGGTAGCCAGCGCTTCCTGATAATTGGAGGTTGCATCAGGCGTATCCTCGGGTGCAAAGAAAATTTCCGCCCCTGCTTTGTCAGCCGCGATGACCTTGTGGTTGATCCCGCCGATCCGGCCGACTGTCCCATCCAGTGAAATCGTGCCTGTACCGGCGATTTTATAGCCTTTTGTCAAATCCTTCGCCACATCGAGCTGATCCAAAATCTCCAGCGTCATCATCAGCCCGGCAGATGGTCCACCGATCCCTTGCGACGCGATCGTTACTTTTTTCGGAATCACGATCTCTTGCTTGTTGTCCGGACGCACCCCGATGCCGACGGACTTCGACTCTGGCAGTGGTTCCAAGGTTACCATCGTTTTCCCTTCTTGTCCATCTCTTGTATATGTAATCTCGACCTGATCGCCTGCCTTTTTGCTGGCGAGAGCTTGCAGCAAATCTTTGGCTTCGGCGGTGCGCACTCCATCGACGGCGGTGATGACGTCGCCGATTTTCAGCACTTTTTTGGCGGGAAGTCCTTCGATTGTGCCCATGACCCAGACGCCTTCTTTTTCGATCTTGACATCGTAGCCAGCCAGGCGAAAAGCGACCGCTTCGGCGATCTTTTGCGAATTGTCCATCACGGCTTGCTCGCGGCGGACGAAGTCTTCGTTGTCCTCCCCTTTGCTGACCACCAGCTCTTTCGGCATCAGCTCGGCATCAGGCGACATGTTCGCGTAGACGTACCAAGCGAGATTCGCCTCACCCATGCGCACAGTCGTAAGCATGAACGCGCCTGTTTCGTCCTTTTTGCCGCCTTCTACGTCGATCATCGGGCCTAGCGCGATAGCCGAGCCTGGCCTTGTCACATAGTAATTGGTCGGGATAAAAAAAGACAGTCCAGCCACAATCACAATCAAGGCCAAAACCCAGCTAAAGCCTCTGGCTCCTCGCGATCTGCGCGTTTGTCTATAAAGTTGGTCCTCGTTCATCCGTTTTCCTCCCAGTTCGCAATCAGTTGCTGGATGCGCTCTGCTTGTGCTGCACCCTCGCGTTCCCCGAGTTCGATGATTTCCTCCACGCCAGAGTAGGCAATACTGCTATAATGTCCAACATCCGGGCGGATTACGATATCCGCAGCAATGATCCTGTGGCGGAGAATTTCCCGTTCCATCACATCAATCGTCTGGGCAATGACGTCGAAGATGCTGTTCACCTTCATTGGCGTATCGACCTGGGCCACATCGACTGCAATGACGATATCCGCTCCCATGTCTTTCAGCACCGTCACAGGCACGCGGTCAATGACACCGCCATCGACCAGCAGACGCCCGCCAACCTTTTCCGGGACAAATATGCCTGGAATGGAAATGCTCGCCCTGACTGCCTGATCAATCGGCCCATCGCGGAATACAACCCGTTCGCCGGATTCGATGTCAGTCGCCACAATCGCCAAAGGCTTGCCCAGTTCTTCCATCCGCTTCCCGTGAGTGAGCAGCTTGATCAACTGCTTGATTTTCTCTCCCGCGACAAACCCCATGCTCGGTACGGTCAGATCAAGCCAGTGCTTGCGCTTCAGATTGAGCGCGAGCTTCGCCATCATGTGCGGCTCGATTCCGTTTGCATACACCGCCGCAATCAAACTCCCCATACTGCTGCCCGCAAGCATGTCGATCTCGATTCCTTGCGCCTCGAATGCTTTCAAGACACCAATATGCGCAAAACCGCGGGCCCCGCCTGAGCCTAGCGCTACCCCCACGGTTGGCTTTCGCTTCGCCGTCATGCAAACACCTCCTGTAAACAGCCTATGTGACCATTCCCTGTTCCTTTCACACTTGAAAGATACAAGCCTCACGCATAGATCATCAGCCTGTCACGTAGACATGTACTATGATCTTTTCGTCGACACAGGAGGATTCCATGTCACGCCACTCACCGTTTTTCACCTTGTTGCTTGCCCTCTCGACAGTCGCGCTCGTCTTGACCCTTGTCATTTACTCGCAAATTTCTTTTGAAGCCGCCGTCCGTGGACTCAAAATCTGGTGGGAGGTCGTATTCCCGTCCACGCTCCCGTTTATCGTCCTCTCGGAAATATTGATGGGACTCGGAGTCGTTCACTTTGTTGGCGTGCTGTTGGAACCGTTGATGCGCCCTTTGTTCAATGTTCCGGGAACAGGCGGATTTGTGCTCGCCATGGGCTTTTCATCGGGATATCCGGTGGCAGCCAAGCTGACTACCCGCTTGCGCCAGCAGAGCAATATCTCCAAAGCGGAAGGGGAACGGCTCGTATCTTTTACGACGACGGGAGATCCGCTGTTTGTCATGGGCGCGGTGGCAATCGGCTTTTTCCACAGCGAGCAAATGGGAGTCGTCCTCGCCTTGACCCACTATTTGTCGGCAGTCATCATGGGGCTGATTTACCGTTTCCACGCGCCGTTTGCTGCCATAACCAAGCCTTTGGAAAAAACGAATTTGCCCCTCCCGCTCCGCGCGCTGCAAGCCATGCACCGGGCGCGAATCCGCGACGGTCGGCCGTTTGGCAAACTCATGGGGGATGCCGTGCAGTCAGCGCTCAACACCTTGCTCATGATCGGTGGCTTTATCATCGTGTTCTCTGTGTTGATTCAGTTGTTTCAAGCGATTCACCTGACCCAATTGATCAGTACGTTTCTCGCTATTTTCCTCGGTCCCTTTGGCTTTCCTCCCGCCTTTTCCAAAGCCATCGTCGCCGGGCTGTTTGAAGTCACGTTGGGCGCGCAGGCAGCCAGTGTCGTTCCCGATGCCGTATCCATGGTCTGGAAAGCTGCGATCGCCAGCGCCATACTGTCCTGGGGCGGACTGAGCGTCCATGCGCAAGTCGCCAGCATTCTCAGCGAAACAGACATCCGGGTAGCGCCTTATTTGATTGCGCGTGCTCTCCACGCTTTATTGGCTGCCATTTTGACCTTTGTTTTCTGGCAGCCGCTGGTCAAAGCGAGCAACTGGTTTTTGGAAAAAAGCGTTCCCGTCTTCGTGCCGACCACTTCCGGAATCCCCGTTACAAGCTGGTGGGAGACGATCGCTTTTTCTGGCACGCTCGCGGCAGGGGTGGCTGTTCTGCTTTTCGGCATCAGCTTGCTCACCCGTTACTTTCGCAGCAGCAAGCCGAGGTAAACTCGGTTACTCGCTGGCCAATTTGCGCTTGAGCGCTTCTTCAATCGCTGGCGGCACCAGATCGGCGACACTTGCCTTGTACCTTGCCACTTCTTTTACGATGCTGGAGCTGAGATACGAATACTGATTGTTGGTCATCATGAAAAAGGTCTCGATCTGATCGTCGAGCTTTTTGTTGATGGAAGCAACCTGCATTTCGTACTCGAAGTCGGACACAGCGCGAAGACCGCGAATGATCACTTTGGCTCCGCGCTTGTTCATGTAATCGATCAGCAAGCCGTCAAAAGAGTCGATCTCCACATTGCTCATGTCCGCTGTCGCCTGACGAAGCATCTCGACGCGCTCCTCTACGCTGAACAGGGAATTTTTTTTGGAGTTGATCAGAACTGCCACGATGACTTTGTCAAACACTTTTGCCCCCCGACTGATAATGTCGAGGTGTCCATATGTAACCGGATCAAAGCTTCCCGAGCAAACGGCAATCGCCATGTTGCCTCCCCCTTTTTTCTGTGAAAAACGTCTCGACGTTTTTCATGAAATGGAATGCGACCGCAAAAAGCGAGGCGTTCCTATGCTTCTTGCTGCGGCTCGTAATAGTACAAAGTGACCGCTGTCTCGCCGTACGTAGCCTCGCGATCTTTGACGCAATCGCCGATGGCAGCGGGAAACGAGTCCTTGCTGTCGTGTTCGGCGACGATCCAGGCACCTGCTGCGAGCAGACCAAGCTGTTGTAGCTGAGTGATTTCTTCCACGATGTTTTGCTTCGCATACGGCGGGTCCAAAAAAACGAGATCAAACGGCTGCTCCCGCTTTGCCAATTGCCGGATGGCTCGATCCGCATCCATGCGGTACATTTCTGCGTATGCATCAAGGCGGCAGGCGCTGACATTTTGCTTGACGACAGAAAACGCTTTGGCATCGCGCTCGACGAAGACAGCTTTGTCCGCTCCCCTGCTTAACGCCTCAATGCCCAAGCTGCCTGTGCCGGCATACAAATCCAATGCCCAGCCCCCATCAAAGTACGGGCCGATCATGTTGAAAATCGATTCTTTCACTTTGTCGGTCGTCGGACGCGTTCCGCTTCCAGGGACGGCCGCAAGTTTTCTACCTCTGTGTTCTCCTGCGATGACGCGCATAATTGTTCACCTGTTCAAAGAAGTTTGTAGAAGATAAATGCCGCCTGTACCAAGGCCGTTCTGCCTTCAGGCTGATATCATACTATCACAACTGCCTACCCCCGTAAAATTGGCAACTGGAAAATTTATGCCGGCTTCAGGTATACGAGACGCAAAGTTTGGAAAACATGATGGATAGCGACGCAACGGTGTCGCTGACAACCGCGGAGAAGACTTACGTTTCCCCATAAGCTCTTCCTCCGGTTTCTCCTCTCCCATAATTGAAAGGCAGTTCACTTAGGCGCGCGGCGTGTCTGATAGGAGCATTCCGTGCCATCGCTCCCTTCGCGGGAGGAGTTGAACAGCTGCCCCATCGTCATTTGACGAGGGGGTATTTTTTTGTTCCCGGCATGCGCATACTACTTGCACATGTTCCAAAAGGGGGAATTGACATGGCAGCAAAACAACCGTCCGAGCAAAAGCTGAAAGCAGCCAAAGCCCAGTCCATCGCGGATCGTACAGGCATTGGCAGCGAAGCGGCACGCGAAATGCAATCGCGGGCGGACCAGTCCGACATCGTCAAACACGGGCAGTAAAATCAGGCAAAAAGAACGCAACCAGCCGTCCCATTCGATCGGCTGGTTTTTTCATGGAATGGAAAGCAAGCTCGTCTGTGTCAATGTTTCCCGCCTGCATTTCCCTCGCGGCTTCGTCTGGCTGCCTACAAACAATAAGCAAAATGGCCGCACCCATCTCATCACTTACCTCGTGGCAGCATCCAGCCCCAGCCTTATGCCACTACCGAATCGGGAGGAATCGTATGCACACCGTCTGGAAAGGATCAATCAGCTTCGGCCTGGTCAACATCCCGGTTCGCATGTTTACGGCGACAGAAGAACGGGATATTCGCTTCCGCCAGCTGCACAAGGAATGCAACACCCCCATCAAATACACGAAAATGTGTCCGCATTGTCAGCGGGAAGTGGACGCCAGCGAGATCGTTCGCGGCTACGAGTATGAAAAAGGCCACTTCGTCATGATCAACGACGAGGACCTGGAGGCGATCACCCCCGAAACCCGCCGAGCTATTGAGATTCTCGATTTTGTGGACTTGTCGGAGATCGATCCGGTTTACTTTGACAAAAGCTACTTTCTGTCCCCTCAGGACACAGGGGAAAAAGCGTACGCCCTGCTTCGCGCCGCGATGGGCCAAACCGGAAAAATCGCGATTGCCCAGGTGACGATGCGCAATCGGCAAAGTCTCGCCGTCATTCGGCTGTATGAGCATTGCATGATGCTGGAAACGATTTTTTATCCTGACGAAGTACGGCCAGTCAATCAAGTGCCTGCCTTGCCAGAGGCGACCATCCCCTTGGCGGAAAACGAGCTGAAAATGGCAACCGAGCTGATCGGCAATATGACCGTTCCGTTTGACCCAGCCAAATACACCGATGAATACCGCAGCGAGCTGCAAAAAATGATCGAGAAAAAGCTGGAAGGCCAGGAGATTGCCACGGCACCGACCGTCGCTCGGACGAATGTCATCGACCTGATGCAAGCATTGAAGGAAAGTCTCGCTTCTACCGCAGGCACTTCGCCTGGTCCGGTAAAAATCGAGCCTGAGCCTACGCCAGCAGCAGCGAAACCGAAGCCAAGCCGCAAGCGCGCAACTCCCGCAGAGCCGACCGCAGCAGCTCCCAAGCAAATGCCAGCGCAAAGCGAGGCGATGACCACAACCAAAAAGCTGCGTCGCAAAAAAGCGACTCCCGTGTAACGCCATGCAAAAAAACCTGCCCGATACGGACAGGTTTTTTGCTTAATTTTCGACCAGTTGCTGCTCTGGCTCGATATGAATATGAACGGTATTGATTTTGTGTACACGTCTCATGCGTTCTTCGATGTGTTCGGTGATGGTGTGGCTTTCTACCACATTGAGATGCGGCTCCACATGGATCACGACGTCAACCAGCACGCTGCTGCCGTGGTAACGCGCTTTAATATCGCTAATATCTTTTACTCCGGCGATGGACGAGATCGTCTCTTTCAGTTCCCCCAACTCTTCTACGTCAAAGCCGTCGGTCAAGCGATGGGTCGCTTCCCGGAAAATATCCCACGCTGTTTTCAGGATGATGACTCCGACTACCAAAGCAGCCAGCGGGTCAAGCCAGTACAGCTGGAACTGCGCCCCCGCAACGCCCACAAACGTCCCGATGCTGACGAAGGCGTCCGAGCGATTGTCAGCGGCCGCAGCCAGCAACGCCTGACTGTTTGTTCGCAAAGCGAGCTGACGGTTGTAGCGGTACACGCCCAGCATGATCGCCGCTGTCGCCAATGCCGTCCAGCCTGCGAGCAAATCCGGTGCCGTCGTTTTTTGATCAAACAGCGAAGGAACCGCTTCCGTCACGACTTGCAAGCCGACAAACAGCATGATGAATGACGCGACCAAGGCCGAAATCGTCTCCGCGCGGAAATGACCGTACGGGTGATCGTGGTCAGGCGGCTTGCGGGCAATGCGCAGGCCGATCAGGACCGCAATCGATGCCACCACGTCTGTCGAGTTGTTCAAGCCATCTGCCATCAACGCTTCCGATCCCGTCAGCACAGCAACTCCTATTTTTAACGCCGAGCAAAAGATATAGGCAATAATACTGACCCACGCGCCCCGTTCCCCTTGCTTCAGATCCGAATATACATCCACACTCCATCACCTCAAAAATCTCAATCACTCCGTTCGCTCAAAAGACAAGAACGAAGCGTCATAAAGCAGTTTCTTTTTGATCGAATTACATCGTAACAGACGCGATTCGTGTGGGTCTACAGAAACAGTTTTAGTCCGATTCATGAGTATAGAGGGGGGGAAAATGTGTTGCCCTGTGGCAATTTTTGTTGGAAACTTTTTCTTGCCAACGATGGGCGTTCTCCGGTATCCTAATCTTGCAATCACAACTACAAACAAGCACGGGAGCTTGGAAATCACCAGGCTGAGAGGATGGTACTGTGCCATCGACCGTTGAACCTGAACTGGGTAATGCCAGCGGAGGAATGTCCATATGACACGACAAGTGACGTGTATCTTTTTGCAAAATACCCGTTGCTTCTCTACTCTCGCGTCTGGCGTCGCATGCTCCCATGCGGCGTTTTTTCGCGACGGGCCTCTTTCGCCTCCCTACAAGGTTCGCGCTTCGTGCAACCACGCCAAGGAGGTTTTTTCATGTCATCCATTTCATCTTTTCCCGGTAGCCGCAAAGTATACGAGGTCGGCAGTCGCCCTGACATCCGCGTGCCGATGCGCGAAATCACCCTTCAAGCAAGCGAAGGGTTGTTCGGCTCTACCCCCAATCCGCCTTTGCGCGTCTACGACACGAGCGGCGAATACACCGCTGACGGATATGTCGCGGACATCGAAAAAGGCTTGCCGCTAGTGCGCAAAGCGTGGATCGAGGAACGCGGCGATACGGAAAGCTATGTCGGCCGGGAGCCACAACTTGTTGACGACGGAATCAGAAGCAGCGAAAAAGCGGTGACGATGCCAGCTTTTCCGCGCGAAGGCTATCGGCCCAAACGCGCTTTGCCAGGAAAAAATGTCACCCAGCTTCACTACGCCCGCCAGCAGATCATTACGCCAGAGATGGAATACATCGCGATTCGCGAAGGAGTGACCCCCGAATTTGTCAGAGCCGAAGTAGCTGCCGGGCGCGCGATTATTCCGGCCAACATCAATCATCCGGAAGCGGAGCCGATGATTATCGGGCGGAATTTTCACGTCAAAGTCAACGCCAATATCGGCACGTCGGCCGTAAGCTCCTCGATGGAAGAGGAAGTGGAGAAAATGATTTGGTCCGTGCGCTGGGGCGCCGATACGATCATGGATTTGTCGACCGGAAAGCACATTCATACGACCCGTGAATGGATCATCCGCAACAGCCCCGTGCCAATCGGTACCGTGCCGATTTACCAGGCGCTGGAAAAGGCCAATGGCAAAGCGGAAGACCTGACCTGGGAAGTGTATCGGGATACATTGATCGAACAGGCGGAACAAGGAGTCGATTACTTCACCATCCACGCTGGCGTTCTGCTGCGCTACATTCCTTTGACGGCAAAACGCGTTACCGGGATCGTCTCGCGTGGCGGCTCCATTTTGGCGGCTTGGTGTCTCGCCCACCATGAAGAAAACTTTTTGTACACCCACTTTGAAGAAATTTGCCACATTCTCAAAGCGTACGACATCAGCGTCTCGCTTGGAGACGGTCTGCGCCCCGGCTCGATTGCGGATGCCAATGACGAAGCGCAGTTTGCCGAGCTGGAAACACTCGGGGAGCTGACGAAAATCGCCTGGAAGCACGACGTGCAGGTGATGATTGAAGGGCCTGGTCACGTTCCGATGCACCTGATTCGCGAGAACATGGACAAACAACTGGAGATGTGCCACGAAGCTCCTTTTTACACGCTCGGGCCATTGACCACTGATATCGCTCCCGGTTACGACCACATTACCTCTGCGATTGGCGCAGCGATGATTGGCTGGTTCGGGACAGCGATGCTCTGCTACGTGACACCCAAAGAGCACCTGGGACTGCCGAACAAGGAAGATGTGCGCAACGGCCTGATCGCCTACAAAATCGCCGCTCATGCAGCCGACCTGGCCAAGGGACATCCGCGAGCCAAACAGCGTGACGACGCGCTGTCCAAAGCCCGCTTTGAATTTCGCTGGAACGATCAATTCAACCTGTCTCTCGATCCTGAGCGCGCCCGCGAATATCACGATGAGACACTGCCTGCGGAAGCAGCCAAGTCTGCGCACTTTTGCTCGATGTGCGGCCCGAAATTTTGCAGCATGAAAATCTCGCACGACATCCGTCAGCAAGCGCAGGAGCAGGAACAAAACGAGCCTGCGGCCATCGCGGCAGGCATGCAGGAAAAAGCCCGCGAGTTCCGCGAGCAAGGAAGCCAGTTGTACCAATAAACGCCTGGAGGTGGCAAGACATTGAATGAAGCCTTGCGTTTGCGCGCTGAAATCGCTCGCCTGGAGGTGGATTTGGAAAGTCTGAGACGCCAGCTGTTCCATTTGCAAAAAGAATGCGCGCACGAGTTCGTCGAAACATCGCTGGCGCGCACCTGCTCCAAATGCTTGCAAACAGAAAGCCTCTATTATTAGAGCACGTATGACATAAAAAAGGTCGGAATCCCTCGTCATGGGATTTCGACCTTTTTTGCCTGCCGGATTCAGCGGGAAGCCTTGACCTGTAGCGGCAACCCTTCCTTATAGTACAGCTCAGGCGACAGCAGGATAAAAAAGAGATGGACGTTCTCGAAGCCTTGCTTCTGCAAGATGCGATTCATCGTGCTGGCAATCTCATCGTGCTTGTTCTGCTCTCGCGGGAACATCATGATTTCCAGAGACAACGGGCTGTTCGTCAACTGCTCGACCAGCAGAAGCTCCAGCTTGACTTTTTCCTCGCTCACTTCAGCGATGCGGGCAAACTCTTCTATAATAAGGGGCGCAACCGATTGCAGCTTTGCTTTTTCAAAACCTTTAAACCGAAGAAATGGCAAGTCAATTCCTTCTTTCCGTAAACATGCGGCTCGCCAGCTTCCAGCAAGCAAGTCCAGGCTGTTCCTCAAAATCATTACCATAGTAATTATAAACTACAGTCTATTTCTAGATCAATGAAAAAAAGGGCTATATCCAAAGAACGACTCTCCCCTTACGCACTGTGGTGGACGTACCACGATTAGGAGGTTACAAGCCATCCGGCGGATATAGCCCATCCATACTTGTTCATGCTCTCTTCATATGAATGTCGATTCATATGAAATTTTCTCTAGTATACCTTATATTCAATACTTAATCAACTGAAAAGTTTCATAAAATTCGATCACAACTGCTGTTCAAGACTCTTTGCATAGACCGCAAACAATCGTGGGACTGTACGAATACGAGCGACCGCTCCAACGGAACTTCAAGCAAAGCAATTACGGAGGCCCTATGCCACTTGAACCGATCACCCCTTTTGAACCGATCCAAACCGAAACGATACCAGCCGGAAGCAACTGGATTGCCCAGGTGAAGTGGGACGGGGTCAGAATGCTCACCTACCACGACGGCAACAAGACACAGCTCATCAATCGCAAAAAGAATGATCGCACGAGGCAATACCCCGAATTTGCCCGGCTCGAACGCTACTGTTCCGCCTCATCTGTCATTCTCGACGGAGAGATGATCGCTTTTGACAGCCAAAAACCGTCTTTCCACGAAATCATGAAAAGAGACAGCCTGCGCAAGGAACTGAGCATCCAGCTCGCCATCGAGCAAACTCCCGTCACCTACATGGTGTTTGACGTCCTGTATTGGAATGGCAGCTGGGTAACCGACAAACCGCTCGGCGAGAGACAAGAGATTCTAGCGCAGATCATGCTTCCCGAGCCAAATGTGCAGATCGTACAAAATGTCAGTGACCCGCACAGCTTGTACGATGTGATGAAGCAACATCACATGGAAGGAATCGTCTGCAAAGACTTGACGAGCACCTACCTCCCGAGCGGAAAAGATGCGCGTTGGCAAAAACTCAAGATTTTTCACGATCTGTATGCCGCAATCGGCGGTGTCACGCTGCGCGATGGCGTCGTGAATGCCGTCCTGCTTGGCTTGTTTGACGACGCCGGAAGACTTGTGTACATCGGTCATGCAGGCACCGGGAAGCTGACCCAGCGCGATTGGCGCGACCTGACCGAACGGATCAAACCGCTGCTCCTAGACAGCATGCCTTTTGCCAATCAACCGGAACGAAAAAAAGACACTCTCTGGCTAAAACCGGAGCTGATCGCCAAAGTCCAGTTCATGGAATGGACCTCCGGATTGACGATGCGCCAGCCGAGTATTCAGGCGTTTGTCGATGGCAGTTTGGCTGACTGTACGTGGAAACAAATCAATTGATCGCCGACTCCCCGCCTGCTACTGCCGAAAGTTTCCTTGTTGTTTGGGACGGCCCAGCCTTTGTTTCCCGTGATTAAGGGCCTGCATTTCTCCGTAACTGGCAAGGAGCGCAATGACCATGAAAATAATGTAGGCGATCGCGGTGGCAATTCCGGCTGCGGGAGATTTGTCGCTGAGCATGTCTCCAAGCAAGATCGTCAAAATACAGCCTGCGAAGCTGATCGCTCCTCCCCACACCATCATGCGGTAAAACCGATGCAGCTTCGTTCCTCTGGGGATCAAGGTCTGGCCTTCCTCCCGCTTTTTCCTCCGGGCGACGATAAACAAAAACAGAAGCAGCGGCACCTGAAACAAGATGACGATGAAAGGAAAGCTGTAGCTGATAAACTGGTCGATATCAGCGACCTTCGGAAAAGCAAGCAAGGTTGACACAACCAGAAAACAGCCGCACGGCGCATTGTACGTATTGTAATGCAGCTGTCCGCCAAACGATCCAACCCCTACGAGAAAAGCCAAATACGCGACGATTACTTTAATGCTGAACGCCGGGAACCACAGGCTGAACAAAATCATTTCCACCCGGTCAAGAAAATCGGTCAGATGAATTTGCTGGACGAGAATATAGATCGGAAAATTAAGCCTGCTCGCGATGACGTATCCCATCACTCCAAGCAAAATCAAGATCATGATCGTCGTCGTGAAGCACACAATCATGATCCCGTGCTTCATCGCCGCAAACAGAAGCCTTGGCTCGCTGCTGGCGTGCAAGAACGCCCCGAATAGCAATATATCCCCATAGACGCCGAGCGGGAGCAGATTGCTCACTGCAATCCGTTCGAAAGTCGTACTGAGGATCGGTTCCAGCCGCTCGATGCTGTACTCGTTCATTAAAAGAAAGTACAGCATCAGGCACATGATAAAGTAGGCGGGAAAGTAAATCTCGTTTACCCGCGCTGCCACCTCCAGACTCGTCTTGCCGTAATACATCAACAGCAAAACGAACACGAGCAGAATGATTTCCAAAGGCGTCTGCGGCAGCAGAGAGACGTGCAAAAAGTCCGCGGCGCCTTTTATATCGAGAGCGAGAATGATCCAAATGTAAAAGAGGATCAACAGATTGATGAAACCACCGATCCATTTGCCGCAGATGATGAACACTATCTCAAACAAATTTTTGCCGGGGTAGGCGCGCACCAGCTCCGACAAGACATACGCTACCAACAAAGCGTAGCAGGCTGGGAGAATTTGCGAGAACCATGCATCCATTTTGGCGACCTGCACGACTGTCCGCAAAAAGCTGATCATCATCCCTGTCATCAACAAACTGCCGACCAACCAGGCAATTTGCCGGTGATTGACGACTTGCTTATGTATCATACTCTCCCTCCTCTACAACATATGTTCGATCCATGTTTTCACCTGAGGCGTGAAGATGTTCAGAAAAAATCCGGTCGAGAGCATTTTGTCGTGCTGATATTGCACAGCGTATATCCCGATGACGGAAAGCGCGTAGATGGAGTAGATGACGATTTGCTGTTTTCTCTCCATATGCTTGCGCTTCAGTATAAAATCCCAAAAGGAAAAAACTAGCATCAGCCCAAACAAAAGCAGGAATAGTCTATTCACGTCCGCCTTCTTCCTTCGTTATGTTTTTGGTCGTTTGCCCAACGTCTTGCACGACGACTTTGCTGTGAATTTGGAACGTTATGTCCGGCAGGTGATCATTCCAGTTTTTTCGATACGTATCCCGCCATTCTTTCGGGAACTGTCTGGCTAAAATGATCCCGAGTCCGATCGTGTCCGTCCGATACTTTTGCATCAAATTCAGCGTGTCCTTGACGCTGACCTCGACTTCTTTTTTGAGCTTGTTCTCGATTAAGGCAATATTTTTTTTCTGATCCAGATCAAGACTCGTCATGTTTTCAACCACGACACTCGTCGCAAAAACCGTAATATCGTAATGAATGCGCCCTTTTTTAATGACAGGCTTCAAGTCCGCTTTCCCTTTGGAAAAGTAGACCGTCAGCCGCTCTTTGTCATTCAGGGAAACGACCACCGAAAAAGGGGTGAACGTTCGTTGGAACCAGCGAAGACCTTTGATCGCCTGAGATTTTGCCATATAAACAAGCTTGTCCCCGCGAAACAAGCCAATCCCCATAAACTCCACTTCTTTTGACTTGCCCTTCGGATGAGAATCAACAGCATCAATGATGGGCAGAAAGGCATCGACCCCCGGTGTCGTCAGCATCTGGGCTACATCCTTGAGCGATACGGCAATCGCCTCCATCTTGACCAGTTCACGCATCGCCTCTCCCGAAAAGCGCTCAAACTGCGGCTGGGCGTTCAACAGCTCAATCCCTTTTCCTTTGGTCATGACCAAATAGGCCGTTAAACGATTCTCGGGAAATCGCGCTACGATATCCAATACGTCGCTCATTCCCTCCTTGGCGAGCTGTTCTCCGATGACAATCATGCGATGGTGGGAGTAGTACAGTTGACGCGACATCCGCGACTGAATAATATTGTTCGCTTCCCGGATCGTCTTGCCCACAGCGGAATCAACATAGTAAGACTTGTCACCGCTCGTCCCGCCGCCTCCCCCCGACGTCGAGCCGAGACTGCTGACAAGCGGCACCTGGACGGACAAGCGGTATTGCCCGTTTGGCTCCTTGTCCATAGCCATCGCAATCACGAGTGCCATGTCGTTGACTTCACGCCGATCCCAGCAGCCTGCCACAGGCAAGAGGCATAAAAGCAACACGACTATCGGAGTAAGACGTCTCACGCTTTTCCCTCCCCGTCAGATTTCCCGCCGCTCGTAGTCCCTGCCTGCCCTCCTCTTTGCTGGACTTTATTGGAAAAACCCGCGTTCATCTTTCGCGCATTTTGGATTCCTAGAAAGCTGGGGCGTTTTTCCATGAATGACCAGGGCACTCGTACCAGGACGTCTTTCATGTCTCCAATCGACATAGGCGCAAGCGGAGACAAATAAGGCACTCCAAACGAACGCAGGTTGGCCATATGACCCAAAATCAGCAAGACACCCACCAAAATCCCGTAGATGCCGAGAATCGAGGCTGCGATCATCAGCGGAAACCGAAGCATGCGCAGCGAAATCGCTACATTGAAATGCGGAATCGTAAAAGACGCGATCCCCGTAAGCGAAACGACAATCACCATCGGCGCCGAAACAATCCCCGCCTGTACGGCAGCTTGCCCAACTACCAGCGCGCCCAAAATACTCACGGCCTGCCCGACCGTTTTCGGGAGGCGAATCCCCGCTTCGCGCAATGCTTCGAAAGCGATCTCCATGATGAGCGCCTCGACAATCGCCGGAAAAGGAATCGCTTCGCGCGCAGCGGCTACGCTAAGCAAGAGCGTGGTCGGCAGCATTTGCTGGTGGTAGGTCGTAATCGCCACGTACAAGGCAGGAGTCACGAGCGCAATCACCATAAACAAATAGCGCAGCCAGCGAAGCAGCGTCGTCATCTGGAAGCGCTCGAAGTAATCCTCGCTCGCTTGCAGCATCATCCAGAACGTAGCCGGGGCGAGCAAGACCATCGGCGTGCCGTCCACAAAAATCGCGACCCGTCCCTCCAGCAGCGAAGCCGCTACCGTATCCGGCCGCTCCGAGTACATCAGCTGCGGAAAAGGCGAGTACACGTTGTCCTGGATCAGCTCCTCGATATAGCCACTCTCCAAAACCGCATCTATGTCGATATTGCTGATTCGCCGGGAAACTTCATCCACGACTTGCGGGTCTGCGATTCCTTCCAAAAAAGCCACCACGATGTTCGTGTTTGTCTCGCGGCCCACTACCAACGATTTCATTTTCAATCTGGGCGTGCGCAACTTGCGGCGAAGCATCGACGTATTTGTGCGGATGTTTTCAATAAAGCCCTCGCGAGGTCCACGGACGACCGCTTCCCCCTCCGGCTCGTTGACCGATCGCTTTTCTGCCCCGCGGATGCCGAGCGTGAGCGCTTCCACATTTCCATCGACCAAAATTCCTGTATCTCCAGACAGTACCGCCTGCAAAAGCTCTTTGTAGTCGCTGACCCTGTCAATTTGTGAAACAGGCAGTAGCCGTTCCTCGATAACGCGAATATCCTCATCCCCGTCTTCGAGCACCATCAGAGATTGCAGCGCCTGGTTCACTTCTTTGGTGTCAATCAGTCCGTCAACAAAGATCGCTGCCGCGCGCTCGCTGTTCCTTTGCCGGAACTCCCGTATGACAAAGTCCGAGCAGTCGGAAAAAAGCTTTTCCAGCACTTCGATGTTGTCGTCAAGGCTTGGAAAAAGCGGAATGCCTTCCAGCTCAAGCAAGCTGCAAGTGTCAATCGTCTCCAACAATTCTTTTGTCTTGCTCTTTTTCTTGAACTCCATCTCATCACCAGCCACTGGAAAGCTAACCGTATTATGGGTGATTTGCTGGAAAGATATGCAGTGCGCCTGCTGCTTGCATAGCCGATCGACCATCAGGAGAAAGTAGGAGCACATCTGCCGTCCAAAGGAAGGTGCCGCCGTGGCTTATGCAACCAAAGAATACGAGCTGACCATCGCCGAACGTACAATCAGCATCAGCAACCCTGAAAAACCGCTCTGGCCGGAAGCAAACGTGACCAAGCTCGATTACTTGCGTTACTTGCTGACCGTTGCTCCCTACATGCTCCGCTACGCCCATGATCGGCTGCTCACCGTGATCCGCTACCCGCACGGGATTCACGACAAGCATTTTTATCAAAAAAACATCCCGGACTATGCGCCTGACTGGATCAAGACTCATACGTGGGAAAACGTTCGCTATGTGCTATGCAACGATGAAGCCACGCTGCTCTGGATGGCGAATCAGGCCGCTTTGGAGTGGCATGTTTCCTTTCACCTGGCTGCCGACGAAACACCGACAGAGCTGGTGTTTGATCTCGATCCATCCACAGACGACTTCTCGGTGGTGATTGAGTCAGCTCTTCTATTAAAAGAACTGCTCGATGAGCTGAAGCTGCCCGCTTACGTCAAGACGTCCGGTGCAAGCGGCCTGCAAGTGTACGTTCCGATTGAACGCCGCTATGCGTTTGAACAAACGAGACAGGTCGGGCACTTTATCGCTTCCTATCTCGTCAGCAAGCATCCCGCTTTTTTGACTATCGAGCGCATGGTCAAAAACCGCGGCACCAAGCTGTACATCGACTACCTCCAGCATTGGCGGGGCAAGACACTTCCTGCGCCTTATTCCACACGGGCAAAAAAACTTGCGACCGTCTCTGCTCCGCTGCGCTGGGAAGAGCTGCCGCAGGCTCATCCCTCCGCTTACACCGTGCATACCGTCCCGGAGCGGCTACGCGAGCTGGGGGATCTCTTTTCCGCCGTCTCCCAACCGGACAAGCCAGCATCCCTCGATCCCATCCTTGACTTTTTGCACGCTCGCTAGTCTTCTAGTTGGAATCATGCCGCCCAGATGTGCTATACTGTGCACAGACGTTTTCAGGCAAGGAGGCATTTTCATGATTGATCCGATCGCAATATCGCTCGGACCCCTTAAAATTCACTGGTATGGCATTATTATGGGATTGGCTTTCTTTCTCGGGACATACCTCGCGAGGCACAATTCCAAACGTTCCGGCATCGATCCTGACCACGTCCTGAACATGGTCGTTCTGATCATCCCGGCAGCGATTGTGTGCGCCCGTCTGTATTATGTTGTATTTGAGTGGGCGCAGTACAAAGACAACCTGATGGATATTTTCGCCGTCTGGAAAGGCGGACTCGCCATCCATGGCGGGCTGATCGGGGGAGTTCTGGCGGGGACGTACTACATTCGCAAGCACAATCTGCCCTTCCTTCGCCTGGCTGATATTTTCATGCCCAGTGTCATTCTGGGGCAAGCTATCGGCCGCTGGGGAAATTTTATCAACCAGGAAGCACACGGAGAGACGGTCTCTGCTGAGTTCATGGCGAAATTTCCGGCATTTATCCGCGATCAGATGTTTATCGGCGGACAGTATTATCACCCGACCTTTTTGTATGAATCGCTGTGGAATCTGGTCGTCTTCGGCATTTTGATGCTGCTGCTCTACCGTTTGAAAAAATTCGATGGTCAAGTGCTGTTCAGCTACATGATCCTTTATTCAATCGGACGCTTCTTCATTGAAGGAATGCGCACAGACAGCCTGCTGATTGCCGACACGCTCCGGGTCGCCCAGCTGGTCAGTCTGAGCCTGATCGCTCTCGGCGCCATCCTGATGCTGGTCTTCGCTCGCAAAAGCAAGCAGTCCAGACCTTCTCAAAATTCAATGGAATAGCAATCAAACCAATTGCAAAAACCACTCTCGCCTCGCTGGCAGAGTGGTTTTTTTCGTCTCCCTCGTCTGAATTGTCGCAATGCAGGAAATAACTAAGAGAACAGGAGGGGTTTTCAGATGGATGACAATCTATTGGAAGAGTATTTGGATCGGCCCGTCCGCATCCATTTTTCACCGGACAAGGTTGGACCCGGGCTTGCCTCGTATGTGGACGGAAAGCTGTACGATTACAGCGTGAACGGCATCTTGATCGAGGAACGGGACGGCTCGCTCGACTACATCCCTTTTTCGGCTGTGCGGCTCGTGCAAATCAAGCCGAAAGCCAGCTTGTGGGAGCGGTTGACCGGGGCTGGATAAGCAAAAAGACACCTCGCTACGAAATGGCATCGTAGGAAAGGTGTCTTTTTTGACATGTATCGTTCCCTTTACAGGAAAACGTCCAAGACAACGTAACAGGCAGCTGCGAGAAGACCCGTCACCGGAAGCGTAATGATCCAGGTAACGATGATTCGGCCAGCCAAGCCCCATTTCACTGCGTTCAGCTTTTGTGACGCCCCTACCCCCAAAATGGAGGAAGTGATTACGTGCGTCGTACTGACAGGCAGTTTCAAAGTAGTAAAGATTGTGATAATCAAGGCAGAAGACAGGTCGGCGGAAAAGCCACTGATTGGCTTGATTTTCATAATCTTACCACCCATCGTCTTGATGATCCGCCAGCCGCCAAAAGATGTTCCCAAAGCCATGGCAAGCGCAGCAGACAGCTTCACCCACAACGGAATGGTAAACTCGCCCGGCTCCTGCACGAGGAAGCCGCCAGAAAGCAATGCCAGTGTAATGACACCCATTGTTTTCTGGGCATCGTTGGCTCCGTGGCTGAATGACTGCCAGGAAGCGGACAAGACTTGCAGCATTCGGAAGCTGCGATTTGTTTTATGATAGGCCGTATTTGCCACGAGAGCAGATACGATTTTGATCACAATAAAACCGATAACAAAAGCGACGATTGGCGAAATGATCAATGCTTTGACGATCTCAATGAAGCCTTCCATGTTGATGGAGCCAAAGCCGGATGCGCCAACCGCAGCACCAGCAACGCCACCGATGATGGCATGCGAGGACGAGCTTGGGATACCGAACCACCAAGTGATCAAATTCCACAAGATCGCTGCTGTCAAAGCGGCCAAAACGACAACCAGTCCATTTTCCAGCTTGAACGGGTCCGTAATTTTTCCCCCGATCGTCTTCGCTACACCCGTATACGTCAAGGCGCCGAGCAGGTTGAATAGCGAGGCGATCACAATCGCTGTACGCGGGCTCAAAGCTCGGGTCGATACAGAGGTTGCAATAGCGTTGGCCGTGTCGTGAAAACCGTTGATGAAGTCAAAGCTAAGCGCCATGATGACGACAAGAACGAGAATGATCACCTCTGGCGAAAGATCAAGCATTCTTTAACACGATCCCTTCCACCAGGTTCGAAACGTCCTCGGCAAAATCGGCACAGTCTTCCAGCTTGTCGTAAATTTCCTTGAGCTTGATTGCTTCGATCGGATTCGCATCTGGCGAGTTCAGCAGATCGGACACCATTTTGCGGTAATTCGAGTCGGATTCGTGCTCCAGGTCTTTGATTTCTCTAGCAATTTTCGAGACGACTTGATGATCGAGCTTGCGCAAGGTGCGGATGAGTTCGATCAGCTTCGCGGAGCATTTCACCAAGATGTTTGCTTGCGCCAAAACGCGAGGCTCTGGCTGGCGAACCTGATAGAGGTACATGCGATCGGCAACCCCGTCAATGTAATCGATCATCGAGTCCATTGTATGAGCGAGCTGGTGAATGTCTTCCCGCTCAAGTGGAGTGATAAAGGTAGAATTCAACTCGTTCATGATTCGGCGAACGATTTCATCCCCTTCTTTTTCAACAGCTTTGATTGCCTTAACCTTGGCTTCTACATCCTGATAGTTGCCTATCATTTCATAAAAAAGATGAGTCCCTTTGTGCACCGTGGCAATCTGCTGTTCAAACAGATCAAAGAAGATATACTTGTTAGATTTCAACATACGGTCCTTCTTCACTCCTTTGGATAAATCACACCTAAACGATTATATCGAAAGTTATTGTTGACGTAAATTTAAATTCAAGGGCAAGTGTGTAGATTTTTCTTTAAAATAATATTAAGTTTTTGTAAACCTCCTTTACAATTGCTCATAAAAACACCTGTCCCCCCAAAAAGGATACAGGTGTTAGTCTTGCCATCTATTGTTTTTTTAT
This sequence comes from Brevibacillus sp. HD3.3A, assembly GCF_013284375.2. Taxonomy (NCBI): domain Bacteria; kingdom Bacillati; phylum Bacillota; class Bacilli; order Caryophanales; family Paenibacillaceae; genus Brevibacillus; species Brevibacillus sp. HD3.3A. The sequence continues at coordinate 3,759,727 of NZ_CP085874.1, forward strand.
CTTTAATGAGTGGCCACGATCATGCAATCTTTCTGTTTTTTGGCCTCGTACATCAACGTGTCTGCCTTGTGTGTCAACTCCTCAGCTGTTGCAGCATGATGCGGGTAGGAAGCGACGCCGATGCTTGCCGTTACGCCGGACAGCGATTGTCTGACCTGGTTTTGAATCCGCTCGCCGATTGCCAGCGCTTGCTGTGTATCCGCATGCTTCAGCAATACGACAAACTCTTCGCCGCCCCAGCGCCCGACCGTGTCCTGGCTGCGGACACTCGCTTGCAAAATCGCAGCGAACTGGCAGAGCAACCGATCCCCTTCCATATGACCATGGCAATCATTGAATTTTTTAAAGTTATCCAAATCGATGAATAAGAGCGTAACGGGATATTGCTGGATTTTCGCCAGCTTGATCTCGCGGATCAACTTGTCCAAAAACCTGCGATTGACCAACACGCCTGTAAGCGAGTCGTGATAGGCCATTTGGCGCAGACGATTTACGTATGTTCCCAACCTGTACCCAGCTGCGATCTGGATCATAGCGGCCAAGGCGACGAATGACACCGTCGACAGTTCGGTAGGCAACCCACATACAAAGAGCCAAATCATGATAATCAGACAGGACACACCCATGCCAATCCAGCGTGAGTCCAAGGCACACTCCACCTCCGGTCCATCCAATGTAGCAATACATTACATAAGACCCACCTAAACAATCAGAAATGGGTCCTTTGTCCTTATTGTTAGGAATATTTTACCTATGTTTATGTCACTGTTCAAGAACCAATCTGCTAAATCTCATGTTCATCTATCTGAATTAAGTGAATTATGCTTGTTTTGTCGGAATTTTCCCGTTTATCTCAACCCTCTTTTTTTTCGCTTAACGGGTACGCTATACTTACAAAATAAACTTGATCGATCAGGGGGAATGAATTGCATGGCCTGGTTTCATCACATTCTTGCCCGCTACGACACCACCATCTGGATTCGTGTCATCGGGACCATTCTTACGACTTTTGCAGGCTTTATGCTTCGCCCATTCCTCGCCTTCTATCTGTATGACAAGATGGACGGGAATCTGCTCGTGGCTGCTATGGTCACCAGTCTGCAGCCGTTGACGAGCATCGTCTCCGGTTATTTCGCCGGAAGTCTCTCTGACCGCTACGGCCGAAAGCCGCTGATGATCGCCGCTTTGCTGATCGAAGCGATCTCGATGGCTGGATACATCTGGGCCGAGTCGATTTTTACGTTTGCCGCCCTGACCGTCCTGAACGGAGTCGGCGCTTCGCTGTTTTGGCCTGCTGCCAGCGCGCAAATTACGGATGTCGTCCCTGAGGAAAAGCGCAGCGAAGTTTTCGCCCTTTTGCACACAGCCCTCAATCTCGGCGCTGCGGCTGGCCCGCTCATCGGCGTCGCCATTTACAAAATCAATCCGGCCATCGCCTTTGGCCTCTGTTCCTGTACGCTGTTCGTCTACAGTCTGCTCATCTTCTTGAAGATTCCTGAGACACTGCCAGATCACATCAGAGCGCAGGCGAAACAGTCCGCCAAAACCGCTCAAGGCCCTCGCCTCAAGCTTTCCGAGCATCCGACGCTCTTCTGGATGACGCTTGCCGCCATCCCTGTCTCGCTTCTGTACTCTCAGGTAGAAATCATTTTGCCTCAGCATTTGCGGACACAGTACACGGACTTTCTCAATGTCTTTGCCACCCTGATGACGATCAATGGCGTGCTGGTCGTCTGTTGCCAAATCGCGATTGCCAAGTTCGCGGAGCGCTTCCCTGCGCATCGGGTCATTCTCGTGGCTTACCTGTTTTTGGCCTGTGTCGGGTTTGGCTATGGCTGGGCACCTGGCTTCCTCATCCTCGTGCTCGCGGAAATTTTGTTCACCATCGGCGAGATGCTGTACGGGCCGCAAATTCAGAAAGCGATTTCTGTGATGGCCCCCGAGGAGTACCGCGGCCGTTACTTCGCCATCTTCGGGGCAAACTGGGGGATTACCGGAACGATCGGCCCTTCTGTCGGAGCCGTCGCTTTCAGAGGAATCGGCGGTGCGTTCTGGTTCTCGATTCTCGGACTGCTCCTGTTCATCGGCGGACTTTTTCAATACCGTTTTGTCAAAAAAGCGACGCTTGCCGAGCATGCGGAAAGCGGGCAGTCGCTATCCCAATAGCATCGAATCTGATTACGCAAAAAGCCAGGTGCGGAAGGCGGGGTGCCACTCGTCAGCATGCTGGCTTTTTCCTTTGCCCAGTTGTGTGTTCAGGTGAATTATGATTGCGAAAACAGACCAGCGTTCCTCGTTTCGTTTCTGGCAAATGCTATCGGCTGCATCGTTTCGAAAACGATGAATTGGGATCAATTGGAAGGGGAAGCCTATTTGTATTGCCACAAACTGACAAACGGGAGTGAGAAAAACGTATGCCCCGTATCGATGCGGTTTCGACAGCCGTTCCCCCTCATGAGATTACCCAGGAAGATTCCATGCAGCTGGCCCGGCATTTTTTCCAGGATGCTTTTCCTGATATCGATCGGCTGCTGCACGTATTTGCCCATAGCAACATCCAGAAACGGCATTTTTGCATGCCAATGGATTGGTTTTCCGACGATCGGCCTTTCGCGGAAAAAAATCAGCTGTACATCCAGCATGCAGAAGCTTTGTCGCTTGAAGCAGCACGAAAATGCTTGCAAAAAGCCGGGCTGGAACCGACCGATATCGATTGCCTCGTATTCGTATCGAGCACAGGGATTTCTACGCCCAGCATCGATTCGCGCTTGGTCAACAGCCTGGGGCTGCGCTCCGACATTACCAGGATTCCCCTGTGGGGATTGGGCTGTGCCGGAGGAGCGATGGGCTTGTCCCGTTCCTGCGAATACACAGGCGCCTATCCTCGGCGCAGAGTGCTGCTCATCAGCGTGGAGCTGTGCGGGCTGACCTTTATCCGGCAAGATTTGTCCAAAAGCAACCTCGTTGCCACTTGCCTGTTCGGTGATGGAGCAGCCGCTGTCGTGGTTAGCGGCGACAGCGTCCCTGTCTCAAAAGGCGCTTCTGCACCGAGCATACAGTTTTGCGACGCTCGCACGACAACGTGGCCGGACACCCTTGACGTCATGGGCTGGGAGCTGACCGAGCCGGGGCTGAAGGTGATCTTTTCCCGCGACATTCCCACGCTGATTCAGACGTACATGCGCGAAAATGTCGACCGTTTCCTGACGCCGCATCAAACGACAGTGGAGCACTTGCGCCATTTTATTTTTCACCCAGGCGGTGCAAAAGTGATCGACGCCTATCAATCCTCCCTTGGCATCGACGCTGCTGCAACCCGCCACTCCGAGGAGGTGCTGAGCCATTTTGGCAACATGTCATCCCCGACTGTGCTGTTTGTTCTGGAAAAAAGCATGGAGCAGCCGTGGAACCGCGGCGATCGCGGCTTGGTAGCTGCGCTTGGGCCTGGGTTCAGCTCCGAACTGCTCCTGCTGGAAGCGAGGTAGATGAGATGCTGTTCTTTTGGTTGGTGATCGCTGCTGTCGGTCTGCAACGCATGGGCGAACTGCTGCTCGCCGCGCGCAACGCCCGCTACGTTCGCTCCATCGGCGGCGTGGAGATTGGAGCCGGACATTACAAGTACATCGTGCTTTTCCATGTGCTGTTTTTCGCAAGTCTCATAGCCGAAGTCGCCTCCACGAATCCGGCCGCTGCCCTTCCCGCTTGGTGGGCGTATAGTTTCGGCTTGTTCTTGGCCGCTCAGGTGCTGCGCTACTGGTGCATACGCAGTCTGGGCAAACGCTGGAACACGCGAATCCTCGTCATACCGGGTGAACAGCCGATCCGGCGAGGCCCTTACCGTGTCATGCGCCATCCGAACTACCTCGTAGTCGCAGTTGAGCTGATCACCCTGCCGCTGACGTTTTCTGCCGTGACCACAGCCATTGTCTTCACGATATTAAACGCCTGGCTGCTGTTGCGCGTAAGAATACCGCTGGAAGAAAAGGTGGTTTATGAAAGTGAAAAATAACCATGCAAATATTCGAAAAGAGGGATAAGCGGAATTACCATGTGTAAAATTCCGCAAATGGTGAGTATGCGAACAAAATCAAGCCGCACAACACTCTGTTCGTATGCCGATTATGTCAGCTACGCTGGCACTGGGGCTAAATAGACACCATGACGCAAGAATGTATATTTCAAAGATTAAAGGAGGATCATTGAACTTATGTTCATCGGTAAAGTGTTGACCCTTATTTTAAGTCTAAGCATTCTTCAGCCCATTGCTCCGAAAGACCCATTAGACGTTGATCCCAATAAACCATTAGGAAATGTTGCTCCGCTTAAAGTATCTGTATCGCAATTTGAAAAAACTTATCACAAAGACATTTTACTCCCTCAGTCCATTCCTTTTACCCCCACGCATACAGGTGGTCGTTTTAATGAACTTCTTCAGCGATTAACGGTTGATTACTACAACACTCAAACAAATGAGCTACTCTCTATATCCATTTATGTACAAAGCAATAATCCTCTAAAAATCCAACCGGAAATGATCACCTTGGTGGATGGTACCAAAGCTGAGTATCTTCATGCAGATAATTACATGGCTGATTTTATTCGTTTCAAGAAAAATAATTTATTTTACGAAATAGGAATTGCAAAAAATGGTAAGAGCGAAAAAATGGATGATTTATTAAAAGTAGCCAATTCTCTTGAGTAGCAAAAAAGGCGCTCGAGTCATGTTGGGACTGACCCCGTAATGTGAGACAAATCAAAACACCTTCAAGAGAACCTGACCATGTCGTAAGATATGGGGACAACCTTGGAGGTGTTTTTGCGTTGGCAACTAGAGTTAGTTATCCCGTAGAAATTAAAATGAAAGCAATTGAAATGCGTCTTGCAGGTGTCACCAAAAAGCAGATCATGCAGGAACTAAATATTAAAAATAAGACCCAAATTCAACAGTGGATGCGCTGGTATCAGAGCGGAGACATTCATCGTCTTCAACAGCCTGTAGGAAAGCAATATAGTTATGGAAAAGGGCCGATGTACGATTCTGAACTGGAACAAGTCAAAGCAGAGAATCGTTTTCTTAAACAACAACTGGACGTTCTAAAAAAGTTAGAGGAGTGGGAAAGGAGGTGTCACCAGAAGTAATCGTTCCTTGGATGGAGTCCATTCGTGGGCAAGTAAGCGTGAGCCAAGCTTGCGCGTGGCTTGGTATCCCTCGTTCTACCTACTACCGTTGGAAAGCTGCATACGCGAAAAGAAACGAGGATTTAGTTGTGGAAAAGATTCGGCAACTCTGTATTCAACATAAGTTCCGTTATGGGTACAGAAAGATTACAGCACTGATGCGAGCTGAGATGTCAATTAATCATAAACGAATACAACGTATCATGCAGCGTGAACAACTACAATGCCGAGTGAGGATGAAGAAACGAAAGACAACAGGACAACCTTCTTATGTAGCAGATCATCTCCTGCTGCGACAATTTCAAGCAAGTACCCCCATGCAGAAATTAGTGACCGACATTACTTATTTACCTTACGGAAGTAAACTTTTATATTTATCGAGCATCATGGACTTGTACAACGGTGAGATTGTGGCATACAGTATTTCTGACAAACAAGACACATCGCTTGTCCTCGATACGCTATATCAACTGCCAGACCAACCTGGAATGATGCTACATAGCGATCAGGGCAGCGTGTATACGTCTCAGGCGTATCAAGCAGCAGTTAAGGGAAAAGGCATTACCATGAGCATGTCCCGTAAGGGTACGCCCGCTGATAATGCCCCCATCGAGTCGTTTCATTCCACACTAAAGTCTGAAACGTTCTATCTCGATAATTTTATCTGTACGACGACGGCCATCGTTGTGCAGATTATCCAAAGCTACATTCATTACTATAACTCAATTCGCATTCAAACGAAACTAAACAACCAGTCACCGATTCAATTTCGGCAACTGGCTGCTTAAATAGCTAAGGTGTTTTGATCCCTGTCCTACGCACGGGGGTCAGTCCCTGTTTAACCCGAGTGCCTTTTTTTAAAGTTCATATCGAATAAATCCTGACCCTTTACATCCAGTTTGTCCTTCGCCACCGCAGTTTGCTTTTAAAAAGTAATTACCCGTATAAGGTGCTGTGAAAGAATCCCAAGCACCACCGTTACCAGATCCAGCAGTTTTATTTGCTATCAGTGTGCTAGATTGACCATCAAAGTAATAAACTCCAAAACCTACACCATGCGTACTCCCACTATTTTTCCATTCATAGTAAACGCTATCACCTTTAAAAATAAACACAAAATCTCCAATGACAGAATGTTCAGTTGGAGGCATAGTAAGCTTATAATCTTTCGCCGAAGCTATTACAGAACCAATCGTCAGCATTAATGAAAGAGTAAACATGAAAACGATGCGAACTTTGTGATTATTTAGCTTTTTGACCACCACAATCCCTCCACCTTTCGATTCAATCCATAATTTACCATATACAGTTTCATATGTATACTGAAAATAAAGTCTATTTATGTCGAATACTAGATTTTGTTCCTTGCCTTCATTGAAATCACTTTTTCGCCTTTTGTAGGTGATACTCGCCAAAAACAAATGGTTACATTCATACAAAATGTTGTCCAGTGGGTAAGTAAAATGAATAAAGAGCAGAGAGGTTTCCCTCCTGCTCTTTCTGTTATATTGTGCAAGGAATGAGTTGAGCCGCAGTTCCGCTATTTCGTCCACTCGCTTAACAAGACTCTTTCTCAAACCTGCCCGTTAGTTTACTTGGCCCCATCAATCAGTCAAACATTTTGTGTGTGATTACTTATTTTTATTGGTTATAATGAACTTTCTATTTTTCAATTCTACAGACTTTTTTCCTATTTTCATGTTTACTTATGGGCAAATCGAGGAATAGAAAAGAAAAACGTTACCCATACCCGAGAGGTGGAGCCATCGTGAATCGTACTAATATAGTGGAGCCTCTGGACACAAAACGAATGATTGTTCGCGACTTCTGTGCCTTGATTGAGACTTTGCCCAATCAGGATGACGCTGCCAGCATCCAAAAGTTTCTCCGTTACTTGCAGAGCCTGCTCCGAATCAAGCAAGTCATCCCGCCCATGGTGGAGATCATGACGATTATCAAATCGCTAAAGCCTACTCTCTATCATTCGGCCCGGCGCACGATCATGCCTACCAGCAATCTGCACATGCTCTTCCAGCTTGAGATGGACATGCAGTTGGCGCAAGAGAGATTGCGCCAATATGACAAGTAAAAGATAGCGTCCAGGCTTACTTCAAGTTCTCCGGATTGAGGCACTCCAGTTCAGGGATGACGAATCGGCCATCTTTGCGGATCAGGACGCCATCAAACCAGATTTCTCCCCCGCCCCATTCCGGGCGTTGGATGGAAACCATGTCCCAGTGTACGGAAGACTTGTTTCCGTTGTACGCCTCGTCGTAACATTGCCCTGGCGTGAAGTGGAAGCTTCCGTCGATTTTTTCGTCAAACAGGATGTCTTTCATCGGATTGCGAATGAAAGGATTGACCCCGATGGCAAACTCGCCGATATAACGAGCGCCTTCGTCTGTATCGAGAATTTCGTTCAGTCTTTGGCTGTCGTTTGCGGTTGCTTCCACGATTTTGCCATCCCGGAAGGTCAGGCGAACATTTTCAAAAGTGAAGCCGTGGTACGGTGTAGGCGCATTGTGGGTAATGGTTCCGTTCACCGAGTTTTTCACCGGAGCTGTATACACTTCGCCGTCAGGAATGTTGCGCAGTCCTGCACATTTGACCGCAGGGATGTCTTTGATGGAGAAAGTCAGGTCTGTTTCCGGTCCTACCAGACGAACTTCATCTGTCCGGTTCATCAAGTCAACGAGGCTGTCCATCGCCTTGTCCATTTTTGCGTAGTCCAGATTGCACACCTGGAAGTAAAAGTCTTCAAATGCAGCCGTAGACATGTTCGCCAATTGGGCCATAGACGGGTTCGGATAGCGAAGCACGACCCATTTTGTCTTTGGTACGCGAACGTTCATCACCGGCAGCTCGTACAGGCGGGAGTACATGCCCAGCTTGTCGCCCGGCACATCTGCCATTTCGTTGATGTTGTCGGCTGCGCGGATGCCGATGTAGCCTTGCATTTTTTCCATCAGAGCTACTTCGTGTGCCGCCATTGCTTTTAATTGCTCTTCGTTGCAATTCATGGCGATCTCACGGCTGACAGCCGGATCGATCAGCTGAACGTGCGGGCTGCCTCCTGCCTTGTAAATCTCACGAACCAGAGCCGCTACCAGTTCAGGCGTTTTTCCTTTGGCATTGATCAGGACATTTTCTCCTGGTTGTACACGAACGGAATAGTTAACCAAGTTGTAAGCCAATTGCTCCAAGCGAGAGTCTCTCATGCGTGACACACCCTTTTTAAATTTTCTGATTCCAATTGTATTTTTGCTGATAAATCTCGACAAGTCAATAAAATTTATTTTATCAAATGCACACAACAACAAGCCAGCCTTCGTCTACCGAGCATGCTGGCTTGTTGCTGTCATCACTCTTCCTTATTATTGCGCTGTGCCTCTGTCCTCGATCGTCCCCATTTTGTAAATGTCGCTCAGCAATTCTTGCGTAGTCGCTAATCCCCCTGCGTCCTCTTCGTCCACCTGATACAACGTTGCGTCCATGTTCCCTGCCTGCGTGATTTGCCCGCTCGGTGCTTGATTGCGTTCTTCTCTCATCTTTCATCTGCTCCTTCCGCTTTTTTCATCGGTATAGTGTGCGCGAGCCCCGCCTGATTTAGCCATCGCGGGAAAAAGATGAGAAAAGACGCCTTGCCCAAGTAGGCGAAGCGTCTTTTTATCGAGTGATTTACTTGTCGCTGTCAGATGCAGGAACCATTGGGCTCCAGCCAGTTCTGTTTGTGATATCTTGTGTTGCGTTGCGTCCGATTGTAACACTCTCATCTTCTTTTGGAGCAGCAGCCCAGCCAGCTGAAGGAGAGAATACTGGTGTTTTGTCACCGAGAATGACGAATTGATCTTCATTCGGCAGCGCAGCCCAGCCGGAGTTTGGTGCTTGCACGACTTGGAAGCTGTTTTTTGTAACGAACTGGTCTTCTACTGGCATGAAAGCCCAGCCGCTGTTAGGCGCTTGCACGATTTGGTAATTGTTTGTCGCAACAAATTGATCTTCGTTCGGCATGAGTACCCAGCCGGATGCGGAGTTTGCCGAAGGAACGAATGTTCCGCTCACAAATACATACTCGTCTTCACCTGGAAGCTTAACCCATGCGCCTTGAACAGGTGCTCCTGCTTGCGTCTGGTTAACCACTGGTGCTGTCGTAGTTGGTGCCGCTGTTGTTTCAGTTGCTGGTGCCGCAGTCGTAGTAGAAGCTTCTGTTGTATTCACGGAAGCTTCCTCGGCACAAGCTCCTTGTGCAAACAATGCTGCTCCCAAAACCAAAGTACCCATCATCAGTGTGCTGCTTTTTCTCATATGTGTACACTCCATTCTCCTAGTACACACATTGTCTCCCGAAATGCCCCTGACCTGCTACCCGCTTGACAGTGCTACATGCATTGCTTCATTTTGCGCAAGAAGTACGTGAATTGCTCGACTTCTTCATCGCTCAGGTTTTCTAGCAGTTTCGCAACCAGTGCCCTTCTCTGGCACAAAAGTCCTTCCAGCATCGGAATCGCTTTTTGCGACAGCGTCACCCAGACGACTCTTCGATCCAGCTCGTCACGAACCCGATCGATGTAACCGACTTTCACCAGCCGATTGAGAGCAATCGTGGTTGCACTGTTGGACTGCTTGAGTATGGTCGCCAGTTCAGAAACCGTACTTCGCCCTTTTTGATGAAGCACGCGTAGCAAGATAAACTGCTTGGGACTAATCAACCCTTCCTCTTCCAGCCAATGGCTGATAAAGAAGCGGGCCATCTCGACAAATGCTCGATCCAGTTCCTCGATTTTACTGGCGCGGGACATGTCGCTCACAACATCACCTATTTTCAGAAAGTAAATAATATAAGTACTTTTACTATAAAACTATATAGGCAAAGTACATGAAGATCAATAGACCTTCCAAAATTATTTCTTTCCGCGAAAGATATGTATGAGCCGAGACAAAGTGTTTACTATTTAATATTTTTACTGTAAAACTTATCTGCAACATCATCTTACCTCAAACAGGAAAAACTGACAATAGGCGAAGATGGCAAAATCGTGACAGCAACTTTTCTCCTGGCAAGCAGGCATTTATTTCCTTGAATCTTATTTCGTATCCATTCGTATTGCATGTATAATAAAGGAGCAGTCTCGTCTACTGGACGCCCTTTTGTCCACGGCAATCCGTTGCCAAGAAACCATGTACATAGGAGATCAAGTCGATGGAACAAGCCAAAAGCTCAGCGAAATGGAAAACAGAATTGCTCGACTGGTTAAAATCGTTTGCCTTGATTGGTGGTTTGACTGCCTTCATCTACGTGTTTGTCATGGCTCCCTACGTCGTTCAAGGACGCTCGATGGAGAGCACGCTGCACGACCGTGAACGTGTCATCGTCAACAAGGCGATCTATTATCTCAAGGAGCCTAAGCCAGGCGATATCGTCATCATCCATCCGGATGCGAGCGGCGATAACTGGATCAAACGTGTCATTGCCGTAGCCGGAGATACCGTCGAGGCCAAAAACGATCAGGTGTACATCAACGGGCAACCGCTCAGCGAAGAGTATTTGACCAACAACAAGCTGCAAGCATCAGCTGCCGGAGTGGTGTTGACGGAAGACTTCGCTCCGATTACGATCCCGGAAGGCAGTGTGTTCGTGATGGGAGACAATCGCAACAACAGCATGGACAGCCGCGTCATCGGCCCCGTCAAGCTCGACCACGTAGTAGGTCGTGCAGAGGCCGTCTATTGGCCGCTGACGGATATCCGACTGCCGAAATAACGACCTGCTGTCTCACAAGCATATGCAGGAATAGGAAAAGCCGCTCCTTGTAGAGCGGCTTTTTTCTGTGAAAGCGGCGAGACATTTTCGCTGAAAGGGAGGTGGTTACTTTTGAGCCGTTGCCTTTGCAGACAAGTAATCTTCCAGCGTCAGGCCCGCTGCCATGATGTCTTTCGCCATGTCTTTTCCTACATAGCGCAAATGCCATGGCTCATAGGCGTATCCTGTCGTGTCTTCCTTGCCTTTCAAATAGCGGATGACGAAGCCGTACTCACCACAATGCTCGGCCAGCCATTTCCCTTCCGGCATTTCTCCAAACGATTCCTCCAGCCTCGTTTTCACATCGGCGCCAGAGACGTCCATCGCAAGCCCTGTCTGATGCTCGCTTTTTCCTGGCACAGCGCTGTACGCCGCGGCGTGCTCCGCTCCTTGTGTCTGTACATACGTCTCGTACAACGATTTTTGCGTCTTGTACGAACGATAGCCGGAAACCGCGTACAGCTCGATGCCATCCTGCTTGGCAGCTGCAAACAGTTCCTCCAGCGCCTGGGCGGCTTCTTGGCGCATCATGCGTTTTTCCACTTTTTCATCAAAAGGAAACGGGACGTTCGGCTCCACCAGATCAGGTGGAATATAGTCAGCAGGCAAGGCCCGCTTCTTGTTTACGACAACGGCGAGATCAGTCGGGTTCGTAACCGTCGGGACTCCATTGACGTCCTGGATTGTCTCCGCCAGTGATGCCCATTTGCTGCGAGAGGAATCTCCCGCGGTTGGCTCCGCTGTGTTTGTTTGTGTACCATCTGCCGTTGTCGCTGTATTCCCTGCTGGCTGGGACGGATTGTTTGTCGAGAGCAATCCATCCAGCGATGGTGCCTCACATCCACTGAGCAGCGCTACGGATAATGCGGCGACGATGGCAAGACCATTGGTGCGATTCTTGTTCATGACCTGTCCTCCTGGTTCCATACAGACACATATGTTCTGCTTTACCTTACCATGGAGTTAGACGAAAAAAAAGGACGGATTGTCACGCTTTTGCATGCATTGTTTCTTTTGCAATCGTCTGAATAAGCGCTGGCAGCCAAGATTCGAGGGTCAAAAAGGCAAATCCTGCGGCAGCTGCCTTGCTGTTGTCCATGAAAAAGGAATGGGGAAATCCAAAAGGCGACTGGTCGGAAGGAGCGGTTTCTGGCTGAATGCGCGCCGGTTTCCCCACGGCTTGCGCAATGTTGTCGAGCAAAGCTTGCAACGTCACCGTGCCGTGCGAGTTGGCATTGACTGGCCCTGTCACAGAGCCCGTTCCCGCCCATTGCAAAAATCTCGCGGCTTCGCCAGCGTGAATAAAGCACATGGTCGCTTGCGGATTTTCCAGCCCGATCGGCTGTTCCTCGTGGACATGTTCAACGTGAAAATGCAGTCGGCGCGTGTAGTCCTCTTCCGCAAGCACGATCGGAAAACGCACGGCGACAACAGGAAAGGCATCCGTCTGGAAAAATACCGCTTCGGCCTGGCGCTTGCCTTCCTGATAGCTGACGCCCTCGCGAGTTCCCGGGCGCAGCGGATACGTATACGGATCAAACTCCTCCTCTTTCAGCGCCTGCTCCGCATAATCATAGACGGACAAGGTAGAGGTCAACACGTATTTGCCGACCTTGCCGCGAAAAACTTCACATGCGTCCAGCGCATTTTGATAGGAATAACAAATGTTGTCGTACACGATATCCCACTGCTCTTCCCCCGCGATTGCCAGCGAAGCTTTATCGTCGCGGTCAACTACAAGCCGCTTCACCTGCGGCGGCAAGTCTACCTCGGTCAAGCCTCTCGTCGCCACAGTCACATCTGCTCCCGATTCAATCAGCAGATGCACAAGACGCTTGCCAAAAAAGCGGGTTCCCCCGAGTACCAATACTTTTTTCAATGTCGCTTCCACCTTTCGCTCATGCGAATTTATTTGTTCAAGGCGATCACTCGCGCGCGCTCATCCCAGCTAACGGCATATCCGAGCTTTTCCGCGACTTTTTTGACCGGGAGATACTCCGTGCCGTTTACGGTGAGGGCGTCTGAACGGAAGTCTTCTGAGCCCGCGCCCAAACCGAGCAGCAATTTGTCCGCTTGCACATACGCGATGCCTTTTGCGACCAGCTTTTGCTCGGCCAAAAAAGGGTACGTCTGCCCATTTACCGAGATGGCAAACGGCTCTCCCGCTTCATACGAAACTTCCGGCGGTTCAGCGGCTGTATAGGCGATGGCGTCGACGCCCAGCACAGTCCCTTCTCGCGTATTGTCCGCTCCCCCGTACATTTTGCCTGTCTCAAAATCGTAGACGATCGCCTGCACATTGCCGATATCCGTCGGCTCCTCGGCAAAGACATGACCTTTTGCCATCAACTGCAAAATGGCGTCCTGATCAATCCCCGCTTCCCAGGAGACATGCGGATATTCGCTGGAAAAAAGGCGTGGCGCACGGATCGCCTCCTCAATACTCATGCCGTGGTCAATCACATTCAGAATCGTCTGCGACACGGAAGCGATAATCGTCGATCCGCCTGGCGAACCGATAGCGAGGAACGGCTTCCCGTCTTTCAGCACGATCGTCGGTGTCATGCTGGAGCGCGGGCGCTTGCCAGGCTCCACCTGATTGACACCTCCAGGTACCGCGTCAAAGTCGGTCAGCTCATTGTTGAGCATAAAGCCGTAGCCTGGCACCATCACACCGCTGCCAAAGACGTCCTCAATCGTTGTCGTGTACGAGACGAGATTGCCCCATTTGTCCATAACGGAAAAATGAGTCGTCTGCTTGACTGGCGAATTGTCGATCAGCTTGAAGGCAACCTCAGGCTTGCGACCAGAATCGAATCGCCACGGATCGCCAGCCGTTACTTGCGAATTGGCTTTTTCTTCTCCAATCAGCTTGCGCCGTTCTTTTATGTAATCGTCGTGGAGCAGTCCCTGCTTGGGCACGGGATACACATCCTCGTCTGCCATGTACGCCGCCCGGTCAGCGTATGCGAGGTGGTTCGCTTCTATCAGATGATGCAAATAAGTCACGGACCCGAAGCCGTCCTGCTGGTTGTTGTACCCTTCCATCAGCTTCAAAATCTGGATCATGGTCAAGCCACCCGAGCTGGGCGGAGCCATGGAGATCACCTCATAGCCGCGAAACATGCCGCGGATCGGCTCCCGTTCCTTGACCTGGTAAGCCTTGAGATCATCCATCGTCATCGTGCCGCCTGTGCGCTGCACTTCCTGGACAAGCGCTTGCCCAATTTCCCCTGCGTACAGGGCGTCCGGTCCTTTGTCGCGAATCAGTTTCAACGTTTTTGCCAGATCGGGCTGCACGAGAATTTGCCCTTCCGCAAGCGGTTGTCCTTGTGGAAGGAACACCTTCGCCGCAGTCGCATACTTTTCGAGCTTGTCGCGCGACTTGGCGATGTAGTCTGCCGTCACCCAGTTGACGCGCACGCCTTTTTCCGCCAGCTCGATGGCAGGTGCAAGCACTTGCGGCAAATCCCACGTACCGTAATCGTCCAGCGCTTCTGCCACGCCAAGCAAAGTCCCGGGCACACCGACTGCCTTGCCGCTAGTATGCCGCTGTTCAAACGGGATCGGCTTTCCGTCCGCTTGCAGAAACATGTCAGCGGTCACCTTGGCCGGAGCGACTTCGCGGCTGTCGATGATCGTAATTTTATTCTGATCCTTCAAGTAAATCAGCATAAAACCACCGCCGCCGATTCCTGACATGTACGGCTCTGCCACGTTGAGCGCCAGCTGGATTCCGGCAGCGGCATCAATGGCATTTCCGCCCTTGGCCAAAATGTCGCGGCCAACCTGTGCGGCCGCAGGGTGGGAGACCGCTACGATTCCTTTTGTGGCGCCATCTACGCCTTCCGGAACGCCGGGAACTTTGGCAATGGCAAACTGCGCAAGCGAACAAACGACAACGAACGAGAGGGCTAGCACTGTCCTTTTTTTCATACGATCCCCCCTGGTTATTGCTTCCTTTTGCTATTATTATAATTTTCAGCATTTTTTCCGGTCAACCCGTCCGCTCTCTTGCCAAGAAAAAAACACTCTCCCGAACGCGAGCGCTGTGCCTCGTCGGAAGAGTGTGCATCATTCCAATCGTTTTTTGATTTACGGCATGATCACCAGATTGCTGACAACAGGCCGTTCCTTCCCGCCAGAAGGCTTGTTCAACAGTTTGCCGTTGTAATAAAACGCGCTGGAGCCGCCGCCATCGAGATTGTATGCATCGACAACGTGAAATTCTTGCAATTTGCGCTGTGCTTCTTCGAGCGTAACCCCATTGCTCCAGCCTTCTCTTCTGCCGTCGATCACGATGACGAGCAAGTCGCCGTTATCGAAGTGACCGATGAGCGTGCGCGGCTGGCGAGCATTCGCCCAGGCGCGGGGAATCGGCAAGCGTTTCCCGTCCTGGAGCAGCCTTGGCAAGAAGCTCGCCCCTTGCAAAATGCCCTGCTGGGTAATTTGCGCCTGGGTCTTGATGTTCGCTCCCACCAGGTGGCCTTTGTTGTTGAAGCCGACGAAGCTCAGATTCGAATTGTTGGAAAACGTGCGAATCTTGCCGTCAACAACGGTAATGCCGAGCGGCTGGAGATAGCCTTTGCTGTCGCTCATGAAGCCTCCGGCGTTGATCGCCAGAACAGCTCCCGTGCGCTTGCCGGCGTGGCTTGTCGTCTCGCCTTTGCTTTTGACCGAGTTGTTCGCCAGGACCATCTTCAAGGCGCTCGGGTCCTGGAGGCGAACTTTCGCCATATATCCGCGATAGCCCGCTTCTTGCAGCGAATATACTTTGACGGTCGACTTTTTCCCGAAAGACTGCCCGATTGGATTGCCGAGCATGTTCGACAAAATCGTGTCCAGCACATCCGCCGACTTTTGTGTCTGCGATCTGCTCGTCACAAGCAAGTTGTTGATGTGCTTGTTTTGCTCTTCGTAATCTTTTTGCTCCGCCTTGGCGCGATCGCGAATATCTTCCACGACAATCTCGACGTTGCGCAGCTTTGTCTTCGTGTCATCCAATTGCTGCCCCAAGTCATCCGCCAGCTTTTTCGATTCGTGTGCCGAGAGCGCCAAACCTTCTGCCTGCAACGTTTCCGCAGGCTGGATCGTGGAAAAGGCAACGAGGAAGCCGAGAGCTGGTGCCAGCAGGAACAGGAAAAAGCGGTTGACTTTACCAAGCACGAGCGGCATCCTCCAGTTTTTTCAGCGACGCCTTCAAATCAACCAGTTGCTTGTTCAGCTGGTCAATCCGATCCTGCAAGGCTTCTTTTGTTTTGTTCGTTCCGCCGATTGTTTCGCCTGTCAATTGCAGGTCTTCCTCCAGATTGCCAAGACCAGCCTGCACCGCTTTCATCTCGTCCTGCACCGTCACCAGCTGCTCTCCCAAAGCTTGCATCTGCTTCTGGTTCTCTTCTTGTATCTGATTGATCCGCAGGTTCACAAATTGCTGCTGCTTGTCCAGCGTATGGGCAGCAAAGGCGTAACCTGCATAAGCAAGTCCTACCCAAACCAGTACAGCGAGTGCGATTGGCAGCAGTGGTCGCTTGCCTTCTGTTCTGGAGGGAAACAATGCCTGCAGCAGGCTGCCTCGTTTGCGTCTTCCCGCCTGCTTCCCGTTCGCCGGGAGTGGCAACGTAGTTGACGAAGTCGATGAAGTTCCCATGTATTTGTCGTTCATCGGCCCCCTCCTCCTTTCTGTGACATAGAATGAGGTTTTATTATAACATAGATTATTTTTCGACAAACCGTTTGCGAAAAAAGTGGAATTTTTGGTCAAAAAAAGCAGATACCATCGCGATTCGTTGCGACGATATCTGCTCTTTTCGGTTGCAAGTCTCTCCACGTATTCATCAAAGTGGGTGGGCCCGCCTGGTTATGGCTATTTTCCCAGAGTCCACTCTCTTTCCAGCGTACGGTACAGCTGCTGCAAAAACAGGAGCGGCTCCCCGGAAACGGCATGCTCTTCCTTGTAGTCCAGCTTCTTTTGCAGCATGCTTGCGAGCTGTCTTCCCAGCTCCAGCTTCTTGTCTTCTGACAGTGTCGCTTGTCTCGTCATAAAGGTAGAAAGGAGCACCCAGTCCTCCCGTGTGAACGACTGTTTTTGGCTTTCAGTCAGAAGTAGCGGCTCTTGGAACGACGCCAGGCTCTCCGCTTTTTTGCGCTTGTTTTTTTGGAAAAGGCCAGTGCGTCCGCCACCCTCTACCACGACGATCGTACCTGCGACCAGATCGCCGATGCGCTTGTCTCGCGGATGAAAAAACGAGACCAGCGCCCCGAGAAAATAGCCGGATGGGAGGCCGTCAATGATGCGGAACAGATTGCGAATCGTCGAAGACAAAAACGTCGCTGGCTGGCCGTTGTCGCGGATGACGCGAATCCCCATCCATCTTTTCCCCACGGTTTGTCCCGACCAGAGCGCCTCCAGAAACAAGAAATAGCCGAAGTTTAGGACAAAAATCAGGAAGAGCCCGATCGCGAATGCATAGTTGTCCGCATCCAGGAAAAAATTATCTTTCCTCCCAAAAATGACTATACCGATCACAATAAATACAGTAAGATTAACCAGGAACAAAATGACGGTGTCGATGAGCTGAGCGGCGGCACGACTGCCCAATCCCGCTGTCTGGAATCGCAGCATGACATGCTCAGGTGTGACAACAGACGCTTCTCGGCTCGCCTGGTTCATGGATGGATTTTCATTCATGCCGGTTCGCTTCTCCCTCTCATTTTACTAGATAAGGAGGCCATATCCATGGATATTACCTCGTTTTGGCACAAGCATAAAGCAGCTTGGGCCGAACTGGAACAACTGGTCGAACGATTCACCCGCAAGCAACGGCACATCACAGCCGCAGACATAGATCGTCTGACCCATTTGTACAAAAAAGCTTCCGCTCATCTGGCGCTGGTTCGCTCGTATCATCCAGCAGACGAAATCACGCTTTACCTCAATCAGCTCGTCTCCCGCGCCCACAACTTGACGTACAAGCAGCAGTCCGGGAGCTGGCAGCAGCTCAGACATTTTTTCGGCGTCCATCTGATTGCGCTGATGCACACTCGGATCAGCTTCATCGGGATGGCCGCCCTGCTTTTTGTGATCGGCGGCGTATCGGGATTCGTCGCGGTGCTGGCTGATCCGCTCAACCTGTACTACGTGCTGCCGCAGGGAATGGCCGAGCAGATCGATCCGTCCAGACTCGGCGAGGGGCACGACGCCATCAACAGTCCCGTTATTTCTACGATGATCATGACCAATAACATGAAAGTCGCCATTCTCGCTTTTGTGAGCGGGATTACGTTCGGACTCGTTCCGATCTATTTGCTGCTGTTCAACGGACTGTTGGTCGGAGCATTGGCTGCCGTCTATTTTCAAGCCGACAGCAGCTACGCTTTCTGGGCGTACATCTTGCCGCACGGCGTCATCGAGCTGACTGCGATCTTCATCGCCGGAGGAGCAGGCTTGCACATGGGTTATCGTCTGCTTGTGCCAGGCCGCTACGACCGCAAACATCAGTTTTTGGAGGCAGCCAAGGAATCAGCCCAGCTGTTGCTCGCCACTTTGCCGCTGCTGTTTGTGGCGGGGATCATTGAAGGCTATATCACACCTTCCTCGCTGTCCCTGGAGGTCAAATACCTCGTCGCGGCTGCCACCATGCTGCTGCTCGCCCTCTGGTATTTTTTCGGGCGAAGACGCCAGGCTCACAATGCCTCGCGCGCTTTTATATCCAAATAAGCATTGATCACCGCGAGCGTCAACTGATCGGCCGGAACATCGAGTACCTGGATGCCCGCGCCGGTCATTTTTTGTTGAAAAGCTTTGCGGTCGAGCTGAAAACGCTGTGCGACTGCCTTGACGTACGCCAATCGGCTGTTTTCCACCGGGACGCGACTCCACTCGTGCAGCACCGGATCGGCTTGCGAGAGCAGCAAAAACAAGTGCGATCGGCGCATTTTCCACAAATAGCCGACGAGCAAATCTTCCACCAGGTAATTTTCCATGTCGGAAAAAAGCACCATCAAGCTGCGCCGCTTTTGCTGGCGATGCATAAACTCCAGCGCCTTGGCCGGGTCTGCCTCGACAAAATCGTGGGACAAGTCGTAGCTCGCTTCCAAAATCGTGTGCAAATGCCCCATGCCTCGCCCTGGCGGTATGTACTTCTTGATCTCATGCGAGTAAGCCAGAAACGCTACCTGATCTCCCTGACGCAGTGCGACAGCGGCGAGCGTGATTGCCGCTTCCAGCGACTGGTCAAGCCTGCTCTGGTTGTTCAGCTCCACTCCCATCAGCCTGCCACAGTCGACGAGAATCGTAATGACTTTCCCGTGCTCCGGCCGATACTGGTTCGTCATCAGACGCCTGGAGCGCGCAGACGCCGACCAGTTGATCGTGCGCGGATCATCGTCCGGCACGTATTCGCGGATCGCATGAAATTCAGAGCCCGCCCTCGCCCGCCGCACAATTTTTTTGCCGTCGACAATCAAGCTTTCCTGCAACGAGTTCAAATAGCCGCGAACTTGTGACAAGTCCGGGTAAATTTTGATCGCCTGGGGAGCAGCAAAACGGCTTTGCCGATGCCACAACCCGATCTTTCCGCTCCAGCGCAAGTACAGCCAGCGAAAATCATAACGCCCCCGCTCCGTGCCACGCGTCTGGTAGCTGATACGCGATTCGCCGCTTTCCATGATGCCATGGATCGGCCCTG
Source organism: Brevibacillus sp. HD3.3A (assembly GCF_013284375.2). Lineage (NCBI taxonomy): Bacteria > Bacillati > Bacillota > Bacilli > Caryophanales > Paenibacillaceae > Brevibacillus > Brevibacillus sp. HD3.3A. The sequence goes on from NZ_CP085874.1 coordinate 3,779,392, forward strand.
TTTCCGCAAAAGACAGCGGCAGGTCATCCTGGAGAACAAAGGACACGGACTGACCGCTTTTGTTTGCCAGCTCCACCTCGACCATGAACGACTGTCCCATATCACTCTGCTCAGGAAGCACGCGGCGAAGCTCCAGGTCCTTGCGCTTGGGCAGCGTCAGCCAATCAAACAGGCTCGCCAGCAAGATCAAGGCGTTGTACAGCCAAAATGCCGTAAAGCCCGCCTGAAGCACAAAGCCGACGATAGCAATCGGCGCGCCGAGCAGCAACAGCACGAGCAGCCGCTTCGTCGGCAAAACGAAGCGGTCTGCCAACAAATCAGCGAGGAACCGGGATAGCGGCCAACGTTTCTTCGATGATGTGGTCACTGGTACCCCCCTCCAATTCTACCTGGGGTGACAGGATGAGACGGTGCCTCAAGGCAGGCCGGGCAACCATCTTCACATCATCCGGCGTCACATACTCTCTGCCGTCCAGAAGCGCCCAAGCCTTGCTGGCCATCAAAACGGCAATCCCCGCGCGCGAGCTGGCTCCGAGCAGCAGCCGCTTCGTTTCTCGCGTCTTGCGAATCAAGGTGGTAATGTACTCGAAAATCGAATCGTCGACCACAACGTCTTGCAGCTTGCGGCGCTGTGCCAAAATATCGTCCAGACTGTAGACTGGCGCTTGTTTTTCTTCTTGCTTTCGCGTAAACGGCGCGTGTTGAATCAGGATTTGCTTCTCGCTTTCGTGCGACGGATACTGCATCGTCAGCTTGAACAAAAAGCGGTCGAGCTGCGCCTCTGGCAGCACGTAAGTTCCTTCGTACTCCACCGGGTTTTGTGTCGCGACGACGAAAAACGGATCGGGCAAAGGGTACGTGACGCCGTGAATCGTCACTTGTCCTTCTTCCATCGCTTCCAGCAAAGCTGCCTGGGTTTTCGGTGGCGTGCGGTTAATCTCGTCTGCCAGGAGCAAATTGGCAAAGACAGGACCTTTGATCGTCTCGAAGCGATTGTCCTGCATGTTGAATACGACATGGCCGATGATGTCAGAAGGCATCATGTCCGGCGTAAACTGGATTCGTCTGCTCTCCCCGCCGATCAGTCCCGACAAAGCACGAACCATTTTCGTCTTTCCGATTCCCGGCACTCCTTCCAGCAAAACATGGCCGCCAGCGAGCAAGGCGGTCACGAGCAGCCGGATGTTTTGGCGTTGTCCAACCAATTCTTTTTCCATCTGTTGCAACAATGGCTCCACGATGTATACGTCACTCCTTCATTAATTCCGTAATCATTTCATCCAGCAAAAGACTGTCTGCCAAAAGCTGCTTCGCCGAGTATTTCTCCTGGCTGCGCACTCGTTCCAGACGCTCCAGCACATCAGCGAGCTTCTGGACGCGCGGTTCGCTCCACCGCTGCTTGGCACTGTGCAAAATTTGTGCGCGGTCCGCTTTTTGGTGAATCCCCCAGCGGTCGTGCAGCAGCTGGCGCAAGTACGCCTCCCTGTGCGCGAGCGCATCACGCGCAAGGCTTCGCCGCTCATACCAGCTCGCCACGGCGAGAAGCGTTTCGTCCCCGCGTCGCACCGTCCATTCGCGCAAAGTGTAGACAGGGCCAAACCGTTTCCCTTTCCACCAGACGAACAACAGCAACACAAGCGACAGCTGAATGATGGTCGCGACCAGCCAGCCGGGATAAATCGCCAGCAAACCCGGCGTCTCCTGCAACCCGTGGTGATATTCGTCCACCCAGATCACCGACCAGTTTTCTTGCAAATGCGGCCATACCGCCTCAAAATGGGACAATTCGTTTATTTTGCGATTCGTCAACCAATCCGGGACGAGAAAATACGAGACGCTTCCAGCCCCCAGCTCGACTCTGCCTGCAAGAATCCCTTGCTCGTCATAAAACAGCGGCTCCAGCCCATCTGCTTCCTGCCATCTGACAAGCGTCCTGGCTTTTCCGCTCTGTCCTTCTGGCAGTCCCTGGCCTTGAATATTGCGTTCTTTGCTTGCACCTTCGCTGAATTTCGGCTCAAAGGGCACATCTTCCCAATCGATTGGATGCTCGGAAAACAGAAGCAGGTCGTTTCCGCTCTCGACCCACTCAAGCAAGGACTCCTGTTCCTTGTCCGTCAAGCTTTGCGGCTCCACGACCAGGAGCGCCTGTCCAGACGCTGTCGGCAGCATGTGAGTGGGCTGCCGCCATTCCTTGACCCGTCCGCCTTTCTCTTCCAGCAAAAGCAGTACAGCCTTGATTCCGTCCGGCTGAGCGGAAGACGCCAGGTAAGGCGGCAAGTGGGTCGCTGCCGGCTTGACCACAAACCAGCCGACGACGATGAGCAGCACGATCGCCACGATGATGCCGATCCGATACGTTCTCAGGCTATTCATGCTGTCCCTCCTTGCCAAAAATCTGCTCCAGCTCGCGAATCCGCTCTGCATAGCCGGATTGATCTACTTCTACTTGCCCGTACCAAGCCTGCTCGAAGGCGCGCGCAAAACGGCGAAACTGCCCTTCTGCCTGCGGCTGGTTGAGTTCGATTTCCGCTGCGTATTCCCAGTTCGTCTTCCATTGCTCGATCCGAATCCACGACTGCTTTTGCATGTAGACAAGCAGCGCCAAAAACAGCGAGCGCTCCCCTGCACGCCAATCACCGCGGGCAGCGCATTCTTTTGCTTCCCGCAAGTAATCGGCGTGCGTGCGAATTTTTTCACCGTGAACGAACAGGGGCGACTGCCGCTTTTGTTCCCATACCATTCTGCGGAACAGCCAAAAAATGACCGCGATCAGCAAGCATGCTCCGACGATCAGGACAACGGTGGATGCCGTCGTGGCAGCCCCCGCCGGAACTTCTGACCACGAAAAAAGTTTGGAAATCAAGTCGATCAAAAAATCGATCACTCTCTCCCAGAGGCTTGGCCCGTTGTCCTGAAGAGCGTGAAATTCGTCCCTTTGCAAAATTTCCTGCAAATGCTCCTTGTCCGCTGTCCAAGGGTTTGCGTTACTCATGGGTAGCTCCTGATTCTTTTGCCAAAAGGCGGTCGATATCTTGATCCAGTTGTTTGCTCATGAGGGCTTCCAGGTCCGTGCCGTCTTTGCGGACTCGCAAATCGAAGTAGGCGAGCGCATAAACAATCGCCATCCACGGCATCAGCAGGCAACTGAGCACGACCATGATGATTTGGGAGATGACAGACGTTCCCATAATGCCCATGACAGCCACCTGGATGCCGCCGGAAAAGATCGAATACAGAATGCTGAGCACGAGGTAGATCGCAAACAATCGCCAAAAATTTCCTTTTGTCAAATTCCAGCTTTTGTCGATCCCGATGCCGTTTCTTTCAAACAGGACGAGCGGCAGGTAAAAGCTCCATCTGAGCAGGAAATAACCCGGGACGAGAACGATTCCGGCCAAAAACAAGATGTAGCCGAACAAAAAGACAACGATAAAAATAAACGGACTCAACGTGCTGTCGGAATCGAAGAACGTTTCGATCGAATTTCCGGTAGCCAGCACCAGCAAGAAGCCGATGAGCATAAAGACGAGCAGAAAACCGATCGTCAAGGCGACCGCCAGCAAGCCGTAAACAATCGTGCTCCCCACAAGCGGCCAAAATCTGCCCAATGCTTGCTTCAATCCCGCCTTCAAATCAACAGGCTGTTCCTCCAACGCAGACTTCGTCATGAACGTGGCACCCGCGATCAATTGCGGATAGGCAACAACCATCGTCAACGGCGCAACGACGAACGCATACAGAAGCATCATGGCTACGTTTTGGGTGAGCAAATCTTCTTGACCACCAAACTTTTCACCCATTGCTTCCCAAAATTCCAGCCCTTCCGTATCCTGCATGAGCAGCGGAATGCTGCTGACATCGATCAGGAGCAACTGCTGCACCAGCAGAAAAGGGCCAAACCAAATAAGAGCCAGGAGAAAGAACGCTCCGAAGTGCTGACGGTAAACGTTAAAGCTTTTGTCCAATAATTTCCCCACTCCCATTGGGGTCATTGGCATTTGATTCATGGTAAATCCTCCATCTCTCTTTTTGAGATTACCTGAATAGTATACACGATTTTCCATTTGATTTTAAAAATTTCCGCTAAATTTACCGATGTTTTCCTGCCTGATTTTCGTTCTCTGCGGGTATTTGTCCATTTCGGTCCGTTTTTGTGCTGAATAGGATAAAGCAAGACAGTAGGAGGTGTATTCTCTTGAAATCAGCCAAAAAGAAGGCCAGAGCGAAGTCAGCCGCGAGCAGCAGGCGCCGTCAGCCCGGTAGCCGGACTGCCAACCGCTTGCTAGACAGGCTGCACCGAATCGTCCGCCTCCACGTGCGCGCACCCCAGGTGAAAGTGACGACGCCTGCTCCTCATGTATCCGTCACCAGCGCCACCCCGACCGTTCAGGTAGAAGCGCCAATCGTCCAGTTCGAAGCGCCCAAGCCGTTGGTCATTCCCGCTCCGATTGTCAAAGTGGACGTAGAAGCAGAGGATACTCCCGAGCAGGAAAGCGTGGCTGGACTGCGCAAGGAACTGCAAAAATGCATGCGGCAAAACCGGACCATCGAAGTGATCCTTACTTCCGACTGGGGGCCGGACAGCCGCCCTTATCGGGTCGGACAACTAAAGAGAGTAGACGATGGAATCATCGAGCTTGCGCTGGACGCCAACCACGGAACTTGTATTCTCATCCCGCTGAACCGCATTGCCGCGATCATCCCGGATGCTCCACCTCCGGCCGAGGCATTTGCCACGCACGAAGAAGACGAGGCTGAACCCGTCGTATTGAAAGTGATCGAAGGATCGGCAAAAGCTTTGTAAGGTACGCGCCTTCCCCCGTTCTCCCACTCCTTTGCCTCATGCGACGTCCTCTTTATGCAAAAACACCCCAGGAGTGGGAGCTGCTTTTTGCAGCGACAGCTTTTGTTGTTTTGGACAAGCTCTCGAAGGCTTGAATAAGCAACCGTAGGCTTGTCTTTTCTGCGGGAAAAAAACGAGCCATAGCCCACTTCTCCGATCCCGTCTCGTGAAAGTGGGCATTTGTCTCCCGTCAGTTTTCAAACGACAAGCTCCTCCATACATCCAGCACTTCCTCGGCCACCCGATTCCACGTAAAGCGTTGCTCTGCCAGTTTCCTGCCGCTGTTGCCCATTTTGCGCTGCAACTCACGACTGGCGAGCAGCTGTTTCAACTGGGTGGCAAACGACTGCGGATTTTCCGGTTCTTCTACCAAAAGCCCGTTTCCTCCGATGATGACTTCTGCGTTTCCACCGCGCTTCGTCGTCACAAACGGCAACCCTGCGGCCATCGCTTCGTAATGGACGCGAGCAAGCGGCTCCTCCCACTGCGAAGGACAGACGAAAATATCTCCCGCCCAAAACCAGTGGTGAATGTTTTCTGCTGCCACATATCCAGTCGTAATGACCGGAATCGGCAAACGGTCGGCGAGCGCGCGTACATACGCTACGTAATCGCTGATCTTGTCGACGCTGTACCACGAACCGCCTACGAGCACCAGCGCCAGATTGTCATGATGGGCACCAAGCTCATTCATCGCCCGCACCAGAATGTCCGCCCCTTTTTTCGGGGTGAGCCTGCCGACGAACAAAATGACCTGCTTGTTTCCCAAATTGTGCGCAGTCCGCAGCTCCTGACGAATTTTTCGCGCGGTCTGCGAGCTTTCCCACGGTACGAACGTCTGCAAATCGACGCCTGAATAGATCGTGCGCAGCTTGCCTTGGGCTTGCGGGTAGAGCGACGCGATGACGCGGCCGACATAATCGCTGATCGTGATGATTTTTGATGTGCTGGCAATGGCTTGCGCCGCGTCCTCCGGAGAGATTTTGGCGGCATCAAACATGTCGTTGTGCATGCTCAACACGATTCGCGCATTCGGGCACACTTCCCGAATCATCGGCACGAGCCGCGGCCGATTGAACACGTGGATGACATCGTACGCATTCGCCCGCAAAAACGCGAGCACTTCCTGCGCGTAGATTTCGAACACGCCGAGTCCGTGCACACGCGCATAACGGACGTTCCGCACCCTTTCGTCCATGGCGAGAGTCGGGTCAGACGTCCCGAGAATGGTCAAATCATGGTGCTGTCCCAGCGTGTCCGCGATTCCCGCTATATACGTCTGGATCGCACCGCCCCGCACCGGAGGAACGGGCAGTTTTTCCGTACAGATCATGACTACCTTCATCCGAATTCTCCTTTCCTATTGCGACTCACAGCATGTTTCTGCCTGTTTTTTGCGCTTTTGCCGAACGCGGCTTTTTTGCTTGGCTGCTGGCTGATTTCCGGCTTGGAGCTGCCGTTTTTTTGTATGGATGCGTGACGGCTGCATGCTGAGTTTTCCGGGGAGAACCGGACTTTGCTACCACTTGGTTCCCTGCTTTTGCTTTTTCGCTCGTTTTGGGAGACTTGTTGAGCGGTTTTTTTGCTTGCAGCTTTGTAATTGCTTTTTTGGCAACCGCTTTTTTGTTCGTTGCGCTTTGTTTGCTTCCCTGACTGGACGCTTTCTTCTTGACTGGCTTATCTCCCGTCCTTGCACGTTTTGCGGGTGCTACTTTTGCTTTCAGGCGCGGGCCTTGTTTCTTGGCAGGCTCCGCTTTTTCAACGGGTGTAACAATTGGGGCCTTGATGAACCAGCCTGACGGAGGAGTGGTTGTTTGGACAGCAACCGGAGTGCGTTCTTTTTCTTGCTTGACCGGCCCTTTGCGCGTTTCCGGCCGCGCCTTTTCTCGCTCCTTCGGCTCCTGCGGCTTCTTCACTGTAGCGGCGCGGATCGGCTCAGGCTCAGGAATGCGCAGCGCCTTTTTCGCCTTGACTTCGTCTGGCTTGTTCTCGACCTTCGCTTTTGGTCGGCGGGCGTCTGCTGCCAGTACCGCTTTTTCTTCCGCGACAGGCACAAGCACTTGACTTTGCTCTGGAACTTGACTTTGAGCAGGAAGCTGCATTTGGTCAGCAAGCTGCCAGTTTGCCTGATGCTCTGTACTCGCAAGCGACTGCCGTTCCGGTGAACGCGGTACAACCACTTGCGTGTAATCGCCTGGCTGGTATTGACTGCTGTCTTTGGCCAACTCCGCAAGCGCCTGGTCTTTTGTCTGATCGGTTGCCACGACCCGCTGCAAAATACCCTCTGCCTCGGTGTTCAGGAAGGTGACCGGATCGTAAAACATTTCTTTTAAATGCTTGTAAAATTCGTTTGGCACGGACATATCGAGCAGCAGGATTTCGAAGGACTCACGATCGAGCGGGTTCGCCCGGTGATACGCTTCGATCATCCCTCTCATCCATGTCACGTCCCAGACACCCATGTCGTCCATCGTGCTGGTAATCAGCTTCCGCAGGTCGCGAAACGGCAAGTCGTACGCCACGCCGTCCAGGTCGATAACCCACAGTCCGCCAGGTCCGTTCTGTCCATTGGACCAGCCGTAGTCCTGGTGAACCAATCCCCAGTGCGGCTCGCCCATTTGCACCATTTTCGGATAGGAAGATGCTTTCAGCCGCTCCAGTGCTGCGATTGCTTGCTGTTCGTATTTGTCGACGACCGCCAAGATCGGACCGCTTGCCGCCGTTTCCCGATACGCTTTGGCCATTTCACGCATCCAGCCGATTTTTTGGGCGATCTTTTGATAGTAGTTGGGCCAGCGATACAGACGGGAAGAGTTTTTGGCCCCTGCTGGCGGCACGTACCCTTTGGTGTGCCGATGAAATTCGCCCAAGCCGTAGCACAGCTCCTGCGCCCCTGTCAGGTCGACTTTGGCCGCTGGTTCAAGGGAAATCCAGTCGGTGACAATCCACAGCTTTCCGCCCTTCTCCACAAACAGCTTCCCGTCCCTGGCCGGAATCAGCGCTGGCACCCTTGCTCCCTGCCTGACTACGTATTCCTGCAAACCTACGCTGTAGAGGCTTCTCTCTGGCGTCCGGTGGAGCACTTTCAGACTGCGCGGACCTTTGTTCGTCTCGATTCGCCAGATGGCACCGCCTTTGTCAGGCTTCGAGGTAATCAATGTCCTGTTGTGAACGGTCATGTCGTATTCCTTTATGACAAGCTCAGCGACTGCATCTACTTCCGGAGGTACTTGCATATCCCAATCGACAGGAGTGGGCTCGCTTCCATCTCTAGTGTCCCATGGTTTGATCACATACTGTTCCATTCCATTCCCCCCGTGTTCCTAATTCAAGCGCTCACCTTCTTCATAAAATATTCGTGTATACAGGTTGACGAAACGGACAAATATCCTTGGCAGTTTGCCAATTCCTCCAACGAAAAAGCGACCCGTTCTGCGCAACTTGGCAGACTGGCCGCTTTTTGGTCATATCATCAAAATTTCCCGCAGGTCTTCTTCGCTCATCGTCGAAATCGCTGCTTCTCCGGGGGCGATGACTTCCTCGATCAAATGCTTTTTCTTTTGCTGCAGCTCGTACATTTTTTCTTCGACCGTCCCTTGAGCCACCAGTCGAATGACCTGGACGACCCTTTTCTGGCCGATCCGGTGCGCCCGGTCTGCTGCCTGCTCCTCAACAGCCGGATTCCACCACAGATCGTACAAAATGACCGTGTCCGCTCCCGTCAAATTCAGACCCGTCCCCCCTGCCTTCAACGACATGAGGAACAAGTCGCATTCTCCGTCGTTGAATCGGTTGCACAGTTCAATCCGTTCGGCGGCTGGCGTGTTGCCATCCAGGTAAAAAAACGGAATGCCGTGATCGCCAAGCTCCCGACCAATGATGGCGAGCATCTCCGTGAACTGCGAAAAGAGCAGGACGCGCTTGCCTGCGCCGAGACATTCTTCCAACACCTCAAGCAATTGCTCGAATTTGGCGGAGCTGCCTTCGTAGCCTTCAACAAACAGGGCTGGATGACAGCACAGCTGGCGAAGTCTGGTCAAGCCCGCCAAAATCTTGATCCGGTTTTTGTCAAAAGTTTGTTCGTTCAAATGCTTCACAGCGTCTTGTTGCAGCTTGGCCAAATAGGCGATGTACAGCTTTTGCTGCTCCGGCAGAAGCGCCGTCGCTTGCAAGGTTTCGATTTTTTCCGGCAGCTCCTGCAAGACCTCTGATTTCAGCCTGCGCAGCAAAAACGGTCTGGCCCGCTTGGCGATGACTTCTCTTGGCAAGTCCTGAAAAGCTTTGCGCTGGGGAAACAGCTCGGGAAACACAACGTCGTAGATCGACCACAGTTCCTCCAGCCTGTTTTCGATCGGCGTTCCGGTCAAGGCAAAGCGCTGCCCGGCCTGAATGCTCTTCACAGCCTGCGCCGTCTGGGTAGTATGGTTTTTAAACGCCTGCGCCTCATCCAAAAACAGCGTGTGAAACGTGCGCTCGGCATATTCGGCGTAATCCCTGCGCAAAAGCGGGTAAGACGTGATCAGCACATCCACCGCTTCCGCTTCCTCGCGCGCCGTATTCCGTTCCTGCCGACTCCCGTCCACGATGCGGACTACAAGCTCCGGAGCGAACTTGTTCAACTCGTTGCGCCAGTTGTACAGAAGCGAGGCAGGCGAAACGATCAGGATCGGTTGTTTGCGGCTGCGAATGTCGGGGAGCTTGGCTACCATGTACGCGATGCTTTGCACCGTTTTGCCAAGCCCCATATCGTCCGCCAAAATGCCGCCAAAACCGTAATGGGCGAGCGTCATGAGCCATTGGAAGCCGAACTTCTGGTAGTCGCGCAAAACTGGTTCCATCCTGTCCGGTACGCGGAAGTCGAGGTTGTCCGGGTTGCGCATATTTTCCAGAAAGCTGCGCAACGTTTTCCCGAACTGCACCGTCTTGTCCTGCGGCGTGTCCAGCAAGCGCAAGCCGTGCAGCATCGGCAGCGAAAAGCCGCTGGCGATCCAGTTGGCGTGGCGCACTCCGATTTCGTCGACAAGCTGGTTGATCCGCTCAAATTCTTTCGTCTCCAAAGGCAAGAGCGCCCCTGTAGGCAGGCGGTAATATTTGCGCTTTTCTTCCAACGCGAGCAGCAATTGCTTGATTTCAGTAGGCGGGAAGCCTTCCACGTCAAAGCGGACTTCCAGCCAATTCGTCCGCTCATTGATCTCTACCTTGACCTTTGGCGGAACGTGCATGGAAGCCAGCCTCAGCTTGACCGCCGTGGTCGCGTACACTTTGCACCATTTTTCCAGCTCGGGCACGACCGTGTGCAAAAATTCGTATTCGGCTTCCTCGTCATCGAGAAAATAGCCCGCTTCCGTCTGGACGAAGGCGCTTTGTTCCATCAGTTCCAAAATCCGCTGCTCCTTCTCTCCGTCGCGCATCAAGATCAGATCGTTGTCTCTGTTCTGTCCATTCGTGTCTGTGACAAGCGGATTGATGACGATATCGCCGTACTGAAATTCCAGTCCGGCCAGCAGCCGATCGCGTATCCGGTCGAGATAGAGCCTCGCCTTCAACTGGGTCTGCACGATCCGGTCGGCAACAGGCTGGGCAATGCGGACGCTGCCAAGCTTCATCAAGCCCGGAACGACCTTGGTCATGAATGGCTCCATTTGCTCCTTGGGGACGACGATGTCCTGTCTTTGATGCGCTTCCAGCATCTGTTTCAACTGCTGCAGGTTGTTGCAGGCATCTGTTGACTGCTTCATCCACACGCCGTCATGCAAAATACATCCGTATTCACGAAGCACGGTCAAACCGGACAAGCCCTCGACGGTCAAACGGTATTCGGCTTCGCTGTCACCCGCATCGAATGCAAACTGCAACGGCACCTTCCCGCTTTGCGCCTGAAACGTTTCATACGTCTGCTCGCCCTGTACGACGCGCACGCCAGGAGCTTTGAGCAGGTGAGCAAACAAGCTGTCCCAGGCAAAAGGCGGGACAATCAGCGTTCGCTCCGAGCCTGCCGCTTTTGCCTCCTGATAGCTGTATCCTGCTGTCTCGCGGTACAGCTTTTCATGATGATAGACGTGAACAAGCTCTTCCATGATCGGTTCATGCGCCTGCAAAAAGCGATGACACTTCGGATCGTAAGTAAAATGGGCGGAAAAGGCGTACGGCTCCCCTTTTTCCATTTTCGCCAGGAAGTCCCGAATGTTTTTGACGACGTACAGCCGTTTTGGTCCTAGCTTCAGCTCGATTCCGATCACCGCTTTGCGATAGCCGTACGGCACGATTTTGCAAATGATTTCCGCTTCCAGTACCGCCCGCTCGTCAAGCAGTACCTTCCTCATGCTTGTCCCCTGCCGTCTTGCTCCGCCAAACAAGTCGAGGATGCCCTGTGTCAATTGATCGTCCCGGTCTGCCGTCGCGCTTTCCCTGGAAGCTGGCGTGTTCACGCGGCTCCCTTTTGGCGAAAACTCATCCTGCGGCAGATCACGCACAGTCAACAGCACAGCCGCAATATGCTGGCAATACTGTTCATAGGAACGCAGCGCAGGACAGCTGCACGTCGCCACGATCCCTGCCTCATCCCCTTCCATATGTACCTGGTAGTCGTGTTTGCCTGCCTGAACGGTTGCCCGAACGATCATCGGCTCAGGCTGAAACGTATCGACGCTCACCTTTTGCGAGCGATAAAAGGCTTTGCCCCGCTCGTAGGAGAGGCGACCGCACCATTCTTTGATTTTTTGATGGCTGATTGAAAAGCTCATGGCCTGTACCTGCTTCCTAAAATATGTTTCATGATAGCAGATTTCGAAAGAAAAAAGATACGCCTTGGCGAGCGTATCTTTTTTCGCTATATCGAATGATTAATCTTCGTCCTCGTCATCTTCGTCGTCGTTGTCTTCCAAGACCGGATCTTGATTCCGCGAGAAGATCCATTTTTTCTTCGTGCCATCTTCGTATTCCACTTTTACTTCGATTTCTTCAATGTCCTCGTCCTCACCAACGGCGTCACGCAAATACCGCAACCAATCCATGACTACACCTCCTGGTACCGGATGATTTCATACAGCCTCGTCAGCGGCTTTCCCGTCGACATTGATACTATATGACGGCTGCCGCTTGCATGTATGGTTGATTGTCCCTTTTGTGCGCGTAGATTTTTACACATCTTGCCACCTCGCTCTGGCTGATCGATGTCGCCATGCGCTTCGCAGCTGTTACATATTTGCAGATGGACTGGACAAACTTTGGATGGAAACGTCTGCGAGACCGTCATGACGATATGGACAAAGAAGGGGGTATCGCATCATGAAAGCACACTGCACAAGGCTCCTCAGAACGGGTGTCATTCTCATGCTTGCGTTGGCGTTCACCTTGCCGCTTTCCGCGGCTGTCGCCTATCAGGATCACCCGTACCATTTCGGCTTCAAAAAGAGCAAAAATGGACAGCTTCCTTCTATTAACGAGGAAGGCTTTAAAGGAATCGTGGATCGGCACGGCGCGGTTTTTTTGGGCGACACCAGCAAAAAAGAGCTGTACTTGACGTTTGACAACGGATATGAAAACGGCTTTACCCCGGCCATTCTTGACACGCTTCAGGCGAAAAAGGTCCCTGCGATCTTTTTCGTGACCGGACATTACGTGAAGGAGCAGCCTGAGCTGTTGAAACGGATGACAAAGGAAGGGCACCTGATTGGCAATCACTCCTGGAGTCACCCTGACATGACCACCGTACCGAACGAAAAGATCAAGGAAGAGCTGAATCGGGTCAAAGAAGCCGTCAGCCAAGTGACCGGACAGGCGACCATGCGCTATCTCCGCCCCCCGCGGGGAATTTTTAGCGACCGGACTCTCGCGGTCAGCAAAGAACTCGGCTACACCAACGTCTTTTGGTCAGTTGCCTACAAGGACTGGGATACAAAAGTACAGCGCGGTTCCCGCTTCGCCTTCGACAGCGTAATGGGACAGCTGCATCCGGGAGCGGTGATTCTTTTGCACTCCGTCTCCAAGGACAATGCCGACGCGCTCGGCTCGATCATTGACGAAGCTCGCAAGCGCGGCTACGAGTTCAAAAGTCTCGACCAACTGCCGCAACATCAGCAAAGCTCCCCATAAAAAGCTTTGGACGAGATCAACAGGCTGCACCGCTCGCATGCGCGATAGCCTGTTGCTTCTGTCAGCAACAAAAAAACTCCCGCTGCCTCGTTTTGCACAAGGGCGGGAGTTTTCTTGCGTTTGCTGCTTCTACTGGCGATCCAACAGGGAAGCGCCGGCGATGCCCGGGTGGGTCATCTCGAACGGGTCCAAAATGAGATCGAGTTCTTCTTCTGTCAGGACGTTGTACTGCAAGCACAGCTCGCGCACCGATTTTCCGGTGAGGATCGCCTCGCGCGCGATGCGGGCAGCCGTTTCATAGCCCAGATGCGGGTTGACCGCCGTGATGACGCCTACGCTTTTTTCCACGTATTCTTTCATGCGCTCGCGGTTTGCTTCGATGCCTTCCAGGCAGTAGCGGGTGAACGCGCGGAACGCGTTGTCCATGATGCTGATCGATTGCAGCAGGTTGAAGACAAGCACTGGCTCCATCACGTTCAGTTCCAGTTGGCCCGCTTCGGAAGCCAAGCAGATCGTGTGGTCGTTTCCGATTACTTGGAAGGCTACTTGATTGAGCACCTCGGCCATAACCGGATTGACTTTACCTGGCATGATAGAAGATCCTGGCTGACGTGCTGGCAGCGAGATTTCGCCCAGTCCGGCACGCGGTCCGGATGCCATCAGACGCAGGTCGTTGGCGATTTTTGACATGTTCATCATGCAAACTTTCAATGCAGCAGACACTTCTGTGTACGCGTCTGTGTTTTGCGTCGCATCTACCAGGTGCTCCGCCCCTACGAGCGGGAAGCCGCTGATGGTTGCCAAATGCTCGACAACGGTTGTAATGTAGCGCGGGTCGGCATTCAAGCCTGTCCCTACAGCGGTCGCGCCCATGTTCACTTCGTACAAATGCTGGCGAGATTGCTTGATCCGCTTGATGTCGCGTTCCAGCACGCGGCGATACGCTTCAAATTCCTGGCCGAGACGGATCGGAACCGCGTCTTGCAAGTGCGTGCGCCCCATTTTGATGACGTCGTCAAACTCTTTTGCTTTCTGGCCAAATGCATCGTGCATGGACTCCATCGTTACGAGCAGTTTTTCCAGCAAGTCGAGCGTCGCGATATGAATCGCAGTCGGGAATGCGTCGTTGGTCGACTGCGACATGTTGACATGTGTATTTGGACTGAGATGGAAGTAATCTCCTTTTTTCTCTCCGATAAGCTCAAGACCGCGGTTGGCGATCACTTCATTGGCGTTCATGTTAATAGATGTTCCCGCACCACCCTGGATCGGATCCACGATAAATTGATCGTGCCATTTCCCTTCAATGATCTCCTGCGCGGCAGTCACAATCGCATTGCCCAGTCGCGGATTCAGACGGGAAACCTCCATATTCGCAAGGGCTGCTGCTTTTTTTACCATAGCCATTGCGATGATCAGGGAAGAATGAAGACGGTATCCGGTAATCGGGAAGTTCTCTGTTGCCCGCATGGTTTGGACACCATAATAGGCATCTACAGGAATTTCTTTTTCACCAAGAAAGTCTTTTTCCGTGCGAAATGTTTGTTGTACCATTCTTATCAGACCAGCTTTCTAGGAATAGTGGTTAATGCTACCTCCCCATTCTAGCACAGAATCGGAGTGGTATGACCAGTAGTTTGAAACACAATTTGGCTTTTTTACGTCATACTAAGAGCAAGACTCGCCATATCTCTACAGAATCGAGGGGTACGTTTATGAAAAAACTTCTTTTTGTCTTGTTGACCGTCGGCCTGTTGCAAGGCTGCACCAGCTCTCCCCCTGCCCCGGAAACTCCGCCTGCAACCACGCAGCCCGAGACTCCGGCACAGCCTGAGACGCCTGCTCCCTCTAACCCGCAAACTCCGGCTGAAAAACCGCCTGCCGAGCAGCCTGAAACAAAAGAAACGGTATATGCCAATGATATTTTTCGCAATGTCACCGTGAAAAAAACGGGGGAAGACACGTTTGAAGTCAAAGGGCAGGCGCAAGTGTTTGAAGCAGTCGTCAATTACGTCGTGGAGGATGGGCACAACGAATTGACCCAAGGCTTTTTCCAAACCTCCTCCGGCGCTCCTGAATGGGGCGACTTCACCCAGACGGTCAAGGTGAAAAAAGCCGAGCCGAACAGCACGCTCATGCTCATCCTGTTCGAAGCGAGCGCCAAGGACGGCAGCCGCCGGAGTGAACTGATCATTCCTCTGCCGGAAAAGTAGTTCGCTCGGCGTGATTTCGTTCTCCCCTTGTCCTGCCATCTGGATTATAATGGGAGAGATTCATGATATGTGGGGAGGATGACTGTCGGATGAAAAAGACTGCCTTGCTCGTTGTCGATGTGCAAAACCTGCTCGTGGAATACTGTCACCAAGGCGAGGAAATCGTTGAACGGATCAAACATATGATCGCCGAGGCGCGAACTCGCGAGCTTCCTGTTCTCTACGTGCAACATAATACCGGAGAAACGGATGAACTGGCTCTCGGATCGCCAGGGTGGGAAATTCCCGCTTCCATCAAGCCGGAAGAAACCGATCCGGTGTTTCATAAAATGGCGCCCGACTCGTTTTATGAAACAGGCTTGCATGAAAAGTTGCAGTCACTCGCCATTGAAAAGTTGATCATTGCCGGGTTCCAGACGAACTATTGTATCGATACAACGAGCAGAAGTGCCATCTCTCACGATTATGACGTGATTCTCGTCGGAGATTGCCACTCTACCACTGACACTTCCGTCCTCAAGGCACCAGACATCATCGCCCACCACAACAATACATTGAGTGGCTTTGGCAGCCCTAAACATGCCATCACAGTCAAACAATCAGCCTCGCTTTGGGAAGCCTAGTTTGCTTGCACGCCCACGCCAAAAACCATTGGACGACATGCGCCAATGGTTTTTTCCATATTTTCCAATTCGCTCGAATGTGTGGTATCCTTTTTTAGGAAGTTTCCTTCAAAATTCAAAAACCCTCTCGCTTGGAGAGGGCCTTGACTGTCAGACATCTATTTATTCGTGTGGCAACATGCTGACTTGCGTCGTGCTGCTACTTTTGCTCGCTTTGTTCTTCTTTGTAGCACTCCATGCAGAGGGCACCATTGTTCTCGATTTCGTACTCTGTCAAGCGAGCCTGGCAGGATTTGCATTGTTTTTCTGTGAGCACCAAGTTCAAGACTATATCTCCTCTCAATGATGTACGTTAGTCTATTTAGATTATAACCGAAGATTGATATGGAATAAGCAGCTTTGTGTTAAAATTTCGTGAATTCTTTCAATTACAAAAGGAAAAGCTTGCACTCGCCTTGCAACTGGCTTGCCCAGCTTTTCCTTTTACATAAACAGATAAACAGACACCGCCTGGGAGGCTTTCATGAACTCGCCTTACTTTTCGCTCTTCATCTCCGGTGCGCCTTTTCAACTCTTTTCGCTGTCGCACCTCATCGCCTTGCTTGCCACTTTTGGCACAGCGCTCCTGCTTTACTTGCTTCGTCACCGCCTGCAAGCACCTGCTGCCAAGCGGACGATCCGCTTTTCGCTGGCTGGGCTGTTGCTGCTGACGGAAGTGGGCTTTCAGCTCTGGCATGTCTATACGGGAAGCTGGTCGGCTGCCTACACTTTGCCGTTGCAATTGTGCAGCGTCACTTTGTTGCTTGCGATCGTCATGCTGCTTTCGAGAAGCTACAGCTTGTTTGAAGTCACATTTTTTGCGGGCATTGGCGGTGCAGCGCAGGCATTGATTACGCCAGAACTGTTTTACCCGTTCCCGCACTTCCGCTTTTGGCATTTTTTTCTCGCTCACGCAGGGATCGTTCTCGCCTGCCTGTACATGACGTGGGTCGAAGGCTATCGCCCGACTTACCGCTCCGTCTGGAAGACGATGGGCTTGCTGAACGGGCTGTTGGTCGCGGCACTCGCCGTGAACAGCTGGACAGGGGGCAATTACTTGTTTGTCTCGCACAAACCTGAAAATCCCAGCCTGATCGACTTCCTTGGCCCGTATCCGTGGTACATTCTCTCGCTTGAAGGAGTTGCCTTCGCGATTTTTTCGCTCATGTACTTGCCGTTTCTGCGAAAAAAACAAGCGGCGGTGCCCGCCACGCGCGATTTGCCGTCGTAATGCCAACTTATCCTTGTTCGCGCACCCACTCGGTTACGACCTGCAAAAAGCGCTTCGCTGCGGGCGACTGCTTCTCAAACGATGTCGCTGCCACGCCGAGAGAACGATAATGCTCCCCTTCCAGCGGAATCATGCGGATGTTGGGCGGGAGGCGAAACAGGATCATCTCCGGGAGAATGCTGATTCCCAGGCCGTTTTGCACCATGGCGATAATGGCGTGGTCGTCGCCCACTTCGTACTTCACGCGCGGCTGTAGCTTATACATGGCGAGCAGCCTCTGAATATCGTTGTCGCAGCCTGCTTTTGGCATGATAAACGTTTCTTCCGCCAGACGGCTGACGTGCACCCGCTCTTCCTCGTAGAGCGGGTGCTCCTTCGTTACGAGCAAGTACAGCTGGTCCTTTTTCAACGGGATGGATTCCAATTCCTCAGTCGTCGGCAACGAGACGAAGCCCATGTCGACCTCCCCCGCCTGAATCCAGCTTTCGATCCCGTCGTAATAGCCTTCCAGCAGCTTGACTTCGATGGCGGGATACTGGTCCTGAAACCGTTTCAAAATGCCCGGCAGCCATTGGGTGGACACGCTGGTGAACGTCCCGATTCTGACTGTCCCCACTTCCATGCCGTTGATCGCATGAACTTCTTGCTTCATCCGCTCTTGGGCGCGCAGCATCTCGCGCATATAAGGGAGCAGCCGCTCGCCGTTGCTCGTCAGACTGATGCCGGAACGACCTCGCGTCAAAATGGAAAACCCAAATTCCCGCTCCAGACTTGCCAGGGCGTGACTGATCGCGGATTGCGTCAAGCCGAGAATTTCGCCCGCCCTGGTCAAACTCCCCGATTCGATCACGGTGACAAACACTTCGTACTTGCTCAGGCTCATCTTGCTCTCCCACCTTTTGCATTAAAACTTTTCATGAAAAGCATGATAAACATTCATTTTTCTTATTCAAACATTACTCGTATACTGAGTATTGCGCAATACGAATACTTCATGGTCGCGCCTGGTCAACCGGGCAAGGAGGCACAAATGAAACCGCAAGTAAAAGCCGATCTGGCAATGCTGCTGGTTACCCTGTTTTGGGGATCGTCTTATTTGTTTATGCAAATGGGCTTGCAAGATTTGGAGACGTTTAACCTGATCGCCATCCGCTTTGGCATTGCTTTTGTTTTGGCGGCAGCGATTTTTCACAAGCGGTTGCGCAGCACCAGCCGTAAAACATTGCTGCACGCCTCGATTCTCGGCACGCTCCTGTTTGGCGTGTTTGCCACGATTACAAACGGGGTCAAATCGACGACGGCTTCCCAAGCCGGGTTTTTGGTCAGCCTGACGGTCATTTTCGTCCCGCTGCTGTCGATTTTGTTTCGCCACCGCCCGGAAAAGCGCGTGTTTGTCGGGGCGGGACTCGCCATGGTCGGCATCGGTCTAATGACGCTCAACACCGAACTGCGGATCAGCCAAGGCGATCTGCTGTGTATCGCCGGAGCGCTCTGTTACGCCATGCACATTACCGTGACAGGCAGATTTGCCTCCTTTTCGGACACGATTCAACTCGGCATTTATCAGCTTGGCTTCACCGCCTTGCTCGGTTTCGTTTTTTCCTGTTTGTTCGAATCGCCTGTGTTGCCGCATTCGACAGAAGGCTGGGTCGCTGTGCTCGCTCTCAGTATTTTGTGCAGTGCCATCGGCTTTGTCGTCCAGACGGTGGCTCAAAAATATACGACTGCGACTCATACCGGACTGATTTTTTCGCTGGAGCCTGTATTCGCTGCCCTGTTTGCCTTTTTGTTCGCTGGCGAGATTTTGACCACGCGCGGGTATATTGGCGCAGCACTTGTACTTGCCAGCGTGCTGATTGCGGAAATCGATCTGGGCAAATGGCTGCGCAGCAAGCGGCAAACCCGTTTGTCAGCCTGACGAGGTTGTTCGTTGTTCGCGAATTTGCCCATACAAAAACCGGCTCCTTGTGTGCCCTGCCCCCAAGTGTTGTTACGTACAACCGGGAGGTGCAGCGCATTTTCGAAGAGCCGGTTTTTCGTTGATGCTTCCTGAGCATCTGAGCTTTTCGTTAGCTGCTATAGCAAACTTTTCCGCCAATGACCGTCATGACGGCTTTCGTCGTGAGCAATTCATCCGGATCGATCGTGAACAAGTCCTTGGAATAAACCGTCATATCCGCATATTTTCCGCGAGACAGCGTTCCTTTTACTTGCTCCTCGTTTGTCACCTGCGCGCCTCCCAGTGTAAACAAATGGAGCGCTTCTTCCATCGTCAATTTTTCCTCCGGGAGGTAGCCGCCGTGTGTTTCGCCCGGAGCCTTGCGCGTCACGGCCGCGTGAATGCCCAGCAACGGATCGATCGGTTCCACTGGCGTATCTGATCCTGCCGCGCAAATAATTCCCTTGTTCATCATCGTCTTCCAAATGTACGAGTCCTGGATGCGCTCTTCTCCCACACGGTCGATCACCCACGGGAAGTCGCCTGCGAGGAAGCGCGGCTGAATGTCGGCAATCCGGCTTGGCTGATTCAGTCTCTCCAGCAAATCCGGGCGCAAAATTTGCGTATGGATCAATCTGTCCCGATACGCGACGGTCGGAAACTGATCCAGACTGTCGAGCACCATTTCCAGGGCCTTGTCGCCAATCGTATGCACCGCAATCGGCATGCCGAGCTGACGCGCCTGCCGGACAAGCTCGGTCAGCTCTTCCTGTTCGTGTACCGGGTACCCGCTCGTCGACGGATCGTCTGCGTACGGTGCGGACAAGTAAGCGGTTCTGCGCCCCAAAGCCCCGTCTGCGAAAATTTTCACCGCGCCAATCTGTACGTGGCTGTTTCCATAGCCGGCGGTCATGTTCAGGTCGCGCAGTTCATGCATGTGCGGGTAGTAAACGAGCAGATGGGAGCGCAGCGCAAGCTCTTCCCCGTTGATCAGCTCATCGTAGAGACGATACGTCTGCGCCAGTCCGTTCAGTTCGCGCAAGTCTTCTGTATGCGCTCCGGTCAAGCCGTGCTGCATCGCGTAGCGGATGGAGCTGCGCAAGCTTTTTTTCAATGTATCGTAATCAGGGCGCGGAATATGTTTGGTGATCAGATTGGAAGCCGTTTCGAGGAGCATCCCTGTCGGCTTTCCGGTGAGCGAATCGCGCACGATCACTCCGCCAGCGGGCACCTCGATGTCAGGATGATATCCGGCAAGCTCCAGCGCTTTTGTATTGACCAGATTCGCATGTCCGCAAATGCGCGGCAAAAAGATCGGGCAATGCGGCGCAGCGGCATCAAGCTCCTCGATGCTCGGGATTCCTCCGCCGTCGACAAACAGATTCTCGTCCCAGCCAAAGCCTTGTATCCATTCATTCGCTTTTGTCTCATTCGCCTTTTGCCGGATGAGGTACAGCATTTCATCCTTCGATTTCGCCTCGCGCAAGTCGAGCTGCAAAAAGGTCAGCCCCAGCCAGCCCAAGTGCAGATGACTGTCGATCAGCCCCGGTGTTGCCGTGCAGCCTTGCAAATCGATCACTTGCGCATCGCTGCGTCCGTATTGCAGCAGCATATCCGCATCGCTGCCCAAATCGTGGACGATCCCGTCACGAACAACGAGAGCCTCCACAAACAAATGCCGCGAATCCCCTGTATAGATGCGTCCGTTTTTGAAAATGGTCGTCGCCATGTATGCTCCTCCTCGTGGATGTACGATCCGTATTCTTGCTCGCCTTCCCCTCTCCTTATTTGTTTGCCGCTCACCTTTTTCCTTCCTATTCTGAAAAAAACTTCGCCGATGACGGAAACGCAAGGAAAAAAACGGTACTTTCGCCGATTCCTGTTGAAAGCCCGCCAGGAAGGGTACGTTATGTTCAACTCTTATTTTTGAAGCGGGGTGATCGTATGCAGCAAAAAACGAAGAACCGCCTTCCTGCCTTTTTTCCGGCGATGAACAGCACCTCTTCAAAAGCGCCTGGCTCCGCTGCTCCTAAATCTCCCAAGCCCGGCGAACTGGACAACCAGGCTCGGCTTTTGCTGTTGGTGAATGGATTGTTCATCGCTGCCGGCGCTCTCTCCGGTACGTTCGTGAACGTTTATTTGTGGAAGGTGAAAAGTCAGTTTGCGCCCATCGCCTGGTTTACATTTGCTACCCATTTGGCTGGCGCCCTGACCTTTTGGCTCGCTGGCGCGTACGTCAAGCAGTTCAACAAAATGAACATCCTGCGCGCGGGGATGGCCGGGTCGGCGCTTTTTTACTTGCTTGTGCTCCTCGCTGGCCCGCAGGCTGTGTCGTACGCCGTCTGGCTCGGGCTGGTTCAGGGGATGGCGGTCGGCTTTTTTTGGCTTGCGTTCAACGTCGTTTACTTTGAAATTACCGGGCCAGACAACCGCGACCGCTTCAATGGCTGGGCAGGACTGTTGGCTTCCGTAGGCGGCATGCTCGCTCCCTGGCTGTCAGGCTGGCTGATCTCCCGTCTCCCCGGAAACAATGGCTACAGACTGATCTTCGCCCTCTCGCTCGCTCTGTTCGTCGTCGGCGGCATCATCAGCTTTTTTCTGAAAAAGCGCCAGTCGGAAGGAACGTACTCCTGGGGCTTTTCCTTCCGCTGTCTGCGCGAGGAACCCAAGTGGCGTCTCGCTGCCGCCGCTCTCGCCGCACAAGGCATGCGCGAAGGCGTATTCGGCTTCATCATCGGGCTGTTTGTCTACATCGCCACGAAAAGCGAAATGACGCTGGGGAATTTCTGGCTGATTACCTCGGCAGTCGGGCTGCTCAGCTACTATGTGGCGGCCAAATGGTACGCCCCGCGCTACCGCAAATGGGGCATGCTCACTGGCGCGGTCATGATGTCCGGCATCTTGCTCCTGTTTTTCTGGCAGGTCAGCTATACGACACTGCTCGCTTTCGGGATCGTCGTCTCGCTCGCCTATCCGCTTTTTTCGATGCCGATGATCTCGACTGTTTTTGATTTGATCGGCACGAATGAACAGAGCGCGAAAAACCGGGTGGAGTACGTCGTTTTGCGCGAATTTGCCCTGGATGTCGGTCGGCTGGTCGGCATTTCGCTGTTCCTGCTCGTCACCGCGATCAGCGTCTCGGCCTCGACGTTAAACTGGCTGGTGTTCGCGATTGGAACCGGGCCTGTGCTCGCCTGGCTGTGCATGAAAAGCCTGTTTCCCTGGCCGGGCACAGGCGATGCCAAACAAAGCCGAACTTAGCAGGCCGTGGCGGGGCCAGCCGGACAACAGAGAAGTACGCAGCGGCATTTTCGCAAAAGTTTTTCCTTAGCACGCTTGTCCTAGATTGGTATAATGAACCAAAGGGCAGTTGATCTCCGCGGTTATCGCCCGTGGATGAACTGCCCTTTTCCCATGCGGCGAACCAGCGATTGTCGCAAAAACGGACCAAGGAGAGCAACGTGCGAATCAAACGAATTTTATTCACCCTCGCTGTTTTGATCGGGATCGGATTGTTCAGTCTGTTAACCGAGCAACAGAACAGCCAGACCACAAACACGTCTGTGCAAGCCGATGTCGTTCTGACCTTTCCCCGCGAGCGCTATCCCGAGACGGCAGAGCACATTCGCTCTGCCATCGAAAAAGGCCAGTCTGCTGTCTGCACCATCGACCGCAAATCGGCGGACAAGCACCGCGAAGATTCCTTGCGCGGCATCCCGACCAAACGCGGCTACGATCGCGACGAATGGCCGATGGCAATGTGCAAGGAAGGCGGCAAGGGAGCAGATATCGCTTATATTTCCCCTTCCGACAACCGCGGGGCAGGTTCGTGGATCGCCAACCAGCTCGAAAAGTACCCGGATGGCACGCGCGTGCAAATCGTCATCGGCGATCAGCCTGCCCGCTAGAAAAAACCCCGCTTGGCGCATCGGCCAGACGGGGTTTTTCGTCACAACGCGTTACGAGGAAATGTGCCAGCCGCTTGTTTGCTGCTGCAATCCCCACAGCTTCGCATACAGTCCGTGGCGGGCAATCAGCTCGTCGTGCTTGCCTGCTTCCACGACACGGCCTTGATCCAGCACATAAATCTGGTCAGCGTGGCGGATCGTTTTCAAGCGATGGGCAATTGCGATGACCGTCCGGCCTTGAATCAGCCTGTCGATCGCTTGCTGAATGTGCGCTTCGTTTTCCGGATCGAGGGAAGCGGTCGCCTCATCCAAAAGGACGATCGGCGCATTTTTCAGCATGGCCCGGGCGATGGATATGCGCTGCTTCTCCCCGCCGGACAACGTGCTTCCTCCCTCTCCCACCATCGTCTCGTAGCCGTTTGGCAGCTGCATGATAAACTCGTGGCAGCACGCCTGCCTGGCTGCCGCTTCGATTTCTTTTTGTGTCGCGTCCCTTTTGCCGAAGCGAATGTTGTTGGCGATCGTGTCCTGGAACAGATACACATCTTGAAAGACCATCGAGATGCGGGACAACAACGCTTCCGGGTCCATTTTTGCAAGCGGCTGTTGTCCGAGCAGCACTTGCCCGCTGGTCGGGTCGTAAAATCTGGCAATCAGGCGGAGCACGGTGCTTTTTCCGCTGCCGGACGGCCCGACCAAAGCGGTGAACGATCCTGTCGGCATGTGCATGCTGACGTTGTCGAGCGCCAGCTTTTCGTTGTATCCGAATGATACGTGATCGAGCGTCACATCGTTTTCGTCCGGCGGATGCAGTTCGCCCAGCATCGTCGGTTCAGCCAGCAAATCGACGATCCGCTCGCCGGCCTGCTCGTGATAACGAAATTCTGCGTAATTGACGAGCGCCGTGGTCAGCGGATCGAAAATTCTTGTTCCTACCAAAAGAAACATGACAAACGTGATCAAATCGAGGTTGCCCCCAGCCAGCAAATACGTGCCAGCGATTACCATGAGCGTCAGACCCGCCCGAATGCAGGCGATGGCCGCCAGCACGATCGGCCCGAGCAAGCCTTCGATGCGGATGCTCTGTCTCATGAACTCGCGAAAAGACTTCTCCAGCCGCACGAAACGCTCGCCTGTCAAATTGTACGCTTTGATGACGCGAATGCCGTTCAAATATTCCTGCAAGCGGTTCGCGGCATCAATTTTGGCCCGCATATGCTGGGCGCCGAGCTTGCGCTGAATGCCAGACGTGAGCAAAACGAGCATGATCGCGACAGGAAATGCGGCAAACAAGGCGAGCGCCATCCGCCAATCGATGAAAGACAGCCCGACGATGGCAATGACCGGCATGATCAGCGCCCCGATCATTTGCGGGACGAGGTGGGATATCCCGTGCTCGACCATCGCAAAATCGCCCATCATCATATTCGCCAAGTCGCCGGGGTCCCGCTTGTTCAAATAGCCGAGCGACAGCTTGCGCAAATGCTCCGCAAGTCTGGCCCGCCCTTCTGCTGCCACGCTGTATGCGCCGCCGAACTGCGCCCGGTAGGCGGGCATTTCCGTCAGAAACAGCAGCACCAGAGACGCGATCAGCCATGCGCATATCCACCATAAACGCCCTGTGTTCAGCGGTGCGTCCGGGTGCACAAACGGTTCAAAAATCAAGCGCGCCGCCTCTACCAGCAAGACAAACGGCACAATGCTGGCAAGGTTCGCAATCGTCGTGTAAAAGACAGGCTTTAGCAATGCGCGGGGTTTACCGGCTGTTATATTGCTTAACGTGCTCATCGGCAGCCAACCTCCCTCTCTCTTTTCCGATCTGCCAGTTTTGCGCATCGGTGTACGCCGACCACATCCGGGCGTACAAGCCGTTTTGCTGTAGCAGCGCCTCGTGTTTTCCCTGCTCGACCAATTTGCCGCCTTGCATGACGAGAATCTGGTCGGCTTCCCGGATCGTGGACAGGCGATGGGCAATGACGATCACGGTCTTGCCTTTCACCAGTTCGGCCAAGGCCAGCTGCATTTCGTATTCATTCTCGGGATCGGCAAAAGCTGTCGCTTCATCGAGGACGAGAATCGGAGCATTTTTCAAAATCGCCCGCGCCACGGCCACGCGCTGCTCCTCTCCCCCTGACAAATAGACCCCGCCTTCGCCGATCAGCGTATCGTAGCCTTGCGGAAGGTTTAGAATAAACTGGTGGCACTGCGCGGCCTTCGCTGCCGCATAGACCGCTTCGGGCGCAGCATCGGGCAATCCTACCGCGATGTTGTTGTACACCGTGTCATAGAACAAAAACGTCTCCTGGAACACAAACGCCACTGTGTTCATCAAATCGGTGCTGGACAGATCGCGAATGTCCACGTCGCCAATGCGAATGGCGCCTTCCTGCACATCCCAGAAGCGGGGAATGAGATTGGCTACCGTCGACTTGCCTGCTCCCGACGGGCCGACGAGTGCGGTCACCTGCCCGTGCCGCGCCAGGAAAGACACATGCGAAAGGGCTTCTTTTCCTTGCTGTGCCTGTGCGCCCTCTGTGCCTTCTGTTGCAGTTGCGCTCGCATAGGCGAACGAAACGTCGTCAAACGCGACGTCAAAATGCTGCGGCTGTTTGGAAGCGAGCGGCTCGGCAACAGGCTGTTCGGCAAAAATCCGATCCATCCGCTCTACCCCTTCTCCAATGTCGCGCAGCGTCGAAGTCAAAAACATAATTTTGAACATCGGGGCGGACACCCCCGGCGCCATCACGAGGAAAAACAGCAGGACAGACGCGAACGCCACATTGTGCGGATCGCTGCTCAACAGAAAAACCCCCACAGGGAGGATGAAAGCGACGAACGAGCCTAAAATGACCTTGAACGTCAAATATCCGTTTTGAAAATCACGCGTATGCTTGACACAATAATCGCGGTACGAAATCATGTCCGCGTAAAACTGGCGAAAAGAGTGGACGGTTTGCCCAAATACTTTGATCGCGGGCATGCCGCGTACGTACTGCACGGCGGAACCGTTCATCCGCTCCAGCGAGTCGTAATATTTTTTGATGTTTTCTTTCGTCCGCGTCCCTTGAAACGACAGCACCTGCACCAAAAGAGCCAGCACGATCGGCACTACGCAGGCGAGCGCCAGCCACACGTTCAAGTAAAACATGACGCCGACCATGACGACAATCGTCACGACCACCTGAACCAAATCGGGCAATTGGTGGGCGATGAACGTCTCGACTTTTTCCACGTTTTGCTCCAGCGTTTTCTTGACTGCCCCCGTCGACGTGCCACTCAGCCAGCCAAGCGGCAAACGGCCGATATGGGAAGCCAGCTTCACACGCAAGCCGTACAAAATCCGAAAAGCGGCAATGTGCGATACCATCCCTCCCACGTACATCAGAATGAGGCTTCCCACCAGTCCGAACAGGGCAATCACGCCCCAGCGAATCATGTACGCCCCGTCTGCATCGGCCACAGACGAGGCATGCAGCAGCAGCTCCTGCAAAATAAAATAGACAGATGCGTAAGGCACAAGCATGCAGATGGCGCTCAACGACGACAAAATGGCCGAAACGATCAGCAAGCTCCGCTTCTCATCCGCAATCTCCAGCAGTCGAAGCACGCCTTTTTTCTCGCTCATTCCTCTTCCCTCCCTTTCCATGCTTTCTAGACCACCAAGCGTTAGGCAAACATTTTGAGAAACGAGATTTCCCCCAGCAAACCAGCAAAAGCCAAGCCTGCAACCAACAGCCCCGACAAAAGCCAGAACAGCAGGACAAACTGCCAGTCTTCCCGCTGGAACACGCTTGCCCGATAGTAAGTGCGCCGCGGATGGACTGCAAACCCGCGCGCATCCATAGACAAAGCCATCCGCTCTGCCTGCCGGATCGCCGTGACCAACAGCGGAAGCGTCGTCCCTCTCACTCTCTCCCCGTAAGACAACCGACTTTTTCTCGCTTTTTCATTCAAGCCTCTCACTTGACGCGCCCAGCGAATCGTCCGATGCTGCCGCTGCATATCCGGCACAAACCGCAAAATCGCCAGCACGGCGTATCCGATCCGGTCATTCACTCGCCAATTTTGCACCAGCGCCCGCACGAAATCAGGCGTCTCGGTCGTCAGTGCAAACAACAGCATGACTGCATACAGCGAAAGCAGCCGAAGTCCCGTAGTCAATCCGAGCAACACGCCTGCCTGCGAGCCTGGCTGGTTGCCCCCGGCTGCGCTGTCGATCATGAATGGATACGTGAGGAGAAAACCGATCAGAAACGGGAGCAGCACGACGATTTTTTTCATGTAGGAAAACAGCTGGACGCGCCCGAGCCAAACCGTCAGCAAGGCGCTTGCCACGATAAAGGCGACGGGCGTCCACACATTTGTCACCAGCGTTAAAAAAACAGTCACAGGCAGCGTCGCTACCAGCTTGGACAGTGGATTGAGACGATGCAAATACGAAGCGGAAGCTCCCGGGACACACTGATTCTCGCTCATCTTTTACGCCTCCACCCCCGTCCGCTCGCCCAGCAATCGCAGGCAGCCTGCTCGCACATTTTCGTAAGTCGCAATCCCGGCCAAGCTCGGATCGTACACGGACAGCTTTTGCGCCATTTCTGCTGCTGGTGGCAGACGCAAGCTCGCCTGTTTCAAAAGCTCCGGCTGCGAAAACAAACGGTCTGCCGTGCCGTGGAAGACGAGCTTCCCTTTTGCCAGCACAGCTACCCGATCGGCATACTCCGCAAGCAGCCAAAGCGCGTGCGTGATCAAGACAATCGCCACTCCTTCGCGTTGCAGGCTTTGCAGCATCTGCATGATCTCTCTGGCATTTTTTTGATCCTGGCCAAAAGTCGGCTCATCGAGGATCAGCACTTTGCGCTCCTCTGTCAGCATCGTCGCAACACTGAGCCGCCGCTTCTCTCCCTGGCTCAACTGGTACGGACTGCGCCCGGCAGCAGAGGCAAGACCAAACCGCTGCAACAGAGACTGGGCCTGCACACGGGCTTGCTCTTCATCCCGTTCCGGCATGCCGACGACAAGCTCCCTTTCTGCTGTCTCCGCCACAAACTGATGCTCGGGGTTTTGAAAAACAAACCCGATGTTTCGCACCAGTTCGGCCATCGATAGCCCTGTCATGTCTTTGCCGGACAAAAAGAGCGCTCCTTTGTGGGCGGGCAACAGCCCCATCAGGTGCAAAGCCAACGTCGTCTTCCCGGCGCCGTTTGCTCCCGCGATGGCCAACAGCTCGCCACTGGAGATGGTCAGCGCTCCCACTGATTTTTGCAGCACGCCCGAAGCGGCGCGGGACAGCATTCCTTCCCTGATCGCAAGCAGCGGGACGCCTGCTTCGTCTTCGGACGATGCGGAGCGTCCAGCGTCTGCCCTTTGCTCAGCGCACGCAGCGGGACGAGCGCCCTCCGACCAGCTTTTCTCTTGGATCAGGCTGCCAAAAGCAAAGCCGTTGCCCAGCCTTTTTCCGATCTGTTCCGCCACTTCATCCGCACAGAGCGCGACGGGCGACAGCCCCAACTCTTTGCTGAGCCGCACCGTCTCCGGCAAAAAGACGCCCTCTTCGCAGAGCCGCTCATAGCTTTCGGAAAAGACGCGTCGCGCTTCCCCTTCGGCGATTACCTCTCCTGTCTTGCCGAGCACAAGCACACGATCGGCCAATCCGATGCATTCGTCCAGATGGTGCTCCACGAGAACGAGCGCCTGCCGCCCGCCTTGCTTCAATCGCTCAATGACGGCGAACACTTCTGCGCGGCCTGCCGGATCGAGCAGCGCTGTCGGTTCATCCAGCACGATCACTTGCGGCTGCATCGCCAGCACAGAGGCAATCGCGAGCCGCTGCTTTTGACCGCCGGACAGGTGCTCCACTGCCTTTTTGCGCTGATCAGAAAGTCCTACTTCTGCCAGCGATTGCGTGATGCGCCGCTCCATCTCTTCGCGGTCCAGACAAAGATTTTCCAGACCGAAAGCGACCTCATCCTCCACCGTAAAAGCAACCAGTTGCGCTTCCGGGTCTTGAAACACCATCCCGACATGCATCGCCAGTTCCCCTACGGTTGCCTCGCTCGTGCTTCGCCCTGCTATCCGCACATCGCCCTCATAGCTCCCCTGGACGGCGTGCGGGATTAATCCGTTCAAGGTGAGGGCGAGCGTGCTTTTGCCCGCCCCGGATGCCCCCATGATGAGCAGCAGCTCGCCTGTTTGTACACGGAATGTCACGTTAGTCAGGACAGGCTGTTCGGCGGCATCGTAGCCGAAACAGACATTCCGCACATCCAAAACACCGTTATCCATCAGCTATCGCCCTGCTTTGTTCGCGAGGCTCACACGATAGTCCGTCAGCAAGCCTGCCTGCATCAGCGAATGGCACAAAGCGCGGGAGAGCCATGCAACCAAGGCGCAACTGACAGCCGTCACCGCGAACAAACCGACCTGTGATCCGAATGACAAGTTCGCATAGCCTGTCAGCCGGTACTCGCTCAGGACTGCCAGCGCACCTGTTACGGCGGCGGCTGTCAACATAAACCGTCCGCTGTACGTCCGATAGCGTGCAACGGCATAAGGCAGCTCGCAATACAATCCGTTGATCGCTTGCCCGATCAGCATCATCCAGCCGTAGGAGGTGAACGGAATCATTACCAGACCCGTTACCAGTTCAGCCAGCACGCCTGCTCCCGGTTTGCGGATAAGATAGAGCGCCATAAAACCCGGCATCATGTAAAAACCGATAAGGACACGGGAATAAATCGGACCCGTAAGCGAAGTGGCCAGCATATACACGTAATTGACCCCGATAATGACGATGGCAAAAACCACTCCCAAAAGCCCGGCCATCAGCAAGTCTTTCGTTCTCCAAGCCCGTTGTACTCGGCCAGCGTTCTCCAAGCCTGCTTTCATTTTTTCACCTCTCCTGTGTTTGCTTCTCTCTTTTGCTGTTCCTTCTTTATCATAGAGTGAGGGGCAGCCTCTTTACCGCCATTTCGCGGAGAGAGACTGCCCCTAGAGGGAGAAAATGCCCGCAACAAAAAAAGACGCTCGCGATTGAACGTCTTTTTTGCGATGAAAAATGTCTCGCCGTTTTTCATGAAATGGGATGTGGCCGCTTGCGGTCAACAAAACGGTTGTGACTGTTTTGTTGCTTTTACGGTTTTTCCAGCCGCTTGCCGTACAAGCTAGGATTCACCCCGTACGTTTTGCGGAACAGCGAGGCAAAGTGGCTGAAGTTGCTGTAGCCTACGAGCAATGCCGCCTCGCTGACGCTAACCCGCTCTCTCTCCAGCAAAAGCTTGGCTTTTTCCAGCCGCTGCTGCCGCACGAAGCCGAACACCGTCGTTCCGAACACTTCCTTGAACCCGATTTTCAGCTTGTAGTCGTTGATCCCGACTTTTCTCGCCAGATGTATCAGGCTTGGCGGATGATCCAGCGTCTTTAGCAGGATGTTTTTCGCTTCGTGGATGCTTTTGACGTCATCTGCCTTCAGCGAAATCCGCTGTTCCTTTTCCAGCTCCGCCTCCTGCAGAAACAGCGCCAACAGCTCCATGGCCTTGCCTTCTATAAACAGCTTCTTGATCGTTCCCCGATACGGATTGCTGATCACCTGCTCGATAATGTGCGTCATCCCAGGGGTGATCGTCGTTTCCAGCCTCGCAAACGACTGCTCGGGGCACGCGTTCATCGCTTCCAGCAGTTGGCTCCACAGCCTGTAGTCAAAGCTCAGCTCCAGATGGGAAATTCGCTCATGTTTCGGCATCTGGGCATGGCACGTCAGATCGTTCATGTAAATCAGCTGAGCGCTTCCTGTCTGTGAGCAAAACTCCTGCTGCCCGCCATTCACGGTCCAGTTCGCTCCGCTCTCGATATTGAAAGCCAGCTCCAGATGAGGGTACTTCATTTTCGTCTCCATCGAAAAAGTTTGGTGCAAATACATGTTGCTGTAATCGAGCCTCAGTCCCTCGCGCACCGCCACATGCCGATGGTACCCTTCCCCATAGTGCGGCGGCAGATCGTGCAACCGCTCCATCCCGTCGATTTCCTCTGAGCGGGCCCATTCCAGCTGGTCCGTGATCACTTGATTGTACTCGGTAAACTCGGAAAACTCCGCTTGAATATGCATGTTCCTCATCCCTTTTTGCCCCTCTTCTATGTCAAACGATTGGTACGCATTGCCTGCCACATTTTTCTTCATTATATTGATTTTGATTTTCATTATCAATTGATAATCACACAAAAAAACCTTTTCTGCCTCTTGTTTCCAAGGCTGAAAAGGTTTTGTCCGTTCGATTGCGCTTAGGCAGTGGTTGCTTTTTCTTTTGGTTTCGTCACGATGTGGTGACCGAGCGGCAGACCGCGTTGCTCCAGCTCTTCTGCTGTCACAATGTGAAGCGTCTCGCTCTTGCAGGGCATGGGCATCAATCCGCCCAAAGGGCTCATTACTCGTCCGATCGTGTCCGTCTCGATGAGCACGTACAAGCCTTTTTCCTCCAATTGCTGAATAAATTCCCCCCAACGCTTGGAAGTAATTTGATCGGCGTGCTTGGTGAACATGACACCCATTTCTTGTGCTAGCATGTAAAATCTCCTTTGTTCTATCCAGCAGTTATCTGCTTCAAATGATATCCTAACAATACAGGGAAACATCCTGTTCTGGCAAAAAGCGTTTAAGCCAAAAAAAGACGAAAAACGGTTGTTTTTGACCGCTTTTCGTTTCAGGAATCTCACTGCTTCTTTACACACATCGTTTCAGCACGGCACGCTGTTTTTTGCCACTTGCTTTGCAAAAAGGGGCCTATTTTTGTCCATTTTCTGAATCCTCGTGCCCCTGTTCTTCCTGCATTTCCCGCTCAAAAACCCGAAGCCAGCTCTACTTGCAGCAAACACGCAAAAGAAAGCCAGTGAAACCCGTCGCCTGTCTTGAGCTTCAATCGCCGGGCCGCCTGATCGATATGTATGACGTGGGCAGACAAGTGCCGCGGCTCGCGTCCGTCAAAGTATGTCAGCTTCAAGAGGTTGTTCGCCTGAAATCCTTGCCAGATCAGCTCGCTCATCGCTCCCAGCTGCTCCTGGTCAAGCTCGGGCGGCACGTACTTCTGCTCCTCTTCCTTGGCGCGCAAATACATTTCCCGATGTTCCGGGAGGACAAATCGGCTGGCTACAAACACATTCTCTTTTTTGGATACGCGCTTTTCTCTCATGCTCTCTTCTCTCCTCGCTGCTGATT
The DNA here is from genome assembly GCF_013284375.2 of Brevibacillus sp. HD3.3A. Lineage (NCBI taxonomy): Bacteria > Bacillati > Bacillota > Bacilli > Caryophanales > Paenibacillaceae > Brevibacillus > Brevibacillus sp. HD3.3A. The sequence continues at coordinate 3,811,487 of NZ_CP085874.1, forward strand.
TCGCATCCACCAATCGATCAGCTCCTGACACTCTGCCTGCAAAATTTCAATGGTGTACCGGGCTTCCCGTACATATCCGCGCTGCTGGTAGTGCACCATGTACACGTGCCCCTCGCGCCTGGCGCGGACTACTGTGCAGTCGCGCTGCTGCAAAAGGCGGCGCATTTGCTGCTGCTGCCGCTCAGCCCAGCGCGACAGCTCCTGAAAAGTCCCATCGATCATGGCCTGGTAAGAGAGCTTTAACGGCACAAGCTGCAACCGGCTCCAATCGACCATGACAGCCTGAAACAAAATGCCGAACAAAATGTACTGCCGGACAAGCTCGTACTCTTCTTCTGTTGCCAGCGGAGTCGTCACTTGTAGTGCCCCCCGATCTTGCGCGCGCGTTCTTTCGCCTGACCAGCCTCCGTGACAGAGGCTGCCCGCAAAATCGCATCTGGGCCAAACCGTGTCCGAATCTCGTCGATCGTCCGGGCGAGCGAACGGCGTTTGTGGTTGTCTGTGAACAAATTTAGCTGCACGGCATGATCGGAAATCAGCTGCTCCAGGTTGATCCCGATACTGCGCACAGGCGTCTGCTGCCAATGGCGATCAAACAACCGGCAGGCTGCCTCGTACAGCTCCATGGCATCATTCGTCGCTTCTGCCAGCTTCATCTGTCGGACAAAGCCTTCTCCTGCCGACAAGTTCGCCCCGCGACAGCCAACCGACACGACGGAACCCATCAACTCCTTTTTGCGGGCCCGCCTGCATACTTCTTCGCACAGCTCCAGCAGCACGACCTTGATGTCTTTGGCCGTATGATAATCGCGCGGCAGCGTCATATGATGGCCGATCCCTTTTTGCGTGCCGTACACATCGAGGGAGACAGGCGAATCGTCGAGGCCATGCGCCGTACGCCACAGCACTTCGCCGTTCACTCCCCAGTGGCGGGTAAGCACATCTGGCGAGAGCTTCGCGAGCTGACCGATCTGGTAAATGCCCATCCGGTGAAAATGCCGCTTCATCCGCGAGCCTACGCCGAACATTTTCTCTACCGGAAGCTTCCAGAGCGTCTCTTCCAGCTCCTCGCGTTTCAGCCAAAAGATGCCGTCCTTCCGCTTTTTGGCGAAGTTGTCACAGGCCATTTTCGCGAGTACTTTGTTCTCCCCGATTCCTACCCGGCAGCGGATGCCCGTATCCGCCCAGACCCGTTTTTGAATCTGCGCTGCCAGCTGCAACGGGTCGCCGAACAAGTGAAGGCTCCCGGTCACATCGAGAAACTGCTCATCAACCGAATACGGCTCCACCTTGTCGGTAAACGATTCGAATATCGCGGTAATGTGCATGGAAATCTGGAGGTACATCTCCATGCGCGGACGCACGACTACGAGCTTGCGGCATTTTTGCTGCGCCTGCCACAGTGCTTCTGCCGTAATCACGCCGTACGACTTCGCAATCGGACAGGCTGCCAGCACTACTCCGCTTCGCCGCTGCGGATCTCCTGCGACCACAATCGGCTGATTGCGCAAGGCCGGATTGGCCCCTTTTTCAATACTGGCGTAAAAGCTCTCCATGTCGATCAAGAAGACGCACGGTTTGTTCGCATTGGGCATCACCATCATCCCCTAAACAAGAACTTATGTTCTTATTATAACAAACGTATGTTCGTTTTTATACCTGACCCGCCGAAAAAAACATTGGTAATTATTTCTGCAAAAGAAACGCACACGCCAGCAGGTGTTTCGGCAAGCGTGTGCGAATCTGATACGAGGATGTTATTTTTTGACAACAGGAATCCAAATCTCGCTGCGAAATGTCGGCGAAGTCGTATCCTTGTCGGCATTCCACAGCAGTTCGGGACCTTCCGCCAGCTCGTAGCCGGAAGAGAGAAACCACTCGGCATAAATGCGGCCCCAGACGTCTTGCAGCGTATCGGGAAAAGGTCCTACGGCTTCAAATACCGCCCAGGTAGAGGCCGCCACTTCGAGCTTCGCGAAGTGCTCTGGACATTCCTTTGTCGTGGCCACGCCGATGTAATGATCCAGCTCTCCGTGCTCGCCCTGATTCAACCGCTTTTCGGAAAAATTCGTGGATGCGCTCAACAATCCTACAGGCTCGGTATTGGACAAAGATTTGAGCAGCTCGATTTTTTCAGCATCCAGCGAGGCCCACATCGCAGCAATCTCGGGATTCACCCCGTTGTACATCAACGGAACCCGTTTCTGCAAGCCAACGATGCGAAATCCCGCTTTCTCTTCTATACGATAGTTCATGACACTGCCTCCTTTGATAGACAGATGGAAGGTCATGCGCGGATAAGCTTTCAGCGACTGGCCGCTGGCTCTCGCTTCGGTGGGCGTTACCCCGTGCATGTGCACGAAGGCGCGGGCAAACGAATCTGGCGAGCTGTACCCGTACTTGATGGCGACATCAATGACTCTCACCCGCTCGTCTTTCAGCTCGAAAGCAGCCAGTGTGATGCGCCTGCGCCGGATGTACTCGGAAAGCGGAATGCCAGCCAGAGAGGAGAACATCCTTTTGAAGTGGTATTCCGAGCAGCAAGCCACGCGTGCGGCCTGCTTGACATCAATCTCGCCAGCCAGATTTTCCTCGATGTAGTCCAGAGCTTCGTTCCATTTTTGCAGCATATCCATCAACATGACCTCCCTCTCCACCAAAGAGTAACAGACATACCGCGAAGCGATCCGACATTTCGTGCCCGATGATGCAGGGTGGCTTCGCTACATGTAGCATCCCGATTCCCATACCGTACCGAAAGGAAGCGAATCATGCCCATGACCACTTCTCCTTCTCCGTTGCACTCCGAGATCGGAGCCATTTTCATCGCCGTCAGCGATATTGAGCGTGCGCGCGACTGGTACTGCCAGCTGTTGGGACTGCCGAAAGACGGCGAGATTTCGTTTGGACACCTCTATTGCATCCCGATGAACAACGGCTCCAACCTGGTGCTGGACAGCAAAATTTTTCCCAAACGCACCCCTGATGATGCTCCGCTCTTTCACTTCAACACGACGGACATCGAAGCCTCCTATCGTTACCTGGAAGAGTTGGGGGTGGAGCTGGTCGGCCCGATCCAGCACGGACACTGGTTCACGTTCAAAGACCCGGATGGCAATCTGCTGATGGCAGCCAAATGCTGACAAAGAAAGGGGAAACCGACTGTGACGATCCGCCTGCGCCTTACCGTGCCAACAGACCTCCCGTTCGTTTGCGATGTGGAGCAAGCACCCGAAAACGCCCCTTTTCTCGTCGTCTGGAGCGAAGAACGGCATCGGGAAGCTCTTGACGATCCCGATGTTTTGCACATGATCGCTGAAAAAGCAGAAACAGGCCACCCCGTAGGCTACGTCATCATCGCCGGGCTGGCCAATCCGCATGATTCAATTGAGCTGAAACGCATTACGATCGCAGTCAAAGGTCAAGGCTACGGCCGCAGCATCTTGCGCCAAATCAAGCAATGGGCTTTTCAGGAACGAAAAGCCCACCGCCTTTGGCTGGACGTCAAGGAAACAAACGACGTCGCCCGCACGCTCTACCTTTCCGAAGGCTTTCGCGTGGAAGGAACGTTGCGCGACTGCCTGAAGACCGGAGATACGTACGAATCTTTGCTTATCCTGTCCATGCTTGCCGACGAATACGAATCGTGATGATCGCGATTTAAGGAGCAAGCGTTCGGTCCGTCATCACGTACAACCATTTGCCATCCGCGCTTGCTCCCAGGATGGAAAGACCCGCAGGAAGGCCCGACACGAGCACGGACTGTGCTTTTGTATCGGCGTCAAACAAGTACAGCGATTGCTTCAAGTCGGTTTCCTGCGCGGCTTTTTCCCATTCCGTAAACAAAAAACGGTGCGTGCCCGGCAGCCAGAGACCATCGCCGCGCATGTCCATCAGCGGCACGTTGCCTTTGAACAGACCTGCGTTCCAGTACATTTGATACGCGCCATCCGTCGACTGCACATACCCGGACCAGGAATCGGCCGGAACAGGCGGTGTCCATGCGATGACCTTGCCGCTCTTCCACTCATAGCGCAGACGTATTTCCTCAAAGCCTGATTCTTCGCTTCTCATCGCGAACGTGGCGTAGCGGCCATCGTCCTGGAAGGCGACAGGCAAAATCTCCCCGTTGGACTCGCTCGTAGGCACCCATCCCTTGATCGCTCCAGGAATGCGCTTTTCCGTTCCCTTTTCCAGATCAAACACAACGAGATCGAGGTCTTTTTTCTGCTCGGCTTTCCCCACTGCCATCAGCAACTGTTTCTGATCGTAGCTGAAGCTCGCACCATGCACATACCCTTGTACTTGAACGCGAACGGCGCTGTCGCTTGGCGGAACAGTGATTCCTTTATCCGGCTGTGCATAGAAGAAGCCCCGGCGATCTGCGATGAAATCGCCTGCTCCACGATAGTTGTCCGCAAGCTCCACTGGGTAAAGGGTGCGTTCCTTTGTTTTTGTATCGTAAATCGAATAGAGCATCGGATACCGGGCGTCGCACTCGCAATATTTCGTGAAACGGCTCTGCAGCACGTACCGTTGCTCGCGGTCCAAAAACTTCATATTGGTCATGACGGAAAAGTCAGTCAGCTTCTCGCGCACTTTGCCATCGACAGAGATTCGCCAAATTTGCGAAGGCGCAAGCACAACAGCGTGAAAGGCATTCGCTGCACCAATCACCGTGCCTTTTGTCGATTTGGCTCCCCCGGCACTCAGAACGTATTCCGTCCAATCCCGCTCTTTTCCGGCGGTAGCAGGAAGAGTTACCAGCACTTGCAACTGACGGTTGTTCAACCATTGAAAAGCAAACGTCGGTTCAATGAACCCCAAACCTTCTCTCGCCGCCTCTTCTTTCGCGTGCTTGCGAATCGTCGTCTCCACGCTTCCCCGGTCCATCTCCTCCCGGAAAAAGAGCGTGTACGACTGCGGAGTCGGTCCGACTACCGTGCGCAGCGGCGACTGCAACCGCGTGTCCTCATCTAATTGAATAACCACATCTGCTTTCATGCTTGCATAATCGTAAGGGCGCTCCTTTTGCTTCCAGTCATCCGCTGCCTTCGGTGTCGTGCCCGATGGTGCGGCTTTGCCGGACGAAGCGCCTGTTGCTGGATTTGTGCCCGTTTGTTTTTGTGCCGAAGAGGCTGCGGCCATGCTGCAACCCGTCATGATGATCAAAGAGAAGCCCAACGCGATGCTCATTCCCCGAAGATTTCGCAAAAACACAAAATTCGCCTCTCTCCCCAGTAAATTTTTATCCGTGAAGATAAGACGTTTATCCTTGCCATTTCGTCACATTTTTTTCCTGAAAAAAATCGTTTTATCACTAAAAAAGAGCCTCCCCCGCACACAAACGTGCAAAAGAAGACTCTTGCTTTCCATTTTTAATCAAAGACGATGCCATCCAGCACGCCTTCACGCTGCAAGTAATCGCGCAGCCACTGATGAGCTGGCTCCCGCCAAAAAGCGTCCTCGGCCACGAGTCTCGCGGTTTCCTGTCTGGCGACTTCCAAAGCTTTGTAGTCGGCAAGCAAATCCGCGACCTTAAATTCCGGCAATCCGCTCTGCTTCGTGCCGAAAAAGTCACCCGGTCCGCGCAATTCCAAATCGCGCTGCGACAGCTCAAAGCCGTCCGTCGTCTCGCACATGACGCGCATCCGCTCTTTGCCGATCTCGGATTTCGGATCGGCGATCAAGACGCAGTACGATTGCTCCGAACCGCGACCGACCCGACCGCGCAGCTGGTGCAGCTGGGCAAGCCCGAACCGCTCGGCATCGTAAATGACCATGTACGTCGCATTCGGCACGTTGACCCCGACCTCGACGACCGTAGTCGAAACGAGAACGGCGTGCTCCGCTGCGAGAAAAGCTTGCATCACCGCATCCTTTTCCTTGGCAGGCAAGCGACCGTGCATCAGCCCGACGCCAAATTCCGGGAAGACATGAGTGAGCTGGGCGTGGACGTCGATTGCATTTTGCACATCGAGCTTTTCCGACTCTTCAATGAGCGGACAAATGACGTACGCCTGGCGTCCTTTTCGCAACTCATCGCGCATCTGCTCCAGGACGGCCGGAAACTGGTCGTGCTTTTTCCACGTTGTCTCAATCGGCTTGCGGCCTGCCGGCATCTGGTCGATCGTCGAAACGTCCATATCGCCAAACGCCGTAATCGCCAACGTCCGGGGAATCGGCGTAGCCGTCATGAACAAGACGTCGGGAGTCAGTCCTTTGTTGCGCAAAATGCGCCGCTGCTCTACGCCGAAGCGGTGCTGCTCGTCCGTAATGACCAGGCCGAGGCGCGAGAAAAACACGTCCTCCTGGATGAGCGCATGCGTCCCGACGACGACATCGATCAGCCCCATTTGCAGCGAGCCGATGACTTCGCGTCTGCGCTTGGCTGTCAACGATCCCGACAGCAGTGCCACCTCGATGCCGAAGTCTGACAACAGCTTCGTCAGCGACTGCACATGCTGCTCGGCAAGAATCTCGGTCGGCACCATCAAGGCGCCCTGATAGCCGGCTTTCACGGCAGCGAACAGCGCGATGGCCGCCACTACCGTTTTCCCCGAGCCTACGTCACCTTGCAACAGCCGGTTCATCGCGTGAGGCGCAAGCATGTCGTCCAATATTTCTTTGACAACCCGCTTTTGCGCGTCTGTCAGCGGAAAAGGCAGTCCTTTGACAAACTGCCGCACTTCGTCCATCGGAATGGAAAGAGCCACACCTTCCGACTGCTGCCGATTGATGCGGCGAAGCGTCTGTATTTTCAACTGGAACAAAAACAGCTCTTCAAACATGATCCGGCGGCGCGCCTGACGTCCCACTTCCGCATTTTCCGGAAAGTGGATCGAGTGAAACGCTTCGACGCGCGGCATCAGCCGATAGCGCTCCACGATGTCTGGCGGCAAAATTTCCGGGATTTCCTTGCCGTATTGCCGCAGCGCCTGCTGGATCGATTTGCGCAGTAGCGTCGTAGTCATATCTCCGCCGAGCGGATAGACCGGAGACAGCTCGCCTCGTTTCGCCGCTCGCTCCGAGTCTACCTCTGTCATCTCGCTGACCGTAATCTGGAGCTTGTGCTTGTCCCATTTGCCCGTCACGAGAATTTCCTTCCCGGGCGACAGTCTCGTTTTGACAAAAGTCTGGTTGAACCAGACAGCCGTCACGACCACCCGATCCATCACCAGCTTGACAGAGAGGCGCGATTTTCTTTTTCCATAAAAACGAACAGAGGGTTCGCCGTACACCGTACCTGCCAGCGTGACCCTCTCTCCGTCTTTTACTTCTGTCAAATCGCGCACGCGGTAATCTTCGTAGCGGGAAGGGAAATACTCCAGCAAATCGCCGATGCTGTGAATCCCGAGTCCCGCAAATGCCTTCGCCCGTTCCTCCCCTACCCCGTGCAAAAGGGAGACGGGTGACTGATAAGCCCCAGCCATTTTACTTCTCCATCCGTACGCCGAACACTTTCGCTTCGATCATACGGCCTGTCTGGGTTGCTGCCAATCCGCCCTGCGCGGTTTCCTTCAAGGCAGTCGGCATGGAGCAGCCGATCCGGTACATCGCATCAATGACTTCATCTGTCGGAATCACGCTCTTGATTCCCGCCATCGCCATGTCTGCTGCGACTGTCGCAATCGCCGCTCCCATCGCATTTCGTTTGACACACGGCACTTCTACCAGTCCGGCTACGGGGTCACAAACCAGACCGAGCATATTTTTCAAGGCAATCGCCACTGCCTGCGCCGATTCTTCCGGGGTGCCGCCTGCCATCTCCACAATCGCAGCCGCTGCCATCGCGGTCGCCGAGCCTACTTCTGCCTGACAGCCGCCAGCCGCACCGGAAATAAACGCATTGTTGGCGATGCAATAGCCGATCGCTCCAGCCGTGAACAAGTAGTTGACCATCTGCTCGCGGGTTGGTTGCAGCTTGTCTGAGACGGCAAACAGTGTTCCCGGCACAATCCCACAGGCACCCGCTGTCGGTGTCGCTACGATCGTTCCCATCGCTGCGTTCACCTCGTTGACCGCTACCGACATCGACACGGCGTTGAGCAGAGTCGGGCCGGACAAGAAAGGCTTGTTCTTCATATATTCTTGCAGTTTTTTCGCATCGCCGCCCGTGAGTCCGCTATGGGAGCGGATATCTTCCGTAAGGCCGCGGCGCACTGCTTTTTCCATCACATCGAGATTGGCGTACATGTCTTGCATGATGGCCTCTTTTGTACGCTGGGAAACTTCCATTTCCGCTTCGATCATCACCTGGGAGATCGGTTTCCCTTGCGATTCGGCCAATTCTACCAGTTCAGCTACATTACGAAACATCTGGTTGATTTCACTCCTCTGATCCTGCTATTCGTGCTTTGGCTCGGATGTTGGCTAGAGCGAGAGCAGGGAAACATCAAAAATATGGGGAATCTGACGAATTTCCTCCAGCACTTCTGCGGAAACTGTCGAGTCTGTCTCAATCGCCATCAAGGCGCGGGAGCCGCGTTCGTGTCGGGACACTTCCATGAATCCGACATTGATCCGGTGCTGCGTGAGCACTTTCGCTACAGCGGCAATCATGCCGAAGCGGTCTTCGTGCAAAACGAGCAACGTCGGCGTGTCGAAACCGAGCTGAAACGAAAAGCCGTTCAGTTCCAGCACCTCGATTTTTCCGCCGCCAATCGATACGCCTACCAGTTCAACCTGGTGCTGATCGTCAGACAGCTTGATCCGCGCCGTGTTCGGGTGCTCCGTCAAAACGTCGGAGGTAGTCAGCGCGACTTCCATCCCGGCTTTTTCTGCAAGCAGGAGCGAATTTTTCAAGCGCAGATCGGATGTATCGAAGTCGAGAATCCCTGCAACGGTCGCCACATCGGAGCCGTGTCCCTGATAGGTTTTCGCGAATGAGCCGTAAAAAGTAATGTCTGCCCGCTGTGGCTGACGTCCGAACAGCTTGCGAGCCACCCGGCCAATCCGGGCCGCGCCAGCTGTATGGGAACTCGATGGTCCAACCATGATGGGGCCGATGATATCAAATACGCTTTTATACTTCAACCGGTTCTCCTCCTGAATGACAAGGGGTTCAACAAGATTCACTCTCATTGTATCCTACAGGCTGTCAAAGCGCCACATGGGAAAGTGTAGCGTGTGCTGTCATCGCCCTCGCCGCTTCACTCGCGTAAAAAGCCTCCCATCCACCGGGAGGCTTTCTCTCATCTGATTCACTTTGACTTTTTATTGCTTGACCATCACGACGCCCAGAAGCCCTGGGCCTGTATGTGTGCCGATTACCGGACCGATTTGCTCCAGATGTGACTCGCTTACCTGGAACTCGTTTTTCACCCGCTCCAACAGCTCGCTTGCTTGCTCGTGGGCACTGCTGTGGAGAACCGCGACTCTTACAGGCTGACCCTGCGCATACTCTTGCAAGGCTTCCAGCACGCGGTTGAGCGCTTTTTTCGTGCCTCGCACTTTGTCAAAAGCAGCCACGTAGCCTGCCGGGTCGAGCGTCAAAATCGGTTTGATATTGAGCAAAGAACCGATGACAGCCGAAGCTCGGCCAATCCGGCCGCCTTTTTGCAAAAACTCCAGCGTATCTACGATAAAGTACACTTGCACGGAATCGAGATAGCGGTCGATCGCATCGAGGATTTGTTCCTTGCCTTTTCCCGCTTTCGCATCCTTGGCCGCTTCCACGCAAATCATTCCGTGCACGAACGACGCTTTGCGCGAATCGATTACGGTAATATCGATGTTTTCGTCGAGCATGGACTTCGCGATCATCGCGGACTGATACGTGCCGGACAAGGAACCGGACAGAAGAATGGCAATGATTTGTACATCGCTTCCGTACTCTTCCCGGATGGCTTTGTACGCCTCGGCAAACTCAAGCGGCGATGGCTGCGAAGTAGTCGGCAAAGCATGAGACTGCTTCAGCTTTTCAAAAAACTCGGATGAAGAGATCGTCACTCCGTCCAAATACGTCTCCGAGCCAAACATGACCTTCAACGGAACGGTCACGATACCGAGCGACTGCCTTACAGACGCGTCGATGTCGGACGCGCTGTCAGTAAGAATCACAACTGGCATTCTGGCGTGCTCCTCTCCTCGTTACTCCACGGAAAAAATGAAGGGATACAGCGGCTGTCCGCCAGGCTGAATCTCCACTTCCGCATCCGGGTATGCGTCTGCCACAGCTTCCTGCAACGCTTCGGCATGCTCTTCTGTCGCTCCTTCTCCCAGGAACACGGTGACGATTTCCGTCTCTTCGTCCACCATCCCCAGAAGCAGCGTCTTGGCGCACTCCAAAAGCTCTGGTCCAGCCGTGACGATTTCTTTTTCTTGCAAGCCGATGAAGTCGCCTTCCTTGATCGTGACTTCACCCATTTGCGTATCGCGAACCGCATGTGTCACCATTCCCGTCTTTACCTGGGAGATGGCTTTTTCCATCGCGGATGCGTTCACAGACGGCTCGGCGTCTGCGTGGAAAGCGAGCACCGCCGCCAAACCTTGCGGAACGCTCTTCGTCGGCACGACAGTAACCGGAACCTCTGCGAGTGCGGCAGCCTGTTGTGCCGCCATAATAATGTTGCTGTTGTTTGGCAATATGATGATGTGCTGGGCAGACAGTCCTGCGACAGCTTTCATGAAATCTTCTGTGCTCGGGTTCATCGTCTGGCCGCCCTCGACCACGACATGCACACCCATGCTGCGCAAAATTTTGGCGATGCCTTCGCCCGCAGCGACTGCAATCAATCCGTAAGGGAGCTGTTCACTCGCAGGCTGGACAGCTGGCTCTGCCGCCTTCGCCTCGCTTTTGCCCTCTTCCGCTTTGAGTATGTTCGCATGCTGCTCGCGCATGTTTTCGATTTTGATCCGGTGCAGGCTTCCGAACTGTTGCGCGTATTGCAACACTTGGCCCGGATGCTCTGCATGAATATGTACTTTGACGATTTCGTCGTCGGAAACCACCAGGAGCGAGTCGCCCATCGTATCCAGATGACCGCGGAACAACAGCTCGGAAAACGGCTTTTTGTTCGGCTCTGTGCTATGTGTGACATGAACCATAAATTCCGTGCAGTAGCCGTGCTTGATGTCCTCCGTTTTCAGATGGACTTGTGCATTGTGCTGTTCGGAAATCAGCTTGTCCAGCTCTTCCGGGCGCACGGACGGCTTGGCTTGTTCTCCGCGCTCGGCAAATTCCTCGCCGCGCAGGGCGCGCAAGAACCCTTCATAAATAAACAGAAGGCCCTGTCCGCCTGAATCGACGACGCCCACTTCTTTGAGTACAGGCAGCATTTCTGGCGTGCGCAAGAGCGTAGCTTGCGCCTGCTCGTACGTTTTTTCCATTACAGAGACAATATCATCTGACGTGCGCGCTGCACGCACAGCCATCTCCGCCGCTTCGCGGGCAACAGTCAAAATCGTGCCTTCCACAGGCTTCATCACTGCTTGGTACGCAGCGTCCACACCTGCTTTCAAGGCATCGGCAAATTGACGGGCGTTCACCTCGTCTTTTCCATTGACTGATTTGCTCAGGCCACGGAAAAGCTGCGATAAAATGACACCGGAGTTCCCCCGCGCTCCCATCAAAAGACCTTTTGCCAGAGCAGCAGCACTGTCCGAGATGCGGGGAGATTCCTTGCGTCTCAGCTCATCCACACCGGATGTGAAAGTCAAATTCATGTTTGTCCCCGTATCGCCATCCGGCACCGGAAAAACGTTCAAGCCATCTACTACTCTGACGTTGTCGGATAATAGGTTCGCCCCCAGGTAAACCATCCGGCTAAACAGCACGCCATCTAGATGCGTATGTACCAACTGATGTTCCTCCTTACGAATCTCTGTCTGTACGAACTCCCTGCACGAAGATGTTTACGGCAGTGACGTCGATGCCTACCGTTTGCTCCAAGGTATATCTCACGCGGCGTTGCACGTTGCCTGCCACCTCGGAAATTTTCACGCCATAGCTGACGATAATATGCATGTCCAAAACCACTTCGCCGTTCGTATTGTGCACGACGACACCTTTGCTCAGGTTGTCGCGGCCAAGAAGCTCGGCAATTCCATCTTTCAACGCCTTGCGGGAAGCCATGCCCACCAGCCCGAAAACTTCCATGGCTGCGCCTCCGGCAATTCGTGCAATTACGTCCTCTGTAACATCAATTTTTCCTAATGATGTGCTCATTTCCACTGTCATTGAAGGACTCCTCCTCTGTTAAACAGCTTGCCTCATAGGTAAGCGTACCCATGCTTCCCTCAATTCTACACTAACGGATGTGAGAAATGAAGCGTTTTGTCGATCCTACCAACCCTATGAGAAAGAGCTGGCAAATCATCTTGTCAAGTATTGCAATTGACAGCAATCATGTGCTAATATAATCGAGTATTTGTATTTCCCATCAAGGAAATCCCGTTTAGATGCAACAAGGGAGGTGGATTGTAATGGCACGTCGTTGTTTTGTAACAGGTAAATCTGCAAAAGCTGGAAACGCTCGCTCCCACTCCATGCGCGCAACTCGCCGCACTTGGGGTGTCAACGTACAAAAAGTGCGCATTCTCGTTAACGGTAAACCGAAGCGCGTTTATGTAAGCACTCGAGCACTGAAATCCGGTCTCGTAACTCGCGTATAGTTTTTCTAAACGACGCGAAAAAAAGCACCCTCGAGGTGCTTTTTTGCATTTCTCCGACGTTCCTTTTCCATCTTTTCATGAAGGAGGCCGCGTCTTCATTTTTTCTTGTTGAATGCCTCGATGATGCCGCGAATCATGCCACCCAGGAACTTCGGCAACTTGATGGTGTAAAACCGCATGCTACCCCTCCTCACCGAAATTACTTCCCACGATACAAAAACCAGCCTGCCCCCATGAGTGCCGCCGCCAACAGGCTATACCAAACCCACGGAGGTGCCATGTACAGGAAAATGGTGATTCCCCCGACAGCCAACGCAACCCCGAGAACACGTCGCAAGGCGCCCCCCTGTCGCAGGCGATAGGAGCGCAATCCCATTTCATTGTGCACCTCCTTTAGGTGTTCTCCCAAACGTGCATATTACATCATATTCTGCTGTCGGATAAACATGTATCCTGCCACGCGAAAATGTCGATGTCCACCAAAAACTCCCGTGGAATCGCGCCACGACAAAACAAAAAATCAGGCAACATGATTGCTGCCTGATTACATTATGAATCCGCTGTGCCATTTATGCAGGTCCAACTAAGCTACTCTGTCTCGCGCAGGGAACAACAGTTGGGAAGCGCTGCCCAGCACGACTGACAAGACCACTCCCGCGATGATCATTTCGGGAATGAGGTAAGTGATGTTGTAAACAAACGAGTACAGCGCCACATTCATGCCTTCAGGCGCATACTGCCCAAACCAGATGACGCCGGAAGTAAAATGGCAAGCCAGACGGCCGAGCACGCCGATGAGCAAGCCGCCCCAGAGCACGGCAACCCGTTGCTGTTTCTTTTCATAGCGGGACAAGCGAACCAGTCCCGTCAACCCCAGGAAGGCGAATGCCAGCGGATAATCCAGCAGCACCTGCACAGGGTTTACCAGCGTGCTTCCCAGCATGAGCTGCAGCAACCCGACGAGCGTGCCCGTCACGACGCCTGCGGTCAAACCGCGGCGGACAGCGATCAGCGCAATCGGCACCATGACCAGCGAGACAGAACCGCCCTGTGGCATTTCAAAAACTTTAATCTGGCTAAACACGAAAGCGAGCGCAGCCATCATCGCCATTTCCAGCAAGATGATCAAGCGTTGTCGATCCAACTATCTTCACTCCTTATAACCTAATGAACATTCCAAATCAACCTGATTCTAGCCCAAGTGCATGCCCCTGTCAAAGAGAAAAGCCGCAGCCCCAAAGCGGCACCGCGACTTTTTTCCACTAGCGAACTTTCTCCAGAAACTGCTTGGCCCGTTCGCTTTTCGGATTTTGAAAAAACTCTTTCGGAGGCGTCTCTTCCAAGAGTCGGCCATCATCGATGAACAGAATGCGATCAGAAACTTCTTCGGCAAAACGCATCTCGTGCGTCACAATCGCCATCGTCATCCCGGTATGAGCCAGCCCTTTCATGACTTCCAGCACCTCTTTGACCATTTCCGGGTCGAGCGCGGAAGTCGGCTCGTCAAACAGCATGATTTGCGGCTCCATAACGAGCGAGCGGGCAATCGCCACCCGCTGCTTTTGTCCACCGGACAAGCGGGACGGGAACACGTCGGCTTTGTCAGCCAGACCGACACGCGCCAAAAGCTCTCTTGCCTTCTTCTCTGCTTCGCTTTTTGCCATGCCCTTCACCTTCATCGGCGCATACGTCAGGTTGCTGAGCACCGTCATGTGCGGGAACAGGTGAAAATGCTGGAACACCATCCCGATCTGCTGGCGAATCGCCATCACATTCGCGTTTGGATCGGTAATGTCTTGACCGTTGATCGCGATTTTGCCGCTGGTTGGCACCTCCAGCAAATTCATGCAGCGCAAAAGCGTGGATTTTCCCGAGCCGGACGGCCCGATGATCGCCACGACTTCCCCTTTGCCGATCTCGGTGGAGATGCCCTTGAGTACGTTTAGTTGCCCGAAAGACTTGGTAATGTTCTCGATCTTAATCACTGCGTCTCATCCTCCGTTCCACAACGCGCGCCACCCATGTCAACATCATGACCATGACATAGTACAAGGTGCCGGCGATAATGTATGGCTCAAAGTAGCGGAAGATGGCCCCTTTTACCACGTTTGCATTTTGCATGATGTCGGACAAGCCAATCGTGGAGACCAGCGCCGATTCCTTCAGCAGCGCAATCGTCTCATTCACCAGCGCAGGCAGGATGTTCTTGATGCCCTGTGGCAAAATGATGTCGAGCATCATCCGGCGGTACGGAATGCCGAGCGCTTTGGCCGCTTCCCACTGGCCTTTGTCGACCGCCATGATTCCGCCGCGAATCGTCTCTGATATGTACGCGCCCGAGTTCAGCGTAAACGTCAGGACAGCCGCTTCCAGCTGCGAAATATTGTAGCCGGTAAGCTGCGGGGTCGCAAAGTAAACAAAGGTCAGCTGCAAAATCAGCGGCGTGCCGCGAAAAACGGACGTATACGCGATAGCGAGCCAGTTCAGCGGTCCGAATTTAGAAATTTTGATGAGTGCGAGGATCGAACCCCAGACGAAACCCAGTACGACGGAAATCAATGTAACAAGCAGCGTGCCCTTTATCCCCTGCAAAATGAAAGGGATATAGGGCACGATTTGCGCAAAATCCAAATTCATGCCCGTTCTCACCTCTTGCTACGTTGCGTAGTAGTTACTTCGTTATGACCAGAGATTATTGAGCGAACCATTTTTGGATCAGCTTGTCCATTTCTCCGTTTTCCTTCATTTTCTTGATGACTTCGTTAAACTTCGCTACGTGCGGAGAGCCTTTTGGAAAAGCGATGGCGGAGCCGTTTGTTTCGTCTGTTTCGAGCGTCGTGAATTGCAGGCCAGGATTGCTCTCGACGAAGCTTTTTGCCACATGGTCCTCGATGATTGCCGCATCGACACGACCTGTTTTCACTTCTTCCACGATCTCACCCAGCTTGTTGAGGGAAGTGACTTGCAAGCCTTGTACCGTTTTGCTCATCTCTTTGGCTGCTTCTTCCTGGATGGAACCGAGCTGAACCGCGATTTTTTTGCCAGCCAATTGCTCCGGCTTTGTAATGTTGCTTTCTTTTTTGGAGACAAGCGTGTTTTTCGCATCGTAGTAAATATCGGAGAACTCCGCGTTTTTCTGGCGCTCCGGTGTCGGCGTCATGCCTGCCATAACGAAGTCTGCGCGATTGGTTTGCAGCGCCGGAACCAGTCCGTCGAAGTTCATGTCTGTCACTTGCACTTCGTAGCCAAGCTCATTTGCGATGTATTTGGCAATGTCAATGTCGAAGCCGACAATTTCGTCTTTTCCGCTTGTCAGGTCGTGGTATTCATACGGTTTGTAGTCAGCAGACGTCGCCATGATCAGCGTCTTTTTCTCTCCTGCTTGTCCTTGGCCAGCCGGTTGCCCCTGTCCTGCGCCCGTCTGAGGCTGATTTCCCGTACCGCATCCTGCGATCATAGCCGCTGCCAAAAGAGAAGTTACTGCAAGAGAAAGAATTGAAGTCCGTTTTTTCATTGTGTACCCCCGGTAAAATGATTTACTGCAAAAGCAGCCATGCTTGACTTAAATATTTTGCACAACAACTTATATTTATGCAGGATAATGACTATTTTAATCATTTACTAAACAATTTCAATCATTTTTTCACCATCTGCTAATTATGCAAAATACAGAATTTTACACACAAATCACTCTCCCCCTTTTTCTCACGGTGCTTGCTGCTTCGCCTAGTATGCCCAACCTCGGCAAATATCGTGACGGCTTCGCGGATTTTTCTCTGGCGAAAACAGGAGAGAAGATTTATAGTGCAGTATGAAAAGCTCGTACATAAAGGAGGAAATAAGATGAGTACGAATTGGACGTCCTACTTTCGCGAGCAGCTCCCGGACATGGTCGACGAGCTGCGCACCTACGTGGAAATGGAGACACCGACTCACAACAAGGAAGCTGTTGATCGACTGGGCCTGTATATCGCAGAGCGTTTCCGCGAGCTTGGCTGCCGCGTCGAGCGCCTGCCGCAACAAACGTACGGCGATCAGCTCCGCATCGAATACGGCGAAGGCGAGGAGCAAGTGCTCATACTCGGTCATTTCGATACTGTGAAAGAGATCGGCACGTTGCAAAAAGAGCCTTTGCGCGAGGAAAACGGGCGTCTGTACGGGCCTGGCACGTACGATATGAAGTCGGGGATCGTCTTCGCCTACTTCGCTCTGCGCGCGATTATCTCGCATGGGCTGCCGCTGTCCAAAAAGCTCGTCTTTTTCTGGAACACGGACGAAGAGATCGGCAGCGTCTCCTCCGAACAGTTGATCAGAGCGGAAGCCAAGCGAAGCAAATACACGCTGGTTCTGGAGCCAGCGGCAGGAGACGGTTCCTTGAAGACAAGCCGCAAAGGCGGCGGGGAATTTTTCCTGACGGCAACAGGACGAGCCGCTCATTCGGGCAACGACCACGCTATCGGGGTAAATGCTATCGAAGAACTGGCGCATCACGTCCTGGCGATTCAGTCGTTTACCGATTATGCGGCTGGCACTACGTTGTCTGTCGGCACGATCAAAGGAGGCAGCGTCTCCAACGTCGTACCTGACTGGGCGATGGCAGAAATCGATGTTCGCATCGAGAGCCGTGCGGAAGCAGAGCGAATTACCCGATTGATGAATCAGCTTGCACCTGTTCTGCCCGGCGCGGGGCTGAAACTCGAAGGCGGGATTGCCAAGCCTCCGATGGAGCGAAACGCTGGCACCGAGAAACTGTTTTTACTGGCTCAGGAGCAAGCGCGTCTGGAAGGCTTCGAGCTGACAGAACAGGGCGTAGGCGGAACCAGCGACGGCAATTTTGCCGCAGACGCCGGATGCCCGACACTCGATGGGCTTGGTCCTGTCGGGGATGGCGCACACGCTTCGCACGAGCACATCGTCCTCGATGCGATTCCGGGACGGGTTGCGGTCTTGCTTCGCCTGCTTACGGCCCTGTAAAGCCGCTCCCCTGCCTGCTCAGGCACCGGAGAATCGGCAGGCTTGTTTCGTGAAATACTTTCAAGAGATCAGACATATATATTCCCTAGCCTACAATGAAAGGAAGGGTACATATGGAAAACGTTGCACCAGTGCCAAGCAATCCCGTCGGTTTTTGGCGGCGTCTCGGAGCATCCTTGCTGGACGGCCTGATTATTGGCGTGCCTCTTGCTCTCATCAGCTACCTCATTACTGGGGATACAGAAGGCAACATCGTGACCAATCTGATCTCGACTTTATACAGCCTGCTCGTTCCGGTGTTCTGGTACGGCTACACGGTCGGCAAAAGAATTGTCGGCGTGCGCATCGCCCGCGTAGACGGGGAACGCGTCGGAATCGGCACGATGCTTTTGCGCGTGCTGGTCGGCATGATGCTCATTTACGGCATCACATTTGGCATCGCTGCGCTTGTCAGTCTGGTCATGGTCTGTGTGCGAAAAGACAAGCGAGCCATTCACGACTTGGTTGCTGGCACGTACGTAACCTCTGATCAGCCCTGACGCTCGCTTCCCACGAAAAAAGCCGACTGCTCGAAAAATGGCAGTCGGCTTTTTGCTATGCTTTTTATCCGCGGATGGCAGAGATCGCTTTCGCCCGGTCTTGCTGGTTGAATACGGCACTTCCGGCGACGAGCACAGTTGCCCCCGCTTCTTCGCACAGGCGAGCCGTTTCCACGTTGACCCCGCCGTCGATTTCGATCTCGACATGGCCCAGTCCGCGTTCATTCAGCAACTGGCGCAGCTCCTTGATTTTCGGAACGACGCTGTGAATGAATTTCTGGCCGCCAAAACCCGGATTGACTGTCATCAGCAAGACCATGTCCAAGTCAGCAAGCACAGGCTCGATCGTCGAAACCGGAGTGGCCGGATTCAGGACTACACCCGCTTTTACGCCCTGCTCTTTGATCAGGTAGAGCGATCTGTGCAGGTGGCGGCACGCTTCCTGATGAACCGTGATCCAGTCTGCACCGCTTTTGGCAAACTGCGGGATGTAGCGGTCCGGTTCTTCAATCATCAAATGAACATCCAGCGGCAGCTTGGTCACAGGGCGAATCGCCTCGACGATCAATGGCCCGATCGTAATGTTTGGCACAAAATGTCCGTCCATGACATCGACGTGAATCCAGTCTGCTCCCCCGCGCTCGACATCGAGAATCTCCTCGCCCAGACGGGCAAAATCCGCTGACAGGATAGAAGGTGCGATTTTTACCATGGTTTGTTCCTCCGTTGATATTCTTTCAGCTCTTCACGGAACTGTTTGTAGTGGGCATAGCGCTCTTCGCACAGCTCGCCCGCAGCCAGCGCCTCCTGTACGGCGCAAGACGGCTCGCTCACGTGGAGACAGCCGCGGAACTTGCAATCCGCACTAAGCTCGGCGAAATCGCGGAACGACTCTGCCAGATCCAGCTCGGTAAAATCGATGAACTCGAGCGAGCTGAAGCCTGGCGTATCGGCTACATATCCGCCCCCGTCCAGCGGAATCAGCTCTACGTGGCGGGTCGTATGCTTTCCTCGGCCCAGCTTTTCGCTGACGTCTCCAGTCTGGAGACTGACACCGGGAAACAGCGTATTGATCAGCGATGATTTGCCTACCCCTGACTGCCCGGCGAAAACGGTAATCCGGTCGTGCAAAATCTCGCGAACCTCGTGCAGCCCGCGTTCGTCCACGGTCGAGGTCGGGATCACGCGATAGCCGATCTTCTCGTATTTTTGCACAATCGCGTCCACTTCTTCCTGCGGCACCTGATCAGCCTTGGACAGCACGATGACGGACTCAATCCCGACATGCTCCGTATGAGCCAAAAACTTGTCCAAAAGAAGCGGACTGAACATCGGCTTGTACATGGAAAAGACGAGGACGGCCTGATCTACATTGGAAATGGGCGGGCGGACCAGTTCATTGGTCCTTTCGCCCACCTCCATCACATAGCCTTCTTCTTCGTTGATCGCATCGTAGACGACCCAGTCGCCTACAAGCGGGTTGACCTTGGCATCTTTTTTCTTGAACAGCCCTCTTGCACGGCAACTGTAGATGCGCCCTTCATCGGCTACATAGTAAAAGCCGCTCAGCGCTTTCACAATCCGTCCCTCTGGCATTCATGTCCCTCCACTTGTTTTACGGCAGGCTGTTGTACGAGATCGGAATCGTTTGGTATTCCTTAAATTCGGTTTCGTTCTGCCTTTTGACCGTTGCTTTGACCAGCGCGTCTTTTTGTGGCGATACGACTACCGGAACGTCGTATTCCTTGTTCTCGGCAATCGCCTCCTGGTAGAGCACTTTTGCATCGCCGCGCGCGTCTGTCACTTCAATCTTCACTTCCAGCGTCTCGCCAGGCACGACTTCGACGTACACAGGCGCGACGGCGGACTTGGCGTCCTGCGGATACTGTCCGTTGCTGACGGTCAGCGGGACAGCCACCCCTTTTTGCACTTGCATGCCCGGGTCATAAGGATGGGTGCTCAGCACTTCCCCCTCTTTGTCGGTCGAGTACGTAGGCACTTTCTTGATTTCCCCGACGTTGAGCTCTTTTTTGAACAGCTCCACTTGCGCCGCTTCGACCGATTTGCCGCGTACATCCGGCATGGTCACGAACGCTTTTCCTTTGCTGATCGTCACCGTCACGCTTGTTTTTCCTGCATACACCTTCTCATTTGCTTCCGGCGACTGCTTGATGACGGTTCCCACCTCGGCCTTGTCGTCCTCTTCTTCGACGAACTTGACCGATTCCAGCTTGAAGCCATTCTTTTTCAACGTCTCTTCCGCCGTTGCCCGCGGCAAGGTGATCAGGTTCGGCATGTCGATCAGCTCTTGGCCTTTGCTGACGTACAAGGTGACGACGGCCTTTTCCTTCAACCTCATCGGCGGAGCCGGGTCTTGCCTGATGACCATTCCTTTTTCCATCGTATCGTTCGCTTCCTCGACGATTTGCGGAACGAGATTCGCTTCCTGAATCTTTTTCTCAGCCAAGGACACTTCGGTTCCTTCCACATAAGGGACGGGCACCTCCGGGACAGATGGCACGACGTTCAACAGGAAGTTGAATCCGAAGAACGCCAGCACGAAAAACAGTCCGATTCCGCCGACCCAGAGCAGCGCCTTCACCCACCATTTTTTCTGGGGTCTTTGCTCCTCGTCGTCTCCGTTCGGCTCCTGGCGGCTGCGCTGTCCGCCTCCGGTCCGTCCGTGCGTGTGCCCTTCCATCATTTCCGGCGTAATAATCGGGACGACACGCGTCATCTCTTCATCAATCGGAAACGTCAGCTTTTCTTCGTTCAACCGTTCCGGAAACAGGCACGTCTCCAAATCTTCAAGCATTTCGCGGGCCGAGGCGTACCGCAAAAACGGGTCCTTGACCAATGCTTTCAAAATCACGTTTTCCACGCTCTGCGGGATGTTCGGATTCACCTGGCGCGGTTCAGGCAGCGGTTCCTGCAAATGCTTGAGCGCCACGGAAATCGGGGAATCCCCGGAAAACGGCAGCTCTCCCGTCACCATTTCGTACAAGACAATCCCCAACGAGTAAATATCCGACTTTTCCCCTGTAATCCCGCCACGCGCCTGCTCTGGCGAAAAATAATGGACAGAGCCAAGCATGGCGTTGGTGTGGGTTATGGTAGCAGAAGTAACTGCTCGCGCAATTCCGAAGTCCGTTACCTTCACCCGACCGTTTTTGCCGATCATGATATTGTGCGGCTTGATGTCTCTATGAATAATCTGGTTCTGGTGCGCATGATCGAGTGCATCGCAAATTTGTTCGGCGATGCGCACAGCCTCTTCCACCGGCAATGCCCCACGCTGGATAATCACTTCTTTCAGCGTGTAGCCTTCTATGTACTCCATCACCATGTAATGCGTGTCGCCTTCCTGGCCTACGTCGTAAACCCCGACCACATTGGGGTGAGACAAGCTTGCTACTGCCTGAGCTTCACGCCGGAACCGGTTCACAAAGTCTTCATCTGTACCAAACTGCGAACGCAGCACCTTGACGGCCACTGGACGATTCAGTATCAGATCTCTCGCTTTGTATACGATCGCCATACCGCCTCCGCCGACGCGGGATTCCAATTGGTACCGTCCTCCCAGTCGTTGACCTTCCATCTCTCTCACCCCTCTTTCTGACCGACGTCAAGCTTTTTTTGGACAGCGACCAGCGTAATGTTGTCTTCCCCACCGGCTTCCAGCGCTTCTTGCACCAGACCGTCCACTTTCGCTTGCAACGATATCTGTTTCTGCAACCAATTTTCCAAAGAGGCATGGGCTACCTTGTTGCTGAGGCCGTCTGAGCAAATGAGGACGATATCGCCCTTCGCCCATTCAAAGTGCCCCAGATCAATCAACACATCCGGCTCGGTGCCGAGCGAACGCATAATGACGTTTCGGTGTGGATGGACAGAAGCTTCCTCTTCCGTGATTTGTCCGCTTTTCAAAAGCTCGTTCACAAGAGAGTGGTCCTCTGTTTTCATGACCAGTCCGTCTGCGTTGTACACGTACAGGCGGCTGTCGCCAATATGGGCCGTAATGACAGATGTTTCGCCAAGCAGCGCGGCCACTACTGTCGTTCCCATCCCGCTGCACTCCGGATGATTCAAAGCGTAATCGTACACTTCTTTATTCGCGGCCAGGACAGCATTCATCAACTGCTCGCGCGCATCTTCCGCGTCAAGCTGTCCATCCAGGTGCCGCAGTTCTTTTACTATTCGCTCAACGGCAAGGCGGCTGGCAATGTCTCCAGCCTGATGCCCGCCCATACCGTCTGCAACAATGGCCAGCACGCGTCCGTTCAGATCGGCAACACAGGCATAGTAGTCCTCATTTACCTGGCGGACGCGGCCGACATGGGATTTCATCGCGATTTCCATGGCTTCACCCCACGGTTTCTTTAGCGTGTTGTGCCCTCAGCTGACCGCAGGCAGCGGCGATATCGCTGCCTTGCTCGCGTCTGATGGTCACATTGATTCCCTTTTCATCCAAGATGCGTTTGAACTGAAAAATTTCGTTGCGCGGCGTGCGCACGTAGTCGCGCTCCGGCACGTAGTTGACCGGAATCAGGTTGACGTGGCACAGCATGTCTCCAATCAGCTCCGCCAGCTCTTCGGCGTGTTCAGGCTGATCGTTTTTGCCTCCGAACAGACCGTACTCGAAGCTGATCCGGCGGCCCGTTTTGTTGATGTAATGACGGCACGCCTCCATCAGCTTGTCAAGCGGGAAGCCGCGGTTGATCGGCATCAGCTTGCTTCTCAGCTCTGTATTCGGAGCGTGCAGGGAAATAGCGAGATTGACTTGTCCGCCGCGTTCGGCAAACTCGTAAATCTTCGGCACGATCCCACTGGTAGAAACGGTAATGTGACGAGCGCCGATGTTCAGCCCGCGGTTGTCGTTGATGATGGACAGAAAAGCCATCAAGCTCTCGAAGTTCTCGAACGGTTCGCCAATCCCCATCACTACGACGTGGCTGACGCGTTCCCCATCGGCATCCAGTCTGCGCTGGGCCATCAGCACCTGGGAAACGATCTCGCCTGCATCCAAGTTGCGCTTCAATCCGCCGAGCGTGGAGGCGCAGAACGTGCAGCCGATCCGGCATCCGACCTGCGTCGTCACACAGATGCTGTTTCCGTAGCTGTGGCGCATGATGACCGTTTCGATTGCGTGCCCGTCAACGAGCTGGAACAAAAACTTGATTGTGCCATCCGTTGATTGCTGGTGCGTAATTTCTGTCAAAGAGTCCAGACGGAATGTCTCAGCAAGCTTCTGCCGCAAGTCTTTGGACAGGTTGCTCATCTCATCAAAGGAAGTCACACGCTTTACGTACAGCCAGTCAAAAATTTGCTGGGCGCGAAAAGCCTTGTCACCTACGCTGATGAGCCACTCTTTCATTTCGTCTTGGGTCAAGCTGTAAATAAGCGGCTTAGCGCTTGTAAATGTCGTGAATGGCATTTCTTTTCCACATCCTCAAAATCATTGCTTGCACAAATTATCATTCTATCATTGTACCTCGCCACGCGTCACGCTTCAAACGGTTTTGGCATCCATTTCAGAAATGCGTCCCTTTTCCTAGTGTAAACCAATCCGCACATGCGCAAACAAAGGCAAAGGAGTGGCATTTTCCGCAATTGGCACGCCACCCCTCCCTTGCTATCCTTTTCGTTTCAATCGCGCGATAAAGAAGCCGTCACTGTCAAAATGCTGAGGCAAAATCTGCACGCAGGCACCAGACTCGTCCACTTGATTGCGAACGGCGTCAGGCAAGTCTTGCCCAAGCGTATCATCCAAAACAAACTCCGGGTGCTCTTTGACGAAGCGCTGGACAATTTCCTGGTTTTCCTTTGGCTCAATCGTGCACGTACTGTAGACGAGCACACCTTCTGGCGCAAGCATCGGAGCCAATGCCTTGAGCAGCTCGTACTGGAGCTGGGCAATCGCCCGCACGTCCTCGGGTGTTTTGTTCCACTTCAAGTCGGGCTTGCGCCGGATGACGCCAAAACCGGAGCACGGTGCATCCAGCAAAATCCGGTCAAATGTCCCGAGTCCTCTGTCTGGCAAATCGAGCGCGTCGCTTGTAATCGGCTCGATAATCGTGATCCCCAGCCGCTTGGCGGTTTGGGCAATCAGCTCGCGCTTGTGCGGATGCAAATCGCTGGCGATAATTTGTCCGCGATTTTCCATCAGCTCCGCTATATGCGTCGTCTTGCCGCCCGGAGCCGCACATGCATCGAGCACGCGCATGCCTGGCTTGGCAGCGAGTGCAGGGGCAACCAGCATCGAGCTTTCATCTTGGATCGTAAAAAACCCTTCCCGGAACAAACGCGATCCGGCCACGTGTCCGCCAGCCACCACGATCGCTTGCGGGCTCAGGGCAGACGGCTGCGCTACCGCTTCCTCTTGCGCAAGCTTGTCCAGCAGTTCACTGACCGTTGTTTTCAGCGAGTTGCTGCGGATCGAGCTGTGCGGCGTGCGGTTGTTGGCTTCGCAAATCGCGATCGTCGCTTCTTCGCCGTACACTTTCAGCCACTCGCGGACGAGCCATTCCGGATGGGAATGCGCAACGGAAATTTGTGCGGCGCGGTCGCCTTTTGGCAAACGCTCCCACACATCCGGCTGGCGCAGTACATTGCGCAAAACCCCGTTCACCATCGAGGCAATCCCTTGATGTCCGCGACGCTTGGCCATTTCTACAGCCTCGTGAACAGCGGCGCGCTCTGGAATGCGGTCGAGGAAACGAATTTGGTACAAACTCAGACGAAGCAAGTTGCGCACCCACATCTGCAGCTTTTTGTTCCCGACAAAATGGGACAAAACATGATCGAGTGTCAGCTTGCGCTGGATCGTCCCGTATACCAGCTCGGTCACCAATCCCGTATCCGCCGCACTGAGCTGCGCGCGATCCAGAACGCCTCTCAGCTCCAGATTGCTGTACGACTTATGCTCCTCTACCCGATTCAAAACGTCTAGCGCAATATCTCTTGCTCCCTTTTTTGCCACGGACTATTCTCCTACCTTTGTGCCGATTTCAATGCTGCTGCCCGCTCCGCGCAAAAAGTCGAGAGCACTCATCCGTTTTTTGCCTTCTGGCTGCAACTCGGTTACTTTTACCGCGCCGCTTCCGCAGGCGATGACCAATCCGTCCTCTTCGCGGGCGATAATCGTGCCCGGCTCGTATCCGCCGCCAGCCTCCAGCCTTTTTTCCACCCACCACAGCTTCCACACTTTGCCTTCGCAAGTCGTGAAGGCGACAGGCCACGGGTTCAAGCCGCGCACCTGGTTGTAGATTTGCGTAGCGGTTTTCGTCCAGTCGATTTTTTCATCCGTCCGCTTGATGTTCGGGGCAAATGTCGCTGCCGAATGGTCTTGCGCTTCCGGCTGAATCTCTCCGGCCAGCAAACGAGGCACCGTCTCCAGCAAAAGCTGGGCACCCGCTACCGCCAGCTTGTCATGCAACAGCCCGACCGTATCGCGCTCCTCGATCGGCACTACGACCTTGGACAGCATATCTCCCGCATCGAGCGCTTCTACCATGTACATGATCGTCACGCCGGACTCGGCTTCGCCGTCGACGATTGATTTGTGAATCGGCGCGCCACCGCGATATTTCGGCAAAAGCGAAGCGTGCACGTTGATGCAGCCAAAGCGCGGAGCATCCAGCAAGCGCTTCGGCAAAATTTGCCCGTATGCCGCCGTGACAATCAGATCAAAAGACAGCGCGAGCACTTCTTCCAAAGCTTCTTCCGCCTTGATTTTTTCCGGCTGCAACACAGCAAGTCCATGACGCAAAGCCGCCTCCTTGACGGGGGGCGGCGTCAGCACTTGCTTGCGTCCTACGGGACGATCCGGTTGCGTAACGACTCCAATCACGTTATAGCCTGCTTCGATGAGCGCATTCAGGCTCGACACCGCGAAGTCAGGCGTACCCATAAACAGGATGCGAGCATCTTTCAAATCGATTATTCCCCTTCCTCTTCCGGGTTCACCTGATACACCTTGTCGGCTACATCGATGAACAGGACGCCGTTCAAGTGGTCGATCTCATGCTGGGCGCAACGGGACAAAAGATCGTCTGCCTCCAGCTCGATCTCGTTTCCGAAGCGGTCTTGCCCGTGCAGCTTGATCCATTTGTGGCGGCGAACGTCTCCGCGCAGTCCCGGGATGCTCAGGCAGCCTTCCGGATAGTCAAACTGCTCGCCTTTGTGCTCGACGATTTCCGGGTTGACGATTTCGATCAGTCCGTCTCCGCAGTCCATCACAATCACGCGCTTGGAAATCCCTACTTGCGGTGCAGCCAGACCTACGCCGTCTGCATCGTACATCGTGTCAGCCATATCGTCCAAAAGCTTGTGCAGGTTCGAATTGAACTTGGTCACTTTGATCGCTTTTTCACGCAAAATCGGATCTGGATGTTTTACAATTGTGCGAATCGCCATGTGAATCATATCCTCCCTAAAGCAATACGTATGGATCGACGTCAATCGTCATCAATACTTTCTGCTGTTTGTTCCATTCTTCAAATGCCGCTGTCGCCTGAGCAAGCAAGTCAGACAGTTGCGGTTCATCCCGATATTTTAGCATGATCTGAAAGCGAAATCTATCCTTCACGCGCGCGATGGGCGAAGCGACAGGCCCAAGCAAGATCGTCGTTTGGGCAAGCCGCGGGCGCAAAAAGTCTGCCAAGGTGTGGGCGCCGCGTATTACGACAGGCACTTCCTCATGGCTGAACGTGATCAGCACCAGCCGGAAATACGGAGGGTATCCCGTGCGTCTGCGCTGCAACATTTCATCGTGATAAAAAGCCGGATAGTCGTGCCGGGTGGCGTGGACGATGCTGTAATGCTCCGGCGTGTACGTCTGGATGACGACATCGCCTTCCAGTTCGTGCCGACCGGCGCGTCCGCCTACCTGGGTCAGCAGTTGGAACGTCTTTTCCGCCGCGCGAAAATCAGGCAAATGCAGCGAGCTGTCCGCCGCGATAATGCCTGCCAGCGTCACCCGCGGAAAATCGAGTCCTTTGGCGATCATTTGCGTTCCCAGCAGCACATCGCCCTGTCCGTTGCGGAATTTGTTCAACAGCTCCTCATGTGCGCCTTTTCGCGAGGTCGTGTCCACATCCATGCGAATGACGCGAATGCCTGGAAACAGCTTGGCAAGCTCGGCTTCGACTTTTTGCGTTCCCGTCCCGAAAAAGCGGATATGCTCGCTCTGGCATTCCGGGCAATGGGTGGGCTGGGCGATCGTGTAGCCGCAGTAGTGGCAGCGCGCCGTATGGTTCGTTTTATGGTAGGTAAGCGAGATGTCGCAATGAATGCAGCGCATCGTATAGCCGCACGAACGGCACATGACGAACGTGGAAAAGCCGCGGCGATTGAGGAAAATGACCATCTGCTCCTCTTTTTGCAGACGATCCGCAATCATCGCATGCAGCTTCCGGCTGAACATCGAGCGATTCTCGACTTGCAGCTCTTCGCGCATATCGACGACGTGCACCTGCGGCATCGGGCGATTTCCGACGCGGTCTGGCATTTGCAACAGGCCGTAGCGGCCACGCGTAGCCAGCGCATACGTCTCCAAAGCCGGAGTCGCGCTTCCCATAATCAGGACAGCATCGTTTCTTTTCGCCCGCCAGAGCGCAACCTCCCGCGCGTGGTAACGAGGTGTCTCCTCTTGCTTGTAGGAGCTTTCATGTTCTTCGTCGATCACGATCAGGCCGACATTGCGAAAAGGAGCAAAAATGGCCGAGCGTGCGCCCACCACGACTTTTACTTGATTGCGAATGATTTTGCGCCACTCGTCGTACCGCTCCCCTTGGGACAAGGCACTGTGCAGGACGGCAACATCGGCCCCGAAGCGCGCTTTGAACCGCTCCACCATCTGCGGCGTCAAAGAGATTTCCGGAACGAGAAAAATCGCCTCGCGCCCTTTTGCCAGCGTCTGTTCGATCGCCTCCAGGTACACTTCTGTCTTGCCGCTGCCCGTAACCCCGTGCAGCAAGTACGAGGAGTAAATCCCCATTTTTATAGATTGCAAAATCGGTGCCAAAACCTGCTGCTGGAGCGGGGTAAATTCCGGCTTCGGCTTCTCGGAAAAGCGCCGATTGGCGTATGGATCGCGGTACACTTCCACCTGCTCAATGACGAGAATGCCTTTTGCCTCCAAACTCTTCAAGGACGCCCGGCTAATGCCGTACTCCGCTTGCAGCATCTGGGTCGAAAACGCTTGCCCCTCATGCATGCGAAACAGTTCGAGCGCTCGGCGCATCTGCTCGGCACGCGCTGGCAAGGAGCGGATCGCTTCTTCCAGGCCGGATGCATCCAGCAAACTGCGCACAAAAGATTGCTGCTTGCGGGTAATCCGATCCGTCACCTGGTATTCGGTCGCCAAAAGTCCGCTGGAAATCCAGCCCGGAACGAGCAAATACTCCTCCGGAAACTGTTTTTCCACCTCTGCCAGCGGAAGTTGCCGTTTTCGCGACAGTTCCCATAAAAGCCCCGACTGTCCGCATGCGTCAGCGTCCAACGCCTCTGTCGCGACCAGCCATTTCTCCGACTTTCCTTTCAGGACAGCCGGAATCATCGCCTGAACAGCAGTCACCCACGGGCACAAATACTGTTTGGACATCCATTCGCCCAGCTCCAGCAGTTCCGGGCTAAGCGGAGGCGTATCGTCGAGCACTTGCTCCACATCTTTCAAACGGGACGACGCGATTTCTCCGTCCGCTAGTTCCACAATTCCGGTCACATACCCTTGCAGCTTGCGCGGGCCAAACGGGACGATTACCCTGCTGCCCACACGGATGAGCGGACTAAGCCAAGACGGTACCTTGTAGTCAAAAGGCCGATTCGTTCGATTGACAGGCACGTCTACAATCACTTGAGCGATCATGACAGCTCCGACAGCGGCTTATGCTGCAGCTTCAACAGCACGGCATCAAACAGTTTGTCAGCTACCGCCCGCTTGCTCAGTTTATCCAGCGCCACTTGCTCGCCTTCCCGGGTCAAAAGGGTGACGATATTCGTGTCGCTTCCCATTCCTGCCCCTTCCAGCAGGACATTGTTGGCCACGATCATGTCGAGATTTTTGCGTTCGAGTTTGGACTGCGCATGCAGCAGAACATCTTGCGTCTCGGCAGCAAACCCGACCACGAACTGCTTCGTTTTGCGCTCGCCGATCGTCTTCAAAATATCCGGCGCTTTGTCCAGCTCCAAGACAAACGGACCGTCGCCCTTTTTCATTTTATGCTCCTGCACCGTTTTCGGACGGTAATCGGATACAGCCGCCGACTTCACGACGATATCGCTTTGCGGCAGATGCTCCATGACCGCGTCGAACATCTCCTGTACCGATTCTACCGCTACGAACTCGACACCAGCGGGACGGGCAAGCGAAGTCGGCCCGCTGATCAGCGTCACTTTCGCTCCCCGGTCGCGCGCAGCTTCGGCAATGGCATAGCCCATTTTCCCGGAGGCGTGGTTGGTAATGTAGCGAACCGGATCGATTTTTTCCCGGGTTGGCCCTGCTGTCACCAGTACGTGCTTGTCCAGCAAGTCCTGCTTGATCGCCGCTCCTGCTTGATCGTCCGCTTGGGCAAAAAAGCGTTGAACCGCTTCGACGATTTCCTCCGGTTCAGCGAGACGCCCTTTGCCGATCCAGCCGCACGCCAGCAAGCCTACCCCCGGCTCCACGAACCGATAGCCGAAAGACGCGAGCTTTTCCATATTCGCCGCGACCGCCGGATGGTGATACATATTGACATTCATCGCGGGTGCGACCATCACCGGGGCCTTGGTTGCAAGCAAGGTCGTCGTCAGCATGTCATCTGCGATTCCGTTCGCGATTTTGCCGATCACATTGGCCGTGGCAGGAGCGATCAGCACGAGGTCAGCCTTGTCCGCCAGCTCAATGTGGCTGATGACGTGCGGGTCTGGCTCCGTAAACGTATCGGTGTAGACCGGCAGATGCGACAAAGCTTGAAATGTCAGCGGCTGAACGAATTTCAAGGCGTTTTCCGTCAAAATGACATGCACTTGTGCCCCTGCCTGTGTCAGCTTGCTTGTCAGCGCCGCCGCCTTGTAAGCCGCAATGCCGCCACAGACTCCGAGCACGATTCGTTTTCCCGAGAGCGTATTCATCATCTGCAACTCCCCCTCTTCTTCCCTATCCGAAAAAAACAACCTGCTTGGAGGTTGTTTTTAAAGGTAAGCTCTTATTTACGTCCGTCCAAAAACTCGTGCACCAGTTCGTCGGAGATAAACTCTTCGAGAGCCACGCCTACAAACTTTTTGGATTTTGGTCTGACTACCTGCATTTCGCTGTTTTCGCGCAATTGGCGCGCGCGTTTGGAAGCGACAGTCACCAAAATGTACTTGCTTTCTGCTTTCGCAGTCAATTCGTCAATAGATGGATACAACATGATCTATTCAACCTCCTTTAACCATTTGCGATATTTGTGAACCTGGCGATCTTTTTTCAGATGCTCGGCTGTAATAATAGCCTGAATGCGATCGCAGGCAGACTCGATAACATCATTGACCACGACGTAATCGTAATGATCCATCAGCTCGATTTCCGCGCGGGCTACTTCCATCCGCTTGCGGATAACATCCTCTGTCTCCGTGCCCCGTCCTACGATCCGGTTTTCCAGCTCGTGCAAATCAGGCGGAGCGAGGAACAGGAACGTCCCTTGCGGAAAGCTTTCCTTCACTTGCAGCGCGCCCTGGACTTCGATCTCCAGAATGACATCGCGTCCTTCGTCCAGCATCTCATCCACGAATTGGCGGGGCGTGCCGTAGAAGTTCCCTACGTATTCTGCCCACTCCAGAAGAGCGTCTTGCTCAATCATTTGCTTGAACTCTTCCTGTGTCTTGAAAAAGTAATTGACTCCTTCCACCTCGCCCGGGCGCGGAGAACGTGTGGTAGCCGAGACGGAATACACCAGCTCGGGCATTCTTTCCCGAAGCGCCTTGCATACCGTGCCTTTGCCCACTCCCGCAGGTCCGGAGAGAATCAAAAGGAGACCGCGATCAACCATGCTCATTGTGTACACTCCTACTTTATTCGTCCGATTCGTCATCCTTCGTCGTCAGTCGCTGCGCCACTGTTTCCGGCTGCACCGCCGACAAAATGACGTGATCGCTATCCGTAATAATCACAGCGCGCGTCCGGCGCCCATACGTTGCATCCACCAGCATATTGCGATCACGCGCTTCCTGGATGATCCGTTTGATTGGGGCAGATTCCGGACTTACAATGGAAATGATACGGTTGGCATTCACAATATTGCCAAACCCGATATTGATTAGCTTGATTGCCATAACGGCCCAGCCCATCCTTTCATGCTACTCGACATTCTGTACTTGCTCTCTCATTTTCTCCAGCTCGGTCTTGATCTCGACAGCGAGGTGCGCGATTGGCAAGTAATTCGCCTTGGAAGCAATCGTATTCGCTTCCCGGTTCATTTCCTGGAGCAAAAAATCCAGCTTTCGCCCGATCGCTTCGCTTGCCGTCAATTGCTTTGCAAACTGGAGACAATGACTTTCCAGGCGGGTAATCTCCTCGCTGATATCGCTCTTGTCAGCGAAAAAGGCCACCTCTTGAGCCACACGCGCAAGGTCCAGTTCAAACGGAACCTGGCTGGCCCACTCCCCCAGACGCTGCTGCAGGCGGGTTCGATGTTCCTCGATCCCCATAGGAGCCAACTGTTGAAGCTCCGCCACCCACGCTTGAATCTGTGCGAGCCGACTGGATAAATCAGCGTACAGTTGCTTGCCTTCCGCCTCTTTCATGGAAAGCAAGTCGATCGCCGCAGTTCGTACCTGATCCAGCAGCCATTCGGCTACTTCGTCATGGTCGTCTGCCGTTTCTTTTGTATGTATCACGCCAGGGAAGAGCAAAAGCTCCTTGACGCCAAGCGGACTTTCCAGTGAAAAGCGCTCAGCCATCGTGCGCGACAACGAAACAAGCTGTTCGGCCATCTGCCAGTCAATATCGATAGCAGAAGCCGCCTGGCTTTTTCCGTCGATCGCGATGGTCACATCGACACGGCCTCTTCGGACGTACTGGCTCACCAGCTTGCGCACCTGATCCTCCAGCATGCTCCAAGCTTTTGGCAGTCGTACCTGTATCTCGGAATACCGATGATTGACGGCGCGAATCTCCACAGTCAAACGCACAGTTCCCCTGCTATCCTCTTGCCGTCCATAACCTGTCATGCTTCTAACCATCATTTTCACTTCCACAGACGCAAAATCGTTAATTTATTATAGGAGACAACTCTTGGCAGTGTCAACCGAAGGCGCAAGGCGACAACAAGATTCCTCCCTCTCCCGCTTTATGCTACACTGTGACTGGCAAACATTTTCTCCATTCGTTTTTCCTTCTCGGCATTTTTTAGGATAGAGGTGAGCTATAGTGGCATTTGACGGCGTAGTGACCCGTGCCTTGACACGGGAATTACATAAATGTATCGGCGGACGCATTTCCAAAATTCATCAACCGCATCATAGCGATATTGTCATGCAGGTGCGGACACCGGGGGAAACGGTCAAGCTCCTGCTCTCGGCAAACCCGACGTACCCGCGGATTCACATTACGACAGAAGAATTTACAAATCCGCTGGAAGCCCCGATGTTTTGCATGCTGCTGCGGAAGCATTGCGAAGGCGGCGTAATCGAGTCCATCGAGCAGATCGGCATGGAACGGATCATCCACATCGACGTCCGCACCCGCGACGAGCTGGGAGATACGGCGACCCGCCGCATTATCATGGAAATCATGGGCAAGCACAGCAACATCATTCTCATCGATCCGGCTACCGGGACGATTCTGGACAGCGCGATGCACGTCACCTTGGCGATCAGCCAGTACAGACAGGTCACACCCGGCAGGACGTACGTCTCCCCGCCGAGCCAAGACAAGCGCGACCCGTTGGCTGCGACCGAGCAAGAGTTCATTTCCTCCATCGATTGGAACAGCGGACGCCTGGACAAGCAGATCGTCGACGGCTATACGGGAATCAGCCCGCTTTTGGCAAAAGAGATCGTGCACAGAGCGAAGCTGGCAAATCGGGAAACGCTGTGGGAAGCTTTTTCTGCGGTCATGGAAGCAGTCAAGGCGCACGCATACGCTCCTTCCATCGTGGAACACGCTGGCAAAGCCTACTTCCACGTCATCGAGCTGACGCACCTCGCCGCGGGCACGACAACGCCGTACCCATCCGTGCAGACATGCTTGCAGGCGTACTACGAAGGCAAAGCTCTGCGCGATACGGTCAAGCAGCGCGCCCACGACTTGATTCGCTTCGTGACTGGTGAACGCAACAAAAATGAAAAGAAAATCGAAAAGCTGGAGCAAACGTTGCAAGAGGCGCACGACGCCGACCAATTCCGCCTGTTCGGCGAGCTGATTACCGCCAACATGCACCAAATGAAGCGCGGCGACACCGAGCTGGTCACGGTCAACTGGTACGACGAAGCGGGCGGAACCATCACGATTCCGCTCGATCCGCTGAAGACGCCGTCCGAAAATCTGCAAGCGTACTACAAGCGCTACAACAAGGCAAAAAACAGCCTGCAAATCGTCAGTGAGCAAATCGAGCAGGCCAAAGCGGAAATTCTTTACCTGGACGGCCTTTTGGTTCAGCTTGGGCACGCCAGCCTAAAGGAAGCCGAAGAAATTCGCGACGAGCTTGTCGAGCAAGGCTACATGCGCGATCGGAAAAAGCGCGGGCCGCGCAAGAAAAAAGATACGCGCCCTGAGCTGGAAACGTACGTGTCCACAGACGGAACGGAAATTTTGGTCGGAAAAAACAACAAGCAAAACGAATTTTTGACGAACAAGCTGGCCGCTTCGCATGAGACATGGCTGCATACGAAGGACATTCCCGGTTCTCACGTCGTCATCCGCTCCCGGGAATACTCCGAGCAAACGTTGCTGGAAGCGGCAAATCTGGCAGCCTATTTCAGTCGCGCCAAAGAAGGCAGCCAAATTCCTGTCGACTACACCTTGATCAAGCACGTCAAAAAACCGAGCGGCGCCAAGCCGGGCTTTGTCATTTACGAGCAACAGCGCACCTTGTACGTCACACCGGACGAAGCCCTCGTCCGCCAGTTGAAAGCGAACGCTTCCTCCACGCATAGCGAAACCCGCTAAGCTCATACTAAGAGCAAAGAAGCATATCTTCGTGGTTTCAACTTTGGAAGGAGGATCAGGATGAACGTCATTGGCATCATCCAGACTGATCTAAACGAATTCAGCGTATTGTTTGAGCAGCAAAACGGTGGACAAGGCGGCAGCGGCGGTGGTGGCGGACAAAACGGTGGCGGCGACCAGCATTCGCAAAGCGGCGGTGGACAGGATTTTCAAGATAGCGACTCCATGTTCCTCAGCTTTCTGGACGAACAGCCCAGCTCCGGGGAAGGAAGCTCCACTAGCGGCCAGGGCGGGCAAAGCCAGGGGCAGGGGCAAGGTCAAGGGCAGCAAGGCGGGCCACAGGAACTGACCGTGCGCATTAAAGGCATACCCGAAGGCCAGAAAGCAAACTTCCTGCAAATGTACCAAATCCTTCAGGACGCTCAAGATTCTCAATCCCTGGAGCAAAGCTTGACGATTGTCAACAACAACGATCAGCAAGACGGACAAGATTCGTCGAGCCGCAGACAAAACCAAGGCCAGGGACACGGTTCCGGCAAACAAAACAGAACGACTCATTGATCGCCATGCTGCGAAAATCGTTTCGTCGACAACAGAAGACATAGAAAAACCACCTGGAAATCTCCAAGTGGTTTTTTCATGCTATCGGCAAATCTTTGCTTTTACATGCTTTCAAGTCCCCGCTTTGCCGTTGACCTCATGTTTCTATAACCTGCGCTCACACAGGTGGGTGACTGGTCTGCCCTTCAGCCTTCCCATGCATCCCCAAAAGGGAGGTGGGCCTGACATCCATCACAAATTTTCGTCTCCCGAAAAACACGTATAAGGTTAGAAACATTTACGGCCTTACGTACATCGCAGGATCTTGATACAACTACTTTACCACAGAATCATTCCACGCTCAACGGATTTTCTTTCCTTTCGTTTCCCATTCTTTTCCCACACCTTTTTGTAAGCTTGGACCCATCAGGCGAAAAGGAGTGAGGATTGTGTATGGATGAGAATGTGAAGCGGCTGTACGACAAAGCCGGATTTGGCAGCTACACGGGCGGAGCCGGCCTGCAAGCGGAGATCAAACAGCTCGTGACTGCTGATCCGGCTCCCCGCAGCTTCGAATCGCTCGCCTCCCTTGTCGAGTTGCTGCTTGCTCATCCCCGTACGGCCGTTTTTGTGACGGAAAAAGTATTGCGCGCCTTTTACAAGCCTGCGCCAAGTGCCGACGAAATCGAATACTTCGCCCGGATTTATCGCCATTTTCGCAGCATTTATGCAAGCGTGATCGACGGCTATCTGGGCGGCGCTCATAAAAACGTCCTGGGACAAACATACGAAACTTTGCCGATTTTTCGGACAGGCTCCTAGCAAGCGAAAAAAGCTTTGGCCTTTGACAGCCAAAGCTTTTTCCTTTGGGACCGTTGCTTTTCCAGAATAAAACACCTGGCAGGTCGCCATCTTAAAAACGACACATACTTCTGGAAAAGGAAGGGATATCATGCGTTTTCCCCAAAAGCTTCTCGTCTTGTCCTTGCTGGCTGCCGCGTCCGTCGGTATGACCGCCTCCCCGCTGTTTGCGTCTGCGACTGCCCTGGAGCAACCTGCTGGCGAATCAGGCGGCAAATACGAGAACGAGTCTTTTCGCAACATATCGGTGACGAAAACGGGAGCGGGCCAATACACAGTAAAAGGCGAAGCGCGCGTATTCGAAGCGACCGTCCGCTTTGTCGTGACAGATGGAGACGCCACATTGGCCGACAGTTTTGTTACCGCCAGTCAGGGTGGGCCAGCATGGGGTACGTTCAGCATCAACCTGAACCTCGACGCCTCCAAGCTGAAGGAGCCTGTCCTCGTCCTGTTTGAAGAAAGCGCCGAATCAGGGCAGCGCATTCACGAATTGAAAATCCCGTTGCCAAAATAAAGCTTACATCCGCTTCCTTTTGGCACGAACGAGCGACTGAAACTCGGGATGGGCAATCAAGGACGGCTGCTGCTGTTTTTCCCAGGCAAGCGCGTACTCCAGGCCGTTAAACTGGCACCGTCCCAGCCCTTCCTTCGTAACTGCGTAAGCCTGGCTTGGCAAGCGGCGCACCATGGACACCAGTGCTTCCACTTCCTGCTCGATCCGCGCAGGCTCCACAGCTCGATAAATCAGACCGATTTGTTCGGCTGTTTGCCCGGAAATTTTTTCGCCAAGCAACGCAAGACGTTTCGCCCAAGCTGTTCCGACGAGCCGTGGCAACAAATAGGTGCCGCCGAAGTCCGTCGTCAGTCCGATCTGTACAAACGGTTCTTGCAAGACCGCATCTGTCGCCGCGATGACAAAATCCGCGTGCAGCGCCAAGTTCAGCCCCGCCCCGACTGCTACCCCTTCCACGACCGCAATGACTGGCTTGGGAATCTGATTCAACCGGGTAATGAAATCGTTGATCACCGAAAGCGCGTCATCTGCCTCGCTTTTCTCGCTCAGCGATGTCAATACGGTCAAATCGGCTCCCGAGCAAAAATGACCGCCCGCTCCCCGCAGAATGAGCACTTCCACCTCCGAATCATCCGCCGCCTCTGCAATCGCCTGTTGCAGCAAGGAAAACATCTCCACTGTCAGCGCATTCAGCACATGCGGGCGATTGAGCGTAATCGTGCAAACTCCCGCTTCTTTTTTTACCAAAAGGCTTTCTGCCTGTCCTGTGTGTTCCATTCTTCTCACTTCTCCTTTCTATTGGGACGCTTCCGGAATAACGCCTTGACGCTGTAGCTTGCGCAATCCTTCCTCTGTCCGCAAATTGAGCGAAATGCTCTTGTGGTTGTGGTGCGAACGCAAGGAAAACGCTCCACTTGCTTTCTCCCCTATTTTCGCGATGAATGGTCATTCACCCTGCCTTTTTTGCGAGAAAATTACGAAAAAACCGCCCCTCAACGGAACGGTTCCCTCGTTTTGCTCTTCATTTCACAAAGCGCAGCGTCAGCGGATAGCGGTACGATTTGCCCTCGTTTGCCCGGATAGCGGCGATGACAACGAAGACGATCCAGAAAATGAACAAGGCGGTCAATAAGATCGCGCCGATAAAGACAATCAGCAACAAGCCGGAAATCGCGGCATAAATCGTAATCGAGATGCCAAAATTGAGCGCTTCCTTCCCATGCTCTTGAAAAAACTCGCCCTCTTCCCGCTTGACCAGCCAAATAACCAGCGGCCCCAGCACATTGCCAAAAGGGATCAAAAAGCCTGCCAGAGCAGACAGATGCACAATCATGGCCCACATTCGCTCGTCTTTTCCGCTCAAATGATTCATCGTTTTCTCCCCCATTCCATTCCCGTTACTGTAAGTGTACGATATCTTCGCTTGAAACTTGCGAAAAAACGAAAAAAGCGCCCAAAAGGCGCTTCCCTCGCTATTAATATTTGCCACCGTGACTGTGTCCACCCCAAGAGGACCCAAAATCGCCGCCATGTCCACAGCTTTCACCGTGGTGGTGATGGTGACCGCAGCCACCGCGACCTGTTTTACATTCCATTTTGTAGTAAGGCTTGTAGTAGCAATGTTTTTTGTAGTATTTCTTCTTGCAGCACTTCTTGTAGTAGCACTTGCAATGAGACTTTCTGCATCCGCAACCCATGAACCTCACCCCCTCCTGATCGTTACATCTACAAGGTATGTAGGTGAAGGTGCATTGGCATGGTACACTTGTCTATTGTTGAGCCAAAATCAGCGGGTGTCCTGCCTGGCACAACAAAGCCGACAGAGCATCTGCCGGCGGGGTTTTGTCTATGTGTATGAAGAAAAAAGCTCTGGCAGGCGGCCAGTGAATAAGTGCGGGGATGAATCGATCATTGCGTGACAATTTTTCGCAGCTCGTTGATTCCGTGATGATCGGGAATTTCCTGGTATTCCTTCACTTTTGGCAAAGTCAGCAAATGCGGCCTGACCATATAGCCAGGCTTCGAAATATACACGACATCGCAGTTTGTAATCAGCTCGAACACATCGGGATGATTCGCTTCGATCGTGCGAATGTCCAGATGGGTAATGCCCGCATTGTACAAATCATTGATCATTCCTGCCGCCCCGCGAATGGTAGCACAGACCAGTCCCACTTTTGTATGCCGGGGGTACGCTTCCATGGCGGGAATTACCGTTGTCGGGTCGGGTATAAAGTCGAGACTGACGACTGGCGGGGCTTCGCGCGGCAGCCGATGCTTCGCGCGCAAATTCACGGAAGGATGCGTCACAATCGCTTTGTATTGTTGCAAAAAGCTCGGGTCCTGCTCGACTCGCTGGGAAAAATCCTCGAAGGTTCGCCCTTCCAGCATGACACTCGGAAGATGGTATTGCACCAGACGCAAATATTCGGCAAGCTCCAGCTCGGTGAAGCGCAGAAACAAAACGGGAAACTGGTTGATTTCCTGCATCACACAAGAGAGGACGCGGGTAAACTCATCCATCGAGTACCCCATCGCCTTTACTTTGTGCAATGTCTCTTTGGCCAGCAAGGCGAGATGCGCCGGATTGCGGGTCAATAGTGGATCGTTGACGATGTTGCTGACGATGGTCCCTCGCCCCTGTCGCGAGTCCACCATACCTTCCTGCTGCAAGCGGAGATAAACGCTGCGGACCGTGTTGTAATTGACCTTCAGCTGCGCAGCAAGCTCCCTTACTGTCGGCAACTGTTCATTCGGCGGAAGTTCCCCGCTGCGAATCGAGGAGGCAATTTGTTGGTAGATCTGTTCGTGGTACGAAACATTCGAATCCTTTTGCAGGGTCAGGCGTAGCATGAATTCACCTCTTCATCCATCATTGAAAACATCGTATATGAATTGCGAATCGAACGTCAATAGAAGCCGTCGGCATGATCCGTTCCTTCGCGGCAATACTAAGGCTGATCACACATCACGAGAAAGAAGGTGCCCTCATGGGAGAACAAAGCCGTTTTCGTGAAGGCGACAAATCGCCGAAAAATGGCGTGTACATGGAAATCGGGGAGACTGGCGCCAGCGTGCAAGACCCAATGATCATCGAGCTGGACAGAGGGCAAAAGTTTCCCGCTACCCGCAACAAAAACCGGGTATGGACCCAAAAGTAGGCGCAAGTCCCACGCTCACGATCAAAAAACCAACCTTGCTGACACAGCCAGGTTGGTTCCTTTTTAGTTCTCGTCGTCTTCGTCCGCTTCGTCTTCGTCCTCATCTTCTTCATCGCCGCTCAAATAGATGATGGTGACCCCGAGGCTTTCCAGAAGACTGATCACTTCTTTGTTCAGCTCCTGATCCATCAACAGTCCCAGGCTTTCCACCAATTCCAGCTCTTCCAGATCGCCTTGCTCGGCATCCTCAATCAATTCGATAATTTCCGTCATTCGCTTCTTTTCCAAGACGGCCATGAGTTCATCTCTTGTCATAAAATGTTTCACACCTCGATTTCTCTTCTCTATGCATTATAATAGTACATAACGAAACGGTTGAAAACAAAACGCTCTTGATCGTTTGACTGACCGCAAGCGGCGCACCCGCTTTTGCGAAAAACATCGAGACGTTTTCCCCCAAAAAGAGCGAGGTGAAGTCCACCATGTATCCTGAGCCGTATCTGGACTACCTGGTTCAGTTTCATGTTGAACGCGACTACTTCGAGTGTCACGAGATTCTCGAAGAATATTGGAAGAGTGCTCCAGCAGAAAAGCGCCAGCCTGTGTGGGTCGGCCTGATCCAAATTGCCGTGGGCCTGTATCATCACAGACGCGGCAACCTGAATGGCGCTGGCAAGATGCTTACAAGCGCCCACGCGTTGGTCAAAGAACACCATGAAGAGATCGAGCGCCTTGGCTTGGACAGCATGGCCCTGCAGCGATTGCTGGCAGAGCGCCTGGATGAGATTCAAAAAGGCATGCCATACCGCAGCCTCACCTTGCCGATGCAGGCCGCAGAGCTGATATCCGCGTACAAAGCGGCTTGTGCCCGGCAAAATCAGCCTGAGCATCGCGACAGCGACATGAGCGATCCGTTTTTGCTGAACAAGCATACGTTGCGCGACCGCAGCGACGTGCTCGCAGAACGAGAGCGGCAACTGCAACTGCGCCAAGGAAAGCAGATCAATCCGGCGGACTAATACGCTTCTTCTGTTACAAAAGCGGCTGGAATCGCATCGCTGTACAAAAATGCTCCGCTCCCTTTGAAAAATCGGATGCCGGTTGCCCTCGCCTCTGCCGCCTGCACGGTCAGCACAGAGAGCGTGTCTTCCGGCATCCCGATCTCTTCGATCGAGAGCGCAAGCTGCACAAAGTCACTCGCGATGGGCAAAAGTCCGCCCGTGAGCACTTGCCGAACAAGCTTTTCGTGCGTGCCGTAGTACAGAAGCGCTGGTGGCTCCACCTCTGCGAGTCGGCCTGCTGCCTGGACTGGGCTTGAAGCAAAGCCGTAGGTGGCGCGAATCAAAACGCCGCCATCCCAGTCAATTTGCCGCTGCGGGTCATTGTCCACGACTTGCCACAGATCGGAGCGGCGAATATTTTCCCACCCTTTGATCGAGCGCAAATAAGCGAGCAATGGTCCTGTTGGCGTGAATCCATATGTATCGAAGTAAAGCTGGACGTGCTCATTCTTTTGCCGCAGGATGCCCAGCAGATGCTTGCGCAGTTGGACTTCTTCGTGTGGCGCCAGCATGGCTTTCTCTCCTTTCCCTTATCTTCCCGCTAGTAAATCCACAAAACAACCGCCAAAGCCAGCCCCAAATCTGCGAGCAAATGACTGAACCAGGTAGGATATATCGATGGGAACAGCCCTTTCAGCCAGCCCCAAATAACCCCGGCCACGTATACTGCGCTGGTCAGCAGCAAGCCCCGCCACAAGCCAAACAAGGCTGTCGTGACAATCAGATGATAAAGCGTATAAAAAAAGCTGGTCAAAAGCACGGAGACGGCACGGGAAAGCGAACGCAGCATCCGTTGCAGGACAAAGCCTCGCCAAAACAATTCTTCCAGCAACGAGTTCACGAACACGAGGTATAGGGCAAACCAGCCGATCCATTTGCGGCTCAACCCCCACGATTCCAAACCCGCCCGCACAGCAGCAGGCAAGCCCTCCGCTTGCAAAAGCAACCACAATCCAGCCTGAATCCCAGTAAAAAACAGCACGCCCAGCGCGATTCCAAACAGCGCTCCCCGCTTTTCGAACCGGCCCCACGCCAACTGCCAATTTTCCTGCAAACTTTTCTCCCACCAGCCGTGCAGCAGCGGGATTCCCACGCATACGACCAGATGGAAGGCAACAAACGTAACAAACAAGCTGTGCCGCTCTACCAGTCCGTAAAAGATGGCAAGCGTGGCAGCAAATCCATACCCGATCAACAGAAGCAGCGTACGTTTTCGCGCCATGCCGATTAGCTCCTTTTTTGCGTAATCGCCGCTCATTGTTCCAGTAATTTGCCCGTTATTGCTAGGAAGCATACATACAGCGTCAATAAATATACAAATATTTGGGCAGATGCTATACTGGGTTTTACCGTTTTGAAAAACTCGATCGGTTCATTTTTTTGTCAAAAACCAAAAAGATATGGAGTGGCTCTCATGTTGTGGCGCAACCGAACCTTTCTTTTGCTGATGACAGGGGAGATTGTCGCAGGTGCAGGCATGTGGATTTCCATCATTGCCAATCTGGCGTTCATGCAGAGCCTGATCCCTTCCGAAACCGTGAAGGGTCTGATTTTGATGAGCGGTCTGATCGCAAGCATCCTGTTGGCTCCGAAAGCGGGCGTCGTCATCGATATGTACGACAAGGGAAAAGTGATGCTCTTTGCCAGCATGGCCCGGACTTTAAGCCCTGTGTTCATGTTTCCCGCTCTCGCGTACGATTCCATTCTCTGGATGATCGTCTCCCTGATCGTCATGCAAGTGTCTGCGGCGTTTTACTTCCCGACCGTGCAAGCCTCCTTGCCTGCCATCTTGAGCAAAGATGAGCTTTTGAAAGCGAACAGTGCGTACTTGAATATTTCCACCTTGTCACGCATTGGCGGAACGGCTCTCGGGGGTGTGCTCGTCGTCTCCATGGAATTGCCCATGCTGTACATTTGCTCGATCATTGCCTACGCGATTTTGGCGGTCGTCACCTTGTTTTTGCGGATTCCGCCCGTTACCTCGCGGAATATGAAGGAAAAAGTGGAGTTCCGCGAAGTGCTGATGATTGCCCGCAAAGACCCTGCCTTGTTTGTCGGATTGATCAACAACGGTTTGATTACGTTGTTTTTGGGCGGACTCAATCTGATGATCCTCAACCTAAGCGAGATGCAAAACGAGCCGCAGCTCATGGGCTGGATTTACGCGGTCGAGGGCACGAGCATTTTGATCGGCGGACTGCTCGCCAAACGGTGGATCGGCGGCAAAAATCTGGTCGCTGCCTCTACGCTCATGCTGTTTTTCTTCGCGCTTTCCCAATTCGGAATGTCCATGGCAGACAACAAAGCGATGGTGCTGTCTTCCTTTTCCGTGTTTGGCTTGGTCGTCGCCTTCTTTTTTCCGGTCATTGCGACGATCTTTCAGAAGCGCTTGCCAGCCCACCAGCAAGGACGGTTTTTTTCCTTCAAAAGCATGCTCGACCGCGGCTGTTTTCTGCTCGCGCTGGGGATTACCGGGGTCGGTCTCGACCTGCTCGGCATCACCGGCTACCTGCTGTTTATCGGCTCGCTGACGCTCTTGTCCGGCCTCTTGACGCTCCTCTACAGCAAAAAACACAAGCTCGATGTCCGGGCCAGCGACGAAGCGGCGGCTTAGCAAAAATGCCGCTTCGCTGTCTGCGGCTTCCCCATACGTCTCAATTTGGTGTAAACTAGACAAGACAACATTGAAAAATTGTTGAAAGTCTATGGAGGCGTTTTTTCCATGCAGATACTCACTTCTTCATCCTTTGGCATTTTGGTGCCGCTGGTGATGGCAACCGCGGTCATCTTTTTGCGCATGCGCCGGCAAAAAAAGCCTGTGTCTGCAAAAAGCATTATCCTGCCGCCGTTCTTCATGGCTACTGGCTTTGCCATGTTTTTCTTTCCGGAAGCGGCGCTGCCACCGATGTACGATCTGGCGGCGTTTGTAACCGGATTGATTTTCTCCATTCCCTTGATTATG
Source organism: Brevibacillus sp. HD3.3A (assembly GCF_013284375.2). NCBI lineage: Bacteria > Bacillati > Bacillota > Bacilli > Caryophanales > Paenibacillaceae > Brevibacillus > Brevibacillus sp. HD3.3A. The sequence goes on from NZ_CP085874.1 coordinate 3,854,846, forward strand.
ACTTCGCGCTTTGAGATCATCGGTCAAGACGTTTACCTCAAACGTTCCCGTGCGTTCTTCTTTATTTTGGCAGGACTCCTGATCATCCGGCTGATTATCAAGCTGGTGATCAACGACAGCTTCACCCCGATCCAGACAGGCGGCTTGTTCTTCCTGCTGGCGTTCGGCATGCTGGTTCCGTGGCGCATTGCCATGCTGTACATGTACCGCCAATTGACGAAAAAGACGTTCGGAACGCATTGATCGCCGGCGATGTTGATGTCGCAGAAAAGAAAGAGCAACCTGATTCCTTTTTTCGCAAAGGGAACGGGTTGCTCTTTTTTCTATGATTCAGTTATTCAGTCAAGTGCGTTTGGAAAAACTCAACGATGTGGCTAATCAGTTGCAAAAAGCTCTAAGGCCCGCCGTGAATGAGCAAACACACTCACTTTTTTCTCAAAACAAAAAAGCCGTCCCTGTTCGGACAGCTTTTTGCCTGCTGATTGATTTCGCCCGCTCTTTTCACTACGACCTACACTTGCCCGTTTGCCCTAAAACTCCACGTAAAACGGATGCTTTTCCTCCTGCAAACATAAAGAGATGCGCTGTCTGAAATTGCTCCAGGTCACCTTTTGCAAAGCTTCCTCGATCGGAAAGAAGCCCGACTCCAGACACTCAGGCGTTGTGATTAGTTTTCCGCCGATCGGTCTGGCGAGAAACAGGGCGTTGCAGATCGACTTGCTGACATTTTGAAACACGCCGCAAAATTTCGTCACTTCAATGTCCAAGCCGCATTCTTCCTTCGTTTCCCTGATCGCTGCTTCGCGGATGGACTCCCCTTGCTCCACCTTTCCGCCGGGCATTTCCCAGCCCCGTCTCGGCCCTTTGATCAGCAGCACTTCGTTGCGATCATTGACGATAATCGCCGCAGCGGACAAAGAATGCTTGGGTGATGTCACAAGCTCGCCTCCTTTGCGCCATTTTCTTGCTTTGCCCCTCGTTACTTTCTAGCAAATTCAAATCAGGTACGTCCCGCCACAAATGGAGTGCGATTCGTGAAGCGCTTTTGCCGCGCCTACTCTTGCAAAAAAAGGACGCTCTCCGCGCGATTGCAGCATCCGCTTGGCCGATCCATCCTGCTGCGGTTCACACAGCACGATATTTCCGCCAGGTAAAGCAAGCGTCAGGCAACGAGCGCCCATTTGCTCATCGTCGAACACTGCTTGGCTCGGCAAGCCGAACCACCGCGTCCAATCCGCTGCTGCCGCTTCCAGATCGGAAACAGCATAACCAACCGCTTGCAGCTCCGTCGCGCCATTTGGATGCGGAGCGATGATGCCGCGCTGTGTCAAATCGGCTTTGCGCTCCTCGTCTGTCTCGCTCCATTCAATCAGAAACGGCATTTGTCTCGCACTGTGCGGGTCTTCGGCAAACAGCATGCGCCACTGCAAAATCTTCCCGTCGTCTCGCGTGCGGCTGCCCGCTACCGGCCCTGTCACTTTGAGACCAAGTGACTGAAATCGCTCTACCCACGCGTCCATTTGCCGAGTGCGCAGGGCAATTTGCCCAAGTCCCTCACCGCGATTCGCCTCCCAGACCAGTTGCCGGATGAGCGGATTGTCGGATTGCTTGGCGACAGCTGCCTCCTCCACCGCCAAAAACTCCACATAAGATAGTCCCAAGTAGCTGAGACTGTTCCATGTTCCCCAATGGGTATGACGTCCGCCCGCGACAGCGTGAAAGCCTGCTTCCTGAAAAAGCCGGGCAGCCTCTCCAGGGGGACGGTGCACGAAATGAACCAGATGATCGAAGGAAAGCTGCATCTTTTTTCGCCCCTTTTCGTATTAGCTCTATAATAACAAATTCACCCATTTTTCGTTACCGTTGAAAGGAGCATAATGAATCAGACGCAGCAAAGCCTAAAGCACATCCGGCGAAAACAACGACAAAAGAAGTGGCAAAGGATGGCGAAGCAAACGCTCTTGTTCAGTCTGCTCGTCATCCTTTGCTCAGGGATTTACTTCGCTTTCGACAAGCTGGGAAGCCATTCCGCCTCCCCTGAACACGATTCCGCACCACCTCCGGCTGTTGCCCACGAGCCGACTGTCCGGCTGACCTTCGTCGGAGATGTGATGATGTCCGGAAATGTGGAAAAAACGTTGCTCGAAAAAGGCTACGACTACCCGTTCACGCACGTCCGTTCCCTGTTTTTGCAGGATGACTTTACCATAGCCAATCTGGAGACGCCACTTACCACAAAAGGCACGCCTGCCGACAACAAACAATACGTTTACAAGTCCTCTCCTTTGGCTGCGCCTGCGATGAAAGCAGCAGGGATCGATGCGGTCAACCTGGCAAACAACCATTCGATGGATCAGGGCGTGGCCGGATTGCTCGACACGTTTGACGCGCTTGCCAAAAACGGGATCGCTTACCTCGGCGGCGGCAAAGACTCTGTGGAAGCCTTCACTCCCGTCGTGGTGGAGCGAAACGGCATCAAGCTCGCCTTGCTCGGATTCAGCCGGGTCATTCCCGAAGTCAGCTGGTTCGCCACGGAGAAACAGCCTGGACTGGCTGGCTCCTATGATTCCGCCAAAGCCGTCCAAGCGATTCAACAAGCAAAGGCACACGCTGATCTCGTCGTCGTGATCGCCCATTGGGGCAAGGAACGGGAAGACTTTCCCGTCGATCACCAAAAAGAATTGGCCAAAGCTTACATTGACGCAGGAGCAGACTTGATCGTCGGTGGTCATCCTCACGTCCTGCAAGGCTTTGAACGCTACAACGGCAAGTGGATTGCCTACAGTTTGGGCAATTTCATTTTCACCCGCTCGACGGAGCCAAAAACGTGGCAGACGATGGTACTGCAAGCAAGCTGCACAAAAGACGCTTCCTGTGAACTGACGATGCTCCCGTTCCATGCCGAGCTGGGACGAGCGGTACCGATGAATGACACGGATGGGGCAGCGCTTCTGCAACGAATCGAATCACTGTCGGAAAACGTTCAGATTGAAGCCGATGGTCACGTACAGGCACGCTCATGATAAATGAGGCGTGCCCGTTGCCTTTTTTGGCGAAACTTTTCCATATTGCTTTCGTAGACCATAGTAGAACCACTTTTTCCAGCGAAAAGGAGGCGGCACATATGACCGGATTGATTATCACCGTATCGGCGATCGGCCTTATTATACTCTGCAGTTATTTCATGACCAAATGGGAAAAAGTCATCTTCCCCGGCAATCAGAAAAACGGGCCTTCAGATACCGATCAACAGCTCTCGGATAAAAAAAGCAAGTAGAAAGGATCAGCGCTGATCTAGACAGACTGCGAGCTATGCCGATTCGATCAGCGGGAAGCAGCGCACGGAAAGTCCGAAGTCACTTTTCAGCACTTGCTCATGCTCTGCGCGAATACCTGTAGCGATCAAGCCCGCGCGCAGCACACCGCCCAGATCGAATTGCACCTTCAATTTCGTCACGTTCACGCCAGCCTCCCGCAAGAAATGCAGCACGCGATCAGGTGTGGCGGCGATACACGAGCCTTCCAAATAACACAGCACCCGTTCGTCTTGCCCTTGCTCCAACTGAGCCGCGGCATTTTTTTCTGTCCAAACAGGATGCGGCGTAAATGGCTGGGTCAACAAGTAAGCCAAATCTTCAACGACAGCGCTTGCGGTCGGCAGTTCGCCTGCACCCCGGCCCGTAAACAACAGGTCGCCCACGATGTTCCCGGAGAGCTGCACCGCATTGAACGCATCCTGGATTTGCGCCAACGGATGGGCAATGGGCAGCACAGTCGGCTGAACCGATAGGCGGATGCCTTGCTCGGCTTTTTGTGCCTGGGCAATCAGCTTGATCCGGTAACCCAGCTCGCTTGCGATCCGGATGTGTCCGGCAGACAAATCGGCGATTCCTTTACGCACGACATCCGCAAGCGGCAACGACTCCCCGTACACAAGCTGCGCGAGAATGTACAATTTGTACATGGCATCGAAACCTTCCACATCCGAACGCGGATCAGCTTCCGCATAGCCCAGCTCCTGCGCCTGCTTCAGCACTTCCTGATAAGAGAGCTGTTCCGCCTCCATTTTCGTCAAGATGAAGTTCGTCGTCCCGTTGAGAATACCGCGAACTCCTTGGATGTCATTTGTGCGCAAAAACTGCCGCAGCACACTCAAAATCGGAATCCCGCCAGCTACGCTCGCTTCATAAGCCAGATGCACCTGATGCTGGTTAGCCAGATCGACAAGCTCAGGGCCGCGTTTGGCGAGCAGCTCTTTGTTCGCCGTTACCACATGGCAGCCTTTTTCAATCAGGGCACGCACGTAATCATACGTAGGCTCGACACCGCCCATTACCTCCACGACAATGTCCACATCGCTTTTTAGCACATCCTCAAAATCGGTAGTCAAAAGCGCAGGATCAACCTGAACCGCCCGTTCTTTTTCCGAATCGCGAACCAATGCTTTGACAATCTCGATCCGTTTGCCCAACCGCTGCGCCAGCTTCTCCTGTTGCGAGCGAATCGTTTTGATGACGCCGCCCCCTACTGTTCCCAATCCCAGCAATCCTACTTTGATTACACCTGCGCTCATTATTACCACCTCATGTCATGTTTTGGAAAAATAAGAAAAACCTTCTTGCTAAGAAGAAGGTTTGGCATCAAGGTCCTTCTCCTTATCTCCCAGAACGATTTTCGTCCTGCAGGAATTGGCACCTTGTCACAAACTGCGTAACGGTTGCCGGGCTTCATCGGGCCAGTCCCTCCACCTCTCTAGATAAAGAAAACTATGAATTTTTGTTCTTTGCTAGATGTCAGTTCTCTCTTGTCTTTGAAATTGGGCAAATGTTTGCCTCGTTCCCACTTTTTCATACATCAAAAAACCTTCTCCGCTAAGAAGAAGGTTCGTCTTGACTGCTACGAGGCACCCGCTTCTTATCTATCGAGACGAAACGTCCCGCAGGAATTGGCACCTTGTCGCAAAAGCAACGGTTGCCGGGCTTCATCGGGCCAGACCCTCCACCTCTCTGGATAAGAACTATGATTTGCTATTGAGCCTATTCTAAGAAATTCCAATGCATTCGTCAACACAATTCTTTTTGTTTGCTGACAAGACTCGCAAGCAGGAAGACAGAACGGCAACCCCCTCAGCAAAGCAGCCGTTTCCACGCGCAAACACACTTTCCACTTCTGCCATGTTGCAGCAAGCGCACGTAACGATTCCTGCTTCGCTTTCCTCTGGCACTTCTTTTTCTTCAACATAGCCGCACCATGGACATATGAAAAGCTGAACCACGCCACTCCCTCCTTTTCAGCGGTTACAATCTGGCAGCCATGCCACCTAAAAAGCAGTTGTGCGCAAGCATGCGATATGCTTGTCCTGATAAAGATCCAGTCAAGCAACTTCAATCACGAGGCGGGCACTGAGTCTATTAACAGGCTACCGCAACGGCATACACCCTTAATTCCCTTGACAGGCGCATTAACCGCGCAAATAGACCCTAGATAGAGCAATCACGAGACACCTCTTGCTCCCTCGACAGGCTACATCAATCACAGTCAACTCCGGCTTCCTCGATGGCCTTCTTCCATTCCCCAAACAAAAAAAGCATTTTCCGACGACCGATACGATCGTTAGAAAATGCGCAAGCAAAGAGAAACGTATTCGTCCCCCTGCTGTCATGGCGAGTCCTCTAACACCTCCCTATCTCCCGTAGGTCCATCAGTGTCGTCGAAACAGGCAGGTCTCCTGACTTTGGGATCATCGTCTGGCGCTGCCTTCCCCATCCAAGTCTGGACAAGTGGCCTGTATGCGCAAAACTCCCCTCTTACAGTGGCGGGACCGTGTCGGATTTGCACCGAGCTTCCCTATTATCCTTGCGGCGATATACCTCAAGGAACCTGTTCCCACATATGAAATTGGAAAAATCACTACTGTTATTGTACCCTACCATTGCCGAGATAGGGAGGGCGAGTTGCGAGCGGCAGCGAAAAGATAGCGAGGAACACGCAGCGACAGCTGGAAAGCGAAAAACGAGAAACGAAAAGCGAGTAACAAAAAACGAGAAACGAAAAACGAGTAACAGAAAATGAGCGACGGAAAGCAAGCAGCAGAAAACAAGCAACGGAAAACGAGTAACGCAAAACGAGTAACGCAAAACAAGTAACGCAAAACGAGTAACGCAAAACGAGTAACGCAAAACGAGTAACGCAAAACGAGTAACGAAAAGCGAGTAACGAAAAGCGAGTAACGAAAAGCGACACACAGAAAGCGAAACAGCGGGCTTCTCCGGGAATGTAAATTTTTTTGTGTAAATGGGTTTTTAACGGGTGGACAGTTACGTCAACGGCTTTACATGGAGTGGCGGGCATGATAGGCTCGCTTGCCATGCGATGCATATTTTACTGGCATCGCCCAATCGCAAGAAATCATGCCCGCAGAGGCTCCATGTCAAGCCGACTCAACAGTTGATTATGCGGACAGTTCCCCTTGCAATCGATCTCCAAAATGGATGGCAAGTTGCGATATACATTCTTTCCAACTCCGAAGCGGCATAGTCCATTTCTTCGATGCCTCAACGGTAGCCAGATAGATGATTTTCCGTAGAGCATCGTCGGATGGATAAGCCGTTTTGTCTTTGTGACCTTACGGAGTTGCCGATGATAGCCCTCGATGATATTCGTCGTATAAATCATCTTGCGTATCTCTGGGGATAGCTGAAATAGGCGGTCAGTTCGAGCCAGTTGTTTTCCCAGGAGCGAATAATGATGGGGTACTTCTTTCCCCACTTGTCTTTGAACGTAGAAAAAAGCAGTCTCAGCTTCTTCTAACGTAAGGGCTTGATAGACTTTCTTTAAATCTGCCAAGACTAACTTTTCTTCTTTGAACGGAACATATTTCATAGAGTTACGAATCTGGTGGATGACGCACAGTTGAATTTGGGTTTTCGGAAAAGCAGCATGGATCGCCTCAGAAAACCCTGAAAGACCGTCCTTGCAGGCGATGAGAATGTCTTCTACACCACGGCTTTTCAGCTCTGTACACACATTGAGCCAGAAGCTTGCACTTTCGTGCTCGCCGATCCAAATGCCCAAAATGTCCTTATGACCAGACATAGTAATGCCAAGAACGCTGTATGCTGCTTTGTTAACGATACGATTCTCTTGCCGAACTTTGAAGTGAATGGCATCAAGAAACACGATCGGATAGACTCGATCAAGTGGTCTACATTGCCATTCTGCCACCATCGGCATAATCTTGTCGGTACTTTACTGACCATCGTAGGAGACACGTCGATCCCATACAGATCCTTCATGTGTTCTTCAATATCGCGAGTAGACATACCTTTGGCGTAGAGTGCGATGATTTGCTCCTCAAGCCATTTGTGGTTGTTTCATGCTTCTTCACAATGTGAGGTTCAAATTCGCCGTTGCGATCACGGGGGACACGAATTTCTGTATTGCCGAACTTTGTTTTCAGCGTCTTTTTGCTATACCCATTCCGACTATTTCCTGAATGATCACCATCGGCACTATGTTTGGCATAGCCCAAATGGTCATCCATTTCTGCTTCAAACAACTGCTGGATGGTGTCACGGAACAAATCTTTTAGCATGATGTGCACGTCCTCGATGGTTCGGCAATCCTTCGCTAACTCCTTGATGGTCATGTCTCTCTTGTCTTGCATAAATGATCATCTCCTTAATGGGAAGTTTAACCATTTACACAAAACTTTTTACGCTCTCGCTTCTCCCGGCTTACAGCGAATACCGTTCCCGCAAAATTCTACAGTGGTGCGCCTCGTGTCCGGCGATAATATAGGCCAATGTGCGTGCCGACAGCTTATTGCCATTTGCTGTGCCCGTTCTCGTCCACGCCTCGGCAGCGATCCCCCGCAGTTGGGCCAGCGTCGACTGTCGCACAGCGTTGTATTCTGCGAGCAAATCCGTCAGACTGCGTTCCTGATAGAAGCCTTCTGCTACATACGTATTTTCATCGAACCCCGCCAGCTCAGTCTGATCCCCTCTGGCGATTCTCAGCAAGCGATAGCTCATGATTCGCTCGGTATCGATGATATGGCCCAGCACTTCTTTTACCGTCCATTTGCCCGGAGCGTAGCGATAATCGATTTGTTCCCCTGTCAATCCGGCGAACATCTCCCCTGTCTGTGCTGCCTGTTGTTCGAGAATCGTCAGCAGATCACCTTCTGGCACTTGACTGACGTAGGTAGCAAAATAATCTTGGTACTCCTCCCGGTTTGGGCGAATCAGCATGCTCATGTCCTCCTTGGCTTCTCTCTATTTATCCTTCTTGCCAGCCTTCAAACAGCAGCACCCGAGCAGGAGCCGCATCTGTTCCTACAAGCTTCAGCGGAGCAGCCACCATAAAGTAGAGGCCCGGTGGCACATCGCGCAGACGCAGCCCTTCGATCACGACGATACCTGCGGCAAACAGCGTTTTATGCGTCGGATGCCCCTCTTGGCTCCGTTCAATCCCCAAAGCATCCGTGCCAATTCCCCGTACGCCTTTTTCAGCCAAATAAGCAGCGCCATCGTGCGCCAAATAAACAAATTCAAACGAAAAGGCGTCGTCTTGCGAATTTTTCGTTTGAAACAGGAGAAACTCTCCCGGGGCGATATCAAACTTTTCCAGCTCAGCCCGGCCAATCTTGTCTTCAACGTGCGTCAAGTCAAGCACACGGCAGTTCCCGACCAGTTTTTCCAGCGAGATGCTCTCAAATGTCTCTCCATCGTTCACCATGTGCAGCGGCGCATCTACGTGGGTGCCAGAGTGCACATCCATATCGATTCTGGACTCGGTTACGTACCCATTCGTAACCGTCTGTATTTTCGGTTGCTTTTCCGGCTTGTTCTTGTACACCGTCATGCCTTCAAAGATTGGTGCCGTCACATCGAACATTCTCATCGCGTTTTCGCCCCCCTTGTCTTCCTGCTTTTTTATGATTTAGCTGTTCCCTTCCTTCAACGCGGCAAATCAGCAGGGTACACAACACCGATTTGTCTTCGCGCTTCGTCCATGACCTCCATGGCCCAGCGGGAAGCTGTATGTGAATTTGTCTCTGACTCTCTCAAGCCTGCCTCAGCCAAGCGAATGAACTCTCTGATCTCATAATGCATCGTTTTGGGCGTCTGGGGCCTGGTCACATCCTCGACCCTCCCGTCGCGGTAGCGAATCTCGATACGCGTGAGATGGTTGATTTTATCGATCACCATCGTCGCGTCCTCCCCCTGGATCTCCGCAGGCTGGTACGAAGTCGTGATCTTGGAAAAGCTGATGACGGCATCCATATTTTCGTACTTCAACAGCATGCTGCCCTCGCCATCTACCCCTGATTGCAGTAGAACGCCTTCCGCCTTGACCTGTTCTGGCTTGCCAAACAGCACAATCGCAGGATAGAGACAGTAAATCCCGATGTCCAGCAACGCTCCGTTGGAATAGGCGGGATCAAAAGCTCGCATAACCTGGCCCTGTCGGTAGGCATCGTAGCGGGAGGAATACTGGCAGTTGCTTGCGATATATCGGCGAATGGTGCCGAGCTTGGGCAAATGATCCCGGACGGCAGAAAAATTGGGCACAAGGGTCGATTTGACGGCTTCCATGAGCAGCACATCATTTCTTTTCGCTGCCGCAAGCATAGCTTCGACTTCTGCCGCGTTAGAGGCAAACGGCTTTTCGCACAACACATGCAGCCCCATGTCCATGCACAGGATCGCCTGTTCCGCATGAAAGCAATTGGGGCTTGCGATGTAGATAGCATCGATGGTTCCGCTCGATGCCATCTCTTTTATATCCGTGTATACAAAAGGGGCTTGGTATTTTTCAGCAAATTCCTGGGCGCGTTCGCTCGTCCGCGAGTAGACCGCCTGAAGAGAAAAGCCTTCGACGGTCAAACCTGCCTGGATGAACTCATCTGTAATCCAGTTGGTGCCGATTACGCCAAAACGCATGAATCGCTTCCCCCTTCTTTTTCACTTGACTCACCCCTGGCTTGAGCCAGTCTCAACCCGAAATGAGCAAGACACTCGCATAAGCCGAGGTGTACAGTCAGCCATTACCGATGCATCGGCTCCGGCTCCCTCTCTTCTACTTCATCCAACCACCAGGAAAATCCTTCCGCTTGCAGCAATTGTTTCGCTGCATCCGGCCCGTATGTTCCCGCTTCATACGAGACAAGCGGTACGAGATTGCGCTCAAAAGCCGTCAAGATTGGCTCTACCCATTTCCACGACAGGCGCACTTCATTCCAATGGGCAAAATAGGTCGAGTCTCCACGCAGCGCATCGAACAAGAGGCGTTCATAAGCCTCTGGGACGTCCTTCTGCCCGGAACTGAAATCAACGGTCACAGGCTCAATCTTTCCGCTATTGGCCGGATTCTTACTATTCAGCTGCAAAGCGATTCCTTCCTGTGGATTCACATGAATGATCAACAAATTCGGCGCTGTCTTTTCCTGTTGCTCCCGATACAGCTGCTCCAGCGGGTTTTTGAACTCAATGACGATTCGCGTCGACTTTTCCTTCATCCGTTTCCCTGTGCGAATGTAAAAGGGCACTCCGCTCCAAAACGGGTCGTCAATCCAGACTCTGGCTGCGATATACGTCTCCGTCATCGAGGTCGGCGATACTCCCGGCTCTTCCCGGTAGCCTGCCACCGGAACTTCCCCCATGCTTCCTGCGCGATACTGCCCCCGCACGATGTTTTTCGCCACTTCTTCAAGCGCCAGCGGCCGCACTGCTTCCATTACTTTACGTTTCTGCGCGCGAATGTCTTGCGCCGTAATCCGCTTGGGGATGTGCATGGCAACCATCATCAGCATTTGCAGCATATGATTTTGCAACATGTCACGCAGCGCCCCAGCCTGTTCGTAAAAACCAGCCCGCTCTTCTACCCCGACCGTTTCGCTCGCTGTGATCTGTACGTTTGCAATGTGACGATTGTTCCAGAGAGCGGCGAAAACGGGATTGGCAAACTCCAACGCCTCCAAATTTTGCACCATCGCTTTGCCCAAATAATGGTCGATCCGGTAAATTTCTTCTTCGGAAAACGCTTTGGCCAGCTTCTCATTCAAGTCTTCCGCCGATTGCAGATCGCGTCCGAACGGCTTTTCGATGATCAGGCGCTTCCAGCCGGCAACAGAGCCGAGTCCGCTCGTCTGGATATTGGCAGCAATCACCTCGAAATACTCAGGGGCAACCGACAAATAAAACATCCGATTTTGCGGAAGCTTGCATTCGTCCTCGCGCTGCTTGACCCGTTCCAGCAGTGGCGTGTAAGCTTCTGCTTTCGTCACATCGACAGCCGCATAAGAAAAGGCTGCCAAAAATCGTTCAAGCTGTGCCTGATCAATCGCATCTCGCCGGGAAAACTCCCGGATCGACTGCTCCACGCTGCGAACAAACTCCTGACCAGACCAAGCTCGCCTGCCCACACCGACAATAGAAAAGCTGCCGGGAAGTTTGTCATCTACGTATAAATTAAACAAGGCCGGATAAATTTTGCGTTTTGCCAAGTCTCCTGTCGCGCCAAAAAGAACAAAGCTCATCGGTTCCATGTGTGTTTCCATCCTTCCGTACACTCACGATGCGGAATGCTTCGTTGGTTTACACCGTTATTATTAGAGAAATTCGCTTTATTATCAAGACAACTCTGCTTGACGAGTGCACCTCGACTTTTTCATGAAAGTGGATACAACCGCTTGCGGTCAACACTTTTCGCAACCCGCAGAGAGGAAAAACCGAGGCGTAGCTGTTTGCTGGAAAGACAAGTCCCATCCCCGAAAAAGAATTGCGCTTCGATATTCACTGTCGCGCATGGGACGTGAGGAATGCTTCATATACATGTACTATTCACCTTGCTTTTTCAATCGTTTGGTGAACAATCAAAACGAAAAAGGAGGTTTCTCATGGTGCTTTCCTTGCGTCCCCGCGAGCCGATCGATGATGCCCTGGCGGGAGTCCGCCGTTCATCGTCCATTTCGTTATTTTTGCAAAAATGGCTGTTTCGAATGCGAAGATAGCAGATTTGTCACCAGGGAGGAGGACTCTATGCGAGTCGCAATCTTAGGAGTAGGTGGAGTCGGACAAGTAAGCGCGTGCGAGTTGATCAAATCCCGTTTTGTCACCAAGCTTGTCCTGGCCGATATAGCCATCGGCCCGGCAGAAGAACTGGCCCAGGAGCTGCGCCGGGAGACGAATGTGGAAATCCAGGTAAAATGTGTGGATGCCCGCGACGTGTCCAGCGTCCAATCCATTTTGGGCGACATCGACCTTTTGCTGCACATCGGCTTGCCAGAAAACAACCTGGCGGTGATGCAGGCTTGCCTTCACACACGAACTCATTATATTGATACGGCTTCTTGCGGCCCGCAATGGCTGCAGCAGCAACTGTCCTGGAACGACCGTTTTCGGAAAGCAGGTATTTTGGGAATCATGGGGCTCGGGTGCGACCCCGGTTTTTCGAACATCGCCGCACGATACGCTGTAGATTCGCTCGATGAAGTAGACGCCATTCTCATCCGGGATGGAGATAATTCGGTAGTGGATTACGACGGCTTCTGCTCCTATTTCAGCCCGCAGACAGCCATACAGGAATGTCTGGCAAAGCCCAACTTCTGGACTGCGGCAAAAGGCGAACAGTATTTCCCGACACCTTTTGCCAACAAAGAAGAATTTGAATTTCCGGAGCCGATCGGCTGGCTGGACTGCTACAACGTGGAGCATGAAGAAGCCACTACGCTCGGCGAGACGATTGGACGGGCAAAAGGCTGCAAATACGTCGACTTCAAATACGCCCTGCACCCCGATTTCGTCAACACCTTGAAAGTGTTGCGCTATCTTGGGCTGGACAGCGATGAAGAGATTGAAGTAAAAGGAGTGCGCGTTGCCCCGCGCGACGTGGTCGTAACGACGATGCCCAAACCAGTAGACCTGGCAGGCAAAATCCACGGCTACTCCAGCGTCGGCGCGCTCGTCAAGGGCAGAAAAGATAACAAGCGAAAAGAAGTTTACGTCTACACGATCGCCAATCATGACGAGGTTTTCCAAAAAACCGAATTTCAGGCAACGATTTGGCAAACCGGCATCCCGCCTGTCGTTGCCGTTGACATGATGGCAGAGGGACTGCTTTCGATGACAGGCTGCATACCTCCAGAGCTGATCGATCCGATCCCGTTTCTCGCCAGACTGAAAGCGCGCGGCATGAATTGGGACGTCATTGAGAAAACTTCCCCCCTCTTGCAAATCACGTAGAGCGTAAGTTGAAATAAAGTTAGGAAAAAAACCGTTCATGCCGCTTTAAGGTATGAGCGGTTTTTCATCGCTACAGCCTATCGGCGCAGAACAGCCCGCACAGGACTTCCATCAGCACCAGCCAAGGCGAGCGGCAGTGCGATCAATTCATAGTCGCCAGGCTCGATGGCATCTAGCCATAACCCTTCCAAAATATAAATGCCATGCTGGTGCAGCCCGTGGTGGGCAGGCAGCTCCTTGCTCTCTAGCGGATCGACGGAAGGCACGTCCAGGCCAAGCAGCCTGATTCCTTTTTCTGCCAGAAACGGCGGCAAATCAGGACGAAGGTAGCAAATCTCAGCAGGAAACGTCTCGGGTTCGGACCACGACATGGTTTTGAGCAACAATCGGGTTACCCCTGACAAGTCGATTCCCGCCAGATCATCCGCTCCGATGCTTGCACGCCCCGACACATCGACTACTCTGGCTGCGCCTACGTACAGATCAAGCGGCAATTCCAGCGTCGTTTTCCCGTGATCATCAAAATGAAACGGCGCGTCCACATGCGTTCCCGTGTGAATGCTCATCACGAGCTTCCCGACATTGACGGAGCCGCTTTCTGATTTGGGCCAGTTCACGGTGTACTGAAAAGCTGTGTCCCCCGGCCACGTCGGCGTAGCTTTTGTGAGTGGTCGAGATATATCATACAGCTTCATGTCGATTCCTCCCATTCCTTGCTGAATCAGCTCGATTACCCTCAGATTATAGAAAGACAGTCGTTGCGTCAATATTCTTTCTATTTCAAGAAAAACGGCAGGACCCCCTCACGTTTTTCAAGTGAGTCCGGTCCTGCCAGTCAAATGCGCCGATGCATGTCCAAATATTGTGCGACAGCCGCATAATGTCCGTCTCGGTTGATTTCTTGCAAATGTTCTTTGACCGTCCGCAGCCACTCGATCGTCGTCGGCCGAGTGGCTGCGATCGATTCGCGCAAATCGCTCATCTGAATGGGCCTTTCCACCCCTTTGGTCAAAAAATCGTGCAAGACTTGCTCGGTAGCAAGCTCAACTACGTACTCAATATCCGCTCCTGAATAAAATTCCGTCCAGCCTGCCAGTTGCGCGTAATCAATCGGCTCGGCGGGCCTGCCTCTCAGCTTCAACCGGAAAATTTCTGCCCGCGCTGCCCGATCCGGCGGACTGACAAACAGCATTTGCGCAAAGCCGATTTCCCGCAACCATGCGATGTCCAGCTCCCAGGGAACGGTAGTCGCTCCCATAAGGAACAGCCCTCGCTCAGCCTGCTGCCACTCGCCCAGTTTCGCAAGCCATGCAAATTCCGTATCCACCTGCTTCTGATAGGCGAACTGTGGCCCTTGTCGCCCGTCCAGCTCGTCCCAAAAGACAAGCAGCGGCTTATTTTGATAGCTGTCTGCCTCCGCAACAGCAGAAAAGGAAGACTCAGCGAGATAGGACATAACGTCGCTTCCTGCCGATTGCGCTATCGGAAAAAACGGAACGCGGCACTCCTCTGCCGTCGCTTTAGCGAGCAATGATTTGCCACAACCGGATGGGCCGTAAAGCAAAATCCCTCCTCGCTCTCCCCTTTCATGTACCACGCCTTGCTGTGTCAGGGCAGCGAATGTGTTTACGATCACTTCTTTTTCAGCTTGCAACCCGCCAACCGAATGATAGCCAGTCGTAAAGTCGGGCAACGCGCAACCATGCTCAACTGCTTTTCCTTTGCCCCCCTCTATCACCTGGATTCGTCGCGAGGGCCTCCAGCCAAAAAGAGAAGCCTCCCAAGAAGCGCTTCCTTTTTTGCTTTTGGAAAACGGCATTTCCCTTTGCAGCTTGTTCAATTCCACTGCAACTTTATCTTTTATTTCCCCATCTCCGAGTGAGAGAGCTTGCGTAAAAGCTTGCAATGCTTCCGTGCGATCCCCCAGTTCCGCATGCT
Organism: Brevibacillus sp. HD3.3A; assembly: GCF_013284375.2. Lineage (NCBI taxonomy): Bacteria > Bacillati > Bacillota > Bacilli > Caryophanales > Paenibacillaceae > Brevibacillus > Brevibacillus sp. HD3.3A. Next base: position 3,870,031 of record NZ_CP085874.1, read on the forward strand.
CCATTCCCAAAAGAAACCATGCATGGGCATTTCCCCGATCATTGCTCAGCATGCTTTTTATGATCTCTATTTTCGCCATGTGATTCATCCTCTGCCATCAATATCCTGTGTCGTTATGTATGTCAGCTTTTGTTTTGCATGACTTCCATGCTAGGGAAAAAGTCTTCCACCCCATCCGAAAAAGGAGCGCGGACGTCTTTATTATAATGCAAACGTCCTGCAAGCAGAATATGGAAAGTCGGGATTGCGAACATTGGCGGACGAAGGACAAAATGACGTTGCAAACCGTTGCTTCGCCTGTCTAAACGAAAACGCTTCGTCTCTTTGGGAGAAACGAAGCGTTTTTGCCAGGTAACGGTTTTTTAGTCTTTGCCGTTTCCTTCGTTGTCCTCGGCATTTTGACCATTGTCTTTGCCAGATCCATTGCCATTGCCGGAACCGTTGCCTGTACCGCCGCCGTTGCCAGTTCCACCGCCGTTGCCGTTTCCTTTGCCGCCGCCTTCTCCAGTTCCGCCGCCGTTGCCGTTTCCTTTGCCGCCGCCTTCTCCGGTTCCGCCGCCGTTGCCGTTTCCTTTGCCGCCTTCTCCGGTTCCGCCGCCGTTGCCAGTTCCTTTGCCGCCGCCTTCTCCGGTTCCGCCGCCGTTGCCAGTTCCTTTGCCGCCGTCTTCACCAGTTCCGCCGCCTTGGCCTGTTCCACCACCGATACCTTTCCCGCCACCTTGGCCTGTTCCACCACCGATGCCTTTGCCGCCACCTTGGCCTGTTCCGCCGCCTTGGCCTGCTCCACCGCCTTGGCCTGCTCCACCGCCTTGGCCTGCTCCACCGTCTTGGCCTGCTCCGCCACCTTGGCCTGCTCCACCGCCTTGGCCTGCTCCGCCACCTTGGCCTGCTCCACCGCCTTGGCCTGCTCCGCCACCGATGCCTTCACCGCCACCTTGGCCTGCTCCACCACCGATGCCTTTGCCGCCACCTTGGCCTGCTCCACCACCGATGCCTTTACCGCCGCCTTGACCTGCTCCGCCGCCAAAGCCTTTGCCGCCACCTTGACCTGCTCCGCCGCCAAAGCCTTTACCGCCACCTTGACCTGCTCCGCCACCGATGCCTTTGCCGCCGCCTTGACCTGCTCCGCCGCCAAAGCCTTTGCCGCCACCTTGGCCTGCTCCGCCTCCGATGCCTTTGCCGCTACCTTGACCTGCTCCGCCGCGGTGTGGATTGGAAACGACTCGATCATAAGAGTAAACCATGCGATTAAGCGTGCGCTTGTCCACAGAGCCTGTCGCAGGCAAGCCGTGTTTTTTCTGGAAATGCTTGACGCCGCGCACCGTGACATCGTCGTAGTATCCGTTGATTTGTCCAGAATAGCTACCTAATGATTTCAACATCCCTTGAATCACATATACGTCTGGTCCCTGCGCGCCTTTGCCTACCGCGAGACCTGTGCTCGGGATGAAAAAGAGCAACGCCAGCGCCAGAAAGCAAGAGCCGAATACCTTTCTGATTTTCCCTACTGCTTCGCGGGAGACTGCGCTCCCCGTCCATTCCTTCATGACATAAGCACCTTCCTTCAACTTATTTGTAACCCCTCTTACTATTCCCTGATTTGCTTTTCCATTACATGAATCACAGCGAGAGCCGTTGCGGAAAAACCTTTGCAAATTAGCCGTTTTGAAGGTTGCAAAAAAAAGGAAGGAGGATTATAATACGTTCAAATGATTAAGTTTATTAACGGAGTGTAGCTATGAATCATCCAACCTGTAACGAAAAAGCGATCCACCTTTTTATGCAGCTGAGTCCTTATTTCCAAGGGCTAGGTGATCCCGTGCGCCAGCAAATCGTCGCCCTGTTGATTGACAAAGAAAGCTTGAACGTCACGCAAATTGCCGAGCATATCCCGATGTCCAGGCCGACCGTTTCCCATCATTTGAAAATATTGCGGCAAGCCGGATTGCTCCACTCCGAGAAAAAAGGAACAGAAATTTACTACCGCTTGGAAATTACAGAGGCGATGCTTCTGTTTAAACAACTCGTCACATTTGTCGAAGAAGAATGTTCATAACGAGCAACTGGCAAGGGACAGCGCGTCCCTTTTCTTCTTCACTTTATGTTGATAAACTTAAACAAATAAACATACAAACGGAGGAGTTTTCTTTGGCTGAGAAAAAAGGATTAATCGTCGGCGGGTATGGGACTGTCGGCAGCCAAATTGCCCGCATTTTACACGAGCAAAATCACGATTTGCAATTGCTGCTCGGGGGCAGAAATCCGGGGAAGCCGCTTCCTTTCGCCTCTCCCCGAGTTCATTCGCTTTTCGTGGACAATACGGCAGCAGACCCGCTTATTGATGCGCCAAAAGACCTGTCTCTCATTATTAATGCCGTCAACGATCCTGATGACAGGCTGCTGCTCGCAAGCGCTCGGCGGCAAATTCCGCTCGTGGACGTCACCCGCTGGACAGAGCGATTCTCGGTAGCCATCGACCGACTGCGAAGCGTTGATCTTCGTGCGCCAATCGTCCTCGCCTCTGGGTGGATGGGAGGAACGCCCGCCCTTTTCGGCAAAATGTACGCCGACGGCTTGCAGGAAGCGTCTGTCAATATATACGCCCTTTACTCTTTGCAGGATAAAGCAGGGCCGGATTCTACCGCGTACATGAACAGGATGACGATTCCTTTTCACGTTTTCGAAGGCAGCCAAACGCGAACCGTTCTGCCTATGACAGAGCCGCGTCCGGTTACTTTTCCGAACGGCTTTCGGGCCAAATGCTATCGGCTGGATACGCCCGATCATGTGACATTGGTACAAAATTCGTCTGTCCATTCAGCAAATTTCCGCATCGCTTTCGATCAAACATGGTCCACGTCCGCACTCGTTTTCCTCGTGCGGAGCGGAGTGTGGAAGCTGCTCGGGCAAAAAGCGCGGCAAAGCATTTTGTACAACCCGGGCACAGGCGCTGCGCACCATGTCACCGTCCAGATTGAAGGACGCGACCAGCACGGTGTGCTCACGCGCAGACAGGTGGAGATCACAGACCCGCAGGGACAAACTCACCTGACCGCTACAGGAGCTGCCATCCAGGCGCAAAGAATCTTGATGGAAGGCAACAATCTGGCTACTGCTGGCGGCATCTTTTTCCCTGAACAACTGGCTGATCTGCGAGAAGATCAGACGTGGATCACCCGCTTTTTCGAAGCAGAAGGTGTTCAAATTCGCGTCCGAAATCAAGTCTGACGGGCGTTTCCACTGCTACGCAGAACAGGCAGGCAAAAAGGATGGCCCCTGGATCGGGCACTCTTCTGCGCTCTCCAGTTGCGTTTAGAACGAACCATTCGGATGTCTTGCTTTTCCATCTGGCGACTTTTTTCCCCGAAGCGTAAACTCTCGCCCAGTCCGCCACTTTGTGCGTGCCGAGACAATCCTTGTTGGTCGTTTCCAAAAAACAAAAAGAGTGGAGCCGTTACTTCAACGGTGTCCACTCTTTTCCGAAGCCAAATCAGTTTTTATGCAAAAAACGTCCGTGGAGATTTGCGCCATTCGCCCAGCACGCTCTCCTGTTCCGCTGTGATTACGCCTTGTTCTTTTGCCGCCTCAAGCAGTGCCGTGTAGTGGGAAATCGTCGTGCAAGGAACGCCTGCTTCGGCAAACAAGCTTTCCGCATCCGGGAACTGGTAGCTGAAGATCGCTACGACGCCCAGCACCTCGCCGCCCTCTGCCTGAACGGCTTGCGCTGCTTTCAGGGAGCTGCCGCCTGTAGAAATCAGGTCTTCGATGACCACTACTTTTTGTCCGGCGGAAAGTGCGCCTTCGATCTGGTTTTGGCGGCCGTGTCCTTTTGCCTTGTCGCGCACGTAAATCATTGGCAAATCAAGAACTTCTGCCACCCATGCCGCGTGCGGAATGCCAGCCGTAGCCGTTCCCGCCACAACTTCGGCGTCTGGATACTTTTCTTTGATCAGCTCGGCAAATGCCTGGGCAATCGCCCGGCGTACGTGCGGGTAAGACATGGTGATGCGGTTGTCGCAGTAAATCGGCGACTTGATTCCCGATGTCCAGGTAAAAGGCTGTTCCGGGCGCAGGTGAACCGCTCCGATCTCCAGGAGGTTCGCTGCAATTTGTTTGGCTGTTGTGTTTGTCGTCATTTCTCTTCATCCCTTCCGGCGTGAATGCTTACGCGCGATCTGCTTCTACCGCTGCCACGATGCTTTGCCAGACGCCTGCGGGATCTTTTGCCCCTGTGATGGCACGTCCGATCACGAGATAGTCGCTGCCCAGGCGGAAAGCCTGTTCCGGTGTCGTAATCCGCGTCTGATCCCCCTGATCGGTTCCCAAAGGACGGATGCCTGGCGTCACGGTTACGAAAGACTCGCCCGCTGCCTGTTTGATCATCGGCACTTCCAGTGGAGAAGCGACAACTCCGTCCAATCCGGCTTGCTTCGTCATCATGGCGTAATGCACGACGACATCTTCGACGGAGCCTGGGATCGCAAGCTCCTGGTTCATCGTCTGCATTCCTGTCGAAGTAAGCATCGTTACGCCGATCAGGAGAGGACGAGCAGCACCTGCCGCTGTCCCCAGCTCCAATCCTTCCCTCGCCGCTGCCATCATTGCCACGCCCCCGGCCGCATGCACGTTCACCATGTCAGCGCCAAGACGCGCGAGGCTTTTCATCGCCCCTTTGGCTGTATTCGGGATGTCGTGCACTTTCAAGTCCACAAACACTTTGAGCCCCTGCTCTTTCAAATAGGACACGATGGCTGGGCCTTCGGCGTACGCCAGCTCCATCCCCACTTTTACGTAGCGGATGTGCCCGGAGAGCGGCTCCAGGCACTTCTTCACTTCATCCATGGTGGAAAAGTCGAGCGCAACAATCATGCGCTCCCGAACATCTGTCAATTGCTGTTGCACACTGCTCTCCCCTTTTCTCGTCCGGTCTGCTACTCTCGAACCTCGTCTAGGATACGGTTGCTGCCACTTTCGCACCTGCGCGTTGGGCAGGCATTGCTTCTGTCGAGAACGTGATCGTTTCCAGCACATGCAGGAGGGCAGAAGCTGTGTCCAGCGAAGTCAAGCATACCGCGCCGTTCTCTACTGCTTCGCGGCGGATGCGGAAGCCGTCGCGCTGTGGCGTTTTGCCTTTTGTCAGCGTGTTGAGCACGATGTTCGCTTCGCCTGTATGGATCACGTCGAGCAGATTTGGTGTGCCTTCGGACAGTTTGTTCACGCGTGTAACGGACAAGCCTGCTTGCTCCAGATAATCAGCCGTTCCTGCCGTCGCCATCAGCTTGAAGCCGAGGTGGCGGAAACGTTTTACGATGTCGAGCGCTTCTTCCTTGTCTTTGTCTGCTACTGTTACGAGCAAGGTTCCTTGTGTCGGGATGTTCATGCCAGCAGCGACCAAGCCTTTGTACAGCGCTTTTGCCAGCGTGCTCTCCCGGCCCATGACTTCCCCGGTCGACTTCATTTCCGGGCCGAGCGTAATGTCTACGCGACGCAGCTTGGCGAAGGAGAAGACCGGAACTTTGACCGATACAACCGATTCTTCCGGATGATAGCCCGGTGTGAAGCCTTGCTCGACGATCGAGTGGCCGAGAATCGCTTTCGTTGCGATGTTCGCCATCGGAATGCCTGTCACTTTGGAAAGGAATGGCACCGTACGGGAAGAGCGCGGATTCACCTCGATGACGTATGGGCGATCTTTGTAGATGACGAACTGGATGTTGAGCAAGCCTTTGACTTGCAGCGCACGCGCCAGCTTCGTCGTCATGTCGATCAGTTCATCCTTGATCGCCTGGGACAGCGATTGCGGCGGGTAAACCGCGATAGAGTCGCCGGAGTGAACCCCTGCGCGCTCGATGTGCTCCATGATGCCTGGGATCAGCACGTTTTCGCCATCGCAGATCGCATCGACTTCTGCCTCTACCCCGACCATGTAACGGTCGACCAATACCGGGTGATCCGGGTTGACCTTCACTGCTTTTTCCATATACTCGCGAAGCTCGGCTTCGTTGTAGACGATCTCCATTGCCCGTCCGCCCAAGACGTAGGATGGACGAACCAGTACCGGGAAGCCGAGGGATTCCGCTGCGACTACCGCTTGCTCGACAGATGTTACCGTCTTGCCAGGCGGCTGCGCGATATCCAGGCTGCGCAGGAGCGCTTCGAACTTCTCGCGGTTTTCTGCCGCATCGATGTTTTCCAGGCTCGTGCCCAAAATTTTGATGCCGCGCTCGGCCAGCTTGTCAGCCAGGTTGATCGCTGTTTGTCCGCCGAACTGCACGATCACGCCTTCCGGTTTCTCGACATCGAGAATGTTCATGACGTCTTCGATGTACAGCGGCTCGAAGTACAGGCGGTCGGATGTATTGAAGTCTGTCGAAACCGTCTCCGGGTTGTTGTTGATGATGACCGCTTCATAGCCCGCTTCGCGCAAAGCCCAGACAGCATGCACGGTTGCGTAGTCAAACTCGATCCCTTGACCGATCCGGATCGGGCCGGAGCCAAGTACGACCACGCGCTTTTTGCCTGTTTCGATGCGCTCATCTTCTACCTCGTAGCTGGAGTAGTAGTAAGGCGTTTGCGCTTCAAATTCGGCTGCGCACGTATCTACCATTTTGTATACCGGAACGAAGCCTTTTTCCATGCGAAGCGCACGTACTGCTTCTTCGGTTTCGCCGCACAGCTCGGCGATTTTCCGGTCGGTGAAGCCCATCCGTTTTGCTTCAAACAGTTTGTCGGCAGTCAGTCCGTTTGCCAGCTCTTGTTCAAAAGCGATCATTTTGTGGAACTTGTGCAGGAAGAACAGGTCGATCTTCGTCAAGCTGTGCAGTTGGTCGATGGTCCAGCCGCGGCGCAGTGCTTCCGCCAGCAGGAACAGGCGCTCATCGTCGGCCTGAATCAGACGGGCTGTCAGTTCCTCTTCGGAAATCTCTCCCGCCCCTTTGATCTCGATGTGGTAGGAACCGATTTCCAGGGAGCGGATCGCCTTCATGATCGATTCTTCAAAAGTGCGTCCGATCGCCATGACTTCGCCTGTCGCTTTCATTTGCGTGCCGAGCTTGCGGTTGGCAGACTGGAACTTGTCAAACGGCCAGCGCGGGATTTTGCTCACGATGTAATCCAGTGTCGGCTCAAAGCAAGCGTACGTCTGTCCTGTCACCGGGTTTTTCAGTTCATCCAGCGTATAGCCGATGGCGATTTTCGCTGCCATTTTCGCAATCGGGTAGCCAGTCGCTTTGGAAGCCAGCGCAGAGGAACGGCTTACGCGCGGGTTTACCTCGATGACGTAATATTGGAAGCTGTGCGGATCAAGCGCGTACTGCACGTTGCAGCCGCCTTCGATGCCGAGTGCGCGAATGATGTTCAGCGCGGAAGAGCGCAGCATCTGGTACTCGCGGTCAGCGAGCGTCTGGCTTGGCGCTACGACGATCGAGTCACCTGTGTGAACCCCTACCGGGTCGATGTTTTCCATGTTGCAGACCACGATGCAGTTGTCGTTGGCATCGCGCATGACTTCGTACTCGATTTCCTTCATTCCGGCAATGCTTTTCTCGATCAGGCACTGGGTAATCGGCGAGTATTTCAGACCGCTTGCGACGATCTCGCGGAGGCTTTCTTCGTCGTCGCAAATTCCGCCGCCTGTTCCACCCAGGGTGTAGGCTGGGCGCACGATGATCGGATAACCGATTTCGTTGGCAAAATTGACCGCTTCTTCGACTGTGCTGACGATCACCGATTCAGGAACCGGCTCGCCCAGCTCGTTCATGAGTGCGCGGAACAGCTCACGGTCTTCCGCCTGCTTGATCGATTCCAGCTTGGTGCCGAGCAGCTTCACGTTTTCTTGCTCCAAAATGCCTGCTTCTGCAAGGGCAACCGCCATGTTCAGGCCGGTTTGACCGCCAAGGGTAGGCAAAAGTCCGTCCGGCTTCTCCTGGCGGATCACGCGCGCCACAAATTCAGGCGTGATTGGCTCGATGTACACTTTGTCAGCCATGTTGGTATCAGTCATGATAGTCGCCGGGTTGGAGTTGATCAGGACAACTTCCATGCCCTCTTCTTTCAATGCTTCGCAAGCTTGCGTACCAGCGTAGTCAAATTCCGCAGCTTGCCCGATGACGATGGGACCCGATCCGATCACGAGGATTTTTTTCAAATTAGCGTGTTTTGGCATGAGTTTTTTCCTCCTTAGCGGTTTCCATCATCGCAAGAAACTGGTCGAACAAGTAGCCGGAGTCGTACGGCCCTGGAGCCGCTTCCGGGTGATACTGAACGGAGAAGGCGTTCTTCGCTTGGTTGCGCAGTCCTTCAATCGTCCCGTCATTCAGAGCGATATGGGTAACTTCCAGCTCGGTTCCCGCGAGCGAATCTTCTTTTACAGCGTAGCTGTGGTTTTGGGAAGTGATGTATGTGCGTCCCGTCGGCAGCTCTTTCACCGGATGGTTGCCGCCGCGGTGGCCGAATTTCATTTTCATCGTGTCTGCGCCAGAAGCGAGGGCGAACAGCTGGTGTCCGAGACAGATGCCGAACAGCGGGTATTCTCCCAAAATGCTGCGGATCATCTCGCTTGCTTGCGGTACATCTTTCGGGTCGCCAGGGCCATTGGACAAGAGGATGCCGTCTGGCTGGATGCGGCGAATTTCTTCTGCCGTCACGTCATACGGCACGACGACCACATCGCAGTTGCGCTTGGTCAGTTCGCGCAAGATGCCGTGCTTGGAGCCAAAGTCAACGAGTGCGACGCGATGTCCCGTCCCCGGGCAGCTGAACACGCTTTTTGTAGAGACGCGGGAAACTTGATCCGTCATCAAGGTCGTGCTGTTGAGCGCTGCCACCAGCTCGTCAAGCGGGGCTTCACTGGTCGTAATCATGCCTTTCATCGTGCCGTGGTAGCGGATTTTTCTCGTCAGCATCCGCGTGTCTACTCCGGCGATCCCCGGGATGTCGTATGTTTTCAGCAGCTCATCCAGCGTGTTGGTGTTGCGCCAGTTGCTCGGCATATCGCAATGCTCGCGGACGACGAAGCCGTGAATGTACGGACGAACAGCTTCAAAGTCGTCGCGGTTGATCCCGTAGTTCCCGATCAGCGGGTATGTCATGGTTACGATCTGCCCGCAGTAGGACGGGTCAGACAGAACTTCCTGGTATCCTGTCAGTCCTGTATTGAAAACCACTTCCCCGTAGGATTCCTTCGTCGCTCCGAACGCTGTTCCGATAAATTCTGTTCCGTCTTCCAAAATCAATCTTGCACGCATCTATGCTCCTCCTTCATTTTCGTGTAAAAGCTGCCGTCTCTCCCATAGGTGCCCGCTCGCTTGCTAGTTGACAGGCTGAGTCGTTTTACACGCCTTGATGTACGATCTTGCCGTCTACCAGTGTTAGGATCGGCCAGCCTTTGCACGCCCATCCCGTAAACGGTGTATTGATTCCTTTGCTGGCAAAGGTTGTCGGATCAATTTTCTTTTCTGTCTCCAGGTCGATGACAGTCAAGTCTGCCACCGCGCCTACTTCCAAACGTCCGGCCGACAGTCCGAAAGCTTTCGCTGGCTGTACAGTCAACAGCTCAACCAGTCTTTGCAGCGTCAGCTCGCCTGTTTGCACCAGGTTGGTGTAAAGCAGCGGGAAAGCTGTTTCCAGACCGACGATGCCGAATGGCGCGCGAGCCATGCCGTTTGCTTTTTCTTCCTGCGTATGTGGAGCGTGGTCTGTCGCGATCATGTCGATCGTGCCGTCTTTCAGCCCGGCGATCAGCGCTGCGCGATCCTCGCGGGAACGCAGCGGCGGATTCATTTTCCAGTTCGTATCCAGATTGTCCGGGATGTCCTCGTCACACAGCAGCAAGTGGTGTGGCGTTACTTCGCAAGTGACGTTCACACCTGCACGCTTCCCGTCGCGCACGAGTCTTACAGATTCTTTTGCGCTGATGTGGCATACGTGGTAGTGCACACCTGTCTGTTCCGCAAGCAAAATGTCGCGTCCGACGTGGATGGACTCGGATTCGGACGGAATGCCAGGCAGTCCGTGGCGCGCTGCGACCACGCCGTCGTGCAAGGCTGCTCCCGGAATCAGCAGGTCTTCGTCCTCGCAGTGGGCGACAATCGAAATTCCCAGCTCGGCTGCTGCTGTCATCGCTTTTTTCATCATCGCCGTGGACTGCACGCCGACACCGTCATCTGTCAGGGCAAAAATTCCCGCTTCCTTCAAGCCTGCGAAATCTGTCAGTTCTTTTCCCAATTGGCGTACAGTGATCGCGCCGTAAGGAATCACGCGGGCCTTTCCGGCTGCACGCGCTTTGTCCAGGATCGAGGTCACGGTTTCCACACTGTCAATGGAAGGACGGGTATTCGGCATGCAGCAGATCGTGGTGAAGCCGCCACGCACGGCTGCTGTCGCTCCTGTCTCGATTGTTTCTTTATGTTCAAAACCCGGCTCGCGCAGGTGGACGTGGACATCAATCAATCCCGCACTGATCATTCCGCCTTTGCAATCTACCCAGTCATGGCCTTCGCGCGGCAGGCTTTCTCCCATCGCGGCGATTCGTCCCTCTTCCACCAATATTTCTACCGGGATCAGTTCTCCCGCCTGATTTAGTACGTTGCCGTTGCCAAGGATGGTTCCCATTTTGTATCGCTCCCTTTCAGCAGAGTTTCCAGTACAGCCATTCTCGCTGCGACTCCATTGGTTACTTGTTTTTGGATTAAAGATGTTTCGCATTCTACCAGGTCGGTGTGAATCTCGACTCCGCGATTGACAGGGGCCGGATGCATGATGACCGCGCCTTGCTTCATCATGGTCGCCCGCTCCAGCGTCAGCCCGAATGCTTTGTGGTACTCTTCCTTGGAAGTGTAGAGCGATTCAGTGTGGCGCTCCAGCTGGACGCGGAGCATCATGACTACATCTGAAGTTTGGATCGCTTCTTCCATGCTCACTACTTTGACGCCTTGCGGGATGTCCGCTGGCATCATCGCAGGCGGACCAGCCAGCAGCAGATTGATTCCCAGCTTAGGCATGGCGTGCAGGTGCGAACCGAGCACGCGGCTATGGCGCAAGTCGCCGATGATCGCCACCGTCAAGCCCTCCAGCATGCCGAACTGCTGTTTCATCGTCAGCAGGTCGAGCAGGCATTGGGTCGGATGCTCGTTTGTCCCGTCTCCGGCGTTGACCAGCTTCATGTCTACCGTCTGCGCCAGCTCCTGCAACAGCCCTTCCTTTTTCGTGCGGATCACCGCAGCCTCCACGCCCATCGCTTCCAGCGTGCGGATCGTGTCATACACCGTCTCGCCTTTTACTGTAGAGGAGGTTTCCGGGATGAAGTTCAACACATGTGCGCCGAGTCTCTTTTGAGCTACTTCGAAAGAGAAGCGGGTTCTGGTGCTGGCTTCAAAGAACAGATTCGCCACGAAGCGGCCGCGCAAGATGTCTGCTTGCTCACTGGGTCTAGCTGCCCAGTATTGCGCGCGGTCCAAAAGCTGGACCAACTGTTGTTTGGACAAGTCTTTCAAGCCAATCAGGTGCGCTAGGTTGTTCATCGAAAATCCCTCCGGTTAATCTGATTTATCGAAAGAAAAAGCTTCTTGACTCACGTTACCTATGGAGAGGTAGCAGAGACAAGAAGCCGGACGGATGCCGATTTTGGGCAGCCAAAACAGCGTTCTATGCCTTGCCAGCCTCTCGGGACTGGATTTAAAGGAATGGGGAACGTTTACGCGATTTGTTTTTCGTCTTCGCGGGATGCTTCCCCCATCGCCGACTCTTTGCCAGGCAGGATGAGGTGCAGGAAGATTCCCAGGAAGGTAGAGAATGCGATATTGTCAATGGTCAGGTCGCTGAAAAGACCTCCACCTGCAAAGCTGATCTTGTATCCGCCGATCCCGGTGACGAGAATCGCAGCGGCGACAATCATGTTGCGTTTATTGGCAAAGTCTACTTTGTGTTCGACGTACATCCGCAAGCCTTGTGCCGCGATAATCCCGAACAGGATAATCGACACACCGCCAAGCACCGGAGTCGGAATCGTCATCAACAGCGCGCTGATTTTGCCGATGAAGGCGAACAGGATGGCGAAGACGGCTGCCAGACCGATGACTACTTTGCTGTACACACGAGTGATGGCCAATACCCCGATGTTTTCGCCGTACGTTGTCGCTGGCGGCCCACCGATGAACGCGGCCAGCGAAGTGGCAATCCCGTCACCGAGCAAGCTGCGGTGCAGACCTGGATTTTTCATCAGGTCACGATCCATGACTTTGCTTGTTACCAACAAGTGGCCCAGATGCTCTGCCAGTGTGACGAATGCGACTGGCGCGATAACCAGTGCGGCGATCCAGGCAGATCCGTTGCTGATCACACCCATCACTTCACCGAACTTGAACGGTGGCGCAACGAACCAGTCGGCTGTAACAACCTTTTGAAAGTCAATCAGTTCCGGGTGACGAATCAGCGTGTAGACATACCCTGTGATAATTCCGATCAGGATCGGGATGAGTCCGAGGAAGCCGCGCAGCATAACCGCTGCCAAAATGGTGATCAGCATCGTCACCAGAGAAATTTCGATGGAGGTCAGAGACATTTGCGACTGTCCATCTACCGTTACTTTCGTTGCCATGTCTACCGCTACACCAGCCAAGCTCAGTCCGATGACGACGATGACCGAGGCGATCACAACCGGAGGCAGCACTTTGTCAAGCCACTTGACGCCTGCCTTTTTCACAATGCCCGCGACGATGATGTACACGATCCCGGACAAGAAGCAGCCGAGCAGTGCAGTGCCTACTCCGTGCGAAGCCGTTACGGCGATGATCGGGCCGATGAAGGCGAATGATGATCCGAGATAGTTCGGAATTTTTCCTTTTGTGATCCAGAGGAACAAAAGCGTGCCGATTCCGCTGGTGAACAGCGCCGTCGCTACATCGAGCCCGGTCAGGATCGGCACCAGTACCGTAGAGCCGAACATCGCGAACAAGTGTTGAATGGATAGCGGGAGCAGCTTGGAAATCTGTGGTGTTTCGTCTACATCAACATAGTGTTTTTGGCTCATGGCCTTATTTTCCCCCTGTGTTTCATTTTCTTCCCTCGTTCATACAAAAAGCCTCTTTGTGCGGACACAAAGAGGCTAACTTCACCATACACATGGGAAGTTTCTTGCCTCTTGTCGACCTCACGGGATCGCTGTTAAAGAGGATTCATTCAGTTAGATCAGCTGTCGGATGGACACGATGTCCATCACGTCTACTTCAGCCAGTTGCACGTCGACGATTTCCGTCCGCGCCGTTGGCAAGTTTTTCCCGACAAAGTCAGGGCGAATCGGCAGTTCGCGATGACCGCGGTCAACGAGCACAGCCAGTTGGATCATCCGCGGGCGGCCGCTGTCAATCAGAGCATCCAGCGCGGCGCGTACCGTTCTTCCGGTATAAAGCACGTCATCCACCAGAATGACTGTTTTTCCTGTAATTTGATCGGGGAGCTGCGAGCCTTGCAACACCGCATCCTCCGATTTGTGTTGCAGATCGTCGCGATAAAAGGTAATGTCCAGCTCGCCGACTGGCACTTTTACGTTCTCGATCATCTCGATTCTTTCGACCAGACGCTTTGCGAGGTAAATTCCTCTGGTCTTGATGCCTACGATGATGCAGTCCTCGACACCCTTGTTTCGCTCGATAATTTCGTGGGCAATGCGAGTAAGCGCGCGGCGGATTGCCGCTTCATCCATGATGACACTTTTGTTGATCATCTCGATATCCCCTCCTCGACGGGAACAGTGGCTTTACGAAAAAAGGCTCCTTGTCAGGAGACAAGAAGCCCTCGGACAAGGAAGCCAGCTTGCGCTAGACCTCGCTTGTCATTCCGTGCCCTTGCCAGCCTCACGGGACTGGATTTAAAGGTTCCATTCGTCAAATAGGATTATGTCACGAAACAAGCCCGGTGTCAATGGAATGGCAAGAAATCTAACTATTCCAATAGACGGCGATCCATTCCGGCAAGTAATTGGCGTAATAGCCGATGTCGCCCGTGATTCCTCTGACTAGCTCGGTTTCTTTTCCGTCTGCTTGCAGGAACAAGGAGCCGTCCTCGGCGGAAGCGAGGCGCAAGAACAGGAGCTGCTTGCCGTCAGGAGATGGGGATGGATAGTAATCAGCCGTCTGCAGCGAGCCTTTCGTCAACGGCTGCTCTGCCCCGTTCGCTTCTCGCGTCCAGATGCGCTGGCCGGGCACCATCACCTTTTTCGGGTCAAAAGCGTACGGCGTCGCTTTTCCTCTGGAGAAAAACAACGTATACGGCGGCTTTTGCATCCAGACGGGATACGTGTCGACACTGTCTGCCGGACTCGCCGAAACGACTTTTCCATCGCGGCTGGACAGCTTCAAGTGTTTGTTTTCCGTCGCCATCCGGTCGTTTCCGTCAATAAAAGCGAGTTGCTGGCTGTTCGCCGTCCACTCGAGCCACTGGGAGTAGGCCAAGCCTGAGCCTAGTTCGAGCGGCTTTTTCGCAGGCTGCTTCAGATTGAACAATTGGATCGGCACGCCATCCGCAGACAAGGAAGCGGCGTTGTAGCGCACGTAATAGGCGACGAGCTGACCGTCAGGCGATACTTTCATGTTCGTCGCCGCCAGGGCGTAAATCCCATCTTCGACATTCGGCGCCTCTGCGATCGGATACGCAGCGACAGGTTTGCCCGCCAGATTTTGCAGCACCAGCTTCATCGGGCGATCTTTTCCTGCTTCCCACGAGGTCAGGATCGTTTCGCCGTCCGGCATCCAGGTGAAGTCGAAAAACGCAGCAGATGTCTCGCTCGTTGCGAGCACCTCTCCGGTTTCCCGCACTTCCTTGATGCTGAACAAAGTGCGCGGCTGTTCGGCTGTACCGACATTGACTGTGTAGGCCACCTGATTTTTCTGCGGCGACCATTTCGGCTTTCCGGTAATCGCTCTGTCATCGATTTGCACCACTTTGCTGCCATCCGCGCGAACCGCCCACAAATAGCCCGGTTCCGTATAGTTGTCGTTTCCTTTGTATTTCACAAACAACAGCCATTTGCCGTCAGCGGACCAGCCTGCGATTTCGGCAAGTCCGTCTTTGGTGATTTGCTTCGGCGCTTTGCTTTTATCCTGCCCGTCCAGCAAAAACAGATGCTGATTGCTCGTAAAAGCTACGTGCGCCGGGACGCTCACTTCCTTGTTCACTCGTTCCGGAAGCTTCACCTGTTCTTGCGCCATCGCCTGCCCGCCTGCTGCCGACAGCATGCCAAGCATCGTCAAAACAGCAGCCGCCTTACGCCACTTCCCTCTCATCTTATCCCCTCCTCGACATCGTTTGCGTCAAAAAAAACGCCAGAAGAAAGCCGTTGCGTTGCTCTCTACTAGCGTTTTCGAATCATACAGCGTTTATGTACAATCACAAGCTGACGGGTGAAAGCAGCAAGAAGCGATTGCCGTACAAATCCTCGAAAATCGCCTCCATGCCATAAATCACTTCGACAGGCTCGCTGACGAACTTCACGCCGCGCCCGCGCAATGTTTCGTAGGTAGTGGAAAAATCGTCTGTCTCCCAGACCCACATCGGATTTTTGCCGACCGCAGCGAGCATCTCGCGGGCAATTTCCTCGCGGTGCCAGTGCGTCGGATCATGCAGGACGATTTCCACTTCCTGGCCCGGCAATCCGACCGTAAGCCAGCGCGAGCCATCGTCCATGCGCGAATCCATCCGTTTTTCAAAACCGAGCTTTTCCGTATAAAAGACGAGAGCTTCCTCGCAATCGCGAACGTACAGTGTCACATGCGCCAATCTTTTCAGCACTTGCCTTCCCCTGCCTTTTACGCTTGTCTGAGAAAATTCACGATATCGGTCAAGTCCGCAGGCATGTCCGCCTCAAACTCCAGCCGTTCCTGCGTACGCGGGTGTGTGAAGCCGAGCGTCTTGGCATGCAGTGCCTGTCCATCGATCTCCAGCGTGTTTTTCGGACCGTATTTCGGATCGCCCGCCAGCGGGTATCCGATGTATTTCATATGAACGCGAATTTGATGCGTTCGGCCTGTTTCCAGCTTCAACTCCACCAATGTGTACTCCTTGAAGCGCTCCAGCACGATAAAATGCGTAATGGCCGGCTTGCTGTTCTCAAAGACGACCGCCATCTGTTGGCGGTTTTTCGGATCGCGCCCGATCGGTGCGTCAATCGTGCCCATCTCGTGCGGAATGACACCGTGGACAATCGCGACGTACGTGCGATTCACCGTGTGCTCCTTCAATTGCTCCGCCAATCCCATATGCGCCTTGTCGTTTTTGGCGACCATCAACAGTCCTGACGTGTCCTTGTCGATCCGGTGCACAATACCGGGGCGAAGCACGCCGTTAATGCCTGACAAGTCCTTGCAGTGGGCCAAAAGTCCATTCACGAGCGTCCCGCTGTAATGGCCGGGAGCAGGGTGAACCACCAGTCCGCGCGGCTTGTTGACTACCACGACATCGCTGTCTTCATACACGATTTCCAGCGGCATCGGCTCCGGCTGGATCGCCATTTCTTTTGGCGGCGGCACGCGCAGTGTGACCTCGTCCTCCACCTGAAGCTTGTAGTTGCTCTTGATCGGCTCGCCGTTCACGGTGACGCAACCTTCCTTGATCCATGCCTGCACCTGCGAGCGGGACCAATCTTCATTTTGCAGCGTGATGTATTTATCAATCCGCTCGGTCGCATCCTCGGGTTCAACGTTCCAATCATACCGTTCAAACAATTGCGTGTCGTTCATGTTTGTCTCCTCACAAAGTTACTTCGATCCAGGTGGTTACCGTCCGCTTTTTCTGCCTTCGAGAAAGACATCCAGCAGCAAAATACCGACACCGATCGTAATCGCCATATCAGCGACATTGAAAATCGGGAAGTTGATCAGGGTGAAATCGAGAAAATCGACGACTTGTCCGGTTGTGGCCCGATCGATGAAATTCCCGATCGCTCCGCCCAATACCATCGACAGCGCCAAAGAAGCTCGCGGCTGTTTTTTCCCGAGGCGAATCAGGGAATACACAATGCCAACTACTACAGCAATCGTAATGACAATAAAGAGCCAGCGCTGATTTTGCAGGATGCCAAAAGCCGCCCCCATGTTGCGATGCGAGGTGAGATGAAACACATCCGCGATCAACGGGATGGAATCTCCCCTCTCCATATTATTTACTACAAGGTGCTTGGTCCATTGATCAAGCGCGATAATACCTGCTGCAATCAGAAAATACAACAATGGAATGTCCTCCTTCACCTGCTTCGAGCAGCCATGCAAACACAACGTCAAATGATCATTTTACCAGAGTGCGCTCACCTGAACAAGCGCCTTGCCTTTTTGTACAGCCGATACCCTTTGCGGATTCCGTTCAGCACCCACAGGGGGACTTTCCAGCCGCGGTCTTTCATAAAAGGAAGGTAAATCTTGTAGTACGCCTTGCGCAAGTCCCGCCACTTGCTGTCCGGAACGTTCTTGTAGTAGTCCGAGACGTCAATGAGGTACCCCCGCCCTTGATCCATCAGCACATTTTTGCCGTGGACATCGTGTGGGAACAGCCCTTTTTCGCGCGCTTCGTCCAGCGCATCCTCCACATCCTCGATCACCTGTGGCAGAATGGGAATCCCAAAACGGACGCAGTCGAACAAGGAAATGCCGTTGATTCGTTTGATCACCAGATAGCCTTTGCCATAATCGTACAAGACCGGGAACGAACGAGTCTCGCCCAGCTTCTTGTACACTTCGATTTCATTCTCCCAGCCTGGCCTGCCAGGGGCATACAGCTTGATCACCACACGCGGGTAATCGGGATGGGCAAAAACCGCGGCATAATTTCCTGTCCCAACCAGCTCCCACGGATAGGGCGTGTGGACAACGACGACAGGATCATCCGGCGACTGGCTTTCTACTTTTACTTCATGCAAAAAAGCTTCCAACACTTCTTGGTCAATGCGCATAGGTCCCCATCTTTCATCTAATACCGACTTCTATAAGATGATTCTAGCAAAATGAATTTTTTTAAAAAACCCCGTACGAAAAAAAACTCGAAACAGAGTGAAAATACAAAAGAAAGAACGGCGCTGTTGGGCGTCCGTTCTTCCGCTCTTTTCTTGCTCTTTTTTATACATTAATTTCCGAAAACCAGTCGCGGATCGCTTCCTGAAGCTTGGCAAGCGCTGTCGCATTCGTCGCCTCGCAGTATATCCGCACCAGCGGCTCCGTGCCCGAAGGACGGATCAGTACCCAGTGCCCTTCCTCAAGCAGCAGCTTGATTCCGTCCATCCGGTTGATGCCTTGCACCGCGTATGGCCCGATCCGCTGCGGTGGCGTGGTAACCATCTGCTGAATCCACTTTTCTTTTTCCGCCAGGCGCATGTCGAGGCGCGTATGGAACAGCTCCCCGAACTCATCGTACACATCGCGCAAAATCTGGTCGATCTCCTTGTTTTCAAAAGCGACCATCTCGGTGAGCAACAGATTGATCAGGACGCCATCTTTTTCCGGGATATGGCCGAGGATGCTGGCTCCCCCGCTTTCTTCTCCCCCGATCAGGACGTCGCCTTGGCGCATTTGCTCTCCGATGTATTTAAAGCCGACAGGAGTCTCTACCAGCTCCAGCCCGTAGTGCTCGGCCATGTGATCCAACAGGTGCGTGGTCGCAACTGTTCGCACGATCCGCCCGGTCAGCTTCCTGTTTTTCACCAGATGATGGGTCAAAAGAACAAGCACATCGTTAGGCGGTATGTAGGTGCCAAAACGGTCGACGACTCCGAAGCGGTCAGCGTCACCGTCATTCGCCAGCCCGAGTGACGCTTTGCGCTCCAGCACTTCTTTTTTCAACAGGCCAAGGTGCTTGTCGTTTGGCTCCGGCAAATCTCCGCCAAAAGCGGCGTCCGGCGTTTCCCGGATTCCCACCGTTTTGACTCCGGCTTCCGCAAGCAGCGAGCTGACGTAGCCCATTCCTGCGCCGTGCATCGCGTCCACGACGACATGCAGGGCGGAGTTGCGCAACACATCCATGTTGACCATGCGCCGCAGATGGGCCTCGTAGTGAGGACGCAGCACAATTACTTGCAGCAGCCTGTCGCGCGCGGCATCTGACAAAGCGACTGTCTGCACTGGTTGACCGGAAGACGCGATCTCGCTGATCCACGCTTCCAGCCTCGCCGTGATCTCCGGTGTGGCTGGACCGGCGTATTCGGGAATGTATTTGATCCCGTTGTACTCAGGCGGGTTGTGGCTGGCGGTGACCATGATCGCCCCGCTGGCCGCAAAATGCTTGACTCCGAAGGCGACCGCTGGCGTAGGAGCCGCCTCGTTCACCAAATAAGAACGAATCCGGTTCGCTGCGAGCACACTGGCGATCTCCTCCGCAAACCGTCTCCCGAGAAAGCGCGTGTCATATCCGATCAAAATCGGCTGCTCCTGCTGGCCGACTTCTTTTGTGTAGCTGGCGATTGCTTGTGCGACGATGCGGACATTGGCCATCGTAAAGCCGTCCGCCACGATGTCGCGCCAGCCGTCTGTACCGAAACGGATTGCCGTCATCTCCATCTCTCCCCTCGTTAGCGCAACTCATTCACTTTTTCCAAATAGCGCAGAACAGTAGCTACGAACGTAGCGTGCGACCAGGTCAAAGGCGCAACCGATACGGGGGCACCCGAATACGGGTCAAGCTGCTCGGACAGCACGCCGCTTTGCAGCGCGTGACGCACGACCCAGGCGAGCCTGTTTTTCGGTTCCTGCAATTCGTCGAGCGATTTTGCCTTGGCGATCTCCCAGTCAGCTACCCATAGCGTGCAGATGATCCACGGATTGCCCGGCACTTTGGCAACATCGTGCGACTTTTTGAAATAGTAGTCTCCCTGATAGCGGGCGAAGCCGCCTACCTCTGTATCGACGCGCAGACTCTTTTTCACAGCCTCCATCGTGCGCTGCACGCGCGGATCGTCTACAGGGAATACATCGAGGGCAAACAGGGCGTGCAAGCTGCTCTCCACAGTGAAATCTTTTTCCACGCCACCGTCGGGCCGCACGTAAATTCCCCGCAAAAACCGTCCGATTCCCGGATCGTACAAATGCTTTTCCATCGCAGCGCGGATGCTTTTCGCCCCGTCCTCGTAACGCTTGTGTCGGCGGTCATCTCCGAACAGTTGGGCAAACCGCGCCGCCGCCATCAGCCCGGCGTACACCGTGGCACTGGTGAACGTGAAGATGCCGCGGCGCTCCTCCCACAAATCATAGCTTGGCTTGGGCAACTGCAACGCAGGATGGACGTACTCCAGCAAAAAGCGGGCAGCGGGACGAACCAGCGTCGGATACAGCGCCTGGCAGTCTTCAATCTGCTTGCCGCTCTTGTACTGCTCCCAGAGCGCGTACAGAACGAGGGCTGTTTCATCCTCCTGAATCGGCAACTGGATTTCCCCGTCGACCACGTATGGATGCCAACTGGAGCCGACAGAGCCATCCGGGTTGTACTTGTGCTGCAAGTACCCTTCCTCATTGAGTGCCTCGGCGCAAAAGCGGAAAAACGGAGCGACTGCTCCCGTATACCCCGCTTTCGCCATCGCGCTGGCAATCAGGGCACCGTCTCGCGGCCACATGTAGCTGTAGTGGTCGCGATTGAACTGGAGGATGTCGGAATCATTTGCCGCCAAAATCGCTCCGTTCTGGTCGATCTGCGTCCGCACCAGAAGCAAGCTGGTCTTGTACAGATGGACGATCTCCTGGGGCAGGTCGGCGAAGTCGCGCTCCTCCTTGTTGACCCAACGTCTCCAGTAGACGGCGACGCGACCAAGCAGCCGGTCCGGGTCATTGTCCAGCACGTACTGATTCAGCGTCCGCACCGCGTCGTACGATTCGCCGACGCACAGCCAGTAGTACATCGTTTTTTCCTCGTGCGGCTGCAACACCATCCGAAACGAGATCGTGCTGTCCACAGAGCCTTGCGCAATCGGATTTCCCGCGAGCAGGCCGTCTTCTGCGTCTCGCCATGTTCCTTCTGCGTAGTTGAACCGCTTGATCCCGACGCTGTACTGGTTGATTCCGCCTTCCGGGGTGACTCCGTTTGCCATCATGTACACATTGCGTTTGTAGTGATACACAGTGCCGAGGCGGGGATCATACACCGCGGTGTCCCCTACCTCCGTCTCGTTCAGGCTGAAATCGTGATTGAAAAACAGCCGGAACTCGCGCACTTCATTGGCATGATTGCGAACGCACACTTTTTTCAAATAAATCGGATCGCGCTGGTGCACCCCGTCTGCGATCTGCAAGGAAACCGCCAGATGCTCATGATGAGCGTGAACATCTGTGACGAGCGATTCCCGGTCGTAGCCCAGCTTTCGTGTCCAGCCGTCTTCATCGAGCCAGGAAAAGCGCCCCTGCACCCATATTCCCAGCTTGCTGAAGTGTCCGCCGACGTGATTTAATTGGCCCACATACGGATAGTACAGATCGCGCATGTGCAGCTTGTCGTCAAAATTGATCAAAAGTCTTCCGTTCCCGACGACGAGCGGTCTCGGCATGCCTTCACATCCTTCCCGTACTCAGGCTGTCGATTCCCTTTATCCTCACTGATACTCCGCAATTCGTCTCGCATAGGACGAGGCGAGTGTTGCCGCTGTCTCTGCTGTCGCTCCCTGCGAAATGACTTTGACATGCGAATCCTCGGAGTCGGGCAAAATCAGTACCCAGCCATTCGTGTCATACACTTTGATTCCGTCCACAAGCTCCAGCAGCTTGCCTTTGTTCTCTTCCAGCACTTTTCGCATCACTTTGCCTTTCGCACCCCACGGGCAAAACACCGTTTTCCGCTCCATGTGGCACGCAGGCAACAGCTCAAGCAGCAGGCTAAGCGGCTTTTCCTCCTGGGCGAGATAGGACAGGATGCTCATGAGACTGTACACGGCATCGAACAAAGGATGGAAGTGATCCTCCGCCGCCACTTCCATCATGGAGCGCGGCGTCACCTTCGTTCGGATGACCTCGATCTGCAAAAGCTGCGCCAGATGTTCCAGCTCCATCGGGGCACTGACAGGAAGACCGATGCGTTGATGTCGGCCGCTGCATGCCAAAAGCTGCAACGCCAGAAGCTGTTCAGCGGAGAGCTTCGCGCCTTCCTCTGTAAACAGGGCCAGCGCTTCGCCGTTCTTATCCAGCCGAATCCCCAGATCGGCTTTCTTTTTGCTGATGCCATCCTGAATCGCGCCATACGTCACCGTCACTCCCAGCTCGTGGAACAGCGGGGCGAGGAACGTGGGGAAAAAGCGGGTTTCGCTGTCGATCAGCAAGTGAAAACGCTGGCGCTGGATCGCCGTCATATCCAGCTGCTGGGCCATAGTCAGCAAGTACGCCTCCTGGACTTGATGCTCGACATGCAGCTCGCCCAAATGATGCAAGTTGCGCACGTACGTCTCCTGCCAGTAGGCATTTTCAATTTTCCGCTCCATATCACGCGTGATGGGCAGTCCTGTCTGATCGATGAACTGGATGACGATCTCTTTTTCGTCTAAGGCTTCGTTCATGAACACGTGGATGCCGCCGACGCAACCGAGGGAGCGCACACCATAGCGGATGAGCGGGGAGTTGCCGACGCCAAAATCCACCGTATCAATGCCGGAGGAGCACAAGCTCGTCATGATGCTGTGCTTGAGCAGCTGCGCAAAAGGATGCGAGCACGCGGAAAGGGCAATTTTGCTGCCGGACTTTTGCAAATAGGCGTACGCCGCAGCCAGCCGGGTGACAAACTCCGGCGTGATGTCCACGTTGGCGAGCCCTTTGATCCCGTTGTTTCCGAACAAGTTTTTCGTCTGTTTCATGCCGTAAATGAGCGAGGTCGTGACCGTTGCGCTTTCCCCCACCTCTCTGTCCGGCCAAATTTTGACGCCTGCCTTCACGACTGATTTCGCTCCGATCTGGCAATTGTCTCCGATGACGGCTCCCTCGCCTGCTTGCACGCAATCGGCGAGTCGGACATTTTTGCAAAGGGTCGTTCCGGTAATTTCCGTCTTTTTCCCGATCACGCTATTTTCCCAGAAGATCGCGCGGGAAAGCTTGCTACCGGAAGAAACGACCGTGTTGCTGCCCAGGACCGTATAAGGCCCCACAGCTACTCCCGCTTGCAAGTGTACATTTTCACTTATATAAACCGGCCCTTCCAGACGTACCGAAGAGTCGACGCGAACGTGATTTTCCAGGTAGATGCGCGGGGCGATTTCCTGGGCTTTGATTTCCAGATTCACACGGCCATCCAGCAGATCAAACTGTGCCTGGCGGTATACTTCAAGCGAGCCAATATCCGACCAGTAGCCGCTCGCCTCATAGCCGTACAGCTGTTTTTGTTCCTGGAGGAAAAAGGGGAAAATTTCTTTGCTGAAGTCGACTTCTTTGTCTTCTTCTATATAAGAAAGCACTTCCGGTTCGCAGACGTACATCCCTGTGTTGACGGTATCGCTGAACACTTCTGCCCAGCTTGGTTTTTCCAGAAAACGATTGATCCGGCCCTGTTCATCCGTCATGACCACGCCAAATTCCAGCGGCGTCTCCACCCGGGTCAAGATGAGCGTAGCCAACGCTTCTTTTTGCTCATGAAAACGGATCGCTGCTGACAGATCCATATCGGTCAACGTATCTCCGCTGATGACGATGAACCGTTCGTCGAGAAAATCGGCGCAGTTTTTCACACTGCCCGCTGTTCCGAGCGGCGTCGTTTCTTCAAAGTACACGAGAGAAACACCGTAGCGCGAACCATCACCAAACGTATCGCGGATGACATCAGGCAAGTATTGGAGCGTGACGGCAATCTCTGTAATTCCGTGCTTCTTCAACAGATCGATCGTGTACTCCATGCAAGGCCGGTTCAAGAGTGGCACCATTGGTTTTGGAGTTTGGGACGTTAACGGACGTAGACGCGTACCTTTACCACCAGCCATAATTACTGCCTTCATCTTTTTTCCTTCCTCCTTCATCATCGTTGCGATCATGCGCTGTCAGTGTCTATTTCTCCGATAAGGCCAGGCAAGCAACGCCGAGCAATCGGTATTCCTCCATCGTCTGGATCGCCAAAGACGTCCAGTTGTAATGTTGCAAAACGTCATGTTGCGCCGTCTGCGCCATCTGCCGCCGCTTTTTCGGATCTTGCAGCAGCCAGCGCAGCTGATCGGTGAGCGATTCCGGATTTCCGGCGTACATCGTCGCTCCGTTCTCCCCATGTCTGACGATTTCACGCAGTCCGCCCGTGTCCGCTGCCAAAATCGGCACGCCCAAAGCCATCGCTTCCAGGGCCACAATGCCAAATGGCTCATACAAACTGGGAAAGACCGCGATATCAGCAAGCAAAAACAACTGATCTCGACGTGCATCATCGACAAAGCCCAGGAACTTCACGCGCTCAGCAATCCCCATCTCTTCCGCCCGCTGTTGCCACTGCCCCTGCATCGGCCCTTTGCCCGCGATGAGCAGCGTCACATGACCAAAGTCGTAGCGCAACCTGGCCATCGCTTCCAGCAAAAGGTGAACCCCTTTTTCCTGGACCAGACGCCCGACAAAAAACAGGATCGGCCCGTCGCCAATCGACAGCTCTTCGCGCAATCGATTTTGATCGAATGCTGGCGGCTGCGCCAAATCGACGCCGTTGTGAATCACCCGCAGTTTGGCTCGCGGAATGTCGAACAAACGCTGCACTTCATTCGCCATGTAGTGGCTGCAAACAATGACTCGATCCGAAGCGTGCGCAAGAGTGCGCTCGCTATTGTGAATCCGCTCTTGCAAAGGCGTATGAATCCCTTGATGCCGCCCGTGCTCCAAAGCATGGATCGTACTGACCAGCGGCAGCGAATAGCGTTCCTTGATTTCCATGGCGGCCCAGCCGACCAGCCAGTCATGAGCGTGAATCACGTCCGGTCTGACGCCGTTTTTCCACAGCTGTTCCGTCGCGTCTGACATCGCCAGATTGAGCTGGAACACCCATGACAGGAAATCTTCCTGCTCTGCCGGAATGTACGTAGGCAAACGGTGTACATGGACACCATCCATGACTTCCTCCGCCACGCTCCAATCCGATGCCCGGGTCAGGACGTGCACGGCAACACCTTGGCGAACCAGATGACGGGCGAGATCGTAGACGGCACGACCCAGTCCGCCTACCACGTTCGGCGGAAATTCCCAGGCGAGCATCAGGACAACTCCCGCAGGTTCCGCGCCTTTGCTGGCCGCTACCAGTTGATGCGATACGTTCACTCTATGCGCCTCTTTTGGCAAATAGTACGTCTCATCTATGTGGGGAAAGATCGGGAAGGCAGTCTCCAGCTGTGTCAATCTCTCTGTATCCATTCGGTCTTCGCGCACCATCGCAAGCAGCTCCCGCATGTTGACGAGGTGATCATGGGTGCGACGCACAGCGTATTCGACAACGGTTTGACCATCCATGATAAACGCCCAGTCGCTGCTTTGCGCAAGCATCAGCTCTCGGCCCGCCTGTTTCAAGGCGCGGCTCGCAAGCTGGTCACGCTCTTGCTCCTGGCCCTTATGCTCGTAAAAAGCCGTCACGACCTCGATCAAATCGCGCTCCGCCTGATGCAGATGCCGATACAGCCAGCCGTTTTTTTCATTCAGCCAGACTTCTCCGTAGCCGTTGCGTCCCCAGGTCGACATCGGCAAATGCCCCAGGTCTTGTTCCTGATATTCGTCCAAGTATTCGGACGGGGTGATCAGCTTCACAATCTGGGAATCGCATGCCGTCTTGCGCAGCAAGTAGTCGAGAAATTGCGGACCCTCGTACCACCAGTGTCCAAACAGTTCAGCATCATACGTTGCGACAACGAGCGGCTTGCGGTCCATCCAGGCAACTGCCTCTTCGATTTGCCGTTCGCGGTGATAGAGGAAATGCCCCGCGTGAGAGGCTGCCTTTTCCCGTGCCCAGTCAGGTTCGTACAGCTGCTTTTCCACGTCTCGTCCGGTAATCCGGTGGTATTTCAACCCGGTATGTATACGGATTCCGGCGGGATGAATGTACGGCTCGATATAGTCCATGTCCCGGTCAAACCCGATATCCCGATAATATTCCCGGTAATCATAATCGCCCGGATAGCCGTCAAAAGTGCTCCACACCTGCTGGGATGCGACATCGTCTCTGGCGAAAGCCACCACCCCGTGCATCGTGCCGAGCGGAGCAAGCAAGCCTCTGCGCGGCTGTGGTGTCGCGTGTTCGATCGTATGGGAATCGACAAAAAAGTATTGCAGCCCCACCTCTCGGAGCAACCGATCTACCCCTGGCGTATAGCCGCATTCCGGCAGCCAAATTCCTCGCGGTCGCCTGCCCAAAATGCGTTCGTGCGTATCCATGCCCGTACGCAGCTGTGCCAAAATCGCTTCCTCTGTCTCCACATATGGCAGAAAAGCGTGTGTCGCCGCGCATGTGATCAGCTCCAGGCAGCCGCTGTCTGCCAGACGTTTAAAGCCTTCGATCAGCCGATAATCGAGCTTGCTGCAAAATAAAGCGATAGTACGAAACTTTTCCAGGTACATCTTGGCGATACGCTGTTCAGCCGGGTTGTTTGCCGTATGTTTTACTTCTTTGCCTGCAAGCTCTACTGTTTTGGCGAGATAGGCGCGAAACCGTGTCGCGATCAGCTCGTCATCCAGCATGGACAGCAAAGTCGGGGACAGCACCATTGTCATGCGAAAGTCGATTTTGTCCGAGAGGAGCTTGTCGAAGACCATGAGCAACGGGATGTAGCATTCCAGCATCGCTTCGTACATCCAGCGCTCTTCCAGGCGATCGTCCCGGTCCCCGTGTCGTACATAAGGCATATGAGCGTGCAACACAAGGGAGAGATAACCGTTGTGCACAGTTGACACCTCACTTATTTGGATGTTTTGGAGTAGAGTGAATACGAGGAAAAGTTTTCGAACCACGCAGGCGCAGAGCGATCAGACGCTGGCTCCACCAATGGTTCGCCCCAGGCAGCTTTTGTATTTCGAGGAGTCACGACCACATCCGAGCGCAGTATCGGACAAAAGCGGCCATGCTCAAATAGACCGAAGTCGATTAAGTACGTGCGCCCTGGTAGCACATCGTTCACATACCAGGAATGCGCGTCCTCGCAGACGTAAATATCCCGGACAGAATGGGCATTTTGACCATCAAACAGCCGCTCTGTCACGTCGTACAAGCGCAGCCCTTTTTGAATCTGCCGGAAGTCTGCCTGTAGATACGATGCCACCATCCTCATCCTCGGCCATGTAATTTCCCAGTACACAAACAGCACGGTCGGACTTTGCGCCATCACCTTGACGATATCGCGTCCGTAAAAAGCTGGCAGTTGCCAATTTTCTTCTCGTCGGGATGCCAGCGATGACATCTGTCGATTCTCTGCCGATACACTCTCCACCTTCGCTCTGTCTTTTTGCAAACGATATTTCACCTGGCCTATGGTTAAGCCGCATTCTTGGGCAATTTGTGCGATGGATTTGGATTGTGCACGCAATTCAAGAATTTTTTCCAGCATCGTGATGCGCTCCTTTCCGCCAAGTTTCCCTTCCGCTATCCACTTGTCTGTCGTCTTTGTATATGTACAATGTCATCATAGCGAATGCCGCTAACAAAGACTGTCGAATGATGCATGCACATCCCTTCTTCTTTTGTCGATAAACAATCATATTTTCGTCATTGCCAAACAAAAGTCGAGAAAGCCGCTTTGGTAATCGCTTTCATCAGTCGAATGTTGCTCCGCTTTTCTCCCGCTGTTTTTCGCGTACTTTACATCTTACAAATGACAAAGGGCTTCCATACTTTGCTTTATGAAAAATTCATTACAAAACGGAACCGGGCGTGACCGTTTTGTCGATCGCAAACAGCGCGTCTCCCGCAAACTTCGCTGTCCGCTGAGCCAAACATAAAAAAACCCGCCATTTCAGCGGGTTTTGGGTGACGATTATCTGCGTTTGGTAATGCGCCCTGAGCTTCCTGCTTTTGTTCGCGGGGGTGATTTGCTTTTCGGCTTGGAAAAAATCGAGGAGCTCTTCGAGGAAACCGACGAGCCGTCGGAGGAGCGGGTAATTTTGCCTTTGCTTCCGCTAGAGGATGAGTCCTGCTTTTTAAACAGGTTGCCATCCTGACCGACTGAACTGTCACTTTTCTTTTTGCTGTCGCTGCGCTTGAAGATGCTGCCCGTTCCTTCTTTGGTAATCGGCGGGGCAACCTTTTTCTCCGCCTCGCTCGGGACGTGATAGCTGCCGGAGGGCTTGTAAATCTCTTTGCTTGAGTAGCCCCGGTAGCTGCCTTTGTAGCTTTTCTTGTGTCCATCGAACAAATCGTCGAGAACACTCGCCAAAATGTATCCTTGCAAAAAGGATGAATCGTAGTTTTCCCGAACGTACTCCTTCGTGTCGACCTCAATCAGCGTATCGGACGGCTTCGCCTGATCTTGCTGCACATGATACAGCTCATCCGGATAGACGAGAAACATGTGTTGGTCGTCTTCTTTGGAAATCTCGTCCGGCTGCTTTTGGTCAGCAAGCTCCTGCGCTACTTCGGGCACCGTCTTGTTTTCGGCGCGATAAATGCGCGATGTCTGCCCTTTGTCCTTCGTGGAGACGGATTCAAGCGGGTAGCTCTCGCCAATTCCGGGGCTTCCGCAGCCAGCCAGCAAAAGCAGGAGCACCGCCGGAATCAGCAGGAGCTTGATCGATTTCATCCAACGGTTCGGCATGCTCACTCCTCCTTACGTTCCGCGAAGTACCTGGACATCCGCAGGTAAAACCGACTCTCCCTCGTACAGCATGAATCTGCCGTCCTGCCATTCGATCCGCAAAAGCTCGCGGCCGTCCGATTGGAACTGCCAGATGTACTGATCACCGGAAGTATGGAACGGAGCTTTTCCGACGACGAGCACTCTGCCGTTGTACTGTTCTTCCAGATGATAGGTCACATCGTCCATTTCGATTGTCGTAGGCACCTCATCTACGGAGTCCAGTCTGCCGTCGATGACCGTGTACAGCTGGTAAACCGTTTTTTCGCGTTCTTCGATGTATAAATAGCGGATGGTCGTTCCATCCTGCAAAGTCAGCATCGTCGCATTGCGGCTCGCATTGGTCGACTTTCCCGTTACCTGGTAGGTGACGAGCGAGACTTCCACCACGTCGCCAGGCCCTACCGTCAAAATGCTCTTTTCCGGGGTAGGCGGTTCATGCTTGGCAAATATATTTTGAATGCGCTTGAACAAACTCATCTGGTCCTACTCCTTCCTTGCCCGGTTTAGACCAGTGCGCCCAGAATCAAGGCGCCGACCAGGTGGAATGATCCCGCCACCATGGCGTGTGCGACTTTTCCTTGCTGGGTTCCACGCTCCAGATCAAGTCCGGCAAAGCTTTTCAACAAAATTTCCGCGATTTTTTGCAACAAGAGCAAAATAATAAATGAGACCACAGATGCCAACAGGGCGTTCCACAATTCATTCGAGTTCATGATCGATTGCGATAAAATATAACCTTGCGCAAACAGCTTCATGACAAACCGGGTCGTCACGGCCACGTTCCCGTTTTTGATTTCAGCCATATCCTTGTACTTCGTAAAAAGCGTGTCAATCCACATCAATACAAACAGCAAAATACCGCCTGCTCCGGTCCACACGAGCATTCCGAGCAATTGTGTCCACGACACGTCTATCCCCCCGCAGCAACTAAGATAGTAGAAAGTGCGGCTTCGCCAGCTTTTTTCGTGGCGAAGCCTGTGCTTTCTCATTCAACCTTTCAAGGAAAAAGGGGCCCCGCCGAAGCGGTTTACCCCTCGTATTTTTTCATGAGCGCTGCCAGTTCGTCTTCCACCTGCTGGTCTTTGGAGAGTTTCGCGATTTCGTCGTCGAGCGAGCTTTGTTTTTTGTACAGCTCGCCGCTTGCTTCCGCTTCCGCCTCCATCTGCAACGCTTTTTCTTCCATCCGTTTCAGCCCTGCCATCGCAGAGTTGCTGTCGAATCCAGCCATCGTCTGGTTGATCGTTTTTTGCGCTTTGGCAGCATTGACGCGAGCCACGAGTGTTTCGCGCTTGTTTTTCAGATCGGTAATCTGTTTCTTCATTTCAGCCAGCTTGTCGCGCAGCCCGTCCGCAGCCAGCTTGTTTTTCTCGTAAGCCTCTTTGTACTCGGCCATTTTTTGCTCGGCGGCTTTCTTTTCTTCGAGAGCGCGGCGGGCCAGATCGATGTTTTTCGCCTGAGCGGCCACGTGCGCTTGCTCTTCGCGCTTTTTCACCAGCGCTTCCTGCTCTTCGTACAGCACCTTGAACTTTTTCTCCAGAGCGATTTGGGCAGCAACCGCTTTTTCCGCTTCACTCAAATCCTCTTGCATATCGCGCAAATATTGATCGGTCATTTTAATTGGATCTTCCGCTTTTTCAATCAAGGCATAAAGATTGGACATAGTCAGATCGCGAAGTCTTTTAAAAATGGACATGTGATTTCCTCCCTCAATACGTGCTGGGTAATTCGGCCCACATTTGCCGAACCCTCTATACATGTATCTACGTTACTTACGCAAGCAAGTTTCAAAATGATGTCTTTTTCTTCTATGCATTTTTTTCCGCCAAGGCTGGCATGCTGACTTTCGCCTTTTTGTCCGCTTCATCCCACTGCAAGTATGCGTCGAAGCGCTCTTTCCCTTTGACAAAGCCTTTGATCAGATTGGTCTTGCCTGTTTCCATCAGCTTTTTGGCCGCAGCCGGAGTAATTTTTTTCCCCATGATCGTCTTGGAAATGGTGACGGTACACTGGGACTTTTTATAGTTGGCGCACCCGTAAAACTCTCCCTTGTCTACGAGATCGCCGCCACACGCCCGGCAAGCAGCCACTTTCGAGCCGATGGAAAACTTGGACGCCTGCTTGGATGTGGGCAATGCTTCGACGTCGTACGCTTCCAGCTTCCATTCGCGGGACTGCTCGACGGCATCCTCGACGATCTTGTGCGAGAGCTTGCGCACCTGTTCCATGAAAACTTGCGCGGAAGCATCGCCTTGCCCGATTTCCTGAAGGCGCTGCTCCCATCTGGCTGTCATTTCCGGGGAAGCGAGAATTTTGTCGCCGATGACGTCGATGAGCAGCGTCCCTTTTTGCGTTGCAAACACCTGGTTTTTGCGGACTTCAATATACTTGCGTTCCTTGAGCATGTTGATGATCCCAGCTCTGGTCGCCTCTGTCCCCAAGCCTTCTGTCTTCATCAGCACCTTTTCCAGCTCCTGATTGTCGAGGTGCTTTCCGGCTGTCTTCATCAGCGTGATCAGTTGGCCTTCCGTGTAGCGTTTGGGCGGCTGGGTCTTGCTTTCTTTGGCTTCTACTTTGTGCACTTTTCCTGTCTCGCCTTTGGCAAGCGGAGGCAGCACAGCTTCCTTGTCATCCTTTTCCTCATCAAACAACACTTCGCGCCAGCCAGCCCTGATTTGCACCTTGCCTTTGCTGATGAAAACGGCGCGGCCGTCGACCAGCGTGTTCACCGTCGTATAGTCAAACAAGGCGCTTTCCTGATGCGCGGCAATGAGGCGTCTTGCCACCAGGTCGTAAATTTTTCGCTCCTCGTCGCTCAGTTTGGAAACGGTCGGCACTTGCTCGGTTGGAATGATCGCATAGTGATCGGTCACCTTTTTTTGGTTGACGTACCGTTTGTCCGAGGCGATGGATGCTTTCGCCAAAGGAAAGTGTGGCTGGTACTCCGGCTGCTTCGACAGTTTGTTCAAAATGTCGGGAAACGTCTTCGCCTCCTCCTGGGTGACAAAAGACGAGTCGGAGCGCGGATAGGATAAAAGCCCCTTCACGTACAGCTTTTGCGCAATCTCCAACGTTTTTTGCGGCGAATACTTGAACATTTTATTCGCCGTCGCCTGTAACGAGGACAGATTGAACAAATAAGGCGGCAAAAATTCTTTGCGCTCGGTTTCCACCTCGCTAACCTCGCTTGGCTTGTCCCGGCAAAAAGCGGCAATCCGCTCTGCCAACTGCGGATCGAGGATGCGCGACTCCCCGTCTTCTTTGTGCCAGACGCCTTCGTAGCGCTTCTTGCCGATGGCAAACGTCGCCTTGACTTCCCAGAAAGGCTCCGGCTTGAACGCCGCGATTTCTTTTTCCCGCTTGACCACCAGTGCGAGCGTTGGCGTCTGAACCCGTCCCGCCGAAAAGACGTCCTTGATTCCTCTTTGCTGCAACAACAACGTATAGACGCGCGATGCATTCATGCCTACCAGCCAATCCGCACAAGAGCGGCTGTACGCCTCATGGTACAGATTGCGCGTCTCTGTCTCCTCAAGCAAGGCCGCGAAGCCAGCGGTTACGGCTTTCTCCGTCAGGGAGGAAATCCACAGCCGCTTCATCGGTTTGCGCACTTTGCACATCTCGACAATCGTGCGGACAATCAGCTCCCCTTCGCGCCCGGCGTCGCCCGCATGAATGATTTCGGTCACGTCTGAACGCTTCAACAGCTGTTTGATGATGCCAAACTGCTTCGCTTTTGACTTCATCACCTGGTGCTGAAACGATTGCGGCACTAAAGGCAGTGTGGCAAGCGACCACTTTTTCCACGCCGGGTTGTAGGCTTCCGGCGGCACCAGTTCACAAATATGCCCGACCGCCCAAGTAAAAAAGGCTCCTTTCGGAAACATCCGATTCGGGTGCACTTCAACGAAGCCTTGTTGTTTTCTATGGGCAAAAGGACTGGCAAGCTTCATGGCCTGGTCCGGTTTTTCTGCTATGACGACTTTCATGCATGCTCTTCTCCCTGTGTTCAATCTGTCTCTATTCTACTACATCGGGCCAAAGATTTTCCCTTTTGCCAGCACAGCCAGCTCGATTTTTTCAATCGCCTGGCAATAGACGCCTTCTGCATCGGCCAAAACAGGCGGTGTATCCTCTGCGGCGAATGCCAGTTGCCGCATGACGCCTTTGCTGCCTTCGTACCAGTCTATGTCCTTTGGCGCTTCGTGCTGTACCCGTTGCCATGCCTGGCGCAGCGCAGGAGAGTAGAGTCGCTTGGCTCCAGGCAAAAGCGCGCACCCGCGCACCGTTTTTTGATACGGCTTCCCTGGCATTGTCTCGCGCAAATCGTGGAACAAGTGCGGCCAAAAATCTTTGCGGGAGCCGGAATGTGGCTTCTGCTCTGCCCACTTCTCTACTCCCTCCCTGGTTTTCGTGTCGCGATACAAAAGGCTGTACAGTCGTTTGCCCAACTCGATTCGTTCAACCAGCGAGGCAAACTGAAGCACTTGATCGCCGAGCAGCCGCAACGGAGCGTTTGACCGTCCCTCCGCTTCGTACGGAAACAAGATCAAGTTGAGCCGAAGCACTTCCTGCAAGGCAAAAGGCCACGTTTTGACCACGCTATGGCGGTACGTCGCATCTCCCATCATCTGCGTCTCCAAATAGTTTTGCTCGTTCACAATCAGCCCAATAGTGAGCAGCTTGCTGTCGCCTTTCTCCCAGAAGTGGTTCCAGAGCGCTTGCATGAAGCGGGAGACGCCGAATTGGGGCAGGAGGTGAAAAAGATTGGTCTGGCGCTTGACGCTCTCCTCATACAGTAGTAATTGAGGGTAGGCATCTTGAAAAATAAGCCAGTTGCCCCGCTCCAAAAAAGAAAAATAGTCGTGCTGTTCTTTTGTGGAAAGCAGCCTGGGCAGCAGTTCGCCGCGCAAATCTGTCATGCTCCATCCGGCATTGCGCGAAACGAGATGCGCCAAAAGTGCCCAATGAACTTCGGGATGCCGGCGAAAAAAAGCCAAATAGGCGCTCGTCCTGTCCAGATTGTCGCCGTTGCTTTCCTTTGTTTTGTTGCGAATGTCCGTGACCGTGTCCTGGTCTTTTTTTATGAGGGGATTGGCAGCCTGACTCGCTCGCTTTCCTTTTCCAAGCTCGCGTGCAAGCGGCCACAGAGTCGCGTACGTTTGCCATGCCCGGCCCATCATTCGTCCCTCCCCTCTGGCAAAAGCATGTGTGATGGAGGTGTTTGTCATTGCTGCAAGTACGGCAAGAAATCAACCGCATTCAGTCTCTGCTCCTCAGCCAGCAAAAACAGGATGGCTCCTGGCGCTTCTGTCTGGAAAGCTCCCCGACGACTGACGCTCACATGATCATCCTATTGCGCACGCTCGGAATTGATGATGAGCGATTGATCGATGGACTTGCGACCCGCATTGCCGCTCTCCAGCAGGAAAATGGCGCCTGGAAGCTGTACCCGGACGAGGCGGAAGGGAATTTGTCGACGACGCTGGACTGTTACTACGCCCTGCTGTTCTCGCGCCGCTACCAAAAAAATGATCCTCGCCTGATTCCCGCTCGCGAGTTCATTCGCGCCAAAGGCGGACTGACCGAAGCCAATTTGCTGACCAAATTTGCCGCTGCCCTGACCGGACAGTACAAGTGGCCCGCTCATTTTCTCGTGCCTGTAGAAATTGCCTTGCTGCCCCCTTCCTCGCCTGTCAGCTTTTACGATTTTGTCGGATATGCCCGCGTGCATCTCGCCCCGATGATGATTGCCGCCGACCGCAAGTTTGCCAAAGGAACGGCGGACACGCCCGATTTGTCTGATTTGTACGTGACGTCTCCGATCTCTCCCGGCCTTTATCCGCACCGCTTGCTGGATCGTTTTGCCCGTGGCGGCCAGCCTTTCCTTGCTTCGATCCACGAGCATGTCATGCGCCTGCCTTTGCTGCCCGGCTTGCTGCACGAGCTATCGCTGCGCAGACTGGAGCAGTTTATGTTGGCTCGCGTGGAAGCCGACGGAACGCTGTACAACTACTCCACCTCCACCTTTTTCATGGTCTTTGCCCTGCTTGCCCGCGGCTATTCTCCCCGCGATCCGCACATCGCGAAAGCAGTCGTCGGGCTGCGCGACAGCGTATGCGAAACGCCGGAAGGCTCTCACCTGCAACTGGCGACTTCCGCCGTCTGGGATACTTCCCTCCTGGCACACGCTCTCCAGCAAAGCGGCCTGTCCGCCAATCACCCTGCTATCGCGTCAGCCAACCGCTACTTGCTTGCGAAACAGCAGCATACGTACGGCGACTGGAAAATTCGCAATCCGGCAGGACACCCGGGAGGCTGGGGTTTTTCCGACTTCAACACGCTGAACCCCGACATCGACGATACGACAGCCGCTTTGCGGGCATTACGCGCCCAATCGCGGCTGGACAAAACGACAGCCGCCGCCTGGAAGCGCGGACTCGACTGGATTTTGTCCATGCAAAACGACGATGGCGGCTGGCCTGCCTTTGAGAAAAATACAGACTCCGCCCTGATCCGCAACTTGCCGATTGAGGGTTCAGATACGGTCAGCACCGATCCTTCCTCTGCTGATTTGACCGGAAGAACATTGGAGTTTCTCGGTCGATACGCCGGGTACAAGGAAAGCGACGCCCCTGTGCAAAAAGCCGTTCGCTGGCTGCTCACCCACCAGGAAGCGGACGGGTCGTGGTACGGTCGCTGGGGGATTGCCTATGTGTACGGAACATGGGCGGCGATTACCGGACTTGCCGCAGTCGGTGTAACCTCCACTCACCCCGCGGTCCAAAAGGCTGTCGCCTGGCTGCTCGGCACGCAAAACGCCGACGGGGGCTGGGGCGAATCATGCCACAGCGACGAGAAAAAAACATACGTCGCTCTCGGCGCAAGCACGCCTTCCCAAACAGCCTGGGCGCTCGATGCTCTCATCGCCGTCTCCCCTGAGCCTACGCCCCCGATTTTGCGAGGGATCGACTTTTTATCCCGGCAAAGTCAGGCGACGAGCTGGTCTGTCACGTATCCGACAGGAGGCGGACGGCCTGGCGGCACGTATTTTGCCTATCACAGCTATCGCTTCATCTGGCCGTTGCTCGCTCTTGGCCACTTCAAGCACAAATATGGTTCATCCCGTTAGGCGAGGCTGTCATCGGCCTCGTCTTGTTGGTGCTGGTGGTGTCGTCGGTCGAATCGGTACCTCTTTGCTGTAGATGAGCGAGTCTTTTGGCGTGTCAAAAACCGATGTGCAACTGATCACGTCCGCATCTCCGATCAAAACAAGCGATGACTGCTGCACGCCCCCTACTTTGATGTCTCCAAGCGCAATCTTTTTATTGTGGACTTTCATGTTCATTCTGCTCGTTCTCCTTTTTCCTTCATCGCACTTTTGCTCTATGCGGGATTTTGTATTGTATGCCTGCACTGCCCAGCGCGGACCGCGAACCCAAAAACAGGTATGAACACCCAGTGCCCTCCCACATACAATACAGAAAGGCTCTTTCGTAAAAAGGATGTGTCGAAGATGCCAGCCATTGTTGGGGTCATCAATGTAAACAGCATAAGCGGCGTCTTCAATGTCGGAGACGTCCGGAGAATTTCCCCTGTCAGCTACTCCAAAACCTTTGCAGGAGGAGGCTCGTTCAACTCTGGCACCAATCTTTCGTTCAAGATTCCGCGCAGCGTAGTCTACGTGAACGAAACGACCAGCAACGAACTTCCCATCTTCGTGGAGGATACGAGCGATTCTGCGGCAGAGGGACGGGATTTTCCATGAATTTTTTTATTCATCAAAACATCGTCATCCACAATTTGAAGATTGATGGCATAACCAACTCATCGGTTTGTCAAATCGGCAGTGCCGGCATCATCAAGCCGCTATCCCAGCTTTACAACACAGGCGGATTCACGGAGCCGGCCCCCGCAGCCGGACCGATGCCCGAGACTTCTTCGGCAGAATTTATTCCGCTTGTCCCATTGGTTGAGCCTTCACGCTGACCAGCTTTATGTTTGATGAAGAAGGATGATCGTCATGTACATCGGTTCCGAAGTGATGCAGTATTTGCAACAGTTACATGACTATATACAAACACAGAACAAAAAAATCGAGAAAATGAAGCAAATGATAGAAGAATTGCAGCAAGATATCAAAGACTTGAAAGAGAAACAGGTTCCTTCTGTAATCAAAAACGAGTACAAGTTTGATCTGTTGAAGGTGGAACGGCTAGAAGGAACGCTCAATATCGGTCTCAACCCGAAAGGCAACGATTCGGGAATCGGCGAGCTTTCCATCAATCAGACGA
The DNA here is from genome assembly GCF_013284375.2 of Brevibacillus sp. HD3.3A. Lineage (NCBI taxonomy): Bacteria > Bacillati > Bacillota > Bacilli > Caryophanales > Paenibacillaceae > Brevibacillus > Brevibacillus sp. HD3.3A. The sequence goes on from NZ_CP085874.1 coordinate 3,907,054, forward strand.
TGAATGTGCCGTCTGGCGAGCAAAAAAACTCGCCGCTGTTTGACCGCGTGCAAAAAGAAATATACCGCTACCTGGAGTCGGACGCCTATCACGTGCTGGAACGAATCGAAGAAGAGTGCGGATACCCGCTCAATGACGACTACCGGGCTTTTATATTGGACGATATCAAAAAGCAAATTGATCAGCGCATCCGCTATTACGTCAATCAGCTTCCCGCCGATGACCTGGAGCCGGAACAAATCGACGCCTTGGTGCCAAAAATAGTCCAGAAGGTCAAGCGGGATATCGAAAAAACGTGTGAGAGCTTCGTCAAAAATCTGCCTCGCGAGGTGAACGAACCCTGATATGATCTACCAGGTGATAAATGGTGCCGTCTGCGTCGGCAAGCTTTCGATTGATGCCTTGTCATCCTCTGCATCCTTGTTCATTGGAGATACAACAACGGTCAAACTGCTGTCCATTTATGAAACTCCGCCAGAATCGATGATCATTGGAGCGGTCCCGGTTGATACCGCGCTCACTCCGCCATAAGGAGGCGACAGCTGTTGTACCGAAGAACAAGCCACGTCAAAAAGTTGAGCAGCATCTCCATCGATTCTTCCTCTGTTTTGCAACTTGGCGATTCCAGGCAAGTGCATACCCAAGCCAATATTTTGGCGATTCAACGGGAAAAAGCGATTTTTTTCAAAAATGAACTGCCTTTTGCCGATTACGATGTGTTCAGCGTTCCGTTAGCAGCTCCTTGCCCCGAGGAGCCGATATGCATCGATACGTTTCACGACTGCACACATCTGCGCGTGCGAAAAGTCGACGTGCCGTTCGCTGCGGCATCTTCCGTGATCCATATCGGTTCCACCGAATGCCTGACCCTGGAAACACGCGTGAAAAATATCCGGCATTTGCTTCGCGACGAACCAAAGCCGAAGAGAGGGGATTAACCAGTGCCTTCCGTGGTGGGAGCTGTCAATATCAACAGCAACTCGGGAACTGTCAACTTCGGGGATACCTTGAACATCTCCCCGAAAAGCGCAACGAAAACCTTTTCCGGCTCTGGGGGCGGCAATACGGGCAATGTCGTCAATACGATCAACGGCGCCAATGCAACCAATACGCTTGATCCGAGCATTGTCGATCAGCCGCTGGTAGGGAATATATGAACGAACAGTGTTAATGGCTTTCATTAGCACTGTTTTTGCCCGCAGGCGGACATGCCTCCTTTTCGCCTCGGGAAACCGCAAAAAAGAGGAGGTACGTGAAGTCCTCCCCTACAGCTTCGCCTTGAATGTCGTTTTTCGCTCCCGATAGTCCGCATCACGGTGCAAAATGATTTCCAGCAAGCCATCCTGGTACTGTGCTTTCATTCCTTTTGCGACCACCGGAGCTGGTAGCTCGATATTCCGTTGAAAAGAGCCGTAGCTCCTCTCTGTTTTCACGCACGCGCCGTTGTAATTCGGCTCTTTGACTTCCCCTTTGATTTCGAGCAGCTTTTGCTCGACCAGTGCCAACTCCAGGCTGTCGCGCGCGAAGCCCGGCAATTCGCAGCAGACGATTACCGCTTGCTCCGACAAGAACACATCCGTGACAGGATAATCAGTCGTTTCTTCCTCCTGCACGACCCGCACTGGCTTGCCTTTGGGCTGTTTCGCGCTCTTTTGGCTGGTCTGCACGACCTTCGTCGTCTTCGTGGTAGAGGTCGTTGTCTGATTCGGCGTTTGTTTGCTGAGTGCCGCTACATTTTCCCAAAAACTCGCGTCCATGATTTGATTCATCTGGCGCAAAGCACCCCACGGATGCTCTTTGTCCAGATTTAATTTTCCCAGGCTTTGCGAAGCCTTTTGCAACTGCTTCAACGTCTCTTGCCAATTTTTCAAGGACGTGGCCTCCTTCCCTCAAGCTGACATACGCCCGTTTTTGGCAGTATATGTGGCTCGCTTTGGGAAGGGTGCACAAAAATCATTATGTCTGCCCATTGTCACTGACATCTGGCGCGGGTGCTGGCGGCGCGATAATGTCAGGAGGCGGCATGTCGCTCGGGTACGTCTCGCCGGACTGCCCGTTTCCTCCATCCGGTACGGGAGTTGGCTCTGGCGTCGTTTCCGGTTTAGCTGCCGGGGTTGTCGGTTTCTCCGATTTTGGCTTCGCTTCTTTGGTCGGGGATGAAGTGGACGGCTTTGGCGTCGTCGGCCTCGTCTCCGTTTTCATCTCGATCTTGGCGACTTCCGCAACCGACGCGTTGCTCAGTTGGTTCGTTGATTCGGCTACACCCAGTTCCTTTTGCAGCGTACTGCGGACCGCCTGCATGTTCTCCCGCGGCCACAAGGAATACGGCGAGCTCCAGATCGCCCCGTTTTCCAGCGAGACGATATTATCCGAAGAAATCGTGCCGAAATCCATGGCCATTCCTTTGATTTGATCCTTCGACAAATCTGTTTTAATATGCTGTCCAACCGTTTCCATCACCGATGTCAGACGGGTAACTCCGTCCATCGAGATCATTTTGTCCGCTACTGCGCGAATCACTTGCTGTTGACGGCGGTTGCGGTCAAAGTCGCTCGAATTGTAAGCACTGCCGCGCCTGTCGATCCGGTGTCTGACAAAGCCCAAAGCCTGTTCGCCATTCAGCACCTGGGTTCCCTTTTTCAAATTTCGGTAGACGCCTTGCTTGGGAAGCTCATAGACGAGATCGCGATCCACATCTACCTTGACGCCGCCAAGCTTGTCAACCGCTGCCGTAAAGCCCTCGAAGTCGAGCTGGACGTAATGGCCGACAGAGATTCCAAACATATGCTCCAGCGTTTTCTTGAGCATCGTCATGCCGTTTTCCGTCACAGGTTTGCCTTTGCTTTCTGCCAGCTTTTTCTGACCTTCGCCAAGTGCAAAAACTTCATTGATCTTGTGATAACCTGGGTATCCGGGAATCTCGACCCGCGTGTCGCGCGGCAAGGATACCATCGTCACTTTTTTCGTCACAGGATTCGCGACCGCGACAACCAGTACGTCTGTGTTCAGCATCCCGATGTTTTTCCGCGTGTCCACCCCGACAATGACGAACGCAATCGATTTCTTATCCTCATACGGCTGCTCGACGACGGGCTGATCGGGAAGCTTGTACGGATCTTCCGTCACGACTTCCAGTGTCTGGTCGACCTTGTTGAGCGCGTATCCCGCCCCGACCGCCAGCAAGCAGAGAAACAGGCACGCAGCCAAGAGCAGATACATCCGCTTGCTTCGCTGTCCGCGTTTTTTGCGTGTACGCGGCTGTTTCACAGGGGCCCTTTGTTTTTCGTTCTTGGCCTGCACGCAGGTTCACTCCTTTTCACATGCATGGTGTCACAATTCTATTCATTTTTTTTATTATTCTGGAAAAGCATGTCCTATTTTACCACATTCTGCTGTCAGATTGTAGCTGATGCCCGAGGGATCGCACCTGTTTTGTCGTTTTAGCGGCGAGTCCTTGCACTCCTTAAACGAAACAGGTAGTCTAAAACTATTGGGAAAACCGGAAAAAGAAAAGATCGGGGGACTGGAGAGTGGAACACGTACAGGTGCTGATCGCAGGCGGCGGCATCGCGGGGTTGTCTGCCGCTATTTGGTGCCAACGATTGGGGTTGTCTTGTTTGCTGGTAGAAAAAACAGATCGGCTCGGCGGCCAGTTGCATCAAATCCACAATGAAATTTGGGATTTTCCTCCGCGTGTGTATGCGCAAGGGGCTTCTTTGCTGGAAGATTTGTCCCGGCATCCTTCCGTGCAAAAACTGGCTGTCCGCTTTGAAGAAGAGCTGGTAGCCATCGATCGGGTCGCCAAAACCGTGACGACTTCCAAAGCGCTCTATCGCGTAGACTATTTGCTCGTTGCCACTGGTGTTGCCCCTAACCAAATTCCGGCTCTGGACGGCTGCCCCCGCGTCTTGCCACCCTCCTTCTCCACGACGGCGGAGGCTACGTCGGTAGCTGGACTGGACTTGGCTGTGATTGGCGGCGGAGATCGCGCTGTCGAGAGTGCCGTGAACCTCACCAAGCATGCTCGCCACGTCACCTTGCTGATTCGCAGCAACCATCTGCGTGCCCGACCCGATTGGCTGCGCAAAATGGCCGCGCTCCCCAATCTGACCGTTCTGTGGGAGACGGAAGTGAGCGGCTTTTTGCACCGCGAAGACCGGCTATGGTTGACATTGGCTTCGCGTCGGCCGGAAAATCCGCAACAATTGCTGGTCGACTTGATTTTGCCGCGCATCGGAGTCCATGGCAATTGCGCCGGGTTGGATGGATTGACCATGTTTGGAGACGGCTATTTGAAGACAGACGATTTTCAACGATCCGACGATGCGTGGATATACGGCTTGGGTGACGTCACCAACGGCGCTGCCTATGCCAGCCTGTCACTGGCTGTCGGGCAGGCTATGAAAGCCGTCAAGCATATTTCCATGCACGGCCGCTCGTCTACTCCGTTTTGAGCTTAGAAAGGAGCGCTGTTCTTGTACGTTTTTTCAGATGATTTCGGTTTGCCTGTGCAGCTTACCTTCGATCCGGACGAGTATCGCTCTCACTCGGCTGGGCACGTGCTCATCGTTCCCTTTTATCAAGGCAAGCTGCTGTTTACCCGTCATCGCAGCCGCGGTGTGGAGCTGCCCGGCGGAAAAGTCGAGCCTGGCGAAAGCAGTCTGGCTGCCGCCGTACGGGAAGTGTATGAAGAGACAGGTGCTGTCCTCGAAGGCATTGAGCGTATCGGGCAGTACACGCTGAGCGGCGGGCAGCGAAAAGATATTTACATCGCAAAAGTGCTTACATACGAAAAGAACCCTCCCGGTGCTGACGTCCAGGAGACGGTCATGTTCGCGGATATTCCCCGGGACATCAAGAACGACGAGCAGTTTAGCCGGATTTTGCGCGACGACGTGTATCCGTTGACATTGGAGCGCGCCCTGCGGCATCCGTTTGCGGCCCACTCCGGCCAGTGAGCAAGCTTTTCCTTCAAGCGTCAGGCGAGCAAAAAACAGGCATGTCCGAACTGCAAGCCCTCCCTTTCTGGTGAGAGACTGCGGCAGGACTGCCTGTTTTTAATTTTTTTCTTTTTCCTTTTTCCCGGACAACAGGCGTGCAAACAGATCGTTCACATCAAGGCCGTACTTTTTGAGCGCATTCGCACGCCGCTTTTCCTGCTCGGTCTCCGGTTCGATTCCGAGCACCTCGGAGATTTGCCGCCATGCTTTCGTCTCTTGCTCTTTGGCAGCATCCTGCTCCGTGCTCTGCCCGGTCTGCTCAGCTTGCTTGGGCTTCAACAGGAAAATCGCCACTACCCCGAACACGAGCGACAGACCGGCGATGGAAAAGAACATGACGTTTCGCGAAATCCCGAGCAGCCACGTAAACACGGGCGGCCCGACCGCTACCCCCATAAAACGCACTCCGCTGTACAGGGATGTAATCATCCCCCGCTCGGCTTTCTGCACCGCTCCGACAATCATCGAATTGAGGCACGGCAAGATCATTCCCGTCCCGATGCTCCCAATGATGAGAATCCCGATCAGCACATAGGCGCCTTTGACGAAGCTGGCCAGTATATACGATGCCGACAGCAAAAACATCCCGATGATCACAAACAGGCGCATGAGGCCGAGCTTTTTGCGAATAATGACTCCCGTCAAATAGGCAGCAATACTCATGACCAAAAGCGGGATCGCCAAAAATCCGCCTTTGATGACACCGTCGATCTTGTACTTTTCTTCCAGCAGATCGGACAGGTAGAACAACACGCCGAACAGCGTGAACAAACAAATGCTGCCGATAAAAAACGCGGGGATCAGCCATTTTCCGTGCTGCTTGAACACTTCTCCGATCCTGTGCAAATATTGCTTGATGACAAGCGGCTTGCGTTCTTGCTTCTTTTCTTTTGTCAAAAACAGAAACAGTACAAGAACCGCCCCGCAAATAATCGGAAACGCGAGGAAGACCATGTACCAGGAAATCAAGGCGAGCAAGGAGCCAAAAATCGGACTCAACACTTTGCCCAATCCGTTCGAAGTCTCCATCAAGCCGAGCGCTTTGCTCTCCGAAGCTCCTTCAAACAGATCGCCCACCAGTGCCATGGCAATCGGCGCCGTCCCTGCTGCCCCAATCCCCTGCAAAACCCGTCCTCCCATGATCAGCATGTACGGCTGATCCAGCCACATCGCCGCGAGTCCTGCCAACAGCCCCCCTACCCCGTACAGAGCCAGCGAAAACAAAATGACGATCTTCCGGCCAAAACGGTCAGACAAGTATCCTGCCAGCGGAATCACAATCCCCGCGGCAATCGAAAAGGCTGTAATGAGCAGACTGGTTTGCAGGGAGGTCAGGTGCATTTTGTTTTTCATCGTGGGCAAGACGGGAATGAGCATCGAGTTGCCCAACACCATCACCAGCGGGATTCCCGTCAGCCCTATCAGGTTTTTCGCATTTTGTGCCATACGAAACTCCTCATCTCACGCATAGACGCTGCCATCCCAGCGCATCGCGTTGATAATTTCCCAGTTCGGCGCAAGTCCGATTCCCGGTCCATCAGGGATAGTCACTTCGCCGTTGACTGGATAAAGGGGAAAGAGAGCTGTGAACGGATTTTCCATCACATCCCACTCGATCGGCTCAATCGGCTCGCTGTCCATTTTGCTCCAGGCGGGAAGACAAGCTTGCGCAAACAGCGTATACAATCGCGCCAAGCCGCCGTCAAAAGTATGGGGCGATACCCGGTAGCCAAACTGCCGCGCTGCTTGCAGCATGATCCGGTAGCTCTCGATTCCTTCCGTATGCAATACGTCCGGTTGCGCGATGTCAATCGCTCCCTGCCTGAACAAAGCCAAATAGTGCGTGCAGCGAATCAAATTTTCGCCCCCCGCAAGCGGAATCGGCAGAGCGGCCCGCAGCTTGGCGTATTCGTCGACATGCTCCATCGGCATCGGCTCTTCCAGCCACATCCAGTTGGCATAGCGATCCAAAAGCCGCGTCCACTGTCTCGTCGTTGCCAGGTCGTAGCTTTGATTGGCGTCAAGCGCTACCTGAATCTCCTCTGGCAGCATATCCATCATCCGGGCAATGTGCTGCTGATCTTCCTGAACCGAGCGACCGCCGATTTTTACTTTGACTTTGGAAAAGCCCGCTTCTGTCGCCGCTGCCACTTGGCTGAGCGAATGCTCGATCCAGTCTTCACGCTCGGAGTAAGACTGAAAAGAGGCGTAAACAGGGATGGTGCGATGAATCGCCCCGCCCCATAGCTGACAGACAGACATGTTCGCCGCTTTGGCGACAATCTCGCTCAAAGCCATGCTGACGCCTGAAGCCGATCGCTGATGCCATTTGCTGATCACATCCGCGATCATCAGTCGGCCAGAAGCGTCCTTGCCTAGCAAAAACGGGATGATCCGTTCCCGAAACCCTCTGTCCAATGTCGGCAACCAATCGACGATTTCCCCCCACCCATCGATGCCAGCTCGTGTGATGATGCGGACGAGAAACGTGCTGCGATAGCGCTTGTACCCATTGGCGTCACCGTATGCTTGCGGCAAGCGATACAGGAGTGGATAAGTTTCGACGCGCTCGATCAGGAAACGCCGATCAAACGAGGTCATCGCGTCCCTCGCGCTGCTCGATTTGCTCTTCGTACTCGCCGTAGGAAAGGAAATTCCCTTTTCCTTCGCCTTTTCGCATGTAATCCTCGTATGTTTCGCTGCGCATGAAGTGAACACTGTCCGGCCCGTGGTAGCCGTCCATGTCGGTGTAGCCGATTTCTTCCACCGCTTCGACATACCCGTCCGGCTCGTCGCTTTCGATGTACATCTCGCCATAATCGGCTTTGTCGCCTTCCTGGAAGGAGAACGGGGTGCTGGACGTGCCCCACGACTCGACGATTTGCCAGGCGTCTTCTCCATCAAAGCCGTTCTGCCCCTCTTTTTCATCGAGCGATGTGCGACCAAAAGGCGGCTGCAAAAACTCTTCCTCGATCGGTCGCGACTCGTTCACATGCGGGGCAGGAGCGTGTTCCTTGCACGTTTGCGCCTGGGGCAATGCTTCCAGCCTCTCGTGCGGAATGGGCTCGCCACAGACCGTGCAGAGGCCGTATGTCCCTTCTTCCATCCGGGTCAGAGCCTGGTCGATTTCTTTCAGCGTCTCCCGGTCAAGGCTGTCGAGAGCCAAATCTTTTTCGCGTTCAAACATTTCACTGCCTATATCTGCCGGATGGTTATCGTACATGGAAAATTCCTGCAAGGAGGTAGTCATCGGTTCTCGCATGCCGTAGTGATCTTGCACGCGATCTTCGAGTTCTTTTTTCTGCTCCAGCAGTTTTTCCCTGAAGCTGGCCAGCATTCTGTGATCCAAATCGGGCACCACCTTTGTTTGGTTTCCTCAACAGGTAGTATGGCTCAGCAGTGGGGAAATAACCATCGCATGCAAGCACAAAAAACCTGCCACCCCGATTGGAATGGCAGGTTTGAAATCATTACGATTCGCTTACATGTGCGTAGTGTTGTTCCACGATGTCTGCGCAGCGCACGCAGAGCGATGGATGCGCTTCGCGTGTACCCACGTCTTGCTTCACGACGCGGCAACGCTCGCATTTTTCACCGTCAGCCGCCGAGACGACAACTGCGATGCCTTCGAGTTGTGCTGCCTCTGCCGGAGCTGCTTCGCCCTGGGCGTGCAGATCGACGTGAGCGACGATGAACAGGTCAGCCAGATCGTCCATGGCAGCCAATGCTTTCGCTGCTTCTTCCGTTTGCGGATACAGCGCCAGCTTGGCATCCACGGAATTTCCGAATACTTTGTTGCGGCGCGCTTCTTCCATGGCTTTGAGCACTTCATCGCGTACAGCGAGGAAAGCGTCCCACTTGCTTTCTGCCTCTGCGGAGAAGCTCAGGTGCTGCTCGTCGCCTTCTGGCATGTCTGTCAGCTGCACGCTTTGTTCGGACACTCCCGGAATGAACGCCCACACTTCGTCAGCGGTATGCGGCAAGAGCGGCGCTACCAGCTTCACCAGGCTGAGCAGGCAATCGTACATGACGGTTTGTGCTGCGCGGCGTTTTACACTGTCAGGTGCTTCTACATACAGACGGTCTTTGCAGATGTCCAGGTAGAAAGCAGACAAGTCGATGACGCAGAAGTTGTGCACCGCATGGAAAACGGTGTGGAACTGGTATTCGTCGTATGCCTTGCGGGAACGCTTCACGACTTTCGCCGCTTTTGCCAGCACATAACGGTCCAGCTCGCCCAACTGCTCATAGGCTACGCGGTCTTTTGCCGGGTCGAATCCGTCCAGGTTGCCGAGCAGGAAGCGGAACGTGTTGCGGATTTTGCGGTACACTTCGGCGATCTGATTCAGGATCGCGTCAGAAATGCGCACGTCTGCCTGATAATCAACAGAGGCTACCCACAGGCGCAAAATATCGGCGCCCAGCTTGTCGATTACTTGTTGCGGCACTACTGTGTTGCCAAGCGACTTGGACATTTTGCGGCCTTCCCCGTCGAGAGCAAAACCGTGGCTCAGGACAGCCTTGTACGGAGCCGTGCCATAGACGGCCACTCCGGTAGACAGAGAGGAGTTGAACCAGCCGCGGTACTGGTCGGAACCTTCCAGGTACATGTCAGCCGGCCAAGCGATGCCGCGCTCGCGCAGAACAGCCTGGTGGGAAGAACCGGAGTCGAACCATACGTCCATGATGTCTGTCTCTTTGCGGAAATCTTTGCAGTCGCATTTGCTGCAAGCAAGACCTTCCGGAACCAGCTCGTTTGCTTCGCGGGCAAACCAGACAGAAGAACCTTCTTTGCGGAACAACTCGGCGATATGGTTGATCGTCGCGTCGTTGATGATTGGCTCATTGCAAGATTTGCAGTAGAAAATCGGGATCGGAACACCCCATACGCGTTGACGGGAAATGCACCAGTCGCCACGATCTGCAATCATGTTCGCCAGGCGGGTTTCTCCCCAATGCGGAATCCACTTCACGTTTTTGATCGCTTCCAGCATTTGTGCGCGGAAGCCGTCGATGGAAGCAAACCATTGTTCTGTCGCACGGTAGATAACCGGCTTTTTCGTGCGCCAGTCATGCGGGTAGGAGTGCGTGAAGAAGCTCAGCTTTAAGAGCGCTCCATTTTCTTTCAGCTTTTCGGTGATGACCTTGTTCGCATCCTCGTAGAAAAGACCTTCGAAACCCGGTGCTTCACTGGTCATTTTTCCTTCGTGGTCGACCGGGCAGAGTACACCCAGATTATATTTTTGTCCGACGGCAAAGTCGTCTTCCCCGTGTCCAGGAGCGGTATGCACGCAACCCGTACCTGCATCGAGCGTCACGTGTTCTCCGAGGATCAATGGGGATGTGCGGTCGTAGATCGGGTGCTTGGTCAATACGCCTTCCAGCTCCTGACCTTTGAAGCTGGCGACAATTTCCACGCCTTCCCAGCCGATTTCCTTGCTTGCCGCCTCGATCAGTCCGTTGGCAACGAGGAATTTGCGGCCGTCTGCTTTTACGACGTTGTACTCCAGTTCAGGATGGAGCGAGATCGCCAGGTTGGCCGGGATCGTCCAAGGTGTCGTCGTCCAGATGACAACGCCTGTCTCTGTATCCAGCTTGCCTTTGCCATCTGCTACCTGGAAGCTGACGTAAATGGACGGAGAACGCTTGTCCTTGTACTCGATTTCAGCATCCGCCAGTGCGGTCTCAGAAGACGGGGACCAGTATACACAACGCAGCCCTTTGTAGATGTAGCCTTTTTTCGCCATCTCGCCAAAAACGCGAATTTGGTTGGCTTCATACTCAGGGAGAAGCGTCACATACGGATTTTCCCAATCGCCGCGAACACCCAGACGCTTGAACTGGTCGCGCTGCTTGTCAATGTAAGACCAGGCATACTCTTCGCAACGCTTGCGGAAGTCGTTTACCTCGATGCTGCGGCGATCCAGACCTTGTGCGTTGACAATCGCCTGCTCGATCGGCAATCCATGCGTATCCCAGCCCGGAATATACGGCGCGTAGAAGCCGGCCATGGACTTGTAGCGAACGATGAAGTCTTTGAGAATTTTGTTCAGTGCGTGCCCGATATGAATATCTCCGTTGGCATACGGAGGTCCGTCATGCAGAACGAACGAAGGACGGCCTTCGGTACGCGCAAGCACTTGTTGGTAAATGTTTTGCTCTTCCCATTTCTCCTGCATTTGCGGCTCGCGGCTTGGCAAGTTTCCGCGCATCGGGAAATCGGTTTTTGGTAGCGATAAGGTTTTGCTGTAGTCCATAGCCTGATTCACTCCTAGAAAATAAATAAAAGCCTTCTCCCATCCCCAAAAAGGGACGAGAGAAAGCTCCCGTGTTACCACCCTGATTGAACCAAATCGCTGCTCATACAAAGCAGGCGTGATTGGTTCCACTCGTTCATTCGTAACGGGAATGACTCGCTCACTTACTCGCCGATGCCGTCGCAAACTCGCGGCATAAGCTTTCGGATATTGAACTCCCGGGTGATTTTCGGCGGGGCAACTGGTCGGGTTTTCACCTGGTCCCGACTCTCTTTGGCAGTGCTGTTCCGCGTACTCTTCCCGTTCATCGTCTCATGTTTATATGGGCTGATTTTTTCGACAAAGTTGTTTTACATTATAGTACCAATATCGGCACATCGTCAATGTTTTATTCAACAGCGACCGCAGAATCAGCCTGCTCGATATCATCCCAGGCGCCCTGCTCCAGCATTTCCAGCTGTGCTTCCAAAAGAGTGCGGAAGCGCATGCGGTACACGGACGCGCGTTTTTTCAATTCTTCGATTTCGATGGCAATCTTCCGGGATTTGGCCAACGCTTCGTTGACAATCCGATCCGCGTTTTTCTCTGCTTCCTTCAAAATCAGCTGTGCTTCCTTGCGGGCATTGGACTTGACGTCCTCCGCTGTCTCCTGGGCGACCAGAATCGATTTGCTCAAGTTTTCTTCCAAGCTCTTATAATGGTCCACACGCTCATTGAGAATAGCGATTCGTTCTTCCAGTTCCTTTTTCTCTTTAATGAGAAGTTCGAAGTCCTTGATCACCTGATCGAGAAATTCGTTTACTTCGTCGACGTTGTACCCGCGAAAGCCTGTGCTAAATTCTTTATTGTGTATATCCAATGGCGTTAATGGCACATGAACCCCCCACTTTTCCGATAATTCGTACTTATGGTTTCGACAGAATCGGCTTTGTTTCCTGCCTTATTTTACATTTTTTTGCGGCCTGCTTCATTTTATGTAACCAGTCCGACAATCATGCGAAGTCTTCCACTGCGGGTTGTTCCCGTTACCTCGATGATTTTGAACCGTCCGAAGCCGGCAAGTGACACCATGTCGCCTTCTGCAAGCTGAGTCGACGGATCTTCGGTCACTTTCCAGTTGACCTTGACTTTGCCTGCGCGAATCGGGACCAGTGCTTTTGCCCGGGACATGTTGTGCACTTCTCCGATCACCGCATCCATTCGCGGCGAAGGAACGGTAATTGTCTTTTCGACCAGGCGGGCAGCAGGCGGCGTGAACGACTCCCACGCCACGCGTTCAACCTGCACGGAAGTACGGTGAATCTGCGTGACTTGCAGGCAAACGAAGTCAACCACTTCCTCCGCCGCAATGACATAGCAAGTCCCGGCGTCCGTCAGCATGTCGCCGAATTTTTCCCGCTTCATCCCGGCACTCAGGACAGCTCCCATCACATCGCGATGCTCCAGCGTATGAAAGCGTTGATCTGCCTGAATCGCCAAAAGGGCGAGGCGGTAGTCGTCCTGCTCGACCTCCATGTACTCCGGGTGGATGATCACACGCACGCGTTCCGCGCCTTCATAGCCTCCGCTGGCGGATATTTTCACATCGCGAACTTGCGAGCACAAGCTTTTTAAAATCAGCAATTGTCTGGGGTCCACAAAATCAGTAAGGCGCATGGCCTGCTTCCGCTCTACCAGCGTCAGCATTTCCAGCGCCCGTTCCGCAAAGGGACGTTCTTCTTTTGCAAAATGATCAAATACGCTCATCCGTTATCCACACACCTTACGCCAGCTTATCCAAAATGCTGATCAAACCGAAATAAGCAAAACGCAAGGCGAGCAAAGCGACGATCGGAGAAATATCAATAAAACCAAGTGTCGGGATAAACCGGCGAAACGGAGCCAAATAAGGCTCTACAAGCCTTTCCAGTAATTGCCCGATACCTGTCTCTCTCATTTGTGGAACCCACGACATCAAGATGTAGGCGATAATCATAAATTGATACACACCGAAAGCATAATCTAAAATGGTAAATACGTAGTCCATTCGCTCACCCTTTTTATCGTGTTAGTCCGTTACTCTTCCAGTACGCTGGAGATCGTCCCTTGAATGTCTACATGGTCAGGCGTGCATACAAAAATCGTATCGCCAACCTTTTGAATGTCGCCATTCAGCGCGTAGACGGTTCCGCTCAAAAAGTCGATAATTCGCTTCGCCTGATCTTTTTCCACACGATGCAGATTGACTACAACGGGTCTGCGATGACGGAGATTATCGGCAATGTCTTGCGCATCGCTATAATGACGGGGTTCGCAGAGAATCAAACGGATTCCCTCCTTTTCCCGCGCCTGGAACGGCACCACGTTATTCGCCCTGCTGACAGGCTGATGCTTTTTATTGCTGGAATCGTATTCATCCCGTTCCTCTTCGACTGTGGTTTCTTCGATGTATTCCTCGTTTTCCAAACCCAGAAACCCCATCAGCTTGTTCATTACACCCATATACTGCCTCCTCTCCTGCTCGTTGTCGTGTCTGACGGTTCTTTTCCCTATTCCGGCTTGACCAAAACAGAGCCCAGACGAATATATGTAGCTCCCTCTTCAATCGCCACTTCAAAATCACTGGACATGCCCATCGACAATTCTTCGATATGAGCATGGGGGAATGCGCACTCATTAATTCGTGCCTTCCACTCGTAGAGGCCGCGAAATACTTGTCTCGCTTCCTCCTGGTCATCGACAACAGGCGCCATCGTCATCAATCCGACGATCTTTATATGTTTCATATTACTGGTTTCACGCAAAAAAGCCAATACATCGTTGGGACTAAGCCCAAATTTTGTCTCTTCACCGGATATATTGACTTGCAAAAAGCAATTTACGACCTGATCAATCGCCTCGGCGCGTCGATTCAGCTCTTGTGCGAGCGAAAGGCGATCCAGCGAGTGGATGTACGGGAAACGCCCGACGACCTCTTTGGCCTTATTCGTTTGCAAATGTCCGATAAAATGCCACGTGCCGCGCTCCTTATGCAACTCGTATTTGGGCAGGGCGTCCTGCACGCGATTTTCCCCGATATGCTCGATTCCGACATCCAGCAAATCACCGATTGCCTGCTCATCGACGTATTTCGTTACGGCAATGATTTTGACGTCCTCGCGCTTGCGGTTTGCTCTGTCGCACGCCGCCTGAATCCGCGCTTCGATCGCTTCCATTCTTGCTTTCAACAATTCCTGTTCCTTGATTCCCACGACTTTTTATCTCCCTTCTGTCTCTTTCCATCCGATGTAAGAAGCCATTCGCCCTGTCGTCCCGGCCGTTCCGGCTTCTTTTCGATGCGAGAAGAACAAGTCTGTACGGCAGCTTGTACACCAGTCTGTTACGAGCAAATGCTGCTTGGCAATCCCCGCTTCCAGCAAAATCTCCGTGTTCAGCTGGCGAAGATCCAGCATGTACTTCTCTGCTGCGGCAGAAGCCGTTACCGCGGTCTCCCAGTTTTGCGCGCTCGTCCGCACTTGCGTCATGATCCGTTCATCCACTTCGTAGCAGCAGCCCCCGATGGACGGCCCGATGGCTACGCGAATGTCCGCTGGCTGCGCCCCGCAATGCGTTTGCAGCGACTTGACCATTTCCTCGGCAATACGTCCCACTGTGCCCTTCCAGCCTGCGTGAGCCAGACCAATCGCCCCTGTTGCCGGGTCCAGAAAAAAGAGCGGTACGCAATCAGCGTAAAACGAGGTGAGCAAAACGCCCTTTTCCCGGGTAAACAAGCCGTCTGTGGCGGCAATGACATCGTCCAGACTCTCCTTGCCCGCTCCGCCAGCACTCACCTGGCAAACGCGGTTGCCGTGAACCTGATCCGCGCACGTCCATGCTTCAAAAGGCATCCCGACCTGCTCGGCCAGCTTTTTCCGATTTGCGACAACGCGGCTTGCCTCGTCTCCCACATGCAAGCCCATATTAAACGAGCCGTACGGTTGTTCACTTTCCCCGCCAAGGCGAACGGTAAACCCCGCCACCAGGCCCGGAAAATGCTTTTCCCAATCCGTCAGCGTCAACACAGATTTATCCTCTTCCAAGCCAAACGGTTCTCTCATCCTGTCACCTTCCTCATATGGCTTATCATACCATAGCCGAAAAGAAAAGAAAGGCTAACTGACGCCTTTCCCCCTCTACTCCCTGTATTCATCTGCGCCAGAAGTTCTGGCTTCTACCTTCAGTGCTTCCTCCATCCGGACCAGCACCACATCTTTTCCGATCTTCACAATATTGCGCCACGGGATAACATAATCATTCCCGGAGGAAAAAAATCCGAGGAATTTGCCCGGCCCCGGCACGACAATGGCTTCCACACGTCCGTGACGCAGATCGATCTCCAAATCGGATATCGTTCCCAGCCGCTTCCCATCCAGGATATTGACCACTTCTTTTGTCTGGAAGTCAGAGATTTTCACCATTCTCCTCACCCACTTTTCTCCGTTACTCTCAGTATATGAACCCGCCGGAGAATATGTCCTTCTTCGCCGGAAAAAACAAAAGGCAGCCACGAATCGCCAGCCATAAAAAAACCCAACGGCACGAAGACCGTCGGGACCTATGTAGCTTCTCATTACGATTGCACGTGCTTTTGCATATGAGCGATCGCCGCTTTTTCCAACCGGGAGACCTGTGCCTGCGAAATTCCGATTTCTTCTGCTACTTCCATCTGGGTTTTTCCCTCGTAAAAGCGCATGGATAAAATCATTTTTTCCCGATCACCCAGACGTTGCATTCCTTCGCGGAGCGCGATTTCTTCTACCCATGTGACATCCTTGTTCTTCTCGTCGCTGATTTGATCCATGACGTAGATCGGATCTCCGCCATCCTGATAGATCGGCTCGAAAAGCGATACCGGGTCCTGAATGGCATCCAGCGCGAACACGACGTCTTCCTTGGCAACGTTCAATTCTTGAGAAATCTCGGTAATGGTGGGCTCTCGCGAATGCTTGTTGGTCAGATTGTCTCGCACCTGAAGGGCTTTGTAGGCGATGTCCCGCAACGAGCGGGAAACGCGAATCGGGTTGTTGTCGCGCAAATAGCGCCTGATCTCCCCGATGATCATCGGTACCGCGTACGTGGAAAATTTAACGTTTTGCCCGAGATCAAAGTTGTCGATCGCTTTCATCAATCCGATGCAGCCTACCTGAAACAGGTCGTCGACGAACTCTCCGCGGTTGTTAAATCTTTGGATGACACTCAGCACCAGACGCAGGTTGCCGTTGACCAGTTTCTCGCGGGCAGCCAGCTCTCCGCTTTGCAGGCGCTCAAACAAATCCCGCATTTCCTTGTTTGTCAGCACCGGCAGTTTGGAGGTATCTACCCCGCATATCTCTACCTTATTGCGCGTCACGTCTTTCCCTCCTCGAAGCAAGAAAAAAGTCCCTAACCCGGTTGTCTTGAAAGGCCGCGTACTGACGCGTAGCCGCCAAGAAGGTGGCAAAAACCACCATCTGTTACGGTTTAGGAACAGTATCCCCTGAGGCTGGGAAAATATGCGTTAGACCATTTTGTTGAACTCTTTTCGCAACCGTTTTATAATTCGCTTTTCCAAACGGGAAATATACGACTGGGAGATCCCGAGCAAGTCCGCGACGTCTTTTTGCGTCTTCTCCTCTTCCCCAGCGAGGCCGAAGCGCAGCTCCATGATGATTCGCTCCCGCTCGGACAGCTTATCCAGCGCTTTTTTCAGCAGCTTGCGGTCTACCTGGTCTTCGATATTTTTATAGATCGTGTCATTTTCTGTACCGAGCACATCGGACAAAAGCAGTTCGTTGCCATCCCAGTCGATATTGAGCGGTTCGTCAAAAGACACCTCGGAGCGAATCTTGTTGTTGCGGCGCAAGTACATCAAAATCTCGTTTTCGATACAGCGGGAGGCGTATGTCGCCAGCTTGATGTTTTTCTCCGGGTCAAACGTGTTGACCGCTTTAATCAAGCCGATCGTCCCGATGCTGACCAAATCCTCGATGTTGATCCCGGTATTTTCGAATTTGCGGGCGATGTAGACAACCAGCCGCAAGTTGCGCTCGATCAGCATGCCGCGCACGGCGGGATCGCCCGAAGGCAGGCGGCCCAGAAGCAGTTCCTCTTCTTCTCTCGTCAACGGTGGAGGCAATGCTTCACTCCCGCCAATGTAATAGACTTCTTCAGCGCGTGCACCAATCCACAGCAGGAAACGGTACCAGGTCAACTGGAGTTGTAGGCGAAGTTTTACATACATGATTAGCCCTCCTGTTTGAGAATAAAGGTAGGTTCTTGCGTATATGCTTCCATCATGGCAGGATGTACGATCGCCTGGTACTTGCCGTCTGCCGAAAGCGGAATCGGGTTAAGCCCGATCAGCACTTTTTCCGTTTCATAGCGAAGTCCTTCCTGTACAACCATCACATGATCCGGCTTGATCGCAAGCAAAAAATCCATTCCCCGCGACACGCTCCGGTACGGGATGAGCCGTACCCGAGCTTGCCATTCCAGCGGCAGGTCATCCCAGGATCCGTCCAGCTTCTCCCACACTCCACCGTTTTCATCGGTTTGTCGGAGAAGCGACGGCGGAAGCAGATGAGCCAGCATGCGGCTTTCGATAATCATCACCGGCAGACGCGTGATCGGCTCGTGCAGCTGATTGCCTGTATCCACGAGACCGCGGCAAATGACTTTTTCTTTTGCGACAGTCACCACGACATCGACGAGGAACGTCTCCATTCTTCGCGGCTCCTGAATCGCTTTGTAGCTCTTTTTCCCGAGGAAAAAGACGAGCAGAAACCCGATGACCACAATCGCGAGGGTAGGCTTGAAGCCCACTCCAAAACCGTCGTTGTGCGTCACAATCAATCCGTTGACAATTTCGTTTCGCGGCGCCAAAAAGTATTGAAGCCCGAATACTCCTCCGCCAAAAACAAAAGCGACAAAATAAAAAATGATCAAGTTTTGCGCAAAGGACAACAACCTCCTGTTCCCGAATGCAATCCACAGCATGAGAATGGAAAACAACAGCTTGACTGACCATTGATACATAGGCGAAAACGCAGGGAAAAAGAAAAAGACCAAATACGAACAACCGAACAATGAGGCCGCGATCATTCTCCACCACACCACGCGCTCTTTGCGAAAATACGCGGTAAACCAGAGCAACAAGGTATCAATAGCCAGGTTGAGGAGTAGAATGATATCAAGATACACAACCACTTGCCCTCACCTCCGATCTGTTTTCGCCTGGGCGAAAATCCGAGAGCTGCAAGAGTTGCCGTATGTGTAGCGCCAGGACGCCGCTTTTATAGCGCTGGCTCTATCAGTAAAAGCAGTATATATCAATGTGTATGTAAAGTCTGTCAATTCTTGACGGTGTTTTTTTGGATTTTTTGTCTAACGTTTTTGGTTCTATTTCAAGCAAATGCACAGCGTCGAGACGTTTTTCACAGAAAAAAGCCTTGTCTCCGAAAAGAGAACAAGGCTTTTCCACTTTTGTGGCCTATTTTTTGTTGCGACGACGATTTCGCAGGAATGCTGGAATATCGAGGTTGTCGAGATTGCTCATGGAGAAGAAGGACTTGTCATCCTCTTCTTCTTTGGCACGGCCCGTATTCGTGTTGGAAATCGGTGTCGGACGGTTGCCAGCAGTATTGATCGGTTGTTGCTGGCGGCGCGGTGCTTCCGGTACGCGCTGGGAATGCTCGAATCCCGTTGCAATGACCGTAACTACCAGTTCATTTTTCAAATCTTCGTTGATGACCGCACCGAAGATCATGTTTACATCTGGGTCTGCTGCCGAAGAAACGATATCTGCTGCTTCGTTTACTTCGTACAAGCTCAAGTTGGTGCCGCCTGTGATGTTCATCAGAACGCCGCGAGCACCGTCAATCGATGTTTCCAAGAGCGGGCTGGAAATGGCACGGCGCGCTGCTTCAGCCGCACGGTTTTCCCCGCTGCCTACGCCGATCCCCATCAAAGCGGAGCCGCGCTCGGTCATGATCGTCTTCACGTCTGCAAAGTCCAAGTTGATCAGACCCGGTACAGCGATCAGGTCGGAAATCCCTTGAACCCCTTGGCGCAAAATGTTGTCCGCTTCACGGAACGCTTCGAGCATAGGTGTGTTTTTATCTACGATTTCCAGCAAACGATCGTTAGGAATGACGATCAGCGTATCCACTTTTTCCTTGAGTGCCGCAATACCAGCCTCACCGTGCTGGGAACGCTTGCGCCCCTCGAAAGAGAAAGGACGAGTCACGACACCCACCGTAAGAGCGCCCATCTCCTTGGCGATCTCAGCGACAACAGGGGCTGCACCAGTACCGGTTCCTCCGCCCATTCCCGCCGTAACGAATACCATATCTGCACCGCGCAGAGCATTTTCAATCAAATCGCGGCTCTCTTCCGCCGCCTTTTTGCCGATTTCCGGATTCGCACCTGCTCCGAGACCGCGTGTCAGCTTTTCCCCGATTTGCAGTTTAATCTCGGCACTGGACAATTGGAGCGCCTGTGCATCGGTGTTCAGGGTGATAAATTCTACCCCTTTCACGCCGCCTGCAATCATGCGGTTTACAGCATTGCTGCCGCCGCCGCCGCACCCAATTACTTTAATTCGTGCAAAGGATTCCATGTCCATATCAAATTCCAGCATATTGCTAGTCCTCCCCAATTCAACATAAAAACTTGTGGCCCAAGAAGCCGATTGACAAACGAATGGGACATCCCGTTATTCTCTTCCATGATTTCAAAAGAACGAAACGTTCCAATTTTCGCCATTGTGCTAACTACGGCAAAGCGACTAAATAAATTCGCTAAACCAGTTTTTCACTTTTTCCATCAAACCGCCGCCTTCTTTTGGCTGCTTGGCAACGGTTTGCTTCTGAGTGCCCTTGAATGAGGGGGTGACGCGTACGCTGCGGCGCTCCATCAACTGCAAGGCATATTGAATCAAACCTACCCCTGTGGTGTAGGCAGGATCCCGCACTCCGATGTAATCAGGAATTGCGATGCGAACAGGTGCGTCCAATTCTTCTTTTGCCAATTCCAGCATGCCAGGCATTGCTACTGTACCGCCAGTCAGGACGTAGCCGCCTGCAATCTCGTCGCGGAAGCCCATCTTGTAGACAGCATCCTCGACTAATTGGAATATTTCTGCAGCGCGCGGCTCAATGATATTGGCCAAGTCTACTTGGGTAAACTGCTTTTCTACTTCACTGCCAATCCGGTTCACCTTGAATTTCACATCTTCAGAAGCTTCATCGATCAACGCACAACCGTTTTTTATTTTCACGCGGTCTGCCACATCCGTATGGGTACGCAATCCTAGTGAAATGTCGCTTGTGATATGGTCGCCACCGATGCCGATCACGGTGGTAGCGGCCAGCTTACCTTGCTCGAATACACCGATCGTGGTAGAACCCGCACCGATGTCGACAAGAACGACACCCATATTTTTGTCATCTTTGGATAGGGCAACCGTGCTAGCCGCAAGCGGTTGCAAGAAAATTCCAGCTACACGCAGATTGGTTCGTTGAGCACAGCGAACGATGTTATGTACAACCGTTTTCAATCCGGTTACAATGGTCCCTTCCATTTCCAGTCGGACACCAATCATCCCGCGAGGGTCTTTGATACTACCCTGCCCATCTACGATATACTCCTTTGGAACTACCTCGATGATTTCACGGTCCGGCGGAATCGCTA
This sequence comes from Brevibacillus sp. HD3.3A, assembly GCF_013284375.2. Classification (NCBI taxonomy): domain Bacteria; kingdom Bacillati; phylum Bacillota; class Bacilli; order Caryophanales; family Paenibacillaceae; genus Brevibacillus; species Brevibacillus sp. HD3.3A. The sequence continues at coordinate 3,927,998 of NZ_CP085874.1, forward strand.
CAACCTTCGCTGCCTGAATGACGCGTTGGATATCTTCTTCTCGTATCTCACGGTCTTCGCTGGATACAGCGACAACCCCTTGGGTTTCATGCAACTCGATATGGTTTCCAGTGATCCCCACATACACTTCTTCGATAGAAACGCCAACCATGCGTTCAGCATGATCGACTGCTTCCCGGATGGCATGCACGGTTTGGTCGATGTCAACAATCACGCCCTTCTTGATGCCTTCTGAGTGTGATTGTCCGACGCCGATGATGTTGATGGAACCGTTGTTGATCTCGCCGATCATGACGCGTACTTTGGATGTTCCAATGTCTAGGCTGACGATGAGTTCATTACTTACCAAACCTGTGACACCTCCCCTGCTACGTCTTTTGTCTTGCTAAAATGAGAACACCTGCATAAATTATTCCACACAGGACAACCATTCCCTTTTTTTCATCTAGAATTTTTGTAAAAAAATGACCATCTTCCCATTTGTTCGGGCTATTCTTGCTGATTGATCCAACGGGATAGAACTATTCTCCTAATCACAGCCAGGTTATTGAAGAGACGCACCCCGAAAGCCACGATGGCTGCCAGGTACAGATCAATCCCGAGGAAACCTCCGATGAAGGCCAGCCCAGCTGCAAAGAGCGTATTGAAAAAGAATCCGGACATGAAGATCCGAACGTTGAAGGTGCGTTCCAAGAAGGAGCGAATCCCCCCAAAGATCGTATCCAATCCAGCCAACAGAGCTATGGAAAGATAGCTGCTATACTCCTGGGGCACGCGCCAATCCAGAAGGAAGCCGACAGCGAGACCGACAATCAGTCCGATAAGCGGGAGCCACATGGTTACGAATCTCCTTTTTCTTTAACAGGTTTCATAAATTGGATGACACGTGTTTCTTTGTTTGCGGAAATCAACAGCTTGTCCCGTTTTTCGGCCAACACTTTTTTGTTCGCCAGCTGAAAGTTCTCTTCGACACCCTCCAGCTTCATCGCGGACAAAAGCACGTCAGGCTCTCCCAATGCTTTTATTTCATATGGAGGCTGTATCGTCCTCGTATCAATCTGGATGACAGCCCCTACATTGCGGATCGCGGAAGTGGCAATCAACCGATGATCGTTAATGGACACCGCTTGCGCTCCGTTCGCAAACAGGATATTGACCAGCCAACGCAAATCTTCATCGTCAATCGTGTATTCACCTACAACAGGCACCTGCATGTGTTCGTCCAGAATCGGCTCTGTAGGCGTGTGGGCATCGACAACTTCCAGCACGATGCCTTCCCCCTCGACCTCTACCATTCCAGCCATTCGACGGTTTCGCTCCAGCTCTTCCTTCATGACCGAAATGCTCTCGTCTTCACTTAATGCGGTTTCGTATTGGTAGTACAGCTGATTGTACTTGGAAATATCTGCAAGCAGGTTTTTGTGTTTCTCCAGCTCTTTTTGCAGCGTGGTCCGGAGTTCCGCAATGCTGCGAGACTCCTTATGTACCGGATGGAGGCTGCTGCGCAATTGCACAGCCAACATCACACCTATGATAGCACTAATAATGGCAAGAATAAACGTGATTTTACGGCTTTTTTGTAACATAGGGCAAACGCATCCTTTTACCTTTTAGGAGTGTTTCGTTTTGGCGTCACCAACGAAGGCCGGGAGCTGCACCTTCTCTTTTTTCGCCAAGTCGATTTGAACAAAGTCTTGCAGAGATTGCAATACTCCTCCTGGCAAATGGAGGGCACTCTCCATCGTCTCAGGATTGCCGATTGCCGAGATGACAAAAGGAGCGGCAGACTTGATTCCGTTGACGATGATCGTCGGACCGACACAGCGGATGGAAGAGTTGCTTACCAGTCTCTGGCCGTTGATGCTGATCGCCTCGGCTCCCGCTGCGCGCAGTTCATTGACGACCAGACGCACATCTTGCTCATGCACGATGTAATTGGCGATGTCCGAGCTGCTTGCTGCCGATTGGCTGTCCTGCATCGTGATGACAAGACCAGGGCCTTCTACAGCGACCACGCCGGAGAGCATACGCGCAGCCTCCAGCTGGGCGAGTGTGTCGGCTGCCTCAGATTTTTGCTGAGCCATCGCTTCCTCGACTTTGCCTACCTGGCGCTGCAAATCAATCAGCTGGTTTTCCAAATGCCTGTTTTGTTCTTTTTCGGATAAAATCCGGTCATTCAATTGTGTTTCCTGCTGGAACAGCTGATCATTCAACCGCTCTTTGCGCGTGAGCTTGGTAGTCTCAAACGAGGTTGCTACCAGAAAGCCTGTACAAAGCGTCACGACGGTTAAATAAAGATGAAATTTGCGGCGACGACTCATTGTCTGCTACCCCTTTTTTCTTTACTGCGGCTTTTCTGTCTGCTCCTGGTTGCCTGCTATCGGAATGGCATCACTTCCCGCACCGTACGGAACAAACCACGGCTGCTCGAACATGGAGAGCACCCCTTTTGTTCCTGCCGGCAGCTCTGCCACGATCGCCGGATACCAGTTCAACATTTTATCCAGCTTGTAGACCACGCTGCGCACTTCGTTTCCGTCGCGCATGTACAAGGTTACCCGCTGCTTATCGTACACCGTTGGCGTCAGAGTTATGTCCGAAATTTCGGCGAGCACATTCGGTGTGAGGCGGGACAACGCTTTGGCGAGATTGGGGAGCAGCTCAGGCGCTGCCCAGGAGCTGATCAAGGGCCTGTCCACCACGCGATCGGCAAAATTCACCTGCTTCAGCACCTTGCCGTTTTCGAGCAGCGGATAGCGGCTGCCGTCTTGTCCATTCCAGAAGGCGACGCGCTTTTGCTCCGTTACGTGCAGCCGGATCACTCCCGGAAAAGAACGGCTGACCGTCACGTTCTTGACGCCCTCAAGCGGCGCCAAATTGCTTTGCACGCTGCTCTCCCACACATTGAGAAATTGCATGTCGCGTTGCAGACCCGATTGCTGGACGATTTGCTCTGTGGTGTAAATGTCGTTTCCGATAACCTGGATTTCCTGCACCTTGCTGTACGGTGAGCGAATAAAAACAATGATAAGTACAGTAAGAAAAAACAGCACGAGCCAAAATACCAGTTTACGGTTTCCTTTTCGTCTGGGACGTTGCTGCTTGACTTGCGGAATGCGTTCCTCAATTACCGCCATGGCCGAATCCTTCCTCATGCATTCTAGGCTCATCGCCCGCAAGATAATTCATTCAAAAGGGAATAAATGGATTTCTTCCAAATAAATGTAACTATACAAAACAGGGAAAGCGGCATAGCACTATGCCGCTTGACTTCCCTCGATCATATCGAAACCCTCGTGATGTCGGCTCCCAGCCTGCGCAATTGCTCTTCCAGGCGATCGTATCCACGATCGATATGATGAATCTGATTCACCGTCGTAATGCCTTCTGCCGCAAGCCCTGCCAATACGAGAGCAGCGCCTGCTCGCAGATCTGTCGCTTCCACATTCGTGGCGGTCAGCTTCCCGACGCCGCGAATGATAGCAGAGCCGAGATCTACGTATATAGAGGCGCCCATTCGCGCCAATTCATTCACATGTTTGAATCTTCCTTCAAAAATCGTTTCCTTGATGACGCTGGTTCCCCTCGCCTGTGACAGAAACACCATCAGCTGCGCCTGCAGGTCAGTCGGAAACCCTGGATACGGCGAGGTGATGATCCGGTCGTAAGCACGAGGACGGGAGTTGCTTTTGATTTCCATTATATCATGGCGGGTCTTGATTTCAACACCACAGCTACGGGCAACCTCAATCAATGCCGTGAGTTGCTCAGGCAATGTATTGGTCAGCTCCACATGCCCTTGGGCAATGCCGACCGCCAGCACATACGTCCCCGTCACAATTCTGTCGGGAATGATCCGGTAGCTGACGGAGCGAAGCCGCGGTACGCCGCTGATTTCAATCGTATCGGTTCCTGCCCCTCTTATTCGCGCACCCATGGCGTTCAGGAAGTTTTGCAGGTCGATAATCTCCGGCTCCCGAGCCGCATTACAGATGCGTGTCGTCCCTTTTGCCAAGACTGCCGCCATCATGATATTTTCCGTCGCGCCCACGCTGGGGAAGGAAAGAAAGATGTTGGTCCCGCGCAATTGCTTTGCCCGAAAAGTAATGTAGCCTTCGGATTCTTCTATTTTAGCCCCGAGTGCCGTAAGACCAGACAAATGCAGGTCAATTCGGCGTTCACCAATGTCGCAGCCACCGGGACGCGATATGGTGACTTCACCCAACCTGGCCAGAAGCGGCCCGGCGAGAAAAATAGAAGATCGCATCTGGCTCATTAAATCATCTGGCACATGCGGGACGGAGACAGACGTTGTATCCAGATCGACGCAACCGTCCACGTGCTTCGTGTTGGCCCCCAGTGCCGTCATTATCTCCAGCATGACTTTGATATCTTTCAAATGGGGGACATCGTAGATATAGAATTGCCCTTCCGCAAGAACAGCAGCGGCAAGGATGGGAAGAGCAGCGTTCTTAGCTCCTTGGATCCGAAGCGAACCGGACAGAGGTCTTCCGCCTTCGATCGCAAAAGTCTCCAAACTTTCACCTCCGTGTTACCCCTCGCCCACCACCAGAACTTCCGGATGCAGATCAATTCCGTATTTCGCAAGAATTGTGCTCCGAACATGCTCAATCAAGGTGAGGACGTCGGTAGCCGTGGCTCCCCCGCAATTCACGATGAAATTCGAGTGTTTTTCTGAAACCTGAGCTCCACCGATTTGATAGCCTTTCAGCCCCGCTGCTTCTATCAGACGCCCTGCGTGATCGTTCGGCGGGTTGCGGAACACACTGCCCGCACACGGCATTTGCAACGGCTGTGTCTGGCGTCGCCGATCCTTGTTGGTCGCAAGTGTCGCGGCAATCTGCTTGCGATCGCCTGGACGCAGTTGAAAACGGGCTTCCAGCACAATCCCTTTTTCTTTTTGCAAAAGAGAAGTCCGATAGCTAAAGCTCAGTTCGTCGTTACTCAACACCTTACATTCGCCGTTTGCGAAAAGAATCTCGGCTTCAATAAGAATACGTGAAAGATCAGATCCGTGTGCCCCTGCATTCATATAGACGGCTCCGCCTACCGTACCAGGAATCCCTCCTGCGAATTCCATCCCTGTTAATCCCATCTTGCCTGTCTCCACCGCCAGGCGGATCATGGAATATCCGGCACCCACACACACCTCTTCACCCCTGAACTCGCAGTGGCTCAAGCCCTCAGCCACTTTGAACACGGCTCCGCGAATCCCTCCGTCCCTCACCAGAAGGTTGGAGCCGCGCCCGATAACACTCCAAGGAATTTCATGACGATGGATGATCTGCAAGGCTTTTAGCAAGGATTCTTTGTCCTTGGGCTGGATTAACAAATCAGCAGGACCGCCAACCCGCCATGTCGTATGATTGGCGAGAGGCTCATTGGTCCACACTTTTCCGATCCCTGCTTGCTTCAGCTCATCTGCAATATTTATCATTTGTGAACCTCCTGATACGTTTGCTAGGTCGGACCTGTAAGTCTTCTCACGTGTTTGCTCCATACTATGCGATCGCCCAGATCGGCGTGACAATCGCCCATCTGATCATTTTTTTGCGGAGACTTCCTGCAAGGTGCGCACGATTTCCGTGGCTGCTTTCGGCATTCCCAGCGACAGGGCGCTCTCTTTCATTTGCTTCCACAGCTCATCGCTGTGCAGCAAGCTTTCCACTTCCTGAAGCAGGCGCTCTCCTCTCAGCTCCTTCTCCACAATGACTCGCGCTGCACCTGCACGTTCAAGGCCGCGCGCATTTTTCTCCTGATGGTTGTTCGTCACATACGGAGACGGAATCAAAATCGACGGAACGCCGAGAGCCGTCACTTCTGCCAAGGTAGATGCACCTGCACGTCCGACCAGTATATGTGTCGCCGCCAAAACGTCCGGCATGTTATGGACGAATGGAAGCACGGAAATGTTCTCGGGAAGCTTCCCTTTTGCGGCAAGCTCGCTGGAGATTTTATCAAAGTGAACATCTCCGGTTACGTATACAAAATGAGTATCGGCATATTTGCCCAACTCGGTAACAACAGAAAGCACCGCTTCATTGATCGCCCTCGCTCCCCGGCTGCCGCCAAAGATCAGGACGATTTTTTTGCCTGCGTCTACCCCCAGAAAGCCACGGCCCGCCTCCGCGTTGCCATGCATCACTTCTGTCGCCCGCGGATTGCCAGTAAACACGGTTTTCCCCTCTGGAAAGTACGCGAGAGACTCTGCAAAAGATACGGCCACCCGGGTAGCCGAGCGCGACAAAAATTTGTTGGTCAGACCAGGAACGACGTTTTGTTCGTGGATCAAGGTCGGGATGCCCAAGCGCGAGGCTGCGTAGACGACTGGCCCGCAGACGTATCCCCCCGTGCCCACGACGACATCCGGTTGAAAATCGCGCAGCATTTTTTTCGCATCCGACACGGCCCGGACGAATTTCCACAAGGTCTTCAGGTTGTCCAGCGACAGCTTCCGCTTCAACCCGCTGATCTCGACGGACTGAAAAGGAATCTCTGTTCGCGGTACGAGCTGGGCTTCCAACCCTTTTTTACTGCCGATATACAAAAAGGCAGCCTGCGGAGTTTGGCGAGAAATTTCCCTCGCCACCGCAAGCGCCGGATAAATATGTCCACCTGTGCCACCGCCTGTAAGGACGACGCGCATACTCTCACACCCTTTTTATGCAGAGAAAACAGATTGCCCACGTGCGAAGCATCGCACCTTTTTCCTGCTGTTCATTCATGATCGAGAAAACCGAGATATGTTCAGGAGAACGCCGACACCTGTGAGCATCAGTGTCAGGGATGATCCTCCATAGCTTAAAAACGGCAGCGTGATCCCCGTCACCGGAAACATGCCTGTCACGACCCCGATGTTAATGACGACCTGGATCGCAATCATTCCGATGATCCCGAGCGCCAAAAGGCTGCCGAACAGATCGGGGGCCGTGATCGCTGTGCGCATCCCTCTCCACAAAAGCAGCAGGAACAACAGCAAGATGAGCGTACCGCCGATGAAGCCGAGTTCTTCCGCCACAATGGAGAAAATGAAGTCATTGTACGGTTCCGGCAAGTACAGATGCTTTTGCCTGCTTTGTCCCAAACCGAGGCCGAGCAAACCGCCTGGGCCGATCGCATACAGCGATTGAATGATTTGGTAGCCTGTATTGAGCGGGTCAGACCAAGGATCGAGAAAAGAAGTAATCCGCTTGATGCGGTAAGGAGCTGACAGTACCAGTCCGATGAAGCCAACCACCCCGATCATGCCCAAGCCGACAAAGTGGCTGATTCGCGCTCCTGCCGCGAAAATCATCACAATCGCCGTGCCTGTCAATACTGTGCCTGTACCCAGGTCGGGCTGAAGCATGATCAGGCCGAAACAAACCATCGGAATCGCCAGAGCGGGCATCAATCCTTTGCGGAACTGCACAATTTGCTTCTGGTTGTCGGACAGCCACCGCGCCAAAAACGCGACGACGCCGAGCTTGGCAAACTCGCCAGGCTGGATTCCGAAAGCCCCGAAGCCAAGCCAGCTTTTCGAGCCGTTCACTTCAATCCCGACGATAAGCACCAGAATCAACAGCCCGATACTGGCGTAAAAGCCCGGCTTGGCCCATTGTTTCCATACCCAATAGTCAATGTTCATCGTGATGTACATCGATGTGATGCCGAGCAAGGCAAAAATCAGCTGCCGCTTGGCAAAAAAGTACGGATCGGAAAAGGGTGGCTTCTGGGCGACGATCGCACTGGCGCTGTACACCATCACGATGCCAATTCCCAATAAAAAAAGTGTTGCAAAAATAATTACGAAGTCGGGGGCAGAGCGTACCTTGCTCATAGTGCCAGGTCATCCTTTCTCATGCCGTCCCGTTTCACGCTGTATTCATGAAGCTTTTGTGGGACGTTATGCTAGGCTTGTTTTCAGTCTATGCACGCCGTCCTTAAACATGCTCCCCCGTGCTTCAAACGAGGGGAACATATCCCAACTCGCACACGCCGGGCTGAGCAGCACCACGTCACCTGATTGCGCCAACCGGGAAGCAGCAAGAACGGCTTTCTCCACAGTATCGACATGGATTCGCTCGTTAATCCCTGCTTCTTCCGCCCGCGCAAGCAAAATCGGTGCGGTCTGTCCCAATGCGATGACCGCTTTTACCCTGCCCTTGATGACAGGCAACAGTTCCTTGAAATCAACACCGCGATCCAACCCGCCGCAAATCCAGACGACAGGCTCCTGGCACGCCTGCAAGGCACGGGAAGCCGCCTCCGGATTGGTCGCTTTGGAATCGTTGAAATACTTCACTCCGGCGATGGAATCCACGTATTCCATGCGATGTTCTACCCCGGCAAAAGTCGAAAGCACCTGCACGATCGCACGCGTATCAGCGCCAGTCAGCTTCGCTACCAGAATCGCGGCGAGCGCATTGTCCAAATGCGGAACCGTGATCTCCTCGACAGCGATAATCGCCTCTGTCCCGCCCTGTCCATCGGCGAACAAAATGACGCCATCCTGGACGAATGCCCCGCGCGAGACTTGCTGCGTTTTGCTGAAATAGTACGTCTGTGCGGGAAGCTCGCCGCATTTCGCGAGAATGTCCGGCTGGTCAAACGGCAAAATCGCCATATCGTCTGCGGTCTGATTGGCGAACATTTTCAGCTTGGCGTCGAGATACTCTTCCAGCGTATGGTGGTAGTCGAGATGAGCAGGGGACAGATTGAGCAAAACACCGATGTGCGGGCGAAATTCTCGCGTTCCCATGAGCTGAAAGCTGCTCAGCTCTGCGACCAGCCACTGGTCTGGCCCAGCTTCTTCCGCAAGACCGCAAAGGACGGTTCCGATGTTGCCGCCAACGAGCACATCAAGACCCGCTTCCTTGAGAATTTGTCCAACGAGCGTCGTCGTGGTTGTCTTTCCGTTGGAGCCCGTGATGCCGATGATCGGTGCCTTGGCAATCTGGGAGGCAAGCTCTACCTCCGTCACGACAGGAATACCGAGAGCAAGCGCCTGCTTCACTGGCGGCGCTTCATAAGGGATTCCCGGATTTTTCACAACGAGAGACACCCCCGGATGAATCAAATCTTCCGGATGGTGCCCGCAAATGACGGTAATTCCGAGCGCTTCCAGCTCCTCGATCCCGCTCGCTTCTTCCCGCGGCTTTTTATCGTTAACCACGACATGAGCGCCAAAGCGGTGCAGCAGTTTTGCCACTGCTACACCGCTTTTCGCCATTCCTAAAACGACTACGTGCTGATTATGATAACGCATCATCTGATTGTCACCACCTCAAGGTATACACCCAATCCGGCAAAGAACATGCCGACCAGCCAGAAGGTGACGACGACACGCCACTCGGACCAGCCTGTCAATTCAAAATGATGGTGAAGCGGGCTCATGCGAAAAATTCGTTTGCCCCGTGTCTTGAAAGAAACGACCTGCAAGATGACAGACAGTGTCTCCACGACAAACACCCCACCGACAATCGCCAAAAGCAACTCTGTCTTCGTCATGATCGCAATTCCGGCGAGTGCTCCCCCCAAACCGAGCGAGCCTGTGTCCCCCATGAACACGCGGGCCGGATGGGCATTGAACACGAGGAAGCCGAGAACCGCACCGACGACGGCTGCACTGAAAATCGCCGTGTCGTAATCTTGCCCGAACCAGGCAATGATGGCGTACGCCCCGAAAGCGATCGCTCCCGTACCAGCCAAAAGGCCGTCCAGACCGTCCGTAATGTTTACAGCGTTGGTCGTGCCGACGAGCAAGAACAAGAGGAACGGGAAGTAGAAATAGCCCAGCTCCAGCTTCCATGGCGTGCCTGGCAAATGCAGCGACGTGTCATGCCCCATCATCAGCAGCAAAATATACGCGCCGATAGCCAGCACAATCTGACCGGCAAACTTTTGTCTGGCGGTCAAGCCGAGGTTGCGCTTCTTCCTGATCTTGATAAAGTCATCCAAAAATCCGATCAAACCGTAGCCGAGTGTCACCAGTAGCAGGAAGTAAATTTCCATTGTAGCATTGGCAAACTTCAACACGGTAAATATAAGTGCCAGCAGAATGATGGTGCCCCCCATCGTAGGGGTACCAGCCTTCTTGAAGTGGGATTGCGGTCCTTCCTCCCGAATTGCCTGCCCAAATTTCAGGCGGCGAAGGAAGGGAATAAACAGTGGGCCAATCAGTACGGCAATGAGAAACGCGGCGACGATCGTGACGATTAGGACGTTGTCAGCGAACATGCCCGAGCCTCCTTTCTTTCGATGCCAATGTGTCGCATCTGTCTCTATTCTTGGTTGTACCGGGCAATCGCTTCCCGCGCAACTTCACGGTCGTCGAAGGGCAGTACTTGATCTTTGATGATTTGATACGTCTCATGGCCTTTTCCGGCGATCAAAATGACATCGTCCGGCTTCGCCAAGGAAACGGCATAATGAATCGCTTCACGGCGGTCCGTCACTGCCGTGTAACGCGCAGCAGACACATCGCGCACGCCTGCGAGCATGTCGGCAAGGATCGCCTGCGGCTCCTCGGAGCGAGGATTATCTGATGTTAAGACGGTCATATCCGCGTATTTCGTTGCGATTTGCGCCATAATCGGGCGCTTCGTGCGGTCGCGGTCTCCCCCGCAGCCCACAATGCAGAACACGTTGCCTTTGGCAAATTCCTTGACGGTCATCAAGGCGTTTTCCAGACTGTCCGGCGTATGCGAGTAATCGACGAGAACAGCGAACGGCTGACCCGCATCTACGGCTTCAAAACGTCCGTTGACACCAGCTACTGCTTCCAGGCTCGCCTTGATGTCTTCGAGGCTCACGCCTTCTGCAAGTGTAACCGCCATGGCTGCCAATGCGTTATACACATTGAATTTCCCCATCAGCTTCAGGTTGAGGTCAATCGTACCCGCAAAGGTTTCCGCCGTAAACGAGGTTCCTTTGCTCGTAATCTCGATGTTTTTGGCCTGGACGTCTGCGGGCTGGTCGATGCCGTACGTCACGACGCGCGCAGGTGTCACGGTTGCATACAGCTTCGATGCCTCGTCATCTGCGTTCAGCACGGCTGTCTTCAGGCAATTCGGATCGTAGTGGTTGCCGAGCTGGGAAAACAGCAAAGACTTGGCGTAGCGATAGTTTTCCATCGTTTTATGATAGTCGAGATGATCTTGCGTCAAATTGGTAAAGACCGCGGTATGGATGTCGCAGCCGCGCACCCGTCCCAACTCAAGCGCATGAGAGGACACCTCGATGATCGCATAGTCTGTGTTCACATCGCACATGCGACGGAAGCTTCTTTGCAGATCCACGGCATCGGGAGTCGTATTTTTCACTTCTTCGATAACATCCCCGATTCGCATGTGGATCGTGCCAATCAAGCCTGTTTGCTTGCGCCGATCGCGCAGGATCTTGTCGATCAGATGAGTGGTGGTCGTCTTCCCGTTTGTCCCCGTAACCCCAATCACCTTTAACTCTCTTGTGGGAGATCCGAAAATACGATCAGCCAGCATAGCCATTGCCCGCCGGGTATCCGGCACCCTGACAATAGTCGCTGGCACGTCCAGATCTTGTTCGGATAACACGGCAACGGCGCCATTTTTCACCGCCTGGGCCGCGAACGTATGACCATCCACGGTATACCCTGTCAGACATACAAACAAGTAGCCCGGTTTAACCTGGCGCGAGTCTGCTGTCAAACCCGTAATCTCCATACTGTCATCCCCCGAAACCTTCACTGGCAACAAAGGCATGAGCAGATCCCGTAGAAACATGAAACAGGCACCCCATTCTCCAACTTAGTATAGACAGAAATTTGCCCTTTTTTACCGAAATGACACGAATCCGTTTTGGTGACGAACAAAGGCAGAGCGATTGTAGACAAGCCTACTTCCCTCCGCCTTCGAAATCTCATTTTATAGCTAATTGCTCAATTTGTCACCAAGATGTATGCGAATTTTTCCGCCCTCTTCAATTTTTACTCCCGGTGCTGGCGACTGCGCAATCACATAGGTGCCTTTGCCCGAAACGACCAGCGGAAGCGTCTCGTACGTCTGGACGACATCTTTCATCGTCTGCCCGACCATATTCGGTACTTCGATCGGTTCCCGCTCGCCCAAAGCTTTGTTGATTTCCTTGGCAATCCCGTCTTTGCGCTTGGGCACATTCAGGTGCTGCAAGGAAGATTCAATGATGCTCTTGACGCTGGGCGCGGCAATCAGTCCGCCAAAAGCCAGTGCTTTCGGATTGTCGACTGCAAAATAAACGACAATTTGCGGATCGTCTGCCGGAGCAAAGCCGATGAAGGATACGATGTACTCCCCGTCCATGTATCGTCCGTTCTTGACCTTTTGCGCGGTTCCTGTCTTCCCGCCGACACGGTAGCCTTCGATGTACGCCTTGTTCCCTGTCCCTTGGGCGACGACACTCTCCAGGGCGTACCGGACTTTTGCGGAAGTCTCTGCCGAGATGACCTGCCGCACTTCCGTCGGCAGCGTCCGCGCTACGATATCGTGTGTGACACTATCGCGCCATTCCTTGGCGACGAACGGCTTCATCAGCTTCCCGCCGTTGATCGCTGCCGAAACAGCCGCCATTTGCTGGATGGGCGTAACGGAAACGCCTTGCCCGAACGAGGTCGTGCCCAGCTCAACCGGACCGACGCGGTTCAGATTGAACAACAGTCCGTTCTCTTCTCCGATCAAATCGATTCCTGTTTTTTGTCCGAAGCCAAATTTTTTGATGTATTCAAACAGGCGTTCTTTTTGCAGCCGCTGGCCCATCGTCACGAAACCCGGGTTGCACGAGTTCTCCACGACTTCCAGCATCGTCTCCTGGCCGTGTCCTTGCCGTTTCCAGCAGCGCAGCCGCTTTCCCGCGACCGTAATGAAGCCGGGGTCGTAGAAGCCTTCATCGAGCGATACGACGCCCTCGTTCAATGCCGCAGCGAGCGTGACAATCTTGAATGTCGAACCTGGCTCATACGTTTTCCAGATGGGCAAATTCCGGTTGTACACTTCCGTCGGGTAGTTCTGATATTCGTCCGGCTGGAACGTCGGGCGGCTGCCCATCCCCAAAATTTCCCCCGTCTTTGGATTCATCGCGATCGCCAGAACATCATCCGGCTGATAGGCGACCACAGCCTGATCCAGCTCCCGTTCGATGAACGACTGGATCGCACTGTCGATGGTCAGATACATGTCCATTCCGCTTACCGGAGCTACGTAATCTTCGGAGCCGCCGGGCATCACGCGTCCTTTGGCGTCAGAGGGAAACGAAATGTGTCCGTCCGTTCCTTTTAAAAATGGATCGTAAATCTTTTCCAGTCCGGTCAACCCTTGATTGTCGATCCCGGTAAAGCCCAAAATATGCGCGGCCATGGAGCCATTCGGATAAAAGCGCTTGGAATCCCCGGCCAAGTAAATCCCCGGCAGATTCAGCTCCTGGATTTTTCGCGCTTTTTCGATCGGCAGCTTTTTCCCGCCCGGAATCTTGTCATTGCTCATTTGTTTCTTCGTGATCGCCTGGTACACATCTTCTTCTTTTTGCTCCAAAATGATCGCGAGCTGCCGGGCTGTCTCCTTCGCATCCTTGATTTGTGCGGGAACGGCGACAACGGTTGGCACTGTCATGTTGGAGACCAGCTCATTGCCGTTCCGATCGAGAATCCGGCCGCGATTCGGCTTGAAGTCGATTTCCCGATTCAACAGCTGGTCAGCCATTTGCGCCAGCTTCGGCCCTTCTACCAGTTGCACATACCCGAGTCGGGTGATGAGCGCCGTATACAGGACAATGCCGATGACAAGCGATATAAAAATGCGACGGCGTACAGTAGCATTGGATACCCGCAAAGCGAGTCCCCCCTCGAATAGGTTGTCTCTTCCTTACCTTATTCGTCGGGGGGACGGGATAGAACTATGGAGTTGGACTTGTCTGACCTGCTTGTGTGCCAGCTGGAGGAGCTTGCTGGTTGGACCCGGTGCTTCCCTGCTGTCCGCCCTGCTGACCCGCAGGCTGCTCTCCTGTCGGATTCGTCGGCGCAGTCGTTCCAGTTCCAGACGCTGGCGGCGGCGTAGCGCCATCAGGTGACGCTGTGCCTGCTGGCGCTGTGCCTTCCTGCGGTTGTGGCGCGGGCGGCGGCTGCGACTCTGATTGCAGCGTAATCAGCAGCTTCTCTTTGCCTGTGAGCGCCGTGCCCGGAGCGATGCTCTGCTGTACGACAAAGCCTGTTCCTGCGGCTTGCACGTCGATATTCAGAAGCGAAGTAAATTCCATGACTTCGCGCAGCGACTTCCCTTTGAAATCAGGCATCTTCGCCCCATCCAGACGATCCGTCACCAAAATGATTTGCTTGCCAGGCACCGTTTGCTCGTAAGCGGCAGGATATTGCTCCACGATTTTCGTGCCTGTTCCGAGCACCGTCACCGTCAGATTGTCCTGCTTCGCGCGCAGTTGCGCCGCCGTCGTCGACATCCCTTCAAACTTGGGCAAAGTCTGACTCGCTACAGGCTGAGCCGCCAATACTTGTGCTTGTGATTTCTTGTCGTTTTTCCCGTTTCCTTTATCCGCTTCCACCCGCGAGAAATCCGGCTGCTGTTGCAAATATTGCAAACTGCGCTCCATGATCGTCTTGAACGTGGGCGCAATCATCGTTTTTCCCCAGTATATATACGAATCACTCGTTTCCGGGTCATCAATGACAACGTACACGAGCAGACGCGGGTTGTCTTTTGGCGCAAAACCGATAAAGGAAGCGATGTAGTGGCCGTCCATGATTTTGCCTGTGTTCGGGTCGTACTTTTGCGCCGTTCCCGTCTTCCCTGCGACGTGGTAGCCGTCGATCGCGTACAGCTTCCCTGTTCCGTGCTCGCCTGTCACGACCGTTTCCAAAATATCGCGGGTTTTCTTCGCGGTCGCTTCTGAAACGACCCGTCTCTGCACTTCGCGTTCACTGCGCTTCACAACCGCTCCGGTGTGCGGGTCGCGCAATTCTTTGACGATATGCGGCTTCAACAGCTCGCCGCCATTGGCAATCGCCCCGACTGCGGCGATCTGCTGAATAGCTGTAACTGTCACCCCTTGTCCGAAAGTCGACGCTGCCCAGTCACGCGGAGAGCGCGGCTTCTCCAGGTTGATCAGGTTTCCTTCTTTCTCGTAAGGCAGTTCGATTTCGGTCAAAGAACCTATCCCGAACTTTTTAAAGTACGCCCTGAGCTTTTCCAGCTTGAGGCGTTCGTAGCCGAGCTTCGCGAACATTACGTTACTGGAACGCTGAACCCCTTCCAGAAACGTAATTCTTCCCCAGCCCACCCCGTTGTTGTGGTCGCGGATCGGAACTTGTCCCTTGATCGTGTATTTACCAGAGTCGTACGTCTCATTTGGATTGAACAGCCCTTCTTCAATCGCGGCTGCAAGCGTAATGATCTTGAACGTAGAACCAGGCTCGAACATGGAAGTGATCGCATGGTTTGTATAGTTGGTAATCCCGTTATAGTATGTATTGGGATTAAATTGCGAACGATTGCCCATCGCGAGAATCTCGCCCGTCTGCGGATCGGAGACGATGACCGTCATGCCTTTTGGCTTGTACTGGCGATCGACGACATCCAGCGCTTGCTCGACGTAATCCTGGATTTGCCTGTCAAGGGTGAGGTAGACGTCGTAGCCGTCTTTTGCCGGGACGTATTGGCCCTGGCTGTCCGGAAGCTGATAGCCTGCCCCGTCTCTTTTATACTCCATCTGCCCTTGTTCTCCGGCCAGTTCCTTGTTGAGCTGAAGCTCGATTCCCATTTTCGGCTGGTCGTACAGGTCCAAGTACCCGATTACGTGTGAGGCAAAGCTGTTGTTCGGGTACACACGTCTGGTCGTTTCATTTAAAAAGATCCCCGGAAGCTGGTTTTCTTCCACTTGCTGCCCACTGGGAAGCTTGGGAAATTGCAGCGCCAAAATCCGGTTTTTTTGTTCCTCGCTAATTTTTCTGCCATAGCGGCCCAGCTCGACTACCGTGTTCGGCTTGGTCAGCATTTTCACAAGTTCAGGAACCGGAGCGTTGAGGATCGGGGCAAGAGCATTCGCTGTATAGTAAGGGTCCTTGACGAAATCCTTGTCCTTGTCATCGCGCCCCTTCAACCTGGCGTTCACCGTGTACGCCTTGCCATCGAAAGCGAGAATTTCGCCGTTTCGATCCTTGATCGCTCCGCGCATCGGTTGCAGCGTCCGGGCCCGATCCCATTGTTCCGTAGCCTTATCCATAATTTTGCTTGCTTCCACCGTCTGAATCCAGTAAATCCTCAGACTCAAGGTGGAAAAAATCAAGATCAGGCACAACGCACAAATAAGGATGCGCCAGTTCACCAGTCGTTTCGTATCCATTTCCACTCACTCCATCACGTCATTGATCGGGGGTAAGAAAAAAATGTTACCGCACAATAGACGCAGTAACATTGATTTAAGGCTGGTTTGGCTTTTGTTGAAGCGAACTCGCCTTTCCGTTCTCCTGACCAATCGTATGTACGGCATTCGCATTGTACACCATGCCTTGTCGCTCGGCTTCTCTCTGGATGCGATCGCGGTTGCTGAGCTGCTCGATTTGCAGTTTCAGAGTGGCGTTGTTTTCGGCTATCAGGCGATTCTCTTTTTTGGTGCTTTGGATTTCATAGTTCATTTGGGAAATTTGCGAGTATCTTACCCCGACCATTCCCAGACCGGTCACTGTCAGCGAGATAAACAAGAGATAGAGCAACTTTTCGCCTGTCGGAATGGTAGGCTTGATTCGGACTGTTCGTTTTGTTGTTTTGGTGACGGAGCGGGATTCCTTTTCCAGTTCCATTGCCAGATTGCCTTGGTAGTAATAGCTCAACGTTTTCTCACCCCTTCTTCCTCGTCGCTTTTGCTCACTCTAGACCTTTTCCGCTACCCGCAGCTTCGCGGAGCGTGCGCGCGGATTGACTTGCAGTTCTTCTTCTGACGGCAAAATCGGCTTGCGCGTGATGATTTTGACGATCGCTTCGTTTCCGCATGTGCAAATCGGGAACGCTGGCGGGCATGTGCAGCCTTTGGCATAATCCTGGTACACTTGCTTGCAAATGCGATCTTCCAGCGAGTGGAACGTGATGACACTCACGCGGCCAGCCGGATTCAAAAGCTCGATCGCATCGATGACGGCTTCTTTGAACGAGTCCAGCTCGTCGTTGACGGCAATGCGGATCGCCTGAAACGTTCGCTTCGCAGGATGTCCGCCTGTGCGTCGCGCCGCTGCCGGAATCCCTTCCTTGATCAGCTCGACCAGTTCGCCTGTTGTTTGAATCGGCTGCTTTTTGCGCTGCTGCACGATTTGCCGGGCAATGCGCCGGGAAAATTTCTCTTCTCCGTACAGCCAGATGATCTTGGCAATCTCTTCTTCGTCCCATTCGTTGATGATGTCATAAGCGGACAAGGGCGCTTGCTGATCCATTCGCATGTCGAGCGGCGCATCGGCGTTGTAGCTGAAACCGCGCTCCCCCTCGTCAAGCTGTGGCGAAGACACTCCCAAATCGAACAGGATGCCGTCTACACCTGTAAGCCCCAAATCTTTGACAATCTCCTTCAGATGGCGAAAATTGCTTTTGACCAATGTTACCTTATCCATATAGGGAGCCAGGCGTTCCCGGGCATTTTCATGCGCCCAGTCGTCCTGATCAATGGCAATCAAACGACCGCCATCGGTCAAACGGGAAGCAATCAGGCTGCTGTGACCAGCTCCGCCAAGTGTGCAATCCACATAGATGCCTCCAGGCCGAATGTTCAGGCCGTCTACAGCCTCATCCCTCAATACTGTTACATGATGAAACGACAATGTCGTCACTCCTGTTCTTCTCGCTGCTACAAATTAAAATCAACCAGTTTCTCAGCAATTTCTCCAAAAGAGCCTTCCGACTGGGCGAAATAATCTTCCCAACGTTCTTTGCTCCACACCTCTACGCGGTTGGACACACCGATGATCACACATTCTTTTTGCATGCCCGCATGCTCGCGGAGATTGGGCGGTATGTTTACCCTTCCCTGCTTGTCCCACTCGCATTCGGTTGCACCGGAAAAGAAAAACCGTGTAAAAGCGCGTGCATCTGCTTTGGTGAAAGGAAGCGTCTTGAGCTTTTCCTCCAGCTGCTTCCACTCTTCCAGCGGATAAGCGAACAAGCATTGGTCAAGTCCGCGGGTAATGACAAAGGAAGCTCCGAGTCCTTCACGGAATTTCGCAGGGATGGTCAGGCGGCCTTTTTCGTCGATGCTATGCTGGTATTCCCCCATGAACACGCCCTGGTCCCCCACTTTCTTGTCCTGTGGCTCCACTTTCCCCCACTTTTCCCCACCTTGTCGCCTACTTGCTATTATAAAAAAAAATCCTGCGTTTGTAAGCAGGATTTTTTCGCTGATTTTTTTGCCGGGAAAGGACGGGTTTCGCGTCTTATTCGACCCAGCTATCGAGATACGATTTTTGCTCATCGGTCAATTTGTCGATACCGATGTTCAATGCTTCCAATTTGTACTGAGCAACCATGGCATCCAGCTCGTAAGGCACGTTCAGTACCTTCTTGCCGATTTGCTCGTACTGCTCATTGACGTGCGCCAAGGAAACAGCTTGCAGCGCGAATGTCATGTCCATGATTTCAGCTGGGTGACCGTCGCCTGCTGCCAGGTTTACGAGGCGGCCTTCTGCCAGAAGGTACAGTTTTCGACCGTCTGCCATGACAAATTCTTCGATGTCTTTGCGCACGATTCGTTTCGATGTCGACAAAGCGCCAAGCTCGACTTTGTTCACTTCGACATCGAAGTGGCCAGCGTTGGACAAGATTGCGCCATCTTTCATCACTTCAAAATGCTCTTTGCGGATCACATCGCGGTTTCCGGTTACGGTCACGAAGTAGTCACCGTGTTTTGCAGCTTCGCTCATCGGCATCACTTCGAAGCCATCCATGTACGCTTCTACCGCTTTGATCGCGTCGATCTCGGTTACGATTACTTTCGCGCCAAGACCTTTCGCGCGCATAGCTACCCCTTTGCCGCACCAGCCGTAGCCAGCAACAACGACCGTTTTGCCTGCTACTACGAGGTTTGTCGTGCGGTTGATGCCATCCCATACGGATTGGCCTGTACCGTAGCGGTTGTCAAACAAATATTTGCAGAAAGCGTCGTTCACCGCTACCATCGGGAACTCCAGCTTTCCTTCTTTTTCCAGTGCTTTCAGGCGCAGGATACCTGTTGTCGTTTCTTCTGCCCCACCGCGCACTTGAGCCAGCAGATCGCGGCGCTCGCTGTGCAGGATGGTCACCAGGTCGCCACCGTCGTCAATGATCAGGTCAGGGCGAGTTTCCAGCGTTTTGATCAGATGCTCTTTGTATTCAGCAGGGTCTGGATTGTACTTCGCAAAAACGCGAATGCCGTCTTCAACCAGAGCCGCGCAAATGTCGTCTTGGGTAGACAATGGGTTGGAGCCAGTGATGGTCACTTCTGCGCCACCAGCTTGCACCACTTTTGCCAGGTAAGCTGTTTTTGCTTCCAGGTGCAAGGAGATTGCCACTTTCAGTCCCGCAAACGGCTGCTCTTTTTCGAAGCGCTCGCGAATGCGGTTAAGAACTGGCATATGCTCTTTTACCCAGTCAATTTTCAAATGGCCGCTATGGGCAAGCGACATGTCTTTTACAATGCTTTCCGAAACCGTGTTCATGTATGGGTAACCTCCTTTATCTCATAACACAACCTTGTCTATCATATCATACGCAAGTACAACCATCATCTGTTTTTCCTATTCCCGCCAATTTTGTCGCACATCGCTTGTAAGCGTATCGTCTCGCCGCTTCCCTAGCGCGCAGCGGGCAAGTCGCTTTTTCCTGGCAGCGGCTGCGGCGGAGCACTCGCCGTCAACAGTTCGAGGAAGCGCAGCAAAGCTTGCGGCATCCATTTTTTCTTATGGTAGACCAACTGTCGGTAAACGCGGACATCCGGGTGGGAAAAAGGCAGGATGACAAGCGTTCCGTTTTTCACCTCTTCGCCAACCGCGATAGCAGGGATGAGCGCAATCCCTAAATCATATGCGACGCATTGCTTGATCGCTTCCAGACTCCCGAACTCGGAGGAAGACTCGATCGCAGCCCCGGCATCGCGCAAAACCGATTCCATGATCGAGCGATAGCTGCAACCTGCTTCGGTAAAAATCCAGTTGGCTCCGATAAAATCGCGCGCTTCGATCTTTTCTACCTGTGCCAGCGGATGGTTGGGCGCAGCGATGACGACCAGCTTTTCTTCCCCCAGATTCACGTTGACCAGCTCGGGATGGTCTTGCAGCCAATCCAGCACAAAGGCAAAGTCGTGATGCCCTTCCTTGACGCCTTGCCGCAAGTCGTGACAAATTCCCGGCTTCAGCAAAATCCGCATGCGCGGGTGTTCTTGGCGAAATTTTTGCAGGAAAGGAGGCAGAAAAAACGCCGCAAGCGATTCAACCGTTCCGATGCGCAGCGTGCCAGCCAACTGAGCCTGCTCGGACAAGTTGGCCCTCGCTTCATCGAGAACGGCCAACAGCTGTTCACTGTACGCAAGCAGCGCTTCTCCAGCGTGGGTCAGCCTGATTTTCCGCCCCCACCGCTCAAACAGCGTCACTCCAAAATCCGCCTCCAGGTTCTGAATCTGCGTCGTGACGCTTGATT
The DNA here is from genome assembly GCF_013284375.2 of Brevibacillus sp. HD3.3A. Taxonomy (NCBI): domain Bacteria; kingdom Bacillati; phylum Bacillota; class Bacilli; order Caryophanales; family Paenibacillaceae; genus Brevibacillus; species Brevibacillus sp. HD3.3A. The sequence continues at coordinate 3,948,664 of NZ_CP085874.1, forward strand.
GCGCGTAGCCCAGCACCTCTGCGGCCCGGGTAAAACTTTGGCATTTTGCCACCTCGCGGAACGTCAGCAAGTAGCGCGTATCCATGAACGGCTCCCTCCTTTTTCATCGAAAAATCCGATTTCAATTATCTAATATTATAGATAACTCCGATGATAATGTCTATGCTACACTACCTCTACAAACAACCGAACATAAAGAGAGGGAACATTCATGGAAAAAGCAACTGTGCAAACTGCGGGCTTGGCCAAAACGTTGCGGCTGCCGCAAATCGTCGCCCTGTACATCGGCGCTGTCATCGGGTCCGGGGTCTTGCTGATTCCCGGATTGGCAGCGGAAAAAGCAGGCCCAGCCTCGATTCTCGCCTGGCTGGTCATGTCGATTCTCGTTTTGCCGATGGCGATTACGATGGGACTGCTATCCGCCCGCTATCCAAGCTCCGGCGGCGTCTCCACTTTTGTCCGCACGGCTTACGGCGATCGTTTCGGCAATATCGTCGGCTGGTTCTTTCTATTATCTGTGCCCATCGGCGCCCCGATCCTCGGCGTGACCGGAGCGAACTACCTTGCCCTGTTGCTCGGCTGGGGCGACACGCAAATTTACACCGCTGCGGCACTGATTTTGACCGCAGTCGTGATCATGAATATTCTCGGAATGCACGTAGCGGCACGCGTCCAGACCATCGTCGTCTCCCTGATTATCGCCATCCTGATTTTGGCCGTAGTCGCTGCCCTGCCCCACGCTTCCGTCAGCAACTTCACCCCTTTCGTTCCCAACGGCTGGCTGAGCGTCATCCAGGCGGCAGGTCTGTTATTCTGGTGCTTTATCGGCTGGGAGGCGGTTACGCATTTGTCGGAAGAATTTGTCGATCCGGCGAAAAATGCCATTCGCGGTGTGCTGTGGAGCGCCGGAATCGTCGCCTTGCTGTACTTTTCCGTAGCGTTCATGACCGTAGCCACCCACAGTTACGGGGCAGGCATCTCGGCTGCTGCGCTCTCTGTCATGGTTCAGCTCACACTCGGCCCTTTAGGCGGTTGGATTGTTGCGGTGACGGCTTTGTTCATCTGTATTGCCACGACCAACGCCTACATCGGCGCAGCGTCGCGCATCGCCTATTCTCTGGCGCAGGAAAAGATCGCTCCGCGCTGGTTCGGGCTGCTGCACGCCAAATACCGGACACCGCTCGGCGGGCTTTTGTTTCTCTCCCTCTGCTTTGTTGTCGTGCTGACGGTTTTGTACCTCGGACTGATTGATTTGGCACGACTGATCGAACTGCCCAACGCGACTTTTTTCGCCACTTACATCGGCGGCTGTCTCGCTGGTGTGCGGCTTTTGCGCGATCATCGCTTCGGGCGGCTGGCTGCCTGGACGTCGCTTGTATTCACCGTCGGCCTGTACCCGTTTCTCGGCTGGTCTGCGCTGTACCCGCTCGTGATCGCTGCCGTCTTGCTCGTCTGGCAAAAACAAAAGCAAAAAGCTTGATGATCAAAAAACATGACTTTCGCAACAGCATCGACAGGCTGCCTCTTCCGCTCCGGGAGAAGCGCCTGTCTTTTTTTCGCTTTAAACAGTTTCCTAGCTTATGAATCTTGTGCACCTGCTTTCTCCGTGCTACAATGACGACATTCCCAATCATCGGATGTTTGGAGGTTTCGTTCATGACATTGCAAAAACCCGTTCGTTCCTCGCTCGTCAAGCAAATCGCGGAGCAGCTCGTCGAACGAATCGAGTCTGGCAGATGGAAGGTCGGGGAACGCATCCCGCCTGAGCCTGAATTGGTCGAACAGCTAGGCATCAGCCGCAATACGCTTCGCGAAGCGGTACAGGCGCTGATTCACACTGGCATGCTCGAAGCGCGGCAAGGGGACGGCACGTACGTCCGCGCAGCGAGCGAGTTTGGCGCGGCGATGCAGCGTCGGCTCAAGCGCTCGACTTTACTGGAAATTTTGGAGGTGCGCTACGGACTGGAGCGCGAGATCGCCAGACTGGCGGCAAGCCGCAGGACAGAAGCCGATTTGCAGACGATCCGGCAAAAGCTGGACACGTCCCTCTCGCTCAGACACGACCCCCAGGGCTATATCTCGGCGGATGTCGCGTTCCACATCGCGGTTGCCCGCGCGACCCACAACAGCGTGATGATCGATCTGTACGAGCAAATGACCGAGTCGCTCCACATGTCCGTAGGCGGTACGGTCGATGTAAAAGAGTTGATGGACGAACAGGCGCAGACACATGGAGCGCTGGTTCAAGCGATTGCGGAGCAAAATGCAGACGCAGCCGAGGAAGCGGCAAGGAGCCTGATTCAAGCAAGCAAAACCGCTCTTTTGGAACAGATACAGAAAGGAAGTCTTGACCTATGAGTCCGACAGCATTGGCAACTGCGAAAAGCAACGCGCAGCCAGCCACCCCCAAACCGTTTCTGATCATCGCCGGAATCATTCTGATTACGTTCGCCATGCGCTCACCGTTGACTGCCGTCGGGCCGTTGGTCGGCTCCATTCAAGGCGATCTCGGACTGTCCAACAGCATGTCCGGGTTGTTGACGACGGTTCCTTTGCTCGCCTTTGCGCTGCTCTCCCCTCTGGCTCCTGGGATCGGGCATCGGCTCGGCGCAGAGCGAACACTTTTTGCCGGACTGCTTGTCGTTCTCATCGGCCTGATTTTGCGCTCGTCCGGCTTCGTCTTCACCTTGTTTGCCGGAACCGCGCTGGTGGGAGCTGGCATCGCGATTTGCAACGTGCTGCTGCCGGGGCTGGTCAAACAGCGTTTCCCGCAAAAAGCCGGCTTGATGACCAGCGTGTACACGACGACGATGTCCATGTGCGCCGCGCTTGCTTCGGGCATCAGTATTCCGCTCGCCAGTACAGGGAATTGGGGCTGGCAAGGCTCGCTCTTTTCCTGGGCGCTTCCCGTCCTGTTCGCCATCGCTGTCTGGCTTCCGCAGCTGCGCTCTGCCGGAAGTGCTTCTGTCAAACACGCCGGGCAAAAAAAGCAGCCAGGGCTGTGGCGTTCCCTGCTCGCTTGGCAAATCACGCTGTTCATGGGGCTGCAATCCTTTTTGTTTTATTGCACGATCGCCTGGCTGCCCGCTATTTTGCAGCAGCACGGCATTAGCCAAGCCAGCTCCGGGTGGATGCTCTCGCTTGTTCAGGCCATCAGCTTGCCCGCGAGCTTTTTCACCCCGGTGATCGCTTCCCGTTTGTCCAATCAGCGTCTGCTGGCTGCCGTCATCGGGCTTTGCTCTCTCTTCGGATTCGCCGGGCTTTTGATCGGAAACAGCACGGTCTTGCTGTATGCCTGCCTGCTCTTGCTCGGCGTCTCGCAAGGCGCAGCAATCAGTCTCGCCCTCACGTTTATCGTCATTCGTGCACAAGACGTACGCCAGGCAGCCCGCTTGTCCGGCATGGCCCAGTCCATCGGCTACTTGTTGGCCGCGGTAGGACCGATTGTCGTCGGACTCGTCTACGACTGGCAGCAATCGTGGACACTGCCCCTCAGCATCCTCTGCTTCGTCAGCCTGTTCGTAATCCTGAGCGGAATCGGTGCCGGGCGTAATCAGACGGTGTAAAAACAAGCTTCAAAAAAGCATGCAAGAGCCCTTCGAAGGCTTGCACGCTTTTTTGTTCGGGGAGCAGAGTATCGACCCGCCCTGCCCGCATGGTAAAATATAGAAAACGATCCTTGCGAGGAAGGAGCCTGGAAAATGAAACGTCTGCTGCTATGTACCGCGATGACTCTGTCGCTTCTGGTCGGCTGTGCCGAACCGCAATCAAACACGCTTCCCTCGGCTATCGAAAAGCAGATGGAGGAGCAAATCGGTATGGATATCGCTGTTCCTTCAAACGACAAGCTGGTCGTCAAGTATGCAGAAATTCGCTATCCGCCCATCGTAAACGGGCAACAAATCGCTGGCCCCTCTATCGCAACCATCGTGTATACCGATGAAAAGGGAGAACTTTTGCCAATCACGGACGAGCAAAAAGCGGAAATGCGCAACAGGCAGCAGCGTGAAATCTTTTATGGCGAGTACGCGGGCAGGCCAATCATCATCATGGAAATCAGCACGATGAAAAACTCCTTGCATGACGCCAAGACAGCCGAAATAGAAGGAATCACAGTCGAATACGGGCAAAAAGAAGCCGCCTCCGGAACGTATGCCTTTTATTCCTTTCACCATCAAAACGCCTCTTATATGACTACCTTCCTGCTCAATGACACGACTACGACTGATGACGCCGTTGCCTTCAACCGGAAACTCATTCGTCAGCTTCAAGGAAAACAGTAGCCCCTTTTGCAGGCAACAGCAACAGCGCTGGCAGCAAAAAAAGCAGGGAAGGCCCCCTGCTTTTTCGCTTTTCCACACCCGCTATTCATCTTTCCCAATCAATCGGAACGTCTTCCCATCCTGGGAGGACAGGTAAAAGGTCTTGTCGACGCTTCCGCCAAGCTCTCCCGCATAGTATTGCACGGTCAGCCTGTATTTGTTCGTGCCGATTTTGGCATAGTACATCAATTCATTAAATCGCGGGAACCGCACGTAATCGTAGACTTCGTACTTCATAAACGAGAAGTGCTCGCGCAAAAACGGTTCGCTGACATTCAGCTTGTTCTCTTTGACGTAAGCTTGCAGATCAGCATAGCGTCTGATCTTTTTTTGCTCCATTACTTCGCGGACAAACGCCGATACCGCATCGGTCATCCCTTTTTTCTCGCTCGCCGTCACTTCGCCCGGGAACAGCTCTTCGATTTTGCTGTCCAGACGCGTCAGCATCACGACCGCCTGTGCCCGACTGATCGCACTATTGGGACGGAAGGAGCCGTCCGGGTATCCGGCGAGCAAGCCCATCTTGTACGCAGGGTAGACGGTCATGACTTCCTGTTCATTGGCGGTAGACAAATCAGAGAAAAAGCGCGTGGTCGTTCCCCGATACTTTTCCCCTTCGGATTGATGTCCGAGCGCCGCCAAAAGAATGCGGGCCGCCTCCAGTCTGGTCATCCCGTCTGTCGGTTTGCCTGTCGACATAATGCCTGCTGCCGCCAAATGACGGTACGTCTGCTCTGACCAGCGACCTACGGAAGGAGCCAAATACGTCTCTTTGACAAAAGCGTCAGGCTCAAATCCGCTATAGGATGGCAGCACACGCTCCACCAAGGCAAGAAATTGCTCTTGCGTAACGGTTTTTTCCGGCTGAAAAGTGCCGTCCGGAAAGCCTTGGATCAACCCGCTTTTCGCTGCCAATTCAATCTCTTTTCCTGCCCAGTGTCCTTTTGTGTCGAGGAAAGAGCCTGCGGAAGCTACGGGCTTTTCCTCCCTGGCCTGTGCCCGATTCCACTCACCAAAAGCCGCGCCCGCCCATGCGATTGACCAGGCAAGCGCCAAAACAGTGGCTTTTTTCCCGACTTGTCGCAACTTGTTCTGCATCTCGAGTACCACCTTTCCTCACAGGAATTGCCTTATTCGTAGGACGCAAAATTTGTCGGAAAAGTTTCGGTCTATTCGTTAGAAATTTTTCCCACAAGCGGTGCAACAACCAAAATGGTCATGTCCGTTTTGTTGACCGCAAGCCAAGCGGGCACATCCCATTTCCTGAAAAACATCGAGACGTTTTTCATAGAAAAAAGCCGACGTTTCGTCCAGGACGAGCAGTCGGCTTTGGCGATTTCTAGACAAAAAACAGTTGATGAGTCCCGTCATGGGTGAATGGCGCTTCGACCATGCGATCGATTAATTCCAATCCGTACTTGTTTGCAAAAGGGAAAAAGCACAGCTTGCGTTCTTGCAGACCGCCCTCCGGCAACAGCGTCGTCTCGATTCGCTTGATCCGGTTGTAGGCCACGTCTTCTTTTTGCTGCAAGGAACGAATCAGCCGCTCCTCCAAAAAGGAGACTTGTTCGAGCAAGAGCGTGCTGTTTTTCTCCGACAGCCCGCGCATTCCCGGGTCCAGCCGGATCACTTCGTCCACGAGCGGACGGTAGAGCTGCTCAATCGATTGGCGCACTTGGGCGAATTGTTCGTGCAGCGGATGCGGGCCTTGTTTCTTCTCCCAGTCAGCTTTCCATTCGGTGAAGCCGGTCAAAACCTGCTCGACAGACAGCTCCAGACCCTCCAGCAAGCGCAAATGCGCCCCTTCCACCAAAGTGATCGACATCCGCGGCAAAACGATCGGCATCTGCATCCCGAACAACGCAAAAACTTCGCGGTAATACGCCCAGTAGGCGATTTCACCGGGTCCGCCAATGAACGCAAGCGTCGGAAACAGTTGCTCCTGCATCAGACCGCGCGTGACCACATTGGCACTGAACCGCTCCGGCTGTTCCCGGACAAGCGCAAGCAGCTCGTCGCGGCTGTACGACTGCCGTCTGTTGACAAAGCGATCCAGATGACGGGAAAGCAAAAGGCGATCCTCGCCTTCATAAATAAACAAGTTGGCCTGATGTTCGTCGACTTCAAGCTGCAACGGGTAGCCCGCTGTGGCAAGCCGCTCGGAAGCCTGCACCAGCAACTGGGCCATTTGCTCGTTTTTCTCGATCACCTGCTGAAATACGGGACGTTCCAACTCCCGGACAAAAGGCAGCGATGACTCGACAAGGATCAGGCCATGCTTGCCAAACAACTGCGCCAATAGACGCGCAAACCACTCCACTACCGTGGATGAGCTTTTCGCCGTTTGCGTCAGCAATTCCCGTACGTTTTTCGTTTCCGCCGTCTCGGTTTGTTCCTGGAAAAACGTTTCCAGGAACTGCATACACACTTCCTCTTCCAAAGGAAGCTTGCTTGCAGACGCACGACCTTTCTTTTTCAGCGACAGCCGCTCTTTGTGCAGACGCGTATCGCCATCCGTCGTCCAGTACACGTGGTCGATCTCATCGATGTCGTGATCTTCGCCCGCGATCCAAAAGACCGGGACGACGTTTACTTGCAGCTCGGCAGAGAGCTTTTTGGCCGCCTGAATCAAATGGACGGCCTTGTTGATCGTATACAGCGGGCCTGTCAGGACGCCTGCCTGCTGACCGCCGATGACGACATATGTATCCTGCTGCTTCAACAACTCGATTTTGTCCAGCGCTTCGGGGTGGTTTCCGATCGCCTGATTAAAGTTATGTAAGCCTTCCGCCAGTTGGAGCCGATTGAAGGTTTGGGTGGACAGCCACTCCAGCCGCTCCCGGTATGCCTGATCTCGGTAGGGATTATGGGCAAAAAATGACAGGGCAGACTCGTTTTGCTGCTGGTACTCTCGCGCCAGCCGATTTGCCAATGGAAGCGCAACGCGTTCAACATTCATGCTAGCTCACCTTTCTTAGGGCGATGGTCACTGCAAATTATACCACGCCAGGCATTCACAAAAAACAAGACAACCCGCTTAAATGGGTTGTCAAAGTGTAGAGCTGGCATCTTTTTAAAATTGCGGCGGAGTAACAGACCAGATCAGGACAGCTTCCACCTCGCCGCTGTTTTCAATCGTGTGCGACTTGCTGCTGTCAAACGAGATGCTGTCTCCCGCCTCCAACACGTGCTCTTCATCATTGAACCTCGCTGTCACGCTACCCGATATGACGGTAAAGCACTCCTCGCCTTCGGACTGGACGAATTTGTCTGTGACCATTTCCTTCGGCATCAGACGCACTTCCAGCATGCCCAGCTTGGCGCTTCCTCCCATCGAGAGCAACGAATACGTGCCGGTCGATTCGGGAAAAACCAGCTGTCTGCGCTTTTGCAGACGTGTCACGTGTACTTGCTTTTGGTCGATGTCTTCGAAGAAATGAATGATCGGAGACTCCAGGGCCTTTGTAATTTTCCAGAGAGAATCCAGTGACGGTTGGGATATCCCCCGTTCCACCTGGCTGAGCAGCCCTTTGCTGAGCCCTGTTTTGCCTGCCATGATCTCCAAAGTAAATCCACGTTCTTTTCGAATCATCCGAATCTTATGTCCGATGCTCTCGATGGGAAGTCGCATAGTTCCAACCTTCTTTCTTATCGGAATAAATACGATATGTATCAGTCAGTGCGTTACACGACACCCATCGTCTTGATTATGCCGGTCGTAAACAGCACTATATAGACAAGTCCAAACCAGAGAAACGACAACCGCCAGGCGGAAAACCCGACCTTTTTCAGAGATAGCTTTCCTTTCAGCTTGACCTGGAGCCATCCCAAAAGCACAACGGCGCCGAGGAAAAAGCAGCTCACCCACCACCAGGCCGACATCGCCTCAGGCCAGATGAGTTCGTATGCGGAAACAGCGGAGCGAATCACCAAAAAATTCGTGATATTCACCGCCCAGCGACCGGCCAATCTCTTGTTCCGCTTCCACATGTACACGATCAAGTAAACTAGCGGAAACCCCAAGAAAGGCACTACGGTCAGCGTACCCCAAAAATAGGACCAGAAAGTTGTCCACACGGCCATCTACTGTCGCCTCCCCTCCTTCCCTATTCCCATGCTTGTCTTGAGAAGAATGACGCGAAGCAAGGTTTCGTGCAACGGAGTAGGAATCCCGGCTTCTTTTCCCCGCTTCACGAGGTAGCCGTTGATTGCTTGCACTTCCGTCGGTTTTTGCCGCTTCACATCCTGAAGCATGGAGGAAAGATTACGGGAAGTATTTCGGCAAATGGCGACAATTTCCTGCCATTCGGGATCGCCGATTTTCTGTCCGGAAAAAGCAGCTACCTCCACAGCTTCATTAAATAAATCACGCATCAGTCCTTGCGTATATGAACTGTCGAGGAGGGCGCCATTCGGAATCTCAAATAATGCCGTGAGCGGGTTGATCAAGGCATTGGCCAACAGCTTTCTCCACGCATGCGGTTCGATTGCTTTTTCATAAAGCGCTGTGATGCCTGCCTCGACTGCCCATGTGACGAATGCGTCAATCAAAGCATCGCGGTCTGCCTTTTCCTGCCAGGGACCAACGCGAAGCGTCCCTGTTCCGGTATGCTCCACTTCCGTAGCAGAATGTCTTCTGGCTCCTTCTGTATGAATGGCGAAGTAGCATTGCGCATCCTCCAGTACAGATGCGAGCAATTCCTGGTGTCCCATGCCGTTTTGCAAGGCAATGACACGCGCGTACGGAGGGATTTCGGCAAGAGCCGGGAGTAGCAAGGGCAAATCGGGCTGTTTAACAGTGAGCAAATACAAGTTCCCTTCCGGCAATCCATCTGCAATCGGTTGGGCTTGTACGTTTACTCTGTTTTTTTGGCCGTCCAGACTGTGGAGCCACAGTCCTTGCTCCATGAGTTGATTCGCCTGTAGTGAACTGCGCGTTACGACGGTCACGGACTGACCAGCGAGCGCAAGCCTTGCTGCATACAGCAAACCAACGGAACCTCCGCCAACGACAACCACTTGCAAAGCGCTTGTATCGGGTTGCATTTGTTCACCTACATTAATCAATACTTATTTTATAAGAATAGCAGAGTTTAGGAGATTGTTCAATTGATTGGAACAAAAAAGATCAAAATTATCGAAAAATTTCTATCAGCCACGTTCCTTTGTTTTTCAAGCGGTCAACTGCTCGCCGTTTTCAATCTGCTCAAAAAAGACTGCCGCGGGATAGCGACAGTCTCAACGAATATTTATACAGGATAAACGGGATGCTTGCGGTCAGAGAAAACTTGCCGTTTCCCCTTGTAAATCTCGTAGCGCGAAATCAGATCATGGCGCAAACCGCTCGGCGGCACAATCGCGTCGACGATCAGGTTGGAAGCCAGCAAATACAAGTCGATGTCCTCCTGGTATTCCTTGCGCTTCTCCTGAATGAACGCCTGACGTTCTGCCGGGTCCTCGATCGCCTGAATTTTGTTGCTGTACACAGCGTTTACGGCAGCTTCCGGGCCCATGACCGCGATTTGCGCTCCAGGCAGGGCAATGCACGCGTCCGGTTCAAACGCCGAGCTGGCCATGGCGTACAGTCCGGCTCCATACGCCTTGCGCACAATCACGGAAATTTTCGGTACGGTCGCCTCAGCCATAGCGGAAATCATTTTCGCCCCGTGACGGATGATGCCCGCTCGCTCTACTGCGGTGCCGATCATGAAGCCTGGGACGTCGGCCAAAAACAGCAGCGGGATTCCGAACGCATCGCACAAAGTAATGAAGCGCGCCGCTTTGTCGGCGGAATCGACGAACAGGACGCCGCCTTTGACCCGTGGCTGGTTGGCGATGATCCCGACCGGCTTGCCATCCAGACGGGCAAGACCCGTAATCAGCTCTTGCGCGAACAGCTTCTTGATCTCGAAAAATGAATCCGCATCAACGAGCGATTGAATGAGATCGTGCATGTTGAACGCGGCATTTTGGTTTTCCGGTACGATAGTAGTGATGTCTTTGGCCGTCTCGATCGGCGCTTTTGCCGCTTGGAGCGGAGGCTGCTCGCTGTAGTTCGCCGGGAAAAAGCTCAAGTAGGTGCGCGCAGACTGAATCGCTTCCTCTTCGTTTGCTGCCAGCACATCGCCGCAGCCGCTCACCGAGCAATGCATCCGGGCGCCGCCCAGCTCTTCCAGACTCACCTTTTCCCCGATCACCATCTCCGCCATGCGCGGCGAGCCGAGGTACATGCTCGCGTTTTTGTCGACCATGATCACAATGTCGCAAAAAGCCGGGATGTACGCGCCGCCCGCAGCAGATGGGCCGAACAAAATGCAGACTTGCGGAATTTTGCCGGACAGCTTCACTTGATTGTAAAAAATGCGTCCCGCTCCCCGTCTGCCGGGGAACATTTCCAACTGGTCGGTAATGCGAGCGCCTGCCGAGTCCACGAGGTAAATCAGCGGTACGCGCATTTTTTCCGCCGTTTCCTGGATGCGAATGATTTTTTCTACCGTTCGCGAGCCCCAGGAGCCTGCTTTGACCGTAGAGTCATTGGCCATGACGCATACCGTCTGGCCGTTTACTTTTCCAATCGCAGTCACGACGCCATCCGCAGGCAAATCTCCCGCCATGACATTGGCGAACAGCCCGTCCTCGACCATGAACTCATCGTCGAACAACAGCTTCAGCCGATCGCGGACGAACAGCTTGTTCTGCTCCTTGAGCTTTTCGTGGTATTTGGCATCGCCACCTTGCTTGATATGCGCGATCTTCTCCTGCAACGTCTCTTCCAAATGCTTGGTCATCGGCTACTCCCCCTCGTCACTCTCCGCGATAGATCGGTTTTCGTTTTTCCGCAAAAGCTGCCAGTCCTTCCAAACGGTCCTTGGTCGGAACGAGCAGCTGGTACGCATTGCTCTCCATCATCAATCCGGTTGCCAGCTCTACTTCGCTGCCGCAGTCGATGGCAAACTTGGCCTGGGCCAGCGCCAGCGGAGCATTGCTCGCAATCTGCGCTGCCAGCTCCATGGACACATTCATCAGTTGCTCGTGCGGCACGACGCGGTTGACAAGCCCGATCGCCAAAGCTTCCGCCGGGAAAACGCGCCGCGCTGTAAAAATCAGTTCTTTGGCGATGCCCTTGCCGACTAGCCGCGGCAGCCGCTGCGTGCCGCCCGCTCCCGGGATAATGCCGAGAGAGGTTTCCGTCAAGCCCATTTGCGCCTGCTCGCTCATGATTCGCAAATCGCAGGCGAGCGCCAGCTCCGTACCGCCGCCAAGCGCCAAACCGTTGAGGGCAGCAATGACCGGCTTTTGCAGTTTTTCAAGTTCACTGAACGTGTCGCGAATCGTCCGAATGTACACTTCCACCTGTTCGGGCGACATGCCTCGCCGTTCCTTCAAATCCGCGCCGGAGCAAAATGCCTTGTCTCCCGCCCCGGTGACGATGACGACACGCGTGCTGCGATCGCGGGCAAGTTCGGCGATAAGCTTGCGCAGTGCCGTCAAAGTCTCCAGGTTCAAACAGTTGAACACATCCGGCCGATCAAGCGTCACGACACCGACCAGCCCGTCTTTTCGATAGGAAATCGTCATGTGGCCCTTCCTCTCTACGTATGCTCCTCCTGCTTTTGCTTTGCCAGGTTTGCTTTCAAAACTTTGGAAGTCAGCTCCCTGCCCAGCTGTTCCTGGATGTAGGCACCTGCCTCTGTCAGCCGATTCAGGTCAACTCCGGTTTCATAGCCCATTCCGTGCAGCATGTAGACCAAGTCTTCCGTCGAAATGTTGCCTGCCGCCCCCGGTGCGTACGGGCATCCGCCCAAGCCGCCGATGGAGCTGTCAAAAATCCGGATGCCTTCCGCCAACGCTGCCGCGACATTCGCCAGCCCGGTTCCTCGCGTGTCGTGAAAGTGCCCGGCTAAGCGCTCGGTCGTAACATCTTTCACAAGCTCCTGAAAAACCTCGTGCACTTGCTTTGGGGTTGCCACGCCGATCGTATCCCCGAGCGAAACTTCGGACACGCCCATCTCGACGAGCGCATGGGTCACTCTTCTCGTGTTGTCAACAGGGACGGCTCCCTCATACGGACAACCAAACACGGTGGAGACGTACCCGCGCACGCGCATGCCGAGAGCGAGCGCTTCCTTCGCCGCTTCCGCCAGCACAGGAAATGTTTCCGTGATGCTTTTGTTAATATTTTTGCGGTTATGGCTCTCCGAGGCAGACATGAACAGGGCAACTTCGCTCACGCCGCACAGGCGCGCCCGCTCCAGCCCGCGAACGTTTGGCACCAGCGCACTGATGCGCACGTCCTTTTTGCTGGCTGGAAGTATTCCTTGCAAAACTTCCTCGGCGTCCGCCAATTGCGGAATCCAGCGCGGATTGACAAACGAGCTGGCCTCGATCCGCACAAGCCCGGCGTCGATCAGCTTCTTAATCAACTCGATTTTTGCTTCTGCGGGTACGATGACGCTCTCATTTTGCAGCCCATCGCGTGGGCCAACCTCTACGATTTGCACGTTCACAATCTTCCCGCCCCTTTCCTAGCGACCGCTCAGTTTGGAAAGAAAAAAATTATTCGAGAACGACGATAATGTCGCCATCGTTGACAAAATCACCGATATTCGCTTTCACTTCCACGACTTTTCCCGCTTCCATCGACTGGACAGGCACTTCCATTTTCATCGATTCCAATACGATGACATCTTGCCCCTCGCTGATCGTGTCACCTGGCTGCACCAAAACAGAAATGACGGTTCCTGCCATATTCGCTGCTACTTGTTTCATCCAAGACCCTCTCCTTACTTGTGGTTGGTTTTCGTTGTCCGCTCCGTAATAAACCAGGTGGTGTAGTCTCCGCCCCGGAACTGTTCATCCGCCAATACTTCCTGCAAAAATGGAATATTCGTTTTAATACCAGTAATCAGAAAATGATGCATAGCTTCCTGCGCCCGCTCCACAGCTTCTTCCCTTGTCTCGCCGGAAATGATCACTTTGGCAATCATCGGGTCGTAAAAAGGCGTAACCTGTGTTCCCGACTCTACCCCGTCATCGATCCGCACATGCTCCATGGCAGGCGGCTGATACAGGCTGATCGTGCCTGGCGACGGCAAAAACGTCACCGGGTCTTCCGCGTACACACGCAGTTCAATCGCGTGCCGCTTCGCCTGAACATCGCGCTGTTCGACTGGCAGCGGCTGTCCATCGGCAATCGCCAGCTGCATAGCGACCAAATCGTATCCGGTCATCTCTTCGGTCACGGCGTGCTCCACTTGCAAGCGCGTGTTCATTTCCAAAAAGTAAAAATTTTTGTTTTCATCTACGATAAACTCGACCGTTCCCAGCCCTGTGTAGCCGACAGCCTTCGCTGCCTTGACGGCTGCCTCGCACAATTGTTCTCTCGTGGCAGGATCAAGAAAAGGCGACGGGCTTTCTTCCAGCACTTTTTGATGACGGCGCTGAATGGAACACTCCCGCTCCAGCAGATGAATGACATTGCCAGCGTTGTCAGCTGCAATCTGCACCTCGATATGCCGCGGGCGCTCCACATATTTTTCCACGTACATCGCATCGTTGCCGAAATACGCTTTGGCGCGACCCTTTGCCGACTGATAGGCTTGCAACAGCTGCGACTCTTCACGGCATATTTGCATGCCGATCCCGCCCCCGCCAGCACTGGCCTTCAACATGACCGGATAGCCGATTTGAGCGGCCTGCGCTGTCGCTTCTTCCACTGTCGCAAGCGAATCTTCGCAGCCTGGCACGACAGGCACGCCTGCCTCCTGCATGATTCTGCGGGCCGTCAGCTTGTCGCCCATTTGCCCGATGACCTTTGGCGAAGGTCCAATGAATACAAGCCCTTCTTCTAGAACGCGCCTCGCGAACGCTTCGTTTTCCGAAAGCAGTCCGTAGCCGGGATGAATGGCATCGGCATTCGTGCTTTTCGCCGCCGCGATGATAGCCTCTACGTTCAAGTAGCTGTGCGGCACTGGCGGCGGGCCGATATGGACGGCTTCATCCGCTTCACGGACAAACGGCAGGTCGCGGTCGGCATCCGAGTAGACGGCTACGGTTGCGACTCCTTTTTCGCGGCAGGTGCGCATAATTCTTCTGGCAATCTCACCACGGTTTGCGATCAATACCTTACGCATGGCAACGCTCCCCTCTTTGACAAACCGACTCCAATCGAAAGCGTTTCCAAATTGTTTGCTCGGTTTGTTTCATGTGATGCTTACTTCTATTTTGCCATGAGAATGAACATAGTTCTAGAAAGAATTTTTAAATTTTTTCCATGAACCTTTTTTCGCTTTCTGACAATTCCGCAACGCGGCAAAGAAAACGCTTCGGAAAATCCGATCATGGTGTATAATAAAGGGGAGTGGCCTAAGCCGGCCAAGGCAAAGAGCTGTGAGAGGAGTGGCTGACCATGTTTGAAGTAAGACGTTTACAGATCAACTACAAGACACTGGAGGAATTTCAAAAGTTTCGCGAATTTGGCCTGGAGGAGCTTTCGATGAAGGAAGACCTGGAGGCGAACATCGTGGAGAACGATTCGGAATCTCCTTTTTACGGTATTTATGACAACGATCTTCTGGTAGCACGCATGAGCCTCTATAAAATCGACGGGAAATACGACCGTTATTTCCAACCAGCCCAAGATTACTACGAGCTGTGGAAGCTTGAAGTCCTGCCTGATTACCGCAGCAAAGACTACGGCACGGCTTTGGTTAACCACGCAAAAAGCTTTGGCGCTCCTATTAAAACAAACTCCCGCTGTCGTGCGGACGAATTTTGGCTGAAAATGGGCTTTACCCCTGTCAAATACAATCCGATGCGCGATCGCGGCGAAAACCCGTACGTCTGGTTGCCAGAGAATGTGGAGCTGCAAGACTAGCTCTTCCTTTGGACAGGACAGAAAAAAGAAGCGGAATGTAACCGCTTCTTTTTTTGTTTGCTGCGCAGCATTTATTTTTCCACTCGCTCCAGGTTGCCGTTCTCATCCATTTTGAAAATAGCTTTGGAGGACTCCTCTTCCTGCAAAAAGGCCAGCTTGCGCGCGCGATCCATGATCTGAACAAGCGCGCGGTAATCGTCATTTACTCCCTGCACCTGCTCCAGTTCTTTTTTGGCTCGCTCATGCGCATCCTTCCATTCTTTTAACTCCAAATCTTTGCCTTCCAACTCTTGTTCCAGTTGTCGCAAGCGCCTCGCCATTTCCTTCTGGTTGACGAGCATGCGAATAACCGATTCGATTTGCTCTTCTTCCACCGATTCCAGTTCAGAAGCCTGCATCTCGGCAACAGCAGGCGGCAATTGCCTTTGCGGCAACAAAACAGCCTCTGTCTCCACAGTGGTAGCTGGCGTTTGAATCCTGCCCATCTTCTTCAATTGCTGTCTCTGACTTTTGGCTATCGAGATTGCCGCATCGTAACGTTTGCGCACGCAACTATTCCAGCGAAATCCGCACGCAGCTGCTGTCCTGCCCAACCTTTGACCCACTTCTTCAAATGCGGCAAGTTGTGTACCGCCTTCGCGTATGTGGCGCAAGGTGACTTCCGCCAACACGAGATCGTCATCTTCGGTCCATGCGTCTTGTCTGGAAGCTACCATATGAGTCCCTCCCGTTACCTTTAAAAAGGATGATGTAGTTCATCCTATGCTTTTCCCTACTCTTGTAGAATCGCTTTCTACTAGAAAAAGTATGTCCAAGCAAATAAATGTTTAAACGAGAAGAACCATCTGGCGGGCGGTTACTGCTTGTTCAGAAATTTTTCCACGACGGCGACATGCGCCGGACTTCCCCATAGTTTTGCGCATTGATCCACTTCGCGCTCGATGCGCTCGGCCCGCACGATTCCTTCCCGCTTCCAGCGAACGAGCTGCATGTACGCTTCGATCCCTTCCAACGGCTGCGCGGCGATTTTTTTCGCGAACGCGTGCACAGCCGCTTGCAGCTGATCGTGCGGGTAGATTTCGTCCACGAAGCCGTACGACTTGGCCTCTTGCGCCGTCAGCCTTTCTCCCGCCAGCAAAAGAGCCAACGCTTTCGACTCCGGGAGCATGTCGAGAAGCCTGCTTCCCCCGCCCCAGCCTGTCGTAATATGCATGCCGATCTGCACAAAGCCGAACCGCGCCTGCTCGCTGGCGAAGCGAAAATGGCAAGCGCCTGCAAATTCGCATCCGCCTCCGACAGCAGCGCCGTTGATCATGGCAATGACAGGCTTGGTGAACGTGTCGATGGCAGACAACAGTCCCGCCACCTTGCTCAGCAGCGGATACGCCTGTTCATGTCCGCGCGCCGCGATAAACTGGTTCAAGTCTCCCCCGGAGACAAAACTTTTGCCTGTACCTGTAATGATGAGCACCTTCACCTGCGAATCTGCCTGGCAGTCCGCCAAAACATGGTGCAGCTCGTCGACCAGCTCCATGCTGACCGCGTTATGTACGTGCGGCCGATTCAGCGTAATCGTGGCAATGCCCGCTTCTTTTTGCAGCAGTACGGTATCCATGAGCGCAATCTCATCCTTTGCTTCGATTTTGTTTGCTTTATTTTACTGGTTTGCGCGACAAAATCATATCGGATGCGGGCAAAAAAAGAAAAGAGAAGGCAGTATGCCTCCTCCTTTTTAGGACAACAAGTTTTTCATCGCGGAAGAATTGAAGCCGACAATCAAATTCTCGCCATCTGTCAAAATCGGGCGCTTCAGAAGCTGCGGCTCTTCGCTCAGCATCTCCAGCAACTCTTTGACAGACATGTCATTAATATCGACGTCCAAGTTTTTGAAGCGTTGGCTTCTCGTGGACAAAATCTCGTCCAGTCCGTTTGTCGTCATTTTGATGATGTCGAGCAGCTCTTCGGCTGTCGGCGGGTTTTTAAACAGGTGACGCTCTTCGTAATTGACGCCATTCTCTGCCAGCCAAGCTTTGGCTTTGCGACAGGATGTGCAGCTCGGATACGTGAAAAACGTTAATTTTTGTGTTTGAGTACGTTCAGCAACTGCCATCGGTTACCCCTCCATCTCATCTATACCCATTTGGTTTCGTGTATTCTTGGTGTTTCCGTATGCTCTTTTGCCAATTGCCGGATGCAATTGCTTTGAGCTATTAACTCACAAAAAGTAAGCTAATAAAAATTCTTTCCTTACTTTGGATTATAAATCTACAATAAACACTATGTCAATAGTAGTTAATCTAAAAACTAGGCAGAAAATTTGGGGGATGTGTTGTTATAGCACACTGCCACCTTAACAAGCCAAACAAAATCGGATACACTTATGTGGATGTGAAATTTTTTCAAACAAATATGGAACACGGTTTGTCACTTGAGAAAGGGGTATCCGGCATGGACCACGACGCGCATAAGTTAACCAGTGCTTTGGCAGACCCCACCCGCTTCTCCATTTACCAATTTGTCGCGTACAGCAAAGATCCAATCACTGTCCAGGATGTCGCAGACCACTTTTCCATCCATCCGAATGTGGCCCGCCTGCATCTGACAAAGCTGGAGGACGTGAATTTGCTCACAGCCGTCTCGGACAAAAGTGGCAAAGGTGGACGTCCCAGTCGATTGTATTCCCTGTCTGAACAGGTAGTGAGCCTCCAGTTCCCACCTCGCGACTATCAGCTTCTGGCCGATATCGCAATCGAAAGCCTGCTGTCGCTCGGCGAGGCGGGCGAAGCCGCTCTGATCAATATGGGGCATCGCATTGGTACAGAGATGGCGAAACGGGCGGTTGTCCAAAGCGGATTGAATCTGCAAACGGCTACTTTGGAAGAGAAATTGAACCTGATCCATCGACTCGTCGTTGCTCAGGGATTGAAACCCGATATTGAAAAGCTGGACGAAGGCACCCTTCGTTTTCGTGTAAACAACTGCACGTTTTCCGACACGGCCAAAAAATATCCGCGCGCGGTTTGCGAGATGCATAACGCTCTGCTCATGGGAATATTCGAAACGTACTTAGGGAAGATTGAATTACGTGAGGATGGCTCGATGATCAGGGGCTGCAAATCGTGCAACTATACGGTTATCCATTATTGAGAATGATCCTCACCCGGACGGTGATTTGAAGCGTTTTCCTTCGCCCCAAATCCGTCATACCTTTATCGTTTACACGTCTTCGCCTGTCCTTTATAATGGGGTAGGAATCTTGTAAATCTTACCGATCTAGGCAAAAAGGGGGGACAACAAATGGATCGTATGTATCGCGTGCTTGGTTTCTGGACCATCGTTATCGCGCTGATGGCGTTCTGGGGCGGTCTGTACCCAATGTCGCTCATCTTCTTCGGTCTTACAGCATTCTTCGTAGCGTTGAGCTACATGAGCCTGACTGAGCGAGTGTATCTGAACATTTTTTTCGGCTTCATGTTCCTGTCTTTTGTAGGGTTCACGTACTACACGTTCTTCGTAATGCCTGTAGGCCCGCAAGAACACGCTTTCATGCAACTGATGATGTAAGAAAAAAAGATGCTCATCTGCGAGCATCTTTTTTTATGCAAACGACCTGAAAAAGCTTGCCGTATCCAGGCTGTTCTCCACGCCTTTTTGCTGGATCATGACTCGAAACCGTCCGCCCAGCCCGGCAGGATCAATCAACTGGAGCAACGCCCGGTTGCGTTTCATCGCGACACTTGTAAACGGGTCTGTATCGTGATGGACGACCGCTTTGGTCAAAAGGCCGCTCTGGAGCAAAAATTTATCCTGGCGCATATACAAAACCTCTCGCAACCCCGCCGCTTCGCCAAAACGGCTCCATGCGGAAAAATTGACGTGCGCCGTTATATCTTGTTCGCCGACGTGAATGTACGGATTATCGTGGGCTTGATGGCGGTAGTAGCACATCAGTGTCCCGTTTTTCCGGCTGGCATGATACAACTCCTCTTGTCTGTCGCCGTAATCGATCGTTATGACATATCCTTTGGCAAGCAGGCGTCCGACCTGCTGCGCCGCCTGTTCCAACCCGAGATTCACCTCGATGCGCATCCCGTTTGGCATCGCGGTAGCAGCCTCGATTTCTGTCAGGCTGTTCAAAAGCGTGGCTCCCGGCTCTTGCAGCACCTCCGTGAACTGCCCCTCCTCGCATGTCACCGCTACTTCCTTCCAACCCGTTTTCGTCTTTTGCGCCAAATGGACGGGAAAGGCATCCAGCCATTCATTGGACACGATCACCCCTTCTAGCCCGCCTGCTTTCGCTGCTTCTTCCAGTGACGAGTACCATATTTTGCGCACCTCGTGCTCGCAAAGGGCCTCTTGCTGTTTTTGGCGATGATACGGGCTTGCTTCTATCAACACAACCGTAAGCTTGGCGTACACATCTGGCGCTGCTTCCTGTATGCGGGCAAGCATGCTTTTGCACAAGGAGCCAGTCCCGCCTCCGATTTCAACGAGCGCAGGCTGCTCAATCGCCGCGGTGCTCCACAGCTTTATCACGGCATCCGCCAATGTTTCCCCGAAGACAGCGTGTACGGTCGCGCTGGTAAAAAAATCGCCATCTTTGCCTACCTTGGGCAAGTCCGACATATAATAGCCGTAGGAGTCGTGGTAGAGGGCCAGCTCCATAAAGCGTGCGAATGGGATCGCGCCTCCCTCCTGGCTTTCCATTTCACGGCGAATCATAGCGTTTATATCCATGGGCTCTTCTCCTGCTATCCAAATTCAACCTGATAAGGCTATAATACGAAAAAGAAGTCATACAATGTGGAAAGGCAAGCGACTTCCATCATGAAAGCAAAAGGTGAAAACATGCGTAAATTTTTGCTCGTCTTGTTCCTGCTTGTATGTCCGCTGACTGTGTTCGCCCAGGAAGAGACTGCAATTCCGCTGGAGCAGTTGATCTTGCAGCAGCATTTTACCCAAAAAGAACTGGAGCGAACTCTCACCTTGCTCAAGGATGAAGAGACGCGAACCTATCGGGATATCGCTCAAATCGATCTGGACCTGCAACGCCAAAAGCTGGTGATTGAAGCGATGCAGCGCCATGCCGGCGAGGTGGCACGGGCTTATTACATGGGTGAACGCGCCAATCTTCTCACGCTTTTACTCAATGCGGAAAATTTCAATGAGTTTTTATTGATGTTCGATTTCTACCAGCTCGTGTACGAGTATGATATGAATCGGCTCCAGACGTACCACGCCGAGCGAGTGAAGCTTGCCACGATGCAGACAGACAAGCAAGCACGACTCACTCTGCTCCAGGACCTCCGCAAAAAATACGAGCTGCAACTGGCGGAGATGATCGCCATTCAGGCGGAAAAAGAAAAAAACGTGCAAAAGCTTGACGATCCTACCACAGTGGAAGCGCTGATGGATCATCTGATCAATGATTGGGAAAAACGCGGCTTGCCCGCTTTCCAGACGTTTTTTGGCATGCTGGCCAAAGTGATGGTGCAAGTACCGGAGTTGGCTACGCCTGACCGCATTCAGTCCGACGGCTTCTTCTCGCACACGCTGACGATCAAGCAGAGCGATTTCAACCAGTTTTTGATGCAAAAAGACGAATTGTTCAAGCAATCCCGTTTTTCTTTTGAAAACGACAAGCTGACTGTCGAAGGCACGTATGACCACATGGAGCTTCGGCTGGTCGGCAACTACGAGCTTGTCTCTCCTACCCAGTTGAAGTTCCACATCACGGAGCTTTATTTCGACGGGTTCGCCCTGCCGCAAGCAACTGTCGACGAAATGGAAAAGACGTACGACCTCGGCTTCTACCCCGAGCTGATCTCCCCGAATATTCAGGTGCAAGGAATCAGCCTGCAAAACGAAGAGCTGAAGCTTCAACTGAAATTGAATCTCCCCTTCGGCTTCGGAAAGAAATAAGGCCAGCTAACGGTTAGCTGGCTTTTTTCTTGGAAACAGCCATATTCATGTGAACAGGCATCTCCTTTTGCAAGCGGGTCATGTACTGGATCGCTTCTTTCGTGAGGCCCGGATACTTCTCCCCGCGCTGCAATCCCTCCAATGTCTCCGCCACGGGATAAACGACATAATTGCGCTTGTTGTTTTTGCGGAAAAAATGAACGTAGGTCGGCAGCATTTCCGCCTGTTCGATACTCGCCTTTCCAGACTCGTCCTTGTGCAGCGTAAGCTTGAGAATCGCGCCGACATCTTTGTAATCCCATCTCTGGGCAGAGACGAAGTTCCCCAGCGAATACGTAATCAAGCCTTTGTGTTGTGTGCCGTCCTCCCGCGTAACGGTTTTCCATTCGTACGGCTGAACCACGTGCGGATGCGCCCCCAAAATCAAGTCGGCTCCGTACGTCAAGCACAGCTCGGCTGTCTTGATCTGCTCCGCATTCGGCAACCGCTGATACTCGACCCCAAAGTGCAGGGCGACGGCAACGAGATCGGCTCCCTTTTCTTTCGCACGGGCAATGTCCTGTTTCATCAACTCAGGCGAAATCAGGTTGACGAGGTATGGCTTGTCCTTGGGGATGGCGATTCCGTTCGTCCCGTACGTATAGGAAAGCAGAGCGAGCGTAAATCCGTCCTTGGTCAAAAGCAGCGGCTCGTCGCGCTCTTTGGCACTGGCAAACGTCCCTGTGTGCAAAATTCCCGCCTGATCGAGGTACTTGAGCGTTTGCAGCACGCCTTGCTCTTTGCGATCCATCGAGTGGTTGTTCGCAGTCGTTACCGCAGTGAAACCGACTTCCTTCAATGTCTGCCCCAAAGATTCCGGGGAATTGAACATCGGATATCCCGAGTAGCGGGCCTGGCTGCCGCTCATCGTCGTTTCCAGATTGCCGATTACCCAGTCAGCCTGCTGAAACAGCGGCGTGACGTAAGGAAAAAACTTGTGGAAGTCATACGTTTTGGTCGCCGGGTTCCAGACGGCATCCATTTGCTCCTGGTGAACCATGATATCCCCGACCGCGAGAAGCGAAATCCGCTGTTCCGGAAAACGGGATGGCGGCGCTTCCCCAGTTGGGGGGACTGTATCGGATGGCGAGTCAGTAGTCGGTTCCTCTGCTGTCTGCGGCGTGGCATTGTCGGACGGACTCACTTGCAGGACAGGAGCCTTGGAAGCGTGGCTATCAGGGGCTGCTGGCGGGACACATCCGGCCAGACTCATACAGCCTAATGCTGTGATGATGACCCACTTGTTCCATGTTTGCTTCATGACAATAGCTCCTTTGGCGATAATGTAACCCACTTCCTTTTCGCCGTCTGCAAGCCATTTCCTCTTCTTTTGCCTCATAAACAATCGTGAAGTCTTTTAGCGCAGCATGCCTGTCACGAACGGATTGTACGTTTTTTCGTAGTCAATCGTCGTCTTGGGACCGTGTCCAGGGTAGACGATGGTGTCATCTTCCAGCTCAAACAGCTTGTCTTGAATGCTGATCATCAGCGTCTCGTAGTCGCCTCCGAACAGATCGGTACGGCCGATGCTTTGCTGGAACAGGACGTCCCCGCCAAAGCAATGCTTTCCGATCACAAAGGAACAGCTTCCCGGAGAGTGCCCGGGCGTATGCAGCACCTGGATGTAGAAACCAGCCAGAGCAAGCGTTTGACCATCGGCAAGCTCATGCTCTGCCCGCTCGCAAACAATCGGCTCAGGCAGTCCCCAACGGCTCGACCCGTTCAGATCAGGATTGGTCAGCCACTCTTGTTCCAGCGGGTGAATGTACACCGGAGCTTTGGTCAGCGCTCTTACTTGATTCAGCCCTCCGATATGGTCGAGATGCGCATGGGTCAACAAGATCGCTACGACGTTTTTACCGGCAATTTCCTGGAGCAGCCGCTCTGGCTGCATACCTGGATCAATGACAATCGTTTCGTTTGTTTCTTTGTTGGTCAAGACGTAAGCATTTGTTTGAAAGCCTCCCAAGGCAAAAGATTGGACGGCGAGATGTTGGTCGCTCATAAGAATAGGAACCTCCCTGATTTTTTGATACGATAAAAAGAAAGCTTGCGAAAAGGATGAAGGATATGCGACATATGTACGGAATCGAGCTTGCGATCCCCGCCGGGAAGCTGCCCGGGTTCTATGCTCAAGTCATACATAAAATCGGAGACCATGTCAATGTCTTTGCTCGGGACAAACTGCTTTTTATTGTCGAGAGCGAAGAAGAGCGGGACAAGCTTGCGGCGATCTTGCAAAAATCCAACATGCTTGGGGAGGAGTTCTCCTTGCTGCTGCTTCCTCCTCAAGCCGTAATAGACGAGGGGGCTGACATCGGCTTCGTCACGGAAAATGGCCATACGTTTGTTTATGCAGATCAAGTCGCGCTGTTTACGGCAGATAAAAACTCCGGCTCGCCCGACGATCGCTGGGCAGCGGCCGAGCAATGGAAAGAGCATGTCAAGGGCACGATCCCCCAGGCGGATCAAGCGGATACCATCTACCTCATCGACAGCAATCTGGCGGAGCTTGCCGCAGGGATCGCCAAGGCATACAAGGTCAAGCTGGACTTTCTGGCTTTGTCGTAACGTGCCTTCGCGCCGCGCATAAAAAAGCAGGCGGGCTCCCTTTTGGAGAACCCGCCTGCTTTTTTGCCGAGACGACTACTTGCTGTCAAAGCGGAACCAGACTACCTGACCGCCCGAGACACCGAAATTGGCCGTATATTTGCTGCCTTCGTACACAACCTCGGTTTCTCCGGACCCTTCGCCGTACAATTTTTTCAGTTGTTCCTTGCTGTCGTACATGGACAGCCCGCGGAGCGTCTGAAAGCGTGCCGCATCTTCTTTTGCCACGCCGCCCAGCATGATCGAGATCAGTTCGCCTTTTCTCACCTTGACGAGCAGCTGTGTGCGATCGATCAAAAGCATGCCCATGACCGCCTCGCCCTCGCCTTTTGCCATTCTCTCCACCGTATAGCTTTCGCGGGAGATCATGTCCATAAAATCGGCTTTGGTCGGCTTTAGCAAGTCCATCGCTTCCTTGATGTTTTGGCCGAGGTAAACCCCGCTGACGCCATATTCCTGCTGATTTTCCGGATCAAACGCCCCGGCTGGCCCTGCTTGCGACGAACAGGCTGCCAGCATACAAGCAAGCAGTACAAACAGTCCAAGCATTCGGAATGAATTTTGCCATTTCATCGTGCCCACCTACTTTGCGGTATGTACTTTTGCTATCTTACCGCACGCTGCAAGCATGATTCAACCAGGTTGTGCTCACTCCCGCGGACCGCTTACCTTTTGCCGCGGGCGATTGGGTGGCTGATTGTGATTGACCGATTGCTTGAAGCCTTCCAAAATTTTCAGGACGGAAGCGAAAAACGGCGAGCCGAACACCGCGACGATGCCCCACAGCCACGTTCCCACCTGCCACGGGTCTTCGACATACGCCGTCTGTGCGCCCGTCAAGATCAGGGCAGGGTCCAGACCGAGCATGCCAAAAATGACGCCTGCCGCCAAAACAGAGATGAGCAGGTTGAAAAATCGCTTGTAATTCATCAGCCGCGCCGCATGGTTTTGATCCTCCCAGCAATCTTCCTTCGGCTCATAGTCCGTCGACAAGAACGGAATAATCGATTTGAACGCTTCCGTCACACCTGCCGCCGCACTGGAAACAGCCGTCACATACACAAAAAAGGCGATGGATGAGTCCAACGTGACCATATGCGCTCCCTCCTTTTTACATGTGTATGAAGGCAGCGGGACAACCTTGCAAAAAATAGCGGGAGCTTGTTTTCTGAATCGTCTTTTTACGGTAACATGGAGAAGAATGGAAATGGATGAAAGGTGGTTTTGTCATGCAGGATTACTCATTTGTATGGAATCAGTATGATATGATTCGCGGCATGTTTCTTGAAGGCTTGTCCAAAACATCCGAGCAAGAGGCAGAGATTGTTCCGGCAGGATTCAAAAACAACATTCACTGGAATATCGGCCACATCTTGCTCACGCAGGATTACTTGCTGTTCGGACCAGCCGAAATGAAATGTCCTCCGTCGTATGCCGCTTTGTTCAGCCCCGGCACAAAGCCCGCAGACTGGCAAGGCGATGTGCCATCCATCGAGGAGCTGGCGGCACAATTGAAGGAGCAGCACGCCCGGGTAAAAGAACAGTTGCAAACGAAACTGAATGACCCGCTGCCCAAACCGTTCCAGTTGGGTGACAAAGGTGTCATGAACACGTATGGCGAGATGATGGTCTTCACCCTGTTCCATGAGGGCATGCACATCGGCACCATTTCCGCTTTGCGCAAAGCAATCGCCCATTCCAACGCTTAACTTTTTGACTCATTCGCCAACAAAGCAAAACGCGGAACCATTCCCACGGTTTTTCGCGTTTTTTTATGGCCCTCTTACCAAGCAAAAATGAAACCGCCCCCAGATTGGGAGCGGTTCTTTGTCGAGCCCGATTGCTTATGGGGTTTTACCGGTTATTCTCTTTGGCACTTCAACCTCCCTGAAGAGATTAGGTTACCCAAGAACTCGGCTTATTTCCATTCGACTTTCGTCGATTGCTAATTCATGATTATCCACGGATCTTCGCCTCCTGCAAGGCATTTCGCCGTTTGCTACATGAATCTGACGGGCTCGACAACTATAGTATGGTCCGCAAAACGATTTTCATACACGCTTTTTACAACAAATCGGCCGCGAGTTGTGCAAGCACGCTCCGCTCGCCTTTTTCCAGGCGGATATGCCCGGCCAGCTTCTGGTCTTTGAATACTTCCACTACATAAGTCAGACCGTTGTTGCTTTCGTCCAAATACGGATGGTCGATCTGCTCCGGGTCGCCCATCAAAACGATTTTCGAGCCGTCGCCTACCCTGGTCAAAATCGTTTTTACCTCGTGCTTGGTCAGGTTTTGCGCTTCGTCAATAATGATAAACTGTCCCGGAATGGAGCGGCCGCGAATGTAGGTCAACGCTTCTACTTGCAAGCTGCCCATTCCCGCCAAAATTTTGTCGAGATCGCCTGGGCGCTTTGTGTTGAATAAATATTCCAAATTATCATAAATCGGTTGCATCCACGGCCGCAATTTCTCTTCTTTCTCGCCGGGCAAATAACCGATGTCTTTTCCTAAAGGAACGATAGGTCTTGCTACCAACAGCTTTTTGTACTTTTGCTGATCTTCAATCTGCAGCAGCCCCGCAGCCAAAGCCAGCAACGTCTTGCCTGTTCCCGCCTTCCCCGTCATGGTCACGAGCGGAATATCATCTCGCAGCAACAGCTCTGTCGCCATTCTTTGCTGCACATTTCGGGCCCGGATGCCCCAAATCGGATCGTCATCTGATACAAGCATTTCCAAAGTTTTGCCGTCAGGGTCTACTTTTCCAATCGCGGAAATGGACGGGTTGCACTCGTCCTTCAATACGAGAAACTGGTGCGGATAAAAGCGATAGCGAGGGAAACAGGTAGCCAGATGAAGCTTGCGCGTCGCGTAGTAAGACTTGATGATCTCCGAGGCTACCATCATCTTTTGATAGCCGGTGTAGATGCTGGAAAATTCACCTACGACGCGATCCGAAAGAAAATCTTCCGCTGAAATGTTCAAGGCATCTGCCTTCACACGCATGAGCGCATCCTTGCTCACCAAAATGACGGGTCTGGGCTGTGGGGATTGGTTCTCCTCCTCCTGCAAATTGAGTGCGACCGCCAAAATGCGGTTGTCGTTCGTCATTTCCGTAAATTGTTTTTGCAGCTGATGGAGCGAAGAATGGTTCAGCTCCACCCGAAAGAGCCCGCCTGTCTCCAGGGTAATGCCTTTGTGCAAATGACCCAGCTCACGAAAACTGTCAAAGAGCCGCGATACGTACCGTGCGTTGCGGCCAATTTCATCCATGTACCGCTTTTTGGAATCGATTTCTTCCAACACCACTGCGGGTATGACAATTTCGTTGTCAGCGAAAGAGAACATCGCCCGTGGATCTTGCAGGAGTACGTTGGTGTCCAGTACGTAGATTTTCTTCAAAATCTCGCCTCCTATTACCCTTCTTATATACGGTATGCAATTTTTGGAGGGATGCTCAATTGTGGCGACGTGATGTACTACAGTCTATGTTCGGTCGAACAGAGATAGACGACCCTTGGCAGAATGAAATGGGGCGGAGGGGAACAAAATACAGGTAACCTGCCCTCCTGATCGGAGGCACTACGGGGAAAGGGAGTATGCGTGTGAAACGGATCATCATTGGTTGTCTGGGTGCGAGCCTTGTTTTGTCAGGGTGCATGGCGGGCAACAAAGCGAACCAGGCTGCGCCACAACCCAACCAACAGCAAGCGCCCCATACCCAGCGCGTTCAGCAAACGGCACCGGAACCAGCTTACAACCAATCTTCGCAGGCGACCGCCGACCGTCTCGTCCAGTTGGCTACTCGCGTGAAAAAAGTCAATGGCGCCACAGCCGTGGTTATTGGCAAATACGCCGTCGTCGGGATCGATGTAGACGCCCAATTGGATCGGCCGGAAGTCGGCGTCATCAAGTACACCGTGGCAGAAGCGCTGAAAGAAGACCCGCAGGGGGCCAATGCCGTCGTAACAGCCGACCCGGACATCGTTCAGCGGCTGAAAGAAATGGCGGCAGACATTCGCAGAGGCCACCCGATCTCCGGCTTCGCAGAGGAATTGGCCGACATCGTCGGACGGATCATTCCGCAACTGCCGCGAGATGTCAGAAGGCGCGAAGAAACACCGGCGCAGGAAAATCAGCAACAACAGATCAACAACGATGGGCGTACCCCGCAAGGAAAAATCAACGTAAATCGCACTGGCACTCCATAAGAAAAAAGAGGCATAGCCCCCGGGTCGTTACACCCGGGAGTATGCCTCTTTTTTGCTTGGAATCGCGGATGGCAAAGGCGGCAGTGCTTCCAAAGCCTGTTTCAAGTCTGCCAGCAAATCGTCCGCGTCTTCCAGACCTGCGGACAACCGGATCAAACCGTCTGTAATGCCGCGAGCTTGCCGCTCCTCTGCTGGCATAGCCGCATGCGACATCATGACCGGATACGAGAGAATCGTCTCCACCGCGCCAAGACTGACCGCTACAATCGGCAGCTTTACGCGGTCAAACAACGCTTTTGCCCGCTCGCGGCTCCCGACGTCAAAAGACAATACGGCGCCGTGGCCGCTCGCCTGTTTTTGCTGAACGAGATGTCCCGGATGCTCAGCCAAGCCTGTATAGTAGACGCGGCTCACTTCGGGGTGGCAAGAAAGCCATTCCGCCAAAACTCCGGCAGACTTCGTGCTGACATCCAGACGCGCTTTGAGCGTCTTCAGCCCTCTCATGACCAGCCAGCAATCCTGAACGCCGAGAACGGCTCCCATGCCGTTTTGGATGAGGTACAGCTGTTCGCCGAGCGCTTCATCGCGGGTTACCGCCAGACCTGCAACAACGTCGCTGTGGCCGCCGATAAACTTGGTTGCACTGTGGATGACGATATCCGCCCCCAGCTCCAATGGCCGCTGATAGTACGGCGTCAGGAACGTGTTGTCCACGATGACGAGCAGGTCATGCTCTTTCGCAATGGCGGAAACGGCAGCGATATCGGTCACTTTCAACGTCGGATTGGACGGAGTTTCCAGATAGACCCCTCTGGTAGCCGGAGTGATCGCCGCGCGCACCGCTTCCGTTTGTGTCGCATCCACAAACGTGACAGAGATTCCCATTCTCGACAGCACTCTCGTCAGAAAACGGAAAGTGCCGCCGTACACATCTTCCGCGACCACGATATGATCGCCCGCCGAAAAGAGCATGAACACACTGGAAATGGCCGCCATGCCGGAAGAAAAGGCGAACCCGCGCGCTCCGCCTTCGAGTGCGGCGATCGCTTCTTCCAGCGCATGTCTCGTCGGGTTCCCCGAGCGGGCGTAATCGTATGTGCCCGGCTGATCGATATCAAACTGATGAAAAGTGGAAGCCTGGTAAATCGGAACCGACGACGCACCTGTAAACGGATCGATGCCTGTGGAGCCATGCAAAACTTTTGTCGCGAAATTCATCGAACAGCCCCCCCAACGACGAGACTTGCATCCAGCGCTTGAAACAAATCAGCGATCAAATCATCCGGATGTTCAATCCCCACCGAAAGCCTCAGCAATCGATCGCACACGCCGACATACGCCCGCACTTCCTCGGGGATGTCTGCGTGAGTCTGTGTCGCCGGGTACGTACACAACGACTCTACCCCGCCAAGACTTTCCGCAAAGGAGACGACGCGCAAATTTTGCAGAAACAAGCCCACCTGCTCCTGGGAGCGTACCCGGAACGAAACCATGCCGCTGTATCCGCTCGCCTGGCTCGCCTGAATCTCATGCCCGGGATGCTCTTCCAGTCCGGGATAAAACACTTCGGCAACGGCTGGATGTTCTTTCAGCTTTTTCGCTACCGCGAGCGCATTCGACTGGTGTCTGTCCATGCGCAGCGCCAACGTTTTCATGCCGCGCACCAGAAGCCAGCTATCCTGCGGCCCCAGCACCGCGCCGATCGAATTGTGCAAAAACCGGATTTTTTCCGACAACTCCTCGCCCTTTGTAACGATCAACCCTGCCAGCACATCGTTGTGTCCGCCCAAATACTTCGTTGCGCTGTGCAAAATCACATCAGCCCCAAGCTCTAGCGGGCGTTGACAATAAGGAGTCATGAACGTGTTGTCTACAATCGTCAAAAGCCCGTGTTGCTTGGCCAGGCTGGTTATTTCACGAATATTTGTAATCTGCATGAGCGGATTGGTCGGCGTCTCGACGAAAATCGCTTTCGTCTCTGCGCGCAGCGCCTTTTTCACCGCTTCCAGATCGCGCAAATCTACGTAAGTAAAAGCAAGCCCGTAACGGGAAAGCACTTGTTCAAACAAGCGATACGTCCCGCCGTACAAATCGAGCGATACGATGAGGTGATCGCCTTGGGAAAACAACCCCATTACCGTATGGACTGCCGCCATCCCGGACGCGCAGGCAAAGCCGGCATCGCCTCCCTCTGCCTCAGCGATTGTCTCTTCCAAAACAGAACGGGTAGGATTCGCCGTCCGCGTATAGTCAAAACCTGTGCTCTGTCCCAGCGCCGGATGGCGATAAGCGGTAGCGTAGTAGACGGGGAAGCTCACCGCACCCGTTTTCTCATCTTTGCCTACGCCTGCCTGAATCAATTTTGTTTCCAGTCTCATACCGTAATTCTCTCCCTCCAATGATGTCGAGGGGCATGAAAAAAGCCCCCTTTCCTCTGAAAGAAGGCTTTGTTTACGTCGCCGTAAGCAAGACCTTCTCATCTTTCAGAGTTAAAAAACTCTGCAGGAATTAGCACCATTATCTCCCCGTATGAACGAACATACAGGTGATTGGTTGCCGGGCATCATCGGGCCAGTCCCTCCGCCTCTCTGGATAAGAAGTTTGCTATTCAATTTGAATGACCTAATACTAAAGGATAGCGCTGTTTCTTGTCAACAAGATTTTCCACAAGAGTGTGACAACCGCGCCTACGCTTTTTTCAAGGCGTCCATGACCTGATTGTCCAGCTTCGCTGCGGCATTTTTGTCGTATGTCTTTTCGTACTGAGGCTCTACGGATATGCGCGAACCGTAAAACATCACGTCTCTGACAGAGTCAATCGCAATCTCCGCCATCGCAAGCTTCAGGGGAACCCCTTCCAGCCGTTCTGCCTTCAGCTCGGCGCGCCCGTTGATCGCAAAAGAAGAGCCTGCCCCGATCAAATGCAGCACGACCTGCGGTTCTTTGGCGATATTGGCGAGAATGCGGGAGCGGCTGTCTACAGCAAAACGGATGAGTCCGCTGTTCACAGCAAAAGTCCAGGACAAGGAACTGACGGATGGCGCACCTGTCTCGTGATCGACTGTGGCCAACGTCACAAAGCGCTCTTTTTGCAGGAGCGCGAACAGTTCTTCCGATAAGGTTTGGGATACGGTTTCAGCCATTCGGATGCCTCCTCGTATACTTTTGTACGTCTATTGTACCCCTCCCGCAAGCCGGAGGCAAACCTTTCCTCCCCGCCTTGATTCTGGTCGGCTTTTTCCCTAAACTGGTAGAAAACAATGCTTCCAGGAACAAGGAGGTTGAAACAAGTGGCTCCTACGCCTACAGATCGGCTCATGCACAAAATAGATCAAGTCCTCCACGAGCTTCAGGAAGTGCGGAAAATGAACGAGCGCATGGATAAGATCGCCATGTTTTTGGAGGATATCCGGCTTGCTGATGTCATCCAAAATTACACAGCCCCGCGCAAGCTGCTCTGGATCAATTTCCTCGCAGGTCTTGCCCGGGGTCTTGGTTTGACGATTGGGACTGCTATCGTTCTCGCACTGCTCGGTTCGCTACTGACACAATTTCTCTCGATCCCGATCCTCGGCGACTACATCCGCGAACTGGTCGATTACGTCCAGACTTACAAACAGCCGTAACAGCAGCTACTTGTCTTTCTTTTTGTCACGATCGTCGTCATCTTCGTCACGATCGCGGTCATCGTCGTCCCGATCGTCATCGTCCCATTTGCCATCGTGTTTCTTCCAGAAGCCGTACGCTTTGCCATTCGGATGCTTGTGCTTCTTCTCATCCTCATCATGCTTAGGCGGCGCGACGATGACCTTCGTGCTCAGGACGATGTCTGCTTGCTTGACCAGCTTGTCTTTTACATACAGTTCAAGCTGAATCGCTTTGGCCGTGTACGAGCGATCTTTGTACGTCAATTCCAGCGTGTACTCGCCCTTGTCATTGGGCTTGATCTCTTTTTTCTTGCCGTCTGGTTTAATCGCGAAAAGCTTCGCCTTTTGCTTTTTGTCCCAGCCCTTGACGGTACCTTTCAGTTCGATCTGCTTTTTCTTTATGTCGTGCACAGCTGTGCCCGCAATGCTGTAGTCTACTGCCGGATTGTTGTCCGGTGTCTTATTCGGCTCAATCGCAATCGAGTCCTCGTCCACCTTTTTCCCGGCCTCATACACTTCGATCACAGCCTTGCTGCTCTTGGCATCCGTCGTCGGATTCTCGAAAGTCACACTGAAGCTGTCAACGTTATCGAGCAGCTTTTTCAGGCTGGCCTCTTTTCGCACGCCGTTATACGTGACGACAACCCGCTCCGCCCCGTGCTTGACAATCCCTTTGACTTGCCACTCTGCTTTTTTCGCGTCATAAACCGTGAACATATGGAGCAGCCTGTTTTTGTCCTCTTCCGTTTGCGCTACGAGCTTTACTTTCTCCGTGTCGGCAAGCACGCTTCCCGCAAAAGCCTGAACAGTCACATACTGCTCGGCGGACGTACCGACGGCAGGGAAGCTGACGGTAAACGAGTGCTCGCTGGTCGGCACCGTCTCGATGATATCACCGTTCGGCTTGGTCACGACCACCTTGGTCACGTCCGGTGTCACAAGACCTTTGATGTACACCTTGTCGCTTTTCGTCTGGGCGCTCACGCTGACCAGTTGCTCATCCGCTTTCGGGCTGCGCACTTCCAGCCAGATGTCGTTGTAGTAGTCGCGATAAATCCGCTCCCATTCCGCCTTGTTCGTTTCCATATACGATTGCAACTTTACGTTCAAATTAATTTTATCGACGATAATGTACAGATGGTCTGCCTGTGTTTTCAGGAGCGTGTTCAGCGTAGCCGGATCGCTTTGGACAAGCTCCTTGAGCTGATATCGGGTCGCTTTCTGTCCTTGCTCATTCATGACTACCTTAGATGTTTCGGCTGCTCCTGTCGAGCTTGCGTCCGCCAGAAGCGGTGTCAGGCAACCGATGAGTCCCGCCGCTGTTACGACAGCCAAAACGGGCCTGGTCATGATTTTTTTCATTGTTGTTCCCCCTCTATTCTGCCAGTCATTCCCTCTGTGCCCAGGGCAACCATACAGACGGCGCATTTTTTTCAAAAGTTGCATCCGGAAGAAAACCACTCCTAATGGCCCATTTTCCGCTTGCAGAACCAGTTTGTTTTGAGGCTAATCACCCGCACCTGGATTAAAAAAGACTCCCGCAAGCCTCGGATTCGTCCCCAAGGCTTCGGGAGTCTTTTTGTTTCGCTCATCAACAGTTGAATTTCGGCTCGTTTTCAATCGCAGCCAGCAGGCTCTCCACCGCTTCCGCGGGATAGCGGTTATCTACCGCACCCGCTTCCTGCTTGCCCGACAAATGATACCAGCCGTTTTCCACCCGGTACGAAAGCTCGCTGATGGCATGATCCTCCAGCAACAGCTGGGCAAAAAACGCGGCAGTGTCGAGCGCAGACTGATCGTCGGGGCGGGCTTCTGCCACAACCTGAATTTGCAGCCAGTTAAAAAGGGCATCTTCACGCTTCATGAGAAATCCTCACTTTCGCTCTGTTTGCTCCGGCTTGATGCGCAATTTCACAACGACCAAAATCGCAATGGCAACCAGCATCGCGCTCTTCACCGGCAGTTGGACATCCAGAATGGCAAAAATAAGCGCACCTGCGAACAGCAAAATGTACAAAAGCAATGTTTTCAAAATCGGCATGCGAATGCGGGTTGCAAATCCAAGGTAGTACACGATAATCAATTGCACAAACAAGATCCAAGCCCGGTTATGGTCTGCCCACAGGCGGAAGCTGTCAAACGCCGTGAGCTGATCCGGGTTGGCGGGTACGTAAGTTGAAGCAAGCTGTATCCAGTCCATCCTGATCTCTCCTGTAACGCAAAAGGATTTCTCGTTTCACATGCGGGAATCGACTGTTTCTTTTGCATCCTCTTATTCTGTTTCCACATTTTTATGTATCCTTTTTACTTTATCAGGTAACCGTTTCATTTGTCAAAATAGATCGGCACACACTTTGGCGCGCGCCAGTTACTGCCTATTTTTGGGCGAACATGCTATGATGGACAAGTCAAGTATGCCAAAAAGGTGGGAATCCAATGAGCTTGTACGATATTGCCGTCCAAACGATTTCCGGAGAAGAGACGACGCTTGCCGCTTACAAAGGACAAGTGCTTCTGATCGTCAACACGGCCAGCCAGTGCGGTTTGACTCCGCAGTACAAAGGACTTCAGGAACTGTACACAAAATACAAGGACAAAGGCTTTGCCGTGCTCGGCTTTCCTTGCAACCAGTTTGCGGGTCAAGAACCAGGCAGCGAAGCAGAGATCGCTTCCTTTTGCGAAAGTCACTACGGCGTGACCTTCCCGTTGTTTGCCAAGCTCGAGGTCAATGGCCCTGGCACCCATCCTTTGTACCAGCACCTGAAAGCACACGCACCGGAAGGCGAAAGCGAAGATATCGAATGGAACTTCGCAAAATTTCTCGTCGACAAGGACGGACAGGTGGTCAAGCGCATCGGCGCCCGCGTGCAACCGGAAGAGCTTGCAGCCGACATCGAAAGTCTTTTGTAGATCAACCAAAGTCAAAAAAGCCGCTTCGTCCCGGTCAGGGCAAAGCGGCTTTCTTGTTATTCACGCTTAGGCTTGCGGTTGTGCTTCCCAGCGTCTTTGTTTTTCATAGCGCTCACGATCCGATTTGTTCAGATACTTTTTGCGCAGGCGAACGGAATGCGGAGTTACCTCGCACAGCTCGTCGTCATTCAAGTATTCCAAAGCTTCTTCGAGCGTCAGCAGACGTGGCGTCTTCATTTTTACCGTCTCGTCTTTCGTTGCGGAACGCACGTTTGTCGCATGCTTTTCCTTGCAGACGTTCACAGTCAGGTCATTGTCGCGGTTGTGCTCGCCCACGATCATGCCTTCGTATACTTCCGTACCAGGCTGGATGAACATGATTCCGCGATCCTCTACAGACATCAGTCCGTACGTGGTCGCTGTGCCTGTCTCATGGGAAATGAGCACCCCGGCATGGCGTCCACCTACCGCGCCTTGCACCAGCGGACGATAGCTGTCGAAGGAGTGGTTGAGGATGCCGTAGCCGCGAGTAATCGTCAAGAACTCTGTCCGGTAGCCGATCAAACCGCGGGATGGAATGATAAATTCCAGGCGAACTTGACCGAAGCCGTTGTTGATCATGTTGACCATCTCAGCCTTGCGTTGGCCAAGCGTCTCCATGACTGGCCCGGTGTACTCTTCCGGTACGTCGATCACGAGAAACTCTGCCGGCTCCATTTTTTGTCCATCGACCATACGCACGATAACTTCCGGCTTGGATACGCCCAGCTCGAAGCCTTCGCGACGCATGTTTTCGACCAGGATGGACAGATGCAATTCGCCGCGCCCAGATACGATGAAAGCATCTGGAGAATCTGTTTCCTCGACACGAAGAGATACATCTGTCTCCAATTCCGCCATCAGGCGATCACGCAGCTTGCGGGATGTTACGTGCTTGCCTTCGCGACCTGCAAACGGGCTGTTGTTCACCAGGAAAGTCATTTGCAGCGTTGGCTCGTCAATTTTCAGCAATGGCAATGCGTCTGGATGGTCTGCATGGCACACCGTTTCCCCGACGTTGATATCGTCAATCCCTGCGATCGCTACGATATCGCCCGCTCTTGCTGTTTTTTGTTCCACGCGCTGCAAGCCGGAGAAGCCAAACAGCTTTTGAATCCGCGCTTTTTTCACTTCGCCTTCGCGTGTGGTAACAGATACCATTTCATTTACGTTCATCGTTCCGCGATAAATGCGGCCGATCCCGATACGACCCAAAAAGTCGTTGTAATCCAGCATGGTTACTTGCATTTGGAGTGGAGCCGCTTCGTCGGCATCAGGTGCAGGCATATGCTCAACAATGGTGTCGAAGAGTGGACGAAGGTCGCCTTCCAGCTTATCTGGCTCCATGCCTGCGATACCTTGCAGACCGGAAGCGTAAACGATCGGAAATTCCAGCTGATCTTCCGTCGCGTCGAGATCGATAAACAGGTCGTACACTTCGTTGATGACTTCTTGAGGGCGTGCATTGTCGCGGTCTACCTTGTTCACGACAACGATTGGGGTAACTTTTGCTTCGAGCGCTTTTTTCAATACGAAACGCGTTTGTGGCATACAGCCTTCAAATGCGTCAACAATCAAAAGAACGCCGTCCACCATGCTCATGATCCGCTCTACCTCGCCACCGAAGTCGGCGTGGCCCGGGGTATCCAAAATGTTGATGGTGAACTCATTGTATTTCACGGATGTCGTTTTCGCCAGGATCGTAATCCCGCGCTCCCGCTCCAGGTCGTTGGAGTCCATCATTCTCTCCTCTACCTGCTGATTGCTGCGGAATGTGCCCGATTGAATCAAAAGCTTGTCAACCAAAGTAGTTTTCCCGTGGTCAACGTGGGCAATAATCGCGATGTTGCGTATGTCAAGACGCTTCATGTGAACCTCCTCTGTTATGCATACCTTCCATATTAACAGGTCGTGAAACCCGGCACAATGGGCATTTTTTGACGGAAAGCACTTCCTGATTAGCATGTGCCACAAGCGCCATACTATAGACAGGAGGTGGTCTGCCATGAGGAAAAAAGGGCCGAGCTATCTAGCAGGCTTATGTTTGATTGCAGCAGCGCTGGTCGGGTGCGCAACTTCCAAAGCAGGTCCCGACACAGGAGCGCAGACGCAAAGCAGCTCGTATTCAAAGACACCGCTGACGCGATCCAGCATCGCGCACGATCATAACGCTTATACACAAGGAATCAACGCGCAAAACTACCTGAAAGGCTACACCTCAAACGGCTTCAATCAAAACCTCGCTGAACAGCTGACGAAAGCGGCAGACGACGTTCCCGGCGTAGATCGGGCCACAGTGGTCGTCAGCGGCAACGACGCCGTCATAGGCGTCAAAGTGCGCGACAACCTCGCCCAGCCCCAGGCAGAAGTGATTGAGCAACAGGTGCACTCGGCTTGCCGCGCAGTTTCCCCTGCCTTGCAGCTGCAAGTATCATCCGAGCCATCCGTATTTGATCGGGTACGCGCGATCAATGCGCAAATTTACCAGGAAGCCACCAATCGCACCAACGATCTTTTGCACGAAGGCGGTACGGCCGGACAAAAAGTGATGAACACCTCGACGGAGTTCACCAGACTCCTGCACGATATGGGCGCGACCGTCAAACAGCCGTAATGATGTCGCTCACTCACGTAAAAGAGGTGCGGAATGTGGTTCCGCACCTCTTGAATACTCTTCCGTTTGTTACTTGCTCACAACTTCAGCCACTTTGATTTCTGGCTCAATCACTTGCAGTTCACCAATTCCGCGAACGAGTTTCTTCGCGTAGGTTTTCTCCGGCTTCAGCACGGATACCAAGTAGTCGATAGCAACTTGCGGATCGACTGTCTCGCCACAAGTGTAGCAATCCAGAGCAGCAAAACCGCGCTCAGGATAAGTATGAATGGACAGGTGGCTTTCCGAGAGAAGAACCAGTACGGTAGCACCCTGAGGAGAAAACTGCTTTGCTTGCACGCTAAGCACCGTAGCTCCGCATGCCTCAGCAGCTTCAATCATTTCCTTTTTCAAAAATTCTGCGTCGTTCAACAAGTCAAACTGAACTCCCCATGTGTCAACAGCAACGTGTCTTCCGAAAGTCGAGTATTCCATCTTTCGGTTCCCCCTTCCTAACGAGTGTAATGTTAAACATCGCTAGGACCTGCGTCATTCACTAACGGGGGCGGTTTCCCTCTTGTTATCCACCCTTTGAAGTGAATCCTGGTTCCTAATCCTGTTTCCAACGAAAACAACAATACCATGTATTTGCCTACTTTGACAATACCCTTTTCAAGAAAAAGTCCAAGAAAAAAACGGGCACCATCTGGCACCCGTTTTCGTCGAACGTTCCTACACTTCTAATTCAAACAGCCGCTGCGACAATGACACTAAGCGTGCATCGATTGCTGGAAGCTTCTCAGGCGCAGCTCCCTTTGCCCAATTTCGCAAATCCAGCCAGCGGTCCGTCTCCTGACGCAAGGACTCGATCTCTCTTTCGCTGCCTTCTTGCTGGAACAACGACTCCAGCTCGCTCGCCGCGTTCAGAGAGGTATTTTCAAAGATGGACGTCTCCTCATCCCCAGACAATTCCTGAATGCTTACAACAGAACCTTGGTCGTAATGGTAGACCATGGTGAAGCCTTCGTAAATTCTGTGGACGATTCCGTAGCCCCGAAACGTTTTCATCGCTTTTCGCATCGCGTTTGCCAGCTGTCTGTCCCGAATGAGATAGGAGCTATCGCAGGAATAGCGGTTGCCCGCACGGCAAAAACTCAGTTGAATTTCGCCGTTATGGTCAGTCAGAATCACGTCGCGGTCGCCGTTGTCGCATACTTTGACATCGACTGAAATGTGTTCATTGGTGAAGAGCGAGACGAATTGGTTCAGCTCCTCTTCATTCACCGTAAAATAGGCCTTGGCGTAGTTGGTTGCTAAACGCTGTGCCATAAATATCTCCTCAATTCTTTTGGTTTCCGTGGGCCGATTACGACCAAACTGTGTCCAAATGTAGAGGAGATACGCTAAGTGTCAACGAAGGAACGCTGTAGAACCTGGCCTTGCCCCGCGAATCGAAAATCGATTTGGGTAATGAAGGCGGATCACCTACTTTTTGTTTTTCCGAAAAAAAGCCATCCTTGACACCTTTATTATACAACAGGCGCCCTCAAAAGTCTTGATGAAAAAGCAGATGAATTTGCGCAAAAATAACGAATATCTGCAATATAGCGCAGGGAGACGAAAGGATCTCCCTGAATCATTCATATGCTTGCGGTTTCAAAAGAATTCGCTAGGAGTTACAATCCAGGATTGGCAGTCATCGCCTTTTTGATTGCGGCCTGTTCTTCTTCGGACAAATGGTAAGTGGATGCGCCCGCTTCAATCGGCTTGGCATACACGCGCGATTCTTCCCGGCCGAAAATACTGGTGATCACCACGCCGTTTTGGGCATCGTCCAAAATCGCCATGGAAAAGCTGAGATCGCTTCCGACATCTCCAAAAGCGTTGTAGCGAATAATCGCTACTTTGCCACATTGGGCTGCAATGCGCTGCGACAGGCGATTGATCGTAAACTGCTGATCACTTTGCAGCTTTTTCACTTCATCCACCTGATCAAGCAATCTGTGCAGTCCTTCCTCCAGGTTGGCTCCTCCGGTACCTGTCATCAGCCTGTTGATCGATTTGCGCATCCGGTTGATGCGAACGGATTGCAGGATGATGACGAGCAGCAAAATCAGGGTCAGCGCGATGACCGCCAAGAGCAAAATCGCTACATTGGAAGTCTGGGATAGGAATGGTTCCAAAACATTTTCTTCCTTTCTGATACGTGCGTGCGTATAAGCAGTCAAAACCTCCTCTATTGTACCTCCGCATTGCCTGGCGTTCAAACAAAGTCTTGGGCAAAACAAGAATTACTAAAATTTGCGCAACCAAAAAAAGCGACACTCTCCATTGTGAGATGTCGCTTTTTTTAATTCGCGCGCCTATGTGTCAAACTCATCGTCCTATGGTTATCCTCCAGTCTACCTACGCTTCCAGCAGCAGCATTTCCCGACGAAGCTGTTTTAGTATTTCCATGGATTTGCCAATTTGCGTCTGATCTTCTGCCTGTATCGCATCAAACAACGTCGCCAATTCGTAATCAAGCTCCAGGCGCAAGACAGGAATCCGTTCTTCTGAGTCGCGTCGTTTCAAAGCAGCAATCACCTGGTCCATCGTCACGTTGCAAAATTTTTCGTAGATCATTGTTTTCTCAGCTCCTTTAATTTCCACTATTCTGACGACTTCGCCGTACTGGACGTGCTTCACCAAGATGCAGTCTTCAAACGTGACCTTGATGATGGCGTGCCCCTTGGCCTGCTCCACGAAGCGGTATAGCACCAGCGCCACGCGGGAGTCATGCACCGGAACACCTGCCACTTGCAGCTTGTAAGACCCGTTTAATCGCTGCATTTTCCAGTCGGAAAGGCCGTCTGTGGTATTCACGAGGAGGTGAAACTGCTCGGGAGATTCCTTCCACGTGACGCTCACCCCCGCTTCCACCAGGGCCTGCACCATCGCGTGCAATGTTTTGCGATCAAACCAAACCGCGAGATTGTAATACTCCAACTCCATGCCGAGATTCATCCAGGCCCCTCCCGTTGACAGAATACTCAGATTTCACTTTCGCTGTAAGGGAGTGAGTGGTATATCATATTATTCACGCTTCGGTTTTGCTATTCATATCCCGGCAAGTATTTTTTTCCTGCGTGGTATGATATCATATGGAGGTTTCCAAGCTCCCTTGACAAGGACGTTCGCCCTTTTCTTTTGCATGGCGATCGATCATGGATAAATTGAGGTGTTTGTTTCATGACTGCTTTTTCCGGCTTTCACCAGGAAGACTTTGACGTTTTTGCCATTGATGGACTCGACCAGCGAATGGACGCCATCAAAACGATTGTTCGTCCCAAGCTTGAAGCGCTTGGCCATCATTTCGCGCCTGTCTTGTCGCTTAAAACCGGGGACGAGATGTTTTTTCATGTAGCCAAGCACGCTCGCCGTACCGTCAACCCGCCAAAAGATACGTGGGTTGCCTGGGCCAATGACAAACGCGGGTACAAAAAGCATCCCCACTTTCAAATCGGGCTATGGCAGACTCACCTGTTTGTCTGGTATGCCGTGATTTACGAAGCGCCGGCGAAAACCGAGATCAGCCAGTCGCTCCAGTCCAAACTCGACGAGGTCATGACGCTCGTGCCGGATACGTTCCACTGGTCGCCTGACCACACGGAGCCAACGAGCCATTCTCAGGCAGAGCTGGGCCGAGACGGCGTGAAAAAGCTGGTGGACAGGCTGGCTCAAGTAAAAAAGGCGGAGCTGCTCTGCGGCATTACGATTGATCGCCATGATCCCGTGCTCGCCGATCCGGAAGCCTTGCTGGAACGCCTCGAAAACACGTTTACCGTCCTCGGCAAGCTGTATACAATCGGTCGTTAAGCTTTCATCTATCGCCTCCCTGGCATTTGGTTAAGGTATATGCAAAAGAACAGGTCCGCTTTCTTTTGAAAAGCGCTTGCCTGTTCTTTTGTTTTTGGCACACCCTGACGGCACAATAACGGGCATCCTAAAATAGGCTCGCTTACCTGCCTATCTGCCCTGAAGACTGTTCAATCGCCCAAGTCCGCCTTCCACCTCTTGCAGCATCCGCTCGAACAGCTGCTGCACGGTCGGGATGTCGTCGATCAGGCCGATGACTTGACCAGCCCAGCCAAAGCCGTTGTCACAGTCGCCTTCGTAAATAAAGGTGCGGTTATTTTCGCCGCTGATGAAGCTTTTCAGCTCTTCATAGCCGGCTCCTGCTTTTTCCATTTGCAAAATGCGGTCCGATCCTGGCGTGCGCACGACCCTCGCCGGGGCTCCCAGCGTCCTTTTGATGACGGCGGTATCTTGCTCGGTTCCGTTCAATAGAGCCTGCTTGTACGCCTCATGGGCATGCACGCATTCCTGTGTGGCGATGAAGCGTGTTCCCATCTCCACCCCTTCGGCACCGAGAGCGAGCGCGGCGAGAAGCCCGCGACCGTCACCGATTCCGCCGCTTGCCAGCACCGGAATGTTTACAGAGTCCACGACGCGCGGAATCAGCACGAACGTACCGATATCATCGCGTCCAAGGTGGCCGCCGCCTTCCTGTCCGACCGCCATGACCGCGTCTGCCCCGATCGCTTCCGCTTTTTGCGCTTGCCGCACGGAAGCGACCAGCACGAGCTTTTTGATCGGATGACCGTCCAGCCTGCGCAAAAGAGGTTCGGGATTGCCTCCCGTCACGGAGATGGCTGCTACGCCCTCCTCGATGGCAACCTCCAGCGCCTCCTCATAAGGGCGGTTGTATTGGCCAATCGCGAAGTTGACGCCAAAAGGTTTGTCCGTCAACTGCCGCACCTTGCGAATTTCTTCGCGCAGCGCTTCTGCCGAGGGCAGCGACATC
Organism: Brevibacillus sp. HD3.3A; assembly: GCF_013284375.2. Lineage (NCBI taxonomy): Bacteria > Bacillati > Bacillota > Bacilli > Caryophanales > Paenibacillaceae > Brevibacillus > Brevibacillus sp. HD3.3A. The sequence continues at coordinate 3,990,676 of NZ_CP085874.1, forward strand.
GCGGTGACCTGTCCCAATCCTCCCGCATTTGACACAGCTGCTGCCAATTCTGCGTATGCTAGATAGGCCAATCCGCCCTGAACTACCGGATGGTCGATTTTCAGCAGTTCCGTTACTCTTGTTTTCATCCCCATCCCCCCATTTTTGTTATGCTTCTCGGCTACCAGAGGAAACTCCTGCTGCCACACGCGAATATGAATAAAAATTCGCTTGCTTTCCCCCCCTATTTTGCTATACTCAATTTGTTTGTTTTATCCCCTTTATTCTTGATTCGTAAAGCGAGGCGATCGTAGTGAGACAAATGAAAACTCCTTTGTTCAGCGGGTTGTTGGAGCACGCCAACCGGAACCCGATTCAATTTCACATTCCGGGCCATAAGAAAGGTATGGGCATGCATCCGGCATTTCGCGAGTTCATCGGGGAGAACGCTCTCTCGATAGACCTCATCAACATTGCCCCGCTGGATGACTTGCACCATCCGAAAGCAATGATTAAAGAAGCGCAAGAACTGGCTGCCGAAGCATTCGGCGCTGACCATACATTTTTCTCTGTTCAAGGGACGAGCGGCGCGATTATGGCGATGATTATGGCGACGTGCAGCCCTGGAGACAAAATTATTGTGCCGAGAAACGTGCATAAATCCGTCATGTCGGCGATTATTTTTGCCGGAGCGGTACCGATTTTCATTCATCCAGCGATGGACGAGCGTTTGGGGATTTCCCACGGGATTACAGTGAAAGCCGTGCAAAAAGCGCTGGAAGCCCACCCTGACGCGGCTGCCCTGCTGGTCATCAACCCTACTTATTTCGGGATTGCCGGAGACTTGCGCGAAATCGTGCGCACGGCCCACAACTACGAAATTCCGGTGTTGGTGGATGAAGCACACGGCGTGCATATCCACTTCCACTCTGATTTGCCGATTTCAGCGATGCAAGCCGGGGCTGACATGGCGGCAACGAGCGTTCACAAGCTGGGCGGATCGCTTACGCAAACGTCCATTCTCAACGTCCGCGAGGGACTGGTCGATGTCGACCGCGTCAAGACAGTGCTGAGCATGCTCACGACGACGTCTACCTCGTACATTTTTCTGGCCTCGCTCGATATGGCCCGTCAGCACTTGGCGCTCAACGGCAAAATGCTGGCTGACCAGGCCATGCAGCTGGCGAACAAAGCGCGCGACATGATCAATGAGATTCCGCGCATCTACTGTGTCGGCAAAGAAATTCTCGGGAAGCCTGCCACCTACGCCATGGACCCGACCAAGCTGTTGATTCACGTCCGCGATCTTGGCATTACGGGCTGGGAAGTGGAAAACTGGCTGCGCGACAAGTATAACATCGAAGTGGAAATGAGCGACTTGTACAACGTGCTCTGTTTTGTTACCGCCGGGGATACGGAAGACTCCGTTCAAGCGCTGGTCAACGCTCTGCGTGAGTTGTCAGTGGAGTTTTCCCACGTGCAGGCAGAAGAAAAGCCAACGATCTCCCTGCCGAACATCCCGGTGCTGTCCACGACACCACGCGATGCGTTCTATGCCGAAACCGAAACCATTCCGCTGGTGGAAGCGGCAGGCCGCGTAACTACCGAGTTTATCATGGTCTACCCGCCAGGCATTCCGATTTTCTTGCCGGGAGAAGTCATCACCGAAGAAAACATCGCCTACATCCAGGAAAACATTCGTGTCGGACTTCCTGTACAAGGCCCGGAAGACGAATCGCTGAAAACGATCAAAGTCATCAAACGCCAAACCGCCATTTCGGGATAAGCTCGCCGAACTTGCATCCCAAGCCGTTGCCTCTGCGGAGACAACGGCTTTTTGCTTTTTTGGGCATGTATCGCCTGAACCTTTTGAGATAAGATAGAAATGGGAAAAATCAGGAAGGTGTTGATCCTTTTGCCAGACTGGTCCTATCAAACGTTGTTTCGGCCCTTGCTTTTTCTGCTGCCAGCCGAACGCGCCAGAAGCCTGACCCTCACCGCCATCGGCACGCTGGCAAAGCTGCCTGGCGGCTCGTCCATCATCGAGCTGATGGGCCATATGCATCCGCCTGCAACTTTATCCAAAACAGTCGGCGCACTGACCTTCCCTGCTCCGGTTGGCCTGGGAGCTGGTCTAGACCCGGCTGGAACAGCGCTTGGAGCATTGTCGCGCTTCGGTTTTGGCTACATCGAGCTGGGGCCAGTTACGCTTGCGCCGCTTGCCGATTCCGGGCAGACGGCTCGGAACGTGGGCACTTCCGCCATTACGTACAGGACACCGCTTGAAAATCCGGGAATCGAAGCCGTAGAAAGCCGTTTGCGCCAATCCACTTCCACGCCGTCAGCGATCCCGCTCGGAGCCAGATTGGGGTTTCGTCCGGGGGCAACATTAGAGGAAGCGACAACGGAGAGAGAACAGCTGATGGCCCGTTTGCAGCCGTACTGCGCCTTTTTTTCGTTGGACTGCCGCGCCATGGAGGGAGACAACCCGTGGAGTGACGCCGAGTGGCAGCATCATCTGGCCTGTTTGCGGCAAGCTACCGAGCTGCCCGTCCTGCTGGCGCTCCCGCCTGACCTGGAGGAAAACCAGTGGCTTCGTCTGCTCCGCCTGGCCCGGCAAGCAGGGCTGAACGGCGTGATCGTATGCGGGGGCGTCAGAGGCGTAGGCGTACAGCAGCGGGAGCGGGATGCGGAAAATGTGCATACTGCTGCATACGTCACAGGCGAGCCGTCACACACAGCTTCTCTCCAAGCTGTTTCCCGCACCAGAGCGGCCTGGCCTGAATGCCTTTTGATCGGCTCTGGCGGCATCCTGGAACCGGCAGACGCTCTTGCTTTTTTTGACGCTGGCGCTGACTTTGTCCAGTTGCACAGCGGTTTGGTCTACTCCGGTCCTGGCCTGCCGAAGCGAATCAACGAAGCGATTTTGCAATCCCGTTTCGGCGCATGCGCTTCGCTGGACTGTCCGCTCCCGGACATGGACAAGGAAGCAGCGGCAGTGTCTGAAACGACCACGACTACGAAAAAGCCACAGGAACGATCTGCCTTGTGGCTTCCTTCCTGGCTTTGCGGGCTGCTTTTGGGCATCGGGATGATCATCGGCGGCGCACTGGCGTGGCTGGTTGCCGTTGCCAGCGTCATCCTCCCGTACGACGAACGTTTTTTGCAAATGAGCGCGGAACAACTTGCTTTGATCAGCCCGCAGCTGCTTTCGTTTATGGCTCACGACCGGATCAGCCTGGCGGGAACGATGATCTCGATCGGCATCATGTATGCGCAGCTATCGTATCACGGCTTGCGCAACGACATTCATTGGACGCGCGCCGTGCTGCTCGCTTCCGGAGCGGTCGGATTCTCCAGCTTTTTCCTGTTTATTGGCTACGGCTATTTTGACTACATGCACGCGATTCTGGCGCTGCTTTTGCTCCCGCTGTTCTTGCTTGCTCTGCGTACGCGAGCCAACAGACATATGCCTGCCCTTCCGCCAGACGTACATAACGACCGGACGTGGAAAATGGCTTTGTGGGGGCAGCTGCTTTTTGTCATCATCGGCTTTAGCCTGACGGGAGCTGGACTGATCATTTCCCTGATCGGGATTACTGGCGTCTTCGTTCCATCCGATTTGGTCTTTCTTTGCGTATCCGCAGAAATGCTGAACGCCTTTAACGAAAAGCTGATTCCGCTGATCGCTCACGACAGGGCAGGTTTTGGCGGTGCACTTGTATCGGACGGTCTCGCTGTCCTCTTGATCAGCTTGTGGGGCTTCCGCCGCGGGGAAGCATGGGTGTGGTGGACACTGTTCCTCGCTGGCATACCGGGGTTCGCTGCGGGCATCGGGATTCACTTTGCCGTCGGCTACGTCGACTTCTGGCATTTGTTCCCCGCTTATGTGGCCGTCCTTTTGTTTCTGGCCGGATTACTGCTGACAAAGCCGTATTTATGCCAAATTCCAGCAACTCCCCCTGCTTAGAAAACCTGGCTGCGCCAAGCCTTTGGCGCAGTCTTGGTTGCACCTATACTGGATAAGCATCTGATCAATTCTTATCTGTGCAAAGAAGCGCTCGCGCAGTGCAAAACGGTTTGCACGCAAAAAAGCAGACAGCTGGAAAATGTCCACTGTCTGCTTTTTGCTTGCGCATTCCTTCTAGTAGGTGACGCGCACCACGACTTCGTCCACGTCGCTTTGCTTCATGTAATCGTCAAAACGTCTCTTGTCGTTTACGACCTCGCGCATGGTCATGGTAACTTCCTCGTCCGTTCCTGCAAAGAACACATACACAAAATTGTTGTAGCCGACTTCTTTGAGCAGTTTGCCCAAAGTGTTGTTATTGAGCAAGTCGACATACTTGAACTCTTTTACTTCACCAGGCTCCGGCTTTTCTTCCCCTGGCTCCTCTTCCTCATCGCTATCTTGCGGTTTCGCAAATGCCATCGTGTACACAACCGGATCTCCATCGCGCTCATCGATCCAAACAACGCGGTTGCCGCCGATTCGCGCACTGGACATTTCCGCTTTTTCGTTCCATTCGACGTCGCTGAACGAACCGTCTTCTGCATCATACAGCTCATAGTAGAAATCATTGTCTTTCTTCGTCAGGCGGTTGTCTTCAAACAACACCATATTGCGGGAAGCTTGCGGATTTTTTTGATCGCGATCGTTGAAACGCATCAGCAAATCGGTCCGTTGGCGATCCATGTTGTAGCGGTACAAATCCCAGCCAGTCTTAGACTTGTCGCTTGTTTCGCTCCAAACGACAAAATCGTCACCGATTTGCGCCGATTGCACGTTAACATTTTTGCGGATTTCTGTCGTGTCTTGTTCATCGATTTCGTACAAATAAACGCTCGCCGTTTTCTTGCCAGTCTCTGCCACCCAGGCAGCGTAGTTTCCGTAAATATCGATGGAGAGCGGCTCACTCTTCAAGCTCTCGATCTCTGTTGTTTTTTCTGTCGCCAAATCGGTAATCATCAGATCAGCCCGGCGATTGATGTTCACCCAGAAAAGGTTGTCGCCATCGACTTCGTACAGCTTGTCGCTCGGCTCCTGATCTTCATCTTCGTCCGTAATCTGTTTGGTTGTCCCTTTGCGAATATCGTAGGCAACCAGCGCGTCTTCCTTCTGGTCATACCAGACGACGTAGCGTCCACTTACAACGGCTCTTTCCGGATCGGAGTCCTCGCTGCTGATCGTTTTGCTTGTACCTTTTTCTGTATCATACAGAATGACAGCATTGCCCTTTTTGGCTTCTGCCACGTACACGACATAACGGTCGGAAGCGTCTGGCTGAATCGGCTTGCCGGAAGTGGTCCCGAGCGGAATGACTTCTTGTTCGTCCAGGTCGTACAGACTCAAGCGCAGTTTTTTGTTGTTGTCCTTCTTGGCATACAGCACGTAGTCTTCGTAAAGGCGAGGACCGACCTCGTCAAAAATGTTGCTGACGATTTCTTTGCCAAACGTTTTGTTTAATTGGTGGTAAACCAAATCGTCATCTTCCAAATAGACGACTCTGTCTTTGAAAATATGTACGAATCCCTTGCTGTCCGAACTATCTGTAAGCTGTTTGTTTTTACCGCCGCTGATCGAATATTGGTAAATTTGTTGGCTCGTACTGTTCTCGTACACGATCTTGTCGCTGTAAATGCTTGGCTCGATCTGATCGCCTTTTCCGGAGACTGCCGCTTTTTCTACTCCGCGCTCGATGTCGTAGTAGTAGATGTCGTAGTTGCCTTCTCTCTTGTCTGCCCAAGCTACATAGCTGTCGCCCACGGTTGGAGACTCGGCTTTCCCGCTTGTGGACACGCGTGTCGTATCACCTGTCGAGATGTTGTACAAATAAATGTCTGTGCCTTCATCGCTCTTGTCTGCCCAGGCGACTTGCTTGCCTGTGATTTCCAGACCGCTTACCGAAGCGTCTTTTGTCAAACGGATCTCTTCGTCTTTGGCGATATCGTACAGGTATACATCGGAGCCTCCGTTGCGAGAGTCGATCCAGACGACGTATTTCCCGTCCACTCTCGGGCTTGTTTTGTCGGACTTTTTATCACCGATTTTCAATTCTGTCTGTTTGCTGAGGTTGTACAGGGTGAGTGTTTTCTCGCCTTCCACTTTCCATACGGCATAATCTTTGGAAATGTCGAAACCATCCTCAGAAATTTCAGGTTGACTAGCGTCTATTTTGATTTCCTCTCCGACACTGTTAGCGAACGCTGGCGTCCCGGTCCACAAGGAGCTGACCAGTAGCGCTGCGGCCATCAGTCCTTGCATGGGCTTTCGTTTCATGAAACAATTCCTCCTTTTGCAACGATTATCACACTTCCCCATTATCCTTCAATATGAAAAGGTTGTCAAAAAAAACAGGCCCCGAACTGAGTGGCCTGCGCGTTTTATCCTATTCTTTTTCCTGTCTCTGATCAGGTCGGCACTCGCAGTTGCAAGCCGCATAAAGCGTTTTCACTGAGTTGCTCTCAAAATGCTCGATGATGGTCCCGCAAGTCTGACATACGATAGTTCCCATCTGTGTCCCCTCCGCATTGGATTCCTCATGAAATGTGATAACACATATCCTTCAATTCAACGTACTCTCATCTTAATATGCCACGCCATTAGGAGTCAATACGGTAATTGCACACAAATTGAATTTAATTAGTATGTCATATTCGTTTTGGCGATTTCATCCAGCCAGTTGCCGATTTGCCGGAGTACATCCTCGCGCTCCGGCTCGTTCAGCACCTCGTGGCGCAAGCCTGGCAAACGCCGAAACGTTTTGTTTCCCTGTATGCCTTCGGCGAAGCGCTCGACAGCATCGGCATCGACGAGAGAGTCGTCACCTGCCTGGAGCACCAGCACAGGCACCGCAAGCTGTCCGCTTTGCGCAAAAGCCATGTTCATCGCTTTGTGCAATTCCTGAAACCACCGTACACTGACCTTTGGATAGTTGAGTGGATCGCTTTTGTAAGCAGCCTGAACCGCCACATCCCGCGAAACCATGTCAGGGGTGATCCCGTTGGCGATGGCAAGCGTCGGCCAAACGCGGTCGAGCAGACTCGCCACCCGCGCCTTCCACGCCGGAACCGCCAGCTTCAGCGCAAGGCACGGAGAAGTCAGGATCAGTCCCGTCAGCTCACGAGCGAGCTTCTCTTCCTGCACGAAGCGAGTCGCAATTAATCCGCCCAAGCTGTGCCCGAGCAAAAAGACGGGACGCTTTCCGGCGCTGTCTTGCAGGGCAAACGCCGTCCACTCCCGCACCCTTTGCAAATAATCGTCAAACGAGTCGATATGCCCCCTGATTCCCGGAGAGCGCCCCCAGCCTGGCAAATCTCCTGCATACACATCCCAGCCTTGCTGATTCAAAAAAGCGGCGACATGCTCATACCGCCCGTGGTGTTCTCCTGTTCCATGCACCAGCACGATTGCTCCTCTCGGCTCGCTGGCCGCCCATTTATGTACGTTCATCGATCTGGCCTCCTGTTCCTTATCCCGATTGTAAGCCGGGTCGCCCGCCTTCGTAAACAGGGTACTCCGCTTGCTTTCGAGACAGCCACGGCGCTCTAGCAAAAAAGACGGGCAGAAGATAAACTTCTGCCCGCCTGCTAGTACTGATTCTCTTCAAATGAAATGGTCGGTAGGTACTGTTGGAAAAATTCAGCGAGCGCCTGGGCTTCGCTTTCCGAGTCCAGTCGGAAAACTTTTTGCAAATATCCCGGCTTTACCGCATCCTCTGAACAGAGAAGGGTTGATTGCCCCGTTTGCATACAGACCACCAACGGCTTTCCATAAAACTTGTGTGTAAATACAATCCCAAAGTCGTGTCTGGTTCCCTCAGAAACAAATCCGAGAAAACGGACATTCGCGTTCTCAGAAACGTCGTATAAGTGTTCGTAGTGCTCCATCAGCAATCCCTCCTCATCTTGGTTTTCACTCCGGAAATATTTCAAAAATATTCGGAGTATTTAACAGTATACACGAAAATCGGCTTTTTTGCCACCCTCTGCTCCTTAACTAATCAGATGAGTAGGATTCATCACGCGATCTTCGCCCTCCTGAATCCATCTCACCTTCTCCGCTCCGTGCAGCGATTGGGCGACAAAGGAGAGGCATTCGAAGAACAATTCGACTACTGCTGTACTGTATCGTTCCTCCATTTTCTCCAGGGCATACGTCAATCTGAAAATTGATGGGACATTTCTTCTGCTTTCTTCCAAAACTTCTTTGCCTCGCTGGGTTGGGTACACATGGACGACCCGTCCGTCCAGCTCAGACTTTTCAATCGTCACCATCCCTTTCTCCATCAACTTTTTGATGTGAATGACGATCGAAGACGGGTGCCAGAAAGTCCAATCGGCAATTTGGGTGACACGCACTCCTTCATAACAGTAAATGATCCAGAGAATGTTTAACTGCACGGAGGAATCCAATTCGGCTTCCTTCGCCGCCCGCTCCCAGTCTTCCTTGTTTACCACATCAATGGCGCGCATCGTGTTCAATGCTTCAAATACGTGTCTAATCGAGGCCTCCTGCATGGGCTTACTCCTCCATGATCCTTTATCGTTCACTTATCGACTATATAAATAGTATTTATATTTTACACTTTTCAGAAAAGACGCGCAATTGTTTTCGTTTCGCAACTGTCTCATTGCCAAAGAGTGGAAGCAATGCTACACTAAACGCAGATATTCCCGGTACTAGGAGGGTGCAATCGTGAAACTTCAATCGGCCTACATCTATTTTGTGAATGGCTCTACCGCCCAATCTGCAACTATTGAAGACGTGAAAGCCAAGTTTACGCGATATATGGACATGACCGCTAAAACAGGGCAGCAACTCGGCTGGTCCTATCAAGAGGCAGCGTTTCCATACACCATAGAAGAACGTCCGGAAGGCAAGGAATCGTGGTTCCTCCTCAAGGGAAAAGACCCGAGCATGTACAAATCGATCGTGGTCGGAGTTGGCAGCGCCAACGAAGATGGCACCGAGAAGCATTACATCCAGATTTCGCTCCCGGAAGCTGCCACGAACGGAGACATGAACAAAGCCAACGAATACTGTCGTTACTTGGCCCGCGACTACAAGGCGGAGCTGCATTTGTTCAACAAACGCGTCCAATATTTTCAACCTCGCAAACCGTAACCATGAAGCAGCAGGCTCTGACCTGCTGTTTTTTTACGTCTGCATGCGTGCGCTGCTTTCCTCGCGGAGCTTTTTTCGCTGCGCCCGGCATAACATGGGTACAGATAGCCGAATTTGCCAGTACCCACCGCCAGAGGTCAGCGACGACGAAAGAGGTGAAAAGCGTATGGAGCCGCAAGCATTCATCGAGCTGGTGGCAGGCTCCGCCAGGCAGTCTTACTTGAATTATCACATTTTCCCTTCCATCACGATTGCGCAAGCCATTTTGGAATCAGGCTGGGGGCAAAAAGTGCCTGTTGATTCGACGACAGGCCGCTCCTCCTACAATTTGTTTGGCATCAAAGGCACAGGCCCCGCCGGATCGGTCACCACCGTCAGCAAGGAAGTCGTAAACGGGGAAACCGTGTCCCACCCATCCGAGTTCAAAGCTTACTACAACTATCAACAATCCATCGACGATCACGCCCAGTTTCTGCTCAAGCCCGCATACAAAAAAGTGCTGATGGCCCAGACGCCGCAGGAAGCTGCCCAGGCGCTGTCAAAAGCCGGGTATGCCACTGATCCGCAGTACGCCGACAAGCTGATTCGTTTGATTCAAAATTACAATTTGAGCGCCTACGATCAATTTACGCCTGAAGAGCCATCCCCTTATCCCCCCTGGAAGCTCGATCTCGGCAAACGGGCATTGCGCGAAGGTTTGATTACGTCGCCGGAATGGCTCGGCAAGCTGGATGAGCCGCTGCCTGCCTGGGCGGTCTTCGCTATCGCGCTTCGTCTGCTGGACAAACAGCGCCAAGTGCCATAAGCCATCCGCCGCAAAAATAAAAGCCCCGTTCCAGCCACACGAAAACGTGGGCCAGCGGGGCTTTTTCCTTATAAGAAAACGGGTACTACTTCCTATGCGGCTTCCTTGGATCACACATCCAAACAGCCAAATCAAACGAGCACGTTGATCAAATCATTTGAGATCTTGACAGCGAATAGAACCTTCCATCCACCATCCGAATGCCGAGATCGACGCAATATTCCAATCCTTGCGTGACTCCGTACAAAATCCATTCGGAAGAGCGGTGATTAATATCAAAATCAGTGTAAAGGTCTGTGCCATCGTTACGGATCTCTTTGCGCTCAGTCACGTCAAAAAGGCGCAGGACAAACGGCAGTTCGGCAAAAGGTATCGCAAATTTCTTCTCCACTTCCTGCTCGAACTCCTTCGTCATACTCCACTCTGCCTGAATCGAATGCTCATCTTTCCAGGCAATGTGTATACTCGGGCCTTCTACATCCGTGGACGATCGCGGGGGATTTGTCTCCATCTGCTCCCATCGTTCCTTTCTTTCATGTACTTGCTTTCAACATGTATATTGGTTTATTCAGTCTATTATACCATGTGACCAAGCCAAGTGGGAACGTTTCCAAGCCATTTAATTTATCGCCCTACCGTAAAAGTGTTTTCGCCTACTACGACATACGTAGGGAACTTCTCCGACTTCATTTGGACTTGCACCTTGTAATTGCCGTAGTCCTCCAGCTTGGTCGAAACAAACGGCTCGGCGAAATAGAAGCTGTTCGCGTTTTGCGTCGAATACTTCAGCTCTTTTCCTCTGCTTACTTCTTTGCCATCCGGTCCGATCAGAACCAGTTGTATACGCAAGTCTTTGGCGACGGGAGCTTCGTCCACTTCGACAAAGACGTTGAAGGTGCGCGGAACATTTTTGTCACTGTAGCCTTTGATCGGGTTGCTGAACACGATTGTTTTGTTGCGTGTCTGCTGAATCCCTTCCAGGACAATGATGTTTACATTGGGCTTGACTACTTGCAGCTTTCCTGTTTTCTGATCGTAATCGACGAATCCGCCAAGCTTATTGACCAACGATTCAATCGAATCAGCTTTGGAAGCCGGCATGTCACTCGCAATCGTTTCTGAGCCGACAAATACGCGCAACGCACCTTCTCCCAAAGCAGCGGTAGTCCCGACTCCCGCTACAGTCAGCGCCAACAAGGCCGATAACCATGCTTTTTTCATGTCATAATCCTCCTGTATGTGTGCGCGGCAGCGCTTGTTCTTCCGGAATTTCTTCTCTCTAGTTTATACGTGAAAAACGGCAAATAGTTGTGGTGCAAAGACAAGTTTTTTCAACAATATCCACAGAATCCACAAGCAACGGCCGCACAGGAAGAAAGACTTGTTCACCATTTTGTGAATAACCACTCCGGACTCTTGACAATGCGGGCATATGGCCGTCCGCACACTATTGGTATTGGCCGATAAAAAAAGAACGGCCAGCACAGCCGCTCTTCTTTTGCCGTCGCACGCTAGTCTTGCTGCGAAAGCCAGGTAAAATACCGGGAGACGAGACGAATCGCGACTTCGATCGCTTCCTCGCTCGGCTCGATTTTGGCATGATGCAAGCCGTAGGGGGTATGAACGCCCAGCCAGAACAAAAAGCCGGGAATCTCTTGCAGGAAGTAGCCGAAGTCTTCTCCGGTCATCGCTTCCTTGCAGGCGATCAGCGTCACATCCTCCCCATGCTCGCGCACCCAGTCCATGAACGCTGTCGTGAGCTTTTCTTCGTTGTACACCTGGCAGTAGCCCACGCCGTAGTCAATGGATGCTGTACAGTCAAAACCGGCCTCGATCCCTTTTACTAGCGATTCAATCCTCTCCTTGACCAGAGCCATGGACTCTGTCGAGAACGTGCGAATCGTCCCTTCCAGCCGCGCCTTCTCGGCGATGATGTTTTGCTTGGTTCCGCCCTCCAGCTTGCCGATGGTCACGACAGCGGAATCGAGCGGGTCGATGTTGCGCGAAATGATGGACTGTAGCTGCGTCACCAGATGGCTCCCGGCAACTACCATGTCATTTGCTTTGTGCGGGAACGCCGCATGTCCGCCTTTTCCGACCAAATCGATGTACAATTCGGACGTGTTCGCAAACAAAATGCCCGGCTTTGTAGCAATATGCCCCACAGGGTACTCGGGAGCGATATGCAGGGCAAAAATGCAGTCGGGCCGCCAGAGCGCAAACTCTTCGCTCTCCATCATCGGCAGGGCGCCGCCTGGCCCTTCTTCCGCCGGCTGAAACAGGAACAGCAGGTGATCTGCGATCGGCTGCTGCACAAAATGCGTCAGCAGCCCGAGAGCAATCGCCATGTGCATGTCGTGTCCGCACGCATGCATATACCCTTCATGCAACGAGCGAAACGGATAGGACGTCTCCTCTGCAATCGGCAAGCCGTCCATGTCAGTCCGCCAGGCAATCGTCCGCTTCGGATTGGTTCCGGCAACCTTGACCAAAATCCCGGTGCGCCACGTCTTGATCTCCAGCCGATCTTGCGGAAGCTTCTCTAGGTAATCGAGCAAATACTTTTGCGTTTTTACCTCTTGAAAGCCCGGCTCGGGAATTTGGTGCAGATCGCGGCGAATTTGGGTAAACAAAGATGTCGTCATCGCTTACGCCTCCCCTTTTGCCCCTTGAAGCTCAGCCAGTTCCGCTGCAAAGCTTTCCAGGAAACGGTCTACGTCTTCCTTGGTCAAAGTGAGCGGCGGCAGCAAGCGAACAATCGTTTTTTGCGTCACATCCACGAGAACTCCCCGATCCAGCATGGCTTGCTGCAAGCGGCTGACCTCTTCGGGAGCAGCACTGAGCGGGATTCCCACCATCATGCCTTTGCCGCGCAGCGCCTGAAGCTGTTCCGGGAGGCGCTCACGCAGTGCTTCCAGTCCAGCCCACAGGTAGGCAATCACTTCGTCTACGCTCGCTGCAAATGCGGGATCGAGCAGTTCGTCCAGCACGACATTGCCCAAAGCAGCCGAAAGCGGAGACGGCGCAAAAGTCGTGCCGTGATCTCCCGGCTTGAACTGGTTCATCAGCTTCGTCCCGGCAATGACGCCACCGAGCGGAAGTCCGCCGCCTACTCCTTTGGCAAACAGGATCAAATCTGGCGTCACGCCTGCGTGCTCGTAGGCAAACAGTTTTCCCGTCCGTCCCATGCCTGTCTGGATTTCATCCATGGCAAACAGCATGCCTTCCTCTTGGCAAATGGTCGCCACCTCGCGCAAAAAGTCTACAGACAAAGGCACGACACCCCCGGAGCCAAGAACAGGCTCCATCAGGACGGCTGCTGGCTTTGCCTCGCGACAGATGGCGCGCAATCCGGCTGTGTCCTCCGGATCAAGCTCGTACACGGGAAAATCCGGCTGCGGAAAATCTTGATAGACGTGCGCTTGCCTGGTCAGCCGAACGGCGCCCAGCGTCCTGCCGTGAAAACTGTTGCGCAGGACGACGATCCCTTCGCGTCCCGCTCCGTCGGTCTTCGTCCATTTGTGAATCATTTTGATCGCGGACTCGGTCGCCTCTGCGCCGGAATTGGTGAAGAACACTTTTCCCGGGATCGTCTGCTCGACCAGCCGCTTGGCCAACAGGATCGCCGGCTGGTTCAAAAATACGTTGGAAATGTGCAGGAAACGTTCTCCCTGATCGCGCAGCGCCTGAACAATCCCCGGGTGGGAGTGGCCCAGCACATTGACTGCCAGGCCCGTAAACAGGTCCAAATACTTGTTGCCCGCTGTATCGTACAGGTAGTTTCCTTCCCCTTTGGCGATCGCGATAGGCAAACGTTTATAAGAAGAGACGATGTATTGTTCGTCGAGCGTACGCCAGTCCATGTGAGCTCTCTCCCCTACAGCTGACGTAGCTCCTGCTTGATCTCCGTCTTGGAGCGAGTTTTGTCGTCGATTTGTTTGATGACACGAGCAGGTGTGCCCGCAACAACCACGTATGGCGGCACATCCTCAATCACGACCGCGCCTGCTGCTACGACCGCGCCTTTTCCTACGCGAACGCCTTCGAGGATAACCGCATTGGCACCGATCACGACATCGTCTTCGACAACAACCGGCTGTGCGGAAGGCGGCTCAATAACGCCTGCAATGACAGAACCAGCGCCGATGTGGCAATTTTTCCCGATTGTACCGCGTCCACCTACAACCACGTTCATGTCGATCATCGTGCCTTCGCCAATTACCGCGCCAATATTGATCGAAGCTCCCATCATGATCACCGCGTTGTTTCCGATGGTAACCTGGTCACGGATGATCGCGCCCGGCTCGATGCGAGCCTGGATGCCTTTTGTATCGAGCAATGGAATCGCGGAATTGCGGCGGTCGCTTTCTACCACGTAGTCCTCGATTTTGTCGGCGTTTGCAGCCAAAACAGGCTCGATCTCTTTCCACTCGCCAAAGACGACGCCAGTAGAGCCAGTGATGAACGTTTTTGCGCTGGCACCGAAGTCAATGCCCTCCAGATTGCCTTTCACGTATACTTTCACAGGTGTTTTCTTTTCGCTTTTTTGAATAAACGCGATAATTTCATTTGCATCCATCATGTTCACAGGTAAATCCTCCTTTTTGGTCAAAACCTTGCCTTGTTTAAATTGACTAAAAAAAGCAATGAGTGCATTCGCTATCTCATTGCTTTCCAAACTGCCCAAGCAAATCGTAAATAGCGCTCCACAAGAAGACAATCGTCTTTTGTGACAGGATGTTCATTGTTCATGAGCCACCCCAGCCGCTGCTGTTCGAGGGGAACAACAACCGCTTCGGCGCTTTAGCCTTTCCTCCTTTTCCCGCCCCCCGGCAGATGACGAAAAGATGTACTATTCTTCGGCGCACCTCTATTTAGACTTCCAATATTATAATTTCATTTAACTCTACCAAAATCATTCCCATGTGGCAACAGCTTTATAGAAAGAAAAAAAATCATTGACAACGAGAATCATTTTCATTATCTTATTTTTGTGAGAATGATTTTCATTATCTTATTTGGAGGGTTTCAACCTTATGAGCCGCATTTTGATGGTTTACGCAAGCATGACTGGAAACACACAAGAGATTGCTGAAGCGATTGCTGAGGGTATTCGATCCACAGGAAAAGAGCTGGAGATAAAAGAAGTGATGGACGCAACAGCCAAGGAACTTGAGGACTACGATGGCATCCTGCTCGGCGCTTACACTTGGGGCGACGGCGATCTTCCGGACGAGTGCCTGGACTTCTACGAAGAGATGGACGACATCGATCTGACTGGCAAAAAAGTAGTCGCATTCGGTTCCTGCGATTCCGCTTACGAGCACGTTGGCGCTGCCGTAGATACTCTCTTGAAAAAAGCGAGCGAGCGCGGTGCGGAAACACCACTTGAAGGCTTGAAAATCGAGCTGTCCCCTACAGCGAAAGAAGTGGAAACCTGCAAGGCGTTTGGCGTTTCTTTCTCCGAATTGCTGGGCTAAGACCAGAAGGCCGCTGAAAAGAAAAAGCCTTTCCACTTAAATCAAGTCATGGTACAATGTCGATCCGACTTTTTCCAGGGAGGATTGATATCATGACGCTACATACAGAAACGGTCTATCTGCGACCTCTGGGCATGGACGACGCAGCCGAGCTTCTTGAGCTTCGGCTGCGTAATCATGCTTTTTTGCAACCTTTTGAACCGATTCGGTCGTCTTCCTTTTTGACGCTCACGGGCCAACAGGAACAAATCGCCCAGGCGGAAAAAGACTTTGCCGCTGGCACAGGCTACGCTTTTGGCGTCTTTCTGCGCGAAACGGACGACATGATCGGCCGTGTTGCCCTGTCAAACGTCGTACGCGGCGCCTGGCAAAACGCAACCATCGGTTACTTCATGGATCAAAGCTGCAACCAAAAAGGCTACACGACAGCCGCCGTCAGGCTCGCTCTCGCTTTCGCCTTTCAAGAAGCCGGTTTGCACCGCGTGCAAGCCGCTGTCATGCCTCGCAATACGGCCTCTATTCGCGTTTTGGAGAAAAACGGTTTTCGCAAGGAAGGGTTGTCCTTGCACTACTTGCAGATCAACGGCGTGTGGGAAGATCATCTGATTTTCGCGCTGACAGCCGAAGACCTGGCTTAATCACGCTGCGCTGTTTCTTGTGCCCGCAATCGCTCCAGGATTCGCCGCTTGCGGTAAAGCATTCTCCCCGCTTCGGCGACATCCTGTACGGTTGAACGATTCAAGTACGCTCCGAACAAAATACCCGCAATCGGTACCAGCTGAAACAGCTTTTTCCACCCGAAATTTTCGGTGTACGTCACGACGACCTCCCGCCAGCCTTGCAATTGCGCGATGACGTCTTTCTGCGCAGCTGGCTCGTCAAACCGGGAAAGCTCAGCCAAAATCGCTTTTTTCCCGACAATATCCGAGGAAGCAAATTGAAGACACTTGACCACGAACAGGCGCTCTCGCTTTTCTTCTGGCCGATATCCGTAGCAGAGGGCCATTTCTTGCAATACTTTCAACGAGGTGCCCAAAAGCAACGGAATGTCGATAGCCAATGTAAAAATTCCGCCGATCCCCGTCGTCGCACCTTGCACCGTGGCAAAAGTCGCCCGCGACTCTTTCAGATTAAGAGCCACTTCATCCATGAGCACAAGCGGCGCTCCTGCGACCTCTTCTGCTCGCGGCTGCCTCGAACCGGATTGCTCCTGCTCAAGCCGCTGAGCGAACTTGCTGTAAATCGCCGCATCCGAAACGAGATACGTCCCTCCCGTTTCAAGAAATGCCGCCATCTCGTCTACTGCCGTTCCCAGCTTATCCCTGACGAAATTGGGCGTTATTTTATCCAGCCAGACGAAAGGAAGCCTGCCCAGCTTTTCCCAAAACCACAAGTCGTTTTGATCTTTCTCCCATGCTTCTACCGCTGCCAGCTCCTGCTGCAAATATGCTCTCGACTCCATCTGTCCCAATCCCTCCCACACCTTTCCGCTCTTCTGTTTCTATTGCTCGCCGCGCTTTTGCTTCCATAAACACTGATTGCGAAGCAGCTGTTTGATATGCTCCCGCAACTGCTCAGGCGTGGAAAAGCGTACAAATTCCTTACTGTCTGTTACGATTCCCAGCTTCAAATGTTTCACTTGCTCCCCTTCGATGCAAAAACCGAACTGTTTCAGAATGGCGATCTGTTCACTGGTCATCTCGCTTGCCCTCCCCTTTGAGCACTTTTCCCAACAAAAACCCCCCTGCCAATTGCAAGGGGGACGTTTGCTTATTTCACTTCTACTTTCAGAGACATGGTTTCATTTCGTTCCTGGACGTTCAAGTCTTTCACGTATTTTTTGTCTTTTAGCACAAGCGAGCAAGTCTTGTACGTAAGATGGTTGGTCACCTTGATTGTGTAGACGCCTGCTTTTCCGTCGTTGTCCTCGATAATTTGCCGCAAATCGAGGGATGACATTCCCTCATCTTCGTATTCATCATCCGGGTCTGACTCGAAAAGCGCGATTTCCTGTCCTTCATAAAACACTTGAACCGTGTTGTCGGATGAAATCGTCGCTCCAACAGTCGTCTGATTGGAGCCAACTGGCGTCTCTCCGTACGTCCAGACGAGGTTCGGCATGTAGTAAGCCGTGCCGTTGCGCCCCGTTCCATCCCGCAGCTTTTTGTTTCCGCTGCGTTTTGCGTACGTAGCTTTTAGCCGCAGCTCTCTGTCATTGTCCAGCTCTGCCAAGGAATTGACTGAAATGGTCTGCCCGTCGCGATATTCCTTGCCGCGATTGTTGATCAACAGCAGCGGCGATTGGGTAGGAGCCAAGCCTGATTCATCCTTGTCGCAGGCGGGGACAGCCGGGATTGGCCGGACATCTTCAATTACTTGAATATAGCCGCACCACGACTGGCGAGGCTCCCGCTTGCTGTAATAGTTCACCTTGAGCCGGCCTGGCTTGTAGCTGGACAGCAGGAGCGCTGTATGATCCCAGTTCAGCTTCGATTCATCCACCACCACGTTGTCAACGGCCCAGAAGCCCGGCCCTTCGTCGTCTGACGCTTCACTGCCATGCTCCACATGCTCCGCCGCTGTCGCCAGCCAGATCACATGTACAGGTCTTTGGTAAAGCTTCACGGTAATATCGGACGAGGACAAATTTTCCCGCTCGACCATCATCGAGGATTGCGCATTTTGCTGCATCAGCACATCCATCGTCGCAGTTGCACTCGCTGAATCACACGAGTTGGGCGCACCGGGAACCTGAATTTTTACTTCCGTTGCTGAGCTGCCCCAGATGTTGTCAGGATTGGTTGTCTGATTCGGCTCAAAAGTGACCGTCATCGTCATTCCCGCCATCATTTCCGGAATCGCCACCTCGAAATGCTGGGAGTCGGTCAAAGTCTGTCCTGTCCCATTCGCCGACCAGCGTCCGGCAACGGGAGAATACAGCGGAACCACTCCCGGAGCCGCAGGGGCAGAGATTTGCTGGCCTTGCGAGAGCTTTTGACCATTGGCGTCCGTTCCCATGTACAGTTCCGCCATGCCGACGCGAATATTTGTCGTCCAGATGCTCATGCTCATGTCATCGGGAGTGAACACGAGATCGTATTCTCCATTTGCCAGCGTTCCCGTCGCAAAAACGGTTCCCGGTACCGCTTTAAGCTCGGCACCTGTTGCTTTGTTGGTCATTTTCCACGTTCCCGGAACCGTGCTGGCAAAATTCGTAGAGCCCATCATGCCGAAAATAACTGTCTGACGGCCGGCTGGAACTTCCTCGCCCTCAGCCTTCTCCCCTTCAAAAACGCTCGGGTAGTTTTGCGCTTCTACTTGAAAGCGCACATGCACGGTGCTTTTCTGCCCTTTGGCATCTGATACGACAAACGTGAGTGTATGCAGGCCAGCCGTCAATTTGGCAGCCGGAATGGAAAAGCGGGGAACTTGCCAACGGAACGTGCTTTGCGAAGACTGCTGTTCGGCCTGGTACTCCGGCATGGCAACACCGTCAAGCATCACCTCGCTTTTATTGAGGTTCGTGCCGCTACCATACGTCGTTTGCAGCAGGTCGATATCGAGAGGAGTATCTGGCGGAAGGATAAATTCGTCATTTTTTACCCAGTTCCACCCTCCTGAATCCTGGCCAGCCACTTGATAGTCGTTAAAGATAATCATATTGTGAACAGGCTGCGAAACGGGCTTTGCTACTTGGCTGTTTTTCTTCATAGATGTTGCAGCCCCTGCTCCCATGGCTGGCGGAGCCGATACTCCCGACAAAAAGGTGCCAGTAGCCAGACACACAAGAAGTGCTTTTACAACCCATTTTTTCACGGAATATTCTCTACCTTTCTTTGCATTCGCTGTAGTGTTTCCACTCGTCTTTCTTCGACAAAATGAGCCTAGTTTCCTGTGCCGTTTGAAAAAATTCCGCGCCATGCACATAGGTAAAAACTATTCGTTTGATCATTTTTATAGATTTGATTTATACCTATAAAACTGGTAAAACAAGAGAAAAGGAGGGAGACAGATGAGTCTCACGAATCAATGGAATGCCAAGCTCTACGATGACAAGATGAGTTTTGTGTCCGCTTATGGCAAAGGACTTTTGGAGTGGCTTTCCCCCGTGCCCGGCGAAAACATTCTCGATGTAGGCTGCGGCACCGGGGATTTGAGCGCGCAACTGGTAGAGGCTGGCGCCAAGGTGACAGGCATCGACTTTTCCGCAAGCATGATCGAGACAGCCAAACAAAAATATCCACAGATTGCCTTTTCCGTAGCCGATGCCCACTCCTATCAATCAAACGAGCTGTATGACGCTGTTTTTTCCAATGCGGCGCTGCACTGGATGAAAAAGCCGCAGGAAGTGATTCAGTCTGTCTGGCAGCTGCTCGTTCCCGGCGGACGCTTCGTTGCCGAGCTTGGCGGAAAAGGCAACTGCGAATACATCCTCCAAGCTTTGCGGATCGCATTGAGTCGGCACAATATTTCGGCAGATGAGCGCTCTCCCTGGTATTTTCCAAGCATCGGCGAGTACACTGCCCTTTTGGAAAAGCAGGGCTTCCGCGTCACACTGGCCTCCCACTTCGACAGACCAACCACCCTGCCAGATGGCGATCAGGGATTACAGCATTGGCTGGATTCCTTTTGCAGCCCTTTTTTCGCGGGACTGTCCGCGCAAGCGAGGACGGACATCCGCGAAGAGGTGACGGAGCTGCTGCGCCCGGCGCTTTTCCACGCTGGCAGCTGGGTCATGGACTACAAGCGACTGCGCTTCATCGCCCGCAAGGAAGCCACGCCAACCTCTTTGCAGCCGGATGCCAGCCGATGAAGCGAATTGCCTGCTTGCACGCGCACCATTCGAATATTGCGCTTTTAGCCGATGCCTTCGCCGCGCTCGACGTCGAACTTGTTCATTTCGTCGATCCGGGCATTCTTTTGCAAAGCACAGGAGCTGTTGCCCTTGCAATTGAGCAGGCGCACGCGAAACTGCGCGACCATTTGCAGTGGATGAGTCAATGTTCGGCAGACGCCGTGATCATCACCTGCACCCAGTACGCTTCTTACCTAACCCCAGAAGACGAGGCCAGCTTCGCGGTTCCCATTTTCACCATAGACGGCCCGCTTCTTCAGGAGCTGTCGCTTGATCCCGGTGCGAAGCTGCTTTTGTTCAGCAACCCGGCCACAGTCGAGCCGACCATGAACCGCTTGCGGAGCTACGCGCAAGCAGCCGGGAGCGATCCCGCAATCGAGCTTCACATCATCGAAAATTCGTTTGACCTGCTGATGGCAAACAGACAAGAAGCATACTGCGCCAAAATAAAGGAAGCGCTCCATCACCTTCAACTTGCCCGCCCTGGTATAGCCTTGGCAGCGGCGCAGCTGTCCATGGGTCCGGCAGTTGAGCAGTTCAGCCGCGAGACAGGCCAGCTGGTGGCTCATCCTTTGAAAAGCTTGACCTCAAACGTCTGCGAGAGACTTTCATTGACCCGCTATCGCTAAAAAAGACAACAGCCAACGCGATCCGTTTGCAAGACGGGTACACAAGGCTGTTGTCTTTTCTCGTTGCATGCTCGTGCTGTAATTCTTACATGCCTTCCGGATTCATCATCAATACTTCTTCGCCTTCATTCAGGCCATTGACAATCTCTACAAAGTCCGCGCCTTCCAGTCCGATCTCAATTTCTTTCGGTGTCGGCTCTCCAGACGACGGGTCTTTGACCATGACGGTTGCATGTCCTGCTTCCATGACCTCAACGGCATTCAGCGGCAATCGCTTCACGTTGTCTTTTTGCCCGACGTAAATATCGCAATCACCCGTCATGCCGTGCTTCATATCGGCAGCCTCGCTCAACTCCACCTTGACGGCGAAGCGAACAGACTTGTCCTCTTTTGTCCCTTCTTTCGGAAGCTCGGTGACTTTCCCTTTGAACGGCTTGTTGCCAAAAGCATTCAAGTAAACATCTACGCTTTGGCCGAGCTTGATCGCTGGAATATCCATCTCATCTACCGCAGCTACAAAGTAAACAGAGGAAGTATCCATAATAACGGCAACTGGCTCAGAACCAGGGGTTTCGCCTTCTTTGACATTCAGCTTCGTGATGACCCCGCTGATCGGCGCTTCCACTTGCTTTTTGGCGATTTCCCGCTTTTTCTGCTCCAGGTTCAGCAGCGCTTCTTTCAAGGAAAGCTCTTTGTCTTTCAGTTCCAGCTCGGAATCGGTCAAATCCATTTTGAACAAAAGCTGTCCGCTTTTGACTTCGTCTTCCTTGTCAATCTCCACTTTTCCGATCTTGCCATGCGTTCCGGCCAAAATCTCCATTTCATCCGACAATTCAAACGGAGTGGCTTGCTGACTCATGTACAGCACCCCTTTAGGGTCTGTGTACTGAACTTGCCCGATATCTCCTGCGTAGAGTGCACCCGGCTTCTTGACCAGCACTTCGACGTCGTGAACGCCACCCACGCCTTTTTCCTTTTTCCCGATCTTGTCGACCTTCGTCACCACTCCATCCACATAATAGAGGGAGGCGGTGACAAACACCTTCACAGGCTGGCCGACGCGGAACTGATCCGCTTCAAACGCCGTAAACTTCCCGACAATTTTCAAATTGTCGGTGTTGACCAGCTTCGCTACAACCGTGTCAGGAGTAACCGAGTCTCCTTCTTTCACGAGCAGCTCTTTCACCTTCCCGGCTTTGTTGGAGACAATCCGGTCTTTCTTGTTTTTCA
This sequence comes from Brevibacillus sp. HD3.3A, assembly GCF_013284375.2. Classification (NCBI taxonomy): domain Bacteria; kingdom Bacillati; phylum Bacillota; class Bacilli; order Caryophanales; family Paenibacillaceae; genus Brevibacillus; species Brevibacillus sp. HD3.3A. Next base: position 4,012,781 of record NZ_CP085874.1, read on the forward strand.
GCTCACTCAACTCTTTTTGCGAGCGGGTGATCCCCAGCTCCAGCTTTTGCAATTCAAGCTGGGCGTCCATGCTGTCTACGGTAAACAGCACGTCGCCTTTTTTCACCGCTTGTCCTTCTTTCACGAGCAGTTTCTGCACCTTGCCGCTGCTCTCGGACCGGACTTCCTCACGCGCTTTTGCTTCCACGGTCCCGGAAGAGAAAATCGTTTTCTTCACTTCCCCTACATCTACGACAGCCGTCGGGAAGGAAGGCTCTTCTGCCGGCGGTTCTTCTGCCACCGTGTTTTGCGACTGGTAGTATGCGTAGCCACCGTAGCCGCCCCCTCCCAGAACGACCACGATTGCTGCCAGTATGATCCATTTTTTCTTGTTCATCTTCGTTCCCCACATTTCTTATTCTGATCGAATCGCTTGAAGTGCGCTTAAACGGGAAGCCCGAATAGCCGGGAAAATCCCTGCGAGCAAACCGATAACAAAGGAGAAGCCGATGGCAAACAGTGCCAGCCAGGCTGGAATGACTGCCAATTTGCTCGGTTCGCCTTCCGGTCCGCCTCCGCCATACCCCATGTTCAAACTGTCCATGATGCCGCCCGAGGCTCCGAAATAATTCACCAGTTCTACAGCGCCCCAGGCCATGCCAAGCCCGGCCAATCCACCGATCAGACCGATAAAGCCCGACTCCATCAGGAACAGCCAGCGAATGTTGAATACCGTTGCGCCAATCACTTTCATGATGCCGATTTCTTTCGTTCGCTCCAAAATCGACATGATCATCGTATTGACGATCCCGATCGTGGCTACCAGCAAGGAGATCGCCGCGATACCGCCCAAGACCATCTGAATCACGAAGAAAAATTTGTTGATCGTTTCCAGCTCGCGCGCTGGCGACCAGACTTCGTAGCCTTTTTCTTTCAAGGCTTTGACGACGCTCTCTACCTGCTCGCGCGATTCCACCTTGACGGTCATCTGGTCAAATTCGAACGTGTCTTTCTTCGCTTGCTCGCGCGTACGGCGCGGTGAGCCTTCATCGCTCTCGTTGCCCCGGCTGCGGTTGACCCAATCGTTCAGCTCTTTGACGACACTGAGCGGCACGTACACAGCGCTGGAGTATCGGAAGTTTTCCGATTTGCGCAACTGTCCGACGACTCTCACCCGCAGTTCTTTTTTCTCAAACTTCGGTTCGTCGTCGATGCGGTATTCCCGCGTCAAAACGAGTGTGGCCGCTTTGTCGACGATGTTGAAGGCTGCTCCCTCGCCACCGCCGCCCATCATATCCGGCGGCATGTCGGACTGCCTGCCGCCTCCGGAATTTCGTCTGCGCGCCTCGCGTTTTTCTTTTTCCACATCGCGCATTTCTCTTGGAACATCGTATGCCACAACAACTTCCTGCGGAGAGCCTGTCAAATAGTTCCCTTTTTCCACATCGTTTTTCCGGTAGGCAGCCGATTCATTCACGTCTACCCCTACCAGCTCCACGTAGCCCTCGCGCCTGCCTACTTTGAGCTTCGCCTGCTCGTTCAGCCGCTTGACGGGCATGACGCTGGCGATTCCCGGGATCTTTTTCAGTTCTTGCACGGCTTCCATGTTCAGCCTCTTGCGCTGGTCATCCGGGATCGGCTCGTCCTTTTCCTGATTGTAATACATCGGCTCGACGTCCATTTCCGTCAGGTTCCCGAAGTTTTCCAAGCTTTTCACAGCGCTTTCCTTCAGGCCCAGACTGAGCGCCATCATGGCGACAATGGCCGCCGTTCCGATCATTACACCGACGGACGTCAGAGCCGTCCGCAGCTTCATTCGCCACAGATTTCTCCAGACGATGCGAAACGAATCTATTACCTTCACAATATGTTCACCTCATACCCTCGCCTACGCTGGTCTCGTCCTTTTTTGTACAACCCGGCCGTCTTGCAAGTAAATCACGCGGTCGGACTGTTCTGCTACTTCCTGCTCATGGGTAACGATGATGAACGTAGTCCCATTTTCCTTGTTCATTTCCCTCATAAGATGAAGGATTTCTTGCTCCGTCTTCGAATCGAGGTTCCCCGTCGGTTCGTCAGCCAAAATGATATCCGGCTGGTTGACCAGCGCTCTCGCAATACTGACACGCTGCTGCTGACCACCGCTCAGCTCGTTTGGACGGTGATGAATCCGCCCATCCAGCCCGACGCGATTCAAAATCTCCGTCGCTTTCGCCCGACGCTTCTTGACGCTTTCGCCCGCGAAGATCAGCGGAAGCTCCACGTTTTCCAGCGCAGTCAGGTTGGGCAGCAAATTGTACGACTGGAAAATGAAGCCCATGTTTTTGCGCCGAAACAGACATAACTGGTTTTCGCTAAACTTGGAGATCTCCTCTCCGCTTACCGTCACGCTTCCTTCTTCCGGCTTGGTCAGGCCCGCGAGCAGATTCAGCAGTGTGGACTTCCCTGAACCGGACGAACCGCACAGAGCCACAAACTCGCCGCGGTTGATGTGCAGGTTAATATCAAACAGTACGGGCACCCTGAGTTTCCCTGTTCCGTAGCTGTGATTGACCCCGGTTACTGTCAGCTCTCCTTTTGTGTTGGCCATCTTTTACAGCACCTCATTCGTTCATTTCTCATACTAAAGACGCAAAAACGTTCAAAACGTAACGGCTTTTTGAAAAACAATTTTTCCCTTGTTTTGTTACAAAAAAGATGCAAGATCTTCAAAATCATGTAACAAACGCGTAACCAACTGCTGCCAAATCCGTACTACAATAAGAGAGTGAAGAAAACACGGAGGGTCGATGACCGATGACAATCTACCGCTTTTTATTTGAAACCGCAACGCGCAGATGGGTGGAAATCATCAAGGCACCAAGCATGTTTGAAGCAGCGAAGCAAGCCAAACAGCTCGCTACCAAGCGCTCCCGCACTCTGTCCACGCCAATCAGCTTTTCCTTCCACCACGCTGCTTCCAATTAATTGCATACACACATCTGCAACCGCTCCTCATCTCGGGGAAGCGGTTTTTTATTTGTGGAGATATTATTGACATCGCCGTTTTTTTCCTCTTAATATAGAGGGAGACATTACAGTGCATGACAGTAAAGATCTGCATTCACTTCGCTGCTGCACATAAGGGAGATAATCAAAATGACCATGAAAAAAGCACTCACGATTGCAGGCTCCGATACCAGCGGCGGAGCTGGACAACAAGCAGACCTCAAAACGTTTCAGGAGCTTGGCGTATTCGGATTGACAGCGCTTACTGTCATCGTGGCCCAAGACCCGCACAACAACTGGAACCATGAAGTGTTTCCGATCGATGTGGCCATCCTCGAAAAGCAGATCGAGACGGTACTGGCCGGAATCGGCGTAGACGCAGCAAAAACGGGCATGCTCGGTACAACCGAACTGGTAGAGCTTGCTAGCCGCAAAATAGAACAATACCAATTGAAAAACGTTGTCGTTGACCCGGTGATGATCTGTAAAGGCGCTGAAGCGCTCCACCCGGAAATCGCCATCAGCTTGCGTGAAGTTCTGCTTCCGCGTGCGACTGTGGCAACCCCGAACTTGTTCGAGGCGGGCATCCTCAGTGAGATGGGCGCGCTGAAAAGCGTTGATGATATGAAAGAAGCGGCAAAACGCATTCATGACTTCGGCACCGCTTACGTTGTCGTAAAAGGCGGCACCAAGCTGGAAGGCGGCCATGCCGTCGACGTTTTCTATGACGGCCAATCCGTTGAAGTGCTTGAGTCCGAGCGCATTGACACTACGTTTACACACGGAGCAGGCTGCACATTCTCGGCTGCGATTTGTGCCGAGCTGGCAAAAGGCAACTCCGTGCGCGGAGCCGTTGCTGTCGCGAAAGATTTCATTACAGAAGCGATTCGCCACTCCTTTGCCCTCAATCAGTACGTCGGTCCAACCGACCATGGCGCGTATCGCCGCAAACAGCAAGCCTAAGCTTTTGCGCAAACAAAAAACTCCTGACCGGACGAAGCATATGCCTCGGAACTGGTCAGGAGTTTTTTTCGTTCACGTTCACGCCTGCTTTTTGATCGCCACTTCCTGTTTGATCGGAGCAGCGGCCGGTTTTTTGCGCATCGAGCTTGCGGTAAAAATGATCAGCGCAGACCAGATGCAGGCAAAACTGATCAAATGCGTGGTTGTAAACGGTTCTTTATAAAGGAAGACGGCCGTGAGCAAAGAAATCGTCGGAGACAAATACTGGATGAAGCCGACAATCGACAGCGGCAAGCGCACGGCAGCCTGCGCAAACCAGTACAGCGGCATCGCAGTCGCAACTCCTGCGAGCGCAAGCAGCAACATTTGCCACCAGGCGAGAGTCGCGATCGTCTCCGTTCCGTTCGCCTGGAGCATAAGCAAATAGCCGAGAGCGATTGGAGCGACAAACAAAGTCTCCCAGGCAAGCCCGATCATCGCTTCTTGCTTTACGAGCTTTTTCGCCAGACCGTAAAATGCGAACGTCACGGCTAAAGAGAGCGCGATCCACGGAACTTCGCCGTATTGAAAGGTGACAAACAGGACGCCACAGGCTGCCAGAATGAGCGCAACCCACTGCCCTGCGTGCATTTTTTCTTTTAAAAAGATGACGCCGAGCAACACGGTAAACAACGGGTTCATGTAATAGCCGAGGCTTGTTTGCATGATCTGGTTGTTATTGACCGCCCAAATGTAAATCAGCCAGTTCGCACTGATCAGAAGCGAACAAATGGCAAGAGCCGCGAACATCTTCCCCCCGGTTACCGAGCCCCACATCGTCTTCCAGCGTTTCGTTACCTGAATAATGATTGCGACAAAAAGAACGGACCAGACGATGCGGTGAGCGAGGATTTCCCATGCACCCATTGACTGAAACAGCTTCCAGTACAGAGGGAGCAAACCCCATGCAAAATACGCCGCAACCGCATAAAAGATCCCCTGTTTCATTTTTTCTGCCTCCACCGAGTTTGCCATGTGCCACACATATAGAGTAGTGTACCGGAATTGCCGCCAAACGGCTATGTATTCATGCTCAATATAAGCGTTTCAGATACTTTCCTTCGCTACCATAGTAGTGAGTTACCTAGATAGTTGATTACCTCAGTAACACAATAAAGCAAAGCTAAATTTTTCATTGTACCATTTTTCTTACTGGTGTACAATAGGCATTATTCAACCGAGTTTAGTCATAAGAAAGGAATTTTTACCTATGACATACTGGCGTTCTGTTCTGTTCGTTTTGTTTGGCGCATGCAGCTATGGCGTGTTGTCGCTGTTCATGAAACACGCATTTGCCCTGGGCTTCACTCCCTATGAAATGAGCGGAAGTCAACTGGTTTTCGGCGGCTTGATCATGATTGTGGCGGCCTTGTTCTTCTCGCGGGAACGATTCCAGTTCAAATACTTGCTGATCCTCGCGCCTGTCAGTCTGATGATGGCTTCTACCAGCATTTTTTACCATCAGGCTGTCAGCCGCGTGTCTGCTTCGCTCGCGATCGTCCTGTTGTTCCAATTCACCTGGATCGGGGTTTTGCTCGAATCTGTGGTCGATCGCAAGTGGCCGTCAGCTGCCAAATGGGTTTCGCTGCTCATGCTGGGAGGCGGAACGGTGCTCGCCAGCGGGCTTAGCGAAGGCGGCTTGCAAAACGTGAGCGTCACTGGCCTGATTTACGGACTGCTGTCTGGCGCTACCTTTGCCCTGGTCATTTTCTTCAGCGGCCGCGTCCTGCCCGGCATGAATCCTTACTTGCGCAGCGCGATTACGATCAGCATGGCTGCCGTCATGTTGTCCATCGTCTATCCGCCAACGTTTTTGCTCAACGGACGCCTGCTGGAAGGTCTGCTGCCGCTCGGCTTGCTGGTCGCTGTATTCGGCTCCGTCATCCCGATCTTTTGTCTGGCTGTAGGCGTACCCCGGATCGGCAACGGGCTTGCGACGATTTTGAGCGCAGTCGAATTGCCGACGGTCGTTCTCTTGTCCAGCTTCGTGTTGCATGAAACAGTTACTCTCTCCCAGTGGAGCGGCGTTCTGATGATCCTGGCTGCCATCTGCGTGCCGCAAATCAAATGGCGCAAACTGTTTGCTCCGTCACATGTCCTGGAGAAAAAAGGAATGTAACCGAAAAAGCGTGTCAGTCCACCGGGGACTCGGCACGCTTTTTTCTGTGAAACACGTCTCGACGTTTTGCATGAACGGGGATGTGAGCGCTTGCGGTTAACAGTTCTCTCTCTTTTCTAGCTGATAGGAAATCGGGGTGGTCGCATGGAATGGTATGAAGAGATTGCGATTCCTACATGAAGGAGGCTTGTGAAAAGATGACGCTTGCCGTTATGCCGATTTTTCGCATTTTTGACGAAGCAAAAGCGAAGGAATTTTACGTCGACTTTCTCGGATTTCAGGTCGATTGGGAGCATCGCTATGAGGACAATTTTCCGCTGTACATGCAAGTCTCCTCGCCTGACTGCGTGCTGCATCTGACTGAGCATCACGGAGATGCGTGCCCGGGTGCGGCGATCCGCGTGCAGGTCGAGGACATCGAGCTGCTTCACCAGACACTGGCTGGCAAGTCGTACAAATACGCCCGGCCGGGTTTGGAAAAGACGTCATGGGGAACGCATGAAGTGTCTGTGACAGACCCTTTTGGCAACCGGATTCACTTTTTCCAGCCGCATCCTTTTCCGTAAGCTGGGAGAAGCTGTTTCCCGCGAAAAGACGAGAACACAAAAAAGCCCAGCCAGGCTCGTGCAAGAACCTGCTGGGCTTTTCCCTTTTGCTGTATGGGGCGATCGATGGGACTTGAACCCACGAGTGCCGGAGCCACAATCCGGTGCGTTAACCCCTTCGCCACGACCGCCATGGACACAATCAGATCAGGTAGCGGCGGAGGGAATCGAACCCCCGACCTTTCGGGTATGAACCGAACGCTCTAACCAGCTGAGCTACACCGCCAAACGCTATGGAGCGGGTGATGGGAATCGAACCCACGCGACCAGCTTGGAAGGCTGGAGTTCTACCATTGAACTACACCCGCAAAACAAAGGCACGTCCACTCGCACGCTTCTGCGACCTACTCGCCAGCGCAAGTGGCTTTGCGAACTTCTGGCTCATCTTTGCGCCCAGAGGTTCTTTTCTGCATTTTATTGTAACACACGTGAAATTAAAGTCAAGAATAGCGAAAATAGACCCGCAAGACCCGTAACCCGTAGCCAAGCCCGCTTTTGTTACGAGTCCTGTGGAGCAACAGCGCACAGCAAGCTGTGCCGAAACATTCAGACAGAATCGGCCTGAGGAACGATCCGGTACACACAGCGATTATGCCCAGCCAAAATATGTTCGTCCCGCGTTATCGTCAAGCCAGCGCCGAGCACGGCCTGAAACATCTCCAGTTCCTTGTTGCACAAGCCGGAACAGGCCCTTGCCGCCTCGCAGATCGGACAGTGCTTCTCGACAAAATAAAACGAGCCGTCTTCGTTGGCAATGATCTCTGCCATATAGCCTTCATCCGTCCGCGATTTGGCCAAAGCAAGCAATTTTTCCTGCAACGGCAAGCTAAGCGGCGCCTTGCTCTGATAGTCCAGCACTTGCTTGCGGTTGCGAATTTCAATCAGCTTCTCCAAGCCTTCCTCGCCGAAAGCTTCCTTCATCGATTCGATCAAGCTGACAGTCAAATCGGCATAGCCGTCCGGAAACAGGCGGTTTGCCTCAGAGGTCAACGCCCACATTTTGGCCGGTCGGCCCATTGAGCGCGGTTCCTCGGAAAAAGTGACGAGCCTTTGCTCTTGCAGGTCGTATAAATGCTGCCGCACCGCCATGGCGGTCACCCCCAGCTCGCTCGCCAGCTGATTGGCGTCCATGGCGCCGTTTTGCTTGAGCAGATTGATGATCGACCGCCTCGTTCTTTCTGCCCCGTCTTTTGCATTTGTGTTCGACTTTTTCAATCCCATCACCTTCAAAATTCGGACTGTCTAGATTATAAAGAAAAATATTGACAAAGTCAAAGCACAGGTATAATTTGTTAATTAAAGAAATTTCTTTACAAAGTATCCGGATACTTGGCCGCTCTGTTTACAATCCGCGAAGGAAGGTGACCAGCTTGTCTGCACAAAGCATTTTTGGCCCGCGTTATCTTGCTTTATCGATTGGGATCATTTTGTCAGCGATGGCGATCGGTTTCGAAGGATTGGCCGTCACAACAGTCGCTCCGGTCATTGCTGGCGATTTGCAAGGGATTCATTTGTTCGGCTGGATATTCAGCGCTTATTTGCTGGCGCAAATTGTCGGTACGCTCGTGGTCGGCCGTCAGATTGACCGAAAAGGGCCTGCCCTGCTTTTCACCATCGCTGTCGCTTTGTTCGCGCTCGGACTCGTCGCAGCCGCCATCGCTTCCAACATGTACGTCATGATCGGTTCGCGCGTCTTGCAAGGCTTCGGTGCGGGAGCCATGTACACTTGCATGTACACGGCCATCTCGCTGAGTTATCCCGATGAACTTCGCGCCAAAATATTGGGTTCACTAGGCACTGCTTACGTGCTCCCCTCCATGCTCGGGCCCTATGTAGCCGGATTGATTGCCGAACACTTTTCGTGGCGATTCGTCTTTTGGGGCGTGCTGCCTTTCATGCTTCTTGCCGTGCTTCTCACGCTGCCTGCCTTCCGCAAGCTGACGATCCCCGCTGTTCCAGCGAAAGACGAATCCGGCGTGGTCGGCCTGTCTGTGCTGCTCGCGGTCGGAACCGGGCTGTTTTTGAGCGGACTTGGCATGCTGCCGCAAGCATGGGGAGTCGCGCTCATCATCGTGGGCCTCGCTTTGATGGTTCAACCTCTCCGCAAGCTGCTGCCCTCAGGAACCTTTACTTTTCAAACTGGCTTGTCGGCTCTGCTCGCTTCCCGCGGACTCTTTTTCGCCGCCTATGTCTGCACGCAAAATTTTCTCGTGCTCGCTTTGACAAAAACGAAAGGGCTTGCTCCGGACAAAGCGGGGCTGATCGTGGCAAGCGCGGCGTTCAGCTGGTGCATCGTGGCGATTTTGCAGGCTCGCTGGGACGCAGCCGATCAAGGTCGCGGACGCTCGAAGCGAATCACGCTCGGGATTTTGCTGATGCTTGTCGGGATCGGCGTCATGCTGTGGGTGCCATCCCTGACGATTGCGATGGCGGTGATCGGGGAAGTCATCATCGGGATCGGCATCGGATTGGCGCATACCGTAAGCGGAACAGTCGCCTTCACTCTGGTCAGGGAAGGGGAAGCTGGTCAAGTATCTGGCAACCTGCAATTCGCGGACTCCTTTACCCCCGGCGTGGCGGTCGGGATCGGCGGAGCCGTAGTCGCCATGAGCCAAACCGCCGGAATGTCCATGGCCGCAGGAGTTACAATCGCCATGGCCTTTAACCTCGCGCTGATTTTGCTCAGTTTGGTGGCGAATGCGCGAACCAGGCAAAGTCAACCAAGCAAACAGACATCTGCCTAGCCTTTTTCCACAAAAAAATCCCCGCTTTCCTGCGTCTGGCAAAAGCTTGCCGTTCGCAAGGAAACGGGGTTTTTCATGTCCACATGGCGGGAAACTGCTCCAGTGTCAAGACGCCGGTGAATGCATCGTCCAAGTTCCAAAAGCCGAAGCCATGCTCCACTCGGGCTGGCAGCATGGCTTCGGCTTGCTTGACCTGGACTGGCATCAGCAAGAGCAGTCCGGCGGAGAATCGGCTTGGCAAAAAGACAGCACGGCATTTCCGGTCACATCGGCGAAATACGCTTCCACGACGCGGCGAAAATGTTGCGCAGCACGGGAAATATACCGACTTTTGTGCCATAGCAACGTAATCTCTCGTGCCAGCCGCTGATCCTCGATTCGCAAATAGTGGACTTGTTCGTGCAGGCTCCTCCCTGTGCACGGAATAAAAGCAATGCCGATCCCTGCTTCCACGAAAGTGACGAGCCTCGCAGGTTCATCGCCCTCGTACACATAGGCAGGCTCAAATCCGGCTTCGTGGCAAACCGCATCCACCAAGTCGCGTGTGGCATACCCCCGTTTGACTCCGACAAACCACTCGCCTTGCAGCTCAGCCAAAGCGACACTTCGCCGTCCAGCCAGTCGGTGGTTTTTGGGCACAGCGACGAGAATCGGATCGAGAAACAATGTCTGGCATTGGATTTCGTCGTCCTGTACCGGAAAAGACGACAGGCAAAAGTCCGCCTCCCCGCGCCTGAGCGCCGCCAGCATCTCTTGCGTAGTCACCATTTGGACGTGAAAGTGAATCATCGGCCATTGTTTCCGAAATTCACTCAAAATCCCGGGCAGCGTGCTCGCATTGGTTACCGCCAACTTGAGTGTTCCGTACTCAGCCTGGGTCCAATCGCGAATTTCCCGTTTGCCTTCTTCCAGTTCCAGCAAAGCCCGCTCAGCCCGGAGTAAAAATCGGCTGCCGTGCTCGTTTAAACGCAGCCTTCTGCCCACTCTATCGAATAGTGGAGCCCCCAAGTCCTCTTCCAGCCGCTGAATCGTTTTGCTTAATGACGATTGCGTCACATGCAGGCTTCGGGCAGCCTCGGTCACATGCTCCAGCCTGGCTACCGTGAGAAAATATTGCAACTGCAAAAGTTCCATGCCGCCATCCCCCTTCCATTCATTCCTTTTAATCAATGAAAGTATAGCATCAAATGCGTTGGAATAAATGAAGGGTTTCCCGTACGATGACAGCAATAACGTATGGGAGGAACAAACATGGAGATTCGTCAAAAGTGGCTGATGGTCGCCGTCGGACTGGGCATCTTGCTGAATCCGCTAAATTCATCGATGATCGCCGTTGCCATTGCCAGACTGCAACAAGTGTATGCTTTGGACTTTGCTACCGTTTCCTGGATTCTGTTTTCGTTCTACATAACGAGCGCAATCGCGCAGCCCGTGATGGGCAAGGCCAGCGATATGTTTGGGCGAAAACGCATTTTTCTCGTCGGGCTGGTCATCGCCGGGATCGCTTCGTTGCTTGCCCCCTTCTCCGCCACGTTTGGCTGGCTTCTTGTTTGTCGCATCGGGCAGTCGATTGGCACGAGCATGGTCGTGGCAGTCGGAATCGCCATCGTGCGGCATCATGTTACGGAAAAGCAAGGGACGGCGCTTGGCGTGTTATCCTTGTTCCAGTCCACGGCGGCTGCCATCGGCCCTTTTATTGGCGGAGTGCTCATTCATTGGTGGGATTGGCCTTCTATCTTCTTCGTCAACCTTCCGTTTGCTTTGGCGAGTTTTTTGCTCGTGTGGAAAATGATTCCGCACGACGAGCCGTCCACGTCCGTAACCCGGCAGCTTTCCTTGCGCCAATGGATTGCGCTGTTGGACATCCCGGGAATTGCCTTGTTCACAGCGGGGCTTGTCGCCTTGCTCATCGGCTTTTTCCAGGCGAAGTCGGCCGGGCCTCTCGCTTATGGCAACGTCATTCTCGGCGGAATCGGCCTGGTGATCTTGGCGGTCTTCATTCGTCACGAGCTGCGGGTATCGTCACCGTTTCTGCCTTTGCGCGCATTCGCCAAATACCGTGCCATGACATGGGTTCATAGCGAATTTGTCCTCGTCAACGTCGTGTTTTACGCGATATTTTTCGGCCTGCCGGTTTATTTGCAAACCGTTCGTCACGTCTCCGAGCTGCATACCGGACTCTTGATGTTAAGCCTTGGCTTGGGGTCGTTGATCGCGTCGCCATTAGCCGGACGCTGGATCGACAAGTCTGGACCCCGCCCTGCTTTGCTCGTCTCTGCTGTCTTGATGCTCTTCGGCGCTGTCTGGCTCGCGATGTTGAATCCTGCCTCCCCGGTGATCAGCGTCTGTGTGGCATTGGCAGCGTTTGGCGTAAGCAACGGGCTGAACAGCGTAGGCATGCAGGCCGCCTTGTTCCGCTCCACGCCAAAAGAGATCATTGGCGTCGCCACCGGATTGTTCATGACAGCCCGCTACGCCGGGACGATCCTCGCCTCGCTACTGGTCGGCCTCATTCTTCAGGCAAAAGGGGTTGTACTTTTTGCAGCCGTCCTCTTCCTGCTCGCCTTGTCTCTCTTGTTCATCAACGGGCGACGCAAAAGCTTGGGACAACCAGGGGAATCATAAACATGCGAAAACGGACCGAAACAAAGCTGCTTCGGTCCGCTTCTCATTCCATCTCGCTTGCAAGGCTTTCTTTTCCGGTGGCTGTTTCGCCTATTTCCCCGCCAGCTTGGAAAAGTTGTCGGCAGCCAGGCGGATCGCCAGCACGCTGCCTGTATTCAACGAGTTATCAAACAGTAAAACTTGGTTGTTTTTGACTGCCTTCAACGAGTTCCATACAGCCGATCCTTGCTTGTCCTGGATGGCTGCTTGGGCAGCGTCAAGCTTGTGCTGAATGATGATGTAGTCGGGATTCATTTCCGCAAGGGCTTCCAGGGAAAGCTCGCCCCCCTCTTCCGGGTACTGATCTGGCTTTTTCAGGCCAAATCCTTCTGTCTCGTTGTAGTAAACCGTATTTTTCGTCCCTTGGGCGGTAAAACCGTTTTTGCTGCTCACCCGCAGCAAGGCAAACGTTTTTGTTTTCAGATCGCCCAGCCGCTCTTTTGTTTTGGCGATCTTCTCTTTCGTATCTTTGACGAGCTGTTCGCCCAATTGTTCTTTTCCGATCGCCTGTGCGCACAGCATGGTGGCGTTTTCCCATTTGTCACTGTAGTCAATTTGAATGAAGGGCGCGATTTTCGACAGATCGTCGTACTGGGCATCGCCATGGCCTTTGAAGCTGACAATCAGGTCAGGCTTTGCCGCAATGATCGCTTCCAGGTTCAAATCTTTGCCGCTGCCCAGATCGATAATCTCCGCCTTGCCCACATACGGCTGCAAGGTCGCGTATTCTTTCAGCGCACTCTCTGCACTGCCCGAGGCAATCGGCGGCACGTCCAATGCGAAAAAGTAGTCAAGGAACAGAGGATGCAGCACAGCAATGCGCTTCGGCTGCTCCTTGATCGTCACTTGATGACCTGCACCGTCGGTAATCGTCCTTGGCCATTCGCCTTTTGACGAAGAACTCGCGGAAGGCGTCTGCTCCGTTCCCCCTCCAGCGCAGCCAGCCAGCACTCCCATCAGCAAAACTAGCGAAAAAATGATTCCTGTCCATCTATTCATGTCGGTTCCTCCAGCATCGTTTCATTCCTGTATTGAAAACCTGGCCTTGCGCTTTCCGTTTGCTCCCCTGCTGCCGATCATCCCTTTCTTTTGCCATGGCTGCCCGCCTTGTCTTCCTCAAAGCAGCAGCACTTTCATGACGAGTCCAATTGATAATCATTCTCGACAATTAGTGTAGCAAGGGCGCTCGCAATTGGAAATACACAGAAACCTAAAGGGACATGCACAATTCTCCAAAAACGCCGCTGTTCTGGCGCGACAGACGCGGATCGCCCTTCCGGAAACAGCGGCACTCATCAGGGAGCAAACACTTCAGAATAGCCAAATCGGCCCGTCCTTTTGGAAAAAGGCACGAGCCGATTGGCGAACTATGATGCGGTTGTGTGAATACGGGTTGCGCTTATAATTTGTGCTTGCCCTCCACGAGCATATCGGCAATCAGATTGATTTGCGCTTGGACAGCAATCGGGTCGTACGGCCAAAAATAATCGGTGTCCATCTGGTAGACATGCCCTTTTTTGACGACGTCCAGCGTATTCCAGATCGGACTCTCCGGGTCAAGGCCCGCCTGCTTGCCAGACTCGACAAACAGGTAGTCGCCCGAAAACTCTTTGACCTGCTCCAGCGAAATCGTCATGTTCTCCTTGCCCTCATCGACGAATTTTTGCACCTGTGGCGGCCGTTTCAGTCCGAGGTGCCTGTACATCGCTTCCGCTCCTCGCCACAGACCTTGCCCGTAAACGACCAGCTGCTTTTCAAACCCGCCCATGATCGCCACGGTCGCATTTTCGTCGACGACTCCCTTGATTCTTTGTTTGGCTTTGGCAACGGTGTCGTTGAAGGAGGCAATCCACGCCTCGGCTTCTTTTTCCTTGCCTAAAATCTCGCCAAACGCCCGAATTTGATCGCGTGAGTCTTTGAAGGTCGTATGGACGAAGACGATCGTCGGCGCGATTTTGCTCAACTGCTCATACAGCTTGGGATCATCGCTCAACGTAACGATCAGATCGGGATTGAGCGACAAAATTTTCTCGACGCTGCCGGCGTCAATCGTTCCGATATCCTCGATGCCAGCCGTCTGTGATTTGATGTGCGGCGAATCGATATCCCAAAACGGCGCTCCGACAGGCTTGACGCCAAGCGCCAGGAACGTAGCCAAATATCCTTGGGCGACAATCCGCTTCGGCTCAGCGGGAATTTCGATTTCTCCGTTGACGGTCTGTATTTTTCGGGTGGCTGGCTTGCTCGGTTCGTCAGACGCAGCAGCCGTGTCTTTTTGCCCCTCCGGTTGCGGATTTGTTCCTGCGGTACCGCCGCATGCAGCCAGCAACACCGTCATGACCAGCAGCCACATGGCCAATTTCATCAGCGGCCGGGATACTCGCTCGTTTGTTCTGTTCATCCTGCACAGCCCCTTCTTGCTTCATAATGAGAAAAGATCAAAGCAATAACGATAATCATTATCATTAAAATCCGTACTCATCATAGCAAGCTTTTCCACAGGCCGTCTATTTCATAATGTTGCCGCTTTTTATGGATAAATGTTCACTCCGACTCACCAGCGATCAGGCAATTCGTCTGGATGCGCAGTTGCCGCTCCAATGCCATGCCGCCGCTGCTCCAAAATTCGTTCAAGGACAGTCGGTACACCCGTCCCTTTCCATGCATGCTCGCCAATACATGCTCTCCCTCGTCACTCTGGTCGTCGCGGGCATCGATCACAAACATATGGTCTGCCATGTAGTCGGGCAGCCTGTCTTCCGTTATCCAAAGATGCTTTCCTGGCACGAGTACATCGCGGCGCACAGTTTCAGGCGGGCGGATGCCAAGAGCTTCGTACAAGTTAAACGCTCCGCGAGCTGTTTTGTCCCAAATGAAGATGCCGTCGCTACGCCATTCATAGACGGCTGCCGTCTCCCCTCTGTCAATCAATGCGCGCAGACTTTGTCTCGCTTCGTCAACTTGTGCCTGATATTTTGTCAGCCATTGCTGTGCTTCCGATTCTCTGCCAATCAGCTTGCCGATCAGCTGCATTTCCGCCAGAGGGTCCAGCTTGGCCCATTCCAGAGCGAGGACAGGCGCGATCTTCTCCAATTGCTTCATCCGGCCCGGCGTATGGTAAAAGTATGTAGGCGCCAAAATGAGATCCGGTTTCAGCTTGCCGAGCTGTTCGTCATCGTACGCTCCTTTGATGATCGGAACATCGCGCAATTCCTCCTGCAACAGGAGCGAGCCGCGCACCAATTCGGCATCTGTGGCTACAGGCGTGACACCGAGCGCCAGCAAGGCCCCTGCGAATTGAAAGGCCGCGATTTTTTTCGGGGCCGGACGACTGCGAAACTCGCCGGGAGACATGCCTGTCAGCTGCTTGAATTTTCGGCTCAAATATTCGCCGTTGCTGTAGCCAACTTCAAGGGCAATCTCGTTGATCGTCATGGTCGACGCCAGCAAGTGCTCTTTAGCCCGGTCAATCCGTACACGATTCAAATATTCGGAATAGCCCCAACCCAGCTTTTTGGCAAACATCGTGGAAAAATAGCTCGTATGAAACCCGGCCAGACGCGCCAGCTCGGAACGGGTAATCGGGCTTCGGTAGTTCTCGTCGATATACGTGATCGCCCTGTGAATGGAAGGCTCCCAATCCAGCTCAGGTGTCGTCTCATAGTGCAAAACGAGCTGCATCAGCTCTTTGAAAAGGTGGTGGTGCCGCTCCGCTTTTGCCGTATGCCCAGACGGATTCGCCTGCAAACGCACGAGTTCGTTCACGAGCACAGTTGCCCGATACGGCAGTTTGTTGGTGATCCAGCCGCTCGCTGGCAAACCGCTGCGATCATTGCGGTACATAATGGTGTCGTCATCGTGCTGGGCCAACCGATAGCTTTCGAAGCAAATGCGGCAGACAGCCGGAAGTTCCGCCCCGTCCCGGACCAACGTAACCGAGTCGCCCGGACGCAAAAACAGCATCCTCATCGACTCCAGCTGTAGCGTTTTCTTGCCATCGTTCACGCGAATCCGGCCCGTCATGGGAGTGAGGATCGTAGGCGCAAAGCACGTAATCTCGATGGACGGCTGCGTGCTTTCCCACTGCATGATGCCGCCTTCTTTCCAAACGTGAAGGGTTGCTTCCATAAAAGGAATGTCACCTCTTTCGCTGCCAGTTCTTCTTTTCTAGTTATACCACAACTCCCGAGCGGCACAAGACGTACGCCAGCAGGAGCAGCTTGAGGCTCCAACTTCCAAAAGCCGATCTTCCTGTTGGGGAAAGTCGGCTATGTTTCTTCTATAGCCTTGCCGTGTTGCCAAAGCAAAGATTGTCGTGCTAGTATACCAATTATTGGATTGACACTTTTCAGCAATAAACCAGCATCTCGTGCAATCCATACTAACAGTACAAACACGCGAAGGTGAACAAATGCTAAAAGTAAACCGCGATGACGCCCGGCCCATCTGGCAGCAACTTTTGGATCAGGCGATTCATAACATTACAACCGGAAAATGGCCGCCAGGCGAGCTGCTGCTCCCGTCCCGCGAGCTTGCTCCATTGGTTGGCGTTTCCCGTTCAACGATACAGATCGTTTACGAGGAGCTGTACAGCCGGGGTTACACGGTAACCTCTCGCCGCGGCGGAACGAGAGTGAGCGAATGGATTTATGCAGCTCGTCCGGCAGAGGAGGCTTCGCCCCCGGAGCTTTTTCCGCCCGAGTTGCCTTTATTAAACGATGCGGTCGGCCAGTTGCACAGTTGGTTCGGCGCTAAAGACAATCCAAAAATAGCGATCGATTTCACTCCCCACGAGCCGTATTTGGATGAGCATTTTCAAAGAAATTGGCGGCAATCCTTTTTGCAGGCTACCACAGAAACAAGCCTGGACAGTTGGGCTTACGGCGATCCTTATGGATTTTTGCCGCTGCGGGAGCAAATTCAACGCTATTTGTCGCTCGAACGGGGCGTTCATGTGGATAGCGACCAAATCCTGTTAACCTCTGGCGCACAGCACAGTCTCGATTTGATCGCGCAAGCGCTTTTGCAAGAAGGAGAGACGGTTTCGGTAGAAGATCCCGGCTTCCCTGCTGCCTGGATGGCGATGAAGTATCGGCGTATGCAAGTTGTTCCCGTTCCGGTTGACGAGTACGGACTTTGCGTCGACCATGTTCCCCCTGCGTCCAAGCTTGTGTTTGTTACGCCGTCGCACCAGTGTGCGGTTGGCGTCATTTTGTCGGAACCTCGCAGGCAACAATTGTTGCGCATGGCTGCCGAGCGGCGGTTCTGGATTGTCGAAGATGATTACGACAGTGAATTTCGCTATCGCGGTGATCCGCTTCCAACTTTGTTCAGTCAACGACCTCAAAACACGCTGTACATGATGAGTTTTTCCAAAATGGTCGCTCCCGGCATTCGCCTGTCGGCCATCGTTGGTCCCAAAGCGGCCATTCGCCAGCTCGCTCGCGTTCAGGAATTAACCTACCGCCATCTTCCGATCATGGAGCAATTGACGCTTGCTCATTTTATCGAACACGGTCATTTCATGCGCCATATGCGGCGAGTTCGCAATGTGTATCGGCGCAGGCACGAGGCTATGACAAAAGCGATTCTCTCGACGGGGCTTGGCGAACAGTTCACACTGAGCGGCGTGGAAACGGGCTTGCACATGCTTCTTGAAGCCGAGCAATCGTTTGCCGAAGAAGCCGCGACGAACCTGGCGCTCGAACAAGGAATCCGGGTTTATCCGCTCAGCAAGTATTGTTTGGAAAGCGACCGGAAAGGTTTTGTCCTCGGTTTTGCCAAAGTAGACGAACGAGCCATTGCAGCAGGCATAAAACGTCTAGCGGGGATGCTTTTATGACGCAAGCATCCCCGCCTGTTTTCCCCTAGTCGTCCTGACGCGCATGTTCATTCCAGTAATAACTGTCCGGCAAGTAACGTTGGCCGAACACTTTCGTTCCTACGCGAATGATCGTAGCCCCTTCTTCAATCGCTACCGTGAAATCGCCGGACATTCCCATCGACAGGATGTCCATTTCGACTCGCGGCAGCTTTTTCTCCCTGATCTCTGTCTGAATCCTTTTTAATAGTCGGAAACAGTGGCGGGTCTCGTCGTTTGTCGCATTCAGCTTTCCGATGGTCATTAAGCCTTTTATGTTTAGCGTCTCAAACTGCGCCAATTGCTCGACCAGTTCCAGTGCTGCTTCCGGTGGCGCACCAAATTTGCTTTCTTCGTAGGACGTGTTGATTTGCACCAGTATGTTCATCGTCTTGTTCTCTTTAAGGAGCTGCTGGTGCAAAGCTTGCCCCAGTTTCAGACGGTCCACAGAATGGATGAGCGTCACATATTTGACGACGTCCTTCACTTTATTCGTCTGCAAATGCCCGATAAAATGCCATTCCACCTGCTTGTACTGCTCCATCAGCGGAAATTTGCCGCGCAGCTCCTGCGCTTTGTTTTCTCCAAACAGCGTTTCCCCCGCTTGCATGGCTAATTGCAATTTTTCCAGCGGGACGGTTTTGGTCGCCAACAACAGCTTCACGTCCTCAAGCTTGCGTCCCGAGGCTTGGCAAGCCGTTTTCATCTGCTGCCGTACAGTTTGCAGATTCTCCGCAACGAGATTTTCCATCTTCCCTGCCTTCTTTCTGATGAAGATTCGGATGAGGCGTTCCCCCACGCCGGGCAGAGTAGCCTCTGTCTCCTACTTTTCCGAGATTGCCGCGATCAATTGAACGACAAATCGCTGGATTTTCATACCAGTCACACCGTTAGTCCCGGTTTGAACATTTTTTCTTCCTCTATTGGATTTTCTTTGGCGGTGATGTGCTGTGGATCAATTCGATACACCTGCACCGGGCCACCGAATACGGCTGAACGGTATTTGTCTACATGCTGCTTGGGCAACGGCCGTTTATAGTAACCAGGCACGTATTTATGAATCATTTCTTGCAGCATGTGTGTCGCTTCATCCAGATCGGCGACGGGTTCTGCCTTGCCAAAAACGATGACACTCATATACGCTGTGTCCGTCTTGGCTGGCACCGGATCGGTAATCGTTCCGTATTCCTCGCAAACCGTAAAACAGACCTCCGCATTCGCGCTCATCACCTGATTGCGTCTCCCGCCAGTGGCTCCATGGAAGTAAAGCTTCCCATTTGTCCAAACAAAATTGAGCGGAACCACATACGGCAACTGTCCGTCGACCATGCCAAGATGCCCGATTCGCGCTTGCTGCAAAAATGCCTCAATCTTGCTCTTGTCCAACACTTCTCTTACCTTGTAACGCACTCCATCCATTTTCTTCACTCCTCATGAATTGAATTGATGTATGATGTAGGCAAGTTTAGCAAGTATTGGAGTGAAGAGAAACGTCCATATGCGTTGAGTTTGAGCAATCCATAATACATGCAAGTCAGTCGCGTGAACGCACAAGAAGCGGCTTGACACGATAAAGGCGATTGTCCCCCTCTCTGCCAAGCCGCGGTTACAAACAAAACAGCGGGCACTGCTTGCTTTTTCTTCTATCTGACAATCAGGATTTATTTTCCAAAAGACAGGCAAAAATTACTTCCGAGCAACCGGCAGTTCCAACAGTGCGTTTACAAAAGTATCGTACAAGCATTCCCCAATCACTTCCAGCGAAATCGGCGAATAGTAGCCTTCCGATTTTGGATTCTCTCGGTTGAAAAACTCTTTTTCAACCATGGCCGGAGCTTTCATCCCCAGATCTTCATAGATGATTCCTCGCGTTTTGTCTCATACTGTGCGATAAATTCCTTCGCTTGCTCAGGCATTCCGAATACTTCCCCGAACAAAGTCATCCGCTCTTCCAACGTAGACATTTCATTGACGGTCCCTATCTTTTTTCTCCTTTTATAAGAATAGTCGTTGTAATTGAGAATTATTATCAAATATAATGAGTAGCAACGAGCATTATGGACTTGAGCTTGGAGTTGGAAGGGGCTAGGCGAAACGAATGAAACTGGACGATCATCTGTTGCTGTGGAATCAGGCTTCCGTCAAAGTGATGGATATACGACATAGAAGCATGGAAAGCGGCGAAGAGCTGCTCGCCTATCGGCTGCCAGCCAACGCTTTTTTGTATGCGACCCGCGGAAGCGCGCAAGTAAGGCTCGACGGAGTGCCGTACGATGTGCAGCGATTTCATCTTTTTCACGGGGGCAAGGGCGTTTGCCTCGATATTGCCGCCAAGCAATCATTCGAATATTACATGATTTTGTACAAGGCATCGGCCTCCCTTCCTAGCCGCAAAGAATTGATGCGGCAAGCGGAGCTGGACGATCCGTTTCGCATGCAGTACGGATTTGCGCCGCAATATCCTGTTTTTTTGCTCGATATCGCCGAGCGAATGGCGAAGGAATGGATCGCGGCTGGTCTTATCGACAAATTGCATGTGAAGTCGTTATTTTATCAATTCGTCTACGAAGTCATGCGGCAGCTCGACCAGCAGGGAATCGAGCCGATCAAGCCGGACCCGGTCACCCAGGCGGTGCTGTTCATGAACCAGCATTACGCCCGGCCGATTACGCTTGAATCGCTCGTAGAGATGCTCGACTGCAATCCGCGCCAATTTTTGCGCTGGTTCAAGCGACGCTACGAGACGAGCCCGATCGATTACTTAATCCAGCTTCGCATGACGAAAGCGAAAGAGCTGCTGCTTGGGACCGATTGCACGCTTAAAGAAATTGCCGAAAGCGTCGGTTACCCGGACAGCTACTATTTCAGCCGCCAGTTCAAAAAAAACGAGGGCGTTTCGCCGACCGCTTTTAAAGAAAAGGCGCTGAAACAGGAGCAACGTCTAAAAAATCCATCCTTCCTGTCCACATCTCCCATTGTTGCGCGAGAGCTTCAACGGTATAGTGTTCATGTAATTGATAATCGTTATCAACATGAGAGAGAGGGACATTTATCGATGCGTAGAAAGACCAGAACATCTTTAGCCGTTACACTGCTCTTTTGCTTCGCTTTGCTGCTAAGCGCATGCTCCGGAGGTACGACAAATCCGGGTACGGGGGCCAGCGGGACGGCAGGACAACAGCAAAATACAGAGGCGACAGCCCCGGCGTCCCAGACTTCGTCGGATAAAGAAGCGCCCCGCGTCATCAAGCACGCAATGGGCGAAACGACAGTGAACGGCACGCCGAAGAGAGTCGTCATTTTGACAAACGAAGGTACGGAAGCGCTGCTTGCTGTAGGCGTGAAGCCGATCGGCGCCGTCCAATCGTGGGTCGGCTCGCCGTGGTACAACCATATCAAGGACGAGATGCAAGACGTCACGGTCGTCGGCGACGAGTTGCAGCCGAATATCGAGATGATCGCAAGCTTGAAGCCGGATCTCATTATCGGAAACAAAGTCCGGCAGGAGAAAATATACGAGCAGTTGAACCAGATTGCGCCGACCATATTCGCGGCTGACCTGGCTGGCGACTGGCAAATCAATTTCAAGCTGTACATGGAAGCGATCAACAAGAAGGACGAAGGCGAAAAAGCGATGGCGGACTTCAACAAGCGCGTTGCCGACGTGAAGGCGAAGCTGGGCAGCAAAGCGGCAACAAAAGTGTCGGTCGTCCGCTTCTCCGCGTCGCAGGTGCGGATTTACCAGAAGCAGACATTCTCCGGGGTGCTGCTCGATCAACTCGGCATCGCTCGCCCGCCCGCTCAGGACAAAGATTCTTTCATCGAAGTGATGACGAAGGAAACGATCCCGAGCATGGACGGAGACGTCATGTTTTACTTCGTGTCGGAGCAAGCCGGGAAAAACGATGCGGCGAAGGTTGTGGAGGAATGGAAAAACGACCCGCTGTTCAAAAACTTGAACGTTGCCAAAGCGAACAAGGTGATCCAGGTAGACGAGGCGATCTGGAACTCGGCAGGCGGCTACAAGGCGGCGAACTTGCTGCTCGATGAGCTGGCCGCTTATTTCGAAGTGAAGTAACATAAACGCTGGCTGGCGTCGGCTTGAAGCTGACGCCGGTTTTTTTCTTGTTCAGAACACGAAAAGAGGTGAAGGACAATGGGATAGTGATGCAAAGTCGCAGGCGGAAATGGAAATGGATCGGGCTTGCCGTCGGGTGTGCGATCCTTCTGCTCGGGATGCTGGCCAGCGTCCTGTTCGGGCTGCAACAATTCGGCCTTCGCGACATCTGGCTCGCCTATACACAGTTTGACGGCTCCAACGAGCATCTGATCGTGACGACTACGCGTGTTCCCCGGGCGCTGATCGCCGCCGCCGTCGGAGCGAGCTTGGCCGTTGCCGGAGCGATCATGCAGGTGCTGACGAAAAACCCGATAGCCTCGCCTTCTCTGCTCGGGATCAATTCCGGTGCCGTTCTGTTTATCGTTATCGGACTTGCCTTAACCGGATCGTCCCTGCCGATGAGCAGCATGATCTGGATCGCGCTCGGCGGAGCGGCGATAACTTCCTTGTTCGTATATACGCTGAGCATGCAGGGGGGCGGCGGTTTCGAGCCGATCAAGCTGACGCTGGCCGGGGCGGCTGTTGCTGCCTTCGCGTCCTCGGTCACCTCAGGGATTATGCTCATTCACAAGCATTCGCTGGAAACGGCGCTGCTCTGGATGATCGGCTCTGTATCGGGTCGAGAGCTGGGCCATCTGCTGTTCGTCCTGCCGTACTTGTGCGTCGGCTGGCTCCTCGCAATGCTGATCGCAGGCTCCCTCAATGTGCTGGCGCTAGGCGACGACAACGCCAAGTCGCTCGGTCAGCGGCTGACACTGATCCGGGCCGCCTCCGCGCTCGCAGTCGTCCTTCTGGCTGGCAGCTCCGTAGCGGCGGCGGGACCGATCGCCTTCGTCGGACTCATCGTGCCGCATCTGTGCCGATACGCGGTAGGCAGCGATCACCGCTGGCTGCTTCCTTACAGCGCCTTGACCGGAGCGATTTTGCTGGTAGCGGCTGACCTCGCCGCGCGCTTCGTCCTTATGCCGAAAGAAGTCCCGGTCGGCGTGGCGACGGCGCTGATCGGCGTTCCGTTCCTGATCTTCGTGGCGAGAAGGAGGAAGTCATGAAGAGACGTCCGACATGGAAAAATGCGACGATCGTAAGCTCGCTTGCCGTTGCGGCTTTGATCCTCGCCGTCTTCTGTCTGTCGCTCGGCAGTGTATCCATTCCGATTCGGGACGTGGTCCTGTCGCTTGTCGGCATGAACGGCGAAGGAAGCGATCTGATTATTACACAGTTTCGTTTGCCACGCATCGTAGCGGCGCTCCTGATCGGCGCGGCATTGGCTGTTTCCGGCAGCCTGCTGCAAGGAGTGATCCGCAATCCGCTCGCTTCTCCGGACCTGCTCGGCGTTACGGGCGGCGCTTCGGTAGCAGTGGTCGCTTTTATGACCGCCTTTACCAGCTACAGTATTCATTACGTGCCGATCATCGCGATCGCAGGGGCATTCGCCGCTGCTTCGGTCAACTACTCGTTCGCCTGGAAAAAGGGAGTCACTCCGTCCCGGCTCGTGCTAATCGGTATCGGCATCTCGACGGCGATGAGCGCCTTGACGATGTTTTTGCTGCTGAGCGGCCCCGCCTATCTCGCAGCCCAGGTGCTGAACTGGATGACGGGCAGCTTGTACGGGACGAACTGGAGCTATATCAAGGCCATCTGGCCGTGGATCGTCGCTTTGATCCCGCTGTCGCTCTTGTATGCGAAAGAGCTGGACATTCAGGCGCTCGGCGAAGAAACAGCGATCGGTCTCGGCAGCAGACTTCAGATGAGCCGAATGGTCGCGATGCTGCTCAGCGTCGCCCTCGCCGGGGTAGCGGTCGGCATCGCCGGAACGATCTCCTTCATCGGCCTGCTTGCCCCGCATATGGCGAGAAAGCTCGTCGGCAATCGCTACGGAATCGTCATCCCGACGGCAGCGCTCATCGGCGCAATCGTGCTGCTGCTTGCCGATCTGGCGGGACGAATGCTGTTCTTGCCGCTCGATATTCCTGCGGGCGTATTTACCGCCGGAGTGGGCGCTCCGTTTTTCCTGTACCTCCTGTTCAGGCGCAAACGGCCAGGGGCATGATCGGCAGAAGCGAAAAGGAGTCGGAGGCTGGTCCCCCGGCTCCTTTTTCTGTATGGATGGGATTTTTGTTTTGCATGGCCAAATGCTTGTACATGATTTGGAAATAGCAAAAAGGCTCCTGTTCTGCCAGAAACAGCAGAACAAGAACCTTTCATTGATAAAGCGATGCGGTCGAGAGGACTTGAACCTCCACGGTGTTGCCACCACTAGAACCTGAATCTAGCGCGTCTGCCAATTCCGCCACGACCGCGTATGAAAATGGTGGAGGCTGACGGGATCGAACCGCCGACCCTCTGCTTGTAAGGCAGATGCTCTCCCAGCTGAGCTAAGCCTCCACAATACCCCGACTTTCGCCGGGGCCCCAACCAGTTGTTGGGCTTCTAAGTGACCCGTAGGGGATTCGAACCCCTGTATGACAGCGTGAAAGGCTGCTGTGTTAAACCGCTTCACCAACGGGCCAAGATGGCGGATGGAGTGGGATTTGAACCCACGAGACGGGTCGACCCCGCCTACACGATTTCCAATCGTGCTCCTTCGGCCGCTCGGACATCCATCCATCTGTATCACTTGCCGAGCTGTACAGCTCAGGCAAGAATTAATCTATCATATCTAGCAAACGATTACAAGATATATTTTAAAATTTGTGGGAATTGCCTAAAGCAAGTTTCTCCCTCCGCCAATATGCTACCAGTAATCATCTATGTTGCGGAGTGATGACAGGTGGGCAGAAGACGACGGCGGGCAAGACGTATCCCTTGTTTGTACGGAAATTGGTGCGGGCCAGGCTGCTCTGGACCAGGCGCCCCTATCGACGATATCGACCGTTGCTGCAAAAAACATGACTACTGCTACCAGAAGCGCGGCTACTTTTCGTGCAGCTGCGATCAGGAGCTGCTGCGCTGTTTGCAGGACAAGATCGATATGAGCACGGAAAAAGGCAGGATGGCTGCGATGATTTCCGCCTATTTTTCCCGATCGAAGTGTATTCCTGACGACATGAAGTAGCCTTTTTACGAATTGTCATTCTTATCATTCTTTATACAAAAAACGGTAACTACTTGGACATAATTCCGCCATATTTCCCGTGATTTTCCTTGGCTTTTTTTGGTACTCTATTGAATGTCCAAGGAGGTTACACGCCGTGGAAGTACACATATGCACCGACGCCCGTGCTGCACTGTCGCTTAAAAGAGAAGTGATCTGCCATGGGATTTCCTGCTTTTACGTCCGCAAGTTTGAAAATGATCAAGTAGAATTTGTATTCCTAGCGCTCTCGGAGCACCAAAAGAAGCTCTTATGCTATACGCTGCGAAATTACAGCTACGCCCTAACTTATCTAGCCTAATCATAGCCATACAGTCGCGATCATTTTCGTCCCCTGGAAAACAGGGGATTTTTTCATTCCCAAAGCACATGCCCAAGCGGTGAGACGGGAAGAAGCTGCTCTTCCCGCCCCACCCAAGGCAACTTGCTGCCAAAATCCGGCTTCTCGGCTTCCGAACAGCGACGAGTCTGCTTTCGGTTCTTACAGCTTATGCTGTTCGATCTTGCCCAGCCGATGGATATCGTCGGCCGATACGGAGGACAGCGCATCCAAAAACTGAATCTGGAAGCTGCCCGGACCGTCTGCCGCCGATTTTTCCGCTGCTTTTTGCGCAGCCACACCGTATGCGACGAGCGCAGCAGCCCCAGCCGCCAACGTGTTTTCGGCAACAGCGGCAAAAGCCCCCATGACGGAAGTCAACAGGCAGCCTGTTCCCGTCACTTTGGTCAAGATCGGATGGCCGTTGTCGATGGCGTACACCGTACTGCCATCTGAAATGACATCCACCTTGCCCGTGATCGCCACTACCGTCTCCAGCTTCTCGGCAGCTGCTTTGGCGAGCGAAGCGACATCTCCGCCTGCCTCGCCTGCGTCCACGCCTTTAATCTCCCACGATTCCCCGATGACGTTGGCAATCTCCGCCGCATTTCCGCGAACCAGGGCGATATCTAGCTCGCGCACGATTTTTTGTGCCGTTTCGGTTCGATACGGGGTTGCTCCTGCGCCTACCGGATCGAACAAGACCGGAACGTGGTGCTGATTGGCCGATTTGCCCGCAATCAGCATCGCCTTTACTTCCCGCTCGCTCAAGGTGCCCATGTTCAGGACGAGTGATCCCGCGATTTTCGCCATGTCCGCCACTTCTTGCTTCGCATAAGCCATGACGGGAGATGCTCCGAGCGCGAGCAAGCCATTGGCTGTAAAGTTGGTCACGACAACGTTGGTGATGTTGTGCACAAGCGGATTGCGCTCCCGTACTTTTTCAAGCAGTTCACTGATCGCTTCAAGCTTCACGTTCGCCTTCCCTCTCTTTCCTATCTACAGAGCGGGGAACCATCTTGAACACTTCCACGATTTTCCCCAGCTCCGGATGATCCTGTCTTACTCCTATGATGATATAGGAATGATGCAAGACAGGCAATTCAGGCGAGCTGGCAACCACCTTCCAGAGCGTGTCCGTATCGTCCCGCACCTTTGCCAAAAAAGAAATGCGCCCCGCCCGCTGCTGCAAAATTTCAAAGTCCTCCAGCGTACCGCAAATCTTCAAACGTTCATCCGGATGCGCGATCCGGTTTTCCTCTACCCATTTTTCCTTCAATTCCTCGACTTTGAGCGATTTCCACCGATCAAGAAACTCCCAATCTTTGGAATGCGGGAAAATATGCTTCGTCTCTTCCAGGAAGGTGTTGTATTCTCCATGCAACTGATCGACGTATTCGTCCACATCTTCCGAGATGACGCGGATGGAATCCTCCCCGCAAGTGCGGATGTGATGGGCCAGAAACTTGAAGGACTCGATCATGTCAAAGTTCCCCCACCCCCAAGGCTGTTCGCCGAAAACTCCCCCCCGGGTTCGGCACTTTTGGCAGGTGAAGTAATAGTATGTAGCCATATTTGTTCCCCTATCTCCCCTATAATGTCTCCTTTTTGATATCGGTTGCACAAGCCATGCAATTTATGTTACATTCGAACCTATTTTGGAAAAATCAAAAGATGGCCCCCGCGCGACACCGGGAACCACCTCTTCTTATACCCCTTTGATTGCGATCAGCGGCTTGCATTTGGCTACGACAGACGCCAATTTTGCCCCGACGACGGAATCGATAATTTGATCCACGTCTTTGTAAGCTTGCGGACATTCATCCAAAATCGCTGCGAGCGAGCGGTGATTGACCATGATTTCGTCATCCTCGCCTACCCGCAAGGCGCGCTCGAACTGATCAATCGTCACGATTTCTTTCGTAGCCTTGCGGGAGCGCACGCGTCCTGCGCCATGGCAGATCGAGTAAAAGTTTTTCGCTCCGCTGTCTGCCCCTACCATAATGTAGGAAGATGTTCCCATCGAGCCTGGGATCAGCGCCGGATGCCCAGTCTTTTTGTACGCCTTCGGATTTTGGAAGTGGCCTGCCGGAAGCGCCTTGGTCGCCCCTTTGCGGTGGATCAACATCGGCGTGTTGCGGTGATACTCCTGAAGGGCGTAGTTGTGCATCAAATCGTACAGCACCGGGGTCGAAAAGTCTTTTCCCAGCACATCCTGAAAAGCCCGTTCCACGGAGTAGCCGATCAGATGGCGGTTCGTAACGGCGTAGTTCAACGCCGAGTACATCAGGTTCAAGTATCTTTGCCCTTCCGCCGTCTCGATTGGCGCGTAAACCAGATTCGGCTCCGGGTTCTCGATCCCCCATTTGAACATCGCTTCCTTGAAGCTTTTCGTGTAATCTCTTCCCAGCGTCGCTCCCCAGGCGCGGGAGCCAGAGTGGATCATGATCACGACTTGCCCGTCGAACAAGCCCCATTCTGTGGCGATCTCCCGGTTTTCTTCCGCGATTTCGATCGCCTGGATTTCAATGAAGTGATTTCCTCCCCCCAATGTTCCGAGCTGACCCCACGCCCGCTGCCACGACTTGGCCGGAATGTGTGCCAACGCCGCATGATCGAAGGCAAATGTATGCTTTTCCACGTGTGTAAGCGATCGGCTCACTTCTCCCGGCTCGCCTGTCGGCTTCGCCAAATAAGCAGCCGGCAGTCCGTTCAGTCCATGCTTTACGACTTCCTCGATCGAAATGTCTGTAAAGTCCGTTTGTCCGCGCTCAGAGGTCGGCACGTACGCTTCTATCGCCTCGATCAGCTTCCGCTTCAAATTTTTGTCCTGCAAGTCGTCCCGGTGCAGCGGCGTCATATGCACACGCATGCCGCAGCCGATATCCGAACCGACAATCGACGGTGACACAAATCCGTCGTGCATATTCCAGACCGCAGTCGTCCCAATGCATGTTCCAATTCCGACATGGGCATCCGGCGTGTAAGAAAAATACACATTGCGCGGGATGCGCAGATTGTGCTCTGCCATCTCGTATACGCGTTCCCCAAAGCTGGCAAACACTTCATCGTTGGCAAACACATGCACGGAGCCAGAGCCGAGCTGAACCTCCCGATGGTGCTGTCCGTGGTTTATCGTCTTCATAATCGTGTTCTCCTCTCTTCCTTCCAGCGGGCAAGCTTTGCGTGCCCTTCCTTCTCTCTGTCGTTATCTTCGCTCATTTTTGCATGGATGAACATGGCAAAAGTATTACGACTTGACTTTGGCTCTTGCTCTTTCGTAATATGAGGACTAATTTGGAAAAAATGGCACGGATAAGGATGAATGTAAATGGCTAGAGAAGGCTTTGACAAAGAAATGCAGCTGCTCAGGCTGATGTTTTTGACCGCAGGCGCCTACAATCGGCAACAGTTGGCGCAAAGACTGGGCATCTCCGTACACACGCTGGATAAAACGGTGAAAAAGCTCAAGGAAATCCAGTCCACGATCTACCAGTACGTGACGGATGAGGAGAAGAAAGGTTACTACACACAGTTGCGCTACAACCACTTCGCTGTCACCGACAATTTCCTGATGTTTCTCTATCACGCCAAATCGTTGAAAGAGTCGGAAGTGGAGCGGCTTTCCCGCCTCTTGGAGCAACTCAGCCAACAGCCGTGCTCTACCAAAGAGCTGCTGGATTGTTTTCTCTCCACGCCAACTGGCGAAGTTCCGGATGAAAAAACATTGCGGCAAGATTTGAAATACTTGGAAGAACTCGGCGTCATCCAAAAAAGCGGGGAAGCCCGTCCGTTCGTCTATTCCTTCGCGCAAGACCTGTGGAACTGCCTGACAGAAGACGAGCTATTGGACTTGCACGACTTCATCGACATCATGGCAAACACGCAACTGCCTGCTGTGCCCGGCTACTTTTTGCGCCACAAGACACAACGCTTCCTGGACAGACGCCTGCAACGCGAGGATTGGCAAGCCTTTTTGTTCAAATATCACTTCGTTTCCCGCATTCTTGACGAGCAGCAGGCGCTGATTCTCGCCGCTGCGATCACCAAGCAGCAAATGGTTGAATTTTGCTATTTCACGCCCAAGCGCAGCAAATTTTACGATTCGCAAAATACGAATCCGGCCTTCCAGCGCGATTCGTCAGGAAAGCCGCAAAACGTGTATCCGTTGCGGGTCATTTTTGACCATCAGTACGGGCGCTGGTATTTGCTCGCGCAGGAACGCGAAAATGGCCCGCTGAAAAAATACCGCGTGGAAGGAATGACCCAGCTCGCCCTCGGCAAACAAGCCCATCCTGACGCTTTTGCCCGCATGCAGGAGCGCGTAGACAAGCAAATCCAGACGAGTTGGCTCATCGACACAGGAGATCCCGTGACGATCAGGCTGCGCTTCTTCCACCCCAAGCACACGCCGCATTCTTTCATCAAGGAAAGAGTCGAGGCGCAAGGTCAGTGGGGCAGCATCACGGAAGAAACCAGGGACAGCTTCGTGTACGAGATCACAGTCAACGGCACGCAGGAGATCACGCCCTGGATTCGCAGCTTCGGTTCCAGTTGCGAAGTGCTTGCACCAGCTTTTTTGCGCAGGCAGTTTCAAAAAGAATGGGAGGAGCTGCTCGCTTACTATGAATCTGTTTGATAAAATACACAACTACCAGCTTGTTGCGCGGCTGGACGAAGCGGGCCTGTATCCGGTGACGTCGCACGAGAAAGCGTGGCTTGCCATGATGCTTGCCCACCCGGCCGCCGCCCACTTTTTTGCAGCCGATACTTTGCAAAAGCTCCAGCAACTGACCGCCACGCACGAACGATCGGCCGATCAAGCATCGTTTGTGGAAAAAGCGGGCGCGTCCACCAAGCAAGTCTGGCATCCGCTCATCCGCAAGCTGCGCCGCATCATTCTCGGCAAAAATCACATTTTGGTTCATAGCGCTACCCGAAAAGGCCCGGCTTTCCGCAAGCAGCGCGGCGTCCCGTACAAGCTGGAGTATTCCCTGGTCAAAAAAGACTGGTATCTGATCTGGTTGACAGTCGATTCCAATCAACTGCTTACCACGCCACTCTCGCTCATCCAGTCCATCAAGGAAATCTACATCGAGGACGAGTGGTACGACAGCTTTTTGCCCGTCATTGCCGGAAAACTGGCGGCGCGCAAAAAATCGGCGAAAATCTTGGTCGTGCGCCGCTACAATAACGAGCTGCAACGCATCTTGTACGCCTTTTCCTGCTTTGACAAAGACGTCGCCTACGACCCGGACACACATGAATACACGATCACCTTGCGCTTTTTGCAGGACGAGCAAGAATTTATTTTGTCCCGGCTGCGCTTTCTCGGCTTGCGGGTCAAAGTGGTCGAGAACGATCAGCTGAAAAAGCGCATGGCTGAGTCAGCCGCGAACGCTTTGGCGCGATACGTTCCTCCCCTCCACTAATTTCCTAAGCAAAATCAGGAAAAAATGCCCTACTGGCAGGCTGCTTTTCCCTTTATCATTGTCCAAAGAGCAACTGACAATCGATGACCAGAGGTAGACATCATGAAACGAACAAGCAAAACAGCGTTCCTGCTCGGCGCGCTGACCGTATGTTTCGCTGTGGCCGCTTTCACGGAGCCGGCACAAGCAGCGCAAGCGCAAGCCAAAGTAGTAGCGACCTCCCTGAACGTCCGCAGCGAACCAGCTTTGCAGTCGTCCGTCGTTGCGACGCTGAAGTACGGTACATCCGTGACCATCTCGGACGAATCGCATGGCTGGGTGAAAATCAACTACCAGGGTACGAGCGGCTGGGTTGCCGGCTATTACTTGCAAAAAGGCGCGGCTGGCACCGCCTCCTCCCCTGCGAAAAGCTCAGGCACATCCGCGCAAGCCCCAGCAGCTGCTGGCAGCAAAAAAACAGGCTTCGTGACAGCCGATGCGCTGCGCATGCGCAAAGGTCCCGGACTTACGCATGACATTTTGCACGTGCTGTCCGCAGGCACGCAGGTAGAGATCGTCAACAGGCAAGCAGACTGGCTCCAGGCCAGAACCGCCGATGGCAAAACAGGCTGGGTATCGTCGAGTTACATCCAGGAAGGAAAAAGCAGTCCAGCCACTAGCAAGAGCAACAAGTCAGGCGGACTGCGGGGCAAAGTCATCGTGCTTGATCCGGGGCACGGCGGAAGCGATGTAGGAACGCTCGGAACGAAGTGGAACACCGAAGAGAAGACGCTGAACCAGAAAACTACGGCGCTGTTGGCGAGCAAGTTGCGGCAGCGCGGGGCGCAGGTCATTTTGACGCGGACGAGCGATGCGGAAAAGCCTTCGCTCTCGCAGCGGGTGGCGATCAGCGAGGCGCGGGGAGCAGACGCCTTCGTCAGCATCCACTACAATTCTTCGACCAAGCCAAACAGCGGCACCTTGACCTTTTTTTATGCGCAAAACAAAGACTACGACCTCGCCCGCAGCATCGAATCGCGCCTGGCAAGCGGCATAGGCTTGAAAAGCAACGGCATCTCCTACGGCGACTACCACGTCCTGCGGGAAAACGACAGGCCGTCCGTGCTCGTGGAGCTGGGCTTTTTATCGAATCCAAAAGACGAAGCGCTCGTTCGCACGTCCTCGTACCAGGAAAAAGCCGCGCAAGCCATCGCGGATGGACTCGCCGACTACTTCGGAGGTTGAGCATAAGGCTGTATGTTGTAGGAGAACAGCTTCCGCTCGAATTTGCCTTTGGCGCCGATCAGCTGGTACCACGTTTCCCCGATCAACAGATCCGTGGCGAAATCTTTTTCCAGCAGCTGCGTAATCCGGTTAATCGCTGCTTGCTCGTGATCGGCGGCCGACTTGCAAGATAACGCCAGCACAAAATACGGCTGGTCGTCCTCCATCTCCAGCATTTGCAAGTAAGCCGTGCCGTCGTGCTTGAGGTTAAACGCATCGATGACACGAGCCAAGCCTTGCCGCGGCTGAACCTTGAACTTCCCGGCTTCCTTCCAGCACGTAATCAGCGAATCGTACAAGGAAAACGTCAGGATGAAATGGCGGCTGTAATCGCTTGGATCAAACGCTTTTGGCCCCGCTCCCTTTTCTTTTGCCGGGATGACCACGAACGCTTTGTAGTTGCCAAAAAAACGATCGCTCATTGCTCCCCCGTCCTTTCCGTCAAAACTCTCGTAAGGGTTAGTATCCACTACTTCGCCATATAGTTATGTACGTAGAAATGGCAAAAGGCCAAGTCGACAGCTAACCCGACTTGGCCTTTTGCGCGCATGTGTATAGGCATGTTTTTCAACTGGATTACTCATTTTCATTGGTGCGTCACAGAGACGTTGCCATGAGCGTGCGCCTCTTCCTCTGCGGCGATTCCTGTTCCGGATTTGACCGTCCAGGTAATCACTTGGCTGGAAATGACTACAGCTAAAATGGTGTACAGCATCTCTTTCATCGGCACATACCAGAACGACAGGCACAAAACCATCACGTCCAGCAACAAGAAAATCGTACCGATGGACAATCCCGTATACTTGCTGAGCAACAGGGACAAAATGTCGTCGCCGCCCGTCGCTGCTCCGTAGCGCAAAACCAGTCCCGTGCCGAGTCCGGTCAATACGCCTGACAGTACAGAAGCCAGGGGCATCATTCTGCTCATGTCCATGACAATCGGGGAATACTGCTCAAACAGCTCGTAAAACCCGGTAAAAGCCAAAGAGGCAAAAATCGTATCCCAGATGAATTGTCGCCCTCTCACTAACCAGGCAACCAAAAACAGCGGGATATCCAACAGCAGCACCATTAACGCTGGCGACAGGTCAAAGACGTATTTGGCCAACAGGCCCAAACCAACAAAGCCACCTTCAGACAAATGGTTCTGAAAGTTAATGTGATAATACGCAAATGCCAGCAAACAAGCTCCAAACAAAATCATACCGTAACGTTGAACAAATTGCAGCGCTCTCCTCATCATCGATTCCTCGCATTTTTGTCGGTTTTGGCACAGACGACCAACCGACTACGGAGGAACATCGCAAGTATAAGTCGCTACTCATACAAAGGGCCTCGCTTTCGTAGTAGATTGGTCGTCCAAGTGACGATCGACTACTACGAAGCTAGATGTAGGAGAGGTCAAAACGTTTCCAGATCGTCCTATGGGGACGCATGGTATCCTGATCCCTTCCATTGCTTTTCTTATATTATAGCATAAAAAAGGGAAAAAGACGACTCGAACCGTCTTTTCCCCTGCTTAAAAGCAAAACGCCTTGCTTTTGATCTCCAGCGGAATCCCAGCCGTGAGCAGAAAAACCTGGTCGGCAACAGCCGCCATGCGCTGGTTCATCAGGCCCGCCAAATCGCGGAACCTGCGCCCTAGCGGATACTCTGGAACCAGCCCGTCTCCGACTTCATTCGTGACGAGTAAAATCGTTCCGGGAAAATCTTGCAAAGCCGCGACCAGCTCATCTACCTGCGAAAGCGTGCGTTCCACTGCCTGTTCCTGTTCGTGGCGAATCAGCCAGTTGGACAGCCACACGATCAGACAGTCGATCAGCACGACTGCCTGTTTCTGCGCAGGCTCGTCACGCTGTCTGAGTGAGCGAATCACGTCAGCAAGTGCGTAAGGCTCCTCGATCGTCTCCCAAGGAAAGTCGCTTTGCTGTCTTCGCTCGCGATGCCTTGCGATCCGCTCCCGCATCTCCTCGTCAAAAGCTTGCGCGGTAGCGATATAGACGCCTGCTTTTCCCAGATGGGCCGCATATTTTTCCGCAAACGTGCTCTTGCCGCTGCGTGCACCGCCTGTTACAAGTACTATCATTCCCACGCCTCCCTTACGCCCGGGATTGCAGCATGATTTGCGGCAAATGATGGACAGGATGCTCCATGACGATCGGTCTTGTGCCGTACACCGCTTCAATCCGGTCGCTTTGCAGCATGTCTTGCGGCGAACCGACACCGATCTGCTCGCCTCTGTGCAGCATCAGGATGCGGTCGCAGTACAGCGACGCCAGATTCAAATCGTGGAGAACCGCTACGACGGTCACTTGCGTCGTCTTTTGCCACTTGCGCACGATATCCATGAGCTGAATCTGATAGCCGATGTCGAGGTACGTAGTCGGTTCGTCCAGCAACAGCAGTTGCGGTTTTTGCACGAGCGCTTTGCCCAATGCCACGCGTTGCTTCTCTCCTCCGCTCAGCTGATCCAGCGTACGCTCCGCCAGCGGCGCAAGACCAAGCAACTGCATGATTTCCTCAATCAGCGGCGTAACGTCTTCCTTTTCCTCGCCCAGCCAGTTTTGATAAGGAAAGCGCCCCATCTCCAGCACCTCGCGGACACGAAAACCGACAGGAGGCAGTCCTTCCTGTTCCAGTACGGCGAGAACACGGGCCAGCTCCTTGCGCGTATAGCGGGCAAGCGGCTTGTCAGCAAGCGTAACCTCGCCCGCGTCAGGGTCAATGACGCCGGAGATCATTTTCAACAGCGTCGATTTGCCGCTGCCATTCGGGCCAATGATGCCGAAAAACTCTCCCCGCTTCACGTCGAATTCGATTTCTCTCAGAACCGCTACATCCTGGTAAGCTTTCTGCAAACCTCGTACGTGGATCATCGCAGGTCTACCTCCTTCCGATCCGTTTGTTTTGCTTTAACAAATAGGCGAAAAACGGCGCTCCCAAAAAGGCGGTCACGACACCGAGCGGAATTTCCGTCGGAACGAGCAGCATTCGCGCCAATGTATCCGCCCACAGGACGTAGATACCGCCGCAAATCGCCGACATCGGCAGCAGGATGCGGTAATCCGGCCCGACCAGCATCCGTACCAGATGTGGCACGACCAGGCCAACGAAGCCTATGATCCCTGAGATCGAAACCGCCGCCGCCGTCAACAAGGTGGATACGAGCAAAATAATGAGCTTCGTCTTGTCGACATTGACGCCCAAATGCGCTGCCTGACGCTCTCCCAGGGCAAACAAGTTCAAGGAACGGGCATAGCCAACAAGGATGATTACACCGATCAGCACATACGGAATCAGTACATACGTAAAAGCCCAGCCGCGAAACGACAAGCTGCCCATCAGCCAAAAGACGATTTCGTTCACCGTCTGGTTCGACAAGGACACCATAAAAGAGACGAGCGAACCGAGAAACGCCTGAATGACGACCCCGGATAAAATGAGCGTCTCTGTTTGCAGCTTGCCCTGTGTCTTCGCCAGCGACAGTACAATCCACAGACTGCACAGCCCCGTCAAAAAGGCGACCACAGGCGTGCTCCATTCCCCGAGAAAAGCGAATTGCAAGCCAAACAGGATCAGAAAAGCGGCACCGACAGCAGCTCCGGATGCCACTCCCATCGTAAACGGGTCTGCGAGCGGATTGCGCAGCACCCCTTGAAATCCGGCGCCCGCAAGCGACAGGCAAGCCCCTACCAGAATCGCCAGGATGACGCGGGGAAAACGCACTTTCATCACGATTTGCTCGGACGAATCCGGCCATGTCACGGCAACCAAGTCCGACATGCCGGGGAGCTGATGCAACAAGATCAGCCATACTTGCGAAAGCGGAAGCGATGCCGCTCCCATCGAAATGCTGACTACCGCCGATGCCAGCAGGATCAGACTGCTGGCCCCTCCCCATAAAAGCAACTGCTTCTTCATTTTATTTCACCAGATCAGGGTAAATCGCTTTGGCTACCTCGATCAAACCTTGGGTAATCCGCGGTCCCGGGCGCGAAAGCAAATTTTGCTCCATCCCGAAAATCTGCTTGTCGCGGATCGCCTTCATCTTGTCCCAGCCGTTGCGGTTCGCAATGATGTCCTCCAGCTTTTTCCCTGTCTTGTCGTCCGTAATGCCTTTTGCATACAAAATGACGTCAGGATCGCTTTTTAAAATCTTTTCTTCGCTGATCGGGTTCCACCCTTGGGTATCAGCGGCAATGTTTGTCGCGCCTGCCAGTGAAATCAGCTCATCCAGAAATTCCCCTTTGCCCACCGTCCAGCCCGGCGAAAATTCCAGGTACACTTTTTTCTTGTCTTCCGGCTTCACCGCTTTGACCGCTTCCTGCACGCGCGCGATGTCCTGCTTCATGCTTGCGACTACTTTTTCCGCCTGCTCCTGTCTGTTTGTAATGACACCCATCGCCAAAATGTTGTCAAATATCTCATCCATTTTTTGCGGGTGAGTCACGTAAACAGGCATGCCCAACGTTTTCAGCTTCGCAGCGACAGGCTCATCCATCGAGATTCCGCCGATGACCAGATCAGGCGACTGGGCGAGAATCGCCTCTTCGCTCGGCTTGACGACACCGCCCACTTTCGGCTTCGTGGCAGCTTCTGCCGGATAATCGTCGTAGTCGGACACCCCGACGATCCGGTCGTTCAGGCCGAGTGCGAACAAAATCTCTGTTTCACCCGGAGAGGTGGAGACAATCCGCTGCGGCTCTTTTTGCAAGGTCACTTCTTTTCCCGTCGAATCCTTGACCGTCAGCGGGTAGACAGTCGCTTTGGCCGTTGTTTCCTGTGGTGTTGTCTGTGGCGCCTCTGTCTTTGGAGCAGGGGCTGTTTGCGTGTTGCCATTGCCTGTGCAGCCGACCAAGCTTGCAGCAATGACCATGGGCATGAGCAGTTTCCACGAACGTTTCATATGTATAACTTCCTTTCTGGGCAACTGGTTGATTCTTAGCATAGAAAAACCCCTTCGCTTCCAGCGGGAAACAAAAGGGTCGACTTGCCAGAACGATCTGGTCACGCCAAAAAGTCCTGAACGGGCCGAACCTTTCCGCGAAGGCGCAGGCACATCATGCAAACAGGCAGGTCTCCTGGCTTGCGGCTTGCGACAGCCGCTTTACAGTGGCGGGACCGCGCCGGATTTGCACCGGCTTCCCTTTTCACCTCGCCCATGACAGACGAGGCACCTGCTTGCTGTATTCAGTTGTTTGTGCCTGCAAGCTAAGACTCACCCACCATCATAGCATTCCTTGGCCCAAAAAAGAATGCGTCATTTTGCACCAAAACGCAGGCCCAGGCTACCCGTCAACCTGCAGCAGCCACTAGCCTTTTGCCTAACCGACGAAAATTACTGTTTGCGCTTGTGCAAGTAATCGATAATTCCCATCGCGCACACCTGCAAATCCAGTCGCAGGACGCTCATCACTTCATGCTGCTCGGCAATGCCGCGCGCTTTCAGATGCTGGCTGACAAGAGCGAACAGCCTGTCCCCCAATTGCTCCGTGCCAAGCCCGGCGGAAACGGCCGCCTCGCCTTCTGCCACGAATACGGGAAGCCACTCTGCCACTTGCCGATAGACGTCCTCCACTTCTTCCGTCATGCCAAAATGCCCGAAGTAGATACGCTGGAGTTCGCGCTTGCGAAAACGCTCGATAGACGCAAGCATCGCCTGCGGATCGAACTGATTTGGAGACGTGGACGGCAAAACGAAATGCAATCCGTCTTTTTGGAGCTGCGGATAAAAAACGCCCGCTGTATCACCTGTGAACATGCCGCGGCTAACCGGATCGTAAATGCTGAAATGATGGTTCGCATGGCCGGGCGAATCCAAAAATTCAAGGACACAGTTCGGCCCGATCGGCAAGGTGTCTCCGTCTTTTCGCACCAAGATTCGCTCCTCGGGAATCGCCACAATCGGATCGAACAGGCGGTTGAAATCGTCCTGGTAAACGGCTTTCGCTCCCGCAATCAAGCGACTCGGGTCCACCAGATGGCGCGCTCCTTTTGGATGCACCACGATTTTGGCCTGCGGGCATTCGCGCAAAAACAAGCCTGCCCCACCCGCGTGATCCAGATGAATGTGCGTCACGATGATGTATTTGACTTGCTCCGGCGAAAAGCCGAGCTTGTGCAATCCTGCCACAATGTACGGCACGGACGGGCTTGGCCCTGTCTCGACAAGCGTCAATTGTTCCTCTGCTATTACATACGTTCCCGTCCGCTCCGCCCAGCCCATGTCAAAGCCGTCAATCAGATGGATGCGGTGTCCCAAGGAAATCGGTTCAGTAGGTTGCATCGATTTTTCTCCCCCTGCCAACTTGATATCGTGTGAATATTTCCACTTTACCATTGATCGTGCCCGGATTCGAGAGGGCTTTGCCGTTTCTTGGCTGGTTACGGGCGGGAAGCGATGCGCGCTACTTCGCCATTCGTCATTTGTACCAGTTGCTTTGGCGTCAGCGAAAAAACAGCGTTCGGATGCCCGGCAGCCGCCCAGATGACTTCGAAGCGAAGCAAATCCTCATCAATCCACGTCTCAATCGGTTCCAGATGTCCGACGGGCGAGACACCGCCGATGACAAATCCGGTTTTTTCGCGCACAAAATCGGCATCTGCTTTTCCCGGCTTCTCCTGCATCCATTGCGCGAGCAGCTTTTCGTCGATCCGGTTTGTGCCGCTTGCCACGACCAGAACAGGCTTGTCCGTCGTCTTCCGGCGAAAAATGATCGACTTGGCAATTTGCGCGACCTCGCATCCGATCGCTTGCGCTGCCTCCGCAGCTGTGCGGGTGCTATCCGGCAGTTCGACCACCTGATTGTCATACCCCAATTGTTGCAATCTCGCTTGCACTTTCTGCGCGCTTTCTTTTAATCGCTGCATTAGTTTTGCTCCTTTCCTTTTACACGTTTTCGTTAAATGAACGACAGGTATGGTTATAGCTAAGGCTCTGCGTAATACATCACGACCTGAATGACGGCTTGCTTTTCGCCTTCATTGCTGTACTGATGGGGAACGTTTCCAGCAAAACGGATGCCGTCTCCTTCCGACATGCGAAACCGTTCGTCCTTGATTTTCAGGCAAAACTCGCCCGCGCTGACGGTAATGTACTCGTAGACGCCTTCATTGTGTGGAGTCGACGAGTAGCTTGCCCCCGGGTCAAGCTCGATGCGAAACATTTCCAGCTTGGTCATCGGATCAAAAGGAAACTGCAAATACGCCCGGCACAAGCCGTTGTCTTCGATGATGGGCGACACGTCTGCGATTGACACAAAAGAAACGGCACTGTCCGGCGCCTTCAACAGCGATGAGAACGACACTTGCAGACCTGTTGCCATTTTCCACAAGGTCGTCACCGTCGGCTGGGAATCGCCGCGCTCAATCTGGTGCAGCATGCCTTTGCTTACGCCCGTCAGCTCCGCTACTTTATCGAGGCTCAAGCCCCGCTTTTTGCGAATCGTCTCCAAGTTTGCTCCAATGATCGTCTGTATTGATTCCACCAGAGTGCTCCTCTCTTTGCATTTTGTATCAGATAATGAACAATTATATAACATAACAAACACAAAAGAAAATAGCGCCTAAACAAAAAACTCCCCCGAACCGCCAAAAGCATGCGCGGTTCAGGGGAAGTTTTTCGCTAGTCATTAGGCTTGTGTGTAAATGACGACAGCGTCGCGCAGGAATGCTGCCAGGCCAGGCTGCTCCTTGTCGTAGTAAGCCGTAAATCTCGGATCATCGACATACATCTGAGCCACGCCTGCGTGCGCCTCCTTGCTGTAGCTGTCCCAGTAAAAGCTGAGCCACTGGCGATGCAAATCGGCTGCCTGCTGGGCCAGCTCGCTGCCCGGATCGCCGCTGGCAAACGCTTGCTTCAGCGTCGCGTGCAGCTTTTCGTTCAATTGCTCGACTTGCGCATACTCTTCCTCGCTCATCTCTTTGATTTTCCGATTGGCACGCTCTACTCGCTCGTCGCCGTACTTGGCCCGGATTTCTTCGCCGTACTGCTGCTCGTTGTCGTGAATCAACTGCTGTTTGAAGCCTTCGAATTTCTGTTTGTCTGTCATTGTTTTCGTCCCCTCTCGCTGCGCCAAAGTCAGATCGACATTCGCAATCAGCCGATCCAGCTGCGCCCGTTTTTCCAACAGCTTCTCCCGGTGCTCCCGCAGTGCCCGCTCCGCATCAAAGGTGGGAGAACTCATGATTTCCTTGATCTCCTCCAGGCTGACACCAAGCTCGCGGTAAAACAAAATTTGCTGCAACCGATCCACTTCTGCCTGCCCGTAAATACGATACCCGGATGAATTGATTCTCGCCGGCTTGAGAAGGCCAATCTCATCGTAGTAACGCAATGTCCGGGTGCTGACACCTGCCAGGAGACCCAGCTTTTGCACGGTATATTCCATCTTGTATCCCTCCTGACAAATTCATCGTACACATTTACGCACCGGCAAAGTCAACAGTAGTAGCAGCAGGAAAATAATGTTATTGTAAAAGCAAGCCATTGTGAAAAGGGGGAATGTCTTTTGCTCTATTTTCTCATCGCAGTAGCAGCCACCTTCATCGCGGCCTTCTTTTTTACAGGGTCTGTCAGCTTGCGGGCCAGAGACAAGCACGCCGTCCACCACTACAGCGACGACGCCTATGCTCACCAGACGATGCATCATTTGCAACAGCACAACAACAATCCGTTTTGAATGCATGAAAAAAGCTGCCCAGACCAATGTGTCCGGGCAGCTTGCTTTTTTCTAACAATTACAGAGCTTGAAACGTATCTGTCAGTACAGGAACGATTTGCTTCTTGCGGGATACAACGCCTTTGAGCACCGCTTTGTTGTCTGCGAGCGTAACGTTGTACGCTTTTTCTACTGCCTCGGTTGCTTTGCCGAGCGCCAGCGCAACGGAATCGTTGTTCAAGATGTCTGTCACCACGAAGACGAACAGGTCCAGACCTTTTTCCGCAATGATCGCGGAGATCGCTGCTTCCAGCTCGCTTTGGCGGGCCAGTACATCGTTGACGTCCACGGCGTTTACTTGGGCGATTTCCACTTTCGCGCTGCCCATTTGAAATTCTTTTGCATCCAAAGAGAGCAGTTGAGCGATTGTTTTGTCGCTCAGGTCAGCGCCTGCTTTCAGCATTTCCAGGCCGTATGCTTGCAAGTCCACGCCTGCGATCTCAGCCAGTTCGTGAGCTGCCGCAACATCTTGCGCGGTGCAGGTAGGGGATTTCAGCAGCAGCGTGTCGGAAATGATCGCAGACAGCATCAGGCCCGCGATTTCTTTCGGGATGTCCACGCCGTTTTCCTTGTACATTTTTTTCAAAATCGTAGTCGTGCAACCGACAGGCTCTGCACGGAAGTACAGCGGGTTGCTCGTTTCGAAGTTCGCAATGCGATGATGGTCAATTACCTCGACTACTTGCACCTGCTCGATGTCGTTTGCGCTTTGTTGACGTTCATTGTGGTCGACGAGAATGACTTCGTTGACTTCATTTCCTACTGTTTCCACGAGACGCGGCTCTTTTACCTGGAAGTAGTTCAAGACGAACGCTGTCTCGCTGCTGATGACACCGAGGCGAACCGGCTCTACATTGTCGCCGAGCTTGGTTTTCAGATCAGCGTAAACGAGCGCCGAGCAAATGGAATCCGTATCTGGATTTTTATGACCGAAGATTAGCTTTTTTTCCATCATCCATACTCCTTAGTCGTATATTGGCGTCAAAATTATACCATGGAATAGCGGATATTCCCAAGGAAAATTCCAGAAGCCGATCTTTGTTTGCAAACAAAGATCGGCTTCCGGCGCCGCAACAAACTTAGTCGTCCCACTCCATGCTCAATATGTCGCCTGTGGTGGCCGATATTTCCAGCTCCGCTTCCTGGCGGTTAGAGGTACGGACTTCCACCTCGTACACGTACTGTCCATCGTCTTCATCCAGCTTGATTTTCTTGATGCTTCCGTTCACTTTGGACAAGGCGATCTTTTGAGCTGTCTCTGCGGTGATCTTCACCAGCTGCTGCTTGCGGGCCGGATCATGCTCGCGCCACGCCTGCCCGGTTACGGCATCGACGTACACATCGGTCTCCTTCCAGTTTTGGACGATTTCCGCTTTGTACACGAGCGCCGTTCCCGCGCGATCCAGCTTCCACTCCTTGATCACTCCGGGTTGGACGCCGAGCGCGATTTTTTGTGCCTGCTCGGAAGTAAGGCGTACTTGCTTCGCCCAGTCTGCCGGGACATCTTCATCTACTTCCAAAAAGACGGGCACAGCCTGCTGATTCGGCTGAGGAACGTGCTGATGCGTCTTCGCCAAGGCTGTGACGCTAAAACTTCCTACGAGCATGATACCTGCTGCTAACATGACGATTTTTTTCATGGAAATTCTCTCCTTTTTCTCTGCTGTCTTCATGCTACAAGACGCAGATGAGCGAACAGAGAGAAGAAGATTAAAATTTGCTGAGAACGGACTTAATCCTCCCACATGATCGACAAAACCTGTCCCGTCAGCGGATCGATGCTTACTTTCACTTCCCGGTTTTCGGCGGTTTTGATCTCTACCTCGTAGACGGTTGCGCCGTTTTTATGCTCTACTTCGATGCTGTCAAACGTCCCGGCCACTTGTTGCAGCGCGATTTGT
The DNA here is from genome assembly GCF_013284375.2 of Brevibacillus sp. HD3.3A. NCBI lineage: Bacteria > Bacillati > Bacillota > Bacilli > Caryophanales > Paenibacillaceae > Brevibacillus > Brevibacillus sp. HD3.3A. Next base: position 4,055,591 of record NZ_CP085874.1, read on the forward strand.
TTGGCGCGATCGAGTGAGATTCCGCTTTTGGCAAGCTCGTTGTTCGCAGGTGGTGCAGGAGGGGTTTCCTTGCTTTCGTCCACGGGCTGTACGGTCTTGTCCGGGGGTGTCTGCTTTTTCGCCAGAGGGGTAATCCGTATCACCCGTCCCGTCTCGGCGTCCGCGACAACCTGGTACGTTCCCGTTTCATTTTCCACTGTCCCGACATATACCTCTCTGCCTGCCTCCCCGGTCTTCTCCAAAGCGGAAATGACTTTGCCGTAGCGAGCGGATAGGGACTCCTCCACTTCCCGGATCGTGCGCCCTGCTTCCGGCTCTCCTCCAGCAATCCGGGAGAGAGCGAAAACAGCTGCCGCTGCGAAGAGCAGGGCCAAGAGCCACCACACACGTCTTTGTTTCAACCGTTCTCCCCCGCTTTCTCTCGGGCTGCTTTGGGCAACGTCACCGTAAAACGGCTGCCTGCCCCGACTTCACTCTGGACATCCAGCCTGCCGTTGTGCACATCGACAATGCGCTTGGCAATGGACAGACCCAGTCCTGTGCCGCCTGTATCTCTTGCCCGCGCTTTGTCCACGCGGTAAAAGCGGTCGAAAATATGGACAAGGTCTTCTTCCGGTATGCCCACTCCCTGGTCGATCACAGACAAGCTCACCGTGTCTCGCTGTTCGGCGATCTCGATTCGAATAGCCTTTTGGCTGTAGGTCAGCGCATTGTCGAGCAAAATCACCAGCAGCTGCTTGAGCCTTGACTCGTCAGCGAGCGCGTACACCGCTGCGCTTTGCGCCTCGACGCGGATTTCCTGCTCGTAGGTGCGCCTCATCCATTTGCTCGTCTCTTCGCATAGCTCGACCACGTCTACTGCCCGCATATCCAGATTGGCTTCCTCGTCCGGGTTCGCCAGCATCAGCATTTGCCGCGTCAGCTTTTTCATCCGCACCGCTTCGGAATAGATCGCCTCGACAGACTCTTCCAACAGCTCCGGCTTGTTCATCCCCCATCTTTTCAGCATGGTCGCATATCCTTCGATCACCGTGAGCGGGGTCTTCAACTCGTGGGACGCATCGAGGACGAACTGTTGCTGCTTCGTGAAATGCAGCTGGAGAATGTCCATCATTTTGTTGAACGTATCCCCCATCTGGTACAGCTCGTCGTTGGATTTGACTGGCAGCTCCAACTTTTTGAACTGGCCTTTTTTCTGGATTTCTTCCATCGTGCGAATCAGGGAGCGGATCGGCTCCACGATGAGTTTTGCGAGCATCCGGCCGGCAAGAAACGACGGCAGCAAGACGACGAGCGAAGCGACCAGCAGCACGATGAGCAATGTTTGCATCGTTTCCTGTACGTGCGACAAGCCCGTGGTTACTTCCAGAGACATGACGCTGCCGTCACCCGCAATCATCGGCACCTGCCCGACAGCATGCAGCACGCCAGCCTTTTCCACAACCTGGTACGTTTCTTGCGCACTGTATACAGGTCGCCAGCTGGCATAGTCCACATCTTTCGTCGCTGTCACTACCGGATGCGACTGTTGATTCACGATACGGATCATCTCAATCGGCGCCAAATACGCTTGCAAAAGCTCAGTCGCATCTGCCTGACTGCCTGCTTCATGCAGCCGCTGCGCGATTTTTTCGCTCTGCAGTTGAAGCCGCTCCAATTCCAGCCCGGTCATTTGCTTGTAAAAAAGCCAGTAGATCGAGGTGTTGATAATACACAGCACGAGCACGAGCCACACGGTTGAAAACAGATGAATTTTGCTGCGAATCGTCATCCCTTCTACTCCTTCAGCGAATACCCGATTCCCCGCACCGTCGAGATGAGCGGAGGATGAGCAGGATCGTCCAGCTTTTTGCGCAAATAACGGATGTACACATCGACGATATTCGTATCGCCGTAGTAGTCGTAGCCCCACACTTCGTTCAAAATTTGCTCCCGGCCGAGTACCTGGTTGACATGCCGCACCAGATAGACGAGCAGATCGAACTCTCGCGGCGTCAACTCCACTGGCGATTCGCCGCGCATGACGAGCCGTTTCTTCTCGTCGACAAACAAATCGCCCACGCGCAGCGGCGCCTCTTCCTCTTCTTTTTTTCGCGCCCCAGCCATGCGCAAGCACGCGCGAATCCGGGCAAGCAGCTCCTCGATGGCAAACGGCTTCGTGATGTAATCATTCGCCCCCAAATCCAGTCCGCTGACTTTGTCGGGCAACGAATCTCTGGCGGTCACCAAAATGACCGGGGTCAGAGTGTCTGACGTGCGAATCCGCCGCAGCACCTCCATCCCGCTCAGTCGCGGGATCATCACGTCCAAAAGGACCAAATCCCACGCTGCGCTTTTGAAACAGTCCAATCCGGCTGCTCCATCCTCTGCGACCGTCACTTCATATCCTTCGTATTCCAGCTCCAGCTTCAGCAGGCGGGCAATTTTCTTTTCATCTTCAATCAGCAAAATGTTGGCCTGACTCATGCTAACGACTTCCTTTCGCTGCCGCGGGACACGGCATGCCATACGCAATCTGATACCGTAGATTAAACCATAAAAGCCTCGCGCAGTGCGGGTTTTTTTCCAGAGATTTTTCGAACATGACGTGCGGGCGATTGCCAGCGAGTGCGAGCTACATACAACACGAGCGCGAAAAGTGGCTTGCCCGCCATGCCCTTTCCCGCCGGAAAATCGCCCAAAATGCGGAAATGGCGACTTTGCCTGCCGTTCTGCGCGAATCGTATAATAGAGCCATCGAGAACAAGAAGGAGAAACGATTTTCGTTGGAATTACCCAATTGGAAAGCCATCTTTTTTTGAACGTACCTGATCGTGACCATGCAAGCGGTCGTCACATCGATGATTACGCTGGAAGTGACCAACCCGGCGCGTGTGCAAGTAGCCGCACCGCTGAACCAAGCGTCCGGATCGGCGCCTAGCGAATGGTCGCCTAATCGGAAATAAACGCGATAAACGAACAAAAAGGCCCGGACCTTTGGGGACTGACCCCGTAATGTGAGACAAATCAAAACACCTTCAAGAGAACCTGACCATGTCGTAAGATATGGGGACAACCTTGGAGGTGTTTTTGCGTTGGCAACTAGAGTTAGTTATCCCGTAGAAATTAAAATGAAAGCAATTGAAATGCGTCTTGCAGGTGTCACCAAAAAGCAGATCATGCAGGAACTAAATATTAAAAATAAGACCCAAATTCAACAGTGGATGCGCTGGTATCAGAGCGGAGACATTCATCGTCTTCAACAGCCTGTAGGAAAGCAATATAGTTATGGAAAAGGGCCGATGTACGATTCTGAACTGGAACAAGTCAAAGCAGAGAATCGTTTTCTTAAACAACAACTGGACGTTCTAAAAAAGTTAGAGGAGTGGGAAAGGAGGTGTCACCAGAAGTAATCGTTCCTTGGATGGAGTCCATTCGTGGGCAAGTAAGCGTGAGCCAAGCTTGCGCGTGGCTTGGTATCCCTCGTTCTACCTACTACCGTTGGAAAGCTGCATACGCGAAAAGAAACGAGGATTTAGTTGTGGAAAAGATTCGGCAACTCTGTATTCAACATAAGTTCCGTTATGGGTACAGAAAGATTACAGCACTGATGCGAGCTGAGATGTCAATTAATCATAAACGAATACAACGTATCATGCAGCGTGAACAACTACAATGCCGAGTGAGGATGAAGAAACGAAAGACAACAGGACAACCTTCTTATGTAGCAGATCATCTCCTGCTGCGACAATTTCAAGCAAGTACCCCCATGCAGAAATTAGTGACCGACATTACTTATTTACCTTACGGAAGTAAACTTTTATATTTATCGAGCATCATGGACTTGTACAACGGTGAGATTGTGGCATACAGTATTTCTGACAAACAAGACACATCGCTTGTCCTCGATACGCTATATCAACTGCCAGACCAACCTGGAATGATGCTACATAGCGATCAGGGCAGCGTGTATACGTCTCAGGCGTATCAAGCAGCAGTTAAGGGAAAAGGCATTACCATGAGCATGTCCCGTAAGGGTACGCCCGCTGATAATGCCCCCATCGAGTCGTTTCATTCCACACTAAAGTCTGAAACGTTCTATCTCGATAATTTTATCTGTACGACGACGGCCATCGTTGTACAGATTATCCAAAGCTACATTCATTACTATAACTCAATTCGCATTCAAACGAAACTAAACAACCAGTCACCGATTCAATTTCGGCAACTGGCTGCTTAAATAGCTAAGGTGTTTTGATCCCTGTCCTACGGACGGGGGTCAGTCCCTTTGGCACATCCAGAAAGTCCGGGCCTTTTTCTGTCACGAACGAAAATAGCCTCGCCGCCGAAACGAATGAGTCTGTCGTGCGAAAAATCGAAGTACATCCTTATGACCCGCGTTGGGCTGCACAATTTGCCAAGGAGGCCGAACTGCTGAGGAATGTGTTTCAAGACAATCTCGTCACCATCCACCATATCGGCAGCACAGCTGTTCCTGGTCTGAAAGCCAAACCGATTATCGACATGCTGCACCCCGCAGGCTACGTCGAAGGAAAACATGATCTGGCACTGTCCTTGGAACCAAAAGCAATGGCCTCAGAAAGAGCGCAGCCAAGCATAAAAAGAACACCTCGCCCAAAGCAGGAGCGAAGGTGTTCTTTTGTAAATGCCTCTCGTGCATACATGATGCGTTTGCCGAGTGGCTGGCGTCTACACGCAAATCAGCGATGCCAGGTCGCGCGGATAGTACGTCAGCATCTCGATGCCGTCTGCCGTAACAGCCACCGTGTCCGAATGGCGGAACCCGCCCAGGCCGCGCACGTATATTCCCGGCTCTACGGTCAACACCATGCCTGGCTGAATGATCGTATGGTCGCCCAGATCAAAAAACGGCGCTTCATGACCGAGCAGCCCGATCGCATGTCCTGTATGGTGTGCGGTCAGATGCTGAATATTTTTTTCTTTAAAATAGGCTTGCACAGCTTCTTCCACCTGCGACATCGGGATACCCGGCCTGATGTGTTGAAAAGCGACGTCCTGGGCTTCCAGCATGTATTGAAAATACGTTTCCTGCTCTTTGCTCGCTTCCTGGACAAACATCGTCCGCTCCAGCTCGCTGTGGTAGCCCCACACTTCTCCTGCCGCCCCCGTGACGAGCGTATCGCCTTTTTTCAGAACGAGATTTTGCGTCACAGCATGCGGGAAGGCCGACATCGCGCCTACCTGTCCGCGGAAAATCGCGTAAGCCGTGTTGCCGTGCGGCTTGTAATCCGGCCCCAGCGTCTCGATCATCGCCATCGTCGCCTCGGAGCTGGCGCGAGTCGTAATCTCGATCTCGCTTAATCCCGGCTTCGAATACTTTTGCAGCAAGCGGTGGGCGAGGTTGCCCCAGCGGCACGATTCCTTGATCAGCTCGATTTCCGCTGGCGATTTGACCACGCGCATTTCTTCCACGACACCGTATATCGACGCAAACGACTCTGCTTCCAAAAACTGACTCACCTTCGGACCGCGATACCCCATCGAAGAGCCGTAACCATCTGCGTCAAACCCTACGCGTTTTCCCGCAAAGCCAGCTTCTACGAGCGCGTCCTTGAAATACTCCATCGGGTGGCGCAGTCCGGGGTATTCCGGATACGAGTGCACCTTGTTGACGCAGGCAAACTCTTCTGCGTGCTCATGCTCCAGGGCAGGAACGAACAGATGGGTTTCCTGATTCGGTGCGATGAAAAAGCCGATCGGCCGCTCTGTCGGGTGGAAATGAAAGCCCGTCAAATAAAAAATATCGGTGACCCCAAACAAGATCGCGCAGTCGAGCTGCTTCTCCTGGACTTTTGCAAAAAACGTTTGCTGGCGCTGCAAAATTTCGGCTTTGGAAATCGCGAGTAACATGAACATCTCCTCTTTTCTCTCAAAATGGTCAGATCGGCAAAATGGGATTTACGCGTACAGGTGGCAGGCGACGATGTGCTCGCCCAGATCGACGACGGGCGGCTTTTCCGTCCGGCAAACCTCCATGCACGCGGGACAGCGCGGGTGAAACGTGCAGCCTTGCGGCGGATCGAGCGGGCTTGGCACATCGCCGCTGAGGATGATCCGCTCTCTCGTATCGTCTGGATGCGTGATCGGAACGGCAGACAAAAGCGCCTGTGTGTACGGATGCTTCGGTTCTTGGAACAGCTTTTCCGTCTGCGCCTGTTCTACCAGCTTGCCAAGGTACATGACTCCGACCCGGTCCGTGATGTGGCGAACCACACCCAGATCGTGGGAAATAAAAATGTAGGTCAAATGAAACTCGCGCTGCAATTGCAGCAGCAGATTGATCACCTGCGACTGGATCGATACATCCAGCGCAGATACTGGCTCATCCGCCACAATCAGGTCAGGCTGGAGGATGACGGCCTTGGCGATCCCGATTCGCTGGCGCTGTCCGCCGGAAAATTCGTGCGGATACGAATGCAGATGATAGTCAGACAAGCCGACAATTTTTAAAATCTCGCTCGCCTTTTTCACGCGTTCGTCCGGGCTGTACAGGCCGTGCACCCGCAGCGGCTCGGTTAAAATTTGCAAGATCGTTTTCTTCGGGTTGAGCGAAGCGTACGGGTCCTGGAAGACCATCTGCATCCTCCGGCGGAGGCGGCGCATCCTTTCATACGGCAATCGCGCGACATTTTCCCCGGCAAACCAGATTTCGCCCGCATTCGCCTCTTGCAGCCGCAAAATCGCCCGGCCCGTCGTCGATTTGCCGCATCCGCTCTCCCCTACCAGCCCGTACGTCTCGCCGCGATACACTGTGAACGAGACGTCATCGACCGCTTTCACCTGCTGCTTGGGCGAAAACCAGCCCTTTTTCAACTCATAATATTTTTTCAGATGCTTGACTTCCAAAAGCGGCTCAGGTCGCATGGGCCACCTCCTCCAATGCAGTCTCCTCCTCGCCCGCATACAGCCAGCAGCGACATGACTGCCTCGGCAAAGCCACAAGTGGCGGCCTGTCATGACGGCACCGTTCCATCGCCTGCGAGCAGCGCGGCGCGAAGGTGCAGCCTTGCCCGACCTCATCCGGGCGCGGGACGCTTCCCGGGATCGATTTCAGCTCCCCCTTGCGCTCGTTGGCATTTGGCATCGAGGCCAGCAAGCCTTGTGTGTACGGGTGGCGCGGCTGGTCAAAAATCGTCCGCACCTCCGCACTCTCTACCACCTGCCCGCCGTACATGACGACAACCCGGTCGCACATCTCCGCGACGACGCCGAGGTCATGCGTGATGAGCAGCATCGCCATTTGCTGCTTTTGCTTGATCTCCTTCATCAGCTGCAAAATTTGCGCCTGAATCGTCACATCCAGAGCGGTCGTCGGCTCGTCGGCGATCAAAAGCTTGGGCTGGCACAGCATCGCCAGCGAAATCATGATGCGCTGACGCATCCCGCCCGACAGCTGATGCGGATACTCGTCGATGATTTGCCCAGCGCGGGGAATCCCTACCGATTGCAGCACTTCCACCATTTTTTCGCGGATTTGCCGCTTCGTCAGACTCGTGTGCTGCCTGAGCGGTTCCGCCATCTGCTGTCCGATCGTAAACACCGGATTGAGCGAAGTCATCGGCTCCTGAAAAATCATCGACATCTCATTTCCGCGCAGCTTGCGCATCTGCTTTTCGGGGAGATGGGTAATATCGCGCCCGGCAAAATGGATCGTGCCCCCCACAATCGCCGCGGCCGGCTTGGGGAGCAGCCCCATCACCGACAGCGATGTAACGCTCTTGCCGCAGCCTGATTCGCCGACAAGCCCCACCGTTTCCCCTGCATATACGGTCAAATCCACGCCGTTCACCGCTTTGACGACGCCATGGCCGCTGCGAAAATGGGTTTGAAGCTGTCGCACCTCCAAAATCGGGGAACGATTGCCCATGCTGCTCACCTCCTTCAATGTCCTTTCAGTTCCGGATCGAGCACATCGCGCAGCCAATCCCCGAACAGATTGACACCCAAAGCCGTCATGACAATCGCGACGCCAGGAAACGTAATCAGCCACCACGCGCTGAAAATGTAGTCTTTGCCTTCGCTGAGCATATTGCCCCAGGCTGGCTGCGGCGGCTGGACGCCAAAGCCGAGAAAGCTGATCGACGCCTCGGCAATGATGTAGGTAGCGATCTGCAACGACGACAGGACGATGATCGGCGTAAACAAATTCGGGACGATATGCTTGACGATGATTTCCCAGCGCGGGACGCCTGTCGCCACACAGGACAAAATAAATTCCTTTTCGCGCAACGCCAGCACTTCGCTGCGCACGACACGCGCATAGACGATCCAGCCTGCGAACACGAGCGAGATAATGATATTTTGCAGTCCCGCTCCGATCACGGCATTGATGACCAGTACAAGCAAAATGAACGGGAAGCTCAGCTTGACGTCGACAATGCGCATGATGATGATGTCTGCCCAGCCGCGAAAGTATCCGGCAACGACTCCGAGAATCGTCCCGATCAGTCCGGCGAAAAGGACCGTGCAGCTCCCGATGATAAGCGACACGCTCGTGCCATGAATCAGCCGGGAAAAGATGTCTCGTCCCAACTGATCCGTCCCGAGCAGGTGACCATCCGTCAGCGGCGGCAGCAGCTTTTTGGCAAATTCAGCCTGGTTCGGATCGTAAGGAGCAAGCCACGGGCCGAATATGCCGAGGATGACCACTACGAAAATGATGAGAAAGCCAGCCAGCCCTGTCGGACTTTTGACCAGCCGCCGCATGTAGGTTCGCCACGCTGGCTCCCTTTTTCGGGAAAGTGAGGCAGGGCGTGGATTCGCAGCGGCTTCTGTCAGCGTCGATTGATTCATGCGGCACCCCCTATTTGAAGCGAATTTGCGGGTTGACGTAAGCGTAGAGCAGATCCACGACAAAATTGATGACGGCGTAAATAAAGGCGATCAAAAAGACCCCGGCCATGACGACAGGAAAATCGCGGTTCAACAAAGACTGCATCAATAACCGCCCCATCCCCGGCCAGGAAAAGACGACCTCGACAATCACCGCCCCGCCGAGCAACACGCCCAAATCGAGTGCAACGAGTGTAATAATCGGGATGAGCGTGTTTTTCAGCGCGTACACCGAGAGAATTTTGTAGGTCGGCACACCGGACGCCTTGGCTGTACGGATGTAGTCTTTGCGCAATACATCGAGCATCGTGGAGCGTGTAAACCGGGCAAACCTCGCCACGCTGTACGCCGCCAAAGTCAGCGCCGGGAGAATCAAATGAACCAGGGAGCCGCCCCCGCCTGTCGGCAGCCATTGCAGTTGGACCGCAAACAAGTAAATCAGAATCAGTCCGAGCCAAAAGCTTGGCAGCGCTTGACCGAGCACGGTCGCGGCCACTCCAGCCTGATCGAACCACGTATTGCGCCTGTAAGCGGACTGGATGCCGATCGGGATCGCGATCAAAAGCGACAGCCCGAGCGAGGTAAAGGCAAGCTGAAACGTCGCCGGAATCCGGTTGATCACCATTTGCAGCGCATCCTCGCGCGTCCGCAACGACGTTCCGAAATCGCCCTGGACTGCTTTGGTCATAAACTCGGTGTACTGCACATGCAAAGGCCGATCGAATCCGAGCTGCTTGCGAAACTGTTCCAGCTGCTCGCGCGGGGCATCAGGCGGCAGGAAGAGCGCCGTAGGATCGCCTGACAGCCGAATGATGAAAAAGACAGCAGTCAGTGCCAGGAACAAGACGACTACGACTTGACCCGTTCGTTTGATGACATAATCGAGCATCGTATCCTCCCTTCCATGAGACGGCTTTCGCTTACTGCCCCCACTTCATTTCAAACACGAGGAACTTCTCGTCCGGTCTTGGCGCAAACTGCAAGTTTTTGGCCACCGCGTACAGGTCGCCCTGCTGCCAGAGCGGCACCCAAGCCGCTTCTTCCACCAGACGATGCTGCAGCTCGTCAAACGCCTTCTTGCGCTCTGCCGGATCGAAAATCGGCAACGCTTTTTGAATCATCGCTTCCACGTCTTTGTCGTAAAAGCCGCTGTACGGTGCTTTTTCCGTAAACAAGTTCTCAATCGTTCCCTGCGCGTCAAAAGCAGGTCCCCAGCCGAGAATGAACATGTCTTTCATTTCATGCTGGCGAATTTTCGCGAGATGGTTCCCCCACTCGTTCGCCTGCACGGTTACTTGAATCCCGATCCGTTGCAATTGCGAAGCGATGGCTTGCGCGACGTGCGTATCCATCGGATAGCGGCCGTTCGGCGTATCAAGAGTCAGCTTCAACGTCTTCGGATCGATGCCCGCTTCTTTGAGCAGAGCAACCGCCTTGTCCGGATCGTAGCCGTAATCTTTCGTCTCCGTATAGTCGGCATTGACTTTGGAGAGCGGGCCTGTCATCTTCGTCCCGTTTCCGTTCAGCACGGATTTCAGCAGTTCGTCCACATCAATCGCGTAGTTCAGCGCCTGACGCACACGCTTGTCTTTCAGCGGCCCCTCATAAAAAGTGTTCAGCGCCAAATAGTTGATTCGCGAAGATCCGACCAGCTCGATCTTGCCGTTTTCGCTGCTTTTTACGCGCTCGACCGAGTCGACCGGCACGTTTTTGAACAAGTGAATTTCCCCGCCGAGAAAAGCGGACAGCCGCGCGCTAAACTCGGGAATAATCCGGAAGGTTACCCGCTTGATCGACGGCGCTCCTTGCCAGTATTCTTCATTGGCGACCAGCTTGAGCGAATCGTCCCGCGTCCATTTGTCAAATTTGTAAGCGCCTGTGCCAACCGGGTCTGTAGCCGCTTTTTCCAGGCCGACTTCCTTTGTATGCTTCGGGGCCATAATCAACAAATCATCGGCGACCCTGAGCAAAAGCGTCGGGAATGGCTGCGATGTAATCACTTGAACAGTCTGGTCGTCGATGACTTTGACTTCCTTGACGTCCTTCCATCTGGAGCGGTAAAACGAATTGTTTTTTTCATCCAAAATGTAGTCGATATTGAATTTGACCGCCTCGGCATTGAACGGCTCGCCGTTCGTAAATTTCACCCCTTGGCGCAGCTTGAACTCCCATGTGAGCGGGTCGATGTTTTTCCATTCCGTTGCAAGGACCGGAATCAACGCGCCTTTTGCATCTCGGTCGATGAGCGGATCGTATATGTTGCGAATTTGAATATCTGTCACGTAGTTCACGTCCGTATTCGCCAGCATCGTGGCAGCATCTGCCTCGAAGCCGATCACCAGCTCTTCGGGAACGGAAGCGGGGGCCGCTGTGTTTTCGGTTCCGCCTGCAGGCTGTGGAGTGGCTGGCGCAGTAGGCGTGGTGCCCGCCGTCTCCGGTGTGCAGGCGGCGAGCAAAACGGTAAAACAGATGAACAAGAGCAGAAACAAATGATTTTTTCGTAACATTTTCATCCCCCTCGTCTTGTATTTCGGAGTGATATGACGAAAAATTCCGAATTAACTTACATTTTAACAAAGTGACTGTTTCTTGCTACGTATGTTTCTATGAATTTCGCGAGGAAAACTTGTAAGTTTTAACGAAAAAAGCGAGACCGCCATAGTCATTGCCCCCGGGATTTTCTATAATGAAAGTTGGATGAAGCTTCCATAAGCGATTATCAAAATTTTGCAAACAAAAGGGTGGCCCTATGAAACGAGAGCTGAGTCACAGACAGTTGCAAATGCTGATTCAAGTGTCCAACGCGATCAACTCTACCCTGAATCTCGATATGGTCTTCAACACGATTATGCGGGAGACGCTGGCCGTCATCGAAGCTGCGGATGAAGGCTATTTGTTTTTGTACGATCCAGAGGAAGACATGCTCGTCGCCAAAAGCATTTTCTTGCGCAGCAACGACATTCTCTCCGTCGTCCGCCTCAAGCCGGGAGAATCGATGACCGGCATCACTTTTTTGAACAAGGCTTGCACGCATTTCCCTGACCGGGACAGTGTCTATCAGGCTACGCGCACCATGTCACCGGGCAACCAGGCCAGGCTCACGGCAGCCGATCCGATTTTTCCGTACTCAGCCGCCTGTGCCCCGATCATGACCAACGGCGAGTGCATCGGAGTCATCACGCTGGACTGCTTCCACCCGCACAAATCGTTTCAGCCGGAAGATTTGCAGCTTTTGGAGGCGATCTCCCATCAAGCCGCTGTCGCGCTGGAAAAAGCCAATCTGTACCGGGCGCAAGAAAACTCGATTTCCTTGCTGGAAGAACTGAACGTGCAAATGAATCGGCAAAACCAGCTGCTGAACCGCTCGCTGGAAATTCATCAGCACCTGGCGCGACTTGTGTTGCACGGAGAAGGCTTGCAGGCGATCTTTACGTATTTGCATCAGTTGCTGGGAAAAACGTGCCTGTTGCTGGATCAGACGGGTGAACTGATTGTCGCTTCGATCGAGCCGCTTCCAGCAGCTACGCAAAATCAGCTTGCCAACCTTCGCGCTTTTCTCCACCCGCTGCTCGTCAAGGCGACCTCGCTCCCGCTGCCGGAAGCGCCCCATACCTTGATCGATTGCGTCCTGTTCCCGATCGGGGCGAAAGCGAATTTTCTCGGCTATCTCGTCATCGTCACCACGGAAGCGCTGGAAGAAGTCGATCGCGCAGCTTTGGAGCATGCCAGCACCGTCATTTCCTTTGAGCTGGTGAAGAAACAGGCGATTTTTGAAACCGAGCAAAACTTGAAAGGGCAGTTTATCGAGGAATTGTTTGCGGGCAGGATGAGCGAGCAGCTGACTGAGCAGGCGAAGCATTTGCAGTTGGATGCGAGTCGGCTCTATCAGGTACTGACGATTCATTTCGAAGCAGACAAGCTCGACTTTGCCGAGCTGTATTCTTTGATTTTGACGGTACGCAGACACTTGACACAGCTGGCGGCAGACTTGTTCCTGAAGCGCTTCCCGCACGGCTTGATCGTAGCCAGACACGATCACCTCATTTTGCTGCTGTCCTATCCGCAATCGGTTGCCGAAGCAGAAGCTCAACGCTACTTGAAGGAACAGTGCCAAATGTTTGCCGACTACGTGGCGAACAAAAAGTGGGGGCTGCGTGCAGCCTTTGGAATCGGCAGCGTCAAGCGCGGGCTTTCCGAGGTGTACAAATCGTCGGAAGAAGCGGTCAAGTGCCTGCAATTTTTGAAAAATTACAAAACAGGCTCGTCCTACATCAGCTACAGCGAGCTGGGAGGCAAGCGCCTGCTCTTGCAAAACAGTGCGGACGAGCTGACCGACTACGTGCTGGAAGTATTGGGGCCGCTCCTCTCCTATGAAAAATCGCGCAAACGGGAATTTTTGCAAACGCTTGCTGCCTATGTAGCCAACAGCCTGAAAATGAAAGAAACGGCGCAAAGCTTGAACATCCATCTGAACACTCTTATTTACCGGATCAGGCGCATCGAGGAAATACTCGGTATCTCGCTGGCTGTCAACAAGCACTTCATGGACGTCTGTCTCGCGATCGAAGTGTACGGGCTGCTGGAGGTGCAAGTCGAGCAGCGGATGAGTCAGTTGCTTTCGCCTGCCCGTTAGTGTGGTTGGTGTGCCTGTCATGGTTGATTTGCTATGAAAAAAAGCGAGAGTCTCGCTTCTGAGCTGCCCTCTGTAAAATAGACAGGAAATAAAAAACACGTTAAGTAACCTGAGTCTGTCCGTCTGAATGAATCACGAACTCAGGTTACTTCATTTTTTCTAGAAACGCTTACGGTTGTAGGTTCAAGGGGGAAATAAAGGTGAACAAACTATTATCAGCCCTATTTACTGCTATTTTTTATTGTGCCTTGTTGGCTTTTATAGAATACACTCCAATGAATATGCGCGAAGCAAATACATATTACTTTTCATACTTTAGTTTACTGCTTATATATCTCACATACTCGGTTCCGTTTTTGATAATCGTCGGGATACCTTTCTCCATCTTCATTGAGAAAATGGAAAGTAGAATAGCATTTACCTCTCTTGTCAAAAGGTATTGGTTTAATGTCGGTCTATATATCCTATCGGGGATTATGGTAGCCTTATTTTTCTCTTTGCTCTCGAAAGGAAACATCCTGTTGAGATTACTCGATTTTGAAGGATTCTTTATTTATATCATTCCCTCAATTCTTTACTACCACTTTTTACTACTTAACAGTCTATGGATCAAAAATTAATTTGTCAGGAAGACAGGAAATAAAAATTCATGAAGCAACCTGAGCTCAGCATTCGTCGAACTCAGGTTGCTTCATGTTTACAGATGCCATCATCCATCGCAAGCTACAGGCGTCACTTGTCGAACTGACGAACTAATGCCCCACCATCCAAGGCCGCTTGCTCCCGTGCTGGCGAGCAGGTGCGTGCTGCCCGTGGGCATGTCCGTGGCTGCATCCCGCTCCGTGATGTCCATGCGACTCTTTTTGCACCACTTTCGGTTCCACGCCGCGCTCGATTCTTTGCCGCAGTGCTTGTGGCGTAAAAATCAGTCCCGGAGCGGAATACAGCCGCTTTGACTGCTTTTGGCATTCCGGGCAGTCGACGGAATCAGTCACTTCGCTTATTTTCAACCATTGGATGAACGGGCCGCATTGTTCGCACAAATAGTCGTATCTCGGCATCGTCTCTGCTCCTTTTTCGGCAATTTTTCCGCTCTGTGGTCGCCTTTTACCTCGGCAAAATATCGCGGTCGAAGATGCTGGTCGGGATCGAAATCGTGCAGCAAGCGTTCGGAATGTCGACGATTCCGGCGATCCGTCCCTCCACTGGCGCGGTTCCCAGCAGCATGTACGCCTGCTCGCCCGTAAAGCCCATCACGGTTTTCAAATACTCAATCGCGTTCAGGCAAGCGTTGCGATAGGCGACATGCGCGTCCATGTACAATTGCTGTCCGGTCGTCTCGTGTACGGAAATTCCTTCAAACACGAGGTATTCCGTGAAGTGCGGCTCTACCGGGCCTGGCTTGAACACCGGATTGTTGATGATGTTGTACTTCGCCATGCCGCCCTTGATCACGTCGACATGCAAGTCGAGCCAGCCCGCCATCTCGATGCCGCCGCAAAACGTAATTTCTCCATCCCCTTGCGAAAAGTGCAGGTCGCCCATGGACAGCTTCGCGCCTTCCACATAGACAGGGAAGTAAATTCTCGTCCCTTTGGACAAGTTCTTGATATCGCAGTTGCCGCCGTGCTCGCGGGGAGGCACGGTACGAGCCGCTTCCCGCGCAATTCGCTCAAACTCGGCTCCCTTCAAGCTGCCCAAAACAGCACTGTGCGGGGTGGGCAGATTCGCCAACGGCGGCACGCGCTCCGGATCGGTCAAGACCAGATCGCGTTCTCTGCGGTTCCAGCGATCCAGCAGCTGATGAGACGGCGCCGTTCCGATCAGGCCGGGATGGAGAATCCCCGGAAATTTGACTCCCGGCAAGTGGCGGGAAGAGGTGTAGATGCCGTGAAAATCCCAGATCGATTTCGCGGCTGTCGGGTAGTGATCGACGAGGAAGCTGCCGCCATTCTCCCTGGCGAAAATGCCGTTGAAGCCCCATTCCGATTGCGGCAACGCTCCAATATCCAAAATATCGACGACCAAAAGATCGCCAGGCTGTGCTCCGTTGACCCAAATCGGCCCGCTCAGCACGTGCACGCGATTGAGGTTGACGTCGCGTATATCTGACGGATCGTCGTTGTTGCTGATTTGTCCATCCGTCCAGTCTTTGCATTCGATGCGGAAAACCGCTCCGGGATTGACGGATACTGTCGCGGGAATGTCAGGATGCCATCGATTGTGTCCGGGTGTATCCTGTTCCTCCATCGGTTTGTTCAAGTCGACGCGAAATAATACTTCTGGCATGCTGCATCCTCCTTTATCTGCTGTAGAATGAGTGCTGCTCAGTGAAGGATGGAAGCAACATGCATGCCAATGACGGAAAATTCTAAAAAATTAACCATCCGCGATTCTTTTGCCTATATTTTCCTGTATACTAAGTGGAGAGCCTGTCGCAAAACAGGTCAGCTTGCGACTGCCCATGCTTGTTTTCTTTTCGTACACTTGTCCCACAATCGGACAGCCACAATCAACCATTTTACCAAGAAGGGATGCGAGTACCATTACTGAAGCCGGCGTGCTACTCTCGTTAATCGGAGCTTCATCCGTCATCGGGCGTTCGCATCATCGCGCTGTCTCTCACGCACTCTATCACCCTCCTGATTCCTTTTACCAGCACAGATTGCACCACCATTCACATGTGCAAACGATTCTTTTGTCATGCACGGCTCCTGCCTGCTCTTCCTCCGCCATGCCAGACAGCCTTTGCCCTATACACCGCTTACAGCGAATGGAAGAATGGCACAACCCTGCCTGCTCCAAAACACCGCTGCCGTTCTTGTTCACACCAGGTTCAAGCTTTTGCCCTGCCTCTCGTCCCAACACACCTTCTCAAGCAAGCAATCTGTCCGAGTCAGCTACTAGCTTGCATGTCGCGCAGCACACTGACACTGCCTCAAGCTTGTCCATCCATCCGCAGCCCGATTGGCGCCGCTTGCTCTTTTTATGGGGAGAAAAAAGCCGCGAGCCGATCCTTGCGCTGGATGCAGCCCGCACGGTCGTGTTCGCCTCCCGCACGGCTCGTGAGCAATGCGGTCTTCACACCGGAATGACGTTGGAAGAACAATGGTGGACTTCCTTGGAAAAAGACTGGAGCATCGAAGAACAGTCCTTGGAGGATGCTGCCGGGACGCGGCTTTATTTGTTGCGCACGCGAACCGCTCCCTTGCCTGCCCGCACAGAACCGCATGTTTTCCCGGCGATCGCCACGAACAGTCCGCTATACCGCAAGCAGTTGCAAACAGCGCGGATTGCCGCGGCTTCGCTTTCCCATACGCTGTTATTGGGCGAAACAGGTTGCGGCAAAGAAGTGTTAGCCAAAGCGATCCACGATTCCAGCCCACGCAAAGACGGGCCGTTCATCGCGGTCAATATCGCTTCGCTCCCCAAAGATTTGCTGGCGAGCGAGCTGTTCGGCTATGCAGATGGTGCCTTTACGGGGGCAAAAAAGGGCGGGCAAATCGGAAAATTCGAAGCGGCAAACCACGGCACCTTGTTTCTCGATGAAATCGGAGAAATGACGCTTGAACATCAGGTGCTGCTGTTGCGCGTGCTGGAAGAGAAAAAAGTCACGCGGCTTGGCTCCCATACGGAAAAAGAGCTGGATGTGCGGATCATCGCCGCGACCAATCGACTTTTGGAGGAGGATGTGCGAAACGGGTTGTTCCGCGCTGACCTGTTCTATCGGTTAAACGTCCTGCCGATTCGCATCCCGCCGCTGCGCGAGCGAAAGGAAGACATCGCCGCTTTGGCAAAGGAGTTTCTCGGGCAACTGCATGAACAATACAAAGGCGGGCCAAACGCCCTTTGCGAAACGGCCCTGCTCGCCCTGCATCAGCACTCCTGGCCGGGCAATATCCGCGAGTTGCGTAATGTGATGGAACGCGCCTTTTTGCACGCCTTTTCCGAAGCAAGGATTTCCGTCCAACACCTGCCGCCAGAGTGGGCTTGGACGACCAGCACTGAGCAAGCACCGCAGGCAGACGATCCGTCTCCGTTGCTGCGGACGTTGGAGAAGCAAACCATTCTCCAGGCGATTCAGGATGCTCCTTCCATGAGCGCCGCAGCGAAAAAGCTCGGCATCGCCCGCAGCACCCTGTATCGAAAAATGGGCGAGCTAGGGATCGGACAGCTTAGCGATAGCCGAGCCTGAAAACGTCTTTTCCATACATGGCGCGCCCGCAAGCCTTAGCAAGATTCGGCCAGGGCGCGCTTGATTATGTCCCTCGCCTCTTGTGCCACCCGTGTATCGCCCGTGTCTTTTGCCTGCCTGTAAATCAACATCGGAATGTACACA
This sequence comes from Brevibacillus sp. HD3.3A, assembly GCF_013284375.2. Classification (NCBI taxonomy): domain Bacteria; kingdom Bacillati; phylum Bacillota; class Bacilli; order Caryophanales; family Paenibacillaceae; genus Brevibacillus; species Brevibacillus sp. HD3.3A. The sequence continues at coordinate 4,073,416 of NZ_CP085874.1, forward strand.
GCCATCAGACGAGCCAACAGCTTCGTTTCCTCGTCTACTTCGCCGTATTCACGGAAAAAATCATCCCGCGCCTCTGGCGGCAAAAAGCTGTAGGCGATGTTCAGATCACAGCCGGGATGTCCGATGCACATGTCTCCCCAATCAATGATTCCTGCGATCTGCCCGTTTGGAGTCACCAGCATATTTTTGAAGTGCAGATCGCCATGCATGAACACTTCCTTCGGCTGCAGACGTTCCGCATTCAGGTCGTGCAAGTAATCCATAAGGAGCGATCGGTCGCTTTCCTCGAAAGGCAAGTGCGGATCAGCCAGCAGCTGGACCATTTTTGCTTTTCGAGCCGCAACATCCAGCAAGGCCCGGTGATCAGCAAGCACGCCGTTCTCTTTGGCAATCGCTACGGGAAAGGCATGCAGCCGCTTTAAAAATCGCGCCAGGAGCGGCCCGGATGACGCCCGTTGCTCGTCAGTCAGCCCTACAGGGAACTCTCCCTGCACATACACGTACCCCAAAAACGGCACGGGATACTCGGGCGTCCCTTCCCCGTAAAAAAGCGGCTTTGCATACGGGAGTGTTACGTACGGAGCAAGCTTGGGCAAAAGGCGGCCTTCTCGTCCGATCAGCTCCACGGCGAGTTTTCTGCGCGGGAAGCGAAAGACGTATTTTGCTCCAACCAGATAGACCGTATTGTCCCATCCGTCTCCCAGCCGCTTTACCCGCATGGACGAAAGCGCGGGAAACTGGCTGTAGATCAATGCTTGCGCCAGCTCCTGCGTGACGTCCCACTCCGCTTTCCACGGATTTGCCTGTGTCATTTTTCTCACCTCTTTTTTGGTTGAATAAACTGGCAACATGGCATCCCGCAGGCAAAATAGTCTCGCTTGCTGCTAATAGCCACGTGCCAAAGCTTTTCCATTATACGTCAGATGCGAGCGGCATTTGAGTTGTTTTTCCTGTAGATCGCCAGCGGGCTTCTCTCCGGCTGAAGGCAGGTGGAGCGATGGAACGGCGCGCGCGTTTTTTCTCCACCTTGTCTTTGGTTCAGCCTGGTTTTATGGACGATCTACGGGAGAGTGTGACTGTCGTTCTGACCCGCCTACTCCTCCCGGTTCTTTCAAACCATCATCGGGGGCTACACCTTTCGCCTTGACCGCTCTTTCCTCCCGATTCTTTCAAACACCCTTCGGTGGCTACGCCTTTCCGTCTTGACCTCCGATTCAGTCTCTCTCCCAGTTATTTCAAACAACCTTTTAAAGCTATCCCTATCGCTTTGAGCACTTATTCTTCCCGCTTCGTTTCGATAGAAAGTCCGTCCACATGCTTGCGCGCCATCAGTTTGCGTTTTTTGCGGTTTTCTTTTGTTTCAAACACGATGTCCATGTCGTAATCGTCCGGGTACAGCTCCTTGCCCTCAATGTGCAGGGTGAGACGCTTTTGGTTGATTTTGAATTTCTGATTTTGAATCAGCACGCCCACGTTCCCTTTGCCATCCTCCACCGTGCACACGATACCCGTCCGGCCTAACGAAGACACGAAGACGCAATCTCCGATGGCAAAACGCTTTCTGCCGCTGGGCGCGGGGGTGGGGGAGTCTGCGTGTGACTCTGGCTTTGCTAGTTCTGTGCTGGCTGATCGAGCTGTGCTATCAGACCTTTTTTCGCTACTTGACCGTTCTCCGCTACCCAACCGTTCTATACTACCCAGCCACTCCGATCTACCCAACCATTCTCCACTCCCAAACCGTCCCTCGCTACCCAACAACTCCGATTCTACCGCAACCACCTGTTCGGCAGAACCCATCTGCTCCATCAAAGCTCCCCCCAAGAAGCCTTGCCCTTGCCCTGCCTCCCTCTCCGCTTCCTTCTCCTCGATCCGACGAACAAAATCCTCCCCTCCTGCTTGCCCCACCTCGGAAGCCATCCCCGCTTGCGTCCGGGCAAAACCATGCTGGTTAATCTCTTGCGAACGCTCGATCATGGCTCGCGGAATCCCCAGCTTCATCGCGATTAAAAAGGCATAGCTGTGGCCCGCCTCGCCAATCCGCAAGCGATAGAGCGGCTGCAACGTCTCTTCGTCAAACTCCATGCGCGCATTTTGGAAGCCTGCGGTCGCACTTGCAAAATTTTTGATCTCGTTAAAATGAGTCGTCGCGATCACCGTTGCGCCCCGCTTGTGTAGCTCCTCCAAAATGGCAATCGACAAAGCCACCCCTTCCCCCGGATCGGTGCCGGAAGCCATCTCGTCAATCAGCACGAGAGTCGAATGATCGGTGACCTGCAAAATTTCGATGACGTTGCGAATGTGCGCGGAAAACGTACTCAACGCATGCTCGATGCTCTGCCCGTCGCCAATATCGACGACGATGTTGCGGAAAATGGCAAACTGGCTGCCTTCCTTCACAGGCACCAGCAAGCCCGATTGCACCATCGCGGTCAAAAGGCCGACCGTTTTGAGCGTCAACGTTTTTCCGCCCGTATTCGGCCCGGTAATGACCAGCGTTTGAAAGCTTTTGCCAATCTGAACATCGAGCGGAACCATCTGCCGCCCCATTAGCGGGTGACGCGCTTCCTTGACGTCAATCCGTCCCTGTTCATTCAACTCCACATTCACTGCGCCCAACGCCAAGGCGTACTTCGCTTTGGCGAACAAAAAGTCGTACATCCCGACTGTGTCCACGTTCACATGCAGCTCTTGCGAAAACTCTTCGGCCACTGCCGACAACTGCATCAGCACTTTCGTCACTTCCCGCGCCTCTTCTGCTTTCAGCGCGGACAGCTCGAACTGCACCGCTCCGATCTCCGCAGGCTCCATATAGACCGTTTGCCCGCTCGCCGATTCGTCCAGCACACTGCCTGCCACTTGTCGGCGATGCTCTTTTTTAATCGGCAGCACGTATCTTCCGTTGCGCATGCTGATCATGTTTTCTTGCAAAATCGAACGGTATTTGTTCATCAGCGTATCGAGCTGCCGTTTGAGCCGCTCTTCAAAGACGACGATTCGCTTGCGTGTTTTCAGCAAATCTTTGCTCGCCGTATCCACCACCTGACCGTGCCGGATGCACTGCTCGATTTCCGTCTTCAACCGACTCAGCGTGTACATCGTCGTCGCGTAAGAGCTGACACGCGGCGCCGCTTCCGCTTTGCTCGCCATGTACTTGGAAAGCTGGGCGCAGCTCACGAGAAACTGATGCAGATGGGAAAAGTCTTGTTCCGTGAACACATACCCCGTTCCCAGCAGGGACAAAATCATCTCCATTCCTTCCAGCGAAGGAACAGGAACGCTCGCCCCTTGCTGCAACAGCGCTTTGGCCTCGGCGGTTTCGTCCAGTTTTTTGCGCAGCACTTTGGCTGAATCGAGCGGCTGCAGCTGTTCGACGTGCTGCCTCCCGGCGTACGATACGGCGTACTCCATCAATGTTGCTTTGATTTTGTCGTATTCCAGTCGTTGCAATGCTTTTTCGTTCAAAGTAAATCGCTCCTTTTGCTTTTATCGTGTATGCCCCTCAACGAAAAAAAGGGCGGAGAATGAACAAACGTCATTCTCCGCCCTTTTTTTGGGTCCATCCCTACCGATGCGCACGCAAACCGTACCCTAACAAGACCGCCAGCCGCTTGATCAAAAAGCAGGCAAACGATCCAAAAAGGGAATAAAAAAACCGCGCTGAACACAGCACGGATTTGGGCGCAATGATAGGTTGAAAACCTGGAGCAGTGATGATATCCGTTGTTCTTAACTAATTCCAAGGCAGGAAATGGGCCAACGCAAATAAACTTTGCAAACAGCGCAAAATTTTGGTGGGATTACTCCTTGCCTTCGATATGGAATTGATCTAGTTAAGAACTACCGCCGACATCAACATCTCTCCCTTGATAAGGTTAGTTTCACTATAGCGCACCGTTCCGGCAGCCGTCAAGAATGACAGCGACCCATCGCTCTTGACTGGCTGTTTCGCTTCGCACTAGGAGCGCAGCCGCAAAAGCTTCGCGGCTTCCTCGTAGCGCTTCTGCCTTTCCCGGTCTTGCTCGGTAGGCACTGCAATCCGCGACAAGTCGAGATTGTCCTCGATGTCGCCCAGCTTCACCACTCGGGCAATCGGGTCTTCGCTGGCCCGCCTGATAAAGTCTGGATAGCTTTCGCCTTCGCGTCTGGTCAGGGCAATCACGGCTGAAACAATCGCTTGGGAAAAACCTGCTGCCCGCAAATCTTCCTCCGTGATCGCCGTGTCTTCCAAAACGTCGTGCAAAACCGCCGCGATTCGCGTCTCGTCCGTCGGCATTTTCAGCATGACCCGCAACGGATGCAGGATGTACGGGTGATTGCCTTTGTCGGTTTGGCCCGCATGCGCTTGAGCCGCAAGTGCAATTGCTTTTTCCACCGTTCCCATCTTCCTCGCCTCCTTGACACTAATAAGCCCTTGTCCTTCTATGAGCAGCGCTCCACCTCAGACCGCCTTTTTCTTCTGAGGGCAAACAGACACAGTCCGTACAACACAGAAGCTGCCACGCCCATGTAATACATAGGCGAACCTGCGCTAAAAAACACCCCGCCGACCTTCCAGAACAACAAGACGGTCACGCCTATTCCGGCTGCACCGTAAAGAGCCAGCTCCACGAAAACCGCTCCGGCACTCCTGTTCAGCCGCAGCAATCGCATCAACCGATCGATCACGAGGGAAGCAGGGATGCCACACGCAAAAACCAGCGGAAAGGTAATCATGGCTGTAGGCAACATCATGAAGCGATCGTGAAAAAAGACGAGTGCGGCACCGAGCGTAAACAGGAAGCTGGTCATCATAGCGGCTATAAAACGGTCTGCCATGACGAAACATCCCCCCTTCCTATGCCTTGCCTGCTTCCGCCACTGCCAGATTTTCGCGCACAAACAAGTCCGGATACGCCAGCACAAGCCCCTGCTCATCGACCGTGATGTTTTCCACAAATGAACCCGCCCGATACTCAAAGACAGACGAACCCGCATCAGCCGAAAGCAGCGTATATTGCTGCCTCACTCGCCGCCAGGTCAACTCGTAAGCCGAAAAGTACACGACGTCAATCTCCTGCGGCACATGCGGGGCAAATGACAGCCTTCTGATCGGCAGCGTATTCGTAAACGGCGTGCAGGAAATGTCAATATCCACACAGCCCGCCAGTTCGGGGATTGGCTCACCTTCCGCATTTGTCCACTCCCCCTGCCCATCTGACAAAAGGCACAGTCCGTCTGTTTTTCCCAGGTGACGAATCGTTACTTTTCTCGTCGCCCACTTGCTATCCAGTTCAATGACATAGTGGGTTCTCACCCATTCGCCCTGTTCGTTCATCCCCATTACAAGGCTGTCAAAAATCAACCGCTCATTGCTCTCGCTAATTTCCAGATGCTCGAAGCCCAATCCGCTATGCGGCTTCCAAATCACATTAGCAGGCAGCATGCCTATACCCCCGATCACACGTTCTCATTTCTTTCCATCCCCAGTTTACCACGCATTGGATGGAATTGGAATCTAGCAAACACAATTGCGCCCAGCGCAGAATACGCTATTTTCACAAGCAGAAAAAGGAGAAGCCGCATGGAAAAGACTTCATCACCCTTGAGCGAAGCGCAGATGCTATCGATCATCCGCGATGGCCTGCCTCGGACAACACAACCGAAAAAGGTTTTGATCGCAGGTGCTGGCATCGCCGGTCTGGTAGCCGGCTCGCTGCTGAAACAAGCCGGGCATCATGTCACGATCGTGGAAGCCTCGGAACGAGTGGGAGGGAGAGTGCTTACGCTGCGCGCCCCTTTTACAGACGGGCACTACGTGGAAGCAGGAGCGATGCGCATTCCGAACACTCACTTGTTGACGATGGCGTATATAGCCAAATTCGGCCTGCCACTCAACGAGTTCATCAACAGTACGCCGAACGACCTCATTTACGTAAACGGGATCAAAACACGCCGCCGTCTGTACGAGCACAATCCTGATCTGTTGCACTTTCCCGTCGCTCCGCACGAAAAAGGCAAGTCAGCCGATGCCCTTGCCCTCATGGCCATCCGGCCGCTTATCGATTTCATCAAAAAACATCCCGCCAAGCATTGGCCCATCGTCATCAAGGAATACGACCGCTACTCGATGGAATACTTTTTGCGCCACAATCCGATCAGCACGTCGCTCTCAGCCGCTGCCGTCGACAAAATCAAAGTGATGAGCGGCTTCGAAGGATTCCCGGAGCTGTCTTTTCTGGAGATTTTCCGCGATTTCATCCTGTTCGATACGCCCACCCGCTTCTATGAGATCACGGGTGGATTCGACTTGCTTCCCCAAGCGTTTGCCCCCTCCCTGAACGAACGTATCCGCTTCCATCACAAAGTGGATCGAATCAGCCAAAAAGGGCAGCAAATCGTCTTTTCCGGGGTGGACACCGCCACACGAACGCCGTTTGAGCTGACAGGCGACATCGCGATTATTACGATTCCGTTTCCGGTCCTGCAATTTATCGACGTCGAGCCGTCGAACCTGTTTTCTTTTGGCAAATGGAAAGCCATCCACCAGTTGCACTACGTCTCGTCGACGAAGATCGCCTTGCAATTTTCCCGCCGCTTTTGGGAAGAGGCTGGTCTGTACGGCGGGCAAGCGATCTCAGACCTGCCTTTGCGCTTTTCCTACTTTCCAAGCCATGGATTTGACCAGTCTGGCGGAGTCGTTCTGGCGAGCTACACGTGGGAAGACGATGCGCTCCCCTGGCTTTGTCTGTCCCATGACGAAAAAATTTGGCAAGCGCTGCGCCAGCTTGCGGTCCTGTTCGGCGAGCAAGTCTACAAGACGTTTGTGACCGGAGTTACCCATCATTGGCTGCTGCAACCTTACGCGGGTGGCGGCTTCGCCCTGTTCAAGCCGTTTCAGGAGACGGAGCTGTCGGCAGCCTTGACCTCGATGGAAGGACCGATCATTTTCGCCGGAGAGCATACTTCGCCCGCTTATCACGGCTGGATTCAAGGCGCGATCGAGTCGGGAGTGCGCGCGGCTGTGCAGGGACATCACTCGCGCATCGGCTTTTTCTAAATGTCTGAGACGAAAAGCTCGATCAGACCATTTCCTTCTGCCGTTCATCCACCTGCACTCGCACACTGCCCGTCAAAAGCTTTTGCATCAGCTCTTTTTTGATCGCGATGAGCTGTGTTTGTTTGGCCTTTTCCATCGCAAGCTTTGCGAGCACGCTTTTGATCCCGGCCACGATTTTGTGCTGTTCGGTGAGGTTCGGCAAAGGAATCAGGAGCGTCTCCACCCGTTTCAGACCGAGCTTGGGCACTCCCGTCACGCCTTTTAACGCGGCAATCTGTTTCTGGCAAAGCTCCGAGCCAAGGGCAAACATCAAAAAATCAAGGTCGATCCGGTCGGAGGTCGGGGTGATCTTGGCCGCATTTTCTGTCAAAAGAGCGCCGTCCAGACAGTCGGGAACACGGCCCGCCACTCCGAGGTAAATGCCCGCGATCGACAAGTACATATCTTGCTTGGAGATCGTGTAGCGCTTGATTTTGCCGTAAATTTCTTCGCTCACGTATTTGAGCTGTTTTTGGCTCACGGTATAATCGCGAAAATCGGACACGCGGATGTACGGATACGGAGTCTGCTCTTCCAGCAGGCTGTAGCCTTTGGGCACTCTTTTCCCGCCCTTGACTCTGGCAATCTCCTGGAGCTTGACCAGCGACCAGTCCGCCGGGATCGTTCCCAACTCGGTTTGCCGGAAAGAAGTGTGACCGATTCCACGCGTAAACAGCTGCTGCATCAGCCCTCTTTTCACGACCTCGACTTGTTCGATCATCGCTTCTGTCTTCTCGATCACCCCATCTACTGCGGCGAGAATGGAGGCGATTTTTTGCTGTTCAGCCAACGGCGGATACCAAACCGGAATGGATTCAAGCTGCTTCGTGCTGATATTGAGCTGGGCCACGCCAGCCGCCATCGTCCACACTTGATCGCGAAACCACTTGGAGGTCACCACGTATTTCAAATATTCGCTGTGCAGCAACGAGCTGTCTTTTATTTGCAACCTGCCCACCCGCTGGTTCAATAGCGCGGGGAGGTCGGTCGCTTTGACCTCGGCAAAGTTTTCGATACTGCCTGACATGCCGAGCAGCAGATCACCCGGTTTCAGCAAATACGCCGAGTGCCCAGCCAGAGCAGTCTCGTCCATACATTTGGCCTGTGTCAAGTCCAGGCGGCCGTTCTTCATGTTGCTCATCCGCACGACGGGAACCCCTTCGTCCACGAACGCAGCGGAGGGGAAAGGATAACCGCCCTGGACATGCACAGCCCAGCCGAGCGGCCCTTTTTTCCACTCAGGCATCATATCCCAACTCCTTTAAAAAGCCGAGCATTCTGCCCTCGATCTCGCTGCGTTCTTCCTCCAGCCTGCGCAGCTTGACAAGCGCTGCCCCCACATCAATCTGCGCCTCCTGCTCGGACGAATCGATGTAGCGTGCCAAATTCAAATTATAGTCATTTGCCTGAATTTCGCTGTCGTGGACCAGCCTGCAATACTTCTCGATGTCCACCCCGCGTTCGTAAGCAGACACGATGCTCTCCACGTCGGAATCGCGCAAAAAGTTTTGGTTTTTTCCTTCGTGATAGCCTCCGGTGGCATTCAGGAAAAAGACATGCTGCCTTTTCGCCGCTTCTTTGTTCTTGTTCAACAGCAAAATGCAAGCCGGGATTCCCGTGCCGTAAAACAAATTCGGCGGAAGGGCGATCACCGCTTCCACCAGGTCTTCTGCCAAAAGTCCTTTGCGGATGGCCGCTTCTGCACCGCTGCGAAACAACACCCCGTTTGGCACGACGACGCCTGCCTTGCCGTTTGGGTTGAGCGTTGCGACCATGTGCTGGACGAAGGCGAGATCGCCTTTGTCTTTGGGCGGAATCCCGAAGCGAAAGCGGGACAGTTTATCTGCCTTCGCTTCTTCCTGCCCCCAGTTGCTCAGGCTAAACGGCGGGTTGGCGATCACCCGGTCGTATAAAATCAGCTCTCCGTCTGCAAGCAGCTTCGGCTCGCGAATCGTATCGCCTTTTTCAATCCGGTGGTCGCACAAGCCATGCAACAGCAAATTCATCTTGCCAATCGCCCACGTCTTCAGATTGCGCTCTTGTCCATGCAGCGCGATACGGCGCGGATTGCCGCCTTTTGCCCGGATGTAGTCGGCCGTTTGAATCAGCATCCCGCCAGACCCTGCCGTCGGGTCACACACGCGCATGCCTTCCTCCGGTTTGATCAGCTTGACGATCAACTCTACCACTTTGCTCGGCGTGTAAAACTCCCCGCCCTTTTTTCCCGCATCGTCTGCAAACTGTCTGATCAAATATTCGTACGCCCGTCCCAGCATATCCGGCTCGGTCAGACTGGCGTTTCCTAAAGAAATCGCAGAAAAGTGCTTGATCAGCTGCTGCAACAGCCGGTCGGGCAAACGTTCGGAATCGTTGTAATCGATCGTCGCCAGCACCCCGGAAAGCGTGGCGTTTTCCTGTTCCAATGCCGCCAGCGCTTCGTTGATTGCCTCGCCGATCCCTTCCGTCACGCTCTGGATTCGCTGCCAGCGAGAGCTTGCCGGAACGACAAACTGGTGAGTGTCATGCTCTGCCTGCCGCGCCTCCTCGCCTGTTGTTGGCGCAATATGCACCTGGCTTTCCTCAAACACATCGTTCAGACGCTTCAGAAAAAGCAGTCCGAAAATATAGTTTTTATAGTCAGCGGAGTCGATGCTTCCGCGCAAAATATTGGCTGACTCCCACAGGTGAGACTCCAGTTGCGATAGCGTTAGTTTGGACATGCTGACCTCCCGATTTACCATAAAGAACCACTATTCATTCATAGTGGTTCCCTGTCCTCGCATGAGCATAAAAGGGATGAGTTCTGTTGCTCGATTTTCACTTTAGCCGATTTTCCCTATGTTTACTAGCGAACACATTTTGAAAACAGGATCTCAGAAGAGTTTCGTACCGAGCACTACATAGCCTCCTGCCAAAAACCAGAGAACGTTGACGATTTCCATGATCCCGACTGTTTTGACAGGCAGTTTGACTTTTTTCGCCGCGATCGCCATTTTGACGATGCCTGGAACAAAAATCAGGCTGAAAAGCGCAGGAACTGGCAACACCAAGGGCAGTGCGAGCAAAAGCAGATGATAGACGATGCCGACGCTTTGAAACATCCGGTTGTTCTTTTCGCGGAACACGGCTTTCACGAAAAAGACGCTCCCTGTGAAATACGCCACGTTCAACGCCATCGCTGTGAGCAGTTCCTGCATGGGAGCGCCTCCGCCAAGCGCAGCGGAGACAGGCAGCAGCATCGTCAATCCGACGATTCCGAGCAAATCGTTGAGAAAATGCCGCTCCTGCTTGCTGCGGATAAACCAGATGCTGCCCGCGGCGCAGATTCCCATCACGACGAGCGGCCAAAAGGCCAGCGCGTTATGCAGCAGCGGATAGGCCAAACATATGGCGGCCACTCCTCCGAATACGAGCAAGGTGCGCAGCACTTGACGCGCGAGCTTTGGCTGCCGCATCAAGACCAGTGCCGCGTTGACCGCGATAAAGCCGCAGAGCAAGCCCGGTCCGGCCAGCAAATGCAAAACATTGTTTTCCACCAGAAATACGCCGAACAAGTACGGCACGACAAACATGGCCCAGACACCGTGTTCGCGGGGCATTACCAGGGAAGCCCCGCCTCTTTTTCCGTTCGCCACCTTTGTTACACCCCTCTTCCTGTTTCTTTCACGGCTTCCATGATCGCCGCTTTTTTCGCCTGATCCAGCACATGCTCTGCCATCGGAAACAGCAGCTTTTCTTCTTTATGAAAATGATCGTGCAAAAGTCGGTACAGCGTCGTCGTGACTTCGCGCAGTCTCGTCGTTTCGCGCCCGGCACATTGGCAACATACGGTTTCTTCGCGCAATTTGCTCAGCTGGCTGACAAGCTGGCGGTGCTCCTCCATCATCATCTGGACAGGCTGCGCCGTGTACCCCAGCGACTCCGTCAAGGCGACAAACAATAGCTCCTCTTCCCGTCTGTGATGCTCCTGCAAGCTGTCCACCAGCTGTGCGATTGTCAGCCGAAACTCTTCCACCGTTTGCGCGCTCATGATTCGGCTTTGATAGACGAGCTGTTTCAGCTTTTCCATCGATTGCTCCAAGCTTGCGTGCTCCGAAGAAAACAAATGACCAAGCCGCTCTTCTCCATCCGTTTGTTGACCGTTCATACGGGTCCCTCCCCCGCCGCTTTCTCAAAGACCTCTTTTAAGTGCCTTACAAGCTGTGAACACCCTTACAATTGGAGTATAAGACGCTAGGAAAAAAAAGCCAACCTATCATGCAACGGTTGACTTCATTTGGCAAAAGCGATCGTGTACTTGAGTTTTCCCCTGCGATCAAGTGCGGTGAGCACGATCGCGTCCTTTTCCAGCGCGAATCCAACTTCTTCTTGAACCGGAACAGCGAGAAACTGGCAATGGTTAAAATACAGGCGAACATGCTCACCTTCTTCTGTAAACTCCCATTTCGCCAAATGTCTCTCGATGATCGGGGCTGGTTGAAGCTCTGCATCTTCCGCCAAGTCTGTAATGCCGATTCGCATGCGAGCGTTTGTCAGCTGTGACAGCTGCTGGTCGAGCATCAACTTATTCATGGCTGCGCCCCTCTTTTCGATAAAGAAATACCGCCAGCGGAAACAGCAGCAGATTGACGACGGAAAGCCCAATCACTTCTTCATATCGCGCAAAGTAAAACAGGTTGACGGTATATTGGGTGCAGATCAGGTTGGCAAACAGCACGAGACAAAGCAGCAGTACCCCGCGATAGCTACGCTTCATACGGCTTCACCCCAATCGCGTATATCACGCCATGTTCAACCGCCAGCTCGATTTCCGGAAGCGGTCGGCGCGGCGGGCCCGCCAGCGGATTTCCTGTCTCGACATCAAATTTGCCATGATGGCACGGGCAGAGCAGCTCATGATTTTCCTTGCTCCAGAACACCGGGCATTTCAGATGGGTGCAAGCGTTTTGATAAGCTTTGTACTCGCCTTCCCGAACACAGACGAGAAGGGCGCTGTCATGCGTTCCCGGATAGGCAAATTCCTTGGCATCCCCTGCTCGCAATGCAGCCACTTCCGCAATTTTTTGCCTCGGCTGCTCGCCTGCTTCCCCATGCAGCAGCTTCTGGGCCGCCATCGCTCCCCACGGGAGAGTGGAGACGGCGAACAATCCGGCAGCACCGACCAGCGTTTTCATAAAGCCCCGCCGATCGAGACTCCGCTCGTTCGACTTGACGATGTTGTGGGTATACGTATCATTCCGATCGGATCGTGGTTGTTTCTCTTCGTTCATGCTGCAGACCTCCTTCGACTAGAAAAGCTTCTGCACCCCTTGCAAAATACCGGGCAGACTGATTTTTACGTTCGTCTCGCTCTCCAGCGGCTCCAGGCTTTGACTGGCGATCCATTTGCCGCCTGCGAGCCGATGCGCGGATTGTTTCTCGGCAAGCTCGCTCTCCGTTAGCCACTGGAGCGTATTGGTCGGACAAACCGAAGCGCACATCGGCGGGATTCCATCTTTGGTCCGGTCGTAGCACAGATCGCATTTGTACATCAGGTTTTGCTCCTGATCAAACTTGGGAATCCCGTACGGGCAAGCAATCGTGCAGTTTTGACAGCCAATGCACTTCTCTACGAGCGCCGAGAGCACTGCACCAGTGTCGGCGATTTGGATCGCTTGCGCCGGACAGCTTCGCGCACAAGCGGGATTGACACAGTGCAGGCACATGAGCGGGATCGTCTGACGCGTTTGCATCGGATCGACATCCATGACGTAGTTGCGATTTCGGCTGTCGTGTCCGCCGCATTGCGTGCAGGCAGCCAGGCAACTGCGACAGCCGATGCAGTTGTCCATTTCGATGTAGAGCAGTTGTTTAGCCATGCTGCCGTTCCTCCTCTTCGAGCTTGACGATCTCGGCTGCGCACGCCTTAAATTCCGGCATTTTGCTGTACGGATCAAGGGCAGGGTTCGTGAGCAAATTGATCGATTCATGCTTGCCCCAGTGGTACGGGACAAACACTGTATCCGGCCGGATCGCCGCGATGACTTTTACTTGGTATACCGCTTCGCCCCGTCTTGTCTTCAGCAAAACCTTTTCGCCGTGGGCGATTCCGTATTTTTGCGCGGTATCAGGATGCACTTCCAACAGCGGGTCCGGGTACATGTCACGCAAAAACGGGATTCGCCTTGTCTGGTTCCCTGACAGGTAGTGATAGACGACGCGGCCTGTCGTCAGGCGCAGCGGATACTCTTCATCCGGTTCTTCGGCTGGCGGACGATAAGGCAGCGCACAAATTTTCGCCTTGCCGTCCGGATGGTAAAACGTTTTGTCGAGAAACAAATGCGGCTGTCCCGGGTCTTGTTCATCCCTGCACGGCCAGAACACGCCTTGCCGCTCTTCGATTTTCTCGTAAGTAATTCCGTAGTAGTCAGCGGTGCCGCCTTGGGAAACGCGGCGCAGTTCATCGAAAATTTCACGCGGCCCGCTCAGATGCTCGAAATATTGACCGCGGCCCATCCGCTTGGCAATTTCAATCTGTATCCACCAATCCGGCCTGGACTCGGCATACCAGCTTTGGGCCTGGCGATGGCGGATGACGCGCCCTTCCAGATTCGTCGTGGTGCCATCGTCCTCCGCCCAGCTTGTCGTCGGCAGCACGACATCCGCATACTCAGCCGATTCCGATAGGTAAAAGTCCGAACAGACCATAAAATCGAGGCTTTTCAGAGCTTCCCGGACGTAGTTCAGATTGGGGGCACTGACCGCCGGGTTGGAACAGAGCAAGTACATCCCGCGAATCGTCTTGTTGTGCATCAGTTCAAACATTTCGTAGGCAGATACGCCTTTTTGCGGCATCTCCGCCACGGGAATCCCCCAGGCGCAAGCCACTTCCTGCACGTGCTGCGGATTATCCATTTTCCGATAGCCAGGCAGCTGATCTGCCTTTTGACCGTGTTCCCGTCCTCCCTGGCCGTTGCCCTGCCCGGTAAAGGTCGCCACGCCTGATTTCGGACGGCCGATCTTGCCCGTCGCAAGCGCCAGATTTGTATAGGCCGATACGTTATCCGTTCCTTTGGATTGCTGTTCGACACCCCGACAAAACATCACGATTGCCTCAGGTGCCTTGCCGTAAATCTCGGCTGCGCGAATGATTTTTTCCTGCGCAATTCCTGTAATCTCGCTGACGACCTCAGGTGTATACATTTCGACTAACGCTTTTGTTTCGGCAAAGCCATTGGTGTGATTGTGAATAAATGCCTCGTCGATAGCGCCATTTTCGATCAAAAGGTGCAGCAGTCCGTTCGCCAATGCGAGGTCTGTCCCTGGCCGCAAATCGAGGTGGACGTCAGCGCGGCGGGCAAGCGGTGTCTCACGCGGGTCCACTACAATCAAGTAGCCGCCGCGATTTTGCACTTCCCAAATCCGAAACATGCTGGTCGGATGGCATTCCGCCGCATTGGAACCGGCAATCAGCAAACAATCGGTTTGGTGAATATCTGTCCACGGGACGGTTGAGCCACGGTCGATGCCAAAGCTGCGGTTAAACCCGGCAGCTGCTGACGACATGCAAAACCGCCCGTTGTAATCGATATATCGCGTTTGCAGCCCCACGCGGGCGAATTTGCCTGTCAAGTAACATTTTTCGTTCGTCATCGAAACTCCAGAGTAGACTGACAGCGTATCTTTGCCGTATGCTTCCTGCAATTCCGTGAATCGGCTTGCAATGAAAGTGAGCGCTTCGTCCCAGGACACCTCTTCGAAGCCTTCCGCCGTTCCTTTCCATGCCGGATTGCGGCGGATGAGCGGCCTTTTGATCCTGTCAGGATGGTTGACCTGCTGATAAGCGGTAACCCCTTTTGGGCACATTTTGCCTAAATTGACCGGGAAGTCGTAACGCGGCTCTACCCCGATAATCGTATTCGTTCTCGTATCGACACGCAGGTTCATCCCGCACTGCATGCCGCAATAGCTGCAATGCGTGCTGACCAGCTTTTCTCCCGGATGGAGCTTGTTTTGGATCTCCTTGAAAAATTTATCCTTTTGCATGCTGGTTCGCCTCTTTCTCCGATCGGTGATGGGTAGGAATGCCGGTAAAACGGAAGATGCGATATTTTCTGCGACAAGGCAGGCACAACTCCGCAAGATGGAAGCCTTCTGCCGTTTCGAAGCGAATCTGGTTTTCCTGCAAGACATCGATCACGTCACCAGACTGCTCGGCGGACACAAACCGCTCTCCGCACACCTTGCAATGCTTCATTTCCTGCTCGGCATAATGCTCGCGATAATTGCGGGCGAAGACGCTCATCGGCCGGAACGGAATGTGCGCCAGCTTGCCAAAGGGCAAATAAATCAAGGTGACGATGACGGAAAACTGATGGATCATGCTCATCACCGGATGGCCGAAGCCGTGGAGAAACAGGTTGCTCACCGTCAAAAGCAAGCCGGTGATGCTGATGAACAGAAGCAGATAGAGCGGCAAGAAATCGTACAGAAAACTTTGCTCCGCACGGGCCTGCCAGTTTTTCAAGCGGCGGTACAGCGCCATGCACACTCCTGCGATCACCATGAACGCCGTAATGTTAAGCGCGTTGTAGAACAAAAAGGCAATCCAGCCATCCGCTTTGACTTGCAAAAGATCAATGCCCATCCCGACGACGGTGTAGGTGCCGTTATCCCCCATGGTGAAGTACATCCAGCCGAAGACGAGCGGAAATGTCACCAGTGCCGAGAGAATGCAGCCCCAGCCAAGCAGGATGTGCTGGGTCCAGCGATACCAGCCGCGATTCCAGATAAAGCGGTAGGTCGCCAGATGATCTACTGCCGTTTGCGGTGTGCTTTTGCGCAGCAACAGCCGCAACCCTTTTTTCAGGATAATGTTCGTTGGCGGTCGGTCAGCCCAAGCCGAGAACCGATAAAGAAACCCGCCGATGAACACGACTGTTCCCACCATGTAACCGTACAAGGCAAAATCCATGTGGGTAAAAAAACGAGAACCTAGGTACGAAGCCAAAAACAACACACAGACTGTATAGAAAGCCCTTCTGGCCACTTTGGACGCAAATGCCCGCTCCATGCGAACAACCTCCTCTGGTACAAAGCTTTGTCGATCGTTGGCTTCATTGTAACAAGGCCGCTGGCGCTCCAAAGTGACATACCTCACACCTGCATGCGATCGCCCAGAAGATGACACGCCTTTGTCAAAATCTCCGTGCTATAATGGGGCAGCAGGTTATGCGAGAGCAGAGCGGCAAGGAAAGCAGAGGTGCAACGATTCATGAAAAGTCTCACGTTTATTGAGCAGGTTTCTCCTGCTTTTGTTCATCAATTGGCACAAATCGGCACGAAGAAAAAAATGTCCCCTACAGAGTCCGTCCTGTTTATCGATGGGGAAGTTGCAGATAAGTTGTACTTGCTGGAATCAGGACAAATCAAGCTGACCAAAGCGACAGCCGACGGCAAGGAACTGACCTTGCAAGTATTTGGGCCAGGCGAGCTGGTCGGAATGGTCGGGCTTTTTGAGTCAGGCGTTACTTATACGTCTACAGCGACCATGCACGAGCCGGGCGAGGTCAACGTCATCCAGCGGAGCGCACTGGAGAAGCTGCTCTTGGAAAACGGTGAGTTTTGCGTCGACTTTTTGCGCTGGATGGCCATCATGAACCGGAGAATCCAATCCAAGTTCCGCGACTTGCTGTTGAACGGCAAAATCGGAGCCTTTTACTCCACGCTGATCCGCATGAGCAATACGTACGGAGAAGAACGAGAGGACGGCATTCTCATCAAGCTTTCTCTCACCAATCGCGATCTTGCCCAATTCATCGGCCTCACCCGCGAAAGCGTCAACCGGATGCTCGCCGATTTGAAAAAGCTGGATGTCATCGAGATCATGCCGCACGGATACCTGTTGATCAAAGATGTGGAGTATTTGAAAGAAGCAATCTGTTGTGACGATTGCCCGCCGGAAATTTGCCAAATGTAACAACGAACGCTGCACCGTTTGTCTCCTCCAAGCAGGAGAGCGCGTGCAGCGTTTTTTTGTATAAAAAAGACAGCCACGCGAACATGGCTGCCTTTTTTTCTAGCTGGTCGCAGAAACTGCCGGATTGCCTGGTTGAAGCTGTTGTGGTGTCAACTCGGTAAACATGCCTGCGTAATACTGGACGTCTCCCGCTTCATCCCGGATCGAGCTGATCGTCAGCCATTGGCGATAAACCTCGCCGCTCTTGCGCCTGTTCCAGATTTCGCCCTGCCAAAAGCCTGTGGCGGCAATCTGCTGCCACATCTGCTGGTAGAAGCCAGGTTCCTGCATCCCGGATTTTAACAGCTTCGGATTTTTGCCGACCACTTCATGACGCTCGTAGCCCGTCACCGCAGAAAAAGCGGGATTTACATCGCGGATGATCCCTTTCGTATCGGTGATGACGATGGCTTCTCCCGTGTTGTCGACGATCGTTTTGGCCAACTGCATTTTTTCCTGATAGTACATCCAGAAGACGAGGATCAGACTGGCTAACGCTACCTCGGACAAGGCCATGAACCCGATAGCGTAGTGACCTGTAAGGCTAAATAATAGCGAGAGAATCAATGGCGGGAAAAATCCGCCAAGCCCGCCCATCGCGGAAACGATCCCGTTGACGATCCCGGCTTGCTTGGAAAAGTAGTACGGAACCATTTTGAAAATCGTCCCGTTCCCGATTCCCGCGCAGACAGCAATCGCCAGGCATCCGATCGAATACAGCTGCAACGACGGCGAGAACGACAGAACGACCCCGAACAAGCTCAGTCCGGCAAAGACCACCATTAACACCTTCAAAGCATTGAAGCGATCTCCGAGCCAGCCTCCCAGCGGCCGGGCGATGGTAGCCAGCGCAATGAATCCCGCTGTCCGCATGCCCGCGTCTATTTTATCCAACCCGAAGCTGCTGACGAGAAAGTTTGGCAAATAGACGGTAAAAGCGACGAACGAGCCAAACGTAATAAAGTAAAACAGGCTGAGAAACCACAGCTTTTCATTTCGGTAAACCCCTTTGATCTGCTCCATCACGGGAGTCTTAACCCGCGTTTCTTTACGGTCGCCCCAGACGAAGTTAAGGAGTGCAAACAGCACGAGCAACCCCAGATAAAGCTTCACAGTGCCCGACCAGCCAATCTGCTTCGCCACGATGGGCGCGAAAAACGTGGAGAGCGCGGTCCCGGCATTGCCTACTCCGTAAATGCCGTTGACGAAGCCGTGCTTTTCCTTCGGATAATATTTGGGCAAGGAAGTCACGCCTACCGAGAAGATCGCGCCGCCAATCCCCAGAAAAAACCCTCCGATCATCAAATCCGCCGCCGAACGTGCTTCACTTATGTAGTACACAGGCACGAGCAGCAGAAGAAAGCTGACGGTAAACAGCAGTCTCGCCCCGAAGCGATTCGTATAATAGCCAATCGGAATACGCAACAAGGAGCCCAGCAAGACAGGTATCGCCGTAATCCAGGCGATTTGTCCTGCTGACAATTGCAATTCCTCTTTCATAAACGGCATCAAAGAAGACAAGATGACCCAGACCATGAATCCAGCAACGAGGCTGAATGTTTGCAAGGGTAGCTGAATTTTGCGAACCATCTATCACCACTCCTTTTCGTTAGGAAAAAAACGGAGTCGGCCAGACGAGGATGTTTCTGTGTCAGGCCGAACTCCCAATGCTCATCCCCCTTTTTACCTTATCCTCAT
Source organism: Brevibacillus sp. HD3.3A (assembly GCF_013284375.2). NCBI lineage: Bacteria > Bacillati > Bacillota > Bacilli > Caryophanales > Paenibacillaceae > Brevibacillus > Brevibacillus sp. HD3.3A. Next base: position 4,092,186 of record NZ_CP085874.1, read on the forward strand.
CCTCGACGCTTCGTTGTGAGGAAAATCACAATCGCGCTCATTCACAAAATCGTTTGGAACCGTGTGATCGTACGCACAGTCAATCCAGCTTGTCTTGACCTATGCTTGGGGCACGACTGAGTTCGAGGTGACATGAGATGATGACAATTGCCGATATACAAGATGTCTTTTTTCTATGCGGCTTTCCCTATTACAAGCAGCTGTCGATCCAGGGACAGCAGGCAGACTGTACGTTTTACAGCATCCATTCCGACTATCGGAAAAAGGTGGTTCTCCAGCTGACAAGCAAGGCGGAGCTTCAACACCAGATTGCCCTGGAAGTCATCAAGTTTTGGGCGCACGATTTGAAAGCACTTGAAGAGCAATTCATCGAGCACAGCTTGGTTGACTAGAGGGCTTGCCTTCGCTGTGCTCACAAGCGCTCTGGGTGTTGCGGCGCGATTTTTTCCAGAAGCTCCTGTTTTTCCTCTTCATTCAGCAGCTTTTGAGCCATGGGAAACAGCACTTGCTCTTCTTTTTGAAAATGCTGGAGCAAAACCTCGACAGCGCTTTGCAAATAGTCAGGGAACCCATCCTCCAAAAAGCGGTTCAGAAAGCGTTTCGCCTGTTCGTGCTCGTATTCCATCACGGCAATAGGCCCCGCCTCCCTCCCGACATACTTGGCCATCATCGTAAACAATACGTCTTCTTCCTTCGCGGAGTGAGGCTCAAGCTCGGCAATAAAGGCGTTTGCGTTCGTTTGCAGTTCCGTTAGCAATTCTTCTTTGCGAATCGCGTCGGCAGCCACAAACTGTGTGGCAAGTCGCTGAAGTTCCACCATTTTTTCCACGAGCGGACCGTGTTCTGTTTTCAGTTGGGTTAAAGCGGCACAAAGAGCGTTTTCTTCCGGAGTCATTCCCATGGAACATCCAAACGGCATCATGCTTCCCCTCCCTTTTCTTTTCACAAATCTACTGTAATGGAAAAGAGGGAGAGACGCTGTTAAGTACGTCACACCTTCCCCCTTGCGCCCCCTCCTTTTTTCGGCAAACAAAGAAAAATGACCGCCCCACAAGGGACAGCCATCTTTTCCTGCCATTAATGCACGCCGAGCATTTCTTTCATGTCTTCTTGCGCATCGCCAATCAATTTGATCCGGAACAAATCTTGAAGGACGTTGAGCACGCCTGGCTGGATAAACTCCGGCAGCTTGGGACCAATTCGGATATCTTGAATGCCCAGGCTGAACAATCCGAGCAAAATTGCGACGGCCTTTTGCTCAAACCAGGAGAGGACGATGCTCACAGGCAATTCATTGACCCCGCAGCCAAACGCTTCCGCCAGCGCTGTCGCGATCTTGACTGTAGAACCGGAATTGTTGCACTGCCCCAGATCGATGTAGCGCGGAATATTGGTGCCCGGAACGACGCCGTAATCCACATCGTTGAAGCGGAACTTGCCACAGGAAGTTGTCAGGATGACGGTTTCTGGCGGCAAGGAAGTAGCCAATTCCCGATAGTAGTCGCCGCCTTTGCCTGGCGCATCACATCCGGCGATGACGAAAAAGCGTTTGATCTGCCCAGCCTTGACGGCATCGATGATTTCCGGCGCTATTCCCAATACCGTCTCGTGATGAAACCCGGTCGTCAGCGTCTGCTCCGATTCGATATGGGCTTTTGGCAAGGCAAGCGCGCGTTCGATGAGTGGCGTAAAATCGTCGTGTTCAATTTTGGTCACGCCCTCAAGCCCCGTAATATCGTAGGAGAAGAAGCGGTCCGCATAAGTGCCTTTGATCGGCATCACACAGTTGGTCGTCGCCAGGATCGCCCCCGGAAACTCTTCAAACAATCTCCGTTGGTCAAACCACGCTTTGCCGATATTGCCTTTTAGATGCGAATATTTCTTTAGCTCAGGATAACCGTGCGCTGGCAGCATCTCCGAGTGGGTGTATATATTGATGCCTTTGCCTGCGGTCTGCTCCAACAGTTCCCGCAGCGCAAACAGATTGTGCCCGGTCACAACGATGCAGTGTCCCTCGATTTTGTTCTGGGAGACGGTAATCGGCTCTGGAATGCCAAAGCGATCTGTGTGCGCCTTGTCCAGCAATTCCATCACTTTGATGGCTGCGCCCCCGACTTTCATTGCCATTTGCAAGTGTTCCTCTAGGTTAAAGTTAACGTTTGTCAGCGTGAAATATAAAGCTTCTTGCGTGATCCCATCCACTTCCGGATCGATGTACCCCAATTGTCTCGCATGTGTCGCATAGGCGGCGATCCCTTTCAGGGCAAAAATGATCGTGTCCTGGATGCTCGCCAATTCCTCGTTTTTACCACATACGCCGATTACCTTGCAGCCGCCCGTCGGTGTTTGCTCACATTGATAACAAAACATCTTTATTTCCTCCTCTGTGTTGGCTGATCTTCCTCTTGATCATACGGCGGCTGCGACTTGGGCGTGGTGATAAACATCACACTTTCGGATGCTTTGAAAAAATCAGCTTCTTCACGGCAAAAAACCCGCCAAAGCGTTTGGCGGGCTTGTCTTTTCCACGTGAATGGAGCCGTGTTACTCCACTGTATCGAGAATCGTCTGAATCTCGCGCAAGCTCACGATTTCGTGCACAGGGGTGATATCCCCCGCCAAAGTCGCGCCGTGCCGATTGATCCACATGTTGCGCATGCCGACTGCATTCGAGCCTTGAATATCCGTCGTCAGCTTGTCGCCGATCATGACGCCCTCTTCCGCTGTAATGCCCAGCAGACTCATCGCATGTTCAAAAATTTCCGCCGCGGGCTTGCCTCGTCCGAAATCGCCGGAGATGACGATATGGTCGAAATAAGCAGCGAGGTTTGGCACGCCAGCCAGCTTTTCCTTTTGCAAGTCAGGCGAACCGTTTGTGAGCAGCAACAGCTTGTACTTCGCTTTCAACTGGTCCAGCACTTCGAACGTTTCTTCATAGACGATCGGGCGGCTTCTCCGCTCAGCGACGAACAGCTCTCCCAGTTTGTGTCCAAGCGCCTCGTCTTCTATGCCAAGCGCACGCAGGCCGCGCGTCCAGGCTTCCTTCCGATACGTCGGAACGAACGATTGCAGCTGGCGAAATTCCTGCTGCTTGCCTTCTGCAAATTGCGCCCACAGCCCTTCGAACGGGTTAATGCCAATCATTTTCGTAAAAGGAAATGCTTCGAACGCTTCGTACATCGCCCGTGCTTCCTGGCGCACGGCCGCTTCCAGACGTTCCCCGTCCAGCTCGTAATGCTTGGCAGCTTCCGCGCAAGTCGCCTGAAACGCCTCTTTTACACTGCGCTCATCCCACAGTAATGTATCGTCCAGATCAAATAAAACCGCTTTGATTGCCATTTCTCTCGGTCCCCTTCTCCTGCTCGTCATCTGTCTCTCCCTCTATGATTACGGAAATCGGCTGTTTTATCAACAGACTTCTGCGAAAAATCAGCCGAAGCTTCCTACAAGCTGTCAAGCTGTTCCTGTTCCTCCGCCGCAATCGGCAAGACGGTCGAAGATTTGATCTCTCGCAGCGACAGGTTCGTCTGCAACCGGGAAATGCCCAGTCGGTTCAGCTTGCGGATGAAGCTGTCCAACCCTTTGCGATCCTTGATGGCGACCTTGAGCAAGTAATCGTACTCCCCGGTTAAACAGTGGCATTCCAGCACCTCCGGCATGGAACGCAGGGCGCTCTCCAGCGTCTCCAGCTCCTTTTCCTGGTGAATGTTCGTGCTGATAAACACGAAGCACAAAAGGTCGAAGCCGAGCTTCTCCTGATCCAAAATCGCCACTTGCCGATTGATATAGCCTTCCGCTTCCAGACGCTTCACCCGGGTATGCGTCGCGGGAGGCGACAAACTCACTCTCCGCGCCAGTTCGGCATTGCTGATCGTCGCATCTTTTTGCAACACATCCAGGATGTGAATGTCGACCTGATCCAGCACCTTGCTTACAAATGCTTCCATGCGGTTACCACCCTCTTTTCATTCTTCCAAAAACGCCAAAGATTCCTTGTCTGTAACGAATGAAATTTCCTGTACAGATACTTTACGTGAGTTTTATTTCGAATTTTCCTTATTATACAGAATCTTATTTTGAATGTTCAACAAAAATGTTATGTTCATTAACAAGCTGATTCCAAACGACACCGTTCATGAAAAAGGGGCTATTTGCTATGCCAAATCGTTATGTACTGTTGCTATTGCTCACCAGCCTGTTGTGGGGCGGAAACTTCGTCCTGGGAAAATCGCTCGTCGGGCACGCTTCCCCGCTTACGTTGACCAGCCTGCGCTGGCTAATTGCGATCGTGTGTCTGTTGCCAATGGTCTGGTGGAAAGAAAAAAAGCTTTTGCCGCCAAAAGCAGCCGTGCTGCCGCTCGTACTGATGGGGGTTACAGGTGTCGTCCTCTTCAATCTGTTTCAATTTCTTGCGCTGGAGAGGACAACTGCGACGAATGTCGGACTGATTTCGACGTTAAACATGATCTCGATTGCGCTGTTTTCTTTTCTCTTTCTGAAGGAACGAATCAACATGTTCCAAATCGGTTGCATGGTTTTCTTGCTCGCAGGCGTGCTGCTCGTCTTGTCCAAAGGCAATGCCGACTACTTGCTCTCCCTGCGGTTCAACTCGGGTGATTTGTGGATGCTGGCCGCTGTTGGCGTCTGGGGCGTGTACTCGATTTGCAGCAAATGGGCCATGACGAAGACGACTCCGATGATGTCGATTCTTTACTCGGCTGTTTTCGGCCTGGTGATCCTCCTGCCTTTTAACCTGGCTGACTTCGCCGTATCTGATTGGAATGGCTCGTTTGTCGGCTCGCTTTTGTATACCGGGGTCATCTCCACGGTCGTGTGCATGGTGCTGTGGAACATCGGAGTGCAAAAGCTGGGCGCGACTACTTCCGGCCTTTTCCTCAATTTCAATCCGATCTTCACTTCAATCTTGGCGTTCCTGTTTCTCGGCGAGCAGATGACGTGGATTCAAGGAGTGGGCAGCAGCATCGTGATTGCGGGATGCTTTCTGTTTTCATATGGCAAAACGAAAGCAAAAGCAGTGGCGACCAGCCAGTTGACCGCCCGGCAAACGTAAACACGAAAAAACCGACCCAGTTTTAACGACAGGTCGGTTTTTATGCTTTTGCCTTCCCCCAAAGCTCCTGGCCGCAACGACTCGTTTACGTCCGCGACCAGACATCTTTGGCGTATCGGCCTTCCGCTTGCAGCTGCTCAAGCCACGCTTGCGCCTCCGCCGGGTCCGCGCCACGGACGCGCTGGTAAATCCGCAACACAGTCGCTTCCACATCCGGCGCCATGTGCGTACCATCCCCGCACACATACAAGCGCCCTCTGTTATCGAGCAAGTCGACCAAGTACACGTCATCTTGTTCGAGCAGGTGCTGGACGTACGTTTTGACCATGCCGGGAGAGCGGGAAAAAGCCGTATGCAAGGTGACGATGCCGTCTCTTTGGTATTGCTCCAGCTCCTCGCGGTACAAAAAGTCCAGTTCGTTTCGGCAGCCAAAATAAAGGTGGGCTTCGCCAAGCGGCACTCCTTGTTCTTTCAAAGCAGCTCTCGCTTGCAAAAACCCGCGAAACGGTGCGATCCCGGTTCCCGGACCGACCATGACGATCGGCAGCAGCGGATTTTCTGGCAGCTGGAAGCCCGACTCGGGAGTACGGACGAACATCCATATTTTTTCTCCGGCGCTGCGCTCTGCCAAAAAGGTAGAAGCTACTCCGTGGTATTGCCCCTGGCCGCTCCAGGCAGGCCCGTTCACTACTGCCACTGTCAAGCTGGCCTGATCTTCCCAGTGCATCGGAGAGCTGGAGATCGAGTAATACCTGGGCCTTAGCGGCGGCAGCAAATCCAGGAACTTGGCAAAAGGCAATTCGCAAGCCTCGTACTTTTCGAGCAATTCGAGCATCGTGAGCCGCTTTTTCAACACCTGCTCGGCGTAGACCGTCTCATCCAGCAGCGCTTCCAGCTCCCGCTTGTGCGGAGGGCACACCGTGCAGGCGGCCAGCGCTCGCAACTGGGCGCGGGTAGCTGCTTCCTGCACCTCGACGCTCGTCGACAGCAGATCGCGCAAGCTGACGGGACGATCCAAAGGGAGATGGACGGCGCTTCGCCCGTGAACGCGCAAAATCAACTGCTCCGTGCCTTGCAAACGGAATCGGCGCAAAATCCGCTCGACGATCTCCGGACGATTGTTCGGCAAGATGCCGATGTGGTCGCCCTCCTGATAGATGACTCCCGCTGGCAAGGCAAGCTCGATGTGCCGCGTGCTGCGACCGCTGCCTGGCTGTTGCAGTTCGCGGTTCGCCAGCACAGTCGCCTGGACGCAATCATACGCCTCCGCCAGCGGAACGGTTGGATGTCCTGCCACAAACTGGACTTGCAGCTCCGGCTGCTCGCCTTCTGCCTGCTCTTCCCGTTGCAGGCCGAAAGCGTCCGTCAAGTCGTTCCACATCGTCTCGCGCCAATCGTCCACCTGTTTTTCAAAATCTCCGCCCGCATCGGCTTCCCCGCGCCCGGACAGTCGCGTGCCGCCCTTTTTCGCGAGCTGCTCGTCAATGAACACTGGGACACTTTGATACGTATTCGACCAGTTCCGATCCCCGCATCCGAGCACAGCGAACTGCACGCCCGCAAGCTCCCCCGGCTGCACCTGCTCCAGCCACTTGACGAAGCCGGCCGCATTTCGCGGAGGTCTGCCGTTGTAGGACGCGGTTACGATCAGAACAGCTCCTTTTGTCGGCAGCTTTCCCGCCCAGTCGTTGAGAACGCCTACTTCACTGGCAAAACCGTACTGGCGCGCCGCATCCGCCAGCTCGCGCGCTTTGCCTTCGGCCGTTCCGAGATTCGATCCGTACAGGACGAGCAGCGGAATAGCCGTGGCACCTACTGGCGTTTTCGCTGCTTGCGGCTTCACGGGAGCTTGTGCGTTTCCTGTTGCCTGCTCGCGGTGCTTGTCGGCAGGTACGCTCACTGCGCTTCTGTCTGTGCGCTGCCGGACGCGAATCGTAAAGCCATCCGGCTTGATCGTGAGCGTCTGCGCTACTTTCAACTGGTAGTTGGCGTAGTCGACCAACCGGAAATTTTGCAAAATCATCCCGAGCACGAGCGTCGCCTCATACAGCGCAAACTGCATGCCGATGCACGCACGCTCGCCGTTTCCAAACGGCTTGTAGGCATGATGCGGCACTTTTGCCGGATCGCTGAACCGCTCGGGACGGAACTCTTCCGCATCCTCGCCCCACGCATCCTTGTCCCGATGAAGCTGCGGCAAAATGACGCTGACCGTCTCACCTTTTTTGACCGGATACATCCCGCCGATTACCGTATCTTCCCTGGCGAACAAATCGAATCCGGGCGCGGTCGGCCACAGGCGCAAAGCTTCGTTCAGCACCAGCCGGATGTATTTGAGCTTTTGCACTTGCTCGTATTGCGGGATCGGCGTCGTCATCACCCGATCCACTTCCTCGTATGCCTTTTGCAGCACGCTCTCGTTTTTCAGCAAGTAGTACAGCGCAAAGGAAAGCAGTCCGCTCGTCGTCTCGTGTCCGGCGATCAAAAACGTAATGATCTGGTAACGAATATTCTCGTCGTCCAGCCCTTCGCCTGTCTCCGGATCTTTGCCATGGAGCATGCGTGCCAGCAAATCGGCTTCACCGCGATCTCCGTTCCGCTTTCTTTCCTCGATGATTTTGTCGACCAAGGAAAACATCGTCTGGATATCTTCCTGGAACTGCTGGCGCGTCTTCACCATCAACATATTCTGGATCGCGAGCCGCGAGCTTTTGTGCATCGCTTCGTTCAGCGCGCGCACCATGCTCTCGATAAACGGGCTGTGCTTTTCTTTGTAAAAACTGTTGAAGCGGTAGTTAAAGCCGCATATCCCGATCGTGTCGAGGGTGAGCCGGGTCATGTCGTCGGCCACGTCAATCGTCTCGTTTGGATTGAGTCGCGCCCACTTTTGCACCAGTTGCGAAGCGATATCGACCATCATGTCGTGGTAGCCCTTCATCGCTTGCTGGCTGAACGTCGGCAGCAAAATGTTGTGTGCCTTTCGCCAGTTCGGCTCGGTTGTCCGGCTCGTAAACAAGCCATCCCCTGCAAATACGCGCACATTTTCCAGCACTCCGCTGACTTCCTTGTCAAAGCGGGTAATGTCACATACTTCTGCCACCAGCTTGTGCCCTGTGACGATCAAAGTAGTGAAACCGGGAAGCGTAAGACGGTAGATCGGGCCGTATTCCTTCGCCAGATCGCCCATGGACAAAATCGGTTGACTTTGGTCGATAGACGGCAAATTGCCAAGTGGACCGTACGTTTTCGGTTGCGGAATCATGACTGCTTCGCTCACATGCAACATCCTCTCGCAATGAAATGGCCTTGCTTCCTGCCGGACGGCGATGACTTCGTTACCTGGCGCTTACCCCGTGAAACAATGTATCCGTGACCAGTTGCGCTGCCGGCCTTTTGGCGAGACGCCCATCCTGCACCTGCTGCCACGCAATGAAAACAAGCATGTACAGCGCATTCCAGACCCAATCCACGCTCATATCCTGGCGCACGATCCCTTTTTCCTGCAACAGGCGGATCGCGTAGCAAACCGGCTCTTTGAGCTTGTGCTCGGCCGCGATAATTTCCTCGCTGTAATAAAGCGTCGCGTCGTGCGTCAGGAAGTAAATTTTGTCGCCAAGCGGAATCAGCGCCTCGATCAGCGCCGGGATGTAGTCCTCCAGCTTTTCCTCATCGAGCGGGATTTGTCGCATGCTCTCCCCCACAACTTGAAGGGCACGCAGCCCCAACTGAAGCATCAGCTGCTCCCTGCTCTCGATGTACCGATGCAGCGTAGCGATGCCAATCCCCGCATATTCGGCGATTTCGTTCAGCGACGCTGTCGGCTTTTGAATCAACAACTCGGTAGCGGCATCCAAAATGGCGCGAAGCCGCGCTTCTTTTATGGCAGATCGGGGATGGTTCACTCGGCAGCCCTACTTTCTCATGCTCATGGTCGCACATTCATGCTTGTTTTTGATAGTTTTATCTATCATTCGATACAAATGTATATCAACTTCCAATTTCTTTCAACACAAGAACCGCATTGGTCACGGATTGTTCAAGAATCGGCTGGCTTGCAAACCGAACTGCTTCTTTGGAACTATTTGAGAAAAAAAGGATGAATTGTATACTGTTTCAAAACGAATCGAGGGGGGATTGTTCGTGAAATTCACGGATGCTCCAAAATGTTTTTCCTGCAATCAAGCCATCAAAATAAACGTGCACATTCGCCCGGTCGGAAACTCATCTACGTTCGGCACAATCGCTGAGGTGAGGCTTTTGAACAAAGTGGAGGGGGGAGAGGAAAAGCAGCTGTACCTGAGCGCCCGAGCTCAGTGCTACAATTACGCATGCCGAGCCGTCAACCTCTTTTACTACGTCGTCGGCGAGCAAAGCATGCGCTACCAACGGGTATTTCCCGCTTTCACAAGCGCAAACGGTTGATGCTGCTGCAATAAGCAAGCCCCACGTAAAAATCCCTGTCCGCGGATCACACCATGGACAGGGATTTTCTCGTCTTACTTCAACAAGTTTATCGTCGTAATAATAATCGGCATCGCAAACACGTCGATCAGGAAGGCCCCGACAATCGGCACGACCAGATAAGCTTTTCGCGATGGGCCGAAGCGCTCCGTCACTGCCGCCATATTCGCCATCGCATTCGGCGTGGCACCGAGGCCATGACCCGTAAAGCCCGCCACCATTACAGCCGCATCGTAGTTTTTGCCGAGCAAACGGAACAAAACGAAGATGCCGAACAAGACGATGAAGACCACTTGCACGAACACGATCACCAGCATCGGAAGCGCCAGGGCAGCTACTTCCCACAGCTTGATGCTCATCAGCGCCATGGACAAAAAGATTCCGAGTGTCACATCGCTGATCAGGTTGATGCTTTTCATATCAATCGCATCCGGTTTGAATTTGTCAACGACATTGCGAACGATGACAGCAACGAACATCGCTCCCACATAACCAGGCAAAACAAATCCCGTCGCCGTGGAAAACAGTCCGCCCAAGTATGTGCCCACCGCCATACAAAACGTGATCAGCAATACTTGCGTGAAAAAAGCGTTCGTGACGATAGGCTGCGCCGCCTCTTCCACGTTTTTCGCTGTGTCCTCCACTTCCGTCGGCTTCAGATTGTGCTTCGCAATCAAATACTTCACGGTCGGCCCGCCGACCAATCCCCCGGCTACAAGACCGAACGTAGCGGCAGCAATCCCGATCGCGAGTGCAGATGGAATCCCCAAATCTTCCACCGTTTGACCAAAAGCCGTCGCAGCACCGTGACCGCCTTCCATGGAAACGGCGCCAGCCATCATGCCGATGAGCGGGTGAATACCGAACAGCGAGGCCAGCGAAACACCGATCACATTTTGCGCCAAAGCCAAAAAGCCACAGGCAATCCAGTAAATGACGAGCAGCTTCCCGCCCAGCTTGATCAGCTTGAAACTCGCTCCCAGTCCCACCGTAGTGAAAAACGTGAGCATGAACAAGCTTTGCAAAGACGTGTCCAGGGAAATCTCCGCTGCCCCGCTCGCTTTCAACACTGTAGCGACAATCGCAAACAACAGCCCGCCGACCACGGGCGCCGGAATGCAAAATCGTTGCAGCAAGCTTGCTTTTTTCACCAGAAAGCTTCCCAAAACGAGCAAAGCGACAGACAGAAAAATGGTACTGACCTGATTAAGTGCGAGTGTCATTGTTGTCTCCTCCTAAAAATCCCGCGATGGCCTCGTTCGTCAAATAAGCACCTAGCTTCACCGTTTTCCCGTTTTCATCCAACAGCGGATTCACTTCACAAACATCGAAAGAAAGCGTTTTCTTATGAGCGGCAACGGTACGAATTAGACTGCGGACGATCAAAGGCGTCAAGCCAAAAGGCGATGGGGCACTCACTATTTCCCAACCAGCACACATGCAGCCGGAGTGCCACTTACTTTCATTTTCAAGAGGTGCAAGCTATGTTTTCCCCCATTATCAGTATCTTAATGAGCATCTGACTGTACAGAGAAGCAAAGCTTCGCAACGAGCCGCGAGCGCTTTGGGCGACTTCCGGGCTGTTCTTCTCTTTTTTGGCGATGGGTGTGTTTCACTTGAAATACGGGAATCGCACGCAAGGCATTGTCGCTTTGCTCTTCGGGATTGTTATTTATTCTTTTTGGCTTGCGGATTTTGTGCGTGCATAACGCTTCTAATGCCAGTGGAGCAGCTCCCTGGTTTTGTCTTTTGTCTGTTTGTCTTTGGTCTGCTTGTTTCTGGCCTGTCCCAGCTTTTTCCCCCTGTCCAATCGCCCTTTGCCCACTCCCTGCTCTGCTCCGCTCCCCTCGCCTGCCATTTCTGCCATGGCCGACTCGCTCTTTCTGTCCTCATGAAATGAACCAAGTCCCGCATACCTGAAAAAACCCCCGGATATCCCGGAGGCTGTTGACGGATGTACTGAAAAACGGCTGCGAAATGGTGTATTTACCAATCCGGCTTCTTTAATAGAGAACTTCCAAAACAAATTCATTCGATCGAAACAGCATTTCCAACGACTTTTCCTCAATCCTGACCCTGGCAATGAGTTCTTGCGGGTTGGCAAAGCATGCGGCATCCTCCGCGCCATATTGGCAAAAACAGCGGCCGTTTGGAGTATTCGTGATGGAGTAGCGTTTTTCTTTATACGTAAATTCCACTTCTCTGCCTTGGAACAAATCAAGCGTAAATTGATCGTATGTATAAGCCATAAGCGCCTCCGCGAAGATTAGTGCCTTTTCATGTGGATGCTTGTTTGTCATAAAAACAGCTTTTCGCTGCCGATTAAACTTGCTCTCGCGTCTCTTGCCCGCTTCGCCTGGTTGTTCACCTGCCGCCGCCTGTAACCAATCTCATCCAAACACGTACTTCATGGCGAAAGGAGCGCTCGGTATGTATGACTTTTTCTCTGTCGCGTTTGTCGTCATCTTTCTCCTTGCCTGGGGTGTAATCGTACAGGTCAGGTCGCTGCCGGGAAAATGGCTGTGTCTCGTTGTCATGCTGCTGTTTTTGTGGGGGCTGGTCGAGTTGCTGGACTATATGTATCCTTCGGCGCCGCACTACGAGTAGGCATCTTGTCTTACCAACTTGTTACGCGGTTACGCCCCTCTGATCCATCCCCTCGACATGCTGGCCTTTTTTTAGGCTTGAAGACGGCATCACCTTTATTCCTTGTTCTTAGCAAAATACCCTTTTTCAAATACACACACGGTTTCAACGGGAAGACTTGTGTTCTCGAAGGCAAATTCGGCATAAACACCAAAGCCCAATGCTAATGAAACAAAACCCGTTCCGTTCGTTTGGATGTCAGGATCATATTGCCTGACAAACGTTTCTGCTTCCTCGTAAGGAATATTCATGAGGTTTTTTCCATGAAACATGACCGAAATCCGCTCCGAATAAAACTCCATAAAATTACATTTATTGGTATCATTTCTAAAATACACAAAACAACAACGGTAATCATCCATTTTGTCATATGTATCCGTACCATAATGGAACCTGCGCCCCGCACGAGGTTGAAAATTCAGCGCGGCCTGCACTTCGTCGGGAGTCATGCCAAGCAACAGCTCTCCCGCCCCTTTGTATGGGTCTATATGAAACTCTGTAGTTGCCGGATATTCTGTCCTATTTCTCGGAGGTGGGAGTCGTTGCTCCGAGTTGAATGGCGTTGGTTCCTCCAGATTGTATTTCTTTTTCAACCGTTCTTTTACATCATCGGGAATCATCTGCACTCTCCCTGCTCTGGTTAATGTTCCCCCAATCGCTCCAGCCACTTTGCGAGTTGTTTCTTGGAGAACTGCACATCGTGGGCAGCGTGTGCTCCTTCTTGGCTTACCCACTTTTCCGCAATCTCCATGACGATGTCTATGGTCAATTCGTCTGTCTGCTGAAACAAGTCATCCTCATCTGCTCTCCAGCGCGACCAAAAAAGCCAGCACCATTCCGCCAGTTCCGCCGCGGTGTGCGAGTTTGCTTGGGCACATGATTGCTTTAGCAAGTGGAGCAGGCTTTCTTTCGTGTGCGGGTAGTCTTTCAAGGGGATCATCGTATGTTCACTTCCGTTTGTAAAATTGGGGGAGTTTGTTTGTTGAGCGCTCATAAATTGGTATAATTTACAATAAACGAAATCAATTCGAATTTCAATTTCAAGCAAAAGGAGGGCATTTATTTGTACTACTGGCGAAATCAGCGGGGCTACTTTTTGGCGCTGGTGTTGATGTTATCGCTTTACTTCACGGTTCGAATCGTCTGTTCATACAAAGGCATCTTTATTGACCAACATTTCGAGCTTATTTTAACACTACTCGCAACAATGCTTTTGATCCGTCTCATCTTTTCCCCAAAAAGATAACATTCTTTGGCTTGATACACGTTCTTACAGTCCATGAAAAAGCGTTTTTCTCTGATTAGGGGCGCACTCTGCCGACAAAAAAGAGGCGCAATCGCAGCCGCCTCGTTCGCTAATTCACTATCGGATTTTTGACGCTCAGTAACAGCTTATCTTCTTTTCCAAAAACATCGATCGTCTGCACGTGCCCCTGGAGCACGGCTCCGTTTTCATTGACCATGCCCAAAAACGGATGCGTCAGCTGGTCAGCGATTTTCTTGCTTTCTTCTGATTCCGTCAATCCGGTGTAAAGGCCAAGCTTGTAAAAACCTTGCTCGCCCTTCGCGATCGCCAGTTTCAGCTCTTTTTGGTACCACGATGTCATCGAGAAATTTTCGTGATAGTCCTTTAGCATCGCTTTTTCAAGCTCGGCCAATTTTTCAGCCGGAAGGACCGCGGACTCCTCCGCCCCCTTGGCCGGAACTGCCTTTTCCGTCGATTCATTCTGTCCACTCGGAGCAAAAAGCCCCAGCGCGATGGAAACAAATCCTACAGCCGCAATGATGTTCATTCTCTTAAAAATTCGTTTGGCTTCATTCTTTTGCTTCTGCGCGTCCTTCCTCATCCCGACAAAAGCCATGACAATGGCAACAAGCACCGCGATAAACCCAATTGGCAAAAATAATACAAAAGACACGCTGTTCCCCCGTTTCCTCGTCGTTTTCCGGCGTCTTCTTCTATCGCTATCTGCATCGATTGTACCATTAACCTCTTGGTAATGAAATCGAAGCGCACAGCAAGAAGGCGTGGCCATCGTTAACAGTTCTTTTGGGGCTTTTTTTCTTTTTCAGCACTTCCATGCAAAAGCAAGTCGTAGACGCACCCAAATGTTATACTATTCACAATTCAACGAACAAAAGAAGCGCCACAAACCGCAAAAGGATGATTGGATTGAAAAAACTGCTGCTGTTCCTCTACGACTCATTCGCAGAATTTGAAGTAATTACATTAGTCACGGCACTCAAGAGAACCGACTACACGCTTGTTACTTTTTCGACCAAGCCAAAAGGAGAGGCTGTTACAGCCTTATCTACGCTATGTTACCTTCCTGCCCGATCCGTTCAAGATATCGATGTTGACGAATTTGCAGCCCTGGTTATTCCGGGCGGCGCCCCCCATCCGTTTCTGCACGACCAAAAATTGATACAAGTTATTCGGGCATTTTACGAACAAAACAAATTAATCGCAGCGATTTGTGGTGGGCCTTCCTTGCTCGGCGCAGCCGGCATTCTCAATGAAATTGCCTATACTGCCTCTATTGAACCGAGTGATCTGGAATACGAGCACGTGATGAATTGGGAAAACAAGCGAAATGAACGGCTTGTCATCGATAAGAACGTGATTACAGCTACAGGCTCCAATTATCTTGATTTTGCAGAGGAAGTGTTGCGAAGGCTTGGCGGTGTAGAGCCTGATGATGAGAATCCTTTGGCATACTTTAGAGAGCCGTCGATGTCGTAGCTGCAAGTTGCTATCGATACTGCAATCGGTCAAGGAACCACTCATCATAGAAGCACTCTCAACCTCTTCTACTTTTCATTGTAGTTTAGGGGTTGAGAACACAGCGGGTCGTTTTTGTAGCCTTCAATCTTGGAACATCACCAACGAGTAGTTTTGGTTCCAATAACACAGGTATATATAGATTGGTTAAATCGCCGAACAGATTTCCTTGTTTGTTTGAAATGAAGAACCGTCTTATCTGACGGAAACCATAGTTGCCTTGCAAAAGGATAATATCTTCTGCTTAGCTTATCAGTTAAAGCATCTCAAACCAACCAATAACTAAATATTAACAATTTTGGTTTTTTCTCCGATACTCCTAATATATTCTGAATAATGATATAGGAGTGAGGCATTTATGGCAAAAAATATATCTATTCGTGATTACACACCTAGCAAAAGTAACACTTCGCAAACTACAAAAGTTACAGTTCCAACTAAACCAGCCTCTCCGCCTAAAGAAGTAGCCGTAACAACCACAAATCCAAAAAGTGACTCCGTTCAAATTAGTCCAGCAGCACAACAAGCTTATAAGAGCAGTCAAGTCACACCAGCCCTGTCCACTCCCCAAAATGAAAAAAATCCGACTGTCCAACCGAAATCAACAGTAATCGCCAAATCCATTCCAGAAGGCACTCATAGCGGGAACTCAGGCTCAATAACCACCGATAATAAATCCTCAAAACAAGAGCCTGTTGTAAAAGAACGTATTGACAAAGATAAAGAAGCACATGGTGTTGTTGTGAAAGACCATAGAGATAAGGATAAAGATTTACATGGTTATACCAATACTAAACCGAAATCTAACAAAGACACCTATGACCCCTATGCCATACTTAAGCTGAAAGCACAGACTACGCTCCCCAATAAGAATCTAATCAAAATACTTAGCAATCAACCTTCTCAGCCTTCTATAACAAATTCTAAGTCTGAATACATAAAACAAGAGAAAAAGGTCTCAACAAATACTTTTGAAGGTCCTGTTGGAGAAATTGATTATATTTCATTTGGTGGAAGTGCAATTGCAGGCGGTGGTGGTGGTGCCGCAATCACAATTGACAAAAACGGAAAGGTATACATAGGAGGAAATATCGGGATTGGCTTTGACGTCGGATTCAGTGGTAAAGCTGGTTACATACCTGATGATATTAAACCAGAAGATTTCATCTCAGGAACTGCAATAAATGAAAGCATACAACTTGGACCAATTTCAGGAGGGCTCACTAAACCTTACAGTTCTACAGGTAGTTCTCCAACGGGACTCGAAGTTGGTGTAGCAGGAAAAGTACCAATTGGTGGCAGTATTACTTACGGAGGAACTAAAGAAATTCTCGATATTAAAAGGGACATTGTAGAGCCTGTTAAAGACATTGTTGAGGACGTAAAGGACCTATTTAGAGAAAAAAGATCAAGAGACCGAGAAGAAAAGGAGAGTAACGATAGAAATATTGTCGAAAGAGTAATTCGATCTATTTTTGGTTAATCAAATTAAATCATCAATAGTAGGAGTGTATATTTCTTGAATGACTCGCCTTGGATATTAATCGCACTTTTAATCCTTTCCACTATAGGTTTTTTCACTGCGTTCAGAACCAAGGACGTCCAAAAATTACGTTCTAGAATAATTGGATCAGCAAGCGATCCTCATAGCCAATATGATTATTGGTTATTTAAAATCATTGGATTCTTGATGTTTGCTATTGGAGCACTCGTAATAATAGCGAGAATATTAAACCTACTTATTTAGTGTCCCCCCTCTTCTGCTTGTATAGCAAATGCAAAGCATGTAGCTAGAAGATGAGGGCATCGTTAGAAGTCCCTTTGGGGCTTCTTTTCTCTTAATTACTGCTAAGTGGGTTACTTGCTAGATCAGTGAATCCGCTCAGCATTTCTCATCTTGTGACGATGATGCAATAAGGCCCTATTCAGTTGCCTGATCCGCCCCTGACTTTGATTGTAATCGTCCGTCCATAAAATCATCTCGGCAACAATGTTGCTTAGACTTAACTAAGAAAAACTCTCTACCTTAGGCTCAAAAAATTTCCATATTTTGTTTTGCAAAAACTAACTCAGTGCTCTATATTTTTATTGGTTCCTATTATCTTTTTTTGAAAAATAAGGAGGGTTCTTGTGCGTCTTGCAAAAGGGTATAACTCAATTTTAGTAAGTCTTGTACTGGCATTTTCTATCTTATTTTCGGGACAAAACATTGCTTTAGCAGAAGATCAACAGCCTACTAAAGATCTTGTTCCAGCAATGACTGACTTCGATAAACCTGCTCCCATCGTCATTAGTGAAAGCGCCCATTATGGGTCTGGTGGACGTAATGATTATGGATGGAAAGCATTTGATGATTCTGTTGATTTTAATCACTTAGATTTTTGGTACGTTTATGCAACAACACCGCCTGAAGGCGGCCATTTTTTAAAAGTTGATTTCGGTTCAACTGAAAAAAAGAAGGTTAATCAAATTACTATAACCCCTTTGTTCCACAATGACTCCGTAAAGTCACTTATCAAGGACTGGAAATTATATGGGTCAAATGATAATACAACATGGTCCCTTGTTACCGAAGGGAAGTTAGAAAATGATAGAACTCCAGTAACAGTAGAAACGAATAATAAGAAATACTTTAGATACTATCGTATCAACGTTTTAAATAGTTATTATGATCCGACTGGGAGTTCTGTAGGAATTATGGAATTGGAAATGATCGGAGACACACTCATAAACACTGATCCTGATCCAACTCCCGATCCTACGCCAGCTGGAGAGCGTGCATTACTTGTTATTAAAATGATTAGTGGTCTTGAAAAAGAATTTGATTTATCTTCAACTGAAGTAGAAAGTTTCATTAATTGGTATAATAATCGTGCAGATGGACGCGGCAACGAAACATACATATTTGAAAAGAACTTTAATAAGGGGCCGTTTACATCACGAAAAGATTACGTAGCCTTCAACAAAATCCAATCCTTTGAAGTCATGGAATATAGCAAATAACATAAACGGCACCCTCCATGAGGGCGCCGTTTATGTACTTACGCCTTACAGCTATTATATGATTCATGGATATTCACTAGATTTCCTCATCATTTAACAGTTGAAGTTCCTATCGATTCGATCAATTCACTCAACATTGCACAAAGTTTTAGCGGCTGATCATGAATTATTCCGCAGACGATGTAGGATGTTAACCATAGATAAACAAGTGCGACTTCGGGGAATATTTCCCACGCAGCAGCCTCACGACTATGATAAAACAGATAAAAACGAAGACTCCCCCAACCTTGGAGGAGCCTACAACTAGCTAAATTGGCGCTACTCGAAACATTCCTGTTAAAGCAGGGTACTGCTGAAAGCCGTATTTTTCATACAGTTTCTTGCCTTCGTTAGACGAAAAGAGACCGATAAAAGCTTGGTCGGGAGCACTCTCTTTTAGATAGAGCATGAGATTGTCCCTATCCCCATTTTTTGAAACTCCGGACGCACAACAATATCTTGCACATAAAAATAAACGTACCCCAGCTCCGAGTTTCAAAGCGTTTCTCGCCCAAAGCGATCAGCGTCACCCATGGCTGGTGGATGGTAATTGCTTTCGTGCCGAACTGCCCCCCATTGATCGCAGCTATCTACGTTCCTCGTCGTCTTCAGCCGCAATGCCACACACAACAATCATATGTTTTGACACGTATGTACCGATGGCTGCTCCCCTGCATTCACGTTCTCTGAATCGACTTGGCACTTTCGCTGTCTGCCCCTCCCGATTATCCAATCGTCCATTATCGTAAAACGACGTTGGCAGAGATATCGGTGAGAGATCCTTCATGATTTTTTCCACTTCCTGAGCACAAAGCGGTTTGATTTGACTGAAATACTTCTGTTTTGCAAGCGACATGACAGTTGTGCAAATATGCGTATTAGTCACCGCTGGAACTAATACTACATTAGGATCAACAGAGTAAAAGCCTTTTGAAGCAACCTCGCTTTCAAAGTCCTGGGTTAGCCGCACAATATCATAAATTTTAATACTGAATAACTCATCGCTGAACTTAACGTAGACATCAAATCGGCAACCTCTGCTTTCCGCCTCAAACTCAAGACACTCAGAATTATCTGTAACGTAAATTTGGATTTGGTCCATGCTCGCCTCGCTTGATTTTTTTGTGATGCAATCATGATGCCCCCTGAACGAACGGGTAGCTATATTCATTCTCTCATGGAGGGTAAGAAACACGGAAGATTTAATTACTTTATTGGTGAGAATTTCGAAAATTAAAAACTCCATCCCATGCCCTTTTGGCAAAGCTGAAAAAGAGAGTCCCTGATGTTACAAATCATCCATGCGGCAAAAATAAACACTCGCCCAGTCCACTCACCTACAGCGGTACATACGTATAGCAATAAGGCACCTCGTTTACGGAAGGAGTGATTCGATGCCCATCGCGAATGACAACAGGCAGCAGGTTTTGCAGACATTCGGAAAAAGTCGTCCTTTTTTTGTCCCGAATGTCGGCCAGGCGGATTCCCGACTTCATTATTACGTAAAAGGAGCCGATTATGAAGCGTACTTCATGCCGGGAGAAGTTCTCCTGACGTTTCAAGAGAAGCCTGCCGGAGATTTTTCGCCCACAGCAGCCCTCGGCTCTATTTTTCCTCAATCCGCGGAGAAATGGAACAAGCAGGTACGCGGAGTCCGGCTGTCTTTGGCGTTTTTGGACTCCAACCCGGCAGCAAAGCCGACAGGCCGCAAGCTCGCTACAAGGACAGTCAACTATTTGAAGGGCAACGATTCTTCCAAATGGCATACAAATATTCCTACGTATGAGCACGTCGTCTATCCGAAGCTGTGGCCGGGAATTGACCTCGTGTTTCACAGTGATAACGGCCGGATCAAATACGAATTTGTCGTTCAGCCCGGTGCGAAGATGGCAGACATCCGTTTTGCCTATCGCGGAGCAAAATCGTTGTCTCTGGATGAGCAAGGGAATCTCCTCATACACACCGAAATCGGGGAGCTTCGCGAAGCACGTCCGTTCAGTTACCAGCAGATCGGCGGGCGGAAGGCAAACGTCAGCAGTTCCTTTTTGCTCGAACAGCAACTAGATGGCGCACCCGTCATTCGCTTTCGGATCGGAGCTGACTACGATCCGCATTACCCGCTCGTCATCGATCCTGAGCTGGAGTACTCCACGTATTTGGGCGGAGGGAATTTCGAGATCGGCTTTGCGATCGCGGTCGATGTAGCGGGGAACGCCTACGTGACAGGCTCTACAAACACTCCCGAAACGGCTGCAGTTCCTTTTCCCATCACTCCCGGAGCCTTTCAAACAACATTTGGTGGGACATCGGATGCATTCGTCGCGAAACTGAATCCCGCCGGAAACACTTTCCTGTACTCCACTTACCTTGGTGGAGGGGGGATCGACCAAGGTTCGGCTATCGCCGTCGACTCCTTGGGAAACGCCTACATCACAGGCAACACGAACAGCTCTCAAACGAATCCGGTTCCGTTTCCCATCACTCCGGGGGCCTTTCAAACGACTTTTGGCGGAGCGCTGGATGCATTCGTTACCAAACTGAACCCTGCGGGCAACGCCCTCGTTTACTCCACCTACCTTGGCGGGGATTCCATCGATTTCGGCTCGGGTATTACCGTCGACGCCGCCGGAAACGCCTATATCGTCGGCACTACGGCAACTTCTCAATTGGATTTCACACCTTTCCCCATTACTCCCGGCGCGTTTCAAACGTCATTTGGAGGGAACACAGATGTGTTTGTCACCCAATTGAATGCCGCGGGCAACGCGCTCATCTACTCTACCTATCTGGGCGGAGGATCGTTCGATTCCGGGGCCGCCATCGCGGTCGATTCCTTGGGAAACGCGTACGTCACGGGAAGTACCTCTACTCCCGAGACCGATCCCGTTCCCTTCCCGATCACCCCGGGTTCCTTCCAAACGCTTTACGGGGGAGGCAGCTCTGACGCGTTTATTGCCAAACTGAACGCCACTGGCAGCACGCTTGTCTACTCTACCTACCTGGGCGGCGGGCAAAACGATGCAGGAGCTGCCATCGCGGTGGATACGGCAGGCAACGCATACGTGGCCGGAAGCACCGCTACCCTCCAGACCGATCCCGTCCCTTTTCCAATCACCCCGGGCGCCTTCCAGACGGTCTACGGAGGGGGGCTCTTAGATGCGTTTGTCACCAAGCTGAACCCGACAGGCAGCGCGCTTGTGTTTTCTACCTATCTAGGCGGCAGTCAGGACGATCAGGCTTTCGGGATCGCACTTGATTCCTTGCCAAATGTCTACGTGGCGGGTATCACCAACACACCTCAAACAGCACCCGTCCCTTTTCCGATCACACTGAATGCCTTTCAACGCAACTACGGGGGCGGCAGCCACGATGCATTCGTGACCAGCCTGAACACCGCAGGCAACGCTCTCCGCTATTCCACCTACTTGGGAGGCGGGCAAGACGACCAAGCTTTCGGCATCTCCGTAGATGGATCGGGAAACGCCTACGTGCATTACTCCAGGGGCAGCGCAGACTTTATTTGGAGGGAATCTGGACGCATTTATCGTCAAAATCATCGTGCCAGCTCCGCCGATCCCTATCAACGTCCTCGAAGTCTGCATCCGCGTCCCCAAAATATACGACTGGGTCTACACTGCGCTCTCGGGCCGAAACGAAGTCCGGATTCCAGACGAGTGCCGCCCGCTGGTGGAAGCCGCAATCCTGGCCGGTCAGCATATCGATATCCAATGTACAGCGCCGCTTGCTCCACCATCATCCGGACACGTCCAGCCACCGTGCTGTTCAGACGCTGCTTGCTCGATTATCAGCATCCGCCGCGACACCAGTCTCGTTTACGGAAACGCAGTGCGCATGGGCATCGTCCACTTTCTGCTTCGCTCCACGCAGTTGATCCGCGTATTTGCCAACGGCGCGTTGCTGTGCGAATTTTCAGCTCCTGCCCAGCTCGACAGCGAAATCGCGCTTTGTTTGCCCGAGCCTCTGAATGCCTCCAACATCCGCTGCCACATCGTCGCCAGCGAGTGTACGCCGAGCGGCCATGTACTGTTGGACGGCTGGATCACCATGGACATCGTCATCTGCGTGCAGATCCAGGTGGAAACGGATGTGAAGCTGGAAGTGCTCGCCAAACTTTGTGCACCTCGTCCGAACTCGTTCCCGGTTCCCGTCCCGCCCCCATCTTTCCGTTGCCCGCCCATTGCATTCCCGCCGCAATGCCCGAGCCTGTTCCCGCAATGAGCAACGATCGTCAAGCCGGGAGACGTGCGTTTTTTGCAAAAAGGCAGCTGGCGCTTCGGACTTTTCATTCTCGTTTCAAGCTCGGCTGCCTTCTGTTTGCTGTCCGGATAGTCCCATTTTAGTCAGTGATCGCCGCGCTCAAAATTTTGTATCGCAAGAAGCGCGAAATGGAAAACATCAGGAATCCATATTATGGTATAATTTTCGGTTAGCAGGAGCCGTCTGGGATTACTCCCGACCTTCGCAACTGTTCAAGTTGTCCGTTCAAGTTATCCGAAGCTCCATCGCGCGCAAAAATCAAATTGGTAATGGGTGACCGCTCAATGGTAAAACAGCTCGCAGTTAAAATGCCTTTAGTCTACAAACTCAGAATCCTTCAGCTTCGTTTAAAGAGAACGACTCGCAATCTGTTTGTGAATTTTGCCAATGAGCGAATGGTTGATCGCTTCCCCCATGTAGTCAAACGACATCAATCGCTTTTAAGGAGAAAATTGGGTACATCCGATCCGATGTTACAGGAAAATAAAATTACCAATCTACGCATTGCCCTAAAATCCATGGACGGGATTGTTTTGAAGCCAGGTGAAACCTTTTCGTTTTGGCATTTAATTAGGAAACCTACATCGAGCAAAGGGTATATTGACGGATTGCTGTTATCGCAAGGTGAAGTGAAAACAGGTGTTGGGGGAGGGTTGTGTCAGTTAGCGAATTTGCTTTTTTGGCTTGCCTTGCATACACCGTTAGAAATCACGGAGAGACATCATCATAGTTTTGATCCGTTTCCAGACGAGCATAGGGTCTTGCCTTTTGGGAGTGGGGCAAGCGTATTTTTTAATTACGTGGATTTGCGTTTCTTTAATCCCACCAATGATCAATTTCAATTTCACGTTTGGCTAACCGACCAACATCTAAAAGGAATTGTCTTTTGTGAAAACGAGTTGCCCTTTTCCTACCATTTGGAAGAAAGAAATCATCAATTCCATCATATAGACGGGAAAAATTTTAGAGAGAACGAAATATGGAGGAGAGTCATTGATAAACGAACCGGGAATCTTCTGCATGAAGAATTGATGATTCACAATTATTCTGAAGTCAAATATGAAATAACTCGGTAGGGGCATCAAGAACCTATCTAGATTTGCCGTAATGCAAAAGTTGTTGAATGCTCAACACCCGCTGTTCCGTTCTGCCAAAACATTTGCTGTCTTGCCTGCCCTGTTTCCTGCCCCCTTGTTTGCGGTACGAATGTAAAAATTCTCTCGCCAAAATCTTTACCCGTTAGCTGACACTCGATTAGACGTTCAGCCACTTCAGGCTGTTCAATTTGGGATGTTTGGCACGACCGAAATCGTTGCGAGCCTAAGCCATAAAGGAAGGAAGCCCAGCTCGATTGTGCCTCTCTCTGACTTGCTCCTCTGGTGATTAGGGCAGTTATTGGCAAATGTCCTCATTACCTTATTCATCTTCCTTGTCAAAAAAGCCGCTCGGTTGACCGACTCTTCCGCACTTTACTCAAGCTTTTCCAAGAAAAAACCCCAGGATAAATCCTAAGGATCAGCCGCCAACGACTAATTTGTTTGGATCAACAAACGACATGACCGTTTTGTTGACCGCAAACAGTCACATCCCGTTTGCTGAAAAAAGTATCGACGTTTTTCACAGAGAAAACCCTGCTCCTTGGATACTTGAAATATTACCCGCCGAATCCTCCGATACTAAATAAAGTGTCCAATATCCTGGCTCGGTAATAGTAAATCCATCCAAAAGCACCTGTTTCCGTTGATCGGCTGTTACATTCAATTGTCCAGATCGTACGATTCTCGGATCATTCCCGGCCATAATCAAACTTTTATTAGGCATAACGTTAAAATCCGCGTCCCTAACGAAGATATAGTAAATAGTCCCGGGCTCATCTGACCAAACCTCAAAATCTGCCGTGGTCGATGTGTGATTTCCAAGCATTGCATTCACGTTTGGAGCAATTGTATCATCGTGCGGTGTAACGATATGCAGTTCGCCTTGGGCGATATTGACATTATTCTTGTAAAAATGAAGCGTGATGTCATAGCTTGTATCCGCACGTAATGTTTTAATAGCACCAAATCCATAAGTCTCTCCGTAATTGAAGACCCTGTATTCCTGCCCATTTACATAAGCCACCATGTAATCGGCATAGTCGCTATCTGACCACCTCCATCTAAATTGGACTTGTTCCGCACTTAGTGCTGTCTGTTCGATTGTTACTGATAAGCTATTTCCAGGTCGCCCTGGACCTACACCGTGCGAGCGACTTTCATCGCACACGACGTTCCATCAACAAATAAGAAGATAAAGATTTACAACGGGCAGATTTAGGGTAAAGGGAGCAAGCTTATCTTGCAGCTAACTAAAGTTATCGTTTCAACCCGCGCGATTTGATGAATGGCGGGATAATTGAATCTCCAGCCCCATGCCAGAAGATCAGTTAAACCAATGGATGATCATTTCAATTGCCATAACGACGGGCCCAATTCAGAAATTTTTTCATCATCACAATCTCCTCCTTAGTTTAACGCTTAATAGCGCCTTCGCTAAGTAAGGACATCGGGAGAAAGATTTTAATAAACGACGAGAGGTAACTGGTAACGGGCATGAAGAAGCGTGAGCGGAAAATTTTTTCAAAATCGCAGCGCGAAACATTCTCAGCGGCGATGTTACACAGCTGGAACTAATCCACTTTCAAAGCATCACAAAAATGTCCAGCCGTTACATAGATAAGAAGTACATCACAGAGATGCGCCCGCGGTGGAACGACCAGGTCGAGATCCGAAAAAATAGAACCTTGCTGACGGGAAGTACCCCACTTAAAAGAGGCATTTTACCAGTTTCTTGTCTTTCTTCAGCTGAAGGACCCCTTCTCGTTGCTTCGGCAGAACAAATCGGATCGAGAACGGATTGTCTATCTGGAATGCCCTCTCAACACACCAACCCTTCCATATGTTACAAGAGATCAGACAGCATGGCGGTTCGCCACTGACTGTACCGCAAGGATGTTGTCGATTACAAAGACACGCGGCGCTTTTCTCGTGAGGCAGTACGCTTTCAGTCGGTCGTCTGAAATTTCGATGGGACGCAAAGTTCGCTGTGTAGTGCGGCCGTCACTGCCAAGGTAAATAATCCGGATGTACTGATGCTGTTGTATGGCTCTTTGCAGTTGCCTTTTCATGCTGTTCGCCTCCAGATAGGAACGTTTGTTTGTATTGTATGCGAACATAATACGAACATGCAAATAAAAAAAGCTCTACACTTGTGGAGCTTTGCAGAAGCGTCGAACTGCCCTATAGCTACCCGGTTAAAATTTTTCAGGGAATTGCTTGACGATGCCTTCTGTCAAAATGTCCGCCAAATGAATCATATGGATCTCGTTTTTGTCCGTTGCTGCAATATCCGCTTTCCAATCTCCTTTGAGACAGTTCAGAACTATTTCCGTAATCAATTGAAGGTGCGCATAAAGCATATCTTGCAGCGTTTTAAACTGCCAGTTCGGATTCGCTGCACTTAAAAATTTCGAAATATCGTCAGCGTTTCTATGCCAATCCGCCTCCAGCTTTTTCACATCCGCCTGATTGCCCGCTTTGGCAGCCGCTACAATTTTCCCAGCGATCAAAATATGCTCTCGGAGAAGATCAGCCAGCTTATTTCCGGCGGCTTCCCCATAATAAGGCTTGATCAGATTCCCGATATCCTGCTGGTTCTGCAAAAGTCGGTCCAAAACGTCCTGCTGGTCTGGACGATTCGATATGGCACTGACAATGTAGCTTCTCGTCCATATTGTATGGTCGATCCAGACTTTCTGCATATCTGTCTTCAACTGCACCATTTTGGGACTTAGGCAAACTGAATCAGCGGCCTTCCCCTCTTTGGCTTGCACGGATACTACTGCCTGCATCATGCTAAAAACGAGTGCCAAGGTCAACAGTAACGCAAGCATCCGTTTGATTTTCATATTCATCTGCTCCTCTGTTCATAGGAAATAAGTCTTTTCAGGCTGTTTTATTATGGTTGAGATACCTGATTTTATACATTGCACTTGCCACTTTGAGGTTATTTAGGGTTGGTTTTCAATGGTTGCCAAGAGATAGATGAAATGCTCATGGAGTTGTTCAAACAGGCAACAGCCCTCCCCGGTTATCCTCCGGACGGAGGGCCGTGCTTTTGTCGCGTTGTTTTTTCTGTCATCCGGTCAGGCATCGTAAACATAAGCCAGGGCAACTCGCTCAGTCCGCCTGCTGGATCGTTGGTCAATCGCTT
This sequence comes from Brevibacillus sp. HD3.3A, assembly GCF_013284375.2. Taxonomy (NCBI): domain Bacteria; kingdom Bacillati; phylum Bacillota; class Bacilli; order Caryophanales; family Paenibacillaceae; genus Brevibacillus; species Brevibacillus sp. HD3.3A. Next base: position 4,118,717 of record NZ_CP085874.1, read on the forward strand.
TTTCCAGGCGTTCGAGTTGTTCAGTAGTCTTTTGGCAGTCAAACACTGTCAATTGCCTTCAAGCCGGCTTCACGTTTCCAGCTCTCCAGCTTGAAGGCCGTAGACGTTTCTTTATCGATAAAATTGTCAGGCTTATCAACATCATACTTATCTGGCCTATCCGTCTCAATCAACTTGATCAAATTATGCGGGTACGCTGGGTCAGCAACGTCACCCGTCTTTCATATCTTCTGGAAAACGCTTCTGCTGAGTGATCCAAGTGACACAATTCTACTAGCACTTAGCGGAATCAATGCATAAGTTGTTGAAGCGTCATGTCCTGCTGCCATTACTGGCCCGTCTGGTGAGAATGTGACAGGTGCACTGTCTGATCCAAGACTTTACTCGTATTTTGCACCCAACTTCCAAGTGATTCTAGAACAACCGTGTTCCTTCCCCCTTTCCAAAAGAAAAAGCCGCTCGGTTGAGCGACTTCGAAAGTAATGGCTATTAGAGTGCTGTCTAATCTGCAGTACCAGTATAGAAAGGCAAACCGATAGGCGAAGAAGCATTGTGAGCTGCATCTTCAGCAAGAGTGTAGTTGGTATTGCCAGGAGTCAATCCACTTAGATGGACATTACACACGGCGTTCCATCAACGGATAACAAAGGAGATTTACAACGGGCCAATTAAGCGTAAATATTTACAGGATTTGAATGCAACATTTGAATCCACGTAGCAAGTGATAACAAAACAGCCGATTGGATAAATCGGGGAGCCACTCGACAATCAGCTTCATCAAGGAACAGTCAAAAGAAGTTTTCACTGGGTTCGAACCAGCGCCCCACACCTCTTACTTACTTTTACTTACTTTGTATAAAAAAAGACTTTTAATAAAAGTCTCGTGGATTTGAATCACATTCTATTTTTAAAGGCATAAACCAATTTCTCAGGAATTTTCGTGTATCTGAAACTGTTATCGGAACATCGCCTTTTTGAATATCGAGGTACAGGCTATAGCCTCCATCAGATTTAGACTCAATTGGAATCAAGTCAATAAATTCGTTAAAATCTTTTACTGCTTCGCTGGCGCTATCTATTTGTGGTTTGGTTACATCACTTACAATCATCAAAAATTGTCTCTTCAACAATACACCCCATTGTTTTTATTTTCATTATATCACAGTAATGAAAAGCAGGTGGGAAACGAACAGTTGGCGACTTATCGATCTTATCAGAAAATGGTGGCTAACCGCCGCCCTTTGTATTGAGGTTTTGGGTGGGTCATTTGTACCTCTGGTGGCACTTCACTATCCCTACGCAAGTTGAATAGGTCTTTTGGCATCCTCACTCAGAAGACAGCTTTGCGGAAAATTCGATTCCATGATATCCGTCATCCTCATGCAAGCTTGCTATTGAAACAAGGAGTAAATTCGAAAAGGTTGTATTAGAAATGCTAGATCTGGCCAATGTCCGTATTACATTAGATACATATAGAAACCTTTGCCTAATCTCCAGAGAGACACCCGGGATGGATTTGGTAATATATTCTACAAAACCCGAAAATAGCCTAGGTTCGTATCAAAATACAAATTCGTATCAAAACCAATGAAACAACCAAATGACAACAATAAGAAAAACCCCTTGATTACCAAGAGGTTTCAGCATTCATTATATGGTGATCCGGACTGGGTTCGAACCAGCGACCCCCACCCTGTCAAGACGCCAGACCTATTTTGTTGTAGTTTGTTTAAGTTAGATAAACGTTGATATTACAGCATTTTAGTGGTTTGTATGTTTGTTAGGCATTAGCTCTCATTGGTGTCTTTTTTTACGTTTCGGCACCACTTTCGGCACCACTTTTCCATTCATGATTGTCCCTTTAACTATCGAGGGAACACACGCTTAAAAATCCTATATGAGCGACAGACCCTAATCACCTAAGCTATCGTCAAATCGTTTAACTGCACTATGGCTTGTATGTCTCTTGGTTTCAAGAAGTAGAATAATCATTTAAGATTTCTTCTTTTTCTGCCGGTAGATGACAACATTCCTTTTTATTAGGTGAAGAGTTATTAGCTCAGATTAAACTGTCTGTAGCTGGTCGTGATCTGACACAGAAGGAATTAAAGATGCTTCTTGCTTTACTATTTATGGAACGTAGTTTTGATCTTGATTAATCCCAATAACCGATCTGAGGTTAATACCTAAAAATGCAGAGAGCTTATCTAAATCCACATGCTTGCATTCGATGTCAATCACCATCCTGTTGTATGAGAAAATTATACTTTTATCAATTTACACAAGTTTATTATACCACAAAACAAGAACTTTCGTTTACTTTTCCCGAAATAATTTACAATTTCTTTCAACTCCTTCCATCTGTAACAAAAAAAACCGCACGACACATCTTCTGCAGGTTCTCTGCTAGAGAAGAATGATCGTGCGGTACTTCCGCTACGTACAATATTAATTTGATGCAATAATACCATTAGCTAATTTATCTGTCAACTTTTGTGCTAGTTGCAGAAGTTTTATGTGGACTTCGCATCAAAAATTATGCAACAATCATATGCATTTGATCTTTTATTGAATAATACTACGACAAGAATATGAATTTGTACAATTAAGAGCATTTTACTAGATTTGAGATGATTTCTTTACAATGTCAAGAAATCATCGGACTCTATTTGCTTCCTTGTTGTAGGACATTTTCCTTCACAACTTCATCATGATTTGAAGTTTTTGGAACATCTATTTCTAAAACCAGAGGCAAACATTTGTATCTTGTTTTTCTTAATAAGGGTCAGTTTATCTTCTAAAATAAATGCATCCCATTCGCGGTACTGCTCTGATCAATTTTAATTTTTCTTAATTGTTACTCTAACACTTTGTACGTGGTACTATTTTCCTAGAGGTGAAAATAATCATGGAAGTCATATTCGAACCACCAAATTTAAAACAAGAATTAGACGCGCTTTTTAAATTTTGTAAGGAGTACGAAATTGAAATTGAATTAGATCATTATTATTATCCTGTTGAGGAAGGAGACGATGAAGAAGAGCTTGATAATAATCGTCCTGTCAAGCCAATTAATTACAACACATCAGTAAAATTGTGGCTTCCAAGGGCAACCTATGATTATGACTGTAATCTTAATTACATCTTAGAAATAGTTAACGAAGCGAAAAATGGCGAGATTATGGGTAATTTCAAATTCATAGGTCTCAACACTGCATTAATTAGAATAGATACTGATAATTGGGGACTCTTTAATAGAATATATGAGATAAGTAATTTGAAGAGTTCTATTTCTGTCTCGCAGAAAATTTATACATTAGAGATAATTCACGGACTAACTAGTTTCGGCATCTTACTTACAATTGAAGGTAAGTTTAGCAAATATGTTCCACCAGTCGATAGCGACGATGTATTCATATTAATTTCATGTCCAGATGGAATAGAAAATGAAGTAATCGATAAACTATTTAATTCTTATGTTTTCGAGCTCAGATCAACTTTAGGTTTAGAACTCCATATAGGAGTTCGACCAGATTATGACCCATGGGAAGAAGTTGAACCAGAAAATCTTGAAAACCCCATTGAGGTTAAGCTCAGACCATTAATTTATGGAAAAGGAATTAATGAACTGTTAGAAATCTATAACTCAAGTAGTAATTCCCATACTCCAGAAAATTTAATTTTAGCTTATACACGAGTTATTGAGTACGTATCACAAACAGTAATACGCAAAGACCTGATCGAAAAAACTGTAAATAAGTTATCTAGTCCCAGAGCTTTAACCCCAGATGCAAATTACATTTTAGAATTAGGGAAAATTTATGAAGAACATAGAAATACTAATCAAAAGGATTTTTTGCTATTAGATTAACAATCGAAGCTTGTTGTGACTTACTCGAATTAGAAAACTTTTTACCACAGTTCCTTAAGAAAAATATAAAAATTAACATCGATAGTAAGCTTGATGATCGCCAGAAAGCGTTTGAAAAAATCGCTAATTCTATTTCCAATACAAGAAACATGTTTGCACACGCAAAAACGAATTATCAAGCAAAGGGGGATGAATGTCCTCAAGATCAGCTCCATGACTTTGCAAAGTTTGTAGATGTAATAGCACAGCAAATCATTAGATGGTTTTCTAGACAACATGAAGATACTCGCCTAGTTTAGGCTTTTATGTCATATATCCTCTAAAACCCGTCCCCTTAGTACAATTTTAGACGCCATTAAGGTTATGGCAGAAGTTTAGCGAATGGTATGCAAGTCCAAACAATACATCAAGATTTATCTTGAGCGAGAACAGTTCCCCGTGCCACTGAAGACTCTTGCAAGTGGCCCGCTCTAGCTCCGGGGCCAAATCCAGAAGTGGATGGATACACCAAGGCCTCGTGGGCATAGAAAGAGGACCAATAAAAAATTTATCAATTGAGGGTGATCATATGGCAGACTATGGACAGGAAGTAGTAAAGATTTTTTTAAGTGGGTATGGGTTAGAGGTAAAGAAAATCAAAGAAGGTTCCACAAAAACACCTGACTTTGATGTTTTAATGCACAGTAAGAGAGTATTCTATTGTGAAGAGAAAACTCTTGAATATGATGATTTCGAGGGCCACAAGGATGACCCGGTCTATAATTCCATTTCAGCTCACATTCACAAAGCAGCGAAGCAATTCAATAGTATAAACCCTAATCACGAAGTTCCTAATGTTTTGGCCTTTACCAGCCTTGATTCAAGTAAGGATATACATGATCTAATCATAACTATTACTGGCAATGCCTTGTTAGAAGGAGGAGGTGTTCTAAAAATACGAAATGTAGGACATCGTTTAGATGAAGACCTCGATGTCATCGACCTTTTCCTATGGTTTGATCAAGAAAAGTTCATTAATTTTGTTATAGGAAGAAATTCAAAATATGAACAAGAATTGCTTAAAGTTTTTAACATTACCGAGTAGTAACTTGCCTTTAAGAACCCGCCAAGATGTTAAGCCTGGCGGGTTGTTTACTAGCCAGCTAGTATAAAATCAACGAAAACTGGCGATCGCAGAAGGCCGCTCTTTGTCCAGTTACGGAATTTTAATCTTGGCTTTTATCTGCTCTATAGTATCTTTCTTTAAATGACGGTTGATTTTTCTCAAACATAGTCTTTTCTTTTTGTAAAAATTCCCTAATATATGCGTTTTCCATTCTATTTATTCCACCCATGTGCGACGGAATTATTAATTTATTGGCATCTTTGGAGATTTTAATCCATGGAAAGTTAATTCTCTTCGATATTTTATTTTGGCTAATATGAATGAGCCTACCATTTGAGTCAGCCGACTTGAAGGATGCAACTTCTCTCTCTAACTCTTTAATCTTTGGTGTTCGTCTGTTCCCAAAATGAATTCCTTCAATATATTCTCTTCTAGTTTTTTGGTTAAAAAACACGTTATTATATGCGTTTAAGTAAAATAACTCATTTAATTGATCGACATCTCTTGCTTTCCGTAAAGTTAATACGTTATCTTTTGCTTCGGGAATTTCATAGGAAAAACTGTCATAAAGCAATATACATTTTTGGGGTGATATAGGGAAAAAGAATTGCATCCCTCTATTAATATAACCAAATCCTCCCGGATATCGTTTAGTAAGATAAAATGAATTATACCGAATTAAAGGATTATCTGACGTAATAAATCTTCTTGCTCCTGTTTGTTCTACAATTAGAAGTGGTTCTAGATCAATAACAAAAGGTACACCCTCAATAGCTGCTTTAATACTGTGGTTAGCCGGTTCATTCAACTCGATTTTAAATTTTTCTAAATCGACGTCTTTAAAAGCAGGGTCTTCTTTCATTAATGTTTTTGCCACAAAATCTGCCACATTATTAGCGGAGTCGGCATGTTTCAAATTCCTTGCCTCACTAACAAGTAAAAACATAACAAGGTGTAAATAATCTTCCTCATTATTCGGAAATTCATTCTTATCAAGAATTTTTCTAATAATCGAAGATGCTTTTGCTTCTATTTCTTCATTTAAGAAGTTTTCTACTTTTTTATCCGAACCATAAAAATTGTGCTTTTGACACATATCTTTGATGGAAGCATTCGGTATATATTTCGAATTGGTAATATTATAGGTATCTATTGCCTTTGTACTATCTGAAAAATTTCTTAAATAAAACTTTGGAACATAATGTTGTCTGTTTTTTTCCGCCATTTTTTCACCTTAAATTTTTTTATCTTAATTATGTATTATTGAAATACTCATATCAATATTATTCCATTACAATCCTCTATATTTTAAAAGTTTGTGATTTTTCAAGTCATCAACACTCTTCTTTTGTCACTTATAGTCCTCCTTAATTCGCTTTTTAAACCGTAATATGATTCATAGAAATCCACTGGCTATCTTCATCGGTCAGTGTAGCAAGAACAACCCGCCCTTTATTATCGGTGCGGGTTGTAACTTATAAAGGGTTTAGTTTTTGAGCGATACTTACACCGCCGGAGCCATTAACAATAACCTCTGAAACCTTGTATTTACTATCTTGTGCATTTCCCCACCCTAGAACTGTACCAATTATTTTATCGCCTTTTTCAGTACCGATTACATCATTCGCTAAGTCTGTTGTGACTGTTACTTTGAATTTGTCATCAATCTTTGTCATATCCACTGCCTTAATATTCGCGTACCAGGACGTTTCCTTAAAGCTGCCTTCCAGATATGTTTTAAATTCTTGGATTGCAGCTTTGGTCTCCTCTTCCTGTTGTTGACTAATCGCTGCCTGTTTTGTTGATGTCGTCGAATCAACGCTGCAACCATACAAAAGAGAACTCAATAGTACTCCAGTAACCATAACGAGTTTGTATTTTTTCACGAACACTAGCCCCTTTATCTATAACATTTGGGACTAATTGTATATTACGTTTTTTCACAATGCAATGCTTTCAAGACTGCAGCGTCTTCTCAACACCGCCATTTTAAAAAGGCGGGTTGTCTACTGCTGCTATCTCTCTGTTCATTCTATGCACGCCCGTTCGCTTGCTGCTTGGCATCGTACAGAAAATTGTTAAGGCGAACTTGGCATTCAGCTTTTAAATGCGACACGTTATAGAGACATTCTTCTTGTCGGCCACGGACAGTCACAACTACAGAGTATACGTGATACTGTGAAATCAGATAAAGTTACAACTGAAGATTTTGTTGAGAATACAGTGGGAAAAGCAAAATTACAATTAATCTTCTGGTATATAGGTACGGCACTTGCTTTAGGTACTTTAGTTTTTGGGATTATTAGATTCCTAAAACCTTAAAAAAAAGCGCTTAATAGCGCTTTTTTCATTTGCTCTCTTGCCGCATGAAAAGAAGATATCTATGTTTATCCCTGTCGTAAATGTAAAGATGATTACTTTCAATCTCAGTTGGCTTATTGCCCAAAACAATCCGATTTGAATCTAAGGAATACAAAACAAAAAGTGGCTGATTTTGCACTGTTTCTATATGTGGGATAATCATTTTATATGAATTCTTTCCGGCGGGATTCTCTATTTTAAATTCATCACGATACAAATGAATTGAAAAATGAAAATAGACTAAAGCAAAAAGTGTGCTTGCCAAAATTGAGCCGAGTAGAGACAGCCAATCTGTTTCTTTGATCATTAGACGATACGTTGTAAATGCTGAACTGCAATATATGGAAAAGTAAGCACTAACGAAGTGTGTCAGAAGCAGAAATTTATAATATCGTTTGTTTTTGCTGTAATCAAGTTCATATTCTTCTTTACGAATTAGTTTTGAGTACAATGCCACGATCTTTCTTATAGCCAAATGGACCATGATGATACTGAAACTAATTAATAAGGTTATAATAATGAGCACGCCAAGCCAAATTAAAAAATATGAATCGTTGTCATTTTCTGCTATTGAAAGGGCTATTCCTCCACCTAGTAAATGCGAGAAAATAATCAGTATCAGTGTAAACATTAGCTGTTTATAGCCGGTTTCCCAACTTTGTTGATCCTTTGTATCGAATATTTTATCGAAGTCAGACTTTTTTACATATCTAATGAATGCTTTGATTAGCTTTACAACTGTCGAAATCAGGAATACCCCAAAGCCAATGATCATAATTAAGGGGTAATCTCTAGCAAAAATTGATAAGAAAGGTATTTCGTTCATACTTACCACTCCATTAACAAAAGGATATTTCATTTACTTTTTTAGTTACATACTTTAACTTTGAATATTCTCATGTGAAAAAGTCTTTTTTTACAGAAGAGAAAAAGTTAGAGATTACAAATAAAGCCCCACTTTTTAGTGGGGCAGCACAGTTATTCTCCAGCCGTCAGGTGGTCCAACTACGAGTGAACTACATCCCCATTCTGGTGGTCCGTACATTTGCCAACCAACACCGCCGTCCAGGCTCAGGTTCCAATCAGAGTCGGATACTTTAAGTTCCCATTCAGGACCACTATCCATCTTTATGCCTTCCCAATCGGGGCCTGAAGTTTTCATAGACCAACCTGGACCGTCATCAAGTTTCATTCCATCTTCCATTTTCCACTCAGGACCAGTAAATAGAACTTGGGGTCTTTCTCCAAGATCAAGACTCAGTGAAATACCACGTTCGCCAACATCTTTTAAATTATAGGTCATTCTATCACCTCACTTTTTTCAATCATACACCCAAACCAAATATTAGAAAAGATTCCGATGATTAGTTATACTGTATTAAAGGAGTGATCACTTTGAAATTCGGCATACGCAAGCCGAGTCTGAAAAAGAGATTAGCGGCCAAAACCAGTTTGAAACGGCAGATTGTTCACGGATACGGTCTGAAGATGCCTCGTGGATGGGGATGGATGCGCAATCCGAAAAAGTATGCTTACAACAAAGTCTATCATCGGACCACATTCGATTTGTTCGTATTGTTGAAAAAGATATTCAAATAGTCGAGTTATCAGGAGGAAGAATATGCTTATTAAAAGTCCAACCGTATTTAGCTATCAGGTTTTAAAACATATCGATGCCATTAAATTAGATTTATCACCGCCTGATAATACCATCACATTAGATGGAGCTATCACTTTGGTCAACATCGATGAGGTAAATGTCCTTCACATTGATAATAATTCCGTGAAAATATCTTTCGTTAGCAAAAGTTGTGAGGTTGCTCATTTCAGAATTTACCATGACGAAGTCTTAGTGGTTGACGAGAGCGCAAATCACATAACTAAAAAGTTGGACGAATAAAAAAAGCCCTCCCCGGATTGGTCTTATCCCCGTCAAGTGGACAGTTCAAAACAAGCCCTTGCTTTACGCAGCCTCAGCTCGGTATTGAACTGGGCTGAGACTGCGTAAACGAGCTTGAATCCGTTCGTGATTGTAAAAATGAATGTAACGTTCGATTGCTTTATTCACCTCTTCTTCGGTTCCGAAGGAATCCAAATATATACATTCTGTTTTGAGGTGGCTGAAAAAGCTTTCGATACAAGCGTTGTCCAGGCAGTTTCCTTTTCTCGACATACTTGGAGTTATGTTATACGCTTGTAATAGATTCTGATATGCTCTGGACGTGTACTGGCTTCCCTGATCGCTATGTAGCAGGACGCCATTCACGTCTCTTTTTTGTGTCGCTGCCTTCACAGTATCTAAGACGAGGGATAAATCATTCTGTTTGCTGACTTTATAGGCAATTACCTCATTATTGAAAAGGTCGTAAATGACAGACAGATACAGCCGTCTCCCGTTAAAAATGATATAGGTAATATCTGTAGCCCATTTTTCAGTAGGTCGTGACGCAGCAAACTCACGGTTCAACTTGTTTTCTGTTATCACGATTGGCTCTTTGCGTCCATAATACTTTCGTTTCCTGCGAATACGTGATTGGATCCCCAACTCTTTCATCAGTCGGTACACACGCTTATGATTAATTCGAATGCCATGGACCCGGTATAGCCACATCTTAATTCGAGGATATCCGTATATTCCATTGACCCCTTGATGACAATGCAAAATCAGCTTTTTTAACTCTTGGTCTTCCGCGTATTTTCTCGTCGGGTTCTTCTGTAAGTGCAGCCACTTATAATAACCACTTTTTGATACTTGAGCAATTTTGCATAGTAACAGAACTGGATAACGATCCGCCATCTCAGCAATAATCCGAAAAATTACTGTTTTTCCCTGATCCTTCTTCTTTCCCCCTTTCTGGCTTCTAAGAGCTTTTTTAAGAATTCTACCTCCGCTTCAAGACGCCTAATTCTTTCATCTGAAGCCATGGGGTTTTTACGAGGCCTTCCCATGCTCATCCCTCCGGCTTTGCCTCTTTGGTCTACCAATCCTTGTACACCGTGATCTCTGTATTTTCTAACCCATCTACGGAACATCCGTAAATCCAAACCGTAGGTTTCTTGAATTTGTTTATACGTAGCTCCTTGTTCAAACCATTCCACTACTTGTGTCTTAAATTCAAGCGAGTATGTCATTTTCCCCATAAAGAATATCCCCTCCAAATAAACAGTAATGGTCTTTCTTTTTACTGTCTACTTAAAGGGGATAATATCAGATTGCTCCGAAGGAGGGCTGCTGTATATTAATTATCTCGAGATACAAAATTATATCTTATTTTGTTTGTTATTCTCTATCTTAAAGGAGGGGAAAGTGATGAATATAGAAATGGACTTGGTTTCGGACTGGAAGAGCATTATGTCCCAGAGGATTTTAGATAAAGGTCTGCAATTCTCAAGTGGTCTTAGAGAAGATGCAAAGATAATAAAATACTTTACCTTTTTACGAAAACTTGGTGGTAAAACTCAAGGACGACAAGTGTACAAATCAAAGGAGTTCAGTTGCCCGACAGTCCACTTAGCGGGGCTTAATCAATTGATCGAAACGCTAAAAAATGGTAAGGATATATCACCTTATCTCAGTAAGAAGGTTGAAAATATCTCTAAGATCGACGGGATGTTTAATGACTGGGGGGTGTTACATCTTCATCTCGGGGATAGACTTGAGAAAACTGGTCGCTATATAGAGCGGACTGGCCCATTACTATTCCTTTACTTGATGCCGGAATCTGCTTTTCTAATTAACATTTATCAACATAAAGAATGGACACACAAGTCCATCCTACAGACTGTATATGATAACTGGCCTGAGTTAATAGAGAGTTACATCATTCCCGATTCAACAGGAGTAACCCATGCACTTACTGAAAGTCAACATTTGGATGCAAGAGAGGCTGGAAGTTTGGTACTAATGGAATTAACGAAAAGTAGTGGTGAGAAATTTGCGATAATGCCGCCAGGTCTCGGTATAACATCATCTGGAGATCCGATACAGGATGTGAGATATTTTGACACAATAATAAATAAACTAAGAACATTAGAAGATTTTTTTCGAGAAAACCTACAAGAAGAACTTGTAGTTGAACTTCTCGGTGCAATGCCAAACCCAGTCAAATTAAAATTAATAAACCAATCAGGTAATAATTGGATTTTTGAAGAAGTGTCTACGCAAAAAATAATATTTGAAATTCCTTATGAATAATAACGATAGCCCATCCTGGAGAGTAACATTTGTTGGATGGGCTATCAATTTTTTAATTTGGTATACCTACAGCATCACGTAAAGCATTAGCAGCGTAGTGAGCTGCTTCTCTCACACCTGGATCATTGTCACTCGCCATCCAGACCGAGCCAAGAATCGCGATTACTTCCTCTGCCGACTCTTTGTCAAACTTGTTCACAGGTTTTTCCACAGCGGGTGGATTAGTATTCCACCAACCCTCACCACCGAGAGCGTCATTGTAGTCTACTGTGTGCCCCGCAAGCGTCTGCCCGTTTTTGTACTGATAGAGGTTAGCCGCTTTGGATAGCTTTCCTCTACTCCAGGCATAGGTCTGCCAGAAATGTTTGCAGGCCCCTCGCTTCGCCATTTCCTCAAGGACAGCATAAGAGCCATACACACCCACCACATAACCGGGCAGCTCCTTGGCTGCTGCTTTCAGGTAAGCCTCAATTGATGCGTAATCCTTTGGCTGTGCGTCAAAATCCACAGCAAAATAAATGGCAGTACCTAAAGGCTGACCGATCTGCTTGGCTTCCTGGAGCGCTGCTTTGCCGTCCCGTATTCCGTTGGCTGCTCCTCCAGAAGCATCACTAGTTCCGCGCTGGAAAACTGATACGACCTGCATCCCTGCCGATGTGATCGCCTCGGCTTCTGCGCGAGCGAGCAGTTTCCAGGCATACTGGGCTGGAACAAGATAGCGGCAGACAGTACGCTTGAACAGCTTCTCCGAGACTGTATTTACCTCTGCCTACCTGGTGTAGCACTTTGTCTCTCGTCAATTGGCGTATCCATTGGGGAGTCTTCCCTACAATTGCCGCCAATTCTGACGTCAGTATTTCTTTATCTTGTAGATTTTCTGGTTTCGCCTTTGGCCTCGCCAATTTTCCCACCTCACTTTCGTTTTAAACTCGTATCATAGGGATACCAATTTTCGGGTCATCAGATGAAGCCAAAATTTGAAAATGTCAGCTCTTGGATCGGATTAAGCAAAAGCGAAAGTAATTTTTCAAAAATAAATCTAGCGAGATTTCGGGGCTCGCTTCACCCGCAGTCTTCCCGGCTTCCAGAAGGACCCGTAAATATTCCTAGCATCGATTTTGAGCTGAGTTTCGCAATTAGATAGTCACGTTTTAGCTCTTTGCTCAACCAGCCAAGGTAGTTACCCATCTTTGATTCCCAACCTCTCCATTGTGGCTTGTACATTGCCATTTACTTCAATCACATCTACATTGCCACTGACCTGTATGAATAGCTGCTGTCCATCTTGCATCATAAAGAAAGAGACTCCATCCTCATCCTTTGTCGGTTGAAAGCCTTTGACATGATAGCTTGTGATGACCTGGCCTTGGTCGTTATACTTTACTACTAGAAACTCTCTGCTTGTACCGCATCCATAGATTAGTAACACGATGCTACATATCATCAGCATGTGCTTCATCTTCGCTACCACTTTTCTATCACTCCTTCCCTGTATCTATCATCTTGCTAATCGTTCCTTAGAAAATGCTTCAGCCATCTGCTCAGTTGGGTACACCATCATAGTTGGAGGTTCATCTACCCATTCGGATGCAATTAGCTTTGGATGATCGATTGTACTCATGCTAACCCTCTCCTTTCTCTTAAATAAAAAATGCCACTCTAAATACGAGTGACATGTCGCGAGTATATTTCTTTAATATTTTCTTTAAAGATTTTCTTTAGGCTTCGTGCTCTAATGAAGGAAAAAGTTTGACTGTCCTCGGATTAGAGGACAGTACCGTCCTCTACGTAGGGTACAGAACTGTCAGCAGATTAGAGGACAGTCGTGAGTGTCAGCTAGTTAGAGGACAGTGGGCTGTGAAGCCTTGATACATATGAGTTTTTGGCTCTAACTGTACACTACATGGGGGATGGTGAGCAATTCGTTCATAAAGGAGCGAAAAAAGATGACGAAAAGCAACAACAGGAAGCGGAAGATCGACTTCATTATCACCGAGACAAACGGAGCATTACCAATTGAAGAATGGCTGATACCCGGCCTAACAGAATTCGCAAAAGAGAAGTATGGTCTGAGCTTAAATGTCTGGGTCAAACAAGGAGGAATGGAAGATGGCAGTAACTAAAGACAAAAGCGTTCAAAAGAATCCCTGGTATTTCACAATTGAGATTGATGAGAATGGAAAGCGGAAAAGAATCAAGCGCAGAGGATTCAAAACGAAAAAAGAAGCTGAAGCGGCCCAACGTGACCTTTTGAATGAACTCGGACAAGGATTGAACCTCAATGCCTCCAAAACTATTTATCGGGACTTCATGGTTGACTGGCTTCGAGACAAGAAAACAAAAGTCAAATCGCGCACGCTTGAAACCTATGCAGGATTGGTAAATAATCACATTCTACCAGCATTGGGAGACTTAGCCCTTGCCGACATCACTCCTCGGCACATCCAAAATCTATATAATGAACTACACGAGTCTGAGCGGCTTTCTGGGGAGAACATCCAAAAAGTACATACCATCATCAACGAATCACTGAAAAAGGCCGCCGGGTGGGACATGATCATAAAAAACCCAGCTGCTGTTGTTGATCGCCCCAAAGCTGAAACAAAGGAAATGTTCTATTGGACAGATGAAGAGGCGCACCTCCTTCTTGGAGTTGCCAAAGAGGATCGCTATTACTGTGCTCTCCTGCTTGCAGTAACAACCGGAATGAGGCAAGGAGAAATACTGGGCTTACGGTGGCAGGATCTAGATTTGAAAAACAGGACTCTATCCGTTAGACAGATTCTTAACCATGATGGAAAGACTCTTGAGCCTGGAGCAAAAACAGCATCAGGTATACGCTCCATCGGTATTGATAAGGTTACAGCAATTGAGCTGGAGAAACTGCGGCACCGAACCAAAGAGGAAAAGATGGCAAATCGAGATATTTACGAGGATAACGACCTGGTGATTTGCACACAGCTAGGCACTCCAGTTTCACCACGCAACATCAATCGCACATTCTATCGCCTTACTGAAAAAGCAGGACTGAAAAGAATTCGATTTCACGATCTACGTCATACTCATGTAGTTATGCTTTTAAAAATGAGAGAGAACAATAAACGAATAGCGGAACGTATGGGATGGTCAAGTGTGAAGATGCTGGATCGCTACTCACATGTTACTCCACACATGCAAAAGGAAACAGCGGATGCTTTCGGGGAAATGTTCTTTTCGGCACCAAATGGCACCAAAAAATCTTTAGTCGAATAAAGGGCACCACTTCGGCACCAATTTGCTCTTGTTCGTACAAAAGGGAACTAGTGGGGTCGTTATAAACATAAGAAAAACCCTTGATTACCAAGGGTTCTAACGTTTGTTTTATGGTGATCCGGACTGGGTTCGAACCAGCGACCCCCACCCTGTCAAGATGGTGCTCTCCCAACTGAGCTACCGGATCATGGGATATGTATGTGACCTTGTGAAACGTATGTACTCACTTAATGGTGGGCCCTGTAGGACTCGAACCTACGACCAATCGGTTATGAGCCGACCGCTCTGACCAACTGAGCTAAGGGCCCCAATCGCACCGGACGTCGATCACATTTATTACTATACAGCATCCTAAATTGGATTTCAAGAGGAAATGAATAATTTCTTGTAATTTTTTTCACTCTGACCAAAAGAACTTGAAAAACCCGCTTAAAACCTGACTTTATTGCGTATTCACCCCCTGTAAAAATCAAGCTGTCTCCCCTTTCTGCTGAAAAATAACCGATAAATTTTTCCTCGCCCTCCACTCCTCTACTTTTCCAAGTTGTTACTGACTGCCCTCCTTTTCTAAGTACCCTCCTAAATCATTGCTACATTCATCAATTCTGGGGCTTGGGGAATGAAAAGTGGGGGTCGGGAGGGAGTGCCGTCGCATTGACATTGGCGTTGCACTTGTTCTTTGCCCTTGCTTTTTGCTTCTTTGCTCTTGTTCTTGCTCTTGTCCTTGCTCTTGTCCTTGCTCTTGTCCTTGCTCTTTATCCCTCTTCTTCCCCTACTCCAACACTTTAACTTCCCCCTCCCCCTACTCTCACCCCCCGAACCCCAAAAAGCCATCCCCCCGCCGCTCCTCTCCCCACCCTTCCTGCCACTCGCTCCTGCAAGCGGCAACCAAATGGGAACAGCACCAACGAAAAAATGGCTCTTGATTACTTTATACAATTTACTATTTTTGGATCTTCACTAGATTTTTACAACACTCTATCTTTTTACCATCTACTACCTTTTCAAGACCGACAGGCTTTTCACAATCCCGCCAACAAAATTCCGCTTCCTTGTTCTTCCTTGCTTTCCCCCTACCTCCCTAATCCCTGCCCAAAACAACCACACAAAGATAGGTAGGTAACAATCCAAGCCACCTAAATCCTCTCAACCATCAAAACCGCCAACCTACGCAGCAACGCATTTACCCCGCCTGCTCGGTTCCCCCGGCCTTTTCCTCCACGCGCAGCTTGGCTTCCCCGCGCTTGAGGGCTTCGGCTTCCAAGCGGGCTTGTTCTGCTTCCTGTTCGTCCCGCATGCGGTGAGCCATGCGGCTGGAGGCGTTTGCGGCCACGGAGGCTACGAGGTCGTCGAGGAAGGTGTGGACGCGGCCCTCCTCCGATTTGGTGTCCAGTCTTTTGATGACGCCCACTTTATGTTTGTCCAAGTGACCAAAAGTGGTAACTGCGATGCTGCCGTATCCGAAGACGGAGCCTAGTGCCAATGTCTCGTCGCATCCGAACAGGCCTTCGTCCGTTGCGATGATCGATTGGAGCGGCTCGGACAACAGTCCTTTTTCCGCCAGCGTATCCAACTCAACGCCTACCAAAATGGCGTGCTGCATTTCCCTTTTTTCCAAGACGGCTTTTACGCTCTCGATGCACGGTTCTATCGTCAGGCCAGGGTGATAGGGAGCCTGCATGAGATAGACAATCTCAGCGATATCCTCCACCGTGACGCCACGTTCTGCCAGACGGTTGAGAGCAGCGTTTCTGACTTCGATGCTGTGTACTTGCTTCTTCATATAAGAGACAACCCCTTCCACAAATCGAGTGAAGTCGTTTCCTACCATAGTATCACATGGTGACAAAATTGCGACAATCTTTCGCCCAAATAATTGGTAATTCGCCCTTCCGCCGAGCCACAGCAAAATGCTTGAAGGGCAAACTAGCTCGCGACGATGCGCGGGAGCACACGAAAGCATTGGGCAGGTTATGTGCTCTCCTGTATAATAAATTTTGCGAAGAACACCCAGAAGGAGGACACTGCTGTGGCCCTTGAGGAAATCGTCTTGGACAGCCGGCTGCTCGGAACGCCGGAAAAATTGATTGTCTATACCCCGAAACGTTACTCGCCGCTTTACTCCTATCCGGTTCTTTACGTGCAGGATGGCGACGATTACTTGGCAATGGGCAGAATGGCGACCTTGCTGGATCAGATGATTGCGGACAAAGAAATCCCTGATCTGCTCGCCGTTTTTCTTCCCGTCGACAAAGCCAAACGCTTCGACCGCTACCATCCGGATGGGAAAGAGCATCTTGCCTATTCCCGTTTTCTCGCGGATGAAGTGGTCAGCTTCATTGATTCGCATTACTCCACGCATCCATTGGGCAACGGACGCACGTTGCTGGGTGAATCGCTTGGCGGCGTCGTTTCGCTGTTCACCGCGCTTGCTTACCCGCATACGTTTGGACAAGTTGCCAGCCAGTCAGGTGCTGTGGACGAGCAGTTGAACCGCCGGATCGCCCAAGCTGATCTCACCGTGTCCCAAACGTTCTACCTGGAGATTGGGACAGAAGAAACAGCCGTGAACTCTTCTCGCGGCGTCTTGAACCTGTACGCAGCCAACGAGGAGCTGCGGGCGATTTTGCAAACGAAAAAAGCCACCCTCTATTACGAAACATTCGAGGGTGACCATACATGGGGCCACTGGCAGAAAAATTTACCGCGCATGTTACGGACGCTTTACGGGTAAACTTACCGTGGCTGTTCTTCCTTAGGACCTTCATCTTTTAAAGGCGAGACGAGTGCTTCTTCGAACTCTCCTTTGCGGATCGCTGTCAAAATGGTGAAGGTCAGGACGGACAACAAAAGCAGGACGAGAAAAATGAATGTAATCATCATGGCCGTGTACATGCAGCGCGGCACCTCCTTGCACTACACAGTGTTTCCTGACGCGGCTGGAATATACGGATCGGCGCATAACATTACACAAATGAAGAATTTTCTGTTAAAATAGTTTCTTGTAGAGCATGATAGATAGTAAGGAGGAGTGGTTCTTATGTTGTACAGTATCGTAGTCTTTCCATCCAGCAAGGTGCAGGAAGTAGCCAACTCTTACCGGAAGCGTTATGACCCGGCATACGCATTGGTCCCTCCATATATCCGCTTGAAAGAAGCTTTTGACCTCGATGAAGCCAAGCTGCCAGAACTGGTGAGCCATCTGGAGCAGGTTGCCTTTTCTTCGGAGAGCTTTACAGCGCACTTCCATCGGGTATCTTCTTTCCATCCTACAACAAACGTGATCTACCTGGCTGTGCAAAACAAAGAGCCTTTTACCGCACTGCACGAGCAAATCGTGAACAAGTGTGTTTCGGAAAAGGAAACGTATGCGTACGTTCCGCATCTGACCATCGGGCGCGATCTGTCCGACGATGAGCTGCGTGATGTAACCGGACAATTGAGCATGGCCAAAATCGATTTGACCAGCGAGATCGATCGCTTCCACCTGATTTATCAACTGGAAGACGGAATCTGGAGCGTTTACCAGACATTCCTCTTGAACAAATAAAGCATTTCTCTTCCCCTCCTCGCGAGCCTGACTTGCCGGGAGGGATCTTTTTACTGCCACCAGAAAAGGACGTGTCCCCACAGTGAAACAACAATCTTATGCGATTCAAAAAGTAAGCTCGGAAAAAGAAATGCAAGATGCGCTCACAGTGCGCAAAGCAGTGTTCATCGACGAGCAACAGGTTCCTGCCGAGCTGGAAATCGATGAGCATGACGAGCAGGGCAGCGGCACGGTGCACTTCGTCGCTTACAACGAACAGGAACCAGTCGGAGCGAGCCGCTTGCGTCCGTACACGCCTGGCGTTGGAAAAGTCGAGCGCGTCGCTGTGCTGCAAAGCGAACGCGGAACCGGACTTGGCCGCCAGATCATGCTCGTGATGGAAGACGCGGCGAAAGAACTCGGCTTCGACAGCCTCAAACTAAACGCCCAGACGCACGCGCAGCGTTTTTACGAAAAGCTCGGTTACGAGCCGCACGGAGACGTTTTTGATGAAGCGGGCATTGAGCATATCGCGATGGTCAAAGCTTTGCGATAGATGCGTTGTCCCAGGCATCATAGACGTTCCTTGCGCTACATAAACCACTGGCAGGTCGCCTTCTTAGCAACCTGAGCTTTTCTTTTGCCCTCCCCTCTTTGTCAAAGCAGGCGGAGGGCGTTTTGCTCTTGACGACTTTTGCCATCTGAATTAGGATGGAAGCAAAACATACGCAACCGTATTTTTAGAGGTGAAGCATGCAATATACGCGAGAAGATTGGGTTCGCGCAGGGCTGAATACGTTGGCGGAGGCGGGAGTGGAAGCTGTGCGCGTGGAAGCCATTGCGCGGAAGTTGTCCATTAGCAAAGGGAGCTTCTACCACCATTTTGCCGACCGCCAAGATTTGCTGCACGCCATGATCGACTACTGGGAGCTGCACGCCACGGAGCGGATCATTTCTGCGCCGGAAGCCGAGCAGGCTACGTTGGAGCAGCTCTTGTCGTTCGTGTTTGCAACCGAGCGCAAGACGGAAGCAGCGATGTACGCCTGGGCCAAGCAAAACCCGGAGCTGGGCAAGCGCGTTGCCGGGATTGAAAAACGCAGAATCGGCTACGTAGCTGCCTTGTATGCCAAAAAAGGACTCTCCCCGGACGAAGCAAATGCCCGCGCTCACCTCGCTTACCTCGTCTACATCGGTTGGCTGGTGCGCGGGGAGCTGGACGAGCCGTTTGACATCGCTGCGCCGTTGCAGCATTTTTTGAACTGGACAACGTGAAAGCTTGCCTTGCTGTGGAGACTTCGTAGAGGTAGGGCTGTGCATGATGATGAGCCATATGGTTTCCATCTGGCAACATAAGAGCATTTCTTTCTGCGTGAACTTCCTCGTGCCGGGCACGATGATGTACCGTACAGCTTCATCTGACAACATGAAAGCATCCTTTCTTTCTGCGGAACTTCCTCATGCTGGGTACGATGATGTACCGTACAGCTTCATCTGACAACATGAAAGCATCTTTTCTTTCTGCGGAACTTCCTCGATCTAGGCACGATGATGACCATATGGCTCCATCTGACGACCTGAGAAAGTCCCTATCTGCGGCGAACTTCCTCATGCTGGGCACGGTGATGTACCGTACAGCTTCATCTGACACATGAAAGCCTCCTTTCTGCGGAACTTCCTCGATCTAGGCACGATGATGACCATATGACTCCATCTGACAACATGAAAACATCCTTGCTGCGCGAACTTCTTCATGCCGGGTACGATGATGTATCATATGGCTCTATCCGACGACCTGAGAACGTCCCTTTCTGCCCCCTCCCTGCACTGGGGGATTCTCGCGCCCGAAACATACGCTTGCGTATCTTTTGCAAAAAAACGCCCACGAAGCTTTCACCAAGGAGGCACTCGCATGACCACATTCGTCGTCTTATCTACTGCGATTATCCTGGCCGTTCTGTCATTGTTGCATGTGTACTGGGCATTCGGCGGCCGCTGGGGACGGACTGCCGCCATCCCCGTTACTGCGCACGATTCCCGCCCGCTATTTCGTCCCGGAAAGATCGGGACGCTCATAGTCGCTGGCCTGCTGCTTTTCGCCGACTATTTGCTACTCACACAAAGCGGTTATCTTGCGCCGCTGATTGCGCCCGCCTTGATTCAATGGGGCTGCATCTTCGGTACTGCCGTTTTTTTCTTGCGTGCTGTCGGCGACTTTCGTTACGTGGGCTTCTTTAAAAAAGTCCGGCACACCGTCTTCGGCCGCCAAGACACCAGATTGTTCACTCCGCTCTGCCTGTGGCTCGGAATGGCGTTTTTGCTGACGGTTCTGTAATCCGCCAGTCACGGTAGTTGCCGACATTTCCCAGGCACAAGGCAATATGTAATTTGCCAGACAAAAAAGCCCCTTCATCCGGTTCAGCCAATCGTCTGACGGATAAGGGGCTACTTTTCTACTTTTCTGTTCCAACAGGCAAGGGGGCTACTGCGTTATTACTTTTTGCTCCAACAGACAAGACAAGCCCCTGCGTTCTTACTTTTCGCTCCAACAGACAAGCCAAGCCCCTGCGTTCTTACTTTTCGCTCCAACAGACAAGCCAAGCCCCTGCGTTCTTACTTTTCGCTCCAACAGACAGGCTAAGCCCCTGCGTTATTACTTTTTACCCCAACAGACAGGCTAAGCCCCTGCGTTCTTACTTTTTGCTCCAACAGACAGGCTAAGCCCCTGCGTTATTACTTTTTGCTCCAACAGACAGGCTAAGCCACTACGTTATTACTTTTTACCCCACCAGCACAGGCTAGACTGCTGCGTTCTTACTTTCTACTCCAACAAGCAGACCAAGCCCTTGCATTATTACTTTTTACTCCGACAGACAGGCCAAGCCCCTGCGTTACTACCTTTCACTCCAACAGGCAGACTAAACTACTGCGTTATTACCTTTCACTCCAACATATAAACCCATCTGCTCCAGTTACCCCTTCCGCCTCCGAGCAATCTCACGCAACTGCTCTACCGCCTCTGTCGGCGCCGTGTGCGAGCCGAGCATGGCGTGAAAAGGCTCCTCGCCGCGCCAGCCATGAAAGTCGGAACCGCCTGTTACGACGAGGCCGTGCTCTTGTGCCCACTTGCTGTAGCGCAGCTTTTGCAGCTCATCGTTGTCCGGATGGTTGACTTCGATGCCGTCCAGCCCGAAGACGATCAGCTCGCGCACAAGCTCGTCATCGTCATACAAGCCTGGATGCGCCAGCACGGCCGCGCCGCCCGCCTCCTTGATCAGCGTGATCGCCTCCTGGGGCGAGATGCGCGGAGGATTGACGTAAGCGGCTCCCCCTTTGCCCAAATACTTGTCAAACGCCTCTTCGATTGTGGCCACGACGCCCAGCTCGATCAGCTCTTCGGCAATATGCGGGCGACCGATGTTTTTATCTGTGCCTTGCTTGCGGCGGTAGACGTTTTCCAGCGTAATCGGAATGCCTAGCTCCTGCAGGCGGGCAATCAGCAACTCGTTGCGCTGGTGGCGCGTTTCTCGCAAGCCCACAAGTCGCTCTTGAAACGCCTGATCCTCATACGGAACAAAATAGCCTAACACGTGAATGTCTTGCCCGTTTCCTACCGAGCTTACTTCCACGCCCGGAATGATTTCCACCCCGAGCCTCGCTCCCGCTTCGATCGCTTCTGCCACGCCCGCCACTGTATCGTGGTCGGTAATCGCCAGAGCGGCAAGTCCCGCTTCTTTCGCCAGGCGCACGTTTTCCGCAGGTTCGCAAGTCCCGTCCGATGCCTTCGTATGCGTATGTAAGTCTGCTTGCAACAGCATATTTTCTCCACTCCTTCTTTTCTTTTTCTTCAAGTCTGAAATCTGCCCACCGCACATAGGATGGTAGCAAACCCGAATTTCTCACAGGTTGAGCCGAGGAGGATGTCCATGCGGTTAAAAAACAAGACCCTGACCGGTGTCGTGCAGCCACTCTCCTATGTCGACAAAATGCTCAGACAGCAGGGGTTTCACCGATCAGGCGGGGACGGCATGCCCACGTACGATGTCGTCATGTACGATTCTGCCAGCAGCAGCACGTATTTCCTGCGCATTCCCACCAATTTTACCACCTCGTCCACTGGAAAAGGCGAGATGACAGTCAAGCTGGGCCATCCGTATCTGGAAGCAAAATTTTATATGAACACCTCTGAAGAGATTTTTTTCATCCCCAAATCCGTTCGGGAAGCAGCCGAGCATAAATTGGCCGAAATTGCCGATTATCTCTCTTCTTCGTCTGGTCCATCCTGAACCGTGCTCCACAGCCATCTGTTGGCACCAAACCGATAGGTCACTCTCTTTTCTTTTACCAGTCCGACGAGATAGCCCATGAAAGCCGTCCGAAACAAGGCGTAGCTTCCGGCGTTCTCTATGGAAATGTGCAAGCGTTCACACAGGAGGGCGAGAGCGTCTTCTACTCCGCGCTCCTCTCTTAAAATGTCTTCGATGACAGCGTAGATCCGTTCATGCCATTCCATATTTTTGTGCACCGCACCTTGAGAGGAGGTGGTGTACGCTCCGTGACCTGGCAAATATCCTGTGCATGTGGTCGCAAGGAGCTTGTGCAAACTGTTCATCGTCTCATGCGCATCCACAAGAAACGGCAATTTGTGCTTTTCCAATACTTCCTCACCCAAATAGCTGTCGGCTGCAAAGCATATGTCGTCGCAGATCAGACCGACCTGCTGATAGCTGTGCCCCGGCAGAGAAAGGATCGTAAAAGGCACACCGTCGATTGCAATCGTTCCTTCTAATGGAAGGAGGTGGTCCACCCGGGAAGCTTGCGCCAGCAAAAACTTGTTTTTCAAATCGGCAAGAGGTTCTGCCCCCATGTTCAAGTAGATGGGTTCCAGAATCGGATAGCGAATGATCGCTTCTTCCAGCGGTGGTGCGTATACTTTGGTTTCGGGCCAGCATCCGAGCAGGTAGGCGTTTCCTCCGAAGTGGTCGGCATGAGCGTGTGTTTGAATGATCGCGCACAAGGGCTGGGCTATCGCGTCCAGCCCTTTTTTGATTTTCTTCGCCGTTTGCGCCTCCAGCCCGGAATCAATCAGGATGGCCCCGCTCTCCCCTATCACCAACCCGATGTTTACGTGACCGGGAAAATAGCCGATCCGCTCCGTAATCATTTGCGGTGTATGTGTAGACACAATGTTCGCCCCTCATTTCATCCTTTTCCTATTTATTTTCTCCAAAAACTTTGCTTCCCCTGCCCTGGTTCTTCCGGTTTGTTTTGCGCGTACAGATGCGAGCTGTTGTCTTTTCCTGTAAAAAACCGGCAAGACAGGAAAGGCTCGCAACCGTTCTTTGCTCCGCTCTGCGCGCAAAGTGTGCAGCGGGCCAACGATGGTATAGGGCGGATGCGGACGCCCGATCCCGCTGAACATGTGTGTCGTGGCTGCGACGGCGACGATTGTCAGCAGCGAAAAGGCGGTGCGCACAAGCCCGATCGTATGCAGCGAGCAGGCCACGATCAGACCGTCAATCACCAGGATCAGCAAAGCCACGGGCAGGCGAAAGCGCCGGGCCAAAAATTGCGCTACCAGATCCGTTCCTCCGGTATTCGTTTCGAAGGCGAGCATCAAGCCTACTCCCATGCCGATCAGCAAGCCCCCCGTTACAGACGAAATCGCCGTAGACCAACTGTTGAAATCGCGCAAATCGGACAGGACATCGATCAAAAAGGCTGAGATCAGCATCCCGTGAAAACTGTGAAAAAACAGCCGACGATCGTAAAAAAACACGATGACATACACCGGAATACTGACGACAATCATGATTATCCCGGGCGGCCACTGCATGTAATACGTCGCCAACAGCCCGATCCCGATCATCCCTCCGTCCATGAGGCGGTGCGGCACCAAAAACAGATTGACGCCAATGGCAACCAGGACACTCCCCATGACGATCGCCACGCTTTTTTGCAGCCAGTACACACGCCTCCCCTCCCTCGGACAACTGCTCGTTTATGTGTATGAATCGAGGGATTCCCGTATGTCCGGACAATGTGCAAAATGCGCCCGGGCAAATCGGAACGTTTTGACTCTTCGGTTGACCTATTGGTATACTTACCTGTAACAAGGAAGTTACGAATGTTTATTCCTTTTGGTTCGTACATTTAAAATACAATTAGCGTAACGGAGGTGAATTCTCCACCTTTCGCACCGCGGAAGGCTGGAGGTGCGCTTGGAGAGTCCGATAGGGGAGATTACGCTGAATCTGCTGCTCGTGGTGTTTTTGGTCCTTTTGAACGGCTTCTTCGTCGCAGCAGAATTCTCGCTGGTTAAAGTTCGCCAAACTCGTTTGGCCCAGCTCGTCAGTGAAGGCAACAACAAGCGTGCCCACTACGCGCAAAAGGTCACCCGGGAGCTCGACGCCTATTTGTCTGCCTGCCAGCTCGGCATCACGCTGGCATCGCTTGGATTAGGCTGGGTTGGTGAGCCTGCAATCGCCCATTACGTCGAACCCATGATGGCATACTTTCAATTCCCGCCGTATATGGTAGGCCCTGTTTCTCTTGCCATCGCGTTTGCTATCATTACGTTTTTGCACATCGTTTTCGGAGAGCTTGCACCCAAATCGCTCGCGATTCAAAAAGCGGAAGCGACTTCGCTCTGGACTGCTGCTCCGCTCATGTTTTTCTACAAGCTCAGCTACCCGCTCATCTGGTTTTTGAACGGGGCGGCCAACCTCTTCATCCGCCGCTTGGGCATCGAGCCTGCTACGGAGAGCGACCCGGCCCACACGGAGGAAGAAATACGCTTGCTGGTCAATCAGAGCCATAAGAGCGGCCACATCGACCAGACAGAAATGGCCCTGGTGGACAACGTCTTTGATTTTTCCGAACGACTTGCCCGGGAAATTATGATCCCGCGCATCGACATGATTTGCTTGTACGATGACAACACGTTTGACGAAAATTTGCAAATCATCCGGGAATCCCGCCACTCACGCTTCCCTGTCGCCCATGAAGACAAAGACAGGCTGATTGGCTTCGTGCACACTTCCGACTTTTTCCTGTCGGCGCTGACAACCGGGAAAGCCGAGTTAAACGATTTCCTTCGTCCCCTGCTTACGGTGCCAGAGTCCATGGAAATCAGCCACGTGCTGCGGCTCATGCAAAAGCGCCGCTCGCAAATCGCGATCGTCATCGACGAGTATGGCGGCACAGCAGGGATTTTGACCATGGAAGACATCCTGGAGGAAATTGTCGGCGACATTCAGGATGAATTTGACGAAAATGAACGGCCTGAAATTGAAGAAAGTGCGAGCAATGCCCTCTCGGTTTCCGGAAAAACACTCTTGAGCGAGTTGAACGATTTTCTGACGATCGAGATCGTCTCCGATGAGGTCGATACGATTGCCGGCTGGCTCTACAGCCAACTGAACGAAGAAGTGGCATCAGGCAAAGCCGTTATGTACGAAGGCTACCTGTTTACAATTAGCGAGTTGGAAAATCACCGGATCACACGCGTGGCGATCACCCATCTGGATGAGGAAGAATCGGCCGCACTTCCGGAGGACACGATTTTGCTGCACGCCCAGTCATAGCGAACACCATTTGGCAAGTGTCCCCTTCAAGCCAGGGGGCATTTCTTGTTTCCACAGTCAGACCGTTGACAAAGAAGCTGTTTTTTCGAGGTGCCTACATGAACTATGCGTTACTAGACAACAAACCCATCCTGTTGCAGCCTGACACTTACAACCGCATACCGTTTTGGCGCATGGCAGCCCGACAGGACAAGGTTCGCTGTCCGGCCTGCGGCTCCCCGTTGCGCCTGGTTGCGGGCATCAGCTTTGAGCCTTATTTCGCGCATTCGCTGGAAACGGACTGTCCGCTTTTGCCGCAAAACAGTCCTGCCACTTTTGAGTGGCTGCAAGCGTTGGACGAGACGGCCGCGGCTGCGCTCCACCCCATCGTCACTGGCACCGCTGCTGTCGCCAGCACTGACGCAGCTGTAGAGCATACGCCAGCAGATGCAGATGGTACAAGCTCTGCAACTGGCGCACCAGCTGACGATTCGCTCGGCCGCGCGACGGAAAAAGCATCCGGCGAAGACGATCGCACGGAAACGGAAACAGACACCACAACGATCGGTTCCTTTCGCCTCCCGAAAAAACGGACGATTGGCAGCAGCGTCACACCAGCTCCGCCTCCGCCAAAGCCCCCGGTCTTTCGCAAGCGCTTCATGCCGAAAAAGACGATCGCGCACTTGGCGGAGCAACAGCTTGACCAACCGCTCCACCCTACGCAGCAGCAGGCTGTGCATGCGACAGATGGGCCGCTTTTGATTCTCGCCGGAGCCGGCAGCGGCAAGACCCGCGTGATGACAGCGCGCACCGCCCACCTGATCAAAGATCTCGGTGTGGAGCCAAACCGGATCATGGTCGTGACCTTTACCACGAAAGCCGCGGAAGAAATCCGTCTGCGCATTGCCAGACAGCTTCCGTCCGGTCAAGCCCGCGAGCTGATTGCCGGAACGTTTCACAGTATTTTTTACCGCATGCTCTTGCACCATCAGCCGCACAATTGGGATCAGCAGCGGCTTTTGAAAAAAGACTGGCAAAAGTGGCGGCTCCTGCGCGAAACCGGGTCGCTGCTCGGACACGACGAGCTGGCTGCCTTAAAAGAAACTGACATCACCGAAGCGCTCGGCATCGTCAGCCGCTGGAAAAACGAATACATCCTCCCGCGTGAGGTTGCCTACCGTGAACTGGCGACCGATGCGGAAAAGCGGGCGGCGCAGCTGTATCCGCTCTACGAGGAAGCGAAGAAAAAGCACCAATGGTTTGATTTCGACGACATGCTGCTCGGCTGCTACGAGCTTTTGCGCGACAATCAAAACTTGCTGCAGCGCTACCAGGAGCGGATTACCCACGTCATGATCGACGAGTTTCAAGATATTAACCGCATCCAGTACGAGACGGTCAAGCTGCTGTGCGCACCGCAAAACAACCTGTGCGTCATTGGCGATGACGATCAGTCGATCTACGGCTTTCGCGGCAGTGATCCCCAGTACATATTGGGCTTCACCAAAGATTTTCCCCAAGCCTCTACGATTACACTGGAAGTGAACTACCGCTCTCACTCTTCCATCGTCAGTCTCGGCTATTCGCTCATCGGCCACAATCGCGCCCGCTGGGACAAGGCGTGCCGTTCGTTCCACCGCGAGGAAGGCGACACGTTTTTGTTTGAACCGGACGACGAAGAAGAGCAGGCATCCCGGATCGTGGATGAAATCATCCATCGGCGCGAGCAAGGAACGGCTTTAGGCGAATGCGCCATCCTCTACCGGACAAACGAGTCGACGCGCCCGCTTTTGGAGCGGTTGAGCGAGGCGGGCATCCCGTTTCACTACACCCAGGAGGAAGAGTCGTTTTACCAGCGTCAGACGGTTCGCTGGACTTTGCACTACTTGCGGCTGGCGCTCAATCCGGACGACACGGATGCGCTCAGGGAAATCTTGCCGACGCTGTACATTTCCGGCGAAACATGGAATGCCGTGCGCAGCCAATCCATTTTGGAGGACAAGCCCGTTTTGCATATCCTCCCGCACCTGACACAGCTCAAACCGTACCAGCGCAAGCATATGCAAGTGATCAACGACATTCTCGCCGCGTGCAAGGATTGCCCTCCTGCCCAGGCGCTGGAACTGATTTACGAAGACGGAAAGCTGCGCGACTACTTGAAAAAGCGGGCCCGTGACCGGGAAGATGGCCGGGAACGCTGGAGCGACGAGCTGCAGCAAATTCTCGCCGCCGCCAAGCGGCACGCCACGATCGGCGACTTTTTGGCTTACATCGAGCAGATGACGCGACAAGAAAAAGAGTGGCGCAATATGCGGCCACTCCCGGGCGAAGCTGTTCACGTATTAAGCATTCATCGGGCAAAAGGGCTGGAGTACGACCATGTCTTCCTGCCAGACCTGGTGGAAGGCGCTCTCCCTCACGAGTACACGCTGGATGAACTGCGCAAAGGGCAGACGACCGCCATCGAAGAAGAACGCCGTCTCCTATACGTTGCGATTACCCGTGCCCGGCGCAGTTTGTGTATCGGTATCCCCCGGGAGCGCTTCGGCCGGAAGACCCGCCCCTCCCGCTTCGTCTCCGAAATGGGCAGGTAAATACTGAAAGCCGCCGCCCATGTAAATCAAAAATTCTTCCATGTTTGTAATCAACGGAAACATAAAAAGGCTCCCTTCGTCGCATTTTTGTATAGTATGCGAGCGGAGGGAGCCTGTTATTCGTTTAGCCGCCGATGATGCTGTAGCCAGCGTCTACGTGCAAAATTTCGCCGGTGATGCCGCGGGAGAGATTGCTGAACAAGAAGAGGGCCGTGTCGCCTACCTCTGTCTGGTCAATCGTGCGACGCAGCGGAGCTTTTTCTTCGATTTCTTTCAGGACCGCATTGAAATTGCGGATGCCTTTTGCCGCCAGCGTACGGATCGGGCCAGCAGAAATCGCGTTCACGCGGATGTTCTCTTTGCCGAGGTCGTTCGCGAGGTAGCGTACAGATGCGTCCAGCGCCGCTTTTGCCACGCCCATGACGTTGTAGTTTTGCACCACGCGCTCGCCACCCAGGTAAGTCATGGTCACGATGCTTCCGCCTTCTGTCATCAGCGGACGAGCAGCACGCGCTACCGCTACCAGCGAGAACGCGCTGATATCCTGTGCCAATGCGTATCCGTCACGGGAAGTGTTGACGAATTCGCCTTCCAGCTCCTCTGTTTTGGCAAACGCGATGCAGTGTGCCAAGCCGTGAATGACGCCCACTTTTTCCCGGATCGTCGCGAATGCTGCTTCCACTTCTTCGTCCTTGGTCACGTCGCAGTTCACCAGCAAAGATTCCTTGCCCAATTTGGCAGACAGCTCTGCTACGTTTTCGCGCAGGCGATCTCCCTGATAGGTGAAAATCAGGTTCGCTCCCGCGTTGTGCAAAGATTGGGCAATGCCCCAAGCGATGCTGCGGTGGTTCGCTACACCCATGATTACGATATTTTTGCCTTGCAACAGTGTATTCATTATGTATTCGCCCCTTCCCAAGCTATTCCCCGCCATTATAACCGATCTTGTCCTTCGTTACGAGAGGGGCGCGTGAAAAGAGCAGGAAACGCTTCGTTTCGACATCGGCTTCATCGGCTTTGGCGAACTACTCGGTCGCCGCCGAAGACTCGCTCGGGGTGGGAACGAACGTCCCCCACGCTTCGTCAAAAGGATTCAGGGAAGTTCCCATGACCGGGAACTCGCTCGCCGCCTGCGCGGTTTCGTCGACTTGATTACGATTTTGTTCATTCATGCTCACCAAGGCTCCTTTGCGTCAATCTGTCATGCCATTCTGTTCATTAGGCTGGCAAGGAGCGCCCTGGTTTATGCATGAAGATGATTCGCGTGCAAGTAAGCAGACAACACCAGATAGACCAGGACGGAACCAAAAAAGTAGACGCCGTATTCCGCCCGCCTCGCCTGCACAATGTATGGCACCAGATGACTGGCCGACACGTACAGGAAAATTCCCGTGGTCATCGCAAGCATCACATCCGACCAGTTCGGCGGAAAAAGACGCTCGGCAACTCCGAAGCTGCAAGCTCCGACAATCGTGGCAATCCCCAGGGAGGTCGCGGCCCAGAGCGCTTTTTTCCGCGAGTTTGTAGCCGCGAGCATCAGGGAAGCGACCGTGACCCCGTCCGGTATTTTGTGCAGCAGCATAGCCAAAAGGACGGACATGCCTACCTCCGAATCCACCGTCAAGCTTGCCACAAGCGACATGCCTTCGACAAAGGCGTGCAGCAAAAATCCGCTTACGACACCGATGATGCTTGACGAACCGATTTCTCCTCCGGCTTTCCCGAGCAATTCCAGGGCAAACATCGCCGCAAAACCGACGAGCACAAACGGCATCATCCGCATATTCGCGCCCTGGAGCACATGCGGCATCAAGTCCAGAAACGTAATCGCCAAAAGCAGGCCCGCTCCGGCGCTGATCATGGCGAACAATGCCTTTTGCGACCAGACGCGCAGACAAAGCAACAGTCCGCCCACGCAGCTTGCCAGCGCGGCCGCAAGCAAAACTACCCAAAAGACAGGTTGCATCATCCAGTCCTCTCCTCATCCCGCATGAGTATGGGACGTGTATTCCCTCCATATGTACGCGCCTGTCCGGGCCATTATGAGTGGAAGCAGCCATTTCGTCCTGCTCGCGAATCTGTGACAAAAAACAACGGTCTGTCCAAATCAGACGAAATGCCACTACTTTTTAGAACCTTTGTCGATTCTCTCTTACCCGGAAAAAAATGGTGCTATAATGAGTCCACCGGGAATACCCAGGGGAAAAAGGAGTGATTCGGGATGGATGTACAAGTTTGGATGGCTTCGAAAGAGGTAGCTGATCGCCTTGACGTGCACGTTCGTACGCTGCGCAACTGGCTGGACTTGTTCGTACCTGTCAAGGAACGTCTGAAAAATCCGCAGGGTCACTATTTGATCAGTGAGGCAGGCTTCGCCCTGCTGCGAGAAGTAAAAGAGCGCAAGGATAGCGGAAACAGCTCCCTGAAAGAAATTCAGCGACAGCTCATAGATGAAGGGCGTTTGTCGGAAGAAATGCTGGCAGTCGAGGAGTGCGCCAGCGCGGAAGAAACGGCTGTAGCTTTCAGTGCGGGCACCCAGGTGGAGTCCGGCATGCGGGAAATGGAGCTTGCCGTCCACGAGACGCTGGTGAAGTTTCAGCAGGAACTGACGCAGCTGTCGTCTTTGAACAGCATGCAATCGACCATTTTGCAAAAGATCGCGGATATCGAGGAAATGCAGGAATCATTGCGCCTGGAGATGCGCCGCGTCACATTTGAAATGGATTTGATGCAGCAGCGCCTGACTCGTCGCAAGGAGCGCTACGCCCGTCACGAGCCGCGCTGGTCGTTGAATCCGTTCCGCTGGTTTACCCGCTCCGACCGCGCCGCCGAGCAGTAACAAGTGGAAAAAAACGACAATTTGGCGAAGTGACAGGAAGCGGTAGTGTCCCGGTCTTTCCATATGATAGAATTAGACTATACGATGTGACTGAAAATCAGGACTATTTACATTCTATCGACAAAGGACTGGGGCTTTCGTTGTGAGAAAATTGCATATTACTTCAGTAAAGCCGGGAGATATCATTGCCAAAAGCATTTTTCAGGAAAACGGAAACGTCCTCTTAGGTCTGGGTGTACAACTGACTGAACGCTACATTGAACGTCTCAAACAATTGGGGATTGATACGCTCTACATTCAGGACAAGCGCACCGAAGACATCATACCCGAAGACACGATCCGCGACGAGACGCGCAAAGAAGCCGTCGATACCGTCTACAAAACAATGACGACGCTGATGGATCAGCCGCAGATCAAGCGCCGCACGTCCCTTCCTGATTTCGGGAGCACCTTTCAAAAGGTGTTCCGGGAAATTATGCAGGACTTGAGCAGCCGCAAAGACGTTTTGGTCAATTTGTCCAATCTTCATGTCATGGACGGCTATTTTTTTCACCACGCCGTCAACGTTGCTGTGCTCGCAGGAGTCGTCGGTCTGGCCAAAGGCTACAACCAGCAGCAAATGATGGAGCTGGGGATTGGCGCTCTGCTGTTCGACATCGGAATGACGCAGGTGCCAAAGGAACTGTGGAGCTTGCGCAAGGAACTGACCGTCGAAGAACGGCAGCGCCTGCAATACCACACGGAAGACGGCTTCAACATTTTGCGCAGCCAGCACAATATTTCTGTCGTATCCGCGCACTGTGCGCTGCAACACCACGAGCGCTACAACGGGACAGGCTACCCCCGTCAGCTCTGTGAAAAAAACATCCACGAATACGCGCGGATTGTCGCGATCGCGGATGTGTACGATGCGCTGATCTCCCCGCGTCCTTTTCGCAAAAGCTACTCGCCGAGCGATGCGACCGAGTATTTGTTTGCTTCGGGGAACACGTATTTTGACCTCGACCTGCTCAAATTGTTCTTGCAGCATGTCGCGATTTTTCCGATCTCCTCTACCGTCTTGCTCAGTTCCGGGCATACAGGGGTCGTCTCGCGGGTCAATCCGCTCGCGGTCAATCGGCCGATCATTCGCATCCTGACCAACGAGGACGGCTCAGAGGTCGCTTCTCCTTTTGAGATCAACCTGTACGACAAAGACTGGATGAGCGTGACCATCGTCAAAACGCTATAGATACGTTGTTATAAAAAAGCAGCCTCTTCGCTGGAAGAAGGCTGCTCTTTTCTTTTATATGGGCAACTATTCGTTCAACAGACGGAACACTTGCTCGACGTCTTTGTCGCCTCGACCCGAGAGATTGACGATCAAAATCTGCTCCCGCGAAAGCGTCGGGGCGAGCTTGAGGGCATGGGCAATTGCATGGGCGCTCTCCAGCGCTGGGATGATGCCTTCCGCCTTGGACAGCTCCTGAAAAGCTGCCAGCACCTCTTCGTTCGTCACTGTGTAGTATTCGGCTCGTCCGCTCGTTTTGAGCTGACTGTGCTCCGGGCCGATTCCCGGGTAATCCAGACCGGCTGCAATCGAGTACGTCTTCTTCGGTTCCCCTTGTTCATCGAGCAGCACCAGACATTTGAACCCGTGCAGCACTGCCGGAACCCCTTCGTTCAAAGTCGGTGCCTGATCAGGCTCGACGCCGATCAAGCGCACGGAAGGCTCGTCGATGTAATGCGCGAACGCACCGATTGCGTTGCTTCCGCCACCTACCGCAGCGATCACGGCATCAGGCAGGCGACCTTCCTTCTCCAAAATTTGGCGCTTGGATTCCTCGCTGATGATCGCCTGGAAGTGCTTGACCATCGTCGGGAATGGATGCGGCCCTACAGCGGAGCCCAACAAGTAAAACGTATTTTCGTAGTTTTCCACGAGGTCGTTCAGCGCTTCATCGACGGCGTCCTTCAGTCGGCCTTGTCCTTTGGACACCCCGATGACTTTTGCCCCCAAAAGCTCCATCCGAAACACGTTCAAGGACTGGCGCTTCATGTCCTCTGCACCCATGTAAATGATGCATTCCATGCCGAACATCGCGCAAGCTGTGGCGGTAGCTACACCGTGCTGCCCCGCGCCAGTCTCCGCGATAATGCGATGCGCGCCCATGCGCTTTGCCAACAGGATTTGCCCGATGACGTTGTTGATTTTATGTGCACCTGTATGGTTCAAATCTTCGCGTTTCAAGTAGATTTTCGCGCCGCCGAGCTTTTCTGTCAGCTGACGGGCGTAGGTCAGCGGATTTTCCCTCCCCACGTATTCTTTCAGGTAATACTTGAACTCTTCGTTAAATTCGGGATCGTCCTTGTACTTTTCAAACTGCTCCGCCAAATAATCCAGCACTTCCTGAAGCTGCGGCGGCACAAAGCTTCCGCCAAATTCGCCAAAGTATCCTTTTTTCGTCTGTTCTGTCAATGACATGCTCATCTCTCCTCAGCTAAAACTAGACTCTTCTAATTTTTTCAATCATATAAGATAGAAAGCGGATTTGTCAATGAATGTAAAGTTTATTCTGAAACTTCCTTTTCACAAAAAACGGGGAGCACAAACGCGCTGCTTCCCGCTTCATTCCTCCCGCTTGTCAACTCGCTTTTCCTTTTGAGCGCTGCCTGTACCCTAACAGCAATACCGCCAAAACCAACACCGCTTTGACCAAAAAAGCCAGCCCCGGATACGGATCGACCCAGGCCCGAACCGTTTCCTCCGTCAAAATCATATTGGCCGCGGCGAGTGCGAGCACACCCGAGCCGAAGTAGACGAGCCAAGCAAACCGCTCCATCACGCGAAGGATCAGCTGGCTGCCAAAGACCATCAGAGGGACGCTGATGAGTAGCCCGATGACAATCAGCAAAATGTTTCCCTGGGCTGCGCCCGCGATCGCAAGCACGTTGTCCAGCCCCATCATGATATCCGCGACCACGATTGTTTTCACGGCAGAAACCAGATCCTCGCTGGCATCAATGTCGTCCTGATCGTCTCCCTCGCGCAACAAATTGTAGCTGATCCACAATAAAATCGTCCCGCCAATCAAATACAAATAAGGAATTTTCAACAGGTACACAGCGAGAATCGTCGCAATTACCCGCACGATGACAGCCAACGTCGTTCCCCAAACGATCGCCTTTTTCTGCTGCTCGGCAGGCAGCCTGCGGCAAGCAATCGCGATGACGACTGCGTTGTCTCCGCTGAGGACGATGTTGATGGTGATAATCAGCAAGAGCGAAGAAAAGAAGTCAGGATCAACCAAGGATAGTTCCTCCGTTTCGGTTTACTCGGTTCTGCTACTGCCATGAACAGCTTGTCCGGGCTTGTTGTCACTCCGCGATTTCAGTATGATGGTAACGAGGAGGGTTGTCGAAATGTCGAAACAATTCGTTATTGAAGCGATTATGTTGGCTATCTACGGGGAGTTGATGGTCCCATCGCAACCGGTAGAATATCTGATACCCGCGTCGACAATCTATGAATTGGACGAATTTATCCAGAGTCCTGAGCCAATCATGCCCTACTCCGGTGACGATCAGTATGTGCGCCGGATCATGCAGGAAATGAGCCAGTTTTTTGCCGATCCATTCAATCGCAAACGACTGGAAAAAGGACTGATTGCCCCTTGGTCGAAAGTTCCTTTTGCCTTTCCGAACGGCGTTACGCTGACCGTCATCAAGGTAGAGGACAATGCCATGTGGGGAGAAATATTTGATCCTGTCGAGACGCAGCTTTTGCTGACGTCCGTACGCTTTGAAGTCCCGCTGCTCACAGACCAGCCCGATTTTCAGGATCGGATTTTGGAATATATCGTGCCTGTTCAATTTTACGATGTGGATGATTTTGATTTCGCCCTGGAGCAAGGCATTTCGCTCAACGACTTGCGCGAGCCGTAATGCGCCAAAAAACAGACGAACAGACTGACGAGCCTTTTCGCTTGTTGGTCTGTTCGTTTTCTATTATGGCTGTTTCTCCTAAGAAAAATTGCTCGCTTGGCAAACCGGGCACGAAGATGGAAAAAATGCCGCCCAACAGGTTTGTCCATGGTACAATATGGGTAAAGACATAGGAAAGTGGTCCGGGGAGGAATTGTATAGATGGAACTGACAAAGCGAAACAGCGGCACAGATTGGGAGGGGGAAGCTGCAACGGCCCAATCGATCTTGTTTAAAATGGGAAGTGAGTATTACGGGCTGTCCATCGCGCTGGTGCGCGAAATCATCAAGCCATTGCCGATCACCCGTTTCCCCAAATCGCCTGAGTATGTAGAAGGCGTCATTGACCTGCGCGGACGAATTTTGCCGATCGTCAACCTGCGCAAAATGTTTGGCCTGGAGCCGCTGGAACAAACAGACGACACCCGCTTTGTCGACTTGCAGCTGGAAGGGCTGAACATCGGGATCATCGTCGATGCGGTATCCGAAGTCATGAACATTCCGCAGCACCTGATCGAACCGGCTCCCCCTATCGTGGCGGGTGTCGAGGGCAAGTATTTGCAAGGCATTGCCCGTCTAGATGACAAGCTGATCATGCTGCTGAATATCGATGAAATTTTTGGTCAGTGGAAAAAATAAGCAGACATTTATGGCTGAAGGAAACCAGTACACGTCGTTGGTACTGGTTTTTTGCTGACTCTGTTCCTTTTTGCCGAGGATGTCACGCCAGGAAACTTGAGCGCGACCTGGTTCGTACTAGCTGTTGAGATTTTTTGCATACGGAGCGTGATTTTCGATGCTTGCTCACCCGCTTTTCCCGCTGGCTCGTGCCATCCCGCTTGCTTTGAGCAGCGGACAATACTCGGCGCTGTATGACATGTGCAGCAGCGCTTTTCGGGACGAGGTTAGCAGGGAAGAATTTATTTCCTTCGCCGCCGATTTTCATCGCGATCTGGAATGCTACGAGGAACAGCCACTGTCTGTCGTGCCGCTGAATGCGATGACGCGCTTCGTCTGGACGGCTTGCGACGGACAAAAGGGCTTGTCTGCCGCCATCGATGCAGACGGGATCATTCACGGGCTGCGCCTTTCCCACCTGACGTCTCATCCCGACACAGACCAGGCTTGCAGCCGCCATCTGTACCGCCTGCCTTTTCAGGGAACGTGGTTTACTTTTTGGGGCGGGAAAAACGAACTGATCAACTATCACTACGCCTACGACAACCAGCGTTACGCCTACGACTTTTTGATCATGAAAGAAGGGCGCTCCTGTCACGGCGATCCTGCTGTCAACGAGAGCTATTACGCTTTTGATCAGCCCATCGTGGCTCCGTGCGTCGGAAAAGTGGTCAAGGTCGCAAGCGATGTGCCGGACAACGCGCCAGTCGGCGTGATGAACGAGGAACAGCCTGCGGGAAACTTCGTCGAGATCGATCACGGGCAGGGCGAGTTCAGCCTGCTCGCCCATCTGAAGCAGCATTCCATCACGGTCAAGCCCGGCGACATCGTGTCGGCAGGAGAAATCATCGGACGTTGCGGCAACTCTGGCAACTCCAGCGAGCCTCACTTGCATTTTCAAGTGTCGAATGCCGTGAACTTGTACACGGCGATTTCCATCCCGATTCGCTTTTCGGAAAAGGAACCGATCATCCAGGGCATGTTCGTCGGCAGCTGAATCGCCCCGCTCCTTCGCCCCTAGCATCGCTCAACCGACCGCTCAAACAAAAGCAGGACGGGAGCCATCTGCCCCCGTCCTTTTCTGTCGTTACTCCCTGCCTCCGCTTGCCAAGTACGCATAATTGACCCATACCATTTCCTCAATCCCTAAAATCTCTTTGAAAAGATCGACTGAGTCGTACAATAGTGAAGCCCCGGTCTCATCGTCTACGTCTGTCAGCAGTTGCAAGTCGAACAGCGAGCGCAGCTGCTGCACCTGTTTGGGGCCCGCGATCCGGTTGAAGGATTGCGGTTTGATGCGGGTAATTCCCTTCCCTACCTCTCGCCGATACAACTCCGAACGCACAACCCGGTCCAGTATGTCTTCATACTTTTGCCGAACGTCCTCGCTGTCTGTAATTCTTTCCTGCAGGTCAATCTCCGGATAAAGTCTGCCGAACTCCGCCTCTGCCATCTCCACATCCAGTGAATAGCTGATCGTCGCCGAAGAGACCTCGAAGCCAGCATCGAACAGACGAAACCCCCAGCCATTGTCTTCTGCATCATGAAACCAAAGCAGCGGCACGAATTGCTTCGACAGTGTAAGCAAAAAATCAAGCGTCGAGGAGGTTTCAATCCATTCATCCTGCAGGAAAAATGCGTTCCAGTCGCCATTGATGTTTCTGTGGAAGTACGGTTGCGAAGACTTGGACAAGGCAATCAGCACTTTCGGTTCGTATTTGCGTGGATAAAGAATGCCGGTCGTGAACTCACCCATCCGTTTTCCACCGCTTTCTGGAAAGCTTTCCCCTGGTCCTTTTCTTAGTCTATTCAGGTACCGCTCGTTTTTTGCTGTGATCTTTATCAAACGTGCTCGTATGAATCACGGTATGCACGGCTCCTTCTGGCAAAAGCTCCGAACGGTACAGATGGACATGCCGTACTTTCCAGCGCGGCGAATCGGGAGCCAAAAACCGCTCGTTCCAGTCCATGAGCGGCAGTCCCTCGCTTCCTGCCTGCGGCCCGCGGGCAAGCGTGATGTGCGGCCGATAGCGCTTGCGGTCATACGCCACGCCCTCATGCAGCTCAAAACGTCTGGCGAGCAAGAGATGCAACTGCTTCAGCGGATTCGTTTGCCCGCGCAGCCCGAGCCACAAGACGCGGGGATGCTGGGCGTGCGGGAATGCGCCAAAGCCGCCGATGCGCAAGGTGAACGGCTCGATAATCGCGCTGACGATGTCCATGTCCTCGCAAACAGCCGGGACAAGCCGCTCGTCCACCTCTCCGAGAAAATGCAGAGTCAGGTGCAGATTGTGCAGCGGCTGCCATCTGTCTGCCATCACTTCCGGCTTGAGCCGTTCTTGGACAGCGGAAATATATTGAACCGCCTCTTCTGGAATATCCAATGCCACGAACAAACGCATAGACGTCTTTTCGTCCTCCTTTTGGCTGCCTTCTTGCCTCAACGAAAAATAGCCCTCCTGTGACGGAGAGCCATTTTACCATCTACGCCGCTTTAGGCAGCCATCATCTTTCCGGTTACGATGCCCAAAACGCTGCGCACATATTCGCCCAGTCGTCCAGAGCCAGGTTGATAGGTGAAGCGAAGTGTCAGCTCGACGTGCCCGACATGCCCCGCCGGAGGTATGTTCCAGAACAGGTCAGCTTCGCCGTACAAAATTTCCTCAATCCGCAGTTTTTTGCCCTCGATGTCCAGTTCCGGATCATGAGACAGCGAGAATTTCATCATGATGGAAAATGAGTCTTTTTTTACTCCGCCCCGCAAGTTTAGTTTGCCGTGGATCGCGACGAGTCCCGCTTCCCCCCACAAGTTGTACTCCAGCAAAGCCTGGCATTGGGGCTGCACCTGCAATTCAAGCGCAGGCAGACCTCCCTCAATCGTTAGTGCATGACGCTTTGCCAATTGTTCGATCTCCCCTTGAAAACGGTGAGCGCAATCGGAAACAGCCTGGAACAAATCGGGCTCTACAGCGTACATCGTCGTCACCTCTCCCCAACGGATTATCTGCTTTATTACTTCGTACTTCCCCTTGTCGTATCCTTTGTTGAAAAATGACTTATTTACCCTTATTTCATCGAAGGGCAAAAGATTCCTATGAAAATGCTATTTCACAATGTTGCAACATTTACTGATACGGAACAGGCATGCCCGGAAACGCTTTCACGAACAGGGTTTGCAGATGCGCCTGTACATTTTCGTCCAGCTCCAAATGATAGAGTACGCCATTTTCATAGCGCAAAAGCGGATACGCGCCCAGACCGAGCGCAGAAACTTCTTTTGTCTCCACATATTCCGGCAGCGTCAACAGGAAGCGGGAAAACGGATTGGCGTCCTCCTCTGCCATGTGGATGACCTCAAACAAGTGCCCAAGCCCTGGGGTGACAATCAGATCGAGCAGTTCGCCGCGCTCCGCCACCCATACGGTAAACGCGGACTCCCGCACCTCGCTGCGCGCGTGTCTGCGCATCACCCAGACAGCCTGGCGAACGGTGCTCATCAGCAGGTGCTGGGCGCCTTCTTCGCCATGTACGGCCTGCATCCGTCTGTAGTCGAGGACAAAAGCCAGCCCTTCTTCCGTGAAAACCGTGTCGGGAAAAGACAGTGCCGCGATGCTTCGCATTTCTTCCTCGCGCACCTGTGCCTCCTGCGGGATCGTCTCGACTTTCCCCTCAAAAAGGGAACGAATCATTTCCCGGGTGCGCTCGACCTCTCCTGCGGAAAAAAAGATGGACTCGGAGTAAATATGCGTCAGCTCGCCTTCCCCGTAAGCCAAATAGTGCAGGAGCGTACAAGGCTGTTCCAGCATTCGCAACGCCATTCCCCGCTGCTCCGCCAATTGGATGTCAAAAGTGAGCGGAAAGCCGAGCGGCTGGAGCGGATCAGACAGCGTCCAGATCACGCCCAAAAGCTTGCCTTGATACGTCTTGAACTCAACAGAGACAGCATCCCGCGTCTGCTCGACAAAAGCGTCCACCGATTCAAACACCAGGTACAGCTCGACCTCTCCTGTTCCGTTCATGCGGGCAAAATAAGGCAGCCCCGCTTCGCTGGCGAGCTGGTACAAGTCGAAAAAATCGTGCTTATCGAGAACCTCGCCCTGCGTCTCCTTGACGGGAGAGCGCAGAGCCGGGTCCGGGGCAAGCACGGGATTGAACTCCTCATTCATCTGGCTGCTCCCCCTGCTTTTCCCATGGCTGCATCAGCGGCCAGCCGTCCATCTGCTTGAGCAGCGAACGATCCGTGGCATCGATATGGACAGGCGTGACGGCGATGTAATCATGCTTCACCAGGTCGTAGTCATACGGCTCTGCAATCGGCATCACCTGCGGGTACTCCCGCATCAAAAAATATCCTTCTGCTGCTTCGCTGTACTTGTCCTCATAATGATGCAGCGAAAGCGTCGCCGGAACAATCCCTTTGACTTGCGCAAGCGGGACGTGCGGAATGTTGATATTCCAGAAAACTTCTGGCGCCAATTCGCCTTTTCCGGCTCGCTCCGCAAAATCTTTCACGAGCGGCGCGATCATCTGTACGACGTCGCCGTAATTTTCCTGGTCGTACCAGTTGTCATAGGACAGGGCAACGCCGGGAACTCCCAAAATAACCGCTTCTCTGGCCCCGCTGCATGTGCCGGAGTAATATATGTCGCGCCCCAAATTCGTCCCTACGTTGATTCCCGAGAACACGATATCGGGCTTTTCTTCTGCCGCAAACAGCAAATGATAGGCGGCTTTCACGCAGTCGGCGGGATTGCCGTTCACCGCCCACGCTTTGACGGGAAGACCGTAAAAGTCGCGTTTTTCCGTTGCCAGTGGCGTGCGATAGGTCACCCCGTGGCCAACGCCGCTTTTTTCCTCATCGGGAGCCACCACAAAGATTTCTGCCTGGTCCAGTACGAGCAGCGCTTCCACCAGCCGCTTGATGCCCAATGCCTCGATGCCGTCATCATTCGTAACTAAAATTCGCAACATAAGATCTCCTCCTTCATCGTGGCGCCTAGTCGCATTTGCTTCACACTTCCTTTTATTGTACTTTAGAAAGCTTTGCCAAGCCAAGCTTCCCGCCCGCAACTTGCGACACATCTGGACAATAAAAAAGACCCCAATGCGATTGGGGTCGTAATTAGTCGCCGACGATCTCTTTCCAGCGATCGCGCCAGGCGATCCCTTCGCGAATCCATTCTTCCACTTGCGCCTGCTTCTCCTGGGAAATGCCGATCAGGCAAGCGATGCGCGCGATTTCCTTCGTCTCCAGCGGCGACAGCTTCCGGTCAATCAGCGCCATATGGTACAGCTTGCGCATCATGACGAGCTTCTCGCTCTGGCTCAGGTCGACCATGTCTTCTACGATCACCTCGGGACGTTTCGGGTAATCGATGTCATCCATGAGGATTTGCCGCTCTTTTAGCGTAAAATGTTCCGAATTGACAATGTCATGAATGCGGTCAACTTCCCGGGAACCTATATAACCGTCGGCATGCCCGACGCAAATCATCAAGCGCAAGGATGCAAACAAAATATGTTTGTCTTTTTCCGTTTTGGTATACAACGTGTCGTTCCTCCTCCGAACAAGTAATAAACAAACGATGATATATACATCTAATAATACGATAAAAAAGGAAAGCGGTTTCATATGAATGTGTGACAAATTTTTGCTTCTCTTTGGCTGGGAGGCGCGATTTCGCCACATTTGCGGGCGAAGTCGGCCATTCCCTATATGAACAAAGGCAGAGAATGCGATTATCGCCCAAAGACCGTCCGAAAATCGATCCAGCCGTACGCGTCCAGGCTGATTCCCGACAGACGAGGGTGTGCTTTCATCTCGACGCGATTGGCGTACAGGGGCACAAAAATATGATCAGCCATCAGCTTTTCCATCATCGTGCGCACAATCGTCTGACGCTCCTCTGTCAGCGTAGTTTGCCCCAAGCTGCGAATCAGCCCTTCCAGCTCCGCTTTGCCGTGTGCAGTCAGATGGTGCGTGATGCTCAAAGCTTCTGCCAGCAAAAACTCGACGAGCGACAGCTCCGTTCGCTCGTCCACATTGGCGCTGTCGACGACGAGATCAGCGTGTTGCAGCAAGGCAGGTAAAGCCAGTTCTTCCGGAGTGGCGTACTGAATCTCGATCGGAATGCCGTACGCTTTGGCCTTGTCCCGAATCCATTCGGCATCCTCGATGTGATCCGCGTCTGGATAAGTGTACAGGCTGAGCGTCTCTTTGCCGTAGCCTCTTGCATCTACCAGGCGGGCGATTTCCGCTGGATCGTCTGGAGTGGAGCCTGCCGTCTGCCGATATCCTCCCCATACTTCCGCCTGCTCCCTGCCGCCCTTCAACTCCTCCCTGAGCGCAGGGCCAGCCAAAAGCTCCGCAAGCAAGCTGCGAAAGGAAGCGTCCGCCAAAGGGCCTTTTTTGGCTGCATTCAAGCTGACGTACTGAAAGCATTTCTCCTGCCGGGCGACTTCGTTCCACGCAGGCTCTGCCTCCGCTTCCTGGAGCGAACTCGCTTTCGCCACAGTCAGCACGCTCTCATCTGTCCAGTCCGCTTGTCCCATGCCAGGGACGCACCAGATTTCAATTTTGTCCAAAAACGGCCGCCCGGCAAAATACGGCGCGAACGCCTCAAGGACAAGCATGGAATCGTCGTGGCGCACAACGCGAAACGGCCCTGTCCCTACCGGCAACCGCGAGAACTGCTCCCCCATCTGCTCGGTGTAGTCACGCGGGACAATCGACAGTTGTTCTTTGCTCAACGCTTGCAAAAACAGCTCATCCCGCTCTTTCAACTCAATCGTCACGACATAGTCATCACAGACGTTTACCGACTCGATAGAACGAGCCAGCCAGCGATGCTTGAACGATTGCTCCATCAGGCGCAGCAAGGAAAAACGGACGTCGTCAGCAGTCAGCAGGCGGCCATGGTGAAACAGCACGCCTTTTCGCAAGTAAAACGTCCAGCGCTTTCCGCTCTCGTCCGTCTCCCAATGAAAGGCCAGCTGCGGCTCTATTCGCTTCGTGAGCGGATCAAACCGGACAAGCGTATCGAACAGATGCTTGACCAAATGCGTTTGCGAACGCAGCAAAACGTGAATCGGGTCCAGTGCTTCAAACGGGCGATCGAGCAGCAAGCGCAATGTATCGACTCGGCTATTACTACCCTTTTCCCGCGTCACCCGCGCTCCAAACTGACTTTTCATCCAGAGTGAAAAATTTTGCGAAAAAGTCGGCCACGCCTCCCCGTATTGCTGCATCAGTTCCTGGGACGCGCGAATTTCCCCTGTTTGGGCAAGCTCCTTGGCTACAGACAGCAGCAAATCTGCCGGTTCCAAAAGGAGGGTCAGAACGGAATGATTCCCCCTGCCTCGTCCCGGCTGCCAGCCGAGCCAGCCGCGGGCTTGCATTTTTTTCAATGTCAATGTGGCATTGCGCAGCGTACAGCACAAAATCGCCGCGACTTCTGCCAGCGTGATCTCCAGCGGACGACCGACCGAAACGGTTGGCCTCAGCGCACATAAACGAAGATATTGTTCAACCAGTTGCATCTCATTTCACCGCCAATAAAAAACATGAAAAAATGATTCCCCTAATCGTACGCTTTTTCTGTGTCGTCCGCCAGCTTACAATTCGAAGAACCAACCACCAAGCCGGAACCTCCGGAGAAAGGACACACGTCTATGCATCTGCTCCCCGCTTCCTTCCGCAACTTTATCGCGGAATACCCTGCCTTGCTGTGGGTTCGTCTGTTCGGGGAAACGCTCACTTCCCTGTCCAGCACGATGATCGCGCCTTTTCTCGTCCTGTACTTGAGCGAAAACATCAGCGGCTCCGTCACACTCACCATGCTGGTGATCGGCTTGCAGCCGTTTTCCGAGATTTTGCTGACCTTGTTCGCGGGCGGATTGACTGACCGGATTCGGCGCAAAACGATGCTGCTCGTTGCCTTGCTGATTCAAGGCTTCGCCATGCTCGGGATGGCTTTTGCCGATTCTATCGCCGCTTTTGCCGTCCTGTACGTGCTCAACGGCGCTGGCCGCTCCCTGTTCATCCCGGCAAGCCGCGCCCATCTGGCCGATACGATCCCGCCTGGGCAAATGGCAAGTGCTTTTGCTCTGTTGAATACGTCCTCAAGCATTGGGGCGGCAATCGGGCCACTCCTTGGCGTGATTCTCTACAAGTACAATCCGGCGATGGCTTTTCTGTTTACCGCGATCTCGCTTTTCGTTTACGCGGCGGCGGTCTTGTGGAAAATCCCGCAAACGCCGTTGCCGGAATGGGCGGAAGCAGCTCACGAGAAAGCGCCACGCTTCAGTAGAGGAGCATGGAAGGCATACCGCCCGGCATTGGCGATCATGACGCTTTCACTGCCGATCAGTCTGTTCTATGCGCAAACCGAAACAAATTTGCAGCT
Source organism: Brevibacillus sp. HD3.3A (assembly GCF_013284375.2). Taxonomy (NCBI): domain Bacteria; kingdom Bacillati; phylum Bacillota; class Bacilli; order Caryophanales; family Paenibacillaceae; genus Brevibacillus; species Brevibacillus sp. HD3.3A. The sequence continues at coordinate 4,163,071 of NZ_CP085874.1, forward strand.
GCACATGAAAAATACGCTGCCCGACTATTTGCAAGCTCTCGCCTTGCTCATCGCTGTGAAGGGGATTTTGCTCATCATGTTTGAATTTCTGCTCGTCAAGTGGACACAGCACATGCCCGCTCGCTGGCTCATCACCGCATCATACGGCTGCTTCTTCCTCGTCGCTCTCGGTTATGCCTACATCGATTCCTTGCCGCTTCTGCTCGCCATGCAAGTGCTGCTCGTCATCGGCGAAAGCGTCGGCTTGACCCAACTGCTCGCTTTTGTCACGCGGATTGCGCCATCCTCGATGCGCGGCCGATATTTTGCCATCACCGGGACACACTGGGATATTTCCCGCATGTGCGGCCCGTATTTGGGCAGTCTGGTCTTGCTGCACTACGGCGGCACGCTGCTGTTCACGATCGTCGCTGGCATCCTGGTCATTGGAGCGTTCGCCATGCACCGCTATTTGACCGCCAAAGAAAAAACCTTCCCGCTCGCGCAGGAAGGCTGATGAAAAGCGTTAGGTCAACAAGAATCGGTCTTCGCTGAAGCTCTCTCCGCCACGGGCTGCCTCGAAGGCGCGCAGCAAGTCTTGCGGCTTCATGGTTCGTTTTTTCTCATCCGGAATGTCGAGAATGATCCCGCCGTCGTGCAGCATCAACAGGCGATTCCCCATGTTCAGCGCTTGCTCCATGTTGTGCGTGACCATGATCGTCGTCAGCTTGTGGCGAGCGACAATCTTGTCGGTCAGCTCGACAATGAGCTGCGCCCTTTTCGGGTCCAACGCTGCCGTATGCTCATCCAGCAGCAAAATTTTCGGTTCCGTAAATGTAGCCATCAACAGGCTGAGCGCCTGACGCTGACCGCCGGAAAGGAATCCCACCTTTGTTTTCAAACGGTTTTCCAGTCCTTGGTCAAGCTGCTTCAACTGCTCGCGGAACAACTCGCGCTTGTGGTTGTTCACTCCGAAGCCTAGCGTGCGGCGGCGTCCACGCCCGAGCGCGATCGCCAAATTTTCTTCAATCGTCATGTTCGGCGCAGTACCTGCCATCGGGTCCTGGAACACCCGACCGATCAATTCGGCCCGCTGGTGCTCGCCCAGGCGCGTGACATCCTTGCCGTCAATCGTGATCGTTCCGCTGTCCGGGAACAGCCCGCCGGAGATCATGTTCATCATCGTCGACTTTCCGGCTCCGTTACTGCCGATTACGGTGATGAACTCTCCGCGCTTGACGTGCAAGTTTACATTGCGCAACGCGATTTTTTCATTGACGGTGCCCGCATTGAACACTTTGTTAACATAGGAAATTTTAAGCATTGCTGTTTCCTCCCCTTACCGAGCGTACCGCTTGTTTTTTCCAGATTCCTTTGGCAACGGTCGGAACAGTCAATGCGACAATGACGATCAAGGCGGTAATCAGCTTCATGTCGGACGGATTCAATCCCGCCTGCAAAGCCAGGGCAATCACCAAACGGTACACAATCGAACCGAGAATGACAGCGAGTGTGACGCGGAAAATGGAGGAGCTGCCGAACAGCACTTCCCCGACAATAACAGAAGCAAGACCAATCACAATCATCCCGATCCCCATGCCGACATCGGCAAAGCCCTGGAACTGGGCAACCCAAGCGCCAGACACAGCTACCAGACCGTTGGACAGCGCCAGACCGATAATCGTGGTCGTGTCCGTATTCACTCCGAAGCTGCGAATCATTTTTGGATTGTCCCCTGTCGCCCGCAGATCGAGGCCGAGGTCGGTGTGCAGGAACCAGTCAATTACCAGCTTGAGCACGAGAACTCCGACGAAAAATACGATGGATACGCCAGTCAGCAAAGTGACGCCGCCTACCGTCAAGTCGGGAATGCTCAAATCTTTTACATAGGTGAACAACGTATCTTCACGCAGCAAAGGCAAATTCGCCTTTCCCATAATCCGCAGGTTGATCGAGTACAGCGCGATCATGGTCAAAATCCCTGCCAGCAGTGCGTTGACCTTTCCTTTTGTATGCAAAACGCCGGTAAATGCCCCTGCCAATCCCCCGACGATGAACGCCAGGAGAGTAGCCAGGTACGGGTTGGTTCCATCGATGATAAACTTGGCTGCGATCGCTCCGCCCAAGGCGAAGCTGCCATCTACCGTCAAGTCAGGTACGTTTAGAATGCGAAAGGTCAAATACACGCCCAGAGCTAAAATTCCGAATAGCAAGCCCTGCTCGATGGCTCCCATTATTGCCAAATTCATAGAAGAAATCCTCCTGTTGCTGCGATTATTACTCGATCACTTCGCCAGCGCGGTCGAGCATGGATTGCGGAATGGTCACTCCCATTTTCTCCGCTGCTTTTTTGTTCAATACGAGCTTCATGTCTGCCTGCATCTCGACAGCCATGTCTGCCGGCTTCGCTTCGCCCTTCAAGATTTTTGCTGCCATGTCTGCTGTTTGTTCGCCGAGCTTGGTGTAGTCGATTCCGTAAGTAGCAATTGCACCGCTCTTCACGGAGTTTTCTTCCCCTGCGATGACCGGAATTTTTTGCGCTTCGGCAACGCTCAGGACTGCTGCAATCGACGATACGACCATGTTGTCTGTCGGCACGTAGAACGCGTCTACTTTGCCTACCATCGACTCAGCCGCTTGCTTCACCTCTGTTGCGCTGGTGATCGCTGCTTCCTGAATGGACAGGCCCAGCTTGTCCGCTACTGCTTTCGCCGCATCTACCTGCACTTTGGAGTTCACTTCGCCGGAGCTGTAGATAACTCCAACTGATTTCGCATCTGGCTTCAATTCTTTGATCAGCTTCAATTGCTCTTCCACCGGGTTCATGTCGGAAGTACCTGTCACGTTTGCTCCCGGTTTATCCATCGCTTTTACCAGACCTGCCTCTACCGGATCGGTTACTGCCGTAAACAAGATCGGAATGTCTTTGCTTGTTTGGGCAGCAGCCTGAGCGGTCGGCGTCGCGATCGCCAGTACGAGGTCTACTTTGTCAGACTCGAATTTTTGCGCGATGGAGATTGCTGTATCCATGCTCGCTTGCGCTGATTTGACGTCGATTTTTACTTGTTTGCCGTCTTCGTATCCGTTTTTGGCAAGCTGCGCCACAAAGCCTTCGCGTGCTGCATCCAATGCCGGGTGCTCTACGAACTGAGAAATCCCGATTTTAAACTGTTTGGTTTCAGCAGCTGGCGCCGGCTGGTTCGAAGCAGGTGGAGTCTGCTCGTTGCTCGCCGGGGTAGCGCTTTGCTGTCCACATGCGGTAACAGACAAAAGCAGCAAAGGAAATAAAAAACTCTGAATTTTTCTAATAGTCTTTTTCTGTTTGAACATGTGATAAATGCCCCCTTGAAAAATTTTTTCTAATTTTAACACGGATAAAACAGTTTTAAAAGAATAAAAAGAGAGCTTGACGCTCTCTTTTTACTTGGTGATTTCTTTCGCCTGCTGTTTGAGTGCCTCTGAAATCGTGAGACCAAACTTCCCGGCTGCTGTTTCATTGATGTACAGGTCGGCCTGCTTTGAAATTTCGACAGGAGTGTCTGCAACCGCTTGTCCTTTGAGGACACGGGCAGCCATTTCGCCTGTTTGCTTGCCAATCTGGTAGTAGTCGATGCCGTACGTGGCTACTGCGCCGCGTTTTACGGTGTCTGTGTCGGAAGCAAAAACAGGAATCTTGTTCGCTTCCGCTGCTCCCAGTACAGCCTCAAAAGAGGACACGACGGTATTGTCAATCGGAATGAACATGGCGTCAGCTTTTCCAGCAAGTCCCTGAGCTGCCAATTGCACCTCGGAAAGCTGCGAAATGCCCGCCTTGATGATTTCTACGCCTTCTTTGCTCGCTGCCTCTTCCAGCTCTTTTACCTGTACCTCAGAGTTGACCTCGGAGGTGGTGTAGATCACGCCCAGCTTTTTCAACTGGGGCAGGAAGGTTTTGATCAGCTTCAATTGTTGTTCCATCGATACTTTGTCGCTCGTTCCAGTCACGTTCTTGTCCGGTTTTTCCAGACTGCTGACCAGCTGAGCCGAGATCGGATCTGTTACGGAACTGAACAAAACAGGTTTGTCGGTAATCGCCTTGGCTGCAGCCTGAGCGGATGGAGTCGCAATCGCTACGACCAAATCCTTCTTGTCTCCGGCGTACTTCTGCGCAATCGATACCGTGTTGTTCATATCGCCATGGGCGTTCTGGTAGTCAACCTCCAGATTTTTGCCCTCTTCGTAGCCGGATTGTTTCAAGCCATCCAAGATTCCTTGATGAATCGCATCCAAAGCGGGATGCTCTACGAATTGCGTCAAGCCCAGCTTCACCGTTTGGCCTTGGCCGGAACTGGTCGCTGTTGCTTCATTTTGTCCACCTGTTTGATTGCCACATGCTGCCAAAGAAATGGCCAGCAAAGTGGTCAGTGCCATACTGACTGCTCGTCTCATCTGTACTTCCTCCTCTAAGCTCTGCTCTCTGTGCCTGATCACCCTCTGGTAACAAGGCATCTTGCATTTGTGCAACTTGTGTCCCATTATAGCATATTATTGCGTCCTGAAAAGCTTTTTTCATCAATCTTCCGTTCCGGTTTCTTCCTCTGCATTTGGCATTTTTTTCACGAGAACCCTGGTAATCCGGTAGTGATCGACTTCCCCCACCACAAACTCGAACTTGCCCTCCCGCACCCGGTCGCCTACGCGGGGCGGATGGTCGATTTGCATGTAAATCCACCCGGCCAGCGTATCGACCTCGCTGGATTCCAAATCGAGGTCCAGGTAGTCGCCCACTTCCTCCAAAAGCATTCTGCCGTCAAGCGACAGCATGCCGTCGTTCTTTTCTACTTCCGGACGCTCGTCGTCAAATTCATCCTGGATATCGCCGACGATTTCTTCCATAATATCTTCAAGCGTCACCAAGCCAGCCGTGCCCCCGTACTCATCGATGATGATCGCCATTTGCCCGCGCTGTTTTTGCAGCATCGTCAGCAGACGGCTGATCGAGATCGTCTCGGGAACCGTCAAAACCGGGCGCATCAACGTTTTCAGATCGCTGTGCTCGCCTTCCAAAAGCCCTGTCAGCATGTCTTTGATGTGCAAACTCCCCACGACGTGATCCTTGTCGCCATCGACGACCGGATAGCGGGTGAATCGGCCGTTTTGCACGAGGCGGACATTTTCGTCAAACGGATCGCGCACGTTGAGCACAACCATATCGGTTCGCGGAACCATAATCTCCCGCGCCATCGTCTCGGAAAAATCAAAAATGTTGTCTACCAGCATCAGCTCTGTCTGGTCGATCAGGCCGCTTTTGTGACTTTCGTTGACCAGAATACGGATTTCTTCTTCTGTATGCGCCTCCTGATGCGGCTCCATGGAAATGTGGAACAAGGCGAGGATGCGGCTTGCCGACCAGTTCAGCAAAGCGATAAACGGATACATGACTTTGTGAAACAGCTGGATCGGCCGACTGACAGCGAGCACGACCATTTCGGTGCGCTGAATCGCAAGTGTCTTCGGAGCCAGTTCGCCCAGCACGATATGCAAAAAAGTGATCACGGAAAACGCAATAATAAAGGAAATGCTGCTCACCAGCGTCTCGTTCAGCTGGAAGTAGCGAAATACCGGATGCAGCAAGTGAGCCACAGCAGGCTCGCCAAGCCAGCCGAGTCCGAGCGAGGCGAGAGTGATGCCCAATTGGCAGGCAGACAAATAAGCATCCAAATTGTGGATGACTTGCTCCACGTTCTCCGCCCGTTTGTTGCCTTCTGCCACGAGCTGGGCAATGCGCGACTCCCTCACTTTCACCACGGCAAACTCGGTTGCAACGAAGAAGCCGTTGAGGAAAACGAGGATCAAGACCAAACCCAAGTTAAACAAGCTTCCCCACATTCCCATTCTCCCCGCCTCCCTTTCCGTCCATTGCTTTGGGATATTGTTTCCCATCCTATCGCAAATGTTACCTGTCTGTTTTTCTTTCTTTTCCGGATTGTGATACCATAGTGCTGATTCATATGCCGTTTGTAACGAGGTGAATCTTTTGTCTTATCGTCCAGACTTGCCGATGATCGTCCAAAGCGATCGCACTGTATTATTGGAAACACAACATCCGTTGTTTGCGGAGGCAAGACAGGCCATCAGCGGTTTTTGCGAATTGCTGAAAAGTCCGGAGTACATCCATACATACCGGATTACCCCGTTGTCGCTGTGGAATGCGGCAGCCAGCGGACTTTCCCCGAATGAAGTAACAGGAGTGCTTGGCGCATACAGCAAATACGGCGTGCCGCCAACGCTCGTCAAAGAAATAGAAGAAACGATGCGCAAATACGGGCTGATTCGGTTGGAACGTCACGGGGATGATCTCGTATTAAATAGTGACGATCCTCTTGTTCTCACAGAGCTGACCGGATACAAATCGATCGCGGCCTTGTTCGAAGAAGGCTATACACTCAAAAGCTACGCACGCGGGCTGATCAAGCAGGAGCTGATCAAGCTTGGACTGCCTGTGCAGGATTTGGCGGGGTATTCGCAAGGAGAAGCCTGTCCGGTCAGCTTGCGGCAGACCAGTGCGTCGGGCAAGCCGTTTGCTTTGCGCTCCTATCAAAAAGACGCTGTCGATGCTTTTCACTTGGGCGGCGCGGTTACGGGTGGCAGCGGCGTGCTCGTCCTGCCCTGTGGAGCCGGGAAAACGGTCATCGGCATTGGCGCGATTGCGCAATTGCAGACCGCTACCCTTATTTTGACGACGAATACGACCTCCGTGCGCCAGTGGATTTCCGAGCTGCTGGACAAAACCGAACTGGACCCCGATCTTGTTGGCGAATACACCGGAGATCACAAGGAAGTAAAGCCGATAACTGTGGCAACTTATCAAATTCTCACATACCGCCCCACCTCTCTGGATGAATTTCCTCATATGAAACTCTTTTCAGAGCGTGACTGGGGGCTTATTATTTACGATGAGGTGCATTTGCTGCCTGCACCTGTCTTTCGTGTTACTTCCGGCATCCAGGCTACACGCCGACTCGGGTTGACCGCCACGCTCGTCAGGGAAGACGGCCGGGAAGAAGACGTCTTTACGTTGATCGGCCCGAAAAAGTACGAGGTTCCCTGGAAAGCGATGGAGGAAGCTGGCTGGATTGCGGAAGCGCGTTGCCGCGAAATCAGGCTGCCTTTTGAGCCAAAATGGCGGGAAGCGTACGCACATGCAACCGCCCGGCAAAAGTTCCGGATCGCTGCCGAAAACCCGAAAAAGCTCGAAGTGGTCCGCAAGCTGCTCGACCGCCACGAGGGCGACAGAGTGTTGATCATCGGCCAGTACGTCGATCAACTGGAGCAAATGGCAACCGCCTTGCAGCTTCCGCTGATTACGGGCAAAGTCCCGGAAAAAGAGCGCGAGACGCTGTACGAACAATTTAAAAAAGGGGAAATCACACGCCTGATCGTCTCCAAGGTAGCCAATTTTGCCGTCGATTTGCCGGACGCCAACGTCGCGATTCAAATTTCCGGCACGTTCGGCTCCCGTCAGGAAGAAGCACAGCGCCTGGGACGCATCTTGCGACCGAAAACGGACAACAACACTGCCCACTTTTATACACTCGTTACACGCGATACGAGAGAGCAGGAGTTTTCGCTCCATCGTCAGCTTTTTCTCGTAGAACAAGGCTATCCATACGAAATTATAGAAAACGAGATGCTGGTCTGAAACGTTTCGACAGAAGCCAGCGTCACATAGAGGGAAGGGAGGCCGGAGATTCAATGCAATCCGACGCCGAAATCATTCAGCGGATTCTTCAGGGCGAAATTGAAGGGTATCGCGACCTCATCCAGCGATATCAGCATATGATCTACGTTTTTATCTACAAAATGGTGAACAATCGCGCTGATGCAGAAGATCTTACTCAGGAAGTGTTCGTCAAGGCGTATGAAAAACTGTCTACGTTTCGAGGCGACTCGCAGTTTTCATCCTGGTTACATACGCTTGCCCGCAACAAGAGTATCGATTTTTTGCGCCGCCGAAAGTTTCACGACTCTGACGAGCAATTGGCGTACGTGCCGTCCAATACACGAGACGAATCTCCGCAGGATTCGCTCATGAACAAGGAGCAGCGCAGGGAAATCCAGGAAGCATTCGCCTTGCTGTCGGATACTTACCGGGAAGTAATCGTTCTGCGTTGCACGCATGAGTATCCGTTTGAAAAAATTGCAACTCTTCTCGGCATCGCCGAGTCTACAGCACGCGTCCGCTACTTGCGCGCTCGCCAAGAACTCGCAAAATTGTTAACCCGCAAGGAAGGGGGACTCGTACATGAACTGCCAGGCATTTAGAAAAGCATGGCTAGATGACACAGACAGCGATATTTTCTCTCATATAGAAACTTGTGAGGAGTGCATCGCATGGATTGAAACGCAAATGACAACAGAAGAGGAGGTGCAGTTCTTGAAGGAGGTTCCACTGCCCCAAGCGAATCTGGAAGAGCGGATTATGCAAGCCATCTACCAGAACGCAGGACAAGGTGTGCCCCCTCATGCCGCCACCGCAACCGTCGCTGTGCTTCCACAGCAAGCGGCAGCACCAGCAACCAGCAAGCGTCGGCCCAAAGGCTTCCCTTCATTCGCCTGGGTCAGCGCCGCAGCAGTCCTCCTGGCAGTGGGCTTCCTGAGCTATCAGCAGCTTCAGGACGATCAGATGATGCAGACAGCCGCCCAACCGGAAGCCAATCAGGCAAGCGCAAGCAATCAAATCGTGGCGTACAGCGGCAATGCGACGCAAGCGCAAGAGACAGCTCCAGCCGCTCCTCCTGCACCAGCCCAGGCGACAACAGGTGCAACAGGCGGCAGCAGTCAGCCAATGGCGAAGCAAAACGAAGCGGCTACTCCGTCCACAGGAGCGGCAGCAGCAGTTAATCCGAACGGTGATGCCGCGCCAGCTGCCGCCAATGCCCTTGTTGCGCTGGACGACACGCAGCAAAGCAAAGCGGCGCCGCCGCAAGCGCGCACCGCTCAGCCGGAAAACCAGGGGGCTGCGGCTGCCCGAAGTCAACCGACTGCCAAAGTACCTGCGGTGAATGCCAAAGAAAACGCGGCAAGCGAAGAAAACGTCGCCGAGAACGCCCTGATGGCTGCGAAAAAAGGCGGGGCACCCGCGATCACGGCCGATCAGCCTATGGGAATGACCGCCGTGCCCGAGCAAGAGAACAGCGAAAACGGACTCGTCGGCCCGTCGTTGGCCATGGCAGCCAAACAGCCGATCACGCTGTCGACCTTTACGGATACAGATACAGCCGTACAAGCGTCCGATATGCCCGTTCCCGTGCTGGCCCAAAACCCGAACAGCTTTTCGCTAAGCTCGATTTCCGTGCAATACGAATCAGAAACGAGCCAAAAAGTAACGCATCTGGCCGCTGATTACAAGCGCAACAACGACTGGATTCGGATCGACGTAGTACGGAACACACAAGGCAAACGCAGCTTGTCGATTCCCGGAACGTTTTCCGCCACTCAGCTGTTTGCAGTCAATGGCGAGCAAGCTATTGCCGTCTCGTTTGACAACAAGGACGCGAAAAATGCGGTCGCGGAGCACGCGGTCCATTTCAACGCCCAGTCCAATAATCAGTCCCTGTACGTAGTGATAACCGCCCACGGTGTTTCGCTGGACGAATTGATTGAAGCTTCCAAGCAACTGACCTGGAAGCCTTAACGAAAACACGATTTTCCAAAGACACGACCTGTTCCATCAGGCTCGTGTCTTTTTTTATTTGCCAAGCCTGGCTTCGAGCGGCCGGGTCGGGGGATGGAAAAGTTTTAGTACGGTATTGATCACTTTAAACTAATGTGTATAATGTTTGTTATAACATAAACAAAAACAACTTTTGTTTATTGAAAAGGAGTGCATCCACATGTCTAATGCTTCACCTCCCCGCTCGTCCCTGTTTCAAAATACGTATTTTCGCACCATCCTGTTGTCAGGAGCGCTTTTGCAAATCGGCGTCTGGGTTCGCAACTTCGCGATTCTTTTGTTTGTCATGGATCAGACGAACAACGACCCTTACGCCGTTTCCCTGATTTCCGTCGCGCAGTTTGGCCCGATCTTTCTGTTTTCCATCATCGGCGGGACATTTGCGGACCGCTGGCGCCCGAGAAAAACGATGATCATCTGCGACTTGCTTAGTGCGCTCTCTGTTGGCGCTGTGTTGCTCACCCTCGTGCTCGGCACATGGAAGGCAGTCTTTTTCGCCACCTTGATCTCGGCGACGCTCTCCCAGTTCTCGCAGCCTTCTGGCATGAAACTGTTGAAGCTTCACGTTCCCGGACACGAATTGCAACCTGCCATGGCGATGTTTCAGACGATGATGGCAGTGTTCATGGTAATTGGTCCGGCTCTCGGCACTCTCCTCTACCAATCTTTCGGGATCTCGTCCGCCATTGGCGTGATGGGCGTCTCTTTTGTCCTCTCCGCTGTCGTTTTGTTCCAGCTCCCGCGCGACGAGGACGGGCAAAAAAATCACACTGGCGAAAGCTTCTGGACCGAGTTTGCAGCCGGGTTCCGCTATGTGTGGTCAAAACCTTCCTTGCGCGCGCTCGGCGCGATCTTCACTTGCATCGGGCTGGCATCTGGCTTGATTCAGCCGCTGTTTGTCTTTTTGGTCGTCGAACGCCTCGGGCTCCCCAAGGAATATTTGCAATGGCTGATGATGGTCAACGGAGCCGCGATGCTGATCGGTGGCGGTGCCGTCATGAATGTCGCGAAAAAAGTCTCACCGCAAATGCTGATTGCTGCTGGTCTGCTCATAAGCGCCATCGGGACTTTCGGGAACAGCCTGTCTACCGCATTGTGGGCAGTCATGTTTTTCCAGTTTATCAACGGTCTGTTCTTCCCGTGCATTCACGTCGGAATCAACACGCTTCTGCTGAAAACGAGCGATGCAGCGTATATCGGCCGGGTAAACGGCGTCCTGACTCCCCTGTTTATGGGAACGATGGTCGTCTCCATGAGCATCGCGGGATGGCTGAAAAGCCTGTATTCCCTTCCCTTGCTTTTCGGTGGTGCGGGCCTGTTGTTTGCCGTCAGCATTTTGTTTGTCCTGCCTATGCTAAGACGAAAAGAGGTGCTGGCTGCTCCTTCGCAAAAAGCTTGAACGACTAGACAAACAGCTTTCGCGTCTTCTCCTTTTGCCCTGTTCGCTTCCGACTGTCTGCTATAATCAAGAGGGTTGCCCTTTCAGAAACAGGAAAAGGAGAAAAGATATGCAAACTTTTCATATCGGCTTCGGCGATTCTGCGTGTGGGACGTTGCGCGTATTTCTGCGTGCAGCCAGGCTGCCAGGCTCGATCATTTGCCTTCGCGATGACTTCTCGATCGGCCCGATTGCCCATTTGACTACCGAGGATGGAATGGAGCAACGCTGGCAATGGTTCAAAAACTTGCTCGTCGCAACAGAACCTGACTTTCAGGAGGATTTGGAGCTGTTCGCCCAACAATTTCAGCAAGACCGGACGTTCGCTGCCGACATCCCCGCAGGCAGCACGGTTGTTTTGTGGCATGGCGGACGGTGCACTTCCGATCAGCTCGGGATACGTTACGTCGTCTCCATGCTCCAATCCAAAGCAATCCGCTTCGAAGCCGTGGATGTGTCCGCCTATAGTCAGCGCATCCACTACACCGTCACAGATGAAGAGAACAACACCATTCCGTATGTGATCAGAAGTGTCGGCGAGATTTATTCGGAACGTCTCCATGGTGCATGGGAGACAAAAGCAAGCTTGTCTAGCGCTCAAATCGAGGAATGGGTGCATGACTGGGAAGCTCATTGGCTGCACTCCACCAGCCGCCTGCGCATTATCGAAAACGGGCTGGTTCAAGCGGTGCCGGAAGATTACTACGATGCGGCACTGCTTCAGTGCTCCACCCGTTCGTTCCAGAAAGCCGGCCGCGTCATTGGCGAGGTGATGGGCCGCAGCGAGCAGTGCATCGGTGACATGTATTTGTTGCAACGGATTCAGGAGTTAATCCGAGCAGGAAAACTGAGCTATCGGGGCGAGCTTGCTCCTATGCGATACTTGGAGATTCGGTTAGCCGACGCCACTCTGACGGAATAAGGTTTTTGCACACCAAAAAACGCCGCCTTTTGCCATGAAGCACAAAAGGCGGCGTTTCTTCTTTTATTAATGGGTCTGATTTTTAGCCTGGTTCCACTGCTTGATTTGCTCGATAATCTCTCTGATCTGATTGCGGGCATCCTGATGCTCCGGCTCGCTGCCCCAATGCTGGATGAGCGGCGGCATTGCTTTTGCCATCGTCGTATACAAACACCATACTTTCACCATCTCGATCCGCTCCGGCGTCGCTTCGCCTGTCAACAACTCGGTAAACTTGTGCAGCAACTCCTCCAGTTCAGGCACCAGCACTTCCTTTTTCTCACTCATGAATGATCCCCCGCTTTCCTATGTTTTCCTTATTCATCTATTGATCTTCGTATGCAAAATTTCCACTAGCCAAAAGCAGCGGTTGCCTTCGTGGGCCTCTACAGTGTGAGGAACGTAAGCAAGCCGTACGCAACGGCTACAGTCAGGATGATGCTCCATAAAACAATGCCGATCGACATCCACCACATCAGCTTGCCGACTGGTGCGCCGAGCGAAATCCCGATCGCAGCACCGAGCGGAGCGCCAGTTAACAGTGGCGAGGCCAGTCCAAGTCCGATGACGCCGTACTTCTCCCAAATGCGCCCCATTCGTCCTTGGTTTTTCCCCTTTTTCTCCACACGTTTCATCAGCCAGCTTCGCAGGGAGCCGCCCAAAAAGATGACGATACCCGCGCTTGCTATTGCACCAATGGCACTGAACAGCCCCGTCAAAAACGGCGGCAACTGCAATAAAAATCCAACGGGAATCGCTCCCCACAATTCAAGCATGCTTGTCAAAGCGACTGTCCCGCATTTCCATAATACGTCCATACTCTCTCGTCAATCTCCTCTCGTTGCCATTCCTGATCCTCTCAGTAAATACGAACGAGAAGGAAAAAGGTAGCGCTTTTTTCCAAATTAGGAAGTGACGTCCCGGCGGATAAAGACGGTGTAGGCTACGATCAGAGCAGCTACGGCCCATATACTCAGCACAGTCAAGGAAAACGGAAGCGTCATTCCTTTGATCGGAGGCAGTGTGCCGTTCAAATAATCGGTCAACTGCAAATTGACGACGAACAAGTATTTGGACGACTCCCAGGAAGAGGCCATCTGGGTCAGGATCATGCCGCTGATCAGGGCCGCCATCATGACTCCCATCCCGGCGGCGGCGCTGCGGATCAGCACGGAAACCATGAACGTGATCGTTCCGACTACGAGGCACACGAACCAGCCCAGTCCGTACTGCATGAGCAAAAACTGCCACTGCGGCAACATGAACGCCCCTGCTGTCTGCAACTCTCCGCCTGCCACTTCGAAGCCGGTGAGCACAGGCAAGTCCCATCCGGAATAGCCAAAGACGAAGCCTGACAGCGAATAAGCCATAAACAGCGTCATCACCACGGTCAAGGACGTAAACAGCAGCAAAGTGATGTACTTGCTGGTCAACACCTTCCAGCGCCGAACGGGTCTGGTCAACAACAGCTTGATCGTCCCTTCGCTCAATTCCGCCGAGACGATATCGACTGCCAAAATGACGATGATCATCGGCAAAAACATGGAGATCGTCTGATCCATAAAGCCGCGGGCAAAAGTCGGACCTCCAGGCGCCATCGGGTTGATATCGTGGTCGAGATAATATTGCTGTTGCTGAATGCGGATTTTAATGATGTCGCGCCATTCGTCCGGGAGGCGGCTGGAGGCAAGCCTGTTTTGCATATCGACGATTTGCTGGGTCAAAAGCGGACGCCAGTCAGTCGTGCCCATGCGCTCCTGGGTGGTGATCACAGAACGATACTGCGCGTATGTAAAAATCGGGATGAGGATCGCCAGAATCAGCACGACGACGAGGAAGCGGCGGCGGCGCAGCAGTTTGACCGTTTCATTTTGGACGAGGCCCAGCATGCTTGGATTCATTTTTCTCCCCCTCCTGTCAACGTCAGGAACAAGTCTTCGAGCGTCACCGTTTTCGTGGCAATTCCCACGACCGGAACGCCTGCCTGAACCAGCGCCTGGTTGACTTCTCCTACCCGTTCCATATCCATGTGCGTTTTCAATCGGTCTTCTCCGACCGCGGCAATCTCCGTCACAGCCTTATGCCTACGCAGCACGTCCATTGCCTTTTGCATATGCGCAGCGGAGATGGTCCATTCCACCTGATCGGCAAACTGCTCCATCAGCTCAGTCACCAGCCCAACAGAAATAACCTTCCCCTGGCTAATAATCGCTACCCGATCGCACATCATCTCGATCTCGCTGAGCAGATGGCTGGAAATGAACACAGCAAGTCCCTCTTCCTCTGCAAGCCGCCGGATAAACTGGCGCATTTCGCGGATGCCAGCCGGGTCCAGTCCGTTTGTCGGCTCGTCGAGAATCAAGATTTTCGGTCGGTGCAACAGCGCCTGCGCGATTCCCAGCCGCTGTCTCATCCCGAGCGAGTACGTCTTGACCTTGTCGTCAATCGCCCGTTCCAGATCGACGAAGCGCACGATCTCCTCTATCCGCTCCGGCGCAATCCCGCCGCTCATGCGGGCAAATTGCTCCAGGTTTTCTCTTCCCGTCAAAAATTTGTACAACTCGGGATTTTCCACGATGCAGCCAACTTGCGCGATCGCTTCCGGGAAATTGTCGCGCAGCGATACTCCCCCGATGCGAATGTCTCCGCCATCTGCTTTTGCCAGACCGACCAGCATGCGGATCGTCGTCGTCTTGCCCGCTCCGTTTGGCCCGAGAAAACCAAACACTTCTCCGGCGAGCACTTCAAAAGTAATATCGTGAATAATCTGCTTTTTGCCGATTGTTTTTTGCAATCCTGATACTGCGAGGACCGTATCGCCCAATGTGCGCCCTCCTGTCTTTGTTTGCGCTGCCCGCGACTGACGCAAGCTCTGCGTTTATGGTACACTGGCATAAGATGTCCAACCACATTATACCATGTCTGTTCACTTCACATCGAATAGGAGGATAGCCGATGCGCACATCCGGCAAACTTCTCTGGCGGACCGCAGGGTTGCTGTCATTTCTGTCCTTTTTGCTCTTGGCTACAGGCTTTGTCCTGGCGATGAACCCGCAGCAGTTGGCCCCCGCTACAGGAACATCCCCTGCCGAATCCGCGAAAACGCCAGCGCCTTTGCCTGCTGAAGGCGTCCGCAAAATCGTCGCGCTCGGTGACTCGCTCACACGCGGTGCCGGCGATGCAAACGGTCAAGGATACGTCGGGCTCGTCCGGCAAGCGTTGGAAAAAAAGGCGGGCCACTCGATCACGTTTACCAACCTCGCGATTAACGGACAAGAGTCGACCGACCTGCTCAAGCAAATGTCCGAAGCACAGGTCAAAACGCTGATTGCCGATGCCGACCTGATCTTGTTCACCATCGGCGGCAACGACTTGTTCAGGCAAACCGGAGGACTTTACACGATTGAACAAGAAAAAGTGGCCGCAGCCATTGACAGGCTTACGACCAACTATGAGGAGATCATTCGACAAATTCGTGCGCTGAACAAAAAGGCGACGATCGTCTACACTTCTTTGTACAACCCGTTCGGCAATACGGAAGCGGCTGTGGATACGGTGCAACCCGTCCTGGACTGGAACAACTCCGCCTCGCAAATCGCGGCCCGCTACCCGCAAGTATTCGTCGTCCCGACTTATGACATGTTCTTGCGCAAGGAACAGTCGTACTTGTACACCGATCATTTCCATCCGAACACGGAAGGGTATTCGCGGATCGCCGAGCGGATCATGCAGGCGCTAGAGTGATTCCACCCGCGCCTCGTTCAGCGATTTGCCGTGCGTGGCGAAGTACACCCGCTGACCTGCCCACTGGAAGGCGCTACTGACCATGGAAAAGGCGGCTACGGTCAAGAACAGCGTCGTCCCGCCGTAAAGCCCGAGCAGCATGCCGCCCATCCACGGACCGATGAACTGCCCGAGGTTGCTGAAGCTTTTGGCACCGTAGTAGCTGCCGCGCATTCCTTCCGGCGCCATGCGGTCAATCAGAACGTCACCTGCGGTAAAGGTCAAGATTTCACCGAACGTAAACAATACCATGGCGATGATGAAAAGCGCCCAGGAGCCAGCGAACGCGTAGCCGATATCGCCCAGTGCATACATGACGTTTCCGACCACAATTGCGGTGAGGGGCGTCTTTTTTTCTGCCCATCTAGTCAAAGGCATCTGCATGAGCACGACGACAACTGCATTGATGCTCATGAGAATCGCGAACAGCTCCGCACCGGACGCCACTGTCATCTCCGTGAACTTGGCGAGCGTGGAGGACATTTGCGAATAGCCGACCGCTCCCAGCACCCCGGCAATCATGTACAGGCGGAATGCCTTGTCGTTCACGACTACGCTGAAGGCGCGGCCAAAAGTAATCGTCTCTTTCTTTTGCCCCTCGATTTGCTTGATCCCGAACTTGTTCAGCAATCTTTGCAAGCTGATGACGTACAGCAAGTAAATGAGCGCGGTAATCATAAAAGGCAGCGCGACGGACGTCTTCGCCAGCACAGCGCCCGCAATCGGACCGACCGCTACCCCTACGTTGATCGCCGTATAGCGAAGGCCGAATACGCGAAACCGTTTTTCCGGCGGCGTCACATCCGCCATCAGCGCCTGCGAGACCGGCTCATAAAACGAGCGACAGAGCCCGCCAGCCATATTGAGGAACAGCAAGACCAACGGGTTTTTGCTGATCGCAAAGCCGATAAAGACGAGCGTCCAGACGTACAACGCCCCCAGCATGACCCGTCTGCGTCCGATTCGGTCCGACAACGTCCCGGCAATAAAACCGCCAATCGTCCCGGCTAATGGGCCAGCTCCGATCGTCAAACCGATCATCGCCAAATCCATATCGGTATGATTCGACAAGTATAAAAACAAAAACGGCATGCTCATCGAACTAGCAGCCCTGACAAACACAGTCCCGACAATCAGCGACCAGACGATCGGGTGGTACTCCTGCAAACGTTTTTTAGTCCAGCTCATGCTCTCTTCTCCCCACAACTGTTCTGCTTGCGCCTTGCTACCAGAACAGACGCTCTGTGATGTTCCTATTGTAGTGAGGAGTCTATGGTTCGTCAATGAGCATTCAAAATTTTTGGATTATGAAAAATTTCTATGAGACTTATCAAAAATTCGATAGCTGCTAACTTGCAAAAAAAAGCCGGGGATCTCCCGGCCTTTACGCTTCTATTTTGATGTGCTCGATGATTTCGCCTTTTTCATTGAGCTTGACCGCCCGGTAGACGGCGTCGTGATAAAACGTGAACCAGGCTCCTTGCTGGATGCCGCCGAGTATCCATTCTTCTTTCGCGAAAATCGACGTCATCGGGTAGTCGTCGTACGCCATGACCCACAGCGGATTGTGGTGGGTGTGCGTCGGCATGATGTCTGCGAGATGCAAAAGCAGTTGACCGCCGCTTTCCATGCGGACGATGGCATGTCCCTGGCTGTGGCCGCCCGTGTGATGCAAGCTAATGCCGGGAACGACCTCCAGCGTGTCGCCGTATGTTTGCACTTGCGCTTCAATCGGGCGCCAGTTTTCTTCCCAGTATGTATTGCGGGAACGAATGTTGGGCTCTCGCATTTCCGCCCATTCCTGCTCTTGTACGTAAATGACGGCGTTCGGAAAAGTCGAGACATGCTGCCCGTCCTGTACGGATACGAGTCCATTTGCGTGGTCGTAGTGCATGTGCGTCATGATGATGATATCAATATCAGCAGGCGTCAAGCCTTTTGCCGCCAGCGATTCTTTTACTTGCGATTCTTCCACGAGGCCGAAGTTGCGCTTCTGCTTTTCTGTCAGCCGATCGTTCCCCATGCCGGATTCGATCAAAATGCGTTTGCCATACGCCTGAATCAAAATCGGGTCTGCCCGAAGCGGAATCTGATTGCTTTCGTTGGGCGGATAGCGTTTGCTCCACAACGGCTTGGGAACCACGCCAAACATCGCTCCCCCGTCGAGCTGGGTCAAACCGCCTCTGAGCCACGTAAGTTGCAGCTCGCCTACTTGCCATTCGTTTGCTGTCAAATTCTTCGGCCTCCTCGCCTGTATCTATGTAGAGGGGAAAAAAGCGAAAAGCACCCTGCTCAGGGTGCCTTACAACTTCTCTGCCACACTCACAGTTCTGGTCGCTGGCGCGATTTCCAGCAGCAGCTCGCTGGAGACGGCCTGCACGGTGACATCTGAGTCGGAACGTCTATGATGAAGCACGAGTTGAGCAACCTTTTCATTTTCACGGTAAACGCTGATAAGTGTCTGAAGTGGGTTAGCACTACCACCTGCAATCATCTTAAACCCCGGGGCAATCGTAAACGTCCATCCCTCCACTTCTGCTACAGGTGCAGTGGAGTACAGGAAGTAACGCTTTCCTAATAGAATGCCGTTATGGTTCATCAAGGCGAAAGCCCCCAATCAAATGAATTTGAACAGTATGCTTCCATTGTGCAAGAATTTAAGTATGTTGAAAAGCGATTCGACAAAAGTTCTAAAAAGACGACATACTTTTTTCATCATACACGATCCAATGTATTTTCGGAATAGAAAAACTTTTGCAGGGCATCAAATCGCCCTTCCCACCTGTGCTCCTTCCAAAATCGCCCGCTTGGCGTCCAGCTCCCCTGCCTCTTTTGCGCCGCCGATCAAATGCACCGGAATGCGTCCTGCAAGCGCGTGATACAAGGCATCATTCGGCGTAGCTCCCGCCGCGATGATCACCGTATCAGCCGGGATGACCTGCTCTTCGCCATTGCGGGTAATGTACACGCCTTCTTCGGCGATCCGCTTGTACTCGATCTCGGTCAGCATCTCTACGCCGTTTTGCTTTAAATAGGCCAAAGTCGCCCAGCGCGTCGTTTTGCCCAGCCCGGTGCCGACGTGCTTGCCCCTGCGCAGCATGAAGACCTTTCTTTTGCCTGTTTGCAGCTTGTGCAGAGCTTTCGCATCCAAAATCCGATACGCGAGCAAATACTCCGCTGCTTCCGGTGAGATCACCTCGTCATGGACGAGCAAGTGGGACAAGTCACAGGCAATTCCCCCTGCGCCCACGATCACGACCTTGCTTGCGACCTTTACCTTGTGCTCAAACACTTCATTGTACATGACGACGTGCGGCATCTCCTGGCCCGCAATCTCCGGTCTGCGCGGAACAACCCCTGTCGCGATGACGACTTCCGCAAAGCCTTCGCGCACCAATTCGTCCGCGCTCGCTTCTGTGCCCAGCCTGACTTCTACCCCCAGCTTGACCAGCTGCGTCTGATAATAGCGCAACGTCTCGTTAAATTCGGCCTTGCCTGGCACTTGTCGCGCGTAGTTCAACTGCCCGCCGATGCGCTCCTGCTTTTCGAACAGAACAACCTCGTGCCCCCGCTCAGCCAGCACGCGGGCTGCTTCCAATCCGGCAGGGCCAGCGCCCACGACCGCGACCTTTTTGCGGACAGTTGCCTGTGCCAACGCCCACTCCACCTCTCTGCCGACCATCGGGTTGACCAGACAGGATGCGACCTTGCCATCGAAAATATGATCGAGGCAAGCTTGGTTACAGGCGATGCACGTATTGACTTCATCAAAACGTCCCTGAACGCTTTTCGCGACGATTTGCGGGTCAGCCAAAAACGGACGGGCCAGCGAAACGAGATCGCAGCGGCCAGCCTGCAAAATTTCTTCTGCGTGACGGATGTCGTTGATCCGGTTGCTGGCGATGACCGGGATGTGGACAGCCTCTTTGACTTGCTGGGCGACCCACACATACGCTCCGCGCGGCACCATCATGGAGATCGTCGGCACTTTCGATTCATGCCAGCCAATCCCGATATTGAGCGCGTCAACCCCGGCCTCCTCCAGCATCCGGGCGAATTGCAGCGTTTCTTCGATCGTGGTGCTGTCCGGAATCAGATCAAGCCCGGACATTCGGAACAACACAGGAAAATCACGGCCAACTGCTTCCCGCACGCGCTTCGCTACTTCCACCCCAAAGCGTGTCCGCCGCCCAAAGTCTCCTCCCCATTCATCCTGCCGCTGGTTGGTCACAGGAGAGAGAAACTGATTGATCAAATACCCTTCCGACCCCATGATTTCGACAGCGTCAAAACCAGCTTTCTGCGCCCGCACCGCACCACTGGCAAAAGCGGCAATCGTCCGTTCAATGCCAGCCTCGTCCAGCTCCCGCGGCTGTGTGCGATTGATCGGCGCCTGCAACGGCGAGGGAGCTACCGGATCGAGTCCTGTCACCTCTTTGTACGCGTAGCGGCCCGCATGGAACAGTTGCAACGCGATTTTGCCCTTTTGCTGGTGCACTTTTTCTGTAATGATCCTGAGCTGTTCGATATGTTCATCGAGAAACACGTTGCAGTAGACCTCACCCATGCCACCCTCCGGCAGCACAGCCGCTCCTCCCGTCACGATCAATCCTGCTCCCCCGCTGGCTCGCTCCGCATAAAAATCTGCGAGGCGCTCTACGCCGTTCGGCAGCTTCTCCAGCCCGACGTGCATCGAGCCCATGATGATCCGATTCGGCAGTGTCATCGCTCCGAGCCGGATCGGCTGTTGGACATTTGCAAGCTTCATGATAGGACCCCCTCAAACAAGAATGAATGCTCATTCATTTTCTGTTTAATCGATTCTGCATCTCTGCCCGCAAATCCTGCCCGCTGTTTCCGCAAAACAAACAAAACATGGGGAGCGCCTGCCGCCTTTGCAGCAAACCGCTTGCCTTTCTTTCTAGACCGGGAAGCAAAAAAAGCCGAGAGGTGTCCCTCCCGGCCTGTGCTTCGCTTTGCTCGTCCCGGCTTATCCCAGCTTGACCAGCTCTCCCAAATCCGCTGCAAACCGCTCCAGCGTCTCGTTCAGCGCGGTCTCTTGCTCTGCACGCTCTGGCGTCTGCACGACAAAGTGGTAGTCCACCTGTACAGATGCCTCCACCAGCTTGCCTGGCTCGGTATAGCGGCGTTTCTCGGTAACCGAGCATTCTGCTACCCGCCCTCTCGCCTGCTCCCACAAGTCCTGAACCTGTTTTTCCTGGAGTTTGCCCGGATATTGAATCTCTACCTCAACTTCGCAGCTCTGCTCGTCTTCCAGCAAAAAAAGATGAATCGTTGCCGTCGGCTGTTCCTCTTCAAAAGAGCTTGCGAAGGTGATCATGACCTCGCGCATTTCTTCGTCTTCCAGCAAGGAGCGATCCGAACGCAAAACGACATCCGTAATCATCCCTCGTGTAGACAGCAGTTGATTTAGTTTTTCTACCAATAATTGCAGCACGGTAAATGGTTCCTCCTGTAAATGCGTTATTCCCTATCCAGCTAGAAGTATAGCACGATTGCCCGGTGCGCGAAAAACCCCTTCGCTCAGGAAGGGGTCGGTGTATTGTTCATATTTTTTTGATTCATAAATTCAGAGAGCCAGGCGCGTCTTACTTCTTTGTTTGGGCAATAGCCTAAAATGTAGCTTTCCCCGCGCATATATTTTTCCTTGATCCACTCTTTATGCTTGCGGAAAAAGGCGTGTTGGAAATCGATCGGCATTTGCTGATATTCTTCCAGCGCTGAGGGGTTCTGGAGGAAAAAATCTTCATCGTACACAAGCTCTTCATTTTGTTGGCGGCTGATCAGGTACACAAAGGCAATCACCAGAAACAGGTTCACCAAGAAAATCGTCATCCAAATCCCTCCAGTCAGGTAAGTATTTTTCTGATTAATCTGTCTTATCAGCATATTATTATTGTACCACGAATTTGGTGTTTTCTAAACCTTTCGTTTCATTTTTTATAAAAAAAGTTCTATTGAAAACAGAAAAGGCTTGGCAACGTTTTGCCAGCCTCATTAAAAAGCACCCGCTCTTTTTCAAGAAACGGGTGCTTTGCCTGCTTGCTATGATGGAGTCGTTGTCGGGTTCGATGCTGGTGCTCCGCCGTCCTGTCCGGTTGCAGGCGGAGAAACGATATCGGGAGGTGGTGCCGTAGTCCCGCTATTTCCTGCTGGAACGGCAGGAGGCTGCTGGATGACAGTCCCATTCGGAACTGTCGTCTGCGACTCAGGTGTAGTCGTCTGGCCCGGCTGTTCCGGATTCGCTACATCTGGCGGTGGAGTCGTTCCATCCGTCACGCTTTCCTCGCCCTCTGCGACTTCCTGTTCCGTCGACTTTTTCGTCTCTTCGCTTGCTTTCGGCTTGGCCGAAGCTGCCGACTCCGTCGTTTTCTTTTTGGTCGATCGGTTGCTGCTCGATGCCGACACAGTTGATTCCCCTGATCCCAATGTCGGGGAGTTGTTCAGCTTTGCTACTACATTGCCGGACACGCCCATTTCCGCTTGCAAGGAATCGCGAATCAGATCGAGCTTCTCTTTTTCCAGGAACGTATAGCCGCCTTGCCAATAAGCGCCGTTGTCCAGCGTCGTCAGCGTCGAAGCGCTAAATCCTTTGAAGTCGTACGCGAGTCCCTTGATTTGTTCTTTGGACAGGTCCGTATGTATATGCTTTTTCCCTACGTCCATGATGTTGAAAACTTTGGTCAATCCATCCAGGGAGCCTACCTTGTCAACGACGGCACGAATCACTTCCTGCTGGCGTCGATTGCGGTCGAAATCGCTGGAGTAATACTTGGTTCCCCGATTGTCGTGGCGGTGGCGCACATAGCCAAGCGCCTGCTCGCCATTCAGCTTCTGCAGTCCAGGATTGAGGTTGATGTGCGTATCGTCAGTCGGATCGTCGTAAACGAGCTTGCGGTCGACATTGACCTCGACACCGCCCAGCTCGTCGATCACAGCTTTGAAGCCATCAAAATCGACCGCTACGTAATGTTCGATGGGAATCCCCAAAATTTCGTTCAATGTTTTCTTCGTGAGCGAAATTCCGTCCTCTGTCGGCGTCTGCTTGTTTCGCTCGGCCTGTCTGCGCTCAGCCTCGCCGTTGGCGTAAACCGAGTTGATTTTGTGATAATCGCGATATCCCGGAATTTTCACACGCGTATCGCGCGGGATGGAGACCATCGTCACTTTTTTCGTCTCCGGGTTGGCTACCGCGACAATCATCACGTCCGTGTTCATCGAGCCTGTCTCTGGCCGTGAATCGGAGCCGAGCAAGACGAAGGACATCGGCTTGTCAGAATGATAGACCGGGTCCACATTTTTGGATACTTCAGAGGTAAAACCATTTTCTACAGGGCTCGTTACTTCGTCCAGAGTGTCTTCAATTTTCCAATAAATTGCTCCAGCGACACCGCCGACCAGCAACAGAACCGTCAAGGCGAAGATCGTCAGGAATCTGCGCAGCTTCCGGCTACGGGTTGGCTGCTGCTTCTTCTTGCGCGGAGCAGAAGCGCGTGTTTTTGCAACAGTTTCTGGCATATGTATCAATCTCCTTGTTCGCGCACGCTTTTTGACAAAAGAAAAGGGAGGCACAATTGGGAACAGTGCCACTTAACCAGATGAACTAATATTTTCTTCTGTTGGTAATCATCTGATTCAGGTATTGTACCATAGGATTGTCTGCATTTGTAGAAAAATGTTCCTTTCACGCAAAACTCCCCTACCGTTTTTGTCGATAGAGGAGTTTTTTTCTGTGAAAAACGTCCCGGCATTTTTTGCCGAAAAAAGAGGTGACCGCTTGCGTTGGGCAAAGCGGTCACAATCGGTTTGCTGTTTATTGCAGACCTTTTGGCGCCTGGCTAAAACCTTGCACTGGCCCATCCGGCTGCTTTTGCTTGGAGCGATGCGAATCGCCGCCTTGACGCACGTGGCTTTCTTGCTTGCCGTTCACATCGTTGGACTTCTTTTCCATGTACACTCCTCCTTGGGACAAAATACCCAATTAGTGTACGCCGTTCTATGTACCCTCATTCCCGCTCGAAAATTTGCATCTCTTTTCCAGTAAAAGACTGTTTTCGCTGCATGAGCAGTTCCAGATTGTAAGGGCGATGTTTGTCGCGGCTCATTTCCGCAAGCGCCATTCCGTAGGCCGCTTGTTCCCGCAGCAGGGGCGTCCGATGCTGCGCAAAAAGAATGCCCGCGGCAAAAGCGTCGCATGCCGCTTCGCGAATCGGCGCAGGAGGAGCGGCGATCCAGATCGATTCGGCTTCCCGGCACAAATACAGGCCCGCTTCGCCGCAGTTGATCATCAACTGGCGCACGCCTTGTTCGAGCAATCGTTTCGCGCATACTTCCACATCGTTGAAGGAATGCAGCGATTGGCCGGACAATATTTCTATCTCATCAATGCTCGCAATCAGCACATGCACCCCATGCAAAAAGGGCCGCCATTTTTCCGCCTTTTTCACGGAGACAGGATCGACAGCAACGATTTTTCCCAGCCTGTTTGCCTCTTCCAAAAAGGCGTGCATGACCGGCACGGGCAAGTTTGCATCCATAAACAGACCGGCAGCTTGCGGCAGGCGCTCCATAGCCTGACGGACAAGCTCCTCTGTCCACGCCTCGTTGACTTCCATGTCTGCCACTGCTGTGTACAGCTCTCCGTCGAGATCGCGAATCGCCAAATACCTGCCAGTCGATTTGCCAGCAATCCGCAACATCCCGTGGGTCGATACTCCGCTTTTGGCCGTCACTTGCCGCAGCCATTCCCCGTCAGCATCCTCTCCCACAAGAGCAAAAAGCTGTACTTCTTCCCCAAGCCATCCCAGATTTTCTGCCACATTACGAGCTACTCCGCCTGCCACTTGCTGAACATGCCCCGGATTGCTCGTTCCAGGCAGCAATCTGGCAGAAGTGACTCCTTGCACGTCCACATTGGCTCCACCCACGCATAGCCAGTATTCGGTAATCCCTTTCAGCACTTCGGCACTCCTCCCAGCCTTTTGCTCATGGTCTCGTCCTTCATCTTTTCGACAACGCATTTGCATTTACCTACCGATCCCAAAACTTCATCGTGGAAGACGAAGCGTATATCTCGTCGGCATATTCCATCCAGACAGTGATGACGCCTCCAGCCCATCCGTGCTACAGTGAGAAAAAGTCAACGGCAACTTCTCACTGAACAAGAAGCTGCACGATTTTCCCACTCTGAATAATGGAGATGAACTGACATGAGTGCCACATCGACACCGCTGCAAGCGTCTGGGGCAACAACAGCAGCACCTACCGTGTATCGCATGCTGTTTGCCATCAGTCTCGTTCATTTGCTGAACGACAGCTTGCAAGCGGTCATTCCGGCCTTGCTTCCCATCGTGGAAAAGAATCTGGCGTTGACCTTCACACAAGTCGGCTTCATTCTTTTGGTCATGAACCTGACTGCATCCGTCTTGCAGCCTGTTGTCGGTTACTTCTCCGATCGCAAGTCACAGCCGTTTCTGCCTCCGCTTGCCTTGCTCGTCTCCGGGCTCGGGATGCTCGCTCTCGCTTTTGCAGGCAGCTACTCCTTCGTTCTCGTCGCTGTTGCCTGTGTCGGTATCGGCTCCGCTGTCTTTCACCCGGAGGCGTCCCGTTTTGCGCATCAGGCATCCGGCCCGCGCCGCGGCTTGGGGCAATCGATTTTTCAGGTCGGCGGAAACGCAGGCCAAGCGCTTGCTCCGCTCATGACGATTCTCGTCTTCGCCAATCTCGGCCAGCCGGGAGCGGCCTGGTTTTTGCTTCCGGCGGTTTTGGCAAGCGGCGTTCTGCTTTACGTGGCGCTGTGGTATCGCGGTCAACAAAGGCTGAAAAAAGCCGCTGCCGCGGTCGTGACGTACACGAACCGAAAGCAGCGGCTCGTCGCCTTGTGGCTGCTCATCCTGATCGTCAGCGTCCGCTCCTGGATGAATGCGGGCTATCAGAGCTTTTATCAATTTTACTTGATGTACGTCAAACATATGGATTATTCCAGCGCCCAGCTAGTTGTGTTCGGCTTCCTGCTCGCCGGAGCCATCGGCACCTTTTTTGGCGGCCCTCTGTCGGATCGGTTCGGAAAACGCAATCTGCTGATTCTCTCGACACTCGGCGCGTTGCCGTTGACCTTGCTGACGCCTTACGTCTCCGGCTTCTGGTCTTTTCCCCTTCTGCTCGTAAGCGGCTTCATCATGCTGTCCAGCTTTTCGGTCACCGTTGTTTATGCCCAGGAGCTTTTGCCAGGCAAAATCGGCACCGTGTCCGGCTTGATTATTGGCTTGGCTTTCGGCATGGGCGGCATGGGTGCTCTCGCTTTTGGCTACCTGGCAGATATGTTCGACCTTGGCTTCGTCATCACCCTCTGCTCGGTGCTCCCGTTAATTGGTCTGGTCGGATTTTTGCTGCCGAAAGACAAAACCTTGCAATCGTGGGTGCAATAACAGCACGCTTTTGCGTCAAAAGAAAAAACCCGAGGAGCGATTCCTCGGGTTTTGTTTTTATACCAAGACGCCAGTCGGCACACCCAGCAAATGGGCAATCGCTGGCGGATACAGCTCAGGCGTGCTGTACAGACGCCAGTTGCCATCCTCGCCTTTGCCAAACACGCCGGAAATCATCCAGTCAGGCGCCAGCACGTCTTTTCCGTCAGCAGCGATAGCCAACGTGATTTTTTCACCATCAGGACGTTTGGCAACCCAGCCGTTTGCGGCTGTATCCAGCAAGAGCAGCGTTTCCTCTGCTACTTCTTTCGGAGCGGAAGTGTTGCCGTACAAGTTCTGATTGGCTTCCTTTTCCAGTACGCCACGCAAACGGTATGCTTCTGGCAGCGTCTCTTTCAGCTCTGCCAGCAAAGACTGCATGTTCGCGTACAAGGCACTGGCTCCTTGCTTGTCCAGCCACTTGAAGAATGCGGTCAGAACAGACAGCAGGTTTGTTGCCAACGTTTTCGTCGCAGCATCTGCACGGGTAAAAATGTCATGAACGAGGAAATAAGCAAGCTCCTCCTTGCGCAGCTGCTCCCAGGTAAACGCAGGGCCAAACGCGCCTCTGACAAAAGAGCGGAAGTTGTTCATAACCTCATCATATTTTTTGACCGTAGCTTCCGACTTGCCTTCTGTCATCTCTTGCACGAAGCGATTGATGTCAGCGAGTCGGTCAGGATGCACGGTGTACACACTTTCTGGCAAGCCTTCGATCAATGGTCGGTTGAGCAGGTTGTTCACGTGCAGGCTGGCATTGGACAGGCTCAGGCGCGGACGGAGCATGTCCATCCGAATGAAACGGGCAATGCCTTGTCCTACTTTGTGATCCTGTTCCATTTGCACCAGGAGGCTTTCCAGCTTGGCGTGAAGCTCTTTGCTGTCTGACGCCGCCACCAAAACAGGAGGCAGGTCGTCGAGCGCATCCTGCGGGTTCACCAGCCATTTTTCCGCAAAATACGTCTGCACAGCCCATTGCAATACTTTTGGCGGCAATGTCGGCTGGCTCGTAATGAACAAGGTTCCTTTGGACAGTCTGGAACCAGTCGAGGTCAGGACGCGAATCTCTTCCTCTTTTTCGTAAGCGAGCAGCAAAAGCAGCTGCGCCACTTCCTCCAGCTCCGAAGCGTATCCTTCCAGATACAGCTTGTCGCCTTCCAAAATTGCCTCTGCCTGCACTTCATACAGTTCAAGCAACGCATCTTTCAGCGCCGGGAACAGATGCTCTTCCTTGCGTGTCGCATATACCCAGATTTCCTTGGCGCCATCGGACTTTTTCAGCTCGAAAGCTGGATTGGCCTCGATCGCTTTGGAAAGCTGATCGCGATTGGGCAACACATACGTGCGGCGCAGCAAGGTGCCTTGACCAGATGCTGGCTGTTCGCTGCCTGTTTCTGTCCCGCCGAACTGAACGATGAAACGGTACAGCTCCGTCGTATACACTCTTTTGCCCGCGTCTTCTGCCGCATGCTCCACTTCCGGATGCTGATTCAGCCATTCCAGCAAGCTTTCTTTGACATGCGGCTGCAAAATGATGCTGCCGGAAAAGAGCATGTTGCGCAAGCCGAGGTTCAACAGGCGACCGACGATCATCTGGCCTGGCATGACATTCAGGCTATTGGAACGCAAAATGTAATGCTTTTCCAAAGTGAGCGGATGTTGAACCGTCATGACATCGCGGTCTACTTCCGTGATCTCGTATACGTTCAGATGCAAGCCTGCAAAAGCACGACGGAGGTCAGGCTCCATCCGGCGGCCGTGCTGCTTGATGTAGTTCTCCAGCAGCGTGCTTCCGCCTGTTCTCACATCCAGGACACACCAGTTGAAGAAATGCGCAGCCCACTCTGGACGCGTGACTTCTTCTTCGGTCAAGCCCACTTCTGCTGCAAAACGGCTGCGCGCTTCGGAAATGGTCTCGCTGGTGACATTGCCACCTACGAAATGGTTCAGACGCTCGACCCAGCCTGCATATTCTTTCTGCAATTTTTGTTCATGACGGCTGCGCAGTTCGGTAATCGGTGTAACGACTCCGCAGCACTTCTTGTATTTTTTTCCGCTCCCGCACGGGCACAGTTCGTTTCTTCCTACTGACATAGAGGGTTTGGATCTCCTTTCCATCCCACGCGGCATGCGCGGGGAATCCTACACAATCCCCCTATATTACCGCATTTTCCATCATGTGTTCAAGTGTTCTCGTTTTGGCTCATGTGCGATTCCCACATCGCCGTTGCCTTCCCACTGGGAAATAAACAGCTCCAGACGGTTCATCAAGCGGACGATGCGCTGCTTTTCGCTCATGCATGTAGATATAGCAGAGAGCTGGTTGGCGGCAAAAAGTTCCACCACTTCCCGCTCCATGTCTTGAAGGCGAATCCGATAACTCGCGATGATGTCGCGCAGCAAATCAAATCGCTGTTCCAACCGGATCATGGCCTCAAGTTTACTCATTGTTGCTCACTGGTTGCCAGTACTTGCTGAATGCCAAGTACGATTTGCTCATGCTTATGTTTCTCTTTCATCAGCACTTCTATAGCTTGCATATTGCTTTGTTGGAAATGCGCGACGACTTCCTGGGACATCTCCTGATTGCGGCCTTCCAGGCGGCTGATTGCTTCTTGCAGCAATTGTTGTACTTCCTCCAGCACTCGTACATTCGTAGCGTTTGTCATGTTCGTTTCCTCCTTGGTAAAAATTGTTTCTTCTTGTTTCGGTTCCTGATGCAACGGGCTTGCTGTTTCGGGTGCAACTTCCTCTGTTTCATTCTCGATGACGGCTATCGATTCAGAAGAGTCCGCCGCTGCGATTTCTTCCGCAGCCAGCTCCTCATCGGTTTCCTCACTGCGAACAATGATATACAGCGTTTCTCCCTCGACCCGGAATCGGTCATCCAGCAGGGGCAGAAAAGCGGCATCCCCGGCGATCCCCACCTCTTGCTCCAGAAAATGGACAAGCGAGCGGGCAGCTACGTGCGTGATGCCGTTATCCCGGCAAAAATCGTAGACTTGGTCGTTTGCCTGCGTCCACTCTGCCAGGAACCATCGGTCGTCGCCTTGATACTGAACAAAGCGAGGGTCGCGTTCCAATTGCAACATGCGAAGGATCTGATTCCAGCCAAACTGCGTCTGACGGCGCAACTCAGCGACGATCTGTTCCAGCTTTTTAGGCGTTTGGGTATCGCGCAAAAAGCGGTGCGCCAAATCGTACACCTGATGCGGCTGGTAAGTGATCTCCACGATCGCCTCCGAGCTGGCAATCCGTACAGGCGACTGCTCCATCTTCAACACTTTATCAAGTAGTGTCGCGCTATCCAGATCCAAAAAAGCCGTCAGCTCATTCACTTCCATCCGGGAGCAAATCTCCGTACGTGGGAGGGAGCGCTCGCCGGACCGGAACACCTTTTTGACAATACTTGGTAGGGTATAGGTTGGCCGTTTCATGCACTTTCTCCTTCTCGTGATCGGCATTTTTGCCAAATCAAATGGGAATCAAGAAGATATTCTACAAAAAGCAAAAAAATCCTACTAGCTGTGAAGTGTTTGTCTATTTTGAAAAGAAAGGCATGGGACAATCCATGCAAACAACCCGGCAGCACACAGCCACGCCGGGTCGTTGCCTGTTTTGGTTACTCGGTCAGCTCACGCCAGTTGCCCGCTACTTCGCCTGTTTTGGCTTCCACCTGCAACGCTTCCGTATCCGCCGTCGGCACATACGCGAGCTGCGGAGTGGCAGCTGTCTGCCCGCCGATCTGCGGATAGAAGTACGCAAGGCGCAAAGCAGCATGCTTCAGCAACATCTCTTTGGCTCGCTCCTGACCGATGACCCCTTGTTTGTCCAACGCGGCTGGCATCGCGGCTGTTTCGTTCACCTTTGCTTTGACGACGTTCCCTTTTTTCGCGTCTACTTCGATGGTAAACAGCGGAGTTTTCGCGCGGATTCCATTGGCCTCGGGATAAAAATCGTACTGGTAGAGCGGCCGCACCACATTTTGATCGGCCCATCCGGGCAAGTAGTCAACCGGGCGGGTTTGTTTGACCACAAAGCTCTGTTCCCTGGACAACAAATTCGTTTCTGCAAAACGGAGGGCCAACGCTTTTGCTTCATCTTCACTCAGCGGTTTTTCCCGTTCGCTTTGGGCCGAGCCATCCAGGGAAAAGGCAAGCAATGACTTCGATTTCCGCTCTACCAGCACGGAGGCACTCTGGTACATTCTCGCGTTCCACTCGTACAGATCGGTGTCGCGTTTCTTTTGTTTCACGGATGGGGCCTCGAATGTCAGGCTGCTCATTTTCAGCGCGAAGTTCTTCGCAAGCCACTCTTCCATTTTAGTGCGATCGCCCCAGCTTGAGTTGCCAGCGGTTCCTTTCAGCTTGACGGTTTCCGTTGCCGTGACAGTGACTTCCGGGACGATTTCTCCGGTCAGGGCATCCACAACCGGGAGCTTGACCGGCTCGTATACGAGCTTGCCCGCAGCGGTATCGTAAACAAGCTGCACGTCCAGGTCATTGCCCCACGCGCTCGCCGCCTTTTCCAGAGCGATCGCTTTTTTCGGGTCAGCTACCTCCGTTGCCAGTGGAAGCTTCTTTTTCTCTTGCCAAAAGTGCACAATCTGTCCCGAAGCATCGATATAGGCGCGACCCATCTCCTTTTTCACCCAGACGCCGTTGAGCACCGGATAAAACGGCACGACTGCCAGGCGGTCGAGTCCCGCTTTCCGCTCTGTAGAGAGCATGGGCTGTGTCGCTATGACGATATGGTCAGGCACGTTCTCGCGAATAAAATCCGTCAGCTTTTTGTAGGTTGCTTGTTTGTCCCACTTTTGCTGATCACGGTCAGCGCCATTCAGTTTTAAGGAAGTAATGTTTCCATCTGCATCGACGACGAGATCGAGAAAAATATTTGCGGTAATCACGCTTTTTCGGTCGGACAGAGCAAGGATCGTCTCGGACTTGCTGCCTTTTCCGATCGCATCGACGTGCAGGTCGGACAAAAGCGGCACGTAATCTTCCTTCAAATCGACCAAAAGCTTGCGTATATCGTCAGGCAGCGGCATGACTTCGAGATCAGATTTGCCGTCGTAGGCATAGACAGGTGCCGCTGTTCCAATCGCAGCTCCCGGCACGGCGAGAACTGTCGCCACCAGCATTACTTCAATCATTTTGCTGCTTTTTTTCATAGCAAACTCCTCCTTTGCAAGCCAATCTTGTAGTAAGACGGTACAGGAAGGAAAAGGTTTCAGAAAATTTGTTCGGCACAAAAAAGCCAACTGCCTGATTCGAGCAGTTGGCTTTCTGGTTTTGGTGCTTTTCCTTTTTCATGCTGCCAGATGACGATTAGTAGCCTCGCCAAACTTTTCGTCTGAGCACACCTGCGTACGCCCACTCGTCTTCCTCGCCCATGTCGGCGAGTGTTTGCCCGAGTGCGTTCATTTTGCTGTCGATCTGGTCCAGGTAATGGAACAAGACAGCCGTCGGAGTCTTGCCGGATACGGCGCTTCCCCAGCCGTTCTCCACTTCCCCATGATGACTCAAAATGCAATGTTTGAGATGAAGCACCTCGGCGTCTCCGAGCGGAATGTCCAGCTTGCGGCAAATGCCGCTGACCATCTCGACGCCCATCACCAGATGGCCGATCAGCTGGCCTGGCGTGGTGTAGTCCGGCGCAATCGGGTCTGACAGCTCGTACAGCTTCCCGATATCGTGCAGGATGCAAGTGGCGTAGAGGACATCTCTATCGACCTGCGGATAGAGCGGAAGCAAGCTTTGCGCCGCTGACAGCAAGGAAACGATATGTTCCAGCAGTCCGTGGTAGTAATTGTGGTGCATTTTTACCCCTGCCGGGTACTGCCTCAGCCGCTCGCTGATTTCCTCCGTAGCCAACGCCTCGCGGATAATCGCTCGCAGCGTGTCGCTTTTCAAGCTGTCTACCGTCTGCATGAGCTTCGTCCACAGCTCGTCCACCGGAACCGGGGATACAGGGATCAGCGACTCCATCAACACTTCATCCGATTCGGCTGCCGGGCGAATGCGCTGGATTACCAGCTGCTTTTTCCCGCGGTACATCTGGACGGCGGCGTCGATTTTCACCACAGATTTTACGGCGATCCACTCTTTCATTTCAGGGCTGACATCCCACAGCTTGGCCATGAGCGTGCCTGAGCGATCCCCCAGCTCCAGGTTCAAATACTCGCTCTGGTTGCTCGCCACGCCAGCCTCTTTGCTTTTCACCAGGCAAAAGGCGACGACTCTCTCTCCCTCTTGATAATCCAGCAAATATTTTGTCATTCGTGTCCCATCCTGTTTATTTTTTTCGGAACAGTGTCTCTTCCAGCTTTTTCACGATTTTTTTGCCAACGAGGTCATCTGCCGACTTTACGACCTTCGTAATGACACCGAGCAAGTCTTCCTTGCCATTCCAATGCTCGCGCACGATTTTTTCATCCACGTCCACCAAAATTCGCCGCAGGGCGTAAACTGCCAAAACGACGTCGTCCAAAAGCCCGACGCCGCCGACGAGCGCTTCCGGGATAAAATCGATCGGCGTGATGAAATAAGCGACCGCCACCCCGGCAATCGCCTTGGACTGAACGCCTACCCGCTTGTCCAGAAGCAGACGGGCGAGCAACACGAACAGATCCGGCGCCAACAAAATATAGTTCGCTGCCGTGTCATTGACGCCTTTGTCTTTGATGAAAGCTTCGATTTTGGCCCGCAGTTTGTCGTAGAAACGCTGATGCACCTCGGGTAATTGTAGCGGAACCAACTGCTCAGGCTCGCGAATCACTGGCAGGTTATTGTCTTGCCGATTCTCTTCACTCATTGCATTCCCCTCCGTTTTTGTTTCTTCAAACTTGCCCGATGCCGCAAATAAGACCAGCCGGCAATGATTGCAAACAATGCGATAAAGAATATAGCCAGATTGCGCGAGATGAGATCGAACAGTTCATCCCAGCGCTCTCCCAACTGCCAGCCCAAGGTGACGAACAACAGGCTCCAAAACAGCCCGCCCGTATACGTGTACAGCAGAAATGTCGGAAACGGAAGTCTCGTAATTCCCGCGAAGTAGGCGGTAAACTGTCGCACCCCAGGGATAAAATAGCCGAGCGGCAGCGCCCATTTTCCTACCCGATTGAACCATTCTTCCGTTTTTTTGTAGACGGTGTATCCCATGCCGAGCCGCTTCCCGTACTTCTCTAAAAAAGGGAAGCCCAGCTTTCGCCCGATCCAGTAGGCCGTCGTCATCGCTGATATCGAGCCGAGAAAGCAGACGAGAAAAGTAGGCCAATAAGCCAATTGACCTGTCGAAACCAGAAAACCGGAAAAAACGAGCAGCGTTTCTTCTGGCAGCGGCATCCCCAAAATTCCCAGAAAAAACAAGCCAAACAAGGCTCCGTATCCGTATTGCGCAATGTAGTCGCCAAATGTAGTCATCACTTCTGCCATAACTTCCACCACTTTTCTTGCGGGTCTGCCCTCTCCATTATGCCAAAAGATAGCAGCATTCACAAATGAACGCTCCTCTCGGTCGGCGTGGACAAAGGGGTATCAATTTTTGCCAGGAGAACTGGACATACTTGTGTTAATTGGCTTCCCCCAAGCGAAGCCTTTTTTGGGAAAAACAGAACATGAGTTCAGACAAAAGAGAGGCAACTATGTGGAACAAACTGTACCGCAAACTGAAATTCGAATACTACAAGCTGATCAGAATGAAAGGGGCGCCTTCTTTTGTCGCCCGCGGCTTTTCCGTCGGGATTTTTGTCGAGTTCATTACCCTGCCCACCTTCGGCCTCGCTTTTTTGCTGCTCTTTCCGCTGGTCAGGCTGTTTCGCGCCAGCCTGCCTGCGGGTTTGATCGCGTTTGTCATCGGAAAACTCGTGCTGCCTATCTTCATGGTCGTGAACTACAATATTGGGTACGCTTTTGTCGGAAAACCGTTACAGTCTCCCCCCGCCCCTCCGCACGAAGCGTGGCCGCAATGGCTTGTCTGGATGAAAGAAAAAGGGTTGGCCTACTTCACAGGAAGCGCGATTATGGGCCTGGTCGTCGCAGTCGCCAGCTATTTTTTGGTACATGGCGCTCTTCTGATGTATCGCCGGAAAAAACTGCGCCGCTCCGTGACCCACGGCCGCACCTCTCCCTGAAAATTCGGCGGCTCCACCGCTTCGCATTAGAAAACTTGGCTGCGCCAAGCCTGCGGCGCAGCCTTAGTTGCACTTATACTGGATAAGAATCTTATATCTGTATAAAAAAGACCGGAACTGACAATTTCTTGTCCGTCCGGTCTTTTTTATGTACGCAATCTTGCGTTACGCCAAGTAGCCTTTATCCCGCAGTTGCTCGATGATTTCTGCAACAGTAGCGTCTTGTTTCAACAGTTCCATCGTAACTTCCACTTGTTCCGGGGACAGGCCGTTCGCTCCGAGGCTTTCTTTTACCAACACGTCGTTAGGACGGCGGAAATACGTTTGCAACGTACGTTTCACGCGGCCTTCGAGGCTCGTTCTCAGCATCAATTCAGTCGTCGACATCTGTTCCACCTCTTTCCTAGAAAGTTTTGTGCGTAACTTCTATTATCGTACAAAACTGCCTAATAATCAACCTGTCAGTGAAACAGCTTCCTTCATCAGCACGATGCGGTTTTGCTCGTGGGAATCTTGCAAATACTGGCCGATCGGCGCACCGTCGTAGGAGATTTGCCGAAAGCTCTCTGCCAGCGCTTCCTCGCTCGTCCCCGCCGCTACGCCTTCGAAAATCAGCTTCCGGGCAGCAAGCAAATACTCTTGGTCCCGTCTGATCCGGTGCAAAATTGACTCGCGCCCTTTTGCCGGGACGCCATGCCCCGGAATGAGCTCTTCAACCTCGCCGTCCACGACCAGCTTTTCAATCGCTTGCAAGCTCGACAAGTACGCGCTGCTGTCGTCCACAAACGGAAATTCCAGGTTGGAAAGCATGTCGCCGACGACCAGCAGTTTTTGCTCGCAAAAGAGCGTCGCCAGCTGATCAACCGTATGGCCGGGAACCGGGATAAACCGCACTTCTTCCCATGCTTCCACCTGCTCGACCAGCTTGTCAAACGCGGGAGGATTCAGCTCGTACGGACGATTCACATAATACGAGCCGTCAAACTTCCTCGCCTTCTGCAGCTTTTTGGCAAGCCGCTCAGGGTCGGTAATTTTTTTGTGCCCAATCAGCTTGGCATCGGCAAATCGGGGATAGCCCACAATATGGTCCCAGTCGCCATGCGTCAAGACGAGAACAAGCTCCCGTCCGTTTCGCGCACTTTGCACATACTCGGCAATCGCCTCGATCTCGTGCGGAAAATAGGCCGGGTCAAACAAATACAGTCGGTCAGGCGTCGAAACGACCGCACTCGTCGTCTGCCACAGGCAGCTCGTAAACAGCTTGTAATCGCTCATCTTAAATACCTGGCATCAGGTTGCGTTTGTGTTCGGATATGCGGTGCAAGTAATCGATGCGCTCTTTTGCCTCCGGTCTGGTTTCTCCGGTAATCAGCAGGCGGTCGAGGTCTTCGTACGTAAAGCCCATTTCCTGCTCATCCGTTTGGCCTTCCCACAAATCGGCGGAAGGAGCTTTCGTAATGATCGCATCCGGCACGCCAAGTGCAGCGGCGAGAATGCGCATTTCGTGCTTGGTCAGGCTCGCTACCGGGTTGAAGTCAGCCAGACCGTCTCCGCCTTTTGTCATGTAGCCGACATGAATCTCGCTGCGGTTGCACGTATCGGCAACCAGATAGCCTTTCTGGTTAGCTACGGCGTACAGCACGGTCATGCGCAGGCGCGCTTTTGTATTTCCTTTTGTCTTGTCGTCGAGCGCGAGCACTCCTTCAATAGCTGGAACAAGCGCATCGTACGCAGCTCCGACATCGACTGTATGCAAATTCATTCCGATCGCTTCAGCCAAACGCTGTGAATCTTCGGCGTGAACGTTTTGCGAATACGCTGGCAGCCAGATGCCAACGACTCGTTCGCGGCCCAGGGCACGCACGCACAAAGCCGCTGTTACGGCGCTGTCGATCCCGCCGGAAATGCCTACGACTACGCCGCCCAGCCCGTTTCCGTCAATCTGCTCGCGAATAAATGCGACGCGTTTTTCGATATCGTCCTTTACATGAATCTGGTAGTTCGCCAGATGTTCTTGAAACTTGTCCACGCTACCTACCCCCAGGTTGTTTAGTTCTTCCTCATCCTACCATGCCGTTTTCACTGTGGCAATTAGCCCCAAACAGGTCTACACTGTATACTGTATAGAGAGCATTTGAACTTACGCGAGGACAAGGAGAGAGTCGATGATTATCCTCAAGACACCCGAAGAAATCGAACTGATGCACGCAGCAGGCAAGATTTTGGCTGCCTGCCATCGCGAGATTGCGAAGATGATTCGTCCTGGGCTAACCACTTGGGAAATTGAACAATTTGTAGAAGAGTTTTTGGCGAGCCACGGCGCAACACCGGAACAAAAAGGCTTCCACGGCTACCCGTACGCCACCTGCGCTTCCGTTAACGACGTGATTTGCCACGGCTTCCCGAAAAAGGAACCGCTGCGCGATGGAGATATCGTCACGATCGACATGGTTGTGCGCAAAAACGGCTGGCTGGCGGATTCGGCCTGGTCGTACGAAGTGGGCACCGTCTCACCGGAAGCGAAAAAGCTGCTGGAAGTCACGGAAAAATCACTGTACCTGGGCATTGAACAAGCGGTTGTCGGCAATCGGATCGGCGACATTTCCCACGCCATTCAAACGTACGCCCAAGCACAAGGCTACTCGGTTGTGCGCGACTTTACCGGCCACGGAATCGGACAGGAAATGCACGAGGAGCCGTTCGTTCCGCACTTCGGCCCTCCAGGACGGGGTCAGCGCCTGAAAGAAGGCATGGTCATCACGATCGAGCCGATGCTCAATATCGGCACCTACCACGCCACTGTCGATGCCGACGGTTGGACGGCCAGAACCCGCGACGGCAAGCTGTCTGCCCAGTACGAGCATACGATTGCTATTACGGCGAACGGGCCGGTTATATTGACGAAGCAATAAGTACAGGACTCAGTTGCATTGCTCAATCCATCTGCCAACGAGTCAAGGGTTTGCCTCACCTCACTCCCTTGACTCCGCTGGCTATGGTAAATCTACATTCTCGCCATTTTCATATGGCCCTCCCCATTTCGCCATCAGCAACAGCTCTTTGTCTCCCCATTCCCGTTCTCGGATTCAGGCGTGCAGCAAACTGCTGCAATCTCCCGATGAGTATCTGCATCTGCTTTCGTGTAAAAGAACTCCCACTCGTTTCCATCCGGGTCGTGTACCCAGAATTTATCCTGGGTTGCATAACAGCAGGTAATGTTCCTTTCATCTTTATTCGAAAAAAGATTGCGCTTCTCCAAACGTGTTTTATGGATGAGGACGTCCTCTGTCGAAGCGACTTGAAATCCAAAGTGGCTCACTTGATTCCCGGTCACTTCACGGCTTACATTCAGCGTAAAATTCAAAGCTGGAGAAGACAGAAGAAACTTCGCGTAATCAGGCTTTACTTTGACAGGTTCAGCGTCAAACAGCTTAGAGTAAAACGCGATCGACTTCTCCAGATTTGTTACGTTAATCCCAATATGAGCATACAACATGACTGTTCCTCCTCAATATCAAAAAAATTTGATTTAAATATCAAAAAAAATTGATGTTTTGAATAAAAAAATTTTAGTAACAAGTGTTGCTAGACCGGAACACACAACAAAGCTCTTCGGAAAGAAGGTGATTGATCTGAGTTTCGTTTAGCTGATAGTAGTTCCATGTTCCATCCGTCTCTTTTTGGATGAGATTGGCATCGAGAAGGATCTTGAGATGATAGGACAGTTTGGACTGTGCCATATCCATCACTTCTGCCAAATCACATACACAAACCTTGCCGCGCTGCGTCAGTTCGTACATGATTTGCAGTCGCTTCCGATCCGCAAGAGCTTTAAATTTGGCTTCATATTGTTCAAATGTCCCGCTTATATCTCCTTGCTTCATCCTGTCTCACCTGCATCAACTTTTTTTGATGTATTAACTGTATCACCAAAATCTTGCAAAAGCAACGGATTACATCAATTTTTTTTGATATTGGAAAATGCCCCCGCTTACCTATCCGAGAACCGGGGGCATTTCATGTTATTTTCCTGCTTCAACGAACTGGACGACACGCTTCCTGATGGCATCACGAACGGTTCGGAACTGCTCCTTTACTTCCTCCTCTGTCCCTGTTGCCTTGGCTGGGTCATCGAACCCCCAATGCAGCTTGATTGCGTTTTCGTTCGGGATCAAAGGGCAATTCTCATCTGCATGCCCGCATAACGTAATGACGTAATCCGCTTTTTTCAAAATGACAGGATCAATCTTGTCGGAAGTGTGATGGCTGATATCTACTCCTGCTTCTTTCATCACATCTACGGCCCGGGGATTCAGCCCATGCGCTTCTAGCCCCGCACTCATCACCTCGTACTTTCCCCCGCCAAGCGCTTGCAAAAAACCGTGGGCCATTTGGCTCCTGCAAGAGTTGCCCGTGCATAGAAAATAGACGAATGCTTTGTTAACCATGTTGGACTCTCCTTTACTTTTGGCCTGGATGAAAATACTTCTTCTGAAACCAAAGTGCCAAATTCACGAGTGCAATCATCACGGGCACCTCTACCAGTGGGCCGATCACCGCAGCAAACGCAGCCCCGGAGTGGAGCCCAAAGACGCCCACGGCAACAGCGATGGCCAATTCGAAATTGTTGCTTGCAGCGGTGAACGCCAGCGTAGAGGTTACTGGATAAGGAGCTCCTGCCTTTTTCCCCATGAAAAACGACACCAAAAACATAATGACAAAGTAAATCAACAGTGGAATCGCAATCCGCACAACATCCAGCGGAAGCGCGACGATGACGTCCCCTTTGATCGAGAACATGACAATGATCGTAAACAGCAGAGCGATCAACGTGATCGGACTGATTTTTGGGACAAACACGCTCTCGTACCAGGTACGCCCTTTTCGGTGGACCAACGTATAGCGTGTGATCATCCCTGCAAGAAACGGCACCCCCAAATAAATAAAGACGCTTTTGGCTACTTCAGCGATAGTTATGTCAACCACCATCCCCTGCAAACCGAACCACTCTGGCAAAACTGTAATGAAAATGTACGTATAAACGGAATAGAACAAGACCTGAAAGATTGAATTGAAGGCAACCAGTCCCGCCGCGTATTCAGTGTCTCCCTTACAAAGATCGTTCCATACAATGACCATTGCAATGCAGCGAGCGAGCCCAATCATCATGAGACCTACCATGTACTCGGGATAGCCTTGCAAGAAAACAATCGCTAGCACAAACATTAAAATCGGACCAATCACCCAGTTCTGTACAAGGGATAACCCCAGCACTTTCCCGTCGCGAAACACCCGCCCCAATTCTTCATAGCGCACCTTTGCAAGCGGCGGATACATCATCAAAATGAGCCCGATTGCGATCGGAATAGATGTAGTTCCGACCTGAAATTGATTCAGGATGGCAACCGTATCAGGAATGAAAACGCCGACTCCAATTCCGAATGCCATGGCAAGAAATATCCACACGGTCAAATAGCGATCTAGGAAAGACAAACGCTTTCCTGTGTGTTCACCCACTTTTGCCCCTCCTTTCTTACTCGCACGTCACTAGCAAACCTTGCTTACCAAGTTCCTCGATCTCGGCAGAAAGGTCGGGCAATTGACTCAATCCGTATCCTACTTCTGCCAATCTGCTTCGATTCAAGGAATAAATCACCCACTGGCCTTTTCGAGTTTCCGTGACAAATCCAGCAGCCTTGAGCCGCCCGACATGCTTAGATACCGCTGGCTGAGAAATTTTGAAGATCGGAACAAATTCACAAACACAAAAGTCCCGGAGCTTCAATAAAGCAATCATCTTCAGCCTCGTGGGATCGCCCAGCGCTTTTAGACTGTCTGCCAACTCCAAAATGTCCATGCTCCATATCCCTCCTCTCTTCACAAAGAGTATAATATAACTATAAGGTTATGAATCGTTTTTACGGGTTTCTTTACAAATCCTTTACACTGGAACCAGATCGCAAATGTGCTGCCACAGCCGATCGAAACATTGACAGCAGCCTCCCCTCCCCGTAAGATGCAAGTACGTTTGTTACTAACCAGTAACATTCTGACACCCCAAAAGGAGGGTTCCCTTTCCATGAGCAAAACATTGCGCGATATTCCGCTGTCTGTGCTGGATCTCGCTCCTATTGTAGAAGGCAGTACAGCTGCCCAGTCGTTCCAAAACAGCCTTGACCTCGCCCAAAAAGTCGAGAAGTGGGGCTTTCACCGTTACTGGCTCGCGGAGCACCACGCCATGCCCAGCGTTGCCAGCTCTGCTACCTCTGTCCTGATCGGCCACATCGCGGGAGGGACATCGACAATGCGCGTTGGCTCCGGCGGGATTATGCTGCCCAATCACGCCCCACTCGTCATCGCGGAGCAGTTCGGCACTCTCGAATCGCTCTATCCGGGGCGGATTGATCTCGGGCTGGGCCGCGCTCCCGGAGCAGATCAGCGGACGGCGCGTGCGTTGCGACGCGACCTGCGGATTGGCGGGGATGACTTTCCTGAGCTTTTGGAAGAACTGCGCGAGTATTTGCGGCCGCGTACGAGCGATGCTCCCGGTGCCTTGCGCGCGATTCCCGGCGAAGGCTTGAACATTCCGATCTGGCTGCTCGGCTCCAGCGATTTTTCCGCGCGTCTCGCTGGGCTGCTCGGGCTTCCCTTCGCTTTTGCCGGACACTTTTCCCCCAACTACACATTGCCTGCCTTGCAGACATACCGCCACACCTTCCGCCCTTCCGAGGTATTGTCCGAGCCTTACGCGATGGTGGGCGTCAATGTGATGGCGGCTGATACAAACGAGCTTGCCGAACGATTGGCCACCTCGCACTACCAGGCGTTTCTCAACCTCGTGCGCGGCGACTTGAAACCGATCCAGCCGCCCGTGGACAATATGGATGAGCTGTGGAGCGAGTTTGAGAAACTTTCGGTGCAGGCCCAACTCCGCTCCTCAATCGTGGGCGACCCGGATACCGTGAAAAGCAAACTGTCGGAGCTTTTGGAAGCGACCCAGGCGGACGAGCTGATGATTACGACGCAAATGTACCGCCACGCCGATCGGGTGCGTTCTTTCGAGATCGTCGCGGATATTTGGAAATCGTAACAGAGAGCAGGACGCTGCCATGACCACAAGCAAACGAACCCGGGTGCCCCGCGCCAAAGCGCAAGAAATCATTTTGAACGCAGCCGAAGAACTGTTTTACCAGGAAGGCATCCATGCCGTCAGTGTAGACGCTATCGTGGAACGTGCCGGACTGAACAAAATGAGCGTCTACCGCCAGTTTTCCTCGAAGTCAGACTTGATTTTGGCCTACATGCAAAAGAAGCAGACCGTTTTCTGGCAAGAGTGGGAGCAAAGCATGGCCAAGCATCCCGATCAGCCTCGGGAGCAATTGATCCAGTTTTTTGCCGACCTGGCTGCCAGGGCGTCTTCCCCGGAATTTCGCGGCTGCTGCTTCATCAACGTCTCGATCGAGTTTCCCGACACCGCCCATCCGGTTCGCGAACTGGTTTGCACGCATCAGAAACGGATTTCGGATGCCTTCCTGGAACGCACAACGGCGCTTGGTGCCGCGAATCCATGTGAGTTGGCCTACACGCTGATGCTGTTGATGGAAGGAACGTACGCCGACAGTCAGACGTACGGAACAGACAGCGCCGCCATCCGGATGGTGCCGACGATTGTGGAAAAGCTGCTCGACGCCGCGCCTCGCGAATAAAAGACAGGACGCAAAAAAGTGGCTGACTGCCGTTTGGGCGGTCGCCACTTTCTCTGTTTTCACAAGCCCGCATCCTTTTTTACGCGCATCCTTAATGCTGGCCGCTTGTTGCGTACTTCTCTTTGTTGGTCATTTCTTCCAAGGCTTTTACGTCTTTCTCCAGCTCTTGGATGTCTTCTTCAATCAGCTTTTTCAGGTGCTGCTTTTCCCGCAAAACTTTGCGAGTCTGCTCCAGACGCTGATTCAAATCGAACACGCCGAGATACACTGCCGTTCCCTCCCTATGTACATTCTCCACCTTACATGTTATGCACCGGGATGCCGAAGTTGACTGGATTTCCGC
This sequence comes from Brevibacillus sp. HD3.3A, assembly GCF_013284375.2. Lineage (NCBI taxonomy): Bacteria > Bacillati > Bacillota > Bacilli > Caryophanales > Paenibacillaceae > Brevibacillus > Brevibacillus sp. HD3.3A. Next base: position 4,205,620 of record NZ_CP085874.1, read on the forward strand.
CAATAATTTTCCTCAGCCAGTTGCGCCCGAACAGCTTGCCTTTTCGCCAACAGAAAAAGGCTCCCCGTGCCAAGTGGACAAGGAACCCTTTTTGCTGCTTACAAGCCTCTGTATTTGCTCAGTTCTTCCCGCAAACGATGCACTTCCTGCACCAGCGCCTGCTTCTCCAGACGGTCAATTTCCGAATCGAGATCGTTCATCCGCGAATGTCCAGCCTTCGGAGTGTCGTACAAGCCAAATCCGTCACCGGCAAATGCCCAGCTCGGTTCTTTTGGCATGATCATCGCCATGAGCAGATAGATCAGGATCGGAAATCCTGTACAAACAGTCAAAATGACAACGCCTACACGTACAAGCGTCGAATCAACGCGCAAAAACTGGGCAATGCCTCCACAAACCCCAAACAGTCGCTTGTCTTGCGAAGAGCGGTATAAACGTCTTTCCATGGGAACCAATCCTTCCTCTACAATATCCGCTTGCCTTATATGTATTAAGGATACCCTAGTGCGTAGCGCGGCAAAATGGCCCATAGAGGGATTTGTCCTCAGCCCCTAGACGGATATCGGCTTTTCGCGTATGAAAACCGCGCAGAATAGTCACGCTACTAACGAGGTGAAGCATGATGCGGTTTCTTCTGTTCCTCTTCACAAGCTTGCTCCTTGGCGGCTGTACGACTGATGGGCAGGAACGCTCCTACATCCAAAGCGATCGGAATTTGTACTACCAGCAAAGCGTCGTTCCCCCGCTGGGCCAGGAGCCGAACGCCACTCCTTATGGCACGCCTGCCAATGCCGGGACTTCCTCCGATTACGACAGCTGGATCAGACCCGATGCCATTTCCCGTTATCCCGGTCTGAACTAGCGAACAAGAGAACGCCAAAAACCGTTCCAGCTGCCTGCCGGAACGGTTTTTCTCTGTCTACAAGCGCGATTACTTGGATGCAGGGTCAGGTTCGTAGACGGGACGCGGGCGGTCAAACAAATCTCCCAAAGTGGCATACGTATGCCCTGCCAGCCTGCTTACGGGTGCGAAGGCATGGGCGTCAATTCGCCCGGCGTGATACAGCTCGTCGGCTACATGTACGTGCACAACTTCCCCGATGATCAGGTCGGATGTAGTCGGACTTCCCAACTCGACGACCTGGTGCAGCTTGCATTCAAAATGAATCCGCGATGCCAAAAGTCTTGGAACCGCAACAACCGACGAAGGAGCAACGGCAAGGCCGAGTGCGTCGACCTCGCTCACTTGTGGCGGATAGTCGGCAGATGTCTGGTTGACGGCGTCCACATTGTGAACATCCACCATGTTGACGACAAACTCGCCCGTCTCCACGATGTTTTGCGCCGTATCTTTGCGGACGCTGCCCGGCTTGCGCATGACAGCGACAGACACCATCATCGGCTCGATGCTCGCCACATTGAAATAGCTGAAAGGAGCGGCATTGATCACACCGTTGCCATCCTGCGAAGTCACCCAGGCGATAGGCCGGGGAATGATGCAGCCGATCAACAGTTTGTACTTCTCCTGCCTTTGTAACTCGTCAATCCTGATTTCCATCCTGATCCCGCCTTTTTTACGCGAAAAACGTCTCGACGTTATTTATGGTAAGTGCTGCAACCACTTGCGATCAACCGTAACGCTCACGGCCGCTTTTGTGTTCACTCGGACGGCAGCCAGCTCGACATGTACGCTTCGTCCTCCACTGCCAACGCTTCTTTTGTGACGTAAAGCGGCTGGAACGTATCCAGCATGACCGCTAGCTCCATCGTTTCCTTTTTGCCGATGCTCGCCTCGATTTTGCCCGGGTGCGGCCCGTGCGGAATGCCCATCGGGTGCAGTGTGATCGAGCCTTCGTATACGCCTTTTCGGCTCATGAAGTTGCCATCCACGTAGTATAACACCTCGTCGCTCTCCACATTACTGTGGTAGTACGGAGCGGGGATCGCCTGCGGATGGTAGTCGTACATCCGCGGCACGAACGAGCAGATGACAAAATTTTGTCCGGCAAACGTCTGATGCACCGGAGGCGGCTGATGGATGCGCCCGGTAATCGGCTCAAAATCGTGAACACTCAGCGCGTACGGATACAAGTAGCCATCCCAGCCTACGACGTCAAACGGATGGAAGTCGAAAAAGTAGCTGTAGACAACGGATTGGCGTTTGACGCGCACTTCGAACTGGCCGCTCTCTACGTGTGTCACCAGCTTTTCCGGTACGCGAATGTCCCGTTCGCAAAAAGGGGAATGTTCCAACAATTGACCGTGCTCGTTGCGATAGCGCTTCGGAGGGACGATTTCGTTTTGCGATTCAATCACCAAAAAGCGGCTCTGCACACTGGGCACGATCCGATACGTCGTGCCGATCGGAATGACCAGATAATCTCCGGGACGGTAGGTAATCGTGCCGAAGATCGTTTGCAGCTCGCCCTCTCCCTCGTGCACAAACACGACTTCGTCGCCGTCTGCATTGCGGTAAAAGTAATCCATCGGCTCTGTCGGCGAACAAACGCCCATGACTACATCGCTGTTCCCCAGCAAGTAGCGGCGGCCAAAAACCGGATCGCCTCCTTGTGCCAGGTCAAACGTTTTGAAATGCTGGTGCTTCAAATCCGCCTGCTCTACAAATTCCAAGCGCACATCCGCATATTTGCGCGTCTCGCGCACTTGCGTCGGCGGGTTGTGATGGTACAAAATCGACTGGATGCCAGAGAACCCTTTCGTTCCCATTACTTGCTCGCGGTACAGCTGGCCGTCCGGTTTGTAAAAAGTCGTATGCCGTTTTTGCGGCAATTCTCCCATGCGGTGATAAAAAGCCATCCTGCTTCCCCCTCTATTATCGTGATTCGCTGATCGTATTTCTGAGCACGCCCAGGCGCTCTACTTCAAGCTCTACCACGTCGCCCGGCTTGAGCCATCCGTATTGCTCCGGCCCCAGCTCCAGAATGCAGCCAGTGCCCACTGTCCCGGAGCCGATGACATCGCCCGGATACAGCATGCAATCTTGCGAGGCCCTGGCAATCATTTCCGCAAACGTATAGTGGATGTCGAGCAAATTGCCGCGGGAATACTCCACGCCGTTCACCCGCGCCACCATCGTCAGATCGTAGCGCTCGCCTTTTGCTCCCGCTATGCGTACATCCTCCAGCTCTTCCGGCGTAACGAGCCACGGCCCCATCGAAGTAGCGAAGTCTTTGCCTTTTGCTGGCCCAAGCCCGACCTTGACCTCTTTACGCTGAATGTCGCGGGCACTCCAATCGTTGAGGATGCAAAAGCCTGCTATATGCTCGTGGGCACGCTCTGGCGGAATATCTGCCCCTGCCTTGCCAATCACGCACGCGACTTCCAGTTCGTAGTCGAGCCATTCTGTCGCTTTTGGCTGCTGGATGCTCGCGTCCGGGCCCAAAAAGGCTGCTGCATTGGAAAAGTAAAAGACCGGGAACTGATACCACTCGGGAATCATATCCAGTCCGCGCCGTGCCCGGGCTGTCTTCACATGCGCTTCAAAGGCGTAAAAATCGCGAAAGCTCGCCGGGCGCGGCAATGGCGAGCCGAGGAACACGTCCTCTGTGGCCAGATCCGTTGCTTGCACGTCTGCGCTTTGCGCAAGCGTCAGCAAACGCCCTTTCCATTCCTCCCACTGTTGCAACAATCCCAGCAGCGTATCGGGTGCGCCCGGCAGCGCCTGCGCGATGTCTGTGATTTTGCCTTCCGCAAGCAGTCCGGCGCGCCACGCTCCCCTGTCGTTTTGTCGATAGGAAACCAGTTTCATGCGCTTCCCTCCTTCCCTTTTGTTGCACAAAAAAACCCAGCTCGCCCCCGTTCGCTCAAATCGGTGCATGACAAAGGAAAGGGGTGTCCCTGTATCTTGTCAAAAGCTCCGAAACGTGCGTCAGGCGCAAGCTGGGTCTGTCTGCTACCGAAAAAAATCTTGCGGGATTTTTCCCCGCAGACAACCAGCTGTTTCCACAGCTTATTTGTTTCTTCTATCATATCGAAAACGCTTTCTGCTTTCCACAGAAATTTGCCGAATTTTTTTGCGACTTCTTTCTAGCTGCCCGCAGGCCGTTCCGGGAAAAACGTTCGCAGCAATTGCTGCATATCCGCTGGCAATGGCTCGGCAAATTCCATAGGCTCGTTGCTGCGCGGGTGAACAAAAGACAGTCTTGCCGCGTGAAGCGCCTGTCTTCCGATATGCTCCCGTCCGCCCAGGTAAAGGTCGTCGCCTGCAAGCGGATGACCGACGCTTTGCATATGTACCCGAATCTGATGCGTACGGCCTGTCTCCAGCTTCAGCTCCAGCAACGTCATGCCCTCACCGCGAGCCAGTACCCGATAATGCGTAACAGCCGATTGGCCATCTGGCCGGATTTGCCTTGTGATAAACGAATTTTCCGCAAGCCCGATTGGCGAATCAATCGTGCCTGCATCGTTCGCAACGATCCCTTCGGCAATCGCCTGATAAAAGCGCTGGAGCGTCCGCTCTTGCTGCATGCGGCTGAACTGCTCGTGCGCCCACTGGTTTTTGGCGACAATCATCAAGCCTGACGTATCTTTGTCCAGGCGGTTGACTGCGCGAAACCGCCGCGCTTCGCCCCGCTTTTTCCAATAGGCAATCACCCCGTTGGCAAGCGTACCTGACGGATGGTTGCCTGTCGGGTGCACGACCAGTCCAGCCGGCTTGGCGATGACCAGCAAATCGTCGTCCTCATAACGAATGCAGAGCGGCATTTCCTCAGGAGCTACCGTCTCTTCTGTTTCTTCTTCGACCATGACAGCCACTTCGTCTCCGGCTTGCAGCTTTTCATTCACGAACACGAGGACTCCGTTGCGCGTAATCGTTCCTTTGAATTTGGCACGGATCAGCAAGCGGCGCGACACACCGTAACGCTTTTGCAGCACATCCCGCACCGTTTGTCCTGCATCTATCTCATCCGCTGTAAAGCGTATCAATTCTTCCTGCATGTTGTCTCTCCTTTGGGATTTTCCCTGTTGTCCAGTATAGCAAAAAGTCCCGGTGAGTAGACAACCTTCGCGAGGTTAAAGCGGGCGATTTTCCCTGACCTCAATCACAAAAGCATGTCCCGCATCGCCTTGGCTCCACTGCCCGCGAACGTCAAACAAATACCAGCCCGGCTGCTCGGGAGCCTTCCATTGATTCCCGTTTTCCAAAAGCTGTTCGATCCGCTTCGAGCCGATCCATTGCGCGACCGTAAGAGACTCCGTCGTGGGCGGGGGCGAATATGTAACGGTTAGCATGGCGCCGGGATTCACTTGCAACGGCTTGGGCTTTTGTTCCCCAATCACTTCCGGCGGAGCGGCCATGTCCATGCAGACACCCTCGTTTTCGTAGTTCCAGCAGTATGAGGTCGGAACCGTCACGGCTGTTTTGCCTTTCCACGCGATGACAGGCGCTGGCGGTTGGGCCAGCTCTTGAAAAGACGACTGATTGAGCATGCCAAGCTGACAGCCTGTCAGCAGCAAGACAGCTGCCATGTACAGCGGGGCTATCTTTTCTACCTTTTTCATCCAATCACCTCTATTATGAGACGCGAAAAAGAGCGGTTCGTTTCAACCGCTCCTGGCAATTTGTGCTATCGCTTTATCGAACACGTACAGTGGAAGGAAACCAACTATCGCAGCGTCTTGATGAGCAAACAGCTGACGCCCTCATAAAGCCCGGCTTCCTACTGCCACACACTCGTCGGGATGGAAAAGGCACGGGACATTTCCGCCAGGTACGCATCGAGCTGCTCGGCGGGATTGTGTACCGCCTGGCCGTGACATACTTCCAGCCGAAGCGGGTTCAACTCTCGCACGATTCGGCTGCTTTTCACCGCTTCTGTCATGTCGGCCGTGAACATCGGCATCGGGCGGTGCAGTTTTCCCCGCTTGGAGGTAAACAGATCACCTGCCAGCAGGACGCGATCTTGCTCGTGGTAGTAGACGACGTGACCAGGCGAATGCCCTGGCGTGAGGTACGGCTTGAGTCCAGCGATCGCAGCCAGTCCTCCGTCCTCTGTTTCCGCGAGCGGCTTCGCCAGGCCCGGCTGAACGTTCTTTTCCAGCTTTTTGCGGCGCGGATACAGCTCTCTGCCTTCCATGTACGGAATCTCGATCCGATGGGCATACACCGGAACGGGCATCGTTTCCACCAGCCGCTTGACGGCTCCTACGTGATCGGAATGGCCGTGCGTCAACAAAATTTGCTTCAATGGCCCTGCTCCCTGTTTTTGCAGAAACGCCGCAATGCCTTTTGCCATGAACGGCATCCCCGCATCAACCAGCGTCACGCCGTCCTCTTCTACCACCGCCCAGACACGAACCGGAATCAGCATCCAGGTGCGGATGCACCAGATGTGCTTGGAGATTTGCTCGATCTTCATTTTTCACCACTCCTTGTCATCGTTTGTTTGCTGCCCGCGAGGATGACGTCCACAGCCAGATCGAACGTCGGCGCCAATCTGCCTAGCAACTCTTCCAGCGATTCCTCCGAATGGGTATACGTCCCGACGATGCCGTGCAACGTATAAAAATAAATCCGTGCATACGCCAAAGCTTCCTCTTCCCCGACCTCAGGCGGCAAGCAGAGCAACACGGCTTTTCTCAACAGCCCGAACAAGTGCGTGCGCAGCGCCTGAAGCTCTTGTTCCGGCTCTTCTTCGTCTATGCGCGATGCTTTGATCATGAAAAACAGCGTGTACATGTTGCGATTCCCCAGGCAAAAGCGGATGAACTGGCGACTGATTTCACGCAGTTTTTCCTCGGATGACCGCTTTTCATCCGCAAGCGCAGCTTCCATTGCCTGTGCCAACGTTTGCAGCGGCCCTTTGGAAAGCTGATGCAGAAGCGCTTCCTTGTCTTTGAAATAAATGTAGAGCGTCGTATGTGAACAGCCTGCCGCCTTGGCGATTTCCCGAATCGAGACGGCCTCGAAGCCCCGCTCCGCGAAAAGTTGTGTCGCGGCCGCGAGAATCGCCCGCTTCGTTTCCTCTGATCGCACTTCCTGTCTGCTTGCCATGCAAGACTCCACTCCTGACTTCCACCGAACAAAATAACCAATGGTTAGTAACCATTGGTTATAATATAACCATTGGTTACTAAAATCGTCAACACATTTTTGCAGCTCCCCAAAAAACAGGCGCCGCCTGGACAAAACAATCCAAAACAAAAACCCCCTCCTCGTCTCCATAGACGAAAAGGGGGTCTGACTCTCAGCAGATTGCTTGCGAAAAAGCTTACTTCGCAGCTTTTGCAGCAGCGATTGCCGCTTCGTAGTTTGGATGCTCACCAGCAGCAGCCACATACTCCGCATGAACCACTTTGTCATTTGCATCGATTACGAATACAGCGCGGGACAGCAGACGAAATTCCTTGATCGCTACGCCGTAAGCTGTACCGAAGGACAGGTCTTTGTGGTCGGATACAGTTTTCACTTTGTCGATGCCAGCAGCACCGCACCAGCGGTTTTGCGCGAATGGCAGGTCAACGGAAACAGTCAGAACTGTTACGCCTTCCAGACCGGCAGCCTCTTCGTTGAAACGACGAGTTTGCGCGTCGCAAACACCTGTGTCGATGGATGGGATTACGGAGATGATGCGAACGGTTCCTTTGGAATCGTCCAGAGTTACAGGGGACAGGTCGCCGCCTACTACAGTGAAGTTAGGAGCAGTATCTCCCACTTTGATTTCCGGACCGAGCAGGGTAACAGGACCCCCTTTGAAAACAAATGCGCCTTGACGCTCAACAGCAGTTGTCATGATTTCTTCCTCCTCACCAATACTTTCATATGTACCTCATTTATCATACCCTATCATTCACTTTTTTTCACTATGCCAATAGTAGAAATTACAGATTCACTTGCACTTTCCCGGAAGCTTTGGCATCCACCTTGACGATGCGTTTCACTTCGTGCTCATACTCCCAATCTGTTTTCGCGTTCAGCTCGTGGCAACGCATCAGCGCATGGTAAAGCGCGAAGCCAAAATCGACATGCTTCATCTCGTAGCGCGTAGCGTGTGCCTTTGGCAATGCCGTATTGAAAATCTCGATCTGATACGTAGCCTTTTCCCGCTTCTCCCTGACCGGGACGATGTAGCCCATCTGCTTCAGGACAAATCCGTAGTCAAACTCGCCCTCGTCGTCAAAGTCAATCGTATCGTCGGACGTCGCCAGACATTCCAGCAGCGTGCCCATATCCAGCATGTCAAAGCAGGCCGGCTTGGGCAGCGCCAATACCGAGCCATCCTGATTCACGAAGTAAATATGGTCGCGATAGTGAAAGATCAGCTCATCCTCGGGAACTTCCTCGGTGAACATCCAAAAGCTTTGCGGAATAAGCAAGCGCCAGATTTGCGCAGGTTTCGCGTTCATCAATTCCATGGCAGGGTCCCTCCTTTTCCCTACCAGTTTTGGCAAAACGCGCCTCTGCTATTCAGCCCGCTCCATGAAGGCGCGCCAGTCTCCGTGCTCCACTCTGGTCCCGACCCGCTTCACATAGGCTTCATCCAAATAGCGGTAAACGTACACCTCTACCTCTTGCCCAGTCTCTCGGACACAGGCTGTTACGGGAATCCGCTCGTACTCGTTTCGCGAGTCTCCCTCGCCGTAGTAGGTTTCCAGCTCGTCGAGACCAGCCAGCGCCTTTTCGTACACCTCAGGGGCAAAATCGACGATCTCGCCTGCCACTTCTCCCGCGTCTGTCATGAGCAAGCCGGGGTAGCCTTCTGGCAAATGATAGATTTCCCCCTTGATCGTCGCCCTTGTTTTGGTATGCGAAAACGGTTTGATATAACCGCTGTCATTATGAAAGCCGGACAATAATGTGCCATAGACGAAAACAGGCAGTTGCTTTGGCAAAACGATTCACTCCAGTCAGTTGGCTTATGTTGTAAAAGAAAAAAGGGTGTCTTGTATCACGAAAATTTTGTATATTTATGCTATATATAATTTTTTCATGTCTCTCAAAGAGACAAAGGGGGAGAGAAATTTGGAAAAGAGAAAGATTAATCGGCTGCTGGTAGCAAACCGCGGAGAAATTGCGATTCGCATTTTCCGTGCGGCTACCGAGCTGGGCATCCGTACTGTAGCGATTTACTCTGAGCAAGACAACGTCTCGATTCATCGTTTCAAAGCGGACGAGTCCTATTTGGTCGGTGCCGGAAAAGGCCCGATCGAAGCTTACCTGGACATCGACAGCATCATCGAGATCGCCAAGCGCAACGATATCGATGCGATCCACCCCGGTTATGGATTCCTCGCCGAAAACGCCGATTTCGCCAAACGCTGCCAGGAGGAAGGAATTATTTTCATCGGTCCTTCTTCCGAGTTGATCGAGAAATTCGGCGACAAGGTCGAAGCGAGAAAGCTTGCCATCGAAGCACAAATCCCGGTCATTCCAGGCACGCCGGAGCCGATTGAGACTTTGCAGGAGGCCCTGCTGTTCGCCAAGGAATACGGCTATCCGATCATCATCAAAGGCGTCTCCGGCGGTGGCGGTCGCGGGATGCGCATCGTCCGCAGCCAGGACGAGCTGCAAGACTCGCTTGATCGCGCCCGTTCAGAAGCGCGTTCCTCCTTCGGCAACGCCAAAGTATACCTGGAGCGCTATCTGGAGCAGCCAAAGCATATCGAAGTGCAAATTCTCGGCGACAACCACGGAAACATCGTGCACTTGTTCGAACGCGATTGCTCGGTGCAACGACGCCATCAAAAAGTGGTCGAAGTGGCGCCAAGCCTTTCTCTCGACGATAGCCTGCGCGAAGAAATTTGCCAGGCAGCTCTCACCCTGATGAAAAAAGCTGGCTATTCCAACGCAGGGACGGTCGAGTTTTTGCTCACGCCGGACAAGCGCTTTTATTTTATTGAAGTCAATCCGCGGATTCAAGTGGAACATACGATCACCGAGCTGATTACCGGCATCGATATCGTGCAGTCGCAAATTCGCGTCGCGGAAGGACACGCCCTCTCCGATCCGGAAATCGGGATCGCCTCGCAGTCCCAGATTCAAATGAGCGGCTATGCGATCCAGTGTCGCGTAACGACAGAAGATGCAGAAAACAACTTCCTGCCAGACGCGGGCCGTCTGTCAGCCTGGCGTTCCGGCGGCGGCTTCGGCGTCCGGCTCGACGGCGGAAACGGCTACCCTGGCGCGATTATTACACCGTTCTACGACTCCTTGCTGGTGAAAATCTCCACGTACGGAACCAGCTTTGATCAAGCTGCGCGCAAAATGCTGCGTACGCTGCGGGAGTTCCGCATCCGCGGTGTGAAAACCAACTTGCCTTTCCTGGAGAATGTCGTCACACACGCTGATTTCCTCAGCGGCAACTACGACACCTCCTTCATTGATACAAAACCGGAACTGTTCGTGTTCCCCGGCCGTCAGGACAGGGGTTCCAAATTACTATCGTACATCGGCAATACGATTGTCAACGGCTATCCGGGCATGGCAAAGCCGGACAAAAAGCCGCACTTTGACTCGCCGCGCATTCCGCGCACACCGTTTACCCAACCGTACCCGGATGGAACGAAGCAAATTTTGGACAAAGACGGAGCGGATGGCCTGGTTCGCTGGATTCAGGAGCAAAAGCAGGTGCTCGTAACCGATACGACATTCCGCGATGCCCACCAGTCGCTGTTTGCCACGCGCGTGCGCACGTACGACCTCGCGTCGATTGCCGAAGCGACGGGCAAGCTTGGCTCGGGACTGTTCTCTTTGGAAATGTGGGGCGGCGCTACGTTTGACACCTCCATGCGCTTTTTGCAGGAATCGCCTTGGGAGCGGCTGCAGATTTTGCGCCAGCGCATCCCGAATGTGCTGTTCCAGATGCTTTTGCGCGGGGCAAACGGGGTTGGCTACACGAACTACCCGGACAACGTCATCCATGCGTTCGTCAAGGCTTCGGCGGAAAACGGCATTGATGTCTTCCGCATCTTCGACAGCCTGAACTGGCTGCCAGGCATGCAGACGGCCATCGACGCCGTGCGCGAAACAGGCAAAGTGGCGGAAGCGGCGATTTGCTACACAGGCGACATCCTCGACCCGAGCAAAACGAAATACACGCTGTCTTACTACGTCAACCTGGCGAAAGAACTGGAAAAAGCAGGCGCGCACATTTTGGCGATCAAGGATATGGCCGGATTGCTGAAGCCTTACGCCGCTTACGAACTGGTTCGCGCCTTGAAACAGGAAATCGGCATTCCGATTCACCTGCACACGCACGATACGTCTGGCAACGGTGCGGCCATGCTGCTCAAAGCCGTCGAAGCAGGAGTCGATATCGTCGACGCGTGCGTCAGCTCCATGTCGGGCTTGACCTCGCAGCCAAGCCTCAACGGATTGATCGCGAGCCTCGCCCATACCGAACGCGAGACGGGTTTGTCGCTTGATTCGTTCAACAAGCTGTCCGATTACTGGGAAGATGTCAGACCGTACTACCAAGGCTTTGAAAGCGGCATGAAAGCGAGCAATACCGAAGTATACGTGCATGAAATGCCAGGCGGTCAGTACACCAATCTGGAGCAGCAGGCAAAAGCTGTCGGCTTGGAAGGCCGTTGGGACGAAGTCAAGCATATGTACGCCGTCGTCAACCAAATGTGCGGGGATATCGTCAAAGTCACACCGTCCTCGAAAGTCGTCGGCGATCTGGCCTTGTTCATGGTGCAAAACAACCTGAACGAAGAAAATATTTGGGAGAAAGGCGAACGCCTCGACTTCCCTGATTCCGTCATTCAGTTTTTCCAAGGCTATCTGGGTCAACCGCCAGGCGGCTTCCCGAAAAAGCTGCAAGAACTCGTGCTGAAAGGCCGCGATGCCTTTACAGCTCGTCCTGGAGAGTTGCTTGCGCCGATCGACTTCGCCCAGGTGACATCGGAGCTGGCTGAAAAAATCGGCCGCGAGCCGAGCGAGCTGGATGTGCTCTCGTACATCATGTACCCGCAGGTTTACTTGCAATTTGACCAGCGCCTGAAAGAATACGGCGACCTGTCCGTCCTGAACACATCGACGTTCTTCTACGGCCTGCGTCCTGGCGAGGAAACCGCGATTACGATTGAGCGCGGAAAAACATTGATCATCAAGCTGGTCGCTGTCGGCGAGCTTCATCCGGATGGACGCCGCATCATCTACTTCGAGCTGAACGGTCAGCCGCGGGAAATTTTCGTTCGCGACCAGTCGGCAAAAGTCTCGGAGACGATTCGCCGAAAAGCAGACCCGCAAAATTCCGCTCACCTCGGTGCTTCCATGCCGGGCAAGGTATTGAAGGTACTCGTGGCAGAGGGCGACAAAGTGCGCAAAGGCGAACACCTTCTCGTCAGCGAAGCGATGAAAATGGAGACGACGATCCAGGCACCGCAAGACGGCAAAGTCAAAGCCGTTTACGTAAAAGCGGGCGAAGCGATCGAAACTGGCGATCTGCTCATTGAAATGGAGTAGTCATCGTCTATAATGAAAGGTAACAGACGATGGTTTCCATCGAAATCCAATTGTTCGTGGTGAGGTGATCGACTTGAAATTGGACCGAGTCAGCCAAATTCCTTACAGCTCCCGAGTCGGCCGCTATCATTTTCAAATGGTACAGGCGAAGCTCAGCTCTCCTGTCGAGCCGATTTTCGGATATAGTCTGCAGCCTTACTATACCCGGCAGCAACAGTGGATGACTGATCTCTCCGATTCCTTGTCCCGCCTGTACCGCTTTTTTGCTGACCTGGATCAAGCTGCCCAAGAGTTTGACCCCGCGCGACCGGAAAGTGCCATCAACCAACGGACTGTCGTCTCCTCTCAACCGGAGGCGGCAGCCGTCAAACCCGGTCCGCGAGCAACGAACGGCACGCACCGTCTGTCCATCGGCTCCCTGGCGAGCGGACAGACCAACACAGGCACAGCATTGCCGGGTGATTTCCCGACACTTGTAACCGAAGGCCCGCAGCAGTTTAGCCTGCACTTCGGCGAGCAAGAGGAGTTGTTTGCCTATTATTCGCATGGCAACGACACGCACGCGGACAGCCTGCGTTCGGTTGCCGAAGCACTGCGCAACAGCTCGCTTCCCGTAGATGTCCGCCAGAAATCCGAAGGGCAGTATGTGGCGCTGAGCGTTTCTTCGCGCAAAACAGGAGCCGGCGAGTCTTTTGCCTTGCAGGATGTGAGCGGAAATACGATCCGTGTGCTCGGCCTTGACCGCGCGACGACAAGCGCCGCTGACGCTGTGTTTGTGTGGAATGGAAGGCGGGATTCAAGCCCTTCCAACCACGTTTGGCTCACGAACGATGCCGTACAAGTCTCCATGCTTCAAACAACAGCTACAGACATTGTCGTCGAGATTGCGCCTGACTACGATCGGCTTTTGCAAAAGACGCACGCGTTCGTCAACCGCTACAACCAGTTGCACGACTTTTTGACAGAGCAGGCATCTGCCTTGTCATCGCAAAAGCTTGATCCGTTCGCACATATAACCCGAGCGTCCAGAGGAACACTCGACCGTTACGGGCTTGGCTTTCGCAAAGATGGATTGTTGTCCTTCGATGAGCAAGTTTGGCGTGAAGCCACTTCTGCGCATGTTTCCGGCTTTGTCGACGAAATGACTCGCCTCTCCCTCGCGATTCGCGAAGAGGTCGTCAAGGTGCAGAGCAAGCCGTTTGGCTCGTTCTCCCAAGCCTACGCAGCCGCAACCTCGGCCAATCCGTACTACAACACTTCCGCTTCGGGAATGAACTACCGCTACGTGGCGCAAACAGGCTTGTTCCTCAACCAATTGTGGTAGAGAAGTGTGCTGATGAAAGCAAAAAACAGGTATGCCCCGCAATAGGCGCATACCTGTTTTCATTTTTTAACCCCGGTCCATCAACTCTTCCAAGTCGTGATCGTCTACCCTCTTCCTTCCCGGATGGGACTGAACAGGCATCTCGTCGTGCTTTTTAAAAAGCGACTGCATCTTGTCCACAAACTGCGGAACGGAGTCGAGAATCCGGTCGTACAGATGCGTCGTATTTTCCAGCGGTATGGAGCGTATTCCTTGTTTTCCGACGACCAAAAAGGCCACGGGTGTAATCGAGACACCGCCCCCGCTACCGCCGCCAAACGGATGTCCATCGATTCCCTGGTGATGCTGGTCGTAGTGAAATTCGCTACCTCCAGCAGCAAAGCCGAATCCCACTTTGGAGATAGGGAGAATCACACTGCCGTCCGGCGTCTCGACAGGATCGCCAATAATCGTGTTCACGTCCACCATTTGCTTGAGATTTTCCATCGCTGTTCTCATGAGGCCCTGAATCGGGTGGTCTGCCATAGTAAGCTGCTCCTCCTTCCTGCATGTCTCATCTATTAACATTCCCCCAACAATTTCAGAGCATGTACAGGAACGCGGCTACATGACGGAAAGCGTCACGTTTTTTTGTGCTGGTTCATGCTTGCGATGGGCTTGTATGCCATTTGCGCTGGCCCGTTTTCCTGATCCGCCAGGCAATTTTCAGCAGCGAAAACAGAAAGTGCCCCAAGTAAAAGCGAAAGACACAGCGAAACGTTGTCTGGATCACCGCATCATTCCACACGGGCTGGACGCTCATCGCAGGCATCGTCCGCAGCGAGATCGAGTGTGACAGCACCCCGACAATCAAGCTTTTCACGCCCCAGATCACTCCGGTGATGGCTCCTGTTTCCGCAGCCTGCCCTGTGCCGAGCAACGTATGCCATTCCAGCTTGGTGCAGTGAATCTGCTTGCACAAGTCGCGAAAAAGCGGCAGCAAATCCCGTACGCGATCGACCAGCTCCCGATAGTTGTGATACCATCTTTTTACTTGGCGGCGGGTAAAGTCTTTGATTTTTTCCTGCACCTTGCTTCCTTGCTCGATCGTCTCCACCTTTGCCACCAGCTCCGGGCCTGCCGGGGACACTTTGAACAGCAAAATCGGCAACTCGTATTTTCGGGAAAAAAGGCCATGCCACGCCTCAAGCTCCACTTCCAGTTGATCGTCTTCCTCTTTTCGATGATAATAGCAACTGATTTTTACTGGGGTAATCACAAGCAGCAGCAATAAGACAAGCAATCCGAGAAATACCCAGGCCCACAAAAAAATCCCACCCTTTCCACGTTAGTATGAGTGGAAAGAGCAGGAAATATGTCCTTAACGATACGTTAATCCAGCACGTATACTTTGACGCCCTGCTTCATGCCGTAGTTTTCGGCTTCCTGCAAGGTCGGCAAATACAAGTCGACGTGACGCTGCTTAACGGCACCGCCAATGTCTGCGGCAACTGCGTAGCCGTAACCATCGATGTACAGATGGCTGCCGAGCGGAATGACAGCCGGATCGACAGCGACGACGCCTTCACGGAGCGGATACTCCAAATACGACAGGATCGGCTGGTTCGGGTTGCTGTAGGCGGTCGTCTGGACGGTCAGCGCCTGCTTATAGGCCGTCCCGTTGAACAGCTGCTGCCCGCTTTTGGAAGCTTGGCCGCTGACGAGGTGCACGGCCGCATACGTGGCTGCCTCCGCTCTCGTCATCCGGTTTTTCGGCTTCAGCGTGCCGTCGCCATAGGCGCTCATCAAGCCTTTTTCCAAGGCGTACACGAGCGGACGCTGGTAACCTTCATCCACGCTGCGCCCATCCGGGTATTTGGCCAACGTCTGAACCGTCGTCGACCATTTGAGCTGATTGACGACACCGCTATCGCCCATCGTTCGAATCAAAATCGAAGCAAGCTCCTCTCTCGTAACAAGCTCCTCCGGTTTCAAAAATACTTGGCTTCCTTGTTTGGTGCCATGGACGATTCCAAGGCGATAGGCAGTTTCCGCATATGGTGCCATCCAACTGTCTGACGAAATGTCAGCAAATGGTGACTGGCTCGCTGTGCCTGGCTCTATCCCTTTTGCCTTGACAAACATCGTTACCAGTTCCCCGCGCGTAATCGGATCATCTGGCCGAAACGACTCGGTATCGCCAATGACTCCCGCTATGTATAATGTTTCAATTTCCTTTTTGGCCCAATGCTCTGCAATGTCTGTGTACGGTGTACTGCTCGTCTCGTTTGTCTTTGCCTCTGCAACCGGCGCACCAATGACCAGCAAGGCTGCCAGCGAGGCCAGGATCATCTGTTTCCTCATCATCATCCTCCAGAAAAAAGATTCGAAGCCGTTTCGTTTCATTTTATCGAAACATTTCGTGAAAACAAGGGACAATTCTTCCCAATTGCCTGTCCCTTCCCGCCAGGCGCGAACGACGCGCATTGGGGCTTTTCAGGAAAAAAGACTCTTGCTTTCCGCTGGCTGTCGCGGAAAAACAAGAGTCTTTTACGTCGCTTCTCTTCGTCACTTGGCAAAAATGTGCTTGCCGATTTGCACCACTTGCGGACGCGACCAAATCCATTTGGACGTGGCGGTCGCCGGGTTGAAGTAATAGAGGGCACCATTGGTTGGGTCCCAGCCCCGCACTGCTTCCCACGCTGCCCGGTAAGCCGTCTTGTTGGGGCTCAACCAGTACTGTCCATCATCGACTGCGGTAAAAGCGTACGGCTCGAAAATGACGCCCTTGAGCGTATTCGGGAAGTCTTTGGACTGAAGACGATTCAGGGCGACGGCCGCAACCGCTACTTGCCCCTTGAAGCTTTCGCCCCGCGCTTCCGAATAGACGAGCTGAGCGAGCATTTGCATCTCGTTCTGATTGACCGACACTTTTTTCAGTGAACGCCATGTATTTTCACCAGCGATCCCATCGGCTGGCAGACCGTATGCTTTTTGAAACTGGCGCACCGCCTGAGCCGTGTTCGCCCCAAAACTGCCATCCAGCTTGTCCTGATAGTACCCCAATATTTGCAGGCGATACTGCAAGTCCCACACATCCCCGCTCTCGCTGCCGCGCTTTACAAGCGATGCCGCGTAAGATTCGGCAGGGAAGACAAACGCGACGGCAAGCATCGCCGCGAGCAGGGTCGTCAATGTTTTTTTCTGCCATGACATGAACATCCCCTCCTAACGCCACCATTCTACCCGCTGGCGAAAGTAGGTTCAATTCAAGCATTTTGGCAGCAGAGGTAACATCTGACTCGCTTTTGCCGACTTTATCCTTTGGGCCGGAAGATAAGCGCCATCAAAAAGCCAAACACAATGGCAGCGGATATCCCTGCACTGGTCACCTCAAAAATGCCGGTCACAACGCCGATCACCCCATGCTGCTCCGCTTCGGCCATCGCCCCGTGAACGAGCGCGTTGCCAAAGCTCGTAATCGGGACGGTCGCACCTGCTCCCGCGAACTGAACCAGCGGCTCATACAGCCCGAAGCCATCCAGGACGGCACCTGCGACAACGAGGGACGACATCGTATGAGCGGGGGTCAGCTTGACCACATCCATGAGGAATTGCCCGATGACACAGATGATCCCGCCTACGAGAAATGCCCATAAAAACGTCATGCTATCACTCTCCAGGTTACTCGGACTCTATGGCTACTGCGTGCGCGATACACGGGATGCTCTCTCCTTGCTGGTACGAAATAGGCGATAACAGCGCACCTGTGGCAACCAGCAGCATCCGCTTCCATTCGCCTGCCTTCATTCTCCGCAGCAAATGTCCGTAGGTGACCGTCGCAATGCAGCCACATCCGCTCCCGCCCGACCAGACGTTCGGATTGTCGCCGTAGATCAGCTTCCCGCAATCGACGTAGCGTTGCAGCGGAACCATGACATTATGCTTCGGCAGCAATTCCGACAAAATCGCGTGGCCGACTTTTCCCAAGTCACCCGTCACGACCAGATCGTAATAGTCGTGTGGCAACTGAAAGTCACGAAAATGCGATTCGATCGTCGTCAGCGCTGCCGGAGCCATGGCTGCCCCCATGTTGAACGGGTCAGTCATCCCCATGTCTACAACCCGTCCAATCGTCGCCCCTGCAATGTGCAGCCCCTGGCCTTGCTTGCCGACGACTGCTGCTCCCGCTCCGGTAACGGTCCACTGTGCCGTAGGCGGCTTCTGCGAGCCGTACTCTGTCGGGTACCGATACTGCTTCTCCGCCGCTCCATTATGGCTGGAGGTTGCCGCAAGCACGCAATCCGCAGATTGGCTGTCTACCAATTGCGCAGCGAGCGCCAAGCCTTCCATCGCTGTCGAGCAAGCCCCGAAAATCCCGAGAAACGGAATCGCCAACGTCCTTGCGGAAAAGCTTGCCGAGATGATCTGGTTCATCAGATCGCCCGCCAGTAAAAAGTTGATCTGCTCCTTCGTCAGATTCGCCTTTTCGATCGCTTTGGAGCACGCCTCTTCCAGCAGCACTTTCTCCGCCTTCTCCCAGCTCTCCTGTCCTATCATCAAGTCTCCGTGCAGCGTATCAAAATCCTCGGCCAACGGCCCCTGAGCCTCAAATGGCCCGCCGATGGCAGCGTGGCCGAGAATGACCGGCCTGGAAGGAAACACCCACGACTGATGACCCTGGCGCATGTGTCACCCTCCCATCGTAATCAATGTTTTAATCAAGCCGATGACAAATGCGGCAGCAACACCAAACACAATCACAGAACCTGCGAGCTTGAACATGTTTCCCCCTACCCCAAGCACCAATCCTTCGCTGCGGTGCTCAATGGCGGCTGAGGTAATCGAGTTGGCAAATCCGGTCACCGGAACACTGGTGCCCGCCCCGGCCCATTGGGCGATCCGGTCGTACACGCCCAGTCCCGTCAAAAGCGCCGAGAGCAGAATCAGAACCGCGACAGTCGGGTTTCCCGCCGTTTTCTCGGTAAAGTCAAAGTAGCGGATGAACAGCTCGGTAATCCCCTGACCAATCAGGCAGATGACGCCGCCCACGATAAAGGCGCGGAAAAAATTGCGCACGAGAGGTCGCTTCGGCTCATGTCGCATCGCCAACTGCTGATACTCCTGCTGCACGGGGGTTAAATTCTTCTTTTTTTGATCGGCCATTCTTCTCTCACTCCTTTTTACCGTATTAAAAATGGCTTGACCTGGTCGATGATCGTCTGCAATTGTTCGGCGTCGCGCTGATACGTCTGTTTGGCTGTCTCGTTTTTTGTCCCGAGAGCAAACAGCTCCAGATCAGCCTGGCATTTTTTCAGAGTCGCAAAAGTCAGCTTCGTTGCCTGCGGAGCCGGAACCTGTATCTTGTCGTCATACAGATCGAGGTACAGCTCGCCTCCTTTGTCTACCTGGGCGAGAAACACATTTTCCAGCGCCACACCCGCTTTTTGCAGTTGCGTGCGGACCCATCTGCGGTTGTAGCCCGCCGTTGCCAACGGCTCGTCCATGATCACCCCATCCATGATGACGACCTGGCCTTCTTCTGCTGGCGGTACCGTCAGCTCCAACTGTTGAGCCGTCAGAGGCTGGTTTTCCGACTTCAGCAGTACACTCAGTTCCCCGTTTGTCTCCATGAGCGCAAATTCGACGTCTGCCACCCGAAACACATTTTTGATTCGAAGCTGTTCCATTAAGTCTTCTGCCGTCAGCCGCTCCCTTTTCAGGTTGTCCTCCATGATTTTCCCTTCTTTGATCAGCACGGTTGACTTGCCTTCGAACAAGTCGCGCATCACCTTGCTTTTCAGCGATACCCATTCCATTAAAACGGGGAAAATCGCAAACACACCCATGGAAATCAAACTGTGAAAAACAGGCCCATCCATCTCCGTTGCCATGAAGGCTGCAATCGAGCCGATCGTAATCCCGACGATGTATTCAATGAACGTAAGCTGCTTGATTTGCCGCTTGCCAATAATTTTGGTAAGAAGGAACAAGTACGCCAACGCTCCTATGGAACGCAGCAAAATATTTAACCAGTCAGGCATGCTCCACCTCCATCAACCGTTGACCCTTGAAGAAAAGCCAAGAGAGAGAGCGTCTCTCCCTCTTGTTTTGCAGCATGGCTAGAAGCCTTTGTACTGTGGCTCTTCGTTCTCCAACTCGGTAACACGCTGTTGCAAGTTGTCCACAATCGTTTGCGTCTGCGCAGCTGCATCCGTGTACAATTGCTTTGCTTGCTTGTTCTGCGTGCTAAGAGCGAACGACTCCAAATCTGCCTGTGCCCCTTTCAGGCTGGCAAGAGCCTGTTTTACCTGTGCTCCAACTGTCATAGCCAATCACCTCCCAACACATATAGAATCAGCCAGTACCGCGGAAATATGCGGTTAAGTTTGGTTTGTCGGCTGTAAGGTATTTCCAAGGCTAGTATGGCAAAACCCAATTAATAATTTTCAACAAGTTTGGAGTCGACAAGGAAAGGGCAATTACTGTAAAAACTAAAAACGCCCGAATTTTGGGCATTCGGACGCTTGTTGGATTTGCTTAATGACACAGGTCACACAAATCGCTTTCGTTTAGTTTTGCCTGACGAATCCGCCGTATGTCACTAGCCACCAGCCTCCACCAGCATCTATAGCCTTGGTGAAATGTAACGTTCCTTGGTATCCCTGGGCGTCTTCATAGTTGATTTCTTCTGGATAGACACCAAAATATTTGTCTGTTACAGTAACATACTTTGACGCTAATGGCTTGACATTCTCAGTTTGAGTAGTTGTATGATTAGCAGCATAAACACTTGGATTCGCCGCAAGAAAAGTTAAAATTAAAAGAAAACTCAAGAAAATCTTCTTAACCATAATTAGAAATCACCTACTTCCGCAACAATTCTCACATCACTACCATTATCCAAATCATACGGTAAAGAAACCAACATTCGGGATCCTCCAAAATTAATGGTCGATGTATCTAGTTCAACATCAGCACCATAATAAAAGGCATCCCAGACTAATTTGGAACAATAAGTGGACGTTTCATAATCATATAAATCGTCGATGTCATACTCTAAATGCCTGAAATCCTCTACATAGTTCTCTGCCCAGTCTGCTGCATCTGCAGCATCGGACGAATTATAATACCTCACAATTCTGATTCCTTTATCACCGCCTGTCCGATCGTCAAAGAAATCCTGTAAATCTGTGAACTCAGGATTATAACCAAAGCCACGAATTTCAGCAACAGTTTCTGTATCCGTTACAATGGCGGCATGACCAGTAAAACTTGGACTAGAGTTCTTATCTGAAATGAGTATGTCACCTACTCTAATTTTAATTTTAGTATCCGGATAAGTAGGATCATCTGTGCCTAAGGGCGCGACTATGTTTGTTTTTTCAGCAGCAAGTACATTTCCTGAAAGGGAAAAAGCAATAGCTGAAAAAATACTTAAACTCAAAGGCAAAATTCTTTTCAAAGTCCCCACCTCATATGGTAAATTTTAGTTATATACACGAATTATAGAATTTTCATAATAATATGTAAATATATAGTCCAGAATTAAGGAGGAAGTTAAATGAAGAAAGCTATTATATTTTTGTTAATCATTTTATCAATCCCCATTTTATTGAATATAGAGTGGATAATCGGTGGCTATCCATGGGTGAAGACTAACATGGAGCTTGATGTACGAAACCATTTAGCATCAAAGGGCATAAACCTAGAAAATATTCAGGATCTAAAAGCTGGCTATAATCGCAAGTTTGGAACTTACACTACTCGTGTTACTTTCCATGACGATAATAATAATGTTTATTATTACGACTACATAAATCAGGAAATCAATCAAACAGGTGTTTCCACCTCTAATCGTTCGGAAGCTAAATATCTTGAAAAGTAGTGGAGCAAGCATTTTTCGGTCACCTGCTTCCCCATAAAAAAAGGAAAGACACCCGCAGGTGCCTCTCCTCATCCACTTATGCAATTAGCCACGGCCAGCCAATTGTTGTTCAGCGAAAGCAACGAGACGTTTTGTGATCTCGCCACCAACTGAACCGTTTTGACGGGAAGTGGTGTCCGGACCAAGCTGAACGCCGAATTCAGAAGCGATTTCGTACTTCATTTGGTCCAGCGCTTGGTTAGCTTGAGGAACCACCAGATTGTTGCTGGATCTGTTGTTAGCCATCTGTAATCACCTCCTCGTCGTTGGTAGGTTTAATATGCGTGAAGTTTTCCTTGTTCATTCGCGATTTTTGTTTCCAATTTTAGACTCCAGCGAAAAAAGGACGTGTGCGATCTCAACTGCTGCCTCCGGACGCCGCAGCTTGTCCATGTGCGCGGCAAGCTCTCCCATGCGCCCAGAGCCGCGCAAGCCCCGAATGACTTCGCGAATCTCCTGCGGAGAGCGAGCGAGAATCGCCGCTTGCTGCTCTGTAAGAAACGCACTATTGTACTGCTCCTGCCCTGGCAAAGGCTGATGCAAAATGAGCGGCGTCCGCAAAGCGAGCGCCTCCGCACAAGTGATTCCTCCCGGCTTGGTCACATACGCATCTGCCGCCCCGATCCATTGCCACATGCGCTCCTCGTAGCCTTTCACGACAAAACGGTGCCGCTCGCTCCACGGCGAAATCACGGTCTCCAGCCGCTTTTGCAAACTTGCATTTTTGCCCGTGATGACGACAATCTGTAACGGCTCCTCTTCCTCTGCCAATGTGCGAATCACTTCTTCCATCTGGCCGTATCCGCCCTCGCCGCCGCCAATCAGCACCGTAAATCGATCGACGGCAATGCCGAGCTGACTTTTCCAATCCGACTTGGTCTTACTCGCAGCATAATGGAAAGCACGGCGAATCGGGATGCCGCAAACATGCACTTTTTCAGCGGAAATGCGATAGCGATGCGTCAGCCTTTCCGCCATCTGCTCATGCGCTACCATATAAGCGTCAATTTGCGGGTGTATCCAGAAGCGGTTGACATGGAAGTCAGTAGGGACGCTCACCAGTTGAAAAGGCTTGTCCGCCTTTTGCTTGGCATAGGCGAGCGCCGACAGGCAGTAAGCATGTGTCGCCACCACGACGTCCGGCTGCTCCGCACGCAAAACACGCTGGAGCAACCTTGTCGAGAGCCACCAGCCCAGTGGCTTGGATAACGATCTTCCCCACATCTCATCTTGCTCGTACATTTTGTGCCAAACCGGCTTCGCATACCGCAGCATGTTCAGATAAAAAAAACGGGACAGCACCCGCAATCCCGGGCTGGCCGTCTGTAAGCCTCCGATCACCCGCGCAGATTGTGCGCCGTCCATGTTTTGCAATACTTCCTGGATCGCCTCTGCCGCTACTCGATGTCCGCTGCCAGCCCATTCCTCCGTGACCAGCAAAAAGCGCTTGGCCATCAGAAGGCATCCCCTGTCGTCGGCTTGCTCTGGCCGTAACGCTCCAAGAGCAATTCCTTGGACATGTAGACGCGCTTCAACGGCATATCTTGCTTCCACGTCTGCACGCGCTTTTTCCCGTTCGGGTGGACGATTCTGAGCATCAGTCGCAAATACCAGCGCTTGTAGCGGAAAAACCAGCTCATCGGTACGTCGGAAATGGAAAAGCCCAAAGGAGCCACGCCTTTGTGCAGCATGGTTGTGCCGACGATTCCCTTGATTTGCTCCCGTTCCTCCATCGCTTCCAGAAAAGCCGCCAGCCTCGGCAAGGATTGCAAAATATGCCTGCGCAATAACAAGGCTACTTTCAGTTCGTCTTTGACGCCCCTGCAAAGAGTGGCAAAGTAGTAGTTGTGAATATGTATTTTCAAAATCAGATCGCCGTCATGAATGATCCGCTCGTCTGACGTACGCAAAGACTCACCCCGATAACGCAAGGGAACGACCCGAAAAATATTGTTCCCTTTTTCAATATAGGTAAGTCTGGTGCACCGTTGGTAGATTTCATCCCAGTATCCCCATAGCATCAAGAGATTTGTGTTCATATGCAACGGTTCCTTTCCAGCGATGTTTACTTTGTAGTATTCCCCACTACCGCTTCCTTTCATTACCTGGTCAGGCCCTTTTCATCCGCCCCCACAGCATGATCAATGCGGCAGCAATCACAGGAAGCCACATGTGATTCAACATCAGCGGATTGAGCCATTTCCACACGTACGGGTCTTCCAGACACATGTCCACAGCCGTAAACGCCAACACGCCGCCACCGATGATGACCAAACCTGGGAAGCGGTTCATCAGCCGCGCGACCCAGACGCTTCCCCACATCAGCAGCGGGATGCTCATCCCCAGTCCAAGCAAAACCAGCCATATATCGCCATGTGCGGCTCCGCCAACCGCCAAAACATTGTCCAAACTCATTACAAAATCTGCTAATATAATCGTTCTGACCGCTTGGCCGATTGTCTGATTGTGCGCAACCTCTGTTGTCTCGTCGTGGCTGCTCAGCATCAGCTTGCAGGCAATCCAGAGCAGCAGCAACCCTCCGATCGCCTTTACAAGCGGAATGTCCAGCATCCACGTCATCACGCCTGTCAAGCCAATTCGCAATACAACAGCCCCAATCGTTCCATACATGATTGCACGGCTTCGCTCCCGTAAAGGCAAGCCCCGACAGGCCATTCCTATGATGACAGCATTGTCGCTGCTCAGTACCAGATCAATCATGAAAATATGCACCAGACCCAGCCAAAAATGCTCTCCCATCCCTGCCTCCCTGGTCCATGAAATGTTTGTCCATTCTACTTTATGCGACTAGAATCGGACCTATGATTGAATATTTTTCCGAAAAAAGGCGGTTTTCAGCGGATTTTGTCAACAAAAAAATTCCACAAAAAAACATTTTATCGCGAAATCGGGATATTTATACCTTGTCTAATCTTACCTTTTTCCCTTACGATTCTAGTGGGGTGGATAATGAGATGGTGGAGACTGTGACGCTTAACTTATTGCACGTTTCACGGAAAATTTTAGACTTGGCTCCAAGAATTACTACGATATGGATGCAGGAAATTGTTCGCAGTATGGAAATCCCTGTAACAATTCCTCGTGATTTTGCGGAGAAACGAACGGTTCTCTTAGCCCGTTATCTGGTGGAAGACGTAGACCAGGACATGCAGAACTGGGCACTGGATATGGGAGAGTGGCTGCGTTCGCAGGAGTTCCCCTTCTCCTCCATTTTGCGCACGTATCAGTTGTATCGAAACGTATTCTGGCGTGTGCTTCAGCCTGAACTGCAACATTGGTCCCTCTCTCCCCAGGACATGCACTATCTGGAAAAGCAACTGGGCAAAGCGATGGACGAGAGTGTCTTTTGGGCTGTCTATCATTTTGAGCAAATGATCAACAAAGAGCTCGTTCAAAAGGAAGAAACGATTTCTTACCTGCACAACGACAAGCTGACCATGCTGGGGAAAATCGCGGCCAACATGGCTCACGAGCTGCGCAATCCGCTCTGTGCCATTGAAGGCTTTCTCAAACTGATCAGTGAGTCGACGCAGGAGCAGGCACAATTGCAAACGTACATTCAGGTCGTCATGCATGAATTTGAAAACTTGCATCGGCAAATTACCGGCTTTCTCAGCTTTTCCAAAAAACCGATTCTCGATGAAATTTTCAAAACTGTCCAAGTTGAGCAACTGCTCGCTGAAGTAGAAACGCTGATTACTCCGAGACTTTTGGGAGAAAACATACGATTCGAAAAACAAATCCACCCCTGCTCTCTGGCTTGTTATGAGGAAGGCTTGAAACAGGTTGTCGTCAACTTGCTGAACAATGCGATTGACGCCGTGCAAAACCGAACGGACAAGTACGTCCACATTATCGCTACTGCTTCGGATGGCTGGCTTTATTTAAGTGTGGAAAACAACGGTGAAATGATTCCTCCCGACATTGTGGAGGTTCTGTTCCAACCGTTCTTTACAACCAAACAAAACGGGACGGGCATTGGCTTGTCCATCTGTAAAAATATTATTGAGAAGCACAACGGCACCATCCATTGCGACTCCAACGAGAAGCGCACCCGTTTCGTCGTATCGCTTCCGATCGTAACAGTAGAAGAAGCTGTAGAGCCTGTGGAAGCGACCAACTGAATCCTGGTGGGTTAGTATAATAGTCAAGTCAATCGCGCTTCTGTGAACACAAAAAAGCCTCCTGGTCATCAGGAGGCAATGCAAGAGATCCGTTACCTATACGTTCGGTAAGCGACCTTAGCCTTACTGTACACGAAAACATATGTTTCTACCACTGAAACCGTCAGACAGCTTTCGACATCGTTTTTCTGAAGCTTTTACGTTCATAAGCACTAAACCTGCTGCTTCGTTCATTCGTCTCTCGTCGGATGAAAGAAACCCGGACTGATTCTGTTTCTTTTTGTTTTTTATACTTACGCGAATAAAAGACCTCTGGCACGCTGGACTGACGCAGCCACACGAGGTCTTTTTCTGTTGGATCGTTTGCTTGCGGATAGAGACGATGGGAGAATAACGAAAAAAGCAGAAAGCTAAACGGCTCTCTGCTTTTACATATGGAGCGGGTGATGGGAATCGAACCCACGCGACCAGCTTGGAAGGCTGGAGTTCTACCATTGAACTACACCCGCATCGAACGAACTTGGTGCCGAGGACCGGACTTGAACCGGTACGGGAGAAACTCCCGACAGATTTTAAGTCTGTTGCGTCTGCCCATTCCGCCACCCCGGCAGCTTTTCACGAATCGTTAGGCAAATCATGGTCGGGAAGACAGGATTCGAACCTGCGACCCCTTGGTCCCAAGCCAAGTACTCTACCAAGCTGAGCTACTTCCCGACTTTGCTATTTCTCTTCCCTTTTAAGGTAAAGAGGCGTGCCCTGAGAGATTCGAACTCCCGACCTTTTGATTCGTAGTCAAACGCTCTATCCAGCTGAGCTAAGGGCACATGATATGAAGCGGACGACGGGTCTCGCTTCTACTGGCGCTGCTTCGTCGATTTCCTGCCCGACAAGCCAGATCTGAAGTGCCCGTGACACTCTTCATTGATGCTCTTCAAGGGTAAACCCGGAACGGGTGAGAGACCCGAGAACATCTATGGAGCGGACGACGGGTCTCGAACCCGCGACCTTCGCCTTGGCAAGGCGACGCTCTACCAATTGAGCTACGTCCGCATGCTTGATAAGAAAATATGGTG
>NZ_CP085874.1:4240000-4730000 GCF_013284375.2 Brevibacillus sp. HD3.3A
GCTCCAGTCCCGTCATGATCGGTTTGGCTGTTTGGATTTTATAAATATCCCCTTCGATCACCCGAACCTTCTGATTTTCTGCTACCATCCACCCATGCTTGATTTTGCCGTTTCGCTCATAGCGGATAATCATGACTCTTCTCCCCCGTCACGCATTTTTCTCTATCGGCTAAAACAAATCCGTCGTCGTTTCTTTCGGCTTGGTTGTGATTTCTTCGATGACAGTGCCTGCTACTGCCTTTTCCACTAGAGCGTCCACATCCAGCACTTCTTCAAATTTGGCAGCCAGATACGGTTTCGGTCTGGTTACCGGATTTTTCGGGGTAAACACCGTGCAGCAGTCTTCATACGGCAAAATGGACAGCTCATACGTATCGATTTTACGCGAGAGATCGGTAATGTCGACCTTGTCCATCCCGATGAGCGGACGAAGCATGGGAATGGAAATCACCTTGTTGATCGTGTCCATGCTCTCCAATGTTTGCGAAGCTACCTGTCCGAGACTTTCGCCTGTCGCCAGAGCCTTTGCTTTCGTGTTTTCCGCCACACGCTCGGAAATGCGCATCATGAAGCGGCGCATGATCGTGATCAAATAATCTTCCGGACACTTTTCGCGGATCGCGGTTTGAATCTCGGTAAAAGGAACAACGTGCAGCTTGACGGTTCCGCCCCACTTGGTCAGTTTTTGGGCCAAGTCACGCACCTTTTGCAAAGCGCGCTCGCTGGTGAACGGATAGCTGTGGAAGTGGATCGCTTCCAGCGTAACTCCGCGCTTCAGCATCATCCAGCCAGCTACAGGGCTGTCGATTCCCCCCGACAAAAGCAGCAGCACTTTTCCGCTCACGCCTACTGGCAAGCCGCCTGGCCCCGGAATCGTTTCGCAGCTTAAATACGTGCCTTCTGCGCGAATTTCCACATTGACGATCGTTTCAGGCTCGTGCACATCTACTTTGATCGCAGGCAGCGCCCGCAAAATGTGGGTACCGACGATTCGGTTCACTTCCATGGAAGGAATCGGGTAGCGCTTGTCCGCACGACGGGTGACCACGCGGAACGTACGCGGTTCCGGCTGCAATTGACGGACCATTTCCAGCGCTTTTTCCTTGATCGTCTCGATATCCGGGTCCACTTGAACGGTCGGACTAAAGGAAGAGATGCCGAAAACGCGCTTCAACCGTTCCATGACCGCATAAGCATCCTCGCCATGCAGCTCGACATACATGCGCCCGTAGTTGCGTCTCACCTTTACTTTGAAAAAGGAGCGCAGCACGCTTTTCACACTTCTGACCAGCGCTTCTTCAAACTGATCGCGGTTTTTGCCTTTAAGAGCAAGCTCGCCGTAGCGAATCAAAATAACATCGTAGTTCATGATAATCTCCTTTGAATTGGTTCTCTTCTCTTATTTTCTGCGATCCGGGACCGTTTGCGGCTTGATAAACGAGCGCAAGGTTTCTACGCACGCTTCCAGCGCGGTCAGGAACTGCTCGATCTCCTCACGCGTATTTTCCCTGCCCAGGCTGATGCGCAAAGATGACAGGGCACAATCCCGTTCAATCCCGACAGCCGTCAACACTCTGCTTGGCTCATTCGCTTTAGACGAGCAGGCTGACTTGGTCGAGACGAGAAAGCCTCTCTCTTCCAAAGCGTGCAGCAACACTTCCGCTTTTACTCCCGGTACGGACAAGTTCATAATGTGCGGAGCTGCCCCTTGCTGCGGCGTGTTGACGATACAGCCCTCGATTCGCTCAATGCCTTCGCGCAGCCGTTGGTTCAGGCTTTGCAGTCTCCCGGCTTCGTCCTTGCCCAGCTCCTCCAAAACCCGAATGGCTTTGGCCATGCCAGCGATCGCCGGAAGGTTTTCCGTTCCCGAGCGCACCCCAGCTTCTTGTCCGCCGCCCATCATCAACGGGTGGATAATCAATCCTTCGCGTTTATACAGGATGCCCACTCCCCGCGGGCCATAGAACTTGTGGGCGGACACACTCAACAGATCGATGCCGGAGTCGTGCAGAGACAGCGGCACTTTGCCGATCCCCTGGACGGCATCCACATGGAACAAAACCTTCGGATACTGCTTTAGCCACTGTCCGATTTCTTCCACGGGCTGAATCGTTCCCAACTCATTGTTCACATGCATGACAGATACGAGAATCGTGTCCGGACGGAGCGCACGCTTTACATCCTCGACAGACACGCGCCCTTCGCGATCCACAGGCAGATAAGTCACGGCAAACCCGATCCCCTCCAGCTGCTTGCACACATCGTAGACAGCCGGATGCTCGACTTGTGTGGTAACAATATGCTTCCCTCTGTTCTGATATTGAAAGGCAATGCCCTTGATTGCCGTATTATTGCTTTCTGTGCCTCCGGAGGTAAAAATGATTTCCCCTTCTTTGCAGCCCAGGTACTGTGCAGCAACCTTCCGCGCCTGCTTGAGTACGTTTTCGGCTTCCACCCCTTTTTGATGCAAAGAGGACGGATTTCCATAATAGTTTTCCATCGCCCGTTTTACTGTCTCAATGACCCCTGGATGAGGCCGGGTTGTCGCACTGTTGTCTAAGTAAATCACCAGTCCACACCTTCCTGAGGGCGAGCTGCCCTAAGTCTACCCTTCATCATAACACGACTGTCCATGTGGAACATACTACCCGAGTGTACTTCCTGATTATTTTCCCCTGCTTTTTGCAGGCAACCAGTCGTTTTTAGCCAAGCCTGAGCAAGCGTTCACATTCTTTTCACAACTAAAGCGCTTACATCCAAATTTAAGCTATTTACAATGCGATAGCCTTTCGTTAGAATTGTCAATAAATTTAGAAAAAAGATACCTACACGGGAACAAGGAGAGAGCAGCGATGACAACACAAGCGATGCAAGAAAAAATCAACAAGATGGAAGCAGAACTGAAAAGATTGCAGGCTGAACTGGCCAAAATGAACAAAAGTACCCCTCAATACGACCAAAATGATGTCGCATATCTAAATGAGGTGTACAACGGGTGACTTTTCGCTTATTTTATTTGCGATAGCGTGGGTGCGGGCAAGACGATTTGGCCGCTTCCACGCTATTTTTATGTCTATAAGCACAATTTTCGGTTAATTTTTCATTTGGAAAAGGAGGAGTTTTCACCTCTGCTGGGAGAGGCGACCAATCGAGGGTAGATTTACCTGATGAAAGCAACGGTTCCCACTGCGTACAATCAAGATGAACCACCACACCACGCTACGGCATCGAGGAGGCTTTCATGTTCAAAACAACGCGCTGGAAACGTCTCGCCCTGCAAGCTACTCTGGTTGCTGGCTTGCTCCCTGCTACATCCGCCTTTGCCCAAACGATTCAGGTCGTCCCTGGAGACACACTCGGCAATATCGCGTACAAAAACCAGATCACGGTCGAACAGCTCAAACTGGCTAACCAGTTGCAATCGGACATGATCATGGTCGGACAAACGCTGTACATACCCCCGCGTTCCACCGTTTATACGGTCAAAGCAGGCGACGTCCTGTGGAAAATCGCCTACAACCACGGCGTAAGCATTCAAACTATTGTGAATACAAACAAACTGCAAACGACGGAAATTCTCATCGGGCAAAAGCTGCTGATCCCCAAGCAAGAGCCGGCCACCGAGACACCTGCGCCTGCGCCCAAGCCTGAGCCGGACAAGCCTTGGGTAGAGAACACTCGCTATCAGGTTGCCAAAGGAGATACGCCTTGGACGATTTCGATTGCCCACGGCATCCCGTTTACCGAGTTTTTGCAAGCCAACAAGCTGAGCGAATCCGATTACTTGCAGATCGGTCAAATCGTAACTGTTCCTGTGCACCATATTCCAAAAACCGAGACAGCAGGAGCCAAGTACGGTGAGTATCTGGACTGGTTTGAAGCGGCCCAGTATTTGTTCCCGATCAATGCGACTGCAAAAGTGACCGATTTTGCCACGGGCAAAAGCTTCATGGTCAAACGCACGATCGGCGCTTCCCATTCTGACACGGAACCGTTGACTTCAGCGGACAGTGCTACCATCAAAAGCATTTGGGGCGGCAATTTTTCCTGGAGCATCCGGCCTGTCATCGTGGAAGTCGATGGTCGACGTCTGGCCGCCTCCATGTCCTCCATGCCGCACAGCATCGAGTATATAACGGACAATGCTTTTGACGGGCATTTTGATATTCACTTCCCTGGCAGCCTGCGCCACAAAGACAACCTGATTGACCCCGACCACCAAGCCGCGATTCGGATTGCGGCAGGAAAATAGGCAACTGACAGGCGAAAAGCCGTTCCATCGTCATGACTGGAACGGCTTTTTCCTGTTTGCTTATTTATAAGGAATAGGCCCGCTGTACACACCTTGGAACACTTCTGTGGCTGGCCCTGTCATGTAGACGCGATTGTCTTCTTCCCGCCAATCGATAAACAGGTCTCCTCCTGCCAAATGCACGGTCACCGCTCTGTCGACCTTGCCAGCGAGCGCCGCTGCGACGGCCGCTGCACAAGCTCCGGTTCCGCACGCGAGGGTCACGCCAGATCCCCGCTCCCAGACGCGGAACAAGATCTCTTCCCGATTCAATATTTGGATAAATTCAACGTTGGTGCGTTCCGGGAACCATTCATGGAACTCGATCTTCGGTCCGTACGTGCGCACATCTTCGTCGCACACTTCGTCCATGAAAATAATCGCGTGCGGATTGCCCATGGATACAGCCGTCATCGTAAACACAGCCCCGTCCACTTCCAGCACCTCTTCGTGCGCCTGCTCTTCCGGTATGCCTGTCATCGGAATCGCCGAGCGTTCAAAGCGCGGCTCTCCCATATCAATCGTAACTTGCTCCACTTTGCCGTCAGCCCCGACAGAGACAACCGGCTTCATCATCCCGCCCCATGTTTCTACCGTAAACGTGGTTTGCGCAGTCAAGCCGTGATCGTACACGTATTTGCTCACACAGCGCAGGCCGTTGCCGCAGTTTTTTGCCTCGCTTCCGTCGTTGTTGAATACGCGCATGCGAAAATCAGCGCGCTCTGACGGAAGAATCAAAATCAGGCCGTCTCCGCCAATGCCGAAGTTGCGATCGCTTACCCGTCTTGCCAGTTCGGGAAGATCCACTCCCGCCAACGTTTCCTCGAAACAGTTGACGTACACATAGTCGTTGCCCAAGCCATGCAATTTGGTAAATTTCATCTGCCACTCCCCGTTTTCTCTGTAATTTCTGACTCTCTTTATATATGGACTTATCTTAACACAACAACTTCCGTTTGGGGGAAGTGGTATACTACCAGTAATCAAGAGCAACCGCTAACTGTCGAGGTGACATTTGATCCAATGAATGACGCAACATTACGCTATGTGCTCGGCACGAAAAACGAAGCAAAGCGGCTGGCCGTACAAAAAGCCACGGGCATCGACCCGATTTGTCTCGCCGTTCCTTCGGGAGTGCCTGCCCAGCCCATGAGCGAACAAGAAACGATTACCGGAGCCATCAATCGGGCAAAAGCGGCTCTCGCCCTTGCTCCGGAGGCGCAAATCGGGCTTGGTCTGGAAGGCGGCCTGATGTATGACGAAGCGTTTACCGGACAATGGTATTTGATCTCGGTGTGCGCAGCCTGGGACGGAAAGCAGCTGTTTTTGGGCAAAGGTCTGGCTTTTCCCATGCCCAAACAGGCGATTGAGCGCATTGTGGCAGAAAAGACGGAACTGAGCGTGATTATGGACGAGTGGGGCCAAACGAGCGGAAGCAACCATCGCGGCGGAGCTTACGCGCTTTTGACCAACGACCGCCTCAACCGTTCCGATATTTTTTGCGAAGCCGTCATCGCTGCGATCACACCGTATCAATCCCGTTTTTACACAAGCTGATCGAGGGCGACGTCAAAACAAAAAGCCTCTTCGGCTGTTGCAGCGCGAAGGAGGCTTTTTGCTTTTTGCGGTCTGCTGCTGGTTACTACCGGGCCGTGTAGTACGGGTAGATGACCAAAGCTCCCAAAATGGAGATCGCACCTACAATCATCGCCCACGCCCCCAGCGTTCTCGAATCGCGTCGATACGCCAAATAGCCAAGCACCATCCCGATTGGCGCCACGAGATACGGCATCAGGAACAGGGACAGGATCGATAGCCCCAGACCTGTCATGCCGATACCGCTGGCTCCGCTTTCCCGGCTATCTTCGTCATCGCTGATCTCACGCACAGAACGACGCGAAGGAATCGGCTCGGCGATTTCCGCCGCTGCCTCGATGTCGTCGTCTCTTCTCACGGTGACCGGCGCGCGGTCTTCCCTCGTCAGTACAACGCCATCCAATCGCTCCGAAAAGTCGTTCTCCACCCTGTCCTCTTCGCCGGAATAACGCTCTGTCAAAGAGTGAGGATCGTAGTGAATCCTTCGCCTTGAGCGTTCCTCATCTTCGTCGAAAGCGGCCTGGGTCCAGGTGTCTACTGCAAACTCCCTGTCGTGCTGATCTACCGTGTCGGAAAAGCCGGTATCTTCCTTCCGCTTCGCATTCATGCGTTCGTGTCGATCCAACATACCATGCTCAGCCCCTTTTTTGGTAAAGGATTTGTTAGTGAAGGAAGTAGCCTTATTGTCTGCCTGCGGTGTACAATTTAAACTGGAGGCGAGAGGATGAAACCAGAGAAGTTCCTAACCATTGGCATTGATATTGACGGAACGGTCACTTCACCCAGCAGTATTGTGCCGTTGATGAATGAAAGCTTTGGCAGAGATTTACGATATGAAGACTGTCTGGAGTACAATTTGGCCAACGTGTATCAGATTACAGACGAGGAGTTTGACAACTGGCTCGCCCAAAATGGTGAACGCCTGTACGACGAAGCGCCTGTTCACGGCATTGCCGATCAGGTGTTGCGCAACTGGTATCCGTTGCACAAGCTGATTTACATCAGCGCCAGGGAAGCGCACCATCACGATGTGACGCTGAACTGGTTTGCCCGTTATCAAATCCCTTACCATGAAGTGGATTTGGTCGGCTCCCACGACAAGCTTGCCGCTGCCCAAAAGTGGGGCGTGGATCTGTTCCTGGAAGATCGGCTGGAAAATGCCCTGCAACTGTCGGAAGCCTTGCAAATTCCCGTGTTTTTGTTTGATACACCGTACAATCAGGCCCGCCTCCCTGAGCTTGTGCACCGCGTGACCTCCTGGGAGGAAGTCGACCACAAAATCAAGACATTGTCGCTTGGACAAGCCCGTGTCTAAGTGTATGCAGCAAAAAGACGTATCTCCTTGTCGGGATACGTCTTTTTGGACGTCCAAGCCTTACTTTGCCGATTTCTTCGGCTTGAACGTCAGACAACAGGTTTCAGACGAAGTGGTTGCTTGATCTTTATGGTCATTTTGACCATACTCACCCGCAAACTCTTCCTTCAGGTTGGCGTTCGCGTGGGCGTCGATCTCCACCATGATTTCGTCGGCGCTGCAAATATTGCCTTGCGCCCAATACTCACAGTTTGCTACGCTGCATTTTACTTGTGGCATTTGGATTCACCTCCTAGACGCTATCCTTCACCATTCGTCTAAGGGATATACTTGTGAAAAACAAACAACCACAAACGATACAGAAAAGAGGGGGAGCCATGCATACACCCCGCGTAGTCGTCATCACCGGAGCGTCTGGCGGTCTAGGTCAGGCGCTGACCCGCTTGCATCTGGAAAAAGGCGATCTGGTCATCGCAGCATCGCGTAAACCCGTAAATCATGAGTCGCTGTCCATTTCTTCCGCCAATCGGGAGCGATTGTTTTCCTATGCGCTCCACGTCGGAAACAACGAGGACGTCCGGCGCTTTGCAGCCTGGGTGCATGTGCGCTTCGGAGCGTGCGACCTTTTGTACAACAATGCGGGCGTCGCTGTGTTCGAGCCGCTCGTCGACATGACGATCGACGAACTGGAAGAGACGTTGCGAACGAACATTGCCGGCGTCATGTACACCACTCGCGCTTTTTTGCCGATGATGCTCGATCATCAGCAGGGACATATCGTCAACGTCGCCTCGCTCGCAGGTCAGGTCGCTACCGCCAAAGCATCCGTATACGCCGCGAGCAAAGCCGCCGTGATCCGGTTCAGCGAAGGCTTGCAGCATGAGCTTGCAGGAAGCGGCGTCCATGTGACCTGTGCCCTTC
Source organism: Brevibacillus sp. HD3.3A (assembly GCF_013284375.2). Lineage (NCBI taxonomy): Bacteria > Bacillati > Bacillota > Bacilli > Caryophanales > Paenibacillaceae > Brevibacillus > Brevibacillus sp. HD3.3A. The sequence continues at coordinate 4,248,124 of NZ_CP085874.1, forward strand.
CCGGCCCGATCGATACGCCTTTTTTGGAAAAAGCGGACCGGACAGGAGCGTATCGCAGCAAAGTAGCCCGTTACTTGCTCTCTCCCGACGACACGGCCCGCCTGATTTACAAAGCGGTGGAGAAAAAGCGTCCGGAAGTAGCCATGCCTTTTCGCCTGAAGATGCTATCCGTGCTTTACAGCCTGCTGCCGCAGCGTTTGAAACAGCTAGTTTCCCCGCTCCTCAATCGCAAGTGACTGATTTTTGAGGTCCCGCAGCATTCCGAAGGCGAACAAGCCGCACACCACGCACATGACCGCCCCTGCCCCGAACAATCCTTGTACCCCGAGAAAAGGAATCAACACTCCCGAGACTGCCGCCCCAGCCGGCATTCCCGTTCCCGTAACCGTCCGGATGCTCGTCATCACTCTTCCCAGCAAAGCATCCGGGACCTGCCTTTGCAAATAACTTCTGTACATGATGTTGTAAGGAGAATAACTGAAGCCTGCCAAAGCCATCGCGACCATCGCCACCTCCAGCCGGGAAAAGAAAGCGAGCGGCATCGTGGTCAGCCCCCACAAGACCATGATTCCCGCAAGCGTGCCCCCGAGCGGGAATTTCCACGTAATCGTCGAGAAGAACAACGACCCGAGCAGCGCTCCGATGGCAAGCGACGACCAGAGCATCCCCAGCGCAATCGAGCCACCCTCCAAGTTTTGATTGGCATAAAGCGGCAACGCCACCTCAATCGGCCCGTAAGACATATTGAACAAAAACGTGAAGAACACGAGAGCGACCATTTGCTTGTTTCCGAACAAGTAGCGGTAGCCTGTTTGCATATCGACCAACAGCGAGCGCAAAAACTTGCCCGCCTGCATGTTTTGCGGAACGCCGGGGTTTGCGCTTTTCGTCAGTTCTTTTGGCAGGCGCGAGAAACAGAGGGCGCAAACAAAAAAGCTGGCGGCATCAATCAGCAGTACGTAAGCTTCCCCAATCAATCCGATCAGCACCCCAGCCAGCGCCGGGCCGAACATGTAGATGATTTGCCATTGACTCTCCATGACGCCATTCGCTTTGACCAGATGATTTTTATCCGCCACCAGCCTCGGCAACAGCGTCTGGGCACCCGCTGTACTGAGCGGAGACAGCGTTCCGGCAATGACAATCAATATGTAAATCACGAAAAGCGGAACGTGGTCGACCTGCAGCAAAGCCACCAGAGCGATAAAAATCACCCCGCGGGCTATATTGTCCACCATAATCAACTTACGGCGATCAAACCGATCCAGCAATACCCCCGCGACCAAACCCGCAAATACGGCTGGCAGCATGTACGCCAGGACAACTCCCCCCATCGCAGCGGGAGATCCGGTCTTGTTCATCACAAACCAGGTAAGCCCCATCCAGCCGAACTGGTCACCCAATCCCGATAAAAACATGCCGAGCCAATACCAGCGAAATCCGCGCTGTCTCCATAATTCTTTCATCCTGCATCTTCCTTTATCTCTGTTTCCATTCATTGTATACACAATTCCATACATTTTCAATATTTATGTTTATTAAATGACAAAGTAAGAAAATCATAAAAAAGCCCTCTGCCCATTCGGGAAAGGGCAAAGGGGAGACTCATTCCGGATGAACCGACGATTCCTGCTCCTCCAAACGATGCAATTGTTTGCGGATCCAGAGCCAAATGACACCTGCTACAACACCGAACAAGCCAAGCCACACCGAAACAGCAGCGCTCCCGACCTGTTCTGCGCAAAAGCCGAGTACGAGACAGCTCGCTGAAAAGGCTCCCATCGTCGCCATTTCCCTGATCGAGAAAACACGGGCCAAAAAGGCAGGGTCCGCCAGCTTTTGCAGCTTGGTAACGGACAAAATCGAAGAACTGAACGACGCGAATGAACAAAACAGGATGGCGACAGCAAGCCCAAGCAACGGCTTGATATGAAACACCGCGACAATCGACAGTCCCATCGCGATCAGCGCCCAGCCCTGGAAACGAGATATGCCCTGTTCATTCAATCTCTCCGCCAGTCGGCCAGCGGCGATTCCGGCGATCACGCCGCCCAGCCCCAGCGGAATGTCGAGCAAACCGAATACGTACAGCCCTTCGCCCCGCTCCTGAAGCACGTAAAACATCAGCATGATGTAATAAGCGGCGCAGGCCCTCTCTGCCATCTGGTACAAAATAACCTGCCCGATTCTTCTGTTGCCGCCGATATAGCGGAAGCCTTCCTGTAGCCGAGCGAAAAAATGCGTGCCTGCCTTGTGCACCACAGCTTCAGCGATCGGAGGAAGCCGCAGCAGAATAAACAGGGACAGCAAATAACAGGCGGCATCAAGCAAAAAGTTGTAGCGATAGGAAAAAAGATAAACGAGTACAGCGGCGATTCCCTGGCAAACAATAATCAAAAACGAAGTCGTCCCTTGCAAAAGCGAGTTGGCTGCCAGCCGGTCCCGCTCTTCAACAGAGCTGACGATGGCTACCTGCATCGCAGGCTGAAAAAAGGCGCTGCAAATATTGACGAGAATCAACAGCAAAAAAGCGATCCACAAATAAGTCACAGACGTGATCAAGAAAAACAGACTGACAAGAATCCCCCTAAGCAGGTTGACGATCAGCATGACTCTGCGTTTGTCCCAGTTCTCCACCAGCGCTCCGGAAAACAGGCTTGTCAGTACATACGGCACCATCCGAAATACCGTGCCTGCGGCAAAGGACAAACCGGAACCGCTCAAATCGTGCAAAAGCCCTACAACCGCAATAAACGTAAACTCATTCCCTATAATATGAACAATATGGGCCGCATACAGACGGCGAAAAATCGGGTGCTGTAGCAAGGTCATCATCGCGCATCCTTTCCAAAAAGCTTACCCAGTCAACTTTCTCCCCATTGTAGCACTTGCCTGAAAATAGCGGCAAATTGTTCTTGTCAATGAGTCAGGCTTTAAGTTATTATACGTTCAAAATAAATTGAACGTTTTTATATTTCATTACGTTCATGATTATTAAAATGAGGCAGGTGCGCCATGAAACGTTTTTTAGTCATCGAAACTTTGGATCAACTGAAAGTCGTCAGCGATGCTTTGCGGATGGAAATCATCACCTTGCTTGTAAAGGAAGCGTATACGGGCAAGCAGCTCGCTACCTTGCTCTCCCTCTCTGCTTCCAAGGTGCACTATCATCTCAAGGAATTGGAAAGCCAGGGCTTTGTCCAGGTCGTCCGTACCGAAGAGAAAAACGGGATTGTGCAAAAATTTTACCGGGCGGTCGCCTACGATTTCAAAGTCAGTGAAGAACTGCTCCCTTCCCTCAGCGAAAACAGCATGCTGCTCCAGGAAGCGATGGTCAACCATTTGCGCTCAAGCCTCACCCGCCTGTACAACGCTCCCGACGAATCGTTCATGCAATTCGCGGACAAAAGCAAACGCGCCCCTGCCATCGCTTTCAACGCAGAAATAAAAGCTCCGCGCCACGAAATCCAGCAGTGGCTTGACAAATACCATGCCCTGATTGACGAGCTGGGCGATATGGAAGCACGCCACTTGCAGCGAATCGCCGCCGGAGAAGCGGAGGACACAGAGGAAAACTTTTATATCGTAACAGTCGGCTTTATGACAGACGAACGCATTTACGTATCGGAAGATGAATCTTTGCCGGATAACTACGAGCACTTGCCGAGCGACTACAAGCATATATCGAGCAAATTCGTGGTCAAAAAGAAGCAGGAGGCGAAACAGGATGACGACGATTCCAACTAATGCCTTGTGGAAAAATCGCTCGTTTCTTTTGCTCTGGTGTGCGACGATCTTGTCGGCCATGGCCGATGGCGCATTCTTTTTGCTGTTGTCCTGGTTTATCGTCGATCAGACGGGATCGGAAACGATGCTCGGAACCGCGCTTATTTGCATGTCGATTCCCCGCCTGCTGTTCATGCTTGCGGGGGGAGTGGCCGCAGATCGCTGGAATCGGAAGTGGATCATGTTCGCTTCGCTTTTGGCTCGCTGCATCATCCTGCTCGGTTTTGGGCTGGTTCTCCAAGGCGAGTCGCTGGAATGGCTGTTCCTGCTCATCTACGGGATCGCCGCCCTTTTCGGCACTGTCGACGCTTTCTTCTGGCCGGCTCGCAGCTCGATCCTGCCCTCCCTTGTCTCTCGGGAACAACTCGCTCCTGCCAACAGCATGATGGAAATTTCCCAGCAGATCAGCATGGTCGGCGGTCCTGTCGTCTCCGCGCTGTTGATCCGCACCCACAACTATTCGCTCATGTTCGTCATATTGGCGCTCGCCTTTTTCACAGGGGCACTGGTTTTGCTCGCTTTGCGCCTGCATGCTTCCTCACGCGACGAGACTCGCGCAACCGCTTCGCCGTCTTCTGGCGCAGAATCGTATTTTCAGGATATATGGGGCGGGATTCGCTTTACATACGGGATTCCGATCCTGACCATGCTGCTCGTCACCTCGCTCGTGATCAACATGATGTTTTCCGGGCCGATCAACATGGGGATACCGCTGCACGTCAAAGACCTCGGCTGGGATGGAAGCGCGTACAGCACGCTTAGCACCTCGCTTGGCGTCGGCACGATCGTCGGAGGGATTTTGACCGGACTGTGCAAAGGCTTTCGCGGAAAATTTATTCTGCTCCCCTTTTTCCTCGGCGGCATGGGGGTCGCGATGAGCTCGCTCTTTTTCATGCAGCAGCTTTTGTTCGGATTGCTCCCGATGTTCTGCATCGGCATGATGCTCAGCATGACGAACATCCCGATCATCACTTACATCCAGACTATCGTCCCTTCTGCCATGCTCGGCCGCGTCATGTCGCTGCTCTCCCTGATGTCGCTTGGCTTCGGTCCGGTCAGCTACGCTCTCTGCTCGTTCCTTTTGGCCTCGAAAACGGCCACTTCCGGCGTTCTTCTGCTCGCTGGCGGAATCATTTTCAGCCTGTCATCGCTTTGCCTGCTTTTGTTCCGCACCTTCCGCAACATGGAGCAGCACCCTGACTGGCAGCGCTCCGCTGCGGGAGAAGCGATTCATTCCCATGCCTCGTCTACATAGGGGGAACGTTCGCGCTTAGTGGCGTAGCGGCGTAGCGGCATAGACCGTAAGATCATAGCAGTGCAGCGCCAGCACCTGAAAAAATCACGCGCCCCTGGCAAGCAACTTCCATGCTTGTCAAGGACGCGTGTTTGGTCTTTACACGGTCTGCTCTTTTCCTACCGACACTTTGGGCAACTGCCGGAAACCGAAGCCCATCCGGCTGATCTCGCCCGCTTCATCCCGAAAAAACCGGATGTACGAATCTGTCTCGCCCCGTTTGAACACGAAGCCGTCTTCCCCTACCGCCCGCAGCGGAAGCTTGCCACCCATCGCTTTGAGCACCAAACCGTTTTCTTCGATCTCGACGGTTACGTTGGCCCCTTCCGAGGAACGATACTCCCCGACATACGTAGCCAGTCGCTCGACAGGCAGTTCGTAGTCTGCGTAAGGGAACGGAGGAGTTGCAGCAGGTTGGCCGCGATACTCGTTCAACAAGCCATGCATCAGGTCAGTGGCAGGCCCGCCGTCCACGTTCATGAGAATCGCTCCTGTCGTGTCGCTTTCCGGAATCGTAAAAATTTGCGCGCTGACCCCTTTGATCGCCCCGCCATGCTCGATGAGTGTACCGCCGTGGCCATCTTTGCCGATCATCAGCCCATACCCGTAGCCTTGAAAAGGAGTGAGCGGAGCGTAAGGAGTTGTCATGTCCTTGACACTGTCCGCCGAAAGCAATCGCTTGTCGCCTACCAAACCACCCGTGCGGAACAACTCCGTGTAGCGCAACAAATCGCGAATGGTCGATTTCAAAAAGCCTCCCGAACGCATGGCCGGAGCGTCCCACCAAGCTGGTGAGCGAAACACCGCGCCGCCTTCCTCAGGACTTTTGCGGGTGAAAAGAGTTGCCACCTGCGCATCTGCTGGCAGCTCCTCGATGAGAAAAGCGCTGTTCGTCATGCCGGCAGGCTCCAGAATGTGCTCGCGGACAAATTGTTCGTACGCGATTCCGCTCACCCGCCCGACAATAATTCCGAGCAAGGCGTAGCTGTCGTTGGAGTAGCTGAAATGTTCGTCAGGAGCGCCGAGCAGCTCATATTCGAGCTTTGCCATGTAGGCAAGCAACTCGTCGTAAGTCTCGATCGCTTCCGCTTTGTCCAGGTCCCATTGCAACCCGGAGCTGAACGTGCGGTTGGCCGTATCTTCGAGCATGCTGTTTTTCATCGCTCCGACGAGTGAATCCAATGGAGGAAAGCCTGCGGTGTGGGTCATCAGATGATGAATCGTCATCGCGCGAGTATAGTCTTCGTTTGGTGTGGACAGCTCAGGGATGTATTTGCGAACCGGATCGTGGACATGCAGCTTGCCTTGCTCCTGAAGCTGCATGATGGCAACGCAAGTAAACGATTTCGTGACAGAGCCGATGCCAAATACCGTGTCCGGCGTCAGCTCCAGCGCGTCTTCTGTATCGTCCGCAAGCCCGAAGCCGCGGAAGTAGTCCATCTGTCCTTGCTTGGCCAAACCAACTGCCGCACCTGTAATTTTTGCCTGGGAAAGCAACTTTTGCGCATACTCCTCAAACGATTCCACCCACACCGCCATCTTTACTTCTCCCCTTTTTCCCTTTTATTTAGAAAAATCGTGAAGCAAGCCTAGCTACGGCCGGAAATTTTGCGAACGCAGGACGTAGTTCCCGACCGCTCGCTTGTTCAGTGCATAGCCGATGCCAGGTCCTTCCGGTACCGCCAATTGCCCTGGAGCAATCAGTTCTACCCCGTTCTCCACGATGTCTTCTTCCCAGTAACGGCTCGATGCCGCTGTATCGCCCGGAATTGTGAAGTTCGGCAGAGTCGTAATGGCGATATTGTGAGCGCGGCCCACTCCGGACTCGATCATTCCCCCGCACCAGACCGGAATGCCGTGTGCCTGGCACAAATCGTGAATCCGCTTCGACTCGGTCAAACCGCCCACGCGACCGACTTTAATATTGATAATGCCGCAGCTGCCCAACTCGATTGCTTTTCGCGCATCTTCCACACTATGAATGCTCTCGTCCAGACAAATCGGCGTGGACAGCTCCCGCTGCAGCTTGGCATGGTCGATGATGTCATCGTGAGCCAACGGCTGTTCGATCATCATCAATCCGTAGTGATCCAGCTCTTTCATGATATCGACGTGCTCCATCGTGTAAGCGGAATTGGCGTCGGCCATCAGCGGCACATCGTCACCGAACTGCTTGCGGATCGCGCGAATCAGCTCCACATCGAAGCCCGGCTTGATCTTTACCTTGATTTTTTTGTAGCCTTCCGCCAAGTGCCGTTCCACTTTCGCCAACACTTGATCGACCGTCGGCTCAATTCCGATGCTGATGCCGACGTCGATCACCGCTTTGTCGCCGCCGAGCGCCCTGGCCAAAGAAATTCCTTTTTGCTTGCTGTACAAATCCCAAATCGCGCCTTCCAACGCTGATTTAGCCATGTAGTTGCGGCGAACGGGAGCGAACAGCCGATCTACGTCTTCCGGCGTCTCGATCGGGTTGGCAAACAGCTTGGGGATGAGAAAACGCTCCATCATGTGCCAGGCAGTCTCGGTCGTTTCTTCATTATAGTAAGGATCAGGCATCGCCACGCTTTCCGCGTAGCCAACCTCGCCCTCACCGTAGACGCTGACCAGAATCAACTCTTTGACAAGCGTATAGCCAAAGCTCGTTTCAAAACGGAAGCGAAGTGGAATATGGAGTTGCTGCAACTCAATGCGCTCGATTTTCAATGATCTTCATCCCTTCTGTTTCATATAGGTGGCATGCGACAAAATGACGGGGCTGTACCTGGCTGGGAACGGGACGAATCGTACGGCAAACTTCCGTGCTGTGCGGACAGCGGGTGTGAAAAGAGCATCCTGCCGGAACCCGCGAAGGACTGGGCACATCGCCCGTCAGTACAATCCTTTCTTTGCGGCGAAACGGATTGGCTTTCGGCACAGCCGACATCAATGCCTGTGTATACGGATGAAGCGGGCCCGCAAACAAATCTTTCTTGTCGGCGATCTCCACAATTCGCCCGAGATACATGACGGCGATTCTGTCACTGATATGCCGAACCACTCCCAGGTCGTGGGAAATAAACAAGTAGCCAAGTCCAAGCCGTTCCTGCAAATCTTGCAGCAGATTGACAATTTGCGCCTGAATGGAGACATCCAAGGCCGACACAGGCTCATCGGCAACGACCAGCGAAGGCTGCACCGCCAAAGCCCGGGCAATCCCGATTCGTTGCCGTTGCCCGCCGCTGAACTCGTGCGGATAACGGGCAGCGAACTGCGGATTCAGCCCGACCAGTTGCAGCAGTTCCTTCACCTGCTCCCTGCGCTCGGCAGACGACATTTTCGGCTCTTTTACCCCCAGCGCTTCCTCCAAAGCCCCCTGCACGGTCATGCGCGGATTCAAGGAAGCGTACGGGTCCTGAAACACGATTTGCATTTTTTTGCGAAACGCGCGAAACCGACTCTCTGGCATGGCGGTTATTTCTTGATCCTCAAAATGAATCGTCCCGCCTGTTGGCTCAATCAAGCGCATGATGCTTCTGCCTGTCGTCGATTTGCCGCAGCCGCTTTCCCCGACCAGCCCCAGCGTCTCGCCTTTTTTCAACTGGAAGGAAACTCCATCGACTGCCTTGACCACTTCGCCGCTCTGACCGAACAGTCCTTTCTTGATCGGAAAATACGTCTTCAAATCGTTTACGGACAACAAAACTTCGCTCATACCGCCATCTCCTCTTTCGCGTACAGCCAGCAGCGGACGGCTTGCGTTCCTTTGCCTGACAGCGGCGGTTTTTCCAGATGACAGCGTTCTTCTGCCAAAGGACAGCGAAAGCGGAACGCACACCCTTGCGTCACTTCTCCGAGCAAAGGGACGCTGCCTTCGATCGGGTCGAGACGTTTTTTCTCTGCTTCATCCAAGTCCGGGATACAGCGCAAAAGTCCGGCGGTATACGGATGAAGCGGCTGCGAGAACAGGCTGGCGACATCTGCTTCCTCCACAATCTCTCCGTAGTACATGACCAGGACGCGGTTCGCCATCTCCGCGACGACGCCGAGATCGTGTGTAATCAGGAGCAGTGACGTGTCGGCCTTTTCCTTCAAGTCGTTCATCAGCTCCAAAATTTGCGCCTGGATCGTCACGTCCAGAGCTGTCGTCGGTTCATCCGCGATCAGCAAATGCGGGTTGCAGGCCATCGCCATGGCAATCATCACCCGCTGCTTCATGCCCCCCGACAACTGGTGCGGATATTCCCGCATAATTTCCTCGGCACGCGGAACTCCGACCTTTTTCAGCATCTCGATTGCCTTGTTCTGCCGTTCTTTTTTCGGCAAATCGGTGTGCAACCGATACACTTCCTCCAATTGCCTGCCGATCGTGTGCACCGGATTGAGGGAAGTCATCGGCTCCTGAAAAATCATGGCGATCTCTTTGCCCCTGATCTCTCGCATCTCCTTTGGCCCAAGCTGACCAAGCTCCTTGTTCCGAAAGCGGATGTTCCCTTTCATTTGCGCAGACGAGCTGGCCAACAGCCCCATGATCGCAAGCGAGGTGACGCTTTTTCCGCAGCCGGATTCTCCTACCAGGGCTACTGTCTCGCCTTTTTTGATCTGAAAAGAAATGCCTTGCAAGGCGGGCAGCACACCGTTTTCCGTGCGAAACTGCACCCGCAAGTCATCGACTTCCAAGAGAGAGTCTTTCATCTGTCCATCCTCCCTTACCTCGTTTTCGGGTCCAGGGCGTCGCGCAATCCATCCCCAAGCAGATTGAAGCCCAGAACCACCAGCATGATCGCCATTCCAGGGAAAATCGACATCCACCAAGCCTGACTCAAAAACGACTTGCCGACAAAAACCATCGCCCCCCATTCAGGCATCGGCGGCTGTGCGCCCAAACCGAGAAAGCTCAAGGCCGCAGCAGCCAAAATACTGACGCCAAACTGGATCGTCGACAACACGATGATCGGCGACATGATGTTCGGCAAAATGTGCTTCAAAAGAATTTGCCAATCCCGGATGCCCAAAGCGCGGACGGCTTCGATGTACTCTTTTTCCCGAATCGACAGCACCGCAGAACGGACGACCCGCACGTAGGACGGGATGACCGCGATCACGACGGCAATCATCGCATTGGCCAATCCTGGCCCGAGCACGGCAATGACTGCGATCGCCAAAAGCAAGGCGGGCAGCGACATGAGAATATCCATCCCCTGCATGATAAACAAATCAAGACGCCTGTAATATCCGGCAATAATTCCGAGCGTGACCCCAATCGTGGTCGACAACACTACCGTTATCAACCCCATCAAAAGCGAGATGCGACCGCCATGCAACAAGCGGGAAAAAATGTCCCGGCCAAAATCGTCCGTTCCCAAGAGATGGGTAGAACTGGGAGCAGCCAGGCGTTGATCAAAGTTCATCTGTTCGACGGGATGCGGGGCGATCACGGGAGCGAGCAGCGAGCCGAGTGTAAAAACAAGCAGGATGATCGCTCCGGCCATAGCTGTTTTATTGCGCTGCAATCGCTTTCTGATCCCTGACCAGTAAGACATGTGACGACTGTTATTCACGATAATCCTGCTCCTCCCCTAATCGAAGTGGATGCGCGGATCAATCCGGCTGTAAATCAGATCCACGATCAAGTTGGTCAGTGCAAAAATCAGCGCCATGAAAAATACCATCCCTTGCACCGTCGGCATGTCTCGCTTGCTGATCGCTTCAATCGCCAGGCTGCCGATGCCTTGCAAGGAAAATACCGTCTCCACGACTACAGCGCCTGCCATCAGCGAGCCGAATTGCAAGCCGATCATCGTCACGACCGGGATAATCGCATTGGGCAAGCCGTGGCTGAAAATGAGTGAAACGAGCGAAGCCCCTTTTGCTTCGGCTGTCCGCATGTAGTCCTGTTTGATCACTTCCAGCATGCTTGCCCGGGTCATTCGGGCGATCATCCCCGCTTCCGCCATCCCCAAAGTGATGGCTGGCAGCAGCAAGGAATGAACGCCCTCATAGCCGGAAATCGGAAACAGCGCGAGCTTGTAAGCAAAAATCCAGATCAGGAACAGGGCGATCCAGAAGCCTGGCGCGGAAATCCCGACCAGCGAGAGCAGGACGACGAATCTGTCCACCAGCGTATTTTGTTTCACAGCGGCAATCGTCCCGAGCAAAATACCGAATATTGCGGCAATCAAAACGCTGAAAATAGCAAGCTGCAACGTGATCGGGAAGCGCGTGACAATCTGCTCCCACACACTCTCTCCCGTAAAGAGAGACGTACCCAGATCCCCCGTCAAAAGTCTGCCCAGAAAGCCGACATACTGCTGCCATAGCGGCTGATCCAGTCCGAGCGCCGTGCGCATCTGGCTGATGGCTTCCGGCGTGGCAAACTGTCCCAATATTTGCGTCGCAGGATCGCCGGGAATCAGGTGCACCATGAGAAATATCAGGACAGATACGCCCAGGAGCGTGCCCAATAGAGAAATCAGCCTTTTCACCACATAGCGGCGCATACCATCACCCCTGTTTCTCTATTTATCGAGAGTGACATCATTCAAAATGAAGTATTGCGTGTAGGAATTGAGCCCAAAGCCTTTGATGCCTCTCGTTGCCGTCACGACTTCGTTCACCCAGAGCGGCACCCATGGCGAATCGTTCAGCAAAATTTCCTGTGCCTGTTCGTAAATGCGAATGCGTTCCTCTTCGCTGGAAGCTTCCCGCCCTTTGTTCAGCAGATCGTCCAGCTCGGGCCGCGTATAGTGCATGCGGCTTTCGGCGTTGCTCTTTTCAAAAATGAGAAACAGAATGTCGGCATCGTACCAGCCGTAGTACATCAGTGCCATGTCGTACGACTTTTTGCTGATCCGGTCTTTGATTGTCGTCATTTCCTGAACGGTAATTTTGAGATCGATTCCCGCTTCTCTCAGCTGGCTTTGGAGAATTTGCGCGGCTCTGGTAAACGCTGGCTGCTGTGACACCAAAATCTCCACCGACAACGGTTTGCCGTCCTTGTCCACGATGCCGTCGTTGTTGGTGTCCGTCCATCCGGCATCTGCCAGCAACTGCTTGGACTCCGCTACATTGCGGGTGTACATTTGCTTCGCCTTGTTCTCGATCGCCTCGCTGTAGCCGAAAATCGTCGGTGCCAACGGTCCGTATATCGGTTTGCCGAAACCGTTCAACGCTACTTGTACCAGCGGATCGCGGTCGACGGAGAGAGCTACCGCCTTGCGCAGGCGAACGTCACTGAACAGTGGATGCTTGTTGTTAAAAGCGATGTACTTGATGCCGATGTCCATCGTTTTCTGAATGTCGACGCCAGGCAATGACTGCAATTCAGCGACGGAGTTTGCCGGAACATCGTGCAGTACGTGAATCGTTCCTTTTTTGAACTCCATCATGCGCGTATCGTCGTCTTTCAAAAAGCGGAACAAAACGTTGTCGATATGAAGCGGGCCTTTGTTTGCGACGTACTCCGGCCCCCAGTTGTACTCGGGATTTTTCTTGAACAGAAGCGATGCGCCCCGCTCCCGCTTCTCAAACTGGATCGGCCCCGTTCCCGATGGCTTGTCGCCAAAACCGTCGCCCAGCTCTTTTGCCGCCTTCGTGTCTACAGGAGAAACCATTCCGCTAATGACGACGTTGATAAAAGGAGAAAATGGCTTGCTGAAATGAACTTTCAGCGTCTGCTCGTCTGTTGCCTCCACTTTTTCGATCGGCCCGACGATCCCTTTGACAGGGGAGATTTCCAGCATCCGGTCAAACGACTCCTTCACAGCGGCTGCCGTCACAGGATTGCCGGTGTGGAAGCGGATATTTTTGCGTATGGTGAACGTCCACGTTTTGCCGTCCGGCGAAATCTCGTATTTTTCCGCAAGACCGGGGATGATTTTTCCCGAAGTGTCCCGGCTCAGCAGCGGTTCGTACAAAAGGCCGTTCTCGTTGCCGAGCCAGGTTGTTTTGTGCAGATCGAGCGTGTCCGGGTCAATCAGCGATGAGACAACGAGCGTGTTGCTCGTCTTGCCCGCCTCATCGGTTTTCGGCTGCGTCGTCTGGTTGGCTGTCTGCGATGAACAGCCTGCGATGACTGCCGTTGCCAGCAGTACGCTTAGTGGTCCTGTTTTCCACCAGCTTTTTTTCATACCCTCATCCCCTTTTTTCTCTCAGCGTCACATGTCGGTTTCCCCCACGAAGGGATAGATTTGGCGACTCGTGTTTTCGTAGTTTAGCAGCCGTTCTTTCACCTGCTCGCCATCGGCCTGTACCACACCGCTGACCAGTACGCTCAGCATGGAAAAGATCGCGGTCATTCCTTTCAGCGCGGTAGGAGCAGGTGCATGAACTTTCAAGACTTGATCGGCAATCGGCCCGACCGGAGAAAGCTCGTCGTCGGTAATCCCCAAAACGACAGCCCCTCTCTCCTTTGCCGCCTTGGTGAACAAAATCGTTTCACTGACATAGCGGGGAAAGGACAAGGTAATGACCAACCAGTCCGAATTGATCTGGGTCAGCAAATAGTTCGCATCGTCGACAGGTCCTCTGTACAGGTGCGCATTTCCTTTTACGACATTCAGTGAAAAAGCGAGCCAATTGGCAGGGGCATACGAGCTGCGGAAGCCGACGACGAGAATGTGCTTGGCGGCCATGATGCTTGCTACCGCCTGCTCCAGTTGTTCCTTTTTCAGTCCGCCGAGCGTTTGCCGAATGTAGGCGACGTCCTGCTCCATGTTGAAGGAGATCAGATCGTCCTGATCGCGCAAATCTTCCGCTGCTGCCCGCAGGCTGTCAATGGCATTTTCTTTTTGCACTTTATCCAGCAAGGAGCTGCGAATTTCTTGCTGCAACTCGCTATACCCGGAGTAACCGAGCGCATAGGAGAGGCGAATGACTGTCGTTTCACTCGTGCCGCTCAGCGCCCCGACCACCTTTGCGGGTTTTTGGGCTACGACTTTTGTTTCGGCGAGAATGTATTTGGCGGCCAACTTTTGCTGGTTTGTCAATTCCGGATAATGTTTGCGAATGCGCTCCTGTACGTTTTCCATCTTCTTCTACTTCCTTGTCAGTTGTGGTAGGGTCGGATCTGTGATCGGGTCTAGCGGATAAAGTGGGCGATTTGCCCGTTTGTATTGGAAAAACCGGAAGTTCAGCGTCGTCAGGCCGGGTGAATCAACGGTGATGACTTTGGCGCTGATCGGTTCAAAGGCGGCCCGGAAGTGCGTACTCGACTTGAGGGCAACGATCTTGTAGCGCGTGACATCAATGCCGTGCAGCTGAAAAATTTGTTCGTCGAGCACCTGCGATTTGACCGAGCAGACGAGCACATCGACACCGCCGATTTGCAAGCGGACAGATTTGCCGTAGTCGATACGCGCTCCTTGGCCCATCGGCGTCGTGGCGACAAACTTGCCATCGGTCAACGCTTTCACATACGCGGTTACTTCAAGCGGCTCGCCGTGCAGATGGTCGGTTTTGCCGCCCAGGCTAATCTCCAGCGTGGCCCCGACTCCCGCTGCAAATGCTTGTTGCACCACTTCTGGATCGTACATGTAGCCGAAGCAGGCGTTGGTCAACTGCGCGTCGAGCATAGCCCGCAACAGATGCGTCCCGTCGCCGGGAGTTCCTCCGCCCGGGTTGTCCGATGTCTCGTTGATGACAATCGGCATTCCTTCTGTAGTGAGTGCTTGCGCGATTCCTTCCGCAGGAGTCGGCATGATCAGCTCGAAGTCATCCCTGTGTTGCCAAACGAGCTTCGCTACATCCTCGCTCACTTTGCGGGCAAGCTCGCTGTCGTTGTTCGTGACCGTCAAAACCGCCACTCCCAGCTCCGGAATGTCCGTGTACGGGAAACCGTGAAAAAAGGCGCAGTCGATCACGTTCTCTTCCTTTTCCCAAGCCCAGCATGCCTCGTTGATTTCGTTCGCCGGAAAATGGTGGGTAGCAGAGGTAGGGATCAAAAGCGGCAATCGGGTGAGATGCATCGTCGGCTTCCACTCGCCTGCGACCATTTTGCTGGCGACGTCAATCGCCTCCAGGCCGCGCTCATAGCAGTCAACGTGCGGATACAGGTGAACGCCGAGCAGCGCGTCCGCCTCCTCAACCATCTTCGGAGTCATGTTGGCATGCAAGTCGAGCGTCACGACCAGCGGAATGTCGTAGCCGACCACGCCGCGAACGGCCGCGAGCAGATCGCCTTCCAGATCGTCGACGCCTTCTGCGACGCCCGCTCCGTGAAGCGCGAGACAGATCGCATCCGCATCCTTCGCCAGCCGCAGCCCTTCCAGCAGCTCGTTTTTCATCCGCTCGTACGTCTCATGCGTGATCGTGCCAGCCGGGTAGGCGAACGTGGAGAAAGTCGGCAAAAGTTCAATCCCCAGCTCCTCCGCCCGGTCGACCATTCCGCCGAGGAAGTTTCGGACTTTGCGGTTGCGTGAAAGGATGACCTCTCCGTGATCCCACTCCCAGCTTTGAAACAGGTCTAGCGTAGAAGGAACGTTGGAAAATGTGTTCGTTTCGTGCACGACGCCACCAATTGCCACTTTCAATCCGATCTCCTCCTCAGTCATTTTCCGCTTTGAAGTTTAAACTTTAAATTTAGATTTTTTTGAAGTTATTCCTTTTCGCAAATTATATCGGCAAAAAAATCACGAATCAATGATTAATTCATGAAATTTTGTCAAGCTGGATTGTACTCGTTGAGCTGCAAAACAAACGCCAAAAGACCCTCCTGCAAAAAGGAGAGCCTTTTGTCTGCACCGATTGAATTACGATGTTTTCCACTTGGCCAATTCAGACGGGAACTTGTCGTTCAGCACTTTGATGTATGTCCCTTTCATGCCGAGCGAGCGGGATTCGAGCACGCCAGCGCTGGCCAGCTTGCGCAGCGCGTTGACGATGACAGAGCGCGTAAGCCCGGCCTGATCCGCCAGCTGGCTTGCTACGAGCAAGCCTTCGCGCGCGTCGAGCTGCTCCATGATTTTCTCGATGGCAATCTGTTCACTGTAGGAAAGGGAGGACAATGCAATTTTGGCAAACGTTTTGTCCCGCACTTCATTTTCAATCTGCTCCGTGCGCTGACGGACAATTTTCATCCCGATAACCGTGGCGCCGATCTCGCCCAAAATCAAATCTTCTGTCTCGAACTCGCCGTAAGCGCGGAGCAACACGAGTGTGCCCAGTCGGCTTCCGCCCGCGTTAATCGGGACGATCGTCGTCATCATTTGCGGGAACAAGCTGCCCAGCTCTTTTGGCACAAAGCTGTACGGGCTTTGAATCGACTCGTTCGCCAACGTTTGCGTCACTTCCAGCAGCTTCTGGTGTACTCCGCTTTGCAGGTGGGTCTGCCCTTCTTCATTCAGGGAAATTTCCTGATTCATTCCGCTGCCGAGAATCGAGCCGTCAGCCGTAATGATGTACACATTGGCCGAGATGACTTCGGACAAAAGCTTGGCGAGGTCTTGAAAGCCGACACCGCTGCCTCCCATTGTTTTTTGCAGCATGACATTGATTTTTCTCGTTTTTTCCAACAAATTCATAATAATATCCTCCTTGGATTTCTTCATGCTCACAGTATTGTCAGAAAAATCCAGCCCCATACATGCAAATCAAAAAATTAGAAAGACACCTCATGCAATCGGTTTTTCGCCCGAAAAATGGGTGTTTGCCTGAACACGTTTGCCCCTGTCGGCGACTATTCTATATAGGGAACAAACATCACGTCACGGATTACGGGAGGATTTCAAATGGGGCTGTTTAACGGAGGCTTTAACGGGTTGTCTTTGATTCTTGTATTGTTCGTCCTGTTGACGATCGTCGGCGCAGACGACTAATTTGCTCGTTTTTTTCGCCCATACAAAAAGGCTGCCTGGTTTTCTCCCAGACAGCCTTCTTTTCTTTTCGCACTCGCTTGGCTCTTAACTCTTAGCGCAGCTGTTTTTTGATCAGTTGCTCGATCGCATCCGCAATCACGTGTGTCGGTCTGTTCAAATCTTCGTCATGCAGTCGGAAGCGCACGTAGCGCTCGTCGAGGTTAAACGCTTCTTCAAAAGCGCCCAGGAAGCCGCGCGCACGCTTGTCTAGCTCCAGCAACACTTCCAGCTCTCCCTCGCGCAAGTAGAAGATTGCCTCCAACTCTTCCAGACGGCTGCGGTACGGCCCGGTCGGACGAAACTCGAACTCTTGCACAAACGGATACGATTTGCCCAGATGGCGATTGTACTCGCAATCTACTTTGTACAGTTGGAAGCCAAGAGAAGAAACAGCATCCAGCACTTTTGTCATCAACGGATGCGGACGCACTTCGATGAAATCGGAATCGCCAGGATCAATCGCATTTTTGATATCCAGTCCGGTTCGCAAATAAACAGGCTGGCGCCCCATTGTCAGCGGGGTTTCATAAGGAAGCGGGAAAGCAAAAGGAAGGACTTTGCTCTCTTTTGGCTGCAGGTACACGCGCTCGGTCAAACGGTATTTGACCAGGGTGCATTCTTCTTTCACCTTGTTGTCGTTCACTTCTCGTTCATAGTGGGTAACAACGTACATGTAGATTTCGTCGATTTCCTGTGCTACATCTCCTCCTGTAAGATGCACCTCGCCTTTTACGAGATCCCCGGGAATGAGCGACTCCTCCTCCAAACGGGTATCTACTTTCGCAGCTCCAATTCCAACACTCGCCAGCAACTTCTTGAACATGGACATGTACTCGCCTCTCCTTTGCGTTGACCCCAGACCTTGATCGATCTGCCTTCAGGTATCTATGTAGAAATATACGAGGGAAGAAAAAGAAAGTTTCGCGCAACCTTTTGCCAAACATCATCCGATATGACCTCTGCCGTGACGAAGACTTGCAGCGTCCGCGCGATGAAGACCGTCTTGATTCGCACTTCGACCATCGTGCGATCCGACAGGACGTACTCCCTGCGGCGCAGCATCTCATGCAGAACCTGGTGAACTTCTGCGACCTGCTCCGCTTTTTTGCCTTTGAGCGAAGCGAAGTCTTTTTCCACCATATCGACGACTTGTACGACAATCGTGGCATGCAAAGGCTGCTTCTGATCGGCCGTCAGCACAAAAGCGCGAACCTCCTCGATCACCTGATCCTGGTTTTTGCGGTAGACGCGCTGGTTTTGCTTCAGCTCCTGGTTTTCTTCGTACAGCTTTTTGTTTTGCAGCTCCAGGCTTTTGCGCACCAGCATCATTTGTTCCATCTCGCGCCCGTACACGAACAAAATCACGGTGCCGCCCACAAGACAGCCGATGAGCAGAAGCGCGAGGTAGCGTTTCCAGAAAATGACCATCATGAGCGCACCTGCACGAGCCAGTGCACGCAAATCGTTCCGATATGAGCGCCCAAAAAAGCCACGACGATCATGACAAGCTGCTTGAATACGGGCGAGAAGTTGCCCATCAATATTTTTTCAATTTGCAAAAAGGAGTCGAAGGTGCCGCCCAAAGCGCCGACCAGCCCCCATATTTTCAGTTGGTCTGCCAGCTGTACCATCGAAAACAACGGAGGCTTTTCTGTCAAAAACGCACCCAATCCTCCGCACAAGGCTCCTCCCACGACAATGCCATAGGCTACAAAAAACGTCAAAATGACTTGTGCCATGCTGATCCCCCATCCTCCCGACTGCATGACGTATGCTTATCCCTACGCGGCTTGTCTGGTTTTTATGATCGAAAAGCCTTCCCGCCCCTGTCATCTGTTCTCTTGCCACGGCATGCCCTCTGCCAAACGCCAAAAAAAGAAGGCATGCTTATGTCGGCAGCATGCCACTGGTACTCATGGCTTGTTCCTGCCCCATCTGCGCAGACGTTTTTGGATGCGCGGGGAGTTCATCACCATAAGATCCATAAACAAATTGACCATATTCGGATTGCTTAACACTTGTTTGAACACTTCCGGATTTTCTTTGAACCATTGCTCATTGGCCTTGATCCATGCTTTGAAGCCTTGATTGGAGCGGTAGTGATTGTTCAGGCGGCGAACTGGCCGATATGCGCTCATCTCAATCTATCCCTTCGTCAAAGAATATGGAGAGGAGAAAGATGATCACGATAATCCAGATCACCACTTCAAAGCCATCTTGGTTAAAAAAACCAAAACCTTTCATGCGAGATCCCCCCTTCACACTAGCTCGAACCATTGCACCTGGCATACCGCCCATGGCACCTTTTCTCTATAGGTATATGTATCGGGATGAATGTTGGATTGGACACCCGCCTGCCTCGCGTGCACATTTGTACGCTCGCCCATTTTTGTTGCATAGAGACAAACCTTTTCCACTCATACTAGAAAGGATGTTGAACAACTAGAGGAGGCGATTATGACAGCCTCACAGGGAGCACTCTGGCGCAACAAGCCTTATTTGATCTTGCTGCTGCTCGTTTTTTTCATGCACATGGCTTCGTATTTGGTCATCCCGGTGTTTCCGATTTTTTTGCAAAAGGTGCGGCTCTTACATCTGGCTCAGGTGGGCTTCATTCTCGGGGCAGGCAGCATCGCCTATCAAATCGGCAGCCTGATCGGGGGGCCGATGTCGGATCGGTGGGGCAGACGGGCGATCATCGCGCTGGGAGCCTTGCTTCAGGGCAGTGCCATGCTCGGCTACCATTACAGTGCGAATTACGGGTTTTTCCTGTTGTTCTCGACGGTGAACGGGCTGGGGCTCGGACTGTTGGCCCCCACGATCAAAGCGATGATTGCCGATGAAGTGGCGGAAGCGCAGCGGACGACAGCTTTTTCCTGGCGGGGCATTCTCGCCCACAGCGGGATTATCGTAGCAGGTCTGGTGATTACGTGGATGACGGCGATTCATCAGCAGCCGTTTATCGTCTCTGCCATCGTTTTTGGCCTGCTCGCTGTTTTGACGTTCTTTTCCTTGCCGGATGACCGCTGTGTCGGCCCTGACTGTCGTCGCACGCCGATCTCGGAATATCGGCATATTTTGAAGCACCGCAGCTTCCTGCTGTTCTCGGGAATTACCTTGCTGATGTGGGCGCTGTACGCGCAGTTCACGATGATCCTGCCTTTGCGCGGCGAGCATGTACTGCATTCCGCAACGCTCATCGGCCTTGTCTGGACGATCAACTCGCTCTGTGTCGTTTTGCTGCAAGGCTTTATCTCACGCTTTATTCTGCAGCGAATCAATCCGTATATCGCACTCGCCATCGGAACGACCTTGCTCGGTGCCGGGCTGATCGCGATGGGCTGGGCCAATCATTTTGCTACGCTCAGTGCCGCGGCTGTCCTGTTTATCCTCGGTGAAATGCTGTTCATGCCCGTCCAAGATTCGCTCGTTACCCATTTTGCCAAAGAAGAGTGGCTGGGAGCGTACTTCGGCTTCTCCAACTTTGTCTCCGGAGTGGGAACCGCAATCGGGACAAGCTTGGGCGGCGCCATGGTCGAAAAACTCGGCGGAGTGGCAAGCAAAAGTCCGTGGATAGCTTACGGCATCGTCACCTTGTTTCTGGCGGCGCTGCTCGGGTTGTTTGCCGTCTATGCCATCCCGCGCTACAAAAATCCGGCGCAGACCAACGAGTCCAGCACGAAAAGAAAGGAAGGTGCGACGTAAAATGACTCAGTCAAAAAATCAGCAGCAGCAGCAAAACGGGCAAGATGCGGAACGCAATCGTCAGCCCAAATCAGTGCAAAACGATGCCCCTGGCTACGGAGACAAGAAGCTGGAAGGGCCGAATCGCCCTTCTACTTGAGAGCTTCCCGCTTTGTTTCTACACGAAAAAGCCATTTCCCCGATGCAGAGGAAATGGCTTTTTTCATGAAATCGGATGTAACCGCTTGCGTCAACAAAACAGTCATGACCGTTTTGCTTGGCTCGTCACCGTCTCGTTCAACTGATGGGCACGAGCTTGTACGGCAGAGAGAACTCCGCGAGCTTTTGCAAAAAGATTTGGCTTGCCTGTTCGTCAGGGGCAATCAGTTGCAAATAGCGTGTGAAGTAAAACACGATTCGGTCTTCGTCGCCTTCCTTCAGGCGGTAATGCGATAGCTGGGCGATGTCTGTCAGTTCGTAAAAATACGCATAGCGCTCGGGAGTCATCGGCGCTTGAAAAGAACGGCTGACGACGATGCCGTTGCTGAGATGTTCCTTGCTGTTCTCTCTCGTCGCCCCGAGGAAGCGCAAAGTTTCCCCCGCCCGCTTCGCTCCCAGCTTTTCTGCCAACATGCTGTCGTTGTACTCCACTTCCAAATCGGTCAGTCGATCGCGGACGGACTCCAGCATGGACATCAGCACTTTGCGGACAGCGAGATTTTCCGTTGCGAACTGGTTGTCAAAAACATTAAATTCGTAAGACGTCGCCTGACCTTGGCGCTTCGTATACAAAATAATTGCGTTCAAAAGCGCCACCTCCCCTCGTTATCTCGGCAAAATCGCTTCAAAGGTCGCCCGATCCAGCTTGCGCACGATCGCGAACAAGAGGCGCTTGGCCGCTTCGTAGTCTTCCCGATCGATGATCGAAGCATGGCTGTGAATGTAGCGGGAAGGGATTCCGATGACGGCGGACGGCACTCCTTTTCCGTGATGCTGCACGACCCCTGCGTCTGTATAACCTTTGGCAATGTAAATCTGGTACGGGATGTTTTCCTGCTCGCATGTGGAAATCAACAGTTCCCGCAAGCCGAGCGGCATCATGTACATCGGATCGTAAATCCGCATCAGCAGGCCGCCGCCCAGTTTTCCGCCTTCGTCTTTCACGCCGGGAATATCGGTCGCCGGGCTGGCATCCAATGCGAGGAACAAATCCGGCTCGATAACGGCTGCTGCGGTTTTCGCTCCGCGCCCGCCAGACAGCTCTTCCTGAACAGTTGCTCCCACATACACCACGTTCGGATGTCCGGGCCGCTCATGCAGTTCTTTTGCCAGCTCAACAGCCAAGCTGCACCCGTAGCGGTTGTCCCACGCTTTCGCCATGACGCGGCGCGGGTTGGTCATGACCTGGAGCGGGCAGACCGGAACGATCTGCTGACCCGGACGCACGCCTGCCTGCTCGGCTTCTTCCCGCGTATCGACTCCGATATCGATGTACATATTGCGAATGTCCATCGGGCGATTGCGCTGATCTTCACTGAGCACGTGCGGAGGAATCGAGCTGATTACGCCTTCCACCGCGCCTTTTTCCGTAATAATATGCACGCGCTGGGCGAGCAGGACTTGTCCCCACCAGCCTCCCAACGTCTGAAACGAAATAAAGCCTTTTTCCGAAATGCGCGTCACCATGAACCCTACTTCATCCATATGTCCGGCCACCATGATTTTCGGACCGTTTTCATCCCCGCGCATCACGCCGAGCATACTGCCGAGGTTGTCGTATACGAACTCGTTTGTATATGTACCCAAGTATTCCCGCATGATATCGCGAACCGGACCTTCGAAGCCGGGTGCTCCCGGCGCTTGGGTCAGCCGTTTCCACAGCTCCAGTTGAAAGTCGTTTTCCATTGTGGTCAAGCCTCCTGTCATCCCTTGTCGGATGTTTGTCTATCTCTCCTATTATCCGTGAGGCTGATTTTGGATGCAACCGTTCACAAGCAGGAATGTGCCGCCTTCTGTCCGAATGAAGTAAAAATACGAATTGGATAGGGGGAAAAAAGAAATGGCGATCACGTTGCGAAGATTGACGGAAACGAGCGAAATTGAGCAGTTGGAAGCGATGGAAGGGAAAATATGGGACCCTGCTTCTGCCATTCCGTACCACATGACGCTGACCATGCACAAATTTGGCGGACTGTTTCTCGGGGCGTTTGACGGAGACGAAATGATCGGGTTTTTATACAGCTTCCCAGGCTACACCAACGGGGAGACGCATCTCTGTTCGCACATGCTGGGCTTTTTGCCCGAATACCGCAAGCAGGGACTTGGCGTGCAGATGAAGTGGCTGCAAAAGGACGAAGCAAAAGCGATGGGCCATTCCAAGATTACCTGGACGTACGATCCGCTTGAAACAGTGAATGGCGTGCTGAACATCGTCAAGCTCGGCGGGATCGTCCGCACGTACTTGCCCAATTGCTACGGCGACCTCGATGACGACTTCAACCGCGGCTTGCCGACCGACCGTTTTCTCGTGGAATGGTTCATCGACAGCGGACGGGTAGAAGCCCGCCAAGCAAACGGAGCACCGCGACTGTCTTATGACGGCGCTCCAAATATTTTGCACTATGAGATCACGGATGGCATCCCGACCCCTGTTGCTCTGGCGACCGATCGGGAAGAGTCTGTCCTGCTCTTGCCCGTCCCTGCCTTCTTCCAGCAGGTGAAGCAGGCAGACATGAGTGTAGCCGCTCTTTGGCGCAAGCAAACCGGCGAGTTGCTCACGACGTATTTTGCCAAAGGATACATGGTGACGGATATCGTCCGCGATGAGACAATCGTCCGCTACGTGCTTACGAAAAAGCCGCTCGCAGACATTCTCGCCTGACGCACAGGCATCCCCCTTTTACGCCCGCGGTTCCCTTCGCTCTCTTTTGGGCGAGAGAGCAGGTGTTGTGGTAAAATGGGGGATGCCTCACCCTACACCATAACTAAGGACGAAAACGAAATGAATCGATCACAGTACGATTTTGATGTCATCATTATCGGCGGCGGGCCTTCCGGGCTGATGTCCGCTGTTGCGGCTTCGAGTCAGGGAGCGCGTGTCTGCCTGGTAGAAAAAGGCGGGAAGCTCGGGCGCAAGCTGATCATTTCTGGCGGCGGCCGCTGCAATGTTACCAACGCCAAGGAACAGGACGAGCTGATCAAGCAAATGCCAGGCAATGGCCGTTTTATGTATAGCGCTCTGACGCAATTCGGCAATCGGGAAATCATGCAATTTTTCGAGGGCTTGGGAGTCGCCCTGAAGGAAGAAGATCGCGGGCGAATGTTTCCTGTGACGGACAAGGCGGTTACTGTAGCGCAGGCGCTCATTGACCTTTTAAAGCGGCAAAATGTCACCATCCGGCTGAACTCTCCCGTCCAGGAAGTGCTCTATGAAAACGGCAGAACGACTGGCATCTTGCTGCAAACGGGCGAAAAGCTCTC
The DNA here is from genome assembly GCF_013284375.2 of Brevibacillus sp. HD3.3A. NCBI lineage: Bacteria > Bacillati > Bacillota > Bacilli > Caryophanales > Paenibacillaceae > Brevibacillus > Brevibacillus sp. HD3.3A. The sequence continues at coordinate 4,272,199 of NZ_CP085874.1, forward strand.
AGCCCCTTGCGTCATTATCGCGGTAGGCGGCTGCTCGGTTCCTCAGACAGGCTCGACGGGAGACGGATACGCCTGGGCCAAGGCTGCCGGACATACGGTGACGGACTTGTATCCAACAGAAGTGCCGCTGACCGCAAACGATTCGTTCATTCGCGACAAAACGCTTCAAGGACTGTCTCTGCGCGATGTGACGATGACGTTGTACGCCCCGAACGGCAAAAAGATCAACACGCAGGAAGGCGACATGATTTTTACCCATTTCGGGCTGTCTGGACCAGCCTCGCTGCGGATGGGACACTATGTTTCTACCAGCCAACGCAAATACGGCGCGATCCCGCTGTCGCTCACGCTCGATCTGATGCCAGCGAAAAGCAAAGACGAGATCAACGCGGAAAGCTGGCAGCTTTTGGAGGAGCAACCGAAAAAAGCGGTCAAAAACGTGCTGAAAGGCTACTTGCCTGAACGGATTATCCCCTTGCTGCTGTCGCTTGCCGACATCTCGGAAGACACGACGTACAGCCATATGAAAAAGCAAGATTGGGCAAGCTTTGCCGGCATCATCAAAGCATTTCCACTGACAATCACAGGCACGCTTTCCTTAGAAGAAGCTTTCATTACGGGCGGCGGAGTCAGCGTCAAGGAAATCGACCCGCGGACGATGCGTTCGAAGCTGATGGATGGCTTGTACTTCGCTGGGGAAGTCATGGATGTTCACGCCCATACCGGAGGCTACAACATTACTATCGCCTTTTCATCGGGACATTCCGCAGGTACGCACAGTGCGGAAGAAGCTTTGGAATTTTTTTGCGAGAATAACGTTTAGGGGAAGACAAATCGGGGAAACTAGCAAGCAGGTACTCTTTTTTGCGAAAGAGTGATCAGCACCTTACTCCCCCCTAGTTGTAAGGTGCTGGTTATCAGACCTTTACTCCCTTTATCTTCCCTAGATGGAGCATCGCCCTCGTGAGCGATGCTTCTTTTTTTTGCACAAAAAAACACCTGTCGCGTACGGAGCGCATTCCGCCTGCGATCAGGTGTTTTTTATGGAAAATGCTAGGTTAGGCTGCCATCCGGAACAAGTAGGCAAAGCCTGCTAAAACAAAGGCCAGGCCGAGCAAAAAGAATGTGTTCGCCCTTTGCTTCACCCGCTTTTCATTGCCCCGGAAATAGTGGTTCATCCGACTTTGCCATCTTTTCGTTCGGGGCTGAAGCATGACAAGCACCCCTGCGGCCATCAGGAAAAAGGGAAGGAGCTTCATCGGTGGCTCACCCCTTTTTCTTTCTGCGCAAAAGCCAGCGATTGTCTTCCTCGGCTGGAGCGCCTTCGATGACAAGACGCGCTTCCTCCGCCAGTTGGTATGCTTCCGCGAAAGCGAGCTGTCGGAATGATTGCTCCGCTTTTGTCAGCAGTTCGTTGACATGCCTGTTTTGGCGGCGGTAGCGGTTGGTGTACTGGATAGCTCCTTCCGCCAGCTGGCAAGTCGAAATAATTTGCTCCGCCATTCGCTCTGTCTCCACGACCAGCTCGTGCGCATCCTGAACCAAAATCGCCACTTCCTCCAGATCGTAGCGATACTGCTCCATGATCATCTTGATCCGTCCCAAAGTTTGCACGACTTCTTCAAACATGTACTTCAAATGATCGGGAATGCCAGGCAGGTAGCTTCGCTTGATTTGCTGGCGTACACGAACTAATGTACTCGAAATCCGCTCCAGTTCGTCGAGAGCATCGTCCTCTGTCTCGATCAGCAAATAAGCTTGCTCCTGGACTTCCTCTTCATAGACTGGCTGCGGCTCAGCCTGGGTTTTCGGGATCACCAGCTCGTACTCCGTCTCTTCCTCGACGTCACGGCTCGGCTTGGTCGGCGGAGCATGAACCGAAGTCGCTTTTTCCGAGTTGGCAGGCTTCTTGAGTGCTTGCAGCAGCACAGCCCGTTCCGCTTCGCTCAACTGGTCGCGTGTTGCAGTTGCAATCATCGGCGCCGCTTCCGCAAAAGTCTCGTCAGCTTGCTCCTGATCGTACACTGCCGCTTTTGGCGCTTCATGCACGAACTCTTTTGGCTCTGGCTTGTGGATCACAGGCGCATGCTCGTCTTTGCTCGCCTGATTCCATACTTGTGCAGCCTGCTCGATGATCGCTGCCACTTCTGCATCGCTGACTTCGCGTTCTTTGTCAGTCGCAGGGGCATGCTCTCTTCCGGCTGCTTCTTCCTCGCTCTCGCTCCACTCATCTGCAAGCGGCTGCTCCAGAACCTGTGCGGAAGCGGAAGCCGCAGCAGCCTCGTGCTTGGCCATTACTCCTTCTTCAATTCCTTGATAAGTAGCGTCCAGCAACACATCGAAAGCTTTGGAGTGAGTCAAGACCATCTCCAAATTGCCTTCTTCCAGTGCGCTTTTCGCGGACGAAAGCAATTGCTTTGCCTGCAGCAGCGCCTTATCCAGCGCGTCCTGCTTCAAGTCAAAGCCGTCGCGAGTCGCTTGGCTGATTCCGTCCTCCAGCTGCTTGAACTCCTCCGGCATCGCCTTTTTCACGCGATGCACCAACGTCGGGAGTTGCTCCATCGTCTGCCCTACGCGTTCCAGCAGCTGCTGTGCCTTGATCGTCGTATCGTAGGCAGCGATATCGTCGCCTGCCGCCCGCGCCGTTTTCACCAGGCTTCGCATCGTCTCGACCTCATCCAGCGATGCTTTCAGCTCGTGAAACGACAAGCCGTATTCCAGACGCAAATCGGACAAGCGGCGCTCCATCTGCTCCACTTGCTTGCCGATTTCCGGGATGACAACTTTGTTCTCCTGTTTGGTAATCGCGACTTTTGAGGTGTCTTCCTTCAGCTCGTTCAGTTCATCCTCGATCTGGTTCAGCGTCTCGCGCGCTTCATCGAGCATGCCGAGCGCCAGCGAAAACCGGAAGCGGTCGCACGCTTCTTCCGCATCGAGAATCATCATCTCCACATCGGGGATGCGGATGCGCAGCAAGTTTTCCTTTTTGTCTGCCAGGTGGTGATAGCGCACCTCTGTCATTCCGCTGGAGCGGCGCAGCGGCTTTTCCACTTCGATGACATTGATTTTCTCTATCAGCTCATCCTTCCAATCTTCTACGTCGTCGACTAATTTAAAGATCGCGCGGCGACGAATCATGGCGTAGACCAGTCCGATTGACAAAGCCGCAAAGACAGCTCCGATCGCGTAAATCCACCACGGGATGCCGCCAAGTCCGTCTTTTTCCTCCGTCTGTTCCTGTGCTTTCGCATCGGTTGCACCCGCAGGAGCGGCAGCCTGCTTGTCCGAGATGCGGCTCAGTTCCCGGTTTACTTCCCCGATCAAAGTCTGGATGCCGTTCAAATACTGCTTCTGATTGCGGAATGGTTCGTAGTACGACGTCATTTTTTCATGCAGCATTTCCATCGATGCGCCTTTGGCCTGCAAGGCTGGCCCTGCATACATCCCGAGCTGCTCGGTGTTGTAGTCCAGGACGACCATCATCGCGTCATCAGCCAAATTGTAATTGTCAAACAGCTTCTGCGCGTACATGTCAGGGGATTCTGCTTCCGGTGCTGTGCTTTCCACTACGACAACTTTGTAGCTGCCAGGCAGATTTTGCATCGACTTCGCAAAGTTCGCCTTCTCTTCTTTTTTCAAGTAGTTGTCGGCGTCCTGCACAACTTCCTCTTTTTTGTCAGGAAAAGGCGTGGCGTAAGCCGGATTCGTATATAGCAACATGCCTGCCAGACAGAGCAGGAACAGTTTTCGTTTCACTTGTCAAACATCCCCTTAAAAAGTAAATTCATGGGAGAGGGCGCACCTTATGCCGGCAGCAAAATCCCATGCAAAAAACGCATGATGGAATCTTGCAGCCACCTGGCGAACTCCTCGGAAAACGGCTCCAGGTCATAAACCTGCCGAACCATCTGCGGTTGTAAAAACGGGTATATCATCTGGCTGCTTACGGCCAGCACTATACGATCAATGGATACGGGCAAAAAATCACCCGCTGCGACTCCGCCTTCCAGCACCCTCGAAAGGCCGTGCTTCCAGCGGCTCATGTAAAGTGTCATCACTTCACGGGCAAGCATCGACTCGACACTCAGTTCCCGATGAATCAGCCTCGTGATCGGCGCGTGTTCCATCTGAAAACGCAAATACAGCTGAATCACCTGTTCAAGTCGTTGAATGGCAGAGACGTGCTCCTGCATCGTTTCCTGCTCCTCCAATAAACGAAACAGCGTCTCGAAGTAGGAAGCGATCAAGGTCTCCAGCACTCCCTGCTTGCCCTGGAAGTGATAAGAAATCAACGCGGAATTTACTTGTGCCTCGGCAGCGATTTGTCTAACGGATGTCCCTTTGTAGCCATACGTGTCAAACAGTTTGGCGGCTGCGGACAAAATACGCATTTTCGTCTGATCCATCGCTGAATTTCATCCCCTTTACACCCCGGCTGTGGCAAAACCGGAAAGCGACCATAGCCAAAAGAGTAGCGGTCGCAGTAGACACTCGATTTTCAACGGACATCTTTTCTATTGTACGGATGATTCGACGCAAAAAGATAGACCTGTTGTAAGTTCGACAAAGTTTTCCACTATTCCTCCTAGGAATAAAGACCGTCTGCGAAAAAAGCGGGGAACAATCCGGCCCGGCTCCTCGCAAACAATAAAGACGGACAACAGCCCGAAAGCGTTACTTCTCCGATTGGAAAATTGCCCCGTGTACCAGACATGGGCAACAGGCTTTATTCAAACAGTCAAAAGCAGCCGCAAACACCTCGCTTTTTGCAGACGCGGGCAGCTTTGGAAAAAAGCTGCCTCACGACTCACAGAAAAAAAGACGCTCCCTTGCCCGCAGACATGGAAGGTGAGCGTCTCTTTCTTCTGCTGCTTATTTGCCGCCTTCTGCCGCAGTTGGCACCGGCTTGGCCCGACCGTAATTTTGCAAATACGTTTCTACCTGGGAGTGCTCTTTTACCCGCTGGTCGTTCAAATCGTATGCGGAGCGAATCGACATCGTCATGTTGGTAGGCAGCATCGTCTTCTTGTTGTAGTAAATCGTGTACTCCGCTTCCACATCCATCTGATCGACCATCGCCTTCACGTCCTGCGCCTGTGCTTGTTTCGCCTGAATCGAGACACCAGCCCCAGGCGCAGCCGCTCTCGTCCAGTTTCCGTCTGACAGCTGCATCGCCAGCTTGACCCTTGGCTTGTGGGAGGCGAAAGGGCCCGCTGCGGACTGAATCCGCGAGCCAGCCCCGGCTTGTTCCTTCATTTGCGCAGCCAGCCATTCTTTCAGTTTGAGCGAATCCAGCGTCACACCGATTGCTTCGAGATCGTCCTGCGGATTTTCATCGGGCAGCTGGCGGACGCTTTTTTTCAGCTCGTCCATTTGCTGAAAGCAAAATGGCGGACTCCAGTTGTTCATCTCCTGCCGCAAAGCAACTCCTTCGCCCGGGACAGGCTTCCATTTTTCTTCCTGGCCTTGTTTGGCGTACAGCTCGCTTCCTTCGGAGAGCAACGACAAAGTCTCCACTCGCTGCTGTTCTGGAACGGAAAACTTCACGTTCATATACACCGCTTCCCCGTCTTTTCGCCCGGAGAAGTTCACCATGTTGGCATTGGCGCTGTTCGCTGTCAAAAGCTTTGTCCTTCCGTAAAACGCGTACGAGTTCTGCGCCGCAAACTGATCGCGCACCTGTTCAAAAGCTGAATGGGGGTCTTGCTTGACGCCCATTTGATTACAGCCTGTCAAAGCGGTGCACGCGATGGTCAAAAGGCACATGGTCCAATACTTGCGCATCTGGTTCCTCCCTCGGCTACCCCGGATTATGCCACTTCCAGGTGGTTGCAGGGTAATTGTCCCTTTTATCGTTTCCGGGGAGGAATAGGCTTATTCTGCTTGTTTCGCCAATGCCAGGAATCCGTCAGGCTACAGGTGATAGTACAAGACCCCGTCTTGTTCGCGCACCTCGATCTGATGCAAGATCATCAGCAAATCGATATGCCCGAGCGTCTCGGAAAGCGTCAGCGGCAGCTCTTTTTCATAAATAGCCGGAAACAGCAGCGTCGTCAGTTCATACGCCGTCAATTCCTTGTCAGCAAGCAGGCTGCGCAATGTGTCGGTCCGGCTCCAGTTTTTTTGCAGGCGAGAGGAAATCAGCTCGCGGTGGTTCCGGACGATCTCGCCATGACCCGCCAGCACCTGTTCGATCTCCATGTCCGCGCACATCTGCAAAGCCGTCCGGTACTGAACGAGTGTCAGCGGACGCGCACCCGAACGATCCCGCGGTGGCTCAATAAAGGCATTGGACGAAATATGTCCGATAATGTGATCTCCGCCGATCATCGTGCGATCCCGCTCCCGGTACAAGGACAGATGGCTCTGGCTGTGCCCCGGCGTGTAGAGAACCTGCCATTCCGGAAGATGCGGCACTTGTTGTTCATGCTTGAGCTTCAAGTCAATCTGGCTTGGCTCGGAAAAAGTCGTCATCAATTTGTGGAACTTCTCGATGATGATCAGCTTGTCGCTTGGCACGCCGCTTTTTTTGTACAGCTGCAAAAAGAACTGATCGTGAAAATCCATGAACTCCGCATCCAGCTCGACGTACGGCGCTGCCTGCGGATGCGCCAGTGTCAACGCCCCTGACTTTTTCCTCACTTTTTCCAATTGCCCGCAATGGTCAACGTGATGATGGGTCAGCACGATCTGCTCAATCTCTTCCACAGAGACGCCAGCCGCTTGCAGCCCTTCTGTGAGCGCCTGCCATGCCTCGTCTGTCTTCGGCCCCACATCGATCAAGGTCAGCTTCTCGCCTTTTATCAGATAGACGTTGACCGCTCCGACATTGAAGGGAGTCGGGATTTCCAGACAGTAAATATCCGGCGTGATTTGTGTCGCCTTGGTGTGCCATTCACGCATGTCCATTGCCAATTCCTCCATCTGCCTCTCAAGTTTGTCCGATTTTTTTCCGAAAAAGAGAAAAGAGCCATTTATTTGGCTCTAGGCGAGAACAACTTGGTTTCGACCAGAATTTTTCGCTTCGTACAACGCGATATCTGCTTGATGGAATAAGGCTTCGACGCTCAGATTCACATCCAGCTCCCGGTTCCATTTGGCCAGACCGCACGAGATGGTCACGCGCGGAGAAGTTTCCTGCTCCACACATTCCCTGATGCGCTCGGCAACAGAGTGGGCGGTCGCTTTGTCAACGCGCGGCAGGTAAACCGCAAGCTCCTCCCCGCCCCAACGCGCAGCGATATCGCTGTCTCTGATGCTGTGGCGAATGAGGTCGGACACCTGGATCAGCACTTCGTCGCCTACCTGGTGACCAAACGTATCGTTAACCGTCTTAAAATAGTCGATATCAATCAAAATCAACGAGCCGTAGCTGTCTTTTTCAAGCGAAGCCCTGACTCGCTCATTCAAATACCGTCTGGTGAAAAGTCCCGTCAAGTTGTCGGTAATGACCATCCGTTCCATCTCATTGTGCAAAACGGCATTGGTCATGGCAAGACTTGCGTGTTGGCCAAAAATTTCGAGCAGCTTGTAGTCGTCAAAACTAAAAAAATGATAGCGGGAATCTGCGACTAAAAGCACTCCGCTAATCTCACCCTCAACGACGAGCGGAACTCCCATGAGCGAGCAGCAGGAAAACAGCGAAAATGGCAGCGGACCTGTCCCTGGCTGAGCCAAAAGCAGCGTTTGCTTGCTCTGCATGATTTGCTGAAACGGCTTTTCCAATGCATTGACGACTGTGCCGTTAAAGGCGGGAACAGATGAAGAGAGGACATCGAATTTGTCTTCCCCTGGCTGTTTGCGGAGAATCGCACAAAACTCCGCATCAAAGGTCGCCTGCATCATTTCTGTGACAAAATCTAGAATTTCCTTTAAATCAAGACTTTTATTAAGCTGTCGCGCCATTTCATTAATGAGGCGCAGTTCACGAATGAGATTGCGCGATTGCTGGTACAGTTGGGCGTTCTCGAACGCAGTGCCCGCTGTATCTGCCAAAATGGAAATGTAGTCCTTCTCGTGCTGGCTCAACGAAATCGGCTGTTCCGAAGTCACCTGCAAAACGCCGTAGATGCCTTGCTTGCCGAGGAGCGGAGCGGCAATGACAGTCACCCGCTGATCGCCTTCTCCCACTTCTTCCGCGATCAAGCGCCCTTCCAGGTACGCTTTTGTGCTGGTGGACGGCTCCACTTCCTGGAATGACAGCTGCTTGACGGGCGTAGTGGCATTCGGCTCTACCGTCAGGAACAGCTCGACGGAGAAATACGGGTACAAGCTGGGAATGCTGGTGACGATTTCGTGCAAAACGTCATTGACATCAATCGACGCCTGGATTTTGGACATGAGCTGGTACAACAAATCTTTTTTGCTGGCTTCACGGCGCAAATCGTCGGACATGATCGCCCGCCAGAGAGCGCAGCTCGACTTTTCCGCCACCTCCTGCAAAAAGGCGATATCCCGCACATCGTAGACGCAATCCTTTTCCTCGGGCGGCAGGTGCATAAACAGCGCATAGAGCGGGATGTCATTGAGGCTCACCGGAACGACGATTACCCGGTGATCGTCGAGAACCGAAGACGTCACAGGCGTATTGCCTACCCGCGAGACCAGCTGGTGGATGTGAGCCTGCCCGGGTTCAGCTTCTTGCGTGGTGACGATCTCCTGGGGAATCAGCACCCCGTCCTCGGACAGCTTCACTGCCGAGCAATGACCCTTGGAAATGATGTGACTGATTTGTCTCGTCAAGCTGCCGAGCAAATCCCGCGCGGTGTCATGCAGGGTCAAATCCGTGACAATCTGGCCGGTGGCGTGCTGGATGTACGCATCGTATCCCATGCGGATGAGCGGCTCCAGTCCGCGCATGTAAGCACGCAGATCGAAATCGATCTCTCGCTGTGGAATGAGCATGCCAATGACAGCCCGCACGCTCCCGTCCAGCTCCTTCAGCGGAAAAGCTCCGCAGACCAGCGTGTTCTCTCTCTTCGTCTTGACGACAATCTCTTTCGTGCTCAACGCTTCCGATACATAATCGCAGACTTCTTGTGTCTGCATGTAATGGCGTGCAGCGTCGGACAGAGAGCTTCCAGATTGACTATCATGCATGTCCATGAAGTTGATTATGCGGCCCCCGGAATCTGTCAAGAAAAGGATGCCTGGGCGCTTTTCCGGCCAAGATTGTAAGATAAAATGGGCCGTGTAGGAAAAGACCGTCTCTAACTTCCCCAACATTTTACTTGACACGAGAAACTCCCTCTCTCAGCATTTTCTCAAGCTTCCAAATGGTCAGTATCATTTACCTGGAGCACTTCCCACCTGCGATCGACGTAGCGGAAAACGGATATCCCGGTGTTGTCGATCCGCGTGATGCCAGTTCCTTGCTCCCCTGCTGTTACGTAATGCAAAAAGCTGTTGATCAGGCCGCCATGAGAAACCACGACAATCGCTTCATTCGGATGCTTCGCTGCCAGCTCGCTGAGAGCAGCAACCGCGCGCCGCTGCATGTCTTCGAAAGTTTCAATTCCACACGAAGCCTCATCCTGACTCTCAAAACGCTCGCGGATTTCCTCGTAGGTGAGCCCCTCCCATTGTCCGTAGCAGCGCTCCCGCAAAGTCGGATGCGCCCCGACGGAAAACGAGAAGTTTTCCGCTATTTTTGCTGCCGTGTCACGTGCCCGGCTTAAATCACTGGAATAAACTGCGTGAATCGTCTCGCTTCGGAACCTTCCGGCTACCAGCTCGGCCTGCCGCATGCCCAGCTCGTTCAAAGCGATGTCGCTGTGTCCTTGAATACGCCGAATCTGATTCCACTTTGTCTCTCCATGACGAACGAGGTACATGATGGTTTCCAAAACGCAATAGCCCCTTTTCTGTGGAAACCGCCCTGCATCGCCTGCCAAGCACAAAACAGAGCGGGGTTATTTTCAAAACATGCAGATGACCCGTTGCGGTCATTGGAACAGTCGAAACTGTCTTTTTCAATTGTAGGATGGATAGTACTACTTATTATATAAGATGGTTGTTCACAATTCTAGTTTCATCCGTTAACATTTGGTACAAAATTCCTATGTTTCTTGCTTTTTCGCAAATGCGCTCTCTTTTTTCTCGTTTCCAGATGAAACGATTCCACTCTTCCTCTCGTCAGAGGTTGTAAAGCAAATGATATTAACATCGTGGGGGGAATTTTCATGAAGCCTTGGATAATTCGATCCAGCTCATTCGTATTGACAGCAAGCCTGCTGCTTCCCGCAGCACAAGCATATGCCCAAACACCTGCAGCCGCTACAGGCAAAATAGTCGCTGCCAATCCAGCTGACAGCACTCTGCTGGCGGCGGCAAGCAAAGTAAAGCTGTCCAAAGAAGCGGCGCTTACTCTTGCGGCAAAAGTGGTTCCGACCAGCGGGCTCACACTGACAAACGTGTCGTTTCGCTCCTCTGACAGCTGGCGCGCCTTCCCGGAGTGGTCGTTCAGCTGGACAAAAAAGGACTCGAAAAATGAGCAAACGCTTCTGTCGTACAGCGTCAGCATCCATGCCAACACTGGCGAGTTGACCTCTTACTCCTATTACGATCAAAGCAGCAGCAACCTGCCTTACGCCAAAAGAGTGTCCTATGAAGATGCCCGCACTGCCGCCGAGCAGTTTTTGAAAAAGCACAATCCGGGCAAGGCTGCCGAAACTCGCCTCTACCTGCGCGAGACGCCGGAGCAAAAAACGCCGCTCAATGCCGATGCTTCCTATACATTCCGCTTTGTCCGCGTGGTGGATGATGTTCTGTTCCCGGATAACGGAGCAGACATCACAGTAAACGGCTCAGGGGTCGTCAATCAATTCTCCTTGTCGTGGAACGAGGTGAAATTCGAAAAGCCTGACCAGGCGATTTCTTTGGAGGAAGCGGAAAAGCTTTTCCAGGAACAGGCAGACCCGCAGCTTGCTTACCTTTTGCCCTGGAATCGTTCCGGTTCTGAAAAAAACAGCGTCTCACTCGCTTATAACAATCCGTTTGCTTTCTACATCGACGCCAAAAGCGGCAAAGCCTTGAACACTTCATCCCTCACTCCCCGCAGCGAGTTGAAGGAGCCTGTCGCCGTCAGCAGCAAACCGCTCTCTCCGCGCCGCTCCGGCGGGGTACTGAGCCAGGACGAAGCGGTCAAGTGGGCGGAAAAGACGTTTGACCTCGCCAATTACGAGCTTCGTTCCGCCAACTATAACGAAAGAGATTACCAGGCCAACCGCGCGATCTGGAATCTTGAATACGCCCAAAAAGGCAAGGAAGGCGACGGCTACGTATTTGTCTCATTCGACGCCGTAACAGGAGACATTTATTCGTACAGCAAAGATCGGCCTGTGCGAAAAGACGGGGAAAAATCCGGAAAGACTGCCGATGCGAAAAAGCTGACGGAGGCGGCGATGGAAACCGTGCGCAAGTGGACGCCTACTTCAGCACACCAGTTGTTTTTGCTTGATCGTGGCGAGAGTGAAGCAGAAGTAGAACCGTATAACTCCGACCGCTTCCGCATCTCGTTTGAACGCTATATCGACGGTGTCGCCGCAGCCAGCGGTTCTGCCTACCTTACGTACGACTCGGAAACAGGCGAACTTTTGTCCTACAACGCTGATTTCGGCGGCGAAACTTATCCGACGAAAGTACCAAAGCACTTGTCTGCGGAAGAAGCTGTCCAGTCCTGGTGGAAAGAATCGGAGGCAGAAGCGGTTTATGCCCTTGAACCGCTCAGCGAGGAAGACAACAAGAAAGTGCAGAATCAGCCGTCCTACATTCCGAAACGAACTGCGAAGCTTGTCTATCGCGTGACTGCAACGCCGTTCGAGCAGCCTTACTACCTCGATGCGACGTCAGGCGAGTGGCACTCGACTGCATCTGGAAAAGCGATCAACCTGCATCGCCAGGCACCGCTTGATCTCAAAGATCATCCCGCTGAAAAGGAACTGCTTTTGATGTACGAATACGACGCCCTCTCTCTGGAAGATGGCAAAATTTTGCCGCAAAAACCGATCACTCGCGGCGAAATGATCGAGATGCTGATGATCAGCCTGAACCAGGGCCAGCAATACCCGGTGTACTCCGCCGAAAGAAAGGCGACTTACAGCGACGTGGCAAACGGCTCCCGCTTCTTCTCCGCTGTCGAAGGTGCTGTAGACCGCGGCCTTTTGGACAAAAACGCGTCTGCACTGAATCCTGATCAAGCGATTACGCGCGATGAATTGGCCGACATGATCGTTCGGGCGCTTGGCTACAACAAGCTGACCGACTACCCTGGCATGTTCCAGTCGTCGTTCACGGATATCGCAAACGCCAAGCACCGTGCTTCGATTATTATCGCGACGGCCATGGGCATCGTGCCTGCGGAAAAGACGACGTTTGCGCCACAAGCAGCCGTATCGCGTGCGGATGCGGCCATTACGTTCACGCGCTTTTTGGAAAAACGCGGCACCCCGGAGTCTCTGTCAGCCGCCCTCCGCGACTAATAAGACTTTTGTGCCATCGCTCTTATAGGATGGCGCATGTCTTTTCGCATGTCTTTTCACTTGACTTCCCCACACCTCGCCTAGTATGATTAAGTGTATGTGTACAGGGTAGCATTGATTGTAGGTAAAAACGGAAGGATACACCTTCTTAGTTCCCTCCCTTTACAGACTGCGGCTGAATATCTGTGAGGAGCACGATGCGGAAACGCTACCGTCCGAAGTTCGTGTAGATAAAGTAGGAACTAACCTGCCGGAAGTAAACACCTACGAATCCAATTTAAAGGAGACTGAATACATGTCACGTTACACAGGACCTCGCCACAAACTGGCTCGTCGTCTGGGCATCTCCCTCGACGGTACAGGAAAAGACATCAAGCGCAACTTCCCTCCGGGCCAACACGGTCACAACAACCGTCGTAAACTGTCCGAGTACGGAATCCAGTTGCAAGAAAAGCAAAAACTGCGCCACATGTTTGGCCTTAACGAAAAACAATTCCGCCGCACTTTCGACCAAGCTAGCAAAATGGCTGGCGTAGTCGGTGAAAACTTCATGAAATTGCTGGAATCCCGCCTGGACAACCTGGTATACCGCATGGGCTTCGCTCCAACTCGTCCTGCTGCTCGTCAGCTGGTAAACCATGGCCACTTCCTGGTAAACGGCAAAAAAGTGAACATCCCATCTTACCGTGTTCAACCGGGTGATGTGATTTCCATCCGCGAAAAGTCCCGTGGTCTGCAACTGATCAAGGACTCTTTGGAAGCTCGCAACTTCCTGCCAAACTACGTAACATTCAACGATGCTGCTGCTGAAGGTACTTACACTCGTCTCCCAGACCGTGAAGAAATGCCTTCCGAAATCAACGAAGTTCTGATCGTTGAGTTCTACAGCCGTTAATCGTCTGGACATAAAAAGAGCAGTGCCGCCCGTCGGCCTGCTCTTTTTTCTATGATCTGCCCTCTTTCGCTCCTCGTCCATCCGTTGCAGAAAATCACCCCGAATAGTAGATGGCCATGCTCACGCGGACCAGCTCCGCTCCTTCGTTGCGATAGCTGTGCGGCCTGTCTGCCTTGAAGCGAAGCGCCAGCCCGCAACGTATACATCTCTCCTTTGATCTCGACTGCCAGCTCCCCGGAAAAAACCGTCAAAAACTCTTCCGTTCCCTCCTGATGAGCACCAGAGCCTAACGAGCCTCCCCCTTCGATTTCAACAGCCCCTCTTTCGATCTGCCCGATCATCGTCTTGCTGACGCCGCTCAACTCCGCAAGTTTCTCCAGAGAAACGAGCGCGGCTTTCACATCACCATGGCTGTGCTCCTGGTGGCAAGCTCGATCCTGCTTCTCGTATAAACCTAAACCGCGTTCGGCCATAAACAGGCAAAACGCAACACTTTTTGACAGATTCAGACGATGCACGGAACTTCTCTGTAGACGCTATCATCGCTTCTACCCTCATGGTTCCTCGTATGGTATAATTAGGGGGTATGCTAGGGGGTCGTAGACTATGTCGAATAACCACACATCTTCCTCTGAACCGTCGAAAAAAAAGCGACGCCGTAGCCGTGGCAGAATAATATGGATCATCGTACAGATGGTGTTTCTGCTTGGGCTTATGGGGGCAGCTGTCGCCGGAGGAATCGTGACAGGTTATGTTGCCGCACTCGTGAAAGACGAGCCAGTGCGCAGCAAGGAGGAACTGGAGGACAAAATTTTCACCAATTATCTGACTGGATTCGCCTACTACAACGACGGCTCTCTCATCGGCCAATTGCGGGCTGAAGAAGGCGATCGGCGCTTGGTGAAAAAGGCAGACGTTTCTCCTTATTTGATCAATGCCATCATCGCAACAGAAGACAAAACCTACTACCAACATTCCGGCGTTTCCCTTCAATCCACAATGCGTGGAGCGATCCAGGAATTCACCAACCAACCTGTCGTGACAGGCGGTAGTACGATTACGCAGCAGCTCGTAAAAAATACGATCCTCTCCGCTGAAGTGAGCCACACCCGAAAAGCGCGGGAAATCTTCAGTGCCATCCGGATCGAGCGCATGTTTTCCAAAGATCAGATTTTGGAAGCCTACATGAACGAAATTTACTTCGGGAAAAACGCCAACGGCTCCAACGTCTACGGTGTACAGGCTGCCGCCAAAGGGATTTTTGGCAAAGATGTGAAGGAACTGAATCTCAGCGAAGGCTCTTACCTCGCTGGCATGATTCAAAATCCTGGCGCGTACTCTCCATTTCGCGCCGAAAGCTATCAACGCGGCAAGGAGCGCCAGAAAATGGTGCTGGACCGCATGATGGAAAATGGCTACATTACCCAGGCCCAGTACGATGGTGCGCTCAAGGCCGACCTGAAAGCGCAGCTGGCCAAGCCTGCCCAGCAAGCGTACCGCGAAGTTCCGTTCCTGATGATGGAGATCGAGGATCGGGCCGCCCGTCAGCTGGTCGATGCTGATCTCGCGGAAAAAGGGCGCGACAAGTCCACCATCGGACGCAACGAATACCGTCAACTGGTCGAGGACAAGCGCCGCGACATTTTGCGCAAAGGCTACAAGGTCCACACCACGATTGACAAAAATGTCTACAATATTATGCAAGCTGTTGCGACCGATCCGAAAAACTTCGGAAAAAACCGCACCTACACGATTCGCCGCTCCAACGGCAAGACGGAGAAAATCGAGAACGCGCTGGAAGAAGTCGGAGCCATGCTCATCCATAATAAAACGGGCGCGATTCTCGGGATGATCGGCGGACGCGATTTTAAAGTGGAGCAGACAAACCACGCGACTGTGCCGCGCCAGCCTGGTTCGGCGATGAAGCCGCTGGCAGCCTACGCTCCTGCCTTTGAACTGGGGCTTTTGCAGCCAGCTTCGCCAATCGATGACGCACCCGTGCTGCTCGCAGACGGCCAAAACGGCTCTCACCTGCCGAAAAACTGGAACAACAAATGGCAAGGAATCATGAGTGCACGTGAAGCGCTGCGAATGTCCTGGAATATTCCCGCGATCAAGACGTACTTGAAGGTCGGGATTCCTACCGCACTCGAATACGTCAAAAAAATGGGGATCACCACGCTGGTCGATGCAGACAACCACGCTGCAACAGGCGTAATCGGCGGACTTACATACGGGACGACGGCGGAGGAAATGACCAATGCCTACGCGACGTTCGCTAACCACGGCTCCTTTGTGGATGCATACCTCATCGACAGAATCGAAGACAGTCAGGGCAAGGTAGTCTATCGTCACGAGGCACAGCCTGTTCAAGTCTACAGCGAGCAAACCGCTTACCTGATCACAGACATGATGCGTTCGGTCGTAAACGCCGGAACAGGTACCCACATTCGCAAATTTGTACCGCGCAAAGTCGATGTGGCAGGCAAAACCGGGACAACCAACAACAGCAACGACCTCTGGTTCGTCGGCTACACGCCGGAGTTGTCCATGGGTGTCTGGGTCGGATTTGACGAGCCGTACCCGATGCCGGATGCGGACAAATACGTGCCAATGGTTGTCTGGGGCAAAGTCATGAAAGAAATCATGGACAAGCACCCGAACTTGTCTCCCCCTGACGCAACCTTTAAAAAGCCGGCAGGGATTGTCAGCGCAACAGTCGATTCCAAATCCGGATTGCTGCCAAGCGAGCTGTCCAAGCAGGCAGGACATGTGATTACCGACTTGTTCAACCGCCGCTTCGTTCCGACGAAGGTGGACGATTCCCACCAAAAGGCTAGATTGATCACGTACAACGGGGAACGTTATCTGGCGAAGGAAGGCACTCCGGACGATTTTGTCACCGAAGGCATTTTCTACCGCTCGCCTGATCCGCTTCCTTCCAAGGAACAGATTCAAGCCAAAAACAGCAAAGTGGCAAGTCAGCCGCCTGACTGGGAGCAGCGTCTCCCGGACAAGGAAGACCCGCGCACAGAGGTCGGCGGAGCGCCGTCAGCGCCAAGCGGAGTGACCGCAAGCGGCTCTGGCAAACAGATTTCGCTCTCCTGGCAGTCTGGCAAGGAAGCCGATCTCGTCGGATACCGCATCTACCGCGCCGATCCGCAAAACGGCTTTGTCAAAGTCGCAACAGTGAAAGATCCGGCCGAACTGACCTTCGCCGATTCGGCATCAGGCAGCGGTGATCTGGGCTACTATGTCACAGCAGTCGATATCGCCGGAAACGAGTCCTCCCCTTCTGCTATCGCTTCTGTCGGCTCGTCCTCCCATACGTGGGAGCTGCCGGGCACAGACACGGGAACGCCGCAGCCGGGTGACACGACGACTCCACCGACGGATAACGGCAGCGGCAATAACAGCGGCAACAATCAAACGAATCCAGGCGAGCAAGGGTCGGGAGACGACACAAACGGCAATTCGAATCCAAACCCGAATACGCCTTCCGCTTCACCTCCTTCCGCTCCGAAATCGCTGTCGCTCAAGGCAAGCGGCAACAACGTGAAGCTGTCCTGGAAAGGCAACAGTTCCACAGAGCAGGTCATTGCCTACAACGTGTATTTCAGCCCGGATGCGGCAAGCGGCTATTTGCTGCTCGACACCGTATCGGCAACGAGCTACACGCACGCAACAAACGTTCCGAACGGCAGTTACTACATCACCGCCGTCAACAGTTACGGAGAATCGCCACATTCAAACAACGTAACGGCAACCACCACAGAATAGACTAGGAAGAAGAATCAGCAGAGATGGTCGCAATCGCCATCTCTCTTTTTCTACAAGCAAAGGGGGGGAACTGATGGAACACGTCAAACGCTATCATTCTGCGAGCATGATCGTGAACGGAAAAGAGCTTCTCATCGAGGGACCGGTTACGGGGAGGCATTTGGCTGACCTGCGCTTTGATGAAGGGCTGAAGGCATTCCGCATCCCGGAGCAGCAACACGAAGCTCTGATCGAAATTGCCGATCTGCCGGAAGGACGCATTATTTTGGCGCGGGAAGGCGACCTCGTTCTCGGCTATGTCACCTTCCTCCATCCCGATCCGCTGGAGCGCTGGTCCATGGCCAAGCTGCCCGACCTGCTTGAGCTTGGCGCCATCGAGATCAGTGACAAAGTTCGCGCGGGCGGCGTAGCCAAGAAGCTCCTTGAAGTATCTTTTGCGGACGATGCGATGGAAGACTACGTGATTATCACGACCGAGTACTACTGGCATTGGGATCTGAAAGGTACAGGGCTTGATGTCTGGCAGTACAGAAAGGTCATGGAAAAAGTAATGGGCAGCGTCGGACTTACCTGGATGGCGACAGACGATCCGGAAATATGCTCTCATCCCGCCAACTGTCTGATGGCCAAAATCGGAAAACGAGTTCCTGCTGAAACGGTTGTCGCTTTTGATGCCATGCGTTTTCAGAATCGCTTTCTTTATTAGTCTGGACATCTTTTTCAAAGGATGCAAGGAGGCCATCACTCATGCGCGTAGAAGATATCATGCGAAAAAACGTCGTTACCACCCAACCAGCTACCACGATCGGAGAAGCCCTCTTGCTGCTTCGAGCCAACCGAATCAGGCACTTGCCTGTTCTGGATGACGATAAGCTGGTGGGCATCGTCTCGGACCGCGATCTGCGCGATGCCCTCCCCTCCCGCTTGCTTACCCACGACGATGACGATACCGTGCTGCACAAGCCTGTTGCCGATATCATGCAAAAACAGGTCATCACTGCTCACCCGCTTGATTTCATCGAAGATGCCGCCCTCCAGATTTATGAGCACAAGATCGGTTCCTTGCCGATTGTGGAAGGAAACCGCCTCGTCGGGATGATTACGGAATCCGACCTGTTTTCCAGCCTGATCGAGCTGTTCGGGGTCAACAAGCCCAGCTCGCACATCGAAGTAGAAGTGGATGATCGCGTCGGGATGCTGGCTGAGGTCAGCCAGATTTTCCGCGAAGCACAAGTGAATGTCACCAGTGTCATCGTGTTTCCAGGAAAAAATCCCGGCAAAAAGAATCTGGTCTTCCGCGTCCAGACGATTGACCCGCGCGTCGTGACACAATTGCTGCTCCAAAGAGGATTTTCTGTCGTCGGACCGACGGATGGGGGGGTAATTTTGTGAGCCGGAACGCTCGTCTGATCTACTCCCCCGACTACACCACGTATTACTTTAACGATGACCACCCTTTTAACCAACGCCGTCTGCTCCTCATGCACGATCTGATGAGCAGCTACGGCCTACTCGCTGAGTCAGACATCATTGCCCCGCGCATGGCAACCGACGAAGAGCTTGCTCTCGTTCATGACGCACGCTACATCCAGTTCGTCCGCGATCAGGGCCATAGCGAAAAAGAGCTGCCCCAGGCAGCGAGCTACGGTCTTGGCACGGAGGACGTCCCCTGTTTTCAGAACATGCACGAATCGGCTGCCCTCATTGTCGGAGGGACGTTGAACGCCGTCGATGCTGTCATGAAGGGACAAGCAGAACACGCCTTCAATCCTGCTGGCGGCCTGCATCACGCGTTTCGCGGGAGAGCCTCGGGCTTTTGCATTTACAACGATTGCTCCGTCGCCATCGCCTATTTGCGCAAACATTGGAACGCACGCGTCATGTACATCGACACCGACGCGCATCATGGAGATGGCGTACAATGGGCGTTTTACGATGACCCGAACGTCTTGACTGTCTCCATTCACGAGACGGGAAAATACTTGTTTCCGGGAACGGGGAATCTCTCGGAACGCGGGGATGGAAGCGGTTACGGATTTTCGGTCAATGTGCCGCTCGATGCGTTCACAGAAGACGACTCTTTTCTGGAAGTGTACGGCGAGCTAGTGTCCAAGCTGGCAAGAGGCTTCAAGCCGGACGTGATTTTGACCCAAAACGGCTGTGATGCCCATACGTTTGATCCGCTCACGCACCTTTCCTGCTCGATGCGCATTTATCAAGATATCCCAAGGCTCGCCCACCGCCTCGCTCACGAGCTGTGCGATGGCCGCTGGATCGCGGTCGGCGGCGGCGGCTACGACATTTGGCGAGTGGTGCCGCGGGCATGGACGCTTGTGTGGAGCGAGATGAGCGATCAGCCGCTGGAAGATGGCGACCTGCCTTCTGGCTGGCTCAAGCGCTGGCAGCCGCAGACAGACTTGCCGCTGCCAACCCGCCTGTTTGACGAACCGTTTCCCGCTATCCCCCGCCGGGCAGAGATTACGGAAAAAAACCGGATCACGCTGGAGCGCGCCATGATGTACGCGCCTACGGAAGCAAGCAAATAGCAGATGACATTTGCGAAAAAACATACGAAAAAGCGGGGAGATCGCGCACCGAAACGATGCTGATCTCCCCGCTTTTGTGTGATTTTATGATTGCTTCACCAGTTCTTCCAGCTCGGCTGGCGCAAAGCCTTTGACCGCTTTGTCGCCCACAACGGTTACCGGAACGCCCATGAAGCCAAAACGCTCGACATCCTCTTGGTAGGCGCGGCTGGTCATGACATCGCGCACTTCGAACGAAATCCCTTTTGCCGTCAGCCACTGCTTGACCATGTCGCAATCGACGCAGTTTTTCGTCGAGTAGACGATTACGCCTGGCTCCGACGAACTGGCATCGGACAGCAGCATGTTGCGGACAATCGCATACGAACGCTGCGAAGCAAGCTTGGTAAACTCGACGAAGTTGACATGCGCAGAGCCGTCTGCCTTATCGGACATCGATCGCACGACGACAAACGGCACGCCGTTCATCGCACACACTTGTCCGACTGCCGCTCCTTCCATCTCCGTGCAATGAGCCTGGAACTGCTCGTACAGCCATTGTACCTTTTCCCGGCTGGCGACAAACTGGTCACCGGACAAAATGCGGCCGCTCACTACCTGAACACCCGCTTCCAATCCTTTTCCAGCCTCGATCGCTTGTTGCATCAGCTCCTGGTCGGCTTGCCATGTCCATTGCTCCGTAAACGGAATTTGCCCTGGGGAAAAGCCGAGCGGCGTCACGTCGATATCATGCTGCAAGCAGTCTGTCGACACGACAATATCGCCAATGTTCAATTCCGGGTGAACGGCACCAGCTACGCCCGTAAAAATGACGCGCTCCACCTGAAACTGATCGAGCAAAATTTGCGTCGTGACCGCTGCATTCACCTTGCCGACACCTGACTTGCAAAGCACGACTTCTTTGCCTTCCATCTTCCCGCTATAGTAAGCCACTCCGGCTTTGACCGTCGTCGTGGCTTGTTGCATCGCTTCCAAATACAGCGCAATTTCTTCGTCCATCGCGCCGATAATTCCGTACCGCATCCACTTATCCTCCTCTTGCTGGCAATCTGTTGCGGGCGATGCGATCAAGCCTGCTGCGGCTTGGTGCTCTCCCGATACTCGATCCGGTGCGGCAACAGCACAACGTGCTCTTCCACGTTCTCGTTGTTCATGTACTTGGTCAGCAGGCGCATCGCGACCGCACCAATATCGTACATCGGCTGAACTACGGAAGTCAGGCGCGGGCGCACCATTTCCACGAGGCGAATGTTGTCGTGGCCGATGACCTCGATATCGCCCGGCACGTTCAGACCGGAATCCTGGATGGCATGGATCGCTCCAATCGCCATTTCATCGTTGGCAGCAAAAATCGCTGTCGGCGGCTCAGCCAGCGCGAGGAATGCCTTCGTTGTCGAAAGCCCTGACTCGTAAAAGTAGTTGCCTGTCGCAACCAGCTCCTCGTCCAGCTCGATCCCGTTGTCCTTCAACGCCTTTTTGTAGCCTTCGTAACGCATCAGGCCGTTGAGCGGATCGTTCGGCGGGCCTGAGATCATCGCAATCCGCTTGTGTCCGCGCGAAGCCAAAGCTTCCGTCGCATCGTAAGCGGCCTGGAAATGGTCGATGCTCACAGAAGGCAGCACATTGTCCGCATCGCGGGTAGCCGCGAGAACGGTCGGCACCGAAGTGCTGGTCAGCGCCTGAAGGTGGTCTTCCTTAATCTCCGCCCCCAGGAACAGCAGCCCGTCCACTTGCTTTTCCAACAGCGTATTGATCAACTGCAATTCTTTTTCCATCCGCTGGTCAGAGTTGCAGAGGATGATATTGTATTTGTACATCGTTGCAATGTCTTCGATTCCACGGGCCAATTCGGAAAAAAACAAACTGGAGATATCCGGGATGATGACACCGACGGTTGTTGTTTTTTTGCTGGCGAGACCGCGAGCAACGGCATTTGGTCGATACCCCAGACGTTCAATCGCAGCCAGTACCTTTTTTCGGGTCAAAGGCTTTACGTTGGGATTCCCGTTGACTACACGGGAGACAGTCGCCATCGAAACCCCCGCTTCTCTTGCCACGTCGTAGATTGTAACCGGCATCACACACCCTCACTTTCCCTATATTTTGGTTTTCATAGTTATTTTCATAAATATATGCACCTATGATACGACAAGCCGTATGCGGTTGCAATCGTTTTTACGGGCTTTGGCGCCGCTATTTCATTAGTTTGTTCATCGTTTTCAAAAGCTCGTCAATTACTTCGCTATCCCCTTGCTGAATGCGCTCGATGACACAAGATTTCATATGTCCTTCCAGCAGCATTTTGCCCACGGCATTCAAGGCGGACTGCACAGCAGCGATCTGGTTGAGGATGTCGTCACAGTATACGTCTTTTTCCACCATTCCGCGGATTCCGCGAATTTGTCCCTCTACGCGGTTGAGCCGCGAGACAAGGTTGGACTTGATTTTATCAGGCCGCAGGGTGGCGCGATCAGACGAGCAGCAGCGATCTTGATCATTCATCTGGCATAGCCTCCTTCGCCGTTATCAGCACTTAAATCCTAGCTTACTTGGTCGACCTCGGGTTCGTCAAATCAAAAGGTCCTCCCTGCGCGCAGGAAGGACCAGCAAACTCACATCAAACTGTTTCGTTATCCTCTGGTTGCTACCACTTCGCCTTTGTACAGGCCGGAAGCAAGCAATTCGTCCACAAATTCGTTGAACTGAGGAATGTTGAGCTGCTGCTTTGCATCGGACAGAGCAACATCCGGGTCCGGGTGAACTTCTACCATCACACCGTCGGAACCGATTGCGAATCCTGCTTTCGCGCAAGGCAGCAGCAGGTCGCGACGACCAGTAGAGTGGGTCACATCGACGAAGACAGGCAAGTGCGTTTCTTGTTTGAGCAACGGTACAGCAGAGATATCAAGGGTGTTGCGAGTCGCTTTTTCGTACGTGCGGATACCTCGCTCGCACAGCATGACTTGCGTGTTGCCCTCAGATACGATGTACTCGGCTGCGTAGATAAATTCTTCGATCGTGGCGGACAGACCGCGCTTCAGCAGGATAGGCTTGTTTACACGGCCTGCTGCTTTCAGAAGCTCGAAGTTTTGCATGTTGCGCGCACCGATTTGGATGACATCGATGTATTTCGTCGCCATTTCCAGATCGGCTGGCGTGACGATTTCGCTGATCGTTACGAGGTTGAACTCGTCACCGATACGCTTCAAGATTTGCAAGCCTTCTTCTCCGAGACCTTGGAAATCGTATGGGGAAGTACGAGGCTTGTATGCGCCGCCGCGGATTGTTCTCAGGCCGCGTTTGGCATGGTTTTCCGCTACCGCTCTCACTTGCTCGTAGCTTTCTACGGAGCAAGGTCCTGCGATCAGGATCGGGCTTTTGCCGCCGAACTCGACGCCTTTTACTGTAATGACCGTGTCTTCCGCTTTCTTCTTGCGGCTGACCAACAGAACTTTTTTCTTGTCTTCGTTTTGCAAGTCCAAGGATACTTGGAAAATTTGCTTGAACAGATGGCGAACCGTGCTGTCGTTGAACGGACCTTTGTTATTTTCTACGAGCAGGTTGAGCATTTGGCGCTCGCGCTCTGGATCAAAGCGGTTGCTGCCCAGCTTTTCTTTTTCTTTGCCGAGCTCTTGCACCAAAGTCGCCCGCTGGTTGATCAATTCCAAAATTTGCAGGTTGATTTCGTCTATCTGTTTGCGCATGGTCTCAATTTGATCGTGTGCCATTGTTTCTCTCCACTCTCCTCTTTTTATATAGGTCTGCTAGGTGGTTGCCGATAAATTAGGGTTATTATAATCGATTCAAACTCCCTTGTCAGCAGTTTAGCGCCAAAAAGCGCGAAAGTAAATTATTTATGTTTTTTTACCTTTGCAAATTCTTCGCCAAAAAAGGGATAATTCCTTGTTTCGACAGGATTCTTGATAGCTGTGGTCGAATCCATTGGATATATGTTCTAACGAAAGCCTTCATCTATTTCTACTGATCGACACGAAAACGAGGGAGTGACTTACCTTTGTCAGCCTATAACGAAACAGGCTCCCCTGAGCTGATTTTTTCACTAGATATTGGAACACGCAGTGTGGTCGGACTGATTGTGGAAACGACCGGAGATCAGTTTCGCGTGCTCGACTGCGCCATTCGCGAGCACGATGAACGCTCCATGCTCGATGGACAGATTCACGATGTGGTTGCCGTTGCCAAAGTGATCAAGCAAATCAAGGACGAATTGGAAGCAAAGCACGGGCAGCTGCATCAAGTAGCTGTGGCAGCAGCCGGTCGTTCGTTGCGCACCCGCCGCGTACGTGTGGATATGCCGCTGTCGAGACACGCCTTTATCACGCGGGAAGATGTGGTCGCACTGGAGTTTGCCGCCGTGCAGGAAGCCCAGGCAGACTTGGCAAAAGAACTGCGCGAGCTGGATGCGACCCGCTATTACTGTGTCGGCTACAGCGTCGTCAACTACTACCTGGACCAGGAACTGATCGGCAGCCTGATCGATCAGCGCGGAGACACAGCCAGCGCAGACGTGATTGCCACATTTTTGCCGCGGGTAGTCGTCGACTCGCTGATTGCCGCCTTGAAGCGGTGCGATCTGGAGATGCAGGCACTCACGCTGGAGCCGATTGCGGCGATCAACGTACTCATCCCCGTAACCATGCGCAGACTCAACATCGCGCTCGTCGATATCGGCGCAGGCACATCTGACGTCGCCTTGACCGAAGAAGGAGCGATTACCGCCTACGGCATGGTGCCTGTAGCCGGAGACGAGATCACGGACGCGCTGATGAATGCCTTTTTGCTCGATTTTCCGATGGCAGAAGAGGTCAAACGTCTGCTCACCACCCACGAATCGGTG
Organism: Brevibacillus sp. HD3.3A; assembly: GCF_013284375.2. NCBI lineage: Bacteria > Bacillati > Bacillota > Bacilli > Caryophanales > Paenibacillaceae > Brevibacillus > Brevibacillus sp. HD3.3A. The sequence goes on from NZ_CP085874.1 coordinate 4,296,757, forward strand.
ACGTTCACGGACATTCTCGGCATGGAACACACGATGAGCGCAGCGGAAGTAACCAGCGCAATTGAAGGAGACGTTTCCCAACTGGCAGAAAAAATCGCGACGAAAATCATAGAGCTGAACGGCAAGGCACCACAAGCTGTCATGCTGATTGGCGGAGGCAGTCTGACGCCGGGCTTGACCGGAAAAGTCGCCCAGTTCCTGAACATGCCTGCCGCTCGCGTCGCTGTGCGTGGTGGCGATGCGATCAAGCAATTCGTGGGAGACAATCCGCTGCTTAGCGGGCCAGAATTTGTCACGCCAGTGGGAATCGCGGTAGCAGCACGCCGCCACCCGCTCCGCTACGTGACTGTTACCGTCAACGATGTGCCGCTGCGCATTTTTGACTTGCGGAAAATGTCCCTCGGAGATTCTTTGATCGCTGCCGGACTGGACATTCGCCGCCTTTACGGAAGACCGGGTCTGGCGATGAGCGTCACGGTAAACGGCCGGATGAAAATGATTCCTGGCGGTCACGGCACGCCTCCTGTCATCATGAATAACGGAGAAGCGGCCAGCCTTGACTCACCAATTGCCGATGGAGACACCATCACGGTTGTCGCGGGAAAAAACGGCGAGGACGCTCATGTTTTCGTGCGCGAGCTGCTCGATCAGCTGGACACGTTGGATATCGTCTGCAACGATCGCCCGCTGTCGCTGGGGCCAGTGATCCACGTCAACGGCACGCCTGCGCAGCTCGACGACTCGCTGGCCGATCGCGCGGAAGTAGAAATCCGCCTGCCCCGCACCGTTTCCGAAGTGCTGGCGGCAGCTGGTCTTTTGGCGCCTGATGAACAGCCAGCGCCATCCGGGCTGCACTTCAGCGTGAATGGGCAGTCTTACACACTCCCAGCACACAACCCGATTCTGCTCTTAAACGGCAAAACCGCCACTTTCAGCGATGTCGTCCGCCAGGGAGACGAGCTTTCCTATCGCCTGGAGGAAATCGCACCGCCAGCCATCCGCGACGTCATCCCGCTGGAAGAATGGGTGCAAGAAACGATGACCGTCTCCTTCAACGGCGAGCGAGTGATGCTGCCCGTCGCACAGGTGACGATCACGTTGGACGGCAAAGTGGCATCCGCAGACGAGCTTGTGCCTGATGGGGCCGTCATTACGGTCAAATCTGCCCCATCCGCCCCTCCGGTATTCAGCGATGTGTTCCGGTTCGTCAACTTCTCTCTGGAGAAGCCGGACAATGAGAGCATCTCCGGCTTCGTCATGCTGGTAAACGGACAGCAAGCCAGCTTCCAGACCGAGCTGAAAAGCGGAGATAAACTGGAGCTGTTTTGGGAGTAAACACAAAAAAGAGCTGCGCTAAAAGCGACAGCTCTTTTTTCGTAACAAGCTTTTTCGATGCGGAGACTAGGCGCCGACTGCCTGCTTGATGGCATCCTTGGTAATTTTCCAGTGAGAAGTATGCCATTTCACTTCCCCGTTTTCCAGCAGGAAAATTTGCGGAGACTCGTGCTTGATCGCAAAACGCTCCGCTACTGCGTTCGATACCGGACGATCTTCGCGCACGAGAATCACGGCCGCTTCTACGGAATGATCCAGCAGATACGCCTGGAACTCTTCATAAGCGGATGTGCTGATCGGGCAAATCGTGCTATGCTTGAACAAAAGCTGCTTCCCTTTTTGCGCAACGAACTGATCCAGTTCCTCGATCGAGTGGAGTTGTTTTTGGGCCACCATTCATCTCTCCTTTTGTCGCTTCCTATGCGCCTTTCAGTATACCGAAATCTGGATGGCAAAGTCTACGCTTGCGGTGCACGGGGGCAAAAAGGGGCAGAAGCTGACGTCTCGACTGCGCCAACAAAAAGGAGCCGCCTGTTACAGCGCCTCCTCTTTCGTGTTTATACCATGATTTTGGTCAATCGCTCCCGCAGTTCCAGCATCCATCTCTCATCGCCTAGGGACTGCGCCAACAAAAACAGATCCAGAAGCTCGTTGACCCTCTCGCCCAGCACTTCACGAACAGAAGAATCTGCCTTTTCGTTAGCAATCAATACCAATAAGTTGGATAACTCTGACATTTCTTCAAATTCGATCGCCTGGCGCTGCGGATGTTGGCCCAGTTCCTCCATGAGTGATTTCAAATCTTCTTTGATGACATCTACCACCTGGGAATGCGCGCAGCAATCGTCGACGCAAACGTGTACCGGGACGTTCATGATTTTGACCCGCTTTTTATACACGACATTGCGCAGCACGATCTCCATGTCATTCCCGCAGCGGCTGCATTTCTTTTGCACAAAGTTCACCCCTAACTCTATCTACATATGTATACCTCTCATACTATTCGAGGCTCCTCCCTTCAATCCTGCTAAAACGCAGGTGGTACATGGTGGATGCAGTGGCAAATATCGTCCATCCATGGAGGACGTGTCAAAGCAAAAAGCGATGCCCGCTTGAGCATCGCTTTTCGTGTATGTGCCACTGTCTCGCCGCTTACGCGTAAATGGCGTTTACTTTTTCACAGTGCGGGCAAACCGCTACCTTGCCGGAATGCCCCGCCTCATCTTCCACCCGGTATCCTGTAATCTGCTCCGAGAAGCAAAACAGGCATTCCGTATTGAAATCCATATCGTACTGGGCTTTCCACACAATGGACTTGAAATCCTCGCCTACATTAATCGTAATGGGAACCAGCTCGTGCTGAAGACTCGACAATGATCTTTGCATCGCCATAACATCCTTTCGTTTTTTGCAAAGTCTTTTCGTATCCTCTAGCTTTTCCTGATTTTCAGAATAATAAACATGCGCAGGCAAGCAGATGGCATGGAAAGAATCTTCGCAAAAATGGGCGGATGCCCGTATCGGGACTGTGCATAAACCCATATGTTATGGATGTAAGCACAAGAGGCTTAACACACAACAAGGAGGATGTTCATCCTATGAGTAGCATTTTCAATGGAGACCTCGATGATTTCACCTTAGTGTTGATTCTTTTTATCCTGTTGGTCATCATCGGCTGCGGCTGCGATTGACATAGCCATATTGGCGCAGGACCCTGCATATACATGAAGAACCGAATCCTGTAAACGCGTTTCCTCCGCACGCTACCCTGGTATGGGTAGCTTTTTTCTATCCGATTTGTGTACAATACATACTGATATGATATGGAAAGCGAGGGATCCCCTTCCTATGAAAGATCCACGTATTGAGCAATTAGCTGACGTCCTCGTCAACTACTCCACCAAAGTACAAAAAGGTGAAAACGTTTTAATCTACTCCATCGGCGATGTGACTGACTTGACGAAAGCCGTAATTGCCAAAGTTTACGCAGCGGGAGGCAATCCTTACGTTCAACTGATTGACCAAAGCATTCAGCGCGAACTGCTTCTCGGTGTCAACGAAGACCAGCTCGGCATCATGCGTGAAGCTGACGTCTCCTTTATGAAGCAAATGGATTGCTACATCGGTATCCGTGGCGGCGACAACATCAGCGAGCTGGCTGACGTGCCGGGCGACAAAATGCAAATGTACTCCAAGCTGTTCGCCCGCCCTGTACTGGACGTGCGCGTGCCTGAAACCAGATGGGTTGTGCTTCGCTACCCGAACGCTTCCATGGCTCAACTGGCCAACATGAGTACAGCCGCTTTTGAAGATTTCTACTTCCAAGTGTGCACGCTCGACTACGGCAAAATGGACAAGGCGATGGACAGCCTCGTCGAGCTGATGGAAAAAACCGACAAGGTGCGCATCACAGGGCCTGGCACCGACCTGTCCTTCTCGATCAAAGGCATCCCTGCCATCAAATGCGCCGGAGAAGCCAACATCCCGGACGGGGAAGTATTTACAGCCCCAGTGCGCGATTCCGTCAACGGCACGATCTCGTACAACACGCCATCCCCATACCAAGGCTTCACTTATGACAACATCAAGCTGACCTTCAAGGATGGCAAAATTATCGAAGCGACTGCCAACGACACGACGAAAATCAACGAAGTGTTCGACACAGACGAAGGCGCCCGCTACGTCGGCGAATTTGCGATCGGGGTCAATCCTTACATCCAAAATCCGATGAAAGACATTTTGTTCGATGAGAAAATCGACGGCAGCTTCCACTTCACGCCTGGACAAGCCTATGACGATGCGTTCAACGGCAACAAGTCGTCCATCCACTGGGATCTCGTCATGATTCAACGCCCTGAGTGGGGCGGAGGGGAAATCTGGTTTGACGACCGCCTGATCCGCAAAGACGGACGTTTTGTCGTGCCAGAGCTGGAGTGCCTCAACCCGGAAAACCTGAAGTAAACAAAAAGAAGGCTTCGCCACTTTATTGCGGCGAAGCCTTCTTGCATGCGTGTTCAACCCAATTGGTCAAATCCCTGCTCAGATGGAAGCAGACAATGCTGGTTGTTTGGCTAGCGAGGGCATTTTGTGCTCCAAAAAGGAAATCGTCGACTCCAGATGATGGATCGTATATTCCCAGCAAAAGCGCTGATATTCGTCAAAATGCAGCTCCAGCTTCTTGAATGAGGCTCGGCTTTGTTGAAGCATTTGGCGCTGAAGGTTCAAACAGCTCTCCAGCATGTCCTTTTGCTCCTCGGGGGAACGGCTCTTGCCAAAGAAAATTTTCACCAGCATGTCAGAGCGCAGCACAGGAGGCAAAATCGGCGTCTGGATTTCTTGACGGAACGTATCCTTGCCCTGCTCTGTAATCTGATACAAAATTTTGTTCGGCTTTCCAGACTGGATGACCTCTTGCTTGGTGACCAGTCCTTCCTCTTCCAGCTTGCGCAGTGCGGGGTAGATCGCGCCAAAGCTGGCATCGTAGAAAAAGCCGATGCTGTTGGAAAACGCCTGCTTGATATCGTACCCACTCATTTCTCCATAGCTCAAAAAGCCGAGTATGATCGTTTTAACATCCATCTCTTCGCATCCTCCATTATCTTTCTTTTTCTCTCTCTAGCGACAAAGCAGACAATTGCCTTTTTTCAGACAGAAGTGAATATCCATCTGCTAAGCCTTTATGTTCAAAATATTCTCTAACTACATGTATTATAATTCGATTCTAATAATTATACCAATGCTATTTCTTTATTATATCAATCAAAAATAATGATATAACAAACGCCGCGCTCAAATTGGGCGTCCCTTCCCTTTCGCCCCTCCATAAGATGATATATACCTAACTGCTGTAGGGGGAGAGATTGGTGAAAAGTAAAAAATGGTCCCAATATACGCGAGTAAAGTACCCTGTGAGCAGCAGCAGTCTGCACCCGTTCAATTTTTTTGTCCCTATTGTAGAGCGCGTACAGGAGGGAGTCGTTTCCATCGTCACGGAAGACGCTCCCCTAGCTAAAGACGTCGATTCTCTGATTCGCAGTCTCATCGACCAGGATGATAATACTTCGTCACCGCCTACCGAGCGCAGTTTCGGCTCCGGTTTTATCTTCCACCCGAGAGGCTATATTTTGACCAGCGAGCACGTCATCGGCAAATCGAAAAACATTTTTGTCAAGCTGTACAACGGCAAAGTATTTGAAGCCAAACGCATCATTGCCGATCGAGTCAGGGACTATGCTGTTATCAAAATCGACGCGGACTGCAAGCTTTATCCTTTGGCACTCGGAAACTCTTCACACACCAAGGTTGGTGAATGGGTCATCAGTGTCGGTTCCCCGCTTGCTTCCAAAGGAACAAAAACCAAGCTTCTTTCAGACTCTGACACGTTGTTCCCTCTGCCCAACATCCCCGGTCTGTCTCTTGCGGGCGAGATGGAGAGCGAACTGCACAGGCCGCTCGATCGCCTTGGCGTACGTGACCATATCCCCCATTTGGCGAAATACTTCCCGCCCCGGTTTCGGATTGACCTCGATCAGCCAGACGCTCCCGTCTACAGCGACACCGATATCCAGCCCGAACTCCATCATTCGTCCAAAGTAATCCTCCAGCGTCTTCGCCACCTCATGGGCAAGCGAGTGACACTCCTTCGTGATCAGCTGTGCTTGTCTCTTGCCGAATCGCTGCTCGATCAACCCTTCAAAGGAAACAGCGCGCCCTCCGCCGTGCAAATTGGAGGTAGAGCTGCCAGCCTCCCCGATCCGTACTCCGGAGCCAGTCACCCTCCACTCCCCTGCCTGATCCTTTTGGATGAGCACGCGCACATCTGCCACATGATTCGGAATCAATCCGAGATCGATCCCTTGCTGCACGAGAAAATTGCCATCTGCAATCTGCTGCTCGACTACCCAGCGGCCAACCCAGTTCTCCACGGCACTGACGCTGTCCAGCTTGGCAGTGTGCGTCTGATATTGCTTGTCGCGCCCGGAGAGGCTAAATTCTTTGCCCTTGGCCGATATCCGCAAAATGCTTTTCCCTCCGGAGCCGTTCCCCGGCTTGACGTACACGAGTGGATATTTGCTCAGCATGGTTGCAACTCGCTTTTTTTCGTACAAGTGTGTTTCCGGAATCCAGTGCATCACCCGCCTGTCCTTGGCCAAAAGCTGGGTGACCCGCCACTTTTTGCTGAACGGGCTGTTGGCAAAGAAAAGCAGGTCGCTGTTTCGCAGCCGAATGTACTCGGGGACACGCCGCCGATAGCGGTCGATGACGACCTGCGGCCACGGAAACCATCTGCTGCTCCAGCCGCCGCCTGCTTTGGGAAGAAAGCCTTTGATCTTTTTTTCCTTCATGTTTACGTCCTGATGCGAAAACAGGTAAATTTCCGCCCCCAGCTTCTGCCCTGCCAGCACCAGCTTGCGCAAGTAGTCCGGCTCGCCAAAGCGCTGCCCCTGGCGCCAGGTCAAAATCCCGATCACCGGTTTTGGAAGCATCCTAACACCCTCTTCTTCTCGTATCGTTCGCCACAGTCTATGTGCATGTGCCTGCCTGTGAAACGATTTTTGCCGGAAACGGGCTTGGCTCGTGCGGACAATCCTATTTCCAGCATAACCCCGCCCCGGTATGGCAAACATAGATAAGCACATGCCAAACACTTCGTTACTTACTTTTTTCAAGTTTATCTGCTACAATAAGCGTTAACATAACCATGCTGTATAGAGGTGACACCAACATGAGTCAAGAATTTGCTGGCGAGCACATGTGTCCCAAGTACGAATGCGCCATCAATGTCCTCGGCAAGCGCTGGACAGGTTTGATCATCCACGTTTTGCTTCGCGGCGCTGTTCGCTTCAAAGATATTCGCGAGATGGTTCCGCACATGAGCGACAAAATGCTTTCGGAGCGACTGAAGGAACTGGAGGAGCTGGGAATTTTGGAACGAAAAGTATACCCGGAAATTCCTGTGCGCATCGAGTATGAATTGACAGAAAAAGGAAGAGATCTGCGTCCAGTCATTGAATCCATTCACGAATGGGGACAAAAATGGATGTAGCGCAGCCCCACTTGTCCAATCAGGATAAGCGGGGTTTTTTTGTGCGCAAAAAATCCAAGTTTTCCAATCTGTCCAGGCATACAAAGCGCTATTTTGCTGTAGACTCTAGCAACCTCAGTTGATGGGAGGAAATCCGATGCGAACGGCTGTCTACATGCGCGTCAGCACCGAAGACCAGGCACGTGAAGGATTTTCAATCCCGGCCCAGCGGGAAAAACTGTTGGCTTACGTCCACTCACAAGGGTGGGAGGTTGCCGCCATCTACGCGGAAGAAGGCGTGAGCGCCAAAGATACGAACCGCCCTGAACTGAAACGGATGCTGAAAGATATCCGCGAAGGGAAGACCGATGTCGTCCTCGTCTATCGTCTCGATCGCCTCACCCGCTCTGTGCTGGATCTGTATCGGCTTCTCCAGGAGTTTGAAAAGTATGACGTGCGCTTCAAAAGCTGCACAGAGGTGTACGATACGACTACCGCCATCGGCCGACTGTTCATTACGCTGGTGGCGGCGCTCGCCCAGTGGGAGCGGGAAAATTTGGCGGAGCGAGTCAAGCTCGGCATGGAGCAGATGGCGAAGGAACGAAAACGGCCAGGCGGCCCCCCGCCTTTTGGCTACGAGCTGGTGGACGGGGCGTTGACCATTCAGCATGTGGAGGCGGCTGGCGTCCGCGAAATGTTTGAGCGCTATGAGAAAGGCGAGTCGCCGCGGCAGATTGCGGAGTGGGCAAATCGCCAAGGACTTCGCGGGAAAAACGGCGCAAGCTGGGGGGCAAGTTCTGTCCTGCGCCTGCTGAAAAATCCGGTGTATCACGGGGCGCTGCGCTGGAATTACACCGACGGGCTTCAGCGCCAAAACTCGCCTGATCAATGGATCGTGGAAGAGGCCGCCCATCCGGCGATTATCGACAAAGACCTTTTCATGCGCATTCAGCAAAAAATGGCTGCGCGCAGCTCGCTCCACCCGCGTGTCCTTGGCTCCACCTTTTGCTTTTCCGGTTTGCTCTACTGCTCCCTGTGCCACTCCCCCATGCGCGGCAAGACAGCCAACACCAAGAGCGCGGGAAAACGTTACGTCCATCGTTATTATGTATGCAAAAACAAGCAGGCTGGCCGCTGCGACGCCCCTGCCATCCGGGAAGACCGTCTGGAGCAGGCCATCCTCTCCGAGCTGATGAGCTATTCGCACGAAGCGCGTGCTGCTTTGGAAGAAGTCCGGGCCTCGCTTTCTTCCGTGGTCCCTTTTGCAGATGCAGAAGCGCGGGAACAGAGGCGAGCGCTCAAATTGCGGCGCTGGGAAGCAGCTTACGAGGAAGGACTGCTCACCCTCGAAGCATTTCGGCTGAAAATCGCTGCCCTCGCCAAAGAAGCTGACGCTCTGTTCCCTGATCCACCTCCGTCTTTTGCCAGAGCTGCCTTCCCGCCCTACAACCAGCTGACCAATTGGCCGCTCCTCTGGTCACATGCCAGCGATGAAGAGCGCCGCATGCTCATGACGGCACTCGTCAAACGCGTGGAAGCAACCGAAGCTCCCGGCAGGAACGCACACGGCCGGACGATTCAGTTGCAACAACTGGTCTTTTTGTAGTTTTTGTCGCTATGTACACAGGCGGTTCCCCGCTCGGATTGGAAAATTCTGTAACCGCCGGAATTATCAGCGCAAAAAACCGTCGCCTCCAGGTGGCAAAACGAATGTATGAAGAGATTTTCCAAACCGATGCCGCCATCAACCCCGGCAACAGTGGTGGGCCACTTATCAATCTGAATGGCGAGGTCGTGGGGCTGAACGCCTTTATCATCCAGTCCAGCCAATGCCTGGGCTTTGCCATCGGGATTGACGCACTGAAAACGCAGCTTGAGCAGTATGTTTTCAAATAAGCGGAGAAGCAGATATTGGGAAAATAAAAAAACCCCGTCTACGATGACGGGGATTGCTTCTCAAATGCGATCAGGTACACATTCTCGCCTTCTGAATTGAGTTGTTCCTCTGCCTGTTTCAACTGTTGCAGCTGCACGGCCGTCAGCTGCGCAATAGGCAGTTCGCTTAAACGATTTTGCTCCATGCGCCATTCCTCCGTTGGTATCAGACTCATGCGTTAGTCTGTCCACCTGAACGGGTATGTATTTACGCCGTCAAATCGAAAGCTTTGGCAATCGCCGAACACGAGCGCTTGCAGAATACGATTGGCAGCTCACGATCCTTCGCCTGGTTTTTCACGGTTTTCGCGAGGTTGTGATTGACGAAGTCGGTCAAAACGAGAATCATATGAATGCCCGCAGGAATTTTTACGCCTGTTTGGGAGCTTTTGCGCCCCGTTACGTGATGAATATCTTTAAACCCTTGTCCGTGCAGCAAATCTACGATATTACCAAGGCGATCTCCGCCAATGACTAAAATGGATGACATAATGTTTTCCTCCTTAAAATGGGTGAGTGTCGATGTATGTTCTGGTTCTCTGTTTTCTAATTGATAATGAATATCACTCTTATTGATAAATATTATCATTCCCAATTAGCTTTGACAATACTCTCCATGATAACTTTTTTGTAAAAATCCAAAACTAAACGTATCCACCTCAGTCGTGGCGTGGCTTGAGGCGATGTGCTCCCGGCAAAACGTGCCATTTATTAACAGAAAACGCCGAAAATCTACATATGTATTGCCCGGTTCATTTTTCCAACTGTATAATGAACAAATAGATCGTGAATGAGGAGGTGGCGGAGGGTGCAAGAAATTACACAGCTGCACGCCATTTTTGATCGCACCAGAGGTTACATCAATCGTTTCATGGGCATCATCCAGCCGATTATCGACGCTGCACAGGACGAGCACACCCGCTTGTACTACCATCACATTTTGGAAGAAGAAGAACAGCGCATGGGACGTCTCCAGGAACTGGTTCCTTACCTGGAAAACGTATCCGGAAAAGAATCGCTTGCCCAACTGAGCGACCGCGAGCTTTCTCAGTTGCTGTCGGATGTTAACCTGGAGCGGTTTGGCCTGCACAATTTCCGCGAGCATCTGGAGCTTTCCCTGTACGAGTTTCAAGATGACGAAACCCGCACGACATTGGACGGCATGCGCGAAAAAACTCACGCCGACTACTTGCAAGTAAAAGAAATCATGGCTTCGCTCAGCGGACGGTTCTCTGACGGGTCCCATCCTGACCTGACCGACCACGATGAAGGCCACGATATTCATCAGGTGGATCACCTGAAAGCTTCTGCAACGGCTGCTCACGGTGTTGCTTCCGTCATCAAACACGCGGCTCCTGCCAAGACTGCCGCTCCTGGCAAAAAGGGGCTTACTGTTGGAAGTTTGAAAGGACATTAAGGAAACACCGATCTTATATGACCTGGAGGTTACGCTATGGACAAGCTTCGCAAATACCCAGACTCTCCATTAACCAATGAAGAATGGAGCCAGCTGGACGCTACTGTAGTCGACATGGCCCGCCGTCAACTCGTGGGACGTCGCTTTATCGATATTTACGGCCCGCTCGGTGAAGGTATCCAGACGATCACCAATGACGTATACGATGAATCGCGCTTCGGCGGTCTGTCCTTGCGCGGCGAATCGCTGGAAATGACACAGCCTAGCCGCCGCGTAAGCATGACAATCCCGATTCTTTACAAAGATTTCATGCTTTACTGGCGCGATGTCGCGCAAGCTCGCACACTGGGCATGCCGCTTGACATGAGTGCCGCTGCAAACGCCGCTGCTGGCGGTGCGCTGATGGAAGACGACCTGATCTTCAACGGAGCGGCTGAGTTTGATCTGCCTGGTCTGATGAATGTAAAAGGCCGCCTCACGCACCTGAAGAGCGACTGGATGGAATCCGGCAATGCGTTCGCTGACATCGTGGAAGCGCGCAACAAGCTCTTGAAAATGGGTCACAGCGGTCCTTATGCGCTGGTCGTGTCCCCCGAGCTGTACTCCCTCCTGCACCGCGTACACAAAGGCACTAACGTGCTGGAGATCGAGCATGTGCGCAACCTGGTGACAGACGGCGTATACCAATCGCCTACGATCAAGGGACGCTCCGGCGTGCTGGTGGCTACAGGCCGCCACAACCTCGATCTGGCGATTGCCGAAGACTTCGACTCCGCTTTCCTCGGAGACGAGCAAATGAACAGCCTGTTCCGTGTATACGAGTGCGTAGTGCTGCGCATCAAGCGCCCTAGCGCCATCTGCACATTGGAAGAAACAGAAGAATAAACAGCCTCGGATGGCGCAAACAAACCATCCCGGCCAACACGAAAAACGTATCCATTCGATCTGATCGCTTGGATACGTTTTTTTATGGCTTTTTCTCATATTTTTCTATTTCCCTCTTTCTTTTTCCAGATCTTAGATTAAAATAAGAACAAACGTTCCTTTTTTAGTTATGGAACGCAAAATCGGCGGGAGAGGTGCTAGCCAGTATGATTCAGTCACTGCACAACATTGACTTTTTTCAAGAACAAATCGGTTCCGGCGTTCCGATTGTCATGCTTCACGGTTTTTCGCTCGATCATCACGTCATGAAAGGCTGCATGGAGCCTGTTTTTGCTGAGCGCGAAGGTTTTCGCCGACTCTATATCGACCTGCCCGGTATGGGAAAGACGAAAAATTACGACAGCGTGCAAAATACGGACGACATGCTAGAGGCTGTTCTGCACTGGATTGATCGTGAACTGCCAGGCGAACCGTTCCTCCTCGCTGCTGAGTCGTACGGAGGTTATTTGGCGCGTGGAGTCATCGAAAAGCGCAGAGAGCAAGTCAAAGGCGCCCTGTTCATCTGCCCGAGTGTTTTCCCCAAAATGAGCCAGCGCACGCTGCCAGACAAAGTCATTTTGGTAGAAGAGCAAAGCCTGTGGGACAAGCTGACAGAGTCGGAGCGCGCCGAGTTCGAAGCCATGGCTGTGGTCGCCACAGAAGAGACATGGGACCGCTACAAAACAGAGATTATAAGCGGGTACAGCATCGCGGACTTCCCCTTTTTAGAACGACTGAAAACATCGTACGGCTTCTCTTTCCCGCTTGATACGCAGCTTTTTCCCCATCCTGGATTGTTCGTCGTAGGCAAGCAGGATCATGTCGTCGGCTACCAGGACGCATGGAGCTTGCTTCCTCACTATCCACGCAGTTCTTTTGCCGCGCTCGATTGCGCTGGACACAATCTGCAAATCGAACAGCCCACGCTGTTCACAGAGCTTGTCCATGAGTGGCTGAACCGGGTCGAAAGAGAGCTTTCTTTGTCCTTGTCCTAACAATAAAAAAGACAATCAGCTTTTCAGCAGCATGATTGTCTTTTTTCATCCTTTTGCTTTTCACTTACACGCCCCGGACGCTATTGCGTCACGAGACTTTTGCTGTACTCTGTAAACGCTTTGCCGAGTCTTGCGATGGCGAGCTGCGTATCTTCGCGGTTCAACAGCGTGTAGTTCAAGCGCATCGTGTTGTGCTGCGGCTCGGCGGCGTAAAACGGCTTGCCTGGCACGAATGCCACGCCTTCTTGTACAGAGCGGGCCAACAGCTTCTCTGCGTCCACATCGGCTGGCAAGTTGACCCACAGGAACATGCCTCCGCGCGGCTTTTCCCACTGCACGCCATCCCAGCTTTGTGCGAGCAAAAGCTCGTTCATCCATTCCATGCGCTCTTTGTAGGAAGCGCGGATTTTTTCGATGTGGCTTTCCAGATCGAAGCGGGAGAGCAACTCGTGCAGCGCGATCTGGTCAATGGTGCTGGACTGGAGGTCGACGGCTTGCTTCGCTTTTACCATCATCGAAATGACGCGCTGGTCGCCGATTGCCCATCCGGTGCGCAGACCAGGAGCAACGATCTTGGAAAACGTGCTGGTATAGACGACACAGGAATTGGTCGGATGTTCGTCGAGCGAGAAAATCGAGCGGTACGAAGCTTCGCCGTCAAACTGGATTTCGCCGTACGGATCGTCCTCCAGAATGAGAATGTTGTTTGCTTTGCACTGAGCGAGCAAGCCTTGGCGGCGTTCGAGGCTCCACACTTTTCCCGTAGGATTCGCAAAAGTCGGAATGACATAGACCATTTTCGGACGATACTGCGCGATCTTTTTCGCCAGATCCTCCAGGTCCATCCCTTCCGAATCACCTTCCACCGGAATGGCGCGAATCCCTCTGAACTGGAACAATTGGACTGCAGCCAGATACGTTGGATTTTCTACCAGCACGACGTCGCCTTCATCCAAATAGACTCGACACAGTAAGTCGACGGCCTGCTGGGAGCCGGTGGTCAACAGCATATTGTCCAAGCCTACGTTCATATGTTTTTGCTTCATTCGTGAGGCTACCCACTCCCGAAGCGGGATATATCCGTCTGTCAAACCGTATTGCAACGATTTCGCGCCCAGATCGAATGCCCGATTAAACGCTTCGCGCATTTCCTGGATGGGAAAAGAATCCTCGGCTGGCAGGCCACCTGCGAGCGAGAGCACTTGATTGCCTTGGGTCAGCTTCAAGATTTCCCGGACAGCCGAGGAGGATAATGCATCTACTGATTTCGAAAATGTGTACTCCATGTTCCGTTCCCCCTTGATTTTGCTTATTCTTGTTTTATCACTGTCGATAGGCAAAGTCCAATCCCCGCTGGCTATGAGCGGATAGGTTTTGGCTATGTCGAGCGATTGTTCAATCGACTGCTTCCTCGGCTAAGGTGATCAGGATGCCACTAGCTGCTGCCTAGTGTGCCGTGCCGTTGCAGGCTGTTTTCCCACGTAAAAAAGCCACTGCCCGCTTTTCGCGCAGGCAATGACCCTACTTTTCGATGCACCAGTCCGCTGTGCGAAAATCTGTGTACACCCCTTTTGTCTCGGTCGAGCAGGAATAGCTTTTGTGGTGAGTGAGATCGAGCAGCGTCAATCTGACGCCGTGCTTCGCCCCGGTATCAATGCCGATCCGGTCAGCTTCTGCCCAGATGTCTCCCGGCGCAACCCCCATGCGATAGGTGGGAGTGTGACCAAAGACGACGATCCACTCGTAGCGAGACGAGCTGTTCCAAAACTCCTCGCGAATGGAAAGCAGATCGACCTGCTGCTGGGCAGCGAGCGCGATTCCCGGGCGAATGCCCGCATGGACGAACAAGTATGGTCCGTACTCGATGTACAATGGCAATCCGGCGACAAAGGCAACGGCTTGCTTGATCGACTCTGGCTGCTCTTCTGCCGCATGCTGGTCGAGAAACCATTGCTCCAGATTGCCCCGCACGACTGCCGCCCCTTCTTGCAGCAGCCCTTGCACAAAAGAGAGCGTCTCCCACGTCTCCGGGCTTTTGTCGATATAGTCGCCGAGCAGAAACAGCCGATCGACTTTCGGATCGTACTGGGCCAGCTCCAGAAGCTGCTTTGCCCCTGCACCGTGCCCGTGAATGTCTGAAATGGCAAGGATACGTGACATGACTTCGCTCACCTTTCGTCCAGATGAGGAAACAAGTAAGCGGCTGATGGCTTCAGGCAGACGTATCCACGTTCCGTATTTTCCAGTCGCTCCGCGTGAAAAAAGGCCAAAGTCTGTCCTCCGCCGATTTCACCGAGGATGCGCCAGCGATTGCCTTCGTATGTGCTGTGCACGACGCGAACTGGAAAACTGTTTGCCTCCGGCTGCTGCGCCCACTCTGCTTCTTCGGGACGAAACAAAAGGTCAATCTGCTCGCCGTCTGCAAGCGCTGACTGGACATGAGCGCGATCCCCGCTTCCTTTTGCGGCGGGTATTGTACCCTCGACGAGCGCTTCTCCGATGAGCGCGATGTCGCGGCCAGCTTCCTTGCGCAACGTGCCCGTCAGCTGATTACCGGCCCCCAGCAAAGACGCGGCAGAGCGTGTCGCTGGCTGCTCGTAGCAATCTTGCGGCGCTCCCATCTGATCGATCGCTCCCGCTCTCATGATGACCAGCCGATCTGCCATGGCAAACGCTTCATCCGGATCGTGTGTCACATGAAAGACGGTTGTTCCCAGACGGCGGAACAAGTAAGCCATTTCCGTGCGCATGCGGATGCGCAGCCGCATGTCGAGATTGGATAGCGGCTCATCCAGCAAAAGCAAATCCGGCTCTGTGGCAAGCGCGCGAGCAATCGCCACACGCTGCTGTTGGCCTCCTGAAAGCTGGGGCGGCAGGCGTTGCTCCAGTCCTTCGAGACGCAGCAAGCTGACAAGCTCGGCAATCTTGGCCTTTATGTAATCCGCTTTCGCTTTTTTGCGCTGCAATCCATAAGCGATGTTCTCGTAGACCGTCATGTGCGGCCACAGGGCGTAGTCTTGAAACACCATGTTGATATTGCGCTTTTCCGGGGGCACCAGTCGCGTAGGCGAAGCGACCTGCGCACCTCGCAGTTGCACTTCTCCCGCATCTGGCTGCGTCAGCCCGGCAATGACTTGCAACAAAGTCGACTTCCCGCAGCCGGATGGCCCCAGGACGCTGATGATTTCTCCCTTTTGGACGGACAAATCAATTCCGCGCAGGGCAGCATAGTTGCCAAACGATTTGTGTACTCCGCGAACTTCCAGTATCGGATTCAAGCATGATCTCTCCCAGCTTTCCATTTTTTCGGCTGAAACAACAGCTCGACAATGACGATGATCAGGACGACCAAACCGCCGCCCATCAAGGTCGAAGCCGCCGCGTAAGCGAATTTCAGATCTTCAAACGCCTTGTTAATAAAGACGGGCAAGGTCATAAAATCAGGCGGGAACAAAATCGAAGTCGCCGCCAAATCAAACACACTGCTGCCAAAAGCGGACAAACCTGCTGCGACGAGCGCCCCGCGGATCAACGGCAGCAAAATCCACCTCACGCGCTGGACGAAGCTTGCTCCCTGCATTTGCGCAGCTGCCAGCAGCTGCCCCGGCACTTTTGCCATCGCGCCGACAATGACCCGCGTAATGATCGGGATGGCACCTGCCACACTTGCCAGCGCGAGAATCCACGGCGTTCCGTACAGCAACAAGCCGATCGGTTCGAGCCAACGCTGATTCCAGACAAAAATATAGCCAATGCCGAGAACAACGCCAGGTACAGCCAGCGAGACCAGCGAGATAACGTCGACAGCCCTGCGGTATTTGAACGGCGAATACGTCAGCACGTAGGCGACGAAAAATCCGACGATCAGTCCGATAATGCCTGCGGTAGCGGCGATGCCAAGCGAATGCAGCAAGCCGTCCAGCAAAGCCTCTCCATTGGCAAACAGCTCTTCGTAATGACGCAGAGTCAATCCTTGCAAGCCCTGATCCATGCTCGATGTATCCGAGATGGACATGAGCAGGTTCGCCCCGAACGGAATGCCGATGACGACCAGCAAAAAGCTGATGCAGCCGATATTCAGCCACAGGCTGCCCCGCTTTGTTGTCTTGCGCTCCTGTCTGGTCGCCCGGGAGGACAGTACATCAAACCGCGCCTTGCGCATCACATAAAACTGAATGCTCATCGCAGCGACAATCAGCAGCACGAGGTAAAACGACAGCACTCCCGCCATGTCAAAGCGGATGGGCGACGTGTACAGAGCCGAATAAATCGAATACGGCAGCGTCGGAAAACGGAAGACAGCAGCGATCGATGCCGGCAAGCCGAAGTCGCCGATCGTATCCATGAACACGAGCAGCGCCCCGGAACAAATCGCAGGCAGCAATAACGGCAGCTCCACCGTGCGCCAGACCGTCCAGAGCGAGCCGCCGCACAATCTGGCTGCCTCTCCCAATCGGTCCACCTTCCATTCCAGCGCACTCGCAATCGCCAAGTAAGCGAGCGGGAATTTGCTGAGCGACATCACCACAACCAGACCTTCTGGCGAAAAGACGAGACTTGTGATCCAGGTCCAGCCCAGCCAGGCGTTCGCCAGACCATCTGCCGCAGCAAACATCACCCAGCCTTGCGCCAAAATGAACGATGGCGTAATCAGCAACACCCAGACCGCCAGATCGAGCAGCCTTGCCGTTTGAAACGACCAGCGCGAACGGACGATAGCCAGTACGCAGCCGAGCGCTGTCGCAAATACCGTCGTTCCTACGCCAAGGTATAAGGAATTTTTCAAGGAAGCCAGCCAGAGCGGCCGGGTGAACACGTCCAGCAGCAGCGATAAATCCCCGATGTTCCACTGCCCGAAAAACACACCGGGCAACAACACTTGAATGATGACAGCAGCAAGCGGCAATAAAATCAGGAAAAAGAGAATGGCCAGCACGAGCCAGCCCATTCGGTTTCCATATGTCCCTAGCAATCTCATCGCTTTACTTTACCGCTTTGTCGGCAAACCATTGCTTGATTTCCGCTTCATGCTCGGAAGCCCACTCTGGATCGGCGACGACCAGCTTGGCATTGGCAGCCCGGTCTTTTTTGGCAACGGCTCCTTTTGCGGACGGCTCGAAGTAGCTTTCTTCTCCCTGATCGATCAATTGCTGCTGGACCTTCGGATCGAGAATGAAGTCGATAAACGCTTTCGCTGCTTCCACGTTTTTCGTATCCTTCTGAATCCCGGCTACGCGCACAGATGCAGGCGCTCCTTCTTCTGGCCAGATGATTTCAACAGGCTCTTTTTTGTTTTTCAGCGTGTAGGCATTGCTTTCTTGCAGGGCTGCCAGTTTGATCTCGCCCCCTGTCAAAGCTTTTGCCACATTCGGATTTTTCGGGTAGACGCGAGCGCCGTTTTGCAGCAGCTGATCGAAGTAAGCTTTGCCTTTGTCCATGCCCTCCTGCTGGAAAAACCAGGCGACAAACGGATAGGCTGGAGCAGCTACCGCCGGGTCCGCCATGCCGACCATATTTTGAAACTCCGGCTTGACCAGATCGTTCCACGATTTCGGAGCTTTGTCTGCCGGGAGTTGTTTCGTATTGGCAATGATGACACCCGCTGCATGTGCACCTGTCGGGTAGTACGTTTTGTTCGCTGGAACGAGCTTCGCCGCAAAGTCTGTCAAGCCCGCAGCGTTATTCGGCGTCCAGCCTTCGAGCAGTTGTCCGTCTTTGCCCAGCTTGTGAATCGACGGCATCGCGTCCATCCAGACGACATCCCAGTGCGGATTGCCTTTTTCCGCTTCGATCCGCGACATGATTTCTGCTCCGTTGCCAGAGACGAGTTTGACTTTGTAGCCTGTCTCTTTTTCAAACATCGGGCCGATGATCTCATCGAAGTCATTGAGATAGACGACGAGCGGCTCTCCCTTCGACTTGTCTTCTTTTGTTGGCGCGCTCCCGGTTGTTGTGGATGCTGCCGGCTGATTGCCCGCTTTGTCTGTACCTGATGCTGCCGGAGTGGTGGAGCCTTGTCCACATCCTGCAAAAAGCAAAGACGTGGAGACGAGCAGCGTCAATACGGACCATTTTGGCTTGCGATTTTTCTTGTTCATTCCGTTTCCCTCCCATTTCTTTTCCTACTGACAACTTTACGCGATTAGTGTGAGCGGAAAGTAAATGAGATGCTAAGCTTGTGTTAAATAACGTCTATGTTTATTGATGGAACGATAGAGAATATCTATACTGGTGGCGGAGGGATCGACTCGATGAATATTCAGCAATTGCGCGTATTTGCCGTTTCCGCTCAGTGCAAGTCGCTGACCGAAGCCGCCGAAGCTTTGCATATCAAGCAGCCAACCGTCAGCTTTCACCTGAAAAAACTGGAGAGCGACCTCGGCGTGGAGCTGTATTACAAGCAGCCGCGGCACTTTCGCCTGACGGAAGCAGGAGCGGCGCTCTTGCCTTATGCCCGCAGAGTGTCCACTTTGCTCACAGAGGCCGGACAAGTCATGGAGGAGTTTCGCCACGGCGGCAGAGGAACGCTGAAAATCGGGGCGAGCTATACGCCTGCCACCTACTATCTTCCCCCTTATCTGGCTTCATTTCAGGCGGAGCATCCGCACGTCCTGCCGATTTTGACCGTAAAAAAAGCGCGGCCGCTCATGGAGCTGCTGCGCGATTTTGAGATCGATTTGGCGATTGTCTCGTTGTCCATGCAGCCCCAGGACGGTCTGCATGTCATTCCGCTGCTTGCCGACGAACTGCGCCTCGTTCTCGCTCCGCAAAATCCGCTTGCCCAAAAAAGCGTGATCGAGCTGACTGATTTGCAATCCGAGCCATTTCTCATTCACGAAGCAGGCTCCACCTCACGCGAGCTTGCTGAACTTTGGGCCCAGGAAAACCAGCTGCGCTGGCAAGTGCGCATGGAGCTGGGGGCGATTGAGACGATCAAAGAAGCGACCAAACACAACATGGGCGTCAGTGTCCTGCCGTACCGCAGCGTCGTGCGCGAAAGCGAAACTGGTGAGCTGATCGTTCGCGAACTGCCCGGCTACGTCAATCGCAGGCACATTTGCCTCGTCTATCGCCAGGACGACATCATGCCTTATCCGGTCCAGAGCTTCATCCGGTTTTTGCAGCATCAACGCCCGCACGCAAAAAGCCCCTCTCCGCTGTATGATATTATCCCCTTTAAGTAGACAGTAAAAAGAAAGACCATTACTGTTTATTTGGAGGGGATATTCTTTATGGGGAAAATGACATACTCGCTTGAATTTAAGACACAAGTAGTGGAATGGTTTGAACAAGGAGCTACGTATAAACAAATTCAAGAAACCTACGGTTTGGATTTACGGATGTTCCGTAGATGGGTTAGAAAATACAGAGATCACGGTGTACAAGGATTGGTAGACCAAAGAGGCAAAGCCGGAGGGATGAGCATGGGAAGGCCTCGTAAAAACCCCATGGCTTCAGATGAAAGAATTAGGCGTCTTGAAGCGGAGGTAGAATTCTTAAAAAAGCTCTTAGAAGCCAGAAAGGGGGAAAGAAGAAGGATCAGGGAAAAACAGTAATTTTTCGGATTATTGCTGAGATGGCGGATCGTTATCCAGTTCTGTTACTATGCAAAATTGCTCAAGTATCAAAAAGTGGTTATTATAAGTGGCTGCACTTACAGAAGAACCCGACGAGAAAATACGCGGAAGACCAAGAGTTAAAAAAGCTGATTTTGCATTGTCATCAAGGGGTCAATGGAATATACGGATATCCTCGAATTAAGATGTGGCTATACCGGGTCCATGGCATTCGAATTAATCATAAGCGTGTGTACCGACTGATGAAAGAGTTGGGGATCCAATCACGTATTCGCAGGAAACGAAAGTATTATGGACGCAAAGAGCCAATCGTGATAACAGAAAACAAGTTGAACCGTGAGTTTGCTGCGTCACGACCTACTGAAAAATGGGCTACAGATATTACCTATATCATTTTTAACGGGAGACGGCTGTATCTGTCTGTCATTTACGACCTTTTCAATAATGAGGTAATTGCCTATAAAGTCAGCAAACAGAATGATTTATCCCTCGTCTTAGATACTGTGAAGGCAGCGACACAAAAAAGAGACGTGAATGGCGTCCTGCTACATAGCGATCAGGGAAGCCAGTACACGTCCAGAGCATATCAGAATCTATTACAAGCGTATAACATAACTCCAAGTATGTCGAGAAAAGGAAACTGCCTGGACAACGCTTGTATCGAAAGCTTTTTCAGCCACCTCAAAACAGAATGTATATATTTGGATTCCTTCGGAACCGAAGAAGAGGTGAATAAAGCAATCGAACGTTACATTCATTTTTACAATCACGAACGGATTCAAGCTCGTTTACGCAGTCTCAGCCCAGTTCAATACCGAGCTGAGGCTGCGTAAAGCAAGGGCTTGTTTTGAACTGTCCACTTGACGGGGATAAGACCAGTAAAAGGGAAAGGGGCGATTATGTAAATCAAATAGCTATTCTACGCGATGCGAACAACACGAGCCTTTTCTGCTTGCGGCAAGAAAGACAAGTCTACGTGTCCGCGTGCTTCATCCAGTCCGATGTCCTCTGCCAAAAGCAGCGCTTCTTCCTGGAAAGTCGGCGTACAGCTTCCTTCGTTCAGCTCACAGAGACGCTTCAAACGCTTCAAGCGATCCGCGCATTTCTCTGCACGCATGCATTCATTGGTCAGCTCACATACATTTACATGGCGCGCATCTGCGATCATGCTGATATCATCTACGTGCACAATCAGCCGCTTGCCTTCTTCTGTGACGAATCCGATCGAGCAAAAATGCGCACCTGACATTTCCAAACGAGTGAGAACCGCATTGGCAAAAATCTCTCCCGTGCGCAGTCGAACCTGAGCTGCTTCAATGGCTCCACCGATCTTCCGCTCGTTGGCGATCACCGTATACATGTCCGTGTAACCGTTAATCTGATAGCGCATAGTACCCTCCCGCTCTTGCTGAGATCAATTATCATTACCATCCTATAATGAAAATCATTATCTGTCAACGGTGAGAATGATTTTTATTCGCCTTGCCTGTCTTGGTTTCCAAAACGCATGGCCCTTACATTTTACCCAGAAAATCTCCTGCTATCCCCTGATTTCCAAACAAAAACCGCACTTTCTCATGCAGGAAAGTGCGGTCCGTTCTCATCCTATTTGGTATTGGCAAACAGTCCTAATTTCTCAATGCGCTGTACCGCTTCGGCCAGACGTTCTTCACTCGACAACAGCGCGGCGCGAACGTATCCTTCCCCGGTAGGGCCGAAGCCGTCACCGGGAGCAACGACGACATGCGCTTTTTCCAAGAGCAAATCGGAAAACTCGATGGAAGTGAATCCGGCTGGAACCGGGAGCCAGGCAAAAAACGAGCCTTGGGACGGCGGCGCTTGCCAGCCGATGCGGTGCAGATTGGAGAACAAGGCGTTTCGTCTGCTTTCGTAAACAGCCACCAAATCCCGAACGCATTGCTGCGATTCGGTCATCGCGGTTACCGCGGCCATTTGCACAGCACCGAACAGGCTGACGAAATAATGATCCTGAATCAAATTGATCAGTCTCACCAGCTCGCGGTTGCCGACCATCGCCCCTACGCGCCAGCCAGCCATGTTGTACGTTTTGGACAAAGTGTAAAACTCGACACCGACCTCTTTTGCCCCTGGCACCTGCATGAAGCTGACCGGCTTTTTGCCGTCGTAGCTGATCGCGCCGTAGGCAAAGTCGTGGCAGACGACGATCTCATGCTTGCGGGCAAATTGAATCGTTTCCTCGTAAAATTCAAACGGCGCGTTCACCGCTGTCGGGTTATTCGGATAGTTCAAAAACATCAGCTTGGCCCGATCCAAATCGGCTTGCGGAATTTTGCTGTAGTCCGGCAAAAACTGATTTTCTGCTGTCAGCGGCATCATCGACATCCGACCATTGACGACCGCCACACCCGACCAGTAATCCGGATAGCCCGGGTCCGGTACGAGCGCGACGTCGCCTGCGTTCATCAGCACCTGGCAAATTTCCACCAGTCCTGTTTTGCTGCCGAACAAAACCGCTACTTCTTCTTCCGGATCAAGGTCTACGTCAAATTGTTGTTTGTACCAGTGCGCAACAGCCTGCTTCAGTTCCAGTCGGCCGGAAAAAGGCGGGTACTTGTGGTGAAGCGGGTTGGCTGTATGTGCTTGCAGCGCTTCTACGATGTGGGGAGGAGTCGGCAAGTCCGGGTTTCCCTGCCCCAGGTTGATCACATCGTGCCCGTTGGCGATGACTTTATTTACTTTCGCTACCAGCGTCGCGAAAAATTGGGTTGGCAGCCGGTCAATCATGTCGGAAGGTTGGATACGCATTTCTCTTCAGTTCCTTTCTTTTCGCCCATACAGCAAAAACCCCCTTTTTCCGTACAGAAAAAGGGGGAGATCAGCTTGGTCACGTCCTTATCTGTCAGGAATACTCCTGCTGGAATTGGCACAGCATCTGCATCGCTACACGCGCAGATCCGCTGCCGGGCTTCATAGGGCCAGTCCCTCCGCCTCTCTTCATAAGTAAATCACACGGAATATACTGTTTTTAATCTTCTTCATACTACATTGCCTGCTCTCGGCGTGTCAAGATGCTTCCCCGCAGGCGCTCGCCTTTTTTCGCTACATCTTTTCTGCGGTTGGCACAGCCACCTTTTGACGGCGATTCAAAAACGTTGTGTGGAAGGCGAAAAACGCCACGGACAAGAGCGCAAGCCCTGCCATGATGTACAAAAGCCCTTGCGCCTGAAAGTGCTGGAAAATGATCGCGCCGAGCAACGGTCCGAGCATCCGCCCTGCCGAGCCTGTTCCCGCGATCAGCCCTTGAATAAAGCCTTCCCGTCCTGCTGGCGTAATTTGTGCGGCTACGGCAGGAACGGCTGGCCAGACGAGCATTTCGCCCAACGTCATGATAAACATCGCGGCGACGAAGCCCGCATAGGAGGTCGACTGCGACAAAATCAGCATCGACAAGGCAAAGACGTAGGAGCCGAGCAGCATTTGCGCTTTCAGCGTGCGAGCAAAGCGGCGAATGACCCAGGCGATCAGCGGTTGACCAAACAGGATCAAGCCGCCATTCAGCGTCCACAGCAAGCTGTACTGGCGCAAGGAGATGCCCAAAGATTGCATGTAAGTCGACAACACCGTCGTCCATTGCACGTACACAATCCAGCTGATCAGCAAGCCGCTGCACAAAAACAGCAAGGCTCCCCAAACCACTTTTCGCGTTGGCTGAAGCTCTCCTGCGCCATGTGCGCCAAGCTGTCCGTCAGCATCGGTCTTGCTCGTGTCCGACTCGCCCGCTGGCGAA
Organism: Brevibacillus sp. HD3.3A; assembly: GCF_013284375.2. Taxonomy (NCBI): domain Bacteria; kingdom Bacillati; phylum Bacillota; class Bacilli; order Caryophanales; family Paenibacillaceae; genus Brevibacillus; species Brevibacillus sp. HD3.3A. Next base: position 4,320,734 of record NZ_CP085874.1, read on the forward strand.
GCAGGCAGTGGCCGATTCTCCGCCGCTTTCAGATGGCGCGGCAAAAAGATCACGAAGATGGCGAGAACGATCATTTGCGTGAGTGCGTTCCCGAAAAAGGTCCAGGAAAACGATACGCTCGCCAAAAGTCCGCCCAGCGCCGAGCCTGCCGCCACTCCCGCATTCAACGCGACGTAAATCATGTTGATTCCTTTGCGCCCGCCTTCCGGCCACAAAACGACCGCCAGCGCGTTCATGACAGGAGACAGCGTTCCGTAGAACAGCCCGTTTAACAGCAGCAGGATCGTATACACGGTAAAATCGTGCGTAAGTCCAAGACCGATTGTAATCAAAATAATGCCGACAGAGCCGATTATGATCGTCCGCATTCTTCCCCAGCGGTCAAACAGCATGCCACCCGTGATGCTTCCGATCAAAAACGCGCCCTGGTTCAATAACAGCAAAAAACCCGCTACAGGCAGCGGCTTCCCCAAGTAATCGTGAATGTAAATCGTGACGAGCGGCCATATACATGCCATACCCGTAGAAAAAATGATGGCAGCAACCGCCAGAAGACGAATGCTGCTCGGATAGGATTCCCATTTCTGTCTCATAATCTAGTTCTCTCCCCGACGAAAATCGCCGTTCTTTCCGCCTGATTTGCTCAACAGACAGGTCGGCCCGATGACCATGCCTTTGTCCATCGCCTTGCACATGTCGTACACCGTAAGAGCAGCAACGCTTACCGCTGTCAAAGCTTCCATCTCGACGCCTGTTTTTCCGGTCGTCCGCACGCTTGCTTCCAGGCCCAGCGTCGTCTCGTTTTCAAACGTGAAGCGAATATCAATCCCGGTCAAGGAAAGCGGATGGCACATCGGAATGATGTCCCACGTCTTTTTCGCAGCCATGACTCCCGCTACTTGCGCGACTGCCAGCACATCCCCCTTCTCTACCCGCCCTTCGCGAATACGCTGAAGCGTCTCGGGCTTCATGACGATTTTGCTTTCCGCTACGGCCTCCCGCTTGGTGATGTCTTTTTCCGAAACATCCACCATGCGCGCACGGTTTTGTTCATTAAAATGCGTCAGTTGATCACTCATGTTCCTGTTCGTCCTCCATTTGTACGATCCCGTAACCCGCTTGCAACTTTGCTTCTTCTACCTTACTCCCGCCGCTTGCGAAAATCAATGGGAACACCGCGAGATTTGTCTTTGGCAAATCATGTCGCATCGCTTTCACTATCTTGCTGATTTATTGCCGAAAACGTACGGAATCGCGAAAACAAAGGTATACTGTGCGTACATTGGCAACTGTTAAGGAGGCGCAAACAAAATGAACAAAAATCAGCACATATACTGGGCAAAAGTAGAGCATGGCGAGTGGAGTCTGTACATCGCAGCAACAGAGAAGGGACTTGCTTTCGTCGGCTCCAATCACCACCCGATTGACGAATTGGCACAATGGGCAGCGCGGCGCAAACCCAGATACGCTCTCGTCCAGGATGCGGCTCGGCTGGCTCCGTACGCCAAAGAGATCATCGAGTATTTGCAGGGAGAACGCCAGCAGTTTTCAGTCGCCCACGATCTGTCGGGCACTCCTTTTCAACAAGCGGTTTGGCAGGCGTTGCAGCAAATTCCGTACGGACAGACGGCCTCTTACTCCGACGTTGCTGCCCACATCAACAACAGCGCGGCTGTCCGGGCAGTGGGCGCAGCGATTGGCGCCAATCCGTTGTTGTTGACGATTCCGTGCCATCGGGTGGTCGGAAAAGACGGGAAGCTTACAGGCTATCGCGGCGGCCTCCCCATGAAAACAGAGCTGCTCAAGCTGGAGAAAACGAGCGTGAAACGGAGCGCTGTCCATGTCTGACACGTTGGCGAATCGAATCGACGCGCAAAGCTGGGAGCAGATCGTTCATGAGTTGGATGCACAAGGCTACGCCACTCTCCCGCGCCTATTAAAGGAAGAAGAATGTCAGGAGTTGATCGCGGGCTACTCCGCTGACTCGCTTTTTCGCAAAACAATCCAGATGGAGCGCTACCGCTTTGGCAGCGGCGAATATCGCTACTATCAGGCTCCGCTGCCGCCGCTCGTCCAACAGCTCAGGGCAAGCTTGTATCCCCGGCTGGCTCCAGTAGCCAATCATTGGGGGCAACTGCTCGGACATACGGCTGCTTTCCCTGCGGCTCTGACTGATTTTCTCGATCATTGTCACCAGCACGGACAGACCAGGCCGACGCCGCTGATTTTAAAATACGAAGCAGGCGGCTACAATTGTCTGCATCAGGATATGTACGGAGAGCTGTTTTTTCCGTTTCAGGTTGTGTTTGTCTTAAATCAGCAGGAAAAAGACTTTTCCGGCGGGGAATTTCTCCTGACAGAGCAACGGCCACGCGCGCAAAGCAGAGGTCATGTGATAACCTTGGAACAAGGGGCGGGATTGATTTTCCCCACCTCCTACCGCCCTGTAGCCGGGACACGCGGCTACTACAAAACGACGATGCGTCACGGAGTCAGCACGATCACGACAGGCACGCGGTACAGCCTGGGCATCATTTTCCACGACGCTACGTAAAAGAAGGGATTAGCTTGAAAAGCACGCTCTTTTACAAACAACCGAAGTCGCTCCTGAATAAAGGCAGCGGCTTTCTCGCGGATTACACGCATTCGCTCAACCCGTATACAGGCTGTTCGTTCGCCTGTTCTTACTGTTACGTGCGGCAAATGCCTGTCTCGCTGTTTCGCGGTTTGGACTGGGGCACGTGGGTCGACGTCAAAACCGAAGCAGCCACGCTGCTTGTCAAAGAGCTGAGCAAAGCAAAGGCAAAAGGCAAGGTCACGATTTTCATGTCGTCGAGCACAGACCCTTATCAGCCTGCGGAGTACCAGGAAAAAGTGACGCGCTCGCTGTTGGAAGTCATGGCGGACAATCCACCCGACTTTTTGCTCGTTCAGACGCGCAGCCCGCTGGTCACGCGCGATATCGATTTGCTCGTTCAACTCGGAGAGCGTGTACGGGTCAGCATGACGGTGGAAACCGACCGGGAGGATATGCGCAAGCTGTTTTCGCCGCAGGCCCCGCCGATTGCGGCTCGGCTGAAAGCGTTGGAGCGACTGGCTGCCGCTGGCGTCCCGACCCAGGCGACGATCGCTCCGGCCTTGCCGAGCACGGAAGCGTTTCCCGACTTGCTGCGGCCGCTGGTCACGCGCGTCTGTTTGGACGACTTTTATATGGGAGACGGCAGCGGCGGCAAACGGACGAGCAAAAACGGCATCCCCGCCCTGTTCAGCGAAGCGGGACTAGAGGAATGGGCGGGACCTTCCGCGTATCGGATCGTCTACGAGCGGCTGTTGCGCGTCTTCGCCCCTGACGAAGTCAAAATCAGCCAGGAGGGATTCGCCCCCTAGCCCTTTTAGCGTGCACCTTGCAGCCCTTCGCTCATTGGCATCTCTCTCCGATTGTGATATCGTCAAGCCATAGAGAACTGTCATTTACAAGCGGAAGTGAGGAATTGCCTTGACGATTACCGTATTGTTGTTTGCCGGACTGGCCGAACGCGCCAATGCCCGTGACATCCAACTGACTTTGCCAGAAAACGCTACTGTACACGATCTGCTGCAAGCAATCCGGGAAGAGTACCCTGTCCTCGCCCCGCTGCTCGGCAGCAGTTTTGTTTCCATTAATCACGAATACGCCCAGCCTGATCGCGTCATTTCCGCTCAGGATGAGATCGCTCTTTTGCCTCCAGTCAGCGGCGGTGAAGAAGTGCCCTTTTTTGCCGTTACCCGGGAAAAGCTCTCGGCGGACAAGCTGGTCAGCCTCGTGAGCAACCCGCACGCAGGCGCGATTCTCACCTTTGTCGGGACGGTGCGCGAATTTACGCACGGACAGCGCACGGTCTACCTGTCCTATGAAGCGTACGAGCCGATGGCAGTGGAAAAAATGAAGCAGGTCGCGGACGAGATCAAGGAACGCTGGCCTGGCGCGACCGTCGCCATGCATCATCGCATCGGAGACTTGGCTGTAGAGGAAATCGCAGTCGTCGTCGCCGTCGCTACTGCGCACCGCAACGAGTCTTTTGAAGCAGGGCGCTACGCCATCGAACGACTGAAGCAAATCGTTCCGATCTGGAAAAAAGAAATGTGGGAAGACGGCAGCGAATGGAAAGGCCACCAGCAAGGCCCGTGGAATCCGCTTGCCTCCGAGTACGGAAAGGAGGAGTAGTCGCTTTGGATACACGCTATTCCCGTCAAATCCTGTTTCATCCGATCGGACGCAGCGGGCAGGAGAAGCTCGGACAAAGCCGTGTGGCGATCGTCGGCATGGGGGCGCTTGGCACCGTGCTGTCGAATCATCTGGTTCGCGCCGGAGTAGGCTTTGTCCGCCTGATCGACCGCGACTTCGTGGAGCCGAGCAACTTGCAGCGGCAGATGCTCTACGACGAGACGGATGCCGCCGAGCATTTGCCAAAAGCGATTGCAGCCCACGCCAAGCTGTCGAACATCAATTCATCCGTCGTCATCGAACCGATTGTCGCCGATCTGTCCGCCTATAACGCCGAGGAATTGCTTTCTGACGTCGATCTGGTGCTGGATGCGACAGACAACTTCCAGGTTCGCTATCTGGTCAACGACGTCTGCGTCAAGCACGGCATTCCGTGGGTGTACGGCGGTGCTGTCAGTGCGACGGGCACGTTTACCACGATCCGTCCCGGCATCACGCCATGTTTGCGCTGTTTGTTCCCGGAAGCTCCCAACCCGGGCGAAATGCCCACTTGCGATACAGCGGGCGTCATCGGCCCGATCATTCATATCGTAGCTTCGTATCAAGCTACCGAAGCGTTCAAGCTGTTGGTCGGCGCAACAGACGACCTCAACTTGAATCTGGAGCATTTTGAAATCTGGCAAAACCGCCACCAGCAAATCAAAGTGGCGAATGCCCGCCGCAGCGATTGCCCAACCTGCGGCAAGCACGAATACACCTTTTTGCAGCCCGAATCCCAAGACGGACAGGCAGTCTCTCTCTGTGGCCGAGACACGGTGCAAATCTCGCCGGGCGCTGCTGTCTCGCTCGATTTGGACGCTCTCGCAGCACGGCTCGCTCCACTGGGCCGAATTGAGCAAAACAAATTCCTGCTCCGCTTCCACGTCGATGCATACACCCTCGTCGCCTTCCCGGACGGGCGCGTACTCGTGCAAGGAACGGATGAGGTCAGCGTAGCAAGATCGCTGCACGCCAAATACATCGGGGCGTAATGCCACGACAAAAAGACCTTGAGAATGTATGGCTCTCAAGGTCTTTTTCTTTTTCGATGCTGTTCCTCGGCGCCAGGCTGCCCATCTGGTTGAGCGTCCGCCTGCTCGCTCGGCCATGCTACTGTAAAAGTCGTTCCTTTTCCCGGCTCGCTCTTCACGGAAATGGTCGCCTCGTGCATCTCCACAATTTTTTTGACGATGGACAGTCCAAGACCGCTTCCGCCTGTTGTGCGATTGCGCGACTTGTCTTCCTTAAAAAACCGCTCAAAAATGCGTTCGAGATTTTCTTTGGCGATGCCGATCCCCGTATCGGAAATGCGCACCTGTACAGCGCCCTGCTGCTCGTGCAGTGCGACGCGAATCTGTCCGCCCGGCTCGGTGAACTTGATGCTGTTGGCAAGCAGATTGTTCCACACCTGGCTCATCATGTCCTCGTCAGCCACGATGTGCACCTTTTCCAGATCAAGCTCCATTTCAATCTCTTTGTCCAGCCATTGCGGCTCGCAAGCCAAAATGATTTGTTGCAACTGCTGATCGAGACGATAGCGCTTGCGTTCAAACGGGTGATGCTTGCCCTCCAGCGAGGTCAGCTTCAACAAGTTGTCACTGATTTTGGACAAGCGGTTGCTTTCCGTTTCGATGATCTCCAAATAATGTTGACGATCTTCGGCGCTCAGGCTGTCGTTTTGCAGGGCGCGGGCGAAGCCGCGAATCGAAGTCAGCGGCGACTGGATTTCATGCGAGACATTGGAAATGAACTCTTGGCGCATGTTCTCCATTTCCTGCAATTGCTCCGCCATGTGATTGATGCCCGCCACGAGCTGCCCCCACTCCCGCTCCACTTTGAAATCCAGATTCACGTTGAAATCTCCTTTGGCAATCCGTCTTAACGCATCGATCAGCAATTGAAACAGCTCCAGATGTCGCGGACGGACAAAGCGAGAAATCACAGACGCTATGAGAATAAACAAAACGAAGCTGAGGAAAGAGCTGACTACTGCTCGAATAAATTCGCTCTGCGTAAGTCCGACGAAACCAGTCGCCCAATACGCCCCAGCCCCGCAGACGATGAGCAAAGCCACCAGCCCGACCAGAAACAGCAGTTTCAGAACGATAAACTTGCGACTGGAATGGGACAAATGGTTCGGCATTTGTTTTGGCTGTTTCATTTGTCCAGCTCCAGTCGATAACCGAGGCCGCGGACGGTGCGGATGCGAAAGCCGTACTCCCCTTCCGGAAAACGCTCGCGCAGCCGATTGATGTGCACGTCGACGGTGCGTTCGTTGCCTTCAAAATCGTAGCCCCAGATTTGCTCGATCAACTGCTCGCGCGGAATCGTCTGCCCCGGATAGCTCGCCAGCTTGAACAACAGTTCAAACTCTTTCAACGGAATCGTCCACGCCTTGTCCTGACACGCAATCTCGAACGTCTTGCGATCCAACTGCAAAAGCCCTGCCTGTACTTTGTGGGAGGCGGCGATTTTGTAGCGCTTGAGCAGCGCTTTTACCCGCACAGCCAGTTCTGCCGGCTCAAACGGCTTGACGAGATAATCGTCCGTTCCGAGTTCGAAGCCTTTGACTTTTTGTGCCGTCTCTCCTTTGGCCGTCAGCATGAGCAGCGGGGTATCGTAATGCTCACGCAATTGTCGGCACAGCTCCCAGCCGTCCATCTGCGGCATCATAATATCGAGGATGACCAGATCGGCACCGGGCGATTCCATTTTTTTCAGCGCCTCGACGCCATTTTCCGCTTCCACGACCTCGAAGCCCTCGTTGCGCAAAAAGACGCGGACAAGCTCACGAATGTGCGGATCGTCGTCCACTACCATAATTTTCGTCATGTCGCCTGCACCTTCTCCTTCATCAGCAATTGCTGGCTAGCCAGCTCCTTGTACATGTCGTGCGATTCAAACAGTTGTTCGTGCGTTCCCATTCCGGTTATTTTGCCTTTTTCCAGGAAGATGATCTGATCCGCGTCCACCACGGTAGACAGTCGGTGGGCAATCACGAGAGTCGTGCGCCCCTTCATCAAGTTTTGCAACGCTTGCTGAACGATGATTTCCGACTTGCTGTCGAGGCTTGAGGTCGCTTCATCCAGCATCAAAATTTGCGGATCGCGCAGCAGGGCGCGGGCAATCCCGATGCGTTGGCGCTGTCCTCCCGACAGCTTGACGCCTCGCTCTCCTACTTGAGTGTCGTACCCATCAGGCAATTCGTCAATAAACTGGTCCGCGTACGCCATCGCCGCCGCTTGTTTCAGTTCTGCTTCGCTAATCGGGCGGGAAATGCCGTAGCAAATATTTTCCCGGATCGTGCCTGCAATCAAAGGGCTTTCCTGGGAGACGTAGCCGATCTTGCTGCGCCATGATGCCAGCGAAAACGTATCGATCGGATCATGTCCCAAGCGAATTTCGCCTTCTGCTGGCTGATAAAACCGTTCCAGCAAGGCGAACAGCGTCGTTTTGCCGCTTCCGCTCGGCCCGACAATCGCCGTCACTTTTCCCGCCGGAATCGTGAAGCTGACCTGATCGAGAATGCGCTCCCCGTTTTCGTAAGCAAAGCCCACTTTGTCCAGCTGGATCGGCAGCGCTGCATTTTCCAGTGTGCGACCTGTCTCGTGATCTTCCTCCGGTTCCTCCAATGTAGCTATGATTCGCTCTGTTGCGCCCATTGCCTTTTGCAGTTGGGTAAAAAATTGGGTAAACTGCCCCAGCGGCATGATGATCTGAACGAGGTACAAAATAAACGCGACAAGTTCGCCAGCGCTCAGAGCGCCAGTCGCAACGCGCATCCCGCCGTAGCCCATGATCACGACGAGCAACACCATCAAAACAAACGAGATCAACGGCCCGATCATCGCCTGCACGCGGCCTTCTTTCAGCCCGTAACGGAACAGGTTGCCAATCCCCCGGCTTCCGGCTGCGTACTCATGCGGCTCGGCGTTTTGCGCCTTGACCAGCCGCACCTCGGACAAGACTTGATTCATAACTGTAGTAAAGCTCGCTGTCTCATCTTGCAGCCCTTTGGAGATTTTGTACATTTGCCGGCCTAACGGGACGAGAATCGCGATGGACAGCGGGACGGCGATCAGCATCGTCAGCGTCATTTGCCAATCGAGGTACAACAGCGTTGCCACCGATCCGATGATGGCGATAATTCCGGTATAAAAGTTGGCGAGGTGCTCGCTGATCAGCCCTTTGACAACCCCGGTGTCGTTCGTCATCCGGCTGATCGTTTCTCCCGTGCGATGGTTGTCATAATAAGCGACGGGCAGGACGAGCAGCTTTTTCCACAAGCGCTCACGCAGCGCAGCCACAATGCTCTGGCCGACGTGATTCAACAAGTAGATGGACAAGCCGCTGGCAATGGCTTGCGCGACGAAAGCAATCATCAACAGCGCAATTTGCCCCTGGCTGATCGTCGAAAGGGTGAAGCTGTCGACGAGGTCTTTCGTAAACATCGGAATGACCAGACTGACCACAGTCGTCGCGATGCTCATAAACAAGGCGATGCCGAGCTTCATTTTGGACGGCTTCGTTGCCTTGATGAGTTGATAAAAAGGTCGCCAATTTCCCAATCCGGGTCGTTGGTTGGTCGTTTGTTCTTTCATATAGCTGACTCCTCTGCTTGTTTTTCGTGACAAGTGATACGATAACGGATGAATGTAAACGAAATATAAACGGGATAATACATGAAGTCTGGATATTTTTCCTTCATTAAATACAACGGGAAACATACCGGTTTGTTTTTTCTCCCATCATTTTTGTATATAAATGATGAATTTGGGGTAGAAGCCGGGAAACAAATCGAGTATAATAAGTTCGTAATAAGGAAACGAAACTGCGTTTCACCAGATGAAACCCCAAGTTACAATAGGGAGGTTGTATACATTGGCTAAACAAGATGCTTACAAAGTGAAATCTTCCCTGCAAGTAGGCGACAAGTCTTTCGCGTACTATCGCCTGCAAGGATTGGAAGAACAAGGACTCGGCGATGTTTCCAAACTGCCGTTCTCCATTAAAGTTTTGCTTGAGGCTGCTGTACGTCAGTTCGATGGCCGTGCGATCACCAAAGAACACGTACAACAACTGGCGACCTGGACAAAAGGCCGCGACGAAAACCAAGAAGTACCACTCATGCCAGCTCGTATCGTCCTGCAAGACTTCACAGGCGTACCTGCTGTCGTTGACTTGGCAGCGATGCGTATCGCGATGAAGCGCGCTGGTGGAGATCCAAAACGAATCAACCCGCTCGTGCCTGTTGATCTCGTAATCGACCACTCCGTAATGGTTGACGATTTCGGTAATGCAGCAGCTCTGGACAACAACATGAAGCTCGAATTTGAACGCAACCAAGAGCGCTACCGTTTCCTGCGTTGGGCGCAAACAGCGTTTGACAACTTCCGTGCTGTTCCTCCAGCTACTGGTATCGTTCACCAAGTAAACCTGGAGTACTTGGCAACTGTTATCGCTACTCGCGAAGTAGATGGCGAACTCGTTGCTTTCCCTGACTCTCTGGTAGGTACTGACTCCCACACCACCATGATCAACGGTCTTGGTGTTCTTGGCTGGGGTGTCGGTGGTATCGAGGCAGAAGCAGGAATGCTCGGTCAACCTCTGTACTTCGTAACACCAGAAGTTGTCGGCTTCAAACTGACTGGCACCCTGAATGCTGGTGCAACGGCAACTGACCTCGCCCTGACTGTTACGCAAATGCTGCGTAAAAAAGGTGTGGTAGGTAAATTCGTGGAGTTCTACGGCCCTGGCCTGTCCAACATCTCGCTGGCTGACCGCGCTACCGTAGCAAACATGGCTCCTGAGTACGGCGCTACAATGGGCTTCTTCCCTGTAGATGCGGAGACACTCAACTACATGCGTCAAACTGGTCGTGAAGAAGACCTGATCTCTCTGGTAGAAACTTACACCAAAGCACAAGGTCTGTTCCGTACCGACGACACTCCAGACCCAGTCTTCTCCGAAACATTGGAACTGGATTTGTCCACTGTCGTACCAAGCTTGGCTGGTCCAAAACGCCCGCAAGACCGCGTAGAGCTGACTGCTATGAAGGAATCCTTCAACAACAGCCTCCGTACGCCAATCGACAAAGGCGGATTTGGTCTTTCCGAAGAGAAAATCGCAGCAAGCGCACCAGTTGCTTATCCAAACGGTGAAACCGCTACGCTGAAAACAGGTGCTGTCGTGATCGCAGCGATTACTTCCTGTACCAATACATCAAATCCTAGCGTAATGCTGGGTGCAGGTATCCTGGCGAAAAAAGCAGTGGAAAAAGGTTTGAAAAAGCCTCCTTTCGTGAAAAGCTCCCTGGCTCCAGGTTCCCGCGTCGTAACGCAATACCTGACTGACGCTGGTCTGATTGATTCTTTGGATGCGATCGGATTCAACGTAGTCGGCTACGGTTGCACCACTTGCATCGGTAACTCCGGTCCATTGCCGGAAGAAACCAGCAAAGCAATCGCTGACGAAGACCTGACAGTAGCAGCTGTTCTGTCCGGTAACCGTAACTTCGAAGGACGTATCCATGCACAGGTAAAAGCGAACTACCTCGCTTCTCCTCCATTGGTTATCGCCTACGCACTGGCTGGTACTGTAGACATCGACCTGACTACAGAACCAATCGGTACTGGCAAAGACGGAGAGCCTGTTTACCTGAAAGACATCTGGCCAACTCCACAAGAAATCTCGGAAGCAATGGGCAAAGCAATGAACCCAGACCTGTTCCGTGCCGAGTACGGCCAAGTGTTCACACAAAACGAAGCTTGGAACAAAATCGACGTTCCAACTGGCGATCTGTACGAGTGGGACGAAAAATCCACCTACATCCAAGAACCGCCATTCTTCAAAGACCTTGCTGGCGAAATCGCAGCGATCGCAGACATCAAAGCAGCGAACACCATCGCTCTGTTCGGTGACTCTGTGACAACTGACCACATCTCCCCAGCTGGTAACATCTCGCCAACCAGCCCTGCAGGTATTTATCTGCAAGCAAATGGCGTAGAGCGCAAAGACTTCAACTCCTACGGCGCTCGTCGTGGTAGCCACGATGTCATGATGCGCGGTACGTTTGCCAACATCCGTATCCGCAACCAAGTGGCTCCTGGCACTGAGGGCGGCGTAACGAAATACTTGCCATCCGGCGAAGTTATGTCCATCTACGATGCTTCCATGAAGTATCAAGCAGACGGCACTCCACTCGTTGTACTGGCTGGTAAAGAGTACGGTACTGGTTCTTCCCGTGACTGGGCAGCAAAAGGTACTTTCCTCTTGGGCATCAAAGCGGTTATCGCTGAGAGCTTCGAGCGTATCCACCGTGCGAACCTCGTAGGTATGGGCGTTCTGCCTCTGCAATTCGCTGACGGCCAAAGCTGGAAGTCCCTGGGCATCGACGGTACTGAGTCCTTCAGCATCCTGGGTCTCTCCGACGAAGTTCAGCCAGGCCAACGCGTAAAAGTAGAAGCAACCAAACAAGACGGCAGCAAGTTCGAGTTCGAAGTAATCGTTCGTCTCGACTCCATGGTAGACGTAGACTACTACCGCAACGGTGGTATTCTGCAAACTGTTCTTCGCCAGCTGCTGGACGAAGGCAAACCAGTAAACGCGTAAGTTTTCGCGACACAAATAAGTTCGTAACAGCACCCACCCAAAAAAGCAGGCCCCGGAGTTTTCGGCGGCCTGCTTTTTCGTGTTCTGGAGCACGTACAAAAACCACCACAAAAAGTCTGTGGTGGTTACTGATTTACTACTCTACTGGCGTTTGGTTTGGAAAGAAAGCAGTTCAAGTGTCACGGAGCTTTGCCAGCGGAGGCTGGGAATCCCGCACTTTTATTAGCTTACTTGCGTCTCGCTGTCTTGCGAAAACTGGCTGTTGTACAAATCGGCGTAGAAACCGCCCTGCGCCAGCAGTTCTGCGTGATTCCCCTGCTCGATCACCGTGCCCTTGTTCATGACGAGAATCATATCGGCATCGCGGATCGTCGACAGGCGATGGGCGATCACAAAGCTCGTTCGTCCTTCCATCAGACCAGCCATCGCTTTTTGAATCAACAGCTCTGTCCGGGTATCGACGCTGCTCGTCGCCTCATCGAGAATCAAAATCGCCGGATCGGCGAGGAACGCCCTGGCAATCGTCAGAAGCTGCTTCTGTCCTTGCGAGATATTCGATGCTTCCTCATTCAGCATCGTCTCGTATCCTTCCGGCAGTGTCCGCACAAAATGGTCGGCATGTGCTGCTTTCGCCGCCTCGATGATCTCGGCGTCGCTTGCCCCCGCCCGTCCGTAGGCGATATTTTCCTTGATCGTTCCGTTAAACAGCCACGTGTCCTGCAGCACCATGCCAAACTGGCTCCGCAGCTCGCCCCGCGGCAAATCGCGGATGTCGTGTCCGTCAATCGTAATGCGTCCGCCATCAAGCTCGTAGAAGCGCATGAGCAAATTGACCAAAGTAGTCTTGCCAGCCCCGGTCGGTCCGACGATCGCCACCGTCATGCCTGGCTGTACATCGATGTTCATATCCGTAATCAGCGGTTCCGCTTCCTTGTAGCCAAACGACACGTGTTCGAACTGCACATGCCCCTGCGAACGGACAGCGACAGCTTCCGAGCGCTCATCTGCCGACTCCTCTTCTGCGTCCAGCACTTCAAAAACACGCTCGGCAGCGACAAGCGTTGACTGGATGATGTTCGCAATGTTGGCCGTTTGGGTAATCGGCTGGGAAAACTGCTGGGCGTACTGGATGAACGCCTGCACATCCCCGATCGTAATACTGCCGCGAGTCACGAGCACGCCTCCGACTACACAGACAAGCACAAATCCGATATTGCCGACAAACATCATCAAAGGCATCATGATCCCGGCAAGAAACTGCGCCTTCCAGCCTGATTGATACAGCTTTTCGTTAATCGCATCGAACTTCTCGATCACGCTTTTTTCCCGGCCAAACGCTTTGACGATTTTATGCCCCGTGTACATTTCTTCCACGTGACCGTTCAGTTCGCCGAGCGCTTGCTGCTGTCCTTTGAAATGCGGCATCGAGCGGGAAGCCACCAGTTTGATCACAACGACGCTAAGCGGCAAGGTCAGCATCAAAATCACCGTCATCAGCGGACTGATCGTCAGCATCATGACGACTACCCCCACCAGCGTGATGATCGACGTGATCGTCTGCGTCAAGCTTTGCTGCAACGTCCCGCTGATCGTATCCACATCGTTGACGACCCGGCTCATGATCTCGCCATACGTGCGCTCGTCAAAGTATTTCAGCGGCAGCCGCGCCAGCTTTTCATTTACTTCTTTGCGCAAAGCATACACGGTCTTTTGCGCGACAGAAGCCATCACGTATTGCTGAATATAGGCAAACAGAGACGAAAACAAATACAGCCCGATCAGCGTCACGATAATTTGCCAGATCGCAGAAAAATCGAACGTCGCCCCAGGTACTCCCTTCACCTTGCCCATGAACCCTTCGAAAATCGTAGTCGTTGCATTCCCCAGCAGCTTCGGACTGAGAATACCGAAAATCGTACTGAGTGCAGCGGTCAAAAAGACGATGAACAGCTGGAAGCGATACGGCTTCAAATAGCCGAGCAAGCGGCGCAGCGTCCCTTTGAAATCTTTTGCCTTCTGACCAGGCATTGTCAGCATTCCAGGCCCGCCGAAGCCCATCGGCCTTTGCCCGCCTGGCCCTTGGGGAGGTCGTTGTTGATTTTCCTTCATGCGAGTTCCTCCTCTGTCAGTTGGGATGTGACAATCTCCTGGTAGATGCTACAGGTGGCAAGCAGCTCGCGGTGTGTGCCGATCCCCGCCACTCTGCCTTCCTCCAGCACGATGATCTGGTCAGCGTCCATCACCGTGTTGACCCGCTGTGCCACGATGATGACCGTCGCCTCCTGCGTTTCGCTTTTCAAGGCAGCTCTCAGCTTGGCATCTGTTTTGAAATCAAGCGCCGAAAAGCTGTCGTCAAAAATGTAGACGCCCGGCTGGCGAACGAGCGCCCGGGCAATCGAAAGCCGCTGCTTTTGCCCGCCGGACAAATTGGCTCCGCCCTGCGAGAGCACCGTATCCAATCCGTCCGGCATGTTCTCGATAAAGTCTGTGGCTTGGGCAATGTCCAGTGCGTGCCGGATTTCCTCTGTTGTCGCCTCTTCTTTTCCGTAACGAATATTGTCCGCAATCGTCCCGGTGAACAGCAGAGCCTTTTGCGGCACGAAGCCAATGTTTGTCCGCAGCTCGCTTTGCGGCCAGTCGCGCACATCCGTGCCGCCTACTTGAACATACCCGCTCTCGACATCGTAAAAGCGCGGGATCAGGCTGGCGAGCGTGCTTTTCCCCGAGCCGGTTCCTCCGATCACGGCCGTCACCTGTCCACGCCGGGCCACGAAAGAAATGTCGGAGAGGGCGGGCTTTTCTGCGCCTGGATAGCGGAACGTCACTTGGTCAAAAACGACGTCTCCCCCTGCGCTTGCTTTCCCTACACTTGCCTGCTCGCGGTCGACGATGACCGGCTCAGTCGAGAGCACGTCGTGAATCCGCGCCGCTGAAGCGGAAGCTCTCGGCACCATGCTGAACATCATCGACGCCATCATCAAGGAAAACAAAATTTGCATCGCATACTGCAAAAAGGCCATCAAATCGCCTACTTGCATATGGCCCGTGCTAATCCGCAATCCGCCAAACCAGATGATCGCAATCGAAGTGGCATTCATCATCAGCATCATGACAGGCATCATCCCAGCCATGATCTGGTTGGCTTTGATCGCTGTCGCAGTCAAATCTTCGTTCGCGCGATTGAAGCGTCCCCGCTCGTGCTCAATCCGATTGAAAGCCCGCACGACGCGGATGCCTGTCAACGACTCGCGCAGCACGAGATTGAGCTTGTCGATTTTGCCTTGCATGGCTTGGAAATACGGAATCCCTTTCGAGCCGATCCCGAAAATCGCCAGGACCAAAATCGGAATCGCCACGATGATGACGATGGACAGCTCCGCGTCTTTGGACAAAGCCATGATGATCCCGCCGATGCACATCATCGGAGCCATGACCATCATCCGCAACATCATGTTCAGCACCTGCTGGACTTGGGCAATGTCATTGGTCGTTCTCGTGATCAGCGAAGCGGTCCCGTGCTTGTCGAACTCCTCCAGCGAGAACCGTTCAATATGACTGAACACGCTGCTGCGTATCCGCATCCCGAAACCGGAAGCAGAACGGGATGCCATGTAGCTGGCCGCGACAGACAAAACTGCAGCGCCTGCCGAGACAAGCAGCATGAAGCCGCCCGTTGTCCATATATAAGCCGTATTTTCCTTCACGATCCCTTCGTTGACGATATGTGACATCAACGTCGGGAGATACAAGTTCGCAATCGACTGAAGCAGCATAAACAACATCGTCAGAAAGACCATCTGACGGTATGGCCGTAAATAACGCAATAATTTCAGCAAAAAAATCCTCCTTTTGTCCTTCAGCTACATGCGCGGTTAAGGCCGGAGCATGGAGACGCACGATTCAGTTGCCGCTTCAATCTCATCCGTGAGCAACGCCTTGATTTGTTCCATATCATGTCCGTCCGCGCGCAAGTTCTTCTTTTTCCGGTGCAAATAACCCATCGCGTGCATCATCGCTCCCCAAAACTGCTCCGCGAGCAGCTCCGGCGACATTTGACGCACATCGCCTGCCTCCATCCCTTGGCGAAGCGCATCTACCATGACTTGCAAATTGTTGTCGCGCCACATCAGCCCACGCAGTTCTTCCCCCGTAAACAGCTCACGCAAATCATGGCGCATGCGAAAAAAGAACATGACATGCAAAGAGCGTTCAAACAAATTGTGGAACATGACGAGGGCAAACTGTTTGCACAGTTCTACCGCTGTCCCTTCCTGCGAAAAATGATAGCGGGTATGCTTGTTGGAGAGCTGAAACATATGCGCAAACAAATCGCGAAACAAAGAACGCTTGTCTTTGTAGTAGTAATACACCAGTCCTCTGGCTACTCCGGCATGCTCAGCCACATCCTTGATATCTGCGGCTGCGTAGCCCTTTTCCACATAAACAGCAAGAGCGCCCTGCATGATCGCTTCCTTTCGCTGGGCGCGAATTTCTTCGTTCTGCTCCTTTGAGCGAGGCACGAGCTGCTCCCCCCTTTTTTCATTGACTTTCGTGTCAGTCAAAATATAATCCTGTTAGCAGCGACTGTCAATAGGTGAAAATCGTCGCTGTAAAACGAATGCATGTTCTCTTCCCGCTTGAGCCACCCTTATAGGGAAGGAGAGATACGATCATGAGCGAGCAAAACTTTGAACAAATTTATGCGGAATACAAAGCGGCAGGCGAGCAACAGGCTTTGCGCGAAAGCGACCAGGGCTACCTCCCGTCTGCTGCGGGCAAAGAGCAGATTGTTGCCGTGCGCAAAAATGACGATGGCGATTTGATCGCCTTCAAAACAAACTCGGGAAGGGAGCTGGATTACCTCACCGCTTTGCAGGAGGCCAAGGCGGGGAACCTGGCGCATGTGGACGTGTTTCACAAGTACGGACGGGATATTTTGCGCAGCGAGCCTGACGGCATCAAGGAAAACAACCTGGACAACCTCCCTGCTTTTTAAGTCGCCACACCCTGTACAGGCCATTGATCCGATGGCCTGCTTTTATTTGCTTCGCGAAAAGCAGGCCACGCCTAAGCAGCAGGGGCAGCGAATATTTATGGAAAAAGCAGGATTTCTCATTTCACCAAATGGGGAGGAACATACTGTGAAACAGTTGTTTCGAGAAACGTGGATCGAAGTCAATCTCGATGCGATCAAGAAAAATATTCGGGCGTTCCGTCGCTATATTCCCAAGCAGACGAAAATCATGGCGGTGGTCAAGGCGAACGCTTACGGACATGGTTCGGTAGGCGTTGCCCGCCACGCTCTGCAGTACGGAGCAACCTCTCTTGCTGTCGCGATCATCGAGGAAGGCATTGTCCTGCGCCAGGCGGGAATCACCGCCCCGATCCTTGTGCTTGGATTCACCCCGCTCTCCCGCGTCAAGGAAGCACTCGCCTGGAATATCGAGCTATCCGCCTTCCAGGTAGACTGGATCAAAGAAGCGCAAAAAATCGTCCGCGCATCCGATTTCAGCGGCCGCCTGAACATTCACGTCAATATGGACACAGGGATGGGACGTCTTGGCGTACGGACAAAGAAAAATCTGCTCTCCGTCGTAAAAGCATTGGAGGCCAGCCCGGACTTGCACTGGAATGGCATTTTCACCCATTTTTCCACCGCCGATGAAGCCGACCACACCTTGACCAAGCTACAGCACGAGCTTTTCGTCAATGGCCTGCGCTATTTGGAGCAACACGGGTTCAAGCTCCCGACCGTACACATGTGCAATACAGCCGCCGCCATCGCCTATCCGGATTACAGCGCAGATATGATTCGCCTCGGCATCGGCATGTACGGACTGTATCCGTCCGCTTACATTCGCAGCCTGAATCGCATCAGGCTCGTGCCCGCGCTCAGTTTGAAGTCGCGTTTTTCGTATGTGAAAACGATGCTGTCGGAACCGTACACGATCAGCTATGGAGCGACGTACATAGCGAAAAAAGGCGAAGTCATCGGAACGATTCCCATCGGTTATGCCGACGGCTACTCGCGCGCTTTGTCGAACCGCGGGTTTGTGTTGTACAAAGGCAAGCGCATGCCCATTGCCGGGCGCGTGACGATGGATCAGCTGATGGTCAGTCTCGGCGAGCGAAAAGCGAAGCAAGGCGAGGAAATCGTCCTGTACGGCAAGCAAGAAGGCGGAGAAATTACCGTGGATGAAATCGCGGAAATGCTCGGAACGATCAACTACGAAGTCGTGGCTACTTTAAGCAACCGCATCCCGCGCTTGTTTTTGGTCAAAGGAGAAGTCGTGGAAATCACGCATTTGCTGCCAAAAGGATAACCGCTTGCCCACTCCCCTGTACGAACAGCACCCGCTGTCAGCAGGGGAGTTTTTTCGCATAGATTAGCCGCCAGCAACAAAACATAAGAGAATCTTGCCATGGAAAGGATTGGATTGAACCCATGAAGTCACGATGGACCTGCGCCATTCTTGCCTTTTTGCTGCTCAGCCTGCCCCTTTTCGGCTGCAAGGCTGGTGAACCATTTCAGCTCCAGGAGAAAAAGGGGCCAGCCCCGCTTTCTGACGACGGCTCGGTTCAGGCGCATAAGCCAGTCGTGGTCATCCTGATCGATTCGTTAATGGACAAGCCCCTGCAAGAAGCCATCCGCCAAGGCCGCGCTCCTGCCCTGGCTTTTTTGCAGGCAAAAGGACACTATTTCCCGCGCATCGTCAGTTCTTTTCCCACGATGTCTGTCACCATCGACAGCACGCTGCTCACAGGAAGCTACGCCGATCGCCACCACATCCCCGGACTTTCCTGGTACAGCGAAGCGGAAAACCGGATGATTTACTACGGATACGGCCCGAAAGAAGCGCTGAAAATCGACCAGCCGCAAGTGCTGCTCGATGCCATTCAGCAATTGAACCAAACCCAGTTGAGCAAAGACACAAAAACGATCCACGAAGAACTCGCGGACCTGGGCAAAGACTCTGCTTCCATCAATGCGATTGTCTGGCGCGGAAAAACAGCCCATACCTTGAAAATCCCCCATCTGATCGAGGTGGCCGCTCAACTTCCCGGCGAGCTTTCGGTTACGGGACCGACATTCATGTCCTACGCCGCCTTTGCCCAACTCGATCCGAATCAAAAGCGGCACACGCGAATCTGGCGCAAATACGGCATGAACGATGAGTTCTCTGCGCAGGAAACCGCCTTTTTGATCGATCATAGCCGACTGCCTCCGCTGACCATTGCCTACTTGCCGGAAAATGACGCAGAGGTCCACAAAAAGGGGCCAGCGACGATAGACGGGATTGAAAATGCGGACAAGGCGCTGCAAAGTCTGCTTGATACTTTTGGATCGTGGGACCAGGCGGTCGAGGAAGTGCGTTGGATCGTCATGGGAGACAGCGCACAAAGCGCGGTAAAAGCGGATCGGCAAGCCGCTATTATCGACCTGCGCAGCTTGCTCGCGCCTTTTCTCATCCCCCCGATCAGCCGTCCTCCGCAAGCGAATGACCAGGTCGTCATCGCCGCCAATGAACGGATGGCGTATGTGTACGCCCTTGATCCAAAGCTCTCCCTCTCTGCGCTCGTCACTCAGCTTCAGCGCGAGCCGAGGCTCGATATCATCGCGCGCAAAGAAGGATCGTCCACCGTCGTCTCCGCTGGCGGAAGCGATGGCAAACGCCGGGTGGCGTACAAGCCAGGCGGGCCTTTTCAAGATGAGTACGGGCAGTCGTGGAGCTTGCAGGGTGACGCGAGCGTGCTCGATATCAAGCGGGCAAAAAAGCGCATCACGTACGGAAAATACCCCGATGTGCTTGCCAGGCTGAACGGTGCCTTGAACTCCCATCCTGGGCGCTACGTGGTTGTCACCGCCCAGCCTGGCTACGAGCTGGTGACAGAAAGCTCTCCTGCCCATCTGGGAGGTGCTGCACACGGCTCGCTGCATGAAGTCGATTCACTCGTCCCGCTCTTGGTCACCGGGACGGACAGCCGACCGAAAACGAACCGCATCGTCGATCTCAAAGAATGGCTGCTTCGCCTCGTAAACGAATAGGCTTGCCGACGCGCTTATTCTTTGTTGATTCGCTGTCGGGCTGATTCCCGCTTGCCTGTGGCGGGAACCAGCTCTCCCACTTCTCCCAGGCCAAAAGCAGGCATATTGACGTACACGCACTCGTAGTTCCCTGCTTCCACCAGATACGTCTCGTGATAAATCCCTACCGAGCCATCCGTCCCTACCGCCTGATTGAATTTTCGCCACGCTGTCAGGTGAAGGGGCGCATGCCGCGCATACTTTTCCAAATGCTCAAACGACCGCCAATATTGAATCTGCGTAATCGTCCGCATGTTGACGCTGGAGCGGCTGCCCAAAAACCCGAGTTCGGGATTTTGATACAGCTCCTGCATCATCCCGCCCATTGCCTTCGCCACCGGAACCCATTTGTGCACTGCCAGCAGCTGGTTGATTCGCATACCGATAATGAACACCACGTAAGACCCATCCACTTTTGCCGTATACCGCCCTGGCATTACGTTTGCCATCTGCAATCCCCTACCTTGTCAACGTTTTGAGATGAAGCTCATAGTAAGCCATGAAATCATCAGAATGAAACAAATGCGCCGACAAATACGCTCCGTAAAACATCGAGAATAACAAAACGACTGCCTCTTCGTTGCTGACATGAGCAACCAACTGTCCGTCTTCGCGCGCTTCCTGCACACACTGCTCAAAAATCTGGTGCATGTTCTTGCCGCCGATTTCTGCTCGCTGCGCCGCTTCGACATCGGGGAACAGCAAGGACAGTTCCGCCTCCGACAGTGCCGGAACGCACGGATGCATCTTTTGCTCGGCGAGAAAACTGATCAGGCTGAGCATGATTCCAGGCTGCTTTTCCGCATATTCCGCTACCATGGAAAAAGCGTGGCGCACGGCGGCAAAGCCGCGCTTCCCGTTGTCTGCCAGCTCTTTGTAACACCGCACCTGCCAAATGCTCATAAAATAAATCAGCAGCTCTTCTTTTTGCGGGAAAAATTTGAAAAAGGTCACCTTGGAGACTTCTGCCTGCGCGCATATGTCATCCACAAGCACGCTGCGGAATGTGCCTTCGTTGATCAGCGCAAGCGCTGCCTCCAGCAAGGCGAGCTTCGTCTTCGCTTTCTTTTTCTCACGCAACGAAATCGTTTCAGCCATTGTTTCCTTCCCTTCCAGTTACACCCAAGACTAGGATAGCACTTAAGTTAACTTTAGTAAAGTTTTTTATTCGAGTAAACAAAACTCAAAATCGCTTGCTGATTTCTCCTCCCCCAGTAGCCAATGGCCCAAAAACCCATACGATAGGGAAAGAGCCTTGTTGAAGGAGAGAATCCCCCGTGAGAATTTGTTTTTCCTGCAATCTCATCGAGTTCAAGCCAAAGGGGAACGTCCTGCAATTTTTTATTTTGCTGCGCTCCCTCGACCGCAAAGTGGCGAAGCTTGGGGCAAACGAACGCAAGCGGTACGTGCTCGACTGCGTCCTCCCTTTTCAGTTTCGCAACGGGATGGGCGGCTTTACGTTTGAACACGTCCGCTTTTACAAATCCGACCAGCTCGTCGACGACCTCATTGCCCGCGACCAAAAGCACAACTACGACTTTTTGTTTATCCGCGGCCGCAACGAAGCGTTTCATCTGGTGGAAAAAAAGCCGTCCCTCGGCAAAAAGCTGCTGTATTTGGCCGTCCAGTACAACTTGCGCGATCCGTACATCATGGGCAGGCTGGATCACATCTTTCAGCATTCCCGCGTCGTTTTTTTCCAGACCGAGCCGAATGCCGAGCGCTATCGCCGCTACCAGTTAAGCAAAGCCAAATACGCGGAAAAGGAACTGAACCGCAAAATCCAGGTGCTGCCCCAGTTTGTCGAGCATCAGGAAGACGGGGCGCTCATCCGTCAGCCGGGAGATCCGCTGCACCTGATCTGGGCAGGCGTCATCCGACCACGCTATGGACTTGCTGTAGCCACCAAAGCGATCCGCCTGATCCGCAAATCGGTTCCGCAGGCGAAGCTGCGCGTCCTTTACCCGTCCATCGTCGGGAGCTATCAAAAGAAAGCGCGGCTTCTGCTGCGCACGCCCGGAGTAGCCGACCACGGGCAAAAATCGATGTGGGCGACGAAAAAAATGATCGTCCAGAGCGGGATCGGCATTGCGCTGCTCTACGACAACACTCCGGACCAAAACCCGTCCCACTCCTACTTGTCGCGGATCATCGAATGCATGGCGCTCGGCGTACCCGTGCTGACGACCCGGACGATCGGCAATCTCGCTCTGCTCGGAGAAGCGTATCCCCTTTTCGTGCAAGATGCCCACGACATCGCTTTTCATTACGAAAAGCTGCGCAACCCGGCCTATTACGCGGACATGAGCGCGTACGTGCGGTCGCGCGGGGAGCGCTTTCTCGCCGACAACGCCGTCCAGTCTTTCTGGCGCGTCCTGCAAACGGAATTTAGCTACCGCAAATAGCCAAAAGCCAACACGCTCCTTGAGCAGAAGCTGTGTTGGCTTTTGGCGTTATTTCATCATTTTTCCCATGCGATAGGCTGCTTCCATAATGTACGGCGCGTACTGGCTCATTTTTTCCGGTGTCAGACGATTGGACGGGCCAGAAGCCGCAATCGATGCGACAAGCTGCCCGTTGCGGTTGAAGATCGGAACCGCGACCGCCGCTGTCCCAAGCTCCCGTTCCTCCACACTGGTGGCAAATCCTTGTCTTCTGATCTGGTCGAGCTGCTCGATGTACGCTTCCTGATTCACGAAGTCGGGCCAGTTCGGATCGTTCAAGACTTGCTCCAGCACATACGGATCGGCATAAGCCACCAACACCTTGCTGGACGCTCCCACAGCCAGTGGCATGCGCGCCCCGATCGGAGCGACCCGGCGAATCGGTTGTCTGCTCTGCACAGCCTGAATACGTATCCGCTCGTTTCCATCCCGCACATACAGGCTGATTGTTTCTTCGACCAAATCCCGCAATCTCTCCATCTCAGGCAAGAGAAGCGTAGCCGGATCATCGTTATGCGTCAAATTGGCCGAAAGCTCCCAGATTCGAAAGCCCAGCCGGTATTTCTCCGTCTGAACATCACGGATGAGAAAGCCCTTGTTCTCCAGCGTCGCCAGCAGACGATGCACGGTGCTTTTATGCAAGGAAAGGCGACTCGATATCTCACTAAGCCCAAGGTCTGTGGCGTCCGTAAAACAGAGCAGGATATCCAAAGCACGTTCGACAGAGCGAACGTTTGCTTTTTGTTCATCCATTGTTTCTTACCCCTTCTTCCTACTTGGTTCCGTTCGTTTCATCTGATGAAACAAATATGCTACTTTTCAGTATACAAAAATTAAAGGCATAGTAAAGAGCGAATCTTCGCCCTCCCCGCCATATCCTACCTATTTTTTGACAGCAAGGACATTCCCACAAGCGCTGAAACAAGCTGCACATACATTATGAAGAAGCAAAAGACGTTTCATATTTCGATTGGGGGAATGACCTCTTTGGGCAAAAAAAGCGAGTCCAAGCTTACCAAATACTACGTCTTGCGCGCAAGCTCCACCCTGTCCGGCGCATTGCCGCGCACGCGTCCCTTTTCCAAACGCGCCTTGTACGATTTCCTCGATCGCTACAGCAAAGTGATCGCCAAGCCAGCCGCAGGCAGCGGCGGAGCCGGAGTCATTCTCGTAACCGGACTGGGCCGCAGCAAATACCGCATCCAGCGCGGTGCCAAACGCAAGACCAAGCACAGCAAAAAATCGACCTACAAGTATTTGCGCAAAAAAATTAACAGCCGCTATCTCGTGCAGCGAGGCATCTCTTTGGCTCGCGTCAGCGGATCTTTGTTTGACGTCAGAGTCATGGTGCAGCGAAAAAGCGGTCAGCCGTGGGTCGTGACCGGAATGCTTGCCAAAGTGGCCGGACGCGGCTATATCATTACCAACATCAAGCGCAGCGGCGGCAAAGTGCTCCCGCTCTCCACAGCCCTCCACCGCTCGAACATTCGCGGCGCTTCTCCCGCTGCCGTCATCGCCCGCATGCGGCAGGTTGCTCTGCTCGCTGCCCAGCGTCTGTCCCGCTACTATACAAGTCAGCGCGTTTTCGGCCTGGACATGGGCGTCGATGCAAAAGGACGGGTGTGGATCATTGAAGCAAACTTGCGTCCTGACATCTCTCTATTTTTGAAGCTCGCGGACAAAAGCATGTACAGAACGATCGTTGCCTATCGCAGGCGCAGATAAACCGGGCATAAGCTCCTGATCGGGACGAAATCGTCCGGCGGGGGCTTTGCCTTTTTTGAGCACGCCTTGCCTTGATCTTGTTCGACCAGGAAAAGGCAAAAGAAAAGGGGCACATCCCCTTCGTCTGCGCGAGACGTTCGGGACAGCCCCCTGCTATTATCACCGTGATTTTAGAAATCGAAGTTGTCCGGGTCTGGCCCAAAGCGCTTGTTCTCGTTCAACGCACTGATTTTGTCCACGTCTTCCGCGCTCAACGCAAAATCAAAGACGTCGGCATTTTGCTCAATCCGAGCAGGCGTGATCGATTTCGGGATTGTGACGACCCCGTTTTGCAAATCCCAACGAATGACGATTTGCGCAGGCGATTTGCCGTATTTTTGTCCCAGTTCCACCAGCAGCGGATGATCGAGGTTTCCTTGCATCAGCGGACTCCACGCCTCCAGCTGGATAGCGCAATCCTTGCAGTACGCATGCAGCTCCTTTTGCGTGAGCAGCGGATGGTATTCGACCTGGTTGACAACTGGCGTAATTTCGCTGTGCTTGCGCAGCTCCTCCAGATGGTGAATGTGGAAATTGCTCACGCCGATTGCGCGCACGTAGCCGTCCCGATACAGCTTTTCCAAGGCTTTCCACGTGTCCACGAACTTGTCTTTTACCGGCCAGTGGACCAGGTACAAATCAAGCGTGTCGAGCTTCAGCTTTTTCATGCTCACGTCAAAAGCTTTGAGCGTCGACTCATAGCCTTGATCCGCATTCCAAACCTTTGTCGTGATGAACAGCTGATCGCGATCGATTCCCGCCTGACGGATACCTTCTGCTACGCCTTCTTCGTTGCCGTAGACAGCTGCCGTGTCCACACTGCGGTAACCCGCCTCAATAGCCGAGCGGACTGCCACTGTTTCGTTGCCTTCCTTTGCTTTCCAGACACCCAGGCCCAACCAAGGCATTTCCACTCCGTTGTTCAAAACGGAACGATCCGTGATTTTTGTTGCCATCCGATCTCCTCCCGACTAACGCTGTTTATGTACTTACATTAAGAAAGTATATCACAGGTTGGTCGATCGGAAAACTTGTCTCATACAAGCTGGCAAAAAGCCCACCTTTTAGTACAACCGATTTTTATAGCTATCCTGCAATCCCTCAGCCACTTCTTTCGCCCCTAAACCGGGCAGCTTCACATGATCCGCGATCATTTTGGCGATATCCGGGGTCGTTCCAGCCTCAGGCCACGTGTCCGGCTTCCACAGCCCGGAGCGCATGAACGCCTTGGCGCAATGGGCGTAACATTCTTCCACTTGCACGCCGATTCCATGCGTCGGCACCTTGCCTTTGACCGCCATTTTCTCCAAAATATCCTGATCCTGGATGATGCACGCCCGACCGTTGATCCGCAGCGTTTCTTCCAAGGTCGGAATCAAAAAAATCAGGCCGATGTGCGGATTCACGAGGATGTTGGTGATCGAATCCATCCGCTTGTTGCCCGGGCGCTCCGGGATAACCAGATGGTGGTCGTCGACGATGTGCACGAAGCCTGGAGCATCGCCGCGCGGGGATGCGTCACAGTTTCCTTTTTCGTCGGCAGTCGAGATAATCAAAAAAGGCGACTGGGCTATATAATTGCGGCAATGGTCGTCCAGTTGGGTAATCACCTTGTTTTGCACCAGACGGCTCGGCTCTCCGAAAATTTCCCGCAATTGGGTTTCCGATGTGATTACTTCACGAAATATTCCGAATCCTGACATGATAGCACCTCTTTTTCCTTTTGTGGAAAAGCTCTCCCCTTCATCATACCATAACGATCGACGGACAAGTCCGGGGATTTGCTTTGCTCACTGCCGGAAGCCTTCGACGAATTGCTGAATGTACTGCACCGACTGGACATTCAAGAAGCGATCTTCAATCAGCAGCGGCAAAAAACGCGCCTGCCTTTTCAAATAGGCACCGACGATACTCGTGCAGACAATCAGCTCGGGCTTGGCCGCCAGCACTTCATCCAGGGATGAGGGGTACTCCATCGTGCCGACCAAAAGCTCCAGATGAGTCATCCCGGCATTCATAATCGACTGGCGGAAATTGTGCGCCCCCTCCCAGGTCGTGCCTCCGATTCCGACCAGGCTTCCGGGCGGCAATTGCTGAAGCTCGCGGATCGACTGGAGATTGGAATCCAGGAGGCAGCCGATGACGATCGGCACGTTGTCTCCTTCCAGACGATCCAGCCATTTTTGCACTTCTTCTATATGCAAAAACGTCGTGACGACGAGATCGTAGTAGCCGTTCACGATGCTTGTGGCAAACTGGTCCAAGTCTTTGATCAGGCATGGCTTCACCGTGTAGCCTGTCGCTTTTTCCAGCTCGACTGCGTACTCCTGCACTTGCACGACATTGCACTCGGCAAACAGGATCGCTGGCTTCGTCCTTTCCTCCCGCTTGAAGCTGGCCGGATGTCCCGGCTTTCCTGAAACGGGCGGTGAAACAGCGGCATCCTTCTGCTGCTCTCGCGAAGAAATGCCACTCGCAGCGGGCATTCCGCTTTTTCTCGGGAGCGGGTCCGCAACCACTGCTTCGCCATCGTTTCCAATCGTGACGTAGCCCTCTGCTTTCAGCGCCTCGTACGCCTTTTGCACGGTATCCTGATTCAGCCGCAAAAAGCCGGATAGCGCACGGACTGTTGGCAATGTTTCACGTGGCTGATAAATTCGTTGTTCCATCAAACTTTTTAGTTGCTCTTTCAATTGAACAGAGACAGAGATCGAGGATGAATCATGGACAGGCATCTGCATCAAATCACCCCAAGGAAACGGTATCGCAGTAATATTCTGTCATCTTACAATAGGTCAATCGGACAAAGCAAGTGCCAGATGCAGGGCAGCTTCGCATCTGGCACTTCTTTTTGAGATCAGGCTTTTGTTACGGCTTTTGTGGAAATTCGCCTTCCAGACAAATGATATAGTGAACACCCAAAAACGGCTGTCGATTGTTGTGCGGCATTCCTTCACCCGCAACTGAAATCGCGGCTTGGCTGAAAGGAGTCTGCTCCGAAGCGTTCGGCGCTCCATAGGCAAAGACACGTCCTCTGCCTTCCGTGTTCGCCCAGATCATCCCGTCCGGATTGTTCGTCGTCGGCTTTTCCGCTGCATTGGGAATGTGCGTATGCGCAGGCATCTCCTGAATCGTCAGTCCGACCTCGCTGCTCCCGCCCTGCTCGCCAATCGTGCGCGGCGTCAAATCCGGCGCTGCTCCATGGTGCATAGGTGCCGCCCCTTGCAAATTGGGCAGAGCAAAGGTGTTTATGCCATCTCCGCCAAATCTCGTGCCCAGGATGGCGTACAGAGCGGTATTCTGCCGAATTTGCATTAAGGCTCCATCGCAAAAAGCCCAGCCTCTTGGAGCGAACTTTCCTGTAAAAATGCGAATTTCCCCGTAATAGGCTTCCATTCGTTTTCCTCCTCTATCAATCGCGGCTCGGATATACTCCTTGGGTGGCAATGCAGTAATTGAACACCTGATACGGCTGCATGTTATAGTGCGGCTGGCCCCCGCCCGTTGTGAGCAGAGCATCCTGGCGCATCGTCGCATTAGGCTGGGCAGCAAATGCCTGATAATCCGTCTTGGCCCATACGTTCGCAACTGCTTTTTCCGTTACGCCCGTTGTGACAAGAGGCTTGGCCACGTGCTGATGCTGCGGCATTTCGCGAACCGTCAGAGCATGGACCTCCTCACCGCCAGCTTGTCCATACCCCACACCATTTCCGACATGCACAGGCACTCTGCCCCGCAAATCCGGCAAGGCAAACGTCGTTTTTCCGTCCCCTCCGTAGGTTGTTCCGATAATGGAGTACAGCGCCTGATTTTGGTTGATCGGCAAAATCTGCCCATCGCACAGCGCCCATCCTCTCATCGGAAAAGGAAAAGCAAAGGCGCGAATTTCGCCGACATACGGTTCTGACATGATCGTCAACCTCCAGTGGTTAATAGTTTCCTTATGATTGCGGTGGATAATAGCCTTGCGTGGCAATAATGAAGCTGATTACGGTAAACGGCATCATGTTGGAATGCGGCTGGTTTCCGCCCTCAAATGTTACAGAGCCTGGGCTCATCTGGATTGCGGCGGGATTTTGCGAGAATTGCACGATTCGTTTTGCCCATACGTGCTGGCCCGGCTCGATTTCTGTGCCTTCTGCTGACGACACGTTGACCGTGTGGGTGTGGATCGGCAATTGGTTTGTCTGCAGGTGTACCGTCTCTGTTCCCCCTTTTGCCCCGATAGAAAAGGTTGTTTGCGTACGCGGATTTTTTCCCTGATGGACGGGAACCCGCCCACGCAAATCAGGAAGGCCAAACGTAGTCATGCCATCGCCGCCATAGGTCGTCCCAATCAGGTTGAACAATGCATCATTTTCCGCGATGCTGAGCAATTGACCGTTGCAAAAGGCCCAGCCTACTGGCGCAAATTCTCCGGCAAACATTCTGATTTCTCCCAAAATTGATTCCATCTTTGTCGCTGCCTCCTTGATTGCTTGTGGCGGATCAGAAAAAGCGCACATCCTATTGCGAAAGGGCCAGCTAAATCATCCAGCTGGCACCTCTCTCCTGTTGCTTGCTACTGCCTGACCTCTACTGTGATTTTGGCTGTCTTGCCTTTGTAGGTGACCGTAATCGCAGTTCTTCCGGCTTGTTTGGCGACCACATTTCCGTCGACTACTTCCGCAATCTCGGGGTCCTCGACCGCCCATTCCACTTCTTCTGCAATGAGATCTGTATAGCTTTTGCTGTATGTTCCGATCAAGGTAATCGGCTTTTCCTGACCTTCTTTCAGACGCACATACGAAGGAGCAGCCTCCAAGCGAACCGGGATTTTCTCGTCTACAACCATGAGGCGAACCCGGAATTTGCTCTTGTCCACTTTTCCGGAAATTACCGCGGTACCAGTCGCTTTGGCGATCAGCTTGCCTTCTTCTGTTACCTCCACGACTTCAGGATCGGAGGATATCCAGTTTGCCTGCTCGGTAATATCTTCGGTCTCGTCACCGTCCAGCATGACAAGCTC
Organism: Brevibacillus sp. HD3.3A; assembly: GCF_013284375.2. Lineage (NCBI taxonomy): Bacteria > Bacillati > Bacillota > Bacilli > Caryophanales > Paenibacillaceae > Brevibacillus > Brevibacillus sp. HD3.3A. Next base: position 4,349,890 of record NZ_CP085874.1, read on the forward strand.
CAGCTGCCGCTCCTCGTCTACTTCCAGCACGCCTTCGCTGCGAGTCAGCAGCTTGATTCTGGCGTCTGTACCGCTTGCAATCGTAACGGGGATGTGCAGCTCTTGCCCTTCATACGAAACCGTGATTATGTCTTTGCCCGTTTTGCTGCCTGCCTGAATCTCGCCCGCTGTCACCGTGACAAGATCGTTTTCGGTGGAATACTCTACCGCTTCATCCGTGGTGATGTCGACCTTTTTAGCGCCATCCACTTTGAAGATTTGGAAGCTTTGCCGCTCTTTGGGCTTCAGGCGAAATGCTTTTTGTGATGCCTGCAAAACGTCAGAAACAGTTGCCTTGACGGTTACGTCCGCCGTTGCGGTATAGCCGCCGTCTGCCGTTGTGACGGTGATGCGCGCGGTACCAGGTGCTACGGCCACGATCTTGCCTTGCTCATTCACTTCCGCTACGGTACGATCGCTGCTCTCCCACTTGACCCGCTTGTCAGTCGCATTTTCCGGCTGAATCACGGCCTTCAGTTCGTGCGTCTCGCCAGCTTTTAGCACCAACTGGCGAACGTCCAGCTCCACACCCGTTACCTTGACCGCGCTTGGCGGCTGATAGACAGACAGTCTGATCTGCGCTTCCAGCTCGGTCGTGTTATGCGCTTCGTCGCGCAGTTGCAGCAGCACCTTTTTCATGCCATTGCCATACGCGAGCCGCCAAGACGTGCTTGCAGCGACCTGTTGCCAATCGCTCCAGCCCTCGTTTTCATTGGCAAAACGCATTTCTACCGTCCCTAGCGAGTCCGTGGCGGTTACATTTAGCGTCACGTAGACGGAGCTGGATGTTTGCGCGCCGCTGTTGATGGCAAACGTGCCTTGCGGAGCAGTCTTGTCAATCGTAAAGGCAATGCGTGTGACATGGCTCGCGGCATCCGTGACGACAAGCTCATGCTCTCCTTCACTGCTTACGGTCGTTCCGCTGGTAAACGGCTGACCGTCGAGGGTTGCCGTCCCTTCGTTGAACGTAATCTGCACATCGTCTTTGTAGCTTTTGCCGTTCTCCACGCCCGAAACGACAGGCGCTTCCATATCAAGCTCGATGTTGGCGGAGACGTCGGCTACATTGCCCGCCTTGTCACGAATCTGCATGTGGACGGTTTTTTGCCCGTCGTTAGCTGAAAGCATCCACGTCTGTGTCGGAACCGCATCGTTCCAAGCGCTCCATGCATTACTTTCGTTGGCGAAGCGAACCTGGACAGGTCCATTGGCATCAGTAGCGGTGACAGTCAGATTGACCGTTTGATCCTGCGTCACGCTGGCCCCTCCATTAATGCTGAGCGACCCTGACGGCAAGGTTGTGTCCAACGTAATTTCATCTTGCATGTTCGCGATGTAACCCGATTTGTGCAGCAATTTCACATAGACGGTTTTGACACCGTCACCGACTGGCAATTGCCACGCTTTTGTTAGTGCAAAAGGTTCTGGCACGCTCCAGGTAGTACCGTCCATCGAGAAAGACATGCTTGTGTCAGCTGCACTTTTGCTTGTTGTCACGTGCAAGGTCACGTCTCGCGAGGTGGTGAACGGCGCATCTTCATTGATCGAGAAGGCGCCAAACAGCGGCGTCTTGTCGATGGAGAAGACGACGGTCGTCTTGTTTCCGGCTTCGTCTGTCACGACAAGCGTGTAGTTTCCTTGCTCCGTGACAGTCGTGCCGCTCGCGAATGGCGCGCCGTTCAGCGTAGCTGTTCCTTCCGAGAAAGTAATCAGCCTGTCTGAGTTGTACACGCCCTCATCGTCAACGCCTGTTACGACAGGAGCAGTCGCATCGAGAGTAATTGACTTTTGCAGGTCAAGCACGTTGCCAGCACGATCGCGTATTTGCAAAAATACCGTCTTCGCGCCATCCCCGTCTGACAAAGTCCACGATTTTGTCTCCTGTACCGCTTCCCATCCAGACCAATCGCCGCTGCCTGTCGGAGAAAAGCGCATTTGCAACTGATCGTCGGCATCGGCGTATTGCAGCTTCAGTGCCACCTGCTTCGCGTTTGTCGCACTCGCGCCGTCATTGATCGTGAAGCTTCCGGTCGGAGCCGTCTGGTCGACGATGACGGTCGCTTCCAATGTTGCGGTATTCCCTGCTGCATCTGTTATGTTTGCCGTGACTCGCTTCTCTCCGTCTCCGGGAGCAAGCGTCCATGTCTTCGTGCTTGCGTACGGCTCTGGCAAACTCCAGTTGGCCCCGTCATTGGAATAGACAGTGGTCATGGAAGTCAAATCCGTCACGTTCAACTGCAAGCTGACTTGCGATTGATTCGTGTGAGTGTCGCCATTGCCGATCGTCATCGTTCCTTGCGGCTTCGTCTGATCCACGGTAAAAGACAGCGTTGTGACATTGCCCGCCTCGTCTGTGACTACAAGCGTGTAAGCCCCGTCTTGGGAGATCGTATCCCCGCCGCTGAAAGGCTGGCCGTTCAGCAAAGCTGTTCCTTCCGAAAACTGAACCGTAACAGCCTGCTTGGAAATCTGGTTCGCCGCAACTCCTGTCACGACTGGCGGAACCGTGTCCAGCAAAATGCTCGCTGATTTGCTCGTTTCATGCCCGGCCTGATCGCGGAATTTGGCGTAGACGGTTTTGGTGCCGTCGCCATTCGTGAGCGTCCAGGACATTTCCGGTTGCACCGGCTGCCAGCCGTCCGCGAACACGCCGTCAGTGTTGGACAGGCTCACTTCTACCGGCCCGTTAGCGTCTGTCGCTTCGAACAACAGCTTCACTGCTGCCGTGGAAGTCGCCGTATTGCCCGCATTCGTGCCTTTAATGGACATGGTGGCTACCGGAGGAACCGTATCCAGCATGATGCTGTCAGAATATTGCTGCTCATGCCCTTCGCCATCCTTGAGCTTCATGTACACGGTCTTGTTTCCGTCTCCAGCAGCCAGTTGCCAAGCTTTGGTGGCGGCAAGCTGCTCCCAAGTAGACCAAGTCGTTCCGTCATTGGAAAAGCTCATCTGGATTTGTCCACTTCCCGCGCCGTCTGTACCCGTGATCGTCAGTGCAACGTCCCGTGTCGTCGTGAACGTCTTGCCGTTTTCGATCACAAGCGTTCCGGTCGGAGGAGTTGTGTCCAGAAAAAAGCGAATGGTCGTCGTATTGCCGGCCATATCTGTCACGACCAATGTATGGTCGCCATCTGCCGTTACCGTTCCGCCGCCGACAAATACAGCGCCGTCCAATGTCGCTGTTCCTTCGTTGAATGTGATTGTCACTGCTTGCGAGTAGGAGCCGTTATTGCTCACTCCAGATACCACAGGAGGTGTCGTATCCAGCGTGATATTGGCGCTCGCGGAAATTTGGTTGTGAGCCTCGTCGCGCGCCTGCATATAGACGGTCTTCGCTCCGTCGCCCGCAGTCAGCGCCCAGTTATAGGAGGTAGCCGCACTGTAAGGCTTCCAGTCCTCCGTCCACTGATCGGACGCATTGGAAAAACGCACCTCTAACGGCTTGCCCGTATCGGGGTCGACAACGGTTGCCTGCAGATTAACCTGACTGGAACCGGTGGCCAGCATTCCGCCATTGATTTTCAGCTCGGCAGAGGTAGGCGGCTCCTGCACATCCTCGATTTGAATGGTAAAAGCTTTGGTGAATGAGCCTCCCGACGGATCGCTTACCTTGATCGAGACGGAATAGCTGCTTTTCGCTTCGTAGTCAAACGATTGCGTTGTGTACAAATTGTTGTCAACCAGCTTGAAGGCGCTTTGATCGCCCCCTGCGAGCTCGAAGGTCAAATTCCCTTGGTCTTCGCTGTCAGGGTCTGTCGCGCTCAATGTTCCGACCAGCGTGTTCGGTGGCAGATTTTCTTTTACGGATTGTTTGCTGAGTGAAATGTCTGTCGGTGGGGAGTTATCGACATACTTGATTTCGAGTCTGGGAAGCAAAGGTGAGTTGTTGGAAGCTTTGTCGTAAAAAAGGACTTGTACTTGCGCATTTGGGATAGGCGGAGCGGTTTGAGCACCCTTTAGCACAAAGCTCGCCACTTTGTCGTTCGATTGGAGCTTGATGTAATCAGTCACATCAAAAGACACCCAGCTGTCCTTTTGCAAACTCGAGCCGGACGCGGGAGCTTTTCCAAGGGCAGTGCCGGTAGCAGGCAAGGTCATGTCCAACTGCGACCAGGAGTCATTGTCCACTCCATACAGGTCGAGAAAAGGCTCGCCCCCTGTCCTGTCCACTTTGGTCAGGTAAAGCTTCAATTGGGCAGATTCGATCTTTCGGCCAAAGTCCACCTTGTCTGGCCCCAAATGAAACTTCATTGCAGCATTCGCAGGTCCAAAAGCAGCGTCATACCCGACAAATACACGATTGTTTCCTCCTAGGCCATCTGCTTCCCCGTACGGATACGCACCCATAGGATCTACAAAAAAATCTTCATCGACAACGATTTGAAACGGATCTTCTACCTTGGCTACGGCAACACGCTCAGGCAACACCATCGGCTGCACCAGCGAAAAAACCAACAACATGGACAACAGCCTTGAAAGCATCTTTTTCATATCGGCCTCTCCATTCCTCCTTTCGCAAATAGTAAAAATGGCTCATTCCCTCGTCTTCTGCTGACTTTCTTCCGTCATGGATAACCCAAGAAATGGCAAGTAAATTCTACCAAAATTTGCTTGAAAAAGAACCTTACTAAAGTTAGCTTTTTTTCGACAAAAAACCGCTGTCCCTCTGTCAGCAGCAGAGAAACAACGGTTCGCCAAGCAAAAAAACTTTTGCAGGAGCAGATTTGACGCCAAAAATTACTTTCGCTGCCGATATCCCGTCAAAAAGGACAGCATCACATGAACGGCTGTTTTGACTGTCGCCTCCGTCCGGTCTTTGTACGGGTCGAGACATACGATGTCCATGGCTTTGACCTTCGGGTGCAAGCCTGCCTCATAGACGGCGTCAAACAGCTCGTCGCTCCGCATACCCCCGGGAGTAGAAGCAGGGACGCCCGGCCCGTAGCCGATGTCGAGCACATCCATATCGACGGTCAAATAAATCGTATCGACTTGCGAGGCCAGCCGTTCGAGTGCTTCCTGCACCGTTTGGACAACGCCTTTTTGCCGCGCCTGGCGCAGCGTCGTATAGCGCACGCCTGCCTCATCCGCGTAAGCCTTGAGCGACCGGGCATTGAAAAAGCCGTGCAAACCGATGTTGTGAACGTCCTCGGCCTGGATCGTCTTGCTTTCGATCAAATTGCGAATCGGCGTGCCGTTCGAAGGTCCGTTATCCGTCAGGTCGCGCAAGTCAAAATGGGTGTCCAGCTGCAAAATGCCTACCCGCTCGTCCGTGTGAACGTCCTTGTAGCCTTTGATCAGCATGGCCGTAATCGAGTGATCGCCGCCCATCATCACGGGCAAAAGCTGAGGATGGTTCGTGCGCATGTGCGCCATGGCTTCGCGAATGTTGCGGTGGCACTGGGCGATGTCGGTAACATGCTGCCTGACGTCGCCCAGATCGACCACGCGAAGCGATTGCAGGTCGACATCGTAATCGAGATTGTACGTCGTAAAATATTTCCACGCCCGCCGCATCGCATCTGGATTTTCGCTGGCGGCCGAGGCCGAGATGGACGAACGGGAAAGCGGCACTCCGAGCAGCGCTACGTCGTAGTCGCTCCAATCAGTGCTGCCCGCCGTTGCCACCTCTAGCGTCTTGATCCATTCGCTCACTTTTGGCTCGGCTGGCGCGGCACTCCTGTCCCAGGCAAAGCTGGGCGGTTTAAGCAGCGGGTACGGGTATGCCGTCATACGAGCCGCCCTCCCGCCACGACTACTGCTCCGTTTTTGATTACCGTATCCACATGGTTCACACCGTAACGGTATTGCAGCGTCATGAAGTCAGGCACAGCAAAAATGGTAACATCGGCTTTTTTTCCGGCCTCGATGCTGCCGACCTCGTGGGCGCAACGGATCGCGTGTGCCGCATTGATCGTCGCCGCCGTCAGCACTTCTGCCGGGGTCATGCCCATTTTCAGGCAGCCGAGGTTCATGATGAGCGGCATCGAGACGGTAGGCGAGGAGCCGGGATTGCAGTCGGTCGAGATCGCGACTGCCACGCCACGGTCAATCATTTTGCGGCCGTTTGCGGAATCCGCCATGAGGAAAAAGGCCGTTCCCGGCAGCAGTACCGCGATGACGCCTGCTTCCGCCATTCGCTCGATGCCCGCATCTGACGCCCGCAGCAAATGATCGGCGGACACCGCTCCCAGAGACGCCGCCAATTCGGCTCCCTCGTACGGCTCGATCTCATCGGCGTGAATTTTCGGCAAAAGGCCGTGCTCCCGGCCCGCTTCGAGAATGCGCCGCGACTGCTCGGGAGTGAACACGCCGCGCTCGCAAAATACATCGTTGAAGACGGCCAGCTTGCGGCGCGCTACTTCGGGAATCATCTGCTCGATGACCAGATCGACAAACGCATCCGGCGTTTCCTTGTACTCGCGCGGTACCGCATGTGCGCCCATGAAGGTGCTCACGAGATCGATCGGGTGGGTTTCGTGCAGCTTTTGCGCTACTTCCAACTGCTTGATCTCGTCTTCCAAAGTAAGGCCGTAGCCGCTTTTCGCTTCGACCGTCGTCACTCCGTGCAGCAAAAACTGGTCGAGCCGCCGCTTGCTCTGCTCATACAGCTCGTCGTGCGTCGCCTGTCGCGTCGCAGCCGTCGTGGCGTGGATTCCGCCGCCGTTGTTCATGATTTCCATATAAGTAGCGCCAGAGAGCCGCATGTTGAACTCGTTTTGTCGCGTGCCTGCGTGCACCAGATGTGTGTGGGGGTCAATCAGGCCAGGCGTAACCAGCTTGCCTGTGGCGTCAATGACATCTGCTTCGTGGGCGCGTTCGCGGAACCACTCAGCCAGTTCTTCATCTGTGCCGACGCGTTCGATTACACCGTTTTCCAGCCAGACGCTGCCATTTTCGATGATGGACAGCTCGTTCATTCTGGCACCTGTCACCGGGGAGTGAGAGCCGCCAGCCAGCGTGGCAAGCTGGCTGGCATGGCGAATCCATACTGGTTTGTTCATCGCTTTTACTCCTTCAACATCGGGATGTGGACGCCTTTTTCCTTGGCGGTCTGAATCGCCAGCTCGTAGCCTGCATCCGCATGGCGGACGATGCCCATTCCCGGGTCGCTGGTCAGGACGCGCTCCAGGCGACGCGCCGCTTCCGGCGTGCCGTCTGCCACGATGACCATACCTGCGTGCAAGGAGTACCCCATCCCGACGCCGCCGCCGTGATGCACCGACACCCAGCTTGCGCCGCCTACCGCATTGATCATCGCGTTCAGGATCGGCCAGTCGGAAACAGCGTCACTGCCGTCTTTCATCGCTTCTGTCTCGCGGTTTGGCGAAGCGACAGAGCCAGAGTCGAGGTGATCGCGGCCAATGACGATCGGCGCTTTCAGCTCGCCGCGCGCCACCATCTCGTTAATGATTTGGCCAAAACGCGCCCGCTCGCCATACCCCAGCCAGCAAATACGGGAAGGAAGTCCCTGGAACTGAATCCGCTCCTGCGCCATGCGAATCCAGTTGCACAGATGCGTATTATAGGAAAACTCGCGCAGAATGACTTCGTCCGTCTTGTAAATATCTTCAGGATCGCCGGACAGCGCTACCCAGCGGAACGGGCCTTTGCCCTCGCAAAATTGCGGGCGGATGTAAGCCGGCACAAAGCCAGGGAAGCGGAATGCGTCCTCGACACCCTCGTTTTTCGCTACTTGTCTGATGTTGTTGCCGTAGTCAAACGTAACGGCACCCTTCTCCTGCAAAGCCAGCATGGCGCGGACGTGGTTGGCGATGCTCGCTTTGGAACGTCGCTCGTATTCTTTCGGATCGCGCGTGCGCAGCTCTGCTGCCGCTTCCAGGCTCATGCCCTCCGGAATGTAGCCGTTGAGCGGGTCATGCGAAGAAGTCTGGTCCGTCAAAACGTCCGGTATAAAGCCGCGGTCAAGCATCGCATTCAGCACTTCCGGCGCATTGCCCAAAAGTCCGATCGAAATGCCTTTTTTCTCCCGCTTGGCTTCCTCCGCCATTTTGATCGCTTCATCGAGGCTGTCTGTCATCACATCCAGGTATCGTGTATCCAGTCTGCGCTGGATGCGTGTCGGGTCGACCTCGATGTTGATGCTCACGCCGCCATTGAGCGATACGGCCAGAGGTTGTGCGCCGCCCATGCCGCCGAGACCAGCGGTAACCGTGATCGTGCCAGCGAGTGTACCTGCAAAATGCTGGCGAGCCAGCTCCGCAAACGTCTCGTACGTTCCCTGGACGATCCCCTGGCTGCCGATGTAAATCCAGCTGCCCGCCGTCATCTGTCCGTACATCATCAAGCCCTTTTTGTCCAGCTCGTGGAAGTGTTCCCAGTTGGCCCAGGCCGGAACGAGGTTGGAGTTTGCCAAAAGCACGCGCGGCGCGTCCGTGTGGGACTTGAACACCGCCACTGGCTTCCCGGACTGGATCAGCAGTGTCTCGTCACTCTCCAACGTTTGCAATGTTTTGACAATGGCATCGAAACATTCCCAGTTGCGCGCCGCTTTCCCGATCCCGCCATACACGACCAAATCTTCCGTACGCTCCGCCACGTCGGGATTCAAATTGTTCAAAAGCATGCGCAGCGCCGCTTCCTGAATCCACCCTTTTGTATGCAGTTCAGTGCCCGAGTAAGCCTGAATCAATTGCTCAATGGATTGTGTCGTTGTCATCCTGCTTCCACCTGCTTTTCCTTAGAGTGTGTATCTCTTAGCTATATTGTAAAAGCCGGAAAACAGACAAAAAAGGCACCATGCTTTCGATTTGGTGCCTCTTCTTTCGATTGAATCAAGGGAAGCAGATTGAATTTTCTAAAAAACTCTCTTTTCTTTCGATTTCTATCTTTTCTTTTGATTTCGTAACAAACGTGGGGTTGTACCCGTCTTTTCCTTAAAAATTTTACTAAAGTAATTGGCATTGACGAACCCGCTGCGCTCGGCCACCTCCTGGACGGACAACGCCGTTTCCAGCAGCAGGCGCTGCGCTTCCTTCACCCGCATCGCCGTGAGAATTTGCCGGAAGGAGCTGCCTTGCTTCTGCGCAAACAACGTGCTGAAATAAGCCGGGCTGCGGTCGACATGCCGGGCCACATCTTCCAGGCGCAAAGCCGGATCGGTGTAACGCCCCTCCATGTAGCGCAGCGCTTGCTCGATCACATCCGCTTTGATCTCGTCGCCCCTGTTGTTGAAAGTATCGAGCAGTTCGTTGATAAAAAGCAGCAGCTCCGTCACGATCCGGTACAAGATCGGAGCGTACAAAATCGTCTCAAACACACGATGGTACGCTTCTTCGAGTAAAGCGCTGTCCAGCCCGTGCGACTTCATGTAGCGCCTGACCTGCGCGAGAATGCTGGTCAGACGAATGCGCAACAGCCCCGGCTCGGGGTACGGCTCGTCCTTGTAGAAAAAATGCGCATACAGCCACTGCTTCAGCTGCTCGCGATTGCCGCTGTGCAGCATGTCGATCCACGTTCGCTGCTCGCCTGGCGTCAGGAACGGGTCGATCATCAGCCAGTTTACGCTGCCTTCCACCATGCTCACTTGCCGATAGCCCTTGAAAAAACGCAAGTGCAGCGCCTGGCTCGCCTGCTCGTATTTTTGCTGCAAGCTCTGCTCGGAATCTTCGGCATCGTGGATGACGAGAAAAAGCGGAGCATCGCTCGACGCCTCCCAGTCCATCAGCAAGCGCTTGCCGAATTGGTGCCACTGGGACCAGGACAAGGTAGCGTCTGCCGGAAAAACAGCGGCAATCGCGTCTTTGGTCGGCAACAGCACAGGCTTGTCGCGAAACGGGTAGCCGGAAAAAAAGTCGAGCAGCTCCGAATGTCTGCGGGCATCCTCCAATTGGGCGAGCATGACTTTTTGCTGACCAACTGGCGACGATCCGGGCAAAAACAAGTCGAGATACGAGATTTCCTTGCGCAGCCCCTGGACGCTCCCCGCTCCTGGCTCCAGCCGTTCGTCTCCTGAGCGTTCCTGACAGCAGCGCGTCAAAACGCGGCGGATGTATTCAGGTGTTTGCGGCTTCAGCCACAAGTCCCGCGCGGAAAGCTCGATTCCTTGCATCGCCCGCTCAAAGGTCGCTTCCGAAGTCGTGACCAGCACGATCGGCCGATATTGGGCGACCAAAAGTTTGAAGCGCTCCCAGTGCGCCTTGTCAATCATATCCAGTTCCATGCAGACGACTTGCGGCAGGTGTGCTTCCATCACCTGAAACACTTCCGCCATCGTCCCGGCCGTATGTACTTGGTCATACGGGATGGCGCAGCTTGCGACGAGCCAGCTGATCCCGGCCCGCTCTGTCGCGTCCCTGTCTGCAATCAGTATGCCGGGCATCGTCAGCCCTCCTTTTGCGGCTTGCCAGAAAAATGCGAGAACTTCTCTTGTTGCAAACAAAGGTTGCCCGTGAATGGACAACCTTTGCTCCTGCTATTTCTCTTCGTTTGTAAACGGATTTTGGATCATCGTGCCCATGATGTGATCAAGTGGAATAAAGCCGATCTCACGGGAATCCGTGCTATGGTTGCGGTTATCCCCCATGACGAAAATATGGTTGGCTGGCACTGTCACTTTTCCATCGGATACGTACTCCATCGTTTCCTTGATGTACGGTTCGTTGAGCACCGTGCCGTTGCGATACACCTGATTGTCTTTGAACTCCAGCACATCGCCAGGCTTGCCAATCACTCGCTTGACGTACATCGAGTGGTCGTCGTCCGCTTTCCCTGTCACCAGCGCCACCAATGGGTGACTGACGACATCGTCCACAAGGGACCTTTTGCGTTCCACGCGACTGTCGATGACGACGATATCGCCATAGTCCGGCAAATACGAAAACGTATGCGATAGCTTGGACACGTAAATGCGTTGCTGGTCTTGCAAGGTAGGGTCCATCGAATGACCATCAACCTTGTACGGCTGGAACACGAAGATTCCGAGAACCAGAGCGAAGACGATTGCAAAGGCAATCGAACGGACCCATCCCATCAGCTCTTTCATTATGCTATGCCACTCCTCTCATACAACTTCGTTCCCCTATCCTCTACCCTCTATCATATCACAAAAATGACGCAAACCCAAAAAGCCGGTCCCATAGGCTCCCCGGCTCTTTTCGCTCTTCATCCACGTCAGCACGCGAGAGTCACAACAGTCCGTACTCGCGCATTTTCCGAAACAGCGTCGCCCGGCTGATCCCGAGCAGCGCGGCTGCTTCTTCCTTTTTGCCCTTGCGCATCCGCACTTCATTCAAAGCTTGCGCCACAGCAGACTTTTCCAGCTCTTTGAGCGTCAAGACCGGCTTTGGCGCTTCGCTGCTATCTGTGCGTCCCGTTCTTTCCGCAGGCTTTTGCAGCCGGAATGTGTGTCCAGGCAGGCTTGCCACTTGTATCCAGTCGGAGTTTTCCAGATTGGCCGCGTATTCAACCGTATTTGCCAGCTCGCGGACGTTGCCAGGCCAGTCATGGCAAAACAGCACGGACTGCGCCTCCTGGGAAAAGCCGCGAATCGTTTTCCCCAGCGTTTTTGTATACGCAGCCAGAAATTCATGGGCGAGCAAAAGAATGTCTTCCCTGCGCTCCCGCAAAGCAGGCAGTTGAATCGGAATGACGTGCAGGCGGTAATACAAATCGAGGCGAAACTGGCCTTGCGCGACCCGCTCCTGCAAATCGAGGTGGGTCGCGGCGATAATCCGCGCTTCGACGGGAAGCGTTTTTCCGCTGCTGCCCAGCCGCTGGAACTCTTTTTCCTGCAACACCCGCAGCAGCTTGCCTTGCAAGTGCATCGGCAAATCCCCGATTTCGTCGAGAAACAACGTCCCTTTGCCAGCCGCCTCAAACACGCCTGCCTTTCCGCCTTTTCGCGCGCCGGTAAACGTGCCGTCTTCATAGCCGAACAGTTCGCTTTCCATCAGATGCTCGGGAATCGCCGCGCAATTGATCGAAATCAGCGGCTGTTGCCGCCGCGGACTGGCCTGATGGATCGCTTTGGCGAACAGCTCTTTTCCCGTGCCGCTCTCTCCCTGGAGCAAAATCGTCGATTCGCTGCCCGCCACTGTCCGCGCGATCGTTTTGGCCTGGAGCAGCGCAGCGCTGTTGCCGGAAATCGCCGCAAAAGCATCCCCTGCATCTGTGCCAGTGACCCGGCGCGCCATCTCGACGACTTCCTGCGCATCGTCGAGCGTAATGACCCACTCCTTGATCTCGTCGCCAAGCTGAACAGGGCGGATGGCGAACAAAAACGTTTTGGCTTTTCCGCCAACCGAAAGCGCCACTTGCTTGGGCGCGGACTGCGAGCCATCGGCCAAGCGAATGGCGGCAATCCATTCTGCGGCCTGACTGTCGTCTGCATCGAGTTGCAAATATTGCCGCGCCCGCTGATTCGCTTCGACGATACGGTTTTTTTGATCGATCAAAAGCATTGCCTTGTCCATTTCATCCATGACGACACGCAGCTTTTCGGCAATGAGCTGTTGCCTGGTGTACATGATGTGCTCTTTGAGCTTGACCGCAATCAGCTCGGCCATTTTTTGCAAAAAGCCGAGAATCGCCTCGACATCGGCGAACAACCGCTCCCTTTGTTCGTCGTCAAAAGCAAGCAGCCCGATCACGCCTACGCTTTGCCCATCCAGTCGGATCGGACAGCATATTTCCCCCGTCTCCGCACAGCTTCCATAATGCGTGCAAGGGCGGCATTTTTCATCCTGCCCCGGTCGGGTAATCACGACAGGCTCGCCATTGACAAGCGACGCCCGGTAAATATGATCTTCGCCTGCCATCGTGCGCAACACGCCGGATTCGGTTTTGCCCGTCCCTGCAATTCGCAAAAAATCGCTGTCGGCAATCTCTACTTCCACTCGCAGCACGGCGGCGACTGCCTGGGCGATTTTTTGCACGCTCTCCTGAATCTCCCGCAAGGACATCGGCTTGTTCCTCCTCTGCTTGTCTTTTTCTCATTATAACGCGGCGACAGGAGGAACCGCCTGTCTACTCCTGGCAAAACTCGCAAATGGTTTGGGCCAAAATATAGCTCATGTCCACGAGGCTATCCACCTCGACGTATTCCACTGCCGAATGCAGTCCCGCTCCCACCGGGCCGAACAGGACGGTCGGAATCCCCGCTCCTTGCAGCAGCGCGGCGTCTGTCCAGCCGGAAAAGCCGCAAATGCCGGGCGCTGCCCCCAGCCGCTTTTCGCAAGCCGCTTGCAGGGCGAGAAAAATCGGCTCGGCCAGTGCCACCTCAAACGGCTCGCGCCAAAACGTCAGCTCGGCACTCGCGCGGAATGCCGCGTCCTCTGCCCGCAGCTTCGCAAGCAACGATTCGATTTCCAGAGCCACTTGTTCTTGCGTCTCGTTCGGCACCGTTCTGCGCTCCCAGTCGATCCGGCAATAGTCGGGATACGTAGACAGTTCTGTTCCGCCTTGAATCAGCGACGCGTGAACAGATGCCGTCCCGAGAATCGGGTGCGGCGGCTCTTGCGCCAGCTTTTCCGACAAGCTTTCCAGCTCGCGCAGCACCCTGCCCGCGTGAACGATCGCATCGATTCCTTCTTGTGGCCTGCTGCCGTGCGCCGCCTTGCCGAACACCTCGCACTTGACCCAGGCAAAGCCTCTGTGCACAACGCCGATTTGCAAATCAGACGGCTCGCAGCAGATCGCGGCATCTGCGGAATAGTCCTGCACCAATGCTTCCGTCCCGATGCTCTTGTACTCCTCGTCGGCGACAAACGCCAGGATCACATCGCCCGCAAGCGGAACTTTCGCCTGGGCAACCGCTTCGACTGCCGCCAGCATCGCCCCGAGACTGCCTTTCATATCCTGACTGCCTCTGCCGAAAATTTTGCCGTCCGTTACAGTCGGTTCAAAAGGCGGGATCGACATGCGCTTGGCGCTCACCGTGTCCATGTGCCCGTTCAGCATGAGCGACTTGCCGTTTCCACTCCCGCGCAAAATCCCGATGACGTTGCACGCCGTCTCGTTGATCGGAATGACGGCTACCTCAAGCCCGATTGACTTGAGCTTGTCGGCAATAAACGCAGCAATCCCGGCTTCTCCTGCTCCATCCGCGTCCAGGTACGGATTGACCGAATCGATGCGAATCAACTCTTGCACAAGTTGAACGAGTCTTTCCCGGTCGATCGTGACATTCATCGTCGCTTCCTCCTTTTTACTTGTCGTCAGCCGAACACGCGCCCTCCCAAACAATGCGCCGATAAGAATCCTGGTCCGTATCTCCTTCGGTGCTGAAGCACAAGACGACCGACTCTTCGTTTAGCCCCAGTTGCTTGGCAAGTCCTCTGTACTCCGGCTTGTTCATTAGCGCCGCCAACAGCCCTACTCCAACAGCACCGCTTTCGCCACTGATGACCTGCGGGTCGCCTGCTTTTGGCGCAGCCAGCATCCTCATCCCGTTTGCCGCGATGAAATCTGGACAACTGACAAAGAAGTCGGCATGGTCGCGCAAAATTTCCCAGGCAACCGGATTCGGCTCGCCACAAGCGAGTCCGGCCATAATCGTCGCCAGCTCCCCGTGCGCCACTTGCGGCTCTCCGTCCGCTGCTTCGGCAGACAAGACCATGCAATTCGCCGCATGCGGCTCGACGATGACGCTGACCAGCTCCTCCCCGCCAGCTTCTGCGACGAAGTGTCCCAGCACAGCCGCCGCCATCGAGCCAACGCCCGCCTGCAAAAACAAGTGCGTCGGCTTTTTGTCCGGCAAAAGGGCCGCCAGCTGCTCGCGCGCTTCTGCCGCCATCGTCGCATAGCCTTGCATGATCCAGCCCGGAATCGTCGTGTAGCCTTCCCAGGCCGTGTCTTGCACCACCTGCCAGCCGCGCTCCCTGGCTACTTTTTCCGAAAGGCGGACAGCCTCGTCGTAGTTGCCATTGATGACATGCGCCTGTGCCCCCAGCGAGCGGATCGCTTCCACCCGTTCTGCTGTCGAGCCTTTTGGCAAGTAAACGACCGCCCGCTGGTCCAGCTCCCGCGCTGCCCAGGCAACCGCCCGGCCGTGATTGCCGTCGGTCGCGGTGACAAAGGTCACTTCTCCGATCTGTCTTCTCGCCTCTTCCTCGCCGAGAGCAGCGAAGCTCATCCCCTCGGGCGTGTGCCCCAGCTTTGCATACAAATACCGGGCCATCGCATAAGACGCGCCCAACACTTTGAAAGCGTTCAGCCCAAAGCGCAGCGATTCGTCCTTCACCAGCAAATGCCCAACTCCCAGCTCGCGGGCGAGTTGCGGCAGCGGGACGAGCGGCGTCGGAGCATAGACGGGACAAGACGCGTGAAAGTCGCGCGCAGGCTGTGTTTCCTCTGCGGACAAAAAGACAGGGATTGCCTGGCGCTCGGCTTGCGAGCCGCGCTGCTTTTTCGTGTTTGCCACTGTTCGTATCGTTTTTTCTGCTGACATCGGCAGTTTCCTCCTTTTGCTGGCTTTTGCCACTCTGGTTGACTATTTGAATTGCAAGGAATGTGCCAAGGCGGTTGAAGGCATGAGGATAGGCAGCCCGGCGATTTGCTCATCCCGTTCCGTTCCTTCTGGACAGAATATCCATATCAAAATGAGATGACAGAAGGATCATTTTGAGACTTTTTGTATCAAATTGAGACTATCGCATAAAAAACTTGGCTGCGCCAATGGTTGTGACAGAACCTTTCGCTGGCTGATATCCGCCCTTTGCATTTGCGCGATACGAATTTCCATCCCGGTTTCTTTAGCAAAAAAACGCCGCCCGCACCTTCACTCCCAAAGGAATGAAACGGCACAGGCGGCGCTCTCCGTCATTCTGTTTTGCCTAAAAAGGCGCGCTACTGCTGCAAGCTATCCGCGGCGCGCGCGGCCCCCTCACTCATTTTCTTCCAACAAGAACCGTAAACTCGACGGAAATCTCTCCGCCCTCCAGCTCATGCGCCTGTGCCAACTGCTGCGGTGCGGCCCCCCACGTCAGCGGCGTCATCTGGACCAGCGCGGCCAGGCTCGGCTGGTCCAGCCGAAACGAATACGCCACCCGCTCGCAGTCGATCAGCGAAAAGCTGGCGGCGAAGCGCTGGATCGTCGCTGCATTGGAATACACCTGCTTTACAGGCTGGGCATAAAGGCGCTCGCGCAGTTCCAGCAAATATCGCTCGCCCGGCACGACCTTGATGACGAACCCGTCTTTTTTCAGCATTCGCGCAAACTCCCGCGTATTGGACGGCGACAGCACGTTGAGGATGGCCGCAAAGCGATTGTCGGCAAACGGAGCATTCGCCAGATCGCCGACGCACCAGATCAGCTCGGGGTGCGCCTTGGCTGCGAGGGCGATGCCCGCTTTGGACAGATCGACACCCGCGCCGACGACATCGACTGACTGTCGCGCTATCACCTCTTCGCGAATGCGGGCCAGGTGCGAACCTTCGCCGCACCCGGCATCCAGCACGTACAGCGGCTCGCCGCTGGTCGCTGCGTACTCCGCCAGCTTTTGACTGACAGCAGCGTGCAGCGGAGAAAAAAAGCCTTGCTCGCAAATCGTTCTTCTCGCCAAAAACATTTCTTGCTCGTACTTCGATCGGTAGCCCGCATTCGCCAGGTGCACATAGCCGTGTCTCGACACATCAAAGCAATGGCGGTTGGCGCATACAAGGCTGGCTGTATGGATGAGCGTCAGCGTCCCGTGGCAAACCGGGCATCTAAGCATCCCGCTATGCCGGGCCAGCAGTTCGGCCTGCCGCTCTTTTTTGGTTGGAAGCATAAAAAAAGCACCCCATTCATTCGAAATCGGTGAATGAAAAAAGGCACAGTCAAATAAACCCCGGCTCTCCTTTTGAAAAAACGAGCGGGATCAGGCTAGACTGTACCTTTTCTTACCGATAACGCATGAATTGGGGACTCATAGTCATAGCGGACGACACTCCTGTCAAAATGCTCACGGGGGGCATTTCTCCCCCGTACCTTGCATTGTACAACAGATCGCCCAAGACCGCCGCGCTTTTTTACATCTCCTCCCCCGCCAGCCGACTGCTGTGGACGAGCATGACCTGATCGTATTTCAGCATGATCGTCCCTGCTTCGTAGTCGCCTACGTTCGGCTTGCTCGCCTCTTTTCGCAAATTGCGGAACAGAGCAGCGACGGCGTTCACGCCGCTTTCGTGTGCATGAGGATAGCCGCCGCCGAACCGCGGATTGATCTCGGAGATCACGTACTGGTCCCCGAGCAAAAAGCAGTCGATGTCGAACGGTCCGCGAAGCGGCAAGACAGAGACGAGCGACGCGGCCAGCGACGTCAGCCGCTCGTCCCGGATCGCCAGCGAGCGGTCTGTCTCGCCTGCCCGCATGCGAATTTTTTTGCGCGTAAAAAGCGTCGTCAGTTCACCCGTGACGAGATCGGCGTAGCCGTCCACGCCGTATTCCTCCGCCTGCAAAAACGGCTGGACAATCAGCTCCTCTGTCTTTTGCGCGAGTGCGGCAAGCTCCGACCCGCTCTCGATACGGACCAGGCCCAGGCTGGCGCTGCCTTTGCGCGGCTTCGCCAATAGCGGATAGGCAAGCTCTCCGCAGGCAAGCGCCGCTCGCGCCTCTTCCAGCGTGTAAGTAGGAACGCACGGCAGCCCGTGGTCGCGCAAAAAATCGCAGGTCGCCTTTTTATCGAGGCACAAGTCCACCACGTCCGTCCGAGAGACGACGGCCTGCACGCCAAGCCGCGAAAATTGCTCGGCATGGGCGGCGAGCACGCCAAGCTCGGGATCGATCAAGGAAAGCACCGCCCTGATGTCATAGCGCAGGCAAATTTGCTCCAATGCCTGTACGTAATCCGGGTCGTCGATGCGCGGGACGATCTGCCTGTGATGGGCGGCGAACAGCGCGGGAGCCGTAGGATCGCAGTCCACCGCGATAATTTTGCCGGCACTGCCCCACTCTTGGACGAAATACTCGATCAGCTTGACCCTGCGGCCTACGCTCGTCATGAGCACATTCATTGGGCGTATCCTCCTGTTTTGCCAGCCTGACCAGCCGGAAATTCATAGAGCGACTCCGGGAAAAACTCCGCCAGCGTCTCTTTGCGCCTGGCGACGACGACATCGCCGCCTGCGATAGCCAGGACAGGCGGCCGCTCGCGAATAAACGGCGGATTGAACACGAGCGTGTACGCCCCCGTGTGCCCGAACACGAGAAAATCTCCCGGTTCCGGCACTTTGCCGCGAAAGCCTTGCAGCAAATAGTCTTTTTCCATGCACGTATAGCCTACGACATGGTACGTCCCTTCCCTTGCCTCGTTGCTCTGTGTCACGACGGTGGCGGGAAGCCGATGTGCGTGCATGGTCGGCTTGATATTGTGGACACTGCCGTCTACAAGCACAAAGCGATCGTTGCGGTTCACCTTGACATCCACGACCTGGCAGACGAACTCGACCGCATCGGCCACAAGCGAGATGCCCGGTTCCAGAATCAACTGCGGCAAGCGTGCCGCCTCCGCCAGTTCGTCCTTGAGTACAGAAGTGATCGCCGCAGCGTAATCGTCAAAGCTCGGAACGCCGACCATCCCGAACGTGGCGGGCAGCTCGCCGTAAAATCCGCCCCCGATGTCGATAAATTCAAGCCGCTCTCCGAGATGCGCTTTGCCCAGTCGGCACAGCTCTCGGGCAATTTGCCGATACACCCCCACGCTGCGGTTCGTGGAAAAATGCCCGTGCAAGCCCGTGACCCGCACATTCGGCACAGCAGACAACAGCGCCAGCGCTTGGGCAAAGCTGCCGTTTTCCACGCAAAAGCCGAAGCGGCTCACTTCATAGCCGTTTTGCAGCGGACTGACGCCGCCGCGCGTCAAATCGAAATTGACGCGCAAGCCGACGCGGACCGTCTGTTCAGGGTGCTGTCTTGCGTAAGCGAGCACAGGGGCAATCTCCGAAAACGAATCCAGATTGACCAGGCTGCCCAGCTCCAAAGCCAGCTGAATATCTTCTGCCGTTTTCAGCGGGCCGTTGAAAACGATGGCAGCAGGCTCGACACCAAGCTTCCGGGCGAGATCGTACTCCAGCCTGGACACGACCTCCGCCTGCGCCCCGAGCTGGTGCAAAGATTGGCAGACAAACGGCACGTAGTTCGTCTTGTACGAGTAGGCAACGCTCACCTGCTCATAGCGACTGGCAAACGCTTCGTAAAACCGTCGGTAGTTGTCGCGGAGCCTGGCCGTATCCAGCAGGAAAAACGAAGATTGACAAAGCTTTCGCCACTCGGCAAGCTGCTCATAAGTGTACATGACCGACCTCCTTCGCGCGTCCCGACAGGCAACTCCTGATCACGGAAATGACCCGCTCCTGCTGTTCGTCGCCCAGACTGGAGCCGGAAGGAAGGCAGATGCCACGCGCGTACAGCTCGTCAGACACGCTGTACCCCAGCTCGTGCGGGTAGTAGCGGCACCCTGCAAACAGCGGCTGGCGGTGCATCGGCTTCCACACGGGCCGCGCCTCGATGTTTGCCTTTTCCAATGCATCAATCAGTTGCGTTGCGGTAATTCCGGCCTGCTCGGGGTCAACCGTCAGCGCCGTCAGCCAGCGCGTCGCTCTCCCTGTCGGAGATTCCGGCATGAAGGTGATGCCAGCATACGGCTGAAGCGCCGCTGCATAGCGTTGATAGATTCGCCTTCTCGCCGCCACCCGCTCCTCCAGCACGCGCAATTGCCCTCTGCCGACAGCCGCCAGCAAATTGCTCAACCGATAGTTGTAGCCCATCTGCACATGTTCATAATGGCGTTCCCGCTCGCGGGCCTGCATCGCCCAAAAGCGCGCTCGCTCCAAAGCTTCGAGATCGTCCGAGACGAGCATGCCCCCGCCGGAGGTCGTAATGATTTTGTTGCCGTTGAACGAAAAAATGCCGAAATGCCCCAAGGAGCCGCTCATTCTCCCTTTGTAGTCGGCGCCCAGCGACTCTGCCGCGTCTTCCACGACCGCGACCTTGTATTGCTCGCACAGCGCAATGAGCGGCCCCATGTCGGCGCTTTGCCCGTACAAGTGAACGATGACGACAGCCTTGGGCAATTGCCCTAGCTCGTTTGCTTCTCGCAGCGCTCTCGCAAGCGCCGCCTCCGACATGTTCCAGGTCGCTTCATCGGAATCGATAAAGACGGGAGTGGCTCCCAAGTACAAGATCGGGTTGGCGCTCGCCACAAAAGTCAGACTGGAGCAAAACACGAGATCGCCCGGCCCGACCCCGGCCAAGCGCAGCCCCAGATGGATGGCCGCCGTGCCTGACGAGACGGCAAGCGCTCCTTTTGTCCCGACATACCGGGCGACTTCGTGCTCAAACGCATCGACATGCTCCCCGAGCGGCGCAATCCAGTTGGAGGCGAAGGCGTGGGCAACAAGCTCCTGTTCCTCTGTTCCCATGTGCGGCGGCGACAAAAAAATGCGCGATTGTTCCCCCATATTCATTTCCCCCATGCGCGGTAGGCGGGAAAAAAAGTCGAACTTCCCGCGTCATCCGCCCGATTTTGTTCGCATAGCACCTGGTACACCTCTTCGTCGTGCACACGCTTGCCCATCCAGTAAGGATAAGGCGCATCTTTTGTAAACGATGCCTTGAAGCGAAACAGACCGTCTTGCTCCTGATTTCCTCCCCCGAGCAGCAAGTAATCCAGTCCGTCCTCCTTCGCCAGCGAAATCATCGCATCGAACAGCAAATGATTGATCCCGAGCGGCATGTCCTCCGTGTGCGATGCTCCCAGATGGAAATGGGCATAACGGCTGCCGCACAGCATGATCGCGCCCGCTACCGCGATGTCATCGTGAATCGCCAGCAACAGTCGCGGCTTGCACAGCGCCGTTTCCTGCAACAGTCCGGCAAAAAACGGATTGTCATAATAATAGGAAGCGCCAGCGTGATTGCGCTCCATCGTCTCGCGATACAACGAAATGAAAGCCGCGAGGTCATGATTGCTTTTTCCTTCCACTATTCTCACCGCATGGTCTTTGGCCTTTTTCATATTGCGCCTGACATTTTGACTGTACTGCGCCTGAATCTGGGCGAGCGAGGGCCGCACATCGACAGCAATCGTTTCGCGCACGAGATCAAGCTGCATCTGATCGCGAAACAGTTCGGCGTTGTTCAAAAGCGGGTGAAAACGCACCGTTTCTGTTACGTACTTTTTGCTCTGGCAATAGGCGTGAAACTGCGCGGAAAACGACTGGACCACGCTTTGCTTGGAACACAGCGACGGGCCGCCGTACCCGATCGATACGATATCCGAATAGCCCGGGAGGAACGAGTCGAGGGAGCGCACCACATACGGATAAAAAATCCGCTCCTCTCCCGCGGAGAAGAACACCGCTTCCGGCACTCCCCCTTCTCGCTCGGCATACAGGCTTACGTACTCTTTTGTGTAGGAAATGTCCAAATGCGCCACCTCGCGCATACAGCACGTCCAGTCATCCTGATTCGTAAGCACGATCAAACTCACGCAAGTCCCTCCTAGCCTGCTCTGCCTGTTTGCTTCCCGTGAATTTTTCCATCGTGACGCAGCCCTCGTGACTGATTCCGGTTTTTTGCAAGACCCGCTTGACGGTCAACAGCAATATTTTCATGTCGAGGAAAAAGCTGCGATTTTCCACGTACCAAACATCCAGTTCGAATTTTTGCTCCCATGTAATCGCGTTTCGTCCGTTGACTTGCGCCCATCCGGTAATGCCCGGCAGCACATCATGCCGTTTCATTTGCCGGGGGGTATACAACGGGAGATACTCCATGAGCAGCGGCCTCGGTCCGACGAGACTCAGCTCGCCCTTCAACACATTCCACAACTGCGGCAGTTCATCCAGGCTGTATTTTCGGAGCATCATGCCGAATGGCGTCAGCCTCTGGGCGTCTGATAGCAACTCGCCGGACGTGTCCCGCTGGTCGGTCATCGTGCGAAATTTATAGATGAAAAAGGGCTTTCCGTAGCGGCCCGGGCGCTCCTGGACGAAAAAGACCGGGGCACCGAGCTTGCAGCGAATCAGCACGGACAACACGAGCAGCAAAGGCGAAACCGCGATTAACAGCGACAAAGCGACCAGCCGATCAAACAAAAGCTTCATGCCGCCCCTCCTTTTGCTTGTTCCAGTCCGCTGCCGCCTCCTCCATGCTGAGACTCTGCATCCCGTACTGGCGGCGCAAATCGGCAAAATAGGCGAGAAGCCGCTCCAGAAAACGCAAATTTTCCGCCGGATAGCTGCCGAAGTTTTCCGGGTGCCACCACAAGTGATACAGTCGCTGATTTTTCGCGGCAAACAGCAAGTCGCGCCTGATCCTTGCATAGCGGAGATCTTCCAGAAAACGAAGCTTGGGCGAGTAAGGCCGCAAAAAACGGCTGGAAGGGACGTTGACAAGCCCTTCCCGACTCGTGAACAGCTTGTCGTAAGCGTGATGTCCGCTCAAATTGACGTACGAGTCGGCAAGCCGCAAAGCCCGTTTGAACAGCGAGTCTTCCGCTCCCGGCCCGGCGCGGTACATCCACGCTGGCTCGTTTCCGCGGTACGAAGTGAAGCCGTGCTTTTTGCAGAGCGCCAAATAGGCAGGCTGGAGCTGGTTGCGCGGAAAAACGATGCTCGTCGGGGAATGTCCTTTCTTGCGCGCCACTTTTTTGCAGGCGGCCAAATCTGCTTCAAACGTCTGGGCGGTCTGTCCCGGCTCCAGGCAATAGTAGTGGGAGTGCGTGTGGCTGCCGATAAACTGGTGCGGGTAGGAGGAGATCAGTCGAATGAGGGACGGAGCGTAGTGATACGGATCGGCCTGCTTGCGTTCTCCCACCGTTCCCGACTGCAAGTAACGGTAAGGCGACAAGTTGGCGTCTGCATAGTCTGGCAACAGTCCGGGAAGCGTGCTCATCAGTTCCTCGCGCGACTCGCAGAACAAAAAGCCGACCGTAGCCCAGGTAGCGTGAATCTCGTATTTTTGAAAAAGCTCCAAAATGGCGGGAATGACCTGGCGAGTTCCGTGCAAATTTTCCTGGCAGGAAGACAGCGCTCTTTTGTCGCGCACGCCCCAGTACAGTTCAAAATCAAGGGATATGACCAACGCTCCTGTTGTGCCCAATCCGTTCGTCAACCTCCTTTTCCGTGCGCGGCGGCTTTGTTTTGGCGGCGATCAACTCGGCGAACAGGCGGGCTTGCCTGTCGAGGACATGTCGCTCGTTGAAATGCTCCTCCGCAAGGTAGCGGCTGTTTTGTCCGTACGCTTCGCGAAGCCTGGCGTCCAAAGCGAGCTTTTTCAGAGCCTTGTACAAATATTCGCTATGCTTTGGCTCTACCAAAAGTCCATTCACGCCGTCCGTCACTTCTTCCCGGCAGCCGCGAATGTTCGTGGCGACGATCGGCTTGCCCATCGCCATCGCTTCGATGATCGACCGGGGCAAGCCTTCGCGGTGGGAAGGCAGGACGAAGATGTCGCTTGCCGCAAGCAACTGCGGGATGTCCGAGCGAAATCCGGTCAGGACGATTTGCGGATGCGACAGGCAAAGCTGCTGCAAATCTTGTCCGCGCTGGTCCCGCTCGCTCGCCAATACTTCCCCCACCAGCAAAAGACGCACGCGCGACGATTCTCTCGCCAGCCTGTGAAACGCCTCCAGCAGCTCGAATATCCCTTTTTCGCTCACCATCCGGCCCACGTACGCGATGACCAGCTCTTCCTGGCCGATGCCGAGAGCAGCGCGCACTTGCGCAGCCTCCTCGCTCGTGACTGCCTGCGGATGGAAGCGGCGTTCCACATCCACCCCGTTTCCGAGGTGCACGATCCGCTCCGGAGGGGCAAAACCTTCCTGCACGCTCAATTCGTAATCCTCCCTGCTTTGCAAGAGCAAGTAGTCTGTCAGGTGCTTGGCGAACCACTTTTCCAGCCCGTAGTAAAACTGGTACTCGCCCCTGCTCATTCCGTCGTGGAAGTAATAGCCGTGCGCCGTATAAATGACCGGACGGACGCCCGCGAGCTTCGCTGCCACCCGCCCGAGAACCGCGGCTATCGGCGTGTGAACGTGCACCGCATCGTACTGCTCCTGCTTCATCAGCCGGTACAGGGCGTGGATGGAACGGCAATTGGAGACGGGTGCGATTTTACGTTTGATCGGGATATGCCAAAGGACGTGGCCCATAGCCCGCAGCGACGCGAACCGTCCGGTATCCGTGCAAGCGGTATGCACTTCGTGGCCTTCGTCCGTCAGCTTTTCGATCAGCGGCAGCAGCAAGCTTTCCACTGATCGGTCAATTGCGCAAATTTGCAAGATTTTTCCCATGCAGGTCACCGCCATTTTTGATTGAGCCAAGACTCAGTCCGGCTGTCACACAATAGAGCGCCAGCAAGATCCAGAAAAACGTTTCGCGGATGCCGTTGTGCGTCAAGCCGTACACAATTTGAAAAAAGAGCGGATACCAGGAGTACAGCCGATGCCCTCTCACGCCAGCGTACAAAAGCAGCAAAAACAGCAGCGTGCCCACAATGCCGTACGAAAAGAACAGATTGGCAATCGTCGAGTGCAGTTCGAGCGTAATCGTGCTCTCAAACCGCTCATACTGCCCTTCTCCGGCACCGAAAAACACGTACTGCGGATGATTGGCGATCCTGTCGTAGCCTCTGGATGCCAAATTGTCGTCCGAGTCCTCCCCCAATGTTTCCATCCGCTCTTTTACTTGTGTGTAAATGGTCGCATCGTGCAATACGTTTTCATTCGTGTACAGCGATACGCAAAACAGCAGAAAAAAGAGAGCGAGCACACACACCACGTTTTGCCAAAAAAGCCCTGTCCGCTCTTTTGACGAGACGAACAGAAACACGAGGTACATCAGCACGGCACTCAAGATCGCTGCTTTGGACAACGAGGCGGCAATCACGCTCAGCGAGCAGCCGATGACGAGAAACAGGTAGAGCGATTTGACAGGAAAAAAGCGGGCGCAAAACAGGCAAATCCCGAGACAAAGCAAGCCGTAGTAGCCGAGCTGATTCGGGTTGTTGAAAAACAGCGCCTGACGGAAGTCGTGCTCCCCCGGGGCAAGTCCAAAGAGCAGCGCAAGTGTCTGCACAGCAAGCGAACAGGCGACGGCCCAAAACAGCCATTTCGCATAGCCGCGGGGATCACGCTGGCCCAGCACGATGATGGTCAGCATGACCGCTCCGTTGTACAAATACCATTTCGTCGACTCAAACACTTCCATGACGCCGCCCAAAGCGATCGCCCAAATCCCGTTCACCAGCAAAATATCGTATAAAAATAACAGCGTAATCACGACGAAAAAACGGTATTTGCGTTCCAGCCATTTCAGCTGAAACAAAAACGTATACGCGATGAGAAGCATCATGACAAAATCGGCAATTTGCGGATTTCCGCTCGGGAAGAAGTAGAAGGGCTTCAGCAGTACGTAGAGAAACAGCAGAACTTTGTCCAGCGAGAGCTTTGCTTTAGCCATCGCCTACATATGTGCCAAATGATTCGTAAAATGAAGAATCCGCTTGTAGTCCTCCCATGTATCTACCTCTGCCCAGAACAGCCCCGGCGGTATTTGCGCCACATGCACGTCTCTTTCTCCCAAAAACGAATACAGAACATTTTCCCACCACAAATCGTGCTGCCGCTGCAAAATCAGACTTTGCAGCCGCTCCTGAAAGATCGGGACAAACTCGCGGTGCAGCCGGGCAATTCCGACGTATTCCCCTGTCGTCTCCTCCAGGGGGAGTTCTTTGCCGTGCTTTTGCAAAAGGCCGTTTTCGTAGCCGAATTTGTAATCGCCTTCCGCCCTGCGGGAAGGGTCGGCGAACATGACCGGACTCCTCGTCTCCTGGAGCACGACATCCAATACTTGCTCTTCAAAATAAACATCCGCGTTGAGCAAGAGGCAGTCGCTGTCCGTCAGAAAATCGCGGGCAAACCACATGGAGGCGATGCTGTTGGTGCGATCGTAAAACGGGTTGTGAAAAAAGCGGATGTTTTCGCCGCCAAGCAGACTGGTAATCACGTGAGCACGGTATCCGACGACCATGGCAATCTCGTGAATCCCTTTTCGCTTCAACTCCAAAATCGTATTTTCGATCAACGCCTGGTTGCCGATATCGATCGTGCATTTCGGGCTGCCGTCAATTTGCCCGCTGATCCTTGATCCGAGTCCTGCCGCCATGAGCAGAGCCTTCATGTGCTTCCCCTCCCTCTTGTCTCGATGAAGTGACATACTTGATGTTCAGTTTCAGCTTGTATAGCGCTCTGAGGAGTCCCACCAGCAGATGATACCCCGTCCACAAATCGAGAAACTGATGCTGTCCGCTAAATGCCCACATGAGCGCGGCGATCAGCACGCCACTCTGGAAGCCTGTCTGGGTCAGGAACAGAAACACTCCGGCATCGAGCCATCTGCTGCGCTTGCGCATGGATACGGTTTCGTGCGAGATTTTCCCTTGACCAAAAGCGAGATCCGAACCGTTCGTCGCCAATATTTCCGTAAAAATCGTAAACAGGATCAGGTAGATCAAGTACGGCCCGAGCGTCGGCTGGCTGCTGGCGACGCCGTAGATGACGCTGAACGAGACGAGGTACAGCGAGTAGTTCAATCCGATATCGAGCCAGACGCCCCCTGCGCTGTTCTGGTTTTTGATCCGGGCGACTTCTCCGTCGACGCAGTCAGCGAGGTAGCACATTTGGTAGAAAAAACACCCGATCAAAAAGGCCGCGGCTGATCCGTACATGAAAGCTGCTGCGGCGATCAGCCCGGCAGCGATTCCCGCGATCGTGATGGCATTCGGGGAAACCCCTTTTCTTTTTGCCAAAAACAGACTCAAGTAAATCGAGATGCGCCTGGAGAAATAGTACGACCAAAACTCCTCGCGAACCCATGGCTTTTGCACCTGAATCCGGCAATCTCGAATCTTCTCGCTGTCCCAAAACATGTTCGGATACAAGTCTTCCTTCACCGTAAGCCACCTTCTTCATTACCTCGTCTTCGTATCAAGACGGAATTTTTTTCAGAGAAGAACGGGATATACCACGTGCGGAAACCGAAATATCGGTATGCCCAATACGAAGCACAGATATCTCGACAGCTCAGGCTGATAGCGGTGGCGATTGCTGCTCCTGTAATGCCAAGCCAGGGAATCAACAGGCAGTTGCCGCAAATGTTGAGCAAGGCTGAAAAAACCAGGATGTTGCGCGACGTTTTCTGGCGGCCCGTCATCGTCAAAAGCGGAATGACGCTGCCGGAAGAAAAGTTGATAAACTGCCCCAGACAAAGAATGACGAGGACGAGACTGCTGCCAGCGAACTCTTCGCCGAACAAGGTAAGCAACGGGGCGGCAAAAATGGCGACCAGCAAATTGATCGGAGCAGATGCGAAGAAAATGAGCCGATTGGCAAACGCAATCATTTTTCTCAGCCCGTCCATATCCCCACGGGCGTACATCTCGGAAAATTTCGGGGAGAGAATCGTGTTGATGGAGATGAGCGCAAAGCTGGTCACCATCGAGAGACGAATGACGACGCTGTACACTCCGACTGTTTCCGCGTCTGTAAAAATCCCCAGCATGATCGTGTCTGTCCAGCTCATGATCAGCTCCATCGAGGCGCTCAGGTACATCGGAATCGCCATGGCGCAAAGCGTGCGAAAGCCGATGGCCTGGCCTTCCTCCATCTCGCGCGGCTGAATGCCCGCGTTCATGCTTCGCGACACAACATGCCACTTCCCCATGCCGATCAGCGTGTTCAAAATGACAGCGACTGCGAGCAAGCCGATCAACAGATTGGAAGTCGGAGCAAGCAAGGGCAGCGCGATCACGAGAAACAGCAGATGGAGGAAGCGCATGCCCACCGTATCGACGATCACGGACGCCGTCACGCGATGCAAGGCGCGGAAAGCCGAAGCGTACAGTCTAGCAAGCGAGACAAACGGCAGCATCCAGGCCATCACCCGCAGCGTTTGCGCAGGCAGCTCGTTGGCAAACACATAGCTGGAGATCGGCTCGGCAAACAAATAGAACAGTCCCGAAAGCAAGAGAGAGGGCACGAATGTCCAGACCGCAACCTTGTTGAACAACTGCCGAATCCGCTGGGACGCCCCCTGCGCCCGATACTCGGCCAGCAAGCGGATGATCGCCGTGTCGGTGCCAAACAGCGCCAGCACCATCCCGATGTTGAGCAGCGTGATCGTCAGCGAGTAAATGCCCAGATTGCCTGCCCCGTACTCCCTGGCTATAAACAACTGCAACGAATAGAGCAGAACAAACCCGAAAAGCCGGAACAGAAACGTAATCGCTGAACCGTGCAATACTTCATGAACGTCCCGATTGTTGCGGACTTTGGCCAACTGCTGCTGCCAAACAAGTTTGAGGGCATTCATCCATTACTCGCCCCCGCTTCTGACTTGACTATTCCATATACCCATAACCGTAATAGCCTTCTCTCTTCCCGAGCTTTTTGTTGTTGAGAACAACCCCGAGCAGGTTGGCCCCGGCCGTCTTCAGCTGCTCGACTGCGCGAACGGCCGAATCCCGCTTTGTTTTGCTCGCATCCACGACGAGAATGCACCCGTCCGTCTCTCTCGCCAGCACCATGGCATCGCTCACAATGAGCGGAGGACTGTCCACGACGATCATGTCAAAGTTGTTGCGCAGCTGCTCCAGCAATTCCCCCAGTCGCGGCGTTCCCAACAGTTCAGCCGGATTGTGGGGAATCGGCCCCGCTGTCACGATCGACAAATTCGGAACGCCCGCATCCTGAATGATGTCGGAAAACTGGCACATCCCGGTCATATAAGAACTGATCCCGTACAAATTCGGCATCTCAAACGTGAAATGAATGCGCGGATTGCGCAAGTCGAAATCGATCAGCACCGTCTTGCGCCGATCTTTTGCCATCATCAGCGACAAGTTGGCTGCCGTAATCGTCTTGCCCTCCGACGGCCCCGGGCTGCTCACCAAAACCGTCTGCAACCTTTGTCCCTGTGTGGAAAACGAAATGTTCAGCTTCAAGGTGCGGTAGCCTTCCACCAGGGGAGACAGTGGCTCCCAATGGGCGATCAGCTTCTGGTAACGATCGTCAGGCTTCTGCCTTCTCATACTCGCTTCTTACCTCCTCCGCCCTTTTTTGCCGCAAGTGCTTCTTTGTCTTTTTGTCGATGACGGCGATGGTGGCGAGCACAGGCAGGCCCAAATATTCCTCCACTTCCTTTTCCGATCTCAGCCGTGTATCGAGATGCTCCATGAAAAACACAACGCCTACAGAAGTAGCCAGCCCAAGCACAAAGCCGATAATCGAGTTGAGCAGCGGCTTCGGACTGACAGGCTTGGCTGCCGGATTATCGCGCGCTTCCGCCAAAATGTGCACGTTGTTCATGCTCAACATTTTGACCACTTCTTCCTGGAAGGTCGTGGCAATCGTGTTGGCAATCAGCACGGCTCGCTTTTGATCAGGGTCTTCCACTGTAATAGAAATGACTTGCGAATCTTTGACCGGCTCTACTTTCGTATGCAGCAACAGCTCATCCATACTCGCTTCCGGCCCGAGTGTCTGCACGACTCTCTCCATGATTCGCGGACTCTCGATAATGACCCGGTACGTCTCGATCAGCTTGAGATTGGAGTCAATCTCGGCAACCGACAGCACTCCCTCCAGATTCGAGTCCAGCGAGCGATTCACCAAAATTTCCGTTTTTGCCTGATAGATCGGCGTCAATGCAAAAAAACTGATGAGTGCCGTTCCTATCGTAAAAATGGAAGTAATGGCGAGAATTACGCCCCAGCGTTTGGACAAAACCAGCAATATTTCCCGGAGATTCACGGTTTCATTCATTTTGCTCCCCCCTTCGCCCCTCCATGCTGTCACTCGCTTGATTCGGCAGTGGCTTGGCCTCACCGGCTTTCTCTGCGCCTTTCTCTGCGCCTTTCTCAACGACTTGCTCGCGAAAGGCAGACAGCCGACGGATCAACTTTTCCCGCTCCCCCTGGCTTACGATGTAGTAGTAAATCCCGTTGATCAGCTGGCCGTTTCCTTCCATCCGAATCGTCTCCACGCTTGATACGGCCGTACCGTAGCTTTGAACAAGCATTTTCATGTCGTCAAAGGTCATGTTCGTCTTCACGTATTTCCCCATGGTATCGAGGACTCCGTTCAAGGTAGAGGGAGACGCCAAAGCCCCCTTTTTTTGCATCAGCGCTTTGATAAGCAGTTGCTGTCGCTCGTTTCTCCCCAAATCTCCCCGCGGGTCTTCATAGCGCATGCGCGCATACACGAGCGCCTGCTTTCCATCCAGGTGAATCGGCCCCAGCGGAAAGTGATAATCGGCGTAGGTAAAAGCGAGCTTGTTCTCGACATCCACACCGCCCAACGTGTCGATGATCCCGGCGAAGCCTTCCATGTTGGCGGCCACCACGTAATCGACAGGCGCGGAAATAAATTGCTCGACGGTGTCAACGGCTTGTTGCAGTCCGCCAAATGCGTAGGCGTGGTTAATTTTATCCAGCGTTTTCGAATGGGCCAGCTGCGTGCGCGTGTCCCGTGGAATGCTGACCAACAGCGCCGATTTTGTCTGCGGATTGACCGTCAACACGAGGATCACATCCGAGCGCCCCTTGTCGTTTTCCCGTTCATCGATCCCGAGCAAGAGCAAGGTGACGGGTTCGTGCACTTCTGCTTTCTCTGGCTGCACAGCAGGTTGTGCAGGCTGGGCTTGCTTTTCTGCTCGCTCTTGCTGCCTCACAGTTGGCACAGGAAGGGAAGACGCCTTGGTCTTCTCTGTCCGCAGCGGGACGTACATGCTGTTTACGGTCTGTTTGATCGAAAAATAGACGTAAGTCGCATACCCTCCCAGTCCAACCAGACAGGCAATCCCCCCTGCCAGCAGGATGCGCGCCCACTTTTGCCTCGCTGTCCGCGCGATTCGCTCTTTCCTCGTCGTCTCTTTCATCCTGTGGCTACCGAGAAAGGAACTGGCTTGGCGTCGTCGACAGGCTGGGAGGCAGACTGATAGCTCGGAATGACCGCCTGCAAGATTTCAATCATTTTCGAGTGATCCTCGATCAGCCCGCCCTTTTTGGCCAACTGCTCCAAACGGGAAATCGCAGACAACAGCTCGCTCCAGGAAAAGTCGAGCGGCTTTCCGATGAAAATGCGGTCGTGGCACGTCGAAGTCAGCCCTTCTTCCGCCGTCAAAAGTTCCTCGTACAGCTTTTCACCCGAACGGATGCCTGTGTAGACGACCGGGATATCTTTTTCCGGCTCCAGGCCCGCCAAGCGGATCAGGTCCTTCGCCATATCGACGATTTTGACGGGTTTGCCCATGTCGAGCACGAAAATCTCGCCACCGTGCGCCAGCGCGCCAGCCTGAATGACCAGTTGGGCCGCTTCGGGAATAGTCATGAAATACCGTTCCATCTCCGGATGCGTGATCGTCACCGGACCGCCCGCCCGAATTTGATCGAGAAAGATCGGCACGACGCTGCCTCTGCTTCCGAGAACATTGCCAAAGCGAACCGCCGCAAAACGAGTGTGACCAAAGCGGTTATATCCCTGGATCAAAAGCTCGGCAATGCGCTTCGTGGCGCCCATCACGCTCGTCGGATTGACGGCCTTGTCGGTGGAAATCAGGATGAAGTGCTCGGCTTGCGCTTCCAGGGCGCATTCGGCCACATTTTTCGTTCCCAAAATGTTGTTTTTCAACGCTTCACTCGGGTTTTGTTCCATGAGGGGCACATGCTTGTGGGCGGCGGCGTGAAAGATGACGGCAGGACGATACTCGCTCATGATCGCAGCAATCCGCTGCCGATCGCGTATATCTGCGATGAGGCTTGCTGTAGACAATTCAGGAAATGCTCGCTTCAGCTCCAGACTGATCTCGAAAATGCCGTTTTCCTCATTTCCAAGCAAAAGCAGTTTCCCTGGGCCAAATCTAGCGATCTGACGGCAAAGCTCCGAACCGATAGACCCCCCGGCTCCGGTAACAAGTACGACTTGCTGGCGCAAATAACCCGTGATTTCTTCTAAATTCATTTCCACCGTCTCGCGCCCGAGCAAGTCCTCCAGCTTAACGTTGCGAATCATGCCCATGCTGATTTTCCCGCTGAGAATATCCGAGACGTGCGGCAAAATTTTGACGCTTGCCTTCGTCGTCTTGCAAATATCAAAAATGTCGCGGATCGTTTGACGCGACGCAGACGGCATGGCGATCACAATATCGGAAATCGCGTGCCGCTGTACGATGCGCGGGATGTCTTCCCTGCTCCCGATTACGGGCAAGCCGTACACGCGCAAATTTTGCTTGCTCGGCTCGTCGTCAATGAAAGCGATCGGCCGTTGCTCGGACAGCGGCGACCGCCGCATCTCCCTGGCAACGAGCACGCCTGCGCTGCCGGCCCCGACAATCAAGGTGCGCCTGCGATCCAGGCTCCTTTTGTCGCGTTCCTCATACCACCATTTCCACAGAAAACGCGAGCCTGTGATCCCGGCAAGCACGAACGTCCAGGCAATCAAAAACAAAGATATCGGAAACCGGATTGGCATCCACAGCCAATGCCCCAGCGTGTTCAGGAAAAAAGCGAGAATCAGGATGGACAAACTCGTCGCCTTGACAATCGAGGCAAGCTCGCCCGCACTGACGTAACGGTAGACGGGTCGGTACAACTCGGCGAGATGCATCCCCGCCAAAACGAACAGCACATGTCCAATGATCAAATAAAGAGGGCGATGCTCGTATATTTCGGCAAAAGAAAAATCAAATCGAACCAGGCAGGCCAGCCAAACAGCCAAACTGATAATTCCTGCGTCCGATAAGCTTAACCAGAATCTTCTCTTCCGGTAGCTCATATTCATCCGCTCCAGGCAGTCTAGATTCGCAATCGTGGCTGCATCTACAAGCGCCAGACAACGATATCAGACGGGCATGTTTTTTGATTCAACACGCTTTTCACATCTGCAATCACTCCGCAGTTTTGGTGCAGCAAAGACGACAGCTCAGCCCAGCTCAGATGGACGTATTTCGCGTGCGGCACAGCCAGAACCAGCGCATCGGCAGGCTGCAATTCGTCCCATTCCCTCAGCTTGATGCCGTACTCTGACCATGTCTTCTCCGGGTCTGCCAAATCGTCTGTCACCTGAACTTCCACGCCAAATTCCCGCAGCTCATGGACGATGTCGATCACTCTGCTGTTGCGAATATCCGACACATTTTCCTTGAACGTCATCCCCAAAATCGTGACGCGTGAGCCTTGAATCGGAATATGACGCCAGATCATCTGCTTGACCAGGGAGGTCGCGACGAATTTTCCCATCCCGTCGTTGATGCGCCGTCCCGCCAAAATCACCTGCGGATGGTAGCCTACGCGCTCCGCCTGATAGGTCAAATAGTAAGGGTCTACTCCAATGCAATGACCGCCGACCAGTCCGGGCGAAAACGGCAGAAAATTCCATTTTGTTCCAGCCGCCTCCAGCACGTCGGCTGTTTCGATTCCCAGTCGGTCAAAGATGATCGCCAATTCGTTGATCAACGCAATATTCAGGTCGCGCTGCGTATTTTCAATCACCTTGGCTGCCTCTGCCACCTGAATCGAGGACGCTTTATGAATCCCTGCTTCGACTACCAGCCCGTACATTTGCGCGATCTCATCACACGTCGCCTGATCCTGCCCGGAGACGACCTTGACGATCTGGGCGAGTCTGCGCTCCTTGTCCCCCGGATTGATCCGCTCGGGCGAATAGCCGACAAAAAACTCTGCGCCTGCCCGCATCCCGGATGAGCGCTCCAGCACCGGAATGCACGTTTCCTCCGTGGCGCCAGGGTATACGGTCGATTCATAGACGACGATCGCTCCTGGCTGCAAATGCTTTCCTACTGTCTCGGAGGCGAGCAGCAACGCCTTCAAGTCAGGGCGCTTGGCGTCGTCCACAGGCGTAGGCACGGTCACGATGATAAAGTCGCATTCCGCAAGCAGCCCGGGATCATCCGTATACGTGATGCTTGAACGCGCCAGCTCGTCAGCCGTCAGCTCTCCCGTCTCATCCCGCCCTGTCTGTAGCGCGGCAATGCGCGCAGCGTCCACGTCGTAGCCGATCACCGGAACCTTTTGCCCAAAAGCAGCCGCAACAGGCAAGCCCACATACCCGAGTCCTACGACTCCTACTTTTTTACGCATGGGCATCACCGTAATAATCAAGATACCAATCGACAAAACGGGAAATTCCTACCTCGACCGGAGTATCAGGCCGAAAGCCCGTTTCTGCGAACAGCGCATCGACCGAGGCGAAAGTAGCAGCCACGTCTCCTGGCTGAATCGGCATGTACTGGCGGTTGGCTGGCCGTTTCAGCTTCTGTTCCAGCAGTTCGAGGAACGAAAGCAGCTCCACAGGCCGATGATTCCCGATATTCAAGACCTTGTGCGGCGCCTTTCCGTCTTTTGGTTCAGGCAAACGATCCATGAGTCGCAAGATGCCCTCGACCACATCATCAATGTAAGTAAAGTCCCGGATCATTTTTCCGTAGTTGAAAATGCTCACTGGCTCCCCCGCCAAAATCGCCTTGGTGAACGCATAGAGCGCCATGTCCGGGCGGCCCCACGGCCCGTAGACGGTAAAAAACCGCAGCCCGGTCGCCGGAATGTTGTACAGATGGCTGTACGTGTACGCCATCAGCTCGTTCGCTTTTTTCGTGGCGGCGTACAGGCTGTTCGGCTCATCCACCCGGTCGCCCTCGGAAAAGGGGAGTTTCTTGTTCCCGCCGTAGACGGAGCTGGAAGAAGCGTAGAGCAAGTGCTTGACCCCTGTGTGCCGGCAGCCTTCCAATATATGCAAAAATCCCGTGATGTTGGAGGACGTGTATACGTGAGGGTTTTCCAGGCTATACCTGACTCCAGCCTGCGCCGCCAGATGGATGACCCGCTCCGGTTGCATTTTGCGGAACAACTCGTCCATTGTCGTCTGATCGGCTATATCTGCTTGATAGAAGTGGAACTGTTCGAACTCTTGCAGCATCGACAGTCTTTTTGCCTTCAAGCGGGGATCGTAATACTCGTTGCAATTATCCACCCCCCATACGACTTCCCCTCCTTCCAAAAGTCTTTTCGCTACGTGAAATCCAATGAATCCAGCAGTTCCTGTCACCAAAATCGACATACATTCCACCTCTTTGCTTATTCATACGGAGGTTCTAGGACAAATATGCCAGTAGGATGAGGACGGCCAGGAACGGTTCAGGAAGACTAGGACACTCTTGCCAGGCAAACAAGCTCTTGCCTGTTTTGCAAAATGGTTGTCAACTTTTTTCGTTTTTTGAATGAAATGAAAGAAGACAATCTAATCTTGTCTGACTATTTTTTCAAAGTGGAGGAGATTGATGCATGATGCTCGATGTAAAGTCCTACGGGGCGCGAGGAGATGGGGTGACAGATGATACGCAGGCGATATCCGCCGCGCTGGCAGCCGCGGTCAACCAGCAAATTCCGCTGTATTTTCCCCCGGGAACCTATATCATTGAACCGAAAAGACTGGCTGTCACACTAGGGAAAGGCAAAAGCCTGGTGCTGCAGGGTGCCGGTCCTTTTTCCGTTTTGAAACGAAAAGCCAATTCTACCGCCGAGGACTGGAGGTGGCTGTTTTCGATCACCTCAGTGGGCGGAGACGCTGATTCGTTTGTCGTGTCCAATCTGAAAATCGACTCCAATGCGCGCGAAAATCCCGTTCCGCCAGAACCATATGCCTATGAGCACTCCGCCGACTTCTACATTCGCGGCGACGGGCCTGGAAGCTATATCAACTACGTGCTGCTGAGTCACATATGGTGCACCGATGCCGTAGCCGATCATTTTTACTTCGCCGGAGAAGCGAACTGCTACGTCCGCTCCGTGTCGATCAGCGACTTTACGAGCGACAACCGGACACGCACCCGCTCCGACATCACGGTCACCGGAGGCTTGGAGCGTCTGAACGCTGTCAATGTTTCCTGCGACCGCTTTGAAGTAGAGCTGAATGAAGCATACGACGGCAAGCTCCCGATGATCGCCAATCTGAGCAATATTCACTGCCGCCAACAGCTCGATCTGGAAGGGATTGCGACAGCGCCGATTCGCGTCCAGGGAAGCCACCTCGTCTCGCTTGCCAGCTTCAGCCTTAGCTGCTTGACTGGCACGATCAGCGCCTCTACCTTTTATACCGCTACCGCGCAGAAAAACCGGGTCAACTTCATGCGGAACATGACTTTCCACCAGTGCAACTGGGTTCTGCATACAACCTCGCAAGGCGCAGCCAAAACAATCGGCAGCGGCCTGACTATCGACTACAACAACGTCGGTCTTGTGTTTGACGGCTGCTGCTTCGAGGCCGCCGATAGCGCTGCTGTGATCGATGGCTACGCGCTCAGCTTTGATCCATGGGATGTCCCGGCGCAACGAATCGTGACGGTCCGCAACTGCGCGTTCGACCCCCGCCTCAAGCAAAACCTGTACCTGAACCGCTGCGGCAATGTGTATCTGGAAAACAACCGCTACTCCGGCAGCGATCATGTGATTGCGCTGTACGGCTCCGGTTCATACCCGCTTTTTCTCACCGTGGACGGCGGAGATTTCAGCCAGGTCACCGGAAAAATGTTTTATCATAAAGCGGCTGACAAAGTCACACTTTCCATGAAAAACGTGCCCGTACCCGTCAGCCTGACGAGCGGCTACAACTCTGACAACTCTTCCTACCTCCCCAACGTGGCGATTAACGAGCGAATCGTCTACGTCAGCACTCCTCCCAGCTCGTCGGTTAAATACGGAGGGATCAAAGGCGACACGCTCCGGCTGATCACGCCTGTCAACGGGCAGCCGTGCGAGTGGATCGCTACCACGACAAACAAGACCGCCTGCACGTGGCTGGCGACCAAAACCGCAAAAAGCTAACTTTCCAGCACAAAAAAACATCCCTCCTCCCCGGTGAACTTGCCCGGGCGAGAAGAGATGTTTTTTATTAGGCAATCCGCTCCAGATCCGGATTGTATCGCTTCACATAGTCATAGATTTCGTCACCGATGAGACGCACGTGGTTCAGATCGCTTGTCTTTTCGGACAGGTGTTGAACCAATTGTTCGGTGCCTTGCTCAATCCGTCTTTTGGCTGCTTCTGGCAAGGTGAGGACGTGCGGGACGAGCAGTTGCAGGTACCAGTTCCCTTTGTCCTCCTCGGATACATCGATTTCCAGCTCCATATCTTTGCTGTCGAAATCGTAGAGGTGATTGAACAGCGCTTCTCTGATTTCCAGCGTCAGCGCGGAAATATCGATTTTTGCCACACCCAGATAATACTCCTCGTTGAACAACACGATCTTCTCGTCAATTTGCTGATACTTTTTTGCAAGCGGATTCATTGTCTCGTTCCCCTTCCAGCTATCGCCACAATCTATCCTATAGCATACTATCTCCCCGAATCATTCGGCAACAAATTCGTCGGAAAATGTTGAATAGACAAAAAAGTTGCATGTTCAAGCGGCCTTTCCCTTATGTTTGTTTCAACGCCTGATTTTCCGCAGGCGCAGGCACCTCTCGCTGAATCAGCAACGAAGCCAGCAGACCTATGCCGAGGAGCAGCGCCAGTAACGCAAAAGTCAGCAAGTAGCTGCCGCTTTCCATCAAACGGATAGAGATAATAGGGCCGAGACTTGTTCCCGCAAATAGAACAAACGTGTAGACCGAAACGGCAATTCCGCGCGCCTTGCCTGCCAATTGGCCGACGAGAGAGACGAGCGCTGGAACGGAGAGCGCAATGCCCGCCACAAAAATGACACTCATCGCAATCAGCAAAGGCAAGCTGGCAATCAGCCCCAACGAAGCCAAGCCTGCCATCGCCAGCAGCAATCCGCCTCGCAGAACCGCGCGAACGCCAAAGCGCATCGCTACTTTTCCGGACAAAGGAGAAATCAGCATGCCCAAAACACCGACAGAGCGAACATAAAGAACTTCTGCTTTATTCAGGCCAAAATCGGGACCGCTCAAGTAATTGCCCAAAACCGTGTACATGCTGACAAAAGACATGAGCAGCACCAATGCCACCACATAGCTCAGAACAAGGTTTTTTTGCGAAAATACTTTACCGATTTGCTTTAAAGGTTCCCATATAGTCGCGTGTGGCTGTTGAATCTCTCCTTTTGGCAAGAAGCGCAGAATCAGAACCGCTGTTAAGGCATACACCCCTGCCAGGAGATAAAATACGGCGTTCCATCCGTGCTGCTCACTGATGAGGCTACTGACAACCTGCCCGACGATGCCTGCGACCAAAAACCCGGTGCTGATAAATCCGATCGTCGTCACCCGTTTGTCTGCCGGGAACATTTCTACCGCATAAGCAAGGGCAACTGGCGAAAACGTAGCTGCCGCAAAGCCTTGCAACCCTCTCAGCACAATCATCCAGGAGAAGCTTTCGACCATGCCAAGCAGCAAAGAGATGGCCGCAAGCGCAACAAGTCCAATCAAAATGACTTGCTTGCGCCCGTATTTATCCGATAATGCGCCATAAATCAGGCAGCCAATCGCAAAGCCGACCGAAAAAACACTTCCTGTAGCCGCTGCCTGCGTAGGCGTAATGCGATAAAGCTCGGCAAACAAGGAGATTAAAGGGATCGTTACATACAAACTGGACATGACGGCCATGCCAGACCAGCATAAAATCGCCGCCATGAGCGAAAAGTTTCTTTTCGTTACCGCTGAACTCGCTGCTTGTGACATAAGGCACCTCTTTTCATAAATGTTGGAGCGTAAATGGACTAAGCTAGAAGCGTCTCCTTCTCTTTGATCATTTGCGGAAACTGCTTATCGTATAACGTTTTGTATCGACCGGAAAGGGTCAGCAGTCCTTCGTGCGTGCCCGCTTCGACAATCCTGCCTTTTTCCAAAACTACGATGTGATCGGCGCTTTGAATCGTGGAGAGACGATGGGCAATCACCAGGCAGGTTCGCCCGGGAAGCAGAGTGGAGAGCGCGCTTTGGATCAGTTGTTCCGATTCTGTATCCAACGCCGCTGTCGCTTCATCCAATATGATCAGGCGCGGATTTTTCAACAACGCCCTCGCGATCGACAGCCGCTGTTTTTGACCGCCAGACAGCTTGACGCCCCTTTCTCCGACCAACGTATCGTACCCTTGCGGAAAAGCTTCAATAAACTCCAGAGCATTCGCAGCTCTCGCCGCTGCCTCGATCTCTTCGCGAGTGGCCTGTGGCTTTCCGTAGGCAATATTGTCCCGAATCTTTCCGTTAAGCAAGATGACATCCTGTGATACAATCCCGATTTGCGTGCGGAGCGATTCAAGCGTGACATCTGTTAGTGGATACCCATCGATGAAAATCGCTCCTTTTTGCACATCGTACAGACGGGCAATCAAGTGCGCGATGGTCGACTTCCCGGAACCAGACGAGCCAACCAATGCGGTAACTTGTTGAGGCTCTATTTGCAAATAAAAATTTTCCAAGACTGGCACGTCTTTTTCATAAGCGAAATCCACGTTGTCAAACAGAATCTCTCCTTGAATGGGTGGTAAAATGATCGCTCTCTCTTTGTTCCGCACTGCTGGCACCGTCACCAGCACTTCATGGATTCGTTCATAGGCAGCCGAAGCTTGTTGAATTTTACTAACCATTCGGCTGAAGGAACGAACAGGTCCTTGCAGCAGACGCAAGTAAGCCAAATAGGCGACAATGTCTCCTACAGTAATGTGGTTGTGCATCGCCTGCCACGCACCAAAAAGCAGTACGAGTGTCATTCCGATGTAATTCAGCCACTCGATAATCGGCGGGAAGGACGCGGACAGCCGGGAAGCTTTCACGATTGAGGCCCGATTGATCTCGGTCAGTCCAGCGAATCGATCGATTTCATCGTTCTCGCTCGCAAATGATTTAATCACGCGAATCCCTGACAACGTATCCTGCAAATGATTGCTCAATTCGGCAGAGGATTGTCGTACCGTTCGATAGACCGACTTGATTCGTCCGCTGAAAAACCGCGACGTGTAGAACAGAAAAGGAAACGTGCTCATCAGCAAGAGCGCCAGTTGCCAGTCGACATACAGCAAATAACCGCATATGGCGATAAACGTGAAGAAATCGGCCACAATGGATAATGTGTCGGCCGAAACCAGTTCCTGCAACTGGTTGACATCACTCGTCAATCTGGACATGAGATCGCCGGTGCGATTGCGATCGAAAAAGTTCAAATCCAGGTTCACGGTATGTCGGTACAGCTTGTTCCGCAGTTGTGAAATCGCTCCTTGGCTGACAATCGTCATCACGAAGCTGCTAACAAACCGAAACACTCCCAACAGCAGCGCAGCTCCAACGATCGCGGCTCCCAGTTCAAACAAGGCAGCAATTTGTTGCTGGGGGATGACCTGATCAATGACGACTTTCGTCCACTGCGGAATGATAAATTCAAGGACGGAAATCGCCAGGATAGACGAAGCGGCTACCAAAACAAACTTCCATTGCCCTTTTGCTTGAAAAAACACCTCCCGGAGCATTTCTGAAAACAATCGATAACGGTGGGAACGGGATTTCATCGCATCACCTGAATTTCTCTTTAAAATAGTAAGATTATCTAACTATATGCACAAAAAAATTATCTGCCCACCCCTAACCTTTTTTCTATACTTCCATTCAATTTAACCAAAATTTTCTCAAACAGCTTGCGTTCCTCCGCATCCAAGTCGTCGAGCAAGGAAGCGCAAGTCGCCCAAAAGGTCGGCAGCACATTGTCAATCAAGTCCACTCCTTCTTCGGTAATACGGACATGAATCATGCGGCGATCTTTGGCGCTTTGCTCGCGGGCAATCCATTTTCTTTTTTCCAGCCAGTCGAGCAGAGCTGTTACAGAAGCCCGGCGAATCCCCAGCCGATCTGCGATGGCCGAAGGAGTGACCAGTTCTCTTTCCTCATGCAGCAGAAGCAAAAGCAACAAATCCAGCTTGCTCTCGGTAATTCCGAACGCAGACAAATCCTCGTCGATCACATCCAGGACATTGTCACTGAGCCACAACATCAGCAATCCCATCTGGGCCGATTTGCGATCCGTTCCCTTTGCCATCGTGTTGTTCATCAGTTGCAAATAAGGAGCGATCCCTAATTTGGGCAACTGTTGATCCACTGTGCTTTCTTTTGCCATGACATCACCTCTGTAATTCAATTAGATTATCTAACTAAAATCAGTTATATCTTATTTTGCCTGATCTTGCAAGCAGGAAACTTCTCGGTGAAGCCAACGGACACCTCCCTAACGAAATGAGGTTGCGCGGGTTTGGCACGACGGGAGCGTCCTTCTCTGGGCGCGGTGCCTTTTTATATATTCTGCTGTCTGTTTTGCAAAAAAGCTGCCACAGCAGCGTGTTTACACGCCTCTGCCTACCTGCCTCGGTTAGCAAAAAGAGCCTGCCACCTTGGGCAAGCTCCTCTGCTTTTGCAACATTCTTTTACAACAAAGTCGAGCCGTCCGCTACAGCCTGGGCGTCCTCGCGGGTGATGAGAACAGCTCGCGCCTTGCCTCCGCTCTGTCCAGCGACGTAGCCGTCCGCCTCCATCATCTCGATCAGGCGGGCAGCGCGGTTGTAGCCGACCCGGAAGCGGCGTTGCAGCCCGGATGCCGAAGCCTGACCCTGGTCTGCCACGAACAGCAGCGCCTCCATATACAGCGGATCATCCCCTGCATCAAAAGATTGCACCTGCTGCTCCAAATCTTCCTTGCTGAACAGGTACGACGGCTTGCGCTGCTTCTTGATCGCCTGCGTAATGCGCTCGATCTCATCGTCAGAGACGAAGTTGCCCTGCAAACGCACCGGGGTGGTGCCGCTCTCCAGGAACAGCATGTCGCCTCGTCCCAGCAACCGTTCCGCCCCCGACTGGTCGAGGATCGTGCGGGAATCCACCTGCGAGAATACGGCAAACGCCAAACGCGTCGGCACGTTTGCCTTGATGTTGCCCGTAATGACGTCCACCGAAGGCCGCTGGGTCGCGAGCAGCAAATGAATGCCGCAGGCGCGCGCTTTTTGCGCAATCCGGATGATGCAATCCTCCACATCCTGCGGGGAGACCATCATCAAGTCTGCCAACTCGTCAATGACAATCACGATATACGGCAGCTGATCGTCTGTCGTCTGGTTGTAGCGATCAATATCCCGCACACCTGCGTCGACAAACAGGGCATAGCGCTTTTCCATTTCCTCGACCGCCCATTTCAGCGAGGCTGTCGCCTGCTTCGCGTCGGTCACAACAGGTGTGACGAGGTGCGGCAAATGGTTGTACGGTGCCAGCTCGACCATTTTCGGATCGATCAGCAAAAGCCGTACTTGTTCTGGCGTCGCTTTGTAAAGCAGGCTGACGATGATCGAGTTGATGCAGACGCTTTTCCCTGATCCGGTCGAGCCTGCGATCAGGCCGTGCGGCATTTTTTTGATATCCGCAATAATCGGCTCGCCGCCGATGTCCATGCCGAGGGCTACAGCCAATGGCGACGAATGCTGCTGGAACTTTTCCGATCCGATGATCTTCTCGATCAGTACAGGCTGGCTCGCCAAATTCGGAACCTCGATCCCGATCGCGTTGCGTCCCGGGATCGGCGCTTCGATCCGAATGTCTTTGGCCGCCAGATTCAGCTTGATGTCGTCGACCAAGCCGGTAATTTTGTTTACCTTCACGCCAGGAGCAGGCTGCAACTCAAAGCGCGTGACGGAAGGGCCTTTGACGATCCCGACGACCGTTGCGCTCACGTTGAAGTTGGACAACGTTTCTTCCAAAAGCAGCTTTTGCAGCTGCGTATGCTCATCGTCGTCATCGCTTGGCGGCGGGCTCGGATTCAACAGCGCAAGCGTCGGCAAGCAGTACGGAGGTTCCGCGATTTCCGCTTCGCTTGGCTCGGATGGTGTGCTTGATTGCGCCGTACTTGCAGGTGGATTCGCGCTCGGACCCGGTGTTGCCACCCCGGCGGCTGGCGATGTCTGGAAGCCAGTCTGTTGTCCAGCGTTTGGCAGCTGGATCACGGGTGCTTGCGGTGCTGGTTGGGCGTTCTCTGTAGCAGCATCCGCCGCTAAAGCCGGGGATGCTTCGGCTGTTTCTGGCTTCGCTTCTGCCACGGTCAAGGTTGCTTCGGCCGATTCCAGCTTTGCTCCCGCTACGGTCAAAGTTGGCTCGTCCGATTCCGGCTTCACTCCTGCCACGGTCAAGCTTTCTTCGCCCATTTCCGGCTTCGCTCCCAACATGGTCAAAGTCGCTTCATCCGACTCCAGCTTCGCTCCTACCACAGTCGACGTTGCTTCATCCGACCCTGACTTCGCTCCCGCCACGGTCATTGTCGCTTCATCCGACTCTGGCTTCACTTCCGCCACGGTCAGCGTTGCTTCATCCGACTCTGACTTCACTCCCGCCACAGTCAGCGTTGCTTCATCCGACTCTGGCTTCACTCCTGCCACGGGCAAGCTTTCTTCGCCCGTTTCTGTCTTCGCTCCCAACACGGTCAACGTCGCTTCACCCGACTCCGGCTTCACTACTGCCATGGTCAAGCTTCCTTCGCCCGTCTCCAGCTTCGCTCCCACCACAGTCGACGTTGCTTCATCCACCCCTGACTTCGCTCCCGCCACGTTCAGCGTTGCTTCATCAGACTCTGGCTTCGCTCCCGCCACGGTCATTGTCGCTTCATTCGACTCTGGCTTCACTCCTGTCACGGTCAACGTTGCTTCATCAGACTCCAGCCGCTTCACGCTCGCCACAGACGAAGCTTCACCACCCGACTCCGGCATCGCACGCGCCAAAAGACGGTTGACATCGGCATCAAAATGATTGTTGCTTCCCGTAACAGCAGGCTTGGCGCTATCGACTATTTGCCCTTGTCCGTGAACAGCCGCGAAGCCCTCCTCGATTCCTGTGCGCACGGCGTCGCCTAGCGCTGCGATCAGCTTTTGCTGCGCCTGCATATCGCTCTCGTCGGTCACCGAACGCCCCTGCGCTGTTAACGTCGCCCCCGCTGCTTCCGCGCTTTCGACCGCTTCACCTGCACCCGCTTGTTCTCGCACGACCACAAGCTCCACGTCAGGCTGTGCCTGTCCCTCCGCGATCTCCGCAGTTGCCGCGGCCTCGTGAAGTTCTCCCTCTGTCTCGGCTTGTCCCGCTGCAAACGCTGACTCTCGCTCCACTCCTGCGCTTGCGCCGCCACGTTCCGCATCCGCCAACTCGCCATCTGCTTCGGTTGTCGTCGCATGGTCGGTCGAGAGCACAACCGCTTGCGCCTCGCCTTCCTGATGAACCGCGCCACTCGCTGCCCTTTGCTGCCATTCTTGCGTGTTTTCTGGACCTGGACCTGACTCATACGCCCCGTCCAGCTGCTCTGTCTGCCCTGGTTCAGTCGTCCATTCAGTTAGCTGCCCGACTTCTGTCTTCTCGCCGTCTCCGTGTTCACCGCCAACCATTTCTGCCGGCTCCACAACAATACGTCCAGGCTCCGAAACCGCTGCTTCCGCCTGCGAGGCCACAAAAGCCACTGCTGCTGCCTGGTCCTGTGCATCCGCGATTTCCTCTGCTGCCTGCTCAAGCGGAACAGCTTTTTCCCCACCTTGCTCGCTGACCCGGCTGTCCGCCTTCGTCGCGCTTGCGGCATCAATGGTTGAATCGCTCGCAAAACCGTTTGCGGGGTCGCTTGCTGAACCCGAATCGCTCGCTGAGTGCACATGCTCCCACGTCTCATCCGGGAAATAACGCTCGCTGATTTCCTGCTCCCACTGCTTGAGCTGCTGGAGATGCTCCTCCTGCTCCAGACGCGGGTACACGATACCGCCTGTCGTATGGATGCGATGCTCAGCCTCACGGGTAGCCGGGGTGATTTTGCCATACACGGGCGACACAATCTCCGATGGCTGGTACGCCTTCTTCCCTTCCGCAATCAAAGGCGCGCGCCCTGCGCTGTCCGGCTGTTTGACAGGCTCC
Organism: Brevibacillus sp. HD3.3A; assembly: GCF_013284375.2. Classification (NCBI taxonomy): domain Bacteria; kingdom Bacillati; phylum Bacillota; class Bacilli; order Caryophanales; family Paenibacillaceae; genus Brevibacillus; species Brevibacillus sp. HD3.3A. The sequence goes on from NZ_CP085874.1 coordinate 4,394,815, forward strand.
CTTCTCGGTGTCTCGCGTTTGTACTCGGTGGTAGCAGACGGCTTTTTGTCTGCGCCCGTCTCTATAGGCTTGTCCGGTATGTATTCTTCGCGAGCAGCACGAAAAGACTCGCGGGAAGACTCCCTGACGCTTGGCTCCCGCCGTTCACGCACGGGCGGCTGAACTCGCTGGGCCTCTTCTGTCGCCTGCTGCTTCATTCTCTCTTTTCGCTTGTTCTCCAAATAATCGTCTGGCACGACAGGAAAACGAAACTGACGATCCCTGCGTGGACGCGCATCCTCTATATTCCGGCTACTTACCCGCTCTTTCGGGTAAATGCTTTTCGTCTTCGCTTGGGGCTGGCGGGGAGCCGGGCTTGCAGGAGGAGGACTCGCTGCCGGACGCCCTTCCACTACTTCATCTTGCTCCTCTTCGCCCTGAAAAAATTTCATCAGCTTTTGAAGCCACAACCACATGCTGCAACGTCCTTTCTTTGCTAACCATCTATTCCCTTTCATCTTACCATGAAATCGGCGCCGAATTAGACCGATTGTGATTTTTTTCCGTATTTGCGAAACCTTTTCTTTACTAAAACGTAATACATAGAGGAACAAAAATACAAATACATAGGGGAGGAACACAGCATGTGGAAAAAAGGAAGTGCCCTACTGCTCGCAGGTATGCTGGTACTCACTGGATGTGCTGGTGAGGCTTCACTGGTGCGCGATTCGATCGTGGCATCCATCGATAAACCAAACTACGACTTCCAAGGCACTGTAAAATTGACCGGAGACGTAGACAAATTGCCTCAGGCATTTGGGGAAACCAATCCTGACAAAGAAGGACAAGCCATTTTGTCCGCTTTGAAAGCAGGGGTAACAGTAAAAGGCTCCCAGCTTGACTTGAAAAACGCAAAAGTTCAACTGGAAGTAAACGACGACAAACTGCTGCGCGACAACAAGCTCTGGACTGGCGACAAAAAAGCGTCTGTTGAGCTGCTCGTAAGCGACGACAAAGTATTCGTGAAATCTCCGCTCGACAACAAATACTTGGCTGTGGATGCAAACACTTCCGGCGCTTTCACTGGCGTAAGCGGAAACGACAAGGCAAACCCGGCGAAACTCAAAGAATACCAAGACAAAATGAACAAGCTGACGCTTGACTTCATCAAAAAATACGTAGGCAAATACGGCTACAAACTGGCTGATGCGAAAAACCTCGGCACAGAAACCGTAACCTTGCCAAACGGCGAAAAAGTGGAAGCGACTCACGTAAACGTGAAGATCGATGCCAAAGAACTGGTAAAAATGTTCTTCTTCACTGCTAACGATGCGGTAGCAAGCCAAGACGTCAAAACGTTCGCAATCGACATGCTGGTGCTGACCAATTCCCTGACAGAAGAAATGTATCCGGAAATGGGCAAAACGACAGAGGCAGAAAAACGCGCCAATGCCGAAGCTACCATCAACGAAGGCTTGAAAGAAGCAAAACAATGGCTGGAAGAGACAGGCAAAACATACACACCTGAAAAAATCGTAGAAGAAATGAAAAAAGAAGGCTTCCACAAGCTGGCTTGGAACCTCGACTTCTACGTAGACAAAAACAAAATGCCTGTTCACCAAAAGAGCGACCTGAGCGTAACGTTCCAGGCGCCAGAAATGAAAGAGCCTTTGACAGTCGGTCTGTTTGCTGATCAATACGCGTTCAACTTCGGAAAAGCAACCAAGTTCGAAATCCCTGCAAAAGACGCTTACCTGACAGCGGAAGACCTTTACAAAGACGAAAAAGCGATCAACAACTTCAGCGACAAAGGCTTCATGCGTCACTTTGCACAAAGCCTAGTGGACGATCTGAAATGGCAAAAAGAACTGGAAGCGGAGTGGGCTGAAGAAGTAACTCCGGCTACTCCTTAACAGCAGCCTTAGCTGCACTTGTACAAAAAAAGCACGGCGCATTTACGCGTCGTGCTTTTTTTCGTAGGCGAGGATGCCCGCCTGCTCCAGATAGGCCAGGACCGCAGCAACCGACTCCTCAATCGACTGCTCGCTGCTGGCGACGACAAGCTCTGGCTGATCCGGCTCCTCGTAGGGCGCCGAAATTCCGGTGAACTGGCCGATCTCCCCGCGCCGCGCCTTTTGATATAGCCCTTTCACGTCTCGCCGTTCGCATTCTTCCAGCGGACATTGGACGTAGACTTCGATAAATTCCCCTGCCGCTACCAAACTGCGCGCCAGCTCGCGATCCGAGCGATACGGCGAAATAAACGCGGTCAGGACAATCACGCCTGCATCCACAAACAATTTGGCAACCTCGCCGATGCGGCGAATGTTCTCTTTTCGGTCCTCTTCCCCGAATCCCAGTCCCTTGTTCAAGCCGTGACGGATATTGTCGCCATCCAGCACATAGCTCGCCAAGCCGCGCTGATTCAGCTCGTGCTCGACCGCGTTGGCCAATGTCGACTTGCCCGCCCCGGACAAGCCCGTGAACCAGAGAACAGCGCTTTTATGTCCAGCGCGCTGCTGCCGCTGTTCTTTCGTCACCGTTGTCGGGTGCCACACAATATTCGCAGCACTGTCGTTCGCCATAGTCGTTCCCCTTTCTTCCCTTCCTTGCCAAACAGCTGCTTGCCTGGTCATACGGAGATCGGCCGCAATCCCTCGATCAACACTTGCGCCACTTCCGGACGGCTAAATTCCGCTGGCGGAGCTTCGCCGCGAGACAGCATTTCCCGCACCTTCGTTCCCGACAAGGCGACATGGTGTTCAGCGCTGTGCGGGCACGTCTTCGCAGATGCCATATTGCCGCATGTCTTGCAGTAGAAGCTGTTCTCGAAAAACAGAGGCGTGATGCCCAGTTCCTCAGGCTGGAACTGGCGGAAAATATGCTGGGCGTCATATGTACCGTAGTAGTTGCCGACACCCGCATGGTCCCTGCCTACGATAAAATGAGTGCAGCCGTAGTTTTTGCGCACCAGCGCGTGGAAAATGGCTTCGCGCGGCCCGGCGTAGCGCATCGCGGCAGGAAACACGGCCAGTTCGACCCGCTCAGCCGGGTAGTATTTGTCCAGGAGCACCCGATAGCTTTTCATCCGCACTTCGGCCGGAATATCATCGGATTTCGTCTCGCCCACGAGCGGATTGAGAAACAGGCCATCGACGGTTTCCAATGCCGATTTCTGGATGTACTCATGCGCCCGATGCACAGGGTTGCGCGTCTGGAAGCCGACGACCGTTTTCCAGCCTTTGGCGGCAAACGCCGCTCTCGTTTCCACCGGGTCGAAATGGTGAGCAGCAAACGCTCCTTTGTCAGCTCGCCGCACCAACGTAATCGGCCCGCCGAGATACACATCAGGACGTTCCAGCAGCTTTTTCACGCCGGGATGGTTCTCGTCGTCCGTGCCGTATACGAGGCGCGCTTCCTGCCGCTTATCCGGGGAATAAATGTCGGAAATTTCCAACAGGCCGTACACCTCGCCCTGATAGACCAAGCGCACCGCGTCTCCTGCTTGCAGACTTCCTGCCACAGCTGCTGAAACGGGAAGCGTGATCGGAATGCTCCAGACCGATCCATCGGCCAGCCTCATGCGTTCCACGACAGATGTATAGTCGTGCCGATCCAAAAATCCGGCAATCGGACTGTATCCTCCGATCGCGATCAGCTCCAAATCTGACAGGGCAAAAGCATCCAGTTCGACCTCTGCTGTCGCACGGGACAGGTCAGCGGTCGGATCAAAACGGTTTACCAGTACGTTGCCATGCGGAATGCTACCACTCACTTTCAAGCCCTCCTCATCCATATCCGTTTTCTCTATCTTCACACTCACTTGGCGAGATGCAGCCCGCACTCTGTCTTGCCCAGATGCGACCAGCGACCAGCGCGTTCGTCTTCGCCCGCTCTGACCGGACGCGTGCATGGCGCGCAGCCGATGCTCGGATAGCTTTGGTCGTGCAAAGCATTGTACGGCAGCTCGAACACACGAATGTACTGCCACACCTCTTCTGCCTTCCAGTGAATCAGCGGGCAAATTTTCAGCGACTGAAACTTCTCGTCGCGATTGACAAACTGGACGTCTGCTCTTGTCGCAGACTGTTCGCGGCGCAGTCCTGACATCCAGGCCACAGTGCCCTTCAACACGCTTTCCATCGGCAACACCTTGCGCAAGTGGCAACACAGATCCGGCTTCGCGATCCACAATTCGTCGCCGTGCTCTGCTGCCTGCTGGGCAAGCGACAGCTGCGGCTCCTTGATCGTCAATTGCAGCGCAGGATAGCGGGCGCGCACTTTTTCAATCAGCTCATACGTCTGGGCAAAGTGCAGATGGGTATCCAAAAACGTGACGCGGGCGTCTTTTTTCACATCGCTGATCATGTCGATGAGCACCATGGCTTCTGCCCCGAAGCTGCACGAATAGATCAGATCATCGCCAAACGTCTCGTAGGCCCACTTGATGACATCGACGGTATCTCCCTTTGCCAGCGTTTTGTTGATCGCGGCAAGCTGCTCGGCTGTTGCCGTGTCGTAATGTAAACGGCTCATATGCCCCCTCCTTGATCGTTGATGGAACTGTTTTCCCTGCGAATCAGCCGGATCAGTCCTACGAAGCCCAATGTCGCTACGAATACGCTCACGAGCACGACGAGCGTGTACAAATCCGAGCGCAAAAAGAGATGGACAAACGCGAAGGAAACGACCAGCGAGGAAACAGGCGAGACAATCCAGACCATGAGAATTTGCTTGATAATCCCTTTTTGCCACAAAACAAAACCTCGCTCAGACGTCCCGACACCCAAAATCGCGCAAGTAGTCGCCTGCGTCAGAGGCACGGGAATCCCGAACAAAGACGCGACAATCACCAATGTCCCACCCGTTGCCGATACGGCACTCCCTTGTAAAAGCGACAGCGACGTAATTTTCTTGCCGTTCGTTTCCAGCACTTTTCCGCCCAGCAACAGGCACCCGGCAGCGACGGCCAAACCGCCGAGCCACACGCCGGAGTCGGTCGACATCAAGCCTGCTCCCACTAACGGGCCAACCGCATTCGCTACGTTGTTCATTCCGGCTGAAAACGCTTCGTATACCCCACACAAAACGAGCAAGATCGTCAGCCAGCGCTCTCCTTTGGAGCCTGGTTTTTGCAAGTCTGGCCAGCTCCGCTCCACACGGGAAATGACCCTCCCGGCGACGTAGGCTCCGATAAAAGCCGCGATTGGCACCACGATCCAAAAGAACAGAATGACGAGAATGTGCCCCACAAACAGCGACTGATAAGCAAGCCCTACCCCGACGATCGATCCGACTGTCACTTCGCTGGTCGAGAGCGGAATCCCGAGCAGGTTTGCGCCGAAAAGCGTCAGTGTGGCGGAAGCAAGGATGATCACGACGACCTCGATGCTGAGCAAATTCGTCGGAATAATTCCTCCGCTAATCGTCTTGACGACCTCGCCGCCGCCAAGCACAGCTCCAAGCAGAGCCGCGATGGCGACGAGAATCATCGCAAGCAGCTTGCTTTTAACCGCTCCGCTGCCGTATGCTGCACCCATCGAAGCAGCAGTCCCGCTTGCGCCGATATTCATTGCAAAAAACAAAGCGATGGCGATGGCGACGTAACTCCAATCCACGAGCAGCCCTACCTCCTGTCATGCCAATCTGTTTTTCCAAAAAAGCAGGGGCGCCGGATTCGTTACGCTGGCGATTTGCTCATGCGGATGGATTCCTTGGGCAAAGCTTTCCAGGCTATCGTCGATGACGATGCGCCACCCCATTTTTTTCGCCACCTGCTGTGTACGCTGGTTGGCGCAAAAGAGTGGCACATTCTCCCAGCCAGCCCCTGCAAAATCCGCCAAGGCAGGCAAAACCTCGCCGTCATCGGCTGCAAACCAGTCAAACGGCCGCTTTTTTATCCAGGAAACAATCGGATGCGTCTCCTCCCACTCCAGGACTCCCCCTGCTGTGAGATGGATGACATCTGCCGCCGGATGGGCAAGCGCTGCCACGCCTTTTGAGCGCAGATGCAAAACCCGCTGTTCCCCGTTCTTTTGCACAAGCTCCTCGATCAAAGCCGACGAAGCGAGCGACTCGGCAAAGACCCGCTCCGGATACAATCCTCTCTCCGCCAGAAACAGGGCTGTACGCTCCCCGCGCACGGCGAGCTTGCACGTCAGCTTTCGCAGGTCAAAGCGGCGCCTGCCAAGCTCCGCGAGAAACGCCCTCGCTTGCCGCTCGTCGTCGAGCAGCACCCAGCTGTATGCCGCCATGTCTTTTGGCACGCCCAAGCATTCCGCTGCCAGCAAGGGTCGCTCCGCAAGCGGCAGGGGGACCACTTCTGCCCCGAGCTGCTCCAGGCGGTTCGCCAGCAGTTGGCTGCCTGATCCTGTCCGGGTTGCCACGGCCACCCGCTGTCCGAACAGGGGCCGAGACTCGTACCAGTTCAATTGCTCGCGAAGCTGCACCACTTCGCCGACAATGATGATCGCAGGTGCCGCAAAACCTGCTTTGGCTACATCCTGATCGATCGTCGCAAGCCTGCCGACCAATGTTTGCTGCTCGCCAACCGTGCCCCATCTGACCAGGGCGACTGGGGTATTTCCCGCTTTTCCGCACGCAAGCAGTTGCTCTTGAATGTGCGGCAAATTTTTCACGCCCATGTAAATCACGAGCGTCTCCACTCGGGACAATGCCTGCCAATCCGCTTGTTTGTCGGCATTTTGCTCGCAGAGATGTCCGGTGACAAAAGCGACGGAGGAGCTGAACTGGCGATGGGTCAGCGGAATACCCGCATAGAGCGGCGCAGCCATGCCGGAAGTAATCCCCGGCACGATCTCATACGCCACGCCATGCTCCACGCACATTTGCGCCTCTTCGCCGACCCGGCCGAACATGCTCGGGTCCCCGCCTTTCAGGCGCACGACGTTATTCCCCTGTTTGGCTTCTCGTATCAGCAGGAGGTTGATCTCTTCCTGCGGCAGCGTATGGCTGTCTCTTTCCTTGCCGCAGTAAATGAGTCTGGCTTCCCTTTTGACATGGGAGAGGAGCAACGGACTAGCCAGACGGTCGTAGACGACGACATCCGCATTTTGCAGCGCCTCCATCCCGCGGATGGTAAGCAGTTTCGGATCGCCGGGGCCTGCCCCTACAAAGACGACTCTGCCAGCATTCATTGTTGATCACTCCTCCTTGACGCCTTCCTAGCATGAAAAGCAAAGCTGCCTGTTTCACATCCGGTTAGCTGAACCGGGATGTCTCCACGACGTAGCCGACTCCCTGACGGCCGAGCGGCTTTTTCTCGACCAGGCTCAGCTCCTTGACCTTCGGCGGGACAATCGTGTGCCGAAGCAGGTTGTTTTCCGCAGTGGAAAAGGCACGCTCATCCGATTTCGCAATCACGACCACGGTCAGCAACTGGCCTTCTTCCAGCACAGCCTCCAATTTGTACAAATAGCTCTCGGCTTGTTCCTCTGCCATGGTACTCCCTCATTTCCTCAGATTGCGTTTTTCGCTCGGCTTGGTTATGCGGTTTGCAAAATGCTGTCGACTTGCTCCTGAATCCGGGCAAGCCCGACCCGTTCGACGTAGCGCCAGTATTCCTCGCCCTCCAGCCGATCTTCCTTGTAAAGCGCGATCAGCTGCGCCAGGAAAGCCCCCAGCCTGTCTACGGTGACGCGCGCGTTCAGCTTGCGGTTGAATTGCGGCTCTTCCAGCGTTCCGCCTACGTGGACATCAAAAGCTTCGACCATCCCGGCTGGCGTCTTCACCAGCGCGCCTTGCAGACCGATGTCGGCAATCTGGCGTTGTCCGCACGAGTTCGGGCAGCCGATCATGTGAATGCGCAGCGGTGTGTCGAGCGAAACCGCATCATCCAAATATTGCGCCAGCCCGCGCATTCTTTCTTTTGTCTCGACGATAGCCAGATTGCAATACTCGATGCCTGTGCAAGAGACGGCATATCCGACAAACGTATTCGGCTTTAGTTTGAAACGGTTGACAATCAGCGGTTCTTGGCGGAACGCCGCCACTTTTTCTTTCGCAATATTGCGGATCAGGATATTTTGCGTGTTGCAGGCTCCGATCGTGCCATCCCCGTATTCGTCCGCCAGACGAGCCAGTTCGATCAGCTCCTCCGCGTTCATGCGCCCGACGGGAACAGACAGCCCTGCGTAGTACAATCCTGGCTGGCGCTGCTCGTGCAGACCGTAGAAGTAACCGCCGTTCCAGCCTTTCGTCAAATCCTCTCCGCCAGCTTCCAGCTCGCCTACCAGTTGGACAAGCTCTTCCTTGAACTTCTCCGGTCCCCAGTCCGCCACCAAAAATTTCAGGCGGGCATGCGTGCGCTTCTGCCGATAGCCGAAGTCGCGGAACAGCGTCGTGACGCCTGCCGCCACTTTGACGACCTCTTCCGGACGGACGAAAATATCGAGCTTTTTCGCCAAATACGGCTTTGCCGACAAGCCTCCGCCCACCCAAACGTGAAAGCCGATGACTTCTTCGCCAGCGATGACTTTTTTTGCCGGAGTAAAGGCGAGGTCGTTGATTTGCGCATGGGCAGCGTTGTAAATGTTCGCAGATACGGACATTTTGTATTTGCGCGGCAGGTTGGAGAAGTCGCGGTTAAGCAGGAAAAACTGCTCCAGCTCGGCTACGATCGGGCGCGTATCCAGCACTTCATGCGGATCGATTCCTGCGAGCGGATTGCCCATGATCTGCCGCGGACAGTCTCCGCAAGCTTCGAAGGACGACATGCCAGCGGCACTGAGCCGATCAAAAATGTCTGCGAGCGACTCTACGGTCAGCCAGTGAAACTGGACAGCCTGGCGCGTCGTTACGTCGACCAGATCGCGGCCGTAATCCTGGGCGATTTTGGCAAGCACTCTCGCTTGCTCGCTGCTCATGATCCCGCCAGGTATGCGCACACGCATCATGAAGTGGCCGTCTTTCGGGCGTTGCTGATAGACACCGGCCCACTTGAAGCGGTCCATATCAGAAGATTCGATCGATTCGAAGCCTTCTTTGGAATAAGTGTTGACGATTGTCTCGATGACATCCAGTCCGTCCTTTTCCAGCTTGGTAAATTCCATTTTGTTCAGGGACGGATCATCTGCCCACTTCCACTGTTTTCTCTCTGCCATGCTCATACACGCTCCTTTGCGTAAAAAGGTCTGTTACAAGTGCCATGCGAATCGATTGGGCAATCCAATCAGCAATCAGCGGATGGGGCAAATACGCGCTGCCGTTATACCGATACGACAACTCTGCCAGCCGTGCCGGAATCGCCTTGCGGGTGAAATACCCTTGACTGACAAACAGAGGGAGCACGATGACCTCTCCTTTTTCCGAGAGCGCCACGACTTGTTCCCGCAGCGTGTCTGGCCGAAGCGTCGCATATCCGGCTGCAGCAAAGGCATAGCGGTTTTGCAGGCGAAACGTCATGCGGCGCAGCAGCTTTTCCCATCGCTCCTGGCATCCCGGCCAGTCGCTGCCGTGACCGACGAGCAACAACGCTTCCTTGCGAGGATCTTTTGCCAGCTCCATGGCGCGCTGTCCGACGATCTGCTCCACCAGCGAATGATCTTCCAACGGCGGACACCATAAAATCCTCGCCCGAACAGGAATGCGCACCTGCTCCGTCTCCCAGGTGGGCCAAGGCGTAAGCCCCAGCATCGCCCGTATCTCTGTCACATGATTGCTGCCCGCCGAGGCAAACAGAGGAACCACGACAATCCGCTTCGCTCCGGATGCCTCCAGACGCTTCCACTCGTCGCTGATGCTGCGCCCTTCTACTCCCCCCAGATAGGCGACCCGGGTCGGCAGCTCGCTCTGGCACTGCCTGACTGCTGATTCAACCAGATTCAGCCAGTCGGGATCGGGAGAACCGTGAGCGATTACCAAAGCCGCAGTTTTTGCCATCGGATATACCCCTCATCCAAACTTATTTAGTAAATCATATGTGTTTACTCGGAATTATAAATGGGTTGCTTTTCCGCGTCAACAATCAATTCGTATTTCTTCGGTATAATCTTCACGAAAATAGCTTCTTTTCTGTATTTTCCCCCGAAAAGTCATGAAAAAAAGCTGCCGGCGCACCGACAGCTCACTCTTCTTCGTGTTTCTTTCTCGTTCGACGATACAATAAGTCCAGACTTTCTTTTAACGTCTCGTACTCTTCTTCCCGCAAGCTCTCGATTTGCTGGATGTAGGAAATCGTCTGCTTCCGGATTTCTTCTGTCAGTCGGTCGGTTTCGGAGTCGCTTTTGGCATCGTGCGTCTCCGTCCAATGGGTCGCAAAGTTGGCTGTCAGCGCACCGATCATGCCAATCCCTGTCACCATCAAAATCGTCGCCATGATCCGCCCGCCTGACGTCACAGGGGAAATATCCCCGTACCCTACCGTCGTCGTCGTCACGATCGACCACCAAAGCGCATCGGTGAAGCTCTTGATATTTTCGTTCACGCCGTATTCCAGCAAATAAATCGCTGTCGAGCTCCAGAGCATGATAATCGTAACGACCCCGAGAACTTGCCGCATAGGGCCGGAGCGGATGACGCCAAGCAAAAACGGAGAAGCCCGCACAATGCGCACCAAACGCAGGACACGCATGAACCGGGCCAAATACAAATACTGGTCCAAGGGAATCATCGCCACCAGATCGAACCAGTTGGAGATGACAAACTGCCGCTTGTTTTTTGCCTTCCACAAGCGAACCATATATTCTGCGATGAGCATGACGATAAGCCCGTTGTCGACCCAATGCATCAATTCGTCTGTCAGCAGCGGGTGGTTCGAGAAATCAGCAAAAAGCAAAATTGCATACGTAATTACTAGCATGATGACGAATATCTCATACATGACGCGCCAAAACACGAAGGACTCCTCCCGAGGACCGATCCCGCTTTTCTATATCTTAGTAGCTGATGAGAGCCGCCATCAGCAAGCCTGCCGCAATGCTCAGCCGGGAGGCGAAAATGCCGACAGAAACGTTGCCGTTCGGGATTTCCGACACCACTTTGAACGGCGTGATCCACTCGAACAAATAAAAAATAACGACTTGAAACACCATGCCAACCAATCCCCACACGACCAGATCCAACAGGTTGACGGAGTGATAGACAGCGGATGCAAGCACGATCGCCAGACCGATAATTTTTCCGCCCAAATCGTGTGCCGCTGCTTTCGCCGCCGCCATTTTTTTCGGGTCGTCTGTCTGTGCCCCGTCTTTGATCAACGCAAATTCCTTATACGGAGTCGTAAACGTAAAAACGAAAATGCCGACTGCCAATATCGGAATAGTCACGGCCAAATAGGCCAAAAAATTGAGTATGTAACTCCATTGTGTAATCATGCCGCACTCCTCTCCTTTTCGTTACCCTTTCATGCCGACCGGCAAGTAATAGGACAAGTTGTTGGTGATCGGGCCGCCGACACGGGCCACGACCGCAGACGCTTCTCCGCCAATCCAGAAGGAGCCCCACAACAGCCTGCCTTGATACGGGCCTGACAGCGTCTGTACCGTAATCTCGGGCAATTCCACCCGCTTTTGATAAATCATCGGCTGCTCCCAGTAAAATTCCTCCTGATCTTTTTCGACCAGTGTCCCATCGGCTGCAAACAGCGCGACACCGCCACCCTCTCTGCCGAAAATCGGCTTGGTGACATAGTCATTCGCTCCTGCAAACCGATTTTCGAAGTACGTTGGAAGCATGTACGTCTCGATGATCGCGTGTTCTTCTTCCTGGAAAAATTCGCCTGCCTCGTGCAAGTTCCAGATCAGCGCCTGGAGCGCTTTCGTCTGGATCAAAAACGCAGACGGCGGATTGATAATCGCCAGTTTTTTCGCAGCGATCAGGGAAAGCACGTGCTCCCCTGTGGGATAGCCGTCTTCGTCCCGCTCTTCGGCCAGCTTTTCCAAGGCGTGCAGCCGATACAGCACATCGACGGGAAGCAAGCTGCCCTCTGCTTCGACGTACAGTCCGTCTTCCCAGACGCGAAGCTTTTCCAGCGGCGCAAATCGGGCGTCGATTCCCGACTTTTCCATCAGATACAAGGTCGTTCCCTTGTCTTCCTCGTGCCAGTCCAGCGAGCTGAACCAGACGTGCTCAACCGGATAGCCCTTGTCGCTGTAAGCTTGCATCAGCCTGGCAAAAGCGCGTTGCAGCTGCGCGTCCATCCCGGCATTCGGGTTTTTCACCCCGAAGTAGCGACACGCGTGTTCGTTGACGTGAAAAGCTTCCACAATCCCTGTCGGGGTATCGCTGTTGCATTCCAGCATCTTCAGCCCTTCGCTCGTGCTGGCGAAGTCAAAGCGGCCGATCGCTGTAGGCAAATCTTGCAGGACAGCGGTTCGCACGGTTTGCAACGCTTGCGCCGGAACGCCCAACTCAAGCAGAAGCGCATCGTCCGCGCGTTGCAAGACAGGCATCACTTTCGTAAAAATGCGGCCGAGCTTTGCCGTTGCTGTCGCAAGCTCCTCCCGAAACGATTCGGAGATGAGGTGGATATCCGCCAGCGCATACTCTTCCCCGTACATCCAATCCCACAGGAAAATTCCTTCCTCGCGCAAAGGGCCGTACAGCGCTTCTCTTCGGTTCTTGTTATCCACTTCCATCACCCCGAGCTGGACACGCCCGAGCTGCCGATTCCACCTTTGGAGCTGCTGGGGCTAATGCCGCTGGATACTCCTGACGACTTGCTTTTGGACGAACTGCCGCCGTAGTAGCCGGACGATCCGCGCGAACTGCTCCCGCCGTCGTCGCAATATCCGTCATTGTCATCGTCGTAGCAATCGTCATCATAATCAGACGAGCATCCGCTAATAGCCAGCGTTGCCGCCACAAACAGACCGACCACCTTTGCCGATTTTGTCAGTGCCATGCTTTTTCCCTCCTACCCTGCCGGCTGTGCGTAGTAAATGTACACCTGACGATCCTCATCCACCTCAGCCGAGGTTTTTTCCCATTCGCGGCCATTCAGATACAAATAGTCGCTTTGCAAATGCAGGAGAGCATCGTCGTCATCTTTGAACGAAAACGTGTGCACGAGTGGGTAGAGACGTGTGTTCTCCCTGTATTCGCGCATCTCGATCTGGATGCTCCCCCAGCGCACGGACGGTCTTTCGGCATAGTCCACCGCCGTCTCCTCGGACGAGTGGCGGACGTAGATCACATATGTCCCGCCCTCGATGGCGCAAGAAGTCTTCTCGTAGACGACATGCCCCTTCACCAAATAGTCGCAGGCAAAGCGCAGCGACACCTCGTCCTTGTCGATGCGATCGTAATAAAACAGGACAGGGTACCCGTTCGTCTCGTCCAGCAGACGATATTCCAGTCTAGCCATGCTGTCACCCCATTTCTCAGTAAAATGATGCCCTTTTCAAGATAGCACCAATTTATACGCATCACGGAACAAATGGTTGCCGAAAAAACACGAAATTCGGCTAAAAAGGGAAAAGCTGGTGCAAGAGTCCCGTCTCCTGCCCCAGCCTTGGCCATTTTTGTGAAGGCTCTTTTCGCAAATTTTGTTGCTATTGCTGTTGTGGAAACGTGTGTTCTATAATGAAAATCAGGAAGTCTATAGGATTTCCATTTACCGTGAATGCACGCTTCGCTTGGTACTATAAATATCAAGCAACTCACGGCTTTTCTAAAAGCAACAATTTCTTAGAAAAGAGCGTTTGTGAAAATGGTCGCGCTGTTTGTATGTGGCTTCCAAGCCTATCGCTGCACATTCGCCACGTGCTGCTCCACTGCCATCGCGCGGATCGTCTCGTGCAGCTGACCGTTTGTCGCTACGAGCGAACGCGTCTGATCCTGGAAAAACGGCTCGTGTCGGTAAGGCTCACCTTGCCAATCGGTTATGGTAGCGCCCGCTTCACTCGCGATCACGATTCCGGCAGCCACGTCCATGATCCCCGAACGCTGCATGACGATGTAGTCGAGCCAGCCATTGGCGAGCAGGCACCAATCGAGTGCCGGAGCCACGTTGCGCAACAGACGCTTCGTCTGGAGCATGAACGGCTCTGTAAAAGCAAGCTCCTCCTGCCTGGTCACGGTTTCGCGTCCGCGAATGTACGTCCCTGCTGCCCGCGTCAAGTCTGTCCGGTTGTTGATGGAGATGCGTTTGCCGTTCAGGAACGCTCCTTGCCCTTTTTCCGCCCAGAACATTTGACCTGCTACCGGATTGTACACGACGCCAAGGGCGAGTTCGCCTTTGTGCTGCAAGGCAATCGATATACTAAAATACGGATGGCCGATAAAATAATTGTTCGTGCCGTCCAGCGGATCGACAATCCACAAATACTCCTCGTCGCGGCTGACCATCCCGATCTCTTCGGAAAAAATCGTATGCGTCGGGAAGTGACGGTGCAGCACTTCAATGATGCGCTGCTCGCTGCCTTTGTCCTCCGGCAGTTTCACATCGTTATGCAGCTCCTCGTCAGGGGTGAGCTGCTCCAGAAAACGCTCCTTCAAAAAGGCTCCTGCCACACTTGCTGCTTCCTTGGCAATTTCCAGCATCGGCTTTTCGCTCCTTCATTGGGTCGTTTGTCCATTGTTTTCCCTTGCATTCCTCATGCGCACATCACTATGATAGAATGACACCCATCGTGAAAAAGACAAAAGACGCAGCGCAGGCGAGCGGGCGCAAAGCCAGGCTTTGGCGCATACAGCCCGACGCTTTTTAGGAGGGGAAAAACATGAACAGCGACTTCATTCGTCTGAAAAATATGGAGGGTGAGCTGAAATTCACCCAGATGAACAATAGCTACGGCTTTACGGTCACGACAAAAGAACTCGTGTTTTTCAAGCCGCACCTGACCTACCACCTGTTTTTGCACGATATCGTCAGCATGGTGCCGCATACGCTCGATACGGCGCCGATGTCGTTTCGGCTGAACAGAGAAACCGTCCACACGACCTTTGGCTCCCAATACTACAAAATCGGCGTCAAATGGGCGCGGATCGTCTCTCGTTCCGGCATCGTGGAGAAAGAAAACATGGAATTTATCGTGCCCCTCTCCGGCAAGATGCTGACCTATATTTCACAATACAGCGGACTTGTTGTGATCCGGTGAAGTTCAGGTAAAAAATTTTCGATTTAAAACGATAAACGAACCCGTGCCGTGCGCGATCCGATGGTTACGCTCGTCGTAAACGCTGCCTTCCATGACGACCAGCGTCTGTCCCCGATGCAAAAATGTCGCTTCAGCGCGCAGCCGTTCCCCTATTCCCGGACGCAAGTAGTTGAGTTTCAACTCGGTCGTGACCGCGTACTGCTCCGGGGGCAGGGAACGGTTGATCAACGAGCCCATGGCCGAGTCGATCAGCGTGGCGAGAATCCCTCCATGTACCGCGCCTCCCGAATTGTGCATGAACACCGTGAGCGGCAGTTCGAAGCGATACGACTGCTTCTTTTCGTCGATAAACTCTCCCTTCAAGCCGAGAAAGCCTGAAAGATAGGCACTTTTGCGCTCGCGCTTTTGCCGGATAGCCTGCATCGCCAACTCCAGTATTTTGCGCTCCTCATCGCTGCCTTCCTCGCAAATACTTTTCAATTCCTCTATCATTTTGTTCACTCCAACAAAATTAAAATTCGTTCTCTTATTGTAGCCGATAAAGCTTGTTTTCGCCATGCTGCAAGCGGCATGGCAAGCTGCCTGCAAGCGTCAGACTGAGCAAATGTTCAGACTTTTACGGTTGTTTCTACTAATAAAAATTGATAAGATAGTGCAAAACATAAGACAGGTCATTTTCAAGCAGGAAGGGAGAGCTATACATTGGCTAGACAACGCAGTGACATGATTAAAAAAGGTTTCGACCGCGCACCGCACCGCAGCTTGCTCCGGGCGGCAGGCGTAAAAGACGAGGATTTCGACAAACCGTTTATCGCCATCTGCAACTCTTACATTGATATTATCCCAGGCCATGTGCACTTGCAGGAGTTTGGCAAGCTGGTCAAAGAAGCTGTTCGCGCCGCAGGCATGGTTCCATTTGAGTTTAATACCATCGGGGTTGATGACGGGATCGCCATGGGCCATATCGGGATGCGCTATTCCCTCCCAAGCCGCGAGATCATCGCAGACAGCCTGGAAACAGTCGTAGCCGCGCACTGGTTCGACGGCATGATTTGCATCCCGAACTGTGACAAGATCACTCCGGGAATGATCATGGGCGCTCTGCGCGTCAACATTCCGACTGTCTTCGTGACAGGCGGACCGATGAAAGCAGGCAAGACAAGCGACGGCCGCTCCATCTCGCTTTCCTCCGTATTCGAAGGAGTCGGGGCGTACCAGGCAGGTCTGATCGACAACAAGCAGCTGGAAGAGCTGGAGCAATACGGATGTCCGACTTGCGGTTCCTGTTCCGGTATGTTTACCGCCAACTCGATGAACTGTCTGCTCGAAGCGATCGGTCTGGCGCTGCCAGGCAACGGCACCGTCCTCGCCGTCTCTCCGGAGCGCCGCGAACTGGTACAAGCCTCCGCAGAAAAACTGAAAAATTTGATCGAGCGTGATATCAAACCGCGCGATATCGTTACCCTCGAAGCGATCGACGACGCCTTCGCGCTCGATATGGCGATGGGCGGCTCGACGAATACCGTTTTGCACACATTGGCGATCGCTCAGGAAGCAGGCATCGAGTATCCAATCGAGCGCATCAACGAAGTGGCGAAGCGCATTCCGCACATTTGCAAACTGGCGCCATCGTCCGACTACCACATCGAGGATTGCCACGAAGCAGGCGGCGTCTCCGCTGTTCTCAAGGAAATTGCGCGAAAAGAAGGCGCGATCCATCCGAACCGCATCACCGTGACAGGCAAAACGCTCGCGGAAAACATCGCGGAAGCGGAAATCAAAAACGACCAGGTGATCCGCCGTCTGGAGAACCCGTACAGTGCCTCCGGCGGTCTGGCCGTCCTGTTCGGCAACTTGGCTGAGCAAGGCTCGATCATCAAAACGGGCGGTGTCGATCCTTCTATTAAAAAGCACGAAGGACCAGCGATCTGCTTCGACTCCCAGGAAGAAGCGCTGGCGGGCATCGCGGCAGGCAAAATCAAGTCCGGTCATGTCGTCATCATCCGTTACGAGGGACCAAAAGGCGGTCCGGGCATGCCAGAAATGCTGGCTCCTACTTCGCAAATCGTCGGGATGGGACTCGGCAAGGAAGTGGCTCTCGTCACAGATGGCCGTTTCTCCGGCGCTTCCCGCGGCATCAGCATCGGGCACGTCTCCCCGGAAGCGGCTGAAGGCGGCCTTATCGCGTTCGTCCAAGACGGCGACATCATCTCGATCGATCTCGAAGAGCGCACGATTCACCTGAACGTAGACGAGGCTGAACTGGCCCGCCGTCGCGAAGGCTGGAAAGAATTTGAGCCGAAAGTGAAAACAGGCTACCTGGCACGCTACTCCAAGATGGTAACGAATGCGAGCATGGGCGGCATCCTGAAAATCTAGTACGCGCACGACCTAATAGAAAAGAGAAAAGCCCCCTTCCCGCTGGCCTAGAAGTAATGGCCGCAAAGGAAGGGGGCTTCTTCTTATTCATTCATGAACGAAACACTTGCCGGACTCAAATCACCCAGGCGCCACAAAGCGAGCTTGTGGTAGCCTTCACTGGCAATGACTTGCGACCAGGTTTGCAATGTCGTCTCGTCGGCATACCAAACCGTGTGCTTCTGTTTTTGCTCGTCTACGTACTGGAAATAAAGGCTGCCACTCGCCTCGTCACGCTGCGGTTGCGCCATATTGACTTTCGCCAAATACACGGCTTGCTGCTCCGTTACCTGGACCGCCTTGCCCGAAGCTGTCCAGTCAAACCCGCCAGACGCAATAGCAATTACCTTTTCTCCCGGCACGACCTTCATGCGGGTTGCCAGTTCTTTGATGAACGCCCGGTCCGCTTTCGGTCCTGGCCCGGTCGAGGTTCCGTACAGGTTGTACGCCATCATCACATAGACGGGGCCTTTGGGCAGCGCGAGTGTTTCAATCGGCGTCCGCGGCTCCAGCACCACCCGGAGGGTCTTTTCTTTTGCCTGAAGGCGCTTATGCAGTTCCTGGATAAACAGCAGCATGTTCTGCCAGTCTTTGTCCGCAACCCGTTCGTAGTCGATCTCCACCCCATGGAACTGGTACGTCGTTACCGCCTCCATGATCTGGTCGATGTGCTTCGTCCGGCTTTGCGGCGTCGCCATCAGCCGCGTTACGATCGCCGGGTCCTTTTGGCTGTCCGTGCCATTCTTGCGCTTCTGATCGTTCACGATCGTCAAATCCACATGGACGAGACTGCTTTTTCGCGAGATTTCCTGGACTTTGGGCAACCCCTCTTTGAACATATCGGTAAACAGCAGTTGATCCGCTTCGTCAAAATAGGCGGCAAACATCTGCACACTGGTCAAACCGTTCGTCATGCCTTGCAAATCCGCGGAGCCGTCCATCCATTGCCAGTCCGTGACCCAGGCTGTCTTCTCCATCGGCTGTTCTGCCGCCTCCACACTTTTCCACGAATCGGAAGTGCTTCCCAAGATATCGCAGCCCCCGAGTAACGTCCCAATAGCACTGAGGCATACTGCGAGAACAATCGTCTGTTTTTTGAACCGCTTCTTCATCGTCACCTGACCTGGTTCCCCTTTTCCTTCTATGTTAGAACGTTTCGATGACCCAGTCGATGGCAGCATGGAACGCTTTCTCCGATACGTGCACCACTTCATCCCAGCCCGAATACGAATTTTTGAACAGGATAGCATCGCTCGCCTCGCCATTGGTCGGAACAAACACGCTCATGTCCGTAAAAATCGCATCGTAAATGTCATCTTTTTTGTTTTGCTTGCTGTACTGGGCTTCCAGTGCCAAGCCGCCTTTCTCCATGGTAGCATCTATTTGCTGTTTGTCTATCAGCAGCTGTTTGTCCACAGCCACAGATAACTGATTGTCCCGGAGAGTGATGTCAAGCAGCCTAGATTGTTGAATATTGATCGGGTATCCCTCGTCTTCCTTGGGAGCACCCGCTTCCGTCTGGGCCTTGCTGTAGACGGTCGCCTTGTCGTACGCCAAATCTTCCGGCTTCCATTGTACCTCGCCGAGCTTGGTCTTGGACAGCTCTTTTACAGCGCTGCCAGGCTTTTTCTCTTCGAGCTTGAGTTCATTGTTTTCCAAAGTCAGGCGAATGAACGCGTTTTTCTTGCGGTCATAGCGCAAATAAATCGCTTGCTTGCCGACGACGTTGCCTTCGAGCTTTGCTGTAAAGCCCACATCTTTGTAGTTTTCGCTGTCGCGCAAATAAATCTGGCCGTTCTCGCTCGGCGGGGAAGTCAAAATCAGTCGGTTGTCCTTAAATTCCTCCGCCCCGCTCATGCGCTCCCATTGTTTCGCCTGGTTCTCGTCTCCCAGCACGAATTTCATCTTTTGCTGCGTATCCTTCTGAATTTTCATCAGCAAATGATTGGTCGACCAATAAGGGGCAGGCTGCACGCGAGTCAAGTTGTACAAGCTCTCGTCACGCGAATTGTACACGTTGCCTTCCCGGTTGAAATGCATGGCGAACAGCTTGCGGATGTTCGCATCATTGACATCGGAAACGAGCCGGTTCATCCCTTGATAGAGCGTATTGGCGTGCATGATCATGTACACGCGCGGGACAGACCCGAGCTGCTCGGTGTAAATATCTTTCATCAACTGATAGTCGTGGGTAATCCGTTCTTCCATCTGCGTCCGATTCTCCACCGGAATCATGTCCTGATCGCGGATGAAGTCCATCAAAAAATGGTTGTAATACTCCACGTGGTTTTTCGTAGGCAGCTGGTTTTCGTCTCTCACGCCGATAAACGTGCCGTCCCGGTCAAAAATATTGATGTAGGTCAGCCGATAACCGTTTGTGCCCATTTCCCAGAAGCCTTTTTCCTGCATGCGCAGCAAATCTTTGGGCTGGAGAAACTTGTTGTCGCTGTTGCCCATCTTGTTGGCGTACGTCAGCGCAGTTGCCTTGTAGTTGTACTTTTCCAGAAGCGGCTGAGCAAACAAATGAGAGTCGTTTCGCCCATCTTCAAAAGCGAGAAACAAAGCTTTGTCTGGCAGCGGCTTGTTTTTTTGGTAAAAATCCAGAACATCTTGTTGCGAAATCGTCACGTAGCCTTGCTTGCGGAGCGCCTTCAGATGTTCATCCAGCAGCTCTTTGGCAATCAGCTTCGGTGTGCCGTTGCGCCCGACGCCAAAGTAGGAAAGGGCAATAAATCCTTTTTGATTTTGCCACTGTGTCGTATCTGCCTGCACGTATTGTTTCGTATCGAAAACAGCTTGATAGACAATCATGCCGACAAGCAGCAAAATCGCCAATTGCCAGACAGTGCGAATCTTTTTTCGGCGATCCTTCTTTTTGTAATCCAGGGCGGCACTACGCTTTCCTCTCATCTCATCCCCCCCTTGCTCTCGAAATCTCCCACGCAGCAACTGTGTTTAAAACGGCAAGCTGAATCCTTTTTTGCCTTTTTGTTTTCGGGCTTCTTTTTTCAATTTCGCCTCAATGTCTTGCGGTGTCTCCCGTGTGCCCCAGGTCGATTTCCAGAACGTCACCCAGGCGACAGGCATTTGCCAAAGCAAGACAAATTCGTAGAACACGCAAAAAACAAACCCGAACACCCACAGCTTGCTCCTGCGGAACAGCAAATGAGCCAGACTCATCAGCATCGCCATCAGCAAAAGCCCCATCAAAAACGTTCCGGGGAACACGTGATGGACGAGCGGAACGTATCCGAGGTTGTACAACACGATGACAGGTGCTGCAATCGGAACAATCAGGCCAATGTAAAAGAACAGCGCCATGAACGGCTCTTTTTTCCAGATGAACATGCTGGCCCGCAGCGATTCACGCAGCCACGAACGCTTCCAGCGCATTTGCTGCTTCAAGAACACGCTCATCTTCGACGGCACAATCGTCGAACAGATGGCCGAGTCCTGGTAAGAGGTTCGATGTGTCTGCAAAATGTAGTTGGTCATGCTTCGGTCGTCGCCAAAAGTCGCAGGCTGACCGAGAAACTTCTGACTCAGCCAGGCATCGGAATGCTTGGTGATCAAATCTTTGCGATAGCACGACAGCGGCCCGGACAAGCACGTCACGCTGTCGAACCAGGCTTCTGCCGCTTTCATGATGCGAAAAGCGATATAGTACCGAACCGTTTGCAGCTTCGTAATCGAGTTCGTGTATTTGTTCTCCACGTCTGTCCGCCCGGCTACGCCGCCCATTTTCGGGTCCTGAAAAGGCTGAACCAGATGGCGGATCGCGGTCGGCTCCAGGAAGCTGTCCGAGTCCACAAACACGACCAGATCGTGCTTCGCCATCTCCACGCCTTTGACCAGAGCGACGCGCTTCCCGCCATTTTCGGGCAGGACATGCATGCGCACCCTTTCTCTCGTCATGAAGCGGTCGGCCTCGTTATGGATCATCTCGATGACCTTCTCGATCTGCTCCACCGAGCGGTCCGTCGAGCGATCATCGACCACGATTACTTCCAGTTTGTCGATCGGATAGTTTTGATTGACACAACTCAAAATCGTGCGATGAATCCATTCCTCTTCGTTAAAGCACGGGATGATGATCGAGACTCCCGGCGTAAAGTCCGGATTGATCGGCACATCCCGGTACAGGGCGCCAAAAAAGTAGCGGGTCAGCAAAAAGGCCGCCGCGATCAAGCTGTACATGTACAAAAGAATGTTGTACTGGAAGTAAATCACGCTCTCCGCGCGCATGAGCATGATGAAAATCGTCGAGAACAACAGCATGGCGCTGGAGCCGTAAATGGCGTAGCCCCATCGTTTTCTTTGCAGATATTCTGTCAGCGGCTTGGCAAATTCAAACGCCACCATCAGCTTCTCCTGCTCATCCTCGGTCTTCGTAAAGTTTCGGACGACCTTCGCCTCTAACTTGACGGATGATTCAAATCCTTCCGGCATCGTACCTGGAGGAATATCGCAATGAATCGAAACCGTTTTTCCCACAAACAGCCGCTCTTGGGCAGCTGGCCCAAATTCGCACAAAAGACCTGTTGTGGAAATATCGACTGCGCGCCCCTTGAACGCGCTTTTTTTCTGTTTCTTGCGCGTGTAGACCACGACATCAAAATTGGCCATGTAACGCAGGCTCAGCATCCGCAACCTGTCCAGGTAAGCTGGATCATCCTGAGCCACATCCGCAGCCTGTCCTCTTCGATCTGCCTGTGTCCGAATATTTTCTGGGTCTGGAACATTGGAGAGGAGTCGCCGATCCGCTCGAGAAACCGTCAGCACTTCATCTGTATTTTTCTTTTTCTTTTTGAATATCACTGTCGCTTCTCCACTCCCTCTTACAAGCTCCAGTAATGGTAACCCTTATTCACAAAATCGGCTTTTTGATAAACTCCTTTGATATCGAAAATCATTTTTGTCTGACCGCTTCCGTACATGGCATCGAAGTCGTCCACACTCATGCTGGCAAAAAAGGCGTGCGGAACCGCTACGATCACCACGTCCAATTCTTTCAGCGCATCCGGGTGGGAAAGCTCGATCCGGTATTCCTCGTACGCCAGTCTGGGATCAGCCAGCGGATCGACGATAAGCGGCACAATCCCGTACTCGTGAAGCTCGGAAACAATGTCCACTACTTTCGAGTTGCGAATATCCGGGCAGTTTTCCTTGTAGGCCAAGCCCATGATGCCGATTTTCACGTTTTTGACGTCCAGCTTCATCCGTACGACAGACTTGATGATTTGTTCCGCGATGTATTTGCCCATCCCGTCATTGATGTGGCGACCCGCCAAAATGATTTTGGAATGGTACCCGCTGTCTTCTGCCTTGTAGGTCAAGTAATACGGATCGATGCCGATACAGTGCCCTCCTACCAGACCCGGTGTGAACGGCAAAAAGTTCCACTTCGTCCGGGCAGCCTGCAGCACGGCCTTCGTATCGATGCCCATCTGATGAAACAGCATCGCAAGCTCATTCATGAACGCAATATTGATGTCGCGCTGGGCATTTTCAATGACCTTGGCTGCTTCGGCGACCTTGATGCTCTCCGCCCGATACACGCCCGCCTCCACAACCAGCCCGTACACCCGTGCCACCGTATCCAATGTTTGTTCGTCCATGCCTGATACAATCTTCACGATCGATTCAAAACGGTGCACGTCATCGCCCGGATTGATGCGCTCCGGCGAATAGCCGACTGTGAAATCCTCTCCACAGCGCATGTTCGATTCGCTTTCCAGTATCGGGATGCATATTTCCTCGGTCACTCCCGGATACACGGTCGATTCGAAGACGACAACCGATCCTTTCGGCATGTGTTTCGCTACCGTCCGCGTCGCCGCCTGTACGTAGTGCAGATCAGGCACATTGCCGCTCTTGATCGGCGTGGGCACGGCGACGATGAAAAACCGCGCTTCCGACAGTCTTGTTTCATCTGACGTAAAGTCAATCGTACTGGCTCGCAGCCGCTCCTCGTCCATGCTTCCATCCGGGCATAGCCCGTTTTGATAATTATCCACTTTTGCACGATTGACATCAAAACCGATTACAGACACTTTTTCTGCCAACGCAACTGCTACTGGTAACCCTACATATCCGAGTCCGACGACAGCAATTTTTTCCTGGCGCTCTACAATTGCGTCAAACAGATCCATGATGTTTCTTCCTCTCTCATTGTCGATTACGAACCAAACATTTCTGACATTTTCACAAACGTATAGCCTTTCTCTTGCAGCTTCTCAATGATGGTTGGCAACGCGTCTACGGTTTTTATGTCATCGAGCATGTGCAGCAGGATCACACTGCCATTTTTTGTTTTCTCGATGACGATGTTTGCAATTTCGTCCGCCGTCTTTGTTTTCATGTAATCGGAAGGATCTACATCAAAGTTCGTAATGGTATGGTAACCAGTCGCTGAAATAGCTTTTAATGTATTGTCATTAATGGCTCCGGTCGGTGGTCGGAAGTACATGGTCGGCTTTTGCTGAATCGCGCCTGTAATGATCTGATGCGCTTTGACGATTTCTTCCTGCATCTGAGCCACTGTGATTTTGGTCAAAACGGGATGAGAGTACGTGTGGTTCGCCACATCGTGTCCTGCTTCATATATCGCTCTGGCGAGGTTCGGATTTTTTGCCACCCCGTCGGCCCGCAAGAAGAACGAAGCTTTAATCTGGTACTTGTCCAATGTGTCCAAAATTTTTGTGACAGTAGCATCGCTTCCCCAGTCGTCAAAAGACAGGGCGATCTGCGGCTTGTCTGACTCGTCTCTTTGTACATATCGATAAGTAACATTTTGAACATCCAAATTGATTTTCGCAGCGTCATAGCCTTCAATTTGCTCAGCTGGCTTTCTCTCTTGGCTGCCTGCAATCAAGTCTTTCAAAGGAACAAAGCGATATCCGGCATCGTTTGCTGCCCGCGCCAAAAGAGCAACATTCTCGGCGAGTTGCTTGCTCTCAACGGTGTCCATGGTTATGATCCCGCCACGATTGATGTATTTTCTGACGTAGCGCATTTTTTGTTCTTCTGTCTCTTTTTCCCAGTTATGCAAAAACAGGCTGGTGGAGATAACAGCTTCATGGCCTGCGCCCGCTGCGGCCAACAAAATGTCATCGGTATAGGTCGCCGATTTTGTTCGCACGTAACGTGTTTTAATCCCTGCCTTCTTCTCAATGACATCTTTGGCCAGCTTGATCTCGGAGCTGATCTTGTCATAGGGAAGCTTGCTCAGATCGAGCAGATTCAGTGTATTGTTCTCGACCTCATGGCCGCGGGCAGCGATTTCTTTTGCCAGATTCGGCTCCTCGGCTACACGCATGCCAGGCAAAAAGAAAGTCGCCTTGATCTGCTGCTTGTCCAGTGCATCGAGCAGTTGTTTCATCTTCTTGCTGTCAGCCATCCCGTTAAAGGTAAGAGCCAGTTCTCGCTTGGTCGTATAGACGAAAGGAATGCCCTTGCTTTTTTCTCCTGTATAGCGAATGATCTTTTGAGTCGTTTTGGTTTTTTGCGCAGCGTAGCCAAATGGCTGGCCCCGATCGTGCAGCGGAGCGCATCCTGCTAACACGGCAATCGCAAGCATCGCCATGGCTATGGAAAACAAGAATGATTTTTGGTTTCTTCCTATCTTTTTGGGCATGTCTTTTCTCCTTTTCTCCCGATATACGCAAAGAAAATTCCTCGACTACAGTCCTTCATACTACTCCTTATGAAAGAAAACAGCTATAGTCAATTCCAGGCAGTTTTCCCGCGTTTTACTTTGGAACCATGTCAGCCATTTTGACGAATTTGAAGCCTTTCTGTTTCAGCTTTTCCAAGGCAACAGGCAGCGCTTCAACTGTATGTATGTTGTCGAGCATATGAAGCAAAATGACGCTGCCGTTTTTCGTCTTGGTCATGATTCCGTTGACGATATCATCGGCGCTGTGTCTGGCATCCCAGTCCAGCATCGTCACGTCGTACATCGCGATGTTTTTGTATCCGACTGCCGAGATCAATCGGGCTGTCTCGTCGTTAACGACTCCTGTCGGTGGACGAAACAGCATCACAGGCTGCTGCTGAATCGCATCTGTAATGACACGGTGCGCTTTCACCAAGTCTTCTTGCAACTCCTGCGGCGAAATCGTCGTGACGACCGGATGGCTGTAACTGTGGTTCGCCACGTCGTGCCCGCCTTCCACCATCGCCCGCGCCAGGTTGGGGTTGTCCTCTACCCCTTTTGCCCGCAGGAAAAAGGTCGCGACGACATCGTGCTCTTCCAAAATATCGAGAATCTTCGTAACCGTCTTGTCGCTGCCCCAGTCGTCAAAAGTCAGGGCAATTTTCGGTTCGTTCGTCTCCATCTGATAGATGAGGTGATAGGTGGCATTTTTCGTGTCGGGATTAATTTTTGCCGCATCATAGCCAGGAATTTGTTCCAGCGGCTTGCGCTCTCCTCCGTTTTTCACAAGCTCCCCCAGCGGAACGAGCTTGTAGCCGATGTCATTGGCCGCTTTCGCAATATAGGAGATGGCGGGAATCACTTCGGGATTGATGTCTGTATTCATCGTAATAATCCCGCCCCTGGTCATGAACCTCTCCACGTACTCGCCAATCGCCTTTGCATCCTTTTTCATGTCCCGGTCTTTCGGATTGATGCTGTAGCTGACTACGCCTTTCATTCCCAACGCAGCCGCAGCCAGACGGACATTATCGGTAACATCCCCCGATTTGGTGCGCACATAGCTTGGAGTGACTCCGGTCTGCTTTTTGATTACGTCGTTGCCAAGCTGAATCTCTTTGTAGATTTGCTCATAGCTGAGTTGGGCATCGTCCAAGTGATTCAGCGTGTTGTTCTCGATTTCATGCCCTCGCTTGAGGATTTCCTTGGCGATCTCCGGCTCTTCCGCAACCCGCATCCCCGGGAGAAAAAAGGTCGCTTTGATCTGGTACTTGTCCAGCTCGTCCAGCAGCTTCTTCATGGTTGCGTCATCCCCCATCCCGTTGAAGGTCAGGGTCAGTTCTTTCTTTGCTGTATATACAAAAGGAATGACTTTGCTCTTCTCACCGTTGCTCGCGGGAATCGTTTGAGTCGTATTCGCTTTCGGAACGTTGTTTGCTTCTTCAACCCCAAACTGGCAGCCGACAAGCAAAGAGCTTGCAATCATCCATGCACTCCACGGCAGAACCCGCCGTTTGCGTGGCGTACGCGTAGTAACCATCATTTTTCCTTTCCCCTTGTCATAAAATATGTACAAGAATGACAATATAGGTAATTTTACCTATGAAAAAAGTTCCAGAAAAGCAGTTTTCTTTCTAATTTCGCACTATACACTACTTTTAAAGAGGTAGTAAAGCCCTAAATTCCACACTTTCCCTGCGTATGCCTGTGTTCATTTTACATAAACGGCTTATGAATGAACAACATACATATTGTAGTTTACCATAAACATTATCAGTCACTTTTCTACCATTTTCGCACGTATACAAAAAGAACGATCCACAAAGGATCGTTCCGAGAAGCATTGCGGCTTGTTCTTTTCCAAAATTTGCTTGCGCTTTTCTCGCAACAATCTGCGCTGCGAGACGTATTACTAAGTAAGAGAACAAAGAATCAGCTACAGAACACGTCGCGCAGAAACGAAGCGCTTCTCCCAGGACGTTCCTTTAAATGCGGTAAAGGTCACACCCGGTTGCCCGTAGGTATGTAGAATCTTGTTGTTTCCCGCATAAATAGCAACGTGAGTAATCCGCTTGGACTTCGTCGTCGTGCTCGCCTTGAAAAATACCAAATCCCCTTTTTTCAGGTTGGCCTTGGACACACTCACGCCTTTTTTCGCCTGGTCACGCGAGGTACGTGGCAAGCTTTTGCCTACTGCTACACGGAATACGCGCTGCGTGAAAGAAGAGCAGTCAAAAACAGCTGTTGTCGAGCTCTTTGCACCAAATTTATAGGGGGTCCCCAGATATTTTTTACCTGTGCTGATGACTTTGTCTGCCTTCGCTTGCGTCCAGGCTGCGTGAGCTACATTTTGCTCTCCTGGCATTGGCAGTGCAATCGCTGTTACTCCTAAAGTCAATCCCATTACGATTCCGATGAGGGTTTTTCGCAATTTCATGTTGTTCATCCTCCCTTTTGACAGAACGCGCTTCTACGAGATGGTTTCGGTAGAAGCTTTATTTATGCAAAGTTTGGGTGACCTCTCACTTGTTCTCTACTTTACCAAAGCTGTCGTGCTGTGAAATTACCAAAAACTTGGCAGAAACCGATTGAACAAATGGATGTGATTTCCGCTTGACGCCCTCAAGCCCGCTGTAACAGGCATTCCTTAAATTTTCAGTTTATTTTCATGCCAAAATGTTCCTCCGGTTTTGTCCAATTGTATCCAGTGCGATTCGCCGATTGTCCGCATCATATGCGACTTATGACCTATACCCACTTGCAAAAAATCCCTTTTCGCGCTATTTTCACGCGGGCAAAAATGGTTTCTTCCTTCTCTCTCTTCTCTATGCTTGCAACCTGTTGAGAGTCATCGTAAAGTAGATAGGAGTTCGTTTTGAAGGAGGAACATATGCGACTGCGTAACATCCCAGGCGCCGAAGCGGCCCTGCGTGAATATCCGACATTTGTAGACAGCCCGCTTTCCTATAAAGGAAGATGGAAGGAACGCTTCGGAAATGACAATCCGATCCACGTGGAGATCGGCTGTGGAAAGGGACGCTTCATTAATACACTGGCAAAGCGTCACCCTGATACGAATTTCATTGCGGTTGAACTGAAAGCAGAGGTTGTTTTGCGGGCCTTGCAGCGAACCGAGTACGAGACGATTCCGAATCTGGCATTTATCCAGTTCGACGCCTCCAAGATCAGTGAACTGTTCGCCGATCATGAAATTGCCCGGATTTATTTGAATTTCAGCGATCCGTGGCCAAAGGCGCGCCATGCCAAGCGCCGCCTCACCTACGCCAGCTTCCTGAACAACTATCGCCAGGTGCTCACCCAAGACGGCGAAATTCATATGAAGACCGACAACGAAAAGCTGTTTGAGTTCTCCCTCAATCAATTCGCTGCCGAGCGCTTTCAGATGAAGAACATCACCTTTGATCTTCACCAATCGAAGCTCGCAGAAGAAAACGTGATGACCGAGTACGAAGAGCGCTTTTCTTCCAGAGGACAGCGAATCTACCGGGTAGAAGCCAGCTGCTTGATAAAGTAAGCGAAGCGCAACGCTTTTACAAGTAAATGACTCCCACGCGAACACGCTATGGATACAGCTCGTGCTTGCGTGGGGTTTTTTCGATCTTTCAAGCAAAGGATTGGGAGAAAAGCATATGAATCGCTACGATGATGCCTTTCACGAATGGAATAACAGCCTTTTGTTCGCGCGGTTACGGATGACCTCGATATTCTTGCTTTTGTGCTATCCCGTCTTTCTGTACGTCGATCTCGTCCTGCTTAAAGACGTCGGCAATCCGCTGTTTCTTTACACGCTTACTTCTATACATACATCAGGCTTTATCGCCTCCTTGATTCTCGTCTTCATCTATCAAAAATTTCAGAAGAGCGAAAGCTTCATGCGCTCCTCCTGGCCGCACTCTCTGATCATTTTGTTCGTGGCGGGCTACGTCCTAGCAAGCGCTCTGTCGTCTTTGAACAGCCACAGACTCTCGGGAAATATTGACGCCTACGTCGTCGTGCTCATCGGGGTTGCAGCCGTCTTTCCGCTGCGCCCGCGGTACTTCGCCTATATTCTTGTGCCTTGTCACTTGCTGTTTCTGTATGTGTTGGCGCAAATTCCCCAGGATGATTTCTCGCTTCACGCCAAACAGATCAATACGAGCATGACGGTGTGCATCTCCTTTTTCATCGTGCTTGCTTTCCATTCTTATAGAAAAAAAGAGTTCAACTACAAGCGTGAGCAAAAGGAATCAGCGGAAAATTTGCGCAAATTGTTTGACATCAATCCGTACCCGCTGCTTCTCTCCCGTCTCTCTGACGGGCGCATTTTGCTGATGAACGAGCGCGCCCAAAAAGAATGGCCCTGCACAGCAGGTGACGAAGAACGTTACGACACGAGCTATGTTTTTCAAGACGCAGCAGATCGCCAGGAAGTCGTCGAGCAACTGCGCAAAACAGGCAGCATCAAAAACCACGTGCTCCAGCAAAAAAGCGCGCCGGGCTTTACCCGTTGGGCCATGGTTCACTATGAAGTGATCGAGTACGACAACATCCCGTGCATTTTATCCGGGATGACAGACATCACCGAGTTGAAAAAAGTAGAAAGCGAGCTGGCAAAGCACGCCTCGATCGACTTGCTGACTGGTCAGTTGAATCGCCGGAGCGGGATCGAAGCCCTGCAACAGATCGTCGCTGAATCCCGCAGCTCCTGGATTTCATGCACGATTTGCTTCGTCGACATCAACAATCTCAAGCAAGTAAACGACCAGTACGGACACCGGGAGGGCGACGCGCTGATCACGACGGTGTGCGATGTGATCAGAGGCGTCATCTGCGCTGACGACATTTTGTTTCGCTACGGCGGTGACGAGTTCATCATCCTCTTTACCGGCAAGTCGCAAGAAGCAGTCGATGCGCTTTGGGACGTCATCTGGCAGCAGTTTTTGGCGATCAATGCCGCCCAGAAAAAGCCGTACCTCATTACGGCGAGCCACGGACTGTTTTATTTCTGCTCTGGTATGGATGTAACGATCGAGGACATGATCGAGCAAGCTGATGCAGCCATGTACAAAGAAAAAACCAGACGGAAAAAGGAGCTGTCCGACATGGTCGGCGGCGCTCATCCGCTGGTTTAATCCTGAAAAGCCGCTAGTTGTTCAGTTGCCGTCTTTTCGCCCGCTCACCATTCTGTACACACGTTCTGGCCGTCCAACCACGCCGTAGGAAAGGTCAGCGACGGCTTCGCCAATAGCAACCAGATACTCCAAATAGCGACGGGCCGTTGAACGGCTGATGCCCGTTTCTTTGCTGACCAGCTCGGTAGTAGCTTCTTGTGTTTGCATCAGATAGCCGGATATTTTGTCCAGTGTAATCTGATCAATCCCTTTGACGGCTCTTCCTTCCGCTGGTTTTTTGCTGCTTGTCCGGGAAATCAGCTCATCAATCTGGGCCTGGCTGATTTGCTCCCTGTCCTGTTTCCACTCCCGCACTTTTTGCCTGAACTCCTGGTAGCTCTGCAAAGTCTGTTGCAGGCGGGCAAAAATCAGCGGCTTGGTGATGAAATCAAAGACGCCGTAGCGTATCGCTTCTACGACGGTATCCACCTCTTTGGCTGCTGTCAGCATGATGCAGTCGCACGCGGGAAACTGCTCCTTGATCACAGACAAGAAATCCAGTCCGTCCATGTCCGGAAAATAAATGTCCAACAGCACCAAATCGGGCTGAAGCAGCTCCAGCTGATCCCTGGCTTCCTGGGCATTGGTCGCAATGCCGACAACCTCGTACCCTTCCACCTTTTCCACAAAGCGACGATTTACTTCGGCAATCCTCAAATCGTCCTCTACAATCAAAACCCGTATTGCGCTTTTTCCCGCCATGCTCTTCAATACAGCTCTCCCTCCTTCATCTGCGACGTTCAAACCTCTTTCGGCAGCGTCACCGTAAAAATAGTTCCGCCCGCCGGATTACCTGTATGCGTAATATTGCCATGCAGCTTGGAAACCGCTTGTTGCACCAGATGCAGGCCGTACCCGTGATTCGGCTGCTGCTTGGTAGAAAAGCCAAGCTCGAATACCCGCTCGGCATGTTCCCGCGAGATGCCTGGGCCGCGATCTTCTACTTCGATCAACAGCACCTCTTCCATATCGAGCAAAAAGATCGTGATCTCCTGGGCAAAGGCGCCCGGTGCCCAGACGGCATCCATCGCATTATCGAGCAAATTTCCCAAAATGACAATCAGTTGGGCGCGATCAATAGCCGCTGGAATTTCGCGGAAGTTGCTTTCCGGATCGATTTTCAGCTCAATTTTGCGCTCATTGGCCTGATTCAGCTTGCCGAGCAAAAGTCCGGCGATCAGCGGGTCTGGCACCTCTTGCAAAATGAATCGCGTATGGCTGACGTGTGCATCCAGCTCAGACGAGATAAACTGGATCGCTTCCTGATACGACTCCAACTGGATCAAACCGGAGATCAGGTGCAGCTTGTTGGAATACTCGTGCGTTTGCGAGCGGAGCACTTCAGCATATTCCTTTACCCTGGACAGCTCCTGTGTCACCTCGAACAATTCCGAACGGTTGCGGAAGCTGGCGACAGCGCCCGTGATCTGGTTGTTCGCATCCTTGATCGGCACGCGGTTGACAATCAGCACCTGCTCGTTCACCAGCGCTTCGCGGTCAAACTCGGCTTCCCCCGTCTCGATTACTTCCGTGAGGCCAAGCGCGTGCACCAGGTCGTCCTGCTTCTCTGTCAAACAATCGCGCTCCTTTTCCTGCTTTTGGCCGAGCAGTCGTTGCGCCGTCTGATTGGCAAGCGTGATCGCCCCTGTCTCGTTGACCGCCACAATGCCTTCGCGAATCGATTCAAGCACAGCCTGGTTCTCCTGATACAACCGTCCGATGCTCGCTGGTTCCAAGCCGAAAATCGCTTTTTTGACATTCCGGGCAAGCAGCATCGTACACACGACGCCCAAAAGCAGCATGATGATCCCGACGAGCACAATCCGGTCGCGGTACGCTTCAATCGTCTCATTAATATCGGCAAACAAAAATCCGACAGATACGACTCCTATCACTTGCCCTGCTTCATTATAGATCGGCGTTTTTCCCCTGAGGCCAGGCCCCAGCGATCCGACCGTTTCCGAGATGATCGAGTTTCCTTCGAACACCGTTTCGTTATCGCCCCCGACCATCGGCTTGCCGATTTCATCCGGGTCTGGATGGGAGTAGCGAATCCCTTGCAAATTGCCAACTGTAATAAAAGCGGCGTTCGTGCTTACCCGGATTTTTTCCGCAATCGGATTGATAATTTTGGCCGGGTCCTCTGTGTAAAACGCCTGCTTGATTTCCTCCATTTGCGCCACGGTTTTCGCCGTGTCCAACGCCCGTCTGCCAATCTCTTTTTCCAGGGCATCCGCGAGCATCCGCTCAAACGTAATCCCCAAAATCACGATGACACCCAGCAGGAGCGAACAGATGATCAACATCAGCTTGCTGTGAAAACGCACGTTCCTCTCCCCCCTTCTTCTCATTGTAACCCAATTTTGCGTCCAACTGAAAAAGAGGCCCTTCGCCCGGCCCCTTTTTCCCGCAAGTTCGCAAGTTCTCTGCTACAACGTGAGCACTCCCGTAAGCAACGCGACAACGATCATGACAAGCGAAGTGCCGAATGCCCATTTCATAATAAAGCGCTGCGTCTGCGCGTAGTCCACGCCAACCATCCCCAGCAGCAAATATTGAGCGGCAAACAGCGGACTCAAAACGTGCAAGGGCTGGCCGAGAATCGACGCCCGCCCGATCTCTGCCGGATCGACTCCATATGCTGCTGCCGCATTTGCCAAAATCGGCACCACGCCGAAATAATAGGCGTCGTTGGACATGAAATACGTAAAAGGCATGCTGGTCAAAGCGACCAATACAGGCATGTGCGAGCCAAGCGAGTCCGGCAGCCAGGAGACAACCGTATTCGACATGGCGTCAATCATTTTTGTCTCGGTCAAAATGCCCGTAAAAATTCCGGCAGCGAAGACCATCGAGACAGTCGCGAGAGCGTTGCCCGCGTGCGCTGCGATCCGCTCCTTCTGGTCTTCCATTTTGGGATAGTTGATCAACAGCGCGATGGCAAACGCGATCATGAACAAGATGGGCAAAGGCAAAAAGCTGGTGATAAGTCCGAGCATCAGCGCAACGGTCAGCAGCAGATTAAACCAGAGCAACTGTGGACGCTTGCTCGCAGTTGCTTCATGAGCCGCCGCCAACTCGGCTTGTGCTGGCGACGATGCGCGAGATGCACCGCCAAGCTCGATAATCCCCAGCCGTTTCCGTTCTGCTTTGCCCAATATACAGGCGACGAAAATGACCCAAGCGATCCCGGCAGCCATGGCAGGAATGAGCGGAGTAAACAGCTCGGATGCGTCCAGTCCCAACACACTCATCGCTCTCGCAGTCGGACCGCCCCACGGCGCCATGTTCATGACGCCCAGCGCAAGCATCGGAATGACCGCCAAAATCATCGGTTTGATCCCCATTCGTTGATACAGCGGCAACATGGCCGTGACCGTAATCATGTAAGTCGTCGTACCGTCTCCGTCCAATGCGACCAGACTGGCGAGAATCGCCGTACCGACGACGATTTTCAGCGGATCGCCCTTGACGATCTGCAATATTTTCGCAATCAGCGGATCAAACAAGCCAGCATCCATCATGATTCCGAAGTACAGGATGGCAAACAGCAGCATGATTCCCGTAGGCGCAATCTGCTTGATACCGGCAAGCATCATCGTGCCAAGCTGATCCGCAAAGCCGCCGAGCAAAGCAAACACAACAGGAACCACAATAAGTGCAACCAAAGCCGAAAGTCGCTTCGACATGATCAAATACATGAAAACGGCTACCATTAAAAAGCCAAGCCATGACAGCATACCTTTTTCCTCCTTGGGAGAATGCGCTTACAACAACGTGTACGAATGCGCTTTCATTTGCTGCTGTCATTATAGCAATGTTCGTAAAAATCCGAATACAATTTGCGCATAAACAGTTTTACCCGCATTTTTGTCATAAACGTCATAAAATTCACGATACGCCTGTCTGCTTATTCGTTTAAATGGTACAATAGTGACAACCTATATTTTTCCAAACGGAGGTTTGCATGCTCGATTTCGGAATCGCATCCATCCCACTGTTCATCATGCTTTTGTTTTACGGCCTGATCATTTATTTGCTCATTAGCCTGATCCGGTTCATGAACAACAAAATTGCCCTCGACCAAGAACGAAATGAAAAGCTGGACCAATTGATCCAGCTTCTACAAAAAGGCGAACAAAAAGAACCAGCCGCTCCCCCGCAATCCGACCACCTTGACACACGCTAGACCGTCCTGTTGACCGCAAGCACTCACATCCCATTTCATGAAAAACGTCTCGACGTTTTTCCCAGAAAAAAGCCCGAGTCCGTCTCTTCACGGCTCGGGCTGCTATTATTTTCATCTTTGTGCGATCTACACATCCCGCTTTCCAAACAACCGGACAGCCAGCGCCAGCGTCGCCGCGCCGTAAAACAGCGTGTAGAAAAACATCAACTGGCTTGGCGGAGACGTGGTGCCAAATATCCCCTGGGAAGCAAACGAAATCGGGTCCTCCGCTGCCTCGAAAAGCGCGACCGTCGATTGTCTGAACAGCGAATCGGTAGGAAACAACAAGCTGGATATAATCCCGATGTTGATCAGTGCGTTCTCCCCCAAAATCGACCCGATCTGCTCGACAAACCCGCCGATGAAGCTGATTCCGTACAAAATGATCAGGATGATGCCGCCTGTTACCGTCGTCGTGATGCTGCTGAGCAGCAAGGAGACGCAGACGAGAATCACTGGCATCAGGATAAAATACCCGAGCGAAGTCCCTATTTGCTGCGCACTCACGTCAACCGCCAGCATGCCTCCGCCAACCCATTGATTGATCCCGAGAATGCCGAGAAACATCAGGAGCGCATAGAGGACAAGCATGCTCGTCAATCCGCCGAACTTCCCCAGGACGTATCGGTGGCGCGGCAACGCCCGGGCCAACCACGTATCAATCTGATGACTCTCGACTTCGTGGGCAATACTGCCGACACTGCTCAGGATCGCGAGCAGCGCCGTAATGAACGAACCAAAGTACAGGCCCATGCCGAGCAGTTGCGTGGAGAAAAAGTTTTTTTGCAGCAGCATGTCACTTGCCCTGCCACCCCATGACTCGTTCATTTCCCGCGCCGCATACCAGGTCGCTACGCCAAACAGCAACAGGAAAGCCAGCGACATCAATATCGTAATCGTAAAAATCCGCTTGGAGATCATCTCCCTATACGTGATTTTCATGATCGGCCACATGTGCTTCCCCCTCCTTCTTTTGCACCCAGTACAAAAATACTTCCTCCAGCGATTGCTGCTTTTGCACAACCTCATGTACCGCCGCGCCTCGGCCAACCAGCGCCTGCAAAAGAGCCGGAACCCGGTTGTCCTGATCCAGAGTCAAAAGCCACGTGGCACGAGAAGCAGCTTCCCTGAGCAATCTGCTCTCTGTCACGAATGCCGGAAGCTCCTCCCCCGCCGAAAAACTCGCCGCTTCCACCGTAAGCTCCACCTGCGGGGCAACGCTGCTCAGCTTGCGCCAATCTCCATGCACGACCAGCTCGCTGCGGTGAATAATCCCTACATAGTTGCAGACGCTCTCCATCTCGCTCAGCAAATGGCTGTTGAGAAAAATCGTTTTTCCTTGATCGCGGAGCCTGGTAATCAACTCGCGCACTTCTTTTCGCCCAATCGGGTCCAGCGCCGAGGTCGGCTCATCCAAAAAAATCAGCTCGGGATCGGACAAGAGCGCACAAGCGATTCCGATGCGCTGCTGCATGCCTTTGGAATAGCCGCGAATGCGCTCGCGCTCACGCCCTGCCAGCCCTACCTGCTCCAGTACATCCCGGATGACCGCTTTGCCCTGGGAACGGGACAATCCGCACAGCTGGGCGTGGTGCTCCAGGAGCTGTTGGCCCGTCAGCCAATCGGGGTAGCGAAACAGCTCCGGCAAATACCCGACCTTTTGCCGCGATTCCACCGTGCCGATCGGATGCCCAAGCATGACGGCCTTGCCCGCTGTCGGGTGCAGCAGACCGAGCATCGTTCTGACAAACGTGCTTTTCCCCGCGCCATTTTGCCCGAGAAATCCAAACACACTGCCACGCGGCACTTGCAAAGTGATGTTTTTGCAGCCCGCCTTGCCGTTGTACTGCTTGGACAAATCCCAGGTCTCGATTACGTAATTGGACATCTCATGCCTCCTAAAACTTGAAACTTTAGCGGAAAACGGGACAAAGCAGAGCCTCCCCTACAGGAAAACTCTGCCATTCCGCTTTATATTTCGCTTTATGCTGCTTCTTTAGTTCAGCTGTTTTGCCAAAGCCAGAAGTTCTTCTCCACGCTTTTCGCTGCCATCCAAAATGTGGATTTTCCCGTCTTTTTGCCAAACGAGATGCGTATTGTACTCGCTTGTGAGCAGCATACCCTCTTCGCCGTTCACTTTGACTTCTTTCATGTCGCTTTTGCCGTCCGCCATGTACGGAACAGGAATCGTATGTTTCCAGTCTTTGATGTCAAGCATTTGCTTTTTCACTTGCTCCGGGATAAACGGCAGAGCCAGCATCGTCTCGCGCAGCTTTTCCAGATCTACGCCATCGGGAGCTTTCAGCTCAGGCGCGTCCACAATCGTGTAGGAATAGCTCTCTTTTCCGGTGCCGATATATGTTGTTTGCATTTTCGGCACTTCCAGCGAGATGCGCTTGCCATTCAGCTCGTCGTCGAAGCGAGCATCGATTTGCAGTTGGGCAAGCAGCTTGTTTGCCCGCTCGGTGTCGATTTCGAGATGCATGCGATACGGCGAGGTAACTTCTACCCCTTCCACAGCCATGTCGGCAGGCACTGACGGCAGCTTGACTCCCGCTTTTTCCGCAGCTTCCCGGTTGTTGTAGTAGTGGTTACGGCTTTCCTGTTTGTTGTCATCCATTCCGTCGATCTCGATCTTTCCGATTCCTTTCAGATCGATCTCCCCGGCTTTGCCGCTTGCCATCCAGTTTTCCACTTCTTGCAAGTCTTCTTGCGTCACTTTGACAAATTCGACTTTGCTCATGCGAAACATGGACAAAAAGTCATTAGCCGCCGCCTGTACTTGCGGAAAAGACAGAGACACGGCGACCACAGCTGCTGCCGATGCCGCTGTTACCCAGCGTTTCGTCGATTTGTTCATTTCGTTCCAGCTCCTTTTTGCTTTGCGCTCTTTGTGGTGATTCCACTCACGCAACTGATTGCTCTTGTTTGCCTTTCCTACTGTTTGCGAAAACCGCTGCCAAGCTGCGTCCGTGTTCACTTTCACCTGATCGGCACGGGCGAATACGTCTGCTTCGATCTGTTCCCGCGACCAGACATCCAAAGCCATCAGCTCATCCAGGCGAGCACGGCATTGCTCGCACTCCGTCAGGTGACTGCGGAACTGCTCGCTTTCCCGGGCTTCGCACTCTCCATCCAGAAAAGCCTGGATAAAGCCCGTATCTGCACATTTCATCCCTCTTCCCCCCTGATCCGCTCGTATAGCCTGCGAAATTTGTTTTTCGCTCGCGCCAAAATCGTTCCGACAGATTGAACCGGAGTTCCAGTCGCTTTTGCCAGCTCGGCGTAGGGAAAGCCGGAGTATTTCATGACCAGCAAAGTACGCTCACGCTCATCCAGCTCGTCCAGCACCTCTTGCACGTGGCTGATCGCTTCTTTTTCCAGCCATGCTTCCTCGGATGACGGCGTGGTGTGCGCCTGATCCGCAGTAGTGCGCTCCTGCCTATCCTGCCTGCGCTTCTCTGATCGCAAATAGTTGCAGGCTGCATAGAGTGCCGCTTTGGATAGCCAAGCCGGGATATTCTCTACAGTGGAGCGATCTGTATCGTAAAAGGAGAGAAACACTTCCTGAGCGACATCTTCTGCTGCTTGCTGCTCGCGGACAATCCGCATCGCCTGCCGGACAACGAACGGGTAGTAAGCGGTAAACAGATCGTGAAACGAGTCTGCATCGTCTTGCACCCGCGTCTGGTTCATCGCCAGTTTTGCCTGCACCTCCATCACGTCTCCTCCTTCCTGCAAAGGCCGCTGACTCAGCTTCTATCGCGTTCTACACCTTATAGAAACCGCCGGGACCTTTTTTGTGACAGGATATTTTAAAAAAAATCGTTATTCGTCTAAAAAAGCAGCCGGCTTCTCCAAAAACCGCCGGGTCAGTTGGTAGTGCTCCGTCTCCTGATACCGCACTTCCTGCACAGGCGATTCGTCAAAGCTGAAGATTTTCGCTCCGGGAAAGCCCATCAAAATCGGGGAATGAGTCGCGATCACAAACTGCGCGCCCTCTGCCACCAGTTCCCGCATCAAAAACAAGAAGGCCAGTTGACGTTTGGGCGACAGGGCCGCCTCAGGTTCGTCCAGCAAGTAAATGCCTTTGCTGTTGAAGCGGTTGGTGAACAGCGACATGAACGCTTCCCCGTGCGATTGCGCGTGCAGCGACCTCCCGCCGTAACTGCCGCTGCCGCCGATCGAGTCGATGTGGCTGGCAAACTGGTAAAAGCTCTCGGCCCGCAAGAAAAAACCGTTCGTCTGCTTCGGAAGCCAGGAAAGCCGGATATAGTCGCCCAGACTCGCTTCGGACTTGTGGACGTCATAATAATTGTTGCGCGATCCGCCAGCCGTGTGAAAGCCGCACTGATACGCGACGGCTTCGAGCATCGTCGACTTGCCCGAACCGTTTTCCCCGACCAAAAAAGTCACGCTCGTGTCCAGCTCGATCGCCTCCAAATTTCGCAGCGACGGCAGGTCAAACGGATACCGCCCCGCCTCGGGAAACTTCTCGCGTAACAGCTTGATCGTCCGTAAATAAACCATTATTTTCCCCTCCACACTCACTTTTTTGCCGAGCCACGCCGATACAACCATATAGGGGGGAGTATCGGTGGACAAGGTTTCCTTTCTTCAGGAAAAAAGCGCCTTTCATATGAAATATCCAGAGCAAAGCGACCTCTCCTTCTACCGGTGGTTTACCCAGCAACACCCGGATGAAGCGATTGGCTGGTACCATCTTGGCCAAGCAAAAGAAGCGCAAGGCGACACGCAGCAGGCGCTCGCCGCTTACAGACAAAGTCTTTTTGCCAAACAAGGCCCTTATTTTAACGAGGCGCGAGACGCCTATCAAAAATTGCTTCGCGAGCAAAAACGCCAGAACTGGCGCAACCAGGCACGCTTGCTTCTGGCGGCACTCGCCTTTTTGTACGCCCAGTTTGTGTTCTCACCCGGGCCTTTGCAAGATGCCGCTCCTGCTGCCCGCACACAGACAGCGGAAAAGCCTGTCGGCACTCCTGCTGGATCGCAGCCTCATGTCGAGGTGATTGCGGTTCCTGCGGCACTTGACCCGAAACAATTGCAGAGCCAGGTTCGCCGTTATGTAGAGGGGCGTCGTCCGGCGCTGACACAGCCGTATACAGTCATCGTCGTTCCGGAAGTGCCCGGATCGCCGCTGTTTACGCCACTGTTGTTTTATCAGCCCAAACAGGTGAAAGGGATTGTGCAATACAATCCCGCCAGCCGGAGTGTCATCAGCCAGCGCTGGTTTGCAGCGCCAGCCAGCTTCGCTCAGGAGGCGGCGCTTGCAACAGCGCGCACAGACCTCGTAACCGAGCAGCAAACACTCCAGCACGTGCTGACATTGCGCAATGCCCTCTATCGCTACTATCAACAAAAAGGGACCCTTCCAACCAGGCTGGCAGATTTGGCAGCAAGCTACCCCGGCAACTATTTGCCGCAAATCCCTGTTCCGCCAAAACGTCTCTTGCTGGAAAGCTATCCGTATCACCCCGCTGCTTTTCAGAGCGGAGCGGCATGGGCAAGCTTGCGCGATGTCCTGCCGCTTCCCGGCTATCCTGAGCCGCTGTCGCCTTTGGAACCGCTGCAAGTTCGCCTTGCACAAAAGTCGCACACGCTCCAGCTTTTGAGCGGCACGCATCTCGTGCGCAGCTATCCGGCGGGCATCGGCAAAAACGACTCGACGCCAGAGGGGTACTATACGATCTTGCAAAAAATCAACAAACCGCGCGGCCATGACAACATATACGGCACACGAGGGATGGTTTTTCAAGGAAACGGCTATGCGATCCACGGCACCAACCATCCGGAGAGCATCGGAACCTCCGTGTCTCTCGGCTGTGTGCGCTTGCTCAATGCCGCTGTGGAGGAACTGTACTCCTTCGTCTCACTGGGCACCGAATTTATCATCTCGGATGCCCCTGCTCCCGCAAGCCCGTGGAGCAATCCGCCTTTGTTCGTCCTTCCGGCGGGACCGGAAGAAGAAACGCCACAAGTCATTTACACCTGGCTGCATTAATGTGCAGCCTTTTTCCTTTGAAAAGACGAATCAGCCCTTCGTCTGGTTACGTGGAGATTCCATCCAAGCCAGTCGCCGAACCCGCATCCGCGGACGAAAAAAGCGCGCTCCCCAAGCGGGAACGCGCTACTTGTATTTGGTCTTATTTTTCTTCTTCCAACTGACTGATCGTTTCTTCCTGTTCTTCTTCCGGATTCCAGTAGTCGAGCACTTTGCCTTGCAGAACCTTGCCTTTGATAAACTCCACCTGCTGCTCACTGAAATCTTCTGTCCATTCGACGCCTAATTCCTCCGCCAACCGCACGACAGTCAACAGCTCTGACCAAGCGACGTAGCGTTTGTACCAGAAAAACTGTGGCTGCTCGTTCATATATGGGTACAGGTCGTCAAAATCGGTATGTTTACAGTCGAGAGCTCGCTCAAAATTCACTTTGGCTCGGCTAAGTTGTTCCTTGAAAAAAGTGGGCAAATCTCTTTGTGCGAAGTCAGACATGGACTGTCCCCCCTGTCTCCCGATTTACTGGTATTGTACCACGCGAAAGAAGATGTGCAAATAGCTGAATCTGTCGAGTTGTCTATCCTATGCCGCTCAGCCGCCGGTTGTTCCATTTGCTGGCGGCTGCTGTTGGCCGCCGTCTACAGGCTGTACTGGCTGCTGGCTGCCGTCAGAAACTCCCCCCGGCTGGTTGGCTCCCGGATTGGCGATATCAGGCGGAATCTCTCCAGGATTTCCCGGGTTTCCCGGGTTGCCCGTATTGCCCTGGCCCGGATTCGGATTCTGACCGTTCGGCTGGCCGCCGTTGTTGCTGTTGTTGCCCTGGTTGTCGCCGCCGAAATTCGGCGGAATCGTCACAGAGCCGTCGCCATTGCCGTTATTGTTTTCATCCGGATTTTGTCCCTGATTGTTGCCGTCCTCGTGGTGCTCTTCTCCGTCGTTAATCAGGTTTTCCAGATTTTGCATGTTAATCTTGGTGATCGGGGAAGGAGTCTGCTCCTCGCCCTGGGCGTTGCGCGGAACCACCACATAGCGATACTGGTTCGGATCATCCAGCACATCGACATAAGTCGTATCCTTCAAGCCGGAAGCGATCAGCACGCGCTCGTCATTTTGCTTGACGCGGTAGACGTCATACGTGTAATCAGGAGAACCGCCAATCCAGCTCAAGACTACTTTCATCTGGTTGTTTTCCATAGTCAGGTCTGCTGCCAGTTGCAGCGGCTGCACTGTCTCTTCTTCCGGCTGTTCTTCGACGGCACCTGCTGGCGGTTGGAAATCTGTCGCCTTCACGCCCTTCAGACCTGCTGCGAGCACTTTGGAAAACATTTGCGCCGTCAAGCTGCTTCCCTGACGCATCAGATGCTGTTTGTCCTCGGGATCGAAGCCCATCCAGACCGCTCCGACGTATTCTGGCGTATAGCCGACAAACCAGGCGTCTTTGTTCACACCGCTGTCTCCGGCAATCGATTGGGTCGTCCCGGTTTTTCCGGCTACATGACGGCCAGAGATTCGGGCAGCTTTCCCCGTCCCTTCCTGAACCGCCCGCTCCAGCATCGTGTGAACCGTCCACGCCGCCTGCGGCTTAAGCACTTGCGTTTGCTTGTCTTCGTATTCACGAACGACGCCTTCGCTCTTGTTTTCGATTTTGGCAATCGTGTGCGCTTCCG
This sequence comes from Brevibacillus sp. HD3.3A, assembly GCF_013284375.2. NCBI lineage: Bacteria > Bacillati > Bacillota > Bacilli > Caryophanales > Paenibacillaceae > Brevibacillus > Brevibacillus sp. HD3.3A. The sequence continues at coordinate 4,437,014 of NZ_CP085874.1, forward strand.
ACATAACCCCGCCGTTGACAAAAGTCGTGTACGCCTGCGCCATTTTCAACGGAGACGTCCCTTGGCTAAGACCGCCGAGGGCGATGGCCAGGTTGCGGTCCTCCGGCGCCAGGTCGACGCCGAATTTTTTCAGGTAATCCAGCCCGTTATTGACTCCGATTTCATTTAACAGCCAAACAGCAGGCACGTTGAGCGAGTCGATCAGGGCGCGGTTCATGCTCACCGTTTCGCTGTATTTGTTGTTGTAGTTGCGCGGCTCATAGCCGTTGAAGCTTTGCTTTTTGTTGCTGAGGGAAGAGTTCGGCCCCCATTTTCTGCCGTCCATATCAACCGCAGGCGCGTACACCGCCAGCGGCTTGAAGCTGGAACCTGGCTGACGCTTCATATCGGTCGCGTAGTTAAAGCCTTTTGCGGCGTAATTGCGGCCGCCCATCATTCCGGCGATCCCGCCGTTTTTCGCATCCACGACAATCATCGCGGACTCGACGCCGCGTTTTGCGCCGTCTTTCGGGAAGTTTTTCGCGTTGGCGTACTCCGCGATCATCGCATCCTGTACTTTCGGATCGAAGGTCGTATAGACGTGCCAGCCGCCACGGTACAACTCTTCCTCCGTCACGCCGTAATTTGCTTCCGCTTCGTCCACCATATGGTCGAAGAAAGCGCGGTAGCCTTTTTTCAGGCTCGCTCCAGCCGTCTCTGTCGGCTCGGTAGGCAATGCCTCCGCCTGCGCTTCATTTTTTTGTGCCTCGGTAATAATGCCTTGCTCGTACATCAGGCGAATGACCGTATCGCGCCGCAGCTTCGCCTTCTCTGGGTTGTTGAACGGCGAGTACGTCGTCGGCGCTTTCGGAATTGCTGCGAGCATCGCTGCTTTGGCAACCGTAAATTTATCAGAGCTGACGGACATTCCGAAGTAGTAGTTCGAAGCGTCCTCGATCCCGAACTCCCCTTCACCCAAGTACACGCGGTTGAGATACATTTCCAAAATCTGATCCTTGGAATAACGGCGCTCCAGTCCGATCGCAATGCTCATCTCTTTGGTCTTGCGCCAAAACGTTTGGTCCAGGTTGAGGAAAACGTTTCTGGCAAGCTGCTGGGTGATCGTGCTTCCCCCTTCAGCCAATGAACCTTTTTTAATGTCATTGATGATAGCTCCGCCGATCCGTACCATATCGACGCCTTTGTGCTCGTAAAACCGTTTGTCCTCGACAGCAAGGAATGCGTCAATCAACACTTTGGGCACTTCGTTGATCGGTTTGTATTCACGGTTTTTTTGACGAATCAGACTCGTCATCTCTTCACCGTTTTTGTCATATATGACCGTTGGTTCTGCTTTCAAGTCTTTCAGCTTCTGTTCGTTTTCCGCAATCATCCGGTCTCCCGCGTACAACAGGGAAAAGTATCCCCCGATGACGCTCAAGATGAGAAAGACGGCGAATCCTACGGCAATCATCAGCAAGTTGTTCTTTTTCTTCCTGACTTTCTTCTTGGCCTTTGTTGCCATTTCTTACCTCCTGGTTTTCTCTCTCCCCCGCATCTTATATAGACGGATGCTTTTGAAAAAAGTTTCTCCCTTTTGGCACGTGTCTATCATTCCACACTGTTTCGGTTTTGTCACTGGAAAAGCCTATCTCCTTGTGAGAGATAGGCTTTTCTTATGAAGCAAAGGCAATTTATTTGAGCAGCCCTTCTGCTGTAGCCACTACATTTTCTACGGTGAAGCCGTATTCGCGCATGATGCGGTCGCCAGGTGCGGAGGCGCCGAACTGGTTGATCGCGATCACTTTTCCGCCATCTCCAGCATAACGTTCCCAGCCCATAGGAGAGCCCATCTCTACTGCTACACGCGCTTTTACTGTCGGAGGAATGACCGCATCGCGGTACTCTTGCGGCTGACGCTCGAACAGGTTCCAGCTTGGCATGGACACGACGCGTGCCTCGATTCCGCGGGAGAGCAGCTCTTCACGCGCTTGCATCACCAAGGATACTTCGGAGCCGGTAGCGAGCAAGATCAGTTGCGGATTGCCGCTTGGAGCGTCTGCGAGCACATATGCCCCTTTGCTCACGCCTGCTTCCGCTTTCTCGATGGTCTCTGGCAAGACTGGCAAGTTTTGGCGAGTCAAAACCAGTACGACTGGCTCGTCTGTGCGGGAAACAGCGTATTTCCAAGCTTCGTTTGTCTCTACGGCATCAGCCGGACGCATAATGGTCAGTCCTGGCATCGCGCGCAAGGACGCCAATTGTTCGATCGGCTCGTGAGTCGGGCCGTCTTCCCCTACAGCGATGGAGTCGTGCGTGAACACGTACACAACCGGCTGTTTCATCAGAGCAGACAGGCGGATAGCCGGACGCACGTAGTCAGAGAAGACGAAGAACGTACCGCCGTATACTTTTACCCCACCGTGCAGAGCCATACCGTTGAGTGCTGCCCCCATGGCGAACTCGCGAACACCAAACCAGATGTTGCGTCCATCGTAGGAGCCTGGCAGGAAGTTGCCCGCTTCTTTGATCACCGTGTTGTTGGAGTGAGCCAGGTCTGCGGAACCGCCGAGGAAAAACGGCACGGATGTTGCCAATGCATTGATTGCGTTTCCGGAAGCGACGCGGGTTGCCAGCTTCGCCCCTGCTTCGTATACCGGCATGTTGGCATCCCAGCCTGCTGGCAGGTGGCCTTCCTGTGCTGTCGTGAATTGCGCAGCCAGGTCCGGATATGCTTTGGCGTACTCGGCAAACAGGTCACGCCATGCCGCTTCCGCTTTTTCGCCCGCTTCTGCCAGTCCTGCGTAGAAATCAGCCACTTCCGCAGGAACGTGGAACTCTTGGTCATGCGACCACTCGTAGTTTGCTTTTGTCAGCTTCACTTCATCTTTGCCGAGCGGTGCGCCGTGGGAAGCGCTGGAGCCGCCTTTGTTCGGGCTGCCGTAGCCGATGACAGTTTTGACTTCGATCAGCGTAGGACGATCCAGATCTTTTTTCGCTTCAGCGATGGCGGCATCAATCGCTGCCAGATCGTTTCCGTCTTCTACGCGCAAATATTGCCAGCCGTACGCTTGGTAGCGTCCTGCCACATTTTCCGAGAACGAGCGGGACAGTTCGCCGTCCAGCGAGATATCGTTCGAATCGTACAGCACGATCATTTTGCCCAGTTTCAGGTGAGCAGCCAGGGAAGAAGCCTCGCTGGATACGCCCTCCATCAGGTCGCCGTCACCGCAGATGACATACGTGTAGTGGTTCACGATGTCAAACTTGTCGCGGTTGTAGACAGCTGCCATATGTTTTTCCGCCATGGCCATACCGACCGCCATCGCGATCCCTTGTCCCAGCGGTCCAGTCGTTGCGTCAACACCAGCCGTATGTCCGAACTCCGGATGGCCAGGCGTTTTGCTGCCCCACTGGCGGAAGTTATGTAGGTCTTCCAGAGAAACATCGTATTTCATCAAATGCAACATCGAGTATAATAGCATAGAGCCATGTCCCGCAGACAAGACAAAACGGTCGCGGTCGATCCATTGCGGATTGCTTGGATTTACTTTCATGAAACGGCTCCACAGAACATGAGCCATTGGGGCAGCGCCCATCGGCATTCCCGGGTGGCCGGAATTTGCTTTTTCGATGGCATCAATAGCCAGCGTGCGGATGGTGTTAATGGATAGCTGATCGACAGACGTATGCTGAGTCATCTCGCGAAATCCTCCCTGTGCTTTTCTATAAAATCATACCTAGTATCGGGTAAAACACACTGTGCCATTATAGCACAGTTCAAAGTCAGATTCATGCTTGCTTTCATAGAATAAGGAGGTCTTTTTCGAATGTCTTCTACGCTCTACCTCATCATTGGAATTGTTTTGGCCATCGCCGGTTTCGGCATGCTGTTCGCAGCGATGAGCAGTTCCCCTGCCCTGAAGAAAAACCGGGAAAAACTGCGCAGAAAAGCGGCCGAAAATCATCGTCCCGAAGAGCATTGAGAAAGGAACCTCGTCATGCGAAACTACTTTACGATGCCAGTTGCCGTGCACCTGTTTTTGCTGCGCGGACAGGAAATTTTATTGCTTCGCCGTTACAATACCGGATATGAAGACGGAAACTACAGCGTTCCGGCCGGACATCTGGACGGCAATGAAGAAGTCAAGGCAGCAGCCATTCGCGAGGCCAAGGAAGAGTGCGGGATCGACCTCGCACCAGCGGACCTTTCGCTTGCGGGCGTCATGCACAGACGGTCTTTTGACGAGCGCATCGACTTTTTCGTCGCCGCGCGTAACTGGCAGGGCGAGATCGTCAACGCCGAGCCTGACAAGTGCGACGAACTGATTTGGGTCGACCTCGACAAGCTGCCCGACAATATGATTCCCTATGTGAGACAAGCCATCTCCAATTACAGAAGGAATGAGTGGTTTGACAGCTTCGGCTGGGAAGCTTCCTCTGCACACGCCGCCAATTGAAAAAGGAGCCAACTGTACCTGCAAGCTCTTCGCTCAGGCAGTCGGCTCCTTTTTCAATTGTTGAGAGCAATCCCCGCTTTCCTGCGAGTCGGCAGGAAGCATAAAGCAACGCAGTCGTATGTACTGGCGAATCACCATGTAGACAGCGGCTGCCAGCGCTACCGTCGTCAACGTAATTTTGCTGTAGGAAGACACGCCTGCAAGCATCACATCCAGCTCAGCGGCAAACCAGTAGCCCATGAGAAAATAATGCAGCGTCCAGACAAACGTGCTCGGTAAAAAGAAAGCTACAAACTGTCTGAGCGGCATCCGATACAAGCCCGCGACGATTGGCACGATATGGCGAATCACCGGAATAAACATGCTGATTGCCAGCACCCAGCCCATGTATTCTTGCTCCCAGTCCATGAGCCTGACGTGTTTGTGCCAACGCTTGCCTGCCCATTTTGCCAATACGGGCGCTCCCAGCCAGGCACTCACCAGATAGCCAGCCCCCACTCCCGCGCTCACAGCCGCAAACACCGCTGCATACACAACCAAAAACCCGGTGTCCACATGCGCCATTCGTGCGCCAAAGCCGATCACTGACATCTCATCGGGTAAAAGCTGCCAAAAAAATTGTTTCCATAACGAATGAAACATGATTGCAAAACTCGCCTGCTCCACAGCCGCTCCCCCTCTCCGATTCCCTGCTTCTATCGTAGCGGGTAAACCTTTCTAAAAGAGAGAGAATGCCTTAAGTTTTCTAAAAGGAATCCTGAAGAATTTCTTAAGAGAGCGGCACGGGTGTGAACAGGCGCACAAAACAAAAAACGCGCTTATCATCGCCGCGTCGCAAAACGGCAGATAAACACGCCTGTCCCTGGTTTATCGGGCTTCCATCGCTTTGCGCTTGCTGTGCACAGCTGACATGGCCTCCATAAACTCTTCTTTTTCAATCACATTCAGTTCGTACAACTCGCGAATTTCGTCTTCTATCAGCAACAGATCCCCCACCGGGTCCCCCGTGTAGATGAACAAGCCGAAGCGGTGCAGAAACGCCTTTAAATCGAAATCATTGGGGTTGGCTTTCAATAGGCTCCCTCCAGATCGATTTCCATCCTCGCGAGGACGGCATCGTAGTCAAACTCGACAGCAAAGCCGGTAATAACGATGATCTTCGCATACGGATACGCCTCTTTCCACGCCTCCTCCTCATCCGGTTTCAATCCGACAAGATAGAGCGGATCTTTGGAAAGCTCCGGGTGCTCCTGGCACAGACGCAAAAATTCGCGGCATCTGTCCTGCTCCTGTGCCGCATTCAGAACGAGTACCGCGCGTTCCACTTCCTTTGACTCCCGTTGTCCGGCAATCAGTTCAAACGTTTTTGCAGTAGGCACCATCGCGTTCACTTCCGGAAAACGGTCGAGAACCTCATCCAGCCAATCATCTTCATGCCAGGCCAGGTAGTACAGCATTGCAGTAGACATGATCACAAACACCTCATGGATATATACTAGACAACTTGCCAAACGATTCTTCTTTCTTTTCCATTATAGCACGAGAAGTGCACGGCTGCCCACGCCACTCGCTTGACTTCGACAGTTCGTTCACGTAAGGTGGAAAATGCAAGCAACTGATAGTGATGATTTTTGTGTGAAACGAGGTAATTTGTTGTGAAGAAGAAGCATCTTGCCCTCTTGTTCTTCGTCGCATTTTTGACCATGCTCGGATTCGGTATTATCATTCCCATCCTTCCCTTTTTTGCAGAAAAACTGGGTGCGACCTCTTTTCAGATCGGCGTTCTGTTCGCCAGCTACAATATTATGCAGCTGTTGTTTGCACCCGTTTGGGGAACTCTCTCGGACCGGATCGGGCGCAAGCCGCTCGTTTCTTTCGGGCTACTCGGCTTTGCCGTGACGTTTATCCTGTTCGGAATGGCGGAAAGCTATACGGAAATGCTCGTTTACCGCATTCTGGGCGGAATCGTCTCTGCTGCCGCGTTGCCGACTGTAACGGCGATGGTTGCCGATTTGCTCCCAACTGAAGAGCGAGCAAAAGGGATGGGGGTCGTCGGCGCGGGCATCGGGCTCAGCTTTGTATTCGGCCCTGTCATAGGCGGCCTGCTCAGCGGCTACGGCTTTGCCGTTCCGTTTTACGCTTCGGGGCTTGTCGCGCTGCTGACGTTTTTCTTCATTCTTTATGCGTTGCCGGAAAGCTTGCCGAAGGAAAAGCGGACGAGCCTGCGAAAAGAGGCCAGTCAAAACCCGCTGGTCTCGCTCTTTGGCTCCCTGTCTCTTTTGTACGGCATTTTGTTCGTCGTGTCGTTTGCCTTTTCCGGTCTGGAAACGACTTTTGCCCTGTACATCCATGACTTGTACGGCTTCACATCCAAAGACCTCGGCTACATGTTCCTCGTCATGGGCATCATTGCAGCCTGTGTGCAGGGCGGCTTGATCGGCCGCCTGGTCAAGCAGTTCGGGGAAGCGGCCATTCTCACCGTGGGGATGATTTTTTACGGGATCGGCTTTTTCGCCATTCCGCTGTCGGGAAACTTTTGGGTACTCGCTTTGATTCTGTCTTTGTTCGGCGCGGGCCAAGGCATGATTCGCGCAACTGCCACCGCGATGATTACGCAGCGAACAACGGAAGGCCAGGGGATCACAAGCGGAGCGATCAGCTCGATGGACAGCCTCGGTCGCATTCTCGGCCCGCTGGCTGGCGGCGCCGTCTACACCTTTTCGCACAGCGGCCCGTTTTTCCTCGGCGGCGTCCTGATGGTGCTGATTCTGCTCTGGTTCCAGTTGAGCCATCGGCGACTGCCGGACCCGGAGCCGACGGTGCAAGCTTAGAGCCATAGGCGAGAGCTGGAACAGCAGCCGAAAGTTCGATCTTGAGGCGTCGGTGAGGACTGCTGAACCCGGAGCCAATCATTCAAGCCTAGTCACATCGCCAGGCAAAAAGCGAGGCAGCAACAGTCTTATTGACGACTGTTGCTGCCTTTTTTATGAACATAGTCTCTAACCTTTTCCAAATCGACGCACTTGCCGCCTGCCTTACACTTCCTGCATGCTCACCCAGGCGACGTAGCAGTCATCGATTTCTTGCTGGACGTGCTCGATTTCTGTTTGCCACGCAGCCAGTTGCTGATAGTCCGTCTCTGCTTGGGAAAGCAGCCCGGTCAAGCTCGCCTTTTTCTCTTCCAGCTTGGCAATTCGCTGTTCCAGCTCAGACAGCTTGTAAGTGTTCGGGCGTTTTGGCGCTGCTTCTGTGGCTACCACTTCCCGCTTAGGCTCTGGCGGCTTTGGCTTTGCTGCTGGCTTGGCTTTTGCTTCCCCCGCAAGTCTGTCCGCCCTCTTCTGCGAACGTTCCTTTTGCTTGGCTCTCGCCTCTTCATACGTGCCTACGTCATGCACGATCCGCTTGTCTTCCACCCAGAAAACGCCGTCTACCATTTTTTGCAGAAAATAGCGGTCGTGGGAAACAATAAACAGCGAGCCGTGGAAATCGGCGAGCGCTTCCTCCAGCGTTTCCCGCGCTTCAATATCGAGATGGTTCGTCGGTTCGTCGAGAATGAGCAGGTTGATGTCCTGATGCATCAACTGGGCCAGGCGCAAACGCATTCGCTCGCCACCGCTCAGCTGGCTGACCTTTTTGAACACATGCTCGCCGTAAAACAGAAACTTCGCCAGCAAATGTCTCGCCTCTGCTTCCGTCACTTTCGCGACATCGCGGAACGCTTCGATCAGCCGCTGGTTTTGATCCCCTTCCAACGCTTGCTGCGAGAGATAGCCGACTTTGACGCTGCTGCCGATTGCGAGCCTGCCTGCATCCGGCTCTGTCTCTCCCAAAAGCATGCGGATCAACGTGGACTTCCCGCAGCCGTTTGGCCCGAGCAGTGCTTTGCGCTCCCCGAAACGAAGCAGCAAGCTGGCGTCTGCAAACAGCTGCTTTCCGCCGTACGTCTTGTGCACGTCTGTTACGATCAGCACGTCCTGGCCGCTGCGGTCTGTCTTTTTGAATTGCAGCCCCATCCGGTCCGCTTCCATTTTCGGCCGCTCGATGCGTTCGATCCGGGCCAACGCTTTTTCCATGCTTTTCGCCCGACGGTGAAACGCCTCGTTTGGCGGGTTGGAGCGATTGCCCCACTCTTTTAGCCGCTTGATTGTCTCTTTCATTTTTTTGATCTTTTTCTGCTGCTCCTGGTAGGCGGCAAACTGCCGCAGCAAACGCTCCTCCCGCTCGGTGGCAAAGGCGCTGTAGTTTCCGATGTAAAACTCCGCTTCCCCGCCGTCCACATGGTAGACAGAAGTAACGACTGCATCCAGGAAATAACGGTCGTGGGAAATAATCAGCACCGTTCCCGGATAGCTCTGCAAAAATTGCTCCAGCCACTCCATCGACTCCACGTCCAGATGGTTCGTCGGCTCATCCAGCAGCAGGACATCGCTCTTTTGGCACAAAAGCTTGGCAAGCCCCGCCTTCGTTTTCTCCCCTCCGCTCAGTTGGGCAAACGGCGTAGCGAGCAGCTCTTCGCTTACTCCCAATCCTTGCACGACCTGAGTCATGCGCGTCTCCCACTGGTAGCCATCCTGCTGCTCAAATTCGTCTTGCAACTTCTGGTAACGCTGCATCAGCCGATTCAACGCCGCTTCGTCCTCGTAGAGCAGCGCCATCTGGCTTTCCAGCTCGCGCATCTGCTCCTGAATGTGGCGAACTTCAGCAAAAGCGCTCGCCACCACATCTCGCCCCGTCCACTCCTGCGGATACTGCGGGGATTGCGGCAAATACGCCCACACCGTTCCTTTTGCCCGGTACAGCTCGCCTGAGTCCGGACTTTCGATGCCTGCCAGCAGTTTGAACAAGGTCGTCTTGCCCGCACCGTTTGGGCCGACGATTCCTACCCGCTCGCCCGCTTTTATTTCCAACGTAATATCTTGCAAAACCGGATCGGCTCCGTACGATTTTTGTAATTGAGTAGTTGCGACGATAATCATGATTTTTTCCTCCCTGGTATGTGGTACGGTTCAACATAATGGTCTTTCCTGGCCGGCCCCGGCGATTTTTGCCCCCATATGCCATCTGTCTGCCAAAAGGCAAAAATGGACGCAAAAAAGCCGCAGGCCATTACCTGCGGCATCGCGAGGGGAAGATATCGTCAGCCAAAAATGCTGCCCGAATCAGTCACCCATTATTGACAAGAACAAACCGTCCCTGGTCGATGCATGGTACGCCTATGGAAACTTCGTTCAGTTGTATGCGCAAAAATGGGCAGACTGATCCCGTTGAAAGAAAAATCATGCGTCATACTGGAAGTTTCTACCACAAACCACGCCTGAACGGTTCCGAACACGTACACACACCTCCATTCCCAAGGATTAGGTAAATCTTATCCACCATCATAGTACAGCTGCGAGCGAAAAACAAGGGGCAGTCAGCAAAAGAAACGGCTACTTATTGGTTGCTTTGCGCCCCTTCAAACAAAGGTTTGTTCGTATCGGCATCGATGAACACAATCGTGTTGTACGGCGGGAGCTTCACTTTTGCCGTCAAGTACGGATAGGTGATCACTTGCGGATACATCATCCCTGGAACTGGCTCCGTCAATTTCACGTAGACCAAAAGCTGCTCCCAGCTCTGCTGCACCTTCGTGACTTGCAGGCCGTAACCGGGGTGAGGAGATTGGCCGCGCGCGATCACGTACAAGTCTCCCTGTTGGTGAATGCCTTGCTTGCCTTTGACGGACTCGACGAACTCCTGCTCTGCTTCGGTCAACTGCTTTTCATCCACGAGGACGAACGAATCATTTTGTCCGGATGACACAATCTCCACCGCCCTTTTCTCCGCATTCCAGGCAATCTTTTGGCCTGCCTGCTCCACTAGCCACCTCAGCGGCACATACACGTCTTTGCCGCGAAGCAGCGCTGCTTCGCCACCTTGAACCGCCTTGCCGTCAACCGTCACCGCTCCGGAATCCAGCTGGTAGGCGATCGTATGGTTGCCGACTTTCATCTGCCCTGTTTGTCCTTGCAGCGTCCACTTTGCTTTCAGGATGCTCGCTGCATCTTGGGCCAGTACGTACGTTTTTTGCTGATGCAAAACGGCCTGTTTTTGCAAAGCCGCCGCTTTTCCATCTACGGAAATCGTTGCTGTCTGTACTTGGCTCCCGCTTGTCGCTGCCGCCACCGAGTAGACGGACACAAGCTGGAGGCTGAGGGCTGCAATCAGCCATGCTTTTTTGTTCATCTTCGTTCCTCCATTCCTTTTTGCCGGGATTCATTCTATCTTCTATCTTGTTAGACTTACCTCAGGTCTTATTCGTTTCAGTGCTCTTGCCACAAAAAGAACAACCGGCCTGACCAGAAAGCAGACCGGTTGTCCATGGAAAAAACAAATTAGTGCAACAGCCAGTTGCTCATCAGCACAACAGCCGGAATCGTCAAAAGCGCCAGCAACGTCGAAAAGACGGTCGTCATCGCGCCCATTTCCTCATCTGCCTTGTAGCGTCCAAACAAAATCGAGGCGAGCGTCAAAGTCGGCATGGCCACCTGTACCAATGTCACACTGACGATATCGCTGTCCAGCGAAAACACGGAGAGCAGCAGCGCCGTCAAAAGCGGAAAGACAAACAGCTTGAAAGCAAGCGGCATGCCAAGCAGCGGCAATGATACTTGCGGCTTGCTGCGCAAAAACAGCGGGAGCAGCATCCCGATATACATCATGGCGAGCGGCGAAGCCAGTTTGGCCAGCGTGCCAAACAGGTGCTTGACTGGCTCAGGCGGGGCAAAGCCGATCAGCGCGGAACCAAGCCCGAACACGATGGCAATCATCGGGATGTTGATCAGCGTTTTCAGCCCTTTGAGCGAAAACGAGCCTTTTTCCTGGAGCATCATGACCCCGACTGTCCACAGCACGACGTCGACGCCAGCGTCAAAAATGGCAGCCAGGAGCGCACCTTTTGGCCCGAACAGCGCTGCGCACAGCGGCAGACCGATAAAGCCCGTGTTGCCGAGGCCAGACAAGATCGCGATTTCCCTGCGCTTTTTGGCAGGCAACGGCAATGTCCTCGCTCCTGCCCAGCCGAGCAGGATGCCCAAACAGTTCAACACAATCGAAATGACGAATATTGCAAAAATTTGCACCAAAAGCTGGTTATCGATCTGGGTTTGAAAAATCCCGTCCAAAATGATGCAGGGCATCGCCACGTTGATAATGATCGTAATGACGAGCTGCCGCGAATCGGCCGTCAACGGCTGTCGGTAACCGATCAGGCTACCAATGCCGATGATGACGGCCATGATGAGTACGGATTGCTGCAACGTCTGAAATTCCATCGCACCGTCCCCCGCTTACATTTCGATCGGGAGCCATTGCAAATTTGCCGGCTCGCCTTTATCGCATGTCCGCAAAACATCCCCGCAAAGCGGAACAGCTTGTTCGAGCGGAACGCACCAGGAGAGCGGGAACACCGCTTCGCTGCCTTCAATCACGAGCGATGCCATCACCGCGTTCTGCTCGCCATTCGTCAGCACAAAATGCTGCTCGCCTGGCTCGTGCTCTTTCCACTGGACAAGCACTTTGCCGTTGTTGCCGCCAGCCACCACCAAATCCACGTGGTCACCGTATGCGGCATGCACCAGCGTGCGATTCTCGCCATTCAACTGCGCGATTTCCTTCAATACTTCGTGCCAGGCTACATGCTTCTGCTCCGTTCCACTGCCATCGGTATACATACGCCAGTCGTTTAACATGCTGATTGACTCCTTTTATCCATTCATGGTTGTCTTTGTCCCAAAGCATCAAGATGTTTCGTCCGAAAAAATGGGCAAACGCCCAAGGTCGTACTTATTGTACGCTATCTGCCCCCACAACCTCAACCACTACTTGCAAGCCCTCTGACGCTCCTGCACATAGCGATAGGGCAATTGGAGAATCCTGAGAAAGGAACCGTTTGCAGACCAAGAAATTCATAGTAAACAAATCGGAATAAATATTTTTATGATTGACAAAGACCGATGAGGCTACTACTATGAATCCATGAAATTCGATCAGCATAAAGGGGATTTAATCATCATGAAAAAAGTCGTTTTCTCTACTTTGCTCTCTTGTCTGTTGGTAGGAATCGTTGGTTGCAGCAGCTCTGGCGCCCCTTCCCAAACCGATAGCGCTACACCGCCAGCTGCTTCGCAAAGCTTGCTGGAAAAAGTCAAAGCGGAGAAAAAGCTCGTCATCGGGACAGAAGGCACTTACTCGCCGTTTACATACCACGATCAGTCCGGCAAACTGACCGGATACGACGTGGAGGTCGTAAGCGAGGTTGCCAAGCGGCTCGGTGTGGAGCCTGTTTTCCAGGAAACGCAATGGGACGCCATGTTTGCGGGTCTGGATTCCAAGCGCTTTGACGTGGTTGCCAACCAGGTAGGGATACGCCCTGACCGTCAGGAAAAATACGATTTTTCCCAGCCGTACACGATCTCGCGCGCTGTTCTCGTCGCGCACAAAGACAATACGACGCTAAAAAGTTTTGCAGACATCAAAGGCTTGAAAGCCGGGCAATCCATGACCAGCAACTACGCAGACCTCGCCCGCTCGAACGGGGCAGAGATCGTCGCTGTCGACAACTTCAACCAGGCGATTGACCTGATCGCGCAAAAACGCGTCGATGTCGCTATCAACGACAACTTGTCCGTGCTCGACTTTTTGAAACAAAAACCGGATACGCCAATCCAAATCGTCACTAAAAACGACAAAGGCCAGCCAACCGCCTTCCTGTTCCGCAAAGGCAGCACAGAACTGGTCGCCGAGATTGACAAGGTGCTGGATGAGATGAAAAAAGACGGCACGTTGAAGGCGATTTCGGAAAAATGGTTCAGCGAAGATATCACGAAGTAAACATTCATTGACAAAATTGTCTGTCCCTTTTAGTATGTTCCTAATAAAAATCATATCGGTTTAGTGGGGGTTTCATTTATGAAAAAACTATTGTTTTCCGTTCTCACATCTGCTTTGCTGGTCGCCTTGGCCGGTTGCGGCTCCTCTTCCTCTCAGGCGCCACAAAACAACGCTTCGCCTGCTCCAGCTGCCAGCGAAGAGAAAAAAGAGCAAAACTTGCTGGAAAAAGTCAAAGCGGACGGAAAAATTTTGATTGGTACCGAGGGTACTTACTCCCCCTTCACCTTTCACGATCAATCCGGCAAGCTGACCGGATATGACGTCGAAGTCGTAACCGAAGTCGCCAAGCGCCTTGGCGTTGAGCCAGTGTTCCAGGAGACACAGTGGGACGCCATGTTCGCGGGACTGGATTCCAAGCGCTTTGATGTCGTAGCGAATCAGGTCGGAATCCGCCCTGACCGCCAGGAAAAATACGACTTCTCCAATCCGTATACCGTATCGACAGCAGTGCTCGTCACTCACAAGGACAACACGACGGTAAAAGGCTTTGAAGATATTAAAGGCTTGAAAGCAGCGCAAACGCTGACGAGCAACCTCACCGACATCGCGAAGAAAAACGGAGCGGAAATCGTCGGAGTAGAGGGTTTCAACCAGGCGATCGACCTTTTGACTTCCAAGCGCGTCGACATTACGATCAACGACGGTCTTTCCTTGCTTGACTTCCTGAAGCAAAAGCCTGATACGCCAATCAAGATCGTCGCCAAAGATCCGAATGTAGCGACAAACGGGTTCCTCTTCCGCAAAGGCAGCACAGAGCTGGTTGAAGCGTTCAACAAAGCGCTGGATGACATGACGAAAGACGGTACGCTCGCAAAAATTTCCGAGAAATGGTTTGGTGCAGATGTTTCTAAGTAACTTCTTTGACAACCCGGAACGCCTGAACCGATGGATCGATATCGCGCAAAGCTCCTTTCTGCCTCTGCTGAAAGGAGCCTTGCTCTATTCTTTGACGCTTGCCATCGTTTCCTTTTTCTTTGGCCTGATTCTCGCTGTTTTGACCGCATTGGCCCGCCTGTCCGGCATCAAGCCGCTGGTTGGCCTTGCCCGTTTTTATGTATCGCTCATCCGTGGAACGCCGCTGTTGGTGCAGCTTTTCATCATTTTCTTCGGTTTGCCGAGCGTAGGAATCATGATCGATCCGTTTCCTTCGGCCGTCATCGGCTTCTCGCTCAGCGTCGGCGCCTATTCCTCCGAGGTCGTGCGCGCCGCGATTCTGTCCATTCACAAAGGACAGTGGGAAGCCGCCTACTCTCTCGGGATGACGTACTGGCAAGCGTTGCGCCGGGTCGTGTTGCCGCAGGCAGCGCGCGTTTCGGTTCCCCCTCTGTCCAACTCGTTTATCAGTCTGGTCAAGGATACGTCACTCGCCGCGGCCATTCTCGTTCCCGAGATGTTTCGCAAAGCACAGGAAATCGTCGCCTCGACCTATGAACCGTTGCTTGTCTACTCGGAAGCCGCGCTCATCTACTGGATGATTTGCTTTGTCCTTTCCTTTATTCAAGACCGGATCGAAAACAAGCTGGACCGCTACGTCTAAAAAGCAGGTGAACGCAGATGATTACCATCACGGATTTGCATAAACAGTTTCACAACTTGCAAGTGTTAAAAGGAATTTCGCTGACGGTGGAAAAAGGCAAGGTCGTCGTCATCATCGGCCCTTCCGGCTCCGGGAAAACGACGCTGCTGCGCTGCCTGAACGCACTGGAAGTACCGACCAGCGGCAGCGTGCAGATCGGCGAAGTCAAGCTCGACTTTTCGCAAAAGGTTGATCGTTCAAGCATCCCCCGACTGCGCAAACAGACAGGCATGGTGTTTCAAAGCTACAATCTATTCCCGCATATGACCGCGCTGGAAAACGTCATGGAAGGTCCCGTGACTGTCAAAAAGGCAGACAAGGACAGCGCGCGGGCGAAAGCAGCCAAGCTGTTGTCCAAAGTAGGTCTCGGAGACAAGCTGGATCATTACCCGGCGCAGCTCTCCGGCGGCCAGCAGCAGCGCGTGGGAATCGCCCGCGCCCTGGCGATGGACCCGCAAGTCATGCTGTTCGACGAGCCGACTTCCGCCCTCGATCCCGAGCTGGTCGGCGAAGTATTGAAGGTCATGAAGGAGCTGGCCCAGGAAGGCATGACGATGGTCGTCGTCACGCATGAGATGGGATTTGCCCGCGAGGTGGCGGACGAAGTCATTTTCATGGATCAGGGCGTAATCGTGGAGCGCGACACTCCTGCCAAGCTGTTCGCCCAGCCGCGCGAGGAGCGCACTCGCCAGTTTTTGCAGCACCTGAAAGCGTAAAGCAAAAGACTCTGCCAGCGCAGTAAAGCGGGCAGAGTCTTTTTTGCTAACGTCTATCCGTGCTTAGTCATCCCAGAAAGAAGTGACCAGAAGAATGATGAGGATGATCCAAAAAAACCCGCCACCTCCGAAGCCGAAACCACCACCGCGCCTGCATCCCATGGCTTTTCTCTCCTCTCTTCTCACGTCATCAAGCAAAACTGGCCTCGTAAACTCGCAAAGAAGCCAGCGCTTCCTTTCAGCTTATGACAACCTAACTCTGTCCGCATGGATGCCTGTCTAGTTGACTCGCAAAATAAAAAAAACGGGTGCTTGCCCTTCTCGCCCGCTTTTCGCCTAAAATTAACAAATGCTTCATGCTGGCTCTACTCTCCCTTAACATGTCCGGTCTATGATGGTATTGTCAGACCCTACGATGGACATTACGTCCTCCATTACCGCCCGAATAGCCCCCTTCTAGATCGGGCGGGCTTTTTTTCGTGGCTTTTTCGCGGGCTGGTGCCCCTTTCCCAAATCCGCTACAATACATAATAGTTGAACAATTCCCTGAATTTTGTTGTGGAGGTCATTTTCGCCATGGGTTATCAAAAAGCGCTTGAACAGTACATCGCCGCTACGAACACACACGACTTTTCCCAGGTGGAAAAAGTCTTGCACCCACATGCCGTCTACTGGTTCTCGGACAAGACCTGCACATCGCTTGAAGAAATCGGCCGTTACTTCGAGAACGCCTGGAATGTGATCAAGGAAGAAGTGTATTCCGCTGTCGATGTGCAATGGATCGCGGTAGACCAGCATTGTGCGACCTGTCTGTACACGTACCAGTACGAGGGCTACTACAACGGCCAGTTCGTCACCGGAAGCGGCCGCGCCACCAACGTGTTCACGAAGACGGCAGACGGCGACTGGAAGCTGATTCACGAGCATCTGAGCAATCAGCCTAAATAAAAGACCGGAGAGAGGAACTGCCAGGAGCAGGATGGTTTATGACAACGCATCCGGTTCGTACAGTTCCTTTCCTTGTTTTTCGATCAGTCTGCACAAAAGCGCAATGCCTTCCTCCAGCTTGTCGTCCGGGACCGAGCCGAAGCCGATCCGGATGTGCCCGCCTCCTGACAAATCGGTAAAACAGGCTGCCCCCGGCAAAAAAGACAGACCGTGCGGCTTGGCGAGAAGCGACAGCGCCTCTGTATTCGCACTCGTTTGCAGCCAAAAATTAGGGCCAGCCTGCGGCGCTTCCCATGTGAGCGCAGCTCCGCCATGCTGCCGCAAAAGCTTGTCCACCCGCTCTTTTTTTCGCTTCATCTTGGCGCAAACCGACTCGAAGTAACGCTCGTCTGAGACGTTTTGCAACAAATGATAGAAGCTGCGCTGATTGAACAGCGGCGTCGCCAAATCGGCGATCGCTTTGACATTGGCCAGCCGCAAAAAGACAGACCCTCTGGCAACCAGACAGCCGATGCGCAAGCCAGGCGCAATCACTTTGCTGTAGCCTTTCAAATAGATGACATGCCCGTTTTGATCCATGCTGCAAATGCTTGGCGGTATGGTTGCCGTGTAATGCAGCTCTGACCACGGATCATCCTCGACGATCAGGCAGTGAAAACTTTCAGCCAGCGCAAGCAAACTTCTCCGCGTCTGCTCGCTCATGATTTTTCCGGTTGGATTTTGCCCGGTCGGAATCACGTAGATCAGCTTGGGCGGGCGCTGGTCGAACATCCGTGTCAGCAGATCGATGCGGATTCCGCTGCTGTCGCAAGGAATCGGCAAAATCGTCGCCCCGCGCGAGCGAAACGCATCCAAAGCAGCAGGGTACGTCGGAGATTCCACCATGACGATGTCGCCCGGCCCTGCGAAGGTGCGAGCCACGAGGTCAATCCCTTGCTGGCATCCCGTCGTCACCATCAGCTCGCTTTCCGTAACGCGTATGCCTCTTTGCTGAAAAGCATGCGCCAAATGCTCGCGCAGCGGCAGATCGCCGAGTGGAGAGGAATATTCGGCAAAAGTATGCGGATCACGCGCTGCCAAAGCGGTTGCCTTTTGCAGCGCTTCGAACGGAAGGTGCTCTTCTTTTGACAAGGTCGCAGAGTGAAAAGGAAAAAGCAGGCGGCTCCCGCGCGGCGTCTGCTGCCCGAAAATCGACCTTCCCACGTAATCGTAATACGACTCTTGCCACTCGTAGTCGTGACTGGCAGCGGGTGGAGCCGCTTTTTCCAGCCGCCTGACGTATGTTCCCTTGCCATGCAGCGTCACGGCATAGCCTTTTTCCTCGACGATTTTATAGGCGCGAATGACCGTCAACACGCTGACCCCGATTTCTTTTGCCAGCTTGCGCACAGACGGCAACAGCTCGCCCGCCTCGTACATCCCAGAGCTGATCCGTTCGATCACGGCTTGGGCGATTTGGACGGTCAACGATTCTTTCCCGGTTTTGTCCAATAAAATATGCATCCGTTCCCCCTCTTTCTTACCAACTGTTTTACCACAAGCTGTACTGTTATAACAACGGTTTGCTTTACTGGAAGAAAAGATGAGGGAGTGGATGGCAATGGTCAGCAAAATGCAAGCAGATCAGCAGGATTTGGCGGCCCTTTTGAATCGGGTGGTGCAGGAATCGCTCCAGTTTTTTGCCGGACTGGAAGAGCGGCCAGTCGCTGCGCAAGCGAAAACGGAAGCGGTGGAGTCGTTGCCGTCAGATGGCCGCGGGGGCTTGCAGGCATTGGAACGGTTTCAGCAGCTGTATGCGAAAAAGTTGAGCGCAAGCGCCGGGCCGCGTTACCTCGGATTCGTCACAGGCGGGGCGACCCCGGCTTCCATCGCGGGCGACTGGCTCGTCAGCGTTTACGACCAGAACCTGTCCGGGATTTCCGATTCGATCGCAGGTTACGTGGAGCTGGAGACGATCGCCATGCTCAGAGAGCTGTTCCTGCTCCCGGACGATTTCAGCGGAGCATTTGTCAGCGGCGCGACGATGGCGAATTTCGTTGGTCTGGCCCAAGCCAGGCAGTGGGCTGCCCGCAAGCAAGGGGTGGACGTGGCAAACGATGGCCTGTACCAGTTGCCTCCGCTCAAAATCGCCAGTGGCGCTCCGCATTCCAGCATCTATAAATCTCTCTCCATGCTCGGCATCGGCAGAAAAAGCGTGCACTTGATCCCGTGCCAGCCGAACCGGGAAGCAATCGACATCGCTGCGCTGCGCGCTTTTTTGGAGGAACATCGCAACGAGCCGTGCGTGGTCGTAGCCAATGCCGGAACCGTCAACACGGTCGACTACGACGATCTTGCGGCTATCGCCCGGCTGAAAAGCGACTATGCTTTCTGGCTACACGTCGACGCTGCTTTTGGCGGGTTCGCGGCATGCTCCCCTCGCTTCAGCCACCTCGTAAACGGCTTGGAGCACGCTGACTCCATCACCATCGACGCGCACAAATGGCTCAATGTCCCGTACGACTCCGCCATGCAGTACACGCGGCACAAGTCGCTCCAGGTAGACGTTTTCCAAAATAACGCCGCGTATTTGGGCAGCGCAATCGCCCAACCCGAATTTGCTCATCTCACTCCGGAAAACTCCCGGCGTTTCCGCGCCCTCCCCGCCTGGTTCAGCTTGCAGGCTTACGGACGCGCTGGGTACAAAGAAATCGTGGAGTCAAACGCCGAGGCAGCCCGGCTGTTGGGCGAAAAAATCGCGGGCAGCGACAGCTTCGAACTGCTCGCGCCCGTCAGGCTGAATATCGTGTGCTTTTCGTTGAAAAGGAAAACGCGTGCGGAAGAACCACTGACTATGAATGACATCACTCGGTTTCTCGGCCAGCTCAGTCGGGATGGGCGTGTGTTCATGACCCCGACGAACTATCAAGGAAGCCCGGCAATTCGAGCCGCCTTCAGCAACTGGCGAACAGTGGGCCAAGATGTGGACGTGATCTGGCAAGCGTTGTGCGATAGTTTTGCCGGATATTCGCGGGAAGGGTGACTGCTTCGTCAGCATGCAAAAAAGCGAGACCCTGTGTGGGCCTCGCTTTGCACGTCTTTTGCTGAACAGGAAGATAGCTGCTGCTATTCAAATCTTGTAAACTTTTCTTCTGCTCTCGTCCGCGGACGAGCTTCCGGCACGTCTTCCTGGTCGAAAAAGCCCAGGTGCAAAAAGCCGACGATTTTCTCGCCTGGCGCAACGCCCAGCAGCTGGTGAGCCTTCGGGTCCCAGTTGTGCGCGTTCGTTTTCCAGACAACGCCCAAATCGCGCTCCCAGGCCAACAGCTGAAAGTTTTGAATCAACGCGCAAACGGCGCTGAAATCTTCCTCCCACTGTTTTTGGCGCGGGTCTTCCTTCATAATGACGATCAGGTAAGCAGCCGGCTGGTTGTACATTTCTCTGCGCGCCTCGTGCGATTCGGCCGGATAGGCTGTAATCAGTTTCTCTACAAAAGCGGCCTTGTTCTCCGTCGGCACAAACAAGAAGCGCCATGGCTCGCGCAAACCGTGATTCGGTGCGTATACAGCATCATTCAACAGTTCCAGTACGAGTTGTTCGGGTACGGCATCCGGTTTATAAGCCTTTTTAATCGAGCGGCGCTCGCGAATGACTTTGGCAATGGACACATCGTTCACCTTCTTTGGACGGACATAATTATATCCTGATAATGGTTATCAGTATCATATGTTATCGTTTGGCTGGGAGAAAAGCAAGGGGAAAAGCATGTTGGCTGCACTTTGCTTTTCGGGAAGCAAGGTTGGTAGGGCAGGAGAAAAAAGCTTCACCCTGACCACCTCTTGTTTCGCGTCTGGGATGAAGCTTTTTCTATCGGTTTGACGTATGCGAGCAAATAAAGAAACTTACACAGCCTGTTAACTATTCTTCATCGTATAGTTATAGAGTTTAGCTAAAAATTCACTGAAGCTCGCTGCCAGTGGGCTGATCGCTTGTCTTTGCCATTCATTTAATGTTTTCTCTTGCAGATCCGATTCATCTAAATCTGATTCAGAGATCAAAAATTCATGGTCAGCGTACACGACCACCGGGTCAGAAAGCGTTCCATTCGTATAGTCAAAGCAGATATCACCACCGCCAGCATCGTAACCAATCGGAATGACCCCTTCTGGCAAGTAATTCTTGGTGGCATTATATGCATCAAGTATATAGTAATGACCAACTGCATCACTCAAGCTATAAAATGTATGAAACACTTTCCCTTCCACTTCGCCATAATCAAACGCGCAAGGAACTGGGGAACCATCATTATTTTCCAGCATGCATTCTGTAAAATCCTTGGGGAAAGTTACTCCTAGCGCAGCTTCAACTTTTTTTATATCATCCATTGTGATTTTTTCACTGCAATTTTCAAAGATCACATGGTTCCACTTGTTCATTTTCATAGCCTCCAAAACTTCAGCAATATAAAAAAATAGACCAACAAGAAATGTTTTTCCAAATTCAATCTTTTATCAAACATACCATAATTCGGAATCTATCTTCAATCAGTCTTTCTCTTTTGTTTCCCCGGTAAATAAAAAAGGATGGCCTCCTCAGCCATCCCGCTTTCCGCCATCACTTCGGCCGCCGCTCCTCCAGCCAATGCCCTCCGGCGATTTTGCCGACGGACGCCATCAACACGGACAAATGCTCCGTGCCATCGATTCCCAAAAATTCGTTCATGTCGTGATCCATCCAGTGGCCGATCGTGCTGACCCCAAGTCCCAAAGCGTTTGCTGCCAGATGCAGGTTCTGCGCGGTGTGGCCGGAGTCCCACCAAATGTAGCGGTAAGCCCGTTCGTTGTATTTATGCCGCACCCGATCCACTTTGGCCGTCCAGACAAAATTGACGGCTGCGCGCCGCGTCATCTCCTGCTCCTCTGTAAGCTGATAGGCTACTTCAGACACGTCTTGTTTTTTCAGGCCTTCCAGGCACCAATTTTCCACGTCGAGATGATACAAGCCTTTTTCCAAACCTTCGACATGGTTGATCAGCAAAAACGTCTCGATCGGATACAAAGCGCCTGCCGAAGGAGTCGTGCGCAGCTGGTAGTCTCCCATGTCTGCCGTGATGCCTTGCGTGCCCCAGAGCAGCAAGTTCAGCTCGTTCAGGCTGAGCGGCTGGGGCAAAAAGTTGCGTTTGGAGCGGCGATTTTGCAGAAGCTCCCACAAATCAGCCGAATCACCGGAGCTTGGAAAGTCGGGCTCGCCCAAAGGAATGCGCACAAACGCCTCTTCATACTGTAAATAGGTCGGCGGCCGTTTGGAAAAGTCGTAGCGGGCAGCCCAGCCCTTTTCCAGATCACCCAGCCGATACGATGTAGCCTGGATAAATTCATTCGCAATTCGTTGCCATTCAGGATGCATGCCAAAATCCTCCCCGTTTTTCAAATCGTTGTTGGTCTTGCTACGTCTTTTACTATACGGGGAGGTTTTCTATCAGTAAAACAATGCTTTATAATACATTCCATAAGATTTTACTAATGGAAAAGGAATGAGCCATGATGACGCTCACTCAGCTTCAGGTACTGGTCGCCGCAGCCAAGGCAGGCAGCTTTACTCGCGCTGCGGAGGAAATCGGTTTTACGCAATCGGCTGTGTCGCAAATGATTCAGGCGTTGGAAAAAGAACTCGGCGTCTGCCTGTTTCTGCGCAGTCGCAGCGGCATCACTCCGACGAGCATCGGCGAACGGATGCTGCAGCATGCCCGCGACATTTTGACGATTACCGCTTGCATGACGGAAGAGGCCAATCTGGCGAGGGGGCTTGCGTCCGGTACTTTGCGCATCGCCTCAATTCCGAGCGTCGCTTCGCGCTTTTTGCCGGGACTTCTCGGGAGCTTTCGCAAACGGTTCCCGGCGGTGGAGATCATGCTGCTCGAAGGCGACAGCGACGAGATCGACAAATGGATGAGCAGCTCGGTGGTGGACATCGCTTTTACCGCGATTCCGGGCCGCGAGCTGCAAACGATGCCGCTGCTGTTGGACGAAATGATGGTGATTTTGCCTGATACGCATCCGCTGAAAGATCGGGCGACTTTGCGCTTCGACGAGATTGCCGATCGCTGTTTTATCATGCCAAAAGACGGGTGTATCAAAAAGATGTTGCAGGAAAACGCGATTACGCCCGCGATTACGTTTGAAGTCCGGGAAGTGTACACGATTTTGACCATGGTTCAGGAGTACATCGGCGTCACGATCATGCCGGAGCTGTATATGCCCGCTGTTCTGCCCAAGGTCGTCGCCATTCCGCTCGACCCGCCGATCCGGCGCGAGGTCGTTCTCGCGGTGCGCGACTGGCAGACGATCTCCCCCTTGACCGCCGAATTTGCCGTGCACAGTCAAAAGTACGTGCAGGCAATGGAGCCGTTTTTGCCTGACCGCAAAGCTGTTGGGGAGGTTTAGTTCGTTGTCGTCAGGGGGCGGCGAATCTGGTGCCGCCATTACAGGAACAAGAGCGGCTTCTGTTTGACTGCAAAGCTGCTGGCGGGGCTTAGAGGCGTGGGCAGGCTTGCGACAGCAAAATTGATTGCCGACGTTACAGGCAATCGAGCTGTTACTGTCTGACCGCAAAGCTGCTGGCGAGGCATGGGAACGTGGGCAGGCTTGCGAATTAATTGCCAGCGTTACAAGCAATGGAGCCGCTTTTCCCTGATCGAAAAGCTGTTGGGGAGGTTTAGTGACGTGGGCAGGTTAGCAGATTAATGACACCGTTACAAACAATGGAACCTTTTCTCCCTGCACAAAAAGCTGCTGGCGCGACATTATAGCCACTGGCAGGCGAGCAAACCAGCGCCGCTGTTACAAGCAATGAAGCCGCTTCTCCTTGACCACAAACCTGCTGGCGGGACATTACAGCCGCTGGCAGGCGGGCGAACCAGTTGGCAGCCGTTATACAGGCAATGAAGCCGCTTCGGCCTGACCACAACCCTGCCAACGAGACATAACCCGTTGTCACCAAGCCAAGCGAGCGAACCCGTTGCCGCCGTTACCGGAACAGGAGCTACTCTACTCGCCCTCCTTTATTTCTGCAAAAGCGCAGCGACAATCTTGCCGAGACGCTCGATCCCGGTGTACAGCTCTGCCACCGAAGCGTAGGCATAGGACAGGCGCACGTACCCTCCTTGCGTCTCGCCGTATATATAGCCCGGATTAATCAGCAACCCTTGGCGCTGCGCTGCGGTAAACAGCTCTGTCATGGACAGCTTGCCATTGATTTTCAGCCAGATAAAAAAGCCGCCCGCGGGCACTTCCCAGCTTGCCAGCCCGTTCATGTGCATGTTCAGCGCGTGGACGGCTGCCTCCTGGCGCATGAGCAGCTGCCAGCGAACCTCGTTCATCTGCTGCTCGTACATGCCGCTTGCCAGCCACTCCGTTGCCACCCGTTGCGACAGCGAGCTTGCCCCGTAATCTGTCTGCATTTTCAGATCGGCGAGCCTGGCAATCACAGGCTCCGGGCCAACTACCCAACCGATGCGCAAACCAGGTGTCAACGACTTGGACAAGCTGCCGAGGTACAGGACGTGTCCGTGGCGATCTCTGGCCTTGAGCGGCGGTGGCGGCGGTTCTGTCGTCCACAGCTCGCGGTATATATCATCCTCGATGACTGGCAACCGTTCTTGCTCGCACACCCGCAGCAACTCGCGGCGGCGGCGTTCTGTCATCAGGATGCCTGTCGGGTTGTGAAAGCACGGATTCGTGTAGAGAATCGCTCCGCTCCCCTGCCTGTTCCCCGGTGCAAGCTCGTCCGGGACAAGCCCTTCCTGATCCATCCGCAGACCGGACAGCTTCATGCCCGCCGATTGAAACACGTGCAAAGAGTTCAAATAGGAAGGCTGCTCCAGATAGACCGTCGAGCCGCGATGCAACAGCCCGACAGATATCAACTGGAGCGCCTGCAAAGCTCCCGAGACGATCAAAATGGACGAGGCGGACGCCTGGATGCCCAACCTTTTCACGTATTCGCTCACCGCTTCGCGCAGCGGCAAATACCCTCTCGGCTCCTCGTAGCCAAAGCGTGACAGCCGCTGCGTCACCCGCTCCATCACCTGCTTCATCCCTTCCAGCGGGAAAATCTCCGGCGACAGCTCCCCTTTGCTGAGTTGAATCAGTTCGCTGTTAAATTCATCCTCGTTGATCTGATGCACAGCGGTCTGGCTCGGCTTGTGCAAGCCCGCCTTGACGTACTGGTCCCAATCCGGCGGAGGCGTCGTGGCGAGCAGTGTCCACGTATTGTTGACGACCACCGTTCCCATCCCCAGCCTGCCCTCGATCAAGCCGTCCGCAGCAAGCTCCTCCAGCGCCGTGATGACCGTGCTGCGATTGACCCCAAAAGTAGCTGCCAGGACGCGCTGGCTGGGAATTTTGCTGCCGATGGGCCATTCCCCTGACGAGATTTTGCTTTTGATGTAAGCGATAATCTGCTTGTATTTTGGCGTTGCCTTGGCGCCGTTTGGCCCTTCGCTGCTCACTTGTCCCGCTCCCCTCGCCTTTTTCTTTTTGAGCAAAAGTGGTTGGTTTTTTTGTTGCCCGAGTGGTTGCAGCTATTTTACCACTTCTTGATTACCATGGAAAAAGCAACTCAACTGGTTGGGTTCATTTTATAGCGAGGGGATGTTGTACACGTGTCGGCTTATTCCAATTCCAAAGGACGAGTGTTGGCCGCTCACGGCGTCAGCCTGGTGCTGTGGGCATCTGCTTTTGCAGGCATTCGCGTCGGATTGCAAGGGTATTCGCCGGAGCATCTGTCGTTGCTGCGGTTTTTGATCGGTTCTGCGTTTTTGCTGGTGCTTGCTCCTTTCCTTCGCCTGCCGCTTCCCGCGAAAAAAGACATTCCCGCTTTCTTTCTGCTCGGAGGGCTTGGCTTTTCCGTTTACCATACGGCACTCAATATCGGCGAGTTGACGGTCAGCGCCGGAGTTGCCAGCCTGTTTGTGACGACTACCCCGATTTTTTCTGCCCTGTTTGCCTTTCTGTTCTACCGGGAACGCTGTGGGGCGCGAGGCTGGATTGGGGCGCTGATCGCTTTCACGGGAGTCGTTGTTTGTTCGCTAGGAACCGACAGCTCCTTGTCTTTTAATAACGGAATATTCTTGATTTTGTTGGCAGCAGTGAGTGAGAGCATCTACTTTGCCTTTCAGCGAAACTACGTAGAAAAATACGGCGTCTTCGCGTTTACCGCCTATACGCTCTGGGCAGGCACGCTGTTCATGCTCGTTTTTTTGCCGGGGCTTGGGAGCGCTATTTTGTCCGCCCCGTGGGCTGTCACGCAAAGTGTCCTGTACTTGGGCATCTTTCCGAGCGTCGTCGCCTATTTGGCTCTGGCTTACGTCACTTCGGCTGTCGGCACGAAGGAAGCGACCAGCTCCCTTTACTTGACGCCTGTCCTCTCCTTTTTGATCGCCTGGGGCTGGTTGGGCGAGGTTCCTTCCTGGCTGTCCATCGCGGGCGGTGTTGTGACACTTGCAGGCGTGCTGCTTGCCGTGAACAAAAAGCATCCTCAACAGCAAATAAAAGCGGATGCTCCGTTGTAACTTTCTACCAGTCAAGTGCGTATAATGAACGGGCTTGTCCCCTTTTCCACTAACGCTTGCAAACAGCAAAGGAAGTGACTGAAAAATGAAACCTTATTTGCTGGCAATCATGGCTGTCTTGTTTGCCACGCTGTCCGTTTTGCCTGCCAGGGCGGCAACTTTTACCGACGTGCCTGAACAACACTGGGCCAAAGATACGATTGCACGCGCCGTCGAGCAAGGCATTGTGCAAGGCTATCCGGGAAATCGCTTTGCCCCGGAGGAGCACGTTACCGTCGCCGCTTTTTTCACCATGCTGGCCCGGACTTATCACATCCAGATTCCGCCAAGCAAAAAGCAAGCCCTCCACTGGGCCGATCCCATTTATGACGCTTTGGCGCCTTATCACTACCCTTACTCAACTTTGCAGCAACAATACTTGTCCCGCTTCGAGCGCAACCAGTATTTGTACCGGGATCGACCGATTACCCGATACGAGGTAGCCGAAATCATCGCGGGTGCCGATGGCGAGAACTATCATGGCGATTTTGCCGTTCACTACCTGCTTGCCAAAGGCTATGCCAGCGGAAAAGCAGCGGGGCAGGCCAGCATCCAGTCTTACCAGGGCCAAAGCTATTTGACACGGGCAGAAGCCGTCGCCTTTTTGGAGAAGCTCAAAAGCAATGGCTTGAAACAATTAAAGGTTCGTCCCCAACAACCTAGCGATCCGCAAAAATTGCCGACGCTCTCTGGCCAGCAATTCGCCGATCCAAAAGAAGAGAAACTGTACACGGTGCTTTTTCAACACCCAGGCTATTTTGTGGAACGATACCAGCCGGGAGTAAACAGCATGTTCCGAACCATTCAACGCGAAATCACGCCAACCGAACAGGATGGAGACGACACGCAGGCCGTCCTCTATGTTCATTTTGACGATACTTCCGAATTGGGTCCCGATTTCCACGGCTTCAAAAACGAACAAGACCAGCGTCTGGCCGGGCTGACCAAAATTGACATTAACGACGTCCAAAACCAGACTGCGGTGCAAATCGCCATGGATGTGCTCCGCCAGTTCGGAATCGAGCCTCCTCCCCAGCTTCCGGCTACCATCAGCGAGATGAAGCAAGGCCCGGAGGACAAGGTGCTTTCTCACAGCAAGGTGCGCTTTGTCATCACATACAGACAACACAACTCGCTGTCGATTGCCTGGCAAAAAGAATAAAGCAAGCCTCCGCAAACAAAACGCGGCCTCCCGCCCAGGAGTGCCGCGTTTTACGTTCCAGACTCAAGCAGGCCAAGCTCAACAGCAAGAACGAGAAACATCGCGTGCGACCACAACAAGGGAACCGCAGGCTGACCAGCCCTCTCTATCCATGCCGCATACTGCTCAGGCGCCAGCAAATGCTCCTGCACCTGTTCAGGCAGTCCCTCCGCTGCTTGCTTGGCGACAATCCAGTCCAAAATCTCTTGTGCCCTGTCCGTTTTGCCTGCACGCACATAGTACCAGCCAAGCCAGGCAGACAAAAGCGGCCACTGTCCTCCTCCGTAGTACGTATCCGCCGCATACCGATGCACGCCGCAGCCGAACAGCAACTCTTGCTCGATCGCCTCTACCGTTTTCACCATGAGCGGGTCTGTCACCTCGACCAGGCCGTACGGCAATGCCAGCCACAAAAGACTGGCGTCTACCGCGTGATTGCCGACAGATTTGAGGAATTTTCCGTTTGCCGTCCCATGCTCAAGCACGTACTGACGAATCCGGTCCGCCAAAAGCGCAAGCTCGGATGCGCGCTCGGGCAGATGCCGCTCCATCGCTTTGACTCCGGCAAAAACGGCTGCGAGCGTGACAGGGTGAATCCGTTCGCCCCATTCCTCCCAGCAGTCGAAATTGGGCAGTGGCCAGCAGGCAGCCAAGTAGTCCAAAGTCAGCTCAATCGCCGGGGCGAGCCTGTCGATGATCGCTTGCTCCCCGCTCATCCGGACATGCTCGGACACCCCCCACAGCCATGTCCCATAGCCATCGAGTTGAAAGCTGCCCCACTCGCCCGCCACTTCTTTGCCATCCACGGTGTAGCGCGTGTGCAAAAACAGCTCGTTGCCTGCTTTGCCATCCCACTTGCCTGACTGTACGGCCAAAATGGCTGCTCTGGCCTTTTGTTCATGCCTGACGATGACATCTCCGCACCATTCATAAAAGCGGGAAGCGCTGTCATGTTGCCCTGCGCGATTCATCGCATACGCCGTGAACGTCCCGTCGCGCAGCCAGGCGTATTGATAGTGGAGAAAGCCAGGTGACGCGAGATACGCTCCACTCGCCGCCTGGTGCTGCAAGATCAACCGTACACTGTCAGCCATCAAGGTTTTGGCAGCCACACTCTTTCCCCCTTTTATGAGACAAGCCTTCTCCATGGAAAGCCTGACGATTTGTGCTCTCTTGTGCTCTGCTCGCTTTTTTGTAGCATATGCATCAAGCCCCGCGAAAGGCACCTTTTGCGGCGCTCGCCTAGACAAAACCCACTGGCAGCCTGTGTCCAGTGGGTTTTGTCCGATGTGTTGCTCCCCTAATCGGTTTGCGTATTTTCCGCCACATGC
The DNA here is from genome assembly GCF_013284375.2 of Brevibacillus sp. HD3.3A. Taxonomy (NCBI): domain Bacteria; kingdom Bacillati; phylum Bacillota; class Bacilli; order Caryophanales; family Paenibacillaceae; genus Brevibacillus; species Brevibacillus sp. HD3.3A. Next base: position 4,465,746 of record NZ_CP085874.1, read on the forward strand.
AGGTATTGCTGCAATTCTTCGTAAAAAGTCGGGTTGCAGGCCATTACGCTGCTTTTTTCGTTGTAAGGAAGCGGCGTGCCCGTCATTGTCGTGACCCGGCCTCCTGCCTCTTCCACCAGGATTCGCCCCGCGCCAAAATCCCAGGCATTGAGCGAAAGGCTCACATAGCCGTCCAGCCTGCCTGCCGCCACGTAAGCCATCTCCAAGGCCGCGCTGCCGAGCAGGCGCATCCCGCGCACTTTTCCCGCGAGCTTTTTGACGATCAAGTCAATGCCCATCTGTTCGGCGCGCTTGTTCCAGAACACGCTCGTGCACAAAAGCGCCTCTTCCAGACTGACGATGCGGTCCAAATGAAGCGGGCGGTCGTTCAAGTACGCCCCTTCGCCCTTCACCGCGTAAAACAGCTCGTCGCGGGAAGGATCGTAAACCACTCCAACCAGGCCCTCTCCCTTATGATAAACGGCAATGGAAACGGAAAAATTGATTTGCTGGTGCACGTAGTTGGTCGTTCCATCAATGGGATCGATGACCCAAAGTGTCTCGAACTGTGCGGGGTCTTGCGCAAAAGTGCTCTCTTCCCCCAAAATCCCGTGATCGGGAAAGCGTTTCAAAATCATGCTGATGACATGCTTCTCCACTTCTTTATCTACTGCTGTGACAAGATCGGAGGCAGACGTCTTATATTCGACGGTAAAAGGCTCTTTCATTCGCTTCAGACTCAGCTCACCCGCTGAACGGGCGCATTGCAGAGCCAGCTCTTTTAGCGCCGCCAGAGTTGATGCTTGCACGCATATCGCCACCTAAAACTTGACTTTCTTTTTAGTGTACCATACTTTACCTGTTGATACACCACACGCAAAATCTGCGCTCACACTTGAATTTGCGTCTTGTTCACCGCGTACAAAAGGTGCCCACCCGCCATCTGCTGATGACAGGGGCACCTTTTGTTACAGACGTTGCAAACTAGCAGCAGCGCGTTACCCCGCCTTTTTCAAAGCGCTCTTGCAGGGCGTACATGTAGTATTCTCGCTCGGTCATCGGGAAAATGCCCGGCGCGCCGTGCGTCTCGTACCAATGCTTGAGGTAGCGGTCGTAGTCCGGCATGCCGAAAATCGTTTTGATCGCAGAGCTGACCCGCCGCAATGCCTTGCGCATCTCCCTCCACTTTCGCCTCATGCGACATGATGTCCTTTGCCGTCAATCACAACGCCTTTGGACTCGATGTACGGCGACTCGTGCAGCGGATACTTCTTGCCGCGCAGGATGTTGATCCACACCCGCGCTCCATCGAGAATAATCCCCGCGGTGATGACCATGAAAATCGCGCACACCGCTGCGTCGATATGGTCGTTCATGATCATTTTTTGCGCGGCCTCGATCGTCTTTCCCCCGTTTGGTAGCGTTCCGGAATCCAACGCCTTCTGGAAAGCGTCTGCGTGAGCGAGGAAGCCGATTTTCGGATCGGCATGGAACAGCTTTTGCCAGCCTGCGGTCAAGGTAGCAGTCGTCAACCACGCCATAGGCACAAGCGTGACCCACGAATAAGCGGCCTTGCCCATTTTGAAAATCAGCGTCGTGCCGACTGTAAAGGCGATCGCGGCGAGCATCTGGTTGGCGATACCGAACAGCGGCCACAGCGTGTAGATGCCACCGAGCGGGTCCATGACGCCCTGGAGCAGGAAGTAGCCCCAGCCGAATGTAATGATCGCCGAGCCGATCAGGTTCCCCGGCAGCCAGTTGACTTGCTTCATTTTCGGGATCACGTTGCCGAGCATATCCTGAACCATGAAGCGGCCCACCCGGGTTCCCGCGTCAATCGTCGTCAAAATGAACACCGCTTCAAACAAAATCGCGAAGTGGTACCAAAACGCCATCAGTGCTTTTCCGCCCAAAATGCCGGAGAAGATCGTCGCCATGCCGATAGCCAGAGACGGTGCTCCGCCTGTCCGGGACAAAATGGTTTTTTCCTGAATGTCGTTGGCAAGCGTCGTCAAATGATCGGGCGACACGGTAAAGCCCCAGCCTGTAATCGTCTGCGCGGCGGCCGCAGCATCGACGCCGATGACGGCAGCAGGCGAGTTGATGGCGAAGTAAACGCCGGGAGTCAAGACGCACGCGGCAATCATCGCCATGATCGCCACGCCGGATTCCATCAGCATGCCGCCGTAGCCAATCAGCGGAGCATGCGATTCTTTGGCGATCATCTTCGGTGTCGTACCGGATGAGACCAAGGCGTGGAACCCGGACACCGCCCCGCACGCAATCGTAATGAACAAGAACGGGAACAGATTGCCTGCAAAAACCGGGCCCGTTCCATCGATAAACTTGGTGAGAGCTGGCATGTGCAGCGGCGGCAGCGTCAACACGATGCCTACCGCGAGCACAGCGATGGTGCCGACCTTCAAAAACGAGCTGAGGTAATCACGCGGCGCCAACAGCAGCCAGACTGGCAAGACGGAAGCGATAAAGCCGTAAATGATGATCATCCAGGCGAGCTGGACTTTGCTGAACGTAAAAGCTGGCCCCCACGTTGGCGATGCAGCGACAAGCTGGCCCAGCCAGAGGGAGAAAAACAGCAGCGCCAAACCGATGAGCGAGCCTTCCATGACTCGTCCGGGGCGAATGTAGCGCATGTACAGGCCCATCAAAATCGCGATAGGCAATGTCATGAAAATCGTGAAAGTAGCCCACGGAGATTCCGCGAGAGCGTTTACAACAACCATCGCCAAAACGGCAATCAAAATGACCATAATTGCAATAATTCCTACCAAGGCGAGGACGCCGCCGACCGGACCGATCTCCTCCTTGGCAATCTGCCCCAACGTTTTCCCGTTGCGACGCATGGAACCGAATAAAATGACAAAGTCTTGTACTGCCCCGCCGATGACGACCCCGACAATGATCCAGATCGTCCCTGGCAAATACCCCATCTGTGCCGCCAAAGTCGGACCTACCAGCGGCCCCGCTCCGGCAATCGCGGCGAAGTGGTGCCCAAACAAGATCCACTTGTTCGTCGGCACAAAATCTTTGCCGTCGTTGTTCACCTCGGCAGGTGTCGCCCGCTTGTCGTCCAGCCCCATGATTTTTCGCGCAATAAATCGGCTGTAAAAGCGATAAGCAACCGCGTACGTACAAAATGCAGCGGTCAGCAACCAGAAGGAATTGACTGATTCTCCACGGCTGAGCGCGATAATCCCGAAGCCAACCGCACCCAAAGCGGCAATCCCGCCCCAAATCAGGAGAGAGAGAAGCCATTTTTTCATTCGAGTCGCCCCTTTCCATTTATCCAAAATTCAGGCAATTCACCTTGGTACAAGGTATCACGAAGGGGTTTCCTCACAGAACAAAAAATGGCTGAACCGTACAAAACCATGCACGAGATGCAACATATCCGTTTGAGCGAAAACGCATACATTTTCTTTCCCATACCGAAACCTTTTCCCGCCTCGTTCGTAAACGTAAGGAATTGGATGATGCAAAAACGGAGGTACCCCATGCTGGCGCATTCTTCCGCTCTGGTCCGCACATGGCTGGCAGCTCTTTTGCTTGCCTGTGTGTGCCTGTTGCCCACGGCCTCGCTGACAACGGAATGGACATCCGCAGATGACTCTGCTACATATACCCCCGCCCATCAGGGGATTTTTCATTGGGCTGGCTACCGTCCGCCTGCACCGATCGCTTCCTGCGACCTCAGACTCTCTCGGGCGATCCTGGTTGAACCGCCAGCGACGGTTCTGTTTTTGCTAGTTTTCCTGCTCGAACTGTTGCTGTTCCTCGTGCAAAAAAGACTGCACCGGCTCAAGCTGATGCCGCTCAAATTCGGGTCGCGTTTTTTGGACAACGCTCTTTTTCGGACCATGTAACTATCCGGAAAAGGAGCGTCGTCTAACTATGAAATATAGCAAAAAAGAAATGGAAATGATTCAGGGCACGGTCAAGAGCATCAAGATTTTTGCCGTCAGCCTGATCTTTGTCGTGATCGGTCTGTTTGCGTTGAAGTATTATATCGGATAAATCGATTCAGAACTGGCAGCCTCTCTCGCAATCTCCGGCGAAAGAGGCTGCTGCAGTCTGAGACACCCTCCGTCGCAAGGCCGATCCACGCTCCCGCCAATCGTGTTACACTTAGACATAATTGCCATTCCCACCCAAAAGGAGAACACGTTCATGCGACAAATCGGAGGCTATTTGCTGATTGGAATCGGCGCCATTTTTGTACTGACGACCTACCTCGGCATCCCCCTGGCCATTGACAAGCTGTGGCCTGCCTTTCTGCTCATCCCTGCTATCGGCTTTCATCTGTTTTTCTTCATGGACCCCAAGCCTCATCGTGCCGGGCTGCTCGTTCCCGGCGGCATTTTGCTCGTCTATGCCCCGCTGTTCTTTTTCAGCGCGGTGTTTGCGGACGGAGACATGAGCCATACGTGGCCTTTCTTCTTGCTCGGGCCGGCGCTGGGACTGTTCGAGCTGTACGTGTTTGGCGGCCGCAGGGCAGCGCTGCTCATTCCCATCGCCATCCTGACGATTGTTGCGATCGTGTTTTTGATGGCCAACTTCCTGTCGACGCAAATCGGAGGAACTATCGGACTTTTGCTGATTCTCGTCGGCGGCTTCCTGCTGACGAAAAAGAAGCAGGATCAACAACCGTTCTAAACAAGCATTTCCGCTTGCCAAAAAGCCCCTTCTGCCCGACACGTTTTTCCGTGCGGGAGAGGGGGCTTTTTTTGCAAGCTCCGGCTGTCACTTCGCCCGAACGACAGTCCAGGCGCCAGCCGACTTGAGCAGTATACGGACGATTGTCGCCAGTTCCTCGCGTCTTGCGATGGAGTGCTTTGTGGCACGTACCTGACGACAGGTAGATAGCGGCACCATCTTGCGCTCACCCGATTGTATGGCGCATGATCGCTACGCCCTCTGCTCGCCGCGTCAAAACCCCAACCGCTTCTTCAACTCCTTCACGACATTGCGGCTGACGGGCACCTCTGTTTTGCGGCTGTCCTGCATGACCAGATGAATCGAGCCTTTGAACCACGGAACCAGCTCGGCCGTCTTGGCCAAATTGACGATGAACGCCCGATGCGTCCGAAAAAACTGCTGGCGCGACAGCCTGCTCTCCAATTCTTGCAAAGTAAAGCTGGTGGCGTATTGCTCGCAATGGGTGTAAATGCTCGCATACCTGCCTTCCAGTGTGGCAAAGACGATCTCGTTCGGATCGATCAGCATGATTTTCCCGTTCTTCTCGACGGGAACACGGCGGGGCTGCTGATCAGCCAGCACGGTTTGCAGCAGGCTTTGCAATTGCTCCTCGGAAAAGCGGACCGCCTCGGCAGGCGCTTCCATCGTCCGCAGCATTTTCCGGACGCGGTTCACCGTCTTTTCCAATCTCGCCTCGCTGAACGGCTTGACGATGTAATCGACCGCTTCTGTTTCAAACGCGCGAACGGCATGAATCTCGTACGCACTGGCAAAAATGATCACGGGCGGCCTCACCATCGACTCCAACAGCTCCTGTCCTACGTCGACGCCATCGCGATCCTGCAAGTGAATGTCCAAAAAGACGGCATCCGGTTCCAGCTGCATGACTGACTCGATCGCTTCCTCGCCGCTGGCAGCCTCGCCAATCACCGACACCTCAAAAAATTGCTCCAGCAAATAGCGCAACTCTTCTCGCGCAGGTGCCTCGTCATCCACGATGAACACTTTTAGCACTACTACTCACTCCTATTGGCAATTGTATCGTACACGTCGTCCCGCTCCCTGCACTGCTCTGGATGACGATTCCGTATGGCTCGCCGTATATGGAGGCAAGCCGGCTTTTCACATTCGCCAAACCGATTCCCGACAGACGCCGCCGCTCCCTGTTTGGCGTCTTCGCCTGTAAAAACGGGTCGGTATCCATCCCTACTCCGTCATCCGCCACCGTCAGTTCGAGCGTATCCGGCTGAATTTTTCGCGCCCGGATTTGAACGGTCCCGCCCTCGCGCTTGGGCAGCAGCCCGTGCTTAACCGCATTTTCCACCAGCGGCTGCAAAATCAGTCCGGGCACTGTATAGCGTTCCACCCCGTCCTCGATGTCGTATTCGACGTGCAGCTTTTCGCCAAAGCGCGCCCGTTCAATCGCCAAGTACGCTTCAATATGCTCCAGCTCCCCCGCAAGGCTGACATAGCCGCTGGAATCGTGCAGGTTGCGGCGAAAATACTCGCCGAGATGGATCAGCAGCTCGCGAGCCTGCTCGGGCCGGAAGCGGATAAACGAGACAATCGTGTTGAGCGCATTGAACAAAAAGTGCGGGTTGATTTGCGCGTGCAGCGCTTTGATCTCGGCGTCTGCCAGCAGCCGCGACTGCTTTTCCAGCTCGGCCAGCTCCAGCTGGGTAGAAATCAGGTTGCCCAGTCCGCGCACCAGCTCCAAATCGACTGCCGACAGCATGCGAGAGCGATCCTGATACAGCTTGAGCACGCCCGCAACCTCCTGTCTGCGCATCAACGGGACGATAATCGCATAGCGCAGCGAACAGTTCGACTCCTTGCAACCGATCTCTTCTTTTGTCCGGGCGATCATCAGCATTTTTCTTTCCAGCACTTCCTTGGTCGCCTTCGTCGTGATGCCTTCTCCCACCACATGATGCGACGAGCCTGCCCCTACATGGGCAAGCACGCAGCGTGTATCGGTGATCGCGACAGCGGCCACTCTCGTCGTGCGCAAAATTTCCTCTGCTACTTTTCGCGCGGATTCGTAGGTCAATCCTTCCCGCAAATAGGAAAGCGTCTTGTCCGCTACCCGCATCGTTCTTTGCGCTTGAAGCGCCCCGATCCGGTCTTCTTCTTTTTTCGCCAGGTCAATAATGATGATCAAAATGGCGATGCCGAACGAGTTGACCACAGACATCGGAACACTGATCGACTGCACGAGGGCAAGCGCATCCCCGTACGGCTTGGCGACGAGCAAAATGATGCCCATCTGCATCCACTCCGCCAAAAACCCGACGACGAGCGCCGTTGTCCAGCCGATCTCCTGATTGCGGTTGCGCCGAAACTGATAAATCCATCCGGCCATTACGCCTTCGCTGATCGTCGAAATCGTGCAGGCCAAATCCGTAAAGCCTCCCAGCGAGTAGCGGTGAATGCCGGCAACCAGCCCTGTCATCAGCCCTACCCCTGGCCCTGCCAGCAGTCCGGCTACCACCGTGCCGATCACGCGGGAATTGGCGATCGCGTCCTGATACCAGATCCCGTTGTACGTCCCGAGAATCGAGATCGCGGAAAAAATCACGACCATCACGGCTTTTTCCCGCCAGGTCGCCTGCTGGTTCAAAATGCTGCGGAAAGCCCGCACGCGCGTAAACAACAAAGCGACTACGATCAGAACTGCTGTACGCTCCGCCAGTGGAATCATCAAAAATACATCCATCTGCTCACCCTCTTCGCTCGCGTCAGGACGGGGCCACCTCCGGCTCGTCCGCCTTTGCTCCATTATCTACAGCGGGCAAAGATGCGGTCAAGACAATTGTCAGAGTAGGCTGATTAGGCAGAATAAAAGAACGAGACACAAACAAAGCCATCCATCGTGCTTTTGTGCACAACAGATGGCTTTTCTTGGGCGATGGAACGTATTACAGGTTGCCCCTGCGCTCTTGCTCGCGCTCCAATGCCTCGAACAGCGCCTTGAAGTTGCCGTTGCCGAAGCCGCGCGCTCCTTTGCGCTGAATCACTTCGATAAACAAAGTCGGGCGGTCGACGATTGGCTTGCTGAACAGTTGCAGCAGGTAGCCTTCATCGTCTCTGTCCACCAGGACGCCCAGTTTTTTCAGCGCCTCGATATCTTCGTCGATCTCGCCTACACGCTCCTTCAAATCCTCGTAGTACGTGTCTGGCACGGTGAGGAAGTCTACGCCATTATCGCGCAGCTTGGAGACGGTTTCGATGATATCGTTGGTCAACACGGCAATGTGCTGTACGCCTGGTCCTTGGTAGAACTCAAGAAATTCCTGGATTTGCGATTTGCGGCGTCCTTCTGCCGGCTCGTTAATCGGGAACTTGATTCGTCCCGTACCGCTTTGCATCACTTTGGACATCAAAGCCGAATACTCGGTGGAAATGTCGTCCTCGCTGAAATTTTGCACAGCGGTGAATCCCATGACCCGCTGATAATAGCCAACCCACTCGTCCATCACTTCCACGTTTCCGACGATGTGGTCGATTCCGATCAGCCCGGTGCTTTCTCCTGTGACCGGAGCCTGATAAGCGACATAGCCCGGCAGGAATGGACCGTTGTAATTTTTCCGTTCAATAAAAGAGTGCACGTTTTCGCCGTATGTTCCGATTACCGCTTTTTTCACCGTACCAAATTCATCGGTGTACTCGGTTGGCTCCATGATCGGGATCGCACCGCGCGAGACGGCTTCGCGGTAGGCTTGCTCACAGTCGTCCACCCGGAGGGCAACGTCTTTGACGCCGTCTCCATGCTTTTTCGCAAAATCGGCGATGGGGCTGTCAGGCGTCAGAGCGCCACTGATGACAAAAGTCATGTGCTTTTGCTTGAGTACATAGGAAACTTTTTCGCGCGAGCCTGTTTCCAGCCCGGCGTACGCTACTGCTTCAAAGCCGAACGCTTTTATAAAATAATGCATGGCCTGCTTAGCGTTCCCTACATAAAATTCCAAATAGTCCCAGTCCTGAATCGGGAAAAAATCGGTATTGCTCATTGCCTACCCCTCCGCTTTCCTTCTTTTTCAATAATTATTACTTTTTGGTTTATTGGGATTATTTTGTCGTTATATTGAGATTACATTGGAAGCGCTTCCTCGTGCAAGAACACGGAACAACGCGAAAACGCTCAAACGCTTTCACCAATTAAAGTACGCAATTGAGCGCCCGCTTGGTACAATAAAGCCAGTTCACACTTTCATTAGGAGGTGGAAGAGTTGTCAGGTCAATGGAGCAAAGAAGCTGCCAGACAATGGGATGAGTTTGCCGCCGACTGGCACAAAAGAAGCGAGCAGATGTGGGAAAAAGGAAGCCGCAGCACGATTCTCCCGTTTTTACAGCGACATGTGTCGGCAGAACAAGGGCCGATTCTGGATGCAGGCTGCGGAGATGGCTACGCAAGCTGCAAGCTGGCCGAGTACGGATATCAGGTCCAAGGGGTCGACATTGCCGGGGAAATGATTCGTCTCGCCCAAAGTAGGCAAACCGCTTTCCCGGAAAATGTCCGCTTCCAGACAGCAGATATCAGCAAGCTTCCCTTTGCAGACGGCACGTTTGCAGCAGTCATGTCCATCAATGTCGTCGAATTTGCGCCCGCTCCCTTGCAAGCTTTGCTGGAGCTGCATCGCGTCCTCGCTCCAGGCGGGATTCTCATCCTCGGTATTTTAGGCCCGACAGCAGGCCCGCGCGCCCATAGCTATCGGCGGCTGTATGAAGAAAATACGATTCAAAATACGATGATGCCGTGGGAAGCCAAGCAGCTTGCGGCTGAAAACGGCTTTGTGCTGCTTGCGGAGGAGCCTGTGTACAAGGAAGGCATTACCCCGGATATCGCCGGGCGCTTGAGCGTGGAGCTGCGAGAAGCTGTCAGTTTTCTGACTTTGTTTGCCCTTCAGAAGCAATAGGCAGGATTCCATAGCAAAAGGCTGCGGGAGCTAACCTCTCCTACAGCCTTTTTGCCGTGTCTTACTGGGAATACGCGATGTTGTTTTTTTGCATCCATACTTGCTTGCTCGCGATCAGCTGAGCGATGGTTGGTTCCTCCATGCCGTGAAGCTGTTGATACAAGCGCTGGGTTTCTACCAAGTCGTTGTAAGTCAAAGTCGGATAGTCCCGCCTTCCGAAAGTTCCGTTCGGGAAGTAGGCATAGTGCAAGTCGCCGTTGGGAAGAATCCATTTGCTTCCCAGGTTAATGACCCCTGTCAGCATAACATCAGCCAAATCTTTGTCTGTCGGATTGCCGAATTGCTGGTAGCTGCTGTACAAGTAATTGATTTCCGCCAGCTGATGGTTGAGCGACACATGCGTCTGAATGCCAGGCTTGGCCGGATGGGCATAATCGGCCACGAGCCAGCCTTCCGTTACACCTGCTGCGGAATAATGATGTTCAGCCGCGTATTTATGGAAATACGCGCTATATTTTTGCGCCGCCTGGCAAAATTGTTCTTCGTTGTATTTCTGGCAGCCCCGCAGCATCAATTCGGCTGCCCCTGTGTTAAACCGCGTGTCAAAAAAGCCTTCGGGAATCCCGTAATCGTCGCTCAGCCATTGGGAAAGAGGCAGCGTCTTCCAATCTCCCTCCGGCTCCTGCTGCAACATGCTCGCCTTCAACATGACGTATGCCATGTTTTCTCCCGCTCTGGCACCGCCCGTGTACAAAAAGGAGCGCAATACATAATTTTCTGGAATCCGCCAATAAGAAGTATCCGAAGTCGGTACATAGGTGGACGGACTTTTATAGTAATAGCCGTCCTGCAACCATTTCGCATTTTGCGAAACATCGAGTGCGAGCCAAATTTTGTCATAATGTTTCTCGCCCCACGGCACGAGCGGTTCCCTGGAGTCAAGCGCCCACATCTCGCTTGTATACCCCGCCCTGATCGGCAGCTTGATTTCCAGCTCGACCCCTTTTGCCTTCTGTTTGACTTCAACTGGCAGGGCCAGCTCGATATGTTCCTGGATCGTGCCTTGGCCTAAGTGGGCATATACTGTCGGCATTCCCAGCCAAATATACCGCCCTTCTGTTTCCACGAATCCGGCAGCCAATGGCAGCTCTTTTACCTGATCGAGCGAAACGGATTGCCAATATGGCTGTTTATCCTCCGTGTAGGCTCGATAGCGAAACAGCATGTTCTGGCTGTTGCCCTGGATCGGAACGGTAATCACGTGCGGCTGCTTATCTTGCTTGCCCGTGATCTGCTGGCTCCAATACACTTCGCCCTCGCCGAAGACAAACTCCCGCGTGGAAAGAGTACCGCCATTTACTTTGCTCGTTGTTGCTTTTTCAGCAGGCTTTTGCCAAAACTGCGCCGTAGCCGAACCGTAAAGAAACGAAGATACGGCAATCGTCACCATCAATAGAGTCAAGAAGCTCAATTTTTTAACCATCTCATCCTCCTGTTTGAAAAAAACTCCTCCATTTCATACTTGCGAATCAAACATTTCTTGTATCAGCTTGAAAATGATACCATCTAACGCGAAAGCACTCCCACGATGTCGCGTCACACAGACTCAACAACAGCCGTCCTGAGCAACTCGATCAAGTTCCGACTGGCGCTTACCCTATTCCCGCAAGCCAGCGCCCAACCATATCCGCCTATCACGAATGGCTGCCAAGCTGGATCGGCTCGGCGTACACTGCCAGGTGTTTTTTTCCATAAAAAAAATCCCTCACCTTTAAAGACTGTGGTGAGGGACTTTTCGTTTCTAAAAAAATGAATTAGGACAATACTTTTTTGAGTTCCTTCAAACTTGCCTGCAAAAGATGATCGACCACACCCGCTTCTTTGACGTGCCCGATCAAATCGTCGTTCAAGCCGTCCAGCAAGTCCCGCGCTTCATTGACCTGGCCGGAAACCTCATCGGCAAAGCGTTTTTGCTGCTGGATGATCTGCATCACGCCTGCCACTTCGCCGTTGACTTCGTGGAAAGCACGCGCGATGCCCTCCATTTTCTCCGATGCTTCCTTGCTGATGGACAGTCCGCTTTTGATCGCGTTGCCGCTCTTCTCGCTGTTGGCGAGCGCTTCCTTCGTCTCTTCCTGGATTTTGCCGATCAAATCAGCGATCGTCTTGGTCGAATTGGCCGTCATTTCCGCCAGCTTGCGCACCTCATCCGCTACTACGGCAAAGCCGCGGCCTTGTTCACCCGCACGCGCCGCCTCGATGGCTGCGTTGAGCGCGAGCAAATTCGTCTGGTTGGCGATGTCGCTGATCACTTTGACGATGCTGGTAATTTCCGAAGAACGTTCTTCGAGACGGCTCATGGAGCGGGATGTGTTCGTCGATTCCTTTTCCAGCTGGCTCATGACATCTACGACTTCTGTCATCGCCTTTTTGCCCGCATCGGAACGCTCTACGGACTCTTTGCAGATAGCCGTCAACCGCTCGCCACGAATGGAGAGCTGGTTGGCGGATTCATCGTCTTTTTCGTTGATGGCCTGAATTTTTTCTACGACGTTTTTCATTTGTGTCGCCAGACGGGCAAGCCCATCATGCTGGGCATTTACTTCATTGTGCTGCGAAATGATGGCGCCCATCTGCTCGTATAACCCGCGAAGTTCCTTTTTCCACGTGTCTGCCTGGTGTGCTGCGCTCTCTTTTGTCACGGTTGTCACTGCTGCCGCTGCTGCTGTTTCTTTTTCCGCAAGTCCTTTGTCCTTTTTCCAAAACATCCGCTTTCCCTCTCCTTTTTCGCTTTACATGTCTTTTCGCCGAGAATACGCGCGGGATTCGATGATCCCGGGGTGCTGCTTGGCGAGACTCAGCAAATTCTCCAAGAAATAGTAATGTCCCTCCAACAACTCCACGTCTTTGCGCTCAAATTGCTTGACCTGCAAATACTGTTGCATTTCCAGGGCATAGCGCTCCAATCTATCGTGAAAATCGTTGGCTCGAAGCATCTGATCCACTTCTGGATATTCTGTTTTTAACCGGCTGATTTCGCTGTACACTTTGCCGCCCTCCAAAATCATCTGGTAGGCCGTGCGCTCCAGCGAAGCAGCCGTAGCTGCCTCCTGCTCCTCACGCTCCTCGCGCAAAGCGGACAAGTACGTGATAAAATGGTAGACAGTCAAAAACAAAGGCCCTAAAAATAGAATGATCCCTGCCTTGTACACATGCTGATTGGACAAGTTGCTGATGAGCAGGAACAGGTGAAACAAGATCGCCCCCAACCATACATAGATGATGATCTGGTGATTGATCTTCCCTGCCTTTTGATGGCGGGAAAAGGCAAAGGTAAGCCCGAGCAGGTAAAAGGCGAGCAAAGTAAAGCTGGCCGAAAACAAAGCCATCTCCATATCCACAAGCCAATCTGCATCGGCGGGAATTTCGATGAAGAATTCAAAAGCGAGCACCAGCAGTGAGAAAAGCAACCCCATGATCCAAAACCGGCTGACTTCCGAGTCGTTCCTCCGCCGGGAGCGGTAGCGTTCTGCACGGGATCCCTTCATAAAAGCTCTCACCTCATTTTCTATGATTCGCCATGATTCTAGCTTTTCCTTTTACTTGCGGCCAAAATCTGACAACGGAGGCATTTATGACACAAAATCTACCCGGACTCTTCACAGAACGTATGAAAAGCCTGCTGAACCAGGAGTTCGCAGCGTTCCTCGCATCCTACGACCAGCCTGTTACGCACGGATTGCGGGTCAATCCGCTCAAAGTCGCGCGCGAGCAGTTTCTGTCCCGCTCGCCTTTTGCTTTGGAGCCGGTACCCTGGTGTGTGAACGGGTTTCGCTACCAAGACCAGGAGCGTCCCGGAAAACATCCGTATCACGCCGCTGGGTTGTATTACTTGCAAGAGCCAAGCGCGATGTCTGCGGCCGAAGCGCTGGACGCCCAGCCAGGGGAACGCATTCTCGACCTGTGCGCCGCTCCGGGAGGCAAGTCGACGCAGCTCGCTGCGGGCCTGAACGGTCAGGGCTTGCTCGTTGCCAACGAAATCCATCCGGTTCGCGTCAAGGCTTTGGCGGAAAACCTGGAGCGCTGCGGCGTCAAAAATGCGGTTGTGACCAACGAGACACCGGAAAAATTGCAAGAGCGCTTCCCGCAGTTTTTCGACAAGATTCTCGTGGACGCACCGTGCTCGGGCGAAGGCATGTTCCGCAAGCTGCCGGAAGCCATCGAAGACTGGTCGCCCGACAAAGTGACAGAATGCCACCTCATGCAGCAAGACATTCTCGACGCTGCCAGTGCCATGCTCAAGCCCGGGGGAACGCTGGTCTACTCGACGTGCACGTTCGCGCCGCTGGAAAATGAGCAGTCTCTCGTCGATTTCCTGACCCGTCACCCGGAATTTACGGTCGTGGAGCTGCCTGAGCCAGGATGGTTTGCACCGGGGCAACCCGACTGGGCCAATCCTCGCTGCGAGCCGCTCGGCAAGACAGCGCGCTTGTGGCCGCACCTTTTGCAAGGGGAAGGTCATTACCTCGCCAAGCTGCAAAAAAGCCGCGATGCCGACTCCAGCGAGCTACCAGAAAAGCGCAAGGACAAACGCGCGGCAAAAGCCAAAACCGCTCCCGCCGGACGCAAGGAAGCGCTCTTGGCCTGGCGCGCCTTTGCCGAGGAAGCGATGCCCGAGCTTCTCGCCGAGTTTGCGGACGAGTCCGCATTTCTTTTGTTTGGCGAACAGCTTTACTACTCGCCGCTGCCTGGCTTTGATTGGGACAAGCTGAAGGTCGCACGCGTCGGACTCCACCTCGGCACCGTGAAAAAAAATCGGCTGGAGCCAGCCCATGCGCTCGCGCTCGCCAGCACACCCGCACAGGCAGCCCGCGTAGCCTCCTACGCTTCGGACGATCCGCAAGTCGTGCGCTATTTGAAAGGCGAAGCCCTCGCAAGAGACGGAGCAAACGGCTGGACACTTGTCACCGTCGACGGCTTTTCGCTCGGCTGGGGCAAACAGTCCGAGGGGCAGTTGAAAAATCATTATCCGAAAGGACTGCGGTGGCTGTAGCCAGCACTGTCATCATTACACTGGCACAATCAAGTCTGAATCTTGATTACACAAAAAATGACCACCCTTATGCATGCAGAGCACGGGCAGTCATTTGCTGCAACCTATTGAACCGAACCTTTCGGAAACGACCGTCTTCATGTACTGAGGCCAAGCTGCGTGCACAGCTCTGGCCTCTTTTTAATTTGTCCACACACCGTCTTTGTACTGCGAAAGAGTGCGTAAACACGCTGGAGGATCTTTTTAAATAGTAATGGGCTGGATAACAACCGTTTCGATTTGCTTTTCGTGTGTATCCAGCGATTTCCTATATGTGTTGCAGAAAGCATCGACATTTGCTATTACTCCATGCTTATCGTAAATAAAGAAGTAAATGTACTTTTCTTGATAATGAAAAGCATCCGATCCGATTTGCTCGGTTAGCTCACGTTCTTGCATCGATGGCCGGGAGCATTTGACTTCGATAACCGTTTCGTATGCATCAAAAAAAATATCATAGCGATAACTTTTATATCCACCATCCCCGTAGATTTCAACTCTTGCATCAGGGAAAATCGGGCGGATTAATGAATAAAGCATACGTTGCACATCGTACTCATTCCCGAGAACAATCTTCTGTAAGTCCGCTTTTGTCAATGTCCCTCTGCCATGCACAGGCTTTTGATACATTTCCTGAATATGCTTATAAAAATTGGCAAGGATTCTCCGAATAATGATGTGAAAATGCTCCGCGTCAATTTCATCTCGGGTTCCATTAGGTTCGAATAAACCTTTATTTATATCACGAATCAAGCTTTCAAGATAAGATACTCCAAGTAGATGGGAATCCCTCTTCATTGACCCAAAGACGCTTATTGCAAAAGACTGTCCGATTGTCTGATCAGAAAATAAGCGTTCTAAACCTCTGGCGGTGGTCGTTTTCCAAGAAGAAAATTGTTCCTCCAGAGTTAATTTCCGCCCTTCGTCTATCAGCTCTTGTATTGCTCTAATGGCATCAGCTTTACTTTGAATTAACTTAGTCAAGATAATCCCCCCTTTGAATAAACCTGTGCCTGCTACGTTCAGTCAAGCCTTCCCCACCGCAAATAGAAAAGGAAAAGAGGCTCTAGTATATAAACCTCGTCGTCTTTATATTCAAATACTTGATACATTGGTTCACTGGTTTGCATAATTGACTGCACTTGACCAATTGTCGTTTTGATTTTTAATCGATCCGGTTTATCTGTATCACTTACCAATGCATCCATTCTTCTTTTCATTTCATCGATAAAAAGACTTACCTTCGGCGGATCAACACTTAATGCCTTTAAAAGCAATTCGTAAATATCAACTTGATTACCACTGTTAATGGTGTACGTTTTCCGCTTTTGTCCTCTCGGATTGGGGCCATTTTTGAGCTTTCTAGCAACTTCTCTGTAAGAAAGAAGGTTCAAAGAAGTCATCTCATATGCTTTTTTCAGCATGGATGAATCGAGTTTAGGATTATCTTTGTTGTCTATATCAAGCAACAGGGAGAGATTAAGGCAAATGGATTGCATGAGCTGTGGTGAAGACAAACTTTCTTGCGCCATGTTATTCGCTAAAGCAGAATTTATATTTAGCCCAAGTTTACCAAATCCAGTTACGGCGATTTCTCGCAATTCCTTCGTATTCCAAGGTTCAATATTAATCAAATTCAATCTACCGCTCAAATCTGAGTTTTTTCTAATCGCATCATCAGATCGATGGGGTAAGGAAATGACCACTGTCTTAAAATATTTGCGTATGGCGTCTTTTAGCTGATAAGCTATTTCCATTTGCATATTTGGGGAAGCGTAATGAAAATCATCTAAAACCAGCACCCAATCATTTTCGAGAAAATATTGAATGACTTTGTCTTTATTTGAATGATACTTTTCTGTTATTGAAGATGCTACACCCTCTCTAGTACCAGCGATCCCCTGTCCTTGTATCGTCCTTTGCTCTGTTTGGTCACTCTCAAGTGGCAATCCAACTCTTTTTGCAATTGTTACCCAAAAGTCTTCGGATTCCTTGAAATCACTTCCTGAAAAATCCTTCATTTTATCAATACCTATTACTTTTTCACACAATACGGTTTTACCCGTCTTCGAAGGACCGACAATTGAGGTAAGAAAGCCAACTGTGTTTAAAGATTGGTTTAATCGAAATTCATAGGAAATATCAAATTCGGACGATTGCCGAGAAATATACGTATATTTAGGGAAAGCACCCGGAATAAATACTTCATTTGCTTTTAATTTCATGTAATCACCCCTGAATTATCTAAAATATTCCATTATATGAGTGTAAATTATTCCCTCCTCCTAATTATAAACCTTAAACTTTGTTAATTAAACACAAATGACATCCTTTTCAAGCAAATACCCCTAAAAGTAACTAAAAGTCATCTTAAACCACATGAAATTATACCGTATGTAACCTGAGCAAAATAAAAAACAGCCCATTTCCGAGGGCATGTGGAGGCAAGCACGATTGACATTCATATGAGATACTTACTGGCATGCTCTTACAAGCTGCTGGACACCATTTGCTTTCAGCACAATAAAGCCCGCACGCTCACATGCTTTTACGCATGTTGCCGCGTGCGGGCTTTTCGTCCATCTCCGGTTCAGTCAAAACGCCGTCCTCTGCGCGACTGATTGTCCACGACGGTCAGGGAGCCATTTTTGATGTAGCGCAATATTTTCGAGACGGAGATGCCCGTCGCGTTGGCAATTTGCATCGCATTCGAATTGGGATAACTCCGCACGTAATTGCGAATCATCCGATAGTCTTCCATTTCGTTTTGACCACAGACGTGACAGCTATATTCGTTCGGATTCATTTTGCTTCCGCATTTGAAACACGTATCCATCATCACTCGTTCTCCTCACGCCCTCTACGATCCATTGCTTTCTCGCACACGGTTCTATCTACCTATATATTACCCTCATTCTACTAGGAGGAAAACACTATTTCACAACATTGCCTTATCTCTGCTTGTCTGTTCCATAGGAAAAAGGAGCCTCCCTGACTTGAGAGGCTCCCCTTGTTTTCTTGCGTGTCCCGGGCCAGCGGGCACGATTTATTCGGCTACCTTTTTCGCCTGGCGGAAATCCGGCTCCCGCGTTACGCTGTACTGGATTCCTTCGATTTTTTTGCTGTTCAAGTAGTTTTGTGTATAGAAGTAGACCGGAATGATCGGCAATTCTGCCATCAATACATCTTCTGCTTCATGCAAAAGCTTGTTGCGTTTTTCCTGATCCTGCTCCACTCTCGCCTGTTCGATCAGCTGGTCGTACTTCGCATTTTCCCATTTGGTGAAGTTGCTGGAGCTTTTGCTTGTGTACAGTTCCAGCACAGCCAGCGGGTCCAGATACGATCCGGTCCAGCCCATGCGCGCGATCTGGAAGTTCATTTGTTTGTACGTATCGATGTAGGTCTTCCACTCCTGATGCTCCAGCTTGATTTCTACGCCCAGGTTTTTGCGGAACATTTCTTGCAGAGCTTCTGCTACTTTTTTATGCGTCTCTCCTGTGCTGTATTTCAACGTAACGGCAGGGAGCGTCGACCAGCCTTGCTCCTTCATGCCTTCTTCCAGCAGCTTTTTCGCTTCGGCTGGATCGTTGCTGTAATAAGGCGCTACTTCATCGCGGAAGTCTTTGCCGGATGGCGTGGTCACGCCGTAAGCGACGTAGCCGTAGGCCGCTTTCTGATCGCCTTTGGTGATGTTATTGGTGATCGCCTCGCGGTCAATTGCCATTGTGAATGCCCGTCTGATTTTCGCGTTGTTGAACGGCTCTGCGGAAGTGTTGAACGTGTATGTATACACGCCAAAGTCAGCGACTGCCTTGTACTCATCCTTGCCTTTTTCCTGTTCGATCACATCGGTTGGCAACGTATCGATCAGATCAAGCTTGCCTGTCTTGTACATTTGATAAGCGGTCGTGGCATCGTTGACCATTTTAAAATGCACGGTTTCCATCGTCACGGCATCTTTTTCCCAATACTGGTCGTTTTTCGCCAGCGTCAGTTCGTTGTTGTGCTCCCAGGCGCCAACTTTGTATGCGCCGTTTGTCACGATGCTTTTCGCTTCTCCTGCCCAGTTTTTGTCCGCTTGCACGACTTTCGGGTTCACAGGCAAGTACGGGCGGCCAATCGCCACTTTCGGGAAGAAACTTGCCGGATTTTTCAGGCCGACGACGAGCGTATATTCATCCGGCGTCGAGATTTTCACCTTGTCCAGCGGGCCTTTTCCTGTGTTGTACTCCTCGGCGCCTTCGATGTAGTACAGGGCAGAAGGCTCATATGCCGCTGTTTGCGGGTCCAGTACCCGCTTCCAGGCAAATTCGAAATCTTTAGCGGTCAACGCATCGCCGTTGGACCATTTCAAGCCTTTGCGAATGTGAAAAGTGTACGTCTTTCCGTCCGGGGAAATCTCGATTTTTTCGGCTGCGCCTTCCACCAGTTCTCCCTTGTCGTTATAGCGATACAGCCCTTCGTACAGATGGTCGATCACCCAGTACGAAGTCGAGTCGGAAGCGAACGCCGGGTCGAGCGTGTACGGCTCTCCTTTGAGGTTGGCGGTCACTTCTTGCTTGATGGCGGCCGCTTGCGTAGTCGTTTGGCCTGTCTTTGTATCCGAAGCTGCTGGCGTGTCCTTACTGCACGCGGCCAACCCTGGAACAACCAGCATCAGCAAAGCAGCAGCGGTAAGTAGTTTCTTTTTCATGTCTCTCTCCTCCGTATGTTTCTCTCTCAATTACTCGTATAAAAAGCAGGCTACCCAGTGCTTGGCCTCCACCTCCCTCCAGGTTGGCGCGATTTGTTTGCAAATGCCCATAGCCTGCGGGCATCTCGTCTGAAACGGGCAGCCTGTTGGCGGATTGATCGGGCTTGGCGGTTCGCCGATGACAATGCGTTCGCGTTCTGCACGATGCTTCGGATGAGATACCGGCATCGTAGACAGCAGCACTTGCGTATACGGATGCAGCGGCTTGGCAAAAAGGTCATCGCTTTCAGCCAGCTCCATCATGCGGCCCAAATACATCACGCCGATCCGGTCGCTGATGTATTTGACCATAGCCAGATCGTGGGCGATGAACAAATACGTCAGTTGGCTTTCCGCTTGCAAATCGGCCAGCAAATTCACCACTTGCGCCTGAATCGAGACGTCCAGGGCGGAAATCGGCTCATCCGCCACGATGAAGCTGGGCTGCACAGCGAGCGCCCGGGCAATTCCGATCCGCTGCCGCTGTCCGCCGCTAAATTCGTGCGGATACCGCTTCGCATGGTCCGGGTGCAAGCCGACTTTTTCCAGCAACTGGTGCACCCGCTCCGCTTTCTCGCGGCCTTTTGCCAAGCCGTGGGCCTCGATTCCTTCCGCGATGATTTCGCCTACTCGCAGGCGCGGGTTGAGCGAAGATTGCGGGTCTTGAAAAATGAGCTGCATCTGGCGATTGATCTCGCGCTTTTGCCTGCCGCGTGCCGTAGCCAGATCGGTTCCCGCAAAGCTGACCGAGCCGCTCGTCGGCGGGTACAGGCCGACTATGGTCCGGCCGAGCGTCGACTTGCCGCTGCCGCTCTCGCCGACCAGTCCGAGCGTCTCGCCTTTGCGGATCGAAAACGAGATGTCGTCTACGGACTTGACCTGTCTGCCGTTGCCGATCGAATAATATTTGCGCAGTTCGTTTACCTGTACCAATATGTCAGACATGCTGCTCCCTCCCTGCACTCACCAGTTCCTCCACGCAGTGCGCACGCCGATCGTGCAGCCAGCATTTGGCCTGATGCTGCGCTGAAAACGCCGTGCTTTTCGGCATGTACTGCGCGCACACTTCCATCGCGTGATCGCATCTGGCGGCAAACGGGCAGCCCGCAGGCGGCGCAAACAGATCGGGCGGTGCGCCCTGGATCGGAATGAGCCGTTCCTCGCTCGGCTGATCCAGGCGCGGCACCGATTGCAGCAGCCCTTTTGTGTACGGATGCTGCGGGTTGTCGAATATTTCCTCTACTGGCCCTTGCTCGACGATGATCCCGGCGTACATGACCGCCATCTGATCGGCCACTTCCGCCACCACGCCCAAGTCGTGCGTGATCATGATGATCGACGTGCCTTTTGTGCGCTGCAAATCGTTCAATAGAGCCAAAATCTGCGCCTGGATCGTCACGTCCAGAGCGGTCGTCGGCTCATCCGCAATGATCAGCTCAGGGTCGCAGGCCAAGGCTATGGCGATCACGATCCGCTGTCTCATCCCTCCGCTGCATTCGTGAGGATACTGCTCGTACCGTCGGGCAGGCTCCGGGATGCCGACCGCCGCCAGCAGCTCGATCGCCTTTTCGCGCGCCTGCTTTTTGGCCAGCTTTTGATGCTTGATCAGCACTTCCGCGATTTGCGTCCCGATCTTCATCGTCGGATTCAGCGAAGTCATCGGGTCTTGAAAAATCATGCCGATTTGTGCTCCGCGCACTTGTTGCAGCTCTTTTTTCCCGAGACAGGACAGCTCTCTGCCCTGCAAACGCACGCTCCCTTTCTTCACGCGGCCCCGCGGCGCTTTCACCATGCCCAAAATCGCCCGCGCCGTCACGCTTTTTCCGCAGCCGCTCTCCCCGACAATCGCCAGTGTCTCGCCTGGCCGCACGGCGAAGCTCACGCCGCGAACCGCCTGGATTTCCCCGCCATAAGCTCGGAAGGAGACATGCAAATCTTCCACTTCCAGCACATTCGTCATCTGTCGTTCCTCCTTCAAGCTTTGCCGCCCCTCGGGTTGAAGGCGTCCTGCAATCCGTCTCCGATCGCGTTAAAAGCAAACATCGTCAAGGAAATCATGACCCCCGGAAAAAACAGCCTCCACCATTGCCCGCTCAAAATCACGGCTAACCCATCGTTTGCCATCGTGCCCCAGCTCGCGGTCGGAGCCTGCACGCCCAAGCCGAGAAAGCTGAGGAATGATTCGGCAAAAATGGCCTGCGGGATCGTAAAGGTCAGGTTGACGATAATAATCCCGGCGACGTTCGGAATCAGGTGCCGCCAAATGATTTTCGCGTGCGGCGTTCCCAGCTTTTCCGCCGCCAGCACGTACTCCTGGCCTTTTACCTGCAAAATTTGCCCGCGTACCAGCCGAGCCATCCCGACCCAGCCCGTGATCGACAACGCCGTAATAATCGTGGCCAGTCCAGGCTCCATAATGACCATCAGCAAAATCACGACCAACAAATACGGGATTCCGTACAAGATCTCGACCAGCCTCATCAGGAAATTGTCAATGCGATCGCCCCATTTGCCGCGACCCGCCATGTAACCCGACAACCCGCCGACCACTACGCCGATAACCAAGTCGATCAGGGCGGCAACGACTCCGATGAACAGGGAGATTCGCCCTCCCTCCCAGGTGCGCACCCACATGTCGCGGCCGAGGTCGTCCGTTCCAAACCAATGCTCGGCTGACAGCGGCAAATTGCCCGAGACGAGAGATTGCTCGCTGGCGGAGTAAGGAAGCATGCCCGGCCCAAAAGCGGACAAGATCACGATTGCCCCGAGCAAACAAAAGCCCAGAACCGCCAGCTTGTTGCGAAAAATTTTCCGGATGCTTTCCAGGCCGTAGCTCGCACTCGGCCGCATGGCGTTGTGACTGTCGAACCGGCTGCGATCAAGCGGGCGAAAAAGTTCATCTGGCACTTGTGATACTTCTGCCATCGCGCTATTCCCCTCCATTGGCTAATTTGATTCGCGGATCGACGAATCGGTACAAAATGTCGGTGACAAACAAGGTCAAAATCAGGACGGCACTGTAAAAGACAGAAGTTCCGAGAATAACCGGATAATCGCGATTGAAAATACTTTCCACGAAATATTTGCCGATGCCCGGGATCGCGAAAATCTTTTCGACGACAAATGTGCCCGTAATCAGGTTGGCAAACAGCGGGCCGATAAACGTAATGACCGGAAGAATCGCATTGCGGATACCGTGGCGGAACACGATGTGAAAAGTCGAAAGCCCTTTTGCCTCCGCCGTGCTCATGTAGTCCTGGTCAAACACCTCGATCATGCTGGTGCGGACAAAGCGGGCAATAATCGCCAGCGGCCCGATCGCCAGCGCAACGGAAGGGAGCACGGAGTATTCCCAGCCATCCCAGGACGCTACCGGAAGCAGCTCCCACTTCACCGCAAAATACTTGATGAGTAAAGGAGCCAGGATGAAGCTCGGAACCGAGATGCCGAGGATGGCAAAAAACATCGCCGCATAATCCATCAGGCGGTTGTGAAACAGAGCTGCAACGACTCCGAGCGCGATGCCCCCGGTCAGGGCGATCACCAGCGACTGCAAACCGAGTACGGCTGACGCTGGAAAGCCGCTTTGAATCAACGTCGTGACGTCCTGCGACTTTTGTTGAATCGAAGGGCCGAGATCGAGATGAATCAGTCCATTCATATACTGGACATACTGCTCAATCAGCGGTTTATCGAGGTGGTATCGCTCCCGCATGTTCTGCACCACCTCTTCCGGCAGCATGCGCGCTTCCGTCGCGAACGGATCACCGGGAATCAGGTGCATGATGACAAACGTCAATGTGGCGATGAGCCATAACGTTATGACCATCGACAGCGACCGCTTGAGCATGTATTTCCACATAATCGCTTCCTCCCCACTACAACTAATCAGATAAAAATAATATGATTTAAATTGCGAACTTAGGTTAGAGTCTAATCGATAAAAAGATTTTATTCAACATTATTCCGATATGTTTTATCAGAATTAATATTTTTGCACTTTTGTTTTATGGTTCAAATAATTCCAACAATAACTCGCCATCGGACACACGCGAAAAAGGCCCAGCTCGCACGAAGCGAATCTGGACCTTTTCTTATGCTTGCATTACCCTCTGGACTTGCCCGAATCTTGACGGAACGGTCTTGCCCCTTTGGCAGAGCGGTTTGCTCCGCCTTTTCCCGCTTTTTTGGCATCTGCCGGCTTTGCCGATTTCCCTGCTTTTCTGGCAGCAATCGCTTCTGCCTTTTTGCGGTTTTTCTCATACTGCGTCTGAAGCTCGCCCAGCTCGCGCGCCAGCTTTTTCTTGTAGCCTGGCTTTACTTTCGCTTTTTTCTTCAAAGCTTCGCGCACTGGAGCGAACTCTTTGTCTTTTTCCTTTTGCTGTTCTTTCGCCTGTTGGGCGCGCAGCTCGATGAAGTGGGCCTCACGCTCCTGCGCACGTTCGCGACGGCCTGCATCCAGATGGCGGCCTGGCTCCAGAATGCGCTCTTCAATCGACGCCTTCGTCGCTTTGGCAAAGCGGCCCATCAAGTTTTTCTGGCGCGGGGAAATGAGCGAGATCGCTTTTCCGCTCTGTCCCGCACGTCCTGTACGGCCTACGCGGTGAATGTAGCTGTCGACGTCGTTGGGCAAATCGTAGTTGATGACATGCGTGATGCCTTCGACGTCCAGCCCGCGCGCCGCGATATCGGTGGCAACCAGGTACTGGAAGCGCATCTCGCGGAACTGTCTCATCAGCTGCTCGCGCTTGCTTTGCGACAAATCTCCGTACAGCGCTTGCGCGGACAGTCCGTTTTCCTGCAAACGAGCCGTGAGCTGCTGCACGCGGACTTGCGTGTTCGCGAACACAATCGTCAAAAACGGCTGTTCCTGCTCCACGACATCGACGAGCGCATCTGTTTTGTCACTTTGGTTGACGACGTAGTAAAATTGCTCGATTTTCTCTACGGTCTTTTGCTTGCCCTCGATTTTAAGATGCGGCGGCTGCTTCATGAAGCGATGAGCGAGCCGCTTGACCAAATCGGGCATGGTCGCGGAGAAGAGCAGCACTTGACGCTGCGATGGCGTGTGGACGATCACTTGCTCGACATCCTCCAAAAAGCCCATCTCCATCATCTTGTCCGCTTCGTCCAAGACAAGCGTGGAAATCCGTCCGAAATGCAGCGAACCGCGCTTCATGTGATCGAGTACGCGGCCTGGCGTCCCGACGACCACATGTACCGTCGCTTTCAGCTTGCTCAGCTGTTTGTCAATATCCGCTCCGCCGTGCAAAGACAGCACATTCACATCGAGGTGCTTGCCCAGCTTCTCCACTTCTTTGGCAATCTGAATGGACAGCTCGCGCGTCGGGGTCAAAATCAGCGCTTGAATGTCGCGCTTTCCTTCCTCCAGACGGTTCAGGATCGGCAGCATGAACGCTGCTGTTTTTCCGGTTCCGGTCTGCGCTTGTCCAATCACATCTTTCCCTTCCAGAATCAGCGGAATCGCTTCCTCCTGGATCGGCGTCGGTTCTTTATAATACAGGTCTTGAATCCCTTGCATCAGCTCCGGTCGAAAGCCAAAAGACGCAAACGATTTTGCCATCATATCCACTTCCTTTCACATCACACGCGGTCCCGTTCTGTACACCCTTGGCTGCATGGACAGCGGGTGTGAATCATCCCAGGCAGGTTGTACCCTTGCGAAATCCTATCCTACCTATACTATAGGAGTCGCTTGAAAAATACAACCAAACCATTCGACACGCCTTCGCTTTTTGCCGTGGTCAGGAAGGTGATTTCTGCTGGAAATTAGTCGATCAATCGCGCTACCGTATCATGATCGAGCTTTTTGATCACCGACGTCAACAGCTCGGCAGCCTGTTCAAAATCTTTTTTGGACATGATCGAATTATGGCTGTGGATGTACCTGGTGGCAAAACCGACGACCAAGGACGGGCAGCCGACACCGCTCGTATGGAACTTGTCGGCGTCCGTTCCCCCGCCTGCCATCGCATCGACTTGCACGTGGATTCCCAGCTCCTCCGCCGTATCCATGACGAGATCGCGCAGTCCGGTATGCGGAATCATCGTCGCGTCGTAGAGGAAAATCAGCGGGCCGTCGCCCATATTGCACGTGAACGGATGCGACTCGCTTCCCGGCGTATCGTAGGCGACCCCTACATCCAGGGCAAAGGCAATGTCTGGCTGCACCAAATGGGCGACCGTACCTGCTCCGCGAGAGCCGACCTCTTCCTGCACGGTTGCCCCGGCGTATACGACATTGGGGTGTTCCTCTGTTTGCAAACGCTTGAGAACCTCAATCGCGAGCGCGCACCCTGCCCGATTGTCCAGCGCTTTGGCTACCCACAACTCTCCGTCGCGCATCGTCGTAAACTCGCTTGCCGGAACAGCCCAATCGCCGGGGCGGACGCCCATCGCTTTCGCCTCTTCCTCGTTTTTAGCCCCGATGTCGATGTACAAATCTTTGAGCTTCATCACTTTTTCCCGCTCCTCTTTTTCCAGAGAGTGCGGCGGTTTCGAGCCGATGATCCCCACGTATTCGCCTTTTCGCGTCTTGACCTTCACTCGCTGCGAGAGCAAATTGTGCGGCCACCAGCCGCCAAGCTGCATGAAGCGCAAGTAGCCTTTTGGCGTAATCTGCGTAATCATGAAGCCGATTTCGTCGAGGTGTCCCGCCAGCAAAATTTTCGGGCCGCCCGCATCCCCCGTTTTCGCACCGAGAACTCCGCCCAGCCGATCTTTTACGAGCTGCTCGCTAAGCGGCGCCAAATGCTCCTCCATCTTTTTTCTCACTTCGCGCTCGTGTCCGGGAACGCCGTCCACCTCTGTCAGTTCCTTGATCAATTTGGTGATGTCATCCATCAGAAAAATTCCTCCTATTGGAAAATCAATTTTTTCTTTATTCTTTTTCGCGACAGCCCAGCTAATTCCCTTGAACGCTAGACAGAGAGAAAGCAAGCTCAGGCTCCGGTCTGGATCGGGGCGGCAGAAGTCTCGGGTTCTTGCGCAAGCCGTTTGGTGATAACTGCGAACATGCCCACGCTGACAGCTCCCATGCAGGCAAATCCGGCACTGAGAAGCAGCGGCGGCACCCAGGCGCTGATGAGAATAAACACGCCGGCGCTGCTGACTCCCACGATGTTGAGCAAGGAATAAACCGCCATGTACGTGCTTCGCGCATCATCTGGCACCATGTTCGCCAGCATCGTTTGCTTTGTGGGAATGTGCATCAACTCGCCGATCGTCGCTACAAGCATCGCGAACAGCAGCAGCCATGGCGAGGCGCTGTAGCTGATCACCGTGTAGCCGCTGAAAAAAAGCACAAGACCCCACAGCAAGCTGGCGCGCTCCTTGACCTTTTTCATCAGCAGGGAGACGAGTCCGGTCAGGCATACAACCAGGAGCGTATTCTCCGATCTCAGTATCCCCAGCATGTTCATTCCGTCTACCTGAAAGGCGAGAAACGGCAGGAGCGCTTGCGGTTCCGCCAGCTCCTTCACCAGGCGAATCCCGATGGCGTTCGTCAATTGTTCTTCCACCGAGATGATCAGCAAGCTTGCCAGGGCGAACCGCATGAACCATTTATGGCGAAAAACGCTCGCGTACGCCGTCAACATCCGACTGAACTTCCGCCCTTCGCCGCCTCTTGTCTGCGCTTCCTTTTTGCCGGGCTGGCTTTGGCTTTTCGGCGCATACGTCTCGCCAATGTACAAAATCGTGATGAGCAAAGAAATAGCCGTGCTGCAAGCGACTCCGACAAACAGCCAAAAGTGATGCTCCTTGAACAAAAAGGCTCCGATCATGCCGCCAGCCGCACCCGCGAGATTGTTGAGCCAGTACAAAGCCGTAAAGATCGCGCGCCGATTGTCGGGACGGCTGACATCGATAATCAACGCCTGGTAAACAGGTCCCGCCGCGCCTGTGCACAGCTGAATGAACACAAACAAGCCAAACGTCACATACGGCAGCTGATACCCCGGCGCATTTACCCAGGCAACCGCACTAAAACCTGCAAAAATAACCGCTTCACATGTGACGATCACTTTTTTCCGGCCGATCCGGTCCGCTGCATATCCCCCGGCAAACGTCCCGAGAATGCTCGCCGCCATGACCCCGATGAACATCATTCCCGTGACGGCCGTCCCCAGTTGGCTGGAGAAAAAGACGATCAAGTACGGCACAACAGACATCACCGCCAGATTCGTCCAAAATTGCAAGACCATCCGAATGCGAATCGTTCGGTCAAACGCGAAAATGCCCACGCGCGATTCCTCCTTTTTACGATTGATCAATCAATCATTTATTGGTCATAAAAAGAGCGAACACGGTTAGTCGGTCTTCGCTCCAAAAAGCTGCATGGCAAACGGCACAAATTGTTCCCACATCTGGCTGTCTGGCGAGTCGATGAGATTCACCCGCAGGCCGATCAAAAAGCTGGTGTAGGCAGTCGCAGCGTACTTGGCATCCTGGATTTGCAGCTCGCCCCGCTCCTGGCCGCTTTTCACAAGCTCGCCGATTTTCGCCCGAAACGTATTGTGAAAAGCGTCCAGCTCGGCAAACGCTTCGGCAAAGCGGTTGTGATAGCCGATGACCTGCACGACCAGCCGCAAGTACGGGCCGAAGCTCGAAAAGATTTTGATATGCTTTGCCACCATGTTCCAAAGCTCTTGCGTCGGCTGCCTGGCGTTCGGATCAAAGTCGAGCAGCTTAGGTGCGTACACTTGCAGCGGCTCCACGACTGCCGCGAAAAAGAGCTGGTCTTTGTTTTCAAAATACGTAAACACACTGCCAAAGCTGACGCCTGACGCCTTCGCTACTTTCGCAATCGTCGTATCGTTATAGCCGTGCTCGGCAAACATCAGAGTGGCTTGCTCCAATATCGTCTCGCGCTTCTGTTTCATTTTTTGGACTTGCGAATCGGACAGGGCCATGCAAACACGTCTCCTCATGGATGATTACTCAATCAATCGTACTTCCAAAGTATAAACCGCGCTCCCACAAATTGTAAAGGGGATGCAGCCAATCGCCGCATCCCCGGATCATCCTGTCGATTATTTTGCCAGCTCGTAAATCGCCTGAGCGTAGATCGCTGTCGCCTTGACCAGATCGTCGACCAAAATGTACTCATCGCGCTGATGGGCACTGTCCGGGCGTCCCGGGAACAGCGGGCCAAACGCTACGCCCACATCCAGGGAGCGGCCGTAGGTGGCACCGCCAATGGCGATAATGCCTGCCTCTTCCCCTGTCTGTTCCGTGTACACCTTTTGCAGGGTAGTGACCAGCGGGTGATTCGGGTCGACGCGGTGCGGAGTCAGGTGCTCCACGACTTGCAAGTCAAAAGCAGCCGCAGCGAATCGGTCTGCGAGAGTCGTCGACCACTTCTCGAACGAGATCGAGTGCGGATAGCGAATGTTCAAGCGGAACAGCGCGTCTCCTTCCGCTTCATACTCCAGCACGCCCGTGTTCAATGTGAGCGCGCCCATCTCCTCGTCGTCATGGGCGATGCCGATCGCTTGTCCGTCATGCTGCTTGTGCAAGTAGCGATCTGCTGCGGCAACGTACACAGCCGCACGCGCGTCCAATGTCAGTGTGTGCAGGAAGTGGAGCAGCTCCGTACCTGCGTTGACCCCTTTTTTCGGGTCCATGCCGTGGACAGAGACGCCTTCCATATGCAGCACGACCAAGCCGTCTTTTGCTTCCGCCTGCCCCTTCAAGCCTGTTTGTGCCAAATGCTTCTCGTAACGCTCCACAATCGCCTGACTGTCCAGTCCCTGTGGCGCCAGCTTCGCTGTTCCTCTGTCCGGCACCATGTTCATGCGCAGGCCGGATTGGAAGGACACGAGCTTGGCGTCTGCCTGCTCGACAGCCGAAGCGCCGAGCTTTTGGAACGCTTCATACGATTGGGACAGCGTCAAGTCAGTCAAACCTTTTTCGGCATAGATCAGCGGAAAATCGGCGTCAGGCGTGAAGCCCATCGTCGGCATTTCTTCCGTTTCAAAATACGTTTTCACGCATTGCCAGCTGGACTCTTCGTCCGTCCCGAAAATGAAGCGGACGCGCTTGGAAAGAGGCAGTCCCAGTCCGAGCACCACTTTGGCTGCAAAAATCGCCGCCATGGTCGGCCCCTTGTCGTCAATCGCTCCGCGCGCGACCAGCTTCCCGTCTACGATTTCGGCGGCGTACGGCGGAGTGCTCCAGCCATCCCCTTCCGGCACGACATCGACGTGGCTCAAAATGCCGACCAGCTCTTCCCCTTGCCCGAACTCGGCGTGAGCGGCATACCCGCGAACATCCTTGGTCGTCATTCCGGCTTGCTTGCATACGTCCAGGGCAAAGTCCAGCGCTTCGCGAATGCCCTTGCCAAAAGGCGCTCCTTCGCCAGCCGTAGCAGGGTCGAGCACGCTTTTGATCCGCAAAAAGTCCTGCGTCGTCGCGATCAGCTCATCCTTGAGTTTATTCGTTTCTTCCAGCCAATTAATGGTCGTCATTTTCGTTTTCTTTCCTTTCGTGTGCGCTGCTTTCCATCATTCCAGCGTCAATGTCCAGGTCCAGCTCCACCAGCGAGAGCAGCGATTCCATCGGCACTTCCTTTTTCGTGAACTCGGCCTGTGCTTCCTTGATCTCGTCGCGGATGTTGTTCATCTCGCTGTCCAGCTTGTACGAAGCTTTGGCGGCCTCAAACAGCCGCTGGCGAATGTTCGACGGAATGATTCCTTCGTATTTGTAATTCAGCGAGTGTTCAATCGTTGCCCAAAAGTTCATTCCGAGTGTACGAATTTGGATTTCCACCGGGATCGTCACTTGTCCGCCCGCCATCATGATCGGGTATTCGACCGCCAGGTGATAGCCGCGATAACCGCTTTCTTTTGGCGTGGACACGTAGTCTTTTTCCAAATAGACGCGCATGTCGCCGCGCTTGCGGATCATCTCCACCACCGCGGGAATGTCGTCGATAAACTGACAGATGACGCGCACGCCCGCGATGTCCCTGATCTCCCAGCATATATTTTCATCAATCGGAAATTGCAGGCGGTTTGCTTTGTTGTAGATGCTCGGAATCGATTTGACCCGGCCCACGGCGAACTCGATAGGCGAATGCTCCTTGCGCTTGCGCAGCTCGTTGCGGATATTTTTAATTTTGACTTTGATCTCTTCTACAGCTTGCTCGAACGGCAGCAAATAAAGTTCCCAATCTAGTTTGTGCACGCTTACGTCCCTCCGGCCCGAAACTCTCCATCGTCCTTATCATTCAACATTTTGTGTGAGATATCCTTCCAAAATGCAAAAAGAGCCGGGAAAACGAACATTTCCCGGCAACGTTATGCGATTTTCCCCGCCTGGTTACTTGAGGACAAATGCGGCCAGCGAGCCGCGCAAATCGTCGGCCAGCTTCGCCAGCTGATCGGCAGATTGCGCGATCAGTTCCATCGCTGCGCTTTGCTCCTCCACCGCAGCAGAGATGCTTTGCACGCCTGCCGTAGCTTGTACGGAAGCAGCCGAAACTTCTTTGGCGACGACGACGACTTGCTGCGCATCCGGGGCCATCCGCGCGAAGGCGTCGCTGACCCGCCGGATTTCCTCCGACACGCGCAAAATGTTTTGCTCGATATGCTGGAACATTTCCCCCGACTGGCGGGCGGTTTTCATGCCGTGCGCCGTCGTCTCGGCTCCCTCGGCCATTTTTGCCACCGCGATCGCCGTGTCGTTTTGTACGTCATTGATCATGCGCACGATTTGCTGCGCAGCCTCGTTCGTGCCTTCGGACAGCTTGCGGACTTCTCCGGCGACGACTGCAAAGCCTTTGCCGTGCTCTCCGGCACGCGCTGCCTCGATCGCCGCATTCAAAGCCAGCAAGTTCGTCTGTCTGGCAATTTCCGTAATGACCGCAATGATGCGCGATATATCTTGCGAGCGCTGCTCCAGGACGTGGATCACAGAGGTGGCAGCTTCTACCGAGCGGTTGATTTCCTCCATGCTGAGAATGACCGCAGTCACTGCTTCCCTGCCTTCCTCTGCGTGCTGCTTCATCTCGGTCGAGGACAGCGTGACTTGCTGCACATTTTGCGTGACCCCCGCTACGTCATTCGTCAAGTCCACGGCCAGATTCAGCGTTTGCCCCATTTTCTCCATCTGGTTCTCACTCGAAGCTGCCACCTGATCGACCACCTGCACAATTTGCTGGCTCGATGCGGCAATCTCGTTCGTATTCCCGTGAATTTCCCGCACGGCGTGTGCCACAGATGCTGCCGCTTGTCCGACTTGCAAAAGAATGCCTTGCAGCTGCTTTTGCATCGCCGACAGCGAACGGGCAAGCTCGCCCAGCTCGTCTTTGCGCTTCAAAAGTTTGCTTGGAAACGAGGTCGTGAAGTCGCCTTTTCCGATCCGTTCTGCGGCCAGGAGCATTCCGCTGAAAGAACGGCGCAGCCAGCCTGCCGTGTAGAGCGAAATCGCCACGATGAGCAAGAGAACCGCCCCGTTGAAAACGACCATCGCCGTTTGAATCCGGCTTGGCCCCGCCAAAATTTCCGTCATGTCCATCTCGGCGAGAATGACCCATGTATGCTTCGCTACTTTGATCTGGTCATAGGAAACGAGAACGGGCTGTCCGCGATAATCGACGCTCTCCTGCGTCCCTGAAAACCCTTCGGACTGGAAAGCCTGCCCGATGATCGGCGTGTCTACGACCTGCTTGAGAATCGTCTCCTCGCCGCTTCCCAACTGCGAACGCATCAGCTTGTCCGGCCCGACGAGATAAATTTTTCCGGTTTCGCCCAAGCCCTCTCTCTGGTTCAAGAGGCGGGAGATGTAATCGAGCGGCACTTCGACCGCGAGCTGCCCCATCATATAGCCTTTTTCGTAAATCGGAGCCGCAATGTAGACACCTGGCACATTGCCTGACGGTTCATACCTGCCCAGATCAGACACCTCGGCGCTCTGTCCCTTCACGACCTGCTGAACAGTCTTGCCCAATACGGAGCTTGCATGCGGGCCTGTCAGCAAATTGGTGCCAAAATCCGCTTGCGGCTTTGTCTCGTACACGATCTCGCCTGTTTCACTGAGCAAAAAGGCGTTGGAAAACCCGTAGCGCGCGACTTCCATCTTCAACTCTTTGGCGTAGGACAGCTCTGCCTCTTTGTAGGCGGCAGATTCCCTGCCTCCTTGCCACAACTCGGAAAAGACAGAAACGGCAGAGATTACTGTTCCGGAGGCCGCCAGCGTATCGACGTTTTTCGTGCGCTCCCGCAAGTAATTCTCCACCTGCTCCTTGTTGCTGATTCGCAACGCTTCCAGCTTGGCTGCACTGCCATTCAGCAATTCCTGTTTCGTCTCTTGGTAAGCAAACACTCCTGCCGCGGTCAATGGTACGATACTCGCGACCAGGAGCACGATCAGTACGCGCGCGCCCAGCTTCATGGAAAGCCCCCCAATTCGAACATCTTTTCTGATTCAATATTCTCTATATTTTTATTATTGTTACGAATATAGTACCAGAAAAGAAAAAAGGAAGGCTATACCAAATGTATCAGGCAGTCTCGAAAATCATTGCGATTTCGTCGCACATGGGCAGCTTGGAACAGTTAATGCAGTCTTTCCACACTTTTTGCGGCAACGTTTCCTTCGCTACGATCCAAAATCCGCACTTTTCAAAGAACACTTTTTGATAGGTTAGCGCAAGCACACGGTTAATGCCCAGGTTGCGGCACTGGTCTACGAGATGAAGGACGAGATGCTTGCCCACGCCCATCCCTTTTGCTTTTTCCGATATCGCCAGGGAGCGGATTTCCGCCAGGTCCTCCCATAAAATATGCAGTCCGGCAACGCCAACCACTGTATCTCCATCATGAGCGACGATAAATGACTGCAAATTTTCACAGACAGAAAGTTTCGTTCGCGGCAACATCAATCCCTGTTGTGCATATTCATTAATGATTTCCAACATGGCATCGACGTCCTTCATCATTGCCTGACGTACTGTCAGCGCTTTTGCAACGCTCATTTTACTCTCCTCCACCCCATGCTCTAACAGCTCGGTATGATTAAATATTTATTCATTATAGTATATAAATATACATTCGACTCGCACAGAAGTCTATCCCTTTTTTTGCCCTTTTGCTCCTGAAATGTACGGAAAATTCTTTTGTAAGTAAGTGTTATGTTATAATCATACAAACGAGCAGAGGAGGTACTACCTTTTTGACGACGAGACGGGAGAGAAAAAAGCGGGAAACACGCGAAAAAATCTTCAACGCTGCCATCAAGCTGTTCAAGCAGCACGGCTTTGAAGCAACGACCATCGACATGATCTCGGAAGAAGCAGATGTCGCTCGCGGCACCATTTTTCTGCATTTCACGTCAAAGGAAGCAATCCTCGCCAACTGGGGATATGAACGGCTTCACGAAATCGAAGAACGCCGTGCGGAGTGGGACTACGGGGACGATTGCAAATCCAAGGTTCTGCGGATTTACAAAATCATGAACGAAGTGACGATCACCAATTTTGATTTCATCAAAGTCGTCGTGGAATCGTCCATGAAGCATCGCAAAGTGCTGGAGAACGAAAAGAACATGTACTTTGAGCTGCGCCAGCTTTTTGCAGACCTGATCGAAGAAGCGCAGGATCGGCAACAGCTAAAGGCCAAGTTCAATCCGCTCGTGGCGGCAAACATGTTGGAAAACATCTACTACAACGCGCTGTATGACTGGGTGCGCAGCGAAGGCGCCTGGGCGCTGGAAGAAATAATGGAAGAGAAGGTCTCGATTGTATTCGAAGGGCTGGTCGTGGATTAATCCAAGCGACCAGCCCTTCACATTTTTGTTAGGAACGATTATTCAAAATAGGCCCATTTGTACTGTGCATTGCCCAGCCCGGAAATGACGACATCTTTCAGGTTCGGATTTTTCGCGTAAACTGTGGATTTGAAGTAGAACGGAATTACTGGCATTTCATCCACCAGCAGCTTTTCTGCATCCTGCAAGATCGCCTTGCGTTTGGCAGCATCCTTTTCCTTGGAAGACTTGGCGAGCAGCTCGGCGTATGCCTTGCTTTCCCATCCGGTGTGGTTGTTGCCTTCTTTCGTGCGGAAAATTTCCAGGAAGTTGATCGGATCGTTGAAATCGCCTGTCCAACCCATGCGGGCTACCTGGAACTTGCCGTTTTTCACGTTTTCGTAGTACACGTTCCACTCTTGGTTCTCCAGCTTCACTTGTACTCCGAGATTTTTTTGCCACATGTCTTGCACGGCTTGCGCGATTTTGGTCTGCGCTTCTTCTGTGTTGTAGGAGAGCGTGATTGGCGGCAGCTTGTCGGCGCTCGCGTATCCTTCTTCCTTCATGCCTTCTGCCAGAAGCTGTTTCGCTTTTTCCACATCGTTGTCCTTGAACAAGCCTTGCGTGTTTTCTGCAAACATGGTCGGAGGCACTACGGCTGTCGCAACCAGTTCGCCGCCTTGCGTCACGTTGTCGACGATGTCTTGGCGGCTGATCGCCAGTGCGAACGCTTGGCGAATTTTTTTGTTATTGAACGGTTTTTGTTGCGTATTGAACTCGTACCAGTACGTTCCTGCTTTCGGCGTAATCTCCAGAAGACCTTTTTCTTTCAGCGTCTGCATCGCGTCGAGCGGCAAGTTTCCGGTAGGCGCTCCTGCCCAGTCCAGATCGCCGTTCTCCAGCATGGACAACTCGGTATTGGCGTCATTGATGATGTTCATTTCGATTTTCGTCAGCTTGACTGTGCCAGCATCCCAGTAGTTCTCGTTTTTCTCCAGCACCAGCTTGTTTTTGTGATCCCAGGAAGTCAGCTTGAACGGTCCGTTCGAAGTGTAGTTCGGACCTGCGTCCTTCGCCCAATCCGGGTGCTCTTTCGCTACTTTTGTGTTAACCGGGAAGTAGCTGTAGAAAGCGGTCAGCTCCAGGAAAAACGGCGTCGGGTTTTCCAACTGGACGACCAGTGTCTTGTCATCCGTCGCTTTTACCCCGATCTCTTCCGGCTTTGCTTTTCCGCTGAATGCCGCTTCTGCATTTTTCACATAAAAGAGCTGGTAGGCGTATTCGGAACCGTTTTTCGCGTCCAATACCCATTTCCAGGCGTTCTCGAAGTCGTGTGCCGTTACCGGATCACCGTTTGACCATTTGGCGTTGTCCCGCAGTGTAAAGGTATAGGTGAGCAGATCGTCGGACGCTTTGATTTCTTGGGCAATCGCCGGTTGTGGCACGCCGTCTTTGTCGATTCGTGTCAGTCCCTCAAACGTCTGGAAAATGACATTGGAAGACCATACATCTGTAATCATTCCCGGATGCAGAGAAAGCGGCTCCGTAAAGTTGTTCAGTCGGAGCACCTGCTCAGGCTGTTTGGTTTCCTTCGCTGGTGCCGGCTGAGTTGTCGCCTGTTGCGATGGCTGGGCTGGTTTTGCGGCTTCCGGTGCCTGTCCGCACGCCGCCAGAGATACGGTCAAGCCTGTCGCGAGTACCGCTTTGACCGTTTTATTCCACCAGTTGCTGTTCTTGTTTGCTGTCATCATCGTTTATTCCCCTTTTTTAGGGAGCCGTTGTTGTCCATTCTGCTGTTGCCATTCTTTCAGCTCGTCTTTGATTTGGTATAGTTCTGCCCGGGTTTCAAGCTTAAACGCTTTTAACTCGCTTTTGATGCAGGCAAGCTCATGAAACAGCTTGTCCCACATTTCCTGGTCCTGTGCCATGTTCGCCTCCTTTCTGCGCTGCTGTTGCCAGTTGTCATTCGGCTAGATCACGAGCCGAGCTATAAGCTGTGCAAACGATGGCTATAATGGTGGGGAAGCTTGTTGCTCAAAAAAATCCACGAATTTTGTCGATTTGGCTGATCATTCCATTGTGGAATCTTTTGATTTTTCTTACAGAATACCATCAAACTCACACTTACTGGAAGCGACAATTTTCAACATTTGGAGAAGTGGAGGTTTTTGTTGCGGGAGCAAGGACATTTCCCTATGATGAAGAAGAGCTTTTTTTAAAGACCTTGGAGGTAATGACATACACATGCGAAACAACATAAAGCGTGAAGATATTGAGCTGTTGGCCCCCGCAGGCAACTGGGACTGTTTGAAAGCCGCCGTCGCGAATGGTGCCAACGCCATCTTTTTCGGTGTAGAAAAGTTCAACGCACGCGCACGCGCGGAGAACTTTCAAATGGCTGAGCTGCCTGAGATTATGGCTTACTTGCATATGTACGGTGTAAAAGGTTTTCTTACCTTTAATATTCTCGTATTCGAAAACGAGCTGGAGGATGCCCGCGAGCTGATTGACGCCTGTATTCACGCCGGGGTGGACGCGGTTATCGTCCAGGACCTCGGTCTGGTGAAGCTGATTCGCGAAATCTCCCCTGACTTCCCGATCCACGGCTCCACGCAGATGACGATCACTTCCCCGGAAGCTGTCGAATTTACGAAACCATTCGACATGGAACGCGTCGTTTTGGGCCGGGAAAATTCCTTGAAGGAAATCAAAAAGATCGGCGAAAAAGCGAAGCTGCCGATGGAAGTTTTTGTCCACGGCGCTTTGTGCGTCTCCTACTCCGGTCAGTGTCTGACTTCGGAAATGTGGGGCGGACGCTCTGCCAACCGCGGCGAGTGCGCCCAGGCTTGCCGACTGCCGTACGATTTGATCGTGGACGGCGTGCAAAAGGATATGGGCAACATCGCCTACGTCCTCTCGCCAAAAGATCTGGCTGCCGTCGACCTGGTTCCCGAGCTGATCGAGGCAGGCGTCACTTCTTTTAAAATCGAAGGGCGTCTGAAATCTCCGGAGTACGTAGCCAACGTGGTCAGCAAATACAACGCGGCAATCGAGCGCTATTTTGCCGGACAAGACACAGGCCCGTCGGAAATAGAAATTCGCGAGTTGCAGCAAAGCTTTTCCCGTGGTTTCACCCACGGATTTTTGGAAGGAACGAACAACAAGCAGCTCATAGATGGATCGTTCCCGAAAAGCCGCGGCGTCTTTTTAGGCACAGTGAAAAAATTGTTGGGCACAAGCGTGCTCGTGGAAATTGCTGCTCCTGTCAAACGCGGTGACGGCATCGTATTCGACGCGGGCGACCCGACGCAAAAAGAAGAAGGCGGACGCGTCTACGATATTTTGTCCCGCGGCAAAAAGATCGAGGGCGAAGTGGAAAAAGGCGTGTACGAGATCGTGATGGGCCGAAACGACGTCAACCTGAAACGACTCCACGTAGGCGACCGCGTCTGGAAAACAAGCGATCCCGAGCTTGACCGCCGCCTGCGCAAAACGTTTGAAACGGAAAAGCCGTACCGCACGTTCCCACTGTCGGTGCATGTCAGCGGCAAGCTGGGCGATAAACTCTGCATCACCTGGGTGGACAAACAGGCGAACCACGCTGTCACCGTTCCGTCGGAGAAGCTGCTGGAATCTGCCGTGAAGCGACCGCTGACGCACGAGCTTTTGCATGATCAGCTCAGCCGTCTGGGCGGAACGGTTTACCATCTGGACGCTCACGATTTGACGGTTGACCTTGCCGGAGACTTGATCGTTCCGGTCAGCGAGCTGAACCGGATGCGCCGTGAAGCGGTAGAGCAGCTTGTGTACTTGCGTTCCAAGCCGCCTGTCTACCAGCATCGCGATGTGAATGTGTATGCGGACGTGCCTCGTTCGCAGCCGGTGGAAAAGCCGCTGTTGACGGCTTTGTGCCGCTCGCTGGAACAACTGGAAGCTGCGGCGCAGACGGACGTCGATTTCCTTTACGCGGACTTCGAATTTGTCAAACAGTATCCGGAAGGCGTCAAGCTGGCGCACAAATACGGCAAGAAAATCGGGATTGCCACGATGCGCATCCACATGCCGGATGAAAACGGCGTGCTCGCCCTGATTGCCAAAAGCAAGCCGGACGCGATTTTGGTGCGCAATACAGGGGCACTCTACTACTACCTGTCCCGCAAGGATGAGATCGACATCCCGCTGATCGGCGATTTCTCCCTGAACGTGGCCAACCATAAAGCGGTCGAGCTGTTCCTCGAAGCTGGCCTGACACGGGTCACGCCTTCGTATGATCTGAACATCCAGCAAATGGTGGACTTGCTCAGCCGCTCCAACGCAGCAAACATGGAGCTGGTCATCCATCAGCATATGCCGATGTTCCATACCGAGCACTGCGTATACTGCACGTTCATGAGTGAGGGAACCGACCATACCAACTGCGGAACCCCATGCGAAACCTCTCGCATCTCGCTCAAGGATCGCGTCGGCTTCTCGCATCCGGTGCGGGTAGATACCGGCTGCCGCAACACGGTGTACAACGCCATCGACCAGTCTGGCGCGGAGTATTTGAAAGAGTTCCGCTCCCTGAATGTAGGCAGCTACCGCATCGAGTTTCTGGAAGAAGAACCGGAGCGCGTGCGTGAAGTCATCAGCCTGTATCGTAAGGCTCTGCGCGGAGAAGTTAGCGGCACACACGTATGGCGCACGCTGAAAGCGACCAACCAGCTCGGCGTCACGCGTGGACAGCTGACCAAATAACAAGCAGCGTTTTTGGAGAGGAGACCAAGCAATGGCAGATTTGAAAGAGGCAACCCAGGAAAATTTGGCGGTTCTGATCGAGGGCATCAAAGCCAAGCTCAACATGGCGAACACAGCGGTTATGCGCCCGGAAGATTTTGACCTCGCCCACTACGAAGACCTTTTGTACCTGTACAACATGGTGCAGAAAAAAACGGCGTTTGGCATCAATGAGATGACGGCGATCGTCGAAGAATTAGGGGCTATGAGAAAACAAGGCTAGTACGCAGCACGCGTCAAAAAGCGGCGCCTCCCTTTTGCGGAAGCGGCGCTTTTTTTTATGTTATGGTTTTTGGTTTTTTTATGGCTTTTGGCGGACTGCGCTTGCTTACGACGGCTGGGGTACTCTTTTTTGTGCGGCAGCCTCTTGTCTTCGCGGCGTTTTGTTGCCGAGGAACAGCGCTAAAACGAGCGCGATGACGGTAAACAGCGTGGCGATCATAAAGGCATCGTTTGTGCCCATGGCAATTCCTTGCTTCGTCGCCAGCTGCATCTGGGCGAGGTCAGCCGGGTTGAGGTGCTGGCTTCGGACGATATCCGCCGTGTGGGCTGCGCTTTTCGTCGTCATGATCGTGACGAACAACGCTGTGCCGAGCGCTCCCCCTATCGCGTTGATCGTGT
Organism: Brevibacillus sp. HD3.3A; assembly: GCF_013284375.2. NCBI lineage: Bacteria > Bacillati > Bacillota > Bacilli > Caryophanales > Paenibacillaceae > Brevibacillus > Brevibacillus sp. HD3.3A. Next base: position 4,505,347 of record NZ_CP085874.1, read on the forward strand.
TGGACATCGCCGTCCCGTGCGGATTGAGCTGCAATGGCAGGGCGTTCAAGCCTGACGTCATGACGGGCATCATCAGCATCGACAGTCCGAACATGCGCACGGTGTAAAGCGTCACCAAGTAGCTGTAGCTTGTCGAGAGGCTCAGCTTCGTGAAGCCGTAAGTCGTGACGATCGTGATAATGAGTCCGATCAGGGCGAGCCATTTTGCGCCAAACTTGTCAAACAGCTTGCCTGTGATCGGAGACATGATGCCCATGATGATGCTCCCCGGCAAAAGCAGCAAGCCTGATTGCACAGGTGTGAAGTGCAGGATGTTTTGCACGTAGACAGGCAGGAGAATCATCCCCGAGTAGAGCGACATGTTGACCATCAGGCTGATCAGGACGGCCAACGTGTAGGCCGGAGTTTGAAAGATGCGAAACTCCAGCATCGCATGGTCAATCGACAACTGCCGCCAGACAAACGCCCCCAAGCTGATACAGCCCACGAGCAGCATGCCGATGACTTCTGCACTCCTCCAGCCCGCCGCGCCTGCGGAGCTGAAGCCGTAGAGCAGCCCGCCGAAGCCGATCGTCGACAAGACGACTCCCCATGAGTCCAGCTTCGGATTTTGCGTCTCGGTCACATTTTTCAGGACGAAAAAGGACGTGACCAGCACGATCAGCGCAATCGGCAGGACGACGAAAAACAGCAAGCGCCACGAGTAATGCTCGACAATCCACCCGGACAAGGTCGGCCCGATCGCCGGGGCAAAGACCATGGCAATCCCGACGATGCCCATCGCGGAACCGCGCCGATCAGCGGGGAACATGTTGAAAATGACATTGGTCATGAGCGGCATGAGAATCCCTGCCCCCGCTGCTTGCACCACGCGTCCGATCAACATGATCGAGAAGCTGGGGGCAATGCCGCAGATGAGCGTTCCTGCGGCAAAAAGGCTCATTGCGGAAATAAACAGCTGTCTGGTCGTATATTTTTCCATCAGAAAAGCCGTCGTCGGGATCAGGACGCCGTTGACCAGCATGTAAATGGTGATGACCCATTGGGCTGTGGAGGTAGTGATGTGGAATTGCTCCATCAGCTTGGGGAGGGCTACGTTGAGGAGTGTCTGGTTCAGCAGGGCCGCTATCGCTCCGGCAATAATGACGCCGAGAATCGGTGCCCGCTGGATGTTTGTTTCTGTCGCTCCCTGCTCGTTCGTCATGAATGATTCCCCTTTTTTGGTTCTGGTTTTTGTTAGTATGCTGCCTTTTTCCTAGGGGCATTCTTGGAGTTGGCGGGGGGTTCTAGGCGGAATGGTGAATGACTGAAAGATTGCTTGGGATCGTGCTTTGGAGTCTGCTTTATTTCGAAACTTCGGAGATCGCGAAGAAAAGGATGAAGGATTGAAAGATTGGTTTGGGGGGGCGCTTCGTAGTCTGCTTCGTCGGTACTTTTGGCGTGGCGAGGAAAGAGACGAATCGCTGTAGCTTCTTGGGATACCCCCTGTGGACTTAGACTGCACGGCTCCGGGGAAAAAGCGAAACCGCGTCAAAAGCAGCATCTCACAGAAGCGAGGGCACGTTGACGCTTAAAACCGTGTTTCGCTTTTTCCTCGCAGCCTCGGTCGGTATCCCAAAGAGCTTTCGCGGATTTCGTCTCTTTCTCGTCTGGGGCTGGTTGTGGTCGGCGGAGGTTTTAAAGAAAAGGCTGAATGATTGAAAGCTTTGTTTGAGATGGCGCTTCGTAGTCTGCTTCGTCGGTACTTTAGGCGTGGCGAGGAAAGAGACGAATCGCTGTAGCTTCTTGGGATACCCCCTGTTGACTTCACTGCACGGCTCCGGGGAAAAGCGAAAACACGCCAAAAAAGAGATTTCTCATCCCTGATCAACTTTCAAAAAGCACTATCCAACCAAAGCTACACGTCGGCCGAGGAAACAGGGGAACAAGCGAAAGGGCTTTGGGACTCTTACCGAGACGCAGGCGAAAAAGGAAAACACGCTTTCAGGCGGCAACGTGCGTCCGCTTCCCTGATCTCTAATCAAGCAAAAAAAAAGAGCCTCCCCAAACACCCCGGAAGACTCCCTCACTCTAACTTTCTGACTTCCTTACCCCTCGTACTTCCGCAGCACAATCACCGCATTGTGTCCACCAAAGCCAAAGGAATTGGACATCCCCACGTTCAGCGCCATGCGCCGGGCTGTATTTGGCACATAGTCCAGATCACAGACGGGATCGCGCTCGTCCTGGTTGATCGTCGGCGGTACGACTCCCTCCTGAAGGCTCTTGATCAGCGCAATCGCCTCCGCGCCGCCTGCCGCCCCGAACATATGCCCTGTCATCGACTTGTTGGCCGTGATCGGGATGCGCCCGGCGTGGTCGCCCAACAGACGTTTGATCGCCAGCGTCTCCGAACGGTCACCGACTTCCGTACCTGTAGCGTGAGCGCTGATCACATCCAGCTCCGCAGGCTCGATTCCCGCTTCCTCCAGCGCCCATTTCATCGCCCGGTATGGGCCAAGCCCTTCCGGATGGGTAGCAACCATATGGTAGGCGTCGGAGCTTGCTCCGTAGCCGATTACTTCCGCGTAAATCCGAGCGTCACGCTTCCTTGCATGCGAGTAAGACTCCACAATCAGGATACCCGCTCCCTCCGCCATGACAAACCCGTCACGCTTGGCATCAAAAGGGCGGCTCGCCGCAGCCGGATCGTCGTTTCGCGTGGACAAGGCAGTCGCATTGCTGAAGCTCGCCAGCGATACCTCGTTAATCGCGGCTTCCGTTCCTCCGGCAATCACTACGTCAGCTTTGCCCGATTGGATCAGCCGATACGCTTCGCCGATCGAAGTATTGCCAATCGAGCAGGCCGTGACAGGCGACATCGTCGGGCCGTATATGCCGTATTTGATGCTGATCATTGCTGCTGCTATATTGGAGATCAGCATCGGCACCAGCGTAGGGCTGACCCGCTCCGGCCCGCGGCTTCTCAGCGTGTCGTACTGGTCCAATAACGTCTGCACGCCGCCAATTCCAGAGCCGACATAGACGCCTATCCGTTCGCGATCGCAATCGTCGAGCCGGAGTCCTGCATCTGCCAGCGCTTCGTCCGCCGCTGCAATCGCAAACTGGCAAAAGCGGTCCATTCTTCTCGCCTCTTTGCGCCCGAATCGCGCCTCCGGGTCAAAATCCCGGACAAGACCCGCGATTTTCGTTTTAAATCGGGATGTATCAAATATGTCAATGTGGGAGATGCCTGGCTTTCCTTCAACCAGGCTGCTCCAAAATTGCTCGACATTGCTTCCGATAGGGGAAATGACGCCCATCCCCGTAACCACTACTTTCTCCATCATTATCCTCCTTTACAAGCCCTTATGGAAACCATCTTGTCACATGATTTATCCTATTACAAGTTGTTGTTTATCCTAGTATAATAAGTAACAGTTTTACCCATTTCGACTTGGAAAGGAAGTCCGCATGAACAATCAGACACGCCTGCAAGCACTCTCGTCCTTTTTAAAAGCGCAGCGAGCAAAAATTTTGCCTCAGTCCGTCGGGCTTGCTCCTGGCACAAGGCGGCGGACGCCTGGCCTGCGCCGGGAAGAAGTGGCACAATTGGCAGGGGTAAGCTCCACCTGGTACACGTGGCTGGAACAAGGCCGGGATATCAAAGTATCCCCCTCCGTTCTCGATGCCGTATCCAAAGCACTGCAACTGACTGTCGACGAGCGCAAGTATTTGTACGCGCTCGCCTTGGAAAGCGGCACAACTGTCGGCACCACGCTGCACAAAGACGAGTCGCCCCAGATCAGTCCAGCCCTGGAGCGAATTGTGAACGAGCTGCACTCCTGTCCTGCCATCATCTCGGACAGACGACTCCACATCGTCGGTTGGAACAAAGCGGCGGCGCACGTCTTTCTCGATTTCGAGCAAATACCAGTGGAAGAGCGCAATCTGATCCGATTGTTGTTCACGCGAAAAGAGCTGCGGCGGCTCGCCGTCAACTGGGAGCACTTCGTCAGCGGCTTTCTCGCGATTTTTCGCGCGTACTACGGACAGTACGTGGAAGACGAATGGTATGAGCACTTTTTGCGCGAAATGAGAGACGTCCACCCCGACTTTCATCGGCTGTGGGAACAGAGCGACGTCAGCACGGCTCCTGAGGTGCTGCTGGAGTTTCGCCATGCCAGAGCCGGAAAAATGCAGTTTCACCTCACCTCCCTGCAAGTACAGGGCAGCGCTGACTTGCGTTGCAGCATTTATACCCCGGACCCCCAATCGTCGACCGAAACAAAGCTGCGCCAGCTGATGGACCGCCCCGCTGCGGAGACGCCAGACTGAGCTGGCACGCGCAACGCAAAAAAGACCAGCCCACGCTCATTCGGACAGCCCCTCCTGTTCGCTCTGTCTCACAACAGGAGGGCCAATTCGCTGAACTGTAGCTGGTCATTTTTAAGCGTGCGTGTGTGCAAACATGCCACGCTTCCTTGCATTTTTGTTCCCTTTACATGGGGTGTTTCCAACTAATGATTGACGATTCCGACCCGCGCCTCTGCTGCGGACAAATGTCCCGCTTCCTCGCAGCCTTCCCGCCACAACAAGTAGCGAATACTGTCTGCGAGCGCCTCCCAGCTTGCTTCGATTACGTTGGTAGACACCCCGACCGTGCTCCACTTCTCCCCGTTGCTTGCCGACTCGATCAGCACGCGGACTTTTGCCGCTGTCGCTCCGTTTTCATCCAGAACACGCACCTTGTAGTCGGCCAGGTGCATGTTGGCGATACAGGGGTAGTAGCTCTCCAGCGCTTTGCGCATGGCGTTGTCCAGCGCGTTGACAGGACCGTTGCCATCCGCGGCTGTATGTACGCTCTCCCCGTTTACCCGCAGCTTGACTGTCGCCTCGGACGTGATCGACTGAATGGCCGCCTTTTCCATCAAAATCTTGAAAGAATCGAGCGTGAACAAATTTTTCAGCTTGCCGGCAGCCTCAAGCAGCATGAGCGTGAGCGAAGCTTCCGCGCCCTCGTACTGGTAGCCCTGGAACTCGCGCTCTTTGATGCGCGTGATAATCTCGCGGGTCTTTTCCCGATCCAGCGACAGATCGATCTCCAGCTCTTCCATTTTGGCGAGCAGATTGCTCTGTCCGGCCAGCTCGGAGACGAGCACGCGGCGCTTGTTGCCGATGTTTTCCGGTTCGATGTGCTCGTACGTTTTCGGATCGCGCAATACGGCGCTGACGTGGATTCCGCCTTTGTGGGCAAAAGCGCTGTGTCCGACAAAAGGCTGGTTGTTCGGCAGCGTCATGTTGGCGATCTCCGCCACATAGCGCGAAAGCTGCGTCAGCTCTTGCAACTGCTCGCTGCTCACGCACTCGTAGCCGAGCTTGAGCTGCAAATTGGGCACAACGGAAATAAGGTTGACGTTGCCGCAGCGCTCCCCGATCCCGTTGATCGTTCCTTGCACTTGCTTGGCTCCCGCCTGAATCGCGGCCAAAGCGTTCGCCACAGCTACGCCGCTGTCGTTGTGCGGATGAATCCCCAGCGGCGTACGAAGTTGTCCGGCAGCCGCCTTGACGATCTCGTATACTTCGTGTGGCAGACTTCCTCCGTTTGTATCGCAAAGGACAATCCAGTCGGCACCCGCCTCTTCGGCAGCCGCAAGCACCCGCAGGGCATACAGCGGGTTTGCTTTGTAGCCGTCGAAGAAATGCTCCGCCAAAAAGAGTGTCGTCAAACCGTTCTGTTTCAAAAAGGCCACCGAATCAGCGACCATGCGCACGTTTTCTTCCAAAGTCGTCTTCAAGGCGTCCGTCACGTGCAAGTCCCATGACTTCCCGAAAATCGCCGCAGCTTCGGCACCGCTGGCGATCAGCGCCAGCAAGTTGTCGTCTGCTGCTACTGCCACATTCGGACGACAGGTGCTGCCAAAAGCCGTCACTTTGGCGTGCTGTAGCGGAATCTCGCGGATGCGCTCAAAAAACGCCATATCCTTTGGATTGCTTCCAGGCCAACCGCCCTCGATAAAATCAATTCCGAACTGATCCAGCCGCAGTGCGATCTTTATCTTGTCTTCCACCGACAGGCTGATCCCCTCTCCCTGCGTACCATCTCGCAGGGTGGTATCGTACAGATACACCTTGCTGTTCATGTTTCTTCTCCACCTATCTCTGGTATTTTCTGAATAGTCACATCATTTGAATCTTTTGACGTTACCCAGTATACCATAGCCCAAATGGATTGAAAACGCAGGAAAATCCAGGCTTTTTCTATGTCCGCGGGGTACGGACAAAAGCCGCCGTTTGCTCAATGACCGCTTCCAGTTGCGGAGAAGTTCCTGCAAACGGATGACGCGTGTTCCACGTATGGTCGCCGCCTTCTATCCAGTGCAGTTCGCTGTGCTTCGCCGCCTGATGAATCCGTTTGGCACCCTCTACCAGACGGACAAAATCTTTTTCTCCGCTCAAGATGCACAAAGGTGTTTCCATCGAAGACACTTTCGCCAAAATGTCATACGCTTCCCGGTTTTGATCCACATCCTCGATCACCGTCCGCGTAATCGGCATATCTTGCCCAGTGCGCGCATTGGCGATATAGCCGACGCCCGTTTCCGCGATTTGCTTGCGCAGTCCCGCATCAAACAAATTGACATCGGCAATTCCATTCCAGGTCACGATTCCCGCCACGCGCGGATTGCCCGCTCCGAACAGGATGGCATCCCCGCCGCCTTTGCTGTGTCCAAGCACGTACAGTCTGGATTTGTCCACATAGTCTGGCCAGACAAACTCACCGGAATCGATCCATTCGACCAGCGCTTGCAGGTCGGCAAGCTCACGCGCGTACGTGTTGCGGCCGAACTTTTCCAGCTCGTCAAATTCGGTCAAGCTCTCGCCCACACCGTTGCAGCTAAAATTAAAGCGGATCGTCGTCACGCCTCGCTTCGCCAGCTCGTCTGCCACATAGGGGAAGCTGCCCCAATCCTTGAAGCCTTTGAACCCGTGGCAAAACAGCAACAGCGGCTGGTCGGCACCCGCTGCCTCGTCTGTATGTACATTCCCCCGAAGCGTCAAGCCTTCGCCCAACTCAATCGAAAAAGCTTCCTGTCTCATGCTCATCTCCTCCATTCCTTTGTTTGTGAACCTTGCACGCCGTCAAGGAGCACGCATCCACCTGGCTATTATTATGCCGCATGCCTTGCGCAAAAGAAATGAAAAAGACCCTCCAAGCTGTGGAGAGCCTTTTCACCCGAGTCCGAATCGCTGGTCTTTCATCCGCTCATTTTTTTCGATCAAATACAAGGCGTATTCCAACGGCCTGCGCACGGCCTGCCGATAGCGCCGATGCTCCCCGAGCTGCCGGAATATTTCCCTGCCAGGCTTCGGATTGATCTCGATAATCCACACATGGCCGTGCACATCGATGCCTAAGTCAAACCCGAACTCCATCATCTGCCCGAAGTGCTGCTCGATTCTGCCGATAGTCAGCATGACAAGCTCTTTGCATTCGAGCACGATTCTTTTGGCGGCTTCTTGTCCGAAGCGGCTCGCCAAAAAAGGAATGGCTGGCATCGCCGTCCCGCCGCCGTGCAAATTGGACGTCGAAGAGCGCGTCGAACCGATGCGTATGCCCATACCTGTCAGCCGCCAGATGCCTTCTCCGTCTTTTTGCGCAAGCACCCTGGCATCGACGGTTCGCCCAGGCACCAGAGCCAATTGCAAACCTTGCTGGAGAAAAAACTGCTCTTTTCCGTTCTTTTCTTTTTCCATCCACGCTTCGAGCCGCTCGCATACTTTGCTGATCGAGGACAGCTTTTCCCTGCTTTTCGCCTGCTGTTTGGTTCTGCCATGCAGCAAATAGCCCTCTTCTGTTTTTTCCACGCGCAAAATGCTTCGCCCGCCCGAGCCGTTTGTCGGCTTGAGATACACCTGGCGATGGCGTTTCAGCATCGAAACCAGCGTGCTTCTTGCGTAAGCGAACGTCTCGGGCAGCCATTTCGTCAAAAACGGGTCTTCCAGCAAAATTTGATGGAGATTGAATTTATTCGTAAAACGGCTGTTGGCATAGCGGAACAAGTTTTGCTTGCGAAACGGCGGATAGTGGCTATGCTTCGCCAACGGATAATACCGATAACGGTCTATGACAATGTCCGGCCACTCAAACCATTCGCTCTTCCAGCCTTTTTCGGCAGGGATGAAGCCTTTGATTTTCCGCTCGGACACATGCACATCCTGCGGCCCGAAAACAAAGACGTCGGCGCCCAGCTCTCTCCCTTCCTTGACCAGACGGCGAAAAAATCCCGGTTCGATAAAGCCGGATTCTCCCCGGTAGGTCAGTATGCCGATCCGTTTTCTCACTGGAGGCAGCCCCCTCCTTTGCTCATCTGATTGCCGTGTGCGGTATGCGATGCCTCATTTCAACAGTTTATGGCAAGACGCCAAAAAAGCGCCATTGCCACTGCTAGGCAAAAGCGCATCTTTGCAAGGGAAAGGTTTATACTACCCCTCGTTTTTTTCCAGATAGAGCAGGGCTGTTCGTCCGAGCAGTTCTCCGGCGATGAGCATGGAGTCTTCGTCGATGTCAAAATGCGGGTGGTGGTGCGGATACTTCGCCAGCTTCTCCGGGTTGCCGGCCCCGACAAACAAATACGCCCCGGGAACCTTTTCCAAATAGTAAGAGAAGTCTTCTCCTCCCATGAGCGGCTTCATCGGTTCCACGCGCTCCGGACCAAAGGCAGCCAGCGCCGCTTCACGGGCGATTTGCGCTTCCGCTTCATGATTGATGACCGCAGGATAGCCGCGCTCGTACGACACTTTCGCCTCTGCGCCCATCATGGCAGCCGTGCCGACAGCGATTTCCGTGAGGCGAAGCTCTGCGCGATCACGCACTTCCGGCAGGAACGAACGCACCGTTCCCGTCAGGCGACAGCTGTCTGCGATGATGTTGTTGTTGTCACCGCCGTTGAACGTACCGACCGTCACAACGACGCTTTCCAACGGACTGACGTTGCGACTGGCGATCGTCTGCAAATTTCCTACGATTTGCGAGCCGACCACGATCGAATCGACTGTCTCCTCAGGAACAGCGCCATGACCGCCGCGGCCCTTGATTTCGATCACGAAGTCATCTGTATTCGCCATGATCGGGCCACCGCTGATGAACACTTTGCCTACTGGCAGCATGGACCAGAGATGGACGCCAAATACAGCGTCTACGCCGTCGACTGCGCCATCCGCTGTCATCTGGATCGCTCCGCCTGGCGATTCTTCTTCCGCGTGCTGGAACAAAAAACGGATTTCCCCGGCAAACTGGTCGCGATGCGCCGCCAGCACACTCGCCAAGCCCAACAGTTCGGAGGTATGCGCATCGTGGCCACAGGCGTGCATGACACCAGGAACCGTCGATTTGTACGGAACATCTTTTTGATCCTGAATCGGCAACGCGTCGAAATCAGCCCGCAAAGCGACGACTTTGCCCGGACGGCTGCCCTTGAGCACTCCGATGACCCCGCGGCCGCCCACTCCTGTCTTTACTTCGTCAAACTCCAGGCCACGCAAAATTTCCGCGATCATCGCCGGAGTTTTTTCCTCTTGAAAGGACAGTTCCGGATATTGGTGAAGATGGCGGCGCCACGCGATCATTTGCGGCTCCACCTCTTTGAGCAACGATTTCAAACGTTCCTGCAACGACATGCTGTGTTCTCCTCCCGCTGGATGCATATTTATACGCTTGTCTCTATCATAGCAAAAAAGCGCACCTAGCGGGGAAGTCTGCTATTCAATCTCCATCAGGCTCCTTTTTCTGTCAGCAAAAACGGCTAAGCTGGCATATCCTGCGCGCCTCAGCTGCATTCGCGCTTCTGCGAGATGCTGCCCGACCTGATCAGGAGCTGTCGCATGGGAGGACAGCGTAATCGGCACTTCATGCTGCGCCAATATTTGCAAAAAGCGATAGCTCGGCGAAAACTCCCGCTGCGTCTGTCCGCGCACGCACGCTGTGTTCAGTTCGGTTGCCGTATCCATCCGCCGCAATGCCCGGGCGATCCGCTGATAGTACGGCAACAGCGTCATTTCATCCGCTTTCGGGTCAAACGCCCTGACCCCGTCCAGATGCGTCAAAACATCGAACAGGCCACTGTCAATCGCCTGCTCCACCACATCAAAATAACGCACGAACCATCCGGGTGATGCATGCACTTCCAGCTGCTCCTGGAGATTGCGAACGAGATAGCCTTTTCCGCCAGGGAAATGGACGGCTCCCATGCATACGTCCCACGGATATTTTTCGATCACCTCGCGCAGCTCGCCTTCCCCGCCCGGAAAATAATCCAGCTCGATCCCGATGCGAAGCGCCACCCCATCTTCCGCCCACCGCTCGCGCTCCTCTGCAAGAAACGCCACATAAGCTGGCAAAGAGTCGTTCGCCATCTGTCCAAGCCACTGCCGCTGCGCTTTGCCTAAACGGTCGTGCCCCACGTGAATAAATTGCTCATAATAAGGACGAAAATCGGCAAAGCGATACAAATGCTCGACGACGCACACTTGCGAGATGCCAGCTTGTTTCGCCCGCGCCCGGTACAAATCCAGCCACTCCCTGGAGTAAGGCCCTCTTTGGAGCCTGTGGGCAAGCCCCTTGACCAGCTCGTGTGCCCAGCCCCTGCTTCCGCTCTCTTGCTTTTCGTCCAGAAGCGGCCGCAGTGCGCACGCTTGCCCGACCAACCAGTCCAGCGAATACGGTCCCTCTTCCAGATGCACATGAAAGTCGACTTTCATCCCATCCCCCCTGCGGTTTGTCCAACCGTTTTCTACTGTTTGTATGCGCGAAACCGCCGGGATATGTATGAAGGCTCTGTGTCGTTCCTCCCAGGCTGCGAGCCGCTTGTCCGGGACTTTTCGATCTGGATACAACAAGACGGTCACATCCAATTTCATGAAAAACGCCGAGACGTTTTGCACAAAAAAACCCCCTGATGTTCAGGAGGCAGTTTGCCCGGTTTCAACGGGAAGGGCTAACCATTTTTGCGTTCATACACGTAAAACGTATGCGGGTAGGCATTCTTTTCATCGACAACACCTTCGCGCTTGTCCACAAGCACAAACGCGTCTTTGTCCCACGCAGGGAAAAACGTGTCGCCCTCTGTTTCCAGCTCGATTTCGGTAATGTACATGCGATCTACCACGTCCAGGAACTGCCCGTAAATGTTGGCGCCGCCAAAAATGATGACGTCGCCCAGAGCGAGCACTTCTTCCTTCGTATGGACGACATCGACACCTTCCGGATGAAAGTCGCGGCTTCTCGTCAGCACGACATTTCGTCTGTTCGGCAGCGGTCTGCCGATCGATTCGAACGTCTTGCGGCCCATCACAATCGTGTTCCCTGTCGTGATTTCCTTGACGTTTTTCAAATCGGCGGGCAGGCTCCACGGCATGTCGCCATCTTTGCCGATCACCTGATTTTTCGCGTAGGCCACAATCAGACTGATCATACAGCCACCTCGCCTTTGATGTGCGGATGGGCCTCGTAATCGACGATTTCAATGTCGTCATACGTGAAGTCAAAAATGGACGTCACTTCTGGATTGAGCTGCAGCTTAGGCAACGGCTTCGGCTCGCGAGTGAGTTGCAGCTTCACTTGTTCGATATGGTTTGTATACAAGTGCGCGTCTCCCAGCGTGTGAACGAAGTCGCCCACCTCAAGTCCTGTCACATGGGCAACCATATGCGTCAAAAGCGCATAGGAAGCGATGTTGAACGGCACCCCCAAAAACGTGTCGGCACTGCGCTGGTACAACTGGCACGACAGCTTGCCGTCTGCCACATAAAACTGGAACAGCAAATGACACGGCGGCAAGGCCATCTCCGCGAGATCAGCCGGATTCCACGCACTGACGATCAGGCGTCTTGAGTCGGGATTTTTTTTGATTTCGTCGATCACCCACTGGATTTGGTCGACCGTCTTGCCGTCGCGCCCGACAAAAGAACGCCACTGCTTTCCGTAGACGGGTCCCAAGTCGCCGTTTTCATCCGCCCACTCATTCCAAATCCGCACCCCATTTTCCTGCAGGTAGCGCACATTCGTGTCTCCGGCCAAAAACCACAGCAACTCGTGAATGATCGATTTCATATGTAGTTTTTTCGTCGTGACCAGCGGGAAGCCCTCGCTCAGGTCAAAACGCATCTGGTGTCCAAAAATGCTAATCGTTCCTGTGCCTGTCCGATCCTCTTTCGTCACGCCTTCTGTCAAAATGCGCTGGCACAAGTCTAAATATTGTTTCATCCCCACCACTCCTTCCGTTCTCTATACTAAACAAAGCTGCTCGAAAAGGAAAGCCTTCCATTGCGTGGTATAATAGGCTGGATGATTTTGGTTTTGGAACCGTTTGGAAACCTTTTGAAAACCGGAAACGACCACGTACAGAAAGCAGGATTGGCATGGATGACAAGACAGCAGGGCCAAAAAACAAGCCTTTATATAAACAAATTGCCGAACAGATCGAGCAGCGCATCAGCAGCGGCGAGTTCGGCCCGGGCAGCAGTCTGCCCTCGGAGCGCTCACTAGCAAAAGAACTCGGGGTCAACCGTTCGACGATCGTCGCCGTCTATGATGAATTGCAGGCCGCCGGGATCGTAGAGCGCAAGCAAGGGAGTGGAACACTCGTCAGTCAGGACATCTGGGGGCTGGCTCGCACGCGTGTGCCGAACTGGCGGCATTTGACGGAAACCGGGTCGTTCAGGCCCAATTTGCCGCTCATCCGCAAAATCCGCAGGGAGACGCAGGAAAATGAACTGATCGATCTGGCGAGCGGCGAGCTTTCGCCTGACCTCGTTCCCCGCCACACGCTGTCGCACTTGATCAGCCCGGACGATTTTCCCGATCACCTCGGCTATGAGCATCCGCAGGGCAACTGGTCGCTGCGCGAAACGCTCGGCAAACACATGAAAGAATGGCGAAACATCGAAGCGCCTGCCACGTCGATCATGATTACATCGGGAGCGCAGCAAGCCCTCCACCTCGTCGTGCAATGCCTGCTCAAGCCAGGTGACGCCGTGGCGATCGAGGCGCCATCGTATTGTCACTCCCTGCCGTTGTTTCATTCAGCAGGACTGCGCACCTTTTCGCTGCCCGTAGAGCAAAACGGCATCGATCCGAACCATTTGGCTGAACTGCATCGCAAGCACCGGATCAAAATGGTGTTTCTCAACCCGAACTTTCAAAATCCGACAGGCACTTTGCTGTCGCTGGCCCGGCGGCAACAGCTGCTCGCTTTTTCCGCCGAAAACGGCATCCCGATCATCGAGGACGATCCGTACAGCTTGACTTCGTTTTCCAAAGAGCCGATCCCTACCCTCAAATCGTTGGATAAACACGGCACGGTTTTGTATATCAGCTCGCTGACCAAAATCGTCGCTTCCGGCTTGCGCATCGGCTGGATCGTCGGGCCGCAGACGGTTATCGAGCGGCTGGCGGATGCGAAGCAGCAGTTTGATTTTGGACACAGCATTTTCCCGCAGTGGCTGGCGGACCGTTTTTTGGCTTCGCCTGACTTTGCCCAGCACGTCGATCGGTTGCGCACCCAACTGGCTTTGCGCCACGATCAGCTGCTGTTTTCCCTAGAGGACAAGTTCGGCGAGCAAGTCGCCATGGCAGGTGCACAAGGCGGCATTCATCTGTGGTGCCGCTTTGCCGGAACATGGAGTGAGCAGCAGCTTTTGACGGAAGCGGTCAAGCGCGGCGTGGTCTTCGTACCCGGCCACTTGTTCGGAGCAGAGCCGGGCCACGTACGCTTTACTTTTGGCAGAGCTTCCCTTGCGCAAATTCCTGCTGCTGTGGAACGGTTTGCGGAAGCTTTTGCCGCAAGTGGATGAGCAAAAAAACAGCCAAGTGGATGGCCCCTTTTTTTGACTGACGGTATATGATCAAAGCAGAGTGATACAGAAAGGACGATTGACCGTCATGAGTATTTATCCCTTTATTATTGCCGTCATCATCCTCGTGGTCATCGCTTTTGTCGCCACGTTCCTGATCGGTTTGAAACCGACGGAAGGCAAGCAACTGAGCTTCAAGCAACGTTCGCGCAACCTTTTGCTCATATACGGATGTATTACGTCGATGCTTGTCATTGCTTTGGCTGTATTTCTATACAATGTATAAGTCTGACAACGCCAATCTGTTGCGAATGGAATCGAATGGATGATCAACAAAGACGCCGTCTGCCCTGGCTGGGTATGACGGCGTCCAGAATGGAAAGATGACGGCTTAGGTCATCTGCTGTTTGTAAGTGACTGAAAAAGTTGTGCCCTAGCTTTTGCGCGCTACGTTGGCTGCTTGCAATCCTCGCTGCCCATTCACAATCTCGAAGACAACCTGCTCGCCTTCCTCCAAATTCCGGTAGCCTGTGCCGGTGATCGCTGAATAGTGCACGAACACGTCAGGTCCTCCATCCCGCTCAATGAAACCGTATCCTTTTTCCTTGCTGAACCATTTCACTTTCCCTTGAATCATTGCGTTTCCTCCCTGTAATCAGTGCAGCTCTTACGCTTACCTCATCATATGCGGATGCGCCGAAAGTGGATATACAGTAAAATAAATAAAGTACGCTATAAGAGCGCGTGAAAGGAGTGGAGCAACACTATATGAAAAAAGCATGGATCATTGGCTGCGCGCTGATGCTTACAGCATGCTCGGAAATTTCCGAAGGGGTGCAGACGGCACAGCAGGCAGTAGAGACAGGCAAGCAAGCGATTGAAGTCGGCAAACAAGCCGTGGAAGCAGGGAAGCAACTGGCAGAATCGGAAGTTGCCCAGCAATTGCAAACGTACCTCCAGCAAAAGTACGAATCGTCTGAGTCGCTGCGCAATGCGATGTTCAGCGGCGACGGTCAGCTGCTTGTCGACGAGTTGCAAAAGACCGAACTCGCTACCTTCAGCTTTTACAAATCCGACACGTTCGGAGTGGAATACACAGGCAAGCTTGCCGCAAACGGATCGTTTCAGGTGCTGAAGCACGACCTGAACAATCCAAGTGCAGAGCCTACCGTCGTGAAGGAGTTTAAAGTCAGTCTCGACAGCAATGGACAAATTCAAGTCCAATAAAAAAGTAAATAATTAGCAAACGAACCTGTGATAGCGATATCGCGGGTTTTTTAGTTCAATTAAAAACTTTTTATTGCTTCTCTACACAATTTTCTGTGTTTTGTTCTAGATTTTCATATCTGGGCATGATAATGTGTAAGACGTTACTATAATTTTTATAAATATACAACACAACAAGAGGTGCTATCCATGAATATGCTGCTCGCGTCCATTATTGTGTACATGCTAGGCATGCTGCTCATCGGCTACTATGCCTACAAGCGTACCTCCAATCTGACTGACTACATGCTCGGCGGTCGGTCACTCGGCCCAACCGTCACCGCCCTGAGCGCGGGAGCCTCCGACATGAGCGGCTGGCTGATGATGGGCTTGCCCGGTGCGATGTTCGCCTCTGGTTTAAGCGCATCGTGGATTGCCATCGGACTGACTCTCGGTGCGTATGCAAACTGGCTGTATGTAGCGCCGCGCCTGCGAACGTACACAGAGGTAGCCAACAACTCCATCACGATTCCGGCCTACCTGGAAAACCGCTTCGGGGATAGCTCCCGCATGCTGCGTCTCGTCTCTGCTCTCGTCATCATGATCTTTTTTACGTTTTACGTCTCGTCCGGTCTCGTTTCTGGCGGCGTCCTGTTTGAAAATACGTTCCACATGGACTACCACACTGGTTTGTGGATTGTCGGCCTCGTTACCATCGCGTACACGCTGTTTGGCGGCTTCCTCGCCGTAAGCTGGACCGATGCCGTGCAAGGGCTGATCATGGTCATCGCGCTCATCCTCGTTCCGCTGGTGACGATTTTGACCGTTGGCGGTGTGGGTGAAACTTTTACAACGATCCAGGCGGTGGACCCGTCCCTGCTTGATATTTTCAAAGGGACAAGCTTGCTCGGCATCATCTCCCTGTTCGCCTGGGGGCTTGGTTACTTCGGGCAGCCGCACATCATCGTCCGCTTTATGGCGATTACTTCTACAAAAGAAATCAAGAAAGCGCGTTCAATCGGAATGGGCTGGATGATCTTCTCGGTTGCCGGAGCCATGCTGACGGGTCTGATCGGTATCGCCCTGTACTCGAAACAAGGCTGGACGATTGCCGACCCTGAGACGATCTTCATTCAGCTCGGCACCGTGTTGTTCCACCCGATTATCACCGGATTCTTGCTCGCTGCGATTTTGGCTGCGATCATGAGTACGATTTCGTCCCAGTTGCTCGTGACGTCCAGCTCACTGACAGAAGACATTTTCAAGACGTTTCTCAAACGCTCTGCAAGCGACAAGGAGCTTGTGACCGTTGGCCGCCTCTCCGTCCTGCTCGTCGCTGTCATCGCCTTTTTGCTCGCATTGGACAAAAATGACACGATTCTCGATCTCGTCGGTTACGCTTGGGCCGGATTCGGCGCTTCGTTCGGCCCTGTAATCCTGCTCTCCCTGTACTGGAAACGGATGAACAAGTGGGGCGCACTCTCCGGCATGATCGCCGGCGCCTTGACCGTCATCATCTGGACGCGTTTCGATGTGCTGAAAGACTTCCTGTACGAAATGGTTCCAGGCTTTGCGATGAGCCTGCTTGCCATCGTGATCGTCAGCAAGCTGACCAGCTCTCCATCCAAAGCAGTAACCGATCAGTTCGATCAGTACAAAAAAGTAACGGAATAAGCTGGACGAGTGAATGAAAGAAACGCCCGAGCCTTGCCGATTGTGCAAGTGCTTGGGCGTTTTGCTGTCGCGAGCGCAGCCTGCGCTTGCTTTTCCGCTTCCCATCGTGATGATTCCTGATTCTCCGGGCACAATCGCCCGCTACGCGTCCGACCACGCTTTTGCCAGCAGGCGAATCCCTTCCCGTATATCGTCCTCCTCCATCCCGCCAAAGCCGACGATGATGCGCGGCAGCTCCATGTCCGGGGCCGTCATCCAGTTGCGCCCGCTCGAATACACGCGGATTCCCGCTTCCCAAGCCGCTGCGATCAGCTCTGCCTCGCACTGCTTCGTATGTACCGCAAGCAAAATGTGCAGCCCGGCAGAATGGCCGAGCACCGTGACGGTAGGTGGCATATAGTCGCGGATTGCTTGCAGCAGGATCGCATGCTTGCGCTGATAGATCGTGCGCATTTTCCGCACATGCTTCTCCCAGTGCCCTTTTTGCATGAATAGCTGCATCGTCCGTTGCAGGTGGCGCGACACCACAGCGGGATAGGCTTGAAACGATTGCAAATAGCGCTCAAGCAGTTCCGCTGGCAGCACCATATAGTCCATTCGCAGAGCCGGGGAGAACGCTTTGGAAAAATTGCCGATATAAACGACTCGTCCCTCCCGATCCAGTCCTTGCAAAGAGGGCGTCGGCTGCACGTTATAGCGAAATTCCCCATCGTAGTCGTTTTCGATGATGATCCCGTTTGTGCGCTCCGCCCATTGCAACAGCCGCTGCCGCTGCGCAATCGGCATGACCATTCCGTACGGATACTGGTGCGAAGGTGTCGTATAGACAACCGTTGCCCCGCTCTGCGCAAGGCATTGGATAGATAGCCCGTCAGCGTCCAGCGGAATCGGAACTACCTCATACCCGTGCTGCGAAAACACAATCCGCGCATCGGCATAGCCGGGTTCTTCTACCGCGATCACGCGATGCCGATCCGCAAGCAACAGGCACAAGAAGCTGAGCGATTGCTGCAGTCCCGTTCCGATCCATATTTGCTCAGGCGTACAAGCGAGCGTGCGCGCCCTGCGCAAATAGCTCGCCAGCTGTTCCCGCAGCTCCCACTCCCCCTGATCGTCTCCGTAAAAAGCGAAATCGTCCGGATAGCGGTCCAGTGCTTCCAGCATGCACGACCGCCAGGCTGCATACGGAAAATGCTTCGTATCCACGACGGAGCCGTGAAAATTAAAGCGGCAGCTCAAATGATCGCCCTTTTTCTTTTTCAGGCTCCATGCTTTTTGCCGAATGTCCGCCCCTCCCTGCTCCGGCTCCCCCCACACTTCCACCTGTGCGGCAAAAAAACCGCTGCGCTCCCGGCTCGTCAAATAACCTTCGGCAAGCAGTTGCTGATAGGCGGCTTCTACCGTATTTTTCGCTACACCGCTCGCCTCTGCCATCTGGCGGATCGATGGCATCCGCGTGCCCGCCGCAATCTCGCCCGACACGATTTGCTTGCTGATTTGCCTGTATAACTGCCGATAGAGCGGCTCACTGGCATCGTTATGTAAAGTGGGCGTAAACTCCATGTGCTTCGCCTCCTTTTTGTCCCTATTAAAAACACGCACTCTGTCCCTATGTATGCAGAACATTTTCCCGTACAGTAATGGTAACAGATTGTTCAAGCAGAGAGGAGAAAAATCATGCACGTCCATTTGCAAGGAAAAAAAGTTTTGTTGCGCGACATCCGCCATGAGGATATCGATACGCTCTACTACTGGAACTACGAAGCGAAAGACCGGGAGCATCTCAACTGGAACGGCCCGTACAAGCCGCTCGATCCAATGACGCTGGACGAGTACCGCACCCTGCCTCGCCACGCGGAATCACTCGCGCTGGCCGGCACAGATGCTCCACGCACACAGCTGATCATCGAGATCGACGGAGAGCTGCGCGGCAGTGTCGGCCGATATTGGGTATCCCAGGAGACGAACTGGTTTGAAATCGGCATTGTCATTTACGATTCGCGCTACTGGTCAAATGGCTACGGGCAGGAAGCGTTCGCGATGTGGATGGATTACCTGTTCACCCATATGGATACGGTGCGGCTGGGAATCGGCACCTGGTCGGGCAATGAGCGCATGATCAAGCTCGCCGCTCGACTCGGCATGCAGGAAGAAGCCAGAGTGCGAAAAGCGCGGATCGTTCGCGGCGAATACTACGATGCGATCAAGATGGGCATTTTGCGCGAGGAATGGGAGCAGCTTGCGCGGAAACAATAGCCACATCGCCAAAAGAAAGCAGGCTGCGCCCCCCATGCTCAGGCACAGCCAACAACAAAAGGCAGTCACGCCCGTCATTTGCCTGACGAGAGCGCGAACTGCCTTTTGTCTTTTGCCTTATCCTTTTGACTTGATGAGATGTTAGGAAAGCTCTGCCGCTACGCGGTCTACTTTCGCTCCCAGCTCGTCCAGATCGACCGTCATATCCAGCGCGGCGAACAATCCTGTGAAGTATTCGTTGATTTGCTCGACTACCCGGTTGCGCTCCGTGGTGACAAGCTCGTTGAACAAAGCCGTAAACTGCTGATTCAACTGTTCGCTTCCGGTCGCCACGTAAGCCGTTACAGGCTCCTGCATGCGCTTTTCCAGTTCTTCGCGCAGCTTCAGCTTGCCGTCCAGTTCGAAAAAGTCTTTCGTGTTTTTGAACAGTCCGAGCGCTGGCTGGAATGCCCCTTCCGCTACAGGCAATTCCTCGGCAAAATTCAACGTCTCTACCTGGCGCTGCTGGTACGGCGCCAGTGTCAAGCCTGCCGCGAAAGCATGCACATCTTTTTGCCAAGCGGAAACGAGCGCTGTTCCCTGCTTGCTCAAAAACTTCTCCAGGCGCAGCGTGGTCGCACGCAGCTCCTGCGCCAGATCGTAGCTGATCGAGCGCAACAGATCGGTCATGCAGCCTTGGAGGGCTTGCTTCATGTTGCGTCCGTCTTCTTTCAGAACAGCCGGGTTGAACGCCACATTGAACAACTCGTTAAAACGGAAGAACAGTCGCTGCTTGACGTAGTAGAGCAGCTCTTCGCGTTCTTTTGCCAAGTCGCGCTCGTACGAAGCGGTCGCCAGCGCGGAAACCGCAGCCAGTGCCCCGGATTGGGCCTTGCTCGCCGCTTCTTTGCGCGCGAGGCGCTCGTCTTCGCCAGATTGAGCCATGCGCATGAACTCGTTCAGCGTGTCGAAAGCGCGGCGAATTTCGCCTGTCGCTGCGTTCACGGCAATTTGCGTCAGTTCCTCGATAGTAAAACGCAGGAACTCTGCCTCAAACGAAGCCATGCCGGACAGCTTGAACGCTTCGTCTGCTGCCATGAGCGGCTCGCCTTCTGCTGTTTGCGTGCGTTGACGGTATACTTTTTCCGCCGAGGCAGCCAGCTTGCCTTTTTCGTGCATGCGCGCCAACAGCGCAGTCTGGCTGGATACCGGATAAATGCGCGGCAAACGGATGCCACAAGTGAGCAAGTTTTTCTCTACGTGCGTAATCACGCCCTGCAACTCTTCCTGGGAAGCGGCGAGATCGGCTGCATTGACGATGAAGAACATCTTGTCCATCTCGAAGGTGTCCTTGACCCGGCCCATTTGCAGCAAAAATTCGCGGTCTGCCTGGGAAAACGCATGGTTGTAATAAGTGACGAACAGAACAGCGTCCGCGTTTTTCATGTATTCAAACGCCACGCCCGTATGGCGGGCATTGATCGAATCCGCCCCAGGCGTATCGACCAGCACGATGCCCTGGTCAGTCAGCGGGCAGGAATAAAACAGCTCGATGTATTCGGCGAAGCAAGCTTTTTCTTCTTTGGCAACAAAGCCTTTGAACGCCTGCATATCGACAATCAGCTCTCCGCCCAGGTGAGCGTTCATCTCGCCCAGCCCTTTTGTGACGGCTTTCAGGAACGTATAGTGCGGCTTCGCTGTCGGCGGAATTTGCGCCACATCGATCTTGTCCAGCTCGGCCAAAGCGCTTTCCAGACTGGAAGCGTGCAATCCGAAAACAGCGAGCGAGCGCAGCACATCCTGCTCGATCGCTTCCCTGCTTTTCAGCACCACGCGGACTGTGCCGTGCGGATGCTCCTCACTCGGCGGCATGATTTTGTTGATCGCTGCCGTAGTCGGATTCGGGGATACAGGCAGGACGAGATCGCCCATCAAGGCATTGGCAAAAGAAGATTTACCCGCGCTGAACGCGCCGAACAGCGCAACAGTGAAGCGGTTCGCTGTCAGACGGTCTGCGCGATCCAGCATCGCCTGCGCCTGTGCTTGCATCCCTGGTACGGAAACGATTTCGTGACTCGCGCGCCGCAGACGTTCTGCTGCCGCAACTAATTTGTCTCGTAGCTGATTCATGATTCTTGTTCTCCTTCACGCATGATTGCCTGCAATCGCTCTCTTATGTTTTCCTCGCTTGCAGTAAAGCTGGCCAACTGCCCGTGCACCGCGGCCATCTCGCGCAGCACGTCGAGACGCTCCTGCTGCGAAGCGCTCTCCGCCTGCATGTTGGTCGCAAGGCGCGCGGTGACTTCCTCGATGAACGCAAGGCCAGCGCGTCTGTACTCCAGTTTGATCGCGCTTGCGACATCTGTACAGTAGTTCATCACATATTCGCGGGAAGCCGCTCCATCCTTGATGTGCTTGGCAAGAAACTCGCCCGTAATCACAATCTCGGTCGCATGGACGCGTGCGTGGTAATCTTCGTCGCGCAGCTCGTACGCTTGCAATTGTTTGCTCATCAATTCCTTGAAATGGAAGTCGAGATTGCCCGCCACCTTTTCGCGGAACTCGGCCAGAAGTGCTTCCTCGCGGCGCTGACGCTCTTCCTCCGTCTTTTTCCCTGCGAACAAAAAGCCCATTTTGAAGCCTGGCTTGCGGCTTTCCAGGTAGCTTGCCGCTGCTTCGCTCGTGCTGTAGTAGGTCAAGCGGGCGTTGTCGAGCAAAACACCCAACTCTTTTTCCATCTGGGCACGCGCTTCTGCCGCACGGTTGCCGAGCGACTGCATGATCGCCTGCGCCTGTTCAAGCGCAGCGGCGACAGCATGTGCATCGCGGCTGTCTACATCCGCCACATTCAGGCTGTCCAGCTTGTTCTCAAGCTCCTGGCGCGTTTGCGCATGGCTTGCCTTCACTGCCTGCACGTGCTCCTCGATCAGATGCTCGGCGGCACTGCGCACGCTTTTTGCTACCAGTTCTTCGCGTCCGGCAATCAGCGAGAGCAGCTTTTGCTTCAGCTCCACGTACTGATTTTCCGGGTGGTCAGGCTCAGCCAGGGACGTGTAAAAAATGCCGTCCGGATGAATGTTCCAGGTCGCAAACGCTTCCTCCACACTTTCCTTGTAGCTCTCGAAATCAAGCTCAAAGTCAATGTGCTTGTCGATCATGTTCACGACCAGATACACTGGTTTGCCGCGGTCTTTCAACGTTTTCGTAAAATTGAAGTTCTCTTCTGCCTGGACGTGGTTGTAATCCATCATGTAAATGACCACATCTGCAAGGTGCAGCGCGGATTCCGTAGCGATTTTGTGCGCGGCGTCCGTCGAGTCGATCCCCGGGGTATCGAGCAGGCTGGAGTGTTCGTCGAGCAGCGTTCCGGGATAGGAAACTTCCACCGATTCAACGGTATCCCCATCGACCGCAAACTGCTTGAGCTTCTCCATCTCCGTATCCGGATCAAACGTCACGACATCGCCGTTCATTGTATAGACGCGAGCGGCTTTTTCGCCCCCGCGGATCTTCACTACATTGGCGCTGGTCGGTATGGGATTGGACGGCAGCAGGCTGACGCCCAGAAGCGTATTGATCATCGTGGACTTTCCTGCGGAGAAGTGTCCGCAAAAAGCGATGTTCAACTCTGCTCTCCTTGTTTTTTCAGCCAACTGTCTCAGTTTGGCAGGGGTTGTCGCATCTCCCTGCTCCCCCATCAACTGCGCAAGCTGCTCCCATGTAAGCGCGAGTCTTGAAAAGTCTGTATCCCGAACCAAAACTTGACTGTCAAGCACTACTATTCCACCCTTCTCCGTCATTCCTACTCTCTCTACTACTCTCTATTCTACCATGCCGAATGTATCATACCTCATAGGGTTGTTCAATTCTTTGTGCGAAAGTTTGTCGTGGAACTTTCATCCGCATAATTTCCCTCTGTTCTGGAAAAAATCGCACTAACATGCTATTCGCATTTTGAACGGGAGGGAATTCCATGATGCGAAAATTTTTCGCCCAGCGACGCAAAAAGAAAACCTCTCCCTTTTCCCAGCACATGCAACAGCGGCAAACGCCTGAATTAACGCTCTCTCCCAACCTTGCGGATAACTTGGAGCTGTTCCGTACTTTATTGGGCAACCCCCACGATTTGCTGATCCGCACGTTTCTCATCGGCAATACAAACCATACGTGCGCGGTCATTGCCCTTGACGGATTAGCGGATTCGGATATGCTGCATAACCAAGTCCTGGGGCACATCCAGTTGATGATCTCCACCTCGGAAAAATCGGTTCCCCCTGAACCTGACGAGATCATCCAGCTCCTTTTTGAAGAAGTATTGTCCGTTGTCGAGATCAAAAAAGAAACATCGCTTACCGCAGCCCTCGACTGTATTTTGTCCGGAGACACAGCCCTGTTTGTCGATGGTTCCAGCGAGCTGATCCTCATCGACAGCAAAGGCTGGAAAACCCGCGGCATCGAAGAGCCAGTCTCCGAGGGACTCGTTCGCGGCCCACGGGACGGCTTCACGGAAAGCATCCGCGATAATACCGTGCGCATCCGCAGACGGGTAAAAGACCCCAATCTGCGCTTTGAAAGTTCATGGGTAGGGACACGCAGCAAAACCGAGCTGATCATCGCCTATATAGATGACATCGTCGATCACGAAATGCTGGACGAGGTCAGACGGCGGATTGCCACGATTGACATTGACGAAGTCGAGGAATCCGGTTTTATCGAACAGTGGATCGAGGACGATTTTCTCTCGCCCTTCCCGCAGGCTCACAACACCGAACGGCCGGACAAGGTCAGCGCTTCGCTGTTTCAAGGACGCGTAGCGATCCTGCTCGACGGTACGCCGATGGTGTTGATCCTCCCTGTCACAATTGGCCTGCTTCTGCACTCGCCGGAGGATTACTACGAACGCTGGATCGTCGGTACACTGACACGGCTTTTACGCTATCTGGCCGCTTTTTTCGCGGTGTTTTCCCCATCGTTGTATATCGCACTTGTGACGTTTCACCCGGGCTTGATCCCGTCCGATCTCGCCTTCTCGATTGCCGCCACGCGAGACGGTGTTCCGTTTCCCGCCTTCATTGAATCGCTCATGATGATCACGACCATGGAGTTGCTTCAGGAAGCCGGGCTGCGCCTGCCCAAGCCGATCGGACAAACCGTCGGGATCGTCGGCGGTTTGGTCATCGGAGATGCAGCCGTATCCGCCGGGATTGTAAGCCCGGTCATGGTCATCGTCGTCGCGCTAACAGCCATCTCCTCTTTTGCGATCCCGTCCTTTCAGTTGGCGATCGCTTTTCGCATGATCCGGTTTTTCGCCATGTTTGGCGCGGCCATCTTCGGAATATACGGGGTCATTTTGAGCTTGATCGCCATCATGATCCACCTGTCGAATTTGACGAGCATCGGCTATCCGTACCTGGCTCCGCTTGCGCCGCAAATGCCCAGGGACTGGAAAGATTTGATCTTGCGCGCACCTGTGACCTTCTTGAAAGAGCGGCCGCAAGCCCTGCATCCAGAAGATGAAATTCGCATGAGAACAGGGGATTCCAAATGAGTGCACAAACCTTGTCGGAAAAAATGATTAGCAAAAATCATATGGGCATCAACATCGCCTCGGTTACAGTCGGGGTGGGCATCCTCACTTTTCCCCGCGCCCTGGCAAAAGCAACGAGCGGGTTCGACGGCTGGATTTCTGTCGTGATCAGCGGGCTTGTCGCTTTATTGATCGGGTGGTTGCTGGCGAAGCTGGCGGCACGCTTTCCCCGGCAAACGTTTTTTGACTACACCGCTATCATCGCGAGCAAACCTGTCGCCTATGCGCTGACCTTGCTCGTCTGTCTGTACACGATGCTGTTTGTGTCGTTTGAAATCCGCGCGATCGGAAATATCGCCAAGCAGTATTTGTTTTACAGTACGCCCGTCGAGATGATTACCCTCAGCTTTTTGTTGATCGTACAATACGCCGTGGCTGGATCGCGTATCGCCATGCTGCGGCTGAACCTGCTTTTTCTGCCCGTTGTCCTCGTCGTGATCTTTTTCGTTCTGGTGTTCACCACGCAACTGTTGGAAATCGAAAACATCCGGCCTTATTTTTCTTCAAGCTGGAAATCACTTCTGGAAGGCTCCAAAGCGGTCGGGCTTTCTTACTCCGGCTTTGAAATCATCCTGTTCTATACGATGTTGATGAGAAATCCAGAGGAAGGACCTAAAGCAATGCTTCTGGGGCTGTTCATCCCCGTCTCCCTTTACGTCACCATCTACATTTTTGTCATCGGGGTCTTTTCCGCCGAGGTCGCCAAAAATCTGACCTATCCGACCATTGACCTCGCGAAGGAAGTAGAAATTCCCGGCGGTTTTTTTGAACGGGTAGAGTCCATGTTTTTCACGATCTGGATCATGACCATTTTCAACACGTGCGTCATGTGGCTCGACATCACCATTCTCAATCTGACCTCCATGTTTCGCAAAGTGAAAAAGATGGTCTGGATTTTGGCCCTGTCGCCGATCATTTACTTCGTGGCGATGTTGCCGCAAAACCTGGTCGACTTCTTCGCTTTTGCGGACGCCATCACGTATTTCGGCATGATCATCGTCTATTTATGTCCGATCTGTCTGCTCCTGATCGCCATCATGCGCGGGGTGAAGGGGCATGAATAAGCGCTTTGCCTTGCCGACCATCCTCGTCATCGTCTCGGCTCTGCTCGCCGGGTGCTGGGATCAGGTGCAAATCGAGGAGCGCGGCTTTGTCGTCGGAATTGCGATTGATGCGCCCCGGACAAAAGAAGTGGAAAAACGGGCGGCCAAAGAGGCACCGCGAAAACCGAAAGTGAAGCAACGCTTTCTCGTCACCCATCAGCTCGTCATCCCCGGAGGATTGATCGCGGGTAGCCAGGGAGGCGGCGGCGGGCAAAACACGACGAACGAAGCGTTTTTGAACCTCACCTCAGAGGGTGACTCGCTCTTCGAAGTGTCCCGCGAGCTGGCTACGCGTACGAGCCGCGCTCCTTTTTACCAGCATCTGAAAGTGCTCGTCATCTCCGAAGAAGTGGCGCGTACTCCCAACGGCTTCGCCAACGCCATGGACTTTCTGCTGCGCGACCCGGATTCCAGACGGAGCGGCAAAGTGTTTATTGCCAACGGGTTAGCCAAAAGCATCATCGAGGTCAAGCCGAAAACAGAAAAGCTGCCCTCGCTCTACATCAATTCGATTGGCGAAAATATCGAAAAAAACGCGCGCATGCTCCCCGAGGTACGCATCGGCGATATTCATGAAGAATTGCTTAATCCGTTCAGCTTCGTCATCCCCCGAGTACGGGCGGAAAAAAATGAAATCAAGATGGCAGGAAGCGCCGTATTTTCCCTCTACAATCAGATGGTCGGCTTTCTCGGCGAGGAAGAGACGGAAGGCTTGAACTTTCTCACCGGGAGCATTGATGGAGGACTGTTGAAAGCCAAGGTAAAAGGCGATCTCGTCGTATTGAACATTCAAGGAACGAAGCATGAAATCGTGCAAGACTTGCGAGACAAGCAAAATTTCAAGTTCACCATCAAAATCGAATGCGAGGGCATTTTGGCGGAAGCCTACGCGCTCATGGATTTTCTCAGCAAAGAAGAGACGAAAAAGCTGGAACGCGCCTTCGCCAAGGAAATCGAGCGGATGTGTCTGGACACGCTGCAAAAGGTGCATAAGGAAATGAAAGTGGATGTCATCAAGCTGGGCAGCAATATCCGGCAAAAAGAATACTCGCTCTGGAAACAAATCCAGAAAGATTGGGAGAGCGGACAGCGCCTGTACGAAAAGAGCACGATCAAGGTCGAAGCAAAGGTGTATTTGCGCAATGTCGGCTCCATCAACCGTTCAGAGTTAGAGGAAGGAAGGTGACAGTTATGTTCAAATACTTCGGTTCTCTGCCTCCGTTTCTCACTTTCGGCGGAGCCTTGCTCGCTTTTTTGATTCCGTACCTGTTTTATGTCGCAAGCAACAAGCTGCACGAATGGGGCGATCCGCCCTGGAAAAAAGACAGAAAAACCAACTCGTGAAGAGCAAGCTGACGGACATAGAAAAGGCACACCCGCTTGATCGCTGCGGGTGTGCCTTTTCGTTCCACTCGTATATTCGGATTGCCTGCTTGCTACTGTGCGAGCAAATCGGCGAAAGCTTTGGCGTACGCTGGCAAATCTGGCGGACGACGGGAACCGACGATGTGTCCATCGACCACGACCTCTTCATCGATCCAAATCGCACCAGCGTTTTCCATGTCATCCTTGATGCCTGGCGTCGACGTTGTTTTCACTCCATGCAAAATTTTTGCCGAAGCGAGCACCCAACCTGCATGGCAGATGTGACCGATCGGCTTTTTCGCCTCGTGCATGGCACGGACAAACGCGAGCACCTCCGGATAACGCCGCAGCTTGTCCGGCGCCCAGCCGCCCGGAACGAGCACGCCGTCGTACTGCGAAGGATCAATCTCGCTCATCGCCTTGTCCGCTTCGCATGGCACACCGTATTTTCCGATGTAGACATGTCCCGCTTTCGGTCCAACCAGATGAACAGCCGCCCCTTCCTCGCGCAGCCGGAGCACCGGGTACCACAGTTCCAGATCTTCAAATTCGCTTTCCACAAAGCAGACTACTTGTTTTCCCGCAAGTCTCACGCGATCCGCCTCCTTTTCCTCTTTATTGTACGCTCTTTTCTAAGAAATTGTTGCTTTTAGAAAAGCCGTGAGTTGCTTGATATTTATAGTACCAAGCGAAGCGTGCATTCACGGTAAATGGAAATCCTATAGACTTCCTGATTTTCATTATAGAACACACGTTTCCACAACAGCAATAGCAACAAAATTTGCGAAAAGAGCCTTATTGTAAACAAACGAAAGAGCAATTGGAAAGGCTGCGAGCTGCAACGTCCCTTTTTCGGACAAAATGAAAAAGTGAGAAACAGGTCTACTCACTGTTTCCCACCTTATAACGAAAACCATATGTATAGATTGCTGGTGCCGGTAGAGGGACTTGAACCCCCACGGTTTCCCTCACGATTTTGAGTCGCGCGCGTCTGCCAATTCCGCCATACCGGCCTGTTCGTGTGTAAAATGGTCGGGAAGACAGGATTCGAACCTGCGACCCCTTGGTCCCAAGCCAAGTACTCTACCAAGCTGAGCTACTTCCCGATTTCCCACACGTTATTGCTCCTTCTATTCGACAAAATCCGATAGGAGTCGCAACACTTAGATATTTTACAGGCAAGTCGTCCCAAAATCAATACCGTTTTTTAAAATGATCTGCCTGCCCGCTCCTTGTCCGTTTTTTGGCGCTAGATCGCTTCCGGTTCATATAGGCGCAAGGACGTGCTGAACAAGCAGCGCAAGTTTTCCCGCCTGCTTTTTTCGGATGTTTTTTGCGCAGCCAGTCCATATACAAATGCCGCGCCGCTTTGCAGCCCCACGCCTGAGCCTGCCGGGCAGCTTGAATCGAGAGGGAGAGCATGGCACGGTGACAAGTCTCCTGCAATAACTCTTCGGCAATTTCGCGCAACCCGCACACCCGGTACAAATAACGATACAGTGGGTGCTGGTGCTCAGCGATCCATTCGCTCCATAATTGTGCCTTCATCTCCCACCTCCCTTTCATCCAAACGGAGTCAGTACGAAAATGTCACCACTTCTTTCCTGAAAATTTGCGATCGCTTCTCAGGCGCAGCATGCGCTCCTGCGTTTTGTTAGCGCCGCCCTCGCCCCAGGCCGCACCTTGCCCCTCACCCGCCGCCTGCATCCGCGCACACACGGCTTGCAGCAACCCGGCACGATTCTGAACAGTTGGTTTGGCAAATTGAATGGATAGTCCAAAGGATGACGCCCGACTATAATCCAGCGGCCGTCCGGCAGCTTTTTCAACTGATACACGCGAAAAAAGCGGTCGCTCGGGTCAAACTGAAACCAGACTGCGATGGTCACGCACCTCGCACTCTTTTTCAACACCTGCGATTTGACGATTGGAGTCGCTCCGATCCCGTCTCCAACCGGAACGGCAAGCTGGCCGTTGATCCTTCTCAGATCGAGATTGCCGATCACGCGGTTTGCGAGGCAAGGCGTCATGAATCTCGTCAAGAACCGGCGAATTTTGCTGACGGAATTAAAGCGTTTGGGCAAAATGACGCCTCGATTGCCTACACGCTTGTGTGCTGAAAACACGATCGTCCAAAAAGCCTGCTCCGCTTGCCGGACAACCCCAACCCACTTTTTCTTCATCTCGCATTCCTCCCCTCCTACAAGGGTATGCAACCACCAGCGCAAACGGTTGGGCACATCCCCCATACATAATTGCGGGCAAACAGGAGAAAGTAGTACGGTGTGCCACATCAACCATCTGTTCAAGGAGGAACAAACATGCCAAGCCAAATCAACACAGACTCTCTGAAAAAAGCCGAAGTGGCGACCACTCTCGCGAAAAATATGATTACGCAAGCCATCGAGCAATCCGCTGCCAACCCGCAACTGGCCGAGGAAGCATTGAAGCAAGCTTCCCAGGAGATTGCCCAGGCGCAAACGATGGTGTCGCAAGTCCAATCCACGCTGCAAACACAAGCCCAGTCGCAACAGAGCCAATCCTAGCCCTGGTGCTTGAACAGGCAAAACAGGCAGCCGCATGGTGCGGGATGCCTGTTTTTGCCGCTCGCTATTCGCCTGTCCTGTCCAGTTGTCCGATTGATCGTCGTTGGCACCCCGCTCCTTGTTACCGTAAAATAAAGGCAACTTGTGTGCAAAGGAGAAAGAGGCGATGGCTATGCAACCACTGGGCGGAATCAACCATTTTCTGTTTTCGGTAGCCGATTTGGAACGCTCCTTTTGCTTTTACCGTGACGTGCTCGGCGCCAAGCCGCTCGTCCGCGGCAGAAAGCTGGCTTATTTTGACTGGAACGGCTACTGGCTCGCTTTGAACGAAGAACCCGACATCCCCCGCAACGAGATTTCCTTGTCCTACACGCATCTGGCCTTTTCGCTTTCCGAAGCCGCTTTTGACGACTGGAAACGTCATCTGCAACAGCACGGCGTCCCCATTTTGCCGGGCCGGGAACGCGATGAACGGGACAAGCGCTCGCTTTATTTCACCGACCCCGACGGGCATAAGTTCGAGCTGCACACTGGAACGTTGCAGGATCGGCTCGCCTACTACCGCGAAGCTATGCCACACATGACTTTTTTCGATTGAAGCAGCCTGACTTACATAAACATTTCACAAATTCACAGTAGTTCCACAGTATCATTTCTTCCTCGAATGGTATAATCAGGTAGGTAGTGAGAACTATTTTGGATGACGGTGGCTGACCTATTCCGTGGCATGGATAGGTCAGTTTTTGATAAAAAAGCGGAGGGATTCTATGTTTGGCAAGCGTTGGGCGCGATCACAAACGGCCCCGATCCAGGAAAGCGATATCGCGATGACAGAGCAATTGCGGGCAAAAGTAAACTTTTTGCAGATGAACAATGACGATCTCAGGCGGCTCGCGCAAATCGAACCGCTCATAACCGAGCATATCGACACGATTACCGAGCGGCATTATCAGATGCTTGGCCACTATGCGAATTTGATGAATATCATTGAAGTCCATACTACTGTAGGACGCCTCTCCGGTTCCTTTCGCCACTATTTGCAATCGCTTTCCAACGCACAACTCAACGATGCCTACGTCGCGGGACGGGAAAAAATCGGGGAAGTCCACAGTAAAATCGGACTCGCCCCAGAGTGGTACACCGGCTCTTACATGCGGCTGTACGAATGCTTTATTCCCGCCATCGTCCATACTTACAGCAAAAAGCCGGACGAACTGTCTTCCATCTTGCTTGCCTTGATCAAGCTGCTCACGCTCGACTCCCAGATCGTGCTGGAAGCTTATCAAGAGGATCACGACTACAAAACGATCGACCGCCTGGGCAATGTCCTGGAGCTGGTCATGCAAATCGATAAAATCAAGCATGTACTCGATACCATCGACACGACAAGCGTGGAAACCGGCACGGTCAGACATGCAGCCGAGCAACTGTCCGAATCGGTGCAAAAGGTAGCCGCCTCCGCCGTGCACGTGGCGGAAAATGCTGCGACGACCATGGAGCAGGCCACAGCCGGGCAAAAAATCATCCAGATGTCATTGACAAGCTTCCTGTCCATGGCGGAAGAATTTAACGAGATGCAGGCCAAAATCTCGTCGCTGACGACTTCCATCGAAGCTGTCTCCCAAGTCGTGCAAGTGATCAAAAGCGTCGCGGATCAGACGAATTTGCTCGCCTTGAACGCCTCTATCGAAGCTGCCCGGGCGGGTGAGCATGGGCGCGGCTTTTCCATCGTCGCCGAGGAAGTGCGCAAGCTCGCGGAACAAACCAAACATTCCGTACAAAGCATCACCAGCACGATGGATACCGTCCGCCATGAAGCGAGCCTGGTCAAAGAAACGGCGGCTCTGCTTGGCACTCATTTCAACGACAATGCCACTCAGACACGCGAAGCGATCGAGTTGTTAGGCGAGATTGTGCAAAATATCGAACAAGTAGGCCATGCGACGGGACACATCGCTTCGTTGACAGAAGAACAGTCAGCTTCAACCGAAGATATTTCCATGCGAATTTCCCAGGTGGAGAACAATATGGAACAAATTTTCACCCACGTCTCCCACGCAGGCAAAAACGTCTACGAAATCGGGGCTGGCATCAACGCCCTGCACAAAAACAGCATCAGTCAAATTACACGCCTGAAAGCCAAACACAGCTTGCGCATCGTCAAAACCGACCATCTGCTCTGGAAATGGTGGGTGTACAACTTCTTGCTCGGTTATCATTCCATCACGGAAAAAGACCTCATCGATCACCACAATTGCCGTCTCGGGCTTTGGTATGACGAGGCGAAACAAAACCAGGCGATCAGCTCCCTCCCCGCTTTCAAACGGCTGGCAGAGCCGCACAGAGGGTTTCACGACGCGATTCGCCATATTTTCACGCTGGCTTCTACGGGCAAACAAAAAGAGGCCGAGATGGCATTTGCCATCCTGGAAGCACGCTCTGCGGAGGTGCTTGCCTGTCTGGACGATCTCGCTTCCGAAATGAACCAGATTACTTCCTAACCTTTTTCCTGCGGCGAACAGCGCGTTTTCTGGACGAAAGCGCGGAAGCAGGCTGGGCCACCCGCAAGCCAAGCGCGCGCATCGCCCGGTGAATCGGAAAAGCGATCGACAGCCTGCCGTCTGCTGAACCTGCGAAGTTGACGGCAGCGGCGTAATTGTTTGCGGTCAACCAGACAGAGCCGGAATCACCTGGCAGCGAAATCGGCGCTGCGCTGCGGATCACGGTCTGGTTGCGGAAGCGAATCGTTCCCAGTCCGCCGTAATCTCCGTAATCGACGTTAATATCGGTGTGAGTCGACTCTACGACTCCATGGACGAAGCCCGTGGTCCGGCCTACCTTTTTCAAACGGCTGCCGATCGCATAAGAGCGGACATATCCGGGAATCGTGCCGACTTTCGCATAGCGCGGAGCAAGCAGGTT
Organism: Brevibacillus sp. HD3.3A; assembly: GCF_013284375.2. Classification (NCBI taxonomy): domain Bacteria; kingdom Bacillati; phylum Bacillota; class Bacilli; order Caryophanales; family Paenibacillaceae; genus Brevibacillus; species Brevibacillus sp. HD3.3A. The sequence goes on from NZ_CP085874.1 coordinate 4,537,818, forward strand.
ATTGGAAGTCGGAATGCTGATCGCCACATCCATATCGTTGACGGCATTTTTTCGCAGCCGGACAAAACGGTACAGTTGTCCAATCCGGTCGCGTCCGGAACGCCCGCCATCCGATCCTCCCGGCTGGATCGTCTCCGTGTAGCCTCCGGTATTGTTGCGGTTCAAAACGTGGTTGTTGCTCAGCAAAAAGCGTTGTGCCCGTCTGAGCGCTCCGGTCACGATCAGGCCCGCCGTCCCGGACGCTCCCGGATATCCTACGCTGACGCCTGCTATCACCGGACGAATCCTCCGGCGATAGCTCGACGTTGCCCGCCATTTTTGATGGCTGCTGCATCTCCCCGATGTCACTGTTCGCACAGGGACAGCCACATGGGAAGTAATCTTTGGCCGCTTTCCGCCTTTTTTCCGTTTGACCGCCACGCAGCTCGGGCAGCCTTTTTTCACGGCGGCACTAGCGTCCAGCGTATACAGTACGACACAAGCGCCCTTTTGGTTGTTCCTGCCGTTTACATATCCGACGCCAATGCCCATGACACCGGGCATTCGCTTCCATTTTTTCACGAGATGGTTCTTCGCTTTCAGCGCCTCCCGAAAGGTAGCCATGCACTCATCTTTCCTTCCCTGTTGATTTCGTACATAGCCATCGTATGTCTGACTTGGCCAAGGCCATTAGACGCTTGCCAACCTCGGGAGAGCCTTTTTTATCGCCAAAAAAACCGCCATCCTCTGCACACAGCTAGAGAATGGCGGTTTTCATCTTTTTAATGGACTGACGATTGCCTGACAAGCCTCAGGAAGCTTCTGAGATCGTACTCGGCACAGGAGCCTGTTGCACTTTTTTATTCGTATGAACGAGCAAAATGTTCAAAATCACAGCAGTCAGCGAGCCTGTCACGATGCCGTTTTGCAGCATCATTTTCGCCAAAGTCGGCAGTTGGTCAAACATCGTTGGAACAGCCGCGGAGCCAAGACCGACTGCGATACTGCAAGCGGCAATCAGCAAGTTTTCGTTTTGGCGAAGATCCACCTGCGACAAAATGTTGATGCCGGACGCTACCACCATGCCGAACATCGCGATCATGGCGCCGCCCAGCACGGCATTCGGCACAACGGTCGTCAGGGCAGCCAGCTTCGGCAAAAGGCCGAGGACAACCAGCAGGCCGCCGGCTCCGATCATCACATCGCGCGTTTTGATGCCTGTCAAAGAAACCAGACCAACGTTTTGCGAAAAGGCTGTGTACGGGAAGGCATTGAAAACACCGCCCAAAACGATCGCGATTCCTTCCCCGCGCAAACCTTTGACTACGTCTTTGTCCGTAACCTTCGTATCGGTTACTTTTCCAAGCGCAAAATAAACGCCAGTCGACTCAGCCATACTGATAATGTTGACCAGAATCATCGTCACAATCGCCACGATGGAAAATTGCGGGGTGCCGAAGTAGAACGGCTCGACCACGCTGAACCAGGACGCCTCCGCCACATTGGCGAAGCTGACCATGCCCATCGTGTACGCCACGACCGTACCGATCACAAGGCCGAGCAGGACAGAAATCGCCCGAATAAATCCGGTAAAGAAACGGTTAATAACCAAAATGATGACCAATGTACCCAAAGCCAAGAGCAAGTTTCGCGGGGAACCGAAATCAGGCATGCCCTGGCCGCCAGCCGCGTTGTTCATCGCCACAGGAATGAGCGACAAGCCGATAATCGTCACGACGGAACCTTGCACCACCGTCGGGAAAAACCGCAGCAGCTTGCCAAACAGAGGAGCTGCCAATACTACAAACAAACCGGAAACGATAATGGCCCCGTAGGCCGTCGCCAAATTGCTCGTCGAGGCAATCGCAATAATCGGCCCTACCGCTGTAAACGTACACCCGAGCACGACCGGAAGACGAATCCCGGTGTAACGCGTGCCGATCACCTGCAACAGGGTGGCGATCCCGCACGTAAACAAGTCAGCGGCAATCAAATAGGCAATCTGGGCGGGAGTCAGGTTCAAAGCCCCGCCAATAATGAGCGGCACGACAACAGCACCGGCATACATCGCCAAAACGTGCTGCAAACCTAAAGTAACTATCTTTTGTTTGGATAGCATGAAGTAATCTTCTCTCCTCTTGATCGATCGGTTTTAGACGCGAACAGATTCCGGTTGAATAAAGTGAATGCCTTCTGGCGACATGGACTCGATACGGGCCAACGATTCAATGCGCACACCCGCTTGCTCCAGCAGTCCGCGACCTTCCTGGAAGCTTTTCTCGATCACGGCTCCGATGCCGACCAGATGAGCATTCGCATCTTTGATGATTTGGGTCAACCCAATCAAAGCTGCTCCTGTCGCAAGGAAGTCGTCGACGATCAGCACGCGGTCATCGGCAGACAGGTACTGCTTGGACACACTGATCTGATACGTTTCCTGGCGGGTAAACGAGTGCACAGGAGCCGAGTACACGTCTTCCGTCAGCGTCACGGCCTTTTTCTTTTTCGCGTATACAAAAGGCACACCGAGGGCAAACGACGTCGCCAGCGCAAAATGAATGCCGCTTGCCTCAATCGTCAATACTTTCGTAATCTTTTCACCTGCGAAAAGCTCGGCGAAGCGCTCCCCGATTTTCATCGTCAACTGCGGGTCTACCTGATGGTTCAAAAACGCATCCACCTTCAACACGGATGCGGACAACACTTTGCCGTCCTGGACAATGCGCTCTTGCAATTCCTTCATCTGTTCTTCCTCCTCCATCAACACTCGGACGTTGCCTGCCAACGCCACTCGCTCAAACCTGGTGAAAAAAATAAAAGCCCCGAACGGACAGTTCACAAGCAGGCTCAGGTAATAAAACCAACGCCAAGTGAAACTGTCCCTCGGGGCATTTTTCCCTTTAGGTGCAGCACGCCAACAAATGCGTGTCAGCGCCGTTCGAATCGGGATAAAACCACTCCTTTTGTTGCGAAGAACAAAGGAACGGCAGCCGCGATGCCAAACAGACGCTATTTCACTCGTAGTCAGGCGATTTACGGTCACCCGGTAGAAACTGTTGGGCCTTATTCCCAAAATTATACGAGCACTTCTTCTGCCTATTACCCAGCCTGTTTGCTGGGTCTTGACCAAATCTATCACAACTGGCTTGCTGTGATCAAGGGTAAATTTCTGAAAGTCTGCCAAGCTGTTTTTGCTTGCTGAAAAACGGAAAAAACCCCCGAAGCTGAAGTGCCCCCTGTCAAGTAGACAGTGAAAAAAACAAAAAGCTTAGACACCAATCTGAACCTAGGTTGGTGTCTTTTTTATGCCACAGAACTTTGTAAATAGTGCCTATATTCTAGGGGCGTCATACAGTTTAGCCTTTTCTGGTACCGATGATTATTGTAGTAATGTATGTATTCCGTAATGGCTACTTCTAGCTCTTCGTATGTATTGAATTTCTGGAGATAGTACATCTCCGATTTTAACGTTCCCCAGAATGATTCCATTGGACCATTGTCGATACACCTAGCTACCCTCGACATGCTCTGAGTCATTCCCGTATCATCTAGTTTCTTCTTGAACATTTTGTTCGTGTATTGAAATCCTCGATCACTATGAAAGATGGGTTTCGCATTAGGATATGCCCGATGGGCAATATCAAACGTTCTAAACACAAGCTCATTGTTGTTCGAGTGCCCAATCACAAAAGAAACAATACTTTTATCCGACAAGTCCAGAATCGCACTCAAATAAGCCTTGCTTTGAAGGCCGTACTTCATTTCCGTTACGTCTGTGAGCCACTTTGTACCGAATTCTACGGATTTGAAATCCCTGCTCAAGACATTTTCTGCCGTGATTTCAGGCGTTGTCGGAACGTAATTCTTTTTCTTTTTGCGGCAAACGGATTTCAATTCTAAAATACCCATGAGTCTGTATACGCGTTTATAGTTGATAGAAAGATGGAACTGTCGATTCAGTTTGATGGTCATCTGGCGATAACCAAGAATCCCCTTTTTTTCTTCGTAGGCACGCTTAATCATAGGCAGCAACCCTTTGTTGAATTTCTCGTTTTCAGTTTCTTTCCTATTTCGCCACTTATAATACGACGAACGCGGAATCCCTGCGATTTCACAAAGCTGACTGATGGCATATGATTTACTGTCGTACAGATTACGGATGGCAAGATAAATAGGTTCATTGCGGACTTGGTTTAGGGTCGCCCCCTTTGAATTTCGTCTAGCTTTTTTAGAAAATCGATCTCCATTTGCTTTCTTTTATTCTCAGCTTGAAGCAATGTATTTTGTGCTCGTAGCTTCTCCACCTCAGACATCTCGTTTTCAGATTTTCGTTTCCCACGTTTGTCCTGAAGCGCATCTACGCCAAATTTTATGTATTTGTGTGTCCATGAGTAAACCTGCTGATAGGAAACCTGAAATTCTTTGGCTGTTTGGGCATGATTATGCTGATGTTCTAAGCAGAATTTCACAATTTCGATTCTTTCTTCGAAAGTAGTCGCTCGTCCTTTTGTCATGATTGGTGTTCCTCCTGCTCCGGAAGATTTCAACTTCTCATGACCATTATACTTTAGAATCCATTTACGCAGTTGGCGGGTTGATTTAATGCCATATCGCTTACATATCTCCATATGAGAAGCACCGCCAGCTAGATAGTCCTCAACAGCAGATAACTTCAGTTCTGCGGAATAAGTCCTGTTCTTAGGTGTACTGAGCAGTCCATCTGGACCTAATGATTGATAGGTTTGAAGCCATTGTTTCATGGAGGAAAAGGTAACGTCTAGCGTGCTTGCTAGATGATTGAGAGAATCTTCTCCACGGAGATATTTTTCGATAGCTGCGATCTTTTCTGGTCCAGCTATTTTTGCTTTATGGGACATAAAAAAATGCTCCTCCTTACAGGTAGACAGTTTTATTATTTCAACTGTCTACCCAAAGGGGAGCATATCAAGCTTCGAGGGTCTTTTCGTTTATCGCTTAGGCTTTTTGCTGCGATGCTGCATCGTCATTTTCTTCCATTTGTCTTTCTCGGCCGCTGCCAGCCTGGCGTCTTCCTTGCGCGCCAGATGAGCCAGTTCCCGTTGCAGTTTCAAATAGCTGTCGAAGCGAGCCTGCTCCAATGTGCCATCCGCAATCGCTTCCCGGACGGCACAGCCCGGCTCCCGCCCGTGCTGGCAATCGCTGAATCGGCAGTCTTCCGCCAGCTTCTCGACATCGTCAAAAGCGCCACGGAATCCTTCATCGGCTTCCCACAGCTGCAATTCTCTCATTCCCGGCGTGTCGATCATGAGAGCGCCGCCTGGCAGCTGGAACAGCTCGCGGTGCGTCGTCGTATGCCGTCCGCGATCATCTCCGTCGCGAACGCCGCTTACTTTTTGGCGCTCTGCTCCGCTCAGCTTGTTGATCAGCGTCGATTTGCCGACCCCCGACGAGCCCATGAGCGCCACCGTCTGTCCGCTGCCCAGGTAAGGTGCGAGCTGTTCCAGCCCTTCTCCCTGCTCTGCACTGACTACGTGCACGGGCACGCCGATCGCGACGGTTTCCACTTCAGCCATGCACTTTTCCAGATCGTCGCACAAATCAGCCTTGGACAGCACGATCACCGGATTGGCTCCGCTTTCCCAGGCGAGGATGAGATAACGCTCCATCCTGCGTATATTAAAGTCGTTGTTCAAGGCAGTCACCAAAAAGACCGTATCGACGTTGGCTGCCACGATTTGTTCTTCGACCGTTTCCCCGGCCACTTTTCGCGAAAACTTGCTCTTGCGCGGGAGCAGCGCATGAATCGAGGCTTTCTTTTCCTCGGGACGCGCCTTGATGACTACCCAGTCTCCTACCGCCGGATAATCCTCGCGACCCGTCGCCTCATAGCGCAGCTTGCCCGTCACTTCGCCCAACAGCTCGCCATGCTCGCTCATCAGACGGTAAATGCGTTTATGTTCCAGCGAGATTCTTCCCACGCTGAAGCCTTCTTCGGCATAAGGGGCAAACAGATTGGCAAAATGCTCATTCCAGCCCAAAGATTGCAATGTTGATTGATTGGTTGCTTGATTCACTACGGATTCCCCCTGCAAATGGTTAATGATTGGCCGTACGCCAACACCAGTCGCAGTCGAATCCTCATTTTGTGAACGGTGTTATTTTCCGCTTGAAAGGAGGATTCCTGCGACGAAACTTCCTACACTCTGAGCGTTTTTCATGTTTGACATAAAACATCTCTCCTTTTCAAGACCGCACCATTTATGGTTTGGAATCATTTTCCCAATCATTGTAACATACAACGCGGCGTGGCAAAAGCGTCAGTCTCCACCGCCGCCTCCGCCGCTGTCTCCGCCTCCGCTATCACTGCCGCTGCTGCTGCTGTAGTCACTGCCGCTGTCGCTGCTTCTCCAATCTCCATCTGTATCACGGTCGCGATGGTGATGGCTGCTGTCGGCGTAGAAGGAGCTGCTGCTATCGGTAGAATTTGAGTACGAGCGTCTGGTTGTGCCAGTTTTGGCTTTGTTTGCAAAGACAATGACTAAGATTACAAATACGACGACGATGAGAATAAAAACTTCCATCTGTATCCACTCCCTCTCCATCCTACAAGAAACAATGTTTGTTACCTAAGTATACCACAAGCTTGCTCCCACTTTTGGAATCAGTTGGAACGGTCAGCCTGCCCACATGCGCATCAAAAAGGCATGCAGCCTATCGGACACATGCCAAAAGTTTCATTACCGAACATGGTAAAAGTATTACAATACGTTATTTTCAAAGCACAACACAGAATGACCTCCGATAGAGTTATTGAAGCCACTAACCATCCGGTGCGTAGGTTATAATGCTGAGATGTATTTTTAATGTCATCCTTATAACATTGAAATCATATAAAACACTAATTTTACAATAATAAGAGAAAAGTCCCTTTATTTACAAAAGAACATGATGTATTTATAAATATGTAAAATAATTACAAGTAAGGGGGATTCTTGTGAAACTTCGCAAGTCTTTAGTAGTTTTTACACTGCTACTTACGTTATCCGTATTGTCGTCAATTTCCGCTTTCGCCGCGACATCTTACGTCTATAATGGGGATATTTCCTCAGGGTGGTGGTCGTCAGGGGTAATGAATAGTACGAGTAGCTGCGGTTATGATGGTAAAAGCTACTGGTATTATGGTAGCAGTAGTCCAACTTCTACGGGAGAGTGGGCCAAAGAACTTAATGGACGTACTGAATACGCGGTTTACATTCCGAGTTGTAATTCTACTGGTTCCGTCAAATATCATGTTTGGTATGAAGATGGGCAAAGGGTAGATCTTAATGTAAATCAACTCAACTATTCTAATGAATGGGTTATTCTAGGAACATATTATGGAGATAGCTACTCATCAATAGGTATGTCAAATAATTTGGCTTCTTCGTCATCCAAAGTTGTTTGGGACGAAGTTCGATTTAAGAACTAAATTTGTCAGGGGGGAGCACTATCATGAGCAATTCAAAAAAGATCATAGGCAGTATTGTTGCAGGTGCCACTTTAGGAGTCGGTATATATGGATATATGCACCTTAGTAAACCGGAAATAACGGAGGCTAATTCGAAATCACAATACGTCAATTCAGTAGCAGAGTTAAAAGAAGAACCAATCATTGGTGCAAAAATGTTTAAAGCCAACGATAATTACGGTTCCCTTTCAGGGACTATCGTCAAAACGGGTGAAGTAGAAAATTCTATAACCGAGGTAGTTATAGCGCAGCCTGATCGTTATTACGTAAAGTTTATTCCTAATTCAAATGATAAGGACGTTTATTTTGAAGCAGTTAACGATGGAAAATCAGTACAAATCAAGGAAGACAAAGGTCAAATTGTTGAGTCTAATCCATTTCCAACACAAAGTATAAGGGAATCACAAAATTTAAAGGAAAATAAGAAAGATGATAACGAAGTTAAGCTTAACTTAAACGGTACTTTCCTTCCAATTGGGAACGTCAATGAGATGCTTCACCCCGAAATGTATGTACAAAGTGTTTTTAGAAGAGGCGACATGAATGTTCTTGGTGAGGAAAAATATTTGGAAAGAGATGTAACCGTGATTGAAATCTCGAATGCACAACTTAAAATTGGGGACAGGCAGAAATTCTGGATAGACAACAAAACTGGGATAGTTTTAAAAACAGTACTGTATGATGATGATGATGAAGTACAAAGTCAGTATTTTGAAAGCATCGAATTTAATAATAAGAAAAACACGGGAACGTTTAAGTTGTTTAAGTAAAGTAAAATATTAATATCAAATATAAAATGCAAAGAGAACCCCAACTAGCTGGTTCTCTTTGCATTTTTCCTTGTTATGAAAGAAAAGGGAAGTAGCTGCGTTTGTTCATTCAAGCTAAATCTTTGCGAGGGGATAGCAGAATCGGGAATGCAGGGTGTTATTATTTACTGGGATATAGCTGATCCCCTAGACGGCACTGAAGTGGCAGCGATGTGGCAACTACTGGCTACAAAGGACATTGATGAAGGTCTTGAAGTTGTAAGTGAAAGGATTTTATAAACAGTACTTAAAAACCGTATGAAAGAATTAACAGGGTCCGCGTTAAGTCGATGCCTACCTCTTCCTATTAAGTCAGGTGCGAGCAAAACGACGAGTATAGAATTACTCTATCGAAATTGGATCAGTTACTTTTCAAATCCGCGGAGATCGTTTCTTCCTTCATTTATGCACCGTCTAACGTTTACGCAGCACTCGACCGAACACAGCGAGAATCGGAATCAGCAGCAAGCCTGCCGTAATCAGGGAAGCGCGAATCGACAGCCGATGCCCGATCCAGCCGACTACAGGTCCCCCCATCGTCTGTCCAAGCGCGTTGGACTGGCTCATCATCGACAAAATCGTCGCCCGCACACTGCTCTCGATATTCAAATTCAGCCACGTCTCGTACAAGGGACTGGTGAGTGAATCGATCACGCCGATCATAAGCAAGGCAACCAGCGCCCAGCCAAAATCGGGGGCGGTAGCAAAAGCGATGACCGCAGCGATTTTCAAGGCCGTCAACACGAACATGCCGACGACGACGATCCGCTCGTTGTTGACATCCAGCCGCTTCTCGGCAAAGCTGACAGCGAACAGCCCAAGCAAACTGGACAGCGCAGCGATGATTCCGAACCACATCGCCATGGAAATCCCGGCAACCTGCGGGAAGCCGATCTCGGAAATCAAATGCGCTTCATGCAAGCGGTCATACCCTTCGGAAGCTGCTCCTGTAAACAGCGTCACCAGCAAAATCAACAGCAAAATCGGCTCTTTGCGAATGACTCGCGCTCCCGACAGCCACGTCTCGCTCATCTCTTTCCACTGGGACGTGCCTTTCTCCCTCTCTCTTGGGGTAAAGCCCGTTTCTTTCATAAAGAAGATCAGAAAAACGCCCAGTGCCAGGTAGATCAACCCGCCAAACAAATACGGCAAGTTCGGGGCCAGCGTAGACAGCCACACACTCAGCCCGATTCCGAGCATATTCGCCAAAAGCGAGTAACGCTTCGCGCGCATAAAGATGCTGCCCAGCTTTTCCTCGCCCACCTCATCCACAATCCACGCTGTGTCGGCTCCACTGACGAACGTATCGCCCACGCCAAAAAACAGTTGGGCAATCAAGACCCAAACAAACGCAGAGACAAAAGGCAGCCAGCCATCGAGCACGGGAAGAATCCCTTGCAGCGCAAAGCCGATCCCCAACAGAAACATCCCGATGATAATGGACAGACGGCGGCTGTACGTATCGGCCACCACGCCTGTCACACCCTCAAACAGCAGGACGGACAGCTCCAGCACCATACCGACCAGCAAAAGCTCGAACGGGTTCAGGCCCAATGTCGCGATGTAAAAGATCGCGTAAGTCGTAAACATCGTCGTGTTGGCGAGTGACGCCATAAAACGTTTGACCATATATACAGTCGTTGCATTCATAACCATGGAAGCAGTCTCCACCTATTCTGGCAGAGGACACGTTCCGTCATTTTTCAGCCGTGAACAGGCTACTTCAATCGTTCCTTATCGCGAAGAAAAACCGCACGTGCCGCACTGCCGATTGTATTGTTTTCCTACCTGTTTACTTGCTTGCTCCAATTTGATGACTGACATCATTTAACACCTCCGAAAGTAATTAGTCATAATTATAAGGAGATTCCGCCCAAAAAGGTAGGGGAAAATAAGAAACCGCGCAGCATGTTGCTCGCTGCACGGTTTTTCCCGCCGTGTTTCTTCTCCGCTACTCTCTCTCTTATGCTTTCTTTCTGAACAGCCCCACGATGGAGAGCAAGAGCGCCAGTCCGGAAAGCACCAGAGGCAACGTGTTGCTTGTGCCTGCGCTTGCTGCTGCTTGACCGGTCGCAGGAGCCGGAGTTGTCGCTTCTGCTGCACCATGGCCATGATCGTGTCCAGCCTCGCCAACACCTGCTTTGACAGTCGTCACGGACGCTGGAGTCTTGGCGTCCTTGTCGCCTGTCCACTCCACTACCTCGCCGTCCGCATACGTTTGGTACGCTTTCCACGCCAGCGTGCCTTCTTCTTTCGGATTCGCCCCGACAAAAGCGAACTCCATGAACTCGTGCGCTTTGATCCCGCCGTTTGTCGCTGTCCAGACAAGTGCTGTGTTCACGCCGTCCTTGTCTTTTTCAAATTCATAGCTCCAGCCAGGAACAGGCTGAACGGTGTTTACTTTTACGCCAGCCGGAAATTCCAGCTTTACCTTCACTGTGTTGACGTCTTTTTCTACAGGAACGCGAACGGTGTATTTTTCATACGATCCGGTAGTCGTTTCTTTCGGATAGACGTTGACGTGCGCCTGTGCTGCTGTCGCGAGCGTCAGGACAGCTCCTGCCACCAATACACTGCTCATCCATTTTTTCATGTTCATCGAGAAAACCCTCCTAGTTTGTCGCTGCTTGCATAAGCGGCTTGTGTGTTTGTCGTGTCTGTTTTGTTTGTCGCGTCGGTCGGGTAGTTGGTTTGACTCATCCACAGCCCTGCCAACACAGCGACGATGCCAAAAACGATTTCCCAGCGCAGCCACTTCCTCTGCAACTGGTTGCTTCCCCGCCAGCGCTTTGTCTGTCTGTAGGCGAGCGCCAGCATGATGACGACGCTGACGATTTTTCCGTACAGCAGGTAGTTCCAGGCAAGCGAGCTTGCGAGAATGCTCGTCACGTCCGTTTGTACGAGCAGCATGAATACTCCCGTCACAACAGCAAGCACAGCCGCTGTCGCAACCAGGCGCAAAAAGAACCGCTTGAACGGCTCATTGCCCCGCTCCGCCTCTTTGGACACCAAGAGCAGGTAGACGAGCGCCCCCAGCCAGAGTGCCACTGTGAGCACATGCAGCAGCCGCAGCACGATCGACAGCCAGACGGGAGCAATTCCCCAAGCATGACCGCCAAAAGCTTGCGCGCTGATCAACAACACCCATATGCCCGCATACCAGCCAGACACCATGCCCGGTATCGCCAAAAGCAGCAAGAGAATAAAGGAGACGATCAGCATGACGGCAAAGGGAGACTGCATCAGCAAGTTGCTGTCCAGATGCAGCAAGGCGTCGGTCAAAGAAACAGCCTTCAGCGATTCGTCGTACAAGAACCAGAGAAAAATAAGTCCCACGATCGCAAGCGCCCAGCCGATCTGTCTGCCGATTCCGATCAGTGCCGCGAGCTTCGGCAAGCCGTAGCGCTGTCCCCACGCTGCGATCAAATACAGTCCGCCGCCCAGCAAAATGATCCCTTGGGCGAGGTAGCGATACACAATCAAGTAATTCGTGTCAGTCTTGTTTTCACCCGGCGGCACGACTACCGCGCTCTTTTGCCCGATGGAAAAAGTCAGGCGCTCCTCTACCGGATGGCCGTCCTCGGACACGACCGAGACGATGACGGAATACGTACCTTCCGCCAAATCGGCCGGAAGCTGCGCATTGACCTGCGAAGCGTCTCCCGGCTGAAGAGTCGGGCGTTGCATTTGTATTTCTTTCCCGTCCCAATCAAACAAACGTATGGTGACAAGGTCAGGCTCCAGTGTTTCGGTAAACCTCATGGAGATTTGCCCCGGATTCGTCTGTAGCAGCTCGCCGTCTTGCGGACTGCTGCCCATCATGCCGGCATGGGCGTAAGCCAAATTCGTTCCAATCGCAAGCACCAAAAAAAAGGCCAGCGAAAGCACGGTCCATAGTCGCTTTATGCTGTGCATCAGCATATCACCTACTTCCTTCGCCTTTTCGTCCTTAATCCTATCAAACTCGTCTACTTTTCTGTATGGCTCCATCGGGCTATCTGCTGTGACGATTTTTTGAAGCAAAAACTGGCGTTCCCGCCCTTCTTTCCCTGGTGCAGGTAGTTTTTCCATAATCGTCCTGACCCCATCCGTGCCCAAAACAAAAACCGAGGCAGGATGCTTCATTCATCCCATCTCGGTTCTTCTGCTTGTGGCGATTCGGTTTATCGGCCGCTCTTCATCTCAGTCCAGTAGCGGTCGTATTCTTGCAGCGTATCTCCGACATCAACCAGCCACTCGGCGCGGGCGATATCCGCTTTGTCCAGGAAGATCATTTTGTTCGCGCGATATTCTTCGCTGTGCAGTGGATATGCCTGTTCGTTCGGGTTGCTGTAGCCGATCGACTCGTAGTTTTTCACGCTGACTTCCGGCTCCATCAAGTAATTGATGAATTTCTCCGCCAAATCTTTGTGCTTGGCTCCTTTTGGAATCGCCAGCGTGTCTGCCCAGATCGTCGCGCCCTCTTTTGGAATGACGTACTCCACATCCGGGTTTTGTCCGTTAATAATCGCAGCGTCGCCAGACCAGACCGTACCGATCCACGCTTCTTCCGCGATCATTTTTTGCTTGATGTTGTCCGTATCAAAAGCCATGACGCTCGGCAGCACTTTTTTCAGATCAGCGAACGACTTTGCCAGCTCGTCCTTGTTTGTTGTGCTGTTGGAGAAGCCGTTTTTGATCAGAGCCATCCCCATCACTTCGCGCGGGTCGTTCAGCATGATGACGCGACCTTTGTACGCTTCGTTCCACAGATCGTTCCAGCTTGTCGGCGTTTCTTTGACATACTTTTTGTTGTAGGCAATCCCGGTGATTCCCCACGTGTACACGAGCGAGTATTTGTTTTCCTTGTCAAAAGGAGGCGTCTTGAACGTAGACACGATGTTTTTCATGTTCGGAATGTTTTCTTTGTTCAACTCTTCGAGAAGGCCGAGCTGAATCATCGTTGCCACCATGTAATCGGACGGCTGAATCAAATCGTAGCCCGATGCGCCAGCCTGGATTTTTGCCAGCATTTCCTCGTTGCTGCCATACACGTCGTAGTTGACTTTGACATTGTACTTTTGCTCGAAATCTTTGATGACATCCAGGTCAAAATTGTCTGCCCAGCTGTAGATGTTCAATACTTGCTGCTCGGGTTCGGACGACGAGGAGCAGCCGACAGCTGTCACTGCGAGTACGGCGGTCAAAGCGCCGATCATCATGGATTTGAAACGTTTCATTTTTTCTTCTCAACCTCCAAATCGGTATGGGATACGTCTGGTCAACTAAAAGTGAATCTGACCGTTTTTGGAATCTTTGCGGCGGAAAAGCTCGGCAATAATCACCAGCAGCACCGTGCTTGCGATCAACAGCGTCGAAAGCGCATTGACTTCCGGGGATACGCCGCGTTTTACCAGGCCGTAAATGTACAATGGCAGCGTGGTCGAATTAGGACCAGCCACGAAGAACGAAATAATGAAATCATCGAGCGACAAAGTAAACGACATCAAAAAGCCAGCGACGATTCCGGGCATGATCAATGGCAGCGTCACATGACGCAATGTTCCCCACGGGGTAGCGCCCAAATCTTGCGCCGCCTCCTCCAGCTCTTTGCCCATATCGGCCAGGCGGGCGGAGACGATCACCATCACATACGGCATGGAAAAGGTCACGTGCGCCATGATGAGTGTCCACTTGCCCAACTCCATGTGCACCTGACTGAACAAGACGAGAAGGGCAAGTCCCATCATGATCTCGGGAATCACAATCGGCAAGTAGATCAGCCCGTTGACGACATTGCGCCAGCGCAAGGAGTAATGCTTGATGGCGAGCGACGCAGCCGTGCCCAAAACCGTTGCCAGCACGCTGCTGATCACCCCGATGGACAGGCTGTTCATGAGCGCCTGCATGACTTGTCTGTTGTCGAACAAGGAGACGTACCACTTCCATGTAAACCCGTTCCACGTCGCGTTGATCCGCGAGTCATTGAACGAATATAGAACGAGAATCGCAATCGGCAAGTACAAGAAGACCAGCATCAGCCAAGAGTAGCCGGAAAGCGTATGTCTGCGCCACGTTTTCATGCTGCCCCCTCCTTTGCCTCGCCCGCTTTGACAGCGCGGAAGTACAGAAGAATCAGGAGCATGGACAACAGCATCAACACGATCGACAATGCCGAGCCAAACGGCCAGTCACGCGCCGAAAGGAACTGGTTCTGAATCACGTTTCCGATCAGGGCCGACTTCGCCCCGCCCATCACGTCCGGCACGACGAACATCCCGATCGAGGAGACAAAGACGAGAATCGATCCGGTGACGACGCCTGTTTTGGTCATCGGCAGCGTAACGTGCCAAAAAGCTCTCCACGGAGTCGCTCCCAGATCGTACGCCGCTTCCAGCTTGCGGCGATCCATCTGCTCCAGGGACACGTAAATCGGCAGCACCATGAACGGCAGCAGCGTGTACACCATCCCCAAAAGCACCGAACCGGAATTGTACAAAAGCGGCAATGGCTCCGTAATAATTCCCAATGATTGCAAAATCGTATTGACGACCCCCTGGGAGCGCAGGATGATCACCCAGGCGTAGGAACGGACCAGAAAGTTGATCCAGAACGGAATCATCACAAGCAACAGCCAAATTTGCTGGGACGACTTTTCCAGGCGGGAAATGTAATACGCAAGCGGATAGCCGCACACGATCGACAACACCGTTGTCAAAATGGCAACTACCAGCGTGTCCGCAAAAATTTGCCCGTACAGCGGGTCCCAAATGCGCACGTAATTGTTCAGCGTAAATTCATAGACAACTTGCCCGTATGTGCCTCTTTTAAGGAAGGACATCAGCGCAATCATAAGCATGGGCAGGACGAAAAGCACACCCATCCACAAAAGGGCGGGTGCTGCGAGCAGTTTTACCGGCTTTTTGTTCAACAAGTCAGGATCACCTCGTCCGTCTGCGCCCAACCAATGGCGACCCGATCTCCCACCTTCCAGTCCAGACCGTCTCCTGCGTACTGATGGGCCATGACTGTCATGTCTTGACCGTCGAGGCGGATGAACACTTTGCGCAGGTTGCCGAGGAATACCGCGTCAGCAATCGTTCCCAGCTTTTTGTGCTTGTCCTTGTCTGCTTCTGGCTGGTACAGCTTGATCTTTTCCGGGCGGACAGCTGTATTCGTCCCATTGTCGCGGAAAATGTTGTTTTCCCCGATGAAAGTAGCGACGAACAGCGTCTGCGGATGGTTGTAAATCTCGGCAGGAGAAGCGATCTGTTCGATCCGTCCTTTGTTCATGACGGCGATCCGGTCCGACATGGCCATTGCTTCTTCCTGGTCATGGGTTACGTAAATAAACGTGATCCCGAGGTTCTTTTGCAGATTTTTCAGTTCCAGCTGCAAGCTTTTGCGCAGTTGGTAGTCCAGGGCGCCAAGCGGCTCGTCCAGCAAAAGGACGCGCGGATTGTTGATGATCGCCCGGGCAATCGCCACACGCTGCTGCTGGCCGCCGGACAGTTGCTTTGGCGTACGTTTTCTCAGCTCGGTCAACTGCACGTACTGCAAAACTTCCTCCAGGCGCTGTTTTTGCTCTGCTGCACTTACTTTTTTCATTTTCAAACCGAACAAAATGTTTTGTTCGACAGTCATATGCGGAAACAGGGCGTACTGCTGGAACACCATGTTCATATCCCGCTGATAAGGCGGCACATGGGTGAGCGGCTTCTCGTCGAGGAAAATATCCCCGGAAGTCGGCTCCTCAAACCCTGCAATCATCCGCAAAAGCGTCGTCTTGCCGCAGCCGCTGGGGCCGAGCAACGTCAAAAACTCCCCTTCTTCAATGGAGAGAGAAAAAGAGGGGACGACGACAGTACCGTGAAAGCTTTTTTCAATTGAATCCAGATGAATAATCGTTTTCATTCCGTCATCTCACCATATGTCATTATACTCATAGCAACAATCTAGGTAACTATATCGTGTATGTCGACTTTTGTAAACAGTTTCACCCGCATTGGTCCTGATTTTTTTGCGGCTGGTCCCTCCTGTCAGCGGACAAAAACAAACGGAGCAGCCCAACAGTCTCTGCTCCATTTTTCCTGTGCGTTTGTTCTTACAAAGATTGCGATTTGAGCTTCCCGTTGGTGTCTACCGCGGTTCCTTTTTTCTTTCCCAGGAAATTCGTCCCGATGACACCGAGAATGATCATGAGCGCTCCGAGCAGGTGGTAGTAGGCGATCTGCTCCCTGAGAAGCACCACACCTCCGGCAATCGTCACGAGCGTTGACAAGTTGTTGAAAACACTCATCTTCGACGCTTCCATTTTCGACAAGGCAAAATTCGTCATGAAAGATGTCACCAAAGAAGACAGCACACCCAAATAGAGCACCGAGATAATAAACGACGAATGCGTGAGCGGCAGGAAAAACTCCGACAGCGTGCCGTTTGCGCCATGCTGGATCAAGGCCAGCGCGTTGAAGGCCAAAAAGCCGATTACGGAAACCATATACGTGACGTCTATATAATGGAAGGCTTTCGTCATCTTCTTCGCCAACACGCTATACCCCGCGAGCGACAAGGCCGAGAGCAAGATCAAAATGGTGCCGAGGCTGCTGCCCATCCCTACCCCTGCGCCCTTCATCGCGAAAATGAACACGACACCTGCTACAGACAGCAGCGTACAAAACTTTTGCAGCCACGTAGATGTCTCGCCGAGAAAAAAAGCGGCCATGACCATCGTGAAAATCGGAACGGTGGCGACAATGATCCCGGCTTCCGACGCGGTCGTGTACACCAGTCCAAACGTTTGCAGCCCGAAAAACAGCGCCGGATAGAGCAAAGCCAATGGCAAAATGACCAAAATGTCGCGCGGCTTGATCGACAGCCGGACCCATCCGAACAAAACGGGAATCGTCGCGGCGACAAAAGCGATCGTAAAGCGGTGCGCCATCGCGTCCATCGGAGTGGCTGACGTCAGCGCCATTTTTACGAAAATAAACGACAAGCCGACGATCATGGCATTCAAAAGTGCGGCCCCTATAGCTTTATGTTGATCCTTCAAGCTGATCTCTCCCCAATCGTTGCCTATGCAGCAATTATTTCCTGCTTTCATAGTAATGGGGCGGCAATCATGCTACAATGCAAAAAAAGACGATCTGTACCGATACAAAGTCCATGCGCCAGGAAGGGATTTCATGCATAAATATTTGCAATTGCAGAACGAGTTGGAGACGCTGATCGAGGGCAACACCTACCAGGATGGCGACAAGCTGCCGTCCATCCGCGAGTTGGCAACCCAATATCAATGCAGCAACAGCACGGTGATCCAGGCGCTGAACGAGTTGGAGAAACGTCATCTGATCTACTCGGTAGACCGCAGCGGCTTTTACGTCGTCAAAAAGCAGCGAGACAGCGAGCCAAACAACTGTAACAGCATCGACTTCGCCACCTCTGCCCCTGATCCTGACGTGTTTCCGTACCTTGACTTTCAACACTGTATCAACAAAGCGATTGAGACATACCGCAACGACCTGTTCCTGTACGGCACCGCCAAAGGGCTGCCTACGCTCATCCCCGTGATCGCCAAGCATTTGGCCAACCATCAGGTTTTTGCCAAGCCAGCGAACATCTTCATCACATCCGGCGTTCAGCAGGCGCTGTCGCTTTTGTGTACGATTCCGTTCCCCAACGGGCGGGAAACCGTCCTGATCGAGCAGCCGAGCTACCATCTGTTTATCGATTACTTGCAGATGCACAACATTCCGGTGACTGGGATCATGCGAACGGCGCAAGGAATTGATCTGGACGAGCTGGAGCGCATTTTCCGGACAGAAAAGATCAAATTTTTTTACACGATGCCGCGCTTTCACAGCCCGCTCGGAACGTCGTATACCCGCAAGGAAAAACAGCGCATTGCCGAACTGGCCCACCGCTACAACGTTTACATCGTGGAAGACGACCATATGGCAGATTTGGAGCATGACAGCAAGGCAGACCCGCTGTTCTCCTACGATCGTTTCGAGCGGACGATTTACATGAAAAGCTATTCCAAAATCATTTTTCCCGGGCTGCGCCTCGGTGTCGCCGTCATTCCCGATGCGCTGTGCGAGTCGTTTTTGCAGTTCAAACGGCTGCGGGACATCGATAGCTCCATGCTGTCCCAAGCCGCGCTGGAAATTTATTTGAAAAGCGGCATGTTTGAACGGCACAGGCAAAAAATCCGCCAATCGTATCAGCTCCGATCGAAGCTTCTGACAGAAGCGCTGCTCGCCCATGCAGCCCGCGCTGACGCTCTGTTTGCGTTTCGCCCTCTGCCTTATCCGGGGATTCACACGCATCTTGTGCTGGACCCGCGAGTTGACGCATCCCGTCTGATCCAGCTGGCTAAAAAACGCTCGATCTTGTTGGAAGCGGCAGACAGGCATTATTTGCCCCTGTTTCCCCGGGAAAATATTTTGAAGCTGAATGTATCCAACGCCAAGGCCGAATCGGTGGAAAAAGGAATTGACGAGTTGATGGCAGTATTGCATGCGATGCGGTTATAATGAAAGAAAAAAGTTTTTGCAAAAGCAGCAACCGTAACCATATTTCGGGAATATCCGTCTTAATTTGTATACAACATCGTTACGCCACACGACTCTACCCATTTTTATCCGTCGCAGCAGGCGGATCGCATGAGATGGACAAAGGAGAATGAAATGGTTCAGAACGTTTTAGATTTTTTGATGGAATACGGCATTTGGGGAGTCGTCATCCATTCTTTTGCAGACGCCGTCATCTTCCCCATTCCTGTATTCTTTCTGCAAGTTTCATTAAGCCTGATTGATCCATCCGCTGCTTTATGGATTGCAACCGCAGGATATATCGCGTGTCTGGTTGGTACACCCGTCGGCTACTTTCTCGGTAAACTGCTCGGCCACTCTGTCCTGTACAAACTGCTCAAAAAAGAGTGGATTGACTCGGCAACCGAGATGTTTCAAAAAAGAGGCGAAGTCGCCATTTTTGTCGGCTCCTTCACCCCGATTCCGTTCAAAGTATTCACGATCTTGTCCGGCTGTCTGAATTATCCGCTCTGGAAGCTGATCGGTTATGCCGCAATCGGCAGAGCCGTGAAATTTTACCTCGTCGGTTTCCTGTTTTACTTTTACGGGCGGATGGCGGAAAATATGGTCGGTCACGCCTCCCTGTACGTGTTCTTGCTGATGATCCCGATTTTGCTGATCGGACTTTTGGTGCGAAAAATGCGGGCCAAAAAACAACTGATGCAAACTGCCAACAAGCAAGCAGGGGAATGATCAGCTTGTAGCCTGGCTTGAATCATTATTCAGAAAGGAGCTGCAATATGAGCCAAACATATAAAGTCATGATTCAGCACCGAATAAACTACCCTACCCCCATTGAATTGACTCAAGGTCAAACCGTCATACTCGGTCGAGTCGACGATG
Organism: Brevibacillus sp. HD3.3A; assembly: GCF_013284375.2. Lineage (NCBI taxonomy): Bacteria > Bacillati > Bacillota > Bacilli > Caryophanales > Paenibacillaceae > Brevibacillus > Brevibacillus sp. HD3.3A. Next base: position 4,557,506 of record NZ_CP085874.1, read on the forward strand.
ATCCCGACGGTTGGAGGAACTGGAGGTACTGCTATACGCTTGACCATAGCATGGAAGGCTGGGTGCCTGAACAGATTATTCAAGCAAAGGACAAGGAAGGCATCATTACGGAAAATTACTCCGCAAAAGAGCTAGATGTAAATGAAGGAGATACGGTTGAGTTGCTCCAAGAGCTGAATGGCTGGGGATGGTGTATGTCCACCAACCGGGAATACGGATGGGTTCCGATGCGAAATCTTCAGCTTGCAAGCCAATAGCAATCTCTTTTTGCGCAAACGCTCGCTTCTATCTCGATATAGGAAAGAAAGAGTCCCTGTCTAGCCGTCAGGGACTCTTTTTGGGACAAACCCTTATGCTTTTTTCACGCGAATCGCTTCTTCCTCAACTTCCACCACGATCTTGCGCACATCCGCTTCCTCCATCAACAGATCGGCGATGCCATCTTCGACCTGCTGGGCGATCACGCGACGCAGCGGGCGTGCCCCGAAAGCGGGATTGTAGCCCAGCTCAGCCAACATTTCTTTGGCAGCGTCTGTCACTTCAAGCTCGATTCCTTGCTCGCCGAGATTCAGCACGACTTCCTGGAGCAGCAGCTCCACGATTTGCACCAAGTCTTGCTTTTCCAGATGAGCGAAAGAAATAATCGAGTCGAAGCGGTTCAAAAATTCCGGTTTGAAGTACGCTCCCAGCGAATCAAGCACAGTGCCAGGCTGCTGTTCCTCGGCGCCGAAGCCTAACGCTTTTTTGCGCTCAGCCACTCCGGCATTGCTCGTTGCGATAATGACCGTTTCCTTGAAGCTCACGGTGCGGCCCTGGCTGTCTGTCAGGCGGCCATCCTCCAAAATTTGCAGGAACATGTGCATGACGTCCGGGTGCGCTTTTTCGATCTCATCCAGCAAAATGATGCTGTACGGATTGCGGCGCACTCGCTCGGTCAACTGTCCCGCTTCCTCGTGGCCTACATAGCCTGGAGGCGAACCGATCAGCTTGGAGACGGAATGCTTCTCCATGTATTCGCTCATGTCGAGGCGAATCATCGAATCTCTCGTGCCGAACAGCTCCTCGGCGAGCGCTTTGGACAGCTCTGTCTTCCCTACGCCAGTCGGTCCGACGAACAGGAAGGAGGCAATTGGCCGATTTTTCGGCTTCAACCCGGCGCGGCTGCGGCGAATCGCCTTGGCGACCTGTGCGACAGCTTCCGATTGCCCGATGACTTTGGCTTCCAGGTGCGCAGCCAAATTTCTCATCCGCTCCTGCTCGTCGCTTTGCAGCTTGCGGACAGGGATGCCTGTTTTTTGCTCGATCATCTCCTGAATATCTGATACTTCCACTTTCGTGCGATTAGCGGCCCCATCAAGCTGATCCAGCTTGCCGAGAATTTCCGCTTCTTCATCGCGCAGGCGGGCAGCTTGCTCGTAATTTTCTTGCTCGGTCGCTGCTTTTTTCTCCTGGTTAATTTGCGCCAGGCGCTCATGCAGCTGGCTCGTATCTGCCGCAGAAGAGCGGAGATTCAGCCGCGATCCGGCTTCATCCATCAGGTCGATCGCCTTGTCAGGCAGGAAGCGATCCTGGATGTAACGATGCGAGTATTCGACGCAGGCGCGGAGCACGTCATCGGAGTAAGCGACCTGGTGGAAAGCTTCGTATTTCGGACGCAGTCCTTGCAAAATCTCGATAGCGGCCTCCACTGTCGGCTCTTTGACCATCACAGGCTGCAAGCGGCGCTCCAGCGCGGCATCCTTTTCAATGACGCGGTACTCTTTTAAGGTAGTGGCCCCAACCAGTTGCAGCTCGCCGCGCGCCAGGGCAGGCTTGAGAATGTTTCCGGCGTCCATCGAGCCTTCCGCAGAGCCTGCTCCCACCAGCAAATGAATTTCATCCACGAACAGGATGACGTTTTTGCGCGATTGCAGCTCGGCAATCACTTGCTTCATCTTTTCCTCGAATTGTCCGCGAATCCCCGTGCCTGCGACCAGAGAAGCCACGTCCAGCACGTACACTTGCTTGTTTTTCAGCTTGGCAGGCACTTGACCTTCCGTAATGCGCAAGGCCAGACCTTCGGCAATTGCCGTCTTCCCTACACCCGGCTCCCCGATGAGCACCGGGTTGTTTTTGTTGCGGCGGTTCAAAATCTCGATCACACGCTCGATTTCCTGGTCGCGTCCGATGACCGGATCAATCAGCCCTGCGCGGGCCGCATCGTTCAGATTGCGCCCCAGTTCGTCCAGAAGGCCGCCTCTGTCCGCAGTTGTCGCCTGTCCCTTCATGTTCGGCTGTTGACCGCCTTTTGCATGGGCCTGCGCTTGTGCGAAGCCTTGCAGGAAGTCGTCCAGACCGGAGAAGGAAGAGAACGGGCTGAAGCCCATCCCTACTCCCATTTTGCTGCCGAGCTTGGCATTGCACTCCCGGCACAGGTTGTAGGCTTGCTGTTTGTCTTGTACGCGTATATGGACGGACACAGTTGCTTGTCGTTGTTTGCAGATTTCACATTGCATGTTTCATACCCCCAAAATCATGCTTTTGGATTTTTTCTTATTTGTGTGTTCGACAGGTCAACGGTTGTTTGACCATTTCTGACCTTCGATGACTTTATTATAGTTTGACCTTCTTTGACTTTCAAGAGGGTAACTTTGGATTTTCTGCTTTCGCTTGGGAGAAGCTATACAGGACGCAGGTTCTCTCTTGCTTCGCCAGAAAACCCTTCCTATAATGAGGTTGATATTCGCTAAAGTCAGGGGGCTTTTCACTTTGAACACACTCGCGTATGGACTCCTCGGGCTGGTTGCCCGCACACCAAGCTCCGGCTATGATTTGATGCTCCAGCTGCAACCATTTTGGCAGGCCAAGCACAGCCAAATTTACCCGCTGCTGGCGAAGCTGGAACAGGAGGGCTATCTGGAGTTCACTCGCATCCACCAGACGGATCGTCCTGATAAAAAAGTGTATTCCATTACAGAAAAAGGACAGATTGCACTAAAAGTCTGGCTTAGCGAGCCGGCAGCAGAGCCTGTTTTGCGTGACGAGCTGGTGCTGAAAACGTACTGCCTCGGATTGGCGGACGAAAAAGCGGCCTCTACGATGTTTGTCGAGCGCATCCAGCAATGTCGCGAGCATTTGGACATGTACGAGCACTACTTAAAGGAGTACGAGAGTGATTCTGCCGAACATTCGTATCCGCCCGACCATCCGAACCATCCGGAATTTGGGGATTATTTGCTGCTTTCATGGGGATCACGGCGCATGAAAGAGGATATCGCCTGGTGCGAGTGGGTGTTGGAGCTGTTGCAGAAGCGTTCCTAAAAACAAAAAGCAAACGCGTCTTTGGAACATTGCGCTCCAAAACACGTTTGCTTTTTCTTTCGTTTTCGTCCATGACATGATAGAAAGATACAGACGCTCGCTAAAAGGAGTGCGCCTCTACTTCTGCCAGCGTGGGCAGCGATGGCTGCGCCCCGCGTCTAGTCACGACGATCGCAGCCACTTTGCTGGCAAATCCGGCTGCTTCCACATCCGACATCCCTTTTGCCATGCCCACGGCAAAAGCTGCGGTAAACGAATCGCCTGCCGCAGTCGTATCCACTGGCTCGACCCGACAAGCAGGCACATGCACGGTTTTCTCCTCCGTGACCAAAAGCGCGCCTTTTTCGCCCAGGGTGACAATGATCCGTCTCGGACCGCTTGCCAAAAGCTTTCTCGCCGCTTCCCCGGCTTCTTCCGGCGTCGTGACGGGCAGACCGCTCAAAATGGCCAGCTCTGTTTCATTCGGCGTCAAGGTGTGCACATGCTGTAACAGTTCCTGCGAGAGTGCCCTTGCCGGAGCCGGATTCAAAATGACCAGCTTGCCGAGCGCAGCTGCCTTTTTCACGACGTATTCCACGACGTGGAGCGGGATTTCCAGCTGCAACAGCACGACGTCGCTCTGCTCGATAATCGACAGGTTCTCATCGATGTGCTCTATGCTCACTTGTGCATTGGCTCCGGGAACCAGCACAATGTTGTTTTCCCCGTCATCGCTGACATTGATGAAGGCCATGCCAGTCGTACCCTCGCGCTTGATTCCTTCGACATGAACCTGCGCCTCTGTCATGCCCGCAAGCATGATGGTGCCATTTTCATCCTCGCCCACCATTCCGATCATGGATACGTGCGCGCCCAGACGTGCGGCAGCAACTGCCTGATTCGCCCCTTTTCCGCCTGGAATCAGCATAAAGTCATGGCTTGCAATCGTTTCTCCTGCCTTGGGCAGATGGTGGACGTGGGAGACGAGATCCATATTGATGCTTCCTACTACTGCGATTTTCACAACGTGCTACCTCCCCCAGCCGCTTTTTACAGCATGGTCTCTACAAATTCTTCGATCGTCAAAATTTGCTTTGGCAAGCCGAGCGTATGGCTCAATCTGCTAATGTGCGGCTGCTTCAGCATGCTTTCTTCCAAAATCGCGTGATTCCAGAAAATGTCCCGCTTGTTCGTATCCGCTACTACATTTTTGTGGGCCATGACGATGACACGCTCAAAATTTTGCACGACAAACTCCATGTCATGCGTGATCGTAATGACGGTTTTGCCTTCGCTTTTCAAGGCGGCGATCAGGGAAGAGATGCGTTGCATCCCTTGCCTGTCTTGGCCTGCGGTCGGCTCATCGAGAATGATCACATCGCAATCCATCGCCACTACTGCCGCCATGGTCACGAACTTGCGCATGGAATACGGCAAATTGTACGGGTTTTCCTGCAAGTACGGCTCAATCCCAGCCAGCTTCGCCGCTTTCATGACATTTTCCTTCGTTTGCTCTACAGACAAGCCGAGGTTTTTTGGCCCGAACTCGACTTCGCTGTAGACATCGCTATGGAAGATCTGGTCATCCGGATTTTGGAACACGTAGCCTACCTTGCGCGAAATTTGCGCGGTCGTATGCTCTTTTGTATTCCAATCATCAATAATAACATCGCCTTTGGTCGGCTTCAACAAGCCATTCATCAGCTTTACCGCCGTCGTTTTGCCCGCGCCATTTTGGCCGACGATGGCGACCGTCTCGCCTTTGCCAATCTCCATGGAGACGTTTTCTACCGCTGTATGTCCGTTCGGATAAGCGAAAGTGATATTTTTCAAGGAAATGAAGCTCATATGCGAACTCCCCTTTCTGCCATCCACCAGTTCATTTCTTCGACGGCCTGCTCTTCGGTAATCGGGATTTTGCGCAGCGGCACTCCGCGTTTTTTCAGCTCCAGTCCCAGCATGGCGTACTGCGGAAGCATGACATCGTAGGAGAGCGCCTTTTCATCGGAGAGGACGTCTTGCGTTGTGCCCTCCATGACGATTTCGCCATCGTGCAGCAAAATGACGCGATCCGCAAATTCGGCAATCAGTTCGATTTTGTGCTCGACCAGAATGATCGTCTTGCCTTTTTCCTTCATGATCTGGATGATCTCGAAAACTTCTTCCGTACCTTGCGGGTCTAGCTGCGAGGTCGGTTCGTCGATGACCAAAATGTCCGGCTCCATCACGATGATCGAGGCCAAAGCGACGCGCTGGCGCTGACCGCCGGACAGTTCAAACGGATTTTTGTCACGCAGATGCTCGATCTTGACCAGCTTCAAAATCGCTTCTACTCGCGTTCGAATCTCGTCAGGATGCACCCCGAGGTTTTCCAGTCCGTAGGCGACTTCCTCGAACACGGTTTCTTTGACGCCACTGATTTGAATGAACGGATTTTGGAAGACAAAGCCGACAGACAACGACAACTCGCCCAATGTGCTCTCGACGATGTTTTTCCCGTTGACGAGCACCTCGCCGCGCAAGTCCCCCCGATAAAAATGCGGAATGAACCCGCGCAGAACGTTGCAAAACGTGGTTTTCCCTCCGCCGTTGGGGCCAACCACAGCGTACAGCAGTCCTTTTTCGATCTCGATGTTGATGTTTTTCAGGACGTCGATCTTGCCCGTCGGGTATTTGTAGCTCATGTTGGATATTTTGATTACGCTGTTCATAACAAAATCCTCCCCGCAATCAGAATCAGCAAGGCAACGAGCATTCCGATCCGCACGGCCGTGTCATGCTTGGTTTTATATATTTCGTACAGGTGTGTTTTCTTGACTGGCGCAGAAAAAGCGCGCGATTCCAATGTAATCGCTCTTTCCTCCGTGCTTGCCAGCGAAGAGAGGATCAGCGGACTGATTGTCGGGAGAAACGCTTTTGCCCGCACCATCATCGTCCCTTCCGTTTCCACACCTCTCGTTTTTTGCGCATCCATAATGACACTCGTCTGCTTTTTCATTTCCGGAATGATTTGCAGTGTCGCCAGTACGACATAAGCCCCTTTTGGAGGCAGCCCCAGCTTTTCAAGCGAATACACGAAGTCTTTGACAGAAGTAATGCGGAAAAACAGGATGAACGCCGAACCGATCGCCAAAATCCGCGAAGTCATATTCAAGCCGTACAAAATGCCTTCCTGGGTGATTTTCAAAATGCCTGCTTGCCACAAAATTTGCGCGCCCGGATAGAAAAAAGCTTGCATCAGGAAGATAAACACGAGCAGAATCAACAGCCCGTTGCGAACGAGTGTGATAAATTCCTTGCCCTGCCCCGCCGCGATGGCGATGATCAGGCACACTGGCAGCATCGCATAAGCGTACCAGTAGGTTGGGACGATGAAGACGGAGAGCGCGATGAACAAAGTAAACAACAGCTTCGTTGTGGGATACAAGTTAAGGATGTAGTTGGTCTTGGCAGCTTGCGACATAATCCTTACCTCCTCTTCCATGGGGTAAAATGAATCGCTGCCTGGCCTCCTCGAACAGATGCCCAAAGAACCAGACAGCGATGAATCACGTTTAGTCTTTCATGTAAATTTGTCCATAGTTAAGCTTGGACAAATAGCGGTCAGACATGTTGCGAACGATCAGGAAGCAAATGAATGCCGACAGCAGCTTGTCGCCGATTTCCTGAATGAACTGTGTGGAGAACACAGCCGTCCAGATTTGTTGGCCGGATGCCAGCAAGACAGCGGTAATCGCTCCGCCAGTCGAACCGGTAACGCCGCCAAACAAAATGACAGTGATCGGAGCCGCAATAATAGTAGAGACGAATGCCAGGATAATGCCCGCGATAATTACTTTCCAAACCTTCTTGAACATCCCTTTCATGGAAAGGAAGCCTGCTGCCAAGCCTACTGCCATGGAAACGAGGGAGAAGGGGAGATAAACCGGGTTGAAGATCGAGTTGATCAGGTTGGTAATCAAGCCTGCCACGAGCGCTACCCACGGACCTGCTACCATGGCGATAACCAGTGTGCCGATGCTGTCCAAGAAGATAGGCAGACGAAGCAGCTGAGCAATTTGGAAGCCGACCATGTTGATGGCGACGCAAACAGGAATCAGCAGGATTGCCATGAGAGTGAAGTCATTCTTGATGCCGGTTTTCATACCAGAATCCTCCTTTTGCTGAAAAATTTTTATACAAACTGCTTGATGGCAGCGTGTAGCATATCTGCAAAACGTGCTCTGTCAATCTCGAACAGCACTTTGGCGTTCGCCGGTTTGCCCGTCACGCGGTTGTAGTCCACGACGGTGCAGCCTGTGGTCAAGCGGCCGGATGTTTCAATCTCGACGTAGCAGTCCAGTCCGCGGAACAGCGTCGGGTCAAGCAAGTACGCGACTGCGCAAGGATCGTGCATGTGCAAGCCCTCCACATGTCCCGGCTCTGCCAGAAAATGCGGCGTGTTGGAAAGATTGAAAAAGTCGAGCAAGCCTGCCATGACTTGGCCTGTCTTGTTGCCGATGTGGCGAATGCGGTCGATATCTTCCTGGAACAGCTGCGCTTTCAGCGTCACATCAAGGCCGCTCATGATGATCGGAACTCCGGAGCGGAAGACGATATCGGCTGCCTCCGGGTCAACGTAAATGTTGAACTCGGCTGCTGGCGTGATGTTGCCGCCAAAGCAGGCCCCGCCCATCAGCGAGATGCACTCGATCTTTTCTTTCACTTCCGGGTAGGCGTTCAACAGGATCGCCACGTTGGTCAGCGGCCCGGTCGCCACAATGGTAACGCTTTCTTTTGCATTCAATAAAACATCACGCATCGCATCCAACGCGCTTCTGTTGCTGGCGGCAAACTTCGCCTCGCCCAAGTCCGCGCCGTCAATGCCTGTCTCTCCGTGAATATCTTCGGCAATAATCAGGTCGCGTACCAACGGCTTGGGAGCCCCTCCTGCCACTTCGATATCGGTTACCCCGATAAAGCTGAGCAGCTTCAACGTGTTGTTCAACGTTTTGTCCGGCGTCTGATTGCCGGCACTTGTCGTAATGAGCTTCACATCCAGCTTGTCCGATGCGAGCGCCAGCAAGATTGCCAGCGCGTCATCGTGTCCGGGATCGCAGTCCATGATAATCGGTCTTTTCATCGCTTCCCTCTCCCTTTTTTGGTGGCTTGGTGACGATTACAGTTTGGTTGTGCTCTGGCGGATCATCAGCTCCGGCTCCCAATACACGACCTTTTGCTTGATCCCCTTTTTCTTGATGCTTTGAATCAAGATTTTCGCCGCTTCCTTGCCCATCTGGTAGGCGGGCTGGCGAATCGTTGTGAGCTTGGGCATCAGGGTGGAAATCAGCCGGATGTCGTCAAACCCTACGACCGATACATCGCGCGGAATGCTTTTGCCAAGCTCCTGCGCGGCTTCGTAGACGCCGATTGCCATCAAGTCGTTGCAGGCGAAAATCGCTGTGACCTCTCCGTCAGCCAGCATTTTTTTCGCGACCTCATAGCCGCCGTCGATCCGATAGCCGCCAGAGACGATCCATGATTCCTGAACGGAAATCCCTGCTTCGGCCAACGCTCGCTTGTAGCCTTCGACACGATCCTGGGAGTTCTGCACGCTTGGCGGCCCGCTGATGCAGCCGATCCGCGTGTGGTTTTGCTCCAGCAAATGCTTCGTCGCCATGTAAGCGCCTTCTTCATTTTTCATGTAAACACCGCTGTAAGCGTCTCCGGATTCTCCCCGGTCAATCAGGACGACTGGAATGTCGGCCGCGATCAGCTCGTCATACAAATCCTTGGAATACTTCGCCGTGCTGGAGAAGATGATGCCGTCCACTTTTTTCTCTGTCATCAACTGGACGTATTTCTTTTCTTTTTTCGCATTGTCATCAGAATTGCCTAGGAATACGCTGTAGCCTGCCTTGTTTGCGGCATCCTCAATCCCGCGCACCAAATCCGGAAAAAACGGGTTGGTGATATCGGGAAGAATCAGCCCGATCGTGCTTGTCTTGCGTGTGATCAACCCGCGAGCCAATGCATTTGGCTGATAATTCAGCTCCTTGATGATCGACTGGATGTACTCCCGCGTCTGCGGCGAGATGCCTTCCGATTTGTTGTTGATCACCCGTGAAACCGTTGCGGTTGATACGTTTGCTCTCTTGGCAATGTCCTTAATCGTAATCGCCATGCCCTCACCCTTTTTAGGTAAACGTTTACGTAATCGTTTACTTAACAAAATAGTCCTTTTCACACAGGTTGTCAACGTATTGTTTTTGCAGTTTTCCGAAAAAAAAAACTCCTTGCTTCACCCTACTCCCCGATTTATGATGGGACTACTATGGAGCTTTTCTTGGACAAACCTCCTTGCTAAGTGCCTCACCCTCACCCTTTTTCTGGTGCAGGACTTTCTTGACAGGAGAGGGGAAAACTCCATGAATACCGCACACTCCAGCTTCAAGCCCGTCTTGGCTGGCATCGTCTCGTCACTCATTTTCGGCTTTTCGTTTCTGTTTTCCAAAGTGGCTTTGGATGAACTGCAAAACAATACGATCCAGATGATCGCCTATCGCTTCGGCATCGCTGCGGTTGTGCTCGGCCTGTTGAAGCTTGCTGGCGTCATCAAAATATCGTATCGGAACAAGAGCATTGCCCCGTTGCTTTGGCTCTCGTTTTTTTATCCGTTTCTGTACTTTATTTTTGAAGCGCAAGGCATCCGCTACACCTCTTCCTCCGAAGCGGGTACGATGATCGCGCTGATTCCGATTGCCGTCACCATCATGGCGACGATCTTCCTCAAGGAAAAAACGACGCTTTTGCAATGGCTGTTTATTGTATTGTCCGTCGGCGGCGTGCTGTTTATCAATTTGATGAAATTCGAGGCGCAATCCAGCCTGACAGGCATCTTGTACCTGTTGGCGGCCATTGTCACTTCCGGCGTCTACAACATTTTGTCGCGCAAGTCCTCAGCGCAATTCAGTCCGCTGGAAATCACCTACGTCATGATGTGGACAGGCGCGCTTATTTTTAATACGATCGCGCTCGGGCAGCATGCCGTGAATGGCACGGTCGACCAGTATGTCGCACCGCTCGCCAATCCGGCTCTCTTGCAGGCGATTTTGTACCTCGGCGTTCTCTCGTCTGTGGTCGCCTTCTTTTTGATGAATTACATGCTGGCCAAGCTGGAAGCCTCCAAGGCAGCCTCCTACTGGAATCTCAGTACGGGTGTCTCCATCATCGGCGGCGTGCTGATCTTGCACGAATCGTTTTACTGGTACCAGGCGGCAGGGATTGGCTTCATTCTCATCGGCGTGTGGGGTGCGAACCGTTTTGGACAAAAGCAAAAACCGCAGCCAAGCCAGGCCAAAGCTCATTAACGGCAATTGACATCCAAAAAAGCCAGCCCTCCGAGTGCGGGGCTGGCTTGATTTATCGTTGGGCTGTAAACTACTGGTAGTTCTTTTTTGCGAGATCACTTCAGTCAGGAGGTCACAAAATGCAACCCGTCATCCATCATCCGTGGACTCTCACGGAGCAGGAAGCCATTTCTCTGCAAAAGCAACTGGCCCTGCAAGTCAAAACAGAAGATCAAGTAAAAGAAGTGCAGCATATCGCCGGAGTCGATGTCGCCTACCATGTAGCGGAAGATGTGCTCGTCGCCGGAATCGTCGTTCTGGATGCGGCAAGTTTGCAAGTCGTGGAATCTGTCGTCGTTTCGGATTCGGTAGCTTTTCCGTATATTCCGGGTCTGTTCTCGTTCCGGGAGCTTCCCCCGCTGATGAAAGCATTCGAAAAGCTGCAAACCGTGCCGCAACTGATCGTTTGCGATGGGCAAGGCATCGCTCACCCGCGCAGATTCGGACTTGCCAGCCACGTCGGACTTTTGTACGACATTCCTGCTATCGGCTGCGGCAAAACGCGTCTGCTTGGCGAGTACGCACAGCCCGATTCACACAGAGGAGCCTGCTCTCCCTTGCTGGACGAGGGCGAGATCGTCGGCGCTGTTTTGCGCACGCAAGCGGACACAAAGCCTGTATTCGTCTCCGTCGGGCATGGCATTTCCTTGCCGACTGCCTGCGAGTGGATCACACGGCTTGCTCCCAAGTACCGTCTGCCGGAGACGACGAGACAAGTCGATCAGTTGGTGAACAAAGCATTGGCTGGCTTGGGCAACTAAGCGCTTTGCTCTGTTTTTTTGCTTTGCCGCGCTGCGCGGACAGCTTTTGCCTGGACCGGACAAGGACAAGTCAAACCCTCGCAGCGACGTGCTTTAATGCAAGGTCGGCCAGACGTTTTCGTCATGCTCGTCAAGCACCGCTTCCAGTTGCTCGCCATCGAAAACAGCGAGATAACCGGGAGGCAGCGCCAGCACCTGCAAGACAGACGGGCGGTGTTTCAACAGTTGGAAAATGTAGTACGATTGTAAATCATCGCTGTCCACTTCCCCTTCCACTGGCCCGAGATACCAGCCTGAATCGCCGTCGCCTGCATGGTCGCCACGCTGCAAATAAATCCGTTTTTGCTCCAAGGCGCCTTTGGCGACGACGATCTTGTCCTGGAACAAGGCGGCTTCACCCGCGATCTGCAACGTTTGCAGGCAATGGTTTTGCGCCAGTTGCACATAGAGCGACACGGACAAGTCCGGATTGGTGTCCGTGAACGGATTGGTATCGTAGTCTGGTGCCACGACTTCCATCTGCCCATCGCGTTCGTTCACGATGAAAATAGTCCACCCTACTTGAATCTTCGCGCCATTTTGAATCGGCCCGCTCTCGTTTTCCACATCCGCCAGCAATTCGAGCAAAAAGTCGGCCTGCTTCGCGAAAAACTCCCGGCAAGTCACCACGAAGGTCCTGTTGCCGATTTGCCGGGAGCGTTGACAGAAAGCAGACGACTGATTGTCGGGAAACGGTTTGTTGCTCATCGTTACCATCCTTTCTCCATCGGTATATCGATATGTATGTTTGTACGAAAATAGTTCACTCACAGGCAAAACATGCACGTTCATTGTCAATAGGGTAACACGATTCCAACAGCAGCGCAGCATTTTCCCGTTGAAATGGCGACGCGCGAAAAGACGCGTTTGGACGGGTAAACCATAGCTGAGTCGCTGGGTTGTTGCTTCGTTCGTGCAAAAGAAGCAGGAAGAGGGATGCCCCCTTTCGCTCTGCCCGAGGCAGGTTCACGGAGCGATCCCTCCCTTGTTCTTTATTTTTGTGTGAACGGCGCTTCCAGCAATTGCGCCAGCCTGCTTACATTCGGCTCCATCATGCAACTGAAATGGTTGCCCTCAATCGTAATGACGTCCAGCTCGCCAAGGCATACATCCTGCCAGAAGGACAGCGTCGTGTCATCTGTGCGCGGCAGGAACAAGAACGGTTCGCTCGCCAAAAGGAAGCGGATGTCGCCCATGTACGGCAACGGCGTGTAGCGGGCGGCTTTGAAGCTTTGGCGGAACACCTGGCACAAGCCCTCCGCCATCTCGATCGGCATTTGTTCTCCGGTTGTTCTGGCCTTCGCTTCGACATAAGCCTGGAAGCGCTCCGCTTTGCTGACCGCAGCCATTTGGCCAAACAGCTCTCCTACCTGATCCAACCCGGCATCTCCGCCAATCGTCACGGCAGCGCCTTGCGGAATGCACTCTCCGTGCCGCTCCACGAGCTGCATGACGCCACGAGCCAAATCTTGCTCATCCACCTTGCCAAAGCCTGCCTGCTCCAGCGAAACATTCAGGTTCGGGATAAAGAGTGTTTCGACGAGCAAATCGTCATCCACTTCGGTGAAGATCGGCGGAATGTCGATCAACACAAGATCCGCGACCTGCACGCCCCGCTCCATCAACCGCCTTGCCACTTCGACGGCGATCAGGCCGCCCAGGGAATACCCGATCAGTTGCAGTTCGCTGTGCCCTGTTGCCATCAGGCATTCGGCGTAATCGTCTGCAACTGTCTCGATCAGTTCTGCCGAGTCAAGCGAGCAGTAGCGTTCCATGTCAGCAATCGCCACACCTACAATGCTGCCGATCCCTTGCGCTTTGAGGTGCTCAAGCAGCGGACGGAAAATGTCCATCGTCCCGAGCACAGCGTGGAACACGACGCGCAGCGGCCCTTCCTGCGCCGTTCCGTACGGAATCAGCACAGCGTTGCTTGCACTGTTTTGCTGGTGGATCGTCCATGCTTCCTCGGTATGCGGCTGCTCCTCTTGTTCACGGGAGCGAATAAACTCAGCCAAGTCGGCTACCGTTGGATAGTTCAGCATTTGCCGCAGCAGAGCGTCGAACGGGATGGCTGGTTGCACCGGGTCTTCCGCCAGCTTGTCGCGCAGTCTTCCCGCCACCTGCGCCATGATGAGCGAATCCGCGCCATGCTCGTAAAAGCTTTGCGAGCGACCGATGGAAGCCAGCCCGAGCGATTCCGCCCACAGCTTAGCCAGTATGCTTTCCAGCTCATCCAGCTTCTCCTCGCTCGCGGCGACCATCTCTTGTGTTCCGCTTGCAGCGGGACGCCATTTTGCCAACGTGCGCCGATCGACCTTGCCATTTCCGGTCAGCGGCAGTGCATCGACTACTTGCACATGCTGCGGCAGCATGTACGCAGGCACATGACCTTTCAAAAATGCTTCCAGCTCTTGCGGACGAACCGCCAGTCGCTCCTGCTTCATCCGTTTGGCGAACAAATGGAACCCGAGGGCAGTCAGCTTGTCGTCTTCTTGCGGCAGCAGCAAAATCGGCTCGCCTTCCTCTTCTTGCAGCTGGGCAAGCCAGTCATGGCGATCCAGATAGGACGACTCCAGGCGCAATTCGTCTCCTGGCTCCATCATCATGAATGCTTGCGAAGCCAAAATCCACAAATGCTCAATCGTCGGCTCCGTGAAAACAAGCCAGCCGTCCGGGCGAATCAGCTCCCGCAGCCTGCTCATGCTGGCTGGTATGTCACGGGCATTTTCCAGTACCCCTGCCGCCAGCACGACGTCGAAGCTGTTCGGAGACAACCCTTGTGCCCGGTAGTCTTGGTCAACATCGAACACGCCGAAGCTCACGTGCGGATACTTGGCGAAGCGCTGCTTGGCTCCGGGAATGAAAAACGGCGCGACATCGGTAAAGACGTACTCGATCGGATAGCCTTCCAGCGCTTGCAAAACGTTCCCCGTCGTCGCTCCTGTTCCGGCCCCGACCTCCAAAATGCGCAGCGGCTTGCCTTCGTGTCTTTGGGCGATTTGCTGCAAAAGCAGGCACATGCAACGGTTGAGATAACTCGCCATGATATGCTCAATATACAGCGTATGGACGTGATCCCATTTCCCCTCGGGGAACAGCAACGCGACCGGGTCCTCTTCGCCAGTCAAAAGCTCTGCCAGCTTTTCTGCGTTTTTGCGAACGTAAGCGGTAAAGCCGTCCGTTCCCAACATTTTCGTCCAAATGCCCTCCGCGGACGCCCAGCACTCGCCGACGAGCTGCTCACTGACAGTCTGTTCGCTGCGATACTGCTCAGCAGAAAGCGCGGTCAGCAGCCCGGCCTGCTCCAGCCTTGCAACCCAGCGGCGTACCAGCCAGTGATATTTCGGCAAAATTTTCTCTGGATGCAAAATCGCTGCCAACGGCTCGACTCGATTCGCTGCAAAAAACCCGAGCTTTTGCAACGCATGAAGCATGGAATGGAGCACAGCCTGATCCAGACTGGTCATCGCCGCTTCGATTTCCTGCACGCTGATGTGCGCCGCGATCTCCCCTGCCGTATCCCCGATGCCGCTGACTATTTGGGCAAATTCGGCCGCTTCCGCGCTGCGGTCGCGTTCCGGTTTGCGAGCTGGCTCCACGATTGCAAGCAGCGTCGGCTCGTCGCTCGCTTCATCCAGGACCACTCCAGCGGTGGCGACAGCAGGGTGCTTGAGCAGAGCAGATTCGATTTCTCCCAGCTCGATGCGATGCCCGCGAATTTTCACCTGGTTGTCTTCACGGCCAAGGAACTCAATCTCGCCGCCCGGCCGATAACGTCCCAAATCTCCGGTGCGATAAAGTCGCTGCCCATCTTCGGGGTGCAGGAAGAAGCGTTCCTGGGAAAGTCGCTCGTCACCCGCGTAGCCTTGGGCCAGGCCATCTCCGGTAATGTACAGCTCGCCTGTGACCCACACCGGGCAATCGCGCATGTGCGCATCGAGCACCCGGAAGCCCTGGTTAGCGAGCGGCTGTCCGTACGGAATGCTGCGCCAGTCGAGCAACAGTCCTTTGTACACATGATAAATCGACCAAATCGCCGCTTCCGTGGCTCCCCCCAGGCTGACTGTCTGCGCGAACGGCAGGCGCTTCGTCATCTGATCCGGCAGCGACAGGGGAATCCAATCGCCTGAGAGCATAGCCAGCCGCAGCTTGGACAAGCATACTTCCGGCGTGCCTTCCAAATAGGTGACGAGCATCTGCATCATGGCGGGAACAGAATCCCACACGGTGACTTCGTGCGCAAGAATCAGCTCTACCCAATGCGACGGGTCTGTTTGCCTGTCCGGTTGCGGCAGGACGAGCGCGCCCCCTACCGACAACGGGCCAAATATGTCGTAGACGGACAAGTCAAAATTGAGCTGAGCCAGTCCGAGCACCTTGTCATTCTCGTTGACCGCAAAGCGGCGATTGATGTCGACAATCGTGTTCGCCGCAGCGCGGTGGCTGACGACGACGCCTTTTGGCTGCCCGGTAGAGCCTGACGTGTAAATGATGTAAGCTGGCAAGTCAGGATTCGTGTCAGGCAAAATGAGCGGCGTCTGCTGCTCCGCCACCTGGTCGACGTCCACGCGTTGAAGCGCCTGCGGCCACTCTGCATCTGATTCGGAGGCAGTCAGCACAAAACGAATGTCGGCTTGTTCGGTCATCGCCTGCCTTCGCAACAGCGGTTGCTTGGCATCAATCGGCACGTACACGCCCCCGGCAAACAGCGTGCCCAGCACGGCGGCTACCTGATCGACGCCTTTTTCCAGCGCAATCGCCACGCGGTCCTGCTCGCGGCAACCAAGCTCTTTCAGCTTTCCGGCGATCGCCGCAGCACGTCTGACCAGCTCTGCATAAGTCAGTTGACCATTTGCGTCAATCACCGCCGGGCGGTCCGGCGTCGCCATCGCTTGCGCCACGATCGGCTGGTGCAGCGCGTAGTCAGGCAGCGGAGCCTGTGTGGCGTTGATCTTTTGCCGCTCTGCTTGCTGCCATTGCGGCAGGGCAAGCTCGCCGCCCTCCTCCCAGCGCTGTTCCGATTCAACCAACGCTTGCAGCAAATCGGCGAATGCCGCAAACATGTCGTCTACCATCTTTTCCGGAAACACGCCTTCCCGCACGTCCCAGTTGACTTGCAACCCTTCGGCGCTGTCCATCGCCTGGCAGTCGATGAACACTTGTGGCGTCTGGCTGATGCCGTATTCGCCGATTTTGCCGGAAAGCCGCTCTCCCTCCGCGATTCCGACAAGTCCGATCGCGCTGGTGAAGACAATCGGCATCAACGCTGCTTCGCGCCCGCGTCTGCGCGCCACCTCGCGCATGACCTCGACGCCGGAATAGAGACGATGATCCAAATCCTCGAACAATTGCTTCTGAATCGCTTTTGCCCGTCCCTGGAAGGAACGCTCCGCTCCCCAGTCTACGGCCAGCAAACTGACCGAAGTGAAATCCCCGACGATATCTTGCACGCGATCATGCAGCGGCTGGCGGTTCAACAGCGTCAAGTTCAGGCTGAACGCCCGATTTCGGCTCCAGCGCTCGATGACGGCGGCATAGGCAGTCATCACAGCGGCAGTCGGAGTCAGTCCCCGCTTTTGCGCCCGCTGCTTGAATACGTCCCATTTGGCCGCATCCAGGCGAATGAACTCCCGGCGAAAACGCGCCTTGCCCGCCTCAACTTCTCCCTTGGCAAGCGGCAAATCCGGGGTCTGCGGCAAATCATCGATGCGCGACAGCCAGTACGCTTTGTCCCGCGAATAAGCTACTGTCTCCCGCAACGTGCGTTCCGTCAGCACGTAATCGCGGAACGTGATCGGCAGCTCGGGCAGCCTTTTTCCCGGCTCCTTGTAGAGCGTCTCAAATTCAGACAGCAACAGCCAAATACTCGCCCAGTCAGCAATGAGAAACTCCATGGAAACATGCAGCACGGCGCGATCTGCCGTTTTGGTCACGGCGATGCCGTAGAGCGGCCACTTGTCCGTGTCATACACGCGATGCCCCATGTTTTCGCGGATCGCTTCCAGTGCACTCTCGGCTCTGACGTTGTCCAACATGCTTGTGTCTGTATAAGGCACGTTGAAGCGCGGCACTTCTGCCATGACCCGCTGTTGTCCGTCGGAGTCAATCGTCGCACGCAGCATATCGTGACGCGCAATCAGTTGATTCCATACTTCCTCGACCCGTACCGGATCAAGCTGTTCGTAATCAAGCTCCAAATAAATGTGGCACGCCACGCCGCCGTAGCCGAACAGCTCATACCGTCCCAGCAAGTAAGCCGATTGCACATCTGTCAGGGGAAAAGGCGTAAAGCGGGCGGCCGGATCAGGCACAACCTCGACTGGCTGCGCCTCTTTTTGCAAAAGAGCCACGATTTCTGCTTTTTGTTCGCGAAGCATCTGCAAATCTTCGGGGGCCAGGCTGCCTTTTGGCGCCTTGTAACGCAGGTTCCCCGCTTCTTCCCAGATAGACACACCTTCCTCGCGAAGCCGCGTCAAAAGCTCGATACTACTGATCTGGATGTTTTGGGACATTTGCACACACTCCTATTTGGTCAGCTTGGCCATATCGTTGCAGTTGTCGGTGAAAACCAGTTCCCGCTCCGTTTTTTCTGCCTCTTGGCCTTTTTGGATGACAAACAGCTTCTGGCCGAGCAAAGCCAGCGGATGATCTTCGCCGGGCAGCACCGCAAGCTCGCCCACACCAGCGCCATGAAACACATCGCGCCACTGCTGAACAGTCATGAAGGTCGATTGCGTCTGTTTCCGATCATCGACAGGAGGCGTCATCATGAACGCCTGGGAGATCAGCATTTCCGTAAATTCTCTGGTCGGCTCGGTAATGAGCATCCACCCGCCAGGCACCAGACTCTCCATCAGACTGCGAATGATTTGATCCGTGTCGCGGGCATTGTTCAGCATGCCAGCCGCCACGACGATATCTACACTCCCTGGCTCCACACCTTGTTCAAACAAATTTTTGTCAATATCGACCACCGCAAAGCTCATCCACGGGCAATCCTTGAACCGCTGGCGGGCAGCCGCAAGGAAAAAGTGGGACACGTCCGTGTACATGTAGTCGACACGCAAACCTTTGGCAACTAGCGGTCGCAAGCGCGCGACGACGCCGTCAGTCGTGGCTCCTGTCCCTGCGCCTACTTCCAAGATGCGCAGCGAACGTTTGCCGGAAGCGATGCGGCTCGCCGCCTCTGCAACCGATTTGTTCAAATACTTGGCGACGAGCGTATCGCGGTAGAGCGCGTTGGCGACATCCATCCGGCCTTCCGGGAAAAGCAGCAAAGCTGCTTGCTGAGTGTCATTCATCAGCGCGGGAAGCTGATCGGCGTTGCTTTTCAGGTAGTCGATGACAAGTGGCGAACCAAGCTTGCCACTCCACGCTTCCTTCGCCATCATCCAGCGGCGTTCCACCTCTTCCCGGCTCATCCGCTGTCCGCACTGAAAAGCATCTTCACGGGCATCTATGTAGTTTTTGTCTTGCAAAACGTGCAGCCAGCGCCAGATGACAGGTTCGTGACGCGGTGCCACTTGAGCGAGCGAAAAAATGTCGGAGCTGCTGTATCGCCTATCGGGCTCAGCTAACGCCCCTTGCGATTGCAATGCCAACAGCATGGACGCCAGGGCAGCTTGCTCCAGACGCTCTACGCCTTCTTTCACCACTCCCGCATCCACGCCTGCCAGTTCGCTTTCCGCCACCGTCGAGCACGTAAACACATCGCGGTTTGCCTCTCCCCCCTGAACTGTCGACTCTTCCGGTTCAGGCAGGTCATCGGGAATCTGCAAAGCCGCCTGCCGCAGCACGTCCAGCGAAATCGGCTGATGCTTCCCGTTTGCGCGCAGCACCGGATAGCCCAATGCCTGCGTCCAGTCCTGCCAGCCGCGAGAGCAAAGCAGCTCCTGCTGCGCCCGCATGTCGATCGCCGCCCGATCCACGTTGCCCAAAATCATCTCCCGCATCGCCAGCAGATCACGCCCGATCGCTTGCGGCCATTGCTTGGTCAAAATATCGCGATAGCTTGCCGTCTCGCACGTCCCGAGCACTTCTGTGCTGCTTTCGAGCATATGGGCAGGCGGAGAGGCCACCAACGTTCCGTGAATATCCGGCAAATCAGGCACATGCAGGCGCGGCTGCCAGACGACCGGACCGTGTGTATCCGTGAGCGACAAGCTCCCTCCTGCTGTACCGATCGTAATTTTGTGCAACAAATGCAAATGATTGTCGGGATCATCAGGGTCGACTTCATTGTGGGCCAAAAGCGTCACCGGAATTTTGCCGAGCTGTCCGATCAGCACCTGAAAAGGCCCTTCGTCTTTGATCACATGGTTGATCTTCCACGGGCGGATCGTCGGCAGCGCCTCTTGCAAAATGTGCATCAGCGGATACGAAACTTGCGTGGCGCAAGCAGCCTCGATGTACAAGGCAGGCTGTTTGGCGAGCAGTTCTTTGGCGCAAGCGATAAATCGCCGGACCGCAGGAAGATGCACATACAAATCACCCGTCATGAAATAAACGCCGGATTGCCGCGCTTGCTTCAGGCACGCCGCCAAATCTTTTTGATGAATCGGCTGCTCGGACAGGACGTGAATGCCGCGCTCCAAAAGTTCCAGCGCCAGATTCGTGCCCTGTCCGCCCATCACGGTCGAGCGGAGAACGACGCACGCGAGATCGAGATTGGCCGGAAGCTGTCCCACTTCTGTAAACAAGGGAACACCCAGACGCTCGGCGCACTGTCGCGAACGCTCGCTGCCTTTTGCCAGCAAGCCGACCAGTTCATACTGCTCAGGCAGCGCCCGCACTGCTTCCAAGTAAAACTGTCCAAAACGAGTGCCGCATACGACAACACGCAGCTTGCGATTTGCTTTTTGAGTCATCGGGCACCTCCCGCTGTTCTTTCGCTTCGTTCAAGCGCAAGCTCCACGCCTTGGCGGCAAAGCGCCTGAATCAAAGCTGCCTGTGATACGCCTTCGGATACGTAGTAGCAGCCCGCTTTTTTGTCCGCTTCTTCCGTCACGAGCTGGGCAACCGTCGCCGCCACGATGCCCGACAAACGGTTCCAGTCACCGCGGTACAACAGCGTCGCTGTCAGCCGAACGGGAGCGCCGTCGCGAAGTCCGTCTGCATGCAGATGGAACATCGTGTAATCGTCTACGTTCGGCTTTTTGGCTGCGAACTGCTGCAACAAAAGCTTGGCAGAGTGCTGCTTTTGCTCCTCGGTTTTGTACTGCTGAAGAGCCTTGATCATGACAAACTGATTCAAGATGCCGCTATGTTGATAGCTGTTGTAAAAGTAAGCCGCCTTGATCTCATGGGCATGGGCCATCCGGCAAAATTCTTCGGTCAGGACGGGATACGTGTCCCGTTTGCCCGCTGGCTGGGGAAGCATGCAGCTTTTATGAAAAGGCCCGTCGATTTTGCGCACCTCTCCGTCACGGCAATAGCTCATCCCGTAGCCCGTGTCTTCCTCGATGCTGCACACGATGTCATAGGCAGCGTTCAGGGAAAAATCGCCTTGACCCGCAAAAAACAGTTCCAGCTGCTCGGTGCTGTCCAGCTCTTCCTCTGCTATGTATGAAGGGAATATCTCTGACAAGCCAGGGTACACTCCCGCTGAGATGACGAAGCGCAGTCCTTTTGCCTCGATCTCCGCTTTTCTCGTCAACAGCAGCCGATACAAATGCTCGTCGCCGGATACATCGACGTAGTGAACCCCTTTTTCCAGGCACGCCACAGCCACTTTATCGAGCACTTGCTTGGCAGGGCCAGCGCAGTTGATCACGATATCGCAGCGGCTGCAAAAATCAGCCAGTCTGGAAGCGTCGAACACGTCCACTTCCCAAAAATCGCCTCTGTCCTCGCATCCCGCCAGCAGTCCCCGAAGCTTCTCGGGATTCCGTCCTCCTAGCAAGACCCGATGCCCGGCAGCTGTGAGAATTGTCGCCAAAGCTGCGCCGCCAACCACTCCGGTCGCGCCGAGAATGCCGATTGTTTTTTTCTCCACGTGTTCTCTCCCTCTCTCGCCTGCTCGCTGCATCGATTCCGGCAAAAAAAGCCGGGCTGCGCCCTTTTGCGCCCATGTGCGCAGCCCGTGTTGCCTTTTTTGCTGGTGAGCTATCCTTCGCTCAATTTGATGCTTGGCAGGCTTTCTTTTCCTAAATGGTTCCCTCGTCGTAGTTCATATCCGGCTGCTCGGCATCGGTTGCATTCGCCTCGATGAACGCGGCAAGCTGTCCGAGCGTCGGTGCTTCAAACAAATGCTGCAAGGACAATTCCACCTGATGCCGTTCCTTCAACAAGTTCAGGCACTGGATGGCGCGCAAGGAGTCGCCGCCGCGCATGAAAAAGTTGTCGTGGATGCCGATATCGGAGCAACCAAGCACTTCTCCCCAGATGCTGGCGATCATTTTCTGCGTGTCGCTTTCCAGGGCAGCAGGCGCTTTGCCTGGCGAACTCGTCTTCTTCTTGCCGAGCTGCGCCAGCGCTTTGCGGTCCACTTTTCCATTGGCGGAAAGCGGCAGCTGGTCAAGCTGTACGAACTCTGCCGGAACCATGTAGTCCGGCAAGTTTTGCCGCACGGCATCCGCCAGTTTCTCCGGCTGGAACAGCTTCACGGCAAGCGGGGCCTGCGCCACGAGCAGATGTCGCTCGAATGTCTCCGCCGTCTGTCCGGCCTGCGGGAACGCTTCGACGCTCGTAAAGCCGTGTTTGTCCAGCAGCTTCTGCCATTGCCCGACGGCGAGCAGCGGGAGCTTGCTTGCTTTTCGCTCGTCCTCCAGATGGGAGAAGCCATCTTCGAAAAATCCGACAGTGGTGAGCAGCAAACGGCTGTTGCGGGTGGCCTCGACGAGCAGCAGGATGCCTCCTGGCGCCAAGAGCGCTTTGAGATAGTCCAGTGTCGCGTCGAGGTTACGGGAACGGTGCAGCGTGTTATCCGCCACGATCACGTCAAAGGAATGCAGCTCATAGCCTTGGGCAAGCGGTGCCTGATTCATGTCAAACTGACCGTATTGAAGCGGTTCCGCCTCGCCAAAAGCTTGCTTCGCCCTGTCTGTAAAGAAGGTCGACTCGTCTGCGTACAAATACTTGCTTCGCTCGGCTGGCAACACCGATACGAGCGCTTGAGTCATGCTGCCAGCCCGCGTGCCGATCTCCATGATGCGCAGCTCGCGCTCTGCGGGGTGGCTGTCTGCGATAGTTCCGAGCACCTGTGCAGCCAGGCCGTGGTAGTAGTCGCGCGTCAAATCAAATTGGCTCAGGGCGGCAGGAGTGAGAAACGCCTCTTCGGCCAGGAACAGCTCTAGCGGGTCAAGCTCTCCGGTCAACAGTCCGATAAAGAGCGGATAATCCCGGCGATAAACGGCTTCCAGCGCCTGGGCAGCCTCGGTGCGGAACGAAATGTCGAGCATCGCGTCACTCAAGGAGCGGACGCAACGATAGACGCCGTCCTCTGTTTTTTCCAGCAGCCCTTCTGTGCGCAGCGCCTCCAGCCAATGTTGCAGCAAGCTTTCGAAACGCGGGTGAATTTGCAAGTGTCGCATCAGCTCAGCCGTGGAGTAGCTCTCCTGCTCGCGGGTGAACACACCCATATGCTCCAATGTTCGGCACATGTACATGGTGCTCACCGCTTCCGCTTCGCCGAGGAACGTCTGCACAATCTCCGCATCCAAGGCAGACGGGATACGGGCGGCCTGCTTTTTCCCCGACTCGCTGATTTCCTGCAAGCGAAGCGAGCACGCAGCCGGATCGGCTTTGGCTGTCACCAGCAGCTCGGTTTCCTGTTGGCCATCGAGGACGACGTAGCCGACGAGACGCTTTTCTTCCCCTGATTCATCCGGTACGGCTACGATCGCTTCCTTCACGCCGTTCTGGCGCTTGAGAACTGCTTCGATCTCGCCCAGCTCGATCCGGTGCCCTCTGATTTTGACCTGGAAGTCCTCCCGGCCGAGAAACTCCAGATTGCCATCTGGCAAGTACCGTCCCAAATCGCCTGTGCGATAGAGGCGCTCGCCTGTCCGCGGGTGGCGGATGAACTTGTCATTCGTTTTTTCTTCATCCCGCCAGTAGCCTTTGGCAAGGCCAATCCCGGCAATGTACAGCTGCCCCGGCACCCAAACCGGGCAGTCGCCCATCCATTCGTTCAGCACGTGGAAGCGCTGGTTGAGCATGGGGCGTCCGTACGGAATGCTCTTCCATTCCGGTTCGACCTGCTCGATCGGGTAAAAGTTCGACCAGATCGACGCTTCCGTCGCTCCGCCAAGCCCGATCACTTGCGCATGCGGGAAGTAGGCTTTGATTTTGTCCGGCAAATCGAGCGGAATCCAGTCTCCGCTCAACAAGACGAGACGCAGGCTTGGCGCTACGCTTGCCTTTTGGCCGGAAGCGTACTCGATCAGCATCTGCATCAGCGCCGGAACCGTGTTCCAGACGGTCACCTGCTCTTTTTCCAGCCATTCGATCCAATGCGCAGGGTCTTTTGCTTTGGCGGCATCCGGCATTACAATCGTGCCGCCTGCGGCAAGCAAGCCGAACACGTCGTACACAGACAAGTCGAAGTTCAGGTTGGACAGGGCCAACACTTTATCGGTTGTGCTTACGGCAAACCGTTCGTTTATGTCGAGGATCGTGTTGACCGCGCCGCGATGGTCGATCATGACTCCTTTTGGCGCTCCCGTCGAGCCGGATGTGTAAATGACGTACGCCAAATCTTCCGGTCGTTCAGGGAATGACAGCAAGCTGGAGGCGCTGCCTTCGACCCGATCCACAGCCAGGCACTGGACATCGGCAGGCCAGCCCAATCGCTCCGCAAGCCATGATTGCGTCAGCACGAAGCGGACTTGCCCGTCACGCAACAGCTGGGCGCGCCGCTCTTCCGGATGAGCGGGATCAATCGGCAAGTACGCAGCACCCGCTGCCATAATGCCCAAGGTGGCGGCCACCTGCTCCCAGCCTTTTTCCATCACGATCCCGACCAGCGTGCCAGGCTCTGTTCCATGCTGCTTCAACCATTTGCCGATCACGCTCGCCAGTTGGGACAGCTCCGCATACGCCAGCGTCCGTTCCGCCGAAATGACGGCTGGCTGGTTCGCTTTGGCCGCGACTTGCTTGGCAAACAGTCCGCCAAGCGTCTCGTCAGTGAGCGGCGCGTCGGTGGCATTGGCCGCCCGTCTTGCTTCCAGTCGCGGAATGGCGATCAGGCTTGGCGCTGTCTCTTGCCATGCGGCCTGTTCTTCCGTCAAGCGGTGCAAAAGCTGGCAATAAGCGGCAAACATGTCAGACAGCATGCCTGCGGGGAACAGCCCTTCCACGGCATCCCAAATGAGCAAAAGCTCGCCGTCCTGCTCGACGACTTGATGATCCAGCCAAATTTGCGGGGTCTGGGTAATGTTGTAGACGAGCTTGCCCAGCCATTTTCCGTCCGTCCCGCTGCCGCTCCACTCATCTACGCCAAGCGCGCTCGTAAAGACGACTGGCATGGAAACGCCGTGATGCTCGCCGCTTCGTCTCGCCAGCTCCCGCTGCACGGTCACCCCGCCCACGAGCGGATGATCCAGGTCGCGCCACAGCTGCTGCTGCAAATTGCGGCCCCGTTCCAGCAGAGTCGCCCCTTTGGACAGCTCCACAGCCAAAAGCGTCAAGGTGGTGAAGTCTCCGACGAGCGCATGCACCTGCGGATGCAGCGGAAGACGGTTGAACTGCGTCAAGTTGATCGTAAAACGCGAGCTTCTGCTCCACGCTCCGAGCGTCTCGGCATACGCCGTCAGCAAAATGCCCGATGGGGTCAGCCCAAACTCGGCTGCGCGCTCCTTCAACTTCCGCCATTTGTGGCGATCCAGCTTCGCTTCCAACCGCTCAAACCGCTGTGCGGTCATCGTGTCGGGATTTTGCGCGAGCGGCAACTGCGGAGCTTGCGGCAAGTCATCCAAACGCGCTGTCCAGTAGTCCAAGTCGCGTTGGTACAGCGCTGACGACTTCAACTCCTCCAGTGCGAGAACGTAATCGCGGAAGGACAGATCGAGCTTCGCGAGCGGCGCGTCCGGCTCATGGTAGAGCCGCGTCCATTCGCTCAGGAGGTGGAACATGCTCCAGCCATCGAAAATCAGGTTGTCGAAGCTGATATGCAAGCGAACCCGACCGTCATGCAAGCGGGATGCCCTCACGTCAAACAGCGGCCAGACGTCAGGCGCAAGCACCTGGTGCGACATTTCCTCGCGAATCGCCAGCAGTTCTTCCTCCATGATCTCCGTTGGCTGCTCGCGCAAGTCCGTGATCGCAATCTGGTAGCGCGGCACCTGCGGCAAAATTTGCTGCTGCAAGCCGTTTGGCAAAACGACTGCCCGCATCATTTCATGGTGGTCGATCAAGCGCTGCCAAGCTGCGTTGATCCGCTCCAGGTCGAGATTTTGCCCGTCGATCTCGAAATAGCAATGCGTCGACACATTCCCCAGAGCGTAAACGCCGCTGCGGCCCAGCCAGTACGCCTGCTGGATGTCCGTCAGCGCAAACGGCTGCTCTCTCTGCTCAGGGGCAGGCACAATTTGCGGCCAGACAGCGGTTGTCTGCGCCTGTTGCCCGTTTTCTTCGAGCACCGCCTGAACGTGCGCCGCCAGTTCGGCAATCGTCGGCTTGTCAAAAATTTTGCCCAGCGAAAGTTCCACGCCGATGCGGCTGCGCACCAACGCAGCAAGCCGCGTCGCCAGAAGCGAATCCCCGCCCAGCTCGAAGTAGTTGTCGGTCATGCCCACTCGCTCGACGCCAAAAAGCTGGCACCAAATCGCGGCCATCTCTGTTTCCAGCGGCGTTTGCGGTGCGGCGAACGCTTTCTCCGCTTTCGTCCGCGTCAAACTGTCCGGCGCAGGCAATGCCTGGCGATCCACTTTTCCGTTTGCCGACAGCGGCAACGCATCCAGCAGGAGGAACGCGGTCGGCACCATGTAATCAGGCAGTTTGTGCTTCAGGAAGTCAGCCAGCCGCAGCGGATTGAAGCGCTGTCCATGCCCGGGGGCTTGCGCCACTATTACGTGCTGTCCAAACACATTCGCCGCGTCGCGCTCGTTCGGAAACGCCGCTACTTGTGCAAACGACTGCTTCAACACGCGCTGCCACGCAGCTTGTGCCAAAAGCGGCTTCTGGTCATGGCGACGCTCGTCTTGCAACCCGGTGAAGCCGTCCTCCAAAAATGCCGTACTGACCTGCTGCAAACGGCTGTCGCGCGTCAGCTCCAGCATGAGCAGCACGCCGCCCGGTACCAAAAGCGACTGCGCGTGGCTGAGCGCCACTCCGATATCCCGCGCCCGATGCAACGAATCGGCAGCGATGATGACATCGTATTGATGGGCCTCGTACCCTTGAACAAGCGGGTCTTTTTCCATGTCGAGCAACTGGCATTGCACATGAGGCAGCTTGCCGAATCTGCTCTTCGCCTCCTGCATGAAGAAGGTCGACTGGTCTGTGCACGTATACGCGACTACCTCTTCAGGCAGGACCGCCAGGAAAGCCTCGGTCAAATCCGCGCTTCTCGCCCCGATCTCCAAGATGCGCAGCGGCTTTCCGCTTTCGGCAAACGGCGCAGCCAACTGTTTCAGCATCAGCTGCGCCAGGCGATCTCTTTCTTGGGCAAAAGGAAGCGTCTGCAACAGCTCTCGCGGAGCAAGACCTGGCTCCGTGGTGAAGAAATGGGTCAGCGGGTCCACCGCTCCGGTCAACAGCCCGGCATGGGCGCCGTCCAGCTTTTGCAAATACAGAAGCAGTGCTTCGGCATACGCCTCCCATCCAGCCGGCGCTTCACTCGCCACAGGCGGCTCGAACCATTCGGCGCGAATCTCGCCGACCATGACGTATGTATCCGCTTCGCCTTTTTGGACAAGTCCCTCTTCCGCAAGCGAGTTCAGCCATTGCTGGACAAGGGCGCGATACCGTTCCAAAATGCCGCATTGCTGCATCAGTTCATCGAGGGTAAAGCTGCTGCCAGGAGCAAGCTTTGCGCCTGCTTGCTTCAATGCTTTGCACATATACCGGACAGCCAGTTGTTCCAGATACGCCCAAAAAGCTGCGAAAGCTTCCGGGGTCTGGATGTCCGGATCGCCTTGCCACTGCTCGGCCTGATCTTTTGCCGAGTCGAGCAGACTCGTCCACACCGCTTCCTGGAAGGCTGGCTCCGCTTCCATCCGCTCAAACAGCCCGGCATCGGCTGCCCGATCGGCAACGAGATAGCCTACCAGATGACGATTGCCACGCGGATCGCCTACAGCGGAAACGACCGCATCCCGCACGCCCGGATGCTGCTTCAACGCTGTCTCGATTTCGCCCAACTCGATCCGGTGACCCCTGATTTTCACCTGGAAGTCTTTGCGTCCGAGAAACTCAATCGTTCCGTCCGGCCAGTACCGTCCCAAGTCGCCTGTGCGGTACCAGCGGCCGCCCTGCCCATTTACGAAGCGCTCTGCTGTCAGCTCGGCATCGCCGCGATAGCCGAGCGCCACGCCCGCTCCGCCAATCCACAACTCGCCAGCCACCCAGTCCGGGCAATCCCGGCCTTTTGTGTCCACCACGCGATAAGACTGGCGCGCCAATGGACGTCCATACGGAATCGAAGTCCACTGAGCAGGGAGCGGCAGCTTGACGTCGTGCGCATTCGACCAGATCGACGCTTCTGTCGCACCGCCCATCGCCACCAGCTCGCTCGCTGGCGCTGCTTCTTTCAGCCGCCCTGGCAAATCGAGTCCGATCCAATCGCCTGACAGCATCGCCAGTCGAATCGGCAACGGCCCATGTCCCGCACTTTTCGCTGCAATCAGCAGCATATCGAGTAGCACAGGCACCGAGTTCCAGAGCGTAATCTGGTGCTCTTGGACAAGCTGCGCCCACTTGCTCGCATCCCGTCTGGATTCCTCGTCGATCAAGACGATGGAACCGCCTGCCGCCAAAAGTCCGAACACATCGTAAACAGACAAATCGAAATCGAGCGAAGACACGGCCAGTACACGGTCAGAAGACGTGACCTGATAGCGCCTGTTAATCTCGCAAATCGTATTCCACGCCCCGGCGTGACTGATCTCCACTCCCTTTGGCTCGCCTGTGGAACCGGACGTGAAGATGATGTACGCCAGACTGTCGACCGCTGCCGTTACAGGCTCAGCCAGCGCTTCGGCTTTTTGCGCATCCGCCACCGTCAAGACTTGCGACCCGGTCGGCCACTCCAGCTTGGCAGCGTGTTCGGCATCGGTCAGGGCGAAGCGAATGCCTGCTTTGGCAAAAATCCGCTCGCGTCTGCTCGCTGGCTGCCCGATCCCCACCGGAACGTAGCATGCGCCAGTCGCCATAATGCCGAGCACGGCCACGATTTGCTCAAACCCGCGCGGCAAGCTGACCGCCACTGGCTCGCCGTTCGCAATGCCCTGCCCGCTCAGAAAAGCCGCGACCTGCAAGGCTCTTTTTGCCAGTTCGCCATACGTCAGGGGCGTTGCGCCGTTCCCGTCAATAAGCGCCGTGCTTTGCGGATTTTGTCCGGCATTGCGGAAAAAGGCTTCGTGCAAACATTGCGGCGCAAACGGCGCAGCGTGCTCGTCCGCTGGCTCCTGTCTCTGCTTGGCGAGATCAGGCAAACATTGCGGCGCTGCCTGCCAGTCGTTTTCCGGGGCAACCAGCCAATCCATCAGCTTGCCAAAAGCGGCAAACATCTGGTCGATCATGCCAGCAGGGAACAACTCTTCGACCGCGTCCCACGCCAGCAGCAATCCCCCGTTCATTTCGTACGACTGGAAATCGAGCCATACTTGCGGCGTCTGCGAGATCATGTAGGAAAGCTCGCCCAACGTATCGCGGCATTCCTCGTTGATCAGCGGCGTCCCCAAATTGCACGCGAACACTACCGGAGCGAAATCGCGCTCTCCCTGGCGAACGCGGGCAAGCTCACGCTGCAACTGCACGCCTGAATAAGCTGCGTGGGCCACATCCTCGTGGAAGCGCGACTGGATGGCATGCACCCGCTGCAAAAACGACTCCGGCTGCTTCATGTCGACCGCAAGCAGCAGCAAATTGGTGAAGTCAGCGACGACTTCCTCAATCCCCGGCTCACTGGCTTGGCGATCAAACAGCGGAATGTTGATCAAAAATTCCGAGTGCGTGCTCCAGCGATCGAGCACTTCCGCATAGGCTGTCAGCAAAACCATCGCAGGCGTGACTTTGTGCGATTGCGCCCGCTTTTGCAGGCGCATCCAGTCCGTTTCATCCAGTCGATGCGTTCTTCGCACGAAAACAGGCGACTTGACCATTTCCGGCTTCACGGCAAGCGGCAGGCCAGGCGCTCCCGGCAACGTCAGCAGCCTGTCGTGCCAGTAACGGGCAGCCTGTTCCACATCAGCCGCTCTTCGCTCTGACTCTTGCTGCAAATAGCGGGCAAAGCTCCACTCGGCAGGCGCCGCAGGATCAAGCTCGCGCCCGTAGGCAGCTGCCAAATCGCGCAGGATGATGTGCAAGCTTTGGACGTCAGCGACGAGCAGATCGAGGTCAAAGTGCAGACGAGTCCGGTCACCCGTGAGCAGGCTCAGCTCCAATCCGGCCACTTCGCCAAGCTCGACCGCCAGCTTGCGGTGGGAAATCCGCTCGCGAATGCGCATAAGCTCCTGTTCTTGCTCGTGCTCTGCAAGGGCACGCAAATCGTGGACAGGGATTGCCTTTGCGTAAGGCGCATCCAGCACCTCTTGCCGCCCATCTGCCAGAAACCTGGCGCGCAGCATCGGATGGCCGCGCAGCACTTTTTGCCACGCTGCCAAAAGTCGCCCATGCTCTACGCCAGTTCCGTCGATC
Organism: Brevibacillus sp. HD3.3A; assembly: GCF_013284375.2. NCBI lineage: Bacteria > Bacillati > Bacillota > Bacilli > Caryophanales > Paenibacillaceae > Brevibacillus > Brevibacillus sp. HD3.3A. The sequence continues at coordinate 4,587,771 of NZ_CP085874.1, forward strand.
TCCAGATAGGCGTGGCAGCCCACTCCGCCAAGCGGCTGATCATCCTGGCGGCCAATCCAGTACGCGTACTGCACGTCTGTCAAGGCAAACGGCGCCTTCCCTGCTTCTGCGGTCTGCGGCTTTGCCTGACTCGCTTTGGCATTCGCTGGCTCCGTCGCTCTCTGGCTGCTTTTTTGCAAAAGCGCCCACCAATCTCCCAGGCGCGGGGAGGCGATCAGTTCGGCAAACGTCACCTTCGCCCCTTCCTTGCGCCATTTGTTGACCATCCTCATCATCTGCAAGGAGTTCAGTCCAAGCTCAATCAGGTTTTGTTCGTCAGCAAACTCGACCGCCCCGGGCAGCATCGATTGAATCTGGCGGCGCACCGCGTCATAGCCCAGAGAAGCCGCCACTCCCGCGGAATTGCTGTCATCAAGCACTTGCTTCATCACGGTTTCCTCCTTTCTGTCAAAAGTGCCCCTATTGTTGCTTCACGGCCTCCAGCTCGCGGCTCGCCATGACGAGCTGACGGGAAAAACTGCTCAGCTTCTCGCGCGTCTCTTCCAGTTCGCGCTCAGGCAGCGACATTTCGACTACGCCAGCCCCGGCATGTAGCCACGCTTGGCCGTCTTTTTGGTAGATCGTCCGCAGCACGAGCGCCGCGTCCATCGCTCCGCTCTCGTCATACGTCATGACGCATCCGCTGTACAAATTGCGCGGTACGCTCTCCAGTCTGCCGATCGCTTCGATCGACTCCCGTTTCGGAATCCCTGACGCCGTCACAGCCGGGAACAGCGCCCGGAACGCATGCCAAGAATTGCGGCCTTCCATGAGTTTTCCTTTCAGCCTGGAAGCGATATGCTGCACCGTTCCTCTGCTCGCCACGGTCATGAAATCAGTCAACAAGATCGTCGAAGCGTCGCAGACGCTCCTCATCTCTTCAAAAGCCAGCTTGACCGAAACGGCGTGCTCGGCAATTTCTTTCGGATCGTTGAGCAGCTCTGCTTTCAGCTTGTCGCTCTCCGCTTCGCTGCCCCCTTTGGAACGCGTGCCCGCCAGCGGATAAGTGCTGACCCAGCCTTCGCTGTCCACCTCGACAACCGTTTCCGGACTGAAGCCCGCCGCATTCATCCCTTCCAGACGAACCAGGAACGAACGTGCCGGAGTGTTGACTCTGCGCCCGGCGACGTAGCTCGCAACCATGTCCAGCTCTTCGGACACCGGAATTTTTCTGGACAAAATGACCTTGTGGTATTTGCGCTCGGAAATTTCCCGAACCGCTTCCGCAACTCCCTGCATGTACGTCTCTGCCCCGTGCGTATCTGCCTGCGGAACAGCCAGCTTTTCTTTTCCTGCGCGCTCTGCCAGACTGCTCTGCGGTGCTTTGCCAGCCAACTCCGCGAACACTTCACGCAAAAGCTGCCCCAGTTGCTCGCTGTGCTCTTTTGCAAGCGTCCGCAAAAGCACCTCGCCCTTGTGGAATCGCACCTCTGCTTGCGGAATGAACAGCTTGAGCAGATTCGGGTCTTCGGTAGCAAGCGGCAGTCCGTTGTAGTAACGGGCCATGCCGAAGTTCACGGTGCCGTATGCGCGCCAGTCGGCCAGCGGCACAGCGGCGAAGGCTCGTTCGATCGTCTCGCCGAGCTCTGCGTTTTCGTAGGTTGCCGTCTCTCCGCCGCAAACCATTTTCGTCTGCTGCGCATCTACGGTAGCCAGAGCGTGGATGCCCATTCCGATCGACAGCTCATCCCCGTTTTCGTAGAGTACATAATCTTCAAAAAGTCCACGCTCGACGATTTCTGCCGCCGCCAAATGAACATCTCCTGCAAAAGCAAACGTTTCTTCCCGATAAGTGTTGATCGGCGCAGTTGCCTCCACTTGTTTCGCCATAGCCATCTCCTTGAGCTTGTTTTTATTGACCTTCCCCACACTGGTCAGCGGCCAGCTGTGCGCAAATTCCAACTGGTCAGGCATTTTGTAGCGCGCAACGCCCTTCTCCTGGAAAAAGGCGTGAATATCCGCCAGCGTCAACTCCGGATTGTCCGTGATGACGAATGCGCAGCTTCTCTCCCCCAGCGTGGAATCAGGCAGTGTAATCAGAGCGGCATCCCTGATGTCCGGGTGGAGACGCAAGTACGACTCGACTTCGGCTGGCATGATTTTTTCGCCCGCGCGGTTGATCATTTCCTTGATCCGTCCGCCTACCTGGATATTGCCTTCCGGCGTGAACCGCGCTTTGTCTCCCGAGCGGTAAAAGCCGTCTTCCGTGAAGCTTTCGCGATTTTGTTCCGGTGCCAGGTAGTACCCGCGAATCGTGTACGGCCCGCGGACGATCAGCTCTCCGTATTCACCTGGTGCCACATCGTCTCCGTTCTCATCGACGATCCGTACCTCGTCTGCTTCGGAAATCGGACGCCCCTGGGTCGTCATGATGACTTCGTCGGAATCGCCCAGCGACGTGCCGCAAATCAAGCCTTCCGCCATTCCGAACACTTGCTGGAGCTTGCACGTCCACTCCCGCATGATGCGGCCAGCCACCTTGTCATCGAGCATCGAGCCGCCCACCTGCAACACTTTCAGGCTGGACAAATCGCTCTCCGTATCCCATTCCAGAACTTCCAGCCAGACGTTGACAAGCGCAGGCACCAATGCCGTAATCGTCACTTTTTCTTTTTCAATCAGCGGAAAAGCTTCATCGCAGCTGGTCGTTTGACACAACACAACCTTGCCGCCGACCGAAAACGCGCCGAGAATGCCAGGGCAACACAGCGGAAAATTGTGCGCGATCGGCAGAACAGCGAGATAGACGCTCTCGTCCGTCAGCTCGCAGCGAGCTGCCATTGCTCGCGCATTGTAGGCGTAGTCGGTGTGTGTGCGCGGAATCAGTTTTGGCGTGCCTGTCGTACCGCCCGACAACAGCAACAATGCCGTATCTGTATAAGCCGGGCCGTCGAACAACATCGGCGGGCCGCTGATCGTCGCCAGATTCGTGCCGATGCCGCTTTCTCCATCGGTCAAAACGAACTGCACGCACGCGTGTTTTTTGACCAAATGTTCCGCCAGCTTTGTATAGTCAAAGCCCAGAAACGTGGTGGGAATAATATAGGCAACGGGCTTAGCGAGCGAAAAAATCCCGTCCAGTTCCGCCTCCCTGTGGGCAGGCAATACGAGAATCGGCACTGCCCCGATGCGAAACAGGGCAAAGCATGTCAGGACAAAAGCAGTCCGGTTCGGAAGCTGGACCGCGACTTTGTCGCCTTTGCGGATGCCCATGCGGTACAGGCCAGAGGCAAGCGCATCTGCCTTCGCATCCAGCTCCTGATAAGTCAGTCTCGCTTCATCCTCGACCAACGCCACCTTGTCCTGATACTTTTCCGCCCAGCGGCGCAGTTGCTCCCCCAGAGTCAACGGCTCCCAAAACCCGCGTTGTACATACGTTTCTGCTGCTTGCTCAAACCAATCGGTGCTTGCTCTCATTCGTTCCTCCTCCAAGATAGCCGCGGGTGTATGTCCGTACCCCAAGCCGAATGATGCAGGTCATTGCCAAATTCGCTGTCGGTCATGCTGGTTTGTCTACCAACCAAAATATTGATACTGATTCTCATTGTCAATTCCTTATGTAGTCTATTTTTTCTACATTTTGGAAGGAAACGGCGCATTTTCTTCCACTTTCTCCCGTTTCCTTCATTTCTCGGGGATGATTTTACATTTACTTACATAAAAATAAGGACTTTCAAAAACCAAGCAAGTTGATATGTATAATAGAAGTTTCTCGTTTCCACACGGTTTTTCTCAGCGGCTAGACACGCAAAAACACCGGATGTATCTGCTGTTCTCCCTGATCAAAAGCAATCGCCGCGGAATATCCTGCTGCCGCGCTGAAATCCAAAATCGTCCATGTATTCCGAGCTGCTCCCTCTCCATTTACGCGAAAAATCCCCTGCTCGCCATCCTCTGCAATCCAAAAAGAATCGAGGGGGCGTGACAAGCCCTCCCCCGTCGCCTTGACAAACGCTTCCTTGCGCGCCCAGCAGTCGAAAAACATTTGCTGCTGATTCCCGGCGGCAGCCGCATGCAGCAGCTTCTGCTCGACGGGATGGAATTGCTGCGCCAACTGCGGCCATTCGGGTATGTCCCGAATCCATTCCACGTCAATCCCCACGCTGCGCCCTCTCGCAAAGACAGCCGCAACCAGCTCTTCGGAATGGGACAGGTTGAACGCGAGCTTCCCTGCTCTGCGCTCTGTGCGCAGTTCGGGCTTCCCGCGATGATCCGCCGCAATCTGGACGCGCTCGACAGGCATGTCTTCATAGCGCCCGCACAAGGAACGCACGAGGGCATGGGCGACGGCGAATCGCTCCCGATCCGCCGCAAAATAAAACCGCTCCATCCGCTCGACTTCTTCTTGGGTCAGCGCCTCGCGCAGCGCATGTTCCTTCCCGCGAAAGGCAGGGACGTGCGCCAGCCAAATGTGCAGCTCCGCTTCTGCAAGTTGCAGAGCTGTCCGATCGGCATGACGATCCATTTGCCACTCCGCCACGATCACTTTCGGGCGAGCGTTATCGGCGGTTGACCTCATCTCCGCTCACTTGCTGCTTCGTTCCCTGCCATTTTCAGATGCCCCGCCAAAATCGGGGAGAGCTGCCGCAACAGTTCCTCTCTGTTCGTCGTCAGGAAAAAATGCTCGCCTTCGATGATGCTCATCGTAAAGTCGCCAGCCGTATGTTGCGCCCAAGCCGCCATTTCCTCCTCGCTCGCCTCTCGGTCATGTGTGCCGCAAAAAGCAGAGATCGGACATTCGAGCGGCGGCTCCTCTTTGAACAAATACGTGTCGTCCAGCGTGAAATCTGCGCGCAACAGCGGCATGAACAGCTCCATCAGCTCTTTGCTGCGCAAAATCGCCTCCGGTGTCCCGGCAAACCGCCGCAGCTCCTCGACGAACAGTTCCTGCGGCAAATGGTACAGCGGATTCGGCTCCGGAATATGCGGAGCACGAGCCCCTGACACAATCAAACGGCTTGGCGCAAGCTGCCAGTTTCTGCGGACGGAGCGCGCCAGCTCGAACGCAATTTTTGTGCCCAAGCTATGCCCGAAAAAAAGAAACGGCCGATCCAGGTAAGGCTGAATCGCCTGGCTAATCGCCGCAACCAGCGTATCCATCTCGCGGATGGCAGATTCCATCAGCCTGTTTTCTCGGCCAGGAAGCTGAATCGGGTACACCCCTACTCCTGCGGGCAGCTCTTGCGCCCATCCCCTGTAAATCGATGCTCCTCCCCCGGCAAAAGGGAAGCAAAAAAGGCGGATTTGGTCGTGTTGATCAGGCTCGGCAAGCAGCCATCTCTCAGCCGGTTTCACCATGTCCATAGTCATTCCTCCATTCGGTTTTACAGACGGTCAGCTATGTCGTGCGCCATTCGTCCATTGCTTACGTAACAAGCATGATAACGATTATCACCTTTTACAAATTTATACAATGTCCATTTGGCTGCTTTTTCGCCAGATCAGGGCTTGCTTCCTCTCTCGTTCTCGCCTTAGGTCGTTCACAGTCATTTTTTTACAATCGGGAGGATTCACTCATCCCCTTCCATGCCAAACGAACTAGAAATTTTAACTGCGGACGAGAAAAAAGGAAAAAAAAGGAGATTATTGGCGATATTTGAGAAAAAACGTCCCAAAAAATAGAAATTTTAGCTTTCTTTTTAATCTGATAACAATTATCATTATCAGTGTCTTGTACTTTTTCATACTTCCGTGACATCGACATACCTTGTGACCATGCTTTGTTGGATGGGGATTTTGGGAAAAGGAGGAGATTGAACTCGCTTGTCTCATCCGTCTGGCCAACTCGCCGACGGACACCATTTTGAAGAAGAGGAAGGATGCTACATGCAAGCTCAAACGCTGGCTGTCCCGAATAGATGGACCATGCGCGACTTTATTACCTTGGCTATTTTCAACGTCATCATGCTCATCATCATGACTTTTTGTCCCGCCGTCTCGGTTATTTCGCCCCTTTTGGTCGGCGGTCTTACCGGCTTGCTCAACGGCCCGTTTTACATGGTCATGTCCAACAAAATCAGAAAACCGGGAGCGCTGTTTCTCACCGCGATCATTACGGGTCTGTACTTCGTCGGTTTCGGCTATGCCAACTACATGCTGACACTCGCTGTCATCGGGCTGATCGGGGAACTGATCCTCTGGAAAAAAGATGTTTCCGTCCATTCCGCTCGCAATGCCATCGCTTACGGAATTTTTTATGTCGGCTATTCCTTGTGCGGAGTCGTTCCGCTTATTTTCTTCCGCGACTCGTACATGGCGATTTTGAAAAAAACGTACTCGGCGGCGGCTATTGAAAACATGCTTTACTATTTCGATACGCCTAAAATGATCTTGCTCATGTGCTCGATCTCTTTGGTCGGCGGACTGCTCGGCGCTTACTTTGGCCATCTGATGCTGAGAAAGCACGTAAAAAAAGCGAAGCTCGTATAAACAACGGAGCGAGAAAGCAGCGACAAAAAGAACCTTGGCGGACAACGCCGCTCAAGGTTCTTTTGACATATTATGTGGGCGTGCTCGGGCTTGGCAAATTTGCAAAAGCAGCTTTGTTGATGCCCGCCAGATTCATCGTTTTGCGCAGCTCTTGGGCAAACTCCATGTAGAACAGCTTCTGGTTGTTGCCTCCTGCATACTTTCTCAGCTCGTAATCATTGATCAGCAAAGGATACAGATCTGCTAGATCATGCACCAATACTTTTTGCATATCGTGCTTCGCAATCGATGGCTCAAGCCTGCATTCGTCCACTAAAGCCTGCAACGTCTCCGCCAACGCCTGTTCATCGTACGCTGGATGAGCCAGCAAGTAGTTCAAATCGTAGAGGTCTTTAAATCGCGGGCGCACGATCGTCTGATGCAGCTTCCACGCCACCTGGATCGACAGCGGCACCGTGTACGGTACGCAGAAGCTGTCGCCCAGCACAGGCTGGTACTCCAGTGAGACAGGCGCAAGCTGCATGTCGAGGTGAAAGGAAATGTCCAGATACAGCTCGTGATACCGATTGGCTTCGCGCTTTTCTCCCGCAAAATAGTAGGCGATATCGGTATTCACAGTCGGAAAATCGTCCGCCATCGCATAGTCGATCCTTCGCCAAAAGGCGTTCTCGCGGAAGCTCCTGAACACGATGCCATCTTGCAAATCCATCTCTGTCGCCCGGATTAATGCGCTTGTAAACGTCTCGTGCGCATGCTCTGCATCGCGAATTTTCCCCGCGTACAAAAAATCGATGTCATCCACGTCCCGCATGTCCGGATTCGCCAAATACTGCCGTGTCAGCAAGCTGCCCTTCAAGACAAACGGCATGTTCACCAAAGCCATTCTTTTTAGCAACGCTTCCAACACGACAAGTTCCCTGGTATCCTCATCCAGGCTGCTCAAGTTTAGATGCAGCTTTTCATTCCCGTTCATAGTGCTATCCCCTTCCTTTCCTGCGCCCTACGAAATCCAGCCGCTGTCCAGTTCCTCTCTGCTGTCGTAAATGCACAACTCGAATTGTTCTTTTACAAGCGCGATTTGCTTTTCCTGCAAAGCAATATGAATCTGCTTGACCCGCTCGTAAAACTGCGCTTCGCTCTCGTACTCCCGAACCGTCACAAACCTGACTTTTCCGTTCGGATTGAGCGAGTTTCGAGAGAGATGTCCACCGGACGGCTTGCACAGTTGTTTCAGTCCGTCGACATCCTCGATCTCCACTTTTCCATGCCATTCAAAATACGGCTTGAATCGCTCTGTAATCGGCGCGTGAAAATAGGCCGTTTCTTTTGGCGAAATCTCTACTTTTTTACGGACAACCGTAAATCCGCCCTCCTGAAACACAGCGGCAATCCTGTCCATCTCGCTCTTGGCCGCCTGAAAGTCCGGGCGCTGGATCACCCCCGTCATCATCGGCTGGTGGATGTAATTCCCTTTGTCGAGGACAATCATCAGCGGTTTTACTTGCTGCGCTTGGCAGATGCCGATAAACGCTGCTTTGTCTTCTATAGCGACGTCGTCAAGTGTGACGTGAAATTCGAACTCCATGGGGTCACTTCCTCTGTTTGCTGATTTTTGCCTTTGTTTTTTCCACTTGGAAAAAGTTGCTTCTCTCTCCTTGTTAACGGCAAATTTGTCTCCAGATTTTAGGAATTTACGAGAGTCGGGCGCAAAAAAACGCCAGTTTCTTGGCGGGTTGGCTGTTTTTTATCGGTTGTTTTTTCGCTTTTGTCATTAACGCTCACGATTTTTGTCAAGTTGGAGCTCTAGCGAATAGCTTGGCCTTCGTCTTGAGCTTCCCGTCCTTGAGGGGCGTGCCTTCCAGCAGGTCATTTTTGCCGGAGCCGTGCAGGGGTCCGCCTCTTCCCTTTCCGCCGTCCGAATCACTATTAGCGTGCGGCTTTTTAGAACCATGCGGCGCGTCCACATCCAACTTCGCCACCGATTTGCCGCCTTTTAATGCTGCTGTGCCCATTCCAACGCTATACACCGTCAGCACGGCTTCCGCTACGACCATGTCTTTTTTGAACTCGTTTTGCCCTTTTACGTAACTTTCATCGACCGAGCGGGTCCACAGACCGCCGTGCAAATTATCCTGTTTGTACTTCTCGTCTTTTACAAAAGGGTCGATGTAATCGTTGTATAATCCTGTCCCGATCGAGACGGCTGCGTCGCCTGCATCTTGGGCTACGTCCTGCCATGATTTTTTGCCCGAAGCCACTTTCTCTACATATTCGGCTGTGTTGGTGGCGACTTCCACCGCTCCTTTGGCCAGATTGTTCCTCTCGGTCAGCGAACCGACTTCGGAGCCGCTCACAAACTCATGCAAGCTTTGGGCTGGGCGTCATCGCCTCCCAAAACCCCCGTCACAACCAGGTCGCCCGCGTCTACCGCCGCGCCCCACAAACCAGCCAACGTATCCCCAAAAGCAGCAAATTTCCCTTCCACCTCTGCGATCTGTTATCCAAGGTTCGTTTCGCCATGACCGCGAGAGTCTCGTTTGCCGCTACATCCCACTCATACCTGCTCCATATATGCTCTTGGATGACAAAAAAGCTCATTCCTACTCATGATTCAAGTGGGAATGAGCTTTTGATCGTTTATTAGTGTCTGAATGGTTTAATGCTTGGTTTATTGGTTGTATTGTATGATCTTGTTGTTGAGGTTGTAAATAGGCTTACAAAAAAATCTGGATTCTACCCATTATTCTTAAATACTATATTTCTCTTTAATTCTCAATAAATATTCGTTAACTTCATCTTTTTTGTCTTCGTTCTTTTCAATATAGAAATTACATGCTACCTGCAAGTAATCATATAGTTCTTTATAACTGACAATATCATAAGTATCATCTACACCATAATAAAACAAAATGCAATTTTCACCAAAATACCCTTCATCCCCTACATCGTATTCATCTGAATAGATAACCGCCATATAATCTCGTCTCTCAACGTACTCGTTTAAAAAACCTTCTTATACGACTTGTATTCGTCACGCTTGACCATTCCCTGAATCCAAAGCGTCAACTCTCGCTCGTTTACCTGCTTCCGTATACTCCTAATAAACTCATGAGTCTTTTCTGACATAAGCAGATATGGGTGGCAATGCAGATAATTTGGCAGGAAATACGTGTTGTTCTTACCCTGACTGACCAGAATCATCTTCTTGTCTGCCAATTCCTTGATATGGCGTTCTACTGACTTTGAACTGCATCCGACATTTCGGGCAATCATTTCGATGGTCGGATAGCATTGACGTTTGTCGCTCATATAAGCGATTAGGTCAATCAGAATCAGCTTCTCATAATGTGTTAAGCCGTAGCACCGATGGATTTTATGCGGCACTTTTGTAAACCCTTTATGCTGTGATGTGAACTGACTCTCTTGACTTACCTTGTCCATTTACTCATTAGCGGCTTGACAATTCTGAATTTGAACAAAATCCTTCATTCCCTTTACCTTCCTTCTCGCAATTTAGTTCCGCCTCGGAGCGGCTATGAAGTTAGGAAGGCGGCTAGCCTACACGTTACCTTACCTGTTATATGTCAACTGGTCGTCACCAGATTCATTTCTTCACAGTAACAATCGCGATAACTTGCCATTCAGTTGCTGATAAAATCAAAAATATTTTCGATGTAGCCCCCACTACTATTAATTGTCGTGCTACACATCCTTAAAGGTGCGATTGGTTAGTTTCTCATCCTCTCTAATAGGGCGACATACCGTACAGTTACGATTGAATTCAAAAAACTGCGAGAAAACGAAGCTAACAAAAAACAGATCAATCATGGTGGTATCTGACCATAATTGACCTGTCACCTGTTTAATGTATCGGAATAGCACTTTTTAGGGTATAAAGCCAAAGCATTGATGTGCGTACAAATAAAATGAAAAAATCTTTATTCGAATACAACTTGAGTTAAGTCTACTTAGATTCATCTGCCCTACTCATTCGGCACTGGGTGGGGTCTACCCATCAACAAACCGCAATAGGATAAAAGACCACGATACGTTCGGCTATCTCGCATTGTGGCTTAGTCGGTTCTATTGCATTATCTTTTTGTTGTTGTATAACTCCATACAAATATCTTGACTATAGTTTACTCAACACATCCTTAATTCGACTAGATAGGTCTCTCTTCTCATCTTCCGATAATTGTTCCCCAATATCATTCAAATCGAACTTCTCTAATTCACTTTTTATAATCCTAATATTTTCATTTGCTCGTATATTATTTAGTAATAATAATTCAGCTAAAGTTGTTTTGACAGTTATGTTTTCACTTGACGTATTTCTACTATCCCTCTTAAATCGTTCCAAGACATTATTAACAATATCTTCTCCACTACATGCTTCAAAATTTTGATTTTGAAAATACTCCCTAACGTTATTTGTCATTTCAAAATAATACCATCTTACTACAGGATAATAATCCAATGGCTTTGTATCTATTTCTTGTAAGATTCTATCTCTACGGATAAGTAAATCCTTAAATTGCTCATCTGTTACTACGTTTTTTAGCTTATTTAAATCTAGTGAAAGTAAATCTTTTTTTGTTGTTTCTTTAGCAGTAACTAGTACCTTTGATTGCTTTAGTAACAATTCTCCATATATAATGTGGATAATTGCCTTCTCCATCTCTCCTTGATTTTGGATTGCTTCATACACATTGTATGTTCTAGCAAGTGATTCAGAATCACTCATATTTGCGTTTTTATATGAAAAATAATCTTCCATAAAAGATTCAAATAACTCCTCGTATTCCCACTTCAAACTCATTCCAAAATTACCACCTTTTAATTTATTTTTCGGGTTTCGGAAGTTCTTTAGGAGGCACTAAATTGCCACTATTATGAATTACCTCAATTTCAATTCTCGGATATCTTTCTTTAAATTTACCGATTATATTGTTACAGCTTGCGCATGTATCTCTTTCGGTAAATATCTTCACTTTCCCTGTAGCATTAGGATTATATCCAATCTTTTGGGCTAAATCATTCATTATTTTGTATTCTGAATCTTCTAGTCTTTCAAAAACACTTCCCTTATTATCTGGTGCTTTTGTATCATTAAACACAGGATCATCTGGTAAGAAAGAAAAACCATTTAAGTTCGGATTCCCTGATGAAAAATCAACTTGACTGGAGGCATAAAACTCTCTTTGATTTACAGTCGGAATGTCTACTTCAGCGTATCCAAAGTTTCCTCCCTTTTTTAATACTGTTTTAGATAAACGACTTTTCAGTTCACTTACTCTATCAATAATATAAGCATCGGCAACAGGATCAACTTTCCTTGTTTCTAGCCACTTAAAATTAATTAACTGGTCCGTATTCGGATCAAGTGCGTACCTATATTCAAGTGGTGTTGATCCATGTTCTACAACAGCTTCACCCGTCCCCTAAGTTGTAAAGCTAAATCCCGCTAAAAGGATGGTGGTATCCAAATTTTCCAACTACCACCATTCTATCATTAGGCAACTTGTTCAGCGAGAGGCGGGGCGATGTATGGAGTCTTGTTCTTCATCATGCCATAGATGATGTTAACCAGCCGCCGCATGATGCAGACTAACGCCTGCCCTTTCGTCTTGCCTTCTGCCTGCTTACGTTCGTAATAAGCAAGAAAGGCGGGGTTACGGGGGAGCTTGCTTCCTTTGGAGACTTGTACCTGCTGGACAGCAAGGTTATAGAAGATGCCGTGCAGGGTGCGGTTGCCCTGCTTGCTCTTCTGCTCCTTGCCCTTCCCTCCCGAACTGAATTTCACGGGAGCTACCCCCGCGAACCGAGCCAGCTTGTCAGGGGTGGAAAATCGGTTAATGTCTCCGATCTCAGCAACTAGAGCCGATGCCGTTACAAGGTCAATGCCTGGCATCGTCTCCAACTGGTAGCCCAACTGCTTCATCATGCGGTGCAGTTCGCCCTCTACCGCTTGGATTTCCTCTTTCTTGAAACGGATGTCTCTCACATGGCTCTTGATGAGAAAATCCCTTGTTTCTTGGTACTCCCGTTTCGTCTCCCCATCTACCGCCACCAATGCCAAGATTTCCTCCGCCTTCTTAGTAGAGCAGGTGTTATAGCTCAATTTCAGTAATACTTTCCGCAAATCCTCCAAGCTCACGCCTTTTAGATGGGGCGGGGCGGGGTAGGTATGCCAAAACTCCAAGGCACATTTCCCGTCAATATCGCTAAAAAACTTCTTATAGCTCGGATAGTGATGGGACAGTTGCATGTGAAGCTGGTTCTTGAGGGAGATATGCGCCTTAATCAGCGCATTTCGTCTAGCCACAAGTTGCCCGATTGTCCAGTAGATGTCTTGCGGGTTGGCATCGGGCAGGATGTCCAGCTTGTTCACTACTATCTTTGCTACACATTCCGCATCCCAGCTATCGCTTTTCTGCGTAGTTGGATAGCTCTTTCGTTCCGCATAGGACAATGCCGAATTGACTTCCTTCACCTTCTGCTTGTTCTCTACGAGGAACACGGCTAATGCCCGCCCATAGCCGCCCACGTCCTCCAATCCATAGATCGGGGTCATGCCTCTTTTGCAGAACTTCTTTACATAGGTGAGCAGTTCCTCGAAGACGGCGGGTTTGTTCTCGAACTGGATTTCGCCTAACTTCTCGTTCCAGCAGTTGACGATCACGGCGGTATGCGTATGCTTGTGCAGGTCAACCCCCACATAAATATGCTTTTGTTTGTAATGTTGGCTCAAAAGGCATCACCTCGATCTACGAATTTATAAGGATAGAAAAGAATGTCGGCAACCTCAGCTCGAGCGTTAGTCATTCGTATGACCCGCATTGGGACGCAAGCCTGTCCATTCTTTTCTGGAGTTGTTAAATGATTCGTTCTTTCCTACTTGCTCTATACGATACGGATACACCGCCGTTAAATGCCGCGGCGGGGACTAGGAAATGATCGGCTGATGCAAGCCTTTCGCTTCAATCTGCCCATAGCGGTACATCCCCCGATAGAAATCCTCACGGTCTAGGATGCGCTTGACTTGTACCTTCGTGAAGGGCTTGCCTTGAACCGTTCTGTAGCCCGCTTGATTCAGTTCTGCGGCGATTTGAGACAGCGACCAAGACGGGTGCTCCAACCTGATCTCGAACAGCCTACGCACCGTCTCAGCCTGTACAGGGTCGATGGAGAGCGTCTTTTGTCCTTTGACGGCTGAATAGCCATATGCCACTCTGCCGCCCGCATAGCCACCTTCCTGTGCCTTCTTGCGCCGTCCTCGGCTTAGCTTCAAGGCGATTTCCAACCGTTGGTATTGGTCTAATAACTCCATCATGCCGTTTACGAGAAAATCGTTCGGGTCATGGGCATAAATGCTGTATTGGGGCTGTTCAATGGCTTTTACATCGACTTTATGCCGCTTTAGCTCCCGCTGAATCAGCACTTTCACAATGTCTGCCCTCCAAAGGCGGCTGGTGTTCAGGACAACGATATATTTCACGTCTCGCCATTTCAGGTCAGACAGCATTTCTTGCAAGCCCTCCCGCTCTATGGTTAGCTGTTCCTCATCCACCTTTGCCCCCGATATGCCTTCATCCTTGTAGATGTCCAGCAATTCAAGGTTGTGGCGGGCACAGTAACGCTGAATCTCTTCCACCTGATAACCAAGGGAGTATCCGTCTTTGACTTGTCCCTGTGTAGATACACGGACATAGCCGACAACTCGTGTTTTCATCCCTCTATCCCCCTTTCCTGCTGTAGTCGATTGGTGATAAACGCTTTTTCCAGCCTGATATGGCATAAATCCGCCAGCCATTCGCATTGGAGAGCGCAAACAGCTTTCACAATCTCTTCGATGGCTACAAGATGGTAGTTGTGCCCTTCTTGCTCCGTGTATGCAAAGATGAAAGTCAGATACGCCTCGCAGGTTTCCACTCTCCGCATAAGCGTGATTTCCTGCTCTGTCAGTTGGGTTTGTGTCCGTGACCAATCCTTCATTCGTTCACCCCGTTTCGGAAATTCCAGTTTTCGTAACGCCTTCGGAATCAGCAAACCCCAGCCGCGCATTCCGCATACATCGAGCAGGCGGGCGGCGGGGCAGTTCACAGGCTTCTATATGCGGTTGTCAAAGGGCGAAATCAACTTGCTGTGGGGAATACAGAATCATATGACGGAAGGAATGTAAAGGGGGTTAGAAGCAGAATGAATATATATTTTTAATCGTTACGGGGAATCAGGACAGGGCAACGAAGAACCCCCCCAGTGTCTAGGAAAAGAAGAAGCCCCCCTCGCGGGCGCAGGGGCGGCGTGATTCCTACGGGAAGTTTTTTAAAAATAATTGATGCGGTTCACTTAACTCTCTCCTTGCCATGTCGTATAGAGAAAGTAGCAGGTCTATTAAGATCATTGAATTGAATATTGAAGCTCTACCCGTGGTCGCAGAAGAACACGTTAAAAAATGTCTCGGCATTCATCAGCCGATGTTAGTCAACTCGTTAAAGGAGGATTGGCTAACATGTGTCTTTTTTCGACTGTGTTAGCTAAGTCCTACAAATGATTCTTGTTAGGCAACTTCCCCAGATTTTCCGTCGTAGTGTCCGAAAGGACAGGGAACCTTGACAGAGTGATAGTTCCGACTATCCGCGCAGTAAAACTACACCTGGGTGCGCCAGATGTCTCGTAGGCTCGGGATACCTCAACTTCACACAGCCTAGTCGTTCTCCCTCGCAAGAGGGGGAACGCTCTGTTGTCCTCCCTTCACACAGGTGAACTCCCCGCCTGCGGAGCGGGCGGGGGGTGAGACTGAAATGAACGCTGACACCGTAAGAATAAGATAATAGGAATAAGGATATGAGTAAGATAGAACTAGAGGATAGAATAACAGAAATAGAAGAAGCTCAGAGGATGGACATCTACCATCAGAATAGACAGCAGGAATCAGAAAACACGAATCAGAAATCATTGAATAATGAATAGATATGTAGATGATTGTGATCGTGAAATAACCTCTAACGCCCCGCCCCCATTTTTTTGTAAACCCCAATAAAACAGCAAAAAGAAACCCCTCACAACGGCGGGGGATAGGTTAGCCAAACAACGGCAAGTATTTACGATAGTAGTCAATATGATCGTCGGATAGCCGCCAATCATATTGATTAAGGAACCGAGCAACTTTTGCTAAGACTTGATTCCGATGAACGACATCCTTATGTGTTGATTTGGCGAGGTAGTGAGCTAGGCTTAGTTCAGCTTGCTCCTGCGACAGAGTGTCTGTATGGATCGGCTACACTGAATTGGACAATTCTCTTAGGGTCTAGTAGATTGAAATCAAATCGACATGGAACGGAGAGAATGTCGTGGGGAAACGTGAGCGTCGGTCATTTACAGATCAATTCAAACAGCAGATGATTCAGCTTTATGAAAATGGCAAACCACGTGCAGATATTTTGAGAGAATATGATCTGAGTGCATCTGCGTTTGACCGTTGGGTCAAACAGAGTAGAACCACAGGTTGCTTCAAAGAAAAGGACAACCGAACAGAGGAACAAAATGAACTCATGGCGTTGCGTAAGGAAAATCAACGGTTGAAGATGGAGAACGATATTTTAAAGCAAGCAGCGCTGATCTTCGGACGAAAATAACAGTGATCCGGCACAATGCACATAAATACCCCGTGTCTGCCATGTGCACCATCCTCAAGGTGAATCGGAGTACCTACTATTATGAAAGTAGCCAGCAGCCATCTATCGATGATGAGGTGGAGCAAGCAATCATCCATATTTTTGATGAGAATCAGCGCGTGTATGGAACCAGAAAGATCAAGGCAACCCTACAAAAAGAAGGATGGATCGTTTCCAGACGGCGGATTGGACGCTTGATGAAAAAGAATGGTCTTGTATCGGTGTATACGGTTTCCCAGTATAAACCGCATAAGTCACCGTGTAACGATTCACCAATCCAGAATGAACTGAACCGCAAGTTTACAAAAGATGAACCACTCGAGGCGGTTGTGAGTGATTTGACGTATGTCCGAGTCGCAAACAAATGGCACTACATCTGTCTGCTCGTGGACTTATTCAATCGGGAGATTATTGGGTATAGTTGTGGAACCAGTAAAGATGCTGCGCTCGTCTACCAAGCTTTTGCAAGCGTAAAAGGAGACCTACGTCAAATTCAGCTCTTTCACACGGATCGAGGCAGTGAGTTTACCAATCGTACGATTGGTGACGTCATCCGTACATTCAACATCAAGCGCTCATTAAGCATGAAAGGCTGCCCCTATGACAATGCAGTCGCAGAAGCAACTTTTAAGCTGATTAAAACGGAGTTTGTCAAGAATCGAAGATTTGGGTCACTCGCACAGTTGAAGCAGGAACTAGGGGCATACGTGAAATGGTTTAACGAAACAAGAATTCACTCGACATTGGGGTATTTGAGTCCACTCGTTTACAAACAGAAAGCACTTAAGAAATCTGTCTAGTTTGGTGTTGACAGTCCAGTAACATGCTTGGCAAAGATGAGGGCAAGTTCGTCCATATCAGAGCCATAACCGAGCACATTTTCCCGCCGCATCAGGGTTAGGACTGTATCTAACGGCAGTCTTTTCATGCGTTAGCCCTCCCTTTCATCGCGGCGACGGGGGCGTGTAGCTCTTGCTCAACTCTCCATTTCCGCCATACGAGATATTGACGCTGTACGTCCTGTTCATCGTAGCCATGCTGTACCATGACGTTCAGGATGGCGCGGGGGATGGAATCGGTGTAGCCATACAAGCAACTACGAAACCCTCCCCATGAGATGTCATACAGGACAACAAACGCTCGATGTGTTAGCCCTAGCTTCTGAATGCATTCTTTGACTGGATGATTCATGGATGATTTCTCCCTTCGAGATGTTTTCCCTAATAGGTTAGACACTCTACAGGCAGGAATCACACCAGACATACAGAAGCATAGGGCGATTTTTGAATCTTGAATTTGTCACATCTGAATAACCCATGAATAAAAAGAAAGCCTAGAATTTAACGGTAACTCCCGAGTGCATTCGATTAGAATACCGCATCTTATCATACTATCTGGAAGACTTACCGATTCGGTTTATTCTTCGCACTAGCATGAGAACTTGAATTGCTTGGTTTCGTTATCTCTCTCCAGCTTAACGGACGGTGCTTGATGCGCGTTAGAGTTAATGCTTTTTGAGGCCAATTACTTAGAGTTATCTGTGGAATTGATTATGAGCCACTGTCTAGCATCTTCGCCTTTAAGAATGATAGGTTGTTCTGGAGTACCGATATTGATACTCTTAATGAAAGCCTCTTCTAATCCACGCATACCTTCTAGTTGTGCTGCTTGAAGCAATACTTCTTCAAATGTTGAGGTGCTTACATCAGTATTTTGGAGGTTCGCATTGCGGAAATCTACTTGATCAAAAAGTGCCCCTACTAATTTCGCATTTCTCAAATCAGCTTTGTTAAATATAGTTTCAATACAATCGCTTCTAGCAAATCGTGCGTTTTGCAAATTCGCATTCGTAAAATTTGCATAAGAGACGTCTGCCTTATAAAAATCAGCACTTTCTAGATTTGCATCTTCAAAAGTAGAGGAACAAACCACTGAGGCATACATATCCTTTTTTACCAAGTTCATTCCATTAAATACACACGCAGTTATATAGGCTTGATCTAGAGGGTAATCTGCTAAATCTATATCTCGAAAATCCACTTCATCGACCGCTAACTTTTTCCCCTCTCGACCAACTGTTTCAATCCAGATTTTATGTGATTTTAAAGACTGAATTAGTTTCTCATCTCTATGTTCGTTCATAGTGTGTTCCTCCTTTTAGGGGTACCAAATTATCCTGTCTGATATTCCCTCCTTTTGGATTGCATCTTTTAATTGTTCGACATGCTCTGGAGTCAGATTTCGCTTGTCAATTATTACATTATGTCCTCGTTCAAATTCCTTGTATATTTTCTTCATTGCATTATTAACTGTAAAGGCACCCTTTTTAGGTGAAGTATGACCATTGGGGTAAGATTCAAAACTCTTTATATCCCATTTTTGACCAGTGGTTTCATCAATAAATTCAGACCCCTTATCTGCCTTTGGATCCCTTATAATTCTTCCTAACTTGCCTTGGCTTTCTAAATCCAACCCTATTTCTCTCTCTTTTATCCCCTGTTCCTCAATTCTTCCCCCATGTGAAGGATCACCTGCCAAATCATCCAATTCCTTTTGAGTTCTTCCTCCAGTATAACCCGTCCCCTCAGCCCCTGCCTTTTCCTTCTCATAAGGCTGATTTTTATTAGCATCATTACCCTTCTTATCAGTAACTGGCTCATCATGATGAGAATGCCCGAGGTCTCCGCTCGCCTTTCCTCCTTTTGGCGACGTATTCTTGCTGGGAACATCCGTATCCGTAACTTTACCGTCATGCCCCTTTGATGTCCCCGAACTATGCGACCCGCCTTGCCCTGTCCGATCTTTCGAAAAGGAATAGCCCTCCCCTTTCTCCCAGAAGAAAAAGCGTTGACCCGTCATCGCATCTTCCATCACGACCAGTCTTCCGTTTAACTGCTCGCTCATCTTTTCGAGGAACTTCGCAATCGTTTCGCTCAGCTCTTTTAACACATCATCCAGCAGCTTGGCCTTCGTCTTGAGCTTCCCGTCCTTGAGGGGCACGCCTTCCAACATGTCATTTTTGCCGGAGCCGTGCAGGGGTCCGCCTCTTCCCTTTCCGCCGTCCGAATCACTATTAGCGTGCGGCTTTTTGGAACCATGCGGCGAGTCCACATCCAACTTCGCCACCGATTTGCCGCCTTTTAATGCTGCTGTGCCCATTCCACCGCTATACACCGTCAGTACGGCTTCCGCTACGACCATGTCTTTCTTAAATTCATTTTGCCCTTTTGCGTAGCTTTCTTCGACCGAGCGGGTCCACAGACCGCCGTGCAAATTATCCTGTTTGTACTTCTCGTCTTTCACAAAAGGGTCGATGTAATCGTTGTATAATCCTGTCCCGATCGAGACGGCTGCGTCGCCTGCATCTTGGGCTACGTCCTGCCATGATTTTTTGCCTGAAGCCACGTTCTCTACATATTCGGCTGTGTTGGTAGCGACTTCCACCGCTCCTTTGGCCAAGTTGTTCCTCTCGGTCAGCGAACCGACTTCGGAGCCGCTCACAAACTCATACAAGCTTTGGGCGTCATCGCCTCCCAAAACACCTGTCACAACCAGGTCGCCCGCGTCTACCGCCGCGCCCCACAAACCAGCCAACGTATCCCCAAAGGCCGCAAACTTCCCTTCCACCTCGGCGATCTGGTTATCCAAGGTTCGTTTCGCCATGACCGCAAGAATCCCGTTGGCCGCTACATCTTGCTCAAACGCACTCCATATTTGCTCCTGTATGACAAAAAAGCTCATTCCTACTCATGATTCAGGTGGAAAGAGCTTTTGAAAGTTAATCAAGTATGTTTATCAAATTTTTTAGTATTTGGTTTGTTGGTTGTACGATCTTGTTGTTGGAGTTGTAAATAACCTTAGACTATTCGTCTTCGCTAAAGCTTACTCAACACTTCTTTAATTCGGATGGACAAGTCTATCTTCTCATCTTCTGTTAATTGTTCACCTATTTCATTTACATCGAACTGTTCCAGTTCCTTTCTGATTTCTACAAATTGTTCATTTTCCTTAATATCATATCTAAGTAATAACTCTACAAGCGTAGTTTTAACAACAATATTTTCACTCAGCGTATTTGTACATTCACGTTCAAATCGCTCCAATACTTTCTCTATAATTCCATTTTTATCTTTCACTTCATTAACAATTATCCAAAAGTAATTCTTTACTTCTTTTTCCATTTCATAGTAGTGCCATCTTGTGTATGGGCTATAATCCACTGTGATATTATCAATTTCATCTAGTACCATATCTCTGCGCTCCAATATGTCCTTATACTCATCTGGAGTTGTTTCAAGTTGAAGTTTCTGTAAATCTAGTGAATTTAATGCCTCAACTATTTTCTCTTTTGCTTTAACAAATATTTTGGAATGTGTTAAATAGATCTTTCCTTCTGCTATGTTTACTACTGCCTTCTCCATTTCACCTCTACTTTGTACACCAAAATATGCATCAGATGTGCAGGCAAGTGCTTCAGCATCACTCATCTTCTCGCTTTTAAAATCAAAATATCTCTCATAAAACGCACCAAATAAAGCTTCATAATTTCGTCTCATATATCTATCTCCTTTTTAGTTATGTTAAGGATCCACTAATTCATCGCCGTTATGAATTACTTCAATAACAATATTTGGATAATCTTTGTGAAATCGCTCAATAATCCTGCTACAACTTGCACACGTATCTATTTCAGTGAATAATTTTATTTTACCACGGGTTTTTGAAGGCTCCTTTAATTTATCTAGTCTGGCAGCTAAATCATTTAGAATTTTATACTCCGTATCATTATCTCTTTTTCTTATATTCCCACCCCTGTCTGGTGCAAGGGTAGCCTCATACTTTGGTTTAGTTGGCTTTAACGAATAATCAGCATAGTCTTTTGCCTTGTTATCTCCATTTAAACTACTATGTGCATAAAATTCCTTTTTGTCCATTCCTTCTATGTCTACTTCTGAATATGCAAAATTAAGTTCATCTTTAAGTCTATTAGAAAGCTTGCTCCTTAACTCTCTAACCCTTTCAATAATGTGCCCTTCTGTATCTAAATCAATTTTTCTTGTTGGAAACACTTTCCCATAGCTTACATTTGAATCAGGTTTACTTGTCCCCTATGTTGTAAAGCTAATCTATTGAAAAGTAACGGTGGTTGCTAGAATACTAGCAATACCACCTGTCAGCTCGCTTGTTTTTCTACTTGTTCGGGGAGACGAAACGCTGTCTTGTGCTTCATCATGCCGTAAATAATGTTGACTAGTCTCCGCATCACACATACCAATGCTTGCGTTGGTGTTTTGCCTTCTTCTTTCTTGCGGTTGAAGTATTCGTAAAACAGTGGATTACGTGGTTTCTTGCTACCTTTTGAAACTTGTACCTGCTGGACAGCTAGGTTATAAAACAAACCATGAAGTATCCGATTACCCTGTCTGCTTTTTTGGTTCGTACCTTTGCCGCCGGAACTGAAATTGACAGGGGCTATCCCTGCAAAACGTGCCAGTTTATCTGCGCTGGCAAAACGGCTAATGTCGCCTATTTCTGCCACTAGAGAAGATGCCGTTACCAAATCTATGCCTGGCATCGTTTCTAGTTGGTAGTCTAGCCGTTTCATCATACCTTGCAGTTCGCCTTCTACATATTCGATTTCCTTCTTGTTGAACTGTATGTCCCGCACATGGCTCTTGATTAGAAAGTCTCGTTGTTCCTGATAGCTTCTGGTTGTGTCTCCATCTGCATGCACGAGTGCCAGTATTTCTTCTGCCTTCCTTGTCGAACACGCATTGTTACTTGATTTCCGTAAAGACTCCGCAAATTCTTCGACCGAGACACCGTTTAGTACGTGTGGGGCAGGGTACTTCTCCCAAAAAGCCAGCGCACATTTTCCGTCGATGTCGCTAAAGAACTTTTTGTAACTGGGGTAATGGTAACTGAGTTGGGTGTGCAATTGGTTTTTAAGGGAGATCAATCCCTTCACCAAGCCATTCCTTCTCGTCACCAGTTGACCAATCGTCCAGTATACGTCTTGCGGGTTTGCGGCGGGTAAGATGTCCAACTTGTTTAACAAGATTCTTGCTACACACTCCGCATCCCAGCTATCGCTTTTTTGTGTGGTCGGGTAACTTTGGCGCTCGGCATACGACAGAGCAGAATTGACCTCCTTCACCTTCTGTTTGTTTTCCAGCAGGTACACCGCTAATGCCCTGCCGTACCCGCCCACATCTTCCAGCCCATACACAGGGGTCATGCCTCGCTTCTTTAATTGCTTGACATACGTGGTCAGTTCTTCAAAAGCGGACGGCTTGTTCTCAAACGTCACTTCCCCCAGCTTCTCGTTCCAGCAGTTGATGACTACAGCCGTATGGGTTTTCTTGTGCAGGTCAACTCCAATGTAAATATGCTTCTGTTTGTAGTGCATGCAAGGCATCACCTCTGTTTATGAAGTACGTTGAAAGGTAAAAAATATCGGCAACCTCAGCTCAAGCGTTAGTCAACAAGTGACCCGCAACGGGACGCTATCCAGTCCATTTTCTATTCGTTCAACGTCTGTATGACTACATATAATAAAATTTCAACGTTTTTAAAGGAGCGTACGAAATATTTTTCGACATTCCCTCCACAAGAGGTAAACAGTGATGCGTAGTATACGATGTTTTCCAAAATCTGCACAACCCTGTATGTTTCCTGTCGTTTTCCTCTGTGGGAAGGTCGTATACTGTATATACGAAATCGTTACACCAATCGCTGTTGAAACTGCGGTTTACGCTACCCCCCAGCACTGCCACACAAGGTACTTCAACTAGCGATACCCATTGTTCCCTTGCTAACCTGTTGAAATCTACGTGATACGGGTTTGCAAGGGTTTCTTTTACCCCTTTACGTATCCGTTGCGTATACATCTCTGCTCCGTCCCGCATGTTGCGAATCTGTTCCACCCTTTTTCTAGGGAGTACATCCCAATCTGTTACCACTGCCGCAAAATACTTGTCGTTCTGCTCTGGTGGATACCTCCCCACATCCGACAGTAATAATTTCTGGTCTGGTTTGTATACAATCTCAATGCGGCTTAATTCGTGATCGAGCATGATCTTCTGTTTCTCCCATCGCTCCAGTCGCTTATCGTAAATGCGGCAGTATCCGTTCGTCTTGCGCTGGTGGGGCAGTCCGAAATACCTCGTTGTTCCCTCATGAGTCATCTCCCGCCGCATATCTGTAGGGATGACGATGACATTTTCCAATGAAGTACTCACATCATAAGCAACATCACAGCCAACGAAAGTTATCCTGCTTGCCACCTTGCGTATCGGTTCCAGCAACTCATGAAAATGTAAGTAATGTTCGGGGCGAGTCTCTAGCCGCAAAGTATGTAAATGTCCCTCCGTCTCCCTATAATTCTTGTAAAATACATGTAGGTAAGCCCCGTTTTCTTTCCGTAAATGTAACTCGTAGCAGTAGTCGCCCCAATAGGACGTTGGCTTCATTTGAAACCCGTTCATCGCCGCGTCTCTCATCAATCCGTAATAAGCCCCAAGCGGCACATCCTTATACTCCATGACAAATTTGTCTATGGATACACTTGCCTTCATCACACGCTACACTCCCGTTCTCATACGATTTTTTGCTCCATGCGATTGTAAAATGTAACAATTACTCGACTAATTAAGTAATTATCGGGCTGTCCGTTTCTGACTGTTAAACGCAAAAAAGCACTTGTCGTCTATTACAGACAATCAAGTGCTCTAAGAGTTGAAGTTTACCAAGTTAGCAGTATCCCCTGAACCACAATCGAATACTGTACGGAGATTATGACACACGCTTTGTTTGGAGTCAACAATAACGTATGACCCTGTGAGATGGTTCACTCACGTTTATTTCTCCCGTTATCGGTGTCATTTGTGGTACACCCACAAGAGAACGTCGTATCGCCCGCTTCACGTGGGTCTGCTGTTAAATCCCTTCCGTTCTCTAGTCAAGTACGCCTAACTCTCGTCGCGCTTCGATCTCCATTTCCCGCAATCGCCTTTGCTTTTTGACCAGTTCCTCAAACCATTCCTTGTCCTTCATGGCCAGAGCCATATCAATCATTTCGTCGTAGTCTTCTGAACACATCATCATTCGCTCTTTGAATTCGCTCATTTGTCCAGCCTCCCAATGTCTACGTAATAATTAGCTGACCTGCCTTGCCTTGTTCCACAACTGGCGGCTAATGATACGAGGAAACACATCTTTCTGCCTAATGCCATTCTTCTCTTTTTGCCCGTTGTACATGTTGAACCCTGTGTACGTCTCATTGTTCAAAATGTTTTGTACCTGTACGACTTCCAAGCCTTTCCTGTCTTGGTTTGGATACCAGCGTTGTTCAGCAACTTGGCGATGCGATAAGGGTTTGTTCCTTCTACATATTCCTGAAAGATGTATTTTACGGTGCTGGCTTGCTGGTTATCCAGTTCAATGTTTCCGTTCCACAGCCTGTAGCCATAAGGAATACCTCCGCCAGCGTATTGATTCTTTCTAGCCGTAGCGATTCGTCCGTTTCGGGTACGTTCATTGATGGTTGCACGTTCAAACTCAGCAAAACCGCCAAACATTTGCAAGAAAATCTTCCCTTGCGGAGTCGAGGTATCCATTCGCTCCGTCACACTAATGAACGCCATGCCTTGTGGTTCCAATTCCTCTTCGATCAAGTCCAGCAGATGATTCAATTGACGATGGATACGGTCTGATTTCGTCACGACAATCCCGCCAACCTCATGTTCGGGCTGCTGAATGTAATGCAGCATCTCTTGATAACCATCTCGTTCTATTGTGCTGCCGCTAACCCCTTCGTCCTTGAAGATCGCTGCCAGTTGCCAGCCCTGACTCACGCAAAACGCTTCAATCTGCCTTACCTGTTCACTAATAGATGTGTTCTCCATCTGACTGTCCGAGGAGATACGCACATAGCCTACCCATTTCTTGACCTTCGTTTCCTTCATGTAAATGCCTCCTGTTTTTTGTAACACCATACGACCTTACGGAAGGCATTTACAACCCTCTTTATCCTTTTTGCCGCTCGTTAACCGTGATCGTGGTAAGACATTTTTACATTCATTTTTAGATGCCACGCCTTCTGCGGTAGTAAAAAAGGAGCGAAACAAAGCGTGTGCTCTGTCTGCTCCTGTCTTCATCCTTGAAACTTGCTTCTAGCTTGTTGCAGTATTTCGACCAACTGCTCTAACGAGCCGTCGCTTTTCTGCTTCTGCATATCCCTGAGCTTGTCGTTCTCCCGAATCAGCGCCGCAACATTCATCTGAACTTTAATGATCGCATCTTCCATCTCTCTAATTTCAGCAGGGTCAGGCTTGTCCTTCTGTTCCTCCTGCTGAATACGCATTAGCATACGCCGTATCCGTAACGCTGAAAGCCGATACTCGCTATCCACCTGTACATTCGGGTCGGTTGGAACCTGATAGTACAACTCTTGCTCTTCCTCCGTTAGCGTATCTAGCCAGATCGTTTCATACAGTCCATGTTTCAAGGCGTTTTTGTTGCCTTTTAGACGTTCGCTATGCTTCGCCCTGTCCTTCGGGCCAGTAGATTTTCCACCATGCAACCTGCAACGTCCATTCTTTAGAGCCGCTTTTTTACAAGCTTCACCGCTTTTCGTCTTGGCTCCGCATTGTTTCTGTTCCATTTTTATATCCCCTAACCTCATTTCATGGGGTATCGTTTCCCCGACCGGGGGGAGGACTTCTTGCCTCCAAGCTGTTTATCCATCTGTTTTCTGCTACGTAAGGATATTCTCTAACCGTGTTTCATTACATGTTCAATATTCTTGTTCATCCGTAAAGCAGGATTCTACTAATACTTTCCTCCTACTATCTTCCCTCTGTTTCTTATGCAACTGAAACTCCTCAAGCTGTTCCGTTTTAGCAATAAACGTAAAGCAGTCAAAGTACATACGTGTTAGTTCTGCTTTCGTATTAATCTCGTGAAGTAACAGTTCCCATAAGAATTCTTCATGTTTCGTCATTGTGTTCTTTCCTCCGACTGTCGTATTTGGTTGCTCTCGTGGTCTCGTGTCTGCTGCGGTAAATTGTCCCCTGGTTGTACAATTGAATTGGTGTGCTGCCTAATAGCGTCAGGCTGCATGTGTTATGCCTTGGATTGCTGTACCTTTCGTTCCCAGTATCTGCGCTCGTACTCCTTCGCTTTCAGACGATTCTCCGGCTTCTGTCTCCATCTGCGCCGATACTCACGCTCATACTGTCTTCTGTATTCTCGGCGTACTTCCAATGCTTCGGGGCTTAGTTGTTCCATTCGTCTATTCCTCCTTCACCAATTCAATAATGTCCTCGTCATCTACGATTTCAATGATTCCTTCCTCGTTTGCCGACTCAATAATCTCCTCTAGTGGTTTAAATCCTTTTATCAACTTCCTACTCAATTCTGTTCCCCTCCAATTCTTCCAGTTTTGTTCGTTGGGATTCCAATAGCTGTTCCGTTTCCTGTAATTGTTCCTTTGCTCGTTGTACCATTAACACAGCTTCTCGTTCCGTTTATCCAGTTCTATCTGTTGACGGGCTAATACGTTTTCGTTGTGCTGTACAGTATCCCTTAATCCAGATGCTTCTCGTTCCAAGCTATCTATGCGCCGAAGCATTTCCAGTCTAGGATGTCCGTCCTTCTGGTCTGCTAGATGGTTATAATAGTCAGCTTGTTCTAGTAGCTTGCTTATTTCTGCTGCTACTTGAGGGTCGGTACTACCAGATCGTCTTAACTCGTCCGCCTGTTGCCGTAACGCTCTTGCTTTCTGACAGTAACCTCTCACTTCTTTTACGATTGCCTGATACTCTGCTTGTGCCTGTGCAATCAAACACAATGTTTCATCTACTTTTTGTGCTTGTTTCGCCATTTTCCTTTTCCTCCTTTGAATTTGGGCATACAAAAAAAGCTCATTCCTACTCATCGTTCAAGTGGGAAAGAGCTTTGAAAGTTTATCAAGTGTTTGAATTGTTTAGTGTTTGGTTTGTATTGTACGATCTTGTTGTTGGAGTTGTAAATAGGTTTACACAAAGTGATTAACAGCCTCACCAAACCACGTAATACAAACAAAAATTATTAGCAGGCGAACCACTTTAGGCTCGCTATTAAATCTACTTCTAATTGTGAAGTTGTTAATACAGAGAAATCGTCTGAATCATCGTGTAATCCATGGGACAATATAAATTTCATATCATTTTCCATTACTATCTCTAGACCAACTTCATTTGGTAATTCTTCAAACAGAGCATTTTGGGGATCGCGCTTTATTATATTTATTTCTTTTATATTTTGCCCTACTATTTGAATCCAATAAGGACTACTATATATTTTATCCTCAGCATCAATTGGATATAAATCAGTGTCATTTTCAATAGATTCGTCTTTAATATACCCGGTATCATCTTTTTCAACCCATAAAATAACCGAATTTCTTGAAGGGTCACTAGCTGCTCCAATTACTAACCCTGATTCAAAATATAGCAGTAGAGGTCCAGCAGTTAGAGAGAACACTTCATCTTGTGCAATCTCACATTGTTCCATTGATTCTTTGCTTTCCCACCAGCTAAATCTTATTAACTTGCTAAGCTTTTCATTTTTAATAATCTGTAACAACTTAATCCTATCAGATGGAATTGAGGATCCGTCTCGCAACTCGTTATCCATAAACACTCTCCTAAATTCAATATGTTATTTTGAATTTTTCCTGGCAGATTCTATAAGCAAATCAATCATTCTTAGATTATTTTTTGATGGTTTTACTTTTTTACCTACTTCTACGTTTAGGGGATCAGCAACTACTACTCTTCCATCTTTTCCAATTAGAAACTGCAAATCATTAATCTTGATCTTCTTTTCAACCATTATTTTTCTTATAGCAGTTAAATCCTCAATACTTCGTTGATTCAATAATGATGATTCTCCAACTATTTGCACCTTACCATCATGTAATTTTACTATATCTTTGGAACCTTGTGCAAACCTGTCAAACATAAGGGCATCTTTTCCATCAACAAAAATTGAGCGTCCATTTACTGTCGGTAATCCTAGCTCATCAAGTTTGTTTAACAAACCCAACTCTTCTGTAATTAGCTTTTGTGGCTTACCGTCTTTTAGAACCCCTACAGCTTTATCCTCCCCATAGGCGTACACATTCTTATTACCCCCACTACCTAATAGTTCTCCTAAATCACCGCTTGATAAATTTGGTTTACCCGTCCCCTCAGCCCCTGCCTTTTCCTTCTCATAAGGCTGATTTTTATTAGCATCATTACCCTTCTTATCAGTAACTGGCTCATCATGATGAGAATGCTGAGAAGGCCCGGAATCTCCGCTTGCCTTTCCTCCTTTTGGCGGCGTTGTTTCATGTGGAATGTCCTTACGAGGAGCCTCATTGACATGGCCCTTTGACGTGCCCACATTTTGCCGCCCATTTCCATTTTCTGTTTTTCTAAAGTGAGAAACCATCGCCTCTTTGTCCCAAGCCCAAAAGCTTTGCCCTGTAACCGGATCGACCATCTCCACTTTCATACCGGTCTTCTTCAAGACTTGTGTCAACATGCCAAGCTGAAATTTTTCCTTTATCAAATCCAAGTCCTTCAACACATCAACCGGCAACTCGGCCTTCGTCTTGAGCTTCCCGTCCTTGAGCGGTGCTCCTTCCAGCCCATCATTTTTGTCAGAACCATGCAAGGAGCCGCCTTTGCCTTTTCCACCGTCGGAATCGGCATCGCCATGAGAATTCTTTGTACCTCTCCCCCCCTCCTGCTTGGCTATGAATTTCTCGGCCTTTAGAACAACTGACCCGCCTCCAAAACTGTAAGCGTTCATGAGTGCTTCCGCCATGATCAGGTCTTTCTGATATTCGTTTCTCCCTTTTTGATAGCTGTCTTCTATCGAACGAGTCCACAGACCACCGTGCAAATTCTCCTGTCGGTACTCCCCTTCTTTCATGAAGGGTTCGGTGTATTCTTTCACCGTCGAGATGACGGCTCCCCCTGCATCTCCCAGTACATCCAGTGCCGTTTTTTGGCCCGAAGCCACTTTCTCTACATATTCGGCTGTGTTCGTGGCGACTTCTACTGCTCCTTTGGCCAAATTGTTCCTCTCGGTCAGCGAACCGACTTCGGAGCCGCTCA
Organism: Brevibacillus sp. HD3.3A; assembly: GCF_013284375.2. NCBI lineage: Bacteria > Bacillati > Bacillota > Bacilli > Caryophanales > Paenibacillaceae > Brevibacillus > Brevibacillus sp. HD3.3A. The sequence continues at coordinate 4,617,067 of NZ_CP085874.1, forward strand.
CAAACTCATACAAGCTTTGGGCGTCATCGCCTCCCAAAACACCTGTCACAACCAGGTCGCCCGCGTCTACCGCCGCCCCCCACAAACCAGCCAGCGTATCGCCGAAGGCCGCAAACTTCCCTTCCACCTCTGCGATCTGGTTATCCAAGATGCGTTTCGCCATGACCGCAAGAATCCCGTTGGCCGATACATCTTGCTCAAACGCACTTAACAGTTGCGGAAAAGAATGCCGGGCACTCGCCTCCAGCTGAATGTTTTCACTGCTCGCATTTGCTTCTTCGATTAACTCTAGGGCATCTCCTGCCGTTTTGACCGTCAATCCTTCTGTGCCGGACAAATGAACAGCCGCACCGCTCAGGCTCACGGCGCCCTTTCCTTGAATCCGCACCTGCGAAGCACTATTGAAACTGACGCCCGCATCCTTATTCATGGAGATGTACAGCATGCCCTCCTGCGCCGTCATCGTCAGCTCTTTGTCGCCCAGCGTGAACTCTTTGCCTTGGGGGTTGCCGAACGATTTGACTCCCGGGTCCTGCATTTTTTTCGCTTGCTTCTGGACGGCTTCGCCTTGCGGGGCGTGGCGCACGGAGTTCATGACCATGCCGTCGTCCTCTTCGGCACCAGGGAAGTACAGCTTGACCTTGGAACCGAGCTCTGGCATGAGGTATAAAATCTGGTTGCCTTCTGCGGCGTACGGGAACCATTGGGCTTTGCTTGCGTCTTGTTTTTGGTCCATATTCAAGTGAATTTTGACCTGGTTGCGGCCAACCTGAATGATTTTGCCGTCGATGGCTGCGCCGATAATCGCGGAGTTGTACAGCTTCGTTTGCTTGACCGATTCAGGCACAGCGCACACGTAAGTCCACTTCAACAGTCCCTGCTCCAGCGTTGCGGTAACCTTTGTGATGACAAACGTTCGTCCGTCACGCTGCACTTCATCGCCGATGTACAGCCACTCGTCGTGAGCAAAGGTGTACGTCGTGTACTGGTATTCGGACAGCGAGGATGCGCCGTTCGCCGCTTTTTTCATATATGGCGCAATCGCCCGGTTGACCTCGTACGGAGCCGCTTCCAGCTTGATTTGCTTGCGTCCCTCGGGCATCCCGATCCAGAAACGCACCTTGTGGTCACTGACATCCGGGACGAGGACGGCTCCCACATGCGAAGCGATGCGCCTGACAAAGGTCCAGTCCGTCTCCTCGTACTGCATGATGAACTTGCCCTGCTTCTTCTCGTCAAAAGCTTGGTCGATGAAATCCCCGCCCGGATAGACGGACAAAGCTTCCTCGACGACATCCCGGTACAGGCGGTCTACCTGTTGAAAAGAGCGTGTTTTCGGACTCAAGTCCATCGCGTATGTATGGGAAATCGCTTGAATCGTCACGTAATGAATATCCCGGACGACTTTGATCTCCACATGCTGCAAGCAACCCATGAAAATCGGCTTTTTCGCCGCGCCCTGTTTCCCGTACAGCCCGATGCCGTCGTGATTGCTGGCCAGATGGATGATTTCCTCTTCTTTGTCTTCCGGGACGATTCCGGTCAGGCGCAAAGTCGCATGCGTGCCCGTCTGATGCAAAAATGTCAGGCTGTCCAGCCGGATCGGCCCATACGGCCAGACGACTTGCAAATCGTGATAGGCCATGACGCCATCTGTTGCCTGCATGTCATTTCCCTCCCTTTTTCAGGTCGCAGGTTGACGTCAATCTTGTCCGTCCTTGTCAATGGTGATGATGCCTGAGGCAGTGCAAACCAGCCGCGATTTGCTCAGCAAAGCGGGTTCGTTATCCACCAGCACATCCTCTTTTCCGTCCGTCCACTTTTCCGGCGTCTGCGGCACGCACTGGCTTCCCGTCAGCTTGCAAAATCCGAAGCAGCCAATATTCGCACCCGAAGCGTGATCTGCGACGTTCATGACAGGCTTTCCGCGACTGTACACTCCGTGGCACGTAGGCAAGTTTAGCACCCCGGGGTCTGTTCCTTGCGAGCATTTTGCTGTCGCGCCGCGTACGACATACGAATACTCTTCGCCAAATATTCCTGCACTCAGCGCCCTGAGCAAGTTTTCCAGCATATCCCTCTCTCCTTTCCCACTCATTCACCAAAAGCTTATACGCCCTCGCTTATCTTTAGAGTCCGGATCAATGCGGTCGCAAGCGGCTGCCACACCCACGCTTCACTCGCCGAAAACACCAGGCTGCCAAAAAAAGCTCTCCCGTTTAGCGACGTCGCGAACATGATCTGATAAAAGTTGCCGTCTGGCTTCGGAACGACATATTCGTAACTCGCCATTAACCGCCCAGCTTGCTCCCACACATCGTTTTTTACGATCTGCAAACCTGGCGTCTTGCTTTTGATCTGTGCCGTCATCTCACGCAAAAAAATTTCGCTCTCATTCACCGAAAGCGCATGGATCATATGGTTGAGACCAAGCAAAATCGTGCCTGCTTCGTCCTGAAAAGCCAGCTGCTCATGCTGCTGTGCCGTGCTGCTTTTGCCTACCAGTCCTCTCGGCATAAGCTGGAGCGTGCGCGGCAAAATCATGCTTACCTGTCCGTCGAAGATCACTTTCTCCTCAAACGCGAACGTGCGCCCGTCATGCTCCATGCTTCCAAGCTCCGCAGCCGCCAGACATTCTTCCCAGGTCAGCTGTGGTCGCTGCCGACTCATCTCCTCCAGCTGCCGCTTCATTTGCAGCTCATTCCACACATCCAAAATTTTTTCATCCCAATGTTCTGTCATGTCTGTCTCCCCGACTCGATCTCCACTTTTTGCAATACGAAACCAGTCAAGCCTCTACGCAGAAAACTTTCCGCCGCATCCAGACTCACCACGATGTACGGCTCCAAAATGCCTTGCACCGAGAAGAAATGGTGTCGCTTTACCTTTTCGTAGTCCAGCACCATTCTTTTCAACGCTCCATTCTGGTGAAACTCGCTGCCCGCGGATAGCGCATCCACCGGGGGAACCTGCATGATCCAATACACATTCCGATCGTTTTGTTGTCGGTCGATCAAATCGACGCGTTTCCAACGAATGCCCAGATTGTACTTGGCGGTAATGGATTTCATCCGGTCGGACAGCATGTACAACGGCCTGTCCAACCAATCCGGATAAGTGAGGCTCCCCTCCGACCGGACTTCCAAAACAGTCACGGGCAAAAGCGCCTCGATCCCCTCTTCCAGTGGCAAGCCAGTGGGCTGCACCTTCCGCGAGATACGCCTGTCCTCCGTGAGCAAATAGTAATCCCGCACCGTGATCACCTCCTTCATTCCGCTGCCCAGCAAATCACTTCCCGTTGTTCGTCTGTCAACGCAAACCGATCCTGATCCCGTTCCAAAAAGATCGCCTGTCGTAAATTTGCTCCGCAGAAGCTTGCCCTGTATAGACGAGAATGGCGAAAATCCGCCCCCTCCAGATTCGCCTGATCAAACCGGATGCCAAGCAAGCCTGGTTGCCTATACCGTTTGTCATTGCTTGTCTGTCCGTCCGTGTAAGTGAAATTGGCCCCACGAAGGTCGCTTTGGCGAAAATCGGCATCGCAAAGCAACGAATGGCGAAAGTCAGCGTTTGTCAGCTTGCTGCCGATCCAGTGCGTACCCATCAGCACGCATTGACGAAACTCGCTGTTAGCCAGATCACTGCTGCTAAAGTCGTTGAATCGCAAATCCAGCCCGTCCGCCTTGATCTCGCGCAACTGCATGTTGGCAAATGTTTCGTGCGTACACTGCGCTCCTTTTGTTTGCTCCAGCAGCTTTCTCGCTTCCTCTTCTTCTCTCGCCTGGATATCTTCCACATAGACCGGCTCGCTCAAATCTTTAAACTCGCCCACCCGGATTTGAAATCGCTGCGCTTTTTCCAATTGCTTGTACTCTGGCAGCTTGACCACTTCTGATAGGGAGAGGCGGGCAAGAGCTGTCACGAATTGGGCAAAAAAGTCCAGCTCCTTGAGCACCATCCGTTCTACATCCGGTGCATCCAGCACGCCCATGTACCTTTTGCGCCGCTCTTCCAAAAGTCGCAGAAGTCCGGAGATTTCTTGAAAAGCCCAGCCTGCGTCATAGCGGGAAAAGCAAGCCGCCTCATCCCAATACCATTTGTCTGTATAAGCTTCGAGCAAATATTGGTTTGATCCGTCCAACACGGACGTGCGCAACAGCGAAAGGTGAATAAATCCGACAGCTGGCATAACACCTCGTGCCTGCCTTTCTTTAATCTGGATGGCAAACTGCCGCATCGCTTCCACAAAATCCGCTACGAGCCGCTCCCTGTTTTCCAGAAAAAAAGATTCCAAAGCCGCAACACATTCTTCCAGCGCAGGCAAAGCGACCTGCTCGTACAGATGCTGGAGCGCTTCCGCTTTTTTCATGGCTGAACGAGCCTCCTAGTTCATCTTGATTTCCGAGCCTTTCATTTCAATTTTGTCTTCCAACGTAATCGTGTTCCCTTTGCCTGTCAGCTCGATCTTTTGCGCATTAATGTGTATCGTGCTTCCAGACATGTTGATGTCTTGTCCGGCTGTAATGTTCACGTTTTGGTTGCTCACAATCGATATTCCGTGCTTGTCGCTGATCGTAATCGACATCTCCCCCGCGGAAATGACGATTTTATCGGGAGCCAGCACAATTTCTTTTCCGTATTTCGTACGAAACGTCTTGACCGCCGGATCTTTCATCCGATCGTTTCCGCCGCCGCTTCCTCCTGCGGCAGCAGCTCCGCCTCCCGAGCCGCCTGACTTTTTCTTGGCATCCGGTTTGGCGTCTGGAATATCCTTCAGAACCGAGCTGATGGCTATCCCGTCCTCTTCCTTCTTGCTGGGAAAATAAATCCGGATTTGATCGTTGACCTCCGGCATGACGTACCAGCCCGTCTGGTTTTCGGATGTGTAAATCGTCGAGTACGGAAACCAGTAAGCTGTGCTCTGGTCTTGCTGGTCATCCATGTCCAGCTTGGCCCGCACATTGTCATTTTGGATCTGGAGCACGCGTCCCTGGATGGAAGCCCCGATGATCGCATGATTGTACAGCTTCTTGCGGTACATGCCTTTGCGCGGAAACAGCTTGTACGTATGCGTCAAAATGCCGTCCTTGATTTCTGAGACAGCTTCCCCGACCACAAGCGGCCTGTTTTTGAACTGGACTTCGTTGCCTACCTCAAGAACTTGCTCACTCTCTACCTCGTACACCGTATAGTCTTGCTCGTTGATTCCGGGAATCTTATTTTCCGAATCGCTTTGGAACTCGCCCACCCGCTTGTGGACGGTGTAGTGGCCAGCCGTCAATTTGCCCTTGTCCTGGCCGCTTGGCAGTCCAAAGAAAAATTTAGGCAGCGGAAAAGTCGTGGCGGGAACAAGACCGGTATAGAAGCGCGAAGCCATTCTTTTCAGAAACTGCCAGTCAGTCTCCTCGTATTGCATGATAAAGGTGCCAAGCGTTTTACCTTTGGTAACCGAGTCGATAAAATCGGCTTTACCATACGCTGACAGTACCGTCTTCACCAGATTGGCATACGTCATCGCCGGGTTTTGGAAGGAGCGCTTCTTCGTTTTGACATCAAGCAAATACGTGTACGAAACCGCCTCTACCGACAAGTAATACACGCCCCGACTCGCTTTGACATTGACCCGCAGCACGATGCCCTCAAACCAGGCTGTCGGCTTTCCCTTTCCGTCCGTCAAAACGATTTTGACAGGTGTTTGCGAATTGGTTTGATTCACATAGCTATCCTTCTGCTCCTCGGAAATGATTCCGGTAAACCAAAGCCGCGCGTGCTCGTTCATTTTTTTCACGACTTTCAACGTTTGCAAATGAGTCAGTTCATACGGCATCACTTGGATGTTCTTGTAGGTGAAAAACTGGCTGCTCATCGAATCCCTCCCGTCTGGCTACTGCCTGATTGTTGCCATCCCGCTTCCGCTAATCCACAATCACCCGCTGCCGCCCGGACGCCCGCCACTCTTGTCTGGGCTTGTCGCCGCTCTTCGCCTCTTCCAAAATACGCCCCAAATAGCTGACGATCTGCGGATTGGAGCTGGCGCGATAGCCGAAGCCCAACCGGGTGCCTATATAATGAAGAATCAGGTCGCGCTCCACTCGCTCGGCGTTGATTCCTTGTGTGGCAAAAGCGAGGTCGAAGGCGTTTGTCGTTTTGGTCTTCAACAGCTCGTGCGAAAAATAACGCAAGATCGCCGGAGCGAGTGTCGGGTATTGCTGGCCTGCATATTCCACATTCGTGAAATTCCACGTGTTGTACTCTGTTGTCAAATCGAGAAAATACGGGTAATCCGAGCGCAGCTTCGCGCCTTCCTTGAGCTTGAAACGGCCCAGCTCGCGCTCATCCGTCCCGATGTCCATGTTCGTATCGAGCACATAGTGCGTCTCGTACGCCAAAAAGTCGGTCAACGTCGCCTGCTCGTCGAAACGTATTTTCAGCATCGTCTCCTTGCCTGTCGCTTCGTACGGGAGCCGTTCCTCGCGATCCAGCAAATAAATCCGGCCTTGATGCTTGATGATGCCGCGGCCGACGACGAGCTGTCCGTCCTCGACCGCAACGTCCATGCCGGAAATAATTCCGTCCGTGTAGGCGAGAAAATGCAGCTCGGCGAGATGTCTCGGATAGTCCCGCAAGCTTTCGAGCATTTCCCGCTTGAGAATCCGCCCCTTGTGAAATTGGGGAGAGAGATGGGAAAACAAGGTTGTTCCCCCCTTCTTGTTCATATGGATTAGGTTGACTCGCTATTTCATGCCGTCGAAAAAGTCCAGCTCGGACAAATCGCTTTCAAAGGCGAAGAACACTTTTTTCCCCAGAAGTAGCTGCTCGTTTTGCCGAGCGACTGGCACCACGTGGAATCCCCATTCGCTGCCGCCTGAAAACACGAAAAACTTGACCTCTCCGTTTTGAATCGAGTCGGTTTCTTCCTGGGGAATGTGGCTTGCGTACTTGGCCTGGATTTCTTCGTAGAGCACAGGCTTGTACGCGCTTCTGTCGTCCGTGTACAAATAGCGCTTGCGCAAAAGTCCGTCGCTTTCCTTGAGGAAAAACTCCACCTCGCTCACTCCGTACGGACGGGAGATGGCCCCATGCACCTGGCTCAGCTTTTCCTGACTGCGAATCAGTATCCGCTCCTGTCTGTTGTGCGTGAACGCCGTCACCGAGTAAGGAACGACAGGCGCGTGATTGGTGATTTGCGCTTCGATGAATCCCGCTTTTTTCGCGCTCTGATAACGAAGTGCGCCGCGCAGGCAGGACAGCTTCAGGTCGGGTACTTTTCCTGCGTCCTCGGACCTTTGGCGAAATTCGATGCTGCGTCCCGGCACGAACTCCTTCAACGCTTCGCGAAACACGTCAATCCGGCACGACTGTCCGGTCAGCTTGATGATGGAAAAGTCCGCGAGCTTTCCTTCCTGATAAAAATCGTCGAGGAACACCCGCAAAATCTCGTAAATGTCCGCCTTGATCAAATGGTTGATCTCTTTGCTGTTGAAGACGACGTCAGGCAAGTCGTACACATCCCGGAAGCGACCATCCTCGCGTATCGACAGCACCCAGCGCTCGACTGCTGTCAGCTTCAAATCCTGCTCCTGACGCTGCTCTCCTTCGGCTGTAAACCGGTTGCGCAAAATGCCCGTCTGACGGAAAAACTCCTTTTTCATATGGTCTGCCAGGTCCCATAAAAAGTGAAAGTTGTTGCGGACGCGCTGATAGTCGTCGCGGCTTTTGTTCTCGTAAGCTTTGTAGCAGGTGGGCAAAAGCGCCTCTGCCTCCCGGTAGCGCCGTTCGAATTGCTCGTAGACAGCATCGACGCCAAACTCATCTACATGCCGGAATATTTCCGAGCCGGGGATGTCGATCAGTTGGTCGATGTCGGTTACGTGGCGGCCTTTGCTGTAGTAGTCGGCAAACACGATTTTCATGAACTGCATGATCCGGTATGTGATGTTGTTGCCGCCAAAGTTCGTATCGCCGTTTTCGTAGGTCGTGCTAATGTCGATGCGATAGGAGATGTGGCCATCCTCGATGCGAAAGCGGCACGATGACAAGTCGGTCGTTCCTCCGCCGCAGTCAATGACCAGCGCTTGGTACGTCTCGCCGTCGAGGAAGCTGTCTTTGTCAATCTGGTCCGCGATCGTGTTGAACAGCACCGCCATCCCTTCATCCAGCGCATCCTGCGATTCGATGCGGTATTCCGGCAAAATGTCCGTAAACATCTCGATGAACTGCGTTTTCAGCTTCACAGGACTGGTGATATGCAAGTGCCGAAACCGACACTTGAACTGATGCTCCGCCGTCTGGATGACATGCAGCAGGTACTGCCGCAAAATGTCGCTACGTTTGACCATGGCCGTATTCCCTTGGCTGTCCATCACTTCTTCCAGCTTGTGATAGCTGTTCACCCAGCGCTTCAATCCGAAAAATACGGTCGCATGCGAGCTGTATCCGTTCTTTTTCATCTGGCGCAGCGCTTCGTAGCCGATGTGGTAGCGCACGTCTTGCGCGACGGAGCAGTCTGCTACCTGGACAACGGTCGGCAATACCTCGATCCACTCTTCTGTTTTCTGGGTCGTGTCTGGAAACGCGACGTAATTGATCGCATTCAGCTTGATCCGGCCATTCAGCAAATCGTTGCTGGAAGGGGCGCTGACATACTGGTGGTCCAAAAAAGCGCCAGCGGTCGTGGAAGAAGTGCCGAAATCAATCGCCAGCACAGCATCCGTCTCTTCCAGCTCCCTGATTTCCAGATCCGTTACAGGCACTTTGTAATAGTGCAAGTTGACAGGGGGGAGCGGCTTATCCTCGGTGTATGCTTTGTACAAATAATCCGAGTCTTGCTTGCGAAAAAAGAGCAGGCTGTAGCTCTGATTCACGGTTTTGCGCCACGGGACGTCCTTGTGGGAAAACAGCATGTACCGTCCCTGCTTGTCTGCCTCTTTGCGCAGCTGAAAAATGCCGCACAGCTCCATGTAGTCATTGACGAGCAGGACATTCGACTCGGACAAGCCTTGGGCCGACTCCACCCGATAGCCATCCAGCCTGTCTACAGCCAGCCCGGCATACAAACTCATCTTTGCCGGGATTTTGATGGAGTCCGCCCCAGGCAGCGGCGTATTCAAGTAGGCATGCAAAGCCGCTTCGATCCGTTCAAAGCCGCCTGTTGTATCTGCTTCGATAAACAAGCTCTCCTCCGCGCTGCGAAACCGCAAGATCGTGTTCAGCAATCCTTCCCGATCGAGATTGTTCACAACCGAGCCAACCAGCTTTTCCTTGTAACAAATATTGCGCAGCTGAAAGGTCGTCATCTCCATCAGCTCATCTCGCGTATACGTGGTTTCGTTTCGCGGGACGTCCATGCTGCCTTTTTGAATATGAAGCTTGTACGACATTTTACTCATGAGAACGCTCCTCCCACACCCACATGACTTTCTAGCAAAATCACGTGCCTTCTAGTACATTGCCATGCTGTCGATTTGCATGGTTTCCTCCACATCGAGAATGCCAAAGTGGTTGCGCCAATACACTTCTGTCTGGAAGCGAACAGGCAGGAAAATGTCCTTGATCAGCTCCAGCCTTGCCCGCGCTGCTGCCGTCTCCTCCTGCCCGACATACAGAAGCAGTTCATCCTTCTCCTCGCAGTTTGCGTAGATGGTCGAGCGGGGAAAAATTTTTCGCATCGTGTCCCGCAGCAAATAAACTGCTTCTCCCGTCTCATACAGTCGCAACAAATTGCCCGCAATGATTTCACGTTCTTCCTGGGTGAACAACCGAATGTGATCCGCCGTCCTTTTGCCGAACAGTCCCGCTTCGAGATCGCGCAACACAAAGCGGATGTAGTATTCTCGCTTGTTCATTCCTTGCACCAGATCGATATCGGCCAACAGGTGAATGACGATGTCAAACAAGACGTGACGCAGTTCAGGCTCATCCGTGTAATTGACATCAAACAGCTCGCGGAAAATATCGTCAAAGCGATAGAACGGGTTCACTTCTACCGTCTTCTCCACGGTTTTGGCGTTGATCGCTTCCTGGCTCAGCTCCATGTAAGGCGAGTACACCTTCGCCGCTTGGAACGTAATGTCTCTTTTGGCAACTCCGGCGCGCCTGGCCTTGATGACCAGATCCCAGATGTAGTTCACGCCCATTCTCCTTCGCACTTGTATTCCGGGAAATACATCTGAATCTCGGACACGAGAAAGCTCATCATATCCTCTAAAATAAAGCTGTCGGTTCCGCGCTTGCGAAAGCCGAGATGCATGATTTTTTTATCGTGCTCCACGCGGACATTGTCGCTGATAAACGGATTCATCTCATACGTAGCGGCCGTCCCTTTGCTTTTTTCGCGAATTTCCACATGCACAAGCTCCAGCTGCTCCGCTGCTTCGAAGGAGTGGACGATGCGAATGATCTCTCCCTTGGCCCGGACCGGCATTCCTTGCTTGCGCGCGAAGCTGGTGACAAAGCTGCTCTTGCGGCGGTTGGACACCAGTTCATAGTGCAGGCGGGACGTAGGCGTCTCGACAGGCTGGGTAATTTTGCAGACGTGCCAAATTCCCGACTTTTCCTGGGGAGACACGATGGTCAATTCTTCGGGCGTGCGCTTGATATAGCGGATCAACGCTTCGTCGCCGTCTACCAAATACCCGTGCTGGCTCCCTGTCTTGCGCAGCGACAGCACGTGCTCGAAGTTCACCCGATCGGTAGCAGGCACGGGGAAGCCGATATTTTTCAAGGCCAGCCGTTCGATGTTCCAGAGCGGGATGACGTCCAGCTTTTTGTAAGGCTCCCACTCTTCCAGGTGGACGGACACCTCCACGATCTCCTCGTCCTCGCCAAGCTCGCCCTCGCAGGAGACGAGGATGACGTCGAAAAACTTGTTCGCGTACGGATGGTTCACGGTTTTCCACGGCATGCCGTTTTTTTGAAACATGTTGTACAGCTTTTCCAGCTCGTTTACGTACAGCGGGTTTGGCTGCAAGCGCACTTCGATCGGGTACGAATGCTCCGCTGTCGTCAAACGCCCCTGAAAATGCCGCTTGCCATGCGCAAGCGATTGGAGACGGCTGTACTCGCACTCCAGAAAAATCGTCATGAGCACCGCTTCTTCCTGTCGGGCGAGTTGCTCAAACAACTCCTTGCGATCGAACCATGTTTTTTGTTCGTCGCCCGGAATCATCGGGTACAAATAGTCGTGAATCGGATCGAAGTCATCCCGCTGACATAGCGTGACGTAAATGTCGTGCTTCTCTTCCTTGTCCTCAAATTCGGAGAAGACCCGCTGCTCCAGCTTCTTTTGCATGTCCTCCTGATATTCGACCAGATGCAAAAACACGCTGTTCATCATCTGCTTCAGCATCCGGCGCTGTTCCAAATCTTCCATTTTGTTCAAACGGTCCAGTACGATCTCTTTCATCATGGTGCTTTGACAGCCTCCTTTTGCGCCGGATTGGCTGGTGATTCGGCAGCGGACTTGCCCTCGACTGGCCGAGCGGAAGGAGCCGGACTGGCGGATTGACCCGGTTTGGGTGCTTGTTGCTGCACTGCCGGGGGTGGAGTTGCTGCCGGACTCGGGGTGGTGACATGCCCTGCATTGCCCCCTTGCTGCTGTACCGCCGGGGCGGGAGTTGCGACCGGACTCGGGGTGGCCGCATGCCCCGCATTACCCCCTTGCTGCTGTACCGCCGGGGGTGGAGTTGTTGCCGAAGTCGGTGGGCTGGCTTGACCCGCATTGCCCGCTTGCTGCTGCGCCGCCGAAGCTGGGGTTGTTGCCGGAGTCGTGTTGCTGACTTGACCCGCATTGCCCGCTTGCTGCTGCGCAGCCGATGGCACAACCTGCGGCGTGCTTTGCTCAGCAGCAACAACAGGCACTGCGGCTGGCGGATTCAGCTTTTCCTCCACCTTGGTCACTTTGCGCTCCATCGCCAAAACCTTTTCCAGCACGCCGATTTCCTGATACATCTCCTGCGCCATCGTGTACGATTCGATGGCCGCCGCAAAATCGCCAGCGGCGTAGCTGTCGTCGCCTTTTTTCTCCAGCTTGTCTGCGGACAGCATTTTCTGCTCTTTGCTGATGCCCGTTTTCTTCGCTTCCACCTCGTCCAGCTTCGCCCGAATCTCTTTTTCCCCCGTGAGGTAGGACGATTCCAGCGCCAGCTTTCTCGCCTTTTGATAAAAGGCGGCAGCCCCTTCGTAGTCTTGCGCCTCGAACAGCATGTCGCCTTCCTTCTTCCACTGCATCACGAGCAAATACGATTCGGTCTTTTCCTTTTTGGCAGCAATCTCCGGCTCGTTGAAATCGTCCCGGTCTTTCATTTCCTTGAGCGCCTTGTCGTATTTTTCCAGCGCTTTCTGATACTGCTCGTCCTTCATCGCCGTATCCCCGTCCACGATGAGCTGGGTGATTCGCTGCTTTTTGTTCAGAAGCGCCGCGTGGATTTTGTCCTTGACGATGTTGGCGGCATTGCGCGCTTCGCTGTATTCCTTGAGCGCTTTCGGATAGTCGCTTTCTTCGATAAACGCATCCCCGTTCTGCTCGTGCTCGAACATGCCTGTCGCAGCATCGGCGATTCTCTCGGCTTCCTTCATCTTGAACAAAAGGGCGCCGCCTCCTGTCAAGGCAAGCAACAGGACGATAATCGCGACCCGCTTGATAATCCGCCACTTTTTCTGCGGATCGGTCTTGAAAATCTTGTTGGCAAAAATCGCCGCAGCCGTATAGTTGTTCACCACACGCTGCTGTTTGCTCAACAAGACATCCTCCACCGTATCGATCAGCGCTTCGGGATCTTTTGCTTCCTCAAGCGCGTCCTGCATCTCGGCTGGACCGACTCCCTCCCACACCCCCGGAGTGGTCAAAAGCAAGACGTCTCCGTCGTACAGCGGCAGCTTTTTGGAAATGTACGGGCGAAATTCATCCGGCGTTCCCAAGTAATTCAACAGATTGTGGCGCTCCTCGTGGCAGTCAAGCACGTCCTCTGCGATTTCTTCTCCATCCGCCATCTGTTGCGACAGACTCTGGTCCTTGCTCCGCAAATGCAGCCGTCCGTTGCGAAACATATACAGTCTCGTGTTCCCGGCCACACCGTAAACGACGCGGGCATAGTCGGTGACGATCAGCGTCAGACTGGCCTTCAGCCGCACCCGATGGCTCTCCTGCCGGAGCACGCGATGCGCTTCCTGCAAGTAGCGGCTGATGCGATAGCGGGAGAGAGACGGCTTTTGCATAAAGTGTCCCAGGACGCTTTTGACCGCAAGCTCGGCGCTCTGCACTTCCTGATCCGTATCCAAGCCGCGGGCGATCACCCAGCAAGCAATATCATCCAGTTCGGTGTAGGCAAAGTAATCCTTGTTGCGCACATGCGTGCCTGACTCGGACAAAAATCCGGTTACAAATTCACTGTTGTCCCTTCTCATCCTTAACTACCCGCTCCTCCTTCTCTTCCGGATGCTGCTGCCCTCGCCCTCACCAACCTTTTTCCAAAATCAGAATGGTCGCGTTGTCCTGGTTGGCTTTTTGCTTGCTCTCGACGGCATCGATGATTTGCTCGGCAGCATCGTGGGAGGAAATGTTCTGAAACAAGATTTTCTCCAGCTCCACTTCTGTCAACGTATCGTAGACGCCGTCGCTGATCAGAATCACCTTGTCGCCCTTCTCCAGCGGAAAAGGTTCGCGGCCAATCTCGATATTATGAAAGCCTTCGTAGCCGAGGTAATTGATCAGCTGCTTTTTCTTTGGATGGCTGATCGCTTCGTCTTTGCTGATTTCCCCGGCGAGAAAACGCTCTTCCAACACCGATTCGTAAATGTCCTTTTGATTGATCGGAATAAATTCTCCCCCGCGAAAAACAGTCAGGACACTATCCCCGACCGCGCCCCAATGCAGCATGCCGTCGTGAATGACTGCCGCAACCAGCGTAGTGCCTCCCCGGCTGCCTTTTAGCGCCTGCAAAATCTCCCCGTTGGCAAGCGCAGCGGCTCGGGAAAAGAAAAGAGAGAGGTGGCGCGGATGGTCCAGCTTGGCGAACTCGCGAATAAACGTCTGGACGGCCAAAGTCGATGCCAGTCTGCCGTTGGCAAGGCCGCTGATGCCGTCTGCCAGCACAGCAATCGTTCCGTGCGAGGTCGTTGTCGTGGCAAAATAGTCATCCTGCTCTGCTCTTCTGCCAATCGTCTGTCCATTGCCAATCTGAATGACCGGATGCTTTTCCTCTCTGATCCAAGCGGCACGAACGCGAAACAACCAAATGATGACAGCTATGACGGCAAACACAACCAGATAAGGAATGATCTCCTGTGCAAACATGCTCATCATTCCTTGCCTTTGCTTGCGTTGTCCCATTCAAAGTGAACCCCGCACAGCGGGATGAAAATAAACGTACTGCCGCCAAGCTGGATGACGTCATAGGCAGTCAGCTCGACTGGCGTGTACACCGCTTCGTTATTGTGGTAAGCCAGACCGGAGGCATCGCCGGGGAGCAGGTAGAAATTGCGCTTTTTCGGATCGTAGACGATGACGGCATGGTTTCTGCGAGAAATTTTGTTATCCCCGATGATGCGGATATGCATATCCTCGGAGCGTCCGATGAAGTTTTTTTCTGCCATGATGCGGTAGTCTTGTCCTTGCTGTGGCCCATCGATGCAGACCAGCCAGCCTGTGACAGGCTCGATGCCTTCTGTCTCCCCCAAGTAAGGCATGGTCTTGTCATCTTCGTCGCCGCCCCTGGCAGGCATTCGGTTCTCCGCCTTTGCCGCAGGCTCTACCACCAGGCTGCAATACGGGCAAGTGCTGCCGTGTTTTCTCGTGCTAAACATGTGTCCATTTGCGCATCTCGTCAAACTCATTCAAGTCTTCCCCCGTTTCGTGTCTCTCCACCTGCTCGTCTACTTCAGCAGCAAGCGTGTATTGGCTATGTAAATGATGTCGCCCGCCTTCACTTTGTGCGGCTGCTCGATTTCCAGCTTGTTCTTGTCGCGGCTGTTCGGCTGTTTGATTCCAGTGCCGTTGCGGGAGTGAACATCCTCGATAAACCAGTTGCCCGAAGCATGGTTGAGCACTGCATGCTGTTTGCTGATCAGAGCAGCGTACTCGGCGTCAGACAAGTCGATGTCGACTTCGTTCTGGTTCGTGTTTTTGCCGATCAAAAGCGAGGTCGCTCCCTGGATAAACCACTCCTTCACGCTCTCGCCGTCCTCGTCCAGCAGCACGAGCTTGGAAATGCCTGTTTCCTTCCTGTCCTCCTTCTCGTCCGGGCTTCCGACCGTGACAATAAACATGCCGAATAAAAAAAGCCCAAAGGCAATTCCCGTAAAAATCTTCAGAGCGTTGCTGTCCGTGTAGCCGAAAACATAAATGAGTTCGCCAAACAAAAGAATTGCAATCAACAGCTCGATCAGCTTTACCCTGACAGATTTTTGATAAGCCTTGCTTTTCTTTGCCATCTTGAGTACCCCCCTTACGAAAAAGTGCCCCAAGCTTTGGGAGAATGGTTTTTTGCTGACATCCATCCAAAGAAAGGAGCAGGTTCGGTGCTTCTATGTCCATAAAAGAGCGGCCATCCGCCTTGTCATCGTTTCGGTCTCTTCGCCTGCTGTCAGGATGTCGCCCGATTTTTCCTTTTTAGGTATGCCGTCTGTTTGGTTAGCTGCTCTGTCTTGGCTGACAGCGTCTTATTTTTTCTTCATGCGAAAAAACTGCTCGAACGTATCTGTGGTATCCAGCGGATTTTTTTTGCCGCGGTTCATGCTCTTCTCGTTGACCTCTCCTGTTTTCGGATGAAAGCCGAAAAACTGCTCAAACGTCTTGTGCAAATCTTCCATCGAAGCGCCCGGATTCGCTCGCTGCTGGTTCGCTTTCGCCTGGCCCTGCGCCCTTGCTTGCTCAGCGCCGTTTCTTTCACGGGCTTGTCCTCTTCCCTGGACAAACGCTTCGTAACGCGCGTCGTAGGCTTCCCGCGCAGACTCGTCCTGCAAAGTCTGGTACGCCTCTGTTATATCTTTGAAAAGCTGTTCGGACTCCTTGCTCCCCGCATTCACATCGGGATGGTGCTGCTTCGCCAACTGTCGGTACGCTTTTTTGATGTCGTTTTGGGAGGCCGTCTTCGCAAGCCCCAAAATCTCGTAATAATTTTTCACCACAGCACCCTCTGTCTGGCTTTTTGGAAAACCGTACCTTGAACACGGCTTTCAAGGTACGGCTCGTTTACTCTTTTGAAAGAAAAGAAGCTGTGACCGCTTGCGGTCGATCCGCTGGATGCGACCGTTTGGCCAGTCCTTCGCGGCAAAAGACTAGACAGCGTAGCCGCCTTCGATTTTCGCGAACTCGGTTTTGTCTTTCTTTTGTTTGATGAAGATGCTGAATGTACCAACACCTTCTGTATCGCCGAATGTCTCGTTGTAATCGACGACGAAAGCGTTCGGGAAGTAGATTTTGCGAATGACCTGGTCAGCAGCGATCACTTCCAGTGTCACTTTGCGGTAGCAGTCTGCTTTTTCCGCTGGAACCAAAGACCACAGAGCCAGCTTCATCGTGTCATCGGCGCTGTCGCCGTCCGTTGCTGTAATGATTTTGCCTGTCAGACGCAGTGTTGCCCCTACGTCAGTGGAACGAGCGTTGGAATCATCTGGAGTATCCGTGTCGTACTTGACTGTCTGGATGTTGTCCATTCCCAGCTCGATTGTTTCGGAACCTTCTACTTTGAGTCGAAAACCCATGAAAAAAACCTCCTTGGCGTATATGTGTGCTCTCGAATGACCGGATGGGCTTCGAGGCTTATGTGTAAGGGTGCGCTTTGGAAAGCACACCTCTAGCCACCTGCGTAATGTGTGAATCCATTTCATAAAAAGCTCTCCCGACTGAAATCAGGTACTAAGCTTTGACAGGAGTCGTACCCTTCGTGATCGTGACTTCCAGATTTTTCACATTGCCATTGAAGATCAGATCGATGTGGCACAGATTGCTCTTGTCGTCGATGATATAGCTCATGTCGTCGCCATCCTGAATGATGGAGTTGACAAAGCCGCGTGTGCCGAGCCATTTGCTCTTTTGGCTGCTCGGGTTGTTGCTGAAAAATTTGACGATGTTGTCGTGCTTGAAATCGCCCGTCTGGAAGCGGAGAATCCGCTCGATGTAGGTGCTGACCAGCGTTTTGTAGATGGAATCGAAGCCATCCTCGGCCATCGCCAGGCTGCGCGCCTTGTACACCGTGATTCGCTTGATATCCTTGCCCTGGATTTGCGCATTTTCCGAAGAGAAGACAAAGCCAAAGTTTTTGCGGTTGATCGAATCTTTGATGTTGTTCGTAAAGCCGGAGATTTCCTTGGCCATGGTCGTAATCGCACGCAGACCGTTTTCGCCCGCTTCGATGTCAAAGCGCACGCCTGGATACTCGCGGCTGACCACCTTGAATGCTTCGCGCAAATACTCCGGACACTGATACGCCGCCACAATCCCTGCCGCTACGTAGCTCGCTCCGACGTAAACGCCTTCGATCCACAGCTTCAGGATGTCTTCTTTTTCCTGCGACAGCTTCACGCCGTCTTCGGTTTGCAGCATGCGGCTGTCGATGACCACTCCCGATTTGTCCTTCGGAATAATCGTAAAGTTCGGAACGCACGGGATCGCAAACTCGCTGTACTCCTTGCGCACAAGCACGCCGCACTTGTCGATGTACTTGTCGATGCCGGCAGTCGCCATGCTGTTGAAGGTCGTCTCTTCGCCCGTGCTGAAGCTGAAGAAAATTTGGACCTTGAAGTCTTTGACTACTTGCAGCAGCATCGTCAGCGACTCCATCGTATTGCCGTCCTGTTTGACGACCTTTTCGTTGCCGCGGAAGCGCTCGCGTGTGACTTTCGCTTTGGCGCCAGCTTCCATGTCGATGGAAGGCACGATTCCGAACCAGATCGTATCGGTGAAGTCGTTTTTCGCGTTGACGGTGTTGAGATACGTCTCCAGGCGCGGGATGTTGCTGCTTTTCACCAGCATGTCCAGCTTGGTGTTGGTGATGAGCATCGCAGGCTGCATGCCTTTGTTCTTGGTCACGTACTGATCGAAGAACATTTTCACGCCGAGAATTTTCTCGACCAGCGGCTTGACTGTTTTCACGAAGTCATCCTTCGCGTTTTTATAAAATTCGAGGTACGTGTTGTAGTTTTGCACCTCTGTCTCAATGTCGATCTCGCTATGAACGGCAGGCAGCGGGCAGAACGTGCGCACTACCAAATCTTTGACATAGGAGGACGGCGTTTCGGTAATCGACTCGTAATCATCCTCGAACACGTTCATCAATCCGTTGCCGTTGCCCTCGTCGAGAACCATCAGCTCGCGGCTGTCGCTTTTCGGCGCTTCGATGATTTTCAGCTCACCGTTTTCCCCGATCGTCAGCATCCCGATCTGAATCGCTTCCGACTGGTTCTCCTCTTGCGCCCCGCCGAGAAGCAGACGGGTCTTGATATCTTCAATCGCGAGCGGGAGCATGGCCATGACGTTGTTGTAGTTTTTGCTCGCATCTTCAAACATGATGTTCAGCTTGTCGCCGAGATCGAGCTTCTTCGGATCGCCATCGTCCAGCTTTTCGTAGTGGCTGTACAAGTAGTGAATCTCTTTACGCACCTGACGGATATCGTCCATCACTTTTTTCGGGGAGATCATGTCCAGCAGATTCTCGAATTTAAAGTCGACGTTCGTGATTCCCTGGCTGCGCTTAGTATCGATCAGTGTGAACAGCATTTTCAAAAAGTCATTGCTCTGGTCGATCTTGATCTCGGAAATCGCATCTTCCGCAATGCCATCAGGCTTTTTCAAGGTGTACATAACCTTTTGGTTTACGGCGTTGTAGAACGAATAGACAGTCGGGGAGAACTTGTCCAAAAACTCATCGAAGCTTTTCACAAGCAAATGCTCGTTGATTTCCTTGATCTTGTCGTCGCTCAAACTGTCGATGCCCTTGACGTCGCCTACAATCGTGATGAGGTCGAGTTTCTCCGGGTTGATCTCTTCGAACAGCATGGTTCTGTTGGTCTGGTTAATAATGTCCATAAATGACCCCTTCCTTTTGTCTCTCGTAAATGCGTGGTCCTAACTCAGGAGTGTATGAGTCCTACTTCCACAATCAATTACAGTTGATTACATAAATCCCAATAAAACCAAAAATCTTGCCTCTAAATTAAACTCGCTCGCCATATTTTGTCAACAAACCCTCTATTATGACAATTTTCCTATGTGCACCATTACCGTTTCTGGTATTTAGACCCATTTTATTCCACTCATCTTCCTTTTTCTGGTTGAGCACTTTATGCTGAATCCAGGGAGTCTTCCCGCCTACTTTTCCCGACAAAACCAGCATCACACCTTACTTTGTCCCTACTTCTGCCGCCCTGCCCGCACAGCGCCGGATGCGCCCATAACTCGAAATACTGACAAGAAAGGACAGAATAAACCTTATTTTTACAAAAAAGGCTATTATTTCACTTTATATACCTCGGCAAAATGGTGTCCGCCGTTTAGCCGGAAGTTGATTTATGGGCAAATAGTCCTGTTGCAGCAAAATGTGAACAATTTGCAAACTTTTAAGGAAAAGAGTGAAAACATGTACAAAAAAACTGGACATCCTCCTCCGTTCTCCCTGGCGTTCAAATGGGTGGTTAGCGGTATCCTCCTGCCTTTCCTCCTCCTTTTCTCTCCCCTTCCAAGCGGGGCAACCGGGACGGGTGAAGCAGGAATCGATGCGGTTTTTGTCATTGATACGAGCAATTCGATGAACCAGACAGACCCTGGGAAAACAGCTGCCGAGGTCATGGGCATGTTTATCGACATGAGCGAAGCTAGTCGTACCCGGATCGGCTTTGTCGCCTATAATGATCGAATCGTCCAGACGCAGCCGCTCACCAGCATGGCGGAGAGCAGACAGCGCGAGCAGTTGAAAAGCAAGATTCAAGGGTTGCGTTATTCGGGATATTCCGATATGGGGCTTGGCTTGCGAAAAGGGGAAGAACTGATTGCCAGAGCGAAGGATCAATCGCGAAAGCCGTTTTTGATCCTGCTCTCGGATGGGGGAACCGATCTGCGCCAAAACGCCAATGGCAGAAGCGTCGCGGCATCGAACAAAGATGTGGAGTCGGTTATGGCAAAAGCGAAAGCGGAGGGCTACCCGATCTACACAATCGGGCTGAACAGCGATGGCTCTGTGCAAAAAGAGCAGCTGAAAAAAATCGCGGAGACGACAGGCGGGACTTCTTTTGTCACGCAAAGCACAGATGATTTGCCGGAGATTTTCAATCAAATTTTTGCGAAGCACATCCAGTCGCAGCTTGTGTCGGTAGCAGCCATGACGGCGACGGGAAGCTTGCAAGAGGTCACGGTAAACATCCCGAACGCCAGCATGCAGGAAGCGAACATCGTGCTGTTGTCGAACCATCCGCTGCTGGAGTCACAAGTCTACTACCAGTCGAAAAATGTGCATTTTATCCAATCGAAAAAATACTCTCTGATGAAAATCGAGCAGCCGACAAAGGGGAGCTATCTGGTCAAATTCCGCGGACGGCCGGGCGACCTGGTCAAAGTCAATTTGCTGGGCAACTACAGTCTGAAAGCCGATGTACAGGTTGCACCTGATCCTGTCTCCAAAGGCAATCCGGCGACCTTCACGACTTATTTGACCCAGCTGGAGGGCAATCAGCGCCTGGAAGATCGGGACGTCTACGGTTTGATGCAGGCCGAATTGATCGTCACCGACATCGCGAAAAAGCAAACCGAAAAAATTCCGCTGAAAAACGGGGGAACGGTCTTCACAACCGACTATGTGTTCCCGCACTCCGGGCAGTACCAGTGGAAAATTTTCATGAGCGGCCCGGACTTTTACCGCGAGACGGCAAGCAAAACATTCGAAATCGCCAACATCGCGCCCGTGGCAGTAGCCAAAAACAAGCTGACCATCGAAAAGGAAAACGGCGAGCAGACAATTGACCTCGCTGCTTATTTCACCGATGCCAATCAGGACAAGCTCACCTATGCGATCGTCTCTCCTACTCCCGCCGATCATTTTGGGGCAAGCATCCACGAATCCGGGTTGAAGCTCGTGCCGAGCAAAAGCGGCACTTCCGCGATCACTATCACGGCTACCGATTCCGAAGGGGCAAGCGTGACTGGCTCGCTTGTCATCACGGTTCATTCTGTCTGGGATCGCTACATCACAATCGGACTGATTGTTCTCGCTCTTGCCGCAATTGGCGCAGGCGCCTACTGGTTCATGCGCCCGAAACCGAATTTTAGCGGCCGTTTGGAAGGGTATTTTCTTCACACCGCCAGCGGCAACGACATTCCCGTGAAGTTTTGGCCGCTCGCCGCGTTTGGCAAAAAGCAACGCATCACGCTCCACGAGCTGTTTTCAAGCCTCGACGTCAACGAGCACCTGCCGGAAGCACACAAAATTTACTTCCAGCCAGGGAAAAACCAGACTTTGGTCATGATCAGCCACAGCCAGTGCACACTGCAAAAAGGCAAGGACATTTTGCCTCGCCATAAAAAAGTGGTGCTCCACTACAACGACAAAATTTACGTGACGTTTGAGGATCATGTCACCGAGATTGAACTGCGCTACAAAGAAAGCAAACCCAGCCCCCACCAAGCTGGGAACTGGGAAACGGCATAACGGACTATTTGCTTTTGCTTGCGAGAAAGGGGGTCTGCAAGCGAGACTTGCCCGCTCTCAACAGATGCTCCGCACGGACGGCTGCTGCCAGCACCCGAAGTGAGGGGCATCTTTTTTTCGCCTCGACTGCCATGCCCCACGCAATGACATTCGCGATCAGCCGCGGCACAGTCGGATTCAGCTCGCGAACGGACGGCAGCCGATCCTCGATCACTCGCGTCGCCACATCGGCCGGACGGTGCCTGGTCAGGCAAAAATAGAGAGTAGCCGACAAGCTGTACACATCGGAAAAAACACCTTGTCGGGACTGGCTGGAATAAAATTCGAGCGGAGAGTATCCTTCCGTCGTCACGATCTGGCGGGGGGCGTCGGTTGCAAAGCGAATAGCCGAGCCGAAATCAATCAGCATCGGCTTTCCCTCATCGGTCATCACGATGTTTTGCGGCTTGATATCCCGATGGATGATCCCTTGCTTGTGGATGTAGTCCAAGCTTGCCAGGAGCGGGAGCACGGTTGTCTGCACGAAAGCAGCGACATCCAGCTCCCCTTGCTCTTGCACAAACTGGTCAAGCGTCTTGCCTTTGCAATACTCCACGACCAGATAGCCTGTCCCATTTTCTGCAAAGTGATCGACATAAGGAGCGATATGCTCATGGCGCAGCTCCTGCAAAATCGCCGCTTCCTGCCAAAAGCTCTCCAGCAGCGTCTGAAATCGCGCTTTTGACGATGGCTTCCGGCAGATGACGCTGCGGTTATCCAGGTCGCGCATCGCCAGTGCTCTCGGGAAAAACTCCTTCACAATTCTCGTCTTTTTGGCCTCCATGTGGTAAACGAGATACACATGGGACAGCTCGCTCGTGGAGACGGTCTTTTTGATCCGGTAGGCTCCCCGCAAAATCGTGCCTTTTTTCAGCTCCATCCGTCTTTCGGTTCACTCCTCCCTGGCATCTTTCTCGTTCTCAGGAAACGATACCAAATACCAGGGGCAGGTGGCAATATGTGGAGATTTATCCTTGGCGATTCGCTGCATACAGCAGGGCCGTGTCACGGTCAGCCGCCAGCTTGGAGGCACTCGCTTTTGCAAAATCAGCAACATGGTCGTAAAAGTCATTCCCGATGCTCAGCCGCTTGACTCCCCACTCTGCCAAGCGCTCGGCATTCGTCAGGGTGGGGCGCGACAGGACATTCAGCGGCGCACGCACCGCTTGGGCAATCGCTCTGATTTGCTCCTCCTCGACGATCCCCGGAACGAAAATGCCGCTCGCCCCGCTCTCGACGTAAGCCAGTCCGCGCTCAATCGTTTCCGCGAACGGGTCCTCTCGCCGGAAATACGTGTCGATCCGCGTATTGATGTAAAAAGCAGCGAAGCCACGGTTGTCGAGAGCAGCCCTCATCGTCTGCAAAAGTTTCGCCTGATCGGCGATCTCTTTTAACCCCGGCCCTCGTTTGAAAGAGTCCTCGATGTTGATCCCGGCAACCCCCAGGTCAGCCGTTCGCAGCACGTTCTCGACAATTTGCCCGTGAGTCTCTGCATAGCCCGCCTCAATGTCGGCGGAAACCGGAATGTTCACGTGATCCACGATCAGCTTGATGATGGACAAATGCAAGGCAAAGTCAATGTTTTCCCCATCTTTGTATCCGAGAGAAGCCGCAACGCCCCAACTCGTCGTCCCGATGGCCCGAAAGCCGCTCTGCTCCAACGTGCGTGCCGAAAGGACATCCCAGGCATTTCCCAAAAACAACATCTCGTCTGCATGATGAAGCGCTTGAAATTGCTGAATGTGATTCATTCTAATCCCTCTTTTCAAATCGTGATTTGTATAGGTTGTTCACAATCTTGCGTCTTCTGCTGACGCTGTTCCCACAGTCTTTGACCGCGCTGGAAAAACGGCAAGGCCAAAAAGGTCAGCAGCATCAAGATCGCGAAAATAACTGGCCCTTGGTCAAAGCCCAATTGCTGAAGCAGCAAACCGCCGATCCACGCAGTGGCGCTCTGCCCCAGAAAAGCGAAGCCGCTCGCGCCGTAATAGGCACCTCGCATATGCTCGGGAGCGATTTCTCCGATCAGCACATCACCGATGACAAAGCATAAAATTTCCCCGATGGTAAAGACCACCATCGACACCGACAGCCAGAACAAATTGGTGAAGAGTCCGAACCCGAACAAGCCGAGTCCGAAAAGGAGGCAGCCGACTTTCAGGGCCGTCATGGCAGAATAGCGTTTCATCAGCCTGGCAAGCGGATATTGAAAGACGAGGACAGACAACGTGTTCATCACGAACAGGAAGGAGTAAGCCTCGACCCGGTCGTGACCGATGTACTGGGCAAGCGTCGTATCCAGGTGCGTATAGGCTCCAGCCACAAACAAATTGCCGAGCAACAGATACAAAAACACTTTGTCTGTGAACACGATCCGCGCCATCTGCCCCATCGGAATCGAATCGGAATGCTCCCGCAGTTGTTGCTTGAACAAGATCATGAACACGACCAGGATGACCGCATACAGCGCCATAATCACCGCACTGATCAGAAACGGCAGCATGGAGGACGAACTGCCTGCGCCGAGCTTCAACCCAATCAGCGGCCCGATCGCTCCCCCCAGATTGATGGCAAAATACCTGGCGTTGAAAGCACCCCTGCGCTGGCTGTCCGGGGTAAAATCAGCGAGCAGGGCACGCGCCGTCGGTTCAAATACATTGCGGCACAAACCGTTCAGCGCACTCAAAAGGAAGAACATCCACGTCTCGCTCGCCAGCGTGAAGCCGACCAGGACAAAGCTCCAAAGCCCCATAGAGGCGATCATGACCGGATAGCGTCCCAACCGATCTGACAACGCTCCCCCAGCGAAGCTGCTGACCGTGCCCACCAAAAGGCTCATCGCCAAAATCGCGCCAACTACGGCCGGGTCGATTCCCTTTCCTTTGCCCAAGTAAATCCCGAGAAAAGGCAGCGTCATGAAAAATCCTGTGCGCGATAAAAAGGTGCCGATGATGACGCCCCATGCCACGGGATGAAAGCGCGGTAACGGAAACCTTTTGCTCATCTTGTTTGCTCTCCCCATTCCTGTTTTTCGTCTGTCGTGTTATCTTCAGTATATTGATCTGAGAAAAGCGAAAAAGGGTAAGGTGTAAGCAAACTCTGTCACCTTTTCCCAAAAACAAAGGGGGGCCTTCATGGTTACCGTTCTCTACTTTTTGGAGCTGCGCCTGTTCTTTCAGCAGGAAGAAACGGCCAAACCGTTCCCCGTCACGATTGAAAAATTGAGCGGACTTTGGCACTGTACGCCCCGAAACGCGAAGCTGATCGTCCGCAAGCTGGCGGAAATGGGCTGGATCGACTGGCAGCCTGGGCTTGGCCGGGGCAATGCCTCCGTCCTGACGTTTCTGGCGGATGCCGATGCCATCTTGCTTGCGGAAGGAAAGCAGCGCATGGAGCAAGGCGATGTCACAGAAGCTATGGAGCTTTTGAATCGCTTCGGCAAGCCCGCTGTCAAAGAGCAGTTCATGGAGTGGCTCTCGGCAGAACTTGGCTATTGCACGCCGAGCGAGTCGAACCATTATCAGGACACGCTGCGCTTCCCGGTCTACCGCAGCATTGTCACACTGGACCCCGCGCAGGTGTACTATCACTTCGATGCGCATTTGGTCCGCCAGCTTTTCAATACACTCGTTCACTTCGACACGGACAGCCGGACGATCCATCCAAGCATTGCCCACTCGTGGGAAATGAGCGCGGATCACAAGGAGTGGACGTTTTATTTGAAGAAAAATGTCGTGTTTCACCACGGTCGGGAGCTGACCGCGCACGATGTTGTCTTTTCGCTGGACCGGCTGCGCTCGCATCCGGAAAAGTATGAAGCAAGCTGGATGCTTGGCGATATCGCGCAACTGGAAGCAGTTGATGCCAGAACGGTGCGGATTTTGTTGCAGGAGCCGAACTACTTGTTTCTGCGGATGCTTTCCACTACGCCCACCAGCATCGTCCCGGCAGAGATCGTTCTGGAGACGGCAGGCGAGTTTGGGAAAAATCCGATCGGGACTGGCCCGTTCCAGCTCGTCCGTCTGGATGAAGGCATTTGCATTTTGGAAGCTTTTTCGGGACATTTTCAGGGGAGGCCGCAGCTTGACCGTGTGGAAATCCTCCTGTTCCCCGATCTGGAAACAGGCATTCTCCATGAACCGGACTGGACGTCTGTCATGATGTCCCACGGTGTGGCCACAAAAGCCGAAGCATTAAGGGAAGCAATCATCCGCGACAGCCGCGATTGGTGCGATCTGGAGACGCTGTTTTCCTGCTGCAACCTGCTCGTCTTTAACCAATGGAAAACCGGGCCGCAAAACCATCCGAAATTCCGCCAGGCGCTCGACTTGCTCATCGATCGCGAGCAGATGATTGCCGAGCTTGGAGGAGATCGCGTCTTTCCAGCAAAAGGCTTCCGCCCCTTCTCTCCGCAGCTTGCGACTTGGTCAGCGGAACGAACGCCCCGCCCAAGCGCTGCGCAAATTGCCGCCCTGCTTGCGGAAAGCGGCTACCAGGGAGAGACGCTGCGCATGGTCATGACGTCCTATCACGAGCCGGACGCCTTGTGGATTCAAGCCCGCTGCAAAGACTACGGCATTCACCTGGAAATCGACGTTCGCGAGCCGTTTGAGTTTGCGAATCACGACTTGCTGCCGGAGCACGACTGCCAACTGTTCGGAAACGTTTTTAGCCATGATGAAATCAGTGAACTGGAAATGTACTTGCAAAAGAACTACTTCCTGCCCAGCTTTGACGCACCGTTAGCCGAAGCGGTTCATCAAGAGACCGCTGCCCTTTTCCGGGAAGCAGATGAATCCGTCCGGCAACAAAAGCTCGCGCACATAGAAACGCTGATCCAAGAAAACCATGCCGTTTTGTACCTTGTGCAAAAGAAATCGCAAGCTTCTTTTCACAAGTCGGTTCGCGGCGTCACGATCAATCCGTCCGGCTGGCTGGACTTTCAAAAAGTCTGGTTTCACCCGCATGCTTCGCAGCCCGTGCAGCAGTAGGGGGTACAAAAAAACAGCCCCGGCGCATTGTTTCATCCACGCGCCGCCCTGCCCGTGCAGCAGTATACGACAAAAAAAAGCAGCCCCAGCGCATCTGGGCTGCTTTTTTACGCCTATGGATTGGATTACTGAGCGCGTTCGTATACGCGTTTTCCGGCAACGAAGGTCATCGCCACTTCAAAATCGTCATCCAACACGATCATGTCGGCATCGTATCCGGCTGCCAGCCGACCTTTTCGCTCCCCGTATCCGAGGATAGCGGCTGGCGTATGCGATGCCATCTCTACCGCTTCCGCCAGTGGTACACCGCTCAGCGTCACCATGTTTGCTACGGCTTTGTTCAAGGTCAAAATGCTGCCAGCCAATGTCCCGTCCGCCAACTGCGCCTGATTGTCGCGGACGCGAACCTCTTGCCCGCCCAAGTCGTAAGTGCCTTCGCCGAGCGCAGCAGCGCGCATCGAGTCGCTGACCAGCGCGAGCCGCTCCGGCGTTTTCACCCGATACAAAATTCGCATGACCGCAGGATGGACGTGGATGCCATCGGCAATCAACTCGGTGCTCAAATGCTCGTGGTACATCGCAGCACCGACCACTCCCGGCTCTCTGTGATGCAATCCGGTCATGGCGTTAAAGCAATGCGTGAAGTGGCGCACGCCCGCATCCACAGCTTCAGCCGCCTGGACAAACGTCGCCCCTGTATGGCCTGCCGAGACGATCACGCCGCGCTCCTTGAGCCAGGCAATCGCTTCGAGCGCTTCCGGCTGCTCGGGAGCAATCGTCACGACCTTGATCAGCCCTTGGGCCAGCTCGTACATTCGCTTCACCGCATCCAGCTTGGGCAAAGAAATGTTTTCTTCCTTTTGCGCCCCTTTGTAACGCGGGTTGATCCACGGTCCTTCCAGGTGAATCCCGATTGCCTCTGCCCCCGGCAAGCCAGCCTGGCTTGCGCGCGCAATGTTTTCCAGCACAGGCTCAAGCTCGGCGTAAGGAGCCGTCATCGTCGTCGCCAAAAAAGAAGTGACGCCATATCGGGCAAGCGCGCCGGAAATGGCCTGCAAAGATTCCGGCGTCCCGTCCATCGTGTCGTGGCCGTCGATCCCGTGCATGTGCATGTCTACCAGTCCTGGGCAAATCCGCCCGTTTTCCACCGTCAGCAGCTGTGCAGGGCATTCGCCCGCATAAGCTTCGGCTTCCCCTGCGTACACGATCTTCGCTGCCGCCACTACGACAAGCCCGTCCCTGATTTCCTGTCCGTCTGCAATGATTGTTCCTCGAAGAGCGTATTCCTGTTCCATCTCCATTCCTCCGTCAACGCACTGCCGTAGTCTGTCCGTAATGATGCCGCACCTGTTTCCTTGCTATTCCTGCACAAGTCCTGCGCATGCACGCTTCGTTTCCTCTACGAGCTGCAAGACCAGTTCGCCTGCGCCAAGCTCCCTGCCAAGCGGTGCCGCCTGTCCCGCCCACATCGACATATACGCGGATTTCTGCTGCTTGCCCGCAGCGGCGCGAATGTCTTTGGTGAGGGCATTTTGCACCGGGTAGGCGGGCAATTCCTGATCCAGTGGCGCCAGCTTTCGCATGAACTCGTTCTCGATGCCTCTCGCCCATTTGCCGGAAAAAGCCCGTGTCATGACGATGCCCTCTTCGCTCGACTCCCGGATGGCTTGCTTGTGCAAAGCATGCGCGCCGCTTTCCGCACACGTTAAAAATGCCGTTCCGAGCTGGGCCGCCTGCGCTCCCAGTGCGAGCGCGGCTGCAATGCCTCGCCCGTCCATCATCCCGCCCGCTGCGATCACCGGAATTTTGACGCGATCCACGATCTGTGGCACCAATGCCATCGTTCCGATCAGATTGCTCGGGGAATCCGGCAAAAACGAACCGCGATGCCCGCCTGCTTCACTGCCCTGCGCTGCGATCATGTCCACGCCGCCCGCTTCCAGCACGACTGCCTCGCGAACCGTCGTCGCAGTCCCGATCACCGTCACGCCTTTTTGCTTGAGCGCTTGCAGTGAACGCGCGTCGAGCATGCCAAACGTAAAGCTGAAAACCGCAGGCACTTCCTCCAGTACGACTTGCAGCTGTTCCGCAAACGACTCCTGAAAGCGCGTGACTTGCGGGCTTTCGGGAATGTCCAGCTCAAGGCGCACCTCATTGAGCGCGGAAGCAACCGTGTCTGCGATCGGCTGGGTCGCGTCAAAGTCTTCCGGGATGAACAAATTGACGCCAAAAGGTTTGTCGGTCAAATCGCGGATCGCATGTATCGCTTCACGGATTTGCTGTGGAGTCATATAGGCAGCTCCCAGCGTTCCCAATCCCCCTGCTTCCGAGACGGCCGCGACCAGCGCAGGAGTTGTCGCACCGCCCGCCATCGGTGCCTGGATAATCGGCCATTTGATTTTCAGGCGTGACGTAATCGGATTCGCTTTCCACATGCTTCTTCCACTCCCTTTTGTCTATTTCGTTCCATTCACGCACGAGGGCAGGGTCATGGCTCGTGGCGAATCAATTCAAGAAAATGGGCCAAAACTCGCGCAGTAAGCCCCCAGATGACTCGTCCGTCCAGCTCGTAAAACAGATGCTCGACTGTGCCTGTGCGCCACGGATACTTTTTGCCGCCCGGAATCAGGTGATAAGGGAAGTCATCCTCCGGCTCGTTCACAAGCGCTGAAGTGTATGTCGCAGGCTCAGCGGCAGCCAGTCGTTCCAGCGAGATGATAAACACTTCTCCCACTTCATCGGGATTCGGCTTCATCTTCGCTATGTCCTCCACGTAGCCGACAAACGGGTAAATCGCAGAATGGCCCGGACCGATCAACCGATCCAGCTCGCCGACGTAGTGAATGCTTGTGAGCGGCACTCCCAGCTCCTCGCTCGTTTCCCTGCGGGCTGTCGCCCAGCGCGATTCGTCGCCCTCTTCCGCCCGTCCACCGGGGAAACAAATTTCATTGGCCTGCCTGCGCATCGTGCTTGCCCGCTTTTCGAACAAAACCCCCAGCTTGCCGTCCTCCATCTTGACCAAAGGAAGCAAAATGCCAAACACACCCGTTTGCTTCGCTCCCATAAACCCCGGCTCGCGCTCGTTCAGCACTTGCAAAATACGGTGAACGCCCGGCTCTTGCTTAATTGGGTCGGCTGCTACGCGTGTGTCCACATCCGCCCCTCGCTCGATCGGTTCAGCTTCGCGTGTGCCCACATCCGCCCCTCGCTCAATTGACTCAGCTTCGCGTGTGTCCACATCCGTCCCTCGCTCAATTGGCTCAGCTTCGCGTGTGTCCACATATTCCGCCACTTCGATTAAATTCCGGTCGGGGTCGCGCACGTAAACCGAACGGATCAGTCCCGCTGCACCTGTCCTGTGCACTGGCCCTTCCTCGATGTCCACCCCGCAGCTTGCAAACCTGGCGATGACTGCCGCAAGCGGCACAGAAGCGATCAAGCACAAATCAGCAGAGCCTGGCAACGGCTGTCCCGCTTTCGGCTCAAACTCGTGTCCCGCCACATGCAGGTTGATTTTTTGTGCGCCAAAATGCAAAGCTTTTCTGCCATTGCCGAAGGTGACAACCTGCATGCCAAGCGCGCGCTCGTAAAACTGGCAAGTCGCTTCCAGGTCGCGGACGGTCAACACCAGATGGTCCAATCGGTCGATCATGCTTACCATTCCTTCCTGTCCCGCTACATGCTCTTGCTATGTATTATAGCAAACAGGGAGCTTCTATCGTTTGATTCGACTGCAAAACACCCTCCAGCCTGTTCCTCACCAACTGGAGGATACGCTTTTCTTTTCACGAACATGTCTACCCGTACATTATACAATGATTTCCTTGTTTACAGCTGCTTTTTGCCCCGCTTGTACAAGGCGCATAACTTAGCATATAGCACAGCAAAACGAGCGTCCCCCGCCCTCATGCGGAAGAACGCTCGCTTTTTTGTGGAAGAAACGCCACGGACAATCACAGCCGTTTCATCGTCTATGAACTGAACTGCGCTTGATGCAGTCTGCTGTATACGCCTTGCGTTTGTAAAAGCTCGTCGTGATGTCCTTGCTCGGCGATGCCTTGTTCGGCGACGACAATGATTCGGTCTGCGTTCTTGATCGTCGCCAGGCGGTGGGCGATCACGAGCGTCGTGCGTCCGTGGGACAGCTCTGCAAGCGCCTGCTGAATCGCCGCTTCCGTCTCGGTGTCGAGAGCAGAAGTCGCTTCATCCAAAATGAGGATCGGCGGGTTTTTCAGGAACATCCGGGCGATCGACAACCGCTGCTTTTGACCGCCGGAAAGCTTGACGCCCCGCTCCCCGATCAGCGTATCCAGTCCTTCTGGCAAGGCGCGGATCACGTCTTCCAGTTGTGCCCGTCTGGCTGCGTCCCACAACTCTTCATCGGTCGCGCCAAGCTTCCCGTAGGCAATGTTTTCCCGGATCGATCCGTCAAACAGGAAGACGTCCTGCTGCACGATTCCGATATGCGAACGAAGCGATTCCAGCGTCATGGAACGAATGTCGATGCCGTCAATCATGATCGAGCCGCTGTCCACATCGTAAAAACGGGGAAGCAAGCTGCACAGTGTCGTTTTTCCCGCGCCGGAAGGTCCCACGAGCGCGACCGTCTCGCCAGCGCGAATGGACAGCGACAATCCCTGGAGCACTTTTTCCTTGTTTTCATAGCCAAACGTTACGTTCTCGAAGCGGATGTCGCCGCGAAGATTGCTGACAGGCTTCGCGTCTGGCGCATCGTCGACGTCAGGCTCTGTCTCCAGCAACTCCAGGTAACGCTTGAATCCGGCAACACCTTTTGGAAACGTCTCGATGACGTTGTTGATCTGCTGAATCGGGTTCAAAAAGACGTTCGACAGCATCACGAAAGCGATAAACTCCCCGTACGTCATCTTTCCTTGGATGACGTAATACGTTCCGCACACGAGGACAAACAGCGATACCAGCTTCATCAAAATAAAGCTCAACGACGAGTTCCACGCCATGATGCGGTACGTGAGCAGCTTGGTCAGGCGGAAGCGCCCGTTGTTCTCTGCAAAGCGTGCGATTTCATGCTTTTCGTTAGCAAACGCCTGTACGACGCGAATGCCGCTGATGTTGTTTTCCACGCGCGCATTGTAGTCTGCGACATCGGCAAACATCCGGTCAAAAGCGCGGGACATTTTGCGGCTGAAATACATCGACAAATAAATCATTAAAGGCACGATGATAAAAGTCAGCACCGCCAATTGCCAGTTGATGCTGAGCATGATACCGAAGGCGCCCAGCAGTGTCATGACCGCGATGAACAAATCTTCCGGGCCATGGTGAGCGATCTCCCCGATATCCATCAGGTCGTTCGTCATGCGAGATACGAGATGTCCGGTCTTGTTGTTGTCGAAAAAGCGGAACGAGAGCTTTTGCACCCGATCAAACAGCTTTTTGCGCATGTCCGATTCAATATTGATGCCGAGCTTGTGTCCGTAATAGGTAACGACGTAGTGCAAGGCCGCACTGACCACGTAAATGCCCAAAAGCCCCAGGCACGCGTACAGGATCAGCAGCCAGTTTCCGCTCGGAAGCAAATCGTCCACAACCCGGTTGACAGCAAGCGGAAACGCCAGTTCAAGCAGCGCGGCCAAAATCGCGCAAGAAAAATCTGCTATAAACAGCCCCATATACGGCTTGTAGTACGCAAAAAAGCGACGCAGCATACCGAATCCTCCTCCTCTTCACCGCACGATGAAAGCCTTTCTTTTTCTCTACGACTTCGAACGGGCAAGCAAGTACAAGAAGTACGGGGCTCCGATGACAGCAACCACAATGCCTGTTGGAATTTCAGACGGCTGCAAAATCCAGCGTCCGATCGTATCAGCAACAATAACCAGGAGCGCGCCTGCCAAGGCCGATGTCGGCAGCAGCATTTCGTGTTTCGGTCCGACAAGTCTGCGCGCCAAATGCGGGCCAATCAGACCGACGAAGCCGATCCCGCCGCTGACAGCCACGCAAGATGCCGCCAGTCCGACCGATGCGGCCAACAGCTTCAACTGTTCTCTTGCGACTGGAGCACCAAGACCGATGGACAGCTCTTCTCCCAAATTCAGGACGTTCATCACACGCGCTTTGTAAAAGACAAACGGCAGCAGGACGACAATCCACGGGAGCAGCGACAGAACGAATTTCCAGTTGGTTCCCCAAATGCTTCCGGCAAGCCAGGTTGCGACAAACTGGTACTTGTCAGGGCTCAGCTTGAGCGTCAGCACGATCATCGCAGCGCTCATCCCCGCTGCGACCGCGATCCCGGTCAGCAAGATGCGAATTGGCGACAAGCCTTTATGTCTCTTGTAAGACAGCACAAAAATCAGGGCTGCGGTCAAGCTTGCTCCGACCAGCGCCAGGACAGGCAACAGGAAAACAGGAGCGGCAGCCGTCGACGGATAAAAGGAAATGAACAGCATAACCATCAAACCCGCACCTGCGTTGATCCCCAAAATGCCGGGGTCAGCCAGCGCGTTGCGGGAAATCCCTTGAATGATGCAGCCGGAAACCGCCAAACCTGCTCCGATCAAAAGCGAAATGACGATGCGCGGCAAGCGGAAGTCGAACAAAATCAAGCTTTGCTTCTCGGTGCCAGACCCGAACAAGGTCATGAGCAAATCCATTGGCGACAAGCGAATATATCCTGTGTTCATGCTGATGATGAACGCAATCAAAATGAGCACAGACAAAATCATCATGACGAGGATGCCCCTGCTGCGTTTGCGGGCATCGATTTGCGCAGTAGCTGGTTGCATGATTTACATCTCCCTTCTTTCTTTACGAGCCAAGTAAAGGAAGAACGGAACGCCAATCAGCGCAATCAGGGCTCCCAAAGGTGTTTCGTAAGGCGGATTCACCATTCTGGCTGCCAAATCGGCAAAAACGACGAGCAAGCTGCCCATAATGGCAGAGCAAGGAATAATCCACCGATAGTCGACCCCGACCAAATAACGCGTCAAGTGCGGGATAATCAGTCCGACGAAGCCAACCGCACCGACGACAGCGACAGCCGAACCTGCCAAAATCAGGACGATGACCGTACCCGCCAGTTTGACGAGCGCTGTTCGCTGGCCCAAGCCTTTGGCAATGTCCTCGCCGAGACTGAGCATCGTGATGGAACGCGACAACACAATCGCCCCGAGGATCGCGGCGGCAATCCACGGGAACATCACTTTAAGCTGGAACCATTTTGTCCCGGCTACCCCGCCTGCGTACCAGAAAGCCAAATCCTGTCCAATTTTGAAGTAAAGCGCAATCCCTTCGCTAAGAGCAGACAACAGGGCGCTGAGCGCTGCCCCTGCAAGCACGAGCCGCACCGGAGTAAGCCCGCCTTTTGCCATCGAGCCAATTCCGTAAACAAGTCCTGCGCCTACACCTGCGCCCAAAAACCCGTACAAGATCAAGTACATGAAAGGCAGCCCCGGGAAAAAGGCAAAGCAGAGAGCAATGACAAAGCCTGCTCCCGCATTCAGCCCGAGCAAACCGGAATCGGCAAGCGGGTTGCGAGTCATCCCTTGCATGATCGCCCCTGCCACAGCAAAGCTGGCCCCGACCATCGCTCCACCGAGCAAGCGGGGAAGGCGTATTTCCTGGATGATCTGATGCTGCGTAATATCTGGATTAAAATGAAAAATAGCGTCCCAAACGACAGAAAACTGAATATCTGCTGCCCCGAATGAGACAGACAGAAACATTCCGAGAATCAAGGCAAAAACTCCGCCCGTGAGGATCAGCGTTGCTGCCCATGGCCGCGAGCGAAACTGTTCCTGTTTTGATGTACTCCCCTGCTTCAGGGTGTGTGTCTGTTGACCCATGCTAGCCACCTTTTCCATTCATTATGTACATGCACGAAATGTTGCTTTCCCCTTCCCTTTCGCTAAATTCATGAAATTGATTCTTATTATCATAGTAGGATTTTAGGCGATTGACAAAAAGAGTGTCAATGGACAAAAGAGTGGTCTTTTTTGTATGTTTGCAACAATCGTGGTCCATGCTAGGCCAGCACGTGCAAAATGTGCTCGATTTTTTTCTGGTTGGCGATGATTCCGTGATTCATCCACGTCATGAAATCGACTTCGTACGCCCGCTTGTCACGCACAGCCCGCAGCGATTGCCAGACGGGATGGTGCACCTGGAGCTTTTCCGCATCGGTTCCTTCTCCATGCCATTTGTCAAAAGCGTAAAAAATATGGTCGGCGTCAAGCGCAGAGAGCCATTCCCACGACACCCCGGCTCTTGCCTCCTGCACAGAGAGCGACCTGACCAGCGGATGTGGCTGCATGCCCAAATCGTCGAACATGACAGGGGCCGAGTACGACTTTTCCACGCTGATCATGTCTGCCGATACGCGCAAAAAGGCGACGGTCTGCCCTTTCATGCTGCTTGACAGCTTACTGCGGGCAGCGGCGGCTTTTTTTTCATAATGCTCGATCGCCTTGTCGGCTGTGTCTCGCCGATTCAGCCAATCGCCCAAAATCCGCATCGTCGATCGCCAGTCTGACCCGAGCTCGCGCACCATGCATGTCCGCGCGATCTTGGCACATTGCTCGTAGTGAGCCGACTCCCAGCCTGTGCAGGAACGCAGCATGATCACGTCCGGGTTGCTGTTGGACAAAGCGTGCACTTCATCCTTCAGCACGTCAAACGTCGGGACGTCTTGCAAGCCGAGATAGTCCTGCTTGCCCCAGTACGAATGCGCCCATTGCACAATCGGCGTAATGCCCAGCGAGCACAAGTAGTCTTCCATAAACAAAGAGACGACGCGCAGATCGTCGCGGTGGACATTCCGGTACTTGCCGGGAGCCAGCCCGACCATTTGCTTGAAGCGGCGATTGAAGTAATACTCGCTGTTGAACCCGACATTTTGCGCGATCTCATGCACCCGATCCGCTGTCAGAAGCAACAGCTGTTTGGCCCGGTTGATCCGCAAGCCGTTGATATAATCGAGCGGAATTTGTCCGGTCAGCTCCTTGAACAGCTGCGTATAGCGCCAGCGCGGAACCGCTGCCTCATGAGCAAGCTGCTCGACCGTCAGCGCCTCCTGGTAATGCTGCTTCACATATTCAATCGAGCGCTCCACGGCGCGAAGCGGGTCCTGCATCGGCCCTCCGGTTGCATTTTGCTGGAAAAGGTCAGACAGAACCGTCTCGAAGCGTACGTGACTGCTGTAACGCACCAGCCGATCCGTCTCCTCCCGCACGGCGTATATTTCCTCAATGCCCTCGACTAATTTGGAAAAAGGAGTGCAGACCATCTCTCCTGTGCGAAACCAAAGCTCCTCTTCTCCCTGCGGCTGCAATGGCACCATCCGAAAGGTCAAGCGATAGTATTCCAAATCCCGCTCGGCTGTGCAGATGCGCACATGCTGACCAGGCTCCGTGATCCAGCAGCTCTCTCCCCCCAGCCGATAGCTGGTTTGATCGATTTGCAGGACACCTGAACCGTCTGTCGTGACGAACATAGCATAATCATTCTGTTCATGGCTGTCTTGGCAAGCATGCGATGCAAGAACCCCTCGCTCTATCCCCGTCAGCACGTATATGGACGACGGATACAACTGATTCTCTGTCCCGTTTGTATACATATCCTCACCTATTATATGAGAATGATTATCATTGTATATTATACGGGGATAAGCCGGGTTTGCCAAGCAAAAGAGCGGGTCCGAACCTTTTCAAATGTGCGCTTCCCGTGAAAAAAGAAGGTGCCCCGCGCAGCTTCACCTGCCTTTCGGGACACCCTGTCTTTGTTCTGCTCGCCTGTACAGCTCGGTTTATTTGACGAATGTCTTCACCAGATCGTCGGCTTTCATCATATTGGCCAGCATGGCGCCAGACTGCCAATGCGTCCGGTTCATCTGATAGACGTGGCCTTTTTTCACGGCAGGGACGGATTGCCACAGCGGGTCTTGAAGAATTTTCAGCGCCTCTTTGTTTTCCGCAGAATCCCAGCCGCCGTTCGACGGGAAGATGATGATGTGATCGGCATTGATTGTCGGAATCGCCTCTTCGCTCAAGACGACGTGCGTGTCCTGATTTTTCGCCGCTTCATACGGGGTAAGTCCAAGCTCCTTGTAAATGATGCCAGTGTACGCATTGCCTTCTCCGAACAGGGCAAGTGTCGGCTTGTCTCCCACGTTCAGACGGATGACGGCTACGCTTTCCTTGCCGATTGCTTTTTCCAGCTTCGCGCGGGCATCGGACATTTTTGCCTCGTACTTTTTCACAGCCTCATCGGCTTTTTCCGGGATGCCCAATACGTCCGCGATGTTTTTCAGCCGACCAATGGTGTCATTGCGCAGTTCGTCCGGGATTTTATACGTAGGCGCGACTTTGCTGTATTGCTCGTATTTTTGCGCATCCGCGCCCCCGTCTACAATAATCAGATCAGGGTTTGCCGCGATCAAAGCTTCCATGCTGCCTGTAATGTCAAACTGCGGGACGTCCAGGTTGAGGTAATCTTGCTTGCCCCACGCCGGATGGTACCATTGCACGATCGGCGTCACACCGAGCGCGAGCAAGTAGTCTTCCTGGTAGATGGCTGCGACTCTTTGCGGATGGGCCGGGATGGTTACTTCCCCGTACGCATCGCGGACAACTCTTGTTTCTGCCGCTGCTGCCTTGTCGTCAGCGGCTGGTTTTTGCTCAGCTGGCTGCTGCTGTGTCGTGCCTGTCGCCTGCGGCTCCGCTGCTTTCTCGCCGCACGCTGCCAGTCCTGCCATCGCGATCAGCAAGATAGCCAACCATGTCATGACGATCTTCCGACTATTTCTCCCCATTTTTTCGACCCTCTCTCTTCTGCTGATGAGCTTATGATGATTATCATTCTCACAACTTTTTTCATCATGATCATATGTGGTTCCATGCCGACAAACAATGCACGTTCTCCAGTTTTTTTTGTCCAAACTCACGATCCGCACGATCAAAATGTTTTTGCCGCTTCTGTTTGGACAAGTCAGGCGCTGCACGCCAAAAAGCCGGATTTCTCGCGCAAAGAAATCCGGCCTGTCTCGCTTGTCGTTATTTACAGTTCTTTGGCTACCAGCCAGGTAACGCCTTTGGCTTGCAAATCGTCGCTCCATTCCTCGGGAGCCGCCGTATCGCTGATGACCATGTCGATTTCCTTGAGGTCGGCAACCTTGCACAACGTGCTGATCCCGATTTTGGAATGATCGGCGAGGACGATGTTCTCGTTCGCATTTTCAATGTAATGCTTCGCCAGCTCTGCACGCTCCGGGTCATAACAGGTCAAGCCCTTGTGCAGCAAAAGACCGTCCATGGACAGAAACGCTTTATCCACGTAGAAGGACTTCATCATTTTTTCAGCAAACGGACCGCCCACACGGTAATGCTTCGCGTTCACTCGGCCGCCCAGGAAGTAGACCTCTGCGTTGAGCAAGCCGTTGTTTTGGTACTCGATGAGCAGATTGAGCGCCGTGATCGAGCTGGTCAAGACGGTCAAATCCTTTTTGTTGAGCAAAAAGCTGATCATCTGGAGAGGCGTCGTGCCTTCATCGATCACGATCGTATCGCTGTCCTGCACCAGTTCGGCCGCTACCCGCCCGATTCTCCGCTTTTCTTCTGCCTTCATGACTTCGCGGCTGAGGTGGGATGGTTCTGTGCGATCTACGTTCAGCTTGATTGCTCCTCCATAGACGCGCTTCAGCTTTTTCTCCGCTTCCAGCTCTTCCAGATAGCGGCGAATCGATTCTGAAGATACTTGCAGCTTTTCTACCAGCTCGTTTGTCCTTACCTTGCCATTCGAATTGACCAACTGCAATATGATCTGCTTACGCTCTTCCCCGAACAACGACACCGGTCTTGTCCCCCTATTTACGTACTTGAAGCCAGATGGGCGGCTGACCATCGCTGCCGTCCCATTCCTGACGTGAATCTTGCCGTTTGCACCTGCTGTCAGCTTGAGAAGGAAACAACAACCATTTTATTCCGTTTTTTCCCCTCTCTTGAATTGTAGTGGTATTTGCCGCGACAATCAAGGATTGTCCTGTTGGATTATTGTTGATTTCGTTGGTTTTCGGGTCAAAAAAAATCGTCTACAGCCAAAATCGGTTTGCTTCCACTGCTGTCAGCAACCGCTCCATATCCGCCGGGTACACTTCGCCGATATTGCCGATGCGAAACGTATTTGCTTGCGATATCTTTCCCGGATAGATGACGAAGCCCGCCTGCTTCAATCGCTCGTACAGCTCTGCAAAAGAGAACGACTCCACCTCCGGATAGTAAAAGGAAGTGATGAACGGAGACTGGGATTCTTTTGGCAACAGAACGCGCAGCCCGAGACGCTCCATGCCCTCTGAGAGAATCGCCTGATTTTGCTTGTAGCGCTCGTATCTTTTCGCTACTCCGCCTTCTTGCTCCAGCTCAAGCAACGCCTGGTAAAAGGCCCGGACTACGTGCGTAGGGGAAGTATAGCGCCACTTGCCGTTTTGCTCCTCCATCGTTTTCCACTGGTCGTACAGATCGAGGGACAGCGTGCGGGCCACGCCAGCGCATTTGTGCAGCTCGGACGTCTTCGCGATGACGAAGCCGAAGCCCGGTACGCCTTGAATGCACTTGTTGGCGCTGGAAATCAAAAAGTCGATCGACAGCTCTGCCACGTCGAGCGGAATGCCGCCAAAGCTGCTCATGGCGTCGACGATGTACACCTTGCCGTATTTTTTAACCGCCGCTCCAATCTCGGCAATCGGATTGAGCATGCCTGTCGTCGTCTCCGAGTGAACGACAGCCACATGCGTAATCGCGCCATCTGCTGCCAGCGTCTGTTCGACTGCGCGAGCCTCCACCTGGGCCAGCTCGCCAAAATCGATCACCGTTGTATGAATGCCATGCACTTGCGCCATCTGGACGATCCGGTCGCCGTACGCTCCGTTTGTCAGCACCAGCAGCTTGCCCGCTTTTGGAATCACGCTGCTGATGACCGCCTCGACACAAAAGCTGCCGCTGCCTTGCATAAGTACACTTGTATAATCATCCGTCTGCGTGGTTGCCAATCCGACCAGCTTTTGACGCGTAGACTGCACAAGCTCGTTGTAGTCGCGATCCCATGTGCACCAGTCGCGCATCATCGCTTCCCGCACGGTTCGCGAGGTAGACAATGGCCCTGGCGTCAACAGCAAATACGGGTTATCGGTTGTCGTTGTTTGCGTCATGCTTCTCATCCTTTCTGTCTTTCGTGCCTGCTGGAACCTTTTGCCGTTACGGACGCTCTCCCGCCTTCAGGCGCAGCTCGATTTTCGCTAACACTTCATCCAGCCGTCCGATTTCTTCGATTACATAGTGCGCTCCTGCTGCCTGCAATCTGGCGGCAGCGCTTGCAAGCCGCTCTTCCAGCTCGTCCGCTGGCATGTTCGCTACTTCCTGCTGCGACAAGCCAAGCTCGCTTCCGCCCTTGAGGACGCCTACGGTCCACATGCCCGCATTTCTGCCTTCCCGCATATCGCTCGTCGTGTCGCCTACTTTGACCATTTCGCCAAACGGATACACATCGAGCTGGATCGCATTTTGATAGCACATCCACGGATACGGTCTGCCTGCGGGCACTTCGCTTGGCGTCACGAGGCAATCCGGCTCGTAGCCTTGCTCTTTCGCCGCTGCGGCGACGACGTTCATCATTTCCCGCGTATAGCCTGTAGTCGAGCCGATCTTGATTCCCCGCTCGCGCAGCCGCGCCACCAGCGCAAGCGCTCCCGGCACAGGAGTCGCGTAATCGTGCAGCGTCGCCATCAGCATCGGCTCGAAATCAGCGTACAAGTCGTCTACATCTGCCTCGTTCGGATAGCGGCCGAATTTTTCTTTCCACAATTCAGCGACCCTCTCCATCCGGCACAGCGCCGCAATATGATCGCGCTTCAGCATCCCCATCGGCTCGCGTGCCTCTGCTGCCGTCAGTTCAATCCCTCTTTTCTCAAACACTTGCAAAAACACTGCCAACGGCGCAAAGCACCCGTAATCCACCATCGTGCCTGCCCAATCGAAAATGACTGCTTTCATTTATGCCACCTGTCCTTTCTCCTGCTCTGTTCTTGCCGTGCGCTTGCGCAGTCTCGCGCTGATCCACTCCGCGCCTGCACGGGCGATGATGTTGAGGACGACAATCAATACCGACATGGCTGCCGCCGGGGCAATATCGCCCGCGTCATCCATATTGACGATGGAGACGGACGCCAGCTTGAAATCCGCTGCGTACA
Source organism: Brevibacillus sp. HD3.3A (assembly GCF_013284375.2). Classification (NCBI taxonomy): domain Bacteria; kingdom Bacillati; phylum Bacillota; class Bacilli; order Caryophanales; family Paenibacillaceae; genus Brevibacillus; species Brevibacillus sp. HD3.3A. Next base: position 4,657,950 of record NZ_CP085874.1, read on the forward strand.
AAAACACGACCGCCGAGATCGTCACCATCGCGTTGATGAAAAAGTACACGAGCATTTCGATGATCGCAGGCATGCAAACCGGAACGGTCACCCGCCAAAACAGCTTCATTTGCCCGATGCCCATCGACTCGGCTGCCTGCTCGAACTCGGGATCGAGCTTTTTCAGCGCGGTTGTTGCCGTGATGAAGCCTACCGCGAAAAAGTGAATGACGTTGGCCAAAATCAAAATCCAGAGCGAGCCGTACAGACCGTGCAGCGGGTTGGCCGGATTGTTGAAAAAGAAAATGTAGGCCAGGCCGATCACAAGTCCGGGAAGCGCCAAAGGAAGAATCGACAGGAAATACCCTGCCTGGCGCAGCCCCTTCCACACCTGCGACTTTTCAATCGCATACGCGGCGACAAACGTCACGCATGTACCGATCACCGCCGTCAATACAGCGACGACAATGCTGTTCCACAACGGTTCGATGCCTTCGCCTGCGACATTGGAAAAATCGTAGTGAACCATACTGAAGTCGAGATTGTACGGCCACACCTGAATGAAGGAAGCCAACACCACTGTCGCCATCAGCAAGAGCAAAAATCCGCTGACGCCCAGGCAAACAACCGTATAAAACAGGTCGCGCCAGCCATTTGCCTTGATCCGGTACTCTTTGGACTTGGCTGTGACGGCTGCATGCTGCTTGCGCTCCACGATTCTGTCCACGATAAACGCCACGAGCGCCGGGATGATCAGCAGCAGTCCCACGGTAGCTCCCATCGTCATGTTTTGCTGCCCGATGACTTGCTTGTAAATATCGGTGGCCAGCACGGAAAACTGTCCGCCCACTACTTTTGGCGCCCCGAAGTCGGTAAACGAAAGCGTGAAGCAGACGAAGCAGGCGCTGACGATCCCGTATTTGACGCCGGGAAGCGTGACCGTCATCAATTTGCGCACATGTCCGGCGCCGAGCGTATCCGCCGCTTCGTATAGCTGGTAGTCGGCAAAGGCGAGCGAGACAGCCAAAATCAGGTACGCCTGCGGAAACACGTAGACGATTTCCGTCAAAACGATCCCGACTGGCCCGTACAGATCCACGTCCCACTGAAACGGCAGCAAGCCGAAAATCCCCGTCGTCACCAGTCCCTGATTGCCGAACAAATACGTCAAGGCAATCCCGTGCATCATCGTCGGTGCGAACAGCGGAAGCAGCGCGACCGCCCGGTAGAAGCCTTTTCCCCGGATGCCGCTGCGCGTCAGGGCATAGGCGAACAAAAAGGCGAGTGAAACGGCGATTGCCGTAGTCATGGCAGAAATATACAGCGTGTTGTGAAGCGACTGCGACAGGGCCGGAGTGGAAAAGTAGGTGATGAAGTTATCCAGACCGACGAACAGGCCATTTTTGTCGTAAAACGCTTTGGAAAACAATTGGATGAGCGGCAGCAGCACGCTGGCAGACAGCCCGGCCACGACGAGCACCATCAGCCACTTTTGCCCCGCCTTGCCTTTTGGCGCGGTAACAACTCCGTTCATTGCGCTCACCCCCGTCCTGCGCTGACGTCTGCCTGCTCAAAAGAAAGCAGATTTTCCAGCGGGAACTCCAGCCACACTTTTTGCCCGCGCACAAGCCCCAGCTTGCGGGCCTGGGTCGCCAACAGATCGAGCGTCAGCACGTCAGTCGCGCTCTGACCGCTCTCTTCCCAGGCGAGAAACATCCGGTAAAAGGAACCGCGAAACTCCATCTCGGAAATGACTGCCGGGATGCCGCACTCCGATTCGTCCGGCAAAAGCCGCACATGCTCGGGACGGATGGCGAACAATCGCTGGTTGTCTGCTTGCTTGTGCTCAAAGCGATCGGGAGCAAAAAAGTTGATCGCTCCGATAAAATCGGCGACGAACGGGTTGGCAGGCTTGTTGTACACTTCTTCCGGCGTACCCACCTGCACGACCTCGCCGTGATTCATCACGACGATCTTGTCTGCCATGGTCAGCGCTTCCTCCTGATCGTGCGTGACCATGACCGTAGTCATTCCGTATTGTTCATGCAAACGGCGAATCTCCCGACGCAGCTTTTGCCTTACTTTTGCGTCCAGCGCGGACAACGGCTCGTCCAGCAGCAGCACATCAGGCGACAGCGCAATAGCCCGCGCCAAGGCAATCCGCTGTTGTTGGCCGCCCGAGAGCTGTCCGGGATATTTGGCGGCGGCATGAGACAAATCCACCATGTCCAGCGCCTCTTCTACTTTGGCGGCAATCGCTTTTTTGCCCAGCTTTTTCTCCTCTAGCCCAAAGGCGATATTTTGCGCCGCAGTCAAATTGGGAAACAACGCATAAGACTGGAACATCATCGCGATGTTGCGTTTGGCCGGAGGCAGAGAGGTAATCTCCCTGCCGTCCACGATCATCCGGCCTGTTGTCGGTTGCTCCAATCCTGCCAGCATTCTCAGTAATGTCGTTTTGCCGCAGCCGCTGGGGCCGAGCAGACAGACAAATTCATTTTTGTCGATATCGATGGAGATGTGCTCCAGAGCGGCAAACAAACCGAAACGTTTACTGACCCCTTGAATGGATAGATAGGATGGTGTCATGCTGTTCTCCTCGCTGCTTACTTGGGTTCGCTTTTGGTCGCGTAGCGTTTTTCCCACTCAGCCAAAACTTTGTCGCGGTTTTCCGCCGCTTTTTTCAGGTCGAGCTTGACCAGCTGCGAGATCGGGTCTACGGAATAGCCTTCTGGCAGTGGCGCGCCGTCCTGCTTCACGCTGACGATGGCATAGTTCTGGTTGTAGGCTTTCATCGCTTCATCCGTGATTGCCCAGTCGAGGAACAGTTTGGCCTCTGGTTTGATTTGCGCTTTTTTGATCAAGCCGTTCGCTTCCACGTCCCAGCCGGAGCCTTCTGTCGGGAAAACGACTTCCACGGGAGCGCCTTTTTTCTTCTCGGTAATGGAACGGTAGCCGAAGGAAATGCCGATCGGATACTCACCCGACGCCGCCATTTTCGCTGGCTTCGAGCCGGAATGCGTGTAAATCGCCATGTTCTCGTGCAGCTTGTCGAGGTAAGCCCAGCCTTCCTGCTCGCCTTTGAGCTGCATGATCCCGTTGACGGTCAACAGTCCTGTGCCGGACGAAGCCGGGTTCGGCATGACGATCAAGCCTTTGTACTCCGGTTTGATCAAATCTTCATAAGTGCGGGGGATCGGCAAGTTGCGCTTTTCCAGCTCTTTGGTGTTGACGGCAATCGCCGTTTCCCAGGCGTCAATCCCTACCCAGCTGGCAGGCTCTTTCGTATCTTTGAACTCAGGGGAGACACGCTCGATTCCTTTTGGCGAATAGCCTTCCAGCATTCCTTGCTGTTCCAGTACCAAAAGGCTTGTCGCCGCTGTACCCCAGACGACGTCTGCTTGCGGATTGTCTTTTTCCGCCAACAGCTTTGCCGTGATGATTCCGGTCGAATCACGCACGATGTTGACCTTCACATCCGGGTACTTCGCTTTGAACGATTCCAGGTACGTCTTGATCTGGTCGTCCTCCAGCGCGGTATAAACGGTAATCGCTCCCGAAGCAGCTTGCTGTTGGCCCGCCTGACTTGCCCCCGCTCCTTGTGTGTTTGCTTGGGACTGTGGAGCTTGTCCGCATCCAGCCAAAAAGGCGATCGACAAAAAGGACGCAAGTAAAGGATAATGCCACTTTCTCATTGAGAATCTCTCCCCTGTGTGGAATATTCATTTCCTGACCTCACGTCCCATCTTACGGGCCTAATATTAAGTGGATGTGAATCCAGCGTAAAGGAATTGTTTTTAAGTGGTTTTTGTTTGTTTTAGTTGTGTCATTCTTTTCCTGCCCTCGCCTGGTTGACGAATGTCTCGCACAGATGGCAGCGAGCTGGATTTTCAACACATCTTCCGGTTGCTCAAAAGAGAGGTCCCCCTAAAAACGCTGGCTGCAAAATAAATAGCCCCGCTCCTCCATGCCACCAGGCAAAGAGAAACGGAGCCTTCTTTTTTCTGTGAAAAATGTCTCGCTGTTTTTCATGACATGGGCTGTGGCCGCTTGCGCTTGCGGTCAATCAAACGGTCATGACCGTTTTGTTTGCACTTACAAGGTGTAGTCGCGCTCTACCTTGCAAATGCGCGTGATGTAATGGCCGTACCACATCTGTCTTCCTTTTTCCTGTGCCACCCGGTGCTCCTCGTTCCGCTTCCATTCGCGAATCGCTTCCAGCGAGGCCCAGTAGGAAACAGTAATCCCGAAGCCGGATTCGTCGCGGACGCTCTCTACCCCCAGGTACCCGGGTTGCTCCGCAGCCAGCTCCACCATCCGGTCCGCCATCTCCCCGTACCCTTGATCTCCCGCTGTTCGCTGGGAGGAAAAGATGACGGCGTAGTAAGGCGGTTTCGGGGTCTGTGCAAAAGGATTCATGCTTACTCTCCCGCTTTCAGCAAAGCCGCTTCTACCGCTGCCTGCGCATGAATGAGCGATGTATCAAAAACGGGAACCTCGCAATCGTTGGCCGAAATCAGCAAGCCGACCTCTGTACAGCCGAGAATGACACCTTCTGCTCCTTCGCTGATGAGACGGTTGATGATTTTCATATACTCGCTCTTTGATTCCTCACGAATGATTCCCCGGCACAGCTCTTGGTAAATGACGTCATGCACGATTTTGCGTTCCTGCTCATCAGGTATGAGCACTTCAATGCCGTGAAGCTCGCGCAGACGATCCGTGTAAAAGGATTCTTCCATCGTAAAGCGGGTAGCAAGCAGGGCGACCCGCTTGATTCCTTGCACGGTTATCGCTTTTCCCGCCGCATCGGCAATGTGCAAAAAGGGCAGCTTCGTCGCGTCCTCGATATAAGACGCCAGCTTGTGCATCGTATTGGTGCACAGAACGATCAGATCGGCACCTGCCGCCTCCAAACTCCGCGCTGCTTCTGCCATCTGCTCTCCCGCCTCGTCCCAGCGACCATCGCTCTGCATGTCTGCGATTTCGGCAAAATCAACGGAATACATGATGCTTTTGGCGGAATGCAGCCCACCCAGTCGTTCTTTTACAGCTTCGTTGATCAGTCGATAGTACACGTGAGAAGACTCCCAGCTCATGCCGCCGATTAATCCGATCTTTTTCATGTTTTTCGCTCCTTTGTCTGCCATCCGTTTTGATCGCTTTTCCGGAAAATTCATTCCAAGTGTGGCAAAAGGTCAGAATCGTTTCGCCAGTGCAAGCGCAGGCGCACATCCTGCCTCTTTTCTAATGCCGTTCTGTTTCCTTTGCCGCGCTGCACGCTGCTTCCCCCACTTGGCGAAAACGCGTGCGCAACAACGCATTTGCCCTGCCTGTGTTCAGCGAGGTATCCAGCGGAATCCCTTTTTCCCTGGCTTCTTCTGCATCCAGGCGATCCTCTGTCACTAGGCGAGAGTCAAGTCCGAGCGCTTTTGCCAGCGTGACAGCAAAAGAATAATAGCTTTCTTTTTGCGCGGGACCGAGGTGCAGCGTCCCGACGAAAGAGCTGTCGGCCAATTCCTTGATCGCTTGAGCGGCATCCTGTACATGCAAAAACGTTTTGAACAAATTGCTCGTACGGGTGATCGGTCGGCCAGCGGCAAGCTCCTGGCGAATCGTCGCCGCTCTTTTGTCCCATTTGCCCAGGGAATTGCAGCCGTAGAGCGGGCCGATGCGAACGATGACATGCTGTTCGCGGCGCTGCCGGACAAGCTCTTCCCCCAGCCATTTTGCCCGCGAGTAACGGGCCAGCGGATTGCGTTCAGAGAGCATCAGCGGCTGGTCTTCCTCCGCAAAAGCACCCGTCCCTTGTCCGAAAATGCCGTCAGAGGAAATGAAAATGACTCGGCTCTTTGGCGGCAGATGCGCCTGCAAAATGTCCAAACCTTCTGTAATCAGAGCATGCTCATCGGTCGCGCTCATCAACGCCCAGATGACGACCTCCGGCGCAAAGTCCGCAAGCAATGCGGCAAACGCTGCGGGATGAGTGACGTCGACCTGCACGAGCTGCTCTCCTGTTGGCGGAGCAGAATAACACGTGCCGACAATCTCGTTATCTGCATCCTGCTGTAGCTCATGGAAAATTTGCGCTCCCAAATATCCACTGGCTCCCAGCAGCAACATACGCCGTTTTTTCATGCCAGCCTCCCCTCTACTCGCGGTTTCCAATATGCTCCAAGTCTACTATAGAAACGCAGTTTGCGGAAATGGGAAAGTCGGCTTTTTCCGAACAAACTGCAAAAGCACCAGTTGCTTGCCCGAAAATGCCGTCAGTGGATATGCAGATGACTCGGCTCTTTTGCGACAGGAGCTTTAGCAAGGTATCCAGGGATTCGCGGTCGAATCGGGGAACCCCCTCCCTGATTTTATAATCCTAAATCTCCCGCATTAAGGGACTCCCAGTGCCGACTGATTTTCAAGGAATCATTTTCCTTTGTTATAGTCACTTGAGCCTCCTACTTCCTTTTTTATCCAAGGCACAAGTATTTTACGTTTTCCCATATAGAAAGGTTGCAAATAAAGAGTGTCCAGACAAACAACAAAAAGCTGTGACCCCGTTTCGGATCACAGCTTTTCTTTTTCGCAACGCAGCCGCAGCCAGCTTATGCCTTCGCGTCTTTTTCTTGCAGTTTAGCCAGCGGTGCGTTTTTGTCCATCATGTATTTGCCGACAAAAATCGCTGCGACCATCAAGTACGAGTAGACGAACTGCATGGACGAATCTAGGGCAAAGCCGACCGTTGGCGAGTGGATGATGCCAAACAAGGACAGAACGGCCCCCGCCGCACCAGCGATTGCGCCCCGCAACGGCTTGTCTGTAATCGCAAAGATCGCGATGCACCCCCAGACCATGCTGCTGATCGGCGCCCCGTTGCCAAGATGCATCAAACCGTTGTAGTAGACGCCTTTGTTCGCCATCACGTCCACCCCTACCTTGGCCCCGGTCGTTCCGGCAGCGGACAGCACGTTATTGGTCAAAGTCAACGCCCAGTTGGCAATCCACGGGAACATGCAGATGAAGATGACCGGGACTTCCAGCTTCGGCGTCTCCCGCACGACCTGGTTGGCTGTGACGATCCCGATATAGACGAGAATCGGCACAATCGCCGCAACCGGAATGACCGCAAGCAAGAACGCCCCGATTCCGAACAGCGAGATGATGAACATCGACAGGCCAGTCGCGACGGTATAGCCAATTCCGGCGCCGAGAGATTTCCAGCCGGCATGTCCAACGTACACAGTGACCGGGTACGGATTGCCGCAGAAGCAGCCGATGATCGAAGACAGTCCGTTGGCAAGCATCACTTGTCTTGTTTTGTACTCGTCGCCGGCAGCGTGCGCGCTTTCGATGTTTTCCAGGTCAAAGATGTAGTTGGCCAAGCCCAGCGGCACCGCAGACGCCAAGTAAGGCAGAGCGTGCGGGATGCCTTGGATCAGCGAGTCGACATGCACGGTCGGCGGATTGAAGCCAAACGATTGCATCGATGCAGCAATCGCTGCCGGATCTTGCAAGCCAAATGCCCAGGCGAGAATCGTTCCAGTCGCCAGCAGCAAAAAGCCTGTAGGAATTTTCGCCAAAATCGGCTTTTTCCCGAACCAGTTCAAGAAAATGATGATGAGGACAGCAAACGCGACAACGGGCGTCTCGAACGATTGCAGCATCGGATTCATCGCGAGCAAAAGCAGGCCAAGCCCGGACAAGCAAGAGAGCAGCACCGTTCTCGGAATCATGCGGCGAATCGTATCGCCCAAAAAGGAACCGACGACGAGAATCATCGCTTCAAAAAAGCACCAGACCAGGGCAATCTGAAAGGCAAACTCCGCATTTTTGGTAGACAGATAGACGGGCAAAATTACGAGAAACGTCACGGTAAAAATCGAAGGAGCGCTCGGGCCGGACGGCAGTGCCGTCACATCTTTTCTCCCGGTCGTTTTGGCGAGAAAATAACCGAACACAAAGTAGCAGATGCTGGCGAGAAAGATTCCGAGGCCGAACGCAGGAACGACGCGGCCGTACACGATCTCTTCCGGAAAGCCGACAACAAACAGCAACAAAGCGATCATGGTCAGAAGGTTTGTCAAGTTGTTGGCAAGCAGGCCGAAGTACGCGGCCCAGTCACCCTTTTTCCACAGCAATCCTTGCAATGATTTATCCATGCTGCCTCACCCCAACTGTTTTCTTTGAAATGGCGATTACTTTTGCGTTTTGTTCAGCTCGTGGAAGTACGTAAACAGGTGATCGCAATCCTCGCGCTTCTCCACCTTGATCATGTTCAGGACGCTCTTGTCCTTGCCAGTCAAGTAGTCGCGCAAGTGCATATCGGAAAAGCCGTGCTCATGCGCATCGTGAGAAGTCGAGCAATAGTGGACGACCTTGATGCCGGACCAGATGATCGCGCCTACGCACATCGGGCAAGGCTCGCACGTGGCGTAAATCTCGCAACCTTCCAAATTCAGCGTGCCAAGCGTTTTGCACGCTTCGCGGATCGCCACCATCTCGGCATGCTGGGACGGGTCCATATCCGCCATCATCCGGTTGCTGCACACCGCGATAATTTCATCGCCGCGCACGACAGCCGCTCCGAACGGCCCGCCGATTTTGTTTTCCATCCCTTCGATAGTTTTCTCTACAGCCAGTTTCATGTAATCCACGATCATGCGTCCTCCTTGCATCGGGTTATTGTTTGACGATGTGCGTGCCTGCTTTGCCGACGATCGCGTCTTTCAAGCTCTCCGGGTTGGTGATGATGACCCGCGACCCGCGATGCTCCAAAAAGCTCAGGCTCGCCTCGATTTTCGGCAGCATGCTGCCTTTGGCAAAATGTTCTTCCTGCACATACTGCTTCGTTTCTTCTATCGTGATTTGCTCAAGCGCCTTTTGCTCCGGCTTGCCAAAATGGATGCACACTTGCGGAACGCCCGTCGTAATAATCAGCGTCTGCGCGTCGATTTGTTCAGCCAGCAGGCTTGTGGCAAAATCTTTGTCGATCACGGCGTCGATGCCGTCGTACGTATTTTCCCCCGTCTTGACGACCGGAATGCCGCCACCGCCAGCCGCGATCACCACGTATCCGGCTTCGATCAGCGAGCGGATCGCTTCTTTTTCCACGATGTCGATGGGCTTCGGCGATGGAACCACTCTTCTGTAGCCGCGCCCGGAGTCCTCGATGAACACCCAGTCCGGATGCTCGGCTTTCATCGCTTCCGCCTGCTCCAGCGTAAAGAAGGAGCCGACTGGCTTCGTCGGATTTTGGAAGTTCGGGTCTTCTTTGCTGACTTCCACCTGCGTAATGATGCTCGCCACTTTTTTGGCAATCCCGCGTTTGGCGAACTCGTTGGTGAGCGCCTGCTGGATTTGGTAGCCGATGCCCCCTTGCGTGTCTGCCACGCAGTTGACGAGCGGAATCGTCGTCATTCCCGACACTTCATGGGCAATCTCGCAGCGTCGCATCGCGAAGCCGACCTGCGGGCCGTTGCCGTGTGTAACGACAACCTGGAAGCCTTGCTCGACCATGTCGGCAATGTTGATCGCGGTTTCGCACACCGCTTCGTATTGATCCGCGATCGAATCGCGACCGTTATCTCTCACCAATGAGTTGCCACCGATAGCAACAATAACGAGTTCTCCCATTGGTAAACCTCCTTTTCTTTTTGCAAAAAGTCATGCTGTTTGCTTGCCAAGGTCGTCCGCTTTCTTTACTGCTTTTTGTAAAAAAGCGTGTAGAGCACGAACGACAAAATCAGCCCGCTGAAGAAAGCAAATTGGTTCAACATGGACAAAATCGCCACCTGGGGCAAGAACGCCCCGGACATCGGGAGCAGGAAGCTGATAGCCATGACCAGGCAAGCCACTTTGTTGTAGCCGCTGGCATGCTCGCCGTTATCTCCCGGCTTCACGTAGATCGTATCCAGGTTGAGCTTGCGCCTGCGCTCGATGTAAAAGCTCGACAGCATGATTCCGGCGATCGGGCCGTACATGGAACCGATAAAGCTGTAAAACAAGTACAAGGTAGCCGTGCTCTCGACGAGCTTCCAGGGCAGGATGAGCGTGCCGATGACTGCCGTCCAGATTCCGGCCGACTTGACGGTAAACCATTTAGGTAAAAGCGCTGTCATTTGCAGACCTGCCGGCAACAAATTTCCAAAAACAACAAAGCCGGTCGCCCCGACGTTCAAAGCCAGGATCAGCACGATGACAGCAAACGGATTGTCAATTTTGCCAATTGCGTCGACGATATTGAAAATAGGTTCTCCAAAGGCAATCTGCGTTCCGACGATCAACCCGATGCACGTAACGGCAAACAGGAGGTAGGAAACGATCATTCCGATCGGCAAGCCATAAAGCGGAGCCTTCGGCGATTTTGCCCGCTGGGTCAGGTCAGAGATGTTGACAATCGGCCCAGCCCAGTTCGATACAAGCGCACTTACGCATGCGATGAAGACTAGCCCATTTTCCATCGGTTGGGCAGGAACGTACTCCATGATCGGACCGATTCCGCCTGCGATCGTAATCGCCCAGATCGCCGCCCCGATAATGAAGATGTAGACGACGGGTGACGAGTATTTGCTGAAAACGCTGAGAATGTTCATTCCGCCCAAAAACAGGGCCACAGTGATGATCCACAAGAAAAGATAGGAGAGCATCGTCGGGAAATTGAGTCCGAACAGATCGAATCCGGCTCCCCACGTCATGTAATCAGGAAAAATTCTCGCAAAAATGACGTTCAACGATTGGGCGCCAACGACCGTTGTCGCACCGAAAAACACAACTCCGGCAATCAGTCCGCGGCACAAGGCAGGAATAATCGAGCCTTTCACGCCAAAGGAGTCGCGGAGCAGCATGGCAAAAGGCACGCCGTACTTCGCTGCCGAATGACCGTTCAGCACATAGCCGGCCGAGACGATCACGGCAGACAGCATGACGGCCCAAAATACTTGCGGAACACTTAGTCCCAGCGCAAAAAATCCGGCGACTGTCATGTACGACATGATGTTGTGAACAGCGCCCATCCAAACGGTAATGTAGTGAAACACGCCCCAATCTCTTTGTTCAGACGTCTTGGGCAAAATATCGTCCGAATACCCGTACGATTTCAGCTGCTCCGGCGAAATCTGCTCTGCGGGTTGTCCCATGACTTTCACCTTCCTCGCACTATAGGAGACTCCCATCCATGGAAGAAAAGAGTCTCACGCGGGAAAGCCTGCTCGCGGCGCTAACTTCTTGCTGTCGCGCCGCGAGCGCAAACCGCCTTCCTGCGCCTTGTTGGTCCAAAACGTTTTTAGCTGATGCTCTCCGTCAAAGCCAGGAGAGCTTTTTCAAAAGCTTCCATCGGCGGATACGTGATACCCGCGCCGATCATGCCGATGCCGGCGTCTTTGTGGGCAATCGCCGTATTGATGACTGGCAGGATGCCTGTTTGGATGACTTGGCGAATGTCGATTCCGGTAGCTACCCCTTGGAAGTCCAGCAGCGGGATCGTCACATTCGGATTTTCCGCTGTCGTGATTTCTTTCATCGTGGTAGAAAAACCGATCGCTTCCTCAACCGTTCCCCCTACGAGCGCTACGATTGCGGGAGCAGCAGCCATGGCGAAGCCGCCGATTCCGTATGTCTCCGTAATCGCGCTGTCTCCGATATCGAGACCGGAGTCTTCCGGCTTGTAGCCTGCGAACATCGGACCGATCACTTTTTGGGCAGGACCAGTAAACCAGGTGTTGCCCGCCATGCCGCTCACGCGAATGCCAAACTCGACACCATTGCGCGCCATTGTCGTGACAATCGTGCTGTTTTCGATTCCGTGCGCCGCATCCAGCGCGCATTTGCACAAAGCCATCCAGGTCGGGCCGGAGAAATAGTCGCTGCTTGCCACAAATTCAAATACTTCGCGTTTTTGCTCGGTCGTGAAGTCAGTCTGCAAAATATGCGGGGTCAGCGCTTGAATCAGCAGGCTTGTCCCGGCGTTGTTGCGGTTGTGGCACTCGTCGCCCATATGGAGAGCCTGTGCCAGCATGAGGCGCAAATCGATTTCGCCTGCGATCTTCATCGCGTCGCGCAGCATCGGCCCGAGTACGTCGCGCATCCAGTTCAGGCGCGTGATGACGCTCTCGTCATTGGCACCCATGCGCAAAATTTTTGCCATTTGCTCGCTCATGTTTGTGTAAGCGACATTGCCGTACGTTTTGTTTTTCACTACGTGCATGAACATCGAAGCAGAAGTGACACCAGCCATGGAGCCTACGCAATTGTGCTCGTGGCAAGGAGAGAAAGTAATTGCGCCGGAAGCGGCTACTTGCTCTGCTTCCTCGATGTCTTTTGCCAAACCTTCGAAAACGATCGCCCCGGTTACGGCACCTTTCATCGCACCGCACATTTTGTCCCAAGTGATCGGAGGTCCTGCGTGCAAAATCGTCGTTTTGGTCATGCCCGGCACGACGTTGATGGCCTGGTCAAACCCGACGAGCATCGGCTGCGAGTTGATAATGCGCTCCACTGCCAGCTTGTTGGCCGCCGCGATTTTGTCTGCCAGCGCCGCGTTCTCCAGTCTGTCGAGCGCACGGATCAGTTCAGGCTTGCCGCCGCCTGGCGGTTTCCACTCCAGGTGCGTGGCATTCGCATTTTGCTTGATGATATCGTCTTTGAAAAATTCGATCCCTACGTTGATCGCATGGATGTTCCCGGCGAACAGCTCGTTGATTTTGCTCATGTTTATGCCCCTTTCACTACAAATTCTCTGGCCAGAAGTCCAGCGTTTGTGCTGCTGCTGGCAATCGTCACGCCTGCGTCCATCAGCTTTTTCACTTGCTCGTCGAAGTTCGGCGTATCCAGGTCGGTTCCCATTACGTAGCCGAGAATCTCCAGATGTCTGCCTGCTTTTGCCGCTTGCGTTTTTGCCTCCACAATCGCTGGCAGCATTACGCCGACAGGGTCTTCGTGCGAGCCGAAGCCGAGAATGAAGTCCATCAGGATGACGCCGACAGACGGATCTTTCGCTTCCTGCAAAAATCTGGCGATGCGCAAGGACGGGTCGATCATCGGGTGCGGCTTGCCGTTTGTGAAGTCGTCATCGCCCATGTCGAGGTACGTGTGCGCTTTGCTTTCATGAATGTTTTTCAGCTTGTAGTCGGGATTTTTCTGGATGTTGCTGTAGACGTCCGCGAACGTTTCCATGGCGAGATACATCGCTTCATCGCAAAGAGTGCCGCCGCAGAACAGGCCGCGAACGTATTTTTGCTCAGGCGCAAGCTTCGCGCGCACTTCTTCGATCAGCGGCCAGTTGAGGGCGCGTTTGTTGATCTCGTCTTCATTGGCCCCTGCGAGCACGACTGCTTTGAGCGCCGCTTCTTTGGTTGTTTTGGCAAAATGGCCGCCTGCCGCCACCACGGCTTCTTCGTCTCCGCCGATGAAGTAGACGACTACTGGCTTCGTGCAGTTTTTCACCTGCGCCAGCACTTTTTCCTGAACCGATGCGGCTGGCGGCTTGGAGATGAGCACAATCACTTTCGTCGCCGCGTCCGCTTCCAGCGCCTTGATGCCGTCGATCATCATGATGCCGCCGACTTGCTCGCTCAGATCGCGGCCGCCCGTGCCGATCAGCTGTGTGATCCCGCCGCCGAAGTCGTGGATGCGCACGCTCACTTCCTGGCTGCCTGTTCCCGACGCGCCCACGATGCCGATGCTGCCTTTGCGCACCGCGTTTCCAAAGCACAGGGCAACTCCGTTGATGATCGCCGTACCGCAGTCTGGCCCCATCATCAGCAAGCCTTTTTCATGCGCGTATTGCTTCAGGGCAATCTCGTCCTCGATGCTCACGTTGTCGCTGAACAGCATGACGTGCAGATCGTTTTCCAACGCTTTTCTCGCTTCTCTCGCCGCGAAAGCGCCATTGACGGAAATGATGGCGAGATTCGCTTCGGGGATGCTCGCCGCAGCAGAATCGATAGTCGGGTACTTGATCTCGCTCGCGCCTTTGCTGCCGCCTTTTTTCTTGGTGAACAGCTCTTCGATTTGCACATACGCGCTCTCGGCCAGCTCTTCTGTCGCCGCCTTGACGACGATCATCAGGTCGCTGCTTTTCGCCGCTTCCAGCTCCGGCGTGAGCAAGCCGACGTTTTTCAGCACTTCCTTGTTCATCTCCGTACCCATGGCAATCACTGCCTGTTCCACGCCCTCAATCTGATTCGCTTTGGTGGACAAAGACATCAGCGACACGGAATCAAAATACGTGCTTTGCTTGATTACAACTTTGGTAGACATACATTCCCTCCGGCTTCTAGATTTCGTTCCAAACCGCAAATCAGTCCCAGGGCCATATCGGTGCCTGAAGAAGAACCGATGCCCACGACTTTTTCCAAAGCTGGCAGCAGCTCTTCGCGCGAACCTTGCGTCAAGCAGCGAAGCAAGTCGACCAGCGACTCCCTCACTTTTCCGCTCGCTGCCTTTTTTAGCGTGATGGAACTGATTTCATTCGTCAGCTCTCTGGACGACTCGACCACTTTTTCAAAAAAACGGCATGACAAACAGCAGGGAATGTTCTGCATCTTGTATACAATGCACAATCCCACCAAAAAATCGTCTCCCGATGGCGTCAGCCCCGGCCCCAGTCCGACAAGCCGGACAGCCTGCTCGCTGGCTGACTCGCTGTTGCCCTTCGCCAGCTCGATTGACAGCGCCTCGGCACGCTCATTCAGCATGCGGGACGTCTCCCTTTCGAACAAACTGGCAGGGCGGGAAGACATTTTCATGCCTCCCGTTTTTCCCTTCGCGTCCACATACTGCTTCATGAACGCTACATTTTCGCGCAAAACGTCTATGTCACAAGGATAGGAAGGCAAGTGCGCTTCCCACTTTGTTGCTTGCCTTATGCAGATGAAGACGCCCGATCCGACAATCAGCTCGTCGCCTTTCCCGTAAACAGGATCGCCTTCCGCCACCTCCATGCCAGAGAGGGAAGGCAGATCGATCACCAGTGTGTTAGGACCGTTGTCCAGCTTGTTGCAGGCAATCGTGTACAGCTCATTGTCGTCGAGACATTTCAGATTGATCGTTCGCTCAAAAACACTGTGCACGAACCCGTGAAACGAGGAGCTTGCCAGCTTCTTGCAAAAATCCGCATCGCCAGACAATGCCTGAATGCGCATAGCTTGTGTTACTTCGCTCCTGCTGCGAGCAAAATTTGTTCGATTTCGGTGTAGCCTTTTCTTCTGGCAAGCTCAAGCGGTGTGACCCCGTATTTATCCACCATTTGCACGTTGACGCCATGCTCGATCAAGAGCTTGATGATCGTCTGCTGTTTTTCGCCGCCATCGCCCAAAATGATCGCTTCGATGAGCGGTGTCCAGCCGACGAAGTTCGTATGGTTTACATTGATATCTGTCGTGGTAAGCAGCTCGCGCACGATGTCTACATGGCCTTTTTCGCAAGCTGGCGTCAGGCCGACACCGCCAAAACGCGTCAAAAGTTCCAAGTTTGTGCCCGCTTTTACCATCATTTGCACAAGCTCCAGCTTGTTGTGAATGCAAGCGTACAAAAACGGGTTGAAGCATGTTTCATCCTGCAAATCGATATCCGCACCAGCTTCGATCAAAAATGAAACCGCATCCAAATGATCGTGCATCGCAGCCGTCAAAATAGCGGTACGCTTCTGTCTGTTTCGCGCATTGATGTCAACGCCTTGCTCCAGGTGCTGTTTCAGCGCCTCGATGTTTCCCTCTGCGGCAGCTTCGAGAAAAGCCTGCACTACGCTTTGGTCTGTCATGGTCGCCCTCCCATTTTCTCGTGGTGTTCACCGTTTTTTCTCGCAAAAAAATTGGACAAGCCTTCTGTCTTACAGCATTATTTTAGACAGGGGGCATGAAAACGTCATTGTGTATCGAAACTAAAAAAACGCGAAGGTCATTGTGCACATTGCATAAATAGCTTCTGTCCGACACGAAGGAGTGATCCCCGATGTTGACCATAAAAGATTTGCTCCAGATCAAATCCATCGAAGGCATCAAGATCATTGCCGGAGAACAAGGCATCGACAATGTCATATCCATCGTCAACATCATAGAGAACCCGGATGCCTTCGACTGGCTGTCTTCCAACGAGCTTTTGCTGTCTACCGGGTACATTTTCAAGGACAATCCCGAACTGCAAAACAAAATCATCAAGGAACTGGCAGAAATCAACTGCTCGGGGCTGTGCATCAAAATGCAGCGTTACTTTGATCAAATCCCGCAAAACATGATCGACCTCGCCAACCAATACGGCCTGCCGCTTTTGGCGCTGCCTTTTGAATACACGCTGTCCAAAGTAATCGCCATCATCAACGAGAAAGCATCGGGACGTTACGATTTGCTGAACCGCAAGACGCTGGACATGCACAACGCGCTGTTTCGGATCGCGCTGGAAGGCGGCGGCCTGGACCGCATCTCCTCCGAGCTGTCCGAGACGATCAACAATCCGGTTCTGTTCCTGGATCGGGACTGGCATCTGCTGCAAGCGACAGAAGTCGCCGAGAATCCGATACCGCTCGCCTCCTGCCTTACGCTGAACAAGAACAGGCCCGTTTTTACCCGCGAGTTTACCGATTCTGTCCCGAAAAATATCAGCCAAATCAAAAAATCGATCAAGCGGATTTACCACGCGAAAAACCAGGACGTCAAATGCCGAATCTTGCCTGTCGCCGTCGCCAACTACATTTATGGCTACATCGTTGTCTGGCAAACGGTTCGCGAGCTGAACGAATTTGACTACATCGTGCTGGAGCAAGCTTCTACCATCGTAGCGCTGGAGCGGATCAAGGCGCGGGAAATCGAGGAAGTGAAGCTGAAGATCAGGCAGGACTTTTTCGACGATCTTTTGACGGGCAAAATCACCTCGGCTGAATCGATCCAGACATTGTGCGATCTGCACGGACTCAATTCGGCTTACACGTACTTCTGCATGGTCATCAACATCGAGCCTGTCGAGCTGGAAGAGATGGCCGATATGGTCGATCGCAAATACGAGCTGGACCGGATCGCCAAAAAATGCGTGGATCTGGTCTACGACTACTCAAGCAAAGCGCCTGGAGAGGTCACTTGCTTTTACCGCAACAACCGGATCATCATTTTGCTCGGGCAGCATGAGCATCGCCCGCTGATTTCCGTCAGCGAGGCCAAGCAGTTTGCTGGCGAGCTGTACAGCGCTCTTGCGGAGAAAATCAAGAAGACCTTGTTTTTCATCGGCATCGGCCGATCCTACAAGACGATTGCTTCCTTGCACAAAAGCTTTTCCGAAGCGCACGAAGCGATCCGGCTCATGCAGCGCTTCAACAGCAAAGGCGATGTCTCGCATTTTGAAGACTACTCGGTCTATCATTTTCTCGATTCCAACATCAAGGACAGCGAGCTGGAAGACTTTTTCCTCAAGCGGCTCGGCAAGTTGTACGAGCACGATCAACAGTTCGGCACGAGCTTCATGGTGACGCTGGACCAATACTTTTTACATAACCAAAATGTCAGCGAAGCGGCAAAAGCGATGTTTATCCATCGCAACACGTTTATTTACCGGATTGAAAAGATTAAGGAACTGCTGAACATGGATTTAAAAAATTCGGAGGAGCTGTTGCAAATTCAGCTTGCTTTGAAAATCGGGAAGCTGCTGCATAAAGACTGAAAAAGGCGCTGTTCGGACGTAGTAGCCGGAAAAGCAACGGGAAAAGGCCATCTCCCCAAGTCAGATTACCTGGAGCAGATAGCCCTATCCTGTCGATTATCGCTTACGGATTAAGCGCCCTTGCCATCGCATTCACATAGTTTTCAACAGCACGCTGGCTTACTTCTGCCTGCGGGACGAACCCTTCAAAAACGTGGAAGCAGCCGGGATACAACTGAAATTCGACGTCTACGCCCGCTTGCGCGAGACGCGTCACGTAGTCAATCGTCTCATCACGGAATACGTCGAGCTGACCGACGCATGTATAGGCAGGCGGCAGCCCGGCCAAGCTTTCCGCACGCGCTGGCAGATCGAGCGCGGAATCAAATCAGGCGAAATCGCCCCGCCAATAGACGCCAACGCTGTGTCCCAATCGCTGATCGTCTCGTTGATCGGGTTGACCGTCCTTTTGAACGCTCGTCCACAACGCTCTTTCGCGGAAAATACGATACAAGTCATTCTTCAAACACTTGGTTAACGAAAGGAAAAAAGAGCGCCATCCATGCAGGGTGAGCGTTGCGTTGGCAAAACGCCGCTCTTGAAAGCTCTGCACGGGACACTCCCTCTGTCATTTCCAGTTTTGAATATATGTTTCAAGCACTTTCCCGAAGTCTTTGACGACGTACTTTTCCCTGGCACCCACCAGCCAGTCGAAAGCGTACTGATTGAGCGGCCTGAGCTGGGACGCAGTTGTTTCATATAACGAAGTAGTTAACTTTTCTTATCTCTTAGCTTTGCTATTGCGGCGTCTACTTTTTTATGCAAATTTAATTCTGTGTTAAAAGGCACATAAAAAATCAAGGCATTATCAACCTCATAAATAAACGGAACGATCATATCTGTTCTCTCTCTTATTACTTCAAATTCCAACCGCCCTCTTACTCGCTCTTCATAAGATTCATAAACGTATATATGAAGATGCTCCATCTCACCAATTTGATAACTTTCCGGTGTTTTTTTATTCAATGGAAAGTACGATAGTTTTGCAGGATTTAACGGTAACCCGTTGTCTTTAAATGCCTTTTTAATTTCCTCTGAACTAAGCAACCTTGTAATCTTTGCTTTCATTACTTCTACATTTTGCTTTTCGGGATTCCATTTCGTTGTGTAGCCTAAACTTTCAGCGAGTGGCCTCAATGGAACATAAGTTGTCCCATTATAATTTAATGCTTGCTTTGCAAGAGGAAGCTTTTGACCGTCAACTATTACATCCTTAATATTAAAACTAACAGCAATTTGATGCAGAGGTTCAGCAAAAACACTTATGGAAGTAAATAGCACACCTCCGACAATAAAGCCTGATAAAAATTTTTTCATGTAATATTTCACCTCTTCACGATAATCAAAATCCGTTGGAGTACATAGCCAACGGATTATTTTTTATTTATTCCCAATTATACTTCTGAACTACTTTATCTTTTAATTTTTGAAAATGATTCAAATTATCCCCAATAATTTCTTCATTTGCTACATCATCATATATTGCATCTTCAAAATCTGTTATAAACGTACGATTTTTAACATTATCGTTAATTGAGTGATCGTACTTTCCTTGGTACATTCCGACAATTTGGTAGGAGTTTTCTTTTGGAGTATCTCGTAAGAACAACGTGTACTCTCCTTCTTCATTCATTAAATTATACCCTTCAACCGTAACAAACTCATTTTTCTCGCTATCTATTGCAGCTGGCTCGAAGACCAGCACATTGTCCTCTTCCTCAAGATCGCCTTTCATAACCTTTTTAATCTTAACTTTTGATTTCGAAAAAGGTATGAAATCGGTGACAGAATCTCCGAGAATTGTTTCTCTTTCTCCGGTAAATTTAGCATTTACAATTATTGGGGATTGACTCTCTAATTCTTCCATATCTTCATAAACTTTATAATCGGCATGGTAAGAAAATACTTTCATTCCTTCCGTTTTCGCCATAAGCGTACCAGATGTGTAATTAATTCCGACAATTGCTGCAGCCATTGCAATTATTCCAATAGTTAGTTTAGTCCTTTTATTCATTTTATTATATCCTCCTCATTAATACTTCCATTGAAGGTTCGATATATCTAATTGCTGAAGTCAGGATAGCTGATTTGTCCTGAAACCATGACTGATTTCACACCATCATACTGATGCTCCATAGCAAAGGCATGACCAATTTCATGAATAGTAGTTTTATTGCGCTCATCCGAAGTAAATTTGTGCTGTTTCATCATATAATCATTCAACCAAATTTTTGCATAAGCCCATGTTTCATAATTAGATGCGCGCTCATAGCTAGTAGTTTTGGGATCAATTTTAAACGGGATCATAATCCCGAATGCATCTCTTGCATACTCACTAGAATTTTTTTCATCCATCACTATACTTAACATTTCACCGTCACCACTTGATAATTTCCTAAATCCAATATTTGCATCACTGATTGAATCAAATTCATTTACAGCATCATCGACATATCTAGAGTACCCAAGTCTATCTACAGCGTTACTAGTTGAATATGTTAATTTGGAATATTTACTATTAGAAAATCCACCTCCTGGCCAAAAAGCGTTCGCATTTGTTTTTCCCTGAGATCCAGACGCTGGGATTGAGAAGGCACTTACCACAAAAAGAATGGCAACTAACGATGATATTTTCCTCATAAAAACAAACACCCCAATATTTGTAAATTTCACTTTCATTATAACCAACTATATTCACTTTCTGCAATTACTACAGATTTACAAAACTCGACATTATTCCTTACCTATACACAAGCTTTTATCCTCATTTCGATAACCTTCTCCATTAAATCAATTAATTTGCCTTGGCTCTTGCCCTTGGTTTTTGCCCTTGGTTTTTGCCCTTGGTTTTTGCCCTTGGTTTTTGCCCTTCGCTCTTGCCCTTGGCTTTTGCTCTTACCTCGCCCTGACTACTTACTCTCCCCCCTTTCCATCCCCCTCGCCCCTCTTGTCATGCTCCAAAACAAAAGTGCCACCGCGCTCACCGAAGCTCCAAGCAAGCACACTCCGTCCCAACCGTAATGCGTATATACATAAGTAGAGCTGATCGAGCCAACAGCGCTTCCGATGGAATAAAAGACCATGTATCCCGCCGTCAGCCGACTGCGTGCTTCTGGGCGGATCGGCAAAATCATGCTTTGATTCGTGACGTGGACGGCCTGTACCGCCAAGTCCAGCAGAACGATGCCAATAACGAGCACCAACAGCGACTGCTCTGTATAGCGGATGAAAAACCAAGACAGCAACAAGAGGCTGAGAGCAACGCCAGTCGTTTTTTGCCCGTAACCCAGATCAGCCAACTTCCCTGCCCGCGCTGCCGCCAAGGCGCCAGCAACTCCGGCCAGTCCGAACGCCCCGATGGCCGTGTGCGAGAGAGACAACGGCGGCGCACTGAGCGGCAATGCCAGCGGTGTCCATAAAATGCTGAACGCGGCAAAAATCAGCAGGGCCAAAATCGCACGTACCCGCAGGATCCGCACCTCGGCGAACAAGACGAACACGGACTTCAGCAACTGGGAGTAGGATAGCGGCTTTACCGTTCGCTCGATATTCGGCAACACCTTCCACAACACGCCAACGACCAGCAGCATCAATGCCGCGAAGACGAGATAAACGGCGCGCCATCCAGCCAAATCAGTAAGCGATCCGGCAACGGTTCTGGCGAGCAAAATACCAATGACGATTCCGCTTGTGATCACCCCAACGACTCGACCGCGTTCGGCAGACGACGCCATGGTCGCTGCGAACGCCACGAGCGTTTGCGTCACGACCGCCAACAATCCCACGAGTGCGATACCCGCGTACAGAATCGCGCTGCTGGAAGCCGTTCCTACCAGCACAAGCGCCAAAACAGATAACAGCATCTGTGTGATGATCAATCGCCGCTGGTTCAACAAATCGCCTAACGGCACAAGCAGCAACAATCCCGCTCCGTAACACACTTGCGTGACCGTAATCACGCTCCCGATAACAGAGTAGTCGATGCCAAACTCCCTCGACAGATGATCGAGCAATGGCTGGGCGAAGTAGATCGTAGCTACCGACATCCCGCATGCCACGGCAAACAGCCACGTAACCAGCCTGGAAATGCCAGAGCCTTGAACAGCATCGGAATCGCACAGCGTCGGCTGTACTGGCTGTTCCAGTTGCGCCGATTGTTCTAGATGCGCTGACTGTTCCAGCTTCACCGACCGACCTGGCTGTTCCACCTTTTCCAACTGCATCGGCTTTTCCAAATCCGCCGACTGTCCCAGCTCCACCAAATCCACCGCCCCGTCTACCCGAACCACCTCATTCTCCATAGCCTCTTTCATTTTGAACTCACCTCGATTCTATGCTTAATAAAAAATCCAACCACCAACCACAATAACTTACCATTCGGTACATTATCATGCCCAGTAAATATATCCCACCTCTTCTTTCGCAGTCAACAAAAACATCCGCCAACGCAAAACCCCGCACCAACACCGCTTCTCCCTCGAAGCCAGGATACTCTCATTTGACAACACTAGCCAAAAACCATAAAATATATCATACCGATAAGTAATGAATACATTCACCCATATCGAAAGGGACAAAAACAAAAATGGCGAGAACACGCGAGTTTGACGAAGAAAAAGTATTGGATGCTGCCATGCAGCTTTTTTGGGAGAAAGGGTACGAAGCGACTTCTTTAAGCGATCTGACAGCCAGGATGGGAATCCAGCGCCCCAGCATCTATTCGGCTTTTGGCGACAAAAAGGAACTGTTTGAAACCGCCTTGCGCAAATACACGATGTCGCACGCATCCGAAGTGCGGAATCGGCTGCAGAGCAAGCCATCTGTCAAAGAGGCGTTTCGCGCTTTTTTTGAACAAGTGGTGGAAGAGGAATATGCAGGTGATCTCAGTCGGGGCTGCTTTTGCATCAATACGATGGTCGAGCTTGCTCCGCACGATGAAAAATTCGAGATTTTGACCAGAGAGCATCAGATGTATTTGGCGGTCATCTTTCAGGAAACGATCGAGCGCGGAATCAAATCAGGCGAAATCGACCCCGGAATAGATGCCAAGGCCGTCTCGCAGTCGCTGATCGTCTCGTTGATCGGGCTGACTGTCCTGTTGAAAGCCCGTCCACAACGCTCCTTCGTAGAAAATACGATTCGCGTCATCCTTCAATCACTTGGTTAACGGAACGGAACTAAAAAAAGAGTGCCATCCATGCCTGAGCAAGCATCCGTAAAACGGCGCTCTTGAAAGCTCTGCATGGGGCACTCCCTCGATCGTTTCTAGTTTTGAATGTACTTTTCAAACACTTTGCCGAAATCTTTGACGGCGAATTTCTCCCTGGCGTCCATGAGCCAGTCGAAAGAGTACTGATTGATCGACCTGAACTGGGACGATACATCTGCCTGATGACCTGTGACTCTGCTCAGTGTGCTTTGCGCAATGCTCAGACTTTCTTGGGCAATCTGGAGCGCTATTTCGTTCTCGCGCGTGATCGAGGCGATCTTCAGCAGCGCCTTGTACAAATCTTTCAGCTCTTCCAAATGCTTTTTATTCACGTCAATCGAGTAATGCACGTCGCCGATGGAAAATTTGATTTCCACATCCAGGTCGACGGTGCCTGCTGTTTCCAAAGCGACGTTTGCGATTTTGTGCGTGCCGTAAGAAAAGCGGCGCAGCGTGCGCTTTTTGCTGGTTGCACTCGTTCCGTCCAGGTGAATCAGCGCCAGGTTCGTAAAGCAATATTCGTCTGCTTTGGATTTGATCAAAAAGTAGATTTTTTCGTTGTCTTCATGCATGACGTAATCGTCTGCATCGACTTTGTCAAAGTCGGCTGGCTTTACCACTATCCCTACATTGCTCAATCCGAGCGCGTCTGCGGCCAATTTTCCGAACATGCGCAAAACCTCCCTTGTATTTTGGGCTTATGCCTATCCCCCATTATTGTACGTGCCAAACAATCCCGGGTTGTTATTTATTTCAGCCAGTCAGCGTTACAGCCAGGTCGTCTTCTCTTCCGCAGCCACACGGTTTGTCACAGGCGCATCCGCTTCCGGGTAGCCGATGAACAGCGTGCCTACAACCTTTTTGTTTTCCGGCGAGCCGAGAAATTCCAGCAAGCGCTCGTCGCGCACCAAGCCGATTCCTCTCGTGCGCCAAACCATGCCAAGTCCAAGCTCCTTCGCCGCGAGCCACATGGAGTGAATCGCGCAGCATACAGCGTATTCGTTGTCTTCCGATGAAGCCTCGTCGCCCGGAATTACATCCGATGTGACGACGATGACCAGCGGTGTTTTTTCCAAAACAGCCAAAGAGTCCTGGACGAGATTCGGCTTGGTCGGAAAACGCTCCAGCAAAAACGCCTTGGCGATTTCCTCAAACCGTTGCTTTGCCTCTCCTCTGATAACGTAAAAATGCCACGGCTGGCGCAAACGGTCATTCGGGGCCAAAACGGCGCAATCGAGCAGCGCCTGGATTTTCTCTGTTTCGACTTCTTTCGGAATATAGTTGCGGACGGCTCTTCTCTCTTTCAATGTTTCGACTACGGACACGACTGTTACCTCCTCGCTTTCTTTCCATTCATAAATTTCCCATTTCATTATATCGAATGGCAAATCGGTTCGTATAGAGCGGCCGGAAGATTACGCTCCGAACCCCGTTTTTTTTCATTTAGAATGAATCGCCATATGCGCCGTGTGCTCGTCTTCTTTTTTCACGTAAATATCGTACTGGGTACGATCCTCGCGCGGAAACATCCCTGCGCTGTCTGCTCCCAAGTGACTCCGACCATATGAGTACGAACGAGTCCGAAACTTCACCCCGTGGGCGGACAACTTGTGGACGATTTGCAAATATCGCTCGTGACCGAACGCCGTATAAACTAGGCACTTGTATTTGGAAAAGAGCGTGAGAAAAAAGTTCATGAACGCACCTCCCTCCCTTTCATCTGGCACATGCCAAACAATGGCTGAATCAAAATTAATAATTGACAGAAAATTATCCACTCGTTACTATGAATTATACAACTAACCATACAACTATACGTGTATTAGTCTTCTTGTTGTATGAACTTTGGAAAAGGAGGTTGCGATGCACAAGCCGTCAACACGTCAAAACGTCAAATCCAAGGAGGACTTATGAACAAGCCAAAATATGTCTCTGCCAACATCCTACTCGCTCTCATTCTGCTTTTTGCGGGCTTCCAGCAAAGTACATTCGCCCAGGACAAGATTTCTGCAAACCAAACAGCTGCGATTACAGCAACAGAAAGTCCCGTCTCCATCGCCAACAAGTCGTACGTCGTTCCCGGAATTTTGACAGTGCCTTCC
The DNA here is from genome assembly GCF_013284375.2 of Brevibacillus sp. HD3.3A. Taxonomy (NCBI): domain Bacteria; kingdom Bacillati; phylum Bacillota; class Bacilli; order Caryophanales; family Paenibacillaceae; genus Brevibacillus; species Brevibacillus sp. HD3.3A. The sequence goes on from NZ_CP085874.1 coordinate 4,682,919, forward strand.
ACAGCAACAAAAGAACATCCAGCTCCTGCTGTGCTGCTCTTGCATGGCACGGGCGGAAACAAAAACGAGCTGGGGGATATTTACAAAAAACTGGCAGCCAAGCTGGCCGCAAACGGGTACGCATCTTTGCGCATCGATTTTGTCGGCGGTGGCGACAGCAAGGTCCCTTATGTCTACAACAACTTTGACGATTCCGTGCTCGATGCCAATCAAGCTATCGCTTTTCTCGCAAACAACCCGCTGGTCGACAAAACAAGAATCGGCGTTCTCGGCTGGAGTCAAGGTGGCCGGATTGCGCAAGTAGTGGCAGCGAGAAACGAATCGGTCAAAGCGCTCGTGACGTGGGCATCTGCTTCTTCCAACGGCGCGACAGACTTCGAAGATATGTTCAAGTATGAGGAGCAGGCAATAAAAAATGGCTACTACGATTTCGTATTGCCATGGGGCAGCAAGCTTCGCCTTGGCAAGCAGTGGTTTGTGGCGATGAAAAATTCAAAAGCAATGGAAGAAATCAAACAGTACACAGGCCCGCTGTTAGCCATTCACGGCTCTTTGGATGTCATTGTGGCTCCTGCCAAGTCACGCGAATTGCTGAAAAACGCAGGCAGCAACGATGCGACTTTGCGCATTTTGGACAAGGCAGATCACGGATTTCTCCTTGTCAAAGGCGACAGCCTCAATCCTGACCAGTCCACACCGGAAGAACTGCTCAAAATAACGGTCGATTGGCTTGCCGAAAAATTATAGCAACCTCTCTCTAACGATAGCGAAAATCCCATCAGCGCACCTTCTGATGGGATTTCTGTCATATGCCGCAAGTATAGGGCAGACAGGCAGGCGAAACACATTCGCTGGCTGCTGTTTACCGCTTTCCTAATACGTGCAGATCGTTAGCTGCGCGTCCTCTTCCGGAACAAAAAATTTATTGTGCATCAGGATGTTCCCCGTCTTATCGTAAATCACTTCCAGAATCAAGACGAACCAATTGTTTTGGGAAGGCATTTTATGCGTTTTAATGAGGTCGTTGCCTTTGACAAACTTGATTTCGAGCTTCGTGCTGTGCGCGTATTCATAGATTTGCTCGTCTACAAACGCCGCGAGCTGCGCTTCTTCGGCGTAGTTGATTGAGTATGCCTCAAAAGTGTCGTAGGGAATCATCGTGAATCCGTAAGCTCTCGCCCGTTTTTCATGTTCATAGAGCCGATCAACGCCCATAACCCAAGGGACGATTTTTCCAAGCGTATTGATCACATAATCATTCGGCACATCGATCCGATAGCTGATCGTTGCCAGCTCAATCTCGTACTGTGAGCACTTATAAACGGGATTCGTCTTTTTTTCCAACCCGGCATGGTTCACGTTAGGTGTCTTGCTGACATAGCTGCCTGAGCCGTGACGCATGACGATAAATCCGTCTTCCTGGAGCAGTAAAAGCGCCTGCCGCAAAGTCATCCGGCTGATCCCGAGCATCTGGGACAAGTCTGTCTCGGATGGAAGTTTGCTATTTTCGGGATACAGACCGCTCTGGATCATGTGCAAAATTTCGTTGTACGCCTTAATATATCTCAGAACTTTGCTATCGTTTTGCCCTTTTTTCGGATTTGTGATAAACACTCACCTCTTCTCTTCCCCTTCCTCTCATTATATGCCCGCCGGAAGCGGTCTATCAAACAGACGATGTATGCACCGTGGCAGACATGGTTGAAAAAAGCGGCTGCTCTCCGCGCAAAAACGCCGGATCGCAGCCGCCACGCCAAATAACAGGCATATTTTCATTGCTACTGAACGGGCCAAAGACACCCTACAACTCCATCACCGGAATCCCTTTCGGCGCTCGCAGCGGCTCAATCGGCTTGCCCGCCGATCGCACCAGCGTGTAGTATTCATAGCAGCCAATCACGGTAAAGTCGCCATCAATGACGCCCGGATAAGCGCGGTTGACGGAATACACCTGGCTCTGGTGGGCGCGCAGCGCTTCGCCTTTTTGTGTCCGGTAGTCTGTGATGTCTACCTTGCCTGTAATCGGAACCGCAGGCTGCGGGCCACTGTCCGGGCAATGGTCGTAGTAATGCGGGATCGACACGTAGTACAAATCCGGATATTCATCCGCCGCAAGCTGCGCTTCTGCTTGCTCGACCGCAAGCGTGGTCGCTTTGCAGGTGACGATATGATCGGGGTGTCCGGTCACGCCGTCTGGCGGAAACGTGATGACGACATCCGGCTTCCACTCCACGATCGCCTCGCGTATTTTGGCTGTCAACTCAGCCAGATCGGCATGCTGCAAAGATCCGTCCGCATAGCGGAACAAATCCAGCCGCTTGATGCCGAGCACTTCCGCGGCTTTTGTCAGCTCCTGCTCCCTGTGGCGAGCCAGCTTTTCCCGGCAATCGATCTCAAATGGTCCGGATCGCCCTTTGCAACCAGATGTGATGCACAAGTAGCAAGTCTCTTTGCCCTCTGCCTTGCATTTGGCCAGGGTGCCGCCGCAAGCGAAGGACTCGTCATCCGGGTGGGGGAATACTACCATCAGTTTTTTCATCTCGGGCACCTCACTTGCCGCCTGACTGCCGCTCCAAATACGCCAGTCCTTTTGCTATGACACCGTAGATCGGGTCGTTTTGCGCCTTCTCGATGACCACCTGGGCAGCATACTGCTGGACACGCTCGACGACGATTGTTCGCACCCGATCGTCGTTTTGCAAGACGCCGCCCTGCATGATCATTTGAAACGGTTTTTCCTTCATATCCAGAGCGTCGATCACGGCACGAACGGCCGCAAACAGCTCTTCTCCGGCAACTTGCAAAATCCGGGTCGCTACCTGATCGCCCGCCAGTGCGGCCTGGCTGACCAGCGGAGACAGCTCCCCAACTTTTTCCACGGAATAAAAGTCGCTGTACGTCCAGTTGAACAGTTCATCGACACGCTCCAGTCCGGCATGCGGAAGCAGCAAATTTTGCAAAAGCGTCGGCTCGCCGCGACCGTCTGCCGCCCGCAGGACAGCCATGATCGCCTGCTTGCCGATCCAGTATCCGCTCCCCTCGTCACCGACCCGATGGCCCCAGCCTCCAGAACGCGCTGTTTCTTGCGCGTCGTTTACTCCGAAGGCGATGGAGCCGGTCCCGGCGATGACGAGAATGCCCGGCTTGCCGCCCGTCGCTCCGAGCAAGGCGGCAAACCCGTCGTTTTCCACGATCAAATGCTGGACGCGGATGCCAAGCTGATACAGCACCTTGCTCACCATCCGCGAGATCACCCGCCGATCATGCTCTGTATCCAGACCTGCAATCCCGATCACGGCGCATTCGATTTCCCATTCCAGCTCGCCCGCTGCCTGTTCCAGGCCAAGCTCTTTCCCTGCTCCACGGCTGACCGCATCGGCCATCGCTTGCCGAATGGCTGCGATCAATTCGCGGGCGGCCGCTTCCTCGCCGATTCCTTGATAGTTGCAAGAGCCGGAACGGCCTTGGCCGACTTCTCTTGCGGCTCGGTCCACGAGCACCGCCAAGCATTTGGTGCCCCCTCCGTCCACTGCCAGAAGAGGTATCCGCACCACTGCCATTACCCCACGCTCCATTCAGCTATCATCTGATCCAGCCTGTTCATGCCAACTGCAATGGCTTGTTGTTTCTTTGCGACCCACGCACTTTCCTGCCCGAGAACAGCCCGGCGCTCGGTGATCATCCGGTTGATTTCTTGCGGATTCGGTCCGCCTGGCAGCTTGCGGATCATGACAAAATGCACAGGATCAAGCGCCAAGCGCAGCTCTTCTTCCGTGATCGACAATTCGCGGCCGATCACTTCGACTGCGGCGCGATTGACCAGCTCCAGACTGATCTGGTTAGCCGCCAGCTCGGCGCTCATCGCTTCTTTTACGACCCGGCTTACGATGTGGTGCGATTTGCGGAACGAGAGGCGATCCGTGCGCACCAGCGTATCGGCAAGCTCTGTTACCGTAGCGAAGCTCGCTTTTGCCCGCTCCAGCAAGACGTCCTTGTTGACATCCATCGTCCCGACGACGCAAGCCATCAGGCGGTACATCTGCTCCAGCACAGCCATGCTCTTCCAAGCGTAAGGCTGCATGTCATCTTCTGTATCGACAATATCACCAAACGGCGTATTGTGCATCATCGTCAAAACAGTCGTGGCATTTCCAGCGCTGCTGGACAAAAGCGAGCGCATGTGTTCGAACGATACCGGATTGCGCTTTTGCGGCATGATCGAGCTGATCTGAACGTAGGGACTGGCGACTTTCAGGGCGCCAAATTCCTGCGTGCACCACAACAGCATATCTTGTACCGTGCGCCCCAAATCGATCGCGGCCAGTTGTACGGCAGTCGCTACCTCGCCCAAATAGTCGGCACCGCAGACGGCGTCGTATGAATTTTCCACCAGTTCGTCAAATCCGAGCAATTCGCGCATCCGCTCCCGGCTGATGCCAAAACCGGATGTAGTCAGAGCTGCTGCTCCCATCGGGGAACGGTTGCACGTCTGATACGCCTGGATGAGTCGCTTGATGTCGCGGCTCAAAAGATCAGCTGCTGCCATCATGTAATGGGCCATCGTCGTTGGCTGCGCCTGCTGGGTATGCGTATAGCCGATCATGACTGTCTCGGCGTGCTCTTGCGCAAAGAGGAGCAATTGCTCTTTCAGATAGAGGGCAGATGCGATCGTCACCAGCAATTTTTCGCGCAGCACCATGCGATAGATGGTGATTCCCATGTCATTGCGGCTGCGTGCCAAGTGCAAATTGCCTGCAACATCTGGCGCCAATTCCAGCAAACGGCTCTCTACCTGAAAGAACAAATCTTCAAACTGCCCGGTGTAAGTAGCGCGGCGCAGCTCTTCCATCTCGATCCCGCAAAGGGCGCGGGCAATCTCTTTGGCTTCGCCGTCCGTAATCAATTCCTGTTCGCGCAGCATGATCAAATGCGCTTTGTTGATTGCCATCATCGGCTTTAGCAGGTGGTGCTTCGCCTCATTAAATGCCGGCTCCAGCACAGCCTCTACGTATGTCTTTCCCGGGAAACTGGCTCCCTCCTGCGAAAATATGCGTTCCCTGTAGTCCATCCTACTCGCATCTCCTTTTTACGCCGAATCGTCAGCTACACATGTTTCAGCGATGGTTTCGTGATTGTTTGCTTCGTTTGTTTTCGTCCAGGCGTTGGCAGAGTCAAAATAACTCCCGGGACAAAGGAGGCGACCCAAACGAACAAAGATCGCCTCGCTTCGCTCCCAGGCAAAACGTGAGCCGTCGCGTCGGGCAAGCCCTGCGCCCTGTCCGGCTTTTCTACTGCTTCAAGCTGACCATGTTGACGAACATTCTGATCGCGCCAGGCACGAGCGCCGGAATTTCCCGGTACCAGACCAGCGAGCTGTACGTGTACGTTCCTTTTCCATACTTGGCGGAGAGGAATGTACCTGTGAACTCTTTTTCACCCGGATCGCCATTGGAAATCAGTGTGGTATACTCTTTGCCCCACTCTGCCGGATTGTAGGCGGAGCGGTCCTGAATCCAGTTGTTCCAGTCTTCCTCGGTAATTTTGTTCGGTGCGTTGAACAGAGGGTGATCCGGTGCGAGCATGGTCACTTTCGAATCTTCATCGGTGACGCGCCATTGGATCAGCGGCGTGCCGATTTTGATCGGATAAGGAGCCAGCTCGCTCTTCCAGTTATCCTCCGGTTTGTGGTATTGCACGACGAGATTGCCGCCGTTCTCCACGTATTTCAGCAGACGGGCATTGCTTTGGGTAAGCTCTGGCCGGAAACCGTAGGCGCGAATGCCGAGAACAATCGTGTCGTACTGGCCGAGATCGCCCGACTCGATGTCTTTTGCCGTCAGGTTGGTCACATTGACGCCAAGCTGGGTCAAATATTGATCGATGTTGTCAAAGCCGCTGGACACGTAGCCCACCTTCAAACCTTCCGGCACCTTCAGGTCAAACGCCTGGACAGCAAGACTTGCAGGCTGCACGAAATACGTTGTGCCGATGTGCGGATAGCGAATGACTTGCGCGCCATGGCGGCTTTCTTTTCCGTCACCGGACGCCACTGCCGTAATCGTGTACGGTGCAGGCTTGACGGAAGCCGACGCTTTCACCGTAAAGGCTACCGACTTCGTTTCTCCCTTGGCGGCAAAAGCAAGCGGCGCTGCTTTCGGCTCCACCGACCAGCCTTCCGGCACCTGCAAGGACACGTTTGTCTTCGCTGCACCCGGATTGTAGTTTTTCACAGTGACTTTGACAGGGATCGGTTCTTGCGACTTCAGCGTGTTCAACACCGTTGCGCTTGGAGCAAGCGACATCGAGAACGCCGGAAGCACCGCAACAGCATCTGCCGGCGTGACATGGCTGGTTGCTTTTGATCCGGCAAAACTGTAGCTGACGTCAGCCGTGATCGCCGGAGCAGCATACGGTTGGAACAGACTTGCATCAGACGGAACCGTTACTTCAAAAGTAGTCTTGACTGTCTGATTGTAGGACAGGGAAGAGAAGCTCGTCGTGGACAGGGCTTTGGCCTGCCAGCCTTTCGGAACGTTCAGCGCCAGATTCACGCCGCTCACCTTGGCTTGACCGCCGTTGTACGCGCTCACGGTGACCTTCGTCGTTTGGCCTGCGACCAGCTCGTTTGTTTCCGGTTTGACTTTCGTCACCAGAGACAATGCCTCCGCGCTGGCTTTGTTCAACTGCGCTTGCTTCACATCCAGGCGATGGAGCAAATCGGTTTTGCTTGCTTCGGGAAGCGAAGACGATTGGACGTCTTTTTGCGCTTTCTGCACGTCAGCGAGCATCTCGTGCGCTTCCTTGGCTACAGCGGCAAAGCTCGGATAGGCGGCAACCACTTCTTCCGCATCCTTTTGCAGCTTCTTCAATTCGCTTGCTACTTTTTCGCCGCCAGACTGGCTTGCCGTTTCTTTGGCCAGGTCGTCAAAAGTGAAGGCGATGCCTTCAAAAAAGTCAGCTTCCTTGGCTTTCGTCTGGACGATCGACTGATCGAGCTTGTAGTAGCCAAAGCTCGGCCCTTCGTCATAGTGGCGGCCCATCCCTTGGCTTTTGTGCATGAAGCGGGATTCTTCTCCCAGTTGCACATACGAAGCGCCGTAAATCTCGTCATACGCTCCGACAGGAACACTGACGGAGTAATCTTTTTCCTGGGCAGGCAAATACAGCTTTTTCACCTGCCACGGGGACAGCCCTTCTTTCAGCTGCTCGGGGAAAACGTTTGGATCAGCGGCATCCTTGAATGCCCGGACAGTAATGACATTAATAGCGCGATGATGGCCGTGAGTCGAAGGTTCGTTCAAAAATGCGGGAATCACTACATCCGGTCTGATTGTGCGGATTTTGCGGATCAGCCTTTCGTAGGCAATATCCTCGCCCCACTTATGCAAAGTTTCGTCCGGACTTTTGGAAAAGCCGAAGTCGAAAATGGGGTCATCAATCTTCTGGCTGAGATTCTCCAGATGGATGTTCGTGATCTTGGAAGCCTCCTGCAATTCGCGGGTACGGATAATGCCCAGCGCGTTGCCCAGCTCGCTGCCAATCTCGTTTTGTCCTCCCTCGCCGCGATTGGCAATGACGCTGGACGTGTCTACCCCTCTGCCGAGCGACAAATAGGCGAGCATGGAACTGTGCTCGTCATCCGGATGGGCTCCGGTATTCATCGCGCTGGCAATCGTCGTGAGCGGCTTGATCGCTTTCCACAAATCGACGACTCCCCGATCGGCGTGCGCCGTTTGTGGCGCCAACGGGATGACCAGAGTCGTGGCAAGCGCGGCCGCGGCCGCAATGGTGTAAAGCTTGGCAAGTTTCCCCTTCCTCAATGAACTCTCCTCCATTCGCTTTTACGATTGATGTCTATATCAATCATGGCGCTATGTATGCGAGTGTTTCGTTGCTGCTGCCATGGATCGACCCACGTTAGATCAGAGCTTTTTCAAGTGAATGGTCTTGATCGTTACTGTTTCTGGCTGATCATGTTGACAAACAGGCGGAAGGCCCCGGGCACAAGCTGCGGAATCTCGCGGAACCAGGCGAGCGAGCTGTACGTGTACGTCCCTTTGCCATAACGGGCCGTCAGAAAAATTCCGCGAAACTCCGGCTCCCCCGGATCACTGGTGGCAATCAGCTCGGTATATTCGCTGCCCCAGCGTGAAGGGTTGTAGATCGAGCGCTCCTGCACCCAACCGTCCCAGTCTGCCTGGGTGATCGGGTTAGGCTCGGAAAACATCGGATGCTCGGGTGCGAGCATGCGCACGTCTGACTGCTCATTCGTAACGCGCCAGTCAATCAGCGACTCGCCGATGAAGATCGGGTACGGCGCGAGCTGCGGCTTCCACTTGTCCTCCGGTTTGTGGTACTGAACGACGAGATTGCCGCCGTTTTCCACGTATTGCAGCAGACGCTGGTTGCACTCGATCAGCTCTCTGCGGAACCCGTATGCGCGGATGCCGAGCACGATCGTATCGTAGCGGGACAAATCGCCTGACTGGATCTCGTCTGCATCGAGGTTGAGGCAATGCACGCCTACCGCGCGCAAATATTTGTCCAGGCTGTCAAAGCCGCTGGCGACGTAGCCGATTCGCCGATTTTCGGGAATCGCCAAATCGAATGCCTGAACAGTGAGCTTGGCAGGGCGGATGAAATACGTCCGTCCGACGTGCGGATACTCGATCACCTGCACATCCTGGCCGCTCTCGGCCACTCCATCGGCGCGGGTTACTTGCGCCTTGACCTCGTACTTCCCGTTTTCCACCTGCGGCCCTGTATGCACCGTGAAGGCAATCGTTCTCGTCTCTCCGCGAAAAGCAAACGGCACATCGATAAACGCAGGTTCCGCCGTCCAGCCTTCGGGCACGGCGAGGGACACTCTTGCTGTCGTGCTGCCCGGCCGATATTGCTTCAATGTTACTTTTACCGGGATGGGCTGCTCTGTATGCAGCGTGTTCCGCACAACGGCAGACGGCGTCAAGGTCAATGAATAAGGCGGCAGCACAGCGACGCTGTCATCCGGCACTACCCGGATGGTGCTTGCTATATCAAAGGCGAAGTACAATGCCTCGACTTCCAAAATCGGCGGCCGGTACGGGTGAAAAAAGGCAGCTTCGGCCGGGACGGACACTTCGTATACGGTGCAAACGGTCTGGTTGTAAGGAAGCCGCGGAAAAGTGGTCGGCGTAAGCGGCTTGGCTGTCCAGCCGGGCGGAACTCGCAGGCGCAGCTGCACATGTTCGACCTCGATTGCTCCGCCATTGTAGGCCGTCACCGTGACTGTCGTCGTCTGCCCGGGAACCCACTCGCCCGTCTCCGGCTTGATTTTGACCACAAGCGACAGCGCTTCGGCACTGGCGCGGTTGAGCTGCGCTTCCTTGATCCCCAGACGGAACAGCAAATCGGTCTTCGTCTCCTCGTCGAGCGAAGAGCCGGGCACCGCCAGCTGAACGGCATGCAGCAACGCCTTCATCCGGTGGACGCGGCTTGCCACCTCCGCAAAGCGCGGATACGCCGACAGCACTTCATTCGCCGCATCGTGCATCGTATCGAGGATGCGAGCCAGCTCGGATTCCCCTTTTTGGGCGACGCTTCGGGCCAGATCGGCAAACGTGAACGGCAATCCGGCAAAAAAGTCTCTCTCTTTTTCCGCCGCCGGAACGACGGACGCATCGAGACGATAGTAATTGTAGGTCGGGCCTTCATCGTAGTGGACACCCATCCCTTGGGTCTTGTGCATGAATCTCGATCGCTCGCCAAGCTGGACATAAGAGGAGCCGTAGTTTTGATCGTACTCCCCGACAGGAACAGCCACATGATAGTCTTCGTTGTCCATGACGGGCACATACAGCTTTTTCATCTGCCAGGGCAACAAGCCCTCCTGAATGTGAGCAGGAAACGTCTCAGGGTCTGCCGCACCGTGAAAAGCTCGCTGTGTCAGCAACGTAATCGCCCGATGGTGTCCGTGCGTAGTCGGCTCATTTTCAAAGCAGGCGATGACGACATCCGGGCGAAGCTCCCTGATTTTGCGGACAAGTCGCTCGTAGACGACTTCCTCGCCCCATTTGCGAAACGTTTCCTCCGCGCATTTGGAGAAGCCGAAGTCGTTGATCGGATCGTCCAGCTCTTCACTCAGGATGCCAAGCGTCACATTGCCGAGCGCAGACGCCTCTTCCAGCTCCCGCGTGCGAATGATGCCGAGCGCAATCCCTTGCTCGCAGCCGATTTCATTTTGGCCGCCCTCTCCCCTTGTCGCGATTATGCTGGACGTGTAAACGCCCCGTCCCATCGCCAAGTAGGCGAGCATCGCGCTATGTTCATCGTCAGGATGCGCTCCCGTATTCATCGCGCTGGCGATCGTCGCCAGTGGCTTGATCGCTTTCCACAAATCCAACAGCCCGTGTTCCCCCTGCATCGTCCGCGCAGAGGCGGGGATAGGTGGGCAGGGCAGCCTGGTCGGCTGCACCACCGAAGCATTTTTGTCTATCGATTCACTGCTTTCCACGTGAAGCTCCTCCTTTTGCCAATTCCCGTATGCTGCCGCAGGGCTTGCGCAAAAGCCGTTTTCCGAAGCGATCTAACCGATTGGTCGTCTGCTAGATGGCCGTTCCGGCTTTGTCCTTGGTCAGTTTGCTAGAGATGAACAACACGAGGATGATGACCACGATTTGCAAGACGCCATAGGCGCAAGCAGTTCCAAATTCAAAGCTGTACATGCGCTGGAATACCGCGACAGACAGCGGAGTCGTTCGCGGGGTAAAAATCAGGATGGAAGCGACAAACTCCCCGATACACTGTACAAACGCCAGCAACGTTCCAGCGAGAATCCCGCCAAGCGCCATCGGGAACACCACTCTCCTGAAGCTGTACCACCACGATGCGCCCAGATTGCGCGCGGCTTCCTCCACAGACGGGTCCATTTGCAGCAAGGTTGCCGATGTGGAACGGAAGACGAGCGGAAGGTGGCGCACAAAATACGCGAGCGGGATAATCCAGAATGTTCCGATCAGCACTTGCCCGAAGCTGAACGCCGTCGGCTCGCTGAACGCGGCAATCAGGTTTACCGCCACAACCGTACCAGGCAATGCCCAAGGCAGCATGATCAACACGTCCAGAAGCGTCTTCCCGCGGAATTTGAGACGCACCATCGCATAGGCCGCCGCTACCCCGAACAGGACAATTCCGACAGAAGCAATCGCCGACAACTGCAAACTGTTCAAAATCGGACGCCATGTTTTGCTGTCCGTAAATAAGTCCATGTAATGGTCCAAAGTGTATTGCGGAGGCAATATTTGCACCGTCCAGGTCCCATCCACCGAAAACGAGATGAGCACCAGCACGAGAATAGGCAGCATTAGAATGACCGTGCCGATAAACGACAGCACAATCGTTGTGTAACGGCCTGCTTTGCTCTTGATTTCCGTCCGGTGTACGCTCACGCCTTTGCTCAAGTTCTGATAATTGCGGGCGCCTTGATACCAGCGCATGATCAACAGAAACGCGATCGATACAATGGACAAAATCGTCGACTGCGCCGCCGCCATGTCGAGATCGCCATTCGTGCGGGACAAGTAAATTTGCATCGTCATCGTCCGGTCGATACCGAAGATGAGCGGTGCTGTGTACGACGCCATGGAAATCATGAAAACGAGCAGTGAGGAAGCGACCATCGCTGGCGTAAGCATCGGCAAAATGATGCGCCGCCAGACGGTAAAGCGGTTTGCCCCGAGGCTTGCTGCCGCTTCTTCCAAAGAAGGATCAAGCCCTTTGATCGCGGCTGTCGCCGTCATGAAAAAGTAGGTGTACATCGTAAACGTATGGACGACCACGACGCCCCAGATGCCTTTCAATGAAAACGGCACTTGGGCCAAGCCGAGCAACTCCTTGATCGCCCGCGGAAAAATTCCGCTCTCGCCGTACAGGAACGTAAACGACAGAACGCCGATCAACGGAGGCAAAGCCATCGGCACCAGAGCCAGTACAGAAAGAATTTTGCGGCCCGGAAACTCGTACCGTTCCAACAAAAAGGCCATCGCCACCCCGACGATGCCGCAGGTGATGACACTCAGTACAGAAATATAGACGCTGGTCCACAGCGCTTCCAGATTGGCCGTATGCTCCAGGCTGAAAAAGCGCGTGTAGTTTTTCCACGTAATTTGCTCATCGACGCTAATGCTGGCGACGAACGTCTGGAATAACGGATAAATGACATAAGCCAACAAAATCAAAAAGAGTGGCGATACCAGCACATAGACGAAGGCGGGTGAAGCCGTGATGGACTTTCGTCTGGCCGATGTCGGCGCTTGCTGCAATTCTGCTCTCAAAAGCTTTTTCCCCCTTATCCGGCGAAATAGATGCTCTCCTTCGGTATGTGCAGTCCGATGGCGTCGCCGCGTTGCTTGATTGGACGGCCGAGGTTGATGGACATGCTGCGCAAGTTTTCCTGACCTACTTCCGTCACGTAGTTCACGCATGCGCCAGTGAACTCGGACATGACGACCTTGCCTGTGACGATATTCGTTCCTGCTCCTTCGCTCTGCTCCTGGACGGATTCAGGACGGATGGACATGGTCACCTGCTCGCCGACTGCCAGCTTGGCGCGAGGCGACGCATTTTTGGCAAAACCGCTGAGCACTTGTCCCGAGGAGATGCGCACTTGCACTTCATCCCGGTCGATGCCGACCACAGTCCCTTCCCACAAATTCGTCTCCCCGATAAACGAAGCGACGAAACGGTTCACCGGACGATGGTAAATCTCGTGCGGAGTACCGATCTGCTGCACTTCTCCGCCCTGCATGACCATGATTCTGTCCGACATGGACATCGCTTCAGCCTGGTCATGCGTCACGTATATCGTCGTAATCCCCAACTCCAGCTGAAGCCGTTTGATTTCAAAACGCGTCTCTTCTCTCAGCTTGGCGTCCAGATTGGACAGCGGCTCATCCAACAGCAGAATCTGCGGCTCGATGACCAGCGCCCGTGCCAGCGCCACCCGTTGCTGTTGCCCACCGGAAAGCTGGTCGATGCGCCGCTCGCCATAGCCTTCCAGTCGAACCAGCTTCATGATCCGCTCCACGCGCTCTTTCGTTTCTGCCTTGTTCACAGAACGCACCTGCAAGCCGAACGCGATATTTTCAAAAACGGTCATGTGCGGGAAAAGCGCATAGTTTTGGAACACCATGCCTGTATTGCGCTTGTGGGGCGGAACGGAGGTAACCTCCTGGGAACCGAAGCGGATTTGCCCTGCTGTCGGGTAATAAAAGCCGGCAATCATCCGCAAGGTAGTCGTTTTGCCGCAACCACTCGGACCGAGAAACGTAAAAAATTCACCTGATTCGATGTGAATGTGGACGTCTTCTACCCCTTTTGCATTGCCAAACTTTTTGTGGACGTGATCAAGTGTTACGCTGCTCATCAGGTTTTGTTTCCTCCTTCATGGCCATTCCTGGCTGCTTGGCCTAAGACGTTGGCATAAGCGACTAGACGGAAAGGAACGCTCCTTCCCGTCTAGTCTGTTGCGAGTTACTTCTTGCCTTTGCCCTTGATGTTTTCATCCCAGTGCTGCATCCATTCTTTCTCTTTGGCAGCCATGACAGCCCAGTCGAGTTCGAGTGGTTTCAGCTCCAGGTTTTTCATGAAGTCTGGCAATTCATCCTTGCTGATATCCGTGCGGGCCGGGAACTGGAAGCGCTCCTTCGCCAATTGGGAAGCAATCTCAGGACTCATCAAAAATTCCATAAAGTTTTTCGCTGCATCGAGGTTTTTCGCGCCTTTGACGAGAGCGATACCGTCTACGAGGATCGGCGCTCCGCTCTTTGGATAGATGAAGTCGTACGGATGGTTGTTCTTTTTGCTTTGGAGCAGAACATCTTGCAGGTTCCACAAGGAAATGACGCCCTCTTGACGGTCAAGCTTCAGGTAGAGGTTGGTCGGGTCTTGCGTGTACTCTTTCGTGTTGGCATCCAGCTTTGTCAGCCATTCGTAGCCTTTTTCCGGCGTATCTGCACCTTGGCGGAAAATCATCGCGGAGTAGATCGTCCGCATCGTGCCGGATGGCAAAACGTTGCGGATGACGATTTTGTCCTTGAATTTCGGATCGAGCAGCTCATCCCAGTCTTGCGGAGCTTCTTCCGGCTTGAGCGCCTGCGAGTTGTACATGATGACCTCTGGCAAAAGCATCTCGCCGTACCAGCGATCTTCCTTGTCTTTGTACAGGTCAGGAATCTTGTCGGCAAAAGTCGGCTTGTACGGCTCCAGCAATCCTTCGTCGGCCGCTGTGCTCAGAGCAGACTGTGTGCCGCCCCACCAGAAGTCAGCTTGCGGGTTCGCTTTTTCCGCGCGTACGCGCTCCAAAATTTGCTGAGCGCCCATTTCGAGCGTTTCCACTTCAATATTCGGATACTTTTCCTTGAACTTTGGCAGCACGATCTCAAAGATGTTTTTATCCCGTCCGGTGTAAATAACCAGCTTTTGCGGTTCACCGGATGGAGCCGGAGTTTGCGCAGCTGGCTGCGAGCCCGTTTGGCCGCCTGCGCCGTTGTCGGCAGGCTTTGCTTCCTGTCCTCCACCTGAGCACGCGGCCACAGTCAGAGCCAAGGAGCTGGCGAATACGCCTTTCATCCATGATTTCAGCTTGTGATTGACCTTTTTCAAAACTGACTCCCCCTCTTTTTTCTCACTCTTTGTCAAGCAGTCGTGTGAACGGAAACGCTTCCAATACACTGTGGACGGCACCAATCAAACCTGCTCGCTCCCCCAGAGCAGCCTTTTCGAGACAAGGCACCTCTGGCACCCACTCGGTCAGCCAATCGTGAATTTGCTTCACCCCTTCATCATCGACGTGGACCATCTCTCCGCTCAAAATCAGGATTTCCGGGTTCAAAATGCTGATGATATTCGCCATGCCGTAAGCCCAATGCCGATACACTTCCTGCAAAAGCGCTTTCGCTTCGCTGTTTTGTTTGGCACAAAGCATGAGCTGTTCTATGACACTCGACCCTTCCTGAAGGTCAGAGAGAAATCCCTTTGCCTGCTGCGCGATTCCCGGTATGGAAAAATTCGTCTCAAACACTCCGGACGCGCCATTCGGGCGGTTATGTACCGGACCGATCATCATGAAGCCGATCTCGCCTGCTGCTTCCCGACTCCCCCGGTAAAACTGTCCATCCAGGATGATCCCCGCACCAATGCCCGTTCCCACATACATGTAGACGACGTTGGAATGGCCAGTGCCTGCTCCGCGAACGTATTCGCCCAAAGTCATCATGTTTACATCGTTGTCGATGATGACGGGCAGCCCCAGTCGCGACTCGATGGTTTGCAATATCGGCGACCCCATCCAGCCCGTACTCGGCGAAAAGCTGACCGTACCGCTTCCCCGCTGCGTGACCCCTTGCAATCCCACTCCCATGCCAAGCAGTCGCTCGCGCGGAATCCCGCTCTCGGCAAGCAAGCGATCCAAACCTGCTGCCAAATCCTCGATGACGGTCTCCCCGTTCGCCGGCTGCGCCAGTCGCTTGCGATGACGGGCGAGAAACTCCCCCTTCATATCCGCAATCGCCATGTCCAGTATCGACCCTTCGAAGATCGCTCCAGCAATCGCATAAGCCTGGTAATTGTATTCCAAAAGAATCGGCTTGCGGCCGCCTTTGGAATCCCCCATGCCGACCTCTTGCAGCAATCCTTCCTGAATCATTTCATCGACCAAAGCGGAGACGCACGGACGGCTGAGCAGTGTCTGCTTGGAAATATCGGCGCGGGAAATCTGACCGTGTTGGATGACCTGTTGCAAAACTTCTTCCTTGTTCAGTTTCTTTACGAGTTTACTGTTGCCTGTTTTTCTGGGAGCTCGCACGCCTTTACAATCACCACCACAGCAGTTAGTTAACTTTACTAACAAAGATAACCAAATTATACCTACGCCCATTCAAATAGTCAAACAATTTACATTTGTTCCTCAGATATTTTCTGGATTTTTTACTTTATATCTCCTTTTGTACATGTAACTTCAATTTCAGTGAACAAAAAGCACAAAAAAGACACCTCTGCTCTGGAGGTGTCTGCTCTTGCCCCGTTTTCTCGGCTGCCGTCCGCAAGCAAAATCGGCTTGTCTCCCGCGCCTCAACGGGTTTGAAACGTCACGGGAAAACTCTCCACGCCAAAAACAATCGGACTTGGAATCGGAGTCAGCGCTGTTTTTGGCGATGCGATCTCGTGCAGCGAAGACAAAATCCTGTCCAAGGCAATCTGCCCTTCCAGCCGGGCGAGAGGCGCTCCCAGGCAAAAGTGAATGCCGAAGCCAAAGCTGAGATGGGCATTCGGCTTGCGGTCAGGCAAAAACAAATCCGGCTGCTCGAACTTGCTCTCGTCGCGATTGCCCGATACGACCCAGGAGACGACCTGCTGGCCCGCTGCGATCTTTTGTCCGCCGATTTCCACATCTTCCACTGCGCGGCGGCCGACCACAACGAACGGAGGATAGTAGCGCAGCGTCTCCTCGATCGTCGATTTGACCAGCTCCCTGTCTTGGCGCACTCGCTCCTGGATGTCCGGCTGCTCGGTCATGACGCGAATCGTGTTCGTGATCAGATTGGTCGTAGATTCGTTGCCTGCGACCAGCAGCAAAATACAGAAGCGCAATACTTCCTCTTCGTTCAGCCGCTCTCCGTCGATTTCGGCAGCGAGCAAGGCGGAGATGAGATCATCTTTTGGATCAGCCCGCCGCTCGGCCAATATCGCCCGAAAGTAGTGGAACAGCTCTGCTTCCGCTTTTTCCTTGTCCTTGTGCATCTGGATAAGAGCCTCGTCTGTATCGGCTTCCGCTCCTTTGACCATCGTATCGGACCAATCCTTGAACAATCTGCGGTCTTTTGGCGGAACGCCGAGCAGCTCGGCAATGACAATTACAGGCAGCGGATAAGCAAAATCGCGCACCAAATCCATTTCCCGCTTGTCCTTGACCATGTCGAGAAGCTCCGTGACGATCGAGTCAATGCGCGGGGTCAAATCGGAAATCGCTTTGGGCGTAAACGCCTTGTTCACGAGATTGCGCATCTGGGTATGCTTCGGCTGATCCATCGTTAGCACCGTTTCTTTTTTCGCATCCGCGATCCTTTTGGAGGAAAACGTCGTGTGATCCTTCAAAATTCGCTGAATGTCGTCGTAGCGAAACACATCCCACGTCTGGCGGTTTTCATCGTAGCGGACAGGAGTTTCTGCGCGCAGGCGGCGAAAAATCGGGAACGGATGAAGCCGATCCTCTTCGCGCACCAGCTCCTTCATGTAAATGCTGTTGGCATAGCGCACAGGCGCTTGATCCTTGTTCGTAACAATCAGCTCCTTGCTGTTTCTGGTTCTGCTGCAACACAAGCTCCCAGAAATTATGCCCGTTGCCAATTCAAAACATGTAAAGGCGTCCGCCACTCATCCGGCCTACTCTTCCCGCACCGAAAGCCACACGTCTTTTACCAGCTCCATGAACGTTTGAATCGCTGGTTCGTCGCGCCGCCGCTCCAGACAGACGAGCGAAGTTTCCGCCTTTTTGGAAAAACGGTACAACTCGACAAGCTCGCCCGTTCGCAGCTCCCCCTCCACCAGCGCCGTACTGAGCAAGGCGACGCCCGTCTGATTGAGCACAGAGCGCTTGATCGTCTCCTCGCTGCTGCACTTGATGACAGAGGGCGGGACGTAGCTGATCTCCAGCAGACACTCCGTAATGAAGCCATCGAGATTACACCCTTCCTGATAGGACAAAAACGGGAATTGCGTCAGCGTTTCCGTCATCGAACGGCCCTGCACCATATCCGGCGCAGCAACGAGAGCAAATTCCTCTAAATCGACGACCATGGAATAAATCCCCTGCTGCGTACTGGTTCCGGCAATAATCCCGATGTCCGCTGCGTGGGCGCGAATTTTTTTCAACGCTTCCTGACTCGTGCACGAGATGACCTGCAAGTTCACTTGGGGATGTGTCTCCACATAAGCCTTGAGCATTTGCGGCATGTACTGGGTACAGTAAAATTCGGGCGCGGCCACCACGAGCGGGCCGACAGGCAGATGCAGGTGGTTCAGCCCCTCCTCCATGCGCAACAGGACAGAAAAAAGCTGATCGGTATGCTGCTTCACCAGCTTCCCTGCCGGGGTCAAAAAGGTGCGCTTGCCGACGCGGTTCAAAAGCGGATGCCCCAGCTCCCGCTCCAGTGCCTGAATCTGCAAAGTAATCGTCGGCTGGCTGTACCCGAGCAGCTCGGCAGCCTTCGTCAAGTTCAAATGCTCCGCTACGACCTGAAACGTTTTCAAATTCCGCAGCTCCATGCCTTGCACCACTCTCCCCCGCTTCTTCGTCTATACGGAAAAGTGTAGCCGAGAGTGGACGTGAAGTTCAACCTGCACAGTGCACCACTATGAATAACGGGATACGCTCCCCGCCAGCTTGGCGGCGTCCCCATTGCTGCCGCTTGCAATCGTCAGCACCTTTTTTCCAGGCAAGCAATCCGCTTATCGCCTAGCTTCTCTCCCGCAAAAACTTCGAGACTTGCGCCAAACCCGCCTGGAGCACCTCTGTGTCGCAAGCGTACCCGATCCGCACCCAGCCTTCCATGTCAAAGCAGCTTCCCGGCGTCAAAAACGCGCCTGTCGCACGGAACAGCTCGATGCAAAACGCTTCCGACGGCATATCCAGCTCGTATTTGAGCATGGCGGTCGTTCCCGCTTTTGGCTTGACGTAAGAGATGAGCGGTTCCGCCGCCACCCACTCGTCCAAAATTTGCAGGTTGTCCCGCACGATTTTCAGATTGCGCTCCATGATCTTGTCCCTGTTTTTCAGCGCATGAACCGCCAGCATGTCGTCGAGCATCCCGCAGCTGATCGTCGTGTAATCGCGGTGCGAGAAGCAGTTTTTGATGACGTCGAGGGGCGCGGCGATCCAGCCCAGGCGCAAGCCGGCCAGCGAAAATACTTTTGACATGCTGCTCGTCGCAATCCCTTTTTCATACAAATCTACGATAGACGGAACCTCGATCTCCGGGTCCTGATGCAAATGGCGATACACCTCGTCACACAACACGTAAGCGTCGACCGAACGGGCAATCTCCACAATTTCGCGCAACGTCACCTCATCCATCAGCGCACCGGACGGGTTGTTCGGATTGTTGATGCAAATCAGCTTGGTCTTGTCTGTGACAAGCGTGCGCAGTTCATCCAGGTCAGGCAAAAACTGCTTCTCCGGCACCAGTCGCAGCAGCTTCACCTCAGCGCCGAACGACGCAGGCACTTCGTAAATCTGCTGATAAGTCGGGTGGACAGAGACGACTTCATCGCCAGGGCCGACCAGCGAAAACAGCGCAAGAAAATTGGCTCCGATCGCTCCGTTCATCACCAAAATATTGTCCGGCGTCAGCGTCTTGTACATGCCCGCGACGAGACTGCGGAACTCAGGCGAGCCTTCGATGTGGCCGTACGTCAGCTTCTTTTGCGCCATCTCGGCAAAAAAATCGGCCGGCTCTGCCGACAGGCGAATCAGCTCTTCCACGGTCAGGGAGTCCACACACGTTTCCGCGATGTTGTAGACCGCTTCCAGCTCGTAGGCATTCATCCATTCTTCTACTTTAAACGGGGCAATTCTCATCTTTGACCTCTCCTTCGGTTGTTCCGTGCATTTCCGTGTGTATGGATCGCAAGCTGCTACTACAGATCGACGACAGCTCCTGCGCCGCTCGCTTGCGCCTTTTGCAAAATGTGGTGCGCTGTCAGCAAATCTTGCAGCGCAATGCCTGTGCTGTCAAAAATCGTAATTTCCTCCGCCGAGCGGCGTCCCGCTGCCTGTCCGAGAATGACGCTGCCGATTTCCGCGACAATGTCCGCCTGCGAAATCAGCCCTTTTTTCAGCGGAATCTCGGTTTCTCCCACGCTCACAGCCTGCCCGATGTCATCCACGAAGACCCGTCCCATGGCGAAAAGTCGCTCGTCGATTTCCTGCTTGCCCGCCATGTCGGCTCCGATGCACGTAATGTGCGTCCCTGGCTTGACCCATTCGCTCTGAATCAGCGGCGTCCGGGAAGGGGTTGCCGTGATGATCACGTCCGCTTCTCCGACCGTCTTTTCCAGGCTTTCGACCGCGATAAACTCAACCTCGCATTTACGTGCGTAGCGCTCGTAGTCTTCTCCTTCGTATTTCGCTACGAACGCCGTGAGCAGTCTGTCTTTGATCGTTGCCGCGAACTTTTGCGCCTTTTCGTAGGAGCGCGGATGGCTGATGTACACTCGCTTGATGTTGTCCATCGCCATCAGTGTCGCGATGATTTGAAAAGGCGCCTGGTGACCCGTCCCGATCATCAGCAGATTTTCCGCTTCCGGTCGAGCCAAATACTTGGCCCCGATCCCGCCAGCAGCCCCCGTTCGCATGCATGTAATATGCTCGCCGCTCAACAGCCCCAGCGGAACGCCTGTCCGGCTGTCCAGCACCATCACGGTTCCGATCAGCTGCGGCAATCCTTTTTGCTCGTTCTCGCCGAACCAGGAGACGAGCTTGAGTCCGAATATATCCGCTCCGGGCAAATGGCCCGACTTGATATCCATATCCGCTTTGCCTGCCGCAAATTCATGAAAAATCAGCGGAAACAGCGTCGCTTGCTGACTCGATTTTATCTGGTAGGCTTGCTCCACCACTTCGATGACACTCGCCATGTCCAGCAGCTGTTCCGTTGTTGGTTGATTGATAACCCGAAATGGAAACATGTCTTGTGCTCCTCCTCTCGATTTCCTCCACACTAACACAGATTTTTCGGGCAAAAAAATTGAAAGTTCCAATAGTAAGCATTAAAAAACAAAAACCTCCATCCGATGACGTTCGGAAATGGAGGTTGCGATTAAGCGCCGCCGATTCTTGCAGATATGGCGGTTGCTTGCTGCTTTACTTTTTCGATGAGCTGCGGCAGCCGTTCATCCGGGACGCGGAAGATCGGTGCATTGATGGAAATCGCAGCCACGAGCTGATTGCCGTAGCCAAAGATCGGGGCTGCGACTGCCATCGTCCCTTCCGTTTTTTCGCCGTAGCTGATGGCATATCCGCCTTTTTTGGCGGCCGCAAGCTGTTCCAGAAACGCTTCGTGCGAAGGCGCTGGCAGCTGCTCGGAAATAATTTTTTCGATCTCGGCTGCCTTGGAATGGGCCAAAATCATTTTGCTGGGGGCACCGATCGTCAGTGGAATCCGTTCCCCCAAGTTCTCGTCAATGCGAATTTTCAGCGGACTCTCGACCTTTTCAATCGGCATCGAGTCCTTGCCTGCCAGTACGTTCAGGAAAATGCTCTCTTCGACCTCGTTGGCCAGCTCCTCCATGAATGGTCGAGCCACGGAACGCAAATTCAGCTTCTCGTGCAAAATAAAGCCGATTTCCATCCACGTATAACCGGGTTTGTAATGCTTGGTGACAGGCTCCTGCTCAACCAATCCGAACTGGATCATCGATTCGAGGAAACGGTGGAGCGTGCTGATCGGCAGGCCGGTCGCTTCTGCTAACTCCGATATGGGCCAGGCGTGTTTTTCGTCTGATATCAGCACTCTGATGATTTTCATCGTCCGTTCGATTGATTGAACCATAGTTCCTTCGTCCTCCATAAACGTGCCTTATGCTGCGACACTCGTATCCTTGGCCTGCTTTCGCGGTGTTTTTCCCTTGGCAAGCCTCGTCTCCAGTCTGTTGACAAAATAGGTGAACAGCATAATCAGCACGAGATAGTACAAGCCGACGACCATGTATGTCTCCAGCTGTTTGTAGTTGGAAGCCGCCTCGCCGAGACCAGTTCCCCACAAATCTTGCATCCCTACGTACGCTACCAGCGACGAGTCCTTCAACCCGATGATGAACTGGTTGCCGAGTGACGGGATCGCCCGGCGAAACGCCTGCGGCAAAATGATGCGGCGCATGGCCAGCGGGTACGACATCCCGAGCGAGCGGGACGCTTCCATCTGCCCGCGATCAATCGATTGGATCGAGCCGCGGAAAATCTCGGCAATATAAGCTCCGTTATGAACGGCGAGCGCGATTGCCCCTGCCCAAAACTGGGAAAGCGTCACCATGTTCGCCAACCCGAAGTACAAAATACAAATTTGCACGATCAAAGGCGTACCGCGAATGACGGTAATGTACAAGTGCGCGAAATAGTTAAGCGGCTTGGAATTGGAAATGCGGAAAAACGCAATGATCAGTCCGACGATGCAACCGAGCAAGAGAGCGACTGCCGTGAGCTGAACGGTCAACCAGGTCGCTTTCAGGAAAAGGGGATAGCTGTTCAGAAAAATATCGATGATCATAGGAAATCCTCCTCACATGAAGCGGAAAAAGGGGGGCGTCCAAACCGGACACCCCGTTGCCCACTTTATTGTTTTTGCAGGATATTGCGGCCAAACCATTTTTGGCTGATTTTTTCGTAGGTGCCGTCTTTGATGATTTCATCCAGCGCTTTGTTGATTCGGTCTACCGATTCCTGATCGCCCAGTCGCACAGCAATCGCCTGTTCGTCGAAGCTGAGTGGCTCACCCACGTCGATGACTTTTCCGCCACCCTCTTTAATAAAGCGCAAGCCTACTACCTGGTCGGTAATGACCGCGTCCAGACGTCCTGTCGGCAAGTCGAGCAGCGCCGTGATATCGCTGTCGTATTGGGTGATTTTATCTTCATCTGTCAGTTTTTTCGCCCAGTCCAAGTAGTTGGAAGCTTTGACGACCCCGATCTTTTTGCCTTTCAGATCGTCCTTGCCCTTGATTGTCGTGTTGCCTTCCTGCACGAAAATCTGCGAGCCGGAGCGATAGTACGGATTCGTGAAGGAAACCGCTTTTTGACGCTCGGGAGTCACCGTCAAGCTGCCGATGATCGAGTCGTATTTTTTCGCATCCAGACCAGGAATGATCGTCTCAAACGGGTTCGTGATCGGAACGGCGTTCATCCCCATTTTTTCCGCCAGCGCTTGTCCGATTTCTACGTCAAAGCCTGTCAGCTGCCCGTTTTCTTTAAAGCTGAACGGCTTGTACACGCCGCTCATCGCGTAAGTAAAATCTTTTTTGCCTTCGCCGCCCGCTGCTTGTCCGCCTCCTGCCGGCGCGCTGCTCTCTTGAGAGCCACATGCCGAGAGCAGAAGCGAGCCCAACAAAACGGTAGACAACAAAACTCCGGACCATTTTGCACGTTTTTTCATCTGAAATTCCCCCTGTTTTCTCTGTTTTTAACGAATGCTGCGCAAAAACTGCTTGGTTCTTTCGTGTTGCGGATTTTCAAAGAACGCACTAGGCGGCCCTTGCTCCAGGATTTGACCATCGTGCATGAACACGGCGCGATCTGCGACTTCGCGGGCAAAGCCCATTTCATGGGTGACGACGATCATGGTCATGCCTTCTTTTGCCAGTTGCTTCATTACCTGCAACACTTCGCCGACCAGCTCAGGGTCAAGTGCGGAGGTAGGTTCATCGAAAAGCATGATTTTCGGCTTCATCGCAAGCGCTCGCGCAATCGCCACGCGCTGCTTCTGTCCACCCGAGAGCATGTCCGGGTACACATCCGCCTTATCCTGCATGTTTACTTTTTTCAACAGTTCGTTGGCCAGCTCTTTCGCCTCGGCGACTTTCATTCCCTTGACGTGCACCGGAGCCTCGATCACATTTTCCAGTACCGTCTTGTGCGGGAACAGATTGAAGTGCTGGAATACCATCCCAACCTCTGCCCGAAAATGGTTCAGATTGGTCTTGTGCGGGTCAACCTTCTCCCCGCTGATCCAAATCTCGCCAGCTTCATGAAATTCCAAAAAATTCAAACATCGAAGCAAAGTGCTTTTGCCTGAACCGCTGGCACCGAGCAAGACGACGACTTCTTTCTCCTCTACCGAGAGGGTGACACCTTTCAGCACGGTGAGTGATCCGAAAGACTTGACTAGCTGCTTAACCTCAATCATCCTGCTATCCCCCTATCTATCTGTTGCCGGATGGATGGCCCTTTTCACTTTTTCCGAATATCGGAAATGATTTCTGATTTAAATTATAATTGTATATTTTCAGACATTCAAGAAAAATAAAATTTACTGAATAAATATGCATGCCTGAAAGGGCAGAAGCTGGCAGTGCCAAGCTTTCACGCCTTTTTCAGCAAAAAGTCGGGATGTTGTTTGGGACACAAAAAGCGCCTTCTTCCGGTTTTGCTCAGAAGAAAGCGCCTTTGTTCTTTGGCGTTTTTGCCGTTTTGCCGTTTTGCCACACGAAGCGTTACTTGCCCGGTGTTGGCTCCGCTACGGCTGCTGGTTTTTTGTCCTCACTGCTTTTGCCCAGCTCATGCTTGATGAATAAATAATTCTCGATCTCGCGCAACAAGTAAAACAGCGACGCTCTCGTCTCAAATTCCTCGCGCGTGCGCGGCAGCTCCGACTCCTTGATCTCCTCGCGCATTTGGCGAAGCTGATCGATAAAGCGGTACGCCGTATTGCCCGGGTGCACCGAGTCGCTGATCCGTTCGAGAAAATCAGCGATCCAATGGCTCTGCGGCACCTGCGTGTCGAGTGACGAAACGATCGGCATCATCCGCTCCAACAGTTCATACTGCTTTTCTCGCATGACAAAGTATTGGTAGTACGAGTCATCGCGCCGCCCCAGACGGTTATCGATGTCGCGCGACGCAAGCCTGAGCGCTTTTTCCAAAAGACCCGGCGCCTCGATCATCTCTTTCCCGTCCCAATCGCTCTCGCCATGCCGCAAGTAGTAGCAAAACTCCCGCAAAATTTGCCTGAACAGCTGCTCGATCTGCTTTTGCATCGCCCGCAGTTCCTTGTCTAGGCTCGGCATGTACAAGTTCACGAGCAGCGCGACCCCGACGCCGATCACCAGCAGTCCCGCTTCGTTCAGCAATAACGGGAAATCCATTCTTTGCGCCGAGTACAGGTGCATGAGCACGACCATGCTGCTGACGAAGCCCTCCTGGATGCCAAACCGCACAGCGAGCGGCAAAAACAGCAGGATGGCGAGCAAAATGGCAACAGGCGAATACCCGAGCAAATAAAACAGCGCCATCCCGATGCCAAGCCCGAGAAAGCTGGACATGATCCGGTTCCACGCTGTGCGGAACGACTGCTTGACCGTTACTTGTATGCAAAGAATCGTAATGATGCCCGCAGATGCGGGGTACAGCAGATCAAGCTGTTGAGCCAAAAAGATCGAGATCGCTGTCCCGATCGCCGTTTTTAAAGTGCGATAGCCGATTTTCAGCTTTAGAAAGCCCAGTCTTGTTCCCCTCCGCTCTGATGTCGCTTTCCTCTTTACTGTATCAAAAAGTTTCCGGGAACCAAAGCCACGACTTTGTTAAGAAACCGTGTCCTTACACCTTTTTCCCGCAGCCCGGACAGTATTGGTAGCCAGCCTTTACGCGCTGCCCGCAGTACGGACAAAAAGCTTTTTCGCCTGTCGTCTCTGTGTCCGCTTCCGCTTCTCTCTCCTTGCCGAATCGGCGGTTCAACGGGTCGCCTTCCTCGCTGGCGTCCGTAATATCGTACAGCGACATCCGCTCTCTGCCTGTAGCGTTTTTATAGTGATAAACAGCCTGAACGATCCCGATAATGATAAACAAGACCCCAAACAAAGGAAAAATCGTGCCGACCACGGGAAACGGCGAATCTTGCGTGATGAAAAATGCCATAATCGTCCAAAATACTCCGAAAACAATAGCAACGACACTTCCCGCCGCGCCCATTGCCGACGGGCCTCTTCCTGGCTTGATGCTTTTCATTGCAATCCCCTCTCCTTCCGGCTTAATCGCTTCCCAGCGCAGCCTCTCTCTGTTCTTCACATTTCTCCCATCCTATTACATCTACGTTCCGAGCACAAATCGGTTTCCTGCGGCTGGCAGGCTCGACGCCTAAAAAAGACCGAGCCAGAGCCGATCCCCCGGGCAAAAAAAATCTGCCGATGCGACAACTAGCAGCCGCACAGCAGATTTTTGACAGATGATTACACTTCCAGTTTTTTCGCGAGCGTTTCCTGATTCAGCACGTTACCGACCAGGAAGTTGCCGAACTCGCCAAAACGGGCACTCACTTCATCAAAGCGCATTTCGTAGACGATGTGCTTGAACTCCAGCGGATCGTTGGCGAACAGCGTCACGCCCCACTCCCAATCG
This sequence comes from Brevibacillus sp. HD3.3A, assembly GCF_013284375.2. Taxonomy (NCBI): domain Bacteria; kingdom Bacillati; phylum Bacillota; class Bacilli; order Caryophanales; family Paenibacillaceae; genus Brevibacillus; species Brevibacillus sp. HD3.3A. The sequence goes on from NZ_CP085874.1 coordinate 4,709,055, forward strand.
TCGAAACCGACGGAGCCGCCGATGATTTGTTTGACGCGTCCAGCGTAGGAGCGGCCGATCATGCCGTGGGAGCGCATCATTTCTTGACGCTCCTGCATGCTCAGCATGTACCAGTTGTCTTGCAAATCGCGTTTTTTGTTCATTGGGTAGAAGCAAATGTGCTCCCATTTTGGCAGGATCGGATACAGGCGATCGCGCACGTGCGGATTTGCCTTCGGATCTTCGCCCGGGTTATGTACATAGTTGCTCAACTCGACAACGGAGACGTAGGAGTACGGAGCATCTGTAAAGGCAGCAAAGCGGGTTTTATTGAAAGCCGTCTTGATTTCTTCGAGTTCTTGCATGGTCGGGCGCAGGAACATGAACACGAGGTCTGCTTTGTGTCCAAGAATCGAATAGAAAGCCGTGCTTCCTTGGTTTTCCGCTTCGTTCGCTTCCCAAGTGCGGATCAGCCCGTTCAACTCGTCCAACGCTGCTTGGCGCTCCTCGGCGGAAGCCGCTTTCCACTTTTCCCAATTGATCGTGCGGAAATTATGATACGTATACCAACCTTCTAATGTAAGCAACGCTTCGTTTGCGCTCATCGAAAATCAGCTCCTTAGAAAAATCTGGTGAACCTTCGTGACAACACTCCCAGTATAGCATAAGGGACAGACAGATATTCGGAACAGATTGGTGAACAACAAAAGAAACAAGCGGCGCCAGACGGCTACCGCTTGTTTTCCACACTTGTCGCAGCGACAGTCAGCTGGCTCGCCGCCGCCTCGTCCACGATGACCGTTACATCCGGGTGAAGCTGCAGCAAGGACGCTGGCACATCCGCTGTCGGCTCGCCCTCCACCATCAGGCGCACAGCCTGTGCTTTTGCCTCTCCGCTTGCCAACAGCACGACCTTTTTCGCTCCGAGAATCGTCTTGATCCCCATGGAAACCGCTTGCGTAGGCACTTCCTCCACGCTGGCAAAATAACGGGCGTTCGCCTCAATCGTGCTCTCGGTCAGCTGCACCACCCGCGTCGTCGACTCCGCAGAAGATCCCGGTTCGTTGAATCCGATGTGACCGTTGTTGCCGATGCCAAGCACTTGAATATCGATACCGCCCGCTTCGCGAATCGCTTCCTCATAGCGCGCGCACTCCTTGTCCAGATCGGCCGCATCTCCTGTTGGGACGTGTGTTTTGTCTGCTGGCAAGTTGATGTGCTGGAACAAATTTTCCTGCATATAGGCGCGATAGCTTTGCGGATGCGCCGAAGACAGCCCGACATATTCATCCAGATTAAAGCTCTGCGCCTGCGAAAAATCGATCCCTTCGTCTTCGTGCAGCTTGATCAGCTCCCGGTACATGCCTACCGGAGTGCCGCCAGTCGCCAGCCCCAGGACGGTCTGCGGGTGCTGCTTCACCTCAGAGGCAAGCAATTCGGCCGCTTTGCGGCTCATTTCCTGATAATCTTTGACAATGACAAGTTTCAATTCCTCTCACCTCAATCAATATTTTCGTTCCAATACGGCTTTCGCTGTCCGTTCCTTGTATGTGAGCGCCTTTTCCTTGTTGCGCAGCGTAATGGTCGTGCAGATGACGTCCAGCACGTGCAACTGGGCGATTTTCGCAGCCAGAGAACCGCCCTGCAACGGGCCTTCCTGTGCGGCGGTCAACAGCGTCATATCCGCGACACTCGTAATCGGCGAGCGGCGGTAATGCGTAATGCAAATCGTCGTGGCTCCCGCCTCTTTCGCGACCTTGAGCGAATCGATCGTATCCTTCGTGCTCCCGGAAACAGACAGCCCGATCGCTACATCCCCCGGCCCGAGCGTAGCTGCCGCCATCGCCTGAAGGTGCGATTCACTCATGGCATCCACGCGCAGTCCGATCCGCAAAAACGCGTACTTCGCATCCTGCGCCGTCACAGCCGATGTTCCTACTCCGTAAAAGTGAATCGTCCCTGCCTGCTGCAAAAGCTGGACACAACGCTCGATTTGCTCCAGATCGAACAGGGCAGATGTATCGGCAATCGCCTGTTGATTCGTCGCGGTTATTTTTTGCGCCATCGTCTCCAGCGAATCTTCCTCGCCTACTTCGCCGTGCAAATTTTTCGCAGGTGCAACCAGCTCCTGCGCGAGCGCCAGCTTGAACTCCTGATAGCCGCGAAAACCGATTTTCCGGCAAAAGCGCAGCACCGTCGTTTCGCCGACGCCAGCCTTTTCAGCCAGGTCGATCACAGAAGAATAAATGACGCTGTCTGTCTGCTGCAAAACGATGCTCGCTACCTTTTGCTCCGATTTCGTGAAGGAGGGCAAAAGACTCTGGATGTGCAAAAGGGTGTTTGTCTTGACTCCGGCAACGGTCAACTCCTCTGTATGTCCTGCCATGCTGCGCCTCCTTTTGAAAAGTGACTCCGTTTGGTCGTGCTTACCGTCATTATATCAAAAAAGGAGTTATCCGCCATTACTTTTATATAAAGTGGAGTGTTTCTCCAAAATTTCCGCTCCCGTCCCGCGATCAACGCCCGACCGCCTCAACGTCAGCCCCGGCCAGGCAACAAAACAGTCATGACCTTTTGGTTGACCGCAAGCAGCCATATCCCGTTTCATGAAAAAAAGCCTTCCCCTGCAAGCGTGCAACTTGCAAAAGAAAGCTCTATGCATACATTTCCGTTTCCAGGCGACTAGGCGAATACGCGATAGCCGAGCATGATGACTACGACCAGCACGATCAAACAGCCGATGAAAAAGCCGATGCTGCCTTCCTGTCTTTTCGCCCGTCCCAGCGACATCTCGATCAAGCCGAAAGCGACAATCGCGAGCAGACCTTTCACGTAGAAATACACTTCGCTGGCGTGCACGGTAAACAGCATCCACGCTCCGGATACGAGAATAATGACCATCATGAGTCTGAGCAGCATATGTACGATCTTGCCCGCTTTTTCCTTGCCCGCACGATAGAGGAAGTACGCTACGATCAACAGGACAATCGCGACTTCCCAGCCACCCACGTGGGACTCCAGCAACGCTTTATACGGCACAAAATTCAACCCCTTTTTCCCTTGTTTATACTTGTCCCAGCCATTATAACAGAAGTGTCGGAAAAAAGCAGATGCCTGGATGCGTGGCAGTATTGTGACACCGTTATATGCATGAAAAAGAGGCCGCCCAGATCATGCAGCCCCTTTTTCCCCACTCCTGCCATGCCTAGCGCAGCAAAAAGCCGTCCTTTAACGGATCAGTCGGATCGACGACAAACTGGTGCAAACCTGTGATAAAAGCCCGGCCTTCAATGGACGGAATGACCGCCGGGTAGTCGCCTACCTGCGTCGTTTCCAGTACGGTACCGACGAATTGGCTGCCCACGATCCCTTCGTGCACAAACCGCTCCCCGACAGCCAGCTTGCCTCTGGCAAAAAGCGTCGCCACCCGCGCAGCCGTACCTGTGCCGCACGGCGAGCGGTCAATCTGCTTGTCGGCGAAAACAGTCACGTTGCGCAAGTGTGAGCCTTGCACACGCGGCTCATCCGAGATAATCACCCCGTAAATGCCAGCCAGCTCAGGCTCGAACGGATGAACGACCGCAAGCTTCGCTTCAATCTGCTGCTTGATCCGGCTGCCCCACTCCTGCAAAGTCGCCAGCTGCTCGATCTCGACCTGGACACCGATGTCCTTGGCTTGCACGACCGCGTAAAAAGCTCCGCCAAAGGCGATATCGACGGAAAACAGCTTTCCTTCCCACTCGATCGGCACATCCTTGGCGAACACAAAAGACGGGACGTTCTCAAAAGCGACCGACTGGACGTGCGCTCCATCCGTGTGGGCACGCGCGATGATCCGGCCCGCCGGACTGTCGATCACAATCCGCTCATCCGGATCAGCCACGCGAAGCATCCCTGTCTCGATCGCCGCTGTCACGACCGCGATGATCCCGTGGCCGCACATCGTACTGTAGCCTTCGTTGTGCATGAACAGGACGCCAAAGGCCGCATCCGGGCTGACGGGAGCCGTCATGACGCAACCGTACATCCCGTGGTGTCCGCGCGGTTCGTACATCAGCACCCGCCGGATATGATCCAGCTCCTGGCGAAAATAACGGCGCTTCTCCAAAATCGTTTCGCCTTTGAGAGGCGGGATGCCGCCCGTGATGATCCGCAGCGGCTCCCCTCCTGTATGGGCGTCAATGGTCGTAAACAACTGCTGGATGTTCATAGTCCTCCCACACCTTTACCTGCCAGGTTTCGCTGTTTACCAGGCGTATTTGATCGCGCATGTCTTCGTGGCACTGTAAAAGTCCAGCGCCGCTTGCCCTTGCTCCCGCGTATGCGAGCTGGACTGCTTCATGCCGCCAAACGGAGCCTGGTACTCCACCCCGGCCGTCTCCTGATTGACGCGCACCATCCCGGCCTGCGCCAAGTCCAAAAAGCGGTGGGCACTCGCCAGATCACGGGTAAACAGCGAAGCGCTCAGCCCGTACACAGACTGGTTGCACAGCTCGATTGCCTCGTCGAACCCATCTGCCGTCAAAAGCACAGCCAGCGGCCCGAACACTTCCTCCTGAACCAAAGCGTGGTCGGCCGCTACTCCTTCCACGATTTGCGGACGGATAAAGTAGCCGTGCTCCGCTCCCGCATAAGCCGGACTTTGGGCAATCAACCGGGCCTCAGACTGGGCGATAGACACGTATTGCCCGACTGTCTCGTACTGCGCCGCAGAAGCGACCGGACCCAAGTAAGCATCCAGATCGGAAGCATCCCCGACCTTGCACAGCGAGATAGCTGTCTGCAACCGCTCGACCAATGGCTCGTAAGCCGCCTTTTCCACAATAATCCGGCTCGTCGCCGTACATTTTTGCCCAGCAGAGCGGAATGCCCCGCTGAGCAAAATCGGCACCGTTTTGTCCAGATCCGCGTCAGCGAGGACAACCGCCGCATTTTTTCCGCCCATCTCGGTCTGGCATTTGATGTTGCGTCCCGCGCAGGCAATCGCGATCTGTCTGCCTGTCGCGGACGAGCCGGTGAAGCTGACCGCGTCCACCGCAGCTTCCTCAATCAAAGTCGTTCCGATTTCCCGTCCTTTTCCGATCACCAGATTGAGCACTCCTGGCGGCAGCTTCGTCTCGGCAAAAATTTCTGCCAGACGCGTCGCGGTCAAAGAACCGTTTTCCGCCGGCTTCCAGATGACGGCATTGCCGCAGATCAACGCGGGAGCGATCTTCCAAATCGGAATCGCGACAGGGAAATTCCACGGCGTAATGACAGCCACGACGCCGAGCGGCACTCGACGGCTGTACTGCAAAACATCCGTATCCGCAGACGGGATCAAATTGCCGTTGGCCCGCATTCCTTCGCCGGCATAATAGCGCAACAGACTGATGCCCCGCGCCACCTCGCCGCGCATTTCGCCCAGCTGCTTGCCCATCTCCTGGCTCGCGAGTCTGGCGAGACTGTCTGCATGAGCCTCCAGAGCGGAAGCCATCTGATACAACACCTCGCCGCGAGCAGCACCTGTTTTCCTCGCCCACTCGGCTTGCGCCACACGTGCGGCATCTGCTGCTGCAAATACGTGTGAGCGATCCGACATATGCAAGACGCCCACTTCCTCGGTAAAGCGCGACGGGTTTTTGACTGTCACCTCGGCTCCGTGCGGCGTAATCCATTCGCCGCCGATCCAGTTTTTGCTGTGCATGCCTGCCCTTCCCCCTTATCGTCCGCTGGCTGCGCCGACTGCGTAGTCAAACGCCTTTTTAATCCCAGCGTAGTAGTCGTCTGCCAGCGGGAGGCGCGGTGGGCGAGTCGGACCTACAGGGAAGCCAGCCAGCTCCATCATGTACTTGATCGACTGCACGAGCTGCGGACTTGCGTCGTAATGGAACAGCGGCAGCAGTCGGCGGTACAGAGCCTGAGCCTCCGCAAGCTTGCCTGCGCGCGCGAGTCGGAACAGCTCCACGCCTTCTTTTGGCAAAGCATTCGGCACGCCGGCGATCCAGCCCGTCGCTCCGATCAAGCCGCCCTCCATCACCAAATCGTCCACGCCGACCATCACTTCCAGGTCTGTCTGGGCGAGAATGTCCTGCATGCGACGCACATCCCCGGAAAACTCTTTGACAGCTACCACGTTTTCAAACTTCGCCAGCCGCGCCAAAATATCCGGGGTCAGGTCGATCTTGTAATCGTGCGGGTTGTTGTAAGCGATAATCGGCAATCCGACCGTGTTCAGCGCTTCGTAATGCGCGAACACTTCGTTTTCCAGCGGCTTGTAGTTGATCGGCGGCAAAGCCATCACCCCGGCTGCGCCTGCGTCTTTGGAAAATTGCACCCACTCCACTGCCTGACGGGTCGACGGCGCTGCCGAGCCGACTACGACCGGAACGCGGCCTTTTGCTGCTGCAATCACCGTATGGATGACTTTGGCCCGCTCCTCGCCTGTCATCGTGGCGTATTCACCCAAGGAACCGGACGGCACCAAACCGTTGACTCCTTCCTGAATCAGCCAGTCGCACAGCTCTGTCAGCCGCTTGTAATCCACCTCGTAATCGCTAGTAAATGGCGTGACAATCGCTACGTATACCCCTTCAAATCTTCCCATCGTTCATTCTCCTCTCAACTTTTTGTATTTAATGGTCTGTGGCCGCCGGAATCAGCAAAAAGCCGTTTGCCAGCTCATCTTCAGGATTGTAAAAAATCGTGTGCTTGCCCATCAGCCAGGCGCTGCCAGCAATGGTTGTCACGACAGCGGGAAGTCCGCCTTCCTCCGCAACCGCCAGCACTTTTCCTGTAAACAGCGAGCCGACGATGCTCTCATGGACAAATGGTTCGTCCAGCCCGATCTCGCCTTTGGCAAACAGCGTAGCCAGCTTCGCGGATGTGCCTGTGCCGCACGGAGAACGGTCAATTCCACCTGGCGGCACGACGACCGTGTTTTTGACATCTGCTTCCGGCGCGCTCGGGTCCGTGTAAAACTCCACGTGCGTCAAGCCGCGGATGAACGGCTTCGCCGGATGGACGACTTCCAGGGACTGGTTGATCGCTTTGCGAATGCGCACAGCCGTGTCGACGATCACAGAGGCATTTCCCGGAGCCAGTTCGAGTCCCAGCGCCCGCGCGTCCGTAATCGCGTAAAAATTGCCACCGTAGGCGATGTCGCATGTAACCGTACCGATCCCTTCCACTGTGACGCTGACATCTTGCTTGTAGAGAAAGGCAGGAATGTTCGTAAACGACACCTGCTTCGCCTTTCCCCCCTCAACCTGGATTTCCACCTCGACCAAGCCTGCTGGCGTATCCAGTTTCAATCTCGTCAGCGGCTCGCTTACCGGAATCATTCCGGTTTCCACCAACGCTGTGCAAAGCCCGATTGTGTCATGCCCGCACATCGGCAAGTAACCGCCCGTCTCGATGTAGATCACCCCCACGTCCGCTTCCGGGTGGCACGGCTCCACCACGAGAGCGCCAGACATGACGTCATGGCCGCGCGGCTCGTACATCAGCAGGGTGCGAATCCAGTCGTACTCTTTTTGCATGTGCAGCATTTTGTCCGCCATCGTCTCCCCCTGGAGCTTCGGCAGACCGCTGATGACCGTGCGGGTCGGATTGCCGCCCGTATGCGTGTCCACAGTCGTAAACACTCTGGCTGCTTTCATGGATGCAGCACCTCTTTCTTCGTGAATCGGTCGTGGCGAAGCGGTTCGGTGGGGATGATCGTGTCCGACTGTCCCTGTAGCATTTCGGACATCAGCTTGCCTGTGACCGCCGCCAGGCTGATCCCATCCCCTTCATGTCCAGCCGCGATAAAAAAGCCGGGCACTTCCTCGACGCGCGAGATGATCGGCAAATGATCCTCCGTCCACGGGCGCAACCCGCAATACGTACGGATCATGGCAAAGTCAGCGATTTTCGGATAAAAGCGCAGCGCCCTTCTCGCCATGCAGCGCACCACGTTCAGATCGATTCGCGTGTCAAAGCCGACGAACTGGCGGCTCGATCCGATCAAAAAGTTTTGACTCTCTGTCGGCTCGAACACCAGCGCAACCCCGTATTTTTCCGTCTCGGCATCGACCTGGCGCACTCCGCCGAATTTGGAGATCAAGTAGCCAAACTCCATCACCTTGCGCATCCCGACCGGAAGCTGTCTGGACGCGACGATCAAGTGTCCTTTTCGCGGCACGACCGGAATGTCGACTCCGACCATCTGCCCGATGAAAGGCGCCCACACTCCCGCTGCATTGACCACCTGCTGCGCTGTCATCGCGCCCGTATTCAGTTCGAGCTGAAACGTTCCCGTCGCCTGATCGCGGCGCAGCGCCTTGACCTCGGTACGCCGCATGATTTTTGCCCCGTGCTTTTTCGCGCCTTCAAACAGCGCAAAGGTCAGCATGTACGGATTCACAGTAGAGTCGGTCGCGCACTCCAAACCTCCCAGCAAGTCGTCGGCAAAGTAAGGCGACTCCTGGCGAATGTCCTGGCGATCCAGCATCCGAAAAGGCAGCCCGGCTTCCTTTTGCCGTCGCACCCACTGCGCTGCTGCTTCCATTTCCGCCTCTGACTCGCAGACGAGAATGCTGCCCAAAGCCCGATATTCAAACGAATGCTCCAGCTCCCGGGTCAGCTGGTCGACGAGCATCTGGCTTTGCAAGGACATCTGGCTGTCGAAGCCGGGGTCTTTGTCGATCGCCAAAATGTTGCCGTCGCAGCGCGAGGACGTCCCTGACGCCAGCTCGCCTTTTTCCAGCACGACCACATCCAGTCCAGCCTTGGCTGTGTAGTAGGCAATCGCCGCCCCGATAATGCCGCCGCCGATTACCGCAATCTGCGCATGGGTTTGTCTTGTCATGGCTGATTCTCCTCAAAAGCTTTTCGTAAAATCGTTGCACTTGTTTATTTTTGCAAATGCCGTGCCAACCAAAAGGAGCGAACATCCGCAAAATTTTTGTCTAAATTCTTTTACAACTCAACAAGCGAATGTATAATATTCGAGAAAGTGTTTACATTTTTATACACTCTTCCAAAAGGAATGATCGGGATGAACCATAAGCTGCCTGGCATTGCCGAGCTGATCCAGACGAACATGCAGATTTACCGGGAGCAACCGCTTTCTTTGCTGCCCTCGAAAGGAACCGTACCGATTGCGTTTGCCCCGCTATCTTCCGGCTGGCACGCCTGTACGCTCGCGTCTACGGACGCCGACATTTTTGCCGACGAAAGCAAGCCGCCAGCCGCATGGGAACAGGTCGGCGTCCTGACTGTTGCTGCTCCGCTTCCTGCTGCGATCCAACTGCTCGGCACCCACAGCTATGTGCTCGTCACCGATGACCAAGGGGAACCTGTCGGATATCTCGACCGCCCGACTGTTCTCCGTGCCGTTTTTACCTCTTATGAAATTTTGGAGGCTTATTTTGAGACGATGATCCAGACGATGGACGCCTCGATCTCCGTCATCGACGAAAAAGCTCGCGTCATGGTCTGGACGGAAGGTGCGGAGCGCATTTTTTCGCTGAAGGCCAAAGACATCGTCGGGCGGCCGATCACGGACTTTTTCCCGCTCGACATGCTGGAGACGCTCAAATCGCTGCATAACGGGCAATCGCTCTACCGCCATCAGCATCAGCCGCGAGAAGACCTCGTCGTCCTCATCAATACGAAACCGATTTATTTGCACGATACAATCATCGGCGCTGTTGCCGCTGAGACCGATATTACCAGCCAGGTTCGCCTGAATCAGGAACTGTTGAAGGCGAACAAAAAAGTGAATCATTTGCAGCAGGAAATGGCGAAGCTCAGCTCCACTCCCGATCCGTTCCAGCACATCAAAGGAACCAGCCTCGCCATCCGCCAGATCAAGTCGATGATCCAAAAGCTCGGCTCGACCCAGGCGACCGTGCTGATTATCGGGGAGAGCGGCGTCGGCAAAGAGCTGTTCGCCAAGGCGGTGCACGATGTGCGCGAAGGCGCAAACGCTCCTTTTATCGCGATCAACTGCGGAGCGATCTCCCCCACCCTTTTTGAGAGCGAGCTGTTCGGCTATGAAAAGGGAGCTTTCTCCGGCGCTGATCAAAAAGGCAAAAAAGGGATGATTGAGCTGGCCCGCGGCGGAACGCTGTTTCTCGACGAAGTGGGCGAAATGCCGCTCGACATGCAAGTCAAGCTGCTCCGCGTCCTCCAGGAGAAAAAGTATTACCCTGTGGGAGGAACGAAGCAGATCGAAGCCGATTTTCGCATAGTGGCCGCCACCAACAAAAACTTGGAGGAAATGATCCGTGAAGGAAAGTTTCGCGAGGACTTGTATTATCGGCTCAATGTCGTCACCCTCGCCATCCCGCCTTTGCGGCAGCGGATCGAAGACACAGTCGAGCTGGCCCACTTTTTTCTCTACGAGTTTTCCTTGCGCTACAATCGGCCGATCCACGCCATCTCGCAAAACGTCATGCAAAATTTGCTGCAATACGACTGGCCGGGCAATATTCGCGAACTGCGCAATGCCATCGAGCGGCTGGTCGTTTTTGCTACGGACGGAACGATCCGCGAGGAAGACTTGCCGTACTCTGTGCAAAGCCAGGCCAAGCAGTTGCCCGTCGAGCTGCCGGACGACCTGTTTTCTTTGCAGGAAGAACTGGAAGCGCATGAACGGCGCGTCATCCTGCGCGCGATCGAGCTGGAAAACGGCAACAAGCAGGCCGCTGCCAAAAGACTCGGCATTTCCCGCGCGACTTTGTACAACAAGCTGAACAAATAATCCGGCGCCAAAAACGAGCCGTGCCCCACTGCAAGGGGCCGCACCGCTCTCCGCTCTCCCTGGCAACAAGCTGAACAAATAATCCAGCGCGAAAGGCGAAGCTCGCTCGCACCTCGTCTTGTGAAAATCAACCTCCCGTCTCACTTTGCCGTGTGAAACGGGAGGTTGGTTTTTGCGTTTTTGCGGCGTGGTTTGCAGCAGCGCGAATGCAAAACGGGCCTGCTTGGGCTAACGGCGCCTGCCCGCCTTTTTGCACTGAAAAAAACGGCGAAAACACCCGCGCAGCTCCCGGCAGCTTCGCCCCTCTTTGGGCGGCAACAACTCAGACAAAATGCGAATCAATTCCACGGTTGATTCCTCCTTTGTCGTTGGAGAACAGCCTTGTCCTGACTGCCTGACTGACTCACGCGCCCAGGTACGCCTTGACGATCGAATCGTCTGTGCGCAGCACGTCTGCCGTATTTTCCATCACAATGCGCCCCGTCTCCATCACATAGCCGCGATGGGCAAGCTTGAGCGCTGCCTTGGCATTTTGCTCGATCAATAAAATCGTCGTGCCTTGCCTGTTGATTTCCTTGATTATGTTCATGATCTCTTGCACAATAATCGGGGCCAGCCCCATCGACGGCTCATCCAGCATCAACAGCTTCGGTCGCGCCATCAAAGCGCGGCAGATCGCGAGCATTTGCTGCTCGCCGCCGCTCAGCGTTCCTCCCAGCTGTTGACTTCGCTCCTGCAAGCGGGGAAACAAGGCAAAAGCTTGCTCGATCCCTTCCTTGACGGCCGCCTTCTCTCGTCTCTTCGTAAATCCGCCAAGCTCCAGATTTTCGCGCACGGTCAGTCCGGCAAAGATCCGCCGCCCTTCCGGAACATGGATGACACCTGCTTCCACGATTTGATGCGGGGCGCAGCCGACCAGACTTTTGCCGGCCAAAGCAATCTCGCCGCTCGTCGGCCGGACAATCCCGGAAATCGCTTTCAGCGTGGTGCTTTTGCCCGCTCCGTTGCTGCCGAGAAGCGCGACGATCTCCCCCTGGTTCACTTGCAGGCTGATCCCTTTGAGCGCCGCGATTTTCCCGTAATGCGCCTGGAGGCTTTCAATCGTCAAAAGTGCCGTCACACTGCCTCCTCCTTCCCCAGGTACGCTTCGACCACCCGCGGGTTGTTCAGGACAGCTTCCGGAACGCCCTCCGCGATTTTTTGCCCATAATCCAGAACAACGACGTGATCCGATATTTTTTTGATCAAGCCCATGTCGTGCTCAATGATCAGGACGGTCAGCCCATACGTGTCGCGGATGCTGCGGATCAACCCGATCAACGCCTCTTTTTCCTCATAGTTCAGTCCAGCGGCAGGTTCGTCGAGAAGCAGAAGCTTCGGCTGCGTCGCCAGCGCGCGGGCAATTTCCAAATACCGCTGCGCTCCGTACGGCAAATTTTTCGCGATCCGCGCGCAATCTTGTTCCATGCCGACAAAGCGCAAGCAGTCCAGCGCCGTCTGCTCGATCAAGCGTTCCTCCTGACGCTGTGCCCGCGTATGCCACAGCGCTCCCCAGACCGCTTGCTTCGTGCGGCTGTGCATGCCTGCCTTGACATTGTCCAAAACCGTCAAGTTCGGAAACAGCCGCAAGTTTTGAAAAGTGCGCGCCAATCCAAGGCGAGTGATCTGGCTTGGCTTTTTCCCGACCAGATTTTGTCCGTCCAGCAAAATCTGCCCCGCTGTCGGTTTGTAAAAGCCCGTGATCATGTTGAAGACAGACGTTTTTCCCGCGCCATTCGGGCCGATCATGCTCGTGATCGAGCCTGCACCGATCTGGACTGTCAAGTCGTTGACAGCCACAAGGCCGCCGAATTTAAGCGTTACATTTTTCAGCGTCAACGTTGACATCGTCGTCCCCCCTTCCCGAAAGCGCTGCTTCTGTTTCCCCGCTGGCTGCTTGCCCTGCATCGTATCGGGCGGGCCACAGCCCTTGTGGACGAAACAGCATCATCGCCACCAGCGCGATCCCAAAGATCAGATAGCGCCAGTCTTCCACTGAGCGAAGCAGTTCAGGCAAGGTGATGACCAGCACAGCGCCCAGGACGACACCCGGGATGCTGCCCAAGCCTCCGAGCACGACCGCGAGCAAAATCATGATCGACTGCGTAAAGCTGAAACTGAGCGGGGCAATCGCACTCATTTTGACGGCGAACACAGAACCTGCCAAACTGCCGATGACCGCTCCGATGGAGTAAGCCAACAGCTTCATGTTGATCCGATTGATGCCCATGGCCTCGGCTGCGTCCTCATCCTCGCGAATGTACATCCACGCCCTGCCGATCCGCGACGTTCCCAGCCGCTTGACCGCGAGCACAGCCAAGATGGCAATGACGAGAATCAGATAGTAAAAATCAAGCTGTCCCGCAAGCACATAGCTCCCGATGGACGGTCGCGGAATGCCGTAAATGCCGGAAGCCGAACCTGTTATGCTCAAGTTGATCGCCAATAGACGAATGATTTCCCCGAAACCGAGTGTGACGATCGCCAAGTAATCGCTGCGCAGCCGCAGAGTCGGAGCGCCAATGATAACCCCGACGACAGCAGCAAGCGCAATCGACACGGGCAAAGTCAGCCAAAACGACCAGCCGTAAACCGTCATCAAGATTCCCGTCGTATAAGCTCCAACAGCGAAAAACGCCGCGTAGCCGAGGTCAAGCAGGCCGGCAAAGCCGACGACCACATTCAGCCCCTGAGCCAAAACGATGTAAAACAAGGCGAGTGTCGCCACATCGAGCCAGTAATTATTGGCGAGAAACGGCAGGATGGCGGCGACAAGCAGCAACAGGACGACAGGCAGCTTTTTGCGATATCCGTTCATCGGCTACATCCTCTCTGTCACTTTCTCGCCCATGATGCCCGTCGGCTTGAGCACCAGGATCAAGATCAGGAGCGAAAAGGCGACGACATCTTTCCACGATCCACCGAATACAAAAGTGCCCGCCGTCTCCATCAAGCCAAGCAAAAGCCCGCCGAGCATCGCTCCCGGAATGCTGCCGATCCCGCCAAGCACAGCGGCTGTAAACGCTTTAAGCCCGATGATAAAGCCCATCATGAAATTGACGGTTCCGTAATAAGCGCCAGCCATCGTCCCTGCCCCCGCCGCCAGTGAAGCTCCGATAAAAAAAGTAAGTCCGATGACTTTGTGCACGTTAATGCCCATCAGCTGACACGCCGTCTGATCGTGCGCGATGGCCCGCATCGCTTTTCCGTAAAGCGTCCGGTTGATGAACAGATGCAGCCCGAGCATCAGCAATGCCGAGATGAGCACAAGCCCGATCTGGGTATACGTGATCGTAGCCCCGAACAGGTTGATTCCGGCGTGCGACAGTTGCAACGGATACACCTGATACTGTGCGCCCCAGGCGATCATCGCGCCATTTTCCAGAAAAAGGGATACGCCAATTGCGGTAATCAGGATCGACAGTCTGGGAGCAAGGAGCAGCGGACGGTAAGCAATCCGCTCAATCCCCATCCCGGCAATGCCGACAATCACCATCGTCAACAGCAGTACGACGAGTATCCCGAACAGCCCCATGCCGGAATCGCCGCCGCCAATCATGCTGAGCAAGCTGTAGCCGACGAATGCGCCGAGCATGTACAAGTCGCCATGAGCAAAATTGAGCAGCTTGATGATGCCAAAAACCATCGTGTAGCCGAGAGCGATCAAACCGTAAAACGCGCCGATGACCAAACCGTCTGCCAGCGTTTGGACCAGAATCTCCATGCCACCACCATCCCTTTGCCTGAATGACCTCTTCCTTGCTCTCTTGCTCTGGCGGTCCTATTTCGCCAATGTGAATTTGCCGCCTGTCACTTTGAGCACAGCAAAGTTGGAAGTATCGAGCGTGTTTTGCGCGTTGAAAGAGATCGTTTGACCGAGAGCTTGGAAGTCTTTCGTTTCCTTGAGCGCCTTCTTGATCGCATCGCGCTCTGTCGAATTGGCCCGTTTCAAGGCATCTGCCAGCAAATTGACCGCGTTGTAGCTGAGCGCAGAGAACGGCCCAGGAGCAAGGTTGTTGTACGTTTGCTTGTATTCGGTGGTGAAGGCTTCTGCGCCCTCGATAAATTCAGCAGTCGGCGTAGCGGTAATCAACAGTCCCTCTGCGTTGTCCGCTCCGGCGATTTTGATGACGTCCTCGCTGAACGATCCGTCGCCTACGAGGAACAGGCCCGGTACTGCTTTTTGCTTGAACTGTTTGACCAACAGCCCGCCAGCCGCATAGTAGCCGGTAAAATAGGTGGCGTCTGGCTGCAAACCTTTCAGCTTGGTGACGAGCGCGCTGAAATCTTTTTCTTCGGGATTGATCGCTTCATAGGCGATGACGGTGCCGCCGCTCTTTTCCACGGCAGCTTTGGCGAAGTCGGCGAGGTCTTTGGCATAAGCGGAGTTGTCGTGAATGAGAGCGACTTTTTTGGCCTGGTTGGCTGCCATGTAATCTGCTGCGGTTTGGGCTTGGTCTGGGGTTAGGCCATTGATCAAAAACAGGGTGTCATAACCTTGGGCTGGCAATTTTGCCGAGTTGGCTGCCGGGACGATCATCGGGATATTCGCATTTTTGAACACACCGGAAGAAGGAAGCGTAGCACCGGAACAGTAGCCGCCTACGACTGCGACTACATTTTGCGAGACGAGCTTGTTCGCTGCGGTCGTTGCCATTTGCGGATCGCATCCGTCATCCGCAACTTCGATTTTCAGCTTTTTTCCAAGCACGCCGCCGCTGTCATTCACTTTTTTCACAGCCATTTCGATGGCGTTTTGCATGTCTTTCCCATCTGTTGCGTTGTTTCCCGTCACTGGCAAAAGCACGCCGACCAGGATTTCATTGGCGTCCGCTGCACCTTGGCCCTGGTTCGCACATCCCGCAACGGCGAGCGACAGACTAAGCAACGCTGCAACCACTACACTGCCCCATTTTTTCATAGACCTTCCCCCATTCACTTGTTATTCGATCGACGTCCATTTCCAGTCGATTGCGCCCAATCCGTCCTGGAAGACTCCTTTTACCTTGTCGTTTTTCACCCATGTATGCGTGTAAAAGTAGATCGGCATGATCGGCATTTCATCCATCATGATTTGCTCGGCTTCCCGCAAAATCGCCTTGCGTTTGTCCGGATCACCCTCTGTCGCAGACTGGTTCAGCAATTCCTTGAATTTCGGATTTTCCCAGCGCGTGTCGTTGTTTCCGCCGTCCTTTTCCTTGAACAGCTCCAGGAAGTTGATCGGATCGTTGAAATCGCCGGACCAGCCAAGGCGCCCTACTTGATAGTTTCCTTCGTGCATCGTTTCCAGGTAGACTTTCCACTCCTGGTTTTCCAGCTTCACTTCCACACCGAGATTTTTGCGCCATTGATCCTGAATGGCCTCGGCGATTTTTTTGTGACCTTCGGACGTGTTGTAAACGAGTGTTACAGGTGGGAGCTTGGACAGGCCCTGTTCTTTCATGCCCTCTTCCAGCAGCTTTTTCGCTGTCTCCAGATCGTTGTCTTTGAAGTATCCATCCGGGTTGAGGGCCATCGTTGGCGGAACGGCCCCCATGGCTGGCTGCTGGTTGGCCTGGAGTACGTTGTCGATGAGAATTTGGCGGTTGATCGCATAGGCGAACGCTTTGCGGATTTTCACGTTATGAAAAGGAGGTTGCTCTGTATTGAACTTGTACCAGTATGTCGCTCCGACTGGTTTTACTTGCAGCTTGCCGCTGTCTTTCAAGGCTGGCATGGCATCGGTCGGCAAAGAGCTAAGCGGAGCGCCTGCCCAGTCAATTTCGCCGTTTTCAAACATAGACAGCTCCGTATTCTCGTCCTCTACCATGGAAAACTCGATTTTGTCGAGCTTGACGCTGTCTTTGTCCCAATAGTTCTCGTTTTTGACCATGACCATCTTGCTCTTGTGCTCCCATGTTTCCATCTTGAACGGGCCGTTTCCGACATGCGTCTTGGCATCGCCTGCCCAAGTTGCCGATGATTCAATCACTTTTTTATTTACCGGGAAATAAGTTTGGAAGGCGGTCAGCTCCAGGAAAAACGGCGTCGGATTGGCAAGCTCCACTTGCAATGTCTTGTCATCAAGCGCTTTGACCCCGACTTCGTCCAAGCTGCCATTGCCTTTGTTCGCTTTTTCCGCGTTTTTGATGTAGTACAGCTGATAGGCGTAATTCGAAGCGGTCTTAGGGTCGAGGGCACGTTTCCAGGCGTAGACGAAGTCATGGGCGGTTACGGGATCGCCGTTGCTCCATTTCGAGTCGCGCAGCTTGAATGTATACGTTTTCAAATCAGGAGATACTTCGATTTTTTCTGCTACTGCCTCCTCTGGCTTTCCGGAAGGCCCGATGCGGGTCAGCCCGTCAAAGAGCGCCTTCACGATTGCGGCTGATGTCGTATCCTCAGCCAGTCCCGGATCGCCTGTCGGCGGCTCGGAGTGCAAATTCCAGCGCAAGACTTGCGCCTCTTTCGGCTTTTCCGCTGGTGCAGGCTGCGCATTGCCTTGTGCTTGTCCAGATTGTGCTGGCTGGCTCGTCGGCTGGGCCGCTTGCTGCCCTCCCCCGCAACCTGCGAGTGCTACCCCCAGTACCGCGATACTGCTGACTAATGCAAACATGCTTTTTTTCACGCGATCAACCCCTCTTCTTATGAACTGTTGCAAATTTTGCAAAATACTGAAAATGCAACATGTGTGCCAAATGGAAATATGCGGGGATTTTTGACACACGGGTGAATAGTGTATAAACATTTGTACACATGGACAGATGCGCTGTTTCATTTGTTAGACACTGTTTTCTGGAATATGGCTTGGAGCAGATTTGCATAGGAAAAGACCCTCGACTTTTCGCTACAGTCGAGGGTCCTGGCTTTTGGCTTTTGGCTTTTTGCTTTTGGCTTTTGGCTTTTGGCTTTTGGCTTTTGGCTTTTGGCTTTTGGCTTTTGGCTTTTACAAAATAATGAGTTCGCGCGGGGAATGCGTCAATACATCGTTGCCTGTATCGGTGACAACAAGGTCATCCTCGATTCGGACTCCGCCAAGCCCCGGAATATAAATACCTGGCTCGACAGTCAAAACCATGCCCGCCGCAAGAATCGCTTCGCAACGTGTCGACATGAACGGCTCCTCATGAATGTCCAGCCCTACGCCATGGCCCATGCCGTGACCAAACCGTTCGCCGTATCCGTGTTGCGCGATGTAGTCGCGAGCGAGCGCATCTGCCGCTTTTCCAGACAGCTCGGGGCGAATCCCCGCTACCGCACGATTTCGCGCTTCGAGAACGATGCCGTATATTTCTTGAAGCTGTTCATGCGGCTGTCCGACGGCAACTGTACGGGTAATGTCGGAGCGATAGCCTTGGTACAGAGCGCCAAAGTCCATGGTCACCATATCGCCGCTCTCGATCTTTTTGTCGCTCGCCACCCCGTGCGGCAGAGCAGAGCGATGACCGGAGGCGATAATGATGTCAAAAGCAGAGCCTGACGCTCCTTGTTTGCGCATGAACATTTCCAGCTCATTAGACACATCCAGCTCTGTAATGCCTGGGCGCAAGAACGTCAAGATGTGAGCAAAAGCCGCATCCGCTATCTGTGCGGCTGTCTTGATCTTGTCCAGCTCGTCTGCGCTCTTGATCATGCGCAGCCCCTCGACTACGCCAGCAACCGGCAGCAAACGTGCTTGAATCGCATCCGCATACTTTTGATGCAAAGCATACGTCACGTTTTCTGATTCAAAACCGAGGGTCTGGATGCCCATTTCCTCTGCCTGGCGAGCGACTTCGCTGTAAACGGATTCTTTTGTCGGCAAAAATACAATCTCAAAATCGACAGCCTGGGCTTTGGCCTGCTCCGTATAACGGAAGTCAGTGAACAGCTTTGCCTCGTTCCGCGATACAAGCACCACTCCGTATGTACCTGTAAACCCGGTCAAATAGCGGCGGTTTTGCCCGTTTGTAACGAGCATTCCATCCATTCCCAAAGCATCGAATTGTGTGCGCAGACGTGTCAATTTGTCCATGTGGTCATCCCTCTTCGCTTCTGTGATTTTCGTTCTTTTTCTATAAGCTCTATAAGCAATCCTCGTGCCAAGCTTCCTTGCCCATTTGCGCTTTCTGCGGGGGTTTGTCTGTTGTTTTTATTGTAACACTCGCTGCTTCTGGCACGACACTTGCATTTTGCTATCTGACAACAACGAAGGGAGGCTTTTTGCATGGACGCACAGCAGGTGATCATTTGTCGCTGCGAGGAAGTATCTCTGGAAGAGCTGCTGAGCACTGCCCGCGAGTACCAGTGCACCGCTCGCGAATTGAAGCTGCGGACCAGAGCTGGCATGGGCTGCTGCGGTGGCAGAACGTGCCGGATTTTGATCGAGCAAATCGTTGAACAAGCAACAGGCCAAGTGCCTACGCATACAGTTTCGCTTGGATATCAGCCGCCTGTACGGCCCATTTCGTTTCAAACGCTTGGAGGAAAAAGCTCATGAGTCAACGCATCTTCCATCATCCTGTGCTTGGTTCTATGGAAGAAAGAACCGCTCTCCAGTTTCAGTTCAACGGCGCTGTTTATACCGCTTACGAAGGGGAAACCATTGCCGGCGCGCTTTTGGCTGCTGGCGTGCGCACGCTTCGGGTTCATGAAGAAACAGGGGCTCCGCGGGGCATTTACTGTAACATTGGCCATTGCTACGAATGCCGTGTGCATGTGGACGGCATCCCGACTGTGCGAGCGTGTATGACTCTTGTTACAGAAGGAATGTGCGTAACAGCAGGCTCCGTTCTGCCGACTCCGCTGAAAAAAGGAGGGCACGCAAAATGAACGATGTTCTGGTCATCGGAGCTGGCCCTGCTGGCTTATCTGCTGCCATTGCCGCCGCCCGGCAAGGATTGTCTGTGAAAATCGTCGATGAGTTTTATCGGCCGGGCGGCAGACTGCTCGGACAGTTGCACGAAGAACCGGACGGGGTATGGTGGAACGGCTTGGCTGAAGCCGCCCGCCTGGATCAGGAAGCCAGAGCACTTGGGGTCAACATCTCCTGTGGTGTTTCGGTGTACGATATTGCCCGCTGCGACGACCGCTGGCGGATTTCCACGACAGAAGGCGAGTGGGAGTCTTCGCTGCTGCTGATTGCTACCGGGGCGTCCGAAGCTGCGGTTCCCGTTCCCGGCTGGACATTGCCCGGTGTGATGTCGATTGGAGCCGCACAAGTTATGACAAATGTGCAGCGTGTTCGCGTAGGCAAAAAAGGCGTGGTGATCGGCGTCAATATTTTGTCTGTCGCGATTGCCAGAGAGTTGCAGCTGGCTGGCGTGCATGTCGAGCAGTTGATTTTGCCTCCCCTGTCTGAGGTGAGCGGAAAGGCAGGACGGCCCCATGAAATTATGCGCTCGTTGCTGCGGGTCGCCCATCTCGCCCCCTCGCCTGTCATTCGCCTCGGAAGCAAGCTGATGGGCAGCGCGTGGATGCAGCGGTTGGCGGTTGCTTTTTTTCCGTCCAAAGGTGTGCGCATGTGGGATATGCCGATCCATTTGCGCACAGCCGCATTGGAGATCGTCGGAACTTCACAGGTGGAGGGAGTCAGGACTGCCCGCGTCACGCCGGAAGGATTGCCGATTCCCGGGACAGAACAACTCATTCCGGCTGACTTTGTTTGCATTGCGGGCGGGTTGAGTCCACTCGCAGAGCTGGCGGCCATTGCCGGATGTCCTTTTGCCTATGTTCCCGCCCTCGGAGGACACGTCCCTTTGCACGATGAATACATGAAAACGCCTTTGCCGGGACTGTACGTTGCAGGCAATATTACGGGAATCGAAAGCGCCAGGGTTGCGATGAGCCAAGGGACGGTCGCGGGTCTGAGCATGGCGCAAGCATCCGGATTGCTTGCAGATGATTCATTACTGTCGCAAGCGCAGCTCCAGGTCAAACGCGTGCGGCAAAACGCAACGATCCAGTTTCACCCCGATATTGCGGCTGGGCGAGAGCTTGTCGGGCAAATGGCCGCTGCGTGGACAGCCAGATAAGGGGCTTTTTAGGTAGAGAGGCATGTCTGGGGCTTCCTGATAAGCGGGCTTTTCAGGCAGATTGACCGTTGCGGCGGTATCCCGATAGTGACTTTTCAGATAGAGGGACACTGTCTGGGGCTTCCTGATAAGCGGGCTTTTCAGGCAGATTGACCGTTACGGCGGTATCCCGATAGTGACTTTTCAGATAGAGGGACACTGTCTGGG
>NZ_CP085874.1:4737500-5492500 GCF_013284375.2 Brevibacillus sp. HD3.3A
TCGGAAAACGCCTGACGATTCAAAGACGCGCCGTCTTGCGCTATATGCTGATGTCCCAGCAACACCCTACAGCCAAAGACGTTTACCATGCCTTGAAAAACGAAATGCCCAGCATCACACTCTCAACGGTTTACACCAGCTTGCGACTCCTGGCGAAAATGGGGATCGTCAAAGAGCATGTGCACGCTGATACCCCCAACCGTTTTGAAACGCTGGTCAAAATCGATCCTGTTCAGTTAAAAGAAGTCATGTGAGCAAGAGCAAGCATAACGGAAACTAGCAATAAAAAAGGGAACCCGCTAAAAGGGCTCCCTTTTTATTAACCAAACAACTGCTGCAACCTTATCATCGGTTTAAGCCACGGCATAATCGTACACAGCCCTGCCCAGCAAGCCAAGCGTGTGCAAAGCTGCCTCGGGCGTTACATCCTGCGACAAGGCGGCAATCGCAAACTGTCGCCCCTCTACGAAAAGTATCCCGACGTCGTGCTGCCTGCCTGTGTCCCAACCGGATTTGCACGCCAATTCCCAGCCAGGCAAGCCATCCTGATTGCTCGCGGACGGCAGTTGGGACGGCAAACCGTTCAGCACTTGCTGCTTGTTCATAATCGCAATCATTTCTGTACGCGCCGCCCGGGAAAATCCGCTGCCAGAAACGATATGCTCCAGCATCCGCGCCACATCCCCTGCCGTAATCATGTTGTTGGCCGTCACGTCCTGCGGATAAAT
The DNA here is from genome assembly GCF_013284375.2 of Brevibacillus sp. HD3.3A. Taxonomy (NCBI): domain Bacteria; kingdom Bacillati; phylum Bacillota; class Bacilli; order Caryophanales; family Paenibacillaceae; genus Brevibacillus; species Brevibacillus sp. HD3.3A. Next base: position 4,738,229 of record NZ_CP085874.1, read on the forward strand.
CATCACCTTGCGCGAATAGTAACTTCGCTCCATTCCCAGCTCACGCATCGTCTGATCAATCAGCTCTTTTCCCACAAAATCGATCAGCATATTCGTCGCTGTGTTGTCGCTCTGAATAATCATCAGCGTAACCAGATCGCGTATGGACAGCTTCAAGCCTGGCGAGAGCGCGTACAAAAAGCCTGATCCGCCTACCAAATCCTCTTTGCGCAAAGGGAGCTGATCCTCGATCCGGGCTTTGCCCTGCTCACAGGCCGCGTAAACCGCTGCCATAATCGGAACCTTGATGACACTTTCGGCAATAAACAGCTCGTCCGGTTGGTGCTCAAAACAGATTCCCTGCGGCACCGCCAGCTCTTTTACTACGACTCCCCATGTCCCTGCCGCTTCCTGCACGATCTTTGACAAACGTTTCTCCAGCTCCACCGCTCTCCATCCCTCCTGTAAAAGTCGAACACAACCGCCTTTCTATTATCATACAATTCCAAAAACATTCCTTACAAGTTACAAGAACGGGTTCAGCTGATCTTCCGGGACGCGGTCGTTTGTCCCGCTACCCGCTTGGAAATAATAGGGAGATCACTCCACTGAAGGTGAAACCTCATGCAGAAGCCCGGAACGATCGGCACGCGCCAATTCACCATTCTGGTTACCCTGATTACGGTCGGAGATTCGATTCTGATCTTGCCGGCAGCCGTAGCGAAAGAGGCCTCCTACGACAGTTGGCTTTCCAGCATCATTGGTGTATTGGTTGGCCTGGCTGTCATCTATCTGTATTGCATAATCAGCCGTTTGCACCAGGAGCACACGCTGATCGGGAAAAACATACTCATTTTCGGGCGTTGGCTCGGTACGGCTTTATCCATCATGTTCCTTTTCACGCTGCTGATCAACGGCTCTGTTTACGTGCGTGCCATCGGCGATTTCATGACCGCGCAAATTTTGAAGGAAACACCGAGCGTTGCCGTCGTCATCCTTCTCGTGGCGTGCTCCCTGTTCGGTGTGCGCCTCGGCTTGGAGACTTTCGCGCGAACGAGCGAGATTTTTTACCTCTGGTTCGTCTTTACTTTTCTCTCGTTTTTTTTCTTGTTGGTACCACAGTTTTCCCTTCGCAACTTGCAGCCCGTTCTGGAAAACGGGCTTGCCCCTGTCATCAGCGGCTCTTTTTCTGTGATCGCCTACCCGTATACAGAGCTGATCGTCTTTTTAATGATTACCCCTTTCGTCGATGTTCCGCAAAAGCTCACTTCTGCTTTTTTGCGGGGAGCGATCTACGGCGGAATCTGCCTGATCACGATCATTTTGATGACGCTTTTGGTGCTCGGTCCGGTGTTGACTGCTACAGACAATTTCCCCAGTTACTCGCTGGCGAAGCGGGTTCATGTCGGGGAGTTTTTTCAGCGGCAGGAAGCCATGATGGCACTGATGTGGTTCGTTTCGATTTATTTCAAGGTCGTCTTGTACATGTACGGCTTTTGCGTAGGCATTCAGCAGCTTTTGAAACTGAAGGAATACCAGCTTCTCACCTATCCTACCTGTCTGTTGTTTGTTGTAGGTGCCATCATCCTTTTGCCGAATGAAACATTTTTGCTTCAAGCCTACACATTTTGGCCGCTCTTTGATTTTTCTGTGGCGGTTGCCTATCCGTTGCTACTCGTCGTCTGGTACCACATCAGGCAGCGACTGCAAAACAAGCCGACTCCTCTGCAAAAGTGAGGGGTCGGCTTGTTTTCATGTCTTTCTTCTATTCTTTTGGCAGGCATGCTCGCTTGATCGCAGCGACTCGCTCGCTGTCCACATAGCGCAAAGCTTGCCCCTCTTCCCTGGCTGCGGTACCGAAATGAACCTCTCGGACGCCAGTCAGCCCGATCAGCTCGGGCGCATTCGTCGCGGACAGCCCGCTCCCTGCCAAAATGGACAGAGTCGAGTTTTCCGTTTTGCGCACCAGCTCCGCAATGCAATCTGCGCCTTCCATGGCTGTACGTTTTCCCCCGGAAGTCAGGATCGTCTTTACTTGCGGATATTGCAACAAGATGTCCAAAGCTCCAAGCTGGCTCACCGCTTCGTCAAAAGCCCGGTGAAAAGTCACGTTCAGGCCGTTTGCCTCTTCCAGCAACAGCTCCAGTCCGTCACGATCCAATTGCTTGTCTGGCGTCAACATGCCAAAAACAACACCTGCCGCCCCTAGCTCGCGGACGACGCGCACATCTTCTTTCATGACACGCAGCTCGTCTTTGGTATAGCAAAAAGATTGGCTGTGCGGCCGCACCATGACATTGACAGGAATGGAGACAGCCTTGACCGCCGCTTCGATCAAGCCCCAGCTTGGCGTAAGCCCTCCCTCCAAAATGCCGGAAATCAGCTCTAGCCGATCTGCGCCGCCTCGCTCTGCGCGTTTTGCATCCTCCACCGAAGTCGCAATCACTTCCACCAGCATGTGATTTCTCCTCTCGTCCGTAGCTTTTATGGACATTGTACTGAGCGTCGCCACCGTTGCGCAAGTGCGCGCCTAGCATTTTTCCAGAACGAACACGGGCCGCTTTTCCCCGACGACCAACTGGTTATCGTTGACGATTTCTTTCGGGGCCAACGCATGCAACCTGGCGATGGTCTCCTTGTTGCTGTAATCGATCTGCTCCAAAATGTTGGCGATGACGAGCGGCCAAACCAGCTCTGAACCGTCCAGTACCTTCAGCGAAAAGCTGATTCGCTCCTTTTTCAGCGCAAAACCGTATACGCCCATCGCGCCGCCTTTGGCAATAATGTTCGGATCGGTCAGCAGAGCTGTGCAGATGAATTGGTGGCTGGCGATGATTTCCGGGTGGGCCGTCATCCAGCCCGTCACTTTTTCAACCGCCTGGCGATTTTCTTGTTCCGCAATCAGGTCGGGACAGGCCAGCTTCAAATAAGCGATCGCCAAATGCTTGAGTGGCAGGGCATAAACAGGAAAGCCGCAACCGTCGACAGCAAGGCCGATGTGCTCCTGCGGGTACTCGGCGAGACTGGCGAAAGCTGCCAGGGCCTCCTGCTGGGCCGGATGCTCCTGCTTGTAGTAATCGCTGGTCGTATAGCCGCGTTCCTTGGACAACGCCAAAAAGCCCAGATGCTTTCCTGCGCAGTTGTGAAAAAGTCTGCGCTTGGCTACACCTTGGGACAAGCAGGCGAACTTGGGCGCTTCATTTAATGGATACGTCGGGCAGGTTAAAAGTTCGTCTTCGCGAATGCCCGTTTTGGCCAAAAGCGATTCCAGCCCTTCCAGATGATAGGCTTCACCGCGATGAGAAGCCGCGAACAGCGCCGCTTCCCGACTTGTCAGACCGAATCTTTCGTCAATTTTTTGCCTCGCTACCGGAAGCGCCTGAAACGGTTTGGCAGCGGAACGCAGCAAGGCAACATGCATCACATCTCCTGCCGAATAAATGACCTGGCCGTGCTCATCCACGCCGCAAACGATGCCTGAATGAACATTTTCCAATATACCTCCGCGATACTCTTCTACTAATGGGACATCCCGCATTATTCTCACCCGTTCTGTTCTATTTTTCTAATTATTCCATTCGCAGGATAATTGATTGTAATAAAGGTAAAAATTCATTCATTTAAAGTATTAAAACCAGAATTATCCGTCTTTTTATACACTGATTTTCTCCATTGATGTTATTAAAAAATACTAGCAGTGACACCATATTCCGTCAATCGTTTTTTCGTTGCCGATTGCCCACAGCTGGCCAATCTATAGTATAATGGCTCAGGATGGCAGCCGCCATCAATCGCATACGAAATCCGCGCGACTGGCGCGGGAGAGGTTCGCGAACTCCCTCTATAAAAAACTAAGGTGGACAACAGTACCGATCCCTTGGTATTGTTTTGTTTTTTTGCAGGAGCAAGTTCAAGAACTCTCTTTCTTCCATTACGATACTGAAGGAGATGGAGAGCATGAAAAAGGAAAAAGCCGTCGTTGTGTTCAGTGGAGGTCAGGACAGCACCACTTGCCTGTTCTGGGCCAAGCAGCAATTCGGCGAAGTAGAAACGATTACGTTTGACTACGGGCAGCGGCACAAGCTGGAAATCGAGTGTGCCAAAGAGATCGCCCGGGAGTTGGGCGTAGCCAACACCGTATTGGACATGAGCCTGTTGAATCAACTCGCTCCCAATGCACTAACCCGCACAGACATCAACATCACCCAGGAAGAAGGCCAGCTTCCATCCACATTTGTCGACGGGCGCAATCTGTTGTTCCTGTCTTTTGCAGGCGTTTTCGCCAAGCAAAAAGGAGCGCGGCATTTGGTTACTGGCGTTTGCGAAACGGATTTTAGCGGCTATCCCGATTGCCGCGATGCGTTTGTCAAATCGCTCAATGTGACGCTTAACCTGTCCATGGATTATCCGTTTGTGATCCATACGCCGCTCATGTGGCTCGACAAGGCGCAAACGTGGAAGCTGGCGGATGAACTGGGTGCCTTCACCTATATCCGCGAAAAAACCCTCACCTGCTACAACGGCATCAAAGGCGACGGCTGCGGCGAATGCCCTGCCTGCCACCTGCGAAAAGCCGGACTGGACAAGTATCTTTCCGAAAAAACTCAATCCGGGGCCAACGTCTGATGAGCGCAAACTTTGACTTTCGCATCGTCGACCGCATGCAGACACTTGGCACCCATATTCAACAATCGCAGCTGCGCTACCATAACAAGCGCGTGCTGGTGAGCAAGGAGTTTACGTTTGACGCCGCCCACCATCTGCACGCCTACGAAGGCAAATGCAAAAACTTGCACGGACACACGTACCACGTCGTGTTTGGCATCAGCGGCTACCCGGATGAAATCGGGCTGGTCATCGACTTCGGCGACATCAAGCAAATCTGGAAGGAACATATCGAGATTTACTTGGATCACCGCTACCTGAATGAAATGCTGCCGCCGATGAACACCACGGCAGAAAACATGGTCGTCTGGCTGTTTGAACAAATGGAGCAGCAGCTTCAATCTGACGTCTATCGCGACCGCTACCGCGGCGCTCGCGTCGAATTTGTCCGCCTGTTTGAAACGCCGACGAGCTACGCCGAGGCGAGACGGGAGTGGATGATGGAGTGAGCATTCCCGTTCTGGAAATTTTCGGCCCGACGATTCAAGGGGAAGGCATGGTCATCGGGCAAAAGACGATGTTCGTCCGCACCGCTGGCTGCGACTACCGCTGTAGCTGGTGTGACTCCGCCTTTACGTGGGACGGCTCGGCGCGCGATGAAATCAAGCAGTTGTCCGTCGAGGAAGTCTGGGCAGAGCTAACGCGTCTGGGCCAAGACCGTTTTTCCCATGTCACCATCTCTGGCGGCAACCCGGCGCTTCTCGCAGGCATGGGCGAGCTTGTCTCGTTTTTAAAGGAACGCGGCATTCGCACGGCGCTGGAGACACAAGGAAGCCGCTGGCAGGAATGGCTGCCGCTGATCGACGACATCACGATTTCTCCGAAGCCGCCCAGCTCTGGCATGAACACGGATTACGCCGTGCTCGATCGCATCGTGGGCGCTCTGACGGAGCAAAAGCATCCGGGGCTGAGCCTGAAGGTCGTCGTGTTTGACGACGCCGACTTCGCATATGCGCGCGACATCCATCGGCGGTATCCGGCGGTTCCTTTTTTCCTCCAGCCGGGAAATAGCGATCTCGTCAGCGCGGACACGCACGAACTGAGAGAAAAGCTATTGGAAAGCTTTGAATGGCTGATCGACCAGGCGATGGCCGCCCCCGATTTGAACGACGCGAAAGTGCTGCCGCAGCTCCACGCCCTGGTCTGGGGAAACAAGCGCGGCGTGTAGGCGTGTAAATGAAAAGCCAGGATTGGATTATAGATGAAAAAAAGCGAGGATGAGAAACCAATGAACGAACAACAACGCGATCTGTCTTCCCTCACCCTGCTGGGCAACCAGGGAACGGCCTACAACTATTCATACGACCCGAGTGTACTGGAATCTTTTGACAACAAGCACCCGTACCGCGACTACTTCGTCAAGTTCAACTGCCCGGAGTTCACCAGTCTGTGTCCGATCACCGGACAGCCGGATTTTGCTACGATCTACATCAGCTACATCCCGGATATTAAAATGGTCGAGAGCAAATCGCTCAAGCTGTACCTGTTCAGCTTCCGCAACCACGGCGATTTTCACGAGGATTGCGTGAACGTGATCATGAACGACCTGATCAAGCTGATGGACCCGAAATACATCGAGGTGTGGGGCAAATTCACTCCGCGCGGCGGCATCTCGATCGACCCGTACTGCAACTACGGCAAGCCGGGAACAAAGTACGAAGAGATGGCCAGCTATCGCTTGATGAACCATGATATGTACCCGGAGAAAGTGGATAATCGGTAGAGGTTGATGTTGGTTAGAGTGAGAAAACCCTTGATATGCAAGGGTTTTTCTTTGACCGTCGCTGCCGAGGTATATATTTAGATAGAAAATGCCCCAAGCAGTGAGGACTATTTTTAGTTTTGACTAGGTAAGACAACTACAAAAAATCCCTACTAAATAGTAGGGATTCCGTTATAACTAAGTCAAATCGTCATCAAATAAATGTAGCACTAATATCCTTCTAGCAAATTTTCTTATAAATCTGTCAAAATCAATTCAATGGTCCCACTGTTTAGTTTCGCTTGAGAATCAAGATTTCTATAATAATTAATATAATGGTTATGTCTAAAAACTATTCCTGCATCGTTATTGGTCACACGAACACCTGGTTCATAAACATAGTTTTTCTTTGCAGTCTGAGTACCTAAAGCAAAATCAACAACCCACTTAGTATAGTGAGATGAAAGGCTTGATTCATCAATAATATTTGCTGATTTCCTGTTGAAAGTCCAACTCACCGAGGGAACTAACCCTGACAATCCAACAATAACCGAAGTGTCTGTGTCAGTGGTATATGGTCCATATGAGCGGATTGTTTGTTCGTCAATTTCATCACCAAGATGTCTGTATCTCATTGCTAATTCACGAGTTTGATAATCATTCATAGGCTCTGTTTGATTGAAAAACTTAACATCCCAAACAGATACTTTCTTGCCACTTAATGTTGATATACCTCTTCTTGTATAATCTACGTTGCTAGTATAAACACCCGCTAATGTGTTTCGGTTATTATCTCTCACTCTGTATGTGTAAGAATCGGAATAAGTATCATCATCAGAACTTGCTGAGGCTTTTAATGAACTCATATTCCTTGCGCCTTTATTTTCAGCAAGTTCAACTTTTTCTTGAATTTCTTCACGAATTTCTTCTAAAGGGACTTCATCTAGTTGATCAAAGATATAATCAACGTGTCTAGTACCATCTTGTTTATAGACACCTACCCCCATCAGTTTTGGTGGCACTCCTTCATCTTCAGACGAACGATTTATTTTGAGTTCAGTCTTAATATAATCCTTTATATCTTTGGGATCTATTTCTTCACCTTCATTATGGATGAAGTAATAAGTTTCTTCGCTATCATTATTACTTAATGTTTTTAACGATTTTGAGGAACGAGACTCATCTAATGAGATTTCAACTATATCCATCTTTTTTTGTCGTTCTTTTGCTAATAGGTTGTCACTAAATCCAGGAGTTAACACTAATGTCGTAGCCAAACAGACACACAAAAAAGATGATAACTTTTTCATATTAATACCACCTTTTACCTTTTAATTTTTCTATGTTATTATATACATAAAATCCAAAAAAAGGAATAAAAACAAAAATGTTCAAATTATTAGAAGTTTTGATAATTATAGTTTTGGGATTTTTTACTGGGTTATTCTTTGGAGGAGATAGCAATATATTACTTGGAGGTATATTTTGGGCTTTAATATTTATTTTACTTAAACTATATGACAAATGAATCAATTGCCCTCCCCGGACGCATAGTCCATAAAAAAAGCGGCAACCAAGTTTCGTCAACAATCCGTCAACAATCCGTCAACAACTCACGTTTCGACAAGTACGAAACCCTTATACATCACTGGTTTAAGGCATATAGTTTGTAACCGGAAAAAGTCGACAATCGCTAGAATCGAGGGAAACTCCTTTCCTGACAAGGAGTTTCCCTTTTTTTATCCGAGCAAAATTTAATCTTTTTCAAATTATTTTCATAGATTATAATGTTTGTAAAAAGGGGGTATTGCTATGGCAGCCAACGAGTATAGCTTACCTACATCCCCAAATGCTGTGAAAACGAAAGAGCTTCCTGTATTTGAGGTACAGCCCGATCAAAATCTTGCGAGCGAATTTCACAAGCGCTTAATTCAAATGATTGCCGAATTTGAGATATCCCTGGATGAACAGCATGAAGTCGGGATGCGGCTGGTATCGTTCGGCCAAAATATCACCTTGCGCGTAGAAGGGATCGGCTATTTCAATCCCAGTCTGATTCGTTTTTTCGGAACAACAGAAGCAGGCGCCCCAGTCGAACTCATCCAGCACATCTCGCAAATCAGTTTTCTCTTGATGGCAGTCAACAAAGCAGACCCGGCAAACCCGCCCAAGCGGATCGGGTTCAGCGCTTCCGAAGAAACAAAAGAAGAAGACGTGTAACAGCGTCTTCTTTTTGCATGGTCAGGGCATTCGGTCTTTCCTGGATACGCCTGGGCAAAATATATTGTAAAAACATGGTAACCAAGTTAAAGTAGCGTATAAATAGGAACCTACCTTTTCTGTTGTTGGAGGAGACTGCTCATGCATCCCAAAAACATCCCTCGTTAAGCCCGCGGCCCTCCATTCGTGAGCATTTGTCCCATTCCCCCCAATTAAACTCAAGGGAGATGCATACAAATGAGCATGAATGGACCAACAAAAATATCTCGCACCGAAAGACTGCAAACCTGCAAGGAAATTGCCGCCCGATTGCACGAGGTTTACGGCGAAAAAGTCTTGGCGATCGGCGTCTATGGCTCGGTATCGCGCGGAACGGACGGCCCGTTCTCTGATATAGAGATGTTGTGCGTCCTGGAAGAGTCAGGCGAAGAAACGGATTTCAGCCACGAATGGTCTGCCGGACCATGGAAAGCCGAAGTGAATGTCATCAGTGCACATGTGCTTTTGGACATGGCTGCTACTGTCGAAGATGACTGGCCGCTGACCCATGGTCCTTTTTTCGCCCCGCTGAGTCTGTATGATCCGAAAGGCTTTTTTCAAACGTTGAAAGAAGCGGCGCACTCTCTTGCCAAAGAAGCGTTCACGCAGGCAATCAACGGCGTGCTTGTAGGTGAAATGTACGAGTTCATCGGGAAGCTGAGGAATATCAGCCTGGAAGGCCCCCGCACTTACCTCCCTTACCTGGCCATGCAATTTGCCCAATACGGCGCTATGCTGATCGGGCTGCACCAGCAGACGTTCTATTCGACAGGAGCCAAGGTACTGCCTGAATCGTTGGAACTGCCAGATCGACCGGATGGCTACGACCAGATAGCGACAATGGTGATGGCTGGAGATTTGGCGGATTCGGGCAAAATCGTCGCGGCCTGCGAGCGGTTTTGGAACGGACTCCACGCATGGGCAGCCAAGCATCAGTATGTGATTCACACAGAACGAATCCCATTTTAATGCAAGCAAAAATCGGTTTATTGCCAGTTTGCCTGTTTGGAAAAAGCCTCGCTGTATGCGGGGCTTTTCTCCTTCTCCTGCAATCATGAAGTTGTGCCAGAAGCTTACGCCCAATGCTCAGGCCGCGTAAACGAGAGCGGTATTTTCGTGGCAGCATCGCCCTTCGCTGCGTTGAGCTGGGCCTGGGTGAGAAACAGGCTGTCCGTCAGATCGGCGCCGCGCAAATCGGTATCGCGCAGATCAGCGCCAATCAGGTCGGCCCATCTCAAGTTTGCGCCGCGCAAATCAGCCGCGATCAAGTAGGCTCCGCGCAGGTTCGCTCCCAGCAAATCGGCTCCTTTGAGCTTCGCGCCAATCAGATCGGCTCCCCGCCCCACATTTCTCGCTTTGATGCGTGCGCCTTTCTGCTTGCGACAGGCTTCCGTCCGCACCAGTTCGCTCGCCTCCCGCAACAACTCGCCTACTTCTGCCCGATGTGCAGGTACATCTACCCGCAAAAGCTCTGCCGGAGCAAGCTCCGTGAACCGCTTCGTCTCCCGCAACACATCGTCCAGCTTCGCGTGAAGGGAACGGGCAGCCTGAAAAGTCAGCGCTTCCGTCAAATACCAAAGCAGCTCATGCAACTGCCACATGATCGGAAAAACTCCGTACATCTGGCTTGCCAGCTCAGGCGCTTGTCTCCAGTCACGCCCTCCGTATGTCTCTTGGGAAAGCTTTTGCCCTGCGCCGAAGCAATCGTAGACTGTACAGCCGCGAAAGCCGATCTGCCGCAAGCTTTGATGAACCCCGCAGCGAAAATCGGCCTGCAAGTTGCGACAGGGGGTACCTGCGTCTTTGTTGATTGCAAAATCCGAAGAAGCGGCAAAAGGCAGCGCCACACAGCACAGTCCGAAACATTTTTCACAGTCCGCTCGCAAATCATCGCGCAACCCCGCCAGGCTCGGCGCATGATTGCCCTGCTGATCATCCATACTTATCCTCCTGAAAAATAGCCGCTTCATCGTATCAGCACTCAACTGTCAAAAGAGGCGATAAGGTCAAGCGGGCTAACAAATAATTACCATCGTAGTACGCCGACCGTATCTCGTCAATCCATTGTCGCTTCCTGCCTGATTGTCTCTGTTCTGTCGCACAAAAAAGCACGATCCGCCTTGCGCCGCTGGCAAAAGGATCGTGCTTGCTTTTTGTGAAATGGGAAACAAGTATCGGCGTTTTTGCGAAAACGGATGTGCCAGCTTCCCGCCAACCTGTCTGCCGCAGTAAGCGAAAAACGGCGCGACCATTTGGTTTCTTGCAAGTTACTTGAAGGCGACTTGCGACTCCAGCATGTAGTTGACCAGCACATCGGCAAAAGCCTCTGCCGTATTGTAGCATTCTTCCAGCGTGTTGTTCGTTCCGCCAAACTCCAGAAGCAGACTTCCCGTCGAGACAGACTGGTTGTACACGCCGTTTCCTTCGTTTTTGCTTTTTAAAATGACGCCGCGCGACAGGCCGGGATAGTATGCTTCCAGGCGTGCATGAAGGGCATCGGCCAACTTTTTGTTCTCCAGATAGCTCGGGTTGGCTGACCCGATGACAAACAGCATGCGCGAATACGTTTTGCCGTTGATCGTGATGGCGACTTTGCTGCGCGGCTCGTCGCTATCCCGGTGAATGTCGAAAATGTACTTGAGATTCGGGCTGGTCGTCGCCGCTGCCGCAACCGCTTTGTACGATTCGGTGTAGGACATCGAGTAGCTCTTTTTCTGCTCCGCCAGTTTTTGCGCGAAGTCGTCCTGGTTGACCATCGACGGGATGCCTTTTCCTTGCAGGATTTCGCCCAGTCGCTTGCCTACCAGCGTAATGTTGATCTCAGGATCGTCCACCGAGCTGCCCTGTGTATTGCGCGCTACATTTCTCCATGACTCGCGGTTGTGCGTGTGGTAAATGTAGACCGTTTCATTGCCGATCATGCCTTGATTGTAGCCTACTCCCGTTGTCGGTCCTGTGGAGCCTGGCGTCGGTGTTCCCGTCCCCGCAGCTGGAATCAGATCGACAATCCAGCCGGCGATGTAAGCAACCGAGTTGTCTGGCAGGCGAATGGCGTACCATTGCCCTACGGTTTGCACGATTGGAAAAGTTTGACCAGGCTGGACGTTGCCCACGACATCGTATTCTGTACCGGGGCCGCTGCGCAGGTTGGTGTCGGCGTTTTTCACGCGAACCGTCGCTTCTGCCGGAACCGGAGCAACTACTGGCGGCTGTGTCGTCTGACCCGTTCCACCTTGCACGACCGGTTTGAAAATATAGGCGTAGGTGCCGTAGTAGTCAATCGTGTACCACCCGTCCGCATACCCGTATTGCGTAATTGTGGTGCCGCCATTGACTTGTCCAATCACCGTTCCCAAAATATCAGGAGCTGCATACACCTCATAGCTCTCGTTCAGAACGAGCGGCCCTGCTCCCAATCCGCCAGGTGTTTCTGGTACGGTCGGCACGGGGGTCGGCTGCGGAACGGGAACCGGGACAGGCGTCGGGGTTAGCACTGGCGTCGGTGTCGGAACAGGAGTTGGCGCTGGTTTCGGTGCTGGCGCCGTCGTTTCTACCAAAAAGCGTGCGTTCACCCAACCGCTCGCTTGGTCGGACAGCTTGAGTTGCGCCCACTCGCCCTGCTTTTTCATTTGCAGGAAAACTCCGTTCTTGTCAATAATTTGCACAATTTGCGAGGTGGCGTTTGGCTCTGTACGCACATTCAGCATATCCACATTGCTTTTTACGTATTTGATTTGGGGAATTTCAAGCATTTTCACATACTTGTTGTTGACCCAGCCAGTCTTGCCGTTGGTAAGCTTCACTTGCGTCCAGTCTTTTGTTCCCTGCACGATGGGCAGACGTGTTGCTTTGGATATCGTGCCGACGATCTGGGTCGTCGTTCCCGGGGTATCGCGAATATTCAACTGATCAACCGTTACCTCGACATGTGTGGCTGCTTCCGCGAGGGAAGCCGGCAGCAGGAAAATCAGGCAGCAGGCAGCAATAACACTGTTTTTTACGCGTGCAAGCAAGATTCTTGTTCTCCTTTTGTGTAGAGATCGTTAGCGAGATTGGTAAATCTAGCCTGATAGTAAAATTCGTGATTCGCCTGCATTTTCCTTCATCTTCCGACATCTTTTCGGCGCGCTTTCCGCGATTGCTGACAAAATGACGCAGCGATTCGTCCGCTCCCCAGACGAATGGCTCAGCACTTATGGCTCGATCGACTCTTCCGGCTCCTCCCTGACGATCGCAAGCGTCTGGTGATCCTCCCAGCGCCCGTTGATTTTCACGTTTTTGCGGGCGAGCCCTTCCTTGTGAAAGCCCGATTTGAGCAGCACCTTGATCGAACCCAGATTGTGCGGCATCACCCCTGCTTCCAGCCGATGCAAGTCCAATGTCTCAAACGCATAACGGACAACGAGCTTGACCGCCTCCGTCATATAGCCTTTTCCGTTGTGCTCCTGATCGAGGAAATAGCCGATCCAGCCGCTTTGCAGATTGTAGCGCACCACCTCGGAAAGCATCACTCCCCCGATCACCTGATCCGTCTGCGGCAAACACACGAGGAAAACGTACCCGCGATCCTCCGCGCATAAGGTCATGTACTGGCGAATGCGTTCGAGCTGTCCTTGCAACGTATAAAAGTGTTCGTCCCGCTTTCCGGTAAAAAGCTGAAAAAATTCGCGGTTTCGCACCTCAAGCTCCAAAAGCGCTTGCGCGTCCGACTCGGTGACCAGGCGGACGTAAATGTTGTCTCCATGCATGTGCATCGTGCTCTTCTCTCCCTTGTGGGACTGGTTTGCCCCAGCTATTTTTTTGCATAAAAAACACCACAGGTTCATCCCCTGTGGTGTGGCATTTGCTCCGCTGCCAGCTGCAAAAGCGCGATTAACTCACAGGCTCCCCGTTCGTATATCCGTTTTTGGACAGACTTCTCCCGCAGTTAACCGCAGCAAAGAAAACAGCGGTGGAGTAGCCGATGCCTTTGGCCAAAGACTGCAACGATCTTTTTTTCATCTGGACTCTCTCCCTTCCGCTGGTTTCTGGAAAATATACGACACTTGCGCATCCGACTGATCCTGATTTTGCCAGAAGTATACGCTATCGCTGCCACCTTTGGCAAGCTTGTTGTCCGCTACTTGTTCTTTTTTGCCTGCCTCCACAGCATATAGACATTCGCAAGCGAAGTAACGACCAGACACCCCAAGAGGACATTGGTCACGATTAGCGTGTTCGTCAAGCCGCGAATCGGAGCCTGCATCACGGCAAGCACCCCTGCCAGCTTGTCGGGAAGCTCGTAGATCGCAGCGAGGAAAGCATTGACATCCTGTAGGTACTTATCCATAGCAACCGCTCCCTTGTATCGATCACCCACGTTTTTCCTGCCCAGTTGCTATCGTTTGCAGGAAAGGCGCTCGTCATGCTCATTTTGCTATGGATAAAACCATCCTACTTGTGGAACAATAGATATGAGAATATTACAATGATTCATAATTGCAGGGACAAAAAGAAAGGAAGTTTTCTCATGACGATCGAGCGCTTTGTCCGGGAGTCCCGAACTTTTAAAGCCAGCCACGTTCTGCCTCCCGATACGAACAACCACAATACGCTGTTTGGCGGACGGCTGATGGCGCATATTGATGACGTCGCCGCCATTTCCGCGATGAAGCACGCCCGCGGACCAGTCGTGACCGCTTCTACCGATTCCGTCGATTTTTTGCATCCGATCCGCGTGGACAACGAAGTTTCGCTCGAAGCGTTCGTCACCTGGACACACCAGACGTCCATGGAAGTATTCGTCAAAGTCGTTGCCGAAGACCTTTTGAGCGGAAAACGCACCGTCTGTGCCACCTCGTTTCTCACCTTCGTCGCCATCGGCCCTGACGGACGCCCGACCCCTGTGCCCAAAGTCGTAGCGGAAACCCAGGAGGAGATTTTTCTGCACGACGGAGCCGCCGAAAGAGCCGAAGCACGCCAACAACGCCGCAAGCGCAGCAAGCACCTCGCTGATTTGCTCGGCACAAGACGTCCGTGGGAGCCGTAAAAAATGCATGGCGAGCCACAGCAAAAAGTCCCCTTTTCCAGTCGGCGGAAAGGGGACTTGCTGTTTTCCTTCGTGCTTTTATTCCTTCGAGGCCCATTTGAAATCGATGTAGCCAAGGTCATCCATAACGATGCCCTTCACCTTTTTATCCTGCACCCAGTTGTTTGTGTAAAAATAAATCGGGATGACGGGCATTTCATCCATCAGGAGCTTCTCGGCCTGCGCGAGCAGTTGCTGGCGTTTGGCTGGATCGGCTTGGCTCGCCGCCTGCTGAAGCAGCGACTGATACGCTTTGTTTTCCCATTTCGTATCATTCAGACCGCCGTCTTTCTCCTTGTACAGCTCCAAAAAATTCGCCGGATCGGCATAGTCCGCAAACCAACCGGAACGCCCGATCTGGTAGTCGCCGTTATGCAAGTTTTCCAGAAAAACTTTCCACTCCAACTCTTGCAGTTGGACTTCCACACCTAGCGTCTGTTTCCACTGACGCTGAATCTCGACAGCGACCTTTTGGTGAACGGGAGATTGGTTCAGCGATATCGCAATCGGCGGCAGCTTGGCCAGGCCCAGCTCTTTCATGCCTTCTGCGAGCAACGTTTTCGCCAACTTCTGGTCGTTGTCCTTGAAATACGCTGGCTGTTTGCTTTTGTCGCTGACAGGTACTGCCGTCAAAGCTGGCTCCTGGTTTCCTTTGAGCACCGTATCGACGATCGCCTGACGATTCAATGCGTAGGCGAACGCTTTGCGAATTTTCGCATTGGTAAAAGGCGCTTGCTCTGTATTGAACTTGTACCAGTAAACGGCTGCGAGCGGCTTCGTATGCAGGAGTCCTTTTTCTTGCAAGATCGGCAAAGCATTCAGTGGCAGCTCGCCAAACGGGGCACCCGCCATGTCCACCTCGCCTGCATCAAACTTGGCCAGCGCTTGATCCTCACCTCTGCTGATGGAAAAGTCGAGCTTGTCCAGCTTGACTGCTGTCTGATCCCAATAGCCCGCGTTTTTGCTCAAGGTCAGCTTGTCGTCACGATTCCAGGAAGCGAGCTTGTACGGGCCGTTTCCGACATGTGTCGAAGCTTCCTCTGCCCAGGCCGGGTTGGCAGCCACTACTTTTTGATTGACCGGATAAAAGACGGGAAAAGCAGTCAGCTCCGCGAAGTAAGGAGTAGGCTGCTCCAAAATGACGCGCAATGTTTTCGCATCTACCGCTTTTACCCCTACCGCATCCAGCTTCTCCTTGCCGCTGTTGGCCTTTTCCGCATTCAGGATCGGAAAGAGCTGGTAGGCGTAGCTGCTTTCCGTGTTCGGATCGAGCACGCGCTTCCAGGCGTATTCAAAATCGTGGGCGGTGACAGGATCGCCGTTGCTCCATTTTGCCTCGCGCAAATGAAAGGTGTACGTCTTCAAATCAGCAGACACGTCCATTTTATCAGCCAGCGAAAGCTGCAACTTCCCATCGGGACCAATCCGAACCAGTCCGTCAAATAAGGCTCGGGCCAAAGTGAGCGAATGCTGATCATCTGCCACTGCCGGATCAATCGACATCGGCTCATCCGACAGATTCAGCCGCAAAACTTTCGCGGAATCGGCTGGACTGACGGCCTGTGTCTTCGCCTCACTCGCTCCAGCATGCGCTGCGCTTGCGGCAACCACTCCCGTAGCTACTAACACCGTCAAAGCCCTTTTGCTTCGTAGCTTCATTGTCCTTCTCCTTTTATTCCTGATTATTCAAACATTACATATAATACCAAAACATCCAATCAGAAACAAACCGCTGAGTTTAAACCTACAGCGTCCAATGATAGTGCAAAAAGCCTTGTGCATCAGCCTTCTGAAAGACAAAGCCGTTTTTTAGCAGCACTTTTTGCGAAGCGATATTGTCCGCAGTTGTCTTGGCGTGCACTTCCCGGATGCCAAGCTGCTGCACGTACTCGCCCAGCAAAAGTCCGAGTGCCGAAGAAGCAACGCCTTTGCCTGCGGCCTCTTCGCCGACGCGATAGCCCAGCTCCGCGCTCGCTCGCTTTTGATCGATGTCTACCAAATTCATTCTGCCTAAAATAATGCCTTGCTCACTTTTGATCAGCGAAAAGAACGCTGTCCCTTCCGCTTGTTCTGCAAGCAAAGCCTGCAAGCTTTCTAGAAAATGCTCGTCCTGATAATACGCTTCGCCACGGCTGGGCACTGTCCGTTCAAAAAACTCCCTGTTCTTGCTCTCGAACGCCAAAAGCGCGCGGGCATCCTCCTGCTTTAACGCTTCGATCAAGACCTTCATCTCTAACACTCCTTTGAAAAAACGTCCCTTCTCCTCATCTGGCAGCGAAATCGGCTACAATAGAGGAAGATAGGGGGAATCACACTTATGGCTTATTTGGAAGAGGGAACTTTTGTTGCCTATCTCGCCTTTTCGATTTTCTTCCTGGTCGCCTACAAGCTCGATCAGATTTCGTTTGTTGCTTTCGTTGTTTCTCTCGTGGTGACAGCCTTGGTGCATGCCGCCTTTTACTTGCTCGTCCTGAAGTATTGGCCGATTTTTTAGCTGAATGGAACCGGACCAGCAAAATGGCACGGGTGATTGCAGAGACTCCCCGTGCCGCTTTCCATCGACTATGTTCGTTTACTTCCCGACTTGCTTTTCATAGGCAGCGAGCAGTTGGGCCGCCTGCTTCTGGTAAGCTGTCAAAAACGGTTGGACGCCCTGTTCCCACTCTGCTTGCGGCAATGGCATCGGCAATTGCTCCGCAGGACGTCCGTTGACCAAAAGCATCGATTCGATCATTTTCTTTTGGGCAAAGGACAGCTCCCCTTGTTTCAGCACCTTGGGCTTCGCCACCTTTTTTCCTGCCAAGGAACGCAGCAGTTCAGAAAAAAACATCTGGTGGTACTCCCGGTACAAATCCATCGTCTGATAGTATTGGTTTCCCCCGCGCTGCAGAACAATTCCCCGCTGTTCGGCCCACCGTGTCAGCTGCTCCGCTGTCATGGACAAGCTGCTTTTTCCCGTCGCCATATAGTAGACGAGGCTGTACATGTCTTCGTCACTCACGTCTGAACGGCCCTCATCCGGCTTGATGATCGCTTTGCCTGTCAGCGCCGCGAGCACTTCGCTCTTGCCCGCGCCTTGCGGAAGTTCCAGATACAACGCCAGATTCGCGTAGAACTTGCCCTCGCTGCTGCCGCCCTCTGGCCAGCTGTACGGCTTGCCGAAGTCGATCAGCTCCAGCGGATTTTGCTTCATCAGCTCGCTATACGCCGCAAAGCTCGGCAGCTGGAGCTGACGATAGCTGATCGCGGGCTTTTTCGTCAGAAGTTTGCTGGCAAACAGCTCTTTGCCCTCCCGATCGAGGTAGCCGAACTGGTCTTTTTTGCTGAACGCAAAAGGCGGCTGTCCTTCCGCCGCAGACCACAAACCGGGAAATGCTTCACTGGACAGCCGGATCGACTCGTACTGAGGAGCGGTCAACTGCTTCCCGTCCTGGGTCAACAATCCGTGCAAGCCCGTCGCTTTATCCCGATAGACGATGGCTTTCGCTCCTTTGTCGCTTAGCCCGAGCAGCTTCAATGCCTGATAGCCCCCTGTCGTCAATCGTTGCAGCGACGACGAGTACACATGCCAGCCATCGCTTTCCGCAATCAGCAGACCGCCAAAGTAAGAATCCGCCTGATATTCGCTTGCGCCCGCCACCTTTTTCACCAACTGGTTGCCTTCTTCGCCCCAAAAGTCCAGCGTGCCATCCGTTCGCATCATCACGGCGACTTTTTTCTCTCCCACCACTTTGTACACTGCTTCCCGATACACAAAATCGCTTGCGGCCTGCAGCTCCCCATCCGCAATGGTGAGCAGTGCCAGCTTGCTCGTGCCTTCCTTGCCTCCCCACGTGTAAAAGGAATCGCCCACCTGGATGAAGGTGACGGGCGGAGCATCGCTTCTTTCACGCATAAAGGCAATCTTCAGCTGCGTGGTGAGCAGCTTGCCATCGGGAGTGTACAGGTCAGCCATCTGTCCGTCTGCTGCCACGATCAGTTTGGACACGTCATCCAGATAAACTTGTTGATACAGCTTGCTGATCGGCTGATTGGTCGTACGGTTGACAATCACGGTTCCTTTGCCCGCTTCGTATACCCCATTCAACTGTTCAGACAAAGTCTGGACATGTTGCCCGCTCTCCGGCTTGCCGCTAATCCCGCCGAATCGCAGCACTTTCCCGTCCGGCTCGGTCACTACGATATGCCCCGTAGCTTCCTCATAACGAAAACGGCGGTTCTCGACAGGCGACAAAATCAGACCTTCATTTTCCGAATACAGGCCGATTTTACTTCCGTCCTTGATCAGTTGCATACTGTAGCTGCCGCCGATTGGCGCGGCGGAGTCAAACCAAAAGTCAGGCTCTTTGATCGGCTTTCCCCAAGCGGGCAACATCGCCTTTTTCCCATCGCTGCGCACAAGCTGTCGAGCAGCCGGCGGCCCTTCCACTTTCGGATAGACAAACGGGATCACTGCTTCCCCGCCGACCTGGAGCACGCCGTACATGCCTGTCTTCGGGTCTTGCCCCAGCACGTAGCTGTCATGCAAATAGGTCGCGCCCTGTTTCAACGCATGCTCTGTTCCCTTGGCGATGGAATGATAGGTGACGATCCCCTTGTCCAGCGTCCAGTACAAATCGGGATTATTGTACTCAAAGCCGACCTCTTGATAGAGCGGTTCCGCCAAAAATCGTCCGTCCTTCCACAAGCCCGTGCCTTTTTGCGCGAGCACCTGAAAATATCCCTCGTTCCACGTGTAGATCGCCTTGTACTTCGCTGGCAAAACGTATTTCCCGTTTACGTCCACCAAGCCTTCCATGCCGCCTGACCTCACCTTGAGGTAAGCAGTCTTCGGCCCGCCCTCATTCGGAATCAACTGCGTATTCGCCAACGAAAATCTCGGCTTGAACGAAGCGGCATCATACAGCGTGATCCCTTTGGCAGTCGAAGCCACCAAGTAACGCGTTTCTTTTGCCTCCCGATCTCCCGTCGCTTCCGGGGGAATCAGCGAAACGACAGAGAGCTTGCCGGCAAACGGCGGTATGAGCACTTTGCCTGTACTGTCCAAAAGCATGGACGTCTGCCCGACAAACACGATCGCGTCAGCGTAATCCGCGGACAAGGAGTACGTGTGCGCTCCCGCGAATTTGGCAGCAGACAGCTTTTTCGTCGTCAGATCGATGTATTGAAACCAGCCGCCCTTTTGGACGATCGCCACATTGTTGCGCCCGGGAATTTCTATCTGATCCCAGCTGGCAGGCGTGATTTCTTTTCCCGTGCGGGCGTCGAGCAATCCTTTTTTCCCGGCTTTCGTCACAATCACCGTTTGCCCGGCGTACTCAAACTCATCGTACTGGGCTTTGGTCAACAGAGCATGCCCGTCAGTAAACCCAACCTTGTAATCAGTCAAGTAAGGCTGAACCGTAGTAAACGTTGCTGCTTGCACGGGCGCCACCCATGTGCTGGTCAAAAGCATCGCAGCCGTCAGCAGGCTAATCCTTACGCGCTTCATTTGTTTCTTGCCTCCCTGCTTCGTTTTCTTCTGCTAAAAGTCAGACGCTTTATCAGGCAAATGGTTTCATTTTCCCATAACTGGGCAATGAAAAATAAAAAGCGACGCCTGTCTTCGTATTGCGCACTCCGTATGCTGCCTCGTGCAGTTCCAGGATGTGCCGCACGATGGCAAGACCGAGTCCCGTCCCGCCTGTCTTGCGGTTGCGCGAGCGTTCGATCCGGTAAAAGCGATCCCAGACGAAGCCAAGCTGCTCCTCGGGGATTGGCTCGCCTTCATTTTCAATCGTGACGCGCTGGGCGTGCTGCTCGCCTTCGATCCGCACGGTAATTTCACTGCCGGGATTGGCGTAGCGGATGGCATTGACCAGGATGTTGAACAGCACTTGCTCGATTTTTTCCTGGTCGGCAAACTGCGCTTCCTCATTCGCCAAAATCGTGACGATTCGAAGCTCTTTGTCGCGCAGATGGTGCATGAGCCGCTCTCCGATCTCTTCCGTCAGCTCGCTCAGGAAAAACCAGCTTTTTTTCAGCTTGGTCGTCTTCGCCTCCAGCTTCGCCAGCTCCAGCAAGTCGCGGACAAGCTCCTCCATTTTTTCCGTCTCGTCGAGGATGACTTCGATGTACCGCTCCCGCTTGTTCTCCCCTACGCCGTCCCGCAGCCCTTCCGCAAAGCTTTTGACGATGCTCAGCGGCGTCTTCAGCTCATGCGAGGCATTCGAGACAAAATCTTTCTGAATCAGCTCCATCCGCTGCTTGTGATCCATCTCCTGACGCAGTTGCTCATTGGCTTGCTGCAACTCCCGCAAGGTCACATCCAGCTTTTCCGACATCGTATTCAGGCTGCGCGCGAGGCTGCCGAACTCGTCGTTGCGGGCAAGCGGCGACTTGACGGAAAAATCCAGCCTCGCCATGCGCAGGGCGCTTTTGTTCAAAGACAGCAGCGGCTTGGTGACGATTTTGGAAAAGAGCAAGGAAAGCACGAGAATGAGCGCAAAGCCGCCGATTCCGATGTAGATGTAAAACAGCCGCAAAGCATCGTTTGCCTCGCTGATTTGTTGCAAGGAAGTCAGGGCGACGATCAGCTCGCTCAGCTGCCCGTTTCGGATCACGGGATGAATCGCGACCAGGCTGCGCACGCCGCTCCACGGTTCCACCCACTCTTCCTCCAGCACCTTGCCGTGTTCCAGCGCCCGTTTCCGTTCCTCCGACAGCGGGAACAAGTCTTTTAACACATGAAACAAAATGCCTTGCCGCAAATTCCACTGGTTGGGCGCAGGCAAAAACAAATCGGTAATTTCACCGCTGACGCTGACCAAAGACGGGGCGGTGTCGCTTGCTTTCAGGCTGCCGATGTCGGCTGCACCCGCTTTTCTGATCACGCGGGGATAAAACATCTCCTGGAGCAGTCCTTCCTCGAAGACGCCAATCGCCTCGATCCGGTCGCCTTTTTGCAAATTCGCGCTCAACAGGGCACTCCGCTCCTCCTCCGGGAACAGCGACAAAGAGATTTTTACACTTTTTCCAGCCTGATCGCGGATGACGATGCGAAACGGATTGTCGTACTTGACCTGCCCGTTCGTGCTGACAATCGCCAGCTGCGTCTTGTTGCGGCTGATGAACGCCGACAGCTCCCGGGCCATGCTTTCGGCGTCCCACTCCCGCGATACATACTGTTGGGAAAAGGCTTCGAGCTTCTTTTCCAGATCGTTCAGCTTTTTGGATTGATAAAATTGCTCGAAAAAAAGTAACTGACCGATCATAATAATCGTATAAAACAACAGGAAAAACGATGCGGTAATGGCAAACAGCTTGAGTGTCACGCCCCATTTTTTCATCGCTCTTCCTCGAACGTGTAGCCTGCCTTGATGACAGTCCGTATGTGTCTGGCTTCGCTGCCGAGCTTGCTGCGCAGCTTCTTGATGTGGGTATCGACTACGCGCAAGTCGCCGAAGTAATCGAAGCCCCATACGTGATCCATAATCGTTTCTCGCGACAGCACGATCCCGGCGTTTTTGATCAGATAGACCAAAAGCTCGTACTCTTTTGGCGCGAGGTCGATCTCTTCTCCCTTGATCTTCATGCGCCGGGCATGCCGATTGATGACGACTTCGCCAAAGCGAAGCAAATGGTCAGTTCCCCGAACGGTGCCTTCGACCCGCTTCATCAGCGAAGTCGCCTTGGCTACCAAGACTCGCGGACTGAACGGCTTGGTGACATAGTCGTCCGCGCCAAGCTCAAAGCCTTGCATCTTGTCATCCTCTTCCGATTTGGCGGTGAGAATGATGATCGGCACGTCGGAGTTTGCCCGGATTTCCTTGCAGACGGTCCACCCGTCCATTTCCGGCATCATGATGTCGAGGATGACCAGATCGACCCGGAGCTTTTCCATCATCTGTATGGCTTGCTTGCCGTTTTCTGCTTCATGCACAATCCATTGCTCTTGCTCGAAGTAGTCCGCGACGATTTCGCGGATGCGACTCTCATCTTCGACAAGCAGCACTTGACGCTTCATGCTGAGTGCCCTCCTTGGTACGTGTTATTTACAGCATTCGCCAAAAAAAGACACAGGAAATACACATCGTTGCGGTAAGCTTATGGAAGAAAAATAGCGCGTCTCGAAATTGGAAAGGATGTTCCCATGAATTTGCCCACCTTCTTGCAAAATAAGGATTTCAGACGTTTCGGTATATTGGCGTTGTTTTGCCTCCTGCTTTATTCGCTCGGAAGCATGATCAACGTTGTTTTGCTAACTTTTCTCGTCACATTCCTGATGGATCGATTGCATCAGTTTCTCACCAAATCCATTCACAAGCTTGTGCCTGTAAGTCCCAAGCTGACTCTCATTTTCCTGTACTTGCTGCTCGCTGTTTTGCTCGTATGGGGCGGGATTCGCGCCTTTCCGGCCTTGATTCACGAAACCGGGCAACTGATTCATCTGATCGAACAAGTCGTGCGGGCGAACCAGCACTCCGAATTTGCCCCGTATGTCATGTCTACCTTAGACAAGCTTGACATGAAAGGTCTGGTCAAGAGCAGTCTTGACTTTTTGACCGTCGTGAAAAATATGGGCTTCAATCTGTTTTTGGCCCTTTTGCTCAGTCTGTTTTTCTTGCTGGGCAAAGACAATGTCGTCCAGTTCACGTCCCAATTCCGCACCAGCAAGCTGTCCTGGCTGTATAGCGAAATTGAATACTTCAGCCAAAAGTTTATTCTGACCTTCGGGAAAGTAATCGAAACCCAGCTGCTGATCGCCTTGTTCAACACCGTGTTTACGTTGATCGGCTTGTGGATTCTCGGCTTCCCCAACTTGTTCGGACTGTCGCTGATGGTGTTCGTGCTTGGGCTGATCCCGGTTGCCGGCGTGATCATCTCCTTGATTCCGCTCAGCGTGATCGCTTTTAGCATCGGTGGGCTACCTACCGTCATATACTTGCTTTTGTTTATCATGCTGATTCACGCGATGGAAGCGTACGTCCTGAATCCGCGCCTGATGGCGTCGAAGACCCATCTGCCGATTTTTTACACGTTCGTCGTCCTGATCTTCTCCGAGCATTTCTTCGGGGTGTGGGGATTGATCGTCGGCATTCCGTCGTTCGTGTTCTTGCTCGACATTTTGGAAGTGAAAAAGATGGGAACGCCACAACCTAAAAACAAACCTGTACCCAGCGAAGCTTTGGACGTTCGGGTCAATGCAAAATAACAAAGGAGCCCGTCTCAAGCGGGCTCCTTTTCTTGCGTCTGGCGCTCGGCCAAGCGGCTCACTTCCTTATTGGCGATCAAACCATTTGATCAAAGCCTGTGTCCCGCTGTCCGCTTCGCCTTTTTCCGCCAACTCCTCGTAGAGCGATTTCGACAAGGCAAGCCCGGGAGTCAACAGCCCCATTTCCTCGGCCGCTTCCAAAGCAATCCCCATGTCTTTGATAAAGTGCTTGATGTAAAAGCCTGGCGCGAAATTTTCGGCTATCATCCGCGGAGCCAGATTGGACAGCGACCAGCTTCCGGCCGCTCCCGCTTCGATGCTGGTCAGCACGCGCGCAGGGTCCAGTCCCGCTTTTTTCGCATAGGCAATCGCTTCGCACACGCCGATCATATTCGTTGCAATGCAAATTTGATTGCACATTTTCGTATGCTGCCCCGCACCTGGTCCCCCTTGGAGAACCACGTTTTTGCCCATGATCGCAAGCAGCGGCTCGACCGCTTCAAACGCTTCCTGATCGCCGCCGACCATGATCGTCAGACGCGCCTCCCGCGCTCCTACGTCGCCGCCGGATACAGGGGCATCCAGCGAATGGAGCGAATGCTGTTTCGCTTCCTCGTAAATTTTTTGCGCGAGGGACGGCTTCGATGTCGTCATATCTACCAAATAAGTACCCGGCTTCGCATGAGCAATGATCCCATCGACGCCGAGGTACACCTCTTCCACATCAGACGGGTATCCGACCATCGTAATGATGACATTAGCCTGTGCGGCAAGCTCGCTTACCTGTTCCTTCCAGACGGCTCCCGCATCCAGCAGCTCCTGTGCTTTTGCCTTCGTGCGCGTGTAAATCAGCACACTATACCCTGCCTGCAAAAAGTGCTTCGCCATGCTTTTGCCCATGACGCCCGTTCCCACAAAACCGACGACGGTTTCTTCTGCACGTAAAGTCACGCTACCAGCTCCTCGTTCTCTCTATGCTATCACCGCCTATACTTCTTGAAAGAGGCGGAATATTCCTGCTGTCAAATCAAGGAGCGGCTCCTCCTTACCGCATCAACTGCTCCGGATTCAATCCAAGCAAAGCTTCATGCACGAACTTCCCGTCTTTGCGAATCAATGCATCGTCAAACCAAATTTCGCCCCCGCCGTAATCCGGTCTTTGGATGGAGATCAAATCCCAGTGAATCGTGCTGCGATTGCCGTTGTCGGCTGAATCGTACGCCCGCCCCGGGGTCAGGTGAAAGCTGCCGGCAATTTTTTCGTCGAACAGCGTATCTCCCATCGGATGCAAAATGTGCGGATGAAACGCAATCGCAAATTCACCGAAGTAACGCGCCCCCGCGTCCGTATCCAAAATTTCATTCAGCTTTTGCGCATGGTTGGCCGTTGCCTCGACAATTTTGCCTTCGCGCACGGTAAAGGTGACGTTGTCAAAAGTCGTTCCTTTGTAATGGCTCGGGGTATTGTAGCTGATCGTCCCGTGCGCCGAACTCCGCACAGGCGATGTGTACACTTCCCCATCCGGCATGTTCCGCTTGCCGACCGCCAGCTGCGTGCCAATTCCTTTGATCGAAAAAGAAATGTCGGTTCCCGGCCCCAAAATCCGCACGCGATCGGTCTTGTCCATCAGCTCATACAATGGCTGGCTCGCCTGCGCCATTTTCCGGTAATCAAAAGAGCAGACGTCGAAGTAAAAGTCTTCGAAAGCGTCCGTGCTCATGTTCGCCTTCTGGGCGAGAGCAGCCGTCGGGAAATTGATGCGAATGCCTTTTGTTTGATTGTCGATGTAGTGGGCAATATCCTGAAACGCTTCGGCAAACAAACGCTGCTTTTCTTCAGGCACGCCTTTCAGCTCACTGTCATTCGTCTCGCCATGAATGCCGATGTACCCGTGCATTCCCTTCCACAGATCGTTTTCCCACGCCATCACCTGTGCTACGTGCTCTTTGGTCAGACCCAGCAGCCACTCCCGCTCCAGCTTGGGTCTGACGAAGCGCAGGTGCGGATAAGCCCCTTTTGCATACAGACGCTTGACCAGTTCCGCCGCCAGCGGCTCGCCCTCGTCTACTACCCGGATCATGATATGCTCGCCTGCCTGAACGTCCAGACTGTACGAAATCAGGTTGTCTGCGATTTTGCCGATTCGCTCATCTCTCATCGTGTAACACTCCTTCAAATCGTTTTGTTTTTTACAGCGTAACGGATGTTTGTCAGAGGAATATCAGCGGGAAGACGCATTCGCAAAAAGAAAAAAGCGATGCAGGCATCGCCCGCACCGCTTCCCGTTCTATCCCACGCCTTGCTGCTTCATCGCGCTTGTTTTTTCACTGTTTTCCGAGCGTTTGTGTGTGACCTCTTCGAATCGCTGGCTGACTCGGGCCAGCGCGAAGGCCACCATAACGGAGAAAATGACAATCCCGTAAAAGCCCGCTCCGATTCCGATGCCGATTCCGCCCGCGAAAAAAATCATCGCGGCAGAGGTCAAGCCTTTGACCTGCAAGCCGTCTTTCAAAATGACGCCCGCTCCCAGAAAGCCAAGTCCCGTCACGATCTGGGCTGCCAGCCGCATCGGGTCCATCATCGTTCCGCTGTTCGGCGAGCTGTAGAGCTTTGTGCTGTAAATCGAAACCAGCGTGATCAGCGTGCAGGCGACAGAGACGTACATGTACGTCTTCAGCCCGGCAGGCTTGTTTTTGTGTGAGCGATCCCAACCGATGAACATCCCCAGCACAGCGCTCACGATTACCCGCAAGTACATTTCCAGGTTCATGATCACATGCTGCTCGTAAAACACATTCAGAGTTTCCATCCCATCCACCTTCTTTTAGCGATAGAGACATGATATGTGCCGACACGCGATTTAGACCCTTTCTTTTTGCTTTCCCCAATCCCCCCAGATGGCCGATGGAACTGCTTGCGTTTGGCCGCGCTTTTATTAAATGAAATATTCTTAATTTTTATTTTATTATAACACTTCATATTGATTTTTTGTTTTTTTAATTTGTTTTTTATTTTCTTATCCAACTAAATTGTGCTTTTAGTTGTGTTGATGTTTGTTTAATAAGTAATTCAAACTAAAAACACAATTAATTTACAACAAAACACAAGACAAAGCACAAAACTTGTGATATATTCAGTAATAGAAGTGCTGAATTTTTAGACAATTCAAAAGGAGGCTTCATCATGAAAGTTCTTTGTCTTGGCGGCGCGGGCCGGATTTGCCGGGAGTCGATTCTCGATTTGGTGCAGTATTCCAGCTTCGAGAAAATTACGGTAGCCGACTTCAATGAAGCAGAAGGCCGCAAAATCGTGGAATCTTTGCAAGACCCTCGCGTCGACTTCATCCAGATCAACGTGCACGATCACGAGGATACGGTCAACAAGATGCGTGGATACGACATCGTCATGGACGGCACCACGATTACTTTGAACGGGCTTTCCACTGCCTGCATCGCGGAAGCCGGCTGCCACGGCGTCAATCTGAACGGCTTTGGCGCTGAAGAAGCCTCCGACCACATTTTCAAGCAAAACGGCAAAACATGCGTGCCTGGCTTCGGAATGACCCCCGGCGTCACGCAAATGATGGCGATGCATGCCGCGAATCAGCTGGATCGCGTGGAGTCCGTCCGCGTCAGCCACGGCGCTTTTCGCCCGATCGCTTTTTCCCGTTCGATCACCGAGACGACTACGTACGAATACGATCCGCTCCTGCCTGGCCGTGTCGTCTTTGAAAACGGCGAGTTCATCCAGGTGCCTCCGTTTGCCCGCCCTCGTGAAATCCAGTTGCCTGAGCCATATGGCCAAACCGTTCAGTACATCATCCCGCACGCGGAGACAAAAACATTGGCAACTGCGCTCGCCGACAAGCACGTACAACTCATCGAAGTGCGCGGCACGTGGCCCGCGAAAAATATGCAGCTCGTTCGCGCCCTCTACGACTGGGGCTTCATGCGCAACGACAAGATCAACGTCAACGGCAAAGAAATCGGGATTCTCGATTGCATCAGCGAGTATTTGTTTCATTCGACAGAAGGGCAGGAAACCGAGCTGTACGGCTATTCGCTGCATGTGGAAGTCATCGGGGAAAAAGACGGGCAGCGCGTGCAACACGTTCTTTACCACACGCATCCCGCTTCCGACGGCTCCGTAGAAGGCTGGGAAAAACTGCGTGCCTACACGCGAAACGTAGGCATCCCGATGGCCATCGCAACCGAGATGATCGCCAAAGGCATGGTGAAAAAGACAGGCGTGCTCATCCCGGAGGACGCGTTTGACCCGGCTGAAGTGTTCGCCGAACTGGAAAAGCGCGGCATCTATATTCACGAGGAAATCACTCAGCTGGATGCGCAAACGAGCGAGTCTGTACAAGCTTCCCGCTAGGCTTTTGCATCCATGCTTGCAACGAGAAGAGGGGCCTTCCGTTTTTATGCGGAGGCCCCTCTTTTTCAGCTTAGTTTAATAATGACCACACCCGCGAGGATCAGTCCAATCGAGATCCATTTGACCAGGCTGACCTGCTCCTTGAGCCAGACAATGCCGATCAAGGTGGCGAAGACGATGCTGATTTCACGTACGGATGCCACATAGGTGACAGGCGTTGTTTGCATGGCGTAAACAGCGAGCGAGTTGGAAATAAACACAAAAATTCCCCCGGCCAGCGTATGCCACGGATACTTTTTCAACAAGGCGAGATAAGACACTTTCCTCGCCGCCCTGCGATCAATCAGCCACTTCCCTGCAAACATCCCGAAAAACACGACGTATTTGAACAAAAGCCCGGACATCATCGCTGCGCCCATGCCGTCTACTACACTGCTGCAAGCCGAAAAGCTTCCGGCCAGAAACACCCACTTCATATTGCCCCAGTCTTTGACGATGCTCCCCAGCTCGCGCAGCGAAAACGTCCGCTGATTCATGAACACAACGCCTGCGACAATGACGAGAATGCCCAAATACCCCGTCCAGGCGATCGTCGTTCCGATCACTACGATACTGATGAGCGTTGTCACGATGGGAGCCGTTCCCCGCAAGATCGGGTAAGCATAGCTCAAATGATTTTTCTCGTATGCCTTGCCCAGAGCGACGAAGTACAGCACTTCCGAGCACGTGCTGAGCAACAGCCACTTGATCGCCCCCGTCGGAAAAGACGACGTCTGCCACAAGTAAAGGGCCAAAGGAAAGTACAGGATGACGGAAGCTCCCAAAATCAGCGTAAAAAAGGCGTCCCGCTCCTCGATTTTTTTGGAGAGGGCATTCCAGACCGCATGACAGACAGCCGCAAACAGCAAAATCAGCAAGATCGTGGTCGACATGTTTTTCCCAGCTCTCTTTTCTAAATGGCAAAAGGTGCAGTCTATCCGCAGACTACACCCGTTTTGTTGCTTATTGTTCTCGCGTTACTTCATAAGAATCGACAATTCCTACGATGACAGCATCAATCGGAACCTGTCTGTTCTGAAAAACGATCCGCGCAGGCGTACCGCCGGAAACGATGACCTTTTCGCCGATTCCCGCACCGATGCGGTCTGCGGCAATCACCGTTTGTCCACCTTCCCTGTCTTTCCAGTCAATGGGCTGGACGATCAGCAATTTCAAATTTTCCATGCCCGCTTCTTTTTGTGTGGACCAGACGCTGCCGATCACTTTTCCCAAAAACATGAGGCTCCCCCTTTATCGAACGTAGTGCACGACAATTCCTTTTTCTTTGAGCAAATCCGTCGCCAGAGGAGAAACGATCGTTCCTTCGCGCACCACAAGCTGCTGGTCGGGAAAATCGGCTTGTGCCCGAACCCATTCCGCGGTCAACAGCTTGGCAGAAACAATCGTCTGTGCATCAGCACCTGCACCTGACTGTTCACCTGTTTGCGCTTGCGTCTGAGCTTTTGCCCTGCTTTTGCGAATCGCCGCTTCTGCAAGCGACTTTTGCGGGTAAAACTCGACACCAAGCTCCTTCATGGCGCCGATGTGCCGCAAAAACAGCTTCTGGTACGCTGGTGGCAACGTCAGCGTCTTCAGGCATCGCCGATCCGAGCGCTTGAGTCCCGGCACATCTTCCCCGATCAAGACAGGCTTGCCGAGGACCAGTGCGGAAAAGACGATCTCTGCCTTGATCGTTCCCTTCAACCCTGCCGCCACTCTCGCCGCGTTGTCGAGGTCGATTTCCGGAATGATGACGCCGTCGTACTCCTTCGGCACCTCCAGCGGAAGCGGTGCGTACTCGTCTGCCGTGATGATTTTGCCCGCTCCGCCGCATTCGATGCGATGCATGCCGAGCCAGGACGACGTTTCCCCGTCCAAAAACAGAATGTCGTGACAAACTCCGTTATTTTGCAGTGCGATGAACTGGTCGTCAAACGACTCATGTGCGCGACTGTCACAGAAGATATACAACCATTTGGGCTTGTTCTCCTGCCTGGGGGACTGAATCATCGATTGCAAAAGCTCGCGAGTAATGGACTCGATCATTTGCCGCACGTCCATGTCCTCACCTCCCTGCCGTTCCATCAAGCTTTCCGTTTTTTCCGATGACGAGCACCTGATCATTCGTCTTCAAGCTGGCCGCGTTGGCTTCATCCAGATCGAGATGAAAATCGAGGGCGTACCTCGGGTTGATCCTGACTGTCACTTCCGGAAAAATGACAGGGCGTTCGCCCGTTGTTTGCAGCATCAGCGTATCTTGGTCGCTCACCTGAAAACGCCTGCCATCCTCTGGCGACATGTGCACATGGCTCTTCGCTACGATGACCCCCTTTTCCAGAACGACGCAGCCAGCAGGGCCGATCAGCGTAATGCCCGGCGTCTCCTCCAGCATCCCCGACAACCGCACAGGCGGATGCAGCCCGAGCTGGAAGCCGTCCGTGCGGGAGATTTCCACCTGGCTCACTCCCCGCGCAGGACCGAGGATGCGCACGCCTTTCATCAATCCCTTCGGCCCGAGCAGCGTGAGCGTTTCCACAGCGGCAAACTGTCCCGGCTGGGAAAGAGGGCGCAGCGGCGCCAGCTGATAGCCTTTGCCGAACAATTTTTCTACATCTTCCATCGACAGATGAATGTGGCGGTTCGATACACCGACGGGGATTGACTTCTGCTCGCCCCCGCTCGCCCGTTGCGAATGAATCTCCTGCGCCTTCAAGACCTCCACGCGGATTCCTCTCCCCTTCAAAAAGTCGGATGCAGCCGGGGTGAATTTATCGTTGACGTGAACGGAAAACGGATTGGGGATTCCCGTTCTCAGCATGGCCCTCAGCGTCGTTTCCGTGATCAAGGCCATCCGTTAGCGACTATCCTTCCAGCTTGGGAAGAATCGACTCGATATCGGAGTGCGGTCGAGGAATGACGTGCACCGATTTCAGCTCCCCCACCTTTTGCGCTGCTTCTGCGCCTGCATCCGTCGACGCTTTTACCGCTCCTACATCGCCGCGCACCATGACCGTGACCAGTCCCCCGCCAACATGCACTTTCCCGATCAGCTTCACGTTCGCCGCCTTGACCATGGCGTCCGCAGCTTCCACCGCGCCAATCAAGCCTTTTGTCTCAACCATGCCGAGTGCTGCCATTTCTCCTGCCATCTAGTACGCCTCCTTACCTGCCGGAAGATTGCAGTTCCAACAGGACGCTTTTAATAATTTCCGCGATCTCATCTCTGCTGATGGCAGGCGCAGCCGCAGCAGCCACCGCCACTGGCATCGCCGCTTCTGTTTGCGCAAGCTGCATGTCCCGCAAGCCGAACGCTACCCGCTTGATGTTGAACAAATGCTGCGGACCGATGTTGTCAGACGTTACGTTGTTTCCCAGCGAACCGCAACCGAGCGTCAGGGAAGGCGCGATGCCTGTAGTGGCTCCGATGCCGCCAAAGGTCGTCCCACTGTTGACCACGATGCGCGACGCTGGCTTGTCGACGACGAACGATTCGATGACGTGCTGATCGCGACAATGAATGCCGAGCGTATGCCCCAGCCCGCCAAAAGCAAGCAGCTTGCTGCAAAGCGTGCTCGCCTCCCGGGTGTCTGCCACGGTGTACAGCGCAAGAATCGGGGCGAGCTTTTCCACGGAAAACGGATAGTCCAGCCCGACGCCTGTTTCTTCTGCGACCAGCAGTGTCGCGTCTTCCGGGACGAGTATGCCTGCCAGCTCAGCCAGCGCCTGCGGCGACTTGCCTACAATCGCCGGATTGAGGCTTTTCCCCGCCAAAATGACCTCCGCGACCCGCCGCGTCTCATGGTCATCCAAAAAGTACGCCCCTTGCCGCTTCAACTCCGCCACGACTTTGCGCTTGATGGATTGATCGACGACGAGAGACTGCTCCGATGCGCAAATCGTTCCGTAGTCAAACGTTTTGCTCTGGACCACTTGCCTGATCGCCGTCGGGATGTCCGCGCTGGCATGCACATAGACGGGCACATTCCCCGGCCCGACTCCATAGGCGGGCTTTCCGGAGCTGTAGGCAGCCTTCACCATCGCTGTCCCGCCTGTCGCCAAAATCAGGTCGGTCAAGGAGTGGTGCATCAGCTCCCGGGAGCCGGCCAAAGTCGGCTGCGTGAGGCAAGAGATCAGTCCGGCGGGCGCACCTGCGCGCTCTGCTGCCGCCTGGACGACTCTCGCCGCTTCTTTCGTACACTTTGCCGCCTGCGGATGCGGGCTGAACACAATCGCATTTCCTGCCTTCACACTGATCAACGCTTTGAAAATGACCGTCGAGGTAGGATTGGTTGAAGGAACGATTCCGGCGATCACGCCTACCGCCTGGGCAACCTCCCACACGCGGTTTTGCTCATCGCGATTAATAATCCCGACCGTCTTCATGTTTTGGATCGATTGATGGACGTCCTGGGCGGCAAACAAATTTTTCGCCGTCTTGTCCGCCGCCTTGCCGTATCCCGTTTCTTCTACTGCCATTGCTGCCAGGCGTCCTGCCTCTTGTCTCGCTGCTTCCGCCATGCTCTGGACGATTTGGTCGATCTGGGCCTGGCTCATCCCGGTAAGCCGCTTTTGCGCTTCCTTGGCGGTTTGCAAACACTGTCGCACTTCCTGCACGGATTGCAAATCTGCATCTAGCATCACGATAACGCCACCTCATTTCAGCCGATTGCGATTCATCTGATTGTTTCGTACAGCAACAAACCGTTGCGACTACGACTCCAGCTTTGGCAAAATCAGTTCAATATCCGAGTGCGGCCGCGGAATGACGTGTACCGAAACCAGCTCGCCCACTTTTTCCGCCGCCGCTGCTCCCGCATCCGTAGACGCCTTGACTGCCCCGACGTCTCCGCGAACCATTACCGTAACCAAACCGCCCCCGACATGCACCTTGCCTACGAGCTTCACATTCGCCGCCTTGACCATCGCATCAGCAGCTTCTACCGCTCCGATCAGTCCTTTTGTTTCTACCATTCCCAATGCATCACCCATGACTATTCCTCCTTACTGGTTGGTGTAGCTGTTTTTGCCGCATCGTTTTTTTGCTTGTCAGTCGCCTGTTTTCCCGCTGGCTTTGGCAGGTCTTTGGCCTTTTGCTTTTCCAGCTGTTGCAAGACCATCTGCATCACACTGCGGTCTGGCCGGGGAATGACGCGGGAGTGGCGAAGCTGGCCCACTCTTCTTGCCTCCGCTTCGCCTACCGCCACCGCAGCCGTAACAGAAGCGACATCCCCGACGATATAGATGGTGACAATCCCCGCATCCGCACCCTGATAGGTCACGCAGCGGACGTCTGCGGCTTTCGCAGCCGCATCGGTCGCCGCAACAAGGGCGGGAAAACCCACGGTTTCAATCATTCCCAGGGCGTAGCCGTTTTCTAGCATCTGGATCGCACTCTCCCTCGCAATCGAGTCAAAACTGTCTGAATAAGGCTGTTCTTTTTGAAAATACACGCAAAAGCAAACACAATCAAGTTAATATTCTGTATTTACGTTTTTTTTAATTGATTTTAGTTGCGACTATGTCCAAAAAATAGAGAGCACTCCGTGTATGCCCCTGCTTCAATCTGCCACGATCCAGTTGACCCCTTTTGCGTCCAACTCGTGCAGCCACTCGTGTGGAGCCGCAACATTGCTGATGACCGTATCGATTTGCTTCAAATCCGCGACCTTGTAAAAGGTGCTTACCCCGATTTTGGAATGATCGGTGAGCACGATGTTTTCCTTGGCGTTCTCGATGATCCGCTTGGCAATCATCGCTTTTTCGCAGTCATAGCTGGAGATTCCGTGCTGGGCCAGTATGCCGTCAATCGAGATAAACGCTTTGTCGACGAAAAAGCCTTGCATCATGTTTTCAGCCAGCGTGCCTGCCGTTCGGAAATGCTTCGGCTGTACCCTGCCGCCGATGAAGTAGATTTCCCCGCTGAACATCTCCTTGTTGTGGTACTCCATCATCAAGTTAAGGGCGGGAACGGAGATCGTGATTAGCTTCAAATTTTTGCGATTGACCAGAAAATGCAGCATGTGCAGCGTCGTCGTTCCGTCGTCTATGACAATGATATCGTTGTCCTGCACGAGGCTTGCCGCCGCTCGGCCGATGCGCCTTTTCTCGTCTGCATGCGATACTTCGCGCATCAGGTGAGACGGCTCCTCGCGGTCGTAGTTGATTTTGATCGCTCCGCCGTACACGCGCTTGAGCTGATTTTCATTTTCCAGCTCTTCGAGATACCTTCTGATCGTTTCCGACGATACTTGCAACTTCTCCACCAGCTCGTTGGTCCGCACTTTGCCGGCGTAGTTCAGCATGTTCAGGATCGTGTCCTTGCGCTCTTCCCCTATGAGAGACATGACCTGCTCCTACCAGAACATGTTTCGTTCAATCGCCTGTACCAGATGCTTCATGTCGTGCGGGTAGACCTCCCCGATATTGCCGATCCGAAACGTATCTGCTACCGAAATTTTGCCCGGATAAATCACGTAGCCTTCCTGTTTCAGTCGCTCGTAAAAAGCGGCAAACGTAAACTGCGGGCTGTCCGGGAAGTAGAACGAAGTGATGATCGGTGACTGTAGCTCGCGGCGCAGCAGCGTGCGGAAGCCAAGCGCTTCCATGCCTTCTACAAGTGTCCGCTGATTTTCCCGATAGCGGACTTGCCGCTTTTCCACGCCGCCTTCTTCCTCCAGCTCCAACAGAGCCTGATAAAAGGCGCGCACCACATGCGTCGGCGAAGTGTAGCGCCATTTGCCGTTGTGCTTTTCCATCGTCTCCCACTGATCGTACAAGTCGAGCGAGAGCGAACGCGCCTGCCCCTTGCACTTTTTCAGCTCCTCGGTTTTCGCCAGAATAAAGCCGAAACCGGGCACTCCCTGGATGCACTTGTTCGCGCTGCTGATCAAAAAGTCGATTTGCAAATCAGCTACGTCCATCGCGACTCCGCCAAAGCTGCTCATCGCATCGACGATGAA
The DNA here is from genome assembly GCF_013284375.2 of Brevibacillus sp. HD3.3A. Classification (NCBI taxonomy): domain Bacteria; kingdom Bacillati; phylum Bacillota; class Bacilli; order Caryophanales; family Paenibacillaceae; genus Brevibacillus; species Brevibacillus sp. HD3.3A. Next base: position 4,773,472 of record NZ_CP085874.1, read on the forward strand.
GACCTTTCCGTACTCCTTCGCGACCTTGCCGACCTCGGCAATCGGGTTCAACATGCCAGTCGTCGTCTCGCAATGCACCACGGCTACGTGCGTGACGTCTGTATCCTGCTCCAGCAGTTCCCGCAGCTTGTGCGGCTGGGCTTCATCCACTTCCCCGAAGTCGATGACGACTGTGTTGACCTTGAGCACCTGGGCCATTTGCGCCAAACGGTTGCCATAGGCACCGTTCGTCAGCACGACGAGTTTGCCGTCTGCCGGAACGGCGGAGCCTACGACCGATTCCACGGAAAAGCTGCCGCTGCCCTGCATCAGCACCGCTGTATAGTCGTCGTGGTTGTTGCCGGACAAGCGCACCAGCTTTTTGCGAATGTCCTGCACCAGATCGTTGTATTCGTTGTCCCATGTGCACCAGTCGCGCAGCATGGCAGCTTTTACGCTCTTGGACGTGGACAGCGGTCCGGGAGTCAAGAGCAGATACGGATTATCTGGCAATTGTGTGAGTTTCATCGCTTATCTCTCCTTTTGCGCGAGGCGCAAGTTGATTTTCGGAATCAGCTTATCGAGTTCGCCAATGCTGTCGATGACGTAGTCGGCACCGACAGACTTGAAGCGCTTGGCTACCGCCTCCATTTTGTCAGCCAGTTCGTCCGGGTCGCACTGATTCACCTGCTGCTCGGTCATCCCCAGCTCGCTGCTGCCCTTGATCACGCCGACAGCCCATGCTCCCGCTGCCACTGCCTCTTTTATATCGCTGGTCGTATCGCCGACTTTGATGATGTGCTTCATCGGGTGAACGTCCAGATTGATCGCATTTTGATAGCACATCCACGGCAACGGACGTCCGGCAGGCATCTCGCTCGGCGTCACCATGGAGTCGGGCCAGTAGCCTTTCTTCTTTGCCTCTGGGGCCACGACCGCCATCATTTCGGCTGTGTAGCCCGTCGTCGAACCGATTTTGATTCCTGCCGCCCGCAGCCGCGCCACCAGCTCCAGCACACCGGGGATCGGGGTCGTGTAATTTTTCAGGATGGAAAACAGCATCGGCTCGAAGTCGGCGTACAGCATGTCGACATCTTTTTTCTCCGGCAGTCTGCCATACTTGGCTCTCCACAGCTCCGCGACCCGGTCCATTTTCAGCATCGTGTCGATATGGTCCCATTTGAGCATCCCCATCGGCTCACGAGCTTCTGCATGCGTAACCTCGATCCCCCGCTTCTTGAATACTTCCAGGAAAACGTCCAGCGGCGCGAAGCATCCGTAGTCGACGGTCGTTCCGGCCCAGTCAAAGATTACTGCTTGAATCATGTCTCTTCTCCCACCTTTTTATCTTTTTTGCCAAGCCCCCGTTTTCTCCCTCAGCTTCTTCGTTCCGATCTCGTAAATGATCCGCACCAGCACGTTGGTCAGTACGATCAAGACAGACATGGCGGCAGCGGGAGCAACATCGCCCGCGTCATCCATGTTGACAATCGAGACGGAGGCCAACTTGAAATCGGCTGAGTAAAGAAAGACGACGGCAGAAATCGTAACCATGGAGTTGATGAAGTAGTAGACGGCGTTTTCCAAGATAGCAGGCAGGGACATGGGAACCGTCACCCGCCAGAAGGTGACGTAGAACGGAACACCCATCGACTCGGAGGCAAGCTCAAATTCCTTGTCCAGTTTTTTCAGCGCCGTCGTCGCGGAAATAAACGGCACCGCGTAAAAGTGAATCACGTTCGCCAAAATCAGGATGACGATGGAACCGTACATCCAGTTAAGCGGATTGTCGGGATGGTTGAAGAAAAAGATGTAGGCAAGACCGATGACCAGCCCGGGCAAAGCAAGCGGCAAGATGGACAGGAAGTAGCCGACCTGCCGCATTCCTTTCATGAAGCGCGTCTTTTCGATCAGGTACGCATTGATGAAGGTGACGACCGTCCCTGCCACCGCGCTGTAAAAGGCAACGAGCACACTGTTCCAGAACGGCTGCATCCCTTCCCCGGCTACCTTGGAAAAGTCGTAGTGCGTGACCGTCATCGTCAGGTCGTACGGCCAAACCTTGACGAGCGAGGCAAAAATCACCGTGATGAGCATCAGAAAAATCGTCGCGGTAATCAGCGAGCAATAGACGAAAAAAGCGTTGTCGCGTCCGCGCTGCGGCACGATTTTGTACGGCGTGGACTTCGCATTTACGGATGAGTTTTGCTTCCGCTCCACGATCCGGTCCACGATGAAGGCGAGAATCGCCGGAAGAATCAAAATAATTCCGACCGTAGCCCCCATGGTCGTATTTTGTTGACCGATCACTTGCTTGTAGATGTCTGTCGCCAAAACGTTGAATTGTCCGCCGACCACTTTTGGCGCCCCGAAATCGGTAAAGCTGAGCGTAAAGCAGACGAAAATCGCGCTGACCAGACCGTATTTCACGTTGGGGAGCGTCACGGTCAAAAACTTGCACAGCTTGCTTGCCCCCATCGTCTCCGCCGCTTCGTACAGGTTGTAGTCGGCAAAAGCAAGCGACACCGCGAGGATCAAATACGCCTGCGGGAAGGTGTAGAACAACTCGGACAAAATGATCCCGAGCGGCCCGTACAGCTCCACCTCAAATCCGGGAAAGACTCCGAAAAACCCGGTCGTAATGATTCCCTGATTCCCGAACAAATACGTCAGGGCAATCCCGTGCATCATCGTCGGCGCAAACAGCGGCAGCAATGCCACATAGCGGAAAAATACTTTCCCTCTCATATTCGTCCGCGTCAGGGCAAAGGCGTACAAAAAGGCGAGCGTAACAGACAGGATCGTGGTGACGCCGGAAACGTACATCGTATTGACAAAAGACTGCACCAAGGCCGGAGTCTCAAAATATTTGATAAAGTTGGCCAGACCGATGTACTCGCCTGTTTCATTGATGAACGCTTTGCTGAACAAATCGCCAAGCGGCATCAACACGGTGATGAACAGCACGAGGACGATGCATGCAATCAACAGCCGCTGCAACCACTCATCCCGGCCCATTTTTTGTCTGACGGTTCGCGTGCTCATGTCAATCACTCCCCGTCTTCTTCGCCACCGCCGCCTGGTCAAACGAGATCAGATTTTCCAGCGGCAGCTCAAACGCTACCTGCTTGTCGCGCCTAAGTCCAAGGCGATGCGTCTGGGATACGGGCAAATCAATCGTCACCAGCTGCGGATGCAGTCCCTTTTGCTGATTGATCAACTGCATCGTCACACGGTAAAAGGAACCGCGAAACTCCATGTCGGAGACGACCGCTCTCAGGCTGTAGTCGGCTGGCGGCTCCATCAGGTTAATGTTTTCCGGCCGAATCGCAAACAGCCGATCTTGCCCGAGCGCACTGCCGCTGACGACGGATTCCTCCAAAAAATTGATCGCGCCCACAAAATCCGCCACAAACGGGCTGTTCGGCTTCTCGTATATTTCCTGCGGTGTGCCTACCTGAACGATCTCCGCGTTGTTCATCACTACAATCCGGTCAGCCATCGTCAGCGCCTCGTCCTGATCGTGCGTCACCATGATGGTCGTGATCCCGATCTTTTCATGCAGGCTTCTCAGCTCGCGGCGCAGCTTCAGCCGCACCTTCGCATCGAGAGCGGACAACGGCTCATCCAGAAGCAAAAAGTCGGGGGACAAGGCAATCGCGCGAGCCAGGGCGACACGCTGCTGTTGTCCGCCAGAGAGCTGGGACGGGTATTTGTCGCGGATGTGCTCCAGATCGATCAGCGCCAAAACTTCTCGAACCTTCGCATCCACCTCTTTTTTAGACATTTTTTTCGCCTGGAGGCCATATGCGATGTTCTGTCCCGCCGTCAAATTCGGAAACAGGGCGTACGATTGGAACATCATCCCGAAGTTGCGCTTTGCCGGCGGCAACGTGGTAATGTCCCGATCATTGACGAGAATTTTTCCGCCCGTTGGCTGTTCCAATCCCGCCAGTATGCGCAGCAAAGTCGTTTTCCCGCAGCCGCTTGGGCCGAGCAAGCAAATAAATTCGTTCTTTTGGATGTCAATATCGATCGATGTGAGAGCTACAAACTTGCCAAACGTCTTTCGGATGCCTTGGATGCTCAAATATGGCTTTGTCATACGCTCCTCCTTTCGCCTGTTGTCGGAAATGGGCTGTTGCATGTACGCCTTCATCAGCTTTTCGGCTCGCTCTTGGTGCTGTATCGTTTGTTCCATTCTTCCAAAATCGCCGGACGCGCTTTTGCCGTCTCGTTCAGGTCGTTGTGGATCAGTTGGGATAGCGGATCTTTCGTGTAGCCCTCCGGCAGTGTCGTGCTTGCGTTGTTGACCGTGATGATCGCGAAGTTTTTGTTGTACTCTTTCATCGCCTCATCGGAGATCGCCCAATCCAAAAACAGCTTCGCTTCCGGTTTGATCTCGGCTTTTTTCACGAGTGCATTGGCTTCTACGTCCCAGCCTGCCCCCTCTGGCGGAAAGACGATTTCCAGCGGTGCGCCCTTCTTCTTCTCGGTAATCCCCCGGTAGCCAAACGAGATGCCGATCGGATACTCTCCCGCCGCTGCCATCTTCGCAGGCTTGGAGCCGGAGTGCGTGTACAGCGCGATGTTGTCGTGCAGCTTATCCATATAGCCCCACGCTTCTTTGTCTCCGTACAGCTCGATCCAGGCGGCAACCGTGAAAAATCCGGTTCCTGACGACGCAGGGTTTGGCATGACGATCAGCCCTTTGTATTCAGGCTTGGTCAAATCAGCGTATGATTTCGGGATGGGCAGATTGCGCTTCTCCAGCTCTTTTGTGTTGACGACAAAAGCGGTTTCAAATGCATCGATGCCTACCCAATGGGCGGGGTCTTTGGAATCTTTGAACTCCGGCGAAATGCGCTCGATTCCTTTTGGCGTATAACCTTCCAGCACGCCTTGAAACTCTGCGCCCAAAAGCTCTGTCGCCGCGGTTCCCCAGACGACGTCGGCTTTCGGATTGTCTTTTTCCGCAATCAGCTTGGCGACGATGACACCAGTAGAGTCTCTGACGATGTTCAACTTGATTTCAGGGTGTGCGCGATTGAAGGCTTCCACATACGCTTTCAGCTGGTCATCCTCCAGAGCGGTATAGACAGTCAGCTCCGCTGAACCTGACTTTGCCCCTGTCGAACCTCCGGATTGTCCACATCCTGCCAGCAAAGCAGCCGCTAGAATCCCCACTACCATAGAGCCAATCCACTTTTTCATCCTGAATCCTCCCCTTTGTTTCTGATCCATGCTCCCCTTCCAAGCTGCCTGACGGTAAAGACAAGACTAATTCCATGTGTGATTAGTTTGTTTTCCCGTTTTTTAGTTGTTTTTGTTTTTATTATATATGTAATGTTCTTAAAATTTCAAATATTTTTTGAAAAAGAAAAATCGAGCCAAAAAGCCCGATTTTGCGCGATTCTTTTATATGCATCCTTGCCTGCTCTGCTTGTCTACAAGGAAACTAGCGTCCTTTTTCGTTGCTCAAAGGTTGCGATATGTTGGTATCCTGACTGTTTCAGTGTATTTCTTGCCTGTTCCAGATAGCTGCCCAGGTGGTCGGGAAAGTGCGAATCGGACGAAGTCGTAATCGGCACGTCATGCTCTCGCAAAATGCGCAAAAAGCTTTCGCTTGGGCACATTTCCTTTACCGGATAGCGATAGTACAGCCCTGTGTTGATCTCCGTTGCGACATCGTGCTGTTTCAAAAGCCCGGCGATCCGCCTGTAGAGCGGAACAAGCTCGGCTTCTGGCGGCCGATGACCGAACACTTTCAAGTTGTCCAAATGCGCCACGATGTCAAAAAGTCCGCTGGCTACCGCCTGCCCGACCACCGCAAACGTCTCCTCGTACAAATCAAGCAAAGACATCGCAAGGAAGCGCTCCTGCGTCTGCGGGTTGTCGAAGCCCCAGCCGCTGGCAAAATGAATCGAGCCAATCACATGATCCCACGGATAGTTGGCAACGAGCGGAGCGAGCACCTCTTCTCCCCCGGAAAAATAGTCGGCCTCGATGCCAAGGCGCAGAGCGATCCCGTCCTCCGCCCAGACTGGTTGCTGGGAGAGAATAAACGAGACAAACTCGTCGATCGAGGTAGTGCACACCTGATCGAGCCACTCGCGCTGCAATCGGCCCAGCTCGTCATCTGCGAGATGCATGTGCTGTTCGAAGTACGGCTTGAACTCTCGAAAACGATACAGGTGATCGACCACGCCGACTTCCTGCAAGCCGAGCTGCTTGGCCCGCACGCGATACAAATCCAGCCACTCGCGGGAAAACTCGCCTTGCGCGACTCTTTTGCCCATTCTCGCTGCCATTTCCTCCATCCAGGCAAGCGAATGTCTGGGAGAGTCCGGCTGCTGAAAAAATAGCAACGCTTCTGCTGTGCGGGTGAGCCACCTCAAAGAATACGGCCCTTCTTCCAGATGGACGTGATAATCGACTTTCATTTGGCTTCCTCCCCGGGAACTTTGCGTCTCGAACTGCTCCAAGCTTGCCACGCAAGCTGCTGCTGGCGCTTTGGTGAAAGTTCCGACTTTGTTGTTTTTGTTTGTTTTTATTTTGAAAAGTAGTTTTTTTGTGCTTTTTCATTGATTTTCTTTATTATAAAATCTGCCCCGCTGCCATACAATTGTTTTCGCGTAAAATGCTGGGCAAACAAAAAACCGGAAAGCTCCCATGGCGTTCCGGTTGCGTTGCTACGTTTTCGGGTCATCCCACATCTCCTGCGTCATGGCGACAAACGCCTGAATCGCTGCTTCCTGATTGCGTTCCTTCAAATAGATCAAAGACGTGCGCAGTTTTTTGGCAAAACGGTGGAGAACGACCAGCTTGCCAGCCGCAATTTCTTCTTCGACAATCGCCTCGCCCAATACACAGCACCCGGTCTGGCTCAGAGCGGCTTGCTTGATCCCTGCTTCGCTGCCGAACTCGATAATCGTAGTCGGCTTGAAGTCGATTTCGGCATACAGATTGCCGCCGATCTTTTCGACCATCCCGTCTTTGAGGAACGGAACGGTGTGGAGCAGCGTTTGCTTATCGCGCCCTGCAAGCAGTTCAGGCGCTGCCAGCAGCACAAAATCTTCCTCTCCGATCGGGACGACTTCCAGATCGGGGTTGAGGCAGTCGCCCGCTATAATTCCCACATCCGCCTGATGGGCACAAACCAGCTTCGTCGTCTCCACACTGTTGCAGGAGATCATTTGCAAGCGAACTTGCGGGTAGTCTTTCAAGTAGCGCCCAATAATGCCGGGCATGTAACGCGTACAGTAAAACTCCGGGCTGGAGACGACCAGCGGGCCATACGGGATATCCAGCTTCCGCAAGTCGTCATCCAGCTCCCCCATGACGGCGAGCAGACGATCCGCATGATGCTTCAGCAGCTTTCCCGCGGGCGTGAGGTAGTTTTGCCTGCCCACCCGTGTGAACAACGGTCGGCCGATCTCTTTTTCCAGTGCCTTGATTTGCAGCGTGATTCCTGGTTGACTGTACCCGAGCTGCTCAGCCGCTTTCGTCAGATTCAACTGCTCGGCTGCCACCTGGAACGTTCGGAGGTGACGCAATTCCATCTGTCCAACACACTTTCTTGAAAAAGATTTCCCTCATCGTACCACAGCGCCGCTCTCCTGTCTTTTGGAACGAATCGACCAGTCAGCACTCAGCAGGTGATTCGGTAAGGAAGCTGCGGGTGCGACTGAAAATGTCTTGGCTGACCTGGATCGCTTGCCGCCTCCACCGAGATCGGATGAATGGAAGCTCCCCTGTCTGTCGGGAACCATGGACGGCTTTCTTTGACAAGCACGAGAACCCCTTCCTGGTCGCCATAGAAGCGAAAAGTGGTTGATTCCGGCTCGAATGCATTCGGAATGGGTATTGATTGTAAAAAAGCTGTGTACGTCGGAACATCAGGTACAGGCATCCCGATTTCCTGGATCGACAGCCAGCTAGTTTTCGCTTCGCTCGGAAAAGCCAGCATTTCCAGGATGTTGCCTTCAGAGTCCAAAAAGTAGAGCTGTTTGCCTTTCCATGTGTAGGACTGCATGATCTCTTGCCCGTCTTTGCCGCGCAAAACAAGCCCGCGCTGCTGGATCACTTTGGCTAAAGCGTCAAAGGCCGTCTCGGCAATCCCGCAGGCAAAGTGGTAAAACGGCTTTTCAGCTACCTGTTCAAAAACGAGCAGAGCGTCGCCCACCCGTACAGAAAAGGAGTGCTCCGAACGCTCGGAAAGCGGCATTTGCAAGACGCTTGTATAAAAGGCCAGCATCTCTTCCAGCATGGTTGTCGTTAGCGTGACTTTTTGCCATTTCACTGTCAGCTCACTTCCTTTCCTTCCATATTAGCATGCCGGATAAAAGCCACGGCAAGCATTAGAAAACTTGGCTGCGCCAAGCCTTGGTTGCACTTGCACTGGATAAGCATCTTATACATTCTTATCTGTATAAAAAAGCAAGCTATCCAAACGAGAATAGCTTGCCTTGCCGCATATGTGCTTTGTCGCCTCAGGCGAATCGCTTCACCAAGTTCAGGAACAGGTCGATTGCCATCCCGATTTCTTCTTCATCAATGTCGAACTCGGGATGATGGTGGGGAAAAGGGCTCTTTGCGCCGCCCATTCCGACCAGCAAATACGCACTCGGCTTGCTCAGCGCGTAAAACGCAAAATCTTCCGCCCCCATAACTGGCTCTACTTTCGTCGCCACTTCGTCTCCATACACTTCGCGAATCACTTTTTCCGCAAACAAACCGAGATTTTTATCATTGATGAGCGGCGGCGTTCCCAAAATGTAGTCGACTTCTCCCGCTCCCCCGAACGTCAGGCACATTCCTTCTACCAGCTTTTTCATTTCCCGGAAAATGTACTGCCTCGTCTCTTCGGAAAACGTGCGAATCGTGCCTGTGATCACCGCTTCATTCGGGATGATGTTATAGTTCGATCCAGCGGTCACTTGTCCGACTGAAATGACAGCAGGTTCTACCGGATTGATTTTCCGGCTGACAATCGATTGCAGACCAATCAACAAATGCCCTGCGATATACGTCGGATCGACTGTTTCGTGCGGGGATGAGCCGTGCCCGCCCTGCCCCTTGATCGTGATGCGAAAATCATCAGAGGAAGCGAGCATCGCGCCATGCGAGTAGCCGAGCTTCCCTTTTGGCAGGGCTGACATCAAATGCAGGCCAAATACGGCATCCGCCGACTCGATCGCGCCTTGCTCGACCAAAGCTTTCGCCCCGCTCGGAGACATCTCCTCTGACGATTGGAACAAGAAAAGAATATTCGCCTTGACCGCGTCCCGGTTTTCCGCCATCCACTTTGCTACAGCAAGCAAAATAGCCGTGTGTCCGTCATGTCCGCAAACGTGCGCCACTCCAGGCACTGTCGACAAATACGGCTTGTCTCCTTCTTCGTCAATCGGCAATGCGTCAATATCGGCACGCAGAGCAATCGTCTTGTGCCCATCTGTCCCTTTCAAATAGCCGACCAGATTCGGCGGCTGAAAATCGAGAATATCGATGCCCAGTTCTTCCAACACGCCCCGGATATAGGCGCAAGTCTGATACTCTTCCCCGGACAGCTCAGGATAAGCATGCAAATGGCGTCTGTGAGCGACAGCCCACTCGGTAAGATTTGTTTCCACAATTGTCCGCATATGTTTCACTCCTCCTTAAAATGGTCCATAGCCAATCGCGTGCGCCAATATGACGGCGACGACTGCAATGCCGTATTGCATGAGCAGAAGCGGGAACAGCCATCTGATCCAGCTCAAGTAAGAGATGCCCGCCATCCCGACTCCCGCTACTGCAATGCCAGGAATCACGATATTGGAAATGCCGTCTCCGAACTGGAAAGCCAGCACAGCGGTCTGACGCGTGATGCCTACCAACTCGGACAGCGGAGTCATGATCGGCATGGTGAGAGCAGCCATTCCGCTTCCCGAGGGGATAATAAAGCTCAAAATCGTCTGGAAGGCCAGCATGCCGACAGCTGTCAAGGAAGGCGGCAGGTCCTGGATGACCGCTGCCGAATAGTACAGGATCGTGTCCATGATCTGCCCGTCGTTCAGCACGACGACAATCGCTCTCGCCACGCCGATAATCATCGCCCCCGCGAGCAAGGACGATGCACCTTTCAGGAAAGCGTCCACCATTTCATTGGCGCTCAGACGGCCAATCAATCCGACGATGACCCCGAGCAGGATGAACAAGCCGGCAATTTCCGTGATGTACCAGCCAAACTCGATCACGCCTACGGCAATCGTGACGAGATTGAGCAAAAAGCAAGCCAGGATCAGCTTGTGGCGCTGCTCAAAAACCACATTTCCGCCAAACATGTCGCGGACACTCTCACGGTTGTAGGAACCGTAAATGCCAAGCTCGGGATTCTTTTTCACTTTCATCGCGTGGCGGTAGACAAAAATAACTGCCACCACATACATGACCACAAACACTCCGATGCGAAAGCCGATCCCCGAAAAAGGCGGCAGCTCGGCAATTCCTTGCGCGATCCCGATCGTAAACGGATTCATGATAGCGGAAGTAAAACCTACCGAAGCCCCCACCAGCACAATGGCAGCACCTGTCATCGCATCGAATCCGAGCGCCACACAGAGCGGAACCAAAATGGCGATGTACGGCAGCGTCTCTTCAAACATCCCGATCAACGAGCCACCCGCGGCAAAAAACAGCATCATCGATGGGATCAGCCATTTTTCCTTGTTGCCAAGCTTTTTCGTCAAGGAATAAATGAACGCCTCCATCGCCCCTGTCGCACTGAGAATGCCGTACGAACCGCCGATAATCAGCACGAAAAACATGATGCTGGCGGAATCAACCATTCCGGTATGAATGCTGTTCAAAAAGCCCATGAAGCCAATCGGCGATGATGCGGTGTACTGAAAAGAATCCGCCTGAACGACGCTGCGTCCATTCACGTCGATTCGGGCATATTCGCCTGCGGGGATCAAATAGGTAAAAAGAACACAGACAGCCAAAATTCCTAGCAACAGCACGAATACATTGATTTCCGTCAATCTGCTTAACGCTTTTTGCTTCAAGACAGCTCGCCCCCTTGTCCTCTCTTTGTCTCTTGCCATGGTGTATTCGTTTTCATAGTAGCACCATTTGAAATAATGAAAAAATTACAAAGTCATATGTATGGCATTTCAAATCATTATGGAAGGAGACGGGGCGAGAGTGAATGAAGTGCTTGGGTAGCGCTTTGCAGATTGCTTCATCGGTACTTTTGAAGCGGGTTTCAAGGAAAGTGTCAAAGGCAAGTACATAAAAGCTGGCTTGGGTAGCGCTTTGCAGTTTACGTCATCGATACTTTAGATGTGGCGAGGAAAGAGACGAATCGCTGTAGCTTCTTGGCATACCCCCTGTGGGTCTAGACTGCACGGCTCCGGGGAAAAAGCGAAACCGCGTCAAAAGCAGTAGCTCACGGAAGCGGGCGCACGTTGACGCTTAAAACCGTGTTTCGCTTTTTCCTCGGAACCTCGGTCGGTATCCCAAAGAGCTTTCGCGGATTCGTCTCTTTCCTCGTCAGGGGCTGGCGGTGGTTGGCGCGAGTTTCATAAAAAATGCCAAGTGCGAATACAAAAAGCTGGCTTGGGTAGCGCTTTGCAGTTTGCTTCATCGATACTTTAGGTGTGGCGAGGAAAGAGACGAATCGCTGTAGCTTCTTGGGATACCCCCTGTAGGCTTAGACTGCACGGCTCCGGGGAAAAAGCGAAACCGCGTCAAAAGCAGCTCGCTCACAGATGCAGATTCACGTTGACGCTTAAAACCGTGTTTCGCTTTCTCCTCGGAACCTCGGTCGGTATCCCAAAGAGCTTTCGCGGATTTCGTCTCTTTCCTCGTCAGGAGCTGGTTGTGGTCGGCGCGAGTTTCAAGGAAAAATGCCAATGCAAAAAGCTTGCTTGGGCTGACATTTTGTAGTCTGCGTCACCGATACTTTAGGCGGTGGTGATCGAGGGTTTCAAAAAAGCACAGAAACATGAGTAAGAGTCTTCTTCAAGACGGTCGCTTCCTGCAACCCGTTCATGAAAAAACTTACTCAATTTCTGCTCTGGATTTTCCGCCCTTGAGCAACCTCCAAAAAACAATATCCGACCAAAGCTTACCGTTGGCCGAGGAAACAGGAGAAACAAGCGAAAGGGCTTTGGGACTCCTTCCGAGACGGAGGTGAAAAAGGAAAACACGCTTTTAAGCGGCAACGTGCGTACGCTTCTTCGATCTCGCTGCTTTTGACGCGGTTTTCCTTTTTCGCCGGAGACGGGCAGTCTAGCTTCCTCGCTAGAGGCCCACGTCCCTGCAGCGGTTTCTCCTGTTTCCTCCCTCCACCACAGCCGCGATCAACAGGCCAAACCTGTTACATCTCCTTATCTAACAAAAAAACCTCCTTGGCACACAACACAAGAAGGTCTCATCATGGCGAAAATTCACAGGAAACGGGACGAGAAAGGAGAGTACGGTGTTCGCGGTTGTCCAGCCGTATAGAACGAGTAATCGAGCAGGCGAATAGCCGTCTGGCGATTGGTTCAGTCTCTCATAGTTTTTGTAGGTATGCTCTGTCATACATTTCTATGAGCAGCATGCACTGCTCACAGGGGTCCTTGTCTCGCACAAGGATAAGCGTTTGTCCGCGATTTCCTGTGGCTGAGCTGTACTCAGCTTACAAAACATAGCCCCAAGCTTTCTACGTTTTCTAAGCTAAGCACATGAACCATGCGCCTAGTCTTCCAAATCAATGTACTTCTCGGCTTGCGGAAACTCCAGAAAAATTTTGTGGCACTCGTCTTCGATCAGCTGGGACAGACGCTTGACCTTTCGTTCGAGCTGCAACCCGTTCTCGCGCGCTTTTTCGATATCGTACATGGCGCGGGTAATGGTCTGTTCGCCGCCGTTGTAAAACCTGCCTGTATTCAGCTCTTCTTTTTTCATCGAGCCGTATCTTTTGAGCGAAGCCGCTTCCTTGCGCATATGCTTGGCGGTTTGCATCGCGGTAAACAAGCTGATCTCCTGCTTGTTCCACAAAATATGATGCGCGAGGTTGGCCCCGTGAATCAGCTCGTCAATCTGGCGAAAGTCTTCGCGGGCTTCCTCCAGTTCTTCCGTGATCAGCGTAAACGACCGGGACGGCTCCTCGGCTTTGTCGCCTTTTATATAGACACAGAAAGCGTTATTTTCACGTTCCTGATCCAACTCCGTAACTTTGTGGGCAATATCTGAACGCAACGGAACGAGGGCAGCAAGAGACAATTTTGCCATTCACAACCTTCCTTTCTCACGGGAAAATCTGTACAAGTGTAAAGACGGCCCAAGATATGGAAAGTTACGCTATCCAGCAAAATTTTCTGATGCTGCGAGCAGGCGCACAGCATTTTGTTGCACGCCATGCGCTCCGCTCAAACGCTTTTCGACTGATTGAATTTCTTTTGATAGTAGCGCGAAAAAACGATGATACAGGGAACGAGTACGATTGTCGGCATGAACCAGACAAGCGGGTGAACCGAGCTAAGCCCCAACAGACGCGGTGCGCCAAATACGGTAAAAGCCGTAATCGTCGCAATACAGCAGCCGAGCATCCCGCCCAAGTGCTCGAACCACCAGTGAAGCTTGCGCCCCGGCGCGCGCAGCCAGTACCAAAGCTGCGAAGCACCGAGGAAAATCCCGATGAACGGAAACCAGGTCAAGAGCGTAAAACCGATGGACGCTCCATACAGGCTCATGGCGCCTCCCGAAAGCAGCAGCAGGGCAGGAAACAGCAAGTCGATCGCGTGGCGGTGCGCGGCTTTGCGATTTTTGTAGCGGAGCACGCGAATCCCGTACCAGGCCGTTGCTGAGCTCAGTATGGCGATAAAAATGAGGAACCAGGCAAAAGCAACCGACTCTCCTGTTTTTTGCGGATCAAAGCCAATTCGCCAAATGCCCATGACCAAAGCCGAGATCGCTACCGCTCCCATCGCCCAGACATACACCCAGCCCGAGCGAACATGTGCCTTTCCGCCTTTTTTGGTGACGACAGGAATCCAGAACACAAGCAAAGCGGTAAATCCGGCGATGATATGGAGCACTTTGAAGATCGAAAAAATGAGCATGGCACAACTCCCCCCTGCTAGTTTTTTGTCAGCGTTTGATGCATGATTTGATGCACTTCATCGACGGACAATCCTTTGGCTTCCGGTGCGATTTGCGTCTTCATTCTGATACCGTACGTGATCATCGTAAAAAGAATGGCGATCTTCTCGGCATCGAGGCTTTCCGGGATCACTCCGGCTTTTTGCCCCACCTCGATCCATTCCTTTGAGGTTTGTATGCTCTCCGCATGCAGTCGGGAAAGCATGTCGCCAATGACTGGATCTTCCCGTTTGCTCAGCAAGTAAATCAGGATCAGGTTCGTCACATCGCGCGGGTCGTGAACATGACTCAAGCTCTGCGAAATAGTCCCCAACGCTTCCGCCAATTCCCCTCCCCCTTCCCTCACAGTCTGGTAAAACCGCTGGCTGATCGCAGCAAATCGCCTCTGTAGCAGCAAGCCCAAAAGCTCATCCTTGCTTTTTACATAATGGTAAATAGCTCCTTTGGACAATCCCGAACGCTTCATGATGTCCTGCAACGTCGTTTGCTGGCACCCTTTTTCCAGAATCAATTCCTCCGTGGCTGTAAGCAGCAATTGAAAGCTCGGATTTTGATGGATCGATGACATAGTCTCCTCCTGTGAACATGAATGATGGAAGTCCATTTCCTTTCTTTTACTATACAAACCGTCGGTCGGTTTGTCAACTGAATCAAGAAAAGCGGACTCCTGTCGTCCGCCTGGCCTTTCGCTATTCGCCGATTTGTTTATAGTAAATCACCGTGTCGTGCAGTTCTCCGTCCGCCGATTTTGCATACTGGGGAATGCGCCCGGCTTCCTTGTAGCCCATCGCCTGATACAACTGGTTTGACGGATCGCCCGCCCGCGTATCCAATACGAGCAGGCTGCGGTTCTCCGCCATCGCCCGAGCCTCTGCGAGCAGCATCAGCGTGCGGCCAATTCCTTGGCGCTGTGCCGAAGGATGCACCATCAGCTTGACGATCTCGGCCCGGTGCAGTCCGTTCGGCCGATCCGACAACTGAAGCTGGATCGTTCCGACGATGCCCGTTTCCTTTTCTGCTACCCAGACAACAACCTGTTCGCGCGGAACCAAAGTCCAATACTTGTACGCTTCTTCCTCCGTCAAAGGCGGCAAAAACCCGATGGAAGCTCCGTCCGCCACGACGTCCACCAACAACCGGGCCAATTCGCGCAGCTCCGCTTCCGAAGGCTGGGTCACTTCTCGATACGACAATCCTGGCGTCATGCTTTGAACCCTCCGTTTCATGAGGTATCTTGCAGGTTCCTCTCCACTCCATCATAGCGGACGAACGGAGAAAAGTCAGTGAACAAATCACATTTTATGTAAGAAAATCTAACACGCATTAAAACTGTTATTCACTACGGACGATACCCGTACATGCTAAAGATAAACAGCAGACACATATACACAACAGCTGCCGGGATGAGGGAAAGCGCAACGAGCAGCTTTTTCTTCGTTCCCGAAACGGCCATGAACCAAAGGAAGTAGTTGTACACCAGCAGCAGCAAGAAAGGAACGAAGAAAAAGCCCGTCATGAACCCGACCCATTCCGAATTGGTGTCCCAAAACTGTTTCGGAACCGGCAGCGCATGATACTCCTGGTAAATCTCTTCTTTTCGCGCAATAAATACATATGACAAAACCGCGTAATAGACGATCACAGCGAGCTTGCTCCAGCCATTCATTCTTTTCGTCGCCCACGTCAGCATAAAAATGATGCCCAAGATGAACCATAAGCCCATATATTCCATGTTGATCCCTCCTAGAAGGGATTATATTTTTTCGTTGTCTATGAAATAAGTACCAACTTTTTTTGGTACCTCCCCACGCTTCGTCAGCAAGAGTCGACAAAATTTGGAATCCTTCCTATAATAGACTTGTCTAAAAAAATGCTGTCTTTTCGTAGGAGATGGTCATGATTACATACGCGATTTCGTTTGTACTGTCGTTCGCTATCGTCATGGTGCTGATTCCACCGCTGGCCAAACTGGCATTTCGCCTTGATTTTGTGGACAAGCCCCGGAAAGACGTCGAGCGCAAGATTCACCGCGAGCCGATTCCGCTCACGGCCAGCTATGCCATCTTTGTCGGGTTCGCCGCATCTTTTCTGCTGTTTTCCAAAGAGTCGCCGGAACAGACTGTCGCCGTATTGATCGGCTCGCTGCTCCTTCTTACCATCGGCACCATCGACGATTGGTACAAAACCCAGGGCAAAGATTTCTCAGCCCTGCCCAAACTGATCGTCCAACTGTCGGCCGCTGTGATTGTGTACATGTCGGGGATCACCTTCTCCGGGTTCTACAATCCGCTTAGCGGCGAGTACATTTTGTTGCCGGAATGGCTTCAATTCGTTCTCACGATCCTCTGGATATTCGGAGTAACTACTGTCATCAACTTTTCGGACGGAATGGACGGCCTCGCAGGAGGACTTTCCGCCATTTCTGCCGGCACCCTGTTTGTTGTGGCTCTCGTCAAAGGCCAGAACACTTCCGCAATCATGGCGATCAGCCTGGTCGGAGTCGCTCTCGCCTACCTTCGCTACAACAAGCCGCCCGCGAAAATTTTCATGGGGGATGCAGGGGCGACTTTTCTCGGGTTCATCCTCGCCGTGATCGCGCTGGATGGAGCGTTCAAGCAGGCAACCGTCCTGTCCTTGTTCATCCCGATTTTGGCGCTGGGCGTCCCGATCTTCGACAATTTGTTTGTCGTGATGAAACGCTTCATGCAAGGCAAGCCGATCTACCAGGCTGATGCGAGCCAGGTTCATTACCGCCTGTTGCGTACGGGACTCAATCCGAAGCAGGTCGTGGCTTTCCTTTGCCTGATCAGCGTCTGTTTCTCGCTCACCTCGATCATCCTGCTGTTGCTTGGAGTCTAACGCAAGCGCATAAAAAATGCCGCTCCGGTCGCTATCAATCGTGACCGTGCGGCTTTTTTATTGGCAAAAATGGTTTCAGGACAACGGACGTCTTGCCGTCAGCATCGTCTGGCAAGTCTGAAAGCCTGTCCGTTCATACAAGGCAATCGCCGGCTTGTTGTGCGTTCCGGTCAGCAAATACGGCTGCAATCCTTTTTCCAGCGTCCGGTTTACAAAAAATGCGGCAAGCTGTTTGCCGTAGCCTTTTCCTTGATGCAGCGGATCGACAAACACATCGTAAGCCTCGCCGTGCGGGGTGACGATCAGCGAACCGACGAACGCTCCCGCTTCGTCATAAAACATGTGAATATCGTCTTTCATCTCCGTCAGCAGCCACTTTTTCCACGACTCCATCGTTTGCTCGGAGTAATCTGTCAAGCGGTACGGCTTCAGGTCGATGCCTTTGCGCACTTCGTAGTAGGCATCACTCTGGGACTGGATGTAGCGCTCCAGATCACCCTCGGCAAAAGGCTTGATCGCAAGCGTCGGCTCAGCGAGCATGCCGCCGCTGTATTGCATCAGATGCTGTCCCCACAAAGGCACAAAGCCTCTCCCGGCAAAAAACGCTTCCGCTTCCCCTTCGTCGACACGATAAGTAGCGGCTACAGTCGTCACCCTTTTCTCCTGCTGTTCCAGCTGCCGAAAAAGCTGGTCGAACAGACTGGAACCGATCCCTTGGTTTCGCCACTCAGGGCGCGTATAGACGTAAATTTCAGCCGTTCCTTCTTCACCAAAGGAAGTGACATCATACATGCCGCAGGCAACAATCTCCCCTTGCTGTTCGTACAGGAACACGGTAGCGGACTTCAAAATCGCGGCAATCTCCAGCGCGCGCCATTGCACCCCGCGTTGCAGCATCGCCACAACCGCTTTCATGTCGCCATCGTGCATGTCTCGAATCATGTTCTCTTCTCCCTCTATTGCGCACAGTCTGCTTGCTAGTGATTCGGTGCCCCCGTCGTTTCGGTTGCTTGCTCCAACTGTTTTTTATGCTGCAAGCATGCCTGGCACCTTCTGCTTTTCCTGCCGAAAGCCGTGTAGTATTTCTGCTTTTTGCAGGAGCGGCACGTCATGTACAGCGGGCTGGACAAATTATAGTTCTCTTCGGGCGTGTTTTGCGACAGGTGAACCGTCTTGTTGTACTTGATCAACAGGTGAGCAGTATGTATCGCATCAACCAGCGCGGAATGCAGCCTTCCTTCCTGGACAATTCCGGCACAATCGATCGCATCCTTGAGACTCATCTGCTTGCGGTCGGCGAGCAGCATGCTGATCGCGGGCTGAATATCGTTGTAATTGCGCATCCAGCTGAAATCCAGCCCAAAGCGGGCGCAATGCTCGATCATCAGCCGCTTGTCATCCTGGCCCCACGAGCACAGGTAGTAGTCCGAATCGGTTCCAATCCACTCCAAAAAGGAATGGAAGCCTTTGCGAAACGGAATAAACGTCGGCATATTTTCCTTGTCCAAACCGACGAACTTGCGGGTGCGCTCCGAAATTCTGCGCTCGATGGCCGGAAACGTATAGCTCTGGAAGGTGTCTACCTCCACGCCGTTTGGTCCGGGAACAATTTTTGCCGCTCCGATCTCGATGATTTCCGGAATCTTGTCTTTTTGATGAGTCAGTGTCGTTTCCAGGTCATATACAATGATTTGCAAGCGTGATCACATCCTGAATGTATTGCTTCTATTATGAACGCTTATGGGTATGGATTGCAAAAGCATCGGCAAAAGATTTGCTTTTTTTATGGAGGAATGGTCTTGAAGCGGTGACTGACCACAAAGAAAAATGGCTGCCGGAAATGGCAACCATCAGATCGTTTTTCGCAGCCAGGCCAGGAACGCCCAGCGTCTTTCCGTCCGGCGCTTGTAGGAGGGCAGCCCCCGGTAGACTTCCGCAGCTTCCTGAAAGGACGCTTTCGCCTTGTCTTTTTGCTGCAATTCGCCGTACACCACGCCAAGTTTGAAGTATACCTCGCACGATGACATGTTCATCTTCGCCAGCTCGCCCAAATATTCCAGCGCTTTTGCCTGTTGTTTGCGCTTCGCATATTCTTCCCCGACGATGAGGTATGGCTCTCCGTACCGGACGCGCGGATTCAGCTGCAAAGCCTTGCCGATCAACTCCAGTCCTTCTTCCATCCGTCCGACCTTGAACAAGCAAATTCCTTTGTCGCACAAATATTCAGCCGAATCTTGCATCGCGATAGAAATACCGTCCAGATAGGTCAAAGCTTCTGTGTACTGCCGTTTTTCCATGAGCAGCCGGGCAGCCTCAAGCTTGGCAGGCGTATCGTGCGGATTTAGCCTAAGCTGGCTGTTCAGGGCGGACAGTCGCCTCCAGCGCCGATACGGCTTCGTGATGTCAGGCAGCAGCCGGACAAAGCGCAAATCGAGAAAGTACAGGACGAGCAAAATGACGAGCAGCGCGATAAACGGATTACCTGTCAGCCACCATAAAAATGAGAACAAGAACAATTTCCCCAAAAGCTTCCCCTCAATCCTCTATTTTTTTCCTTTTTTACTATATGAGTCTAGCAAGTCTATTGTCAAATATTGTTACAGGGACAAAAAGGTTACTACTACAAGGGGTTGTTATCGCGAAAATTATAGGTTACTATATCTGTGGTAACTTCATTCTTTTATCCAAAAGGAGGTTTGCTCGTCACCGTGAACATGAAAGTATACATTCTGGCCATCGCTGCCTTTGTTGTCGGTACGGTAGAGTTGATCATCGGCGGCATTTTGGACATCATCGCGGAGGATTTGCAAGTCTCCATCAGCACAGCCGGCTGGCTGATTACGATGTTTTCCATTATTTTCGCGCTATCTGCTCCGATTCTTTTGACCGTGACGGCGAAAGCCGAGCGGAAGTCTTTGTACGTCTGGGCGCTAGTTGTGTTTTTGCTCGGCAACGTGATCTCTTTCCTCAGTCCTACTTATTTCGTTTTGATGCTTGGGCGGATTTTTTCCGCAGCGAGCGGCTCGTTGATCATCGTCCTGTCCATCACCATCGCTTCTTCCATTGTCAAAGAAGCGTACCGGGCCAGAGCGATCGGCGTCATTTTCATGGGAGTCAGCGGCTCGCTCGTCCTCGGAGTTCCGCTTGGTCTTGTCATCGGCAATTCGTTTGGCTGGCGCGCTCCGTTCCTGCTCATCTCGGTTTTGACGCTCGCTGCCATCGTCGGCATTTACGCCTTTTTGCCCAAAATTCCGGCAAGACCCACGATTCCGCTGAAAGAACAGCTCGCGACGCTGAAAAGACCGAAGATCATCAGCGCTCAACTGACATCCGTCTTGATGCTGACCGGGCATTTGACCCTGTACGCTTACTTCACTCCGTTTTTAAAAACGGCTTTGCAGCTTTCCTCGGGCTGGGTGAGCATCGTCTACTTCATTTTCGGCATCTCAGCCGTATTCGGCGGCGGGATTGGCGGCTGGGCAGCAGACAAGCTTGGCTCGACGAAAAGCATTCTCGTCATCATCGCTTCGTTTGCCATCGTGATGTTTCTCATTCCGGCCGTCACGTTTTCGCTCTACCTGTTCCTGGTCGTGATGATTGCCTGGAGCATGCTGAGCTGGGCGATTACACCAGCCCAGCAAAACTACCTGATCGAAACCGCGCCGGAGTCGTACGAAATCCAGCAAAGCCTGAACACTTCCGCCCTGCACATCGGCATCGCGCTCGGCTCGGCTGTCGGCGGCTTCGTGATTGAGCATTACTCCGTCGTGGACACGGCTTGGGTAGGCGGCATCTTCGTGCTTCTGGCCTTTGTCTGCGCTGTTTTTTCCGTCACAAGACCTGCTTCCGCCAAAAGGCTCGGTCAATCTATTCCCGTTTAACCCATTCAAGGAGGTGAACGCCGCTGTGTGAGGAATGAGAACGAAAGTGGTCCATGCTCTCGCTCGCCCACACAACGGCCTTATCATGAGCACACATATTCAAGCCAAACCAGGTGAAATCGCAGAAAGCATCCTGTTGCCAGGCGATCCGCTGCGCGCCAAATACATCGCGGAAACGTTTCTCGGCGATGTGACCTGCTACAATCAAGTTCGCGGCATGCTCGGCTTTACTGGCACGTACCGCGGAAAACGGGTATCTGTCCAAGGCACAGGCATGGGCGTCCCGTCGATTTCGATTTACGTCAACGAACTGATCCGCGATTACGGCGTGAAAAATTTGATTCGCGTCGGCACATGCGGCGGCATTCAGAAAGATGTCAACGTCCGTGACGTGATTATCGCCATGACAGCGTGCACCGATTCGAACATGAATCGCCTGACGTTCCCTGGTTTTGACTACGCGCCATGCGCCAACTTCGACTTGCTGAAAAAGGCGTACGATGCCGGAGTCGCCAAAGGGTTGTCTGTACGGGTCGGCAACGTGCTGACAGCCGACGTGTTTTATCGGGAAAGCATGGAACCGGTGAAAAAGCTCGGCGATTACGGCGTGCTGGCTGTGGAAATGGAAACGACCGCGCTTTATACGCTCGCTTCGAAATACGGCGTCAACGGCCTGTCGATCCTGACCGTCAGCGATCACATTTTCACTGGCGAGGAAACGACTGCCGAAGAACGGCAAACGACGTTCAACGACATGATCGTCATGGCACTGGAAGCGATCGCAAGCGAATCGTAAACATACAAAAAGGGATCGGCCCGCTTCGGCTGATCCCTTTTTTCTATTTATCCTTCTTGACGCAGCACGATCGAAGCCAAAATCATCCCCGCAATGACTGGCTCCCCGCTCTCGACTTCAATCGCCTCTACGCTGCCCGTGACCGGAGAGAGAATGTCCATTCGCCTGCTCCCCTCTGCCAATGTGAACAGCAATTCCCCCTCCTGCACCGAATCGCTCAATCGAAAAAAGATTCGCTCAATGGTTCCGGCAAACGGCGATACCACGTCATACTTTAAACCCAATCGGCTCACCTCGACTTATCTTTTCTTGGATTTCCTGATACTTGCGACTGATCGTGGACTGGCTGACGCCAAGCACTTTGGCAGCCATGGAGGTCGTCTTGAACTCATCCATCGCCATCTTGATCAGCTGCTCCTCCATCGCTCTCGTCGCTTCCTTCAACGGCATGATTTTGGTCAGACGCTGACGCAAATACTGCTTCTTTTTCGTTTTCAAAAGCGGTGTGATATGGTGCGCCTCAATCAAATCCTCGTCTGCGGTAACGACAATCCGTTCGATGATGTTTTGCAGCTCGCGCACGTTGCCCGGCCAGGAATACGATTCGAGCAAGTCGAGAGCGTCCTGGGACAATTGCGTGGAGCGCGCGTATTTTTCATTGAACGTCTGCAAAAAGTGCAAACTGATCAGCGGGATGTCTTCCGGGCGATCCCGCAGCGGCGGAATGACGACAGGGATGACGTTCAGCCGATAGTACAAGTCTTCGCGGAACGTGCCTTCCTCGACCATTTTTTCGAGATTTTTGTTGGTCGCGGCAATGATTTGCACGTCGACCTCGACGATCTCGGAGCCGCCTACGGGAATAATTTCCCGCTCCTGGAGCACGCGCAGCAGCTTGACCTGCAAATTCAGCGGCATTTCGCCGATCTCGTCGAGGAACAGCACGCCTTTGTGCGCCATCCGGAAGTACCCCGGCTTCCCGTTCGAGTTTGCACCTGTGAATGCGCCCTTTTCGTAGCCAAACAACTCGCTTTCCAACAGCGTCTCCGGGATCGCCCCGCAGTTGACTTTGACGAACGGTTGGCTGTAGCGCGGTCCCAGCTCGTAAATCGTGCGGGCAAACACTTCTTTGCCGACGCCTGATTCCCCGGTGAGCAGCACAGTGGAGGACGTGTTGGCGATCTTGTGGATGTATTTCATCACTTTTTCCATCGGCTCGCTGGCGTAGATCAGCTGGCGGTTTTTCGCATACTGCTTCTGGTCGCGCAGATGCTCCAGCTCTTTTTTGTACTTTTCCGATATTTTTTTGACTTGCAGCAGCTCTTCCTTCAGCATGACTGTCTCCGTCACGTCGCGCAAAGCGATGACGATCCGCTCCAGCTTTCCGTTGTCAGCGAAAATCGGGTTGCCGACAGCCAGCACGTTTTTGCCCGAGCGGCTTTCCTGTGTGACAGACACCTTGCGCTTGCGCTCCATCACCATGCGGACAATCGCCGAGAAAAATAAGCCCTCCTGTTCCAGCTCCATCAGATTGATGCCGAGCAGCTGCTCCTTGTTGATTTCCCAAAAGTCTTCGATCAGGTTGCCGCTGTAGCGCAGCAGCACGCCTTTTTCATCGAGGACGAGAATTTCGTCGTAGATCGAGGAGAGAATCCCTTGCAAGTCGGTGTTGAGGTTTTTGACGTACTCCATTTCCATCGCCATTCGCTCGATAAAAGGCAAATCTTGCAGGACGATCGTCGCTCCGGTCACCGTGCCATCGTGGCTGTGGATCGGGCAAAAGTCGGCGAGCACGCCGATTCGTTCGTTGACGATGATGTAATTGAGCACCTTTTCCCCGTTTTCAATCACTCGCTGAAAAACGCCCGGGTCCAGCAATTCGCCTACCCGTTGCTGTCGCAACTCTTCTGGCGTCACGCGAACCATCCGCAACACTTCGGAGCTGAAGTTTTCGATCTGCCCCTTTTTGTCCACGATCAAAATGCCCATCGGAATTGAGTTAAGCAAAGATCGCATCCAATCCGGGTGGCCGGACTGATTGGTCAAAATGTAGTACAAAACATCCTCGCGGCGCAAATACCCTTCGTCTTGCCCCGCCGGATCGCGGACGACCACGACTTCCTCCCCAAACACCTTGAAGTAGTCGGGTACGCTGATTCCTTGCTGATAATAGGCGAGGTTGGTCTGGTACGGAAGCTCCCGAACGGGCTTGTCCATCCAGCCCGGCTCGGTCAAGAGCGGCAGCATATCCGTATTTCGTATATAAGCAACATACTTGTTTTCGCTTTTGGGATCGGTAACAAACACATAACGCTCGTTGAACCGAGTCATGATGTCCCACACTTCATTCGCAGAAGATTCAAACGATACTGGATACGTTTTTCGTACAAAACAATTGGAAACCATAGGTCCTCCCAATATAGCTTGGCATGTGACTACTATTATACTCAGGGCTCCCATGGAGAAGAAAGGGAAAAGAAGACTGGGGTGGGCAGTCTTCTTTTCCTGTCTATCGGTTAGATTTGGACTTGCGGCAGCACTTTTTGGAAAGTCTCGATGACTTTGTCTGCTTCTTCGTACGTAATCGTGAGGGGCGGTTCGATGCGGATCGTCTTGGCATTGATCAGCGTTCCGGCTACCAGAACGCCGTTGTCAAACAAGCCTTTGGACACCTCGTAACCGATCTCGTCGTTATGGAACTCGATTCCGATCAGCAGCCCTTTGCCGCGCACTTCCTGCACTTTGTCACTGTGAGCCGCTGCTGCGGCGCGCAGCCCTTGCAGCATGTACTCGCCCATTTCCACGCAGCGGTCCAGCAAGTTTTCCTCGATCAGCACGTTGAAGGTCGCAATCGCTGCGGCGCACGCCAGCGGATTTCCGCCAAAAGTCGTCGTCTGCACAAACGGGTTCGGGAAAAAGCTTTTGAATACTTCCTCCGTCGCGACCACCGCTCCTGCTGGCATGATGCCCCCGCCAAACGCTTTTGCCAGGCACAAAATGTCCGGCACCACATCGTAATGCTCGCAGCAAAACATTTTTCCGGTGCGGCCCATTCCCGTCTGCACTTCGTCCAAGATGAGCAGGGCACCGTACTGGTCGCACAGCTCGCGCACTTGCTTCAAGTAGTTTTCCGGCGGCAGGTTCACTCCGCCTTCGCCCTGGATCGGTTCGAGGATCACCCCGGCAATTTCTTCCCCGACGAGCGCGCACGCCTCGAATGTTTTGCGCAGCATGTCGATATCGCCAAAATGCACATGGCGGAAGCCGGGAATCATTGGCAAAAACGGTTTGCGGAATACGCCTTTGGCCGTAGCGGACAAAGCTCCCAGGCTTTTGCCGTGGAACGCTTTTGTCGTAGCGATAAACGTAGTGCGCCCGGTGTGCATTTTCGCCAGCTTGATCGCCGCTTCTACCGTCTCCGTACCGCTGTTGGCAAAATAGGCGTACTTCAGCTCGCCCGGCGTCACGTCAGCCAAAATTTTGGCGAGCATGGCGCGCAGCGGATCGAGCAAATCCTGGCTGTGCAGCGGTTGACGGTTGAGCTGGTTAATGACGGCCTCTACTACTTTTGGATGGCGATGCCCGACGTTGTAAATGCCAAAGCCGCCGAGACAATCGATGTATTCTTTTCCGTTTACATCCATAAAGGAGTTCGGGCCTGCGTCCTTCCATTCCACGGCGGCGAACTGTCCGTCTTTCGTAACCGACTTGCGGTAGCCGAGAAAGCCGGGATTTACGTGGTCGCGGAAGTTCTCGACCGTCTGGCGCGTTACCCACTCTGCCTCGTCTTTTGTAATGTCGGTTTTGGCGATCAGATCGAGAATCTGGCTCGTATAGGCGTAGACGTCTTTGTACTGTTCTTGTACTTGTATGTTCTGCTGTTTGCTCTCCACGGTTTTGCTCATCTCGCTGTCCTCCTGATTGGTTGGATTAGTTTTCAAACCAGCCGGTTGGCTGAACTTGCAGGTTGATGTTGATTTGCTTCACTTCCGTGTACTCCTCGAAGCCAAACGTGCCCAGGCCGCGGCCGATGCCGCTTTGCTTGTAGCCGCCCCAAGGCGCTTCGTTGTAGGTCGGATGGTAACAGTTGATCCACGTAATTCCGGCACGCAGCTTTTTGATGACGCGCATCGCTTTGGCACCATCCTGGGTGAACACGCCGCCCGCCAGTCCGTACACGGTATCGTTGGCGAGACGCACGGCATCTGCCTCGTCTTTAAAGCGTTGAATCGCCAGCACTGGCCCGAAAATTTCTTCCTGAACAATTTTCATAGATGGGGTCGTATCGGTGAAAATCGTCGGCTCGATGAAATAGCCTTTTTCCAGACCGTTTGTCGTCAGGCGGTTTCCTCCGCACAAGAGACGCGCCCCTTCTGCTTTGCCCAGCTCGATGTAATGGAGAATTTTTTCCATGTGAGCCTGGCTGACGACCGGACCCATCTCCGTAGCAGGATCGTCGCCATGGCCTACGCGTATTTTTTGGGCGCGCTCCACCAGTCGCTCGACGAAGCGGTCGTGAATGCTATCTTCGAGCAGCAGCCGCGATCCCGCCGAGCAAACTTGCCCTTGATTCGCGAAAATTCCGAATAGCGCGTAATCAACAGCCGTATCGAAGTCTGCATCTGCGAAAACGATGTTCGGCGATTTGCCGCCCAGTTCGAGGGAGATTTTTTTGATGTTGCCGACAGCAGCCCGCATGATGCTGCGCCCGGTGGCCGTACCGCCTGTAAAAGAAATTTTGTCGACCAGATGGCTCTCGGCAAGCTCGTTTCCGACCGTTGCTCCCGCTCCGAGCACCATGTTGGCTACGCCTTTGGGAATGCCGACTTCCTCGATGATTTCAAACAGCTTTTGGGCGGTAACCGGAGTGACCTCTGACGGCTTGAACACGATCGTATTCCCGGCGGCGAGCGCAGGCGCAATTTTCCACACACCCATGAGCAGCGGATAGTTCCACGGCACGATCAGGCCGCACACACCGACAGGCTCGCGCACGACCATGGCTTGCACCGGGTCTGCCACGTGATACGTCTGTCCGTCCGGCTTGGTAGCCAGCCCCGCGTAGTAGCGGAAGCAAGCAGCCGCATCCGCGACGTCAAAAGCTGTCTCGCGCAATGGCTTTCCATTGTCCAGCGTCTCCAGCCTGCCGATTTCTTCCGCCCGCTCCT
This sequence comes from Brevibacillus sp. HD3.3A, assembly GCF_013284375.2. NCBI lineage: Bacteria > Bacillati > Bacillota > Bacilli > Caryophanales > Paenibacillaceae > Brevibacillus > Brevibacillus sp. HD3.3A. Next base: position 4,800,288 of record NZ_CP085874.1, read on the forward strand.
CCAGCTTGTCGGCAATCGCCAGCAAGTAGCGGGCGCGCTCCGCTGCCGGAAGTTCCGACCAGATGCCGCTATCGAACGCATCGCGGGCGATCTGAATGGCATGGCGGGCGTCTTCCACATCCCCTTCTGCCGAGAGCGCAATCACTTCCCCTGTAGCGGGATTCAAGATTTCGCGGGTCTTCTTGCTTTGCGCATCCACCCATTCCCCGTTGATGTACATCTTCAGGTTTATCATGCAATCCATCCTCTCCTTCCGCTGTGTCCCTTCTCAGTGTCATTCCTTAAAGCAACTCCCGTGCCAATCAAGGAAGCACGACTACCATTGGTGTAAGCCTGGGCACTTGTACGACTGATTTATGCAAAAAATCATCGATTATGCAAAAATGAATAGATTTCTTATTGGCTCGCCAGCTGATTTTGCCGGAGGGCAACCAGGGCGGCAAAGTCGTGAATCAATGTCGCTGCCAACAGCGAAGTAATTTGCGTCGGATCGTACGGAGGCAACACTTCCACGAGGTCAAACCCGATGTAGTTCAGGCCTGTCAGGGAGCGTATGATTTGCAGCGCCTCGTGACTGGTGAAGCCGCCTACCTCAAGCGTTCCGGTGCCGGGTGCGAAGGCGGGATCGATAAAGTCGATGTCAAAAGTGAGGAAGCAAGGAGTTTCTCCAATCTGCGCTTTGATTTGCGCAATGACATCCGCAAATCCGCGGCTGCGCAGCTCTTGTGTCGTGATCACGTTGTACCCCAGCTCGTAGCTGGCCTCGATGTCGCCCGGATGGTTCAGCGTCCCGCGAATCCCGACCTGAAGTACTTTGTCCGGCTGCAAAAGTCCTTCCTCGTGCGCCCGGATGAACGGGGAACCGTGCCAATATTTTTCGTCGTAGTACGTGTCCCACGTGTCTGTATGCGAATCAAACTGGATCATCGCTACCTGTCCGTATACTTTTTTGGCGGCGCGCAAGGACGCTAATGTAATCGAATGATCGCCGCCCAGCCCAATCGGCACGATGCCTTTTTTCATCAGGTCGAGCACGGCTTCTTCCATCAGCTCATAGCTGCGGTGGATGTTGTGCGGAATGACCGAAACATCTCCGACATCAATCGCTTGCGTATCCTCGAACGGGTATACTTTGTGCGTCGGATGATACGGAAACAGCGTCATGGAAGCCTGGCGAATCGCTTGCGGAGCAAACCGCGCCCCTACGCGAAACGAAGCGGCCGTGTCGAACGGCTGTCCGATAATCGCTACTTTGGCATTTTCTCTTGCCGACGGTAACCGCATGAACGTGCCTGTCGTGCAAAACTCCGGTTTTACGTCTGGGGAAAGTGGATATTGCATAGGTTGAAGTCCTCCGTTTGTAGATAGTGTGTAGGAGACGGCTGCATTTTGTTCTACAGCGTTGGACTTTTGGTTTGGCTATCTGGTGTCTATCCCTCTGCTCCTGTCCAACGCTGCCTGTATTCGTTTGCCATGTAATGGCGAAGCGGCAAAAGAATCATCGACAGCAGGACGGCAATGAGGAAAAGCTTGTTTCGCATCGCTCGTAACCACTCCTTGTTTCCTTCCTTGCTTGTTCGCGGAATAATTATTGCAAATATTATGCCAATTTACTTTTCCAGCGAACACTTGCAGCAAGGGGGGCGGCTTATGCGGTTTTGCATAATCTATGCGTTTTTGAATCATCGTTTTTGCATGGACTGGTCATGAAAAGGGCGCTGCTCTGGTGAGCAACGCCTTTGATTTTTGCACATTTAGTTTATTACTCGCTTTGTATACTGAGAGCTTCTTTCTCCTGTTGAAATTCCGTCAGCAACTGTTCTGCTTCTTCTTTGGCCTCTTCAGACTGCTTTGCCTTTTTAGCTCTCTTTTTTAAAGAAGCCAATTTCTCTTCAAATTTTGCAACCAGTTTTTTTCGCTGTTCGATTTGCTCTACAATCTCGGTTACTTTTGGGTCATTGGCATCTGCATCGCTGTCCTTGTAGCTTGATTCATGAATGAGTGTCATCTCTTTGAAAACAGCTAACTTACGTGTTAATACATCCTCGGGGTTTTCGGGGTTCAGTTCTTTTTCGAGCTTTCCTACTTCCCACCCCAAGTCTTTGATTTTTTGCCTTTCTTCGCTCGGCGCATTAGGATCATCTTGATCGGCCAATTTTTTATACTCTTCTTTCATTTGCTCAAGCATTTCCGTTTTGGACGAATCATCGGCATAAGCTTGGTAGCCAAGAAAACTTCCAGCGCTTAAAATAGCAAGACTGCCTAATGTTAAAGCGAGAAGTTTTTTTGTTCGATGTACAAACATGATTTCATCCCCTTTTAGCGGATTATTTCTTGATTTTTATTGTCACAACATATGCCCCGCCATAATCGAGCCATTCACTTAATGGCAGGTCTGTCCCCCAAGTATAATCACTGTCATTTACCGAATGTTGAGCCATATACACTTCTCCATCCTTAAAGCGATGAACTACTTGCGAATGAATGGTTCTTCCTGAAGCATCAACATACTGAACAATATCGCCTTCGTACAAATCATTGTAAATGTCTCTAAAATTCTTTATTGCATCTTTGACTGAGTACTTTTTGGCTTGATACGCAAATTCCCCTCCTGAACCATTAACTACTGCCCAGTGTTCTCTAAATTGATGAGCACCAGTCCAAGAAGATGTGCGAGATTTTTTATCATTTGTATTTTCCGGAACATTGCGACCGTAATAGTACCAATCTTTGGTGTTCCTGTTGTAACCAGCCTTCCCATGAAAATCCAGACCCCCACCTTCATGTAATACTTGAGAGACAAAGTTCGTGCAGTCACCGCCATCGCCATTACTTCCATAATTTGCATAATTTTTGTTCCCCGGTCGTTCAGCATACTTTTCAGCGTATTTTTTGGCACCTTTTCGATCAAAATTATTGTTTATTTGGGAATCCGTATTTGTAAACATAGTTTCTGGTGCTGCAAATGCTTGTCCAATTAGTAATGTTGATCCTAAGCATGTTAGTACCAATGATTTTTTTAACATCGTCTTCAAGTTTTCCATCTCCTTGCATGTTAACTTTTTAAAAATAAAGCTCAAATCAATTTACATTAAATCAAAATATTGGAAAATATTCAATTTATTTTTATTAAGAGCAGAAGCAAGCGCGACCGTTTTGTATGCATTTTTGGGTAATCCATGAATTTTTGCATGAATAGGAACGCGCACGCTGACCCCTCCCGCAGCAAAAAGCGGGATAGATGGCGCCCTTTCGCGTTTGGCATATCACTTGCTTACATGGCTGAGAGAAATAGTCGCATCATGTACACCACAGTTTGGGGAAGCAAGGGGGGCAAACGGCATGAGGAAAAACGATGCGACCAGACTCCGCAGCCGGGCGGCCGGGGGTTTGGATCGAATAGAAGCTGACCGCGAAATGTTAACCGCTTTCATTTTACAAACAAAGGGGATTGGTCATGGAAAAAAGCCTGAATCATTCAACTGCACCCACGTTAAAAAGAAGCTTGAAGCTGTGGCAGGTTATCGTTTTGGGACTGGGCTATTTAACGCCTCTGACTGTTTTTGATACGTACGGCATCGTCAGCCAGGAAACAGGCGGGCATGTTCCGACTGCCTATATTTTGGCGCTGGCTGCCATGCTGTTTACCGCATCCAGCTACGGGAAAATGGTGCGGGTATTTCCCGTAGCCGGGTCTGCCTACTCCTACGCCCGTCAGGCGATTAACCCGCACATCGGCTTTCTCGTCGGCTGGGTATCACTCCTCGACTACGTATTTCTACCTGTCATTAATGTACTCCTCGGCAAAATTTACTTGTCTGCCGCCTTTCCGATGGTTCCGGGCTGGATATTGGGCATCCTCCTGGCTGCGGTCACTACTTACATCAATTTTCGCGGTATTCAGTCTACGGCCAACTTCAATACATTGCTGGTCGTGTTTCAGGTCATCGTTGTCGTCGTTTTCGTCTGCCTGAGCATTTCGCACATTGCTTCTGCCGCCAACGGTGCGCCGGCTTTTACAGCCCAGCCCTTTTACGGGGAAGCGATCTCGCTGCCGACGCTGCTCACCGGGGCTGCGATTCTCTGCTTTTCGTTTCTCGGCTTCGATGCCGTCACCACGTATACGGAAGAAGCGGTTGACCCGCTGAAAACGATCCCGCGCGGCATTTTTCTCGTAGCGTTGATCGGGGGCGTCATCTTCATCACGACTTCCTACTTCACTCAGCTTGCTTTTCCGGCGGTGGACCATTTCCAAAATCCTGAGTCGCCTTCACCCGAAATGTCGATGATTCTCGGACAAGATCTGTTTTACGCGATCTTCGTAGCGGGCAGCATAACCGCTGCGCTTGCTTCCGGGATCGCTTCCCATACGAGCGCTTCCCGCCTGCTGTACGTGATGGGCAGAGAAAACGTCCTGCCGAAAAAGCTGTTCGGCCACCTGCACCCTGTCAAAGGCATTCCGGCGCGCAACGTCTTTTTTGTCGGAGCCATCTCCCTGGCCGCTTTGTTTCTCGACCTGGAAACGGCGCTTGCCTTCATTAATTTTGGCGCATTGACCGCTTTTACTGCCGTTAACGCCTCTGTGATCGCCCATTACTATATTCGCAATCAACAGCGTTCTTTGCGCGATGTCGTTCACTACCTGCTTTCGCCGTTGATCGGCACCAGCTTTGTCGCTTTTCTCTGGTACAACCTGGACAGCCACGCGCTGACCCTTGGACTCACCTGGTCGTTGGTCGGCATCAGCTACTTGCTGTTCAGCACCAAATTTTTCACCAAAAAGCCTCCGGTCATCGACTTCGAGGAAGCCATTTAAAGCTCGGCCCCAAATCAAGCACAGGAGTGAGTCGACAATGAAGTTTGAATATTTGTACGATCAATCGGAAAATTTGCTGTCCCGCTTCGTCACTTTTGCCACCGAGCAGCGCCGCTATGATTTCGCCTTTTTCTACTCCCGGCATTTCGATGGAAAAAGTATCGTCATGTCGCTGCAAAACATGCGCGCCGCCTTGCTGTGCTCCGACGATGTCGGCCACGATCACAACTGGGTTCATTCGTTGGCTGTGCATGCAGAAGACGAAGAGGTCGTTTCCAGTTTCCTTGCGAAAGCGCTCTCTTCCTTGTTCAAACACGACGATCTCGATTAATGAAAGAAACTTTCACGAGCTGGTGCCTGTTTTGCGGCATCGGCTTTTTGCGCTGTGACGCCCGGCGATCCTTGATCGTCATGATCGGCGAACAAACAACCTTTTCCGTCTCCGCACAAGCTGCTTGCCGTTCCCGGAAAGGAAACCGTATCGACCGCTTTCACAGTAGCAGGTATCCGGAAAATCGGAACCTTTTCGCATGGCGGCAGGAAAATGCATGCGCAGCCAGTAAAATAACAAACAGCCCGCTTATTCTCAAACGGCTAACAAGGAGGATAACAACCATGTCCCACGATTGGCACATCCAGCTTGCTACGCCACACGATACGCTGGCTGTCATCAGTCTGCTGAAGCAGGTCGCGCAATGGCTGAAAGAGTCAGGGATCAGGCAATGGGCGTTTCTTTTGGAAGGCGGAGACGACGAGGAGATTGCACAAGCGATTGTGGATCAGCACACGTATCTCGTACGGAAAGGGCCGGAGCTGATCGGCACCTTTACCATCGCAGCCAGCCAAACGGAATGGGACCGCCATATTTGGGGAGAAGATGCTTCCGAAAACAGCCTCTATCTTCACAGGCTCGCCCTGCGTCCTGCTACGATGCGAAAAGGACTCGGAGCCGATCTGTTGACCTGGATCACGCAGCATGCAGCAAGCGAGCAGAAGAACCTGAGACTGGATTGCGTAGCGGACAATCCGCAGCTGAACCAGTTTTATCAGCGCAACGGCTTCCACCTGCTCGGGACAACAGACGGACATCACAAATGGCAAAAGAGCGTGGAACCCCGCGCTTAGCGAATTTGGGCTTTCGCCTTCATAGGCAACTGCATACGGTAATAGGGACAGCAACTGGAGAGAGGAGCAATTCAATGTATCCGTCGCACTATGGTTATCCATGGCATCCCCCTGTCACGCCTGTGAACTGGGACTGGGACCAAACGTCTTGGGGACACCACTGGTATCCAGCCTATTATCCTTGGTACAGCAACTGGGAGAGCAGTTGGAATCGGGTCGAGCTGAAAGATTACGGCCCCCACCCGCTGGCGATCAATATCGATGAAGCGACAAAGCAAAACAACTATTACCGCACCGCCTTGTGGACGGGGAAGCATTTGCAAGTCACCTTGATGAGCATTCCGGTAGGTGGAGACATCGGTTTGGAAATACATCCGGACACCGATCAGTTCTTCCGCATTGAGGACGGACACGGGCTTGTGCAAATGGGAGCGAGAAAAGACCGGCTGGACTACCAGGCAAGACTCAATGACGATTACGCCGTGATGGTTCCCGCAGGCACGTGGCACAACATCATCAACACCGGAAACGAGCCGCTGAAGCTGTACTCGATCTACGCGCCGCCCCACCATCCGCACGGAACGGTCCACCGAACAAAGGCGGCTGCCATGGCAGAAGAACGGCATCACTCCTGATGAGCCATTTGACTTCAAGCAAAAAAAGCAAAAATCCCGACTGACCCTGCGTGCAGGAGTCGGGATTTTTTCATGGCAAATGCTCAATTGCTCAGCTTTCGACGAGTGCTTGCGTATGCTCAAAAACCACTTTTCCATCCACGATTGTCAGCACTGCTTTCGTATCCGGGATTTCCTCGACTGGCACCGCGAAAAGATTGCGCGCAAGCACGACGATGTCTGCCAGCTTGCCCGCCTCCAGCGTGCCCAGCTCCTGTTCCCGGAACGAGCCGTAAGCAGACCCGGCTGTGTACGCCCGCAGTGCCTCGGCCAGCGTAATTCGCTCGTGCGGATGCCAGACATCTGCGCCGCCGCTGTCGATCCTGGTGACAGCCCGGTACACCTGGAGCAACGGATTCAGCAGATCGATCGGGAAGTCTGTCCCGAACGCCAGCCTCGCCCCGGCCTTTTGCAGCGTGTTGATCGAGAAGACATGCTTCTCCCGCTCCGCCCCGATCCGGTCGGTATAGACGCCGCGTTCGGACATGGCAAAATGGTCGGGCTGCATCGAAGCGGTGACATCCAGCTCCCGGAACCGGGGAATATCATCCGGGTGGATGACCTCCACATGCTCGATCGAGTGGCGGGCATCGCGCTTGCCGTTTGCTTTTTGCGCTGCTTCGTAGGCGTCAAAGGCAAGCCGGATCGCTCCGTCTCCGATGGCGTGGAAGCGGATCGCGAAGCCCTCCTTGTCGGCATCCACCACCCATTGTTTGATCGTCTCCGGCGGGAATGACGTCTCGCCCCGCGTGTCGGGCTGATCGGCATACGGCTCAAGCAAATACGCTGTGCGCGCTGTAATGACGCCATCGATAAACTGTTTCAGCCCCGATACCCGCAGCATGTCTGACTGGTACGTCTCGCGAAGCTGTTTGACTCGCTCCAGGTCGCCATCCAGGGCAGGCCAGAGATGAATCCGCATCGTCAGCTCATCTGCCGCCTCAAACTCGCGGAATACGTCATAGTCCGTCAAGATCGCCATCGATTCCGTCGCAAACAGGTCGTGAACCGCCGTGACGCCCAAGCTCGCCGCATACGCGAGGAAGTTGCGGAACAGTTCGCGCCTTTTTTCGCGGGAAAAGTGATACGCGTGCTGGACGACGGCTCCCATCGCCTTTTCATACAAAAGGCCGTTCGGCTCCCCCTCCTCGTCTTTGCCGATGATCCCGAAAGCAGGGTCTTCCGTATCCCTGTCGATTCCGGCCAGTTCCAGCGCTTTGGAGTTGACCCAGGCGTAATGCCCTTCCGCGTGAAACATGAGCGCTGGCCGATCCGGCACAGCCTGATCCAGCGCGTAGCGATTCGGCAATTGCTGCGTGTCCCAATAAGCCGCATCCCAGACGTTGCCAATGACCCACGGCTCATCCGGTTTTGCCTGGGCAAACTCGCGGATCATCTCCAGCGCCTCTCTTTGCGATCGGGCGGAAAACAAGTTGACGCATTCCATCGCCACGGCCCCGTGCATGATGTGCAGGTGAAAATCGTGGAATCCCGGCATGATCAGCTGGTCGACAAACGAATACACTTTCGTCTCTTCCCCGGCATAAGCGCTGATCTCTTCTTTTGTGCCGACCGCGATGATTTTGTTGTTGGCAATCGCAATCGCCGCTGGCTCCGGCTTCTCGGAAAGCCCGGTAAAAACGGCGTTGCTTGATACGATCAAATCCGCTATTTGTTTTCCCATTGTTTGTCTCATCCTCTCATTTTTCGCTGGAAACGAGTTGCCTTGCCTTCAGCAATGACCGCTGTTTAGCCCATCTCGCATCACCCTTTCCTCCCTGCTGGAATGCTCGATTTCGCCCCATTAGTGCACTTCGTCTACCGTCAGCATCGGCGGCGGCTGTCTGAACATTTTCGTCAGTCCAACGAGATAAATAAAGCCAAGCAGGAGCCAACTGCCGCCCAACAACAGGGAATGCTTGTCGAGCTTGATGAAAAACAGGCCGATGAGCGCAGCGCCGATCAAAGGTAGAATCAGGTACAAAATCGTCCCTTTGAACGACCGCTGTTTCTCGCGGATGTAATAATGGGCAACGACCGCCAGATTGACGAAGAAAAAGGCAAACAGCGCTCCAAAATTAATAAACGACACAGCGGTCAGCAAATCGAGAAACAGCGCACTCAACGCGACTAGACCAATGATGGCAATATTGAAGACAGGGGTCCGATACTTGGGCGACAAATAGCCAAACACTTTTTTCGGCAGCACATTTTCCCTGCCCATCGCGTATAAAATGCGCGAGGCGCTCGTCCCGGACGCTACCGCCGACGCGAATCCGGCTGTCAAACCGACTGCGATCACGATGCCGGTGAACACTGTCCCGCCAATGTCCATCGCGATTTCCAGATAGGCGGAGTCGGGGTTTTGAAAAGACTGAAACTGCGGATAAATGAGTTGGGAAAAATAAGACCCGGCAATAAACAACAGTCCGCCGATCAGCGTGATCAAATAAATCGCTTTCGGCAAGCTTTTCGTCGCGTCTTTCGTCTCCTCCGACAGCGTCGTCACCGCATCGAAGCCAAGGAAGCTGAAACAGAGCAGCGGAACGACGGACAACAGCGTCGGGATGCTGATTTGGGCATCGTAAAAAGGCACGGTCGAAAACAGCGTCCCTTCTCCTTTGCCAGTCTGCAAGCCGTAGATCGCCAAAATGAAAAAGAGCAGAAAAACAAGCAGTTGCAGCAGAAGCATGTACGTGTTGAATTGCGCTGCCAGCTTGATGCCGAGAATGTTGACCGCCGTAATGATGGCGATAAAGGACACAATCCAGACGAACATCGGAATCGAAGGGAAAAAGGCCGACAGCGAGATGCCGATGAGCAAGGAACTGATCATCGGACTGAACATGTAGTCGATAATGATCGTCCAGCCGACAATAAAACCGACGTGCGGACTAAGTGTCTTCTGGGTAAACGTGTAGGCCGCCCCCGCATTTGGGAACGCTTTGACCAGCTGCGCGTAGCTGTACGCGGTAAACAGCATGACAATCATGGCGATGGCGTAAGCCGTGGGCATCATTCCGTTCGTACTATGTACGGCGACACCATACGTCGAGAAAAACGTTTGCGGAGCCATAAAAGCAAGCCCGAAAAAGACGATGTGCCTAAGAGTTAGCGAGCGCTTCAGCGTTGGTGCAGACGGATGCTCCATTGATCAATCCCCCAGTTCTTTTGTTTAGCTACTCTCTTATTCAAGAAGTTGTCCTCTGCATATTTTGTACCAAGTCAGATAATTTAGCAAATTCCGTTTATTTTACTGCCAGGTCTAATTCTGCTGCCGCCGAAATGTATGCAATGGTGCATCGGCTATCCATTTTTGCATACTTACTGACGAACGGTCGTAAGCATTTTCCGCGCTGTTTGGGGAGAAAAGTGGTGACATTTGCTTTTCCGGAAAAATATCGCGTCGTTTTTCGGACACAAAAAAGACTGCCAAGCCAATTGGCAGCCGCTGTCTTCTGTAACTTACTTGTGCACGCTTTGCATGAAACTATTGTCACTCGTTTTGTTTGTGCAGCTTTTGCTTGAAAAGCCATCCGGGCCTTTATTGATAGATCCGCTGAACCCTAAGGTGTATTTTTATGATGAAAAAGAGGCACACATTCAGAAATTATTCTCACGAGTGAAAGGTAGGGGCGCACTTCATTTTCCAGAGAGGATGTTTTCTTAGATAACACGACACAGTCGATACGAGAAACGAATCACTTTGCTCTTTTCGTGACAATCCATTCTTGATTGTCCTCGTCCAATTTAAATTCAGCAAGAATTAGCTTTCCTTCTCCTTCTTCTTGCAAATATGCCATTTTTCCAAGTGTAAGATCCTCGTTAAGCAAGAGTACGGGTATTGTATCTCCTACTTGAATAATGGGATCCAAGATTTTTTCCTGAACATCAATAAATGACGTCGCTACTTTTTCAGAGTATTTTTCTTCTAACTGCTCTTCAATCAAATTGCTGTGCAGATACGAGACATAGGTCCACTCGTTCCCCTGAGCATCTTTTACTGTATCCAGTACGGGAAGCTCAGAAGCACTTCCTCCCTTGAACGTATTATTGTTCAATTGTACGCCCAGCTTCTCTAACGTCATGCTTTGATACTTTTGCGATGAATCAGTCAACTGCTGAACTTCTTTGTCAGCTAACACACTCTGGCCAACAACAGCCATGACAGCGAGCCCAACGCATACAGGTATTAATTTCTTCAACATATGATTACCCCACCTTTATTTTTTCCAAACCTTGCCAGTCGTCTTGGATATATAGGAATTATCCAGCGTGTATGCCTTGTGAACTGTTTTCACTTCAGCTTCCTTTGTACCTGGCCCTGTATAGTACGATGTTTGTGCCCATGCACCTTCGCCGGAGGAATCTTTTTTAGTCTTATCGGTAATAAATGTTCCGTTTTTGTAAAATTTGGAAGTTGTGCTTACGCCTTTTAAATCTGGCCCCTCGCCTTTTGTGTAACCGCTTAGAAACACATTTCCCGGTTCGGCTTTCTGGTCAACCGCGTATGAGTAGTAATCCTCAAACCCCCAAACATAGTCTGGTCTAGCAAAAGTAGTTCCGCCACCAACAACCAATCCGCTTGCAATTGTGAACAAAAAAACAAATCCACTTATTTTCCTCACAACAAAATCACCTCCGTAATAAGCAATATCATTACACAAATGCGCTAGATTGTCAAATATTGGTAATTCATTTACTTTTCTATCTCAAGCGAAATCACCCCACATATATAGGCGGGAAAATAGCTTCATCTATTGATCTGCACACCAAAGCTGTGTACATAACCGTTTATATCCTTGATTAGCCACAAGTTTTCCGAATCCCCAGTCGAACCGAGCGTTTTGTTGAGCGCAAGCGGTCACATCCCATTTCATGGAAAACGTCGAGCCGTTGTTCACAAAAAAAGACTGCCAAACGAATTTGGCAGCCGCTGTCTTCTGGATGTGCTTGTGCTAGTTTTGCTTGAATCCCACGCGAGCCTTTATTGATTCACAGGCAGCAAAGGCAGACGAATGTGGCTCGGATGCTGTTCATCATGGTAAATGTGCTGCGTGGCAACCACCGTCTCGGTTTCCGTCGCCAGGTTCCCTCCCGTGTTTGGATTCGGGAACGAGAAGTTTTCCGCACCGGACGTGACCGCGACCCGGATTCTGTGGCCCTTTTGAAAAACGTTGGCGATTTTGCCCATGCGGATTTCGTAGCGTTCGATCTGTCCCGGTTCCAGCAGTTGCGGCTCGGAAAACGAATGGCGGTAGCGGGCGCAAATGATTCCATCCGACAGGCGAATCGAGTTGCCCGCTTCGTCCACGTCGCTCAGTCGCACGAGCCAATCCGTATCGCGGGCCGAGCTGGCTGCGTACAGGACGGCAGAGATTTCCCCGGCAATGACGACCGCTTCCTGCAAAGGCTCCGATGTGTAGACAAGCACGTCTTGGCGCTTCTCTACCTCGGCGTAGTTTTCCGGCACGCAGTTTTCGTTCTCGGACAAATCAAGCAAGTACGGCGCGGCATCTAGCGGATCGAACAAGTACGTATCCGCTGGTTGCTCGCCGGGAGTCGCAAGCGTCAGGGCACCATCTCCCGCACTCGTATTCGCCTGTCCATGGCTGCTCAAATAAAACGCCGTTTGCTGCGCCTCTGCTGGCGGCCACGCCGAGGACGTCTTCCATTCGTTTTCGCCGACCATGTAATACTGGACGCGCGGCTCGTGTTCCACGCCGTTTTCGATGCCTTTCAAATAGCGGTCAAACCAGCGCAGCTGCGTCACGTCCAGATCGTAGCGAATCGCGTTGTTTCCAAATGGCACGTGGTGAATCTCGCGCGTCGTATTGGCTTTGTGGTACCACGGGCCGAGAATCATCCGGGTGTGCTCTGGCATGTTCTGGGACACGACCTCCCACGCCTCGCTTGTGCCCATTCCGTTGTCGTCGTACCAGCCGGATACGAGAAACGCAGGCACTTTTACTTGATCGGCAAACTGCTTCCAGTCGGAACGCGCCCAAAAATCGTCGCCATCGGGATGCTCCATCCATTTTGTCCAGAACGGGATTTCTTTCCCGAGCACTTTTTGCGGAATTTCCTTGATCGGGCGGACTTTCAGCACTTCGCTCCAGTCATCCCGGCTGAGGGCAGCGACATTTCGGCGCTTTTCGGCCATCATGAAAATCCACGATAGCCCCGTGAGAATCGTCCCGCCTTTTCGCGGAATGTCGATGTACGGCGTGCCGACGGTTACGTAGCTGAAAATCGCCTTCAAGTGCGGGTTGCCGCTCGCTGCTGCCGCCCATTGCACATAGCCTACGTACGAACCTCCGAGCATGCCGACTGCCCCGTCCGACCATGGCTGCTCCGCGATCCAGTTGAGCGTGTCGTCTCCGTCTTCGCGCTCATGCACCAGCGGAATCCATTCGCCCTCGGAGTCTTCCCGCCCTCGCGTGTCCTGTACGACCAATGCGTAGCCGCGCGCGACGAATGGCAGACGGCGAAAAATCGCGTCCATCCGGCCGTATGGCGTCCGCAGCAAAATGGTCGGCACCCGTTCGCCCGGCTGCAATCCAGCTGGAATCCACACTTCTGTCGCCAGCTTGATGCCATCGCGCATGGCTACGTCGTGCCTGCCCAGATGCTTGACGCCGTAGCGCGCGGCAGAAAGCTGCGCATCTTGCCACAGCACAAGCGGCGTCATGCTTTCCCAGCCTTCCTGCACGAGTACCACACTGTCTCCCCTGCCCGTCAAGACGAATGCGATGACCTCGTTGTCGCACACGATCAGGTCGATCGGCATCGCTCCGCCGCGCAGCGCCCACACCCACGCCTGCTTGTGCTCCTGCCCGCCAGAGAGCGTCCCTTCGACTCGCTCATGCCGCTGGTAGCAGCCGCCACCAGGCGGATGCATCTCCTCGACAGCCGACCAGTCGAGTGCATTCCACTCGCCAAGCCTGCGGCTCAGCTCGTACACAGGCAGCTCGTAGACCGCTTTGTCTTCGGCGAGCAGTTCGAAGCTTCTCTCTGACTTTTCTTCCGACTCCCAATCTGTAGGCCGATGCCACACTTGCTCTTTTCCCAAAAGCAAATCGGCGATGTGAACGCCTGATTGATAATAGCCAAAAACTTGTCCAGACGGCTGCTTGTTCTCCATCGTAGCTCTCCTCTTTTCTACAAAACGGAATTTATCTCCACGCTTCCTGATAGACGCGCAAATAGTTTTTGCCGAGAATGTCCTCAATCTCTTCGTCCTTGTAGCCCCTGATCATCAGCTCGCGCGTAATCAGCGGAATCGACGCGTGGCCTTTTACGACATCAAAAGGCATCTCTGTCGTTTTCGCGATGCGGTCGAGCGGAATGTACTTGGTCAAATCGTCGCACAGGTCAAGTCCGATGCCGATATGCTTGCTGCCGACGAGCTTCTTCATATGGTCGACGTGGTCGATCAGCCGCTCAAGCGTCGCTTCGGCTCCGCTGTTTGCCGTAAACATGCTGAACGCATTCAAGCCGATCAACCCGCCCTTTTCGGCAATCGCCGTGATCTGTTCGTCCGTCAGGTTGCGCATGGTCGGCACCAGGCTGCGGCAGTTGGAATGAGAAGCAATGATCGGCTTGCGGGCCACTTCGATCACGTCCCAAAATCCTTCGTCGTTCAAATGGCTGACGTCGATGAGGACGCCCAAGCGCTCCGCCTCTTCAATCAGGGCAACGCCAAAGTCGGTCAGACCGCCTTTTCTCCCTTCACGCACAGGGGCAAAAAAGCTGCCATCTGCGGCAAAATTTCGCCGACTCCAGGTAAGCCCCATCATCCGTACGCCCAGCTCGTAAAAAATGCGCAGCATGCTCAGATCGTTGTACAGCGGCTCGGCGCCCTCCAGGGAGAGAACAAACGAAACTTTTCCTTCCTGCCTTGCCGCGAGCAAGTCTTGTCCGTTTTTGGCGATGACCAAATAGTCCGGAGATTCCGCCACTTCCGCGTGCAAGGCACTCACCTGATTGAGCGCTTTGCGCAACGCCATTTCCGGCACAAACGCATCTTCCACAAAGACGGCCGCCACGACGGAATGCACCCCGCCTGCCTGAAACCGCGGCAAGTATTCTGTCTCGATCAGCTTCGTCCGGCCGTAGCCGCGCTGAATTTCTACATCCATCAGCAAGTCAAAATGTCCGTCCAGCACATGGACGCCATCGTGAAAGCTGCGTGCCTGCTGCAAAGTCGCATCTGCCATTCCCGCTCATCTCCCGTCTTTTTTGTCCAAATAGTTGTAGATCGTGTACTTGGTGACATCCAGCAAATCCGCCACGTGCTGCACGGCTCCCTTGATCAAAAACAGCCCTACTTCGTCGAGCAAATGGATGAATTGAATCTTCTCTTCCTTTTGCATCAGGGCAATCGGTTTTCCGGTCTTTTTCAGGCAATCGTCGATCATTTGCTCCATCAGACTGGTGACCGTCGGCGCGAACTTTTCCGCGGCCCGCCCTTCCTCGGCTTTGTCCGCGAACGCCATCATGTCGTTTAAGGCCGCCTGCGCGATGGCAATGTGCGTCAAGTCCATATTCAGGCACAGGCTGCCGATAATTTGCCCGGTTTCGTCCTTGATGTACAGCGAGCTGGACTTGATCTGCTTTCCCTTGATCGTGTCGTTGCGGTAGTTGAGATCGTAGTCCTCCTGGCTCGTCTTGGCTGTGCGCAAAGCTTGCAGCGCCAGATTGGTGACCGGGGAGCCGACCTCCCTCCCGCTGACATGACCGTTGTAGATCGCAATGATCGAAGAAGATATGTCTGTCAAATCGTGCAGCACGACTTCACAATGCTGCCCCAACGTCTTCGCCAAGCCTTCCGCGACAGGAATATAGCTGGCTAAAATCGGATGAATGTGTCTCGTCATGAACAGAGCCTCGTTTCTTTCTGCTGTGTTGCTTGTGTCAGCTGACTTCGACAATCAGCTCAATCTCTATCGGATTATTGAAAGGAAGCACAGAAGTTCCGGCAGCTGCCCGCGCATGCTGGCCTGCCTCGCCCAACACTTCGATGAAAAAATCGGACGCGCCATTAATCACTTGCGGCTGCTCGTAAAAATCCGGAGCGCTACTCACCAGCGCAAACAGCTTGACGATCCGCGTGATCCGGTCCAGATCGCCCAGCTCGGATTTGAGCAAGGCGAGCAAATTGAGCGCCGTAATTTTCGCGGCTTCATATCCTTGCTCGATCGTCACGTCTGTTCCCAGTCTGCCCAAATAAAGCGGCTTGCCGTCCACGTAGCACCCCGCTCCCGAGGTGTACACCAGATTGCCCGTCTGCACACACGAGACGTAATTCGCCATCCGCGGTGGCGGTGGCGGCAATGTGTAGCCCAATTCCTTCAACCGCTGTTCGATCCTCGACATGTCCTCACCCCTTGAATGAATGAAAAGTCAGCAAGACCTGTTGCTGCTTTAACCATACTATTCTGACCACTTTGATTTCAACAATTTTTTAGAAGTTGATTAATTTTTTAAAAGAAAGACACAAAAAACAGCCAGACACACTTTTTTCCAAGCGTGTCCGGCTCGCAAGTCGTCGTATCGTGAAAATCAGTCAATAGCGCAGCTGCATCAGGATGCTTCTGATCTCTTCGTCATTCATCATCAGGTCGTAGTGCTTCCTGCTGATTTTCGCCAGCGCGAGATCGTGGTAGAAAAATTCCGTAAACACTTTGACAAAAGGCTTCGCCATCGTCTTGATCGCTTGCCAGGACTGGTTTTCCTCACAGGCAAAAATCACTTCGCGCTCGTCGATGATCAACAGGCGAAACCGCTCCAATGTATGATGCTCGTCCGCCGGAATCAAGGTGTGCACCTTGGCAATGTTCGGCTTCAGCGATCCGACGACAAGCACTTCTACGTCCACGCCCTCTGCTTCCTTTTCCTCCA
Organism: Brevibacillus sp. HD3.3A; assembly: GCF_013284375.2. NCBI lineage: Bacteria > Bacillati > Bacillota > Bacilli > Caryophanales > Paenibacillaceae > Brevibacillus > Brevibacillus sp. HD3.3A. The sequence goes on from NZ_CP085874.1 coordinate 4,816,806, forward strand.
GGATCGGCAAATACTCGACGAGATCGTCTTTCCATGCCGAGATGCGGATCGAGCTTTTCGCTTCTTTGATGAGTTGCTTGCTCTGCACCCGAATCGAGCTGTCGACTTTCAGGCTCCAGACGAGATCCTCGGAGTAAGCTTTTTTCCTGGACTGAATTTTCAATTGCTTGATGTTGTCCTGAAATTCTGCTGTCAGCTTTTCAATCGCAAGCGCAAGAGGCAGTGCGCTGTACAGCTTTTTCTTTTCGGAAACCGAATCGAGCACCATGCCTTTTTCAATCATGCGCGACAGCACTTCGTATATTTTCGCCTTGGGCACGCCGGAAATTCGGACGATTTTCGTGGCGTCAAGCGGCTCCTCGCTCGAAACCAGCGCTTCAAAAACTTTGCTTTCATACTGCGAAAAACCAAATTTTTGTAACATGCTTCCTCCTGCCCGTATCATCTGGTTATTTATTTCCTATGATAAAGCATAGAAGCAAGCAAATCCAATGATCGTCCCTGAATTGACAGGCGCTTGGCTTCCATGTAATCTGTAACAGGCCATAAGTTACTCCATAGGTAGTAACTAAAATTCACAATCGTTGCACTTCTCTTGCAAAGCGTTTGGAACGCCGCTTGTGAAAGGGACATGCACCTCGGGCAGCATGAGAGACTAGGTAGTAATGGGAGGCAGAAAGTAGCAATGAATGTCGTTTTTTTGTTCACAGGATTTTTGTTCGTAGCAGGCTTGGGCTATGCGTTCAGCCACAATCGCAAAGCGATCCGGCTTCGGCCGATCATCGCCATGATGATCGCCCAGCTGGTGTTGGCCTTCCTCTTGCTGAATACCGGCGTCGGGATTGAGCTGATTTTGTTTATCTCCAAAGTGTTTGATACGCTGATGAAGCTCGGTATCAGCGGAGTCGACTTCGTCTTCGGGGGACTGGAAAACGCCGGAATGTCCACGTTCTTTCTCGATGTGCTGCTCCCGATCATTTTCATCTCGGTATTGATCGGGATTTTGAACCACTTTAAAATCTTGCCGCTGTTGATCCGCTTCACAGGATTTGTCCTCAGCAAGCTGAACGGCATGGGCCGACTGGAAAACTACATCGCTGTTTCCTCGGCTTTTCTCGGACAATCGGAAGTGTTTTTGACGACGAAAAAGCAGCTCGGCCTCGTGTCCAGCAAACGGCTCTATACGCTGTGCACCTCTGCCATGAGCGCGGTGAGCATCGCCATCGTCGGCGCCTACATGACCATGCTGGAACCGAAATACGTCGTCGTCGCCATCGTCGTCAACATTTTGTCGGCGCTGATCGTCGCCAATATTATCAACCCGTACACTTTGACGAAAGAGGAAGATTTGATCGAGCCTGTGGAGGAAGCCGAAAAACCTGCGTTCTTCCAGATGATCAGCGAAAGCATTGTCGACGGCCTGAAAATCGCGGTCATCGTCGGCGCGATGCTGATTGGCTTCATCGCCCTGATGAATCTGGTCAACGAGCTGTTCTTGCTCATCTTCCGGATTTCTTTCCAGGAAGTTCTCGGCTACATATTCGCTCCGGTTGCTTTTTTGATGGGCGTTCCCCAGGCGGAGATCGTTTCGGCGGGAAGCATCATGGCGACCAAAATCGTGACCAACGAGTTCGTCGCGATGCTGAACTTCAAGGAAATCGCCAGCAGCCTGTCGCCCAAAACGGTTGGCATCGTCTCGGTCTTTCTCGTCAGCTTCGCCAACTTCGGCTCTATCGGCATCATCACCGGATCGGTGCGGGCACTCAACGAAAAGCAGGGCGACCTCGTAGCCAAGTTCGGCTTGAAGCTTTTGCTCGGCTCGACGCTGGCATCTGTGTTGTCGGCAACGATCATTGGTGTTTTTCTGTAAGTAATCACTGTTTGGCTACGAAAAAACAGGCAGCCCCGAAGTGACCTCGAAAAGTTAGACACATCTAACAATCGGAGTTCCGTTCAGGCATATGCCTGTTTTTTGCTGTCAGCGGGTGAGACAAGCAGGCTGTACCGGAATGGCGGCGGATAGGCGGACAGACGCAGCTCCAAGCTCATCACCGTATCGGGTACATGCCAAAAAGACAGGCAGCCCGCTCGGCATGCCTATCTTTCGCTCGCCTATTTTTCTCCCTCTGCTTTGTCGGAAGCTTTCGTCAATTGACGCAAGGCGTAGCTCATTCTCACGACCTTGCCTTCCCGATCGCGGAAAAAGTCGATCCAGACGGTAGAATCCCGCCTTTTGAAAACGAAGCTGTCCTTATCAACCGGAGTGAGCGGATAAGCAAGACCGTCCACCAAAAGTTGCAGCTTCCCTTCCCGCTCCTCGATCACGGTGTTCAGCCATTCCGCAGATCGATAGCTCCCGATGTACTCGGACAGCTGCTCGCTCGCCAGTTCGTACGGGGCATACGTGTACAGCGGAGCCGCTGGCAGTCTTTGCGCAAGTGTATTCAAGAGCGCCACGACCAGTTCGCGGACAGATACGCCATCGAGGTTGGCCAGCACCACTCCAGTCAGTTCCATCGACGGAACGGAAAAAATGTGCGAGCTGATCCCTTTGAGCGAACCACCGTGCTCCAGCATCAAGCCTTCGGGAAAAGCCGGAGATACCATCAAACCGTAGCCGTAAGAGCGATGCCCATCACAGCGGGCGTGTGGCGCGAGCATTTGCCGGATACTGTCCGAAGACAAAATGTTCGCACGATTGTTCTCGGCATCCGGGCGAAAAATTTGCAGGTAACGCAGCAAATCGTTTACGGTCGATTTGAGAAAGCCTGCGGCGCGCATGGCGGGAGCGTCATGCCAGTACGGGGCGGCGATCACCTCGTTGTTTCCGTCGACTTTTTTGTTCGTGTACAAAACGGTCACGTCGTCCTTGTCCGCAAGCTCCTCCACGGCAAAAACCGTCCGCTGCATGCCAAGCGGCTGCAAAATGTGCTGCTTCACATACTGCTCGTAAGTCTGGCCGCTCGTCCGCTCGATGATCGCCCCAAGCAAGCCGTAGGCGTCGTTGTTGTAGCTGAACGCTTCTCCCGGTTCGCTGAGCGGCTTTCCTTCAAACCCGGCGATCGCTTGCAATACTTCTTCATACGTATCCAGATAGGGCACGGTCTTCAGCTCTTCTTCCGCTTCTGTCCCGATGATCGCAGGGTCTTGTTCCATGCTGCGCTTCATCGCTCCGTCCAAATAAGGCATCGGCGCCATCCCAGGCGTGTGCGTCATGAAATGGTGGATGGTAATTCGCTTGGTCAACTCGTCATCGCCCGTGCGAAACTCCGGCAAATAGCGGATGACCGGATCGTGGACGGACAGTTTGCCTGCCTCTTGCAACTGCATGATCGCCACACACGTAAACGACTTCGTAATCGAGGCGATGCCAAACACGGTATCGAGCGAAAGCGGCAGCTGTTCCTCCCTGTTGCGGTAGCCGAACGTCTTTTGGTACAACAGCTTTCCTCCGCGCGCGACCCCGATTGCCGCCCCTGGCGCCTGCGCTTCTTCAAGCAACAGCCTGGCGTACTCCTCAAACATTTTCATCTGTTCGTCCACTTTTCATCTGCCTCCCAGCGCCTGGTCGTAAATCGCCCGTGCGATGCGGGCAATCGCCAGCTCTGCCGCCGGCTTTTCCGTCACGGCCCGCGACAATACCGTAATCGCAATTGCTCCTTTATCCTCAGGCAAGTAAATGATTCCCGCGTCATTGACCACCGCATTGACTGTTCCGGTTTTGTGTGCGACCTTCGTTCCTTCCGGCAGCAAATACGGCAGGCGGCTGTTGAACTGTTGGCGGCGCAAAATGTCCAGCATGAGCTCACAGGAGGCAGGCGTCAAAATTTCTTTTCGTTCGATCATCGCAAGCAAGCGGTTGAGGTCGCGCGGCGTAGCCACGTTGTTGTCCCGCGTCGGCAGGGAGACATCGTGAACGATTTCATAATCGCCTGTCTCTTCCCGGCGCTCGTATTCGTCGTAGCCAGCCGCAGACGGAGCAGGCTCATTCATCCCGACACAGTGGTTGAGCAATTGCCAGCAAGTGTGCCGCAAATGAATCTGTTCCAGCCCCAGCTCATGCATATGGGCCTCTACCTTGTCGATGCCGCCGATCAGCTCGATGACCAAATCTGTCGCGTAGTTGTCGCTGACAATCGTCATCAAGGTCGCCAAGTCTTTTACGGTCAGGGCTGCGCCTGCGTCCAGCTCCTGCAAAATGCCCGAGCCTGGCACGCGGTTTTCTTTTTGCGAGGCGATCCGCTGGTCGAGCGCGACCCGTCCCGCTTCGACTTCGCGCATCAAGGTGACGAGAATCGGGATTTTGAATGCGCTCGCCAGCTGAAACAGCTCGTCATCCAGATGCCCGGCCTCCTCTTTCGTCTCCACGTGCAATGCCGCTACCCCAAACACTCCTGGCGCATCCTTGAGCGCTTCATCCAATGCCTGTTGCCAAGCCATAAGCATGCCTCCTCCTTTTTATGGAAACAGCCAACACACATGCATGCGGGTGTCGGCCATCTCTGTCTGTCCTATTGCTCTTTGTAGCCCCATTTGAAGTCGATGTAGCCTAGCGGGTCCACCGTGATGCCTTTGACCTTGTCATTTTGTACCCAGGAGTTGACGCTGCTGTACACGCCCGTGACTGGCATTTCTTCCATCAAAATGCTCTCCGCCTCGACCAAATATTGATTGCGCTTCGCTTCATCCGGCTCGGCGTACGCCTTTTTCACCAGCTCTACGTAGCGCTCGTTGTGCCAAAAGGTCGAGTTGTTGGAGCTGTACTTTTCCATCATCAGCTCCAAAAAGTTGACGGAGTCGTTGTAGTCGCCTGTCCAGCCTGTGCGGGAAATCATGTATTTGCCGTGCTCCTGATCGTCGAACATGACCTTCAACTCTTTGTTGAGCAGCTTGACGTCCACGCCGAGCACCTGCTTCCATTGGGCTTGCAGCGCTTCGGCAATCTTTTTGTTGAGGTCGGATGTGTTGTACAAATATGTGATCTCCGGCAGCTTGGCGAGGTTCAGTTCCCGCATGCCTTCTGCCAATAACTGTTTCGCCGTCTCCCCGTCATTATCCTTGAAGTAGCCGTCCGGTTTCAGCGAGGCGGAGAGCGGCACAAAGCCCATCAACGGCGTCTGTCCGGCCTGGCCGATGTTGTCGGCAATATCTTTTCGGTTGATCGCGTAGGCAAACGCCTTGCGAATCTTGGCGTTCGTGAACGGCGGCTTTTCAGTCTGGAACAGCAAGTAGTAGTTGGTGGCGCGTTCCATCGTTTGCAGCTTGCCTTCATCGCGCAACGGTCCGATGGCGTCCGCAGGCAATCCGCTGATCGGGCCGCCCGCCCAGTCCAGCTCCCCGCTGTTGAACAGCTCCAGCTCTGTATTCGTATCTTCAATCATGGAAAACTCGATTTCGTCCAGCTTCACGACATCCTTGTCCCAATACTGGTCGTTTTTCGCCAGCTCGATCTTGTTTTTATGCTCCCAGTTCGCCAGCTTGAACGGCCCGTTCGTGACGATGGTTTCCGGCTTTTTCGCCCAGTCGGGATTGGCCTCGACGACTTTTTGGTTGACCGGATAGTAAAAGGTGGCGAGCGTCAGAAAATACGGCGTCGGATTTTCCAGAGTGACTTGCAATGTCTTTTCGTCCAGCACCTTGATGCCTACGTCCTCCGCCTTTGCCTTTCCTTCGAAAAAAGCGCGGGCGTTTTTGATCGGATAGTATTTGTAAGCGGAGCCGCTCGCCGTCTTCGGGTTGAGCACGCGCAGCCAGGCGAAGGCAAAGTCGTTCGCTGTCACCGGATCGCCGTTGCTCCACTTGCTTGCGCGCAACGTGAATGTATACACTTTTTTGTCATCCGACAGCTTGATGTCCGAGGCGACGGAATTGACTGGCTTGCCATCCTTGTCCAGCCTGACGAGCGAGTCGTACAGCGAGCGGATAAAAGCGCCGGAGATCACGTCATTCGACATGCCGGAGTCCAACGTCTCCGGTTCTGAGGCGTTCATGTGCAAAATTTGGGTGGCGGCCGGCTGCGACGGCGTTGGCTGGGACTGTTGCGTGGAATCGGCAGCAGGCTGATTCGTGCTGGCACTGTTGCTGCAACCTGCGAACAATCCCGATAGCAAAACCAAGAGACTTGTAATGACGACTGGTCGTTTCATGCTTACCCCCATCTTTGTTCAATTCGCTTCTAACTTCTGTATAAATATTCTGCAAATTGTATGCCAGCTGTTTCTGCCAAGCTTGATCCGGCCTTTTTATTCACTGCTGCATACATGGGCCTTCGACTCATCCTGACAAAATGCTGCATAAAGCTGTCCAGCAGCAAAAAGATGGCTCACACGATCAGCCTGCCCATTTTTTCGCCTGATGAACACGCAAAAAAGAAGTATTCAACGTTGAATACTTCTATTCACTCACGAATATTCATTTTGCCTAGCCAATCGCTGGCTGATACATGGCGACGGCATCACACGATCTCCGGCAAAAAACGATCGGCACGTGCTTTTGCTTCGCCAGCTTTTTAATATTTTTGCTGAGACTGTGACTGACAAAGTTGATAAAGACGAGAACCAGCTCCGTATCGGCAGGAATCGTCGCCTTCACGTCCGACTTTTTTCGTCCAGATACGTGATATACATTCCGAAATCCTTTATCCTGCAACAAGCTCTCGATTTCTCCTACCCGATCTCCTCCAACTACAAGAACGCCTGCCATATGAAAGCTCCTCCTCTCTAATCTCCCATTCTCGTCTGTTTTGTCAGTCCGTCGCCTAGCCGTGCGTCCGATTCAACAACGGTCTGTTCTGAGTTGTCTGTCCTTCTTCTTTCTCTTTTTTGGCAGGGAGTCGGTATTTTTCTGTCCGCTCGATCTGAACCACCTGCGAATCGTGAACCACGATATGGATGGAACCAAATTCCAAACTGTCCAAGGCTCGCTCGATTTTCTCCCACAGTTGTTCATTCAGGGCATTCTCTTTTTTCGCCATTCGCTCACGCCTCCCTGGTTATGTTGTGAAAAACTAAATGTTTATTATTCTTACCTATTTAGTGTGTTTTATAGCCTAATGTTACCTCTCGAAAGCCTTCTGTTGTCCAGCAGCGACGACACCGACTTTTCGAGAGGTCATGTCCTTTTGAAACGATAGCAGCGTTACCCTCCTCCTGTTCATATAGCGAAAGGCTCCCGACGATGCCGACATGGTCTTGTCTGCGCGGGAGCTTTCGGAAGTCCGATCAGCTATTCACTAAAATCCGATGTATTTACTTATGATTAGAGATTATCACAGACCCATTCCATCGGTCAATGCCCCAATGTTCTGATTTCGTTTGCGCAAGCCAGATTAAATGTGCCGCCGTTCCGTAGCTTGCTGTACAAACTGTTTGTGCCGCTCACGCATCCTTTGCTCTGTCGCTTGATCCAGTCCCCAATTGCCAAGGCTGGAAGCTGGCCGCAGCGCTGCGTACAAATCCCAGTACGCCAAGTCCGTATAGTCGAGATCAGGCATCCTCTCCCGATAAAATGCTGTAAAGGTGTCCATCGCTTCGCTGCCAAACGCCCAAAGCAGCTCCAGCCGGGCATTGCCCACATCTGCGAGCGGATCGCCCACAGCCGCATCTTCCCAGTCGAGTACGGCAGTCAGACGGCCATCCAGCCACATTGTATTGCCTGGCCAAAAATCTCCGTGCAACAAGACATCGCGATTTTTTCGCGCCAAGGGCCAGACAGTGCCCAGCAGCTCGCGAATCAGCCCCTCGTCCAGCGAGTCGTCCAGCTTTTCCGGTGTTTTGCGAAGCGTATTCGCTACCCAATCGGTCTGACGCGGCAAAAAGGTACTGGCTTTTTGTTCAGGGTCGATCCGGTGGATACGGGCAAGCACCTCTGCCAGTTGGGACAAATAAGCGGACAGATTGGCTGGTTGGAAGTCTGTCTGTCCCTCGACGAATGTCGTGACAAGGCACGGCGAGGCAAAAATAGTTGCCGATGCTTCCAGATGGAGCGGCTGCGGCGCAGGAATATGCGCTTCCTGCAACAGTTGCAGCAGCTTGTATTCGTCGGAGGCGATCTGTGGATTGCGCTCGCGATCTGCTGCGCCGTGTTGCCGCACAACCATTTTTTTGCGCGTCCCGTCCGCACACTCCAGCTCTAGCGCTGTCACCGTCGCCGAGACGCCGCCGACAAGCTCCCAGGCGCGAAGCAGCTTCCCGCAAGGTTCGATTTTTCCTGCCAGCTCTCCCCATTTGTCCAGCTTGTTTGCTTGAGTCATGTTTGTTCGTCCTCCTGTCCGCTCTTCCGAAAAAGAGCCATCTAGTGTCGCTGTCAATCAGTCTGGCCGCATCCGCCAGGCTACTTCCTGCTTGCGCTTTTGCAAAAGCTTGTGGCACGCCTCGGCCATCAGCGCTATTCCTTGCTCAATCTTGTCTGTGTCTGTCTGGATGATGCTAAGACGCAATCCGTTGTCCCGGCCCAAGCCTGGCAAATAGTTTTGGTCCGTCGAGCGCACAGAGACGTGCTGCTGGTGCAAAGCAGCGATCACGTCGTGGGCATCCAGCTCTTTCGGCAGAACGATTGTGGTAAAAATTCCGCCGTGGGCAGCCGGACACTGAATGCTTGGGTCCAGGTGGCGGCGGCAAGCTGCGGCAAGTGCATCCATCCTCGTCCGATAGCGCTCTCTGACCATCGCGGCATGATGATCGTACATCCCCGAGTTCAAATACAGCTCCAGAGCAGCCTGGGACAAAACGGACGTGCTGGAGTCCGCCGAAGCTTTATGCAGGCGAAATGTCTCCATGACCGCTGGCGGCAAGACGACAGCAGCCAGGCGCAGTCCGGGCAACATGATTTTGGAAAAGCTTTTCACGTAAATGACGTGCCCTGACAGATCGTAGCTGTAGAGCGGATCGGCCTTCGCGCTCGTCTCCATATCCGCCAAATAGTCATCCTCCACCACAAATACCCCGTAGCGCTCCGCCAGCCTGGCGATTTGCCTTTTCTCCTCGGCTCCGTAGCTTGTCCCTAGCGGATTGTGAAAGCGCGGCATCGTATAAAAAAATTTGATCGGCTTGCTGCGAAACTGCTGCTCCAGCTCGTCCAGATCGATGCCTGCCGTCGTCCGCCCGATGCCGTATGTCGTGACACCAAGCAGTTGCAAGGTGCGAACCATGCCGTGAAAAGTAGGCTGCTCGACCAGGACGGCGCTTTTTCCATTGGGAAAAGGCATGGACGACAAGAGGTGCAGCGCTTGCTGCGAGCCGGAAACGACGCAAATCATGGACGGCTGCGCGAAAACTTGCGAATGGGCCAAATGCTTCTCCAGCTCCCGGCGCAAAGAGTAAAAGCCTTGCGGATCGCAATAAGTGAACAGCTGATCCTCGTACAGTTCAATCGCCCGGTTCAGGCAATGCTGGAAGTCTTTATACGGCATGACTTCCGGGTCCGGACTGGCCGCGGAAAAATCGATTTGTCCCTGTCCCGCTCCCGTTCGCGTGACGGCCTGCGGGCGCAGCACCGCGTAATAGCCGCTTTTTTGCACTGCGTACACGAGATGCTCTTTTTCCAGCTCCTGATACGCCCGGATCGCTGTATTCGTACTGCAATTCCACCGCTCGGAGGCTGTACGGATCGACGGCAGCTTTTCTCCGGGGCGTATTTTGCCCGTCAGCAACTGTTGTTTGAGCTGTTGCTTGAGCGCCTCGTATTTTTTCTCCACCCTTGTCCACCCGCTCTCCATCTGTGTGGGTACAGATGCCCGTTTTCCTCGTTTCTCCCTGGTTGTTCCTTACAGTATAGTGAATCGTAAGTCAGTCAGTAAACAGGAGAAAGGATGAGCAACAGATGGAATGGAAACACCCCGAATTGCCTTACACAATCAGTGATGATCCGAAGCTGCTCGACGAAGAACAAATTTTTGCCTGGCTGTCTACGACCTACTGGGCTGGCGAGCGTCCGAGAGAAATGATCGTCAAAGCCATTTCGCAATCGCTCTGTTTCGGAGTGTATCACGAGAGCGGACAGGCCGGGTTTGTCCGGGTCGTCACCGATTACGCGACTTTTTCCTGGGTGTGCGACGTCTTCATCGATCCCGCCCACCGCGGAAAAGGGCTGGGCAAATGGCTGATGGAGGTCATGGTGCAGCACCCGGCTATTCGCCATACAAACATGACGCTGGCAACGCGGGATGCCCATGGGCTGTACGAAAAATACGGCTTCGTCCGCAAAGAGATGATGCGTAGAATGGCAGAAGTACCGATGCCGCTCTCGTAATGGCAAAAGCATGTTCCGCCAACAAAAAAATCCGTGGGGATATGCTCCTCAACGGATTTTTGCCGTTTGCCTGACTTGACCGTCCCGTTCAATGCTTGCCCCGTACGAAATCCGCTTCAGCTTGTCTATCATGCGCTGCTTGCCTTGACTGTCCTGCTCCGCGGGCTGTCCATTCACGATTTTCACAGGAATGACGCGGGAGCTGGTTTCTTTCTCTTTAAAAGCAAGCTCTACCATCATCGCTTCGCGTCCTTTCGTGTTGTACGAGGTCGTAAACACAAAGTTGCCGACGCTGTAGTAGATCGGGACTTGCTTGTAAAATTCGACGCCCATCACGGAATGGCTGTGTGAGCCGACGATCGCGTCCACGCCGCTGTCGATCAGCTTTTTCGCCAACTCGCGCGCATACGGCTCAGGCGTGTCCTTGTACTCCAGGTTCCAGTGCATCACCGCAATCGTAATATCCGACTGGGCAACCGCCTGCTTCACATAGGACAGCATCGGTTCGTAGGAGTAGGCGTGAGCAAGTCCCGGCTTGTTTTTGCCCGCGTACCAGCGATAATTGGGCAGCACGTGGCTCAGGCCGATCACTGCCACTCGCTTGCCCTTGATCGTCTGGATCTGCGGCGCAAATGCTTCCGCTTCGTTTTTGCCTGCGCCCACGTAGCCGATTTGCTGCTTGTCCAAATGTCCGAATGTGTCCAGCAAAGCGTCTACGCCGTAATCGAGCGTGTGGTTGTTAGCCAGATTGACTACGTCGATGCCGGCATTTTTCAGTCCGTTCAGTGCGCTGGGCTGGGCGCGATACGTAAATTCTTTTTTCTCCGGCTTGCCGCGTGTGCTGACAGGCGTCTCCAGATTGGCGATGGCGAGATCAGCTTGTCGCAGAAACTCCCCTGTTTTTTGAAACGGATAGTCTACCCCGTGCTGTCCGATTTGCACCCCCACGCTTTTATCCAAAATGATGTCTCCCACAAACGCAATCCGGATTTCCTCCGCCGTCTCCTCTTGCTTCACGTCCGCACCTGTCGCATGGATGGGCGGCGGACTTGCACTGCTGACCGCGAGCACCAACGCAGCAACGGCCACAGCAGCCGCACCGCTCCAACGAACAATCCCCATCCGCCTCACACGCCCTCTTGCTTTTTTATGCTCATTGTAGAAGGCTTGGGGCAAAAAGAGTGTTGAAGCGTGTCTTCGGACTTGCCATCATTTCTCGCCCTCATTTGACGAGACTTTTTTCCATGTCGAAGCGTGCTGTTTTCGCTAGTATAATAAGGACATACCTTTTACGCTGCAAAGAATGGAAAGGAGGAAAAATGGGTCAACCATCCGTTATGTTGAAAACGAAAACAGCGGTCCCTGCCTATCGCTTCGACAGTGTAAAGAGAAGTCATCTGCTGGAACAAATGAACAATGGGCTACAGTGCCGGCTCACGTTTGTAAACGCACCGGCGGGCTACGGAAAGACAACGCTGCTTTGCCAATGGGCGCACGATTTCAGCGGGCAGCTGGCGTGGCTTTCGCTCGATGAGAAAGACAACGATCTCGTCCGGTTTTGGCGCTATATCGTGCATATGCTGACAAATGCCTCTTCCCCGCATCTGGCGGAGAACATGGAAAACTCCATGAAGGCAACCTCTCATACTTCGATTTTTTCGTTTATAGACTCGCTGCTCAATGAGCTGGCGACAACGATTCACCAGCCGCTGGCGATCATTCTCGATGACTACCATGTGATTTCGGAAAGCGCGATCCACGACAGCCTCGCTTACTTTATTGAATATTTGCCAGGCAACTGCCATGTGTACATCGCCAGCCGCAGTGCCTTGCCCTTTTCAACGGCAAAATGGCGTCTTCGGAGCGAGCTTGTTCATCTGACGCCACAGCAGCTGTTGTTCGATCAAGCCGAGGCGTTCAGCTTTTGTCAGCAGGTGCATGGCTTGCTGCTTTCCGAGGAGCAAATCGCCAGTCTCGTCGCCAGCACAGAAGGCTGGGTCGCCGGGCTGCAACTCGCTGCGATTTCGCTTTCCACCTCCGGGAACCACGAGCGGTTTTTTGCCAAATTTACGGGGGCACACCGCGACATCTCCGACTATTTGTTTCACGAAGTGCTGGTGCAGCTGCCCCAATCGACGCGCGATTTCCTGTTGCTGACCTCCGTGCTGTCGCGGCTGGACGCCCACGTATGCAACGCGCTGGTCGGCATGACGGGCAGTCAGCAAGTTTTGGCTGAGCTGTACAGACAAAATATATTTTTGTTTCCCCTCGATGACGATCAGACTTGGTATCGCTACCATCATTTGTTTGCCGATTTTTTGCGCAGCCAACTGGAGCTGACTTACCCTGGCAAAGCTTACGAGCTGCACAAGCTTGCCAGCGAGAGCTTTGCTGCGCGCGGATTTCTGGACGAAGCCATCGAGCATGCGATTTGCGCTTGCGATTACCCGCTCGCCGTGCAGTTGCTTGCGCAGCACTTCCCGACGTGGCTTTCGCGCGGCGAATTTTTCACCTTGCTGCGCGCGCTTACGAGCATCCCGGATCACGGGCAAAATATGCCGCCGCTGCTCAGGCTGCTCTACGTCTTTTTGCTAATCGCTTGCGATCAGACCAGTCTTGCCCAAGCCGAGCTTGACCTGCTGGAAAAAGACTGCCAGAGCATGCCCCCATCCGCGGAGCGCGAACAGTTTGCCAGCGGCCTGTTTTTTGTCCGGGCCAATCTCGTCTTTGCCAACGGCGATTTCGCAAGCTGGGTAGCCAGCTCGTCCCAATTGCAGGAGGACTTGCCGCAAAACCCGTTGTTTTATCATCTGAACTACAACACGACCGAGCCGTTCATCCGCAGGACGCGATTCGGCTTGAAAGGGATGCTGTCCGAGGAAACGGAGCTGGTCGGCAAGCAGTTTTCCGCTATTCTGGAGGCGCACGGCTGGCAGGACTCCTTGATCAACAAATACGTCGTCCAGGCGCTGGCGGAAGGGCTTTACGAGGAGAACAAGCTCGAAGAAAGCTTCGCGTTTTTGCAAAAAATCGCGCCTGTAGCGCTGCAGCAAAAAATTCCCGGACTTTATGTTCCGTATGTACTGACTCATGCCCGGCACTTGCTGGCGAACCAGGCTTTCAAGGAAGCGCGAAGGCTTGTCCAGGAAGCGATGGAGATTGTCACGGGGTGGTCGCAGCTGTACTGGATCAGTCCGTTGCGCGCTTTTCAGGCGTACATCGCACTCAGGGAAGGAGATGTGGCCTGGGCCGAGGCAGAGCTTGCCAAGCTGCCCCGCTCCACTTTTCACAAACCCAGTATTCATAAAGAGCTGGAGCAGTTGGCCTATGTCCGGCTGCTGCTCGCCAAACAGCAAGAGGCAGATGCGCTCAAGATTCTTGCCCCTTTGAAGCAAATTGGCGTCAGGGAGGGACTGTTAGGCAGCCAGGTAGAAATCGCCAATCTGCAAGCGATGGCGCTCCAGCAGCAAGGCAACAAGCGCGAGGCGTTGGCACATCTGCACGAGGCCCTTGTCATCGGGGCGAAAAACTTGTATGTACGCAGTTTTTTGGACGAGGGGCTGGCTATGTACAGCTTGCTCAGCGCTTACCAGCAGCGGGAAAACTCCAGGACGGAGCAAGCTCCTCCGGTCATTTCTCCCGACTATGTGCAGCAGTTGCTTGAGCTTTTCCCGAAAAAGCGGGCAAGAGCGCATGGCAGCTCATTCTCGCCGCTTCCAGAGCCGTTGACAGGCAAGGAAATGATCATTTTGTCCATGCTCGGCCAAGGGGCGTCCAACAAGCAAATTGCCGAAGAGCTGGGCAACACGGTCGGTACGGTCAAAGTGTACCTGCACCGGATTTACGGGAAACTCGGTGTGGAAAACCGTACCCAAGCGCTGCTCCGGGCACAGGAAATCTCGCTTTTGGAGGCGCCGACAAGCACTATGTTATAAAGCTGAGCTTTAGGATGAGAAAAGGCTTCGCCACGGTTTTGTGGGCGGGGTCTTTTTTCTTTTGGGGATAGTCGGGAGTTTCAAGGAAATTACTGATTGCATGAAAGCCTGTTTGAGTGTCGCTTTGTCGGGTGCGGATGCGAGTGATCCAGCCATCCTCCGCCCCTTTCGCGAGCAGCCATAATCCAACGAGCAAAGCCGCGAGGGCGAGGTACCCCCGCTTGTGGTCAGCGCTCCGATCTGCAAGCCTTTATCTGCTGTGGCGAGCCAGCCATCCCGGCATGACTGCCGGAGACAAATACGCCATCATGACTTCCCGCCACAGCACAAACGATTTCGCCTTGCCTTGGGGCGATCCGTCCTCGTCTCAGCGACAGCCGCTGTCTTTGCCCGATGATTCACTCCCATGAATGAACTTCTTCCTTGTTTTTTGAATATATAATTAGGTTCCTAACTATATACCTGTGAAAATGGGCTAGTTTTCCTAGCCCGTCTTTACCTTTTCTTGCTGTTTGCTTGCACGTCTTTCTTTTCATCTGTCAGTGCCGAGATGCCTTCTGTCACGCGACCAAGCAGGGACAGAAATACGCTGCGCTCCTCCAGCGAAAGGGAACTGACCATCGCTTCCAGCCGCATGAAATGCTCAGGCGCCATGTCCTTCAGCTTGCTCCCACCCGCTTCGGTCAAAACAACCGCTTTTTGGCGTCCATCCTGCATGCTTTTTCACCGGGAGACGAGTCCATCGCGCTCCAGCACGTCAATCAGGCCCGTCACCGTAGCGCGGGTGACGCCGAGATTGTCTGCCAATTGCGAAGGCAGCAGCTCTCCGTCGTTGGTTTCCAGCTCCGCCAAAAGCCGATAGCGCCCGGTTGACAAGCCGAAGCGGCCAAAGTGAATCTCCGCTGCGCTGCCGAGTTTCGCTCCCGCCTCCATCAGTCGCGCGGCTACAAGAACTGCCTGTGCGTCTACGTCCAGACTGTAGCGCGCAAGCTGTCGCCTCGCCTGGTCAAGCGAAGGAGCAGAGTCGAAGTCATGCTTGTTTTTCGGTTCGTTGTTCATGCACGTAGTATGGTGCCTAACTACTTTTCGTGTCAACCAAATTTTCCAAACCCATTTTTCAGTAGACCAGACAGACTCGATCGGCTTATTTCGGTTGCATCCGAATCGCCCCGTCCAGCCGGATTGTCTCTCCATTCAGCATCGGGTTCGTAATGATGCTGTTCACCAGCTTGGCGTACTCGTCGGGCTGACCCAATCTCGGTGGAAAAGGCACGGTCGCTCCCAACACGTCTTTTACGGCGCGGGGCAGCTTGTCGTACATCGGCGTGTCAAACAAACCAGGAGCGATCGTCATCACCCTGATTCCATACGGAGCCAAGTCCCTCGCCAACGGCAAGGTCATGCCGACAATCCCGCCCTTTGCAGCGCTGTAAGCCACTTGTCCGACCTGCCCGTCAAAAGCAGCGATAGACGCTGTATTGACGATCACGCCGCGTTCGCCCGTTTTGGCTGGCTCGTTGCCCGCCATCTGCTCGACTGCCATTCGCACGACATTAAACGTGCCGATCAGGTTCACTTGCACGACTTTGCTGAATGTCTCCAAGGAATGAGGGCCGTTTCTGGACAGCGTCTTTTGCCCCAGAACCATTCCTGCGCAATTGACTGCGGCGTGAATCGTGCCGAAAGCTCCCGCCGTGCGCTCGATCGCCTCCCGCACGCTCGCTTCGCTCGTCACATCCGTCTGTACGAACAGGGCGTGATCGCGTCCCAGCTCATTTGCCAGGGCGTACCCCCGTTCGAGGTCCTGATCAAGAATGGCTACTCTTCCTCCGTGCTCTACCACATTCCTCACAGTGGCTTCCCCCAACCCGGAAGCTCCACCCGTTACAATGGCAACCACATCCCGAATGTCCACGCCATTCTCCCCCTTCCTGCAAATCGACATTCAGGATAAATAAATGCAAGTTGAGTACCAGCCGCGAAAAGCGCTGCCAGCCCTTGCTTCGGGTCACCGAAACTGTCCTTGTGTCCAAGCCGTTCGGACACTCGTGAGACAGTTTTCGTCCGATAAATGGACACGAACCGCCCGCTTCCTTTCGCACAGGCCAGCAGCTGTGGTCATTGGCGTGCAGCAAAGCGGCTGGGAAAAACACAAGCAGTCTTTCACGGTGTCGTCAAAGCCATTCAGAAAAAAGCTGAGGGAGTGTTGCCCATGCCCAAGCAACGCTTTGTCTGGCCTTATCTATTTGGGACACGCTCAGCGAAGTCAAATAAACAGGATGCACAAATAACCCCGCAAAAGGCGACTGCCCTTTCTTCGGGGTTTTGTTTGTTCTTGGCCAAAACAATGCCGTGACTCGGCTTCCAGCAGACTGTAGTTGGCGGGCACTGTCAAGCTGCCGAATTACGGCGCAATTTGCTCAACGAGATGAACGATGGCTTGCGCGACCTTTGCTTCGTAGCTCTCCTTGCGGCACAGTTCATCCCATAGTTGCTCATGCTCTTTTTCACCGGGCACATCAGCAGTTTTATGCTCTACCTGCCCGTCTCCGCCAGCCGCGGCGGCCACCTCGGCATTTAGCGCACGATTGCGGACCAGCTCGTGTACCATGAGCAAGCTCATCAGCTTGTCCATATTCGCCTGATGACGAATCAGGTGCGGCTCCATCCGTCTGGCCATCTCCCACAGCTTCTCTGTTTGATCTTGTGCGGTCAGCATTTCCCTCTCAAACCTCCACACGGAACATAACTAAACAACATTAATTATATCTAATTATAATCAAATATAGAAAGATAAGAAATCAATCCGCGCTATTTTCCTGGACAGGCTGACGGAGATGCTGTGTGGAATCAGGAGAAAGTAGTCCGACCCTATTTTGTTGTATGATGGGCATATGCACGAACTGCTCGTTGGCCGCAAAAGTGTGCCCAACGCTATTTTTTCAACCCGGGAGGAACTATGGATCGCATTCAATATTTGTCGCAGTTCAATTTGTTGCGTTCCCTTTCCAGCGAAGACCTGATCGAAATGGACGAGCTGACCTCGATTACGACTTTTCCGAAATATACATTCATTCAAACGCCCGACACGTTCACGGAGGGGCTGTACTTTGTGAAGCGAGGGAAAGTTCGTTTGTATCGGCTCAATGAGGAAGGCAAGCAATTTACTTTGGATATTTTGCGTGAGGGGAACATCTTTGGCGAGATGGGGGATATTTCGCTAGGGACGCGCGGCCTGTTTATCGAGACGGTCGAGGAAAGCGATATTTGCGTGATGGACAAGGAGCGCTTCGAGAGTTATCTTCTTCGTCGGCCACGTTTCATGCTGAATATGATCAAAGTAATGAGTGAGCGCTTGTCGCACATGAGCAGTCTCGCGCAAAGCCTTGCTCTCGGAAAGCTGCACGACAAAATTATCCACGTTCTGGCGGAGCTTTCCGAACGGTTCGGGGTTCAGGACGATGGCGACGATTACAGCCGAATCGACATGCCCCTCTCCCATCAAGAAATTGCCCACCTGGTAGGAGCTTCAAGAGAAGCCGTGTCTGTAGCGTTGAAAGAGCTTGCGGAGGCGGGCATGCTCCGCACCGGGTTCCGTACAGTGACCGTCCACCGCGACATTCTCCGGGCGGCACAAAAACTCGCTCAGGGCGACAGCTTGTGAACTGCATTACATCTTTTCCATTCGTGCTTCTCTTATGATGAAGAAGAGTTGAATGACAGGACGAAATGGAGAGAGAACGAGATGGAAAACAGGCCACTGGCTTCTTTGCAAACAGAATTGGATCGTGCTACCGCGCAGATGGAGCAAAACTTGCCCGCTGAAATGGTCAAGATGTTCGAGCAGTCAATCCAGCAAGTAAAGGCATCCGCTGGTGCTGCTGGCTTGAAAGCCGGAGCACAGGCACCAGACTTTTCGCTGACGGATCAAAACGGTGCCAGCATGACTTTGTCTGAACTGACGGCCAATGGCCCCGTCGTTCTTTTGTTTTATCGCGGCGTCTGGTGCCCGTTTTGCAATATTGCGTTGCGGGCTTATCAACAAGCGTCAGAACTTTTTGCGGAGGCAGGAGCACAACTTGTGGCGATCAGTCCGCAAACGCCGACCTATTCAGCCAGCATAAAGGCAAATAACGAACTTGGGTTTCCGCTTTTGAGCGATCCTCGCAATGAAGTCGCAGCCCGCTACCATCTCGTATTCGAGCTTCCGGAAGCGCTACGGGGAAGTTACCAGTCTCTTGGCATTTCTCTCGACGAGTATCATGGCGATTCTTCGTGGAAGTTGCCTGTGCCCGCGACATATGTGATCGACCGTGAGAACATGATTCGTCTGGCTCACGTCGAAGCTGACTACAAGCAGAGGCTGGAGCCTTCCCACGTATTGGATTTGCTGACTTCACGAAACGATTGGTAATCACGATTACGGAGGCGGCTATGCTATGACATTCGACGAAATGGCTTCGATTTCAGAAAGGGTGCTGAATCGGAAAGGAGCCAGAAAAGCTGGCGACATTCTCCCGGATGTGCTCGTTTTATTGAATGGCGGACGAATCGAGAGTGTCAATTTGACAGAGTGGTTGGCAGTCGATCATTTGCAACTGCTTAGGCACATCCTGGTTGAGCTTCAGTTGCAGCAGCATGCTGACGCGATGTTATCCGCGCTGGAACGGATCGCGGGGCAGCCGACGATGAAAGTCATCCCCGCCATTGCGGTCGAATGGCTAGAGGTGTTCCGTCAAAAGACTGGCGAGGAGCGTACACAACTGTTCCAACGCTTGGCGGCGCATCCGTCAGATAGCGTGCGCTGTTGGGCAGCTTACATCGTGGGGTTGGATCAGTTGGAACTGGAGCAAAAACTGGCGCTCATTCGCCCGTTTGCCGCCGATAGCCACTTCGGCGTCCGCGAAATCGCATGGATGGCTGTCCGGGACTCTGCTTCCCAACAGCTGAAACTAGCCATCCGCCTGCTGGGCGCTTGGGTACAGGAACCGGATGCCAATCTCCGCCGTTTCGCCGTTGAATTGACCCGTCCGCGCGGCGTTTGGGCCAAGCATATTGCGGAGTTGAAGGAGAATCCCGAATGGGGGCTTCCCCTTTTGGCGCCGTTGAAAGCCGATCCATCCAAGTATGTCCAGGATTCGGTTGCCAATTGGTTAAATGACGCAGCCAAGTCGCAGCCGGATTGGGTCGTTCAAGTATGCCGTGCTTGGCTGGATGCGTCCGATGAGAAAGCGACCAAGCGGATCGTGGCGAGGGCGCAGAGAAGTATGAAGGGCTAGGATGGGGGATGCTTTGTAGATTGCGTCATCGGTAGTTTCAAAAAAATACCAATGCAAAAAGCTTGCTTGGGGTAATGCTTTGTAGGTTACGTCATCGGTACTTCAAGTGAAGCGAGGAAAGAGACGAATCGCTGTAGCTTCTTGGGATACCCCCTGGGGGCTTAGACTGCACGGCTCCGGGGAAAAAGCGAAACCGCGTCAAAAGCAGCTCGCTCACAGATGCAGATTCACGTTGACGCTTAAAACCGTGTTTCGCTTTTTCCTCGGAACCTCGGTCGGTATCCCAAAGAGCTTTCGCGCATTTCGTCTCTTTCCTCGTCAGGGGCTGGTTGTGGTCGGCGCGAGTTTCAAAGAAAATGCCAATGCCAAAAAGCTTGTTTGAGCTGACGCTTTGTAGTCTGCATCATCGGTACTTTAGGCGGTGGTGATCGGGGATTTCGAAAAAGCACAGAAACATGAGAGTAAGAGTCTTCTTCAAGACAGTTGCTTCATTCAACCCGTTCATGAAAAACTTGTTCAATTTCTGCGCTGGATTTTCCGCCCTTAAGCGACCTCCAAAAAAACAATCTCCGACTAAAGCTAACCGTTGGCCGAGGAAACAGGAGAAACAAGCGAAAGGGCTTTGGGACTCCTTCCGAGGCGCAGGCGAAAAAGGAAAACACGCTTTTAAGTGGCAACGTGCGTCCACTTCCTCGATCTCGCTGCTTTTGACGCGGTTTTCCTTTTTCGCCGGAGACGGGCAGTCCACCCTTCCCCGCTAGAGTCCCAAGTCCCTACAGCGGTTTCTCCTGTTTCCTCCCTCCACTACAGCCGCGATCAACAGCTGCACTAAATTTGCCGCCCCTGATCAACCTCCAAAAACAATCTCCGACCAATGCTTACCGTCGGCCGAGGAAACAGGAGAAACAAGCGAAAGGGCTTTGGGACTCCTTTCGAGGCGCAGGCGAAAAAGGAAAACACGCCTTTAAGCGGCAACGTGCGTACGCTTCTTCGATCTCGCTGCTTTTGACGCGGTTTTCCTTTTCGCCGGAGACGGGCAGTCCACCCTTCCCCGCTAGAGTCCCAAGTCCCTACAGCGGTTTCTCCTGTTTCCTCCCTCCACTACAGCCGCGATCAACAGCTGCACTTAAATTTTTCATCCCTGATCCCCTCTCAAAAAATCACGATCCAACCAATGCTTACCATTGGCCGAGAAAACAGTGACCCCCGCCCATTTCCTCCCCATTCAAAAAAACTGCCACCCAGCAGTCTCCAAGCGACCACCAGGCAGCAGTTGTCTTTTCCCTAAAACGATCATTACTCCATCGTCAACACGACGCGGCCGTTAATTTGGCCTTTTTCCATCCGTTCCAGCACCTCGTTGATTTTATCCAGCGGCTGTGTCTCGATGATCGCGCGAACCTTGCCGCGAGCCGCGAAGTCGAGTGCTTCCTGCATGTCTTTGCGCGTTCCTACGATCGAGCCTTTGACCGTTACACCGTTGAGCACCGTATCGAAAATCGGGATAGGCAGCTCGGCATTCGGCAATCCAACCACCACGAGCGAGCCGCCGCGGCGAACCGATTTGTACGCCTGCTCAAACGCTTTTTTCGTTACAGCCACACTAATCGCTCCGTGCACGCCACCGACCTGCTCGGTAATCGCCGCCACAGGATCGACCTCGCTGCTGTTGACCGTCACGTCAGCCCCCAATTCTTTTGCCAGTTCGAGCTTCTCGTTGTGAATGTCTACCGCGACGACGTTGTACCCCATTGCTTTCGCATATTGCAGGGCTACGTGGCCCAGTCCGCCGATCCCGAAAATTGCCACCCAGTCGCCCGGCTTCACATTGGCGACCTTCAGCGCTTTGTAAGTAGTCACGCCCGCGCACAAGATCGGAGCAGCCTCCACGTCTCCCAGTTCAGCCGGGATACGCGCCACATAAGCCGCTGGCGCCACGCAATACTCCGCGTAAGCTCCGTCTGCGGAATAACCGCCATTCAATTGCTTCTGGCACAAAGTCTCCCAACCCGTGAGGCAATAGTCGCACTCGCCGCACGCGGAGAACAGCCACGGGATGCCTACCCGGTCGCCCAGCTTCAAGGAAGTGACGCCTTCGCCCAGCTTTTCCACGACCCCTACCCCTTCATGGCCCGGAATCAAAGGCAGCTTCGGCTTGACCGGCCAGTCTCCATGCGCTGCATGCAAATCTGTATGGCAAACGCCGCACGTCTTGATTTTGACCAACACTTCCCCGTAACCCACCTCTGGAACCGCTACTTCCTTTACCTCCAGCTTTTGATGGAACTCGTTGACCACTGCTGCTTTCATCTCGACCTTCCTCCTCTTTTCCCCCACGGGCACCTGTTTGTGTGCCGAATGAGCGTTTATGTATTTTCGCTCCTATATATTTGCAAGCAGCATGCCAAATTGTAAGCGCTTTATCTTTCGCGCTTTTTCGCCTTGTCTCGCCTTCGGACTGGCCGATTTTTCGGCCCATCAGCCAAAAAAACGGCACGCGAGCCAAGCTTTTGGCCAAAAAAGGGATTCGACCCTGTCTGCGGTATTAACTACATAGGGAAAAAGGGGGTAAGCAGCATGCAAATATCCAAATTTATGACACCGGAGATCATCTTCGGCAACCAATCCATCGGCCAAGTCGGGGAAAGCCTTCGCCGTCTGGGAGCATCCCGCGTTTTTCTCGTCAGCGATCCCGGTGTCGTAAGCGCAGGCTGGGCCGAGCGAATCATCCACTACTTGCAGCAGCAAAAGCTCGACTATCATTTGTGGACCAACGTGACGGCCAATCCAAAAGATTACGAGATTCACGCCGGAATCGCGGCGTACCGTGCTGCCGAGTGCAACGCGATTCTCGGAGTCGGCGGCGGCAGCGCGATCGACGCAGCCAAAGCCATCGCCCTGCTCGCCACCAACGAAGGAAGCATTGTGCAGTATGAAGGAGTCGATCAGATTCAGCATCCGCTCCCGCCGATGGTCATGGTGCCGACTACGGCTGGCTCCGGCTCCGAAGTCTCGCAGTTTTCGATTATCGTAGACAGCGCGCGCAAAGTAAAAATGGCGATCATCTCCAAATCGCTCATCCCGGATATCGCCATCATCGATCCGCAAACCTTGATGACCAAAGACCGACAACTCACTGCCAATACAGGCATGGATGTCCTGACCCATGCCATCGAGTCGTATATTTCGCTCGCTGCGACGCCGCTTACCGAGGTTCACTCCTTGCAAGCCATGCGCCTGATCGCCGAACATCTGCGTCCATCCGCCGCCAGCCAGTACAACGCCTCCGCCAAGCAAGCGATGGCAATGGCGAGCTTGCAGGCCGGAATCGCTTTTTCCAACGCCATACTCGGAGCCGTCCACGCCATGTCCCATCAACTGGGCGGCTTCCTCGACGCCCCGCACGGGGAAGTAAACGCCATCCTGCTGCCGCACGTTCTCGAATACAACTATATCGCCGCTCCCGAAAAATACAGGCAAATCGCCGAATGTCTGGGCGAAAACACTTCGGGTCTGAGCACGCACGACGCCTCTCGTCTCGCCATGAAAGCCGTGACGAATCTGGCAAAAGACCTGGACGTGCCGCAATCGCTGTCTGCCATCGGGCTGCACCCTGACCAGATCGAACTGCTCAGCTCACTCGCCTTGCTCGATGTGTGCATGACAACCAATCCGCGCGACATGAGCGTCCAAGACGTCGCTTCTCTCTTTCGCCAAGCTCTATAGGAGGCCGCCATGCAAAGCAAACAGGAGATACTCGAAAAGCTCACCGGAATATCTTCCTCGCGAAAAAGCTACTACAGCGAGCTTGTCTATCTCGTCGAAGAAATGAAAAAGAAAAACCGCCAGCTCGCGGTCATCAACCAACTGACGCACATCCAGATCGACGCAACCTGGCAGCAAACGAGCAGCTACATAGCCCAGCAGCTATCGCAAATTCTCGCCTTCGAGCACTTTACGTTGACGATTGTCAAAGGAGGCACGCCGACGTCGTACTTGTGCATGCGGACAGACACGGACTGGCAGTGCCACACGTTGACTCATCCGCACTGCCCTGACACGGCAAACTTTCCCGAGCAGCTTCATCACAAGCTGGCGCAAACGTTGCCGCAGCACTATGCGACTTCGGTGTCGCTGCGCAATCCATTGAACCAGACTTTCGGCTACTTGACGCTTTTGCGAGAGGAACAGCGCCCAGCCGATCCCGAAGAAGCCGAGTTGATCCAGCTCGTTGCCCGGCACGTAGGCGTCATCGTGGAAAACAGTCTGCTGTTTCAGGACGTGAACGAAAAAATCAAGATCGAGGCCCAACTGATCCAGTCGGCAAAAATGGCTGCCATCGGGGAAATGGCCGCTGGAATCGCCCACGAGCTGAACAGTCCGCTGACCGCGATTCTCGGCAATTCCCAACTGCTTTTGCGCGAAACAGCCGATGCTCCGACCGCGCCGCTCATGCGCGACATTTATCAGTGCGGCGTCCGCTGCAAAAAAATTATTCAAAACCTGCTGACCTTCTCCCGGCAAGAGGAGTATTTGTTTGAGACTGTCTCCATTGACGAAGTCGTGGAGGATGTGCTCGGGCTGATCGGCTACCAGCTGTCTGTCTGCGGCCTGACCATAACCCGGGAAATGAACGAGCCGAGCCTGCTGTTTCACGGCAGCCGCCATCAGATCGAGCAAGTCGTCATCAACTTGCTCTTGAACGCCAGGGATGCCTTGTCCGAGCAGGAAGCGCCGCGGATTCTCATCCGTTCCTTTCCCGTCGAAGAAGACGGCGTCCGCTACGCAGGCTTGTCCGTTTACGACAACGGGACGGGCATTCCAGCCGAACAGCTCTCACAAATTTTCCAGCCTTTTTTCTCGACCAAAGAACGGACAAAAGGGACAGGGCTGGGCTTGTCCGTCAGCCTTGGCATCGCCGAAGCGCACGGCGGCAAGCTGTATGCGCAAAGCGAAGAAAATCGCTACAGCGAATTTACGCTGCTTTTGCCACTGCTGATCAAAGAGGAGGAACATCAACATCATGGAGCAGAAACGGATATTGATTGTGGATGATGAGACGGAGGTCACTACGTTTTTCACCTATTTTCTCCGGCGCAAAAATTGCGAGGTAGTCGTCGCCAACACGGGCAAGGACGTCCAATGGCTTTTGCAAAACGATTCCCGCGGCTTTCAGGCTGCTCTCGTCGATCTCAAGCTGCCTGACGCGGACGGGCTGGAGCTGCTGCGCAAGATCAAAGCCGTTTTTCCCGCGTGCGAAGTGTTGATCATGACTGGCTACAGCACCATCAAGTCGGCCGTCACAGCGATGCAGTGGGGGGCCAAAGACTATTTGGAAAAGCCGTTCGACAATCTGGACAGTCTGGAACACATCATTGATTCTGTCCTCTCTGCTTCGGCGAACCAAAAAGATGACCTATCCCAAGAAGCCGCGCAATATGGTATCGTGTATTCAGCAGAAAGCCCGATGAGCAAAATGATCGCCATTGCCAAAAAATTAGCAAAAAAGGCGATCCACATCTTGATAGAAGGAGAGACCGGAACAGGCAAGGAGCTGATGGCCCGTTTTCTCCACGGAGCGAGCAACCGCGCCCAGCAGCCTTTCGTCGCGTTCAACTGCGGTGCCGTCCCGGAATCGTTGCTGGAAAGCGAACTGTTCGGGTACGAAAAAGGCGCGTTTACCGGAGCGGTCAAATCGCGAAAAGGGTTGTTTGAGCTTGCTCACAACGGCACGCTGTTTCTCGACGAGATTGGCGAAGCCCCGCTGTCGATCCAGGTCAAGCTGCTGCGCACGCTGGAAACGGGAGAATTTATGCGGGTCGGGGGCGAACAGGTCGGTCAGAGCAATATTCGCTTCATCTCCGCCACGAACCGCAACCTGGAGCACGAGGTCGAGATGAACCGTTTCCGCAGCGACCTGCTGTATCGTCTCGAAGGAATCAAGCTGGCAATTCCTCCCCTGCGGGAACGTGCTGGCGACATCCCGGCAATCGCGCATTCCTACTTGCAAAAGCGCAGCGGCGCTCCGTGCGAGATCGAGCCTGATGCCATGGAGCTTTTGCAACGCTATGACTGGCCCGGCAATGTCAGACAGCTCCTGAATGTCCTGAATCAAACGATCGCCCTGCACGAATGCGAAAAACTGCGCGCCGAGCACCTGCCTGACCAGTTGCGGCAAAAGACGCTGCAAACGAAGCTGCCAGGTCAATCCCACCCCGAACCGAGCAGCGTCGAGCAAGCGATTGAGCGGGAGTGCGAGCGGTTTGTAGAATCGCTCACCCGCGTGCTCCCTTCCATCGAAGGCGTCGATTTCGATTACTTGCAAAAAAGAATCAAGCTGTTGGAAGGGGAAGTCGGACGGGCGATCATCGAAAAAGGTTTGAGCGAAACAAAGGGAGACAGGCAGCTTCTGAGCAAGAAGCTGAACATCACCAAGCGGACGATCCGCTACATTCTCAACGAAAAGGGGTAATGCCTCGCCTGCGCTGCGCTAATCCCCTGTAGGAGGCAATGATTGTGGTACCCCAAAAACAACAGCACTGGTCGATTTCGCATCTCAAAAGCATTCCTGGCGATTTTTCCATCTCGGCCGTCGTCGTCGGCCTGATTGCCACCATCGTGTCTTATGCCGGCCCGCTCCTGATCGTCTTTCAGGCGGCGCAGAGCGCGGGACTCAGCGAAGCAGAGCTTTCCTCCTGGATTTGGGCGATCTCCATCGGCAGCGGCTTGACGGCGATTATTTTAAGCATCTGGTTCAAGACGCCAGTCATTACCGCCTGGTCGACGCCAGGTGCCGTCCTCTTGGTATCCAGCCTGACCACCTATCCTTACAGCGACGCGATTGGCGCGTATCTGTTTTCCGCAGCCGTCATCACGCTGCTCGGCGTCTCCGGCCTGTTTTCCATCCTGATGAAATACGTGCCGCAGTCGATCACGACCGCGATGCTCGCCGGGATTTTGTTGGCTTTTGGCGTCGAAGTTTTCGTCTCGATGCAGCATTTGCCTGCGCTTGCCTTGCCGATGATCTTCTGCTACCTGTTCGCCAAGCGGTTGTTTCCGCGCTACGCCGTCGTGCTGACGCTTTTGGTCGGACTTGCCATCGCTTTTGGCATGGGGCGATTGCAGCTTGATTCTGTGCAAATGACATTGGTGAACCCTGTGTTTACGATGCCAAGCTTTTCGCTCGATGCGATTGTCGGGCTGGGGATTCCCCTGTGCATCGTCACGATGGCTTCGCAAAACGCGCCGGGAATCGGCGTGCTGAAAGCAGACGGCTACGACACGCCTGCCAGTCCGCTCGTGGCGACGACCGGGATTGCCTCGCTGCTCCTGGCTCCGTTCGGCTCGCACGGAATTAACCTGGCGGCGATTACCGCAGCCATCTGCACTGGAAAAGAAGCGCACCAGGATCGTTCCAAGCGCTATATCGCCGGAATCGCCTGCGGTGCCTTTTATCTCGTGTTCGGCATGTTTGGCGCCACGATTACGTCTGTCTTTTTCGGCTTGCCCAAGGAACTGATCGCCGTCATCGCTGGCCTGGCCCTGTTCGCTTCGCTTAGCTCCAGCCTCGCCCAAGCGATGAGCGATATGAAGGAACGGGAAGCCGCTCTGGTCACCTTCCTCGTGACGATTTCCGGCATTTCGATCGGCGGAATCGGTGCCGCGTTCTGGGGGCTGATCGCAGGCGTCGTCACCAATCTGATTTTGAACGGAAACGTCCGCAACTGGTTGACTCGCAAAAAAAATACACAGCCGCTCGCTTAGGGAAATCGCTATACGAGATGCAAAAGGGGCTGTCTCCAAAGTCGGTGTTTCGACTCGGAGACGCCCCTTTTTCCTTTCAAAAACGTTGATCAATCAATGCTTTCCGTTGTTGTTTGGCGTCAGCTAAATTGCCCTGTTTGGACAGCAATCCCGACTCCGCCACTTGCCGTTACCAGCTCGGCTGTCTCCTCGATTGTTTCTGGACGAACCATGTCGGATGGCTGTCCGCGCACGCTTCGGCCTGTCACGTAGACGGTCGCCCCGGCTTCCCCAAGCCCGATGGCGATTCCTCGCCCCGCCCCTCTCGTTCCTCCCGCCACGACTGCTACTTTTCCCTGCAATGCTTTCCCTGTCATACATGCGCCTCCTTTTTGTGCGAACCAGCCATTCACGCTGTGCGCTGCGTCAAAAGAGCTAGATCGCTTGCCGTCAGCCAAACGGACATGACTGTTTGGTTTTGGTTGATAGGAACAGTGTAACCTCACCAATATGACACCATCTGTCATATTGGATAAGATAAAATGAAGCTACTACGAAGTCGTTTTTCAGGAGGGATTTTCTATGCGTGCTGATCGGTTGCTCTCGATTTTGCTGCATCTGCAAAACTGCGGGCGGATGACCACCAGACAATTAGCCGAGAAGCTGGAGGTGTCTGAACGGACGATTCATCGGGACATGGAAGCTTTGAGCGCGTCTGGAGTGCCCGTCTACGCGGAACGCGGCTCGGCTGGCGGCTGGGTTCTCGCGGAAGGCTATCGCACCAGTCTGACCGGATTGAAAATCGATGAGCTGCAATCGCTCATGCTTTCCTCACCTTCCCGCGTGCTGAACGACCTCGGTCTGGCCGAAGGGTACGAGCGTGCTTTTTGGAAGCTGCTGTCCGCCTTGCCGCAACCTGTTCAGCAGGATGCCTGGCAAGTACGTGAGCGCCTGCATATCGATGGAGCGGGCTGGCATGAATCAGATGAAACGTTTCCTTTGCTCGCCACTATCCAGGACGCCGTCTGGCTCAGCCGCAAGCTTTGGGTTCGCTACCAGCGCGAAGATACGCTTGTCGAGCGGACGCTGCTTCCGCTTGGACTTGTCGCCAAAAGAAGCACCTGGTATTTGGTCGCGCAGATCGATGCGGACTTGCGCACGTACCGCATCTCCCGGTTCACGGAAGCTCGCGTGCTGGAAGAAGCTTTTGTCCGGCCGGAAAGCTTTGACCTCGCCAGCTACTGGGAGGAGTCGACGACACAGTTCAAGGCGAGCCTTCCCCGCTATCCGGCAGTCATCCGCTTTCGCGAAGAGGCGTGGCCCCGGCTCAAACAGGAGCGCTACATGAAAATAGCCTCCACCCATGCCGCCAAAAGCAGTTGGATCGAGGCCGAGGTTGAATTTCATACGCTGGATTCCGCCTGTGCGCTAGTGCTCGGCTACGCCTCGCTCATCGAGGTGCGGGAACCTGCGGAGCTGCGAGCGGAAGTCATCTCCCGCGCTCGCAGTATCCTGCACCTGTACGAAAACGCAACTCGCAGCACACCGGATGCAGCCCAGTGAAGCTGTCATCAATTGGCGCGCGCCGCACTTGCTACTCTTGTTTCTTTGCCATAAATCAGCAAAATCGCCGTACCAATGAACAAGACGATTGTAAAAATGCTAAAAATAAACGTGTAGCTGTAATGCAAGGATGAATAATAGCCGACGAGATACGGGGCAATGATGCTGCCGATTCGTCCGATGCCGGAAGCAACGCCTGCGCCTGTAGCGCGAAGCGGCGTCGGGTAGTTTTCCGGGGTGTACGCGTACAGCGCCCCCCACGCTCCCAGGTTGAAGAAGGACAAAAGGGCACCCGTTACCAGCAATTCCGTCGTCCCGCTGCTTTGTCCGAAAGCGAACGCCATGATCGCTGTCATGAACAAAAAGCTGGCCAGCGTCTTTTTGCGGCCCCAATTTTCCACGAGATAGGCGGCGGCAAAATAGCCGGGCAGTTGCGCCAAAGTCATGATCAGGACGTACTGGAAGCTTTTGATCATGGTGAAGCCTTTGTCTACCAGCACAGACGGCATCCACAGGAACATGCCGTAATACGAGAAGGCAATGGCAAACCAGACAGCCCACAGAGCAATCGTCTCCCGCTGATGCGAGGTCAGCAGCTTTTGCACAGGTACTTGCTCCTGGCGTTGCTGGAACTGGGGCGATTCAGGGATCGTGCGTCTCGCGTACCAGGCGTACACGATTGGCAGTGCCCCGATGATGACCGCGACTCTCCAGCCGTAATCCGGGATGATGAAATACGATATGACCGCCGCCGCAATCCAGCCGACCGCCCAAAAGCTTTCCAGCAAAACAACGGTGCTCCCCCGTTTTTCCGCAGGGGCAAACTCGTTGACCAGCGTGGAAGCAACAGGCAGCTCGGCGCCAAGTCCGAGTCCCATCAGGAAGCGGAACAGCAGCATGGTGAAAAAGCCTGTGGCAAACGCACTGGCGAAGCTCGCTGCGCCAAACAGAAGCAGCGTGAGCAGGAAGACGGGCTTTCGTCCGATCCGGTCTGCCATATATCCGCCCACGATCGCTCCGATCGCCATTCCTACCAGATTGCCGGTCCCGAGAAGGCCCGCTTCTTGTGCAGTCAGTCCCCACTCTTGCCTGAGCGCCACCATAATGAATGATAAAAGGGCAACATCCATCGCGTCGAACATCCAGCCAAAGCCGGCTGCCCAAAACACTTTTTTGTAAGGTGCTGACATGTGTGATTCCCTGCTTTCTTGTCATCTGCGTGTAGCACGCCTTGTAATCATTTCGCGTCTCGTCGCATTTTCCTGCCCGGAAATAAAAGTTCGACGATTTGCAGCTAGTTTTTCCTATGGGGAGGAAAGTCATTAGTTTTGTTGTAAAGGGAAGGTTTCTCAAGGATTGAGAAAATTGTCGAGTTTTTTACGAATCTGTTTCTAATTGCAGCACCAAAATAAAAAGACCGTCATAATTTTGGGGAATTAAGACGATCTTCTACTAATTTAATAACTAGTAGTAATTGTGTAATTCAGCAATGAACTGGACTCTCCAGACTCATCCGTTTTATAGGAATAATCAAAGCAACCTGCACATCCAACATCTTTTTGCAACGCTGTCATTTTTATCGAGTGTGAAACGTACGTTCTCCATTCATCATCTCCAAAATCATCATTATAGTAATCAGCCCATCCTGTGTAAGTGATTTCTGAACTATCAGTATTTGCATCTGGTGTGGAATCATCGTAATCATCTACAAACCAATGTGTATCGAATTTACTTGGGTTTGCAGCCCAAGGAGAGATACTATGGCTTGTATCTTCTAACGTCCCATCTTCATACTCTTTCCACTTTAGAGTAAGCTTGGTTGCATTGACCGGAACTCTAACTGGATCAAGTGTTGTTATCTTAAACCAACCAGTATAATAATTAGCAGCAAGAGCTTTTATTCCACCGTTCAAGCTATCAATATCCTTGTTACTCACATTTTGGGATTTTTCATCTACTCGGTTCAATTCATCATCTAATTCTTGTTTGCTTAACTTCTCTGTTTTATACGTTCTTTTAGCTCGATCAATTAATAATCGGTAACCAATCGCTCCATTTCCCGCCTTTGCTTTACCTTTAATCCAAATACTAGAGGCTGAATTCTTTTCATCAACTGTTAGTTCTACATTTTCCAAAATGACATCACTACTTAATTCTGGAGATAAATGATAGGTTTTTTTATCAATTTTTCCTCCAGCAAAAACTACAGAAGTCGATAAGCACAGAAGTAGTTAATATTTTTTTCATAGTGAAATAACCCCTTCACATAGATCTTTACATCCATTTCTTCGTTAAAAATTACAAAGTGCGTATGGTGCTTGTGATATTTGTAATATTTGTAAAATATGGTATTATAATCAACAAATTATCACACCGAAAAAGCAATCTCAATAAATTTATTTGATAAATCTAGACAAGAATTTACAAAGCTCTTTCCAAGGAGGGAAAACTATGAAGACGATTTACAAAAATTTTTATTTGTGGAGTGGCTGCTTGTTAGGGGCTTTAAGCTCCATTCTCAGCATTTACTTGTGGTACGTAGCAACGATCCGTGATGGTTCCATTAAAGGAATGCCGTATATGATGATTTTTTTCATCTTGCTCCCTGCTTGTTTTGCTCTCATCTCCTCTTTGGTAAATCCCCCTGTCATTTTGATCTCATTTGTTTGGGCATCTCCCTTGTCGTTATACATGCTCTTTACCTACTCAAACATCGGTGTGTGGTTTGGGGTAACCTGCATCTGTTATCTGGTGTCCGCTGTTTTAAAATTTCAAGGATTACGCCATGAACAAACTATATAAAAAACAAGCCAGCCCAAACCTGCGTTTGAACTGACCTGCTCCTGCGATCAATGCGCGGATGCGCCCTGACCTTCCCATTCTTCTTTTTTTGGCGGAACCGCCCGCTTGAGGAACATAGATATGATCCAGGCAAGCACGACCAGAGCGAAAGCCAGGAGGAACGCGCTTTTCATTCCTGCCATCATGGCGAGCACCTTTTGGGCTGGGGCGGCTTCTGCTCCCCCGAACTGGGCCAAATACTTGCTCGTGCCGTTCGTCATGATCGTGACGAGCAGCGCCGTCCCGACGGCTCCGGCTACTTGCTGCAACGTACTGATAATCGCTGTGCCGTGCGGATACAGCTTCGGCGGCAGCTCGTTCAAGGCGTTGGTCATGACTGGCATCATCAGCATGGAGATGCCGAGCATCAACAGCGTGTTCCAAACCATGATCGTGAGGTAGGAAGTAGACACGGTAATAAAGGCAAATTGCCATAGCGTATTGCCGACCAACCCAAGTCCGATGAGCGCCAGCCACTTGGCCCCGAAGCGGTCAAAGAGCCGTCCTGTAATCGGCGACATGATCCCCATGACGATCCCGCCCGGCAGCATGATCAGCCCCGCATGAAACGGACTGTAGCCCAAAGCGTTCTGGAGGAAAATCGGCAGCAGCATCATTGCCGAAAACATCGCCATCATGACGATCATCATAATAATCGTGGACATCCGAAAAACTTTGTACGTAAAAGCGCGCAAATCGAGCAGCGGCTCATCCAGACGCAGCTGCCGCCAGATGAACAGGATCAGGGAGATCACCCCGATCGTAATCGGAACGAGCACTTCATTGCTGCCCCAGCCCCCATGCCCTTCTCCGGCGCTGCTGAAACCAAACACAATCCCGCCGAACCCACAGGTGGACAAAAGCAGGGAAAGCACATCTACTCGCGGACGGGATGTTTCTGTTACGTTTTTCAAGCGGAAATAGGCGAAAGCGATGACGAACAAGGCAATCGGCAGCACTCCGTAAAACAGGGCGCGCCAGCTGAAATGCTCGACGATAATGCCGGACAGCGTCGGCCCAATGGCTGGGGCAAAGGTGATCACGATTCCGATCGTGCCCATGGCCGATCCCCTTTTTTCAATCGCAACGACAGACAAGACGACATTGGTCAGCAGCGGGAACAACAGCCCCGTTCCCGAAGCTTGCAGCACCCTGCCGATCAGGAGCAGCTCGAAGCCCGGCGCAAGCGCTGCTGCCAGCGTTCCCAAAGTAAACAGCCCCATCGCTGACAAAAACAAGGCTCTCGTTGTAAACCGCTGAATGAGAAAGGCCGTCACCGGGATCAAGACGCCAATGACGAGCAAATAGCCAGTCGCCAGCCATTGGGCTGTGCTTGGAGAGATTCCGATATCATCCATGATTTTTGACAAGGCAACGTTCAGCAGCGTCTCATTGAGAATCGCAACAAAAACCCCCAGGATCATCACCATGACCACGAGAAAGTTGCTTTTGCTCCCGAAAGTGCCTTCATTATGCTTTTCCTCTTGCTGATTTTTCACTTGGTTTCTCCTTTCATAATCCAGCTGTAAAGTTCCCACTCCATCTCTTTACGTTAATAAGTAGCTATCCTAGCCTACCACGAATCATAGGTTATGATTTCTTTTCGATTGCTATGATGTTACTTCGCCACCCGGTTGATGAAATGATCCATCAAGAGCGGCAAGGAAATCAAAATAGGCGGGTCGTCGGGATGAGGCTCGTAGAGGGTAACTTGCTGATGTGGAACGGTATTGTTCGGTGTGACGATGATCGGTTTTTTCGATCGGGTGCGCAACGTGGAATGCGGCAAAAGAAAATCGATCGCCTGCGTGCCCCAATCGACAGAAGTAGCCATCAAATAATACGTGCCAGGCGCGACGCCCGTAAAACAAAAATCGCCAAGGGACGGCAGAAGTGTCCCGTACAAGGGCAGCCCTTCGGGAATCGGCTTGGCAAACAAGCCAATCAAAATGACGCCGTGAAAAGGAGCCGCAGCCGTAACAGTCCCGCTGATCCGCAATTTCGTCTCCGCAAACGACCTCGCCATGCTCCAGTCGGAAAGCAGCTGCAAAGTGCGCAGCTGGTCGTCTGCCCGATGCGCTGACTCGCGGAACTCGCTTGGCGATATGCCCACTTTTTCCGTAAACCGGGTAGAAAACGTCCCGAGGCTTTGCTGCCCGATTTCCAGGCCGATATCGCGGACGCTCATGTTGGTGCGCAACAAAAGATCCTTAGCCTTTTGCAAACGCATCGAGGATACGTAGTACAGCGGTGACAAGCCGATTCTTTCCTTGAAAATGCGCGCAAAATGATACTGGCTGTAGGCGACATGACTGGCCAAACGGGAAAGTGGCAGAGGCTCATCGAGATGTCGATGAATATAAGAAATGACCTCGTCAATTTCGGTGTATCGGTCAATCACAGAAGCTCCACCTTCCTTCCACCTGTCATCGTTTACGAACCGAAACAGAACGCTTGTTCGCCATATAAATTTACCACAATTTTCTCTTATAGAAAAGGACGAATTTCAAAATTTTACATAAAATTATCAGTTTAATCCATAGGTCTCGTTACCCGCTATGTCGTCCGATTTCAGCCAAAAACGATTGCAGCGTGCTGGTCATGGCCGCATCTTTTCGGCGTATGAACATCGTCGTCACATCCCGGTATGGCTTTGGCACCGGATGCATATGGATTTGCCCGCTTTCCGCGAGCTGCCGTACCGCCGACTTGGGCAAGATCGTCATGCCGATGCCTGCTGTGACACCTCCGATGATCGTCTCATACGTCCCGAACTCCATCACTTTTCTGGGAATCACCCCTTCCAGCTTCATCCAGCCCTCCAGCCTCTCCCGAAACCCGCAACCTTTGTTGTATAAAAGCAGCGCCTTCCCTGGCATGTCATCCATGGTGAAGGAGCTTCCTTTGCTGACCAGCACCAACTCTTCGCTAAACACCTGCATCTGCTCGATCAACGGATGGCTGATCGGACCTGTGACGAACGCCCCGTCCAGCTCCACATCCAGAACCATCCGCAGCAAATGCTCGGTCACGCCTGCCGTAAGCGACAAGTCCACTTGCGGAAAGCGGCTGCAATAGGCAGACAAAAGCTCAGGCAGCCGATTGATTGTCTCCACCATCCCGATGGACAGCACACCGGAAGGCTCCGAGCTTTGATGAAAAAATCGGTGCATGTCATCCAGCTTCGTCAAAATATCGCGCGAATATTCCAGCAATCTTCGTCCTTCTGTATTTAATGTCATTCCCCGCTTGTGCCGGTAAAACAGCGGCGTTCCCAGCTCTTTTTCCAACAGCTTGATTCTGGCCGTCACATTGGACTGCACATAGCTCAACTCCGCTGCGGCCTTGCTCACGCTGCCCAGTGTCGCTACCATGTGAAAAATTTTTAAATCGTTCAGCTCCACCCTTGCTCTCTCCCCATCTGTTTCCCGTATCCATCATTGAAAATGATATATCCCTTGATTATCAATCATTATACTAACAGATTTTCATCCCGTATGATGTGGAAGATGCTTCAGATGGAAAGGAAGAGTTTTCACATGAACAACAAGTCACTCCTTGCAGGAACCGTGTTATGCGCACTTGCCAGCGCGTCGTGGGGAGCGATGTTTCCCGTCGCCCATATCGCCCTGCAAAAAATCGATCCGGTTACGTTCGCGTTTTTGCGCTATTTATTGGTCAGTGTTCTGTTATGCGGCTTGCTTTTGGCAAAAGAAGGACGGTCCGCCTTTCGTCTGGAGGGGCGCGGCGGCGCGTTGACCTTCTTCGGCACGATGGCTTTTACGGTGTACAACATGGGTGTTTTTATGGGGCAAAAGCTGATGGGAGAGACGGGAACGATTGCGGCGGCGATCATGGAAGTGCTGATGCCGATGATCTCCATCGTCCTGATCTCGCTCAAGACGAAAAAGCTGCCGCCTGCTTACAGCGTCACCAGCATCGCGATTGCTCTCGCCGGAGCGCTTTTGGTCATCACAAACGGAAGCCTCGCATTTTTCATCACGGCAAGCGAGCAAATTTTCCCGCTGCTGCTCATCT
Organism: Brevibacillus sp. HD3.3A; assembly: GCF_013284375.2. NCBI lineage: Bacteria > Bacillati > Bacillota > Bacilli > Caryophanales > Paenibacillaceae > Brevibacillus > Brevibacillus sp. HD3.3A. Next base: position 4,852,453 of record NZ_CP085874.1, read on the forward strand.
TCGCAGGCGTTGTCGGGTGGGTCGTCTACTCTATGGGCGGCGCACGCTTCGTTGGCTGGTCGACGCTGCGCTACTCGACCTTGACGTGTCTCTTGGGTACGTGCGTTTCTTTTGGCGTGATTGCGGCCGCCATTTTGTTGCAGTGGATGCCCGCGCCGAGCTGGGAAAGCGTGGTTGCGATCAAATATGAGATGGCCTTTATGGTGCTTTTGCCGGGACTGGTTGCCCTGTTAAGCTGGAACGAAGGAATCAAACGGCTTACTCCGCTCAATGGAATCTTGTTCATCAATCTCGTCCCGATCACAACGTTCGCCTTGATGGCGATGCAAGGCTATGAAATCAGCATGTTCGAGTTTTACGGCACTTTGCTCGTCATTTTTGCCCTGATCCGCAACAACCATTTTCAGCGCAAACAGCTCGGATATCGGAAAAAACAGCAAAAGGCGAACCGTGCCAGGGTGCCGAGTGTCTGATTGCCGTTTCCAGCCTCAAACGAACTTGCCGGAAACAAAAAAGGATTCGCGGGAGCATGCCGTGTTCCTCACGAATCCTTTTTCAGATTGCACCCGCTGGCTAGTCATTGTCGCTGTTCATCGCTTTTGCAATTGCTGCACATGCTGCAAGCTGTTGCTCAACACCTCCTGAAAGGGCGGAGCTACGACTTTTTTCCAGCCAACTACAGGTAACTCGCTTTGCGGTTCATCGATTGCTACATACACCAAAACTTTTGGCTGATCACTCGGCGCGAATCCGATCACTGAGACGATATGCTTTCCGGCGAGTGCATTCCCTTTCGAGTCGGTTTTCTCGATCACACTGTGCTTCGCTGCCACCGTGACATTCGGCAAGCCAAGTCCGATTCCTGAGCCACGCGCGCTTGTGACCACCGATTCCAGCATGTCGCGTACCTTCCGGGCGGTTTCTTCCGAGACAACCTGCCGAACCATGTACCGATTGTGTTCGTCCGTACCTGCCTGCTTGTACAGATGCGGCTGCATCAGCTTTCCGCCATTGGCGATGGCCCCCACAGCTGCCATCTGTTGAAGCGGAGTTGCCGCACCGCCCAGCCCCGTTGCCGCCAATGCCGCCTGCCTTGGTTCGTCCATATTCGGCAGCTTCCCCGCCTCTTCGTTCGCTGCCTCCACCCCTGTTTCGCGTCCGAAACCGAACCGTTCGAAGTATTCTCGCAACGTATCCCCGTGCAAACGTTCGTGGACGAGCTTGGCAAATGCTACGTTGGATGAGCGCAGAAATCCTTCCAGAAACGTGATCTTCCCCCAGCCGATACCGTTGTTGAAATCTTTGATCGGTTCGCCGGGAACCCCTTTGTATGTACCGGACTCGTATATCTCCCGAGGGTCGAACTTCCCCTCTTGAATCGCTGCCGCCAGTGTCACGATCTGATAGGCTGCACCAGGATTAGGCTGCGCTTTTCCTGCGGCGGCAAAACGTTCCGCATCGTCCGTCGCTCCGTTTTTGCTTCGGCTGCCGATCGCCAAAATCTCGCCTGTGCCCGGATCGGAGACAATCACCGTCATTCGCTCCGGATGAACAGCGTCAAATGTCTTCGCGATTGTTTGCTCTATCGAAGTCTGGATTTGCGCATCAATCGTCAGCACAGCAGCTTCTTTCCCTGCTTCTGCTGGCTGCCCGTTGACGTCTGCCCTTGCTGCCTGCGTGCTCTGGCCGCCTGAATGAGCAGGCGCCAGGGAGGATGGGGATGGCAAAAACGGCGAAACGAACCACAGCATGCCCAATAATGCGGCTACGCCTCCGCCTCCGATGACGTAGCGATACGCAGCACGACCCCTCCGCTTTTTGAGCAGCTCTTTTTCACGTCGCAGCTGCTGGATCACCTCGCGTTGCTTTTCCTCCTCCATCCTGAGCGTCGGAAAAGATTGCAGCAGACTGCTAACCTGTTTTTCTTCAAAAGATGGCGTCATGCAGATGAACCTCCTTGCCGCTATTGGACATGCGTTTTTGCAGGGCTTTGACTGCCCGGTGCAGCGTGGTGCTGACTTTTGCTTCGCTCCATCCCAAAATTTCGGCTGTCTCTTCCGTCGATATGCCTTCGATCAGGCGCAAGATCAAAACTTCCCGATACGTTCTTTTGAGCTGGTTCATCGTGTGGTAAACCTCTTGCAACTGCTCTTTCAGCACTAAGGCATTTTCGGGCGAGCGCTCTTTGGAGCGGAGAAATCCAAGGACCGTCTCCGGGAACCAGTCGATCATTTTTTGCTTGCGGCTATGGTCAATCGCTGCGTGACGCGCGATGGACAGCAGCCACGTCCGCGGTTGCGCCCTGCCCTCGTAACCGGATAAAGCCTTGAGCGCCTTCGTGAACACTTCCTGAACCAAATCTTCCACATCTCTTCTTCCCGTAAAATACGCCAGATACTGGTACACATCGTTGCCGTATCGGAGAAACCATTGCTCGATTCTGTCATCCGGCTCCATTGCTTCGCTCCTTTGTTACAGCTTTGTATTGGATTAGACGAAAAAATCCGATTTGCTTACAGTTTTTGTCCAAAAAATGTTCGGGAATAAAAAAACAGGCCGCCAGCTTCGCAGCCAGGCGACCTTTGTGTGCTTATTTTAGCTCGTTCAGGCGCTCTTCCAGGCGATCCCACGTTTCGGTGATGCCTTGCAGCATGCCCATGTCCATAACGGTTTTGAGCGCCTCTGCCGACACGTACTCGGCGCGGTTGACCAGCTTCGTCCGCCCTTCCTGGTCAATAAATTCCAGCGTGACTCTGGTCGATGGCATCTCCGCATTCGCATTTCCTTCGGCGTCCGAGAAATAGTCGGTGTACACAATCCGGTTCGGCTCGTCGATTTCCTCGTACACGCCTTTGCCCCACGATTCCATGCCGTAAAACTCGCCCTGATTTTGGTCGACACATTTCATGCAGTAGTGCCACACGCCTTCCGGACGAAAATCGATATGACAAACCGGAACTTCCCAGCCTCTTGGCCCCCACCAGCGTTTCAGGTGCTCTGGCTCTTTAAACATTTGGAACACAAGCTCGCGCGGCGCGTCGAAAATACGCTCCAGCACCAGGACACGCTCACCCTCAACTCGCGAAACGATTGCATTTCTGGACATGGTTATTCCTCCTTGTTTTCGTGCATTTGTTCAGGACGATTTTGGCCCTGCAATTCCCGCAAGTAATCCTCTAGGTTGTCGTACCTTTCCTCCATGACTCGCTGGAACGATTTCACCCAGGCATCAAGCGCTTGAAATGGCTCTGGCCGGAGTCTGTAGATTCGACGGTTGGCTTCGGCCTTTACTTCCACGATGCCGTTTTCGCTGAGTACCTTCAGATGCTTGGAAGCCTGGGGCTGACGCAACCCGAGCCGCTCGGCGATTTCGCCTACAGTTAGCGGACCTTCGCGCAAAAGCTCCACGATATTCAGTCGATTCGGCTCAGCCAAAGCGCCAAGCGTCGTCATGCCCATGTCCGGAATGTCCCCTGACATGTTGTTCACCTCATTACGTGATGACCTCCAGATTGCCGTCTCCTATCTCATCATTGTGGTCATCTTTCTGTTATCCTAAATATACACAAAAAGGAATATTCCTTCAAGAGAATGTTTCAAAAAATGAAAAAGACCGGAAAAAAATTCGTTTTTCTCCGGCCTTGCTTGCTGTCACGCTTGCGTTCCCGACAGCCCGATCCTTTTTCCAGCTCAGCTTGTACGCTTATTGCTTTTTCAGCAACATGCCGCCAATCTCGTCGAGCAGCATTTCCTTGCCGAGCGGGCCAAACGCTTTTGTATTGAATGTTTCGTTCGTTACTTCATAGAGATGGTTTTGTTGAACGGCCTTGTTGCTTTTCCACACCGGGCTCTTTTTCAGCTCCGCGTAAACTTCATCCGCCTTGCCGCCAAAATTGACGAGGAACAGATGGTCAGGCTGGAACTTCGTCAGCCCTTCCAGCTCGATCATTTCCATCGTTTTATCGGCAGGTGTGCCTTCTGCCGGCTTCAGTCCGAGATCGGTGAACAAAATATCGGCATATCCGTAGTTGCCGTACACGCGGAACAGCTTCGGCGTTACAGCCAGGAACATAAAGGACTGATCGCCGTAAGCTTGCTTGAGCTGCTCACGCATTCCTTTCGTCTTCTCGTCGTAGCCAGCCAGCCATTTGTTCACGTCTTCTTCTTGTCCGAACAAGCGACCGATTTCCTTGAACTTGTCGCGCCATTTGTCCATGTCAGTTTCCAGCACGACGGTCGGCGCGATTTTCGCCATTTGCTCGTACAGCTTTTGCTGACGGTTGTTCATGATGATCAAGTCTGGCTTCGCTTCGATCACTGCCTCCATATTGATCGAGTCATCCCACATCCAGCCGACAGGTTTGACGTCTGGCAGCTTGTCCGTCAGGTGGGACATGACTTTTGTTTTGTATGTATTGGCCGTAGCAATCGGCTTGTGCCCCAAAATCAGCAGCTCCTCGGCTGCTCCCGATACGTCGGCAATCCGTTTTGGCTCTGCCGGAATCGTCACTTCCCCCATCAGATGCTTGACTACGCGCGTCGCAGGCTTCTTGTCCGCCTCCGGTGCCGTTTGGTTGCTTCCACAACCGGCAAAAACAGCTGTGACTGCTGCAATCAAGCAGGCCAGTACGATTCGTGTTCCTTTTTTCATACGCTCTTTTCTCCTTGCCACTTGGTGTTTTGTGTGAAACAGTTTTCTGATAATAATTCTCATTATCAGCGACAGAGTAGATAATCACATATTCGTACGCTTATGTCAATGGTTTTTATTTATGTCGTGAATATAAAAAAGGCTGTCCCATTGTCTTTCGACTTTGGGAACAGCCTCTTTTTCCTTTCAAAAAGCCACTCTATGCGGTACGAGCTTGCGCTTTTCGCCCTGGCTCAGCGCACGTTTGGCGGTCAAACCTGGACAGCACCTGTCAGGCGTTTCGCCGTCTTTTCATGCGTGGCGATGGTGATCGCGGTCAAAAAATTTGTTTGGCATCAGGAGCAAGCTGTGAAACACGATGCAAGTAGCTCGTCACGCGCTCGTCATCGTCGTGCGGGTACTCGTAGCCGAAAGCGTCTGCTACCTCCCCCGCGACTTCGCGGAACAGCTCGCCCATCGCGAACAGTGCCGTCCAGACGCCTTCGTAGCTGCCGCCCGGATAAGTGGACAAAAGCTTTTGCCAGCGTTCGGCAGACAAGTGTGCTTCCAAATATTTGCCGCTCTTCCCGATGCTCACGGAAAAATCGGTTTGAATGCCCACCCGCCACTCGATCATTTTCAGCAACATCGGTCGCACGTACCGATCCAGATGCTCGATGGCAAACAAAATTTCTTTTCGCCACAAGCCTTTTGCCACATACGTCGACACCCACCAAAACTCGTTGCAGCAGTCGCGGAAGAATGCGGCAGAAGGGCGTTTCACCCAGTAGTCTTCATCCGTCGGCGCAGGTACGTGCGGCAAGCATTGGTCCTTGTCGAGCAGCACGACCAATAGCTTGTCCTCCTGGCAATAGGCGTCCTTTTCCTCAAGCGGGATCAAGGTCAAGTCGATCCGGTTCCCGTCGGCAAACAGCATCAGGTAGGAAAAACGCTCGCCCAGCTCTGGCGGAAACATGCTCATCGCTTCCGGGGTTTGCAAAATGATTCTCTCGCCGAATCGATCAATCCATGCCGGTTCGTCGAGAAACGACTGCATATCGGTGACGAGAAAGCTGATGTCGTAATCTTGAAACATGTCCTTGGGAGCGCGCGGATTGGTCCGCGAGCCTTCCAGTGTCACTGCGCGAATCCGTTCGTCTGCCCGCGCAAAATCGAGTACCAGCGCCATCATTTCACGTTCTGTTCTCATCGTCTGCAACCACCCTTTTTGCGTGACAACTGCCTCGCCATTTTCCTCCATGCGGATGCGAATACAGCCGCTTGCGGTCGGTCGGCGAAACCGTCACGTCCGATTTGTTTTTTGACTTGCCTTCCGCAAAAAACAAAGTCTGGCGGGCGGGCCGCGAATCTGAGTGAGACGATGAGCGTGTTACACGATCAACAGCGACACGAACGACTCCCGGTCGAGATTGCCGAAAAACTCCTGCAAGTTGACCAGAGCGATCCGCTCCGTGACAGATGGACGGTCGTACGGCGTGTCGCGCAGCAGCGCTTCCAGCTCCGCCACGTCTCTCACGCCGAAGAAATCGCCGTATATTTTGGCGTCCTTGATTTTTCCTTTTTCGATATCCAGTTGCACTTCGATGCTGCCGACGTTTTCGAATCGCTTGGATTGGCGATAGTTGCTCTTCGGCGATTTGCCGTAGTTCCAGTCCCAGCTTTGGTAGCGGGCTTTGGACAGCTCGTGAATCTTGTCCCAGTCTTCGGCGGTCAGCTTGTATTCTTCCACTTCTCCCTCTCCGAAAATCGAGTGGAGAATCGCCAGGCGAAACTCTGCAATCGTCATGCTTTCCGGCAAAAATTCCGAGATATTCGCAACCCGGCTGCGGATCGATTTGATCCCTTTGGACTGGATTTTCTCGGCGTTTACTTTCAGTGCCGAGACGACGTTTTCCATTTCCGAATCAAACAAGAGAGTACCGTGGCTGAACATCCGGCCTTTGGTCGAATACTGCGCATTGCCAGAAATTTTCCGCTCTCCAACCTGGATGTCGTTGCGCCCGGTCAGTTCGGCTTCGACGCCGAGCTTTTTCAGCGCCTGCACAACCGGCTCGGTAAATTTGCGGAAGTTGTGAAACGATTGGCCGTCATCGTTCGTGATGAAGCTGAAGTTCAGGTTGCCGAGGTCGTGGTAGACGGCCCCGCCGCCAGACAGCCTGCGCACGACGTGGATATGGTTCTCCTCCACATAGGCAGAGTTGATCTCTTCAATCGTATTCTGGTTTTTTCCGATGATGATCGATGGTTCGTTTATGTAAAACAGCAAATAGTCGTCACTTGCAGGCAAATTTTTCAATGCGTATTCCTCAATAGCCAGATTCATGCGAGGGTCCGTAATTCCCTGGTTATCTATGAATTTCATCACGCTGCCTCCATCCCGATTGGATTTACATCCTTTCTATCATACCATGAGTCGCTGGCAAACACCGCAGTTGCCTTCCCTATCATTTCCAGAAGCTGCAATCCTTTCAACGCCAGACCCAAAACGTTCCAAAAACTTTTGGAAAATACGCCAGAACAGACTAAAACAGTGCTTTACTTCTGTCGATAAAAGTCATAAGCATCGTAGTAAAACTCCAGATGGATCGGTTTCCCCTGCTGTGAATCCACAACAAAAAAGCGTCAGCCTGTGGTGATCATCTTGGTGTTTCCTTCATGTCCGAAATCTTTTGAAGCAGCGAGGTGTTCATTTATGAAAGCAGCCAAGCAAGCCAAGTTCGTTTCCTTGCGCACGAAGCTCGTGATGATGTGTTTGCTGTTACTGGCAATCCCTAGCTTAGTCATCGGTTTTCAAGGCTACAATTCCGCCAGCGCCGGAATGAGCGACTTGGGTTCGCGCATCCTGAAAAACAACGTGCATTTGACGATCGAAATGATCGACGCCCTGCAAAAACAGGTCGATGCCGGCAAACTCAGCAAAGAAGATGCGCAAGAGCAAGTAAAGGAGCATATTCTTGGCCCCAGGCAAGCGGACGGCAAACGCCCCATCAACCCCAATATTGATTCCGGTGCAAGCGGCTACATGTTCGTAGTCGATCAACAAGGAATCATGCTCGCCTCTCCTTCCATCGAAGGGCAAAACCAATGGGACAAAAAAGGTCCTGACGGCGTGTACTTTACCCAGGAAATAATCAAGCAGGGCTTGAATGGCGGCGGGTTTACGTACTACCAGTGGACCAAGCCAAACGAACCTGATGTGATGTATCCGAAAGTAGCCTACTCCAAAGCTGATCCGCACTGGGGCTGGATCGTAAGCGCGAGCAGCTACATGGAAGACTTTGACGGTCCCGCCAACAAAGTATTGTACGATCTTTTGATTACCCTCGGCATTTTCCTGCTAATCGGCTTCGCAGTTTCCTGGATTTATTCCGGTCATATTTCCAAACCGATTGTGCAAATGGCAACGCGAGCAAAACAAGTAGCAGAAGGCGACCTTACCGGAGAAAAAATCGAGATCAAAAACCGGGATGAACTCGGTCAGTTGGCTGATGACTTCGCACTCATGACCGACAATTTGCGCCAGTTGATTTCGCGTGTGCGCCTCGGCTCGGAGCAAGTCGCTTCCACCTCTGAACAGTTGACCGCAAGCGCGGAGCAGACGAGCAGAGCCACCGAGCAAATCGCCGTCACCATGCAGGATATGGCGGTAGGAACAGAAGACCAGGCGAAAACGGTCGATGCCACATCCGAAACGATCAATGAAATGTCGGCTCGGATGCAAGACATTGTAGACAATACCGAGTTGGCGACGCGCACTGTAGAGACAGCCGCCAAAACCGTAACCAGCGGAAACCAGGCGATTGAGACTGCTATCGCGCAGATGAACTCGATCAGCACCACCGTAAGCGGCTTGGCCGAATCGATCAAGCTGCTCGGCGACCGTTCAGCCGAGATCAGCAAAATCGTCGAAGTGATCACTTCCATCGCGGAGCAAACCAACCTGCTCGCATTGAATGCGGCTATTGAGGCTGCGCGTGCGGGTGAACACGGACGCGGCTTTGCCGTCGTCGCCAATGAAGTGCGGATTCTCGCGGAGCAGTCTGCCAAGTCGACCCAGCAGATCAAAGATTTGATCGCTGCCATTCAGATCGACACGAACAGCGCCGTTCTGGCGATGGAATCGACGACTTCCGAAGTGTCGGCCGGAATCGAAGTGGTGAATGACGCAGGCAAAGCGTTCCACGGCATTTTGTCCGGTACGCAAGAAGTCGCCAGTCAAATCCAGGAAGTGTCCAACGCGACCCATCTCATGTCGGAAGGCTCTGCGCAAGTCGTGTATGCCATCGAAACCATCGCCAAAACAGCAGAATCGACCGCGTTTGGCACGCAAAACGTTTCCGCCGCTGCCGAAGAACAGCTTGCCTCGATGGAAGAAATCTCTTCCTCTGCTGCTGCCCTGTCCGAGATGGCGGAAGAATTGCAGGATTTGGTCAAACAGTTCAAAGTTTAGTTTTATGCTTACGTTCAGCCGCCAGCTTGTTTTTCCAGGCTTGGCGGTTGCGTTGTTTTCCAGGTGATAGCAATGACAGTTCCTTGCCCTTTGGCAGTCTCGACCTCAATCGAGCCGCCCAACGCTTCCACCAACGCTTTCGTGACGGCCATGCCGAGGCCCGAGCCCTCTCCACGGGTTTCGGTATCCGTACCGCGGAAGTACCTCTCGAACAAGCGCTCCGCCGTTTCCTCGTCCATTCCTTTTCCATTGTCGGCAAAAGTCAGCTGAACCGTGGACGATCCGCTTTTACGAAACCCGATTGTGACAGTCGTGCCCGCTTCGTTATGCAGCAAGGCGTTGGCGACCAGATTTTCCACAATTCGCTGAAACCAAGGCTTGTACACATAGATGTATATCGCCGTCTGATCCGCTGCATTAAAACGGATCGCGCCCGCCGCGTACGCAGGATGGTTCGCTACTTCCCTGACTACCTCTCCCGTGTAGCTGTTCAACTCCACAAGCTCGACAGCCGGAGCTTCTTGTCCGTTTCGCAATCGATACGTAAGCGTCAAGTCATTGATCAACTCATCGAGGTAAGCGGACTTGTCCAAAATGATTTCCGCAAACGAACGCGTCTCCTCTGCACTCCAGTTGTACGCCTCATTTCCCAGCAAGTGCGCGTACCCTTTGATCGAGGACAGCGGCGTTTTCAAATCGTGGGATACTCCGGCGATCCATTCGTCGCGGATGCGCTCGGTTTCCTCCCTCAGCTTCTCGTTGCGGTGCAGCGATTGCGACAAGGAATCCAGCGAATCCATGACGTCCTGATACACGCGGTAGTTGCGCTTTCGCCGTCCGCGCTTGTCCATGCTTCGCGCCATTCCGTTTGCGCCCGCAGGCTCGGCATAGCGCCCCCTGCGCAGGTGGGTCAGCCATTTCATCATGTGGACGATCGGGGCGCCAAAGCGTTGTCCCAGCCAGTACGCCACAACCAGAATGACCAGCATCGAGCCAGCCAAAAGCGAGCCTAAGCCAACGAGCAAAACTTGAATCTCCGGTTCCAGCAGCGGCTTTTGCCCAGGCTTCATGCCTGCAAGCGGGGTGCTCAACACCCACGTTTGCCGCTTTTCCTTGTCGTAGTAGGAAACGAGCTTCGTTCCGTACCGATCCGGATACACGGAGCGCAAAGCCAACTCTTGCAGCGAAAAGTCGTGAATCGCTTCCGGCGGCTTGTTGAAAGAAGCCAGCTCGTTGCCTTTTTCATCGAGCAATTGCAGCCAGGCGCCCTCGCTTCTCACTCTGTCCGCCAAGTCGGCATCAACTGCAATCTCGGCGCCTGTCACCGTAGAACTGTCGATGAGCAGCTTTAAAAACTGTTCCTGCTTTTTGCCTACTCCGTACACCAGCGTGTGCCGGACGCCATCTTTCTCCTGTATCCACAAAAACAGCTGGTACGGAAACGGACTTTTTCCCAGCCAATAAGCGGTAAGCTCTCCCGGCCCATACGCGTGCGGCACGTCATCGGGCGTGAAAAACGAATCGGTGACTTTTCCCGATTCATCTAGGCGTTGCAGCCAGCCCCCGCTCTCGCGAATCAGCTCCAGCAGTTGCGGATCAAAGTAAAGCTGCCCGTCGCGTGATTCAAGCGTTTGAATCAACTGGTACAGCCCGGCATTTTCAAACTGGCGGTTCGCTTCAATCTGCGTCATGCGATCGATGATCCAGAAAAGCGCCACGCCACCCAGGATCGATAGCAACAACCCGACAATCACCAGCCAGGAGATCAGCCGGATCGCCAGCCGATTTTTAAAGTTCATGCGGCAGCCCTTTCTTCACCAGCTTGTAGCCCAGCCCGCGCACGTTCACCAAATATTCCGGTTGCGCCGGATCAGGCTCGATTCGCTCGCGAATCCGATGAATGTGCACCATGATCGTATTGTCGTCGCGGATGCTGTGTTCTCCCCACACCCGCTCATACAGCTCACTTTTGGCAAAAATGCGATTCGGATTTTTGCACAGAAACAACAGCAACTGAAACACGAGCGATGGGCACGCGACCAGCTTGCCTTCCACATACAGCTCTCCGGCGATTTCGTGCACCTGGAAGCGTCCGAAATCAAAAACGCCGTTGACCGCGCTGGCATCCACAGGCTGCAATTTGCGCGAACGGCGCAGCAACGCCCGAATGCGGGCGACAATTTCCATCGGGTTAAACGGCTTCGTCACATAATCGTCTCCGCCCACGGCAAAGCCCGTCAGCTTGTCGAAGTCCGTATTTCTCGCACTCAAAAACAAGATCGGCGCTTCCGTCAGTCTGCGGATGAACGGACATGCGTCGATTCCGCTCATCTGCGGGAGCGTCACGTCAAGGACGATCAGGTCGTAGGCTTTTTTCTCGCAAGCAGCCAGTGCCTCTTCCGCTGTTTTGGCCTTGTCGATCGTTTCGAATCCTTCTTTGCGCAGCACCGTCTCCAGCAACTGGAGGATCGCCTGCTCGTCGTCCACAAGAAGAATAGCGGCATCCTTCACCTTGCATCCGCTCCTTTTTCTAGCTTCATCCCTCATTTTACCATGTCCCTTGCGCCCGCAGCTTTTCAAGCTACCTTAACGGAATCATAATTTTGCCTGTCCGATTTAAGTCGGGCGTAAGTTTCCGTTTCTTTGTGGATAAGAGTAGCTTTTTATAATGGAGGCAACCAAGACGCGAGAGGATGGAAACAGAACATGAAGAAAGTCTCACTGCTGTTAGGAGCGTACGCCATGCTGCTGGTCGGTTGCGGAACCGCTACGCAATACCTCGGGAAGCCGCCCACTCAAGCTGGAACAGCGCAGGGCGCGGCAGAACAATCGGCGGCAAAGCCAATCAAAGCTGAACAGCTCGGGCAAGCTCTCCTTGCCGGAAAAGCCGCTGCCGTCTACGATCAGACCAGCGCCGATTTCAAGCAAAGCATCTCCAAAACCGATTTTGAAAACACGTTTCAACAGTTGAACGCGACGATAAAAGAATGGAAGCACCATTCGCAGCTTCGTTTGAACGGCGACAACTTTTACGACACCTGGCTGGATCAGGACGGGAAGTTCGCCCTTACCGCTGTTACGGACTCGAAAGGGACGATTACCACCCTGCTGGTCAAGCCGCTGGAAACCTTCCCGGCTACGGACAACACCTTGACGAAGCTTTCCTATCAGGCGCCGTTCAAGGGCGACTGGTACGTGTTCTGGGGCGGGCAGGATGTGTTGTCGAACTACCATTACGCGATACCGACCCAGCGCTATGCCTACGACATCATCAAAATCAAGGACGGCTACTCCTACTCCGGAGATGCCACGAAAAACGAAAGCTACTACGCCTTCGGGCAAGAAATTCTCGCGCCGCAGGACGGAACAGTCGTGCATGTCGTGAGCGATATTCCCGACAACGTTCCTGTCGGCATCATGAACGACAAGCAGCCTGCCGGAAACGTGGTCGTCATCGATCATGGAAACGGCGAGTTCAGCTATCTCGCCCACTTGAAGCAAGGCTCGGCAAAAGTGAAGGTCGGTGATCGGGTGAAAAAAGGCGATTTGCTCGGCTTGTGCGGCAACTCCGGCAATTCCAGCGAGCCGCATCTGCACTACCAAGTTTCCGACGGCAAAGACTTGTTCTTGAGCAAGTCGATCCGCGTGCAATGGGAGGGCGGGCTGAACCCGCGTCAGGGCGAAACCGTAAAAGCTGGCAACTAGCGCCCCCCGAACGAAAGCACCTAATGAAAAAGTCCGCTCTTGGCCTTGTCCCGGCTCAAGTGACGGACTTTTTCTTGTCTTCACACATACATTTCGTTTATGATCGAACTATCAATGTGAAAGCAGGTGGATCGAGATGAGTACCAGTCCGAATATCGCCGAGCTTGCCTCCCTGATCGGCGAACCATCCCGTGTGATGATGCTGGTCAGCCTGCTCGGAGGAAAAGCGCTCCCTGCGAGCGAGCTGGCGCAAAGCGCCAAAGTGACGCCGCAAACAGCCAGCACGCATCTGGGAAAGCTCGTCGAAGGCGGACTTTTGACTAGCGAATCGCATGGCAGACATCGCTACTATCGGTTGGCGAGCCCCGAGGTGGCCCATGCGCTGGAGGCGCTTTTGACCATTTCTGCTCCCCAGCCCGTTCGCTCCTTGCGCGAGTCCGATCAGATGCGGGCGATCCGCTATGCGCGTACGTGCTACGATCACCTCGCCGGAGAAGTCGGCGTCGCCTTGACGCAAAAGCTGATCGCGCTCGGCATGATCGAGGCATCCGGACAAGATTTTGTCCTGAACGAAGCCGGAAAAAGCAAGCTGCGGTCACTCGGCGTCGAGGTCGAGAGCAGCCCGAAAAGCAGACGGCGGTTCGCCCGTCAATGCCTGGACTGGAGCGAGCGTCGCCACCATCTCGCTGGCAGCCTGGGGGCTTCGCTCACCAACCGCTTGTTTGAACTGGGCTGGATCGAACGAATCCCCGGCGGACGTGCCGTACGCGTCACACCAAAAGGCACGAGCGGGTTCATCGCGGAGTTCGGCCTTGACGTCACAGGCGAAAAAGAACGCGTCTAGGCGAGCTTTCCCGACTCTTCGCGCTGCTTCCGGGGCGCAAACGTCCAGTTGACGAGAAAAATTCCGGCAAAAATCAGGCAACCTCCGGCGTATACGTTCCACAACACAACCTCCCCGAGCAACAGCCAGCCGGACAGCACGCCGAAAAACGGGGCGAGAAACAAAAAAGCGCTGGTGCGTCCAGGATCACCGTGGCTGAGCAAGTAAAACCAGGTGGCAAACTGCACGATGGACGCCATGATCGCCAGCCAGAGCACGATGAAGATCGACTCCGGCGCAATGATCAGCTTGGGCGTCTCCAGCGTCACGCCCATGATCAGGAGCAAAATTCCGCCGCACAGCATCTGGTAGGCCGTCAGCACCCAGACATGAAACTGCACGCCCCAGCGCTTGACCAAAATCGTCGCGATCGACCAAGCGAGGGCCGAGCCGATTCCGAACAGCGTTCCCGTCTCCCATTGCAGATGCGAGCCAAGTGTCAAAAATACGCCGGCAAGGCCGATCAGCACCCCGAGCCACTGGGAAAAACGGTAGGCCACTCCCAGAAACAACGTTCCCCAGATGACGACCAGAAGCGGATTCATGAAGGTCAAAATCGACGATTCCCCGGCAGTAATCGTTCGCAAGCTCAAAAAATACAGCCCATGACCGCCGCCGTCTGCAAAAATCCGATCAGGCCGATCTTCGCCCACTCCGTTCCCGAGCGGGGCAGCGGCTTTTTCCACACCCACAGAGCCATGAGCAGCCCGGCGAGTGTGAAGCGCAAACCGACAAGCAGCAGCGGCGAAAAGTAAGCCAAGCCGATTTTTCCCACCGCAAACGATGAACCCATGAGTGAAGTCGTGACTACGACCAATGTTCCGAACAAGAGCCGATTCATGTAATCCTTCCCCCTTCAAGCAAATGCTTCGCTGCTTTTCAGTGTAACGGGAAGAAGTTACGATCCGCGTCGAAGTGTGTATGAAAAGGCACTACAACTCGTATTTTTCCACCAATTTGATCCCGATTCGCTCAAGCAATACGGCAAGCGTCTGCCAAATCCACCGCCGATAAACAGGCAGGTGCTTGACGTACACAGCCGTGTATTCCGTCTCCCCGACGGCCCCCCTGTCTGCCTTGAACGCCCCGACTCCCGCGCTCTGGTGCAGCAAAAGGCTTCGCCGCTGTGCCTCCTGCACCAAAAGACTCGACAGCATCCGGTACAACCCAGTCTCTTTCGGCAGTCTGGTATCGTAGCCAAACAAAGGAGTCGTCATCACGCCGTTGCGGACGAAATAACCGAGTATGCCGTCCAGCCGCCCGTCCTTTTCCAGTCCGATCAGCGTGAGTGTCCGCTTGCGCATCGCAAGCCTGATAAAGTCCTCCGTAAACTGAGGGTTTAGCCGGGAGTATTTGTCCAGGTACAGAGCGTTGTACAGCTCGACGATCCGCCCCGCCTGCCCTGCTTCCAGCTCATCGTGCCAAAGCACCCGGTAGCCGGACTTCTCCAGCATTTTCCGATCGCGGGACAGCGTATTGCGCACCCGCCACGTCCCTTTGCCTGGCCACTCCGGGTGAAACAAGTACACGTAGCGGCTCGGGACCATCAGGCAGCCTGCATCCTTCAGCCCTTTGTACAGCTCGGGACTCAGCTTCTGGCAAACGGAGCGGAACGCGATGATGTGCCGCGGCAGCTTTTTCGCGCAAAAGTGTGTGATTTCCCGCGCTTCCTGCGCCGTCCAGTCGTGGTACAAATTCGTGGACAACAGCCAGTTGTTCACAATCGCGATCCGGTTGCAGCGGCTTGCCTTCATCCATAAGCCAAGCGCGGCCAGCACAGGCGCGAGCAGCCTTTTCCACAGCATGGAATCGAGCATGTCCAGCTCTTCGCGGGCGTAAGTGACAAAATGGGTGTACGGTGAACAAACATACGAATTGGTGTACTCCTGCTCATTCACCGTCACGGGCACGAGACGCCCTCCTGCGCGCAGGCCCAGCAGCTTTGTTTGCACGTTTTGGATGTGGCGCTCAGGAGAATCTGTCGCGAGTGTCGTCAAATAGTCGCGGGCGTAGTCGCCATCTGCAAGCTGCGTCCAGTCCAGCGCCAAAAGCTCGTCAGGCTCATACAGCCTAATCTCGTCCTTTTTGCTCATCGAAAGCAAACACCCTCTCTACGCGCCGCAATTTTTTAGCGCCCGAATGAGGCTGGTACGGCACAAAATGGATCGCGGGCACGACAGCGCCATAGGAGCGAATGACAGCCGCGAGACTTTGCCGCACCTCTTCCTGCACCTCTTGCTCGGAGTGCTGCCCGTTTACCAACAGCGCGACTTCCACCTGCTCTGCACCAAGCTGGCGAACCGTGTATTCCTCGATCTTCGCGGATGCCACCATCACAGCCCGCCGGATGAAATCCGGGAAGATGGAAATCCAGCGCTCCTCGTTTTCATGCCCATGCCGGAACCAAAACAGATCGTCCGAGCGCCCTTCTATCGCTTCCAGTGCCATGAACACGGAGCCGCATGGACACGGCGTGCGCCGCTCCGTCAAAATGTCGTTCAGGCGGTAGCGGATAATCGGCTGCGTCTCGCGGGAAAAGTCGGTCAAAATCGGGAAAAACCGCTCCTTCTGCTCATCGAGATACTCTTTTTCCATCACGACGATATCTTCGTTTACGTGCAAAGTGCCGTGCTCGCACGTGACAGCCAGAAGCCCTTCCGTGCACTGGTACACTTGATGAACGAGCTGAGCGAAGCTGTCCTGGATGTACGCCTGATCAAGCGGGTCGAGCACTTCCGCGACCGAAATGACTTTGATCGGCGATACCCGCAGTGCTCCTTGCTGCTTGGCTGTTGCCAGCATGCGCAACATCGATGCCGGGGCGACCAGCACAGTCGGCTGATAACGATTCAGCCGCTCGACGTGCTCTGCTAACGAATTTTGCAGATCAAAAAAAGCAAACTGAATACGCCGTCTGTCTACGGCTGTGTACAAATTGCTGTTCGCCCGCAGGAAAAAGGCGATCCGTTGCTCAGACCAGAGCGGCCCGGGCAGCATTTTGGCCATAATCGTCCCGGCCCATTTGGCCTGCTCTTTTGGCCCGACGAGAAACAGCCCGCGATTGCCGGAGGTGCCGGACGACAAGCCGACCGTGACTCCTTTGAGCTGTGGCGTAAAATCGCGCGTGTTCTCCGCCTGCAGCGCCAGACGGAACGCCTCTTCTTTGGCGATGCGCCGCGTATTCAGCTCGTCAAAATGCTCCATCATCAGCTTTTTGTCAATCGGCGCGAGCTTCCTCCACTCTGCCTTGGACAAAGCGCCCATTCTTTTCAAGTAAAACGGCGACACAGGCAGTATCCGGTTCAGCAGCGCCTTGACCTGGCGATCTTGCCATTTTTCCAGCTGTTCTCGCGTGGAAAAGCGCCGGGCGAGCCACTTCGTCCGCACGTACTGCGCAAGCAGCGTCATGATCTCCATGAAAAATCCCCGCCCTCTTTCGTCGTCTCCCACACTTCGCTGCAATGCGTCGGCATGATCCGCAAGTCGTCTGCTCGATTGCGCGACAGGACATGCAGCTTGTGCAGCTCGTCGCGGTATGCCTTGCGGTCGGACATGATCAGCCTGGCAAGCGGATGCGGCAGCAAAAAGCGGCGGTACGCCTCGCTCGACCAGGCGGCATCCGCGCACAAAAACAGTTCGCCGTGATCGCGGTCACGCACAAACACGCCAAACTGGCCTTGTGCATGCCCGGGCAGATCGACCACCCAAGCGCTCTGGTCGCCAAACAGATCGTATCCTTTTGCATACGGCGCGTACCGCGCTGGCAGCTCAACCGGGGCCAGCCGATCCACAAATGTCACGCGTTCGGCAAAATCGGCAGGCATTAAATCAGGCAAGTACGCCTCGCGCACAGCAGCAAGCCCTGTCTTGTCCTTGATATGCAGATAGGCGCTCTCGTAGCAGTACAGGCGCGCTTTGGGAAAATCGCGCAATCCGCCGATGTGATCCGCATGAAAATGGGAGAGCAAAATGCCTTTTACCTCATCTGCCGCGATCCCCCGCTGGTTGAGCTGGGCCAGCACGCTTTGCTCAGGCGCTGTCACGACAGGCGTCAAGCTTGCGTAAAGCGAGTACGGAAACGATTGGGTCGCCTGGAAAAACCGCGGCGAGTAGCCTGTATCAAACAGCCAAATGCCGTGCTGCGGGTGCTCGATCAGCCCGGCAAGCGCGTGAAAGCGAATCATTTTCACCCTGCCGCCTTTGCGCGAGAACATTTCCAGCTGTCGGCAGTAGCCAGTGTCCAGCCACGTCAATTTAACGTCCATGTTCTGCCCTCCACCATGCCGTAAAAGTTTCAATCCCTTGCGCTATGCTCACGCGCGGCTCGTACCCAAGCTCCTGCCGCGCTTTCGTAATATCGAGCGTCTGCGACTTGGCGAGTACCCCGACGGAATAACGGGTCAGGATCGGCTCGCGGTAGCCGAGCACGGTGCGGGACAACAGCTCCAGCACCCAGGCCGCTCCGTACGCTTGCCAGTACGGCACCTCTTTCGCTCGCAGCGGCATGTCCAGTCGCCGGAACACATCCGTCAGTACGTCGATCAGCGTGACAGCCTCCCCGTTTGTAATGTTGTAGGCTCGGCCGAATGTGCTTGCAGGTGAATCCATGCACAGCACGAGCGCATCCACGACATTGTCCACGTAAGTCAAATCGATGAGCGCTTTTCCGCCCCCAATCAGCGGCACGTATTTTTGTTCGTTGGCGCGAATCAGTCTGGGCAAAATCGCATTGTCGCCCGGCCCGAACAAGGCGCGCGGGCGCAGCGTAATCGTCGGCAACCCCTGCCGATGCGCCTTGTCCACTTCCAACTCAGCCAAATGCTTCGTTTGCGCATACACGTTGGCAAAACGTTCTGGCAGCGGCGCATCTTCCCGGATGCCGTACGCATCGGCAAACGCAAAGTAAATGCTCGGACTGGACACGTGCACCAGCCGCTCAATCCCGTGCTTGTCGCATCCAGCAATGACATGGACGGTTCCGCTCACGTTCGTCTCGTACATGTCGCGAAACCTTCCCCACGGCGAGGAAAACGCGGCAACGTGATAGACGATCTCCTGACTGCGGCATGCGTCTGCTACCGCCTCCCTGTCTCTAATATCTGTACGGACAAAACGGATGCCCTGCTCTCGCAGCTGCCGCCCGATGCCCTCATCCCGTCCCAGCGCAGTCACCTCGTGGCCTTGCTCATGCAGCCGCTGCACCAGCTTTTGTCCGAGAAAACCCGTTCCTCCTGTGACGAGCACACGTTTTTTCATGTGCCTTCTCCCATCCTTTCCAAAGAAACCCGCTCAGCGCGGCACTTCCCCGTTCCATTCGATATCGCTCGTACTGCATGCGAGCATGCTTGTTCTCGTGCTCACGCTTTGCCAGGCCAGATCGCCGAGCATGGCAAACTGGTCAAAAAACGGGCGCAGATCGTCCAGGCGAAAGAGCACATCCCGCGCGCCGGACAGGTCGCGCGCCCACCTTTTCCAGCCCGACCAGCCCTTGACATTTGCCAGTCCGTAGCTCAGCATGGCAAGGCCAAGCATATAGGATCGTCCTGTCTCTGGCACGAGCACCTCTTTTCCACCTGCAAAAAAGGCATCCGCCACCTGTTGCTCCGCAAACAGATGAATCCCGCTCGTCAGCCGCGGATTGCATTCGAGCACATACAGTTCGCCTGCATCGCTCTCGATCAGGTCAAAAGCGATCTGCCCGTTGAACTTGTGCCTGCGGACAAACCGCGTGACAAAATCGTATACTCCGCCATGTCCGGCAGAGGCAAAATGAATCGTCGCCCCTTGCCCGGCCGTGTGCACCGTCTCATAGTCCGCATACAGCGCAAGCTCTCCTTCATGGGCGACCGCGTAGCTGCACAGCTGGCGTCCTGCGATGAACTGCTGGACGAGCCACGGCTGAGCGGCAGACGGGACAGGAAGCCTGGACAACTCCACCCTGGACAGATCGCGGATGATCTGGACATGGGCGGCGAAGCGGGAGTAGACAGGCTTCAGCACGATCGGGCCACTCGCTTGGCGAATCGCTTCATCCCGTTCGTGCGCAGATTCCACCCGAATCGTATGCGGAACTTTCGCCCCTGCTGCCTGTGCCCGTTCCTGAAACAGCCATTTGTCATGCAAAGCGCGCAGCACAGGAAGCGGCTCCACCAGCACGGCGCCATATGCCCGCAACCGCTCGCGGCCGTGCGCGACGTAAAAAATTTCCTCGCAAGTCGGAACGAGCAGGTCGACGCGCTCCTTTTGCATGATCTGGCACAGCTCGGCGATATAGGCATCCGTCTTCGTCCGGGGTGGCGGAACGCGATAGGAGCGGGCTACATAGCGCGAATGAGCGCACAGGTGCCGCCCCGCGCTTTCCGCTACAACGACGCGGTGTCCGCCCGCGTGAAACAGCCGGGCCAACTCCAGCGTGGCAGGTGCCCTCCCTCCTGTCAAAAGGACCGTCCGCTCAGTATTCAAGCACAATCCCTCCGAGCGACAACCCGGCGGAAGTACCGAGCAAAAGCAGGCAATCTCCCCTTTCTACCCGCTTCTGGCTGATCGCCTCGTGCAAAGCCATCGGGATCGAAGCGGCAATGACGTTGCCGTGGTCTGCCATGATATCGACCATTTGCTGCTCCATAAAACCGAGCTTCGTTCTCATGATGCGCAGCGCCATCCCGCTCGCCTGGTGGGGAATGACGGCCTGAAGCTGCTTTTTGCTCACGGACGCTTTCGCGAGCAAGCTGTCGACAAAGCCGGTAATCAACTGCGAGGTCAAACGAAAAATTTTGCGTCCGTCCATGTCAAAAGCGAAGTCATCCTCGTGCCCGTTCGCATAGTGGCGCGGGTGCACCATCGTTCCGCCGCCGCGAATTTCCGAATAGTGCGCTCCTTCGCTGTAGGTTTGCATCGCTGAGCTGACAATGCGGGACGACTCGCCTTCCGGTGTCTGCCCCACGACGACCGCTGCCGCGCCATCGCCAAACAGCACGCAGCTTTCTTTTTGCTTCCAGTTCAGTCCCATCGAAGCGATCTCCGTCGAGACGATCAGCACGCGCTTGTATACACCCGCAGCCATCGCGCAAGACATGACGTCGAGCGCAGTCACGAAGCTCAGGCAAGTCGAATTGATATCAAAGCAAGGAATCCCGGTACGGGAAAGCCCCAGCTCTTCCTGGATCAAGGCCGCTGTGCACGGAATTTCTTGCTGCGCCGTTCCGCTCGCACAGACGATGCAGTCAAGCTCCTGCAACGAGACTCCTGCCGCTTCCGCCGCTCGTTTGGCGGCAATCGCCCCCATCTGCGCGGCTGTTTCCGTTGTAACATAATGGCGAATCCGAACCCCGGATTTTTTTTCGGTCCATCCTGTAGCCAGCCCGAGCTGTTCATCCAGCTCTGCCGCTGTCACGACTCGCGCGGGCAAGTATTTTCCCGTGCCCAGCAATTTTACTCTTCTCTCCATGGTCTGGTTCTCCCTCGATTGTCTGTCTCTCACACTGTATGCTGTCACTGACACCCATTTTACGCAAAAAAATGGCAGCTTGTGGAGGGCATACGCAAAAAAGACTACCTTTCGCCTACGCAAAAGATAGTCTACTGTTACAAAGACGTATGTTCAGCTTTTTCGTTTCCCCCACGGCTTGAACACCGACAAAAGAAACAACAGAATCAGCGAAAGCAGCTGCAAGACAATCCCGATCCAGAGCTTTTCGCTGTTGACGATAAACGCGGGATTGCCCATCGCTTCCAACCCTTGCGCCCAGGCCAGGCTGACCGCTGGCAACGTCCAGACGTACATGGCGACGGGGCCGAGCAGGATCGTGACGAGCGTCAGCACTTCTTTGGCGATGATCCAGTAATAGCGAAACAGTCCCCAATGCGTCCAGACGGAAAGCAGCACGCCTGTGACGATCGTGCCGATGGTCGACGCGCGCACGCTTGTTTTCGCCAAGGTGTGCATCGCGGTGTAACAGGCGGCAAATATCCCGGCATCGTCCGTATTCGCCGCCACGATGCTCAAAACGAGAAACAAAACCGCTCCGCCCAGCATAATCGCTGAAAAGAGCAAATGCAGGAGCAGCAGCCACTTCTTCCCTTTCATGCCCAGCTTGTACATGCCTTCACCTCTTTTGAGCCTCTGTGAGCCGCCGCAGCTACATAGCTACACCTACAGTTGAAAACGGTACCCGACTCCCCAAACCGTTTCGATATACTGCGGCTTCGTCGGGTCGATCTCGATTTTTTCGCGCAGCTTGCTGATGTGCACGGTCACGGTAGCAATATCGCCAAGGGAATCCAGTCCCCAAATTTTCTCGAACAAATCGTTTTTGCTGAACACCCAGTTCGGATGCGTCGCCAAAAACAGCAGCAGCTCATATTCTTTCGACGTAAAGGCAACTTCTTGTCCACGGACGTACACCTTGCGGGCGAGCTTGTCGATCCGCAAGCCGCGCATGCGAATTTCGTCCTGCGGCTTTCGCTGGCTCTGAGAACCATCGGAAACGAGGCGGTCGTAGCGGGCCAGGTGCGCTTTTACTCTCGCCACCAGTTCGCCCAGGCTGAACGGTTTGCTAATATGATCATCCGCGCCCAGCCCCAAGCCGCGGATCTTGTCGATGTCCTCTTTTTTGGCGGAGACGAGCAGGATCGGGATGTTTTTCGCTTCACGCACCTCGCGCAAAATGGCAAAGCCGTCTACCACAGGCAGCATCAAGTCGAGAATGATCAGATCGTATGGCTCTGTCAGCGCTTTTTGCAAGCCGACCTCTCCCGAATGGGCGACCTCGACTGTATAGCCGTTTGCTTCCAGGTAGTCTTTTTCCACCTCTGCGATTACCGTGTCGTCCTCAACGATCAATATGTGCTTCATCCGCTCCACCTTCCGTCCCTTTTTGCAGCGGCAAGGAAAAACAGACGTCCGTTCCGCTGCCGACCTCGCTGCGCGCCCAGACGCGTCCTCCGTGCCCTTCTACCAATTGCTTGACGATCGCAAGTCCCAGTCCGCTGCCGCCCGTTGTCGTGTTGCGCGCAGGGTCCGCCCGGTAAAAGCGGTCAAAAATGTGCGGCATCGCTTCCTCCGCAATACCCGCTCCATTGTCGGCAATCGTCACAATAACTTCGTCTGCTGTCCGCTCCACTCGCACGTCGATTTGTTTCAGTGGTTTGTCCATGTATTTCATGCTGTTGTCGATCATGTTCATCAGCACCCGATGCAGCTTTTCCCGATCTGCCATCACGGCAAGCGGGCCGCCCTCTGTCCCCGCGACGTTCAGCCGTACGTCAGACATACCAGGCTCCAGACGCAGCGCCTGCACCCAATCGGTCAGGTAGGCCCGAATATTGACCGGCTCCAGATGAAAAGGCAGACGGTTCAAGTCCAGCCGCGAGTA
Source organism: Brevibacillus sp. HD3.3A (assembly GCF_013284375.2). Classification (NCBI taxonomy): domain Bacteria; kingdom Bacillati; phylum Bacillota; class Bacilli; order Caryophanales; family Paenibacillaceae; genus Brevibacillus; species Brevibacillus sp. HD3.3A. The sequence continues at coordinate 4,875,516 of NZ_CP085874.1, forward strand.
CAAAAGCAGCTCGTCGATGAGCCGATCCATTTGCGCGGATTTGCTGGCGATCATCCGCATGTATTTCTCCCGTTTCGGCTGCGTATCGGCAATTCCGTCCAGCACAGCCTCCACGCACGCCTTGATTCCGGTAATCGGCGTCTTCAAATCGTGCGAGATGCTCGCAATCAGCTCTTTGCGGCTTTCCTCGTATTGTAGCTGCATGCGAATCGAGTCGTACAACCGGACGCGCATCTCCTCAAAAGCCTCGCCCAGCTCGCCCAGCTCATCTTTTCGCCCGAGTTGTACAGGCCGCTCCAGATGGCCCTCCTTGATCTCGTGAGCCGCCTGTTTGAGCGCGTACAGCGGACGGATGATGCTCTTGGACACCAAATACGTCAAAATCCCGTTCGTCAGCCCGATAATGACGAGGAAGCTGACGATCATGAGCGCAAAGAAAGAGATTCCCGACGAAAACAAGGAGCTGTCGTCAGCCAGAAAATAAAGAGTGCCCTGACTCTTGTCGGCGAAGGAAAACGCATACGTCCTGGCGACATGTCTGCTGCTTTCCCATGGCGGCCACTGGCGCGGGCGTTCTTCAGCCGCAGCGGACTGCATGTATTTCGGCAAATCGGCCTGAGCCAGGGAAGAAGAAGCGAACAGCACCGCTCCCTCTTTCGCCAATATGAATGCTCCGCCAAACGGGCGTAGTTGCTCATCCGTTTCGGTCAGCAGCTCATTGTCCAGCAACCGCTCCGCATCGTGCTGCGCCAAAAACGCCACTCCTGCAAACAGCTCGTCTCGTCTGTCCATGTTTTGCCGAAACAGCGGTTTCCCCGGTGCTTTTTCGCGCGGGAATGACTCTCCCCAAAAAACCGCCACCAGAGTCGAGGCGACCAGTCCAAAACAGACCACCGGAACGACGATCATGGCGATATAAGACAACCAAAGCCTCGTTTTGATTGACATGGTTCCTCTCCTCCGATGCGCATAATTGCTGTCATTATACTACAGCGCCTGGCAAAAGACGCACGCCCCTGCCTTAGTGCCGCCAGCCGCCTTTTGCCCAGTGGCTGCGCATCTCTTCGCGAGTCACTTTCTCCACTTGTTTCCCCGTCAAATCCACGCGCTCGGGAGTGGTCGCTGCCAAATCCGACAAGCGGACGTCCACAGTCAGTTGCAACGTATGCACGACGCCGGAAGCGTCCGTCCCGACCAGCTCCACCTTGGCTGTTTGCTGCTCGATCTGGTTTTGCTCGTTGATCGTCGCGTTCAGCACGACTTGCTCCAGATGCACGTCTTCCTGCAAAGCGGGCAGCTTCAGCGCGAGTCCTTTTTCGGCTTCACCCGCCCTCGCTTCCTGGCTGCGTTCAACGATTTTCGCGTACATGATCGGGCCTAGCATTTTGGCGAACACAGGCATTTGCTCCTCGTCGAGCTTCAAGGATACTCGTTTCCCGCCATCCGGCAAGTTTTCCATCGTCGTCCATTTCTCCATGCTTCCGAACAATGTTTTGTGCACCTGCTCGATCATGGCGCTACTCATAGCGTGCTGATCCTGCTCAGGCTGTTGTTGTTGCCAATCCATTGCCTCCATGACGCGATACAGATCGCGATCCCCTTTTTTAAAAACCATTTGAGTCGGCTCGCGAAATGCTTGAAAGCTTCCTTCGCCGTTCGCATCGACATACGTGCCATCCACGCTGCCCAGCTTCTGCTCATGATCGACTTTGGCCACCCCGTCGACTGCAAAAAGCTTCGTCTGGTTGTCTGTCAACTCCAGGTGAGCGTGCGCAGTCAAGCTCCCTGCTTCTTTCGTCTGCTTTAACGCCGATTTGTACGACTCCAGTGCGCCGTTGTCCGCTTGCGCCGAAACGCTCATCCCCCACGTCGCTCCCCCGCCGATTCCGACCGCCAATGCCACCGCCAGCCATTTTTTTCGCACCAGTCATCCCTCCAGTTTCATGTAGAAAGCAGCCTCACTTTCTCTACTAGCGATGATAAAGCGGAAGCCTAAACGCGTTCTAAACGAAATCTAAAAAAAGTGTAAAATCATGCGCTTGGCGCACGCACACAGCTACTCACGCAAAAATCTTCTAAAAATGGTATATTGGTAAAAAGAATTGGATCAACAAGAGTGACAAGTGGAGGATGAAAAACGATGAACAAGCAGGAAGGCTACATCGAAGTTCCTGGCGGAAAAGTATGGTACAACCGCGTCGGCACAGGCAATCACACTCCGCTGATCGTGTTGCACGGCGGGCCTGGCAACACGCACGACCCGCTCCAGTCTGCATTGCACGTGCTTGGCGACGAGCGTCCCGTTATTTTTTACGACCAGCTCGGCTCGGGCAACTCGGACAGACCGACCGACTCCTCGCTGTGGAAAACGGAGCGCTTTGTAGAAGAGCTGGCCTGCATTCGACAGGCGCTTGATTTGACCGAGGTTCATATTCTCGGCCATTCGTGGGGAACGATGCTGGCTGCGGCTTATTTGATTGACGCTAAGCCTGCGGGCGTTGCGAGCGTGATTTTCTCCAGTCCTTGCCTCCGTGCCCAGCTCTGGAAAGAAGACGCTGATCGGCTGATCGCCCAACTGCCGGAAGACGTCCAGCAGACGATTGCCCGGCACGAACAGCAAGGAACGACGGATTCCAAAGAGTATCAGGACGCGATGAAACAATACTACGCGCGCCACGTTTGCCGCATGGAGCCGTTGCCAGAAGTCATGACGCAAAGCCGTGCGAAAGCCAACAAAGACGTGTACATGACGATGTGGGGGCCGTCCGAGTTTTGCCCGACAGGCAATCTCAAGACGTTTGATTACACGCCGAAGCTGCATGAAATCGCGATTCCTGCCCTGTTTGTGTGCGGTCGCTACGACGAGGCGACCCCGGAAGCAACAAGCTACTACCAGTCGCTCGTGCCAAACGCCGGGCTGCATGTGTTGGAGCACAGCTCCCATCTCGGCTATTTGGAAGAAACAGACGAATACGTACAGACCGTCCGCGCGTTTTTGCGCCAAGCGGACAAGCGATAATTCCGGTTGACTCGATATGGAAAACACAAGAAGCCCCGTCTCGCAGCAGTGTGCAAGACAGGGCTTTTTGTGTTTGTTTACCAGCTTCTGCTTTGTTCTTTGCCGATCAAGTAAAGGAAGTACGGCGCACCGATTACAGCCGTCACGATGCCCACCGGAACCTCAAGCGGAGGTAACAGCCATCTGCCCAGTCCGTCCGCTGCAACCAGCAAAATGGCCCCGAGCAGGGCAGCTACAGGAAGCAGCCAAATGCGCTTGCCCCCGACCAGCCTGCCAGCCATGTGCGGAGCAAGCAAGCCGACAAATCCGATCGAACCGACAACCGCGACACAAGCTCCGGCCAACGCTTTGCGCCACTTCCCGCAAGCGGCTGGCTGGCAGCTCCAGCAGCACCTTTGCCCGGTCGATCCGCAAACGGGTTATGTAGTCGGAAAAGCTCACACCTTTGAGCGTCTTGAACATGCGCGAATGCATCCAGACTTTTGTGCAGTTCCTCCATCAAATGCAAAACCTGCGAATGGCTGCGCACATGAAACGACTTTTCCAGCGGGAAATCGGCTTGTTCCCTGGAGAAAAGTCCGCTCCGTCCCGGACGATGCTGCCTCCGTCCAAAAAGCGAACTCGATCAAAAAGACCTCCAGCTGCTTGCCCGCATGCGCGCAAATGGAGGTGTCCGTCCACGGCCTGAGAAAAACGACATCGCCCGCCTCCACAGCCTGTTCGGTCGCATTGCTTGTCAGCGTACCTTTGTGACTTTTGACAAACCCGATGCGCTGGCAGGAAGAAGCCGGAAGCGAATGCGGCTCCTGGTGAGCACATGTGACAAGCGATACGCTCTGCACGGAAAAAATCATCTGTCGGAACTGTCGATAAACCTCGTCAGCATGCAACGTTGGCCCCTCCTCTCCTGTATCCCTTTTAGCTATCCACTATTATAGCTCGTCTGCCGTGCCCCCGCGCATCAGGGAGCGGGGATGGAAAACAAAGGAGGCCGTAAAAAGCGTAAAGGCTCTCTCGACGGGTCGAAGGGTTAAACTGATTGATTGATTGTCTGCGATTTCCGGATTTTCGGTCGTACTTTTTATTTGCTGTATGGATGGTTTTTTAGGGGTGACATAGTTTGACCTGTTTGTTGCTGTTTCAGGGATGCTTCATGATTCAATGGTATGTCTGTCTTTTCTCTCTATGCAGCCGCACGGATTCTAGCATGAACTTGTCAGGTTAGCTTCTAAAGGCTGGGCTTTTTTTCAACAAAAATACACCCCTTAGGTTGCATCGGATCTACCAGGAGGTTTAATCCAATGTCTATTTTAGGAGGTGCACTTCATTGACCGATAGTTGGTCAGCGCTTTTTGCTTAGCCGCTTTTTTGTATTTATTTTGCAAAAGGACAAGAATGGTATTGCGGGTTTTAATTGCTCTTATTTTACCTCTTCGAAGTCTATGATTTTTCCCTCACTTTTTTCCGTGCTAATTTCATTCCAGCCCTCTTTATCTGTGCCTATATTTTTTGCGCCAACAGTTCGTTTAGTATCAGAGCCTTCATTATTCTTGCTATACTTATGCAAGATATTTGTACCATCCGCTTGTTTTTCCAAAATGTACATCTCATTGTTCTCTTCATCCATATAAATACTTGGCACTACATCACCGTTTGCTTGCTCAAGCATGATATTCATTACTATTTTAGCAATCCCCTTATACTCTTCACTTTTTAAAACCTCTTTGTGATCCAGCTTTTTCAAGTCGTCCAGATTAATGTCAAAGCTGCTTGCAATGTCATTGTCAACCTTTTCTTTAAACTCTGCAATTCTTTGTTTTACAATCACCATGTCATCTTGCTTGCTTGCATTTGCATAACCGATAACGGAAAACGCTAAAGCTAATGCAATTCAACCGATTTTTTCATGGTAATATCTCCTTTTCACTATATTAAGGCATCCAAATCGCATCATCGTATGAGTGATTTTCTTCTGTCAATTTATCTTCCTTTTTTGCATACTCTTCATGAAAGCTGCTTATTTCCCAATACCCTTTCTTCGTAGGATTAACTACTTTCCTTTCTCCTGTTTGTTTGACCTTATATGAATTATAATTGGTTGCTCTTTCTGTCTCACCTTGCTTCTTTGCATTGAAATAGATAGTAGACTGCACCGTAATTTTTGCACACTTGACATCAGATTCAGTGATAGCGGTAAATCCCGCCGTATGTTTTGTAGATGTTTCAGACGCTATATAAACGTCCGATGAAAATTCTGTCATTTCAGCATAAACTGTAGCTGCTGAGAACACAGTAAATGCCAGCAATCCTATAGATAGAATACTTTTAACCATACTCTCCCCCATAGCTATGCATCATCTTTACTTTACGTTAAATTCCTGTTCTTCATAATTAATACCGCTATCTGTTGTCCCATCGGTATAGTAAACATCCCCGCTGGCGGCTACCTCCCATATCGCTTTTCCATATTCCTCCTGATTACTAATCTTTGCTTTCAAAGATTTAACATAGGAATCTTCTGTTGTTTTTGAGGAAACTTTCTTCCCGTTTCTAGTAATAATGGCAAAGGAAATGATTTGCTTAATATCACTAGATTTTACTCTAGAGGAGATATCACGCGTAATACCATACGAAGATATTACATAATGTTTTTCTCCCCCTGCCGTAGACAGATTTCCACTGATTGACGCTTCTGATTGTGCTATCCCCATCGGAGTAGCTGCGAATGCAGTAGTGATTGTCGCCAGAACAACGCAAGAAGTAATAAAACTTGCTACAAGCTTTCTATTCAACAATACCCCTCGCTAAAAATATTTTGAAATTTTTTGCATATTAATCTTTAATTTTTCTATTTTCAACATTTTTTTCCATTTATGTTTAAGGCTTCATTAGTAAGACGATGTAGCTTGTATTTTGTTACAATCCCCACAAAAAAACTGCACACAACCGTCCATATTGAAAACGGTTTATGTGCAGCAAGTCTCTCGTGCAGCTTTTTTCGCGTCTTTTATAAGTTTTTCCATCTTTTCCATCAAATCTACTTTCTCTAGCATCTTTTGTTGTCGGAGCATCGCGAGCAGGCAAGGCCAGCTTAGTTACAGTCTTCTGTTTTTTCGGATTTGTAATATAACGAGATAACCAAATACGAACAAAAATGCAAGAGCCTTAGTTTCAATTCCGCTTGCTTTTCGGGTCTTCGATGTAACGAGATCCTGGAAAAAATGAAGCGTTATCCAGGCGATGAGTTTCAGTCCCCTAACTTTTCGGGTCTTCAATGTAACTTCTTGCCGTGGGTACGTCAGCCAGTCAGAAATGTGGGGTTTCAGTCCCCTAGCTTCTCGGGTCTTCGATGTAACTGAATTTTCTGTTAATGTCGATCGACACGGTGGAGCAGGTTTCAGTCCCCTAGCTTCTCGGGTCTTCGATGTAACTGCACACCTATGACATGCAGATTCGCAAAACGACGGAGTTTCAGTCCCCTAGCTTCTCGGGTCTTCGATGTAACTGCGTATCAATGGATGGTTGAAGCCATCAATGTTCTAGTTTCAGTCCCCTAGCTTCTCGGGTCTTCGATGTAACGTCATCAACAATCAATTCGACATTATCGCAATTGTTGTTTCAGTCCCCTAGCTTCTCGGGTCTTCGATGTAACGTTTCCAAGCGCAAGTCGATTGTATTGGATGATTTCGGTTTCAGTCCCCTAGCTTCTCGGGTCTTCGATGTAACTGCTCATGCTTCCGGCTCTTGCGATGGTTTCATATGAGTTTCAGTCCCCTAGCTTCTCGGGTCTTCGATGTAACCCTTCGTTCCTCCCTCCCTTGTAATCTCCAATCACAAGTTTCAGTCCCCTAGCTTCTCGGGTCTTCGATGTAACCCTCGGTAACGCCTTCGGAACGCTCTTTTCTTACCTGTTTCAGTCCCCTAGCTTCTCGGGTCTTCGATGTAACCTGTCGTGGTCTGCGTAATTGTCAAAGGTGAAGTATAGTTTCAGTCCCCTAGCTTCTCGGGTCTTCGATGTAACCGACTTTGACTACCATACTTAATCCTAGTCACAGCAAGGCTTTCCCCATACTCAATACTAGCAAGAAACCGCTCTTTTTTCGAGGATTCATTTCTTGTCAAAACTCACGCCCTATCCTCGAAAATCATTGTACGCATCTTGTTCATTTATTTTTTCCCCGCTAAAGGGTAAGCATTCGCTCTCATACTTATTGTAAAACATTATCCCACATCTCATCTATCCATTCCTTTAGCACCAAAAAGACTTTTTCATCCACTAACATAAAATAACGACTTCAACCGCCACTCGAACGCTTCAAAATTCCCATGGAGAGTAGTCCAATTTACTGTTTAAGCTTTCAGAACGTAACATAATGTGAAATCGTCTTTCATACTGCTCTCTTTTTCTATTTTCATCAGGGCGTTATTTCATTTTGACAAATATACGGGGGGATGTTCGTTTCAGTTTTTTCGTTGAGTCGGAAAATGAAGTGCCTTTCTGACAAAGAATGGGCGTTAACCTTGAGCTTTGCTTTATCGACCAAGTGGAATCTTTTTGAAGTGTCTTACTTCTCAACAACGCCGCTGGAAATGCTGTCCTGCTTCGCAATCATCAAGGTGTGTGAACGTAAATTGATACAAGCCTGCTAACTAGCAGTCCCTTTTCACATGCATCGACAACTAGGTTCCTCATCTTTGCTGTTCCATTCAGAAACTTCTGATAAGCATAGCCCACACTTTACTCTGGCTTTCATGATGTGCGTGGCGGGAGCCGCACCATTTGGATCTGTAATGTAACTAGGAAGATGGGGACGGTGCAGGAGAACCAGGTTTTCAGTTCCTTGCTTTTCGGGTCTTCAATGTAACTGCAGAAGTAAACGGGTGTCTTGTGGAGATCACACACGTTTCAGTCCCCTAACTTTTCGGGTCTTCAATGTAACCCTGGATGTCTTTCTCAACACAGATGAGTTTGCAGACGGTTTCAGTCCCCTGACTTCTCGGGTCTCCAATGTAACCCAAAAATCCGTTACGACAACATTGGCATTGCGCAGCGTTTCAGTCCCCTGACTTCTCGGGTCTCCAATGTAACCCCGAGCCGACCGGGGCTATTTTTATTGCCCGCCGGTTTCAGTCCCCTGACTTCTCGGGTCTCCAATGTAACTTTGGGAGGAGTACAAAAAAACAGCCAAACTGGTGTCCTGTTTCAGTCCCCTGACTTCTCGGGTCTCCAATGTAACTCGCGGGGCTGTGGCCGGCTTTTCGGATCCATGTGCGGTTTCAGTCCCCTGACTTCTCGGGTCTCCAATGTAACCGCGAGCAGGGGAAACGAGTCCTGGTTGACTTACCCTGTTTCAGTCCCCTGACTTCTCGGGTCTCCAATGTAACGGATGTATGGCTTGCCAACATCTTCTTCATACAAACTAGTTTCAGTCCCCTAACTTCTCGGGTCTCCAATGTAACGGTTCCGGTTCTCATCGAGTGCCATCGCCATGATCCGTTTCAGTCCCCTAACTTCTCGGGTCTCCAATGTAACGCTTGAGACAACCCTTCCGAAATAAAGCCTGATTCCATGTTTCAGTCCCCTAACTTCTCGGGTCTCCAATGTAACGCCACACCTACGCATTTTTGCTTTCGCAGTTCACCCAGTTTCAGTCCCCTAACTTCTCGGGTCTCCAATGTAACCCGATTGGCTGGACCGATTTAGATGGCCTGCAGCAATGTTTCAGTCCCCTAACTTCTCGGGTCTCCAATGTAACGACCAGCATCGAGAGGGAGCAGGCTGTGCAGCGACGGGGTTTCAGTCCCCTAACTTCTCGGGTCTCCAATGTAACGCGTGTGGGATGAGGGGCAAACACAATTCGATAGTCGTTTCAGTCCCCTAACTTCTCGGGTCTCCAATGTAACAACGGCAACGGAACGCGTGATTATCGGCAAATACAGGGGTTTCAGTCCCCTAACTTCTCGGGTCTCCAATGTAACGGCCCAGTATATCGAACAGTCGGATCAGAGCCGTCCAGTTTCAGTCCCCTAACTTCTCGGGTCTCCAATGTAACGCTGTTCTCCCAGGTAGTACCACAAGCTACCTAGATAAGTTTCAGTCCCCTAACTTCTCGGGTCTCCAATGTAACAAGCAATCAACATCGATTTTGATAACCTGCAATTCTGGTTTCAGTCCCCTAACTTCTCGGGTCTCCAATGTAACAACGAGAAGTCTTTCTCATAATAATACCATAAAATTGTTTCAGTCCCCTAACTTCTCGGGTCTCCAATGTAACCGACTTTGACTACCATGCTTAACCTCAATAACGCCAAGGCTTTCCTCATACTCACTGCCAACAAGAACCCGCTCTTTTTTCGAGGATTCACTTCTCGTCAAAAATCACGCCCTATCCTCGAAAATCGGCTGTACGCATCTTGTTCATTTCTTTTTCCTCGCTACAGGGTAACCATTCGCCCTCATACTTATAATAAAACATTATCCCCCATCCCATCTATCCATTTCTTTACACGATCCAGCACCCAAACAACTTTTCATCCACAAACGCAAATATCTTTCAACCGCCACTTCCTTCATCCAACTCCCCAAACAAATCACTCTCCTTTAATACGGCAAGTCCGCTCCCGTACAAATCCCCCCTGCGTGAACAGACCACTTCATTCCATTCCGCTACAATCCCACAAAAAAACTGCACACAACCGTCCATACTGAAAACGGCTCATGTGCAGCAAGTCCCTCGCTCAGTTGCACTCGCGTTCCCTACGAGTTTCTCCAGCTTTTCCACCAGCTCCACGCTTGCGGCTTTCTCCAACGCCTTTTGCTGTCGGAACACCGCGAGCGCGGCAAACAAAAACCCGCTTTCTGCACGGACGGCTCCGTGACGATTCCCCAAGCAGCCGTACATGCCGCCAATCTCATCTGCTTTTCACCCTCTACTCGCCTGCTCATTGCTCCCACCGCTCCTCTGTCCTTTTCTCTCTGCTTCTATCCTAGCGAAACTAGCGAAACGAAACGCTTGCTCTATGCTGCTTACGCCCCCACGCCCTGCAACAGCTTGGAAAAAATCCGCTTGATTCGCGCATCGAGCACATGGCTGCCGCCGCGGCCTCTGACGTCCTCGACCATCATCGTGACCAGCAGGCGCGGATCATCCACATTGAACACCGCGTACCAACCGTTTTCCTGTCCTTGCTCGCCCTTTTTTTGCTTCAATTCTGCGGTGCCGGTCTTGCCCGCCATGCGGATGCCCGGCACGCGCGCTCCCCGGCCTGTGCCGCGGGGGTCTTCCATCACCTGCACAAGATCGTCCCTGACGATGGCTGCCACTTGGGGCGGAATCGCTTCACGCTTCCAATACCGCTCTTTTTGCTCGCCCTGAAGCAGCGACGGGTACACGATGTTTCCCTCGTTGACAAAAGCGCTGTACACGAGTGCCAAGTGAAGCGGCGTCATTGTCACCTCGCCCTGCCCATAGCCCGAGTCTGCCAACTGGATCTCGTTTCTCATGCCGTTGTTGGCAAGCCGGGACGGATCGAGCGGATACGGGATCGGCACCGCCTCGTCAAAGCCAAGCTGCTTTCCCTGTGCCACGAACGGCTCCTCCCCGATGGACAGCGCCGCCTTGGCAAAATAAATATTGTCCGAGTAGACGAGTGCTTTTTTCAGGTCGACGGGCGCTCCGTAGTCACTCACCCGCGTCACTTCGTATGCGCCCCAGGAGGCGTCCTTTTGCCAATGCAGTCCTTTGACCGAAACAGTATCGGCTGGCGTAATCGCTCCGGTCGCAAGTCCCATTGCCGCGGTAAGCGGCTTGAAGGTAGACCCTGGCGCAAAGCCGCGGGCAAAGCGATTCAGCAAAGGCTTGCCCGGATCGTCATTGAGCTTTTTCCACTCTTCTGTCGACATGCCGAGCACAAATGCGTTTGGATCATACGATGGCGAGCTGACCAGCGCCAAAACTTCTCCCGTCGCGGGCGAAATCGCTGCGGCTGTCCCAGCATCCTGCTTGAACTCGCTGTAAATCGTTTGCTGGACAGTAGCGTCGATCGTCAGGGCGAGTGGCTGCCCGTTTTTGGCGGGTTGCTCCGCCACGATTTTTTTCACCGTCCCGTCTGCACCGACAATCGCGATCCGGCCGCCTGATTCCCCGCGCAATTGCTGTTCAAAAAGCTGTTCCAGCCCCGCCTTGCCGACGATATCCGAGGTGCGGTAGCCCATGTCTTTGCGCTTTTCGTACTCCTCCTGGCTAATCGCACCCGTGTAGCCGACCAAATGAGCCGCCGCAGCCTGATACGGGTAGTACCTGACCTGCTTTTTCTGCAAAACGATGCTCGCGGTTTGTTGCAAAGTTTGCAAGCGTGCATCATCCTCCGGCAAAGTTGCGATGCGGACAAACGAGCCAGACTTCCCGGCATTGGCACTCACCACACTCATCAGGTTTGCCAGCGGTATTTGCAACAGCTTGCTGACTTGTGTCCTCCCGGCTGGAGGCGTTTTGCTCCATTCATCTGGACGAATCCCGACATCGACCACGATCCGGCTCGTAGCCAGCCTGCGTCCGGCCCGGTCCAATATTTCTCCCCGCTTCGGATACAGCGTGTTGGCGCGCACCTTATCCCCTTCCTGCATCCCGGGAAATAAAAAAGACGGATTCCAATGGATGTACCAATCTTTTTTGTCGTTTTGCGTCTCTTTGATCAAGGTTGCTTTTCCTGTAAACGAAATCGGTTCGACGAATGTGTCCAGCTTGATCCGGTAATGGAAGTTGATTTTCCCATCCTCAGTCGGGACGACATCTCCGTTGTAAAGCGGCTCGACGAGGATCGGTTTGGCTTCGATCCCGCCGTAAATGTTCTCGTATCGTGAAACGAACTCGTCTTTTGTCACCTTTGCCTTTGTATCCAGTGAAAGCTGTTCGTACATATGTGCAAACTGCTGATTTTTCCAATTCGTCGTATAAGCGGTAAACGCCGCCTTCGCCATTTCCCCGTCCGTTTTCGGCCCTTCCTTCCAATAGTCCCAAAAAAGGAAGACAAATCCCGAAAGAATTACGAGAAAGACACTCCAAAAACATATCCAAGCCTTTTTCACCAGTTCCTCACCTTCCCTTTCCCACGATAAACCAGCCGGATTAGAGAATAAATGGAAGAAAACTGATGAAATCATCAGATCACACTCACAAACAAATGATAAGTGTCAGACAATTCAACAGGAAAAAGCGCATGGAAAAAAGGAAGACCACTGGCTCGTCTCCCTTGTTCAATCTTCCCACATATAGCCGAAGCGAGGAATCGTGGTGACCTTTTCCCCGTACTTGCCCAGCCGTTTGCGCAAACGGTACACGAGCGCATTGATTTCGGCGCGTCCCACATCCGGCACGCTATTGTCTGTGTAAATCATTCTTTCCGGCCAGATCGACACCATGATTTCCTCATAGCTGACTGCCTGATTGGCCCGTTGATACAAAAGCATCAGCAAATCCATATCTTTTCCTGTCAAATGAATCCTCGCACCATCCAGGCGAATCTCGCGCCGCTCCAGGTTGATGACCAATCCTGTCGTGGAAACAGTCGAAACCATCGATTGCACCAGCGGAAAAGAAAATTCCCTGGTCACGTCCAACTCACTGCCCTCCGCAAAAAAGACCAGCTCGACGACTCCTTTGGCAAGGCTGATCAGATCGCCGTGAAATAACGGCTGCGGCGCTTGGCGGACGCTCTGCCCGTTGACTTCTGTTCCATGCTTGCTGTCCAGATCGGAAATCGTATAGCGATTGACGATCTTGCGGATCACGGCATGCCGTCTCGACACGTATGGGCTGGAAAAAGCGATGTCAGGCGCAAGTTGGCTCCCTCTCCGTCCAATGGTGTACTCATCCTGACGAAGAAACTGGCGTTTTTGCACAAGCTCCGGATCGCCTTTTTTGATCAGGACATAGACGCCGTCTTCCAACGTTCATCACCTCAAAAAAGAGTTGCAGCTATCCGTATTAATTACATACCAAAATACCGGAAAGTCAACCCTTTTTTCGCCTATAGTACAAAGCCGCAGGGCATGAATAGTATCAACCACTCGCAAACCCGTCTCTTAATCATAGGAGACGGGTTTTTCTATCCAGTTAAAACTAACTCAACCTCTTACTCATGGATATCAATTAATCTGTAATCACACTCATCGTACTTTGAAACAAAATAATCCCAAGCGACATTTTTTCTATTGGAAGAATGATAAGAGACAAGGGGAATATCGTATCGACCATTATTTGTGAGTTTAGTTACGATGGCAGTGTGGTTCCAGTCTCCATCGCTATCGATGTCGTATTGAACTACATCTCCTAGACTAAGCTCACTTGCGTAATCCAAATCTGACCCGAAGATCGTATACGAGTTTGTAGCTACTTCGTAGAAATCATCGACATTAATCCAACTGTTAGAGACGTCCCATCTATCACGATAATACCATTTTTTATAGTTACCTGATGTAGTACCTCTTTCGGGAATCCCACCATAATTCAGTGCTTGAGAGACAAAGTTTGTGCAATCGTTGTTCCAGGTGTAGTAATTAGGATTCGGATTTAAAGCATAATCCAAGGCATAATCAGCAGCTTCCGATCCATCGTAAGAATATGAAGCTAGGGCAGCACCTTCTGGAGCTTCAATCGATAGTTGTTTTTTTGTATTTTGTTTTTTTGTATTTTGTTTTTTCATTTTAGCCTTAAAATCTTTCCCCTTCTTGATTACACCCTCACTATTTAAATCCGTTTCAAGGGTGTCAGAAGACATTTTTACAATTTCAAAATCATTTGACGTTTCATTTGAGTCATTAACAAGGCTATTCTTATTCAATGATGCAGCAGGCTTATTAAGCACCACCTTCACATCATCTGCAAAACCAGACTCAATCGAGTTATTTACAACAAATTCTTGGATCAGGTAAATATGTACCTCATAGTTATCCTTGTTTTCAGTTATACCTTTCATATCATAAGACGTTTCGTAATCCGTTATTGCAAAATTTTGAACATCGTTAATATATCGAAAATAAATGGCTGTTTCATCTGTTTTATCAAACGGTAGACTGCTAAAATCTCCATTATTAATTGCTTCTTCTCTTTTTTTGAGGAAGTTATCAATCGCTTCTCGAAGTCCTGGTGTAATCTGTTTTTCGTTAACTTCTGCTTTTGCAGTGAAAGCTTGAGGTGGAGCAACACTGAATCCTAAACTTAAGGACAATGCGGCAAATACTGCAAATTTTGCTTTTTTCACAAAAACCACTCCCAATTTTCCATTTATTTGAATGAAAAAATCGACTTCATATTACATTTATATGGAAAATATTACAATATTCGTTTTCTAATTAGTAGGCTATTTAGCTGTATAAGTAAATCTCTCTTTGATTACTTTCCATTCCAGATCTTCGTATACAAGAACATATTCATAGTGATTTACGCGATTTTTACCTTCACTTGTAATAACATTTTTATTCACATCGATATAATACTTACCTTCAGCAAATTGGACATTGGTATGATTTTCAGCACCTTCATCTGCCAGTTCATTTAATTGTTTGTTGTGCTTATTGATTAATTCTTTAACTGTAAGAAGCGCGCCCATATTTCCAGGTAAGTCTTTGAATTGAAAAAAAATCGTTAAAGCAATTGAAACGAGAGCAACAGCAATAATCCATTTCCTAGTTTTATTCAACATTCTTCATTCACCTCATTTTCAAGTCCTAATGTATGGGTTTGATCACATCCAAATACCATAATATAATACGTTTTCAACAAATTGGAAGTTACTTACAGACACATATTTCTCAGTAAACATTCTTTTGTAAAATTTTTTTCTATAAAGAGTGAGGGCGGGCGACATTTTGTCTAGGATCGTTTGTTTCATTCAAAAAAAGAATAAAAACTAAAAATTATGAACATGAATGCCAAAAGGGCACCCTGTATAAAGACTACAGCGCACCATAAAGGCTCATATTTAAAAACCAGTTAATATTCGGACTAAAACTATTTTTGCTCCTACTTTCAATGACTACTCAACTCGTATAATCGTAGTTTTTTCGCCGCCGCTTGGTCCCGACAATGACAGCTATCTCGTTCACGCCATCTATCTTTCATGCTTGCTTGCAATCTATCACGAACAACGCTTGAGCGCCGCCAGCTGTTTCGGCTCGATCACCAACAGATGGCAAACTCCGTTGGGCACGAACCATTTGTACGCCGTTCCTTTTGGTATGACGAGCAATTCGCCAGCCTCGATCCAAATATTGCGCTCATGGGACATCAATAGCAATCTTCCGTTTACGACGAGAATCATTTCGTCCTTGTGGTCGTGCTGCTGCCAGGGATATTCTCCCGAAAGCTGCTCCAGCTTGATCGCCGAATCGTTCAGCTCCCCTACGACCGTTGAACGTAAAGACTGTTGTATCCACGAAAATTGTTCTGTCAGATTTATCTTCTCCATGATGGATCTCTCCCCTTTGTCCCCAAGATAATACAAAAGACGAGGAGGGAAAATAGAAACGATCTGATAGAGTTATGATAAACAAAATCACAAAACGATGATAAGCGGCAAAAAATTCAATCAACAGAGTCAGCCGATTGGGATTGGGGCGTGCCGAATCGTTTGGCATTTCTTGCGCGGGCGCGTTCGATTTCCGTCTCGCGGTTGCGCGGCTCTGCGTTTGTCACCAATGAATCGAGCAAAGTCTGGGCGACTGCTGTTACCTCTTTGACCGCCCGCTGAAACGCCTCTTCGTTTGCTTTGGAGGGCGTGTTGAAGCCCGAGAGCTTTCTCACAAACTGCAGCGCGGCTGCCTGAACCTCATCTTCGGTAGCGGGAGGGGAGAAATTGAACAAGGTTTTAATATTTCGGCACATGGCGATCTCCTTTGGCAGAATGTCTTTTTCGCTCATCATACAACATACACAGTGAAGTCGGTCAAGCGCCGCCTATGAAAAAACGGACGCCTGAAAAGCATCCGTTTTTTGCTCGTGCCCGCTTTTGCTATTTTTGGTTCTTTTGCAAAATATCTGCCGCTACCTGCTCGATCATCGCCTTTTTCCCGAGGGCAAAAAACGCTTCGTTGTAGCTCTGTTTTGTAGTGACGCGGTACACCTTGCCGTTTTTCTTCGCCTTCATATTGTTCCAAATCGCGGTATCTTCCAGCACATTGTGCTCGGAATCGGCGAGCAGCACGATATGGTCGGGATTGAGCGTCGACAGTCCCTCCAGGTCCGTCTCCTTGCCTCCCCACGGATCTGGCTCCGGTATTCCCGCCGCTTTCGGCAGCTTCAAGTCGGAGAAAATCATGTCAGCCAGCCCGGTTTTCGCGTAGAGGCGAATCCCTTTTTGCGTCGCTTCGATCACTGCGAACGATTCCTCTTTGGTAGTTGCCACAATCTGATCGTGCAGCTGCTTCGCATGGTCATCGTACGCTTTCAGCCATTCGTCCATCTGCTGTTTTTTCCCGAGCGTATTCGCCACAAAGTCGAACCGCTCGCGAAACGCGTTGAAACCGTAAGGCACGCGCACGGTCGGGGCAATTTTGTTCAACTGCTCGTAAATTTTTTCCTGGGCCGGACCCACGAGAATCAGATCGGGATTGGCTGCGACGATCGCCTCGACACTTACCTCATTTTGAAACCAGCCCGCCACGGTCACGTCTTTTCCCAGCTCTTTTTGCAAAATCGGCGTCAAATCCATCGGGCTTTCATACTGGCTGTTCGCGGTCAGCACGGGACGAATGCCGAGCGCCAACAGCTCCTCAGTCGATCCAGATACGTCCGCGATTCTTTGCGGATTGGCCGGGATGGTTACTTCGCCTGCTGCATCCTTGACTGTCCGCGTTTCTGCTGTTTGCGCAGCCGGCTTGTCTGCTGGCGCTTGTCCGCCTGCACTGTTGTCAGCAGCTTGACTGCATCCCCCTACAAGTAACGCCAAACCGAGCAATCCCGCGATCCAGCCGTGCTTTCTTTTTGCCATACCTTCCGTCAGCCTCCATCATCTGTGATAATAATTCTCAACAACTACGCTTGATCGTACCTTTGCCAGCTGTTTGCAACTACCGGACGAGGGCGAAAACTACGGTTGGCGGGATAATAGAAAAAAGCGAGAGACATCGCTCCCGCTTTTTTCGCTACAAAATATACCTGCCCCGCTTCACATCGGACGGATTCATTCCGTACTGTTTGCGGAACGCTTCGGAAAAGTGACTGAAGTTGGAAAAGCCGACCGACAACGCTACCTGGCTGACATTCATCTCGCCCAAGCGCAGCAGTTCCAGCGCTTTTTCCAGGCGCTTTTCCCGCAAGTACGCGAAGACGCTCGTGCCAAACTCCTCTTTGAAGCCGATTTTCAGCTTGTATTCGTTCAACTGCGCCATGCGTGCCAGCTCGATCAAGGAAGGCGGCGCCTCCATATTCGCCAGCAAAATTTCTCTGGCGCTATGAATTTTTTCCCGATCGCTGCGGGACAAAAAGGGTCGGGTGACTTCCGCCTCTCGCTCAAACAGCAGCATGTCGAAGGCGTGCGCAGCGATTTCCAGCGTCTTGCCTTCCGCATGAAGCCGCCGCAATCTGGGCTGAGACGCAGGCGGCGCGATCAGCTGCTGGAGCCGCATCATCAAATCTGGCCGAAGCGGCATGCGGAACATGCGAAAAGGACGGTTGCCCAACAAGCTTTCAAACGTATACGGCGTTCCTTCGTCGATTTGCGCAAGCCATTCGTTGAACAGCTCGACGGAAATCCCGATCGCTACCGAACGAAACGGCGCTTGGGCCATATAGCAAAAGTCGGCTTGAAAATCCCGCATTAATTGCAGCGAGCAGCTGTCCGGAACGAGATCGTGCTGGGAACCGCCCGAAACCGCTACCTCCCCCGTTCCTTGCAAGCAAAAGCTCAGCTCCACCATGGCGGCTTCCGAGCGAAAACGCATGGCGTGATCATCCTGAAAACGATGGAAGGAATCGACAATCTCCAGTCCAGGACGAGGCATCATTCTGTTGATGTATCCGTTCCAACCGGACAAGTCATCCCCCGCCATCTCCGTCCCGATGTCATCAAGCCGAATGTTCGGCAGCGCGTCAATATAACTGTCGTAGATGGAATGAATGGATGTGGCATGCATGGCAATCTCCCGGTTTTGATTTTGTTGAAAACGATTCTTGTTCTCATCATATAGAAAAAAGCAATGCCTTGGCAACCTTTTCGGTGTGGCGCGATTGCCTCGGCAGTTGAATCGGCTAGTGCAGCAGATTCAGCAAGATCGTCAGCGTCCCTACACTGAACACGGTCGTGACCAGGACACTGCTGGAAACAAATTGCGGACGCATGTTGAACTGGATCGCGTAAATCGCTGTCGTCGCAGCAGACGGCATCGCTGCGAGTATGACCAGCACTTTTTGCAGCAAAGGATCAATCGGGAAAAACAGACAGATCACGTAAGCGAGCACAGGCGAAGCGACCAGCCGAATGACACTGGCGGCGCTCAATCCTTGCCACTCCAAAGCTTTGGACGATACGTTGGCAAGCTGCATCCCGAGAATCAGCATGACGACCGGAATCGCTGCCTGCGCCACGAGATCAATCGCCTGATAGTAGCCCGCTGGAATCACGACATTGCCTTGTTGCAGCAAAATCGCCAGCACAACCGCGTAGTTGGAAGGCTGCTTGAAAATCGCCCGAATCGCCGTGCCCGCGCCACCCCCGCCCCGCGAAGCGAAGTAGACGCCGAATACCCCCATGATGATCGAATGAAAAACCATGATTTGGACCGCATACGTAAACCCGGCCTCCCCGTAAGCAAACAAAATGATCGGAGTCCCGTAGTTCCCGCTGTTCATGAAGGCGGTGGAAAGCATCAGGGCGCTCTCCTGCGCTTTGTCGTAGCGAAACAGGCGAGCCGTAAGCTGGGTGAGCACGATCAGCGCTCCGAGCAGCAACAGCGAGATGACGACGATGTAAAACAATTGCAGATCAAGCTCGGTCTTGTAAAACGTGCGAAAGACAAGCGCCGTGGTCAACACGTAGATCGCCAGCGACGAAATCGGCTTCAAATCCATTCGGAACTTGCGCTGAAGAATGTAGCCCGACAAAAAGATCAGCAAGACAGGCAAGATCACTTCGAGAAAAATCATGGTTCATACCCACTTCTTCCATAGAAATGCGAAATTACGAATAGTATATCAAATCGCTCGCCAAAAAAGCCGATTCCCCGTTATTTTCTGACAGAGAATCGGCTGAACCGTGCTATATGCGATTTTCTGCCACAAACCGCTCGACATCAGCCAGCGCTGGCAGCGCCGGAATCGCGCCCGTCCGCGTGGTGGTGAGCGCTCCTGCCGCATTGGCGAAGCGAACCATACGTGTCAGCGTGTCATTGTCCATGGAGCGAAGCGACTGCTTGGCTTCCAGCACCTGATAAAGCAAGCCCCCCAAAAACGCGTCTCCTGCCCCGGTCGTATCGACCGCATCGACCGCGTAGCCTGGAACCATCCCCTGCTCTTTTTCCGTTCGGAAGTAACAGCCCGCTTTGCCGCGAGTGACGAAGATCGCCTGATTGCGGCAAGTTTCCATCAGCCACTCTGTCGCCTCTGCCAAACCGCTTGCCGGAGCGAGCAGCTCCAGCTCCTCTTCCGACAGCTTGACGATGTCCGCTTGTCTGATCCCGTGCAGCGCCATTGCCTTCGCCTGTTCCATGTCCGGCCACAAGCTTTCGCGAATGTTTGGATCAAACGATACGAGCAGCTTGTGTCTTTTCGCTATATCTACAGCCTTCCAGGTTGCGCTGCGCGCTGGTTCATGGGTCAAAGACAAGGAGCCGAAATGAAACAGCCTTGCTTGCGCGATCATTTCCTCATCTATGTCCGCCTCGCGAAGCTGCGTATCTGCTCCGGGGTTGCGGGCAAACGAAAACGAGCGCTCGCCACTCGCGTCGATGTGTACAAAGGCGAGCGTGGTCAAGGCAGCATCCGTCAGGACAAGCCCGTCAGTCCCGATCTCCAGGTCCATCAGCGTCTGCTTCAGAAAGCGGCCGAACGCATCGTTTCCGACTGCGCCGAGAAAAGCTGTCTTTTTATGAAACCGCGACAAAGCAGCAAGCACATTTGCCACTGCTCCGCCCGGATTTTGTTCATACGCCATTTTCCCCGGTTCGGGATGGGGCATCGGCGTGAAATCAATCAAAAGCTCGCCGCAGGCAACAACATCAAGCATTTATCTGTCTCCTTTTCGTCTCTCGTCTCGCAAGCAGCTGCAAGTACACCGTCATCCCTGCTTGGGCAAAAACAGCTCGGACGCCGTGTAAAGTGCCGGAGCGCCACCCGTGTGCAGAAAAAGCACATGGTCATCTTGCGAAAAGCGCCCTTCGCGAATCAGCCCGATCAACCCCGCCATCGCTTTGCCTGTGTAAACCGGGTCGAGCAAAATTCCTTCTGTGCGGGCGACGAGCTGCACGGCTTCGACCATTTCCTCTGTCGGAATCGCATAGCCTGGCCCGACAAAGCGATCTTCGCACTGCACCACATCTGCCTGGATCGTCGCTTGCAGACCGACCTCGGCGGCGGTGCGCGCAAGCAGCTCCTGTACTTTCGCTTCCTGGGCGGCGCGGTCGCGGCTGACATTGACGCCAATCACTTTGGCAGACGATTGTCTCGCCAAAAACCCGGCGATCAGACCCGCTTGCGTCCCGCCACTGCCTGTTGCCGTCACCACGTAATCAAACGGAGTGCAGCTCTCCCACGCTTGCTGCTCGATTTCCTCTGCGCACGCCATGTAGCCAAGCGAGCCGATCTCGTTGGAGCCGCCAACCGGAATCAGGTACGGCTTCCTGCCTGCTTCTCGCAGACTGTCCGCCAGCTTTTCCATCGCCGCAAGCATATCGCCGTCTGCGGGAATGACCTCGATCTGTTTGGCGCCAAGCAAATGAAACAACAGATGGTTCCCGCCCGCCTGCGGATTGTAGTCGCCTGTCTCGGGCGCCGACAAAACGAGCTGGCAACGCAGCCCTTCGCGAACCGCCGCAGCCAGTGTCAGACGGCAATGATTCGATTGGACAGCGCCGCACGTAATCAGTGTATCTGCGCCTTGCCGGATCGCGTCGGCAACCAAATACTCCAGCTTTCGCGTCTTGTTGCCACCAGCCGTCAAGCCGAGCAAGTCGTCGCGCTTGATGGAAATGTGCGGGCCGCCCAGCACCTGCGACAGCCTCTCCAGACGCTCGATCGGCGTCGGACCTTGCGTATATTTTCTGCGTTCATAGCGAATCGGCTTCATTTTATTGCCTCCTTCAAGCCTGTTTGCGTATGAATACGATCTGGCTACCGCCGATTCCTCCCTTGCCTGGCGAGTTTCCCGATTCCCGGTTGCTTTTTCCATTGACGAAGAAGGCGCGATCCATTACCATGATCTAGTCATTTTTATGAAATTCATCCAATTTTAGCGAAGGTGTTTTTCGATGCACGCAACGGCATTTTTGTCATGATCTGGATACCGTACTTCCGCCTGTCCAAACGGGTAAAAAACACGTTTGTTCGCTAGACGCAATCAAACAAACCGGAAAGGAGGGCTTCCTTTTGCCAAAATGGCTGTTTCTGCTTTTTGCCAGCTACCTGTTTTACAGTCTGCCTGCCATGCTCGGCTTCGGCGTAGCCATCCAATTCGCGCCGGGAGCCACTCCGCTTGAAATGGCATCAGCCTACGTCTACGACGGAATGGTCGCTGACTTTTGGCCAAAGCTGTGGAAGGCGGCTCTTACCACCCTGATTATATGGCTGCTCCTGCGAAAAAAGCGCCAGGCGTAAATCGGCATAATCCCCTCGTTGTTCATCTTCCGTTCATCTTCTTTTCCTACACTCAACCGTGTAGACAATCAAGAAGCGAATGGGAGATGATTTTTTATGCTAGTATGGGCTGTCATTTTCATCAATTTGGCGCTCGCCTCGTATACAATCGGAGTCTGGTCGGAGCACCGTGCCAAGGAGCTTGCCTGGAAGCACTTCGTCTTTTTTGGCCTGGGGCTTGTCTTCGATACAGTCGGAACGGCTTTCATGAAGCTGCTCGCCGACGGCAATTCGCTGAATTTGCACGGGATTACCGGGCTGGTCGCGCTGATCCTGATGTTTTTGCACACCGCCTGGGCCGGCTTCGTCCTCTGGAAAAAGCAAGACCGCCAACGCAAGCAGTTCCACAAATTCAGCCTGTTTGTATGGGTGCTCTGGCTGGTCCCTTATTCCATCGGTGTCGCTTTAAGCTTTACACGCTAACCAATCAAATACTTGCCAAACAGGTTGTCTTCGGATAACCTGTTTTTGTTTTCCGAAAATCTCTCCCCCATCGCCACACGCTCCCTCCAGGCTGTCTTTTTGCCGTCCGAGAGATTAGACTTCGCGAATTGCGGGTAAAGATTTACAGCAAGAGCTTTCAGAAACAGAAAAAAGGAGTTTGGCATGGGGAAAAGAAGAACCTATACGCTTCGCTTTATTATGGAAATGCTCGTTGTGTTTTCTGTCCTCGCGACAATTTTGATTGAGGTCATTTCTTCTCTTCATGTCAATCGCACCTCGCTCTCCACCAACTACCTGGAAAACAACTACCAGTACGCGAAGAAGCTGGCGAGAAACACAGCAGACATATTGACCGTCCTGCAAAACAACGTCGACACGATTGCCAGACAAGCTGGCGAGAAGCCGCTCGTAGAGAAAGACTTGGACGACTGGTATGCGGCCAACAGACAAAATTTTCATTCCTTGTTCATCACAGACGCTGAAGGTCACATCCAGAAAGTCAGCCCGCTGAAATCCGGCGTTGCCCTCGGAACGTTGCTGACCTCGCATGCTGTGAGACTGGCGTTGATCCAAAAGAAACCGCTGATCTCCGAGCCTTACCGTGCGGTGTCCGGCCGGCTGATTTTGATGATTTCTTCGCCGATTTTTGACAAACAGGGAGTGTACCAAGGCTTTGCGGGCGGAACGATTTATTTGGAAGAATCGAATGTGCTCAACCGGACCTTGAAGGAACACTTTTATGGGGACGGTTCCTACGTATATGTGGTCGATCAGCAAGGGAGGCTCATTTTCCACCCCGAAACAAAGCGCCTCGGAGAAACCGTGCTATTGAATCCCGCCATCCAGCAAGCTCTCGCGGGCAAAAGCGGCTACCAGCAAATCGTCAACAGCAAGGGCAAATCGTATTTTGCCGGATATACGACCGAAAGCGTCAGCGGCTGGATTATCGTCTCCCAGACGCCGACCTCTGTCATTGACGAGTCGAATCACAAGCTGCTCCACAATCTGTTGATGACTTCCTTGCCTTTTTTGCTGCTCACGCTTGGCATCGTCTGGTTGATTGCCAAAAACATCAATACCGCGCTGTCCAAATTAACCCACATTTCCGATGAGTCTGGCGGAATGGACTGTCCTGCCGAGCTTACGACCACCTCCAAAATTTACGAGGTGCAAAAGCTGTACCAAAGCACGCGGCTGGCACTTCGCCAGATGAACCGCAAGCTGCGGCAGCTGCAATCCGAAGTGGAGAAGGACGGATTGACCGGACTTGCCAATCGCAAAACGTTCGATGCCTGCTTGCAAGATGCTTTGCGCAGCGAAATTCCGTTTTCCCTCATTCTGCTCGACGTCGATCGGTTCAAAAGGATCAATGATGCTTTCGGCCATGTCACAGGTGACGAGGTTTTGAAACAAGTCGCGCAAACGATGCTGGATACGACGCGCGAAGACGACTTCTGTTTCCGCTACGGAGGGGAAGAGTTCGGCATTTTGCTGCAAGGAGATCGGCATCTGTTTGCCTATCAAATCGCCGAGCGGCTGCGGCAAATGATTGAAGCGCTCGACAATCCGACGGGACATCCGGTGACGATCTCCCTAGGAATTGCCAGCTATCCGCTGCACGGTACGGAAGCGCTCGACATCATCACCTGCGCGGATCAGGCGCTGTATCAATCCAAAGCGGCCGGGCGAAATCAGACGACGAGCTTTCGGCTCGGCATCGAATCGCTTCAACCGTAGACGCGAACGAGCAGCACGGTCACATCCCATTTCATGAAAAACGTACGTCTCGACGTTTTTCACAGCAAAAAAGCTGCCGACAGATTTTGCTCTGCGGCAGCTTTTTTCTAACCAAACAAGTAATAGCGGGATAAATCCACGCGGTAGTTTTGAATAATCTCATCGACTTCCCGTTTGCCCCGCATCAGGATTTCCAGGCACTCTGCCTTCTTCTCCTCGCTCATCCGGTAAATCGGGCCGGATATGGTCAACGAGCCCATCACATGTCCGTCGTAATGGAACAGCGGGCACGCGATCGCCAGAACATCCGGCGTATACTCGCCCGTGCTCATCGCCCATCCGGCTTCGCGAATATGCACAAGCTCCTCGCGCAATTTGTCCGGATCGGCAATCGTATTTTTCGTGTACTGCCGCAAGCCTTGCAAAATGATGTGCTCGATTTTCTCTTGCGGCAAGTAGGCCATGATCGAACGGTACGATGCGCCTACAAACAAAGGGGCACGACTGCCTACCGACACGGAGTATTTCACCACATTGTCCGGCTCCAGCGCATCGAGCGTAAGCGCTTCGTCTTCGTCCAGGCAGGTCAGGAAGATCGACTCGCCCGACTCCTCCATCATCCGCTGCAACACAGGCCGAATCAGTCGTGATACATGGAACGACTCTCTCATTGTCAATCCAAGCTCCCACAGGCGAATGCCCAATGAGTATTTTTTCGTCTTGGGATCTTTCTCCAGAAAGCGATTGGCTTCAAACGTAGATAATACGCGGAATACATTTGCGTGATTCAAACCGACTTCCTTGGCGAGTTCCCTTGCTCCCCATTCCGGTTTCTCCTTCGTGAACAGCTGTAACAATTTGAGTGATTGATCCAACGTTTTTAGCACGACGACTCCCCTTATTCACGATTACTTTTCAAACCCGTTTATTGCTCGTACAAAAAGTCAATGGCTGCCGCCACGTACACCTTCGCGCAGCGGATGACGTCTTCGACCAGCACTTTTTCATTGAAATTGTGGATGCTCGGCAAGTACGCAGGCCCGTATTGCAAGACCGGAATGTCGTACGCGCGGAAATGTCTGGCATCGCTGCTTGCCCACTGCTGAACGCCAAAAGCGTGCTCGCCTGTCACGTACGTGATGTTGTCGACGATCGCCCGGCAGACCGGATCATCCGGCGACGTGTAGTTCGCATGGCTTTGCGTTCCCATCGGCACAATTTCGTAATCAATATCCAGCTCGTCCAACTGGCTGGTGATGTAGCCCATGACTTCTGCTCTCGTCACGCCAAACGGCAGGCGGCAATCCACTTCCACGGTGCAAGTGTCAGGGACCACATTTGCTTTCGTTCCGCCCTCAATCGTACCGATGTTGCAAGAGACGCGCTCCAGCACATCCTGGTACGGTTCCCGCTCGGTGCCGAGCATGTATGCTTTGGATACCTTCACGAGTTCCTTGACTTCATCCGGAATCACGACCGGATAATCCCATACGGTGCGAATCCGCTCGATAGCGCGAATCGCATCCATGATCGCATTTTTGCCGGCGATCGGCCCGAGGCTGCCGTGAGCTGGCTTGCCTTTGACCGTGAGCTGGAACCAGCAGGAACCTTTTTGCCCCAAAGTCGGATTGTGCGGCGAGGACGGCTCGGCGATCAGACATCCGTCTCCCTCGACCAGCTTGCGCTCCAAAATCCACGGAACGCCCATCGCTCCGCCTGTTTCCTCGTCCGGCACGATCGCCAGAATCAATTGTCCCGGCAGTTCGACTCCCAAGCGCTGCAAAATCGTCGCGGCAAAAATCAGTCCAGCCAAGCCGCCCTTCATGTCAGAAGCGCCGCGGCCCAAAATCCAGCCGTCTTTTACTTCGCCGCTGAACGGAGCAAATTCCCACTTGGACAAGTCCCCAGCAGGCACGACATCCGTATGGCCGCAATAAATCAACTTTTTGCCCGATTGCAGATTGCCGATCCGGGACACGAGGTTGTACATGTTTGGCCCTGCTTCATGCCAGTCTGTAGCGATGTCAAAACGCTCCAGATATTCCGTAATAAAGCGACTGATCGGCCCGGAATCGCCCGGCGGATTTTCGCTCGGGAACTGGATCAGCTTGCAGCACAGCTCGATCAATTCGTCCTTGTTTTGTTCGACGGCGGCGATGACCTGGTCTTTTAACGCTTTCAGTTGATCGCTCATGACACGCTCACCTTGCCGTCCAGTGTGAGCAGATGCTTCATGGAGCCGTACAGCGATGTCATCCGCGCAAACTCTTCCTCGTCGTAGAACGCGCACTTGCCTGTTCCAAACAGCTTGGCTACCTCGATCACGAAGCGCACGACTTGTTCGACGTGCACGAGATGAGTCGCACCTGTGGCGCAGCCTGCTACTGGCACCTGGGTCGTCAAGGCAATCCCGACAACCGGGCTGTCTGTTACGACACACGGCTGCATGATGCTGTTGATGTGGTGCAAATTGTTGCCGTACGGCGTGATGTCTTGTACCGTAATCGGCAATGTCACTGGCATGTTGCCGGACGTTTGCTTCACCAGTTCAAGCAAATCGTTGCTGATGCGCAAGATGTACCCTTCCTTGACCGTCGGGGTGATCGCATAGCCTGTATGATTGAGAATCATGTTTCCTTTTGTGGTGTCGATGGACAAAATCGCGTCCATCTCGGACGATACTTCATTGGCATTCATGATCTGCATGTCCACCGGAGAGTTCATGAACGGCACGGGATCATGCGGAAGAGTCGGCGCATCCGGGCAAATGTGCGTAGTCAGGAGGATGTCTCCTTCCAACGTGTCGCCGCGCTGCTGCATGTCGGCAAGCTTCGCTGCTGCTGCCATGCACGCCAGAGCGCCGTCGCCATCAGATACGAAGCCGACTTGCTCGGGACGGGCGCCAATCCCGCCCAAACGGCCAATGACGCCAAGTGTCGGCGCCGTTCCGCCGCTGCTT
The DNA here is from genome assembly GCF_013284375.2 of Brevibacillus sp. HD3.3A. NCBI lineage: Bacteria > Bacillati > Bacillota > Bacilli > Caryophanales > Paenibacillaceae > Brevibacillus > Brevibacillus sp. HD3.3A. The sequence goes on from NZ_CP085874.1 coordinate 4,902,520, forward strand.
TTTCCGTTCTTTCCTTTTATTAATACTTTGACGAAATCGGTCTTTCCTTTTTGTCCAGTAACGGTAGATACTTCTACATCGCGAAAGCCGCTTTGTTCAAAATATCGTTTCAGGTCATCCCCTGTAACGTAAGCGCTGTCCATAAGATCGTACATTTCGATTACATGCTTGAAAGACATAAAAAAGTCTCCTTTTCCATTATGATAGATTTCCTAAAAGATGACAAGAAACCTTGTGCTGCCCTTCATACAACGTGAGCGCAGGCGCTTCTGTCTTGCAACGGTCGGTCGCATACGGGCACCGCTTGTGGAAATGGCAGCCGGATGGCGGATTCATCGGACTCGGCACATCACCCGTCAGGATGACCCGCTCCTTTTTGATCAGCGGACTTTCCTTCGGCACTGCCGACAGCAGCGCTCGCGTATACGGGTGCTGCGCATTGTGGTAAATCTCCTCGTACGTTCCCATCTCCACGACACGGCCCAAATACATGACGGCAATCCGGTCGCTGATGTAGCGCACGACGTTCAAATCGTGGGAAATGAAAATGTAGGTCAGGTTGAAGCTCGCCTGCAAATCCTTCAGCAAGTTGATCACTTGCGCCTGAATCGACACGTCCAAAGCCGAAACGGACTCGTCGCAAATTACAACTTCCGGATTGAGCGCAAGCGCCCTGGCGATGTTGATTCGCTGCCGCTGTCCGCCGGAAAACTCATGCGGGTAACGGGTGGCGTGATAATCGGAAAGCCCGACGACTTCCAAAAGCTCCTTCACCCTTTTTACCCGCTCCTGGTGAGTTCCGACCTGGTGAATGACCAGCGGCTCCACGATCAGCTGCTCGACTGTTTTGCGCGGATCGAGCGACGCATACGGATTTTGGAAAATCATCTGGATCGATTTGCGCGCCCGCTTCATTTCCTTGTCGGACAGCTTGGCCAAATCCTGGCCCCCCATGATGACGGAGCCTTCCGTCGGACGAATCAGCTGCATGATCAGGCGAGCCAATGTCGACTTGCCGCACCCGGACTCGCCCACGATCCCGAGTGTCTCCCCTCTTTTCACCTCAAAGCTGACGTCATCGACTGCCTTGACGACTTTCGAGGATTTGCCGAACAAAGACTGATCCTTTACGGGAAAATGCTTTTTCAGCTGATTGATTTGGATGATCGACTCACTCATGCCTGGCTTCCCCCTTTCCGTTCAAGACGGTGGTCGCTCGTCTGGAAGTGGCAGGCTACCAGATGGTTGGGAGCCACTTCGACGAGCGGCGGTTTTTCGCTGAAGCACTTGTCTTTGGCATATGGACAGCGGGGAGCGAAGTAGCAGCCCGCAATATCTTCGCGCAGGTCAGGAGGATTGCCCGGGATCGACGGCAGCTTGCCCGTTGTGTCTGATTTGATCTGGGAATCAAGCAATCCCCACGTATAAGGATGAAGCGGCTTTTCGTACAGCTCTTCTACCGTTGCGTATTCCACCGTGTTTCCGGCATACATGACGAGAACTTTTTGACAGCTCTCCCAAACGACACCCAGGTCATGAGTAATCATGATGATCGATGTTTGCAAATCGTCTTGCAGTTTTTTCATCAAGTCCAAAATTTGCGCTTGTACCGTTACGTCCAAAGCAGTTGTCGGCTCGTCCGCAATCAGCAGCTTCGGATTGCAAGCGAGGGCAATCGCGATCATGACGCGTTGGCGCATCCCGCCGGAAAATTCGTGCGGATATTGCTCCAGCCGTTTTTCCGGCTCCGGAATCCCGACCAGCTTCAACATCTCAATCGCCCGCTGGCGAGCCGCTTTTTTGTCCAGCTGCTGGTGCAGGCGGATTACTTCGATAATTTGATTCCCCACGGTAAAAACCGGATTGAGGGAGGTCATCGGGTCTTGAAAAATCATCGAGATTTCGTTTCCCCGAATCTTGCGCATCTGTGCCTGGGAAAGCTTCGTCAAATCTTTTCCTTCAAACAAAATGCTGCCTCGCTCGATTTTTCCAGGGGGAGACGGAATCAGCCCGAGAATGGCGGTGGAGGTCACGCTTTTGCCCGAGCCTGATTCTCCGACAATCCCGATCGTCTCCCCCTGCTTCAGATCAAAGCTCACGCCGTTTACCGCCTTCACGACTCCGGACGAATAAAAATAAACGGCCAAATCTTGCACGCTGAGTAGTACATCTGACTTTGCCAATTCCCCTTCACCCCAATCTATGTCTCACTTTTGTCGCTTACACTTTCATTTTCGGATCGAGTGCATCGCGCAAGCCGTCACCGAACAGGTTGAAGCCGAGTACCGAGAGCAAAATCGCCAGCCCGGAGAACGTTGCCATGTGCGGCGACAAGACGAGGAAGTCTTTTCCGTCCTTCAGGATGCTGCCCCATGAAGCGGTCGGCGGCTGCACGCCCAGACCGAGGAAGCTCAGCGCCGCTTCGGAAATGATCGCTCCGGCTACGTGCATCGTTGCGTAAACAATAATCGGCGCCATACAGTTTGGCAGGATATGGTGAAAAATAATGCGGGAATCGTTGGCCCCAAGCGATCGCGTCACCTCGATATACTCTTCCTCCTTGACCGCCAGCACCTGGCCGCGGACAATTCGGGCGAAGCCGGGAATATTGGCAATCCCGATGGCGAGAATGACGTTGAACAATCCGGCTCCAAGCACGGTCATCAGCGAGATGGACAACAGGATGAACGGGAATGCAAACAATCCGTCCATGAGGCGCATGATGATCGCATCCCATTTGCCTCCGTAGTAGCCTGCCAAAAGACCGAGCAGCGTGCCGATCATGCCGCCGAGTCCGATCGCAAAAATACCGACGATCAAGGAAATGCGCGTGCCGTAGACGATCCGGCTGAACAAATCGCGTCCGTAGTTGTCAGTTCCGAGCAAATGACCGTCGATGCCAGGCTCGGACAGCGAATTGGCCAAGTCCATGTCATTCGGCCCGTGCGTCGCAATCAATGGCGCGAACAGGGCGAAAATGACCATGAGCGCGATGATGACCATGCCGACCATCGCCAGCTTGTTTTTCAAAAGCCGGCTCCATACACTGTTTTCCTTGCTTTTTTTCTTGGGTGCGTTAGGTGCGAGCGTCGCGGGAGCTGGCGATAATGGTTGCGCGTGGTTGCTCATATCGGATCAGCCCTCCCCTTTATTCGTTAGTTTCACGCGCGGATTGACCACGGTGTACAAAATGTCGACGAGCAAATTGATCAACACGAAAATAACGGCGATGAACAGGACGGTTCCTTGCACGACGACAAAGTCCCGATTTTCAATCGCGTCCACCACGAGACGCCCCATCCCCGGCCAGCTGAAGATCGTCTCCGTCAGGACAGCCCCGCCGAGCATGGAGGAAATTTGCATCCCCATGACCGTAAGCAATGGAGTCATCGCATTTTTCAAGGCGTGCTTCCAGACGACGAAAAATTCGCGCAGCCCTTTCGCCCGAGCCGTCTTGATGTAGTCCTGGCGGATTACTTCAAGCATGCTGGAGCGCGTAATCCGGGCAAAAGTAGCCATCGGAATCGTGGACAAGGCGATGCTCGGCAAAATCAGGTGCGTGACTACGCTGCCGAAGCCTTCGGACAACGAGCCCATCCCGGTAGCCGGAAGCCAGCCAAGATGTACGCTGAAGTAAAGAACGAGCATGACCCCGAGCCAAAAGATCGGCATCGATACGCCAACGAGCGAGAGAATCATGACGGTGTAATCCCAGAACGAATACTGTTTGGTTGCAGAAATGATGCCTGCCGGAATCCCGATGAGCAGCGAGAGAGCGAGCGCACAGGCGGACAGCAAAAGCGTGTTCGGGAAGCGCTCCATGATCAAAGACATGACCGGCTGATTGTAGCCGAGCGAGGTTCCCAAATCTCCCTGCAGCAAGCTGCCGAGGAAGTCGACGTATTGGAGGTACAACGGCTGATTCAGCCCGAGTGTTTCCCGCATTTTGGCGATTTCATCAGGGGAAGCTTGCGGCCCAAGCAGCACTGCCGCCGGGTCGCCGGGAATCAACCGCGTGATGATGAAAACGGTCGTGGCAACGACAAACAGCGTAGGGATTAAATCGAATAACCGTTTGAAAATCAGTTTGAGCAAGCCACTCTCCTCCTTCCCACTATTCGTTTAAAGCTTGGCCTGGTAAGAAATGCCCGAAGAGAGGACTTTGTCGCGGCCTCTCTTCGAAGCGTGGAAGCTTTTAGGCGTGTGTATTACTTGTTCAGCCAAACGTTCGTCTCGCTGTTGACCAGGAAGATCGAGCTGTCCGCACGCACTTGGTAATCTTGCACGTATTTCTTCATTCCGGTCGCAACATCGAGCAGGCCCAGTTCGACGTGAACGACGTCATCGTTGATTTGTTTCATCGCCTGGCTGTACAGCTCTTTGCGCTTCGCTTCGTCCGTCGTCTCTGCCGTTGCGCGTTCCAGAAGCTTGTCTACTTCCGGATTGCTGTAGGCGTAGCCGTTGCCGAGCGAACCGATTTGCTTGCTGTGGAACATTTGATAGAGGAAGAAGTCAGGGTCCGGGTACCAGGACCAGCCCATGATGTAGAGCGGAGCTTTTCCTTTGGCTACGATGTCGCTGAACGTTCCCCACTCAACGGTTTTGATCTCTGCGTCGATGTTCAGGTTGTCTTTCAGCTGTTGCGCTGCGATGGTCGCTTGCGGCACGCGGGAAGCGATTACATAAAGCTCGGTTTTGAATCCGTCCGGATAGCCTGCTTCAGCCAGAAGCTGTTTGGCTTTTTGCGGGTCAAAAGCAGGAACGGCTGCTTCGAGAGACGAGTCATAGCCCCACGATGCTTTTGGCAGCGGCAGGAACGATTTTTCCGCTCCGCCCCATTTGAATACCCCTTTGACCAAACCTTCCACGTCTACAGCGAGACGGATTGCTTCACGCACTTTTTTGTCCTTCGTCGGGCCTTCGATCTGGTTCAAACCCATGTACTCAATGGACAGACCTGGCTTCGTTTGCAAGTTCAAGTTTTGATCCTTCTCGATGATCGCACGGTTTTGCCCTTTGACATCGGTCACCATGTCGATGTCGCCGGAGCGCAGGGCGTTGGTCATCATGTTCGCATCGGTGATGAATTTGAACTCTACGCCATCCAGGTGAGGCTTCGGACCCCAGTATTTATCAGAACGCTTCAAATTTACAGAATCGTCTTGGTTGAATTTATCGATCATGAACGGCCCTGTTCCCACGAGGTGAGTGCCGAACTGATCTTTCCAGCCTTCTACCTCTTCGCGCGGAACGATGATGTTGCCGCCGTCTGTCAGCATGGCAAGCAAAGCGGCGTTTGGCGCGTCCAGGTGAATCGCTACTTCGTTTTCGCTGATGACTTCTACTTTTTCCACGCCGCGCAGACGCTTGAGTGCGGATTGCTTCGCAGAACGTTCCAGACTGTACTTCACGTCCTCGGCTGTCATTTTCCGTCCATCCTGGTATTTGCCAGGCTGGAAGTACACATTGTCCTGGAGCTTGAACGTATACACCTTCATGTCATCCGACACTTTCCACTCTGTTGCGAGGCTCGGTTCAATTTTGGACAAGTCATTCGTGTAACGAACGAGCGTGTCGCCAATACTGCGGATGATGTTGGATTCATAAGCACCCGTGTAAGCAATTGGGTCCAGTGTTTTTGCCGTAGAAGACAAGCCGATTTTCAGCACGCCGCCATCTTTTGGCTGGCCAGCTGCCTGCTGCTGGTCGCCGCCCTTTGCATCTTGAGCAGGAGCGCTTCCTTGTCCACCACATGCAGCGAGTGCCAGCATGGATACGACCATGACAGAAGAAAACAACGCTTTGGCTTTCAACATTTTCCTCACTACGATTCCCCCAGACATTTTTATGTGTATCAAATAATGAAACACATGTTCAATATGTGTTACGTTTTGGATTATAGCAAATGCTTTTTTTAGTGTAAATAGTCAAAAAACAAAAAAATTAAGACTTGATTAACCGCTTTTTCTTTCAGTACAATCTCTTCAAGATTTACATTTACTAAAAATCAGGAGTGAGCGACCGATGAGCCAACTCGTGGAAATCAGCCGCAATTTGCTGGCGACTTGTTTAGGCGTAAAGGAAAAGGAAGAATTGGTCATTGTTACCGATGAAGATAAGCGTCCTTTGGCAGAAGCTCTCTATGAAGCTGGAAAGCTGCTCGGTGCGGAAACCGTGCTGTTAGTCATGCAGGAGCGCGAAAAATCCGGCCAGGAGCCGCCGCAGGCGATTGCCAAAGCGATGGAGCAAGCGGACGTAGCCGTGTGCATCACGAAACATTCGCTTACGCACACACAAGCGCGAAAAGTGGCCGCTGCCAACGAAACGCGCGTCGCCACCATGCCGGGTATTACCCGCGACATGTTTACCGCTGGAGCGATTTCTGCCGATTATCAGGAGGTCAAACGGCTGACCGAAGAGGTGACAGACATCCTGACCCGCGGCAAACAAGTACGAATTGAAAAAGCCGGCTACGCGCTGGAATTTTCCATTGAAACACGCAACGGCGTTCCCAGCACTGGCATGTATCTGGAAAAAGGACAATCGGGCAATCTCCCGTCTGGCGAGGCGTACATCGCCCCCATCGAAGGCTCGGCCAACGGACAAATTTTGGTCGACGGCTCCATCGGCGGAATCGGCATGATTGACGAGCCTTTGCTGCTTACGATCAAGGATGGTCGGCTGATTAGCGCAGAGGGGCCGACGGGTTCGCGACTGCTTGCCACGCTCGGGGATGGCGATGGCCGCATGCTGGCGGAATTTGGGATTGGAACCAATCACAAGGCGAGAATTATCGGGGTTGTGCTGGAAGACGAGAAAGCATTCGGAACGATCCACGTTGCGTTCGGCAGCAACGCGACCTTTGGGGGAACCATCCAGGCTGGTGTGCACATTGATTTAATCGTAAACGAACCGGATGTGTTCATTGATGGGCAGCAAATCCAGGAAAAAGGGCGCTTTCTGTTTGGGGACGAGTAGCTTGAAAAAGCAAAAGCAGAGGCGGATTAAGTCGCCTCTGCTTTTTTGTGCTTCAGATGAACCGGGATTTATCTGTTTTTCTTAGGCTTGATGTATTCGTGAGTCGTTGCTTCGAATACATCGCCAACATAGCGATTTAGTTTTCTCTCCTTTTTGTTATCTATGGTATATCCATACCAATCTGCGTATATGTTGTACCTTTTCGCCTGAGCATAGAAATACAACGTGTAATCACCCGGTTTAGATACATTGACACTGGTTTCAGTACCTTTTGTATATTCAATTATTTCCTTAGATACATAAGTATGGTCAATGTGTCCTTCTATTTCTGCCAGGAACTTATAGCCTCCCTGAGCTCGCACGCCTGATTCAAGCGAATGCGATGTTTCATTCGTTTTTTTAACTGTCTGCATAAATTTGTAATTGATTTCTGTGCCATCAATTACCTCGACATCTGCTTTGTGCACTAGCAAATAATCACGCTCGTATCCATCTTCTTCAGCTTTTAAAGACCCTCTAACATAACCATCTTGCTTATATACTACAGTGGAAGAATAAGGTTTAATTGACGCTTCTTTTTGAAAATAAGGGTACTTACTCTCGGTAGTATAAGTCAATTCACCTACAGAATAAGAGCCTACTTCTCGATCAACTTCACTTGCATAGACCGTTGCTCCAGACGCTAAAACCCCAAGAACTAAAGCACTAGATAGAATGTGGCTGATGGCCTTGCTCCGATTTCTCTTCAAAATAAGACCTTCTTTCTCAATACTATATTTAGATATTTCCTTGAAGGAATTTATCTACTTGAGTTATGAAGTCTGCTAAATTATTTGCTCCCTTATCATATTTAGAATCAGATATAAGGACGCAACTTACGTTATATCCATATTTTTCAAAGCTATATTGATAGGCATTTACAGACGGATAGACATTCGCATAATATGCTTTTAAATCATTATCCGGCGAATTATATCTGGCGTTGCTATAATAAATACTGTTCTGCCATTGTTCTTGCTGGGCTCCAAGACGTTTACTAATGCTCATTAGAATGACAGTTCCGTTTGTTTTATTTTTATATATGTAGTTTTTCTGTCTGCCAAATATGGAAGTTTCTATTTCTTTTTGCTGTGGGCCCAAGATAATGTCCGGAGTTGTCAGCATGTTTTCATTACCTTGCAGTAACTCTTCATAGCCTTCTGGCTTAAACTTTTCGTCTATTTTTTTGGTAAAAGCTATAAATTTGTCTCTATCAGTTTCCGACAGATATCCCGTCTGCTTGCTTTCAGAAAGAGAAATAAAACTATATGAATACCCACCAATTCCAAAGACAATTAAATAGCTGACGACCAAAAAGATTAGTTTAGTTTTTCTCATCTACGAGCCCCCTTTTTATGATCTATTTGTTGTTACTAAATAAAACTCAAATAACAAAAAATGTAAATCAATTACTCAAAATGAACTGTACTATATTTTACAATTTTTGGTAAGTCGCTTTGTATAAGTTTATATATTTTGAAATTTCATTAATCCATCATTAACTCCTTGATAATATGCCTTATTTCGCTATCCTCATTAGTAGTCTCTATCAGCAAAAGTTTTGGAGCATACGATCATCCACACAAAAAAACGCAGAAGGTCACGCCCCTTCTGCGTCCTGGTATACCGCGGTTGTCGCCGCCCATTTTTCTTTCAGTCGCTCCAGCAGTTCTTGCCCATCGTTGCCCACCACGTTTTTGCCGTTGAACAGGGCAAACGCTTTTTCCAGGCATTGACCGCAATAGTTGACACAGCGCTCATCGATTACTTGCACGTCGGGAAGCTGCCTGACCTCGTCCCTCACCCATTTCAGACTGCCTTCCAGATTGCACGGACAAAACTTGATTGTTTTCACCAGCGTATCCTCCACTCGAATTTTGGCATGCGATTATACCGGAATTTTACAGTCTATTCAGAATACACAGCAAGAGCATGCGTAAAACCACAAACGCTTTAAAGCAGCAAGGAAAAACAAAGCCGGGCTGGTTGCCAGAACCTGTACAGCAAAACCTGCACATGATCTGGAACCGCCCGGCCTTGTTCATTCAGCTTGAATGGGCCGCACACGCCACAGCATTCCGCTTACGTCTGCGGCAGCAAAAATTGTTTCCCGTACTCCCCGTGATCGAGGATCATCGGGTGCTCGATCTGAATCGTCGAATGCTCGATGCCGTACTTTGTTTTCAACAGATGATTGATGCCGAGAATCACGCAATACGGTTGAATATCTTCCCTCACGAACACATGCGCCGTCAGCGAATAGTGCTCCGTCGATACCGCCCACAGATGCAGCTCATGCACATCGTAGACTCCTTCCACGCTGGCGAGGTCTGCCCGGATTTGATCCAGGTCAAACTGCTCCGGCACAGACTCCATCAACACAGCGAGAGATTCGCGGATGATTTTAAAGCCGCCCATAAAAATGATGGCCCCGATCACCATACTGATCAACGGGTCGAACAAGTAGTAGCCTGTGAAGTAAATGAGAATAGCCGAAGCGATTACCCCGACAGAGCTGAGCAAATCGCCGATGAAGTGCCACAGCGCGCTTTTTACGTTCAGATTGTTTTCTTCCTTCGTGCTTCTGGAGAGAACGACGGTCAGGACGATATTCACAATCAGCCCGATCGAGGCGATCGTCAACATCAGTCCCAAGTCGACGTCTTGCGGATGAATCATCCGGTTGATCCCTTCGATCGCAATCCCGATGGCAATGACGGCAAGAGCCAGACCGTTCAGAAACGAGGCAATGATTTCAAAGCGCAGAAAGCCAAACGTATACTTTTTGTTCGGCTTGCGCGTCGCCATGTAAATCGCGGTCATGCTCAGGCCGAGGGCGATCACGTCCGAGATCATATGCGCCGAGTCGGACAGGAGCGCGAGCGAGTTGGACAGCAAGCCGCCCACAATTTCGACAATCGTAAAAAACAAAGTCAAGATCAGTGTAATCCACAGCGTTTTCTTCGACTTTTGCTGTTCCTTCACGTGATCGAGATGATGATAGTCAGCATGATTCATAAGAAGCACCCCCATAATCAATATAGAACAATTACAATATAATAATTAATTTAATTATAGAGTGTTCCAGTGATTTCATCAAATGAACATTTTATGGATCATACTACTGATTTTCATTCCCATCCCGGCCATTCTCAATGCTTTGCGCCCCCAAAAGGCAAAAAGGCTTCGCCAGTCGCCGTCGCCTGGCAAAGCCTTCGTTACACCGTCTGAATCAGCTATGTCCTCCTCTACCTGGACACATGCCCTTCCATGATCGGTCGAATATTCCCTTTGTATTGTTCCAGCAAGCGCACAGACTCTTCCCGCGCCAACGCTGTTTTTTTCATGACAATCGCCAGCTTGGCGTCTCCATTCGCTTGCGCCAAAAGCTGCTCCGCTTCTTCCGGCGGCACTTGCGCGGCCTCCGCTACGATCTGCTTGGCTCGCTCTTTCAGCTTTTCATTTGTGATCTGCACGTTCACCATCAAGTTTTTGTACACCTTGCCCAAGCGCACCATGCATGTCGTCGTAATCATGTTCAACACCATTTTTTGCGCGGTCGCCGCCTTCAGCCGCGTAGAGCCTGTTACGACCTCCGGGCCGACCACCACGTTGATCGAGGCGTCCACGCCCTCATTGATTTCGGCAGCAGGATTGCACGACAAGGAAATGATTTTCGCCTTCAATCGCCCCGCTTCCTCCAGCGCCCCTTTTACATAAGGCGTCCGTCCGCTCGCGGCAATGCCCACTACCGCATCGCCTTCGCGCACGCCATGCGCCACAACATCTTCCTGCCCCAAATGGGCGAGATCCTCTGCGCCCTCGATTGCTTTCACGACCGCTTCCACTCCGCCAGCGATCACGCCTTGCACCAATGCAGGGTCTGTGCCAAAAGTAGGCGGGCACTCCGCGGCATCCAGTAGTCCAAGACGTCCGCTGGTGCCTGCGCCAAAATAAAACAGCCTTCCGCCGTTTTGCAGGCATTCCGCGATCATATCGATTGCCCGGGCAATGGCAGGCAGTTCTTTTTCCACGCAATAAGCGACTTTTTTATCCTCTTCGTTCATGAGTCTGACGATATCGAATGTCGAGAGCAAATCCAAATCTTCGGATTGCTTGTTCTTTGTTTCCGTGGTCAAGCCGCTCAGTTGATTTCTCATGCGCTACCTCCCCGTCAGTTTTGTTTTGTCACTTGTTTTTGCGTCCAAAGTTTCCATGCTGCTCCTACATCCTGACAGGTAATCGACCAGTTGGTTTTTGCTTGCCAAACAATACATCCGCTACGGCTTCGATCGCCAGCTTGCGATGATCGTACACCGCGAGACAAGCATCGACTTCGGGAAATACGCCCAGGTCGTACGGGTTTCGCAGCGCTACCGCGATCACTTTTTTGCCTTGACCGGACAGTTGCTTGACCAACTGCGCTTGCCCTTCGTAAAGATGGGCGTTGTACGTAAAGACAATGACCGTTTCAAAAGGCGCCATCGCGGCAAAAGCTTGCTCTACGTCTTCCCCCGTCGGTTGCAGCGAACGCAGAAAATGGCATTGTACCGGACTATACGCTTGCAAAGACGCTGCCAAAAGTTCCGCTTCCGCCTGCTGATCCTCATCCTCGGCCAACGTCACTCGCCCGACTCGCGGCATGATCACGCCAAGCGTCGCTGCCTGCTTCGGAATGGGGACGATCCCGCGCTCATTTTTCAGCACCGTGACAGCCTGCGCCAGCACTTCCTTCGCCAAATGCTCGTGCCCGGCCCGGTCAAAAGCAGGAGGCGTCGTCGCAGCATACGTCTCCCAGGAAAGAAAACGCCGCTTCAAAGCCAAAACCCGATTGACTGCTTCGTCTACGCGGGCTGGGGAAATCTCGCCGTTTTCAATCGCCTCGACCAGTCGGTCATACGTCTGCCGCTGAACCTCATGCGTATGGGAGACGAGCACCATATCCACGCCAGCGTTGAGCGAAAGCACCGCCGCTTCCGGCACGCCAGTGGAGTTGGCAATCGCCGCCATTTCCAGGCAGTCGGTAATCGCGACTCCGGAAAACCCAAGTTCCCTTCGCAAAATGTCCGTCACGAGCTGCTGCGAGATCGAAGCAGGCAGTCCGCTGGCATCGATGGTCGGCAAGCTGACATGACCAATCATGACCACCGGAGTGCCTGCCTCGATGCAGTGCCGAAACGGAGCCAGCTCGACCTGCGTAAGCCTTTGCCAATCGTGCGGCAAAACCGGAATCGCTTCATGCGAGTCTGTATGCGTGTCTCCATGTCCGGGAAAATGTTTTACTGCCGGAATGACGCCGCTCGCCAGCAAACCGTGCATGGCTGCTTCGCCAAATTGCCCGACTGCCGCTGGGTCGGCCCCAAATGAACGAACGCCGATCACCGGATTTTGCGGGTTGTTGTTCACGTCGATGACAGGAGCAAAATTGACGCCAATTCCCGCCGCTCGCAGCTCCGCGCCTGTCGCTGCGTATATTTGCCGCGCCAAGTCTGGATTTCCCGTCGCTCCGAGCGCCATCGCCCCGGGGAATGCTGTCGCTTCGTGCAGTCTCGACACCACCCCGTTTTCCTGATCCGTCCCGATCAATAGCGGGCAGCAGTGCCCGGCCTCCTTTGCCCAGCCTTGCATCGTGCGCACGCGCTCAAATGTTTCCGCGTGCGCACCGATGTTGCGGCTGAACAAAATGACGTTGCCAATCTGCCGCTCCTTGATCCATTTTTCCATCTCTTGTGGCAGATCGAGCGTCTGGTACCCGATCATCAGCAACTGCCCAACTTTTTGCTCCACACTCATCTGCTCTGCGCGCATGGAGATCCCCCTTCTCACAGCTCCTTGCTGTATTTGGCGTACTGCTTCCAGCTTGAATAGCCGAGCTTGGCGTAAAAGTCCACGAGCGCAGTCCAGTCGATGACAATTTGCCGCACGCCGCGCTTGCGCAGCATGGCAATCCCTGCCTGGACAATCGCCAGTCCCAAACCGCTTCCCCGATGCGCCGGGTCGATGCCAAGCGGCCCGATCCCGCCCAATTCCTGCTCAAACAGCGGCGACCAGTACACGTTTTGGGCAATGAACGGCGAGTTGGCATCGTTGATCCGGCAAAAGCCGACGATTTCTTTTTGCCGCTCCAAAACAACGAACTCGCGCCCCGTTCCCCCGCGCTGAAAATAGTGGATCGCCTCGTACTCCCAGCGCCCCGGAAAGCAGCGATGCAAAAAGGCCAGGAAAGCTTCCTTGTCTGCTTGCGTCAACAACCGGAAGCAACCGTCGGAAACTTGCGGCAGCGGCGATGCTTCCTCCTCTGCGGCATAGCGGCAGAGCAGATCGTTTTCCAGCGGCTCCAGCAGACTGTATCCTCGCGCGGCAAACCAGTCTTTGACCGCTGTCGATTCATCAGGGATGCCAGGAAAGTAATGATACGGATCGCGCCCCAGCCAAATTTTTTGCACCCCTCGCTGCTGCAAAGCCCGCTCCGCCCGCGTCAGCAGCTCCCCGCCGATTCCTTGCCCGCGAAACTCGTGATCCACCAGCAACACTTGAATCCAGCCGACACCTTTTCCCAGCTGGACATCGAGTTTTTCCTGCCAGCATTTCGCCACAGCGAACCCTGCCGGACGGCGCGTGGCAGAATCGATGGCAATCCAGGAGCCGGCTTGCAGCACGTTTTTGTCTGCGAAGCTGTTTTGCTGAAAAAGCTCGGGCCGCATCGGGAAGCGCTCGCCAAGCTCCTGGTTCCACAGCTCGCACAAAGCATCCAGATACAGCTCGTCTAATGGTACATAAAACATGCGTTTCATCCGCCTCCTATTGCCTCGCCTACTTTAGCCCGGAAGTTTTGGAGCCTTCCACGAAATATTTTTCCGCAAACAAAAAGACGATCAAAATCGGAATCAAACTGATCAACGCCCCGGCGACCAGCAGCTGGTCATCGGTCTTGTACTGTCCGCGCAGCGACAAAATTCCGATCGGCAGCGTAAAATGCTCTTCGGATAGCAAATAAATCACAGGCGCGAGAATCTCGTTCCATTTGCCCATGAACGTAAATACGGCCAGTGTCGCCAGCGCCGGCTTGCACATCGGCAAAAATACCCGCCAGTAAATCTGGAACGGATTGCAGCCATCCAGCTTGGCCGCTTCCTCGTAGTCTTTTGGAATGCTCAAAAATGCTTGCCTCATCAGAAAAATCGCGAACGGCTGTCCCAACCACTCCAAAATCCACAGCGGCGTGAGCGAGTCGAGCATGCCCAAATTTTTGAAGATGATGAACTGCGGGATGATCGTCACAATCCCCGGAATCATCATCGTACCGAGCACGATCATGAACAGCGTGTCGCGAAACGGAAACTTCAAGCGAGCGAAAGCAAACGCGATCATCGAGCTGGACAACAGCGTACCGACTACGGAAAGAACGGCGACAATCACACTGTTCACCGTATAGCTGCTGAAGTTCGCCTGCTCCCACACCTGCGAGTAGTTACTCCACTTCACAGGGTCAGGCAGCCACTCCGGCGGAAATTGCATGTATTGTTTGTACGTTTTCAACGAGTTGAAGACAGTCGTCAAAAACGGCACAACCATGATCAAAGTGCTGGCGAGAACAAACAGGTATCCGAATAGTTTATTGAGCGGAAAACGCTTTTGCATGGCTACCCCCTTTTCCTCTGCACATCCAGTCAAGTTTAGTCATAGTGAACCCATTTCTTTTGCAATTTGAATTGCACCAAAGTAATCGCCAGCAGGATGAGGAACAACACCCAGGCAATCGCGGAGGCGTAGCCCATCTTGTAAAAGCTGAAGCCTTGTCTGAACATGAGCAGCATCAGGACGAGGCTCGCATTGTTGGCGCCGCCCGTCGATCCTGCTTCGGTTGACCCGCCCGTCATGACAAAGATTTGTTCGAAATTTTGAAAAGAGTAGATCGTGTTCAAAATAATGACGAGAAACGTCGTACCGGAAATCATCGGCACGGTCACCCGCCAAAACTTTTGCCAGGCGTTGGCGCCATCAATCGAAGCCGCCTCGTACATGTCATTGGAAATCCCTTGAAGTCCCGCCAAAAAAATAATCATCATGTAGCCGACCGACTTCCAGATCGCGATGAGCACGAGCACCGGAATGACCCACACTTCGTCGATCAGCCAGCTTTGCGGCGCAATCCCGAAGTGGGCGAGAATGGCATTGGCAAAACCGATCCGCTGGTTGAACACCGCATCCGCCACATAGGCAATTACCGTCCAGGAAGAGATCACTGGCAAAAAGTGCGCCATGCGGAACAGCTTTAGCCCTTTCAGCTTTTGGTTCAGCGCGACTGCCAGCAAAAGGGCCAAAAACGTCTTGGCCGGAACGTACAAAAGCGTGAAGTAGACCGTGTTCCACAGCGCCTGGTAAAACAGCGGATCCGCGAACAGCTTTTCATAGTTGTCCAGGCCAGTCCACTTGGGCGGATTCAAAATATCGTAGTCGGAAAAGCTGAAATACAGGGAAGCAAGGGAAGTTCCTACGACAAACACGAGAAAATGGATCAGGTAGGGGGAGACGAGAAGCAATCCCCATCTCCCCTCGCTGTCCAGCCATTTCCGCTTCTTTTTCACATCAGGCTGTGCCTGTAGCTTGTTCGGTATCTCCAGCATCGCTCGCTACACTTCCTCCCCTGATGGTTTGCTATTGCTTCTTGAAGAAGTCATCCAAAACTTTTTGTACCCCTTGATCGGTTTTCGAGATGTAATCGTCCACACTCATCTTGTCCATGAACAGCTCGGCCAAATTGTCTGTGACGACTTTCAGCCATTCGGCAAAGACGGCATTCGTATCGATCGTTCCGGCGAAGTCCAGGCTATCCAGGAACACTTTTTTGTTGTCGGGCTTGATGCTCGGATTCAGGAACATCTCGGAGTTGGCGACCGATTTTTTCACCGGGATCGCTTCGCCCACCTCTGCCCATTCTTTTTGCGCCTCGTCAGATGTCGTCCAGTACGTGATCCATTCCTGGGCTGCTTTGACTTTTTGCTCCTCGGCTTTTTTGTTGATGACCCACGAGTTGGCGATGACAGGCGCAAAACGTTTGCCGTCCGGGCCTTTAGGCATCGGCGCGACATCGTAGTTCAAGCCTGCTCCGTTCATCGAGGTCGTCGCCGCGTAAATGTCGATCTGCATCGCCGTGGCCCCGCTCAAAAACACCTTGAAATTGCTTTGGAACGCTTTCAGCTCTGCCGGGTTGGGGAACAGCTTGCGCTTCATGCCGTCCGCCATCCACTCCACCGCTTTTTTGTTTTCCGGCGAGTCGATGATCGATTGCGTCATCGTCGGATCGAGAACGCCGCCGCCGTACGCTTTCATAATGTTGAACGCACCGCGCGAGCTTCCGAAGAACGTAAATCCGTACTGCTTCACCGCGTTTTTGTCAAAAGCAGGGTCGTCCGCATTTTTCCCGCTCGCATCAAGCGTCAGCTTGGCGGCAGCCGCCTTCAAATCATCCCAGGTCCAGTCAGCCGTCGGATAAGCGACTCCAGCCTTGTCGAACAAATCTTTGTTGTAGAAAAGCGCCCCGACCTGGATGCCCTGCGGCACGCCCCAATATTTGCCGGAAGCGTCTTTGTTGAACTCCACGCCAAGCACTTCGTCTTTGTTGACTTCCTTCGTGACGTAATCGGTAATATCGCGAATCGCTCCGCGCTGGGCAAAGCCGAATACTTTCGTCCCGTCGCTTTGCCAGATGTCAGGCGCATTTCCTGCGGCGATTTGCGTCGTCAGCTTCTGGTAAAAGTCTTCGTAGGGCGCTGTCACTGTCTTGATTTTGATATGCGGGTGAGACTGTTCGAATTTTGCAATAATTTCTTCCATCTTTTTCTTCGTCGGCGGGTCAGAAGTATACCCCATGTACAGCTCCACCTTGTCTCCCTGCTGCGTCGACGATTGGCTACATCCTCCCACGAGCAATGCCGCTGCCAGACTGGCGATCCCTACTACGGATAAAAACTTGCTTTTTTTCATGGAAAGCCTCCCCTTTTCAAAAAATGTCCTTCTCTCTAGCAAAAGAAAAATGATTGCTTTGCCAGCCGTTCGATTCGTCCCGCTGTACCGTGGCTAATGAGCGTCAACCAAAAACTCCCCCTTCGCCTTCTGCTTGCAGCGCCTCTATTGCGAGAATTTACTGGCAATTTGTTACATACCTGTATTATAGACTCTTGAAACAAAATATCAAGATATCTTCTTAATCATAAAATAAAATTTCAAAATTTCTTTTTCGACACCCGCTGTTCGCTTTCCTCGTTCCGTGTCGAGAGCCAACCTTACACCATTGTAATTTTATGTAATCTAAATCGATTTCTTCTCTGCTGCCCGTTGGTTAGTATTTTCCTATTGTCAAAGAAAGGGGCTGGCTATTTTTGAATTTGATGGAACTCAATGTGCAGTGCTTCCGGGCGATCAACGACCTGGGAAAGCAGTATCCAGAACTGAATCCGGCGTTTTACGCCATCGCGGAATATACGGTCTACGCGCTGGCTCTGTGCGCCCTGCTCTACTGGTTCACGCGAGACTCGCAAAATCGCATGATGGTAATCTGTGCGACAGCCACGTTTGTCATGGCGGAGGTGCTCGGAAAACTGGCTGGGACTCTGCATACTAACAACCAGCCATTCGCCGAGCTTGCCAATGTGAATCAGCTGGTGCAAAAAGCCGTAGACAATTCGTTTCCGAGCGACCATACGATCTTGTTTTTCTCTTTCTGTGTCAGCTTTTGGCTGTTCCAAAGAAAAACGGGCATTCTCTGGATGCTGCTCGCTGTGTGCGTAGGTTTGTCCCGCATTTGGGTAGGCGTACACTATCCGGCCGACGTCCTCGTAGGCGCTCTGATCAGCATCGGCTCGGCATTGACCGTCTTCCTGCTGTTGCCGCGCTTCGCTTTTGTACATAGCTTGCTTTCCTTCTATGAAAAAATGGAAAGCGCTATTTTGCCCGTCAAGCCACGCTCCAAAGGATTGTAAAGCAGCACAAAAAAGCCCGAAGCGCGCTCCTTTTGCTCAAAGGAGTGGATGCTTTGGGCTTTTTTGCGATCTCAGCGAATTTTGTTCAAGTTGCTGAAGCCGTAAACGAGTTGAATGACGATCCCGGCTGCCACGACAGGCAAAAACCATTTGCCGAATCCGCCTCCCCACCCCATGGCGATCGAAACCGATTCCAGCAAAATCGCAGAAAACACGATCAGACACATATTTTTTAACTGATTCACTATTTTTCGACTCTGCAAATAAAATTGCTCCGCGTTGGACTCATTGAATCGCTTCGGGTAGTTGTACACTTCCGGATGCTTTTCCAAAAGCTGCATCAAGCCAAAGATGAATGCCCCGATCCCGGGCAAGATGAGCAGCTCCCACTTGGACCCCCAGCGATCCACTTCTCCCACCGCGTCAAAATGGGCAGGAACCTTGTCCGGCAGTTCCCCCCAAACGAACAGCAAAAAGACGATTCCACCGATATAAAAGAAGGCCCCCAGAATGTCCCATATCCATTCGCTTTTCGACTTGGCGATTTCGATTTTTGGGCGTCCCCACCAATCGGACATAGAGATACTCCCTTCTGTTTGTCAAACTGGTTTGACTTTTCTAGAAATTGGAGATAAGATTCATCCAGTTCCGTTTCCCATGAAACCATTTTGCTACATACAAACAGCTACAATAGAAGGAGAGAAAGCCATGGTGCGTCATTCTAATCATAATTTGCAGCCTTTGCAAAATCAACAGGCCCATTTTCGATGTTTTATCGATTCATCCCATGAGCGACAACGGCTTTACAAGCGGACACTCTTGATCGTCGTCATCTCGCAAATTTTTGGCGGCGCCGGACTCGCCGCTGGCGTCACGGTCGGTGCTCTGCTCGCCCAAGACATGCTGGGAACCGAAAGTCTCGCTGGCATTCCCGCTGCCTTGCTTACGCTTGGCTCCGCGCTGGCCGCTCTGTTGGTCGGCAAAATTTCGCAACGCCATGGTCGCCGCTTCGGTCTGGCAGCCGGCTTCCTCGCGGGCGGAATCGGCGCCATCGGGGTGATCCTCGCTGCCACGACGCAAAATATCGTCTTGCTGTTTGCCTCGCTGCTCGTTTACGGCGCCGGGACAGCCACCAACCTGCAAGCCCGCTATGCCGGAACCGATCTGGCCCAGCCGCAGCAGCGCGCGACCGCTGTCAGTACCGCACTCGTTTCTACCACCTTTGGCGCAGTGGCTGGCCCGAATCTGGTGGAAACGATGGGCCGTTTTGCCACTTCCATCGGCGTGCCGCCGCTGGCTGGTCCTTTTATTTTAGGGGCTGCGGCTTTTCTTTGCGCCGGACTGGTCTTTTTGTTCCTGCTTCGCCCAGACCCGCTGCTGGTTGCCCAAGCGATTGCCGATGCCCAGGCCCGCGAAGAGAAACATCCCGAACATCTGGCGGATAGCCAGTCTGTCGCCAACAGCCGCGGCATCATCGTCGGTGCAACGATCATGATTTTGACCCAAATCGTCATGGTTGCGATCATGACGATGACTCCCATCCATATGAAACATCACGGCCATGGCTTGAGCGAAGTCGGTCTCGTCATCAGCGTGCATATTGGCGCCATGTACTTGCCTTCGCTTATGACTGGCATACTCGTGGACAAAATCGGACGCTCTGCCATGGCGCTTGCTGCTGGCATCACGCTGCTCGCGGCAGGAGTGCTCGCTGCTTTGGCCCCTGCTGATTCCATGCTGCTGCTCGTCCTCGCTCTGGCTCTGCTCGGACTCGGCTGGAATTTTGGCCTGATCAGCGGTACGGCCCTGATCGTCGACGCGACTCCGCTCGCTACACGAGCGAAAACCCAAGGAACAGTCGACGTCCTGATCGCCCTTGCCGGAGCATCTGGCGGAGCTTTGTCCGGCATGGTCGTCTCTGGTGCCAGCTACGCCACGCTGTCGCTCGCTGGCGGCTTCCTTTCCCTGTTGCTGATCCCTGTTTTGATCTGGTCGAAAAAGAAGCAAGCGGCAACGCATTCTGAAAACGCACCGCTGGGGTAAGGCAGGCAGCGTTGGACAATTCCCGCAGAAAGAGGCGAAGCTTTTCGCCTCTTTTTGTCATTTTTGCTGCGCTCTCGCCGCTATACGCGCAGCTCCCCACGCACACATCATGTCGTTTTGTAGAGTTGAAAACTGAATTTTTCGGGCGGCCTTCGTGTTGCCCTACTTCTCTCAGCTCCCTCTCATCAAACCGTACGTGAGGTTTTCCCACATACCGCTTTCCGGGCACGCTTCACACAGAAAAAGAGGCAGAGAATCTCCCGCCTCTTTTCTTTTGCTCATCAGCAAAAATTAGCCCAGCTTGCTTGCAGCATTCCCGATGACAATTCCGTTTAGCTTGAGCGTGACCGGATTGGCAATCGTGTCGCCGACAGGGCATGTCTTCTCCAAAAACTGAATGAATGCTTCCACTTGCTCTCGGGATGCGTCCGTCTTGATATGAAAGGTGTAGCGAATCTCGGAGTAACCGCGACGCACATCGGATTTGTTCATGAAGCCATCTGTATCGAGGTCGCCTTCTACCTCCACCCAAAAGTCGTCGAGCTGCACACCAAACTTTTTCGCATACGCACGCGCTACAATCGATTGGCACGCGCCAAGGGCGGACAGCACCAATTCGACAGGATTCATCGCTGTATCCGTTCCGCCAAGGCTTCTCGGCTCGTCGACCGTTACCTCGAAGTTTCTGGAATGCGCCTTGACGACCATTCCCTCCTGAAGATGCGCGGTTGCTTTAAATGTTTCAACTGGCATGATCCCACTCCCTTTCCTATCTTTCACATCCTATTGCAAATCTTAACACATTTATCCGATTGTTTTAATATGAATTATTGCAAAATCTTGAAAAGATAAAAAAGATAGCAAGTCGAGATGTTTTGTCGCGAAAACTTTTTATCTATTTGGATTTCCTGTGACCCGATGTACTCTTCTTACGGCTAAGCCAATGGCGGAAACTGCCCTTCATTTCGCACCTCTTCCCGCATGCTGGCATACCATTTCTTTCTTTTTTTGTAACTTTTCAACCTTTCGGGCGTCTTCTTATTGCAGAAAGGATGATTCGATGAAAATAACCCGTATGATTGCTCTAACAACATTGTTTCTTGCTGTCTCACTGTTCCCGTCCCTGGCATTGCCGACAGCAAGCGCAGCAACTGCATCGGCAACAGCCACTCCAACAGACCCGCCAAGCAAAATATACCGGATCGGTCTGGATGGCAAAAAGCAGACGCTCGTCGCTCAATTGCCTGCCGTACACCGCGCGAGCATGTCGCCGAGCGGACGTTTTGTGTACGCCGAAAAGCAAGGATTCACAAACAACGCACCGACCATTCCTTATTTGTACGACACCAAAACCAAGCAGTTCAGCCAGTTGAACGGCTTCGCCAAATGGGCTTCTGGCAAAGATGAGCTGTTAATGGTCGAGCAAGCCAGCTTGTACCGCTACAACCCGCTCACCAAGCAAAAAACGTTGCTTGCCAACGGCACGGCCGACACGCCAATCCTCGATTATGCGATGGCACCAGACGGCCATTACCTCGTCTTTGTGCAAGCCAATCTCAAAGAGCCGGATGCCACCAAACGCTACAAGCTGTACTTGCAAGACATGAACTCACTGAAAATGAAGGTAAATGACCAATTTTCGCTCAGTGACGACCAACTCAAAAGCTACATGGTGCCAGACTTGTTTTATTGGGTGCCGACATCCAAAAAAGTGCTGTACAAGGCAAACGGAGCGATAAAAGAACTCGATTTGCCAACCGGACTCAAGTACACGTATTCTTTTAAAAACTTCCCCTCGTATTCCAACGATATGAAGCTGCGGTTTGAAGACAAGCAAGGACACGGTTTCATCACCGACCTGCAAACCGGAAAGAGTGTATCGACCCAAAATAATTACACTGCGGACCCAAACGATTTGGAGCGTCAATTGACGAGAATCTACTGGTCGCCGACTGGCCATAACTATGTCGCGGACAAATACTGGCACCCCTCGAACGGTCAAGATTTTTATGCCCAGCTTGTGATCAAAACAACAACCAAATCGTTTGTGTATCCATTCGATAATAGCTTTTACATGAACTCAAGCGACAATATCCAGTTTTTAGGGTGGGCAACTGACGGCAAGTCATTTTTTGTCGGCGATTTGGACTCCGTGCACATGAGCCGTTTTGACAAGTGGGAGTATCGGGAGAGATAATCACATACTTCCTCTTCTACGATTCTGATGAATGGGCCTCCACTTTAGCTTATGATCCGGATGGCAACCTCCGCGATGACTTGCTTTCTCTTGAGGAAATTTACGCTATTTTGGATAGCCCTGATGTCAAACCATACAAATCAGAGCTGGAAGATTATAAAAAAGCCAAGCGTGGTCCATATAGTTATGATATGTAGGACAAGAAATCGTGTGCGCATTTATCTGTTGATGGAACGCCGCGGGAAATGATAGCGTTGGATTGTCAACAGTAAATCAGACAACTTTTTTAAGGGCTTCTTGGCGATACTGAGCAGGCGTCACATAGCCTAATGTCCCATGAATGCGATGCTTGTTGAACCAATTAACGTAATCGTACAATTCCAGTACCAGATGACGCAGACTCTGGAAGTTCATCTGGTTCACGTTCACGAACTCTGTTTTTATGATTTTGTAGGTGGCTTCAGCCACAGCGTTATCGTCGTCAGAAGAAAATGAGCTGATCGCTTTGCGAAAAGAGAACCAGCGTCTGAAAATGGAGAACGATATTTTAAAGCAAGCCGCGCTGATCATGGGACGAAAGTAGCTATCATCCAGAACAACCGTGATAAATACTCAGTATCAGCAATGTGCGACGTCCTGCAAATCGCAAGAAGTATTTTTTACTATGAAGCGAAAGAACAACCAAACGAAGACGATATAACCGAATTGATTGTGGAGATTTTCCACAAAAATCGAAAAGCTTACGGTACACGAAAGATCAAAGTCAAGCTCTAGGAACGCAGATTCGTCGTCTCCAGACGTAGAATTGGTCGTATTATGAAAGAGCAAGGACTCGTTTCCACCTACACCGTGTCTCAATATAAGCCCCATCAAACCGCTTGTAATGAAGCAACGACGGGGAATGTTCTGAACCGAGAGTTCGAGCAGGAGGAAGCCAAACACTTCGTCGTCAGCGCTCTGACGTATGGAAAGGTCCAGAACCGATGGCATTACATTTGTGTGCTGGTTGATTTGTTCAATCGAGAGATCATTGGGCATAGTGCGGGTCCAAACAAGGACGCTGCTCTGATTTCCCGCGCTTTTGCGACGGTACATGGAGATTTACGCTAGATTCAGTGGTTTCATACCGACCGTGGTAGCGAGTTCAAAAATCAAAAGATGGACGAGCTTTTGGAGACGCTTGAAATCGCCCGATCGCTAAGTATGAAGGGCTGTCCGTACGACAACGCTGTGGCTGAAGCCACCTACAAGATCATGAAAACAGAGTTTGTGAACCAGATGAACTTCCAGAGTCTTCGTCATCGGGAATGTAAATTTTTTTGTGTAAATGGGTTTTTAACGGGTGGACAGTTACGTCAACGGCTTTACATGGAGTGGCGGGCATGATAGGCTCGCTTGCCATGCGATGCATATTTTACTGGCATCGCCCAATCGCAAGAAATCATGCCCGCAGAGGCTCCATGTCAAGCCGACTCAACAGTTGATTATGCGGACAGTTCCCCTTGCAATCGATCTCCAAAATGGATGGCAAGTTGCGATATACATTCTTTCCAACTCCGAAGCGGCATAGTCCATTTCTTCGATGCCTCAACGGTAGCCAGATAGATGATTTTCCGTAGAGCATCGTCGGATGGATAAGCCGTTTTTGTCTTTGTGACCTTACGGAGTTGCCGATGATAGCCCTCGATGATATTCGTCGTATAAATCATCTTGCGTATCTCTGGGGGATAGCTGAAATAGGCGGTCAGTTCGAGCCAGTTGTTTTCCCAGGAGCGAATAATGATGGGGTACTTCTTTCCCCACTTGTCTTTGAACGTAGAAAAAGCAGTCTCAGCTTCTTCTAACGTAAGGGCTTGATAGACTTTCTTTAAATCTGCCAAGACTAACTTTTCTTCTTTGAACGGAACATATTTCATAGAGTTACGAATCTGGTGGATGACGCACAGTTGAATTTGGGTTTTCGGAAAAGCAGCATGGATCGCCTCAGAAAACCCTGAAAGACCGTCCTTGCAGGCGATGAGAATGTCTTCTACACCACGGCTTTTCAGCTCTGTACACACATTGAGCCAGAAGCTTGCACTTTCGTGCTCGCCGATCCAAATGCCCAAAATGTCCTTATGACCAGACATAGTAATGCCAAGAACGCTGTATGCTGCTTTGTTAACGATACGATTCTCTTGCCGAACTTTGAAGTGAATGGCATCAAGAAACACGATCGGATAGACTCGATCAAGTGGTCTACATTGCCATTCTGCCACCATCGGCATAATCTTGTCGGTTACTTTACTGACCATCGTAGGAGACACGTCGATCCCATACAGATCCTTCATGTGTTCTTCAATATCGCGAGTAGACATACCTTTGGCGTAGAGTGCGATGATTTGCTCCTCCAAGCCATTTGTGGTTGTTTCATGCTTCTTCACAATGTGAGGTTCAAATTCGCCGTTGCGATCACGGGGGACACGAATTTCTGTATTGCCGAACTTTGTTTTCAGCGTCTTTTTGCTATACCCATTCCGACTATTTCCTGAATGATCACCATCGGCACTATGTTTGGCATAGCCCAAATGGTCATCCATTTCTGCTTCAAACAACTGCTGGATGGTGTCACGGAACAAATCTTTTAGCATGATGTGCACGTCCTCGATGGTTCGGCAATCCTTCGCTAACTCCTTGATGGTCATGTCTCTCTTGTCTTGCATAAATGATCATCTCCTTAATGGGAAGTTTAACCATTTACACAAAACTTTTTACGCTCTCTCGTCATCTGGAGCTGAAATTATACGATTACGTGAACGGGTTTAACAAGCATCGCATTCATGGGACATTAGGCTATATGACGCCTGTTCAGTATCGCCAAGAAGCCCTTAAAAAAGTTGTCTGATTCACTGTTGACAATCCATATTCTGGTTCATTCATAGAGCAGGATTCTCCTAATGCTTTCCTCCCACTATCTTCCCTCTGTTTCTTATGCAACTGAAATGCCTCAAGCTGTTCTGTTTTAGCAATGAACGTAAAGCAATCAAATACAGTCGTGTTAGTTCTGCTTTCATTTCGCTCTCGTGAAGCACCAGTTCCCATAAGAATTCTTCATGTTTTGTCATTGTGCTATTACCTCCTGTGACTTTCGTATTTGGTTGCTCTCGTGGTTTCGTGTCTGTTGTGGTAAAATGTCCTTGGTCGTACATTTGAATGGGTGCGTCACCTAAGAGCGTTGGGCTGCAATGCTATGCCTTGGATTGCTGTACCTTTCGTTCCCAGTATCTGCGCTCGTACTCCTTCGCTTTCAGGCGATTCTCCGGCTTCTGCCGCCATCTGCGCCGATACTCTCGCTCATACTGTCTTCTATATTCCCGACGTGCTTCCAATGCTTCCGGACTTAGGTTCAACATCTCTCTATTCCTCCCTCTGGTTACGTTCTGCCTATAGCGTTGCTGATTGTTTCACGTACTGCGTCTTGAACAGCCGCTCTCAATTCATCTGTAGTGCCTACTCCATTAACTTCAATGACTTCACTATCATCCACGATCTCAATGACGAAGTTGCTGTTATCTTTGCTCGCCTGCATTGCATAGGCTCCCTTCTCTGTAATCAGTTCAATTCATTTGCCTGTTCCCTTGTACCGCTGCAACAGAGCATTCATCATGTCCTGATCCGTTTGTGGTATACGGTTCCTCATCTGCCTGACCCCTCCAGTTCTGCAAGCTGAGTTACTTTTTCAGCCAGTACCTGCCGTGTTTGTTTCAGGCGTTCCTCTGCGTCCTGAACCATTTTTGCCGCCGCTGCCTTTGCATCTTCAAGTTCCTGCTGCTGCCGCGTCAGGACGGTCTGGTTATACTGTACAAGCTGCTTGCAATCTGATGCTTCTTGCTCTAGTCTGTCTATGAGTTCTAGTGCTTGCTGGCGTGGCAGTCCATACTTCTGATCTGCCACCGCATCCAAATGCTTTGCATGTTTCAACAACTGCTGAATCTCTTCGCTAACGTGAAAATCGGTACGTCCTGATCTTTGCAACTCTTCCGCCTGTTCACGCAATTGCCTTGCTTGCTGACAGTAACTGCGAATTTCATTCATAAGCTGCTCGTATGCTGCGCGAGCCTGGGCAATAGACCTCACTTCTTTTTCTACTTCCTGTGCTAGTTGCTCGTTCTTCAACTCTTCTGCCCCTACCTGTTCACGTTTTGCCATTCGTTTCATCCTCCTTTGATTTTGGGCATGCAAAAAAGCTCATTCCTACTCATGGTTCAAGTGGGAAAGAGCTTTTGAAGTTTATCAAGTGTTTGAATTATTTAGTGTTTGGTTTGTTGGTTGTATGGTACGATCTTGTTGTTGGGGTTGTAAATGGGCTTACACAAAAATGTTGACAACCCTTTACTTCTCCTAATCTTTCTTTTGAAAAACATACTTATCTCTCAAATACCTGCGCTGTAAAAATTCTGTAAAAGTATCTGTAATCTTATAGAAACCTTCTTTCTTCTTACCTTCTGAATAAAAATAGACAGGGGGATTCTCACCCTCATCTAATTTAAAGAAACAAAACATACACCCTTGACTCATCCAAAATACAAAATCGTTAGAGGTAAGCTTCAAAGGAACATTATTTTCTTCTAATAATTCCGCTCCCCATTCATTCAATTCAAGCAACTCGTCAATAAAACATGATTCTCCACGTAAAAAAGTATGCTCTGTTCCGCCTCCCATTACTTCAAGAAACTCAATGTATGCTTCAGGAAGTTTATTAGTTCCTATCAACTTCTTCACTTCATTTAATTCTTCCATTGTGCACGGAATCATAGGAATTTTATCATTTTGAAGTTGGATAACAAGTTCATTTAAATATCTCATCGTTATTCTCCTTTATTTTGGAATTACTTCAACACGAACTACCTCGATATTTGGAAATTCTTTCTGGAATTGATCAACCAAATCAATACAATTATCACAATACGGTCTTTCAGAAATAATTTCAATTTTCCCCTTAACATCAGGCTTTTCTTTGTACTTGAGCCTTAAATATTCTACAATTTTTTGTTCAGTATGACTTGTGAATTCGCTAATTGGTCCCTGATAATGATAATCCTCTGGTTGTGGGGGCTTAAAATTGCCCTTATTAAAGTAGTCATTGTCTGTAAACTCTCCACTAACGCTTTCTAAATCTATCTCATCACCATCTATTTTTCCTTTTGCCGCCGCAACGTTCCTTTTCTTCCCAGCAGTATATTTTTTTCTTAGGGATTCGACAAGTTCTCTATCTGCTTGTGTTGTTTCTCTAAAATATCTTCTAACAGGTTCACCCGTCCCCTAAGTTGTAATCTTAAACTTGGGAATAAAGAAGGTGGCAACTGTTTTACCAATCACCACCATTATATCAACTTGCCTGACGCTCTATTAGATTAGCCGCCCGATACTCGGTCTTGTGCTTCATCATGCTGTAAATGATGTTTACGAGCCTTCTCATGACGCATATCAGGGCTTGCTTCTTGGTTTTGCCTTCTGCTAGCTTTCGATGATAGTAGTCGTAGAAGAGGGGATTTCGTTGCTTCTTGTTGTCGCCTTTCGCTACTTGGATTTGTTGAACGGCTAGATTGTGGAATATAGCGTTCAATACCCGATTTCCTTGTCCACTTGCTTGGTCTTTGCCTTTGCCGCCCGAACTAAAGCGAACGGGAGCAATTCCTGCAAAACGTGCTAGCTTGTCAGCGTTGGAGAATCGGCGGATGTCTCCGATTTCGGCAATCAGTTCCGCCGCTGTAACGGTGCTGATTCCATCCATCGACTCTAGCTTGTAGTCCGTCTCAGACAAGACCTGACGAAGCTGTTCTTCTGTCTGCTTAATCAGTTCTCTGCTCCGTTTCATGTCCTGAACCATATTGACAATAATAAAGTCTCTGGACGTTTGAAACTTTCGCTTCGTCTCCCCGTCCTTCTTCACCAGTTCCAATATTTCCTCTGCCTTACGGGTAGAACAGGTGTTATGGCTTGCCTTGCGTAGATAGGTTGCCAGTTCATCCGCCCCAACCGATTCCAAGTGATGGGGAGCAGGGTACTTCTCCCAGAAAGCAAGGGCGGCTTTTCCATCTACATCACAGAAGAACTTCTTGTAGGACGGATAGTGGTAGCTTAATTGTTGGTGCAGTTGATTCTTTAATGAACTGGCGTGTTTGACCAGTGCGTTGCGTCTTGCCACCAGTTGCCCGATTGTCCAGTAAATGTCCTGTGGATTCGCATCTGGTAGTTCATCTAACCTTGCAAGCAATACTTTGGCGATGCAATACGCATCCCAACTGTCGCTCTTTTGGGTGGTTGCATAACTCTTACGCTCATTATAGGACAGGGCAGAATTGACTTCTTTGACAATTTGCTTCTTCTCAACAAGGTGAACGGCTAGTGCTCTGCCGTTGCCGCCCGTGTCTTCCAATCCATAGACAGGAGTCATTCCTTTTTTGCAATGCTTCTTGACCATCTTCATCAAGTCATCGAAACTGCTTGGCTTGTTGTCGATTTGGATTTCATCCAGTTTCGTATTCCAACAGTCGATGATAACGGCTGTATGGTGGGCTTTGTGTAAATCAAGCCCGACATAAATGTGTTTTTGCTTGTAGTGCATAAAAGAAATCACCCCTGTATACGGATTCTTTGATGATTAGGAGTAAGAATGGGAGCAACCTCAGTTCGAGCGTTAACCTTACGGTTCGCAATGGGACGCAAGCTTCTCCATTCATTTCCTGTTACAGGATGGCTTCATGCAAGCCATCTGCTTGTATATCTCCATAGCGGTATGTGCCGCTATAAAAATCACGTTTGTCCAAAATTCGTTTCACTTGCACTTGGTAAACAATCTGCCTTGCCCAGTTGTATAGCCTTCTTGGTTCAGTGTTTCGGCTATCTGGGTCAATGACCATGTGGGATACTGTTCCTTGATTTCAAATACTCTACGGACGGTCTGGGCGTGTCTTTCATCTACTTGGATACTTTTCTGACCTTTCTTTGCTTTGTATCCGAAGGTAGCCCTTCCACCTGCATAGCCGCCCTGTTGGGCTTTCTTGCTCCGCCCTCTGCTTAGCTTCATGGCGATTTCAAGACGTTGGTATGCGTCTAGCAACTCCATCAAGCCATTTATGAGGAAGTCATTCGGGTCTTTCTTGTAAATGCTGTAGGTGGGCTGTTCAATGCTCCGAACGTCCACCCCATACTTCTTGAACTCTCTGTGAACCAGAACTTTTACGATGTCAGACCGCCATAAACGGCTTGTATGGAGGACAACAACTGCATCAATGGTTTTACTGGCTAGTGCGGCTAACATGCTCTGGAAGCCGATTCTGTCTACCTCAAGAGCATCCTCATTTACCTTCGCCCCACTGATTCCTTCGTCAACATATATGTTCATCAAGTTCCATCCTTGCTCCTGACAATAAGAGCGGATTTCATCTTGTTGGTACGCTAAACTGTAGCCGTCTTTGGCTTGTCCTTGTGTTGATACTCTTACGTAACCGATGACATTCATGGTGTTTCCTCCCCACCGTTACAGAAATCTGAATTATTGTAACGCTTAGTAGATACAACGTAATTATATATCGACTAAGCGTTACAATCAATCATTTCCATAAAGAGTGAGGAAATCGTATAATAAAGTGATAAAGTCTGTTCGGAAGTTGGTGTCAATTTGCCAGTAGTCGTAAAACTGAAAGAGATTCTAGCCCAACGTAATATGTCTCAGCGTGAATTAGCAAGGCTTACTGGGCTACGACCGAATACCATAAGTCATCTATGTTCTAACGAAGTTGACAGAGTACATCTCAGCACCTTTGACATTATCTGCAAGACCTTAAACATTAGCCTGCATGAACTTCTTGTACTGGAAGATGACTAACTCTACCGCAAACTAGAGCACATGTCAGGGTCATTAAATCCTCCCAATGTTGAGCGGCGAGAGCATCAAAGTCTACAAGTTGCTGTGAAGACATGATTTCTTTTATTGATGCTCTATGATGCTTGCTCAATTCATCGGGTGTCATTAAACCGTGTTGCAACGCTAATATCATGGCTCTCTTCTCCGCCCGAACTGTTTGCAACTCTGTGATGACGCTACAAGTGTAGTAATCATTAAATTTGGGCGGATATTGAATGATGCTCTCCAAAGGTATTTTCTCATCGGGTCTGTAAACTAGTTCCACTCTCGTTCGCTCTCCCTCTTCTAGAATCCCCTTCGCTATCTGCTCTGCCTTTTTATCATAATTACGACAAAAGGCATGGGCTTTACTTTCGTCTTTCCGCCCAAAATATCGAGTTCCCTCGTAAATGTTCATGTTCCGCCCTGTATTCGATGCGATGAATACATTGCTCATCGGATAAGGAAAATCAAAAGCCAATTCGCAACGACTAAAATAGACCTTCTGCGTGTGCCTGTACAAAGCTGAAAGCAACTTTTGAAAACGAACCAAGTAGTCAGGATGAGTTTCAATTTGCAAGGTGTATTTTAATGATTTCTTTTGCCGCCACGGTTGGTATCGCAAATAAAGATATGCGTCATTCAAAGCTAAATTCCAATGGTATACATACCCTTTGTGACGTATGGCAGGTTTAATATCAAACCAATCTCGAAACGATAGTGCAAGCTGATTGTAAAAGCTGACCGTCACTCCTTGATACTCAACGGAAACCTTATCAATGGAAAGTTGTACGTTGTTCATGCGTTACCCCCACAGGCAAAACTTTTGACGGATTTGCCGCTTGTATTATATAGATGAGGGAGTCGGTGGCTAGCCTTTCACACGTGACCTTCCCGTTGCAATTATCATTTGATTCCTGACACTCTCTATGGTCGCTATACCATACTCAAAAGTTGCACTGTGTTTCTTTCACCCTATCAATCGTTCTATGTACGTACATCGTTGCAAACATATTTGAAAAAACCGCAAGAAAACGAAGATAACAAAAAACAGGTCTTTTATGGTGGTATCTGACCATAATTGACCTGTTCAATGTAACGATATTACGTTAAATAGGGATACTTTTTCCAGACATTCTGTGCGTACATCTTAATTCATAAAAACTTCTTACAGGTAGAACAAAGGTTATGTTGGTAATGTTAAAGTTAAGTCGTTTATTCGGCACTGGGTAGCCCCCCACCAAACACAAGGACTCTACTAAGACTCGAACGCCGTTCTTTCCGGAAAAATTCCGCCTTCTCTAACTAGACAAACTGCCAACCTCTGTGCCGCTCTGTCAAAATAGAACTTTGATGGAATACTTGGGTCGGGTATACCTTCTAACTCAGAAAATTTTCTGGTTATTTTGTTTAACTCGATTTTCCCCATTACATTTTCATTTGGTCCAAATTTGTAGATAACAGATTCATCGTTTTCAAATTCTTTAAGTAACAGTACATACGAAGCCAAAATTACTCCTCCTCTGGCGGATACCATGGACGCCCAGAATCTACTGTTCTATCGTGGGCAGTCCTGTAATCCGTTTTAAATATACCTTCAAACTTTGATTCAAAGAGTTCATGATTCAATAAGTCGATGTCATTCTGCTTGTAAGTTCCTTTTTGAAGCCTATCCCATGCTTGAGCAATTTCATAATCGGCTTCAAAACGTCCAACACCATGCTCCTTGATGTGCTCTTTAAAGAATAAATGTTCTTTTATTCTCTGAATCCTATGTTCTGCCATCCCTGTATTTTTGGCAATAGCCTGAACGTCAACATTTGACTTCCTAAAGGATTCATACATTTCATCTGCTTTGTCTAACCGTCTTAGGTATTCATCGACAGAGAGTTCCCTACCACCAGTCTGAACTTTACCCGTCCCCTCACCCCTCGAACTCCCCCGTCCTTTCACCAACCCACTAACTCGCTCGGCCCCTTTCGCTAGCCATGACGCCCCTACCGTGAAAGCTCCGCCCAACACGGCTCCAAACGCAAACGATTCCAGCGCTTTTCCCCCGTCCGGCGTCCGGCCGTCCCACAGCTCCCGGAGCGAGTAGTCGATATACCCCGACGATCCTCCGATAAACATCGCAGAGCCAAGTCCCACGCTCGTTTGGCCTCCCGTCAGCGTGATGACCGATCCTCCGCCGATCCCTGCGGCTGGGCCGAATATCGCTCCGCAGACTGCCCCGATCACAGCCCCCTGAGCGGCGCTTTTGAGGTAGTCGTAAGGACTGCTTGCCTCCCCGTTTATGAGATCGGACGAGGCGGTCATCACGACCCCGCCTATCGCTCCGAGGGCGGCCCCGACTGCCGCTGCTCCAATCACCGCACCCGCACCAAACGTAGCTACCGTCAAAGCCACCGCCCCGACAATCGCCACGGCGGCCAGGACGCAGACTGCCAGCTTTCCCCAGTCAAACTGCGGTTCGGGTGGTGGTGGCGTCCCTTGCTTCGGTTCGTCGTTGTACGGCGGAAACGTCGTCCGGTCCCGCCCTGCCGCATGAACGGCAGTACCTAGAAAGTGATACTCGCTCTCCAGCGCAAATCCGCTTGGTGCACTCGTTTTTTTGACGAGAATCTGGCTTTTCGCCTGGATTACGACTCGTTTCGGGGTATACAGCGCTATTTCTTCCTTGGCGTTCAGCACGAGTTTTTTGTGGCTGGTTAGCGTAATTCCAGTGTTGTCGTCTATCGTCAGCTTCAACGGCTCCTGGCATCCGCTGACGATGTTGATGGCTGTAGGCGACAGCTCCAGCTCGCTTCCGTGCTCCGTGCCGAAATACCGGATGTGCGGGTTGCCTGTTTTCGCACAAATCTTCCCGTTTTTACGGACGCAGCCAAGCACCATCGCCCGTTTGCCCGTCGCATCGGGGAAGTACAAATGGGCGTTCGTACCCACCTGCGGCATGCAGTACATCGCGTTGCCTGTCGGCGGGGCAAAAGGGAATCCATACGCCGTTTCCTGTGACTGCCGCTCGTCTATCTCCAGGTGCAGCTTGACCTCCTCGCCCTTGACCGCCAGCACCTTGCCCTCTAGCGAGACACCAGAGAGCTTCGGGTTGTGGATCGGCTCTTGGCGAATGCCGTCCAGCCGGGACAAACGGTACGTATAGAAAAACAGTCCCTGCTGAATACGGGCATGTACCTCGCTGACCACCATCCGCTTGTTGCGAAACCAGATCTCATCCCCGATCGCATACCGCTCGCCGGACTCGATTTCATAGGTGAAAAAATCGGTATCGTGCAAGCCTGCCGCATCTCCACCTGCTTTTTGATACGCCAACAGGTCTTTGCTTGCTGTATAGGCCGTATCGTTCGGCAAGATATGGCTTTTCCCTTGCGGCATTCCAAAAGAGAACCGCGGTGTTGGCTCCATGATATCACTAACGAGGAGCGCGTGAAAATGGCTGGCCAGCCGCTTGAGCAGCTCCCAATCCGTCTCGTCGTACTGGATGATCGGCTCTCCAATCGGGACTTCATCGCCGATGCTGATGGACACATTGTGACCCGGATACGTCTTGGTGACCTCCTGCACCAGCTCAGCATAAGTCATCTCCACCCTCTGGAAGGAGCGACGTTTTTTGATTACGTCCAGTTGGAAGGTTCCGGACAGCCCTTCCAGTTCAATGACGTACACGTCTTGTGTATGATTGATCTGGACAGAAGTCAGCAAGCCCTTGAAAAGCGTCGTTTCGGCTTCGCCATCACTGTCGTACAGATGAATTTCATCATCTGCGACAGCCTGCAACACGGCGTTTCCCTTTTCACTGTCATCCACGATCCCGCGTACATACAGACGCGCATGCTCGTTAAGCCTCCACTCCACCCGAGCCTCTTCGATTCGTTTGATCCGGTAAGGCGCTGTTACCCGGATACGCTCATACCCTGTCATTCCTTCTCGGCCTCCATTTAGCTTTATTCGTCGTTCTGTCCGTCTGTGAGAAAGCGGATGACACCCTGGTAGCCGCAGATGAGTTGGGAATCGGTCGTAAGGGCGGCTTTGCCTTCTACTCTCGTATCTTCCTTCGCCTT
Organism: Brevibacillus sp. HD3.3A; assembly: GCF_013284375.2. Classification (NCBI taxonomy): domain Bacteria; kingdom Bacillati; phylum Bacillota; class Bacilli; order Caryophanales; family Paenibacillaceae; genus Brevibacillus; species Brevibacillus sp. HD3.3A. Next base: position 4,936,723 of record NZ_CP085874.1, read on the forward strand.
GAGCCAGGGAGCGCAAATAGTAGGCGTGCAAGGCTTTCCGGCAATGTTTTGTCCGTCTTCGGCGATCAGGTAGATGGTGGCGTTGCTTGGATTGGATGGGCTTTGGCAAATTCCGAAATGGGCAATATTTTCACCCGTTTTGTAATCTTCACTATTCATCACAGGTTTTCCGTTCACATACGAGCCGTGGCTGACTGGTAAGTTAATTCGCCGCGCATGGCTGCCACAATTGCAGCACATTTTCGCCCCTCTCACCACATAGCGCGTTCCCTGCATCTTCGGTTCCTCCTTTATTCAACCGGCACTCGTTCCAGCCAGATTCCTGTCAAATCCCGCCGCAGGATGCTCTCGGCCACGTCCAACCGGACGACGATCAGCGGTTTTTCACTCTCCTTGATCCGGACAATCTTTTTGCCGCGCATCTTTTCTTTATGGAGCACCAGCTTTTTGATTCGGCTTTTGCCATGGTGAAACTCGGTACGAGGGCTGAGCACTTCCCGTTCTTCCAAAATGGGGAGGTAGTAGTTTTTCTGCAGCTGGCGGGAGAGGTCGATTAGCGGAGTCAGTTTAAACAAGGTGTCGGGTTCGTAAACTTCCACCACTCGCTTCAGCTTGTCCGACAGCAAAAGCAACTGACGATCCATTATGTCAAGAAAGCTGCTGCCTGCTCCCGCTTTGACGTGAAAGATTAGCGGGTCAGCGATTTTATAAGCACGTGATATTCGCATATCGCGAATGTCGATTTGTTTGTGCACATCCATCAGCAGAGGCACATCTGTATACCGTTCATCTTGTTTCAGCAAAAAGTAGTCCATGATTATGCTCCCGCTCCATTGGTTTCCTTGTCCGCCGGATCAGGATGAGCGTACAGGACTTCGCATTGATCCCGATATTCCCCGGCCAGCAGGCAGATTTTCAAAGATTTGCCCATCTGACGGTAGCCTGGACACTCCAGCAGCATCGGCACCATGCTCTTCATAAATTCCACCGCCAGCAAGTGATACTTGATGGCTTCGCTTTGCTTGATCCGCTCGATATCCATCGATGTGATCTTTCTTGCGTAGGCGGACTTGACCTGCTCCAGCTCCGTCATCCGCCGAAACAAAGGGGCGAAGATGAAGTCCGCTTCCCACGCCACCGTGCATTCTGTCCTGTCCAAAAACCAGTTTTCATCATGCGCATCCAGGCGGTATGCTGCACTGTTCTCCATGATGCTTGTCCGCAAAAAGGAAAAGAAAATGGTGTGAATCTCTCCTTTGCTCCCCTGTTCCTGCTGTCTGGCTGCCTGTGTGCACAGCGCATCGAAAGCTTGGCAAAAGCCGTTCTCGATGCCTGCTTTTTGCTCGCTGTACCGCTGGTCAATCTCGATCAGATCGTACTGCCACCGATCCAACACATGCTTTTGCCAAAAATCGTGCATGGCCGCCTGTTTGTCCATCAGCTTGCTCACTTGATATTTACCTTCGCTCCGCTTAAAGTCACGTCGTCTACGATGCTCAGGGTAGCATCTGCCTGCTTCATATCTATGCCCGCTTCTCCATGAATGAGCACCTTTTCTCCCCCTGTGATTTCAATATCTTCCTTGGCTGTGAGCGTGATTTTCTTGTCGCTGTTGATCTCGATGCCGCCATCGTCTGTCAGCCGCATCAACAGCTTGCCGCTGCCAATAATCTCGATTGCTCCTGGCCGGAAAATGATTTGCTTGCCGTATTTCGTGCTGATGCTTTTGATGGAAGGATCGCTGCGCTTTTGCGGATCAGACGAGAGCAGGTCGACAGAGCTTGCGGCAAAAGCATGCTGCTCTTTTGCATCTGGAAAATACAGCCTCACTTCATCACCGATTTCCGGCATGCAATACCAGCCGCTGCCGTCGGGGGAAGAGTACACCGTGGAATACGGGAACCAGATTGCTTCTTCAACAGTTTGTTTTTGATCGATAGACAGATGTACTTTTACCGAATCTTTGGCCACATCCAAGACCTTGCCAAATAAAGAGGAGCCAGCCAGTTCAGCCAAAGACAATTCAGGCCAGCTCAGCAATCCTTTCTGATCGCGCAACACGTATTGGTTGACCAGGATTCCGTGCTCCATCCTGGTTTCAGCGCTGTATACGTAAAGCGTGCGCCGCTGAAAAGTAACGGTGCTGCACAAATCCAATATTTTGTTGCTGGTGACCTCATAGCTGATCGTATTCTGCTCCGTAAAATCCTGCTTGTCGTTTTCTGCTTTTCGTTTGTATTCCTGCAAATTCTTTTTGATCGTGTAATTGTATTCTTCCAGTTTTTGCGGTTCGCCCGAGTCAGGGATTCCGACAAAATATCTGAGTCCCTTTTGTGTGCAAACTGGCACAAGTGGCGCTTGGAAGTGGGAAGCCAACCGCTTGGCAAACTCCCAATCGGTTTCCTTGTACTGAACTAGCAAGCCCCCGATCTGCTTTCCGCCTGATGCTTCATCGACCACATCGGCCCCAGGATACTGTGCGGTAATTTTGGCAAACAGGTCGCGATAAGCAAGTCGTTTATTTTGGAAAGAACGAGTTTTCTTGGCAATGTCCATCTGGATCGTTGTGCTGTAGGCCTCAATGACGATGTGCCTTACGTCTCTTACAGATTGGACAGACAATTTGGTAACGACACCTTGAAACAAAACGCGTTTCCTCGCTCCATCCTGAACATACAGCTCTATTCTTTCGTTCTCATCCGCCTGTTCGACGTACTGGTCGAGCTTTTCCTCAGGCACGATTCCACTGAGGGTGAGTTTGCTATGTTCGTTTAGTTGTCTGCTCAGGTGCAATTGTGTCATTTTTTCGAATTGGTAGGGCGATACGAAAAGGTCGGCATACGTAAAGACGGTTTGGCTCATCCTTGCTCTTCTCCCTTATCCGCTTCTGTGACGCTTACTGTCCTCATGACTTGAAAAGCAATTTCCCGCCAGTCTTCATACTCGGCGTAAGGACAAGCAAACGTGCCCATGACCATTTTTCCTTCCAGCGCCAGAAAAAACATGAGGTGATACAGGAAGCCATCCAGTGCCGGGCTTTTAAACTCGAAGTAGCCAATTTGCTTTTCGCCCACGGTTTCTACCCCGTCTGTATAGAAAACATTTGCCGGATTGGCCTTTTTGATTGCCGCTTTCATTCCTGCCGTCAGTTGCTTGACCCACTGGTCCTGCAAGTCTTGGTCAATCCGACTCAACGTGAAGTTGATGCTGCCACTCTCATCACTTTTAATAATCTGCGGGCGCTGCTGGTACGGATATTTGAGCGAACGCAAGTGCTCAGGCATGTCCACAAAATCTTTGGGGATAGGCAAGCAGACCTTGTTGTCCCAAAATGCCTGCTGCTCAAACTCGTAGAAGCGGCTTCCCACTCTGACGGGTCCATCGCAAATCACAAGAGGCACACTCGCTTTTTCCGCTTCATTCAATACCGCCAGTATCTTTTCATCCATATGTCCCATAACCCGTATCACCTTTTCTCTATGGAATCCTATTTAAAATCCTAAATAAAGAAAAAAATACATATTGTACCATTCGTTTTCTTTTATCTGTATCGGAACTTTCCCAAGTTCGCTTCACCGTAAAATAGAAAAAAGGAAAACCCATCGTGAGTAGAATGGGCTGCATGAAACTAAAAATGCCAAAACAGGACGAGCTTTAACAAAACGGCTTGCTTTCAAGTGAACTCGAAAGAATATACTTTGTATATGGCATGCCAATCAGCACAATGCTTGAAATTGCCGAGCTAAAGGGCCAAGGGGATTCGACACTAACGGAAAGGAGGTTGCTTGTATGAGCAAGCCATACCGTGTTTTCCTAACATTTTTATGAATATTCAGAATGATAAACACCAAGCTTGGCGTAGTCGGTATTTTACCGCAGATTTCCGAGCACTATCAAATCAGCCCTTCGCAAGCAGGACTGCTTGTAAGCTCGTTTGCCTTAATCATCGCCATCTTTGCCCCGAATTATGTGGCGTTATTGCTGTTCCGAATCGCGCCTGGCTTCACTCTTACCAAACGCAAAGGCTGTCCCGAGGTTCAAATGTCCCTATCAGACAGCCTTCGCTTATGTTTATCCCGATACTTACGGCTCTTACCCCTTATTCCTCAAAAACAATAACCCGAACGCGGACAAGATGCCTAATCCGGCAGCGCCATACGTGTTGATGAGCACTTTCCGTTCCCCCGTTCCCCAGTACAGCAGCCCGTGCAAGGTCAACGAAACGACACAAAGCAAAAATGTCCATTTTACTACTTGCTTCATCGTCGATCTGCTCCTCCCGTCCGCTACTGTAGCACATCGACACGCTCGATATTGCGAATCGACATAAACGCGACCGCCGCTCCGAGTAGTGCAAGGCCAATCGGCACCGCTATGATGGAGTATAAAGTGAAGCCGTTGACGTTCTGGCAAACGAGCGTCACCACGAAAATCGATGACACGATGGTGGCCGCGCCTGATTTCTTGCGCATGCCGAAGTAAAGCGGAATCAGGCTTAAAAAGCTGGTCGCCAGCGCACTCATGACGACCGTCAGCAGTCCTTTGGCTGCGACAGGCAACGTGAGCGGCTCTGAAACAACGGGCATAAACAAATTAAATACATAAAATCCAGCGCCAACAAACAGGTTTGTCGCAATATCGGCAATCAGCGTAAACAGCACGACGACAAGCAGCTTGGCGGCGATAAGCTTTTTGCGATTGATCGGGTACATGAATAGCACCATGATCGATTTGTTGCGGAACTCGTCAATGACAAGCCGTGAAATGAGCACTGCCGCGAAAACGATAAACGTTCCCCGAATAAACGTATCTATGACGGAAAACGCCATGTCATAACTTTTAAAAGACATATCTTGTTTCATTTCCGCGTCAAGACTGATCAAGCAAATAAAACCCAGAATCACGACGTTGGCAATGATCGCCCCCCGTATATAAGACCATAGGCGAAGTTTGCGCATTTCGAGCTTCATCAGTTTAAGCAACTACCCCACCCCCACCCAGGATAGAGAGGAAATAGTCCTCAAGTGACCCTTTTTTCTTATGAACCGCTTCGATCGCGACATCGTGCAGCACCAAAACCTTCATCAGCTCACTTTGTGGAATGCGGCTATCGTAAATGCGGACTTGGCCTTCGTCGGTGATGCGCACGTTAGAAATATGCAAATGGTTCTCAAGTATGTAAGCCGCCTTACTGCTTTCGTTCGTTGTAATTTCAACATATTCTGCCGTTTGCCTGGCGATTTGTTCCATCGAAACCTCCTGCAGCAGCTTTCCCTCGTTCATGACTGCAATCGTGTCGGCGATCAGCTCGATTTCACCAAGAATATGGCTTGAAATGACAAGCGTCATCCCGTACTGCTTGCACAGCATTTTGAACAGATCGCGAATCTCCTTGATGCCTAACGGATCGAGGCCGTTAATCGGCTCATCGAGGATAAGCAGCTCCGGTTTCGTCATGATCGCCCGCGCGATGCCAAGTCGTTGCTTCATCCCAAGCGAAAATTCCTTGACCGCTTTCTTGTCAATCCCGTTCAAATTCACCAGATCAAGCGCCTCGTCGATCGACTTTTTGTTATGGTAGCCCATGTATTCACCATGCAGCTCCAAGTTTTCGTGAGCCGTCAGTTTTTCGTAAAAAATCGGGTTTTCAATGATCGTACCCATCCGTCCCAACAAATGGTACGAATGATCGGTCAGCCTTTCGCCGAAAAGTTCGATTTCGCCCGCCGACGGCTTCACCAGGTTGGTGATCATTTTCATGACGGTTGTTTTGCCTGCTCCATTTGGGCCGAGCATGCCGTATATTTCGCCTTGCTTGATGTTCAAATTGACGTTGGAAACAACTTCCTTGCCCTTATAAGCCCGGGTCAACTGCTTCGTCCTTGCGATATGCGTTATCGTTCGATGCCTCCCTCGTTCTTTACAGGCTTTATTGTAAGCATCGAAATTTGCTTATTCCTTACCTGATTCTTACAAATTCCTTAATCAGTGAATGCGATTCGTTTCAGCTTGACGGTAAACATCGTTTTTTCATAAGGCTTGCTCTGGATGCGAATCGTTCCTCCCTGCGCTTCGACAAGCCGTTTCGTAATCGTCAGTCCGAGACCGCTGCCTTGATACGCTTTGTTGCGGGAGTCTTCCAGCGTGTACATGCGCTCGAACACCCGATCTTGATGCATCTCATCGATCCCTTTGCCCTGGTCCCATACGTCCACGTACACGAACTCGTCGTCGCCCCGCAATGTTAGTCCGACGGCCCTTCCCTCCCCGCCATGCTGAATCGCATTGGCAATCAAATTGTTCAGGACACGATCCAGCGCTTCCTCGTTCCCCCATGCAAGCAGCGGCTTGTCCGGAATGTCGATAGCGACTTCGAAGCCTTTGACCGTCAGCGTGTCGTAAAAAGCCAGCATGTTTTTTCCGCAAACGTCGTTCATGTGAATCCCGGAAAGGGAAATCGGCTTGTCTCCCGACTCCAGCCTGGCCAAATCAAAAAACTGGCGGATCAGCTCCAGCACCTCATTTGCCTTGGCGTGCACCTTGGTCAACAAAACTTTTCTTTCTTCGGCGTCCATATCCGGGTCCAAATTGATCGTTTCGATGTAACCAAGCACAACGGTAAGCGGCGTCTTCAAATCGTGCGAAATGTTCGAGAGCATTTTTCGCATCGACTGCTCCATCTTCAAGAAATTCGCCGTCCTGTGCTGGTTGTGCTCCAACAAATGATTGATTGCGATCAAGACTGGTATCAAGGCGCGATCGTCCGTAAAAACGAGCAACTTCTCGCTTGTGTCTCCCGCGATAATTTCGTTTAATTTGTTATGCATTTTCTCCAGGTTGGAGCTTCTTGCTCGATAAGCACGGTATTGAATGGCAATCACTACAGTCAAAATCACAACGAGTACAGCCAGCGCGATCACCATGTCAGTTGCCTTCCCACTTGTAGCCGATGCCCCACAGCGTCTTGATATACTTGGGTTCGGACGGGTTGTCTTCGATTTTTTCCCGCAACCTTCGGATGTGGACGTTAATGACGTTTTCGTCGCCGTAATATTCGTCATTCCAAATAAAACCGTACAGCTGCGCTTTCGTGAACACGCGATTCGGATTTGTGGTGAACAGCTTCAAGATTTCAAATTCTTTGGCCGTCAGTTTCAGGTCAACATCGTTTTTCGCCACTGAAAAATTGTCCAGATCAATGCGCAGCACGTCAAATGTCAGCACTCTGGCCGCTCCAGACGCCTGTTCTGTTGCTTCGGTGGCGATTTGTCCGGCAGTCGAATACGTCGTGGCACGACGAATCGCCGCTTTGATTCGGGCTGTCACTTCAATGAGCGAAAACGGCTTCGCGATATAATCGTCAGCCCCGAATCCAAGCCCGATCGCCTTGTCGACATCGCTGTCCTTCGCCGACATGATGAGAATCGGCACCGAACTTTTTTCGCGGATCAGCTTAATTACCTCGATGCCGTCCAGTTTCGGCATCATCACATCGACAATGACGATATCGAAAGCCTTTTGCCGAAACAGAGAAATCCCCTCCAAACCATTAAACGCCTCCGAGACGTCGTAGCCTTCTTTGACCAAATAATTACGCAACATTTCCACGATCTGGGTATCGTCTTCTATTAACAATATGCTGTGCGGCATGATGCTCCCTCCTAAAATTTCCATCGTGAAAATTATAGCCCGGTGCAAAGAGGATGCATAGAATTTGCGTAAAAATGGAGTGGACCTCTCACACAGGCAATACAACCGTCGAAAAAGCAAAAAAACAGCCAGCACAGAGCGGCTCTGCAATGGCTGTTGACAACGAATGCTGGGTGATTAGCGGTTCATGAGGCGTTTATCAGAAAGAGCTTACTCTATTCATGCATCCGCAATCCGCAAAAAAAGAACCCCACCTTTTGGATGGGGCTTAACTTAAACTGGATTGATTACTTCCAACTCAAACGATACCGATCCGCTTCCCCCTTTCCCATCATTTGCGGTAAGCGTTATGACTGCAACACCAGGCGTCTTTGCTGTAACCAGAATCCTTGTACTTGTATTCGGTTGGCCATTAATATCAGTAAAACTCTCCTGACCGATTGCTACGTCCACAATAGTGGAATTACTAGAAGAAACTGTGTAAGTCAAGCTGTCCTCATCATCATCAATAAGCCAGCTTTTTTCCGGCTTTTCGTTAATTCCCACCACCATATACATCCCGGGAATGTTTGCAGGAAAGTATTCACGCTGGCCAATAAAAGCATTTGTGTTCACTCTTGGCGCATGATTGCTAGTCTCGTCTTGAACCTTCTCTATCTCTCGGTTGTATAACGAGCCTACACCGTACAGGCGTCTTTCAACGCATACGGCGTGCCATCAGCGGATGCGACATGTACTTTTTACAACGGGCGTTGATAGAGTAACAAAAAGGATCAAGATTTTCGCCTAACTAAGGTTAGGGATTTGGGTGTTAAACATTAGAACCACAATATGTTCGATTGTCATGCTTACTCGTCCCTCCCCAATCTGTTCAAAATCTGTCTACCGATCTTCTTATTTCTACAACCAGTTCTCACACGTAATACTTGATTTAACTTGGTTCATTTCTAGAAGCGCTACCAAATGGGTTAACTTTCGTTAGCAGACACCATTGAAGGCGTGGCGTATGTTAAAGTTGCCCGTTGTAAAATTTCTCTTTTATCTGTTGATGGAACGCCGTGTGCGATGAAAGTCGCCCGCACGGTGTAGGCTCGTTCGAATGCCTTCGATTAGAGAAGGAAATAAGGCGAGAATAGCGATATAAAACCAATTGATGATGTCGTCATTTCTGGGTCTGGTTGGCATGTGTCTCATGGAAGATTTGTCGATTTTTACTACACCGCCCCACAGGACGCCGCATCTGAAAAAGTCTTACAGTCTACGGACAATGGAGAAACTTGGGAGGATGCTTACCTGCCATTAGGAATTAAATCCGCCTCCGTTAATGGGATTCCCAAGCATACTGTACGTGCTGCTCAGCTAGAGGCTGGAAAAACTTATCTATTTAAAGTTGTCATTACAGGTGGCAAGAACGAAGGCGAATCAAATGTTATTACTCAAACAGTCATGTAATCCATCAACAGCCCCCGGGGATAATCCAGGGGTTATTTTTATCGCTTGGACTACGTTTGTACCAGTCGTGTGAAGTGCTAGAATGCCTCTTTCAGAAGCATTTCTGTCACTAACCATTTGTGTGCTTCTCTTTGCTGCTTGTGATATGAAAAGAAATTTATTAGAAAACGATGAAACCATAAGTAAGATCGGGGTAGCGCCAACAAACCGCACCGAAGAACTCCTGATCACTATATGCAAGCGGTATCAGCGAGCCTAACGTTCTGATTTTTCGAAAAATTTTCCATCTATACTTCTTCATGCCTCTTACCTCCCGAAAAACTTACTCGTTTTCTTCTACCGACCTCCGCAATTTATAGGGAGGTGATTACTATGATTAAATCTATCAAAAATTTGTTCGAACGCTTTAATTGGGTTTTGAGAGTGCTATATTTCACTGTTCGGGTTTGACTTCCGGAATCCGATTTTCAACGGGAGAGCAAAACGGAATCGGTCGCTCGGCAGCGCGCAGGCGTTCGTTGTCGAATTGGCGCTTGCAGACAGGACATTTCGCGAACGACTGAAAACGTACATGATTGGCGGCGGGGCCAGATTCGTTTACATGTCAGATTATATGGATAGGTACTGACATAATCAAAAACCCGTCTCCTCAAAACGGGGACGGGTCAGCTATTTCTTGAATGCACTCCGGCACATCGTTTTTTTGGACTACCTACTATAGAAGGAACCGGGTATGCTCGCATCTGAGCAGGGTCGTATGGAACAAGCAGCGACTGTAAGAGATCAGCGTCGTAGTGCTCTCGATTCAGCCACAGAGCCTCGTCCTGCTGGCGAAGTATCACTGGCATGCAGTCGTGGATGTCCCGGACTACCTCGTTCGGCTTGGTGGTAATGATAGTGCAGCTATGTAGCTTCTTGCCTGCTGGATTGGTCCATGTATCATACAGGCCCGCAAACGCAAACGGTTCTTCCGTCTTCATCATGATCCGCATCGGTTGCTTGCCACCTGCTCGCTGCTGCCATTCGTAAAATCCATCGGCTGGAACAATGCACCGCTTCCGCTCATACAGCCGCCGGAAGGCGTGCTTCTCCGTCAGCGTCTCGGCGCGGGCGTTGATCATTTTAAATTCGTTCTTCTCATCCTGTGCACACGAGGGAACTAATCCCCATTTCAACTGTCCGAGTCGACGCTTACCTTGATCAGAGATAATAGCTGGGATTAATTGACCCGGTGCGATATTGTATCGTGGCTACATATTTGGAACCTTGCATTCCATAACTCAAGGTTGGTCACTAGCGTAAAACGTCCGCACATACTATCACCTCTTAGTACAATCATAGCCGAATCGCAGCTTGGTATACCAGCTCTAAGCAGTCAGAATGAAATCAACAAATACTGGTGATAGCAGCATGCGCTTAGATTCCTGTGGAATCAAGGCCAGATGAGAACATACATCGCCACTTTGTATTATTTAACATATTAAAAATCGAGTATTTATTCGGATTAATTTCTGAATATTAATAATTTACTTTTTGATTGCAAATGAAATTTTGTTGGGTATAATTAAACAAAATGGAATTTTTTAATATATATACCTATATTTACCCTTGTCTTTCAAGCTACTATTTGCACAGGAATAGGTAGAAATAATAACTGGGAGAGATTTAAATTAATGAAACACTTGAAGCGAATTTTAACCTTTACTCTTGTTTTAAGTATCATTTTTACCGGAGTCTTTAATTCTTCATTAGCTTCGGCACAGATGGTCAACATTAGTGAATCACCTGATGAAGTGATTCTTGATGATCCAACTATATATGATGGGAAACCGTCCTCTAATAGTCAGCAGCGCGCTTCGTTAAGAAGTGAAAATCCTCTTATGGATCATGTAAAAGTACTAGCATTTTTTTCTGCTATGCGCGGCTATATAACTTACTTTGAAAGAGAAGTCACAAAAAAAATTGTAAATAAAGTAACAAGGGCTGTAAAAGATCTAGTTGAGGAATATGGTGTTGATAAATTATCATGGAAGGGCCCTAAAAAAAGCAGTTTCAACGACGATAACCATACGTTATTTATTCTGTCTTATGATAGAGTCCAAATTCTTCGTGTTGACATGAAAGTTCTTAAAAAACCAAAACAAGGGTATGTAGGTAATATTCATATGCATGTTCAACCTGATATGAGTGAACATATAGACATTGTCGATGTTGAGTTCGGTAAAGACATACCGAGTTTTCCATGGTAGAATTTAATTAATTTTCTATTCCTGTGCAATCATTGGTTTAAAAATATCTAAAAATAAATTCTGGAGGACCTATAGTGTCTAGTGAACAATCCTATATTAGATATGGATGTGATCTATTATTTGAGGATCATCCTAACTATAATGATATTAAAAAAATTGTTATAGACGTTACAGGTAACGATAGAAAGCTTTTTAATGAATCAAGTATTTTTAGAAAAGAAGAAATCGGTATCAAACTAAAATTAAAATTAACACCTTCATCTGTTGCTCAGTTACGAGAAAAGTTAAGTATTATCAATGTTAGGTTTGATGAGGTTTTTTATAGAGATTTACGGCATTACCATCTGGAAATCGATCAAAACGGGACAGAACATGTGGGCATCGCCATTGAATTAGAAGATGATTCGTGGGATCTTTACTATGAGGAAGGCTCATTGGAAGAGAAGTTAAGGCAATCAGATGAATACCCTGGTGTAGAGGGCTATGGATTCCTGCTTGGAAAAATTAAAGCATCCGAAATTAAGCAAGCCCCTGAAATTTTCAAAAAGATTGTACTTATGATTTCCGAATAATAATTGTTACTTCAATAACCCGTCCCTATTTGAGGGGACGGGTTATTTATTAACCAGAAATAAAATAATACTGGTGATGGCATCATACCACTCTTTGTCCAGTTCCGTATTTTGACGCTTGCTTTAATCTGTCTCTGAATGTAAACATACTCGCGAACCTCGCCAGTGACAATTGATTTTGATACGCCATAGAATGCCTCTCAAATGAGAAGGCTTAAATCTTACTTTTCACAAGCAACTCCGTCTTTGTCACGATCTAACTTTGCTCTATAACCAGGCTCTCCCCTATACAGAGGAGCAGCACCTGCAGCCTTTGCTTCGCTACAATTCGCATAGTACACTTCCTGAACTGGCTGCGGTGTAGTGACCGGGGCTGGTTGAGTGTTTTCTTTCGGCTTGGACACAGTTGTTTGTGCTTTGGTAGATGCCGGCTCATTTTTCTTAATAACATCCGGATGGTAACCATCTTCTTGGGCATAGTTCTCTACGGACCAAATACCAAGCCCTGCCTTTTGCGCCTTTTCTTGAATCGCCTTGCCTTATACTGATCAACGTATTTTACGTTTGGTGGAGCGGCTACACTGAATTGGACAATTCTCTTAGGGTCTAGTAGATTGAAATCAAATCGACATGGAACGGAGAGAATGTCATGGGGAAACGTGAGCGTCGGTCATTTACAGATCAATTCAAACAGCAGATGATTCAGCTTTATGAAAATGGCAAACCACGTGCAGATATTTTGAGAGAATATGATCTGAGTGCATCTGCGTTTGACCGTTGGGTCAAACAGAGTAGAACCACAGGTTGCTTCAAAGAAAAGGACAACCGAACAGAGGAACAAAATGAACTCATGGCGTTGCGTAAGGAAAATCAACGGTTGAAGATGGAGAACGATATTTTAAAGCAAGCAGCGCTGATCTTCGGACGAAAATAACAGTGATCCGGCACAATGCACATAAATACCCCGTGTCTGCCATGTGCACCATCCTCAAGGTGAATCGGAGTACCTACTATTATGAAAGTAGCCAGCAGCCATCTATCGATGATGAGGTGGAGCAAGCAATCATCCATATTTTTGATGAGAATCAGCGCGTGTATGGAACCAGAAAGATCAAGGCAACCCTACAAAAAGAAGGATGGATCGTTTCCAGACGGCGGATTGGACGCTTGATGAAAAAGAATGGTCTTGTATCGGTGTATACGGTTTCCCAGTATAAACCGCATAAGTCACCGTGTAACGATTCACCAATCCAGAATGAACTGAACCGCAAGTTTACAAAAGATGAACCACTCGAGGCGGTTGTGAGTGATTTGACGTATGTCCGAGTCGCATGTACGCCACCTCGAAAATGAGCTTGCTGAGATTCAAAAACGGAAAAAAAAGTGGCAGATGGCATTTGCAAATGATGCTATTTCGATTGATGACTTGAGATTGAGGATGCAAGAAGAATCTACACGAGAGGAAGCGATTAAGTCTCAACTCTTTGCTCAACCAGTATTAGAAAAAAAATCAACAGCTCTTACTCAACAAGAAGTCATGGAAGCGGCGCTCAACATAAAAGATAACTGGTACTACCTAGAGCTTGAGCATAAAAAGCTAATCATTCAGACCTTATTTTCTGAAATGGTTGTCGATACATATGGTGAAGCTGTTGGCGGTCCAGGTCGGCGTGTAGCGTGTGAAATAAAATCATTTCAAACAAATTAGGAGGCGAATTTTCGCCTCCTTTTATTGGTAATTAATCCCAAGCGTAACGTTGTTGAAGCCAAGGATCTCCATACATGTTGTATCCATTCTTCTCCCAAAATCCCTGCCTGTCCTTCTCCATAAACTCGATGCCGCGCACCCACTTCGCGCTTTTCCAGAAGTAGAGGTGCGGGATGACGAAGCGCAGCGGCCAGCCGTGTTCGGGGGTCAGGTTCTCGCCGTTGTGTTTGTTGGCGAACAGGTTGCCTGCTTTCGTGAAGTCGGCCAAAGGCATGTTCACTGTCCAGCCGTGCTCGGCGTGCAGCATGACGTACTTGGCTTCCGGCTTTATTTTCACGAGCTTCAGCACTTCTTCTACCGGGATGCCCTGCCACTCGTTGTCCAGCTTGCTCCAGCCTGTGACGCAGTGAATGTCGTTCGTCACTTCGCCTGTCGGCAGCGCCATCATTTGTTCGTACGTCAGTGTGACTTCTTCCTCGACCAAGCCGAACAGGCGGAAGTTCCACTCGGTGGACAGGTCCGTGTACTCTGGAACATCTCCGTAGTGAAGTACGGGAAAACCCGTCGTCTGCTTCTGGTTCGGGGGGATACGGTCGCGCTTGGTGTCTGTCGATGGATGGATAAACATAGGCCCACTCCTTGCTGTCTTTGTCCGCTTGTCCTGCTTTTTCTTATCATATCCAGCGAAAGCGATAACGTGCAAGAAAAAATGACGGCAAAAGTGCAGCGCCTGCAAAGCGTGGGCCAGCGCCGTACCACATACCAAGTAAGCCTCCAGCGCGTTTCCCCCGAAAACCAGCCCGAACCGAACCTGCTCATGCTGCAAAAAGACCCCCGCCATGTGAGAGCGGAGGCCCTTTGCCTTTTCGCAAGGTAGCATCCCGTTGTACCAACCGTTGCAACACGAGTGTTAGCTCAGGTCATAGGGCGCATGACGATTTGACGTCATCCCCGCCTTCCAAAGAGAAGCAAAAAGAAAAAATCTTACTTGCCAACGCGCAGCAGCGCATGGTCTACCTTGATGCACATATCTTGCACGACTTCGATGCCTTCGGCGCGAACTTGGTTCGCCGCCTCTTCATTGGCAATCCCTTGCTGCATCCAGAACACTTTCGGCTTCTGTTGCATTTTCAGGGCGTCTTCTGCGACAGGCAAAATGTCTTCGCTTTTGCGGAAAACGTTGACGATGTCCACAGGCTGATCGATTTCTGCCAGGCTGGAAACGACTTTTTCGCCCAGTACCGTTTCCCCGGCAATAACCGGGTTGACCGGAATGATGCGGTAGCCGACATTTTGCATGGCCTGTGCGACCATGTAACTGGTGCGATCCGGTTTGTTGGACAGTCCTACTACAGCGATCGTCTTCGCATCCTCCAACATTTGGCGGCGAACTTCGTTGCTAGGATTTTGGCTCATGTCAATGCACTCCTTTTCGTGTTTAGGATTGGCTGCGGCTTGCTACAAATTCGGCAATCGTGCGCGTCATGACGCCTGTACCGCCAGCTGGCTGCATGTCGCCCGTTGTGGCCGTGTACGCTGTGCCAGCGATGTCCAGGTGTACCCATGGTGTCTCGCCGACGAACTCCTGGAGGAAAACGCCGCCGATGATGCCGTGGCCGTAACGTCCGCCCGAGTTTTTCAGGTCGGCAAAGCGGCTCTTGTTCAGGCTGCGGTACTCCTCGAAGGTCGGGAGCTGCCACAGGCGTTCGCCAGCAACATCCGCTGCTTGCAAAAGCTCATCCATGAGCGCCTTGTCGTTCGTCATTGCCCCGGAGCAGTAATGTCCGAGCGCAACGACGATTCCGCCTGTCAGCGTGGCGGCGTCTACGATGCACGACACTCCTTGCTCTTTTGCATAAGTAATGCAATCGGCCAAAACGAGGCGGCCTTCCGCATCTGTCGTGATGATCTCGACCGTTTTTCCGCTCATGGTCGTGATCACGTCGCCAGGACGGAATGCTGTGCCCGACGGCATGTTTTCCACTGTTCCAATGACCGCGAGCACGTTTACTTCCGGCTTCATTTGGCCCAGCGATTCCAGCGCGCCGATCATGGCAGCCGCGCCGCCCATATCCGACTTCATGTCTTCCATGCCCGCTACCGGCTTGATGGAAATACCGCCCGTGTCAAAAGTAACGCCCTTTCCAACCAGGCCGATAACGTTATCCCACGTTTTTCTTCCCTGATATTTGACGGCTACGACGTACGGTTCCAGCTCGCTGCCTTTTGCGACACTGAGAACTCCGCCCATGCCCAGCTCTTCCAGCTTGGCTTTTTCCAGAACTTCCACGGTCATGCCGTAACGCTCTGCCACAGCGACAGCGGCGTCCTTCAGAGCGCGCGGCGTCAAGTAGTTGGCTGGCTCATTGACGAGCGTACGCGCCAGATTCGTACCGGAAACGAGCGCATTCCCCCGCAGCACGCCAGCCTGTACAGCGCTTACAGCATCGTCCGCTGCCAAGATTCGCACAGTGGCGATTGGCGCAAATTCCCGCTTCGCTTTTTGACGATAGCCTTCATAATTGTATTCTGCCAGACCGAACGCCTCTGTCACTGCCTGGGACAGACGCTCGGCACTCAAATGCCCGGTTGTCGGCAAATCGATTGCGACGTTTTTCGCGTTTCCTTTGGACACGACTGATTTGGCTGCCCGGCCCCATGCGTTGCGTGCAGCGACAAAGTCAAATTTGGCCGGATCGCCCATGCCGACGATGAGCAGCTTTTTCGCGGCAATCCGGTTCAAGCCATGAATGACTGTCAGCTCTTTCGCCTCGCCCGTGATTTCGCCTTCCTGCTGCAAGCCGCTGAGGCTGCCTGCGAAAGCTTCTTCCAGTTCCGGGTACACCTCGGAAAGCTGTTCCCCTTTCCAGAGCGGCACGATCAGCTCATCACATACGTAGCTCACAAGCTGTGAGCGTTTTTCTACGGTTACTTCCATATACTCTTCCCTCTTTCGCTGTGATAGGATACAATTATGGGCACATTTGTGTTTTAACACGATGTGTCTACATGCAAGCGCAAGGATGGAAACGTCATGGCTTTCGCCTCTGCATACGGAATCGCATCGCGATCCGGCAACACAGCCTCGCAGTCCTCTATGTAACGAAGCACTTCCTCTACGTCTAGCCCCCAATGCACGGGTCCGTAGCGGGACAAATACTTCCGCGCATTGCCAAACATCCAGCGAGCGCCTTTCAAGTTGCCGTATTCAAGATGGTACAACCCGACTGACAATTGCAGCATGCCTTGCAAAAATTTGTCGGTCTTGTCCTCCATCCAGATGTCTTCCAGCAGATCGTGGCATTCGTAGAACTCCCCTTCATTGAATTTTTCAATGAACTGCAAATACTGCACGGGATAGCCCATGGATGCACACCTCCGTTTTCCACCTGCTTGATGGCAAAAGCTACCTAGATAAGAAGTGCCTGCGGCTTGCAGGCTGACCCTCTAGCAGGAGCTTTCCTTATGGTACCACAGATTGGCAGCGCTTAAAATCCAAATGAAAACTTCACGGATTAAGACAACGCCCTTCTGTTACAATAATCTAGAGAAGCGCACAGTAGAAAGGAATGGATTTTCCGTGGCGGATATTTTTGAAAACTTCCCCTTATGGGCTGCACTGCTTGCCATAGGAATCGCCCAATTTATCAAAATTCCCCTCCATTTTTTCGCAACGAAAACATGGCAGTGGTCCCTGTTGCTCAGCACAGGCGGCATGCCCAGCTCCCACTCTTCTGCCGTGACAGCTCTGTCGACCGCAGTGGGACTGCGTGAAGGTTTTTCCAGCAACATGTTTGCTATCTCCGCCATTCTTGGCGTGATCGTCATGTTCGACGCTGCGGGCGTTCGCCGGCATGCCGGCATGCAAGCCGTCGTCCTCAACAAGCTGGTGGACGAATTTAACCACCTGTTGGAAGGGATGAAATCGTTAAAAGTTCGCCCGAACCAGGAAAAGGCGAAAAAGCTGAAAGAACTGCTCGGACACCAGCCGATTGAAGTGCTGATTGGCGGATGGCTGGGCATCATGATTGCATTGCTGGTGCAGCCGTTTTTTTAGGATGTTTCCACAGGGGGGAATCACATGCGCATCGTGTCCATCTGTCCGAGCAATACGGAAATCCTCTATTATTTAGGTCTGCATGAGCACGTGGTGGGGCTGGACGATCACTCCGACTGGCCTTTGGAGTGGCAGCACCTGCCGCGCGTCGGTCCCGATCTGACCATTGACATGGAACGGGTGGCTGCACTCCAGCCTGATCTGGTCGTCGCCTCGCTAAGCGTTCCCGGAATGGAAAAAAATGTGGAGGCATTGCAAGCCTTGGGGCTTTCGCATATCGTGCTGAACCCGCAAAGGATTGGCGAAATCGCCGCTGACATCCGACTGGTCGGCGAGGCGACAGGCTTTCACAAGCAAGCGGAACAGCTTGCCGCCCATTTTGACGAAAGAATAGAAAGCATCCGACAACAGACGGCTTCCTGTACGCAGCGTCCCAAGCTGTATTGGGAATGGTGGCCGAACCCGATCTATACGCCCGGACAAACGAACTGGCTGACCGATGTCAGCGAGATAGCCGGTGCTGTCAACGTATTCTCCGACTTCCCTGTCGCCAATGTAAAAGCGACCAGAGAGATGGTGCAAGAGCGCGATCCTGATCATATTTGCGTCGTCTGGTGCGGCATCGAACTGAAGCGCATCAAGCGGGAAACGATCACGAGCCGTCCAGAGTGGAGCCAGATGACAGCTATTCAAAAAGACCAGGTTCACCTGCTGGAGGAAGGGCTTTATTGCCGCCCGTCTCCGCGCATACTCGATGGCCTGGAACAGCTCGTGAAGCTGATTCATACATAAATCACGGCATGAAAAAACGTTCAAAGCACATCGCCTTGAACGTTTTTTTGTCTTCCATTGTCTCGCAGCAAACCTCTAGTTTGCCACTTCAGCCATTGCCGCGATGCCCTTCTGGTTCAGATTGTTGAGAAAGGCTTCTGTCAGCTTCCCTTCCCCGCGTCTTACGATATATACATCGAGTGATTTTTTGCCCCATTGGGTGAACACATCCTGCTTGGTCTCGAAGTACAGGTCGATCTTGTGACCACGAATGGCACCGCCCTTGTCCGCTACAACCCCGTATCCGTAGCCCGGTATGTACAGGACCGTTCCCAGCGGAAAAATGCGCAGATCGGCTGCAATCGTCGAGTAATCGTCCCGGCGAACCTTTACGCCCGAATACGTAATCCCGTAGGACGGATCAGACGGGTTCTTTCCGGTCGATTCAAACCCGGCATAGTATCCGGTTGCGACGACGCGAACTTTCGGATATTGGTCGAGGAATACATCCGCTTTATCAATGACTTGAGTGAGTGAGCTGGCCGAAACTGTCCGTTTTTTTACGACCCGTTGCCCCTCTTTGGTTTCCTTGATTCCGAATGTGGATGAAAGATTATGGTCTCCTACCACGTTGTAGCCGTATCCGTCGCTTGCAAATGCCGTCAAAACGAGGACGAACAATGCGAGGATACTTACAAACTGCTTCCCATTCATTTCTTGGTAAACCTCCTCTCGGTTCTAGTCATGTCCCGAAGAGGAGGAAACTATACACAAATTTTGGATGATTTCAGAAACATTCTGTATGTTCCCGCTTTGGCAAACGATGAAAAAAAGAAAAACAGGCCCCTGAATCAAGACCTGTTTTCCGCCTGTTAAAACATCCGGTATCCTTTTTTGCGCAGGGTGGCAATCGTCCAGCCGCTGCCCACTGTGCCTGCCATTCCACAGCCGAGAATGATCGCGTCCCAGACACCCGGAACGATTTTTTGATAAACGAGGGCGCCAACGACCACGCCGACCGCGATCACAACCGGAAGCCACGTCGTTTTCAAAATCATGTTTAAAATAAACCCAATGCCAAAACCGAGCACGGTGAACAAAACGATGGAAACCATAAATTGCAATAAGCTCATCGACCGCCAAACCTCCTGCCATCGCCTCCGGCTTTTGCCAAGGCTGGTTGGCAAATCAAGGGAGGACGGGCTATTTTCGCTATTTAGTGTAGCAAAAATGGCAGATACAGGTCAATACGTGCAGCCTTGCGAAGCGCAGACGAAAAGAGCCGCCAGCTCTCTGACGGCTCTTGCTCTATGCAACGGCAAGTATCGGCTATTTGTTTGCGGATGCGGACTCCTGATGAGCGTCTTTTCCTACGCCCTCACAGTTCGGGCAATTTTCCGTGCCACCCAGGAGCAGCTGGAAATACCCTTGACCATTGCAGTACGGGCATTGTTCTTGGTTATGTCTCATGATGAGCTCCCCTTTCTCCATACATGCTCCTTCGTTAATTGCATGTATTTTCAGATTATTTTGATGTATCTAACTATATCAGATCACTGCCTTTTTTCACAACACAGTTTTTCTCCGATATAACAGAAAAAACCGCGATGTAAGCGGAAACATCGCGGCTTAGCTATTTCATTCTCAGCTTTGCTTGAAGATTTTATAGGAAGTGTACTGAAAGACAGGATCAATCTCATAGGATTGCCCTTCCATCCCTTTTTCCCGTTTGGTGTAGTCTGGCAGGATGATTTTCAAGTATGTAGAAGACAGCGGATCTTCCATCAGCTCAGGAATCGGCAAAAATCGGGCTTCGACGATTTCCCCCTCCTGCGGGCGCGGTTCGCCGCTTACATAGTCCATCCAGAACACAACCATGTTGTCGCTGATCGACCCGCGAATGACCCCGGAACGAATACCCGCTACTTGCCGCACGACTGCTTCAATCCCGGTTTCCTCCAAAACCTCGCGCACGGCTGCCTCGTCTACCGTCTCGCCCTGCTGTACGAATCCGGCCGGAAACGACCACTGCCCTTTCAACCCGCTGTACGCCTTTTTGACGACCAGCGCCTCCTCGCCGCGGATGACGATTCCGCAGGCGCCAAGCCACACTTTCCCTTCCCGCATTCGCTCGCTTCCTTTCGCTTTGTCCTTCCTGACCGTATGTACACGAAACCCCCGGCGTTTCGCTCACCGGGGGTAGCTATTACTCATCATCGTCGTCCAAAAGTCCGTTGTCAATCATGTAGCGCAGATTTTCCCGATCCCTCTCGCGGCCTTTTTCCTTCAGCCGATCGATGGCAGGCAGGATGAGAATATCGATTTCACGCTGGACATGCCAAGCCAGGTCGTGCCGCCCTTGCTCTTCCAAAAAGGCGCCCACTTCCATCATGGCATTGTACCGCTCCATTTCGTCGCGGGTCATAAGCCCTCTGACCTGAATACTCGCGTGGCGCATCGCTTACAGCTTTACCTTTTTCAAGGCGAGGCCGACCCCGCCGATTTTGTACAGATAGCGCAGATCGCTTGCCTTTTTCATCATCGCCGCTGTGCTGCCAAACAGCTTTTTCGAACCGACCTGGCCGATTCCCTCGCCTTTTCCGAGAGAAGCCAGCGTTCCTTGCAGATGAGGGACAAACTTCTGTGGTAGCTCGCCACGAATCAGCGCGGCGAGGTTTTCTCCGAGCGTCTCGCCTTCCTGAACCGCGATTTGCGCTGTCGGAGGGTACGGACGGCCTTCTGCGTTGAAAATCAGGGCGCAATCTCCGACAACGAACACATTTTCATAGCCCGGCGCGCGCAAATATTCATCTACCTTGACGCGGCCGCGCATGACTTCGAAGCCAGCTTTTTCGACGATGCTGTTGCCGCGCACACCTGCTGCCCAGACAACCGTTTTCGACTTGATTTCTTCCCCGGTTGCCAAAAGGACGCCGTCTGGTGTGCACTGCTTGATCGGCGTGCCGATTTTGAACTCGATGCCTTTGCGCTCCAGCACATCCATGGCGTACTGCACCAGCTCGGGATCAAAGCCCGGCAAAGCAGATGGAGCCGCTTCGATGCAATATACTTTGACCAGCTCCGGGTCCACGTCAAACTCCTGGCACAGCTCTGGCAGACGGTCGCCCAGCTCTCCACAAAACTCGATTCCCGTAAAGCCCGCTCCCCCGACAACGAAAGTCAGGTAGTCTGTACGATGCGGCTCGTTTTTGTATTTGGAAAACATGTACTCGATATGTTCGCGAATATGGCGGACAGCGTTGATGCTGCGAATGCTGAACGCATGCTCTTTCAATCCTTCGATGCCGAACGTCTCCGGTTCGCTGCCCAATCCGATCACGAGATAATCGTAGGTCAGCACTTCGCCGCTATCGAGTGTGACATGTTGCTCCTGCGGATCGATCGCCTGAACCGTTCCTTTGATGAACTGGACTTTGTCCTGGTTCAAGATTCCTTCCAGACTCACCCGCGCATGGTCGGCAGAAGCCGTGCCAGCAGCAGGCTCATGCAGCCAGGTCGTGATGTAGTGATAGTTGTGCTTGTTCACCAGCGTGATTTCCGCTTCGTTGTAGTTCAGCTTTTTTTGCAGCTGCAACGTGGTCAGCAAGCCGCCGTATCCCGCTCCAAGAATGAGGATTTTGGGTGCACTCATCGGTATCCCTTCCATTCATTGTTAATGGTAACCAGAGGAAGATTGTGCGAAATTTCACGTAGGCTGTTACCAAGTAAGATGCCCAAGTGAATAAAAAATGACGTATCGGAATAATTGCCTGTTATGTCATATGTTCCAACCTGTGAAAAAAAGCACAAACTTAGAAACAAACAAATGTGACAATTTCTTTACAGTCACCCTCATCTTATCGATTGCCACCATGATTTGCAAGGGTTTTTTGCCTATCGAGGCGTTTTTTTCCCTGCTTTTTTTTCTTTCCTTTGTTGGGTTATAATGGGTGAGGAGTTCGGTTTTTCGAATATTCGGAGGTGCTTTCGATTGAATTTTCTGCAAAAGGACGAGCAAATCTACGACATTACGATCATTGGCGGAGGCCCTGCCGGACTGTTCACTGCATTTTACGGTGGCATGAGGCAGGCAAGTGTGAAAATTATTGAGAGCATGCCCCAGCTTGGCGGGCAACTGTCAGCTCTCTATCCGGAAAAATACATTTACGATGTAGCCGGGTTCCCAAAGATATTGGCTCAAGATTTGATCAATAACCTGAAGGAGCAGCTTTCACGTTTTCAGCAAACCGTTTGTCTGGAAGAAAAAGTGGAAAACGTAGAGAAAAAAGCGGACGACGTTTTTGAAATCACTACGGACAAAGGCGTACACTACGCAAAATCTGTCATCATCACGGCAGGCGTAGGTGCGTTCGAACCCCGCAGACTGGAACACCCAGATGCCGTCAAATACGAAAAATCCAATCTGCACTATTTCGTCACCGACCTGAACTCCTTCAAAGGGCAGCGCGTCGCCGTCATTGGCGGCGGAGATTCCGCACTGGACTGGTCTTTGATGCTCGAACCGATCGCCAAAGAAGTCCATCTCATCCACCGCAGAGACAAGTTCCGTGCGCATGAGCACAGCGTAGAGATGCTCATGTCGTCCAAGGTAAACGTCACGACACCTTATGAAATATCCGCTCTTCACGGAGAAGAAAAAATTGAACGCCTGACTCTGACGAATTGCACCACGAAAGAAGAACTCAACCTGGAAGTCGATGCCGTCATCGTCAACTTCGGCTTCATCTCCTCGCTCGGTCCGATCAAAAACTGGGGATTGGAGCTGGAAAAAGGTTCGATTGTCGTAAACACGCGCATGGAATCGAACATTCCCGGCATTTTTGCGGCGGGAGACATCGCGACTTATCCGGGCAAAGTCAAGCTGATTGCTGTCGGCTTCGGGGAAGCGCCAACGGCCGTCAACAATGCGGTAGGCTACTTCAACCCGGATGCCAAATTGCAGCCAGGGCATTCCTCCAGCATGGACAACTTCAAAGCTTGATTCAACAATCAGCAAGCATTCAATCCTTGTGCCGCTTTTCTTTTGCGGTGCAAGGATTTTTTCGTGACGGCGAAGCTTTCGGGCAGGATGCATAGCGGCTTTCCTTCTGACGCAGAGTAGAGAAAACGACAACCAGCGTTTACGTTTTTGGAGGGAAAACCATGGATTATTTTTGTCCGGTTTGCAATGGGCTCGCTTCTCTCTCGCAAGCTTGCCCACAATGCTACACGCCACTTGCGGATGCAGGGCGTCTGTACGACTTTTACGGCGACTACAGCCCTTACCGGGAGATCGATGACGCCAAATGGGACAACGGCTATCCCGATCGCGAGAAGCACCTGTGCTTGCATACCGGCTGGTGCAGCACTTGCCAGCTGGCACAAACGGTAGCCATTCAAGAATGGACACCCGACATGCTGTAAGCAATCCCGCTATCGCCCACGGCAGAGGCGGGATTTTTTTCTTCCCTTTTTGCAAAAACACGCTATACTATAAGGAATTATTTGTTAAAGGACGGAAAAATCATGTAATCGGTTAAATTGTCGACCCCCTGCACTCGTCTATTGGAACCACTTTTTGAGGGGAGCGTCATTTTATGAATAAATTCATCATGATGGTGGGCATTCCCGGAAGCGGCAAAACCCGCGCAGCCGGGCTGATCGCCAAAAAAGAACGGGCGACACTCGTGTCCACGGATGCCGTTCGGTTAGAGCTGTTCGGGGATGAAGCCAAGCGCCGAAAAAATCCGCTCGTTTTCCACGAGGTTTACGCCCGTATCGAGCAAGCGTTGGCTGCGGGAAGCGACGTTGTCTTCGACGCCACCAATGTCGATCGGGACAAGCGGATGAGCGTACTGAAGCGATTCCCGCACGCGACGGCGGAATGCTACTACGTGAGCACTCCGTTTGAAATTTGCCTGCAACGAAATCAGGCGAGAAAACGCAAGCTGGATGAGCTGGTTCTCGCCAAATACCATAAAAACTTGCATATTCCTTTGCACCAGGAAGGCTTTGCCGCCATCCACCTGCTGCATGAGCCTGTGCCGTACCCGATGACTAAAGAGGCGTTTATCGCCCTTTTGCAAAGCGAACCCGGCTACGACGAGCTGTTTGCCGCCTTGTCCGGAATCGCTTATTTTCAGCAAATGAAAGATTTTCAGCAAGACAACCCGCACCATCAGCACACGCTGTGCAAGCATACGTACCACGTCCTCGATTACGTCAATACTTTTTACGAAGAGGACGACAAGCTGCTGATGCAAATTGTCGCGCTGTTTCACGACGTGGGAAAATTGTATACAAAAGTTTTCAAGCAAGCCAAAGGCCACAGCAGCTACTACGGGCACGAATACGTGTCGAGCCAGATTGCCGTTCATTTCCTGAAAGAGCTGGGATTTGCCGACGAGCTTGTCTTCCGGGCCGCCGCTCTGATCGAAATGCACATGAAAATTGCCTACGGCGGCGATGAAGGCGCGTCGGAGATTTACCATCTGGTCGGGGCAGACATGCTGACGAAACTATACTTTTTCAAAGAGGCGGATCACTATGGAAAATAAGTCGACGAGCCACTATCAAAAGTATCCGCGCACCTTTCACCTGCCCTGGTCCCGGAGCAAAACCGACGACGATCGGATTTTGCGAGATACCCGGCATTTTGTTGGAAAAGAAATTGTCGTGACAGAAAAGCTGGACGGAGAAAACACCAGCTTGTACCGCGACTACTTGCACGCCCGTTCGATCGACAGCCGCGACCATCCGTCCCGCCACTGGATCAAAATGCTGCACGGCTCGATTGCCCACCACCTTCCACCCGGCTATCGCATTTGCGGGGAGAACGTGTTTGCCAAGCATTCGATTTTTTATGAGGAGTTGTCGAGCTACTTCTACCTGTTTTCCGTCTGGGATGACCGCAACGTCTGCCTCAGTTGGGACGATACATTGGAATGGGCAGAGCTTCTTGGTTTGCAGACTCCGCCTGTGCTCTATCGCGGCCCATGGGACGAGGAAAAGGTGCGGGCCTGCTATACGCGGCAATCCGTGTTTGGCGGCGAGCAGGAAGGCTATGTCGTCCGGCTCACCGCTTCCTTCGCCTACGCTGACTTCAAATACAGCGCAGCGAAGTTCGTCCGCAAAAATCACGTCCAAACCGATCAGCACTGGATGGCGAA
Source organism: Brevibacillus sp. HD3.3A (assembly GCF_013284375.2). Lineage (NCBI taxonomy): Bacteria > Bacillati > Bacillota > Bacilli > Caryophanales > Paenibacillaceae > Brevibacillus > Brevibacillus sp. HD3.3A. Next base: position 4,962,351 of record NZ_CP085874.1, read on the forward strand.
GGCTGTTGAGCCGAATCAGTTAAAAGCGGAGTAACACAGAATAGGCTAACTTGACCGTTCTTGCTCTCGTTTGCTACAAGCAGTCAGTAGCCTGTCATTGTCCTCGCTAAAATGTCTCGCAGCAAAAAGGCGTGTTCGAACCATTTTCCTGGTTCACACGCCTTTGCTCGTTCATCCGCTTATTTTTTCTTCTGCTCCAGCCGCTGGGCCATCGCCGTATTTTTTGCCTTCATCTGCTCCAGCATTTGCGGCAGCACTTGCTTGATTTTCGCCGCATCCCCCGATTCAATCGCGGCTTCAAACGCTTCGTGCGTCGTTTTCATCTTTTCCATCCGGGCTTTTCTGGCTTCGCGATCTTCCTTCATGCCCGGCATGCCCATGTTTTTCTCTCTCCAGTCTTTCAGCTGCTGCTCCATTTGCTCACTGGTAATCTCGCCTTTTTTCACTTGCTCATTCAGCTTGCTGACAAGCTGCCTGCGCTCTTCGCGCTTCGCCTTCCATTTCGGGTCTTCTCCCAAAGCCGCAAATTCGTTCATCAGGCGTTCCCGTTCCTTGAACACTCCTTGCCACTCGGCCACACTATCTGGCGTATATTTTTCCGCCAAAAGCAGCATGTACATTTTTTGGTGAGCGCTGCCGTGCATCCCGTGCCGAACCTTGATGTCCACCCGCTCATGATCGCCGTGGCTGTGTGCTGTTCGACTGGCTGTCGTCATCCCTGTCGTTGCGAGAGTTGTTTCCTCTGCCAGTGCAAGACCAGGCAATACCAGTCCCGCTGCGATTGCGGCTACTACCATGCTGTTTGTCCACTTTTTCATGCTGTTCTCTCCTTTTCGCTCGTTTTGCGCCTTCGCCTTGCTTGACTCATGGCGCTCGCCTCAAGGCATCACTCGTTTTTTGGCCTTGTTCGTCGTCATTGTTCCCAGCGGTTGTGGCAAGCTTGTCGGATAAATATGTAAAAATGTGTAATTTCTCAAGCAGGCTGATTACAGCGGCCGGATTCCCGCTCTCTCGAAACCGAACAGCTTCACAAGCCCCATTTGCTCCAAATCTTGCTTCGTTTTTGCCGTACCGTGCTGGTAGATCAACCGATAAATTTCCCGCAAGTTGTCATCGTACTCGTCATTGTCCCGATCCGGCATGTCCGACCAGAGTGTATGCCCGTGCATCCACATCATGAAGTCGCCGTGAATACAGTTGTTGAACAGATCGCGCATCATGCCGACCTCCACGTCTGTTGCCTCGATCTCAAAATCGTAGGTGGAGGAGCCTTTTTCATCGCGAATTTCCGCAACCGTCGTTCCCGCTTGCATGGTGACGTAGTACGTCTTTCTTTCCAAAGCTGTCATCTCCATTCGTGAAAGCAAGCTTGAAAACTTTTCCTCCTTAATCTGTGCCAAAAGGCGGGAAAACATGTGTCATCGCCCTGTAAAGCACAGTGGATCGGCAAAATAAAAAACACCCCAACCCGCTAATGCGAGCCAGAGTGTTTGGGTTTGGCATTTATTTGACTACCAGTTTCGCGATCATGTTGCCGTGCTCCGGTCCGCAGATCACGTTGCAGAAAATTTTGTACTCGCCAGCTTTATCCACTTTCAGTGTTTTGCTGCCGTCTTTTTGAATATCGACGTCCAAGCCCTCAATTCCGATTCCATGGAAGCCTTCCGTGGACTTGAAATTGATTGTAAACTCTTCGCCTGCTTTTACTTCATAAATATCTTGGTTGAACTTCCAGTTGCTAGCTTCGATGTTGATTCCATTGCCATCCGTCGCTGCCGCCGGAGCCTCTGTAGAATTGGTGTTTGCCGCTTGCTCCTTGCCGCCGCATGCTGTCATCAGCATCGCCGAAAAAGCAACTGCCGAAACCAACAGAGTCCACTTCTTGTTCACAATGACCCCTTCTTTCTACTTGATTCTACACTTCCATCTTACTGGAAAGTAGCCGTCCAAAATCTGGGAATCTGTGACTGAATCGTGACGAAATTGCTACCAATTATTGAACGGTCTATTATTTCGGACCGTCCTCTTCCGCCGGCAACTCGATTTGGTACACCTTTGTCGGGCGCCCCCGCAGCTTTTCTTGCTTTTTGTACAAAATTTTGGCGACCCCTTTTTCCTCCAGGCGATTCAGGATGCGATTGGCGCTGCGCACCGTAAGTCCGAGGTGATACGCCAGCTCGTCCGCCGTCAGCTCGTTGCTTTCCGTCTTCGCGAGTACCGCCAATATTTTTTGCAACTGCAAGGTAGACAAGTCTGTCTCTTCGCTCAACCGCTGAATGTAGTCGTTGATCTGGTTGCGGTATTGCAAGCATGTTTCCTCGCCCAACGGCCCGATGACCTGGTCGCTGTCTGTTACGACGTACGTGCCAGATGTTTTGCCTGCTGTAGACATGCTGTTCGCTGATTGGGCGTTCATCCTGGCTTTATACATGCTGTTGCCCACCCCCCAGCCGACGTGGACGGGAAACGGCAACGTCTTTTCCAAATAGGCGAGTAACAGACAGTGCGTGAGGTTGTCCGTCAGCATTTTCAAATCTTTGAATGAACTGATGATCTCAAAGCTGGCAGCCGATTTCTGGATGATGAACGGCACTTTTTTCTCGGCACTGAACTCCAAAAGTGACTTGTGCAGAAGCATTTGCCGCAGCTCCCATTCGTTGAGATTCTCCTTTTGCCCCTCGACATCCCCGATCGTGATATGCCCGATCGCAATCCGGCTCTCCGCCAGCTTGATCGCCGCCAGTTCGGCAGCCATCTGTTCAAACTGCGCTGCGGCCGATTCCGGCGAAGGAAACACATACTGATGCGGCACTCCGTGGTCCGTCAAATCTTGCACGATGTTGCTCATCCGCGTCATGGAAAAGTCGATTTTGCCTGCTTTCCACAAGCGGAGATGCTCATCCAGCACCGCCTCGTAAATCTGGTCGTTCACTTCCACCGGAGACAACGTGTACGGCATGGCGTCTGCCCCGACTACTTCTTTCAATCCGAGGTACTGATTCGCCTCAAAAATAAAGTCGATGTACACTCTGGAAAAATCGAGATCGCGTTTGCGCAGGCTGAGCTGAAACAGCTTTTTGTAAAACTCTTGCTCGCTGATCGAAAGCGTATATGTCGGAATCGGGAAGCTTCCCCATTCTTGCAGCAAATAGGCATACGCAAGCTCTGTCAGGACAAAACCGTCTACTTTTTGCTGATTTTGCCTGTAGATTGTCGGTGTTTCATGCAGACGATGATAGGGCAGCATGACCAGCTCGCAGCTGTCCTGAACCCGCATGGGGACAGATGCCAGTTCTTTTTGCGAGTGCTGGGCAAGGATAGCACCCAAACGGATCATAAAGATTCCCCCTTTACTCTTTTGTCATTATAGGAGATTTGCGCCTCTTTGAAAATATTTTGAAAAGACTTGCAATGTTCAAAACAATGCCGTAAAGTTGTTTTTAGAAATCGTCTTTATAGTGTCCAAAAATAGTTTTTAAAGGAGTGTGCTGCCTTCCGACTTGCTCGCCGATGTTTTTTTGCACCATTCGCATCCAACCATGAAAACGCTAACAAGGAGGCCTTACGATGAACACAAGCGCAGTAGCGAACAGCAAGAACAAGTACCTGGTCCTCGGACTTCTCTGTCTCGGCTGGATTATCAACTATTTTGACAAGGTTGCCATCAACGTTGCCGTGATCCCGATTTCCCAGGAATTTGGCCTGACCGAAACCCAGGTCGGACTGATTTTGAGCAGCTTTTTTCTGAGCTATGCGATCATGCAGCCGATCGGGGGCAGTCTCGCCGACAAATTCGGCTCGCGAAAAGTCATTCTCGTTTCCGTCGTCGTCTGGTCTCTTTTTACGATCCTCACAGGTACTGCCTGGTCGTTCCTCTCGCTCATCGTCATCCGCTTTCTGTTCGGAATCGGCGAGGGAAGCTATCCTTCCGCCAGCTCTGTTGCGGTAGCGGAAAGCTTTTCGCAGCATGAACGGGCCAGGGCCAAGTCCATCTTGACCTCTGCCACCACCATCGGGTCTGTACTCGCCACGCTTGTAGCCGCCAGCTTGTCCCAACACTTCGGCTGGCAAATCATGTTCGTCATCCTCGGTGTTCTCGGCTTGTTTTTAGCGCTTTTGTACGCCAAATTTTTACACCCAACCAAAGCAGCAGAAAGTATGGCAACAACGAAAAAGGATAAGCTGCCCCTCCGCTCGCTCTTGAAAATCTCCATGCTCTGGAAGCTGATGGCCATATACTTCGGCATCTCCATGGTAACGTGGGGCATGATGTCCTGGATGCCTTCCTACATGGTCAAGGTTCGCCATCTCGATATGGTAGCCATGGGGGCATTGGCTGCGATTCCAGCCGTTCTGTCTTTTGTGACGGTTCTCATCACTGGCTGGCTGTTGGACAAACGAATGGTAGGCCGCGAAAAATTATTGATTGTCATCGGTTCTTTCATCGGCATCATAGCGCTTTATCTCTTGTCGAAAGCTCCTACCGTCGCTCTGGTTGTCTTTTATCAGGCCATTGCCAATATCGGTCTCGCCGCAGCGGTTACCACTACGTTGACGATGCCGCTCAAATACATAGACGCGTCTTCTGTCGGTGCCGCTTCCGGCTTGATCTATCTCGGCGGACAGCTCGCAGGAGTGATCGCGCCGACAGCCATGGGCTTCATGATCCAGCAGTTCAACGGCTCCTATGATGCAGCATTTTGGCTTTTGATCATCGCTGTTGCCATTCCGTTTTTTATCGGGATGACGATTCGCACAGTACCGCCAGCCACAAGCGAACCTGCCAGCTCGGTTCCCGTCGGCAACTAGCGCCAGACTGTACGCGCGGCGCAAGCCAGCATGCAAAAAAAGAATGGAACAATGAGGTGTTATTATGTCCTATCATCAACGCATTTCTGAAATCATCGAGCAAAAAAAGGAATGGTTCACGCATGTGAGCGACCGGATTTGGGAGTTTGCCGAAACACGCTTTGAAGAATTTCGCTCCGCAGAGCTTTTATGCGAGGCATTGGAAAACGAAGGCTTCACAGTAGAAAAAGGCGTGGCGGGAATCGAGACGGCTTTTGTCGGAAGCTATGGGAGCGGTGCTCCGGTGATCGCTATTTTGGGCGAGTACGACGCTCTCTCCGGGCTAAGTCAGGAACGCGGAACAGCTACCCACACCCCGATCCAGCCAGGCGGAAACGGTCACGGCTGCGGCCACAATCTGCTCGGAACAGGATCGTTGGCTGCCGCAGTCGCCATTCGCCATTATATGGAAGAAAACCAACTGGAAGGGACCGTGCGCTACTACGGTTGTCCGGCAGAAGAGGGCGGCTCCGGCAAAGCGTACATGGCTCGCGAAGGTTTGTTCGACGATGCGGACTACGCGATTTGCTGGCATCCGCAAACGTTTAACACGCTCATGTCGATCAGCAGCCTCGCCAACTATCAGGTGTACTTCAAGTTCAAAGGCAAGGCTGCTCACGCCGCGGCTGCACCGCACCTTGGCCGCAGCGCCCTCGATGCCGTCGAGCTGATGAATATCGGGGTCAACTACTTGCGCGAGCACATCATCCCGGAAGCCCGCGTGCACTATGCGATTACCAATTCGGGAGGCTTTTCGCCAAATGTCGTGCAGGCGGAAGCGGACGTGCTCTATTTGATCCGCGCTCCCCATGCGAAGCAGGTCGAAGAAATTTATCAACGGATCAGAAAGATTGCCCAGGGAGCGGCCATGATGACGGAAACGGCCGTGGACATCATTTTTGACAAAGCATGCTCCAACCTGATTCCGAACCAGACGCTGGAGCGCGTCATGTACGACAATTTCAAACAGTTGGGCACCCCTGCTTTTACCGAGGAAGAGCAGAACTTCGCCCGCCAAATTCGCGAGACGATTCCCGAGTCGGACAAAAGCAGCGATCTGAACATGATTGCCAAAGTCATGGGGGCATCCGGTAAAAAGCTGACAGAGCAGTTGGGCAGCGAGGAGCTTTCCACTGTACTCCTGCCTCTGCTTCCGCAAGCAAGACTCATGTCGGGCTCGACTGATGTGGGCGATGTCAGTTGGATCGTTCCGACTGTCCAATGCTCAACGACGTGCTTTGCGATGGGCACCCAGTTGCATTCGTGGCAAGCCGTAGCCCAAGGCGGCATGTCGATCGGCCACAAAGGAATGCTGCACGCAGGCAAAGTCATGGCCGCAACCGCCATCGACGTCCTGCTTCACCCGGAAAAAATCGCGGAGGCCAAAGCCGAGCTGCGAGAAAAGCTGGACGGCACCTCCTACGTCTGCCCAATCCCGGCCGACATCAAGCCAGCCGCTCGGCGCTAATAGGATAAACCTGCTGTATCGTATAAAAGCCCTTGCTTCGCTCTTTTTTTCAGAGCGGCAAGGGCTTTTTGGGCACAACTGGAACACTCTCCCTCTTCCCTCGTCAAATAAATACCGGGGGTGATTTTCCATGATGTTTCGCGCCATACCATACTGGCTATTCGCTGTCGCCGTCATCGTTACCTCTTTGCTCAGCCCAAGTCCGGCAGCGGCTTGCAGTTGTGCTCCTGCTCCCGATCCGGTGACAGCGCTGGGGCAATCTGCTGCCGTCTTCAGCGGAAAAGTGCTTCGCGTCGAGGAGCCTGTGAGAATGCCTTTTTTGTCTACCCCGGCAAGAATCGGCTTCGATGTTACGTTTGAAGTGCAGACTGTCTGGAAAGGGGCCTTGCAATCACAGGTGCTCGTCGTCACGAGTGGCTTGGGCGGCGGATGCGGCATTCCTTTTCAGCCGGGAGACGAATACCTTGTCTACGCCTCGTACTGGGAGCACAGCGATCTGGAGACAAACATTTGCACCCGCACCACCCTGCTCGCCGATGCGACAGAAGACTTGCAAGCCTTGGGAACCGGAAGCGCTCCGCTCCCTCCGCCCCCTTCGTCTGCAACCGATTGGACGCTTCCCGCTTTCGCCGGCGCAGTTGCGGTCGTCTTCTGTGTCATCGCCTTGTTCCTTTTCTATCGCCAAAAAAGCAAGCGGAGACGATAGCTGCCCCTCGTCTCCGCTTTGCTTTTTGGTTAGGGAAGGTACTGCTTCGCCCTGTACTTCGACCAGTTGAACGACTGCCAGCTCGATTCTCCGCGCAGTTCCGCCCATTTGTTTTCCAGCTCATACGTCACAGCTGCTTTCAACGATTCGTCCGCTTTCAATTCCTGCAAATACGGCACCACATCGTACGAAAGCCTGCCCAAATACTCGACGTCAATATTTCCCGTTGCCCGATAGCGCTCTAGGTTATTTTGGGCGATGATGACGTCCATGTTGATGTAGTTGATAAGCACGTAGCTCGCGAGCGTCACGAGCGCGTAATATTTGAGCAACGAAAAGCTGTCTCGCCAAATTTTCCACAAGGCGATCGCAAACAGGATCAGCAGAAAAATCATGAACAGATGCGCGAGCAAACGGGTATGCGTGTAGCCATAAGCTGCTTCGTACAGCGACAGCCGATAGTACGCCGAAAAGAGCATAAAGCTGGTACAGACCGTAAGCAGCGTGAGCAACACTTGTACAGAGCGATACAACAGCCGATTTTTGCGCGATACGAGATACAGCGTGGCAAGCAAGATGATGAAATTGATGACCGTCACTGTCAGCAGCTCGTTGAAGCCGTTTTTGGCATACTCGGCGTACGTCAGTCCTTCCGGGAGAGCTGCTTTCGCTCCGCTGAACAAATACGAAATCTGGATGTATGTAAAAGCAGCATACACGGCATCAATAATCGTCAGGATCGTCACCAAAATAATCCCGTCCCAGACGATCTTTTCCTGCTCTTGCGGCTGCGGAAGCTCCACCGTGTCTGCCCGTTTGCCAAACAGGGAGTACATGTAGCCAAACACTACTAGCGTAACAAGTCCGATCACAAACAGGCGAAACATGCCTTCGACTGAATCTACATCAATCAGCATATCGGGAAATTCATTCAGAAAATGGCCAAACACGCGGTCCGCTTGTGACAACAAGGTCAGCACGACGAGCAAAATCGGCAAGGAGATCAAGAGCCCGGTCATGATTTTTTTCAACACGCCGTAGTTTCGCTGGTTCATCCGGCCTTTGACCGATCCTTTGATCATGATGAACGGCAGCCGTGTATGCTTCGGCGTATAGTAAACCAATATCTCCAACAGCTCTCCCACAAACATAATCTCATGCCACTTCGCTTTATGGCGCCCGGTGAAAAGCATCGTTTGCAGCACAAACAGCATCGGCACCAGCACGAAGTTGAACAAGTGAAAGTAGCCATTGGAAAAGAGCGCAAACGTAAGCGACAACATGCCGATCGGCACACACAGAAGCCAGATGTATTTGTTTTCCCGTGAAAAGCTCAGTCTCTGATGCAGCTTGGCTTGCCATACGAACAACGCATACATTCCTATAAAAAACAGCGGGTACGATACGCCATAATTTTTGCCGTAAAACAGCAAATCGCCAAAACAGCCGATTCCGAAAGCCCCCAGCAGCAACCACTGGTAAGCTTTTTGTTCCTGTGACCGTTCCGCCACGTCCTTCACTCCTTGTGATTTTCCTCTTCTGAAAGGAACAGAGATCGCAGCTATGCGGCAACTGCTTGTAGTTAGTACGCGCGGGCTTGGTCATTTGTTACAAATGCTGGAAGCAATAAATATTTTACGATAAGAAAACCGCCCCATGGAAGAGGCGGCTTATTGGGCTATCGTACCCGTTAGTAAAGTTCATGCATCACGACTAAACGTCCCTTATTTATTGCCGAGCTGTTCCGCCAAACCGATTAGCAGTCCTTCAACTCCACGAATGTAGCAGAGCCGGTACGAGTCCTTGTACTGAACCACTTCGCCAACGAGCTGAGCACCATGCTTAGTGAGTCTGGATACCATTTCGTCAATGTCTTCAACCGCGAACATGACGCGTAGATAACCGAGGGAATTTACAGGAGCAGTTCGGTGGTCTGATATAGTGGGTGGGGTGAGAAAGCGCGAAAGTTCAAGTCGGCTGTGGCCATCCGGGGTAACCATCATAGCAATCTCTACACACTGCGAACCCAGTCCGGTTACGCGACCAGCCCATTCGCCTTCGACAGTAGCTCGCCCTTCGAGCCTCAAGCCAATCTCCTCGAAGAAAGCGATTGCGTCATCAAGGGATTCTACAACGATGCCAACATTGTCCATTCTTAGCAATTTGTTTTTGTCCATAGTTTTATCTCCTTATGTGTACAGATAAATCACAGTATAGTAAACTACGAAAAATTCTAATATTTTTGTAATTTAACAATTCGGAGTTACGCCATTATCTCCTGCATATTATTTTTAATCATTAAACGAAACTGCCCTTTTCGGAGAACAAGAAATACGTTTCGTCCATTTCCACGGTTCCTTGTACGGCGTTTTAACATAGCCACAAATAAAAAACCCCCTTTGGTTCGTGCATTCGATCCACACGAACCAAAGAGGTTTTCTCCATACAGTCTAGCCCTAATTTAATCGTCACATTTTTCCTCTTTGCCTTTTGCCAGCGCGGTCTTGAAGGACGACCCACAGCCGCAAGAAGCGATGGCATTCGGATTTTCGATGGAAAAGCCGCCGCCCATCATCGATTCCTTGTAATCAATCTCGGTACCTTTAATGTATAGATAGCTGTCCTTGTCGACAACAATCTTCACGCCGTGTTGTTCGAAGGTTTCGTCGCCTTCCTTCATTTCCTGATCCCAGCCCATCCCATACGTAAAGCCGCTGCAACCGCCAGGTCGAACACCTACCCGCAAAAACATCCCGGGCTTGTTTTCTGCTGCCAACATCTCTTTTACTTTCAAGCTGGCTTTTTCTGTCAATGTAATCATGCTTGACTCCCTCCTTTGCAGGCTAACTTTACCCTTTCTATATGTTCAGTATACAAAAGATGCAACCCTTCTCACAAGGTTCCCCTGCACTTCGGGCGCTCATACTGCTGGAAAAAGGCAAACAAAAAAGAAGGGCTCCCCCTCCTTATGCAAAAAAAGCATTGTTCTCGGTTAAATAAAAACGATACGTCTTCTTTCGGCCTACCTTAGACAGATTATGATCTATCTGGTTCAGTTCGTTGTGTAGTTGATCAATTTGCATACTGTATTCTAGGACTTCTGGATGATCCAACCCAACCTCTAACCCCATAATTACCATACGCTGTCGAAGGAGTTCGATTTTTTCGAGCAAAACGTCCCGCATTATGAAGCTCCTCCTAATAGTAGATCAGGCTTTCTTACTATATTTTACAAGAACGGCCATCATTTCGCAAACAAAATTTCCCACATTCCCCCAAAAATGCAACAAAAATATGGCGATAAATGTTAGAATTTTACAGCAAACAGTTGGAGAACTTATCTTATTGTTCGTACATACTAACAGGTTTATAATATAGATGCCTTGTTGCCCGAGATTTTCCCTTTTTATTGAGCTTTCTCCACCCCCAAGGAACGTTTCTGATTGGGCATGGCCTGGACGAACAGCTCTTATCCCTTACCACTCGACCTAGAAAGGAAGTGTTTGGAATGGCGCTTGAAACCATTGCCATCCAAGACAAATCGCTCGCCGGAATCGCGGAAAAAGTCATGCACGGCGAACGCCTCACTTTGGAAGACGGCGTTACTCTCTTTAACTCCAACGATCTTTTGACGATCGGACAATTGGCAAATGTCGTCAATTACCGCAAAAACGAAGATAAAGTCTACTTTTTGCAAAACATGTACATCAATCCGACAAACGTTTGCGAAGCTCACTGTAGATTTTGCGGATTCCGTCGTGATGAAGGCGACGAGGGCGCATACACAATGAGCAAAGAAGAATTGCTTCATTATGTTGAAACCCGCTTTCATCCAGGGATTCGTGAATTTCACATCGTGGGCGGCCACAATCAGCACAAGCCGTTTGAATACTATCTCGACAACGTGCGCATCCTGAAGCAAGCTTACCCGGATGTCACCATGAAAGCCTACACAGGTGCAGAGATCGAGTTTTTCTCCCGCATCTCCGGTCTGTCCATTCGCGAAGTTTTGCTCGAACTGAAAAAAGCAGGTCTGGAAACGCTGACTGGCGGCGGCGCCGAAATTTTGACAGAGCGCTACCGGATGAAAATGAGCCCGGAAAAAGCGAGCACAGACATGTACCTGCAAGTTCACCGCACCGCTCATGAGCTTGGCTTCCGGACACATACAACCATGCTGTACGGCTCCATCGAAACTTTGGAAGAGCGCGTCATTCACATGCTGCGCCTCCGCGAGCTGCAAGACGATACAAACGGCTTCATGGTATTCATCCCGCTCGCTGTTCAGCCGATCAAGGCAACTGCCGGCATCAAACGCCGCAACTCTGCCATCGACGACCTGAAAACAATGGCAATCAGCCGCCTCATGCTGGACAATTTCCAGCACATCAAAGCTTACTTCATTAATATCGGTACACAGCTGACGCAACTGTCGCTGACTATGGGGATTTCCGATGCGCACGGCACTTTGATTGAAGAGCGCATCAGCCACTCGGCCGGAGCGCTCACCCAGCAAGCCTTGACGGTTGACGAGCTCGTCTGGCTGATCAAAGGCGCTGGCAAACGCGCCCTGGAACGCGATACGTTCTACAACGTCATCAAAGAACACTAAAAACGGCAAGAAGCTGATGCCCGACCGTCGCGTCGTGGGACATCAGCTTCTTTTTTATTTCCGTACACACGCGTTTTTTCGCGGGCTTCAATGAACATCCTAAGAAAACAGCTTATAGAGGAAAGTCTGCATTCAGCAGCTCTTCTTCCTCCCGCAAGTAGTTCTTGATTTTTACAAGCAATTCATCGGCCGACGGAGCTTGCAAAAGCGTTCCGTTTACCAGGGCAAACGGCTCCATGTAGCACTCTCCGCAATAGCCGAGACAGCCGTATTCAAGAACATCGACGTCCAGCTCGGGGTCGTTTTCCAGAGCGTCCACGACAGGCTGTGTGTAGGAAGATACGTTGCTCGCGCAAAATTCTACCAAAGGTTTCATCTATCTTCACCTACCGATTATTCCAACATCGTCACGTACTTTATTGTACCGCGACTTTTGCAAAAATCCAGCGGAGAAAACGGGAAAAAGATTCTGCTTGCATTTTTACGGAAAGAGACTAAAAATAGAATGGGTGCTGTAAAAAACGGACAGAAGAAAGGACTAGACCTTCTATGAAACGACTTGTGATCCTTGGTGGAGGATACGGGGGTCTTCGTATTATCGAGCGAGTCCTGTCCCCTGATTTACCAGACGACGTGTTTATTACCCTCGTAGACCGTATGCCGTTTCACGGCTTGAAAACGGAGTACTACGCTCTGGCAGCAGGTACTACGCCAGAATCTCACTTGCGAGTTAATTTTCCAAACGATCCGCGCCTGACTGTCAAATACGGCGAAGTCAGCGAAGTGGATTTGGACGAGCAGGTCGTCAATTTTGCAAACGGGGACGCCCTCTCGTACGATTGGCTCGTCATCGGATTGGGCTGTGAGGATCGCTACCATGACATACCTGGTGCAGAGCAGTTTACTTGCTCGATCCAATCCATGGGAGCTACCCGCAACACATACATGGCAATCAATAATGTGAATCCATATGGTACGGTTACCGTTGTGGGTGGTGGACTTTCCGGCGTGGAAATGGCAGCAGAACTGCGCGAAAGCCGTCCCGACCTGAACGTGCGCATCATCGACCGCGGCCCAAGCATTTTGAGCCCATTCCCGAAAAAATTGCAGGAATACGCTTCCCAATGGTTTATCGAGCATGAGGTTCAGCTTGTCTCCATGGCTTGTGTAACAGGAATCGAACCGGGAGTGGTGTACAACCACAACCAGCCGGTTCAAAGCGATGTCATCGTGTGGACAGCCGGTATTCAGGCCAATCGCATCATTCGCTCCCTGCCGATTGAGACAGACAACATCGGACGCGCCAAGTTGAATCAGTATCACCAGATTCCTACCCATACAAACGTTTACGTCGTAGGCGACTGTGCGAGCACGATCATTGCGCCGAGCGCCCAGACAGCCGAGATTCAAGGTGACCAAATCGCCATGATGCTGAAAAAAGACATCAAGGGCGAAGAATACCCTGCCTCGCTGCCAGCGCTCAAGCACAAGGGCTTCCTCGGCTCCCTCGGCAAAAAAGAGGGCTTTGCCAGCATGGGGAAAATGTCTCTGGTCGGCCAGATGGCACGCGTCATCAAAAGCGGTCAGCTCTGGATGTACAAAAAACATATGGGATAACATGCAAGCCTGTTGGCCAGTTGGTCAAACAGGTTTTCTTTTTGTGTCATGCATGCTGAAAAGGTGTGAATGTTCAAATGAATGAACGTATCCAAACGATGTGTCCGCCTGATTGGTCAAGAAACATTGATTACGGTGGGTTGTGGGGCTATGATCGAGGATAGGCAGGGGATTTCGGATGCCGTATTCGTGCTGCTTACATAGTCGTCTCCGTCCGCCCAGCCTCTCGCTCCTGCGCCCTTTTCCACTCTTCATGCTTCGCGCACACTTTTTGCCAAATCGCGTCCCGTTCCAGACTGTTGTAACGAACGAGATGCTCGCCAAACATGTCTCCCAGCAATTCGAGCCACATGGCTTTCGATTCGATCTCCGTCTTGCGGATGCCACTCTTATCGTGTTTTCGCCAGATGCACCCCCGCAGCTCGTTGGACTCCTGCTCGCTCCGGTTTCGGATGAGGAACAGATTGATCCACGGAGAATCAGCGGAATGACAGTAATGCTCGTGATTGGGCTGGAATACACGAATGTCCTCGACAACTTCGGGAGCAAAGTCTACTCCGGCAAAATTGGCCTCGGGGTCGTGATCCAGACGCCATCCCCCAGCCGCAACACTCGACGGCAGGAGCTTGTGGGTGTACGGACTTTGCTCATAGACGCCAAAGCGCATCGGCAACGGTTCTACAGGCATGTCTCCGAGGCCGACATCGACCAGCCAGTTTTCCTCTTCTCCCGCATCATTTGTGAGTTGGACAGTCAAACCGAGGTGGAACGAGTTGACCCGCGGCGCTTCTCCCAGCGGCTGAACACCTGCCCGATGCATGGAAACTTTATATCCCAACGAACGAAGCAACGCAGCAAACGCCCCGTTTAGATGAAAGCAATAACCGCTCCGGCCAGCTATCACCATCTGGACGGTTTCACGCGGCTCGATAGTGGTTGGCTTTCCCGCAAAAATATCGAGCGTCTGCCAGGGCAGCTTGTGTACATGCGCTTTTTGCAGTTCAAACAAGTACGATTTGGTCGGAGCTGAAATATCCGCTATGCCCAGACGTTTTACATACGCTCTTTGTTCTTCTCTCGTCAATATCATCGGTCATCCTCCGCTCCAGCTTTCTTCCTCCCTTTTTTGTTGAAGGGAATCCTCCCTCAATTTATACTAGAACTGCCCCTGCAAAAAGAGACAGTTTCGAAGTATTTTTTAAAGACAGATGCGAAAGGAGCTTGTCGTCGGATGCTTTCTCTTTCCATCAACAGTCACGCTCCCGAGCCACAGTACATACAGGTGTACACGCAAATACGCGACCAGATTAAAAACGGCGATTTGCCGTACGGCTCCCGCTTGCCTTCGATCCGATCGCTTCAGCAGCATATGCACATCAGTAAAACGACGGTCGAAACCGCCTACCAGATGCTGGTGACAGAAGGCTATGTGATCAGCAAGCCCCGCTCCGGTCTGTATGTAGCCAGTCCGTTCCAGTTAGAGCCGCCCCAGACACAAACGAGACAGATGGTTGACCAAAAAGACCTGTCATCGCTGCCTTTCGCGCCCGGAGTTGCTTCCGCCCTGATCGATTTTCGCCCTTCAGCCATTCATGAACAGACCTTCCCTTTTCGCCTTTGGCGAAAGATGCTGCACCATGCGCTGGATCATGCCCAACACAAAATTTGCAGTTATGGCGATCCACAGGGCGAGCTTTCGTTTCGTACCGTTCTTGCGTCCTATTTGCGCCATTCAAGAGGGGTTCGCTGCATCCCTGAACAAATTGTCGTAAGCTCCGGGATTCAATACAGCATCGCCATTTTGATCAAGCTCCTGCAAGGTGTGAATCATATCGCGTTTGAGGAGCCTGGCTATGCCCCTGTTCGCGACCATTTTTTGCAAAGCGGCTATCGGGTCACACCGATCGGCGTCGATGAAAAAGGGATCTCTCTGGACGAAGTCGCTCGTTCCCAGGCACAAGTCGTCTATATTACCCCTTCTCATCAATTTCCCACGGGGAGCATCATCCCGTACCCGGAGCGGGAACGTTTGCTGCAATGGGCGCGCACCAGCGAAGCCTTCATCATCGAGGATGACTACGACGGCGAATTTCGCTATGTCGGTAAGCCTATCCCTTCCCTGCAAGGGCTGGATCACGCCGGAAGGGTCGTCTATCTGGGCACTTTTTCCAAAGCATTCTCTCCTGCGCTTCGCATGAGCTACATGGTGCTGCCCGCTGAGCTTGCCCGCAAACTTCCAAGCATTCAATATTTGTATCAGGGGCCTTCAAGGATCGATCAATGGGCCATGCAAGCTTTCATGGAACAAGGCCACTGGTACCGTCATATTCGCCGGATCAGGCGTACATATGCAAAAGCGCATCATCGGTTCATCGAGCTGCTTCACGCTCATTTGGGCGAGCTCGTCACCATTTCCGGCCACAATGCAGGTCTGCATGTCCAGTTGACGGTGAAAACGCGCGAGCCAGCTTCGTCTCTTGTAAAACGGGCAGCGGAAAATGGTGTGCAGGTGTACGATGTCAGCGAGCTGTGGATGACTCCGCCTGCGTCAGAGTATCCGCGTATTTATATGGGGTTTGCCGGGATGGATGAGAGCAAAATGGAGGAGGGCATCAAACGGTTGAGCCAGGCGTGGAAAGGAATCAGCGAGCTGTCCCGCTAGGCGCAAAGCCTCCGGAACAGCTCGTTTTCAACGTTTTACAAAACAAAAAACAAAAAGCGCAACACTTCCATGTAGTCGTCCGCCGCAAATTCGACGGTCTTGGCGCCCGTCTGCTTGGCTCCTGGATAGAAAGAGCCGCGATAAGCCAAATAATGCTCGCGGAAAGCGATCTCGACATGAAACGTTTCCGGCAGTTGCACCTTGTATTTGGACAAGTCATCGGCAACTACAGCTTGAACCTGTTCCTTGATTTGTCGCAGAGCGACATTCGGATGAATCGAGATAGCCGCGTTGCCGATGCCTTCATTGACGGGAACCGTCTTGATGTGCGGGTTGATCGTCTGCGCTTCTTCGCAAATCATTTTGTCTCCGGTGACCAGCAGCGCAGGCACACCCATGGAAGCGGCGATGTAGACGTTGATCAGCAGCTCGCTGGCGATTTCTCCGTTGATTTTGACATACTCGTTTTGCATGTTCATGGTATGCGCCAGCGGGTTGCCGTTCGCCCCCGCCGCCGCGTGGTAGCCGATAAACAAAACGCCATCATAGCTCTCATCTAGCCCTGCCATCATCGAATACGGATCGCGCGTCCAGCCCCGCAAAATTTTCACCTGCTCAGGCAGTTTGGACGGATCGAGGTTGCGCGCCGTGCTGTGCGCGTCTTTTACGAGAATGTCCGTTGCCCCCGCCGCAATCGCCGCTTCACAGGCTGCATTCACTTCTTTCGTCATCTGTTCGGTAAAGTATTTGGAAAACGAGCTTTCGATGTCGGCTTCCGTCCAGTTGACGATGCCTGCTACTCCTTCCAAATCCGCGCTGATAAACAGTTTCATGCCGATACCTCCTTTTGTTTGTGGACAAGCGATGCTTGAATAAACGCAGAAAACAGCTTCAGAAACATCGGATGTCGTTTGGTCATGCATTCCGGGTGCCATTGAACCCCCAGCAAAAACCGCTCCTCCGTGCTTTCGAGCGCCTCCACGATCCCATCCTCGGAAAATGCCGTCGCGACCAGATTTTTTCCCAGTTGTTTGACCGATTGATGATGGAAAGAATTGGTGAAAATTCGCTCTTCTCCAAAGATATCATACAGTTGCGTATGTTTGCTGATTTGAATGGAATGGTACAGTTCATCCGAGGCTGTTTGCGTCGGCGAGTGCCCCAAAGCGCCGGGAATTTGGCTGTAGATGTCCTGATAGAGACTGCCTCCCAGCGCGACATTGATCAGTTGGATGCCCCGGCAAATCCCGAAAATCGGCACGTTTTTCTCATACGCTTTGCGAAAAAGCGAGAGTTCGTATTCGTCGCGGATCGAGGACATCGAGTGCAGCTCTTTCAGCGGATTTTCGCCAAAATAGTACGGCGCGATATCGTTGCCGCCCGTGAACAAAATGCCGTCTACCAAGTCTATGTACTCGCTGTAATCTGTCTTGTCCTCTACGATCGGAATCGTGATCGGCACGCCTCCCGCAGCGTAAATCGAGTCGACGTAGTTTCGGCTTACCGTACTGTACTTCGACTGTTCGGACAAAAATGTGGTCAAACCGATAATCGGCTTCATCTTCATGGCTCCCTCGTGAGGCAGGGCCGACAAGCTTCCACTTACCGGCCCTTTCCCCGTTGAAATGTTATTCTACATGCGCATATTCAAAAATGGTGTGACCGATGTAGTTTTTCAGCACGCCTTTGACATTCGGCTTCGCCAGGAACTG
The DNA here is from genome assembly GCF_013284375.2 of Brevibacillus sp. HD3.3A. Taxonomy (NCBI): domain Bacteria; kingdom Bacillati; phylum Bacillota; class Bacilli; order Caryophanales; family Paenibacillaceae; genus Brevibacillus; species Brevibacillus sp. HD3.3A. The sequence continues at coordinate 4,979,976 of NZ_CP085874.1, forward strand.
ATCTTCAAAGAAGCGAATCGGCATCAGCGGCATTTCGTCGGCCAAGATTTTTTCCGCCTTCGCGAAGTTTTCCATCCGTTTTGCCTGATCGGAGATTTTGCGGTTTTCTTCCAGCAAACGGTCGTATTCGGCGCTGTTCCATCTCAGGTCGTCGGCTGTATTCACGCCTTCAAAGATGTCGAGGTTCGTCATCGGGTCCGGGTAGTCTCCTGTCCAACCGTCAGAAGCGATGTGGAAATTGCCGTTTTCAATCTCGTCCCAATACACTTTCGATTCAAACGTCTGGATGTTGACATCTACTCCCAAATTTTGCTTCCACATGCTTTGCAGCGCTTGGGCGATGTCTTTGTCCGACTGGCTCGCCATGACGATCATCGTAATTTCCGGGATGCCTTGCCCGTTCGGATACCCTGCTTCGGCGAGCAGTTTTTTCGCCTCGTCGACGTTTTCGCTGAACACGTTGCCGACGACATCGCGGTATTCCTTGTCTTTTTGCACCCCATCCGGGATTCCGTACGGCACCATGCCAAAAGCAGGCTTCTCTACAGACTGCACAATATTTTTGATGATCTGGTCGCGATTGATCGAGATGCTGAATGCTTTGCGGACTTTCGCGTCATCAAACGGCTTTTTGGATGCGTTGAAATCAAAATATTGCATGCCGATCCGGGGAACAGAGAAAAAATCAGGCGTGCTTTGATACTGCTTCATGCCTTCCGGGCTGATGTTGTCGGACACGTGAATCTCGCCGTTCGTATAGGCGGCAAGCTCTGCTTCGGTGGACTCGATGAACACGATTTCCAGCGTATCCAGCTTCACTTTATCCGCTTCGAGGTAGTTCGGATTTTTCTTCAGGACGTATTTTTCTTTCGGGCGAAGCTCTGTCAGCATGAACGGTCCTGTCGTCAAATACGTCTCGGGCGATTTGGTCCAGCCTTCTTTTTCCACTACGTCCTGACGCACCGGGTAGTAGGCGGTAACGCACAACAGCTCCAGGAAGTACGGAGTCGGATTTTCCAGCGTTACTTCCAGCGTGCTTTCATCGACTGCCTTGACGCCGACATCTTCTGCTTTCGCTTGCTTTTCGTTGTACGCCTTGCCGTTTTTGATGTAGTACAAGTAAAAAGCCGCGCCGGAAGCGACGTCCGGATTGAGCACACGCTTCCAGGAATACTCGAAGTCTTGGGCGGTTACGGGCTTTCCGTCAGACCATTTGGCATTTTTGTCGATTTTAAAAGTGTACTTGGTGCCTGTCGCATCCAGCTCATACCCTTCGGCAAGTGACGGCACGGGCTTTTTTCCGGATTCATCGATTTTATAAAGACCGCGGAACAAGTTTTGCAACACGATGGACGAGCGCGCGTACACGTTCAGCGTCGGGTCCATCTCCTCCGGTTCTTTGCTCAAGGCATAAATGATTTTTTGCTCGGCAGCAGGCTTCTCGCCCTCCGCTTTCGGCGCGGTCTGCTGTCCTTGATTCTCTCCCTGCGGTGCCGTGCCTGAGCTGCTACATCCGGCTGTGACTGATGTGATCGCAAGTAGCGCCGCCAAAACGATGCCCAACCTCTTTTTCATACTCGTCCCCCCATTTTTTGCATTTATATGAGCCGTCCGAAAACACGGCATTCATATCTCGCTGGTGAAAAGCGAAAAGATGGCGAAAAGACTGTCAATCGAGCAAATGGCAAGCAACGAGGTGGCCGTTGCCGCTGTCTTTTAAAGCAGGCTTCTCTTCTGCGCAGCGGTGCAGCGCATGTGGACAACGTGTCCGAAACGCACAGCCGCTCGGTGGATTCAGCGGGCTGGGCACATCACCCTGGAGGTGGATGCGCTCGCTCCCTTCTGCCGTGTCCGGGTCGGCAATCGGTACCGCAGACAACAACGCCCGCGTGTACGGATGCTGCATGTTCGTGTACAAATCGTGCACGCTCGCGTATTCGACCAGGCTCCCCAGGTACATGACGCCGACTTTGTGGGAAATGTGCCGAACCATCGACAAGTCGTGGGAGACGAACAAGTACGTCAGCCCGAATCGTTCCTGCAACTCTTCCAGCATGTTGACGACCTGCGCCTGAATCGAGACGTCCAGGGCAGAGATTGGCTCGTCGCAAATAATGAACTCCGGCTCGACAGCCAGGGCGCGAGCGATCCCGATCCGCTGACGCTGGCCCCCGGAAAATTCATGCGGATACCGATTGAGGTGATCCGCTTTCAATCCGACCAGCTCGATCAGCTCCTTGACCCGATCCACTCGGTCCTTTCCGCGATAAATGTTATGTACCGCCAGCGGATCTCCGATAATCTGCGCGATCGTCATGCGCGGGTCGAGCGAAGCGTACGGGTCTTGGAAAATCATTTGCATTTTTTTGCGGTAGGGCAACATTTCTTTGTGCGTGAGCCGGGTGATTGGTTGGCCGTCGAAAATGATCTCGCCAGCAGTTGGCTCGTACAGCTTCAACAGTGTTCTGCCGATCGTCGATTTGCCGCACCCGGATTCTCCGACCAGTCCGAATGTCTCCCCTCTGAAAATCGTAAAGCTGACGTCGTCTACTGCCTTGAGCAGCGTAGAGCTGCGGCCGAGGAAGCTCTTTTGCACCTCGAAATGCTTTTTCAAATTCCGCACTTCTACCAGCGCCGAAGCGGGCTTTGCCATTAGCCGATCACCTCCCGCATATGGTTGGCCGCTTTTGGATGCATCAGCCAACAGGCGGCCTGGTGGGTTTCAGACAGCGCGACGGACTGCGGCGGCTGCTTTTCGCAAACCTTCATCGCGTACGGACAGCGCGACGTGAAGGCACATCCGGCAGGCGGGCGGAGCAAATCGGGCGGGCTGCCCGGGATGGAGATGAGCTTTTTCTTTTCCCCTTCCGTAAACTGCGGGATGGAACGCAACAGCCCCCACGTATACGGATGGCGCGGTTTGTAAAAAATTTCGCGAGTCGTTCCTTGCTCAACAATCGTGCCGCCGTACATGACGATGATCCGGTTGCACATGTTGGCAATTACACCGAGATCGTGCGTAATCATCACAATCGAGACGTTCAGCTTGTCTTTCAAGTCGCGCATCAGATCGAGGATTTGCGCCTGAATCGTCACATCGAGCGCGGTCGTCGGCTCGTCGGCAATCAGCAGCTTGGGCGAACAGGACAGGGCGATGGCAATCATGACGCGCTGCCGCATGCCGCCGGAAAATTCGTGCGGATACTGCTTCAATCGCTTTTCCGGACTGGGGATTTCCACCATGCGCAAAATCTCGATCGCTCTTTGCCGCGCCGCTTCCTTCGACAGCTTTTGGTGAATGCGCAGCGGCTCGATGATTTGCTCGCCGACGGTAAACAGCGGATTCAGCGACGTCATCGGGTCTTGAAAAATCATGCCAATGTCGCGCCCGAGCATTTTGCGCATCGCTTTTTGACTCGTATTGACCATCTGCGCGCCGTCAAACAAGATGTTGTCCGCTGTCAATGTGGCGTTGTCCGGCAGCAGCTTCAAAAGGGAGAGCATCGACACGCTTTTGCCCGAACCGGATTCTCCCACGATGCCGATGGACTCGCCTTTTTCGACGTGAAAGGAAATCCCGCGGACGGCTTGCACCTGTCCTGCGTCGATGTGAAATGTCGTTTTCAAGTTTTCTACCTGGAGCAATTTCACGTTATCACCCGCCTTTATTTCTTTAGCCTTGGGTCCAGCGCATCGCGCAAGCCGTCACCGATGAAGTTCAGTGCAAACATCGTAATGCTGATCGCGAGTGCCGGGAACAGCATCTGATACGGCTGGGTAAACAAAGTCGGAATCGCATCGTTGACGAGCGTGCCCCAGCTTGCCATCGGCACCTGAATCCCGATCCCCAAAAAGCTGAGAAACGCTTCCGTGAAGATCGCCGACGGCACGAGAAACGTAACGGTCACGATAATCGGGCCCATGCTGTTCGGAATCAGATGCTTGAACAAAATGCGCATGTTGGAAGAGCCTGTAGCCCGCGCCGCCAGCACAAACTCCTGATGCTTGAGCGTGATAACCTGGGAGCGAACCATCCGCGCCGTCCCGATCCAGTACGTCAGCGACATCGCAATCAGGATGCTCTCGATCGTATTGCCGAGGAACATCATCAGCAAAATAATGTACAGCAGCTCGGGCACGCCGATCATGATGTCGACAATCCGCATCATCACCATGTCGACCTTGCCGCCGAGATAGCCGGAGATTCCGCCGTAAATAACGCCGATTACGAGATTGATCGCCGCAGCCGCTACCCCGATCGTCAGGCTGATTTGCGCACCGTACAGGGCACGCACGAAAATGTCCCGCCCGAATTTGTCCGTTCCGAACCAATGCTCCGCAGACGGCCCCTGATTTTGATTGGCAATATCCTGTCCATCGTACGTGTACGCGGAAAACAGCGGGCCGACGATCGCCGCAACGGCAATGACCACAATCGTGCACAAACCGATCATCGCCAGCGGGTCTTTCCGAAAACGGCTCCACGCGTCTTGCCAGTACGATTTGCTCGGACGCGAGATCGTCTCGCTTTGCATCGTGCCAGCGTCCAGTCTGGCGAAATCCTCATCGGGAATATCCGCCCACTCCTGCTCCCTGTCTCCGCGCAGATTGGCCCCCTCGCTCCCCTTCCAGGCGTAATTCATGTTCGTCATCACCTACTCCTCGATTTTTACCCGCCGGTCGATAATCGCGTACAAAACGTCCACGATAAAGTTTGCCACGATGATGAAAAGCCCGAGAAAGACGGTCAGCCCCAAAATAACCGAGTAATCCCGGTCGCTGATGCCCGTCACGAAGTCCCTGCCGATGCCCGGGATGGAAAACACGCGCTCCACGATGAAGCTCCCCGTTAACAAGGCGGCGACCAGCGGCCCCAAATACGTGACGATCGGGATAATCGCGTTTTTCAGTGCGTGCTTGAAAATGACGCGGTATTCCGGGACGCCTTTGGCCCGCGCTGTCAAAATGTAGTCCTGGCGCATCACTTCCAGCATGCTGGAACGCATCAACCTGGCGATATAAGCGATCGGGCCAAAGGCAAGACCGATGACAGGCAAAATGTAATGCTTCCAGCTCGATAATCCGTAAGTAGGCAAAAGCTTCAGGACAACGGCGAACAGAAACAGCATCAGCACGGTAATGACGAAATTCGGAATGGAGATGCCGACTGTGGCAAAGATCATCGATGCCCAATCCGCCCATTTTCCGCGCTTGATCGCTGACGTAATGCCAAGCAGCATCCCGACGATGAGCGCTACGACGATCGCCACCAGCCCGACTTTTGCCGAGACAGGGAAGCCGCGTGAGATCAATTCATTCACCGTCACATCGGACTGCTTGAAGGAAAAGCCGAGATCGCCCTGGGCAATGCTTTTCAAGTAATTCACGTACTGGACGCTCAGTGGTTCATTCAAGCCGAATTTTTCCTCCATCTTTTCCATGACGCTTTTGGGCACTTTCCGTTCCTCCGCCGGGCTGAAAGGCCCTCCCGGCACGGCGTGCATCAGAAAAAACGTGATCGTGATGAGGACAAACATCGTCAATATGCTCGCAAAAAACCGCTTCACGATATAGCCAGCCATCTCAAACCTCCTTTTAAACGTCTTTCGGGTCGTGCCGCACTTTTACTTCCAGAGACAGCTTGTGCAAATCAATACGATAAATCGGCCTCGGCCTGCCCCGCTGACTCATCGATTCCGTGCCGATGACTTCGGCTATGCCTTTTTCCTTCATCTTCTGCACCATCCTCGCTGCATTGCGCTCCCCCGTGTTCATCCCGACGCTAATTTCCCGTGTCGTCACCTCGTTTTTCTGGATGAGCTGGAGCCAGGAAAACAGCTTGCGAATCGACGTCGAGACAAAATCGCCCCGTTCTTCGCCGATGAGGGAATAATCGAGCGTGTTGCGCGTGCCGAGCGGACCGAGCACCTTCATCTGGTCGTCGATGAGATAGGCGCTGTTGCCCGGGTTGCGAAAAGCAAATTCGACGGCGCGATTGGCATTGTACAAAGCCCGCTCGACTGTCTCGCCCATGCCGATGCCCAAGTTCATCGTTCCCAGCTCTCCGCTGCTGTTTTTCAGGACGGGAAAGCTGGAAAAGTCTTTGGTCACTTTTTCCACGATCCCCCGCGTGGTATACAGCGTGTACTGCCCCGGATCGGCGCTCGTCATCGACGCAAACAGCCGTTTGCTGAACTCCGTCACTTTCTTTTGATATTTGTCGAGCGCATCGCCAAGCTGTTCGCCCTCGGCAGGCTCGATCCGAAATTGCAGCACCGTAATTTGCGCCAGCTGCTTTTTCTGATCCCGCGCCAGCCACAGTGCCTTATTGATCGTGTCGCGAATGAGCTGCTTCGTGCTTTTGATGAAAAAGACCGGGACATGCTCGCCCTTCAACCGCTCGTAGACGGAGTGAATGCTGGTGGCAACGACTTGCGCCTTGCCCTCTTGCCATAGCGTCAGATGATGCTCGTACAGCTCCTCCGAATTTTGGAAGCCGTCCATGTTTTTCGAGAACCAATGCACTCCTTTCGCTTCAATCTCGTCAAAAAACTCTTGCAAGTGCTTGGCTGGAATACCGTCAAAGCTGATGGTCGGGAAAAAGTGATAGTGGCGATAAATCTGGAAGATCGCTCTGTACAGATCAGTTCCTTCGAAGGGGATGAAAATCGAGCACGAATGGGGCGGGATCAGGTCTTGGGAGAGAAGGAACGGCACATCGCCGCTGAAAAAGTAGACATCGTAAACTTCCATGCATTCCTGGAGCAGCTCCCGCACACTCTTTTCCGAATCGTAAATGAGCCTGATCGGTTCGATATGCGGAAACTCCGCGAGCACGGTGCAAATATCTTCGACTAGCAACCTGGGACCAATGACAGCGAATGTTAGGTTCAATTAATCACCTTCTACTTGTTCTTTAATTAGTCTGCTATTCGTAATAGAAAAAGGATTTGGCAATAAAATCCAATTAAATAAACGGTCAAACAGTGAATTTTCGACATTTTTCGTTCTGTAATATGTCTGTAATTCGATTTAAATTAATATTATTTATAAAAGTCTGAATTGTCAATCTATATTGGGTATTATTTTTTCGTTGGGGATGGGGGCCTGGGTATAAGGAATTGCTATGGAAGAAATGCTGCTGCTCCACGCTGCCCGCACTGACGAGCACGAAAAAAGCAAAAAGCTTATCTCCACACACGTTTCGTGCAGAAATAAGCTGTAAAGAGTTCGATGCTATATTCGCTTGTAACGGGATAGGAACGATTCTACATCGTTGTAAAGACCGCCTTGATTTGCGTATTTGACATAGTTTTTCACGGTGCGGAGCCAATCAATTGTGGAGGGCTGTGTCGACTGAATCGCATTTTTGAGATCCTGCATTGTAAGGGGACGCTCTACCCCTGTGCGCATAATTTCATTGATTACTTCTTCTGCAGCAAGCTCAATCACATTTTCGATGTCTGCTCCCGAATACAAGTCAGTTTCTTTCGCCAAAAGTGCATAGTCGATTTGCTCCATTGGACGATCTTGAAGCTTAATCTGGAAAATGGTTGCTCGCGCTTCATCATCCGGGGGTGAGACAAAGATCATCTTATCAAAACGGCCGGGACGTTTAAAAGCAGGATCTACGTCCCAAGGCATATTCGTTGCTCCGATAATGAGCATTTTATCAGTATTGGCTTCAATTCCTTCGATTTCGGTCAAAAGAGTATCAATGACTGCTCTCATGGAGTTGGAGGTGGAGCGACTCCGGTTGTAGCCAAGCGCATCCATTTCATCAAGGAACAGCACGCTGGGTTTGGTTGCCCGCGCTGACGAGAACACCTCCCGCAAGTTCTGCTCGCTTGCCCCTATATACGGGTCAAGGATGTCTGCGATATGAATCGGAATAAATCGAGCGCGGCACTCGCCCGCAGTCGCTTTGGCGATAAACGTCTTTCCACAGCCGGGAGGCCCGTAGAGCAAGATACCGCCTCCGACCTTTTTCCGGAATCGCTCAAACAGCCCGGGCGAGACAAATGGCTTAACGATTTTCATCTGTATGGCGTTTTTTACAGCATGCAAACCACCAACATCGGCAAACGTAATCGTCGCCTCTGCCCTGTCTTTTTTGCCTGTTTGCCCGCCGGAGATGATTTGGAAGAGTTGATCGGTCCCTTCCGCTTCTCCCTTATTGACAAGTAGATCTCTCGCGTTTGTAAGTACAGGTACTTTTTCAGATGCTTTTTCATCTACAGATCCATGTAAGGCATCATAATCCGTTCCTCCTGTAGCCACCTCTTGATGAACGACTCGCTCGCTTTGTACTGCCGCAGAAGTTTGCGCTAAGGAGAGTTTACCCAACTCCTCAATAATTTGCTGTGTATACCCCGGATCATTGCAACGCAATGCTTCTGTAAAAGCTTGAAGCGCTTCCGTGTACTTTTCGGTTTGAGCGTATTCCAGTCCAAGCAGATACCATGCAGAAGCATTCTCCGGATTATTTATTGTCATTTGCTTAATTAGCTCAATTTTCTTCACGTTGTACTCCTGCCTTTGTCACCAGATTATAAATAAATGGAGATATCCATGTATAGACATTGAACAAGAACAGGAACACAGCGACGTCACGAACATAAGGCCTGGCGATGAGTATAGTAAGTAAAATAAGCGCTAACGATAGCACCCACGCCACTAATGTTCCTCCCAACTTCTTGACAATCCGATTTGGCAAAAAAACAATATGCGTGACTCTATCAATTGAGTCTAATAATTCTTTTACTCTTGAGTTATTCGGATCCAGCAAAAATGCTTGTATCAGGTTTTCTTTTGCTATTCGATAATCACCACGAAAATACGCCGCTTCCCCAATCGTTTGAAGTTTGCTTCGTTCATCATCTGCAATCTGAATATAGGCCATCAGTGATTCTTGTTGCTGCTTTTTCCTATTGTGAATGAGGTCCAAATAAAACTGACAATGTAGCACTAGACTATTCATCGAGTCTATACGCTTTGCTTCTGCAAGCAGCATTTTTGCTTTTTTTAAATGCCCTGTTTCTATCATGAGATATGCGTAATTTGCAATTACATCAGCTTCCACAGGATTCAAGGAGATTGCCTGCAAGAAAGCCTGCTCCGCCTCATACCATTTCTTTTCAGCCAAGAGGATAACACCAAGCAATTCATATACGTTCTCTGTCATCATCCCTTTTTGAATGATGTCTCTACACAACCGATGAGCTTCTTCATAATTTTTGAGGCAGTATTCCGAGTAGCTCATCCAAAAAAGGGCGTCCGTATCATTTGGATCCTCAGCGAGGGCCTTTTCCAAATGCTCTTTTGCTTGTTGATAACGATTCATGTTGTAATAATGTACGCCCAGTCTATAGTTAACAGATTTTTCTGCTCTATCCATTCCCATAAAAAAATTGCACTCCCTTTATGAGTACATATCCTTCAATTACTCGGCCAATTATGGTATAAAGAATTGCTTTCAGGAGAATAGGTTGTTTTCTCCCGTACAACCCTAAATGATACGTGTACATTTCTCTCATTAGGAAGTAATACGCAATACCAACAAAAACTGCTAGAAAACGGCCATATCCCGTGTATCCTACTGCAAACCACAGAACACCACCCACAGTTGCCACCGTGTAGCTCCACAAAGGTCTTACCCGAAGCCAACGCGCATTCTTCATCCCTAACAGAATAGCTGGAAAAAAACCGCCTATAAGGGATACGAGTAAGAAGTGATTTAAATTATACGACTTGGTTACATAATCCACGTCCGCTTTCAAGCTCGGTTGGAACAATTCTTGGTTCACTCTTCACGCTCATCTCCACACAAAACAAAGGGTATATATACCATATCGGTAAATAAAAGGATTTGATTGAGCGAAATATAAAAAAACCGCCGGCACCCGCCAGACGGTCTTCCTCTCTCTCCCTTCCCCCTCACAACTTCTGCACCCGCAGCACAGGCACCTTTTTCTGCTCATATGTGCCTTCCAGTATCTTCTCGTGAATCACATTCAGTTTAAGCAGACTGGCAATTTTCCCGGTGTCCGCCCGCGACATGAGCCGCCAAAGAGACGGGTCGGGCAACGAATTGTACAAGCGATCGTCGCTGTAGTCTCGCCGCTCCTGGTAGCTGATCACCAGCTTGAAGTCACCTTCCTCGGCGCTTCCGGCTTCCGCGTAAGCGTCGAGCAGCTTGCTTCGCAGCGCGCCAAGCTCATCCTCTACCTGCTTCTGGATTTCTTTCAATTCATAAAAGCGGGCGATTAGCTGTTCCATCGGCTCGTCCTCCTTGATTTGGGCTCTTCCAAAGAAGGATATGTGCGACCGCTGGACGATAGAACACCAACACCTCTTGGCCGGGAAAAAGCAGCGAGGGGCCGCCCCAAAAAGACGAACAAAAAAGCCCAAAACCCGAACCACAGTTTCCCTACGTTTTGTCAGTTTTGTCACACGAAAAAAGGAGCGTCTCCTGGTCGGAAAATCGACTTTGGAGACACCCCCTCTGTTGTGGCATAGGCAAGGCAAGTATGTTATTTGCCGATCATTGTGTTGATCGCTTCGCCTGGATGCTTGATCAGGAAGGTAGAGTATTCCACTTCCCAAGGGTTCCATTTGCCCTCGCCCTGGTAGCCCCATACGGAGCTGATGCGGGACACAGTATCTGTGTTGTTCATGCCCACGATTCGCTGTTCCCCTACAAGTTCAAACGTTCCGTTTCCATCCATGTCGACTGGCGTAAGCGAGCCGAACGGATACGAAAAGACGTTTACATCGTCGCCGTTTGCCTGCACTTTGCCTGCTTTGTCGTACAGCTTCGCTGCGACATATACGTCCTGATTCGCACTCACGTCAATGGTCAGCGGCTTGTCCAGCTTGGAGCCTTTGCCCTCTACTTTAAAGCCATCCACGAACTTGCCTTCGTAGTGGATACCATCGTTTTCCTTTTCGCCAAAAATGACAGCGGGCTTGTTGTTTTCGAAAGTGGCAATGACGTGGCTGTAAATGCCACCGCTGCCGCCCGTTGCGGTTTTTACAAACGCATCTGCTACGTGATCTCCGGTAAAGTCTACGAGAGTCAGTTCGCCTTCGTAGCCGCCCAGTTCCTTGAGGTCTGTTGTACTGTACGCTTTCGATTTGCCGTCTTGTACAACAATGTTCATGTTGGAAGCGTAGATGTCGTCTGCCTTTTCTTTTTGTCCAACCAGAAATACTTTATCTTCAACCTTGTCGCCGTTCACATCGGCGGACTTTACATCGATGACGTACGTGTTTTTGTCGAGCTTCAAGTCTGCTGCCGCTGCGAACAGCTTGCCTTTTTCCGAATCAGCGTGCGCCACTTTCGTTCCTGCCATATTCAAACCTGCAACTCCTACTACTCCTGCCAATACGAGGAATGCAGCGGGCTTCATCCATTTTTTGTTCATTGTTTTTTCCTCCCAAGTTGTTCTTGTCTTCATGTACAACTATAGGACGAAGCCCATCTTAATTCGTTACAAACGGTTTACGAATCAAAAACAAAGAGGTAAAAACTTTCTGTGCAGGGGCGGGCAACCAGTTGCAGAAAGTGCGCCGCTTTCTCGCGCTGTTCCCTTCCCCGCAGGCAAAAAAGCGCCTGTGCCACGGCTTACTTGACGTTGTCGAGCACGCTTTTCACATTCGCAGCCGAGTCTTGGCGAATGCTCAGATTATAGTGCGCTCGCACCGCCTGATACACAGCGTTCAAGTTTTGGCTGCTCTTGTTTTTGCGGTAGGCGGCGACCTGCTTGGCGAATATCGGATGGTGGATCACGTCCCGGCTCCAGTCCCAGACGCGCGGCTTCAGCGCATCTTTGCGCGCTTGCTCAAGCAACTGCGGGAAGCGCTGAATGAAATGCTGGGCGATTTTTCTGCTGGCATTTTGGTATTCGTTCGTCTGTTCAATCGAGTAGTTCTCTGCTCCCTCTGCAAAAGGCTTGCCGTTGACCGAGATGATCTCTCGCGGCTGCACAGGCGCCATTCCGGGCAGCAGCTTCACTTGATAGTACGCCCAGCCGCTTGCTGTCTTTTTCCCTGGCAAAATCAGCTGAACAAACTGAAAGACACGGTCATAGGCATACGTCTCCGGGAAATTTTTCTCTCCTGGTTCCAGATCGAGCGGTGACTGCGGGAACACAAATCCTTTGCTGTCTACGGGAAAACCTGGCAGCCCACTCTCCACCGCCCAGCGCACGGCTTCATTCTCCGAGTCTTTCAGGTCAATGCCTCCGTGGTAAGGACGCACATCTTTGAATGCACGATAAAACACCGTCGCGACAAATTCTCTTGTCGCAATCCCGTCATCGATTTCCTCCGGTTTGACATACCCGGCATGGATGAGTGGCTGTATTCGGGCGTTCAGCTCCAGCTCGGCACGCGCCTTCCTCGCCTGTAGCCCTTCAGGGGAATAGCCATCCAAAGTATCGATTTGCCGATCCAGTTCAGCAAGTTTCCCACCCTCTGGATACGCAGGCGGAAAAATCCCGATCATCTGATAAAAGTTCCACAGGAAGCCTTTTTTGGATGTGACAAACTTTCGGTTGTCGTCAAACTCCAATTTGTAATGGTCGAGATTCCCCGTCGAGTCAACCAAATACTGTTTGATCGGATACTCCCGCACTGTCGCAGGCGTCTGCGGGTTTGCGAGCGAAACCATCTGCACATTCAAAAACAAATACTTCTCTGGATTAGCCGGGAGCTTGTATGTGATTTTATAACCAGGAGCAGCCGCTGCGGCTATGTCCAGAGCGGGTGACGCAACTGGCACAGCCGAGAGACAAAGCGTACACGTCAGCAGGCTAAAAACAAACTGTTTTCCTTGCATGGTCAAAATCATCCTTTTTTCATGTCATACCAATATGGACGCGGAAGGAAATGGAAAGTAACATATCAACATAAAAAAAAACCGACCAGATGCTTCTCATCTGATCGGCTTGTATCCAACTGGTCGAGCTTTTGGCGATAGCTTATTCGCTCTCAGTCTGGACAGCTACCGGGGCAACCCCCATGCTTTCCAGCTTTTCGTAAATATCTTTCAGCTTAGGATTTCCCTCGCCGACAATTTCCCCGGAAATTACGACAAGCGGATACCATAAATCTTCCTCAATGATGCGTGTCGCCCAGCTTTTGTCATCGTCTGTCTGCGGCTGTTGAAAGTCGCTGTACACGATGCGGATGCTGTCGCTTCCGTATTTGCGAGAAAGGGCAGCCTGCAACCATTCTGCTGTCTCTTTGGCAGATGGCAAATTGACGCAGCTTGCGCAAAGCTGTTCGGTTCCGAATACCTTGATTTCCACACTCATCTCATCCGCCTCCTCGCGAGTCCGTCCGTAGCTGAGTTGCATTCGTTATGCGATTTAGGACAGAGCCTGATCCAGATCTTCAATCAGGTCTTGCACATCTTCGATTCCCACGGAAATGCGAACCAGTCCATCTGTGATGCCCAACTCGGCGCGGCGTTCTGCCGGGATGGAAGCATGCGTCATACGAGCAGGCACGCTGATCAGGCTTTCTACTGCCCCGAGCGATTCTGCCAATGTGTAATACTTCACTTTCGCCAAAACTTCATCGGCACGCTCTGCGCTGCCAACGTCGAAGGAGATCATGCCGCCAAAGCCGCGAGCCTGTTTTTGGATCAGCTCATGACCGGAGTGATTGGACAAGCCAGGGTAGATGACACGCTTGATGTCGCTGCGCTCAGACAGCCATTTTGCTATCGTGCGGGCGTTGTGCTCATGCTCTTCCATGCGGATTCCGAGCGTTTTCATCCCGCGCAGAAGCAGCCAGGAATCTTGTGGGCCGAGGACGCCGCCAATCGCATTTTGCACGAAATGCAGGTCTTCGCCAAGCTGCGCATCTTTTGCAACGACCAGACCAGCGACCACATCGCTATGTCCGCCCAAATACTTCGTTGCGCTGTGGAACACGATGTCTGCGCCCAGATCGAGCGGATTTTGCCAGTATGGAGTCATGAACGTGTTGTCGACTACGAGCAGCACGCCTTTTGCTTTGGCGATGTCTGCCAGCGCACGGATGTCGCTTACTTTGAGCAATGGGTTGGTCGGCGTTTCCATGATGATCGCCTTTGTTTCCGGGCGAATGGCTGCCTCTACCGCTTCCAGGTTGCTCGTGTCGACGTAGCTTGCTTCCAGACCCATACGGGAAAATACGCGGGTTACGACGCGATATGTACCGCCGTACACATCGTCACCCACTACAAGATGATCGCCTTTGCTGAACAAAGACAAAATCGTGGACAAAGCCGCCATCCCGGAGCCAAAAGCAAAGCCGCGTGCTCCGCCTTCGATCTCGGCAATGTACGTTTCCAGCGCGTGACGCGTCGGGTTGCCCGTACGGGAGTATTCGAAGCCTTTGTGCACGCCAATCGCTTCCTGTTTGTACGTGCTCACTTGGTAAATCGGAACGGAAACCGCTCCTGTATGTGGATCTCCATCGATACCGCCGTGGATCAGACGAGTTTTAATGCGCATCTTAGATTCCCCCCTGGTAGATTTTTTTGCTCAGATAGCGTTCGCTGCCATCGGCAAACAGCGTGACGATGTTGGTACCCGGCGCTGCTTCTTTCGCTTCGCGCAAAGCTGCTGCCATCGCTGCTCCGGCAGAGCTTCCGACGAGCAAGCCTTCTTTGGCTGCGAGCTGCTTGACCAGATCAAATGCTTCCACATCGAGAATCGTGTGAATCGCATTGAAATAGCTGGTGTCCATGAATGGCGGCAAAAACTCCATGCCGATCCCTTCCGTTTTGTGCGGACCGGATTCTCCCCCGTTCAAAATCGAACCTTCTGGCTCCACGATGACGGTTTTGACGTTCGGGTTTTGCTCCTTCAGGTAGCGGGCAGCCCCCATGAACGTACCACCAGACCCGGCGCCTGCAACGAACACGTCTACTTGTCCGTCCATCTGGCTCCAGATTTCAGGGCCTGTCGTCTTGTAGTGGGCGTCAGGGTTTGCCGGGTTAGCGAACTGCTGCGGCACGAATGAGCCAGGAATCGATGCTGCCAGCTCTTGTGCTTTGGCAATCGCTCCCTTGATCCCCAGTTCAGTCGGGGTATTTACAACCTCGGCTCCCAGTGCGCGCATCAACTCTTGCTTTTCCTCGGAAAATTTGGCTGGTACGCAAAAAATGACTTTATAGCCGGTTCCTACAGCGGCCAGTGCTACGCCAATCCCTGTATTCCCTGCTGTCGGTTCGATAATGGTGCCGCCTGGCTTCAGCTGGCCGCTCTCTTCAGCGGCGCGAATCAATTCCATGCCCAGTCTGTCTTTTACGCTGCCACCTGGGTTAAAGTATTCCAGTTTGGCGAACAAGCGCACTCCTTCTGGAAGCTCAAACTGTGTAATTTCGACGATTGGTGTATTGCCAATCAGTTCCTTCACATTGCGAAATACGTTCACGAAGATCTGACTCCTTATGTTGAAGTACTTGCTTTTTCATTATAACATGCTGCTATTGCAAAAAGTCCATGCCAGCCCACTTTGATTATACTTCTCCCAGGAAAGTGTCGACAGGGCATGTAAGCCATGGATTTATCACCGGCGTACGATTATAATAAAGGAGAGGTTGGAAAGGAGTGAATCGACCATGGATATGATGGATCAAGTACAAGAAGTTCTCGATAAACTGCGCCCTTACCTGCAACGTGACGGTGGCGACGTACAACTCGTTGACGTAGAAGAAGGCATCGTAAAGCTGCGCCTGATGGGTGCATGCGGCAGCTGCCCTTCGTCCACCATTACCCTGAAAGCAGGGATTGAACGTGCACTGGTGGAAGAAATCCCAGGCATCAAGGAAGTTCAACAAGTATTCTAATCCAGGCGCACAGCCATGAAAGCAGCTACCCGCTTACGCGTAGCTGCTTTTTTCATTTTCCCAAGATCGATGCCTTGCCACTTTGCCCCGTTTTCGCCATGCCTCTTTCCAAAAAGGCGATGACCCGCTCTGCGTACTCGTCGGGAATCAAAGCAAAGCTGCGTACGTGCCCGGCGTGCGGCACCAGCCAAATTTGCGAATCCTCGTCTTCTGCCAGAGCGTGCAGCCGCTTGCTGTTTTCCGCAGGCACCGTATGATCTCCCGTGCCATGAATGAACAGGATCGGCTTTTTCGCTTGGCGAACGATCTCAAAAGGCTTGACATGACGCGGATTCGCCCTGAGAAAAACCGGACTCAGCGTCAAGATCAGCCAGTTGAAAGGAAAGCGCGGGAGGCCCGTCCATTGCGGCAAATTTTCTTCCAAATACTCGCTGAGCGAATAAAAGGGAGAGTCCGCCACCACAGCCGCAATCCGCGCATCTCTTCCCCCGACGAGCAAAGAAGTCGCCGCCCCCATGGAGAAACCGACGAGTCCAATGGTTTGTTCGGGATGCTTCGCCGCCACAAAATCAATCGCGCCGAGCAAGTCATGCTGCTCGCGCAAACCGATTGTAGTCAAAGCCGGAGTCGACTCCCCGCTGTTGCGAAAATCGAACATCAACACATCGTAGCCCGCCTGAACGAGTTTGCTTGCGAGCGCCAGAGCGGGAAGGTGCGGCTCTTGCCTGTTTTGGCTGTAGCCATGGGCAAAAATCAGCGTCCGGCCATTCGGCGTGCGCCCGTTTCGGGCAGCGGAATGATACCAGCCCGAGAGCGAAATATTCGTCTCCCGACTGGGAAAAACAACCGCTTCCGCCGCCACCAGTCCGAAGTCCTCCGGGTTCATGTCAATCGGTTTGCGCACCGGATGCGTCAAGCGCCACGTCACATGCAAAGCGACGGCGGAAGCGGCCAGAATCCCCAGCAGCAAAAGGCTCGCCACGATGATCAACACGGTACTCATAAAGCGGTCAACGGCTCCTTTCCACTCAGTACAGCGACAATATTGGCGGCGGCCAGCGACGCCATCTCATTGCGCGTCTGGATCGTGGCACTGCCAATGTGCGGGAGCGCCACCACATTTTTCAGCGCCAAAAGCGGATGATCGAGCGGAACTGGCTCCTGGACAAATACGTCCAGCCCCGCCGCCCAAATCTGTCCAGTGGTCAAAGCATGATACAAAGCGGCTTCATCGACGGTTCCGCCACGGGAAACGTTCACGAAGACCGCCGATTTTTTCATCAGGGAAAATTCATGCGCTCCCATCAGGTGCTTCGTTTCCGCTGTCAGCGGCGTCAGTAGCACGACGTAATCCGCTTCCTGAAGCAATTCCTCCAGCCCAACCAGCCGCGCTCCCGTCTTGGCCTCCGCCTCTTCCTTGCGATTGCGGTTATGGTACAAAATGCGCATGTTGAACCCGGCTGCTCGCTGTGCGACCGCTTCCCCGATTCTCCCCATGCCGATAATGCCAAGCGTAGCTCCGTACACGCTTTGTCCCGCCATCAAGTACGGGCTCCATGACGTCCACTCGCCTGCGAGCAAAAAGCGGTTGGCTTCCGTCACTCTCCGGCCAGTCGCAAGCAGCAGGGCGAATGCCAGGTCTGCGGTCGCTTCCGTCAAAACATCTGGCGTATTGGTCACCGCGATCCCGCGTCTTTTGCAGGCAGGCACATCGATATTGTCATAGCCCACAGCCATATTCGCGACGATCCGCAGCTTTTTGGCACGAGCCAAAAGCTCCTCGTCCACCCGTTCCGTCAGCATGGTCAGCACCGCATCGGCGTGCTCGATCTCTTCGAGCAGCTTTTCGCGCGACACAGGAGTGTCCTCCTCCCATTGCTTCACATCGGCTACCGTCTCCAGCATGGCTATGACTTCATTGGTCAGTTTCCTCGTGACGAATACTTGTGGCTTGCTCATTGTTTTGCCTCCACAGCCAATCGATTTGTGGAATGGTGACGCCATAATGATCTGCGACCAGACGGGGATAGCGCCGGAGTCCTTCTTCCATTTTCGCAAGCTCGTCTTCCAGTTGGGATTGCCAGCCTTCCGCGTTTACTTCCTGCCGCTCCTCCAGCGGAAGCTCCTTGTACGACTCCACGAGCTTCAAAAAACGGCCAGGGTAGAGCATGAGGGCGTAAATGACGGCGTACTCTCCTGTCAGCAACGGCGCAACACTGTTGTAGCCGTCCAAAAAGTGAATCACGGCTTCGTCGTTCCAACCGTTGCGCTTCGTTTCGGCTTTCAGCCATTGCCCAAGATCGCGAGCCCGCATGTCGAGAACCCAGTTCCATTCTCCCGCCATCAGGCGTACATCCTTCTCATTCCATAGCATATACCCTTGATCAAAATTTTGGTAGGCTACTTTTCCAAGTCCTGCCGTTTCTTTCACGACTTTGTCGTAGCCCGCTTCCAGCAAGTATTGCACAGATATTTCCCCAAGCTGATGCACGTACGTGTAGCAAGTCAAAAGCAGCTCATCCATCGGCGTCAACTCGGCATCGGACTCATCCAGTTCATCGCGGTACTCGTTGTAATGCCGCAATTTCCGTCTCCACGTACTCGGCCAGTTTCCAAGCGAGCTGTACGGGATGAACAGTTTTTCGCCGGAAAAATTTTTCGTCGCCTGGTGGAACTGCGCCAACGACTGTCCGCTGGCGTAAAACGAATTTTCCGGAACCGACTCGCGCACTCCCCGATACAAGTAGTATAGCTGTTCATCCTCGACAAAATGGGGCTGCCCGCCCGTCGTCTTGACCAGCTTGAGCATCCGAATGTCTTTTTGCTGCTCCAGATGCTTGCGCACTTTCTCGATGAATTTGCTTTTGTATCGATACCCTGCCGGCGCTTCAAACATGTAATACAAGCCCTGGTCGGTTTCGAGCACTTTGCTGGCGCCCGTCACCCGATAATTTTGCAGTTGGAATCCATACTGCTCCTGAAGCAGTTCTTTTTCCTCCATACAGGTCAGCCTCCTTGCACACCTTCTCTAGGCGCATTGTATGTCGCCAAGCCGGGATAGGTGCCTATCTGGCTGCAGATACTAGGAGCACCCATGTTTGCCAGAAAAGGAGGAATACCGATGGTCGAACACCCGCTGAACAGCGAAAGCTGCCTGGAGGCGGTCATTGAGCTGTTGACGAAACGCGGCGTTTCCCTCGACGACATCGCCGAGATTGTCTTTTTCCTGCAAGAACAATACGTCCCTGATCTGACGATGCAGCTGTGTCTGGAGAGCGTGCAGGCCGTTCTGAACAAGCGCGAGGTGCAAAATGCCTTGCTGACTGGCATTCAGCTGGACATGCTCGCCGAACAAAAACAGCTGCTGCCCCCGCTCCAGTCGATTATTGAAGCGGACGAGCCTTTGTATGGCGTAGATGAAGTGTTGGCGCTCGCCATCGTGAATTTGTACGGCAGCATCGGCTTCACCAACTTCGGCTATGTCGACAAGCTTAAACACGGCAAGCTCGCCCAGCTCAACGACAAAAGCTTCGGCGTCCACACGTTTTTGGACGACCTCGTAGGAGCGGTAGCCGCAGCAGCTTCGAGCCGGATTGCCCATCGCCAAAAGCAGCAGGAAGAGTGTCTAGAGCGAGATTCGTAGCTGCCATTCCGGCAAATCGCTGGCGACATACGTCGGCTTTGCCGTATGGCTGGCGGCTTCCTCACGCGTAGAGTAGCCAGTCAAAACGAGCAGGCTGTCCAACCCGCTGTTTGCTCCGGCTTCAATATCGGTAAACAGGTTATCGCCGACAATTAACGTCTCGGAAGCTTTTGTCCCGAGCACTTCCAGCGCATAGCGCACGATGATGGACTCCGGTTTGCCAATCACAATCGGTTTGGTGGCGGATGCAACGGAAACAGCCGCTACCAACGAGCCGTTCCCCGGGAATAGCCCCGCGTCAGTAGGCAAAGCAGCGTCGGCATTGGTTGCGATAAAAGTGGCTCCTGAACGGATCGCGCGCGCAGCCACTGCGAGCTTTTCATAGGTAAAGGCACGGTCGATTCCGACAATGACGTAGTCCGGATCAGCTTCGGTCAGGCGATAGCCTGCTGCTTCCAGTTGTGTCAGCAAGCCTTCCTCCCCGATCGCGTATACGTTTGCCCCGGCGGGCGCCTGCTCTTGTAAATACTGGACAGTCGCCATGCTTGTCGTGTAAACGTCACGGGCAGCCGCCTCGATTCCCATCCCCGTCAACCGATCCGCCACTCGTTCAGCCGATGTCGAAGAGTTGTTGGTTAAAAACAGGTACGGAATCTGCTTGTCCTGCAAATAGCGGACAAATTCGCCAGCCCCCGGGATCGCTTCATGGCCGCGGTAAATCGTTCCGTCCAAATCGAGCAAATAGCCTTTGTATGGTTTCATGTCTGATCTCCTCCACCCTGTTGTACCCATTTACCATACCCGCTTTTTCATCGTTTGACGAGTCGGCTGTATGTTTTTTCAACAGCAAAAAACCACCCTCGCACGCAATCGTACAAAAGTGGCCATCACTGACACTGTATTTACGCTTTTTTGATTTCAAACACGCACTTGTCTCCGCCTTTTGCCATGCAGGAGGTTTGCTCCACATCGGCGTTCAGCACGCGGCGGAACAAGGAAAGCTCACAGGTACAAGCCTGGTTGAACTCGCGCGCGACTTGGGCGATCGGACAGTTGAACTCCTGAATGCGGTACGTGTTGCCGTCGGCGTCCGCTTCCCATTCCACCATGTAGCCTTTTTCGTTTTGCAGCTCCGCCAGCTTCGCTACGCGGTCCTTCAACTCCCCTTGCACTTGGGAGCGATACGATTCCTCCAGGCGATTTTCGCGGCGGCGAAACAGCATCTCGACTTTGCCCATTCCGTCGATGTCTTTCAAATCTTGCAGGAAGTCCAGTGTCAAATGAGAATAATTGCGCGGAAACAGCTCATCTGCTTCCTGCGACAAGGAATATACATTCGTCGGTCGTCCCATTGCTTGTCTTACAAGCGTGGACTTGATCAGATTGTCTCTCTCCAAAGTGTTCAGATGGCGTCTGACCGCCATTTCAGTAATGCCAAGCTCGACGGCCATGTCGCTGACAGAGAGTGAGCCTTTTACCTTGAGCATGTGCAGGATTTGGTCACGAGTGGACGTCCCCTCGTTTGTCATACGTATCACCGTCCTTTCTACTTATTGTAGCGGATCGGCACGCTTTAGTAAACAAACGAAAGTGTTTTGTATAAAAAATCCGCTTCTCCATTTTCTAGAACAATTCTTTCTGCAAAAAAGCGCGAACTTGCGGGTCAAACTGGCGCATCGCTGCGACTGCCTCTTCTGCCAGCGCAAACATTTCTCCAGCCGGAACGCTTGTGTAGTCAATCACCAGATGCTTGCGGAAATCAACGACGCGCGTCAAGACGACCGCTTGCTCATCTGTAATGACTTGTTCGTCACGCAAAATTTCCACGATGTCGCTATAGCTGCCAGGGTCACGCATGATAAAGCCGTCGATCAACGCATTCCCTACATCGACAATTCCTTCGATGGACAAGTGCAGGGCTCGCTCCATCGCTGCAACAGCCACTTCATCCGCCAAAACCGCCTCGGCTCCTCGTTCCCTGAGCTTGTCCAGCAGATCAAGCATGAGAGACATATATGCTAAAACTTGGTCAATTCGCTTTGTATTCACGTCGTACATAAGATTCTCCTTATTTTCGCTTTTTGGCTTTTCGTTTCGCATAATAGGTAGTAAACACAAATGTCAGCACCAGGACGAGAAGGACCAATTCCCCTTCCTGCAAATAGGAATTGCTCACGGCTTTCACCTCTTTTCCTCCAACAGTATACCAAATTTGTCCCTGCTGTCACGAATCAGCTTGTACTTTGTGTTACAATGATGGGGTGAATTTTGCCGGCATAAAGGGAGGAACACAACTGTGGAACGCGAACTGGCATTGGAAATCGTGCGGGTGACGGAAATGGCTGCCCTCGCCTCGTCTCACTGGATGGGTCGGGGAAAGAAAAATGAAGCGGACGGAGCGGCGACAAGCGCCATGCGCGCCATGTTCGACACCATCAACATGCGGGGAACCGTCGTGATTGGCGAAGGAGAGCTGGATGAAGCGCCGATGCTGTACATTGGCGAAAAACTCGGTCACCCCGAAGCTGGCGGCCCGGAGGTTGATGTCGCTGTCGACCCGCTGGAAGGAACCACGATCGTCGCCAAAGGCCACAACAATGCCATGTCGGTCATCGCGATCGGTGACCGCGGAACGCTGCTTCATGCCCCTGACATGTACATGATGAAAATGGCTGTGGGCAAACGGGCTGCGGGACAAATCAACTTGCTTGATCCCGTGGATAAAATGATTGAAGTGGTAGCGAAAGCGAACAACAAGCGCGTTTCCGACGTGACTGTGATCGTTCAGGAACGGGAGCGGCACCAGCACATCATCGACACGGTGCGGGAAAAAGGCGCGCGCGTCAAACTGTTCGGCGATGGCGATGTAGGCGCAGCGATTGCCGCCTGTCTGCCACATACAGGGATCGACCTGTTTCTCGGAATCGGCGGAGCACCGGAAGGCGTCATTAGCGCGGCGGCGATCAAATGCCTCGGCGGAGACATGCAGGCGATGCTCAAGCCGCAAAATGACGGGGAACGCGAACGCTGTATCAAGATGGGCCTGACCAATCCGGAGCAGTTGTTGACCTTGAACGATATGGTAAAAGGAGACGACGCCATTTTTGCCGCCACAGGCGTATCGGACGGCGAGCTGCTTCAAGGAGTTCGCTACCTGGGCGACGATATGGTGGAGACGCATTCCATCGTCATGCGCGCCCAAACGAAAACGATCCGTTTTGTCCGCGCTTTGCACAATATCGAACACAAACCAAATCTGTTATGGAAGTAGAGGAGCGTATTTATGGTGAATGACCTGTTTTTCTTGTACGACGAACCGGAGGACACGAAAACCCGCTTCGTCAGCTTTATGGGCGAAGCTACCCGATTCGATCTGGCTATCACGACGACAAACCGTTTTTACGGCAAAAAAATCGTCATCAACATCCAAAACGGCCGCTCTGCCATTATCGGGCACGACGATCTCGAAGAAGAAGGCTACCTCGAATTTGCCTTCAATCTGAACGAGCGGGAAGCAGAAGAGCTGAAAACTTTTTTGGAGACTGTCGTTTAATTCCGCTTTTTGGGCCTATCCCGCTCTTGACACAAGAGCCCGGGGATAGGCTTTTTTGCTGCCCATTTCCATCGGGACAACGCTCCTTGCAGGCGGATGTCTCGTATACTGCTACTGCACATACAGACACTGAGAGGAGTGCAGTCGCAATATGCAACCGTATCAAGCTGACGAAAACCAGTTGCAGGGCCATCAGGCGGACGAACAATACCAGATGATTCCGGAAGACCAGGCGCATCCCGTCTTCTTTCGCCGAAGAAGAGACGAAGGAATTGGCCCTGTGATCATTCCGCTTCCTTATAGCTACTATCCGCCTTATTACTATCCATACCCGTATCCATACTCCTATCCGTACTACCCGTACCCGTATCAGCCCTTTCCGTTTTACGGCGGCGGCTTTTGATGAAGCAAGATTTATGTACAGCAAAACAGCCCCTAGTCCCGGGGCTGTTTGCTTTTGTCTTTCTATGTGTCACGCTTGGGCGTGTTCTGACCAGTCGGAACTTTGTCGCGCTCCCGGTTGGGACGCATCTGGTTCGGACGTTTTTCCCGCGAGGAAGAGTCCTTGCCGTTTTTGTCCTGCTTTTCTTTGTGGAACTTGGGCTTGTCTGACCGATCGTTGCGACCAGCACCGGAACGGTCGTGGGAAGCTCCGTTATTGTTTCGCTCCTGGCGATCCTGCTTGTTTTGCCGGGGGTTAAAACGGCGTCGGTCCTTGCGTTCGACAATGACAGCCGAACTTTCTCCCCTTGACGCGTCATGGCGAATATCGAGAATCGTGTCCGGATTATCGTCGTTGCCTTCGTGCTCTCCACCGCTATGTCCAATGGCATCCTTCACTTTGCGCAAAACGAAGTACGGGCAGCCAAAGTTGCAAAACTCGTGCAGGTACTCATCCAAAGCGGCGATCCTCTGCTCGAACGGTACTTTGCGATTGGCATCTGTATAAAATCCCCGCAGACGAAGCTGTCCGTAGCCCCAGTCCCCTACGATGTAATCGTATTTATCGAGGATATCGCTGTAACGCTCCCTGAATGCTTCCGGATTCCAGCCGTCGCGATTTTCTTCCATGACTTCATAAGTACCGGCTTGCGTGCGAATCAAGTCCGCTTCCTCCTTACACTTGTTTACTTTTGTACATCTTACCATATTTCAAACAGCAAGAGATAAAATTCCCACGAAAACTGCACCTGCCCCCTGGACATTCTATCGTGTAGGGGGTGTTACCATTGAAAAAGACATGGTTGTATCCTGCGATTGCAGGCATTGCTCTCTTGGCTTCCGCTTGCGCAAACAACGCTGCGCCGAACTACACGCATCCGAATCAGGCTGCTCCTCACGTAACGAATGTTGACGGGCTGCATGTCCGCAACTACGACGGTGTGCGCTCCGCAAACTTTGACGGACTGCACGTGCGTAACGGGGTCGGTCTGAACAACGCGCCTGGCGTCGATAATGGCCTGCATCCGAACGGGACGTATCCACGGGCGAACGTCAACAATTACAATGCCTACACAAGTGGCATGCGACCGTACAACGCCTTTACCGACCACAACGCCGGAGCGTTGGGCACGCCGAATGGAATGAATCATTCCATTTATCAAAAGCGGGCCTGGAATCGTGCAGGAGCTGGCATCATGCAAACCGGCATGCCGAAAATGGGCTACGTCCAGACGAACCGGGCCAGCATGAAGACCGCTGGCGCCCAAAACGTCTATGTAGACCGTGATGCGCTGGCGCAAGCAGTCGGCAACGTCACAACGAGCTGCCCCGGCGTTCAGCAATCTACTGTCCTGGTGACGGATGAAGAAATCTTCGTCGGCCTGAACACGCAGGGAGCTGACGCCCGCACCGCCAAAAACCAGGCGAAAATGAATGCGCAGTCGATTTCACCACGTTACTACAAAGTGTACGTAACGGACAATCCGAACGACATTCAGGAAATCGCCCGTGTCGCCAGCCGCTCAAGCAATCTGCATACGGCGCGTAACGAAGACGCAGCCAGCATCGATACGCTGATCAAGCGAATGGGCGGCATGACGGATCGCGAGCAAGGAACCAGCACAAAAGCGCAAACGAACGCGCATGCAACCCACAAAGCTAACATGGGTACAACCAGTCGCTAGTGCGAATCTCCCCTGTACGTAAAAAGAACCCCTTTTGCCGCGATTCGTCTCGCTTGCAGGAGGGGTTCTTCCCTGTTATTGCGCCTGTGGCATTGCCGTTTCCTTGGCGATGGTTTCCTTCGCTGCATTGGCCTGTTCGTGGGCATGGTAAGAGCTGCGTACGAGCGGCCCTGCTTCGACGTGGCTGAAGCCCCGCTTCATGCCCTCTTCCTTCAGGCGGGCAAATTCATCCGGATGGTAATAGTGCTCTACCTTCAGGTGCTTTTTCGTCGGTTGCAGGTACTGACCGATTGTCATGATGTTGACATCTGCGGAACGCAAATCGTCCATTGTCTCGATCACTTCTTCGAGCGTCTCGCCTACGCCGATCATCAGGCTGGACTTCGTTGGAATGTTTGGCTGAAATTCCTTCGCCTTTTTCAACAGTTCCAAAGTCCGGTCGTACTTGGCGCGCGCCCGCACGCGATCGGACAGGCGGCGAACAGCCTCAATATTGTGGTTCAGCACGTCTGGCTTCGCGTCCATGACGAGCTTCAATGCATCCCAGTTTCCTTGGAAATCGGGAATCAATACTTCCACAGAGGCAAACGGCAGACGACGGCGAATCGCCCGGATCGTCTCTGCGAAAATTTGTGCGCCTCCGTCTTTCAGGTCGTCGCGGGCAACAGAAGTCACGACAACATGTCGCAAACGCATCTGCTCGGCTGCTTCTGCCACGCGTTCCGGTTCGGCCACATCAAGCTCCGTCGGCAATCCGGTTTTTACTGCGCAAAACCGACAGGCACGGGTACATATATCACCCAAAATCATGAACGTAGCTGTTCCGCTGGCCCAGCATTCATGAATGTTGGGGCATTTGGCTTCTTCGCAAACAGTATGTAGCGTCTTGCTGCGCATCGTTTGCTTCAACTCTTTGAAGCTGGCGAGTTCTGGTCCTGAAACAAGGTTGATCTTGAGCCACTCCGGCTTGCGTTGCGTCATAGGGCCCACTCCTCATGTATCTTGGTACGAGACATAATCAATCTCCATTATAGAGGTTGGATATACAAGGGGCAACCTCTTTCACAATTGAGGTAACAATTACCCGATCCGATGCACTTTATGCCGAGCCCCTCCGGACAGCAACGATTCCAGCATGCGCCGCTCGCGCTCGTGGCAAGTAAACAAAAACACTTGCTGCTCCGCTGCCAGCTCGGCAACGTACGCCAATGTTCTTCGCAACCGCTCGTCGTCATAATGGACAAAATGGTCGTCCAAAAACAGCGGCAACGGTTCCGTCCGCTTGCTCACATGATGCAGCAGAGCCAGCCTTTGCGCCAAATAAAGCTGGTCGGCGGTTCCCGTGGAGCATTGCTCCTGGCTGACAATTTGCTTGCGGGATGGCTCCAGCAGGCGTACGGCAAAGCCTTCGCCCGGATCTAGCCTCACGTCGCAATAAGCCCCCGCTGTAATTTGGCTCATCACCTCGGAAGCAATCCGGTTTACGTCCGGCGTGACGTCCCGCTTCCACTCCCCTTGTGCTTCCAAAAGAGTATCCCGCGCCAGTTGCAGCGCATCTCTGCGTTGCTGCAGTTGGCGCAGCCCCTGCACGGCTTGCTCGTATTCGTCTCTGGCACTCGCTACGGATTCGCTTTCATGCGCATTCATTTCGCCATGCGCCCTCGCCGTTTTTTCCCGCAGCTCCTGCAACTCGGCTTCGATGTGCGCTAACTGCGCCAGACAGTCGCTCCCCGCTTCCTCGCACTGTCGCTTTTCCCGTTTTAAAATCGCACGCAGCGCCTCGCCCCAGCTTTCCGCAAGCAGTTCCTCCCGCCTTGTTTTGGCCAGATCGTTCTCCAGCGCAACAGTCCGCTGCTCCTGCACGCTTCGTTGTAGCTCTTCCCTTTTTGCCAGAAAAGTATCCCAATCCGAAACGCCATAACGCCCCACCAGCTCCGCCAACTCGGCGTCCAAGGCGGCGATCTCCTGTTGCAGCTGTTCTCCCTCCAGCGCTTGCTGGCTGTCGATGGCTGCGGCGGGACTGCTGCTGTTTGCGCCCCCTTTTGCCCGCAGCACAACTACGCCGAGCGCGGCCAAAAGCAAAGCCAGACCAATGGCACTGCCTCCAAGGACAGGATGCTCCGTCGCCAAACCGACTGCGCCCAAGCTGGCAAACACCCCTGCAACACCCCACAGACGCAGGACGCCTTTCCTCCGCTTCGCCTGGTTCCCTTGCCTTTGCGCGCGTCCTTGCCCTTGTCCCTGCCCCCGGCTGCGCGTTCCCGTGGACAAGGCGAGAACCGCCAGCTCAGCGAGTCGCAAATGGCGCTGCTCCCGCTGTTTGCGAAGCGCAACCCCTCGCTCGTAATCGGCCGCAAGCTCGTTCAGCGCTTGGTCGGGCATCGCTTCTGGCGCGGCGGCAGTTCGCGGTTCGCCCCACTTTTCCACTTCTTTGCGCGCCTGATGGTGCAGTTGCCGCTCTTCTTCGCTGCCAGCAGACTGCTCCCACCAGTCCCACTCTTGCCTGTCGACTGCGGTAAAGCTTCGCTGCCAGCGCTCCTGCAAAAGCTGTTCCTGCTCCTGCCACTTTTGCATGCGCGCCTGCAACCTGATTCGCCGCTGCTCCAGCCCTTGGCGCTCCTCCTCCCAGCCGCGGATCGACTGCGCAAGTTGGGTAATCATGCGCCAGGCGGCTTCGGCATCAGCCAGCTCCTGTTCTTTGCGGGCGACCCGCGATGCAGCCTTGCCCATTTGCGTATTTTCCGCCCGCTCCTTTTTGCCGATGCTCGTCAAGTCGCGATCCAACTCCGCCAAAATCGTGTGGACAAGCGGACTTGCCTCCTGCACATCCGCAAACGAAGGCAACAGATGCTCGGCAGCCTCCAAAGGCTCCCGTCTGATCCAGGTCAAATCGGTGAACAAGCTGCGGGTAAGCCCCAGATGCTTTTCGAGAAAGTTCCGTTCCTTGCGGCGATCCTCCAGGTAGATGTCTGTCAGCTCCGTCCATTCCGGGTCGAGAAAAAGCCGCGCCTGTTCCCGCTCTTTCAAAAGCGTCCGGTGCAAGCGGTACGTTTTGCCCCCGAGCTGGTACGTAATGATCGTTTCATACTCTCCCTGATGCCAGGGGCGGTATTTTTCGTATTCAGGCAAATACCTTGCCGTCTTCACGTAGTCGCGCTTCATCCCGTACAGGGCGGCGAAAATCGCTTGCAGCAGCGTGGACTTTCCCGCTTCGTTGGGGGCGTAAAACAAATTCAGCCCGGGAGCGAAGCGAAAAGCAGCTCCTTGCCATTTTCCGAACCCGGTTACGGTCAGCTCCTCGATTCTCATCGCATGCTCCCCCCAATCCGCGCAAGCGCTTCTTGCTTCGCCAGTCTCGCTATTTCCCGCTCTTCTTCGCTGCGGGCATTCGCCTCGATCTGCGCCAGCTTGGCGAGCCATTTTCCCCAAATGCTGTCCTCGGCCATCAGCTTCTGCGCATCGATGTCCGGCCACGTCTCATCCGTAATTGCAAACAGAAAAAACCGCGAAAATCGCTGCTCCAGAACGGGAATCGAGGGAACAAAATGCGCCGCTCTCTCTCCTGTCAAAGTCACATACACGAGATCACGGTCGGCGATCCTGCCAAGCTGTGCCTCCATCCCTGCGATTAGCTGTTCCGCCGTTTCCGCTCCTTGCGCGTGAATGGTCAGTTTATGAATCTGCCGCTGACTGACCGGGATCGCTTGCAAGGTCAATTTTCCCGCGTCGTCCAGCTCGCCGTGCAACACGCAGCGCTCTCCCGTTTCCTTATTGGTCAATCCTTCCGGCGAACCGGGATAGGCGGCAAGCGGCCGCTTTTTGAGCGGATGGACGAATTGTTCCGGCTTGTGGATGTGCCCGAGAGCGACGTAGTCTACATCCGCCTGGACAAGCTCCTGCAAGCTCATAGGCGCGTAAGGCTGGTGCTCGTCTTTCGTCGCGTTCAAGATCGTGCCGTGCAGAACCATCAGGTGATGCCGATAGCCATCTAGCTTGCCCGGAAAAGTCGCAAGCGGCGATTCGTAGACGTGTGGCTGTCCAAAGCCCCAGCCGTAGATGACACACGACTTTTCCGGAAATTCGTATACGCCCCATTCCGGGGTAAACCAGTAGACGTTGCCAGGCCAGTCCATCGTCTGGTAAAACGAATCCGCGCGCCACGGATCGTGGTTGCCCGGCGCGATGCAAACGGGAATCGGAGCGACACTTTCGAACAGATCGCGCAAAAATACAGCCGTCGCTCTTCTGCCCCCGTGGTATTCCAGCAAATCTCCGGCGATCAGCCAAAAGTCGACCTGTCTGGACACGACCAGGTCGCGAATCGTTTGCAGCGTGCGGCGAACATCATCCTGCCTAAGCTCGTAACGATCCGCCAGCATATGTAAAGGCGCGTCCAGATGGACGTCCGCCGTATGAATGAATGACAACACGAAGCGCTCAACTCCTTGCATGACAAACTGAATCGGCAAATGGTACACTTTGGACAAACAATCGCCAATCAGACGAACATACTTTCCCTATATGATACAGAGGAAATCATTGGTTGAAAAGGAGTGTTTCTTGTGCGCATCGCGTATTTGGACTGTTTTTCGGGGATCAGCGGAGACATGCTGCTCGCCGCATTGGTGGACGCAGGAGCCAATCGCGAGCGGATCGAACAGGAGTTGCGCAAGCTGTCTCCGGGAGATTTTCGCCTGGAGTGGAAAACCGTCGTCAAAGCTGGCGTTTCCGCTTTGAAGCTGGACGTCATCGATGAAAGCCACGCTCCCTCGCTGCCGCAGAAGCCTTTGAAAGTGCTGGGAAACGACCACACACACCGCAGCCACAAAGACATTGTGGCGATGATCCAGGCTGCCGGACTGGCGCCGCGCGTAACTCGCCGCTCTCTGGCTATTTTTGAAAAAATCGCGATCGCCGAAGCGAAAATTCACAATGTCCCTGTAGATACGGTCCATTTTCATGAGGTGGGCGCACTCGATTCCATCGTCGATATCGTCGGGATCGCTTTAGGACTGGAAGAGCTGGACATCGAGCAGCTTTACTGCGGGCCGATCCCGACGGGAAACGGCTACGTGCGCTGCGCTCACGGACTGTACCCGGTTCCCGCTCCGGCGACCATGGAGCTGTTGCTCGGCATACCGCTGCGCGAGACGAGCATCCAAAAGGAATTGACCACCCCTACCGGAGCAGGAGTGGCTGCCGCCCTAGTCGAACAGTTCGGTTCGTTGCCGTCGATGACCGTAGAGTCCATCGGCTACGGCGCAGGCACACGCGACCTGCCCGATCAGCCAAACGTGTTGCGGCTGTTGGTCGGACACAAGTAAACGAAAAAAACTTCCGCCGATGTGCTTTGTCGGCGGAAGTTTTTATTTAGGCAAGGGCAAAGGCTAGGATAGGCTTATCGCAGCAGACGCAAAAACTCGCGCATAAAGCCGGGCAAATCCGGCCATGCATGACCAGAAACCAGGTTGCCGTCTACGTGAAGGGTTTCTTTTTCGTAAATCGCCCCCATCGCCTCGACGTCTGGTCTGCATGCCTGATAGGCTGTCAGCGTACGGCCAGCGAGATGCTCGGAGACGATTGCCAGCACCTGTGAACCGTGGCAGATCGCGGCAACAGGCTTGTTCGCTTCAAAAAAGTGCGAGACGATCGGCTTCAAGTTTTCGTTCAGCCTGATGTGCTCGGGTGCTCTACCGCCCGGAATGATCAAGGCGTCGAACGCTTCCGGATTGACGTCGGCAAAAGCGGCGTGCGCAGGCAGCTGATAAGCCGGCTTTTCCGTATACGTCTCGCTGTGTGCTTCAAAATCGTGGCAAACGGTGTGCAGCGTCTTCACGCTGGGCGCAGCAATCACGGCTTCGTAACCCTCTTCCAGCAAACGGTAATACGGGTAGAACACCTCCAAGGCTTCTACGGCATCCCCTGTAACGATCAACACTTTTTTGCTCATCACACAGCCACCTCCATACGGTTTTGGGGTTTGGATACTCCACGTTTTCAATTCTTTGGCGGCTCGGCTTGCTCCTGCTTGTCTGCCCATATTTTTACAGAACTTTTACGGGCGGCCAGTTCCACAGCTTCCTGATAAACTTGCTGCAAAGGTACGCCGTTGGCTCTGGCAAGCTGCGCGCAGTGCTCGTATTCCGGCGCAATCTGCACCCGCTCGCCCCTGTGGTAGCCGAGTTTGACCGCAACCTCTCCCCAACTCGTCTGAACAGTGATAAATCGCCTTGCCAGACGGTGACACGCTACAGGGAAAGAGCGAATGCCAAACGTCGTCGTCTCCTTGAACAAAATCGTTTTCATCGCCTCAAGCTGGCTCTGATAGCACATGACTTGCACCAGTGTCGCGGCTCTGCTCTTTTTCATCGTCACCGGCAAAAAATGCACATCGTTCGCCCCTGCCCAAAAGCATTGCTCCATCAGATAGGAAAGCCACTCCGGGCTTGCGTCATCTATGTTCGCTTGCAATATCACCATGCCTTCGTCGATATGCTCGTCGGCGTGCTGCCTTTGCTCGTACCCGACAGGTATGCCGTCTGCTCGCGCCGTTTCAACGCCTGGCTTCAGCAAAATTGCTGCCACGTTGTTTTCACCTTCCACCTGCACCAGTTCGCCTGCAAGCCCGCGCATCGGCTTTGCTCCCACTTCCTTCAGCCAGAGCACGGCGAGCGGCGAAAAGTCGCGACGCGGCTCCAACTGTTCCGTCTCCCGGATCGCCAGCCCGGACAGAAGCGACAGGGCGGCGAGCGGCAAACCGAACGGGACGGCGATTGTTTCCACATACAGCTTGCCCCGGCACCAGTCAGTCAAAGGGCTTGTCATCAGCTCGCGCAAGGCTGCTGCTTCCCGTTGCCAGCGTTCCTGATCCATCCCCTCCCGATACCACTCCGCCAAATCGTGCATGCACCCGGCGAATTTCGCGGCGGCAGGCTCAGCTGCACCGATCCCTTGCTTGCTCGCAATCCGTTGCAGCGGCTTCACCAATGATTCCAGCATGATCGGACCTTCTGCCCGAATGACCAGCTTCATTTTTTCCCCTCCGAACTTTGCTTGTTTCTTCTTGCATCATACATCAAATGCCCGTGCCTCCGGAGAAAAGTTGCTCGCCTGCTTCCAAAAAGTATCGTGGATAATCCGCTCAGACTGGCAGAAACTACAACGGAAACTACCCTGGCTGGAGGGAGTCGGCATGCGAGTTTTCCGCCTAATCATTCAGATCAGCTTGTGCGTGGCAGCAATCGTTTTGCCGCTGGAATCAGGCTTTGCCAAAGGCTCTGCTGCCAAACAGACAGATCCTCTGCTAAAAGAGCGCCTGCAGCTTTTTTTGCGCATGGAGTCTTTGTACGGCATTCCGTGGAACTATTTGGCCGCGATTGACCAGTACGAGCGCACGATGAAAATACGCAAAAAACAAGCCAATACGCAAGAATCGAACGCGCGGCTCACGGCTGTTGATATCCCGCAGGAGCGCTGGTCAGGCGTGATGAACCCCGATCCGGAAGATACCAACCCGGCATCGATTCAGTTTTTTGACGGGCTGGGAATGGACGGCGACGGAGATGGGATCGCCGACCGCAACAACGATTTGGATGCACTCACTACGCTTATTCATTACCTGTCCGCTTACGGCTTTTCGGCGGATGACTGGCAAATCGGCGTCTGGTCTTACTACCAGCGCGATCGCTCGGTAAAAACGATCCGGCAATTCGCCCAGGTGTACGACAAATACCAGCACCTGCAACTGGACGAGCGTCATTTTCCCATTCCTGCCCGGTACGACTACAGCTACCGCAGCACATGGGGAGACGCTCGCGGCTGGGGAGGACGCCGCATTCACGAAGGCACAGACATTTTCGCCAGCTACGGCACGCCCGTCCTGTCGACCGCCTACGGAGTCATCGAGGTCATTGGCTGGAACCGCTACGGCGGCTGGCGAATCGGCATGCGGGACATGGGCAACGTGTATCATTACTTCGCGCATTTGTCCTCGTTTAAAAAAGGGTTGAAGCCAGGCGACATCGTGGAGCCAGGGCAATTGCTCGGGTATGTCGGCAGCTCCGGCTACGGAAAGCCCGGGACGGCGGGGAAATTTCCGCCCCACTTGCATTACGGCATGTACCGGGAGACAGGGGGAGCCGATTGGGCTTTTGACCCTTATCCGTATCTCAAGCGTTGGGAACGTCAAAGGAAGCGGTGATGCAGCCGCTTCTTTTTGGCATGTTCTCGATTTCCATTGACAGAGCGCACAGCAGCGAATTACAATCAAATCAAAATTTGGACGATCGTCCAAAAACGAGGTGCACAGCATGACTCCCCCTTCCAAAAGCCAAGCGAAAGCAGAAGCGAAGCGAGCCTTCCTGATCGAACAGGCAACGGCCTGTCTGGCGGAAAAAGGCTACGCCAACGTGTCTTTGCGCGATATCGCCAAGGAATCCGGCGTCTCGCTCGGCATCCTGCATTACTACTTCGCCAGCAAGGAAGATTTGCTGCTCGCTGTCATCGCAAGCTACAAGGAACGCTTGATCGACGAGTTGGAACGCGAAGTAGTCACTGCTCCCCTGGACAGTTGGCTCCCCGCACTCGTGACGGTTCTCGGGCGCAGTCTCCAAGAAGACCGCAAGCTGCATCGGCTCTGGTACGATTTGCAAGCGCAGGCTTTGTACACCCCCGTCTTTCTCGAACAAGTCCACCGCATTCGCGCCCGGCTGCACGACTTGATTGTGCGCATGCTCAGACGGCTGCAAGCGGAGCGGCAAACACCGCTCGCAATGGACGAGAACGCTGCCAGCTCGATCGTTTACTCCTTGATTGACGGCATGATCTTGCAAAGCTTGCTGGACGAAGACAAACCCGCAGCCGAAGCTTTGGCCCTTTTCCAGTTTGCAGTGCAGCATTTTCTTGCGTCGCTTTTTCCGCTTGATCAAAAATGAATGAGGTGATCCATGATGTCCGTCCTCTCTTTGCGCAATCCTGCGACTGGCGAAGTTTTTGGTTCGGTAACGGAGGCCAGCCCGGCCGAGGTTGATGCCGCCGTAGCAAAAGCACGGCGCGCCTTTGCTGC
This sequence comes from Brevibacillus sp. HD3.3A, assembly GCF_013284375.2. NCBI lineage: Bacteria > Bacillati > Bacillota > Bacilli > Caryophanales > Paenibacillaceae > Brevibacillus > Brevibacillus sp. HD3.3A. The sequence continues at coordinate 5,014,209 of NZ_CP085874.1, forward strand.
CTGGTCCGCTACATCCCTCGCTGAGCGGCTGCGCTATCTCGCTTCCCTGCGCCACTATCTCGTCGAGCACGGCGAGGAGCTGGCGCAAAAAATCAGCCAGGCAACGGGAAAAGTAACGCTTGAGGCGTACATGACCGAGATTTTTGTCACCGCTGATACGATCCGTTTTTACGAAAAGCACGCACAGCAAATGCTGTCTCCCCAGCCTGTTCCCACCCCGCTCGTGCTCTGGCCGAAAAAATCGTACATCCACTACAAGCCGATGGGCGTTGTCGCGGTCATCTCGCCGTGGAACTATCCGTTTCAGCTTGCCATCATTCCGATGCTGTCCGCGCTTGTCGCCGGAAATACCGTCATTCTCAAGCCGTCGGAAGTCACGCCGTCCACTGGCCTGTTGATCGAAGAACTGTTCGAGATTGTCGGACTGCCTGAAGGCGTCGTCACTGTCCTGCACGGCGGGCGGGAGGTCGGCAGTCGGCTTGTATCCGCCCGGCCTGACAAAATCTTTTTCACAGGTTCGGTCGCCACTGGCAAAAAAATCATGGCAGCCGCAGCGGAGCATTTGATCCCCGTAGAATTGGAATTGGGCGGAAAAGACCCGATGATCGTTTTCGACGATGCCCATCTGGAGCGCGCCGCAAACGGTGCCGTCTGGGGCGCTTTCACCAACTCCGGTCAAGTGTGCATGTCCGTCGAGCGCCTGTATGTCCACGAGCGCGTGTATTCCGAATTTTTGCGCTTGGTCACCGAAAAAACAAAAGCGCTGCGCCAAGGCTTTCCCGAGCAGGCAGAAGTCGGTTCGATGACGTCGCCGCAGCAAATCGGGATCGTCCGCGCGCACATCGACGACGCGCTCGCCGCGGGAGCCACAGCTGTCACTGGCGGAGCGATCCAAACGGACAGCATGTTCCTTGCCCCGACCATCCTGACAGGCGTCACACCGGAAATGAAAATCATGCGCGAAGAGACATTCGGCCCTGTCCTGCCGATCGTCACCTTTTCCGATGAAGCAGAAGTCATCCGTCTGGTCAATGAATCGCCCTACGGCTTGAATGCCTCTGTCTGGTCAGCCGACAAAGCAAAAGCGCAGCGCGTGGCGGAAAAGCTGTTGAGCGGAAACGTGTGCATCAACGACGTCATCATCAGCTATGCCAATCCGCACCTCCCTTTTGGCGGGGTCAAGGATAGCGGCATCGGCCGTTACCGCGGCCCGGTTGGACTGCAAGCTTTCACCCACAGCATCTCGATCATTCACGATCCCGGCTCGAAAAAGCGCGAGTTCAACTGGTATCCGTACACGCCAGACCAGCAGCTGATGTTTTCCGGGCTGACCCATCTGCTCTACGGAAAAAGGCCAAAATGGAATCTTCCCACGCTGAAAGCCATCTGGCGGGAGCTGAAACGACTGCGTTAGCAAGCCTGCTCCCCCTTATTTGATGGTTCCGTAGCCGAGAATGTCCAGTTTGACCTTGATGTTGAGATCGGCCTTCTTGTAGAGGGCCAATCCTTTTTCCCGCGTCCATTTCCCATGGTATTTCTGCCGGAGACTTTCCTCCAAGCCAGCCGGATCGACGCCCCATTTTTGATAGTTTTTCAGCATGGTTTTCGTTTCACTTTGAATCCGCTTTTCCATTTGTTTGACCAGCTTGGTGATCTGCGGACGCTTATCCAAGTTTTTCTTTCCATCATAGCCGACGACCACGCCGCGCAGTTCCAGGTCGATATGAATGACCGGCTTTTTCGTATTGCCATTGCTCCGCACTTTTGATTTCGACCAGACGAAGTCGAAAATGATCTCTTCCATGTCGGCGTTCGCCTCCGCAGCGTCCGGGTCGCCAAACCCGAACTTGACGCGGGGGAGCCGCTTGCGTCCCAACAAACATTGCACCAGCTTCCCTTCGCGCTGCGAGTACAGTCCAATCATCTTGTCCTTTCGCAATAACGCAACTTGGGCAATCTCGATGCTCCCGTCTTGCTTGACCAAATACGGCAAATTCGGATCGCCTATATTGCTGGTCATCATGAAGACAAAATCGTGAATCGTGGAAAAAGACGAAAACGCCGTCTCCACTCTCGGACGCAGCAAGTCGTTCAAATACGTGTTGATTTCCGGCTTGTTCTTGTACTTCCCTCTGATGACATCCTCTACTTTGCCTTTGACGATGGCGATAAACACGTTTTCGCCCACAATCGGATTCCGGTACAAATCGAGCACGACTTTGCCAATCCCGCTTTTTCGGGCAAGCTCCTCGCTGAACAAAATGACGCGCAGCTGCGATAAAGTAATCGTCCGCTCCACTTTGGGAGCCAGCGCCAGCATCGCTTCACTGGTCATCGAAGCCTGGGTCGCATAAATTTGCGTCGTTTCCTTGCCTTTTGCCGGAACCGGAATGGAGACCAGCACCTTCATTTGCGTATCATCGACATAGTCGAACCCCATCACGCCGATCATCGCCATGTCTTCAAGCGCCGGACGTTCATATTCGGCGGCACAGCCCGCAAGCGTGCAGGAAAGGAGTGCGATCAAAAAGAGCCAGCTGCTCCATCTCATGACACCTTCTCCCCCTTTCCTCGCCGCAAAGCGTGCAGCATCAGCAAAAAGATCGGCCACAAGATCAAGCCGTACGCGAAGTAAACAGTCAGCTGGTCATACAGGTAACGTTGCGCTTCCACGGACAGAGGGCCGCGAATCATAAAGTAAGAAATCGCGGACGGCAACAAGAGATGCCATAAGCGACGTTTCCCCGCCAATTGTTCCATCCCCGTACGCGCCATCCACAAGTACGCGGTCGACGTGCTGAGAATGAGAAACACCCACAGACCGATTCCCAAATTTTCTACCCGCTCCAAAAAGGACAGCTCGACAGCCTTGAACAGATTCAAAATCGGGTAGACGAGATTCGCCACCTGCCATTCGGAAAAATACGCCACACTCGTGAGCAGCACCAACACGTAGAAGAAAACGACCGTCCATACGCCGATCAACACATGGCGCCGCGCTCTGTTCTTTTCGATGATAAACGGGTAGTAAATCAACAAAATTTCGTACCCCAGCATACTGCCTGAGGATTGGTTAAGCGCATCCAGCACACTGGCCAGATCGGTATTGAAAAGCGGAAAAATATGCGACAGCCCGCCTTTTTGAAAACCGTAATGCAGCAACACCAGCATCCACCCCGTAAAAAACAAGGCCAGCAGGCAAAATCTCGCCACGAGCTTGATTCCGCCGTTCGTAATGTACATCATGACGAGTGTCAAGCCAAGCAACGGCATGGTGATCGTCTGGTTGTTGAGCATCGAGGTTTGCAAAAGCCGGACGTATCCTTCATTCGCTGTCGATGTGTTCAGGATGGCGTAGACGATGACCAGGACGTTCAGGCAGCTGCCCAGCCACTTCCCCAGCAACTTTTCATGAATCCCGAACAGCGTATCTCCCGGGTAGCGGCTGCACAGCGCGATCATCGGAAAGACCGTCAGCGTCACAATGATTCCGAGCAAAATCGGCGCCATCCACAAGTTATAGCCCATTTTGCTGGCAAAATGAGAAAGCGACAGCAGATTGACGCCGACCATTGAATTGATGATCAGCCCGATTACATGGATCGGATTCAGGCTGTGAATCTTTCCTCTGTCCATCTATCTACTCCTCACCAACGGGCCGCGCCTGTTTGCGTTTTGCTCTGGACATGCGGTTGCGATAGACGATGAACTTCATCGGCGCGCGCACCAGGCCATTAAACAAATCCGTCCACTGGCGCGGCACACCCGGAGCCATGTAAGGAGTGCCCAAAGAGGTCAGGTTGAGCAAATGCGCAAACAAAAAAGCAAGCATCAGCATCTGACCGTACATCCCCATCATGCCTGCCATCAAAATAAAACCGTAACGAACGAGACGAATCGCGTTGCTCATCAAAAAATTGGGCGGAACAAACGAAAGCAGGGCCGAGACGGAGACGAGAACAATCAAGATGTTGCTGGCCAATCCCGCTTGAACGGACGCTGTTCCGATGACAATCCCGCCCACGATCCCGATCGTCTGACCGATTTTCGTCGGCATGCGTATCCCGGCTTCACGCAAAATCTCGATAACCAGCTCGATGAAGATCACTTCGATGACCGGAGGAAAAGGCACCTGGCTGCGCGATTCAGACAAAATCGTCAGCAAGGCGGGAGGGAGCATTTCCGGGTGAAAAGTCAGGACGGATACGTAGCTGGAAGTAAGCAAAATCGTCACAAACAGCCCGAAAAAGCGGATCATTCGCAGCAAGCTCGCCGTTAACCAGCGATTGTAGAAATCCTCGGGGCTGCTGAACATCTCCAGAAAAGAGGCCGGGCAGATCGCCGCTTCAGGGCTTCCGTTCAGCATAATGATGATTCTGCCATCCAGCAGTGCCGCTGCCACATTGTCCGGGCGACTGGTCAGCCCGAACTGGGGAAACGGCGAGTACGGCTTGTCTTCGAGCATTTGTTTCAAAACAGGCAGTCCGACGAAGCCCTGATACTCGACGTTTTGGATGCGTGTCTTCACGCGTTCGACGTTGATCTCGTTCGCGATATTTTCCAGGTACAGGACCGCTACCCGGTTTTGCGTCTCTGTGCCGATCGTGTAGGCGACAATTTTCAGGTTGGGCGTCGTCAATCTGCGGCGCAAGAGCGACAGGTTGATCTCCAGCATCTCCACAAACGAATCCTGCGGGCCGAGAACCGTCGCCTCGCTCTCCGACTTGGTAATCGCACGATGCTCGACCTGAAACGTATTGACGTGCAAAATAAGCTCCCGTTCCAGAAAAAACAGGATCGTATGGCCGCGCAGCAAATTGGCAAGCAGCAAGTCCAGGTTGCCTTCGCGACACGGCTGCGCGTAAGGAAGCACGGTCAACGGATCTCTGCCGTCCGAGCGCTGCAACGGCAAAAACACGTTTTCATACAACTGCGCCAGTTCCACCATCGTATCTAGAAAAAAAACGTGAACCTCTTCGTCATTGATCGTCAAAGCCAGGCTGCTGAGGTCATCCACGTTGTGCATTTGCTGTTTGATCATTTCCGGCGTGATTCGCTCGCCACGCGAAGGCGACGCGCCACCGCTCTTGGCTTGTGCCACTTTGAATACTTGCGCTCTCCACCAATCTGTCGGCTCCATCTTGAATCCCCCGATCTACAGGAAAATCCTTCTTACTTTGACCGATAGGTGGTGATTTTATCCATCCATAGGCGTTTTTATCCATGCAAAAACGGGAGCCTCAGCCCCCGCTTCTCGCCTTCTCATGCTATACTGTTCTCGTTTAGGCAAACTGCTTCGACAGATTCGCCATTTCAATCGCAGCCGCAGCGGCCTCCCAGCCTTTGTTGCCTGCTTTCGTTCCAGCACGCTCAATCGCTTGCTCAATATTGTCTGTCGTCAGCACGCCGAAAATAACCGGAATCCCTGTGGACAGCGACAAGGAAGCAACTCCTTTGGCCGCTTCGTTGCACACGTAATCAAAGTGCGGAGTTGCGCCGCGAATCACGGCGCCCAGCGTCACTACCGCGTCGTAACGGCCGGATTCCGCCATTTTTTTGGCAATCAGCGGAATTTCAAATGCGCCTGGCACCCATGCCACATCGACGTTTTCCTCTTCCACACCGTGGCGCTTCAAAGCATCGAGAGCGCCGCCAACCAGCTTGCTGACGATCAGTTCGTTAAATCGCCCTGCTACAATCCCTACGCGCAGTCCTGTCCCTACCAGATGTCCTTCAAATGTTCTCATTCCGTTCACTCTCCTTTGCATTATAGGTGGAGCAAGTGCCCCAGCTTCGTTTGCTTGGTTGTCAAATATCGCTGATTGTGCGGTTGCACCTGCATTTGCAACGGCACTCTTTCTTCTACTTTCAGCCCGTAGCCGTCCAGCCCGCGAATTTTGCGAGGATTGTTGGTCAAAAGGCGCATCCTGCGCACTCCGAGGTCGCGAAGAATTTGCGCACCAATCCCGTACTCTCGCAAATCGGCCGCAAAGCCCAGCTTTTCGTTTGCTTCCACCGTATCAAGCCCTTCCTCCTGGAGCTTGTACGCCTTGAGCTTGTTAATCAGCCCGATGCCGCGTCCTTCTTGGCGCATGTACAAAAGAATGCCCGCGCCCTCCGCCTCGATTTGCGCAAGCGCAGCATGCAGTTGCGGCCCGCAGTCGCATCGCTCGGAGCCAAAAATATCCCCGGTCAGGCATTCGGAGTGCACCCGGACGAGAACCGGCTTGTCCGAGTCGATCTCGCCCTTGATGAGCGCTACGTGTTCTTTGCCATCTACTTCGTTCGTATAGGCCGCGATCCGAAAATCGCCGAAGCTCGTCGGGAGATTCACTTCGATTTCTTTGTGCACATGCGATTCCGTGCGCATCCGATACGCGATCAAATCGGCAATCGTGATCAGCTTCAGCTCAAACCGCCGCGCAATCTCTACCAACTGCGGCAACCGGGCCATCGAGCCGTCTTCATTCATAATCTCGCAAATCACGCCTGCCGCAGCACTGCCAGCCATCTCCGCGAGATCGACGGCCGCCTCCGTGTGACCAGCCCGGCGCAACACGCCGCCCGCTTTTGCTATCAACGGAAAAATATGCCCCGGCTTGCGGAAATCTTCGGCTGTCTTCTGCTCATCCAGCATCGCCAGCACTGTCTGCGAACGCTCATGGGCTGAGATTCCCGTATGCGTGCTCGCCTCATCAATCGAGACGGTAAAAGCCGTCCCTTGCTTGTCTGTGTTGTCTTCGACCATCGGAGCAAGCTTCAATCTGGCCGCGCGCTGTTGCGTAATCGGCACGCAGACCAGCCCGCGCCCATGCGTTGCCATGAAGTTGATCATCTCCGGTGTCGCCGCTTCCGCCAGGCAGACGAAATCGCCTTCGTTTTCCCGATCTTCGTCATCCACTACGATAATCGCTTTCCCTTGGCGCAAATCTTCCAATGCCTCTTCTAACTGATGAAACATGGGACTTCCCTCCTCGTTCAGACAAATCCATTTTCCTGCAAAAAAGCCATGCTGATCGTCGAGCCTGCCGCTTGCCCGCTCCTTTGCTGGCCGCGATCGCCCAAAAGCCGCTCTACATACTTGCCGATGACGTCTGTCTCCAGATTCACCTGATCGCCTGCGCGCCGATCCTGCAAGCTGGTCTGCGCCAGCGTGTGCGGGATGATCGACACGCTGAAATGCGTATCCGCAGCTTCCACCACAGTAAGACTGATGCCATCCACGCAAATCGAGCCGCGCTCGATGACGTATTTCAACAGCTCCGCGCTCGCTTCGATCGTAAACAGCACAGCGTTGGCGTGCGGCTGTCGCGACACGATCGTGCCTGTCCCGTCCACGTGCCCGGAGACGATATGCCCGCCAAAACGGTCGCCCAAGCGCATCGCCCGCTCCAGGTTGACTCGCTGGCCCGCTCGCAGATGGCGCAGGCTCGTCTTTTTCATCGTTTCCGGCATGACGTCGACCTGAAAATGCCGCTGCGTAAACGAAGTAACCGTCAGGCAAATCCCGTTGACTGCGATGCTGTCGCCCAGTTGCACACCTTCGAGCACCCGCTGCGCCCGGATCACGAGCTGACTCGCCTGATCGTTGCCCGTGAGCGATTCCACCGTGCCCAGCTCTTCTACCAGTCCGGTAAACATCGGCTTTCCTCCTCTTTTTACACGGTTTATAACATCGGAAAGCAGCCATCGGCCTCGGTGAAACAAAGCCGTCTGTCTCCGATTCGCTTTTTTGTCCTCACTCCCACTGTGGATAGCCGCTGATCCGCAAGTCCAGCTCATCCAGTTGCTCAACGGTCGGATTCGCCAGCTTGACCGCCTGATCCATCGTGGAAAAGCCTTGTCCTCCAAACGGTGTCGGCGCCTGGCCACCGCCAATCATTTTCAGCGACACGTAGCTGATCACTTTTTGAATCGCCCGCGCCTGCAAAAACGCTCCGTTGACTGCGGCCCCGCCTTCGACGAGAAGCGAAGTGATTCCCCATTCGCCCAACGTGTCCAGCACCTCGTCCACCCTAATCTGCTCATCTGCCACGAACAGCCGGATACCTTTTTCCGCAAAAGCCTCCTGCTTCGCTTGCGCCGCAGCTTTCGTCGTAAAAATCCAGGTGGGCGCATCCGCATTTTGAATCACGTTGGCCCCGAGCGGCGTGCGCAGCTGACTGTCCCAGATGATACGCACAGGCTGTCGCCCATGCGCTTGCCCGTCCAGTCTCGCCGTCAAAAGCGGATCGTCCGCAAGCACCGTGCCTACTCCGACCAGGATCGCGTCGTGCTGTCTGCGCAGCTCGTGCACTTCCCCCCGCGCCCGCGCACCCGTTATCCAGCGGCTGTGCCCGCTTTCGGTAGCGATCTTGCCATCCAGCGTGCTCGCTGTTTTGATCGTCACAAACGGACGCCGCGTCGTAATGAAGTGGAAAAAGACTTCATTCAGCTTTTTCGCTTCCGCTTCATGCACGCCGACAACCACTTCCGCGCCTGCTGCCCGCAGCTTCTCCGCGCCTTTTCCCGCGACGAGCGGATTCGGGTCCAGCGTGGCGATCACGGCACGCCGGATGCCAGCCGCGATCACCGCCTCGGCGCACGGAGGCGTTTTGCCGTGATGACTGCACGGCTCCAATGTGACATACAGCGTAGCGCCAGCCGCTTTTTGCCCTGCCATCCGCAGAGCGTGCACTTCTGCATGAGGTTCGCCTGCACGCAAATGCGCTCCCATGCCTACTACCTCTCCGTTGTTTACCAGGACTGCACCGACGAGCGGATTGGGGCTCGTCTGACCGTTTGCCGAGCGCGCCAAATCCAGTGCCAGTGCCATGAACCGCATGTCCTGCTCCATGTAAACCTCCTCTTTCATGCACGGATTCCAGCCAATGCAAAAAGCCCTCGAAACCACTAGCGGCTCAGGGCATAAGGAAAGAAGCCTCATCGCATCCGTTTTTTGCAAAAGGGATGCCAAAAAGCATGGTCAGCTCTTCTTCCATCCGGACTTTACCGTCGGCTCTGGATTTGCACCAGATCAGTCGCTGACCGTAACGATCAGCGAGTCGCGGGCTTTAGACGTACATACGTCATTACCGCCGGTCGGGAATTTCACCCTGCCCTGAAGATTTTTGCGCTATGCAGTTTTCCAATAAAAAACGCCCACGAGCAAACGATACTCAGGGCGTAGGGAAACAAGCCTCGTGACAGTTCTGTTTTTGAAAAAACAGCCGCCGAAGCTATTGTAAGACACCTTCTCCCATCCGGACTTTACCGTCGGCCTTGGATTTGCACCAAGTCAGTCGCTATCCATACAGCAATAGCGAGTCGCGGGCTCAGACGTGCGTTCGTCATTACCGCCGGTCGGGAATTTCACCCTACCCTGAAGGCTGGTATTCAGTTAGGCACAGTATAGCACACATTTCTCGTCAACTGTCACTTTTTTAGGTGGAAGTGTCCTTTTCCTGCTCTCCGCGAGCGCGGCTACAAAATGTCCAGCAGCTCGCGCAAGTCCGTGATGTACGCTCGCGGCGACACTTCGTTGCGCTCCATGTCCGCCCGCTCTCCCTGATACGCGATAAACGCCACTTCCCCGCCGTGCGCCGCTTTTCCGTCAATCCAGGAATCTCCGACCATCGTCCACGCCGTAGCAGACCAGTTGGGGTATTGGGCGCGGATGTAGTGAATCCCGGACGGATGCGGTTTGAGTGTCGTCATCTGCTCGCGCGCGACAATCTCCTGGAAACAATCGGCGATTCCCGTATGATTCAGCGCTTCCTCGGCGGCTGCGTAGGCATTGTTGGTCAAAATGAACAAATGATACCGTTCCTTTAGGTGGGCGAGCACTTCCTTGACGTGGTCTTCCAGGACAGCCTCGTGCATCCCTGCTTTTTCAATCGCGGTCACGGCCTCCCACATCGTTTGCTCAAGCTGACTCGTCATCCGACCCGAATTTCTGCCCATTTCGATCAATTGCGAAGCGGTGTGGCTGCGCCAGTCAAAAGTCGGCTCGCACAGCCCGTGCTCAGCCCACAAGGTAAAAATGGCCTGCTTCATTTCCAAAAAGTTGATTTTGGATTGCAGCAACGTATTGTCCATATCGAAAATGATGCCTTTTATCGACGCTCTGGTCATTGTCGGATCTCTCCCCCTTTTGCCAATGATTATTTGGTCAAGTATACCAAATTAAGAACGTTCGACTAGATGCGAAAACGGGAATCAGGACTTTTTCCAATCGCAAAAGCTCGTGAACGACGCCTAGACGATCGACGATAAAAACATCATCATCCAGGGACAGGACCAGGAGAAAAACACCTCATGGAACATGATCGACAGCCCGCTCAGCTGCCAGGAGGGCGTGATTGAGCTGACCGTCACCTGGGGTGAGCTGTAGACTTCCCCGACACCTTTTCACGGAACGAAAAAAGCGACAGCCCGCTGCTGCCGCTTTTTTGTTTTTCCCGCCATTCGCCAAGTCCGCTATGGCGCATCGTCTGCCCCTTCCATTTGCGCCCGGGGCACATCCGGCTTGCCCTCCGGATTGTTGTACAAATACTGCGGCACATCCCCGATAATCAGTGAATGTGTGATCGGGATTTTCGTGGTGATCGTCTGCTCCTCGGTGGCAAACGGGATGACAATCTGCAAGTCGACCTCCACGAAAATGTAGACGGTTGCGAGCACCATGTTGATGCCCGCCTCCTTCAACTCTGTCTCCAGCTTTGTTTTCACAGAGCCGATCGGTACAAAAGTGACAGGCAAATTCGGTCCCATCTGCGCCAAAAACGTATTTCCTGTCGCCAAGCCAAGCGGAATGGTGCGATCGACTTTTTCCGTCTCAAATTCCTGAAGCTTGTTCTGCACTCGTGAAGTAGTCTCGCCGACAATTCTCGCGTATTCCCTGAAGTTAAACTGGTACGCCTGAATCTGCCCTTCGTTGTTCTTCTCGATCTTGACGATCTGGTTGAAATCGACGCCCTGCTGGGAAATTCGTTTGGTGACTGCGTCCGTAATCGCTTCTTTTGCCAATTGCTCTGCTTTTTGGGTTGCCAGGATCAAGAGCGTCGGTTCCAGCCGTTGCTGCAAAAAGACGAGTGACTGAATCGACAAAACCACAAAAATTACCAGCGCAATCAAAAACGCTTTCGTTCGAGAAAGCGGGTTCCTCCAACGCCGACGGGGTCGAAATATGGCCAATCCCGTCACCTCCCAATTGGTACATCCTATGGTAGGAGAAGGGAAAAAAGACTACCCGCGACGAGAGTCGGCAACACCCCCGCTTTTCTGCACGTACACGCCCAGTCCGACGAGCGCAAAAATCAGCAGCACCTGTGCACAGACAACCAATCCGAACAAGCCGCACGCCGCCGTTAACAGCGGTGCGCCAAGAAAACCGATAAAAAAGCCGCTGCGGCCGAGAAAGCCCTGCACCCCGAGCACCTTGCCGCGCACTTCATTTTTGGCCAGCTGCAAAAGCGTGCCCTCGTACACCTGTGCCGCCCCGCTCAAAAGCCCGGCGCAACCGAGCAACAACAGCACCGCCGCCGTCCACTCGGCAGCAAACGCCGCCACGACCAGCAGCGCCATCAGCCCGTATGCGCCAAGCAAGCCACGCCAAAAATCAACGGAAAAACGGACGGCGAAGTAAGCGCCAACCAGCCCGCCTGCGCTCATCGCGGACCACATCAGTCCGTGCAGGGTAGCATCGCCACGGCTTAGCCCATCGGCTAAAAACGGCAAGCCGTAGTTGTGCGCGGCCGTACTGATCGCCAGCGGCGCAGCCAGCAGACTGACCGCGAGCAGCACAGGCGCTCCTTGCAAATACACAAAAGCTGCGCGCATCCCGCCGCTTGCCGTTTCTTTCTCTTCGGCTTTTTCCGCCTTGTCCGGCGTAGCTCTGCTCTCCCAGCGCATCCGCGTCAAAATTGCTGCCGAAAACAAAAAGCTCGCAGCGTCTGCTCCAATGACGAGTGCATAGCCGACATGATCGGTTAACAAGCCGCCCAAAAGGAAGCCGACAATGCCGACAAACGATTCCAGCCTCACCTTGAGACTGTTCACCCAAGCCAATTTTTCCGGTCCAAACATCTGCGGCAATGACGCCTGGAAGCTGATCGCAAACAGCGTGTACAGCATCCCTTTGAGAAAAGCCGCCGCGACGACAACGTATGGATGCGGAATGAGCAAAATCGCCAGCAAAGCCAGCCCCGCTCCGATGTCGCTTGCGATCATCGCCTGTCTTCTGTCCATCCGGTCTGCCAATATGCCAGCAAACGGGCTGAACAGCATTCCGCCCACCTGTCTGGCGACAAAAAAAGCCATCAGCCAAAACGCGCTATGTTCAAACGTAAAAATCAAGGCGCTGCACGCGATCAAGTCCATTCGCGATCCGAGCGAGGACAGCGCATTGACGTACAAATACTTTTTCATGTTCATGTGTACCAAACCTCCTGGTGATCACAGGCGGTTCAGACTGACGCCCCCATCTACGGGGTGCGTACACTGATTATGGCAGTTGACATGCGCATGCCTCCTCGTGTGTAAGTGTGTAAAATCATGACTCGTTTTTGTTCTGTCACTTTCGACGGGGGCCGTTCCTTAACCGTCTATGTGCGGCAACTCATGCCGTACTCCCATCATAACGAGACGCTCCTATCTTGTCATGAAAAACGGGAAAACCTTCGCAAAAAAATGGCGCTTCTCCTACGTCAGACTGCTTCTGTCTTTCATATGGTAAGGGGGAAGATCTTTTTTGCCCTGGAGGTTTGTCATGAATCTGGAACGATTGGAACGTGCCTTTGGCTCCCTTGTTTGCCCCAGTCCTACCGAATTGAGGCAGGCTGTCGCTTCACTCGCGCTCTGCCCAGACGATATCGCGTCACTCGTTCCCCAACCGGAACAGCTTCCATATGGCCGCAAGATTTTGTATCTCACGCCTCACGTAGAGGTCGTTCTCATCCATCTTCCTGCCAGGCAGGAGTCCATCCCGCACAACCATGGCGACTCGTTTGGCTGGGAGTGGGTCATATCCGGCACGCTCACCAATGTCGTCTACCTCCCGGCTGACCGCGAAGACGAAGTTTTTCGGGCACAAACGACCCATGTCAGCGCAGGAGATTGCTATTACGTCGCTCCCGGCGAGATTCACGCCATTCGCAACAACACAGACGGACCTGTCCTCTCGCTCAATGTGTATACGCCCCCGCTGCAAAACTCCCGTCAGTACCGCGCCGTCCAATCCCCCACGTAGGATTGGAAAAGTTACAAAAAAACCAGTACACCGCCAAAAGAGCGGTCGTACTGGTTTTTCGCGTCTACAAATTTTCCGTAATCTCGGACAGCTCATCAGCAGAGCTGGCTACTTGCGCCACTGCCTGGTTCATGTCTTCCATGACTTTGAAGAAGTTTTCCAGTTCTTTTTGAATGTGCGTGCTTTGCTCCTTGCTGTCTGCTACAGCGCCGATAATTCCTTCGAAAAACGCGTTCGTCTCATCGGTCATTTTGCTGCTCGACTGAACAAGCCCTTGAATTTCCAGAACGACCGAAGACAGCACTGTTGTTTGCTGGTTCGTTTTCTCAATCAGCTCCCGCACGCCGAAGACAGACTTCTTCGTCTGCTCCGCCAGCTTGCGCACCTCGTCGGCCACGACCGCAAAGCCTCGTCCCTGTTCACCCGCTCTCGCCGCCTCAATCGCAGCGTTTAGGGCAAGCAGATTCGTCTGCTCGGCTATCGCCGTTACCACATCGACGATCCCGCGAATTTTTTCGGCATTGTCCTCCAGCGTGTTCATTTCCCCGGAGATTTGCCTCACGCTTTGCTGAATCAATCCCATCTGTTCTTGCTGCTTCTCCAGCTTTTCCTTGCCCTCCCGGGACAGCTCCTGCGCCTTGCTGGAAAATCCGGTGCCGTTTTCGGCATAGCGCAGCATCTCGCGCGACTGCTCCGTCAACTGCTCGACGGACGCGCTGTTTTCTTCCGATACCGCTGCCAGCTCATGGGCGGAATTGGTCAGCATGATCCGCAGCTCATCTTTTTTGTCCTGCTCGGCACGCCGAACACGCTCATGTTCGTTCTCGTACTCTTCCAGCACAATTTGCTGCTCGATGTTGAGAATTTTGGTCACCGCCGTAAGGGCCACCATCAGCTCGTTCTTGTCGGCAATATGCTTGTTCAAGATGTCCATAATAGAAACGAGCAGATTTTGGAACGCGCTCATGTACCATTTCGGTTCCAGTCCGATTCGCATATGTATGATGGCAATCTTGCTGCGCTGCTCGATGTAAGCAGCATCTATACAGCCATTGAACATTTCGGTGATGTGCCGGGTCAGTGTCCCTTTCAGTCTTTGAATCGTGCTGTTCTTGTCCACAATGTCCATGAGCAATGGCTCAGTTTCGATATTCGAATAAAAGAAATCTACAATTTTGTCAATATTTTGAATGATGAGCGGTTGAAGCGCTTTGACGATCGACAAGTCCTCCTCTGTCAGATGAATCAGAGCCAGTTGCCTGGAGAGGGTGTTTTGTCCTTGAAGCTTTACCTTCCCTTGTTCCTTGTGATCCTGGAAAAACGACTCCTTTTTGGCTTTTCCTTTTAATCCAAACAGGCTGGAAAATGGACATGTACTCATACGCCGAACTCCTTTTGACCGATTAAAAAATGGCTGGAATTACCATATTAGGTAGAGTAAACGAATTATTTCCAATTGGCATATCCTTTCAATTATATACCCGTTTGATCTAGAGTGTAAACCAAATGAGCAAGAAAAGAGGGCAACCGCGCTTCCGAACGGGAAGTCGGCGCCCTCATTTTTACATCTCTGCTTTCTTCACTTCCGCTTTTTGCAGCTTCCAGCTCGTCTTGTCCCATTTCCAAAGCGACTCGACGTAGGCAATCGTGTCAGCATTCGCGACACCGCTCACCCGCTGCACACCTTTCAGTTCGCAGATGCCATCGCGGTTTTCGTCGACAGGCGCAAGCACGCTGAAGCTGTTCGGCATCACGTCTGTGGGCGTCACCAGCTTGCCGTTTTTGTAAACGCCGTTTTCTTCGTATATTTTTTTGCGATCGGACAAATCGAGAACCGTAGTCTGATTCGTCTCTTTGATCAAAATCGGAACCTTGTAGTTGTCCTGATACGAACCGGAAATCGTCAAAGGCTGCGGCACGGGCAGCACAACAGGCTTGTTGTCCTTGTTGCTGAACAAATAAAAGTCGGACGTTCCCCCGCTTCCGCCCGTAGGCGCTTGCACCAAAATTTGTTTGGTGCCGTTTCCGATAAAATCGCAAAAGGCCATGTCCGGCTGATAACCGCCATACGCCGTCGTGAAAAAGGTCGTCTTTTTCGCGACTGGATCTTGGACCATGACCTTCAGCTTTTCAAAATACGGGCTGTCCGCAGCAAAGCGTTGACCGAGCAGCGTCACGACATCCGGCTTTCCGTCTCCGGTCACGTCCTGTCTTTTGATCTGGATTTCCTCAAAAACGCCTGGTTGCTGCTGAGGCTGGCGCACTTCCTCTGCCAGAGCAGGCCCCGCTCCTCCCGCGATCAATACACAGGCCAAAATGACTGCCCAGCCAAATCGTTTTCTTTTGTCCATATCCATCCACCTTTGCTTTTTTGAACCTTAGGCGTAGTATGCAAAAAAAGCTGTGCTGCCATGCCTTTTTGTTGCGCGCATCGGCTGGTCAAAATGGCTAGATGAATTTATGGAAAGTGCGGTACACTATTCCAAGAATGTTGACCGTATAGGCAAGCAGACGAGCATGTTTTCATACGTATGAGAATGACAGTCCAATCAGGAGGCGATGCAAGCGTGAGTACGCCAGAAAAACGGCGGGTCGCACAGGCTCCGCCCAGCCGCGAAGCGCTGCGCACGGCTTATGAGCTGATTCTCACACGGATTTTGCCGCGTCTGCCGCCGACCTCTCAATCTACTGGCAGGAGATGCGAACATGAAGATACGACTGATCGAAAACGGGATCATCACGCAGATCGATGACATAGAGGACGCTACCCAAGCACCCGGACAAGGCTTTTTTTGGATTGACGCTTCTCCGTTTGATCTGGATATTTTACAGCCGCTGTACGATCTCCACCCTCTGGCAATCGAGGACTGTATCGACGAAGAAGAACAGCGGCCCAAGCTGCAAATTTACGACGATCATTATTTTCTCGTGCTAAACGGCATTGCTTTTCATAACCAGGATATTTTTTTGCGCGAGATCAATATTTTTTTCGGCAGTCATGCGATTATTACGGTAACGAAGCAGGAAGCTCCCGAATTTGCCTCCATGCTTCCGATTATCAGGGAAAAAGAAGTGAATCACCCGGACACGTTTTTGTATCACCTGATTGACCAAATTGTCGATCGTTATTTTGATGTGACGGAAAAAATCGAGGACTTGATTGAAGCGCTGGAAGAGGAAATATTGATGAAGACGCGCAAATCGCACCTGGAACAGATCATCGGGCTGCGAAGCGAGATTTTGTACGCGCGAAAAATGCTGTTGCCGCAGCGCGATTTGATTGACGCTCTGCACAAAAAAGAACTCCCGCTGATTCGTCCGAAGCTGCGGAAGTTCTTTGGCGATATTTGGGAGGACGCGAGTAAAATCGTGGAAAACTTCGAGACATTCCGCGACCTCATCGGGAACTTGCGCGAAGCTTATCAGGCGGCCCTCGCCGGACGGGCAAACGACATCATGCGCGTGTTTACGGCTTTGACCACCATTTTCATGCCGCTCACGATCGTGACGGGCATTTACGGCATGAACTTCGACTTCATGCCAGAGCTGCATTCGCCCTACGGCTATTACGTCGTGCTCGGGTGCATGGCGCTCATCGGGCTGACGATGTTCATTCTGTTCAAGAAAAAAGAGTGGCTGTAAACGAACAGGCTAGACGAGATCACCGCAGGCGACGATCATCAGCGAAAGTATTTTAGACAAGTCGCACTCATACGGCTGTGCCAGCTCCTGCCCATCTTCATCGACCAAAATGCGAATGAGCGGGCGGCTTGGCATGCCTTTGTTGGAATCAATCACGATGCCTGACACCCCTGTATTGAGCGTGACGCTCAACCCGACCGGGTACAGAGCGATGGTGTCGCGCAGCGCTTCTACATAAAACTGGTCAAACAGTCTTCCCGAGCCGGAATAGAGCACTTCCATCGCTTCGTGGGGCAGCATTCCCCAGCGATAGATGCGATCGGAAGTCAAGGCGTCGAATACATCCGCTACCGCCATCAGGCGACCGAACGGGTGAATTTGATCTTGCTTCAGATGGCGCGGATATCCGGACCCGTCCCAGCGCTCGTGGTGCTGAAAAGCGCAGTGGGCAGCAAGCAACGGGATGTCGTCTTGCCTGCGCAGCATTTCAAAACCGATTTCGGTATGTTTTTTCATCACTTCAAACTCTTCTGGCGTCAGGCGGCCCGGCTTTTTCAAAATCGTGTCCGGAATTTGCACTTTCCCGATATCGTGAAGCATGCCGCCAATAGACACATCGAGAATCTCCCGCTCTGTACAGCCTGTATTAATCGCCAGAGCCGTACTGTAGAGGGCGACGTTAAAGGAATGGCTGAAAATATAATTATCGAAGGCGCAGGCATCCGCCAACAGGTTGATCGCCGATTTGCTGCCTTTCAGCTCGTCGGCTACCGCAGCCATGACCTGTCTGAGCTGACGGCCCAGGTTCTTGTCCGTGAACAGCTGCTGCCATTTTTGCGGTACCTCCTGGACACTGCGAAACGTATCGTGAATAATGGACATCGCCTGTCTGCGCGTGCCCTCGGAAATGACTGTATCCACCATGATATCGTCCGTGCGTTCATCTTGTATGTACAGGCTGTTGATGTTCTTGCTCATGAGGCGTCCGATCATTCGCTGGGTCAGTTCAACTCCCGCCCCAACGAGTACCGTTCCGTTTTCTGCATAGATGGAACGGGCAAGCTTGTCGCCCGGCTGGCATTTTTGAATGGATTTCAGTCTCATTTCCAACCTTCGCCTTTCATCAGAGTATCCCTATTATAGCGTGATTCGACGTAATTCTACATGAAAAATTTTCAAGTCTTTCAATTAGACATATGGACGGGAGACACAGGTGAAATAGCTTGGAAGAAGCTGCGGTATGTTTTTAGGTTATCGGTACTTCCGGGGGGAATTTTGAGGAAAATGCGGAATGACAGAAAGCTTGCTTGGGGTGACGCTTGGGAGATTGCGTTATCGGTAGGTACTTTTTGCTGTGGCAGGGAAAGATTGAATGCAGGAAGCTTGTTTGGGTGACGCTTTGTAGAACGCGTCATCGGTAGGTACTTTTGCTGCGGCGAAGAAAGATTGAATGCAGGAAGCTTGCTGGGGCGCCGCTTTGTAGAATGCGTCATCGGTACTTTTGTTGTGGCGAGGAAAGAGACGAATCGCTGTAGCTTCTTGGGATACCCTCTGTGGGTCTGGACTGCACGGCTCCGGGGAAAAAGCGAAACCGCGTCAAAAGCAGCTCGCTCACAGATGCGGGAGCACGTTGACGCTTAAAACCGTGTTTCGCTTTTTCCTCGGAACCTCGGTCGGTATCCCAAAGAGCTTTCGCGCATTTCGTCTCTTTCCTCGTCAGGAGCTGGTGGTGGTCGGCGCGGGTTTTAAAGAAAATACCAAATGCTAAAAAGCTTGCTTGGGATGGCCCTTTGTAGTCCGCTTCATCGGTACTTTAGGCGGGGCGAGGCAAGGGCTGGTGAGTTGGACGTAAGTAACAAAAAGACATGAAAACATGATGAAGTTTTTTCATGAAGTCAATTGCTGAATGCACCTCATCCATGCAAAAGTTCGTTCATTAGCCGCACTGGATTTCCCCCAGATCATCCCTCAAAAATCCCAATCCGACCAAAGCCTAACGTTGACCAAGGAAACAGGAGAAACTAGCGGCAGAGCTTTCGGACTCCTACCCAGTCGGAGCAAAAAAAGGAAAACACGCCTTTAAGCAGCAACTTGATTTCGCTTCCATAAGCCATCTGCTTTTGTCGCGGTTTTCCTTTTTTACTGGCCGGAGACGGACTTTCCAAACTTCCCGCAAGATGCCAGTTGTTCTGAGAAAATAAAGTTTTCAACTGAAAATGATCAACACCTAATTTAAGAAAACTATATAAATGAAAGCCTCAAACATATTGTGTACATCTAATATGTTTGAGGCTTTATGTGTTGGATTGGGCATTTATTTTGTATAGAAACGCTTTTTAGGAATCTAATGCTGTCAACTACGTTCAGCCTAACGATCGGTTGCTGTTTTCCATGACTCTCTGAATATAAGACTCCAGTACCTCGATGAACAATTTGGCCGCTTTCCCCATAAACCTGTCCGCATGGTAGATGATACAAATATCCTGGCTTGGCGTAGGATTCAAAAGGGTGACGGCGGTGATCGTATCGCGATTGAGATTGTCCACTAACAAGCGGGGAAGAATGCAAGCTCCTACGCCTTGCTCGACCAAGGATAGCAATGTCGAAAGGGTGGAAGTTACAATCGGGCTATCGATCTTGATCCCCTTTTGCTGGCAGCAGGCATTAATGACCTTTGAAATTTGATGTTCCGAACCGAACATGACCAGCTTCATATTCTGCAATTGCTCGAAGGGAATGGCTTTCGCTTTCGCAGCGGGGTGATCCGAGCGTAGTGCCAAGACGAACTCCTCATGGAACAGCGGTATAACGGTGATACGATCATCAGGTTTGTCAGGAGTTGTGGTAACGCCAAGATCCCGGATACCGTCGACAACCTGTTCGTACACATCTGTCGACTCCGTGACTTTAATCGACAACTTCGGGTACGAGCGATGAAAGTCGATAAGAAGGGCGTCAAACAAAAGGTCTCCGTCGCCAGGAAGAATCCCGATATCCAGCTTGCCACCATCTACTTTCTTTAAGTCCGCAATGGCCCCCTGAATGTAGTCAATGCGTTCGAAGATGATCTTGCTCTGCTCCAAAAGAATTTGCCCCGCATCAGTTAAAGCAATCCGTCTCCCAATGCGATCAAATAGCGGAAGTCCCAGTTCATTTTCCAAAAACTTAATTTGTTGACTGAGGTTCGACTGAGTCGTACAGAGATTTTCTGCCGCTTTGGAGAAGTGCATCTCCTTGCAGATGGCAGCAAAATACTGGAGTTGTCTTAGTTCCATACCGTCATGCCCCTTTTCCATTTTTTGCACGTCTTAGAAGCGAATGACTCCTTTTCAGTATACCCACTATATGGATGATTTGCACGAATCGGTAATCGATCGATTAGTGAGACCGATCAATTGCATCGGAATCGTGTGATTGTTGCGTATTCAGGGGAGAGCTACACTTGCATTAAGAGAGCAGCAACAAAAAAGGAGGCATGATCTTATGAGTCAAACCATTATCCACACTGGTAACGTACTTCGTCAGGTTGTCATTGGTCAGGTTCAAGCCATTTCCGAGGAACAGCTCGACATACAACCGATGGGCTTCCACAACACAATCCGCTGGAATGTCGGTCACATCATCTTTTGGATGGATCGGTACTCCACGCTTTGTTTCGATTCTCCATCCTTGATTCCAGATCAGTATGAAGCGCTGTTTACGTCCGGTACGAAGCCAGCTTCATGGACGATAGCTCCCCCGAGCAAGGAAGAATTGCTTCAATTGCTGACGATGCAGCTTTCCCGGCTATCCGAGCTGACGCCTGAGATGCTCGATGCACCATTGAAATCGCCGTATGTCATGGGGCCATTCCAATTCGATACGGCAGGCGAGCTGTTCAACTTTGCTCTGGTCCACGAAGGGATTCACCTTGGTACAGTTTCAAGCCAGCTTAAGCTTATAAAATGAAGCCCTGCGTCTAGATACCTAAAGCGATGGATCACACAATGAAATGAGGAGGCTTGTTATGACGAAAATCCATGAAGTATTTGCTGCTTTTAGGCGTGCTTTCGAAACAGGGAATACAAGCGATTTCCTGAAAAAGGTTACGGATGATTTTCATTTCTTCGTTCCGCTGCCGCTGGAAGGCTGGAATCAGAAGCAGCAAGGCCAAGAGCGGTTCGAGGAATTAATCAGGTTTGAGCGCTCGGTATTTCAGATGAGCCTCACACCGCTGATCGAGCTAGAGAATGAGAGCTACGGGATGGTCGTATTTCGCTCGGAAGGATTGCTGTACGGCAGGCCTTTCCAAAATGAGCTTTCGGTCGTCTTCGAGTTTGAGAAGGATCGGGTCCGCTCCTTCCGAGAATACGTAGGAATGCCGTTAAAAAATTACGAGGCACCGATGGTTGATTAATCTAACGAGAGCGATAGTTCAATAAAGCAGCGGCGAGTCTAAGCTTTCTTTTCCGGTCTTAGGTCGCCGCTGTTTCATTTATTGGGGTCAGTCTAAAAACAAAAAACACCTTCGTCTCATCGACAAAGGCGTTCCGCTGTCCATTTCTGAACCGTTAATTCATCATCGCTACAGCATTTTGACGACCGCTTCCCGTCCGATCATCCCCGCTTTGATGCCTTGCGCCTCCGCTGTTGTCGTCACCGATTCCAGCGGCGCATCCAGCAGCTCCTCAATCGTTTTCACCCCGACAGCCCTGCCAGCCAAAATCTCCCGGCTCGCCAGCCGCTCATTCAACAGACCCACGTCCAATGCTCCGCACATGATGTACCCTTTGTCTGTCGTCACCGCAAGCAATGTCGTCTTGGGAAGCCGTACCGTGACGGCAATCGCCGTCCCTTCCGGAAAGTGGATAGGCAATACCTCGACCATCCTGCTCCCTCCTTTTCTCTCCTGCCTTTTGCGTTACCATCCTATGACACAGGAGCGAAAAGTGTGTGAATCAGTGCAAGTTCACAGCCGGGAACTGCTCGTCTTCCATTGCGACCTTGCGCTTCATCACTTCAATCATATACGTAGCCATCATGTGAAACAGCTCTTCCTCGTCCATTTCTTCCGCCAGTCCGAGCAGGGCGTCGCGGTCCTGCTCGTGCAAAACTCCAACCACCACGGCCGTAATGTCCTCTTCGTCACCGTTGAAATGACCTTTGTACAGCTCGTATACTTCGTCGATAAATCTCATGGCTCATCCCCCCTGCTTCATTCGATAGCATGCCCAGAACTTTCAGGGGACACCTTTTCCCATCTCGGCAAAAAAGCGCTTTGCACCAAAGTTCGGTCTGTGATCGTACTGGCAATCACTTCGCGAAGCATTTCCGGGTGGAAAAATTCAATCTCCCGCCCTTGCAGCAAGTCGGGAAACAGGCGATTGTACATGAACATGTCAACCGTACCGACACGATACTCCCGTTCGCGGATTAGCGGTTGCCCGTTGACTTCAATCGCGAGGATGTGCGGCTGCCCCGACTCTTCATAACGAATCCGCAGCCCGTCCACTGCCATCCAGCCTTCGATTTTGCCGCGAAAACCGCAGCCGCGCAGCTCGCGATGCACGATTTGCGGCTGGATCGCCTGCTCCAGCACACTGGCGAGCTGCTCCCCCGTCAACGTGACAGCGCAGGCGTTGATCGGGTGCGGCACGCTTTCCAAAAGCTGGGCAAACGTCAGACGGCCCTGATGCAAGTCGGACAGCAACAGTCCTCCGTTGGCGATCCCCACTTCTGCTTTGGTCCATCTGCGAATGCTCGCCGCCACAAACGAGCCAAACGGCGTCTCCTCCGTCCAGTTGACGTGCAAATCCTGCTCCAGCTCAGCGATCGGCTGAAACAGACTGGCATCTGCCGCTGCCTTTTCCTTTTGCAAAAAATCGCGCAGCGCCTCATCCGGCGCGTAGCTGGCGGTGTCAAACAACTCTGCCGAGACATCCGCAATCTGTTTGCCGTCGCGATCCCACACAAGCCGGATGTGGCCTACGTGCTCGCCAAAACGCCCCGTCTGGGCAATCAACGTGTTTCCGACCCGTTCCCCGTGCGGAAGCGTATGGTGCGTATGACCGCCCAAAATCACGTCCAGCCCTTCGACTTCCGCGGCGATCCGGCAGTCCGTCTGATAACCGAGATGAGACAGCAAAATCAAAATATCCGCCGAAGAGCGCAAGGCAGCAACCTGCTCACGAATAAGCGGAAGCGGATCGAGAATTTCCCAGCCCAGGCTCTGATAAGTAGAAAAAGGAATCGTCATGCCAAGCAAAGCGACCCGCAGCTCTCCAAGCGTATGGATAGCATAGGGGACAGCCCACTGTGGAGGTGCCGAGCTGGCTTTATCCAGCAAGTTGCCGACGATGACCGTGAAGTCCGCTTGCTCGTACATCTCGTCGAGCTTCTCTTTGGGCAGCGTGATGCCCTCGTTGTTGCCGATCGTCGCATACTGGTAGCCGCATCTGTTCATGACTTGGACATTCGCTTTTCCGAAGCTTGCCTCCGAGCGGACATCCATGCGATCCATATGATCCCCGATATCGACTGTCAGCACATGTTCCTGTTGGGCCTCCCACAGCTGGCGGCTTGTTTTCAGGCAAGTCGCAATCTGCGGCATTTTTTCGAAATGACTATGCAGGTCATTCGTGTGCAGCAAGTGCAAGGTCCAGGTGTCCGCCACGACTTTCCCCTCCCTTTTGTCTCTAAGGTCAACCGATGATCGCTTTTATGATCATTTGTACAGCTATCGCCAAAATCAGGATGCGCAAGAACAGCACAATCGTGCGTCCTTTCAGCTTGCTGGCTATGACCGCGCCCAGCTTGCCGCCCGCCCATGCGCCAGGTGCCAGCATCGCCGCATACAGCCAGTTCACATGATCGTGAAAAATGTTTGTGACCGAGCCGATCACCGCCGAGAAAAAAATGACCAGCATGGAGGTCGCCGTGGCAATGTGCGGAGGAAACCGGAACAACAGCATCATCGCCGGAACCATCAACACTCCGCCACCCACGCCAAACAAAGAAGACGTGATCCCGACAAAAAAAGCGATCGTAATGACACTCACCCTGCTATATCCATACTCGTATTCATTGCCCTCGTTGTCGACAAACTGCCGCTTGATTTCCCAGTTGATCTGGCGCGGCCGGAGTTTGTCCTTGACCATCAGGATGACGAACATGCACAACTGAAACAAGCCAAAAAGCAGTGTAAAATCTTCTGTTGCTAGTAATGTATTAAGGTAGACACCCACGATAGCACCAGGCGCGCTGCCAATAAAAAAAAGCAGGGCGCTTTGCATATCGACTTTTTTTTGCTTGATATACGATATGGACGAGGACAGCGCCGTCACCGCAATCACAAGCAGCGAGGTCGCTGCCGCTACTTGCGGAGACATGGAGTTCGGCTCATACCAGTTGGCGAAAAACAGCAACGCCGGAACAAAAAAGATGCCGCCGCCAAGCCCGGCGATACTGCCAATGACTCCGGCGACCACCCCGATCACCAAAAACAAAACAGCGATGGCTACAAGCATGTCTCCCCTTCTTTCTTCCTTGTTAAAACAACTCCATCTGTCTGGGATTCAAACCGCTCGGATCAAGTCCCAGCATGTCTGAAAACTGCTTGGCGTTCGCTGCCGCATCGCCTCCAGAGTTATTGTTGAACAAAATGCAAACTTCATCCGCTTCCTGCTCAATCTGCCGGATGTGGACAAGCCACTCTGCCAGTTCTTCCTCGCTGTAGCGGTACAAGTAGCGCACATCGCGCCATTTTTGACCTTCTCCCGGATCGCGCCACCCCGATTTGTTGCGCCCGTGAAACCGGACGAGAGCCAGCGAAGAATGCGTGACGGCGGGCACAATCGGAACCGATCCTTGCCCTGCCTGTGGTTCATCGCACAAGACGTGCACGGCTTCGATTTTATGTAAAAAGTCCAGCGTGCGCTCTCTAAACCGCGCTTCGAACCAGCTCTGATGGCGAAATTCCACCGCAAACGGATACGCCTTCATCGCTTGCCGGCAAGCCTGGACATACTGGACATGTTCCCTGGTGCAGTCAAACCAGGGCGGGAATTGAAACAGAAGCGACTTCAGCTTCCCGGCCTCGACAAGCGGCTGGATGCTCTCCTCAAACTGTTGAAACAGCTCGCGCCGGTTCACAGGCGCATCTCCCCGCTGATGGCCCGTCATCGCCTGGTGCGGCTTCACGATAAATCCAAAACGGTCCGGAGTGTCCCGGACCCACGACTCGTAGTTTCGCTGTGGTAAAATGGCGTAAAAAGAGCTGTCTACTTCCACAATCGGAAAATGGCTGGCGTACACCGCCAATTTATCGCCGCTGCGCACCCCTTGTCCGTACAGCGTGTCATGATCGCCCCAGCCACAGACACCCACATGTATCGTACTCATGGCAAACACCCCTAACAAAATCAAGCGAAATCAAACAGGAGGAGTCCCTTCGCATGAAAACAACTGACTGGTTGGGTGACCCCTTTGCGTTTAAGGATAACAAATTATACATGGGCCGAAAAGTAGCGAACCGCCTCCTGCGTGACGCTCAGGAGGCGGTTCCTTATGAGTTTTCCGCTCTGCTCGCGGGCAGAGACGCGACGATTACCGATGCAGTTGCCATGCCGATCTCTTCGGACACAGGCAACTTTTCCTGGGACGGCCCTGCCTTTCTCCAGGCGCTTCACTCCATTCGCAAGCGCCAGCTGCAATGGCTGGGCGTCCTGCACACGCACCCGCATACCGCTCCCATCCCGTCCAGACAAGACGTTTTGGGCTGGCACTACCCTACGCTTTCCTACTGGATCGTCAGCTTGGCGTCTGAGACACCGGAGTGGCGCGTCTATCAATGGAAGAACGGGGCATTTCTGTTGCGCGATTACACCGTGACAGAAGCGGCGGACGAAGCAGTCAACAGTTCTGCTGCTGTCTCCCCTTCGTCTCCAAAAAACTCCTGATACAAGGCGATTACGGCGCGGTCGGCTTCTGCCGCTTTCACCCCGAACATCATGCTGACTTCAGAAGAGCCTTGATTGATCATCTCCAGATTCACCTTCGCCGCAGCCAAAGCAGTAGTCGCTCTGGCTGTGGTGCCCACCGATTGGCGCATTCCTTCCCCGACGATCATGACGAGTGCGAGACTGTGCTGCACCGCGACGTCGTCCGCTCCCAGCTCGCGAAACATGCGCTCGATGATCCGCTTTTCCTTCTCTTCTGTCAGGTCTTTCTCGCGCAAAATGACCGAAATATTGTCGATCCCGGAAGGAGTGTGCTCGTACGAAATCCCTTCCTCCTCAAAAATTTGCAACAGCTTGCGGCCAAAGCCGATTTCTTTGTTCATCAAATACTTGCTGACGTAAATGCTGCAAAAGCCGCTGTCGCTGGCGATTCCCGACACCCTGTTTGTCGCAAACGGACGCTCGGCAACGATCATGGTGCCTGGCGCAGACGGATTGTTCGTATTTTTGATGCACACCGGAATGTCAGCCTCGTAAGCCGGAATTAGCGCTTCCTCATGAAACACGCTGAATCCCGAATAAGACAGCTCCCGCATCTCGCGGTACGTGATTTCCTTCACTTCCTTCGGGTTGGCAATCAAGTTCGGATTCACGACGTACACCGAGTCGACATCGGTAAAGTTTTCGTACACTTCCGCAGTCACCGCTGCCGCCAAAATCGAGCCGGTAATGTCCGAGCCGCCACGCGAGAACGTCACCAACTCACCGCTTTTCGCATACCCGAAAAAGCCGGGAAAGACAGTAATTCCGCTACGTTCCCGCAAAGAAGCGAGCTTCGCGTAAGCTTCCGGCAAAACGTGGGCGTTGCCCGCTTCGTCGGATACGAGCATCCCCGCGTCCTGCGGATTGACGTAGCTCGCTTCCTCGCCCAAGCTTCGCAAGTAGTGGGCCACGATTTTGGCGCACGTATCCTCTCCCGCTGCTTTGGCAGCATCCATGAAGCGCTCCGCTGACAAGCCTTGCCGATTGCTCAGCACGTCATCCAGCTCGCTTTTGATTTGCTCTGCGACAGCTTCTCCCAGCCCCAGCTCAGCGATGATCTCCTCATAACGCGCAAAAACAGCCTGCTTTTCTTCCTCGGCCTGTTGCTGCTGCAAAAAACGGTTCGCGCAGCTGATCAAGAGGTCTGTTACTTTTGTATCTTCCTTATGTCTTTTGCCAGGGGCTGAAACGACGACGAGACGTCTGTCCCGATCCGCCATGACGATGCTGCACACTTTTTTTATTTGCTCGGCATTCGCCAGGGAAGTGCCACCAAATTTTGCTACCTTCATTCTTTACTCCTCCATCTATCCGCTCTTGTCCGGTCTTTTTCTTTCATGAATTATGTTACTAGCTTAATGCATCCACCTAAAAAGAACAAGTGTCTTTTCCACAAGTACACAACAGAATAATTTGGACAAGTTGACGCATAGTAACGGGTGAGAGATTCCACAATGAGGTGTGTTATGAAAAAACATGTACGCTTGCTCCTCCTCACCTGTGCCGTGTTCCTGCTTCTCTCCTACAGCCAAACGGCGTCCGCGATTCGCGAAAAAAATCGCGAATACTACGAGACGCGCGGGGAGATCGTCTGGGAAGTTCCCACGAAAAGCAAGATCATTGCCCTCACTTTTGACGACGGTCCGGACCCGGGCTACACCCCGCAAATTGCCGCCCTGCTGAAAAAGTACGAGGCCAAGTCTACCTTTTTCGTGGTTGGCTCACGTGTAAGCCAGTACCCGGAAGTCGTTCGCTTACTGGCTCAGGATCAGCACGAGATTGCCAACCATACCTACAGCCACCCCGATATTCGCCGCCTTTCCCCGGAGCAGTTGCGAGAGGAAGTCGAAAAGACTCAGGAAGCGATTCATTCGGCAACAGGAATACGACCTGCGCTGTTCCGTCCGCCTGGGGGATACTACAGCGAGTCCATCGTGCATACGGCGAAGCAGTCCGGCTTTTTGGTCATCATGTGGTCGTGGCATCAGGATACGCGCGATTGGGCAGACCCCGGCGTCAAAAAGATCGTCGACAAGGTGCTGAACAACGCCCGCAACGGCGATATTGTCCTGTTCCATGACTACGGCGGAAACCGGAAACAGACGGTGCAGGCGCTGGAACAAATTTTGCCCGAGCTGAAAAAACGCGGCTACAGCTTCGTTACCGTCAGTGAGCTGATGAAGCACTCCGGTAGACTCAAGCAAGTAGACCGAGCGGATTAAACAGCACAAATCCCCCTTGTGGCTGAAGGGGGATTTGTGTTTTGTCACCTTCGCATTATGCTTTGTGATCCGTTTTGTTTGCTGGTCGTGCCTTGTCATCTGCGGGATTGCCCGCGAGCAAGTGGGAGATAGACGGAGCAACAGGCTGACTTTGGTTCGCCGTTGGAACAGACTGCGCCGCACTGCCCTTTTGCATGAAATCGGAAATCATTTTGTTCATATCAAGCCCGGATACGTCTTTGAGCATCTCTGGCAGTTGGGCCATCAGCTTCGTGACATTGCCGCTCAGTCGGTTGACGCCGTCTCCCTGACCGCCGCCCGCATCCACAATCGTTACTTTGTCGATCGCCTTCATCGGCTCGGCAATTTTTTCGGCCAGTTCAGGCAGCATTTTGGCGATGATGTCCAAGATGGCGGCATGACCGAACTTCTCGAACGCTTCCGCGAGCTTTTCCTTCCCTTCCGCTTCGGCTTCCAGCTTGAGGCGCGTTACTTCTGCCTCCGCGCTTCCTTTCGCCTTCTCGGCTTCGGCAATCGCCAGACCTTCCAGTCGCTTCTGCTCCGCCATCGCTTTCGCCTCTGCCTCGATCCGGTATTTGAGCGCATCGGCTTCGCGCAGTTTTTTCGCTTTTTCCGCTTCCGCCGCTTGCTCCACGGAGTAGCGATCCGCATCGGCTTTTTTCTTCACTTCCGCGTCATATTGCTTCTCGCGGCGCAAAATTTCTTTTTCTTCCAGCTCGATCTCTTTTTGCTTGCGCACCAGATCGATTTTCATTTCTTCTTCCGTAACCTGCTGCTTGGCGACAGCTTCTTGCAGCTTGTAGGCTTGGTCCGCGCTTGCTTTCGCCCGGTCCTGCTCCTGTTTGAAGGCAGCTACCTTCAGCTCTTTATCTTTCTCCGCTTCCGCGATGTTCGTTTCTTTCAGCAGCTCGGCTTTGCGCGCCTCTTCTTCGGCCTGGGCCTGTCTGATCCGCGCTTCCTTGTCTGCGTCGGCTTGCGAGATCGTCGCATCGCGCTTGACTGCCGCGATCTGCGGAATCCCCAGCGCTGCCAAATAACCGTTTTTGTCGCGCACATCCTTGATCGTGAAGCTGACCACGGACAGCCCCATTTTTTTCAAATCTTTGGTCGCGACCGATTGAACTTCCTGGGCAAAGCGCTCGCGGTTTTTGTAAATTTCCTCCACCGTCATGCTGCCGAGAATCGCCCGCAAGTAGCCTTCGAGCACTTCCTGCGCCTCGGCACGCAGAGCCTCATCTTTTTTGCCCATGAACTGCTCAGCAGCGGTGGCAATATCCTCGATCGAACCGCCGACCTTGATAATCGCCACACCGTCCGCCATGACAGGTACACCTTGCTCTGTATATACTTCTGGCGTGGACACATCGAGCTTGTGGGACAGAAGACTCAGAAAATTTGCTTGTTGAAAAATCGGGAGGATGAACGCACCGCCGCCGCGGACGATTTTCATTTTGCGGCCAGACTCGTCGCTCAGCACATTTTTCGTGCCCAAATAACTCCCTGTCACGATCATCGCTTCATCGGCACCAACGGTTTTGTACCTTGCCCAAAATGCGATCCCCAAAACGAGAAAGACTGCGACTACGATACCGACCGTTACTAAAATGTCCGGTTCAAACATGCACTCTCAGCTCCTTTTTCTATGATTCAGGCTGGAAAGGAATAACGTACAAGACATGGTCGCGCACTTCTACCACTACGACGCGCGTTCCTTGCGGGATGCTTACCCGCTCCAGACTGGCAGCCATATGGTAGGTCGTCCCGCTGAGCATGGGCAACAGCACTTCGCCCAAGCCCTCTGCCGGAATCGTCGTGCCCACCTCGCCCAGCTTTCCGCCCAGTTGGGTCATGGAATAGCCTGTTGAGTTCTCTGCCTGGCTCATCGGCTTTACCCAGAGAAAGTACGCGAAGACTGCCAAACCCGCACCGATGACCGCGGCCAACACAAACACGACGAGGTCAGACAAACTGGTAAAACGGGACAAAATATACCCGGCGCCGCCAAAAGCGGTGAGGCCGCTGACAAAAGTGATTGGCTGAAACAGCGGCAAATGAAAATGATCGAGCCAATCCGAGACCGCATCGCCGAATAAAAGCGATAAGACGGTATAAATAATGCCACTCACAAGGCAGACCATGTAGACGGTTTCAAGTACGCCCACGCTTGTCACTCCTTTCCAAGATTGCATCTATTTTTCATACGTTTCAGCTCGGAAAAGGTTTCATAATTAAGGAAAATCCTCCCTGTATACAGAGAGGATTTTCTCGCTTTTATCCGATAAATGTTTGCACGAGCAAATACAGATTCAGCCCCATAATGATCGTCGCCACGATCCAGGCCAGCCATTTCAGCCACCCGGCGTTGGCAAACTCGCCCATTTTGGCCTTGTCGCTGGTGAATTTAACGAGCGGCACGACAGCAAAGGACAGTTGGAGGGACAAAATGACCTGGCTCAAAATCAGCAAGTCGGTAGCCCCGCTCTCGCCGTACAGCGCGGTGACGATGACGGCTGGCACGATGGCAATCAGGCGGGTAATCAACCGGCGCAGCCATGGGGTGATTCGCAAGTTCAAAAAGCCTTCCATGACGATCTGGCCTGCGAGCGTTCCCGTCAATGTCGAGTTCATCCCCGCCGCCAACAGAGCGACCCCGAACAAAATGCTGCCAAGCGTCGTGCCGAGCAGGGGAGCCAGCAGGTGATAAGCGTCTGCAATGTCGGCCACATCTGTCATCCCCGCCTGGTGAAATGTCGCGGAGGACAAGATCAGGATCGCTGCATTGATCGCCATGGCGAACACCAGGGCAATCGTCGAATCGAGCGTTGCGTATTTGATCGCTTCCTTTTTCCCCAACGTCGTCTGGTCGTACTGTCTCGTTTGCACGATGGACGAGTGCAAGTACAAGTTGTGCGGCATGACCGTCGCCCCCAAAATCCCGATCGCAATGTAGAGCATCTCCGGATTTTTCACAATCTCTGTGCTGGGGATGAAGCCGCCGAGAATCCCGGCGATGTCCGGCTGCGACCAAAACATCTCGAATGCGAAGCAAGCACCGATCGTCGCAATCAGGGCAATCACGAGCGCTTCAATATAGCGGAATCCTTTGTTTTGCAAAAACAGGACGATCATGACATCAAGCGCGGTAATCAACACACCGTACACGAGCGGTATTCCGAAAAGCAAATTCAGGGCGATTGCCGCCCCGATGACTTCTGCCAGGTCGCACGCCGCGATGGCAAGCTCGCACAGTACCCACAGTCCCATGGCTACCGGCTTGCTGTAGTGATCCCGGCATGCCTGCGCCAAGTCTCTTCCTGTCACAATCCCCAGCTTTCCAGCCAGCGCTTGCAGCAAGATCGCCATCAGGTTCGATAGCAAAATAACGGAGAGCAAGGAGTAGCCGAAAAGGGAGCCGCCCGCAATATCCGTCGCCCAGTTGCCCGGGTCCATATAGCCGACCGCCACGAGATAGCCGGGGCCAGCGAAAGCTAGAAACTTGCGAACCCACGAGCCTTTGGTCGGAACTTTCATAGAGCGGTGGACTTCCGGCAACGATGGCCCATCCGCCTCTTTTCTCCATGCTTGCTGATTTTGGGCAGCTTCGCCTGAGTTTGATCTGGATAGCATAACCCTTCACCTCAATTTGTGGATCAAGTCACCTTTTTTGCCCCAAGGCAACTCTTGGTCAAAAAAATATAGAAATTTGCCTCCACCAAAAATGTTTACCTAGCGAAATATATGTTTTATTATACTCCGATTCCGCCCTTTTGCAATGGTTGCCCTGCATATATTTGGGCGCTTGTTGAACACTACTCGTATTCCTTTTCAGGAGGGCTTGATCGTGAATTGGGAACAGGAACTGGCCGAGCAGATGAGCGGCAGCTCCGATTACGTCCAGCAACAGCTGCGGATCGGAGAAAATGTCTACACGGTATGTTATTTAGAGTGTTTGGTCGAGGCCAACTATATTCAGGATGAAGGTGTAATCTAAATGAACAATGATATGCTCCCCTTTGGGTAGACAGTTGAAATAATAAAACTGTCTACCTGTAAGGAGGAGCATTTTTTTATGTCCCATAAAGCAAAAATAGCTGGACCAGAAAAGATCGCAGCTATCGAAAAATATCTCCGTGGAGAAGATTCTCTCAATCATCTAGCAAGCACGCTAGACGTTACCTTTTCCTCCATGAAACAATGGCTTCAAACCTATCAATCATTAGGTCCAGATGGACTGCTCAGTACACCTAAGAACAGGACTTATTCCGCAGAACTGAAGTTATCTGC
Source organism: Brevibacillus sp. HD3.3A (assembly GCF_013284375.2). Taxonomy (NCBI): domain Bacteria; kingdom Bacillati; phylum Bacillota; class Bacilli; order Caryophanales; family Paenibacillaceae; genus Brevibacillus; species Brevibacillus sp. HD3.3A. The sequence continues at coordinate 5,046,584 of NZ_CP085874.1, forward strand.
TGTTGAGGACTATCTAGCTGGCGGTGCTTCTCATATGGAGATATGTAAGCGATATGGCATTAAATCAACCCGCCAACTGCGTAAATGGATTCTAAAGTATAATGGTCATGAGAAGTTGAAATCTTCCGGAGCAGGAGGAACACCAATCATGACAAAAGGACGAGCGACTACTTTCGAAGAAAGAATCGAAATTGTGAAATTCTGCTTAGAACATCAGCATAATCATGCCCAAACAGCCAAAGAATTTCAGGTTTCCTATCAGCAGGTTTACTCATGGACACACAAATACATAAAATTTGGCGTAGATGCGCTTCAGGACAAACGTGGGAAACGAAAATCTGAAAACGAGATGTCTGAGGTGGAGAAGCTACGAGCACAAAATACATTGCTTCAAGCTGAGAATAAAAGAAAGCAAATGGAGATCGATTTTCTAAAAAAGCTAGACGAAATTCAAAGGGGGCGACCCTAAACCAAGTCCGCAATGAACCTATTTATCTTGCCATCCGTAATCTGTACGACAGTAAATCATATGCCATCAGTCAGCTTTGTGAAATCGCAGGGATTCCGCGTTCGTCGTATTATAAGTGGCGAAATAGGAAAGAAACTGAAAACGAGAAATTCAACAAAGGGTTGCTGCCTATGATTAAGCGTGCCTACGAAGAAAAAAAGGGGATTCTTGGTTATCGCCAGATGACCATCAAACTGAATCGACAGTTCCATCTTTCTATCAACTATAAACGCGTATACAGACTCATGGGTATTTTAGAATTGAAATCCGTTTGCCGCAAAAAGAAAAAGAATTACGTTCCGACAACGCCTGAAATCACGGCAGAAAATGTCTTGAGCAGGGATTTCAAATCCGTAGAATTCGGTACAAAGTGGCTCACAGACGTAACGGAAATGAAGTACGGCCTTCAAAGCAAGGCTTATTTGAGTGCGATTCTGGACTTGTCGGATAAAAGTATTGTTTCTTTTGTGATTGGGCACTCGAACAACAATGAGCTTGTGTTTAGAACGTTTGATATTGCCCATCGGGCATATCCTAATGCGAAACCCATCTTTCATAGTGATCGAGGATTTCAATACACGAACAAAATGTTCAAGAAGAAACTAGATGATACGGGAATGACTCAGAGCATGTCGAGGGTAGCTAGGTGTATCGACAATGGTCCAATGGAATCATTCTGGGGAACGTTAAAATCGGAGATGTACTATCTCCAGAAATTCAATACATACGAAGAGCTAGAAGTAGCCATTACGGAATACATACATTACTACAATAATCATCGGTACCAGAAAAGGCTAAACTGTATGACGCCCCTAGAATATAGGCACTATTTACAAAGTTCTGTGGCATAAAAAAGACACCAACCTAGGTTCAGATTGGTGTCTAAGCTTTTTGTTTTTTTCACTGTCTACTTGACAGGGGGCACTTCACAAATATTGAAGGGTGATATTTTTTTGTAAAATATTTACATAAGATTGCACCTTCTGTAAAATATAGGAAGCCTGGTGTTACTTGTGTTAAGGAGGAATAGATGTAATATGGGGGAAGGCAAGACAGTTCAACGATCATTACGATCAGAGATTGAATATCATTTAAAAGAACGTGGTTACACACTGACTAGACTTAGCGAGATAACAGGTATTAATCAGGGAGTATTGAGCGACCTCGTAAATCGAATTCCACCACGGGCAATGACGATTGGGCACTTGGATGCATTCGCTCATGTGTTTGAGCAAGCTCAAGGCTGGCTGTACGAATTGTACGAGGCAGAGTGTTTTGTAGAAGGAAGAGTTTCGCGCTCCAGGGTTATCCCATTCCTGGTTCGATGCGCGGAAATTGGTCGGCGGGATTGCATTGATTCGATTGTTTCCAAGCTACTGGACTATCAGAAAAACACATCCATTCTTTTTCAGGTAGCTGAGCAACTTTTTACCAAAGGGAAACGTAAGGAGTCGGTTCTTTTTTATCAGTTCGTCATTGATACGGATAAAGACAGCCACAATGAACGTTTTGTCATCGCACAGTATCGATTATTTCGAGTTCTACAAGGCACCGATTCCGAGAAAAATTGGAGGGCAGTTATACAATTTGACCCATATCGAAAGAGACTGCCTGAAAACTATCAATTGGATGCCCTATTACAGCTTGCCAATGTATGCTTTTCGCTTCACAAATGGAAAGAGGTAGAGCGCTATGCAGATGAGCTAAGAGAGTTGGCAACTGCTGTTTATCAGAATGAGTTGCGTGGGCGAAAAATCAACAGAAAAACCCTTCCGCTGAAGACAGAACGGCATTTAGTTGTATACTACGGTCAGGGATTCCTTTTGAAGAGTGCTGCCCTGGAAAAACAAGGATTGTATGAAGAAGCGAAGGAGTATATCTCTGGTTATGCTGATCTGAGTGGGTTTGAACTATTGGATGAAACTGGACGGATAGAGGTAGAAAAGTTTCGACTGTGGGCAACGGCTAATCGATATACGTTAGAGGTCCTTCTGGGTGACATCGATGTTCTGCCTATATACACTCGTTTCCTTATCGATCACCCCAACGAACTCCTTTCTGGCCTAATAGGCATTATGGAATCAGCCAATAAGCATAGATTTAAAGTGGATGAGATTCTCAAACAAATTTCAAATCAGATTAATGATTTTAATGATTACAGTGATCCCATCCAGACGGATCGTTATTTTCGTTTTCGATATGAGCTAGCTATGTATCGACTTCACAATGACCAGTACGTAAGCGGAATGGAGGATACTTTACGTTGTCTGGTTTTATCGGCTATCATGAAGAATGACAGTAATTTCATTCGTTGCGTTACACTATTTGAAACTTTCCGATCACATGCAACAGATCAACAACAAAGGGAGTACAAGCGAATCATGGAGGGGATACGAAATGAAGAGGTCGATTTTGCTATCAATAGCTCTAGTTTTGGGACTGTGTAGCAGCGTCGCGAGTGGACAAACAGCAATTCCTAAAGGAACCGTTATACAATATGAGCACGGTGTTGGTGGATAAACACTAAAAGTAATCATCCTCTTTTGAGGATGTTTTTTTTTACTATTCAAATTTTATCAATCGCTAACTTTTTGAATGTTAGTATATAGTTATAAATGTACTTTATTGTAATAAAAAGGGAAGTGATAACCATAGGAGCTATTGCCTATAAAAAGGGCGTTCCACCCCTTCACCAGGTTAAAGGAACGCCCACAGGAGGAGCAGTTACAGCTCCTATAAGTAAAAGTACCATGCTACCTTTAGATCGGGAAGGAGAGACTTATCACGATGTAGATCATTTGAAAAACATTGTGGAACAATTAAGGGAACAACTGGTGCAATTGTTTTTGGAGAAGAATGATTTGTTGGATGATGAAGTCGTGGAATTAAGTCAGCAATTAGATCAGTACATTCTGTTAATTCAATCAAGAATGATATTTGAATCGAAGTAATCACAACCTTAATTGAAAATATATATTGTAATCGTTTTGTATTTAAAAATTCTGATAATATACAGGAGGATAAAAATGAATATTAAAAAACTTTCTTTCGCAACTCTCTTACTTAGCAGTTTAGTTGTATCTGGAGCTGGTTCTGCCTTCGCAGTATCTCAAGGTGCGCCTATTAAAATAGGTAACCTACAGATCGTTGAACGTGTATATGAGAACCCAGTAGAGTACGATTTTACAGATGCCCTTACAAAGAACGATTCATCTAAATTTAGGCCTTTAGGAAATGATATGACTGGAAAAGTCTATGAAATTTCTTCTAAGGACCTATACAATTCAAAATCCTATGAGGCTGATATTGAAAATGATAGTAACGAAAACGATTCCTTTTCAAGAAAAGTGACAAGAAAAACCTTTCTGACTGGAAAAATAGGTGCGTCTGCCGAGACAAAAGTCAACTGGAGGATAATAGAGGGGAAAGTAGGCATTAATGCAGAAGTTTCATTTGGAAGTGAAGATACTGTAGAAACAACCCATACATGGGTCATACCAAAGCGTACTCTTACAACTGTTGAATACGGATCGAAAGCCGTAAAAACAACCGGAAGCTTAGTCGAATATTTTCAAGGCAGAGTAAAAGATTCTCACTATGTTAACGTGAAATACTCGTACAAAGAGTATTCTAGCAAAAAATCAAGAGATCTATGATCCGCCCTCTCTATAGTTTTCTCCTTCTGTTCATAGTTCTCCTTAGCGGTTGCAGCGAGGCTAGTTCATCTGATACAGTCCCTAAAGAGAAGTCATATGTAAGCGTTTACGAATATTTTGATGAATTTACAGGTGAGAATTTAAAAACATCCGTGCTTCAGATAACAAAAAACGGTAATTCGGTAGAACTCACGTTACGAATCTTACTTTCGGACCATTTGAAAGAAAAAATGATGCATACTGAAAAACCCATTTACTTTACGTTTGCAGATTTGCCAGGGAACGAGACAATTAAAAATTTGCTTGTTGAGACTCCTTCACTCGTTCAAATTGAGTTAAACAGCAAAGAGAATCGGTATACGATTTCGCAACGGCTAAAGCTAAAAGAAAATGTAACAGAAGCTGATAACCAGGCGCTACTGTCTCCTGCTAGTTACCGATTTCAGGTCATAAACGAAGAAAAGCTCTCTGTAGCTAGTTTTATGGGTTTAGAATATTCGCTACTTCCAGAAGATAATCCGAAGTAGCAGATCAATTGTTAATGCCAGTAATCCTTAGCGTACAGGATACCGGCATTTTTTCTGTTATCCATGCCTCAGCGTACAAAATCCGCATCTTGTTGGCGGTCCCCCTGAAGGTCTCGTACAGCCGCATCACGGGTCAGCTGCCGATTGCGGTAGGCGACATAGTACCGAAAACGCAAAATCAGGCCGACCACCAAAAGCAAAATGACCAAATAATAAGAGGTCAGGGATTCGAGAAATCCGATAACAAGCGAAAATCCCATCGTACTCCCCCTTTTCCATCCTGGTGTGATTTTCCTAGTATGGTCCAGGGGGACGTTCCTTATCGCTTGCTCATTTGAAGCACCTTTTTCATGCGGCGAATCCCTTCCCTGATTTTGTCCGGCTCTTCCCACGAATACGTCAGCCGGAGCCAACCCGGCTCGGCACCATACACCCCGCCCGGAGTGAAGACGACTCCCTCCCGGATTGCACGATCCAGCAGCTCCTGTTTCTCTAGCGGCTCATGCAGTTGGCACCAGATGTGATAGCTGCCCGCTGGTCTGTTCCAGGCAGCATATTGTTGCAATTCGGTTTCCAAAGCAGCGTTCATCGCCTGTTGCTGCTCTCGCAAGTAAATGGCGAGTTTGTTTATTTGCTCCTGCCAGCTTGCTTCCTGCAAAAAATGACGCGCAAGCTGCTGCGAGATACTGCTTGTGCCGAAGTCCATCTGCTGCTTGGCGTCAGCAAGCCGCTCCACGACAGAGCGCGGCCCCACCAGCCAGCCGATCCGCAGCCCCGGAGCTACCGTCTTGGACACACTGTTGACGTAAAGCACATGTCCCGCTTGGTCAATCGCCTTGATCGGTCGCGGAGGAAGTGCCGCTCCTGCCAGACTGAGCGCCCCGTAGGCGTCATCCTCCACCAAAGGAATCCGCAAGTCCTGACAAGCGGCCAAAAGCTGCGCCCGCCTCGGTTCACTCATCACAATTCCGGTCGGATTATGGTATGTCGGATTGGCGAAAACCATTTTGATCCGCTGTTCTCGATGCAACGCAACCAATGCCTCCGTGATGATCCCTTGCTCGTCTTGCGGCAGCCGAAACAGGCGCAGCCCGGCCGAGCTGAACAGCGGCAAGGAATACGAGTAAGACGGCCCTTCCATCGCGACCGCATCGCCCGGATTCAACAGGCACTGCGTAATCAGATGCAGCGCCTGCTGCGCCCCGGAGGTCACCAAAATTTCCTCGCTGTCCGCTTTGATCCCGTAATGCTGCGCCAAATGCTCGGACAGCACGGCCCGCAGTCCCGGATCTCCTTTTGGCTGCGCGTAGCCAAGCTCCAGGTGCATATGCTTCAAACCGCCCAACTGCTCGGCAGACATAGACGGAATCATCGACGTATGCAGCTCTGCTTTCGCCAGGTTAATGATCGAGGAATCCAGGCAAGCATCCTGGATGCGTTTGGCAAGCGGATAGGCAGGCAAAAACGCCCCTCCGTTCGTGTATTTGTACCAGTTCGGCATTTGCTGGACTCCCCACAAATGTCGGCTGACCCATGTACCGCTTCCTTGCCACGATTGCAACAGCCCTGTTGCCCGCAATTCCTCATATGCCGCTGATACCGTTCCCCGGTTTACGCCGAATCTTCTCGCCAATACCCGCTCGGGCGGCAAAGAAGCGCCTGGCGGCAGCTCCCCGGATACGATTTGCTGCTCCAATCTTTTCGCGATTTGCTGATACACCGGAATCCCCGCAAGCTTGTCAGGCTTCCACTCCATCTCGTCCCCGCCTCTTCACCGTCTTTTTTTTCCATTAGCTTCGACAAATTGGCCTACTCATCCTGCTGCCAATTGGCCCTACCGTTCCCATCCGTCCTCTACTAAGCTGAAAGCACACAGTTCGCAGTTCGCACTTCTCATCAACAAAGGACGGGATCACAAATGAAAGCAGACTCTCTACCTGAGGAAGCACACACAAAACGGGCGCAAGACACGCCCGCACACGCAAAGCCTGACGGCGGCATGACCTTGGAAAAGGCGGGCATGCTATACGGCTTGCTCGGCGTATGCAGCTTCAGCCTCACCCTGCCTGTGACAAAAGTGGTCGTCACTGCGCTCTCGCCCGCATCGGCCGGACTTGGCCGTGCGCTGATCGCTGCCATCTTGGCTGCATTGGTTCTCGTGTTCAAGCGCGTTCCGCTGCCGTCCTTGGCCCAATTCAGGCAGCTCGTCCTCGTTTCCGCTGGCGTGGTGATCGGCTTTCCTTTTTTCTCCTCATGGGCAATGGAGCGCGTGCCCGCTACCCACGGCGCGGTCATTATCGCCCTGCTGCCGCTCGCAACAGCAGGCGCAGCCGCCTTTTTTGCCGGAGAGCGCCCGGGAAAAACGTACTGGCTTTCCAGCATAGTCGCGTGCCTGACGATTATCGGCTACGCTGTTCTCTCCGGGTTTGGCGCCTTGCAATGGGCTGACCTCGCGTTGCTCGGAGCCGTCGTGTCCGCTGCCATCGGCTACGCCGTCGGCGGGCAGCTCTCCAAAACGCTTGGCGGCTGGCAAGTGATCAGCTGGTCGTTGATTATCGCTTTCCCGTTTCTCGTCGTCCCAATCGCGGGTCCGCTCCTGACGGAATTGCAGCATGCCTCCTGGACCGTCTGGGCTGGCTTTGGCTACATCAGCGTCGTCAGCATGTTTCTCGGCTTTTTTGCCTGGTATCACGGCCTTGCGCTTGGCGGCGTCGCCCGCGTCAGCCAGACCCAATACTTCCAGCCGTTTTTGTCGATTATCGCCTCCTGGCTGCTTCTCGCCGAGCCTTTTACATGGGGAGCCGTGCTGGCGACCGTCATCGTCGTGCTCGCTGTTGCCAAAGGAAAAAATGCCTCTGTCACCGAAAAACAGCCAGCGCCGTCCACGCCTGGCAGATAACAACTGCTTCCTCCAAGCTCACAAGCATCTTGTCTGCGGCACATAAAAAAGCACCGCCCACAAACAGCAGGCAGCGACTCCTTTCCACCAAGCTCACAAGCATCTTGTCTGCGGCACATAAAAAAGCACCGCCCACAAACAGCAGACAGCGACTCCTTTCCACCAAGCTCACAAGCATCTTGTCTGCGGCACATAAAAAAGCACCGCCCACAAACAGCAGGCAGCGACTCCTTTCCACCAAGCTCACAGGCATCTTGTCTGCTGCGCATAAAAAAGCACCGCTCCCCGATGAAAAGGACGGTGCTTTTGCTGCTATCGTTCCATTAGCCAACTGGTCAATTCGTCTGATCCAGCATGTTTCCCATATATCCCGGGCGATAGACTGGATCGCTCAACGCTTGCAAAACCTGATCGGGCCGCGCGCTATGATACTGTGGCAACGTTCGCCACTCCTCCAGCGTCACCCAGCCTGCCCAATCGATCTCTTCGTCCTCCAGCCCGCCGGGAATCGGCGTCTTGTCCTCTCCCACCAGCTTGGCGAGGACAGCAATCCCCACCGTATGCTTGCCAGTGCCTTCCTGATCAATCCGGTCGTCCACCCAGAGCAGACGCTCCATTTCGACCAGCAGTCCGGTCTCTTCCCATACTTCCCGCCTCGTGGCGTCCGGGATGGCTTCCAAATACTCCACATTTCCACCCGGCAAGCTGTAACAGGTTCCGTTTTTGCCCTTTTCCCGAATCACCAGCACTTTTCCTTCGTGCCAGACCACTACTGTGACTCGCAAACGTATTTCTTTCATCCCGCTCGCTCCCTTCTCAGATGGCAGGGGTACGCATAACATGCAGGGAATCGACACCGGAGTGCGCAAAACATTCCTGCAAGGCATCCAGTCCAAAACGCTCGACATACCCGGCTTCCGATTCTGCGATCGCATGCAGCATCATGAAGCGGATGACGTCGGCGCCGTTCGTATAATATTCAAAGCCGACCTCTTCAAAATAGGCGGGGGTAAGCACGGCGTGATTCAGCACAGAGCCTTCGACAATCGCCTCTTCCAGCTTGAACAGCTCTCCTGCCTGCACGCGCTTCTGCTCCTGTTCCCACTGACGGATCACCGCCGACGCAATCGTCGCCAGATGCGCGATCATTCCTTTTTGAAACTGATAGGAATACAGCATGCATTCGCTCGCTCCGGTCTTGTGCAACTCCAGCGTCACGTATGTCCACCATCCGCGCCTGCGCGATGCCGGATAAACCGCAATCAGCACATCCGCCGCTTCGAGCTGATACAATTCTCCCCGACACCCGAAAAAACGCTCGCAATGATCGATCAGTTGCCCTGTTACTAGCATATGTATATCCTCGCTTCAACAAGAAAAAAATGTGCGGTTCACCCGAAAAAAGCATGCTCCGAATCGCAAGCATACTGAGCGTATCTTATTTCTGATCCAGCCCCTTGACCATACCTATTTATTTTATCATTGCCCCAAACGAATGTACATGTTCCCCAATTTCTTTCAGCAGCGGAACATTATGCAAAGTATTCACAAAATCATCGCATTTTCCTATAGATTTTCTGGTAAAATTTGAAAAGTGTTTTCTTAACCTATCAGACAATCAGACAAGAAAAAGGGGTCGGCAGCATTGATTGAAGTAGAAAAGAAGTGGAGAGAACTACTGGATTTTTACGCTTTGACGGAGGCGGATCTGGATTTGTTAGCTCGTCACAAAGAGTACGTCCAGACTCACCTGCACGAAATTGTTGACTGTTTTTACGAAGAACTGGAAAAGCATTCGCATCTGCGCAAGTTGATACAGGCGAATGCAGCGGTCGACAGACTGAAAAACATGCAGTATGACTACGTGGAATCGCTGACGAGCAATGTCATCGACGCCCACTACATCACAAGTCGCCAACGGATCGGCTCCACTCATGCCAGAATCGGTTTGTCCGCTTCCTGGTTTTTGGGGGGCTATTCTCTTTATTTGCGGCTGTTTTCCCAAAGGCTGCACTCCCTCAGCGATCCGGATGCCTTTTACCAGGCGCTGTCCAAAAGGGTGTTCTTTGATTCCGCGATCATTCTGGAACAATACATAGGCGAAACTATGCGCGAAAATGCGATCTACCGCGAGAACATGGAGCAAATGGCTGCCGAGTTAAGCACGACTACCCAGGAAGCGTTGCGCATCTCCTCTGTGTTTGCCGAGTCTGCAACCAATCTTGCCGTATACAATGAAGAGATCGCCCAATCCATGCGCGTGCTCAAAGAGCAAAACGAAGAAATCGAGAAATTGAGCGGCTTCGTATCCGATGTGTCTGTGCAGACGAATTTGCTGGGCTTGAATGCAGCCATCGAAGCGGCACGGGCGGGAGAACACGGGCGCGGCTTTGGCGTCGTCGCCGATGAAGTGCGCAAGCTCGCGGACAAGTCAAACGCTTCTTCCAAAGAAATCAATCATTCGCTTGGCAGCATGGTTTCCCAACTGCAAAAAATCGAGCAACAGGTCACGCTTTCCGCGCAATCAGCCGATCAGCTCGATTCCACTTCCGAGCGATTATTATCGATTATCCAAGCCTTGGATGAGCTGTCTTGCCGCTTGCAAAGCAGGCAATAGTCTTTTTCAGTCAACAGCCGAGCGGGGCGAATATGTCCCGCTTGGCTGTTTTTTTGCTCACGGTGCGTCCCATTGCGGCTTTCATCGCAATCCCGGCAAGCCTTTTTCGGCAAAAGAAAACCCCCGGACTTTTCCCGGGGGCCGCTGATGGAGCTTTCATGCACAACATTATCGACGTTCTATGACCTCAAACTCCACGATGGCATTCGTGTATCCGTCTACCGTGATAGCAAATTCATACGTACCAGGCGCATAGTTTCTTCCCTGAACATTCATGATAACTTTTCCTGGCTGAGTGGTATCCAGCCGGAATCCGTCAATCCATCTTTCGTTCGAGCGATCCCATACTTTCGTGATGTGTTCGCGCCAGCTTGGATCGTCCGAAAACGTGATGTGAAATTCATGCTCACTCACGACCGTCCCTGTTAAGGCAGGGGGCGCCACTGGCGGAGCCACGTCAATCTCGACTGTCACATCCTGGTAGCCTGTTGCGGAAATGACAAATTCGTATCTCCCCGGCTCATAGACGTAGTTCGACTGATTCATCATGATTTTTCCGGCTTGTGTCGTATCGATGTCACTCTCAGCGATGATCCTGTTTTCTGTTTTGTTGCGGATACGGACAATGTTCTCGCGCCAATTCAAGTTATCGGCAAACGCGATTTCAAACATGCCGTTGCTTTTGAGCACAACGTTCAAAGCAGGTGCCGGCAATCCGCTATTCTCGACTTGCTCCCATCTTTTGCGCGGGAGTTTTGCTCGAGCCTACACCGTGCGGGCGACTTTCATCGCACACGGCGTTCCATCAGCGGATAAGGAAAAATTTACAACGGGCACGATTATTGTAGGAGAAATCATCATTTCCCCTCCACTATCCAAGGTTAAGTGTTTGTTTGTTCATTGAAAAAGGAGCGTCCAGGTCGACGCCCCTTTTCTTCTGTCTTACTTCGGATCGGCGAGGTTCATCTTTTGTTGCTTCATCAAGTATTCCACCAGCACAGATTGATCGATATTCTTGTCCCAATCAGGATTGTTCTTCGATTTGACCAGGCTAAATCCGATTGCGTAGTATGCATTTTGCTCTGCCCAAGTGTAGCTGACATGAAGCAGCTGTGGAGAGGCATTCTCCTGAAGCACTTCTGTTTTGATCACTTCTTTTCCAGCAATGGAGACAGAACTGGTTTTTCCTGTACGTTTCTCTGTGGAGCCGTCCAGGACCATTCCGGTTTTTTTGAACTGCTCCAACAGGTTAACGTCTTTGAACTGCACAAACCAGAATTGGTAAATCCCTTCCTGGTTGATGTCCGCTCCCATGTACTCCATATTGAGCAGCTGGCTTTCACTTGCCTTGCCGTCCTTCTCCCCTAGATAAATTGCTGCTGGTTGAAGTTGAGCACGTTCGATCCGATACTTCCCGAGGGGCTGAACGGGAAATTTGGGTGCAAATCCGATCGCTTTTTGCACTTGCTGCAAATCGTCGGTGTCATAAATATCGCGGGACGCGCCTTTTCGTTGCACGGTGTATTGTTTGTACGCCTGCTGATCAGGAGCTGTCATGCTAGTGATCATTTTGGCGAAATCGGCGTCTGTGATGTCTTTTCCAAGAACGCCATCCAGACGATTATGGATGCGATACTGTACGCCGTTATCCAGCCAGACGCTGTATTTGTCCACTTCCTTTTCCCTGTGGGCAGCCGCCTTTAGCACATTCACTCCTTGTACATTCAGCGTTTCCTTTTTCATCTCTTTGATGCTGCCGTCCCGGATGGGCCAGCCCAGCTCTTCTTCTTTGACAATTTCCGTGTAAGCGGCATCCAGCCCCGCTCCGCCATGGATTGCGGTAATTTCCAGGCCGCCGTCAATGTAATCATGCTCTCCGTCATTTCCCATCTTTTGCAAATACATGCGGACCATTGTCCGTTTTTTTCCTGTATGTTTGTTCTCGTCTGATCCGTGCTTCATGACATCCTCAGGTCCTACATCGATGCCTAGCAACATATAGCCTTTTGGTAAAGCAGCGGGAACTTTAAACGGAAAATCCGCGACCTTGACTGCTCTCTCCAATTCCGTATAGCTTCGAATCGGCGCATCAACCAGCACTTCCTTTTTGTTCGCCGCCAAACTGCTCACAGCATGGCTCTCCTGTATGGTTCCTGCTCCCGGCTGGGCCGCATGGGTCAACGCCGCTGTCCCGATGCAAACGACGCACACGCCAGCGATTGCCGACAAGCGGTAAGAGCCTTTTTTAAACGATTGGATCATCGTAATCCTCCTGAGAATTTCCTTTTTATCGTTCGATTCGAAAAAGAACAGCAACGGTTGCCGGCTCTGTTTCGTCGATGCATGCTTGAGAAACTCAATCATGGTCAGTCCATAAGGGATCGCCTCGGCTTCTCCCAAAACTTCCAGCGCACATGCGTCACACGCAAGCTCTCCGTCTGTTTTCATCTGTTTCATGCACAACCAGACAAGCGGATTCATCCAGTGAATCGCCAGCGCCAAAACACTCAGCGTGTTCCACAGCGTATCCCGTCTTTTTACGTGGGCTACCTCATGCGCCAGAACGTGGGCGAGTTGAACATGGTCCAACTCCTTTTCCATCGCTTGTGGCAAATACACCCGCGGAGCGAGTATTCCGAAAACGTACGGGCCGATCGAATCGCTTCCCGTATACAAAGGAATCGGCTGCCTGATGCGGAACTTCCGGCGGCAATTGTTCATGACAGCCAGAGTCTGCTCGTCCGTAATCCGTTTGTATGTCCGAAACCGTCTCTTTATTTTTTGCGTATAGGCGAACAATGCGGCGATGATCGTCACGGAGCCGATCAGCCACACCAGTGAAATCAATTGCAAGGCAAGACCATGCCGGGATGCAGCAGGGGCTTGTTGCTGTTGAGCTTGTTCGGAAAGAACAGGCTTCGCGATCCCATGATTTTTCTCGTTCATCGTGGTAAAATGGTTTGGAGTAGATACATTTTCTTGGCTGTTTTGTGGTAATTCCTTGGACGTTTGCCCGTCCGCAAAAGGATTTAGCGCAAGAACAGCTCTTTTTATGTCGGAAGCATATGGCAGTCCGTGAAACATGCTGACAGGGCTGTCAGGGAAGTCAGGAAGCAGCAACCGAAGCAAGACGATCATCCACAGCAAATGGCGAAAGCGTGCGCTCATGCGGCGATGAAACATTTTTTGCACAGCCATCACCAGCAAGGCAACAACACTTGCGGTCAGTGTGGAATAAAAGAACCATAAAAAAACGTCAACTACCATATCCATGTCTTTTCCCTCTTTTTATAGTTTCCAGCCTTTGCTTAGGTCTGAGAACCGTTTCCTTTTTCTCTTTCTTCTCCTGTAGCACCTGTTGCAAAAGTTCGATCACCCTATCGAACCGCCTGGTCGCTCCGCTCGCTGGAGTCGGACAAATAAATCGCAATCTGCTCAGCCGTGATCGGGCTTCTCTTCCAAATCTCTTTCATGTTTTCCGGTTCCGATTCAGATATTTTCGGCAATTCTCCCACGCATTCACTCCTTTAAATTTACAGTTGTAAATGATATGTTGATAATATTACATTTGTAAATTTAAATTGTAAATATGAGGAAATCGAAAATTTGCGAGTATAACCAACTTCAAAGTACAGTCCGCAAGGGAACAGCCGGGTGTCTTCTCAGCAAAGACTTCCCTCCCCCTTTTTATTTTCTGATACGTTTGCCTATACTGGAAATTTATTGACCCGTCCAATTTATTTTGTGGTAAAGTGGGTATAGATACAGATAATGGAAAAGGAGGCTCGGTGTGGTGTCGCTTTCATTAGGTGAACTCATTAGCAGCCATCGTAGTCGACGCAATCTATCTCTTTCAGATCTCGCAGAAATGTCCGGGGTCAGCAAAAGTACCTTATCCTCCATTGAATCGGGGGAGACGAAGCGGCCCAGTTATACCACGTGGAAAAAAATAGCGGACGCTATGGATATAGCGCCTAGCACGATCATAAACGCTTTTGTAGACACGACCTATCATCCGAAAACGCTGGAAATTGTCCTGGCAGAGGTGATTCGGGAAGGCTGGGAAGCACTTGTCGCGAAAGTTGCCATTCGCTATTTGGAATCTCCCCGGATTGATACATTCAGAGCGTTGGATCATATCGACGGCACCGCCAGAGATACGGAGAACAAGCGAATCAAACGTATTTTATGCGATTCGATTATTACATTCACGAGAAGTCGGGGCATACCATCCTATCTCGCCAGCGCCCTGTATGAACGGTATTTGATCGAACGAGACGACTTCTCCCGTTTCGAGGAAACGTATCGTCGCGGGAAGGAGCTGCTCCTCTACACCGAGCATCTCTATACAGAAGATCGCATCGACTACTATTACAAAATGGGTGTTCACGCCAACATTCTGGGACTGCACGACGAAAGCATCGAGTTATGCAGGCTGGGCTTGCGCGAGGATCGGACGGATAGCAAGCAAAAAGCATCGGCCTACATCTCGCTGTTCAACTCATGTGTCTACTTCGGAGACATCCACGTCGCTGCCATCTACTTGAAAGAATACGAGAACAGCCAATACGCCGATTTTCGCAAAAATCATTTTCGCGCCACCCTGTTGGCGAAAAAAGGCCAGCACGAGGAAGCGATCGAGTTGTTCCGCGTCTGCTTGCAGGAGGCGAAAAAAGAAGGGCGGATATCCATCGTCGTCGACCTCATGGCATCTTATCTGGAGGCTGGAAAAACAGACGAGCTTCTGCGGCTGATCGAATCGGAAGATCAGTTTCTCCCGGAAGCCACGCCGCAACATCCTTATCGAATGAAAACATTGGCGCAATACTACAGGCGCAAGGCACTCTGCTTGATCTCGCTGGAGAAGTTCGATCAAGGATTCCACAGCCTGAGCGAAAGCATCAAATATTTCAAACAACTGGGCACAACCTCCGAGGTCATCGATGGCATCCGCCTGTTCCTCCGCCACCATCGCACAAACAACAAAAATCTATCTTTCAAAAATATGGAAATTCTTGAAGATATATGTGATAATATTATATAAACATAGAAAAGGAGGAAAGCTTCATGAAAAAGATTCTTTGGATTCTTGCTCTTGTCTTGTTCTTTTCCTCGCCCGTCGTATCAGAAGACGTCAGTGCCGCTGCAAAGCCAAAAGCGAAGCCTTATCTGGTGGAGCCGGATTGGTAATCGTTGTGAAAAGAGAGGCGATATTGCCTCTCTTTTTTTGTTTCGTGTCATTGTTATGTACGGGTTTGGTGGGGGGTTTGGTGGGGGTTTTGTCACGGGTGTTCTCGACTCGTTGCACGATGGTTGTTCACGGGGCATGTGGGGCATGATGCGTGGTTGCTTTGAAGAGAGGACGACTTTTGCTGGAAGGAACATTCATGCGAATACAAAAATACGTGTCCGATTGACCAGGCACGCGAGCGTGAAAGTCACAAGCGGACACGTATTTGCATGTTCTTTTGCACGATAGATTTTTCGCTTCTCTCTACATTTTTCATGAGATTTCTTGAGCATCAATGAAAGCCTACAGAATTATGTTCCGGAGCTTTTACTGTATATCAGCCCACAATCTTCAATAACTTTTCCGAGAACGATTTTTAATTACGAATATATCAAAAGAACTTATTAACCAGGGATTTTAATACCCAAATAATCATTACGAGTATGATGTACTCCCTCACCTTATAGCTCCATGTTGACTTTTGTTTACTAAATGTATATTTAATCACCATAAAAAAAACAATTCCAACTGCTATACCTAACAAATCACTGATACTAAACACACCAGTGTACATTTCCGTCCCCCTATTTTTCCACTTATTGTATACCAACAAAATTTTTAAGGGAAGCGAGAGTGCTTCCCTTTTATCACTATTTCACAGTCCAATGGTCGATTTTAACCGTCCCATCATCTTCAACTTCAAATCTTGCTCGATACTTCCAGCTGTTATCTTTACCTGTTTTGCTAATGTAAACAATAGAAATTTCAGTTCCGCTCTTAGGCACACCAGCAGAGATAATATCACCCCAAAGCGGTATCTGTTCTTGCTCCATATATCCAAGTACCCCAAAAGCATAATCCGCATATTGGAAAGGTTTTTCCCCCCGATCTTTTAATTTCAACAATCTTGCCATATATGGAAGTTTACCACCTATTCTGAAACTTACGTAAGTACCCAGTCCTTCGCTGGCTTTTTGGGCGAACTTTCCAGAATATTGGTTCCACCAAGTCTGTTCAAAGTTTTGTGTGTAGTAATGAAGATCAGGTCTTTTCATTACCACAAGGCGCCCTTTGTGAATCGTGTACTCCAATGGCATTTCACCCCCAATATAGATCATGTTTGTCTTCTTCTGAATAACATCATCGCATCCACAATCTTCTCTAAACAAAGTAACTTTATTGTCGCTGTCAGGAAAAATATCAGGACTGTCCTCCCAAGTGTTATCAATTATAGTTTCCATATTTTGTATCTCTTCTTTAGCGTTGGTCTCAATAATATCCACACCTGGTTCCTTTGCAAAAGAGGTGCCAGGTACCGCTAAAATTGCTGCACACAAAAAAGATAGCATAAACTTTTTCAAGGTTATTACCTCCATCTTTTATTTTATATTACATTTGTTTTTTATAATATTTTACTATTTATGTATATATTTCACATTTTTATTTTCAACTACTTTTTGATCATCACCTACATACAAAAAATACGTGTCCGAAAGACTTGAGCACGCAAGCGTGAAAGTCAAAACGGACACGTATTTATATGTTCATACATTATGGACGCATCTTCATCCCTCTACGAGCGATACGTCAAAATTCAGGCGGCAATAAATAGGCACGCCTATTTACGAAGCCCGGAAACCCTTGTGGCGCAAGGGTTAACCGATGGAGCCTTCCATCTCAAACTTAATGAGACGGTTCATCTCCACCGCATACTCCATCGGCAATTCTTTCGTGAATGGCTCGATGAAGCCCATGACGATCATTTCGGTCGCTTCTGCTTCCGACAGGCCGCGGCTTCGCAGGTAGAAAAGCTGATCCTCGGACACTTTGGATACAGTCGCTTCGTGCTCCAGCGTGATGTTGTCGTTCATGATCTCGTTGTACGGGATCGTGTCGGACGTGGACAGTTTATCGAGAATCAGCGTGTCGCACTTGATGTTGGACTTGGAGCCTTCCGACTTGCGTCCAAACTGTGCCAGACCGCGATAGGTTACTTTTCCGCCGTCACGGGAGATCGATTTGGAAATGATTGTGGACGTGCAATCCGGTGCCAAGTGAATCATTTTGGCGCCTGCGTCCTGGTGCTGTCCTTTTCCTGCTACTGCGATGGAAAGAACCGTACCTTTGGCGCGTGGGCCTTTCATGATAACTGCCGGGTATTTCATCGTCAGCTTGGAACCGATGTTGCCATCGATCCATTCCATGTTCGCATCAGCGTAAGCAACCGCACGTTTGGTTACGAGGTTGTATACGTTGTTGGACCAGTTTTGGATCGTAGTGTAACGGCAACGCGCGCGCTCTTTGATGATGATTTCTACAACAGCGGAGTGCAAGGAATCCGTGCTGTAGATCGGAGCTGTACAGCCCTCTACGTAATGCACGAACGAATCTTCGTCCGCGATGATCAGCGTACGCTCGAATTGGCCCATGTTTTCCGAGTTGATACGGAAGTAAGCTTGCAGCGGTGTTTCCACTTTGATGCCTTTTGGCACGTAAATGAAGGAACCGCCGGACCATACTGCCGAGTTCAGTGCCGCAAACTTGTTGTCTGCTGGCGGGATTACGGTCGCGAAGTATTCCTTCACGATGTCAGGATACAGCTTTACTGCCGAATCCATGTCGCAGAACAGAACGCCCAGTTTTTCCAGGTCTTCCTGCATGTTGTGGTAAACTACCTCGGATTCGTACTGAGCCGATACACCTGCGAGGAACTTTTGCTCCGCTTCCGGGATACCCAGCTTGTCAAAGGTTGCCTTGATTTCTTCCGGCACCTCATCCCAGCTGCGGCCTTGCTTTTCCGAAGGCTTTACATAGTAGGTGATGCTGTCGAAATCGAGGTCGTCCAGATCGCCGCCCCATTTTGGCATCGGCATGCTGTTGAAAATATCCAAAGCTTTCAAACGAAACTCCAGCATCCACGCCGGCTCGTCTTTGATCTTGGAAATTTCCTCGACGATCTCGCGGGTCAAACCCTTTTTCGTACGGAATACAGAAACGTCCTTATCGTGAAAGCCGTACTGGTAATCCTGTATCTCAGGGGCTTTTTTAGCCATCGTTGCTCACTCCTTCTTCATTCATGTCCTTACCTGATGCTATTTTTGCTCTGCCTGTTTGATGCCTTGCTCCAGCGCTTTCCAGGCCAGAGTGGCGCACTTGATCCGCGCAGGGAACTTGGCTACGCCTGACAAAGCTTCGATGTCACCCAAATCAATCGAGTCGTCGATTTCTTTGCCCTGCATCATCTCGGAGAACTTGTGCGCCAGTTCAAGTGCTTCCTCCACTGGCATGCCTTTGACCGCATCCGTCATCATCGAAGCCGATGACATGCTGATCGAACAGCCTTCGCCGAGAAACTTCGCATCTACCACCTTGCCCTCTTCCACTTTCAAAGAGAGCGAGATGCTGTCGCCACAAGTCGGGTTATTCAAATTAACAATGAGTCCGTCGGATTCTTCCAGCTTGCCGCGATTGCGCGGTTTCTGGTAGTGGTCCATGATCACGCGGCGGTATAAATCATCAAGAGAAGACATTGCCGAAATACTCCTTCGTCTTCTTCAATCCCGCTACCAGCACATCCACTTCTTCCTCTGTGTTGTACAGGTAGAAGCTTGCCCGAGCGGTAGCCGTCACATTCAGCCAGCGCATAAGCGGCTGTGCGCAGTGATGGCCTGCACGAACTGCGATCCCGTAGCTGTCCAGCACAGTAGCCAGGTCATGCGGATGCACCGTATCCAGATTGAATGTAATTAAACTGCTGCGGTCTTGCTGCGGTCCGTAAATTTTCAGTCCTTCGATCTCGCGCATTTGCTCCATGGCGTATTTCACCAGGTGCTTTTCATGACGCTCGATGTTTTCCATCCCGATTTCTTCCAGGAAGTCGATCGCAGCACCAAGTCCGATCGCGCCTGCGATGATCGGCGTTCCGCCCTCGAATTTCCACGGAAGCTCTTTCCACGTAGAATCGTACATATCCACGTAGTCGATCATTTCACCGCCAAATTCCATCGGCTCGACTTGCTCCAGCACCTCGCGCTTTCCGTACAAAACGCCGACTCCGGTAGGGCCAGCCATTTTGTGGGCAGAAAACGTGTAAAAATCGCAATCCAAATCCTGGACGTCGATTTTTTTGTGCGGAGCGCCCTGAGCGCCGTCCACGAACAAAAGGGCACCGTGCTGATGGGCAATCTGGGCAATTTCCTTGATCGGAGTAGTATCTCCAAGTACGTTGGAAATATGGTGAATGGCAACGATCTTGGTATTGTCTGTTACTGTTTCCTTGACCGCTTCGAGAGTGACGGTACCGTCCTCTGCCAGCGGAATGAACTTGAAGGTCGCTCCGGTAGCCTTGGCTGCCTGCTGCCACGGAATGAAATTGGCGTGGTGCTCGACCAGTGTGGTCACAATCTCATCCCCGGGCTTCAGAACCAGACGCGCGTAGCCGTAGGCAATCGTATTGATCGCCGACGTCGTGCCGCGCGTAAAGACGATCTCCGCCGCTTCGCGGGCGTTGATGAAGGCGCGAACCTTCTCTCTCGCGCCCTCGTAGCCGTCTGTCGCCCGGTTGCCCAAGGTGTGCACGCCGCGGTGCACGTTGGAGTTGAACTCCTTGTAGTATTTATCCATCGCCTCAATTACCGGAAGCGGTTTTTGAGAGGTTGCTCCATTGTCTAGATAAACGAGCGGATGGCCGTTTACCTCTTGGTGAAGGATGGGAAAATATTTCCGAAGCTCCTTGGCGTTCATTAGCCTAACTTCCTTTCAAGCGCCTGACGGAGTTTGTTTCTCACTTCTTCCACCGGAATCTCGGAAACGACCGGATCGAGGAAGCCGAGAATGATCAGACGTTCTGCGCCCTGACGGGAAATTCCACGCGACATCAAGTAGTAGATGGACTCTTCACTGAAGCGTCCTACCGAAGCAGCATGCCCCGCTTTGACGTCATCCTCATCGATCAAAAGGATCGGGTTGGCATCGCCACGAGCTTTTTCACTCAGCATCAGGATATTTTCCGCCTGCACACCGTTTGCCTTTTCAGCGCCTTTTTCGATTTTGGTGATACCGTTCAAAATGCTGACTGCTTCACCTGTCATAACAGCCTTGCTCACCATGTCAGACTCGGAGTGGGTTCCGATATGCTGCACCTGGGAAGTCAAGTTTTGACGCTGGGAACCTGTCCCTACCGAAATGGACTTGGTCAGTGCGTTCGAACCTGTTCCTTTGAGAACAGTAGTATTGTTGGCAACCGTGTTGCCATCGTTCATTTCGCCCAAAATCCATTCCATGTTTCCGTCACGATCAACGATTGCGCGACGGAAGCTGTAGTCGTGAACTTCTGTGGACAAGGAACGCACGGAAGCTACCTGCACGGATGCGCCAGCTCCTACGAACACTTCCACAATGCTGTTCGCTACCATGCTTTTGCCTTCGCCAGATACGTATGTATCGACGTAGGTTACTTTGCTGTTCGCTTCTGCCACGATCAACACGTGAGGAGCCAACAGCGCATGGTCACCAGCGATTTCGTATACAACCTGAAGCGGTGCATCTACTTCTACATTTTTCGGAACGTAGAGGAAAACGCCGCCGTTTGCAACTGCGGCATGCAGCGCACTCAGTTTATGCTCGTCTTGCGCGATAACTTGATGCATGTATTTTTGAACGAGTTCGCCATGATTTTGCAAAGCGTCAGCCAGCGTTGTAAAAATCACGCCTTGTGCTTTCAGCTCGTCTGTCACGGCATGAAAAACGGTGGAGGCATTTTTTTGCACAACCAGGTTTTTCACGCTGTCCACATCTATTTGCCCTTTTACCAATTCGCTCAGCTCATTGGCCGACGCTACCTTGGCAGTGGTTTGAAACGGATCGAAATCAACAGTATTCCACTTGTCAATCTTCGTTTTCTCCAAAGCGGGAAGCGGAAGCTCTCCCGCCGCCTTCAGTCCGGCGAGGCGCTTTTCCAGGAACCAGGCAGGCTCCTGATTAGCTTTGGAGTACTCGGTGATCGCTTCGGAACCGAAGCGGAGCTGTACATCCACACTCATTTCACTGCTGCCTCCTTCTTCCTACACGTTGGCGTTTACGGTTTCGTCCTCGATGCCGAGCTCTTCTTTGATCCAGTCGTAGCCTTCTGCCTCCAGGCGCTCAGCCAATTCAGGACCACCGGACTTCACGATACGACCTTGCATCATGACGTGTACGAAGTCAGGCTTTACATAGTTCAGCAAACGTTGGTAGTGAGTGATGATCAAGAAACCGCGGTCAGCGGAACGCATTTCGTTTACACCATTGGCTACGATTTTCAGCGCGTCGATGTCCAGGCCGGAGTCAATCTCATCGAGGATACAGATGCTTGGCTCCAGGAGCATCATTTGCAAAATTTCATTGCGCTTTTTCTCCCCGCCGGAGAAACCTTCGTTCAGGTAGCGGTGAGCAAAAGAATCGTCCATTTCCAGCGTGTTCATTTTTTTGTCCATCTCGCGGATGAATTTCATCAGGGAGATTTCGTTGCCTTCGCCGCGACGCGCATTGATTGCGGAACGCAGGAAGTCAGAGTTCGTTACGCCACTGATTTCGGACGGGTATTGCATAGCCAGGAACAGACCTGCGCGTGCGCGCTCGTCTACTTCCATTTCCAAAAGGTCGTCGCCATTGATCAGCACTTCGCCATCTGTTACCTCATATTTCGGGTGACCCATCAGCGTAGATGCCAGTGTCGATTTACCGGTACCATTCGGTCCCATGATCGCGTGCACTTCTCCGCCCTTGATTTCCAAATTCAGACCCTTGAGGATCTCTTTTTCTTCGATCTTGGCGCGAAGGTTTTTTATTTGCAAATGCGGTACTGCTGTCATCTGAATTCCCTCCATACACGTCAAAAGTGAGTTGGTAAATTCTCAATCCATTCTCAATAACTATCTTATAATAAGAATAATTATAAATCAAGGAATGAAACATATCTGTATTTTTTATATCATTATATATAGAAAGTACGCTTTTGCTTCCTATTTCCTTTCCAAATAGGGCACCCACCCAAGCATTTTTTCCCAGTTCGCTTCTTCCAATACCCTTTTCCAAATTCCTGAAAAAGTTTCTTGTCCTCAGTTGCCCGAGATTGTTCCCGAAATGGAAAAAGCCACACCCGATGGCTCGTGTAAAAGCCTGCCATTGGAAGCTTACCCGAGTAAATATCGCGCGTCAAATGGAAAAGCTGTGCCTGCCACAAAAAAACCCGTCAGCGACAAACTGACGGGTTTCGCAATCAAGCTATAGGTATAGGTGCGCTTACGCTTTTGGACCTGCCGTAGCGATATCCGTTGCGTTCGGGAATTTCTTCTGGAAGTTCTCGATGAAACGTGCAGCCAAGTCAGCTGCCTGTTTGTCGTAGTCTTCCTTGTTTGCCCATGTGTTGCGCGGTTGCAGCACTTCTGCCGGCACGTTCGGGCAAGAAGTCGGCACGTGTACGCCAAAGATTGCATCTTGCACGTACTCTACTTTTTCCAGCTCGCCGTTCAAAGCTGCGGTAACCATTGCACGCGTGTAGGAAAGCTTCATGCGCTGTCCGACACCTACAGGGCCGCCAGTCCAGCCAGTGTTTACGAGGTAAACCTGAACATCGCGCTCATCGATCTTTTTACCGAGCATTTCGGCATAAACAACCGGATGCAGCGGCAGGAAAGGAGATCCGAAGCATGTAGAGAACTCGGTTTGCGGAGCCGTTACGCCGCGCTCTGTACCTGCCATTTTGCTTGTATAGCCGGACAGGAAGTGATACATCGCTTGCTCTTTGTTCAGCTTGGAGATTGGAGGCAGAACGCCAAACGAATCGGCAGTCAGGAAAATGATGACGTTTGGCTGGCCGCCCACTCCAGGAATCACTGCGCCGGAGATTGCCTCTACCGGGTAAGCTGCGCGCGTATTTTCCGTATATTTGGTGCTGTCGTAATCTGCTGCGTGAGTAACAGGGTCTACGTCTACGTTTTCCAGAACCGTGCCGAATTTGATGGCGTTCCAGATTTGCGGTTCGCCTTCTTCGGACAGCTTGACGCATTTTGCGTAGCATCCGCCCTCGATGTTGAATACGCCATTGTCGGACCAGCCGTGCTCGTCGTCACCGATCAAGAAGCGGTTCGGGTCAGCGGACAAAGTCGTTTTGCCTGTACCGGACAATCCGAAGAACAACGCTACGTCGCCGTCTTTGCCTACGTTTGCCGAGCAGTGCATGGACAGTACGTTGCGCTCAGGCAAGAGCATGTTCATGACGCTGAAAATCGATTTTTTCATCTCGCCCGCATACTCGGTGCCACCGATCAATACGGTTTTTTGCTCAAAGCTCATCACGATGAAAGTTTCGGAGTTGGTTCCGTGAACCGCCGGATTTGCTTTGAAGTTCGGCACGTAGATGACAGTAAACTCTGCTTCGTGCGCTGCCAGTTCGTCCGCAGAAGGACGGATGAACAGCTGATGCGCAAACAGGTTGTGCCAAGCGTATTCGTTTACGACGCGGATTGGCAGACGGTAAGTCCTGTCTGCGCCAGCAAAACCGTCAAACACAAACAGCTCGTTTTTCGTTTGCAAGTAGTGAAGTGCGTCCTGCTGGAGTACCTGGAATTTTTCCGGGGAAATCGGCTGGTTAACCGGCCCCCAGTTAATCTTATCGTGTACGGAAGCTTCGTCCACCACAAATTTGTCCTTTGGCGAACGGCCGGTAAACTTGCCTGTTAGCGCATTGAGCGCCCCCTTGTCGGTCAAAATCCCTTCGCCACGCTTTACTGCCATCTCAACGAGTCCAGCTACAGGCAGGTTGCGATGTACCTGAGTAGCTCCCAGAATGTCAGAAAGCTTGTGAACCGTATTGGTCTCCATGTGTGAACGATCTCCTTCCCAAAATGTATATCCAGTTAAGTTAACTTTTTCATTGTCGTTCGATTTGTAATTAGTATATCACATTTAATCAAATAAGCCACATAATTTTATAATCTGTTGTGGAGAATGTGTGAATAACCTCCCTTGTAGTTTTCCCATCCTACAGTATTTCAGTTCTTCCTCTTCATGTCCACCCCCTAGTGAAAGAATGGATGCAAAAAACCCGCTGCATCAGCGGGTTAGACAGTGCATTTTTTAGCCCAAAGTCTTGGCAGCAGCGTGCTCAAACGTGCGAACGATGACGCGGCTGAGGATTCCGACGCCGTCTTTTAGAGCCGACTGCTCGAATTGCATGTGCGGGTGATGCAATCCAGGCTGCAAGTCGCAACCGAGAGCGAGCATTGTCGCTTTGATTCGCGGCCGCTCCACTGTGTAATAATGGAAGTCTTCCGCTCCCGGGCTGACTGGCGCAGGCTTCAGGTTGTCCGCTCCGAGCACGTCGACGATCGCCTGTTCCATCAATCCTTTCGCTTCCTCATCCACTTCCGCGGCAACCATTCGCGAACCTTCTTCCAGCTTGATTTGCGCTTGATAAGACGCAGCAATTCCTTCTATCATCTGGCGGACGCGGGCAATCAGCTCGTCCATCGCCTGATTCGTTTGCGCGCGCAAATCGAGGGCGAATCTCGCTTTGTCGGGAATGATGTTGTAGCTCTCTCCTCCCGCTTGCAGCATCGTCATTTTGACAGTGGCCGGAACCATCGGATTCAAATGGATTTGACCGATTCCCGAGATGATCGCTCCTGCCACTTCGATCGCATTCACCCCGAGGTGAGGTCTGGCTCCATGCGCTGACACTCCCGTGATCTCTCCGTACAAAAACATCGCCCCGCCGTTGTAAATGGCTGGCCCTGCTGTGCCATTCGCCATTTCCTGAATCGGTCGGAGATGAACGCCGTACAAATAGTCGATGTCGTCCACGACACCTTTTTCCACCAGCTTCAAAGCGCCTGTGCCTTTTTCTTCTGCCGGCTGGAACAAGATTTTCAGCTTTCCGGGCGGCTGGTAGCCGGATGCAATCAACGCCTCCACGGTTTCGACAATCATGGTCATGTGCGCATCGTGCCCGCAGGAATGATTGGCGCGCCACTCCCCGTCCACTTCTTGCCACAGTGCATCAATATCGGTTCGAAGTCCTACGACAGGCTTGCCTTCTCCCCATTCGGCGACAAGTCCCGTACAATCGGCAAAAGTGGTTACCTTAAGCCCAAGCGCCTGCATCCTTTCGACCAGATAGCGTGTCGTCTCGACCTCTTGCCAGCTGATTTCCGGATTCGCATGCAAATAACTGAATGTTTCGTCAATCATTTGCCCACGCGAAACAATCGCCTCTTTCAACGCCAAGCTATTAGACATGATTGCGCCTCCCCCAATCGTTTCTTCCTCATTATACCACATTTTCGCTATTTATTCGGAATCGTTCGAAAGTGGGGGCGGCTGGCCGGCTACTTGCACGTCAGCCGCAAAATCGCATCGAGCTTCAACTGATCGCGCAGCGTGCCGACTATTTTCACCTGCTGCTTGGCTAGTGCATATACAAGCTCATCCCCGCCAAACAGCATCTCCATCTGATGTTCGCCTCCCCTGACGATCAGGTCGGCGGATTGCTCCTCCTCCCAAATGCCTGCCGAAACGCCGCCTTTTGATATCGTCAACTGCCAACGCGATGCCGTATCATCAATCACGATCCCGATCCGTTTTTCCCAGCCAGTCGTTACAAACCGCAGGTGCGTCTTCTTTTGCAGCCGTTCGCCAACCTCGTCAAGCAATTTGCCGATCCCGATCATAGGTACGCCCCCTCTCTTTTCCAATGGGTTCGTTTTTTGCTCCGTCGAATCCTTTGGCGAGGAATAAGAACCGTTGTCGGGTCTTGTCACGGCGGCTGCCTTTTTCTCGACACTGTTTTTTTCGCCTGTCGAAATCATAAAAAAAGCACCTGCGATTGCCGCAGATGCCTGTTTGCCTTTACCTGTTATTCATCAAATTCGTCCTTGTCCAGTCGAACCTCCAGATGATGGCCATCTGGCGTCTCAAAGTACAAGTTAAAACTCGTAGGCTGCGTGATCGGACCTCGGTAGCAAATGTTTTCTGCTTCCAGCTTGTCGACCAGATAGTCCAGCTCAGCACGGCTCGTTACGGAAAAGGCGAGGTGATCTACCTGCCCTACGCCACCCTTGCCTTCCGCCCCGCCATGCGGATGGAGACCGATCCGTGTGTATGTGCCAATTTGAAAGTAGACAGGTGCTCCTTCCACCATATTCTCTTCCGGGATGGGGACTTCCAAAATGTCCTTAAAAAACCGAGCTACCTTCACGACATCGCTGCAATTCAACGCGATGTGGTGAACGCCTTTCAAATGAAACATTCACACTGCCTCCCACGTCAACTAAAGGTCATGCGCTTTTTTGCGACACTTGCTTGCGTTTATTGTACTGCTTCAGTCGTTCGCTTAACCGTTTCAAGCGATTCATAAGGGCTTCGCGCCACTCGTCATCCTGCAACTCCTTCGCGACTCCGAGCAAATCCAAGGAAATATCGATCTGCTGCTTCAAAACTTCTGCGAAGCTTGCAGCTTCATCCGTCATGGTACAATTCTCAAACAACTCGGATGTATTGTCAACATTGACAAAATCAGCGAAATCGACTTCCGGCGCCTGATCTCCCTGAGCATATTCTACTAAAATTTCGTACTCTCCCTCAATAGCGGGATGAACCTCAATTCTGTCACATACAGGACAAAACATGATGGGGACATTGTGTACAAGCGTTTTATAATGACGGACTGAGCCTACGGAACCTACCATTCCAGCACCACAACAAAAACTCATAAATAGTCTCCCTCCTTGTTCTCCAGACTTCAGAACAACTGCGTCTGGCCGAAACTATCTGTCTGTATCCGCATTGTAACCCGTAATCCCATGAATGCTCTACCCGCAAAAAGATACCAATCGGTTTATGGTAAAACAATTAGTTATCCCATTGTACTCGATTTGCCACTGTTTGAACACCGTTTTCTGATTAATTTGAAACTTTTCCCGCATTCACCTAAATTTCATACAGATTTCATACAGAGAAGTTTGAATCAAACCGATATAGGGAATAGTTATTCAGCTAGTAAACGAAAAAGGAGAGCGGATGTATGTTTCGTTTTAAAAGCCTACGAGCCAGGACTCTTACCATTACCCTTCCTGTCATTGTCATTACCTTGGCACTTCTCATGGGCATGGCCTTTATGTTCTCCTACACGCTGTTGAACAAGGAACTGACGGACAAAATGAACTATCAGTTGGACGTGCTTAGCGGCAAAGTGGAGAAAGAACTGGAGACACACAGCAAAGTCACAGAGCACATGGCACGGACAATTGAAATGACTCCTCTTACGTATTCGCTGGAGCAACTAGATTCCCTGCTGAACAAAACAGTTCCCGTGAACCAGACCTCGGTCGGGATGGGAATTTTCATGGAGCCGTATGCCTTCGATCCGAGCAAACAGTTCGTTTCGACTTATGGCGCAAAAAAAGACGGCAAGGTGGACATTACGTATGAATACAGTACACCCGCCTACAACTACCCTAGTCAAGAATGGTACAAAATCGGAAAAGCAACATCAAAGGTAACCGATTACACGCCGCCTTACTATGATGAGGTTTCCAAAATTTCTATGATGACTGTGGTGGCTCCGTTTTACTCCCCCGACAAAAAGCTTTTGGGTGTAGCCACAGACGACATTACGCTCACAGACATTCAAACGATGGTTTCCGGCACGCAAGTAGGCAAGACTGGCTGGGCTTTCATGCTTGATCAGGACGGCAAATTCCTGTCTCATCCGCAAACGGACAAGCTGATGGTGCAATCCGTGCAAAGCGACAGCAACACGTCTCTTGCCGAAATTGGCCCGGCGTTGCTTTCAGAAAAGGAAGGCGCGAAAACTTTTACCGATGAGAACGGGATCAATCGCTTGTACTTCCAAAAAATCGCTGGCACAAACTGGACAATTGCTCTCGTCATGCCGGAAAATGAATTTTTCGAGCCTTTGAGCATGCTGTTTTATCAGCTTTTGGCAGTCAGCCTGTTTGGGCTTTTGATTCTCATCGCCGTCATTTATTTCTTCAGCAAGTATTTGACCGGACAAATCAACAAGGCAAACCAGCTCTCGCAAGCATTGTCCGCTGGCGATTTCACCGCTTCGATGGATGTGAAAACGGCCGATGAGATGGGCGTCATGGCCAGCCGCTTCAATACGATGACCGCCAATCTGCGCGACACGCTTGGGCAGGTCAGCTATAACGCACAGCAGGTCGCCGCTACTTCCGAACAACTGATGGCTAGCGCCGAGCAGACGAGCAAAGCGACAGAGCAGATCGCCCAGTCTGTCCAGGAAATCGCCTACGGGACAGAACTGCAAGTGGACGCGACCAATCAGGGCAGCGATGTGATCAACGAAATTGCCCAACATATTTCTTTGATGGAAAAAGGAATCGAAGAAGTCAGCTCCTCCACTCGCGATGCAAACCGTCAGGCGACAGAAGGCAACCAGATGGCCGCCAAAACGGTAGAGCACATGACCGTGATTCACGACCAAATGAAGCAAACGGCAACGACTGTCAACGCACTGGGTCAACGCTCTCAGGAAATTGGACAGATGATCTCGCTCATCACTTCGATTGCCAACCAGACCAACCTGCTTGCCCTGAACGCCGCCATCGAAGCTGCCAGAGCAGGCGAACAAGGTCGCGGCTTCGCCGTAGTAGCCGACGAGGTGCGCAAACTGGCTGAACAGTCCAGCTCGGCGGCTGAACAAGTAAGCAACATCGTCGCCGACATTCAGCGCGATACGGAATCCGCCATCGCTGCCATGAGTCACGGCTCCGTCATCCTCGGAGAAGGCATGTCTTTGGTGAACTCGACGGGAACGGCATTCGAGCAAATTACTGACTCCACCTCGCTCCTGCTTACCCGCACAGACGAGGTATCGGCTGAAATGCGAAAAATCAGCCAGGAAATGCAAGCGATCGTCTCAGCCATCGACCACATTTCGCAAATCGCGATGCAATCCGCGGGCAATTCCCAAACCGTCGCAGCCGCAGCGGAAGAACAAAACGCTTCCATGGAAGAAATCTCGGCAGCAGCGACCATGCTGGCCAAAATGGCCGAAGAGTTGAACGACAACGTTCGTTCGTTCAAGCTCAGTTAGTTGGTTTACGGCTTCCGTTTTCGCAATAAAAGACTTCGCCACGTTTTTGTGGGCGAAGTCTTTTTGTTTTGGTGGTGAAGGCAATTGGGGGGTGACGCTTTGTAGATTACGTCATCGGCGCTTCAGGCGTGGCGAGGAAAGAGACGAATCGTTGGCCGAGGAAACAGGAGAAACAAGCGGCAGGGCTTTCGGACTCCTACCAAGCCGGAGGCGAAAAAGGAAAACGGCTTTTAAGCGGCAACGTGAACACGCTTCTTCGAGCACGCTACTTTTGCCGCGGTTTTCCTTTTTCACCGCAGGCGGCCAGTCTCCGCTTCCCCGCAAGTGGCAAGGTGCCCTGCAGCGGTTTCTCCTGTTTCCTCCCTCCACCGAAGCCCCGAGCAGCAGCCATTTTCAAATGAAAAAAGCCAGAGCATGCGCCCCGGCTTTTTGTGTTTGCGACTATTCTTTTACCATTGCCTCGTATTTGTCGGCATCCATCAGCTTGTCAAGCTCAGCTTCGTCGGACAGCTCGACAGCGATCATCCAGGCTTGCTCGTATGGCGAGGAGTTAACCAGTTCAGGAGCATCTTCCAATTCGCCGTTTACTTCTACTACTTTTCCGGTTACAGGAGCGTACAGCTCGGAAACGGTTTTTACGGACTCAACGCTGCCAAATGGCTCATCTTGCTGGATTGTCGCGCCTACTTCTGGCAGCTCGACAAACACGATGTCACCCAGCTCTGATTGAGCAAAAGCGGTGATTCCGATGTACGCTTTGTTACCTTCTACTCGCACCCACTCATGCTCTTCACTGTAACGTAGATTTTTCGGGAATTCCATCGTTTACATATCCTCCTATCAGGTACAATCCATTACACATACATAATTAGACGAACATTCTAGGATTCCTCTTCGATCCCCAAAATTCTGAACAGACGTTTTTTTACCAGATTAAGACCCTTCTCGCCAGCCTGGAAGTGACGCAGCTGGAGGTTCTCGTCAAACAGGTAAAAAGCAGGAACGTACTCGTTCTGGAAAGCATCAACCGTCTTCATGTCGTTGTCGATCGCAATCGGATGCGTCAGGTTGTGCTCGGCAATCGTCTGTTTGATCACTTCAATATCTGTATCTTTTTCCGAACGCGGCATATGAATACCTATGACTTTCAGGCCATTGGCAGCGTACTTGTCGCGCCATTCGTTAATGTTCGGCATTGACTCTTTACACATGTAGCAACTAACCGACCAAAAATGCACCAAAACAGGGCTGCCTGCCAGATCCGCTTTGCTTACTTGTCCGTTCACCCATTCGGTAATTCCTGGGAAATCCGGCAATTCTTCGCGCAAACGCATGGAAACTCATCCCCTTTTTACTCAGCTTTGTCTATCTAAAGTGGATTATATGCTAAAAAAAGGGTCTAACAGCAAGAAGTTAGACCCTTTTACAGCCTGTTCGTCCAGGCAAAAATTATTTCGCAGACAGTTGAGCTTGACCTGGGCGCCAGTTAGCTGGGCACAGACCGCCAGATTGCAGTGCTTGCAGCACCCGCAGTGTTTCGTCAACGGAACGACCTACGTTCAGGTCAGTTACTACTTGATATTTCAGGATGCCTTCTGGATCGATGATGAACAGGCCGCGGTGAGCTTGGCCGCCTTCTTCATCCAGTACGCCGTAGTCACGAGCTGTTGTTTTCAGGAAGTCAGCAGCCAGCGGGTAGTTCAAGCCACCCAGACCGTTTTGGTCGCGAGGAGTGTTGATCCAAGCGCGGTGGGAGTGAACGGAGTCTACGGATACACCGAGAATTTCTGCATCGAGGTCTTTGAAGTCTTCGATAGCATCGCTCATGGAGATGATTTCAGTTGGGCAAACGAATGTGAAATCGAGTGGATAGAAGAACAGTACCAGCCATTTTCCACGGTAGTCAGACAAGGAAACCTTGCCAAAATCTTTTCCGTTACCCAAAGCTGTTTCCAATGTAAAGTCAGGAGCCGGGAGTCCAATCAAACGTTGAGCCATTATGTAAAACCTCCTTAGGAATGTGTTCTTGCCTACCTATTTCATGATAACAAACGAGCCACTTTATAGTCAATACAATGTAGGAATGATTTCAACCTGTAATTGTTTTTCATTTATACCTGTGATCTTTTCATGCCCAAAAACTAGATTAACCGTTTGACCTGCCGCTTATTCGCCCGCTTTTCTGCTCAAAATGCCCGAGTCGGCCACAGAGCGCGCAGCTTGGCGCAAAATTTCCGGTTCTTGTACAAGCGCGATCCTGACGTAGCCCTCGCCTTCGTCGCCAAAAGCACTGCCCGGGATCACGACCACGCCTGCCTCTTCCAGCAAGGCAATCGCAAACTCGCGTGATGTCCAGCCTGCAGGGACAGGAGCCCAGACGAACATGGTCGCTTTCGGCGGAGTGATGTTCCAGCCCGCTTCTGCCAGGGCAGCCAGCAGGACGTCGCGGCGTTCCTCGTAAATCGGTCCGACTTGATTGGCGCCGCCTGACTCCCGATCCATCCGCAGCGCTTCCACCGCCATTTGCTGTACAGGCAAAAAGACGCCGTAGTCCACATTGGACTTGACGATCGCAAGCGGCTTGATGATCTCGCTGTTTCCGACTACATAAGCAACCCGGCAGCCTGCCATGTTGAAGCTTTTGGAAAACGAGTTGAACTCGATCCCGACCTCTTTGGCCCCCGCCGCCTGCAAAAAGCTCGGCGGCCGATAGCCGTCAAAAGCCATTTCCGAGTACGCCAAATCATGCACGACGATGATGTCGTGACGCTTCGCAAAAGCTACCACCTCTTCGAAAAAAGCGATCGTGGCGACAGCCGATACCGGATTGTTCGGATAGTTCAAAATCATGAACTTCGCCCTTGCCGCGATCTCCTCCGGGATATCGTCAAGCTTGGGCAAAAAGCCGTTTTCTGCGCGCAGCGGCATCCGGTACGGGATCGCCCCCGCCAAATGCACGCTTCCTTCGTAAATCGGATAGCCAGGGTCGGGCACGAGCACGATGTCGCCCGGATCGGTCCAGGCCAGAGCAAAGTGCGCCAGCCCATCCTGCGAGCCCATCAAAGAATGAATTTCTCCGTCCGGCGACAGCTCGACGCCGAAGCGGAATCGGTACCAGCGGGCCACCTCTTCGCGAAAAGCAGCTGTTCCTTCGCTCAACGCGTAGCCAAACGCGCCCGGCTGCCGCGCAGCATCGAGAAGCGTATGCAGCAGCTGGTCCTCCGGCGCTTGGTCAGGACTGCCGATGCTCAAATCGTACACGGTCCGTTTTCGGGCAACTTCCTTTTTACGGGCAGCCATCTCCGAAAAAATAGCGGCAGACAACTTTTCCAGTCTCTTCGACGGTTGGCGCATTTCTTATTTGCCTCCCCAAGCCTTTTGCAACTCGTCTTCCTTGAAGCCCAATGTAACGGTGTTGTCGCTCGCGATCAGCGGGCGCTTGATCAGCTTGCCGTTTGAAGCCAGCAATTCAAGCATTTCCTCGTCCGTCATCGTCGGCAGCTTGTCCTTCAAGCCAAGCTCGCGGTATTGCACGCCGCTGACATTGAAAAACTTGCGCAGATCAAGCCCGCTCGTTTGCCAAATCTGGCGCAGCTCTTCTTTCGATGGCGGCGAGTCGACAATAGGCACTTCCTCGAAGCTGACATTTTGCTCGGTGAGCCATTTTTTCGCTTTGCGGCATGTATCACATTTGCTGTACAAATAAGCTTTCGTCGTCATGGGCGTCTTCCTCGCTTTTCATTCGTAATCGTCTTCCTATTTATTGTAAGAGAATACCAACAAAGAACACAACGTTTGCAAGCAACACCACCGATTAAATATGATTTTGCTATCAAATAAAATCAATGCTATAGTGAAAAGGAACTGTTAATTGTTAGGAAACGAGGTTTTGGCAGAATATGATGAAACTTATTAATCGCTAAATAAAATTCCAATGAATTTTATACGGAAAAAGGTCAAATGAAGGGCATGCCCTCCGTTTCTTTTGTATTCCCTTTTTCCAACAGCGATTAAGAAGACATCTAATCTGATCAAAACCAGATTCCAGCGTTGTTCATCCGCCCTATTGTTTACTTTGGAGCAGGCGTTTGAAGTATACCTATATCTGGAAACGAGACCACGAGGAGATTTTTCTTCTTGTGGTCTTTTTTATGCAGCACTTGCTCTGGTGAAAGGAGGCGATGGCTACAAAACATTGCTGCTGCAACAATGACAGGGCTTGAGACAAAAAGGAGGACTGCAAAATGCGTGAGTATCAACTGATCAGTGACTACAAGCACAATCAAACCTATAAAGAAAGCTTTAACGAGCTGGCAAAGCAAGTATTCGAGCTTGATTTTCACGAATGGTACACGAGAGGCTGCTGGAATGACGATTACATCTGCTATTCCTACGTGGACGGAGAAAAAGTCATCGCGAATGTTTCCGTCAATAAAATGATCGTGACTTCCAACGGCAGAACTTATCAGGCACTGCAACTAGGGACGGTGATGACGCATCCCGATTACCGTCAGCAAGGGCTGGCAGCAAAGCTGACGAACCACGTCATTACCAAGTACGAACAGGACTATGATTTTCTGTACTTGTTCGCCAATCCGTCCGTGCTCGACTTTTATCCCAAGTTCGGTTTTCAAAAGGTTCAGGAAAGCCGGTTCAGCTTGCTGGCATCCCGCGTAAAAGCGACTGTCCCCTCCAAATCCGCTCTGCACAAGCTTGATGTCGACAGTGCAGATGATTTTGCCTTAATGAAGGAATTTGCGGCCAGCCGCGTTCCGGTATCGACGCGCTGGGGTGTGCAAGCAAGCGAGCATTTGTCCCTGTTTTATTTTTTGCTCGTCTTTCCCGATTCGCTCTATTACATCGAGCAGGAAGACGTCATTGTCTTGTTCGAGCGCGAAGACGACCAGTTGCATGTCTTTGACATCGTAAGCAAAAGAGCAGTCGATCCAGAGCGGATCATCGGGCATTTGCTGACTAATGAAACGAATGTCATTCAGTTTCACTTCATGCCTGAGAGTGACAATGAACACATCCAGGCTGAGCTGATCACCGAGACGGATGACACCTTGTTCGTCCGACCATCGCTTCCAGAGCTACCGGAGCATTTCTTGTTCCCGCTGACATCGCATGCCTGAGCCTCCGTTTCGGGAGCAGATGCAAACAAACCTCCAACTCCACACGAGCTCGTGGGCTGGAGGCTTGTTTTTTGTTCATGAATAAGCATCTTCGCTCTCTTCATTTTCCACCGCTTCATTCCCGGGGTTTACCTGCCACATGTTGGCAAGCGGCGAATAAGGAACCCCCAGCTGCTTTGCATTCTGCGTTTCCACCGCTTCAGCCAACGTTCCGGTCAGCGGCTGCGTATACTCGATTTTCTGTTCCATGCCCGCTTCCTCCTCGCTCATCGGCTTGCTTTTTCAGTGTGAGGAGTTTGCGCGAACTTATGCAGAATGAGCCGTTTTGATTTCCACCTGATAGCCGGCGTGCTTTCTCACCTGGAACACGCCGTTTTCGAAAATCAGGTACTGCGCTTTAACGCCAATCAGTCGTCCGCCGAGCTGTTCTTCTTTGTCCAACGTTTTCGAGTTGATTTTGTCCAGCGATTCCAAAATCGGGTATGTAATGTCCACCCATTCGTCTTCTCTATATTGGAAAGCTTTGAACGGTTCGGGAAAATGGCTGTACACTTCATCGCGCATCGCAATCAGGTCGATTTCCTTGACGTCGCCCTTGAGCATTTTTCGCCAGTTGGTCTTGTCCGGCAAAAATTGGCTCAGGTGATACTCCAGCTCGCCTGCCATCCGGCGTGTCGGCACTTCCGCAATCGGAATCGCCCGAATCGCTCCCTGATCCACCCAACGTTTGAGCTGATTGTGCTTGCGCGTCAGCCCGACCTTGATGTCGCTGGAAACTGCCAGATAGACGTAGTGCGGGATCATGCAATACTGTTCGCCGAAGCTTTCATCCCGGCACGTTCCCTGGTCAAAATGACATTCGTGCGGCTTGACGATGCACAAGTCATTTTCCGGCAGTTTGGTAAAACAGGGGTAGCAGTACCCGCTGTTGAATGTTTTGTTCGTCTTCCGCCCACAGGCGATGCAATTTTTTTGCCCCAAAAAAGCAATGGACAGTTCACTGCCCAGCCATTCGTTCAAGGGCATGCGTTCTTCCCCGATGTTCAAATAATAGTCGACAGGCTTGTCTTTTCCATGATAGTCATGGGTCAGCCCATGCAGGATACCGCGGAGTTCCACTTCATTCTCTCCTCTCCCCATTACAGTTCTTTCATTTTACCATATTGTCTGTCTGCGCCGGGCGCTGTTTTCTTTTGGCAGCATGTTTTCTCCAGCATGGGTGAACCTAGAAGCATCTTCAGTAAAAAGGAGGCATCCGCCATGAGCCGCGGCTCGCTCGTTGCATTGCTGATCGTCTGCCTGCTCGGCTTCGGGAGCACTCCTGCTTTTGCGAAGGAACTGCTCCCTTCCTATGAGCCGATTCACCGCATCGACACGAACAAAAAGGTAGTCGCCCTGACCTTTGATGACGGCCCGGACGCTACCTATACTCCGAAAATTTTGGAAGTGCTCCACAAAAACGGGGTGCAAGCTACCTTTTTCGTCCTTGGCTCCCAGGTAGACAAGCATCCGAAAGTGCTCCAATGGATTTACAAAGCCGGACACGAAATCGGCAACCACGGCTATCATCATTTTGACCTGAATAAACTGACGGAGCACGAGGTGTACGAGGATCTCAAGCACGCTGAACGCTCCATCCTGAAAACTACTGGCATTCTCGCCCAATATTATCGTCCGGCTGGCGGCGTCATGACCCACGACGTCATGAACGCGGTTCAGGCAAGCGGCTACGACATCATCCACTGGTCTGTCGATCCCAGAGACTGGTCACTGGCCAGAACTGCCTCGGTCATTGCCAAAAGCGTGAAAAGCAACGTCTCGTCCGGCGATATCATTTTGTTTCACGATGGTGGCCTGAACCAAAAGCAGACGGTGGCTGCCCTGCAAGAATTGATCAGTGATCTGCGCGCGCAAGGCTATCGCTTTGTCACGGTCTCTCAGCTGCTCGACGCGTCCAAGTAAAAGGCACCGTCGCGATCGCTTGCGGCGATGCAGCAGGTGCCGTTGCTTTTAAGCAAGCACTTTTCCCAGGAAAGAACGCAGGCGTTCATGGCTGATGTTGTCAAAAAACTCTTTGGGACTTCCTTCAGCCATGATAATGCCTTGATCCATGAAAATGATGCGGTCGCCCACTTCTTTGGCAAATCCCATTTCATGCGTGACTACCACCATGGTCATTCCTTCCTTGGCCAAGCTTTTCATCACGGCCAACACTTCTCCTACCAGCTCCGGGTCAAGCGCGGAAGTCGGCTCGTCAAACAGCATCACTTTTGGATTCATCGCAAGCGCTCTGGCGATGGCGACCCGCTGCATCTGCCCCCCGGACAGCCGCTCCGGATAAACGTCTGCCTTGTCCTGCAGCCCCACCTTTTCCAGCAATGCCAGTCCTTGCTTGCGAGCTTCCTCATGCGCGAGCTTTCTGACCTTGATCGGAGCGAGCATGACATTTTCCAAAACCGTTTTATGCGGAAACAGGTTAAAGCGCTGAAAAACCATGCCTACTTCTTCCCTGACTTTGTTGATGTCTGTCTTGGGGTCCGACAAGTCGTGACCGTTGATGACGACTTTTCCGCTGGTCAATGGCTCCAACTGGTTCAGACAGCGCAAAAAGGTGCTTTTGCCCGACCCGGACGGCCCGATGATGCACACGACCTCCTTTTCCGCCACCTGTGTCGTAATTCCTTTCAAAACCTGAAGCTCTCCGTAGCTTTTGGTCAAATCAGTCACTTGTATGATCATTGTCATCCCCCTATTGCAGTTGCTGCGTTCGCTGTATTCCACAATCATATTGTACCGCAATATAGAAGCAATTGCATGAATACTCTTACTTCTTTTTGGTATTCCCAGCAATCCGCATTTTTCCAACGCCCGTCCCAGCGTAATGATTCCCTTCGCTGCTCATCCTAAAGGGGAGGTGGTTTTCATGCATCGTAAAAAATGGGTCGCCCTCCTGATCGTGCTGGTTGTCTTTTTCGCAGGCATTACCGTGGAAGGCTTGGCTGGAGGGTATGAAGAGCTGGCCGACAATCCCGGATTTGCCTGGGAAGAAAATATTGTGTACGGCTCAGGCAGCAGCAAGATCGTGCAGTTGTTCGTAAACGGCGTCATTTCCGGGGAGCCAAACGCAACCGGGATGCCCTCCATGGCAGAGCTGCTCGCCGAACAGTTGCGGAGAGTCGAGGAAGATGAGCTGGTCAAGGCGTTGGTGCTCAGGATCGACAGTCCCGGCGGCGAGGTTGTCGCTACCGATGAGCTGCACACCCGTCTTTTGCGGCTCAAACAGCTCCGCGATATTCCGATTGTCGTCAGCATGGGCTCCACGGCCGCGTCAGGCGGGTATTATTTGGCGACGGCTGGAGATTCGATTTTCGCCAATCCGAATACATTGACCGGAAGTCTAGGCGTCATCTTCTCGCTGGTGAACTACAGCGAAGCGGCTGCCAAGCTGGGAGTCAAGCAGTTTGCGATCAAAAGCGGGCGGTACAAGGATATCGGCAGTCCGGCGCGTCCTTTGACCGAGCCTGAGCGGCAAATTTTTCAGTCGCTGGTGAATGAAAGCTACGGCAAGTTCGTCGACGTGATTGCAAAAGGCCGCAATCTCTCGCGCCAACGCGTGCTGGAAATTGCCGATGGACGGGTGTATTCCGGCGAGCAAGCCAAAAAGCTCGGGCTGATCGATGAGTTCGGCGATTTGGAAGAAGCGACCCGGCACGCGCTCTCCCTCTCCGGGGAGCAAGACGCCATGGTCGTGCGCTACAGTGATCAGCTCTCCATCAGCAAGCTACTGTTCAGCTTGAAGCAGCATTGGTCCAATCCGGACCCGCTTGGAATCGGGAACATTTTGCAGCGCCAAAGCTCTCCCCGACTGTTGTACCAATTTATCCCTTCGTTTTGATAAAGGAGTGAAACGAATGAGCGATCCAGATGCCATTCAAGCTTTGGAAAACAGTCAGGAGCCGCCGCGCGAGCATCAGTTTGCAGGCTTTTGGATTCGGGTAGCTGCTACTCTCTTGGACTCGCTGTTTTTGGTTGGCGTGAGCATGCTGTTTTTCAATCCGCTTCGCCGCAATCTCGGCATATCCGGCGACTTTCTTTCGCTGATCGATCTGTTGGAAGCGCTGTTCGGTCTGCTTTATTTAGTTCTTTTGACATGGTGGACAGGTCAGACGCTGGGGAAGCAAATTATCGGCATCCGCGTCATCAGCGCCAGGCACGCTCGCGGCAGGCTGACTGGCGGACAAGTCATTTTGCGCGAGGTGCTTGGCAAGCTGCTTTCCTCGCTCGTCTTTTGCATCGGCTACATGTGGGTGGGCTGGAATCCGCAAAAGCAGGGCTGGCACGACTTGCTCGCCAAAACGTACGTCATATGGGATCGCAAATGACAAGCCTCCACTCTTGCAGTGGGGCTTGTTCCTTTTTTCGACATAAATTGCATCCTTAGCCTCTGTTTTTCGCCTGTGCATACACCGATACTTGTATCAACCAAAGCTTTTCCATCCGAGGAGGTAGACAGATGAACAAGAAAAAAGTAGCCAGCATCCTCGCCTTTGGCCTTTCCCTGGCGCTGTTGGGTCAGCTGCAGCCCACTTTTGTGACAGCGGCTTCCCCTGTCTCCACCCAGCAAGCTGCCGTCAAATCCGTGTCGACCTACGGGATTGCGCTCGGAATGACTGCCGCGCAAGTCGAGCAAAAGCTGGGCAAGCCAGCACGCAAAGACCCGAGCCACACAGGAGTGGAATGGTGGATTTACAATCGGGACTTGAACCATTACATACAAGTAGGCATCCAGAACGGCAAAGCCGTCACGCTGTTTTCCAACGGAGCGAATGTAAACGTCGGGGGAGTGACCATCGGTTCGACCACGAAAGCTTTGCAAGATGCGTGGGGAGCGCCGAAAAGCACTTTGCCGATCACGTCTGGCTTGCGCATTCAGGAAAATACGCTTAGCCATCCGACCTATATGCAAAACAATCAGGTATTCACCTTTTCCATCGACCAATTGGGCGGAAACAAGGTCGCAGGTGTCCGCATCTCTACGCCCGAGCACTTTGCCACTATTGCCATGGGCTTGATGTATCCGATTGTGTACACGGAATTGCCCGCTGCACCCAAGCTGACGGATGCGCAAATCAAGCAAGTGGCAATCGCCTATGAGAAAGAAAATTTCGACTTGCTGAACGTAGCGCGGCAGCGTGCCAAGCTGCCTGTCCTGACGTGGGACGAGCAGGTAGCAGTCGTCGCCCGTGCGCACAGCAATGACATGGCGCAGCATAATTATTTCAGCCACAATTCGCCGACGACCGGAAGCCCGTTTGACCGCCTGAAAAAAGCGGGCATTCGCTACAGCTATGCGGGAGAGAATATCGCCTACGGCCAGTTGGACGGCATTGAAGTCCACATGGGCTGGATGAACTCCTCCGGGCATCGCCAAAATCTTTTGAATCAAAACTACAAGCAATTGGGCGTCGGTGTCGTGATCAAAGCCGGTCAGCCGTTCTACACGCAAAACTTCGTCACCAAATAAACGCTATAGCCAAGAAAAACACGCCAAGGACTGACCTGGCGTGTTTTTTGTGGGCAAAACGTCGCGACGTCCTGCCCCAAAGTTCATGTAACGGAGCGTGTCTACATCTGCAAAAATCGCTCGCCAAGCCAACTACGGCTGGGCAGCAGCGTTCGCAGCAGGAGGATTCGCGGGCGGTGTCTGGCCCTCGTCAGAAAAGAACGGGATAACGACCAGACTGAGAACGAAAAACAAAATCCAGACGAGTCCCCGCTTGAATATGCACGGAGTCAGCATCGGGTCAACCCCTTCCACAAGCATTTCTACTTTATTCATACGCTTCCCTCCCCTGCGCCCGTTTATGCTTTTTTCCCACAGAAAAAAACCATCCCTCGAACAAACACGAGAGATGGCGATCTGGCTTGCCCCCTGTCACCCTTGTTTTTGCAAAGGCAACGAGCATTGTGTATCTTGCGACTTGCTGTTTTTCGCAAACAGGCAGGCTGCGGCAAAAACAACCAGCAGCGCCCCCATTACCCAAAACATCGTCCACGGCTCCCACCACTCCATGAGCACGCCGTTGACATTCGGCGCGAGAATGCTCGCCACACCGAAATTGATTCCGGCAATGATGCCTGCGGTCGGCACCATCGCCGCAGGCAAAATATCGGCGGAATAGGCCAAACCGAGCGAATAAAATGAACCGACTGCTGCTCCGGCAATCGCCAGCAAAAGCATCATCAGCCAAACGTTTTCCCCGGCGAGCGGGAACAGGAAAAAAGCAACTCCGCCGACGATGGCGCAAGCGAGCATGACTTGCCTGCGGCCGATCCGATCGCTCAAAGTGCCAAGCGGCATTTGCAAAATGATGCTGCCTACCACAAACGCCGGGAGAATAAGCGATACCCATTCAATCGACAGCCCGGTGCGCAGCGCGTAGACCGGGAAGCTGCCGTTCAAAGAAGTCTCCATGAATCCGTACAAGAAAGACGGAATCAGGGACAGCCAACCGATGCGCAAAACCGTGGCGTACTTGTTCTGTTTCTTTTCCGCCTGCACAATCGCTTCGGGAAACTCGTTTTGAATCCGCAAGATGAGCAAAAAAGCGATGGCGTACAAAAACAGCAGCACGCCAAAAGGCACCCACAGTCCCAGCGGCAACAAATTCAAGCCCAGCGGCCCGATACTGAAGCCCACTCCGTACGCCAAACCGTACAGGGACAAGTCGCGCCCGCGCGTTTGCGGCGAGGCGATCTTCGTTACCCACATTTGACTCGAATAGTGCAAGCTGGTATCCCCGATCCCCATCAGCATCCTGAGCACGAACCACACGGCCAGATGGCTGAACAGCGGAATCAGCCCTGTCGCGACGGTAAGCAGCAGCATCCCCCACAAAATCGTGGATCGGTAACCAATCCGCCGGAGCGGAATTTCCAGCAAGGGCGAAACCAATACCATCCCGATGTACAGGGCGGCGGCGTTCAGTCCGTTCATGACAGATGACACGCCCTGCTTTTCCAACAGCACAGCCAACAACGGAATGCTCAACCCTTGGCTCAGTCCAGCTATGGCTACCACCAAAATCAACACCCAGAAGGTGTAGCGCGATGAAGACATGGTGTTGAAGCTCCTTTCTCTCCAAAAAACCTCTA
This sequence comes from Brevibacillus sp. HD3.3A, assembly GCF_013284375.2. NCBI lineage: Bacteria > Bacillati > Bacillota > Bacilli > Caryophanales > Paenibacillaceae > Brevibacillus > Brevibacillus sp. HD3.3A. The sequence continues at coordinate 5,088,427 of NZ_CP085874.1, forward strand.
TCCACCCAGTTTAACAGAAACACTGCCCTGTTGAAGCTGGTACATTTTTTGATACAGTCCATCCTGCGCCATCAGTTCCTCGTGATTGCCCCGCTCCACAATTTCTCCCCGGGAGAGGACGAGAATCTGGTCGGCATGCTGAATCGTCGAAAGCCGATGGGCAATGATAAACGTCGTACGTCCACGCGACAGGACGTGCAAAGCTTCCTGGATCGCCAGCTCTGTTTCGCTGTCGATACTGGCGGTCGCCTCGTCGAGAATCAGAATGGCCGGATCGGCAGCCAGCGCGCGGGCAAAAGAGATGAGTTGCCGCTGACCAGCTGACAGCGTCATCCCGCGCTCCACGACTGGTTCCTCGTAGCCGTTCGGCAGGCGGGTAATAAATTCATCAGCCCGCACCGCCTTGGCTGCCTGCACGACATCTTCATCCGAGATCGCGTCGTCGTACATGCGAATGTTGAAGCCGATCGTACCTGTAAACAAAAACGGATCTTGCAGCACAAGCCCTACATGGCTGCGCAACGAATGCGTATCGATCTCGCGCATGTTTTGCCCGTCAATCAAAATGCTTCCTTTTGTCACCGGATAAAAACCGAGCAGCAGGTTCATCAGCGAGCTTTTTCCCGATCCGGTATGACCGACTAGCGCAATCGTCTGACCAGGCTTTGCCGTGAACGAGACGTTTTTGAGCACGTAGTCATCCTCGTTGTAAGCGAATGATACTTGGTCGAAAACGACTTCCCCGCGCGGCCGCTCGATTTGCTTGCCGGCCTGCTCCATTTCCGGCGCCGTATCCAAAATATCGAACACGCGAGCCGCGGCGATCGTTGCCTGCTGCATTTGCGACAGACGATTCATGATCATGTTGATCGGCTCGAAAAAACGTCCCATGTAATCGACAAAGGCAAACAGCGCCCCAAACGAGATGACACTGTGAAAAGACGCGGAACCGTAATACCAGATGATCACCGTCAGGGCGATTTTCCAGATCAAGTCGACAGCAGGCCGCAGCAAAAGAGATTCCAGGTTGATCTCCTTCATCCGCATCTTGAAGTAGCTCTCGTTCACCTGCGCGAACTCTTCCTGCACGCCTTTTTCGCGGCGAAACGCCTGGACAATCGTCATGTTTTGAATCATTTCATTAATAGTGGCATTCATGTCGCCCAGCTTCGCCCGAATCACCGCATAGTAGCGCGAGCTGTACTTTTGGTATACATAAATCAAAGCGACGAGCAGCGGAACCGTCAAACAGCAAAACAAAGCGAGCTGCGGCTGGAGCACGAACAGCGCGATCAAAATCCCGACCAAATAAATGCCGTTCTGGACAAAAGTAGCCAGCACACTCACGTAAAGCTCGCGGATCGCTTCGGTATCGTTGCTGACGCGGGAGACGAGCGAGCCGACAGGTGTCTTGTCAAAAAAGGACACCGGGAGCTTTTGCAAATGAACGAACAACTTCATCCGCATGCGCTGAATGATGCGCTGGGCGGTCGTCTGCAACCACAAAATCTGGATGTAGTTGAAGCACGCCGACAGCAAAATCAGCGCCCCGTACCCGACTGACAGCCAGATGATCGGCTGCACGTCGTTTTGATACAGCGCCAGCACTTCGTCGGCTGTCAGCTTGATGCCCGTCAACGTCGTTTCCGTTCCGTCAGCAGCTTCCGTCGTTACCGCGAAGCGCTCCCGGCCATTTTCCGGCTCGACTGGCGCAAACTTCTTTTCCGTATTTTGGGCATTCTCACTGAGCTTGCCCTCCATTAAATAGTACGTAGCTCCTTCGGAAAGCACGGTCATTTCTGCGCCTCGGACGCTTTCCCGAGTCAACCCCGCCTCCTGGAGCGCATCTTCGCGCATATAATACCGATCCTGGATGGCGACCGCTTTTTCGGCTGACGCTTGCGGCCGTTCTTCCAGCTGATACCACGGCTTCTGGATCGCCAAAATGTGATTGTCGATCATCACCTTGGCGAGAAAAGGGCCTGCCAGCTCCGCGCTGGTTCCAAGTAAAAGCAGGAACAGCGCTCCCCATATTTGTTTCTGAAACGGCCGGGCAAATTCAACCAGCCGCTTCCAGCTTTTTTCTTTACTCACGAAACGCTCTCCCTCCCACTATGCCGATTTATCCAGCAACGTCTTGCTCCATCTGCTGCCTGCGATACTGCTCGGCGTACCAGCCGTTTTGCTGCATCAGCTCGGCATGTGTTCCCCGCTCGACAATTCGCCCCTCATCGAGCACGAGGATCAGCTCGGCATGCTGGACGGCAGACAGGCGATGCGCCGTAATGATCGTCGTCTTGTTGGCACGCTCCTGGCGCAGATGGCGCAAAATCGCCTCCTCCGTGCGTGCGTCAACCGCCGACAAGGAATCGTCCAAGACGAGGATGCCCGCATCGAGCAGCAGGGCGCGGGCAATCGAGATTCGTTGCTTTTGTCCCCCGGAGAGCGTCACGCCTTTTTCTCCGACCATCGTTTTCAATCCTTCGCGGAATTGCATCAGGTCGCTCTCCATTTCCGCCAGCCGCATCGCGTGCAGCACTTCCGCCTCGCTCGCACCCGGCTTGCCGAACGAGACGTTTTCCGCAATCGTGCGGGAGAACAGCAAGTGCTCCTGGGGCACATACGCGATCTTTTGCCGCAGCGTATCAAAAGACAGCTCCTCAATCGGCACGCCTCCGACGAACAGCGTCTGACTTTTCATTTCATACTGGTGCAAAAGAGCGCGGCACAAGGTCGACTTCCCGCTCCCTGTCCGGCCGACAATGCCCAGCGTCTCCCCTTCGCGCAAAAAAAACGTAATGTCGGACAGCGCCAGCTTGTCACTGCCCGGGTAGGCGAACGAAAAGTGGCGAGCTTCTACTGTATGGGGTGTCTCTGCCGCAATCGGATGGTCAACCTCGTGCACATCGGGCTGCTCCACAAGCAGCTCGGACAGACGCTTGTGGGACGCGCCGCCACGCTGCAACACATTGACTAGCCAGCCAAAAGCGAACATCGGCCAGATCAACAGCCCGAGGTACAGGTTGAAGGCGACCAGTTCCCCCAAAGAAATCGCGCTCGTAAAGACAAGGTATGTTCCATAGCCAAGCCCGATCAAAAAGCTGAAACCTATAATGATGGCAATTGTCGGCTCGAACAGGGCGTCGATCCGCGACACGCTGACGTTTCGCTCCAGCGTTTTCTCGCTGACTCTTCTGTAGGCTTCAATATCTTCCTTTTCCTGCACAAACGCCCGCAGTACCCGCACGCCGGAAATCGACTGCTGGACGTGATCGTTCATCTCGCCGAACGCTTCCTGCGCCAAGTAAAAGCGCTCATGCAGCAAGCGGCCGTAATAGGCAGTCGACCAGGCCAAAAAAGGCATCGGAATCAAAGCGGCGAGCGTCAGCTTCCAGTCGATCGCGGTCACCATGACTCCGAGCGTCAAAAGCGTCATGAACAACGAATCGACCAGCGTGAGCACTCCGGTACTCGCCGTCTGCTCGATGGCGGGAATGTCGTTGGTTGCCACAGCCATCAAATCACCGCTGCGCTTGCGATGGTAAAAAGACGGCGTCATCCGGGTCAAATGCCCGAAAAGCCGCTCTCGCAAAGTTCGCTCCAAAATCAACGCGCCGCCGTTCAGCAAATACCTCCAGGCAAAGCGCATCGCGTACAGCCCGACCCCAAGCGCGAGCAAAATCGTGACTGTCCGCGTCAAGTCTTGGGCAGTCAAAGAGCTGTTGCGCATCGCGTCGACAGTCTCGCCGATCAGCCGCGGCGGCCAGAGCATCAAAATGTCGATGAAAAACAAAAAGGCTATGCCGATCGTGTACCGCTTCCAGTGGGCACGAAAAAACCAGGATAGCTCCTTGAGTGTCTTCAAGCTAATCACCTCTTTTTATCGAGCAAAAAAGGGCGTGCGAATCGCGCAGCCCCTTTTTGCTTCCTTCATCGTAATTGACTGAATTTTCTTTGTCAATCTACCTTTTTTGTCTGGCTCTTTCCTGCCATTCTTCCTTCAACATGCTGTACACGGCATGGTCGACAAAATGGTCATACAAAAACTCATTGCGCCGCAGGATTCCCTCCAGTTGAAAGCCGAGTCTCTCGGGGATCGCTCTGCTTTTCGAATTGCCTGTCGCCGCCTGAATCGTGATTTTCTCCAAGTTCCATGAACCGAAAACAAGGTGATCCATATACGCCGCCACTGCTTTGGTCATCAGCCCCTTGCCCTGAAAGCCGGCGCCAAGCCAATAGCCCAGTGATGTCTTCTTGTTGATCCAGTCCAGATTGTGCACACCGAGAGTCCCGGCCATCCGACCGTTATACCAGATTCCGTAGTGAATCCCTTGATTGTCGTCATACTGTTGAATCGTTCTTTGGATGAAATAGCTCGTGTCATCCTCGCACTTCGTGTAATTCAGCCAAGGCAGCCACTCTTTGAGGTAGGATCGGTTCGTATCGGTGAGCCAAAACATTTCGCTGGCATCCGACAACTCCAACTGTTTGAGAAATGCTTCTTCGGAAATCGGGATCGTTCTCATGATAACCGCTCCTCCTTCTCATTCGCTTTCAACGGGCAAGCAACTTCTTACGCTCGATTATGCGGCTGGTTCCATAATTTAGCAAGAATCAGACGATCTATTCCTGAAAAAAAGCGCCCGCCATAAAAAGGCAGACGCTCCTGATACGACGGACTATTGTTTGCTTTTCGCGATCTCTTCCGGCTTGAAAATGCCCGTCTCTGTCACAATCGCGGTAATGTACTGGGCAGGCGTCACGTCAAACGCCGGATTGTACACCTTGATATCATCCGGTGCTACCTGTTTGCCCAAGCCGTGTGTGATCTCTTCTGCCGGACGTTCCTCGATCGGAATTTCCGCACCTGTCGCCGTCGCCAGATCGACAGAGGACAGCGGCGCCGCTACATAGAAAGGAATGCCATGCGCTTTTGCCAAAACGGCTACTCCATACGTGCCGATTTTGTTGGCGACGTCGCCGTTGGCCGCTACACGGTCTGTTCCCACGACAACGGCCTGCACTTTGCCTTGCGACATGACCATAGCTGCCATGTTGTCGCAAATCAAGGTGACATCAATCCCAGCCTGCTGCAATTCATAGGCGGTCAGGCGAGCGCCTTGCAATACGGGGCGCGTCTCGTCGGCGTATACTTTCAAATCCCACCCGCGTTCTTTTGCCAAATAGAAAGGAGCGGTAGCCGTACCGTATGCAGCAGTAGCCAGCGCACCCGGATTACAGTGTGTAAGCACGCCCATGCCGTCTTGCAACAGCGTCAGCAAATGTTCGCCGATCGTGCGACATACTTCTGCGTCTTCTTTTTGAATCGCCAGTGCTTCGTCGAGCACAGCTTTTTTCAGCTCGTCAACGGGCAAGGCGGAGTTTTGTTGCACGCGTGCTTTGATCCGGTCAAGCGCCCAGAACAGATTCACAGCAGTTGGCCGGGACGTTCCCAAATAGTCTGCCTGGCTGTTCAGCTCTTGCCAAAACTGTTCATACGTTTGCGCTTCGCTGCCGCGGATTCCCAAATACAGTCCGTAGGCGGCGGCCATGCCGATTGCCGGTGCTCCGCGCACTTCCAGGCGGCGAATCGAGCCCCATACTTGTTCGGCGGTCGTCAGCTGCAAATAAATCGTTTCTACTGGCAAACGCGTCTGATCAAGCAAGACGAGTACGTCGTCTTCCCACTTGACTGGCGTTGTTTGTGTACTGGTTGTCATACTGTCGTTGCCTCCTGATAGTAGCGTGCGGTTACGTTGCGGACGATGTCCGTGATGTCTGTCGATTCCTCAATGTCGTTGCGTCCGAGAATCAGCGCTTCCCCGATCGCCAGCGCCAGTCGTTCTGCTTCGGCGCGTTTTTCGGCGTCTGCGATGGCATTCAGATCAGCCACTCCTGCCAGGCCGATCACACGGCGCAAAATTTTGCATCCGGCATAGCCTGCCGTATCCTGAATCAGTCGTTTCACGTAGCTTTGCCACAAGCCCTCGACATGAGCGCTGCGTTCTTTAGCCTGCTTGTGCCAGAGCTGGACAAACTGGGAAACAAATTCGTTCCAGACATCTTCAACCGTTTCCAGTAAGTATTCGCGGTAGGAGTCGCGTTCTCCTTGGTCATTTTGCAAGCCGTGCTGACCGGCGTAGTTGAGCAGCAGGTTGGCGATAACGGCACCGATGTCAAAACCGATCGGCCCGTAGTAGGCAAATTCGGGGTCGATCGCTTTCAGGCTGCTCTCGGTGATGAAGATGCTGCCTGTGTGCAAATCGCCGTGCAAAAGTGCTTCTGCGCGAGTCAGGAAATCGAATTTCAGCTTGGCGATTTCCAGCTTGAGCGGCTTGTTGTTCCAGATGGCCTCTACTTCTTTGCGGATCAGCGGGTTAAAGTCGTTGGTCGGCGCATTTTCATACGGGTCGGTAAAGACGAGATCTTCTGTGATTTTGCATAATTCCGGATTTATGAATGTTCCGACTAGCGCTTTTTTGTCGTACGGATGCGCCCCCAAATCGGATGTGTAGAACAAGGTTTGCGCGAGAAAACGTCCGATCTGCTTCGGAAAAAGCGGGTAGCGCTTGCCCTCAATCAAGCCTTTGCGCATGATGACGTGGTCGCCTACGTTCTCCATCACCGTCAGCGCCAGCTCCTGATCGAAGTGGTATACTTCCGGCACCAGGTCAGGCACGTATTTGTGCTGGATGCGGAGCGCTTCACTCTCGATGCGGGCACGGTCAATCGTCAGCGGCCATGATTCTCCCACGACTCTCGCAAACGGCAACGCTTGCTTCACGATGACTTTTTTTCCGGTAGCCGGCTCCTGGATATCGAACACGAGGTTCAGATTCCCGTCACCGATTTCGCGGCTGGTCAGCTCTGCTCCTTCTGTAAACAGACCCGGCAAGCCTTTTACGTACTCTACTGCTTCCTGCTCAGTCAATGCGCGGTATGCCATGATTGATTACTCCCCTCACAAATCGTTTTTTTCTCTATCTCGAACGGAATGACAAAATGGTCAGGAATCCGTGTCCAAACGCACAAAAAAGACCTCTTTCCCGAAGAAAAGAGGTCGCTGTCGCCACGTATAATAAACGTGTCATGTCCCCCTTATCTTCCAGACCACTTTTGTTTCTGCAGGAATTAGCACCGTGCACGTCGCTTTTTGTTTCAGCCGCTGCTCGCGTTGAAATAGCGTCGTGTCGGTTGCCGGGTATCATCGGGCCAGTCCCTCCACCTTCTCTGGATAAGGTATCCAAACGTATGCGGTTTTGATTTAGTTTGAATCATACAACCTGCCGTTCCACGATGTCAACACCCTTTTTTCGCAAACCGCGCTTCTCTCCTACCAGACGTGCTGAGTGCCGGAAGCAGCCGGGCGATCCCAGTTCCACCAGTCAATTTGGCCGACAAAGGCAGCGGTAATCGACTTCTCATCCTTGAGTTTGAGCAGTTCCTTCGTCGGTCCGGTCAGGACTGCTCCGTAGAGGCGAACGCCTTTTTCCTGCAAGTAGCGATAGCGCTCCTCGACTTGCGGATCGCTTCGCGAGACCAAATATTGTCCCATGTCGCGCGCGAGGCTTTTTTGCTCGACAAGGTAGGCCATTTCCCCCAAAAAGGCTGCCATCCGTCGGCTTCCTTCTCCGTTGACCTGAATCGGAGCCGCTCCGTAATTCAGCTCGTGCTCCGCAAATCCCCATGCTTCTCCCGGCCCCAAGAGCAGGTAGCCGTCTTTTTGGTCTTCGTGCCTGGCTTCCACTCCGGTGTCCACTGCCAACCAGACCGTATCCTGGTTGGCGGAGCTGATGTAGCGGGAGATTCGCTCATAATACTGCTCGTACGTCAAAAAATCAGCAAAAGAGACAGCCAACTGGGCAACGGTTCCTTCGGGGAGCTTCTCCAAAGTCGTCCAGGCTGGCGTGCGCCAATGCGCCAGTTCGTCTGCGTCCGGTTTTTGCCCGCTTTGAAGCGGATAGCGGAAAAACAGCTTTTGCTCCCTCACTCCGTTGGTCCATTGCGGCTTGGCGTTGACGTTCCACAACACGTTGGTGCTTTCAAAGCGGCCTGCGTTTTTGATGTCCGCCCCTACTCGCTCGCGAAGCTCCATCTGGATGCTGCCGTACAGCAGTCCCACCTGCGCGCCGCTGCTGCCCACGCTGACACCCGGCTGCGTAAAATTGACCATGTCCTTCGCTACCCGGTGCAGATCATCGTGCATCGACGACCCTACCCATCCGTTGACGCCCAGAAATACCACGCCAATTACAAACGGGATGGCAAAAGCGTACACGGAACTGAGCAAGCGATTTTTCCATTTTCCCCGCCGGACAATCGCCCTCTGCTTCGCTTCGGAAAGCTGGCTGTGCCCGCCCTCGTCCAGCGCGTCGAGTTCCCGTGGTTGCTGCTCTCCTTCTTCGCCCAGCAAAAGCCGCTCCAGCCGCTCTGCGCATGCCTCATCGGCTGCCAGCTCCTCGCCAAGCCGCTTTGCTTCTTCCCCTGTCAGTTCCCCTCTCAAATAAGCGAGCAGCTTTTGCTCGCGATCATGACCGTTTTGGTGCGTCATGGCCCTTCCTCCTTCCACAGCTTCCGCATCTTTTGCCGACCGCGAAACAGCGAGCGTTTGACGTCCGCCAGTTCGATCTCCAACACCTCTGCCATTTCCGCGTAGGAAAATTGCATGGCTGACAGCAAAATGACCTGTCGTTGCTTGGGCGGCAATTGCTCCAGATGCGCATATGCCTCTTTCCACAATTCCTGAGCGACCAACAGTTCCGCCGGGTCGCTCGCGGATGCGTCCGGTCGTTCCGGCATCTTTTCCATGTAGTCGACCGGGCGGCGCTTTTGCTTGCGGTGCCAATCGATAAAAGCGTGGTAAGCGACCTTGAACAGCCATGGCCTGACCTTTTCGCCGCGGTAGTCTTCCAGGGAGGCATACGCCCGGAAAAAAACCTCCTGCGTCAAGTCCTCCGCATGCCTGGTATCGCGTGTCAGCCGGAAAAGGTAGCGGTATATGTCGTTTACGTGCATCTGGTACACATACTCCAAGCCTACTTTCCCAATGCCTCCACATCCCTTCTTTACGTACCACGCCCTCTAGCGAAAAAAGTTTCACTTCCGGCCACTTTTTCCCTCTCTACAGAGAGCACATTCCGGCAAAAAACAAAGATTGACTACGGACAACAGAAGTCATATCATGGGTGTAGCACACACGGCTGACTGGCCTGTGAACCACATAACTCTTATCGCGAGCTGGCTGAGGGACTGGCCCTATGATGCCCGGCAACCGGCGCTATTTTTTTCTTGAATAGCGAAACGGTGCTAATTCCAACGGATAAGAGTCGGTACGAGAAGCGGCATTGCTGCGTCTTCTGTCCCGACTACTGACCCGAGAGATGAGAGGAGACGAGACGTTTTTATAGTCGACAACCGCCTCCCCGCTCTGGGGAGGCTTTTTTACATGCCCGAAAGCTTCACGAAACTTTTCAAGCTGCCCAAGGAGGACTAGCATGAGTGATCAACGCATCCTCGTCACTTATTTGACGCAAGCCAAAGACTTACACAAAAAAGCAGCCGCCATCGCCGTTGGCATGACGGTCGGCTCCTGGACGGATTTGCCCGCAGCGAAGCAAGCTGAGCTGGCTCCTTATCTCGGGGAAGCCGTGAGCGCTACGCCGCTTGAGACATTGGAAAACGGCGAGACGCGCGGACTGATCACCGTCAGTTACCCGACGCGCAATTTTACGCACGACATTCCTTCGCTTTTGACCGGAATCTTCGGGAAACTGTCCATGGACGGAAAAATCAAGCTGGTGGACATCACTTTCCCTGAGTCGTTTCTACAAGCTTTTCCCGGACCAAAGTTCGGCATTGACGGACTGCGCGGACGTTTGGATGCACAAAACCGCCCGCTGTTGATGAGCATTTTCAAATCTTGCCTCGGTCTTCCGTTCGAAGATTTGAAGACGCAATTCCGGGCACAGGCGCTCGGTGGCGTCGATCTGGTCAAAGATGACGAAATCTTCTTCGCAGACGATCGCGCGCCGTTTTTGGAGCGTATCCGCGCCTTCAAGGAGATCGCGCAGGAGACAGAAGCGCAAACTGGCAAGCCTGTCCTCTACGCGGCCAACCTGACTGGCCCGATCAACGAGCTGAACGAAAAAGCAAAGCGTGCCGTGGAAGCTGGCGCAGATTGCCTGCTGTTCAACGTCCTCGCTTTTGGCTTCGATGCCTTGCACCGCCTGGCAGCCGATCCGGACGTCAACATCCCGATCATGGCCCACCCCGCTCTCGCTGGCGCTTACTATCCGTCGCCTGATTACGGGATCGCCACTCCGCTTTTGCTCGGCACCCTGATGCGAATTGCCGGAGCAGACCTGGTGCTGTTCCCGTCGCCATACGGCAACGTCGCCCTGGACAAAACAGAAGCGCTGCAACTGGCGACCAACTTGACCACTCCGTTGGAAGGCGTGCGCCGCTCGTTCCCGGTTCCATCAGCCGGCATCCATCCGGGACTCGTCCCGCAGCTTTATGCGGATTTCGGTCTGGACCAAATCGTCAATGCTGGCGGCGGCATTCACGGACATCCGGGCGGCGCTACCGCAGGAGCCAAAGCGTTCGTCGATGCAATCGCAGCAGTCACGGCTGGACACAGCCTGGAAGAAGCGGCGAACCAATCGCCTGAACTGGCGGCAGCCCTGGAGAAATGGGGTGGCGCACGATGAGCAAAAAGCTCGTGCTGTTCTGCGATTTTGACGGAACGATTACGGAAAAAGACAACATCGTCGCGATTGTAAAAAAATTCGCTCCCCCTGAGTGGGAAGCTCTTACCGAACAAATTTTGTCGCAAAAAATCAGCGTACAGGAAGGCGTCGGCAAGCTGTTTCAGCTCTTGCCCTCCTCCCTGCGCCAGGACATTGTGGACTACATCGTGAACGAAGCGACCATTCGCCCCGGCTTTGCCGATTTTGTCCGCTTTTGCCGCGAGGAAGGCATCGAGCTGCTGATCACGAGCGGCGGCATCGACTTTTTCGTAAAGCCGATCCTCGCCCCGTTTGATCTGGATCATGTCCCGATTTACTGCAACGGCAGCGACTTCTCCGGAGAGAACATCACGATTACGTGGCCGCATTCCTGCGACGAGCATTGCACAAACGGCTGTGGCATGTGCAAGACAACCATTATTCGCCGCTACGATCCCGCCACTCACTATCGTGTCGTCATTGGTGATTCCATCACTGACCTGGCTGGCGCCAAAATTGCCGATTTCGTGATCGCCCGCTCCTTCCTCGCGCAAAAAGCCGAGGAGCTACAGCTGTCACACAGCACTTTCGCCACCTTCCACGACGTGATCGCCACACTTACGCAACTGAAACAGGAGGTTGTCTGACACATGACCGCAACACTCGAACAGCGTCTGGACGCGTTTCGTCGTCTCGATGACGCCAAGCTGACATTTGCCCGCCGGGACTGGTTTCCCGGCACAAGCGGCAATCTCTCCATCAAGATTCAAGACGAGCCGCTGCAATTTGCCGTGACGGCAAGCGGCAAGGACAAGACGAAGCTGTCGCCGGAAGACTATCTGGTGGTCGATCAAGATTCCCGTCCCGTGGAGGCAACCTCGCTCAAGCCGTCCGCCGAAACGTTGATCCACGCAGTCGTCTATCAAAAGTTTGCCAAAGCAGGTGCCTGCTTCCACGTCCATACGGTCTGGAACAATCTCATCTCCGAGCTGTACTTCGGCCAACGGGCTTTCACCATTCAAGGCCAGGAGCTGATCAAGGGCCTTGGGATTTGGGAGGAAAATGCGCGGATCACTGTTCCGATTGTTGAGAACTTTGCCGATATTCCGACCCTCGCAGCCGCGATCGAAAAAGTCATCACCCCGGAAATTCCGGGTGTTCTGATCCGCAACCACGGCATTTACGCCTGGGGCGGCAACGACTTTGAAGCGAAGCGCCACCTGGAAGCATTTGAATTTCTGTTTGAGTACCACGCCCGCTGGCTGCAGCTGCGCCAAGCTGTCGTGTCCACTACATCCAACTAATCAAGGGAGGCAAGCATCATGGCACAAATTCGTTTCCACGACAACAACGAGTACATTTCCGCTCCGGAGGAAGTCATTTCCTTCCTGGACACCCAAGAAATCATTTATGAAAAATGGGATGTAGCTCGCCTCGATCCGAAGCACCGCGACAACTACAGCCCGACAGACGAAGAAAAGCAAGAAATTCTCGACACCTTCAAGCCGGAAATCGATGCGATCAGCCAACGCCGCGGCTACTTGACTGCCGATATTATCGTCCTCTCCGACAAAACGCCGAACCTCGACGAGCTGTTGGTAAAATTCAAAGGCGAGCATCACCACACAGATGATGAGTGCCGCTTCTGCGTAGACGGGCACGGCATTTTCGCGATCAAAGGAAAAGACGGACGTTACTTCGACGTTGAGCTTTCCCCTGGCGATCTGATTTCGGTACCGCCGAACTTCCGCCACTACTTCACGCTGATGGATGACCGCAAAATCAAAGCGATCCGTCTGTTTGTCACACCTGCTGGCTGGGAAGCTATCTACTAATACAAAGTGCGGAATGCGAAACACCCTGGAGCGAATGCTGCACCAGGGTGTTCTTGTTTCTTTTAACGTATTTTAGCGGATGACGCCGTTGCCCTTGATCGACAGCTCCGGCACGAACTTCACTTCCGCCTGGGCAAAAGCTTTGGGCCAATTATCTTGCACCTTTTTCCACTCCTGATACGCATGCGCTCGCGCGTACAACCCGAATCCGAATGGATCGACTTCATTTTGCTGGCACTTCACGACCAGTTTCTCAAATTCTTTGCGCAGCTCCGCATTAACCATCTGCTCCATGTCCTTATAATCCTTTTCCATGTCAAAAGGGAACAATCTCTCCGAAATACCGCCGCCGAACTTCATCTTTACTTCGAAATGAAACTTGCCGTCCCGAAAGGTCGTCTTCACTTTTTTGGATGCTTGCTTTGCGATGAGGCTGACTCTGTGCTTGATCATCTTTTTGCTGTCATTGGGCGCAGGGATCGGCACCGTAAAGGTCACTTCGCCCTCTTTTCCGTGCAGAAACAACTGGAGCAGCATCGTTTCCTGACTTTGCAGCAGCTCGACATACGTGCCCTCCTTGCTCAGCACCGCTGTTCCCAAAATCTTGATCGCTTTTTCTTTGCCCACAGCCGTGATGGTTGGATTAATCCCTTTTTCAAACATTTGCCGATGAAAATCTTGCGCCCTCGTCCGCACGGTCAAATTCCGCTGATTAGCGGTATCGATCAGCTTGGTCAGATGCAGGGACAGCCTCGGCTTGTCTGGCGGTTGAAAGTGAAACAAGTCACCTACCTCGCCGTCAAAATAGACCATCCGGGCGTTGACCGTAAAGCGCGCATCACGGAAAATGACGTCGAGAATCTTGAACCAGTCAGGGTGCTCCAAAAGTCGCTTTCCCAGCACGATCGCCTGGATTTTCCCTGAAAGAGTAAGCCCCGTCACCATCTCGTCCAATCGTGCCCGCGCCTGTCGGAAAGACTCCGCTTTTACGCCAAATTCTTCGCTTTTTTTCTTCGCTTCTCGGCTGAAAACCGGACTGGACAAATAAAACAGCAGCTCATCCTTCTCATTCACGTCAACTCCGGCCATCAGCGTAATCGTCGCATCTTCCAAATCGATTCGATCCATGCAGCCCGACAAAAAGAAAAACAGCGCCGAGATCAACAGCAGCTTTCCGGCTTTGCTCATCCCTTTTGCCCCCCTTTTCCGCGCCGAAACAACTGGATCGCCAGCCACCAGATCACGGGGATGATGTATCCGCCAACCATTCCAGTCATGCTCCACACCTCGCTCCACTTTTTCAGATCGATGAACGTGGGCGTATACAGCCAGGCTCCCACGACGATCAGGATCATCAGAATGAACAAGTGCTTGCGATGATCGGCTGACCCGACCATTTGGCTCGTCGTGAACACCGTAAAATACATGTACGGCAGCGTGGTCGTCGACAAAAAGAACAAGTAGAACGCAAGAAAAATGATGTCGATTCGCTCCAGAAAGCGATACTCGATTACTTTCCACAAATTGAGTGTCGGCCACGTATATTGCGTGATTTCATCCGGACTAAAAAAGGAAAAGCTGAACACAGTAATATGCATAAAAATCAGCATGGACAATGTGTTTGCCACCACAATTCCCAGCGAGGCATACTGTTTTCGCTGCAAAAACGGGTACAGAAAAAACGCCAGCTCAAACCCGAGAAAGGACAAAATCGTCGATTTGGTTGCGGAGAAAACCGGCATCCACCCTTCTTTTAGCACAGGCAGCAAGTGAAGCCAATTGGAATACGGCAAGATGGAAAAGACAACGATCGGCATCCACAGCGTCAAGTAAAAAATCAACTCGGCATACCGTCCCAGCACCCGCAGCCCGCCCTGCACAACCATATAGGTAGGGATCACCGTCAATATCGCCAAAACGTATCCTGGCGTCTGGGACAAAATCCACACGTTCACAATCCCGATCCCGTTGGCGATTACCGTCATGGCGGCGAGGGCGCAATAACAGGCGACAAGCGCGGAAACGACCATTCCCAGCCATTTGCCAAAAAAGACGGGAATCAAATCGACGATCGTTTTGCCCGGATAGCGCTTCATGATGTTCACAATGAGGAGGCTTGCCACAGTAGCGCATACCCAGCCAATGAGAATGGAAATCCATCCGTCCGTTCCCGCTTCCTCGGCCAACTCTCGCGGCATGGACAAGACTCCGATCCCCACTTGTGTTCCATGAATAAAAAATACGTACTGGAGGACAGTCAGCTCGTTAAATGCGTATTTTTTCATTCGCCATCCCCCCGAGGACGGTTATCCCCCTGACGCTTGGACTGGACGACGCGGGCGCTGGCCGGACGATTTTTCATGCTCCACAACGGCAAGCGCAGAAACAAGTCCTTCCAGTCTGAAAATCGTACGGGTGCCAGCGGACTTCCGTAAGGCACGCCCAAAGATTCCAGCGAGATCAAATGACCGATCAGCCCCATCATCCCGATCACAATGCCAATAATCCCGAACATCGCAGCCAGTCCCATCATCAAAAACCGCAGCAGCCGCACTGCTGACGCCATGTCGTAGTTCGGGATGATAAAGGAAGAGATCGCGGTAAAAGCGACTACAATCACCATGATGTTGCTGACGATCCCGGCCTGTACAACCGCCTGTCCGATAACGATACCGCCGACGATGCCCACCGTCTGTCCGATCGGCGCAGGCAGCCTCACCCCGGCTTCCCGCAACATTTCCAGCGTCAGTTCCATGATCATCGCTTCCAGCAAGGGAGGAAACGGCACTCTCTCCCGCGACTCTCCCACTGACAAAATCAAGTCGAGCGGAATGACCTCGTAGTTAAAAGAGATCACCGCGATGTAGACGGCTGGCAAAAAGGTAGCCACCAGAAACGCCATAAAGCGCAACAGCCGGATAAAAGTGGCGACCAGCCAGCGGGTACTGTAGTCGTCCACATTTTGAAAAAACGAGGCAAAGGTCGCAGGGCCGATCAAAACGCTGGGAGAGCGATCGACGACAACAGCAACCTTTCCCTGCAAAATGTGCGAAGCAACCGAGTCCGGCCGTTCTGTCATCATGAATTGCGGAAAAGGCGAGTACGGGTTGTCCTCCACCAACTCCTCCAGCTCTCCCGTGTTCAAAATCGAATCGATCCGAATCAGCTTGATTCGATCCTCAAACTCTTGCAGCACCTCGGGATGAACCACATCTGCCAAAAACAGCAGCGACACCCTTGTCGGCGCCCTGTCCCCCACCCAATACTCCTTGATCTTCATCTCCCGATTGGGAAGATAGCGGCGGATCAAGGCGATGTTTTGCATCCCTGTCTCGACGAAGCCTTGATGCGCTCCCTTCAAGGACGCTTCAAGCTGAGGGTCCTCGATGGCGCGCTGCGGCCAGCCATGTGTCTCGACAGCGAGCGCTTCTTTGCGCCCCTCGATAAACAGCAAGCTGCTGCCATCGAGAATCTGCCTTTCGACCTCGTGAAAATCGTATATATTAAACACTTTTCCTACGGACAAAAGATCGTAGATGCTGGCAGGCCCTTCGCTTTGCTGGGAAAGAAGCGGCCGAAGCACATTGTTGTTCACCGAGCTTTTGTCTACCAAACCCGTCAAATAGACTAGCGCGACGCTTCCCTCGACAAACTTGCTCTCGAACGTGCGGATTACTAGATCGGGCGTCAGGGTAAACATCGTGCGCAACTCTGTGATGTTATCGCTTAAACTGTCACTGATCTCACGCGCAGGCACCGGGACAGAAGAGTGACTGAATCTGTCTTTTGCCGATGCCCTTCTTCGTCTCAGCCATCCTCTCATCCCCATCTGTTTTGGTTCCCATCCTCTGCGTAGTTTGTTGTATTAGCGTTCGTGACTGATTCCAAAAATATGCATTCAACTTCTCACAAGCGAACGCGAAAATCGCATAAATCCAAACGACCTGCAAATACTGACAGGAGAACTGGAACAGTTTGGCGGGAGACTCATGAAAAATGGACTAGCCTTTACCCAAATCGTAGTGATGCTGATGCTGACAAATGGACTGATGAATCACGTTCTGGTCATCCCCATGATGTTGGACTCGGCCAAAAGAGATTCCTGGATATCCGTCCTGTTTGCAGGCGTCTTATACCTTATCTGGACGGCTCTGCTCTATTTCATTTACCGCAAAACAGGCAGCGAGCCGCTCCTGCAATGGATGAAGCAGCGCTATGGCCCGGCTGTCGCTTACTTTCTGGCCATCTTGATCTCGCTCTATTGCTTTGTCATCGCCACGACCACCTTGACGGATACGGTCACGTGGATCAATTTATCTTTTGCCCCGCAAACCCCGCTCTCTGTCCATGCAGGTCTGTTCGCCCTGCTTTGCCTGGGAAATGCTTTGCTCGGCATCCGGTCGATTGCCGTGACTTCGACCGTTTTATTGCCCTTTGTCGTAGTGCTCGGATTTTTCGTGATGGCGACCAATTTCCAAAACAAAGACTACAGTCTGCTGCTCCCGATCATGGAAGATGGCCTGGCGCCTGTAGCCAAAGGCATGGTGTACGCAGGGGCAGGCTTTACCGAGATGATCTTGTTTTTGCTGATCAAACATCACTTGCGCGCTCCAATGCCTTACTATCAAATTTTTTTGCTTGCTGTCATCTTCATCGGTTTGACCATCGGACCGACCATTGGCGCCATCGTGGAGTTCGGGCCGCTGGAGGCGACCAAGCTGCGCTATCCGGCTTACGAGGAATGGCGGCTGGCCAACATTGGCCTGTACATTGAGCATCTGGACTTTTTGAGCATCTACCAGTGGTTTAGCGGAGCGTTCACACGCGTCTCCCTATCCCTGCTCCTCATTGTCGATGTTTTTTTAATTCCAAAAGGACGCTCGCGCTTCTGGTGGCTGCTCGGACTTTGTTTCCTCGCGACCGTGCTTTCGCTCTATCCGATCAGTACGATTGAATTTTACAGTTTACTGTCCAAGCTGATTCTGCCTGCCATGCTCGTCCTGGCTGTATCGCTTTCCCTTTTGCTAGCGCTCCTGACAGCCTTTGCCCCAAGGAGGAAGCCACATGAAAAATCGTAGGTTTGCCAAGGTGAAGCAGATACTGGAACACTCTACTGCCACAGCGGACCATGCAGAGCTTTCCTCCCTTAGCATGCGGTCTTTTCATGAGCTGTTTACGGACTGCAATGACGTTTGCATCGAGGAACATACATTGATCCCTGGCCCCGAGCCCTGCTATGTCTCCTTCGTATACTCCGACTGCATTTGTGACCTGGATCGGATCAGCGAATATTTGATGCCGCAGTTGACCCGGCTGTTTTCCGACGAGCAGATCAGGAGCGCAGATGATTTGCGCGAGAAAAAGCTGTTTTTCATGAACGAGTTGACGTACCCGACCGATATTGGCTGGATTTGCAGGCACGTCTTTAGCGGAAACCTGCTCATGGTGTTCGAGGAGTTTCAAATCGCTTTTTACGTCGAGACAGGCAATCCGCCCAAGCGCGATCCCGAAGAGTCCAATACCGATGTGTCCATCCGCGGACCTCGGGATGGGTTCACGGAGGAGATCAGTACGAATCTGGCTTTGATTCGCAAAAGAATGCGGACACACCAGTTGAAGTATCTCCCATACATCCTAGGCAGCCACACCCACACACGAGTCGGTCTCTTGTACCTGAAAGACCAGATCGCGCCGGAGCTGGAACGCGAGATATGCTCGCGCCTGGATAAGTTGGGCAGCAAGGGCATCATCAGCGGGTTGCAAGTAGAAGAGAATTTGTCCCACACCCCACTGACACTGCTCCCGGAGTACCAATACTCGGGAAGACCTGACTACGTGACCAACGCTTTGTTAAAAGGACGTTTTGCCATTTTAGTTGACGGTTCCCCGACCGCCTTGATCGGCCCTGTCAACTTTTCCATGCTGCTGAACGCCGCAGAAGATGCCAGCTCCTCTGTCTTCTCGATCGCCTTTGTCCGGTTTCTGCGGATTTTCTGCGTGCTGATCGCCCTGTTTTTGCCCGGCTTTTGGGTCGCCCTGATCACTTATCATCAGGAACAGCTGCCCTACACATTGATCGCCACCATCGTAAAATCTCGGCAAGGAGTGCCGTTGCCTGCTGCCCTCGAAGTGTTGCTCATGGTGCTGCTGTTTGAGCTGTTCAAGGAGGCTGGCCTGCGTCTGCCCATGGCGATCGGCCAAACGCTTTCGGTCGTCGGCGGATTGATCGTCGGACAAGCTGCGATTTCAGCCGGACTGACCTCTACAGGCAGCCTTGTAATTGTGGCGCTTTCTGTCATGGCAACGTTCACCCTGACGAACCAGCACATTGTCGGAACGATCACCTTGCTCCGGCTTGGCATCAGCGTAGTCTGCTCGCTTTTGGGGATGTTCGGTTTTATGATCTCGGCTCTGGCGACACTTTTGTACTTTGCCAACATGCGTTCCTTTGGCTTGTATTACTTGTCTCCGCTCGCACCGACTTTCTGGCCCGATTTGTACAAAACCGTGTTTCGCACGCCATGGCGCAAAGCCGAACGAAGTCCCGAGTTCCTGCACGACCCTTCGGAAAAAGGGGAGGGCCAACGATGATGCCCCACCTTCGAGCGATTGCAATCACACTCGTTTTCCCTGTTTTGCTCTGCGGTTGCTGGAACGCGCGGGAAATTGAAAATTTGCTTTACGTCAACGCCCTCGGCATCGATTACGTTAACGATGAGTTTGTCGTGTACGCGCAAATCTTGAGCTTTTCCAGCATCGCCAAAACAGAAGCTGGCGGCGCGCGCTCCACCAGTGGATCGGCTGTGGCCAAAGGAACTGGCAAAACGTTCGTAAACGCGCTGTTCAACATTTATCCCACCAGCCAAAAGCAAATGACCTGGAGCCATATCCGCTCCATCGTCTTTAGTGAAAGCGCCTTGGAAAAGAAACATATGGAGG
The DNA here is from genome assembly GCF_013284375.2 of Brevibacillus sp. HD3.3A. NCBI lineage: Bacteria > Bacillati > Bacillota > Bacilli > Caryophanales > Paenibacillaceae > Brevibacillus > Brevibacillus sp. HD3.3A. Next base: position 5,107,928 of record NZ_CP085874.1, read on the forward strand.
AGATTTTGGACGAGCTGGACCGTTTTTACGAGTTTCGCTACACGCTCTGGACGTTTGCCACCAAAGACCCGATTATCGACATTTTCAATGCAAAGCAGGTGTTCGATTTGCCTGTGATTTACTCGCAACTGGCGAATCCATCCGATCTGTATGAGCAAAACTCTGTGCTGCGTCCGATGAAGCTGTTTCAATTCATCGCGAGAAGAGATGAACCGAACCTCGTTGTCTACGTCCCGATTCTTTCGATCAACCGAAACAGCTGGAGCGAAGACAAGAAAGCGTTGCCCAAATTAAAGATGATCGGCGCATGCCTGCTGCAAAACTTGGAGTCCCGAGGCTGCTGGCCGCGCTCAGACTTGCTGGGGCTGCGCTGGCTCGATGAACACACCGTCCGGACACTGCTAGGGATCAGCAAAGGAGGGCAACTGCTGGCGATGACCATCCTCGAAAAGCCCAAAGTGAAAATCGAGCCACGATTGCAAAACGGCACCGTAACCTTCGCCATCGACATTCACGCCACTGGCTATATCACGCAGGTAGTGACAGTCGGGCCGATCAATGAAATCGAAAAGGAAGCAGCGAAAAAAATCGAGGCGGAAGTACGGGCGCTTTTTGCAAAGGGCCGAAAACATAACATCGACACCTTGCAGCTGGGACACGCTCTCTATCGCAAATACCCGCAAGAGTGGAAACGATTGCAGAAAAACAACGCGCTCCCGCTTTCGCAAGAATCGCTGTCTGCCGTCAACGTTCAGGTGAAGCTAAACAACGGGGGCATCTCGAAAGTGAAGCAAGCCAACTGAGGCACTCCGTCGACTGCAAGCAAACATCTCCCGTATCAGAAAAGTCGGCGGGACATTTTTCGCACACAAAAAAGAGCAGAGATATGTCCCTGCTCTTTTTTCGTGCCTGTTTTAGCTTATACGACGTAGCCGCCTGCTTCGATCACGCGATCAGCAATCGCCCGCTTCAATCCAACGGTGTTGATCGGTGTGCGGCGAGTCAATTTTTTCAAAATGGAGAGACGCAGGCGCAGTTCATCGCCTTCTTCCATCGCAGCGAGCGCTTCTTTGGCCCACGCCTCAACGCGGTCAAACGCTTCATGCACATACACTGCTGTCAGCGCGAGCTTGTGCTGCTCGGCTTCCAGTCCGTTTGCGGCAACCGCTTTTTCCGTACGCTTCACGATGCTGTCCATCGCGTACAGCTCGATCAGCATGTCGGCAGCAAAAGCGAGCAGCTCCTGTTCTTTGGAGATCGCTTGCTGGTATTTCATCAGCGCAGAGCCTGCGACCATCAAAATGATTTTGCGAGTCATGCCGAGCAGATGCTTCTCGACAGCAAGCGGCGCATCCTCGATTTCCTCCGGGTAGTAGCTCATCAGCTCGGCTTGCAAGCTCGTCGCTGCTTGCATGAGAGGCAGTTCGCCTTTCATCGCCTTTTTCACCAGCGTATCCGGGATGAGCAAGCGGTTGATTTCATTCGTCCCTTCAAAAATCCGGTTGATCCGCGAGTCGCGGTACATGTTCTCAATCTCGTATTCCGACATGAAGCCGTAGCCACCGTGGATTTGCACGCCCTCGTCCACGCAGTAGTCCAGCACTTCCGTAGCAAACACTTTGTTGATCGAGCATTCGATCGCGTAGTCGGCAATCGCCTTCGCTACTTCCGCGCCGTCATCCGCTTTCTCGCCCAGGCGGCTAAGCGCGGTGTCGAACAAGCCAACCGTCCGGTAGACGGAGCTTTCTGCGGCGTACGCTTTGGTAGCCATGTTCGCCAGCTTGTTTTTGATCAGCGTGAAGTTGGCGATAGGTGTTTTAAACTGCTTGCGTTCCTTCGCGTAGTTCGTCGCCAGCTCCAATGCTTTTTTCGCCGAGCCGACCGCCCCAACAGCCAGCTTGTACCGGCCTACGTTCAAAATGTTGAAGGCGATGACGTGGCCTCTGCCCGGCTCGCCCAACAGGTTGGCTACCGGAACAGGCACATCCTGCAAAATGACCGTACGAGTCGAGGAGCATTTGATGCCCATTTTTTTCTCTTCCGGGCCAAACGATACGCCCGGGAAGTCCCGCTCCACGATGAAAGCCGTGAACTTCTCGCCGTCAATTTTTGCGTACACAATGAACACGTCTGCAAAGCCTGCGTTGGTGATCCACTGTTTTTCCCCGTTGAGAATGTAATGGGTGCCGTCTGCGGAAAGAGTCGCTGTCGTCTTGGCGCCAAGCGCATCAGAGCCGGAGCCTGGTTCGGTCAGGCAGTACGCTGCGATCCGTTTTCCATACGCCAGATCGGGCAAGTAGCGCTGCTTCTGATCCTCGTTCCCGAAGTACACAATCGGCAAGGAACCGATTCCCACATGGGCGCCGTAGCTCAGCGCGAAGCCGCGTGCGAGCGAAAATTTCTCGGTGACGAGCGCGGTGCTGACTTTATCCAGACCAAGCCCATCGTATTTCTCCGGCACATCGCCAGCCAAAAGTCCCAATTCCCCTGCTTCCTTCAGCAACCGCACGGAAATGTCGAAGCTGTGCTTTTCCAGTTCCTCCAGATGCGGGCGAACTTCATTGACGACAAAATCTTCCGTCGTTTTCGCGATCATTTTTTGCTCGTCGCTGTACTCCTCCGGCACGAATACATCGTCAGCCGAACCAGCATCAATCAAAAAGCTCCCACCGCGGATCAATTCTTTTGTATCTGCCATACTATCCCTCTCCTTTTATGAAAATAGACGTACCTACTCTCCGACCATTTCAAAAACGCCAGCGGCCCCCATTCCTCCGCCAATACACATCGTAACCACTCCGTATTTGCCGCCCCTGCGCTTCATTTCGTTCAGAAGCGACACGGTCAGCTTGGCTCCGCTGCAACCGAGCGGATGGCCCAGTGCGATAGCGCCGCCGTTGACATTGACCTTTTCCGGGTCGAGACCAAGCTCGCGAATCACCGCGATCGACTGGGACGCAAACGCTTCGTTCAGCTCGAACAAATCCACATCTTCCAGGCCGATTCCTGCCAGCCTCAAAGCTTTAGGGATAGCGACAACCGGACCGATTCCCATCACATCCGGGTCGACCCCGCCTACCGTAAAGGAACGGAATTTGGCAATCGGCTGGACACCCAGCTCGGCTGCCTTTTCGGCTGACATCACCAATACTGCTGCCGCTCCATCGCTTGTTTGCGACGAGTTTCCGGCTGTTACGCTGCCCTGGACGTGAAAGACAGGCTTCAGCTTGGCGAGCGCTTCCAGGGACGTATCTGCACGAGCGCCTTCATCCTTGTCAAAAATAGCTTCACGAACATGCACCTTGCCCGCGTCATCGACGGAGTAATTTTTCACGGTCAGCGGAACGATTTCGTCCTGGAACTTGCCTGACGTGATCGCTGCCGTCGCTCGTTGATGGCTGCGGAGGGCAAATGCATCCTGATCTTCTCTCGTCACGCTGTATCGTCTTGCTACTTCCTCTGCCGTGTGCCCCATGCTCATGTACGCTTCCGGCTTCGTTTCGACCAGCGCCGGATTCAGCGCGACCTTGTGGCCGAGCATCGGCACCAGACTCATGCTCTCCACCCCGCCTGCCACCAGGACGTCAGAGCTGCCGACCATAATTTGCTGCGCTGCATAGGCAATAGTCTGCAAGCCCGAGGAGCAAAAACGGTTGATCGTAATTCCCGCTACATTCGTCGGCAACCCGGCGCGCAATCCGATCAGTCGCGCCATATTCATGCCTTGCTCCGCCTCCGGTACGGCTGTTCCCATAATGACGTCCTCGATGTCCGCCGGGTCCAGCTGCGGGACGCGCCGCAACAAATCGGAAACGACCGCCGCTCCCATATCGACTGGATGCACGTCCCTGAGGCTTCCTTTTTTCGCTCGGCCGACCGCTGTGCGGGCTCCTGCGACGATAACTGCTTCTCTCATCGTTATCCCTCACCCTCCCCTAGTTGCGCAAAGGCTTGTTTTTCGTCAGCATATGCTGCATTCTTTGCTGGGTTTTCGGCGTCTTGATCAGGGCAAGGAACGCTTGCTTCTCCAGCTCCAAAATGTAGCTTTCTGTCACTTCCGTACCCGCCGGCACATTTCCGCCGGACATGACATAGGCGATTTTGCTTGCGATCAGCTCATCGTGCTCGGAAATGTAGCCGCTCTTTCTCATCGCGTAAATGTTTTGGCGCAAATTGGCGTAGCCCGTCTCCCCGATCACGCGGATTTTGCGCGGCGCAGGCGGCGTGTAGCCTTCTTGGTCCATCGCAAGCACAAGCTGTTTCGCATCGTACAAAAGGTGGTCCGCATTGACACTGATCCGGTCGGTCGGCCGCAAATAACCGAGATTGATTGCCTCCTGTCCGCTGGTCGACACTTTTGCCATCGCAATCGTTTCAAAAGCTCTTGCGACGAACGGGAACGGATCAACTGGCATGCTGCCTCCTTCCGGCACGTTTTCCATCGCCCTAAACAGCATTTCCTTCGTTCCCCCGCCGCCTGGCAACAGCCCGACACCGACCTCGACGAGTCCGAGGTACGTTTCTGCCGCTACTTGTACACGGTCAGCGAGATAGGTCACCTCGACGCCGCCACCGAGCGTCATGCCGAAAGGTGCTGCGACGACTGGACGGTGCATGTAGCGAATCGCGCGAGCGGCTTTGTGGAAGTTGCTGACGAGCATGTCTAGCTCCAGCCAGTTTTCATCCTGCGCCTCCATCAAGGCCATCGCGAGATTCATCCCGACGCAGAAGTTTTTGCCCTGATTGCCGATGACCAGACCCGCGAAGTTTTTTTGCACCTCTTCCGCAGCCTGGTTCGCCATTTGCAGCACATCCAGACCGAGCGCGTTATGGGGAGAGGTAAATTCCAGACACGCAACGCCGTCGCCAAGATCGATCAACGCCGCGCCTGCATTTTTCTTGATCAGCTTGCCTTGTTCTTTGAGGGCAGCGAGATTGATATTTTTCTTGTCTTCCTCTATCGCTTTATACTTGCCGCCGATCGAAAAGGCTTCGCGCCGTCCTTCCGCTTTCTGATAGAACGTCGTTTTTCCACTTGCCAAAAGCTCCTCGACCAGCGCCGGAATCTGTTCGTTCTCCGCGCGCATTTTGGCGACTGATTTTTCCACGCCGATCGCATCCCACGTCTCGAACGGACCAAGCTCCCAGCCGAAGCCCCATTTCATCGCCTGATCGACTGCGACGATGTCATCCGCGATTTCGTAAGCTTTTTCAGCGGAATACAGCAAAACTTTCTTGAAGACGCTCCAGACAAACTCGCTGCCCTTGTCCTTGCCGTATGCGAGCGCGCGCAGTTTTTCCGGCAACGTTTTTGCCGTCTTCGCAGCATCTAGGGAAGGGTACTTCGGCTTCACGCTCGGGCGATACTCCAAGGTGTTGATATCGAGCGCCAAAATTTCTTTTCCTTGCGCCGACTTGACCTGCTTGAAAAATCCTTGCCCGGCCTTTTGACCGATCCAGCGCTTCTCCACCATCTGCAAAACAAACTCCGGCACCGCAAAAACAGCCCGTTCCGCTTCATCCGTGCTCTTGTTGCGGACGTTCCCCGCCACGTGCACATAAGTGTCCAGACCGACGACATCCAGCGTGCGGAACGTGGCGCTTTTCGGCCTGCCGATGACCGGACCAGTCAACGCATCGACTTCATCCACTCCCAGGCCGAGGCGCACCATCTCGTGGATCGAGACTTGCAGCCCGTATGTACCGATGCGATTGGCGATGAAGTTCGGCGTGTCCTTGCAGACAACCATGCCTTTTCCGAGCACATGCTCCCCGAATTGCTTCATGAACGAGACGATTTCCGGATCGGTATCATGCCCCGGGATCAGCTCCAAAAGCTTCAGATAGCGCGGCGGGTTGAAAAAGTGCGTGCCGAGAAAATGCTTGCGAAAATCGTCCGAGCGCCCTTCTGCCATCTCGTTGATCGACACACCGGATGTATTCGAAGTGACGATCGTCCCTGGCTTGCGATGGGCTTCTACCTGGGCGAAGACGCTTTTCTTCACATCGAGATTTTCCACGACTACTTCGATGATCCAGTCGACTTCTGCGAGGAGTGGCAGATGATCCTCGAAGTTGCCTACCGTGATCAGTTCCATGTTCTTTTTATCGTAAAGCGGTGCCGGCTTTTCTTTCAAAAGCCTGTCTTTGCCCGCTTGTGCAATCCGGTTTTTGACGACAGAATCAGCCAGTGTCAGTCCCTTTTTGCTCTCGTCCGCCGTCAATTCCCGTGGCACGATGTCAAGCAAATAGGTAGGAATCCCGACGTTTGCCAGATGAGCTGCAATTCCCGCACCCATGACACCGGAACCGAGAACCGCCGCTTTGCGAATTTTGCGTTCCATCTCCAAATCCTCCTTTAGAAATCCTCTGTCGAGGCTACTCACGGTTGTTGCCATAATCCCATAATTTTCTGACTACTAGATCATTTTATTTACTTCTACCATTCTTAAAGATATTCCTGTATGCAAAAGCTCATGTCTTAGTTGAATGAATACTCATTCAGTAGATGGGCCAAAAAATACATCTCGCATATTGGCTAAAGTTCCCGCCTTGAGATGTCAGATCCGGCTGCCACTTACTGAGTCACCGTTCAGTTTTATTGTAATCGAAAATTCTGTCATTTGCAATCGTCACTTGTCGGTGCGGCATTTAAAAAAATCAGGGCATCCATCGCGAATGCCCTGATTGCTTTGTCTATTTTTCGCTGTAGATTACCGCAGTAATTTTGCGTCCAAATGCATTGGCGTCTGCCTGCTCCAGCTTGTATTCGATTTGAAAATCTCCTTTTACCGGATCGGGATAAAAACCGATCAGCCAGAGAATTTTCGGATCATTGATGTCTACTTTGCTCGTGATCGTTACCGGGCCGTTGTACTTGGGAACTTGCGGGAGCGCGGCCATGCTTTTCAATGCGTCAGGACTAAATACGACGGACAAACGGGCCTGATCTTTTTTCTCCCAGGCCAAATTGGCTGAACGCAAATACAACTGAGCGATTTTTTGCTGCTGATTGATCGCGGCACGAAATTGGGCCAGCGTGTCTATGCGATAATAATCAAGCAAGCGCTTCATGACTACAGCGTATTCTGCCCGCGTCATGACCTTGTCAGGCGAGAATGTCTTTTCCGTCAAAAACAGCTGAAACTCTCGAATAGCCAATGGGTAAGGCGAGTATGTATCGCGGTAATACCGATCCTGCTTCCACTCATAGAAGCTGTCGAAGTACGTAGCCGCGTCCTGTGGTTTTAGATTGGCTGTTCTGAATTTTTGCGGTGCAAGCACATGGAAGAGCAACAGGCTGGCCTCTTCTCTAGACAGCGACTGCTGCAAAGCTGCACTGGACAGCCACCATTTCGGATTTTCTTTCTGTTGCTTTTTGATCAACTGACCGCTTTCAGCGAGATACAAGTAATAGAGCATCCTGTCGCCAGGATCGTACGTCGACAGGGCATTTGTCTCGACTTGCCAAACCGTTTTCATATTGACCAGCAGCTGTTCTACTTCCCCCCGGAGCAGAAAGTTGTAGTCAAGATTTTCCTTCCGCTGCGGAAGATCGAGCGAACCGTATACTTTCTCAACAACGCGATTGAGCAGCGCCAAAGCTTCGCCGCGTGAAATCGGCTTGTTGGGATAAAACAAGTGTTTGCCGTTCGACTTGATAATCCCCAGGCTCGCCAGTTCATTAATTTGTTGCTCTGCCCAGTGTCCATCGATGTCGTCAAAACCAGCGGCGGCATTCGCTCCGCTCGTCCACACAGCCTGAACAAGCAGCCATGCCATCAAAAAACAGAGAGCAAAACGCTTCATCATGTTTGCAGTTACTCCTTTCTCCTTTGCCAGAGTCTTTATTCCCTTTTCCCTTGCGAGCGTCGCCCCGGAACCGACTATAGTCCCGAATGCAAAACGATCTCCCTTACATGTATCGGGCGGTATCACGCACTTCTTTATACCCTCTTTTCGCAAAATGTGCTCGGTAAAACGTCATAAGCAAAAAAAGCCGCGCTCCATCAAGGGGAGAACGGCTTTTGCAAGCATCCTAGCGTATCCTCACTCTTCGATCTTTTCCAGCCATCCTGGTCCTTTGGCAACAAGCAGTCTGTAAATCAAAAAATCGAGGAGTACAAAAAGCACAAAAAGTCCCAAAGCCGTGACCCAAAGCGAAGCCCCGATCAGGAAGTTAGCCACAACGACCAACCCTCCCGCCACCAAGCCGATCATAAACAGCAGCAACGTATTCATGTTTTGCTTTACTGCTTCCTGTTCTGAACCCCATCCAAGCTTGGGATGAAGCAGATCAATCGCGATGCCTGCCAGGTTGGTGAACAGCACGGACGGAATCACGCACAAGGCAGCGAACAAGAGGAACTCGCCAGGCAGCGCCAGCAGCCAGGCAGCTTCGGCCAGCAGCACAAGAACACTGATGCCACTGAGGAGCAATCCCGGCAGCACCTTCGCCAATATCAGCTGCCCAGGCCCGATCGGCAATGTTTTATTGTAAAAAAACCCTTGCCCATCTCTAGAGATGGCTGTTACCGATGTACTATTCATGCTGCCCAGTATCAAAAACGCCCCGAACACGATCGCCAGGCCGATCCCGCCCGCCTGCTCGCCTTGCATGAGGCTTTGCAAATGCGCAATCAGCTTTTCGCTATCCTCTCGTGCCAAAAGCGGCAGCAAAACAAGGAGCGGAACGAGGATGCTGGATAACGTACAATTCAGCAAAAACGCGGGCGTTCGCCAAAGTATTTTCCATTCTTTTAAAAAGTAAGACGCAAGCCTGGAGCGCTCACGGATCAGCTTTTGAAAAGCGGCCGCACCGACCATTTTTCGCTTGGCCACCGCTTCGCTGATTCCCATTACCCCGGCAAAGTAAAAACGGTTTCCAATCACCAGAAACACGCCGAAGCTCGCCAGTGCCACCAGCAGGAAACTGGCGAGAAAGCCCCAGGAGAGCAACGTTCCGCTGTTTTGCAGGGCGAGGGCTGCCAGCTTGCTTGCCGGAAAGAACTGCGTAATCATGTTCAGCAGTCCGTTTTCCTGGCTGACGATCATCTGTTGCAACTGTTCAATGCTGTCCGCCTTGCTGCTGACCTGACGCTGCACAAACATCTGGAAGCCGAGCGCGACACCAATCGCCAGCAAACCGCTGATCAAGCGGAAGCGTTCCTTGCTTTTGCCTACGTTTGTGAAGCGCATGAACAGCATGACGACGAGAGCCGCCATCACGAGCGGCAAGATCGGCACCAGCAAAAAAATGAACAGGGCAAACAAATAGTAAAAAAAGCCCCCTCCGCTCTTCACTCCGTATGTTATCAGAAGCGGCCCCAGCAAGACCAGTGCCGTAAGATACTCATAGACCAGTGCAACCAGGAATTTTGCACTGAGAATGTGCCCAGGCGACAGAGGCAAAGGCAATAGCTGCTCCACATCCTGCGAGTAGTAAAAAACGCTCAGAACGTACAAAATTCCGAACATAAAAATCGCCAGGGAAGCCACTGTCACCCCGAGTCCGAGCAATGCGGCCTGCTGCCCGATCAGTTCCAGCCCGTCATATAGCGCGGAAAGAAAGACGACAGCCCCGAGAATCATCGGGATCATTCCCATGGCAATCGCAATCATAATCAGGACCGTCTTCCAGGCGCTGGCTTTTTGCTTCGTCCCTCCTGCGTTTTTGAGCAGCACTTTTGTCAAACCCACTACTTTATTCATGCTTGGTCAACTCCAGGAACAAGCTTTCCAGCGACACGTCCGACTGAAAATGCTGCTGCATCTCTTTAAAGGTGCCACAAAACAAAATTTTCCCCTTGTTGATGATCGCAACCCGATCACACAACTTTTCGGCCACCTCAAGCACGTGGGTGGAGAAAAAGACGGTCCGTCCACTGTCTGCATGCTCCCGCATCATTTCTTTCAACGTAAACGACGATTTCGGATCAAGTCCTGTGAGCGGTTCATCGAGAATCCACACTTCCGGATTGTGCACGAGCACGCCCATGATCATGATCTTTTGCCGCATGCCGTGCGAATAGCTCTGAATGGAATCGCCCAGTGCGCTCGTCATGTCGAATCTTCTGGCCAGCTCCATGATTCTCTGCCCCCGCACTTCTTTTGGCACCTGGTACATATCGGCCATGAAGTTGACGTACTCCAGCCCCTTGAGCCGCAAAAACTGATCGGGACTATCGGGCACATAGCCAAATTGCTGTTTGGCTTCAAGCGGGGTCGTGCCAATATTTTTTCCGTTAATCGTGATCTCGCCTTGGTCGGGGCGAATCACTCCTGTCACCATCTTGATCGTCGTTGTTTTTCCGGCGCCGTTTGGGCCAAGAAACCCGAATATCTCGCCTTTTGGCACGGTCAGCGTCAACTGGTCGACTGCTTTTGTCGCACCGTTGTAGCTTTTTGTCACATTCACCAGTTCAATCATGTTTGTCCCTCCTAGCCCGCGCTCTTTCCCAGCCTGTTTCCAGCAGCTTCCACCTTATGTATACGAACGGTCTTGCCCAAAAGTTGCGAATACGCAAAAGAGCCGTCGGTTTCTCCCACGGCCCCTGATGTATTCTGCCCGGCACGAGCCAGCAGATACCTTACGTTTTTTCGTTTTAGTTTTGCGGCACAAAGCTGCCGTCGCGCAGCATGGTCAACTCGCCCATGATAAAAGCCAAATCCTCGGATTCTCCCATCGCTCCGCTCTCATCCAACGCTTCCAGACGGCGCAGCAGCATATTGGCGAAGTCAGGAATTTGAATAGGATGTGCTTCCATGTCAGCATCGTCGAGCACGTCATAGCTGGTCAGCGCTTCCAGATGGGTAACGATCCGGAATCCGCCGATTTCCCCCAAAAACTCTTGCTGGTTGATTTTCGATTTTTCCAGTTTTTGCAGCATAGACAGTACATCATTTGCTACTACGCTCGGAAAAGCTACCTGGTAAAAATTACGGTTTTTGGCATCGACCGTTTTGATGATCAAAATATCAATACCGTCCGGTTTTTTTGCCTTTTTTCCAAATCCAAACATTTATTTTCCACCTCAATTGTTCGATCTGCACAACTCTCTTCATGATAGACATAATCCGTGTGTCAGACAACCCCTATCCTGTTTCCTTTTTCCGCGCAAACCTCATCCTTTGGCAACTGGCAGCTTTTCTCTTGGTTATTGATCTCTTTTCCCACACACGCTAACAGGAAACTACCGTTTTTTCAAAAGAGGTGCGCCATGAAAAACAACTGGAAAAACTGGGTGATTTTTCTTTCTCTTTCCTTGCCTCTGTTCTCTGTCGGCTGCACGATGCCCGCCAAAGAGGAGAGCAAAAGCAAGACGAAAGCCCAAAACAAGCCTGTGAAGCTGTCCGCTATTCAGAAGCTCGGCGACAACAAAATGGACGTTGTGCTGTTTTTGAACCGCGCAGAGCATGTACTGGAAGAAGTGTATTTCGCGGCGCTCGACAACGCGAAAGGCAAAACCGTCTACGAAGATGGGCTGGTCTTCCGGGAGCTGCCGAAGCAATTTGAGAGCAAAGACAAAATCGTCGGCTACTTCGGTCGTTATTGGAGCATGCCGCTTGCTCTGTCCATGTACGACAAGCTGACTACCAAGCTGATCAAGGACAAAGTATTTGTCGCCATTCCGCGCGTGGACTATCCGGTTCTCATCTCCGTGCGCAATACGACAGTAGCCAAAAGCAACGGCGAGTTGGATGTCACGGTGCAGGACGCAACCGATTCGTCTTTTGCCTCCGACCGCACGCTGCGCTACCGTCTCGTCCGCGATCAGAAGACGAAGCGCTTCGAGATCAAGGCCAGATCGGGAGCATATGGCAGCGAACAATTTCAATAACCCTCTTGACATTTCTTGTGGGCCTACAGAATAATAGTGAATTAATAAGCGCATAGTGATCGGCAATGACGGGGAACAGTAAAACCGCCCTTCAGGTCCAGAGAGCGAAATCCAGCGGCTGAGAGGTTTCGCCCATGAATCGGTTCGAACCCACCCCAGAGCATCCAGGGAAGACCTGGACAGGTTTCTTTCACCTGTTATCAAAGAAAGAGAGCCGGATGTTTGCGACTGGACTTCCCTGTCCGCAAACGTCAAATAAGGTGGTACCGCGTAAGGCTAAACATGCCCTTTCGTCCTTAATCAAAGAGACGATTGGGCTTTTTTTATTGTCCTAGCTAGGAGGTTAAAGCATGAAGAAGGGAAAATTGCGTCTCGTTGTCAAAGTGGGCAGCAGCTCGATTGCCGCTGTGGGCGGTGGAGTTGATCCCGCAAAAATGTCGCTGCTCGTCGCAGCCATCAGCAAGCTCCGCGCGGCCGGGCATCAGGTTGTACTCGTTTCTTCGGGAGCAGTCGCAAGCGGTTATCAAAGTCTCGGCTATCAGCAGCGCCCCCGCTCGTTGGCAGCAAAGCAGGCTGCCGCAGCCATCGGCCAAAGTCTGTTGATGCAAACGTACACGCAAATGTTCGCTGCCCACCACTTCAGCGTGGCGCAAATTTTGCTGACGCGGGGGGACTTCTCGCACCGGGAGCGGTATCAGCACGCTTTTCAGACGCTGTCGCTTTTGCTCGACAAAAACATTTTGCCGATCATCAACGAAAACGACACCGTATCGGTCGCAGAGCTGACCTTTGGCGACAACGACATGCTCGGCGCACTGGTCGCAGGCTTGGTACACGCCGATTTGTACATGATTCTCACCGATACGAACGGACTGTATGACAAAGACCCTCGCTACCATCCTGACGCCCAGCGGATCAGCTCGCTTGCAGAAGTCACGGACGAAATCGAGGCACTGGCAAAAGGGGCGTCGCAGCTAGGTACTGGCGGGATGCGCTCCAAACTGATTGCAGCGCGAACGGCGCAAGGTCTGGGGATTCCAAGCTTTATCGGAAAATTGGCGCAACCAGCAGATCTCGTGCAAGCGCTGGCAGGCAACGGCGATGGCACTTATGTCGGCTATCACCCGGAAGCTCCTTCCTCCTCCGGCGTTTCTACCCGCAAACAATGGATTGCGCTGCACTCCCCTGTTCGCGGCACGATCACGGTCGACAGCGGAGCGGCAGAAGCGATTTTAGAGAAAAGCCGCAGCCTGCTTCTTGCGGGGGTGCGCGAAGTCTCAGGGAAGTTCGCGGAAGGCGAAGTCATTGAAGTGTATTGCGACGGTTCCCTGATCGGACGGGGCGTCAGCAGATATGGCGCTGACCAGTTGCTCGCTTCTCTTTCTCCTTCCAACTTGACGCGACGCAGCGGCACAGTCATACATCGCGATGAATGGACACCGACACGGTAAGCGTTTTTTAGCGCCTTTTTATAGACAAAGAGACAAAGAACAAGGAGTTGGGGAGAAAATGAAAAGCTTGAAGGAAAACGTGCTGGCACAACTCTCACTGGCAAAGCAGGCTTCGCGGCAGATGGCTCTGCTTGGCCGAGCGGAAAAAGACAAAGCTCTCACGGAAATCGGGAAAAAGCTGCTGGCAGACACTAAGATCATTTTGGCAGCCAACGAACAAGATATCGCCAAGGCGGAAGCTGACGGGCAACCCGCTTCCTATCTCGATCGCTTGCGTCTGACGCCTGCGCGGATGACAGATTTGGCAGACAGCCTGACTTCGCTGGCGGCTCTTGACGATCCCGTCGGGCAGCAAATCGACTCATGGACCCGGCCCAACGGTCTTGTCATCGAGCAAGTTCGCGTTCCGCTTGGCGTCATCGGCATGGTGTACGAAGCCCGGCCGAATGTCACGGTAGATGCGGCAGCGATCGCGCTCAAAACCGGGAATGCCATCGTCCTGCGCGGCAGCCACAGCGCGGTTCACAGCAATCTGGCGCTCGTCCGCTCGATTCGCGAAGCGCTGGCGGTCGCTGGCCTTCCGCAAGAAGCTGTCCAATATTTGCCTTTTGCCGAACATGAATCTGTCGACGTTTTATGCACCGCCAACGGACTCGTGGACGTCATCATTCCTCGCGGCGGCGCCGGGTTGATTCAGCGGGTGCTAAAGCTGGCAAGCGTGCCTGTGTTGGAGACAGGGGTGGGCAATTGTCACATCTACGTGGATCAAGCCGCCCGCTACGACATGGCGGAAGCAATCGCGGTCAACGCCAAAACAAGCCGGCCTGCCGTTTGCAACGCTGCGGAAACGCTGTTGATCCATGCAAGCTGGGCGCACGATTCCCAGCGCTCCCTTTTGCAGAAGCTGCTGGCAGCCGGGGTCGAGTTGCGCGTCTGCGAAAAGACGCGAGCAGTTCACCACGATCTCGCCGACTTGTTGGTCAGCGCTGAGCCGACTGACTGGGATACGGAATACTCCGATCTCGTCCTGGCTGTCCGCACGGTGGACAGTCTGGCAGAAGCGATTGAGCACATCGCCACACATACCACAGGGCATTCCGAAGCAATCGTGACGGAGGACTTGGAGGCAGCCCGGCACTTTTTGGCTTCCGTCGATGCTACTGCCGTCTATCACAATGCGTCTACCCGCTTCACCGATGGCGGCGAATTTGGCTTCGGGGCCGAGATCGGCATCAGTACGCAAAAATTGCACGCTCGCGGGCCTATGGGACTGCCTGCTCTCACCTCTTACAAATACGTCGTGCGCGGCACGGGACAAATCCGCTAGTCCAAAAGGAGGATAACAGCTATGAGCAACCAAGCAACCGCCATCACAAACGGACGAATCGGCTTTCTCGGAGCCGGCTCCATCGTCGAAGCGATGCTCTCGGGAATTTTGAAAAAAGGCTTGATTCAGGCTGAGCGAATGACGGTCACAAACCGGAACAACCTCGAACGGCTGGAGGAGCTGGCTACTGCCTACGGCGTAAGCACCTCGACGGACAAATTCGCAGTAGCCCGCACATCCGATATATTAATTTTGGCAATCAAGCCAAAAGATGCGGGGGAAGCGCTGATGGAGCTTCGCGGAAAAGTGTCTCCCCATCAGTTGATCATTTCCGTAGTCGCTGGCGTTTCCACCAGCCTGATCGGGGAATGGCTGGGCGTTGACTGCCCGATCATTCGCACGATGCCCAACACTTCTTCTGCTGTCGGGCTGTCCGCAACCGGGATGAGCGCCAACGCTTTTGTTCAGCCAGAGCAGCTTACTCTCGCTACGCGCCTGTTCGAAGCGATTGGCACCGTGTACGAAGTCGCGGAAGAAGAGCTGGATATTATCACGGGTCTGTCCGGCAGCGGTCCCGCCTACATTTACTACCTGGTCGAAGCCATGATGGGCGCTGGTGCGACAGCGGGACTGGATCGGGAAATGGCCCGCCAACTGACGCTTCAAACCGTAATCGGAGCCGCTACGATGCTGCTGGAAACAAGAGCGGAGCCAGCCTTGCTGCGCAAGCAAGTGACCAGTCCGGGAGGAACGACGCAGGCTGGGCTTGCCGTGTTGGAATCGTATCAATTTCAGGAGGCCGTCACCGCCGCGATTTTGCGGGCGACAGAACGGTCCAGAGAAATGGGTGCCGAGTACCGCTAAGCTTTTGTCCCTCTTCTGCTTCTTGTATAATAGAAAAAAACAGTCGAAGGAGGGATTCCATGGAAATCTACGCCCTGTACGGAACCAGTGGCACAGGAAAAAGCTCCAGCGCACTAGAACTCGCCCATCGCATGAACATCGACGCCATTATTGACGATGGCATCCTGATCTACCAGGGGCGCAAGGTGGCCGGAACCTCCGCCAAATACGAAAAGACGAAAATCCAGGCTGTCAAACGGGCGATTTTTCATTACGAGGAGCACGCCGAGGAAGTGCGGCGCAGTCTCGAACAGCATCAACCGGGACGGCTGCTGATTCTCGGCACGTCCCAGCGCATGATCACCCGGATTGTAGAGGCGCTGCATTTGCCCGCTTCCATCGAATACATTCCCATCGAATCGATCAAACCGCCGCAGGAAATCGAGGCTGCCCGCTATGTACGGGAAACGATGGGCAGACACGTCATTCCGATTCCGCGCGTCGAAGTGGAAAAAGACTTTTTGCAACGGCTGATCTCCTCCGCCACCCAAATATTCAGTTCGAAAAAAGAGGTCATCGGAGAATCGACCGTCGTGCATCCGCCTTTTTCCGGCGGACGGATCGTCATTCACCCGCAAGTTTTGCGCAAAATCGCTCAGGCTACATGCAGCCGCTATGAGGAAGTCAGCCAGGTCGTCAAAGTGCTGTTCTCGTTTGAAGATTTGCCGCGGCTTCAAATTACATTGGCGCTCAAGCTGCCTTATTTGACGGATATAACCAAGCTCGTCCGCGACATTCAGGAGGATTTGCACAAGGAAGCAAGCTTTTGCCTGAATATCGCTCCTGCCAGTATCGACATCCA
This sequence comes from Brevibacillus sp. HD3.3A, assembly GCF_013284375.2. Lineage (NCBI taxonomy): Bacteria > Bacillati > Bacillota > Bacilli > Caryophanales > Paenibacillaceae > Brevibacillus > Brevibacillus sp. HD3.3A. Next base: position 5,124,251 of record NZ_CP085874.1, read on the forward strand.
GGTCGCCTCGCTGGAGCTGTCTCATTCGTAATATATGGAACCGATCCTGCGCTGATCGGTTCTTTTTTTTGCCGGAAACAGGCAGGGTTACTTGCTTCGGAGTTGTCCATCCTATACATGTATCTCAACATGAAAGGAGCAATCAGATGCCATCCATCATGTCTTCCCTGCCTTTTACGCAAGCGCCGATTCCCGAGCCGCCCAAAGTCATCTCGACAAAAGACTTGAGCTATATAAAGGACGCGCTCTCCTGGGAGCTGCTTGCCTTTAAGAAGCTACATTTCTTTGCCCAGCAAGCGACTGACCCGGATGTAAAACAATGTCTGGAGAAAACCGGACGCATGCACCAACAGCATTACCAGAAGCTGCTCTCCCATCTCCAGAACAACAACACAGCGATCATGGCTACCTTGCCGCAGACGCAATCCCAACAACAGCAGCAACAAATGCAGTAAGGGAGGGAAAATGACGATGCCAAACCAAAATCAGATCGCCAATCCGCAATCCGGTCAACTGCCACAAGTCAAAGGTCCGCAAATGAACGACCGCGACTTTATCAACGACTGCCTGGCAACATGCAAATACGTGACCGACGGCTTGAACGTCGCTGTTCGTGAAGCGAGCCACCAACAGCTGCACGCCGATATGATGCAGATGCTGGATGAAACGCACCAATCAGCGCGGGAAGCGTACAACTTGATGTTCCAAAAAGGCTGGTACAAGCTCGAAGCGGCAGAACAGCAAAAGCTGGAGCAAGCGTACCAGCAGTTCTCCGGGTATTCCACCCAGTTCCCTTATCATTAAGCCTGCTCACGCAGCATCCGTCTTGGACAGCCACGGCCCGTTCTGTTTTGCGGGTCGTGGCTGTTTTGCGCTGACAATCTGGCGCAATTCATTTTCATTGATCGCTTTTCACTCGCTTGCCCTCAATAGCTTGGCGACAGTGTGTAGCGCCCGCTCCATTTCTGCCTCATCTGCATACGCATAAGACAAGCGCAAATGCTGGCTGTCCGTCTGGTCGTACACATAGCCAGGATTGAGCAAAATGCCTTCCGCCAAAGCTTGGGTAAACAGCTTGCGCATCGACACAGCCTGGCGCAAGCGGAGCCAGACGTAAAATCCTCCTTGGGGAACATGCCAGTCGGCCAAATCGCCAAACCAGCGGGCAAGCAACTCGCACATGCGATCTCTTCGCACACGCAAGGACTGGCGAATGTGCCTCAGATGACGCTCGTAGCGTCCTGACGTCAGCCACTCGGTTGCGGCCCATTGCGAGAGGGCGCTGGAGCCGTAATCAATCTGCATTTTCACATCAGCCAGCCGTTCGATGACCGGCTGCGGCCCGACAATCCAGCCGATCCGCAAGCCAGGACTTAGCGTCTTGGACAAGCTGCCCATGTAAAGCACCAGCCCGCTTCGATCACTCGCTTTCAGCGGAGCAGGTCCCGGCGCGTCCAGCCACAGCTCCCCGTACACATCGTCCTCCAAAATCGGCAATTGCGCTTTTTCGCATGTCGCCATGATCTGGCGTCTGCGCTGTTCGCTCATCAAAATGCTGGTCGGATTGTGAAAGGCGGGAATCGTATACAACAGCGCCCCGTTGTGAAGCTGCTTTTGCCGTGTGAGGGCTTGTGGCGATATTCCTTGTTCATCCATCGGAACACCTGCCAGTCTCATTCCCGAAGACTGAAACAGCGGCAGCGAAAACAAGTAGGATGGCTGCTCAAGCAAAATCGTCGAGCCTTTGTGCAAAATGCCGAGGGAAATCAGCTGCAACGCTTGCAACGCTCCCGATACAACCAAAATCGATGCTGGCGAGGCTGCGATTCCTCGCGTGAGCAGATGCGCGCTGATGGCTTCGCGCAACGGAAGCAGCCCTTTTGGTTCCGGGTAGCCAAGCTGCGTCATTTTTCCCCGCAAATCAGCGAGAACATCCTCCATCTCCGCTGTCGGAATCAACCGCGGCGACAGCTCTCCCGTTCCCAGCCGGATGTAGCGCGGATCTGGCTCGTAGCGATTAATCTCTTGAATCGTCGGCAAATTGGGCAAATGCGTGCCCGACTGCACGTACCCGAGCCAATCAGGAGGCGGCGTAGTGGCCAAGAGCGACCACGAGTTATTGCAGACGACCGAACCGCTGCCGACCGTCGCTTCAATCAGTCCTTCCGCTTTCAGCTCCTCCAGGGCGGTCACAACCGTGCTGCGGTTCACTCCGAAAGCTGCGGCCAAAGCGCGCTGCGCAGGCAGCTTGCTGTTGATCGGCCATTCGCCCCCGGCAATCTTCCCTTTTATATAGGCGACAATCTGGGCATACACAGGCATGTCTCCCGCTTTGTCCGGCTTCCAGTCAATCGTCAGCATCCGTTCTCTCCTCCTCTTACGTCCATTTTACAAATTGGTTGGGATGCGAGCAAACCAATTGGCTGGAGACATTCCGCCCTTCCTCCGCCATAATGTCGGTAACGCAATCACTCATGTGCTTATGGGAAAAAGGAGGAAGAAATCGTGGCCGAAGCCATTTTGCACGGTTTTGTGCTCGCCTTTGGGCTGATTTTGCCGCTTGGAGCGCAAAACGTGTTTGTATTCAATCAAGGAGCTTCGCAGCCTACGTTGTGGCGAGCCGCACCTGTCATTGTTACGGCTGCCGTATGCGATGCCATCCTGATTTTGCTCGCTGTTCTCGGCGTATCCTTGATCGTGTTGACCGTGACCTGGTTGAAAACGGTCTTGTACATAATCGGCGTCTGCTTTTTGCTGTACATGGGCTACTTGACCTGGCGCAGCCGTCCCGATCCGGAAAACAGAGAGAAGGAAAGCTTTTCCGCGAAAAAGCAAATGATGTTTGCCGCTTCGGTGTCGCTGCTCAATCCGCATGCGATCCTCGATACGATCGGCATAATCGGGACCAGCTCGCTCAGCTATGCAGGCACGGAAAAGTGGGGCTTTACGCTCGCCTGCATTCTCGTATCCTGCCTCTGGTTTTTCGGCTTGGCGCTGGCAGGCAGAATCACGGGCAAGCTGGATCGCTCCGGCAGCTTGCTGCGCACATTGAACATCGTTTCGGCGCTGATCATGTGGGGTGTCGCCGTTTACATGGCAAGCCAGCTCCTTTCGCTCTAGATTTGCGAAAAGTGAATAACGAAACCCGCCTCCACTCACACTATGTCTAGTCGACTTACGATGTGGAGGTCTTTTTATGCTTTTTACCAAATCGGATGCCCTTTTGGACGACTTGTACGAAATCGCCAAAAACGTGCATGATTCCGCTGTGTATTTCAACCAATATAAAATCAATTCGCTGGACACCTTAAAAAGCTTTGCCGAGGAAATGAAAGTGCTTGAGTCAAAGGGCGACAAGCTGATCCACGAAATCATTGTGCGCATCAACAAGACGTTCATCACGGCAATCGAGCGTGAAGACGTGATGAACCTGGCGATCAAGCTGGACGATGTGCTGGACGGTCTGGAAGGGTGTGCGGCTCGCCTTTACATGTACGACATCATGGAGCCGGATGAAACGATGGTGCGGTTCGGCCAACTGATCGAGGATTCTACCCAGCAAATTTTGCTCGCCATCGAGCTGTTGCAAAAGCAAAAGCTGCCAGGCATGAAGGAGTACATTATTCGGATCAACGATTTGGAAAGTACCGGGGATGAGCTTGAGCGGGAAAGTATTCGCCGGCTGTTCAAAGCGTCGAGCGATCCGATTCACATTATGCAGTTCAAGGAGATTTACGAGGTACTGGAGGACGTCATGGATCATTGCGAGGATGTCGCTGACGCGATGGAGACTGTAATCATGGGCAATACATAAACCTAGGAGGCTACTCTCATGCATACAAGCCTGCCTCTTGTTGTGGCTGTTATTGTGCTGGCTGTTTCTTTTGACTTTATCAACGGCTTCCACGATACGGCCAACGCGATCGCCACCACCGTCTCGACAAAAGCATTGCCGCCGAAAACGGCTATTGCGCTGGCTGCCGTGATGAATTTTGTCGGCGCTCTCGCCTTTACCGGAGTCGCGAAAACGATCGGAGGAAAAATCGCCGATCCCGCCAAGCTGGAATTTGGCGTATTGATCGTGCTGGCTGCGCTGTTGGCCGCGATCTTCTGGAACCTGGTTACGTGGTGGTACGGCATTCCCAGCAGTTCTTCCCACGCGTTGATCGGCTCAGTCGTGGGAGCGGTTCTCACTTCGGCCGGCGTGCAGCAAATTAACTGGAACGGCTTCATCGAAATTTTCGAGGCGTTGATTTTGTCGCCGATCATCGCGCTCGTCGCCGCTTTTGTGTTGATGAAGCTCGTTTACGCCGTGTTTCGCAGCATCCACATCCCGCCCGCCAAAGTGAACCGGGGCTTTCGTTACTTTCAGATCGTCACCGCCGCCCTGCAATCTTTTACACACGGAACGAACGATGCACAAAAAGCGATGGGCATTATCGTCTTTGCCCTGGTAGCTGCTGGCTTGCATACTGATACGGCGACCATCCCGTTTTGGGTCCAGCTGATTTGCGCGATATCGATGGGGCTTGGCACCTCTGTTGGCGGCTGGAAAATTATCAAGACCGTCGGCGGCAAAATTACGAAAATCGAGCCGATCAACGGCGCAACCGCCGATTTAAGCTCCTCCACGATCATTTTTACCTTTACACAACTGGGGCTTCCGGTCAGCTCCACCCATGTGATTTCGTCGGGAATTATGGGCGTCGGGGCGGCAAAACGGCTGAAAGGGGTCAACTGGGGCGTCGCCAAGCGAATCATCATTACGTGGTTTATCACCCTCCCCATCTCCGCGCTGCTTGCTGCTTTCTTTTACTACGTGTTAAGCCTGTTTTTTTAATGGGGGGCTGTATTCAAAGCCGCCTTCGCGAATGTGATCGCCAGTACGCCATCTGAATCAGCTTGATGTACAATGGGGAAAAGACATTCGGAGGAATAGATCATGCCGATTCGTGCAGAAAAACCGAGCGATTATCTCGCAACCGAGCAAGTAGTACAAGCCGCCTTTGCCGATGAGCCTTTCAGTGATCACAGCGAGCATCTTTTGGTTTCGCGCTTGCGAGCATCCGACGCATTCATCCCTGCCCTGTCACTCGTCTATGAAGAGCACGACAGCATCATCGGACATTTGTTGCTGAGCAAAATCGAGATCGTTCACGCTGGCGGCTCCTCCCATCAGGCGCTCGCCCTGGCTCCCGTCTCCGTCCTCCCTTCCCAGCAAGGAAAAGGAATCGGGACTGCGCTGATCAACAAGTCGATCGAGATCGCCAAAGAGCTTGGGTATACAGCGATCGTCGTGCTCGGACATGCGAAATACTACCCCAAGTTCGGCTTCCGTCCCGCTTCGCAATGGGATATCCGCGCTCCTTTTGAAGTGCCGGACGAAGCATTCATGGCGCTGGAGCTTGTTCCTGGCGGTCTGGATGGCGTCCATGGAACGGTTCGCTATTCTCCAGCGTTTTTTGCCTAAGGCAAGCGCAAGCGGCCCTCAAGCCTGCTCCCGGCCAAACAGAAAAAGCAAGCCTTCCCCTGCTTGCCGGGAGACGGGACTGACCCCCAAACAGAAGACTTCTTGCTTTTCCCACCTCTACTGCCGCTTTTCTTGCAGCAACTTCACACTCTCTGCCAAAAACGCCTCGTCTCTCCACTTCTCCTGCACTTCGGACCGCCACTTGTCTGTCGTCAACAGCGACTTCAAATCCAAATCGTCTCCAAACGCTTTTTGAATGTCGGCGCGGGCAATCGTCAGCGTCTCGTCCACGAACTGGTACTCGATGATTTGCAAATTGTCAATCAGGGCAAAAGCCGCAACAGAATTGTACAGCAGAGCTTGCCTGATCTTTTTCTCGTCGGAACGCAACTCGCTGGCTTCGTACTTGACCTCAATCGCAAATTGCTCGGGACGCAGCTGAAACGAGCGCCGCTCATTGCTCAACGGCAAATGGTTGAACAAATTCAGGTTGGAAACCGCCCCCATGTATTTGTGCTTGTACGGCAAAATCGTTTGCAAATCGTGTGTCAGCGGATTTTGCTGGTCTTCCAAATACTGTTTGGCAGCAAGCTCTCTGTCAGGAATGATGACGCCCTGAATCAAGGCAAACATCCCCAAACCGATTACCGCGAGCAAAACAATCAGCTTCGTTCTCATCTCAATCTTCCTCCCTCGCTTCGCACTGCATCATCACATCTGGGACGACGTGCAACAACAGCGGCACGATGATAGAGACGAGGGGCAACACATACTCTACGGCGACCGTGGCAAACTGATACGGCCCGGACAGGCTGATCTCCCTGGCGAACCAAATATCGCTGCCAAAATGCAGCGCTGTCGTATACGCAACCGATACAGCCATATACAATCCCCACAGCAACCAGGCCGTTTTTCGCAAAGTAAAAGCAGAGCGAAGGCTCAGCTCGACAGCTTTTCGCTTGCCAGTCTTCCGATTTATCCCGAGCAAAACAGCAAACACAGCTCCTTCCAGCAAACAAAGGGCAAGCAAACTGTGATTCAGCAAAATGCCCATTCCCCATATCCGCAGCGGCATCGTCAGCACCCAGGCGACCAAGGTGTACAAAAGCGCGCGCTGTACCAGCTCCTGCAAAAAGATCGCGACGTATACCTTGCGCTTTTCCCCGACGAGCTGATCCGCCGAGGGAAGCTGCTCGATGGCGACACGCATCGCTTCTTCCAGCTCCATCCCGTCTGCGACCAAATCCGCGACTCGCGCTTCCAGATTGCTCAGCATTTCCCACTTCAACTCTTCTATCTGGTTGCTCTTTTTGTATTTGTAAAACAGCTTTTCCACATGAGCTTGCAGATGTTCCATCACGCTTCCTCCTGTCTGGCGATCAGCTTGTCTATCAACCGTTTGGCGACCTGCCACGAAGCGAGCGCGCTTGCATATGCCGCCCTGCCTTCTGCGGTGATCTGATAATATTTGCGCCTGCCGCCCTGACTTTCATCGCCCCAATATGACGAAATGAGCTTTTGCCCCTCCAATCTTTTCAGACTGGTGTACAGGGAAGGCTCCTTCAATTCATATTGCTGCTCGCTGTTTTGAAAAATCGTTTTGATGATCTCATATCCGTAACTGTCTTTTTCACACAAAACCCGCAGAATGATCGTATCGATGTGTCCGCGGATCAAATCGCTGCTAATGCCTTTGTCACTCATCCGGCTCACCTCGCAAGTACAGCATAGCACATATTACTATGTGTGACAAAGTAATATGCGTGAGATAGATTGAATCGCTCTGTTCCGCAAAAAGAAAAAGCCCTCTTTTTCAAGAGAGCTTTTCACTATTCACTCCTGCAAGGCACAGACCTTTCGCCCGCCATGGCAGCATTTCGCCTTGCGTCGGGGGCTGAGGAAAAATGTGTTTATTGGGCAATGACTGAGGACAGGATAATAGTACAATCTACAACCACCATGTTATTGCCGCAAAGGAGCTGAATGCAAAATGTCTCGTCAATGGTTCCGGCAGCTTCGCTATCCACTCCTCGCACTTGCCGTGACATTAACGCTGCTTTGGACGCATCATCATCAACACATGCTTACTTCCTACGCCGCCACAACGCGGACGCACACCGTCACGATTTCCGGCGCCGGCTTTCTCCCCAGCCAGCTGTCTGCCAAAGAAGGCGAGCGAGTCTCCCTCATGATCGTCAACACAGACACCCGGCCGCACAATCTGTCCATACGCGAGCTGAACCTGGCTTCCATGGAGCTGAAGCCTACCCAGTCGACCATGTTGCAGTTTTCCGCCGCTAAAAAAGGGCGGTTCTTCTTCGTTTCGGATGCACCTGGCTATCCGGAAAGCGGCTATCAGGGCATGCTCATTATTGAGTAACCTCCGCGTCCTCGTCGAACGAACGCTGCTTCCACGGCCCGAATTTGATCATCACCAACGGAATGATCCCGATTACCGTGATGATCCCGAAAAATAAATAAATGCCTAGCGTGGAATAGGAATCTTTGATCCAGCCAGCCGCCAGATTGCACAGCATCGTTCCCAGCCCGCCTCCCACGGAAAAGAAGATGGCCAGCGCCGTCACCTGGAGGGAAGCGGGCGTATTTTCGCGCACAAATTGGGCGGATGTCGCCAAGTAAAATCCGACCGAAATTCCCTGGACGAAAAACATGGCGATGACCAGCGTCGTGCTTGGAGCCGAGCTGTACCAAAGCCAGCGTGCCGCTCCGAATACAGCGGCGAGCAAAAGTGTCAGCTCCAGCCCCCACCGCCGCACGATCATGCCTGCCAGCTTCATGAACGGCGCTTCACTGCCTGCGAACAACAGAAAAGCCAGCCCTACTCCCGCCACAGTGCCGCCAATCTCCTGATAAAACAGCGAAAACCAGATGTTGTTCGCGTTCACAGCTCCGAGCACGCAAAACGACGCCAAAAGAAACAACAAATAGCGCGGCATCCGCAGCAGATCGCGCATGCCAGTCAGCATGCCAACCCGAAAGCGCGGCGTCTCCTGCGACTCATCCGGTACGCGCAACACAAGCAGCACGGCGATCAACAGCGCGAAACAGTAAGAATAAAAGAGCACGGACGGCCCCAGCTTCTCAACCAGCAGCCCTGTGACAAATGCCGCAAGCGCAAACCCTACCGCTCCCCATAAGCGGATGTCGCCGAATTGCAGCCCGTTTTTTTTCGCATATCCCAACGCCAGACTGTCGGAGACCGGGATAATCGCGCTTTGAAAAAACGACAGGATCAGGTAAAGCAAAAAGACAAAAGCAAAGGCAGACGTCCCGATGAAAAACAATCCTACCAATCCCGAGACAACAAGTGTCAGAATCAACACAGTTTTGCGAATTTGAAAGCGGTCACAAAAAAGGCCCCACATCGGCTGAGCGATAATCGAAACGACTGGGGCTACGGCACTGATCAATCCAATCTGGGTGCCTGTGAGCGAAATGGAATTGTAATACTGGGTAATGAGCGGAGAAAATGCCCCAAACCCGTAATAAATAAAAAGGTAAAGGGCGCTGAGACTGAAGTATCTCCCGCCAGCGCCCGATAATCCGATACCGACCTGTGATCCTGGCATATGGCTCTCCTATTTCACCCTCGGCAAAATTTTCGTCATGTCGACAGTCCGTTTCTTTTCCCATGTAGCCGGGTTGAACTCGTCAAATTGCTCCAGGAACGAAATGACTTCCTTGGTCAAAGGAGTTGGCGTAGACGCCCCGGACGTAACCGCCACGTTTTTCTTTCCGCGCAGCCATTCGATGTCCAGCTCGGACAAATCGGCAATCCGATAGGACGGCACATTCGCGATCTCCTCCGACACTTGGGCCAATCGGTTCGAGTTGTTGCTTCGCGGATCGCCCACGACGAGACACAGATCGGCTTCTCCTGCCTGGCCAGCCACCGCTTCTTGACGAACTTGCGTTGCCAGACAAATCTCGTTGTGCACTTCCACCCCTGGGAAGCGCTCCAGAATGGCGTCCATCAAATGCTTGACATCCCACTGGCTCATCGTCGTCTGATTGGTCACGATGAGTTTGTCAGTCGGTACGTCGAGCTGCTTCAGCTCTTCGATTTTTTGCACGAGATGCACGCGATCCGGCGCAATGCCGACAGCGCCCTCCGGCTCTGGATGCCCCTTTTTCCCGATGTAAATCACATGGTAGCCGTCCGCGATTTTTTCACGGATCAGATCGTGTGTTTTGGTCACGTCCGGGCAGGTCGCATCGACTACTGTCAGCCCTTTGTCCCTTGCTTTTTTCCGCACCTCGGGAGAGACGCCGTGCGCGGTGAAGATGACGGTTCCTTCGTCGATCTGATCCAAGAGAGCCATCCGGTCTTCTCCGTCCAACGTTTTGACGCCTTGTTTTTCAAACGCCTCAACGATGTGGGCATTGTGTACGATCATGCCCAATATGTGAATCGGGCGGGGAAAGTCGAGATTGTTGGCTGTACGCGCTGCCAAGACCATGGCCTCGACAACACCATAGCAATATCCGCGGGGGGAAATCTTGATGACTTCCATCTATAACCCCTCCTAAATTTCTAATGATGTTCGCCCACTATTATACCTTATTTGCCTTCTTCCCGCTTCAGTTCGTAAACCTTCAGATTATTGTAGACAACTTTCAAAAGCGGAGTGGACAAGCCGCTTTGCTCGGCTCGCTCCAAAAGGTAGCCTTGCAGATGGTCGGCTTCGACCGGAAGCCCTTTTTCCATGTCGCGGAGCATGGAGGACTTCGTCTGCGGGCGCTGGTTTTGGAAAGTCTCCATTTGCTTTTCGACGATGTCCGGCTTGATCGGTGCTTCCAGAGCTTGCATGACCGAAACGATTTCCTCAGCCAGCTGTCTTGTCAGCTCTACACCGTACGCCGCTTCGCGAATCGGACCGACAGCGGAGTTCATGAGCGTGGTGATCCCGGAGAACGTCGCAATGAACAAGTATTTGTGCCAAGCCTCTCGCTGGATGTTGTTGCTGGCCCGCATCGTTCCGTTAATATTGGCAAAAGCTTGCTCGATCTTCTCGACACGCTCGCTTTTTCCGCCCTCCCATTCCCCGAACACCGCATCGTGGATCGGGCTGGTTTGCACGACATCGCCCTCTGCATTCAGCGTTGTTTCAATAAAACAAAGCCCTCCCAGCACACGCTCGCGCCCGAAGCGATCCCACAGCAGCTCCATGTGAGCGATTCCGTTCAGCAACGGGATGACGACCGTATGTTCACTGACGTAGGGAGCAATCGCGTCGATGCTTTCTGTTAGCGTGTACGCTTTGTTGGACAACAATACGACGTCAAAAGGCCCCGCAGCTTCCCCCGCCTGAATCATCTGCGGCTGTTCCAGATGCAAGTCGCCGTGAATGCTTTGCACCCGCAATCCCCGCTCTTGCATTTGCTTGTATCTACGTTCGCGCACCAGAAACGTTACATCCACCCCTGACTCCGCCAATCTGCCGCCAAAGTAACCGCCAATTCCGCCCGCTCCCAGTACCAATACTTTCATCGCCGTTCGCCTCCATTTATTCGTAATAGTTCGTCTATATTCTACAAAACCGGAACCAATTTCAAAACCCCGCAATATCATGTTAGAAAAACTAACATATAAAGTTAGAAAACCTCTTGACGAACATTGTTTGTTATCGCTATAATTCGAGATATAGAAATTCACGAAAACACGAACAATAATTTACCAAATACGAAAATATTTCGCGATTGGAGTGGGTTGTTTTGGATATGAAAACTGTTTTGTCCACCATTGATGCAGAGAAAGTGGAATATGTAGATTTCCGTATCGTCGATCTGCTTGGCCGTCAACACCACGTTACCGTTCCTGCTTACGCCGTAGATGAAGGCACCTTCCGCAATGGCGTTGCCTTCGATGGTTCCAGTCTCGTCGGCTACAAATCCATCGAGGAAAGCGACATGGTTGCCATGCCGGACCCGTCCACCGCTTTTATCGATCCTTTCGTAGAAGCAAAAACAATGAACATCGTCTGTAACATTGCCAATCCGGACAACACCACATACACTCGCGACCCGCGCGGCATCGCCCTCAAGGCAGAAGCGTACTTGCAACAAACTGGTCTGGCTACCGCAGCCTACTTCGGCCCGGAATCCGAGTTTTTCCTGTTCGACAGCGTGCGCTACGACTCCGGCCCATCCGGCTCCTACTTCCATATCGATTCCGAGGAAGCGTTCTGGAACACCGGAAAAGAAGGCCAAAACCTGGGATACAAAGTTCGCAACAAAGGCGGATACTTCCCTGTGCAGCCGACTGATTCCCAAATGGATATCCGCAACGAAATGTGCACCTTGATGACTCAGGCTGGACTTTACGTGGAGCGTCATCACCACGAAGTAGCTACTGCCGGCCAAGGCGAGATCAACTTCCGTTTCGACACTTTGACACGCACTGCCGACAACTTGCTGCTGTTCAAATACATCGTGCGCAACGTAGCGGCAAAGCACGGCAAGACAGCGACTTTCATGCCGAAACCAATCGTCGGCGACAACGGCTCCGGCATGCACGTCCACCAAAGCTTGTTCGACGGCGACACTCCGCTGTTCTACGAGCAAGGCGGCTATGCAAACCTGAGCGAGACTGCGCTCCACTACATCGGCGGCATTTTGCACCACGCGCCTGCCCTGATCGCCTTGACTAACCCGAGCACCAACTCGTTTAAACGCTTGGTTCCTGGCTACGAAGCGCCAGTCAATCTCGTATTCTCCAAAGGAAACCGCTCCGCCGCTGTACGGATTCCGGTAGCAGCCGTGACTCCGAAAGCGTCCCGGATCGAATTTCGCACGCCAGACTCTACCGCCAACCCATACCTGGCCTTCGCTGCCATGCTGATGGCTGGTCTGGACGGCATCAAGCGCAAAATCGACCCGCGCGAGCTTGGCTACGGCCCGCTGGACAAAAACATCTACGACTTGACCGACGCCGAAAAACACGAGATCAAGCGCGCCCCTGGCTCTTTGGAGGAAGCATTGACTGCTCTGGAGCAAGACCACGCTTTCCTGCTCGAAGGCGACGTGTTCACGAAGGAAGTCATCGAAAGCTGGATCGCCCTGAAACGCGCCGACATCCAACAAGTCGAGCGCACGGTGAATCCGAAAGAGTTTGAGTTGTATTACGATCTGTAAGATTTAAGGGAGACAATTCGCGGACAAATACTACAAAAAGAACGCATGCTCCCGATAAATGATTAAGCCTTCCTGAATGGAAGGCTTTTTTTACATTGCTTCGCTTGAATGTTTGACCTTTTTGGGTCATGAAAAATCCCCTCCAAGTAGAGTGTGCCGTCCCTCGCTAAGCGGGTGGGCTTTTTACACTGTCTACTCAAAGGAGATACTGTCATACCGTCTATTTGCGATTCTTTTTTACATAAACGGAATCTCGAATGAATTCAAGGACGTTATTGAGTTCCATGTATCTCTCATCTTTGACTCTTAATGTTAACTTATCGTCCGCATCGTTCGCCTTCTTGTGCAAATGAAACGGGTCAAATTGTGCAACACTCGGGTCCGTTTCTTCTGGATGATAATGGGCATGGAACTTCAAAAACATCCTGTTCTGACTGTCTGCCCAGTCGTAATAATAGGCTTCGAGCTCCTGTCTGGCGTTTACAAATTCTACGCAGTACATCTTACTCATGTCATCTCGAAACACAATAACTTTTGATACAACGGAAATGACATTTGAATTGTAATAAGGCAAATCCTTTGCACTTCCAGGGCGAATTTCCTCAATGATATCCTTAAAGAGTAGATTCTCAATCAAGTGGAAGTTACTTTTACTAATCCCCAGCGACATCGCGTGTCCTTTCTAAAAAGAAAGCCCACATCGACTTGTCCGTATCTTCCTCGTCCGATAGTTGGTTCCATTCTTTTTTTCCTAGGGTGTCTGCGAACTTTCCGCCGTACTTATGTTCAAAGTGGTCCACATATCTTTGATAAAGCTCAGATTCAGAGACTTTTTCTCTAGAATCCCATTCTTCTTGCTCCCTTTTCCAGGACTCTACAGCATCTTTTACTTGAAAACGTACGCCTGATGCTGGATTATGGTACCAAGTATCTTCTGGAACCTTCACATGCTTGTTTTCTCCTGCACGTAATATGCCGTTAAAATGTCCAGCAGCAATCCATTTGTTAATCGTGGTTTGCGAAACACCAAAAAATGTAGCAAGTTCCCCAGTCGAATATTCCTTCGTCATCGACCTTCTGGATGAAATCGAAAGTACGGCATCATTACTTCTTGCGGTTCTTAGCGCTTTCATATAAATGGAATACAATACTTCGTTTGCTGCTGGATTATCTGAAAGGAATTGAAAATCGTCCCATTTTGCCCTGATCTCTTCGGTGTTCGGTAAAAGTTGAATAAGCATTTTGATAAACAAAGTGCGAAACTCCACATCATCAACCAAACTGCGTTTGTACCACTCAGATACATTCACATCTGGTGATTTCAGTTCTTCAAGTTTTGTCTCTATTCGCCTTTCATCCAACATTGTTAATGACACAAACATCACCTCTCACTCCCATTCTATCGAGAACTGAAACTAACTGCAACCAACTAAAATCATCTGTTACCATTATTATTGCTAAATTCACGATTAATACCTTTTGATAGTAGATAAGCTACAAATAGAATGCCCTTCCCAACAAAACAGGAAGGGCTTTTTGGCATTGACGAAAACAGACTCGATCCGCAAACGAGAGCAAGAACCCCCCACTTCCCCCTCAACCCCCACGCCATTTTTCCATTTCCGAGCACAGCATTCACAAGCACTTCCATATGGAAAATTTAGACAAAAAACCCACCTGCTTCTGCTACCTTTAAGTGCGGAAGGAGGTGATTTTCATGACCCAGCATCTGTACTTCATCGTCAACCTTCAGGATGCGTTGCAATTTAGCCACGGGCTTACGCGACTAGGATTTACCCACTATTATCTCGTGCCCCGCGGCAATCAGGTCGCATTTGTTTTCGAACGGACTTCGACCCACAACCGCATCATCCTGAGGCGTTTCTTCGGTGCAGATGGCGTGTCCCCTCACATCTAGACTAGCATCCGACTGCTGCTCTTTTATCAGGGCAGCAGTCCCTATTCGTCCACACACATCCGCCATTTTTCGGGCATAGGATGCCTTATCCTGACGCCTCGCCTCTCAAACAACAAAGAAAGGATTGTCTGCTGCTTTTCACACCGCGACCCCATACAGGCGAGGACGAAAGAAGTAACGCAGCCCCCATCTGCCAACGGACCACCCAGCTTATCGCGGCAAAAAAAATGGCGCCGACTATTCTGCACGATTAGTCGAACGCCTATCCCCAATTGCGAACTTATACTAGATGACATTATGTTTATCGGTTGCGCAAAAACTGGCGTTTATATATAAATAATGGAAAATACACACCGCAGCGGAAGTCCCTCCGCCTGATCCAAGAGAAACTTTTTGACGCTCGCTCCTCGCATTCGCCTTTTGCTCAGTTACTCTTCCCTGCTTTTTCCAAGCTTCCGACCCGTTTCTCCAGCTCAGCCAGCTTCTTGCGAAAACTAGACCAAACGGCAAAATAAGTAACAATTCCAACTGGCACCCCAATCAAAATCAAATCCAAGAAAAAAGATACCCAGTCAAAAGTGACAGCACCAAAGTCCAACATTCCCATTAACCTCCATGATCAAGCAAATCCCTTTTTCCACTGCTCCTTCAGTTCCCGATACGTCTCTCCATATTGGATGGCATGCTCGATATGCGAATATTTCAGCACCAGATCGTCGCCCTTGCTCTCACAGCACGCGAAAAACAAGCTTTCCATCAGGTTATGGTTTTCAATGGAGTTGGTGATATGGATACACTCGTCCAGCGAATCGCTGTCGTCGCGCTTGTAAAACAGAAAAGTCCCTTCCTTGAACGGGCCTTTCTGGGTTGCGTCCTTCCAGATCAGCATGCCGAGCGTGATGAAATAGCCCTCCTTGAAGCGGATGACACCTGTAATCACAGAATCGATCGTGGTTGGAATGATCGCGATGGAGCTGCTCAACTGATGCACATATTCATACAAAGCTTTGTTCGTTTCCTTCAAGTCAAAGCCGGAAACGTGGACAAGCTCTTTTTCTCTCAATTTCTCCACAAGCTGCTGAACACAGAGCGTCTTATTCAAAGCTGAAATCACAATCTCACCACTTCTCCCGTTTTAAGTAGGTCCATTCTCTTTTATTCGCTAAAAACAGACGTTTCCCTACAAAATCCGGCCGACATTTCTCAAGATGGCAAAGTTGTGCGTATACCCATTTCCGTCCGAACGGCTCCGCATATGATACAAGGGACAGATAACCTATGGAAGTGAGGCTGAACCATGAAGCAGAACAGTGGTTTTTCTGCGGAAGACCTGGCGTTGATGGCGGCCGTTGTGGTTCTGCTGGGCGATTTCTTGGCCTTCTTGTCCATTTTGAAAGAACGGCAAGAAAAAGAAGACAAAGGGAACAACAACTGAGCAAAAAAGCCCCTCTCGTTCTTGTTAGCCGAGAAGGACCTTTCGGTAATGACTACGATTTTCCTGTCAAATATTCGTCTTTCGCTTTCTTTTCCTTTTCTTCGGTCGTCATTTCTTTTTCCAACACGTTGAACATGAGCTGATCTTTGACCTTCTCGGGAAACTCTTGTTGCTCCTCGCCAGCAAGCGAAGAACTCATCAACGAATCGTGCTCCATCAGGGATACCTCCAAAAGGAATTTTACGGATAGAATACCCTTGGATTGTTCTTGCCATGCGTCAAGAAATCGTGCACAACAAAAACGGCCGCCAGCGCGACCGCTTCTCCGTCGCTAACGGACAGCAACCTGTCCAGTCAGCAGACGCTTTTTCAATTCCTCCAGCGAACAAGGGACGCGCTCGCCAGCTTCTTGTCGCCATTCCTGCGGCAAAGCTTCCCACACGTCAGCGATGAGCGGCATGCCGAGATGCAGGCTTTCCAGCAGCTCCCTTTGTGCCAATGCCTCTTGCGGCTCTCCGGCAAATACGAGTTTGCCCGCGTCCATCACGCAAATCCATTCCGCCCACTCAAACGCGATATCCATGTCATGCGTCGCCATTAGCACCGTCGTCCCGTTTTGGTGAATCGCATCAAGCTCGCGCAAAAGATTTCGCGTCTGATAGCGGTCGAGATACGCCGTAGGCTCATCCAAAAGCAACAGCTCCGGTTCCAGCACCATGACCCCGGCCAAAGCCAGTCGACGCTTTTGCCCCAGGCTCAGGTGATGAATCGGCACGTCAGCAAGCTCGGTCATCCCGAACGCCTGAAGAATCGCCTGTACCTTTTGGCGAATCACGTCCGCCGGCAGGTTCCGGTTGCACAGCCCGTAGGATACATCCTCCGCTACGGTACTGGCGATCAGTTGGTGCTCCGGGTCCTGGAAGACAAGACCGACTTTTTGCGTCATCTCCTGCAAGGCAGCGCGTTTGTAGCTGAGCGGCGTCCCTTTCCAGCTCACTTGCCCTTGCTGCGGCTGGATGATCCCGTTCCCGTGCAAAAACAAAGTAGATTTGCCGCAACCGTTTCGTCCGAGCAGCGCGCATTTTTTCCCTTCTGGAATGCCCAGGGACAGTCCGCGCAGCACAGGGCCGCGGCCACCCGGATAGGCGTAGTGCACGTCAGCAAATTCCAACAGCCATGATGTCAAAGCATTATCCCCCTGTCCACCACTCCAGCAAAATCAGCAGAACACAGCCTGCTATCGACTCCCATTCATATCGTCTGGAGCGGGAATGACTGTGCAAAGAAAGCACTTGCAAGCTTTCCCCGAAGCCTCTGGCTGCCATCCCTTTGTACAACGCATCGTATTTGCGCATCGCCCTGACGAACAGCTGGGCAGCCAGACCGCCGATGTCGCGCATCGTCGCGCGAAATCCCCGGTGTCCGCCACGCGAGCGCTGAGCAATCCACAACTGATGGGAGACGCCGAGCAACACGAAAATAAAGCGGTACATAATCATCAGCAAATCCGTAACGATGACCGGAAGCCGCAGCTTGCGCAACACCTGCAAAATCTCGGCAAACGGCACCGTAAACAAAATAAAGGAAAAGCAGGCAAGGCTGGCCATCGTTCGCCAAAACAGCACCCACACCTTGCTGATGGCGCTCATTGGAACGTATATCAAATAAGGGCCGACATGCCACGCCACTGCCATCTGAGTCACAGGAGCTGTCTCCGCCCTTGTCGCTTCCAGCAGAAGTGCAGGCAAACCCAAAACAAAGAACGAGAGAGACAAAAGAAGAAATCCGAAATAGAAACGGACGGGAATACGGGCATATCCGATCACCCATACTCCCATCCAAATGCAAATCGCCATTTGCAACCACTCATGTCCTGTCAAAACGAGCAAAATCAACGCGCTCGCAAACAGAAGCTTGTGTTCCGGCGGCAAAAATCTCAGACGGTTTTGATACGAAAGAGAGTCAAGCTGCTGCCAGTTCATTTTTTGTTTTTATCCAGCCGACCTTTGTACAAGCCCATCGCATAGCCGACAATGCCCGCTCCCAATGCCGCTTGCACGGCAAACAGCAAGCTCTCCGTCTCGCCTCCTGGCGGTTCAAGCAGCGGCTGGAACCACGGCTCGTACGCAGGGGCAATCTCCTTGATCGCTTCCTCTGCCGCTCCGTCCGCTCCGCCGAACTCCGAGTCCTGCACCAAAAGCAACGGCACGATCGCAAGCACGACGACACCCAGGAGCAGCAGCCAGTTCATTCCTTTTTTCACAGCGATTCCTCCCGTTTCAGCAAGCGCAGCTCCGCCAGCTCTTTTGCATTGTAAGATTGAAGCCAGTTCCAGACGAGCACGGTCAGAAGCCCCTCGCTGATCGCCAACGGAATTTGTGTGATGGCAAAAATGCCAGCGAACTTGGCGAAAGAAGCCAATACCCCGCCAGACTCAGCCGGAAAAGCCAGCGCCAACTGAACAGATGTCACTACATAAGTCGCCAGGTCAGCAAGAGCTGCCGCAGCGAAGACAGCCAAACGTTGTCCTCCGTTGGCACGGACAATCAGGCGGTACACCCCGTAAGCCACCATCGGCCCGACAACCGCCATCGAAACAGCGTTGGCGCCAAGCGTGGTCAATCCGCCATGCGCCAACAGCAAGGCTTGGAACAACAGCACCAGACTGCCCAGCACAGACATCACCCACGGGCCGAACATGATCGCCCCAAGTCCTGTTCCGGTAGGATGGGAGCTGCTTCCCGTCACCGAAGGAATTTTCAAAGCAGACAGCACGAAAGCAAAGGCACCTGATACGCCAATAAGCAGCTTCATTTGCGGGTGTTCTTTGACGATTTTGTTTAACGAACGAATGCCAAGAATGAAGAACGGAATAAATACTACCCACCAGAACAACGCCCACGACAGCGGCAAATACCCTTCCATAATGTGCATCGCGTAAGAAGTTTGCGGTTCATTTACGAGAAAGTAAAGAACAAAGCCCGCAATCAATAAACAGGTCGAGACAAAGCGTGATCGATTCAAGGCAACTTCTCCTCCTTTGCTGTTCTTTTTACCGTTTTTTCCAATCAAAAAAGCCCCATCCGATAGCAGACGAGGTATGCGCACAAAACAATAGACATGAACTTCTGTCCAATTGCTCCGTATTCACCGCTCCTTTCCGCGAAGGTCTCCAGGGTGTGGCAAGTAGGTAGGTCTCCTGGCTTTCAGATCGATGCGCTCTTTGTCCTTCCCCATATGAATATGAGTGGAACTTCATCAAAGAGAACTCCCTGATTACAGTGGCGGGACCGCTCGGGACTTTCACCCGATTCCCTGTTACCCTTCGTGCTCATGCACACAAAGGCACCTATTGCCGACAATATCCAATTGTTTGACAGTTCTTGCTTGTCCTACATTATTATACTCAATCGCCCAATCCAGCGTAAAGCTTATTATCAAAAGGCTCCTGCAACCGATGACCTTTTGGCGAATGTCATTGACTGCACGAGCCTTGTTTTTGGTTCTACGTTTTTGATTCTACGCTTTCGCGTCCACGCCAACCGCTTCGCTGATGTGGGAAAAACCGTCCCGCTGCATCAGCTTGAGCAATTGCTTGTTGATCTGCTTCGAAATGCCAGGCCCTTGATAAATCATGCCAGTATAAACCTGGACCAGGCTGGCGCCCGCGCGTATTTTCTGATAGGCGTCTTCTCCGGTAAAAATGCCTCCGACACCGATAATCGGCACTTTGCCTCCGACTTCCTGATAAATCTCTTTCACCCACGCTGTCGATCGCTCTGTCAGCGGCTTTCCGCTCAAACCGCCCGCTTCCTCGCCGTACCGATGCCCTTGAACAGCTTCCCGCGACAGTGTCGTATTGGTGGCAATAATCCCGGAAATACCTTCCGCCACAGCCCCTTGCACGACATCGCGCATATGCTCGTCAGACATGTCTGGAGCTACTTTGAGCAAAATCGGTTTTTTCTGAATGCCGCGCGCTTCCAGCTCAGCCGCTTTCTCGCGTATCGCCCGCACCAGCTGGCGCATGCTTTCTGTCTCCTGCAAGTCGCGCAAATTCGGCGTGTTCGGCGAGCTGATGTTAATGACGAAATAATGGCCGTACGCATAGAGCATGTCCAGACACTTGATATAGTCAGAAGCCGCTTCCTCATTAGGAGTGACTTTGTTTTTGCCAATATTGATCCCGATCGGAACATCGGAATAAGCGTAATCTACCAGATGCTGCGAAGCCAAATACGCACCGTGGTTGTTGAAGCCCATTCGGTTGATCACTGCTTCGTGTTCAGGCAAACGGAACAAGCGGGGCCTCGGATTGCCAGGCTGTCCCTGCGGCGTCAAAGTCCCGATTTCCACAAAGCCGAACCCGAGCGCACCGAGCGCATGATACACTTCGGCATTTTTGTCAAAACCGGCGGCGAGTCCTACCGGATTGGGAAAAGTCATTCCCCACAGCTTTGTCGCCAGACGCTCGTCCTTCAACTGGAACATCATTCTGAGCAAGCTTTTTCCCGGAGCAGAATCTTCCATCAGCTTCAAGGCACCAACCGTTTTTTCATGAATCTCTTCCGTATCCATCTGGAACAGATATTTTCTTATGAGCTTATACATCCCGGCTGCACTCCTTACTCCATTTTTACCTCATTGTAGAATACCACACTTTGTTTCTCGTGGGCTAACCTTTATACGCGATACATATTTCCAGTCGAGCAGACAAACTATAACAAAACCAGCGATTTAAAAGGGGACGTATGTTTCATGAAAGCAGACGGAAAAATCGGGATTGGCCAAGCGATCATGGTCATGATGCTCTCAATCGGAATAACCAACCATGTTACCCTTATTCCTCTGCTGCTCAGCAAAGCTGGGCGCGATGCCTGGCTGAGCGTCATTATTGGCGCCATCCCCTTTGCCGTTTGGGCATACGCCCTGTTTTTCATCAATAGACGGATCAAGCAGATGTCGCTGTCCCAGTGGCTTCTTTTGCGATCTGGAAAAACCGTCCGGCATCTGCTCCTCGCCCCGATCATCCTTTGCCTGTACTTGATGGCCCTCGTCAATTTAATCGATACGCAAACATGGACTACCGTCAACTATTTGCCGCAGACACCGGAATGGGTGACAGCGCTTGCCCTGATCATTTTGTGCGTGTTCGCCTCTTACGGCGGCATAGCCTCTGTCGGCATTACTTCCGGCATCCTGCTGCCTGCCGTTTCGTTATTGGGCATGTTCGTCGCGTTTGGCAACATTCCCAAAAAAGATTATACCCAGCTTTTGCCGCTGTTCCAGAACGGGCTTATGCCCACCCTGCACGCCATGGTGTTTGTAGGAGGAGGATTTACCGAGCTGTTCCTGTTGCTTTTGCTGCAACACCACATTCGCAAACCGCTTCGCGCCGTCCACTATATCATCATGATCGCGATCGTCCTGGTACTGACCCTCAGTCCGCTTACAGGAGCCATCGCCGAGTTCGGGCCTGTGGAATCGACGCGCCAGCGGTTTCCCGCCTTTGAGCAATGGCGGCTTTTGACGATCGGCAAAGACATCGAGAACATGGAGTTTTTCTCGATTTTCCAGTGGCTGTCCGGGTCGTTTATCCGCATTACGCTTTGCTTGCTGCTGCTCGGGGAGCTGCTCGTCCTGCGCACGAAAAAGCAAAGAAAATACGTCATGTTCGTCCTTGGCGCCAGCATGATCGCCCTGACCAGTCTTCCTTACAGCGACATGCAATTCGTGACGTTTCTCTCGAAGATTTACTATCCTTTTTACTTGCTGGTTATGGTAGTCGTCACACTCATCTTGTTCCTGCTGTCGCTGCGAAAACCAACCAGATTGGAGGATGTGAGCCATGACCCTTGAAGAGGAGCTGCGTGATAGATTTGCGCATTGTGCTGATGTCGTCTTCCTGCGGGCTGTCACCCCGAACGATCAGTCTGTGCTCATGCTGTACTGCGAAGGTTTGGCGGACGTACGGCATTTGCAGGAGACGGCTTTGCCTCAATTGGAGCACTGCGTAAATTCTGGCGATCTGCGCTCGCTTCCGCTCGTCCCTTTGTTCACCAATCCGGAGCTGTGGACTGAACGGCTCTTCGCGGGAGACTTGCTGATTTTTTTGGGGGATTCGCCGCCTTTTTCCTGGGACATTTCCAATCGGCCGCAACGGGGTACAGAAGAAGCCAACACGGAAATTTCCATCAAAGGCCCGCGAGACGGCTTCGTGGAGGATTTGTCGACCAATGTGGCCCTCATCCGCAAACGCATGCGAACGATCACACTCGCTTATGAGCCTTTTATTCTCGGCACCCGTTCCCGCAGCCGGATTGCCCTGTTGTATTTGACAGACACGGTCCCTCCCGACCTGCTTGAGATGATTCGCGATCGGCTGATTGCCTGCGAAAACAAAAAAATAATCAACAGTGCGCTGCTGGAAAAAATGCTGAGCGACAATCGCAATTCGTTGTTCCCGCTAGTCGACTATACAGGGCGTCCCGACTTTGCGATTTATTTGTTGCTGCAAGGAAAAGCGGTCATCATGGTGGACGGCTCTCCGCTCGCCCTGATCGCTCCCGTGTCGCTATTGGAGCTGATCAAGTCTCCGGAGGACGATCAGTATCCGATCACGTACGTCTGGCTGGAGCGCATGCTGCGTCTCGGCGGTTTTTGGATTGCCGCTTTTCTGCCCGGGTTCTGGATTGCCTTGTCTGCCTACAATGTCGAGCAGTTTCCGTTCCAGCTGCTCGCCACGATTACCCAAGGACGCAAAGGCTTGCCCTTTTCCGCCCCGATGGAGCTTTTCGTGATTTTGTTCATTTTTGAGTTTCTGCGGGAAGCGGGAGCACGTCTGCCGAAAAACGTCGGGCAAACGCTGGCGCTTGTCGGCGCGTTGATCATCGGAGACGCCTCCATTCGCGCCGGGTTGACTTCGCCCTCGATGCTGTTCGTAGGCTCGCTGACAGTCGTCGCTTCGTTCACTCTCGTCAACCAGGCGCTGAGCGGTGCTGTCACGGTCACCCGTTTTGTTGTCTTCCTCCTGTCGTCGACGATCGGCATGTACGGATTCGTCATCGGAATGATTGCGATTATTTACTACTTGTCCACTTTGACCTCGTTTGGCCGTCCCTACGTGTTGATGGGCTCGTCCAACGTGCTGTCCAATCTGTATCTGGTCTTGTTCCA
The DNA here is from genome assembly GCF_013284375.2 of Brevibacillus sp. HD3.3A. Taxonomy (NCBI): domain Bacteria; kingdom Bacillati; phylum Bacillota; class Bacilli; order Caryophanales; family Paenibacillaceae; genus Brevibacillus; species Brevibacillus sp. HD3.3A. Next base: position 5,147,405 of record NZ_CP085874.1, read on the forward strand.
GCCGCTGATTTACTTTTTCCGCAAAAAGCCTGAAAAGGACGGGAACACCAAATGAAATACGCCCGCATCGCTTGCGCTTTGCTGCTGCTTGCCACAACGCTTTTGAGCGGCTGCTGGGATCAGAAATCGATTCAGGATTTGAGCTATTTGTCTGCTTTTGGCGTTGACTTTATCAACGACGAATACGTCCTCTACGCCCAGTCTGTCGACCTGTCCAGCGTCGCCAAACAGGAAACGGGAAGTCAACCGGATTCGCCTCCCGCTGCTATTTCCATCGGGAGAGGTAAGACGCTGATGTCCGCTTTTGACAACCTGCAAAAAAACTCGCAAGTGCCGCTGTTCCTCGGATTCGTCTCGTCTCTCGTATTTCACGAGCGCATCCTGCAAAAAGGCATAATCACGACGCATGACATCTTGAACCGCTACGGTTTGATCCGCTATACAAAATGGGTGTTCGCGACGAGGGAGCCGGTCGACAAAATTCTTGGCAATCACGCCCTGACTGGCTTCTCTCCGCTGACGTCCCTTTTGCATCAGCCAAAAGACGTGTATCAGCAGCGCTCCTTTATCGAGCCGACCCAGTTTTACCGCTTCATCAGCAACTTTTGGGACCCTTCGAATACCGTGCTGCTGCCCAATGTCACCATCTACACCCACTCGTGGAAGGAGAACAATCACTACACCTCGCGCCTGTCCATAGACGGGGTGCACGCGCTGCATCGCGGCAATTGGAAAGGCTATTTTCCCAGCCGCGATCTGATGGGCTTGCGCTGGATGAACAAAGACACCGAGTTTGCCGGCCTGATCATCCGCGAAAACAACACTCCCAAAGCGACAATCCGCATCAAGCACGTAGGACTGCAAATCGTCCCGCTCACCACCGGGCCGATTCCCCGCTATAAATTGAAGGTGCATCTGCTAGGCTTTGTTCGCGAGCTAATGAGTCCGGTCAGCCCTGCGCACATTCAGAAAAACTCGGAAGAACAGGTCCGGGAGCAAATCAGGGACACCTTTTTAAAAGGATTGAAAAAGGGCACTGACTTGTACGGCCTGGAAAAAGAGTTGTTCAAAAAAGACTACCGGGCCTGGCGGGCGTATGAAAAAGAGCATCGTACGGCGCCGACCGCAGATTCGATTGCCTCGATTCATATACAGGTGCATTTGAGCGACTCAGGCAAAATGAAGATGAACTCCTCCAAATACCCCGACCCGCTCGGCCCTGAGTGAGTAAGGATTTGCCCACAAAAAAACTGCTTGCCAAAATTTCTGGCAAGCAGTTTCGTTTATGGAAGCGCGATTAGTTTTTCACCAGCAATACTTCTTCTACAGAAGCGTATGGCAGGTTGTGAGCATCTGCAACCGCTTTGTAAGCCACTTTTCCGTCGATGACGTTTACGCCTTTCGCCAGAGCGTGGTTGTCGCGGATCGCTTGTGCGTAGCCTTTGTTCGCCAGTTGAACAGCGTATGGAACCGTTACGTTCGTCAGCGCCAGAGTGGAAGTGCGAGCTACCGCACCAGGCATATTCGCTACTGCGTAATGGATCACGCCGTGTTTTTCATAAGTCGGGTTGTCATGCGTTGTGATGCGGTCGATCGTTTCGATGGAACCGCCTTGGTCGATTGCCACGTCTACGATCACGGAACCAGGCGTCATTTCTTTTACCATCGCTTCTGTTACCAGGCGAGGAGCGCGTGCGCCAGGGATCAGAACAGCGCCTACGAGCAGGTCTGCTTTTTTCACTGCGCTTGCGATGTTGAAAGAGTTGGAGATCAAAGTTTGTACGCGGCCTTGGAACAGGTCATCCAATTGGCGCAGACGATCTGCGTTCACGTCGATGATCGTTACATTTGCACCGAGACCAAGCGCCATTTTCGCAGCGTTCGTACCTACGATACCGCCACCGATGACAACGACTTCGCCTTTTGGCACGCCAGGTACGCCACCGAGCAGCACGCCTTTGCCGCCGTATTGTTTTTCCAGGAATTGCGCACCGATTTGTACGGACATGCGGCCCGCAACTTCGGACATCGGCATCAAGAGCGGCAATGCGCCGTTGTCGAGCTGGATAGTTTCGTACGCGATTGCGATTACTTTTTTATCGAGCAGCTCACGAGTCAATTCAGGCTCTGGAGCCAGGTGGAGGTACGTGAACAAGATCAGACCTTCACGGAAGTAGCCGTACTCGGCAGGAAGTGGTTCTTTTACTTTCATGACCATGTCAGCGGCCCACGCATCTGCTGCGGTCGCGACAATCTCAGCGCCTACTGCTGTGTAGTCTTCGTTGGTGAAACCGCTGCCAAGTCCTGCACCTGTCTCTACGCGAACAGAGTGTCCGTTTTGTACGAGGGCTGCTACGCCTGCTGGCGTGATGGCAACGCGATTCTCGTTATTTTTAATCTCTTTTGGAATGCCAACGATCATGATAGGTAGTCCTCCTTGGAAACGCCGATTTAATGAGAATACTAACATTGTACAGCGTTTACACGGGGCGTTTCCTTGGGGATTCCTTTAATTTTGCCATCCTTCTGTTTGTGAAAATCCACAAACGAACTATTGTTCCTGATCGAGCTTCGCCATTTTCAACTCCAGGTAGAGGGCGGCCCGCTGGTTCATGTTCTCCAGATCGACCCGCATGATCTCCTCAATCCGCCGCAATCGGTAGCTCAATGTGTTGATGTGGATGTGCAGACGCGAGGCGGTCACGTTCACCTTGCCTGCCGCGTCCAGAAACGTTTCCAATGTCTGCAACATCGCCGTCTGATTGTCCCGGTCGTATTGCCTGAGCTTTTCCAAGCGCTCGTTTTCATAGCCTTGCTCCGCCTCCCACTGCTTCAGTTGCAGGAGATAACGGTAAATGCCCAGCTCGTGATAGCCGTAAATGCCTTCGTTTTCCTTGGGAAACAGCTTCTTGATCTTGAGCGCGTGCAGCGCCTCCCTGTAGCTTTTCACAATCTCTGTATACGTCGACTGATAGCCGAGTCCGTAGCCTGCAATCACCTGTCGTCCTTCTGTGACATGGGCTTCCAGCTTGCCGAGCGAGTCGGCGAGAAACTGCTCGACTTTGCGGACGAGGACTTCCCGCACATCTTTTTTGACACTGCCGTCAAGGCCGATCAGCAAAATGATCTGCGAACCGTCGACAACCCACAACAGCTTGTCGCGCATGAGCAACGGGTACAAATACTGGTCGAGCCGCGCACCTGCCGCTTCAATAATGCAAATCAAATAAGCGGTCGGAAGCTGCATTTGCAGGCTGTCAGCTTTTTGCCGGATCGTGCTTTCGCTTTTGTGGTTGCCGAGCAACAGCTCCCACAAAAACTCCTTGCGCCGCTGCTCCTCCGCCTTGCGCTTCCCTTGCCGCTGCATGAGCCTTGAGACGGCTACCCGTGCCGCCTGACGCAAAATCTCGTCATCCTCGCGCGTGATCGGCCGATTCACTTCCTGCGCCCATATGTACCCGAGCACGTCACTGCCGCGCCTGATCGCGATCGCCACACGCTTGCCCAGGCCGACCTCATCCTTGGCCGGAATATGTACAGGGTCGTCTTGCGTCAACAGCTCCTGGAACACGCCGTCCTTCCACAGGCGGGTCAACACCTTTTCCGGCACCCGCCTGCCCATGATGGTCGACCAGCGCGCCTGATCGGTGCTGTCTCCGTGGGAGCTGTAGGCAATCAATTTGTGATCCGCATCTTCAACCGTAATCGGGTTTTGCAAAAGCTCTCCAATCACATCGGCTAGTTCGTCTATATCGGCATGCTGATACTGTTGAAAATAGTTAGGCTCAACGGACACATTTCCACCTCTTTACCGCGCATTCGTACGTGTCCTTTTATTATACAAGAAAGCGTAAGCAGGGCGCACTTTTTCCGCTTGCCGGACGCTCGCGCTACTGGTCTTTTTCCGCAGCGGAATTGACGCACAAAAAACGGACGACTTCCCCGGTACGATTCAGCCAGTTATGCGGTGTAGTCGAGTCCATGTGAATGCTGTCGCCCGGATGCAAATCGTGCTCTTCCTCTCCGAGCAACAGCGTCAATACCCCTTCCAGCACGTAGACGAACTCCTGCCCTTTGTGGACAAAAGGCGTCCCGCTGTCCTCGTGGGGCTGCAATGTGACGAGGATCGGTTCCAGCAAGCGGTTCGCCAAATCGCCAGACAAGTCCTCATACACGAAAGGAAAGCCGCTCGGCATCGCAGGCTTTTGTCCGCCTCTGCGCACGCGATCGCTCTGTGCCGAATGCTTTTCCGAAAAGAAATAGCTCGGACTCACTTCCAACGCCTCGGAGATTTTTTTCAGCGATTCCAGCGTAATCGACGATTTTCCCCGCTCCACCTGGGACAAAAAGCTTATCGAGAGTTCCGTTTTTTCAGATATTTGTTTCAGTGTCTTTTTTTTGCCAAGCCGCAGTGACTTGATCAAGACGCCAATCGTTGGTTCCATCCGCTATACCTCAAATCTCGCAAGATAGGTCTATCATACCGCTTGCGGGAAAATGGTGCAAAACGCTGTTGCGATGAATCCTTTTATCTTTTATAATCTTTACTATTATCAGACAAAAAGCGTTTTCACTTTTTTTATGAGCGGAAATTGAAGTGACGCTTCAATTCACGAAACGAAGGTGTCCCCCGCCCGCTGCTACTCGCACTCCAACGCCATTCTGCAAAGCATCGTCATTTACACACCAAGGGAGGATCTGCAACTGATGGCACTTCAACCACAAGCGGGAGTTTCCAAACAGGTTCAAAACAAGGCGTTGATCGCCAGTTTGATGGGCAGCTCCATCGAATGGTAGCACGCTTCCTGAAGAGCAGTTTTTGGCCTGGGGCTGGCGCGTTCCGTTCATTTTGAGCGTTGCACTCGTGTTTGTGGGACTGTGGATTCGCAACGGCATTGATGAAACAAAGGATTTGGATTTTGACAAATCCTGACCGAAAGGATGAGAGTCATGCTCATTTTGAGCCGGGAAAATATCGAGCAAATCTACACGATGAAAGATTGCCTGGAAGACGTGGAACACGTTTTTCGCGAGCATATGCAAGGAAACGTAACGACTCCGGTGCGCACCGCGGTTGACCATCCCAAATACGATGCGACCAGCTTGTACATGCCGTCTTACTTGGCGAGCGATGATTACGTCGCGGTGAAAATCATCAGCATTTTTCCGCAAAACCATAAACACAACATCAAGTCTTTGCAAAGCGTCATTGTGCTGACGGAAGCCAAAACGGGGCAGCACGTCGCCATGATGGATGCCAGCCTGCTGACCGTCATGCGGACCGGGGCGAGCAGCGGTGTCGCCACCAAGTATTTAGCCGCAGAGGATGCGGACAGCTGCGCGGTGCTTGGCTGCGGTGCCCAGTCGCTCGGGCAAATCCAGGCTGTCATGGAAGTACGGGCGCTGCGCCATATTTACTTGTACAACCGGACGCGAGCCAAAGCTGATGAAATGAAACAAAGCCTGCTGGCGCTCTATCCGGATTGGCACGGAGAGATCACGGTGGTGGAAAACGCCGACGAAGCCGTCTCGCTTGCCCGGATCGTCATTTGCAGCACCAAGGCGACCGAGCCGCTGTTTGCCGCTTCCAGCCTGCGTCCTGGTACCCATATCAACGCAATCGGCGCGTTCCTGCCGCACATGCGGGAAGTCGATTCGGCCACCGTACAAACCAGCAAAGTCGTCGTCGATACGCTGGAAGGTGCCGAGCACGAAGCTGGCGATTTGCTCATTCCAATCGCGGAACAAGAGTGGAGCTTTGCTCAATTGCACGCTGAACTGGGAGAAATTTTGATCGGGCAAAAGCCGGGGCGGGAAAATAACGCAGAAATCACGCTCTACAAATCGGTCGGAGTCGCTTACCTGGATACAGCGGTAGCCAAGACCGTGTACGAGCGGGCAAAAGCTGCCGGAATCGGCACTGCAGTCTCGTTATAGAACCGTACAGCCGCCAAAGCGCTTCAAGCTTGGCGGCTGCTTTTTTGCTTACAGCAGGCGGGTGATGGCATCGAGTATTTGCTCTTTCTGAAAAGGCTTGACGACAAAGTCGCTCGCGCCAGTCTTCATGGCCTCCAAAACCTTTTGCCGATGCCCGACTGCCGAACAGATCAACACTTTGGCATCCTGATCGTAATCGAGAATCTCGCGCATGGCCTCAATTCCATGCATGTGCGGCATCGTGATGTCCATCGTCACAATGTCCGGCTTCAGTTCCTTGTATTTCTCAACAGCCTCCAAACCATTGCACGCTTCTCCGCAAATCTCGTGTTGCTCGCCTAGCATATCTGTCAACATCCTTCTCGTGAAGGCTGCGTCGTCTACAATCAGCAACCGGGCCATGGTGTCCTATCCCCTCACATCTCGCTCGCATTTCTCTCTATTACTTTTGCAGAAATCGCAAGCCTTGTCCACGAGAGAAAATGACTTCTTTTGTCGAAATGAACATTCGGCGTTTTCGACGTTTACGGACGAAAACCGATCGGCTCCGTGGTTTCGCCTGAGCCTTGTTCACCTGTTGCTTGCCCCGCTACTACTTTCGCTGCCTGCGGACTCTCGGGCTTGGGATGAGGAGTAGTCTCTGTGATCTCTGGCAAATCGACTTGCCGTACTTCATCCGGTATATCCGGCTGCGGGATTTCCACGAAATCCTTCTCCATGCGAAAACGCCTCCCTTTTTCTCTGCTTTTTGCCTTAATAGGCTGTCCTGATCTTGCCTTTCCATGCACCCCCACTCCCGTCATTATTTTCCTCATTTTTTCATCGCGCTACTTTTCCGATATAATAGGAGTGCACTTGTTTACCGTCTCACGATCGAACGCTTGTTTTTTAAAAGGGGAAATTTTTCCATGCCAAAGCTGAAGCCTTTTTTCGCCCTGTTTACCTTCCTGGTTGTCGGGCTGCTTCTGCTCATTACCAGTCAGTTTTTTACCAGCATGAAACATTTGGACGAAGTGATCAATGACCGCGGGCCTTCTTCTGAAATATTGCGCGTTGCCTTGTTGCTGGAAGGGCCAACCTACGATCAGGGCTGGAACAGCAGCGCGATGGAAAGCATTACGGAGATGCAGAAAAGGTTCGGCTTTTCACTGGAGATTGCCAACAATATCAAAGCCGATCAAATCACGAATGTGGCGCAAAAATACGCAGCAAACGACTATGATCTCATTTTGGGGCATGGGGTGATTTTCTCCGAGCCGTTTACCAGTGTCGCACGCAAGTATCCGCAGACCCGCTTCATCTCCTTCAACGGTGAAGCCCCGCATTCCAACCAGACGACGATTCGCTACGACATGAAGCCTGCCGGTCAGCTCGTCGGCATGCTGGCGGCGAAAATGTCCCGCACGGGCAAAGTCGGCTATATTCTGGTCGACAAGCCGCCGGAAATGGCTCAGGCGGAAGGCTTTCGCGCAGGAGTCAAAAAAGCTGCGCCCAACGCGGAAATCGTGATCGGGAAAGTATCCGACTTCAATGACATTGAAAATGCCGTACAAAAAACGCGCGAGATGATCGCTCACGGTGTCGATGTCATCTACACCACCGGAGACAGCTTCAATCTCGCCGTCATTACCGAAGCACAGCGCTCCAAGGTGTATACGATCGGCTATATCGCCGACCAGCGCTACATCGCGCCGGACTATGTGCTCGCTTCCCTGGTGCAAGACGTGCGGCAATGTTATCGCATTATTTTCGAGCAGTACATGGCAGACAGACTCCCGAGCGGCAAGGTTGTCTACGGTCTGGCCGAAGGCGTGAACCACTTCAGTCCGTTTGGCCCGATGGTGCCCCCGGAGGTTCGCGCAGATATTGAACGGGAATTGCAGCACTTTATTTCTTCCCGTGGCTCGTTTGGAGGTTAATTGGCATGTCCCTGTTCAGCAATCTTGGATTTCAGAAAAAAATGATGCTCAGCTATCTCGTCATGATGCTGCTGATCGGCTGCGTCACTACCCTGTTCAGTTACCATATGACAAAGGTTACTTCCGACGAAGTGCACCTGACTCAAAACGTTTTGCCGCAAACGAGCGCTCTTTTAGAGGTCAAAAACCAGATATACACCAAGACATTCGCCCTGAACATGTACACTTTGACCCGCGACGAGTCTTATCTCGACCAGTATTACACCAATTTGATCGACACATCCCGTTTCGCCTCGCTGACGAAAACAGAGGAAAACAGCGGCTTGTTCTCCATTATTGAATCGATTTCCAAGCTGGATTTTCTGTTTTTGAACAAAATCAATCCGCTGCTCAAGGCGAACAATGTGCCCGCTGTCAGCTACGTGCTCAGCCAGGAAGTCCAGCCGTTGATCAACCAGCTGGAACGTGAATTGTCATTCTCGCTCAATCAACTGGAGTACAAGACAAACAAAGAGTTTCAGCATACAAACGAAAGCATTCGCGTATCGCTGATTCTTACTTACACGGTTTCCGTAGCTGCGATTTTGTTCGGGTTTTTCTGCACCTTTTACTTCCGCAACGAGCTGCTTCGTCCGATCGAGTCGCTCATGAAGCAAGTACGCGAGGTGTCCAAAGGGACGTTTGGCCAGCAAATTATTTATACCCATCATGACGAATTTAGCGAGTTGGCCCAGGAGTTCAACAAAATGTCGAGCAATATCGCCAATTTGTTCGCCCAGGACGCCATGCAGCGTCAAATTTTGACGGAAGAAAAAAATATTCGCGAGCAAATTCTCAACTCGCTTCCTGTCGGGATCATCACACAGCCGCACGCCGGGGCGAGCATCCACGTCAACAAACTGGCACAGCATCTGGTCAAAGTCGACGAGGCCGGGTATCCGATGTCCAAAGCCGCTTCGTTCACGGCGTCAACAGACAGCGAGGATGCCCCCTGGTTCGTCAATCGCAAAATGACGCTGTACAAGCAGGATGACTCGCCGTTTACCGCTCTCGTCTCGTATGTGCCGCTGCACAACCAAAAGCACGATCAAGACTCGGGCTGGATGGTCGCTTTTCTCGATATTACGGAGCAAGAACAACTTCAAGAATACTTGAACCAATCGGAAAAACTGGCGATGGTCGGGCAGCTTGCAGCCGGAGCAGCGCACGAAATCCGCAACCCGCTCACCGTTATTTACGGCTTCATTCAATTGCTCGAACAGCGCTTGTCCGATCAGGAGCGGGATCGCTACTACCTGCCGCTGATCTTGCAGGAAATTGAGCGGGTCAACCGGATTGTGACGGAGTTGTTGATGCTGTCCAAGCCGTCCAAGCCGGACTATCGCGAAGTGAATCTCGCAGGTGTCGTCCACTCGATTCTGCCGCTGATGAATGCCGAAGCCATGCTGCACGGCATCCAGATTGTCGACCGCTGTGCGCCCAATATTCGCCTGCACGTCGATGTGGAGCAGCTGAAACAAATTTTGCTGAATCTGATGAAAAACAGTATTGAGGCCATGAAAGAAGGCGGCATTCTTTTGATCGAAAGCCACCTGGACGATAAAGCCGTGCATATTCATGTAAAAGATACGGGTGAAGGGATTCCGGCGGAGTTTCTCGTGCGGATTTTTGATCCGTTCTTCTCGCTGAAAGAAGACGGCACCGGACTTGGCTTGCCGATCTCGCGCCGCATGGTGGAAAACCACGGCGGCGACCTGCAAGTAAAAAGCAAGCTGGGGCAAGGAACAGAAATCATCATCACGCTGCCCCTCGACCCAAAAGTGGACTGAGTTACGCTGTTTACGCGTTAGCTGGCGCGATCCGCTCCTGACCGCGCTCGTCCAGCCAGGCGAACATGTTTCTCGTATACTTTTCGATTTCTTCTCCGACGAACAGATGGCTGGCCCCTTCCGCCAGCCATTTTTCGTGCCAGACGCCAGCCTTTTGCAACGCGGCTGCCAGCCTGTGGGCATGCTCGACGCTCACATTTTCATCCTCTGTGCCGTGGATGATCAACACCGGACAAGCGATCTCGCCTGCGCGATACAGCGGGGTGCGGTCGCGGTACGCTGCTTCCTGCTTGTCGGGATGGCCAATCAGCCTGCGCAACATTCTGCGCATGTCCACCCGCTCTTCGTACGTCAAAAACATGTCGCTGACCCCGCTCCAAACGACAGCAGACAGCAAGCCTTTGCATTCCATCGCCGCAAACAAAGCCATCACCCCGCCGCGGGAAAAGCCGTACGCGCTGATCCGCCGGGAATCGACGATGTTCAGCTTGCGCAGCAGCTCGTAGGCTGAAAAGACGTCCTGCCGATCTGCCCCGCCAAATTCGTCCCGTCCCGCACAGCCTTCATTCCCCCGATAGTGCGGGGCGAGAACGACATAGCCAAAGGCAGCCATCTGGCTGATCCGCTCCGGTCTGACCCGTCCGATTCCTTTGATCCCGCCGCGGCAATAAAGCAGCGCGGGAAGCCTTGTCTCTTCCGCCAGAAAATGTTCCGGCACCGCCAAAAGCGCTTTGACCAGCAGATCGTCGCTATAATAGCTGACCGTATAGAGCGCGACCCCTGAGACGACGCTCTCTTCCGGCGCAAAAGCGACAAAGGGGGCAAAATCAACCTGCATCCTGCTCACGATTCCTCTCTCTGCTGCCCCGGCGCCAGCTTTTCCACAAGGAACTGCATGGACGGCGACAGCCATTTCTTTTTATGATGCACCACCTGAATGAAAAACGGAGGCTTGTCGCTGCGAAAAGGCACGGCAGCCAGCAAGCCTTCCGCCTGTTCTCTTTTCACAGCCATGGACGGCAAAAGTGCCACTCCCAGACCGCAGCGCACGCACTGCTTGATCGCTTCCGGGTTGCTGAACTGGCAGGCGATTCGCGGCGTTATTCCTTGCTCGCCAAGCACCTCCGTAAGCATCCCTCTGTACGTGCAGCCTTCTTCGGTGAGGATAAGCGATTCGCTCGCCAAATCGCGGGCTGTCAGCACAGGCAAGCTCGCAAGCCGATGTTCGGGAGGCATGACGATCACCAGCTCCTCCTGACGAACGACCTCTGCTACCAGCTCCTTGTCTGTACAGCGGCGATCGAAAATGATCCCGATGTCCAGGTAACCATCGCGAAGCTGCTGCAAAATCACCTCTTCACTCGCCGTCCGCAGCACGAGATCGACCGCCGGATATTGCTCACGGAAGCTTTGCAAGTACGGGGGCAAAAAGAAAGCAGCAAGCGTATCAATCGTGCCAATCGCAAGCGGGCCGCTCGCCTGACGGTTCACGATGTCTTTAGATTCCCCATATAGCCGGATCATTTCCCTCGCATACGGCAACAGTGCTTCTCCCGCCTGAGTCATGCGCAGCCTGCGTCCGTAGCGCTCAAACAGCGGCACTCCATAAGATTGTTCCAGCTTTTGCATCTGGGCAGTCACTGTCGGCTGCGCATAGCCAAGCTCCTCCGCCGCCCGCGTGAAGCTGCCCCATCTGGCTACCTCGCGAAACGTATGCAAATACACCAGCTCCATCGGCACACCTCCTGTTCAATCATAGAAATCACTGATGTTTATTATCAAATAGTATAGATAACTGTGATGATTCGATCAATGCTAAGCTGAAGTCATCCCGAATCAAGGAGGAATGAACGTGTCTGTCGTATTGCAAATTCCGGCCGCGCCCCCGGCGCAAGCCCATCGCCATTTTCTCGCCAAGCTCTCTTTGGAAACAGACGTATCAGATGTCTGGAATGACCTGCAAAACGGCGTGGCGGATTATATCATCGTCGATGCCCGCAGCGAAAAAGCGTATCAGGAGTGCCACGTACCTGGCGCCATCTCGTTGCCCCACGCGCTTATCAGCGGGGAAACCACTGCGTTTTTGGATCGCTCCAAGCTGTTGGTCGTCTACTGCTGGAGCCCTGCGTGCAACGGTGCGGCAAAAGCGTGCGCCAAGCTTGCGGAGCTTGGCTTTTCCGTCAAGGAGATGCTCGGCGGGATGGAATATTGGCAGCGTGAGGGGAATCGGATAGAAGGAAGCATTTTGCCGGAAAAAAATCCTCCCCGTCCGCTTTTTAGTGAATAGGCGAGCAAGCATTTGGCATCACACGCCGGGAATCGTTACCTTTGTCACCTTGTCCAAGAGCTACAGGTGCAAAGCGTGGAAGCGGACAAGTAACAGCGCAAAAGAGCCCTCCTGCACGAAGGGCTCCTTGCTTTGTTTAGGCTTTGGCTTTGGTTTTAGTTGACGTTGGCGACGTTGGGGACTTTGCTGCGCTCCGCTTGCCAGGAAAGCTCCTGCACGAGCTGCTCCACAGAATCTTGCAGCCGCTGCGCCGCTTCCTCCTCCAACGAGTTTGCCCCGTCCTCGCCTTTTTTCACCAGCGAATCGAGGATAAAGGCACCCGCCAGCAAATGTCTTGCGCCCAGTGCGGACAAGACTGGCTTGAGAGCGTAATCGATCGCCAGCAGATGGGCGATCGTCCCGCCGATTGCCACGGGCAAAATCACCTTGTTCTCCAAAGCTTTTTGCGGCAGCAGGTCCAAATACACTTTCAGCACACCGGAATACGCCGCTTTGTAGATCGGGGTCGCGATGACGAGCGCGTCTGCCTCGGCGATCCGCTCGTTGGCCTGTACGATAGCGGGACTGTCAAAACGAACGTGCAGCAAATCGTCCGCAGGCAAGTCGCGCACATGAACCCAGTCTGTTTCGTGTCCAGCTTCCAGCAACAATCGATCTATGTAGGTCAGGACGGTGTCCAGTCTGGAGCCTGCATAGGGACTTCCTGATACAATCACGAGTTTTGCCATAGCTTGATCTCTCCTTTTTTATTTGGCAAGCAGCGATGTCCCTGCCTGCCGCGCAAGTTTGTCGATTTCCTCAGTTCCTGTGCCGCATCGGGCGTTTGGCCCGCTTCCTTTTCCCCGATCCGTTCTTGTTGCGCTGAATCCATGCCAGCCCTGCGGCTTTTTACCCGCTGTAATGATCCCGCCATTTGAGCCATTTTTTCTCCAGGTAGCGCACCAGCGAATCCGTCGCCTTGCCGACCAGCGCAAAGATCACGATTCCTACAAACACAATGGACGTTTGTGAAAATTGGCGCGCATCCATAATCAAGTAGCCGACCCCTTCGCTCGAACCCATCAATTCTGCCACGACCAGTCCCAGCCAGGCAGCACCCAGAGACAGCCGGACACCGAGCAAAATATTCGGCAGCGCTGCCGGGATAATCAGCTTGGTAATTTGCTTCCAGCGGCTGAACTGCAACACTCGGGCGACGTCAAACAGCTTGGCGTCAACACTGCGTATCCCGAGAAATGTATTTACGTAGAGCGGAAAAAATGCTCCTTTGGCAATCAATAGCACCTTGGACAGCTCGCCGAAGCCAAACCACAAAATAAACAGCGGAATCACCGCCAGATGCGGAATCGTCCTGAGCATTTGCACCGATGGATCGAGCGAATGCTCCACCCGATTGGAAAAGCCTACCGCCAGTCCTGCCAGCAGTCCGATCGCTCCGCCGAGCAAAAAGCCTGTCGCCGCCCGCATGATGCTGATTTGCAAATGTCCAAGCAGCTCCCCGCTCGCCAAAAGCTCGCCCGCCGCAGTCAAAATTTGCAGCGGCGTCGGCAGCATAGTCGCCGACACCATTCCCAATTCGCCTGCCGTCTGCCAGACGATCAGGACAACGACGGGCAGGATCAAGCCTTTTAACCAGATCGCCAGTTTGGTGCTGTTGCCCGCCCTGGCTTTTGCTTTCGTCGGCAGGACGGGTTTGGCCGAAGCAGTCGCGGCGACCGAGATTCCCTCTGCTTGATTGCTCATTTTCTTTCACCTCCGTCAAATCCCTGAGCTATCGACCAATTCCAGTTCGTCTACCTTTTCGAACTCGTTCAAGACGAGATGGCGCAGCTCCTGAAAGGAACGGTTTGCCTTTTTCCGGGGAAAAGGCAGATCGACAGGAACGATGCGCTTGATGGAGCCCGGGTGTGCGTTCATGATCACGACCCGGTTGGCCAAGTAGATCGCTTCGTCGATATCGTGTGTCGCGAAGATCATCGTCGTCTTGTTTTCCTGCCAAATGTCGAGCAGGACTTCCTGCATGTGTGAGCGGGTAAAGGCATCCAGCGCTCCGAACGGTTCGTCCAGCAAAAGCACCCGGGGATTGCGCAAGAGCGCACGGGCGATCGCCACCCGCTGCGCCATGCCGCCAGACAGCTCGCGCGGATACGACTTGGCAAATCCTCCGAGCCGGACGAGCTGGATCAGCTCATCTACGCGCTCGCGAATCGCCGGATTTTTGAGCGACAGGTTGGCGGCGATGTTTTTTTCCACTGTCAGCCAGGGAAAAAGCCGCGGCTCCTGAAAAATGAAGCCTTTGTCGATACCGGGACCGCTCACTGGCTGTCCGGCAAGCTGGACGCTCCCGGCGTATTCCGTGTCCAGTCCCGCGACGATTTTCAGCAGTGTGCTCTTCCCGCAGCCGCTCGGCCCGATGACGGTGAGGAACTCGCCTTCCTTTACAGTCAGCCGAATGTCGCGGAGCGCCTGCGTCGCTCCTTTGGACGTCTCAAATGTCTTGTCGAGTCGAGTGATCTCTAGCAGCGCTGTCATACGCCGACTCCTTTTGCCTGCTGTCGTTGCTCCAGCTTCTGTTTGACGACAGGCAGCAACAGCTCGCCAGTAATCGCCGCTTCCTCCAGATGGGGGTACCCGGACAAAATAAAAGACGAGATGCCCAGATCGATGTATTCCAAAATGCGGTCGGACACTTGCTCAGGGGTACCTACCAGCAGGACGGCACCGCCGCCGCGCACGGTCGACAGGCCAGACCACAGATTGGGACCAATCACGTAGTTGTCTTTTTTGGAGCCTTCCCGCAGCTCATTTTGCCGTTTTTGACCGATGGCATCCGTGTGGCTGAACCGCTGGCCGGACTGCTGGAGCGCCTGCGGATCTACCTTGCTGATGATTTCCCACGCTTCTTTCCACGCCTCTTCCTCCGTCTTGCGCACCAGCACCTGGGCGCGAAGTCCGTAGCGCAGCTCGCGGTCGCGGCCAAGCTCTCGCTTCAGCTCCTCCACCTCGGCAATCTGCTGGCGAATCCACTCCAGCGGTTCCGCCCACATCAAGTAGACATCGGCTGTCTGAACCGCAACCCGTTTGCCTGTGGGCGAGCTTCCCCCGTAGTAGAGCGGCGGGTGCGGCTGCTGCACGGGAGCAGGCAAGCTCGCCCCTCCCTTGATCTCATAAAAGCGACCGGAATAGTGAAGCGGCTGCGCTCCCTGCTGAGCGGTCTGGTTGCTGGCCAAAAACCGCTCCGGCTGGGCGTGCGAATTTGTCCAGACGCTTTTGACAATCTCCAGAAACTCCCGCGTGCGCTCATAGCGGCCGTCGTGATCGTGGGCGAGCGGGTCACCCGTGGCGAGCAAATCTGGCGGGCTGCCGCCTGTCACGACATTAATCAGTGCCCTGCCGCCCGACACCTGATCGAGCGAAGCAGCCATCCGCGCAGCCAACACAGGGGCGATCAGCCCGGGACGCATAGCGACCAGCGGCTTGAGCACCTGTGTATTGGCAGCGATCGTAGCCCCGACGATCCATGAATCGATGCAAGCTCCGCCAGTCGGAATCAAGGCAAAAGTAAAGCCTGCCCGCTCGGCTGTTTGCGCCACCTGAACCATGTAGTCAGCAGTCGACTCGCGCTCCGGCTCGACGCCGATATACTTGCCGTCTCCCGTCGTTGGAATAAACCAGCCAAATTCGGCTTGTTGCTTTGATTTCCCCATCTGCTCCACTCCTTTGAATTGATTTGGAATGAAAAAGAAGGCACAGCCGCGGTCATCTCCGCAACTGTGCCTCCAGTTTTCTGGTTGGCAAAACCCAATAATTCACACTTGATTAGTCGGTATTGTGCGCAATCGTATCATCGGCTTCCAGCGGCTGTCAATAGGGTCAACAAGAAATTTGCTCCGCTATTCCGGCTATTCTTACTATATTGCATATTGGGATTGACTCTTCTCCCATTTGTTGCTATCATCCATTTCATACTTTGCAACTCGGAATTATCCTTTTACCGACCAGACCACTGGAGGTCTCCTTCCAACAGCGAACGACTGCTGTTTGGGACGAGGCCTTTTGTGCGTCCTGCACTCCCAATTTTTCTATGAGGTGATACACATGGGCAATCAAAAACGCACGCTCCACCTGAACTTGTTTTTGTCGAGCTTGGGTCATCATGAGGCGGCATGGCGCCATCCTTCCTCGCGCGTGGAGGATATCATCGACTTTTCCCACTTTCAGCGGCTGGCGCAAAAAGCGGAGCAAGCCAAGCTGGATTCCCTCTTTTTGGCCGACCGCTACGCCACCTCGCGCAAAGCTGTCAAGTACGGGGCGATCAGCGGACTGGAACCGCTCACCCTCCTGTCCGCTCTCGCCGTCGTGACCAGCCGGATCGGGTTGATCGCTACGGTCTCCACCAGCTTCAACGAACCGTTCAACCTCGCCCGCCGCTTTGCTTCCCTCGACCATCTCAGCAAAGGCCGGGCGGGCTGGAACATCATCACGTCCGGAACAGATGGCGAGGCGCAAAATTTCAACTGCGAGCGAATCCCCGAGCATCACCTTCGCTACGAACGGGCGGCAGAATTTCTCGATGTCACTCTCAAGCTGTGGGACAGCTGGGAGGCCGACGCGCTAATCCAGGACAAAGCCTCGGGCATTTACGCAGACAACAGCAAGGTGCACGAGTTCAACCACAAAGGCAAGCATTTTGCCGTGCGCGGCCCGCTGAACTTGCCGCGCTCTCCCCAGGGACGGCCACTGCTCGTCCAGGCCGGATCTTCCTAGGACGGAAAAGATTTCGCCGCCCGGTATGCCGAAGCCATTTTCACCGCACAGCAATCGCTGGCGGACGCCCAGGCGTTTTACGCGGACGTCAAATCGCGCGTCGCCCGCTACGGACGCTCCCCTGAACAAGTCGTCATCCTGCCTGGCATTTGCCCGATCATCGGCGAGAGCGAGGCAGAGGCAAAAGAAAAAGAGGCGCAGTTGCACGAGTTGACGCATCCCGCCTACAGCCTGCTGCAACTATCCAATCGCATCGGCTACGATCTGTCCTCCTACCCATTGGACGGCCCGCTGCCCGAGCTTCCCGCAACGGAACAAATCGCCGGGCATCAGAGCCGCGCCCAGCTGATCCGGGACTTGGCCGAGCGGGAAAACTTGACGCTTCGCCAACTGCTGCTTCGTCTCGCCGGAGGTCGCGGCCATCGGACGATCGCAGGCACTGCCGAGCAAGTGGCGGACGAGTTGGAGGCGTGGTTTACCCAAGGCGCGGCAGACGGCTTCAACATCATGCCGCAGTTGACGAACGGAGGGCTGGAGGACTTCATCGACCAGGTCGTGCCGAAGCTGCAACAAAGGGGGCTGTTCCGCACAGAGTACACCGGGCACACCTTGCGCGAGCATTACGGGCTGGATGTTCCAGCCAACCAGTTTGCCAGTGCGCCACAAGTCCATTAGGACACCCATAGACCTACAGAAAAGAAAGGATGAACAAACATATGCAGTCTTCCCCGAAAACAATCGGCTGGCTTCGTCTGATCGTCGTCCTGTCCCTGCTGTTGCTCAGCGCTTGCGGCAAAGCAGCAGCACCCGAGCAACAGCAGACCGTTGCCGCCAGTGCAGAGGCAAAAGAAAAAGTCGTCGTAAACATCGGCATTCAAGGCAGCACCGGGATTTTCTCCTACGCCAGGGACAAGGGCATTTTTGAAAAAGCTTTTGCCCAAGCCGGAGCCGAAGTAAAGTGGCATGAATTTGCCAGCGGTCCTCCCCATTTCGAAGCGATTGCCTCCGGGCGGCTCGACTTCGGCGCGACAGGCGGCACTCCGGTCGTCTCTGCACAAACCGGAGGTGTCGATTTCAAAGCGATCGCCGTAACGAGCGACGGCAAGCGCAACAACGCGATCGTCATTCCGAAAGGCAGCCCGATCGCCGACATTAAACAGCTCAAGGGCAAGAAGATCGCCGTCGCCAAAGGCAGCAGCGCCTACAACTTCCTGTACATGGTGCTGAATCGGGCCGGGCTGAACGACAAGGACGTGGAAATCATTCACCTTCAGCCGGATGAAGCGCGACCCGCCCTTGACACCGGAGCTATCGATGCGTGGTCGACTTGGGAGCCTTACGTGACGACCGCTGTCGTGCAGACGCAGGCCAAGACGCTCGTGACAGGCGACGATCTGAACATTTTCGCTCCCGGATTTTTGATCGCGCGCACTGGCTTTACCGCAGACCACCCCGAGCTGACGGTCCTGTTTCTCAAAACGTACGAAGAAGTGCGCCGCTACTACGTCAGCCACCTCGACGAAGTAACGGACGAATTTGTCAAAACCAAGAAGCTGGAGCGGGAGATCATCAGCAAGGTTTTGCAAAATTCAAGTCCCATCCTCTCCCCGATCACGCCGGAATTTGCCAAAGCGCATCAGGAGCAGGCCGATTTTCTCTTCTCCGTGGGCGCGATCAAAAAGAAGCTCGACACTTCCCAAGTATTGGAGAGCAAATTCGTCGAGCAGGCGTTGAAGGAAGTCGGGAACTAACCCTGCTGCCGTGCAATGCTAGGCGAGATTGGAGTTCCAAACACGTTACGATGCAAAATGACTTTAGGGATTTTCAGCGGGAAGGGAGATGAGACGGAGGCACTTCGTCATCGAGCGTGGTGATGCGCATAAGATGAATCTCTCGCAATTTGTTCGTTCAAAAATGCGCAAAAAAGACAGGGAAGCTCCCTGTCTTTTTGCTTTAGTGTCAACCTCGTAAAAAAAAAGGACGGGATGTCCCGTCCTTTTTCTGTTATCACAAGGCTTAGTAGCCACGTTTTGCGTTCTTTTTGTTGATAGTCGCAAGGTTCTCTTCGCTGTGCTTCAACCATTTTTTCAATTTGTCCTCGAAGGAAGCTGCGTTGTCGCGTTTTGCATTTCCTCCGCGATCGCCTCCACGATATCCACCACCACGGCGCTCTTCACGCTCCGGACGCTCAGGCGCTGGGAGTGCGGCGCGAACCGAAAGCGAGATTTTACCTGCATCATCAATGGAGAGAACTTTTACCTTTACTTGTGCCCCCACGGTAAAGTGATCATTGATATCTTTTACAAAACCGTTTGCTACTTGGGAAATGTGGACCAGCCCCTGCTCGGTTTCGCTGACTGCTACGAACATCCCAAACGGTTTAATCGCTGTCACTTTTCCTTCGATGATGCTTCCCACTTGTACTGCCATCCAGTTTGCACTCCTTTTATTATTTCAGAAAAATGGTGAGAACCTCAAACCAGAAGCCTCATTCTCCTAGTATAGCAGAGAAATTCCAATACTGAAAAGCCTATTCTTTCTAGATGACGCACTTCATGCTAGTGAAAAGACAGCTGGTACGCGTCTGTAGCCATTACAAGCTCTTCGTTGGTAGGAATTACCATGACTTTGACCGGAGAATATTCCGTACTGATAAATGCTTCACCTTTGCTGCTGCGATTGGCTTCGCGATCCAGATTGACCCCGGCAAATTCCAGTCCGGTGCAAACCATTTCGCGTACGGTAGAACTATTTTCTCCAACACCTGCTGTAAAAATAATCCCGTCTACGCCATTCAGTCGCGCCAAATACAGCCCAATATGTTTATGCAAAATCGTTGTGAACAATTCCAGGGCAAGCTGGCTGCGATAATGTCCCGCTTCTGCCTTTTCCATAACGTCGCGCAAATCGTTGGACACACCGGATACGCCCATCAGTCCGCTCTTGTTGTTCAAAATCGTAATCGCCCCGGCTGTATCCGTTTTTTCGATTTCTTCAATATACGGAATGATCCCCGGATCGATGTTGCCGCTGCGGGTTCCCATGGACAGTCCCGCCAAAGGCGTCATTCCCATCGACGTATCAAACGATTCTCCGTAGCGAATCGCGGTAATGCTGACCCCGCTGCCGATGTGGCAACTGATCAGCCGCAGCTGTTCTTTCGGACGGTTCAACATCTCTTCGGCGCGGCTCATGACATAGCGGTGAGACGTGCCGTGGAAGCCGTACTTGCGGATTCCGTAATGCTCGTAATACTCGTATGGCAGCGCGTATAGATAGGAGGATGGAGGCATGGTCTGGTGGAACGCTGTATCGAAAACAGCTACGTGTTTCACGTCGGGATAGATGCTTTGGGCGACTTCGATCCCGAGCAGGTTGATCGGATTGTGCAACGGTGCAAAGCGGGACAGGCTGCGAATCTCCGCTTTCACGCGATCGTCCACGACGACAGACTGTTTAAATGCTTCTCCGCCGTGCACGACCCGGTGGGAGATAATATCAATTTGATGTTGCTTTAATGTTTCAAACACGCTGCGAATCGCATCCTCGTATTCGTCGCGTTGGATTTGCTGCAAGTAATCCTGGGCAATCAGTTCTTTGCCCGGCATGGAGTAAAGCTTGTACTTAACCGAGGAGCTGCCGCAGTTCAGTACGAGCACGTTCTTTTTGTCTGACACGAATCTCATCCACTCCCTAATCGTTCAATAAGCAGCTGCCCCGGTCAGGATGGCTGCCGCTCACTTCATTTTATAATGATATGTTCTTCGTGAATACATGTAATTGAGAAGAATTATCAACAACATCGTGACAGATCCGGCTAAATCCAGCAAGACGTCATTCACCATACCTGTCCGATCCGGGGTAAAAGTCTGATGCCACTCGTCCAGAACAGCCACAAGCAGGCTGCAAAAGGCGCTCCATGGCAGGGCGACCGCAAACGAAAGACGGTGGGAAAAAACGCGATAGAAGCTGAAAGCCAACAGCGCGAACACGGTAAAATGCGTTCCCTTGCGAATAAAAAACTCGATAAAGCCCGCCGCTCCCTTGTTCTCGGCGCTGATTTCCTTGCCGGCATACGGAACGGATACCCCTTCCATCCGCTCATTCCAGCTTTGTTCATCGACTACCTTGGATATCGTACCCCGCAAATCTTGTTTGTAGTATGGCTGGGAGGACGACAGGAACAGTCCCACCAAAATCGCAGCCAACAGCAGATAATCCAAAAGCTTTTTCAATCGGCGCAAGCCAGGTTTCCCTCCTACACTCGGTTCTCTTCTCATCTTACCCGAGATTTCCCGAAAAGTCCTTGCCGAGCCTGTGAACAAAACCGTCGCGGCGGTTTTTCCTCTTTTCGGGAGCAAAAGTGGTGGGCGCAGGCGGTCGCGGCGGCTTTCCCTCTCTTCGGTAGCAAAAGCGTTGACCGCAAGCAGACGCAGCTGCTTTACGAATGCCGCTGAGCTGTTTTCACAGCAAAAAAAGACGCCAGCCGTTACGGCTTGACGTCGTCTGTTCCCGTTGGCAACGGCAAGAAGTCCTCTTTTGCCAACTCTCTTTTCTTGTTTGCGGAACCATCCTGCGCTTCCTTGCGCATTTCTTGCGCCAGTTGCTGCTGTCTCTTTTTCCGCGCTCGTGCGTCACTGCGGCGAATCCGCTCATTTTCCTGCCAGTCCCGAATGCGGCGCACCAGGACGGGAATCGACACATCCGACTGGGCGGCCTCTCGCCATTCAGCCGCATGCTGCATGCCAGGCACAAGCACAAGAGTGGCAAACAGCGCGAACACTGTCCCGAACAACAAGGCACTGGCGAACGATACGAATGTTTGCCCATCCGCGAGCGAGCCTGCGGCAATCGGCAAGCTTGCCAGCACGATGGCGATCGCTATCGCTGCGGATGTGGCCCACGAGCGCTGCATGCCGCTGCGCACTCCGTTCCAAATACTCGACTGCTCGCTGCTTGCTGCAAACATGTCATCGAGCTGAACCAAGGCCAGCGAGAGAAGCACAGCGCAAGCGGCAGCCACTCCGTAAAAGCCCATCAAATTCATCGGATGATCCAGCAAAAGCAGTCCCAGCGTGACGCCGCCCGACAACACAGGCAGCAAGAGGAGAGCAAACCAGCCATCCCGCGCCCGTCGTTGCACCAGAAGGCTGGTCAAGAGCACAAGCGCGACCATGGCGAGCATGACGATCAGACGTCCGCTCCAGTCTTTGTCATCGGACTGCTCTTCACGCAGTTTCTTCAGCTCATCCTCGTTCAGTATGGTGTAGCCTTTTGGAACCGTGATTTTTTCTTGCATGGCCAGCGGCAAATTGTACGCCATGCTGTCAATCCATCTTGCATCTGCGATGGCGCTGCTGACCTTGAACACGTACATGCCGTCCTCCCGCTGATAAACCTGCGGCTGCTCCCCGCTCGACCAGTCGACCAGATCAGACAGGCGAACCGCCCCTTGCTGCGTGCGAATCAAAATATGTCTGACTTGTTCGGAATGGTCCATCCACTTGTCGGGAAAGCGGGCAATGACTGAAATATTGCGGTCGTTGACGAAAATGCTGCCCGCCTGTTTTTCGCCGAGATAGCTTTGCAGCTGGCGTTTGATTTCTTCCTCACTCACACGATAGCGCGCCAGCATGTCCGGTTTCGGGCGAATATCGATAAACGCGGTATTTTGCGCCGGACCGATCCGCTCATCTGTGACGATTTCCCGATTGTCTCTGTCCCGCCAGCTCATTTTTTGCAAGTAAACGAGAATTTCTTTGGCAATATGCTGCGTCGTCTCCATGGAAGGTCCCTTGACCGTGAACTCCAGGCGCGTCTTTTGCTCGCTGTTGACGACGAGCGCGAACGGGTCTGTCTGCGGAATGTCGCGGAGCTGCTTGTCCAGCTCCTTTTCCAGATCGTATACGGAGCGAGTCCACTTGGATTTGTCTGTCAGCTTGACATGCATGGTCAAGCGCTCGCGGGAGGCATCCGTATACAGATCAGCTACTTCCGGCAGTTGGCGCAGCCGTTCCTCCGCACTTTTCGCCGCTTTGATGGCATCGTCGATGTTGCTTTCCTGAACCATCGGCAGCGACAGTGTCTTCTCTTTTGGCGCTACTTGGGCAAAAGGATCGACTAGCACAAACGATTGCAAAAGCAAAACAAAAACTACAGATGCGACGAGTGTGAGTCCAAACGGCAAGTAGCCTTGCTGCACCATTTTCTCCCAGCGGACCGTCAGAGCACGCGTCACTTTTCCCGGCGTTCGAGGGATGTTCTCTCCTGCGTCAGCTGGCTCCGGTTCCGCCAGCCATGTCGCTGTCAGTACCGGGATGATCCAGCCATACACCAGGGCAAAGCTCGCTGCGCCGAGAGCGATGACAGGCCAGGCGTCAAACAGGACGGCTTTATCCTCCGCTTTGAGCATGTCTGTCATGACGATGGTGAACCAGGCCGCTGCCATCACCACGAGCGCGAGCAGCAGCGGCTTCACGACCGTCCAGGCTGTTTTCAGGCTTCCCGGGAGCGAATAGGCGCCAAGCCTGTCCAGGCGGGAAAAGAAAGTCGCGCCTGCGACGAGGTAAACAAGCACAAACACAAGCAGCGGCCCCAACGCGGAAAAGGTAAACTTCATTCCAAAGAGCCACAGCGCCCCCAAAACGGTTCCGCTTGCCATGAATACAGCCAAAAGCGACAAGGCGGCAGGGCCGATCCTTTTCAAGGAAGCGAGCAGATAAAGCGCGATGAGAACAGCCGCCACGCCGACAAGCAATGTCAGCTGAGCAACCGCCGCAGAGATCGGCTGCGCCCGATCGTCGAACAGTGTCAGCTCGTATTTGCCGCCTGCATCGGTATTCAGCTCCGCCATCATCTTCGCAGTCTCTTGCCGGATGGCAGGAACTTGCCCCACTTCCGAAGCGTAAACCGATATGCCGACTGCCGGAGAACCTTGATAAACGCTTATCTCCTCGCCTTTGCTTCCTCTTGTGTCGCGAATATCAGCGAGCGTTTTCAGCGGCACATACCCTTTGCCTGTAGAAATCAGTTGCTTGCCCAGCCCCTGCGGCCCTTCTGTCTGACTCGTCCAGGTAAAAGCTGTGCGATCCGCCGTCTTGCCAACCGTCCCGATTTGTTCGCGAATCACATCCTGCGGAAGCTGGCCCAGCACATCCTCAGGAGTCAAACCGTACGCCAGCAGCATCGACGGGCGAAAAACGATCTCGATCTGCTCCCGGACGGCTTGACCGTCGATCTCGACGCGAGCAATGCCCTGCGCCTGGATTAACTTTTCATAGACGGTATACCGCGCCACATCGGAGAGCGTCTGAACATCGCTGCCGTGAAGCAAGTAAAACCCGACCAAATTGTCTCCGAGCTTCTCCTGGCTAATGCTGTATTCCTTGACAGGCAGTGTCTTCATGATCTCGGACACCTTCTGCTCCAGGCGGTCCTTGTAGTCAGAGCCGAGATTTTCTGTCGTTTTGACCGTAATCGTTCCCGATCCGGCACGAGAATCAGAGGAAATCTGCACAGCACTGCCCAGCGCGCGTACCGCCTCCTCTACCTTCCGCGTTACGGATGACTCTACCTGATCCGCTGTCAGTCCTGACGCAGTCAGGTGAATCGTATACTCCGGCAATCCCCTGTCGGGAAACGTCGCCACATCCAGTCTGAACAAGGCGCCAATCGCGAGCAGACAGAGAAGCACGGCCTTCCAGCGGGCCAGAGCAGGCGCAATGGCTAAAAACGTTTTGTTATTCATCCGCCACCTTCACCGCCTCGCCGTCCACCACATAGGAAAGACCCGCCCCTACAATTTGGTCGCCCGGCTCAAGTCCCTCCAGAACTTCATAAAACGTACCGTGCAGCGCCCCTACTTTTACAGGCGTCTTTTCCACTGTGTTTTCCTTGATTTTCATTACGTAATATTCTTCATCGGAGATGCCGATGCTTGCGACCGGAACGATCGGCGCATTTTTTCCGGCTACCGGGTAGTGGCAAGTCACGGTCATGCCGCCTTTCCAGTTCACAGCGCTTCCGTCGACGGTCACTTCAACCGGATAAGCCCCCACATTTTGATCCATGACAGGTGAAACAAAAGTCACTTTCCCTTCCGCCTCGCTGCCATCTGCCGATTTGACCTGCACCGTTGCTCCGGTTTGCCACAAGCCGATCTGCTCGCTGTCTACCTGAAGCTTGACGATCCAACTGCTCGTATCGACGAGGCGAATAACCTCGCTGCCCGGTCCGGTTTGTTCGGACGAAAGCTGCGAGACGGCTGCGACGACACCGGAAAAAGGCGCTTTCAGTACAGCATCGGCAGCCTCTTGCTTCGCGCGGCTGAGCTGAACGTTGGCCTGGCTCACACCGACCTGTGCCTCTTCGACATCCAGTCGGTCTGCGCCCTTCATCAGTTTGTTGTACGCGATCTCCTCTTCCTCCAGGCTGAGCTTGGCTTGCTTCTGTGCCAGAGCCAGCCTGTCCAGCTCGTCTTTGGCGATCGCCCCGTTTGCAAACAGAACAGTCGCTTGCGCATACTCCCGCTCCGCCTTCGCCGCAAGCTCCTTCGCCTTTTCCACCTGGAGCTTTCTCGTCTGAATCTCGTGGCTCTCCGGGCCTGACAGTGCCTTGCTGCGCCGGATATTCGCACTGGCTACTTGCCCGGCTGCCGCCTGAATCCCCGCTTGCAAACTGGATTGATCCAAGGTCGCCAAAGTTTGGCCCGCTTTCACGCTCGCCCCTTTCTGGACGAGAATGCTCGCGATTTTCCCGGAGGTGCCAAACGAAAGCCCCAGCTCCTGCTTCGGCATGACCACGCCTGCTGTCTCCAGCATTCGCGCTTCCTGGTTCTCTACCACTGTGTAAGCACTTACCGTTTTCACCTTGATTACAGTCTCTTCTTCCATCCGTTTAAGTTCTCCGGTTCTTTGATCCAGCTTTTCGCAGCCTGTCAAAAGCAGGACAACGATCGAGAGGCTAATCCATTTTTTCATACTTTCACTCCTGCACCCTTGCGTAATGCGCCTCCTGGTGGCAGCGTAGCCCCTGCTGACCCTTCGGCAAAAATCAACGGTTCTGAGCAATCATTAAGAAAAATAATTGACAAAATATATTTTACAGAAAATAAAAACAGTTGTATCACTTTTCTGTCATTTTTTATATTTTTTTATTATCGGCCGAACTTTCGTCACTTGTTTGTAACTCGTATCCTGTATGATGAAAGGGCGGAAATATTCAAGCAACTGTCCACTTGCTTGTGAGCGCTTACAAAATCTTTTTCTCGCGTCAACGACATTTTTTCATGGTGGGAGTGATCGTCATGGCAAAAATTTATTCTTCTTATGCGGACATCGTGGCTGATATTCACGATGGAGCTACACTGCTGGTAGGCGGCTTCGGGCTGGTCGGCATTCCGGAAAATCTGATCATCGCGCTTCGCGACAAGGCCGTTAAAAATTTGACTGTCGTCTCCAACAACTGCGGCGTGGATGATTGGGGCCTCGGCCTGCTCCTGCGCGAAAAGCAAATCAAAAAAATGGTTTCCTCCTACGTCGGGGAAAACAAAGAATTTGAGCGTCAATTCCTCTCGGGAGAGCTTGAAGTAGAACTGACCCCGCAAGGTACGCTGGCAGAGCGCATCCGGGCTGGCGGCGCAGGCATCCCTGCTTTCTACACTCCGGCTGGCGTCGGCACCCCGATTGCCGAAGGACGGGAAACGCGTTCCTTCAACGGCAAGGAGTATTTGCTTGAGCATGGGATTACGGGCGATTTTGCGCTGATCAAAGCGTGGAAAGCTGACAAGATGGGGAATCTCGTCTTCCGCAAAACGGCGCAAAACTTCAATCCGATGATGGCTGCCGCCGGAAAAATCACGATTGTCGAAGTGGAAGAAATCGTGGAAACAGGCGAGCTGGACCCGGATCACATCCATACGCCAAGCGTGTACGTCCAGCGTCTGATTCTCGCTCCTTCGTTTGAAAAACGGATCGAGCGCCGCACGGTCCGCTCCTGACCTGACGATCGGATCACATACAAGCTCATTTTTAGGGAGGAAACCATTATGTCGCTTACTCGTGAGCAAATCGCCACTCGTGCTGCACAAGAAATCGAGGATGGCTTTTACGTAAACTTGGGAATCGGGATGCCTACACTGGTTGCCAACTACATCCCGGAAGGAAAAACTGTCGTCCTGCAATCGGAAAACGGGTTGCTCGGCATCGGGCCTTATCCGGCCGAAGACGAACTTGATCCTGATCTGATCAATGCCGGAAAAGAAACCGTTACGGCGATACCGGGCGCTGCTTACTTTTCCAGCGCGGAATCTTTTGCGATGATCCGCGGCGGCCACATCGACCTCGCCATTTTGGGAGCGATGGAAGTTTCCGCCGAGGGTGACCTGGCAAACTGGATGATTCCGGGCAAAATGGTCAAGGGCATGGGCGGAGCCATGGATCTGGTGCATGGGGCGAAAAAAATCGTCGTCATCATGGACCATGTCAACAAGCATGGCGAGACGAAAATTTTGAACCAATGCGCGCTCCCGCTTACAGGCAAAAAAGTGATCAACCGCATCATCACGGACAGAGCCGTCCTCGATGTCACACCGGATGGACTCGTTCTGGTCGAAGTCGCGGAAGGCTACACCGCGGAAGACATCCAGGCATGCACCGAGCCGAAGCTGATCATCTCGCCTGAGCTGAAAACGATCGGTCTGTAATCTTGTCTGCTCTCCTGCGCCGGAAAATGAAGCGCAGATGCATCATCGCCATACCCTCGGCCCCGGCTACCGCACAGGTGACGGGGTCTTTTCTTTGAGAGCTGCACCCGCGCAGTCGCTTCCTTCCCTCATTCGGTATATAATACGTACACAAAACCAAATTCCCAACATTTGAGAGGAAGAGATCAAGATGTCAGGAACAGTCGGTTGTCTTCTCATCCACGGATTCGCAGGAGACATCAACGACATTTTGCCGCTCGCCAAAGTGCTGCGCGAGGCTGGCTACCAGGTGGAATGCCCTACTCTGGAAGGACACGGGACGACTCGCCGCCAAATGGCACGGAGCACGCGAAACGACTGGCTTCGCTCTGCCGAAGAAGGCTACAAGCGCCTGTCCATGCGCGCCGAGACGATCGTCATCATCGGCTTTTCCATGGGCGGCCTGCTCGCTTTTCATCTGACGACCCGCTACCCTGTCGAGCTGTTAATCACCATCAACACACCATATAAATACTGGGATGTAAAAGAAGCCTTGCACTATTTGCGCGAAGACTTCCCCACCCATTCGCGCCGCTACATAAGAAGCATCGGCCGCATCCCGGTCAGCAGCATGCTCCAGTTTCGCCGACTGTTGTCCGAAACAAAGCCGCTTTTGCGCCAGGTGAAGACGCCGTATTACTTGTTGCAAGCGATGCGCGACGATACGGTCCACGCCGTCAGTGCGCAACTGCTCGCAACCAGCGTGGACCAATCCGCTTCGCCGCAAATCACCTGGTACGAGCATTCGAATCACATGCTTTTGCACGGCCCGGACAAGGAAGCGGCGATTCACGATGTGCTCGCGACGCTCAAGGAACGCTTCCCTGACTCCCCTGCCCTCGTCTGACGCTCCAAGACAGCGCGATCAGGAAGAGCGCAATCGAGAGTCCGAGGTACATGACGGGCAGGCCCGCGTGCTCATCCAGCCAAAACGCAATTAGCGGACCCAACGCCGCTCCGAGATCGGTAATGACGGAGTAGCAGGTCATCACGGCCGTGATGTTTGTCTGTCCGGCTGCTTCGTCGGCCGCCAGCGTATCCATTACGGTCGTGATGATCGTCGCCGTCAACTGAATGCCGAGCAAAACCGCGAGCCACGCCTCCAAAGGCAGACCGCCCTGAATGCAGGCAAACAGGAGCGAGCCTGTCAAAAGAGTCGCGACGAACATTTTTCTCCGGCCGTATCGGTCCGCCAGCCTGCCGACTACCGGGGCTGCCCACGGTTCCCAGCACCAGCGAACGCCTTGGGCCAGACTGGAAAGAACAGCGGCTCCCAGCACCAAGCCCCCAAGCACAAGCAGCGGTGTTCGCTGCTCGATGAGCCTGCTCAATGTCGAGGCAAACATCCCTTGATACACCATGGTGACCAAAAGCGCGGTCAGCATGGTCTTTTGTATGCTTGCCTGCCGCCACAAACTTCGTGACGGTGACGCCCCTGTCTCCTCCACATCTACCGCCGTTTGGTTGGTGAAGCTCGGGCAAATAAACAGGAAGACGAGCACAAGGGCAACAAGCGAACAGCAGGCGAGCACGAGCGCAGCAGGCAACAGGCCATACCAGGTGGCGAACAGCGCTCCGGCGAGCATCCCGCCAAGGCTGCCCAGACGATACAAGCCGTTGTACAACCCCATCAGTTGTCCGCGGTTATGTCTTTCCGCCACCGTCACAATCAACGAGTAAGCCCCCAGCCGCAAAAACGTCCAGGCGACACCCCACAAGGAGCGCATCGCCAGCCACAGCCAAAAACCTTGAAAGCCGTACGACAAAGTCGTCACAAAAGCCAAAATGACCGCCACCACCAGCCCGGCACGCCCGCCTGTCCGTTCGTACCATTTTCCGATCAGCGGGCCGAGCGGAACACGGATCAAGCGGTTGATCGACAACAGCACGCCTACTTCCCACAGCGAGTCCAACCCGGCCTCCTTCCAATAGAGCGGCAAAACCACGTACAGCATGGAATCCCCCAGCATGCAAAGCGCTGTGATCAAAGCCACAGCGATGACTTGCGTTCTCCCGCTGATTTCTCTCATCTTTTGTTTGCTCCTTTACTCCTTGCCTTCTATCGCTTACCATACAAGGAATCATTCATCCGATCTAATACATATTCATACACGATTCATAAGTAATGATTATGAATGAAGGAGCGAGCAGCCAAATGAACCTGCATGCCTTGCGCATTTTTGTCGAAGTCGCCTCACGCCAAAGTGTCACTGCCGCGGCAGAAGCGCTCGCGATCAGCCAGCCTGCCGTAAGCGCCCAAATCCGCAAACTGGAGAACGAGCTGGGCTTATCGCTGCTCGCTCCCGACGGGCGGGGAATTTCGCTCACCGATGAAGGGCGGTTTCTGTTTGAAAAAGCGCGCCGCATCTACGACTGGGAACGGGAAATCGAATCCCAGCTGGCCGAGATCAGACAGGGCGAAAAAGGCAAGCTGCGCATCGCTTCCACCTACTTGCCCTCGAACTACCTCGTCCCGAAGTGGCTGGCTGAATTTAAACAGCACTACGAGCATGTCGACGTGGAAATCCGCACCCGCAATTCGCTGCAATCGATTGAGCTACTGCTGAGCTGCCAGGTCGATCTCGCCATCGTCATCAAAGAAGCGTGGGAGGATAATCTGCCCATCGATCGCGTCCACATGACAGATGTGCTCTACTGGTTCATCCTCCCCGCAGCCCATCCGTTGGCAGGCAAAGAAATCAGCATCGAGCAGCTCGTTCAGGAACCTTTTTTGCTCCGCGAACAAGGCAGTTCCACGCGCGAATGGCTGTTCTCCCTCTGCCGCGAGCACGGCGTCAGACGCCCGCGGGTCGGGCTGCAATACCACGGACTGATCGAGTCGATCCAATCTGTGCGTGCAGGGTACGGAACGATGCTGGCCCCGGCGCTTGCTGTCGAGGAAATGGTCGAGCGCAACGAAATCGGGCGCGTAACCGTGCCCGGCGTCGAGATCAAGCGCCCGGTCTACATCTGCACGCGTGCAGGGGAAAGCAGCCATCGTCCTGTGGTGGAGCGGTTTTTGGAGATGGTATTGGGGAAGGGCGCCGTTTCAAATAAAAAAGCTGATCCTCAGTAAAAAGCTACTGTAATGGATCAGCTTTTGATTGGATTAAGGCTATTGCTGTGGCTTAAACGTTCCTTTATTGAGGATGCTGGTCTACTTTTCCTCCACAGATGTTAAAGCCCAAGATCGCTGCTGTTCACTTTCTGACCTCAGGCTTTTATTTTTATTGCTGTCCTGCTCTTTCAAGACTAATTCAACAGAAGTTCCCGTTCCATCTTTTCGTTGAAAGACGATAATCGTTTCGCTTAAATCATCTTTAACTAGAAGCATGGGCATCAAGTCGCCTTCTTTTCGCACACTGTTAACAGCTTGGAGAATAGCATCAGAGTAACTCATTCTCTCTTCTGCCGGTAATTGCTCTAAAATGACTTTTCTATCGAAATAATCGTAAGCAGTATATTGGTCGGTATCAATATCAAACTTGTTAATCGATACTTCCCATGATTTCTGAAGTTTTTCATTCAATTCAGCAGGTCGGGTGCTTTCTGCAGCTACAAATTTTTGCGGCTTGCTGGGAGTAGCTTTTTCACCAGCCAGAGCAAAAGATCCAAGAGCGCCAGCAATCCCCGCCACAACTAACAAAGAAACAATTGCTTTTCTTTTCATTTCGTATCATCACCTTTTTTCAAAATTTTATTAATGCGGATAGTAATCCCGAGTGTCAAGTTGATCGAATGCTCCTTCAGTTTTAGATCTATACCATTTATGCGTGGTATATCCTTCGATAAAGTTATCACCTTTGGAAGATTTCGCTGCTTCAACCATTGCCTCAGCTTCGTTTCCATATTTCATGCTAACTTTCGCTGAAGAGTCATTGTCAATATATTTCCCATCACGATAAACTTCAATATATGATTTCCCCCACAAATCATCGTCTTCAGAGTCAGTTATTCCCTTGCAATAAAATTCTGGGTATCCACCTGTCTTTCCACACTTTGTTCTAGTGTCACTTCCCCACGAAGCAAAAGCTGAAGTAGCTGAGAAAATAAAAACTAAACTCAATACCCAAGCTGCTATCTTTTTCATTAGACTTCACACCTCTTATTGTTACAAAAATGGTTTTATATGTAAATTTTATTGTCAATTTAGCATCAAATCAATAAAAATATTAATTTTGTATTTTTCAATCTTTTCCCAGATTTAAATACTCCTTCTAAATTAGTTGACGCC
This sequence comes from Brevibacillus sp. HD3.3A, assembly GCF_013284375.2. Lineage (NCBI taxonomy): Bacteria > Bacillati > Bacillota > Bacilli > Caryophanales > Paenibacillaceae > Brevibacillus > Brevibacillus sp. HD3.3A. The sequence continues at coordinate 5,179,119 of NZ_CP085874.1, forward strand.
CTTTTTTAAAATTTTGTTTCATCAAATACTTAACTAATATTGAAAATTAGAGAGTAGCTTACTTCTTTATGATTAGGTTCTTTCTCCCGATCATCTGTTTTCAGATACTTGACTTTCAAAAAGCACTTCCGCTAAAATGAATGATAATCAGTCATTTTCGATTGGAGAGTCGGACTCATGGATAAAAAGGAAAAGATCATTCAAGCGTCCATCGAAGCGTTCAAGGAAAAAGGCATCGAAAAAACCAAGATCGCCGACATTGCCCAAAAAGCGGGCATCGCGCATGGAACGTTTTATCTTTACTTCCCTTCCAAACTGTCTGTCATGCCTGCCATCGCCGAGCAGATGGTCGTGCAATTCATGAAAAAGATCGAGGCGGCGATTGCTCCCGAAGCTCCCTTGCAAGAGCAGCTGAGCCAACTCGTAGATGCCATTTTCCAGGTTACCGCTGAATACCGCGACGTTTCCGTCCTAATTTACGCGGGCCTGTCTACGACGGAACACATCAGCCAGTGGGAGACGATCTACACTCCCCTGTACGATCTGGTGGCTTCCATGCTGGAAGCGGACAAAAAGCGCAAGCTTGTCCGCGACACGCTGAATCCGGCTCTTGCCGCGAAGCTGCTGATCGGACTGATCGAGTCTGCGGCCGAGCAAGTCTACCTGTACGCGGGGTACGACGCTGATAACGAGGCCAAACAAAAAGCTGAATTGCTGACCCTCCTGGAACATGCTTTGCGGCCGTAAAGTATGTTTTCTTTTGAGGGAAAATGACTGAATATCATTCATTTTTCGAGGTGTATAGAAGATGAGAAAATACTGGATGTATGTGATGATGACGTGTTTGCTGGAAATGGTCTGGGTGTACGGCTTCAGTACCGCCCAGTTTTTGTGGCAGTGGGCACTGCTGGTGGCCGTGATTATTGTCGACTTCTACTTTTTGACCAAGTCGTGTGAAGGCTTGCCGACAGGTACCGTATACGCGATCTTTGCAGGCGCTGGCTCTGTCGGAACCGTGCTCATGGACTTCTTTTTGTTCGGCGGCAGCATGAACGTGCTGAAACTGCTCTTCATCGCGCTGCTCGTGCTGGGAGTCATCGGCTTGAAGCTGGCTGACAATCGAGGAGAAAAAGAGGTGCATCAATAATGGGTTGGCTGTTTGTCTTTCTCGCTGCTAGTTGTGAAATCGTCGGAGTGGTAGGCTTGAAGCTGTTCAGTCAAAAGAAGAACGCGCTCCATACCGCTTTGTTTGCAGGCGGGTTCGCCCTGTCCTTCGCTTTTCTGTACCAGGCGTTCAACTACCTGCAACTGAGCGTGGCCTATGCCGTCTGGATCGGGATCGGTACGGCGGGCGCTGTTTTGCTCAATATGATTTTCTTCGGCGAATCGCGAAGCGTGGCCCGTATCGCCAGTTTGCTCCTGATTATCGTCGGCGTGACTGGCTTGAAGCTTGTGTCCTGACCTAAGTCCTAAGCCTAAAAGAAACGGTCGTCGAAGCGAGACTTCTTCCCCCTTTGGACATCGCCTTTAACGCGCCAAACAAAAAAGCTTCCCTGCCTGGGGAAGCTTTTTCCTGTTGATCCTGCTGAACGCCTAATCGATTCAACCTGTTACGGGAAAACGATCGTCTTGTTGCCGTAAACCAGTACGCGATCTTCCAGATGCCAGCGGACAGCCCGCGCCAATACGGTGCGCTCTACCTGGCGTCCGAGCTGCTTCAGCGCTTCTACATCTTCCTGGTGCGATACGCGTTGCACGTCCTGCTCGATAATCGGCCCCGCATCCAGCTCCTCGGTGACGTAATGCGCCGTCGCCCCGATCAGCTTCACGCCGCGGCGGTACGCCTGCTCGTACGGCTTCGCTCCCACGAAGGCCGGGAGGAACGAATGATGGATGTTGATGATCCGCATCGCGTAGTCTGTGAGAAAACGCGGAGACAAGATCTGCATATAGCGGGCCAGGACGATCAGATCGACGCCCTCCGCCGCCTCAAGCTGCTCTTGCTCAGCCTGCGGCTTGTTGTCCTTCGTCACCGGGATGCAGCGGTACGGGATGCCAAAAGACTCCACCGTCTCCTGCATGTCCGGGTGATTGCTGACAACCACCGAAATGTCTGCGTGCAGCTCGCCGGACTTCCAGCGCCAGAGCAGCTCCAGCAAACAGTGATCTTCCTTGGAAACAAACAGCGCGACTTTTTTGCGCTTGTTCGCTTCCACCAGCGACCAGTCCATGCTGAAGCTTTCCGCTACTTGACTGAACTCGGCCTTGATCGCTTCAAAGCGCTCCTCCAGGTTGATCAGATCAAATTCGATCCGCATGAAAAAGCGGCCTGTTTCCGGGTCTGTCGTGTACTGGTCAGACTGAACGATATTCGCGCCTTGCTGAAACAAAAAGTTCGATACAGCCGCCACGATTCCCGCGCGGTCCGGGCAGGAAATGAGCATGCGCGCACGGTCTTTGTTTTTTTCCCGATACGCGAGCCAGTCTCTCTCTGATAACAAATGCATGGTTTCTCTCTCCTCCAAAAGCAAACAGCAAAAAGTTGTTTGCAATTATACCACTTTGCGGCCTTTCTGTTACAGCCAATTAGAGAGAAAACGTTCCCTTATCGATAAAATCTCATTTGCCAATTCCGTTCAACAAAATATCTACGGTCAAAGCGATCTGTTCTTCATCGCTATAATAGGCGTAATCTTCCTTGTCCAGCACCTGGCGGAACAGCACCATTCCGATCAAGGAAGACAGCACGACCCGAAACACAGCCTGGCTCGGCAGTGGACGCAGCTCGCCCGCGTCGATTTTGGCTTCGATCAGCTTTTGCACCATTGCTTTTGCGTCTTCAAATACGGTCGCGATCAGCGCTTCCCGAATCTCCGGATGGAAAAACGCCTCCTGCAGCAAGATGCGGATGTGCTTCTCGTTGGCATCGACCAGATTCAAGCGATTGCGGTACAGCTCCGCCACGATTTCTCCGAACGGCTTTTGCGCCTGCTCCCGGAAAATCTCGCGCAAGTCCTTCAAGATGAACGGTGCCGCGAACTTCACCAGTACAGGGGCGACAACCGCAAGCAAGATGTCTTTTTTCGATTTGTAATGACGGAAAATCGTTCCTTCGGCCACTCCTGCCTCTTTGGCGATCTCCGCGGTTGAGCTGGCGTGAAATCCTTTTTCCGCAAACAGCTTGACAGAGGCTCGCAAAATATTGCGCTGCTTCTCCGTCATCTCGCTCTCGTCCTTCAGCTCCTCCACATATTGCAACAGGCCCTCTTCAAACGATGGCGGCTTGTTCATACGTCACGTACGCTCCTCTATTCAATCTTCTTGCGAAACCTTCCGATGGCGACAGCCAAAATCAGCAGACTGAATGCCCCCATCCCGACGATGTCTTTCCAGAGCGCCTCGGCGCCCACGCCTTTCAAAAAGATTCCGCGCAGAATTTCCAGAAAATAAGTCAACGGGACCAGCCCGCCCAACCATTGTATCACGACAGGCATCGAATCGCGCGGGAACATGAAGCCGGACAAAAGCACGCTGGGCAGAATGAGTGCGAAAGCCATCTGCATCGCTTGCAGCTGTGTCTTCGCTACCGTAGAGATAAAAATCCCGAGGAGCAGCGTCGTCACGAGAAACAGGACTGACAAGGCGACCAACAGGCCGATGCTGCCTTTGACAGGCACTCCGAACCAGGCTGTTCCGACCAGGAGCACGAGGCAAAAGGAAAACAGGCCGACACCGACGTACGGCGTAATTTTGCCCAGCATCAGCTCCAACGGACGAATCGGCGTCACCACGAGCTGCTCCATCGTTCCCCGTTCTTTTTCGCGCACGAGTGAAAAGGCGGTCAAGATCATCGTGACATTTTGCATAATCAGCCCGATCAAGCCCGGGATGTTGAAGACGATGCTTTCCATATTCGGGTTGAACAGCACCCGTGTATCCAGCTCAAGCGGCAGTTGCAGCTCGCCCAGCCCTTGTTTTTGCAGATTTTTTTCCTGGAGCGCGATCGCCTGATGCTGCACGATCAGTTGGGCGTTGGACATGGCGGTGCGCGCGATATTCGGATCAGAGCCGTTAATGAGCAGCTGGATGTGGGCTGGCTCGCCCCGATCTTTTTTGCGCGTGTAGTCCGGCCCGATCACCAAGCCTACGTCCACCGTGCCTTCGTCGAGCATCGCTTCCAGCTCGCGGTACCCGCTGACACTGGCTGTTGCCTGAAAAATTTCCGTGTGGACAAACTGCTCGACCAACTCCCGGCTTGCCGCAGAAGGACTTTGGTTCCAAACTGCCATCTTGATGTCGCTCACGTCTGTATTGACGGCGTAGCCGAACAAAAACAGCAGCATTAGCGGCATGACCAGGGCAATCGCCAGACTGGGCCGATCGCGCTTGATCTGGATCACTTCTTTTTTGACGACGGACCAGTAGCGCTCCCAGACGAACCGCTTCATCGCGCTCCCCCCTCTGCTGCCTGCCTCGCTTCCTCCCGCCGTACCAGCTCGATAAACACGTCCTCCAGATTGTTCGCTTCCATGCGCTCAATCAATTCCCCGGGAGTTCCTTCGGCAAGCAAATTGCCAAAGAAAATGAAGCCGATCCAGTCGCACGTCTGGGCCTCATCCATGTAGTGCGTGGTCACGAGCACAGTAATTCCTTGCTTCGCCAGCTCGTGAATGACGTCCCAAAAAATGCGCCGGGACACCGGATCGACTCCCGCGGTCGGCTCATCCAAAATCAACAGCTCCGGCTTGTGCAGCAAAGCGCAGGACAAGGCAAGACGCTGCTTCCAGCCGCCGGACAACGAGCCTGCCAGCTGCTTCTCGCGTCCTGTCAAACCAGCCATCTCGATCAGCTCGGCTTTTCGCTGCTTGCGCTCTGCTGCGCCAAGCTGATACACGCCCGCGTAAAAATCGAGATTTTCTTCCACTGTCAAATCTTCATACAGGCTGAACTTTTGCGACATGTAGCCGATTCGCTGCTTGATCTCCTCGCTCTGTGTCATCACGTCGTAGCCAAGCACCGTGCCGCTGCCAGTCGTGGGCGTCATCAGCCCGCACAGCATGCGAATCGTCGTCGACTTGCCCGAGCCGTTCGGGCCGAGGAAGCCGTAGATCGAACCTTTTGGCACTGTCAAAGTCAGCTGGTTGACGGCGGTGCGCTCTCCGAAACGCTTTGTCAGTTGCTGGCACTCAATGGCGACGTTCATTGGGCGTTCTCTCCTTCTGGCAACAGCACGTCTGCTGGCATCCCCGGCTTGATTTTCTCCTGCCCTTTTGCCACGTCAATCGTCACCGCAAAAACGAGCTTCGTCCGCTCATCTTGCGTCTGCACATTTTTCGGGGTAAATTCCGCCTTTTCCGAAATCCGGCTGATCGTCCCTTTAAACGTCTCGTTCGGATACGCGTCCACCTGTATGCCGACTTCCTGCCCTTTTTGCACGCGATTCAGCTGCGCTTCCGGGATGTAGACGACGAGTTTGAGCTGATCGGCCTTCATCATCGTGAACAGCGTAGCTCCGGTTTTCGCCACTTCGCCCTGCTCGACGGAGGACCGCAACAACACGCCGTCCTCTGCTGCGACTACCCGGGTCTTGTCCAGTTGCAGCATCGCCTGGTCGAGCCTGGCCTGAGCCTGCTCCTGCGCGGCAAGCAAAGCGCGGATCGTATAGACCGTGCTGCCTTCCCGGGCCAAATCAAGCTCTGCCTGCGCCCCTTGCTCCTGCGCCTTGGCTGTGCCGATCTGGGCTACCGCCGCAGCTGCCTCCTCCTCTGCCGAGCTGTACGCCGCTTTGACTTGCGCCACCTGGGCCGTCCACTGGTTCAGCTGCGTCGTCGCCTGGTTCACCGCTTCTTTTTGCATGTCCAGGTCTTTTTGCGAGATCGCGCCTTTTTCGTACAGAGCCGTCACTTCCTGAAGCCGTTTTTGCTGAAAATGCAGCGTCTCCTCCGCTCCCTCGCGCTGCGCCTCGACCTGCGCCAACTGCTGTCTCGCTCTGGCAATCCCCGCTTCGGCCTGACTGCTTCTGGCCTGTGCCAAGCGGATGTTGGCGTTCGCTTGCTGGACGGCTGCCACTCCCTTCTGAATCGTCTGGTCGCGGGAGCCTGCCTTCGCTTCCTCCAGTTTGGCTTTCGCCTGTTCCAATGCTGCTTTCGCTTCTGCGACGCTGATCTGGTAGCTGCGCTGATCGATTTCCGCCAGCACTTCGCCTTTTTTCACCGTGCTTCCTTCCTCGGCGATCACCCTCGTCACCGTCCCGCCTACTTCTGCCACGACAGGCCATTCATCTGCTTCAATCGTTCCGGACAAAGACGGCTGCTTTTCGCCGAACAACCCGCAGCCTGACAAGGCAAGAGCCAGACTGCCGATCCATACCGTGCGCAAAATACGCTTCATGCAACATCTCCTCGTTTCGTATAATAGTGAGCGCTCACTTTTGCTGATGTGTAAAAAAAGAGCGCGTTTTCGCTTGCTTTTGCATGTTCATGGGGGATTCGTTTATCCATGATGGCTGGTTATCATTTTGTAAAACATAAAAGCGAGTGATTACTCACTTTTATACTCTGAGTATATGCCCCTTCCGCCCGACATGCAATCGCTTTTTTTCGCTACTCAAAGAAAAAACGCCCCGGTCCATATGCGACCTGGGCGTTTGCGAGTTGTGCTGCGATTACTCGAACTTGAATTTGGACAAAGCGTCTTTCAGCGCAGAGTTGATGCCATCGTCGTCGGTATGCTCCTGCTTTTTCAAGTAGTTGGCCACTTCCTTTTTGGACAGCTTGCTACCCTTTTCCTTGTCCCGGCGATCCTTGAAAGTAGACAGCTTCTCTTTGTGCCCGCACGCGCATACAAACATTTGCCCTTCTCCCTCACCGCGCATCTCCAGCCGCTTGTGGCATTTCGGGCATCTCGCGTTTGTCTGCTTGGAAATGTTTTTGCGATAGCCGCACTCCCTGTCCTGGCAGACGAGCATTTTGCCGCGCTTTCCGTTGACTTCCAGCAAAAGCTTGCTGCACTCCGGGCATTTGCTTCTCGTCAGGTTGTCGTGGCGGAAGGCTTTGTCGCTGTTTTTGATTTCCTGCACCACTTCTTTGGCGTACGTTCGCATTTCCTCGATAAACGCTCGCTTGTTCAAGCTGCCTTTGGCGATTGCGGCAAGCTTTTGCTCCCACTGGGCGGTCAAAGTAGGCGATTGCATCTCGTCGGGAACAAGCTCCAGTAGCTGCTTGGCTTTCGCCGTCACAAACACATGCTTGCCCCGCTTTTCCAACAGGAAGCTGTTAAACAGCTTTTCGATAATATCTGCGCGCGTGGCGACCGTACCAAGCCCGCCCGTTTCTCCGATCGTCTTGATCAGCTCTTTGCTCTCGTTTGCCATGTATTTGGCCGGATTTTCCATCGCGGACAGCAGGCTTGCCTCTGTGAACGGCTCCGGCGGCTTCGTCTCGCCTTTTGTTTGCGCCACATTTTGAATCTGAAAGCGATCGCCTTTTTCTATCTTGGGCAGCCATTGCTCTTTCAGTTCATCCTGACCTTCTTCGTCTGCCACATCGTGGTCGTACGCTTCTTTCCAGCCTTGGGCCAGCACCGTTTTTCCTTTGGCGACAAACCACTCTCCGCCGATTTTTGCCTGGATCGTGGTTTGTTCGTACTCAAACGGCGGCAAAAGCACGGCAAGGAAGCGCTTGACGACCAGGTCGAAAATTTTGCGCTCCTTGTCGCTCAAATCCCCGAGAAACACCGCTTGCTCTGTCGGGATGATCGCATGGTGGTCAGATACTTTGCTGTCATCGACAAACGACTTCGCCGCTTTGATCGGCGACCGCAAAATTCTGGCTGCGAGTGGCGCGTACGGCTTCATCTGCACCGCCTTGACCCTGTCTGGCAGCGTCTCTACGATATCTGCCGAGAGATAGCGGGAATCGGTGCGCGGATAAGTGACGGCTTTATGATGCTCATAAAGGCTCTGCATGATGGACAGCGTCTCTTTTGGCGAATAGCCGAACATCCGGTTGGCGTCCCTTTGCAGTTCAGTCAAATCGTACAACTGTGGAGCGTACGTCTTTTTGTGTGCGCGGGTGACTTCGCTTACTTCCGCGCTTTTTTCCTGCTTCAAGGAGGCGAGCAGCTGGTCTGCCTTCTCTTTGGAAAACGTTTTGATGTCTTTCGTCTTCTGATCTTGCCATTGGAGCGAGATCGCCTGGTCTGTTACAGCTCTCAGGCCGTAAAAAGGCTTGGGCGTAAAGCGGCGAATTTCTTCCTCTCGGGAAGCCACGATCGCAAGCGTAGGCGTCTGGACGCGGCCGCACGACAGCTGGGCGTTGTGCTTGGTTGTCAAGGCGCGGGTCGCATTGATGCCGACGAGCCAGTCCGCTTCTGCGCGAGCGGCTGCGGAGGCGTACAGATTTTCATACTGCTTGCCGTCCTTCAGATTGCGAAACCCATCGCGAATCGCCTTGTCGGTCACGGAAGAAATCCACAGACGCTTGATCGGCTTTTGCACATGGGCCATCTCGATGATCCAGCGGGCGACAAGCTCGCCTTCGCGCCCGGCATCGGTTGCAATGACGATTTGCGAGACGTCGCTGCGCCGCATTTGCTGCTTCACAGTCTGGAACTGCTTGTTGCTCTCCCTGATGACGACAAGCTTCAAAGGCGACGGCATGATCGGCAAATCTTCGATGCGCCAGGAGCTGAACTGCTGCCCGTAAACCTCCGGATCGGCCAGCGTCACCAGATGCCCCAACGCCCACGTCACAATATATTTATCACCTTCCAGAAAACCGTTCCCTTTTTTCTGGCATTGCAATACTTTCGCGATATCTCGCCCGACGGACGGCTTTTCCGCCAGCACAAGTGTTTTGCTCATCTGTGACACCCTTTCAATCAGTCGCTATCTTTCCATTCTAAACAAAAAACCGTCCCGAGAGGACTTTATCTGCTGGTTATTTTTCCTAAGGGGGTCATTTCCGGTGCTTTCTTCTTCATCTGATAGTTCGCTAAGCTCAATTTTCAGTAGTAAAAAGTGCTTTTCTCCACGTCATCACCTTCCATGCTTCCTGTTCATTCGCAAAACAAAAGAAACTGCCTCACTAAAAAAAACCGCCCTTTTTTAAAAAGGAGCGGCCTTACTTCGTTTTGCCCTATATTGCCTATCACTTGTAAACGGCTCTGCCGTCTTTGCTGATAAACGTTCCGACCTGCTCTCCGCGACAGATTTGCGCCATCGCTCCAGGCTCGTTGAAATTGAAGACGTGCAGCGGCAAGCCGTAATCTCTCGCCAAAATCATCGCGGACTGGTCCATGACGCGCAGGTCTTCCCGGACTACCTCGTCAAACGATACTTCCACATATTGGCGTGCGGTCGCATCTTTGCGCGGATCGGCCGTGTACACGCCATCTACTCCATGCTTTGCCACCAGCAACGCATCTGCTTCCACCTCCAGGGCGCGTTGCACCGCTGGATAGTCTGTCGTTACGTACGGCTGACCGTTTCCGCCAGCAAAAATGATTACGTAGCCCTTTTCCAGATGATGCACGGCGCGCAGGCGGATATACGGTTCCGCGACCGCATTGATCGGCACAGCTGTCATGACCCGGACTTCCGTATTGACGCGAGCCTTTAACACCCCGCGAAGCATCAGGCTGTTGATCACGGTTGCCAACGTTCCGATGTTGTCTGCCTCGACCCGCTCGATCCCCCACTGGTCCGCCATGTTTCCCCGGAAAATGTTGCCGCCGCCAATGACGATTGCGACCTCGACGCCCATGTCCAGCAAAGAATAAATTTCCCCCGCGATATGCTCTAACTGAACCGGATCAAAACCAAACCCGTTCTCCTGCGCAACCGCTCCACCGCTCAATTTGACCAACACCCGCTTATACCTCATGGCGTCTCCTCCTCAATCCGCTTTTTCTTTTGCTTCCAAACAAGCGATAGCGATAGATGCCCTGCTCGCCTCCATCCCCTTTTACGGCTCAAAAAAAGAACGAAAGCAATGACAGCCTTCGTTCTTCACAAAATACAGGGGAATTGGACTTGCTTGCTTTGCATTGGCATTGTCATTCGGATTCCCCCTCCTTCATCTTCATCGTAAAATGGTCTGGAACTCATCCTCATTTTATGCACGTCTTGCCCATTATGCAAAGAAATTCGGAAAATCAAAAGCATCTCGCTTACCAGCCAAAATATCCCGCAGGAGCTGATCGGCAACCTCGGTAGCGAAGCTGTGCTCGTCGCTGTCAATCACACCTTTTTGCAGCGCTTCATCCAGTTCATCCTGGTCGAGCAAATACACTTCGCCCTGCGGCAGCACCACAATGTCGAGGTAAAGATCGTCATACCAGATATGACCGCTCTCGTCCTTGCCATGCGCCTTGCAGATGTCGATGTACCACTGGACGGTATTTCCCAGCTCGTCCATCATCTTCGTGACGGCATAAGGCTTTTCATGTGGAAAGTATTGCAGGTACACATACCCTCTGTCGCCTACGCACAGCAGCTTTTCCCCAACAGGCATGTAGGCAGGCTCCGTTACTTCGTCCAGAGTCAAACGAACAGCATACCCGGAAAAAGACAAAGCCTCTACCCACTTTTCCTGATAGCCCATTCGCTTGACGCGTCTCCATCCAGGTCGGTCTGCTCGTTTTCGCTTCATGGCCAGTGCTCCTCGTCATTTTGGTTCCTTTTACTCTACCACGAATTGGATGGTTTTGTCAGATGCAAACAAAGACATGTTCCCGCAAGAACATGCCTCATCTGTCGCTATTTGCCATCCCGCAAATGGCTGTGCCTGCGTCCGTACAAAAAATAGACGATCGCGCCAGCAATCAGCCAGGCGATGAAGCCGATTTTGGTAATAGACGGCAAGCTATACACCAAATAGCCGCAGAACAGCACTGCCAAAATCGGAACGAGCGGAACAAGCGGCGTGCGAAACGAGCGCCGCAATTCCGGATTCGTCCTCCGCAGCACAACCACACCGATGGAAACGAGAATAAACGCGAACAGCGTTCCGATGTTCGTCAGTTCAGCCAGCTTGTTCAGCGGCAACAATCCGCTGAAAATGGCGACGAGAATGCCGACGATGATTGTGCTCTTTTGCGGCACTTGCGTCTCTGGGTTCACCCGTGAAAACACAGCGGGCAACAAGCCGTCACGGCTCATGGCAAAAAACAGCCGGGTCTGCCCGTACATCATCACCAGCAGTACCGTCGTAATGCCGACAATCGCCCCGAGTGAAATGAAGCCAGCCACCCAGTCCTGCTTGACGTAATTCAAAGCAAAAGCTACCGGATTTTTCACGTTCAGCATGTCATACGGCACGATGCCTGTCAGCGTCAGGGAGACGGCGATATAGAGCAAGGTGCACACCAGAAGCGAAGTAATGATTCCGATCGGCATGTCGCGCTGCGGGTTGCGCACTTCCTCGGCAGCCGTAGAAACTGCGTCGAATCCGATAAAAGCAAAGAAGACAGTAGCAGCGCCCGTCGCTACCCCGGCAAAGCCAAACGGCATGAACGGACTCCAGTTTTCCGGCTTGACGTAGCCGATCCCGACAATGAGAAACAGGAGAATGACCGCCACCTTGATCAGCACCATGACCGTGTTGAACTTGGCTGACTCTCGCGTCCCCTTCATAAGCAAAAGCGTAATGACAAAAATAATGACGACCGCTGGCAAATCGATGATCGTGCCTTTGGAAGTGTCGAATGCATTGGTCAAGGCTACAGGCAAATGAATGCCAAAACCGGCAAGCAGTCCTTGCGCATATCCCGACCAGCCGCTCGCCACCGCAGCCGAAGCTACCCCGTACTCCAAGATCAGGTCCCAGCCGATCATCCAGGCTACCAGTTCGCCAAAAGCCGTATAGCTGTAAGTATAGGCGCTCCCCGATACAGGAACCGTCGAGGCGAACTCGGCGTAGCACAAAGCGGCAAACACGCAGGCAAGCCCGGACAAGACAAAGGACAAGACCAGTGCAGGGCCAGCGTGCTCAGCCGCCGCCACTCCTGTAAGCACAAAAATGCCTGTACCGACAATCGCCCCGATGCCAAGCATGGTCAAATCAAACGCGCCCAGCGATTTTTTCAGCGCTCCATGCTTGCTCTCTACCTGCGCGAGCAAGCTTTCAATCGACTTTTTCCTCAATAACTGTTCTTTTAACGCCATATTGTGCGTACCTCCCGCCCGGACATTCCAGTTGCAATCGAAACAGTTGGAGTATGAGCAGGCAGGAGGAAAATTATGCATGCTTTCCCAAGCGGGATTGCGCTCAGCGCTTAGCCGTTGCTGCGCATAAGCCCTCTGCCGATGAAATTGGCAGAGACGGGAGGACGTCCAAGCTCTCTTGCCCAAACAGACAGCTGCCCCATATGGTGAATTTCGTGAGCGATCACATGGCGCAAGATTTCACCTTTGACGTATTCCTCTGCGCTCCATTCCACACGCACAGGCTCCGTCTCGCCAGCTTGTGTCCAACTGTCCAGAAACTCGCGCAGCTCTTCTCGCCACTCGTCTGACAGCGCTTTGATTTGCCCAAGCGATTGATGCTCCTCGTAGGACAACTGGACATCGGGCTTCCCCTGTACACCGCGCAGCCAGCTATACTCCACATCAGCTACATGAAACAGCGTGTACAGGATGCTCCCCGCTCCGCCGACTCTTTTTTGCAGCAATTCTTCGTCCGGCAGCTTGGCACACCATGCAAACCATTCATCCCGCACCAGCCAGTTGTAGGCAAACAGCTCTTTCATCCCCGATACCTCCCGCAAGAAAAGTTTCCATTCCATTCATATTAGCACATATGTTCGCATCTGTGCTATCGGTAACGGATAAGCCTGCAAAAAAGCACCGCTTTCGACTGAAAACGGTGCTTTTCCTTTGAACCTCTGAGCCTCTGAGCCTCTGAGCCTCTGGTCCTTCATCCTGCGGCTAAGTAAAACGGATCGAGTAGCCTCCTGACAGCAAATACAGATGGCTTTCCACTTCCCGGGAAGGGTTGATAATTTGTTTGATCGCCCGAATGTAGAGACTGATTTGCCCATTGTATCTTCGTTTCATTTCTTCCATCGCGTTCGCTGAAGCTTCCTTCGCCATCCAGTCTGTCTTGAAGTCGATCAAAACAAGACCGCCGTCCTCTTCCTCCAACAGACAGTCGATCACCCCTTGGACGATGATTCTCTCGGCAGCAGCTTCGGCAAGCTGTGGCTCTACCTCATGGGCTGGAAGCGCCAAGGTAAATGGCAGCTCGCGGTGGACAGCCTTGGCCGCTTTCATGCGCTGTCCAAGCGGATCGGCAAAAAATCGGGCAATCTGGGCAACGTCTACCGCCTGTACCTGCTCCTCCGTCAAAAAGCGGCGCGCCGCCAGCTCCGCGACTTGCTCGCGAATATCCGCCTCATCCAGCGCTCGCTGCAAGTCAAGATGCTGGAAGACCAGGTGCGTGATCGTCCCTTTTTCAGCCGCCGTCAAACGATTCGACTTTTGTTCAGCCAAAAACTTCGGCTTTTCCGTAATGGAAGGCAAGGCGAACGGCTGACCATTTTTCGTGACCTTGGCCATTCGCGTAAGCTCGCTGACGCTCCACTTGGCTGCTACTCCGGGAGTGATCGGGTGCGGGTCAGACCAGCCGAGCCTGGACTGTACCAACTCTCGCAACGCTTCGTCGCGAGGCCGCTCCGCGATTGCTTCCCGTCTCGTCACTCGCTCCCACAAATTCATGTCGTCGCTGGCAGCTTCCTGTTGTGCCTTTAGCTCGTCTGCCTGGTAAAAATGAAAAGACCAGTCTGAGTCGTCGATAATCGTTCTGACCCGTACTGCTTCTCCTGCTCCTTGCGTCTGCGGATAAGCGCGCAAGTCTCCCGCTGACGGATGCCGCAGCAAGGCACGGCCGACCCAGTCAAAATATCCTTTGGCCTGGATCAAATCTTCATCGCTGAGCCGCTCCCCGTCGCCTTGCCTGCCCCAATCCGTCACGCTTTTGGCCAAGTCTTTCGCCGAGCCGACGAGAATCAGCTTTTCGCGGGCGCGCGTCAAAGCGACGTACAGCACGCGCATTTCTTCCGCGAGCATATCCCGGCGCAGTTGCTGGCGAATACCCAATGCCGCGATGCTCGGGTAGCGAAGCTGCATGGACGGCTCTACGGCCATCGGGCCAAAGCCCAAGTCCTTGTGCAGCAAAAAGGCGCTTTTCAAATCCATCGTGTTGAACTGCTTGCCCATGCCTGCCACGAACACGACAGGGAACTCCAGCCCTTTGCTCTTATGGATCGTCATGATCCGCACGACATCCTCGTTTTCTCCGATCGTGCGCGCCTCGCCCATGTCATTGCCTGCTTCCTGAAGCCTGTCCACGAAGCGCAAAAAGCGGAACAAGCCGCGATAAGAGCCCGCTTCGTACTGGCGTGCCCGATCGTAAAGCGCGCGCAAATTGGCCTGCCGCTGCTGCCCGTTTTCCAGCGCTGCCACATAGTCGAGGTAGCCTGTCTCGCGATACAAGACGGACAACAGCTCGGACAGCGCCCCTCTGCGGGCATGCGTCCGCCAGCCTTCCAGCTTGTAGAAAAAGTGGCGCAGCCGTTTTTCCCACGCTTCTTGCGCCGCCCGCTCCTCTGCATACTGAATGACAGCCAGGTGAAACGGCCCCGTTGGATACTCGATGCGGATGTGCGCAAGCTGTTCCTCGCGCAGACCGACAATCGGCGAACGCAAAACGGCCGCGAGCGGAATGTCCTGCAAAGGATTGTCAATCACGCGCAGAAGCGACAGCATCGTCTCTACTTCTGTCGCAGCGAAATACCCTGCCGTCTGTTCGGCGTAGACAGGAATCCCCGCAGCGTGCAACTCATCCTGCATCGTCTGCCCCCAGCCAGAGGTCGCACGCAGCAGGATGACGATATCCCGGTACGCAAGCGGACGCATTCCGCCTGCTTTTTTATCAAAGACAAGCAGGGGAGACTCTCCCTCTCCCGGTTCCATCCAGCGGCGAATGCGGCTGGCGATCAGCCGCGCCTCCAGTTGGGCGACGCTCGCTTCTTCCACCGTCTCACCAGCTGTATCGGGAACGCCTGCCGTCTCGCCCTCATCGCTCACCTCTGCCGACCACGCCTGTCCCTGCTCTGGCTCGGCCGTGCTGCGATTGATCAGATGCACTTCCGCCTGCAGCCTGCCTGGCTCCGCTTCGGGATACGATGCGCGGTTGATCAGCTCGGCTGACTGATCGTAGTCAATCTCCCCGACGCCCGGAGACATGATTTGCCGAAACAAAAAGTTGACCGCATCGACAACCTCGCGTCGGCTCCGGAAGTTGGCTGCCAGATCGATTCGTCGTCCCGGATCGGCTTCGCCTGCTTGACGGTAAGTCAAATACTTTTCCAGAAACAGCTTCGGCTCAGCCAAGCGAAAGCGGTAAATGCTCTGCTTGACATCTCCTACCATAAAGCGGTTTGCCACAGACTCGTTTGTTCCGTCGCGCGAAACCATGCGCAAGATCGTTTCCTGCACGAGATTGATATCCTGATATTCGTCGACGAGCACTTCCGCGAACTGATCGCGCAGCTGCTCGGATATGGAAGAAGCAACAAGCTCGCCAGCGTCATCGGTCGTCATCAAAATGCTCAAGGCAAGATGCTCCAGATCGCCGAAGTCCACCAAGCCGCGCGAGCGCTTTTCCAGTTGGAAAGCGTCGGAAAACTCGGTAACGAGTCGCGCCAGCGTCTTCATGTGCGGAGCAATCCGCTGCAAATCGGCAGCATACTGCTCGGCTGTCATCGAAAAATACTGCTCGATCAGCTCGGAAAGCTCCTTTTTCACGCCGTTGCGCAGCCCCTGAACCTGATCCTTCGTATCCGGGTCCGTTCCCTTCACGGGTGGCAGCTTGGCAAACGTCACCCCGCAAACAGCCTGGCTCGCTGCTTCCCAGCCTTGCTTGCACGAAGCCGCAGCTTCTCTTAGCGCCTGAGCCTCCGCCTGCAAAAGCGGCAAGTACGCCGCCGGACCTTCTGGCGACGCCGCCAGTTCCTGCGCCCTGCTCATTTTCCCCGCCATGCCGACGAGTTGCAGCTGCACAGATTGCAGCACGCTGTTGGCCCAGACTAGCCCGTCTAGCCCTTTTCCTGGCGGGATGTCAAACATAGCGGCTGCCTCGGCAAGCCATTGCTCGGGGGAAGGATGGCTGCGGGAAAACTCGTACAATCGCAACAGCAGCACAGCCAGTGACTGATCGTCCTGCCCGTCCAGCATGATATCTGCCAGCGCGTGAAAATCCGGGTCGGTTTCATACCAGTTCTCCAGCTGTTCCTCCAGAACGTCTTGCCGGAGCAGCTCGCCTTCCATCTGGTCGGCGATGCGAAAATCCGGGTCAAGCTCAAGCAAATAGTAATACTGCCGCAGAATGCCAAGGCAAAAGGAGTGCAGCGTCGTAATCGTAGCCCGCTGCAAGAGCGCCAGCTGTCTGCGCAAATGCGCGGAATGCGGCTGCTCCTTGAGCGCCTTTTGCAGCGCGTCGCCAATCCGGTGACGCATCTCGGCCGCCGCGGCATTGGTAAAAGTCACAACCAAAAGCTGGTCGACGCCGACAGGGTCGTGCTCATCCATGATGCGCCGGATAATCCGCTCGACCAGCACGGACGTCTTCCCCGAGCCTGCCGCCGCCGCGACGAGCAGATTGCTCCCGCGCTGAATGATCGCTTGCCATTGTTCGTCTGTCCACTGCTCAGGCTTGGCCTGCATCGCTTGCTCCGCCATCCGTGGCATCCCCCTCTCCTGTCAGCTGCTGTTCGGCCAGCATGCTCCAGATTTGTTTGTTGTTCCATTTGGACAGCTGCCTGTGCTCATTGCCGCCCGTCTCCCCGTCAAACTGGCACACAGGCTTGTACGAACAGTAATCGCACGCCGTCATCGTGCCGTTGGAATAAGGCTGGATTTGTATTTCCCCGTCCGTCATCCGCGTGCTGATTTGCTTCACCGTATCGCGCACGTATGTCGTCAATGCCTGGAATTGCTCGGCTGTCGCCACAGAAGAACGCGAAGAAAGCGTTCCGTCTTTTTTCAGTTCAAAAGGAACCAACTCGGACGGGCCTTGCTCGACATATCCGTCCATCATCCTGGCCAGCTCCGGATCAGCCAGCATCAGCCCTTTCATGCGCAAACGCTTGGCCCGCTCCTTGGCTGCTTCGTCGGCTGTCAGCAACCGCTTGGCTGTCACAAACGGGTCCGCCACCTGGTAGTAGAAGACGCCGCCCATCTCCGCCTTTTTGCCCAGCCATGCCTCTGCGTTTTCCACGACGACATCCAGGTAGACGAGCAGTTGCAAGTTCAGCCCGTTCCACACGTCTGAAAGCGATAGCTGCTTGGGACTTGATTTGTAGTCGATGACGCGCAAATACGGAACCTCACTGTCCAGCGACTGGTCCACACGGTCGATGCGTCCGATCAACTGCAACTCCACGCCGTTATCAAGCGTCAGCACCAAGCCTGGCAAATCCGAACCCGGCCCGAAGGAAACTTCCAGCCCTACCGGAGCAAAACGGCTGCGCTTCGCATGCTCTCCCAGCACGTAAATGGCGCGGCCAACCGCTCGCATCAGCTTGCCGGACAAATAGCGATAGCGAGCTGTCCGGGTGAGGATGCTGCTTCTCGTCTGCGGCACCAGCTCAGACACGACTTCGCTGGCCAGTTGCATGCTGTGGTCTTCCGTCAGCCTGCTCCACTCCAGATTTTCCTGATTCATTTTTTCCACGGCGCGTTTGAGCGAGGCGTGGAACAATTCCCCTACATCGAACCGCTCCAGCTTGTACATCGTCCGTTCGGACAGCCGCAAGCCGTGCGAGGAAAAGTGGGAAAACGGACACGCCTGAAAGCGTTCCAGACGCGACACGCTCATTTTCAACTGCTTTCCGTACAAAGTCGCGCTCGTCTGCCTGTCCAGCTCTTCCGGGAGATTGCGGTAGCGCAAGCCGCCCAGCAGCCATTTTTCCCGCAGCTCCTCTGTCGAGGAACGAAGGTACCAGTCGTACACTTCCCACCAGAAGACAGGCAGCTCGCCCGTCTTTTTCATCGAGCGCAAAAGGGTAAGCAGGTGGCGAAACACCCTTCTCGGCTGCCCAAGCAAAAAGGCGTCTGTATCCGCTTCGCCAGTCGGCTCGTTGTAAAACACTTCGTGCGACAAACCCGGCAGCACTTCCCTGATGCGCGAGAACACCGCGGACGGCAATAATGCCTTGCCCTCTTCATCGGCCAGGGCACAGCTCATCGTCAGCCGCTCGGACGGCCGCGTCATCGCCTGGTACAAAAGATACGGCTCTGCCATCAGCTTTTGCTTGGCACTTGGCGCAAGCGATTGTCCCATTTCTGCCAGCCGCTCGCGCTCAGCCTCATCCAAAATGCCTTCTTCTTTCGGGCGCAAAGGAATAATCCCTTCATTCACTCCGAGAATAAACAGCGCCTTGACGTCAGGCTGGCGGGAACGCTCCATGGCCCCGACCAGCACTTGATCCAGCGCGGGCGGTACAAGTCCAAGCTCAATCGACTCCAGTCCGCTGTCGAGGACACGCGCATAAGTAGCCAAATCCATGCTTTCGTCGCCCATGACCTCTACGACTTGATCCATCAGCTCGACAAGCCCGGTCCACACCTGACCATGCACCTGCGCCGCATCGAGATCGCCCTCTTTTTCAGCTTTTCGCTGCCAATATTCCAGCTTGTTTGGCACATCGAGAGCGATCAGCAAGTTGTACAGGGCGAGCGTCATGTCCCGAACGCTTTTGCCCGTGGCCTGCTTCAGCTCCCGTTCAAAGGCAAGCAGCGGAGCAGCGTACTTGCGCCTCAGCTCATCAGCCTGCGCATCTTCCGCAGCCCCGGCTTGTCCGCGAAAACGCCACGCAGACTCCTCCGCCCATTGGTAGCCGAATACGCCGTGTGCCAGCACATAGTTTTCCAATCGGTCGATTTCCTTGCGAGCCGTGCGTTCGTCCGTAATGTCCATTACGAGCAAGTCTGTTTTCAAACAGCGAAAAACCGCGTCATACCGCCATTTCGTTGTGACGACCTCCAAAGCCGACCGCACAAGCTCCACCAACGGATGATTCATCACTGTACGCTTCTTGTCCAAAAAGTGCGGGATGCCGTAGTCGGTAAATACAGCCGAGATTTCATCGGCATACGTGCCGATTTCCCGCAGCAAGATCGCCATATCTCTCCAGCGGTATCCTTCTTCCCTGGCAAGCGCGACAATTTTCAGCGCGACGGCTTCCACTTCGGCCCGCCTGTTCACGGCAGAGAGCAGAGCTACCTCATCCGTGCGCCCAGCCTCACCGACAGGCGGCGGCGCTCCCCATTGGAAATAAGCCTGCTCAAGCTGGCGCAGCCACGGACTGGTCACAAAGCGCCTTGTCTCGTTCAAAAGCAGCGGTTTGGCGATGGAAACACCCGCTTCTCGCGCCATAAGTGACAGCGCCTGATACGTGCGCAACGTCGGATGGAACAATCCAAGCTCATCGACAGAAGCATCCCGTTCGTCCGGGTCCAACGTCAGGGCAATCGTCACCTGTCTGGCATGCAGCATCAGTTGCTCGATGACTCTCAGCTCCTGGTTGGTAAAGCCGGTAAAGCCGTCGATAAAAATTTCCGCTTGTCGGATGTACGCGGAGTCAGGCACCATGACCGCTACCCGGTTCAAAATATCGTCCGCATCGCAGTAGCCCTCTGCCATGTATCCTTCATAGGCGTTCATGATCAGCCGCAAGTCGCTTATTTTTTGATTGAGGTTCGCTCCCCCCCAATCCACATTTTCCGATTGGGTAAAAGAAACGCCATACGACTTGCACTCGCTGATCAGACGGCCGAGCTGGGAGGCGAAGCCCGGCTGCATCGCAGACCGCCCGAATACTTGTAGCTCCTCTTTATGCCGCTCCAAAAGCATGCGCAGCACCATGTGCTTTCCGAGATCGTCAACCGCTACCGTCGTTAAATCCCCTAGTTCTTGTAGCAGCCGATGAGCCAGCCGTCCGAAGCTCAATACTTGCGAGCCAATCACGCCACTCAGCCCGGGCAAGGTGGCGAGGGCGTATTCTTCCTGAAAGCTGGCCTGTTCCGGCACAAGCAAAATCATCGGCGTACCCAGCGGCTGTTCACGCAGTCGCTGTTGCATCTGCTGACGAATCGCTTCTGTCTTGCCCGTTCCTGCCCGTCCCAGTATGAATTGGACTGCCATGTTGTTTCCCCTTCCCTACTCCATTTCCAGCAGCAGCTTGCTGCCTTTGCCCATCGGCTCTGCCGGAGTCACTACCAGACGGCGCGGCATGCGCACACGTATTTCCGGAACGTGACTGATGACGCCAATCGTAAAATCGTCCATGCGCAGCCGCTCAAGCGCATCCATGACGACCTCCAGCAGTTCAGGATCGAGCGTTCCAAAGCCTTCGTCCAAAAAGAAAAATTCCAGTCTGCCGCCGCGCATCTGAATCTCCATCGACAAGGCTAACGCCAGCGACAGCGAGGTCAGGAACGTTTCTCCGCCGGACAAGGTGCTGACTGGACGGCGCATACCGCCTGCGCCCTCGTCGCGCAGGACAAACTCTCCCTCGTCGCCGATTTCCAATCCGTAGCGGTTGGCCGTCATCCGCTTCAGATGGTAGGAAGCATCTCTCGCAATCGTCACCAGTTTTTCCTCGGCAATGAACTGGACAAACGCCTTGGCTTCAAACAGCTTTTTCAGTTCTTCCAGACGGCTTTGCTCATCTTGCTGCTCGACAATTTGCTGGTGCAGCTCCTGCCACTTGCTATGGTTTTTTTCCATGCGATCGACGTGCTCTTTCGCTACGGCGACTTGCTTTTGCGCCTCGGCAAAAGACTGCTCCCATGTGCCCCACGCCTCTTTGGCAGCGAGCAGTTCTTCCGTGCTGACCGTGCGCCCTGCAATGGCTTGCAGCAGCCTGTCTTCCTCGTAACGCAGCTGTGTCAAAGCACGCGTATACGCTTCGACCTGCTCCCTTGCTTGGGGCAATTGCCCGCGCTCTGCGTACCTTTCTTGTACCCGTTCCACGTTGGCGAAGCCCGTCTCCTGCAACCCTTGATACAAAGCCTCGTGCGCCTCTGACCGCTGTCTCGTCAAGACAGCCAGCGCCTCGGAATGCTTGACCAAATCGTTTTGAACCAATTGTCTTGCCTCGGCAACCGTTTTTCGTTTGTCTTCTGCCTGTGCCAACGCTTGACGCAAAAGCGACAGCGCCTGCTCCGTCCGAGCCAGCCCTTCGCTCGAGGGAGTGCCGCCTGTCCGCTCCAGCCACTGGGCGTGCTTTTGCTCCCACATGCGCTTCCTGTCTGCCAGGCGTTCTCCGAGAGCAGCTTCACGGTTTTTCCAGTCGGCTCTGCGCGTCTTGGCTGTCTCCACCTGTGTCAAAAGCTGGCTCTTCAGCGCTTCCTGCTCGGCACGCGTGCGCTGCAACTGTGCCAGCAGCCGATCCAGACGGCCGATTTCCTCATACTGCTGGTCAATGCCCTCTACGGGAACGTCTTGGCGCACCTCGTTCAACGCTTGCCATGCCTGGTTGGCAGCTTGCTGCACCACAGCAAGGCGGGCTTGTATTTCCGCTGCTGACTGCTGCGCCTGTTCGAGCAACAGCGCGCTTTTTTCCATTTGCCGCTTCTTGTCGGCCTCTGCCTCGCGGAGCACTTCCAGCTGCTTTTGCTGCTGCTCCCGCTCGGCTTTTGCCTGTTCCCGTTCGGCATGCTTGGCTGCCAACGCTTTTTCCTCGCGCTGGTACACACTGATCAGCTCTTCAAAAGTGTCGACTGCCCAAGGCTGTCCATGCCCGTGACACTCCGCCTTGATGGCAGTTAGCCGCGCCGCCAGCTCTTTGTGCTCTGCCTGTATCGCGGCAAGCCGCTCCTCGACGGCTGCCAACGCCCCTTTGGCAACGACCCACGCTTCTTTGTCTCCGGCTGCTTTCTGTTCGGCAGCCTTCCCTGCTTCCTCTGCGGCTTTGATGCGTGTACGCAGCTCATCGCCAGCGACTTTGGCTTCCCCGTCCGCCAATTGGTCCTGATGATCCAGCGAATGGTGCACGGAGCCACACACTGGACATTCTTTGCCCTGTTCCAGACGCTCTCGCAAATAGCGCGCCATGTTTTCCTGCTGCCACTGCTCCCACGCCTGCCTAAGCTCCTCCCGCTCGGTCTGGCGCGCAAGAACAATCGCCTCGCTCGATTGAGCGGCCAGCGCCAACTCCTGGCAGCGCTTTTGCACCTGTATGTGCTCCTGCTCGATCTTTTGCCGCTTTTCCTGCCAGCCTTCCACAGCCTGCAAACCTTCCCGCCATTGGCGGCCGATCTGCTTCATTTCGCCCAGCACATTGCGGGACTGCTCCCACTCTGCATCGCTCATGACCGGCTTGTCCGCTGCTTTCGCCATCTGCTCCTTGTGCGCTGCCAGGTGGCTCTCTGCCTGCTCCCAGTCGCGCTTATCCGCAGCGGCCTTTTCGGTCAACACCTGTAAACGCTGCACAAGCGTCTTCTGCTCTGTTTCTTGCTCACGCAGCTTCGCTTGCTCCCGTTCCCACTGCTGCTTCGCTTCTCTCGCCTGCGTGATCCGATCTCGCCACTCCGGAGCAACCATGGCCTTTTGGCTCGCTTCCTCCAGCCTGTTCCACTCCTGCTGCCAGTTCTCCAAGGCTGCTTCGTCTTGCTGTAGCTGCTGTTCTGTTTGCAAAAGGCCACGCGAGACTTCCTGCCACTCCCGCTCCAAAGCGGTCTGTTCCTCGCGAATCGCTTTTAGCTCGGCTTCCCATTCCTGAGCTTGCACCAGTCTGCCTTTTTGCTCGATCAACTGCGGTTCCTGAGCGGCCAGCTCCGCCTGAGCCTGCGCATATTGAGCTTCTGCCTCTTCCAGAGCAAGCCGCGCCGCTTCCTGTTGTCCGCGGCTTTGTTCCAATGCCTGCCCGGTCCTGACCCACTCCTGGTCGAGCCGCTCGTATTGCTGCACCAGCGGCCACAAGCGGATGCTCGCCTCCCACTCGCCCATTCGCGAAGTCAAAGCAGCCATTTCCGCTTCCTTTGCCGTCTGCTGTTGCAACTGCTGCTGCACGCCCGCAAGCTCTGCCTGCCACTGGTGAAGCTGTTCCAGCTCCTTGAGCTTGCCCGTCAGCTCCTGCTTTTGCTCCGTAAATTCCCGCTCGATGCTGGCTGCCTCTGCGAAAGTTTGTCTCGCCTGCTCCAAAGCCTCTGGCCCCGCATCACCCAAAGCCGCTGTCGCAAGCTGTAACTGATGCATTTGCTCTTTTACCTGATCAAGGGCGTGCCGTACCCGTTCGCTCAGCTTTTCCCCGTAAATATGCAGCCGGAACATCCGTTGCAGCATTTCATTGCGCTCGCTGCCTTTCAATGTCAGGAATCGCGAAAATTGCCCCTGCGGCAACACAACGGCACGGGTAAAGTCTTGCAGCGTCAAGCCAATCAAGTCCTCCACCGCCGCAGTGGCAGCCGTCGCCTTCGACTCCAGCACAACGTCCGGCTCTCCGGTCAAAGCGCCTGACTGAATCAGCCGCACTTCCGGCTGTCGCTTGTTTCCCTTTTTATCCAGGCCAAATTCCCGCTCGATCGTATATCGCTTGCGCTCATCCCCTGTGCCCAGCTCGAAAGTAAAAGAAACGAAGACGCGCTGCTCCAACTGGTTCAGCACTTCTTTCGGATGATTGCCTCCGCCCAGACGAACGACCTGACCGTAAAGCGCCAGTGTAATCGCATCGAGGATCGTCGATTTTCCGCTTCCCGTCGGCCCGAAAATCCCAAACAATCCCGCCTGGCACAAAATTTCGAAGTCAACCTCCTGCATTTCTCGATAGCTGTGCATTCCCGCCAGCTTCAATCGTATCGGTCTCACGCTTCTTCCTCCTCTCCTCCGGTTTCTTGGAGCAAACGCTGAAACAAGGCAACAAGCCGATCGTCCGGGGCCGCTCCCCGCTTGCGCTCATAAAATCGCCGGAACAGCTGATCCGCTGTCAGCTCGGTCAACTCCACCCGTTGCGCCTCTTCTTCCTCGCGCTGCTCGCGTACGACGACCCGCTGGATTTTCAAAAAGTCATCCGATAGCTTGCGCACACGCTGGAACTCAGCAGGGTCGATGACATCCGAAACATGCAGCTCCAGATCAATCCAAGAGCCTGCATCCCGCCCTTCTGCCAGCCAGCGCTCGACCTGGGCGATTCCTTCCGTCGCCTTCCAGCGAGCCAACGGTCGACCGCTCGTCAAGTAAATGATCTCTTCTTGCACCGACTGCCCCGGCTGCACCTCGACCAGTACGACCGCCTTGCTCTGTCCCGCTTCGGAAAAGCTGTAGGAAAGCGGCGAGCCACTGTAGCGAACGAGCGGCTTGTCACTGAGCTTTTGCAGCCGATGCAGGTGACCGAGCGCCACGTAATCGGCGTTTTTCGGGAACGCCTGCGGCGACACCGTCAAGGCACCGCCTATTTGAATCGGCCGTTCCGAATCTGTCTCCATGCCGCCCATGACAAACAAGTGACTGGTGACGAGATTCACCGTATCTTCGCGAAAATGCACGGACAAATCCGCAAACAACTGGGCAATCCGCTCGGAAAAGGCGAGCTGCATCTGCTCCTGGGTAAAGCTCTCGCTGAGCAGCTCCTTCAAGCGCGACTCCGATGGATAAGGCAGCGCAAGCACTACGGCATGGTGCTCGCAGCCGGGCACCTTCAACTCCAGCCAGGAAGGCCCGCCCTGAACGATCTGCACGCGATCCGCCGACACTTCCTGGGCGATCAACGGCGCTTCCTTCGGCAAGCCGAGCAAGACAATCCCTTGCTTCGTAGCGAGCGGTGCTGCTGCCCTGACCCGTTCCGGCTGATCGTGATTGCCCGCAATCACAATGACACCTCTCCGCCCTTCCGCGGACAACCGTTCCAGCGCTTCGTAAAACAGCTCCTCTGCCCATGCCGGAGGGTTAACCGAATCGTACACATCGCCTGCCACCAGTACCAAATCGACTTCGCGTTCCTCCGCAATCCGGCAAAGCTCGTCCACAAACGCCGTCTGCTCCACGCGTCGGTCCCGGCCTTCGAGCTGGCGGCCGAAATGCCAGTCTGCCGTATGTAAAATGCGCATGACTTCCATCCTTTCCTCACGATCATGTGTTTGCTTTTCATTGTAACAAAAGACAGCGCTGTTCGTGATTGAAATTTACGGTACTTCCCGGTTACTTTTGCGCGTTCTCGACGTCTTTTTACTAGAATCACCTATTCCCTGGTACATGAAAGAAAGGAGCACGCTTATTTTGTGGACGCGCCGCCTGTTGTTTTTCGCCCTCGCCGGACTGGCCTTGCCCAGCTTTGTACACGCTGCCGCTCCCCCATCTGCCAAACCCGCCACTCCCAACCCGGAGCAGGTCATCGGCTGGATCAATGCGAGCGCAAAAAATCTTGTCGCCTTGCCAAATTTTGATTTTCAACTGGCGAATCTGGACGATGACGCGGATTGGGAGATCGTCGCCAAACAAAATTCTACGGTACACCTCGGAACGTTTTACATCCTCGATCAAAAAGCGGATCGCACCTATTCGCTCGTCGCGGAAAAACCGTGGAACGTCCCGCACCTGCAATTGGAACGATGGGACTTTTCCAGCGAACGCAACCACCCGCAGCTTGATCCGCACGCTTCAGACGACCCTGCGGAAGTGGCGGGAAAACGCTTGTTTGAAACGGTTGACCATACAGGCGGAACGGGAATCTCTGTCTATGAAGCCCATCTCTGGTACATGGAAAAAGGCAAGCTGGTCGAGGCCTGGAGCGGTGTTTTGAAGCAAACCTCATCCGTGCCAGGCGGTCAACTTTTCCAGACGCTTGGCAACTACCAGCTTCTTACTGACGACGAGCAGCACCCTGCACTCTACTATTGGACGACGGAACAGGAGCTTGACCCGGATACAGGCAGCCCGCTCCCTGGCAAATCGTCAACCAAGCTGCAAGTATACCGCTTTGAAAACGAGGCATTCACTCTCGCGCCCTGACGCTTTTCGCCACAGATGCACAAAGCCGCACTCCCGGTCGATCAAAGGGAATGCGGCTCTTTTTTTCATCTTACTGCTTATCGTTTCAACTTGTCCGGCCGCGGTGATTTGAGCGACTGCAAGCACATGTAACAAATGACGCCAAACAAAATCGTGATGATCATCGAGTGAAGCAGCGTCGCGTAGAGGTGGAGCTGGAACAAGACGACGAAGCCGCCGCTGAACACTTGAGCGATGACCAGCACAAAAGCGAGGATGCTCGCCCCGTACAGATCGCGACGCGTTTGTTTGAAATGACGGATAGCGTAGATCATCGTTGCCAACAGCACAATCGCCAGCACCAGCGCCCCCAGCCTGTGTGCGAATTGAATGCCGATCTGCCCGGACAGCTCGGGAATGATTTGCCCCTCGCACAGTGGCCAGTCACTACAAGCCATGCTGGAGCCGGTATGTCTGACGTACGCTCCCAGGTAGACCACTCCGTACGTGTAGGCTGCCACAGCCCAAATCCAGTTGCGGAATCCTCTCGGGGCTTTTGCCTGCACCATGCTCGCCATTTTGTCGCGCTGCAACACGAACCCGGTCAAAAGGAACACGCCCGTGAAGGCCAGAAGCGAAAATCCGAAGTGCAGAGCCAGGACGGACGACGACTGCGGCCAGATCACCGCGGAAGCGCCAAGAATCGACTCCAGCACGATAAAAAACAAACCGAACAGGGCGAGATTGCGCACTTCCTGATTGCCCCGGTAATGACGCCAGCAAAGTACGGAGAAAACGATTACCACAATGCCTGCCACGCCTGTAATCAGCCGATGCATGTATTCAATGATTGAAGCCAAGGTATACTCCGGAACCCATTTCCCATTACAGAGCGGCCAGTCGTTTCCACAGCCCAGGCCCGAATCTGTTTTGGTCACAAGCGACCCGGCGATCATGACGATAAACATGACGAGAGTAGCAAGAACGGCTAGAGGTTTCAGCCATTTTTCCATAGTGAATACACCCTATTTCTTGTGATGTTTGAGACTCTCGGTGAAGCAGCCTCTTAACTGTTGCCCTCTCTAACATTAATGAAACATCCCCTGCTAAGCAAGGGATGTTCCGTGAACATTTGGTGAGTGTTTCGTGTCAATAATGGTACACCATTGTGCTGATGACAATGACGGCGCAAAAGACTGTCAAATACAGAATCGAGTAGCCGAAAAGCTTGCGCGCCCACGCCAGATCATCCTTGGCTTTGAAGCCTTGGAACAGCAGCACCATGTACACGATTCCCATCAAGCCCATGACAGCCAGGTAAACATAACCAACGCTTCCATGGATAAAGAGCAGCAACGAAGCCGGGAACAGGACAGATCCCCACAAAACCATTTGCCGCTTCGTTTCTGCGAAGCCTTTGACAACTGGCAGCATAGGCAGATTGCCTGCGCGGTATTCCTCGGTTTTCAGCATCGCCAGCGCAAGGAAGTGCGGCGGCTGCCACAGGAACAAAATCAGGAAAAGCAGCCACGCTGCCGGGTCCATGCTGTTCGTTACAGCAACCCAGCCGATTACAGGCGGAGCCGCACCGGAAATCCCGCCAATGACCGTGTTCAATGTGGTCACGCGTTTGAGCGGAGTGTAAATTAACACGTAGAAAATATGACCGATCAATCCCCAAACAGCAGCCAGCGGATTGGCGAATACGGCGAGCACCGCAAGACCTGCGAGCAGCAAGCCGATCCCCAAGAGGATGGCCGTGCGTGGCGCGATGCGCCCTGCTGCAAGAGCACGCCCTTTGGTACGCTTCATTTTTTTGTCCAAATCACGGTCGTAGTAGTTGTTTAACGTCGCACCCGACATGATCACCAAAGCTGTACCAATCATGGTGAAAATCGCTAGTTTCCAGTCTGGAAAACCGTAAGATGCCATCCATAGGGCAGCAAAGGTAGTCATCAGGTTGGACATGGTAATCCCAGGCTTTGTCAGTTCTACGTAGTCCCGAAAAGTCGCCGGCTCTCCCGGTTGTGCGTGCAGGGGTGTCTCGCTGTTAAGCGATTCCTGCATTGTCACTTGCTGGTCCACGTTTTGTACCTCCTGTCTGAATCTATCTGAACATGCGAATATCCGAATGAAGAACTAACTTCCATTGTATCGAAAGCAAAAGAAGCTAGTCAACTTGAAAAG
Organism: Brevibacillus sp. HD3.3A; assembly: GCF_013284375.2. Taxonomy (NCBI): domain Bacteria; kingdom Bacillati; phylum Bacillota; class Bacilli; order Caryophanales; family Paenibacillaceae; genus Brevibacillus; species Brevibacillus sp. HD3.3A. The sequence continues at coordinate 5,207,297 of NZ_CP085874.1, forward strand.
CGCCCAAGCTACTTTCCAAAAATAACATCCAGAACGCCAGCCGTTTCCCCGCCCGGATAGATGATATACAGCAGCGTGTACACCGTAGCTCCGGTAATGGCGGTCACAAACCAGACGATCGACGTCCACGGCCCGATTTTGCGGTGGGCGGCAATGTTGTTCTTGTAGGCGTGTCTGAGCGTGATCAGCCCCATGACTCCCCCTACGGTTGCCAGCACGATGTGAAAGACGAGAAACGTCTGATAGATTGGCTTCAAGCTGTCCGGCCCGCCGAAATGAGTATTCCCGACAAAAGCCGTTCTGGATACATACGTGATGAAGAAGATCGTCGCACAGATGGCGGCCCACTTCATGATCTTCATGTGCTTATCAATTTGTTTCTTCGCGACCGCATACCAGCCACAAGCGACAAGAATACCGCTGATGACGATAAACGACGTGCTTATCGTAGGCAGCAAGATGGACATTTCTACACCTCATTCAAATAATCTATCTATATTTTTATACCCGGCCTTCATCCATCGTCGGCGTTTTTCTCAGCAGGGCAACCGCGGGCTGCTCATCCATCGGCAGGTCTTCCTGCTTCTCCTGCTTATACCAGTGGTAGAAAACGTAGGCGAGCACGGAACCATACACAAGCTCCTGCACCAGTTTCATGATGATTCCACCAAGTCGCTGGTCACTGAACGTGTCGAGGCTCGGGAACAGTTGCGGAGCCGAGATGTACGTCGCATACAAAGGATCGGACGCGAAAATAATCAACGCACAGGCAGGGGTAATCAGCACCCCGTTGGCAAAAATGTACGTCAATTTTTTTAATCCCGCCAACTGTCTCTTGCTGTCGGACAATGGACTGACAATCGGCCACCACATAGCGAAAGCAGCGAAAATCAAGACGACATGGTAGACTGTCATCCACTCGTGATTAAGAGCCGCTGCATCAAATATAAACGGTATATGGTAGAACGAAAACAGCGTGTTGAACAATAATGCCGCTACCAGCGGGTGAGTAACCGCGCGAAGAATCGCTTTGAGCGGCCGCGGCTGAAAGATTTTTTCCAAAAGCCACTCCGGCATCGCCAAGAGCACAATCGGAGGCAGGGCAAAATACAAAATGGACTGCTGCAGCATGTGCAGGCTGAACAAGTAATGATGGCCATAATAGCTGATCGGGCTTCCTTGTGCCGCGTAAAACAGCAGCAAGCCAAAGACAAACAGCAGCTTTTGCTTTGCTGTCGCCGTGGTGGCATGTTCAAAACGCTTGTGCATGGGACCCGTTACCAGGAAATATACCGTGGCAATTAAAAGAGTGAAGAGCATCACGTCGGGACTCCACAAATCTGAAAAGGATGCCCCCGTGTTCATCGCTGACAGCTCGTGTTGATGCTGACCCATTCATATCCTCCCTTCGAGCTGAGCTTTATCTCGATTTGAATTTTTTTACATTCTAATCTACCTAATAAGGGTGCCCTCTATACAATCTCCATTATACCGTTGATTGCCTGCTTCTTTGATAAGAAAAATGAACAAAGTGTTGACAAATGCTTTGGCAAAAAAAAGAAGACCAGATCTCCTCTGGTCCCCTTGTAAAACGCGGTCTGGACTACACTCCGAAAGAAACGAATTTCGTCTCCAAATACTCATCCATTCCGTAACGTCCACCTTCGCGTCCGATGCCGCTTTCCTTGAATCCGCCAAACGGAGCTTGCGTCTGGGTCGGCGATCCGTCGTTGATGCCGACGATGCCGTACTCCAGCTGCTCTGCCATCCGGAAGCAGCGCTGGTTGTCACGCGTGTACACGTAAGCAGCCAGACCGTAGCGCGTATCGTTTGCCTGGCGCACGACGTCTGCTTCGTCTGAGAAACGAACGAGCGGAACAACTGGTCCAAACGTTTCTTCGTTTGCGATTTTCATCTCTTCGGTCACACCGGAGATAACGGTAGGCTCGCAATAGAAGCCATTTGCGTAGTCGCCTTCTGTCAGACGGTTGCCGCCGTATACGACTTGGCCGCCTTTTCCTTTCGCGTCCTCAATGTGCTCCAGCACTTTGGAAAGCGCGCGCTCGTTCACCAACGGTCCGATTTCGGTTTCCTTCAGTCGTCCGTCTCCCACTTTGGCCCGCTTCAGACGCTCGACCAATTTCTCGGTAAAGGCGTCGGCTACATCTTCGTGAACATACAGCCGATTCGTGCAAATGCACATTTGGCCGGAGTTGCGGAACTTGCTCTCAAACAGCCCTTTTACTGCCGCATCCAGATCGGCGTCAGGGAAGACGATGAATGGCGCGTGGCCGCCCAGCTCCATGCTGACGCGCTTCACTTGCTTCGCCGCTCCTTCCATCAGCAGCTTGCCGACGCGAGTGGAGCCTGTGAAGCCGATTTTGCTCAGCTTTGGATTCTCGATAAACTCTTGGCCGATCGACTCCGGCTTGCCGATGACGAGGTTGACGACCCCTTTTGGAAAACCAGCCTTCTCGATCAGTTCAAACAAGCGAATGGCAGACAGCGGCGTCGCTTCCGCCGGCTTCAAGACTACTGTGCAACCGGCTGCCAGTGCAGGAGCGATTTTGCGTGCGACCATGTTCACCGGGAAGTTCCACGGTGTAATCGCGCCGACCACACCTACAGGCTGACGGAGCACCATGATGCGCTTGTTCGGCACGGACGAAGGGATCGTCTCTCCGTAAACGCGCTTCGCTTCTTCCGCATACCAGACGAAGTTGTCCGCTGCACCCAGCACTTCGCCTTTTGCCTCGCCAAGCGGTTTGCCCATTTCCGCAGAAATGATGCCTGCCAGCTCGTCACGGCTCTGCTTGACCAGTTCGGACAAGTTGTACAAATACTTGGAGCGCTCGCGAGCAGTCAAACGGGACCAGCTTCCAAAAGCCTCATGTGCAGCGTCAATCGCTTTTTGGGCATCGCGGGAATCTCCAAAAGCAGCGCTTCCCACGACTTCGCCCGTCGCCGGATTCACGATTTGAATCGATTCGCCGCTCTCGGCAGAAACCCACTCTCCATTGATATACATTTGCTTGTACTCTCCCATGACTATCGCTCCTCTCACTCTCTTCAATAAATTGGCTTTAGCGCCTCAAACGGATTTTTGCAATGCCGGCAATACAAAATGCTGCGGCATGCGGCAGGGCCAAACAAGTTGTCAATTTGCGTATAAGGGGAGTCACAGTAAGGACAGGACACTTCCCATGTATCTCCCGGTTTGAAATCGATTGGCGGAGGAGCAATGCCGAAGCTCTTTAGCTTCCCTCTCGCCTCTGGCACGATGCGATCGGACGTCCAGGCGGGATCGTAGACAAACTGAACTTCCACCTTGCTGATTCCGTCCGCCTCTACCAGCTTCGCTGCGATATTTTTTTTCATGATTTCCAGCGCAGGACATCCGACAAAAGTAGGGAGCACGTCGACATGCGCGACATCGTCCTCTACCCGCACCTTGTGGATCATCCCCATCTCTACCATGCTTATGACCGGAATCTCCGGATCAGTCACTTGCTGTAGCAGTTCCCAGCATGTCGCTTCCAGCCCGTCATGTACATGCATTCCTTCTTGCGCCATGCAGATCACCCTTTCTACCAGCCCGCGGCCGGATCGATGCGATATACTTCCGACAAGGTAGCCAAAGCTTGTGCAAGCTCCGGCGTATGCTGACCGTGACGACCGCGCTGCTCAGGCACTCCCGGCTCACCCGCCCACACGAGGCCCGCTTTTTCAAAAATGCCCTGGGTCAATGTGAGCCACTTCTGTTTCAACTCGCCTTCGCCGGCAATCAGCCCACAGCGGACGATCGCGTCGGCGTTCGCACCGAGCTGATAAAGCTCGCCTGCATCCTTCCATACTTTCTCAATCGCGGCTTCCAGTCTTTTCCGCGCTTCGTCTGTACTGTTGGCCAACTGCGTGAGCCAAACTTGCCAGTGCATCAGATGGTAGCGATGCTCCGTCATCATTTTGCGGCTGACCAGTGCCAGCGGTGTGTACGATGATTGGAGCAAAGACTCCAGGCGAACCTGTTTGTACAGTCCGTACACATAGCTGCGGACAATCGCATACGCCCAGTCATAGTGAGGGTCGGTGTTGTAGTCGCCTTCCCCGTTTTTTCGCTCGACCAAAATCGCATTGCGGAACGCATCTGCTTCCCGAAGCTGTGCGAGATCGTCCGCCTTGCCTACTCCGAGCTGTTCCAGCATCTCGTAAAACATCACGGCATGACCCATCATGTCCTGCGACATCGAAGAAAACGCGACGTCCTCCTCGATGTGCGGAGCCAGCCCGAGCCATTCCGAACCGCGATAGGCGAGAATGAAGTCGTCGTCAGCAAGCTGGAACAGCAAATCAGTCAAGGCTTGCGCGTATTCCGGGTTTTGTTTTGCCGCTTCTGTTGTTTCTACTTGTGAAAAGTCGCCCATGATTGTATCCCCTCCTGCTTAGCTGCCGCTTTCCGCATGCTTTTGTTTTTCTTCGTACTGTTCTCTGTGATGGCGCCATCTTGCCTGCAAGTCGCCATAGCCTCGCGTCTCCCGGTAGCTCTTGTTGTCGAGCCGCTCCAAAAACGGACGCTCTTCCGGCGACAAGCCGTAAATATCGTCGCGCTTCACCACCCAGATGTTAAAACAAGTCTCGCGGCGCAGGAAGTTTTCTCTCGCCATCGCGAGCGCAACTTCCTTGTTTGGAGCCAAGAGGCTGAACTGATGGACAAAAGATGAGCTGACACTTCTTTGACTGAATACTTCGTAAATGAAAAAGTCGTCTCTGACTTCTGTTTCCTTGTTCATATCCATTCACCTACCCTACGTGGCGGCCGTACGACATGATTGCGTCGCGCACCCATTTTGTTTCTTCATACGATGTTTCCCTAAGATTCAGACGATGAGCAGAGCGCGGGCCGTTCCCCTTGACGATCTGCTTGAACTGTTCCCAATCCGGTTGCTGATACACCCATTGGTCTTTTTCTTCATCGAAGTGAATCGTCTCATCCGGCACAGTGAAGCCGAGGTGGAAAATGCGTGGCAAATACTTTTTCAAAAACACTTGCCGCAGTTCCTCATTCGTCTGCGTGCGAATCTTGTAACGCATGTTGGCGGATTGGTTGCTCGTAATCGTACCGTTCTCAGGCGGTCCGAAGAACATCAAAAGCGATGGCCACCAGCGCGTAATCGCTTCTTGCAGCATCTGGCGCTGTTCCTCCGTGCCCTCTGCCAGCTCCAGGACGATGCTCTCGCCGTGCTGCGCATGGAATTTCTCCTCGGCGCAAATCCGGTGCAGCGCCCGCGCATACGGCGCATAAGATGTATCGAGCGACATGGACTGGGTAATGATAGCCGCTCCGTCCACCAGCCAGCCGATTACCCCTGCATCTGCCCAGGTTGGCGCTTCCATGTGGAACACATTGTGAAATTTCAGTCTTTTTGCAAACAAGTCATTCATCAAGTCTTCGCGCGTCTTGCCAAGCGGCGCCAGCAAATCTTCCGCTACCCGCAGCAAAAGCTGCCCGTGTCCCATCTCATCCTGCACCTTCGCCATGATCGCCAGCTTGCGGCGCAACGTCGGTGCCTTGGGTACCCATTCCTTTTCCGGCAAAGCCCCCATGATTTCGCTGATGCCGTGCATCGAAATCAGCTTGATCAGCTGGTTGCGGTAGTCGTCTGGCATCCAGTCGTCCGCTTCGATTTTTCCTCCGCGGTCGATTTTCGCTAAAAACGCTTCCATTTTTTCGTTTTCGGTCAGATCAGAACGTTCCATCTGTGTTTGCATGGAGAATACCTCCTTATTAGCCGTTGTCCATTATGTTAAAATCATACTACGTTTTTATAACGTTATAATAACATAACGTCATACGTTTTAGCAATATCCTTCCGCCTGGAACCTTTGCTTATTCCATCCGCCCGGACAGGACGGCCGCCTTTTTCAGCTGTTCTGCCATATGCCGCAGCTCTTGCATGACAGCGTCCAGCTCCTGAATGCGCGTAGATTGTTGCAGGCTGTGATTCAGCGTCTTTTCCATCTCGCCTGACACGGTGCCGACAAGGACGTTCATCTCGTCGAGAATGCGAAAAATGTCCTTTGCCGACGCCGAGGTCGTCTGCGACAACTGGCGAATCTCTTCGGCGACGACAGAAAAGCCCCGGCCTGCCGCTCCGGCTCGCGCTGCCTCCAGGACGGCATTCAACCCAAGCACATTGGAACGGGTGGAAATGTTGCGAATCAGCTCATTGATCTGCGTCGTCTCCGCGATTTTCACTTCCATTTGTCCTGCCGCATCGCTCAGCGTATGGCTGGCCTGCGCGAGATGATCGGCGTCTTTTGCCAGGCTTTCCGTATGTACCGCAATGTTTTCCAAGGCGTTCGTCAAATTTTCCGCCAAGCCGCGCAGCCTGTCCTCCTGATCGGTCGTGACCCCTGTAGCCAGACAGCCCACTACTTGCCCCTTTTCCACGATTGGATAACCGACGGCAATATACGGAATGCCGTAAAGCTCCTTGGAGATCTTCTTCACCACCCGCTTGTTTTCCGCAATCGCCGTGGCATTGATGCTCCCCTGGCGCAGCGGGTCCCCGACTTTGATACCCAGATTGAGTCCATGCGCCGGATAGTAAGCGAGAAACTTCTCCCGGTCGGTCACTCCGACCATGCAATCGAATAAAAAAGCCTTTTGCAAAATGGGGGCAACCATCAGCACGCTGTTTAACAGTTGAGACATGTATTTACCTCCTGACCAAGGGACGAAAACGGCTATTCTCTTCGCATCCGTCACGTTTGCGAAAAGAACAGCCATCGTCTCCACCTGCATCATCGATTGAATTACTTCACAATCTGGAATTTGCCGCCCTTCACTTCGACCATGATCATGCTGTCTTCCGTCAGTCCGTTGTGATCGTCATTCGAGAAGGTAAATTCCCCGGTAACTCCCACGTACTTCACTTTTTCCAAAACTTCGCCCAGCTTGGAAGCGTCGCCGCCTGCTTGCTTCAACCCTTCCACGAGCAGGTTCAGACCGTCGTAGCCGTATCCGGCAAAACCGTCCGGCTGCGAGCTGTACGCTGCTTGATAGCCTTCTGCGAACTTTTTGATGACCGCTGCTTGCGGGTCGTTTGCATCTACCTGATCCGGCACCAGCAGTTTGCCTGCTACCATCAGGACGCCTTCACCCGCATCGCCCACCAGCTCCAAAAACTTGCTGTTGGCTGAACCGTGGCTGCTGATGATCGGAATCGTCATATTGAGCTGTTTCGCTTCCTTCACAATCGTAGCCGGGCCAGGGTTCGTTCCTGCGACGATCAGCGCCTGTGCATCCGTTCCTTTGATCTTGGTCAGCTGGGAGCTCATGGACGGGTCCTTCGTGCCGTACTTCTCTTCCGCTACGATCGTAATGCCGTATTCAGGCGCGTACTTTTGCAATTGCGTTGTCCAGCCGCTTCCGTACGGATTGCTGTCGTTGAGCGTCGCGATTTTGGTAATGCCTTTTTCTTTCAAGTATTTGAAAATGCGCTTCGTGCCGTGTACATCGGTATGCGGTGTTTTGAAAATGCCTGCGCGCACCGGATTGGTAATCTGATCCGCTGCTGCCATCGAAATCAGCGGCAGCTTCTCTGTTGCGGCAAATTCGGCCATGCCGAGAGATGGTCCGCTGCCGGAGGAGCCGAGGACAGCGACTACTTTTTCTTTGGAAACCAGCTTCTTGATCGCTTTCACAGCTTCCGTGTTATCCGACTTGTCGTCCTCAAACACGACTTCGACCGGGCGGCCATTCACTCCGCCTGCTCCGTTGATTTCTTTGACGAGCAGCTCAACGGCTTGCTTCTCCGGTACCCCAAGCGGGCTGTTCGGGCCAGTCAGAGAGAAAATCGCCCCGACTTTGATTGGTTCCCCGCTGGCGCCACCTGTTGCCGCCGTCTGTCCGCCCCCTGCTTCTGCCGCTGGCTTCGCGCCGCCGCCACAGGCGCTGAGCAAGACGAGTGAAGCAATCGCTACCGGATACAGCCACTTGCGAAACGTTCCTTTTTTCATGGTTAAGCCCCCTTGAGTATCTATCTTTTTATCAATGTCAAACCGCTTCGTGGGAGTGTCCCAGATAAGCAGATTGCACACGCGGATCGTTGCTGATTTCCTCAGCACTGCCTTCCAGCATCACTTCGCCTGTACTCAACACATAAGCCCTGTCGGAAATCGCCAGTGCGGCGCGAGCGTTTTGCTCAACCAACAACACGGTTGTACCCCACTCGGAGCGAATCTCCTGAACGATCGTCAATATTTCCTTGGCAATCAGCGGTGCCAAGCCAAGCGAAGGCTCGTCCAGGAGCAACAATTGCGGCCTGGATAAAAGCGCCCGTCCGATCGCCAGCATTTGCTGCTGTCCGCCAGATAGCGTTCCCCCCAGTTGCCATTTCCGCTCTGCCAAAATCGGAAAGCGCTCGTAAACGGTCTGCATTTCTTTGGCGATCTCTTTTTTGCTCGTTTTGGGCATGCGGTGGGAAGCGCCCAGCCACAAATTGTCCTCGACGGTGAGCGTGGAGAAAATTTGTCGGCGCTCCGGCACATGCGCCATCCCGCGCGGCACGACAAGCTCGGCCGGGATTCCGGTGATGTCGGCATCGCGAAACCAGATCTTCCCTTCTTTCGCTCCGTGCAGACCGCAGATGCAATTCAACAGCGTCGTTTTGCCAGCGCCGTTTGCCCCGAGCAGCGAGACGATCTCTCCTTCGTTCACTTGCATCGTAATTCCGTGCAGCACTTCTACAGGACCGTAGCGAGCCGTGACGCCGTCCACTTTCAAGATCGTTTTTCCCATCGTTTTCCCCCCTACTCCTCTTCCGTTCCCAGATAAGCCGCGATGACGCGAGGATTTTCCTGGATTTCACGCGGGGTTCCTTCCGCAATTTTCGTTCCCTGATCGAGAACCACGATGCGGTCGGCGATGGTCATAATCATGTCCATGTCGTGCTCCACCAGCAAAATCGCCGTTCCGCTGTCGCGAATCTCGCAAAACATCCGGCTCATTTCCGCTGTCTCCGTATGGTTCAAGCCAGCCGCAGGCTCATCGAGGAGCAACAGCCTTGGCCCTGCGACCATCGCCCGGGCAATTTCCATCAGCCTCAGCTTGCCGTAGGGCAAACTTCCCGCCAGCCGCTGGGATTCCGTCGCCAGCCCCACTTGCCCGAGCCAGGCATGTGCCTTTTGCTCCATCAGCTTCTCTTCTTTTTTGGCCTTGCCCAAATTCATGCCGCAGGAGAACAGGCTGGAGCTTGTCTTCGTATGCATCCCGACCATGACGTTCTCCAATACTGTCATGTCGTCAAACGTCTGGAGATTTTGAAAAGTTCGGGTAATGCCCAGCCCGGCGTATTCATAGCCCGGCACCTTCGTCATCGGCTTGCTCGCAAAGCGAATTTCGCCAGCGGACGGAGGAATGACGCCGGACACCATGTTGAGCACCGTGCTTTTGCCTGCTCCGTTCGGGCCGATCAGCGCCAAAATTTCGCCTTCGCGCACTTGAAAATCAACCTGATTGACTGCACGCACCCCGCCGAAATCGCGGGACAGCTCTTGTACTTCCAAAAGGGTCGTCATGTTGCCGCCTTCCTTTCCACTCGCTCACCAGACTGTGCTTTGACAGCAGCTTCCTTTGCCTTTTTGGCTTGCGCTTTTTCATAGACGGAACGAATACGCGGCACCAGACCTTCCGGCATAAACATGACAATCAAGACGAGTATGCCGCCGAAAACAATCGTATCGACATCGCCCTGCAAGCCCGGGATGACTTCGCTGAGCAAAATCAGTCCCTCGCTGATAAAGCCGATCAGTACCGTGCCAATCAACGCTCCCCATATGCTCGTCATCCCGCCGATGACAACCATCGTGAGAAATTTGATCGACTCGTGCAGTCCAAAAGGCTGCGGATCGAGTATCCCCATGTAGTGAGCGTACAGACCGCCGGAAATTCCGGCGAACATGCCGCTGACGACGAAAGCGTTCAGCTTGAACTTGCTCACGTCAATTCCCATTGAGGTTGCGGCAATCTCACTCTTGTGAATCGCCCGAAACGCTCTGCCTACCCGCGAATGCAGCAGGTTGAGCGAGAACAGGAGCACACAAGTAACGACCGCCCAGATCAGATAGTACATGGACAGCTCGCTGCCTCCGAAGAACGGAACCTGCGGGATGCTGATCATCCCGCTCGCGCCCCCGGTGACTGGCTCCCATTCGGTAATCCCGATCTGGACGATATAGCCGAATGCCAGCGTCGCCATCGCGAGATAGTAGCCTTGCAACCCCGCTATCGCTCGTCCGAGAATGAAGGCAAACAACCCAGGAACAATTGCCGAGGCGATGAGGCCGACGAATGGCGACAGCCCGTATTTGGTCGTCAACACCGCGGAAGTGTAAGCGCCGATTCCCCAAAAGGCTGCTTGTCCGAGCGAAATTTGTCCAGCCAGCCCCATCACCAGGCACAGCCCGATCGTCACGATGGCATGCAGCCCGATAATAATGCCGACGGAACGGTAATACTCATCTGGCATCACAAACGGGAAAACGATCATCAAAGCGACGTAAATTCCGAAGCCTTTTCCCCATTTTTGCAACAACTGCTTCATCTATAGCCCTCCTTTCCCCACGCTGCGCTCTCCGAAGAGTCCGGATGGCTTCACCAGGAGCATGCCGATCAAGACCAGAAACGCGATGGCGTCCTTCATCCCGGAGCTGACGTATCCGGCTCCAAGCGACTCGACAATCCCGAGCAAAAAGGCAGCCACAGCCGCGCCAAGCGGATTGCCCAACCCGCCGAGAATCGCGGCGGAAAAGCCTTTGATTCCAAGCAGCACACCGATGTCGTAGGAGGTCACGCTCAGCGGTGCGATGACGATTCCGGCAACAGCTCCGGTGGCTCCGCTGATGGCGAAGGCGAGCATGCTCATCTTCGTTGGAGAAATCCCCATCAGGCGGGCTGCCATCGGATTGACCGAACAGGCGTTGATTTTTTTCCCGAGAATCGTCTTTTCCATCAAATACCAGAGGAGAAACAAAATGATAAGGACAGCAGCCAAAATCCAAACGCTTTGCGTCGCGATCGTCACGCCCCCGAACGAGAGGGGTTCGTTGCTTGTAATCGGCTCCAGTGCAAAAGCATCCTTGCCCCAAATAAAGCTGGCGATCCCGCGGATTAAGGTGGAAATTCCTATTGTCAAAATTATCAAACTAATAGGACTAGCTTTTTTCACATAATCAATGACATATTTCTGCATGATGATTCCGATTGCCGTTACTGCCAGAATGGCAAGCAATGCTGCGAGTCCGTAAGGCAAATTCATCCCGATCAAAGCTACCGTAACCATTCCGCCGAGCATCAAAAACTCACCCTGTGCGAGATTGATGACCTTGCTCACGTTGTAAATCGTGATGAAGCCTACGGCAACAATCGCATAAATGCCGCCACTGACGAGGCCGTTTGCGACATACTGCAACAGTTCCGTCATATTCGTGCTGTACCCCCTCTTGTTTCGCGCCTTAACCGCTACCATCTAAAACGCTTACATTTTAATTAATGGAAATATTATTGAAGAAGAAATGCCCTAGCTTGTCACTAGGGCGCTTTCTTCGTAGCAACCGCTTAATGCACAGGTGCAACTTCATACACCGTCTCGAAGAATCGAACTGCCCCTGGATTTAATCGTTGATAATAGTTTTGGAACAATTGATCCGCCTCTTTGCCTAGCCACAGTTCCGGAAGCAGCTCCTGCGGCAAGTCCGGGTCGATAAACAAAAACTTGCGATATTCATGGACGAGCTTCGTCTTTTCCACAAAGCAGTGGCTGTCTGGCACTTCCTCGCCACTGTCTATTTTCGCGGATAGCTGCTCGAATTGTTCGCGGTAGTTGTCAATGAACTCTTTGTACTTCTCGTTGATTTCAGCGATGTTCCAGCACTTTTGCACCAATTGCTTCGGATCGCTCCAGCCCAGATGCTGCGCGCTGAAAATTTCTACATGGTCGGTGATTTCATGCGCCTCGGTCAACTCTTTCACCCGGTCTGCGAGATTGTTCGGGCTGATCCACGTGCTCGTCGTCAGCATCCCGAAGCCCATCCACCCCAGTTCCTTGCGCAGCTGATCCCGCAACGCGCGGCGTTCCTCCGGTATGTTGTAGCTGGCGATGCACCATTTTCCGTCCCAGACATCTGTCTCGACTTTATAAATGCGGGCTGCCGCTTCCTCCAGCCGTTTTTTCCCACGTTCGGATACCGAGTAGTAGCTCTTGTTTCCTACTTTCCTGGATTCCAGCCAGCCTTGGCGGAGCATCCTGGAAATGGCGGCGCGAACAGCCGGTTCGGACAGACCAAATTCTCCCATGAGCCGTGTCAGGCTGCCGATCCAGATCTCGCTCCCGTAATGGCGAACATATTCTCCATAAATCGTAAAAAGCATGGATTGTGGCTTCACGTTCTTCAACCCCCAAATCGATTCATACCTTTATGCTGTGAAATTGTACCATATTCTCTAGAAGGTGCGTGAATCGTTTGAGAGTATGACGATAAAATCGTATAACGTAATTTTAACGTTATTATATTAAAACATTTTAAAAGAGTCAATTTATTCTGTACAATTATTTTCCGCAGCGATTTCTGCCTGGAGCGCTTCAAAGCGCCGCCTGATTTCGTGCTTGTTGAAAATCGCCTGGGTAAACGAACCGACCCCGACGCGATTCCGGGCGGTGTCGGCTGTCACCTCGCACACCACCCGATTTTTCGTGACTTCCTGGCACACGGCTTTGAAGGTCACCACTTGACCCGCTACCGCCGGACCGACATGGCGGATATCCACAGCGAAGCCGGAGCCTTCCTCATCCGCTTCCAAATAAGGCAAAATCACCTGACGCCCTGCCCATTCCATGTAGTAGATCATGCTGACCGTCGACATGACCGGATGCACAACCTCCCCTGCAAACTTGGGCAGCATGTCCTCTGTGACGACCACCGTAAATTCGGCAGTCGTCCCTGGCTTCAGTCCTTCCTTCACGCACATGCACCTCTCGTCACGCGTGATTGCTTTCTACACGCGCTCAATAATCGTCGCGATTCCCTGGCCCACGCCGATACACATGGCAGCCAGACCATAGCGAGCTTCCCTGCGCTCCATCTCGTACAAAAGCGTGGTCAGGATACGTGCGCCACTAGCTCCGAGCGGATGCCCCAAAGCAATCGCGCCGCCATTGACATTGACCAGATCAGGATTGACTCCCAGCTCTTGCACGCAAGCTACCGCTTGTGCGGCAAAAGCTTCGTTAAATTCAAACAGGTCGATATCGGCAAGCGACAGTCCCGCCTGCTTCAACGCCTTGTGCGTAGCCGGAATCGGCCCAATCCCCATGACAGAAGGATCAACGCCTGCCACTGCGGAAGCGACGATGCGGGCGCGCGGTTTAAGCCCAGCAGCCAAAGCCGCCTTTTGCTCCATGATAAGCAGGGCGCTTGCCCCATCGTTCAAACCGCTGGAATTGCCCGCCGTAACGGTGCCGTTTGCCTGAAAAGCTGGCTTGAGCTTTTGCAGTTGCTCTATCGTCGTCTCCGGGCGAGCGTGTTCGTCGCGGTCAAACAGCGTGACATCCCCTTTGCGCCCTCTCAGCTCGACAGGCACAATCTCTGCTGCCCATTTTCCTTCCGCCAGTGCTCTCGCGTAGTTTTGCTGGCTTCGCAGCGCAAACTCGTCCTGCGCTTCGCGGCTGATCCCGTATTGCTCGGCAACCTTTTCGGCTGTTTCGCCCAAGCTGATCGGCGGATACAGCTCGTTCATTTTATCGTTCACCAGCCGCCAGCCGAGCGTCGTGTCCACCAGTTGCTGATTTCCGCGCTGAAAAGCCGCTCCAGGCTTCATCATGACCAAAGGTGCGCGCGTCATGCTCTCCAGTCCGCCGGCAATGTACACTTCGCCAGCGCCTGCCTTGATCGCGTTCGCGCTTTGGTTCACGGCTTCCAGCCCAGAGCCGCACAAACGGTTGACAGTCACGCCAGACACTTCGACAGGCAAGCCAGCCAAAAGCAGCGACATCCGCGCCACGTTGCGGTTATCCTCGCCCGCCTGATTGGCGCACCCCATCATGACATCGTCAATCGTTCCTACATCAAGCGGATTTCGTTCCAGCAATTTTTGGATAACCAAAGCGCCCAGATCATCCGGGCGCACCTCTTTCAATGCTCCGCCAATCCGTCCGATCGGTGTGCGTATCGCATCGATAATGACAGGTGTATTCATCTTCCACTCCTCCAGTACAGTAGGACATCCCGATTCATCTACAACGCTTCGACCAGCGTAGCCAGTCCCTGTCCGCCCCCGATGCACAGCGAAACGATTCCGTATTTCTTTTTGCGGCGGCGCAGCTCGTACAGGAGCGTGCCTGCCAGACGAGCGCCGCTCATGCCGAGCGGGTGGCCCAAGGCGATGGCACCGCCGTTCACATTGGTCTTCTCTGGGTCAAGCCCCAGCTCGCGCATGCAGGCGAGCGACTGGGAGGCAAAAGCTTCATTCAGTTCAAACAGATCAATGTCTTCGACAGACAGCTTGACCTCGGCGAGCAGCTTGCGGATGGCTGCGACTGGTCCTATGCCCATAATGCGCGGGTCGACGCCAGCGCAAGCAAAATGCACGATGCGTCCCAAAGGCGCGGTACCCGAACGCTTCAACATTTCCTCATTCATGAGCAAAAGAGCCGCCGCGCCATCGTTGATCCCGGAGGAGTTGCCTGCGGTCACGCTGCCGTTTTTGCGAAAAGCAGGGCGCAGCTTGGCAAGCGACTCCACACTGGAATCGCGGCGCGGGAACTCATCTGTATCAAACAGCGTTTCTTCGCCTTTTTTTCCTCGCAAAACTACCGGGATGATTTCTTCCTTGAACAAGCCGGCATCGATCGCCGCGATAGCACGTCTCTGGCTTTCGGCAGCAAACAAATCTTGATCCTCGCGGCTGATGCCGAACTTTTCGGCAACGTTTTCCGCCGTATCGCCCATGGTCAAATCTCCGTAGAGCGACACAGGCGCAGAGCGCGGGCCGCCGAACGATTCCATCAGCGTCTGTGCCCCGCGCTGGTACGGCTGCTCGAATTTCTCCATGATGTACGGCGAGCGCGTCAAATTTTCTACTCCGCCCGCAAGCATCGCCTGGCTGTGTCCGGTCTGGATGGACTGTGCAGCCAGATTGAGCGCTTCCAATCCGGAGGCGCAGACCCGGTTCACTGTCAGTCCCGGCACGCTCTCCGGCAACCCTGCTTTCAACAGACCTACGCGCGCGATATTGATGAACGGCCCCGCGGAAATGACGTTCCCCATAATGACTCCGTCGATAGCATCGCCTGTTTGCCCTGCCTGCGCCAAGGCGCCATTCAGCACGAGCGCAGTCAAATCATCCATAGGCGTATGCTTCAGACTGCCCCCGAGCTTGCCGATCGGCGTGCGAACGGCGGCAGCTACGTATACGTCGTTTCTGTTCATCGTCATGCCTTCGCCTCCGCCTTGCTTTCGTATGCGTAAAAACCTTGCCCGCTGCGTACGCCGACTCGCCCCGCCAGCACGAGCTTGCGCAGCAGCGGAGCTGTACGGTAGCGCTCTTCCGCGAGGTCGCGCTGCAAGCCTCTGGAAATCGCATAAATCTCGTCCAATCCGATGCGATCCGCCCATTCCAGCGGACCATACGGATAGTTGGTGCCTTTTTTCATGGCAATATCAATATCGCGGGCAGTCGCCGCCTTTTCCATCAGCGTAAAAGCCGCTTCATTAATAATCAGGGAAAGAATGCGCGGGAAAACCAGCCCGACCTCGTCGTTGACGGCTTCCGTTTCTTTGCCAAGCGACTGGAAAAAAGCTTCCGCTGCTTGCAGCGTCTTCGCTTCTGTTTGCAGCGCCGGAGCAAGCTCAATCAGCTCCCGCTCCACCAGCGGAACCAGCGTGCCGAACCCGCACACCCGCTCGGGATGCTTCGTCCAGGAAGCGACCTCTGTCGCCGTGATCGCAAGCGAAGTCGTGAGAATCGGCACATCAGGGGCAAGCAAGCTGTCCAACTGGCGAATCTCCTCAGCCTTTTGCTCTAAATCGAGATTGCTGACCTCCACTGCGAACGCCACCGCCGCAGAATTTGTGGCGGCTTGCGCCAGGGACAGCACTTGATATCCTTTTTCTGCAAAAAGTTGGTGCAGCTCTGCAAAAAGCGGGCTTGTGCCCGTCAGCACGACCGCCTTATTTGTCATAGTCATAGAAGCCTTCCCCCGTCTTTCTGCCCAAGCTGCCGGCCTGAACCATCCGCTGCTGAATCCGGCTGGGCTTAAATCGTCCTTCATGGAAGAAGTCGGTGTACACCGATTCCGTTGTGGCAAAATTGATGTCGATGCCGATCATGTCCTGCAACTCAAACGGACCCATTTTGAAGCCGCCTGCGCGTTTCATGATTCGGTCGATCTGCTCTACCTCTGCCACATGGTCGCCCAAAATGCGCAACGCCTCGTTATAGTACGGACGCGCGATGCGATTGACGATAAATCCGGGCGTGTCTGTCACCAGCACGGGCACCTTGCCCAGTTCTGTTGCGAAGCGATACGCCGCCTGCACGTTGTCTTCGCTCGATTTTTTGCCGCGGATTACTTCGACGAGCGGCATGACTGGCGCAGGATTGAAAAAATGAAACCCGAGAATGCGCTCGGGATGAGGAAGCCCTCCAGCAATTTGCGTAATGGAAATGGAGGAAGTATTGGTCAGCAAAAGCGCGTCCGGTCTGCAAATGCGGCTTAGCTCGCTGAAAATGCCCTTTTTCAAATCGAGCCGCTCCGGCACGGCTTCGATGACAATATCGCACGCCGCCAGTTGTTCCATCTCTGATACGAGCTTTGCCCTGTCCAGCATGTCCGCTTTTTCCTGCTCGCTGATTTTGCCTTTTTCCACATCTTTTCCCGTGATCGATTGCAAGTAGGTCAGCGCTTTGTCCAAAACCGCCTGATTGGCATCCAAAAGCACGACCTGATGTCCTTTGCGAATGCAGACGAGAGCGATCCCCGCTCCCATCGTGCCCGCACCGATAACGCCTACTGTTTTTGTATTCACTAGACTTGTGCCTCCCTTCGCCTAACGACCCGTAAAACGGGGAGCGCGTTTTTCCATGAAGGCCGCTACCCCTTCCTTGTGATCGGCTGTGCTGCCCGCAGCCTCTTGTGCGTAGGCTTCGTAGGCCAACGTCTCTTCCAGTCCCATTTCCAGCCCTTTGTACATCGCGCGCTTGATCAGCCCGATGGCTCTCGTCGGCAAGGCAGCCAGCTTGCGCGCATAGGCGAGGGCATCTTCCATAAAGCTCTCTGCCGGATACACCTGATTGACGAGTCCGATGCCGAGAGCCTCTTGTGCCGATACTTTTTCTCCCGTCAT
Organism: Brevibacillus sp. HD3.3A; assembly: GCF_013284375.2. Taxonomy (NCBI): domain Bacteria; kingdom Bacillati; phylum Bacillota; class Bacilli; order Caryophanales; family Paenibacillaceae; genus Brevibacillus; species Brevibacillus sp. HD3.3A. The sequence goes on from NZ_CP085874.1 coordinate 5,224,700, forward strand.
CGCCAGTTCCAGCGCCTTGCCGATTCCGACGATGCGCGGCAGGAAGTAGCAACCGCCCGAGTCTGGAACAAGTCCGATGCCCACGAACGCATTGACAAAAGACGCTTTTTCCGAAGCCAAGCGAATATCGCAAGCGAGCGCCACACTCATGCCCGCTCCTGCTGCCACGCCGTTAACTGCCGCAACAATCGGCTTCTCCGTTTTGTGCATCTGCAAAATCATCGGATTGTAACGCTCGCGTAAAAATCCGCCGAAATCCACGTCTCCGCCAGAAACTTCGCTCAGGTCCTGTCCGGCATTGAAAGCCCGGCCTGCGCCTGTGAGCAAAATGCAGCGAACAGCGTCATCCTTTTGCGCCTGTTTGAGCGCCGCAATGATTTCCTTGTGCATGACTTCTGTAAAAGCGTTGAATTTATCCGGTCGATTCAAGGTGACAATCGCTACGCCTTCTGACACTTCATACAGAATCGTTTCGTACATGGCCGCCTCCTAATTACCCGTAAACCGGGGTTTGCGCTTGTTCAGGAAAGCTTGCATTCCTTCCTTGCGATCCTCGCTGGCGAGCAGCAAATAAAAGCCGTTGCGTTCATAGTCCATGCCCTCGGCAAGCGGCAAATCCTCGGCTTTGTGCACCGCCTTTTTGATCACCTGTACAGCGAGCGGGGGCTGAACGGCAATTTGCTTCGCCAGCTTGAGCGCTTCCTGAAAATACGCCTCCACTGGCACGACGCGATTGACCAGCCCGTAGCGCAACGCTTCTTTGGCCGATATCGGTTCTCCCGTCAGCAGCATTTCCATTGCCTTGCGCATTCCCACCGCACGGGTCAGCCGCTGCGTTCCGCCCGCTCCCGGCATGACGCCAAGCTTGATTTCCGGCTGGCCGATGACGGCTGTCTCCGAAGCGATGACGATATCGCAGTTCATCATCAGTTCACAGCCGCCGCCCAGCACGAAGCCGCTAACAGCGCCGATGATCGGCTTGGAAATAAGCGACATGCGATCCCAGACGGCAAACTGGTCGCGCTTCATGATCTCGATTGCCGATGCCTCTGCCATTTCGTTGATGTCCGCTCCCGCTGCGAACGCTTTGTCATTGCCAGTGAGCACGATCACGCGAATGTCCGGGTCCCGATCCAGCCGTTCCAGCTCGGCGACCAGTTCATCAATCAACTGCAAATTCAGTGCGTTAAGAATCTTCGGTCGATTCAAGGTAATAATACCGATACCGTCTTCGCTGGCCGTTTTGATATATTCGTAAGCCATGCGCTGTTCACACCCTTTTTCGCAGGTAGTCGAGTCGTTAGGAAACTCGCCAGCTAGATCGCTGCCTGGGCTTTGCCCCGATTGTCCACAATGCGAATCGCCTTTCCTTCGCTGCGCGTCAAGGAATTTGGTTGTTGAATCCGCAGCACGACAGACACACCCAACGTATTTTTGATCATATGCCCAATCTCTTTTACAAGATGCGACAAAGCAGCGCTTTCATTTCCGTTGATTTCACTGGCGTACTTCTCGGTCAGCTCGCAGTGCACCTCAAAGCGATCCAATGCCCCGTCGCGCTCGATCACTACCTGATAGTGCGGAGCCAACTGGTTAAAGGTCAGCAAAACAGACTCGATCTCGGTCGGGAACACATTGACGCCGCGAATGATGAGCATATCGTCTACACGGCCTTTGATGCGGGACATGCGCATGGTGGTGCGGCCACACTTACAGGGTTCCGGGTTGAGCGATGCGATATCTCCTGTGCGATAACGAATGACAGGGAATGCTTCTTTCGTCAAGGAAGTGAAGACAAGCTCGCCTTCTTGTCCATGCGGCAGCACTTCACCTGTATTCGGATCGATGATTTCTGCGTAGAAATGATCTTCCGCAATGTGCAAGCCATCCTGGGCCTCGTGGCATTCGATCGATACGCCCGGTCCCATGACCTCGCTCAATCCGTAAATGTCCACCGCCTTGATGTCGAGCGCTTCTTCGAGCTGAACGCGCATTTCCTCCGACCATGGCTCGGCCCCGAAAATGCCGTACTTCACGCTTGTCTCCCGCGGGTTTATGCCTTGCTTTTTCATTTCTTCGACGATGTTGAGCACGTAAGACGGAGTGGCTGCAATCCCGCGTGGCTGGAAGTCCTCGATCAGTGTAATTTGCCGGGAAGTATTGCCCCCGGATACAGGAACCGCTACCGCGCCCATGTGCTCGATTCCGTTATGCAGACCGAGTCCGCCCGTAAACAGGCCATAACCGTAAGCGTTGTGGAAAATATCCCCTGGCTGGCCGCCCGCACAGCAAATGGCGCGCGCGACGATTTCCGCCCAGTTTTCCAGGTCTTTCTTCGTGTAGCCTACAACAGTCGGCTTGCCTTTTGTGCCGGACGAACCGTGAATGCGCGCTACTTCCTTCATGTCCACAGCGAACAGCTTGAACGGATAATTTTCTCGCAGATCGGTTTTTTTCATGAACGGCAGCTTCTGAATGTCTTCGATGGACTGGATATCTTCCGGTTTTACGCCTGCTTCGTCAAAAGCTTTTTGATGAAAAGGCACTCGTTCGTAGACGCGCGCCACCGTTTCTTTCAAACGCTCCACTTGAAGCTTGGTCAGCTCTTCTCTTGACAACGTTTCCATTTCTGTATTAAAGATCATGCCGTTTCCCTCATTCCGTCACGTTATGTCTTTGTAGCTATCGCCTATTCTCCCTTGAACACAGGCTTTCTTTTTTCGCGGAAAGCTTCCAGCGCTTCCAGGCGGTCTTTCGTTGGGATAATGACTTCATAGCACATCGTTTCCACGTCCAGCCCTGTTTGCAAATCGACGCTGCTTCCGCGGTCGATGGCCGCCTTTGCCTGATAGACGGCGAGCGGTGCGTTGCCGAGAATCTCTTGGGCCAGCCCCATTGCCAGCTCCAGCAATTGTTCCCCGTCTTGCGCAACTCCATTCAATATCCCCAAGCGGCAAGCTTCATTCGCCTGAATGCGCCGGGCTGTCAAAATCAGTTCCTTCGCCTTCGCCGGACTGATCAAACGCGACAGACGCTGCGTTCCGCCCGCTCCGGGAATGATGCCCAGACTGACCTCGGTCAGCCCCATTTTCGCTTCCTCCACGGCGTAGCGGAAATCACAAGCGAGCGCTAGTTCAAATCCACCACCGAAAGCGAAGCCGTTGATCAACGCGATCGTCGGCTGCGGCAATCGTTCCAGCGCGGTGAACACATCGCGAATTTTGCGAACGTTTCTGCGGACTTGCTGTTCGTTCAGCGTGCGCCGCTCTTTCAAATCAGCTCCTGCGCAAAACGCCCGGCCTTCGCCTTTTATCAGCAGCACCCGAATGTCTTTTGAATCAAGCCGCACTTGTTCAATCAGATCACCCAGCCGCTCCAATGTAGCGTAGTTCAGTGCATTCAGCTCATCCGGACGGTTGAGCGTGATGATCGCCACATGGCCGTCTCGTTCAAAGCGAACCGTTTCTTCCACTTCTATCCCCTCCTCGTGCAACCATTCTCTTTAGCTTCGATTGGGATTGACCCGCGCATACGTTCCCGTGGCAAAAGCAACGAGCTTGCCGTCACAGGTGACGCGCGCCTCCATAATGATCAGGCTCTTGCCCTGCTTCAAAACGCGAGACTCAGCTTCCAGCCTCTCCCCGCGGGCAGGGTACAAATATTGAATTTTGCTCTCTACCGTAACGCATTGCTGCACGCCGTCTACATGTGGCGCAGCTCCATGTCCCATCGCTACGTCAGCCAACGTCGCCGTCACGCCACCATGTACGACCCCATCTATGCTGTTGAACAGTTCAGGGCGAATTTTCAGTGCTACCTTGCAGCCCTGCTCATCTCGGTGTACGACTTCTATGCCCAGGTAGTGATTGAATCGATTGCGGATTTCCACTGTCATCCTCTCGCCCCCGTGTCTGGTATCCTCGTGAAACAGGGAAAGGAGCCTGTGCACGCGGCATTCGGCTTCCTTTCTCCGTTTTGTGTGTGCATTTGGTTATTCCTTGTCGTCCAGCGAAATGAAGTATTCATTTTTCCGATAAGCCAGTGCGTCCAATGTCGCTACCAGGCCGTGCTCGGATTCTACGCGGATGCGGTACCAGGCTGTCCGGTTGTTCTTCTTCTCTTCCGTAGCCGTTGCCACAAGCCGGTTTCCTTTCATTGCTGCGGCCAAAAATCCGATGTTCATCGAGAGCGCAACAGATGTTTTTCCGTAGGAGTTACAGGCTGCGGCAAAAACAAAATCAGCCAGGGAGAAAATGATGGCGCCGTGCGCTGTACCGTGCGCATTCAACATATGATCGGCCACCGTCACCTCTGCTGTCGCAGTCCCCTCGCCAAGCTCGATCAGCTTGACCCCCAGAAACTGGGCGAACTGGTCTTGTTTCAGCTTTTCGCAAATCTCGTCGTAATGTTTATGATGCAGCTCGCGCTCGTCAACAAACGATTTTGTTCCCATACGTTAAACCACTTCGGCAAAATGCATGGACACTACTTGGCCTGCAAAGCCGCGCAAGTCTTTTCCTGCTGCACGCCCCTCTGGAGATGACAACGCTTCCAACAAGGCTTCCTTCGTTTCAAAGTACATTTCTGCGAGCAGATGCAGATCGGATTCGCCCATCGGCGTGCCGTATACTTTGCTTACCTCCATCTTGATCAAGCCAGGCATTTTCTCAGCGAGTGCAGCGTGCACTTCAAAATAGTGCTTGTCAAAAGCCTCGATATCTTCCGGCTTGCGATAAATTGCCACCAATTTCACCATTGCGATCCCTGCTTTCATTCATTTATTTTCACAAAATATGTGACGACTTAATAATATAACGTTATTTTAACGCATGTTGATATTTTTATTATATAAAGCCTTGTAGATAGGTGCAAGTATTTTTCAAAAAGCGAGAAAACTCTGTCTGCTCCCTCCCTTCCCGAAAAGCCGCTCCTATCCCATGCTTATCTCAATTCCCGCTCGATAGTACAAAAAAATGGCTGCCAGAAATGACTTCTGACAGCCCGAAAAAAAGAGGACAGACTTTTGGTCTGCCCTCTTGTCCTTGCCAAGCGTTCTAGATCCACACCCAGTAAACGAAGACGATTACTGCAAGCAGGATCACGAACAGCCCGGCGAAAATGCTGATCCGTGCGAACTCGTGGCCTTTTTGATCCATGTGCATCCAAACAAACAGTTGGAAGAACGCCTGGATGAAAGCCAAGACGACGATGAACGGTACGGTAAAACCTACCGGAATCACTTCATACGCAACAGCAATAAATGCAAGTGCGGTCAATACGAGAGATCCGATGAAAGCTACAACGTGTCTTTTTGGACCGTCGTGTTTTACTTTCGGCTTGCGTACCTCTTCATTATGAGCGTGTGCTCCCATAGATTATCCCACCTTTCCACCGATCATACCCATGAGATATACCACGGTAAAGATGAATACCCATACTACGTCGATAAAGTGCCAGTACAAGCAGGCCAGGTAGAACTTAGGAGCCGTTACTACCGTCAAGCCTTTCTTCACTGCCGACAACTGCAACAAAGTGATCCAGAGAATCCCGAACGCTACGTGACCCCCGTGGAAGCCAACCAATGTGTAGAACGCAGAGCCGAACGCACTTGTCGAGATTTTATGTCCTTCATGCACATAATGCACAAACTCATAAATCTCCAGGGCAAGGAATCCGAGACCGAGCAATACAGTGATGGTCAGCCAAACTTGAATCATTTTCAAGTTTTTCTTGTGCAGAGCGAGTGTAGCCATAACACTTGTCATCGAACTGGTAAGCAAAAGAAGTGTTGCAGCTGCAACCAGCGGCATGTCAAACAGTTGCTGGGACGTCGGTCCGCCGTTTGCTTGATCACGCAGCGCGATAAAAGTTGCGAACAACGAACCGAAAAGAACAGTCTCTCCACCAAGGAAGAGCCAGAAGCCAAGAATCTTGTTCTTGCCTTCAAGGGTGGCTTTTTCCGGTTCATCAGGTAAAACTGCATTTGCGTGATGTGTAGCCATTAAGCCTTAACCCCTTTCTCTTCGATTTCATCCTCATGAATATGATAACCAGGATCGTCTTTTACAGAACGTGCGAACATACATCCGAAAGTCAAAATCAAGCCGATCGCTACTACAACGTAGTTGTGGTACATGAAGCCATAGCCTGCAATGAACAGACCGACGGACATCAGGAACGGCAGGAACGATGGCGATGGCATGTGGATGTCACCGAGCGGTTCAGCAGGTGTCATGCCTTTGTTGCCAGCCATTTTCTCGATCCAGAATGCATCCAGACCACGCACCAGAGGTGTTTGGGCAAAGTTGTACTCAGGCGGCGGCGACGGAATTGTCCACTCCAGCGAGCGTCCATCCCACGGGTCCGCAGGTGCGCGTTTGCCTTTTGCTGCAACGACAACGTTGATGAGGAACAGGATTGTACCGATCGTCATACCGAATACACCGATGGTACTGATAAAGTTCCCTACATCCAGGTCCTGACCTTTCAGGTATGTGAAGACGCGGCGCGGCATCCCCATCAGACCAAGGAAGTGTTGCGGGAAGAAGGTAAGATGGAAACCGATGAAGAACGTCCAGAAGTTCCATTTACCGATTGTTTCATTCAGCATTTTACCGAACATTTTCGGCCACCAGTAGTAAAGACCGGCGAACAGACCGAAGACGAGACCCCCTACGATAACGTAGTGGAAGTGAGCTACTACGAAGTAGCTGTCATGGTATTGGTAGTCAGCTGGCGGAACCGCGAGCATAACCCCTGTCATACCACCGATCGTAAATGTCGGAATGAAGCCTACTGCAAACAAGTTTGCGGTAGGGAAGCGAATTTGTCCGCCCCACATGGTCAAAAGCCAGTTAAAGATTTTAATACCCGTAGGTACCGCAATCAGCATCGTAGCCAGACCGAACAGCGTGTTGGCAATGGCGCCCAAACCAGTTGTGAACATGTGGTGAGCCCACACCATGAAGCCGAGGAAGCCGATCAGCGCAGTTGCGAATACCATGGAGCTGTAACCGAACAGGCGCTTTCTTGCAAAGGTGGAGATAATTTCAGAAATAACACCGAATGCCGGGAGAATCAGGATGTATACTTCGGGGTGACCGAAGATCCAGAACAAGTGCTCCCAAATGACAACGTTACCACCCGCATCCGGGTTGAAGAAGTTACCGCCAAACAAACGGTCGAACATCAAGAGAACCAGACCTACTGTAATCGCCGGGAAAGCGAACAGAATCAGACCGGATGTAATAAAAGACGCCCAGGTGAACATTGGCATGCGCATGAATGTCATCCCTGGAGCACGCATGTTGATGATGGTAACAAGGAAGTTGATACCACCGATCAGCGTACCGAGACCGGCAATTTGCAAACCGAGAACGTAGAAGTCTACTCCGCGGCCGCTATATTGGTTCAAAGCCAAAGTGGTATAAGATGTCCATCCGGCATCTGGTGCTCCGCCAAGGAACCAGCTGGTGTTCAGGAGCACTCCTCCGAAGAAGAACAACCAGAAACCGAGAGCGTTAACAAAAGGGAACGCTACGTCGCGCGCTCCGATTTGAAGCGGAACGACTGCGTTCATCAGCGCGAAAATGACTGGCATGACCGCCAAGAAAATCATCGTCGTGCCGTGCATGGTAATCAATTCGTTAAACGTCTTGGCACCAACTACAGAAGCTTCTGGATACATCAACTGCAAACGGATCAACAGGGCCTCATAACCACCGGCGAGAAAGAAAATACCACCGGCAATCAAGTACAGGATCGCGATCTTCTTGTGATCCACTGTCGTGAGCCAGTCCCACAGCCCTGAACGTTTTGGTGCGGGTGCGTGAGAAGCATGTGCAGACACAGGTTTACCTCCTTTTTAAGCGTCACTGCCTATGACGAAATGTCATTTCATTACGGTAGTTACTTCACGCTGAGTGTAGACATGTACTCTACAAGCGCTTTCACTTGTGCATCGTCGAGGTTGAGGTTAGGCATGTTGTTGCCCGGTTTTACCTTTTGCGGATCTTTGAGCCACTCTGCCAGATTTTCAGGCGTGTGGGCAAGAATACCTGCTACGCGTTCGCGATCTGCGAAGTTGGTCAGGTTTGGACCCAGTTTTCCGCCTTTTCCAGCGATGGCGTGACAGCCGAGACAGCTTTTGTTGAAGATTTCTTGACCTTGTGCAGCACTTGGAGCTGTAGCGGCTACCGGCTCTTTGGACTGAACGCCCTTCATGCCGTTTGCCCAGCTGTCAAATGCAGTCTGGTCCATTACTTCTACCTTGAAGTCCATCAAGGCATGGGACGCTCCACAGAGCTCCGCGCATTTTCCGTAGAAAATACCTGTTTTGTCTGCTTGCAGCCAAATCTTGTTTTCTTGTCCCGGGTTGGTATCGATTTTACCGCCCAGAGCAGGAATCCAGAATGCGTGCATAACGTCAGCAGAGGTCACTTGGAACTGAACCTTTTTGCCAACTGGCAGAACCAGGTCTTGTGCGGTTGCTACTCCCAGATCCGGATACTCGAACTCCCACCAGAACTGGTGAGCGGTTACCTTCACTTGAAGCGCTTCCTCTTTTGGAAATTCCTTGTGCAGGGCGAAACCGGTTGTAACGGTTGGAATCGCCATCACAATCAGGAGCAGGAAAGGAATTACTGTCCAAAGAATCTCAAGTGCATGATTGCCTTCGACCTGCTTTGGAACGCCTTGCTGCCCTGGACGCTTACGGTATCGGATAAGGACGTACGTAAAGATCAGCATAACGACAATGAAGACGCCGATCATGATAGCGGAGGACAGCTTCATCAGGTCATACTGCATCGAAGCAACCGGGCCGGAAGGCTTGAGCGCTGAGAGCTCATCTTTGCCACACCCGGTTAACACCAGCGCCAGCAGACCAAACAGAGAAAGCTGACGCCAAAACTGTTGCCAACCCTTCATACCAATGAACCCCTCTTTCTTCGTGTTGGTAACGTTCTAGCCACGCATACAAACTAGAAGCTTTTTGCTCTTTCAATTTTGCACAAGGATGGCTATCTATTCCTTCCCCAACTATCATACCCAATCAGGAAAAGTATTAGCAGTCATCCCAAAAACAAACAGAAGGAGCAAAAGGGCCGAGATTGCAGACTCCTGCCAATGCGTGGTAACCATTTAAGTATACATAAATTTTCCTTAATCTAAAGGCTATTTGTTATCATTTTGTTAACAAATTTATGAACAAATTTGTGAACTTTTAAGATAAATGTAACCAGTTTAGGCAACTTAAAGGAGAAATATATGAAAAAAAGACCAATTGCACTAATCACTGGCTCCTCCAGCGGCTTCGGCATGCACGCTTCTGTGGCATTAGTCAAGGCTGGATTTTACGTAATTGCTTCCATGCGCGACCCGCAAAAAAGAGGCCCACTTGACAAACTCGCAAACTTGCATATAGCAACCGAACATATGGAAGTGATTTCCTTGGATGTCACCAGCCCTCCCCAGATCGAATAGGCGATCGCCGACATCGCGGATCGCCACGGGCGAATCGACCTGTTGCTCAACAATGCCGGATGCGCATACGGAGGCTTCAGCGAATCGTTGCGCCTGGAGCTGGATCGAACGGATCGCAACCAAAAAGCTGGCTCCTTCGAAAAACGATTGACGCGCGCGCAGCAAAAAGGACAGCCCCGTCTTTTCGCAGATGGACGGGGCTGTCCCGGCAACAATGGCACCTCTATGTGTTTTCCGAGCGGATCGCACGAAGCAGCCATGTATGCTGCAAGTATTCGGCCACACCGTAAAAGATGGCGACAAATCCCGCTCCCATTGCCGAGATTTGGGCATCAGGCAAAAAGACGATGCTGCCGTATACAATCAGAAAACCGATGATAAAATCAATGGCGGTTGTAAGCCACAGACTGCCCGGAGCCAGAATGGCCCTGTCCAGAAAAAATCCGGCAAGAGCAAGGACAAAGCCGACACCGACAGACTGGTACAGGTTCGCAAAATTCACCTCGGGAAAGAGGGCATCAGCCAAAACAACCAAGATCGGGCTTACCAGAAGCTTCATCAAAAGACCGTCCACGTGTGTTTCCACTCCTTTGCTGAGGTCTTCTCAGTATGCCCCGCTTTCCAGCGGCAATCCTCGCGGCAACAAGCCTCCGTCCTCAATGCAGCCACTGCTTGATCCAGTCATCCATCGGCTTGTAGATGATTTCCATCGCATAGACAGGGTTGGGCACAAGACCAAATTGTGTAGCGGCATACATCCCGACACTGATCACGAGCATGACGATAAACACAATCGTTTCTTTTCGCTGTTTCTTGCGGATCAGCCTGGGCAGCTCGTACAGACTGACGACGATGGAGATGAAGACTACCGTCAATACCGACATGACTCCCCCTCCTGATCACTCATTTTTCCTTGAAAGCGTTGTTGATCGTTCCCAGTCGCCTGATTTTCACTTCTGCCTTGATGTGAACCGGGAGCTTGGCAAATTCCTTGTTCCAGTTTTTTTCGAGTTGTTTCCACACCTTCGGATACTGGCGGTGGATGACATCTCCGAATCCGAAAATGTCCACTTCATGCTGCTTCGCATAAGTGACCGCCCGCATTCCTGTAGCAACCATGCCTTTTTCGGCTTCTTTTTGGATTTCTTCGATCGTCTCCATTTTGGTCAGGTCGATTTTGCACTGCACTTCGCCGATGTCATTTTCCAGGTGAATATCGACCATGATTTCCGGCTTGCCATTTTTCAGGATGGCTTTCACCTTGGAGTTCGACTTCATAATTTCCATCGTCAGGCGCCCTCCCCCTTTGCACGGAAGGCTGCCAGCCGTACTTTTGACATTTCCGGTTATGTAGTTGTACGCCTTGCTGTCCTTCTCGTTGAGCCAGCCAATCAGCTTGTCTCCCCGAAAGGCAGCGAGTGTCGTGTACTGCAAAAGCACGTTGGAATCAATCTGCTCCACATTTTCGCGCTGATCCCCTTCCTCCGGCGAGCCTGTCAGCTTTATGCCCGTCAGTACCGCCTGTTTGCCCTTATTCGTCAAGTCCGCAATCAGTTGATCAAGGGTAATCGCGGCGGTTGGCGCCCACGCTTTGGACGACGTCTCCAAGGAAGCGAACAGCTCATTGGCGGGAATCTGCTCCAACGGCGTAATGACCTTCAAGATGTTGTGAGCTGTCGTACCGCGAGCCACAGCAATGTAAAAATCCGTCCGAAACTCGTGATCGCGCGAAACAAAATCAAGCACAGGCGCAATTCCTTCCCGTGCCAGTTCCTCCCCCAAAATCAGCATCCTCGTGTGCGACATATAAATTTTCCGCGGCGATATCGTCGTCATTTTGCGGAGAGCTTCAAATACAGTGGCACCGCTCATCGTAAACAGCGTAACAGGAGCCCTCCCCGGTTTGCCTTTGTTGGCTGCCACCTCAGCCGGGTCCACGACCTGGACAGACACGCTATACCCGGTCTTTACCTTGTCAATTCCGATGCCGACGCAAATCGCCAGATCGTTCAGCTCCTTGCGATTCCAGCAACCGCCCAGCAGGAAGACAAGTGTCAAGCAGAGAAGCACTTTGATGACTTTCATAGAAGTTCACTCCTTGCCTTTTTACCTTAATGCTCTGGCGGCTTCGGCTTCAAATTCGGAGATTGACGGCGCATGTTTCGTTTGGTGATCGACTCTGGGCGTTTGTCCATCATCCAGCGCGGCGCGCGCAAGATCGCATCACGCTGTTCTTTGAAGGAAAACGGGGCGAATGTACTCATGTAGGGTACGCCAAACGAACGCAGGCTGCACAAATGCAGAACCAGCCCAAGCACTCCGACGATAATCCCGTAAATCCCAAAGGAAGCTGCCAAAATCATCAACGGAAACCGGAGAATCCGCACGGGAATCGACATGTTGATCGCGGGAAAAATAAAGCTGGAGATCGCCGTAATCGACACGACGATAACCATCGCTGCCGAGACGATTCCCGCCTCTACCGCCGCCTGTCCGATGACCAGCGTTCCGACAACGGAGATCGCTTGACCGACCGCACGCGGCATGCGGATGCCCGCCTCTCGCAAAATTTCGAACGCGATCTCCATCAACAGCGCCTCTACCAGCGCGGGAAAAGGCACGCCCTCACGCTGCGCGGCCAAGCTGATCAAAAGCTGTGTCGGCAACATCTCCTGATGGAAGGTCGTGATCGCAATATAGAGCGACGGCGCGAGCAAGGCGATAAAAAAGCTGACAAAGCGCAGCATCCGAATCAACGTACTGAAATCAGCCCGCTGGTAGTAGTCTTCAGCCGAATGAAAAAACTCGACAAACAAAGAAGGGACAGTCAAAACGAACGGAGTCCCATCGACTATGATGGCAACTCTCCCCTCCAGCAAATTCGCCGCAACCACATCGGGACGCTCGGAATTGGAAATCGTGGGAAAAGGAGTGTACGCCGCATCCTGTATCAGTTCCTCGATCATCCCGCTCTCCATCAGGCCGTCCACATCAATCCGATCCAGCCTGTTGCGAACCTCCTCGATTACGCCTTCCTCGACCAGACCTTTGATGTACACGACGGCGATCTCGGTCTTCGTCACTTCCCCGATTCGCCTAGTTTCCACCCACATCTTTTCGCTGGCGATCCTTCTGCGCAAAAGAGTGATATTCGTCCGCAGACTTTCCGTAAAGCCTTCCCTCGGCCCGCGAATGACCGTTTGCGCTGTAGGCTCGGTCACTCCCCTGTCTTTCCACTCCTGCAAGCCGATGGCCATTGCTTTTTCATAGCCGTCTATGAGGATGATGACACAGCCGGAAAGCATGGCTGTAAACAGCTCGGGAAAATTGTTGACGTCTCCGATATCTCCAACGGTCAGAACCGCATCCTTTAAAAAAGGGACGAGATCTTCCTCTCGTTCCAGCTCTATTTCTTTGAACCGGGTCTTGTAGAGCAGACTGTTAATCAAAACGCCCTGTACCATGTGCGAGTCGACCATCCCATCCGTGTAGAGGATCGCAGCACGTACAGGCTCCCGGCTATCCAGCACCAGTTCGCGAATTACAATATCATTGCTGTACCCAAGCGACTCTTTCACAAAATGAACATTCTCATCCAGGCGAGGGCCAATCTGAGCCATCTCATTGCTCCTTACATTGGCAATTATTTATCCAGTTTTTCCACCCGAGTCTGTTACTAAACGAAAACATCAAAAAGAAAAGGCGCCCTCCCCCGTTCAATCGGGAAGAGACGCCTTTTCAGCTGGTTTATCCGGCAGCGGGCTTGTTCGGCTCGTCAAAAGACGGATCGTACCATTCTACCTTGTGGTTTTTCTGGATGTCATTCAGCCAGTTGTTGTAGTTCTCGCTGCGGTTTTTATCGGCCAAAACAGATTTGATCTGATCCCGCACCTTTTCAAATTCCGGCGCTGGCGATCCCATCTGCTGTTTGTTTTCATCGTAATATTGTTTCACTTGCTCATCTGTGACCGGGAATGCCTTGTCGAGCAGCTTGTCGCGGGTCATCAGGACAGACATCTTTTCACGAAGCTTCTTTTCGTCTAGCCCCATTCCCTGAAGATAGCTTTGAAAAGCTTCCTCGGAGCCGACTTGCTGTTTCATCGAGGCGATTTCCTTGTCCATTTCCTCTTTGGTGACCTGGATCTTCTGTGCCTTGGCTTCCTGCGAAATCAAAGATTGAGCGACCATCTCATGTATCATTTGCTTGCCGTACGTGCTTTTCATTTCATCGTACAGCTGGTATTGCGTAATCGAGGTATCACCGGCCTTTACCAGAACCGGATCTTTCTTCGCTTCTCCTGCCTGATAGACACCGAGTACAGCCAGTCCGGTCAGTAAAATGGCAACTGAGAGTATGGAAACATCAAACTTCTTCACGTGGATATCCTCTCTTTCAATGTTCTGCCCATCAAGTATAGCCAGGAGATGCGGTAGAAAAATGGAAAAGCCTTTACACAACTTTTCCACATTTTATATCATCATGTGCCGATTTGGCGATCGTCATTCACGGAAAGTGTCACCTTACATGAAAAACCGTGCAAAAAGAGAGGTGAGAACGGAGGCAAGGACGGGACCTAAAACCGCCCATATTTGTAAAAAGCGCTCTTGCTTTCTGCTTCTGTCTCCTTCGATCATCTGTGCCAAATTTTCTTTGTCCCGATTGTCGTTGTTCAGTAGCTGCATGATGATATCTTTCTCTTTGTTTGCTTTTTCTTCTCTCAATTTCAGCTCCGTCTGTAGCTTCGCGATCGCTTGCAACAAATCTATGCGTACGTCTTCCATGCGTTCTAATCTGTGTTCTATGCGTTCCAACCACTTTGTTGCGACTGTCATTTGTCCCTCAAGCTGGTCGATCCTCTCTTCGAATTTGTCCAGTTTCTGGTAGATGCGCTGCATTTGCAAGTCCATGTCTCTTTGGTTGTCCTGTTGCCCCGGCGTCATAGGTTCCACCTCCTCCGTCCTTTGTAATAATGGTTTATGTTGCGCAGTCAGCCATTGCTTGTACGGTTATCCCTTTCCTCTTCACCCGCAAGCAAAAAAGGCTGTGCACAGCGTTTTTCCAAAAAGCTGGGTTTTCGGCTACAATAGGGGGATGACCGATTGCCATTTGCTTTGGCGAGAAGGAGGAACTTATGAAAGCCTTGCTGGAAGTCAACAACGTAACGGGCGGCTACTCCCCGAGCCGTGCCGTCATCCAAAATATTTCCTTTGATATTCATGCTCACGAAATCGTCGCCTTGATCGGACTGAACGGAGCAGGGAAAAGCACGACGATTAAGCATATTCTGGGTCTTTTGCAGCCGCTGGAAGGCTCTATCCACATTGCAGGCCAAACCTTTCAATCCGATCCCGACCACTATCGGCTCTCTTACGGCTACATCCCGGAATCTCCCATCTATTACGAGGAACTGACACTTTGGGAGCATATCGAGCTGATGGCGATGAGCCACGGTTTGACAAAAGAGCAGCTTGACCAGCGAGCTTCCGTCCTGCTCAAAGAATTTCGCATGGAGGAAATGAAAAACCGTTTTCCGCAGCAGTTCTCCAAAGGGATGCGGCAAAAATTGATGATCATGATGGCGCTTCTCGTCCAGCCGCCTCTGTATATCGTCGACGAACCGATCCTTGGTCTTGATCCGCTCGGGATACGCTCTTTGCTCACCTGGCTGGAGCGCTGCAAGGAGCAAGGGGCAGGCATCCTCATGTCTACACACATCTTGGCGACCGCAGAGAAGTATTGCGATCGTTTTATCCTGCTCCACAAAGGACAAATCAAGGCCCAGGGCACGCTTGCAGAGCTTCGCCAGTTCACAGGTCTGACCAACCATTCGTTGGATGACATCTACTTACATATCGTAGAGGATGAAAAACAGTGAAGATGGATATGGAGCAGCTGTTTCAAAAAAGATTGCACGCCTTTTCCACAGAGTTCATCAAATACGCGCAATACATGGCCAATGGCGGTGTCTTGTTTGTCGCCGTTTTCCTTGCCGGATTGATCTCCATGTACTACCGCAGCATAATCGAACTGATTCCGGCCTGGTTTCCACTCGTCCACGCACTGGCACTGGTTATGGCCATCGTGGTGACGCGCAGTCCGCACCGCACCTTTTTGCTGGAAGCAGACCTGATTTTCCTCACTCCGCACGAGACGCGGCTCGCTGGCTATTTTCGCCGGGCGCAGGTCTATAACTTTTTCGTCCAAAGCGTGGGACTGTTTGTGCTGGTTCTCTTGCTCTTCCCTATGTACACAAATGCTGCGGGAGCGGACAAAATACAGCTCTGGCTGTACTGGCTGATTCCGTTTTTGCTGAAGGGCTGGAATGTTCACAGCAGCTGGATTTTTTTGCGCCTGCCTGCCGTCCAAGCACAGCGCCTGTTCTTTGCCGCCCGCTTTTTGCTGTCCTATCTGATTCTTGCCTGGATTTTCAGTGCGGGGCAATTTCTCACTTTTGGATATGTGCCTTGTGGGGCCGTCCTTAGCGCCCTTTTGCTTGTCTGGCTCCATCGGCAAATGCGCAAAGTGCAGGCCCAGCATCCGCTCAAATGGTATCGGCTGCTGGCGATGGAAAACGGGTTGCGTCAGCGGTTTTATCAGATCATGAACAACTTCCGGGACGTTCCTGCCTTGCAGCATCAGGTGAAGCCGCGCTTTTGGCTGACCCGCCTGGCGCAGCTTCTGCCTTACAGTCCGGCTCATACGGCGCGTCATTTGTACGCCCGGACGTTCATTCGCTCCGGGGATTACGCCGGGATTTACGCCCGCCTCGTCTGCCTGGGCATCATCGTCATTCTCGTCCTGCCGAACCTGTACGCCAAAGCGATTGCTGCCGCTCTCTTGCTGCTGATGACAGCAAGTCAGCTGGGCGGCATCTGGCGACAACAAGGCAAGCGAGCCAGCCACCAGCTTTTCCCTGTTCCGCCTTCCGAGCAAAAGCGCGCATTTGTCTGGCTGCGCTCGACCTTGCTGCTGTTTCAGGGCGTCGTGCACATCGCCGTACTTTTGTGGTAACCAGCACCTTTTCGCTGCCAACAAAAACAGCCCTTCGCTTGGCAAGAAAGCCAGTGCGAAGGGCTGTTTTGTTTCGGGCAAAGCTTACAAGCGGAACGTATCCACTTTTCTGCGCAACTCCTGGATGCTTTCGGTAACGTCCTGAATTTCGACGACAAACTGGTCCACGTTGCCGCTGACGTCATGAATTGTAGCCGACACCTCTTCGGTCGCAGCGGCTGTCTGTTCGGAAATCGCCGTTACGGTCAATACGGATTCGTTCACCTTGTTTTGACCGTGCTTCATGGTTTCAACGCTTGCAATCACATTGGCCAGCGAAGTTTTGAGCGTGTTCGTCATCGTGGACAGCTCGGTGATTCCTTTTGCCACCGAATCGAGGCGCTGTGTTCCGGCATTGTAACGGTTCAAAGTTCCGTTCGTTTTTTCGGCTGCCTGCTTCACCTGATCCTGGATGTCCTTGATGCTCTCCTGAATGACCAGCGTTGCCGCTCCTGTCTGCTCAGCCAGTTTGCGCACCTCGTCTGCAACCACGGCAAAGCCGCGACCTGCTTCCCCGGCCCGGGCGCTCTCGATGGCAGCGTTCAGCGCGAGCAAGTTCGTCTGTCCTGCAATTTGCTGGATCGTTTCAATTACGTCATTGATTCGGCGCGATTTTTCCTCCAAAATCATCATCGTGTTTTGGACATCGTGGAACTGGTTGTTCGTTTCCGTTCCGTCAGCCAAAAACTCCTGCAATACTGTGTAGCTGCTCTGGCCGATGTCAGCTACCTGGTTAGAGACAGCATCCATCGCTTCGATCGCGCTGTTCAGCTCGGACAGCTCGCTCAAAAATTCTTGAACCGTTTGCACGGTAGTTTCCATCGCCGTTGCCGTTTGTTCATTGCCAGATGCGATCTCCTGGCTCGTAACCACGATATTTTTATTTTGCTCGCGAACAGAGGAAGCGCCTTCCCGAATGGAAACAGCCATATTGTCGATGCGCTCTGTCGTCTCCTTGACGCCGCCGATAATTTGGCGAAGCTGTGTTGTCATCTCGCTAAAAGCGACAACGATCCGGCCGATTTCATCATTTCGCTTCGTGACGGCGATCTTCGCGTCTGTCAAATCGCCTCCAGCGATCCTCGCCGAGGCTTCCTGTACGATTCCCAGCGGACGCAGCATTCTTTTCACCACGAAGTAGACCGCAATCAAAGCGACTATCGTCACCGCCGCCATGGAAATAATGATGCGCGGCATCGTTTCACTCAGTACAAGCTCGTTGATCAGCTCGACCTTTTCCGCAGCGGTATCGACACCGAGAATAGCCATAACTTGCCCGGACTTGTCCTGGATCGGTGCAAACGCACTCAGATACGAACCGTAAACCGGATCATTGACGATGGGCGTATTGCTCGTTCCGCCTTGAAGCACGGGCGCGATGTCTGCAAAGGTGGTCGAAGTCGTAGGCTGTCCGATCGTGAAGCTATCCTCGACCATGCCGTCCGCCATGATTTTGACCTTCTCTCCATCTGCCTGGAGAATGTATACGTATAGCGCTCCCGTCTTGTCCATGTACTCTTTCAGCGTCTTTTGGATGGACATGTACTCGTCATTTTTCTCGGGCTTGGCCAAGAAACTGGCGAGCTTCTCTGTATCGATGCCTGCCGCTACATGCATCGCGGTTCCAATACTTGAGCGTGAAAGCGTCCGTTCGATCGTGGTTGCGCTGTTTTGATTGATCATGAAGACGTTGACTGCCATCGTCAAAACGACAATCACAGCCACGAGCGCGACCACCCGACTAGCCAAGCTCTTGTTCATCCTTTCTCACTTCCCCTTTTCTCTGTACGATAGATTAATAGATCGATAATTCCCCCACAGAAGTTTCTTCAAACAAAAAACGCCTCAAAGGGCGCTTTTGTACTGAACTCCCTATTTGTCTTATCGACAAAAAGGAGCCTATTTATTAACTGAATATGACCCTAATTTTGCCAAAATCATGAAACGATGGTTAGGAATATCCACATAGCCGATCGGCTCCATTTTCTTTTGCAAAGCAAGCAGCGCTTCCGCGTATTGCTCTACCGCGAAGTCGCGAATCTGCCATTCGATCGCCTTCAAATAGTAGACGATTGCCCCGACGTCATAGAAACGGGTGAAGCTCATTTCCTCTTTTTGCTGCAAAATGACAAAGCCTGCGTCCTGTAGCTCGGCGGCTGCAAAAGCCAGATTCCAGTGCAAATAATCGGGAGGAATCGGCGCTCCGAGCAAACGGTTCAACTCCAGGTTGTCCTGCCCGCCGACCTGCTGGGTTACGAACGTCCCGGTCGGTTTCAGCAAGCGCGACAGCTCACTCGGCAAATACGATTCATGACGATTGATGATCAGATCAAAAGTGCGATCCGCGAATGGCAGCACATCTTCTCCGTCCGCCTCGACCACCTCGATGCCCAGTGGCGCAAGATTGGCCCGGGCTACTCCTACGTTGGGCTGGTATCCTTCTGTCGCAAACGTTCTCGCCGGATGCGGCTGCAAGGAAGCGAGCAGTTCTCCCCCGCCTGTTCCCATATCGAGCATCGAGTCAATCCCGTTCATCAGCGCTTTGACGATACTCGCATAATTCCAGGTCAGCGGAGCTTCCTGCATTCTCCCTGTCTGGGTGAGCCGCTGAAAATTCCATCCGGCAAATGGCGCTTCTACCTCTCGCTTGAAAATCTCCCATGCTGTTCTTTGTTCCATGATTGATGTCTCCTCCTGTTTCTGTCGTTTGCCTCGAATTGGCTGGATGACGATGATCCAGGTGGAGAACGACAGCGTTCCGAGCGTTGTTATGTCTCGAAAAAGTCAAAAGACATGCCTTCCGCACTCCTTTCACTCACATGTATCCGTCCCGAGACGGAGGGAAAATACTGCCCCAGTACGTTTGGCTGATCAGCGATGCTCTCTATCATGTAAGAATGGAACTGTTCACGGGAGGAATTATTTATGGCAGATTTTGCGGTGCTCGCCGGAACCCACCAAGGCTTGTTTCTCGTTCTGGTCCTCACGACACTCATCCCGGCCCTTATCGCCCATACGCTCGTCTATCAGCCAACCAAACGAGCGCTTGCAAGAAAGACCCGCTTGACTCTGCTGTTTGTCTGGATATCGCTGTCTGTATTCGCCGGACAACTGCTTTTGACCTGGGCGTATTTTCAATCATTCGGTTGGCTTTACATAAAGGACAAAACAATCGGCTTTCTCCCGCTGATCACTGTCCCTGTTATTTGCGTGCTTTTTTTCTCGCTTCCCCGCTTGCTGGACCTGGCTGCAAAGCTGAGCAGATGCAGCAACAAGCCATCTTATATTGTCGATAATCCCGACATGTCTCTGATTGCGCAAAAGGTTGCTTCAGCAGACATGAGTCTTTTGCGGCAAGCAGACCCTTTTTACACTACAGATCATGAGCGGGTGGATGAACATCTCCGAAAAATGATTTCGGCGCCTGAGCTGATCGTTCCCTTGCAGCTTGCCGTTCTGGGCAGTGTCACAGCCTGCTGCCTGCAGCTTACCTTCCCTGCTGTCACGCTGGAGCCATCCACGCTGCTCGTCGCCTGGGTGGTAATGGTGGCTGCCACCTCAGCGCTCTGGATCGTTCAATCATGGCAGCAGCAGCGTTGCTCCCACCCCGGAGAATGGAAGCGCCCTGCGCCGCTTTTTCGTTTTTTGCGGGCAACGGGTGTATTCATGGTCCTGTCCACCGGACTTGTCGCGTTTGGCAGTCAGGCCCTTCAAGCCAGCCTGCTTCCGGAACAGTTCAACATGACCAGTCACACGAACGTCGATACTGGGCTAAGCACAAAGCAACTTGCCCATCTTTCGCACGCTAGTCATGCGCCGGACAGCGGCACTGCGCCCTCGTCGAATGCCAAAACGGTCAGTGTAGCGGACTTGACTGGGCCGCGTGCGGGCACGGCAGAGCGGAAATTCGCATTGACGGCGCAAAAAGCGACGATTCGGCTGCCTTCCGGAAATACGCTGGAAGCCTGGACCTTTAACGGGCAATACCCCGGGCCAGAGCTGCGGCTCAAGCAAGGCGAGCTGGTTGAGATCGTCCTGGAAAACAAAGATATCGCTGATGGCGTCACCATTCACTGGCACGGTCTGAACGTTCCCAACGCCGAAGATGGCGTAGCCGGAGCGACACAGGACGCTGTACTTCCTGGCGAAAAGCACGTCTACCGCTTTCGCGCCGAGCAAGCCGGAACCTTTTGGTACCACTCGCATCAGCAAGCCTCTGTCCAGGTGCGAAAAGGGCTTTTTGGCGCTATGGTGATTGAGCCTGCTGCCAATGCAAATGCATCTCGGTCAGAGCCTGCCATCCGCGATCTTGCCCTCATTCATCACAAACCAAAAGGAGAGGGACCGACGCTGAATGGCGCAGACATGCTTGCCAAGCAAACGGTTGCCCCTGGTACTCCTGTAAGACTTCGTTTCATCAACGCGGAAAACCTGCCCGTCACTTATCAGCTCCTCGGCACTTCTTTTCAAGTGAGCGCCATTGACGGAAACGAAGTCAACGAGCCGAATTTGCTTGCCAACCAAGCGCTGAAGCTTGCTGCCGGAGGGAGATATGACGTCTCCTTTACCATGCCGAATCGCCCCGTCTTGTTCACACAAGCGACCCAAGGCAAAAACCGCGGCAAAGGATTGCTGCTCAGCCCGGACGGAGGCGATGCCTTGCCGAACCTGCAAGCAGACTTGCCGCTGTTCGATCCTGCTCGCTACGGCGCTCCGCTGCCTTTGCCTTTTGATCTCGCCACATCGTACGATCGCGAATACGTTCTGCTGTTTGATGTCGCCTTCGGGATGTACGATGGCCGCATCGACGGTCTGTGGACGATAAACGGCGAGGTGTTTCCCGACACGCCGATGATGCTCGTCCAGGAGGGCGACCTGGTGAAAATGACTTTCGTCAACCGCAGCTTCATGGATCACCCGATGCATCTTCACGGTCATCACATGCTCGTCCTCACACGCAACGGCAGACAGACTACAGGAAGTCCCTGGTGGACGGACACGCTGAATGTAGCGCCGGGCGAGACATACGAAGTCGCCTTTCGCGCTGACAATCCCGGCCTTTGGATGGACCATTGCCACAATCAGGATCACGCCGCGCTTGGCATGAGCATGCATCTTTTGTACGAAGGAGTAACCACTCCCTACGAAGCAGGTCGCGCTACCCGCAATCATCCCGAATAATAGAAGAAAAAGCAGCCTGGCCATGTACCGGGCTGCTTTTTCGCTGCTCACGGTTTGCTTCGACGTTTCTTCGCCGCGAGCAGCCTGTTGAGCGTATCATCCGAATCTTGCTGTTCCTCGCGGGACGGCGGCTGTTGTCCCGATACCGCTGCTGGTCTGTTTTTCAACGGTTCCTGCACGGTCTTGGCCGTGCCTTTTGCTTGGAAAGCAGTCAAATCACTGTCTTTGCGAATGTGCGCCGGGGCATCTGAACGCGAACGCTGGGTCGCGGAACGTCTGTCTGACAGCTGCGTCCATACCGTTTGCTGCGGCTGCGACCCGGCTGTTGCAGGCGATGCTGATCTGCGCCACAGGCCCGCGAGCCTTGTCCACCATTGATCGGGCAGTTGCAAGCGGCGCGCCGCAATATCTACTGGCAAAAGCAATGCCGCAAGCATCAACAGCCACTCCCCGATGGATTGCGTGTCCCACTTGGCGGGAAACGGACCGCCGTAGACTTCCTGCGGTTCGCTGATCTGTTTGCCGCCACCTGCGAGCAGCCAGGTGCGCAGCTCTGTTTCTCCATCCCGCGACATTCCGTATTCGGGAGAGTAAGATACGGTCAGTCCTGTCGTTTGACTCGCGAGTACGCGTCCCTGACTCTTTTCGGATATCTGGATCATGTACGTGCCGGGGTCTGCCGTCTCGAACTTGCCTTCCATAACCCCTGGGGCAATCGGTTTGAGCTTGATGATCTCCCGCTGCATTTTCTCGTTGAGGACAACCGCCTCCAGCTCTTGCGGCAAGCTTGCCCCGGCAGGCATCGTCACTTTTACACTGCCCGCAGCTCCGTCCAGGCTTGTCCGCGCTTTCCACTTTCCTTCCGCGATTTGCGGGAATGTCCAGGCGACTACCTCATTCCACAGACGGCCAGTGCCACCCCAACTCACCCAGTCAGGCGCCCATTTGCCTTCGAGATCGCTCGTCCAGACAACAGCGCGTCCCAGCCCGTACTGCCAGCGGGTCAAAATCGGGTCGTCATCCATACTCATCAGTGACGTCTCCGCTGTCTGTTTGGCTGTTGTCGCCACATACGCCCTTAGCGGCGGCAATGCCTGCTGCAAGCTCGGCCACATGCCGGCTCCTGTCACTTCGGGAATTTGCGGCTTTTCGACGATGAATGTCCGGCTGGCCAGTGCCGTCTCCTTGCTGAAAATTTTCGGAATCGATTCGGCGTCATTGGCAAAGTAATAGCGGCCATTGCCTGTTTTCGCGATCATTTCCAAAAGCGTATGATCCGCATCATCTCCCACCGCGACTGTCGACACCGTAATATTTTCGGAGGTCATTTGCTGCAATAGCCCCTGGTAGTCATCCTGCATGCCTGACTGTCCATCCGTCAGCAAAATCACGTGCTTGCGCTGCGTATTCATCTGTTTCACCCGATCGTACGCCAGCTGCAGCGCGGGGTAAATATCTGTTCCGCCATCGGCGCGAATGCGGCCGATTTGCTGGTGAATCTCTTCTTTGTTGGCGACGGTCTGCGGGGCAACCACTTCCCACGGATCACCGTCAAACGCGATGACTCCGATGGAATCTTGCTGATTCATCATGGTCGTAGCCCGAATCGCGGCTTCCTTCGCCAGCTCCATTTTATCGACACCTCTGGCATCTGAGCTCATGCTGCCGGATTTGTCGATCACCAGTTCCAGCCCGAGAGAAGGAAGCTGTTGTTTTCCGCGCAAATCCATATGCACCGGAAGCGCTTCTTCGATCGGCGTCTGGAACCAGCCGCCCATTCCGAAGCTCTCGCTTCCTCCGGTCATAATCAGCCCCAGCCCCAGATCGCGCACCGCTGTCCTCATGCGCTCCATGTCAGCGTCACTCATTTGGGTAGCGGACACATCGGACAACACGATCGTCGCGTATTGCTTGTAGCCCGCAAGCTCCTTGGGCAAAAGCGCAAGCTCGCGCTGTTCGACCTGCATCCCGCCTGCCCGGAGCGCCTGCACGAGATTTTTCGCCGCGCCCGGATGTCCTTCCAGCACGAGGACGACAGGCGCTCCGGCTACCTGGGTATAAGCCGTTGCCTGATTGTTCGCCTGAACGGTATCCTGGCGAGGCTCGATTTCCACCCGATAACGGTGAAAGCCTTGCTCCATCGCTTTTTGCGAAAAGACAAAGCGGTTTTTTCCTTTATCGATTTGCACCGTTTGCTGACCAACTGCGCGGTTGCCTTCGTACAACCGCAGCGTCGCTTCTGTGGCAAGCGAACTCTCCACATCGACTGTGATCGCATACTCTTCTCCGGCGTACAACCTTTGCGGAACTTGCACAGACGACAGAACGACTTCGTCTCCTTGCGGCTGCTGCAAGGACACAGCCTCTACGCTGATGCCGCGTTCTTGCGCCAGCTTCGTTTGCCGGGAAGCATCGCCGTTCGTCGCGATCCCATCGGTGAGCAGCACGACTTTGCCTCTCGTGTTGCTCCCAATCATCGCCGCCGCAAGCCGTATTCCTTCTTCCAGATTCGTCGCGTTGCGGTTCACTTCGACTCCCAGCGGCGCAAGCTCTTCGCGCGATGTCAACGGCTGGTCGACAGCGGCGTCAGCTCCGACGGCAACGACTGCATACTTGTCTTCCGCACGCTTTTGCCCGATAGCGTCTCGCAAAAACGAGAGCACCCGCTGATCGTCCTTCATCGAGGCTGAACGGTCCACGACAAAAACAACCGTCTTGGCTTGAACAGGCGTGAGCAGCTGCGTCCCTGCCAACGCGAAAATGAGCAGCGCGAACAAGACGAAACGAAGGGTGGCAATAACGGTTTTTCTGCTTGCGGGCATCTGCTTTTGCTTTTGCCACCACTGGATCACGAGGTAGGCAGCAGGCAACAAAAGCAGCAAAAGCCACGGCTGTGTAAAGTTAATACCCACGTTGGTACACCCTCCATTCCACAAGCAAAACCAAGAGCACAAGCGCTGCCAGCCAGTACGTCAACTCCCGCGTGCCTGTGCCCGCTCTTTGCTGCTCTGCTTCGCCTTGTCCAGCCTGCGAACTGGCAACACTGAGCGTTTTCGGCGTAATATCCGACTCGCTCTCACTCAGGCGCACGGAAAAATACTTGCTCACAGCTCCCGCGTCCAATGTCTCGTCCAGTTTGTACAAGCCGATCTGCTCCGGCACCTGTATCGTCAAGACCGTTCCGTTTGCCTTGATCGCTTGCTGCTGACCATCGGGATACGTCAAGCTTCTCTCCGTTGCCCCCGGCGTGAGCGGAATGCTCAGGCTCTCTCCCGGATGACTGGTGGCGATGGGTGCCGTTTGCGCTGGCGACAGCCAGTTCACAACATTTTGCATGAAAATGGGAAAAGCCGGGCGCAACGGAAAATCGGAGTCGTGCAAGTCAAAAGCAAACACGACGATGCGCCTGCCGTCGATCACGCCAGCCTTGACCAAATCCGCGTCACCAGCTCGCACGAGTGTCTTCATCCCGGGCATTTCGCCTAAAACCGCCGCTTTGGCAATATGCACCTCGCGCCAATCCACGTATTTGAGCATCGGATCATCTGCGGAGACGGCTTGCGGTCCCTGCTCCAGCTCCTGCTCGCCTGCAAGCGGCAGCCAATCCGTTTTCCTGTCTGGCGCGATCAGCAAAATATTGCCCTGCGGCAGCTTGTCCGGCACTTCGCCGTCGAACACCCACAAATCGCGCGCCTCGGCATTCGGCCCGGGAGCGTTCTGGACGGTTTCCACCTCCAGGCTGCCAACGGTCTGCATGACCTGATGCAAAAAGCGATTGCCCGCCGGAGTGTACAGCACGGCTTTTCCTTTGCTCGCCGCAAATGGCACGCTCCAGATTTCATTGTCTTGCGGCAAGCCGTCCTGCTCCGGCGCAATGACAGCGCGATAGGCAGTCGAGACAGGCAGCTCTGTGAACGAAAACGTCCCGGAACGTGCTGTCTCGATGGCAAACTGGTTCGTGTCCAGCAGCTTGCCTTTGTCATCAAAAATCGTGACGGTTCCTCGCGACTGGGCGCTGCCATGGTTATCGATGCGCAAAAGGGCTTCGACACCGTTTGGCCCGGCCTGTGTCACAAAGGCGGCAATCGCCGCATTTTCACGCGTTCTCCCCATCTGCATGAAGCGAAAGCTTGCGGACGAGGCGGACAATGACTGGGTCGCCAGCTTTCGCTCCACATTGCCATCCCCGATCCAGATGACGCCGCTTCCCGGTTCATTCGCCGCGATCGCTCCCGCCAGCGACAGCGCAGACAGCGGGTCAGACGTTCCCATGTTGGCTGTCAGCTTTTGCAGCGCCGCTGTCAGCTCGGTTTTGTCGGCGCTTTTGGACACCAGCACATTCGGCTCGCTCCCGGCGGCAATCACGGTCATCGTCTGAGCGCTGCCGAGCTTCTCGACCAGCGCCTTCGCTTCGGAGACGGCCCGTGACAGCCTCGTCTCTTCTCCCTCTTTTGCCAGCATGCTGCCTGATGTATCGACGACAAGCACGGTGTGGTCAGCCGTGATCCCTTCCGTTGGCATGGCTGGTCTGGTCAGTGCCAGAACGAGCAAGCATGCCGCCAGCAGTTGCAGGAACAATAGCAAGTTGCGCCGCAGCTTTTCCCATGGCCGCACCGCCTCCCAGTTTTGCAACGTTCGCTGCCAAAGCAGCGTGCTCGGCACGACGCGATCCTCTACTTTTCTTTTGAGCAGGTAGAGGACGATGATGGCCGGGATGATCAATGCAAACCAGATGTTGGAAAGTCCCATCCACTGCATGAAGTCTCTCTCCTCTCTAGCGAATCATGCCCGCCTGCCGAAATACGTGAAAGACGACCGATTCCAGCGATTGCTCCGCTTCGATCTCTATGTAAGCGATGCCTCTTCCGTAGGCAAAAGCAGCCAGCTCCTGGCGAAAATCGCGCAAGCTTTTCGCGTACTCGGCCAGCAACAAGGCAGTCATCGATGCTTCTTTTGCCTGTCCGGTCTCGGCGTCGATCAACCGCAGCTCGCCTGCGTAATCCGGCTGCCGTTCCTCCTGGGAAAGTACCTGCACAAGCGTCACCTCTTGCCGCGCCGCCTGCAAGTAGGCCAGCCCTTCCGCGTAGCCGTCCGGGAACAAAAAATCGGAAAGCACGATCGAAATACCTGCTTTGCCGCGAACTGCTCCAGGCTGGCGGAGTGCGCCATGCAAATCCCCCGGGCCGCCTTCCCCGATCGCCGATAAAAAGGAAAGCAGCCGATGCGCCTGACCTTTGCCCTGCAACCCTTGCAAGGACGCTACGATGCGGTGATCGAATGCGTAGACGGATACGTGATCGAGGTGGCACAGCGACAAGTACCCCAAAGCCGCGGCAATCTGCACCGAGCGCGACAGCTTGCTCGGCTGCCCGTAGCCCATGGAGCGGCTGCAATCGATATACAAGCTCACGTGAAGCTCGGTTTCATCCAAATACTTTTTCAAAAACAGCTTGCCGGAGCGCGCATACGCATTCCAATCCAGTTGGCGCAAGTCGTCTCCCGGCACGTACGCCCGGAAGTCGGCAAACTCCATCGAGCTGCCCAGCTGTCTGGCCCGTCTCTTTCCCGCATGGCTGCCGCTGACGGCTTTCCTGGTGGCAAGCTGCATCCGTTCCAGTCTGGCAAGCCATGCCGGGTCAAGCAGGTGCTGACTCATGCTTTCTGCCCCGACAGCGCGTCCAAAATATCGCGGATGATCTGATCGGCCCGCACTCCGCTCGCCTCGCCTTCAAAATTGAGGAAAATGCGATGGCGAAGGGCTGGCAAAGCTACCGCTTCCACGTCCTCGTAGGCGAGATTGTAACGCCCGGAAAGCAGCGCCCGCACTTTTGCCAGGGAGACGATTGCCTGCACCCCGCGCGGCCCTGCCCCGTTTCGCACGTACTGATTGACAGAAGCGACAGCCCGCTCGCCAGGGTGAGTCGCAAGCAGCAAGTTGACAGCATAGTCCAGCACCGCATCTGCCACCAAAATGTCGCGGGCGGCCTGCTGAATTTGCCCGATTTGCTCGCCGGATGCCACCTTTTCTACCGGAATCGCTTGCCCGGTCGTCGTGCGCTGTACGATTGCCTTCAGTTCGTCAGCTGTCGGGTACGGCACGTCGATTTTCAGCAAAAAGCGGTCCATCTGGGCCTCGGGCAGCGGATAAGTCCCTTCTTGCTCCAGCGGGTTTTGTGTCGCCAAAACGAAGAACGGCGCAGGCAGCGGTCGAGTGACGCCCCCTGCGGAAACCGTGCGCTCCTGCATGGCCTCAAGCAGCGCGCTCTGCGTCTTCGGTGTTGCCCGGTTGATTTCATCGGCGAGTACGACATGGGCAAAAATCGGTCCGTGCTGGAACTGGAACGACTGCTGCCCCGTCTCGTCCACGAGAAGAATGTTTGTCCCTGTAATATCAGTCGGCATCAAATCAGGAGTGAACTGGATGCGTTGAAAAGACAGTTCAAAAGCTTGCGACAAAGTTTTCACGAGCAGCGTCTTCCCCAGACCGGGTACGCCCTCCAAAAGAGCATGGCCTCCCGCGAACACCGCCCACAAAAGTTGCTCGACGACGTCTTTTTGTCCCACCAATACTTTTCCGATCTCTTGTCTGACTAGCTCTACTCGCTGCAAGCAATCTTCTAGCGTTTGCTGTGCCATAGCCGCGCCCTCCTTTTCTAAGGCTCAATTTTGCTGAAATAGTCTTTGACGATATCTTGATAGTCGCCGGGAATCGTGCCTTTTTCCATGCTCTCGCGGGCGAACTGCTCGTACTGGCCGTACACTTCCTCATACGGCAGCGTTCCGCCGGAGGTCACCTGTGTCTGGCTGTTTTGCTGCGACTGGGAAGGACCTGCTCCCAAAGGGCCGCCTACCGTTTCGGAAGGGCCATTTTCCCCGCCGATGCGGCTGGTCGGAATCGTGACCAGCTCGTGCTTTCCTGCGCCCAGTCCGCCTCCCGGCCCTTGACCGTTTCCGCTTCCGCCGCCTGCGCCTGCTCCGGCGCCATTTCCCGAACCATTGCCCGCGCCGTTCCCGGCACCTTTTCCTGAGCCGTTGCCTTGACCTGCTCCTGTGTTGCCGTTTGCAGGCGGATTCGCCTGATTCGTCTGATTGGCCGCAGCGTTCGCATTGGCTGACGCTCCGCTGCCCGTTGCTGCCTGGTTGTTTCCCGGGGTAGTCGACGCAGGGACTGCCTGGCCTGCTCCGGTTCCACTCGCCCCGTTATTGCTTCCGGCAGCTGCGGCGCTTGCCAGCGTCATCTGCGACTGAGTGAGCGAAGCTGCCGCCTGGGAGGCCGCGAGCATCGCCTGCTGGGACTGCTCGGTTGCTCCCATCGCTTGCAGCAGGCTGTTTTCCAGCGCCTTCATCGCTTCCGGGTCTTGCCCGGCTGCGATTTCCTTGGCGGCCTGTGCCAACTGGTTGGCCGTATCCGCCAGCTCTTGCGCATTGGCGGATTCCGCGTCCTTTTTCAACTGTTCTGCGGCTTTTTCCAGTTCCCGGGCCAGATCAGCCCGCTCCTGTTCTTTCATCTTTTCCAGCTCTTTTGCCATCTCGGCAAGCGCCGTTTTCAATGCTTCGCGATCGCTTTTGGCCAATGCGTCGGCCACTGATTTTGTCGACTTCTGGCTGCCGAGACTGCGTTGCAAGCTTTGCAGCGATGCTGTCTTGTTCTGCTCCGCTGCCCGCAGCTTTTCCAGCTGCTTTTCTGCCGCCCGCAGCGCGTTGAGCCGTCCGGCGGGATCGTCTGCTTTGGCGATGCTCTTCTTCGCTTGCTCCAGCATCTCTTCCAGCTGTTTCTTCTGAGCCTCGCTCAACCCTTCATTTGCTTTCGTTTTCGCCTTGATTTCCTCGATTTCTTTTTCCACCTTGGCGATTGCCTGTTTTGCCTGCTCCATCTGAAGAAGCCGCACATCTTGCGGATTGGGCCAAACCAGGAGCAGCAAGCACAGCAAAAGCAAACCGCCTGTGACGAACAACCTGTTTTTCAGCCCGGCCCAAACGCGAATGCTCTCGATGATGTCCGGCAAGTTTTTGCGCAAATGCCGCAGCGCATCTTCCCGCTGCATGACCGCGACGGAGGAGGTGCTTTCGCGATGCTCCCACGCCGTCTCCACGCGCTGGGCAAGCCCGTTGCCGTCTGCCGCCTGCGCACTCTTTTGCCAAGTCGTTTGTCGCCACTTCGTGCTCATCCAGCCAATCGCCAGCCCTAGAGGAAACATGGCTACCGCCAGCCACGCGTAATACGGGATCGGCCAAAAACGGGCAGCGAGGAGAAGCAGTCCGCTTCCCCCCGCCCCCCACAAGCCGTACAACGTGATTTGTTGGATCAGTACCTGGTTTTGCAGCTTTCTGCGCACTGGCTTCAGCAGCGACTTCAGCTCATTGTCCGGTTTCGCGGTAAACATGGCTTACTGCTCCCCGGCTGACGCCTTGCGCTTCCGTCCGCGCACAGGCTGGATGAAGTAAATCGCAAGCAACAGGCAAACAACAGTCAATCCCCCATAAAACAGGCAGTAATTCCAAAATGGATCGACATTCGCCCAAAAGCTCTGGGCGTTGGTGAAGCTGCTCAAATCCTGGACAGGCCCTTCTTCAAAAATGTTCAGCATGGCAAACACCGGGTTGATGCTGTGCAACAGATCGGGCCAGATGGAGTTCGGCGGAGAAGTCACCTGATTCATCCGATTTTGATAACGGATGAACTGGCGAATAATTTCCGCCAGCACGCTTGTGCCGATCGCCACACCGAATACGACTGCATAACTGACGACCGTGGCAATTCCCGTCCGTTTGATCAAGGTCGATATAAGTACGCCGATGCTGCCGACTACCAGCATGGTAACGACGTAGAAGCCGAACACTTTGATCAGTTGCAGCGGAGACACCCCGCCATACAAAAAGACAATCGCGTACAGCGGGATGGTGGCGAACACGAGAAACATCATGAAGCTGAGCGAAGCCAGCCATTTTCCCAAAATCAGCCTCGTGGCGCTTATGTTTGTCGTCAGCAGGATGCTCAGCGTCTGCCGTTCGCGCTCTCCCGAGATTACCCCTGCGGTCAGACCCGGAACGAGAAAGCCGATCATGCCGAGTTGAAAGATCGACAGCATCATGAACAGCTCCCGCGTCTCGCCAGGCTTGTAGTAGCTGCCGCCATTCGTCATGAAAAAGATGGCGAGCAACGTCATAGTTCCCAACACCAGCAAGTAAAACAAAATGATCCACGGGGCGCGGTTCGTCCGCATCCGCAATTTCCATTCGTTGAATAACACAGGGTTGCGCAATCTTCTCAGGACGTTCATGAGCCCACCCCTTTCGTAATTTCCAAAAAGATGTCTTCCAGATCGCCCACCGCTTCGTTGAAGGCTGCCACCGGATAACCAGCTGTCGTCAGTTCCCGCAACAGCTCCACCTGCTGCTCGTCGTTTCCGGCAAACCCGGCGACAACCCAGCTTCCTTCGCGCGTTACGCTCGTGATCACAGGCATTTCACGCAACTGCGTCATCGCTTCCTCAAGCTGGCCAGTCAAGCGAATGCGCAGCACGCGCTGCTCCTGCATTTTCGCGTAAATCTCATCGACTCGTCCAAATGCGACGAGATTCCCTTCTTCAATCACCCCGATGACATCGCACATCTCTGCCAGCTCAGGCAAAATGTGCGAGCTGATGATGATCGTCTTGCCCATATCGCGCAGTTCCTTCAAAATCTCGCGCAGCTCGATCCGCGCCCGCGGGTCCAAACCGGAGGCGGGCTCGTCGAGAATCAGCACTTCCGGGTTGTGCACCAGGGAGCGGGCCAGCCCAAGCCGCTGCTTCATCCCCCGCGACAACGAATCAACGTACGCGTCGCGCTTGTGGCTGAGATTGACCAGATCGAGCAGTTGCGGAATGATCTGTTTTCTTTCCGCAGCCGGAATATCGTAGTTCGCACCGTAAAAGTCCAGGTACTCCTCTGCCGTCAAGTTGTCGTAGACGCCGAAAAAGTCCGGCATGTAGCCGATCAGTTTGCGGACTTCCTTCGGGTGACTCGTCACCTCGTAGCCGCCCACGTACGCTTTGCCGCTCGTAGGGGCAAGCAAGGTAGCCAGAATGGACATGGTCGTAGATTTTCCTGCCCCATTCGGGCCGACGAAACCGAAAACCGTGCCCTTTTCAATGTCCATTGTCAGGCCCTTCAACGCCTGCATTTTCCCGTAGCTCTTTTGCAAATTGCGAATTTGGATCACTGCTGGCTCACCTTCCCTTCCACGCTCACATTCGGAATGCCGATATGGCGTTCATCAGGCAGCTGATGGGCAAACTTGATGCGCATCATGCCGTCTGCCGACACGTACAGGGCAGCCTTGTCGCCTGACATGACGGTGTTGTTGAACGCTTTTTCAAACGGCTCGTAAGCTTTTGCCTTCCAGTTGTACACTTCCTTGGAAAACGGCGTGTTGTCATCCGACCAGGTGTACAAATACACGTTTGTGATCTTCAGCTTCTTGTTTTCCTGACTCAGATTGAAGTCAAAGGTAATGTCTCCTGCCGGCAAGCGGTAGCCGTCCCCTTCATCGCCAACCGGAACGGAGCTGCCCGACATCGTGACATCGAATGTACCTGTCGGATAGTAGACATGTCCGTCTTTGGAAGGCTGCACCTTCAGTTCGGAAGTAATTAGTGTAAGGCTCTCCAGCTTGGTGTTTTCGTTTTGCACGACAGCATCGACAACCGATTGGTTGGTCCAGCCTGCGATTCTCACGATTTCGTTCTGATTGTTTCTGCGATCAGTCATTTCCAGCATTTCGATCATGACTTGCTCACGCGTCTGCTCTGTTTGAATGGAGCGCAGATGCGCAGGCAGCGCCGTCGTAGCGTACGATTGACGATTGCTCCATCTCGCCTGGGCTGCTGGCTGGAACGGCAGATTGACTTCAATGCTTGCTCCAGGTGCCAGCTCGCTAATTTCCTGCACTTGGTTACCGGAAAAAATCGTCAAATCGCGCAGGGCAAACTTGGTCTTGTTCGTAACCGTTCCTGTTAAGGCTCCTTCTTTGTAAGACAAGTTCGACTCAAAGCTGCCTGCATCGGAAATCGTATGCTCTGTCGCCACTTTGCGCGTCGACCAAAATTCTACGTCGCGGAACTGAATATCCGTTTGATCCGCCTGGGTGGAAGTCCAGATTTTAGGAATCACATCTGTCCGCTCCCGATCTGCAAGCGGTTGGGCTTGTCCTTGCCCTTTTACAGTCAGGCGATACTCACCGTTTCTTGGCACAAAAAAGGAGGTAAGCCCGTTTACTTTTGCCTGTCCATCGTTTTGCAGCTGGACGAAGCTCACTTGATGGACGAGGACGCCCGTACCACGCTGCAAAGCGCCAAACGAGAAAATCCCGATCCCCGTGAGAATCGCCAAAGCTGGCACGATGCCCCACATGTAGCTTTGTTTGCGCCATGCCCGCAAAATGAAAAACAAAATAGGTCCGGCAATCAGGGCATATATCCCGAACAACAGGGCAAACCAGCTTACTTCCGGAATTTTCAGGTCCGGATTCATATCTGATGCTTCGCGCAGCGGCCAAATGCCGTCAAGCGAAGACGACTTGAAGTCGCCGAGCGAGGAACCAAACGCTTTGATCAAAAGGTCAGACCAGAAGCGGCTGTTCCCGGCCCAGCTGGCGACAGGCTCCTCCGCCAGATCGTAGGCTGCGTACAGCACTTTGCCCTCCCCTACGTTATGTACGACAAACAGCGGGATTGTTCCCTCGCTGTACAGCACTTTCCCGGCTTTTACTGTACCGTTGCTGACCGTAAACGGAGCCGTCAGCTCAACGGGCTTCGTTTTATCCGTCTTCAAGTTGGCCAGCGAAGTCACGCTCGTAGTCCCGGTCACTTCCACAGGAGAGAGGTCAGCGAGCGCTCCTGCGGTTTTCTTGTACTGGGCACCACCTGCCAAAACGAGCTTGCCCCCGGCTTTTGTCCAGTCGCGTATCGCCTGAATTTGCTGCTCATTCAACGAATCCAGGGCAAAATTGTTCAGGATCAGCATGTTGAGCATTTGCAGCTGCACGCCCGAAGTCGGAACATTCTCCGGCTTCATCGGCACTGCTTTCGCCGGATTTGGAAACGTATCCCGCGGCAGCGCCGAGAGGAAATTCGCGGTATCTGCGTTTTGCCCCAGCACCCCGATCATTACCATATCGTTACTGTAGCTTTGACCATTCAAGGGCGCTTGCGCTACGATCTTGTCGTTTACCATCATGGCTACATACGTACTGTTGTACAGCTCTGAACCAGGCACCATGATCGTTACTTGCTTGGTCACGCCTTTGGCGATCGACACTGGCTGGTAATAGGCGGCGGAATACTGGTTGTTCCCTCTGTTCCCCGTCGCTACCATCAGGTTGCCTTCCGTATCGGCGCCTCCATTTGTTACAGTCACCACAATCGGCACTTGCCCTGCTTCCTTGTACGCGCCATCGATCCCTGCACTCACCCTCAGCTGGATCGTGCCCTCTGCCAGAGCGACCGCCCCTTGGTGCGCAGGTCCCAACACCAGCAGCAACAGGAGCGCGAACATGGAAAGCAGCCATCGCTTGCCCTTCACCATTTTCATTCCCTCAATACCTCCATGGTCAATTCGTTTGCAGTCTATTCGTCTTTTTCATACAAATTAAGACGCGATTGACGGGAAAAAAGCTACAGTTAATTTTGCAAAGGGGAACGATTGGCCTTCATCGCAGGTGGAGTGTATGCAAAAAGCTGCCCCGCACGGAAAGGAGGCAGCTTTTCGTCTCATGCTTCGACTCTGGTTGTGTCGTACTCGGAATCGCGAATCCGGGTCGGATCGAACATGTCCGCGATTGCCTGATGCACATGCGCCGGATGCTCGGCAAGCCTGTGGCACAAGTACAAGTACCACTCGGTTCCATACGTCAAATACACCCGCACGGGCAGCCCCTTTTTGCGCAGCTCGCGGGCCAATTCGGGCCGCACGCCGTAGAGCAGTTCCAGCTCCACATTCGGCCGCTGCAAGTAACCTCGTTCACAGAGGGCAGCCACAATCGCCTGGTCATGCGTTGCCAATGCGCACTCGTGACCAGCCTCCACGCACCGTTCAGCCAGTTGCAAATACCGCTCGTTCAGCTCCGCCGACCTCGGCAGCGCCAGTTGTTGCGGCTCCTGGAACGCTCCTTTGACCAGGCGAATTTTTCCCGGCAGATGCAGCAGTCGCTTGAGATCGTCCACGGAGCGGTGCAGATGGGCCTGAAGCGTGATGCCTACGTTAGCGTGGCGCTCTGTCAGGCGCTCGTACATTTGCAAAATCGCCTCGGTTTTCTCCGACTCCTCCATGCTGATCATCAAATACTGCCCGTGCGCTTTGGCGCATTCCGCCATTTCCTTTACGTGTTCCAGCGCGGTCTTCGGCTGAATCAACAGCCCCAGATGCGAGAGATCAAACGAAATGTTGGCAGCGGTGTCCAGCCGGGAACAGTCTTTCGCTACCTGCAAAAATTCCCGCTTGGCAAGCTGTGCCGTTGCTTCGTCCAGTGTATTTTCCCCGATGTACTCGATGGATGTCTGATAGCCCCACTGCTTTAATCTGGCGGCAACATGCATCGCTTCTTCACGAGTCTCGCCCGTTACATAGCACTTCGCGGCGGATAAAAGCAGCTTGTACAACTGGGGGGTGCTTTGGACAAATTGCTTGATGCTCTCATCCCGGGCGATTGTTTTCAATACGTGGGCAGTCTGCTTTTCCTGGTTGTTCACATGCGCTCTCTCCTTTGACTGGGCGTTCTTCTCTTCCCTCACCCTAACATGATAAGCTGGAGACGATCAGATCCAGTTTGGGCCTGTTTGGACAGGACCAGTTGGAAAGGAGGCGCATTCGCCATGCTATGGGTGCCCATCGATCGGGACAAGCCGATTCCTTTGACCCGGCAAATTTATACAGAATTTCGCGACAAAATATTGCGCGGCGACTGGGCAGCCGGCTTCAAGCTGCCTTCCACCCGAAAAATGGCGCAAGAGCTGCGCATTTCCCGAAATGTCGCGATCGAAGCCTACGACCAGCTTTTCGCTGAAGGATATATCGAAAGCAGACAAGGCTCGGGCTATTTTGTCGCCGCAGGCATTTATTTGGAGCAGTTCGCTCGCGGACAGGAACGACCGCTCCCCTCGGCAGGCGATCAGCCGGAGCACCTCATTGATTTTCGTTCAGGCGTGCCTGCGCTCGAACAATTTCCCCGCAGCTTGTGGGGCAAAACCGTACAACAGGTGTGCCACGATGCCCCCTTGTCGGCTTTCGGCTACAATCGGCCCGAGGGACGCGCTGAGCTGCGCGATGTACTGAGCCGCTATCTGTACCGGACGCGCGGCGTGCAATGCGCTCCTGAGCAAATCGTCATGACCTCCGGCGCGACTCAGGCGCTTACTTTGATTGCCAAAGTTTTGCTGAACCGCGAAAGCTGCGTGCTCATCGAAGACCCGATCACCCAGGATATCCAGTCGATCTTCACCTCGACAGGAGCCAGACTTTGTCCGGTTCCCGTTGACGAGTACGGCATGAACATGCACAGTCTGCCTTCGCCACTCGCTGGCAGCAGACCCCGTTTTGCCTTTGTGACGCCATCCCACCAGTTTCCGCTCGGCACTACGCTGACGATCCAGCGGCGAATCCAGCTGATCCAATACGCGCGCTCAGTCGATTGCTACATCGTCGAGGACGATTACGACAGCGAATTTCGCTATGAGAGCCCGCCCATCAGCTCGATCCAGGGGTTGGCCCCCGAGCGGGTAATCTACATCGGCTCCTTCAGCAAAATATTGTCGCCTGGCCTGCGCCTCGGCTACCTTGTCCTGCCGGAAACATTGGTCGAGCGGTATCACAAAGCCAAATGGCTGTCCGACCTGCACACGCCTTCGCTCGAACAGCTCGCTCTCGGTCGCTTCATCGAGGAAGGCCATCTGGAAAAGTACATCAGCAAAATGAAAAAGCTGTACAAAAAACGGCGCCAATGCCTGATAGAGGCGCTGCGCCGCACGTTTGCCGATCGCGCCACCATCTGGGGAGAAGCTGCCGGGCTGCACATCGTCGCTGCTTTTGACGGCATCTCCTTTACATCGGATGTCTTGACTGCACTGGAAGCTGCTGGCGTGCGCGTCTACCCTGTGGAGGAACATGCGATTGGGAAAGGCAGACA
The DNA here is from genome assembly GCF_013284375.2 of Brevibacillus sp. HD3.3A. Taxonomy (NCBI): domain Bacteria; kingdom Bacillati; phylum Bacillota; class Bacilli; order Caryophanales; family Paenibacillaceae; genus Brevibacillus; species Brevibacillus sp. HD3.3A. The sequence goes on from NZ_CP085874.1 coordinate 5,261,578, forward strand.
TGAAGACAAGATTGTGATTGGGTACGGCAATGTTTCCGAGGACGGCATAGAAGAAGGTGTCCGCAGAATGGGAATCGTTCTCCAGCCGTTGACCTGCAACGGACCAAGCCATGCAGCCCCGCATTGAAAAGAAGCCAATCTCCCGCTAATGTGGAAGATTGGCTCTTTTTAAGAGAGAAATTACCAATGACGACGGCCGCAGCATTGGGGCGGACAGTTGCGGCAACGGTCAGGACATCTGCGTCTGTGGTTCCAGCCTTGCGAGCTTCCTCCGCCGCGATGATCCCAGCCAGGAGGGCGTTGACCATCCCGCTGCCATGGATAATAGGAAGATTGCCCAGTCGAAGAAGAATACGAGGACTGCCATTGCGAACTTTGATAATTCATGCTGTCGCCTTCTTTCCTCTTGTTTTTGGATGACTATATGTATATATGCCAGAGGAGATAAAGCCGCATAGACAACTATCTTTCCCAGAGGAAAAATCAGGTATCTACCTATGTTTTCTACTACCTTTCCCAGCTGCATGCCTAAGACGTCTGTCGCGCCAAAAGGCAAAAAACCGGAACATTCCCCGCTTGGAATGTCCGGCTTTTTGCTGGATTCGCCCTTGTTATCCTATGATTTTGCCCACAGCTCTCTGCGGGAGGTAGTGACAGAGGTCGCACCTGCCTGCAAAGCCCGATCCACGTCTTCCTTCGTACGGATGAAGCCACCTGCGATGATCGGGATACGGGTCCGCTCCATGATCTCCTCGATCAAATGCGGGATGATCCCCGGCAGCACTTCCACGTAATCCGGTTTCGTCCGCTCCAGCTGCGTAAGGCTGCTGTCCAATGCCATCGTATCGATCAGGAAAAGACGCTGGATGGAAATCAGCCCTTTTTTCTTCGCGGCCAAAACCACACTGTTTCTCGTCGTGATGATTCCGTCAGGCTTCACTTCCTGCGCAAGAAATTCCATCGCATACTCATCCGACTTCAATCCGTCGATGAGGTCGGCGTGAATGAGCAGTTTTTTTCCAAACGCTCTCGCCCGCTTGCCCAAAGGCTTTACTTGCGCTACATGGGCGTTCAGCAAAATAATGCGTTCGTAGCACGTCTCCATCAGCTCGTCAAATTCTTTCAGTGTTCGGGCAGCCGGAAGAATAGGCTGATTAATCTGGTTGGCCAATCAGGAGTCACCCCTATTGAAATGTTTTGGCTAGATGGTATTCCTCGGCAAAAGCTTTCAAGTCCCGGTCTTTTTGCTCTGCGTCCGCATGCAGCTTGTTGGCCAGCTCGTCGGCCACCATCGGGTATATGCTTTCCAATGAATCGCGTTCAAAAAACAGTCGGCCTGTGCGACGGATCAAAAAGTCGCTGACAGTCATGACCATTTCTTCTTCCAGTGCGTAGTGCAGCTCAGCCAAAAGCAGCGCTTCCGCCGCCGACTGTGTCTCGTTGTTGGCAATGTATTCAAGACACGCTGTTACTATTTTTTCGCTATTGCTGCCGAACTTTCCTACAAGAACGCGAATTTGCTCTTCCGAGATGCCAAAATCGCGCACCCGCTCTGCTTGCTTTTTCACATAGGCAGGGATCATTTTCCCGGAGGCGAACTCGCCGCCCGACAGCACGATTGTGTCCGTTTGGCACGGCTTGAACGATCTTCCTTCTTCTGCCGTCAACTGTTTGGCGACTACGTCCACGATGCGCTCTGCCATCTTGCGGAATCCGGTCAGCTTGCCGCCCGCAATCGTAATCAGCCCGCTATTCGAATAAAAAATCTCGTCCTTGCGCGACAGCTCGGAAGGCGATTTGCCATCCTCGTGAATCAGCGGTCGCAGCCCTGCCCAACTGGAGCTGACATCCTGCTCGGTCAGTTTGGCAGTCGGGAACATTTCGTTGGCGGCGCGAAGCACGTACTCCATATCTTCACGCGTCACCGTCGGGCGCTCCAGCACTCCCTGGTAGTTCGTGTCTGTCGTGCCGATATACGTGCTGTTATTCCTTGGAATCGCAAACAGCATGCGTCCGTCCGAGACATCGAAGTAAACGGATTGTTTGAGCGGCAGTCGGTTGTACGGAACAACGAGGTGGACGCCTTTGGTCAGGTGCAGTCTTTTGCCGTACAAGGAACGGTCTTTTTCCCTGAGTTGATCGACCCATGGGCCTGCGGCGTTGACGATTTTTTTCGCGTACAGCTCGTATTCGCTGCCGGACAGCAAATCTTTCGCACGAATGCCTGTCACTTTGCCGTTCTCGTAAATAAACTCGGTTGCCTCCGTGTAGTTTGTGCACAAAGCCCCGTGCGCGCGCGCTGTCTTCATGACTTCGACCGTCAGACGGGCATCGTCGGTGCGGTATTCGAAGTACAGTCCGCCGCCTTTTAAAATATCCGTGCGCAAAAGCGGCTCTGCTTCCATCGTCCGCTGTTTGTTCAGCATGATGCGGCGCTCTTTGCGCTCGACGCCCGCCAACACATCGTAAATGTACAAGCCGACGGACGTAGCCAGCTTGCCGTACGTCCCTTTTTCCACGATCGGCAAGATCATTTTTTCCGGAATGACGATGTGCGGAGCATTGCGATACAAAATGGCGCGCTCTCTGCCCACCTCGCGCACGAGCTGCACATCGCCCTGCTTCAAGTAACGCAATCCTCCGTGGACGAGCTTGGTCGAACGGCTGCTCGTACCTGCGGCAAAGTCTTGCTTTTCTACCAGTCCTACGGTAAGTCCGCGCGAAGCGGCGTCAAGGGCAATCCCCGCTCCGGTGACGCCTCCTCCGATGATTAAAAGATCGAGGCGCTTGCTCGCCATTTCTTCCAGACATGCCTGACGCGTAAATGATGACAATTTTCGTTGAGCGTTCATCGTTGATCTCATCCTTTCTGACGAAAAAACAAAAAACAGCCAATATCCAAAAGAAGCAACGACATTGTCCATTGCCCTTTTGATACTGGCTGTCTCCACGGTCTCCACAGCAAATGATTAACTTATCTTTACTCTATTCCTCTTTGGCGCAAAAATCAATGCCTAATCTTGTAACCCATCGTCGCCTTGACAGCCTGCTTCCAGCCCTCGTACAACTCCTGGCGTTTTTCCTCGGCCAGATCAGGCACAAACGAACGCTCGACGACTTTGTTGTGCACGATGTCTTCCTTGCTGTTCCAGTAGCCGACAGCAAGCCCCGCCAAGTAAGCAGCACCGAGTGCAGTCGTCTCGTTGACGCGCGGGCGCTCTACTTCTGTCGCCAAAATATCGGACTGGAACTGCATCAGGAAGTTGTTGGCTACCGCTCCGCCATCAACAGCCAGCTTTTGCAGCTTGATCCCGGAATCGGCTTCCATCGCTTCCAGCACGTCACGCGTTTGATACGCCAACGATTCCAGGGCAGCGCGAATCAGATGATCCTCGGTCGTACCGCGAGTCAAACCGAAGATCGCTCCTCTTGCCTCCATGTCCCAGTATGGCGCTCCCAAACCGACGAAGGCCGGAACCATGTATACTCCATCCGTGCTGTCTACTGCCATCGCATGCTTTTCCGAGTCGGATGACTTTTCGATCAGCTTCAGTCCGTCGCGCAGCCATTGAATCGCCGCGCCCGCCACGAAAATGCTGCCTTCCAGCGCATACTCGACTTTGCCGTCTACTCCCCAGGCAATCGTCGTCAACAGCCCGTTTTTCGAAGCAACCGCCTTTTCGCCTGTGTTCATCAGCATAAAGCAACCTGTGCCGTACGTATTTTTCGCAGCGCCCTCGGAGAAGCACGCCTGCCCGAACAAGGCAGCCTGCTGATCGCCCGCGATTCCGGCAATCGGGATCTGCACCTGGAACACTTTTTCATCGGTGTAGCCGTACAACTCGCTGGATGGGCAGACGCGCGGCAGCATCGCTTTCGGAACGTGCAGCATGGCGAGCAGCTCGTCGTCCCACTCCAGCGTGTGAATGTTGAACATCAATGTGCGCGAAGCATTGGAATAGTCGGTCACGTGCACGTTGCCGTTTGTCAGCTTCCAGATCAGCCACGTATCGATCGTGCCGAACAGCAGGTCGCCGCGCTCTGCTTTTTCTCTCGCACCTTCCACGTGTTCGAGCATCCACGCTACTTTTGTTCCAGAAAAATACGCGTCGATCAACAGTCCGGTTTTTTCCCGCACGGTTTGCTCGTAACCTTGCTCCTTGAGCTGGTTGCAAATATCGATGGTCTGTCTGCTCTGCCAAACAATCGCATTGTAGATCGGCTTTCCGGTGTGACGATCCCAGACAACGGTCGTTTCCCGCTGGTTCGTGATCCCGATGCCCGCGATTTGCTCCGGCTTCACGTGATTTTCCAACAATACCGCTTTCAATACTTCCAATTGCGACTCCCAAATTTCCTCCGCGTTGTGCTCCACCCAACCCGGCTTCGGATAAATTTGCGTGAACTCTTTCTGGGCAACCCCGATGATTGCACCGGATTTATCGAATAAAATAGCGCGAGAGCTTGTCGTTCCTTGGTCGAGCGAAAGCATATATTTGTTGTCCATAGCGGCTATTCCTCCTTATAATAGAAGCATCGGATCTTTTCTATTTAGCTACAGGCAGGGTATTTTCCCTGCTTCTTTTTTTATGGGTGAAAACTTCTATATCGTCAATGCGATTGGGAACGCGCCCGGTCTGTCACCAGACGTTCTTTGCCAGTCGCACTTGCTGCATTCGATTTTTTGCTGGCAGCGCCTACGGCTATGGCGATGACCATAAATACAGCCAAGCCTACAACCCCTGTCAAGCTGTGATCGGTGAACGTCCATTTGTAAAAGAACGCGCCGCCCACTGCTCCGATGATCGGACCGACAACCGGAATCCACGCATATCCCCAGTTGGAATGACCTTTGCCATGAATCGGCAGCAGGGCGTGCGCGATGCGCGGCCCCAGATCGCGGGCAGGGTTGATCGCGTAACCAGTCGTTCCGCCGAGAGACAAGCCGATTGCCACGATGAGGAAACCGACGACAAACGGATTCAATCCTTCTGCAAATTTATTCGCTCCAATCGCCAGAAGACCAAGCACGAGGAAGAAAGTACCTAAAATTTCGCTAAACAAGTTGGCTACTGTGTTTGGAATCGCTGGCCCTGTGGCAAAAATCCCCAATTTGGCTGCTGCGTCATCTGTTTCGCGCCAATGCGGGTAGTAAAAAATCCAGACGAAAGTCGCTCCCATAAATGCCCCGATCAGTTGCGCGATGACGTAGCCCGGCACCTGCTCCCACGGAAATTGACCGATGCTGGCCAGTGCGATCGTAAGCGCCGGATTGAGATGCGCGCCGCTAATGCTGCCTACGGCGTAAGCACCGCATGCGACTGCAAGACCCCAGCCGAGCGTGATGACAATCCAGCCTCCATTTTGCGAGTATGCCTTTTTCAAGCTTTGGCCGGCGCATACACCTGCCCCCAAAATGATCAGGATCATCGTCCCGATCAACTCTCCTACGTAAACAGACATGTCCCTTACCCCCTTATTTGGAAAACACCTTGTTCCAAGAGACTGCACATCGCGTCGCGGGCAACCCAATTTCGAAGCGCTTACATTTCGCCCAACTCCTTTGCGTCGTTTATGGAGAAAACAAAAAAGCCAATACTCGCAAAAATGCAGGGCGCTGCCCTCTTTTTGCAAATATTAGCTGATCTCCCAATCTCCACAGCACTATTAACTTATGTCCTACTATATAGTGGACATATAAAATCTGTCAAGAATCCGTTTTCTTTTCAATCGCAGCTTTTTTGGTTCATGGCTGGCTTTGCGCTTCGCACTGCGGCTTGCAGCCTTTTCGCCCCACGCTTTCCGCCCTTAGAAAGCCCGGCAGAAAAAACAGGGGATAGATCAGCAAAAACAAGTTCGGCAACCACCACGACCAGTCGAAGTCAGCCTTGAACGCCCAAAAGGCGATCGCCTGCAAGCCGGAGCACGATGTGAGCACGAGCGAAACGATGGCGAGCGGCTTCCAGTTGTCGCTCCCCCTCCGGTAGCTGTAGAGGCTCGCGAACCCCGTGAGCGAAACCAGCATATCCAGAGGGAAAAAGGACAAGTTCCACGCTACCAGGTTCGGATCGCGATAATCCTGGTACATGTACTCCGCAGGCAACAGCCCGAAAAACACAATCGCCCAGTAGACGATGAAAGCCACATCCGTCAGCCAGAAAAACCAGAACAGCTTGGGCTTCGCTCTGCTCATTTGACCGTCAATCCTCCGTCCTGCTGCGCTTTTGCAGGCTCTTGGGCATGTGCGCCGTCACCGAGATTCAGCAGGACGCAGCCCGCAATAATCAACCCGACCGCCACCATCTTTTTCACGGTAAAGGCATCCTTGAAGATGATGACACCGATCAGGGCAATAATCGCCGTGCCCAGCCCGGACCAGATCGCATAGGCAGTGCCCACCTCCATCTCTTTGAGCGCGAGGCTCAACGAGGAAAAGCACAGCACGTAAAAAACAAACATCAACACAGTAGGGATCGGCTTGCTCAGCCCTTCCGACAGCTTCATGGAAGTCGTTCCCGCTACCTCCAGCAAAATCGCCAGCAGCAAATACACCCAACTCATTCTCCCTGATCCCCTTTCTCCGCTGACGAAGCCAGCACACCGCCGAGCAAAATATCGATAATCGCGTCCAACGCTTCCGCGATTGTCATCTGGTAGCTGGCTGACAATTGTTGGTCAATCAACTGTTCGAGCGCACCTGTGTACATCAAAATCAGGATGGGCAGCTGAACGCGGCGGAACACGCCTGCCTCGATGCCTTGCTCCAAAAGCACGCGGACATGCTCCCACTCTTCTTGGTAAACCTCTTCAATCATTTGCCACTGCGCAGGATAATAGCGCTTCAACTCGTACCAGACGCGCAAGTCCGTCCTGGAAAATCCGCCCGGCACCAAAGCCAGCAGCTCGCGCATTTTTTCCTGCAAACCGAGGTTTGGATCGTACAAAATCCGGTCTTCTTCGGCCTTCAATTCCTCGATGCTATCCGCAATGATCCTCTCGATGAGCGCTTCCTTGGAGGGAAAACTTGCGTACAGCGTCTTTGTGCTGATTCCCGCCCGGCGAGCCAAATCGGCCATCGTAAAACGGATGCCTCTCGTTTCGATTTCCTGCTGGGCGCATTGTAAAATTCGCTCTTGCATGTTCAGGAAAGCTCCTCTCGAAAACTCAGGAAAATATTTTGTTTTCTATATTTTCCTGTGACTACAACAAGTAGCATACTTGCCTGCTTCCTTGTTGTCAACTTGTCAACTGTCGCCAAACCACGCCTGGCACAAAGCGGCAATTCCCGATCGAAATGAACTGTCACAGAAAAACATTCCAAATTTCCTACGAAAATGCGCTCTAGCTATTGCTTGAACACTAAGCAAATGATCGAGAGAAGTCTGAACTGATCCGCTAAGTGTAAAGAGTCTTACGAGAAGGCTTACTAAAACACATGTCTCCATTAGCCTAGGAACATATCAACTTCCTTAGAGAGTATGGTTTTGATCCGAAAGAAGTTACTACCTTAGAAACATTGAGACCATTGAACATTCGTATTTTGCAGCTCCCTCATGCGCTAGAAGACTGGAAAAACAAAAAACGCACAGGTACCTAAAGAGGTTTTCGCCCCTAGAACTGTACGCCATAACTGCACTATTGAATTTCCACTTAAAGATGGATCTAAACAGCTCATTACAATGCGCATATTTCGCTGTTTTATTAGTTGGGGTAGTACCAGCGTCGCTGACACCACCCTCAACTTCATCGATTAAACCGGAAATTTGCTACATTTTGATCGAGCCAGGCTTGCATACCACCGTAAAACTTCCAAGCTTAACACTAGAGTCAACTAGAAAAAAAAGTTATTAACGATTCATTACTTATATAGGTAATCATAGTCGACTACAGTACTATAAGTAGTGTCACCTAATTTGACTCTATCAACATCACCACTCCAAGTAGTCACCGGCCCATAAAATTTTCCGTATTTATTCTGCGTTACAGTAAACTTTACAGGACCACGCTCAGATCGATCCCGAATTTCAGTACCAAAATCACTATCGTAAATCGAAGTGAGTACTGCAATACCAGCCATGTACGGCCCCACAGTTGGAATTAAGCCCATGAGATATTCAGCAGCTGCCTCTGCATAGCCTGTATCGTAATTTTTTGCAAATTTACGCGCTTGTGGGGCCATCAAATAAAACTCATAATCTGTTTGCGACCAGTTAGCCTGACTCCATTGAGATTTATGATATATTTGCCTTTTTACTACTACACCAACAACATCTCCTTTTGCTGCTTGAGCAACATTTGAAGAAGCGCCGAATCCTGCAACCCCCACTAACATTAGAGCAAAAGTCATTACCATCGCTAAAAGTCTTTTCATTTTCAACATTTTTACAGTCCCTTCAATTAATTTAGTTTCGAAACAAAAAAGTTGTCATTCCTCCCCTTTCCCGGCAGAAATTAACCTCTTTTTTGTTGCAGTAAAAGGGACTTTTGTTGTTTAATTAAAAGGATGTAGCCCTTTTTCACAACAAGAAAGGGGTTCACGCTAAGCCGCTACCAAGGGTGACTCGCCAAAGTTCTACTTGGTACGGCTTTTTTCTACATTTCTACAGAAATAATTGTAATTTCTTCTAATTTTATCCTTTTTAGTTAATTTTTTGTATTATTTTTATATTTTTAACAATACACATATAATTTTCCATATAAATAAAAAAATGTAAGAGCAAATTAAAATACTCTTACATTTTTTGTCTCCGTTATTCTTTTAAACTTTTTTTATCCTGAAAAATCCAGTTACCCAATGAGTTACTATGTGAACTATTATGGAGATTAAATATATCTTAAGAAAACTATACTCTTTTAACCATTCAATATTTTGACTATACGCAAGAATAAAAAGAATTATCAGACATAATATTGAAGCGCACAAACTAATTAGATATCTTCTTTTCATATGGTTAGACATTAAAGCATACCCCCATAAAATTACTTTTAAGCTTTTGTAAATTCATTAAAAATTACAATTCCCGACTTTACCCTATCACTTAATTTATATCTCCAAAAAAGTGCTATTTCGATGGCGTTGATAAGCGCGTTCTACATTAGTGAGAGGCTTCTCTTTTAATTAGCCTTCAGAACGTTTTTTAAGCCATTCATTTACTAATTGAGGGCCAAACAAGTTTTACGTGCCGACAGTCTATAAACTGGCATACCTTGTTAAATGTACCTCGTCAGTGTTGCTTTAGAAATTCCCAAATAGTCCATGACCTCATTTGATTTGAGATACTTTTTTTCAATCATTTGCTATTTCATTTCCCCCTCCACGCCAAAGGGTTTTACATACACAAAAGGATTAAATTGGTATTGATTTAATTTTATGTGAAGGCTCAGTAAAAATCAACAAAGATCATAAACAATCAATCATTACCTCATTTTCACTCAACTCGTACCTGACGCGCAAATCCGTCCTGGAAAATCTGCCCGGCTGGCCAAATCGACCATCGTATCCCGCTTGCTTGTTGTCAACTGTCGCCAAACCACGCCTGGCACAAAGCTGCAATTCCCGGTTCGATCTGGTCGAGGGCAATGCCTGAGAAGCCGAGGAAAAATTCTTTGGGCATGTCCGCAGGCGGCTTGAGCCATGTAAAAGCCGCAGAAGACGCCCGCACTCCCGCCTGAATCGCCAGCCGTTTCAGCTCTTCTTCCGACCGCTCGCTGTAGACGCGCAGCAATACGTGGAATCCGGCATCTGCTCCGATCACTGCGGCCCGCTCGCCAAAATGCTTTTGAACGGCGGCGAGCAGGGCATCGTGCTTTTTCCGGTACAGGCTGCGCATTTTGCGGACGTGCTTTTCCAGATGGCCGTTTTGCATGAATGCTTCCATCACGCGTTGATGCAGCCGCGACGCTGACTGCTCCAGCAAAGTGTCGCGCAGCAAGGTGTAGTAGACATCCAGCAAGGAGCTTGGCAAAACGATGTACCAGATGCCGAGCGCAGGCGCCATGACTTGCGCGAAGCCGCCCATGTAGATGACATTATTTTGCGGCAACAGCCCTTGCAGCGCAGGAATCGGCCTGCCGTGGTAGCGAAACTCGCCGTCGTAGTCGTCTTCGATGATGTACCCGTTGACGTTTTGCGCCCACTCCAACAGCTGCAACCGCTTGGAGACAGGCATGATCATCCCGCGCGGATATTGGTGCGAGGGAGAAACGACGGCGAGCCGCACCTGCGACTCGTACAGCTCGGAAACATCGATCCCGTCCTCCGTGAGTGAAATCGGCACCGTCTCATATCCATGCTGGCGGAATGTATTGGCATAGAGCAGGTAGCCCGGATTTTCCACGCCGATGCGCTCCAACTGCGGCTTGAGCATCAGACAGATGAGCGAAAGCAGCCCGAACTGATCGGCTCCAACGACGATTTGATCCGGCGAACAGGTTACTCCGCGATACCTGTGCAAATAATCGGCGATTTGCCGACGCAGCCCCGGCTCGCCCTGCGGATCTCCATAGAACAAATCTTCTTCCCGCGCCGGGCACAGTAGTTGATTGTACAATCGGCGCCAGAGCGTGTACGGAAAAAGAGAAAAATCGTTTTGCGACATATGAAAATCGTATTGGTAGTTTCGTGCATCACGCACAGTCGGTCGGTTCCATCCTAAGTGTTCATGCTGCCTTTTTTCTTTTGGCGAAAATTCGGGATCGGGCAGCTTTTCCACGAAGTAGCCGCTGCGCGGTCTGCTCTGAATGAATCCTTCGGCAAGCAACTGCTGGTAGGCCATTTCTACAGGTGTCGTGCTCAGGCCAAGCGAATCTGCCAGCTTGCGGACGGAAGGAAGGCAAACTTTCTCCGCCAGCCTGCCCGCAATGATTTCGTTTTTGATATACGTATACAGCTGCACATATTGCGGCTCGTTTGTCGCTTCGTTCCATTTGGGTGTCAACAGCAGCATCGTGTATGCTCCCTCATCTGTCCTTTTGTTTTTTAGCAAACTGCGCATTTTCAAGTATACACTTGTCCACTATGCTGTTAAAAAGCGAATCTGGCAAGGAGGACAGCAAACATGTCTACTCATAACGAATACAGCGCCCCCGTCCGTTTTCTGGAGGGACAGCGCGTCTATCTCCGCCCTTTTGGACAGGACGATGTGGACTTTTACTATCATTCGCTCTACAGCAGCGATACACGAAAACTGACAGGCACGCAAAAGCACTTTACCCGCGAGCAGATCGAGCAATATTTTGAGAGCAAAAGGCACGATTCTACCAGCGTGCTGCTTGCGATCGCCTTGTGCGAAAACGATGAGGTGATTGGCGACGTTCAGCTCGGCGATATCGATCCTTTCAACCGCAACGCCTACATTCGCATTGCCATCCATCAACCCGCCTACCAGAGCAAAGGCTACGGCAGTGAGGCGCTGCTGTTGATGCTCGACTACGGGTTTGGCATTCTCAACCTGCACCGGATCGAGCTGAACGTATTCGCCTACAATGACCGGGCGATCCACACTTATGAAAAGCTCGGCTTCCAGCGCGAAGGCGTGCAGCGTCAAGCGCTCTTTTACAACCATGCTTATCACGATTCGATCCTGATGTCCATGCTGGCGGAGGAGTATCGGGAGAGATATGTTAAATAAACGGCAAGACCCTCCAATCAGAGGGTCTGTTTTTCATTACACGGTCATGAGCGTTTTTTAGCGGCTGTTTTGTGCAGGATTCATCTCTTTGCTGTAGAAACGCAAAAGAATAGAAAATATTGTAAAATCAAGCGTATATAGCCGAAAAGGAGCTGTTATGAAAAGGAACTTCCTTGTCTCTATCTTATTGAAGCTGCTTCTTCTAATTCAACTGAGCGGGTGCAGCAACGAAGCAGCCTCTTTTCAACAAACCGACAGCGCTGTGACGGAAGTGGGGGAAGCACTAACCTTTGTCTTTGACTCAAAAGAATATGATTTACCCGTCAATCAAATTCAAGGGCTGCAAAATTATTTGAACGAGTACACCCCCGAAGAGCAGAAGATTGAAATGGAACGAATCGTGGTTGAGCCATTCTGGTCTGGAAAAAATGGATTGCTTGCCGATGTGGCCTACGCCTGCGGCACCAAATTATGCAGTCATGTTCTGGTCCACCTGCAAGACGACCATGTCAAAAGTCTTCCGTTAGACCCTTCCAGCATCTTTCAGCAAGCGATTTTATCGCCTGACGAAAAGTACGCAGCGATCCTCCTTGGCAGAAATGAGGGGAATGAAGTGATTCGGCATCATCTGTCGATCATCGATTTGATGAAGCTGGAGCTGCTTCCGATCCACAAAGCCGAGGAAAAACTGCAACCGCTGCTATCACCGGAGTCTTTTGAGCTGCCCATCACGGATTTGGCATGGGTCGACGCGCACACGCTGGAAATATCGGTACCAGTGCTGACTGATTCTTCGTACGAATCGGTCGCCAAATGGTTCAAGGAAGACGGGCCAGTAACGAAGCTTCGTTTTGACATAGAAGACTGAGAAAATGCCTCACCCGGTTTGGGAAGGAGGCTGTTTTTTTATCGGAAAGCTACACTTTTTAGCTAATGCTTCTGCTGATCCAATAGCTGCTGTTTTACCCAGTAGCTACTGCTTACCGATAGCTGCTGCTTTCCCGACAGAGCCTACCATTATTGCGCTATTTACATTTCTTCCTGCTCATCCGACCAATCCAAAAACCCGGACAAAAGGCTCTCCTGCTCCACCGCATTTCCCTGCATTTTCGCTTGCAGGCGGTGGATCCGTTTTTGGTAGGCGGCTGCTTCTGCTTGGGTACGGTTTCGCAGCAAGGTGCCCCGCTTTTTCCACTGCTCGTAAGCTTGCCGCGTATAGCGCAATGCTTTTTCCGCATCGCCCAGTTGATGCTCGCACAGCTTCGCCGCCTCGATGTACACCTCTTCCGGGACGTAGCCGGACGACGCTATGCACGCTTCCCAGACCGTCAACGCTTGCTGCCAGTTCTTTTGCTTTTTGTACAAATGGCCGATGGCGAGCTTGGCCCGGTTGCTCCAGACATGGTCGCTATCCGCAACCAGGCGGTAGCCCGCCATGGCCGCTTCCTGGTCCCCCAGTGCATCGTACCATCTGGCAATTTCAAATCGTTCCGCAACAGAAATGTCGTTGCCCGGCTGATCTGTCAACAGCCGGGTCATGTGAATGTACAGCGTGATCAGCGAAAGAACGTCTGTCTCGTTGTGCCGCAGCACCCCTTCGATCACGTCAGGGTCTTGCGAATGCAAAAAGTCAAAGTACCGTACAGGAGCCAAAAAGCCTGGCAAATCATCTTCGCGAAAAACGTCCAGCTTTTCCTGCTCGATGATTCCCAAGCGACACGATTCCAGCTCAGCCTTCCACAGCCTTCTGGCTCCGTGCAGCAAGTCGAGATGACCGAACGTCGGCAAGGCGGGAACCTGATCGCGCACCAGCGTATGCCTCGTCCGCACCTGCGGCCAGTCAAACGATTTCCCGTTGAACGTCACCAGATGCGAAGACTTTTGCGCCTGTTCGAGAAACGACTGGTACAGAGTCGCTTCCGCATACGGAGCCGGAAGGAAATGCTGGCGGACAATAACTTCTTCCCCTTCCAGACGACTGTAACCAAGCAAAAAGACGGCATTCCCGGCGCCGCCGGACAGCCCGGTTGTCTCCGTATCAAAAAACAGCAACTCGTCCGCTTTTTTGCCCGCTGCGGACAATGGATGCTCTCTGCCGGAAGCTTCCCAGATAGCGATTGCCTCGTTCAACTGGGAAAAAGTGTACGCCCCGTGGCGTTGCCCGATCGGATAGCGAACCTCGCGAATCATGACATGCTCGTCTTCCCAAAAGTAGGGGAACGCCTGCATTCTGCTCCATTTGTCTGCAAAAAGGATCGGCGGTTTCCCGGCTTGGGCGGGAATGGCAGAAAGTGATTCTGAGTCAGCGGGACTGGGTGCGGTAACTTCTGCCGCTGCGGACATCTTGGTCGTTTTGGGTGCTCTGGCTGCTTCGGTCGTTTCGAACACTCCAGTTACTTCGGTTGATGCCTCGGCTGCTACGAACACTCCGATTGTTTCTGCTGACACCTCGGACGTTTTGGGTGCTCCGGGTGCTTTAATTAATACGTCGACTGTTTCAAGCACTCCGCCTGCTTCGGCTGACACCTCCACCGCTTCGAGTGCTCCACCTGCTTTAGCTGACACCTCGGCTGTTTCGAGCACTCCGCCTGCTTCGCCTGACACCCCAAACGCTTCGAGTGCTGCATCTGCTTTAGCTAACACCTCGGCTGTTTCAAGCACTCCGCCTGCTTCGCCTGACACCCCAACCGCTTCGAGTGCTCCACCTGCTTTACCTAACACCTCGACTGTTTCGAGCACTCCGCCTTCTTTAGCTGACACCTCCCCCGCTTCAAGTGCCCCACCTGCTTTAGCTAACGCCTCGGCTGTCTGGAACGCCCCCGCTCCGCCCGCTTCCGCCGCCAATCCCGCAGCAGTCTGCCCCCGCGCTTCCTCAGCTGCCCTCGCTGCGGCGGGCGACGCCCTTTTTTCCGAATCCAGCGCCATATGTCCCTTCATCCGTTGCAGCTTGGATTTAAGAGACATATGTGCTTCCCCCCTGAGCGATGCGCAGCAAGGTCATCGCCAGCTCCTTGCTGCCGTCATCAGTCGCCCCGACGCAGGAAGGACAGCCCGAGGTACACGCACAAAAGCTGATCAGCCGCTGCGCCTGCGTGAGAATCGTCTCCATTTCCTTGTACACTTGCTCGGATAGCCCGATGCCGCCCGGATAGCGGTCGTACAGGAAAATCGTCGGTTCCTGGGAATGCACCGCCTTGCGCTGGGGAATCACGTGCAAGTCCATCGGGTCGCACATGACAAACAGTGGCGCCACGTGCTGCAATACGTGGGCCAGTCCAACCAGCCCCCGCTCCACGTCCTCCGTCCCGATCTCCGCAAGCAGCGAGTCGGAAAAACCGATCCACGCTGCGTTCGTGTGCAGCTCCTCCTCAGGCAAATGAATCGGCCCCGAACCGATATTTTCATGCGTCTCAAACTTGATTTTCTTGAAAATCGTCGCCATGGCGTGCACCGAGACTTCGCCGTAGGCAACGACACTCTGCCCGTGGTGGCGCGTCTGGTCCTGCTCCAGCACTTTCAGCTGCACCGCCAGATTGGCGTCTGTATAATAGTCGACCTGCACTTCCCGGACGTACGCTTTCTTTTCCTCGTAGTCCAGCTTTTCCACCTGGTACTGCGTTCCCTGGTGCAAATAAATCGCTTCGTCATGCAAAAGCGTCATCGAGCTGAACCGGTCCATTTCCCCGATGACCCGCTCGTTGCCGCGTTCGCTAATATCGATGATGACCACGTTTTCCTGGGATGCCGAGCGCAGACTGATGTTGTGTGCTGGGAATGAATCGTTCATCCAGAACCATTTGCCGCGAGAGTAGTGCAGCACTTGCTCCTCAGTCAAAAATTCCAGCACTTCCGTGATTTCCGCGCGACCGAACGTATCCCCTTTGCTAAAAGGCAGCTCGTACGCCGCGCATTTCAGATGATCGACCAAAATAATCAGGTTGTCAGGGTTGATCCGTGCCGTCTCCGGACTCCGATCGAAAAAATACTCGGGGTGGGCGATCACGTATTGATCCAGCGGAGTCGAGCTGCCGACCATAATGACCGCCGACTCTCCTTGCCGTCTGCCTGCCCGTCCCGCCTGCTGCCACGTACTCGCCACCGAGCCTGGATACCCGGTAATGACGCACGCCTGGAGCTGCCCGATGTCCACCCCAAGCTCCAGCGCATTCGTGCTAACAACTCCCATGATGTCGCCATTGCGCAGGCCGCGCTCAATCTCCCTGCGCTGACTAGGCAAATAGCCGCCGCGATATCCTTGAATCGTTTTCGGGCCGAGCTTGCGCTTGATCAGTTCCTGCAAATACGTCAGCAAAATTTCCACGCGGACGCGGCTGCGCGCAAACAAAATCGTCTGGATGCCATTGGTCAAAAACTGCTCGGTAATGTCCCGCGCCTCCAATGTGGCGCTTCGCCGGATGTTCAGCTGACGGTTGACCACTGGCGGATTGTAGAACACAAAATGCTTGATTCCCGACGGCGCGCCGTTGTTATCGACCAGCTCTACCTGCTCCTCTGTCAACGCTTCCGCCAGCTCTCGCGGATTGGCGATCGTAGCCGACGTGCAGATGAATTGCGGCGCGCTGCCGTAAAAGGCGCAAATCCGTTTCAGGCGGCGAATCACGTTGGCGACGTGGCTTCCAAAGACGCCGCGGTATGTATGCAGTTCGTCGATGACGATGTATTTCAAATGCTCGAAAAAAGAAACCCATTTGGTGTGATGGGGCAAAATGGCTGAATGCAGCATGTCCGGGTTGGTGATGACGATGTTGCCCGCTTTGCGCACCATTTGCCGGATGTTGGCAGGAGTGTCGCCATCGTACGTCTCCGACTTGATGGCCAGCCCCATTTCGCCAATCAGCTCGTGCAGCTCCGCTTTCTGATCCTGGGCGAGCGCTTTTGTCGGAAACAGGTAAAGCGCGCGGGCTTGTGTGTCTTCGGCCAGCGTCTGCAAAATCGGCAGATGGTAGCACATGCTTTTCCCCGATGCGGTCGGCGTGACAGCCACGATATGCTTGCCTCCGCGCACATGGCGAAACGACGTCTCCTGGTGCGTGTACAAAGAAGTGATCCCTCTTCGCGTCAGCGCATCCTGAATACGCGCATCCATCTCCTGCGGAAACGGAACCGCTTTGGCCTCGCGTGCCGGAATCACCCGCCAGTGGGCGATATTGTCCCGAAAACGCTCGTCTGTTTTCAACTGCTCCAAAATACTTGCCATATCTTTTTTCATCTTCACCAGGCTCACCTTCTTGCCCTTATTCTACGAATGGACGTTCGGGATGTAAACCCCTATAGCTGTTTTGGCCGAAGCGACTTTCGCGAGAAACATGCAGGCAGGACGGGAGACTCTCCCCCTTGGCCCGCGCAAAAGAAAAAGCTGCCAGATAAGCCTGGCAGCTTCTGTTCTTGCATCCTTATTTCTTCGCCTTGCCGAGAATCTCGAAAATGACTTCGGCGTTGTGCGTATTGTCGATCAGTCCGGCAAATTGCTCTTTGCCTGGGCCGTAAGCGTATACGTTGACATCTTCTCCGGTATGTCCGCCTGTTGTCCAGCCAGTGAAGGTGCGCTTGTCAAAAATCGCTTCGATGGCGTTGTCGATGTCCACCTGCTTTTTGGTGGCAGCCGCTTTGTTCACGGAAGCAATTTCTTCCGGGGTCAGTTGCAAATCAATGTACTTTTTCAGCGTTTCTTCTACGTTTGCGCCTTTGGCGATTTCGGCAGAAATGAAATCAGGGGTGCGCTTCGCCGCTTTGATCGGCCCTACCAGGAAGTTGTACTCCTCTTTCGCCCCTACAGACAAGCCGCCTGTGGAGTGGTCTGCCGTTGCGACAACCAGTGTGTTGCCGTCTTTTTTCGCAAAATCAATCGCTGCTTTGAACGCTTTTTCAAAGTCTTCCATCTCGCTCATCGCGGCAACGATGTCGTTGTCGTGACCAGCCCAGTCAATCTGGCTTCCTTCTACCATCAGGAAGAAGCCGTCCTTGTTTTTGTTCAGTCGCTCGATTGCCGCTTTCGTCATGTCCTCCAGCGAAGGAGACTTCTCCGTGCGGTCGATCATTTTGTCCATTCCGCCTGTTGCGAACAAGCCGAGAATTTTGTCATTTTTGTCGCTCAAAAGCTCTTGTTTGGTCGTGACGTAGCTGTAGCCGTCTTTCTTAAACTCTTCCGTCAAGTTGCGATCTTTGCGTACAAAGTTGTTCAGACCGCCGCCGAGCAACACGTCGACGGAATGCTTGCCGTTGATTCGCAGATCGTAGTAGTCGTTTGCGATCGCGTCCATGTTTTTGCGGCTCTCATCGTGCGCACCAAAAGCCGCAGGGGTCGCATGCGTAATCTCCGAGGTAGCTACCAGTCCAGTAGATTTCCCTACTTTTTTGGCCCGTTCCAGCACCGTCTCTACTTCCGATTTGTCGTTGTCGACCGCAATCGCGTTATTGTACGTCTTCACGCCGGAAGACATGGCAGTCGCCGCAGAAGCCGAGTCGGTGATGTTTTGCTTTTCGTCCTCGGCATAAGTCATTTGCGCCCCGACCAAATATTTGTCAAACTCGGTCGGCTCCATCACAGTAGTCTTCGGGTCGTCTTTCATGTAGCGGTAAGCAGTTGTATAGGACGTACCCATGCCGTCACCGATCAGGAAGATAATGTTTTTAACTTGGGCGTTGCCCGCTTTATTTTCTGCCGCCTTGACCAGACCGGGAGTGCCGCCAAACAGCGCCGTCGTCAGGGCCAGAGAAGAGATGACAGCTACTGGGACAAGCTTTTTCGGGAATGTACGAAACATTTTGTACCTCCTGCAAATAGGAATGTTCATAAGCATGTCACCAATCATAGTCTTCTTCTGTTGAGATAGGACGGGCTTTGTGTAAAGAAATGTAAGGGATTGGTAAAGGCTGCGTTAACAAATGGGTAGTGCCTGGTCTTGGCGAAAACGCCGCTGTTGTCCCGGCTGTCGGCAGACCCACGGCTTCCCGCGCCCCTTTTTATGCGTGGTCTACGGCAGCGAAAAAGCCTCCTCGAATGCCCGCTCGACCTGCCCGGCCTCCCGCGAGACGGCGAACAGCGCGAATCTGTCTTTTGTTTTCCACACATGCTCTTCCACGAGAGTCGCCTCGTCCGGACGATAGTCGCTGAATTTGACCAGTTGCGCCTCGATGCGTTTTTGCACGTTTTCCTTGATCGCCCCGAGATCAGCCGCGTCCTTCACCTGCAAGACGAGAATTTCGTCTGCCCGCACATTCGACTGTGACGTTAGCAGCATAAAGCCCTCGACCTCCTCTGGCGCGATGTGGTAAAGCTTTTGCAGCTTGGCCGCATCGCCTTGCTTCAACTCGGATACGTTCACGGCTTGGCTGATATGTTCGGCGATTTCCTCTATCGTCGGGGCAGCTTCCTCGCGCTCCGCATCGGAGCATCCGGCAGTTGCCATCACTAGCGCGGCGCAGGCAAACAGTGCCGCCAGCCACTTCCGGGCGCCTTTGCTCCCAAACAGACTTGTCATTGCTTTTCCCTCCTGTTTATTGCCCTTGTCCTGCCAAAGCGAGGATGGACGGATCTTCCGCAAACGTCTGCACATTGTAGAGCAGCAGCATATCGCTGAACTGCTGCTCGCGGGCGAGCTGGGAAACATCTCCCTCGTAATAGCGCAGGTCGACGACGGCGATTTCCGCAAAGTGCGGCACGAGAAACGGCAGCAGGCTGTTGGCATACGAGTCTTTGACGACGAGCAGCTTCCTTTTCGCCTGATTGTCCGTGTGAATGCGGAGCAGGCCGTGGTTGCCGCCGAGAAAGACGGCGTACTTGTCTTTGCGCTTGAGCTGATCCAGCTCGTACAACGAATGGGACTGCCGCTGTTCGTCCACGAACTCGACGCTGTACGTTTGCGCCGCGCGCGGAACATACAGTTCGATGCTGTCCGGCTGCACATGTCTGTAGCCGCTTTTGGAATAGAGCGAGCCGTAAAACGCGTCCGACCCTGTCTCTATCCGAAAGTCTTCCTCGTCCTGCGGTTCCAGGCCCATTTGCCTTGCCAACGTCTGGTAGGCATAAAAAGCGCCCTTCGTCGTCCAGTGATGGTCTGTCTTGTAAAAAATCGCCTGTTTTCGCTGCGCAGTCAGCGCCGGATACACATCTACAAACGCAATTCTTTCGTCCAGAAGCTGCCTGGTCTCGTCCCGATAGGCAAGCTCTCCGCTGCCAGAGACGTAAGGCGGCAGCTTGTCGGCCAGCACGCTTTGCGCTGTCGGGACGAGCATCACGTATGTGCGCAGGCTGGGCACTGCATCAGCAAACGCATGGATCGCCGCGGCTTTCGCCTCTGCGTCGCCGGGCGCGGGCGGCGTGAATTTTTGCAGCAAAAATCCGTCCCGCCCCAGGTAAACGCCATGCCGCTCCACTTTGCCCAGCGCGCTCTCCACCTCCGAGCGCAGCCCGACCCAAAACTCACGAGCCGCAAACTGGTCGGCGACGTACTTCTCGACCTCGGTCGCGAGCTTTCCTGTGACCAAGCTGTGCACGGAAAACGCCGGGAGCTGCTTCAAGCTGCGATTTTCCGCTTCGGAAAACGACTGGTCGGGCGCGAGCAAGTTCCAGCCGAGAATCCCGCCGGTAAAAGCGACCAATAGCAGGGCGACCAGAGGCCCTTCCCACGGATTGGCTTTGTTCACAATCACCACATCCTTCAAAAACGAAAATATAAGAATGGATTGTACGTCTCATCGACCAAAAAAGCCGTAGACAGCAGCAACAGCCCGACATGCACGGCCGCCGCCACAGCCCCGCCCAGCAAGTGCCGCCTGTCTCTGAGCAGCGCTGCTGCCTTTTCTGGAAACGGCGTCGAGCAAATTGCCAGCACAAGCAGCAAGAGCCAACTCGTCGACCAGTAGTAGAGCGCCTGGTCGTCCATGAAGCCTTGTCCCGCAAAGCCGAACATCGCCCGCAGGAACTGCCAGGCCACAGGCAGGCTCGCGCATTCGAAAAATACCCAGCCGATCAGCACGACCACAAGCGTGTAGACGTGCCCGACAGCGGCATGCACCTTTTGCAGCAAGCGCAGGAGCAGCCATTTTTCCAGGATGATGAACAACCCGAAATACACCCCCCAGATGACGAAGTTCCAGCTTGCCCCATGCCAAAGTCCGGTCAAAAACCAGACGGCCAGCAAATTCGCAGACTGCCGCAACAGCCCCGCGCGGTTGCCGCCAAGCGGAATGTACACGTACTCCCGGAACCAGCTCCCTAGCGAAATGTGCCATCTGCGCCAAAACTCCGAAATGCTTTTGGACATGTACGGATAGCGAAAGTTTTCCATAAAGTCAAAGCCGAACATTTTCCCCAGTCCGCGCGCCATATCCGAGTAGCCGCTGAAGTCAAAGTAAATCTGGAAGGCAAAGGCGACGATGCCGAGCCAGGCGAGAAAAGTCGTCAGCTCGTCGGTCGGCGTCGCTTTCACGTCAGACCACAGCAGCCCGATGTTATTGGCGAGCAGCACTTTTTTCGCCAGTCCTCTGACCAACAGCGCTGCCCCTTCGCCGAATTGCCCGAATGTCACCGTGCGGGCGACAAGTTGTCTCGCGATATCGCCGTATTGAATGATCGGTCCCGCCACGAGCTGCGGAAACATCGCCACGTACAGCCCGAAGGACAGCATGTTTTTTTGCGCGGCTACCTTGCCCCGGTACACGTCCACGATGTAGGACATCGTCTGAAACGTATAAAAGGAAATGCCGACAGGCAGCGGCAGCTCTGGCACAGACAACGTAAGCCCCAGCCACTGGTTGAGGTTGTCTGCGACAAACCCGGCGTACTTGAAAAACCCGAGCACCCCCAGGCTCCCGGCGAGCGAGAACAAGAGAATCGCCCTGGCTACTCCCCTTCGCTCCCTGAACTTGTCGAGCAATAAACCATTGGCATAATCAAACGCCGTGGAAGCGAGCATGAGAAACACGTACACAGGCTCGCCCCATGCGTAAAACACCAGGCTTGCCGCGAACAACACCGCATTTTTCAGCCGCGCAGGCGCCGTGTAATAAAGCAGCAATGTAAGCGGCAAAAAGTAAAAGAAAAACAGCAGACTGCTAAAAACCAACGCTCGTTCCCTCCCTGCCCGCAACGCTCGGCAGACGCGCCTGTCAGTTCAGGCGGTCTTTCAAGTAATCGAGCAGCAGCCTGTAGTATTTGCCCTTGAAGTGAATCCCGTCTGTATCGTACAAGTCTTCGTTGCCAGCAACCAGCGGAGACACGTCGACGAACTCCACGCCGTGCTTGGCCGCCAGCTCCTGCAACCCTTTGTTGTACGCTGCAATGTTGCGATAGCGCGGCTCCTGTTTCTCTGCCTCCGCCGTTACGGGAGTCACGGACAAGATCGTCAGCTTCGCCTGGGGCAGCTTTTCCTTGAGACTGTCGATCAGCTTGGCGTAATGCTTGTACGAATAGCTCACGGGATCGTCTGTCGGCCAGAGGATGTCATCTGATCCCAATTGGATGAAAATACGCTCAGGCTTGCGCTTGGCGATCTCCTCGACATCCTCCAGCGCAAATTGCGCCGTTTTGCCTGCCCCTGCCGCTACATTCGCCTCATCCAAAACATCGTGGAAGGACAAGCCTTCCGTGATCGAATCGCCGAGAAATACGCTTGTTTGAAACAACGACCGATACGTCGGCTCCGCTGTCTGCCCTGCGGCTGTTCCCGCGCTTCCTCGCTCGGCAGGCTTGGGCTGCTCTGCCTGTTGATTTCCGCATGCGGCAAGCGACAACCCGATGCTCCCTGCCAGCAACATGACCAAAGCTTGTTTTTTCATGATTCTCTCCCTCTCTTTTTGAAAATGACGCGCAATGCGCAATGCAATGCTTGCCTTGTCTACCCAAAGAGCGTACAGGGCCGAGATCAAGATCAGATGCAGAACGAATCGACGCGGCGTAAAAAATGGATAAAAACGACCAGAACAAAAAAGCGCAGAAACGTGTTCTGCGCTTGAATGCTATTCGTTTTTCGGGAGCAGGAAGAAAAACTCGACGCCTTCCTCCGTATTGCACACGCCGAACGGCACGTCATGCAGCTCCAATATTTTTTTGCAAATAGCCAGCCCGAGTCCGGTTCCTCCCGTGGAACGCTGGCGGGACGGCTCTCCGCGGTAAAAGCGATCCCAGATTTTTTCCAGTTGTTCCTTGGGAATACGGCTGCCTTTGTTTTCGATGCTGACTCGTGCCATCCGGCCCTCGTCGCGGATGGACACGACGACGACTTCCCCTTCCGGCGTATAGCGAATGGCATTGGTCAAAAAATTGACGACGACTTGCTCGATGCGCAGTTGATTGGCGACTGCCACAACAGGCACAAGCTGTTTGTGCAGATGCAGTTGTTTGCCCTCGATGTCCGGGCGCAGCTTGTCGCAAACCTGCTCGATCACCTCGTGCAGCGCAAACGGCTCCCGCTGCATCTTGTACGTTCCTGATTCGTACTTCGCCAGTTCCAGCATGTCGATGATCAGCAAGTCCATCCTGTTCACTTCTTTTTCCATCGCCTCGAAGTAGTAGTCCTTTTTATGGCTCGCGACCCCGTCCTTGACGATCGACAGACAGCTCTGGATTACCGACAGCGGCGTTTTCAGCTCATGCGATACGCCTGCGATAAATTCCTTGCGCGTATGCTCCAGCTGCTTTTCTTTTTCGATATCCTGTTGAAGCTGCTCGATGTAGGCGTGCAGCCGCTCCGAGAGCTGGTTGATGCTGCGCGAGAGGTCGCCGATCTCGTCATGGGAGACGACGGGAATTTTCTCGGAGAAATCAAGGCTGGCCATCTTTTTCGTCGTCTGGTTGATCGCAAGCAGCGGACGGGCAATTTGCTTCGAATAGTAGAAGGAACTGAGCAGAATGAGCAGGAGCACAAACAGGATGAGATACACGTAGTAATCCTCGATCATGCTGATCGCCTCATCTACAGGCTGCAACGATGTCATGGCAAAAAGGTAAATCGGCTGCTCGTTCGCGTAATGCACAGGCTGGACGAACAATTGGTACGAGATCGCGTTTTCTGCGACCTGATACGTCAGCGGTCCTGCTGGCTTCGCCTTTTCCGGATTCACCAGCAAGTCCGCCTGAAACTGCTTGATCCGGTCGACAAAGGCCGGATTGCTGTACAAAAAGCGCGGCGTTTCCCCCTGGTCCGGGAGGTGCGCCTGCGTGATGGTCCCGTAGAGCAGCCTATTTGGAAATTCTTCGCTCTTCTCGGCTGGATTGGGGTTTTTCGAGATGATCTCGTGCTCTTTTTTCACAAAATATTTATTCTCGAACCAGACTTTGTCGTACTCCACTTCGAGCCGATACGGAACCAGCTCCTCGCCGCTCTGAAACACATCGATGGCGACCATCTCTCCCGGACGCAGAAAGCGGCTGCGCTGGTACAGGTCTTCTGCGTTCAAGAGGCCGTACAGCGGAAGGACCAATGTCCGATTGGCAAAAGGGTTGCCCTTTTCCGGGAACAGCCTGACTTCGACGGAAAAATCGGCCGCATCGCGAATGTTGCCGAGCTGATCGAGCGTGGTGACCCATGTGTTGTGCTGGCGGTAAAACTGTTGCTCCAGTTGCCGGACAGCTTCGAGATCGTTGCGCTTTTGGGCGTACTCCTGCTCAAACGCCCGCAAGCTTGCCTGCACGTCCGCGACTTTTTGGTTGATGTAAAACTGCTTGAAAAAAACGGTCTGTCCCACGTAAATCACGGCGAGGATCAGGACGCACAAAGCGGTCGTCCAAATGAACAGTTTGGTGACAACGCTGCTTTTCATGCCCGCTCCTCGAACTTGTACCCGGACCGGACAACGGTGACGATACAGGACGCCTTCTCTTCCAGCTTGGCGCGCAAATTGCGAATGTGGCTGTTCACGGTGCGATCGTCTCCGGCAAAGTCGTACCCCCATATTTTCGTAATCAACTGCTCCCGGGACACAATCATGCCTTTATGCTTCAGCAAATAAGCGAGGATTTCAAACTCCGTGTGCGTCAAATCAACCTGCTTCTCCCCGATTGCCACTGTGCGCGAAGAAAAGTCGATCGTGATGCCGCTGCCAGACAGGCGCTCGCCCGCCGGAGCCAAAAAAGCCTCTCTCTCCAGCAGCCGTTTGGCCCGCGCCAGCAAAACAGGCGGGCTGTACGGTTTGGTGACGTAATCGTCAGCGCCCAGCTCAAACCCGAAGAGCGTGTCATCCTCGTCAGCGCGAGCCGTCAGCATAATAATCGGCACACGGGATATTTTGCGGATGCGCTGGCAGACCGACCAGCCGTCCAGCTCCGGCAGCATGATGTCCAAAATTATCAGGTGGACGTCATGCGCCTGAAACAGCGCCAGCGCTTCTTTGCCGTCTGCCGCTTCCAGCACCGCATAGCCTTCGTTTTCGAAGTAATCCTTCATGATTTCCCGCAAAATCGGTTCGTCTTCGACTATCAGGATGTTTTTGTTCATGTCTGTTCTCCCCGTGTCATGTTTACCTGACATGGCTCAATCTTCCGTTGCCATCAGCGCTGACAAGTGATGAATCAGCACGCGCTCTACCTTCGGCCCGTCCAGGCGCTGCGGTTCGAGATAGGCGTGCAGCGCAAGCCCGTCGACCAAGGCGTAGAGCCGCTCTGTCTCCATTTCCTTGTCGATGTTCGCAGGCAGCAGTCCGGACTGCTCGGCATAGTCCATAAGCTTTTGCAAGCCGGGGTAAATGCCGTCATACTGCGCGTCCAATCCGCCCGGCTTATGGCGAAAGTAGGCGGTAAAGGCAAACCAGACCTCCATTTCCGCCATCTTTTCCTGATTGGTAGGCACAAGCTCCAGAATCGTTTTGATAAACTTCTCTCTCGGCGGCAAATCAAGCGAAATAATCTCGCGGATGCGAGCCGTCGCCCTCTCCTTCACGAGCTTCATCGAATACGCCAGCAGCTCGTCCTGCGTGCTGAAATAATGCCGCAGCGCACCTAGCGACAGCCCTGCCTCTGCCGCGATATTGCGAACCGTCGCTCCCTCCATTCCCCGCTCGCTGATGACCCGCCAGGTCGCTTCGGCTATTTGTTCTCTTCGTTTTTCGTGATCGATTTGTTTTGGCATAGCTGTATTTTACCAAGCCCGAACGGGACGAGCAATTAAACAATACACTTGTATTAAATAAAAACAGGTGATAAAATCTTTTTACAATACATCTGTATTAAAAAGGAGAGCGTGAACGTGAACTGGATCGCGTGGATGATCGTTGCCTGTGAAATTGGTTTTTGGGTCGTGATTGCCCTCGGATTGGCCGTGCGGTATGGCTTGGGAAAAGAGCGGCTGGGGCTTTTCATCCTGGCGCTGACTCCCGTGGTCGACCTCGTTTTGCTGGCCGTGACCAGTGTGGACTTGTACCGGGGCGCGACTGCGACCATGGCTCATGCGCTGGCTGCTGTCTATATCGGCGTGTCGATCGCTTTTGGCAAAGGCATGATTCGCTGGGCGGACGACAAGTTTTTGTCCTATGTAAAAAAGCAGCCACTGGCGAAAAAGCCGAAGCTGTACGGGATGGCTTACGCCAGGTCGTATGCAAAGGGCTGGTTCAAGCACGTCTTCGCCTACCTCATCGGGGCGGGGCTGCTGCTCGCGATGATCTTTTTTGTCGGGGATGCCTCGCGGACCGGAGCTTTGGAGCGGGCGATACTGCAATGGGCGGTCGTGCTCGGCATTGACCTTTTGATTACCGTCAGCTTTTTCGTCTGGCCCAAACGGAGCAAAAGCGCCAGCTCGTGACGGTAAAGGTATAACCGTCCACGCCCAGGCAAAAGCCAAAACCGGGCTGGCACAAATACGATGATGCAGGGACAGCGAAACCAGTGTGCGTAGCACTGGGGCGCTGTTCCTTTTTGACATAAAAGCCACGCCAATGTCCGGCCGGAGCTTTTGAATGCGCCGCGCAAGCAAAAATGGCCTGTCGGCAAATACCCCGGATACGGCTACGCTCCGGACAGAAGATAGAAAACCAGCTTCCCTTACCAGATGCCAAACGATTCAGGCTCCACCTTGCCGATCTTGTCCACGCTGGTTTTATCCAGTTCCATCATCAGTTTGGCGAATGTTTCGATTTGCTCGTACATCAGCTCTCCGTCGATTTTGTCTGCCTCGGCATGATCCGGGGCCGTGCACAAATAATCGGGGCCAGGGATGAGCGACACTGTCGGAATCCCTTCCTGAAAAAGCGGCTGGCCTTCGCCAAAATAAATGCGATTGCGCGGGCGCAACAAGACTGTCCGCACCTTTTTCCGTCCCTGCAAAGCTTGCAAGTACAACGCCGCAAGCTCTTTGTTCGCTGTATAAACCAGCTCCGGCGCAATACGGCCTGTCGGCAAAAAGTCTGTCTTGTCCCGATTGTCGCTCCATTCCATGCAGCCCAAATGCTCCAGGGTCAGCCCTGCCACCGCAAGGGCGTGGCCCTCTTTGCCGTCCCACAGCTCAGGATGATCGCGCAACCAGCGGGATGTCGCCTGACGATGGTTCAGTCCGAATTGCTCAAGCTGGAAGTGACCCGTCACGAATACAAACAACATCGTTCGTTCGGGCTTCTCCGCTTGATTCCGCAAAAAATGCATCATAGCCAGCATGCCCAGGCCGCCATTTTCCTCGATTCCATTCGGCCCATCCGTATGCGTGTTGACCAGGATGACCTCCTTGTCCGTTTTTCCGGGAACGACTGCATAAATCGTCTCGCTCGCAGCCTGTTCCTGCAAACTGGCGGACAACGTCAACCTCGCTCTCTTCTTTTTCGAGATGCCTTCCAGTAGAGCTTCTCTCGCTTCGCGATCGACCCACACGCCGGGAAGCCCCTGATAGTCATTGCCAAAAGGCAAGTATTGGTCACGCGCATTTGCCGTGGATATATTTCGCCAAACGCCAATCACTGCCAAGGCGCCTGCTTCTTTCGCTTTTTTCAAATCCGGCACGCCAAGAAACGACTGCAAGACCGGATTTTGCAGGAAAAAAGACAGCTTCGCGTCGTCGGGAAACACGTCGCGCTGTTTCATCAAAAGTGTCGTGGGCAAAGGCCACACCGCTACCTCGACGACTGCAACCTTTCCCCGCGCATGCTTGTAGCTGCCTTTTCCTTTGCCGCAATAGACAAGCTCTCCTTCTATTCCTTGCGAAGAAGTCATGCCTGAATACGGATAAATCGAGGCGACGCGGATTTCTTGCTCCGTTCCGTCAGCCGCCAACAGGTGCAGGCTTGCTTGCTCTGCCTCCCACTTTTGAAAGTAGTGCCGATCTGTTTCAACTTGATAGCTGATGGCCGTGATTTGTTCCCGCAAAAATTCGATAAAACGCTGATGCGCAGCCGTCCCCGTCAACCTCGGCCCGAGCTGGTTCATGTACGCTTGCCAACCTGCGATTGTCGCGCGATCAGGCAATCCTGCCAAAGACTTGTTCACAAGCACTTCCTCCTTTATGCGCTCTCCGCAAGGTCAGGCTTCAAACAAGCTCTTTGACACGGGCACTGGAAATCCCTTCCACCAAACAAAAAATCCGCCGATGATTGGCGGATGAAAGTGGGCTGTGTACGTGCACGAATCAGCTGAATCTGGACTATCCGTTGAGAATGCCCATGGATTGGATATGCTGCTTCGTTTCCTCTGTCCCGCATTCGTAAATGGCGCGGTATATTTGCGTCAAACAATCGTCGTACAGATCGTTTTCCGCGTCAAAATGATACGGGACAGCCAGGGCATGCCCGCGGATGAACGTGTCAAATTCCGTTTCTGTCCTTTGCTCAAACAAGCTTTTCAAAGCGTGTACTTGCAAGTCTGTCGCCTCGATTTCGAACTCGTAGGCAGAATCGCCCTGATTTTCCATGATTGTCCCTGCCTGAACCGAGACGTAATATCTTTTTTTGTCCATTGTTACTCTCGCCTCCCGAACGCTAGTATACGAGTACGGAAATCAGCAATATCGCGAGCAGCACCGCAAACGCTCCCAGGTAAAACAGCATCCCGACATTCCCGAGTACCTTGTGCTTGACGGTTGTTTCGCTGATGTTGTTGTCCAGTTCTTTCGTCTCCTGGCGTTTGGCGTAGCGTATGGTCCAAAACAGCCCGATCAAAAAAAGCAGGCCAAAAATAGCATAGTAAATCCCTGGGTAGTGGAGCATTCCTTCCCCCCGCTTCCTCTTCTGATGATTATCTATAGTTTGCGGGGTAAGGCTTTTTTTATTCACCGGAATCCGGGTATGCTCCGCGTCGATTCAGCTTGCGCCTACACGCCGATCATTTCTGGAGATTCAGACTTCTTTTTGCGCTCGCACCATTTGCGCAATCCCTTGGGCCAACCGCCGGATTTCTTCTTCCGTATTGTAAGGAGCAATCCCGGCCCGAATCCACCCGCCCTTGTCGGCAAGTCCGGCCAGCTCAGCGAGACGCGAGGCGTAAAAATCGCCGCTCGCGATAAACACGCTATGTTCCTCTGCCATTCGCAAGCACGCTTCTTCCGGGTCGATCCCTTCCAAGCGAAAGGCAATCGTCGGTGTTTTTGGCACATGCGCACCAGCCTGGAACAGCTTCACGCCTGCTGTTTGTTGCAGCTCGCTTCGCAAGATGTCAGCCAGATGGTTTTCATACTTTTCCAGCCGGGAAAAAGCGTCCGCCAGCCGTTCGCGGCGGTTGGCACCTGTTCCGAGCGAAGCGATGAAGTCAATCGCCGGGGCGATGCCCGCGATTCCTTCGTGGTTTTGCGTTCCCGTCTCCAGCTTGTCAGGAATGTAGCCCGGCGCTGGAGCGAGTTTGTACGTTTTCAATGACTCGAACAGCGATTGGCGGATGACGGCTATCCCCACATGCGGGCCAAAAAATTTGTAGGCGGAGCACAGCAAAATGTCTGCGCCGAGCTGCTTGCAACTGATCGCCATATGCGGCGCGGCGTGGACGGCATCCACCGCGACGACAGCGCCGACTCTTCGCGCAGCGCGAGCGATCCGCGCCACGTCGTTGATCGTGCCGACCGCATTGGATGCCAATCCGACTGCTACGAGTCGGGTTTTTTCGGTCAAAAGCGTATCCAGCTCCTCGGTGGCAAGCGTCAACGTCTCTGGATCGGCTTTGAGCCACCGGACGAGCACCCCACGGTCCAACGCAGCGGTCAGCCACGGATCGACATTCGCCCGGTGGTCCAGCTCGGAAAGGATGATCTCATCTCCTGGCTGCCAGGAACGGGAAAGCGCTCGCGCGATGGCAAAAGCCAAGGTCGTCATATTCGCGCCAAAAGCGACTTCCTCCGGTGCGGCGTCCAGCAAATCGGCAACCGCTTGCCTGGCGTCGGCAATGATCGCTTCTGTTTCCCGGCTGGTAGGAAACGCTCCGTGCAGATTGGCTCCGCCGTTCTCCATATACCGGAAGATGGCTTGCATGGACGCTGCCACAACTTGCGAGCCGCCCGGCCCATCGAGATAGGCGACGGGCTTGGCGTGGTACGTGCGCTGCAAGGCGGGAAACTGCTCGCGAATTTCTTGCACAGGAAAAGCAGAGGTACGTGTCACTGGCTTTGCCCCCTTTCCAGTCTGCAAATTATTTCCGCCACTTTTGTCTCGGAGGCATGTAGGTCAGCCTGCTTTGCTTGACGCCCATGGCGATCAGGCTTTCCAGCATTTTCGCCGAGGCAAACGACGGATCGATGACAGGCACTTCGTAGCCGTGTTGTTTCAGCCGTTCCTGGAGCGAGGCGGCGACGCCAAGCATTCCCGTGCAGCCAAGCACGAGTCCGTGCGCCTTGTCATCCTCAATCGCCCGCACCATTTCCGCGAACAAGGCGTCTTCCATTTTCGCCTTGTCCACCAAATCCAGCACCGGAATGTCCACATAGCGGACAGATGCGAGCTTGCTGTTGACCCCTGTCGTTTTGCTGACGTTTTCAATCATGTGAATCACATGCGGGAGTACGGTTACAACCGAAAAGCTTTTTCCCAGCATGCTGGCGATGAGCATGGACGACTCCCCTGCTCCCACGACCGGGATGTTTACGACCTCGCGCGCAGCCTTCACGCCCGGATCGGCAAAGCACAAGCTGATGACGCCGGAGCAGCCCTCCTGTTCCGCAGCAATCGCCTTTTCCAGCAGATTCGGGATGCAGAGAGCCTCGTCGTACTCGCCTTCTACGGACGCCGGCCCGTAGTCCAGGTGGCACACGTCTACTTCGACCTGTTTCCCCACATATTGCGCAAACTCCTGCTGCACCTCTTGGTTAAACGTATCCATAATCGTGGGCAATATCACTCTGATTTTCATCCGTCATCCCTCTTTTTTAGTGATGTAGGTTGTTCAGAAGCTTAGTTGCTGTCGCTCGTTTGCAAAACCCCGGCCAGTGTGCCCGCCGCTTTTACCCGGATGCGTGTGGCATTGCCGAGATAAGCGAGCGGAATATCTTCAAATTCCACAATCTCCACCGTCGCTGGATCGGCGCCAGCGGCAATCGCTTCCTCTACGGCAATGCTTTTCGCCTGCTCCAACGTCTCTGCCCGGCCTTTTTCATCCAGGGAAAAGACGCGATCAATCTGTCCGCTGATCTGGGCGATAGCCGCTCCAATCGCGTTGGCAACGCCAGAGTTTTCCGGGCGGATGATCTGCGAAGCTCCTTTGAGCGTATCCGGCAACAAAATGCTGCCGCCCCCGACGAGAATGACCGGAACTGGCTCGCTGCTCGTCTTCATCTTGTCGATCGCTTCCTCGATCATCTCGACCATGCGGCTGTACACCTGTTCAAGCAATGTCCGATCCAGATGCGCTATCTTTTGGGCATCTCCGAGGTTTGCTTTGCCCAGGGCAATGACGACATCTGTCGTCGTCAGCGTATCGCCGCCAAACGCCAGCCCTTTTTGCGGCAGCCGATACCCGACACTGTCAGGCCCGACTGAAAATTGCCCGTCAGCCTGCACGCGGACAATCGTCCCGCCGCCGAGGCCAATCGAGATCAGGTCAGGCATGCGGAAATTCGTCCGTGCGCCGCCGATTTCGACCGCCAGCGAGGACTCGCGCGGAAAAGAATTGACCAGGACGCCGATGTCTGTCGTCGTTCCGCCCACATCCACGACCAGCGCGTTTTCCAGCCCGGACAAGTAGGAAGCGCCGCGGATGCTGTTCGTCGGCCCGCAGCCAATCGTCAGGATCGGGTACTTCATCGCGTACTCGATGCTCATCAATGTTCCGTCGTTCTGCCCGAAAAAGACGCGTGCCTCCACCTGCTCTGCCTTGAGCGCACTCAAAAAGCCCAAAGCCGTTGATTTTGCCACGTTTACAATCGCCGCGTTCAGGATGGTCGCATTTTCCCGCTCCAACAAGCCGACGCTGCCGATTTCATAGGAAAGCGAGATCGGTACGTCATCCCCGAGTACATCGCGGAAAATTTCGGCTGCACGCAGCTCGTGTTCTTTCGATACTGGCGAAAAGACGGAGGTCACCGCTACCGAATCGACTTTGCCTTTGATTTCGCCCGCGATTGCATACAAATGGGCTTCATCCAGCTTGACGATCTCTCTGCCGTCAAATTCATGCCCGCCTGCCACGATGTAGACCCGTTTGCCCAAGTGTCCGCGCAGGTCATCCGGCACGCCTACCAGCGGCTTGATCGCCAGCGTCGCCGGTGCTCCGATGCGAATGACGGCAATCTCGTTCAAATGCTTCCGCTCCACAATCGCGTTGGTGCAATGGGTCGTGCCGAGCATCGCGTACGTGATCTGCTCGCGCGGAACGCCCGAGAGCGCGATCACTTCGCGCATCGCCGCGTAAATCCCGGAGCTGACGTCTTCTGTCGTCGAGCATTTCGTCTGGGCCAACACCTGGTAATCTTTGTCCAAAAGAACAGCGTCTGTATGGGTTCCGCCTACGTCGATTCCAATCCGGTACGTCATTTTGCAACACTTCCTTTCCCGACCAGCTCTTCCACCGGAACGTAGTCCGTGTCATAGCGGAAGTAGCGCGGCCCCACTGTTTGAATACCTTTTTCCGTGCGCCATTTCGGGTGGCATGGCATGCCGATGACGACGACACGCGCCCCGTAGCGCAAGCCTTCTGTCGTGATTGGCAAACCTGTCTCCGAGTCGACGACCGCGATCAGGTCGGGAGTGACACAAAGCAGACGCTCTCCCGATTTCGCCAGCAAATG
Source organism: Brevibacillus sp. HD3.3A (assembly GCF_013284375.2). Lineage (NCBI taxonomy): Bacteria > Bacillati > Bacillota > Bacilli > Caryophanales > Paenibacillaceae > Brevibacillus > Brevibacillus sp. HD3.3A. The sequence continues at coordinate 5,294,348 of NZ_CP085874.1, forward strand.
TTCGTTTTGGAAGCGCAGCTCGACCGTCTGGCCTTTGTATTCGCGCAATCCTTCGATATGGGCTGTGCCAAGCGCCCAACCGCCCTCTGTTTTGCGGTGGACGTCCACGACTTTTCCGGCGAACAACTCAAAGCCGTTCGTCAGCTTCAAAACTTCTTGCACCGGGTCAAGATTGGCTTCCTTGGACAAGCGTATGGCGCGGCCGATTTGTTCTTCCAGGCTCAAAATGTCGTGGATGCCGCTATCCTTCAAATTTTTTCCTGACATCGGATAAATCGCGGAGGTCGCCGCGCCGCCTTTTTGCACCGTAACGCTTCTGGCAATCCGCTCTGTCCACGCATTGTCGATCGTGTCCATAATCGTCACATTGCCCTTCTCGTCCGCCAGCACCATCGGCGTAGCAGAGATGCCATCGAGATAAAACGTCGTCATTTGCAGCTCCGGGAAGGCGCGGCCCATGCCGTCCGCATCAATGACAGGCAAGCCGAGCTGAGCGGCCAAAGCCAGCGGAAGCATCGAGTTAATGCCCCCCGCTTCAATCGGATAAGTCGCGAATACTTCTTTTCCGATGTACTTTTCCAGCGCTTTGAATGTTTGGGAAATCTCGTGCCCGGAAGGTATTTTCTCAACCAAAACGGTCGGCGCGCCCATCCCCCCTGACGCCACCACCAGCGCATCGTCCGGGACTTCATCAATAGACAGCAGCGTAATCGGCCCGTATTCCTCTACAGCTTGCAGGGCCATCAGCTTGCCGATGTACGGATCGCCGCCCCCTCCTGTGCCCAATAAAGCTGCACCGACAGCGATGTCTTCAATTTCTTGCTTACCGATTTTTCTCACGATGATCTCTCCTTTTCTGCAAATGTCAGCCAGCGCGGTTCATATCTGATTTCGTCAGCTTGGCGTCTGGTGCGGAACCAAACAGCTTCATGCCCAAGTAGTAGACGATCCCGCTGGCAACGAGCGAATTGATTGACGGGATGCCCCAGTCAAACAAGTAGCCTGTGAAAAAGCCAAGCGCCCACGCCGCAAGCGCAACTGGATTCATCGATTCGCAAGTGTCAGGCAATGCGCCTCGCTTGCGGCTCTCCTCCAAGACGGCCCGGCTGCGCTTCAAAATGAAGTAGTCGACGACCATGATCCCCGCAATCGGCGGCACCCACACCCCGAGGAAAATCAGGAAGTTGACGAACTGATCCAAAATGCCAAGCACAGACAGCACAGTCCCTACGACACCGACGACCAACGTAATGAAGCCGCGATTGACGTTTTTGCCAAAAATCGAGTCGATAAAATTGGTGATCCCGAGCGATGCCGAGTACAAGTTGATATCGTTGATCTTGACCGTGGCAAACACGACTGTGGCTGCGCCGAGCCAGCCGGACGTCTGCAAGGCAATCGTCACGACGTCGCTGCTTTGGACCGCATGCGCCATGAGCACGGCAATCAGGTTGATTCCGATTTCCCCGATCACAACCGAGATCAAGGTGGACCAGAGGACATCCTTGCCACTTCGGCAATACCGCGTCATATCGGGAGTGAGTACCGCACCGACCATGAAGCTGCCAGCCACCATCGTCGCCGCTGTGCCCAATGTCAAGGCTGGTCCCGGAGCAGCCGACGCGATCAACTCGCTGAGCGAGTGATTTTCAAACACGTTGTAAATCCCGTAGGCAACCGCCAGCAAAAAGCCCGGCACCGCGATTTTGGCTGTCAACCCGAGCCATTTGAAGCCGAAAACGACGATTGCGGTCACGAACAGCCCCGTCAACGTGGCTGACAGCGGAAAGCCAAGCGCCCCACCCAACGCATCGTTCAGCCCTTGACCGAAGATCGAGTTTTGCACCCCGAACCAGCCAATCGTCGCCACGGCGATCATCAAACCGATCATGCTGGAGCCGTACTTGCCGAATCCGGTCCATCTGGTCAGCATGCTCGTGGACAGCCCTTCCCGCATGCCCGCGATCCCGATCAAAAACGTAATGACCTCCAGCAAAATACATCCCAGCAAGCTCGCCAGTGCCGCATCCCAGAACGTCATTCCGTATCCGAGCGCCGCCCCCAAAATAAACTGACTCAATGATGTAAAAGCCCCGATGCGAATGACCAGGATTTCCCACATCGGCACCCGCGCCTCTTTTGGCACGCGCGTGAGCGAGAAATCGTCTGCCATCTTGGAATGACCCGCCATCACATTCACCCTCCTTCATGTTGTTTGTGTGCCTATCCATCTAATAAGGGAATAAGTGCGAAAAAAGTGTTGCCCGTTGCCCAAAAGTCTTTGTCAGCCTTGCTTCATGCAGCCCTCGCTTTCCTCGATAATGTTGCGGCAGCTCCTTTGACGAATCAGGGATAGATTTTTGTATTATCTGAAAATTTTATAAAAGCAAATCCCATGCCAACCCGTTTTCGCTTATACGCACAAAAAAACAGATGCGAGCTACACTCGCTGCATCTGTTTTTATCATATTTGTAAAAATATAGTTGAAAATTTCGGGAGCAGTCTGGAAAAGCAGCGAAGCTCTCCTTGATGACAAACCGTTATTTCTCTTCATTTCTCATACTTTCTCACGGTTTCGCAGTTTTATCACTTTGAGAAAATGGCTTGTGCGAAAAAACGGGGAACGGCCAAGCCCCGCCAGCCGCTTCCTGTCAGCTCTTATCGCTCTCTCCGCTTTTACCGCCTCTGCCCAATCGCCTTCACCCTCATGCGCAAGGCGCGCGTCGGCATATACGAAAGCGGGATCGTCTCTGCCGACTGCACAAACACCGTCTCTGGCACAGCCCCTGCCTGGATCGCAGATTGGATCGCCTCCGCTTTTGCCACCTCGATGATCTGTTCCCGCTTTCCTTCCTCCACCAGCCAGTAAATCCGGTCGACGCTGCCGCTGACAGGCGCTATACATGCGCCAATCGCGCTGGCATGAGGATAAGCAGGCGGGTGAACCACCTCAGACCACGGGTATTTGAAAAAGGCAGCCAAGGCTTCGCTCTCTTGCCCGACGAACACGATCGGAAGCGGCTCGAAGCGCGGCTGAAAGCGCTGGATCGCGTGATAGACCGCATCCAGCAAATCATCGTCGACCGCCTCATGCCCGTCGCGTACAATCAGCGCCGTATCCGGCATCTGCAAATTGAGCCGGATTCCCGCCAGCTTTTGATTGCGCCTGCTTTCTTTGGGAAAGCCGCCTTCCAGCACACCGACGCAAACCTTTTCCCGGCTCACATCGACGACGATACAGTCATTCATCCGGGTCAAAAGCGCGGCGCCGCGGAAGCTGTCCGAGATTCTGGCGCCAAACGTGCGGATCGGGTGGCGCAAAGCCGATTCGTACGTGAGCAATGAGCCGTCGCTCTGCGTCAAAAAAATCTCCGCCGCAAGCTTTTGCCTGTCGAGCAGCTCCCGCAAGCCTGACAGCGAGTCGTGCGTAAGCTTTGACAGAGCGGCATTGAGAATCGTCGCGTTTTCCCTTTCCAAAAAGCCGATGCTGCCCAGTTCATGCGACAGAGCCACGGGCCGCTCCTCGCCGCAAATCTCCCTGACCCATTCTGCCACCTGGATTTCATGCGCATGACTGACAGGGGAAAAAGTTCCCGTTATGGCAAAAGCTTCTGCCTGTCCAGCATCCAGGTCGCGCAGCTCCCGCTCGACTTCCGCCCGCGTCAGTTGGCGCAAAGAAACACTTCCATCCAGCTCATGTCCGCCGTATACGTGACAAGAGCTCAGACCGATTGCCTCCTGCAACCGGACAGGGGCACCGTACAGCGGAGGAATCATGCTTTTCGCCTGGCCGATGCGTATGGAGCATACTTTTGCCAGCTTCTTTCCTTCGCGCAGCGCATTTTCAAAGTAGTCCGTCCCGATAATGACATCCGCGATCTGGCTGCTCCACGCTTTGTTTTCCCGCAAGATGGCCTGCAAAACTTCCGCGATGCCGGACAGCATGTCCGGTGAGGTGCGCACCTTGGCAGTCGCGACAATCGCTGCATTTTCATCCATCAGCACGGCATCTGTGTGCAAACCGCTGACGTCAATTCCCAAGCGCAGCATCGCTCACCCGCTCCCTTCCTCGGAAAACCGCTGTTCCACCGGCACGTAGCTGTCTCCTACCCCGAAGTTCCACGGCCCCACGAAATCGAGCATCTTGGGGTGACGGAGGATGATCGGGCACGGGATGGCGATCACCCAGACTTTCATCTGCTTTTCCAATTCGTCGATCATGAGCGGAAGACCGCTGTCTGCTTCCAAAATGCAAATCAGGTCGGGCACAGTGGCAACAATCCGCTCTCCTTGTCTCGCCAGCAAGTATTCACTCTGAAACTCGATCTCGACCTGTTCCGTATGGTGAAAGCCGCTTCCTTCCACCAGCAGCTCTCCGCGCAAAAAGCCGTCCTGCAAATAACGTTGCAGCTCGACGATCCTGCCTTCGATCAGCTTGCAAGGCTTGCCGTAGATCGAGTTTTGCAGTTCCGCCGCCAGACTGCTGTAGACGCGCTGCACGCTGCTTCCTGCCGCCAGTACGCTTTCGCCAATTCGCTTGCACACGGAAAACGTATGATGGATCGCGGCTTCCTGCAACAGCTTGCCTGTCATGGGAAAGCTCGCCAAGGCTACCGAACCGCCCATGTTCGTCATGGAAATCCGCGCCGCCCGCTCGATTTCAATCGTGGACGGATGCAAGTAGCGCTGGCACTTGCCGTTGTCGGCACAGATGATGAACGGCCTGGCTTCGGCTCCAAAAGCGTGAAACGTCGTCATCTGGCACTCGGGAAAAGCCCGGCCCATCCCGTCTGCATCGACCAGCGGCAAGCCCGTCAGCGCTGCCGCCAGTATCGGCGTGATCGCATTGATGCCCCCGATTTCCAGAGCGATCAGCGCCCTTGCCTTGATCTGCTTCTCTTCTTCCAGCAGCCGAAGCGCCATGATCAGCTCATGCCCTGACATCATTTTTTCGTAATGGACAGCGGGCGAGCCCATCATCGACATCGAGACGACCCATGCATCGTCTTGCAGCTCGAAAGGAGAGAGCAGCCGGACCGGGCCGTTGTCGTGAATGGCCTGCTTCGCCATGATTTGCAAAACGGTCGTGTCGCCAGCTCCTCCAGAGCCGAGAAACATCGCTCCGCACGCGATCGAGTCCACGTCTTTTTCCTCCAGATACATGCCACTCTCCACTCCCTCTCGTTGAATATCCTCATGCCCTTGTCAGCGTGGGAGAAGCCTACTTGCGATTGATTTTTTGCAGGCGTCTGTACAGGGTAGCGACGCTAATGCCCAAAAACTCCGCAGCCTTCCGCTTCCCTTCGGTGCTTTTGCCAAATTGCTGGATCGCTTGCAACAGAAGCTGTACCTCCGCTTGCTCGCTTGAATCGCCCAGTCGGATGGGTACAGCGTCTGGCGGGACAGACGCATGCGCAGACGCAGCCACGGACGGCGCTTGCGGCAGGACAGCAAGCGCTTCTTCACTGGTGCGATTCCCGCGAATGATCGCAGGCAAACTGCTGATCGTCACCAGGTCGCCGATCTCCAGGTTTACGATGTATTCCAGCGTGTTTTCCAACTCGCGAATGTTTCCCGGCCAGTGGTAGTCGATCAAACATTTCAACGCCTGGGCGGAAAAGCGCTTCGATTCCTTGCCCAGCTTGTCCGCAAACAGCTTCAAATAGTAGTGGATCAGGTCGTACAGGTCGTCTTTTCGCTCGCGCAACGGCGGTACGTGCAGCGGGATGACGTGCAAGCGGTAGTACAAGTCCTCGCGAAACTGACCGCTGACGATCATCGCGTCGAGATCCTTGTGCGTGGCTGCGATCAACCGGACATCGACAGGGATGCTTTCTGAGCCGCCCACCCGCTCGATTCGCCGCTCCTGCAGGACGCGAAGCAGCTTGGCCTGCAAAAACGGCGGCATATCGCCGATCTCATCGAGAAACAGCGTCCCGTGCAAAGCCAGCTCGAACCGCCCTGCCTTGCCGCCTTTTTTCGCTCCGGTAAAAGCCCCTTCCTCGTAGCCGAACAATTCGCTTTCCAACAAGGCTTCCGGTATCGCCGCGCAGTTGATGGCGACAAACGGCCCGCTGCGGCGCGAGCTGGCATCGTGAATCGACTGGGCGAGCACTTCCTTGCCCGTCCCGCTCTCTCCGCGAATCAGAACCGTCGAATCGCTTTTGGCAATTTTGGCTGCCGAGTCTTTCAGCGCCCGGATCGCCTCGCTGTTTCCGCGAATGTCGGCAAACGTATAGCGCGTGACATACCGCCGATTTTTTTCCTGCTCCGACTCCTTGCGCTGCTCTGTGAACTGCAAGATCGCTCCTTCCGGCTGTTGCCCGATGTACAACGGATGCAGTCGGCAGAGGCAAGGCAGGCGTTTTCCGCTCCCGTCGACAATCTCCACGGGAAAATCGCGCAGCGGCTTGCCCTTTTTCACAAAGTCGAGCAGCTTGGCAGAAGGCGCGAAAGCTTGCAAGTTTTTCGTCAAAAGGACAGCCAGGGAACGTTGCCATACGTGCTCGGCCGCATGATTGGCATGCATGACGCGACCGTTTGCATCCACAACCAGCACCGGCTGGCCGATGAACGTCAACAGCCCTTCGACTTCTTGCAGCAGCAGTTTTCTGTCCTTGCTCTCCTGTCCTGTCATCCCTGCACTCCCCGTTTGCGATATTTTCAGATTTATTATACAGAATAGCTCATGCCACTCCCGTGTTCCAGCAAAAGCCTGCACCAAGTTTTTTCCACGCAAAAAAGCACCGCCATTACGGTGCTTCAATGCTGCTTCCTTATTCCATCCGAAAAATCGGGCCTTTCGCCACAAAAGGCAGATGACTTCCTTTTGGCAGCATGAACGCATGGCTGCGCGTAATCCGCAACCGATCGCACTCCCCGTCTGTAATGATGAGAATCGGACCATCCTTGGGAAAATCGTCGGCCTTCTCCAGCAGGTCGATGCCCGGCTGCAAAACCGTACCGCCGCGCCCCTTGACACTTACGCGATCCGCGATGTCGTCGGGCGAAAGATACCCGGCATCGTACGCTTGCGCATCGCAAAAGACGACACGGGCATACGGAACATCGCGCGCCTCGCTGTAGCTCGCAATCGCTCCCAACGCTTTTCCCAAAAGCTTCGTTCCCATCGATCCGGACGTGTCGATCACGACTCCGAACGTACGCGCCAACTGCTCCGTCTCCATATGCGCCCAGGCCGGGCGGGCAATATCCGGCGTGGAGGATTGCCTGCGGCTGGCGCGAGCGTACGTGCGTCTCTTTTCCAATGGCGGAAAATGCTCGTCGAACCAGCGTGCCAGCTGCACATCCCACGGGATCGGCGGTTGACCCAGGGCGCGGATTTCTTCCACCAATCCTGCCGGCAAAAGCCCCCTGCCCCGCTCCTGGTGATAGATCAGACCTTGCGACATGGCACTGCGGTAAAAGTCATCCAGCGTCGTGCCCGGCCCCATTTCCCAAAAGCGCGGATCATCTCCGTCCAAAATATCGCCCATGCCAATTCCTCTGAGCGTGTACAACTTGCGGTACGTCCGCATATCCGTGACGATGCGATCGTAGATGGCTTCGGCCGACAGCCCTTTCAAATCGGGATCGTACAGCCCGCCAATCTGCGGAAACCGCCCCACTCCAAGCTCCATCAGCCATTGATTGATCACGTAGTCGCAGCTTACATTCCAGAAGTACGGGTCCCTGCCCTGACAACGCTCATGGTGGCGCAAGCCCGCGTGCAGCAGTTCATGCGCCATCACGAACTTGCATTCTTCCTCGTCCAGCCCTGCCGCCGGATTGATGAAAATCTCTCCGGCGTTCACATCGATGGCAGCCACCGATATTTGCAGGCGCTGACAGATCAGGGAGTCCTCGATAATCGTGAAATGGCTGGCCAACGAAGCAAGCAACGGGTAGTGATTGATGAACCAGCGCTTGGCTTTTTGCGCATCCGTCAGCTTGACCGCTTCGCTGCCCAGCGCATCGGCATATCCTCCCGCCACGCTCACAGCGCTCTGGACGGCTTGGGATAGCCCGATGCCGAGAAGCCGCTCCCACTTCACGTCCCGGTTGTAGTTGTACCGCACGTATTTGTCCGTGAACAGCATATCCGGCTGTCTTTCCCCGCCTGTTCCGAACAGCTTCAAATGCTCGGGAACGCCGTGCTCGACAAACCATTCGTACAGCTCTTCCTCGCTCTTGCCGGACAGCTCCAGCTCGTAGGACATCTCGGCAGGAGGCTTCCCCAGCTTCATGTCCTTCAAAAAGCGGGTGACGTAACAATCGCAAGCGATGTTCCACAGAGCAGGATGCTTTTTTTCTACAAAGTGCCCAAACCCAAGGTGCAGCAGAGCATGGGCGAGGACGTAAATCCATTCCTCAACCTCTCCCCTGCGCTTCGCATGGACGTGTATGCTCCCGTGCTTGGTCACGACTGCCCAGCCGTTGTCCGGGCATAAATTGTGCTCCCTGCGAAACAGGTCGGCGCGGGAGAACAGCGGCCCGAACATCGGATGATGCGCCAAAAACTGGACGGCCTGCTGATAGTTTTGCGTCGCGGGATCGGTGTTTGCTCTCGCTCCTTTTCCCATCGGCTACTTGCCCTTTCTGTCCAGAGCCAGGCGCGGCAAATCGCGGATGACTTCAACGACAAACCAGTCCGGCAGCCCATCCCCGTCGTCGTGGCGGGCGACGACCATCTGCGCCATCTCCAGCGAGATCGCCGAAAGATCCTTGAGCAAAGCTTTGGCCCGGTGAGCAAACCGCTTGTGCAAATCGCTTACGGAAGCTTTGTCTTGCGGCAGCTCTTTTTTGATCTGGGCGCGGAACGAATCGGCCAAAAAGTACAGCACATCCCGATCCTCAGGCGCACTCGGGAAAGAAGTCTCTCCTTCCAAAATGCGATGAAGCTGGTACTTGCCTTGCAGGTTCTTGTGAAAAGCCTTGAACTGCGCGGCATGCTGCGGCGTCAGGCAACCGTACGCGAGCACACCGACCATTTCGCTAGTCAGGCCATCGCCAAACTCATGCAGCGCGTCCGACAGCATATGCCAGGAACGCGGGGTGGAAAACGGTTCTTCCGTCTTCGGCGGCTGCGACCACAAATAATCGGGACGCACCTCCAAAAATTGCAGAACGTACGAGTGAATCCCGTTTGTATACGCCCAATTCAGCCATTGCTCGTGGGAAACCAGCAGCTGCACGTGAAACATCCGGTTGATCAGCGCCGACGACATCGGCTTGACAATCGCGCTGTCCTGGGCACGGTTTCCCGCCCCGATCACAATCGACCCTTCCGGCAGGTGGTAATCCCCGATTCTGCGCTCGTGAATCAGACTGTAAAACGCTTTTTGCACCTCTTGCGAACACGCATTCAGCTCGTCGAGAAAGAGGCAGTACGGCTCTTCCCGCGCGATTTGGGCAGGCGGGCAAAAGCGGCTTTTGCCGTCCACAATTTGCGGGACGCCGATAATATCTTCCGGTGCCAGCTGACTTCCCAAAAGGGAGACGCAGGGCAAGCCTACCTGCTGGGCAAACGCCTCAACAAGGGCGGACTTCCCGATCCCCGGCGCTCCCCAAATAAAGACGGGACGGGCCACAGCTACATTGAGCAGCACGTCCATCAGTTGATTTTGCGTTACGTTGATGGCTAGATTCATTCCAATACCTCTCTTGTTCGAATAATGTTAGCGGCAATCGACCTCTTTCCTTCGTGTATTCCATTGGCTTTAGCGACCGTCACACCACAAATATTTCCTAATTTTACAAGATGTCTGGACAGCAGGCAAGGAAAAAAGCTCGCAGCAGCGTTTATTGCCTTCACGCTGCTGCGAGCTTTTTTCGTACCTTTCGCGACTTCCTTCCGATGCGATCAAAGCGAGACGACCCCTGTCATGCCTGAGCGCAGGTTGCCTTTTGCGTTGCTCACGACAATTTTCACCGTGTACATGTTCGTTCCCGGGTCTGCTTTCGGGCTGATTCGCGCCACTTTCCCCTGGACGTGCTGCCCGATCGCCTCAATCGCCACATCGACTTGTTGCTCAGGGGAAAAACGGGCAATGTCTGTCTCGGAAACGCCGATGACGACATACAGCCGATCCGTGTTGACCACGCTCATAACGGCTGTGTTTGCATTCGCCATTTCGCCTGCCTGCACATTTTTCGTACTGATGTAGCCGCTGATCGGACTTTTCAGCGTAGCGTTATCCAACTGGTACTGGGCATTGGCTACCGCTGCTTGCGCCTTCTGCACGCTGGCCTCGTATTGGGCAATCTGCTCCTTGGTCGCCCCGTTCTTCGTTTTGTCGTACATCGCCTTCATCTGGTCGACATTGGAGGCAAGCGATTGCAGCGCCGGCTTCGTTACCCCTTGTTTGGCCAGCCTTACCTCTTCCTCGGCTCGCACGTACTGCGCTTCTGCCTGCGCCAAAGCGGTCTGCGCATCGTCCAGCCCCTGACTGGAAAGGCCGCCTTGCTCGTATAAAGCTTTGGCCCGCGCATACTTGGCTTTGGCAGATTCGTAGACGGATTTCGCCGACTGTTCGGACGCTGCAAGCTGGGAAAGCTCCTCGGGCCGCTTGCCGTTTTTCACTTCTTCATACTTGCTTGCAGCCTGTTGCCAGCCCGCTTTTGCGTACTGCAAGTCTTCCGCTCTCGGCCCTTTTTTCGCTTCCTCCCACTTCGCCTGTGCCATGGCAAGCTCCGCTTTGGCCATGCTCAAACTCGCCGCAAGCTCGACTGTCTCCATCTCCACAAGCGGAGCACCTGCTTCTACCCGGTCGCCTGTATCGTGAAGAACGGCTTTCACTCTGCCCGCTGTCTTGGGGAAAATCGTCACCTCTTCAATCCCGACCATTTTTCCGCTGAACACATGCGTCCCCGCTTCTTTCGCTGTCGCCTGCGCCCCTTGGACAGTGTCTGTCGACAATGCCACAGGCTGCACCGATCCGCAACCAGCCAGGCAGATCATTGCGACGCTTCCTGCCAATACAGCCAGCCGCTGTTTATACTTTTTCATGGGAAACCCTCCTGATAAGTGATGGGGAAAAATCGATCAATCTACGATCGCCGAACGACTCGCTTCCTGGCCTGCTTGCAGAGCGGCCTTGTTTTCTTTCACAATCAGCATGGTCAAAAACGCCGCTACCAGCACGAGAACCGCCACGAACAAACTGTCTTGCAGCGCAGCGATTGCCGCGTATTTTCGCACGAGTTGACCGAGCAATCCGACAGCCGACGAATAGGCTTCCGAAAGCGACATGCCTTTTGCCACGTACATTTGCTGCCATTGGGACAGCGTCTCCACGACGGATTGCCGCGTGGTCGTGACCTGCTCGCCCATTTGTGCCGCGTGCACCGCGCCTCTTCTGGTAAACAAGGAAATCAATCCGGCAATGCCGATCGAGGTAGCAACTTGCCGAGAAATATTCGTGATCACCGAAGCTGCGGGCACTCGTTCCGGCTCAGATACAGCCACCAGCGGAATTTGCATGGAAGTCATCAGGCACATGCCGAGTCCGATCCCGCGCAAGGCAAGCAGCCAGTGAATCGTCGACATGCTGGTGTTCAAATCGACTTGGGTTAAAAAATATCCGGGCACGATGCATAAAGCGAGACCGACGACAATCAAAGGCTTCAAACCGATGCGCGTCGCCAGCATGCCGCATATCGGCGTGACGATCCCGGAGGCAATCGCTTGCGGCAGCATCATCAGCCCGGTATCCATCGCCGTGCGACCGAGCATGTTCTCCGAATAGATCGGCAGCAGGTAAATGACGCCGAAATTGCCGACCATAATCAGACTGTTTACCAAAAGCCCGAGCGTAAACTGCCGATTGGCGAACAGCCGCACATCGACCAGCGGATGAGCCGTCGACAGCTCTCGCATCACGAACATGTACCCGCAGATCAAGGCACTCATCAGCAACGATACGATCGTAAAAGAGTCCCAGCCGTACTCCTCGCCTTTCGTCACGGCGAGCAGAAGACTCACCAGCGCTACAGCCGACCAGACAAACCCTTGCAGATCAAAAGGCTGTTTACGATTCGCTTCGCTTTCCTGCAAGCAGCGCCACACCAGAAACATCGCCAAAATGCCAAACGGAATGTTCACCGTGAAAATGAATCGCCAGTCGAGATGCTCGACGAAATAGCCGCTTAACGTCGGCCCGACAGCGGGAGCGACAAAGACCGAGATGCCGAATACTCCCATGGCTGGGCCGATTTTTTCGCGCGGGACGACGAATTGAATCATCGATTGCCCGATCGTCATCATCAGTCCGCCGCCTGCCGCCTGAATGATTCGCGCCGCGATCATCGTCCCGTTGCTGACAGCCAGACCGCACAGCAGCGAACCGAGTGTGAACAGGAACAGGCTGGCGAGATAGCTTTTTTTGATGCCGAACCGGATACCCAAAAACCCGGCCAGCGGAATGACAGCAGCCATCGTCAATGTATAGCTGGTCACGACCCATTGAATTTCCTCCGTCGACGCCCCGAACACATTCATCATTTCCGGAATCGCCACATTGACGATGCTCGTATCGAGCACAGCCATGAACGTACCAAGCACGATCGCAAACACACCCGGCCAAAAATTTTCTTGAGGACTCATCGGCTACACATCCTTATCGCACGTGGATGGACACATTGGCATTCAAACCTGGCTGAAAGTCGTACGGCCCCTCGTCAAACGTAATTTTTACAGCGATGCGCTGGGTTACTTTGGTGAAGTTTCCGCTCGCATTCACTAGCGGCAGCAAGGAAAATGTCGACTGGGTAGCTTCGCCGATGCGATTGACCGTTCCGCGGAACGTTTGCCCCGGGTATTTATCCAGCACGATATCGACCGGCTGCCCGACCTGGATATAGCCCGCTTCTGCTTCCTCCACATGCGCTTCCACGTACAGCTTCCGCTTGTCGACGACCAGCGCCAACGTGTTGCCCGCACCAATGACCTCGCCTTCCTTGGCGGCTCTTTGCAAAATCACGCCGTCGATCGGGGAACGGACCATCAAGCTGTCCACCTGGGTCGGACTTGCCGCGTTGACTTGCTCCTGTTCAGCCACGATCTCGTCTTTTTGCACCTGACTGCCGACATCGACCGTCACATGCGTCAGCTTTCCGGCCACCTTGGGGGCAATTTTGTAAATCTCGCCCGTCACGACAGCATCTTCCGTTTTGACGTAAAAATAGCTCTGGTAACCGTAGTAGCCGACTACAGCGACGACCAGCAGAAAAACGGCGGCCAAAATCAGCTTCGGATTGCGTTTTTTCTTTTCCATAACAGGTGATTGCCTCCTTGTTCGCACTCACAAACCGACTGTCGGTTTGTGAGTGGGTAAAATATCAGGCTCGCACGTTCATGCGATGCCTCGTCTCAGGCTTGCTTTTTCAAAAAGTAACGCTTCACTACTGGACGCACGAGGATGGTAGCGGCGATCCCGACGATGTTCCAAATATTGACCAGCAAAACGCCTGTTTCTCCGGAAATCATCGCGAGCGCAAACAGTACGGAGCAAACGAGCGAGAGTGCGAACACAACAGCCCAGATAAGTGTCAACCAAAAATTCGAGGCGAGAAACAGCGGATGCGTGGTGAAGCTCTCCGGCACTACTTTTTTCGCGTATTGAAGCGTAAACGGCTTTTTGATGCACAGCGACCAGATGGCTGCCAGGGCAAGAATCGCGTACATGAACAATTGGGTAAAGTCGAACAGATGAAACACAGGGAAGAACAAGGCAATCCAGAAGCCGCAAAAGAAGTAAAATACTTTGATCGCGATAATCGTCGTCACTTCCCCGAATCGCTTTTTCTGAAACAAATAGATCAGCAGGGCGAGAACGAAGCCGATGGCAAACCCGAGTGTCGGCGGCTGCACTTGAAACGCTACGATAAATGGGATCAAGTCGATAAAGATCCAGAACAAAGTCATGATCACGGTACAACTCTCCTCGTCACCTTTTTTATGAATGATGGAATCAGTCATTGCTTTCTGATCTAATAATACAAACCGACCGTCGGTTTGTAAAGCCTTTTTTCAACATTTTTTTCCTGTCATGTCTTCACGCTTTGTCTGTACTTCACCAACAAGTACCACGCAATGGCAATCGCCCCGCCAATCAGCAAAAACGTCAAGCCGTAATGCCTGACATAGACGGTGACTTTGAACCATTCTTTTTCCAGCGCTCTGCCCAAAAGCAAGAAAGTGATGCTCCACAAAAAAGCTCCCGTATAGGCAAACACCGCGAAGACGCGATACTTCATCCCGGACATCCCTGCCAAGTAAGCCGTGATGTGGCGGACACCCGGCAAAAAGTAGCCGACAATCAACAAAAAGGTGCCGTACTTGGCGAACAGCTTTTGCGTGGACTCGATCTTTTTCGGATTCAAATGCAAATATGGCCCCACTTTGAGCAAAAGCGGCAACCCCCATTTGGACGCGATCAAGTAGCTGACGGTGATGCCTGCGGCCGCTCCCAAAAAAGCGCTCAGCACGGCAAACGGCATCTGCAAAACCCCGCGCGACACAGCGTATCCGGTATACGTCATCAAGACTTCATCGGGAATCGGCAGCCCGATCACCCCAAGCGCAAGCGAAAAAAACACGCCCACATATCCGTATTTCATCACAAAAAAGTCCAGGTGCTGTTCCACGGCTACCTCCAAAAAACGTTTTCCTCTTCCATTGTATTCCCTCCTGCCTGCTTGTCATTCTTGATTTTTTTGCGAGATTCGCCCCTTTCCGCTCTCCCTTTCCGCATGAAAAAGACAGCCTCGTTCTCGCCCAAAGCGAAAAATCCGGCTGTCTTTTTGGCAATCGTTCTTTGTTTTGTCGAGCTTTTACGCGGACGGTTTTTCCTCGTCCGAATCGGTCGGTGCAGCGTTGTTTTTCTTTTTGTTGAACAGCTTTTTCACGAAGCCGCCAATCGCGCCCAACAGCACGACGATAATAATCCAACCTTTTTTGGCAAAGGCGAGAATCAGGGCGAGGAAGCCCAGCTTCTTCGCAGCGGCAACGCCCAAGCCTCCGAGAATCAAGCCAGTCAGCCCGTATTCAGCGACCTTGTCTGTCTTGGCGTCAAAATCGCTGTAGCGCTGGCCTTCTTTTACGACGAAGTTTTTCAAGATTTTTTCCCGCAATGTCTGCTTGTCCTTCGCGAGCGCTGGAACGTCCGTCACAAGAATGAAAGAAACATGGCCGGTACGCGTCAAAACTTGCAGCTTGTAGTTCAAAAACTGGGTTTTCTGCGCGGTTTCCGCAAGCATGGAGTATTCCAGTTCATGCGTCGCCGCGTTATAGGACGGCTTTACATTCCAGCCGATCACATGAAACTGCTCCTCCGGCTGTCTTTGCTTGTTCGCTTCCTCGGTGCCGTCCTTGTAGCTTTGCAGCAGTTCTTCGGCATTGATTTCGTTTTGCTCGTCGTCGCTAATATGTCCGGTGTCTTCGTATTCGATAAACAACGCCCAATTTTCGCTGTCTTCGATCGGATGGACGCTCCCGATTTCGTTCATGGTCGGGATGTCGCCATTTTCTTTCTCCATTTTGATCGTGTCGTCTTTATTGAGAAAGATCATATTTTCCGGGACTGTGAAGGAGAACTTCCCTTCCATTTCTACTTTCGTTCCGCTCTCGACAACGTTGTAGTTCCCTGCCGCACTCGCAGGCAGGACACTTCCGAACACAAACATGCTTACAACTAAAAATGATAGCCAACTTCGTCTTTTCATGCCTGACCCCTCAATCCTGTTTATTCAAGAACCTCCTCATCTTACCGGGATCATTTTCCTATTTCAAAGAGAATTTAGAAATTACAGGGAAAATTGATTCAAATTAACTGGATATAATTGGTTAATGATTTGTTTTTCTGTTACTTTTTCCTCATTATCTATAGGGCGTTTTTCACACAAAAGCCTGGCTGCACTTATGCTGTTCTCCATGTGAACTACGGATGAATCGGGTGAAGCCATGAATGATGGGGGAACAGTGGGGCGCCACCATGGAGAGCGGCTTTTAGGTGGCTGTTCGATTTGGTATAAAAACGCAGCACGGTGCAGAAAAATAGCACTATTCCCCAGACTACTCGCTTGCGACTCCCCCCTACCGGGATATCGTCACGCCCAACTCCGATACGCTGTACATGAGCGCCTGGCTTGACTTGTCCCGAACGCCTGTCTTGCTGAGCGTGCCCGCCAATCCGCAAAACCGTTACTTTACCATGCAAATGCTGGACGTGTACACGAATACGTTTCGCAACGTCTCCAACCGCTCAACCCGGCAGGAGGCAGCACGCTACTTGCTCGTTGGCCCGAACTGGAAAGGAAATCCTCCGCCGCATACGCCCGTGATACGGCCCCGACCCGTAACGTCTGGCTCATCGGCCGTGTGGAGGTGAAGAGGGACGCCGACTTGCCGCAGGTTGTCGCCTTCGAGAAGCAGTTTGCTCTAGCACCGCTGGCCGCAGCCAAAGAGCCGCCCGCCCTGTCGCTCTCCCTCGCTACCCAACCAGATGCGTGGACATCTTTGGCTTTTTTTCAAGTGATGGCAGAGATGCTTCGCAGCACCCCGCCCCCGGAATGCGACCGCACCCTGCTCGACCAGTTTGCGCTCATCGGGATCAGCGCGGCTAAAGGCTTTTGACCCGCAAGCCATCGGTCCCGCCAGCTTCCGCAAGCAGCAAGTCTGGCCCGCTATTGAACTAACGAAGACTTGGGAGCGTTAAGCAGCAAATCCGGTTTGCGTTCAGCCTGAACAGCGAAAAGGCATTGTCTCTCTTCCGCCGACAATGCCTTTTGCTTATATAGCGAATGGAGTTAGTAATGGGCAATTCCCATGGGGCGGTCATCGCTTTCGATACAGTACTGAAACGCCTTGTCCGGATTAGGGGTATTGTACGTAGTCAGCAAATCCTGGTAGGAGCCTGCATACTTCACATTCCCCGCATGAAGAATGAAAATTTTGCAATCGATAAATTCCAGCTCCTGCAATTGATGAGTCGACATCATAACGGTGTGCCCGGCTTTTTTGGCTATGCCCGCAATCTTGTTCAATATTTTTAATCTGGCCGAAGGGTCAACCCCACTCGTTGGCTCGTCAAACAAATAGAAGCTTTTGTTAATCTCGGCAAACAAGGTGACGAGCAGCCACTTCCTTTCGCCAACAGACATTTGCCCAAACTTCCGATTCCAAAGCTCCCTGACCAGTTCTCTTTCTCGGTCATCCATCAGAGACAAACACCTCTCCGGATTTTTATCGAACGCTCTGTCCGCTATATGTAAAATAAGTCGCGCAATGTCCCTGCCTTTCAAAATGGGGGAAAAGTACAAGCTTTGCGTTTGATATACGATTTCTGTCGCTTGCGGGATTCCGTCAATCGCGCCCTCCTGAATCGCCAACACTCCCGTCAGCAAATCAAAAAGCGTTGTTTTCCCTGCCCCATTCAGGCCAATGACCACATTGACCTTATCTGCTTCCAGTTTCATATTCAGTTGATTGATCGCTTTCTTTTCACTCTTCGGGTAGGAAAACGATATATTTTTTAATTCAATCATCTGTTCTCCACTCTTTCCTGTTTTAGATTAGGTTCTTCTTACGGTTGAAGCGATTTTTATTTTCGACCATGCAATGACCCCAATCGCGATGTAGACCAGCGAAATGACCAAAAGAAACAGGTGGTTACTATTCAGGTGAAGGTTATTGGTCAATGCATCATAGGTAAACACGGAAAAGCGAAACACATATTCAACCGGATTTAAATAGTAAAGGATAGTAGTGAAAAAATCGGTAGACTCGCCACGATAGATAGCCAAATACGTCGCCGGAAAAATCAGCATATTGACAAGCGTATAGGCAGACGACGCTCTTACCGACAAGCTTGCGATTGATAGCGACAACATAAACAGCGGGAGTAAAACAACTAGATAGGTACACACAGCCGTGAAAAACAGAAGAAAAATAGGGTAATCAAAGACGATGGAAATAACAAGCGTAAACAAAGCAAGACTAACCAGCCCAAAAACAATTTGACTGAGTAAAAGTCCCACGATAATAGGAACTTTTGAACCGCAGATGAAGACAAAACTTTTCAGGATGCCTAATTCTCGAAAATCGGTTAATCTTAGCCCAATCCCGTTAAACACTACCAGCACCGCAGAGAAGGCCCAAAAGCTGGCGTAGTAATAAACAGCTTTCGAAACATCCGGCTTGGCGTGAAACCAACTGTAATTGATAGAAAAAAACAACAACAGAGGCAACAGGATCGACCAGGCTAACGCAATTTTTTCATCGATCATCGACTTGATAAATACGATAAAAAATTCGTATGATTTTCTAAGCATTCGGTCCCTTTTCCTTTCTCTTTTTGATTTTTTTTACATTTTTGAACGTAATGAATCCTTGAGCAAACCATGTAAGTGTTTCTTATGGGAACGGAATCAGCTTGTTCAAGTTTTTATATATAGATCGATCAAATTTTCTGGAGAAGCGATATTTTTGTGGATCAAGTAAAGCCGTATTCATATGCGGATAACAATCAGGTGAGAATACTTTAACAACCTTTGTGTTGAATTCCATTGTTTCAGGAACACACGTTGCGTAAACAGAAATATCTAGATCATTTACCACTCTTTGAACTCTTTCAATGAACGTGTCTATTTGAGATGTTTTCGTTAAGGGAATATTCTCCTCAAGCTGCCTTTTATTATCAGTCAAGAATGCGTATTCTTCTCGAAATTTCTCTGGGCTTAATGAGTTACAAAAGTCATAATACAAGTCGCCGTCTATACTTTCCCCCTCGTTCTCCCTTCCCCAAAAACCAGTCATAAATTGAAAATACTCGTTCATGGCTCGATTAACCGCATCTAACAGATTCCAATGTGCCCCTGCCCCAATACTGAAAGACTCTTTTCCAAAACCTAAAGCTAGTACGACATGGACGTCATCCGTTATTGAAATATCAACCAAGTAAAACTCCTGAATTCCTTTATATGTCTTGCTCATTTGTATAATATTGCAAACGATTTGTTTTTCCAATAATTTTAATGATAGTAATCTTCCTGCTTTCTTAGTTAACCATGTATGTATTAGCGACTGTCTTTCGATAAATTCTAAAAATGCTGCTTCTATTGCATAAGCACTGGAAGTATGTGAAGCTACTCCACAAGTATCACTGAAAGAGCTATGCATATCTTTATCTTTAAAAATCGGATGGCCATACTCTAAAATGACAAAATCCAAAGGTATTTTTATTGTATCTCCAGTTATTAAATTAAAGGCTTCTGTGCTGGCGCTACCATTTTCCTGAATTGCCTTCATCCTTGGGGCAAAAAGCGCTAGCCTTTCAAGGTGTTCCCCAATTGCAGCAGCCATTGCTTTCCTGCTGTTATTCTTCACTGAATTTCCATAGGCAGCTTTGTGTATTGCACAATCTACATAACAATTGGAATACCCGCACTGAAATATTTCTTTGTTTATCCATATTCGATTTGCCACAAAAGCATGTCCATGATTGGGACTATTCGTTACATAATACATGGAAAAGCTCCTTTATAATATTGGACACGTTGGTATATGATTCAAAGTATCCTGAGTTAAATTAACTGTATACCTGTTCACATCTCTATCAAGATCAATATACGTTTTCAGTGCAACATGATTATAGAGATTAGGCGAATATGCTTTAATGATAATTAGATTTTTATTTACGGTTTGATATAAAACTGTAGTGTGCAACTCTTTGACCCAAACTGGTAAATTTTTCACAATCAGATCAGTTTCTACCTCGGCTTCAGACAGCGTGATATCTTCGTCCACTTCTTGATAAGTATCCAGCTTGTTGAACAGTTCAAGGTGTTTTAGACATTCGCTATCAGTTTGGGCTTTTAGGACAATCGCCGTGTACGAACTCGGTTCAAGCCCTTCAAGTTGGTATCTATAAAAATAGTCATCATAAACGTTTTTTAGTAAATATGCTTCTGACAAGCCCTTGTGAATAGCATTCGAAAGAGAAATACTTGAGCCTACTCCTGTCATAAAAGTAAAGGGAGTAATGTGATTTGCATTCTTTGCAAAAACAAATACTACTTTTAATGGTTTAAATGTCTCTTCTACGTATGCTTGTACTTGATATCCTTCTGCTTGAAAAAGACTAACGTATATAGAATAGTGTTGAGATAAATCAATTTTTTTCCCTTGTCTCCCATACCAAAAAAGAAACGTTGAATTTTTCTCTAATAATTCTTTAATTGCATTTGATTGAGCCAGCTTACTATTAAAGTGTGCTGCTGTACCCGTGGTATCACAAACGATAGAATCTTCCTTGCATAGTTGCGTAAATCGTCTAGGGATCTTTGCAACCTTACGATTCATTATGTCAAACGATTCTGCCAAACCCTCAATGGCGTCCCCTCTAGCTCCAATTACTAATGCTCTGCGCTCTATTGATTCAGAAAACGCCTTTAAAACTGACTTTCTTTTTCTTTGAGAAATAGCGCCACAATCTACTGGTCCTATTCCACCGTCTTCCCTCCTGAATGTTCCGATTCTTGAAGTCGCTAAATAAACTGGTCTATTGTTGAAGAGTGAGTCCTTGTAACCAAAGTTTCTTTTCGACACATCAAATATCATTTCTTTCACCAAACCACTGAATTAATGTTACTGGCGCTAATCTTGCGTTTAAGCCAGATAAATGAGTCAAGGCATTGTCATTAAACCCCGCAAAACAAAATTCACCTAAGCTACTGTCAAACCTACTTAATGTCTCCCTGAAACTCTGACACATTGCGCCAATTTCAATTAATGCGTATCTGTACCCTCGTTTTCTGTATTTGGTGATAGCTCTTTTTAAATCAATGGCATAGCCAATAGCGATTTTAGAAAATAAACTTCGGTCAGAAGGGTTAATTTGATTGATTACTAAATTTAAAAGTTCCTCATCGTATTCTTTAAGTAAAATCAGTTCATTTTTCGAGGAATGAAACAAATAGCATCCTTTAACAGAAATCCCTTTTAAGACACCTTCGTCAAATACATATACGAGCGGTAAAACCGGATACAAGCCTCCAGCAGAAGGATAGTTCTTGGTTAAAGTGTTGGAAAATCTGCCGAATGAGTCTCGAAGGATGGTCCCAAAATCATCCGCATTTATGTTCCAATTCTCTTTAAATGTTCGGCAGCTCCTAGTGCGTTCAATAGTTTTTTGTTCAATTTGAAATTGGAATGATTTTTCGTAATACTTCGGTATAATATCTGTAAATTCCACTAATTCCATCCACTCTAGTAGCTCTTCCTCATATTCATACATTATTTCTGATATCCAGCATCCTTCCTGATGCATCTTAACAACTTGATCCAATAAACTATTAGAGAGAACTTCTGCTTGTAAATGATTCGCAAAATCATTCTTTCTTCTCTGCTCTACTAATAAATCTTCACTTATGTTATTCATAACAATCACACAACTCCCAATGAATCGAAGTATCTTCATATTTTTTAAAATTATCCAGTTTCATGACCATCGCTCTATTAATATCTTCATGATGAATTTTTGAGTAAGTAAAATCATGAAAAAGTAATTGCATACGCTTAATCAAACATGATGCAATAATAACTCGTTGGCTATTGGTTAAAGGAACGCCGATTTTGATGTCTTCCTCCAGAGAATACAGCATGTCAATGACTTGCTGATAAGTTAAATTATCAGCACTTCCAATTCTCATATGCGATTCAATATGACCTATATGGCAACAATGACATGGATTAACCCAATTACGGTTATAAAGCGAGTCCATATAAAATTTATTGTTGTATATATAACTCATCAATAAATAAGAGTTGCTTGATTCCATATGTCTATCCCTGATTCTTTTTCCTAAACTTTTGTTATAGGGATTTAGAAATACAAGGGATAATTCATTTTCCTCGCAAGGCTGCATGTCATCAACTGAAAGTGACGTGATTGCCAGATTCTCTTGAAAATCTTCAACTAATGTATTCATTAATATTGACCTTAAAAAATCATCATTGGTCATAATAGTAACGGAATCTATTCGGAGCATTTTTTCTTTCACTGTACGTATTAACCCATTGCTTGCTAGAAAACCAATAACCTCCTCTTTTTCTTCTTTGAAAATTTGTTCAAGCACAGACTCTGAAATTTCTTTCTTGCCAGTTCGATCCCACGATTGAATTAAATCAATGAGATCTTTATCATGAATCTTCATTACTCCATTTGCAGTTTGAACTACTACATCTCCATTCTGTAAGGAATGACACAGAAATCTGTTGATCCGATAATTAGAAGTCATATTAATTCACCATCATTTTATTTTTTGTTCTACTCTTTTAAAAGTTATGTAGATAGCCAAATTCAAAATAGCGGGTAACTATTGTTGTCAATAAGCTCCATTTTGAATTTGGCTTAAATAAACTTCATGTTGAAACGATGTCTTCCCCGGCAAAATAAGAATTATCGGTTATTTTTACCGATAGTGGCAGCACCACTACTTGAAGAAGAGGAAGAAGCGCACAATCGGCCCCCCTTATTTTTATCTGTCAGAGATTGAATAGTATTGAAATTTGAACCAACTCCAAACTTCGAAATTCCTAACATACCTCCATCCCCAATGATTTCCTTGTTTGCTCCGCGAACAATTTCTTTTTCCACGATTCTTTCACCCCTAATAAAAGTTATTGATGGTTAAAAATACCATCAACTAAATAGTAAAAAAGTAATCTTTTTTTGTAAATAAAAGAAAAATAAATTAATAATTACAAATTTTTAACTCACCTTTCTTCTTACATAAAAAAAGCCAACCTCGCAGGAATGACTCCCCCTGCGACGCTGGCTTTCTTCGTTGTTGCGCCATTGGCTTTATCGCTTTTTTACTTCTTCAAATCCTCAATCGACGTAATATCCATGTAAGTCGGAACAGCCAGACCCAGCTTGGTTCCTTCCAGATTCGGGCCGAGGTCTTCTACGTCTTTTCCGAGCTTCTCCATGTAGTCAGCATGTGTTGTTGGCAGCCAAGCTGCAACCATGCCGTCCACATCGCCGTTGGATACGCCTACCCACATCGGGCCAGCTTCTACTTGGCTCAGTTCAACTTTGTAGTTCAGCTTTTGCTCCAGAACAGTTTTCACCACATTCGTGCTGGCAATCTCGGAATCCCAGGCGACATAGGCAAGCGTCAGCTTTTGACCATTGGCTGGCTGTACGCCTTCCACCCATTTGCTCACAGTAGCTTCGTTTGCTTTCACCCACTCTGCTGCTGCCTCTTCCGGTTTTTTGCCGCCTTCGATGTCCAGCATCACTTTCTCCATGTCGGCTGGCGTCCAGGAAAATTTATCGAGGAAAGCGTACGCGCTTGGCTGTTCTTCCTTCAAGCCTTTCCGCACGACCGTATGAATTTGCTCATCTTTTCCGTAAACTCCTTTTGGGTCCTCCAAGTATTTCATTTCAAACTTGGAAAACATCCAGTGCGGCGTCCAGCCCGTCACGATAATCGGCTTCTTGTCTTTATAGGCTTGGGTCAAAGCTGCCGTCATCGCGGCACTGGAGCCTTCGACCAGCTCCCAGTCTTTTAGCTCGTAGTCTTTGAGCACTTTCTCGGTCGCTTTCATCAAGCCTGCCCCTGGGTCGATCCCGATGATTTTATGATCGACTGCGGCGCCTACACCGTTGGATGCAGCCGAACCGTTGTTGCTGCTGGTTGATCCGTTACCCTCGGAGCTGCCCGCACTTGAGCAGCCCGCCATGACCAATCCAAGTCCCAATGCGACAGCCAAACCTTTCCACGTTGCTTTTTTCATGAAAACCCCTCCTACGCTTTTTTTCTCTTTCCTACTCCTTGCGTGATGCGGTCCAGCAAAATCGCCATAATGACGATGGCAAGTCCCGCTTCGAAGCCTTCCCCGATCTTGATCTGCGTCACGGCGCGGTATACGTCGGCACCCAGTCCTTTCGCCCCAATCATCGAGGCGATGACGACCATGGACAGCGCCAGCATGATGCTCTGGTTGATCCCTGCCATGATCGTCGTTTTGGCGATCGGCAGTTGCACCTTCGTCAGCTTTTGCCAATAAGTCGAACCAAACGCCTCCGTAGCCTCGATCAAGTCCGCCGGCACCTGGCGAATCCCCAGATTGGTCAGACGAATCGTCGGCGGCATCGCGAAAATGACGGAAGCGATTACGCCCGGCACTTTCCCCAGTCCGAAGAAAAAGATCGCAGGAATCAAATACACAAACGCGGGCATCGTCTGCATGAAATCAAGCAGCGGCGTTACGACCTTTTGCACGGAATCACTTTTCGCGCACCAGATTCCCACGGGAATCCCGATAATGACGGAAATGAGTCCGGCTGTCAGCACCAGCGCAAGTGTTTCCATTGAATGCTCCCAATAACCCAAGTTTTGAATCAAAAGAAGTCCAATGAAAGTAAAAAGAGCGATAGACAGCTTGCCAGCCCGATACGCCAGCAGTGTAAGCAAGATGATAATCACCCAGAACGGCAGTCCGGTCAAAATCAGATTGAAAAAGTCGACCGTCCCGCCAATGCATGTCGAAATGAAATCGAACAAAAAGCCCAAATGTTCGTCCAGTCCATCTACAATCGTTTCTACCCAACTATCGAGGGGCAGCTTCGGAAAAAATTGATCCATCATTCATCCACCTGCCCTTCTTCATTTACCGGCAGTGGCGTTTCCTGGTTTACTTTTCCCGCTAATCCGCCCAACACGGCACCTTTTACGATGACACCCAGGAGGCGGTCATGATCGCCTGTCACTGCCACCGGAATATCCGAAAAAGCGACCAAGTCAAACAGTTCATTCAGGAGCGTTTGCGGCCCTACCTTCGGAACTTCGGTACGAAGCACCCACTCCAACGATTGGCCCTGTTCTTTTGCCTGGCTGACCGCATCTGCGGTCAAAACGCCGAGGAGCGTCTTCTTCTTGTCTACTACATACAAGCTGGATACACCGCGATCCCTCATCAACTGCAAGGCAACGCGCGGCCCTTTATCCAACGTAATCGTCTCGGCCCGCTTCATGACGTTCTCTGCGGAGAGCACCTTGGAACGATCCACGTCCTCCACGAAGCGCTCCA
The DNA here is from genome assembly GCF_013284375.2 of Brevibacillus sp. HD3.3A. Taxonomy (NCBI): domain Bacteria; kingdom Bacillati; phylum Bacillota; class Bacilli; order Caryophanales; family Paenibacillaceae; genus Brevibacillus; species Brevibacillus sp. HD3.3A. Next base: position 5,319,445 of record NZ_CP085874.1, read on the forward strand.
CGTACTCGTTGGCCGGATTGGTCATAATTTCTTCCGGTGTGCCGATCTGGACGATCGCTCCGTCTTTCATCAAGGCAATCCGGTCACCGATTTTCAGCGCCTCATCGAGATCGTGCGTAATGAAGATGATCGTCTTTTGCATGGTGCTTTGCAGCTCCAGCAGTTCGTCCTGCATGTCCTTGCGAATGAGCGGGTCAAGTGCGCTGAATGCTTCGTCCATCAACAGCACATCCGGCTCATTGGCAAGTGCACGCGCCAGACCGACGCGCTGCTGCATTCCTCCGCTAAGCTGGTCAGGATAGCTCGCTTCCCAGCCGCCCAGTCCGACCAGTTCCAGCGATTGCTTCGCCTTGGCCTCGCGCTCTGCTTTGGCCATTCCTTGAATCTCCAGGCCATATGCTGCGTTTTCCAGGACGGTCCTGTGCGGAAACAGGGCAAACTTTTGAAATACCATCCCGAGCTTCTTTCTTCTGACCTGTTGCAGCTGTTCTGTGTTCATCCTGACGATATCCGTACCGTCGATCAGGATTTTGCCTTCCGTCGGTTCGATCAGTCGGTTCAAGAGTCGAACCAATGTCGATTTCCCGCTACCCGAAAGCCCCATGATGACGAAAATTTCGCCGGCGTGCACCTCAAAACTCGCTTGATTAACCCCAAGGGTAAGACCCGTTTCCTTCAATATATCTGTCTTGGCCTTCCCTTGTTTCACGAGGGGCAATGCGCGTTGGGGCTGTCGTCCAAAGATTTTGGTCAAATTCTCTACTTTGATCTTGGGCATATGGTCACCTCCAACTTTTACGCCCGTATCCGGACTGTTCTTTACCCTTACAATTGTAACCAGCCCACTTTTTTACCTCAAACTGGGTGAGGCTCGATAATCGGGCATTTTCAGCGTTCAGAAAAAACTTTACGTACTTTTCTTTCTGTATTCGCAGTTTATCTCGTATATACTGTTTGATATCTCCATTTACATTTTGCTGTAAGGAACGTACAATTCTAGTCAGGTAATATGACTAGAGGAGCTGCTTTTTTCAAAATGGATACGAATCAGGAAAGAATCCTCGAAAAGGCTCAAGAACGCGTGATTGAAACACTTGCCCGCAACATGGATTTGTACGGCATCACCATGTCGACGGGGCTCTTGTATGGCACGCTGCTGTTTCAGGACAAGTCGATGACGCTTGATGAAATGGGAGAAGCGCTGGGAATGAGCAAGACCAGCATGAGCACCGGCGTTCGCACCTTGATGGACTTAAATATGGTAGAAAAGATATGGAAAAAAGGAACTCGCAAAGACCACTACGAGGTCAATCTGGACTGGTACCAAAACTTCATCGACTTGTTTTCCGTGAAGTGGCGCCATGCCAGCGAGCAAAATGTGCACAGCCTGAAAAAGTCGCTTCAGGAGCTGCGCGCCCTCCAGCAATCCGAGGAGTTGACGGACGAGCTGCGAGAACGCGTGGAGCTTAGTATCCGCCGGATTGAAAACGGACTGGATTACTACTTGTGGCTATCGCGCCTGATCGACTCTTTTGAATCCCATGAAATTTTTCAGTTTGTGCCGAAAAAAGAAAGCGACTCGTAAAGACAGCTTTCTGACACATGCAACACAAACAGCCCCCTTCCTTGACTGGCAGCCAGCAGGATGGGGGCTGTTTTTACCTTCCGTTCGATTGTTCAAAAAAATCCGAATGATAAAACAGGCGATGTGTTACAATGGTTCTAGCGGATGCAGCCGCCTCTGGCTGTCCCGCTGCCATAAGCGAAGGAGCTGATGAAATATGAAAACAAATACGCAACGGCATGCTCATAGATCGATGAAAACAACCAAGAAAGAAACGGGGGGACTGCCCCGGTAGCCCCTGCATTTTGAGGAGGAACGTGAATGACGCAAAAAACAGCTCTGCTCATTATTGACGTACAAGTAGGGATTGTGGAAGGCCCGATCGGCCCTGTTTATCAAAAGACCTCGCTCGTTCAGACGATCAAAAAGCTGAGGGAAGACGCTTGGAAAAGAGCGATTCCCGTCCTGTACGTGCAGGACACAGATGTCGCGGAGCTTGGCGCTGACGCTTACGCCATCCACCCCGAGCTTGCCCCGCTCCCGACGGAAACCGTGATTCTCAAACAAGCGACGGATGCTTTTCACGAGACCGATTTGCATGAACAACTGCAATCGCTCGGGATTACGCATCTCGTCATGACGGGCTGCAAAACGGAATTTTGCGTAGACAGCGCCTGCAAGCGAGCGACCACCTTGGGCTATGACGTCACACTCGTCAGTGACGGTCATTCCACAACCGACAACACCGTGCTGCGTGCAGAGCAAATTATCGCCCATCACAACGTATCGATGCATGGACTCGGGAACATCGGGCCGTTCATCCTCGTGCGCGATTCCACGGAAGATGTGCTTACACCTGCTCACGATACATATCGCTGATCGATCAGGCTCGTCTTTTCCGGAAGAAGCTGCCTGTCGCTCGCGATCAAAAAACGGGATGGCCCTCGCTGGCATCCCGTTTTTTACGTTTACTCGCCTTTTCGAATAATCTCCTGCACTCGTCCGACCTGGCCATTGGTCAAGCGAACCTTGATCCCGTGCGGATGCGTGCTGGAATTGGTCAAAATGTCCTTGACGATTCCCCGCGTCCGCACCCCTGTGCGCTGATCCTGCTTCAGGACGATATCCACTTCCAGTCCTGCTACGATATCTTTTCGATTTTTTCCGTTCATCGTCATCGCTTCCTCTCTTGTCTGTATAGCCTTTTCGTTCTTTGTTCCACCTATGATATAATCGACGGATAACCTTATTCACATCGGAGGAATCCATGCTTACTTTTGAACAAAAACTGGCGATTATCGAATCATTCCCGGAGTTGTCTCGCCACAACGTCTCGCTCAAACGGGTTAATTTTCACTACGAGGCAAGTCTTCACGACAAAAAGACAGTCGTTTACCATCTGCATCCGAACGGCAACGGCTTTGTGTTCGCAGCGTTTTTGAAGGGCTACCAAAAAGACGACAAAGGCTACGTAAACATTCGCGACTTCTCCGCAGACGAGCTGCGCCAAGTAATCGAAGCTTCCATCCAGTCGCTCTCCGTCAAGCGCGAGCCGCAGCAACCAGCAGCAGATGCCAGCGAACAAGTCGAACAAACCTGGGTCGACAAGCAAAACCGCACGCTGCTTTTACAGCAAGAAGATTCCCTGTGGAATGTCTACCACGGCATGAACCTGGAAGCTTCTTTTGAGTCTTACGTGGAAGCGGCGCAATATTTGAAGGAAGAAGGCTTTTCTCTTTCGTAAACTGCTTGTAACAGAGTTGTCACGTCCTGTTTTTTTCCTGCCTCCCAGTGCAATCCTTTCGTTGGAGAACCCCTCTTAATATGGTACACTTCCACCTAGCTAGATGTACAATACCTATTATGATCTGGCCCGGCAGTCTTCGAGACTGCGCAGGGCCTTCCCGAAAACAGGGGGATAATTCGGAATGATCAAATACAGGGACACCCTTCTTTTTCAAATTCACAAACAACTGGAAGGCTGGCTCGCTCAGGAAGAGCCTGTCTCCCATGAAGAATTATACCGTTTTGTCCACTCGCTGAAGGGTACAGCCGGAACGATTGGTTTGCACGATTTATCCGAGCTTTCCCAATCCTTGCTGGAACAACTGGACAAGCTGGAGGCGAAGGATTGGCCGACACACGAGTGGAGCGATTTTTTGCGAGAGCTGATCACTCTCTGCTACGAGCATCGGCCCGAGCAAGAGATTTTATTAGAGGACCCCACATTGCCGCAAGAATCCACCTACGAAAACCAGCCTCTTTTGCTCATTCTAGATGATGATGTGACGCTTTTGATGTACCTCAAGGAATATTTGGAGAAGCAAAACTGGTCCGTCATCGCCACTGTGTATCCGCACAAGGCACTCGACTACTTCCACGACCTTAACCCGGATTGCCTGATACTCGACTTGAACATCCCGGAAACAGGCGGTTTTCAAGTCATGCAAACACTCAGCGAGAAAATTAAAAAGCAATACGTCCCGACGACGATCATCAGCATTGATTGCGACCGGGACACTCGCATGCGCGCTTTTCGTCTGGGGGCGGACGACGTCATGTGCAAGCCGCTTGACCTGGAGGAATTGACGGTTCGGCTGGAACGGCAGTTGGGCAGAAAACGCTGGATGGATAAAATCTTGTTCATCGACGAATTGACGGGTGCGTTCAACCGCAATTCTCTTACGGACACGTATCAACGGCTGCTGTCCGATTCGCTGCGAAATTCAATCCCGTTCTCGCTGGCCTTTATGGACATCGATCATTTCAAAAAGGTCAATGACACGCACGGGCACCTCGTAGGCGATGTTGTCCTGAGCCGATTCGCCTCTTTCATCAAGACAAACTCCGGGAAGTACGACATCTTTTTCCGCTATGGCGGGGAAGAATTTTTGCTGCTCATGCCAAGAACGTCCGGACAAGATGCAAAGCTGCGCATCAAACAGCTGCTGGTCGACTTTCAGGCACTTTCTTTTGAATCGGCGGAAGGCAGCTTTTCTTTGAGCTTTTCGGCAGGAGTCGTGCAAATCGAGGATGGACAAAAGCCACTCTCGCACTGGATAGACGCCGCTGATACGGCTTTATACGCTGCGAAAAACAACGGGCGTTGCCGGGTAGAGATGGCCAAGCGCAACGACGATCCAGATACGCGCACCGTGAGACTGAAAGTGGCGATTATCGACGACGATTCCTTGACCCGCACTTTGCTCGCCGACTGCGCTCGCGCCAGTCTGGAAGGATGGATTCATACAGACATCCGAACGTTCCACGAAGGCGCCGCCTTTTTTGAATCGTCCTGGCATCAAGGTCCGGAAGCGTACCTTGTCATTTTGGACGGCATCATGCCACACATGGACGGGCTTGATGTCCTGAGACTGATCCGCGCCCTGCCCAACAGCAAGCAGTACACGGTGCTCATGCTGACGGGACGCAGCGGCGAACAGGATATTGCCCGCGCCCTGCAACTGGGTGCTGACGACTATATGACCAAGCCTTTCAGCATAAAAGAGCTGGAAGCGCGCATCAAACGTTTGATCAAACGAATGATGTAGGAATGACATGGAGGAAGAAAAATGGCAACGATCTTATTAGCCGAAGACGAAGCAGTGCTGCGCATGCTGATCGGGGATACGCTTGAAGATGAAGGCCATCAGCTCGATATCGTCTGCGACGGTGAGGAAGCCTTGCAAAAAATTGGCCAGAATCAGTACGATTTGGTCATTCTCGATTACATGATGCCCAAGCTGACAGGCTTTGACGTCTTGACCCAGATGAAACAAATGCCTGAGAAACAGTCTGTGAAAGTGCTCATCCTGTCCGCAAAAAGCCAGCATGCCGAACAGGAAAAAATGCGCTCTGCCGGGGCGGACGACTTCATGCCCAAGCCGTTCAGCCCGCTGGAGCTGGTCCGCAAAGTGGAGGACATGCTAGCATGACTTCATTTCGAAAATACGTAAGGGAAAGCATTACCCGCCGCTTCGCCATCATGATGATTCTCTTTTTCTCGCTGATGGTCGCCGGGGCGCTGGTCGTGCAGATGCTGAACAATCAAGCCTTTACAAACTTTCAATCAGCCGCGCAAACTTCCAGACAGAAGCAGGAGCTGATTACGCAAATCTCGGAGCATACGAACCAGATTTTCTTTCGTGCCCGCGGCTATTATGCTTTTTTAAGCCCATATGAATACAATGAATTGTTCCTCGAAAAGAAAAAGCTGGAACAGTCGCTTCATGCTTTCAAGCAGCTTCCGCTCAGCAGCGAAGAACTTAAAATTGCCACATCCATCGAATCATTTGTAGACAATTTTTTCACCCGCGTCTTCCCTACCTCGTCAGGGTATGCACAGTCGGGTGATTACGAAGGTTTGCGCAAATTTTCGTCCAGCGGGGTAAACATGGAGGTCAACAATTTGATCAGCTATGCCACCCGCTATCAGCAAACGAATGAGCAGCTCATTTCGATGCAAAACCAGCAGTTGTTCCAGGAACTGTCTGCCCAAAGCTTGTGGTTCATCATTTACGTGCTGATGGCTCTTTTGGTATTGATCTGGGTAACGATCAAAACGACGCGCGATATCGGCCGACCGTTGATGCGGCTGACTGCCGATGCCAACCGCTTTTCGCTTGGGGAGACGCCGCAGTTGAACGGCCTGGAGCGTGACGATGAGATCGGCAAGCTCTCCCGCTCTCTCGACTACATGATGCGGCAAATCCAGAACAAAGAAGAGGCGCTGATGGCGCAAAACGAAGAGCTGCAAGCCCAGCAGGATGAACTCGTGATGCAGCAAGAGGAACTGACGGAAGCGCTGGAAAAAATGGCGGAGAACGAGCGCCATCTGGAGAAAAAGAACCAGTTTATTCTCGCGCTCACGAATACATTGGACAAGCAAACGCTTCTGTCGAGCATTGTATCCAACGCTGTGGACAGCATGGAGGCGGACAAAGGCGTCATTCTCGTGCTCGATGCCGATCGGGCTGTTGCCAGTTTCGGTGTGTCTCCGCAAGGAATCGAGCAGCTTTTGCAAGGGATTGAAGACGGTCCGCTCGTGCGCATCAAGGAAACGCACCAGCCGTATGTCATCAATCGCGAAAGCACCATGGGAGAGCGCGGTTTCCTCATGACCCCTTCCCGCACATACGAGCTGTATCTGCCTGTTTTGGACTCGAACGAAGAAGTCGTGGCCTGCATCATTCTTGCCCGGATTGACCGCAAGTTCTCCGAGCATGAGCAACAGGTGGCAATCGGCTTGGCCAAACAAGTCTCGTTGTCATTGGACAAGCTCGCCATGTTCGAGGAGACAAAACGGCAACGGCAAGTCACGCAAGACATGCTCGATTCGGTGCAGGAAGGGATTCAACTGCTCGATCTCGACGGCGGAACGCTACAGGTCAACCGAACCTTCCGCGACCTTATCGGCTTCGATAACTCGCACTCAACAGCGGACTTCAACATCGACCCGTTTCTCGCCCATTTGCAAAGCTGCACGGCGGAACCAAAACGTCTCGCCCAGTATATAAAAGCGGTCACACTGAACGAGGAAGATCCGCAGGAGGACAGCATTGTTTTCGAACTGACCTCCCCTACCAAGCGCTATATTCAGCTGTATGCCGAGCATCTGTACCGCGCGTCCCACAAATGGGGCACTCTCTTGGTCTATCGGGACATCACGAAGGAATACGAGATTGACCAGATGAAATCGGAATTTGTCAGCACGGTAAGCCACGAGTTGCGCACTCCGCTCGCCAGCGTGCTCGGTTTTGCCGAGCTTTTGCTGCACAAAGACTTGAAACCGGAAAGACAGCAGCGCTACATGACGGCTATTTATCAGGAAGCGACGAGACTGACGACCTTGATCAACGATTTTCTTGACTTGCAGCGCATGGAATCCGGCCGCCAAAGCTATGAGTTTGAAAAAGTCGAGATCGACTCCCTCGCCCGCGAAGTGTTTGGGATGTACCGTGCCCAATCTACGCCGCATTCGTTTGAGCTTGAGCTGCAAACGGAGCAAACGACCATCTGCGGAGATCGCGACAAGCTTCGCCAGGTGCTGGTCAACCTGATCAGCAATGCAGTCAAGTATTCACCGGACGGCGGAAGCATCCGCGTCGTTATTCGTGAAGCAAACCAAAAGCTGTTGATCGAGATTCACGATGAAGGGCTGGGCATCCCTGCGGAAGCTCTCCCTCATCTGTTTACCCGTTTTTATCGCGTAGACAATTCCGATCGCCGGGAGATTGGCGGTACGGGCCTCGGGCTTGCCATCGTTCAGGAGATCGTGCGCATCCACCACGGCGAGGTCACCGTTGCTTCCGAGGCTGGAAAAGGCAGTACGTTTACGGTCGCCCTTCCTTTGCCGGAGCCGGCGGTCCGTGCCGAGCTGTTGGCGAACAACGCAGCCGCGGCGCTCGCTCCTTCCGGCCAGTCCAACGGAAAAGTCGTGATTATCGAGGACGACATGAATCTGGCCGAGCTTTTGCGTGAGGAACTGCTCAGCTCAGGCTTTACGGTCTATCCTTGTTCTACGGCCCAAGAGGCGCTCGCCGCCATTTCGGAGCTGCGTCCGGACGCCGTTGTCCTCGATCTGATTTTGCAAGATGGAGAAAGCGGCTGGCAGGTCATTGAAGCGATGCGGGAAAATCCCGAGCTGCAGACGATCCCGATCGTCATCTCCAGCGCTTTTGAAGAGAAGAAAAAAGCGTTTGACCTGGGGGCCAAGGGCTACTTGATCAAGCCTTACCACCCCGACACATTGTCGAAAGCGATCTTGCTCGCTGTGACCAGCCATGAAACGACCGGGCAAATTTTGATCCCGGATCAACTGTAATCCTTTCATAGAAAAAAGGCAGCGGATGCGTTCCGTTGCCTTTTTTCTGTGAAAAACGTTTCGACGTTTTTCATGAAATGGGATGTGACCGCTTGCGGTCAACAAAACGGTCACGACCGTTTTGGGCAGTTATGTCCTTTCTTTTATGCAGTCGGGCAGAAAATCTTGGTATATTCATGGACTTTCCATCACACATTAATAGAGGTGTTACTGTAAGCACGATGCCCTGCAAAGGAGGAGTTCATGTGTATTTCTCGAAAAAAGCAATTGTTCCGGTCGAAGAAGAGGAAACAGATGTATGGACGTGCAGCAATGATGGGTGTACGTGCTGGATGAGAGATAACTTTTCCTTTGACAAGAGCCCGAGCTGCCCTTTTTGCCATTCCGAAATGATTAAAGATACCCGGGTGCTTCCGGTTTTGACCAATCACAGCAAGCGAAACTCCTAATCTCTCCCCTCTTTTTCCTTGCGGGCACCCGCCCTCTTCTCTACAATTAAGCACATAACGTGTACGACTGATTGTTAGAGGAGCATATCTATGAACCGAAAAGAGATGGAAGATCAAGTCATCCAGGCTTACCAGCGCGACGAAGGAATGATGATTCTCGTCTTTGCCCAATGGTGTGTCAACCATGGGCTTGATGCACGTGAGCTGTATCGGGCCGCTTATCCCGCTCAAGGCGAAAATCCACTGCTCGCGCAAATGTTGGAAAACACGGTGCCGAAAGAGGAAGCAGAAGAAATCCCTGACGCCACCATCCTCGGTGTCCTGTCGCTCTTTGGCAACGATGATCTGGCCTTCGTGGTCAGCCAAGCGATTGAGGAGCGGAACAAGCCGCAAAAATAAGGCCGAAAGCCACGCACAGGTGTGGCTTTTTTCCTGTCTTCCCAAACATTGGCTTGCACAGATCACAAAGATCAAATCTCTTTCAAAATTTCATTATCTAAGATAGACGCATTCGCAATTTATTGTGTTGGCTGTCCGCAGGGTTGGACGCAGACGACTCGCCAGACGACGAACAAGTAAATGGAGAATGCCTATGTATACCGATTCGAAAATTTTGAAATCGCTGTTTTACGTCCAGTTGTTCTCAAGCTTTCTGGTCGTGGTCGGCCATTTTACTGCTTCTGTGCTGTATTTCAACGATCCGTTCTGGGTGGTCGCTCTCAATCAGATCAGTCGCTACGGCACTGTGCTTTTGACGATCGCCACCGGCTATTTGACCGCTTACTCGTTTGAGGCGAAAAGCCCGACGCCCCGCGACTTTTTTACGGGCAAGCTCCTGTACATTTTCTTGCCTTACCTGGTTTCCGGTATTCTGTACCACTATTTGCTGAAAAAAGAGATGCCGCATACGACCCTTGATTTCACAAACATCCTGATGGGGAAAACCGGCGATCATCTTTATTTTGTGTTCATGATTTGCCAGTATTACGTGTTTGCTTACTTTTTCCGCAACTGGATTACCAAACGCAACATTTTGTATGTCATCTGGCTTCTGCTCGCCGTGCAATACGTCTACATCAACTATTTGCACAAAGGCTGGCTGGAGCTGTCGACGCGGCACATGCTGCCCAGCTGGATTTTCACGCTGTACATGGGCCATCTGTTGTACTGGTACCGGGAGACGATTTTGTCCTTTTTGCGAAACAACCGCTCGATCCTGATGCTGCTTACAGGGATCGCGACCGCTGCCGCCATGTTTTTTGTCGTTTCCAGCAAGCTGTACGTGGCGGTGCATCTGACTTTTGTCTTTGCTACCTTGCTGTCTTTTCTCGTGCTGATGGTCTTTTTCCTGGAATTGGTCGATCATCTGCGTCTCAAGTTTCGCAAAGGTTTGACGTACTTTATTTTCCTGTTTCACTCCGCTTTTTTGATCCTGTTCAAAGATTTTCTGTTTGAGCAGTACGGCGAAGTCGCCTGGGTGTTCCAAAACACCTGGTACTCGCTTTTGTACCTGGGCTTGATCTTCGGGTGCAGCTTCCTGCTCTCCCTCCTGTTGGTCTGGCTGGTCAAAGGACTGGAGCAGTTGGGCCGATTCGCCGGGAAAGCGCGAAGGGAGCGGCTACAGTAAGCGTGTGTCTTGCTTGCTTTTTGTCCCATTCGGTAGACAGTAAACAAAGGGTTCATGCTGTCATGGATTCAGTCACTGTCGACCGGGTGGGACTTTTTTTGTCAGGAAAAAGGAGGATACTACGCTGGGGCCATCCATTTGCATCGTGTGGAGGAAAATAAAAAAAGCCATCAAAGTTGATAGCTTTTTTTGTATGATACGTATCGCCTTGCTTTGAATCTTATGTAAACTTGACTCTCCTGATCGCTTACGTGGTTAAGGAGACATCGATTTCCTGGTTCCGGTTATTTGCCCGAATGATTTTTTGCAACTCTTCCTCATTCAAGCTCTTGATCATGGTCACAAAATTCGCTGCGATTTCAGCATCAAACTGGGTGCCGGCTCCTTCCTGAATCCGCCTCAAGGCTTCTTCCACGGACATGCCTTTCCGGTAAGGACGATCAGAAACCATGGCGTCAAAAGCGTCACAGACAGCCAGTATGCGGGCTATGAGCGGGATTTCGTTTCCTTTGAGCTTATCGGGATATCCTGTCCCGTCAACCCGCTCATGATGCCAGCGAATGGCAGGGAGCAGCTCGGGGAAAACCGACGTCCTTTTCAAAATCTCGTACCCGATGACCGGATGCTCCTTGATGCGTTCAAACTCCTCTTTGGACAGAGCGCCTTCCTTGTTTAAGATGTTGTCTTCTATACCGATTTTGCCAATGTCGTGAATGATCCCGCCATAGTAAACTTCCGTCGACTGCTTTGGCGGAAGTCCCATGAATTTTGCTGTTTCTCTCCCCCAGTGCGCGACGCGAAACGAGTGTCCGAGCGTGTATGGATCGCGCGCATCGATCGATGCCGCCAGGGCGATCAAGAACGAATCATTCAGGTTTTTGATCTCTTCCATCTTTTTCTGCTGATCGCTTATACTCGCAAAATACTGATGGAAAACCGAGCGAAGCAGCAAAACCGTCCCTAGCAATATCGTCAAGGAATACCCCTCGTAAGCTCCTACAAATCGCGCCCCTATCTCCCCCACTGCCATGAGCAGGAGATAAGTCATGCTGCCGCCTTGCAACATGCTTTTTATAATGACTTGAAAAGACACCTCTCTAAAATAGGAAATGCCGGCCGCGGCCAAAAGAGTGTTGCTCAGCCAGTAGACCAGGATCAGCCCGATATCCGTCAGAAACCAATAGTCGGGATAATAGGTGCGGAAAAACTGATCCAAAGTTCCGACCAGCCAAACCGTAATCAAGACTTGGCCACTATTTGCGAGAGCTCTCGATACTTTCGATTTGAATATAAACGAAATGATGATAATCTCCAAAAGCGCTGACCAGACGCCGATCCAGGTGCCATACAGGACAATTCCCGAGAATATCACGGCATTGTTCAAGGTTAAAGGCGAATTTAGCGTGCGAATGGGAGTAAACGAGCTGACCAAGGTCAAAATGGTGTAAGTCGCCATGACTCCCCAATGTTCATTCACACCCCAAGAGGTAATGATTGAAATGATCACCAGCAGCCCGGCTACCGGAAATAAGCATTGAACAAGTAATCCTAGAGCAAAATGACTAAAGTTCTTGGTTGGTTTCATGGATTTTACCCTCGCGGAGTCTGATTAGAGATATTGGTTTTCCCATTACGCGTTGTACAAGCAAGAACGCGCCTATCATAATGAAAATATCGCCAATACTGATGACTCTTGCAATTGGGAACGGCATAAACATTATGTCTGTCAAAAATGGCAAATTGGTTGAATTATCCAAAACCGAGTGCTTGAAATCGGTCCCGTTTACAATCGGATCGACCGAGTATTTCAGCTTCTTTGCAAGTTCGAGGTCAATGGGCATTTTCCCAAAGTTCGACCAGATTGCGATCGCATTAAAGAACCAGCCAATCATGAAAAATCTGATATCTTCATGCTCTCTGTTGGAATAGAAGAAGATGAGTAGACACAAATACGCAACTGAGACAAAAACTCTTCCCCACGTTGGCATGAGCGCGGATAGAATCTGCAAAAGCACAGCGATTCCAAAAACAGAAAATTTATTAAATTTTGGTAATTCTTTTATTCTGCCTCCCCGTATCAATGCCACAACAAAAGAGATGAATATAATATCTAGCAACATGATAGAACCATCCTCCGATACAGTAAAAAAACACCACTAAGAAGCGGTGTTTTCTTACTTCATTCACGCTGTTATGTAATATGCCAGTTTGCAGATGTTGCTCCTACGATTGCCGCAACGAGGAGAAATGCGTAAACTATTTTTTTCATAAAGACATCCCCCTTTTGTATGGTATAAACATGCATTACAATTGAATTGGTATACATATCCATAATAGAGTGCTACGTAGCTGCTACGATCAATTTTACAGTATTAGCCAACTATCGACATTAGTTATCTTAACCTATTTTCAGCACTCTACCTCTGTTTACCTTAGGTATATTTTCCCCCTACTTCATCGGAATTTCAATAGGGAATGTCGTTTTCATAGCTTGTTTTCATAATTTTACCTATTGTATAAAAGAATGCAGTCTTGATCGCTCATTTGCCCTTAGTGCTTTTTCTCTATTCTTCCTGGTTAATGCGGTCCAGGTCGACATGTATGCATATGGGAAATGTTGAATCTAGCAGGAGTTACTGCCATGTCGAGAAAAGGTAGCTCTGGCTGTAGTCAGCATGTTCATCGGCGCACGTATTGGCGCTGGCCGAGCGTGAGCCATTCCCATCCTGGAAACTGCTTTTGGGGATTCTTGCCCATCTTAACCGAGAAGCGCTCTCTTGAAAAGCCTGTAACCGGGACAAAAGCCCGGATGTTCCTTGCAGACTCTAGCCAATTTTACAACAAAAATCGCGTTCAGAAAACTCGGCGACCTCTCCCCCGCAGATTACAAGGAAGCGACCGCCGTATCATTCGAGCCTTTTTCGTTGTCCACTCGACAGGGAGATGCGCATGAGCTCAGTCGCAAATGCAGGTCGTTTTGATTGCGCTGGCTGATCAAGTATGTCTGAAGTACATGGAAAAGACCGTCTGCTGATCAGACGACTCGCATGCGATCATCCCGCCATGGCGCTCGATGATCTCCTTGCAAACGTACAACCCGATCCCCGTTCCCAGCTCTTTCGTTGTAAAGAACGGCTCGAAGATGACTGACAGCAGGTCGGGCGGGATGGGAGCGCCATTGTTGGAAATCGTGATCACGGCCATTTCTTCGGTTTGGGCCCCTTTGATCGCCACTTCTTTCTCCCCGTTTTTCCGTTGCAGCGCGTCCAGCGCGTTGGAAATGATGTTGATGAACACTTGCCTCATCTCGTCCCTGTAGCCGACCAAAAGCAGGGCAGGGTCAATCGAGCACGTAATGTGCGCGTTGACATCCACGATGTTTGGATAGAGGAAGGACAAAATCTCCTCGAACAGTAGAGCTATGCTAAAGACTTCTGTTTTTTTATGTACAGCTCCCTTTTTGGATACAAGCAAAAATTGGGAGACACGGTAGTTCAGCTGATGAAGCTCGTTCTCGATAATATCCACGTACGGCAGGTTCGGGTAATCTTCTTTTAGCAATCGGGAAAATCCCATAATGGAGGTTAGCGGATTGCGAAATTCATGGACAAAGCTCGAAGCCATCTGTCCCAAAATCGTCAGCCTGTCTTTGTGAGACCGCTCAATAAACAGCTTCTTTTCCTCCAGATCGCTGTCTTTCAGTTCGGTATATTTGGACACGGCATGCACCAGAAAGACATCGAAGCATTCGTTTATTTTAATGAGTGCTGGAAGCAGAACATTTGGAGAAAAGGGGCCTTTTTGCAAGGTATCAATCACCAGCTCACGCCCCATGCAGACGTTAAAAACAAAATCGCCAATGTTAATTTGGGCTTGATTCCGCTCATGCGCTACTTTATAGGCAAGATCCTTGATGTCCTCATGAGTAATCTTCGAACGAAGATATCCGGCCACCATGCGATACATGGCTTGTCCGTTCAAAGGAATAATCTCGTTGAACTGATCGTGCTCAGCCACCTTAATCCGTCTCCTGAACTCTTCCACTGCCGCATCCTCATGCTCGTCCAAATATAGTGCCAAGTCGTCCATCGCCATCTATCCCCACTCCGAATGATCGGCATACTAATTCCGATAATATTATACTATCGATTCAACATTTATTGACTAAATATTTTTACTACTCCTATCATTGTACACCGTTCGACGCTGAATTACATTTGAAAGTCATTCTTATTGAGAAAACAGCTGAGAAAACTTTTTACGGGGCGACAGAATCGGTGCGCTGTTTTTTTCGAATAAAAAAGCAAAGGGACGGTTGCTCGTTCCGTCCCTTTGCCTGTAAAGCTTTAGTTTAGTCTGACAATAGTTAGCGTGGCCCCGGCGCCAGTCAACAGCGTAGCTGCTCCCAACAGGCCGAAGAGCTGAAGCGTGATCGTCGAGTTCGCTCCCAACGGGGCAATGATTGTGTTGTGGAAGGAAGAGAGGGACAGCGTTGGTGCAACGATTGACGGAGTGAATGGAGAGCCGTTAATGACAAGACGTGTACTGACCAGCAAAGCGGCTGTCGTATTGATCGAATACGACAAGAGGTAATTCCCCGCTGATGGCACGGTAAAGGTGGTGTTGGCGCCATTGACGGTTACACCGTTCAGGATCTGATTGTTGGGCAAAGGTACGTTCGTGCCGCCCAATACAACTGCGATGAGCGCCCCGCTTGTATTTGCACCGAACG
Source organism: Brevibacillus sp. HD3.3A (assembly GCF_013284375.2). NCBI lineage: Bacteria > Bacillati > Bacillota > Bacilli > Caryophanales > Paenibacillaceae > Brevibacillus > Brevibacillus sp. HD3.3A. Next base: position 5,334,640 of record NZ_CP085874.1, read on the forward strand.
CGTTGATGTTTGTGAAGACGGTTCCGGTGGCGCCTGTTGGGCCGGTGGGTCCTGTTTCTCCGGTGGCGCCTGTGGCTCCGGTTGCTCCCGTGACTCCAGTTGCTCCAGTTGCTCCAGTTGCTCCCGTAGCTCCAGTTGACCCCGTGGCTCCGGTTGATCCCGTAACTCCGGTTGACCCCGTGGCTCCGGTTGATCCCGTAGCTCCAGTTGCTCCCGTCTCTCCTGTGGCTCCCGTGACTCCAGTTGCTCCCGTAGCTCCAGTTGACCCCGTGGCTCCGGTTGCTCCCGTGTCTCCAGTTGACCCCGTGGCTCCGGTTGCTCCCGTGACTCCAGTTGACCCCGTGGCTCCGGTTACTCCCGTTTCTCCGGTTGACCCTGTCTCTCCGGTTACTTTGCAACCCCTCAGTTGCTCCCTGCCAAAGCTCCAGTTGACCCCAGGCTCCGCTTGCTCCGTCTCTCCAGTTGAGGCTCCGGTTACTCCCGTTTCTCCGCAGCTTCCAACCTGGTTACTCCCGGGCTCCGGCTGCTCCCGTAGCTCCAGCTGTGGCTCCTCCCGTAGCTCCAGTTGACCCGTGGTTCCGCTTGCTCCCGTCTCTCCTGTTGCTCCCGTAACTCCGTTGCTCCAGTTACTCCTGTTGCTCCCAGCTCCAGTTGACCCCGTGGCTCCGGTTGACCCTGTTTGCTCCGGTTGCTCCCGTGGCCGGTTGCTCCTGTGGATCCTGCCTCTCCTGTCGCTCCCGTAACTCCAGTTGCTCCCGTCTCTCCGGTTGCTCCCGTGGCTCCAGTTGACCCCGTGGTCTCCGGTTGCTCCTGTGACTCCAGTGCCCCGTGGCTCCTGTCTCTGCTGGCTCCGATGGGTTACCCTTTCTCCTACCCTGTCCGGGTTACTCCCTAACCCCGGTTACTCCGTCTGCTCCCGTGGCTCCGGTTACTCCCATAGCTCCAGTTGACCCCGTGGCTCCGGTTACTCCCAGCTGATAGCCTGTCTCTCCGGTTGATCCGTCTCTCCTGTCGCTCCCGTGGCTCCGGTTGACCCTGTAGCTCCGGTTGCTCCCGTGAAGTTACTCCCGTGGCTCCAGTTGCTCCCGTAACCCCGGTTGCTCCGTCATCCGAAAGGTTGACCCCAGGCTCCGGTTGCTGATGTAACCCCGGTTGATCCCGTCTCTCCGGTTGCTCCCGTAGCTCCAGTTGCTCCTGTAACTCCAGTTGCTCTCCAGTTGCTCCCTCCGGTTACTCCCGTGGCTCCAGTTGACCCCGTGGCTCCGGTTGCTCCCTGCACTCCGGTTGACACCTGTCTCTCCAGTTACTCCCTGGCTCCAGTTGACCCCCGTCTCTCCGGTTACTCCTAAGTCCAGTTTCCCGGCTACCGTGACTGTTACACCGGTGATCCCCCTGTCTCTCCGGTTGACCCCGTGGCTCCATCAAGCCCGGCTCCTGTAACCCCGGTTACTCCCGTCTCCAGTTGACCCCGTGGCTCCGGTTACTCCCTAGCTTATTCCTGTCCGGTTCTCCGGTTACCCAACCCCGTGGCTCCTCCTACTCCGGTCGCTCCGGCAACTCCAGTGCTCCCTGAGCTCTCCGGCTCTGTAGCTCCGTCTCCTGTTGACCTGGCTCTCTCCGGTTGCTCCCGTAACTCCAGTTGCTCCGGTTGACCCGTCTCTCCGGTTGACTCCAGTCGTGGCTCCGGTTGACCCTGGTCTCTCCGGTTGTAACCCCGGTGAAGTGGCTCCAGTTGTTCTCCTGGCCGGTTGACCCGTGGCTCCGGTTGCTCCCGTGGCTCCAACCCCGTGGCTCCGGTTGACTCCCGTTAGCTCTGCTCCGTGCTCCCGTAGCTCCGGTTGACCCTGTGGCTCCTGGTTACTCCCGTAGCTCCAGTTGATAACTCCCTTTGATCTCATCGGTGTAGCTAGTATCTGCTCCGTTTCCAGTTACTCCCTGGCTCCAGTTGCTCCCTGTAACTCCGGTTGCTCCCAGTTGTAGCTCCAGTTGCTCCTCCGGTTGATCCCAACTGTGGCTCCTGTTGCTCCCGTAGCTCCGGTTGCCCGGAAACTCCGGTTATCCCGTGTCTCCGGTTGACGGCTCTCCGGTTGCTCCGGTTGCCCGGTTGCCCCCGTTGATCTCTCCAGTTGACCCCGTGGCTCCAGTTACTCCTGCTAACTCCCGGTAACGTGAACTCCGGTTGCTCCCGTGGCTCCAGGCTTGACCCCGTGTCGCTCTCCGGTTGACCCCTCCCGGTTGTGACTCCGGTTGACGTCCTCCGGTTGACCCTGTCTCCGGTGCTACTCCCTGTTGCTCCCAGCTCCAGTTGCTCCCAGCTCAGTTTGAACTCCAGTTGACTCCAGTTGCTCCCGCCCGGTGGCTCCAGTCTCCCGTTGCTGGCTCCCCGTCTGTGGCTCCTGTTGCTCCCGTACTCCAGTGTAGCCCCGTGGCTCCTGTGCTCCCCGGTGGCTCCGGTTGCGTGGCTCCTCCTGTGGCTCCAGTTGCTCCGTAGCTCCGTGACCCGGTTGACCCTGTTCTCTCTCCGGTTGCTCCAGTTGGCTCCGTGCTCCAGTTGCTCCCCCTGTGGCTCCCCGGGTTGCTCCCCAGTTGACCCTGTGGCTCTCGGTTCCAGTTGCTCCCGTGGCTCCGGTTGACCCTGTCTCCGGTTACTCCCGTAACTCCGGTTGCTCCTGTGGCTCCGGTTCCAGTTGACCCCTCCCCTCCCGTAACCCCGGTTACTCCCGTAGCTCCGGTTGATTCTCCCAGTGGCTCCGGTTACCCCGTTGCTCCAGTTGCTCCCGTAGCTCCAGTTGCTCCCGTTCTCCGGTTACTCCCGTGGCTCCGGTTCCCTCCAGTTGCTCCCGTGGCCCTGTGACTCCCGTTGACCCTGTGGCTCCCCCGTGGCTCCAGTTGACCTGTGGCTCAGTTGCTCCTGGTAACTCCGGTTGACCTCCTGTTACTCCCTTTAAGTTGATCCCGGCTCCTGTTGCTCCCGTAGCTCCGGTTGCTCCCGTGGCTCCAGATTCTCCCGTGGCTCCGGTTACTCCCGTAGCTCCAGTTGCTCCCGTGGCTCCAGATTGGCTCCCGTGGCTCGGTTGCTCCCGTAGCTCCAGTTGTCCCGTGGCTCCGGTTACTCCCAGTCTGCTCCCGTGGCTCCAGTTGACCCCGTGGCTCCGGTTACTCCTGTCTCTCCTACTCCAGTTTCCAGCTCCCGTGGCTTGAGTTGCTCCCGTGGCTCCAGTTGCTCCCCTCTCAGGCTTCCGGCTGTTCCCTCCGTGACCCGTAGCTCCAGTTTGCTCCCGTGGCTCCAGTTGTTACTCCCGTGGCACCCCTCCCGTGGCTCCGGTCAGTTGCTCCCGTAGCTCCAGTTGCCCCGTATCTCTCTCCGGTTGACCCTGTCTCTCCCCGGTTACTCCCGTCTCCTGGTTGCTCCCGCTCCAGTTGGCCCCCAGTTGACCCCGTAGCTCCAGTTGCTCCCGTGACCCCGGTGGCTCCAGTTGACCCCCCGTCTGGCTCCAGTTGCTCCGTGACTCCGGTTGCTCCCGTCTCTCCTGTTGTGACTCCAGTTGCTCCGTCTCTCCGGTTTGCTCCCGTGACTCCGGTTGCTCCCGTCTCTCCTGTCGCTCCGTGGCTCCAGTTGACCCCGTGGCTCCGGTTGACCCGTAGCTCCAGTTGCTGTAACTCCGTGCTTCTCCGGTTGACCCTAGCTCCGGTTACTCCCGTCTCTCTCCGGTTGCTCCCGTAGCTCCAGTTGCTCCCGTAGCTCCAGTTGACCCTGTAGCTCCGGTTACTCCCGTCTCTCCGGTAACTCCTGTTGCTCCCGTGACTCCGGTTGCTCCCGGTCTCTCCTGTTGCTCCCGTGACTCCGGTTGCTCCCGTCTCTCCAGTTGCTCCCGTGACTCCGGTTGCTCCGTCTCTCCTTACTCCCGTGGCTCCGGTTGACCCCGTAGCTCCTGTTGCTCCCGTAACTCCAGTTGCTCCCGTCTCTCCGGTTGACCCTGTCTCTCCGGTTACTCCCGTCTCTCCTGTAGCTCCAGTTTCTCCCGTGGCTCCAGTTGCCCCCCGTAGCTCCAGTTGCTCCCCTCCCGGTGGCTCCCGTACTCCCGGTGGCTCCCGTAGCTCCAGTTGACCCCGTGGCTCCAGTTGCTCCCTGTCTCCCCATAGCTCCAGTTGACCCCGTGGCTCCGGTTACTCCCGTGGCTCCGGTTGCTCCCGTGGCTCCGGTTGACCCTCCCGTTGCTCCAGTTGCCCCAGCTCCTGTTGACCCCGTAGCTCCTGTTGCTCCCGTAACCCCGGGTGGCCGGTTACTCCCGTGGCTCCGGTTGACCCTAATGGCTCCAGTTGCTCCCGTGGCTCCCTGTCTCTCCGGTTACTCCCGTAACTCCGGTTGCTCCCGTGAGTTCCAGTTGCTCCCGTAACCCCGGTTGCTCCCGTAGCTCCAGTTGACCCCGTGGCTCCGGTTACTCCGTAACCCCAGTTGCTCCCGTCTCTCCGGTTGACCCCGTGGCTCCGGTTACTCCCGTAACCCCGGTTGCTCCGTCTCTCCGGTTGCTCCCGTAGCTCCAGTTGCTCCCGTTTTCTCCGGGTTACTCCGTGGCTCCAGTTGACCCCGTCTCTCCAGTTGCTCCTTGTAGCTCCTTGACTCCGTTGACCCTGTGGCTCCGGTTCCGTGGCTCCGGTTGACCCCCGGTTGCTCCTGTTGACCCTGTCTCTCCGGTTACTCCCGTAACCCCGGTTGATTGGCTCCAGTTGCTCCCGTGCTCCAGTTGCAATAGTCCAGACTCCCGTGGCTCCGGTTACTCCCGTAGCTCCAGTTGCTCCCGTGGCTCCAGATTCTCCGTGGCTCCGGTTACTCCGTAGCTCCAGTTGCTCCCGTGGCTCCGGTTTCCGTCTCTCCGGTTGCCTGTGGCTCCAGTTGACCCGTGGCTCCAGTTGCTCCCGTGGCTCCGGTTACTCCCGTAGCTCCAGTTGCTCCAGTGGCTCCAGTTACTCCGTAGCTCCAGTTGCTCCGTGATTCCGGTTGCTCCGTGCTCCGGTTCTGACCCGGTTGCTCCGTAACTCCGGTTGACCCTGTGGCTCCGGTTACTCCTCGGTTGATCCTGTGGCTCGGTTGCTGGCTCCGGGTTACTCCGTAACCCCGGTTGCTCCCGTGGCTCCAGTTGACCCCGTGGCTCCGGTTGTAACCCCGGTTTGCTCTCTCCGGTTGACTCCAGTTACTCCTGCAAACCCCGGTTGCTCAGTCGTCAGTTGCTCCGGTTGCTCCAGTTGCTCCCGTTCTCCGGTTACTCCCGTGGCTCCAGTTGCGTCCTCCAGTTGCTCCCGTAGCTCCTGTGACTCCCGTTGACCCTGTGGCTCCGGTTACTCCCGTGGCTCCGGTTGACCCTGTGGCTCCGGTTGCTCCCGTAACTCCGGTTGACCCTGTCTCTCCGGTTACTGACCCCGGTTGATCCTGTGGCTCCTGTTGCTCCCGTAGCTCCAGTTGGTGGCTCCAGATTCTCCGTGGCTCCGGTTACTCCCGTAGCTCCAGTTGCTCCCGTGGCTCCAGATTCTCCCGTGGCTCCGGTTACTCCCGTAGCTCCAGTTGCTCCGTGGCTCCGGTTACTCCCTCTCCGGTTACTCCCGTGGCTCCAGTTGACCCCGTGGCTCCAGTTGCTCCCGTGGCTCCGGTTACTCCCGTAGCTCCAGTTGCTCCAGTGGCTCCAGTTGTTACTCCCAGCTCCGGTTGCTCCCGTGATTCCGGTTGCTCCGTGACTCCGGTTGACCCCGTGACTCCGGTTGCTCCCGTAACTCCGGTTGACCCTGTCTCTCCGGTTACTCCCGTAACCCCGGTTGATCCTGTGGCTCCGGTTGCTCCCGTAACTCCGGTTACTCCCTGTAACCCCGGTTGATCCCGTGGCTCCAGTTGCTCCCGTAGCTCCGGTTGTCCCTGTCTCTCCTGTTGTCCCTGTCTCTCCGGTTACTCCCGTAACTCCAGTTGCTCCCGTGGCTCCAGTTGATCCCGTAGCTCCAGTTGACCCCGTGGCTCCGGTTACTCCCGGCTCCGGTTGACCCCGTGGCTCCGGTTGCTCCGTAACTCCGGTTGTCCCTGTCTCCCGGTTACTCCCGTAACTCCAGTTGACCCCGTGGCTCCGGTTGTTCCGTCTCTCCTGTCGCTCCTGTAACCCCAGTTTCCCGCTCTCCTGTCGCTCCAACCCCAGTTGCTCCCGTAACTCCGGTTGCTCCTGTAGCTGTTGACCCCGTGGCTCCGGTTGACTCCGGTTGATCCCGTAACTCCAGTTGCTCCGTGGCTCCAGTTGCTCCCGTCTCCAGTTGCTCCCGTAGCTCCTGTGACTCCTGTTGACCCTGTGGCTCCGGTTACTCCCGTGGCTCCGGTTGACCCCGTGGCTCCGGTTGTAACTCCGGTTGACCCTGTCTCCGGTTACTCCCTAACCCCGGTTGACCCTGTGGCTCCGGTTGTTCCCGCCTCTCCTGTCGCTCCCGTGCTCCCGTAACTCCAGTTGCTCCTGTAGCTCCAGTTGACCCCGTGGCTCCTGTTGACCCCGTCTCTCCGGTTTGTAACTCCAGTTGCTCCCGTGGCTCCGGTTACTCCGTGGCTCCGGCTCCCGTAACTCCGGTTGATCCCGTGACTCCGGTTGACCCCGTGACCTGACCCCGTGGCTCCAATTGACCCCGTGGCTCCGGTTACTCCCCCGGTTGATCCCGTAGCTCCAGTTGACCCCGTGGCTCCGGTTACTCCCGTCTCTCCTGTCGCTCCGGTTACTCCGTCTCTCCTGTCGCTCCGTGACTCCGGTTGACCCCGTGGCTCCAGTTGATCCCGTGACTCCGGTTAGCTCCTGTGGCTCCGGTTACCCGTGGCTCCAGTTGCTCCCGTGGCTCCGGTTACTCCCGTAGCTCCAGTTGCTCCCGTGGCTCCAGATTCTCCGTGGCTCCGGCTACTCCCGTAGCTCCAGTTGCTCCCGTGGCCAGTTGCTCCCGTGGCTCCGGTTACTCCCGTAGCTCCAGTTGCTCCCGTCCGGTTTGCTCCGGTTGCCCGTGATTCCGGTTGCTCCCGTGACTCCGGTTGACCCCGTGACTCCGGTTGACCCCGTCTCTCCTGTTACTCCCGTGACTCCAGTTGACCCCGTAACTCCAGTTGACCCCGTGGCTCCAATTGACCCCGTGACTCCGGTTGCTCCCGTAGCTCCAGTTGACCCCGTAACTCCAGTTGATCCTGTCTCTCCGGTTGCTCCCGTGGCCCCAGTTGACCCCGTGACTCCAGTTACTCCCGTGGCTCCAGTTGCTCCTGTCTCTCCGGTTGCTCCCGTAGCTCCTGTAGCTCCAGTCGCCCCCTTCCCCGCCCCTGTCGCTCCCGTTGGACCTGTTGCTCCGGTTGGACCCGTTGCTCCGGTTGGACCCTGCATGGTGGAGGCGCTCAACACCGTCTGCAGCTTTGCCTGGAGGAGCATGTCTTGTTTGATCGTCGCATCGACCATTTCTCGTACGCTCTGGTCAATCGCCAGCAAATCATCTATCGTCGCTCCCGCAGGTCCACTCACCCCAGGAAGCGTTCCTAGGACATACTGAATTTTTTCGCCTTCCGCATTCAAGATATGGCTTAGCCCCAATTCCTCCATGGCAAAAGAAGACAGCAACAAGTTAATGGCGTCTTCGCGCGTAATCGTAATTGTCGGGCTGATATTTGGGATATTTGGAAATGACAAAACTCTCCCCCCTTCCCCGTGAAAAGCGCAGCCTCCCCATTCCGCTTATTCAATAGCCAAAAGAACACCATCCAACCTCACGGATTCTTCTTCCACTTCTTGGACTGGACCACAACCTTGTGGCTTTTGGTCACGGCGGGCAGTACCTCCCTGTTTAACCAAGGAGCTTGATAATGGCGATTTGTCTCGATAACGGAACGGACGCTCCCCCCGAGATCGCCGTACTTTTTCAATGGCAGGACAATGTCCTTCAATTTCACTTTAAAAGCAGAAGAAAGCGCGCTCGAAGGCGAACCATACCTTTCCAACTGCTGCAAAGCCGAACCAAGCATGGAGCGTTTTTCCCGCTGTGCAGCTTCCCCCTCAATCCCTTGATTGGCAAAAGGCACTCCCCAAAAATCCGCTTTCCGCACACAAATGCGAAAAAAATCATCCAACTGTTCGAGCAAATGAATAAGCTGCTGCTCGGACGATCGGTGACAGGGCGACGTTTGCTGGAGAGCAATGACATGCAAAATGATCTGTTCCACTAGGCCAATGGCCGCTAGACCAAACGAGTACACAGCCGTCCATGACCTTTTGCAAACCTCCGCAACCTGCTCCGATTTCTCTGCCATATGATCTTGCCATGCAAAAAAAGAAGCCATCCCCTTTATCCGGCTAAAAGTTATCCAATGCAACATAATCATCGCTTCCAGCCAAAGACTTGACGATTTCAGCGCCTGGAATAAAAGTGGGATCGCTTCTTCCTTTGGATGTGTTTTGGCGGCAAGCAAAAAAGCTTTGGTGTGACACGCTTGGCATTCCGCCAGAGAAGCCATGGCTTTTTCCATGGCGAAGGCAGCGGCCAAAAGCCGCTCATATCCGTCTGTTCCCCCTGTCGTTCCCTGGCGATTCGTCCAATGAACCACACCCGCAATCATTCGGTCAAACGAGCTATTCCTCATGACAATCCTCGGCAGGATCTCCCGAATCGCCCGGCTTTCGTTCCATTTCCAAAATATTATCCAGCTTGAATTGCAGCAAAATTTGCTTGCTGATGATGCTGCGCAGCATTCTTTCGACGCTTTTGTTAATGCGCAGCATATCTTCCAGGCAAACCTCCTCTTTTTGCAGCAAACGCTGAATTTTTTCCCCCTCCGCATTCATAATATGAGACAGGCTGATTTCCTCCATGGCGACAGAGGTAAGCAACAGATGAAACACTTCCTCGCGCTTCAGCGTGATGCGCGGCGTTATGTCAGGCACATTTGGCAACGACATGTCTCATGACCTCCGTTTCCAGCCGCCGGAAAAAGCAATTCTCTCACACAGACGGCTGCGCTTCTTCCCGGCTGGCAAAGTACCTTTCGTTGTGCAAAACGCTCGGATGCGTAGGATGGTGCAGCTTTGACATCTCGTGGTGAATTTTTGCCCTTCCGTACTCCCCGATCTGATCATAGCAGTAGCACAACTGCAAATGAGGCAGCCACGACCAGGCAGGTTCATCTGTCATCCCCATCATGTTTGGTGGCCGTTCAAGCAAAGTCGCTTGCCGGAACCAGTAAATCGCTTTATGAATATCCTTTTTCTCCAAAAAATAAGCCCCTACCTTGCAGCAAAATTCCGCCCGCGGCGCGTCAAAAGCCAATGTTCTCACCAGGGACTGAATCTGTTTTTCCGGCTGCTGCAAGTTCGCATAACATTCCGCTTGTTTATAGCAAGCCATAATCTGGTCCTCGATCCAGCCCTGTCCGCCATCCAAAAAGGCTTGATATTGCTCGGCCGCTTCTTGATAGCGGCCATGATCGTAAAGTTCGTTGGCGAAGTAGTACTGATCCCTGGGGGAAAACAATTCTTTTCGCTCCTGCCGCCGCAAATAAATTTGCAAATTGCGGTCGGTGTACGCCTTCTCCTTGCGATGCGTGACCGCAATGTCGCTGTGATAAATCTCCCCTCCCACCTCCAAATATTCGTGGACAGCGCCGTGCCAGACAAATTGGCGTTGCCGCTTCACCAGCCGATTTCGCCGCAGGAACTTCACAGGCTGGCCCCGATCGTCAAAGGCAAGGTGATAAGGCATGGAAACACTGTCGTACTCAAAAGGCTCCATTTTCCGCAGCGCCAAAAACCGTTCCCGGTCAGCTTCTTCCAACACATCGTCGGCATCGAGCCAAAAAATATAGTCTTTGCTCGCCTGGCTGAAAGCAAAGTTGCGCGCTGCTGCAAAGTCGTCGATCCACGCAAACTCAAACAGCCTCGCCCCGAATGACCGGGCAATTTCGCGCGTCTGATCTTCAGACCCTGTATCTACAATGATGATCTCATCCACCAAATCGCGCACAGTCGACAAGCATCGACCCAGTGTCTGTTCTTCATTGCGAACGATCATGCACAGGCTGACTGTGAACATGCAGATCGCCCTCCTTAGGCGCAAAATCTTTTTTACATCCTATTTTCCGGCCAAGCCCAATATGTATATCGCTCCTCACATAACTTTGGCTTTCAAAGAATAAGGTTTATCGAAAGCGTGATGAAAGAACAACCCAAAGAAGGTGATAGCGTCCATGACACCTCCGCTCATTTCGCTATGCATGATTGTCAAAGACGAGGCCGATCAGATCGAAGCATGTCTGGGAAGCGTTCATTCTGTTGTAGATGAGATCATTGTCGTCGACACAGGTTCAACAGACGGCACACAGGAGCTTTGCCGCAAATACGGTGCGAAAGTCATCGAAGCTCCGTGGGAAAACAGTTTTTCCAAAGCGCGGAATATCGGATTGAAAGAAGCCCGCGGGGAATGGGTGTTGTGGCTCGATGCGGATGAGCGATTGGAGGAAGCAGATCAGGAGGCGTTGCGTCAGGCGGCCATTGCAAGCAAATCGGACGTTCTGTTTCTCAAGCTCCTTCATTACCAAGGCCCGAAAAAAGAAACGGCCTCTCTGCATCTGGCAAGCCGCAACGCGCAAATCCGCCTTTTTCGCAACAAAAAGGGGTTTCAATTTGCAAGGGATATTCATGAAGTGCTGCAATGGCCCGAAACGGTTCCGCAGGACGGGGCGATCCCGCTGATTCCTGTCCGCCTTCACCATTATGGCTACATAGAAGAAATTGTTACGAAGAAAAACAAAGCCAGACGCAACCTGAAGCTGCTTTTGGAAGAGAGGGAAAATCCCGATCGCGACCCGTGGTGCGACTACCACCTGGCCAGCGAATTTTATCGCGCGCAAAAATGGGAGCACGCCTTCATTCTCGTCAATCAGGCGCTGGAAGGCTTTTTGGGCAAAAGTCAGTTGCCGCCGTCTCTTTTTTACAAGCTAAAATACGAGATTTTGTTCCGGCACGGCAGCATGCGGGGGGCATGGCCCGGCATCGAATGCGCCATTCGGCTCTATCCGGATTACGTGGACCTGCATTTTTACAAAGGGGTTTTCTTGATGGAGCACGGGCTGTACGCCGAAGCAATCCAATCGTTCGAGCGTTGCCTGGAGATCGGGGAAGAGCATTGGGAGCATCTCAGTCAGCAAGGGATGGGCAGCTTTCATGCCTTGCACTATCTCGGACGTTGCATGGAGCGTCTGGGCAAATCAAAAGAGGCGCACGTATACGACCAGACCTCGGCCAACATGGTGCGTACATGTGCCCACACGCCATCGACCAAGGGGTGATAAAATGACGACGCAAACGCGGATTTTGATTGGAAGCCCGGTTTGCCAACAACCGGACGTGCTGCGCATGTTTTTGTTTTCGCTGGAAAAGCTTTCGACTTCCGATATGGCCGTCCACTACCTGTTTGTTGATGACAATAACGATCCTGCTTCGAGCAGACTCCTCCACCATTTTGCCGAAAAGCACTCCGGCCAAGTGGAGATCATCCGCAGCCAGGAAGCACCCTCCACCTACTCTTGCAACGAGACGACCCATATTTGGACAGATGAACTGGTCTGGCGGGTAGCTTCCTTCAAAAACCAACTGATCGAGCGCGCCAAATCAGGCGGCTACGACGGGCTGTTCCTCCTCGACTCGGACTTGCTGCTCCAGCCAGCTACGCTGGAAACTTTGCTCGCATCGGAAAAAGACATCGTCTCGGAAGTTTTCTGGACGAGTTGGACGCCAGACACGCTGCCAGTTCCCCAGGTTTGGCTTACGGACCAGTACACGCAGTATGAAATCAACCATCGGCTGGAAAGCATCTCTGCCGAGGAACAATACCTCAGAAAGTACGCCTTTTATGGAAAGCTGCGCGTTCCCGGCCTGTATGAAGTGGGCGGCCTCGGCGCTTGCACCTTGATTCGCCGGAAGGCATTGGAATCCGGCGTGAACTATTCGCGTATTCACAATGTCACGTTTTGGGGAGAAGATCGCCATTTTTGCATACGGGCTGTGGCGCTAGGGTTCTCTTTGTTCGTAGACACCCACTACCCCGCGTTCCATCTGTACCGGGAAAGTGACTTTGCGGAAGCGACCGTCTGGATGAAACAAATCTACGGTTCCGCTCCGCTCCGCGTCAAAAAATCCCCCTCTCTTGCCGTGCCCGCTGTGCCCACGTCCCGTCCCAAAATTACTTTGTCCATGGTCATCCACAACGAGGCAGACAAACACCTCGCCCACGTGCTCACCAAGCACAGGGAGTACATCGATGAAGCCGTTATTATCGACGACGGCAGCACAGATGACAGCGCCGAAATTTGCCATGAGCTGCTAAAAGGCATTCCCCTCCACCTCGTCCGAAACCCGACGCCGCAATTCACCAACGAAGTCGCCCTGCGCAAACAGCAATGGAAAGAAACCATTTCTCACCAGCCAGAGTGGATCGTCAACATGGATGCCGACGAAGTTTTTGAAGACGGGTTTGCCACAGGTGTACATGCGCTGCTCTCCAGACAGCATGGCGATGTGTGCTGCTTCCGCCTGTATGATATGTGGACTGAATCCCACTACCGTGAAGACCCGTATTGGCGCGCCCATTATGTATACCGCCCATTCATCGTCCGCTACCGCCCCAACCTTCGCTATCTGTGGAAAGAACAGCCCTTGCACTGCGGACGCTTTCCCGGCAATATTTTCGAGCTGCCTTCCTTTCTCAGTTACTACCGGGTGAAGCATCTGGGCTGGTCATCTGAAAAGATTCGCCAGGAAAAATACGCCCGCTACAAGCTGCTGGACCCAACCGCCCTGTATGGCTGGAAAGAACAATACGAATCGATTTTGGACGCCGAGCCAAATCTCGTGCCGTGGAGAGAATAAAGGGTTGGTAACATTAACCATTTGTGGTAAAATCGTTTACAACTATTTGGATAGGAAGGTACGGGTGCGACGTATGCCAACAACAACTTTGTAATGGCCTAAAAAACTGGATAGCCTTGCTCCTGGAAAAACAACGCGTTTTTTCGCCCAGGTGCAGTCTGCCCTTTTTTCCCATTACAAAGGAACGTAACGAAATCTGTAGGCTGTCCTTCTTACGGAGATTCGCTATGGGGAATCTCCGTTTTTTGCGTTCAAAAAAGCCAGTCTGCAAGACATCCAAATAGCAGGTACGTTCCTTACCCTTTTTCACGAGGTGAAGGATCATGCTAGTCATGGAACATACGTGGGTATTAACTCAAACGCCATGCACTCTCCCCGTGCTGCGGTATTGCCGGAGCTGCGGACGCACCGTACCCTTTTTCGATACCAGCATTCGCCGGCACAACGCCAACGGCAAAAACATTTATCGTTTCGCCATCTACAAATGCGAGCGGGACCACACATGGAACGAGAAGCTCGCCATATACAAATCGTTTCCGGAGCATGTAGAAGTACCGGAGCAGGAGACAATGGCAGAAAATCTCGCCTTGCCCGTCGTCCCTGTTCTCGATTACAAAGAGCAAGGCGTGCAGGAAGTCCGAATCACGATTGAAAGCGCAGATGCGCGGTATCGCCTCGACAAGCTGCTCGCCAGTCGACTGGATGGCTGGAGCCGCAGCCAAATCGTGCAAAAGATCAAGGATGGCCGCATCCGCGTCAACCAGCGGGAAGCGAAGCCGAGTGCGATTTTGTCCGCCAGCGACGTCATCGTCATTGTAATCGGCTGACACTTGCTTGCACCATATTCAATAGCAAAAGGGGCTGTCCCAAAAGTCGAATTTTCGGCTGAGCGACGCCCTTTTTCCTTTCATACGCGTCGATGAATCAATGTTTCCGCTTGCTTGACGTTAGCTAATTCGCCTTTTTGGGCAGCTCCTTTGTGCTCTGTTGGGTCGTGCTGCCAACGCCGCTTATTTTTCGCCTTCTGTTACTCAGGCTTATCCTCGCAGCACTACCGTTTTCCTCGCTGCGTCCCAGCTCACTTCCATTCCTAGCAGGGCAGCCACCTCTCTTGCCGGAGCATAAGCGGTTCCATTTTCATGGAGACAATTCAGTTCGTGACCGTTCACCGTTACCGTTTTGGTAATCGGCTCCCACCCGACCGTTGCTCCCGCTGCCTCCGCGACCAGCCGGACCGGGACATAGGAAGTTCCTGCAATCAGCTTGCCTGTCGTCGCCAGTGTCAGCTCGACAGTGCAGTTATCAACAGGTGCCTGTGGTTTTTGTGGAAAACCTGTTAGCAACCTGTGGACATCCTGTTTAAAACTTTCCCAGGCAGCTTGCGCATTTTTGCCAAAATAAGCTTGCGCCGTGCGCTCATCGACAAAAAAGGCCGGGCAGTTTTTCCCGGTAATGTCGTAATGCCGCCACAACTTATCCACAGCCCAGCCATAACGTTTTAAAAGCTCTGCTGTCAAAGCTACGGTCTGCTCGTACATTTTGGTAAAGCTGCCGTCCGCGTTGACACACATCTCGATGCCAATCGTGCAATCGTTCGGGTACGCGCTCAGCTTTTGCAGCGCCTCTGACTTGTACGATTTTGCCCCCACGTGATAGCCCATTTCCGTCTCAGGCAAGCACCTGATGATTTGCCGGTCGTCCACGATGTAGTGAGCGCTGGCTTCTGTCGTCGGCTTGTTGAAGTAGTTCCGGTTTGCCACCGCATCGGCGCCTTTTTTCTCGTTGGCTGTCCAGTGGATGACCAGTCCTTTCGGGACAATCTTTGTGCCTGGTCTGGCCGTTGGGTTCGTGAGTAGCATTTCTGTGATTTGCATGTTATTTCCCTTCCCCTCTCCCTTTTAGTACCTCTACTGCTCGCTTAATCAATTCCGGAACGGGCAGGCCAATGCGTCCCGTCCCGCGTTCTCGATAATGCTTAGCAGCTCATTTGCCAGGTAAAAAAAGATCGTCGCGTCGCGGATGAAATTTTGGTCACCAAGCGACATGTCGATCAGATGGGCAATCGCGACCATGCAAAAAATGAACAACTTCCGCGCAATGCCGATCATACCGACCTTGCTTTTTAACTTTCCTTCCATTCCGGCTGCAATCAGGCCAGTGACAAAATCAAAAATGACGAATGCGAGTAGCACACTGAGCAATGCTGACCAGCCGCCAAAAAGAAACGAGGCTGCTGCGCCTCCGATAGCAATTCCTGTTTTGATAAAGTTGTCCATTCGCTCTTCTTCCTCTCTCCCCTCGGTGCAGTAAAAATTGCCCCGATAGGCTCGGGGCTGGCTCTCGGTCTTGGTGATAAAAAAATACCCTCGGTTTTACCCGAGGGCCGTTGATGGCGTTTTAAAATGGACCACTTAATGGTGTTTCATACGTTATGTTCTCGTGTTTATCCTTTACTGCCCCGGGAACAAACTTTACTTGATAGAAAAACCCGGTATGCCAAGTATCAGGATTATAACGCATGTAAACCTTGAGAATGGGCTTTTCCGGATCGGTTGTATCCCATTCAATACTCTGGTTCCAATTTTGTTTTTTTAAGTTGGCTCCAGTATGACTGTTAATGTGGGTAATGAGCTGATCGATATCAGTAATGGATAAGGTATCCTCTGATAATTCTTCATTGAAGCTAATCAGCAAAATACTCGCATTCATAGCAGTGATTGTGCCAACTGCCGGGCTGGTATCGCTATTCTCGACTTATCCCCTTCTCTCCACGAGGGGTTTCGTTCGAGCCTACACCGCGCGAGCGACTTTCATCGCACACGGCGTTCCATCAACGGATAAAAAGCAAAAAACCTACAACGGGCAAATGTGATTATAAGCTCATAACGTATAACTGGTCCTCTAACTAAAGTTATGCATTGAGACAAATTTGAAGCTAACGGAAAGGAGCCACTCAGTAGCTCCCCCATGAAAAACGCCCTCTCCGCTTGGGAAAAAGCGCTATGCTACTGGTGCTCCATCGGCACTCAGCCTGATAGCTTCCAGGTCTTCTTTTACTGCCAGCTTCAAACCAGTTGGCACACTGTCGTATGTGCGGCGGCCAGCAACGATCAAAGCTACCTAGCCCCGAAAAGATATGAGCCGGATGACTAGGTTAACCAGTGCTGCTTTCAGCATCGAGCATCGCCTGCACTTCCTCTCGAAGATGTGCGGGAACTTGGTCCATCTTCCGCCTGCCAGCCTTGACCAAACTGTAGTAAATTGCTGCCACTAAGATGTCCCTCCCATCTGCTCTTTCAATAGAAGCAACTCCTCATACAGTTGAGCAGTTGCCTCCATGATTGTGAGCTTGTCATTTTTTTCGGCGACCAGTTCCGCCTCCAGCCTGACAATCTTTTGTTCCGGCGTTTCCTGCTGCTTTTTGCGAATTTCCGTGATGGACTCTTGATTGCTGAACTTCATCAGTCAAAAGCACCCCCATATCCATAGACGTGGACTCGCTGCGTGGCAGAACCTTTTGCAAGGGTGACCCATACGCAAATAGCCCAGTCGGCTGCTGTCTTCGTCTTGTTTGTGAAAATGTAGCCGCGGCCACCGATTACGGCATTGCGAGCATCTTCCCAGGTAGGCGTAGCATCGAGATAGTTATTTGTGACCAGCACACTCTCGATCTCAGAGTCGGGCGGCAAGTATCGCTCCAGCGTGAACAGGATTCGCTCCGGCATGCCGTCTACGGTAAAGAAGGCAGCGACATCCGGGTTGTTGTAGTCCAGCATGAACTCCAGATGTGTCTCGGTGCGGGTAAAAGTGTAGACGCGCTCAGCTGAAATGCCTGCGCTGTCCGTGGCGATGATCTTCAACTGGTGCTGCACGTCGAGATCAAGCTTGATCCATGCATCATGTGTCAGCTCGAAGGTGTTCTGCTGACCATCTGTCCCGGCGAATGACCTGACTTGCTGGCCGTTTAGGTACTCGGTGAAGGTGAAGGAGTTGCCTTCCGGGTCTGCGGCTGAATATGTGACTGTCGGCCGCTCCGTAAGCGTTCCAAGGTCGCTGTTTTGACCGCTGATCGTAGGCGGACGGTTCCAGACCACGCGGAACTTGCGCGTGACTTCCGCGCTTTTGCCGCCTTTGTCGTCTTCGGCCCAGACTGCCAGCGTGTGATCGGTGTTCTCCGCCAGATCGACGCCAGCGACATCGACCGCGCCGTCCCACATCCTTTTGCCGCTGTACCTCAGATCGCGAGCAAAAGAAAGAGGCGTGCTGCCGTCAGAGATACCGGATTGCAACGCCCGTGCTGGCCCGCTATTGATTTTGTACCACGTTGTTACCACGTTGCCTGGATCGCCGTCCAGTGTACTTCCCGCGACTGAGAGAGTCGCGTTTTCCGTCAATGTCTGGTTGTCAGGCGTAGTCAGCGTAACGACTGGCTTCTTGTTCAGGTTCAGGACGCCATAGTATTTGACCGCGCCGCTCGCTTGGAAGAATGTCGGCGGCACCGAGAAATCAGTCTGGAACGACTGGTCGTAGAACGTCGCTGGCTTGGTGCCTGCGCCGACTGTGAACGGGCCAGAATATGAGACAAATTCGTTTGTCGACTCGATGCGCTTGATGTAGCCGCCGTCTTCGTAGGTGATCGTCAGCTTGCCGTTTTTGTCAGACGTGATGCTGGCATTCTGGCCTTTTACGATCTTCTTCGGCGTTGAGGGCCATATTATGCCTTCTACCGAGCTACTGTACCTGATCCATGGGTTAACAATGTCACTGGAATCAGTACCTTGCCATAAAACGTGTATCTTACCATTTGGAGTTGTAATTATTTGTGGTGATGATTGCAGGAACGCACCTAATGGGGCAATCGAAGACTGAAATGGATTGTTCCATCCTGTGCCGTTGTATGAAATATGCCCTATCCCGTAATTCGGCGTATTATTTTCGAATTGGACAGCTATAATTGGATATCCATCTTTTTTAAACGTTAGGTTGGGATTAGTCCAATTTAGTGATGTGAAATTGGCTGTTGTTAATTGACTAACCGCACTCGGAGTCCCTAACGTCCCGTCCGACAAAATCTGAATGTAGCCTGCGCGGATGTTGAAACTGTTCGGATAACTGCTGTTTTTCGTGCTGGCTGCCCACCAGAGTTTGGTGCCGTCAGGAGCGATGGCAACATGAGCGTTATTGTATGCTGTTTGGTTTATTTCAAGATCAATTTTCGTTAAAAGCGCAGTGTTTGTCTGCGTAGCAGCATCAAATGACCATGTGCTTAATTGGTTATGCACTCCAACGACGTATACTCTAGTTCCTTTTGAAGCAACCGCCAAAGAAGATATATTCACGCTCGTTATTGAACAAAGCTGAGTCCACGTCTTTCCGTTGTCGAGAGATTTATAAAAATAAGTATATCCAGTGGTATTATCCTTGGCCGCTCCAACCAACCACCCATTACTCAACCGAACAGGAGGAGCCATCTGCGATACGAGATAAGCCTGGTTGACGACGTTGACCGGGACATACAGCTTGCCGTCTTCCTGCTGAATCGTGAAGTTTCGTGTCACTTTGGCAGAATCATCGACGCCTTCATTGGCCCAAACCTGGATCGATGCTGTCTCGGCTGGCAGCAGGCCCGAGACGTCTGTGGAGCCATCCCAGAAACGGCCTTGGCTGTATGTGAGCGTTTTGCTGAACGACTTCGCAGTTACACCGTCCGAATTACCAAGTGCAATACTCTGCGTTGGCCCGCCAGCAACCGAATACTTGACTGACAGTGCCTGTCCAGCGTCTGCATCAGAAACGCTGCCTTCCAACTTGTATGTGCTGCCTTCAGTCAAAGTAAGGTTGTCAGTTGGCTGCGTGAGCGCAAGTGTCGGAGGCTTGTTGAATGCCACCATATAAAATGCATTCTCAGAATTACGATTATAGTAAATCTTGTCACCGGACATAGAAGCAGTGAATGTGGATACCGACTCAGGAAAAGTGTGCATGAGCGTTTTGGCACTGCCATCATAGTTCATCTTATAGATGTTTTTTTGGTCGGAAGTGCTGTAAAAAATAACGCTACTGCACAACTGCAAGCTGTATGATGCTTCTGACAGTAGTGTTACGGGATTCTTACCCGCGCTGTCTAAGCGATAAATACCTGTACTGGTTTGCAAGTAGTAGTATCCTGACTTTTTGCCGACTGAATACAAATATCCCGAAACGCCTGTCTCGGTTTTTGTTTGTGGATCACCCGTTGTAGACACGTATATTTTGTTGGATGACGGGTCTCTCGAAAACAATAAGCCATCAATCATCCGTATAGAGTCAACAGATAACGCGTAGTTGCTTGTAAAACCAGTAGCTGCAACAGTGCTATAAAGCTTATAGGCATCAAATGCGGACTGATGCCAGAAAACAGCTCCTCCCAGCTCACCGAGTAATGTGGACACACTTGGATAGCCATAAGAGTAGTTCTGTGGCGAACCACCAGTGATCGGCAGCTTGTTCAGTTGATATGAAGATCCTGTAGACGTTGAAAAGTAAATGAAATTCCTATCATTAGAGACAAAGAATCTGTCAAAAATAGTATACGCTCCACCAATTTCAGTGAATGCGCCTGTCCCTCTATTGAACGACCTAATTTTATCGCCAATCAAGCCATAAATCGTTTGGTCGTATGAATTATTTTCGAAGAATACACGATAGTTATAGAGCTTTAAACCGTATCCTGTTGCCATGTTCCTCCCCCTTTCCATGAAAAAAGCCGCTCGGGTGAGCGACTGTTGTACAGCTATACCTCCAGCCTGCTTTGCGCCTCGTTGTAGTAACCGCGTATCACTTTAATGCCGCTGATCGTGCTCAGATCATCCTTGAAGTGGTTGTACAGAAAGTTCTCCGGCAGCGTGCTCTCGATCACGTTCATACGTGTCTTCAGGTTCGATACGTCTGCGGTGAGTACGGCGATCTGTGCGTGCGCGTCTGCTATGCCTTGTTCCCAACGGTTTATGTCCACTTCGGTTACTGGGTCATCTTGTTTCCAGTCCATCTTGGCGTTGTACGGCATCCTACACGCCTCCTTTCACTTCGATAACAAAGGTCAGATTCACGAACTGAGCACCGTTCATTTCAATAGTAGCGATCTTTTCTGCGACGACCGCCCCAGTTCTGGTGCGCAGCTTTGCGCTGGTGATAACCGGAACGCTGGCAATGTGCTGCGCCGACACCTCCAAAGCAATCCCGTCTTGAATACCTGCAATCGGATGCTGCGCAATAGAAACTGCATGGATCGGAACAGAAACAGCATTATTCAGCAAGATGTCGCCGCCTGTCACCCGTGCCAACAAGTCATCTCGCATAGTTTGTAGGTAGCTTTGCGTGATCATCTGACCACCTCCTCGTATCGTTTGATTGGGGTCATCCCTACACGAAACTCACTGACCTTGTGGTACTCTTTAATTCCAACAACCAGCACGTCCCGAAGTTCAACTCTCTCCAGCGACACAGGCTCGAACGCAACCCCGTTGCAATGAACAGGCCGGATTTTCTCGACGGCCTGTACCGCATTTTTGGTATCGAATCGATCCTCAATCGGGTAAACGTACCGGATCACTTTCTTTTCAAAATCCTCGACCATTCGTACCTGCTTGAATGCTGACGAACTGTAGCCAATCGCCCGCAATACGCTTGGAGTAAAGCCAAGGTACGCCCAATGCTTCTGCCGTATATTCTTCCGCCGCTCCTCAACACCCAGCAGCTGCTTTTGACCAAAGTAAATCCAATCCCAAACATCCAGCCCCCAGGTCGCTGACCACGGATGGAACTGCCGCAAAACGTCTTCCCGCTCCGCGGCAAAAGCATCGACTGCAGTTGCTGCGCCTTCGAAATGATACTCCGCTACCTTGTTCTCGTACCATTGCGGCGGCAACATTTGCCTGTAGCGTTCTGGGATCATGTCGTCACCGCCAAAGCGAGCGAAGCGACAGAGTCAGCAGGCACGGTTAAATTGGCTTCCTGGCCGTTCAGCGTGTAATCCGCAAAGTCGACGACCCCGTCCACGAAAAAGAGCGCCCCGATCTGCTGGTACACGATCTGCGAACGCCCTTTCAAATACGTTTTCACCTGGGCAGCAATCTGTTCCTCGATCTTCGCCTGCTCAGCATCGGGGCGCAGCGCCAGCTTCACTGCAATCGAAACGGGATAAACCTTGGCTGGCAGCACCCGCAGTTCGTGCAAAGCCCGCCTTTTGTCTTCCAGCTTGGTACGCACAGTATTCGCCAGCTCTTCCGTGGCAGGCTGACCGCTCGCATCCGTGATGTACAGATCAATCGACAGATCGTGCCACGCCTTCTCCACAGCAACTGCTCCGCCTACGCCGTCAACGTTTCGCGCCCAGCGCTCATAGTCCTGGCGGCGGCCGTCGCCTTCTTCGGAGCGCGCTCGATCCAGCAAACGTTTACGATAGGCATCGTCAGTTTCTCCCTCATTGCGAGGGAGGCCAAAAAAGACGCCTGACGCGTCCAAATATTCACCGTCTGCCCAAGGAAGAAAGGCTTGCAAAAAGCCGTACTCCAAAAGCTGCTGCTGCTCGCTAAGCTCTTCGGCAATCGGGTAGGCCAAATCGTAGTGGATTTCCCCCTCTCCCGTAGCCGGCGGCGTCTCCCCGCGCTTCTGCGCGAGCACAGCCATCCGGTTCGCGATCCGCTGGTAAATCTGTTCGGGCGTCTCCCGCAAAATCGGCATTTCAGGTCTGTCTATCGTTGCCATGCATCCACCTCCAATCGGGTTGTGCCTCTTGTTCCTTCTATCTCCAGTTGCAAAATGACCCGGCCGCCCGCAAAGCGAATGTCCTGCACGACAGCGCGCTCAATCTCGCTGTGTGCCTCCAGCGCTTCCTCCGTCTGCGCCTTGATCGTCGGCAATGACAAACCGGAGCGCATCCGGCCTTTTTCCGCCAAAAAGTCCACCCCGTACCGCTCCGAGTAAATCGCGTAGCGAAAGCGGCGGGTGTGGAGAATTTTGTGCACCGTCTCCTGCAAGTATTCTGCATATGTTCTCGTGCGCAAATAGCGGCCATCTGGCCCTTGCTTCAACTGCTTCGTCTCCCAATCGAACTGATACGTCCAAGGAATCGGCTCGTCCGTTTGCGCCGTCAAAATGTCTTCCGTGCCCGTCAACTGGGGAAACATCATTCCACCACCCCGAGCAGGAGGTATTGATCGTTCGTGCAGGAAAGCAGGGCAACCTTTTTCCCTACGTCCTCCTGGCGCAACTCCGCAGAGCGCAAGGCGACAATTTCATCCGGCTCCAAAGGCGTTGGGTCTTCGTCGAGCTTGACGGACAACGGCGTGAGCGACAAAAGCTGTCCGAACTCCCCTCGGGTGTTCACCAGCCCGTCCTGTGTATATCCCCTGAGCTTTGCAATGACGGATTGCATGGTTACGTCCTCCTTTCCAGTTGCAGATCCATTGTGTATTGCCCGCCTTTCCAGTGAGCGTTGCAACTGGTGACGATCCAATCGGTAATGGTCTGATTGTTCTTTTCCATGATCTTGATCAGCCAGCCTGCGCGAAGCCTTGCCGCCTGCTCGTCCTCATGACGGACCGAGATCGACCTTGTCAGCGGGATTTTGGACAGCTCGGCAAGCTGCTTCGCTGCCAAAGCGGCAACATTTTTGTCCTCCCCGGCGTCGATGACCTTTTGCATGCGGCCAATTTGCTTGACGAGGCTCTCGTTCGCTTTCGTCGCACTGCTCGCCACCTTGTCGTCCTGGTAGCGCTCTGCTGTCACCACCGTGTACACATCCTCGATGCTCTCGCCTGTGGAGCTTGTTGAAAGCAAGCTTGCCTTGAACAGCGGAACGATCGGGTTTGCTCCCTCCGGCAAAACGGTCAGCTTGTCGCGCTGGTACTGCACGAAATAGCGGGCGCCTGTTTTCTCGTACGCTTGCTCGGTCAGCGATGTGAACAGAGCCGTATATGATTGGGGAGCAATGCGCTCTTTGGTCGTGAAGCCAAAAGGCGGGCAGCTTATGTTCACGCCCGCCGCCTTGATGACTCGCGCCAGCTCCGTTCCGGCATCGCCGTCCAGCTTGATGCGGGAGACTTCGTTTTTTTGCAAATACCAGCCAAGCTCGTAAGCTGTCGCGGACAAATCCCCAGTCCGATCGTCGCGATCGAGGCGGACAAGCGGACCGTGGAAGATTTGCTGCGCTTCTTTTAGCTGATCGCCGGAAAAGAGCATCAAAAAGCCCGCCGCTTGCAGGGGCGGGGCTTCCTTGATTTGCACACTCAACTGCCCGGCGATTTGCCCGCGGGACGATGACCAGGACAGCTCTGTGACAGCCGGGGAAAGGTCATATCGAGTCTGTTCCTTCCCATATATGACTTTCATCTCATCATCTCCGTTAAAATCCGTGTGCGTCTTCCAGCTTTTTTTGAATCCGCATGCGCATGTCCTCAGCCCGGCTGCTGCCAGCAGACTGAGTCATCGCCTTCTGCTTCTTCGTCTTTTTCGCTACCTTGCCGCTCGTATTGGGACGAACCGGCTGCTGCCGCGAGATGACGGCGCCAGGGGAGAGAAGCTGCGTCTGGTTGCTCCAGGTAATAAATTCGTCTTTTACAAACAGCGGCAGCTCAATCGAGCCGTGAAAATCGACGTTTTTCCCCTGAAACTTGCCATCGCACGGCCCGATCAGCACATTCCAGGCGAGATTCAACTCGTCGATCGTCAGCAGCACCTCTGATCCTGTCAACCGCTCCAATCCGGCAAGCCACGATCTCGGACCTTGGTAGCCTTTGACCTCGATGTAAGGAGCTGTAATGTCTCCCGGCAAAAAGAAATCGAAACTGATCGATTTCGGACGTCTGGCCGAGATGCGATTGGCGGCGAGCAACGTGATCGACGTGGTGCCTTCGACATCGTTACCGTAGCCGCGAAATTGGATTTCGGCTGGAGTGACCGGGAATGTCAGTGTGTATTTGCCTTGCATGCGAATCATGTCACCACTCCTCCTCTTGTCTCCAGCGCGTCCAACAGTGCCCTCTCGATGATCGCTCTGATTCTTTGGCTGACAGTTGGATCATTGAGCATTTTCAGCATCGTCGGAATATCTTGCAGCACACCGTCCGCCTGCAAAGAAATTGTCAGTTGTGGGATCGTCAAGGAGACGCTCTGTGTTTTTGCATTCGGATTTCCTGCTGGTGAATAGGCAGGGGCAGTTGACCTTTGCGGCGCTGCTTGAGGTGCGCGTGTCCTGCGCCGCTCCTTTCCGAAAAGCTGCTGCTTTTGTGCTGTATCTCCTTCTTTCGCAAGCGACCTGTTCTGCCACCAATTTTTTGCTGTGTCATAGATCGCGCCTCCCGCCATAGAACCTCCGAAGCCACCAATGATGCCGCCGATCGCTCCTCCGATTGCTGTCCCAAGTCCCGGAACAATGGAGCCTACAGCAGCTCCCATCGCCGCGCCAGCAGCTGCGCCTCCCCATCCACCAAGCGCTTCTGCACCTACTTGTGCTGCCGTATCCACTTTATTTTCCGATCCGGCGATTGTCGCAACACCGAGCAAGGTTCCAACGAGCGGTACCCTTCTCAATCCTGCCTTCGCGATCTTTTTCCAGGAGCCTTTTCCTCCGGCTTTTTCGGTTTTATCCGCTTTCTCTCGGCCGCCACTATCCAGTTCAGTCATGTCCGGCAGTTCAGGCATCATGTCTAGAGGAGAAGCACCTGGCACAGCTGCACTGATGCCAAGAGGAGCTGCGCCTGCGACTGCGACTGCACCAACTGCGGTTGCATTGCGGTTGCCTCCCGTCTGCTTGTTCGCTTCATTACCAGCAGCAGACTTGTTCGACCCGTTCCTGTTTTTATTGCTGTTATTTTTTTTGTTACCCTTATTGTTTTTGTTGGATTTATTCCCCTTTTTACCACCTACGCCAGAACCGTCGCAGCAGCAACAGCAGCAGCACTCTCGTTTTCCTCCTGCATCCGGATTGAGCGGTTTTTCTTCCTCCGCTGCTTTTCCTTTTTTGCCTATTCTGGCTATAAGCCCCCCTACCGTAGTGAAAAAAGCTTTCGTTTTCGTCCAGATGTTTGTTGCAAGGGCACCGACTGTCAAAATGACGGTCACAGCCGTTACCGTATATACGGCACCTTTCCTTACCGTCTCATCCCAACTGTTGAACCAGCCGGTGAAAAGTGCAGCTGTTTTGGAGACCAGCGCAGTGACACCCGACAAATCGCTAGTTACTTTTCCGATCGCGTCCATCGCCTCATGCTTCGCCTCTGCCTGAGCCTGAAGCGTAGCAAAAAACGGGTCGGCCTGGGATGAAGCTGCATATGCTTTATCTACCTCGTTATTCATCTCTGGCTTCATATCGCCGGAGGCAATCTTGACCGTCTTCTCCACAATATTTCCCGAATCGCCGCCCAGACTGGCCATGGCTTTTTGCTGTTCCGCCGCGTTCGAAGAGGCAGCAATCAGCATCATCATTTTTCCCAATGCGATTCGCTGCTCGTCTTTGTCTGTAGAAGCCAGCCCTATAGCAAGCCTTTTGGAATCTTCCTCGGCTCTTTGTTGTGCCATGGCTTTTTTCTGCTCGTCGGTTAGTTTCTTTTCCGGGTCAGACTCCTGAATTTGCTTTTCGTATTTGGATGCAAGAAGCTGTACAAGTCCACCATTGGCGTTATATTCCTGACCCTTGATCAACAGGGCGCCAAACTCCTTGCTATTCAGGGACAGCTGGCTGATTTCTCCGACCACGGCAGCCAGTTTCTCTGGGGTATTCAGCATTTTGCCATTCGCTGTGTTGAATTGCGCGAGGGAATCTACCAGCTTGAGGCTAAGATTGCCTGCTCCCGCATTGTTCATATACTGAAGCGCATTCGCCAGTTGTTCAGGTTTGGCATCAGCCTGTGTTGCGGCGCCAATCGCTGTCATCATTCTTACACTTTCTTCCCCGGCAAGACGAGTCGTGACAGCCAGTCTTGCTGCCTCTTCCACCATTTTGGGATCGACGTTCCCGCTTTTTGCAATCAGAGCCATCGCCGCGGGTTCGGTCAGATAAGGATTGAGCCTTGTCAATTTCGCGGCCATCTCTTCGAAAACTCTCATTTCCGCAGCGCTTTTTCCACTGCCTGCATAAATAGCCCGCTCTTGCCCCGCAGCCTTGGCTTCCGTTTTGACTCCATCCATCGATGTGCCAAAAGCAACACCATTCCAGAGTCCCCCTAAGTTGGCCCACTCCTTTTTCATGTCGTCAAACTTGGGGGCAATGTCTACAAATTTGACTTTAGGCTTCACTTTGTTCAGCTCATCCATGCTGGCCCTGACTTTCTGAACGTCGCTCTTCATTCGACTAAGTCCTGCGGAGAGCTTATTGGTCATGCTCTGCATTTCCCGTCCTGCTCGGCCTACTTCCTTGGTCATCGCGCCCATTTCGTGCAGCATGCGCTTCATTTCCGAACGCGTGTCTTTCAATCTAGCAGCATCTGTTGCCATTCATTTCACCTCCTGTCTTAACTGTCATCCAACTTCCTTTTATATCCTAAAGCGGGATCAGAAAAAGCCAAGCCCCTTCACCCGGCCCTTTCCTCATCCTCCAGCTCGACCATCTGGCAAGCCATCACGAACAGCTTTTGCTTGTACGCGTCCACATCGTACTCCAACAGATCCGACGGACGGCCCCGGCCTCTTAAAAAAGCGCGGCACATGTGCCAAGCCTCTCCGTCAGATCGGATCAGTTTTTTGCTTCTTCAATGGCCTCTTCTTCCGACTGGCCTGCGTTTACATCGCGCACTGCCTGGAGCAGCTTGCTGTATCCCTCAGGATTGTCGCGGAAAATTTTCTCCACCAGCTCGTACTTCGTTCCGGCCTTGTACGCCTTTTTCAGCTCTTCCTGGTTCCACGGAAACTCATGCTCGGTCGCCTTGACGATTCGGGCATCGTTATAGAGGAACCAGTCCGTTTTTTCTCCCTTGTCTGCCATGCGCTCGCATTCGCGCAGCTCGGACAGGTTCAGTTGGCGTACTTTCCACTCGTCGCCGTCGATGACGACAACCACCTCTTTGCGCGGCGCTTGTTCATTCGCTTTTGCCAAATATTTTTGCAGTTTGCTCATGTCTCTTCCTCCTATTCGATGTAAGCTGGCAATTCATCCAGGTAGTCCGGCTTGTCGATGGACATCCCTTTCAGGTCGTAGGTAGCGTGATCGTTGCCGTCTGCCTTCGCTTCCCACAGCGTGATTTCTTCCGGATTCAACACGATGTTGGAAATGCGGACGCGCTCGGAGTTGCCCGCTTCCTTGTCCAGCGTCTCTCCAATCAAAAACGGCAGCACAGGCGTTTTGCCCTGGGTCAATTGCTCGACGCAGTAGTATTTCAAAGCGGCGTTGGTAGCCGTAATTTTCAGCGTGACCTCTACATGCCAGTCATTGACCGTCTGGATTTTCCCTTTTTGCAGACGGTTGGTGTCGCCGTACTCGACCTTGAGGACCATTTTGCCCTCCAGTGTTCCGTAGATCGGATCTCCATTTTCATCGTAAACTTGGCAATTTTTCAGTTTGATATCGCGTGCAATAGCCAATTACAGCACCTCCCAGTCAATGTCAAAGTATTCGATCGCATCCAATGGCTTGGCCGACAGCAGGAAGCCGCGGCGATCGCCGTTTCCGTTCTTTTTGTCTGTAAACGTCCAGCCTGTCTCAATCGCGCCTTGCTGCTCGCGCACGGTCAAATAAGTGTTGACCGCAGACACAAACACCGCACCGCCCAGGTCGTTGTTGCCCAGCTTGCCTTTGTACTTTTTGCCGACTGCATTGATGTCGTTGACGATCTGGTCGAGCGTCATGCTGACGCGGATTTTGCCGTAATCTTCCCGCTCGTGTGCACCCAAAACAGCCAACGTGTTCACGGCGCTCTCGATGATGTACACCTCGCCGTCACGGGTGGCGACCAAGGTTCCCGAGCTGAGCGCTTGCAAAATGTCGGTGTGGCCCCAGTCTTTCAGCGCTTTTTTCAGCGGCACGACAACCGCCGTCAACGATTCGTGCGCAGGCGTCGCCGCGATCATGCCCGCTACCCATGCCGCCCACTGCAGGCTGCCATATGTGTTTCCATTGTTGTGCTGGCCAGCGATGGCGCAATTGACGACATAACGGGCATTTTGCGCGACAGAGCGCTCCACATGCTTCTCCATGTTTTCATCGTCCGCAGCCTTGCCGCCAATGACCAGCGTGCTCAGCTTTTTGCCCAGCTTGCGGCGATCGCTCATAAACTGCTTGGCCGCTGCCTGCACGGAAGCATCGTCGAACGGCAAGTACATGGCGTCAAAATCCGCACCGGAAACAGCCATGAACAGCTTGCTGGAATCCGCTGCCGAGAGTGCCGCTGTCCCGCTGGTGCCGCCTGTCAAATTCGCTTCGGAAGCTACGGCAATCGCCGCATCGCCCAGCTTTTTCACGCGCAGGTAAAGCGACTGGCTTGTTTTCGCCACCAGCTCATCTGCATCCGCAAACGAAAACTTCTCGGTTTGCAGCGGCCCTTTTACTTGCAGCTCCTTTTTGCCCGGCTCGGAAGTAGAAGCGACGATGACGACGCGCAAGTCGTTGCCCAGCAAGCCCGGATAAAGCGCCTCGATCCGCACGGCATTCGCCTGCTCGTAAGCTGCCTTCGCCGCTGTTCCGTTCGTCATGCGATACGCCAGGACGGTTGCCCCGCCTTCTGCCGCCAGTTCGACCGTATCCGCTTTGCCAAACGTTTGCGCCATGCGCTCCTCGTAGCTGCCCAGCTTCACCAGTTCATCCGGCGCTCCCCACTCTGCCTGGTACGGAACCAGAACAACACCGCTCTTTGGTACTACTCGTTCTTTTGCCTTTGCGATCAGTTCGACCGTTACGCCCGGCCGTTCACGTTGAATTGTCATGCTTACACCCCGCCTTTGTATTTGGTCAATCGATTTTTTACTTGCCCTTCCGACAGCTGCTCGTTGTCTGCCGCCATAAAAAGAGCGCCTGCTACCTCGAACCGTTCGGCTTCCAGATAGGCGGCGCTCAAAATCCACTCCTGTTTTGTTTTCACAACATCAGGTTGCTGCTCTTTTTTTGCCACTAGGAACGTCCCTCCTCAATCTCAAATTCGTTGATGGTCGCTTCCGCCGCTTTCGGCACCGTGACGACGTACGTAAACCGAAACGCAATTTCCGTGCGATCCCGCTTATCCCGCCAGATTCGCAATGTCGAGCTGTCGATGTCGATGGACAAATCCGACGCCGTACCGCGATAGCTGTACTGCGACTTGCGCAAAAGCTGGCGCAGCGGCTCGTCCGACAGCCTCTGGTACACGCCAGCTGTTTTCGGATAATGCAGCACGATCCACGCCTCTGACTGCACTTGATAGGAAGCATGGCTCCTGCCCGTCTCCCCGATGCCTTGCGTCAGCAAAAACGCGGCCGGTGCGGAAAAACGCTGAGCCATCCAGTCGTCGACGTTGACGACCGTTGCCAGCTGCGGATAAGCTTCCCCGATCAGTTCGGAAAGAACGGACAACTCGCGATCCTCCATCCTCCCACCTCCCTTGGTTGCACTGCTTGCCTGCTGTTTGTCACATGCCAGCTCCCTCCTTCGTCGGATTAGCGAACAGGAAAAGCCACCCGGCAATTGACCAGATGGCTTCTTGTGTCTCTTACTTGATTCGCTTGAGTCCATTATAACCTTTTGCGCGGATCAAAATGGATTTTTCACGTAAGTGTCAGGGAGTGTCAGCTCTTGTCAGCCTTGTTAGCCAGTGATTCGCCCGCCCTTTTGGAAAAAGCCGCTCGAAGATCGTTCCAGCTCTTTCAACGATTCCAGCTACTTCATTCCAGCTCCAAAAAAAAAAGCCCGATCCTGGCATGTCGCGCCAAAATCGAGCTTCTCGCATCTTCTGCGTATTCACTTTTCGCTTTTTCATCCCGTCTGCTGCATTTCATCCCCGTACATCGCCCACGCCATTTTCAGCACAGCACTCCGCTTAATCTCGTAGTAGCGTTGGCGGGACACCCCGATCGCTTTGGCGATCAAATTGTTTTTCTCCCCATCCAGCAGCGCTTCCACAATCAGTCGCTCCTGTTCGCTGCGAATCGTTTCTACCGCTCTGTTGATCCGCTCGATTTTGTCCTGCAAATTTTGCAGCCGCTTCTGTTTCCGTTCCCGGCGAACGACTTCCGCGTGTGTTTTGTCGCTGTGGGAGCCTTGGCCTTTTGGCATGGCCGAATCCAATCCGTACTGGCTGACCATGCCTTCCCCGGCTTCCCGCAAATAGCGCTGAATGCGGACAATCTCGATTTGCATGTAGCTGTAATCGCGAATTTCTTCTTCCGTCTTTTGCAAAACAGAGAGGGCTGGAGCCAACTCGTGCAAATCAAAGCGGACTTCCCGTTGTTTACTCGCCTCTTTCTGAATCGGCCGTGCTGGCTTTGCTTGCTGCTGCTGCAAATATCTGTCCCACTCCGGGCACGATTCAATTTTGCCGATATGCTGGTCATGGACCTGGCAATGCGTCCGCTTCCCCCAGCACGTCGCCGGGCAACCTTCGCACACCGCTTCCATCAACATGTCTTTACTGATCAAAGTTGTCGTCGTCATTCTCTTTCCCCCTCGTTCTCTCGTAAAAGCTGTAGAGATACATCGTTTCGTTTTGCTGCTATCTATCTTTTTCGTACCTTTTCTGCTAAAATGCTCTGCCCGATGATCACTCCGACCAACAGGGCGCAAGCAACGATCAATGCTGCCTGTATCATCTCTGCAAAAATCCCCTTCCCCCATGGAATGATATGGAAACAAAGGACAGCGCCGACTCCTCAACTATTCTTGCGGATGCTGCTTTTCATGGGCAGGAGGATCGATTTTTTTCTCACTCGGTTCTGCCTCCTTCTCTTTCTCCTTGTTCGCCTTCAACTGCACATCCAAAATGTTGTTGATGCGAATCTGCAAATCGACATGCTTGAATGTCACTACCAACACGAGAAAACAAACGACCACAGCGAGCACCTGGACATAATCCATCGACATCATCGCTGCCCATCCTTACTTTGAATCAATAGGCGCTCTCTGATCGTGCTTCCTCGGCTGAGCTTCGTGCTTGTCCATTCGCCTGCCAAAACGAGATTCTTCTTCGGGGAGAGCACAGGGAACTGGCTCGTGAGTACCGCTTTGCACTCTCCTGACCGTCCTCTGCGCACTCGGCAATGAGAACTCTCGCCTATGCAGCCGATACGGCCTATCGCTTGTTTTTGCATACTCTCACTCCTTGCCTGATTCCATTTTTGGAAATAAGATAGTTTGCTTCCCCTAAAAGATAGACAGGAACGTTTGTTCTCTTTGTTAGTACAAGTATCTCATACAATTCATTTCAGTTCAAGTTATTTCCAATCATTTTTTTCCTTGACTTTTCTTGATCGAACGGGGTTAAATGCCCCTGTATTTATTGCAAAATTCCGCATAAAAAGAAGCGCGATTCTCTGGAAAAGAACCGTGCTTTGAACGATAGCCACAACTCGAAAAGTATACCACTCTCATACTTCGTTGGTTACGTAATGCTTTCTTGCTGCCTTTCTGCCTGAGCGTTCCCAACTACGCCATCCACCATGTATAGCTGAAAAGCCGTGCGCAAAAAACGCAAAAGAGCCAGCGTCTCCACCCGATGCAGAGAACGCTGGCTCTTTTGCATTATTCCCCCAAGCTTCTTCCGTTCTACTCAATCCCAAATGTTCGGACGTTCGATTCCCATCGTCCTCATGTAATCGAGCAACTGCCCGGTATGAACCGATTCATGGTACGCAATCCGGAGCAGCATGTCGCCCAATGTCCTGACGTACCCGACATCGGAACGGTCGATGCGGATGCTCTCCAGGTCGCTTTTGTCCAACTCTTTGACAAAGGCGAGAAACTCGTCCCGATACGGCTTAGCAAAAGCCAACTCTTCCTCAATCGAGGTGAACGGCTTGGTGTCATACGGATTCGGCAGAGCAGACAGAGCGGAGCTGCCTCTTTGAATCAAAATCTGATGGTACAAAAACTCGCCCTCGATGACGTGCCGGATCATTTCCCCGCAAGTAAACGCTTTGTTGTCGGGCTTCCAATCCAGCTTGTCTTCCGGGATCGCCCTCCACACCTTGATGCTGCGGCGTCTGACTTCCTCGAAATTCAGAATCAAAAGATCAGTCGCATTCATGTCTGCTCCTCCTCTCATTGCCTGTGCTTTAGTCTTTTTGATACAGATCGCACGTCTTCACGTGGTCATTTACCATCCCTACTGCTTGCATGAACGCATAGCAGATCGTCGAACCGACAAACGTAAACCCGCGCTTTTTCAAATCCTTGCTCAGCTTGTCGCTGATCTCGGTGGAGGCAGGCACATCTTTTAGCTCCTGAAAGTGGTTGTGAATCGGCTTGCCGCCAACAAACGACCAGATGTAGCTGGAAAAGGAGCCGAACTCCTCCACGACCTTGAGAAAGGCGTGAGCATTTTTGACGACGCCCCTGACTTTCAGCTTGTTCCGCACGATGCCCTCATCCTGCAAAAGCTGCTCGATCTTGTCCTCGTCGTACTGCACAATCTTTGCCGCTTCGAAGTTGTCAAAAGCCCGGCGGTAGTTCTCCCGCTTTTTCAGGATCGTGTACCAGCTCAGCCCCGCCTGCGCGCCTTCCAGATTCAAATATTCAAAGAGCAGCCGGTCATCGTAGACAGGCACTCCCCACTCATGATCGTGATAATCCAAATACAACGGGTCCTGATTCACCCAGCCACATCGATTCATCAAAAGGAACCTCCCAGCAAATACGAACATATATTCTTGTACAAAGAATATACAATCTTTGGCTATTCTGCAAGTTATTCTTGCTCATTCTCGCAATTTTTCTCCCAAAGCAAAACGGTCATGACCGTTTCGTTGACCGCAAGCGCTCACATCCCATTTCATAAAAAACGTCGAGACGTTTTTCACACAAAAAAGACCCTATCAGCGCAATAGGGCCTCCTCTCTTTGTTCACGCTCGCAAAATCACCGCGCGCGGTGAAAAAAAACGCTCAAGCCGTCAAAATAATCGGCTTGCCGCGCGTTATGACGACGGTGTGCTCGTACTGGGCGGTGTAGCTTCTGTCCGGCGTCACCAAAGCCCAGCCGTCCTTCCCGTCCTGCACATACTCGGCTCCTGTGGAAATAAACGTTTCGACAGCGAGCACAAGCCCGTCCGTCAGCAGCCGTTTGTCCCATTTGTCGTAGTAGTTCAGGATGTCCGTCGGCTCCTCGTGCAAGCTTTTGCCGATGCCGTGGCCTGTGAGGTTTTTGACGACCGTAAATCCTTTTGCCTTCGCTTCATTGTGGACGATGCGCCCGATCTGGCTCAACTTGGAGCCAGCCCTGGCCGAATCCAGCGCCTTGTACAGCGACTCCTCTGCGCATTTGCACAGCGCCTGCTTCACAGGTTCTCCCTGTCCCACGACAACCGAAGCGCCTGTATCCGCAAAGTAACCTTCCAGCTCTGCGGAAACGTCGACATTGACGATGTCGCCTTCCTTCAATACCGTTCCATCGGGAATCCCGTGCGCCACAACATGATTCACGCTGATGCACGTCTGCCCGGGGAAGTCGTACGTCACCTGAGGTGCGGAGCGCGCGCCGTACTTCGCCAAAATATCGCCGCCGATCCGGTCCAGCTCTTTTGTCGTGATCCCCGCCCGAACGGCCTGCAGCATCGCTTCTCTCGCTTCTGCCACGATTCTCCCGATCCGTTGCAAAGCGAGCAAATCGTGCTCATTTTGAATCGACATGTCATTTCCCCCTTCATTAAATATATGGCCAAAATTTATTTCCAGCTCCGCTCCCATTTATTGGAACACACTTCCGCGCAAATCGCAAATGCCAAAGGCTTGAACCAAACGGCAAGCCAGGCGCGCTAGGCCGGACTGACCACGTACTGTCCTCCCCCTGCCTGCTGCCTAATAAAGCTGATCGAGACACGATTGAACTCTTCCGGCTGATCCACATTGACGACATGGCCGCAATTGTCCAGCATGCAAAGCTGGGCGTGCCTTCTGCGGCTTACACACGACTGGACCGAGGGCAAAAACATATAGTCCTCATCTCCCATGATAAAAAGCGCGGGAATCGCAGGCTCTTTCGTCAGCAGCCCCGCGAGAAACGCATTGATTCCGTACGTCAGCCTGAACCAGCGCTTGAACTCCTTTTGACAAAGCTTTTTCGCTTCTCTGACAAATAAGGAGCGGGATTCGCGATGGCGTTCCCGCGGCATGATCACCCAGGCAAACAGCTTGTACAGCCACATGTACGGAACGATATGCTTGACGAGATTGCCCAGCGCAATCAAGATTTGCGAGCGCAAGTTCAGCTTCGTCACGGCTCCCGCCAAAACCATCGAGCGTATTTTTTGCGGCGCAAGCTCGGCGATGATCTGGACGATGATCGTGCCCAGCGACACCGCTACGAAATGAGTGGAAGCAATGTTCTCGTGCTTGAGCACCTCAATGATATCTTTGCTGATGTCTTCAAACGTGTATTTAGCCCTGGGCTTCCCCATATGCTGCTTCGACTTGCCGTGACCGCGCAAATCGACGAGGAGAATATTGAAATGCTCTTTGTAAGCTTTGATCTGTTTATACCAGATGGATGAGCTGCCGCCCGCCCCGTGGACGAAGGTTACCCATTCATAGGCATCTCCGCGTATGTACGTCTTATAATGGATCACTTATATCCCCCCAGAGTATTATAGCGGAGGGATGCTGCATGTGAAACATTTTCCATTTTATTGAAAAGAAAAAGGCAGGATGCCTGCATTCCCGCAGCTCCCTGCCTTGCCTGTACAGCCATGTTTTACGCTTTTCTTTTCCTGCGCAACTGATAGTACGTCACCGCAAGAGCAAGCGCCAGTACCGTTCCTTTAATAATATCGTAGGCGTAATACGGCACGTTCAGCATCGTCATGCCGTTCAGCAACACCCCGATCAAAATCGCGCCGACGAACGTACCAAATACGTTCGGCTTGCCCGCGCCGAAAACGGAGAAGCCGACAAACGCGGCCGCCACTGCATCCATCAGCATCGAGCCGCCGCTGCTCACCTGGCCCGTACCGATCCGCGCTGCCAAAAGCATCCCGCCCAGTCCGGCGAACAGGGCAGACAACACATAAGCGAGCGTGCGATAGCGATTCACGGGAATGCCGGAGAGACGCGCCGCTTCCAGATTGCCGCCCGTCATGTACAGCATCCGCCCTTGGCGAGTATACGCCAAATAGACGTGTGTGACCGCGACCAATAAAAAGGTCAAAATGACGGGAACAGGCAGGGATAAAATTTTGCCTTGTCCGAGCCAGAGGAACCATTCCTGGAATTTCCCCGGAGCCATCGAACCGTCTTCCAACGGCATGTTGGCGTAAATCGAGTAGCCTTTTGAATAAGTCATATGAAGTCCGTTGACGATGTACAGCATCGCCAGTGTCGCCAGCAGATCGGGAATGCGGATTTTGACGACCAGAAAAGCGTTGACCAATCCGACAATCAGACTGAGCGCGATCGGGACGACCAAAGTGGCAAACACGCCCTGCTCGTACCAGACCATCATGGAAGCCGAAACGACTGTGGTCAACGACACCGTCGAACCGACAGACAAGTCGAAGCCTCCGACAATCAGTGAAAACGTAACGCCAATCGCGACGAACGTTACGATCGAGATGGAACGCAAAATGTCCGTGATGTTGTCGTACGTGAAGAAATACGGATTGGTCAGACTGAACAACAGCATGACGATCACAATTACTGCGACTGTACCGTATTTGTAAATAAAATCAAACAAGCTGAATTTTTTACCTTCCACCTTACTCACCCCCGCTGGCATAATACATCATCGTCTCCTGTGTCGCGTCCGCGCGGCTCAGCTCCTTGACGATTTTCCCTTCAAACATGACCAAAATCCGGTCGGCAATGCCCAATACTTCGGCAAACTCGCAAGAAAAGTAGAGAACGCCCTTGCCCTGCTCCGCCAGCTTTCCAATCAGGCGGTAAATATCGCTTTTCGCCCCGATGTCGACGCCTTTGGTCGGCTCGTCGAACATGAACACTTGCGCATCCGTATCCAGCCATTTGCCAATCGCGACTTTTTGCTGGTTTCCTCCGCTGAGGTAGCCAACCAGCTGTGTGATGTCTGCCGTCTTTACGCCCAGACGGCTCACCAGCTCCCTCGCCTGCTTCGCTTCTGCCCCTCTGCGGACAAATCCGAGCCGCGACCACTTCTCCAAAGCGGAGACAGACAAGTTGTTCTGGACAGATTCCTCGACAAAAATGCCTTCTTTGCGCCGCTCTTCCGGTACGAGGACGATTCCCGCATCAACAGCGTCCTTTGGCGACCGCAGCCGCACCTCTTTGCCGTTCAGCCTGACTTGTCCCGCCTCGGCGGTATCCGCTCCGAACAAAAGTCTCGCCAGTTCCGTCTTCCCGGCTCCAACCAGCCCGACAATCCCGACAATCTCGCCTTCGCGAACGCTCAAATCGGCGCGGCGAACCTTGCCGCCAACCACTCCCGCAGCTTCCAGAAGCACCCCGCCTACAGGCACTTCGACTTTCGGGAACTCTTCCTCGAAGCTTTTGCCCAGCATGTTGCCGATGACCTCATCCATCGTCGTGTGGGACGTCTCGCTCGTCACGATCAGTTGACCGTCCCGCATGATCGTGATTCGGTCGCATATCTCAAAAATTTCCGGCAGGCGATGGGAAATGTAAATAATCCCGACACCCGCTTTTTTCAACTGGTCAATGATGAGAAACAGCCGCTCGCTCTCCTTCGTGCTCAACGGAGCTGTCGGTTCGTCAAAAATGACGTACTTCGCTTTTTGCACGGTCGCGCGGGCAATCAGGATCAGTTGCTTTTCGGACAGCGTACATTCCTCGACGAGCATGCGCACAGGGATGGAAAAGCCGAAGCTCTGCAAAATGCTTTCCGCTTCCTTGTGCAAGCTCGGCCAGTTCATGAATCCTTTGCGGCCTGCCGAGACAATCTGATCGAGCAAAATGTTTTCCGTCACGCTCAAGTACGGGATCAGCGCCGTATCCACTTCCTGGTACACGCACTGGATGCCTAAAGCTTTCGCATCCTGGGGCGATTGGATCGACACCTCTTTGCCGTCAATCGTGATGCTCCCCCCGTCAGACTGATACGCGCCCGTCAAAATTTTCATCAAGGTACTTTTCCCCGCTCCATTCGCTCCTAAAAGCGCATGAACCTCGCCAGCCTTGACCTCAAAATCGACCGAACGCAGCGCAGGAACGCCGGAGAACTGCTTCACAATCCCTTTCATCTGCAAGCTGGACACTTTTCGCCCCCCCCTTAAATAAGCAAGATTCCCGTTGACTGATCAACGGGAATAGCCAAATCAACCAGCTTTATATGCTTACTTGCCCCACTCTTTCACGTACTGGGACAAGTCGCCCATTGTCACTTTTTTGTCCTTAGGCAAATCTTCTTGTTTCACCAGCACCGGATTCAGCTTCACGCTGTCTGGCACTTGCTCGCCTTTGATTTTTTGGAAAATAGCCGCTGCGTGAGTGCGTCCGATGTTCGATGGATCTACGGCTGCAGTCGCTGCCCATGGCGAATTTGCTTCCTGGATCAGTTGCAGGTCTTCATCACTCAGGTCGATGCCGTATACTTTGATTTCTGTGCGGCCTGCTTGCAAGATCGCACGGGTTGCCCCTTTGGCAAATTCATCCCAAGATGCCCATACAGCCGTGATGTCGCCTTTGTTCGGATATTTTTTCAGGATGGCTTCCATCTGTGCTTGGGTATCCAGCGCCGTGTTGTTTGTCGCGGAACCGAAAGCGGCGACTTCCTTGATATCCGGATATTTTTTCAGGAACGCTTCATAAGTCACCTGACGTTTTTCCATCGGGGCAAAGCCTGCCACCCAAATTTTCACGATGTTGCCTTTGCCGCCGGAATCTGCCGCCAGCTTTTCCAGGCTCAGCTCTGCCAGCTTGTTGTCGTCTTGCTCAACAATCGGCACGCCAGGCAGCTTGATGTCTGTGTCGAACAGAACGACCGGGATTTTTTTGTCGACAGCTTTTTGCGTACCTTGTTGCAACGCTTCCGCTGTACCGTGGTCGATCAGGATGCCGTCGAAGTTTTGGTTGACCGCAGCGTCAAGATTCGACGCCATTTTCGACAAATCCGTATCTGCGTTGAATACTGTCAGCTCTCCGCCGTTTTTCTCGACTTCCTGCTTCACACCGTTAATGTATTGAGCCGAAAACGTTCCTACATTTTGGCGCATGATCAGGGCAATCCGCTTCGCTTTTTCGCCGGAAGCGCCGTTTGCCGCCGTGTTTTTCGTATCGGCTCCGCCGCCGCACGCGGTCAAGGCCACCGATACTGCCAGTACGAGTGATGTGATAAGGCCCAGTTTCTTTTTCATCGAAAAATCCCCCTTTTTCTTTGTTCCTTGTTGTGCTGCAAGCTGAGGAGGCGACGACCTTCCCTTTCCAAAAGGAAAAGCCTCTTTCAACAGATGAAAGAGGCTTGATCGACAAGATTCGCGCCTCTTATCTGTCAGGTATCGCTACCTGTTGGAGTTAGCACCTTGGCTCGCAAGACATTGATCTTGCCAGCTAGGTTGCCGGGCGTCATAGGGCCATTCCCTCAGCCTTCTCTGGATAAGAGTAGTTATTATTTTCGAAACCTTTGTATTAGTATATAGAGACTATAATCCGTGTTTTACCCATCTGTCAACTAGGTTTTTAAAACTTTTCTCCTTTAAATTTATTCCGTCGGCGCGTCCAAATTTTGGAGGAATCGTGTAGGCTCTTGTCGAAATATCGTAGATTGAAGCAGCCATGCAAATTTGCGATGGGGATGTCCGATGATTCTACTAAAAGAAGTAATTTTGCAGATGTTTTTTGCTCTGACGCCATTTGTCCTGTTCAATATTTATTACCGCGACCGAATGCGCAATTACAGCCGCGCTTTCATTCTTGTGACCAGCTCGATTTGCATGTTTCTGGCCATGACCTTCGCGACCAGCGTCTCGGAAGGCGTGATTTTCGATATCAGGCACATCATCGTATTTTTTGCCCTAGTCTATGGGGGAGTGCGGATCGCGCTGGTCTTGCTGATCGAGTCCGCGCTATACCGCTATTATTTGGGTGGTGAAGGCATCTGGCTCGCGCTGCTTGCCCTGGTTGTCACCTTTTCCATCTCCCTCCTGATGTATCGGCGTTACAAAGCCAGTTATCGGAAAACACTGTATATTTTTTTGACGGGCGCGCTCTTTTCCCTGGTAGCTTTGGGGTTGACCTATCTATACTTTCCCACCTATGTATCCCATCATCCTGCCTACTACTTGTTCGTGATCCCCGTTCAAAACTTTGTCGGAATTTGGCTTTTGTTGTCGCTATTTAGCAAGTGCGTATCCGACAAAGAACTGTTTATTCGACACGCCCAAAATGAAAAAATCGAAACGATGAGCCATGTCGCCGCATCGCTTGCTCACGAGGTGAGAAATCCGCTCACAGCGGTCAAAGGATTTTTGCGCCTGATCCAGGAAAATCCTGAAAATATTACGAAAACCGATCAGTACATCCGCATCAGCATGGACGAAATCCAGCGGACGGAAGCGATCCTGACCGAGTATCTCGCTTTGTCCAAGCCGCTCAAGGAGCGCACCGAGCTAATCAACGTATGCGACCAGCTTTACGTCGTGCGGGAAGTCATGCTGCCTTTTGCCAATATGCACAATGTCGAGCTGGAGCTGCAAGCTTATGAAAAGCCTGTCACGATCCTGGCCAATCCCGACGAGTTCAAACAAGTCTTGGTCAACTTCATCAAAAATGCGATCGAAGCTTGTGAGGAGACGGTCAACGGCAAAGTGTCCCTCTCGCTGTTCATTGAGAAAAGCAACGCCATGCTGATCATCAAAGACAACGGCATCGGGATGGACGAAGGCCAGATCAAACGCCTCGGGTCCATTTATTTCTCGACGAAAACAAGCGGAACCGGTCTCGGGCTTACGTACTCCTATCACGTCATCCACGCGTTCGGCGGGTCGGTAAGCGTGTCCAGCAAGCCAAAAGTCGGCACCAAATTCACGATCACGTTTCCGTATCACGCGCAACCCTAGCCGTCAGTCGAGTGATCTGGGCTTAAACGAGCGACCTGGTCATGAATACTTGCTCGGCCATCACCTCAAAACCTGCCCTTTGCAAAATACGGATGGCCATTTCGTTGGAAACTGGCAAATTGACCGTGAGGCGATACAGCTCCTTGTCCCATGGCGAAAACACATGGGCAAGAGCACTTCTGACAATCGCCTCCCGGTCGGCCCGTTCCGGCCTTGCCTCACACTGAAACAGCAAAGCTGTCGTTTGTTTTCCGTTTTCAAAAATCCGTCTGTACAAGGCATAGCCGATTACTTGTTTGTTCTCATCGCGGACGAGTACCGCTTGCTTGTTCTCAATCGTTCTCCACTGAATATCCCAAAGCGGTTTGGTCCAAAAGTCCAATGAATACACGTCATCCGGCATGCCTTCAAGCAATTCGTAGGACGGACTTGCTTCCTTTTGCAAAGCGGAAAGCACGCCTTCTTCTGTGGAAGACGCCTCGACGTTTTTCAGCGAAGTTGGATGTGACCGCTTGTGGTCATGAGCTTTTTGTTCCAGAAAAATCGACTGGTCACAGACGGCGAAGCCTATTTTCTCGTACAAGGCTATCGCCCTGTCGTTCTCCCGAATGGCGACCAGCGCCGCAAGCTGTACACCCTGCTCCCGATATATTTGCAAAGTCGCTTCCATCAAGGCTTGGCCGACTCCGCTCCGCCTATGCTCCGGCGCTACCCCTGTCCCACCATTCCACCCAACTTTTTGCCCGTCCCGCTCCCAAATTCCATTCAGTACAATTCCGGCAGGCTCGCCGTTTACAAACGCAACCAGCGAATGCGTTGGCGACAACTCTTCTTTCCCCATTTTCCAGATGAGCGTGTCCGCCGTCTTCGACTGATCGAAAAAGTACCCGGAAAACCCTCTGTTGTAAGCTAAAACAGTCTCTGCCACCGTACATTGCTCCATTGATTTCAAAACCAGCACAGCCATTCCTCCTCGGCTTGGATGACATACGCGTTTATTTTATCAAATAATTTTAAATTGATAAAATATTTTTGATTAAAGGATTTGCAAGCGAGTATCTTCGGCCGTAAGAAAACACCAGCGGCCTCTTCCGGCTTTTTTCTTGCTCAGCCAAATAGTCGCAGGCAAAAGGAAATGTTACATAGAAAAGACCGCCTGACCAAACCGTTCTGTCAAGCGATCCGTGACGATCCTTCCGCATGTTTGATTGCTCTGTTCCCTTTTTCTAATGATGAACGGGCGGCACTTGTTGCTCGTTCTTCGGATGTTTTTCAAAAAACAGCAAATCGTTTTGCCGGTTCAATGTAGCTAAAAATACTTGCTCAACCGCGACGCCGCTTTTATGTAGCTCCTGCAAAAGCCAGTTTTCATCCCGCTCGCGATAGGTCAACACTTCTGCGCATATTTTCCCCTCGATAATCACAGGCAAGGAAATGCCTGTCGAAGCCGTCTTGATTTGCAAATCTTGTCTCGTCACGGTCTGCTGTGCCGATTTTTTCAAGACCGTCAAACGCCCGTTGGCCTCGATAATCGCCATATCAATCTCGGCGAGATCGAAAATATCTTTTTCCCGCAGCATTTGCAGCACGTTGTCGAGGGAATAGCGGATTTTTTTCAGCTGATCGACGAGAAACTCGCCGTTGTAATAAACAACCGTCGGCTCAAACGTGACCATTTTGCCAAAGCGCCTGGAAACGACCGACCATTGCGACACGATTCGTTGCAGCACGCCCAATGTCACAATCGCGACAGCTATGGGGATATGGTGGACGTTCGGTTCGGCGATATCGGCCCCTGCCACCGAGCCTAACGTGATGATCACCATAAAATCAAAAACAGGCAGCTCGCCAATCGAGCGTTTTCCCATGAATAGCGTCACAACCAACAATAGCGGCAAAATCGAGCAAACCCGCCCGATCACGATCAAGCTTTCACTGAACAGCTCCACCCACTTGTGCCCCCTGCTCTATGCCTTTCTTCATTTTACTATGTAAAGTTTTGGAAGCAATTATACAAGTTCGCCGATCAAGAAAGGCCGTTTCCCGATTTCCCGAGCTGACGGCCTTGAAAAAGACGTTGCTATTTTCATATAGCAGAAAATTTTCCATTATATGGACCAAAAAATTATATGCTCCCCAGCCGCTGCGATGTTTTGTGGGCAGCATCCTGCACGCGCTCGATCAAATAGTTCAACCGTTCTTCTTTCAAATCAAAGGTGACGATTCCGATGCTGAGAGCACCGATTACTTTTTGCGTATAATCAAAAATCGGAGAGGCAACAGAAGCAGTATTCTCTGTCCGTTCCGCAAAACTCACCGCGTAACCAGCCTTGCGAATCTGGGCCAGCTTCTCCATAAATGCAGGCGTCTCCTCCTCGCCGACGAGTTGAAGCACGGTCTGCCTCGCTTCCTCCTCTGGCATGTGCGCCAAAACGACCTTGTTCGCTGCACCGATGTGCATCGGGATGCGCAAGCCAAGCTGATCGTAGATGCGAATATTGTGCTGGCTGTCCACTCGATCGACCACGATCGACTCCAAACCGCTCGGCTGGCTGAAATAAACGCTTTCCTCGACTTCTCTGGCCAGCTCCTCAATCATCGGTTTGATCACTTTGCGATAATCGATCCGATCCAGGACGCGAAGTCCAAACTCCATCCACCTGATTCCCAACGTGTACTGCTTCGTCGCCGCATCGTGCTCCACCAAATCGTGATTCATCAAAGTGTACAGGAGGCGATAAGTCGTACTCACCGGAAGCTGGCATTCTTTCGCCAAATCGTTGATGGTCCACCACTTTCTATGCTCGTCCGACGCAAGTGCCGTCGCAATCGCCATCGCCCGATCAAACGATTGAATCACTGTCATTTCCCCTTTTTCTATGTTCTCGTCTATCTCATATCTTAAACTACTCGCTACAATTTTGTGAATCGTAAAAAATTTTACACAAATCCCCACATCTGGCGCGGAATAGCGATTGACAGTGCAAAATCAGAATGTGTACACTTAGAGTGATTTTTCGAAATATGAACAATATTCCATAATACGGAATAAAGGGAGGCAACTATGTTCCAAGGCAGCCAATCCATGGTCAAAAAGATGAAGACA
The DNA here is from genome assembly GCF_013284375.2 of Brevibacillus sp. HD3.3A. Taxonomy (NCBI): domain Bacteria; kingdom Bacillati; phylum Bacillota; class Bacilli; order Caryophanales; family Paenibacillaceae; genus Brevibacillus; species Brevibacillus sp. HD3.3A. The sequence continues at coordinate 5,377,781 of NZ_CP085874.1, forward strand.
GTCATCATCAAGCATCCCCGTGAAGCTTTTATCAGCCAGGCCCACCTCGAAGAATCGTGGAAAACCTTTAACTATACAGACCGTCCTGATTGGGACAAAGCTTTGCACGAGTACGAGAAGTTCGAAGCCATTTTGCAAGAGCATGTGGAAAACGTCCTGCATCTCCCGCAATCAGACAAAACCGGACTCGATTCCATCTACGCCCATGATCCGGTGAAGTTCACGTCCCAAGGGGCGATCATCCTCAAATCCGGCAAAGAGCTGCGCCAGGGTGAAGCAGAAGTATACAAAGATTTCCTGCAAGCAAACAACATTCCGATTCTCGGACAGTTGACAGGCGATGCCCGCTCCGATGGTGGCGACCTCGTCTGGCTGGACGAAAAAACGCTCGCCATCGGGCTAGGCTTCCGCACCAACCAGGCGGCGATCGCGCAAATTACGGAGATGGTCAAAGATTTCACGGAAGAAATCATCGTCGTTCCGCTGCCATACGACCGCGGCCCGGCGGAGTGCCTGCACCTGATGTCGATTATCAGCATGGTTGACCACGATCTCGCCGTCGTCTATTCCAAACTGATGCCTGTTTTCTTCCGTCAGCTGCTCATCGACAGAGGCATTGAACTGATTGAAGTTCCCGACAACGAATACGATAACCTGGGCAGCAACGTCCTCGCGCTCGCCCCTCGCCTGTGCATGGTCGTAGCGGGCAATCCGATCACAAAAGAGCTGCTGCAAAAAGCGGGCGCTACGGTGTACGAGTACGAGGGTCATGAAATCTCGTATAAAGGCACGGGCGGCCCTACTTGCCTGACTTCTCCGGTTGAGCGGGTGTAGTTTACATGGAATTGGGAAGCGGAGAAATTCGTTCTACCAATGAAAACAAGCCATAATAGAGATTCTATGGCTTGTTTTTTTTTGCCTGGTTATGTGTTCTATACAAGGAGTAATTTTTGCAAAGAGTTTTGATAAAAGATATTATTAGATTACGCATTAGTAGTAATTATCTGGAAACTCAGTAAAGTTATGTATTCGCTTTGATCTCATGTCCGGCAACAAGATTGAAAAAAATGGGTTGGACTTGGAAGCATCGTTCACTATTTTGGAAAATCCAAACGATCAATAAGTCAATGGGTTAAGGAGTTAGAAGATGCTAAGCTTATAGAACGTATGCAAAGGAAGCGAGCGAGATATCAAAACTAAGGTAGTAAAAGCCAGCAAAGATTTGTATCATGATCAAAAAAATAAAAGAGAGTGTGAAATATGAAAAAAATATTATTGGTTTGTATCATGGTAATGTTGATACTAGCATCGGCTTGTGGAAATGTTGAAATGACATCAAATCCACCTACTTCTAGTGAGCCTAAACCTGAAACGGATGAGTCTATTATTCAAAAAAACACATCCGATTGTTTTAATGCAGAAAATATAAATTTAGATAGTGAAACTGAAAAATATTTCTATGGAGTTTGGAAAGTTGAGAAGCTTTTAGGATTTGCAAATTCATGGAATGATGCTTCTGAATATCCAACAGGGCAAAAATTTATTGGAGATGAATTGATAATCAAAAAAGACTTTTTTTCATCAAAAGGACTTAAAAACTATAAGAAATATCAATATGAACTAAAAAATCCATTATACGAGATTACAGCGACATGCTATAACTCTACCTCTTTTTATAGATTATATAAAATAGATATCCCAGACTTAAATGAAAATGATGTAGTAAAAGTAATAGATATAAGTGACCCTTCTACAAACATGCACATACCTGTAAGTATAGGTTTTTTTCTTGTTAATAACGATAGGCTGATCTTGATATCAGAGGCAACTATTTTTGAGCTAAAAAAAATTACTGATTAAATAGGTGACAAAAAAAGAGAGCCTCGACAAAGCCGGCTCTCCTAACCTAAATCAAACAATTCCGCGTAACGTAACGCAGCAACTTGTGCCGCCGCGATTACAGAAAATGCTGCATCCAAATATTTGGCTCCACGTACTTGGCCTCGTTTTTCTCCACATCGATCCGCACAGGAACAAGCGCGTCCGGAATGATATACGTGCCGGACTCAGGGAACTTCAAGCCTGTCCATTCCTCCCAGTTGGCAATGCTTCCCACGATCGACATGGATTCCGACGCCACTTTCATGATTTTCGCCCCCATCTTCCAATGCGTGCGAACCCACGGATCAAAAGGAGCGCCCTCTTCCGTCTTCCATTCGATGTAGTTTTCCATCGGGGTCAACGGATACTTGTGCTTGAGCGATGGGCGAACAGGCGCCACCATATATTCCAGCCCGTTTTGCTTCGCAATGTCTTTCATCGCCGCTACCATGTGACGACTCAGTCCAAGACCGCGATGCGCAGGGTCGATTGAAATCGAAAGCGCCGACAATGTGTTTGGCTTCTGGCCTTGGGCGTGTCCTTCAATCCCGCGCAGGAAGACGTCTCCCCAGCCCTTCGGCATTCCTTCCAGCGTGCCGTCCCAGTAAAAAGGAATCGAGTTGCCCACGGCCATTACCTTGTCGTTTTCATCGGTCAACAAATATTGAAAAGAAGCAAACCACTCTTCCAGCCGATCGTAGTGCTGGTCGGCCACTTCGTCATGCAGCATGAAGGTAGACCAGCTGGCAGCGAGCACTTCGGCCATCTGATCGTTCAAATCAGGACGTTCTGCTTGTGTATACACCTTGTATGCCATTCTTTCCATCCTCCCAAAAACATCGCTGTCTCTCTGTTCGCCAAAAGGCTCCTCGCTAGAAAGTCAGGAAATCCTTTCCACGACTCTTTCATTCTATCAAAACTTGTTTGAAGCACAAACTTTTTCGCCGAATCGCCCTTTTCCGAAAAAACTTCTGATTGCTGCGTCACAAAAATTGCCCCCGCCTCGTTATATGGTCAAATCGCAGCGAGGAGCTGATCTCCATGAACGAAATGACTGTGGTCGTAGTCGGCGGCGGCTATGCCGGAATCAATGCCGTTAAAGCAATCCAGGACACATGGAAAGGACGCCCTGCACGTATCGTCCTGATCGACAAGGAGCCTTACCATCTGCGCAAAGTTTTGCTGTTCAAGCCAGCTGTCTCCCAAGCCGATATCGCCATCCCGTTGAAAACCATCTTCCCCGCAGGCGTTGAATTTTTGCAAGGTACGGTCGTTTCTGTCCAGGGAAGCGCCAAGATGATCCATTATGTAGATAAAGGCGGAAAAGAACTGTCGCTTGCGTATGACGTGCTCGTCCTCGCGGTAGGCAGCGTCGCCCGCCGAGCAGAGCCGGAGCAGGGCGGAATCGCCTTGTCTGATGTGGCAGCCGCCGAGACGATTCGCAACACATGGCAGCAAAATATGCGGCTGGCCGTTTTGGAAAAGCGCCCCGAAGAAAGACAGCGGCTTTTGACAATCGCTGTCGCAGGGGCGGGCATCAGCGGCATCGAGACAGCTTCGGAGCTTGCTTTTTCCATGCGTCAGGAAGCGCAACACCTCGGCATCGCTCCCCATGAAGTCACTGTCTACTTGCTCAATGCGCAAAATCGCCTCTTCACGGAAGGACCTGTGAAAATGGCGCGCAAGCTGGAACAAGCTTTGCTGGACGGCGGAGTCACGGTTTTGCACGGGACAAAAGCCATTCGCGAGCAGGACGGCAAGCTGAGTCTGTCCACGGGCCGCACGCTTGCTGTCGGTCTGTGCATCTGGGCGCTCGGTCTGCTGCCGAACCCGGCGCTGCGCCAGATGGGGTTGCCGCTCACCACACACGGCCAGCTTGTCGTGGATGAATCGTATCGGGTCGCTGGCGCCCCTTTCGTCTACAGCATTGGCGATTGCGCTCGCATCGTCGACCCGGCAAGCGGCCAGGCGGACCGGATGACGTGCAAGGAAGCGAGCAGGCAAGCCGCCCGGTTGAGCAAAATTATCCTCGCTGATCTGGATGGAACGCAGTCTCCCGTTCATAAAAGTTGCATGGATTTCTACTGCGTCGGATTGGGGCCGGAGCGGGCGATCGTCTGGACGCGCCAATGGGGCGTGGACATCATTTTGACAGGGAAATTGGGCTGGAAGCTGCGTCAGTTCACGTGGAATATTGCCAGCATGATAAAATAAGGAAAAAACGATGCTGACACTAGACGCCAGAGGAAGTGAACATGCGATGGAGACCCTTTATCAGCAATACAAAGGATTGCTGTTTCGTCTCGCCTACCAGCTCACAGGCTCGGCCACAGATGCGGAAGATATCGTGCAGGATGTCTTTTTGAAAGCGTACGATGTCGAGCTGGAACAAATCGCAGAGCCAAAAGCCTACCTGTGCAAAATGACGACAAACCGCTGCCTCGATCTGTTGAAATCGGCACGCCACAGGCGGGAGCTGTACACGGGGCCATGGCTGCCCGAACCGATCCCTACTCCCGGAGCGGACAGCTACGAATCGGTCATCACCAAAGATTTGTTGTCGTACGCCATGCTCGTGCTGCTCGAACGCTTGTCTCCGGTCGAGCGTGCGGTCTTCGTCCTGCGCGAAGCTTTTGCCTTCGACTACGACGAGATTGCCCAGCTTGTCGGAAAAAGCCAGGCCAATTGCCGGAAAATCATCAGCCGCTGCAAAGCCAAGCTCGGTTTGGATGCAGACGAACAGCTTCACGCGCACGAAAAAGAAATCGGCGAAGAATGGATCGGCCGTTTTCTGCATGCGCTGGAACACGGCAATGTCAACGCTTTACTCACGCTCTTGTCCGCAGATGCTGAACTGCTCTCGGATGGCGGTGGAAAAGTATTCGCTGCCATACGTCCGGTCGTGTCTGGCAAACGTGTCGCGGAGTTCTTGCTTGGCTTGATGCGCTTCGCCGCACAAGGCTCTCCGTACGAAGTAGGGCTTGCTTCGCTGAACGGCCAAACGGCACTCGTCATCCGGCAAAATGACGCAGTAGATACAGTCGTTTTCCTGCACAGCAAGGCAGAAAAAATTCACCGCCTGTACTTCGTTCGCAACCCGGATAAACTGAAAGCTGTCCTGTAAAGGCAAAGCAATGCCCCCTTCGCTCTCGGTACGAAGGGGGCAAGTTCACGCTCATGACTTTGTTCACTTACAGGCGAAAGCGCTGGACGATCTCTTCCATCGAATGCGTCAATTCCGCATTGCGTTCGGAGATGGTCGCGATTTTCTGGTTGTTGTGCGCGATAATTTGCGCCTGCTCGGTGATCGCTTCCACGCTGTATGCGCTTTGGCCCATGGAGCTTGTCACTTGCTCCACGATCGCCACTACACTGGCAATCGACGAGTTCAATTCTTCGAACGAAGCGCTGAAATCCGTCAGCAATGTGTTGAAATGATGTGCGTCGCTGTTGTATTGCTCTGACATGTGAATCAGCTTGCCGTAATCCGGGCGGACTTTGCTGTCGATAAACTCCAGCACGCTGGAAGAGTTTTCTGCGAGATTGTTCACGGATTCGCGCACGATGGCGATAATTCGCTGAATATCGATGACGACCGCAGACGACTGTGTCGCCAGCTTGCGTATTTCATCAGCCACGACGGAGAAGCCTCTTCCGCTTTCCCCGGCACGCGCCGCTTCAATCGCGGCGTTCAAGGCGAGCAAATTCGTCTGCTCGGAAATATGCAAAATCGCTTCTGCCAACAAATTGATTTGTCCCATCGATTCGGTCGACTGCACAATCGCCTGCTCCGTTTGCTGCTTCACGCTTTGATACAACTCGGCTGCCGATACTTGCGCCGCAACGGCATTTTCCTTCAACACATCGGCTCGCTGGCTTACGTCCTGAGAGGTAGCCGCTGCTTCGGTCGTGCGCAAAGTGACTGCGTGAACGACATGCTGAATATCAGTAAGAGTAGCGTTCATTTCTTCCGTCGAAGCCATTGTCTCTTGCATATGCGACAGCAAGACAGCAGTCGCCTCCGCCGTTCCGCTCGATTGCTCGCTGACGGCCACTGTGGATTGCTGCACGCTTTGCGCATTTTCCGCTACCACATGAGAGACGGTCGCAAGCTTGCTCGCCACTTCCCGCAATTGCTCGCGCATGACCAAAATCGACTTCGCCATCAGGCTGATCTCATCCTCCGTCACCTGCTCCTTCGCCACGATCTGCTCGCGCAAGTCGAACTCGGCTGTTTGCGCAATCATCTTGCGCATGTGGTCGAGCGGTCCGGTAATCAAGCGGCTGAGCACAAACGACAAGATCAGCGCTCCTGCCACCGCTGCCGCCATTTTCAATAGCGCAGACCGGAGACTGTTGGCGAGCACTTCGTTGCGCTCCGTATTGTTGTAGACGATTTCCACTACACGGGAACGGCTCAGGTCGTTGGCGCTCTCATCCAGCTTGTATGGGATATAGCGGTATGTTTGGTCGTCCTCTCCCGTACTCTCGTGAAATTCCTTGATCGTCTGCGTGGAGAACGCCGCTTCAAAAGTTGGCGCAAACCGCTGCGCGATGCGCAAAGCTTTGCCGTCCTCCCCTTTTTTGCCGAGCGCGTAGCCATCGTGCGAGTAAACGGTGATTTCTTTCACAATGCTGTATTTGCCTGCGATCTCCTTCGAGACATCGAGAAAGTTGAACGTCTGGAACAAGTCGCTGTCCTGCAAATTCATGCTCGCTTCCAGCAAATATTTGTGATCCCCGGTTGGGAGATAGGCGAACTTTTTGATCTGCCCGCTGTTGACGGACACTTCCATTCCGTCGGCGGAAAACTTGCTTCCGTCGATTCGTTTCTTCAACACCTCCGCGAAAGCTCCCGATTGGCTAAAATCGAGTCCCACGTCAGAGGCGACACTGGACTGCACTACTTTGATGTTTCGATCAATGACGAAAAAATCCATTCCGTACTGCTCGCGCAAAGCCGCATAGTCCCACGCCGAAAGCGCCGAGTTGGCCTGATAGTTTTTCGCCAGCTTTTCCAGTGCGCCCTTCATCCGCTCCTCCATGTCTTGCTCGAACACGCCGTACACGAGATCGACGTTTTTGACGGCATGAATGATCCGATCCTCGACTAGCTGATACTGCACCGCTTTTTCCGAAAGGATCGTGGCCTTGAGCTGCGAATAGTCGATCAGCGACAGCACAATCGCGACCAGCATCGTAAACAGCGAGATCATGACGCTGAGTTTCATTTGAAAAGACACAAAATTTCGTTTCATAAGTATGCTCCAATAGTCTCCGTATTTTTCAACAAAACTCAACATAATTTACCATATCTTAACTTGTCAATATTTCTTCCTGATGACTTTATTTTGCAAAAACTATGTCTTCTTACCTTTTTGCGCTTTTTATGTCCATCCGAACACATGACAATCGAACTAAGGTTAACATCGTGCCAATAGTGTCAATGAACACCGTATGAACTTATGCCCTAAACCACTGCATCAAATCGTTCCTTGTGTTAAAATCACCTGGAATCAATATCCATCACAGGATATCCATTCTATTTTTATAAGGAGGGCACGTACACATGCGTCCACCAAGCAACAACGAAATCATCATTCCTGAAAATCCCGTGTCACAATTTTTGTTCACCAGCACCCGTTCGGCATGGATCTGGCTGATCATCCGCGTGTATGTCGGCTACACTTGGCTGACAGCAGGCTGGAAAAAAATCCATACCGACTCCTGGACAGGAGACAAAGCTGGAGCTGCCATCGAGGGCTTCGTCAAAGGCTCGCTCGCGAAAGCAGCGGAAGGAAAAGACGTCACCTCCTGGTACGGCTGGTTTTTGGAAAGCGCCGTTTTGCCAAATGCCAAGCTGTTCGCTTTCATGGTCGCTTACGGCGAGGTACTGGTTGGTCTCGGACTCATTCTCGGCTTGCTTACCGGAATTGCCGCTTTCTTCGGCGGATTGATGAACGTCAGCTTCCTGTTCGCAGGGACAGTCAGCACCAACCCGATGCTGTTTGTTTTTGCCACATGGCTCGTTCTCGCTTGGAAAGTCGCTGGCTGGTACGGTCTGGACCGTTGGGCTTTGTCGTACCTGGGCACGCCTTGGACACGATCGAAGTCGCGTAACGTGGGCATGCACTAGCCTCTCGTTCCATTCATCATCCTGCATACGGCAGGCAAAAGACGCTGGCTGCACCGGAATCTTCTGGTGTCGGCCGGCGTTTTTTTATTCAGGATCAAATCGCTTGCAACAGCAGCCGCTTTCCGCCTTGCTGCTGATTCAAGGACAAATTGTATGAATTATTCCCGGTTTTAAAAACAGAATATTCATGAATATTTATACAGAATGTTTAATGACAGATACAGGAAACTGAATTATCCTTCTACATATGAATTTTTAAAAATATTCAAACAACTAGGAGGTACTGATGAAAAAATGGTTGCGAGTTGCCTGTAGCACCGCGTTACTAGCAAGCCTCATGATCGGCTGTACGACGAAGCCCGCTGAAAATGCCCAGCCTGCCGCAAGCCAGCAGCCCGCTGGTGAGACCGGAAAACCTGCCTCGGGAGAACCGATGGTCTTGCACTGGAGCATCACGGGCGAACCTCCGACGATGGACCCCGGCATTGCTACTGACGCCTCCAGCATGGACATGATCAATCTCGCTTTTGAAGGACTGACTATCGTCGATCGGCAAGGTCAGATGATCAACGGAACAGCAGAGAGCTTCACCAACTCCCCTGACTTTACCCACTTCACTTTTACCTTGCGCAAGGATGCCAAATGGAGCAACGGCGATCCGGTTACCGCCCACGATTTTGAATACGCTATCAAGCGCAATCTCGATCCGAAAACCGCCTCCGGCTACGCTTACCAGCTGTTCTACATCAAAGGCGGCGAAGAGTTTTTCAACGGCACAGGCAAAGCAGAAGACGTCGGCGTCAAAGCCAAGGACGATTACACACTCGACTTCACCCTGCGCTCGCCTACGCCATTTTTCCGTGAATTGACCTCATTCACTACTTATTATCCTTTGCATAAAAAGACGCTGGAGAGCAATCCGAAATGGGCAAGCGACGCCTCTACCATCGTCGGAAACGGCCCGTTCGTCATCGACCAGTGGGAGCATAAAGCGAAGCTGGCCTTTTCCAAAAGCCCTACTTACTGGGATCAGGCCAACGTCAAGCTGGATCGGATTGAAATCGTCGTGATTGAAGACAACAACACCGCTCTCTCGATGTTTGAAAACGGCGATCTCGATTGGGGCGGCTATCCTTCCTTCGGCCTTTCTCCTGATGCAATCGGGCAAATCAAGGAACAGGGCAAGCTGGTCGTCGCCGATAATCCGGGGACAAAGGCAGTCATTTTCAATACGCAAAAACCGCCTTTTACCAACAAAAAAATTCGCCAGGCTTTCTCTTACTCCATCGAACGCCAACAGTTAATCGACAATATTTTGCAAACCGGGGTACCGCCTGCATACGGTTGGGTGCCGACCTCGATGGGCTTGAACCCGGACGGCTACTTCAAGGAAGACATAGACAAAGCCAGGCAGCTGCTCGCGGAAGGCATGAAGGAGCTGGGGTTGAGCGAGTTCCCGAAAGTGACGTACTACTACGACACGGGAGAAACCGACAAGAAGATCGCCCAGGCGTTGCAGGACGAGTGGAAGAAAACGCTCGGCGTGAACATCGAGATTCGCACAGCCGAGTGGAAAGTGTTCAACGACGACGTCCAGAACGGGAAATACGACTTCGGCATCTGGCTATGGGGCGCCGATTTCAACGACCCGATCAACTTCCTGGAAATGTACAAGGACAAAGAAGGCGGCAACAACGTCGTGCGCTTCGACAACAAAGAGTACCGCGACTTGTTGAACAAAAGCTACTATGAAACCGATGCCGCGAAGCGCAAACAGCTGATGTTTGACGCGGAAAAAATTCTCATGGACGAAATGCCGCTCGCACCTCTGCACTTCCGCGGCAACGCCTATGTGAAAAACGACAAAGTCAAAGATTTCGTGATCTTCCCGCTCGGAGGCTCGTACTTCAAGTACGCGTATGTAGAAAAGTAGCTCGCTTCGCTTGTCCGAAGTGGCCGAATCGCTCGAATCCCCAAAAGAAAGAGGAGCTTTGCCTGTTTGATCGGCAAGGCTCCTTTACTTTTTGCTGAAAGCGTTCCTAGCCCCAGCCCCGTCTCGTCGGGAAGTCGGACAGTCAGGAAGTCAAGCTATCTCCTATCCCCTCAGTGACCGCAGCAAGCTGGCTGTCTCGTGCGGATGGCTGAGCGGAAAATGATGGGCCAAATCATGGCGGTGTACCGCGATCTGCCTCTCCCCAAGCGCTATCTCCTGCTCGCTTGTCAGGCGATAGGCGCTGTCTTGATTTCCCCATACAAGGTGAACGGGAAAAGCGGCAGCTTGACCCCACTCCATTTGCTGAAAATCGTGCATGAAATAACGCAAAACCTCTGCGTGTGTCTTGCTGATGCGCGGTGATTGCAGAAGGCTTTTTGTCTTGTCCAGATAGCCAGCCGGCACCTCAGCCACGAAGCGAAACATCCCTTGTTCAATCATCGTGCTCTCCAGACGGGGGCGGGTCAGCTGCTTTTGCAAAAAGCGCTGGAGCAAGCTCTCGCTCTTCCCGATTTGCACAAGCAGCGGGTTCTGCTTCGGGGCGTGCAGCGGCGGTTGCAGCAAATACACTCCGGCGATCTTGTCCGGCACTCGCTTGGCCGCTTCCCATGCCAGGAAAGCACCAAACGAATGCCCTGCCAAATGGACGGGAGCAGGCAGCTCTCGGAGCGCGCTGGCGACCGCCTCGATGAAGCCGCCCAGCTTTTGCTCCCGGTGATGATAGGGCGATCTGCCAAAGCCCGGCAAGTCCCACAGCCATACCTTCTCCTCGCCAAGCTGCTCAGCCAGCGGGAACAAATCGCCAAGCTCGCTGAACAAGCCGTGCAACAGTACCCATGGCGCTCCCTCCACGCCTGGCTTCTGATAGGCAGCCAAGCCTGCGACTTTCGCCCGCCGAAAAGCATCGGGAGCGGCATCGCCCCGGGCAGACAAGCGATAATCGAGATCAGCCACAACGCTTGGCAGATGGCTGTCCGCTTGATATTCGCCCACGCCCCTCGTTTGCTTCATTTGCTGAAAAGGCGCGAGCGGGAACTGTTTTTTCACGATAAAGTCCATCGAGTTGGCCGGAACGCCGAGCAAGCGGCTGCCTCCGTTGCGCACGATCGTTTTCAAAACGGACAGCGGGAACGGGACGGACGGCGGCTTCATTCGCAGTTCTTTTGCCATGAGTTGCACCAGTTCCGGGAAAGACGGCGTCGCCCCGCGCTCGTTCAAGGCGTAGTACGTCTGGTGCGCGATGCCTTTTGCCTCGACAATTCCGACGATCACTTCTGCCAGATCGTCCACGGCAAGCAGCGGGAGCCACCATTCTTTTCCGCCGGGCAATACGGGAAATTTCCCCTGCCGCATGGAGTTGACCACAAGTCCCAGGCCATCCGTCTGCTCGGTGCTTCCCGTATGCCGCGGCCCGATGATTGTGCTCGGATTGACGACAACCAGCGGCATTCCTGCTTGATGAGCTTGCTGCCGCACGTACAGGTCAGCCAAAAACTTGTATTTTTCATAGCCTCCCGCATGATCGAACAGCTTGTTCTCGGCGAACACATCTGTGGCAAGCGTCGCGCTCGCATCGTCAAAAGGGCTCATGTAGCCGACAAGGTGAATGAGCTTTTGCAGCCTTTTGCGCTGGTGCAGCTCGCCCGCCAGCTTCAACAGATGATCGGCTCCTTGCAAAATGACTTTTCTGGCCGCTTCCTCACCGAGCGAGATATCCATCGGCACCCCGGCATGAATGATCGTATCTGCGGCAAGCACCCGCTGGTAGTCAAGCTCTGACAGCCCCAGCCTCTCCTCGCGCAAATCCCCCCGTACTGCGCTGCTGTTCGCCTGCTCTTCGGCTGTCATTGCAGCCAGTTGCCTCTCCCACTTTTCCAGGGAGCGCACGAGCGCCAACACCGTATGTCCTGCGCGTGCCAAGCGCCTTGTTACCTCCCGGCCGATAAACCCTGTCGCTCCTGTTATCAATACAACTGCCATAAAATGAACCTCCCTTTAATAGGACTAATTGGTACTAATCAATTGCAAAAAAAGCCTACACTTGAATCAAGTGTAGAAAAGTAGCGCCTGCGTTTATAAAAGCTTCTGTGTTGCCGTAAGACTCGGCAAGCTGCATGGCTCCTTCCAAAATCGTGATGAGAAGCGCCGCTGTCTCGGGAACCGGAATCCCTGCCTTGAACTCTTTTCGCTCAACTCCTTCTCTTAGCACATTTTCCGCTACTCCTTGCAGCTCGCGCATAAACGCGTGGATGCGAACCCGAACCTGCGGGATTTGCGCGGACAGAAGGGACAGGATCGGACAGCCTCCCACACAGTCTCGCCCGTTCAGCTCGTCAGCCAGTGCGGCAAAAATTTGCTCGATCCGCCTCGCAGCGGTCAAGTCCCTGGCCTGGGCAATCTCATCAAGCACCGTGCGCAACAATTGGGCGCGGTAGTCCAACACAGCGACAACAAGCTCCTCCTTGCTCTTGAAATGGTAGTAAATATTTGACTTGGAGACTTTGCTCTGCGCCACGACGTCATCCATGCTCGTATTCATCAGCCCTTTTTGCAAAAACAGAGCGGATGCGCTGGCAATCACATGGTCGCGATTCGAGATTTTTTTCATGATTAGAACTATATAGTCCTAATCAAATAATGTCAAGCGACAAGCTGCTCGGCACATGCAGTTGGCAACAAAAAAACGTGCCCGCGGGAGCCACTTAAAAACATGGCGTCGCCTGGACACGCTTCGCTGGTTGCAATCCGCTTACTTACCGGACACGGGCGCGGGAGCTGGAGCAGGGCCAGCCCCTTCTGTAACAGGAGCATTTTTCAGCTTTTCTCTCGCTTGCTCGATTTCCGTTTGTGTCAGCGGCGCTCCTGTCGAGAAGCCGTCAATGATTTTGCCCAATACGTTAGGCGCAAAATCATCTTGCGCATACAACTCGATCGTATACCCGTCCTTCTCCCAAATGACAATCCCGTTCGCCATGTACACTTTCGTTCCGTTCAGCACTTGCGTTTTGACTTCCTCTGTCGTTCCGATCCCGTTTTCCCCGCCTTTCGAGATCAGGAAGTTCACTGTTTTATCGCCATGCGCATATTGGACTTCCGCCATGCTGTCACCGTGAACGACCGTGTTGACGTACTCGTAATCGGCTACCCAGGATGGCGCGGGAAAGTTCGAACCGAGTACAGCGCGGGCTTCCTGCACCGTCAGATTGGGACGCGGCTGCAAAGTCACGGCACGGGCGCCGTCTGCTCCGGCTTGGACGGCTGCATTTTCGCTTGCAGGTGCAGCAGGCTCTTTGTCATATTGCACAATTTGCAAATTCCCCACTTGAAACCGCGCCAAAATAGAGGACAGCATTTCTTGGGCAAACGAGGTAGTCGAGAAAGCTCCCGTCAGGCAGATAATGGCAGCGACACTGGCCGCAACCGTTTTCCAACTGCTTTTTTTCATCACGATCTCATCCTTTTCCACAGGCTTTGCCTGGATTTTTCCGGCTTTCAGCTTGTTTGCAAGCCGGTTGTAGATTCTGTCCCTCGCTGCCTGGTCATCCAGCTCCACATGAGCGAGATAGTCGGCCAGCTCGCGAAATTCGTCTGTATCCGGCTTATTCCTCATGCCGAAAACCTCCTTTTTCCAGCTCTTTTTGCAGCTTCTTCAAGCATCTGTACAGCACAACCCCGATATTCGAACCGCTGACGCCAAGCAGCTCTGCGATTTCTGCGTTTTTCAAGCCTGCCGCATACTTCATGCCGATGATGTTGCGTTCTTTGTCGCTCAGCTTTGCCAGCGCCCGGAACAAAGCGGCATGGCGGTCATCGCGGATCACGATGTCTTCCGGAGACGACTTGGGCAAGGCCAAATTCAAAATCGAACTGAGCGAGAAGGCGGCCCTTTTTTTCTGTGAGCGGAAGTAATCCGTCACCGCATTTCTGGCAATGGCGAACAGCCATACTTCAAAACTCGCTTTTTCCGGCGAAAAGCGGTTGTATTTGGCAATCACCGCTTCGAATACGTGGCTGCATACTTCCTCTGCCGCATAGTGATTGTCGATCCGGTAGCAAATGTACTTGTAGACGCGTTTGTAGTACGCATCGTAAATCTCGGCGAACTTTTCCGCTGCCATGCACTCATCGTGGCTCTCGTTCAGCTGATTTGAATGGATGCCCGTTTTGGTGCTCATTTGAACAATCTCCAACTACTTCCCCTCCCTTCCCTCCCGACTCAGACATGGTACAGGAACAAATTGCGCAATTTGTTGTGGTTGTCCGTGAGTCTCACGCTAGTTAATACGGGAAAAAGCAGATTGTATTAACAAATCGGTCGAGAAAAGTACCCAACTCTTTTTCGAGCACAACGAAAAAAGCCGACATCGTTCGTGAACGATATCAGCCTGTTGCTGCTTTTTAGCGAACCCTATGTGTCCATCTGCACATGATCCCACTCGTCTTCCATGTGACGCACGAGCCAGTTTAGTGCCCTGTGTCTTTCCATGACGACTCCCGGCTCCAAACCTCCCGCCACGGTCCGGTTGTTGATGCGCGCATCGACGCACGCCCAGTCGTAGCGATAGATCAAATCCGCCTGATCCAAAATCTCCGCCTTGCTCCGCACGACGGCGTTGTCGTAGAAAGTTCGATAGTTTCCCGCGCTGCGCAATACATCGATGGCGTAGCTGACATCGCAAATCTCGCTCGGAAACTCCAATTCTTTTTTATAGCCGAGCGCCCACAACAGCACCCAGTAGCATTCGTACATCCACGCCATCTGCACCATGTCGTTCTGGCTTGGATTCGGGTCGTCGAGGAGCTTTCTTTCGTTTTCCGTAAAGAAGTCTGCCGCGCCGTACTGCTCGATAATTCCTTCGATGAACTCGCGCTCTTCGGCAATCTCCCCGTTCTCTGCGATTCCGGCGGCGTAGACGGCAATCAGGCACAAAGCAATGGCCCGCTGCACGATCTCTTCCTTGGTCCTGATGACAGCATCCTCATCCCCGACGATGACAGGCAAATGGTTAATATACGGGACGCCTTGCTCCTGCAAAAGCTGGATGTTGCGCGCTTTGCGCTCTTCCCCGGACTGGGATGGACGCACGTGCCGATCGATAAACTCGGTGCTCACCGTCACCAAATAGTCGTCCACCTCTGATTCGCCCTCGGTGTTCAAAAGCAGGCGGCCCTCTTTATCGAGCATGTGGCCTGTCGGGAGGAAAACGATGCCGGATACTTCCTTGGCAATCGCCAGGACAGCAGCGAACGTTTCCCGGTCGATTTCCTTGCTGGCTACGATGCCTACGGCCACGTTGAGCGCGGTAATCTGGATCAGCAGCTTTTCCTTGACCTTTTCATGCGCCGTCTCAATCTGGGCAAAAAATCCGTACATCCCTTTTTTCATCTGCAAAAAGCGCTCCGGATCGGCTTCCTCGCGCATGAAGTTGAAGGCCAGTGTGCTTTTGCCAAACCATTTCTTGTCTGTGACGGTCACGCTTTGTCCGTCCGCAGCAGCTTGTACTTCTTTGTCTGGAAAAGTCTCCTTGATCGCATCGACTATTTTTTGATAGTCAGCTATGGAGACGTATAGTGTACATTGATTCATCGTTGCTCCCCGCTTTCGTTTCTATCTTTTGTCTAGACGAAATTTTGCCACCAATAGTCAATTATGGTATTCTACCCCTGTTCCGTGCAAGTTTACATCTACCTATTTTGATGAAGAATCTACCATATTCCGTTTGGAAGGTGATCCGATGAAAAACATTTTGTTGGAGGAATTTTCTCCACTTTGCGACATTCAAGCCTTTGTCGAAGAAGATGAATCTGGCGTTTATTTTTATTTGTGGGACTACCCCGGCCAGGAACACGCGAGTATTCGCTCCTGCTGGGTGCGCAATTACGGGCCAGCTCCCGAGACACTCGATTTTTCCGCCATGGAAGACGGAAACGCTCCCATGCTGCCGCGCGACTGCTGCGCCCATCCGCAAGGCGCGGAAAAGCTCGACCCAGATGAGCTGTCAATTGTCTGGCTGACAGAAGGAGACGCCGCAGCTTTGCTTTATCAAGACGAGGTGCTGTGCGTCATTCCCGGCTGGGCGGGGCAGCAGGCAGACGGCTCCAGCTATCCGGCTTATGCGCGAGACTGTATCGCAGAATCTCCTTTCTGCTTTCCGCTGGGCACACCAGACACAAACGCTTTGTTTGCGCGAATCGAAGCTGCCCGGCAATTTTGGGCGAGCTGGGACGAAAATCCTTGGCCAGACTTGCAGCATCAGTATCTCGACGCGATCACGGCAACGCTTGGCCCGGTCAAAAACTATTACGG
Source organism: Brevibacillus sp. HD3.3A (assembly GCF_013284375.2). Classification (NCBI taxonomy): domain Bacteria; kingdom Bacillati; phylum Bacillota; class Bacilli; order Caryophanales; family Paenibacillaceae; genus Brevibacillus; species Brevibacillus sp. HD3.3A. The sequence continues at coordinate 5,394,098 of NZ_CP085874.1, forward strand.
CATCGACGGCGGTCACTGGCCGCCGAAAGCATTGGTCACGGTGGAAAAGGGCGAAATCACCTACGCCGTCACCTTGGGCGTCTCCATCGTGCCGCAGCCAAAGGTCGAGCTATATACCGAATCACCGGAACAACTGCGCCGCTTCGAGCTGGCTTTTGCCTGCGAAACCAAATGGCTGGCCGAAAATGAAAAGCAACTTTTGGCCTACATCAGCGGGCAAACAACGCTGCCCTGGTCGTACATGACTTTTCTCGCCCAAGGGCACACCATCCCTTGTCAGGAGATCAGCGAGGTAGACGGCCGCTTCACATCCATGCTGCTCGCCAAGCCCCAAAGCGCCCCGGCGCTGGCCTTCCCGACGGTTTACGGCGATCCGGTCAACCTGCTCTGGATGATTCCCATCACGAGTGCCGAACAACGCTTCGCGGAGGAAAACGGGTCGGAAGCATTGATCCGTCTGGCTGTTGGGACGGAAGCGGAATGGATTTTCAATGGGATGGAAAAGTGGATGCGTTGAGTGAATGCGTAGAAAAAGTTCGGATTCGCCATGCCGAAAAGAGTTGCCTAGCATGATAAAAAGCTTCGCTGCATTTTGTGCGCGAAGCTTTTTCGTGCTTGTTTTGCTTGTGTGTTTCTCCTGTTTCCTCCCTCCGCTACAGCTACGATCAACACCATCTTTACAAACTAATCCTTCTCTCCGGCTTCCAATACAACAACGCCGCTTTAAACTGATGCACATACGCAGGCTTGCCATCTACCCAGACCAAATATTGGCGCAAAATCGCCTCCGCTTTCTCCCGATCATAGGACGGCTCCATAATCGCGCTCAAATTTTGGCTGACAAACTGCTCCTCCGACTCGTACACGTACGTTTTTTGCAAAGGAAGAATGTTGCAGTTCACGTCAATGCCCAGCTCATACAGCAAATTGGTCAGATGAATATAGTCTCTGCGCGAAAACTTGATTTTGTACCCGAGCTGCTGATGAATATCCCAGTAGTGCGGCTTTTCCGGCCCGCTAGTCATCCCGATCACCGCCAACCGCCTGGCCGAATTGTTCATATTGACCATCGCCTGATCAATCGCCTGCATCCGATAATAGCAGTTCACACCAAACACGACATCATGGACGGGCGGCTCGTACTCTTCCCACTTGGCATGGACAAAGCTCATGTTGGATAGCCCTTTCGCACGCGCCCCCTGCTCCAGATAGCCCAGCACACTCGCCGAACTGTCTACGCAAGTGAGCGACCGCGCTTTGCTCGCCGCCGCAAACGTGTAATTTCCCCATCCCGGCCCAATCTCCAGCACTTCATCGTCTTCCTGAATAAAGGAAAGCAGCTCCCTGCCAATCTCCCGCACATAGTCATCCGGCTCCGCTTCCGCCGTTTTGCGCTGCAAAAATTGATCCCAAAAGCTTTCTTCCAGTTGGTCGTCAGTCATGCGCTCGGGCAGCTTGCCTTCCCAATTTTTCATCCCTTCCATCCAGGCTTCCCTGGACTTCATCCCTAGCCTTACTCCGTAGTACATGTTCTCCCCCTTGCTTATCGCGACTCTGGCAGCGTGGCCGTCAACTTCAGACCGCTGCTGCCCTGCCCGATCTCGACTTTTACTCCGTACACCTGCTCCATATTCGCAGAGGTAAACACTTCCTCCGGCCGCCCGGAAGCATAAATTTGCCCTTGCTGCAGCAAAAACACGCGATCTGAATATCTGGCCGCCAGCTCCAGATCGTGCATGATCAACACGACCAGCACTTGCTGCTGGAGGGCAAGCTGCCGAACCAGCTCCAGCACCTCCAGTTGATGGCGAATATCGAGAGCGGACGTCGGCTCATCCAGCAGCAGTATTTCCGGCTCTTGGGCAAGCGCTCGCGCAATCAGTACCTTTTGCCGCTCGCCTCCGCTCAGCTCGTCCATATAACGCTGCGCCATTTCCGCAAGTTGCAGCCGCTCCATGATTGCTCCCGCTACTTCCAGATCGTGAGCGGTCACGTTCCACTGCATGTACGGTTTCCTGCCCAGAAGCACTGTCTCCAACACCGTTAACGGATAGCCGAAAGCCGTATGCTGCGGCACGTACCCCAGCGTTTTCGCCAACTCGTTAGCCGAATAGGAGCGAATGTCTCTGTCTTTGATCCAGATCCGCGCTCGTTCCACCGGGATAATCGACGCCATGCTTTTGAGCAAGGTTGTTTTCCCGGCACCGTTTGGCCCGATGATGCTTGCGACCTCGCCTTTTTGCAAGTTCATCTGAATTTGCTTCAGAATCATCTTCGTTCCGTACTTGATCGATAAATCCTTGACCTGCATGTACACCCGACCGTCCTCCTTATGCCCAGTAGTCCTTGCGCTTTTTCAACAGCAAATAGACGAAAAACGGGGCGCCAAACAACGCGGTGATGATGCCTACCGGAATCTCGATCGGAGATAATACCATGCGGGCTGCCGTATCTGACAAGAGCAGCAGCAAAGCGCCCATCAGGCAAGAGCACGGCAGTAAAAATCGATAATCCGTCCCGATGATGATTCTGCTGATATGCGGTGCCACCAGCCCGATGAACCCGATAATCCCGGTGAAGGCAATCGTGACGGAGGCCATCAAGGTAACGAGCAAAAGGCACACCCAGCGGACTTGTTTGACATTGACGCCGAGCGTTCGCGCTACATCTTCGCCAGCGCATAGCGAGTTCAGGTCCCAGGCGTATTTCAGCAAAAGGACAAGCGAGATGATCACGAGCGGCAGCAAAATGTGCAGCACTTGCCATTTCGCTCCCCAAAATCCTCCCATGAGCCAGACAACCAAGTCTTTCAACGCTTCGTTGTTGGAAAAAAACTTCAAACCGGAAACGCCCGCCGAAAACAGTTGCCCAATGGCCACCCCCGCCAAAAGCAGTACGGTCGTCGAGCTGTTTTTGAGCTTGGCGATGCCGTAGACCGCGCCCACAGCGAGACAGCCAAACACAAAGGCATTAAGAGCGATCATCCACTGTCCACTCGAAACGAGGTTGATGCCAAACACACTCGTCCCGGCCACGATCGCCAATGCTGCTCCAAAAGCCGCTCCGCTCGATACGCCGAGCGTAAAAGGGTCTGCCAGCGGATTGCGCAAAATCGCCTGCATAATCGCACCGGCACATGCCAGCGAAACTCCTGTAATGATCGACATGACCATGCGCGGCAGCCGAATCTCGTATACGATGTAGGCGGTCATCTCATCGGAAGCGCGTCCGGACAAAATAGCCAAAAGCTCAGGCAACGCAACTTCTACAGCCCCTTGACTGACTGCGTAAAGCGTCAGCAGCACCAGCAGGAGGAAAAGGCTTGTCAAAATGAGCAGCTTGCTTTTCACGCTCCCGTGATAGATGGCCTGGATCGGTCGCTGCACTGGCTTGCTCAGCGGTTGTCCTTGGCTGTCATTGAACATCTTTGAACGAATAGTGCCAAATGCCTTGGTATGGCACGCCTAACCATTTTTCAAAATACTCTTTGGCATACTGCTCGGGATCGATATCCTGGAATTTATCCGGGTACAAATATTTGGCTAGTTGGAGATTGCCGATATACCGCTTGTCCGATCCGACAAAGTTGGTGTAGAAAAAGTAAATGTCTTTGCTTTGCCCCGCCTTGAGCCGCGAAACAGATGTCGTGCTCATAATATGGCGCAGCGCTTCTTCAAACGGCTTCGTATCCTTCACATTGTAGCCACCCAGCCAGGTGCCGTGCAGGGTAATGACCTCCGGGTTGCGCTTGAGCACATATTCCTCGTCGACCATGATCGTAGTCGACGCCTCCGCCGGATTCCATTGCAAGTCGGCAGCGTCTTTCCCGCCAGCCAGAATCGTCGCGTAGCCTTCCCCTACTCCTGGCTTCCCGTCTAACGACTGGCTGGGGAAAATCCGGTAGCCCCCGTTCGTATTGAGAAATCCGGCTGACAAGGCAAGCACCTGTTTTTTGTCTTCCTCCTTGATGCCCGCCACCCGGTCCGCTAACAGCTTTTCAATCGAATGCTTCCAGGCGAGAAATTCGTCTGCCTTGTCCGATTTATCAAAAATTTTGCCGAGCAGCTTCAGCTCCTCATCCATCTGTTCCGGCAAATAGTTGTTCATTCGCACGACTTTGATTCCGGCTGGCTCCAGCTTTTCCTCCAGCGTCTTGTCGGGGCGATTCGTATAGGCGAAGACGATTTGCGGCTTCAAGCTGATGATTTGCTCCAGATTGATCTGCTTCGTTTCCCCCACATCCGGCTTGCTGTCAAATCCGAGGTACGGGTTATTTTTGACCGTCGTGTCGCCTGTAGCCAGCACGTACTGCTCGGCTCCCAGCAGCTTGATCGCTTCTGCCGTGTTGCGATTGAGCACGACCACCCGCTCTACTGGCAGCTTTACCGTGATCGCAGTCCCTGCGGAATCTTGAAAAGCAAGCTCCTGCTTTTCCTGCGGCACCGCCTGTTCAGTTTTCTGTTCCGCAGGCGTTGACGATGACGGTGAAGCAGCAGAGCAGCCAGTCACGACCAAAAAAATCGTGAGCAGGCCAAACAGCCATGCTTTGCCGATCCAGCTTTTCCGGTTCTTTTGCAGCATCGTTTCCACTCCCTATCTTTTTGTGATCAATAGAAAAGCCCCGTCCCGCCGGACGAGGCAAACGTGTAGAAGTAATCAGTCGACATCATGAATAAATAGACACAAGCTGTCGCAGCTTCTTCCTACACCTCACCTTTTCCGCGAAGGATTACGGGTGTGACAAACTAGGTAGGTCTCCTGGCTTTTGGCTCATCGCGCTCTTTCGTCTTCCCCGATGGTTATGCTCCATACCGAGTGACATGTTGGAAAGAGAACTCACCAATTACAGTGGCGGGACCGCTCGGGATTTTCACCCGATTCCCTGTTACCCCTTGCTCTCGCAAAGGCACCTAGCTGCATGCTATTCTTGGCTGATTATACCATTATTTTCATAGGGAGGGGGGACCGTAAAAACAAATCGGCCGCTTCCTTCCCTCTTTTGCCTTCGCCCGAAAAAAATCCGCCGTTCTCAGGTGGTCGTATGGTTGTCGTATGCGATTATGGCCCGGTGCTTTCAGCAGTTTTAGGCAGTCGGCTCCACTTCATCCGCCACAGGCGTGCCAAACTGCTCTCCCCATTTGATCAAGTATTCAATCACGGGACGCAGTGCTTCTCCCCGCTCTGTCAGCTCGTACTCCACCTTTGGCGGAACGACCGGGTACACATGCCGCAGCACAATCCCCGCCTCTTCCAGCTCCCGCAGCTGTTCCGCGAGCATTTTGTGATTCACGCCCATGATGTTTTTCTTCAGCTCACCGTACCGCTTTTTCCCGTTCATCAGTTGGCAAATAATCGTCGTTTTCCATCTTCCTGCAAGAATGGAAACAGACAGCTCGATCGGACACTGAAACTGTTTGCCGTTTATTTGATAAATCACCTGTTGGTTCCCCATGGTTCTCACTTCCCTTTTGGTAAGTATTCAACGAAAAAGTGCGTACTTACTTTTTTACAGTGTATTCGGTAAGATCACTTTTGTAAAACACGATTTCAAGGAGGCCCTCATGGAAAAATTCGTTCAGGTTGGTCCCATAAACGTCGCATATGCAGTAGAAGGAAGCGGACCTGCCGTGCTGTTGATCCACGGTACAGGAGGCAGTTACGAAGGCACGTGGGGCAATCTCGGCAAGGCGCTGGCACCTGACTTTACCGTCATCACCCCCAATTACAGCGGCTCGGGCAAAACGCAAGACGACCGCGAGCGGCTGGAGCTGGACGATCTGGTCGAGCAAAATGTGCAGGCAGTTATGCAGGAAGGCTTTACGCACTTTCATGTCGTAGGCTACTCGCTCGGCGCTGTCGTAGCAACGGCCATCGCCGCCAAATACCCGGAGCGAGTCCAATCGGTGACAGCGATCGCGGGCTGGGTAGAAAGCGATCTCGCTGTCGCCTATCAGTTCGATCTGTGGCAAAAGCTGTTCCGCCAGGATCGGGAGCTGTTCGCCCAATTCGCCATCCACACTGGCCTCAGCCCGGCGTTTTACAGCTCGTTTCAAACGTTGGAGCAGTTGCATGAGTTTACCGCCAATTTGGCTGCGACACTTGCCGAAGGTACTGGCAAACAGGCCGAACTTGACACTCGCATCAACCTGCGGCCTTTGCTTGGCAAAGTCACTGCCCCAGCACTGGCCATCGGCTTGACTTACGATCGCATGGTGCCTGTGGAGCAGACAAGGGAAATGGCCGCTCTCCTGCCTGACGCGCGCTACCACGAGATCGCTTCAGGGCACCTGGTACTGTGGGAGCAGGAGGCAGAGCTGATCGAAACCGTCCTGTCCTTTGTCCGTTCTACCCGATGACTTCCCCAAAATAACTTACCTTATCTGGAGGATAACATGATCCAAAAAGAACAGATTTTGCAAGCATACGAAACCAGACACGCCACTAAAGAATTTGCCGCAGACAAAACGATTGCACAAGAAGACTTCGCTTTCATTATGGAAACGGCTCGCCTTTCTCCCAGCTCATTCGGTTTTGAGCCTTGGAACTTTCTCGTCGTGCAAAACCGCGCTCTGCGCGACAAGCTGTCTGTCGTTTCCTGGGGAGCGCAAAAGCAACTGGCTACAGCGAGTCATTTTGTCATCATCCTGGCGCGTACCAAGCAAGAGATGGCGGCTGATTCCGACTACGTAATGAACCAGATGAAAAACGTACAGCTTTTGCCGGAAAACGTCATCACCGCGAAAAGCGCCATGTACGACAAATTTTTGAAGCAAGATTTTGAGCTGTTTGCAGACGAGCGCGTCATGTTCGAATGGGCAGCCAGACAAACGTACATCGCCCTTGGCAACATGATGACCTCAGCCGCCATGATCGGCATCGATTCCTGCCCGATCGAAGGCTTCGACAAAAAACAGGCAGAGGAACTCCTGCAAGCTGAAGGACTGCTGGACAAGGAACGCTTCGGCGTAGCCTGCATGGTTGCCTTTGGCTACCGCAAAAACGAGCCGCGCCCGAAAACAAGACAGCCGCGCGAACACATCATTCGCTACGTCGAGTAACGACATCGCTACTGCCACTATTGCCGCCCCGAACAAGAATGGATGTTCGGGGCGGCCCTTTTTCCATATATAGTTGTTTCAAGACGGAAATGACGCCGTCCGCGCCGTTTTCCGTCATGCGAAATGCTTTTCTGGCGATGCACACCGCATCGATATTCGCCTTCAACATCGGCGGCACGCCGTAATTCCACATCGGAGCAACAATAATATAGCCGTCAGCGGAAATAAACTGCTCGGTGATTGATCACCGAATACCACATTTTTCTCAAAAGCAAACCATCCAATTGCTCAGCCATTCACCCATCCATGTTCAATAGATTGGTATTCTTTCGGCCGAAGCTGCTTCCATTCGCGTGGTATGATAAGTTTGTTTCTTGTCAATATCATTGTTAACGAATATGTCCAAGGTTGTGATTATCATGTGGAAACCTGATCGGTCCAGCACGCAAACACTCTATCACCAAATCGCCGATGAGATCGAGCGCAGGATTTCTTATGGAGAATATCCTCCTGGAAGCTTGCTCCCCTCTGAAAGAAAGCTGGCAGAGCAGTTGGGGGTCAATCGAAGCACCGTCATTTTGGCTTACGAAGAGCTGCGTGCACTCGGCATCATCGAAAGCAGGACAGGCAGCGGCACGCGCGTCTGCAAAAACAAATGGGAAGCGACCCCCAAACACACCCCAAACTGGCATCGGTACGTGGAGGGCGGGCAGTTTCTCCCGAATTTGTTTTACTTGCGCCGCATTCGCGAGGCCCTGCAAAAAGACGGCATGATCGACTTTGCCAGCGGTGAGCTGTCCGCGCAATTGTCTCCGGGTCAGGAAATCAGCACCTTGATGAAAGAAAACCCCTTTACGGAATATTTAGGGTACGACAATCCCCAAGGCTTCACGCCACTGCGCGAAGAACTCGTTTCCTATTTGTCGCGGTATCGGCAGATCAACACGACAGACTCGTCCATTCTCATCACATCGGGTTCCCAGCAGTCGCTTTATTTGATCACTCAATGTTTGCTCGCTCCCGGGGATGCCGTCGCCATAGAAGATCCATCGTATTGCTACTCTTTGCCGATGTTTCAGTCGGCCGGCCTGCGCCTGTTCCGGCTCCCGGTCAGTCCGGAGGGCATCGATCCCGAAGATATTCGCTCCTTGTATAAAAAACACCGGATCAAAATGATTTTTCTCAATCCGACTTTTCAAAACCCGACAGGCATTTGCCTCAATCCGGCCCGCCGTACCCAACTGCTGAACGTGGCCAGCGAGCTGGGGCTTCCGATCGTGGAGGACGATCCATTCAGTCTCACGTCCTACGATGGCGATCCGCCTGCCCCGCTCAAATCGCACGACCAGCTCGGCTCCGTCCTGTACATCGGTTCCTTTTCCAAAATCGCGGCCTCCGGCTTGCGCGTCGGCTGGATGGTGGCCCCCCACTCCGTCGTGGAACGACTGGCAGACGCGCGACAGCAGATGGACTTCGGCCTGAGCGTCGTTCCGCAAAAAATTGCCGCCCAATTTTTGCACTCCAACTTCTTCCTGCCCCACCTGGAGCAACTGCGGATGCGCCTGCTCTATCGCCGCGATTTGCTGGTGGAAGCCTTGCAAACGGAACTGCCTGATCTGGTGACGTTCACGCTTCCGCAGGGCGGACTGCATTTGTGGTGCAAAATTGTGCCCGAGATCAACGACAACCAGCTGTTTGAAGAAGCTCTGCGGCGCGGCGTGGTTGTCGCCCCCGGAAGTGTGTACGGATCTGACTCCGGTTATATTCGCTTCACCTTTGCCCGCCCGAAAGAAGCAGAAATCACGCTTGGCGTAGCCAAATTCGCCTCGGCTCTGCGTGCGGTTTTAAGCTGATTCGCGCCACAATGTCCAGAAAAAGAAAACCTCCTGTCGCGAGTTTCTCAGGCTGTCGACTTTCTCGACGGCCTTTCTTTATGGCCTCAGTAATTCAGGGGAAAAACTTTAAAAGAAACCATTGCTATGTACAGCATTGTGCTACTTTCAATTCGTCACTTTTTCTTATCCATAAAGACCCATCTTCTTTGATTATATAATCTATTTTATTACTCTTTAGAGCTTCTATCTGTTCTGAAGATGCTCCATCAGAAAATTTATAGTAATCGGTTCCAGTCCACACATATAAAAATCCAAATACTAGCACCACAACTATTGCTGTTGCAGCCAAAGGCACCATTAATTTATTCTTCATAAATATCACCTTCTTTCAAAAAGGAGAATCAGGAATGATTATTCCTGGTTCTCTTTTTTCTTACTAAATAGGGGGAAGATCTTGATCTGCATAATCCTCTTCTTTACCTGTAAATTTATCTAGTGTCCAGGTACTCTCTTTTTTAGGGTTCGGTTTATTAATTTTTTTAAGCTTTCCGCTTTTGTATAACTCATCAATCGCAATTTTAATGTCTGAACGACTGCTATCACTGTCTATCCCCTCTTGTGCTGCTTTGTATCGTCCTTCTGCATTATTGTGCATATCCATTTTATATGTTAGAGATTTTTTGTTTTGATAGGAAGCACCATCTTCGTGGGCATTCGTCCACTTTTCTGCCCAACTATCATTCACTGCCCATACTATCCACATATTCCATAACACATGTCGAAAAGCATCTGATTCTTCATCAGTACCATTTCTACCGAAAGCTAATTCTGTATAATTCCATGCCCCTTTCCCAGCCATAAGAGTCACCATCAGAGCTTGGAGCCAGATTCATCCGGCATTTATCTCGTTCCGATTGACCAAAATGAAAAAGTGGAAGCCGATTTCTTCCGTAACAACAGGCAAGTAGCTTTTGACAATGCGCCAGAGGAATTTCAAGCTGTTCTCCTAGCGCTGCTGCTGGCAAGATAACAAAACGGGACAGGGCTTTATCGACAAAAAGAGAAACTCGCCAAAGGAGTTTCTCTTTTTGTCTTGCCCTATTTTTGCAGCAGCTTGATGTCCTCCATGATCTCGTCGTAAGGCGGATCGGTCATGCCGTCATAGCGTGCCACCACTTTGCCGTTCTGATCGACCAGATAGAACAGCGTGTCGTGAATGACTTGTTCAGATGCAGCGTCTTTGGCAATCGTAGCCCGGAACGAGCGCAGCAAAAACGTTTTGATTTCGGCAAACTCGTAGCCGGTCAATGCATGCCAGTTGGAAAAATCGGCAGCGAATTTGCCCAAATAAGCCTTCAGTGCCTCCGGGCTGTCTTGCTCTGGATCGACCGAAAAGGAGACCAGCTCGACGTCCACTCCCGCCTCCTTCGCTTTCTTTTGCAACTGCGCCATGTTGGCTGTCATCGTCGGGCAAACCGTCGCGCAGTACGTAAAAATAAAGTTGGCGACCCACACCTTGTTTTCTACATCGGCTGAGGAAAAAGGTTTTCCATCCTGGTCAGTAAACGCGAAAGGTTGCACGGGTATGTTCAGCTTGCTTGCCTTTTCACTGCCGCAGGCGGTCGCCAATACGATTGTGATGACTAAAGTGATGAACCAAACTGCTCTTTTCATCGCATATTCCTCCCGCTCTATTCCTTTTTCGCAGACAACCATTTTGCCAGTTGGGAGATTTCTTCGGTCTTCAGGCTCTTTTCATAGCCCGGCATCCCTCTTGCACCCGCTTTGATGATGTCTCCAATCTGTTCCTCGGTCAGCCTGGAACCTGCTTGCTGCAAGCTCGGGCCGACCCTGCCGGACAAATCGTTGCCATGGCAGCTCATGCAGTTCTTTTTATATAGCTGCATCGCGCTTGTATCTTCAGCGGAAGCCGTCACTTCCGCCTGTTCTTCGGCTGCTGGGCTGCCGCACCCGGAAACTGCGGCGAGCAGAAAAAATACGATCAGATAAGAAGCCACTCTCATAAGAATCCCTGCCCTTCATCTGGTCTACCAAAATGGACGGCCTGGCGTATCGACGACCATGCACACGAAGACAACCAGCAAATAGTTTACGGACAAGATAAAATTCGTTTTCGACCATTTCTCATTATTTGCTGTCACAACCCCACTGATGGTATGTCCCATCCAGATCATGCCGAACAGCAAAGAAACCGCGAAAAACACAACCCCTGCATACCCTAGCAGGTACATCACCGTGACCGTCGGGAGCAGAAACAGTACGTACGGAATCATTTGCAGCTTGGTTCGGGCGATTCCTTTGACGACAGGAAGCAGCGGAAAGCCAGCCGCTTTATACTCGTCCACGCGCCGAATCGACAGCGACCAGAAATGCGCGGGCTGCCAAAAATACAGCAAGGCAAACAACAACCATGCCCCGGCATCAAGCTCGTTCGAAGCGGCACAATACCCCATCACCGGGGGCATTGCGCCGGACACCCCGCCAATCGACGTGCTCCATGTCGACTTTCTTTTCAGCCACATCGTATAGACGCACCCGTACATGAACATCCCGAACAGTCCGAGCCAACCGACCAGCTCGTTTCCTTTCCAGAACAAAACCAGCTCGCCGCAAACACCGAGCACCAGGGCGTACAGCAGCACGCCCCCGGTTTTCAGTCGACCAGCCGCGAGCGGGCGGTCTTTTGTCCGCTGCATTTTGCGATCCAGCTCGTAATCCCAAACATTGTTCCATACGCAGGACGCCGCCATCGTCAGCGCCGTCCCGATCAACAGCCACAAAAGAAGCAGCCAATCCGGCTCCCACTTGCTAGCCACCCAGTAACCGCCAAATGCTGCGATCAAATTCAACTGTAGGATGCGGGGTTTGGTCAGCTGTATCCAGTCTGCGAGCATCCGGGCCCCTCCTTTTGTTTCTTGCTCATATCGCTACCATGTTGTACATCATGATCCAGATGGAGCCGACCACGATCAACAGGACGATAAAAATCCCGAGCAAAAGCGACATCAGATTGTACCTCGGTTTTTCCTCGTCCTTCAAGTGCATGAAGAACACCAGCTGGACGATAAACTGCAACAGCGCCGCCGCCAAAAAGACGATTGTGCTGCCCAGCCCTTCCAGCCAATTGTTTACGAGGACGACAATCGGGATAATCGTCAACACGATCGAGCAAATAAACCCGGTGACGTACGATTTCAAGGAACCGTGTGCCGTTTGGTTGCTCACTTTACTTCACCCCCAGCAAATACACGATGGTGAAGACGAAAATCCAGACGATATCGAGAAAATGCCAGAACAGGCTGACGATGTTGACTTTGCGCTTGGTCACGGGCGTGATGCCGTGCTTGGCGATTTGGATGATCAAAATAATCATCCAGCCCAGGCCGAGAGCAACGTGCAAGCCGTGCGTCCCGACCAATGTGTAAAAGGCCGTCAGAAAAGCGCTCGTGCTGATCGTTGCGCCTTCGTGCACCATGTGCATAAACTCGTTGACCTCCAGGAACAAAAACGACGCTCCCAGAAAAATCGTCACCCACAGCCAGTTCATCAGAGCAAGTCGATTGCCCTTGTGCATCGCCAAAAGGGCAAGGCCGCTCGTAAAGCTGCTCGTCAACAAAATAAACGTACTGGCGTAAATGCCGTTCATCTGAAAAATGTCTTTCGGCCCTGGCCCGCCGTCCGTGTTGCCTTGCAGGACGATGTAAGTCGCAAACAAGGTCGCAAACAAAATGACGTCCGTCATGAGGTAAATCCAAAAAGCAAAGGTGCGCATTTCCTCCTGATCAGGATGTTCATGGCCGTGATGCTCGGCGTTGCTATGCGTCTGAGCCATTACTTGCTCCCCCTCCTTGCCGCAGCCTCAACCCGCTGCACTTCCTCCACCGGGACGTAATAGTCCGGCTTGTAGTTGAACGAATGGACGATCATGCAAGCGAGCACTCCCACAAATCCCGGTACCGCCAGCCAAAGCCAGTCAAATACCAGCCCGAATCCGCTGAAAAACCAAAACATCGACATGATGATCGGGATACCGGAATTTTTCGGCATGTGAATCGGTTCCAGCTCGACTGCCGGAGCACTCCAGCCTCTCTGCTTCTTCTCCCACCAGTCGTCCTGATGAGTCACCTGTGGCAAAGTAGCGAAGTTGTAAAACGGAGCGGGAGACGGAATCGACCATTCCAGCGTCCGCGCATTCCACGGATCTTGGGTTCCTTCCCGATCCATTTTTTTCAGGCTGTGCGCAATATCCCAAACTTGCACGATGAAGGCTGCGCCCATCAGGACGGCCCCGATCGTGGAAACGAGATTCATTTCAAACCAGCCTTTGTCCCAACCGTACGTGTACACCCGACGAGTCATCCCCATCAGCCCGAGCGCGTATTGCGGCATGAAGCACAGGTAAAAACCGATATTCCACAGCCAGAAAGCCAGTCGGCCGAGACGTTCGTTCAGCTTGAAGCCAAACAGCTTCGGCCACCAGTAGTACAATCCGGCGAAAAATCCGAATACGACTCCGGCGATAATGACCTGATGGAAGTGGGCTATCAGGAAATAGCTGTTGTGATACTGGAAATCGGCAGGCGCGACAGACAAGAGCACCCCGGTCATCCCGCCGATGACGAAGTTCGGAATAATCCCGATCATCCACAGCATCGGTGTTTCAAAAGTGACTTTTCCGCGGAACATCGTAAACAGCCAGTTGAACACCTTCACACCTGTCGGAATGGCAATCACCATCGTGGACAGGGCAAAGAACGCGTTGACATCTGCCCCGGAGCCCATCGTAAAAAAGTGATGCGCCCAGGTGAGGAACGACACGACGCTAATAATCATCATGGCGAACACCATGGATTTATACCCGAACAGCTTTTTCTTCGAGAACGTGGCGGCGATCTCGGAGAAGATGCCGAATGCAGGCAGCACGAGAATGTATACTTCCGGGTGGCCCCACATCCAGATCAGGTTGATGTACATCATCGGGTTGCCGCCGCCATCCAGCGTGAAAATATGTCCGCCCAAATAGCGGTCGATGAACAGAAGCGCCAAAGTCACGGTCAAGATCGGAAAAGCAAACACGATGGCGATACAGCTCGACAGCACCGACCACGAGAACATCGGCATTTTCATCAACGTCATGCCGGGCGTGCGCATTTTCAAGATCGTGACGATGAAGTTGATCCCTGTCATCAAGCTGCCGATCCCGGAAATCTGGATGCCCCAAATGTAGAAGTCTTGCCCGTAGCCAGGGTTGAATGTTTTATCCGAGTACGGCGGATAGGCCAGCCACCCGGCATCCGGCGAGCCGCCGATGACAAACGACAAGTTGAACAGCATCGCTCCCGAGAAAAACAGCCAGAAGCTGAGCGAGTTCAGAAACGGAAAGGCTACGTCACGCGCCCCCAGTTGCAGCGGTACGATCACATTGAACAGCCCGAACATAAGCGGCATCGCCATAAACAAAATCATGATGACGCCATGCGTGGTAAAAATCTGGTTGTAGTGCTCGGCGGGCAAAAATTGCAGCTCTGGCATGGCGAGCTGCGCGCGCATCAGCAGCGCGTCGACCCCGCCGCGAAACAGCATGAGCACGGAAGCCAAAATGTACATGATGCCAATCCGTTTGTGGTCGACAGTCGTCAGCCATTCGCGCCAGAGCCAGCCCCATTTTTTATAGTAAGTCAGCACAGAAACGATCGCGATCAGCGTCAAAGCGATACTGACATCCGCACCGTAGATGAGCGGATCGCCTGTCACAAAAAACTCCGAAGCAAATTCTTTCACTTTATCCCACACGTCTTCCTCTCTCCTTCCTTCTGGCTATTCCTCGATGCGCACTTCCTTGCGTGCCTTCACGGACAAACCGTGGTTGTGCGAAGCAGCGTATTTCGTCACTGTCATCTCAAACAATCCTTCAGGGAAAGAGGAGAAATAGCGGACATCCGAGGTACCTTGCTCTGCCAGCTTTTTATAGCCATCCAGAGTCAATGCTGCCGATGTTCCTTTCACTTCGCTCACCCATTGATCAAAAGCTTCCTGCGATGTCGCCTTGGCCGTGAAGTACATGTCCGCGAAGCCCTTCCCCGTGTAGTTGGCGCCGGAACCCATGTACTCGCCCTGCTCGTCCGCTTGCAGGTGCAAAACCATCGCCATTCCCGACATCGCATAAATCTGTCCGCCAAGCTGGGGAATCCAGAAGGAGTTCATCGGGGCATCCGAGGTAATCTCGAAGCGAATCGGCACATCTTCCGGGAACTGCACGTAGTTCACTGTCGCAATCCCCTGCTCGGGATATTGGAACAACCACTTCCAATCCAGATTCGTCACCTGAATCGTGATCGGTTCGACTTTTGACTCCAGCGGTTTGGACGGTTCGAGCGAATACGTATAGCGAACCGTAATAATAGCGATCAACGTAATGATGACAACAGGAATCCCCCACCAGGTCGTCTCCAGCGCCGTGCTGTGCTCCCACTCCGGGGTGTACTTCGCCTTTCTTCCTTTCCTGTCACGGTATCGCCACACAATGACAAAAGTCAGAATCAAAACCGGAACAATCACGATCAAGCATAAAAGCGTAGACAAAATCATCAGGTCCTTTTGCTGTTCACCGATCGGCCCCTTCGGATTGAGCACGAGATATTTATCTGCGCACCCGGTCGTCATGAACAGCAGCAGGAACATGTACAAAACGGACAGACAGCGTGCTGTCTTGGACGTTTTCATGTCCTCATCTCCTATCACCATGCTCGGTACTGGTTGAAACAAGTCCTACTGTAAGGGCGATCCAATCGAGTGTCACCAGCCAATGAGCAAGTCCTTGAACCAGCCATGTTCAAGATTTGGTTGCATTTACGACAAGGTTTGGTCACAGAAAAAGACAGCCCGTAGCAAAGGCTGCCTTTTTTTGCAGATCACATTTACTTGAGTACACGTACAGTCAAAAACGCTGGGTCTTCCGAGCCTTGGACAGGCAGACCTGCCTCCCGGTTTCTTTGCGCGTAAGCCACATTTTCCTTGGAAATGACTTCACCCGGAATAAAAATCGGGATTCCTGGCGGGTACACCATGACAAACTCGGCGATAACTCTCCCCTCCGCTTCTGCGACGGGCACGATTTCGGTCGGCGCGTAAAAAGCGTCACGCGGCGTGACAGCAAGCTGCGGAATTTGTGGCAGAGGCATGTGCTCCTCTGCCAGCGCCTTCGCCTGCTCTCGAAAATGCAGCGACAATTCTTCCAGCGCATACACGAGAATTTGCAAATCCGCTTTGCTGTCGCTCGGTGTGACAATACAAAGGATGTTGTGCAAATCGGACAGCTCCACTTCAATATGGAAGCGCTCCCTCAGCCATTTTTCCACCTCATGCCCGGTCAGCCCCAGCCCTTTTACGGAAATGACCAGCTTCGTCGGATCGTAGGCGACCACCCCGTTTTGTCCAATGATCTCGCTACCCATGCAAGTCAAATACTCGATCCGATTGATTTCCTGACGCGCCTGATTGGCAAGCCGGATTGCCTGATCCAACAGCGTTTTGCCTGCGGTCACCAGCCGTTTGCGCGCTACATCGAGCGAGGCGAGCAGCAAATAAGACGTGGACGTCGTGGAAAGCATGCTGGAAATCGCCTGTACGCGCGATAGCGAAATCCGGTTTCCCTGGATATTCAGCACCGAGCTTTGCGTCATGGAGCCGCCAAGCTTGTGCATGCTGCTCGCCGCCATATCTGCGCCTGCCTGCATCGCGGACAGCGGCAATTTCGGGTGAAAATGCACATGCGAGCCATGAGCTTCATCGACCAGTACAGGCACTCCTCGCGCGTGCGCTACCTTCACAATTTTTTTCAGGTCGCCTGCTGTGCCAAAATAGGTCGGGTGAATAACCAAAACAGCCTTGGCGTCCGGGTGCTGCTCCAAAGCTTCTTCGACGGATTTTGGAGTGATGCCATGCGCGATCCCGTAGACCAGGTCCATTTCCGGATGCAGAAAAATCGGATGCGCCCCCGAGAAAATAATTCCGCTCATGATCGACTTGTGCACATTGCGCGGCACAATGATTTTTTCGCCCGGATGGCAAACCGACATGATCATCGTCATGATCGCTGTACTGGTTCCTTGCACGGAGAAGATCGTGTGCTCGGCGCCAAAAGCCTCGGCAGCCAAGTCCTGGGCCTCTTGAATAATCCCGGCAGGCTGGTGCAGATCATCCAGCGGCCGGATGTTGATCAAGTCGATAGACAGCGCATTTTTGCCGATGAACCAGCGAAATTCCGGGTCCATTCCTTTGCCTTTTTTATGGCCGGGTATATGAAATTGAATCGGATTTTTTCGGGCGTGCTTGACCAGTCCAGTAAACAACGGTGTTTGGTCTTGATTTGACATGGCTCCTCCTTCGCTTGTCCAGCCTTTTCTCAAGTGTCAGCCTGTAGTGTGGCAAGCTGATTATAGGACAAGCCGCTGTCTTTCTTCTGATCCAATCGCGCTGTTTCTTACCCATCCAATTTGTCTCCATGCCAAAAAGCCGTCCAACGCAAAAAGCCACCTGTATTCTGGTGGCTTTTTGCCGCTTTTATGCCAAAATCGGTTCACGGGGCGGATCGGTTTTGGTTGCCCGCGCGAGATTGGTCATCATGCAGCCCTACTTTTTCAACAACCCGCCATGATAGAGCAATTCATAGACAATCTCATCCTGGCGGTAAATAAATTCCTTCCCCTGAAAAAGAGTCACATTCCCCTCATTCGTATCGACGTAGCGCAAATCGTCCTGCGCATGCTCGAACGCCCCCAAAAAGCGGCCCTCCGCGTACATCTTCGACAAGCTCGCCTTAATGACCAGTCCCGCAGCATGCGCGTCGATTCGCTCCGGCTTGGTAATGTAGCCAAAATAATTCATTGCCCACACCGGACTTTTTTGGAAGTACACGACCTCTTGCCCGATAAAATCGCTCTCGCCCAAATAGCTGTCGTGATAGGCCCAATCCCCGCTTGCATATTGAATGTCCTTGGACCCCAGCCGATACGGCAACAGGCGCTTGGCTCCTCCAACGTATGTGTGCTGCTTGGCTTGCACGACAAACGCTTCCAGGTCGGCAACAGAAAAAAGCTCACGCATTCCCCAACACCTCTTTTTCGGTTCGTTTCCTCTTACATTTCAAGAAACGCAAGCAATTTCCTGTAAAAATTTTCTTTCAATTCCAAAAAAACAAGCCACCGCATCGGATGGCTTGCTGCTCTTCCTGCCCCTGAAAATTTTGCCCGGTTGGAGATTGCCCGGTTCGCAGGGAGGGGAAAAGCGCTTCGGCGTTCTGCTAACGCAGCAGTCCCACTTTGATCCCTTTGTTCAGGATGTTCTCATAATCGATAAACGTGTACAGATCGTCTCCGATGTACGGGCTGATCTGCTGCAATTCTTCCAGCGTCAGCTCCTCGATCGCCTTCTGGTTGTCCTCGCAATAAATCACGATCGAGCCGACGATGCTGTGGGCGTCGCGGAAGGCAACCCCTTTGCTGACCAAGTAGTCGGCAACCTCCGTCGCGTTGAGAAAGCCCGCTTTTACTGCCTTTTTCATCTGCTCGTGATTGACCTTCATCGTCGCGATCATGTTGGACATGATCGCCAGGCACGAGAGAACGGTATCCAAAGCGTTGAAAAACGCCTCCTTGTCTTCCTGCATGTCCTTGTTGTAGGCCAGCGGCAGTCCTTTCATCGTCGTCAATAGCGAGGTCAACGAGCCATACACGCGTCCCGTCTTCCCTCTGATCAGCTCGGCGGCGTCCGGGTTTTTCTTTTGCGGCATGATGCTGCTTCCCGTCGAGTACGCGTCGTCGATTTGCACGAAGCGGAACTCCTGGCTGCTCCACAAAATCAGTTCCTCGCTCAGACGGCTGAGGTGCATCATCAGGATGGAAAAGCCCGACATCAACTCCAGCAAATAGTCGCGATCGCTCACCCCGTCGAGGAAATTGTCGACTGGCTTTGCGAAGCCGAGCGCTTTTGCCGTCATCTCCCTGTCGATCCGATGCGTCGTGCCTGCGAGAGCGCCGCAGCCGAGTGGGCTTTCGTTCATGATTTCGATTGCATTGGCGATTCGCAGTTTGTCGCGGCGCAGCATCTGGTAGTACGCCATCAGATGGTGCTGGAACGTCACGACCTGGGCGCGCTGCAAGTGGGTATAGCCCGGCATGATCACGTTGTTTTCGCGCGCCTTCGCTTCCAGGCTGGCTTGCAGCTCCTCGATGCTTTGCATGACCTCGTGCGCCTTGTTTTTCGCATAAAGCCGAATGTCTACCGCCACCTGGTCATTTCTGCTTCGCGCCGTGTGCAGCTTTTTCGCTGTGGCGCCAATCCGCTCGGTCAGCTTCGCTTCGACAAAGCTGTGAATATCCTCGTAATTGCCGCCGATCTCCAATGTGCCCGCTTCGATCTCTTCCAAAATGGCGAGCAGCCCTTTGACGATCTCCTCGCCTTCTTGCCGGGTGAGCAGCCCGCTATGCGCCAGCATGTTGACGTGGGCCACGCTTCCTTTGATGTCCTCTGCATACAGTCGCTGATCGACATGCAGCGAGCTGTTGAAGTCTTCCATCAGCTTGTTTTCTTCTTTTCTAAAACGGCCACCCCAAAGCTTCATAGCTACGTTCTCCTTTATGATCGATAAAAATGTTTGCCGCTCGCTTGCGCCTACTCCTCGGCAAGCTCTGCGACGTTTCCTTTTTTGCGCATGTACCAGACACCGTTGTACACCGCAAAGTAGTAGAAGATGAAGCCTGTCACTGCGGCGACGATCGACATGAACGGCTCAGGCAGGATGCCGATTCCGCCAAAGTTGCCGAGGTAGGACAGCCCGATGAGCACGAGGATGTAGGCGATCAAATACAGTCCGCCGATGATTTCCTCCGCTTTGTACTTGCGGATGAAATGAACGATCAAGTAGCAAGCCAATCCAATCAGCAAGCCCGTAATCCCCAGCTGCACCTTGCTCCATTTCGTCCAGTAAATGAGCAGAGTGGCGAATACGAACGCCAAAGGCGCAATGACACTCATGCCCGGAAGACCTTTGTCTTTGGTCAAACCAACCTTGCGAAACACCATGACGGTTACGCACGCAGAGGCGTACTTGTAAATGCCGATCGCGCCGACGATCGCGACAATTGCCGTCCAGCTTTTCAGCGGGAACAAAAACAACAAGCCGATGACAAAGTTAAAAGCGAGCGCGCGAGTCGGTACGCCAAAGCGCTTGTTGATCACCCCGAAATAACCGGGCAAAAAGCCGCTTTTCGCCATCCCGAATACATGTCTGGAAGTTCCTGCTGTGTAAGCGAGCGCAGAGCCTGTCGGAGACACCATCGCGTCTGCTGTAATGATCCAGGAGAGCCAGACCATGTTGGCAATCATCGCGAGATTGGCAAAAGGAGAATCAAACTTGATGCCGCTCCAGCCGTTCGCAATCATCTCCGGCGGCACAGCCCCGATGAAGACGACTTGCAGCAGCACGTACATGATCGCCGCCAAGACGAGCGACGCGATCAAAGCCAGCGGAATGTTTTTGCGCGGATTGACCACTTCGCCGCTCATCATGATGACGTTTCCAAATCCGGTGTAAGCAAAGAAAATTCCGCTTGTGAGCACCGCGCTCAGACCCGCACTGTAGCCATTCGGCGCAAAGCCCTGGCTTGTGAAGTTTTCCGGGTGAAAGCCTGTCATGAAAAAGGCGATAATCGTCAGCACCGGCACAACAAATTTGATGACGGTAATAATCGTGTTCGTCACAGCAAACAGCTTCACGCCGAAATAATTGAATACAACGAAAAAGACCATGAGTACCGTAGCAGCCAAAATCCCTGTCGTCGTCAACTGTTCGTTGCCCACGTCGTAAAGTCCGGGCCAAAACTGATTCGCGTACTGAATCACGCCAGCCGATTCTACCGGAGCGGTAGCGCAATAGCCAAGCCAGATCGAGTAGCTGGTCACAGTCGCCAGCATGCTTCCGTGCGAGTACAGCGGATAGCGTCCAAGTCCCCCGGACTCGGGTCTGACCCGCCCAAGCTCTGCGTATACGAGAGCGATAAACGTAATAACAATGGCACCGATTAACCAAGAAATAATAGCGGCAGGACCTGCCAGCTTCGCTGTTGCCCAAGGGCCGAACAGCCAGCTGGAACCGATGATTCCCCCGAGAGAAAGTGCCGTAAGAGACCAAAAGCCCATTTTCTTTTTCAGGTATTGTTCTTGATCCATGAATTTCCCTCTCTCTTCACGTCGTCGTTGTGCTCATAGCTTGCCCGCAAAAAATGGATACTCCTTTCTCTTCGGCCTGTTGATCCGCAAAGCTGTCTTCCCTCGCCAGACTGGATATGTTCAAATGAGTGCGATTGTCCAGCGACTTTTATTTAAGGGTAATAAAAGGGTAATTACCTAAAATGCATTATATTTGAATCATTCTCATTTTTCAACGCATTTTCGCCAAAAAAAATAACCATTCAACCTGCGAATGGTTATTTCAAACGATATCTTTTGCTTGGCCTGCCCCGGGCGGAAGAAGCTTCTTCCCCGACGCATTCCGCCAAATCTGCCTCGCACAGACTGACCATGAAGCGGCGCGCATTGCGCTCGTCCCAATAAAGATGCGTCGCCAAGTCCTTGATCGTAAAGTCGTTCCAGTTCATTCTTTTCATCAACGCCGTGACTTTGTAGTAGTTTTTCGCACTGAGCTTGACTTCCTTCAGCTTCTCGATCAGCTGCTTGTCGTCGCTTCGAAAGGAAAAGCTCAGCTCTTCTTCGTCGCCCGCCGACTGGACAATCGTGCCGTCCTCGCGGATGATCACAATCCCGTGCTCGGCCCGGTCTTTGGATAACTGGAGGGCGCGCTCGGCGTTTATTTCCGCTGTATGCACGGTGACACCGTAGCCGATCCCGACACTTGCGGCATGCTCAACCTCTTTCGCCAGTTGCTGGAGCGTCTCCTGAAGCTCCCTGATTTCCCGCTCGATTGCCCCGCGCGAGCTGATAATCACGTAGCGGCCGTTGCCTTTTTCCAGCAAAGAGCCGTCCAGCTTTTCACAGTACCGCAGCAGCGTCTCTTTTACCTTCATCTCGAAGTATTGCAGATGATAGGAACTTTTCGCCTTCTCGCTGATTTTGGCGAATTGCTCGATTTCCACCAGTTGCACGCCAATCTGCGTGTCCTTGTAGTAAAACGTTCGGATTTTTTCCGCGAGGATGCGCAGAGCCTGACGAATTTCCATGTCTGTACTTTCGATCCGATAAGCGGGCACTCCGGCTTCGGTCAACGCAAAATAGACGGCTTCAAAGCACGTCAAAACCCCTTTCGTTTTCCCGGCCCGGTACAAGTCCAGATGAAAGTCGATCAGCTCTTGCGTACTCGAATGAACGTCAAAGGTCTTCACATACATGTCCTGCGGCGCAATCTCGATCTGTTCCAGCGCCTGCTCCAGGTGGGATGTCGTAATCTCGTCGATGCTCACCTTGCTCAAAAATTCGTGCTGATAGTACCCCATATGCAAAAGACTTTTGTAAATGCCTGATTCCGTATGCTGGATGTAGACCAGCTTTTCGTCCGTGCTTAACGTATTTTTCGCCACCATGTACGAGATTTGGCCAGAGAATAGCCAGGCGTCGACTTGCTGGTCGTATTCGCGGACGATTGTTTTCGTTTCCTGAAAGTCGCTGTATGAATAGCCGATAAATTTCATCGTCTGCTCGTATTCGTTCCCGAGCTGGATAATTCGTTCAACAGATGTATGAGGACCGACAACCCCAACTGTATACATGATTCCCTCCTGTTCCAGAAGACTCCTTATCTACCATTCTATCTGTTCCGGGAGGGAATTGACAGTCGCTACAGCTTGAATACGCGCACGGATGATTGCAGCTCTTCCGCCATTTGCGAGAGAGCGGCGGCAGAGGAGGCGATTTCTTCCATCGATGCCAGCTGTTCTTCGGCCGCAGCCGTAATATTTTGCGTGCCAAGCGCCACTGACTGCGCTACATTCGTAATTTGTGAAATCGTTTGGACGACTTGCTCGGTGCCCGCTGACATATGACCGGAAGCTGCGGAGACTTCCGCGATCCGGGCTGCCACTTCCGTCACGGACTGCTGTATTTCTCCGAAGGTTTGCCCGGCCATCTGAACGACGTTCATTCCTTCCCGCACTTCCTTCGTGCCTGTGTCCATCGTCGCCACAGCCTTCGCCGTCTCTGCCTGAATCGTCTGGATCAGGCAGGCAATCTGTTCGGCAGAAGCGGATGATTGCTCCGCCAGTTTGCGGACTTCCGCCGCGACGACAGCGAAGCCGCGCCCGCCTTCTCCGGCCCGGGATGCTTCAATCGCCGCATTCAACGCCAGCAAATTGGTTCGCTCCGCAATGCTCGTAATCGCTTCTGTAATATGGCCGATTTCCGATGAGCGCTCGCCCAATCCTCTGACGACTTGCGCCAGCTCGGTCATGGTGGAGTGAATAGCGTCCATTTGCCGCGTGGTCGTATGGACAGCCTGATTGCCTGCCGAAGCCATGTTGGAAGCTTGATTGGAAATGACGGCTACTGCGTTTGCCTTGGTCGCAATCTGCTCGGAGTCGCCGGACATCTCCTCCACGACCCGGAAGCTTGCTTCCACACTTTGCACCTGCTGATCCGAGCCATTCGCCACTTCTTGAATGGAAATCGCAATATGTTCGGTCGCTTGGCTCGTCTGCTCTGCACTGGCTGTCAATTGCTCCGCGGAAGCCGCCACTTGCTGGGCGGTCACGTTCACCTGGGAAACGATTTCGCGCAGCTTTGCCAGCATGTTGTTGAAGTCACGGGTCAGCTCTGCGATTTCGTCCGTGCTTTTTACCGGGAGAGCTTCCATGCGCAAATCGCCTTCTGCAACAGCGTTTACTTGCTGGGCCAGCCTGTTCAGGCGAGAGCGGATACTGCGAGTAATCGCAGCAGCCCATACCACCGCTACCGTGACGGAGACGGCTATCAGCAGCAATGTGACTTTTCTTCCCTCGTCATAGATCGCTGCCGCTTGTTCGCTCTCATTGTTTGCCCCGTCATGGTTGATTTTGATCAGGGCATCGAGGTCATTTTTCATGGCCTGAAACAGGGCAGACACTTCGCCAATTACGTCCTTTATGTCGGCGCTGTTGTTCTGTCTGGATGCGTCCATCAGCTTGTCGTGCAGTTGTTCATACGACTCCCATTTGCTCTTGAAGGAACTGAAAATTTTCTGGTCCTCGACGTCGTCCTCCTCCAGGGTGCTTTCGTAAGACGCTATATCCTCCCTGACTTCCTGCAAGGTCAGCGCAAGCTCCTTTTCCAGCGGCTCTTTCTGTTCCTTGCTTTGATAAAAGACATGCGAGAATACGAGCGCATGGACATGCTCGGTCAAGTAGTTCAGATGGTTGATGTCTTCTACGGCCGGCAACCAGCTCGTATTGATTTCCACCGCCTTCTCGTTCAAATTTTTCATTTGATAGATGCCAAGCCACCCAATCGCCGCCATCAGCAACAACGTCACTGCGAATGCTGTGTACAGCTTTTTTCCGACTGTGAGTTTCATACGATTCTTCTCCTACTCTTAACGATTCCTGTTTGTACTATGTACCCTTTACA
The DNA here is from genome assembly GCF_013284375.2 of Brevibacillus sp. HD3.3A. NCBI lineage: Bacteria > Bacillati > Bacillota > Bacilli > Caryophanales > Paenibacillaceae > Brevibacillus > Brevibacillus sp. HD3.3A. The sequence continues at coordinate 5,418,621 of NZ_CP085874.1, forward strand.
AAATACGTTAAAACTCATTGAAAGCATAAAATGTCGATTAATCAGATCAACAAATAAATGATTGGATCTGTGCCATAGAAAAAGGAGCCCGGTTGGTTGAATGCCAACGGACTCCACAATTGTCGGTTACGCCCTCTGCTTGACGGTAACCGGGTATGTTATGCTTTTGTCGCCATTTTCGATCATAATGGTGATCACCGTTTCATCTGGAACATCCGGACTGACTTCCAGCAAGCCATTTTCGCTAATTTTGGCATATTCCGTATCATCCAACGAATACTTTGTGCCCATGCTCGATTTGGTGATGTCGCTGCTGCTCCGATCCGTATACTTCCCTTTGACCTTCAATTGCAGCGTCTCTCCCGCATAGACAACAGCTTTTGCCGGAGACACGGCGATGCTGTCCAGAGAATACACACTGACCGTCATTTTCACCGTGCTTTGCCCGTTTTGGATGGTGATCGTCGCTTTCGAACCACTCTCCGCCTCCGGCAACACCGTGATCAGACCTTCCTCATCCACCTCAATCAACTCAGGCTTGTTTGACGAGTAAGTCGTGCCGTCTTCGGAAGCAGTCAAATCCACTTTTCGGCCGCTCGTCAAAGCTCCTGTCACCTGCACTTGATACGTCGCTCCCTGCTCAAGCTTCACTGTACGTTGAGCCACAGCGAGAGAGCGCAGCTTTGTTTCCGCCAGCATGTACGTCCCTGGCGCGCTGGTCAGAAAAAGCACCTGCTCCCCATCATGCTTGACGTATCCTTCGCCTTTGCCTGTTGCACCAGCCTTCCAGTTTTTTCGAGCGGCATCATACGTATAAGGAGCGAACTTTTTCGAGGAATAGGCGTACGGTATTCCGATCAATGCCTCTCCTTTGGCAAAGCTCTTGATTTCTTTTTCCCCGGCAAAAACCCGGAAATCGTATGCATCGCTTGTCTTGGAAAACGTAGCAGGGATCGTTGCCTCTTCGTTTTCTTCGACCACCACGGCTATCGTCTCAGCGTTGTAGCGGGCAAAAAAGGCTGGCGGCAGCTTCACGCTTGCTCCCGATTGCGCCATAACGGTAACGGCAAACTGTTGATTTGCCAAAGTCTCGACCAGCTCTTCCGACAACAGCACAGTCGGCTCTTGGGACGCAGAAGCAGCACGGCCGGAACGCAGCTGTTCGCCATTGTCCTCTACGTCCGCCGCTTCTTCGTCCACCACTTGAATGAGCAAGTGCCGTTCGAGATCAAACAGGTCGGACTTGCTGCCAAGCTCCTGGCTCCAGTCCTGCACCAGAGCAGCAACCTCGTTCAGCTGTTCGCTCGTATCCGCTACTTCTGTATGCTGGGCTACCTGGAGGATGCTTTTGTGTTTGAGCAGCTTGTCCATAGCTTCACGGAAAGGCTGAGCCACTTCTTCCCTGACCTGATCATCTTCCAGTTCGACGATCACGTCCCGAATCACCGTGCTTACGAGCTTTGCCCCTGCTGCAAACACTTCCGAATCATCCAGTTTGCTTTGAGCAAGACCTTCGTTCACTCCCTTTTCTAAAAAGAGGGACAGCGCTTCTCTCAATTGCTTGTCGGAAACTACTCCTTCTTTCCATTTGGCAACGAGCGGAGACAAAACTTCTGTTGAAGTGCTTGCTACGAGTTGAAGCTTCTCGGTATCGCCGAGCTTGCTGCTCATAACTTTATCTGCCAAGTGCGCGAGCGATTTATCCACCTGCTCGGCAATTCTTTTTGCGTCAACTGATTCCTTGATTACCTCTTTTGTCTGTTCATTCAAATGGTTCTGCGATTCCGGAATCGTTTCGGAATGTCCTGGATAGGTCGGTGGGTTCGGCGTCACAGGCGGAGCGCTATCCCTTGTCACACTCAACTGGTATGTCTTGGTCGAGCCGTTCCGCGCCGTCACGATAAACGTAATATCGTTTTGGCCTGGATTCAGGCTCACCTCTTTGCTTATATCGTTCACTTCAGCCGCCCCGTTAATGGTCAAGGTTGCCGTCTGATCCAAAGTTGCCGCCCGAAACCGCAGGCTGCTCACTTCGTTGGGCACTCGCAGCGTGTATTGCGCCACACTTGGCTGAAAAGCAGGTGTCATCGTACCTTCTTGCAGCCATAGACCTTTCAGTTCGTGAGAGACGACAGATACGGTCCGCGTCACGGGCAAAGCTTCAATTCCGTTGTCGTCCTGAACGTTATACACCAGATCGTAGTCTCCCAGTTCACTCGTAACCACCTGACCAGTCACTTGCACCTTGTTCGTAATGTCGTTGTTGTTTGCGTCTCTCGCTGAGTAGCCTGGTTCTTGAAAGCTTTGACCGAACGGCACATACATTGCGTTGCCGCCAACCAGCGAAATTATCGGCTTCGTGATTTGTTCCACGGAAAACTCCGCTTTCGCTCTAGCCGTCAACGAAGCAGGAAGGCCGTTGGTTGTTCCATCGTCTAGTAAGCTGTATTGAAAAGACGCTGTCCCCTGGAAGGTAGGGTCCAATGAAAATTCTACCTCTTGGTCGACAAGTCTGACCGTCCCGCCTACTGCTTGATCAACATCTGCCACTGTCAATGTTTGTCCGTGCTCATTGGCTGGCCCTGCCTGATCATTTGCCGTCAACAGCGAAAACGGAATCATCACTTTAGGCGTTCCTTTTGTCACCGTGGCGAGCTGATCGTTCTGGGCGGTCGGTGCATCGTTCACTTCCTGCACCGTAATGACCGCCGCCGCCGCTCCGCTTAGCCCTGCACCATTGGCATCTTTGGCTGCTTTGACCTTGAAGCCGAACAGATCGCCAGCTGGCGTATTCGCATCCGCATTAGGCACGAATTTCAGCCCTGTAGCACCATCTGCTTTTTGCAAAAAGTTGCCATTCGTTAACTCAGTCACTCCATCGTTCAAGTAAAGCTTTCCGCCCTGAATTTCGCTGACCTGAAAATGGGTCACGCTGCTGGCGTCCGCCGGGTCAGGAGTAATCACCAGTCCACTTGAAGTTGCGGTATCTTCCAGGGTAGTAGCTGGGGTCACTTGCGGTTGTTTGGCTGCATATTCGAGCACGAGACGCGGGTAATTGCCGTCTATGATTTCATTTGACCCAAATCCGAAAGCCCCTGTCTGTGTATTGCTCAAAAGCGCAAATGTCACGTTCTGGCTTTGCGCCTCTAGCTGGAGGCGAAGAAAATTGGTTACGTCAAATTCCAGCCAATCGCCTTCTTGCAGATTTTGCCCAAATGAATCAATGACCGGATCATTGGGATTCAGCGGAAAATCGTCGTCCCATGCTCCGTAGGTGGAGCCGTACAGGGTGAAGCTCGGAACCGTTTGAGCGTCCCCGTTCACATTGGTCACGTACAATTTGAGCTTGGCCTTGATAAATGACGTATCAAGCTGAGTCAACGGGAATTGCACGGCTGCTTTTTGCATGCCAAAATTTTCGTCTAATCCTACATAGTTGGAGCTGTCCTCAAAATAGCTCCCATCTTCGACTTCCCCGCCGGAGTACCAATAACCATCCACTGTAGAATTGATTTCTTCCAGTGGTCCCTGAGCGTGGGATTGTGCTGCAAATCCAAACAGGCTCTGTATGGCAAGCAATCCGATTGCTGCTGTCTTGATCATTTTGGCTTTTTTGTGTGTTAGGCTCATGTTTTCCTCACCTTTTGTACGTCTTGTCATCAATAGCTGTCTGTTTACGGATTATGCCGCCCAATGTTCTGGTAATAACCGGCAGGATAAATGTCCCATTCCCCTTCGAGGCTGAAGCTTTGCGAGCCTGTATAGATTCCCGACTTGCGAACAATCGTGCCCGTTTGCGCCAGGATCGGGGAGCGGTTATTCGGATCGGGATTCCCCAAAACATCCACGATTTGACCATCTTTTTTCAGCACGAAAGCCGTGACATATCCTTGGTAACTCATATGAACTTCTTCGTTGTAATAAGTAGCTGGAGTGATATCAAAGAAGTCATAGAAAATCGGGTCGATAATAATATAGGCCATTTTCGGAAACAGCGGCATGATTGGCTTTGTCTCCACTGCTTTTGTCTGCGTACTTGTCATGTACCTGTGAATTTCCAGCTCGTACCCTGTGACCTTTTGACCGTTGTTGTCTCCCTGGAAAAACAGCTGGAGCGCATTGCGGCCATCTGTTCCGTATACATAATCCGAGAAGAACAGTTGCGGCTGTCCTTGCTGCTGAATATCTACCTTGATTAGCGCAACCTGGTCGCTTTGATTGGCAACCCACAGCCCGCTTCCTGGCACGCTTGCAGGGATCAGCTGGAGCTTGGTGCCCATCACGGTGCCGCCTGTGCCATTATTGAGGATTTGCAGGGAGTTGGCCGGAGCGCCCGGAAAATATGTGTTCAAGTCCAGTTGCACGTTCATGACCCCTGATTTGGTCCTGATCGTGACCTGCCCGCCTGCGACGAACTCATAGGCGTGAGCTGTAAAAGTAACGTCTTGTGTGCCGCCCTTGCCGTCATTGGCCGTGACCGTAATCGTGACCACTCCTTTGCCGACCGGAGCAAGACTGAGCATGTTGCCGCTAATGGTCGGCTGCACGATATTTTGCGCCGTTGCCGTTGCCTGGTACTGCAAGGCGTCGTTATCCGGGTCAGCAAAAATAGTAGACAGATCGATCTGCGGGTAAGGCTGGCTTCCTGGCAGCAGCGTCTGATTGCTGATCGTGCCTACTGCCGTCGGCGGCTGGTTGTTACTTTGCGCCGCTTGCTTGAGTACGGTAAGGACAAACGGTTTGGTGTTCGAGCGGCTTCCGTTCGTGATGGTCGCCGTCAATGTGACGGTAGCGTCTTGCTCGATAGCTTGCGGGCGCGTAACCGTGCCGTCCTGCGCAATCACAGCCGGGTTGTCCGAACTCCATGAAATCAGCGAGCCATTTGCCCCTGTCGTTGCCAAGACTACATTTTGCGTAACATGATCGGCGTCATCCCCGCTGGCATAACCGATGGTCAGCGCCTGGCGATCAACTTCAAGCGGGTCTTCTGTCACGGTTACGGAGACAACCGTAGCAGCTGTTCCCCCTCTTCCGTCATCCGCCACGATGGAAAAGCTGTCCGTTCCTGTAAAAGCATTTTGTGGCGTATACGTCCATGCTCCGCTCGGCAGAACGACCACAGCCCCGTGTGCAGGAGTTGTGGAGCCGAGCAAATACGTGATGGTGTCGCCATCCAGATCGGTCGCAGCAACAGTTCCGCTTGCTAACGTATTTTTGAACGTTTGCGCCGTATAGCTGCTGTTGATGACAGGCGGGTTATTCGCCGCGGGAACGTTCGTAACCGTCTGGGTTGACGTGTAAGTTGCCGGCACCCCGCTTCTCGTTCCTGTGCTGGCGATAGGTGTCACTTCAAACGTCACATGCTTCCCTACATCATCCTGCTGCAACACATACGTTTTTTTGTTCGCGCCGGAAATTTGCACCTTATCGGAACCGTCCGACAGCGAACCGCGGTACCATTTGAACAAGGACAAGCGCTCCGGGTTGTTTTCCGCATCGGTGTACACATAGCTGCCCGTCAATGTCTCGCCTGCTTGGAACGTACCGGAAATCGTTACTTGGCTGGCAACAGGCGCCTGGTTTGCAGGCGGTGTAGGTGGAGTCGGCGGTGTTGGCATAGCAGGTTCATTCGCGTACGCCACTGTCGGTATGTTGACTTCGCTTTTCACATTTACCGAACTGTCGGCCAGCACGAGCTTGTCTATCGTGCCCGATCCTTCCACACTGGCGCTTGCATTCGCTTCAATTACTTCGATTTTGCTCTCTTTGGTGGTTTCGATCCGTGTTCCTTCAGCGTCTTTGTCTACAACCACCTTTGACACAACAGAGTCGACTACCACCCAGGAAGGAGATGTAATTTGCAGCGTACTGTTAGTAGCTGCTTTGCCTTCGATCACGACAGGGAACTGTGTGGACTGGGCAGATACCTCTACCTCTGGCAGCTCAACCTCATCTTCGAGAACAAGCCGTGCGCCATTCTCATCGGTGATCACCAGTCGGTCGGCTGAGACATTATTTACATGCAAACTGTTGGAAGCAACGTCCTTCACCTTGATCTCCCCTGAGACGTGAACGTTGTCCAAAGTGACAGAACCGCCGTTGTCGATGACGAGATCGCCGTCCAGCTTCGTGTTTCTCAGTAAAACAGTAGTCTCCTTGCCTTTTATCTCGATTGTTCCACTCGTTTTATATACTCCCGATTCCGGGCCAAATTCTCCATCTTTGGAAATCGCCGCCGGAACTTGCTGCTTGCTGACGACATCGATTTGATAAGTCTCCGTCTTCCCAGCGATCGTTGCCGTAATTTCCGCAGTTCCCGCCTTCTTCGCCCACACTTTTCCTAGCGAAGTAACAGAAGCAACTCGCGGATTTTCACTTGCCCAGGTAACTTTATCATAAGCGACAATCGCACCTTCGCTGTCTTTCGCTACTGCCAGCAATTTCGCTTCCCGATCATTGCTGTCGCGCAACTGCAATTCAGAATTTCCCCAAGTGTTCAAAATCTCGATCGATTCTACCTCAGAATCTTTCGGCGCCAAAACAATAGAACGCTCTGTCGGTTCTGAATCTTCATAGCCGATGCGGATCGTTATTTCTTGCTCTGTGTCGGTTGATTGAAAAGGTTTAAAGGGAATAAAAAAGGTTCGCGTAGATTCTTCCCATTTAGCTGGGAGGGGGGATAAGGAGTGTGTCTCAGAATCTTGCGTGTAAGAGAGGGTAAACTGTTTGGTCTTAGGATTTCTTTCTGGGATCGAATAAAATGGAACGGTGATAAGGCCATTGGTCACTTTTATTTCGGAGAAGTTAACATTTTCCGCTGTAGAAGAAGTGGTTGTTTCGCTTTCAAAAGCGAATGAGGGTGAAACGGGACAAGAAAAGGAATAAACAAGCAGGCATAACAGGATCATTCGCATGACCCAATGATTCAGTCTCATCGTGGTTCCCCATTTCATGTTCGGCGTATTTGTCTAGCTGATCATGGTTTCCTTCGAATAAAGAGCAAAGCGCTGTCTTCCACCCCTCCTTTTCTCAAAAAATAGTATAAACGATGAACTAGGTCTTTGGCATCATTTTTCCTTTCATTTCCCCAACCTTTTCCGCAGTCCGCCCACCACGAGCAACAGCACAGGCAAAAACAAGCCGTACGTCAATGAGTACGGCATCCAAATCTCCGAAACAAAGTTGTCAAAATACGGCCGATTGGGCATCGTGGCAAGCGCGACGATGACCATGATCATCGCCAGAGGCAGCGTCAGTCTGCGATAGTCGGTCAATCGCAGCGTCTGGGCAATCCCGCAAGCCGTGGCATAATAGCAAACCGTTATTTTGATAAACAGCGTGATGAACCAAATGACAGCCATCAGAACCTCGATGCGTTCAAAAAAGTTGCCGACGCTAATTTTTTGCGCCAGCGTGTAGCTTGGATAGGCAAGCAGTACGGTAATGTTGGGACCGAGCACAAGCACTGCGACGGTTGTAATGATTGTCAGGAAAAAATTAGCAATCAAAATGCCCATAATATACGCCTTCGCTGCGTGCCGCGGCTGTTTCACAAGCGGAAACAGAAAGATCAGGACGACCGATTCCAGCAAATAGCCCATATAGCGGAAGTTGCCGCCAAAAACGGGCGCCATCCCATGGGCAAGGACAGGCTTGAGGTTATCGACCTTGATTTGCGGGGCGATGAACGCAATCAGCGTGAAAAACAGCAGCAGAAAATACGGAAACAACAGCTCGGAGACACGCGCAAGCGGCTCCATCCCGCAGCGGGTGCCCATGACAATAATCGCCGCAAACAGAACGAGAATGATTTCGATCGGCGTCTCCTGCATGATCTGTGTGGTGACAAAATCGCCGATTTCCATCAGCATCAGTGACGCATCGATAAAAAAATAGGAAAGGAACAAAAAAGCGACCGCTTTTCCTGCCCACTTGCCCAAGATGTCTTCGCTGTATTGAAGTATCGTCCGATTCGGATGCCGCAAGCTCAATGCCGCATACAAACTGGTCAAAAGAAAGCCCTCTCCCCAACCGATCAAAGCCGAAATCCACGCGTCCTGCCGGGCGGATGTGGCGGTGAGCGAGGGAACGTACAAGACTGCATCGCCAATGACGAACAGGGTTACCAAAATAAAAAACTGCCTCGCACTGATCAGACTGTTGCCAAGCACCCTTGTTTCCCTCCCTTCTCTTGCGCACCGCTTATGTTCACCGTTACTCCACCATGCTTAAAATCAAGTCGCTGAACGGCCGATAGACGAATGTAATCCAGTCCAGCGGGTTTGGAATGTTTGCCTCCACCGCTTCGGCGATGCAAAGCCCTGTCCCGAGCAGCAGCAAGCAGCCAAAAACAAAAAGCTCCTTTTTCAAGCCGTTCCTTTTCAGAAAAGGAGCTTCGATCGCTACGATCACCAGACTAATCAGCAAAATCAACAGGATCATCCACATCGGAACAAGTCGCACCTACTTCTTGCCAGGAATATCCTTACCTTTTCCACAACAGGAAATAGTTATGCTCTAATCCTTTTTGATAAAGGGGATAAAAGAATTGCCGACTTTGCCTGTTCGCCGGAGCTTCACATCTACGTTGATTTTCACCTTCAGGTCGGCAAAAGCCTCGTTCCAGTTGTGCTTGACCTTTTCCCAGCCCTTTGGATCGTTCTGGTAAATGACTTGCCCAAATCCGAACGCATCGGAGTGAAATTGCTTCTGCGCTTTTGTAATCACATTCTGGATTTTTTCCTTGATTCGCTTTTCTACCTCTCGCTCCAATTTGTAGATCGTTTGCGACTTTGCAAGGTCAATCGCGCACGCTACTTCTCCTACATTTCCTTCCGCTTCGATTTTCACCTCGACTTGCGGTTTTCCGTTTACGACACGACCATCAAGCGTCGATTTGCTGTGAATGATTTCAATGATGAGCTTGCTGTTTTTGTCGCACGGTATGGCTTCAACTGTGCTGTCCAGCCTGTCTGTAATATAGCTGAAGCCGATGCTTTCCTTTTCATTAAACCATCCTTGCAGCTTGTCTTCTTTGAAAACGCCGATATCCTCATACTTGAGCAGGGTAGAGACGCTTTCCTGCTGCGGGTTGTTTCCGTTGCTTCCTGTCTGAACCTTGCCTTTTACAGTAACCCCTACCAACACTGGCTCCGACCCTTCGCTCAGCAGCTGTGTAATAAATTCGTCCAGTTGGATCGAGATCACGGAGCCCCATGCTTTTTCGCCTGTTTCCAGGCTTTTGTACAGCTTGGTGGCAGGGATTTTCTCCAGCGGATCAAGCATGCTCAAAATGTGCAGGGCCGAAGTATCTTTCGCCAAAATGACGTAAAAATCCGGGCGAACTTCGTGATCGCGAAACAACAGGTCGAGCACCTCTTTTGTCCCTTCTCTCGCTACCTGCTCCCCCAACACCAATACTTGAATATGCGAAAAGTACAGCCGGCGCGGAGTCATGGTCGTCAAGCGGCGTATCCCCTCAAAAATGTCCGCAGATCGCATGCTGTACGTGGCTACTGCCGACTGAGTGCCTCCTGCCCCGTCCTTGGAGGCGGCAACTCCACCCGGATTGACGATTTGCGTAGACAACAAATACTCTCCGTCCACCTTGTCGATGCCCACCGCCATGACAATCGCCAAGTCGTTCAATTCCCTGCGGTTCCAACACCCTGTAGTCAACAGCAGCAGAACAGCGGCCAGAACGAACACCGCCTTTCGTTTCATGCTAATCCCACCTCGGCAATCAATTTAATGAACAGACTCTCTCGGAGGATTGGGCTTGTTGTCATGCTCTCTGATACTGTTTTTCGGCCGTAAAAAGTAGGGACGCGTGTGCATCATCCAGATCGGCAGACGCAGCAGCGTATCTCTCTGGTCGGCCAAATTCAACGGAGCGAGCGGCGACATGTACGGAACCCCGAACGAGCGCAAGGTGCACAAATGCAGGCAAAGCGCGATCAAACCGACAAATACGCCAATCAGGCCAAAGCTGGCAGCAAGTGCAATCAAGCCGAAACGCAGCATGCGAATCGGAATGGACATGGAAAACGACGGAAACACAAAGCTCGTAATCGCCGTGATGGAGACGACGATGACGGTCGCAGGAGATACGAGTCCGGCCTGTACCGCCGCTTCGCCCAAAACGAGCGCCCCGACGATTGAGATGGCAGAACCTACGGCACGCGGCATGCGCACTCCGGCCTCGCGCAGCAGTTCAAAAGTCAGCTCCATCAGCATCGCCTCGACAGCAGCCGGAAACGGAACACCCTCCCGCTGGGCCGCAATACTCATCAGCAAGTTCGTCTGGAGCATTTCCTGGTGAAACGTCGTAATCGCTACGTAGATGGAAGGACCGAGCAGCGCGATAAAAAAGGAAAGCAGCCGCAACATGCGAAGCAGGCCAAAATCCGAACGCTGATAGTAATCCTCCGGCGACTGAAAAAACTGGACGAAAATCGCCGGAACCAGCAGTACAATCGGCGTTCCGTCTACCAGGATCGCGACCCGCCCCTCCAGCAGCCCCGCTGCTACCGAGTCCGGCCGTTCGGTATTGTAAATCGTCGGAAACGGCGTAAAGGCCGCGTCTTGAATCAGCTCTTCTATGTTTCCGCTCTCCAAAATGCCATCGATATCGATCCTGTTTAGCCGCCGCTGCACTTCCGCAATGACGTTTTCGTCCGCAACCCCCTTTATGTACATCACGCTCACTTTGGTCTGGGTCATTTTCCCGATCTGTTTCGTTTCCAGCCACAGATGACGGTTGTTGATCCTTCTTCGCACCAGCGCGGTGTTCGTCCGCAAACTTTCCGAGAAAGCCTCCCGGGAACCACGCACTACGGTCTGTACAGAAGTCTCCTGGACACCGCGATCCTCCCACTGCTTCGTATTGACGATAAAGCCCTGCGTACACCCCTCCACGAGCAGAACCGTATCTCCGGTCAATACAGCATTGAAAAGCTCGTCCAAATCATCCAGCAGCTCCACTCCACCCATCGTCAGCATGAAATCCTTGATCAACGACAGCGGCTCGTCTGCCAAAGCGTCATCGGACGGAATTTCCCTTTTGTGCGCATGAACCATGAGCGACTCCATGAAGTTGCTGATCAGGCTTTTATCGACTAATCCTTCTGTGTACAGAATGCCTACCTCGATTTGCCCAATCGCTTCCATCCGTACAGTTCTGGTCACGAGGTCGGTGCTGTTCCCCAGCTCCCTTTTCACCACTTCCATGTTCTCTTCCAGCGAGCTGCTGAACGGCACTTGTTGCTTGGCGTTATGACTCATTCTCCAATCACTCTTTTTCCAAATCAGGATAGCTTTACTATCCCTCAGCGAACATGGCTCTATGCCCATGAAAAAAAGCCCCCTGCACGTACAGGCGACTTCTTCGTTCTCTGGCATGTATATCATCGGGCGAACCTTTTGCTGCCCCGGTTACAGCTCGCTCTCTCGCAGCTTGACCACTGCCTGTGTGCGATTGCGAACTTGCAGCTTGGCGTAAATCTGGTGAACATACACCTTGACTGTCCCGATCGTCAGGTGCAGCCTGCCCGCAATCTCAGCGTTGGACAACCCTTCTCCGATCAGAGACAGCACTTCTGCCTCCCGCTCGGTCAATTTGTCCAGTTCAGGCGACACGCGAATTTGAATGTCCAGCGCCGGAAACTCTTTTTCCACCGTCTTGAGCAGACTTGCCATATAGTCAAGTTCTTGCCTGGAGCACGCCTTGCTTTTGTAGAGGGCGTACAGCATTTTGGCGACCTCTGGCCCCTCGTCCAAAAAGATGCGCACGTAGCCTTCCGGTGCCGCCAACATCACCGCTGTGCGAATACATTCGGCTGCCTCGTGATGCCGCTTTTGGCTGTGATAAGCTTGGCTGAGCAAAATCAGCGTCTCGATCCGGCTCCCCAGCCGATCCTTCACCTCTGTCTCATGCTTCAGCCGGGTCAGCAGTTCACACGCTTCATTTTCCCTTTTGGCAGACAAGTACACACGAGCCAAAGTCAACCGTTCAAACTCGTGCCGGGAATGAATCAAGTCTTTGCTCATTTTTTCAAATTGGCTCGCCCATTGCTCTGCTTCTTCCCGCTGATTTTCGTCCAGCAACAGCCGCACACGAAACGCGTCCAGGAAAGCAATCCAATGAGGCGGGGCTTTTCGCTGGCGACACAGCTCCGCTATTTCCGCAAGCGGCAGCCACATCTCCGCCCCTCGCTTCTCCGCCTTTCGCCAACGGGTCAAAACCAGATAAGCCGGGACCAGTACGCCAAAATTCATCGTATTGCTTCCCAGCTGCAATGCTCTTTGCACAAAGTACGTCAATTGCTCGAACTCGTTTTTCTCATAATACAGCTCTGCCATTACAATCGAGCCGTATGCGAGAATCCCCAGGCCGCTGTGCTTCCAAATCGTTCTGATGGCAGGGTAAAACTCGCTTACCTTGGACAAATAGCCGCTTAACGCCACGCGACTGCGAAGCACAAAAGCCTCGTCTCCATTCAGCTCAATCCCGACGATAAAATAGCGGCTGAATTTTGGCTTCATTTTGACCGATTCTTCCAAGTACGAAAGGGAGAGGGCAATATTGCGCAGGATCAACTGCACGTATCCGCGAAGCACCCAGATTTCTACCCGACATTCCTCAAGCCCCTCATTTTTGCCGTGCAGACCATCCTCAGCGAGATGCAACAACGCTTCTGCCTGCTCAAGCTCGTCCGATAATGCGTGCATCCAGGCAAAAGCAATGCACAGTTCGGGATGACTCTTGAGCCACACTGTATCAAAACGCCTCATCCAGCGGCGCAATGTCACATTTTCGTGCTGCTTCAACATCCAGGGAGCGTGCTCGACGATCAGCCTGGTTGCACGCGACCAATCACTGCCCTTGAGCGCGTGGTCGATTGCTTCTGTCATCCATCCGTGGCCCTCAAACCATCGACTGGCAGCCACATGAAGCGTTGGCAGCTGTTCACTGTATGTTTTGCGCAAATGCGTGTGCAAAAGATCCGCAAATAAATGATGGTAGCGGTACCACTCGTTGACTCCATCCAGCGGTACGACAAAAGAGTTCGTACGTGCAAGCATCTCCAAAATGGCGTGGGCATCCGGCTCACTCGCTACGGCTGCGCACAGTTCCCCGGACAGGCGCGGCAATATGGAAGTTTTCAGCAAAAATTGCTGTACCGATTCCGGCAATCGCTTCAATACTTCTTCGGTCAAGTAGTCTTCCACGTATTTGTCATTGCCGGAAAAGCTGTGCATGGTAACCGTGGAGCCACCCTTCCCCTGCATGGACAAAGCAGCCAACTGCAACCCGGCAATCCAGCCCTCTGTCCGTTTGCTGAGTACGTGAATGTCCTCGTATGACAAATCTAGCCCGAGCAGTTCGTTAAAAAGCTGACGACATTCCTCTTCATTGAACCGGAGATGCTCCGCGCCCAATTGTCCCAGCTGTTTGCGTACGCGCAAGCGATGGAGAGACAGCGGCGGCTCCTCACGGCTGATGAGAATGACGTGTAAAAAAGGCGAGGCGTGCTGGAGCAATGTTTGCAAACCTTCGTGAATCGAGCGCTCCTTGATCAGATGATAGTCATCCAGCACCAAATAATAGTCGGTAGGCATTGCAGCGATTTCTTCAAGCAGCATGGAGAGCAGATTGTCTGCTGACGCCGCATAGGTCAAATCGAGCATCGCAGAAGCTTCACGACCAGCTTCCCGTTGTGCCATGCTCAATGCTTTTGCGAAGTAGCGCCAAAAACGGGCCGGATCGTTATCCGCCTCATCCAGCGACAGCCATCCCGCCGGCTTGCCGATACTCGTAATCCACTGACTAACGGCTGTTGTTTTCCCGAACCCGGCCGGAGCGCAAATAAGGATCACTCTGGCTGTCCTGACTTCATCGATTTCTTCCACCAATTGATGCCGATGCAACAGGTCCGAACCATATGTAGGAACATGTAATTTCGTTGCGATAAGTGAACTGTACTTTCCTTGATCCATGTGCATCTCCCTGCCTAAAAAGAAAATGACCCCACAAAAGAGCAGCCTTTTTGTCTCGATCCAATATGTGCACAAAGTTATTATGTGGAATCCTTCCGAACAATGCAAGTAAACTGCCTTATAAGAAAAGAACGTTATGTGGACGCAAAAAAGCCCTCCAGCTAGAGGGCCCGTGGACGGCTTGCTTTTTACTTGATTAAATCGTATCTCCCGTAAACCAAAAATACCCTCCGGTCGCGATCGCCAAGACTACTATGATAGCGAAATACCATTTCGTGAATCGAAGGTTTACCCAGGTGCCTTCCCACCACATCGTGAGGTAGGCGACAACCCCCAGCACTAAAACAGCGACAAAAGCAGTCATAGGCGTACTCATCATAATCACCCTGTATATGGTTTTTCTTACATCAGCTCGCTTCCTAATATAATCGTCGCAACTATCGTGTGTCACCTATCTTTAGGTAGGTTTCTTGCAGAAAAGCAAAATTTGACAGAGTGAATTTTGAAGTGTTTAAATGTTATATGTTTACATTTTTGTTGGAGGTGCACAAGTTTGGAGAATCATTCATTGCCGCAAGCAGATTCATCGGTGGCTCCCCCAATTCCACCACCAGACAGACCGATTCTGGAAGGACCGCAATTAATGGGGTCCATTACGCAGACTTACGGAGCGTCGATTTTTTTCCTGCGTTGGGGAGCACATGTGATAGATTACATTTTGCTCATTTTTTTCGTCTTAGGGGTGGTCGCGCTGGCTGGGCGTTCGTCTGACGATCCGGCCATTATCGGGTTGCTTGTTTTCGTACTCGGAATTTTATCTTACTACGTTCTTCTGGAAGGTTTTACTGGCTATACCATCGGGAAATTCGCCCTGCGAATCAAAGTGGTGAATCAGGAAGGTCAACCGCCAGGGCTGTGGAAATCGGTCATTCGTTCCTTGATCCGCATCGTCGAAACCAACCCGATGCTCATCGGCGGATTGCCTGCCGGGATCAGCGTACTGGTGTCGAAAAAGAAGCAACGGTTCGGCGATATGGCAGCGAACACTTTTGTCGTGAAAGTAAAAGATTTGAAAAACGAGAGCAAGCAGCTGACCACCAGCTTTGCCATCGGCTTCTCCTTGTTGGCCCTCGTTATCATTGCTTGCGGTATTTATGGCGTTTCCTTTTATGCCAAGCAAGACTCGTTAACGGGTTCATTTGAGAACAAAGCTTTTTTTAACAAGGCTCTTTTCGCAAATTTTGTTGCTATTGCTGTTGTGGAAACGTGTGTTCTATAATGAAAATCAGGAAGTCTATAGGATTTCCATTTACCGTGAATGCACGCTTCGCTTGGTACTATAAATATCAAGCAACTCACGGCTTTTCTAAAAGCAACAATTTCTTAGAAAAGAGCGTTTAACAAGGACAAAACCATGCAAATCATTGCTCCGACTTCCTGGAGCGAGAATGCTAGTCTTCACCCAGACGCATCCATTGCCCTTTCCAACAACTTCGCGGACAAGCATCTGCTTATTCTCGCGGACTCTAAAGAAGAATTGGACGGTTCATTTGATTATCCCCAATACGTCGATTTCGTGGAATCAAACTTGTTCAGTGAATTGACAGATGCAAGCGTGAGCAAGCATGTTCAGCTCACGATTGACGGACGTCTTTCCACTCAATTCACGATGCAGGGGAAGGTCGATGGTCAAAGTATTTCCTATCTTGTAACCGTCACAGAGTCTCCGACGCACTTTTATCAGATTATGTGCCTGACGCAAACGAGAAAATTTGACAGACTGCATGGCGAGTTCAAGCAAATAACCGCCAGCTTTCACGAAATGCCAGCACCTGCTACTCGCAAGTAATCGCCGGAAAAAAGTGTTCGGCTTCGCCGGGCGTGCCTGCAAGGTCGCGCCTCCTTTTTCCAAGCCAAAGCTCATAAAAAGTGGCTGCCCACAAGGACAGCCACTTTCTTTTATCTTGCCGTTTTTTCTGCATGGAGAAATTGGGTGAGCAGCTCATTAAACCGCTCGGCATGCTCCCAAAACATCATGTGCCCGCCCAATACTTCCACTGCGGACTCGGGGGCATGCTTTTCCATGAACCGTTTTGCAGTCTCGGCCCAATGCTCAGCCACAATCGTCAGCGTCGGCACCGACTCGCTCGCAACCTTTGCCTCTACCCGGTAGTCAGAGAACATCCCGGACGCGAACAAGTTCGCCGCGATATAAGGAGGCGTTTTGAGCGATTGCTCGATGATCCAGGAAAGCTCATTTTCCGCAAGCTCTCTTTGCACCATGACCCCTGTCGCGTAGCCCGAGATAAACTCCCGCTGCTTCTCGGCATCCCGCGTGTAGTAGTTGTAGGCGGCGGCGATTTCATCGAGCGGCCCTTCCACCCAATCTTGCTCGTGATTGGTGGAGAGCGGCTTCGGCGACAAGTCGACGAACACAAAAGATTTCACGTTTCGCGTGCCGTGCTGCCGAACGTATTCCCACATCGTCAAGCAGCCAAATGACCAGCCGACCAGCGTCACATCCACAAGCCCCAGCGCCTCGATGACTTTTGCCAAGTCAGTACCGTGCGTGGCATAGTCGTTGCCGTGCATCGTCACGGACGATCTGCCATGGCTTCTCGGATCAATCGCGATCACCCTGTTAGTCTTTTGAAAATGCTCGATCTGCTTGTGAAACACTTCGGTTGTAAACGTCCAGCCCGGGATCAGGACGATCGGATCACCTTGTCCCACGTCCTGCACAAAAATCTCGACCCCTGGCTCCACCTTCACGTATTTTCCACCTTGCAACATGGTCGCAGCCGCCTCCCATCGTGAGTGAATACTCAGACTTTTTATCCGTTATTCTCTTCACTTACGGAAAAACCCTTCTTTTCAAAGATCAGGCGAGCACATCCGACTTGCGTAATCGCCGGAAGACAACTGTACTGATTCCCACTCCGAACAATGCATTCATCAGCAGAAAAACCACGTTGCTGCCAAAATCAAGTCCCTCCTGGCTCAATACCCCCATCCCCACTGTTAACAGCGAATGCGGGAAAAACAATCCGAGCTTCAGCACATACATTCCCAGCCCGAAAAAAACGGCACACAGACCGATGCCGACTGGCGTTGCAAAGCTTTTGATCCGCATCGAGAGCGCCAATTGAAAAACCGCGATCGTCATCGCCGCGATCCATCCGCGCAACAACCAGCCGGGCAATTCTGCGGGAAGCGACGCCGGAAGCCCTGCCAAAAGCCCGCCGCATACATACAGCAAGCAAAAGAACGCTTGGACTAGGAGAAGAAGAGTTGCCACGACTCCCAGTTTGGCTGCAAACAGGGCCGCAAGCGATACAGGTGCGGTCAGCACCAGATGCCAGTTTTTGTTTTGATGCTCCAGCCGGCATTGATACGAGCAGCCGATCGCAATGAGGATAGGAAAGAAAAACTCTCCGTAGAACAAGCCAACCTGCGACCACAAGCTGTACCATTCCTTTTGCAGCGTCCCTTGGTTCATGACGTAATTGGTCCAGCCGATGATGACGCTGACCAAAGGCAGGATCATGAACACCACCCAAATATGGGAGCGGCGCATTTTCAGCCACTCCGCCTGAAAGCATTGCTTGATCATCACTTCTCCCCCTACCCTTCCAGTCTGGATGCATGGCGTCTTCCCATGAGAAAAAGCAGCGCGGCAACCGCCAGCAAAACAGCCGCGGCAGACGAGATCGGGCCTGCCTCCCGGACGACGAATTGCATCTTTTCGCTCGCATACTGCTGCGTAACGGGACTAAGCCCCGTATAATACGCCCAGACGAATACGCGTCTTGCCGCTTCCGGAAACAAATCGCCTACCATTCCGAGAAAACCGCCGAGCATCCCCAGGCAAAGCGCAAACGCCTGATTTTTCACCACCGTAGAAATCCACTGCTGCAAAGCAAGGACGACCAGCGTCGTGACCAGCGTGCCGAAGAGAAACCGTGCCAACAGCACAAGCGGAACAGACGTCAAGTACCCGGATTGGACGCCAAACACCGCAATCGCCAGCAGCTGGCACAGGCAAACGCCCAGCATGATCAATCCGGCGCAAGCGTACTTCGCCGCATACAGCTTCCCTGGCTGCACGGCCATAGAGCGAAGCAGCCTCCACGTATTCCCTTTATGCTCCATGTCGCAAATCCGGGAAACGACAATAGCCGAAAGCAATGGCAAAAACAGTCCGTTCATCGTGGACAGCATGGCGACGATCACTTCCCAGCCCGCGCTGTCACGATTGCGCTCAAAAGACATGCTGACGGCAATAAACGCCCAGACAAGCTCCACCGTCAGGAACAAAAGCGCCATCGGCAGCACGTATTTGCGACGCAGCTTGTAAAACTCAAGCGACAGCGCCTTCCTCACAGACTTTCGCCTCCCCCTGTAAGCTTCAGGAACATGTCTTCCAGGCTTCTTTTCTGTTCCTCGATGCGAAGCACATCAATATGTTCAGCCAGCAGAATCCTGTTTGCCTGCGCTACCTGTCCATCGGCAAGCTTTTCAAAAACAAGCGCGCCCTCCTCCACGCCGGGGAAAAAGCCTGCCCGCATCAACACGTCCCTCGCCGCCCTGTTATCTGTCGTTTTGATGATAATGCGCGGCTGGTTTTTTTGGTGCAGCTCGCTCAGCTTGCCCTGGAACAGCATGTGACCATGATTGATAATGCCCACGGAAGTCGCGATCTGGTCGATTTCGGATAAAAGGTGGCTGGAAAGCAAAATCGTCATTCCATATTGTTGCGGAAGCGCTTTGATCAGCTCCCGGATTTCTCCGATTCCCGCAGGGTCCAAACCATTCGTTGGCTCATCCAAAATCAACAGCTTGGGAAACGACAGCAATGCCATGGCGATTCCTAGCCGCTGTTTCATCCCCAGTGAATACTTTTCAACCTGCTTCTCCTTCTGTTTTTCCAGACGCACGATTTTCAGCGCTTCCTCGATGTTTTTCGCCGGAACATCGCGCAGCTTCTGCACGACACGCATGTTTTCCAGTCCGGTCAAGTGCCCGTAGTACGAGGGCGATTCAATCAGTGAACCGATTTGACTGAGAACGAAGCGGCGGTTTGCCTGAAGCTCCTTCCCGAACACCTGTACCTGGCCGCTCGTCGGTCGTACCAGCCCCAACAGCATCTTTAATGTAGTCGATTTCCCTGCTCCGTTCGGTCCAAGAAATCCGTAAATCTCCCCTTCGCGTACGGACAAGTTCACTTCCTTCACGCGCAAGGCATCACCGTATCGCTTCGATAGTTTGGTAGTAGATAGGATCGTCTCCATCTGTCCCTCCTGCAATGGCTTTTTCTGGCATATTCGAAGTATGACAGGAGATTCTTTCAGCAATCTGACGTTCACCTTACACTAGCCTTAAATTTGCTGCAAAAGCCGATTATCCCGCGCCAAAGCCGCTATAGTAGAGAGAGGTGATGACAGATGGACGAACTGAAACAGAAAAAGCTGCTTATCGTCGATGATGAGCCTGAAATCCGAAAAATGATCGAGCATTTTTTGCGCAAGGAAGGATTCATGCGCATTTACCAGGCGGGCGATTGCAGAGAAGCGCTGGAGCTTTGTCGTTCCATCCAGCCTGACCTCGCCATTCTTGATGTCATGCTGCCGGATGGCGACGGCTTTTCCTTGCTGCAAGCGATCCGGCATATTTCGAACTTGCCCGTGCTGTTTTTGTCTGCCAAAGGACAGGATGAAGACCGAATCCTCGGCCTCGGACTGGGCGCGGATGATTACATCGTGAAACCGTTTTTGCCACGGGAGCTTGTCTTGCGGCTGACGGCTATTTTGCGCAGAGTGTACATTCCCCACACGCCGGAAAAACGCCCTGTTTTTCAACTGGACGACCGTCTCATTGACTTGGAGGCTGGCACCATTCGCCATGACGGAACAAATATCCCGCTGACCGCAAAAGAAATCGCTCTGCTCGGCAAGTTTTATGAGAACCACAATCGCATCGTCACGAGCGACGCGCTCTGTCAGGCCGCATGGGGCGACGACTATTACGGCTATGAAAATACGCTGATGGTGCACATTCGGCGCATTCGGGAAAAAATCGAAGCGAATCCTTCCCGGCCCGCTCATTTGCTGACCGTGCGCGGACTCGGCTACAAGCTGATCGTAAAGGAGGAGTAACGATGGAAGGCACCTCGCGCATTATCAAGCGTTTTGTTCACGCCACCATCCTGATTTCGCTGCTGCTCCTGGCTCTCAATGCTGTCGTGCTCTTGATCTGGATCGGCAGCGGGATCAGCGATGGCGCCTCTCCTTCCGCTGTTGTGCATTTCGTCAGCGACGACTTGCATGGCAAGCGAGACGCCTATGCCATCGCTCCCCGCTCGCAACAACTGTTGGAGCAAAACGGGGCGTGGGCCATGCTGATCGACTCCAAAGGCTACGTGGCATGGAAGTTCCAGCTCCCTGCCGAACTGGAACGGCCGTACTCTCTCGCAGATGTAGCCAAGTTTTCACGCAGCTTCCTGGACGATTATCCGGTCTTCACCTGGGAACATCCAGATGGCCTTGTCGTCGTCGGTTACCGGAAAGGCTCCTACGCCAAATACCAGCATATTCTTCCGGTTGGCTGGGTGGAGAATTTGCCCGGGAAGGCGTTCTTTTTGTTGGCAGGCAACATCGTGCTGGCTCTGTTGCTCTCGCTGTTCATCGGTTCCAGACTCATCGCTTCCATCCGCCCGCTGACAAGCGGCATTCAAGCGTTGGGAGCAGACAAGCCTGTCCAGATTGAGCCAAAAGGCGTGCTGGCGAATCTGGCGGTAAGCATCAATCATGTGTCCGCCCTGCTGCAACAAAAAAACGCCGCTCTGAAAGCAAGAGACGAGGCCCGCTCCAACTGGATTTCCGGCGTTTCCCACGACATCCGTACGCCGCTTTCCATGCTCCTCGGCTACGCGAGCGACATCGCTGACAGCCCGGAGCTGCCGGCAGAACAGAGGCGCTTGGCCGCGATTATGCGCCAACAAGCCGAGCGCATCCGTTCTTTGGTAAGTGATTTGAACCTCGTCTCCATGCTCGAATACGAGATGCAGCCGCTGGGCAAAAAACCGCTGCGGTTGTCGGCAGTCGCCAGACAAGCGGCCTCGGAGCTGTTGAACAACGGACTGGATGAGCGGTATCAGCTGGAAGTAGAGCTTGGAGATGAATCCCCGCAAATCGATGGGGATGAGCGCCTTTTGTTGCGTGCCCTTGCCAACCTTTTGCAAAACAGCATCGACCATAATCCGGCGGGGTGCCAACTGCGCATCCAAACCTTTTTTGATCCCGGCAACCAAGCTTGTCACGTAGTCGTCTCGGACAACGGAAACGGAATTTCCCCAGACGAACTGCCCGACTTGCTGGAACTGCCTTACGCAAGCAAACGCAAACGCCCGCGCCAGAACGGACACGGCTTCGGCCTTCCCATGGCCGAGCGAATTGCCAAGGCTCACGGAGGAAAGCTGTCGTTATCGAGCGAGGTCGGCAAAGGCTTCTGCGCGAGTATGGAGCTGCCTGCCCTCTCGCAAAAAGAAAAGAGCAAGCCGTAATGGCCTGCTCTTTCTCCAATTAGATTTCTTACTATTGCGAACAAAAGGTTCGTGACTGCGGTGCAAAAAACAACCGTACGTCACAGCACGGCGTCCCATTTGCTCACTAATTTTTTGCATTCACCGGATTTCAGTTGGTTCGCTCCGTTTGACGCTTATCGCTGAATAGCTGCGCTAGGCTAATCATTCAATCCTTTTCCGTTTAGAATTTGCTCCATGTATTTTTCCACTCTCGCCACTCGCGTCTTGGATTGTTTCGGTTCAGAAAAATAATAAAGGTATGCTCTCTGCCGTCCCGGTGTCAACGCTTCGAAGGCAGCTTTCAGGTCAGGATTTTCAGCTAATTTGGTTTGAAATTCTTCAGGAGCGGTATATTCTTCTGTCTTCTTGAAATCCACTTCCAAACCGGCTTTTTCCACTTCAATAGCCTGATGAATGTAGGCTTTCAAGACGTCTTCCATCTCCACGATTTCTTGTACGTTGGTAAAGCGAATTTGTCGCGCCGCCTGTACATTTTCCGTCTGCTGGATGAGGATTCCGTGCGGATCTTGCAACAACGCACCTTTGTGGAACAGGAGCGCACAGTATTCTTTGAAACCATGGATTAAAACGACGTTCTTTTTCTCCAGCGTGTAACAAGGATGCATCCATTTAAAATCTTCGGTCAGCCCACAGTCGAGAACGATTCTGCGCAACTCCACAAATTCTTCCTGCCACTTTTTCGCTTTGCTTAAAAATTCGTCGACCTTCGGATGCGCACTACTATTTGTCATCAAAGAGCACTCCTCTTCCATCTTTTGATCAACTGACAGTCAAAAGAATGTTCATTCAGTCGTAATAACCTCTTGCTCTTAATTTTGCCCATTCTATCATAATTAAGACTGTGACTATGCGAACAACCGCGACAATTCACTTGCACGCAATTGAAAAACCTCCCATTCGAGCACTCTATCCCGTTTGCTGCAACTGGAAGGCTTTTCATTTGTGTGTATGGAAATGATCATCCATTCATCTAGCGTTGCGGACGGAGGTAATCAGTGGTACATCCCGCTATCCGGTTATTATGCCAACGCCTTTTCCAGCTCGCTGCACCACTTGCTCCAGCCGTACTTCGCTCCACCCAGTGCCTGCTCATTGGAGATTCCGGATTGTTCGAGATGCAGGTTAACTTTTCCGTCTCCTAAATCCTGTAGCGTCCAGACAACTGTGTGCTTCTCTCCCCCGCTGCCCCACGTGTAGGACAAGCGGTTTGGTTCGTCTACGATAAGCACTTCGCCCTCAACGACTCCATCCCAATATTCGGTCGGCTGAGTGCGAAACTGAAAACGATGTCCCACCACAGGTTTAAAATCATTTTCCATCGGCTCTCCAGTCTGGATGTTGCACACCCATTTGGTCAGCTTGCTTGAATCAGTCAAAGCGGACCACAGCTTCTCAAGCGTTGTCTTGTACTGAAAATCCAAAGATAATGTCAAACTCATTCTGCTTCCTCCTCTAATAGTTGGTTCAAGCGCAACAAATTCGCACTCCAAAACTTGCTGTAGAAAGCCACCCAATCTTGAATTTCCCTCAGTGGAGCCGCGTTGAGCCTAAATCGCGTTTCCCTGCCGACTTTGCGGTCGAGCACCAGTCCGGCCTCTTTCAGAATTGTCAAATGCTTGGATACCGCCGTCCGGCCCATTTGAAACTGTGCCGTTAGTTCATGAAGCGGCAGCTCCTCTGCTCCGGCCAATAACTCAATCAGTCGTCGCCTGGTTGGGTCCGCTACAGCATCAAACACATCCCGAGACTGGTTGTTTTCGTTTTCATTCTCGTTCACAACACTCCCTCCAAAATATTAATTTCTGTAGGACATAGGTATTGGTGGCGCGAAAGGACGAATGTTAATTTTGAGCACCTCCCTAAAGTTTGCACCCTGTGAATGCAGCGCCCATGCGGCGAGATTTAGCGCGGAATAAAAGAGCGGGAGGATAGCAGAAAACTCGCAATCACCGTAAGCGTTGGCAAACACATGAGAGAAAGCTGCACCAGTCATTCAAAAGTAGATACCAGCGTGAACCATTCTTTCAGCCGAGGCAAACCTGGCACGGCAAAAGCGATGGCTCCGGGCACTTTTCAAATCCCGGGAATGGTTAAGAGGGTTAAGATAGTCAAAGCCTATAGCGGGCAACCAAACTTCGCCACCAGCTCGACGCTTCTCCCGCTTGCATCAGTTGACCGATGCCACTTGCCATCACCGTTGCTGCGAGTAAGAATGTTGCTGACCGATGCCACTTACCATCAATGTTGCTACGAGTAAGAATGTTGCTGACCAATAAGCAGTTATTTTTCCCCAGGGCTGAATTTCTACACTCGCGATTGTTCTGGCACTGATCAGCTTGCTCATTCGTCTCCCCTCTCATCCCTGTTTCAAATGAGGCTTATTCAGGTTGTGAGCTTTGCAAATGGTTTTTTCTTATTGGACACCTTTTAGTGTCTGTTTCGATAATAAGACACCATTTAGTGTCCTGTCAACAGGAGCTTTTTTTCTGCATAGGTCTGAAAGTCAGTGCGTGGGGAGAATTTGTCCCCTGAACACATGCTAAAAAGCCTCGGCGCGTTAATGCCGAAGCTATCTATGTCCGCTAGCTCAAATCCTCTGGAAAATTGTATACTTGCTACCCAATCTATATACTTGAACGGATGTTAGGATGCTGACAAGGAGATAGGTGCATCTTGCGGGATTGTGGGTCTCCCCAACATAGGGAAATCGACAAATACACGCTCTCCCTTCGGCTGTGACTTATGACTCGCTATACGTTTGCTCTTTCGTCATTTGCTTCCCATATAGCAAATGCGCCATAACCTAAAAACTCGCGCACCTCAAGAAGTTAGCGCCTGTAACGCTCAGATCACTCATGAAAATCGCTCCTGTTCGTCTTTGTGTAAACTTCAGCCATTGGCAAACGCCAACTCAACACAGCTTCGGCAAACGCAAAACATCTGAGAAGATGAACAAGCCAACTGAGCCATCCCCGAAAATGAATGTCGCGTCTTAGCGCACGCGGCAATGCCCCCTTTATTTTTCCTTAGTGTGCGCATCTTCATGCAATGCTGTTCTCTCCCTCGTTAACAAATTGTCTGGTTTGTCGAACATAAACAATGTAAATTCAGACATATGAGTTGTACGATAATATTGCCTGTTGTTCATTTTCTTTCTGATCCGTTGATGAAACGCCGTGTGCGATGAAAGTCGCCCGAACGGTGTAGGCTCGCTATAAAACCAAGATAGATAGAGGAATAAATAACTATATTTGACATTATTTTCATGTCCCAAATAGATAGTGGAGACGGAGTGAGCGTTCAGGTCAAGTCCGCTTTTTACCATAGATTCCTGCGGGCTGCCCTTGTTAACACGAGATGAGCTGCATGATTATTCCAAGCACAAATCCGAGTTTCTGTTTTCTGATGCAAAACAACTGACAGGCAGACTTTTATGCAGCGCCCCTGAACTGAACTTGCCATCAATCGCAAGAAAGAGAGTGCTTTTTAAGTGATTTCCTTACCTCGGAACGGAAATCCATTCGATGAAACCACATGTTATCGCTCGTATGAAAGACAGTGCAAAAAAAGTGGATAATCCGCATTCACTGTTGAATCGGATTATCCACCAATTGCTCCCCAAGCTTGGGTCTATTTTTCTATCTTAATCTACCTGTCCGCGATCGCCTCCACGCCATCCGCCTGCTTCATCGCTGTATGCGGCAGAACATCCGTATAACTCAGCGCAACAATACTATTCAAGACGTTGTACAAAAAATGCGGCTTGATTTGCGATTGCAAAAACGCAACCTCCAGATCGACCGCCTTGGCGAGCGACTCCTTCATCGCCAGCACGCAGCCGATTCTTGCCTTCAGCTCCGCCAGTTCGAATGGCTTCGGCAGGAAGTCGTTCGCCCCCGCCTCGAACGCCGCTACCTTGTCTTGAGGTTGAATCGCAGCCGTCACCATCAGCACGGGAAGCTCCAGCAGCGTGTACGTTTTGCGAATCTCCTGGCACACTTCGTACCCCGACATGCCCGGCATCATCAGGTCGAGAATGACAAGATCTATCTTATGCCGCTGGCTGATTTGTTCCAGCGCCTCATAACCGTTTTTGACGGCAATGACATTATAGCCAAAAGGCTCCAGCGGCGCATCGAACAGATAGGGAATGTTTTGCGCTTCGATTCCTGTGCCTGTGTCCTGAACCGAAATTTCAATCATGCCGTCCGTCTGTCGCCGCTGCCGTTACGGCAATACTGCCGCCCTCGTATGCTTGACCGCGTTGTCGATCAGATTGCCGATGTTTTCAAACCGTAAACCGCTGCCGTATCGCCGACTTTGATCCGCAGACGGTATGTTGCCATGCCCAAAGTATTCATCTGATCCGACCACGAGCCCGGCACTTCGATCCGCCCCGGCAAACGATTGTTTTCATTCGCGGGGGAGGATGTGAAATCTTCATGGAAGAGGAGCTTGTCCGGGTAAAACTCCCATTCTCCGTCCAACGGAACGATGCCTTTGTCTGCAAACCGCCATGCGGTCAAATCCAGCAGCCCGTTCTCCACCCTTGGCGTCTGCTTCCCGTCCGGCGAGAACCAAACGAGAAACATGCCGTATGTTGCGGCCAATATGACCAGCGTGACCAGTGCCGCTGCAATCGTTTTTCTCATCGTCCGCTCATCCCTGGTGTCTCATTTGTTGATACAATCTTACCGTCTCCTCTTCCATCGCGACACCCAACTCATCGCGAATGAACTGCTCCAACTGCCAATAAACGCGCAGCGCCTCATTGCGGTTGCCCGCTTCCAGATGCAATTTGATAAGCTCGCGGCCATCCGTCTCCGACTCCGGCGCAATCGCCAAAATGCGCTGCAAGCTGCCCGCCGCGAGTACCGCATTGCCGCCCATTCAAAAGAGCCTGTACATGCGGCGAAGTGCACGGATGTATTGGCTACATTTCTGATTTCCTCGACACAAATGGTCCTACTCCTTGCTTTCGTCGGTTTCGCCTTCGTTCCCTGCAAATCGTTTCCGTCCCAACAAAAGCGGTAAAATGGGGCACGTCTCCTGCTTGGTAAACTCCCTCGCGCCACCCCATTCTTGCCGAGTTGCTTACTCCGCAATCGCTTTCTTATGCCGCATGCACCAAGCCACGACCATCTCGCGTAATTTCTTTTGACGGTAGAGCAGCATTTCTACTACCATTTCTTTTTCAAGTTTTGGCAATACGTTTTCCGGTACTGTCTCCACAATGTCTCGTATCATGTGTTCAGGAATTTTCTCGATTTTATCCACATGCGGCAAAAGCTGGCGAAAGGTGCGGATATAGGCGCGCAAGCCTCTTGGATAGTGGAAATTGTATTTGCTTACATTCAGCCAGTAATCCGCGCTCCAATGGATTTTTCTCCACGTAACTCCCCCTAAAACCGCGCTGCCGTGGTCGATCAAATAAAAATCATAGTGCTTCCCTTTGGGGAACACAATCAGATTTCCCCCGTGCCGATCAATGTTGCAAATCCATATATCAAAAACAAACGTAAGTAACAGTTGTTCGGGATTGTGCAAATGTTTAACGGGCGAACCGCCTGTTTTTTTGGTTAGCTGGAACCAGTTGAAATGGGCGGCCATCGGCTTAGCAATGGAGACGATCCCTTGCTTTCCCTCAACAACCGTTAGTTCTACAGTCGCTACGTTTAGCTCCAGGAGCTTGGCTAGATGATAAGCAATCAGCTCGTTTGCAATCACATTGCCCCACTTCGCGTTTTTCTTGCAAGGAAATTTGAAGTATCCTCGTTGAATTTTGCCGTTCACAGATCGCCAGACGGACCAGACTGTGCCGAATCTGCGCGAAAATCTGCGGTGAGTCCTCCACTTGTTTGTGCTCATCCCTCCACCCCCTTGTACAATTTATGTAGGACAGGCAAGGCGAGGAACGGCATATATAATGACTGGCCGAACTCATTTATTTGTCAGTTTCTCGGTGTTTCGGATGAACTCTCATTTGTCGAGGAAGTCACGCTCCTGCTGCCTGTGCGCTAGTCTCCCCATCTGCTTCGCTCGTCATTTTAGGACAATCATTCATTATCCGTTTTCTCGTTATGGTATTTGTCACAATCCCAATTCCACAATCCTTGCCGTCCGTTCACCGGCACCGGAGCGATCGGCTTTACGTCAACCATCTGCCAGGCAAACCTTCCGCGAGCAAACCAACCGAAGCTGAGTTCATTGCCTTTTATCGGTATCGCCGCATCATCTGCGTCACGCCAAGCGGCAACTTCGCCTGTTCCGGGGGCGATAATGATTTGCAGGCAATCTTCAAGCTTTGCGGTCGCAACCACCGCGCCTGTCGGCAAATTATCTGCCGAGTAGCCATGTTTGGCAAGGACCGACCGTATTGGCTCCCTGTAGCACGCCTCCTTGTCCACCTTTTTGGCCGCGTGAATCGCGAGAGGGCCGCGGTATTTCGTGGCCCACCCCCGGGTTTCAAAGCGTTTCTCGCCAAGAGCGATCAATGTTGCCCAAGGCTGGTGGATCGTGATTGTCTTCATGCCGTTTCCTCCTGTGAAATCCTCGAATCTTTCTACCGAAGTCCCTTCTTAATGTAAGGACAATTTGTCGCGACATTAAGGAGGAGATTATTCATGCTGAAAAAGGGTTATTGTTGCGTTCCATTCAAATTTATTTATCAGTATAAAACAAACAAACCGCCCTGTGGACGGTCTACATTATATGGCACTTTAGCAAATTGAAATTGGATAAATCGACTCACGCAGGATAACAGATCGCTCCAAAGATCGGAATCGAAAATGTGTTTACGCAGCAACGTAGTCTCGTTGAAGGCAAGGTGAATGGCTGTATCAACATACTAGCGATCTAGACTTGTTCGAATGAGATAAGATTAGCCCCCTTTTATGAAAAGAGGGCACTCATCCAGTCACACAAACCTATGCTCCATTCACTGCGGCATTGAGATAACCAAGTCTAGCATCCTCTCCGTATCCATGCCGCTATCGTTTTACAAGCACCCAGACGATTTCGCAATCTTCGCTCCCGTCGTTGTATGCCCAGTGGGCCTCGCCGGCAGGAATAAGAGACGCATCATTTGCTGACATCCGATATTCACCTTCTTCCGTACCGGCAAGAATCGTTCCTTTTACGACGATTGAATACTCGTCCTGCGCATGACTCCCCGAACCGCTTAAAGGAATACGCGCACCAGGCGGAACGACGACGACACCGAAAGTAGCTTTTCCGTTCTCTACCTGCTCTTCGGTAAACAATATTTTCAGGGTTACACCTGGGCGATCTTCCGGCTGAATCGCATTGGCATTTACAATGAGCATTGCTGTTCCCCCTGTTCAAAAGACTGACGCAGCGGTGTCACTCCTCCTACACGATACGTTGCCTTGTCCAGCTCTACTCCGTACAAATCTCTTGCTTGTTCTACGGAAATATAGCCATTTTTGGCATCCAGGACGACCTTCTCTACCGGACGTTCCAGCGGGTTGCCGTATCCTCCGCCTGTTGCGGTAACAAGGCGCACGACATCTCCTTTATTAAGCGGAAAGCGTGCATATTTGCCAAATGGACCAACCACTTCGCCATTGGCTTTGACGATCTCAAATTCATTGCGGGAGCCGTCATGCCCCCCGTTAAAGCCCCATGGCAAATATTTGTGACGGCCAAAGGTTGCCGTGATCGTCTGACCATCAGACATCGCGCGGTACGAGCGGATAGCTCCTGAACCGCCGCGATATTTACCGGCACCAGCCCCATCCGTACGCAGGCTGTACTCCTCAACCATGATGCCATAACGTGTCTCGGCTACTTCGACCGGCACGTTGTACGTTTCCCCATCGCCGATGCAAAACTGTCCGGCCATCCCGTCCAGTCCGTCTCCTGCGCCCCATCCTCCGACTGAAGGCTCAACCACAAGGAACGGTTCGTTCGTATCCGGATGGATGCCGGATAGCACCACCCCGCACACCGAAAGCAGATGCCCCGCATTCAACCGATGGGGAACGACCGGTGCCAGTGCCTTCCAGACGAGATCCGCTCCATACATCATGGTTTCCCAGTAGGTTGATACGGCTGCCGGGCGTTCCGCTGAGAAAATGGAACGGTCATCGATAAGAATGTGGAGCGGGCGGAAAACGCCATCGTTTACATCCTGAGACGGGTTGGTCACCGCAAGGAAAATGACGCGAACGGCGGAAACCAAGGCGGTATAGGAGCAATTGACTGGACCCAGCACTTGCGGATGACTACCGCGGAAATCGCAAATAAACTCGTCATCGGTAATCGTGACCTTCACCTGTACCTTGAACGGACCGTTTCCAACTCCGTCATCATCAATAAAATCTACGGCTTCATACGTGCCCTTAGGCAGCTTGGCAATTTCTTTTACCGCCAACTGTTCGCCATGTCTTAACAAATGGTCAATGGCATCCTTCACTACCGCTTTTCCATGCTTATCGCACAATTCGCGAAAGCGCTTCTCCCCTGTTCGCAATGCTGCTACCTGCGCCCACATATCACCAAGCGAGAGATCGGGAAAGCGGACATTTGCTGCAATGATATCAACCAACGGCTGATTCAGCTTGCCTGCTTCAAATAGTTTGACGCAGGGAAATTGCAAACCTTCCTGAAAAATCTCCGTGGAGTCGGTCGTCCAGGAACCCGGGTCTTTTCCGCCTACTTCGGTCCAGTGGGCCTTGTTGGCCGAAAAGGCAATCAGCTCGCCCTCGTAAAAGATTGGCAGCACAAGACCTACATCAGACAAGTGGGAACCTCCTCCACCGTAAGGATCATTTATGATGATGATATCCCCCGGCTTTAGCTCCCCATGCTCGGAAAACTTTTTCAAAGTTTCCTTCACCATAAAGGTCAGCATCCCGATAAATCCGGTCACACCGTTGCCTTGCGTCAGAAGTTGACCTTTTGCATCTGTCAAGCCGCTGGCGAAATCGAGCACCTCGTAAATAATCGGACTCATCGACGTGCGCGCCAATGTATGAAACATTTCTTCCCCAATGGCGATCAGGGAATCTTTCACAATCTCAAGCGTAAACTGGTCATGTTTCAACGTTGTCTCACTCATCTGACTACACCCCCGTAGTAATGATTAGATTGCCATATTCATCAACAATGAGATGCTGTCCAGGATAAATGACCGTTGAAGAAGAAGGTTCCTCGACAATTGCCGGACCCTTCACCGCGCTTCCGGCATTCAGCAGCTCGCGGTCGTAGACTGTCGTGTCAATCCATCCATACTCTTCGAACAGAACCGGACGCACTTCTTTGCGCGCTTCCTCGCTATTGTCCCCTTGTCTTCCCAGACTGGCTATCCGTGGTTTTTGCACCATGCCGAACGCCGTTAGATGGAGGTTTACAATCTCCGTCGGTGCATGCTCCAGTTTGAACGTGTAATGCTGCTCGTGCAGGTCATGGAAGCGATAAATCACTTCCTCAATCGCTTTTGCATCCATCAGTCCATTTGGCACGGGAACCTTGACAGCATGCTCCTGTCCGACGTAACGGATGTCCGCATACCGTACGAACAGTACTTGATCCGCTGCAATTCCTTCGCGCTCGTATTGGTCGGTCGCTTCTTTTTCCAGTTGGCTCCATTCGCGATTCAGTTCTTCCTGATTCAGTCCGTTCATTCGGCGAATATACGTCTGGATGTAGTCGTGCCGCAAGTCAGTCATCAGCATGCCCCATGCGGAGAAGACCGAAGCCGCAATCGGGATGATGACTTTTTTCACACCCAATTCCTTGGCCAATGCCAGCGCATGCATCGGTCCTCCCCCTCCGAATGCAACCAGGGAAAACTCCCGCGGGTCGTAACCCTTGCGAATGGAAATGAGCTTCAGCGCATTCAGCATGTTGGAGTTGGCAATGCGGATAATTCCCAGTGCCGCCTCTTCCACGGAGATGCCGAAGTGCTTTGCGATCTTTTCGTCGATCGCTTGCTTGACCGCTTCCATATTTACCTCGTTTTGAAAATTGGCAGGCGATAACCGCCCTGTAACCAAATTGGCATCGGTTGTAGTCGGACTTTCACCGCCACGCCCATAGGCGACCGGCCCTGGCAGCGCCCCGGCCGACTGTGGCCCCACCTTTAATGAGCCGGCACCGTCGATCCAGGCAATAGAACCTCCGCCATTCCCGATCTCCACGATATCAACCACTGGTACTTTAATCGGATATCCGGCATTTCGTTCATCTTTCTCAATCCGGTATTCGGTCGTAACCTTTACTTCCCCTTTGTCAATCAGGGAGCATTTGGCCGTCGTCCCTCCGATATCAAAAGCAATGATGTTTTCTTCCCCAAGAATTTGCCCTAAGATGGCTGAGCCAAAAATCCCGGCTACTGGCCCCGACTCGACCATGTTGATCGGCGTTTCTTTTGACTGCTCAAAAGTAGTCGTGCCAGAGTTGGACTGCATGATATATTTGTTGCCGTCAAGCCCGATGTCGTGAAGATGGTTACTCAACTTGTCGATGTAGGACTTGGCAATCGGCTTGACATAAGAGTTCAGCACTGCCGTACTGGTCCGCTCGTACTCGCGCCATTCCTTGGTCACCTCATGCGAAGCCGTCACGGCTACCTCCGGCCAAATTTCCCTGATCGCTTCCACCGCCAGCTTTTCATGAATGGGGTTGGCGTAGGCATGCAGGAATGAGACCGCAATAGCCTCGACTCCCTCCGCTCGCAGTTGCTCGACAGTGGCCTTCACCTCTTCCACCGCCAATTCGGTCATGACTTCCCCCTTATAGTTGATCCGCTCGCTGACCTCCTTCCTCAGAAAGCGCGCAACAAACGGAGTCGGCTTCTGATAACGAACATTGAACAAATCGGGACGGTTGCCTCGGGCGATTTCCAACACATCGCGGAACCCTTTTGTCGTGATTAACCCGGTCTTTACTCCCTTGCGCTCCGTCAATGCGTTGATAATTACCGTCGTTCCGTGGATAAAGGTCGCGATTTCCAAAGGATCAATCCCAGCCTTTTGAATCACTTGGATAACCCCTTGCTCAAAATGGGGCGGTGTTGTATCGCTTTTAGCGGTACCGATTTTACCGTGCTCATCTAGGTACACCAGGTCAGTAAACGTTCCTCCAATATCTGTAGCTACACGCATAGGAACCACCCTTCTAGGAGTAATGGAATGTTACAGCATTAATGCAAAATCTCGCCTTCCGTTTCCTTCAGGAAAAGCGAAGCCACAAATGTAACGACAAGAAAAGCGGAGATAAAGGAAACCGTAGTCAAAAAGCTGCTGTTGATCGCCAGCATGGCTCCGATTACACTTGGTGCAATCGCGTTGGCTACACGCTGGCCGGTCATCCCTACAGAATAGCTGACACCGCGGACCTCTGTCGGATACAGCTCAGCCATCCATGTATCCCATACTCCCCACGCCCCCAAGCTGAAGAACGAAAGGGCAAAATTCCAGATGTACATTTCCTGCAAAGTATTTGCGTTGGCAAATCCAAACCCGCTGATCGCTGCAAAAAAGACGAACAGCGCCATTACTTTTTTGCGCCCATATTTGCCCGTCAAATACGAGGAAACCATGTAACCGGGAAACATGAAGAGGGCGGATATAGCCATAAAGCCCATTCCTTCCGGCGCACTCAATCCTTTTTTCGCCAAAAGTGCCGGCATCCAGGAGGACAGTCCCCAATATCCCCAGGAAAAACTAAAGTTGATGACGAGCTGCAAAATTGTCGAACGCCGGAATTGCCCGCTAAAAATCTCCAGGAAAGAACCTGTTTTCACATTCTCCACAGCAAGCTCGACGCTGTTGATCTCTTTTTGCATCGTGCCTTTGGAAAGTTTGTCAATAACCTCCTTCGCCTCCGAATGGCGCCCTTTTCCGGCCAACCAGTACGGCGACTCAGGTACAAACGCAGCGATTGCCAGAAACCACAAACCGGCAAGCGAACTGACGCCAATAATCCAGCGCCAGCCCAGCTCCATAAAGAGGTAGGTCGTGCCAATGGCAAGCAAATAGCCTACTGGCCATCCAGAAGCCAGATACACCGCAGCCTTCCCACGCACCTTCATGGGGAGCAGCTCCTCGAAGTAGGGGAACGTTGCCACCAAAACCCCAGAGAGCGCCACACCGGACAAGAAGCGGGTCCACCACAGCATTTCGTAGGTGAGTGAGAATGCACTAATAAGCGAAATGATTCCATAGAGGCCAAAACTGATAATCATTGATTGCTTGCGGCCGATTTTATCAACGAGCTTTCCCCATAGCAGGCATCCCGGGATCATCCCGAGATAAATGGAGCCGATAAGCGATCCGATTTGAGTGCCGTCCAGTTGAAACTCGCCGCCAATTGAAGCGCTTGCCAGAATGACAATCATCATTTCCCACGATTCAATCACAAAGGAGAAAAAAAGCACCAATCCCGCTTGCCAATGCTGACTGGTAACCGGCATGTTTTCAAACAGCGCCCCAACGGGTACTGATCGCTTTTGCAGTACCTCCACTCCGCTTTCTGCTCTCATAAATGGCCCCCCTTATCTCTTCTCACAGCCGCTAACTTTGTTTTTAAAACAGCTTCCAGCAGGCCACTTCTTCATCAGGCGGCGACTGGTAGCCATCCAGCTTGCTGTGGCTCCAACCGAATTTTTGGTTGAGCTCTATCAAAAATTCGGCGTATTTAAAAGGTGCAAGGCTTGCGTCAATAACCGGAACCCCCAGCTCCTCCTGAATTTCCCGATAAAAGCCAAATTCAATCGTGCATCCCAGCACAAGCACATTGGCTCCATCCTTCTCGACAGCCTCTCGCGCCGCCTCACGCATCCGCTGCATCGTCACCTGATGATCTTTCTGAAAATCGTGCACGCCCATATCGAGTGACTTGAAAGAAGCCAATTTGTCGGCAAAGCCATATTTATGGACGTTCTCTCTCATCTCGGGTATCCACTTGCGCCGCCCGACAATGATCGAGATACTCTCGCCCAATGTCGCCGCAATATGCAAGCTGGCTTCTGCCGGAGCCGTGACGACCATTTTTTTCGAAATCTCTCGGGCCGCCCTCAAGACAGGATCGTAGAAGCAGCCGATAATTGCCGCATCGTAGCCGTCTTCTTCGGCTTTTTTAATCACGCGGAGGATTTCCGGCATCAGCATCACTTCGTAGCAGTTGTACTCCAGATGAGTCGGCCCAGGACCCGGGGTCAAGGAAACCACATCCACAATCGTCCCCGCCTGCTTGATCCTGTCAAACTCGCTCTTGAAAATGGTGTTGAACAAATCAGTAGTGACCGGATTGATCCACAAAATTCTTTTCTCCATGCGAATGCCCCCTCATCGGTTTTGGTTTTTCCCGATCTTGTGTGTCCAGCATGCAGCCCACAGCCCCCTATCCTGCATAGCTTTCAATCATACTGCTTGTTTCTGTTCACATTATTTCACACAAAAATAATAATCTTAATATTTAAAACAAACAAAAAACAGCCCGTATCTTTGTCTATCACAGACAAACCGAGCTGCTTCGCGCTTCTATTATGGCAATAGCTTCCTGGCCTTCAGCGCCAGATGGAAATTCAATCTTTCCTCAGGCTTTTTAAATGGATCAAACCCGAGAATCTCCTTCACTTTTTCAATCCGGTATTTGACCGTATTGGGATGTACGAACAACCGCTTTGCGACATCTGTAAAGATTTCCTTTTCATCCAGATACGCTTCTACCGTCTTTACCAGATCCGTTTGATTTTTGGCATCATATTGATAGAGCTGATCGAGAAGCCCCGCTGTAAACTGGTCTAACAACTTGCCGGATAGTTCCCCCAGAATCCCGAATACCCCCAGCTCATTCACTGCTGTAATACTGCCCGTCCCAAACATTTTGCAGCCGAGCTCAAGGGCTTGCAGCGCTTCCCTGTAACTTTGGTCCAAGTTCAACGGCGACGGATAAAAACCGCCGATTCCGGCAGATACGCGGGCTTTGCCGCTTCCCGCTTCGATAGCCTCTTTTAACAGGACCGCAAGATTTTTCGCTTCCTGTTGCGAATGTTGCTTATCAAATTGCCTGTCAAAATGAATGAAAATGACCAACATGTCCCCCTTTACCACAAAATTGCATTTGGGAGCATGCTGATTGATCGTTGACCGGACCGCCGCGTGAATGCGGCTTTCCAGTTTCCCCATCTCTTTTTCAAGCCCATCGCTGAAGTCAAAACGCATGACCAGCACCATATGTTTTTTCACCAGGTTAAGTCCGACCGCTCTCGCCCTCTCGTACAAATCCTCTTCTCTAACATATTTCCCTTCGAACATTTCCGTCAAAAAGTCGCTTCGCATGCGTCTTTTCGCCTCGGTAATCGCCCGCTGCTTGGCAATCTCCAAGGCGACCGCAGTAGAAGCGTGCGAG
This sequence comes from Brevibacillus sp. HD3.3A, assembly GCF_013284375.2. Lineage (NCBI taxonomy): Bacteria > Bacillati > Bacillota > Bacilli > Caryophanales > Paenibacillaceae > Brevibacillus > Brevibacillus sp. HD3.3A. Next base: position 5,454,601 of record NZ_CP085874.1, read on the forward strand.
ATGGCAATAAAATCAAGCTCTTGTAAGGGAGCCCCCAACTCTAAGGTAAAAATGTACCCCAGAGGATCGCTTATCACTCCGGCAGGCATAACGATCAGCCGTACAGACCGCCCTTCTATCTCAAACAAGCTGGAGTGAAACACCATCTCCAGCGCAGAATCGTGGGTCCAGTTTCCAGCTTTATCAAACTGAATCCGCTCCGACATTTCTGTCATAAGCAAACACTTTTTTAAAAACGAATGTTCTTCCGCTTCTTTTGACCCTAAAGCCAAAATTTCGAACATATCGTCGGTAATCATGACTGGCTGCTTGATTAATCCGGTCAGCGTCTTGGCAATCGCATTCACATCGCCGCCATGCAGTATGACACGGGTCATCTCCCGGTTAATCTCTTCCGATTGTTTCAACAACTGTGATTGCCGATTCAGGATCGTCCCTAACACGGCAGAAAAAACCGTAGCATAAGGCATCGCAGGAGGCAACAAAATGACAGGAAGGCCGGAAATATTCGCTGCCTCCACGATCGCCTTCTGCATGATCTTGTCAGCAATCATCGGATGAATCCCCAGAGCTGCTGCCCCGTTTTCAGCAAGCTTTTTAATCGTATTCACTTGCGCCTCCAGATCATCTTTCAAGCTGTGAAAGGTGGTCAGCACAAGCTCGCCTCCCAAAACCAAATGCTCCACTTCGGTTATGGGCATTTCCAAAACATTTACCTGATTGATGATCCTGTCCAAACCATCGAAACCGGCGATAACACGTAAACTTTGCAGCGCGTCCAACCGCAGCATCTCCTGCACCGTAATCCCCATTTTCGATCCTCCTCTCGGCCTAACCTTCCTGGAAGTAGATAAGACACGTTTCCTGATTCGTTGATTAGACGAGCTTTACAAGATCATACTGGTTCGTAAGAGAGAGTTGCGGATATTATTGTTTTTTCTAGCTCGTTCATTTTTGTTTGGCTTCGTTCATGTATTTGTAAGTCTGGTCGGGAAAGTCTTAATTGCGAATAGTCGCATTTATTATACCATTTTGTATTTGGATTGACTTTTGGTAGTGGTAGTGGCAGTGCCTTGGGCAGTCTGGGCATTTCGCTTGGGTTTCTGGATGAATATCCGAATACTACACTGGAAAACATCCGTACGATGATTAACTCGAGTTATGGAATGGCTTCTGTCCTTCTACGACCAACGAGGGCAACACAGCAGGGAGAACCGTACTCGCCTTTTTTGCAAATTGAACCTGCAATGGCTTATCAATACGGTTTACCATTGCTACTTGTGATTGAGGACGGGTTTCCGGCAGGCGGCATTTGGGGAGGGGCTGGTCAGCTCGCTCCATTTACTCCCATCGTTTGGTTGTTTCTGGTTCTGTATTGGTAGATGATTTTTTAAAAAGTCCCCAGTGGAAATCCGCTCTGAAAAACTGGGCCGGACAAGTTAGAAGCGGGTACTTTATACAGACAGGACCCGCATTTCAGTATCGCTGTGATGACTGAAAATTGAGTCAGTTCATGCATAACGAGACTTCGCTGTCAACGCAAAAAAGCCACCTCTGCAGGTGGCTTTTTTTATGTAGGTGGAGGCGGGGGGATTCGAACCCCCGTCCGAAAACAGCGATACATGAGCATCTCCGAGCGCAGTCACTCATTTAAATTTCGGCGACGGATTCGCGGAGTGACGCGCTGACCCGTTACCTAGCCTGATTGATCTTCTTCCTTTGGCTCCAGGCGGAAGCCTCCGGCGTATCCCACTAAAGTTGAGCGCTAGTCATGCCACATGGGCGATGGAATGGTAACGCCTCACTGGTTATTAAGCAGCGAGAGAAAGTTGTTTGTTGCCAGTTAATGGCGTTTGCGTTGGTGACGAGGTCCGCAACCCCCCGGCTCGCTTCTCATGCTCTACCATCCCCGTCGAATCCAGAACGCCCCCGAGGTATAAGGTGAGAAAAAGTCCAGATGACGAGCCATTATCGACATCCAGACTGTGTTTACAAGTCAGTCCATGCAAGCTTGTACCGCTTGCTGTTGTTCCACTACTATAGCACAAGCGATGGCGGAAACTCAACGTTGATTGCTGCCAGGCTTGCCATAGCCATCCATTATGCCTTTTGGCGGTCGCGCAAGGCGCGCTCGACTTCGCGGGCTGCGTCCTTTTTCTTGAGGTCTTCGCGCTTGTCGTAGTTCTTTTTCCCTTTGACGAGAGCAAGCTCGACTTTGGCCCAGCCGCCTTTCAAATAAATGCTCAGCGGAACCAGCGAGTAGCCTCTTTCGCGGATCAGACCGTTCAACTTGAGGATTTCCAGCCGTCTCATCAGCAGCTTGCGGGTGCGCTCCGGTTCATGGTTGAAACGGTTGCCCTGCTCGTACGGGCTGATGTGCACGTTGTACAGCAGCAATTCGCCATTTTGCACGCGGGCAAAGCTGTCTTTGAGCTGGACGCGCGCTGCACGCACGGCCTTGATCTCCGTTCCGGTCAGGGCAATGCCTGCTTCGAATACTTGCTCGATGTGGTAATCGTGGCGTGCTTTTCGGTTTTGGGCGACTGTCTTGGTTCCGGTTTTATCTTTTGACATGGAGATCACCTCACTCGTACGTACTGCGTATCGTAACAGTTAGTCTAGCAAATTTTGCCGATGGTGGCAAGCGATTTTCCCGGAAGCTTCGGGGGCTTTCCTGGCCGATTGGCACTCAAATCAAGCCCCCTTGGCTCTTATACAATCGTTTAACGGCGCTTCCGTTTGACCTGGCTGGCTACATTCTTGCGGTTTTTCTTTTTGGAGCGGACAAAATCTTCCCAGAAGCCTTTCTGGTTCTGTGATTGATTTTCTTCTCCGCCTGTCCCGATTGGCAGTACCTCTTCCTTGGCACCTGCTGATCCGGAAGCTGGTGGACGAGAAGCTTTGGTTCCTTCGCTTCTGCGGCGATCCTTGTATTTTTGCCGGATTTCAGCCGGGTGCTTTTTGTCCTTTTGGCGATCTGGCCGTTCTGGGCGGCCTCCACGGGAACGATCCTGCTTGCCGCGAGTCGGCTTGCGCTCTCCTCCGCGTCCGTCGATGACGCGCGGTGTACGTTCGCGGCTGCCGCGGAAACCTGCCGCTTTGGTCATGCCGACGATTTCAAAATCGATGGTGCGTTCATCCACGTTGACACTCGCCACGCGAACCTGCACAACATCCCCGATGCGGTACTGCTTGCCAGTTCGCTCCCCTACCAGCGCATACATCTTCTCATGGTAGTGATAGTAATCGTCGGTCAGGAAGCTGATGTGCACCAGCCCCTCGATCGTATTGGGCAGCTCCACGAAAATTCCGAACGAGGTAACACTGGAGATCACGCCTTCAAATTCTTCTCCGATGTGCTCTTTCATGAACTCCGCTTTTTTCAGGTCGTCCGTCTCACGCTCGGCGTCCACAGCCAACCGCTCGCGCTGGGAAGCGTGCTCGGCGATAACCGGCATTTGCTCCGCCCAATACGCCAAACGCTTCTCTGACAGGTTGTTGCCCTGCTCGATCCAATCCCGAATGCGGCGATGGACAATCAGGTCCGGGTAGCGGCGAATCGGCGATGTAAAATGCGTGTAAAACTCGGTGGACAGCCCGTAGTGACCGAGGCTTTCCGCGTCGTAGCGCGCTTGCTTCATGGAACGCAGCATGACCGTGCTGATGATGATTTCTTCCGGCGTGCCTTTGACTTCCTCCAAGAGCTGTTGCAGCGCACGAGGATGTACAGAGTTGCCTTTTCCCCGGATCGAATAGCCGAAGTTCGTGATAAACTCCATGAAAGACATGAGCTTCTCCGCGTTCGGGTCTTCGTGAATGCGGTACATGAACGGCTGCTTCATCCAGTGGAAATGCTCTGCCACTGTCTCGTTGGCTGCCAGCATAAATTCTTCAATAATCTGCTCGGCAATCGAGCGCGTGCGGAAGCCGATCTCTGTCGGTGCGCCTTCTTCGTTGACAAAAATTTTCGCTTCGCGGAAATCGAAGTCGATGGCTCCGCGCTGCATCCGCTTGGAACGCAGCTTCAGTGCCAGCTTCTTCATTTCCTCGAACATCGGGACAAGCTCGCTGTACTTCTCAAGCAAAGCTTCGTCCTTGTCTTCCAGGATGCTGCGCACATCGGCGTACGTCATGCGCTCGTTGGTACGGATAACGCTGAGGAAAATATCGTACTTCACCAGCTGCGCATTTTGGTCCATCTCCATATCGCAGGAGATCGTCAGCCGATCCACTTTTGGATTCAAGCTGCATATCCCGTTCGACAAGCGGTGCGGCAGCATCGGGATGACACGGTCGACCAAATAGACGCTCGTACCCCGGCGATACGCTTCATTGTCCAGCGCAGACTTTTCACGGACATAATAGCTGACGTCGGCAATATGCACGCCAAGCCTTACATTTCCGTTCGGCAACACTTCAAGCGACACGGCATCGTCCAAATCCTTCGCGTCCGCTCCGTCGATTGTGACCATCATCCGGTCGCGCAGATCGCGGCGTTCCTTGATTTCGTCTTCGGAAATTTCGTCCGGCGAAGCCTCTGCTTCCGCCAGCACCTCATCCGGGAACGCTTCCGGCAGATTGAACTTGCGGATAATCGACAGGATATCGACTCCCGGGTCGTTTTTGTGCCCCAGAATCTCGACGATTTCTCCTTCTGGATTCACCCGTCCTTCCGGGTAGCGGACGATATTGACGACTACTTTGTGGCCGTCTACCGCTCCGTTGTACGCCGTTTTCGGGATGAAAATGTCTTTGCCAATCCGCTTTTCATCCGGGATGACAAACGCGTAGTACGTCTCGTCCTTGAACGTCCCGACAACTTGGGTCATTCCCCGCTCGACGATGCGAACGATCCGTCCTTCCAGGCGATTGCCGCCCGCTTCCTTTTCCACACGAACCAGCACGGTATCACCGTGAATCGCTCCGTTCATGTCGTTGGCGTGTACGTATACATCTTCCATGTCAGGTGTTTCCGGGATGATAAACCCAAAGCCTTTTGGATGGCTTTGCAGACGTCCGCGCACCAAATTCATTTTTTCAGGTACACCATATCGATTCGCACGAGTGCGGATAATCTCTCCGCCGGCTTCCAGTGCGTTCAGCGTCTTCACCAGTTCCTTGAAGGAAGCTGAGTCCTTGATTTCAAACGCTTCCTCCAGTTCCTTCACTGTCATCGGGTGATAGGCCTGCTCGCGCATGAACGCGAGTATTTTTTCTTGATCTGTCATTCACAAACCTCCTTTTTTCGCGTGGCTCTACCGCGCTGTTCCATTTCTCCATTACTATGTAGTATTCACCGTTCATCCACATCGCAATCGGAATAGCGAAAAAGACAGCAAGTCGCACTCGCTGTCTTTCGGCTATTCGTCTATTACGCTCCTGTTTTCAAGAAATACCCGAGCAAAATCGCAAAAATCATGAAAGCAACCGCAAATACAACGGTCAGTTTCCCTAAAAGTGCGTCAATCCCACGGGCTTTTTGTTTGCCCATCAGTTGCTCTGCACCGCCACCAATCGCTCCCGAAAGGCCGGCACTCTTTCCAGATTGCAGCAACACGACGATAATTAAGCCAATACTTGCGATCACAAGTAAAATTTTCGCAGCCAATGCCATCTACATTCACCTCAAAACGGATTTCCAAGGCGGTAAAAAACCAATATAACCACTTTATCATACTTGTCTGGTTACAGCAACCCGCTATCCTTTCCATTATATGTGGAGCAATCATCCGCAAAATAATCTCCGACTTTTTAGGCACAATAGATAGAGATAGTGAAAGATTGTTTACACAAAATTGGCAAATTGTGTACTTTCTTTGTCTGTTTGGCAGTCGCCTTGCAACTGTCAAGATTTTGCCGTAAAATTGCAGTTGAACCTTTATTATTTGCATCGGGAGGTCTTTGTCAAATGGCTGGGTCCAACAAAAAAGACATGAATCAAAACGACGTAATTGATTCCGCGAAGGCCTTTTTCACTTCGTTTGGTATCTTGTTTCTAGTTTTTCTCATTGCACTCGTAGGATCGATTATTTTCCCGCCAAAACATGGGGAAGAAGCTCAAGGTGGCGGCGCACCTACTGCCAACATTGACGCTGCAGCTATTTTCAAACAAAACTGTGCTTCCTGTCACGGGCAAAACCTTGAAGGAATCGCAGGTCCAAACCTGACCAAAGTCGGGGCAACTTACAGCGCTGAAGACATCGCCAAAATTATCAAAGAAGGTAAAGGCGGCATGCCTCCAGGAATGCTGAAAAAGCAACCAGAAATTCAAGCGGTTGCACAATGGCTGTCGGAGCACAAATAAGTACATAGATAGCCGTAAGGAGAAACACCGAAGACTCGTCCTCTTCGGTGTTTTGCCGTTGATGGGGGGATTTGCATGAGCACCGTCATGGAGATTGAATCGTTGGGCAAAAAAGTTTTCGCTTCTGCCGATTCCTGGCTTTTTCGCGACTTGAACGCAACCATCTCAGAACCTGCTATTATTGGAATCCTCGGAAAATCCGGTCAGGGCAAAAGCACGCTGCTCCGCATTTTAGGCCGACTGTTGGCTCCCGATCACGGAACCGTCCGAATGGAGCAAAAAGCAATGGAGCAATGGCCGAGCGCCTTGTGGCGAATGAAAATGAGCTACGTCGCCCAGCAGGCGACCATGCTGCCCGGTACGGTAGAAGACAATTTGCGAACCGCAAGCATGCTGCACCAGCGCCCTTTTGACCAACAGCTCGCCCGCGCCCTGTTTGAACAGCTTCATCTGGAACAGGTCGAATGGACGAAGCCAGCGCAGCAACTGTCTGGCGGCGAAAAACAGCGTGTAGCCCTCGTGCGGACACTGCTCCTGCGTCCGGCTGTTCTGCTATTGGATGAAGTCACAGCCTCGCTGGATACGAGAAGCAAACTGGCAACCGAGCAATTGCTCGTCGATTTGCACAAACAAACAGGCACGACCATCCTCTGGGTCACGCACGATCTGGAAGAGGCGAAAAACAACTGCGAACGCATCTGGTTCATGGCAGATCATCAGCTGCAGGCAGACATGCCCAGCCACGCGTTTTTTCAGGCGCCGCCCACCGAACAGGCGCGGGACTTTTTGCAGACATCACTAGCACAAGCTCATCCAGGCGCGAAAGAGGTACACCCTATATGACGTATACATCGATCTGGATCGCATTTGCCTTCGTACTGATTGCCCTCCTCCTCTCCTTGTGGCAGCGGCTTGGGCTGGAAAAGGAAATTGCCGTCGGCACGATCCGCTCGACGCTGCAACTTTTGGCGATTGGCTACGTGTTGCATTTCGTCTTTCATTCGGACAGCATCTTGTTCATTTTGCTGCTCATCGCCATGATGATTGCCGTCGCCTCCTGGAACGCGGCGAGCAAAGCGAAAAAGCTGCGCGGCATCTTTGGACGCATCGCTCTTTCGCTTGCGCTCACGGAACTGGTCACCATGGGGCTGTTGGTGACGCTCGGACTGGTTTCGCCGACACCTCAGTACCTGATTCCGATGAGCGGCATGATTATCGGCAGCTCCATGATCGTTTGCAGCCTGTTTCTTTCCCATATGAACAGGGAAGTGGAAACCTCGCGCGGCGAGATCGAGGCGCTTTTGTGCCTGGGAGCGACTACCCGGCAAGCGGTGCAAATCGTCCTCAAGCGCGCCGTGAAAGCAAGCATGATCCCTACCTTTGATACGATGAAAACGATTGGGCTTGTCCAGTTGCCCGGCATGATGACGGGGATGATTATTGCTGGCGCCAGTCCTATCGAAGCTGTTCGTTACCAGATTCTCATCATGCTCAGCTTCAGCTCGTCTGCTGCTGTCTCCGCCGTTCTGATCAGCATGCTGAGCTATCGGCTCTGGTTTACACGCGATTCCATGTTGCACTCATAACGTTCTTTCCAAAAACTGTCGGTCATTTTTCCGGCAGTTTTTTTCGTCTTTTGTAATGAAAGCACGCCTTGGTCGTCAAATTACAAGTAGAAAGCATAAAAGGTGGTTCAGCTATGGACAAAAACAGCATCATCGAGCAATGGTTTCTGCGCTATAGCGACGACATCTACAAGTTCCTCGTCTACTACACCGGAAACAAGGACGTGGAGGATCTTGTCCAGGATGTGTTCCTCAAGGCGCTGCGGTCACTGGAGTCATTCGAAGGCCGATCGCAACCGAAAACATGGCTGCTCACCATCGCCAGACATACAGCGATCGACTTTGCCCGCAAAAATCGGCTGCGCAACTGGCTGCCGGACAAATGGCTTGCCGGGGTTCAATCGGAAGCAAAAACGCCGGAGGAAATTTTGCATCTGCACGCCGAACAGCAAGCCCTGTACCAAGCCGTCAGAAAAATGAAGCCCGCTTATCGCGAAGTATTGATCCTGCGCGGGATAAAGGGGTTATCTCCCAAAGAAACGGCCGAAATTCTCGACTGGTCGGAAAACAAAGTAAACGTGACCATGCACCGGGCCATGAAGGCGGTAAAAGAGCATTTGATGCAAGACAGAAAGGAGATGGTAGGCGATGCCATCTAAAACAGACGACCAGCTTCTAAACGACATGAAAGGACTACCTGACATGAAAATGAACCAGGATAAAAAACAGGAAATCATCTCCACGATCCGCTCGACTGACACTCATTCCTTGCCTAAACGAACAGCCGCTTCCCCCGGCCGCTTTTCTGCTCTGGGTAAAGGCTTGGCCGTATGCTCTGTTCTGGCGGCGACGATCTGGATGGGAGCGACCCTCATCAGCAACAACCAGCAAAGCACCATGCCGGAATCAATCACAAGCAACACGCCCGGCTCGACTTCTGCTTCCCCTGGCCCAGCGGCTGGAAAAGGAAATGCCGTAACCCCTGCGCCTGTTCAGCCGCAATCGGAGCAATTGCTGCCGCTCATCCGCAAAGACGCTGAAAAAGGCAAAGTGATTGAGGTTCCCTACAGCGTGGAGCAGACTGTTTTTGATCAAGTCGAAAAAGACTGGGGCAAGCCGGATCATACCGATCAGGCAAACGGCCTGACCTACTCCACCTATGCCAAACGCGGTGTCGTGTTCGGCTACAACAAAGGCATGCAGGTGGTCGATATCCGCACGAACGATCCCCGCTTGGCGAAACTCAATGCGGACATGGTGGAAAAGGCGATGGGAAAACCCGGCCGTATTTCCGAGTTCGCCGGTAAAACGATTTACACATACGACGTAACAGACAAATACCAAATCAAGTTTATCTTCCAAGGCAAGAAAACCGCCAGTGCCAAGGATCTCGTCCTGGTTCGCTACAACGTCTACTACCCGCAAGGCAACAAAAACCTGATGCTGTACGGAAGCAATGCCGATATTTTGCAAAGCATCCGCGATCTGGCCAAAAACGGGCAAACTTTCGGCAGCGAATATCGCGTCGAAAAAGACTTATTTGATGACATCGAAAAACAGATCGGCAAACCAGATATCGTCGCGACCTTCAATGGAATTACCTACAATACCTACATGGACAAAGGATTGGTCTTCGCCTTCAACAAAGGCATGCAAGTCGTGGATATTCGCTCCTACGATGCACGCCTGCAAGCAATCAGCCAAGCGGAAGTTCTGCAAACGTTGGGCAAGCCGAACAATGTCACGACCACAGCAGGTGAAACCATCTACACGTACAAAGTTACGCCTGACTACGAGTTGAAAATCATCTTTAGCGGAACGGGCGGCAAACCGGAGAAACTCTACATCGATCACGTCAACATTTACTATCCGCGCGGCACGATCAACAACATGGCAGGCTGATCAGCACCATTTTGTACGCAAAAAAAGACGAGGGCACCCGCCCCCGTCTTTTTGCTTTCCAGCTTATTTGCCGATGATGTAGCCTTCCAGCTCATCCAGCACTTTGTTAGCCGCGATTACGCCGCCGGAAGTGTTCCAGATCGTATCATCCACTTTGAACGCCTTGCCAGCTTTTACGACATTCAGGTTTTTCCAGAGCGGATCGTTCGTCCATTCTTGCTCCAGCTTGGAAGCTTCTCCTTTGCCTGGCTCATACGTGAAGTAGAACATGATGTCGCCGTCCATTTCCGGAATGCGCTCTTTGGTTACTTCTGCTGCGAACTCTTCTTTGTCCTGGGATGCTGGACGAGCCAGGCCCAAGTCTTTGAAAATGGAGCCAGTGAAAGTGTCTTTGTAGTAAATACGCACTTTACCAGGCATGAAGCGTACGACGGAAATTTGCGTTTTCAGCTTGTCGCCCGCTTTTTCCTTGAAGTCTGCTACGCGTTTGTTCCAGTCAGCGATGACTTTCTCGCCTTCCGCTTTTTTGTTTACCGCTTCTGCGTACAAGTTGAAGTTTGCTTTCCAGTCGCCGCGCGGTTCTTCTACGAATACAGTTGGTGCAATAGCGGACAATTGTTGGTAAATTTTCTCGTGGCGGAACTTCATACCGAGAATCAAGTCTGGCTTCAGCGCAGCGATTGCTTCCAGGTTTGGCTGGCTTTCCGTACCAACCGACTTCGTTCCTTCGAGGAAAGATTTGGTAAAGTCGTAAAATTGAGTCGGGTCAATAGTCGAACCAACTGCACCTACCGGCTTTACGCCAAGCGCCATCAATGTTTCAGTACCTTGGTTGGTCAGCATAACGACGCGTTCCGGAGTACCTTTGATTGTGGTTTCGCCCATCGCGTGTTTTACTGTATAAGATTGGCCGGAACCGTTGGAGTTGCCTGTAGCTTGGTCAGCAGGCTTCTGTTCTGCCGGTTTTTGCTCTGTTGCTTGCGGTGTGCCACAACCTGTGACGATCAGCAACAGCGCCATCAAAACGGCGAAGAACGCTTTACCGCCTGCGGTCCGATATGTACGAGAAAACATGATGTGAGGACCCCCTTGATTTTTGTCTATGGAAAATGTGAGTCAAAGACATTGACTATCCTACCTTTATGCATGGCCACAGTCAAGCATAAAATGATAATGACTATCAGCATCATTGACACATATCCGAGCTGGCTCTAAACTTAGCATTGTGGCGGAATCGTTAACAAAACAGAACAACAAGAAATAGATAAGGATGTAGCCCTCATGAATTGTTTACTCGCAAGTAACATTCGGAAAATTCTGGGAGTGGTTATCGCCATTCTGCTCTTGCTTTACCTTAGCTATGCCAGCCTCGTTTTTGGCGTAATTGACACCAGCTGGCAAAACGCAATCGACGCCTACACCCATTTCAACGGTTCGAACGAACATATTGTCATTAAAGAAGTTCGGGTTCCCCGCGTGCTGAACGCGCTGACGGTAGGCTTTTGTCTCGGCCTGGCCGGGACCCTGCTTCAATCGTTAACGAGAAACCCTGTTGCAGATGTCGAGTTATTCGGACTGAACGCGGGCGCTTCTCTCTTTGTCGTTTTTGCCGTTACCTTTGTCGGGATCAGTTCGCTGACGGAGTTTACCTGGATTGCCTTTCTGGGGGCGGCGGTCGCCGGATTTGTCGTCTACTTGCTTGGCTCGTTTGGCAGAGACGGCCTTACGCCTGTCAAGCTGGTGCTTGCGGGTGCAGCGATTACAGCTTTGGCCGCTTCGATTCGTCACGCCATGATGGTCTTGAATGAAAAAGCTGCCGACGAGGTGCTTTTCTGGTTGGCTGGCTCTGTCGGGGGGAGAAAGCTGGAGTATTTGGCAACCGTCTTTCCTTATATGGTCTTTGCCTGGATTGCCGCCTTCCTGTTGGCCCGTCCGATTCAGACGCTGCTCATGGGTGATGATGTGGCAAAAGGGCTTGGGCAGCGCACACTGCTAGTCAAGCTGTCGACAGGTGTGGTCATCGTTCTGCTTTCCGGCTGCGCCGTTGCGGTTGCAGGGCCGATCGGCTTTGTCGGGCTCGTCACGCCGCATCTGGCTCGCTATCTCGTTGGAATCGAAACACACTGGGTGCTTCTGTACAGCGGCCTGCTCGGCTCGATCCTGTTGCTGCTCGCCGATATCGGCGCGCGCTTTATCGCCATGCCAGCCGAGGTTCCTATCGGTGTCATGACAGCCCTGATCGGTGTGCCGTTCTTCATCTATGTCGCACGAAAGGGGCTGGATAAGGAATGAAACCATACCTCTCTCTGCGGTTTGGCAAACGTCTGTCTTTTCAGCTGCATAAAAAAACCGTTCTTTTTTCCGGCATCGCTTTGCTGGTTGCACTCGCTGTCACGGTGATCAGTCTCGGCATGGGCGAGATGAAAATTGCGCCACTCGATGTCGTCAAAGTCCTTCTCGGCATCGGTTCTGATGAAAATGCTCTGATCGTCCAGCAATTTCGCCTGCCCCGCATCCTGACTGCGATTCTGGTCGGTGCTGCCTTGGCTTCGGCCGGGGCGATCATGCAAGGAATTATCCGCAACCCGCTCGCTTCACCTGACGTTCTCGGCGTAGCCGGAGGTGCTTCTGTTGCGGCTGTGGCCTTTTTGCTCGTCTTCGATACTGTCAGCATCAAATGGCTGCCGCCTACCGCTTTTCTCGGCGCCTTGCTGACCACGTTTCTGTTATACGCGTTGTCCTGGAAAAAAGGCGTCACGCCGATGCGCCTCGTCATGATCGGTGTCGGAATCAAGATTGCTGCGGGCGCGTTCGTCACGATCCTGATCATGTTCAGTCCGTTTTTGCTGCAAAACAAAGCCTTGCTCTGGTTGACCGGAAGCATCTACGGGGTAGACTGGAACGATGTGTTCATGATCCTGCCATGGGTCGTCATCCTGATCGTCGTTGCGGCTGTCCTGGCACGACGGGTCAATATCCAGCAGCTCGGGGATGACGTGGCGACAAGCCTGGGAAGCTCGCTCCAATGGGATCGGTTCCTGCTGCTCATGATTTGTGCAGCTTTGACCGGAACAGCCGTTTCTGTAGGCGGAGACATCAGCTTCGTCGCTTTGCTCGCGCCGCATATCGCCAAGCAGCTAATCGGGCCGTCCTTTGGCGGTGCCCTGCCTCTGTCGGCATTCCTGGGCGCCGTGATTGTGCTGATTGCCGATCTGATCGCCCGCATGGCTTTTTCTCCAATCGAAGTGCCTGTCGGGGTTTTCACTTCTGCGATTGGCGCTCCGTTCTTCATCTATTTGCTGTACAAAAATCGAAATCGTTAGCGAAAGGAGTCTTGCCCTCATGCAAGCTTTGGAAACCCGCAAACTGACCTTGTCCTACGGGGAACGCAACATCATCGAAGCGCTCGACTTGAATATTCCGCGTGGAAAAATTACGGTTTTCATCGGCAGCAACGGCAGCGGCAAATCGACACTGCTGCGCTCCCTCGCTCGCCTGCTAAAGCCAAAAGAAGGAGCCATTCTGCTTGAGGGCGAATCCATCGCCAAACGCTCTACAAAAGAAGTGGCAAAGCGCCTGGCTATTCTCCCGCAAGGACCTTCGGCACCGGAAGGCTTGAGTATTCACCAGTTGGTCAAGCAGGGGCGTTACCCTTATCAAAACTGGCTTCAGCAATGGTCGGAAGAAGATGAGCAAATGGTGAAGAAAGCGCTGGAAGCAACTCAACTGACGGAAATGGCCAGCCGATCCGTAGACAGCCTCTCCGGCGGTCAGCGCCAACGAGCCTGGATCGCCATGACGCTGGCTCAAGGCACCGATACGATTTTGCTCGATGAACCGACAACGTACCTCGACATGTCGCATCAGATTGAAATTCTCGATCTGTTGTATGAACTGAACGAGACTGAGCAGCGGACGATTGTAATGGTTCTTCACGATTTGAATCTGGCTTGCCGTTACGCCCACCATATTGTCGCCGTGCACAATCAGACGGTTGTGGCCGAAGGGGCGCCGGAAGAAATTTTGACGACCGATCTCGTCCGCACCGTGTTCGATATGGATTGCCAGATCACACTCGATCCGTTGTACGGCACTCCCATGTGCATCCCTTACAGCAAATGCCGCATCGGTGGCAACACCGCGAAAGCAAAAGAAGCAGTGATGTCGTAAGCGACCGTTACTCTGAAAAGACTGCCCCTGCCTGTTATCCAGGAGCAGTCTTTTTTTCATGCGAAAAGCAAAACATCCACTGATGCCCATTGCCTGCTTCGCTCATAAGATGCAATAGCAAGGGCTAACTGGAATTGACTTTGGGAAAGGAAAGAAAGGAGGGGGCCGAAATGCCACACCAGATGCGCGAAGAGTGCGTTCGTCTGCCAAAAATATACGATTGGGTGCTAACGACCAGCTATTCCCGCTCGCGGCTGCCGGTTCCTGAGCCTTTTTTCACTCAGTTGAAAAACTGTCTGCAAAGCGGCATGGCGATCTCCGTGAGCTGCCTGCCCCCAGACGACCCTTGCACTTGTGCCCCTATCCGCTGCCACCTCCACGCCCCTTTGCACCGGACTTTTCACATCGTTGGCGGCCAGCGTGTGCCGATTGCTGTTGCCCGTTTTATCGTCGAAGCAACTGTTTCTGTTCTCTTTTTTGCAGACGGCGACTTGCTTTTTGAGCTTCCTGTCTCGCTCGCTTTGGAAGAACAGGCAGCGATCAGCCTGCCGCCCCCCTTGGACCTGGAAAACATCTCCTGCCGGATCGCAGCGGCTGAATGTCGCGCTGATTCGGCACTGTTGTCACAGATGGGGTTTATCGAAATCGATGCTTTTGCCTGCCTGGAAATGGTGGTCGAAGCCCAGGCCGTTTTGCAGGTGATGGGACGTCACTGCACTCCGCGGTCCGATTCGATTCCCGTTCCTCCCCGCAAGCTCCCGCTAAGCTGTACCCCCTTTCGCCTGCCTCCGAACTGCCCCAGGCTGACTGCTCCTTGAACAAAAAGAAGCGATGCCTGCGCATCGTCTGCACAAGCATCGCTTCGTTGTATTTCGTTATTTTTTCAGGTTGTAGAAAGCTTTGCGTCCGCCAAAACGAGCGGTATCAGCCAGCTCATCCTCAATGCGCAGCAATTGGTTGTACTTCGCTACGCGGTCAGTACGGGAAGGCGCACCTGTCTTGATTTGTCCCGCATTGGTAGCTACTGCGATATCCGAGATGGTGGAGTCTTCGGTTTCGCCGGAACGGTGGGAAATAACAGCTGTGTAGCCTGCCAGCTTCGCCATTTCAATCGCTTCAAACGTCTCTGTCAGCGTACCGATCTGGTTTACTTTTACCAGAATGGAGTTGCCTGTAGATGTTTCGATACCGCGCGCCAGACGCTCTGTGTTGGTTACGAACAAGTCGTCACCTACGAGCTGCACTTTGCTGCCCAGCTTGTCAGTCAGAGCTTTCCAGCCATCCCAGTCGTCTTCGGACAGGCCGTCTTCGATGGAGATGATTGGATATTTGCTTACCAGATCTTCGTAGAACGCGATCATTTCTTCGGTTGTTTTCACAACGCCTTCGCCTTCGAAGTGGTATTTGCCGTCTTTGAACATTTCGGTAGCTGCTACGTCCAGAGCGAGGAACACGTCTTTGCCTGGCTCATAGCCAGCTGCCTTGATCGCATCCAGGATAGTCGTAATCGCTTCTTCGTTGGATTTCAGGTTTGGAGCGAAGCCGCCCTCATCGCCTACTGCCGTGCTCAGTCCTTTGTCATGCAGCACTTTTTTCAGGGAGTGGAAAATTTCCGCACCCATGCGCAGCGCTTCCTTGAAGGACTCTGCACCTACTGGCATAACCATAAATTCCTGAATGTCTACAGTGTTGTCGGCATGCTTTCCGCCGTTCAGGATGTTCATCATTGGAACTGGCAGCGTTCTTGCGTTGAATCCGCCCAGGTAGTTGTAAAGCGGCACTCCCAAAGAGTCAGCAGCTGCGCGAGCTACTGCCATGGAGACGCCGAGGATCGCATTTGCGCCCAGCTTGCCTTTGTTGTCTGTACCGTCGAGCTGGATCATCGCCATATCGATGCCTACTTGATCCAGAGCGTCCATGCCGATCAGCTCAGGCGCAATGATTTCGTTGACGTTTTCTACTGCTTTCAGAACGCCTTTGCCCAGGTAACGGGACTTGTCGCCGTCACGCAGCTCAACTGCTTCATAGGCACCTGTGGATGCTCCGGATGGTACTGCTGCGCGGCCCATGGAGCCATCTTCGAGGTACACTTCCACTTCCACAGTCGGGTTGCCGCGGGAGTCCATAATTTCGCGTGCGTAAATGTCAGTAATCATTGCCATTTCTCGTCCATCTCCTTTTAAAATGCGAGTCGCCCCACAAGTATTTGGTATGGCTATCCAGACATCTATCAGTGTGTCTTAGAGACGCCTATTTTGCAAGTAACGATTTCCCTGTCATTTCAACAGGCTGTTCTGCTCCCAAAAGGTCGAGCAAGGTTGGCGACAGATCGGCCAAAACTCCGTCTTCTCTGAGCGTAGCGCCTGCTTTGGTCACAATGACTGGCACAGGGTACGTGCTGTGCGAAGTGATCGGACGCCCATCTGCATCCAGCATCAAATCCGCATTGCCGTGGTCTGCCGTGATGATCGCCGCCCCGCCTTTGGCCAAAATCGCATCGACGACCCGACCGAGGCAAGCGTCGACTGTCTCCACCGCTTTGATCGTCGGCTCCATTTTACCGGAGTGACCCACCATGTCGCAGTTGGCAAAGTTGAGAATGATCGCGTCGAAATGATCGGCTTCAATCTCCGCCACGACCGCATCTGTCAGTTCAGGCGCACTCATTTCCGGCTGGAGGTCGTACGTCGCCACTTTTGGCGAAGGAATCAGGATGCGCTTCTCGCCTGGAAACTCCTGCTCGCGGCCGCCGCTGAAAAAGAAGGTCACGTGCGGATATTTTTCCGTCTCCGCGATGCGCAGCTGCTTCAAGCCTTGCTGTGCCAGCACCTCGCCCAACGTGTTGTCCAAGTTGGAAGGCTTGTAAGCGACATACCCGTTCACCGTCTCGGAAAAATGCGTCAGGCAGACGAAGTGCAGATCGCGCGGGTGGTTCTCTCCGCGATCAAAGCCGCGGAAATCATCGTTCGTAAAAGCTTGCGAGATTTGGATGGCACGATCCGGGCGGAAGTTGTAAAAGATGATGGAATCTCCGTTCTCGATCGTCGCTACAGGCTTGTCGTCAGCGCCAAGGATAACCGTCGGCATGACAAATTCGTCCATGATCGACTTTTCATAGGATTCCTTGACCGCCTGAATCGGGTCGTGATAGGCAGGAGCATCCGCATACACCATGGCGCGGTAAGCTTTCTCTACCCGCTCCCAACGCTTGTCGCGGTCCATCGCGTAGTAGCGACCTTGCACCGTTGCGATCTGACCAACGCCGATTTCCGCAATCTTCGCTTGCAACTGCGCAATGTATCCGACGGCACTGTCCGGGGATACGTCGCGCCCGTCGAGGAAGCCGTGAATATAAACGCGGTCAAAGCTTTGCTTTTTGGCCAGCTCCAAAATCGCGTACAAATGCTCGATATGGCTGTGCACGCCTCCATCAGACAAAAGCCCGAACAGATGCAGCTTCTTGCCGTTTTGCTTCGCGTGCTCGATGGCAGCAATCAACGTCTCGTTTTCAAAAAAGGCGCCTTCCCGAATCGACTTGGTGATGCGAGTCAAATCTTGATAAACAACGCGGCCCGCACCGATGTTCAGGTGCCCTACCTCGGAGTTCCCCATCTGCCCTTCCGGCAAGCCGACAGCCAGTCCACTCGCTTCAAGCGTTGCATGAGGGTACTCGTTCCAGAGGCGGTCAAAGTTCGGTTTATTGGCTTGCGCTACTGCATTGCCATACGTTTCGCTCCGCAAAGCAAAACCATCCAAAATCAACAGCGCTACCGGTTTCGGTCTTTGTGCCATTTGTTTCTCCTCCTCCTATTGCTGCTGTGCACCTGCCACAAGCTGCAAATAGCTGTCTGCTGCCAGGCTCGCTCCGCCTACCAGCGCGCCGTCGATATCAGGCTGCGCCATATAGCTTGCGATGTTCTCCGGCTTGACGCTGCCGCCGTACTGAATCCGCACGGCTTCCGCTGTCGCTTGGCCGAATCGCTCTGCTACGACACTGCGAATAATCGCAATCGTCTCGTTAGCGTCTTCAGCCGTAGAAGATTTGCCTGTGCCAATCGCCCAAATCGGTTCGTAAGCAATAATCGCTTTTGCCACCTGCTCGGCTGTCAATCCGGCAAAAGCTCCTTCTGTCTGCGTGCGCACGACGTTAGCTGTCTCGCCTGCTTCCCGCTGCTCCAGGCTTTCTCCGACACACACAATCGGCACCAGGTCTGCTGCCAGCGCAGCGACCACTTTTTGATTCACCGTCTCATCTGTTTCATTGAAGTATTGACGACGCTCGGAATGGCCGAGAATCACGTATTCGACGCCGATCTCTTTCAGCATGGACGCGCTGACTTCCCCTGTGTATGCCCCTTGCTCGGCAAAATGCATGTTTTGCGCGCCCACGGCAATATCCGTTCCTGCCAATGCCTCTGTCAAAGCAGCCAAAGCTGTAAATGGTGCGCAAATGACTTTTTGTACGCCGGAAGTGTTGTTCCCTGCTTTGGCTTCTGCTGCAAAAGCTTTCGCCTCGGCAATCGTCTTGAACATCTTCCAGTTCCCCGCGATAATTGGTGTCCGCATGCAAACTCCCCCGCTTCGCTCTTATTCGTGATCTGCCAGTACAGCAACGCCCGGCAGTTCTTTGCCTTCCATAAACTCCAGAGACGCTCCGCCACCTGTAGAAATGTGGGTCATCTGCTCGGCTACGCCTGCTTTTTCCACCGCAGCTACCGAATCGCCGCCGCCGATGATCGTCGTTCCTGTGCACGCAGCCATCGCTTTGGCTACGGCAATCGTGCCAGCTGCAAAAGCGTCCATTTCAAATACGCCCATAGGACCGTTCCAGACAACCGTTTTGGACTCTACGATTACACTGTGGTATTGCTCCACCGTTTTTGGCCCGATGTCGAGCGCCATCCAGCCTTCCGGAATCGCGTCGATCGCCACAACCTTTTTCTCGGCATCTGCCGCAAAACGGTCTGCGACAACGACGTCGACTGGCATCAGCAACTGGACGCCGCGCTCTTTTGCCTGCTCCATCAAGCTGCGCGCCAGATCGAGCTTGTCATCCTCACACAGCGAAGCACCGATGCCGTAGCCCTGTGCTTTGAGGAATGTATTCGCCATGCCGCCGCCGATGATCAAGTGATCCACTTTGGTCAGCAGATTTTCGATGACAGCAATTTTATCTTTGACCTTTGCTCCGCCGACGATCGCCGTAAATGGACGCTCCGGCTTGGACAAGGCTCCGCCCATGAAGCGGATTTCCTTTTCCATCAAAAGCCCCGCAACAGCCGGTATGTACTGAGCAATTCCTGCTGTAGAAGCATGTGCCCGATGTGCGGCTCCAAAAGCGTCATTGACAAACAGATCGGCCAGCGCCGCAAAGCTTTTTGCCAGTTCTGGATCGTTCTTTTCTTCTCCCGCATGGAAGCGTACGTTTTCGAGCAAGATCACGTCGCCGTTTTCCATGCTTCCTACTACCGCTTCGACATCTGCCCCTGTGGAATCGTCAAGCTTACGGACTTCCTTGTCCAGGAGCGCAGACAGATGGGACGCGACAGGAGTAAGGCGCATCTCTTCGACTACTTGCCCCTTTGGACGGCCAAAATGGCTCGCCAGGATTACTTTCGCTCCTTTTTCCATCAGGAAACGGATGGTTGGCACAGCGGCACGGATGCGAGTATCATCTGTGATGGTCCCGTCCTGCATCGGCACATTAAAGTCGACACGGCAAAATACGCGCTTGCCTGCCAGCTCAACATCGCGGATAGATTTCTTGTTCATGAACGATCCTCCCAAATCAATGGCTTTTTATTCGGAAAAAACATATGGGAAAAGGGAGATTGCTCTCCCTTTTTTCACAACAGTTCTATTTTACGTGTTAGAAGCCGCGCTGTGCAACAAAATGACACAAGTCTACGACACGATTGGAATAACCCCACTCGTTGTCGTACCAGGAAACTACTTTCACCATGTTTCCTTCCAGTACCATAGTGGACAGAGCATCGATTGTGGAGGACGCCGGGTTTCCGTTGTAGTCGGACGATACAAGCGGGTCTTCGGAGTAGCCCAGAATGTTTTTCATCGGGCCTTCAGCTGCTTCTTTCAGCGCGCTGTTCACTTCATCTACCGTTACGTCAGCTTTCAGCTCAACGACCAGGTCGACAACCGACACGTTTGGAGTTGGCACGCGCATAGCGAAGCCGTTCAGCTTTCCTTTCAGCTCAGGCAGTACGAGCGCTACTGCTTTCGCTGCTCCAGTGGAGGTAGGAATGATGTTTTCCGCAGCGGCACGGGCACGACGCAAGTCTTTGTGCGGCAGGTCGAGAATTTGTTGGTCGTTGGTGTAGGAGTGAACGGTAGTCATCAAGCCGCGAACGATGCCGAATTTATCGTTGAGCACTTTGGCAAACGGAGCCAGGCAGTTCGTTGTGCAGGATGCATTGGAGATGACGGTGTGCTTCGCAGCATCGTATTTGTCTTCGTTTACACCCATAACGACCGTGATGTCTTCATTGGTAGCAGGGGCGGAAATGATGACTTTTTTCGCTCCGCCTTCCAGGTGCTTCGCTGCGTCTTCACGCTTCGTGAATCGGCCAGTAGACTCCACGACGATTTCCACGCCGTAGTCTGCCCATTTCAGTTGAGCAGGATCACGCTCTGCGAGAACCTTGATTTCTTTTCCGCCTACGATCAGCGTGTTTTCTCCCGCTTCTACGGAGAGATCCAGAACGCCGTGCACGGAATCGTATTTCAGCAGGTGAGCGAGCGTTTTCGCGTCAGTCAGATCGTTTACTGCGACGATTTCCACGTTCGGATTGCCAAGTGCTGCGCGGAATACGTTGCGACCAATTCGTCCAAATCCGTTAATCCCTACTTTTACCATGAGAAAAACCTCCTGATCGTTAACTAGCTTTATTCTTTATGGCTATCATCCCACCTTCCGGAAGAAACCATCGGGTGGAGAGAATGGTGACAATCGGCAACAAAATGCTGAAAAATACAAAGGGCAACGTCTGTACGGTGGGAACTCCCAGCGTCAGAGCCATCATCATCGACAATCCGTTCCACGGAATCAGCACAGGCATGACTACCGTAGAATCGAGCATGGTTTTCCCCAGCAACTCGCGCCCTTTGCTCCATTGGGAGAATCGGTCCAAAAGCGTCGTTCCCAGCACCAGAATCGGAATGGTCTGGTTACAGCTGATGATGATGACCAGGAGCGACAAAGCAGTTGCTTTCGCTACCAGCAGCGTCGGATTTTTCGTCTCGCCCATCCATTTATCGACAATCGGGGCAAGAATTTGGGCCTGGTTCAATATGCCGTTCAAAAACCCTGCCAAAACAATCAGCAGCAGGACGTTCAAAATGGCAACCATCCCCCCGCCGTGTACAAGCTGATCCAGCCTTGTACCTGAGTGCAGCTCGTAGCCGTTCAGCATGGCGGAAAAAAACGTGCTGACATCAAGCTGCCCGTGAACGAGCACCATCACGGCACTGACGACAATGCCGAGCAAAAGAGCCGTTACGGCCTTGATCCTCAGGGCAAAAGACCCGATGAGGACAAGCAGCGGCAGCATGAGCAACCAGTTAATCGAAAAGTGGCTCGTCAAAAGCTCCTGATACATTTGAATCATTTCGCCTGAACCTGCCTGTGACCGGAACAGGTCGAGAGCGAGAAACAAAACGGCGCATATGCCTGTGGCAAGCATGGCAGGACGTCTCGTTTTTCCATCTTGCGCTTCTGTCATCCCTACATTGGAGAGGACAAGCAGACGGCTGCTGGATATTGGTGAAAATCGTTCCCCCACCATCGCTCCCGAGATCAAGGCTCCGCCCGTAATCGCTGGCGATATCCCTGCTGCGTGGGCAATCCCCATCAAGGAAAGTCCGATGGTGCTAAGCGTGCCGACAGACGTTCCAAGCAGGTAACTGACTGCTCCTGTCAGCAAAAAGGAGAGAACGAACAAATAGTCGACGTTGACGATGGACAACCCGTAATAAATGATCGCGGGTATCGTTCCTCCCATCATCAAAAGCGGAATCAGCACGCCCACCAAAAACAGGATCATGAGAACCGGCTTCGTCTTCTTGACACCTTCCCAGCCAAAGCCGAATTGCTGCCTGATGGAAAAGCCCAGCTTTCTTACACTTACCAGTGTGACCAGGATCGCAAAAACAATCCCCCATGCGATCGGCAAACCGAGCGACAAACTGAGCACGATTCCTGCAATCATCGCCAGGATCGGCGTAACTTGCGCCGTAGACATACGATCAACTTCCTTCCCCGTTACAATCGTGTGGACAAGAGTGCTCTTGCCGCTCCCTCATCTGTAATGAGTACATTCTGACACGATTGTTTGGCAAAGGAAAGAATCGCTTTTGCCTTGCTTTCGCCCCCTGCTATGGAAAGCACGGTTTCAGCCTTGTGCACTTCTTCCAGCTGAAGTCCGATAGTCGGCATCCGGTGGACCGTTTCGCCTGCTTCATTAAAGTAGTAGCCAAACGCTTCGGATACCGCTCCCGCTTCTGCCAGATCAGCCAGCTCTTCTTCGGAGTAATTGCGCCGACGAGCCATGGCGATCGCGTCGCCAATCCCGTGCAGCACGATCCGCGTATTTTGCAAAAGCGCGAGAACGTCTTGCACCTGAGGCTCTTTGAGCAATGTTTGCAGCGCTTCCGGGTGCAACCGATCCGGCACGTGCAGCAGCCGATAAGTAGCCCCTGTCTTGGCAGCCATCGCGGCAGCGAGCGTGTTGGCTTGCAGCTCCACTCTCTCGCCCAGCCCGCCGCGAGCAGGTACGAACTGTACATGCTTGAACGAAGCGGAAGGCGTCAGGTGATTGGCTACGCTGGCAATCGAAGTGCCGCCAGTCACAGCGACAATATCGCCCTCTTGGATCGCTTGCTTCAAAACTCTCGCGCCTACGCGTCCAAGCTCGGCTTTGACCCAGGGAGACTGGTCTGCATCGCCCTGCACCACGATCACTTCCGGGATGCCGAGCTTCTTTTGCAGCCCTTCTGCCAAGTCCCGGAGGCCAAACAGCTCGCCGACAAGCGGCTCCATGTCGTCCAACACTTGCTGTCCTTCGCCGCTCAACTGCATTCCCGCAGCGGTAACCGTCAGAAGCCCTGTCTCTTTCAACAGCTCTACCTCGGAACGCAAAATGCGCTCGGTAGTGTTCATCGCCTGAGCAAGCCCTCTGCGCCCAATCGGCTGCAAGTGATAGATCGATCGGAGCAACATGTACCTTTCACGCAAGACCCTGGTCAGGTCAGGCAGCAACTTCTGTTGCAGTTCCAGTAAACGTCGCATGTGCTTACATCCTTGGCTGTAAAATTGATCGGGACGTTTTTTGTCCCTGTATATACATTTTTTGTCCCGATTCGTACAAAAAAAAGATCACTTGCTACAACTTGAATGTAGCATATCGCAGGCAAACATGCAAGCTCCCCCTGACCTAAATATTGGCACAGGGGGAGCTTTTTTCAGTCAATTCTGGCGCCTGGCAAATTCCGCTCGCAGCTCTTCCATGGTCACGACATGAGTGATCGAGCGAAATACGACCTCTCCATCAATCGCGACTACCGGAATCACCAGCATCATCTCTTCGTGCAACGTTTCATCGCTTTCGATATCCACGACGCTTAGCTGTAAAGGAAACTCCTCTGCCAAAGCGCGGATGATCAGTTCCACATCTTCGCACAGATGGCATTTTTTTCGTCCGTACAAGACAATTTCAAGCTGCCTGTTGTTCATTGGCTTTTAAAACCTCTTTCGTTTGGCCGAGGATGGAATCAGCATTTCCTCCCGATACTTGGCGACCGTGCGGCGAGAAATCTCGATTCCTTCTGCAAGCAGCATTTCCCCCAGCTTCTGGTCGGAGAGTGGCGCCTTGCGATCCTCCTGCTCAATCAGCGCCTTGATTCTGCGTTTTACGCTCTCGGAGGACGTTGCAGACCCGCTGGAAGTGGTGAGTGCCGAAGTGAAAAAGTATTTCAGCTCGAAAATTCCCCGCGGCGTTTGCACGTATTTGTTGCTGGTTGCCCGGCTGATCGTCGATTCATGCAAGCTGACGCGCTCGGCGATTTCCTTTTGCGTCATCGGCTTCAAATAATGGATGCCCCGGTCAAAAAAGTCGCGTTGCATGTCCACGATCGCCTGCGTTACGCGCATGAGAGTCAGACGGCGCTGTTCCAGGCTCTTCGCCAGCCACATGGCGGCGTTGAGCTTGTCGTGGATAAACTGCTTCGCTTCTTCCTGGCTTTTTTGCTGACTGAGCATTTTTTCATAAAAGCTGTTGATTTTCAAGCGCGGAGCCGCCACATCGTTGACTAGCACCACGTACTCGCTGCCGACTTTTTCCACGGTCACGTCCGGGATGACGTATCTTGTCTCGGATTGAGAGAACTGAGCACCCGGCCTGGGATTCAGCGTCCGAACGAGATCCGCCATCGTCTGCACTTCCTGCGGCGTGCAGCCTACTTTGTCGGCAATGCGCTGGTAACGGTTGTCTGCGAGGTCTTGCAGGTGGTTGCGGACGACCATGACGATCTTCTCGTCATCGAGCGCCAGGTGCTCCAACTGCAACAGCAAACATTCCTCCAGACTGCGCGCCGCTACTCCTACCGGGTCAAAGTGCTGCAAGACCGACAGTACATCCTCAATCTCCAGCATCTCTACTCCGAGATTGCGGCTCGCTTCCTCCAGCGTTATTTCCAGGTAACCTTTTTCGTCCAGGTTTCCGATCAAAAACAGTGCGATTTGCCTTTGCAAAGGGGAGAAGCCCTTCACGTAGCCAAGCTGCCGCTCCAGATGCTCATACAAGTTTTCACTGCCTTGCTGAACATAATCCAACGGGTTGTAAGTGCTTTCATTTTTTGCCGGAGAGTACTCACCCGTCGCGCGGTTGCCAACGATTTCCTTCCAGTCAATCTCTGGCGCCGGCTTTTCGGCTTTCGCCGAGGCCACTTCTCCCGCTACTTCCAGGTCGAATACAGGATTTTCGTTGGCCTGATCCTGCAAATAGGAAATCAGGTCAACAGCTGAGTATTGCAATATGGTAATGGCTTGACGCAATTCCGGCGTCATCACTAATTTCAGCGTCTGTTCTTGATACAACCCCAGTCCCATGTTCATGAAGTTCGCCCCCTTCCCACTGCTTCTTGCGAGATGTCTCTTTAATTTTCATTATATTCGTTCTCTCTTGCAATTTTCCTGCCAATTTTTGAAGATGATCTGCAAAAATTAATGCTCCGCTTCTGTTCACACTCATGAAAAAAAATCACACAAAATCTCGTTTTTCGTTTGCATTTTCCTGTGGTAATCCCTTATAATTGATTAGTGTCACCCATTCACATCATACGCCTGTAGCTCAGTGGATAGAGCAATGGTCTCCGGAACCATGTGCGGGGGTTCGATTCCCTTCAGGCGTACCATATGAAAAAAGACTGGACTCGCTCCAGTCTTTTTTGTTTTCCTTGGTCTGACCTTGTCTTTCTACCTGAAAGCCTGCGACAGCACATCCCCATCGCAGGCTCACAGGCAAACCATTCATTCGTTCTGCGCTACTGATCCAGCTCTTTCTGCGCCAGTTCTTTCCCCGGAAGCGGATCTACCTGCTCCGGTTTGCGGGCATAAGCTTTGTTTGTAATCAATATCGTGAGTCCGATGATGAGGACAAAGACAATCACCAACGCAACAATAAACCCCGTACTCATGCAAGACACCTCCGCCTGTTTTCCTTCTTTCATTATAGCCTATTTTTTCGTCCAGTTTGAACCGTCCTCCGTTTGCCAATTTTTCGTTTTCCATATTGTCCCTTTCTATTCTGAATTTGGTGATAGGAAAATAACCCCAATAGCTCGAATACTATGACTATCTTGACACGAATCTGCAAATCCAAATAATTGAATGCCAAGGCAGGATAGCTATGACAGATAAGCTCACGCCCACATACAAGTGGAAAAAAAGGCGCTCCCACCCCGACGCGGCGAGACTCTTCTTCCCGGATCAGATTTTGAAAGCATTTTTTCACTTTACGACAGACGCCATCTCGATCAGTGACATGAACAACCAGATCGTTTTGGTCAATCAGGCATTTGAACAGTATTACGGCTGGTCGCTTGCGGAAATCAACGCCTCCCCGTACTGCTTTATCCCGGACGAGCTTGTCAGCGAGACGAGACAGTTGTTTGATGCCGTCCGAAACATGGGCGTGCATTTGACCAACTACGAAACGATCCGCAGGCGAAAAGACGGCACACAGGTGGAGGTTACGTTGTCCGCCGCCCCCATACGCGACGCAAACGGAAGCATCATCGCCGCTTCGTGCCTCACGCGAGACATTTCCGAGCGCAAACGGGTCGAAAAAGCGTTGCTTCAAACAGAAACCAAGTATCGACTGTTGATAGACCATACCCAAGATATCGTCACGATTTTCGACGAGTCGCTGAAGCGTGTCTACGTTTCCCCCTCTGTCGAGCAGCAATTGGGCTATTTGCCTTCCGAACTCGTCTCCCCCGGCAGCCTGGAGATTACACATCCAGACGATTTCCCCCTGCTTTTGACCAAGAAGCAAGAAATTTTCGAAAAGAATCAGCCGGTTTTCCTGGAATTTCGCTCCCGGCACAAAAATGGAACATGGATTTCTTTTGAGACACGCGGGATTCCCGTTGCTTCCGAGGATGGCACGGTGAAAAACGTCATGTTTGTCTCCCGCAATGTCATGGAGCGCAAAGTATCTGAAGCGGCCTTGTCCAAAATCAGAAAAGAAAGCCAACTTATCGCGGAGCATACGGACGATTTGATTTTGATAACCGACAAGCACGGAGACATCGTCCACCTCTCTCCCTCATACGAGCGAGTCACGGGAACGATGAGGCATGCCGGCAAGCTGTCCTTCAAAAACATTCACCCGGATGATCTGGAACGCGTCGACCTGCAATTTCAAGATTTAATGGAAACGCTGGAGCCGCGAACGTGTGAATTTCGCTATCGCACGGTGAGCGGCGACTGGCTCGTGCTGGAGGCAAAAGGAACCCCGATCCTGGCCGACAACGGCGAATGCGACGGCTTCATTATCGTTTCCCGCGATATTACCGAGCGGAGAAACAACGAGATGCTGCTGCGCAATGCCGAGAAACTCTCTGTCATCGGCGAGCTGGCAGCGGGCATCGCTCACGAAATCCGCAATCCGCTCACTTCGCTGCGCGGCTTTATTCAGCTGTTGAAGCCGACGCTGGTTGATCATCAAATGTACGCAGACATCATGCTTTCCGAGCTGGATCGAATCAATTTCATCGTCAGTGAGTTGCTCGTGCTCGCGAAGCCGCACAACGTCAAGATCAAATCTCTCCCGCTGGTCTTCTTGCTGAAAAATGTGCTGACCTTGCTGGCGTCAGAAGCAAACTTGAAGAACATCCGCTTCCACACCGCTTTTGGCTGCGATCCCCTCATCTCCGGGGAAGAAAACCAGCTCAAGCAAGTGTTTATCAACGTCATCAAAAATGCAATCGAGGCCATGAGCGGGCATGGAGATGTCACCCTGACCACTTCGGCAAAAGCCGCTGGCCAAGTGGTCATCACGATTACCGACAATGGCTGCGGCATACCGGAAGAGCTGCTTCCCAAGCTGGGCGAGCCTTTTTTCACGACCAAAGACAATGGAACCGGATTAGGGCTGATGATCAGCCGCAAAATCATCAAAGACCACGACGGCCATCTGGAAGTGAGCAGCAAGCCAGGTGAAGGAACTACGGTAAAAATCACGTTGCCGATTGTCGCCGCTGAAAAAGGGCTATCCTAAAGAAAGGCGTCAAGCCAAACCGCATGGAGGTGCCCGATGGATTTTACCAAGATGAGTACGAGTGAGTTCGTCGCCAAAATTCATGAATCACAAGCCAAAAACCTCAGAAGCCGCAAGCATCAAGGCTACGGCCATCCAGAAAAACGCCTGCCGAGCAAGCAAGGAATCTGGTAAACACAAAAACCCACCCAGGAGCTTATCGCTCGCTTGGGTGGGCTTTTGCTTATTGCGGGTCTTGCTTATTCAGGTTGCGATCTCGCTCGGACTTTTGCTTTTGCGTGCCCTGCGTCTTGCTGCTGTGTCCCTGATTGCCGCCGTTTTTCGTATTGCGATTGTTTGACATGCGAATCCCTCCTCATGTTAGCTGGTCTTCGTGCCAAACGTAGTATGTCCGAAACGGCCTGATCATACTGAGCGATTATTTCGCTTCCCCGATGTATACTTTTTGACCGTTCTCGTATTTGTACACATATACGGACGCGAACTCGTTGTCGCCTTTTTCGTTGAACGTTACGTTAACGAATTTGCCTTTGTAGTCTTTTGTTTTGTGCACAGCTTCCAGCACTTGCTCACGGGTTGGCTTTTTGCCGCCGTTCGCTTTGATCGCCTCTTCCAAACCGCTGAGCATTACACCCATGGAGTCATAGCCAAAGGATGTGAAGATACCCACTTTGTTGCCAGTCGATTTTTCAAAGTCTTCGATCCATTTCTTGCCTTCAGGTGTAGCCCCTACATCGCCGACAGTAGAAGTGAACACTACGTTGTTCGCGTTATCGGCACCAGCGATTTTCACCAGGTCAGCAGAGTCGTAGCCGTCTCCACCCATGAAGATGCCTTTGTAGCCTTTTTCGCGCGCTTGCTTCACGATAATGCCCGCATCGGAGTAGTAACCGCCGAAGTAGATCATTTCCGGATTTTTGGATACGATCTGGTTGATGACGGCACTGTAATCTTTCTCTCCAGCTGTTACCCCTTCAAAGCCGACAATTTCCACGCCGTCTTTTTCAAATTGCTTTTTCACTTCTTCAGCAAGCCCTTGACCGTAAGCAGCCTTGTCGTGCATGACGAACGCTGTTTTTACGCCCAGTTGGTTTTTCGCATAGATCGCTGCCTTGGAACCTTGCTGATCGTCACGCGCACAGATGCGGTGTACGATCTTTTTGCCTTGCTCCGTCAGGTCAGAGCCTGTCGCAGATGGCGATACCATGACGAGCTTCTCTTGATCGTATTGAGCAGCAGCAGTGATGGAGGCACCCGTTGTTGCGTGGCCTACAACCCCTACTACATCAGGATTGGAAATCAACATTTGTGCGACCGCTACCCCTTGTTTCGGGTCAGCCTGGTCGTCTTGTGCGGAAAGCTGTACTTCAAAGCCGAGTGCTTTGAACGCCTCTTGTTTTTCTTTCAGGGCATATTCAGCACCTGCTTTGGCCGTGCTTCCGTAATCGGAATATTGACCGGACATCGGACCGACTACAGCGATGACCAGTTTTTCCCCAGCCCCTCCGCCTCCGGTGCTTCCGCCGCCGTTTGCATTCGATTGTGGTGCGCTGGACTGGCCGCCCCCGCAGCCTGCAAGCAATGTCCCCAGTGCTACGGTAGCAGCCAGGATCGACAGTGATTTTTGTTTCTTCATAGCGAAACATCCCCCTCTTTATTTACGTGCAAACTATGAATCACTCTTTTATTGTAGGATATTTTAGAAAATTTGCAATAGAAATGATAATATTTTGGTTGTTTTATTGTGGAAGTTTATATTCCTGCATGATATATTTTCTGAAAATTAAATAAAATAGCCACACCCGTGAAAGGTGCGGCTTCTTTTTTGGTAAATATTTGTTACTCTTTGTATTTTTGGGAATACGCTTTGCACATAACGTATATAGCCACTACCACAAAGCCAACCAGCAACGCTACACTGG
The DNA here is from genome assembly GCF_013284375.2 of Brevibacillus sp. HD3.3A. Lineage (NCBI taxonomy): Bacteria > Bacillati > Bacillota > Bacilli > Caryophanales > Paenibacillaceae > Brevibacillus > Brevibacillus sp. HD3.3A. Next base: position 5,484,260 of record NZ_CP085874.1, read on the forward strand.
CAAACGTGGTTCCTTGCATTTTTGTAAGTCCCCTCTCGATTGCGCCTGCTTTTTCTCTATTATACGAGAAGCCACAGGGCAATCACAACGGAGGAATCATCCAAAGCGTTACTTGTTGATCTCGGTAGTCAGTTTGTATGTCCATGTTTTTGCATCGTAGGACACTTTTGCACCAAGCTCTTCCGCGATGAACACCAGCGGTACCAATACGCCACCAGTCACGGGACGCGGCGGGTTTGCTACACGGGTTTCTTTTCCGTTTTTGTATGCAAACGTGTTGTTTTCATACATGCGCAGGCCGTACTTGTTGTCTTTGGAAACCAGCAGCGATTTGGTTGTGGAATCCCAAGCAGCTGCACCGCCCAGTGCGACTGCCAAAGTGCTTGCATTGACATAAGCTACCCCGTTCTCAGTCACGATGTCCTGAGGAAATGGCAGCTCTTTGCCGTTAAGTTGAACCGTGATTTTGATTTGTTGTTTGGCAGGTGCCGTTTGAGCAAAAGCCGCTGTTGCAGCTACGCTTCCGGTCAGCAAAGCAGCTGTCAGCATCAATGTGGAAAACTTGCGAAGCATAATAAACACCCCTTGATTGTTATGAAATGAATTCCAATTTTGTGTTTTTCGACACAAATCTTCATATTCCTCCTTTTTTGTTCCATACTTTTCCTATGTAAAGGATTAGCCAATTATGCCAAAACTATGGGAATCAACGCATGCTATCCCGCGAACAAATGTTTTTGTGCACAACCTGTGGATAAAACTGTGGATAATTATAAAGATGGGAGGGTGCCTTCATGGCAGGCGAGCGATTTTTTCTGATATACCAGGAAGCCAGTGACGAAGAATGCCTGTTGACGATCCAGCCGTACAAAAATCAGCAGGAGCTGGCAGAAGCCATCAATCACTTATCGGCCTTGCAAATAGACGAGTATACGATCATCAAAGGGAAAAAAATGAAGGCGACGCTCAAGCTTGCCGTTGATCTGGCGGAAGCGGAGGACACAGAGGAAGAATGAAATCATTCGTTCCGCCATAGGTTTAGAGAGAGACAATTTGGCAACCATGGTAGGGAGGGCGTGCACTTATGTGTTTGACCTTCATTGACCTTTTGTGTATGATAATCTTACAAAGAGAGGAGGAAGACTAGATGCACATGAATTTGATTCCAACCGTCATTGAACAGACAAACCGCGGTGAACGTGCTTACGATATTTATTCGCGCCTGCTCAAAGACCGCATCATCTTTCTGGGAACTCCCATCAACGACACGGTAGCCAACATTGTGGTGGCCCAGCTGTTGTTCCTTCAGGCGGAAGATCCGGAGAAAGACATTCATCTGTACATAAATAGCCCGGGCGGTTCCATCACTGCCGGCATGGCGATTTACGATACGATGCACTTCATCAAACCTGACGTTTCCACCATTTGTATCGGAATGGCTGCTTCCATGGGAGCTTTCCTGTTGGCTGCCGGAACAAAAGGCAAGCGCTATGCCCTGCCGAACAGTGAAGTCATGATTCACCAGCCTCTGGGCGGTGCACAAGGTCAAGCAAGCGATATCGAAATCGCGGCAAAACGCATTTTGAAAATGCGCGACCACTTGAACACCATCCTGGCTGAACGGACAGGACAGCCACTGGAGCGCATCCAAAAAGATACGGATCGCGACAACTTCCTCTCCGCTGCGGAAGCAGTAGAGTACGGACTGATCGACAAAGTGATTACTTCAGAGCCATCTGCGAAAAAGTAACGACTTTCGTCACAAAAACACTCGTGCCAACGACTGGCCGAGTGTTTTTTGCATCTACTTCACAATTCCTCCAACTGGCTGACATACACAGTCAAGCTGTTGCCCGGATTTCTTTCCTGATGAATACGCGCTGTGGACGTCTTCTCATCGACAGAGTCGATCCATACCGATTCACCCTGGTATTCTACCTTTATTTTCTCAGGAGAATAAAGGATTGCCTGCGCTCTTGTCAGATCCATGGCTTCGTCCCTCTTATCGCTCGTTTTCTAAGGCTTGCTGCGCGGAGCTTGCCCCTGTCATCGTATCCACGCTGGTTTCTTCGATCAGACCGTTCTGATCAGAAACGATTCCGCCGCCAAGCCCTTCATTGATCATCCGGTCGATGTCCATGTCATAAGAATCCCGGCCTTCGTTGCAGCTATCCTGACACGTGTCACGATTGCTCATGAGTCATTCCTCCTTTTTGCGCTCTACATTGTTTAGCAATACCCTCCGTTCACGAAATTGATGCATGGGCATCTGTACAAAAAAAGACACTCCCCTTTCGGGACAGTGTCTTCATCCATCTTTCTACTCTTCCTTGCTTACCAACGTCGTGAGGCTCGATACTGCCTGGGAGGCATCCGGCCCTTCCGCCAAAATGGTAATCTCCGTTCCGGAGCTGATCGCGAGGCTCATGATACCCATGATGCTTTTCGCGTTAACTTTTTTGTTGCCTTTTTCTACGAATACTTCCGATACAAAGCGGTTGGCCTCCTGCACGAAAAAGGCAGCCGGACGAGCCTGCAAACCGGTCTTCAACTGAACCACAACCTGCTGTTGAACCATGAATGGACCTCCTTACTTGTAGACTATTATCCTTTAGTATAGCATGCAATTACATCGAAAGATTTTGTTTTTCTCGTATTTTGTCAGCGATTTCATTAATTTTTCGCAAGCGGTGATTAATTCCCGATTTGCTGACAACTCCACTCGGGACCATTTCCCCCAACTCTTTCAAATTGATATCGGGGTGAGCCACGCGAAGCTCCGCCACTTCCCGCAGGCGTCTGGGCAAATTCTCCAGCCCCATTTCCTGATCGATGAGCTGAATGTTTTCCATTTGTCTTGTGGCAGCGTTTACCGTTTTGTTGATGTTGGCAATCTCGCAATTATGCAGCCGGTTTACAGAGTTTCGCATGTCCTTGACGATCCGGACATCTTCGAAGTACAAGAGAGCCTGATGCGCACCGATAAGACTTAAAAACTCGGTAATTCTCTCGCCCTCTTTTATATAGAGGACGTACCCTTTTTTCCGCTCGATGCACTTGGCATTTAGTTTATACCGATTGGCGATCTTGGTCAATGCTTCGCAGAAATCCTGGTAGGAAGTGAATATTTCCAGATGGTAGCTGGACGCTTCCGGGTGATTGACCGATCCGCCCGCCAGAAAAGCTCCACGCAGGTAGGCGGCCCGGCAACACGACTTTTTCACGATTTCAGGAGCGATCCCCGGTACGAACGAGAGACTGCTGTCCATGATCGCCAGGTTTTGCAAGATCTCATTGGCCTGGTTGGGTATACGCACGATGTAGACGTTATTCTTTTTCAGACGCATTTTTTTGCGGACGAGCAGCTCACAGTGCGTCTGAAACAGCTTTTTGATCAAGGTGTAAATCCTTCTGGCAATCGCCGCGTTTTCCGTCGTCACATCCAGCACCAGGCGTCCTGCCCCGAACTGCAAGCTCCCATTCATGCGGATCAAGGCAGACAATTCGGCCTTGTTGCAGCAATCGGCGCCCTCCATCATGGTCAGTTCTTTCTTGGTATGTGCGGCGAATGACATCGAACTTCACTACTCCTTCTCTATCTTCAGCACCTTTCGTCTGCGCTTGACGAGTGAAACGACTTGCTTGCTTACTGCATGCGCATCATGACGCAGGTAACCGTCCTCGAATGTGACCAGCGGCTTTGCAACAATATGCAAGCCGAGCTGACGCAGCTTTTTCAGATCGCACGGGACGGGAGCAGCTCCTTTTTCCGCGTATTTCTCCAATACGTGGTTCGGCAGCTCTGCTGAGTTGACAATGATCGTATCTAAAAATGATTCGTTAACATGTTCGTACATAACCTGCACATGCTTGGAGGCGGAAAAACCGTCCGTCTCTCCTGGCTGTGTCATTACATTGCAAATGTAAATCTTTGGGGCCGTAGAGCGTCTGAGCGCAGCAAACAAGCCTCGCACCAGCAAATTGGGCAGTATGCTCGTATACAAGCTGCCCGGGCCAATCAAAATGGCATCCGCCTCGGCGATGGCCAAAAGAGCTTCGCTCAGCGGCACAGCATCCACAGGATCAAGGAAAACCCGTTTGATTTCCTTGCCCGTCAGCGGTATTTGGGATTCGCCCACCACGATGGAGCCATCCGTCATCTCCGCTTTCAGACGAATGGATTGCGTAGATGCAGGCAGTACATCTCCTCGCACTGCCAAAACCCCGCTTAACGTTTTCACTGCGGTCACAAAATCTCCCGTGATTTCGTTCATCGCCGCAAGTAGTAGATTTCCCAAATTATGCCCTGCTAATCCCGTGCCTGAGGAAAAACGGTACTGCATGACTTTTTCCATCAACGGCTCCGTATCGGCCAAAGCAGTCAACACATTGCGAATGTCTCCCGGTGGCAGCATATCCATTTCCTCGCGCAGACGTCCCGAGCTTCCCCCATCGTCTGCTACGGTTACGATCGCTGTGATATGCACCGGCTCATGCTTCAGACCGCGCAAAAGGACGGACAGACCCGTTCCTCCGCCAATGACGACAATTCGTAATGGCCTTGACTGTAGCCTCCCCATTCCCTTAGTAGGCATATGTCACCTCATTATTTCTGATACAAATAAACAGGTGGCTATCTCATGTGCATCGTCTTGCTTTTTCTTCCTGCCATCCTATGCTCACTTGTTCTTTTCCATGTCTCGATGACTGACACGGATGGTAAAATCTTTTCCGAACGTCTCCCCCAAATGCTCGGCGATGGCGACTGAACGGTGTTTTCCTCCCGTGCATCCGATGCCGATCACCAACTGGCTTTTCCCTTCCCGCTGGTAATGCGGCAACGTATACGCCAAAAAGTCCGTCAGCTTCTCGATGAACTCTTTTGTTTCCTTGTGTTTCATCACGTAATCAGCCACTTCTGGATCACATCCGGTCTTGGGCCGCAATTCGTCCACGTAGTGAGGGTTTGGCAAAAACCGGACATCAAACATCAAGTCCGCGTCAATCGGCGTACCGTATTTAAAGCCAAACGACAATACATTGATCGTAAGGGGTGATCCTTGTTGTGCGTATTGGTTGATGATTTTTTCACGAAGCTGTGCCGGCTTCATTTGACTCGTATCGATAATCTGATGCGCCCAGCCCTTCATTTCCTGCAACAAGCGGCGCTCAGCATGTATTCCTTCCAGAGGGGAACCGTTCGGTGAAAGCGGATGTCTGCGACGGGTTTCCTTGTAACGGGAAACCAGCGTTTGATCGTTCGCATCGAGATAGAGGATGTGGTACGACAATCCCTCCATCTGCTCCAGACTCTCGATCGTTACGGACAGACTTTCGAAAAACTCCCGTCCCCGCAAATCGATAACCAAAGCGACACGCTCAATACTCCCGCCAGACTGTTTGACCAACTCGGCAAATTTGGGAATCAGTACAGGGGGCAGGTTGTCGACGCAAAAATAACCCAAATCCTCCAAGCTTTGTACAGCAACTGTTTTTCCCGCACCTGACATTCCGGTAATGATCAGGAGATTAATGGCCTTGTCGTTTCCCAATTCCGTCACGCAACTCGCCTCCTACGATTCTGACAATAGCATACCATAATCACTGCCCTATTCGCACCTTTTTGGGCGCTTCCCCACTTTTCCCATCTGTTTTTCCAAAGCGTACAAGCTGTTTTTGGACAAAAAAAGATGCGCGACTGCATTCTCAGCCACGCAACAATGTTTATATAGATAAGGGGGTCAATTCATTGTCTTTATCTTACCCTTGAATTATTTCACCCATGTTACAAGCACGTTAAGAGATTGTGACATTTTGTTCCTTTATCTTTTCGTTCAGCTCTTCCACGTAATGTTGCGCGGATTGAGCAGCGATCGAACCGTCTCCGGTCGCGGTTACGACTTGACGCAGCATTTTTTCACGAACGTCGCCGGCTGCGAACACGCCTTTTACTTTTGTGTACATTTTTTCATCAGTCAAAATGTAGCCAGCGTCATTGGTGATGCCCAGCGAACGGACGCTTTCTGTCAGTGGGTCCATACCTACGTAGATGAACACGCCATCTGTCGCAAACTCGCTTTGCTCACCTGTTTTGGTGTTTTCCAAAAGAACGGATTGAACTTTTCCTTCACCGCGAATTTCTTTGACGGCGGAATCCCAGATCACTTCGATCTTTTCGTTTTCAAAAGCGCGTTTTTGCAAGATTTTTTGGGCGCGGAACTGATCACGACGGTGTACGATCGTTACTTTGGAAGCAAAGCGGGTCAAGAATACGGCTTCCTCAACCGCAGAGTCTCCGCCGCCTACTACAACCAGCTCTTTGTTGCGGAAGAAAGCTCCGTCACATACCGCGCAATACGAAACGCCGCGGCCGGACAGTTCTTTTTCTCCCGGCACTCCGAGCAGACGGTGCTCTGCTCCGGTAGCAACGATCACAGATTTCGCCAAGTATTCCTTGTCGCCTGCGATTACGCGTTTGTATGGCTCTTCATCGCGGATTTCCTTGATCTCGCCATAAGCGTATTCAGCGCCGAATGACTGCGCATGTTCAAACATTTTGGTAGACAGGTCAGGTCCGAGAATGGAGCTGAATCCTGGATAGTTCTCGATTTCCTCGGTGTTGGCCATCTGACCGCCCGGGATGCCTCTCTCCAGCATCAAAGTGCTCATATTGGCACGGGAAGTGTATACAGCAGCCGTCATACCAGCAGGGCCGGCTCCGGCGATGATCACATCATAAACTTTTTGATCGCTCATATATGTTGCCTCCTCGTCTGACACGCTTCTTTATTTATAGTTATTATAAAGTAATAATCTATTTAAAATCAAGCGTCGACAATACTTTGACACACTTCGAGACGGTTGCAGCCGAAACTCCGTACTTTTGAGCCAGGTGCGCTTGCGACTTCTTGCTGTTTACCACAGTTCCGTATACATATTCTAATGCAGCGATCCATGCAACTGCTTTCCGCACTTGTACTTGGCTGAGCATATATTCATGATGCACGTTCCACACCTGAAGGCACCACTCTCCTGCCTCCTGCTGGCCCTCTGCGATCAAGTAGCGGTGAATGCCCTCTTCCACACTCATCTCACCTTGTACGATCCCCGTGTGGCTGGCGTGCTTTGCCGAGTCCGGCGCATCCTCAGGCATCGCCGCCCCCATGTCAGCCAAAGCGAGCAACGCCAGCTTTTGCAGTTGAGGGTTGTCCGTCTGGTAGTAAAACTGGCGAACGGCATGTTCAGCCTCGTCATCGCCGATCAACGACAAAGTTTGCAAAACGGCGAATTTGACTTCGTCCCGCCCATGCTGCAAAGCCCACAAAAGCGAAGCACGAATCATCGGATCGTTTTTGAAATCCTCTACTCCCGTAAAAGGCGCTTTTTCCCACGAAACATCGCGTTGCGGAGGATTGTATTGATAAGGGATCGGCTTTATAGTTTCCCCTTCTTGCTCGCTTTTTACCATGTGAATGTACTGGTCAGCAATTCCGGATTCCGGGTCCATCTGCTTTGCTTTTTGCCACCAGCGCAGTGCCTGCTCTTTTCGTCCGCTCAAATACGCCGAGATCGCCGCGTAGTGGTACGTGCAAGCCTCGTGCGGACGGCCAGCGCGCAGCATACGCTGATAGTGGAAGAAAGCTTCGTCATGCTGTCCCAGGACTCCCATTGTCGTCGCCAGCTTGTAGGTGTTCTCCGGATGGAACGGCACGACTTTTTTGAGCATGTCCATCAAAGCCAACAGCTCAACAGTATGGTTGTGATGGGAGAGCAAAACAGCCAGATTGCACAAGGCATGCAAATTGCCATGCTCTTTTTCCAGCGTCTTCTCGATCGTCTCCATCGCTTGCTGGAAGTCGCCCACGTAATAATAGGCGAGGGACAAATTGTTCCAGGCTGGCAAAAAGTCAGGGTCGGCTTCCACGATTTCTTTCAAAATGTCCAAAGCCTCCAGGAAGCGGCCTTCTTCCAAGCTGCGACGTGCCCGCTCATGTTTGCTGTACACATCTTCATTTTCGCTCGGGAGAAAATGACGCGGCGGCAAGTCCAGCTCGAAGTAAATGTAATCGAGCAGTTCTTCCGCTTCCTCCCGATAATGTCCGTTGCCGGCTTCCTGCAAATAGCGCACAGCCATTTCTTCAGCCATCTGGTAATCTTCGAGATTGGCGTAGTTGTTCGCCATGTAGAAATACACTTCTACCATGGACGGGTCCCATTTTTCTATAACCTCATAGAGGACTT
>NZ_CP085874.1:5500000-6154192 GCF_013284375.2 Brevibacillus sp. HD3.3A
CTTTCACCGATTGGATCGATGTCTCATCATAGTGGAAAATCGAAGCTGCCAAAGCAGCATCGGCCTTCCCCGCTGTCAGCACATCGTAAAAATGTTCCTTCGACCCCGCTCCCCCAGAGGCAATCACCGGAATGTTTACCGCTTCCGAGACTTGCTTGGTCAATTCAATTCCAAAGCCCTTCTTCTCGCCATCATCATCCATACTGGTCAAAAGAATTTCGCCAGCTCCCAACGCTTCTGCTTCCTGCGCCCAGCTGATGACATCTTTTCCCGCAGAATTGCGCCCGCCGTGCGTATACACGTCCCAACGCCCTTCTCCCACTGCTCTGGCGTCGATCGCAACCACGATGCACTGGGAGCCGAACACACTCGCCCCTTCGCGAACCAGCTCCGGTCGAAGCACCGCAGCCGTATTCAACGAGATTTTATCCGCACCCGCCCGCAAAATCCGCTTCATGTCCTCCACGCTGTTGATCCCGCCGCCAACGGTAAAAGGAATCGTAATATTCGCTGCCGTCCGCTCGATGACGTCCACCATTGTCTTGCGCCCTTCGTGGGAAGCGGAAATATCGAGAAAAACAAGCTCGTCCGCCCGCTCCTCGCTGTATTTTTTCGCCAGCTCGACCGGATCTCCGGCGTCGCGCAATCCTACAAACTGAACTCCTTTTACGACACGACCGTCTTTTACGTCGAGGCAAGGGATGATTCGTTTAGCCAACATTGCTTTCACGTCCCTCCATCCGACCAAGCGCTTCTTCCAATGTAAAAGCGTCCGTGTAGAGCGCTTTTCCGACAATCGCCCCGGAAACGCCGTCGGCTGCGTGCTGGGCCAACACCAGAAGATCGTCAAGCTGGCTTACTCCTCCCGATGCGATAACCGACTTGCCTGTCGCTTGCGCAAGTGCAGCAATTTCCGCGACATTCGGCCCTGTCATCGTACCGTCACGGGCGATATCTGTATAAATGAACGTTTCCGCACCATACGTGACGAGCCGCTTGGCCAGCTCAGTCGCTGACACGTCAGTCGTCTCCAGCCACCCCCGCGTCGCCACCATGCCGTTGCGGCAGTCCAGCCCGATGGCGATTTGGTCGCCATAAGCTTGCAAAATCCGCTTGGTAAAAGGCTCGTCTTCAATCGCCGCCGTACCGACGATCACCCTCGCCACACCTGCTTCAAGATAGTCCTTGATCTGCTCTTCCGTGCGGATGCCGCCGCCGACTTGCACAGGTACGGAAATCGTGCGGGCAATTTCCTTGATGATCGCAGCGTTGACCGGCTTCCCTTCCTTGGCGCCGTCCAGATCAACGAGATGTACCCAGGATGCTCCCTGTTCCACCCAACGCTTTGCCATGGCAAGCGGAGAATCGGCGTACACCGTTTCCTTTGCATAATCTCCTTGAAACAACCGCACGCATTTTCCACCGCGAATATCAATAGCTGGATAAATGATAAAACTCACGCCAAAACCCCCTCGCATTGAACGGCAAAATTGCGCAGCAGCCGCATTCCGGTCTCGCCGCTTTTTTCCGGGTGGAACTGCATCCCGTACACTTCGCCCTGCGCCACAATCGCTGTCACATCCTGATAGTAGTCGCTCGTCGAAAGCAGCACCTCTGGTTTGCACTTCACATGATAAGAGTGGACAAAGTAGACATAATCGCCTTCTGCAACTCCCGCCAAAAGCGGATGCTCGCGGTGCAGACGCAACTGATTCCAGCCCATGTGCGGCACCTTGTAATCCCCTTGGAAGCGGACTGCTTCTCCGCCAATCAAGCCAAGCCCGGTATTTTCCCCATGCTCCTCGCTTTTGTCGAACAAGAGCTGCATCCCCAGACAGATGCCCAAAATCGGCCTGTTTGTAGCCGCGTACGAACGGATGGCTTGATCCAGCCCCAGCTCTCTGATGTTCGCAATAGCGTCGCCAAAAGCCCCTACTCCGGGCAAAATCAACCCGCTATACTCCTGCAACCGCTCAGGGGCGGACACAAATTCGTACGAATAACCGAGCCGCTCCAGAGCCTTGCTCAAGCTGTACAAGTTGCCCATGCCATAGTCGATGATGCCAATCATGCTACAAAACCCCTTTGGTAGACGGGACCCCTTTGACACGCGGATCAATCGTCGTCGCTTCGTCCAGAGCGCGGCCGAGCGCTTTGAAAATGGCTTCGATCATATGGTGCGTATTGTGGCCGTAATGCAAAATCACGTGCAAGTTGATCCGCGCTTCAAGCGCCAGCTTCCATAAAAACTCGTGCACAAGCTCAGTCGGAAATTGCCCAACCATGTTCGTCGGATAGGCAGCCCGATACTCCAGATGCGGCCGATTGCTAATGTCGATCACCACTTGGGCCAGCGCGTCATCCATCGGAACAAAAGCGTTGCCGTACCGTTTGATTCCTTTTTTGTCCCCCAACGCCTCGCGGATACAATGTCCGAGACAAATGCCGATATCCTCCACCGTGTGGTGATAGTCGATCTCGATATCCCCTTTTGCTTTTACCGCCAGATCGAAATGCCCGTGACGCGTGAACAAGTCAAGCATGTGATCCAAAAAGGGTACGCCTGAAGCCTGACTGCTTTCCCCGGAACCATCCACCCCAAAGGAAAGGGCGATTTGCGTCTCATTTGTGTTGCGCTCTATTTCTGCTGTACGCAGCGTACGTTCACTCATCGTTTGCCACACTCCTGCTCTTCGCGTTCAAAGTCGCGCAGCCTTTCCGCTATGGCGCGCCCATGTCCTGCCAACCCTTCCTGTTCAGCCAGGGTAACGATCTTTTGTCCGTTTTTTCGCAAATCATGCTTGCTGTAGGAAATGACACTGGACTTTTTAATAAAGTCATCCACTGACAGAGGAGAGGAAAAACGCGCAGTGCCATTGGTCGGAATGACGTGATTCGTTCCGGCAAAATAATCCCCGACAGGCTCCGAGCTGTACGGGCCGAGAAAAATAGCCCCGGCATTTTGTACCTTCCCAAGCTGTGCGAATGGCTCGGCAATCATGATCTCCAAATGTTCGGGAGCGATCTGGTTGATGACCGCAAACCCTTCGTCCAAATCCTTGACAAGCAAAATGGCTCCGTAGTCGCGAATGGCTGCCGCGGCGATCGCATGGCGGGGCAAATCCGCCAACTGCCGTTCTACCTCAACAGCTACCTGCTCGGCCAACTCCTGCGACGCAGTGACCAGGATGGCAGCAGACATCGGATCGTGCTCAGCCTGCGACAGCAAATCCGCAGCTACATAACGCGGATTGGCCGTTTCGTCAGCCAATACGGCAATCTCGCTCGGTCCTGCCACCATGTCGATACTGACCAGCCCAAACACTTCCCGCTTTGCCAGAGCGACAAAAATATTTCCCGGTCCGACGATCTTGTCTACCGCCCTGATTTGCTCCGTTCCATAGGTGAGTGCCGCAATGGCTTGCGCTCCGCCCACTTTGTATATCTCCGTTACCCCCGCAATTTGCGCTGCGACGAGAATCGCCGGGTTTACTTTGCCGTCCGCTCCGGGAGGCGTTGTAATCACTACTTCTGGAACGCCCGCAATTTTTGCCGGAATCGCATTCATCAACACACTAGAAGGATAGGCTGCCGTGCCCCCTGGCACATACAGTCCCGCCCGCTGCAAAGGACGAACCAGCTGCCCCAGCATCGTGCCGCTTTCTTTTGTCACAAACCACGACTGGCGCACCTGACGACTATGATAATCGCGGATGTTCTCTGCCGCTTCCTCCAGTGCAGCTTTGACCTGTGCAGATACTTGCCCGTTCGCCTCGGCAAATTCCGCCTCCGTCACCCGAAACTGCTCCAGTCGCACGCGGTCAAACCTCTCTGTATACTCCCGCAATGCTTCATCTTTGCGCTCCCGAACATCCGTCAAAATGGCTCTGACAGCTTCTTGCTGTTCTCTCGTACCCGACTCCACTGACCGCTTCCCGTCAAACTCGCTGGCTGCCATAATCCGCATGGTCGCTCTCCTCTCCCCGTCTCTATTTTCTGCCTGGAATGACCTCAAGAAATTTTCCGGCGATGTCATCGACCGCTTCGCTTTTCATCCGATAGCTCGCTCGATTGGCAATCAGCCGAGTCGTAATCTCGCAAATATGCTCCAGCTCCACCAAGCCATTTTCCTTGAGCGTCCGCCCCGTAGAGACAATATCCACGATGCGGTCAGCCAGTCCGATCATCGGAGCCAGCTCAACCGAGCCATTCAGCTTGATAACTTCGACCTGCTGCCCTTGCTCGCGAAAATAACGGGAAGCAATCTTCGGGTATTTCGTCGCTACTCGCGGCGAGTCGGTCGGCTTCCAATCGGGCAATCCTGCCACCATCATGCGGCAGTAGCCAATCTGCAAATCCAGCAGCTCGTACACATCCCGTTCTTCTTCGAGCAAAACATCCTTGCCGACTACACCCACATCAGCAACTCCGTACTCCACATATGTCGGGACATCGGCAGGCTTTGCCAGGATGAACTCAAGACTGGCATTTTCCACCGGAATGACCAGCTTGCGCGAGTCCTGCAACTCAGCCGTTACTTCCAGGCCAGCTTGCTGCAAAAAGTGCACAGCCTCTTCAAAAATCCGCCCCTTGGGCATGGCAATCGTCAGCTTTTGCTCATTTGCGAAAAACGCCATCTGCTAATCCTCCTGTTCCGTCATGCAAATCACCCTGCTGTATCCTTGACCATTTTCTGCCGCGATCTCTGCCCTGCCGCCAACGAGTCTCGTGATAACCACGACTCCCTCCGCCCTCAGCTGCTGTGCCTTTGCCAGCGCTTCCTGACGCCGTTTTTCCGTATACAGCAGCAAAATTCGTTCGGTAGTTTCCCCTTTTACAGAGGGAGTAACGGTCAAAAGCCGATCCATTTTAATCGCAAACCCGGTGGCAGGAGCGGAACGTCCGAATTGCGCCAAAAGCTGATCATAACGGCCGCCACCCAACAGCGGAGAGCCGAGATCGGCTGCGTATCCTTCAAACACGACACCCGTGTAGTAATTCAGATTGATAATCAAATTGAAGTCCAACAGCAAATCTTCGGTGACGCCGTAAGCTTCCAGTGAGTCCCACAGCGAAGCAATCGTTTCTACCGCTTGCCCCGCTTTTCCATCCCCTGCTAAGGCTCTCGCCTCGGCAATCTTGCCTTTTCCGCCGCGCAAACGAAGCAAGGCATCCAGCCGTTTCTTCGCTTCGAAATCGATCCCGATCGTCTCCAGCAATTGGCGAAAACCAACAAAATCGCGTTCGTACAAAAACTGGCGGAATTGCTGGCGCGTGTCCTCATCGGCAATCACATCCTCCAAAAGCCCGTCAACAAAATCAACGTGTCCGATGGCAATGCGGAACGTCTCTACCCCTGCCGCACGCAGACAAAATACAGCAAGCGCGATGGCCTCGGCATCCGCATCAACTGAGCCATCCCCGATCAGCTCAATTCCCGTTTGAAAAAACTCCGCATTCCGGCCAGCTTCCTTTTCCTGCGCCCGAAATACATTGGCCTGGTAAAACAGCCGGATCGGCAGCGGCACATCCTTATATAAAGAAGAAACAACGCGAGCGATTGGCGTAGTCATATCCGGCCGAAGCACAACGGTATGCCCCTGTTTATCCAAAAGCCGGAACATTCGGTCCGTCAATGTTGCGCTCGCCGTCCCGACCGTATCGTAATACTCCAGAGAAGGCGTGGAGATTTCCTCGTATCCCCAACGCTCGATACAATGTCGCAACGACCGCTCCAAATGCCGTTGTTTCGCCAGTGATTCCGGTAATATGTCCCGCATCCCCAGCGGTTTTTCAAATCCCAACGGCTTCGCCATCGTCATTCCCTCCACCCATTCGCTTTACTCTGCTAATATGGTAACAAACTAAAGTGTTATGAAGAAGATTACCACGAAGCTCCGTTTAAGGTCAACAGAGATAAGAATAGTCGAAAAATTCTTTACCATGATCTTGCGCTACATAAAATATAGAAAAGAAGCCCGCCAATCAACGGACTCCCTTTTCTACCTAATTCTTCTACTCGCTGACGAACAGCCCTACTCCCTAATGGTCCGCAAGCCCTCCGGCGCGGATCACTTGCATCGGATTGCCGCCGACAAAAGCCCCCGGCGCTACGTCTTTATGTACCACGGTTCCTGCTGCTACGATCGCTCCGTCCCCAATCGTCACGCCTGGCAAGATAGTCGTATTGGCTCCAATCAACACTCTGTCGCCGATGATTACTTCGCCCAAGCGGTATTCCTCGACCAGATACTCATGAGCGAGGATGGTCGTATTGTAGCCAATCACACTGTTCTTGCCGATTTTGATCAACTCCGGAAACATCGTATCCATCATGACCATCAACGCCACGGCAGTCTCATGCCCGACCTCCATGCGCAAAAAAGTACGGTACATCCAGTTTTTCCAGGCCGGAAAAGGCGTATAGCGGGCAAGCTGGATGACAATGAAGTTTTTCATGACTTTCCAAAAGCTGACCGTGCGATACATTTGCCAGAGAGGGTTCGCTCCCTGGACCGGATAACGTGTTGTCTTTCTCATGCGCTGCTCCTCGTCCTACAAGTCCGAATCGGCATCTTCCAAAATCGCGTTGGACTGCTTGCGCGAGAAGTGCATCGCCGCATTGTAGCCCATCCGCTTCAAGCGGAAGTTCATCGCCGCCACTTCGATAATGACAGCCAGATTTCGTCCTGGGCGCACTGGAACGGTAATGATCGGAATTTCCGTGTCCATGATCTTCAACGTTTCTTCGTCCAGCCCCAGACGTTCGTACATTTTGTGTGGCTCCCACAGCTCCAGTTGAACCACCATTTCAATATTTTTCACATTGCGGACCGCACCTGCTCCGAACATGGTCATCACGTTGATGATCCCCACCCCGCGAATTTCAAGCAGATGCTGAATCAGTTCGGGGGCGCTGCCGCTAAGCTGACCACCTTGCGTCTGGCGAATCTCGACAGCGTCGTCTGCAACCAGGCGATGCCCGCGCTTGACCAGCTCCAGAGCCGCTTCGCTTTTCCCGATTCCGCTCGATCCCATAATCAGAACCCCGACGCCGTAAATGTCTGTGAGCACCCCGTGAATCGTGGTAGTAGGCGCGAGGCGATTCTCCAGAAAGTTGGTCATTTTGCCGACAAGCGTAGTCGTAGCCAGAGGGGATTGAAGTACAGGCACGCCCCAGTTGTTCGACGCCTCGATCATTTCCTCAGGTACAGGCTGGTTGCGGGTGACGCAAAAACATGGCGTCTGCCCTTGCATCAAAAAGTTCATCCGCTCCAGTCGTTCATCTCGGTTCAACGTTTGGAAAAAGTTGATTTCCGTCAAGCCAAACAGCTGAATCCGCTCTTCCGCGTAATAGGAGTAGTAGCCAGCCAACTGCAATCCGGGACGGCTCAAATCCGTCACTGTAATCTCGCGTCCCAGCCCTTCCTCGCCACTCAAAATCGTCATATTGAAATGATCCACAATGTGGCTTACATTTGTCCTTCGCATCAAAGCTTCCCCCTTGTCTGGGATAACCGTCCCCGGTAGTTCTTCTATTGTATCGAAACCGTCTTGCCTCCGACAACCTTTGCCAGGCAAGTCCTCGTGTCTATCGGATCAATTTGTCGTATCATTTACATTTTTCTTGTTATTTCATAAGATAGAAAATGAGGTTGGTATCAGGCAAAATCCGAGTTACAGTTCATATATAGACTGTTTTTCCGAATGTCGGACAAAAAGAGGAGGCAACAACTTGGACTTTTTACTCCGTTTCTTACTCGTAGACCTACCCGAAGCCTTCTTGCTACTGACGATTAGTTTAGCTTTTTTCAACCTGTCGGTGTTTGAGAAGAAAAAACAAGCTATTCTCTTTAGCCTGTTGTTTGCCGTGACTGGTGAACTGCTCACTGTGTTGGAGGTATTGTATCAGCCGAAAGTGATGCTGATGTTTGTATGTACAGTTGTTCTCCTTGTTCTTTTCTACCACTTCAATCTTCTCAAAGCGGTTTTTATGGGAACAGTTGCAATCGGTATTATGCTTCTAACCGAGTCAATTATCATTGCCATTTTTAACAGTCAGCAATTATTTTTAGAGGAGATCATGTCCTCTACCACTCTGGCTGTCGTAGCACGTATTTTGTACCTCGGCGTCTTTCTGGCCGTTTGCATACTGTTACGAGCAAATAAGTTCGATATTCGCCAGATGTTCCAGTACAACAATTTGAATCGGTTAAATCGATATCTGTTCCTGCTGATCTTATTGGGCAGTATTGAATTTTTCCTTATCTTGTTCATGAACACATCGTTTTTTCTACGAGGAAACAATTCATCCATATTCGCTCTTTATACTCCACAGTTTCAATTGTTTTTTCAACTGGCCATTTTGGGGCTATTTATTGCCATTGTAATTTTGTTCCGTATTTATTTAAACCTGACTATCAATCGGGTAGAAGAAGAAACAGGCACACCTTATTTGAGCAGCATTCAAGATTTATATACGGCTGTTCGCTCTATCAAGCATGACTCCTTGAACCATTACACTGCCATCAACGGCCTTTTGAAAAAAGAATTGCATAGTCATGCGAAAGAATACGTGGAACAACTGCTGAAGGAAACCGTTTTGATCGAAAAATCTGCGGATTCAAGCTCGCAAATATTGGAGCAAATCAAAAATCCTGCAATCGCCTCTTTGTTGCAATCCAAAATGGTAGTCTGCCTGGCTGAGCGGATCTCGCTCACGATGGAAATAAAAGAAATCAGCCAGTTCTCACAATATAAGACATATGATCTGATCAAAATGTTAGGCAACTTACTCGACAACGCCATTCGCGCAACCTCCTTTGAACTGGAGGAAAATCGTTACATACGCTTGGAATGGGGCCAAACAGACAGCGAGCATTACCTCTATATCGAAAACAGTGGCCCAACAATTCCCGAGAACAAGCTGAATGGAATCTTCCAAATGGGCTATACCACCAAAAAGAATGGAGAAGGCGGACTTGGACTCGCGATTGTCAAAAACGTAATAGAACGACACAATGGCAAAATTCAGGTTAAATCTGCTGATGGCATCACCAGTTTTCGCATTTCGTTTGTAAATCGATAGCAGGGAGGCCCCCAATATGACCTGGACAGGGAAAATGTCAGGGAAAATTGCCCAACGCATCAAGACAGACGATACGCCGTATACTGTGGGACAACTCGCACACGGAATCGAACTTTTCTTGCTTAATGCTCTTAATCTTTTCATCATTCTGCTCGTATCTGCTGCATTAGGATTACTTGTGGAAGTTGTTCCTCTTCTATGCAGTCTCTTTATACTCCGAACGTTGACGGGCGGCGTTCATTTGAAAAACCCGTGGTCATGCCTGGGAGCAACACTCCTACTCCTGTTAGTCGGTGGCGCCATTATCAAATATGTTCCCATGCCTTCTCCCCCTGCCTTGTCACTCCTGACACTTATTACTGCAGGGGCAGGCGCTCTGATCAATTACTTATACGGTCCAGCAAAACATACGTACATGCCTGACAATCCTGCAATTCAAAAAAGACACCGGAAGATCGCAATATTACTAATCACAGTCGGTTGCATTCTTTCACTATTGTTGGTAGAATATTCCTATAAGCACTCTATGACTTACATCCTAGCAGTTTTCTATCAATCTTTATTTCTTACGCCTGCTTCGTTTCGGCTCGTATCTGTTCTGGAAAAAACTTTTTCGAGAGGATGATACTCATGAAGAAAGTGCTTTCGACTGTTTGCAAGTTCTTTGGCGGTCTGTCTAATTTGAATTCCTCAGGCGCTTTAAAAGCTGCCATATTCCATGAACCTCTTCCGCCACACATGAGAGAAGAAGAAAAATCAAAAGTTCAAGCATGATCCCCTATCACTAACAAACCCGCGCACTCCTCAACGAGCACGCGGGTTTTTTGATGCTTGCTACCTTTTCTCTTTTTTCATGCCGACGACCATTTCAATCAGCCAGCCGAAAATACTCATCAGCGCAGCGGCTACCATCACGATGCCGATGTTGTCTGGCCACGGTCCTACCTCGAAACCGTCGATGAAGTAGGCTGTCAAAGCAAACGTCAGGGCGTTGATGACGAACCAGAACAGCCCCATCGTCAAGATCGTCAGCGGCAAGGTGAAAAACGTCAAAACGGGGCGGATCAACGTGTTCACGACACCCAAAATCAGAATGGCCCACAAGGCCACGGTGAAATTGGCAACATAGATAGACGTAAACCATTTGCTGATCAGAAGCAAGGCCGCGCCGTTCAGCAGCATTTTGATTATCCAACGGATCATTCTCATTCCTCCTTTGGCTGGCGTCACCAGTGTCTACAAGAGCCCTTTTCCTTCCAAGTCCCAGCGCTCAAAAAATCGAACCATGAACTCGTGACGCTCCTCGGCAATTTGCCGGGCTGTTTGCGTGTACAGCCTGTCTTTGATGCGTCTCAGCTTCCATTCGTATTCTTTTGCCGGAGTATGCTGCTCCTCGTCGTCAGATTGGATAGGACCTCCAATAACACCAGTATAAGCAAAAACTCTGGCGACTCCAATAGCGCCTATTGAATCGAGTTTATCTGCATCAAACAAAATTTTCTCCTCCAACGATGCTGGAGGACGGTCTTTGCGAAAGCGATGAGCCAATATAGCCGACTGCACCCTTTTGATCTCAGCTTGCTCCATTCCCCGCTCTTGCAGCCATGTTCCTGCTGCCCTCGCGCTGATCTCGGCATGGCATTCCCCGGTTGCGCGCTCTTGTGCCCTTCCGACATCGTGCAGCAACGCTGCCAGCCGCAATACCTGCATGTCCGCCCCTTCCTCGCAGCCAATCCGCTCGCACATCGCCATGACGCGCAGATTATGCTGCCAGTCATGAGCCGGGTCCTGCCCGTCAAAACAGCGCTCGGCCTCCTGAACCAAATCGGCCGGAAGCGCAGCTATCGCTTGCTTTGCGTAATCCATAGCTTCTCCTCCTCCGTCTCGCCCTTGCATCACCGCACGACCATGTGCCAGTTGCCAGTCACTCGTTTTCTTTTTTAAACAGCAAAAGACGCCCCCCTGAACAATCAGAGAGGCAGTCTTTGGTTTACTTCGACACCAGCTGTTCCAGCTTGGCAATCGTTCTCGCTTTGTCTCTTTCCAAAATCGGCTTGAGGTATGTTCCGGTATACGAGCCTTCCAGCTTCGCCACTTCTTCCGGAGTACCCGATCCGACGATCTGACCGCCGCGCGTACCGCCCTCTGGCCCCAAATCGACGATGTAGTCAACTGTCTTGATGACGTCCAGGTTGTGCTCGATGACCAGTACCGTATCGCCATTTTCCACCAGACGCTGCAACACCTTCAACAGACGATCAATATCGTCTGTGTGCAACCCTGTCGTCGGTTCGTCCAAGATGTACAACGTACGCCCTGTGCTGCGGCGATACAGCTCGGATGCGAGCTTGACACGCTGCGCTTCGCCACCGGAGAGAGTCGTCGCAGGCTGTCCAAGCTTCATGTAGCCAAGACCTACATCCACGATCGTTTGCAGCTTGCGCTCGATCTTCGGCAGGTTGCGGAAAAACTCAACCGCATCCTCAATCGTCATCTCCAAGACGTCTGCGATGCTCTTGCCTTTGTATTTCACATCGAGAGTCTCCCGATTGTAGCGCTTGCCGTGGCACACTTCGCAAGGCACGTACACGTCCGGCAAAAAGTGCATCTCGATTTTGATAATCCCGTCACCGCTGCACGCCTCGCAACGGCCGCCTTTGACGTTGAAGCTGAAACGGCCCTTTTTGTAACCGCGCACCTTGGCTTCGTTCGTCGAGGCAAACAAATCGCGAATGTCATCAAAAACACCCGTATACGTCGCCGGATTAGAACGCGGCGTCCGGCCAATCGGCGATTGGTCGATGTCGATTACTTTGTCCAAATGCTCCAGCCCGACGATTCGGCGGTGTTCGCCCGGTTTTACTTTGGCGCCGTTCAGATCGCGCGACAGCACCTTTTGCAAAATCTCATTGATGAGCGTACTTTTCCCGGAGCCTGATACCCCTGTCACAGCAACGAACAGCCCCAGTGGAAATTTGGCCGTAACGTTTTTCAGGTTGTTTTCCTTCGCGCCTTCGATCTTCACCCATTTGTCAGATGGCTTTCTGCGCTCCAGCGGAACAGGAATGAACTTTCTGCCGCTCAAATAAGCGCCTGTCAGCGAGTTTTCATCTTTCATCACTTCTTCCGGCGTGCCGGCAGACACTACTTGACCGCCGTGGATGCCTGCTCCCGGACCGATATCGATAATATAATCGCAAGCCATCATCGTATCTTCGTCGTGCTCGACGACGATCAGCGTATTCCCCAGCTTGGTCATATGCTCCAACGTTTTGATCAGACGGGCGTTGTCCCGCTGATGCAGACCAATGCTCGGCTCATCGAGAATGTAGAGGACGCCCATCAAGCTGGAGCCGATCTGGGTAGCCAGCCTGATCCGCTGCGCCTCTCCCCCCGACAACGTCCCTGCCGCACGGCTCAAGGTGAGATAATCCAGTCCGACATCAATCAAAAAGTTAAGCCGTGCCTTGATTTCTTTGACGATCAGATTGGCGATCTTCGCTTCCCGCTCCGTCAGCTCCAGTCCGTCAACGAACTGATGGGCATCGAGAATAGACAAAGTCGTCAGCTCCGAAATGCTGCGCTCGCCGATCTTCACAGCGAGGCTCTCCTGGCGCAAACGATGCCCTTTGCAGACAGGACAAGGCTTTTGGCTCATGAAGCCTTCGATTTGCTCGCGAATGTAGTCGGAGCTGGTCTCCAGATGACGCCTTTGCAGGTTGGGCACGACGCCCTCGAAGGGCACGACTGCTTCCCGCACTTGCCCGAACTCATTTTCATAGCGGAACTGGATTTTCTCTCCTTCGCTGCCGTACATCAAAATCTGCACCTGCTCAGGAGTCAGCTCCTCGTACGGGATATCCATGCGAATATGGAAGTGGCGGCAAGCCGATTCCAACAACTGCTGGTAATACGTCGACGACTTCGGCTCCCATGCGCCGATCGCCCCTTCGTGCAACGTCTTGGTGGCATCTGGAACAACCATATCCGGGTCTACTTCCAGCTTTACTCCCAACCCGTCGCACTCCGAGCACGCACCGAACGGGCTGTTAAAGGAGAAAATCCGCGGCTCCAGCTCGCCAATGGAAAATCCGCAAATCGGGCAAGCGTGCTTCTCGCTGAACAACAGCTCCTCTTGTTCCATCACGTCGACGATGACTTTGCCATCTGCCAGACGCAAGGCCGTTTCCAGGGAATCCGCCAGGCGAGACTGCACATCCGGCTTCACGACAACGCGGTCCACCACAACCTCAATGTTGTGCTTCTTGTTTTTCTCCAGCTTGATGTCCTCGGACAAATCGGTAATCTCGCCATTTACGCGCACGCGAACAAAGCCTTGCTTGCGGATATCTTCCAACAGCTTGACGTGCTCGCCTTTGCGCCCCTGAACCATCGGAGCGAGAATTTGCATTTTGGTGCGCTCCGGATACTCCATCAGGCGATCGACCATCTGTTCAATCGTCTGGGATTGAATCTCGATGCCGTGTTCGGGACAAATCGCCCGGCCGACACGCGCATACAACAAGCGCAAGTAGTCGTAAATCTCCGTGACCGTACCAACCGTAGAGCGCGGGTTGCGGCTCGTTGTCTTCTGATCGATGGAGATCGCAGGAGACAGCCCTTCGATCGAATCGACATCCGGCTTGTCCATCTGCCCGAGAAACTGGCGGGCATAAGCAGACAGGGACTCGACATAACGGCGTTGTCCCTCTGCATAAATCGTGTCAAAAGCAAGCGAGGACTTCCCCGAACCGGACAAACCCGTCAAAACGACGAATTTGTCCCGCGGGATCACTACATCAATGTTTTTCAGATTGTGGGCACGAGCGCCCTTGACGACAATATGTTCCAATGGCATGAAAATACCTCTCCTTAGAGTTCCGCCTTCAGTTCCAAAATCAAATCACGCAGTTCGGCCGCACGTTCGAACATCAGGTTGCGCGCCGCTTCCTTCATTTCTTCTTCCATACGCTCGATAACAGCCAGTCGATCCTTCTTCGGCATCTTCTTGAAGTCCGCGTGTGGCAAATAGTCTGCTTTTTCCTCTGCCACCTTGGTCGC
Source organism: Brevibacillus sp. HD3.3A (assembly GCF_013284375.2). Taxonomy (NCBI): domain Bacteria; kingdom Bacillati; phylum Bacillota; class Bacilli; order Caryophanales; family Paenibacillaceae; genus Brevibacillus; species Brevibacillus sp. HD3.3A. The sequence goes on from NZ_CP085874.1 coordinate 5,514,150, forward strand.
CTCGATCACTTCGCGCACGGCCTTTTTCACCGTTTGCGGCGTAATTCCGTGCTTCTCGTTGTAAGCGATCTGAATAGCTCGCCTGCGTTCTGTCTCGCGAATCGCGGAGTTCATCGAATCTGTCATTTTGTCGGCGTACATGATGACACGCCCCTCAGCGTTACGGGCTGCCCGGCCGATCGTCTGAATCAGCGAACGCTCGTTGCGCAGAAAACCTTCTTTATCGGCATCCAAAATCGCCACAAGCGATACTTCAGGCAAGTCCAAGCCTTCCCGCAGCAGGTTGATCCCGATCAGCACGTCAAATTCGCCCAAACGCAAGGAGCGCAAAATTTGCATCCGTTCGATCGTCTTGATGTCGGAGTGCAGATAGCGTACCTTGATCCCGATTTCCTTGAGGTAGTCCGTCAAGTCCTCGGACATTTTTTTCGTCAGAGTCGTGACCAGTACGCGCTCGTTTTTGGCAATCGTCGCCTGGATTTCCCCGATGAGATCGTCAATCTGTCCTTTGATCGGGCGAACCGAGATCGTCGGATCGATCAGCCCTGTTGGACGGATGACTTGCTGCACCACTTCCGGGCAATGCTCCAGCTCGTACGGGCCGGGTGTTGCAGAAATGTAGATAGCCTGGTTGACCTTTTCCTCAAACTCCTGGAATTGCAGCGGCCGGTTGTCCTTCGCAGACGGCAGGCGGAATCCGTGCTCAACCAGGACGTTTTTGCGCGCCTGGTCGCCGTTGTACATCCCCCGCACTTGCGGCAAAGTCATGTGCGACTCGTCGATCAGCAAAAGGTAGTCCTCCGGAAAGTAGTCCATCAAAGTGTACGGAGCGTGCCCTGCTGGCAGCCCTGTCAAATGTCGCGAGTAGTTTTCAATCCCGGAGCAAAAGCCCATCTCCAACATCATTTCGACATCGTAGCGCGTGCGCTGTTCCAGTCGCTGCGCTTCCAGCAGCTTTCCCGCCGCTTTAAGCTCGGCCAATCGCTCTTCCAGCTCCACTTCGATGCTTTGAACGGCCAGCTTCATTTTTTCTTCGCGGGTGACATAGTGAGAAGCAGGGAAAATGGCTACGTGGTCGCGCTGTCCCAAAATCTCTCCGGTCAACACATCGATAGAGGTAATCCGCTCAATTTCGTCCCCGAAAAACTCCACACGAATAGCCTGTTCGCTCTGCGACGCGGGAAAAATCTCCACGACGTCTCCACGAACCCGGAAGGTCCCGCGTGTGAAGTTGATATCATTGCGCGTGTACTGAATGTCGACCAGGCGATGCAAAATCTCGTCTCGGCCTTTTTCCATCCCCACTCGCAGCGACAGCAACAGTTCCTTGTACTCTTCAGGCGAACCCAAACCGTAAATACAAGAGACAGAAGCGACAATGATGACGTCCCTCCGCTCAAACAACGCACTGGTCGCCGAGTGACGCAGCTTGTCGATCTCGTCGTTGATGCTGGAGTCTTTTTCAATAAATGTATCCGATTGGGGAATGTATGCTTCTGGCTGATAGTAGTCGTAGTAGCTGACGAAGTATTCCACCGCGTTATTCGGGAAAAACTCCTTGAACTCTGCGCAAAGCTGGGCAGCCAGTGTCTTGTTGTGCGCCATCACCAGCGTCGGCTTGTTCACCTGGGCAATTACTTGGGCAGCCGTAAACGTCTTTCCCGTACCTGTTGCACCGAGCAGTGTCTGGTGCCGCTTGCCTGCCTGGATGCCTGCCACCAGTTCGGCGATAGCGGTCGGCTGGTCACCGGACGGTTGATACTCCGATACCAATTCAAAACGCTCCATTCCCTCGTTCATCTCCTCGTTGCAAGACTGTTCTATTTCCATTATAACACAATTTAAGCTCTGATAAGCCAGAAATTCGAACAAATGTTTGTCTTCATCCTTCGACAGATTATACCGATAATAAGTAGTAGTGCACAAGTATGTACGGTTAGACTCGCCACCTTCAGGGAGGATCGACATGTCAGATATCGGAACCACCGTTAAAAATAATCCTTATATACAGCCACACATGAGCTACCAGGGCAAAAAAGAGTTCTCGGCAGAGCTGGATAACAATGCGTTCATGAAACTTTTGCTGGAACAGTTGAAGCATCAGGACCCTACATCCCCGATGGATAACTCGCAGTTCATTCAGCAAACGAGCATGATGACCATGGTGGAGCAAATGAAAAAGATGTCCACCTTGATGGAGCAATCCAACAACAGCATGCTGACGCTGGAAAAATACGAAGCGCTGACCGGTCGCACCGCAACCTACTCCCTCACGACCAAAGACGAAGTGACGGGTGAAACTGCGACTCAAACAAAAGAAGGCGTGCTGGAAGCCGTCTACATGGACAAGGGCAAAATATACTTCCGCATTACTGGAGAGACTAACCCGATTCCGCTTGCAGACATCAAAGGACTGGAGTCGCAAGGCATGACGGGGAATGCGCTGGACAGCAGTCTCAAGTTCATGAATATGATCGGCAAAGACGTTTCGTACAAAACGACCAAAGAAATAGACAAAGACGGAAACCCGGCTACTACGGACGACATCACAAAAGTCGACGAAATCGCCAACGCCGTCATCACCGGGTTCACAACAAAAGACGGAATCACTCAGTTCTCGCTGAACAACGGTCAGACGGTCAAGCTCGATCAGGTCGTCGGCATGAGCGTGAAGCCGGAAAACAATGCCATGAGCAACTCGTTGCAATATGCGCAAATGATCGGTTTCAACGTCACTTACACAGAAAGCCAAACCAACACGGACGGTTCAAGCTCAAACAACAGCCTGAATGGCGTCATCAAGGCTGTCAGCATGAAAAACGGCATCGTAGAGTTCGTCTTGGCTGATGACAAAAAAATTGCGCTGAATCAAATCACCGGATTTGAAGCGAGCGCCTAGTCTAGTTACACACAAAAGCCGCCTCTTCTGTAACGCAGAAAGAAGGCGGCTTCTTATTTTTGCTTATTCTTTGATAATGGTCTGCCCCGTCAAAGCATCAACATACACCGTCGTGTCAATCTTGGCATTTGCTCCGCAGAAGCAGTGCGAGCGAGTTTGCCGGAAAGACAGGTCGTAGCCCAGTTTAAAGGTAATCGCATTCGTCTGCGCATCCCGCTGGTGAATGTAGTTCAGTTCAAGCGGCAATACGCCGAGCAACCGATCCATGGCAGCCTGCTCCTTGATCGCCTTGGAGCTTGCAGGGTACACCACGTTTTCCGGACGGTTTATGCTGACTTCTTCGATTTTGCCCGTCCATGAATTTACTTTGACCGTATACATGCCAGCTTCTTCACTCTGTCCGATTCGGTAGACCGGGACATTTCCCAGCAGTGGATCAAGAGCCAGCGAGGTGTACTTCTCGTCGCCGATATCCGTCACTCGCAGCTGGTTGCTGCCGGAAAGAACAAGCCGCTTCAACAGCATTTCCACTGTTTTGCGATCGCGGTTTTTGTCGGTTTTGGCAGCAGCCCCTGGTTCATTCGCCTGTCTGTAAATAAACTGCTGCATCTGTCCCGTCTTGGCATCTGTTACGAGCATGATGTGCTGCCCCTCAGCCTTACTGACGCCCTCTGGGAACTGGCCGATTTGGTATTTCTTGTCCTGGTCAGTTGCGTCCTTTTGGAAGTGGCCCCAGATAAAATAGCGCACAGCCTCACCGTTGTCGTGTTTCTCCTCCAAAATGGTCATCGGCAATCTTGCCGTTTCCAGTTTGAACAGGATGCGCAGCAAGTTGCGTGCCTCTTTCTCCGTTTGGGCCGTCCATTTTTCTCCTGTACCGGTTACATTTAAAATTTGCGGCAATTTGTCAGGTGCGGCCAACTTTTTACCGCTCGCGGCATCCACTGCGCTTCCTGTATGTTCATTCGCAATGATGCCGCCTTTAACGATATAGGCAAGCTTCGCTTCCGTCCGGTTTGGCTGGTCCTGCTCCGGCAACAAATAGACCAGCTCCAGCGGTCGGCTCGCCTTCCATTGCGTCAGAGCTTGTGCAGGAGACAAGACGCGTTGCGCGGAAGGAAGCGTCGCAGGATTTATTTTTTCGTACAAGCGTCCGTCAAATGTTTCAAACGCGATGATCCGTCCCGCTGCGTCAAAGCTGACAAAGTTGTCGTAGGCGTCGTCCAACGCTACATTGTTTACTTTGCGGACGAGTCTGACCGTGAGTTTGCCGCCTGCGTTCGTCACTTCTCTGGCCTGATACGTGCTGCCTGATGCAGCCAAGCCCGCGACAAACGCCTGCGCCCGAGCCTTCGCCTGCTGCTCGGTAGGAAAAGCCGGCTTCGTAGCCGCTTTGGGAGCAAGTTCGAGTTTGAGCAAATTACCTGTGGCCGAATCAAAAATGGCTCCGTCTACTGCCTTGTTTGCCTCAGCAGCGGAAAGCGCAAAAGAAACCTTTGCTCCACTGACTCCGGGACCATCCACATCCCCAACGTACACAACGTGCCGTGCAGACAGTTCAGGCAAAAGGCGAACCAGTGTTTGAATCCCTTTTGTTACAGGAACAGGGACAGCAACAACTTCCTGGGCACGCGCTACTGCTCCTGACGCAGCCGCCTTGTCAGGGCTAGTGCTGGCTCCCGCAAGTGGCACCACGATCAGACTTGTCGCGGCTAATGCTCCAGTCAAGACACACAGGACCGTTTTTTTGATTTCGGACAAATGTCTCACTCCCCTTTTTTCCTCATACATTAAGACGTTCCAGTTCCGCATAAGTTTCTGAATAGACAAACATATCAAGAAAAAAATTTTTATCGAATCCGTCCCTTTTATGAAAAAAAGGCGTGCAACATCTGTCGCACACCTTCTCTTCCCCTTTGCTCAAGCGCCTACATTCAGTTTTTCAAGCTTTTGCTTGATCAGCTCAACTACGCTGGAGCGTTTCAAATCGACAAATACGCGAGTGGTTGCATCCGGCACTACGATAATGCCCAACTGATGATGGTTGCCAGCGTAGACTGCACACTGCACGAACTTCAGCTCTCCATCGCGCGTGAGCACTTCCATTTTGCAAAAAGCCGAGTTGGCTTGCAAGGCCGGATACAAATCCGTCTTATCCCGCACTGGAATGCCGTTCACTTTGACGATGATCTCCCCTGGAGCAATCCCGATTTCTTCCGCCCGCGTGCCCGGAATGACTCCCATCACCTTGATGCCGCGCGAGGATTGGATGAAATACGGTGACCGCTGCCGCTCTTTTAGCTGACTCCAGAAAAACAACGCTTCGTGTCCGAATAACGCGAACAAAGCGGCGAGCAGAACAAGCGGCATGAACAACACCGACAAGGCGCAAAGCGCCAAAAGCCCGATAGCGTACCAGATAAGGCTTTTGGAAATTTGCTTTGCCTTGCTGCGTGGTGTCATCGTTTGGGTCATATCGGAAAAACCGGTGACCGTAGGCAACAGCAACAAGCCAAAGGAAGCAAGCTCACCCGAAAAAAACGGCCAGCCCGGATACAAAGTGCCGCTGATCGTTCCCGGCTCGACCTGAACAAACAGGGCAAGCGGAGTCAGCCAGAAAGAATGCAACAAATACGCACCGACAATGCGCCCGCGCTGCCCTTCGACAAACAGCGGCGAAGCATCTCTGCCTCCGTTCCAGCGGACGAGCATCGCTTCAATCAAATGCATGATCGCCACCAAGGCAAGCAGCGGCACTGGCTTGGCTTGCAGCAACATTGTCCAGACAGGACCGATTACCTCGACGTCTTTCAGCCCCGGAGCTACTTGGGCAATTGTGTGCAAAATCGCGAGCAAGCCTGCGGCATACGCGAAGCAAAGAAAACGTAAACGAATCAGCGCCAACAGCAGAGCCAATCCCCATAAAATCCATAAATCTTGCGCCTGTACAACTACTCCCAGTCCTGCGGCGAGAAGAGAGATGCAAAGTCCCCCTACTACGCCCATGCCTGCCGCCCGGATTGTCGAGAGGAGCGGTGTTTGCATGCGTGCGGCAAACAGCTGCCTTTCCAGGTTCATTTGCCTGCGATAGTGCAAGTAAATGAAGCCGAGAAACAGGTAAAAGACGGGGTTGAGAAAAAACGCGGCAAAGCCATATGCAATGGAAAGCATATCTGCCTGAATCGCCAAATGCCTCACCTCAAATAGAAAAAAGAAAACCACGACATGTGATTTGCCGTGGTTATCATTTCTACGGAAACAAGGGGATTCCCTGCTTCCATATTCTTGTTATTTTCATTACTTGCCGCTGACAACGTCCAGAGCCTTTTGCAATTGCAGGTCATTCTCCGGTTTGCGCATGGTCTCGCGCAAGCTGTCTTCCAGTTGACTGCGCGTGGCAGCGTCCACTTTTCCGGTTACAGGAAGCTTCTTCGCGGTTTGGAACTGCTTGATTGCCTGCTCCGTCTTCTCATCGAAGTAGCCGTCATCACGACCTGGCGACAAATTCAGTCCGGTCAGGATCAGTTGCAGATTCTTCACGTCGTTGCCCGCCATGTCCTTGGCAAGCTCCTTGTCCGCTGGCAGTTGCGTCGCATTGAAATACTCAGGCTGCGCGACTTTGAAGTCCGGCTCGATCCCTTTTTTGTGAATCCATTCGCCGCTTGGCGTAACCCATTTGGCGATAGTCAGCTTCAACTGGCTCTTGTCTGTCATTTCCATCGTGCTTTGGACAGTTCCTTTGCCGAAGCTCTTTTCACCGACCAGCTTGTAGTGTCCGCTGTCGCGCATCGCGCCCGCCAAAATCTCCGAGGCGCTTGCGCTGCCCCCGTTGATCAGGACGGTGATTGGATACGGTTTGGCCGCATCTGTCATAGAACGATACTCTTCTTTTTGCTGTCCGCCAGTACCGTACTCAATGGCGACGATGACTCCTTTTTTCGGCACGAGCACTTCGCCGATTTCCTTGACTGCGAGCAAGTAACCGCCCGGATTGCCGCGCACGTCAATGACGAGTCCGCCAATCCCCTTTTTCTCCAGGGAAGCCAATTGATCTTTGAAGTGTTTCGCTGTCTCCGTCGAGAATTGGGTAATGGCGATCACGCCAACCTTCACGCCGTTTTTCTCAAGGATTTGGCTGTTCACTGTCTCGATCGGAATATCGTCACGGATGCACACGATGTTCAGCGGTTCCGCTACGCCTGCCCGAACGACTTTCAGTACGGCCTTCGTACCTTTTGGCCCGCGAATTTTCGTCACGGCCTGGTGCAAATCGAGACCTTCCAGCGATTCTCCGTTGACGCTCAAAATCTGGTCGTTTGGTCTGAGACCTGCCCGTTCAGCCGGAGAGCCTTTGAATGGCGAGACGACGGTAACCCGTCCATTTTGCATCGTTACCTCTGTCCCGATTCCCTGGAAGGTCGAATGCAGTGTAGAGGTAAACTCTTCTGCCGATTTCGGGTCCATGTAATCGCTGTACGGATCTTCCAAAGCCCCAACCATGCCGCCGATTGCGCCTTCTACCAACTGATCGTTGGTGACGGTTTGAATGTAATCTTTTTTAATCGCTGTAAAAGCTTCGTACAGCTTTTTGAACTCCTGCGGATATTCCGAGCTTCCCGAAAACACTGTGCTGGTAGAAGCCGTCAAGGCGCCACTCTGTGTTGCGTTCGCGCTGGCTGAAGTCTTCATCAGCGCTATGGTCAAAAAGCTGCTGGCTACCATCGAAATGAGCACAAGCGCTAATACAGTACGTCCTTTCCATCTCACTACTCACGTCACCATCCTTTGTGCTACCGGCAAAAAGATATGCTGCTAGTGTATGCATTCCCCGTTAGCAATATTTGTCTGGCTGCCCGCTGCATGACTATTTCAGGTACGGCATTGGGTTGACAGCAACGTCATTTTTGTAGACGGTAAAATGAACGTGATTTCCGGTAGATCGGCCTGTGGAGCCGACTTCTGCGATCTTCTGGCCTCTCGATACAGACTGTCCCGTAGACACTTTGATTCCGCCCTCGCGAATGTGTCCGTAGAGAGTGACCAGATCAGCGCTGTGCCTGATCATGACCGTATTGCCAAAACCATTGTAATACCCGGCATAAATTACGACACCGTCAGCCGCAGCCATGATCGTCGTTCCTTTATGAGCTGCCATGTCTACACCATTATGCCCAGCTGAACGTCCTGTAAACGGGTCGGTTCGCACCCCGAAGCCCGAGCTGAAGCGAAATTGTCCGTCTGCAACCGGCAAGGCCAGCTTGCCGCCCTTGTAGCCTGTGCTCGACGCGCTCATCGCCCGCACCCGCTCCGCGTACTTGGCGGATTCTTGCTTCGTGAACTCGATCAACTGCTGTCCATACTGCTCCAGGTCTTCTTCCAGAGCAGCTTCTTTCTTCTTCAGTTCAGCCTTGACCACGAGACTGTGCTTGTACTGCTTGTCCAGTTCGGCTTTGAGTGCTTCCGCCTCGTCAAGCATCCCTGCATAAACAGTCAGCTGGTGCTCGATCTCTTTCTTTTTTGTCTCGACTGTTTCTTTGTCGCGAATATTGTCTTCTAGAATACGCGTATCCTGCTCAAGAATCAACTGCAAACCCTCCATGCGGGTCAGGAAGTCGCCGAAATCGGACGATCCGAGAAGAACGTCCAGATAGGAGACATTTCCGCGCTCGTACATGGATTTTACCCGGGTTTTCAACAAGGTTTCCCGTTTTGCCACCCGATCTTTTGCTTCATCCAGTTCATCTTGCGCATTGGCAGCCTTTTCCTTCGTTTCATTCATTTGCTGCTCCAGCTTGTCCAACTTGCTTTGTGTTTCATTGCGGCGCAAGTCGATCGTCATGAGCTGTGTTTGCAAATCTTGCTGCTCCTTTTGCACGGCACCGATTTGCTGCTCAGCTTGCTTCATTTGCTGTTGCTGCTGCTTTTTCTTCTTTTGTATTTCCTTCAACTCTCGATTGATCTTGTCCAAAGATGCTTTGCTGGCTGCCCAGCTCACGTTAGTCGGGATCGCTGAACCGGCCAAAAGGCCAGTGATCAAGAGTGTTGCTAGGATCATCCTCTTTCTCATGATACTCCTCCCACGTTTTCCAATGTTAAACTCGCAGGAAGCGGCGAACTGACACCAGGCTTCCCCAGATTCCGATAAACGCGCCAATCGCCAGCAAAGCGAGGGCTACCTGATACACCAATGGGAACAATGGCAATAGATTGAACAGTTGGGAAGCTTCAAAGCTGGAATGAATGGCATCCAGCAGGTAGTAGTAGCCAACTGCCAGCAAAATGATCGGGATTAATGCCCCGGTTACACCCATGAGCAATCCTTCTACAAAGAACGGCCAGCGAATAAACCAGTTCGTGGCGCCAACAAGCTTCATGATCTCGATTTCTCTGCGCCTTGCTACAATGGTCAGCTTGATTGTGTTGGCGATCAGGAACATGGCGGTGAAGCCCAGACCGATAATGAAGGCGATCCCTACGTTTCTTACCGTGTCAGTGGCAGCAAACAGCTTTTCGACTGTTCCTTCCCCGTAGTTCAAGCTTCTGACCGATTTCATTTGCTTGATTTGATTGGCGACAGCAGGCGTGTCCTGCGGCAGCTTCGTCTTGACGACAAACGAGTCGGGAAGCGGGTTCCCTTTTTCCAAGCCGTCAAAAAGGTACGCCTTGTCCCCCATACTCTCCTTGAACTGCTTCAAGCCTTCGTCCTTGGAAATAAACTCGACAGACTCCACTGTCGGCATGTTGCGCACGCTTTGTTCAAATTTTTGCAAGTCTTCCTTGGAGGTAAGATCCGCCATGAAGACCCTGATTTCCACTTGTTTTTCGACTGATTTCGCAAAATAGTTGACGTTCATCGCCAAAATCAGGAAGACGCCAAGAATGAACAGAGTAAACGTAACGGCACTGACTGACGCGAACGACATCCAGCCGTTCCGGTTGAGGTTTTTGACCCCTTCACGGACGTGGCGTCCCAGCGTTCTAATCTTCATAACCGTAATCCCCTCTCTGCTCATCACGGGCAATTTGTCCTGCTTCGATGGCAATGACCCGTTTTCTCATGGTGTTCACAATCTCCCGGTTGTGCGTAGCCATGACGACTGTTGTGCCGCGCTGATTGATTTCCTCAAACAGCTTCATGATCTCCCACGACGTCTCGGGATCGAGGTTCCCTGTCGGCTCGTCGGCAATGATGATGCCAGGGCTGTTCACCAGCGCCCGTGCCAGTGCCACCCGCTGCTGTTCGCCACCGGACAGCTCGCTTGGCAACATTTTCGCCTTGTGCTTCAATTTGACCAGACCCAGCACATCCATGACACGCGGCTTGATCTGTTTTGGATTGCTTTCAATTACTTCCATCGCAAATGCGACATTTTCGAATACAGTGAGTGTCGGCAACAGTTTGAAATCCTGGAAGACAACCCCGATGCTGCGGCGAACGAGCGGAATTTGCCGCTCCTTGATCCGGCTTACGTTGAAGCCGCCCAGAAAAATTTGGCCTTTGGTCGGTTTCTCTTCGCGGTACATGAGCTTGATAAACGTGGACTTCCCTGCTCCACTCGGCCCAACCACATACACAAATTCGCCTTTTTCAATCCGAATGTTGATACCCTTTAGTGCATTCGTGCCGTTCGGGTACGTTTTCCAAACATCAAACATCTCGATCAAGCAAATCACATCCTACATAGTCAGATCCTTCTATATTCTCTTGATCCTGATTTTTATTTCTCTGCCGAAATGCTGCTGATTCAGGCAAAATCGACAAAACCCCTCTTCCCTCTGGCAACCTCTGTTGTTCGATGTTGAAAAACAGCGAGATTACCCATCTTATTTATTATACCACCCTGTTTCGCGGATGGTATCCACTAAATCTCTTATTTCTTGTCGAAAGCGTCGCGTTTTCTCTTCCATCCGACACGATTTGTTACCGAAAAGTTTACGAAACGCCACCAAGCCAAACTTTTTTGGCGAAGCCTCAGCACATCGCTGGCTGGCATGCATCCGGGCAGTTCGTTAAAATGTAGCTATGCAAGACGATGAAGGAGCTGACATGATGGAAAACTTCGTTTACTATAACCCGACTCAACTCATTTTCGGCCGAGGCCAACTGGCCCAGCTGGAAGATAAAGCGAAGCAGCTTGGCAGCACGGTTCTGCTCGTGTACGGCGGTGGCAGCATCAAGCGCTCCGGCCTGTATGACAAGGTTGTCTCGCTGCTTCAAGCTGCTGGCAATCGCGTGCTGGAGCTTCCAGGCGTAGAGCCAAACCCGCGTCTTGGCACTGTGCAAAAAGGGATCGACCTGTGCCGCGCTGAAGGCGTCGACTGGATTTTGGCAGTGGGCGGCGGCAGCGTGATTGACGCAGCAAAAGCAGTTGCGGTCGGCGTTCCTTACGAAGGCAACGTGTGGGATTTCTATACGCGCAAAGCAGTAGCCGAAAAAGCTTTGCCGCTCGGCACCGTCCTGACGCTCGCTGCGACCGGCTCGGAAATGAATCGCGGCAGCGTCGTAACCAACTGGGACACACAAGAAAAGCACGGGGCTGGAACTACTTTCCCGACCTTCTCCATTCTCGATCCGGAAAATACGTTCAGCGTCCCGCGCGATCAGACCATTTACGGAATCAGCGATATTTTGTCACACGTTTTTGAGCAATACTTCACGCACACGAGCGAAATTCCGCTCCAAACCCGTTTTGCCGAGGCGATCATGAAAACCGTCATCGAAAACGCCGAGCGCGTTCTGGACAATCCGCAAGATTACGACGCGCGCGCCAACATCCTGTACAGTGGGACGATGGCTTTGAACGGAACGTTGCCTGTCGGCGTGACGACTGACTGGGCTACGCACTCCATCGAGCACGCCGTAAGTGCCGTGTACGATATTCCTCACGGCGGCGGCCTGGCGATCATTTTCCCGAAGTGGATGCGGTATGTGTATAAGGAGAACGTGGCGCGATTCGTCCGTTTTGCCGTGGAAGTATGGAATGTCGATCCCATCGGAAAAACGGATGAGGAAGTGGCGCTCGAAGGAATCGCGGCGGTTGAAGCGTTCTTTGCCCGAATCGGAGCCCCTACCCGTCTCGCTGACTATCAAATTACGGACGAGCATCTGGAACTTATGGCCCAGAAAGCCACTCCTTTTGGCCCGATTGGTCAGTTCAAAACATTAACCAGTGCAGACGTCCACGAAATTTTGCGCATGTCTCTGTAAAAATCATAGCTGTATCAAAGAAAACGCCGCGCTCTCGCAAGAGTCGCGGCGTTATTGTTTCGTTTCATGGACTTGCGGCCCGTCCAATTTGCTTCTCCACTTGTACACGATCAGCATCAGCACCGGAAGCCCGATCGAGTAAGTAAAGTCATAGTACGGCCAGTATTGCGAGATAATGCTTCCATACACAACCATGTTTGGCGTAAAAATATTCGCCATGACCAACAGCATGACCATATACGGCAACGTAAGCACAGACATCTCTTGAATGCGGAAAACATGGCGAAGCCCCAATTGAAAAAACACACTGTAAATCGTGATCTTGGCGTTTACAGCGATGAACCAGACCACGGCCAGAATGACTTCCAGCCGCTGAATGAACGTCCCGATCTTTATTTGCTTCGCCAGGACGTACGACGGGTACATATGCCGCGCTGTCTGGTCAGCGCCCAGTACGAGGATACACATAAAAATAACGATCGCAAGCACCATCCCGCCCAAAAAAGCCCCCTTCAAAAAATGCCGCATCCGCTTTTGGATGGGTGAGACGTACGGCAGAATCGCCAAAAATATAACCAACTCTGAAAAAGGAAACGTAACGGAAGGGATGGCACCTGCCACAATCGGCTTCCAGCCATTTTCCATCACGGGCTGCAGCCGGGAAAGATCAGCTTGCGGAATCAGGGAAAGGATCAGCAGCACGAACAGGAAAAAGAAGGTGTAAAAATAAATTTGCGCAGAGTAGGCCACCGTTTGCAGCCCGAGCCGCACTCCGAACATGATGAGAATAACGAGCAACAGCTGAATCGCGATGCTCGGCGTGTCATTCAAAAGATACGTCCCGACAAAATCTCCTGTTTCCAAGACGTGAGCTGAGGCTGAAAAAAACGTGTACCAGACGAAGGAGAGCGTAATCATGGTGCCCAGGACACGCCCGAATAATCGATCGATAAACGAAAAAAAGCTTACATTCGGATAGCGCTTGCCCACTGCGATCAGCAGCAGCACATTGCCCAGTCCGATGACAAGCCCGATCATGACTGCAATCCAGGCGTCCTGTTTCGCGAGATCGGCTGAGATAGCCGGCAGGACAAGTACAGAATCTCCAATCGTTACGAGGGTAACCAGCATCATAAATTGTCGGGGACTGATTTTGTAATTGTCCAGCATGATGATTTTGCCCGCTTTCGACCTTATGACCTTTTCACAATTATTTCCCCATACGCCCCCCGCTAAACGCCAAGCCCCGCCTCCGCTCCCCTCAAATTCATTTTTGCATGAAAAAAACGGACAGGCTCGCTGCCTATCCGTCCTCATGCTTTAGTCAAACTGCTCGATTATGCGGGTGATCCGACATCGATCAACGATTCAATCATCACTTTTTGACTGTTTTTATCTACCCAGACGTGTGTCTCTTTCAGCTTGTTCTGGAACCAGGCAATCTGTGCTTCTACCTGATTGCGCGCTGTACCGCCCAGCACGTTGCGGGCATTTACGACCGTCTCTACTGCCAGCGCATCGTACACGTCTGCCCCGATCACGCCCGAGAAGCTTTGGAACTCCTCCAGAGTCAAGTCGAGCAAATATTTTTGCTGCTCGATGCAGTACAGAACGGTTCTGCCCACGACTTCATGCGCCTGGCGGAACGGCATGTTTTTGCGCACCAAGTAATCCGCCAAATCAGTCGCATTGGAGAAATCGTTGGTGACAGCCTGACGCATGCGTTCTGTTCTCACCTGCATGGTCTGGATCATCGGCGTGAGCAGAGCAAGAGCGCCATGAATCGTCGCCACGGTATCGAACATGCCTTCCTTGTCTTCCTGCATGTCTTTGTTGTACGCCAGCGGCAAGCCTTTGAGCACAGTCAACAAACCAAACAGATTGCCGTACACACGGCCCGTTTTTCCGCGCACAAGCTCGGCGACATCCGGATTTTTCTTCTGCGGCATGATGCTGGAACCTGTGCAAAAGGCATCATCCAGCTCGACAAACGAGAACTCCTGGCTGCTCCAGATGACGAGCTCTTCACACAGACGGGACAAATGCGTCATCAAAAGCGAAGCGTCAGCCAAAAACTCGACGATGAAATCGCGATCGCTAACCGCGTCCATGCTATTTTGATAAATGCCGTCAAATTGCAGCATCTCAGCCACAAACGTACGGTCGATCGGGAACGTCGTGCCTGCCAGGGCACCGGCGCCAAGCGGCAGCACATTCACGCGATTCCACGTCTCGGTCATCCGCTCGATGTCACGCTGAAGCATCGAAACATACGCCATCAGGTGGTAGCCGAACAGGACAGGCTGCGCACGTTGCAAATGCGTATAGCCCGGCATGACGGTATCAAGGTGCTGACTGGCTTGCGCAAGCATCGCTTCCTGCAGGTACATCGCCAACTGGATGATCTCCATCAGCTTCTCTCTGAGGTACAGGTGCATATCCAGGGCAACCTGATCGTTGCGGCTGCGTCCGGTGTGAAGCTTGCCCCCCACCGGACCGATTTCCTCAATCAGCATTTTCTCGATATTCATATGAACATCTTCGTGCGCGACCAAAAACTCGGCCTGCCCACGCTCGATTTTGTCTTTTACTTTTTTCAAGCCCGCGATGATTTGACGTACTTCCTCCATCGGCAGGATGCCGCACTTGCCCAGCATGGCAACATGAGCCAGGCTGCCGACGATGTCCTGACGCCACATCTTCTGGTCAAAAGAGATAGAAGCTGTATACTCTTCTACGAGCTGATTCGTCGGCTTCGTGAAGCGTCCTCCCCACAGTTTCATTGCGTGATCGCATCCTTTTCATCCAAAATCTTGATCGCCGTATTTTTGTTCTCATGCAATACGCCTTCGTTCACTTGCGCGTATACTTTTGTCGGCAATCCCCACAGCTTGATGAAACCAAGCGCTGCTTTGTGATCGAACTGATCGCCTGCATTGTAAGTAGCCAGCTCGTGGCTGTAGAGTGTCGAAGCAGATTTGCGGCCCACTACAATCGCATGTCCTTTGTGCAGCTTCACGCGAACGACACCTGTTACGTGCTTTTGCGTTTCTTCGATGAACGCCTGAACGGCATTGCGGATTGGCGAATACCACAGACCTTCATAGATCACTTGCGCCATTTTTTGCTCCACAATCGGCTTGAATTGCGCTACTTCACGAGGCTGCGTCAAAAATTCCAGCTCGCGGTGCGCGAGAATCAGGGTAGTCGCAGCAGGTGTTTCGTACACCTCGCGAGATTTGATGCCCACCAGGCGGTTTTCTACGTGGTCGATGCGGCCTACGCCGTGGTTTCCGGCAATTTTGTTCAGCTTCAGGATCAGTTCGGACAATGGCAGCTCCTCGCCGTTCAGCGCAGTTGGCTTGCCTTGGACAAACGTGATCTCGATTTCTTCCGCTTCTTCTGGAGCGTCTGCGATTGATTTCGTCAGATCGTACGCACCTTCTGGCGGCGCTGCCCACGGATCTTCCAGGACGCCGCACTCGCAGCTTCTGCCCCACAGGTTTTGGTCAATGCTGTATGGATTGTCCAGATCAATCGGGATCGGGATATTGTTCTTTTTCGCATATTCAATCTCTTCGTCGCGAGTCCAGCCCCATTCGCGAACAGGCGCCACGATTTTGATATCCGGATTCAAGGCAGTGAAGGATACGTCGAAACGCACCTGGTCGTTTCCTTTTCCTGTGCAACCGTGCGCTACCGCTACAGCGCCTTCTTTTTCTGCGATCTCAACCAGCACGCGAGAAATAAGGTAACGCGACAAAGCCGACACGAGCGGGTATTTGCCTTCGTACATCGCATTTGCTTTCAGGGCAGGCAGGACAAATTCTTCTGCGAATGCTTCCTTCGCATCAACAACGATGGATTTGAGCGCTCCTACTTGAAGTGCTTTTTTCTGAACGAAATCGAGGTCTTTGCCTTCCCCTACATCCAAAGCAACCGCGATGACGTCAAAATTGTACGTGTCTTGCAACCATTTAATTGCTACCGATGTATCTAAACCGCCAGAGTAGGCCAAAACAATTTTATCTTTTGCCATTATTCTCTCTCCCCGTTTCAAGTGATCTCTTATGTGAGTAATTATACAAATGAACTAATAAAAATACAACCACTTTTCGCATTTATTCGCGAGATTTTCACAGACAAAATTAGTCAGCCGTTTTTTACCCGAAAAAGCGGCAAGCTACCCGCTTTTTCTACATGTGCCATTCGCCAGTTCCCACCGCATAGGCGTTTTTCGCCATTTTATCGCGGTCTGAGCCGATCCAGACTTGCCGCTTGTGCCTTTTGTATAGGCGAAAAATTCTGTTTATTCAAAACCGACTCTGTGTTGCCTCCCGCTCGCTTCTCGCCCGCTTTTTGGCGTGCATAAAACTGTATTTATGCATAGAAAAGTGTATTCATGCGAAATGAAGCTGCGGCGCCGATAGGAATGACTCCCATTCAGGGAGAATCCATATAGTTATACGCTTTGGGACTTTCAAAGCCGGATGGGAGGAACAGATGAAGCAAATTTTTCTGGTGCGCCACTGCCAGGCTACAGGCCAAGAACCAGAAGCGGCGCTCACTGAACGTGGAGCGGCCCAAGCCGAGCAGTTGGCATCTTTTTTTGCCGCTTACCCGATCGACCGCATTATCTCCAGTCCGTATCGGCGGGCGCTGGCTACGATCGAGCCATTTGCTCGCAAGCAAGGCATCCTGATAGAAACGGACGAGCGCCTGGAAGAACTCGTGCTTTCCAGCGTGCCTCGCCCTGACTGGTATGAGCGGTTGCGCGATACGTTCGCTGACCTTTCTCTCAAGCTGGAGGGTGGCGAGTCCAGCCAGGAGGCAATGGATCGGGCCTGCGCAGTCATCCACGAACTGTTGCAAAGCGAAAGCGACCAGACTTTTGTGCTTGTCACACACGGCTGTCTGCTCGCCCTCGTCCTGAAAGCTTTCGACGAGCGGATTGGCTTTTCCGACTGGGAGCAGCTTCGCAATCCAGACGTATTTCACCTCACACAAAGCCGGGAAAAATGGCAGCTAACCAGGATCGAGCTGTAGCTGAGCGTGCGTCCAAACAAAAAACAGTTACAAGGGCCAGGTTCAAAACACTGTGCCTCTTGTAACTGTTTTTTTAGTTTGCCGCTTCTTCGGCAAGCGCAAATCATAAATTCACGGCCTGTTCGGCTTCATTACGCGTATCTCTACACGAGCGCTGCCAAAACGGCTTTTTGCGCGTGCAAGCGGTTTTCAGCCTGATCGAAAATAACCGAGCTTGCGCCGTCAATGACTCCCGCGCTCACTTCTTCGCCACGGTGCGCTGGCAAGCAGTGCAGGAACAAGTAATGGCGATCCGCGTGTGCTACCAGTTGCTCGTTCACCTGGTACTCGGCGAATGCCTTCAGGCGCACTTCGTTTTCTTCTTCAAAGCCCATGCTGGTCCATACGTCTGTGTAAACAGCGTCTGCCCCCGCGACTGCCTCTACCGGGTCATGCGTCACGATCATTTTTCCGCCGCTCTTTTTCGCGTATTCGACCGCTTTTGCTACGATGGCAGCATCCATCTCATAGCCAACCGGCGTTGCCACGCGCACTTCGAGTCCGAGCAAAACGGCTGCCAGAACGAGCGAGTTGGCTACGTTGTTCCCGTCGCCCACATAGGCGAGCTTGACGCCTTTGAGCTTGCCTTTGTGCTCCCAGATCGTCAGCATGTCAGCCAGTGCCTGGCATGGATGGTACAAATCCGTCAAACCGTTGATGATCGGAATAGAGGCGTGTTCCGCCAACTCTTCCACGTAAGAGTGCGAGAACGTGCGAATCATGATCGCATCGACGTAGCGCGACAATACTTTTGCCGTATCGCTGATTGGCTCTCCGCGTCCCAGTTGCAATTCCTTGCCGCTCATGAACATTCCGAGCCCGCCAAGCTGGTGCATCCCCACTTCAAAGGAAACGCGCGTACGAGTCGAAGCCTTGTCAAAAATCATGCCCAACGTCTTGCCTTGCAAAGGCGTAAACGGCTGTCCCAGCTTTTGCAGCTGCTTGATGTGCGCCGCAAGATGGAGCAGCTCCATCAATTCTTCACCGCTGAACTCATCGACACGCAAAAAGTCTTTTCCTTTATGCTTTTGCAGGGGCAAGTTTTGAAAGTGTTCCAATATCTTCACTGGCTGCATGAGAGCCACCTCTTTTCATCATAATGGACTTCACATATAACGAGAATGTATCTGTTGCACAGAACAGCGGAACTCCTTGCTGCACCATGCGGCTGCGCAAGGCAAACCCTCTTCTGCCCTGTTGGTTTCCTTTTGTAGCGGTAATCAGCGCAAAGGCTGCCTGCTCTTTTTGCAGCAATTGATTCCAGGCCGCTTCGTCTTCCACGACATGTTTGACCGAAACGCCCGACGCTGCCAGCCATTCGGCCGTACCAGCCGTTGCCGCTAGAGCCGCTCCTTCTGCTTGCAGCTGTCCGATCAGCTTGCCGACTTCTTCCTTTTTGTCCGCGTCAGTTAGCGAGACCATGACCAGCTTGCCTGTTTGCCAGTCGCCGTACAGATTGTCCTTGAAGGCAAACGCTTTTCCAGCCGCTTCCTCAAACGTCCGTCCCAGTCCCAACACCTCTCCGGTAGACTTCATCTCAGGACCGAGAACCGGGTCCACGCCATTCAGTTTGATCGTGGAAAAGACAGGTGCTTTGACGACGGCAAATGGAATGTCCGGCAGCAAGCCTGTTCCGTATCCCATATCCGCCAGCTTTTCACCCAATTGAGCCTTTACAGCCAACTGGACCATCGGGATGCCTGTCACCTTGCTCGTGATTGGCACGGTACGCGATGCACGCGGGTTTACCTCCAGCACATACACGGTATCCGTGTCGATGACGAACTGGATGTTGATCAGACCGACCGCTCCCATTTCACGGGCGATCGCTTCTGTATAGCTGGCGATTTTGCTCTTGATTTCAGCAGATAGGGCTGGAGCCGGGAAAAGCGCCACACTGTCACCAGAGTGAATCCCCGCTTTCTCCACGTGTTGAAAAATTCCCGGGATCACGACAGACTGCCCATCGCAAACCGCATCAACTTCGGCTTCCCGACCTGGTACGTATTTATCGACCAAAAGCGGGAAAAACGCGCTGCTTTGCGGATGATTCAGCCATTCACTGATCGTCGCTTCCAGCTCTGCGATGTCGTGTACAACCACCATTCCTTGTCCGCCGATGACGTACGAAGGCCGCATCAAAACAGGGAAGCCAATCTCTTCTGCGATCGCGGTCGCATCTTCCAGAGACGACACCCCTTTGCCCGGGATGTGCGGAATGTCGAGCTTGCGCAGCATGGCGTAGAACAGCTCGCGATCCTCTGCCCGTTCAATGGCAGCCAGTGACGTGCCCATTACCTTCAGCCCGGCCTGTTCCAGCTTTGCCGCCAGGTTGATCGCTGTTTGCCCGCCAAACTGAACCATGACTCCTTCCACCTGTTCACGTTCGGCAACGTGCAGCACATCTTCCACATGCAGCGGCTCAAAGTAAAGGTGGTCAGCCGTTTCATAATCCGTACTCACAGTTTCCGGGTTGTTGTTTACGACGACAGCGGAAATTCCGCTTGCTTGCAAAGCTTTCGCGGCGTGGACAGAGCAGTAGTCGAACTCGATGCCTTGCCCGATGCGGATCGGGCCGGAGCCGAGCACCAGAACTTTTCGTCCGGTCAATGTCTCGACTTCATCTACTCCTTGCCAATCCGAATAGTAGTACGGTGTCTGTGCGTCGAACTCTGCCGCGCACGTATCCACAATTTTATAAGTAGGCGTAATGTTCGCTGTCTCGCGCTGTTGTTTGATTTGCAAAGGCGTTGCTCCGGTCAGCGAAGCGATTGTTTCATCCGCAAAACCGAGACGTTTGGCAGCCAACAGCAGCTCTGTGGAGAGCGTGCTGCTGTCGTGAGCCGACAGCTCGACTTCCATGTCGACGATTTTGCGCAAGCTCCGCAGGAAAAACGGATCTACCCCTGTCAGGCCGTGCAACTGTTCTTCTGTGAACCCTTTGCGGATCGCTTCGGCGAAAACGAACAAACGGATATCAGTCGCATCCTGCAAAGCTTGAGCCAGCTCTTCATTCGTCCAGGAAGCAAGCTCCGGGCGAGACAGGTGTGTGCAGCCTTGCTCCAGCGAGCGAACGGCCTTCAACAAGCCAGCCTCCAGATTGCGGGCGATGGACATGACTTCGCCCGTTGCCTTCATCTGCGTACCCAGCTTGCGGTCAGCGTGCGGGAACTTGTCAAACGGAAAGCGCGGGATTTTTACCACGATGTAGTCCAAAGCAGGCTCAAAGCTGGCATACGTGTAACCCGTAATCGGGTTGATCACTTCGTCCAGCCCATAGCCCAATGCCAGCTTGGCAGCGATCCGCGCAATCGGATAGCCTGTCGCCTTGGAAGCCAACGCACTCGAACGGCTCACCCGCGGGTTGACTTCGATCAGCACGTAGCGGTCAGAATCGGGATCGAGGGCAAACTGGATATTGCAGCCGCCTACTACGCCCAGCGAGCGGATCACTTTTGTCGAAGCGCTGCGCAACATTTGATACTGGCGGTCTGTCAAAGTTTGCGATGGCGCCACGACGATGCTGTCTCCCGTGTGGATGCCCACCGGGTCCAAATTTTCCATATTGCAGACGATGATGCAGGTGTCGTTGGCATCCCGCATGACCTCGTATTCAATCTCTTTCCAGCCTTTTACGCTCCGCTCGATCAGCACTTGCCCGATCGGGCTGGCTGCGATGCCGCCCGCCGCAACTTTGCGCAGAGCAGCTTCGTCCTCGGCGATGCCGCCCCCTGCTCCACCCAATGTATAGGCAGGACGGACGATGACGGGATAGCCGATGGAGTTGGCAAATCGAATGGCCGCTTCTACGGATTCCACTGTGTCGCTCTCGGGAACCGGCTCTCCGATTTGTTGCATCAACTGCTTGAACAGTTCACGGTCTTCCCCGTTTTGAATGGCGGCAAGCGGCGTTCCCAGCAGCTGTACCTGATACTTTTCCAGGACTCCCGCTTCCGCCAGGGAAACGGCGAGATTCAGTCCGGTCTGTCCGCCCAGTGTAGGCAAAAGGCCGTCCGGGCGCTCCTTGGCGATAATCTCGGTCACCGATTCCACGGTGAGCGGCTCCAGATACACTTTGTCTGCTACTTGCTCATCTGTCATGATCGTCGCCGGGTTGTTGTTCACCAGCACGACCTGCACGCCCGCTTCTTTCAACGAAAGGCAGGCTTGTGCTCCGGCGTAATCAAATTCGGCCGCCTGACCGATAACGATCGGGCCAGAACCGATAACCAAAACTTTGTGAATGTGTGGCAATTTAGGCATATCTCTTCGCTCCTACTACACGCATCGATTGCAAGAATTGGTGGAATATATGGGAAGTATCGCTCGGTCCGGGATGCGCCTCCGGATGGTACTGCACGCTGAACACGGGCAGACTCACATGGCGCAGCCCTTCTACCGAGCCGTCATTTACATTTCGGTACGACACGGCCAACTGGCGTTTGTCCAAAGCTTCTTCCTTGACGACGTATCCGTGGTTTTGCGAGGTCATGTATACCTTGCCCGTCATCATGTCCTTCACCGGATGGTTGCTTCCGCGGTGGCCGTAAGCAAGCTTCTCTGTTTTGCCGCCGTACATCAGCGCCAGCACTTGATGGCCCAGACAGATGCCCAGTGTCGGGTACTGCTCAACCGCTTTTCGCCATTCGCTGCAATACGCGAGCAGATGCTCCGGATCTCCAGGGCCGTTGGAAAACAGCAGTCCGTCTGGCGCAAGCGCGTTGATTTGGGCAAATGTCGTATCAAACGGCACCACCGTGACACGGCATCCCAGTTCCAGCAGCGAATCGAGAATCGATTTTTTCATTCCGAGATCGACCAGCACGACATGCTCGCCTGTACCCGTGTAACGCTCGATTTGATTCGTGGAAACGTTCGCTACCAATGATTTTTTCGCATGCTTGTAGCGCAGTGACGCCACTTCAGCCGCTTGCATAGGCTGATCGGAAATCACACCGAAGACCGGACCATTTTGCCGCACGCGCTTCGTAATGGTTCGGGTATCGATTCCGGCCAGGATCGGAAAGCCGAAGTCTTCCGCCGCCTGGGCCAGTGTCTTGGTCGACTCGTAATGGCTAGGCTCTGTGCACAGCTCGCTGACGATCATTCCCGTCAATGCCGGCTTGGCTGCTTCATAATCTTTTTCATTGATCCCGTAGTTCCCGATCAATGGATATGTGAAGGTGACGATCTGTCCCGCAAAGGAAGGGTCAGTCATGACTTCCTGATAGCCCGTCATCCCTGTATGAAAAACCACTTCTCCGAATCCGTTAATGGGAGCACCGTAAAGCTGTCCTGCGAATACCTCGCCGCTCTCCAACGTGAGGTATCCCGTTCCCAGTGATTGATTCTCTCTGTTCATCCGTGAAGCCACTCCTCTCCAATAGGCACGTCTAGACGCCAACTGGCGCATATGATCAGGTGAATAATTCATTCACTTGTATACCGTTCATACCGAGAATTTATGCAACTCTTTGTATTAATATACATTCAACATTATAAAAATGCAACGAGTTTTTTGACTTCCGCAACTCGTTGCATTTTGGCAGAACATGCAATCTTTGCTGTTAGGCTTGCTCCAAAGCCTCTCCGAATACAGCCATTGCCTGCTTTACTTCCTCGTCCGTCGTAACGAAGGAAGGGAGCAGACGCAAAACTTGCGGCCCTGCCGTCAGGAAGATGACTCCTTTTTCCCGTGCATACGTCACGATATCGCCCGCCGGGATGGTCAGCTCTACGCCCAAAAGCAGCCCTTTTCCACGCACGGTGACGATCTTGTCTGGATGCTCGGCCTTCAATTTTTCCAGCTCTTGCGTCAACACTTGATGGATATGCGCTACCTGATCGAGGATTTGTTCTTCTTCCATCGTCGCAAGCGTAGCGATTCCTGCTGTCGCTGCCAACGGGTTTCCGCCGAATGTCGTTCCGTGCGTCCCTGGCGAAAATGCTTCTGCCACTTCTTTTGTAGCAACGACTGCGCCGATCGGGAAGCCGCTGCCCAAGCCTTTTGCCAAAGAAACCGCATCCGGCTTGACTCCATATTGTTGAAAAGCGAACCATGTGCCGGTTCGGCCAATGCCCGTCTGAATTTCGTCGACCAAGAGCAACAATCCGTGCTCATCGCACAAGTCACGCAGTGATTTCACCCAGGCTTCCTCTGCCGGGTGCACGCCGCCTTCGC
Organism: Brevibacillus sp. HD3.3A; assembly: GCF_013284375.2. Classification (NCBI taxonomy): domain Bacteria; kingdom Bacillati; phylum Bacillota; class Bacilli; order Caryophanales; family Paenibacillaceae; genus Brevibacillus; species Brevibacillus sp. HD3.3A. The sequence goes on from NZ_CP085874.1 coordinate 5,537,523, forward strand.
CCTGAACCAGTTCCAGCATGATCGCGCACGTCTTGTCGTTAATCGCGGATTGAACCGCCGCGAGATCGTTGTACGGTACTGTGACGAAGCCCGCAGGCAAAGGCAGGAAACCATCCTTGACCTTGTCCTGGCCTGTCGCTGTCAAAGTCGCCAAGGTACGTCCGTGAAAAGACTGCGCAAACGTAATGACCTCGTAGCGATCCTCGCCTTTCACTTTTTGCGCATAGCGGCGAGCAAGCTTGATCAAGCCCTCATTCGCCTCGGCCCCGCTGTTGCAAAAAAACGCCTGATCCAGCCCTGACAGGCGGCTCAGCTTTTCCGCCAAAATTTGTTGCTGCGGAATGTGCACCAGATTGGAGCAGTGCCACAGCGTATCCAGTTGTTCGTGCAGCTTGGCTGTCACTTTTGGCGGGACGTGCCCCAACGAAGTGACCGCGATGCCTGAGGTAAAATCGAGATAGGCTTTCCCCTGATCATCCCACACTTGATTTCCTTTGCCTTTTACCAGGCTGATTGGCCATCTTGCATAGTTATTCATAACATGCAATGGCGCTGTCACTGTACTCATGTCTTTGCCCTCCTTAATTGGCGTGATTTACATTCATTCTGACCGTTGTACCGACTGTCTCCCCTGTGCAGACGCCGAGCAAGTCTTCCGCTGTTCCCCTGCAAATGACGACCTGATTGACGCCTTGACCGAGTGCATCCAGTGCTGCCTGAACCTTCGGAATCATTCCGCCGGTAATGATTTGGGCCTGGATCATCGCTTGAATCTCTTCTGTGCTTGTTTGCGCGACAACTTCTTTGGTGCCGTCTGCTTGCGGCCGCATGATCCCTGGCACATCTGTTACCATGATCAGCTTTTCCGCAGAAAGTGCTGCCGCGATTGCGCCCGCTGCTACATCCGCGTTGACGTTGTACGTATCCACCCCGCTATCGCTCACGGACAGCGGAGCAATGACCGGAACGTAGCCTTTTTCCAGAATCGCAGCCGGAATGGCCGTATCGGCTTTCGTAATCTCTCCTACCCACCCCAGCGGTTTGGACGTTTTTTGCGCCACGAGTGTCTGTCCGTCGATTCCGCTCACGCCCCATGCCTTGGCGCCCGCTTGGGTCAAGCGCCGCACGAGTAGCTTGTTGATGCTTCCGCACAAAATCATTTCCACGACGCGCAATGTATCTTCGCAAGTCACACGCAACCCGTCGACAAACTGCGGCGTGATTTGCACGCGGTCCAGCATGCTGTTAATCGCAGGCCCCCCGCCATGCACGATAACGATCTGCTTGCCTTCCTGTTGCAGCTTCGCAATCGCCTGAAAAAAAGAGTCCGGCAACTGATCCATCGTGCTGCCGCCGCATTTGATAACGACTATCCCCTGCATCGCTTTTCCTCCTCTACGGGAATACCGGAACGAGCGGCAAACCCGTTTTTTCTGGCATTCCGAACATGACGTTCATATTTTGCACCGCTTGGCCTGCTGCCCCCTTCATCATGTTGTCGATCACGGACAGCAAAACGACCCGACCCGTACGCTGATCTACATGAATGGCGATGTCGCAGTAATTGGAGCCATACACTTCCTTCGTATGCGGATAGCTTCCCGCTGGACGTACACGGACAAACGGTTTGTCAGCATAAGTCGCTTCGTACAGCTCCTGTATTTGTGCCTGGCTTACCTCCTGGCTCAGTTGACCGTAAGCCGTGACCAAAATCCCGCGCGTCATCGGCACGAGGTGAGGAGTAAACTGCACGATCGTCTCCACGCCGCTCTGCTTGTGCAGCTCCTGCTCAATCTCTGGCGTATGCTGATGGCTGCCTACTTTGTAAGCATGGATGCTTTCGTTGATTTCGCTGTAGTGAACGCCGAGCGAAACACCTCGGCCCGCCCCGGAAACACCTGACTTGGCGTCAACGATCCAACTGTTCGGCTTGACCCACCCGCTTTTCATCAAAGGAATCAAAGCGAGGAGTGCCGCTGTCGGATAGCATCCCGGATTGGCAATGAGGCTGGCACCTGCGACCTGCTCCTGATTCCATTCCGTCAGTCCGTATGCCGCCTGCTCGACAAAGCTGGCTGGCGCTGGCTCTTTTTTATACCAGGCTTTGTATACATCGCCCTTCTCCAACCGAAAATCGCCGGACAGATCGATCACCTTCACGCCGCTCTCGACCAGTTGTGGAGACAATCCGGCGCTGATCCCCGCAGGCGTGGCCAGAAAAATCAAATCATTCGCTTTGCTCATGCTGTCCGCATCAATAGGCAAAAGCTTTGGCAACCCCAGCCCGCTTACATGCGGAAACGTTTTTTCCAGTCCCTCTCCATCCGCCGAGCTTGAATATACATTTGCTATTTCAACTTGAGGGTGGCCAGCCAGCAGACGAATCAATTCCGCTCCGCCGTAACCAGTTGCCCCAACGATTCCGACCCGAACCATGAACCTCTCCCTTTCTTTATATCCGTTTTTGTATTTTTATACATGAATGATAATAAAAATTCAGATGAAATACAACTGGCAAATCTGTATGCGCTAATTTTTCTGCTGGTGCTCAGCCTTAATTGGTTCTTCGCCAGCATGAATTTTTATAAGTCCCTAGCAATAAAAAAACGCCCGGATATTCTCCGAGCGCTTCGTTCTTGCCGTTATTTACTTTTTGTCAGCAAGCCAAGCTGCGATGTTTTCCGCGTCTGTCCCTTTTACCAGTCCAGGCGGCATCGCGCCCTTGCCTTTGTTCAACACTTCCAAGATTTGATCTTTTGTCAGTTCCGAGCCAATCTTTTGCAGGTTGGGACCAACTGCGCCCTCCAGCGATTGGCCGTGGCACCCGGCACAGGTGTTTTTAAACAGCGTTTCTGCCGTTGCAGCATCGTAGCTGCCGGATGGAGCCGTGGTGGAAGGCGATTCAGTAGCCGGCTTCTCAGCAGGGGGTTGCGTCTGCTGATTGCCGCCGCCACAGGCGCCTAGCGAGAATGTGAGTACAGCCGCAAGCAGGGTGAACGGGATGCGTTTCAAGGCTGTTCCCTCCTTATTTAAGTAGAAATTCTTCGCTAAGTATGCCTCGACGACGACTTCTTCATTCCTCTCCCTGCCGAATTTAGGTCAAAGGCAGTTCAAGCGGGCTCCACTCGCGCAGCTCCAAAGTCCGCGCCCCTTCTACTACGACCGGATCGGCTTCGGCCAGTTTGCGCGCTTCTTCCAAGGACTCTGCCTTGTAGATGACCAGACCGCCCTGCTTGTCCGTGAATGGTCCTGCCATAAACACCTTGTCCTGACGGTACAGATCGTTAATATACTCCAAATGCGCTGGCCTGATTTTGGCATTCAATTCCTGATCAACAATCGGCAAAAAAGCGACATACAACATGCGTGAACCCTCTCCTTATCAGTTCGTGCGTTTGTTTGCAGTATACCATATTTGACAATCAGGACTTTAGCCCGGGTAGGATTTTTTCACTCTACAGCGAACGTTTTGAAATGGAGCAAGAAGCGACAGAAAGGCGGTCAGGTATGGGTACGCAGTTGCAGTTGTACAATTCGCTCTTCCATAACAATCCCGATGCTGTTTACATTATCGACATGCATGGCAACCTTACTGGCGTCAACGCCGCAGGAGAAGAACTGTTGGGCTACTCCGCTCCTGAACTGCTGCGGATGAAAATGTGGGAGCTGATTGCCCCTGTTCCTCAGCCGGACAAGGAAAGACTGGTTAGCCTGCTTAAAGAAGGCGTTCGCAAAAATATACCGTACCGTCTCCGACATCGGGACGGACGTTATTTGGAGATCAGCATCTCCAGCTTCCCAATCTTTCATAACGGAGAAATCGTTTGCCGCTATTCGATTGCCAAGGATGTTACACGCCAAAAGCAGACAGAAGAAGCGTTACTTTTCATGCAAGAAAATTTTCGGCTGATTTCGGAAAACATCATGGATCTGATTTTGATTGTCGACTTGAACGGGCACATTACATATGCATCGCCATCGATTCAATCCGTTCTTGGTCTGTCTGCCTCACACATTTTGCTCCGGCACTTTTCCGTTTTGATACAGCCTGAGCAGCGTCAAGCCGCCAGCCTTGATTTTCAAAAGATGATCGTGGACAAGATACCACTGGAAGCCGAGTATTCGTATCGTCATCCCGATGGCCGGATGCTTATTTTTGAGTTCAAAGGAACGCCGGACATCGGAGCAGACGGCCACGTGAAAAATACCGTGATCGTTGCCCGCGATATTACAGAGCGGCGGCATTCGGAGGAGCTGCTGCGTTACTCGGACAAGCTCTCCGCCCTCGGCGAGCTTGCCGCAGGCATCGCGCACGAAATCCGCAATCCGCTCACTTCATTGAAAGGATTCCTGCAATTGATGGAAAGCGAACCGGCAACAAACCATCAATATGTGCAAATCATGCTTTCCGAAATCGAGCGCATCTCTTCCATCACGAGCGAGCTTTTGCTGATGGCCAAGCCACAGACTCAGCGGTACGCGCCAAACGGTCTGCTGCCGCTGCTTCACTCTGTCATCAAGCTGCTTGCGCCACAAGCGCTGTTAAAAAACGTGAATATCGTGACACATTTTCCGTCAGCTACTTCGCTGATTCCTTGTGAGGAGTATCAAATCAAACAAGTGTTTATCAACATCATAAAAAACGGCATGGAAGCCATGCCGTCAGGAGGAATCCTCTCCATTGCAGTCGTCGAGGACGATCAGAACGTCCTGGTTCGGGTAACCGATCAAGGCCACGGCATACCCGAGGAGCTGCTTCCGCGATTGGGAGAGCTATTTTACACTACAAAAGAAACCGGAACGGGTCTGGGGCTTCTCGTAAGCTCCAAAATCATTCGCGATCATGGTGGTACGCTTGAAATCACGAGCAAACTCGGCAAAGGAACCACCGTCATGATTACTTTGCCGAAAGTCGTGCAGTCATAAGCGACTCTCTATCGATTGATCTGCGCGCGCAGATACGCGTCGATAAAAGCGTCGATCTCGCCGTCCATGACAGCCTGAACGTTTCCTACCTCCATGTTCGTCCGGTGGTCTTTTACCAAGCTGTACGGATGGAAAACGTAGGAACGAATCTGGCTTCCCCAGGCGATATCCTTCTGCTCGCCCTGAATCGCAGCCAGCGTCTTTTCCTGCTCCTCCCTCTTTTTTTCAAACAGGCGAGCCGTCAGCATTTTCATCGCCCGCTCCCTGTTTTTGATTTGTGAGCGCTCGGTTTGGCACGTAACCACAATGCCTGACGGCAAGTGGGTAATCCGGACAGCGGAGTCAGTCGTGTTGATGTGCTGACCACCCGCACCACTGGAACGATAGGTGTCGATCTTGAGGTCTTCCGTGCGGATGTCGACTGCATTGTCGTCCTCGATTTCCGGGAGAACGTTGCAGGAAACAAATGATGTATGGCGACGCCCGGAGGCATCAAATGGGGAAATGCGCACGAGACGGTGCACGCCTTTTTCCGATTTCAAATATCCATAAGCGTTGTACCCTTTGATCAGGAGGGTAACGCTTTTGACACCTGCTTCATCCCCTGGCAGATAGTCGAGTGTCTCGACCTTAAAGCCTTTGGCATCCCCCCAACGTGTATACATTCGCAAGAGCATGGATGCCCAATCTTGCGACTCCGTTCCCCCGGCACCAGGATGCAGCTCCAGGATCGCGTTGTTTTTGTCGTATTGATCGCTTAAAAGCAGCTCCAGCTCAAAGCTTTCAAACGACTTTCTCAGCTCCTGGGTACTGTCGTACAAATCCTGGATGAGGGAAGTTTCGCCTTCTTCGATGACGAGTTCCAGCATCAACTGGAGGTCTTCGTATTGGGAATCCAGCTTGCCCATCGTCTCGACAAGACTTTTGATAGCGTTCAGCTCGCTGATTGTTTTTTGCGCAGCCTCGTTGTCGTCCCAGAAGTCTGGAGCAAGCATGCGCTCTTCCAATTCGCCGATCCGCTCTTCCTTTACAGGGAGGTCAAAGAGACCCCCTGATATCCGCTAAACGCTTAGCCATACTGGACATCTCTTGTTTGATGTCCGCAATATCGATCAATGCCATTTTTGCGAGTCACCTTCTCTTTACGTAAGCTAAGTTTATTGTAACGTAATTCGCTAGATCCGCAAACCTGGCAACCTGCCGTGCGTAAAAAGTGTGATTCGCCTTTTGTCTGGCGTGTGCTCTGCTATGTGGCCATCGGCGGTGATGGCGAGGATCTCAAGTCTCGGATTTCATGTGGTTGTTTATTATCCGCCTGCGGCGCCACCACCAATGAGAGATGATCCTTGCGCACCTGTACCGCTCGTTTGCGTATCATTTGTTTGCTTCGTTCTACTCTGCGCTTTCTCTGCCCCGCAGCCACCGGACTTCGCTGGCGTTGATCCAGCATGCCTTTTGGCGGAATGAGCACTCCTTGCGTCCAGTTCGGCTCCGGGATCTCTGCTGTCAGCCGTTCTTCATAGAAGACAGGGTCTTCTGCGGTAAAGACGGCCGGCTCCTCCCCGCGCTCTTCCTTCGCGATCCATTTGACTTTTTTATGTTCTCCCGCTGTTTTCAATACCGCTTTGAGTGTAACCCCGATTCTCTCCATCATGTTTTTCGTCTGTATGCCCATCACGTTGACTGTCGCTTTCATGTCCCATTCCCCCGTCCCCGTGTATTTGGTAAAAGTGTTGTACTTATGATTCTATTGATTTTTCCGAACATTTCCACCTGAATCGTTCGATGACTTTTACCAGTGTTAGACAAATAGACCGACCATAACAGGCGGCGAGGAAAAGATCAGGACGAATAGTGTCTATGCGTCAGGAAACAATTTGCAAATTCGGCTTGTTCGAGCTTTTTGGCGACTACATGCTCTCATTGTGTCGAGATGCCACTTCTTTTGAGCAAAGAAATGAAAAAAGCACCCCTCTCGCAGCAAAATGCGGCTGCAAAGAGGAGTGCTCGATTGACCTACTGTTTTTTGTTTTGACGGCGGCGTTCCTGTTCCTGGGCACGGCGCTGTGCGCGGTTTTTCGGGTCCGCATCGTTGGACTCTTCCGCTTCCGGATTTTCCGAAGGGCCGGAAGTTTGCAGCTGGCTTGGATCAATGCCTTGGCCGCGGATAACGTCCTGGCGCTCCAGGTTTTGGCTCACTTCAGCCTTCATGATGTACATTGCCACCTCTTCCTGTACGGAAGCAAGCATGGCTTGATACATCTCGTAGCCTTCAAACTGGTATTCGCGCAACGGATCGTTTTGCGCATAGGCGCGCAGGTGAATCCCTTGGCGCAGCTGATCCATCGCATCGATATGATCCATCCACTTGCTGTCGACAGCGCGCAGAATGACCACTTTTTCGAACTCGCGCATCATCTCGCCGATTTGAGCTTCGCGCTCTTTGTACTGTTTGTTGACTTCGGCTTTCAAAAGCTCGAGAATTTCTTCTGCTTCTTTGCCTTTCAGCATGGAAACGGTAATGTTCTCTTCGTGCAGGAAGCCGTTGTTCGCCGCATCTGCCAATGCTTGCAGATCCCAATCCTCTGGAACCTCTTCTTTTGGACAATGCTGTTCGACGGCACGCTCCAGCACGCTGTAGATCATATTCAACGCGACATCGCTCAAGTTAGCTTGCTCCAGGATGTCTTTGCGCTGCTTGTAAACAACGAGACGCTGCTGGTTCATCACGTCGTCGTACTGGAGTACGCCTTTACGTGCATCGAAGTTGGAGCCTTCGACACGTTTCTGGGCGGATTCAACCGCGCGAGTCACCAGACGGCTCTCGATCGGCATGTCTTCTTCCATGCCCAAGCGATCCATCATGTTCATGATGTTGTCCGCGCCAAAGCGACGCATCAGCTCATCCTGCATCGACAAGAAGAACTGGGAAGAACCTGGGTCCCCTTGACGTCCGGCACGTCCGCGCAGCTGGTTGTCGATCCGGCGGCTCTCGTGACGCTCTGTACCGATGATGTGCAGACCGCCCAAGTCCGCTACGCCTTCACCCAACTGGATGTCGGTACCGCGACCGGCCATGTTGGTAGCAATCGTCACTGCCCCGTACTGACCGGCACGAGCGACGATTTCCGCCTCGCGCTCATGGTGCTTCGCATTCAATACGCTGTGCGGAACGCCTTTTTGCTTCAACATATGCGACAGGCGCTCAGAGTTCTCAATGGAAATCGTACCAACGAGAATCGGCTGGCCTTTTTTATGACGCTCGACGATATCGTTTACAACCGCACGATACTTGGCTGCTTCTGTCTTGAACACCAGGTCAGGCATGTCTTGACGAATGACTGGCTTGTTCGTCGGAATGACCACGACATCGAGGCCGTAAATCTTTTTGAACTCTTCTTCCTCGGTTTTGGCCGTACCCGTCATACCTGCCAGCTTCTCGTACATACGGAAGTAGTTTTGCAGCGTAATCGTCGCGAGTGTCATGCTCTCGCTTTGCACGCGCAGCCCTTCCTTGGCTTCGATCGCCTGGTGCAAGCCATCGCTGTAGCGGCGGCCGACCATCAGACGTCCTGTGAACTCGTCGACGATTACAACCTCGCCTTCCTGCACCACATAGTCCACGTCAAGCTTGAACAGCACTTGTGCTTTCAGCGCCGCGGTAATATGGTGGTTCAACGTGATGTGCGCCGTGTCGTACAGGTTGTCGATATTGAAAGCTTGCTCAACCTTGCCTACCCCTTCGTCCGTGAGGTTGACGATTTTCAGCTTTTCATCAATGGTAAAGTCTTTTTCCGGCTCCAGCCGCTTCACAAAATGCGAGCAGATGTAGTACAGCTCAGTCGATTTGTTGGCCGATCCGGAAATAATCAACGGAGTACGCGCCTCGTCGATCAGGATGCTGTCCACCTCGTCAATGATGGCAAAAAAGAGCGGACGTTGCACCATCTGTTCTTTGTACAGAACCATGTTGTCCCGCAAATAGTCAAAACCGAACTCGTTGTTCGTACCGTACGTAATATCACAAGCGTAAGCTTCCCGCTTTTCTTCCGGGCTCAGTCCGTTTTTGTTCAGACCGACTGTCAGCCCCAGGAAGTTGTAGAGCTGACCCATGATCCGCGAGTCGCGCTCTGCCAAGTATTCGTTCACAGTTACGACGTGAACGCCTTTGCCGAGCAAAGCATTGAGGTACGTTGCCAGGGTGGCAACCAATGTTTTCCCCTCACCGGTTTTCATCTCGGAGATACGGCCTTCTTGCAGCACCATACCACCAATCAGCTGAACATCGAAGTGACGCATGCCCAAAACCCGCTTGGACGCTTCGCGGACAACAGCAAATGCTTCATTCAAAATTTTGTCGAGCGGCTCTCCCTGAGCAAGTCTCGCTTTAAATTCCGCTGTTTTTTCCCGCAGCTGGTCATCGGAAAGCGCAGATACAGTTGATTCCAGCGCATTGATTGCTTCCACGCGCTTGAACATTTTTTTTACTTCACGTTCGTTGCTGTCGCCAAATATCTTTTTAACGAGTCCTAACATGAGGACACCCCTTCCATATGCTTCCGAACAAACATATCGTATGATTTGGCCTAAGCCTGAAATAAAATAAGATCGATTCTACGAAAATAAGACTTTCTAAAAAGCTATTTTAACAAATAGAAGCTCATATACACAAGTAAAGGGAGTTGCCAAAAGCAACTCCCTAGTCTTATACGAGTAACAAGGTGTAAAGTTTCGTTATTTCGGTTCAATTAATCCATAGCGCCCGTCGTTGCGGCGGTACACCACGCTGACATCGTTGGTGTCGCTATTTTGGAAAACGAAGAAGCTGTGTCCCAGCATATCCATCTGCATGACGGCTTCCTGCGCATCCATCGGTTTTAAGTCGAAACGTTTTGTTCTGACAATATCGATATCAACATCTTCCTCATCGACATCTGGTATTATCACAGCTACGGATTGACTGTCGCGCTGGCCTACTTTCGCAGCGGAATCAACTCGCAGCTTGCGCATCAATTTCGTTTTGTGCTTGCGAACTTGACGCTCGAGCTTTTCTGCCACCAGATCAATAGCGGCATACATATCCTCGTGTGTTTCTTCTGCTCGGATAATGACCCCGGCAAGCGGGATAGTTACCTCGATCGTGCCTTCTCCGCGATGTACATGCATGGTAACTTGTACATCGGCAGGCGTTGTTTCGAAATATTTTTCGAGACGGCCGACTTTCTTTTCCACATACTCTCTCAGTGCTGCGGTGACTTGAATGTTTTCTCCACGAATGTTAAATTTCATGGTTCCAACCTCCTTCCGTCTATATATAGGTATTCGGCACCCCTGTAAATAATCCTGCTCCAATCTCAAAAAAATCTTAGTGAAAATTTTACAATCCGGCAACAGTCGACAGAATTTTACCAATACTTACTAGATGCCCTATGCTATAATAGAAGGGTAATCACTCTATCCTATATATCGCGGTCGTCATCGCACTGGAGGAATCCTCATGGCAGAGGTGAAACCTTCTCATTCCATTATTGGCACAACGCTCGCGCAAGACGTCTACAATGAGTACGGCCTGCTTCTTTTGCCCGCCGGAGCTGTCCTTCACATGAGTGACATTCGCCTTTTGGAAGCACATCAAATCCAGTCGGTGCATGTCGCTTCTGAACAGGAAACTCCTGAGGTGCCGTTGCCCATGCTGCATTGGAACGAGGCAGAGGCTGCCCGTGAGTACATTGCAGCAGTCAAGCAAACCGAGCATTTATTCAAACAGATCGCTACAGGTTCTGTTCCTCCCTTGCAGCAGTTCAACAGCACGTTTTATCCGCTGCTGGATCAGGTTCTCCAGCAAATGGGCTTTCTTCGGTTCATCTACATCAAAGAAGGGACGGAAGACTACACGTACCGCCATTCTCTTCATGTAGGAATCGTGGCTGCCCTGATAGGAAAAATTTTAGGACGACCCCAGGAGGAAATCTATCGCCTGGGACAAGCAGGTCTTTTGCACGACGTCGGGAAAATGATGATCCCGGATGAGATTTTAGCCAAGCCAGACCGCTTGACCGATGAAGAGTATGAGATCATGAAACGCCACACCATCTACGGCAATGAGCTGCTCCTATCGATGGAAGACGCTGACGAATGGATTGCCAGATGCGCCTTGATGCACCATGAGCGTCTCGATGGCAGCGGCTATCCACTCGGCCGCAAAAAGAAAGACATCCCCTTTGAGTGCCAGATCATCAGCGTGGCAGACGTTTTTGATGCCATATGTACGGATCGCGTCTATCGTCGCGGCACCTCTCCTTTTCAGGCTGCCAACGTCCTGTGGGAACTGGCATGCCAGGGCAAGTTGAATCCGCTGATCGTCTCCCGCTTTATCCAGTACATCATTTTGCTGTATGTCGGCTCCCAGGCTTTGCTCAACAATGGCGACCACGTCGAAATCATCATGATTCATACGGATGAACCCATGCGTCCACTCGTTCGCAGAGGAGACGAATTTGTGGATTTGCGCGATTATCGGGAGCTATTCATTACGAGAATGATCAGCTGAACTACAGCTGCCTTACTAAAAATCCCCCTGAGCCGGTAGCGCGGCCAGGGGGATTTGCTGTCATCGATATGTTTTACAGTTTGACGACGTTCGCTGCCTGTGGCCCGCGGTCGCCCTCCACGATATCAAATTCCACAGCTTGTCCTTCTTCCAGTGTGCGAAATCCATCCGTTTGAATGGCCGAGAAGTGGACGAATACATCATCGCCATTTTCCCGCTCGATAAAACCGAATCCTTTTTCTGCGTTAAACCATTTAACTTTGCCTTGCATGAAACAGCACAACCCTTTCTTTTGTAAAAATTTGGATAAAAATCCTTTGTGTACAACCATAGTCTCCCCAATTCGAGGAAACGCATTCTTCTATCTCGTAGAATATTTTTTCTCCAGGCCGCGCACGACGACCCGTGACAAAAACAGTGTTAGCACCAGATAGACGGCTGCCTCCGTCAAGTAAGGAGGGTAACGCTCAAATGTGCTCTTCGCCACGTTCATGGCGGCGTAGTTCAACTCTGGGGTCGCAATTACCGCACAGAGGGACGAATCCTTCAAAAGGGCAATAAATTCGTTCCCGATCGCCGGCAGCATGCGGGTAAACGCCTGTGGCAATACAATCAGGCGCATCGCCAGCCCCTTTGTCATCCCCAGCGAGCGCGCCGCTTCCATCTGCCCTGGATCGATCGATTGAATCCCCGCCCGAAAAATCTCGGCGATGTACGCAGCAGCATTGAGCGACAACGCTACAAAACCGGAATAAATCGCTTCAGGACTGTTCTCTCCCGGAAAAAACACCGCCCATATCGACGGAATGACGGCGAAGTGGATTAGCAAAATTTGCACCAGCATCGGCGTTCCCCGAAACAACTCTACATAAATAGAGCATGTCCACCGCCAAAAGCGGTTGGCCGACATTTTACCCAAGCTGATAAACAGCCCGAGGAAAGTCCCGCAAACGGTAGCTACTGCCGTCAGTAAAATCGTATTGATAATGCCGCGGATAAACAGTTCCCTGTACTCATAGATGACGCTCCAGTCCAATGGCAAGTCCTCCCTTCCTGTGTGTCAGCACTGGAGTTCACAAACACCGGGCGCGTCCTCGCGGCGCACCCGGCTTGTTGTCGCTGACTACTTGCTGCCGAAATACTGGGTATAAATTTCTTGGAGCTTGCCATTTTCCTTGATTTTCTTCAATCCGTCGTTGATTTTGTTCAGAGCGTCTGTGTTTCCTTTTTTGACCATGATGCCGTAAAATTCTTTTTCAAAAGAGTCGTCCTTGATCAGTTTGAATTTCTTGTCTTTGATTTTATTTACGTAATATTGCAGTACGCCATTATCACCTACAACTGCATCGACACGGCCATTGAAGAAGTCGTCCACAGACGAAGGCATGTCGTCATAGCCTTTCAAGCCTTCATACGTATCGCCAAACGCCTTTTTGACCACCTCTTCCCCTGTAGTGGCAGCTTGTACCCCGATCTTTTTGCCTTTCAGATCAGCCAGCTTGCTGACAGGGGAGTCTTCTGCGACCAAAATCAATTGATTCGCCTCGAAGTACGAATCCGAGAAGTCGTATTTCTCCTTGCGCTTGTCCGTGATCGTGATGGACGATATCCCGATGTCCACCGTGCCTTTGTCCAGGCCGTCAAACAGCGGGTCCCAGCCTGTGTTTTTCCACTCGATCTTGAATCCTCCCGCTTCCGCAATCGCATTCATCACATCGATGTCATGCCCGCTGATCTTGTCAGCCTCAAGCATTTGGAATGGCGGGTAAGCCGCATCCGTTCCGACCACGTATACTTTGTCCTGGGAACCGCCACCGCTCGTACCGCTTCCCGAAGACTGCTGGCCTCCCGAACCACAGGCAGAGACCAAAAGCCCCACACCTGCTACCAGCACAAGAGACTTGAACCACTTTTTCCCGAAACCCATTCGAAATCCCCCTTGTTTCTCTCTGTATAGCATACTTTTCCCCAGCACTGTCCACATGGAAATCGTGTGTTTTTTGCGTTCTCCACAAAGTTATCCACATTATCCACATAGCGTTGTGCACAAGCTGGGTATAACTATTTTCCTGCTTGTTCTGCGGCCCTGGTACTATGGTTACGGAAGCGATAGGAGAGATAGAACCGGAGCTGGCAACAAATGGTCAAGACCGTTTTGTTGGCCGCAAAGCGACATATCCGCTTTCATGAAAACCGCCGAGACGTTTTTCACAAGAAAAAACAGGATTCGTATACACCGGATATACTTCTATCCTGTATATAAAAATCCTGCCTAAAAACATTAATTTATCAGAAAAATACGAATTATTCTTTTTCCGCCAAAATAATAATCTCCACTCGCCGGTTGCGCGCGCGGTTCTCATCGTTGGAATTATCCACGAGCGGCTTGTATTCTCCCAATCCCGCGACCGTAAAGCGCGATGCCGGCAAGGAATATGCATCAACCATTTCCCGCATTACTGCAATGGCGCGGGCAGAGGACAGCTCCCAGTTAGATTTGAATGAACTGCGCGAGATCGGCACATCGTCCGTGTAGCCCTCAATCCGCACTTTGTGCTCATAGCGCTGCAACACCTGGGCTACGGTGCCTACGACCTCTTTCCCCTGCTCCTGAAGATCAGCAGAGCCGCTGCCGAACAAAATTTTCTCCGGAAGCCGGATACGCAATCCCTCTTCGGTCTCCTCATAGTCCAGATTCAGTTCCGCCAGAGCAGAGGAGAGCTGGTTGTGCACCGTCTCCATATCGCGTTCACCCGAGTCTGGCATGCCAACAGGCGGCTTAGGCAAGTTCGCCATTTCTTGCTCCTGCGAGCCTTTCTCGTCAATCGTGCCTGTGAGCACCTTCTTTTGCCCCTCCAGCTGATGAATCTCGCGCTCCAGCTCGAGCTTTTGCAAATTCAACAGATCAAGGCTTTGATGCACCTGCTTGAGATTGGCCTCGTGCTCCACCTGCTCCTTTTTGGCAGCCTCGCGCTCGGTCTGAATCCTGGTTAACTGCGTCGCCGCGATGATGATCACGATGACAAACAACAGCGTAATCAAGTCACTGTAGCTGATCAGCCAGCTTTTCTCCAGCTCCTTCTCGTCGTACAACCGATCGTCATGCATAGCGATCCTGCCTTTCAATCGTGCCCTTCATGCTGCCAGGCTCCTTGACGAGCACCAGCTTCTGGTCGCCAGGCAAAAACGAATTGAGCTTCTCAAACAACAGGCGCGGCGTCTCCATCCGCTGCAATCCAACACAGCCTTCGATGTAGAGCCGTTTTTCAAACATTTCCCGGTCATACAAGTCCATCATCCGGTAGTAACACGGCAGAGCGAACAAATTCGCAAGGAGCGCGCCATAGAGCGTGGCGACCACCGCTGCGCTCAGACTGTGCCCAGTGAGCGCCATGTCTTCGAGCGACTTCAATACCCCTGTCATCCCGAGCAGCGTCCCTACCAGCCCCATCCCTGGCGCCAGCAAACTGATCAGCCGGAAAAAGCCCGCTGCCTGCTGATAGCGATACTGCTCGCCCTTCAGCTCGTTTTCCAGAATCATTCGCAGCTCTTCTTCTGGCACACCCTCTACCGCCAGCAGGCTGCCGCGCTGCACGAACGAATCTTTCTCCTGGTGCAGCTCGCGTTCGAGCGCGATATATCCCTGTTCTTTTTGAACGAGCGCGTAATAGTAGAAGCGCTTGATCGTTTCCTCTACGTTGCTGTCCCTTCCGTGAATCAAAAGGCGGACGATTTTTTTTACATCAAGATGCTTGCGCTTGATCGCGTACGACACAACCACGGAGAGCGCGACCAGTTCAATCGCTGTCACGTTCAGCAAATCACCGAGGTTGCCGTTCAAGTAAACCGCGTGTATGAAAATGAGGAGGACGGCTCCGATCAAGACGAGTGAGCGGCGTTTTGTGGACAATGGTGTCACCTTCCTAGTTTTAAAACAGATCACTTTAAATTATAGCAGATAGAGAATGCTCAAAAGACAGACAAATGATTGTAATGAAAGTAACGTTAAAAAATGTCGATAATTAAAAGGTAAGGAAATTTTTGAAAAGAGGTGACCATCTGTGAATGCTATCCAACTGCAACAAGCAGTTAGCATTAGTGTAACCAATCAAGTACAAGAGACGATGCAAGCACAAGCTTCTATCATGCTGGAGGGATTGGCCCAGACCCAGAACAACGTTCAAGTGGCTCAGGCAAGTCATCCTACTCTTGGGAAAGCCATCGATATTCGCGTATAAGATTCGGAAAAGAAAAAGGCCGGTTACTGGTATTATCCCCTCGTGGTTGACAATGAAAAAAGTCTGTCTGATAAGATAGGCTTACCATTGTTGACCGGAGGGGATTTTTCGTGCCTGAAGCAAGACGTAGCAATAAAAGGTATACGGATGAATTTAAAGCTGAAGCAGTTAAATTGTACGTGGAGGACGGATGGAGCCCGTATCGGATTGCAGCACAGTTAGGAGTACGTAGCAAAACTCAAGTTCAGGAATGGATAAAGAAGCATCAACAGAAAGAACGAGGAGAGTTGAAAGAGGACCAACGAGGAAAGACAGCTTGGCGAAAAGGAAGAACAAAAACTAAATTTTCGAGCATCGAGGAAGAATTAGCTTACATCAAAGCGGAGAACGATTATCTAAAAAAGCGGTATCCAAATCTACACGGGGAGTGACACTGAAAGCAGCACGTTTTTCCATCATAGATGAGCTTCGCTCCATTCATCCACTTTCTTGGCTGTTACAACTAGCACAGGTATCCCGTGCGGGATACTATAAGTGGCGTATATCTCGGGCGAATTCACAAAAACGCACCGAGTCAGAACAACACGTGAAAGAACACATGATGGCCATCCATCGGCTTCATCCTTATTATGGCTATCTGCGTATGACAACTGCTCTTCGTAAAGAAGGCATGCATGTAAACCATAAACGGGTTTACCGATTGATGAAAGAACTAAACATACGCTCATTGATCCGTAAAAAAAGGCGGTTCTTTGGCAAGCAGGCATCGGTTGTCCAGCCAAATCGTTTAGAACGTGATTTCCATGCTGACACCCCTAAAACAAAGTTAGTAACAGACATTACTTATCTGTCTGTAGGCGAGAAATATTATTATCTTTCTGCTGTTCAGGATTTGTTTAACAATGAGATTGTAGCCTGGCAGATCTCACACCGCAATGATCTGGCGTTGGTTATGCAAACTTTAGAACAACTTCCCTTAACTAAGCTTAAAGGAACGATTCTGCACTCCGATCAGGGCTTCCAATATACCGGAAAAGTATACAATCAGAAACTCGAGCAGTATGGTCTGTTAGGCAGCCATTCTAGAAGAGGAAACTGCTTAGATAATGCCTGCATCGAGTCGTTCTTTTCCCATCTAAAAACGGAAAAAATCTATCTGCACCCACCGACAAGTCAAGAAGAACTTCTGCAAGCTATCGCTGAGTACATTTCCTATTACAACTATGATCGTTTTCAGAAAAAATTTAGCGACCGCTCTCCGATTGAATACCGGAAAGCAGTCGCTGCATAAACAGACTTTTCATTGTTGTCTACTTGACGGGGTTATGACCATTACCCGGCCTTTTTTTATTTTTTTCGATCGAAAAAAGCCCCGTAACCGTTTGGACCTGCCTCGTTGTAAGAATTCATGGCGAGCTTGCTGCGGTGGAGGTTGTTTAACTGTTGTTGTACGCCTTGTTTACGAGCATCCATTAATGGAGTAAGCCGCTGGTTAATCTCATATATCTGCTCTAATTGTTGCTTCTGAGAAAATGACAGGGATTCATTTGCTGCCTCGTGCTTTTGCATTTGCGAAATCAAGCTTTCTCGCTTATCCAACAAAGACAACCACTCTTCTGGTTCCGATTCCTTTAGACTTACTACTTCTTCCAATCTTAGTGTTGCATTTAATAGACCTTCTAAGAGATCATCTACTGTCTTTTCCATTTTGAGCTCCTTAACCTTGTCTTTTAGCCAGTACCATGGCCTCTTTCCAAGTGTCCCGGAATTGAATAAACAGATCTTCGACTTCTAGAAGAATATCCAAATCTTTGCTCATGTTTGCTTCAATTGTACGCTGAAGCATATACTCGTAAAGTCTGGAAAATTCTTTAGATATTTCATAGTCGCTATTCAAGGTGGACATAAGCTCGTATAGAATGTCCTGTATTTTCAATGAAGCTTCGTGTGCTTTTATGATGTCTTTCTCTTCTAGCGCTAGCTTAGCCTGTTTAATGAATTTGAGTGCGCCATTGTAAAGCATTAAGGTTAAATCAGCAGGAGTAGCGGTCGTTACCTGATTGGATTGGTATGTCTGAGCAGCATTTTGTAACATCTGCATCACTCCCCTATCATTGTTGCCCTAACATTTGTGCAAACCATGAGCCTTGAGACTGGGCTTTGGACATTGCCTGTTCCATCGCGGTGAATTGCTTCCAGTAGCGGTCTTCAATTAATTTTAAGCGGTCTTCCCACCGATCTATTTCTTCATCGGTCTGCTTTATTTTCTTACTCAAGCTGCTGTCGTCATATATACTACCAGCCGATCCAGCCTCTGCGGTTATTTTATCCATAACGTTTTTCAATTGACCGAATAACCGCTCTGCTACCCCTGATTCATTATATTTCTTCTTCAAATCTACAGTTTCATCACTATAGTTTGTAAATAACTTAAGAACATCCTCACCGTTATTTCTGATGGATTCTCGTAACTTAGACTCGTTAATATAAAGTTTCCCATTCTCCTGATAGGCATATTTTCCACTTGGCGCACCGCCAATACCTATCTCAGAGAGAGTATCAAAAGAAGTATTGACACTAGCTCCTTTTAAAGGTGTACTAATAGCTCGTCGAAGTTCATTTAAACCACTTGTCAAAATAGGGTCACGTAAAAGCAGCCCACTACGTGCCATGTTTTCCATTTTTTCGACTGTTTTCTCAGGTAATGCTTCTTTCTCCTCGTCCAGCAAAGGTTGATATCCTTTATACTTGGGTTCGGAAATTTTCTTATTAATCGTTTCTATGACAGCATTATATTTGTCTACAAAACCTTTAATCATCTCAAAAACAGCATCTTCGTCCGTTTTGGTACTAATAACTACAGGTGCCCCACTATTAGACTGTTTTAAGGTAATATCAATTCCATCGAACGATATTGAATTCGTTGCAGAAGAATACTCTACTCCATTAATTTTAAAAGTAGCCGGAGTCCCTGTATTACCTGCGGTTGATTGATTAACGCTTCCCATATTAAGGTTATTACTACCTGATGCCTTAACCTCAAATTGCTTTCCATCTTCAGAAGTCAGCACTAATTTATTGTTAAAAAAGCTAGCCTTTACACCAGCCTTTGCGTTATTGATCTTATTTATTACACCTTCCATAGTATCAGTAGCGGACAATGGGATTGGAATAGCCGCGTCACCACTATCTATTGTTCCATCACCATTGGAGTCCTTGCCAATCGTTATCGTAAAATCCGAACCGCCAATGGGACTTTTTATGTCTGTAATCCCAGTATTAAATTCTGCACTTGGAGGAGAGCCCGCTTTTGCTAGACTAATAACCTCAACAGTGTATGAAGACAAATTTGGTTTTCCAACAACTTTTGCTGAAACAATACTCTCGTTTTCCGAAGTAGCTGTCTTTTTATTGAAGCTACTAGATAAGCGCAGGTTTTTCATAGAGTTTTGTAAATCTACAAGTAAGCTATTCATTTCACGATATGCATCGCGTTTCCATTCTACTGAATACTTGCTTCGTTGGAGGCGATTTACTGGCTCTCTTTGTGCTTTCATCAAGTCTTTAATCATTTTTTCTGTATCCATACCTGAAGCCATACCACTGATGCGAATTCCCATGATTATCCCTCCTTATCTTTTTTCATCCACCAGCAAACCAATCATCTCATGCATTTTTGCAACCATATCCATGACTTTCTTGGAGGGAATTTCCCGAATTACTTCGTTAGTTTGGTCGTTTACTACCTGGACGTAGTATTCATTAAGCTTTTCATGAAGGGTAAATTTGATATGAGTAGTGCTTGATTGCATAAACTTATTTAGATTGTCTACTTCCCGTACTAATTCTTTTGAAGTTAATATTTGCCCGTTAGGCCCTGTTTGTCCATCACCGTCTTCTTTTACCTGATTACTCCCGTATACTTTTAGCGCCTTATCTGCATAGCTGGATATACCGTTCCCCGCTATACCTTTTCCGCTAATATCCATTTTTCCTCCCCCATTCTCCATTCTTCCTTTAATACCTTTATCGGAAAAATGAGGGCGAGGATTTACTTATCTTTCAAGTCTATTTTTCATTTGACTTATTAATGCTTCGAAAAAGACTATGTCCATTTCATTGTCAATATCAATAGAGCGCTCCTTAGGCATTACATATCCTACTGTTTCCTGCTCCAAAAAAGACTGAGTTTTTTGCAGCCAATTGCTATCTGCCATGTACACTGCTCCATTCAAAGAAAAAACCGGCGGTATGTCCTGCCTTCTAAAAAATTGCTTCTCTATATTAATTACTGATTTAAGGAGACCATGCTCCGATAAATGATACATCCAGTAAGGTGTTTTCTCTGCCAATGTAACTGAGACACATGCTTTCGCTTGCTCAATTACACACTTCTCAATACACCCGTCAATATCTTCCACTTGTCTTAGTGGTGAAGTTGGTTGTAGGAGCACAACATAGTCATACCCCGGAAGTACCTCCAGTGCATGCAAAACCGGTGCAATACCGGGAGTGTCATCCATAGCTAAGTTTTCGGGACGCAAAAACGGAACTTCTACCCCATTATGACGCGCCACATCAGCAATCTCTTCATCATCTGTTGATACAATTAAGCGATCAATAAAATCTGATTTTTTAGCCTCATCAATAGTCCATGACAATAATGGCTTCCCGCCAACTTCTCTAATATTTTTTCGTGGTATTCCTTTTGATCCACCTCTAGCAGGAATAATTGCTAAAACAGATTTCCCTTGAATCATCCAAATACCTCCGCAAACTCAACATTTGCTCTTTCAAAATCAGCCAACCGTCCAATATCCATCCAGTATTCACGTATCGGAAAGGCAATTGTCTGACCTTCCTGTTCACCTAGAACACCAAAAAGACTAGTCATATCGTAAAACGTATTTTTCGGGATCAGATCAAGCACACTTGGATCCAAAGTATAGATTCCTGCGTTTACAAAGAAACGTTGAATCGGCTTCTCTTCTATTTCTAGCAATTGATGTTTTGCCAACTTCACAACTCCATAAGGAATCTGATGCTCATACTCCCTAATGCACATGGTTCCCTTTGCCCGATGTGAAGTATGAAAATCCAACAGGTGACTGAAGTTTACTTTCGTTAAGAGATCCCCATTCATTACAAAGAAAGGCAATATAGGCTTTTCAGGAATAAGACTCAAAGCTCCTGCTGTCCCAAGAGACTGCTCTTCTTGTAAATACTTTATTTCTACATTCCAGCGACTACCGTCCCCAAAATGGTTTTTGATCATCTCGGCTTTATAGTTTACTGAAATATAAAAGCGATGAAACCCTTGTTCGATAAAGCTAAGCAAAATAGTTTCCAGAATTGGCTTATTCCCAACGTTTAGGAGAGGCTTTGGACAATCAAAGGTCAGCGGCTGCAAGCGAGTACCTAATCCTCCAGCCATCAGAATGACCCAATTATCTTTTTTAATTGGGTCAATCAACTGATTTAATATTTCTACACTGATTACACGTCCATCTTCGTCGACGACAGGTATCTGATGCAATTGTTTAATTTTCATTAGTGCAAAAATATTCTCTCGCGAGTCATACGGAGATGCTACTGTTGGGTACGCATTCATAATTGTCGACACTGGATCATGTAACTGTCTACCTTTTAACAATCCCCGTCGAATATCACCATCAGTTACTGTTCCAAGCAATTTATGATTTTCATCAACAATTAAGGCTAACTGTCTCGCTCCAGCATCAATTATCTCTAATACTTCTAGAATAGGGGTCGTAGGCTTAGCTAATATACTAGTCCAATCCTTCATAGCTGCTTCACACCTTTCACCAAGGAGCTTACTTTTTCTCTCCAACAATGACCCATTCTTTTACTGCCTTTCTTACGTCCAGGAATTCTCTATTGAGCAATTGTACCTCTTGAATCGAAAAATCCCTCATTAGAGTCTCGATATCTTCATATTTTGTAAATCGTATGTATCCCTTCCCTAGCAACGGCCCCTCATCTACAATGTAAGCATTATAGCCAATTTGCTCTCCAGTCTCATCTCCCCAACTGCCTTTAGCCAGTGTACGTGAAAATAACTTTCCTTGCTTTTTTGCAACTCGAGCCATCTCACTATATATTGAAATGGAATTTTCATACGAATTGCAAGTAACCGCACCATTATCAATAACTGCATCGAAAAACTCATCTGGAAACGGTAATACACTGATATCGCCGACTAAAAGCTGCCCACTCCAATTTGGACATTCGGAATCTAAGCGTGCCCGAGCCTGTTCAATAGCTGTGCTAGAACCATCTATCCCATATACTTCGAATCCCTCATTTGCCATGTACCATAGATTAGCTCCTGGTCCACATCCTACTTCTAAGATTTTTATGTCTTTCCGAGACTCTACACTGTAAAAATTACGAGCAACAAAGCGAATTAGATCCTCTCCTGGATACTTTCCCCATGCTTGCTTTTGAAAAACTTCTTCCCATACTGGATCCCATGCCATTTTGTAATACCTCCAAATCTAATTATGGTAGTGTTTACTTCTCTCCAACAATGACCCATTCTTTCACTTTCTTATTTTCCTTTAAATATTCTCTGCTGAGCAATTGTATTTCTAGTAAGGTGAAATGTTGAATAAGTTTTTGGATATCATCATAATGAGTGAAACGTGCATACCCTTTTCCCAATAAAGGACCTTCACTTACAAGAAACGTATTATAACCTACTTTCTCGCCCGTCTCGTCTCCCCAGCTTCCTTTTGCAAATGTGCGGGAGAAAAATTTTCCGTTCTGCTTCGTGACACGAGCCATTTCCGTGTAAATCAGTGCTGAGTTGTCAAACAAATTGCAAGACAATGCTTCACTATCAATCACTGCATCAAACGTTTCATCTGGAAAGGGGAGATTACTGATATCTCCAACTATTAATTCTCCTGTCCATCCAGGGCACTCCGAATCTAAACGTAACTTCGCTTGTTTTATTGCCGTTTCCGAACCATCTACGCCATAAATTGTAAAACCTTCTTTTGCCATGTACCATAGATTAGCTCCTGGTCCACAACCTACCTCAAGAATTTTTACATCTTGTCTTGATTCAGCATTATAAAAATTACGAGCGATAAACCTAATGAGGTCTTCGCCCGGATACTTTCCCCAAGCCTGTTGTCGAAAAACTTCTTCCCATACGGGATCCCAAGACATCTAAATTCCCCCTGTTACGATCTGTAAAACAAAACACGGTTCGTTATTTCACCATTTTTTTCCAACCACTCATCTTTCATCTGGTCATATATTGCTTGGAGATGGATTACTTTCCCGATCTTGAAATTTCCTCTTCGATTTGAAAAGCCCGATTTGAAGAAGAATAATGGATTGTCAGTATGACTGTTAGTTCCACCGCCCAAATGCAATTGTTTATACCCCAATTGTTTCCCAAGCAATGCCGCCTCGTGAATGACCAAGGATGTTGCAGCCAACTCTTTTCCCAGATCCGTTGCAGCAGATAAATGATATTCCATAGTACTACCGTTATGGTAGAAAAATACAGTTGCCACTACTTCTTCCTCATGCTTACACAAGGCAAAATGTACATTTTTTTCAGTTTGCCAAGCCTTATAATAAGCATCAGAAAAATAATAAAAAGAATCTGCTTGCAAACTATTCATTACCTCATCGTACACCTTAGGAAAATGATTAAAAAACTCTTCGTAAGTAACCCATTGTACAACTAGATCATTCTTTATTGCTTTCCGAACCTTTCTTTTGGCACGAGTTTGATATTCATTCATGAGATTTTCAGTTGTTAGATCTATCCAGACAGTGTCCCTGTCATAGAAGACTTCACCTTGGTAGAAACGCCAGTTCTCCAAAATAGGATGAAATCTCACAAACTCAACAACTATTTTCTTCTCGCGACTCCAATCAGAATAGGCGTTCCATGCACGCTTTAAAAAAAGAGGATCTTCAGTGGTAGAGATTGGGCCACCATAGCCATACGGTGTCTGTACATCGTAATAAAGAGAATTAGGAATGGGAGATACATGAAATGAGTGGTAGTAAATTTCTCCCCCGTCTTCATATACAAAAAAAGTAGGTACCAAATCTTTTTCACGATTTGCATCTATTACAACATAATTTGGATCCTGCGAGGGACATTTCCGATAACTTTCTATCCTATTAAAAACGGCTTTCGCTTTTTCATACTCGACTTGCATAATAAGTAATAACCTCATCTTCTTGGTAATCTTTATCGGCTACTGTACCTAACACATCCCAAAAATACATGGGGGAAATACCAGTACCTGGGCGCTTGCTTGTTAAGTTTTCAACAGTAAAAATTTCTCCTGCGGCAATATGGGTAGATGCCACCAAGCTCTTCCTAGCAATATCCTGATTTTTCAGCTCTGATGGGGCTGGTGTTTTGATGGGAGAACCGAGAGCCATTTCCACCTGTCGAATAGAGCTCACCATATCTTTTAATTCCTTCGGATCTAACGACGCTTTGTGATCTGGACCTGGCAAGGTTTTGTCCAATGTAAAATGCTTTTCAATTATCTTTGCACCACGAGCAACTGCCGCTATAGGAACCGCTATCCCTTCCGTATGGTCAGATAAACCAACACTAAGCCCAAACGCTTGAGCCATTGTGTCAATAGCCCTAAGATTGACATCATTATATGGGGTTGGATATTCAGTGGTGCAGTGTAGTAAAGATACTTTAGCTTGAAGAGTCGCTCGTCCTTCTTTGCTGTAAAATGCATCTTGAAACATTTTTCTAGACGGCTTTGCATCAACCGCAGTATATCCAAAAGCCAGAACACCAAGAGCCTGCTCAATTTCGGCCAATGTAGCCATTCCTGAAGATAGGATTACAGGTAATCCAGATTGTGCAATTCTCAGCAAGAGAGGTGCATTTGTGATCTCACCCGATGGAATTTTTATCAATTCTACTTTCATTTGGTTAATCAAAAAATCAGCGCTGTCCAGATCGAAAGGTGTAGATAAAAATTTGATATTTTGTTGAATGCAGTATTCTCTAAGCTCGTAATGAGCCTCTGTATCAAGCTCTAGTTTGCGTACCATCTCAAGTTGGGATTCGTTAGAACCCGTTGTTTGCTTTTGATAATCCGCTTTCTCAGCAAATTTACTTATTACTTTATTTGCTTTAAACGTCTGGAATTTAACAGCATCTGCTCCTGCTTCGGCGGCGATATCTATCAGCCTTTTGGCAATTTCAATAGAGCCATTGTGGTTCACTCCAGCCTCAGCAATAATAAAAGTTTTATCCATTACGAATCGAACCTCCTTTAATAACATAATTGCTTTCGGCGCCTTACACACCCCACTGCCGTCTTCAAGTTAAGATCAGACCAATGTCCACAAAAAATGCTGCAATAATTCTACTTGAGATCAAAAAATGATTTCATTAAAGAATCCTTATAATCTACTTTTCTTAAAATCTCTATTATTTTCAACGAAACATCCCCTTCGCCATAAGGCGATCGAAATGTCTGCAATTTTCTTTGGAACTCTTTTGAAATACCCAATTGAATTGCGTTTATTATTGAACTCCTCTGCTCTTCACAATCAATGATAGAGTCCGTTCGCAAACGTCCCCTTTGACGATTTCCTAAATTAATCGTTGGCTTTTTAAAGGAAGGAACTTCAATAATTCCGCTTGAAGAGTTTCCAAGCACGAGATCTACATGTTGAATGGCACTTAAGTAACGCAACTGCCCTAACGAAGTAAAGGCAATACTTCTGCTTGGGTTTTTGGAAACATACTCGTCTATCATCTGAGATATAATTCGTCCATCTGTATCAGAATTGGGTTTTGTAAATATGATTTTTGCATCCGGAAAATAATCAAGAGCAGCAAATAGTTCCATCATCGTCTCTTTTGGGCCAATTCTATCTAAAGTTACAGGATGATATGTAACAAGAAAATTTACTTCTCCTAAAGAGAAGTCAATACTCTCCTCAAATTCTGTTTTAGTAAGTAGTTGCATTCGACAAATATTCTCTAATCCAATTGCCCCTACATTAAAGACACGGTCTGGATGTTCTCCTAATTGAATTACTCTTCGGCGGTAGGAATCAGTTGAAACAAAATGATAATGAGCCATCTTTGTAATTGAATGTCGAATTGCCTCATCTATAGCTCCTTCAGTAACTTCGCCACCATATAAATGAGCAATAGGAATCCTAGCAATCATAGCAGCTTGTGCTGCTGCCATTGTCTCAAATCGATCTCCCAAAACGACCAGAATATCCGGCTTAAGCCGCTCGAAAGCTGAAGCGAAGCCGATAGTTCCTAATCCCAATGATGTCGCTATGCCAACTGGTGTGTCGCTAGAAAGCAACATTTCTATTTTCTCATCAATTTTAAAACCGTCTTGTTCAATCATTTTATATGTTAGCCCAAATTCTGGGGACAGATGCATTCCTGTAACTGCAACTTGCAACTCAAAACTTTCGTCATCTTCAATTTCTTTCATCAGCCAATATAAAAGGCCATACTCTGCACGTGTTCCCGTCACGACGCAAATTTTTCGTTTATTCATGGTTTCCCCCAAGGAATGGACTACTTGGTATGTTTATTATTTTCCTTTCTAAACCTTCAGCGACAGACAAATCCATTTGAGGACAATTCTCATACATTGCTAACTTATGCATTAAAGTCCACGCGGGTCTCGTCATAAACCCCTGTTCATTCGTCAAGTTTAAAATATCATCTCGAGCATCCATATATTCTCCCTCAAGAACGAGCGTTTGCAACCAATAATTACTATCAGCAAAAGATGGTTCAAGAAAAAGTTTTACACCTTCGGTTGTGGATAACGCTGTCTGATATTTGGCTGTCAAAGAACGTTTGCTCCGAAGAAATTCTGGCAATTTTTCCAATTGAGCACAGCCTAGTGCTGCATTAATGTTAGGTAGGCGATAATTATATCCTACTTGATCGTGTAAAAATGCCCACGCGTGTTTAACTTTTGCAGTGGTAGTTATGTGCTTAGCTAATCTTGCTAATTCATCATCATTTGTTAAGATTGCTCCACCACCACCCGTAGTTACAATCTTATTGCCATTAAAACTAAGAGTCGACAATTTTCCCCAGTTTCCTGTATGTTTACCTTTATAATATGATCCAAGCGATTCAGCTGCATCTTCTATCAAATCAATATGATATCGTTCGCAAACTTCGTACAAGGGATCCAAATCTACTGGATGGCCAAATGTGTGCATGGGAATAGCAGCTTTAATTCGTCGACCAGAAAACTTGTTATAACAATAGCCATCACGCACTACTGCAATCTCATGTAAGTATTGCTGTAACTTAATCGGATCCATTCCAAGTGTTTGTTCGGAGCTATCGACAAAGTGAGGAGTTGCACCACAATAAGATACGGCATTTGCAGTTGCAATAAAGGTTAAAGTAGGAACTAGGACTTCATCGCCTTGTTTTACTCCTGCCAGAATTAGACTTATATGTAATGCAGCCGTTCCATTCACTACAGCTACCGCGTGTTTAACTCCAGTGTAGTCCCGCAACATACCTTCAAATTGGTCTACGTATTTTCCTACAGAAGATACCCATCCTGTATCAAGGCACTCCTTCACATATGCCCATTCATTCCCCTGAAAAGACGGCTCATGCAGTGCAATGAACTCATTATCCGCATTCACTACACTTTTAAGTTTTTTAATCAGCGTTTGGATATCTACATAGTTTTTCATAGATTATATAAACCTGCTTTGTATTGTTTTAGGTTATCGGGATTGCAAAACCATTCAATCGTTTGAGATAAACCTCTCCTGAACCCTTCCATACCAGCATACTTCGGCTCCCAACCTATTAATTCTCTCGCTTTCGTGTTGTCTGCCCAAAGTCGTTCTACCTCACTCTTTACAGGGCGTATTCGTTGATCATCAGAAAATACTTCTATTTGACTCCCCATTAGTTCGGCAATCATCTCTACAGTCTGTCCGATCGATACCTCGTAGTTACTTCCAATATTAATAACTTCGCCAATTGATCTATCTGATTTAGCTACCGCCAAGAACCCTCGAACTGTGTCTTCCACATAATTAAAATCGCGAGTTGGATGAAGAGAACCTAATCGAATAGATTTATGCCCGTTGGCAATTTGCGTGATAATCGTGGGAATTACCGCTCGTGCTGATTGTCTAGGACCGTATGTGTTAAAGGGCCTTATAATTGATACAGGCAATCCAAACGAGTTATAGTACGCGATAGCCATTTGATCTGCCCCAATTTTACTGGCCGAATAAGGTGACTGTCCCTGCAAAGGATGCCCTTCTGTAATGGGCACAAATTGAGCCGTTCCGTAAACTTCACTGGTAGAGGTGTGAACTACCTTCTCAATGCCTAATTCTTTTGCTGCCTGCAATATATTGAGAGTTCCTTTAATATTCGTGTCTACATACGTGTCAGGCGAGTGATAAGAATACGGTATGGCAATAAGCGCTGCCAAATGGAGGACAACTTGGCAATCCTCCATCGCTTTTTTTACCCCATAAGGGTCACGTATGTCTCCTGAAAAGACTTCAAGCTGATTCAAAATTTCTTTTGGGGAACGATCCAGCCATCCCCATGAATTAAACGAATTATAGTATACAAATGCTTTGACATCATGCCCTTGCCGGATTAATTCCTCTGTCAAATGTGAACCGATGAATCCATCAGCACCTGTAACCAGAATTCTCTTTCCTTTAAGCTTCATAGTATCTTCTCCCGCTTCTGCTCTTCTATCTAGCATGAGTTGAAGGCGCTATTTGATCATGCATAGTTCGCAGTAAAGGTACCACTACCTGTATATCGTCGTTGCAACAATCCAGATAGCTTTGAAACTCTTTCATGACTCGATTTGCCTTCATAGTCGTGTTCGTTTCAAAACGCACCTCTCCAAACATTCTCATGAGCAGTTCAAATTTAATTCCATTCATAGGTTGAATAAACAATCTGTAAAATTTATTTGATTGCAAGCGATCAAATGCCTTGTCAAATTTAATATAGCATTTTTCCAGTTGCTTAAAGTTCATTCTTTTCACAGATTGTTCCATTTCACTTAAAATATCCTGAAATGTTTTGAATATCTTCTGTAAATCTTCAATGCTCGTAGAGATGTCATCCATTCTTTTATGCATTAATTCATAATCATACTCTTCCCATTCCGGTTTTAACCACTCATCCGTAACGATCCGAGCTTCCGTAAGTTTCTCCTTCATGACTTGCTCTAATGGAATATAGCGGGCCCCTTCGATGTTTGCTCCATGCTTGGTAGTATTAATAACTTCAACATTGTAAAGCGATTGGAGAGCTTCTTCCATTTCGCTCTTCATTGTTTTCCAGCCCGGATTCGTCAGAACGTCATTACCTTCAACATCCTTGATTTTAATCGAACTCTTCAACTGGCTGTCAGTGATTTCTCCTACATAGTCGATCCCTGATGCATAGCCTCTTACCTTGCCATAAGCGAAGTTTTGGCCAACCATCACAATTGGGTTGAAGCCTAATTTGTATAAAACCTCCAGCGTTACAGTTGAAATGGTTTTATGTCCTTGTACCATCTCATTAGCAATGCCATCTCTTCTCGATAAATAGTAAGGGGTTATTGGATCCCTAGAAACCAAAAAATGTAGCATCTGACCTGGATAATCCTGAATAGTCTCGAAACCTACGGTGCTGCCATACACTAAGGGAATACCCTGAATCTTCTCGTCAATAATCTTAGAGAAGACTTGTTTATTCTCACGACTACCATCATAGGTAAATGCTGCATCAGGGTATATTTCGTGCTTTAATAATGAATTAATGGCGGAGCCTACAGAGAATACATATGCTAGTCCATTCTCTTTGATCTGGCGAATATTTTCAATTTCGTCATCCAATGAAGGGCCAGCTGCCACAAGAATCGCCGGTTTTCCGCCAAAAATTTGCTCTTTGTTTTTAATATGCAAAATATTTGCAGTTTCGCTTACCTTTGGCAAGTTTATGATACTATTGACGGTCATAAGTTTAGAAAAATCAAGCGAAGCTTGAATCGTCATTTTTTGAAGAAATACCGTATCAAGGAATTGAGCCGTAAATAACTTTACTTCCTCAGAAAACACCCGTTCATAACTCGGAAGTACAATAATTAGCACTTCTTTATCTACAGACCTAACAAAATGAGTCAGGTTTGACTTGTTCTCATTTGGATCGTTTACTACATAGACGGTTTCTAGAAATTTTGTATCAATATTTTCGAATGATTTTACAGACAAATATTGATTGAAAATCTCCACTTTCGGCTCATATATGCTAAAAGACACATCAGGAAATTTTTTCACAAACGCTTCAACATGGTAGCCCAGCCCTACACCGTAGAAAAACACATGTTTGTTTGCGCCTATTCCCGTTTGATTCTCGATAATCCTTTCCGCTTCTGCTACGGGATCGTATTTACTGTGAAGATATCCCCATCCAGACTCGTTGCTCACCTTTAAAGTTGGAAGACCACTTTTAGCGCTCTCAATTCGCACCTTATCGTGATACAGTTGCTCTCCGCTTTCCTTAACAGTCTCCCAAGCCTTCGGGAATCGCTTCTTTATTCGCGTAATATTTTCAATTGAGATCATTTGTTGTTACCTCTTTGTTTACAAAATCATGGAGATGCTCTGCTATCTTCTCAAATCGTGGAATCACTTCATATTGCATAATATCAGCCAGCAATACATTGTCCTGTTGCTCCAGCGCTTCCTCAAACTGCTCCATTTCTCTGTCAAAGATAAACAGGGAATGGTCTACTACTGCCCCTTCCTGAAAGCCAGCTTCATCACTAAAAAAGGAGCCCGTTTGGCTTAACCATTGAATCCCTTCTACCAATTGGCCAAATCGTCCCCATAGTTCAGTAGATAGTCCTGTATACATGTCGTTGCTCAGCTTTTCAATCTCAGGCATCGCTCGAACTACATACTCATGAATAGAATTTATAATATCATTTTTGAGCATTTCTTTTGTAAACAGGTGAACGGTTATGGCATGAATACTATTGAAATTAGCAAACAGATACTCTTCAATATTGTCGTAAATATCTGTACCGTCAACAGTTACATGGTTAAAAATCAGGTTGCTCTCCGTTTTAATTGCTTCGATTTGATTTAACAAAGAGGCAATTCCTTGCTTTGAATTCTCAAATTGAAATGTATTGTCACCAATGATAACTTGCATAATCCAGATCCTCCTGTTAAAAACGTCTACTTAATTTATCGGCTAATTTTCCCTTTACAATTACCGGATAAATTTGGATAAAAAAAACATGGACTTCTGTCGAAACAGAAATCCATGCCTGTTTAAGAGAAAATTAACGGAGCAATTGGAGAACACCTTGTGGCAATTGGTTAGCCTGAGCCAACATTGCTTGAGAAGCTTGGCTCAAGATGTTGTTTTTAGTGAACTGCATTTGCTCTTTCGCCATATCAACATCGCGGATACGGGATTCAGCAGCAGTCAGGTTCTCAGAAGTGATGTTCAGGTTGTTGATAGTGTTTTCCAAACGGTTTTGGTTTGCACCCAGGTAAGAACGAGCTTTGGATACCAGGTTGATTACATCGTCAATGCTACCCAGAACTGTAGATGCACCAGTAGCACTACCAAGGCTCCAAGCGGCTACTGCTGAGTAAACAACACCGATAGAGAATTTGCTGCTATCCAAAGTCAATTTTTGTGCAGCTTCTTGACCGATTTGGATGTTTACGGATGCAGTGCTGCCATCCAGCAATTTGATTCCGTTGAATTTGGTGTTGTCTTTGATGTTGTTGATTTCGCTAGTCAGCTCAGTCAACTCTTCTTGCAGACGAGCACGGTCATTTGTGTCATCGTAAGTTCCGTTTGCAGATTGAGTTGCCAATTCTTTAATACGAACCAGCATGTTGTTTACAGTTTGCAGTGCACCCTCAGCAGTTTGGATCAGGGAGATACCATCTTGAGAGTTGCGGGAAGCTTGTTCCATACCACGGATTTGTGCGCGCATACGCTCGGAAATAGAGAGACCAGCAGCGTCGTCAGCAGCACGGTTGATGCGGTAGCCGGAAGACAGCTTCTCAACGTTTTTCGCCAGGTTTGCACCGTTAACACCCAGTTGGCGATGAGTATTTTGAGCGGACATATTGTGTTGGATAATCATGTAAAGTTCCTCCTTGAATTGTCGACAGTCACGTCCCTGTGACTGCTACATATATTTGAGACGAACCACAATCGCGCGCTTGTGACTTTGTCCCTACACTAGTATTATCGGCTCCCAGGATTTAAGTGTTTAGTATTTTTTCTGCTTTTTTCTCCAAAAAACAAAAAAAGATGGTCTAGTGACCATCCTCCGATTCAACGTTCAGTTTAAGTAATTGCTTTAATGCCTTCCAATCTCCCTGACGCTGGGTCGCCAAACGATTTTCTTCCTGAATCGCATCAAAAATCTCTTTTCGATACACATCCAAATTTCGCGGTGCCTCGATGCCGATTCGCACCTGATCTCCCTCTACGGAGATAATTTTAATTTCAATGGTGTCTCCTATCATGATCGATTCCTTTTTCTTGCGTGAAAGGACCAGCATGTCAACACCACCTACTTTCGATCGACAGCAGGTTGTTTGAACAACGGCTGGCGAATGGAGTATGTATCATCCTGCAAGATAATCTGTCTGGCCATCCGATTGGACAGATTGACTACGATAGGAGCCTTCAAGTTTACTGTGATCTGATCATTTCCACGAATCGTGACGATCGAGAATATCACCATTTGCGATTGGTCTTCCACCCGCAGCGCCTCTTTTGCTACAACGGGCAATTCAAACTTATACTCTTGGAAAAAGGAGAACGGGTCAATGACCCAAAAGCCTACATCCTTTTCTTCAATTGACTGAATCAAAAAAAAGGGACTCTCTTCTTCCTGCATCAACTGAAAAAACTGCAAATGGGAGAATCCCGGGATGCCATCCTCAAAAAATAGGTTGCCCAATTCTGCTTGCTGGCTTGTGCTCATGATTTCCCCCCGCTCACATCATTTGATCCAGTTGACTACCTACTACATCAATTTTCAAGCTATTGTATTGTATCATATACGGCTCCACTTTGCCGGGCACATATGACAATTCTGGCGCGCGAGTCTCGGGATTTATGCTCATCCCATTTCGCTGTACTTGAATTTGGACAGGCTTTAACTGAATGCTAATTTCTACTCCTTCATCCAAAGAAGTTGACGGAGGGGTATAGCCTCCCTCCAGAACTCGCAGCCCTTTTTCTCTTCCAAGCGCGGCAATGACATTTTCTTTCGTATAAATTCTCATTAGCCGATCGCCTTCCTGACTCTTTTCAGCTATGGCTTGGAGAGCTTTTTGCTTGCCATAAGCTGCTAAACTGTCGGTAAATTGCACCGAAGTCATAATTCCAATATTCTCTCTAGCTTGACTGGAATCGATCTGTAAGACCGTACGTGCCTGTTCTATATTTAAAGTAGCGGGTACTTGCTTCAAGTTCAGTTCCGCTTGCGGCTGTTTAATTTCTTGAACTGGCTTTTTGATGTTAAGACCTAGTTGAGCAAAAGTGCTTTGCATCTGAAGTTGCGGGATTTGCATTTGGCTCCCTCCCTTCTATTGTCTACCGCAAGAAGTCCAGCAGCGTTGGCTGAATAATCCGTGCACCTGATCCTAGGGCAGCGGAATGCACGCTTTCCTGTGTTTTCAGATCAGTCATAACTTTGGCCATATCAGCATCTTCGTTCTTTGACATCAATCCGGTAATGCTTACTTCTTGTGAATTAAGGCGTTCTGCGATCAGCTCAACCCTATTCACATTTGCTCCCAGTGAAGCACGTTCTGCCAGCAACTTATCGTATTGCTCGCTCATTGCTGTCTGATATTGCGTAGCAGTGTTCCCGCTTTTCAACTCAGTAATAATATTGTTTAAAACAGTGAACATGTTGTTAGCATTGTCTGGGTAGTTAAAAATGTTTTGTGCGTTAATATTAGAGGTCACAAACACATTTTGGCTTACTTCCAAATTGATAGGAGAGTTATTTGTGCTTACAAAGTCCCCTGCCCCTGCTTTAGCTGTTGCATCATAAGGAGGCTTATTCGTGTCCGTTCCCCCAAAAATATACTTCCCGTTAATTTGTTGGTTCGCAAGGGTTCCCATATGCTTCTTTAACTCTTCTACTTCTGAAGCCATTGCCCGCAAGTCATCAGGAGAGACTGCCCCATCTCCCGAGTAAACCAGCAATTCCTTCACCCGTTTCATGATGTTGCCCATCTCGTCCATAGTGGTATCCGTCATATCCATCCAGGACTTCGCTTCATCCACGTTCCGCTTATACTGATCATTCTCCATCAATGAGGAACGATAAAACATCCCGCGTGCTGCCACTACCGGGTCATCGGATGGTTTGGCAATTTTGCTCCCCGACGACAGCTGTTGCTGTAGCTTGTCCATGCTGCGCATGGAATTATGCAGATTCCGCAGCATATTGCTATTCAACATGTTCTGCGTTACACGTACCGCCATGATCTAATTCCTCCTAACTAGAGGCCGACTCGGCCCATGCCATTGATGACTTTGTCCAAAATTTCGTCCATGCTTGTCATGACACGCGCAGATGCGCTGTACGCATGCTGGTATTTCACCATTTCAGCCATTTCATCGTCGATGGATACTCCTGATACGGATTGCCGCTGGCTGTCTACAGTTCCGACCAGCATTTCCGAGTTCAACTGATTACGGGTAGCTTCTTGTGAATCCACACCCAATTGGCTGATCGTATAACGATAGTAGTTATCGAGGGTTGAGCTTTCAGCCAGATCGTTTGGACCTGTTCCGGCAGCCAGGACCTTGAACTTGATCGAAGCAATTGCCAGCGCGTTTTCGTTGTTGCCAACCGGTGTAGAGACTGCTTCCGGTTTTGCCGCAGCGATTGCATCCAAACTTTTCATAATCTCCGGATTAATGACTAGAGTCGAAGCACCTTTTGGATAGTCTTTCGTCGCAGGATCGGCAGCCAAAGAATTAGCATCTAAGAAGAAGGGCATGTCTTGTGCTGTACCGTTGTTGATGTCGTTTAAACTTCGGCCAGCTCGATGCAAATCGTTAATTTCTTTGGTCAAATTCACTGCCAATACATCAAGACGTTTTAACATATTAGGAACGATTTGATCACGGGACTGAAGAGTACCTGCCATGTAACCGGATGTCGGAACGAAAGCTGCTCCCCCCAGCGTAAGGTCGCTCAAACCTGTAGCGACATTCTGCTGGGTAGCCACTGGTTGGGCAGCAATGCCGTTAACAAATTCGCGTCCTTCAATCGTTACGTTCACCATACCTGCAGTGGTTTGCGTCACTCGGATATCTACCAGCTTAGAGAGCTTATCCAAGAGAACATCACGTTGATCATACAAATCGTTTGGCTGGTAGCCATGCGGCACGATATTGGAAATCTGATTGTTCAAGCTGGCTATTTGCTGTCCCAAAGAGTTGATTTCCATCGCCTTCACATTCACTACATTGTCTAGATCAAGTTGCACTTCTTTGATATGGTTCGTCAATGTGTTAAATGTATCTGCGACCGCCTTGCTCCGTTCGCGAACAACAGCGCGCGCTGATGTATCTGTCGGATCTTTAGCCAAGTCCTGCCAAGCTTGCCACATCTGGTCCATGACTTTTTGCAGCCCAGTATCAGAAGGTTCGTTCATTATCCCTTCCAGCTTTTCAAGCGTTTCCAAGCGGCCGTCCCAATACCCCTGCCGCTTATGCTCATTTCGGTATTGGATATCCAGAAACTCTTCTCTCAGCCGCTGAATACTGTCTGCTTGCACACCCGTACCAAGCAAACCTGGCTCGATATTTGCCTGCATTCCCACATAAGGCAACCCGGTAGTAGCCTGCATGTTGACCCGCTGACGGCTGTATCCTTCCGTATTCGCATTCGCAATGTTATGCCCCGTCGTATTCAGCGCAGACTGCTGTGCGAACAGGCCGCGTTTGCTTACTTCAATTCCGTGAAAAGTCGAGCGCATGTCAGCACCTCTTTACGCTTTTTTATTGAAAAAAGTTCGGCTCGCCTGACGGTAGGTGTCCGTGCTCGGATTGCCGTAAATGAAGTCGTCCTCCGGCGTGTCCGTGATCAGGTCGAGTGTCATGTTTACAAAAGAAAGGGATTGCTCCAGCAACTGCTGATTCAGCTCGTTTGCCTCACGCAGTTCGGCGACAATCCGGACAAGCTCGTCTCGATAGGATGCAAGCCGCGTCTTCTCTTCCGCACTGGTCGTCAACTTGATCAATTCAGCCAGTGTGCCTTCCTGAAGCGCAAAGCCTTTCTTTTCGGTCAGTTCTTGCACCAAGGTTTGGCGGGCTGCTTCAGCAGCAGTGACGCCCTTGATCAGCTTTTGTTCCTGGCGGGTAATCGCCACCAGCTCATCGACATCTCCTTTTACCAGCACGTCTTTTTTGTGTGCGGCCAAAGTGTACAAGGCTTTGTGCAACCGGATCAAGTTGTCGAGCAGATCGTAGAGTCTATCCATGTTCGCGCTTCTCCTCGTCTTCCCTAGAGAACTGGTTTATAGCTTTTTCCAAAAGGACAGGAGCTTCTCTGCAATTCGCTCGCTGGAGACACGATACGTGCCTTCCTCCACTTGCTTCTTCAATTGCTCCACCTTTTCACGACGCTGTGGCGCGTTCGTGTCTTCCACCTGGCGCTGCATTTCCAACGCTTCCGTAGAAATGTTTACTTCATCCTTGCCCATCGGGATTTTCCCACTTTTGCCTACCTGGTTGTTGCTCGTCTTGTTGTAGGCGTTGATCATCCCGACACGGTTCGGTTCATTAATCCGCATCTGATTACCATCCTCTCAATCCACCGGACATTTTCATGGGAACACGTCCCTTTATCAAAAGAAAAACCGATGATACCTCTTAGTAGTATCATCGGCAATTTCCTGATTGACGATTAGTTTTTTTGCGCAAAACTATTCGTCAGTATTCTTCCTTCTTCGATAAGCGGCTGCTTCCGCCTGACGTGCGCGAGCATCTTCTGCAAGGCGCCGATCCACTTCAAGCTGCTGCGAAATCTCGTGTTTCAAGTCTTTCATGCACGAGTCGCACATGTTTCCGGTACGGATCAAAATTCCACAAATTTCGCATGGGTAACCAAGTTCCGGGTTGCCTTCTACAGAAATGCGCCCTTCCTTGATAAACTTCGTAATTTGCTTCACGCTCACACCAGTAGCTTCGCTCACCTGATGAATATTAGCTCCGCGATTCTCGCGCTTGCGCAGAAACCGGGCGCATTTTTCATATTCCTGCTCCACTTGTTGATAGCATTTGGGGCAAATGTCACGGACTGTTTGTACAAATAAAGCATCACACCGCGAGCAGTTTGCCAGTTTGCCCAGAGACATAGAAACAACCCCTTCAACATCCAGAAAGTTCATTTGGTTCGCAACTGCTGATTGCTTCCATGATAACGTAATTTTACCAAACTGGCTATCTGTATATTGTCAAGGAATAAATTTCACAAACTGTTCCCAAGTGTGCTCGCAAAGTGCTGGCACAAGAACGAAGAGTCGAGCCTGTCGTATATATATCGTCGATCAGAAGAACCCGCAGAGGAGTGCCGGACATTACAGGACTATTCGCCCCGCCCTTGACCTTGACTCGCGCGACCCCGCCAGAGCAAGCAGAGGATAGGTCTGCAAGCACAGCCCCTTGCGCCCACGCAAAAGCATCTCTCATGCTCTCCTCACGATGCACGCGCCCGCCTTGCTTGCTCAGCTTCTCTGTCGCTTTCGTTCGCTCCAGCAACGTTTTGACCGGAACTCCTATGGCGTGTCCCAAAGCTTTGGCAAGCAACTCCACCTGATTGAAGCCTCTTTCCCGAAGCCTTGTTGGATGAAGCGGAACAGTCGTGATGCAAGTAAAACGCGGAGGCGTATGGTAGCGGTAAATCGCGATGGTTAAAAGCGCACTGAAAAAACTAGCCAATCGCTCATCCCCACGGTATTTGAACAGGCTGACCAGACTTTTTCCTTTCTCGTCATATTGGAGCAGGCTGCGGTTGTTAGACAACGGCACGCTCGCTCGATCTACGCAATCGCGGCACAATCCATCGCGACAAATGACCTCGCCGCACATGTCTCGCCCGCACTGACGACAAATCTGCTCTCCGATGAACGGCAGGGCTTCCAAGCAGCCTGCACACACCTGGAGCTTTTGCAGCAAACGATATACGACCGGGTAAGTGGCGGCTGAACTGGAAAGAGATCGTGCACGTTTGCGGACAATCCCTTCTCTTTGCAGGGCATTCAAATGTCCGCCACAAGCCACACATGACTGGATTGTCACGCATTATCCCCCCCAGCTTCCGCAAGCTTTTTCGCCAATTGGTTCATTCGGCTGATTTGCCTGACTGCCAGCTTCGTGGTCGCAGCGCGCTCAGCCTGCAAAAAAAGCACAGAGCCTGCCGTGTCATCGAACGATCTGCCCACGCGCCCCGCAATTTGCACCAGAGAGGCTTCATCGAAGACGGGCGCCTCCGCTCCTACGACAAGCACATCGCTCTTCGGAATGGTGACCCCGCGTTCCAGAATCGTGGTTGTCACCATGAGCGTGTAGCGTCTGTTGCGAAAAGCGAGCACCTTTTCCTCGCGCAACGGGTCGGAAGCGTGAACGCCCGCCATCTGTTCCGACCGATCCGGCATCGCCTTTTGCAAATAGGCAAGCACCACGTCCACGTCATCAATGCGGGGAACGAAGACGAAAACTTGCCGCTCGGCATCCAGTGAACGCTTGACTGCATTCGTCATCTGCGGCACTGCTCGCTTCGTCCGAACGCGCTTGTGCAACCCTTTGATCGTGAGAATCTCAGGCACAGGCAATGGCTTGCCGTGGTAGCGACCGGGTAAAAGCACATGAGTGGCTGAAGCAAGCGGCAATGCCGCGGAACTTGCTGATTTTGAACGATCGTTTGAAACGAGCCGTTTTTGCAAATAGAGCGGGGGAGTCGCGCTCAAATAGAGCAGCTTGCCCGTCTCGTGTGCTGCTCTCGCCAGCGCCCGATAAA
Source organism: Brevibacillus sp. HD3.3A (assembly GCF_013284375.2). Classification (NCBI taxonomy): domain Bacteria; kingdom Bacillati; phylum Bacillota; class Bacilli; order Caryophanales; family Paenibacillaceae; genus Brevibacillus; species Brevibacillus sp. HD3.3A. The sequence goes on from NZ_CP085874.1 coordinate 5,576,336, forward strand.
GCACAGGATTGTTGTGATAAGGAAAAGCATCGGCCTCGTCAAGTACAACCAGCAGGAAGCGGCGATGATAGCGCATGACTTGATGGGTCGTTGCAATCGTGATATCGCTCTCTTCCCATTTCTCGGCACTGGCGCCATGGACAGCAATTACACGCGCTTCGGGAAACACTCGCTGAATACGCGGAGCCAGCTCCAGCACTACGTCTTTTCGCGGAGTAGCGATCAATACACGCCCTCCCGACGAAAGTGCCTCAGCGACAGAAGGAAAGAGCAGCTCGGTTTTCCCAGCCCCGCACACTGCCCAAATCAAAAACTCCGACCGCCCCGGATGTGAGCCCGCTACGAACCGCCGAGCGCGTTCGGCAGCTCTCGCCTGATCTTGCGAGTAGCGCCCTGTCCACTCCAGCCTGGCTGGCTGCCCCATTCCTTTTTCTCTCCCAATGTCGGCTGAGGCACTTGACGCAATCAACATATACGGCGTGCAGCACTTGCTCCTGCCCATTCCCAGGCATATCGTACAGTAGGCGCAGCCTTGCTCACACGAATGGCAGTATATCAGCTGCAACGCTCTGTCCTCGCTGCCGCATCGCTCACAGAAAAGCACCAGTCGCTTGCGCCGCCAATTGCTGACGACTCCCATGCGCACTCCTGGAAGCCACTGCACTTTGCCAGCGAGGACTCCTTCATGCAGCACAGCTGCCAAATCGCCAACTTCTACCCCTCGCTTGCACAAAAGCGTCTCGATCTCTTCCCAGAGAAGCGCTCGTCCATCCAGCAGTTTGCCGAGAACGCTTGCGCTCGCTCCATCCGCTGTGAGCGAAGTTCTTCGAAGCAATGAATGGCGCGAGAAAATCTTGTACCCTCCTGCTGATTCAGCATCCTTTTGACAAGCATGCACTTCGCATCTGAACTCTACAACCTTCCATGCAAACCAGTCTTTTGGCGGCTGCCTCATGCAAGCGAACGCACTGGGCCAGAAAACTTGATTGTCATCCCGCTCCCTGTCGGTCACTTCCCGCCCATACAGCACACTCGCCTCCCGAACCTTCCCCACAGCCAAATGCCGCAGCTCAGCGACCACTCCATCCGTCAGCTTTTGCCGCTCTGCCAGCCGCTTGCGTATGTATTCGTTTATTTGCTCCCGCAAGGAAAAGGCCAAAGCGAGCGATGACGTCTTGCCGATGACGTGCAGAATGCAGCTCTCTCGCTCCTGCCAAAAAGATTGGTCGACAGCAAAGCTCGGTGTCACGTACGTCTGAACCGACGACACTGCTTCTGTGCCCGATTTGATGTACAGCAAAAACTCGCGCATGTGCCTTCCCCCGCTCTCCACCTGTCCTCTTACCATCAGTTTGCAAAAAGACAAGACGGGTCAGCAAATCTTTTTCACGAGCAAAAACGCAGCATCACCGTCTCGCTGACCGCAAGCAGCCCCATCGACTGTCAGGAAAAGGACCGAGACATTTTTCACACAAACACAAAAAAAGACTGCCGATGTCCTCGACAGTCCTTTTCGTTCATCCATATGCCTGAAAACAAAACATCAGGCTCCTTCTTGCTTGTTCCGCAGATCAACTACAATAGCTCCCACCAGCTCGGCTTGGCTGTCAGCTACAGGCACCCCACAGCAGTACGGCTCGCGAGTCAAAATCGATAGCATCCGGGATGTATCATCGGTAGATCCTTCATCTATCAAAGTAATCCGGACAGGCTTGCCACTCCATTCGGAGCGAAACAGCAAACTTCTGACCGCCCGCTCCAGCACCTGCTCCGAATTGTGCACCAACAAGCGGTAATGCTCGTGCGAAAGCTCTGTCACGCTGTCCATTCGACTGGCCCATCGATCAGCGATCATCACCAGCAATGAGGAGAAGCCAAATGCCGCCAGTAGCCATACAACCAGTTCTTCCATCACGGTCATACCCCCTCCTATACAAAGGTATGCCGAACAGCTTGAACAGGGTGCCAACTGGACGCTCATACGGATTCTACAGTTTTACCCATCCGTTTTTGATCGAGATGACAACCGCTTGCGTGCGGTCTTGAACGTTCAGCTTTTGCAAAATGCTGCTGACGTGATTTTTCACAGTTTTCTCACTGATGAACAAAAATTCTCCGATCGCCCTGTTGCTCTTTCCTTCAGCCATCAGTTGAAGCACTTCCCGCTCGCGGCGAGTCAGGGACTCGATCACTTTTGGATCGATCGTTTGCGAATCATCCACGGAGAAGCTTCGCTCTGTGCTGCCTTCATGCTCGCTGAGACGACGGAACTCCTCGATCAGCTTGCCCGTTACCTTCGGATGGATGTAAGCGCCGCCGCTTGCTACGACGCGCACGGCATCCACCAGATCGCTGGTGCCCATTTCTTTGAGCAAATAGCCCGATGCACCGGAACGCAACGTGCGGTAAACGTATCCTTCATCATCGTGAATAGAAAGCATGATCACTCGCGTAGAGGGACTCACAGAAATTACATTTTCCGCAGCAGAGACGCCATTGATGTTTGGCATATTGATATCCATCAACAAAACATCCGGCTTGTGCTCTTCGGCGAGCAAAGCAGCCTCTCCGCCGTCCGCTCCTTCTCCGACGACCTTGAAGTCATCTTCCATTTCCAAAATGCGCTTGACTCCTTCACGGAACAATTGGTGGTCGTCCACAATCACGATGCGGAGCTCTTGCTGTCTTTTATCCATGTTTCATCCCCCTGTGTACATAATTCTGTATCGGTTCATATTTTTAACGGTATTTGGAAAATAACCTTTGTTCCCTCACCCGGAGCTGATTGCAGGTCCACATTGCCTTCCAGCAGCTGCACACGCTCGCGCATTCCCAACAGTCCAAAGGAATTTCCGTTTGCCATGCGCTTCTCCAGATCGAATCCAACGCCATCGTCTTTGACGACGAGACTCAGCGACTCCTGAAGAAACTCAAGCTTCACTTGTACCGAAGAAGCTCCTGCATGCTTCTCCACGTTGTTCAGGCACTCCTGAACAAGCCGGAAGATTGCAGCCTTGACGGAACTGCGCAGCGGTGGCTCCACACCAAATACTACCAGATCAATCGAAGCCCGGATACGTTCTTCGCACGTCTGAATGTATTTTTGCAAAGTGGGAACCAAGCCGAGGTCGTCCAAAGCCATCGGACGAAGGTCAAAAATGATCCGTCTTACATCAGCCAAACTTAACCGAACCATTTCTTTCAGCTCGTGAAGCTCCATTTGCGCTTCCAGAATACGTTCGTTTTTCAACATGCGCTCGACGATTTCGGAGCGCAAGACGACGTTTGCCATCGATTGAGCCGGACCGTCGTGAATCTCGCGCGCGACACGTTTGCGCTCTTCTTCCTGCGCCTGAATGATCTTCAACCCCATCAGTTGATGCTGCTTGGCCGATTCCAGCGCTTCCCCGATCTTGCTCAGGTCGCCAGTCAGGTAGCCAAGCACCACGCCCATCTGGGATACAAGCTTCTCGGCGCGTACAATCGTTTCTTCCAATGTACGCAATTGCCGCTCCAGATCATTGCGCCGGCGCTTCAAGTTGTTTTCCCGCTCGCGATAGATGGAAAGCTCCACCTGGATGCGGCTTGCCTCTTCATAGGCGATACGGATGTCATCCTCCGTGTACATGTGAAAGTTGCGGCTGACCTGCACAAGCCTGTTGCGCGACTTTCGATAGGCCAATTCCAACGCATCGACCTTTTGGATTACTTTGGAAATTTCTTGCCTCAGCTCATGCAAATCAAACTTTAGCGAGTTGCCTTGTTGTCTTGCATCTTCGGCTATATCAAAAATTTGCGTTTTACTTGTTTCTACTGTTTCAATGGTTCTCTTGATCACCCCATCCAGCACGCTGATGTCGATCGCTTTGTTCATGATTGCTCTCCTTCGAACTCTTTTTTCGCTTTCGTGAACAGCTGTTGGAGTTTGACCTCATCTACGTCTCGCAGACCCACATCATTGCGTGGGATGGCAAAAGGATCTACCCCTCGTTTGGCGAAACCGGGCGTAGAAGTAAACACATACTCATACCCTGCTTGTCGGGCTGTTTCCAAAACGATCGGATTCGTGTAGCCAAAAGGCAGTGAAATCGCCTTAATGTCCTTGCTCATCCAACCGTGCAAACCTGCGCGAGACATACTGAAATCAACATAGAGCCGATCCCTGTATTCCTTTTCATTTTCTAATCGCTTTACATCCTGCAAGTAGACGGGAGCAGTCTCTGGTCCCATCTCTCCCCATTCATTCCGCGCTTCCTCTTCATGCAGGCTGTAGGTATGAGAACCAATATCAGCCAAGCCAGAGTGAAGCATTTCCATGACTTGTTGACGCGTGAGTGGCGTCGTCATGTTCTCCCGTTTTCGTTCGGCTACATCTCGCAAGCGTCCTGCAATCACGAAGTTCACTGACGGGTAGCCGTATGTACGCAATATCGGAAAAGCCTTCGTATAATAACTTTCGTAGCCATCATCAAACGTAATCAGGACAGCATTTTCTGTCGGCAAGCTCCCGGTATCGACAAAGCGCAAAAACTCATCCAGCGTAATGGGATGCAGGTCATTTTCGTGCAAAAATGCCATATGTTCTGCGAATTGTTCGGGCGCAATCACGTAACGTTGGCCTGCAGCATCTGTCACATGATGATACGTCAGGACGACGACTTGATTGTTATACCACTTTTGCGGCTTTACCGTTGCTTTTTCGTTTCGCGTGACGTTTGGCTCAGCGTTTTCCGTCTCGCTTATGCTTATAGACGTATCGACTTGGGGAAAAGGTTGCACTTTTTGCGCATTCTTTTTTGACTGGTACAAATCACCAAGCCCCAATATCGTCACAACCAACAGTAAACAACTGATAAACACTGTCAGGAAGAGCCTTTTGTTCGGCAAAGAAACCCCTCCTTCACTTCCTCACTAGGAGATTCGACACAGTCCTACATTTTCCCTTTGATCAGGATTCACCAATAATTGGAAATTTCTTCCCATAACAAAAAGAGCCCAGTAGCTTTTACCAGGCTCTTTCTTTGCCGTGCTTATTTTGCCAGTTGAGCAGCCTCTTGCTTCAGGACTTCTGCTTTGTCTGTTTGCTCCCAAGGAACATTCAGGTCATTGCGTCCGAAGTGGCCGTAAGCCGCTGTTTGTTTGTAGATAGGACGACGCAGGTCGAGCTGTTTGATGATACCAGCTGGACGCAGGTCGAAATGTTTGCGAACGAGTTTCACGAGATCTTCTTCGGAAACAGTTCCTGTACCAAAAGTATCAACTGCGATGGATACTGGTTGTGCTACACCAATCGCATACGCTACTTGTACTTCGCACTTGTCAGCCAAGCCAGCTGCCACGATGTTTTTCGCAACATAGCGAGCAGCATAAGCACCGGAGCGGTCTACTTTTGTCGGATCTTTACCGGAGAACGCGCCGCCGCCGTGACGAGCGTATCCGCCGTAAGTGTCTACGATGATTTTGCGGCCAGTCAAGCCAGCATCCCCTTGTGGTCCGCCGATAACGAAACGGCCAGTTGGGTTGATGAAGTATTTGGTTTCAGCATCCAGAAGTTCAGCTGGAACTACTGGTTTGATTACATGCTCAACCAGGTCTTGTTTGATTTGCTCCAAAGTTGTTTCAGGAGCGTGTTGAGTAGAGATAACGATCGTGTCGATGCGAACAGGCTTGTCTCCATCGTACTCAACCGTTACTTGTGTTTTACCGTCAGGACGCAGGTAAGCGAGTGTGCCGTTTTTGCGAACTTCGGTCAAACGACGAGCCAGTTGGTGGGACATGCTGATCGGCAATGGCATCAACTCAGGTGTTTCGTTGCAAGCAAAGCCGAACATCAGACCTTGGTCACCTGCACCAATCGCTTCGATCTCAGCGTCAGTCATTTTGCCTTCGCGCGCTTCCAGTGCTTGGTCTACACCCAGTGCAATGTCAGCGGATTGCTCGCCGATTGCTGTGATAACACCGCAAGTGTCAGCGTCAAAGCCGAACTTAGCGCGATCATAGCCGATTTCACGAATGGTTTCGCGAACCAGCTTTTGAATGTCTACATAAGTGTTGGTTGTGATCTCACCCGCTACGAGAACCAGACCTGTCGTTACAGAAGTTTCGCACGCTACGCGAGCGTTTGGATCTTTGGACAGGATGGCGTCCAGGATAGAGTCGGAAATTTGGTCACAAATTTTATCCGGATGTCCTTCGGTTACAGACTCAGATGTGAACAGACGACGACCTTTTTGCAAAGCCATGAGAAAATACCTCCTTTGACCTCATACAAATAGTTTGGTAGCCGAGTCAGGATTTTATCGACGTAAACGCAAATAAAAAACCTTTTCCATCTTTCGGAGGAAAAGGTTTGAGCGCTTTTAGCTTCCTTCATCCTCTTATCGGCCAGAACAGATTTCCGTCCTGCTGGTTAGCACCGCTCTAGTCGGTTGCCGGGCTTCATAGGGCCAGTCCCTCCGCCTGCTCTGGATAAGAGTATCCATTACGGATTATAGAATAATTGTTTTTCGGGGTGGTGTCAATAGACTTTTCCCACAACTCCGGTTCGAAGCAGGCCAGCCTGTACAAAACGTTGATGAAATCGCCTGCGGGAAGCGAGCGATGATGACTGTAGCGCATGGACAGCGCCTTTTGCACAAGCTGGTCAAGCCTCTTTATACTTGGTACGATTTGGCGATCAATACAACAACCTCGGCCCGCGTAGCGGTTCCCTGAGGCTTGAAGGTCTTGCCATATCCGTTCAGCCACTTTTTTTGCGTCAACGCCTCGATCGCCGGCGATGCCCAATAGTTGACCGGAACATCGCGATAAGAGGACACGCTGCGGCTATTCACAGCTACCCCTTTCGCCCTGGCGATCATGGAGGCCATCTCGGCCCGCGTTACCGCCTGATCAGGCTTGAGTTGACTGTTTGGATACCCCTTCAAGACTCCGAGCTGATAAGCTACCCCAAGGGTGTTGTACGCCCAGTGCTTTTTTGGCAAATCGGAAAAGACGTCCTTGCCCGTGTACATACTGGCTACTTTCGAGCCGGTGACACGCATCGTCGAAACGAGCATGGTCGCAAATTGGGCGCGGGTCACTGCCTGATCCGGCTTGAATGTTGCGTCGTCGAAGCCTTTGATGATGCCTTTGTCGCTGAGCTTGGCGATTTGCGCACGCGCCCAGTGGTTAGAAATATCCCGATAGCCGGAAATGAGCGGCTGCGGGCTGAGCGTCAATTTGTAGGAATCGTACTTGAAAGGCACGATGCTGCTCATGCGCACGAAATACTTCCCTTTAGGCAGCCGTATGCCGAAAATTTCACTGCCTTGGTCTGACCGCTCTGCCACTTCGGTTGTCGAAGCAAGCGCCACGTTCATGTTTTTCTCATTGTAAAGGGCAATGTGAAACCCGCTTGCTACCGGGATGAACGGAGCGCGAACTGTGACGTACGATTCCGCATCCAATGTAAATTGAAACCAGTCTGAATCTGTCGACGCCGGAATGGTTCCTGACATGACTCCTCCACTGGCAAGCGGAGCAGCTTTGCTATACGTATTATTCGGCTCGTTCCCATCTTTTTTCAACGGGGTAAAGGCGAGATCGAGGCGATATTCGCCGTTCATTGCATTTTGCTGATACTCGCTGACGCGAATGTAGTATTTTCCTGGCGAGACGTCCTTGCTTGCACGTTCGGAAGGATTATCCCTGTCGCTGTTATCGTATACCGGGTCCCAGACCGTATTTTTTCCCGGCTCTTGCTTTCCGATGGCAAGTACCAAGTCCACCCGCTTGTTATCAGGTGTGACCGTCACGTCCATATGCCCGTACTCGCGGACATAGTAGGAGAACCAATCCTGATCCCCTTCCTCATGGAAATTGCCCGTCACGCTGATCTGGTTGCCCACCAGCGGCCTTGCCGTAGCCATCGTATTGTTCGGTTCATTCCGATCTGGGTTGATGGTGAATTTGCTCGTCAGCACATAAGTAAACGCATTAACTCCACCGTTTCTCACCAGCTTGATGTTCATTCGCCCAGCTTTTGCAGGAACCGTTATCGTATCCCCGTTCCCGATATAGTAAGTGACCGGCTGACGATTTGCCGGATAAAAAGTCGCTGACATGGCTGACGATACGCCTGAGTTGATCGATGCGGTGAGACTTACTTTTCCATCGTAAGGAACGTCCATCTTGAACCAGTCAACCGTATCGTTTGGCCCCAGATTGCCGCGGACTTGCGCTTCGATCGGAAACGCCTTGGCTCTCTCCAAAACGTTGTTCGGCTCCAAAAAGTCGCTGGACAGCGCACTGCGCACTGCCTTGTTTACGTCCAGAAGACCGTAGCCCGCTTGCCGATCCCAGCCGCCTTCGCCAATATCTGTCGCCGTCTGATAAAGCATCTGCCTGACGTCGAGGGCAGACAGCTTGGGATGACGAGCCAGAATGAGAGCAGCTGCGCCTGCTACCTGAGGCGCCGCTACAGATGTTCCGGAAACCGAACCGTATTTGCCGCCGAGCTTGGTTGTATACACATTAAGCCCCGGTGCCACCAGATTCATCTCCGGCCCTGTATTCGACTGGTAAAGGACCTGGTTTCTTCCGTTTATCGCCCCCACCGCAATTACGGTCGGGTACGCTGCCGGATACGCGACACGGCTTGCCTCATTTCCGCTCGCCGCCACCAGAACCGCTCCGTTTCGTTCCGCGCGGTCGACCGCATTTTTCATAGCCCGGGAGTAAGCCATGCTGCTAAAAGACATCAAAATGACCTTTGCCCCCCGATCGAGGGCGGCGTTGATTCCTTTGGCGATCATGTCAACATCCGTAGTAGATGCGTTTTTGTTCAAGACTTTGACGGGCAAAATTTTGGCGTTCCAGACCACCCCGGCTACGCCGATCCCGTTGTTCCCTTTTGCCCCGAGGACCCCGATGACTTCTGTTCCATGCCCATTGTCATCCTGCGCACTTTTCCCCGGATTGACCAGGTTAACACCAGGGAGCAAATTCCCCTTCAAATCAGGGTGATTGTAATCGGCCCCTGTATCGAGTACAGCAATCGTGATCGCCTGATTGCTGTTCACCACTGACCATGCCTTGTCCGCTTTGATTTGACTCAGGTGCGTCTGGTTGCTCAGGTAGCTGTCATTGGAGGCAGGAGCAGCAGCGAGTGCCTGCCTGGCTTCCAAAGGAGCGACGGTGAGCAGCAGCGCCAGTGCGACGGTCACTTGAATTGATTTTTTCATAAAAAACAGTCCTTCCCTCTCTCCCTGCAAATCATGCAGCAAGAAAACCTCTGTCGAAGCCGTTTCCGTCATAAGGCCGCGCTTTAGCGGAAGGTTTTCTTAACGTATGAATACCCGCAAACTTTTGCAATCAATCCCAATACGTTCAAAAAGGTATTCGAGTATGATATTCCTCGTCCTAGCATAGCGGATAAAAAGGGCGAATTGCAACCCTAATTCCCCAATATTTGGAACGTTTTGGCAGTAGAAAAACCCTTTTCACCAGTGGCAAAAAGGGTTTCGTTCATTACTGCAGCAGACCTTTATTGTCTTCGGTTTCAGGCGCTACGTATGTTTCCTGTTTTTTTCTTTGGCGCGCTTGCGGAATGAAAGCAGTCAACTCTGTCACGTCTACTCCTGCTTTTTTAATCGAAGAGGACGGGATGTCAAATGCCCAGACACGCTGGCTGTTCGCTTCCACCTTCATGTTTTGCAAGGTGTAGTTGACGCGGGCAACCGCTTCGCCATCCTTGTCGTGCACCAGGATCGGCACCTCGGTAAACTCCAGACGCTTCTCCAAACCGTTGCGGAATACAACAACGACTTTCAGACCGTTATCCTCGTTCGGCTTGATTGCGAGAACTTGCAAGTCCACCTGCCCAGCTTCTACCGGAGCTTCTGCCGCTGCTTTTTGCAAATACTGCTCTTGCTCACTGGCACTCAGCCCCATGTTCAGCTCGTGGCTTCCTTCGAGTCGCTGTTTTTGCGGCTTTTTATACACAATCGTCAGCGGTACTTCTTGCTCCGGAATGCGGTCAAACTCTTCCCAACGGAACATAAACTCCGCCGGACGACTGGACATGGAATCGACTGGTCCGCTTGTCATCAAGTCGAACGTCTTTTTCGCCACCTCTTCGCCTTCTGCTGTTACGAGAGAGAGCGGCAGTTTTTGCAACAGTACGTTGCGGTCTGTCGCATTGCGAATGTAGGCAAGCACCAAATAGCCTTCTACGGTCGCCTGTGTGAAGAACGGAATGACACCGACCTCATCACGTACTACAGGCGGCAACTCATCGTGCACATATTGCAGCAATTCCTGCTCGGCCTCGTCCAGCTGCGCGTCCCACGGACCGTTCATCGACAGGAACAGCTCTTTCGACTCCACGCGGTTTGCAGACTGCTGCGGATTTTCAATACCGGATACGCCCAAGTAAAATTCATTGTGCAAATACTCATGAATGTCCTCTCGTACCTGCTCCAAGCTTTCTTTGGAACCAAACCAGTTTTCCAATAACCAACTCATATGTCAACCTCCTCTTTCCCACTTTAGAAAAATCACGCGTCTACTCTACGTCAAGAATCCATCTACGCAGATTGGCATCAGGCTTTTTCACAAATTCCGGCGGGAACACGATCAGCCACGGACGACTGTTGCCAGGCTGGACACAGATCTTTCTGGCGTCAAGAACGCCTCGCGCAACGACATCCCCGTCTGTATCGGAAATCGTTACTTTCAGTTGCTCAGGGCGATACTCCGTCGACAGACCATTGCGGAACAGCATCGCAGCGACCAGTTGCCCTTCTTTCGTTTTGCCGATATCAAAACCCGTAACTTGTACGGTATTCACCGGGATTGGCGGCAAAGAATTGGCGAGCTTCTCCAGACGATCCTTTTGCCGATCGGTCATGCGGTTCTCCATCTCCGGGTCCAGTTCAAGCGTGCGTGGCCAAATATGCGCGCGGTTCCCTGCCTTCATCACGACTTTCCAGCGACTGAACTGGAAGTTGTCGTGCAGATAGGACTCTTCCGGGAACAGCACTTCCCACGGACGGCTCGTATGCGGCGGAATCGAGCCCATCTCGGACAGATCGATTCTGATCCGCGCAAACGGCTTGTCGTCCAGATAGATCGCCAAACCAATCGTTTTAAAACGAACTGGCTTATCTGTCGCATTGCGGAAGAACATCGTCACGATCATGCCGTTCGGTTGGGGAATCATACTGAAGCCCGTCACGCTGATCAAACCGCGCGCGATTTCTGGAAGCTCCTCCTGCAAAAAGCGCAGCGTGTACTTTTTCTCGGAATCCAGCTCTTGCTCCCACAAAGGATGCAGCGACAGCTCTGTCTTGATTTTCTCGCGTTTAGCCGGAGCGCTGGTCTTCGCCTGTTCCTTTTCCACTTCCACTTCGGTTTCTTTCAGTTCGTCAATGTCGAATGCCGACTCTTCCTGAATTTCTTTCTTCAATTCATCCAGAGCTTTCTCGCCCTGTTCCTTGCCAAACAAATTCTTCATAAAAGAAAACATGTGTTACCTCCTCACACACGTCCGAACCCGAACGCAATTTCTCTCTCTTCATCATAAACATTTCTATACGGCTCATGCAAATCTAGGCTTGCTGTGGAACATTCACTCGCCAGCGAGAAAGATCCGGCTGCTCCAGCAAAATGCTTTCCGGAGGATAAATAAACAGCCATGGCTTGCTCGTATTGGCATTCACCGTCAAGCTTCCCAGTTCAAACACTCCTTCAGCCACCTTTTCTCCTGTCGCATCATAGAGAGCAAGCGGCAACGTTTCAAAGGAAAGAGACTGCGGCGAGCCGTTGCGAATCAAAAGCATGACGTGAAGTGCGCCTTCCTCGGAGCGACGAATTTGCACACCCTGGATATTTACTTCTCCCTCATTGAGCGCAGGAAGTGTTTTCGCCAGCTCGATCAAGGAATTTTTTTGTTCATTCGACAGCGCCTTGATCCAGGACTCTTCCAGTTCCAGCTGCTGTGGCAACACCATTTTCTTTTGTGCCATCTCGAATGCAATCTTCCAGTTCGCCAGCAGCACGTTCACTTGCAGGAAGTGTTCACGCGCAAATACAAACGACCACGGTCTTGCAGATCGCGGCGGAATTTCCCCTATCTCGCTAAAGTCAAACGTCTGGCGGGTAAATAGCTGCTGATCCCCGAACAATACCACCAGCGTCATTTCCTTTAGGTTGATTGGATGGTCCGAACTGTTGCGAATAAACGCCGTGATTTCGATTCCATCATCATGCGGAACGAGCGCTGTTCCAGCGAGGGAAATGTTCCCTTCCTGCAGCGGCTCCAGCTCCTGTGCCATAAAGGAAAGCGCGTATTTCTCCTGCGCACCCAGATTCGCTTCCCACGATTCATGCAGGGACAGCGTGGTAATGACGCCGGCAGATGTTTTGTGTAGACCTTGCTTTTCCTGATGAGACTGTTCGGTATCAGAAGCGGACAGAATGGATTCCTCCTGAACCTGTTCTCGCACCTCTTTTGTGGTAGGCGTCTTCCCCATTAAACTCTTCAAGAAGGATAACATAGCACCGCTCCCAACTTTTCTCTACATCTATATAGTGTTTGCGTTCGTCATTCACTATAGCATAGTGACATCCTTTTGCAACATAGAAAACTTGGCATTAACCCGCCTGCTGCAAGCGCGGTTCCCGCGTCTTTGGTCCGGCAACAAACCACCCGCCTTGCCAGGGGAAAGCGGCGAGTAATATTTGTTAGGATACCTGTACGAATCAGTGATGTCAAGGAATGGAAAGATGTCACCAGAACGAGGTCAATTCCATTTGATGAGAAAGTTTACAATATTATTCATTATTGATAAAATGGAAGTGTCTAAACAAATAACTTGGGGAATACCTTTTGCGCCAGCTGACCGATTCAGCTGGTTCTTTTTTTGGGCAAAACAGTGAAAATGCCGACAAAGCTGCCAGCGTTGGATTATAAAAATTCATAATTGGACAAACTGTCTAGTAACAAAAATTGGCCTCACTGTGTCGGAAAGGAGGACCTCGCTTGAATCGCAACGGACGAAAATGGTGGAGAACAAACAAGCATAAACTCGAACCTGCCAGGCAAAACAGCCCAAGTCCCTACGCTCATTTGACCTTATCAAAAGAGACGAAGGAAAACCTCCAAACGTTGCAAGACATCTACTCCAAATGCTCGGACGTCATTTTTCGGCCTTTTTATATCGGGAAAACAATCAAGGCGCATGTCGTGTTTATTAGCGGTCTGTGTACCGTTCAAGACGTAGATCAGTACGTGTTGACGCCGCTCATGCAAGCAAATGAAAACGAATTTCCTGACATGGAGCAAATGGCTGAGCAGGTTTTGGCTGTCTCTCGCATCAAAAATCTTGCTACGATTGCCGACTGTATTGAAGAAATCGGCAGCGGCAATCCCGTCTTGCTGTGGGAAGGAGAAGAACGGGCGCTGTCGCTTGGTCTGGCCAAATGGGAAAAGCGAAACATCGAGGAGCCTTCAGCAGAGGTGGGGATACGTGGACCGCGAGAAGGCTTCACGGAAACACTGGACGTGAATACCTCCCAAATCCGCCGCAGAATCAAAGATCCGGCTTTGAAAATGGAACGCATGAAAATCGGGGGATACACGCAAACGGAAGTGATCGTGGCCTATATGGAGGGAATTGTCGACCAGACCTTGGTCGAAGAGGCAAAAGCGCGACTGAATCGCATCCAGATCGACGGGATTTTGGAGAGCGGATATATAGAAGAAATGATTGAGGACAATCCTGCCTCGCCTTTTCCGCAGTTAAAAGATACGGAACGACCGGATACAGCTTGCTCCGCATTACTGGAAGGCAGAGTCGTCATTCTCGTTGACGGCACGCCTTTTGCCCTGATTGCTCCCGTGACGTTTTTTGCTCTCTTTCAGGCTGCGGAAGATTATTACCAGCGTTATATCATCAGCACGGCGATTCGCTGGCTGCGCTATCTGTTTCTCGGGATCTCTTTATTGCTCCCTTCCTTGTACGTAGCCATCATTACGTTTCATCAGGAGATGGTGCCGACGTCTCTTCTGATCAGCATGGCGGCTTCCCGGGAAGCTGTGCCTTTTCCCGGCCTGGTCGAGGCGCTCTTGATGGAAATCACCTTCGAAGCTTTGCGCGAAGCCGGAGTAAGATTGCCCAAGCAAATCGGGGCTGCCGTCAGTATCGTAGGGGCGCTCGTCATCGGACAGGCTGCCGTTGACGCCGGACTCGTATCCGCTCCGATGGTCATTGTCGTAGCCATTACCGGAATCGCCAACTTCATGGTGCCGCGGTACAGCGTCGGTACGGCCGTCAGACTGCTGCGCTTTCCGATCATGTTTCTCGCGGGCACACTCGGACTGTTGGGAGTCATGCTCGGACTCATTGCGATCGTGGTTCACCTGTGCACCTTGCGTTCGTTCGGCGTGCCGTATTTGTCCGGGATTTCCCCGCTCAAACCAAAAGAATGGAAAGACATTTTGTACCGCTCTCCATGGTGGGCCATGAAGACGCGCCCCCACTTCACCGGAGAATTTAATCAGTACCGTCAGGCTCCCGACCAAAAGCCTGGCCCCGAACGCTCGGAAGATCCATAAACAGACAAGGGAAAGCGAGGTGTAGGAAGCAATGCTGGAAAAAGGAAAAATATCCGCCTTTCAAATGGCCGTTCTCATGTACCCGACCATCGTCGCTACGGCTTTGCTGACGGTCCCAAGCATTACTGCCGCCTACGCCGACAATGATCTGTGGCTCTCCCCCATCTGGGCTTCCTTGATCGGTTTTGTCACGGTGCTGGTCGTAGACGCCTTGCACAGACGTTATCCGCAAAAGACGATCATCCAGTACAGCGAGCATATTCTCGGGAAGCTGCTCGGAAAAGCATTCGGCGCATTTTTGATGCTGTTATATGTACTGCTGACCGCTCTGGTAGTCAGAATCTACGCGGAGTTTCTCGTAGGCAGTTTTCTCACCCAAACGCCAATCGTAGTCGTCATCTCTACCATGCTGCTGCTTTGCGCTTTTGCCGTCCGCGGAGGCGTCGAAGTAATCGCGAGAGCGGCAACGGCATTCTCGCCCTTTTTTGTCCTGCCGCTGCTGCTCCTGATTGTCTTGCTGTTCACGGACTTTCAGCTCGACCGGATTTTCCCGATCATGGCAGACGGCGTAGGACCATCGCTAAAAGGAGCGCTCATTCCGCAAGGCTGGTTTACGGAGTACATGCTGCTTGCCTTTTTGCTCCCCTTTTTGACCGATCGGGAAAAGGGCAGAAAATGGGGTGTCCTCTCTGTTTTTGCTGTCATGCTGACATTGCTCATCTCCAACCTGATCGTGCTCTTTTTGTTCGGAACCGATGTGGCAACGATGCTTTATCCATTGATGGCAGCCGCTCGCTATGTCAGCTTTGCCGACTTTTTCGAAAATCTGGAATCGCTTGTCATGGCGATCTGGATTATGGGCGCCTTCATCAAAATTTCCGTCTTTTATTACGCCACTGCCCTTGGGAGTGCGCAATTGCTCAACTTGTCAGATTATCGCCCGATCGTTCTCCCGCTAGGTTTTCTCATTACACTATTCAGTTTTTGGAGTATCCCCAGTCTGATGGAAACCAGCAAGTTTGATGTGGCCGTCTTCCCGTTTCTCGGCCCGCTCGTTCTGACTCTTTTGCCTCTGCTGCTCCTCTTGTTGTCCTTCGTGCGTCCTGCCAGACAGGAGGGAAAATCGTCATGAAGCGGATTTTGCTGACGCTTCTCATGATGTCGCTGTTGTTTCTCGGCGGGTGCTGGGACCGAACCGAGATCAATGATCTGGCGATTATTACTGGAGCTGCGATTGATACAGCAGATGACAATCAGATCGAGCTGTCTGTCCAAGTATTCATCCCCCGCGCCCTTAGTGCGGGCAGAGGCAGCACAAGCAGCGGCGGAAATCTCACGCTTGTAAAGTCGGCGAAAGGTGCCAGTATTGCCGATGCCATCGCTCTGCTGCAAACGAAGATTCCGCGAAAAATTTTTTGGGGCCACTGCGAAGTATTCATTTTTGGAGAGGACATGGCAAAACGGGGAATTGCCGAAGAAATGGACTTTCTCGTTCGCCACCCGCAACCGCGCGAAAGAGCTTACATGTTTGTCAGCAAAGGCAAGGCAGCGAAGACCCTGGAGCTTCGTCCCGAGCTTGAACGCTACTCGTCCGAAGTCATACGCGAAATGTCAAATATGCATATCGGAATGCTGGTCACGATCATTCAGTTAAAAGAAATGCTGCGCGGCAAATCAAATGCTGCCGCTCTCCCCCTGATCGATGTCATGCCGCCGCCAAACGAGGCCAAAGGGTTGGAGACAGCGCCATACATCATGGGAACCGCCGTTTTTCGAAAAGGCAAAATGGTCGGAGAGATCAACGAAAAAGCGACGCGCGGCGTCATGTGGATACGCGGAGAAGTAGAGCGCTACACCGTCACCGCCAAGCTTAAAAATGTGCAGGGCACAGTCTCTCTCAACCCCATCCACTCGGATATCAAATTCATCCCTTCGATCCGCAATGGACAATGGCAAATGACGATAAAGGCGAAAACGGAAGGAGACGTTGTGCAAAACGGCACGAACCTGGACATGAGCAATCCCGAGATGATCAAGCTTGTGGAAAAAGCATTTCAACAGGACATCGAAGACCGCATTGAGCTTGCCCTCAAACAGGTACAGCACGAAATGAAGGCAGACATCTTCGACTTTGCCACGGACTTTTATCGGGAATATCCTCAAGAGTGGAAGGCAGCCAAAAACAACTGGGACGACATTTTCCCCAACGTAAAAGTAATCACGGATATTCATGCGTACGTTCGCCGACCTGGCCTGGTTACGCTTCCTGGCGGCATACCCGAGGAGGAGGTGAGAGAAAAGTGAGATGGGGCGTTACGCTAGGCGTTACATTGCTTGTCCTGCTCATCATTCTCTTTGAGCTTCCAGCTTTGCGGCAGAAGCCGCTTCGAGACAAAATCGCTTTTTTCTCTCTCTTGTTGTGTGGGTGGGTATTGGCCCAATTCGATTTGCCCAATATGGCCGGGCCTGTCACTTGGCTGAATGAACTGTTCAAGCCTTGGGGAAATTTGATGAAAAAATAAACGGCGGCGCGTGTGATCTGCCAGAGGTGATCATCTATGCTTGAAAAAGGCAAAATATCGGCTTTTCAGATGGGCGTCATGATGTACCCCACGATTATCGCCACAGCTATCCTGTCCTTGCCGGCAACGATGGCTACCTATGCCCATAACGACCTGTGGCTGTCTCCCATTTGGGCATCATTCGCCGGTTTTCTGACGGTTTACGTCTCCCATCGGCTTCATCAGTATTACCCGCAGCAAACGCTGATCGAGTACAGCTGCCAAATCGTCGGGTTGATTCCCGGAAAACTGATCGGCTTTCTCTACTGCTTCCTCTACTTGATGTGGACGGGGCAAATCGTCAGAAACTACGCCGAGTTTGTCGTCGGCGCTTTTCTGTTCAACACTCCGATCGTCGTCGTCATCGCAAGCATGATTCTGGTCTGTGTCTTTGCTGTTCGCGGCGGCATTGAAGTAATTGGCCGGGCAGCCCTGTTGTTCATGCCGCTGTTCGTACTTCCCTTATGCCTCATGGTCCTTTTGCTGCTGCCTGATCTGGATTGGCAAAACTTTTTTCCGGTACTGGAAAACGGCATTGTCCCTTCGCTGAAAGGAGCTGTTGTTCCGCACATCTGGCTTGGCGAGTTTTGGCTGACGGCTTTTCTCTTTCCGTTGTTAGCCGACAGTAGCAAAGGCCGAAAGTGGGGAATGCTTTCCGTGCTGGCTGTAACCATCACGATGATTGCCACCAATTTGTTTTCTCTGTTCTTGTTTGGCAGCGATGTTTCCAGCATGCTCTACCCTTTAATGATTGCTTCGCGCTACGTCAGTATTGCCGATTTTTTCGAGAATCTGGAGTCTGTGGTGATGGCGGTCTGGGTGCTGGGCGCTTTTGTCAAAATATCGGTATTTTTCTACGTCATCGTCCTCGGCAGTGCACAACTGATGGAAGTAACCGACTACCGGCCGCTCGTATGGCCAATCGGCTTTTTGATCGTGCTGTTCAGTTTTTGGGGCATCCCCAACATGATTGTTTTTAACTATCTCGACGAAACTTCGCTTCCTTACTACGGCTTTTTCATGCAAATTCTGTTGCCGCTGCTTCTCTTGCTGATTGCCAAACTGCGAAACAAGCCGCAACGAATGAAGTCAGCCGCATAACAACAGAGCGCGACTTTGAGCAAAAGCCAGCCTCAGGTTATGCGGCTCGGTTTGTATAGTTTTATTATTCAGTCAATTAATAACAGGTTTATCCACAGGTTGTGGATAATTTTTTGCTCATTTATGTGTGTAACTGGAGGCATTTTTGGTATTTGACGATATACTCATCCAATTTTTGCGACATATCGATCACAGTCGGATGCAGAAAGCTTCCTTTTTCCAAAACAAGCTCGGATAACTCTTTACGCATGCTCTCGATACGATGCAACAGATCAGTTGGTTGATCCATGCTAATTCCTCCAGAAACAGTTAGATCATAAGTCCTAGGATTATTATATCATTCGATAGACAGGAAATATAAGGGAAATTATATATTCTTATATAGGCAGCCGCTCATCCGCTGTCAGTCTGACAAGCTCAAGCAAATGAGTCAGATCGCGAATCTCGTACGTAGGCTCGATGTCCAACCGATTTTCCTTGCCTTGCGGATTGAACCAGCATGTATCGATCCCGTAGTTGTGTCCGCCTCGAATATCGGAAGTAAGCGAATCTCCTACGATCAAAGCTTTCGACTTGTCTGTCACTTGCAGCTTGGAAAATGCATAGTCAAAAATTCGTGCATCCGGTTTCTGAAACCCGGCCTCTTGGGAAATAATCAAATGTTCGAAAGCATGGCGAAGAGGCGATGCTGCGATTCTCGCTTTCTGCACTTCGGCAAAGCCGTTTGAAATGATAGCCAGGCGACATCTCGCCAAACTGCTGCATACTTCCTGCGCTCCTTGAATCAGCGGCGTTTCCTGTGCCAGATTGGCCAAAAACTCTTCGTTGAAAGCAACAGCATCATAGGACAGCTCATGCGCTGAAAACAGACGGCTGAACCGCTCCACTCCAAGCTCGTCCAGTGACACGATTCCTTGTTCCAGCTCCAGCCACAGTCTTTTGTTGATTTCACTGTACGTTGCTTGGTAGGCAAGCCAGCCTTCGGGCATTCCAAAACGGTGGAAAGCTTTATCCATCGCATTTTTTTCCGAAATGCCAAAATCGATCAACGTATCGTCCACATCAAAGAAAATCACTTCGTATTTCACAGTTCTCTCCACCCGTCTCTTCCGGCTCGGCACCAGTCGTTTCTTTTTTCATCAATCAATCTATCATCTTATTATAACAGATTTGACAAAAGGAACTGCCTATCATCTGGAAGAGTACGGAAGAAAAGTAAAAGAGTCTCCTCTTGCACAGCCCATCAGGTAAAGCGTTGCGTCTTGTACCATCTTCTCTTTCTTTTTGTCACTTTATCAGCCAGCAGTCCCCAAAATGCTTGCACCGAGATGACGATGAACAGCTGCGCATACGTAAAATACGAGAGGCAAGACAAGACGAAGTTTCTCGTCGTGCTTTGACCGATATCGGTAGCCAGAGCCAGATTGATTTGCAGCACATACATGGAGTACATCAGCGCCCAAGCCACGACCAAGTAGACGTAGATATCCTCGGAAAACTGGAAGGGAGACACGACCTCGGGATGAAACCAGGAGATCACCTTGTATACGAGGTTCGTCACAAAAATGATATCGGAAACAACAATCGCCACCATAAACCAAAAGTAGCTCGCTGCATAATACAACACCTTCAGCTTGATGCGCCAGCTCGTGCTGTCAAATAAATGCGAGATGTTCCCGATAACTGTGCGGTAGTTCCCCATCGCCCAGCGTTGACGCTGCTTCATGTAGACGTCAAGCTTTTCCGGCTCCTGCTGGTACGCCTCTGCCTGCGGTGCGAGAGCAATCAGCTGGCCCCGCTTTAATATTTCAAAAGAAATCGCCGTATCCTCCGTAAGGGACTGCTCGTCCCATCCGCCCAACTCCGCGATCAGCGAGCTTTTGACGATAAAGTTCGTTCCCGGAATAGACCCCAACTGAAACAGCTCCCATAGCCCCGTATGATAAACACGATGCATGGTCACCAGTTCCAGATTGATGAATTGGGTGAGTAGAGTTTGGTCGCGATTCCGTGCCTTGTTCCGCCCAAAAACCGCCCCGTACCGCTCCGGTTGCTCCAGCGCTTTTTGGATCAGAAAAGCAAGCGCGTTTTTCTCTGGTGCGGCGTCGGCATCATACACGCAAATCCATTCCCCGGTAGCGAGTTTGAAAGCGTCATTCAACGCTCCCGATTTCCCTCCCTTCCCGGTTCGTTCCAGAACAGTCAGGTTGCGCTGCGAGAACTCTGGCTTGCCATGTACCGCCCGCACGATTTGCGCCGTTTGGTCTGTGCAATTGTCGGCAATGACGATCACTTGCAGCTTGTCCGCCGGATAGTTCAGCCGTAAAATGTGCTCGACTGTCGCGGCGATGACCAGCTCCTCATTGTGGGCCGGAACGAGTATCGTCACGGCTGGAAAAGCGTCCATCTCCGTCGGAATCACCAATTCCTCTTTGCTCTGTCTGGACACAAAGCGTATGGCTCCAGCCATAATCAACGCAGATTCAAACACCGCGACCCAAATACTGATAATTGCGAGCAACAAGAGCCACTCAGCCACTGATTTTCCTCCGATCGTATTTTTTGCTCACTCTGTCACGAAAAACCAACGTGGCGATCGTCAGAAAAACAATCGTAACGGCGAAGATCATACTGATCGCAATGCACAAGGGGATAAACCAGCTGGTGTATGACATAAGAAGCCCCCTCCCTTTTCCAGACCAGATCGGCTTACACGTACTCTCCGATCAGATCAAGTTCCGCATTTCGTTCAAGCGCCGCTATGACGCTGTCGATTTGCTCATATTGATTGAATTGTTCCTTTTGAAAAACAAGCGCTCCCGAGCGAATGACCAGCTTCAACTGTCGTCCTTTTTTGTCCGGAAAATCCTTGTCCATCATGGCGTGTTTAATTCGTTCCGTCAGTTGCCGCAAATAATCCTTGTCCGTCATCGGCAGCAGCACGACAAACCGTCCTTCATCGAGCGAAAACTTGTAATCTTCGAAGCGGAGTTGCTTTTGAATCGTCTGGGACAATTCCAGCAAAAGCCGCGAATACCCCTCTGAGCCAAGAGATTCTTGTACGAACGGCAAAAACTCGATTTTGAACATCGCCAGGCAAAAGCTGTATTTTCCCTCATAACGTTTTGCCAGATTAGACTGTCTGAGCATCGTTTCCGCAAAGGCCATTTTGTTGCCCAGTGTCGTATCAAGATCAATGACCGGGTTGATTTCTTTCAGTTCTTCCAACCGTTCCACGAGTCGCTTGCTGCGCAGCAAGTACGTTTTGATAAACCCTGCAATCAGCACGTTCGCGGGCATGACCAGCAACCAGGCGTACACAATAACACTCGTATTGGCATACGTAGCCAGCCAAACAACATAGCTGACCAAGTAAACAAACACCAAAACGACCGATACCCCCATCGGCAGCACATAACCGAGCAGGAGCGCCAGCAAAATAGCCATGCTCAAAACAAACTCAACCATCGCAAACGACTGATCTATGTAGACATGGACATAAACCAGCGCTTCCTGAAGCACCGTAAGCAGGAGCAAGATGCCGTACCCTATCTCCATCTTGCGTGTCGGAGAATTGTTGTTCATAATTCAGCTCCTCTCATTGCTTATTCGGTTTTCTCATCAGTCCTTATACGTTCGCAGCGCCTCCTCGGCCAAAAGCGGCACCAAATTATCGAAGGCATGCGTATCTTCCTGAAAAACATAGCCGCCCAAAAAGCGGGAGTCATTACTGCGCAGCTGCACCATTCTGGCTTGCAGTTGATTTGCCCATTGCGGATCATCCAGCTTCAGAGCCAGCAAGATTGCCAATCCGTAAACGGCAGGAGATTCATAGGACACAGCTGCTGTGCGACTAGCCCGGTCGTAGCGCCCCGGCAATTGGTGCTGCTGCGCGAACTCCTTTTTCAAAAAAACAACCAGCTCCCGAGGCGTACGCCCGGCCTCTGCCAGATTTATCGCTACAATCAGTTGATCAATGAGATTCACCGAGTTAGCATAGCTGTACATTTGATTCTCGATGTGGAATATTTTAGGGTAAAATATTCCGTCGTTCGGCATGTTCATTAACAGATCACGGTAGCGCTGGTACACATCTGCGTCTATTTTGTTGTGATCCGCCATCCTTTTCAGGGCGGACATGTCGACGTAAACGAGGCTGAGTGTCTGCGGAGACTCCTTTTTCGCGAAGTCATAAAAGTCGACGAGATATCCATGGTGTATGGACGAAGCGAATAACGATTGTGTTACCGCTTCTGCCGCTTTTGCGTATTCCTCATTTTCCCAACTGTCAGCCGCCTTCCAGAGCGCATCGACAATTCGCAGATCATCCCCGAGAGCATTTGTCGTCACATGCGGCTGCCCGTCCGGCGACAGCTTCCAGTAAATTCGGTTTTGTGGAGTCAGAAAAAAGGTCCGTAACAACCGAAAACTGTCGGCAAACAATTGCCGGTCACCTTTCACCCACGCATATTGCATCCATATGCCGAGGGACTCAGACAGCGCTTCTCTGCCTGCCGCTATGTCTTCATTCGTGGAACGGGCTTCCTGCAAATAAGTAGCCAACGTGCCATTCGGATTCGTCATGTATTGCCGGATAAACGTCTCTGTCGGGGAAACAGGCGAAAGCCGCTCTGCAAACACGGCCAAATAAGTAAGGGAAGACACCGTCAGAATGGACAAGCCGGTAACTAACAGCTTTTTCTTGTTCGTAAGCAAAGCATTGTGCAAGCTGGCATCATTCCTGTCCAATAGAAAGGATTATTTCGTTTAATTTACTTTTATTTACTAATTATGTTATTTGTTATTCAGTATAGTATATTGGTTTTTGGCCGTCTATTTATATTGTAAAAAGTAATATAGAAGATGTTTCCATTTGCAATAATCATGGCCATTTGATTGGTCAAAAGCAGTCACATCCCTGCTCATGAACACCCTCGAAACGTTTTTTCACGAAAAAAAAGCCTGTCAGCTTTCCGACAGACTTGCCTATTGAGCGTGAGCAGCCATTACTCTCGCTTCTGTTGCGCCTTCACGAGCTGTTTCTCCCAGTCGATCAGCCGCTTGCTTTTTTTCGAATAAGAGGATGCCCCGACGACTTTGTCCCATTCCTTGCTTCCACACATCGGACATCGATATCGTTGTCGCCTCACTTCGATCTCGATAACCTGACCATCAATCATGTCTTTGAACATCTGGTCTTTATGATCGGTTTTATGCAGCTTTTCATGTCCGCACCCATTGCATTTGATAACAGGGATAATAAAGAAATTCCATACAGGTTTCATCACACTCACCTCCCAGAACTTTGGACATGTCCTGTGGCAGGTACGGCTTTTTTATTGTATCAGGGGCAACTGAACAAATTCTAAACAGGCATCTGCCTTTTGCCTAAAATGTAACGCCATACAAAAAAACCGTTCTATAAAACGAACGGTCTTCTGCTTTGTGTGTGAGTCTATAATTTGATCCATCTGTTGCTCGTCTTCCATCGGCCTTGGCATTCAACCGCTCACTAACATACAGTTCGTCCGAAACGGTGAGCATTAACGCGCTTTTGCCGCTAGAAGAACCAAACTCACTCTTCGTGAAACCCATGCCGGAAAATGCTTGCCGAGCCCATTTCTTGCTTTGCTGAATGCTGCCATCATCAAAAATAACCGTAACGCTTCCGTCGTTCATCGCACTCGTTTTGGCAAAATCCAGCTTGTTCATTTCAGTCCTGCCACCAGCCTTAGCCTCACCTGCCACCACTTGTCTTGCATTCCACTCCATTTCTTTCACGCTATTCTCGCCTTATCCCTGCAACTCTTCGGATTATAGCGAGCCTACACCGCACAGGCGACTTTCATCGCATACGGCGTGTCATCAACAAATAAAGAAGGCAAACATATACAACGGGCATGTTCAGTATATTTATTTGCACTGAACAAACACTGAACAAATCGCCTATACAGTCCCTCCTAACGAAAAATCCCCATATCGAGTGTCTTTCAGCGGCTCGGCCACTAACTGCTGCACTCGCTTTTTACATAACAAAAAGCCCTGCATCTCCGATAGAGAGACAGAGCTAGATTTGGTGCTGCCACCGTTTTTGATTTTTACAACCTTCTTTAAACCATCCTGTTTTACTTCCACTTTCGTTCCTGATTTACATAACAGACGAAACAAACTTGAACATGTGATTGAAAAATCCAGCCTACAAAATGCTCTTCTTAAACGAAATGAGCTTCTTTCGCCGAATGATATAAGGAGTAAAATGCTTTCTGACCATCTGCAGCATCGCCGCATTGTCTTTTTCCACAACAAACATCGCGTATCGTATCTCCTGATTCTCCAATACTTTTTTCAAGCCTTCGACGAGAACCACGCCAGCTCGGCCCAGTCTGGTAAATTCCTCTCGAACAAACAGACTTTTAAAGAGAGCCATGTTGCTGGCTGCCCGCTTGACCATCAGCCAACCGATTATCTCTCCTTTGTATTGGAGAGCGACACTAAGTTGATGGTCAATGTCGTAGCCTTCCTGCCAAGGGGAGAATTTCTCCGGATACCACCGATTACACCCTTCTTGAATGGAAACCAGCTTTTCTTCAGTCAGTTCCGCCCAACTGAATGTACGAAAATGCAGGGGAGCACGTATCGTATTCATCCATTTGGCAGATTTCAATTCCTCCATGTCTGCGATATACACGGTAGATAAAACTTGCCCGCTATCCCAGCCATCCTCCGGCTGCAAAAACTCCCTGGCAGCATTCTCTGATTCCTGTACAACGATGTCGTAAGTGAGATAATGGTAGCTTTGCTCTTTAAGCTTGCCCTCCAGAAATTGCAGCAAAATTGTCTCAAGCCCGTACCCACTGTAACTTTTCTCTACCTCTAGAGCGATAATCGAAGCCTGAGACTGTTCACGCGATATTCGAACCACCATATACGCAATGGGTGTGGATGACTCCCGGACACCTATGCCAATGTGTTCACCTTGCGTTTGGCTTACCAGGTATACATGCTCCGGCCGCATCAATCTCCCGTACAGCTCCAAATCGTTTCTTATGTCGTCCAGGATAAATTTCATCCACGCCCTCCATTTCAAGCTGCCTCATTAAATCATAAGAAAGAGCCAGACTACTTCCAGTCTGGCCATTGGATTTTAAGGTATCAAAAAGCAATTAACGTCTACAGTGACATTTCCTACTTCTACATCTTGAGCATCTTTCAGTGTTGCTTTGAGATGACCAACTGAACCATTAGTCATCGATGCCTGAGGGTCAATGAGAGCACCTTCGCTGAAGTCAAACATCCCATCTACTTTGGTGAATGTGACACTGCCAACTTCTGTTCCGGATTGTTTTACTTTGAAGCTATCGGTTACAGGGTCATATTCATATTGTACAGCATTGGAGTTGTTTGTAACGGTGATGAGATTGCTAACATTTTTTCCAGTTCCTGAGCTGCTTGGATTATTGTTCGAGTCTCTCAATACAACCAAATCCGTGTTGTCAGACTTAACCGTATTAACTTCAACATGAAAAGAACCATTAACAATGTTTAAGCTCGAGCTATTCTTGACTATCCTTTCAGATCAAGGATTTCGTCAAGCCTACACCGTGCAAGCGACTTTCATCGCACACGGCGTACTATCAACGGTAAGGGTATGTACTGGTTTACAATGGGCAATTTAAATTGTTGCATAAAACTCGATGATTTTCAATAAAATTGCGACAATTCTACCAGTCAATTAAGCCCCTGAAAAACACAAATAGGACTGCAGCTATATCTCTACCCGCAATCCCTTTAGTTGGTTTTCAATTGTCATCGGTTTTGCGAAAAACATTACAATGCCCGTTGTAAGTTTTCCATCCTTCTTACCTTCTTATCCGCTGACTGGGTTCCTTCGCTCCGGCCAGTTTTCTCCTCCCCGCCTGTGTTACCACTACGGGTACAAACGGCAAGCCATCCACACTACTACGAACCCGCTGCCATCTTATCAGCCTCACTGGTGCTAACCCACCTCTTCTGATAAGACTTCAAACGTTCCACCTTGTCTATCCCTTGTTTTGCTGACCTTAGGTCTCCACTATACAATCCGAGAAAAACAGGTTTAACAGCCCAAATTGTTCCTGTCTCGTCTGCACGATCACACGTACAGCGACTGTTGCCAAACCCCTAGCGCTTGTTTTACCTAGCAACAGCTATCTCGTATTGGGTCACCATGGATTCGTCACCTGACCATAGCCAACTTTTAAGGAGCCCCGCCTTGCGCAGTTATCGCAAGTACGACTTCACCTGACTTCATAGGTATTAACGGGTTAGGTTAATTACCTTTGCAGGAGGATTAGGCACATGAGAGTTTTGGCTGTTTCTCATGGATTGGAATTGCACCAATCAATTGAATAAGGCAGTTAGAGTTGTTCTCGCCGTCAAACGAGAGCCAATCCACTTCTTTCACTCTCATTTGAGAGCTTATGAAGTAACGTTTCGTAATTTTTTTAAGGGGTTACTGCAAGTGTTTCTGCACTTTTTACTGCTTGACCAGTTAGCGTGCCTGTCAGTGCTACTGGAGTGACTTCAAAGCGAATTTTTTTGTTTAGCTCGCCAGGAGTCAATGTGTAAGCAATTGCTGTAGCACCTGGAATTACAACATCATCTGCGTACCATTTGAAGGTAGATACACCTTCAGGGTCAGCGTTGACATCATTGTATGTGTAGCCGCCTGTCAAAGTTTGACCAACTTGTGGGGTGCCTGTAATCTTTACATCAGTCACTGTAGGTGCATTATTTGGATTGACGATAACAGAGCTTGATGTACTATTCACAGGTGTTCCATTGCGAATTCCAGTCAATGCTACTGGTGTTACCTCAAATTGTATTGTTTTACCTAACTCACTTGAAGTTAAAACAATACTTTTCCCATCTGCACTGGGAATTGCTGCACCATCCGCATACCATTTGAAAATAGAAGTTCCCTCAGGATCATTGTTCGCATCAGAATATTCGTAATTTCCAAAGAGTGTCTTACCAACCTCTGTAATGCCTGAAACAAAGACGTTAGTCGCGACTGGTGGAACGTTTATTGGAGGCATCGTACCTCCGCCACCTGTACCAGTAACGCTATTCCTACCTAACCACTTTCAAAAATGTGGTTTTCGGCTAGGCCTACACCGTGCGGGCGACTTTCATCGCACACGGCGTTCCATCGATTACAAGAGAAACATGATGAAAAGGCAGACAGAGCAGAATGTAGAAACAACTCTTTGCTCTGTCTACACTGACTTAGGTGTTCTTACCACTTATAACCGACTGAGTTCCTTCGCTCCGGCTAGTTTTATCCTCCTCGCTTGTGTTACCACTACGAGTTCAACCGGCAAGCCATCAACACTACTACGAACCCGCCGCCATCCCATATGGCTCACTGATGCTACCTCATCTCCCCATATGAAACTTCAAGCGTTCCATCTCATCTATCCCTATTTTTAATGACCTTAGGCCCCCACTACATATTAGAAAGTTCAATCGGTTTAACAGCCCGAATTATTCCGATTGCCACTGCATTATTACAGATGCAGGGAACAGAGCCGAACTGCTAGCTTATTGACAGCCATGTTCTCCTTCTAATCTCTCGCCATGGGTTCGTCTCCTAGCCATAGTCATCTTTTATGGAACCCCGCCTCTTTCGAGTACGACTTCACCTGACTTCATCCCTTCAGCTATGGTAGAGCCTCACTGGATGCAGGAGGATTAGGTACATGATTACTGAGCTGTTAGCATGAATAGGAGTTTCACCTATCAAATTGATGAGATAGTTAGAAAAACCCCCTATATACACTTTTGTATTAGGGGGTTTTTTCCACTTCTTTCACTCTAGTATAAAGAGCTTATAAAGTAACGCTTCGATTACTTCGCAACAGTTACAGTTACATCGCCTTTTTGGCCGTTGGTGGCCAAATCTTTAACGTCCACTCCAGTAGATGGAGCTACAGTTTTAATGCTGAGGTCTTTTGAGAGATCCAGAACCACAGGAGTTCCAGGAACCGCTGCAGTTGCAGTAAAGCTAAATGTATCCGTTGCTGCGTTGGTACCAGTAATAGTGAACGTTACACCATTACCAACTGACATTCCTGGAGTGTAAGCTACAGGAGCACCGTAATTAGTTCCACCATCAGTAGATACTTCTACAGTAAGTGGAGCTCCAGCCCCATCTACAGTAGCAACTCTAACAACAAAGTTTGTATCCGTACCTCCGTTAAAGGTTCCACTAGTAGCACCAGTTCCTGAGCCAGATGGAGATACATTGCCGATGTTCGCTCCGGTAGCACCAGAAGTTTTGTTAATAGTAACATTAAGTTTTTTAGCAAAGCCGCTTACATTGTTGGCTTGCAATTCACCAGTTGCCAAAACCTTAGCTGTTGTACCTTCGTAGATAACAAACTCATCTCCAACTTGAGCATTGGTTACAGTTGCCAACGCTTCGTTGAAAGTAAGCTCAATTGTCTTGTTATCAAGAACACGAGCAGACTCCAACACAGGAGCAGCATTATCAATTACGTTCAATGTTTGTACGAATGGAGTGATTGTTACACCACTAGTATCTTGAACGCCAGCGATGCGGAGAACAGCAGCTGTATCACTAGTAGGGATAGAACCAGCTGGAAGTGTGATGTAGGCTTCTGTTTTGTCAGCCTTCAATGTAATTGTAGCATTGTTCAATGCCACACCATTCAAGGTGTAGTTGTTGCCGTCTGTGGCAGAACCAGCAACTGCGCCACCTTTAACTGCACGACCATATTGAATGGTAATTACACCCGTTGCAGCATTATAGCTAGCTGGAGTACCAGTCAATACGAAGTCACCAGCCGGTTGCGCACCAAAGTCAATCACTTTAGTGTAAGCAGCACTATCGTTACCAGTTTCAGCAGCATCTTTCACAAGACCTGCTTTGAATGTGAATGTGTACTGATTAAAGAATTTTGCAGGGGTAGCAGCAGCTTTCATGTTAAACACAAGTTTTTTGCCACCAGCAGTTACAGTTGCAGGGTCCAGGTAAGCAACAAAGGTGCTAGTTACATCTACGCCATCTTTGTCAATTACGGACAAATTAGCAGCGGCCAACGTATAGGTACCAGCCTTCAATGCCTCATTAAATTCTACAGTCAAAGAAGCGAGGTTTCCAGAAGCATCATTCAGGAAGCTAACTGCAGAAACTGAAGGTGCTGTAACATCTTTGTTCAGAGTAACAGGTTTAGTTGTAGTTGCAAGCTTGTTACCCAATGCATCCGCAACAGCATCAGTTACCAAGACAGTCAGGTTACGGCTAGTTTTAGATGCAGAGTAAAGTGTTTCAGTTGGAGCGATTGGAAGAACAAATTTTGTACCAGTAGTGTCACCTGGCAATGCACCAATTGCAGTTGTTTGAACGTCAGCAAGCAATTCATCTTTGAGCTTGATGTTAGTAATATTAACAGTGGTAGCATCCATCTTCTTGCTGAAAGTCAACAAGATCGCTTTATCGCCCAATGCTTCTACAGTAGAAACTGCAGGCAATGTAGCATCTACAGAAACTGTGAACGATTTAGTGTATGGATTTGGATTGGTGTTGTTATCAGCTGTATCCAACAAGCCGATAATTTCCAATGTGTGCGACTTAGTTGCGTCAAGAGTCAGCCCGCTAAATGTAGCTGTCTTGTTTCCATTGGTGTATTGAATGGAAGGGTTAGGAACTACAACTCCATCAATTTTGAAAGTTGCACCAACTTTTACAGGCTCAGAGAAGTTAACTGTTACTGTAGAAGCTGTAGAACCATTTGTTTTAGATACAACTTCAGTTACTGTTGGAGGTGTCTTGTCT
The DNA here is from genome assembly GCF_013284375.2 of Brevibacillus sp. HD3.3A. Lineage (NCBI taxonomy): Bacteria > Bacillati > Bacillota > Bacilli > Caryophanales > Paenibacillaceae > Brevibacillus > Brevibacillus sp. HD3.3A. The sequence goes on from NZ_CP085874.1 coordinate 5,606,436, forward strand.
TCTACTACTACAGTAGTTGTATAAAGTTCTGTTTTCTTAGTAGAATCGGACGCATCAGCAATTTGTTTCACAGTGACAGCAACAGAAGTTTTAGAAGTCAATGGTGTAATGTTCAATGTTGCAGTTTTACCGTCTTCAGAAAGATCAATGCTTGTAAGGTTAGCACCAGTCAACTGGTAGTTAGCTGGGTTTTTTGCACCAAATCCAGTTGCACTATCAGATACTGGTTTGCCAAATTTAACTTCGATTTGGCTTGCGTTAATAGCACTCACAGACTCAACTTTCAGATCTCCAGTTGGAGTCGTAGGATCTACATGTTTACCTGGCTCTTCAGTACCAGAAACAGTACCGTCGTTTTGTACTACACCGTAGGAATCAAGGAAATCGCTTTGTTTCAAAGGATCAGCCAGAGCTACTTTAGTGCCCAGGTCGATCATTTCTTTGATGGTAGCGCCTTGACCTTTGATGTTTACGAAAACGAGGTTTTGGAAACCTGCAGTTTTCAGCTCGTTTTTGTAAGCAGTGCGAGCATCTTTGGTCATGTTCAGCAAAGTGCTAGTAGAGTAGAACTTCTTAACATTTCCACCGATGTACAGACCTTGTTTTGGTGCGGCAAATGCGGAAGCAGCCATGCTAGCTACTACAGCGGTCGCGAGAACAGAAAGAACAACTTTTTTATTCACGTACTACCCCTCCGTATTTTTGATAGGAAGTTCTCTGTATATAGGGTATGTAGAGCATAGAGGGGATTAGCCCCCTCTATGCCCAGCAAAAATCCCTACATGATTGTTAGAGGTAATCTTATTCAGCTTCTTTGAAAGTTACTTTAGCTTTGTCAGATTTACCATCTTTGTTGAATACTACGATTTCGCTGGAAGTTACTTTCTCGTCAGTAGTGTACTCAAGTACTTTTACTTGATTGTCTTTTACTTCGAGAACGTATTCGCTAGCTGCAACTTTGTTGCCATTGATGTAGAATTCAACTTTGTCAACATCAGCGGATTTAACATCTTTGTTCAGGTCAGCAACTACTTGGTAACCGTTAACGCCACCACCGATGGAAACGAATTTGCCAGTTACTGTGGAAGGAAGAGCATCCCACTCAGGCGTACCTGTATCAATACCACCAATTCCTTGAGCCAAGAACTTCTTGATAGCATCTTCGTTGATGTCGTTCTTATCTGCCCAATCTTCGCTACCTACGATCAGGACATAGTCATAACGATCGCCATCGATGTCTTTGCTGTCCATCAGAACGATGTAGTCGCCTTCTTCTACACCATCTTCACCTGCCATGTCATCGTAAGTGTCGATGAATGCAGTGGAAGCTTTCGTGTACAGTTTTTGTACGCGATCTTTTCCATCTTCATCTTTGAATTCGTAAGTGATGGTGTTGCCATCTACTTTGTCAACGCGAGCAACTGTCATTTTCTCGATGTTTGCTTCGGACCATTGAGATTGTTTCAGCAATTTTACTGTTTTGTCGTCTTTGTTGCTGAGAGCTTTGTTGTTTACTACTTCAACAACATCCTCAACAATCACTTCATCATCGGAGTTCAGTTGGAACGCGATGAAATCGCCACGAACGATGCCTGCATCTTGCATATCTTCACGATCATCGTTGAGTTTGAACTCTTTGGAAACAACGTTGCCGCTGTCTTTGTCTTTAGTCAGCACTTTGACAGTATCTTGCTTGTTGGAAGTGTTGTAGTCTTGAACTACACCATAGATAGTGTCGCCTTCAAAACCTTCACCTTCTACTACGAAGATCGCTTCTACTTCATCTTTGTCTTCATCGATGGAGTAGTAAACTTTCAGGTCGCTTTCATCCGCAACGTCTTTGAACTTCGCGATACCAGCATTTTTCAGTTCAGCGCGTTTTCCGGAATCATCCAGTTTGCCAGTCATTTTGAAGATGGCAGTTTTGTCAGTTACTTCGTAGTCGCCGACAACGTCATCCTTCTCATCTGCAAGCTTATCCCAAGCAGTGCCGGAAGAAGCAATCAGTTTAGAGCCAGTGATTTTAACTTTGTCAACTTCACCCTTGGAATCGAAAGTTACTTCCAACAATACGATAGAATCGTCTTTGCTTGGTTGAAGGATTCCTTCGAGTTCGTCTGCATCTTTGTCATTCTTGTTATAGCTTTTGCCAAACTCATCATAGATGTCTTTTTTCTCCAAAGAAATAGCTTTGGATTTGCCTTTTTGAGTCATCACAGTGAAGTCATAAGTGTCTTTGGAAGAGTTGTAAACTACACCTTTTGTGATGATTGCTTTTTGTTTGCGATCGTCGATTGGATCTTTTGTTTCAACGTGACGAACGCGACCGGAAGCATCCAGGACCAATTTCACTGTTTCGCTATCCAGGTTGGTGATCAGATCCCAGTTGGAATCGTCGAGTTTCTTAACGTCTTTGTTACCGTTGTCGGAGTAAGTAGCTCCTTTGTAGATACGGTAAGTTTTGTCACCAACAGTCAGACGTACGTCTGTGCTGCTACGTGTAACAACTTTGTCAACTTTACCTTCTACTACTTGGCGGTTAGCGAATACCAACAGTTTGTCATCATCGCCATCCGCATAGTAAACGGAGTATACGTCTCCTTCTTTCAGGTCGCTCAATTTAGCTGGTTTGCCATCGAGGAATACCAAGAAGTCTTTACCTTCTTCTTTGTCATCCAGCTCGTTGTATTTACCAGTATCGAGGTTGGTGATTTTCTTTTTCTCAACATCGATTTTACCGATAACTTCAGAACCGTATTTCACTTTGGAATTCTGGTCCATTTGAGTGTCATCGATTACGTGCATGTAAGAAATTTCGTTGTTGTCATCCAATACAACTTTCACACCGAAAGAATCGTTAGCAGCGATGATGTCTTTCAGAGCATCAACTGGATCGTTGTAACGAGTGAAGTTGTAAGTGATTTTTGTGTTTTTGTTTACGCGGTAAGTTTTGCCACTAGCATCCAGTTCGATTTTCAGATCGGACAGGGAAGAAGTGCTCAGGTCTTTACCGTCGGAAATGGATTTGCCTTTCAGGATGAAGTCGCTCAGACGATCCAATACTACTTCTTCGTCTTCGGAACCTTCCATCCAAACGATTACGTTTTCACGGTCTTCTTTGATCCACACTTGTACGCGTTGACCATCGAAATCGTTAGGGTTGATGCCATCAGCTACTTTGTAAGTAGTGTTGCCCAGACCAGCATCTTTACCGTTCAAAGTAACTTCGTTAGCTTTCAATTTGCCCAGACCGATAGCTGGTACGTTAGTCACGAGTGGCAGATCTTCGGAATCACGATCTTTCTTGTGAGCCCACTCCATGTCAACAACGTTAACTTTCAGGTATTTCGTCAGGAGAGTTTTGTCAGTTACTTCGTAACGAATGTCCGTTCCGAATTCAACTTGCTCCATCAGGTCTACGCGAAGAGCGTTGTCGAGCATTTTGAAGATGTCGCCGCGAGTTGCTGCATTGTTAGGAGTAGTGATGCTCTTAGCAATGTTCAGCTCGGAAGCTTTGGAGATCATGTTGTTAGGCCATCCGCTGGAGTTAACAGCTGGACCATATCCCAGAGCGCGAACGATCATAGTTACTGCTTCAGCGTAAGTAACTTGGTTTTGTGGTTTGAAAGTTTTGTCCGGGAAACCTTTTACGATTTCTTCACCGGATGCTACGTTTACGAAACCAGCGAACCAGTCAGTAGAACGAACGTCTGTGTAAGTAGTGTTGAACTGTGCCAGTTTCGCACCTTGCTCCAGTCCGCGAGCGCGAACGATCAGAGTAGCGAACTCTGCACGAGTGATAGTTTTGTCTACACCGTATTCGCCGTTGCCATAACCTGCTACCAGGCCAAGAGCTTCCAAGCGCTTAACGGTTTTTTCCATAGCTGCATCCATTTTTGGAGCTGCTGTAGTAGTTGCATCTTCTGCTGCGAAAGCCATTGGAGCAACGGAAAGTGCGAGTGCACTAGCCAATACACTGTTAACGACCTTTTTCATAACCTTGTGTTCTCCTCCTCTAGTATAAACAAATTGTTCTTGGGGAATATTTGTTGTCAATCTATCTTTCTTTTTAAAGCCCGAATCCTGCAAGCGCGTGTCACCTCCTTTCGCAGGTCAGCTTCGCTTTTTTGCGTTAAAAATCTCTAGTATATTCAGTATTGTGTAAAATGCAACAATCACTAGTGTAACATAACTGCTAGTATTCGTGAATCTTTTTTACACAATTCCCCGTATTTCGTGTGACATCCTATTAAACGCCTGAGCTAATCAAAAGTTGCGGCGCCTTCGAAAAAAATTTAAAGATTTTTTCGTGGGTTCTTATTCACCTGTCAATTATGTACGAAGTGACATCCGCCACAATTCGTATTATAGGGTACGCAGGGCGGACTGTCACGACTGAACCTTTTTCCAATTCCATTCAAAACCTTACAAATCTTTCTTCCCTAACTCAACTTAGTTTCCAAGCGCTGTTTCAAAGTTCACAACCGCCAGATTGTAGTTGAGAATTGCCTTTTGGTACTGGTTCTCACGATCGGACAATTCTTCTTCTGCCTGAATCACTTCGAGCGTGGTTGCAAGTCCATTTTCAAAGCGCAGATTCGTCAAACGATAGCTTTCAGCAGCGGAATCCTTCGCTTTTTTCTGGAATTCAATAGCCTGCTTGGCTGCGTTCAGGTTCAGATAGGCTTGAGCAACTTCCTTGGAAATCGTGCGTTTTTGCTCTTCGATCGCCAATTTTGCCTTTTCCACGTTATTGCGAGCTTGTCGGCCTGGCAATGTGGAAAGCGCGGAATATTCCTCGATCAGCTTCACATTCAGCTCGGCAAGCTTCAGCTCTTCCTGAACTCTTGTCATTTCAATTCGTTTGGAGAGTGCTTGTTTTTGTGCTTCTTCCATTGTCAATGTAATCGGAGCTGTCTGTTTATTTGCAGCTACAATCTTCCACTTTTTCTGCAAATCGACACCAAGGAAATCATTCAAATCCATACGTGCTACTTCCACGCTGTTTGCGGCACTTGTCAAAGCTGCCTGTGCCCCAGACAAGCCCATTTCTGCCTGCAAAACATCTGTTTTTGCTTTGGTTCCGACATCAAAAGCAGCCTTGGCAACTTTCAGTTGAGTTTCGGCGCGGGACAGACTTTGTTTTTTCAAGTCGTAGTCATCCTGAGCAAAAATCATGTTGTAATAAGCTTGTTGCGCACCCAGCTTAATTTTGCTTTCTGTAGCTGTTACCGCAAGGGCATTCAGCTTCTTGTTCATTTCACCTTGGGCATTTCCGACGTGTTTCGCTTTAGCAAGCTCAAGCGATTCGATCATCTCGGCTGGCATATCTGCAGATGTTTTATAAGAAAGCGACTCGTTAATATCTGCATTTTTGGCATCCAGGCGAGCGTTGTTCAAAGTAACATTTGTTTGCAATGCTTGCTGTACTGCTTTTTCCAAAGTCAACTCTTCTTCGGCCGTTGCAGGTGCAGTTGTAGTTCCTGTTTCCGCCGCTACTTTGTCAGTGGAAGCCTGAGCAGCCACAGGTGCTTGTGTCGCCGCATCTGTTGCTGTATTCGCAGACGCTGTCAAAGCCCCTGCTCCCAGTGTCGTTGTGAGTACAGCTGCCAAACTGATGCTCATCCATTTTTTGCTTGAGTATGGAAAATTCACGTAATTCCACTCCTTTATTTTGTATTGATCATAAAATTTTTCATCACTTGAAATATTACAGTTTGTCCCAAGATCACTATATCACAGAGTAATGTTTCGTACACGAAAAATTAGTGTCGTACCAGCATTTTCATAAGGGATTATACGCACTCTACCATGTATAGATCATCCCTTTCTGATTTAGTCCTTCATTTCCACATAGATTACTACGATTATGTGTCAAAAACATTTCAGGATTCGCCAACATTATTTTGACATGATATCCTTTTCTTGAGGTGATTGTACGATGTTAACGGAATACAAAACTGTCGCTGGTTATGGAGAGAACTATATCGTCATCGAACGCTCCCGCTTCATCGGCTATGCGCAAAGGGTTACGACGGAAGAAGAAGCCGTTGCCTTTATCGCCATGATCAAAAAGAAACACTGGGATGCAACGCATAACTGCTCGGCTTTTGTCATCGGCGAAAACGATCAAATTCAACGTTCGAGCGATGACGGCGAACCGAGCGGTACCGCTGGCAAACCGATCCTGGAATGCATCAAGAAAAATGGCGTAAAGGACACGGCTGTGGTCGTCACTCGTTACTTCGGCGGAATCAAGCTGGGAGCTGGCGGATTGGTTCGGGCTTATACAGCAGGAACCGTCACTGCTTTGAAGGCCGCCAAAATCGTCATCCATACTTTGCACCAAACGATCTCTGTGAGCGTGGACTATACGTGGTGGGGAAAAGTCGAAAACGAACTGCGCGTTGGCGAGTATCGGGTGAGTGGTACTGACTTTACAGACAAAGTTACCGCGCATGTCCTCATACCTGAAGGTGAGCAAGATGCGTTTGTGGCTCGCTTTACCGATTTGACGAATGGACAGGCTCAAATTTCTTTGGGTGAAAAAGAGTATGTCGAGGTTCCTGTAGAAGCTGTGGGAGATGAGCAGGGAGAAGCCTGATTTTATTGAGGGAGATAACAAAGAAAAGCTGAAGGGGCAGACGCCGTCTTCAGCTTTTCTTCTATTATATATGCGTAAGTTTGGAACTACTGCTTAGGCAGTTTTTTGAGTTGGACCATCACACGAACAGTGATAACGGCCATCTCGGCACGAGTCAGGTTATTTGTAGGTTTGAAACTGTAAGTTGGCTTTTTCACATTGGCTTCATTCGGCTCGCCGTTCATCAACTTGGCTTTGTTCACAACGAGAACAGAAGGTGCTGCGTAGTAACCAATATCTTTTGCATCTGTAAACAATTTGTTCAGAGCAACTTTGGAAGCATCAAGCGTTCCTACTTTCAAGTTCAAAGCACGTGCAATCATGATAGCAGCCTCTTCGCGAGTCAGTGAGTCATCTGGTCGGAAGTAGCCTGGCTGCTTTCCACGAATAATACCTGCTCTCGCAGCAGTCTCGATGTACTTGTACTGATAATCCCATGTATCACGATTTGGACGTACATCCGAGAATGTCGGCTCAGATGGATCACGTTCATTGCTATCGCGATAAGGACCAGCATTGATTGGCAAAGCCAGAGCTTTTACAAGCATCGTTGCAAACTCACCACGAGTCATGTCCCGATTTGCTCCGAAGCTGCTGCCGCTGTATGCCGGCATGATTCCTTTTGCATACAGTGTTTCGATGGCATCTCGGGCAAAGTCATGGCTCACTACGTCATCATAGGACTCTCTAGTTTTCATGACCATGTAGAAACCAAATCCGGCAAATGGCACTTGTACTGTTTTGGAGCCAGTATTCACAACTCCACCGATGTTTTTCCATTCATTCCCGTTATGGTAGTAAATCGTGAGGATGTTGTTTGCTGCATTTACGATAGAAGAATCGTACTTAATCGTAAGCGTTCCTCTGCGGCTTGGAACCAAATTGTCTTGCCAACGGCTCTTGAAATCTTCCGCATCGCCTTCGTCATAATAAGGATCTCGACCGAATGGCGCTTCCGTATCCCCTGCGTCTACATAGTAGAGTGGGCTTGCGTAGTTGAAGTTGGATTCAAGTACGAGCCTATCTTCCATGTTGTCATCAGCAATGTTTACTTGGCCGGTAGTACGGTCGGCAATACCGAAGTACAGCGGGATATCAACGAAGATATCTCCATTCGGGTTCTTGACCTCTTGACCTGCTCGTCCATCATCTGGCGACAAGAGAACAGTACCTGCCGGGAACTTCAATTCAAACTGCTTTTCAAACACGCTGAATGCTACTTTCTTGCCTAACACATCGCGATACTCAGCACCGTTTACAGACGAGTTTGCGTTGTAAATCTTGATCTCGTCATTGTACGTACTGTCTCCCACCACTACGGAAAACTTCACCGTATTCAGACCCTTTTTCAGCGGGACAGTGGATGTAAATACATAGTATGTCTCTGGAATGGTTTTTCCTTGTTCATCATCGTAGTAGAAGTCAGGGTTTGTTGTATTCGTTACTTTCGCTTCTGTTTTGCCAAACAATACTTTGTTTGCATTCTCAGCGAAGACTTTTACAACAGCGCTGTTGCTGTTTACAATGATGTACTGGTCTGTTTCTTTTGCCTTGACTGGGGAAAGAACTTCCCAGCTGGAATATTTTTGCTCGATATTGATGTCGTAACGGATCACAGTACCGTTGTCATCTTCTGCGACGATCGTGTAAACTGTCGTTCCGCCTTTTTTCAGGGTCAGCGGGAAGAGTGCCAGTTTTTTTTCCTGTTCTTTTGCATCCGTCACCGCATCCTGAACTTCCTCAACCAAATCCCCGTACTTCTTCGAGCTCATCTTCCCTTCGAACTTGGAGCGAGACAAAGAGTCGATATTGTGGTCATCGAACAGATCTCTCAAATCATTGTTCAGGGCTGCTTCCAAGCGAGTATTCACATACTCCTGGTTCGTTGCATCCTGATCCCAGTCTCCGCTCTTGTAACGGAAGTCGTTGATGCGTTTACCGTTTTTCTCGATGTAAACATGCGTAGCGTCGTTAACGGTAAAGCTCAAGTTGCTCAAGAAGTTTGCTCCCGTACGGTAAGACGGATCAGCAGCTTTCTTCGTCAATTCTTCTGTATCACCGTTGGAGATAATCTCCAGCTTCACATCCTCAATAGATGGTGTCTTGGATGTGTTATAAGAAACATTGTAAGTAAACACGGTTTTAGGATCGTCCGTCAAAGTGATTTTCAAGACGTTGTTCCCTTTTTTGTAAGGCAATTGATCTTTAAGGATCGAAAACGTTCCCTTATTCGTATTCACGTCAGAAATAGTAACGGGAGTGCCATTCAGAGTGGCTTCAATATTCGCGGATTTCAACACATAATTGTATACTTTTCCATCCAAGTTCCGGATATCATTTTCACTTTTCACTTGATATCCATCTTCAAAGCTTCGAACTTGTCCAGATGCGTCAACATAAGTCAGTTGTGCATACGGTGTAATTCGAATATCAAGTGTATAGGCCGTTGACGTCGGTGTACCTCCCGTATAGTCAATGGTCAACTTCCCAATACCTTGTGGAAGCTTTTTCAAGGTAAGTGTAAATTGATTAGAACCTGTTGTAATCACATAGTCTTCGCTCGCTGTTAATGTTTGATTGTTATACTTGATTGTAATGTTGCCAGTAATATTTTGCGTCTCTACCTTCAATTCCAAAGGCGAGGACACAATGGTGTTTGCTGCTGTTTGGGACAGGACTTGACCATTCGCCAGGTTTGTTACTCGTTCAAAGCTTGGTTTTGTGCTGTCCAGATATTTAAACTCATACTCGTAGTTTGCAATCCCGATATAGCCCGACGGGGATGTAACCGAACCGCTGGAGTCTTTGGACAAATACTGATAGCTCAGTGCAACTTTATAAGTTTTCCCGTCCTGGAATGCTCCTGCTGGTACATTAAGGTTAATCGCATATTCTGTAAATCCGCTTTGTGGATTGCCGATAGGAGTGAACGTTACTCCTTCAGCTGTTTTGTATTCTGTTTTATTTGTTCCTTCGTAAATCGTCACCTTAAATTCCTGGAACAACTGCTGTCCTGCAATGTCCACGTACTTCAACAATGCCGAACCATTCAAGTTCATCGCAGTAGATGTAGAAGCTCCTTTAAGCACCGCCTGCTGATTTGGCTGCAATGCCACTCCACCCAAGCTTACCTTGTAAAATTGATCGGAGCTTCCTGCTGAAGTAGTCGTGACGAGCAATTTCCGCACAAACGTTCCTACTTCTTTGTTTTGGTTAAACACGCGAATTTCCAGTGTGTTTTCACCAATCTGCGATGGGATGCTCAGTCCAAATGAACCTGTTCGGTTGACCTGAGTCTTTACTACGTCTCCTGTGCGAACGTTTTTCACTTCAACGGTATCAGCATTGAGCGCTTTCCCGTCCATGTTCAGGTTCAGACGATTTAAAGATGGTACCGTGATATAAGTTGGGTTGCTTGTAACATTCGGATCGTTCAGCACCGTATCGTTAACTCTCAAGTCACTCACGAGCGGTGTATTGTTGTATTGCACGAAAAATTGATAGTGCTCTTTCGTAACATTGCCTACTTTTTCGTAAAAAGAAATCTGATTCAGCCCTGGCTTCAGGCCGATATTGCTGAATGTAAATGTACTGCCGCTAACAGATGGTGCTGTATTGCTCAAATCTTGAATGGTCTGCCCATTGTTGGTTAAAATTTTCAAGCGCAGGCTGCTGCCTGTCACACCGCTTCCAAACGTACCTACGATATTAATCGTAGAATCACCGTAAACAACCGGATTGTAGGCGGTTGTTCCGCCAGAGAAGTTCGTGATCGTGATCGGACTGTTCAGCGAGTTGTACTCGTAATAAATAACATCTCGCTCGCCTGTATTGGAAGCAAACAGTTGAACTGCGTTTAGACCAGGGGACAAATCAAAATCTGGCAGTGTTCCTGCGCCCCCATATACAGTTCGAACTGTAGTGCCGTTTACTTGTACTTCAACAGCCTGTGTTTTATCAACGGTCGCTGCAACCCCGTATGTGTATTTCAGACCAGATACGGTTCGGTTCGTTACTTTTAATGGATCACTAGCATACTTACCTTGACCAGAACTGTTATCAATCTTCAGGGGCCCTGTTCCAGATGCAGCTGGATTGGGGGCATACTGGATGTAAAACTCAGCTGTATCATTCGTTGGATCTGTCGTTACTTTAGGTCTAACTGTAACCCTTGTAACTGCTCCACTGCTGTTTAGATTAAAATCTGGCAAGGTGATGATGTCGTTAGCAAACACTGTATTATTGATGAGCGGAACCCCATCTACCGTGATGTCAACACCTTGCCCATTTTTGGAGGTATCCTTATAGGCCAGTTGGATTCCATATACCAGTTTTGAAATCGTCTTGAAAGGCGCAGCATATGTTTGCCCATTACCACTGCCTGATGCGCTATATGCTGCCGGCACAACAACACCCGTCGTCGTATTCCAATTAGAACCCAGTGCCGCAGACGCAGGCAATGCCGGCAACACTCCCGTAACAACAAGCATCATCGTCAAGCACATTACCAGCCAGCGACGAAATTGTTGAATTGGCTTATTCATTTTTTCACCTCTCCATTTTATTCATAATCTAATATTTGTCCCATTCTCTGTTGAAGTTGAGATGGGCTCGGACCTTCCCCTTTCCTTTATCGGCTAATTTCCTCCCTCAGTTAAGTGCTTCCCCCTAAAAATTGGCGAAAAAAGACCACTGCATAAACCATGCAGTGGTTCCGTTTAACTCATATCCTAATTCGTCCGTCTCTCCTGCTCCGTCTGCTTGATCTTCAACCGTCTGTACGCATTGATCAGCGGACGGTGGCGGCGGCTGACGAGGCCGACGATTTCCGTTCCCAGGTGGATGGCAATCAGGAGTACGACCATGACGATGATGGTCGTCCACTTCGTCGTCTTGGTGAGTAGGATCGCCATCGTACCGAAGAAGATGCTGATCGAGTAGATGGTGAGCACGGTTGAGCGGTGGGACAGGCCCATGTTCAACAAACAGTGATGCAAGTGTCCTTTGTCCGGACTGGAAATCGGCTTTTTGTTGACGATTCGGCGCACGATAGCGAAGAACGTGTCCCAAAGCGGAACGCCGAGCACGACGATCGGGATGATGAAGGAAACGAAGAGCGCTTCCTTAAAGCCCATAATCGACAGCGCGGCCAGGTTAAAACCGAGGAATAGCGAGCCGGTGTCGCCCATGAACAGGCGGGCCGGGTGAAAGTTGAAGTAAAGAAATCCAAGAATAGCTCCGAGAAGCACGAAACAGTAGGCAGAAACTTTGTAATCGCCCATCAGAAGAGCCATGACGCCCATCGTCGCTGCTGCAATTGCCGATACGCCGGCAGACAGACCGTCCAGGCCGTCAATCAGATTGACCGCATTTGTCACACCGACGATCCAGAACATGGTGATCGGAACAGCCAGCCAGAAAAGCCAGCCACTGCTAAAGTCGATACTGCCCGAGTAGGGCAGGTTGACGACTCCGATCTTGAGACCGAACGGAATGACGACGATTGCGGTTGCCACCAGTTGACCGAGCAGCTTCCATTTTGGCGAGAGCTGGTACTTGTCGTCCAGCATGCCTACGGTCATGACGATCGTGCTTCCAATGAATATTCCAAGCATTTCCGACATGCTGGAGTAGGGCACGAACAAGAAAAAGGCGACGAGATAACCCAGGTAAATAGCAAGTCCACCCATGCGCGGCATGATTCGCGTATGTACCTTGCGCTGGTTGGGAGCATCTACTGCCCCGACCTTTTCAGCCAATTTCTTTACATACGGTGTTGCAATAAACGATATGATCAGCGAAGTCAGAAATCCGAGGATTAATGTAGACATCGACTGTTCTCCTCTCTACGGATGCATCTAGGAACGGCTACTCCATTTTTCTTTTAGTACGGTCAAAACAAACCGGGGAATAGCCAGCTGACGCTTCCAGCGAGAAGGCTGCGAAGCTAGTCGGTAAAACCATTCCAAATGCAATTTTTGCCAAATTTCTGGCGCTCGTTTTACTTTTCCGGAGATGACATCAAAGCTGCCGCCTACCCCCATCATCATCGAGGCATTCAGCCGATCGCGATATTTTACCATCCACTCGTCCTGTCGTGGCGCGCCGAGCGCAACAAACAGCAACTCCGGCTTGGCTTCTGCGATCTCCTGTACAATCTTTTCCTCGTCCTCTGCCCGGAAAAATCCGTCCCGATACCCAACGAGGCGTGCGTTCGGGTAGCGAGCAGCCAGCTTTTCCGCAGCCAGACTGATGACATCCGGCTTGGCTCCCAGCAGGTAGACGCCCCACTGGTGCTTGTTCGCTTCCGTCATCAATGCTTCCAGCAGCTCCACGCCCGTAACGCGCTCACGAATGGGTTGATTCGTCCATTTTGCAGCGTAGACGATCCCGATTCCATCCGGAACGACATAGGCTTGTTCCACAATCGACTGAAACGCGCGATTTTCCCGCGCCAACATGACGATCTCGGGATTGGCGGTTACGACATGGGTCTTTTGGCCGTTTTCAATACGCTCTGCGATATATGTGACTGTCTCGTGGAAGCCACGAGTTGAAAATGGCACACCTAATATGGTTGCGACCTGTTTGGCCAATGTTTTCACCTTCATTATATAAGTTGCCCACTAGCCATTTTACCCGAAAAGAAAAGCACATTCAAGATGATCATGAATGTGCTTTATTTCCTGCAGTCAGCGCAAACATCAATTCGCCTTCTGCGACTACTTTCCCATTAACGATCGCTTTCCCGTATCCTTTGCCTACCGTACCGCGCACGCGTGTAAGCTCAACGTCGAGTGTCAGCGTGTCGCCAGGCTTCACCTGATCTTTGAAACGGAACCCGTCAATCCCGGCAAAAAGTCCGATTTTGCCTTGATGTTCTTCCATGCTGAGCATCGCTACAGCCCCAACTTGCGCCAGTGCTTCCACAATCAGGACGCCAGGCATGACTGGATAACCAGGGAAATGTCCTTGGAAAAACGGCTCGTTGACAGTGACGTTTTTGATTCCGACTGCCCGTTTTCCTTGCTCCAGCTCTTCAATCTTGTCCACCAGCAAAAAAGGATAGCGATGAGGAATGATTTCCTGAATTTGCATGATATCAAGCGGTGCTTTGATTTCCATATGTAATCGCTCCATTTCCATACTTATCTAGACTTGTCCGTGCATGAAGACCAGTTGGCAAACTGAGAATAAACATAACTCCCGCCTCCGACATGTCGGCACAGCGGGGTTAAAATAACAAGGGCACTTCCTCCCCAAACGGGAAGTGCTCTTTTATCCATCCCTTACGTGCGGTTTAACAGACGAAACTTCCCCAAGTAGATCGCGCTCGTAATGAACGAGAACGCGATTACCGTCCACAAAATCGCTTCGCTGTATGGGAATCGGTACATAGCAAGCGGGATGACCACATACAAAAGAACCGTTGTCAACTTGCCAAACGCGTTTGCCGGCACCGTTTTTTTGCCCCGGAAGTGATAAACAGCTCCTGTAATAATCATAGCCAAATCACGCAAAAAGAAAAACAGGGCGGCCCAAACGCTGATCCGCTCTGTCAAAAACAATGAGGCGATCACCGCCAACATCATTAACTTGTCTGCCAGAGGATCCAACATCATACCGATTGTGGTTACAAGCTTATGTTTCCGCGCGATGTACCCATCTGCAATGTCCGTGACTCCCGCCAAAATCAGGATAGCCAGAGCGATTTCAACGTGGTACGGAATCCCGGAAAAAAAGACATACAGGTACAAAGGGATGAGCACGATGCGAAAGATCGTAAGCAAATTAGGAAGATTCACGGACATCCCTCCGTAGTAAGAATCGTCGCTTCCTTTTTCAACCACTCGATCTATTATACTCTGTGGACAAACTGTGCAACAAGTCCCTCTAAAAAACAGGCAGCCCCAACCATCAGGTTCGGGCTTGTCCACCTTGCTTTTTCTCTTGGATGCTTACGTGTTTGCAAACAGCAAGTCCCACATGTGTTTGTACGTGCCAAGATCAAATACTTCCGCTGTCGGCTTGTGTCCCACAACTCCGTACCCGATTGTCAAACCGATGACGAGAGAGAAAAACAACAGGATCGGGACCAGCACAATTTTGGCAATCGTCACTCGCCAGTTTCTGCCGCTCCGTTCCCGCTCTCTCGGCTTCGTCCTAACCTCTTCGGTATCACGCGGGAACCTTCTGCCCTTCCCTTGTTCCATGCTCCTCTCCTCCGTCATCACTGATTATCTGCTGCGCAACGAGTTGGCAATGCCCATCATTTGGTCGCTGATGCCAATCGCCCGTGAGTTCAACTGATAGGCACGCTGAATGTTCACCAGTTGCGACATCTCTTCTGTCATCGTTACATTGGAGCCTTCGAGCGCTCCTTGACGCAACGTGGCAATTCCTTCATCAATCGCGTTAGCATACTTGGTCGCAGGATTTTCTCCGGAAGCAAGCTCTGCGTCGAACAAGTTTTGCCCCACCTGTTTCAGTTGATCGGGATTGTCCACTTTCCAGATGCCGATGTTGCCATAGGCGACTCCGTTTGCTGTCAGCGCGCCCTCTGGCGTAATCTCGATATTTTGCACTGGCTCAGGCAACACGATGTTTACTCCGTTGTTGTCCGTGAGAATGTGTCCCGACGGCGTGTGCAGCACGTAGCCGCCTTCGTCATCGTCAAACTGCACCTTGAAGGAGCCATCTCGTGTCAGCCGGCTTTCTTCCTGGATAACCGCACCGTTCGCATCTTTGATTTTATGCGTGACCAAAAAATAACCTTGCCCTTCAATGGCTACGTCTGTCGGCACATCTGTCATCTTGACGTTGCCTTGTCCGAGATCCAGCTTCGACAAGCCGAGACGTGCACCACTGCCAACACGCAAGCCTACTGGCGTATTGCGGTTTTGATTATCCGCTGCCGGCTGCTCGGTCATCGAATCGGAGAGAAGCTCGGAAAACGATGCCACCCTGCGCTTGTATCCGTTTGTATCGATATTCGCCAGATTGTTGGCCGTATTGTCCAACGCCTGTTGAATACCGCGCATGGCCGATGTGGAAATATTAAGCGACTGCATCCTTCCTACCCCCTATTATCCGTTCACTCGTCCGATTTCATTAGCAGCCTTGTCCAGCGTACCGTCAATCGTCGTAATGACTCGCTGGTTTGCCTCGTATGCACGCAGTACGCTCATCATGCTTGTCATAGTTTGAGCCGGGTCAACATTGGACCGCTCTCTCCATCCTTGCTGCGTACCGTATCTGCCTGCAACAGTCGGCGTATCGTACTCTCCGGCAGCCAATGCAGCCTGGTCTTCCGCTTCCGCGATGTCGATCGCTTTTACCTCTGCGTCTCCTTCATAGCGGAAAATGTTCGTTCCCTCACGAACCAGCTTCTGAGGGTCTGTCACGACGCTCAGGCCGAGCCTCTGGTGGTTGGCCAACACCTGGTAGTCCTTGCTGACCGAATCCCGGTACAACAGCTCGCCAGCCTGATTGATCTTCAAGTCCTGCCCAACATTGACCCCTGTAAGCGGATCATTGTTCAGCCGAATCGCCTGATTTTGATTGTCGAGAACGTAATATCCGTCTGGCGTCACCAGGTACCCTTCCGCATTGACGCTCCAGTTTCCGTTCCGCGTGTAGCGAATATCTTCTTCCTGGGCTGGCTGGGTCAAATCTTCAATCCGTGCCACGCTGTAAAACAGACGGCGCTCATTTCCGTCCTGATCAGGCTGGAGGTTGTCCAAAAGCGCCACATCGTACGGATTGCGCGTCTCTTCAATATCTCCTTGCGTAAAGGCAGGGATCGCTTCCGACATGTACACCCCTGAGTTCAGCCGTCCGATGATCGCAGGCTGGCCAGGCATGGTCGGAACGCCCGGGAAATCAGGTCCTTCGGAATCGCGCATGCGCGAAAGGAGCTGCTCCGGGAAAGCGCGCATGACACCAACATCCTGTTTGTATCCAGGCGTGTTGATGTTAGCCAGGTTGTTCGCCAGCGAATCTTGCCTGTTTTGCAAGGCAAGCATGCCAGATGCAGACGTATACAAGCCTCTGATCACGTAATCTTACCCCCTGAATAATCGCTTATTCGAGTGAGCCGGCACCTTGTCCAGATAGTCCAGCATCATTCCGGTTCCTTTGGCTACACACATCATCGGCTCGTCCGCTACCAGCACAGGAACCTTCAGCTCCTCTGCCAAAATCTCGTCGATGCCATGCAAAAGTGCGCCGCCGCCAGTCAGGAAAACACCCTTATCAATTATATCGGCAGAAAGCTCGGGAGGTGTTCGTTCCAAAACAGATTTCGAGGCTTGTACAATCGCACTCACCGACTCGGCCAGGGCTTCTTGGACTTCGCCGGATTGAATGGTAATGGTTTGCGGCAATCCGCTTACCATGTCCCGACCACGAATGTCCATTTCGTCCTGGCGCCCGCCGGATACGGTTCCGATTTGAACCTTGATATCTTCAGCTGTACGCTCTCCGATCAGCAGTTTGTATTTATTTTTTATGTACCGCATAATAGCCACATCGAATGTGTCCCCAGCTATTTTGATGGAGGAAGACGTGACAATATCGCCCATCGACAGCACCGCTACATCGGTCGTACCCCCACCGATATCCACTACCATATTGCCGGACGGCTGAAAAATGTCCATACCTGCCCCAACTGCGGCAACTTTCGGTTCTTCTTCGATAAACACCTGTCTTGCGCCTCCACTGCGCTCGGCTGCTTCGCGAATCGCCTTTTGCTCTACCGAGGTAATGTTGGTTGGGCAGCAAATCAGGATGCGTGGACGTGCAAACATGCTTTTTCCACCGATTTTGTTCAAAAAGTGCTTCAGCATCGCTTCTGTAATCTCAAAATCGGCAATAACACCTTCGCGCAAAGGTCGGATCGCCACGATATTTCCTGGGGTTCGGCCCACCATGCGATGCGCTTCGTGCCCCACGGCCAATACTTTTCTAGAATTGCTATCTATTGCCACGACAGATGGTTCGTCTAGGACAACACCCTTGCCTTTTACATACACCAAGACATTGGCCGTCCCCAAGTCGATTCCGATATCTTTGCCAAACATGAAAGGTCCTCCCTGTTACCAGTTACATTTCTACCTAATATCATAGGCTCTTCTACGTGAGAGGACAAGGAAATTCTTTATTGCACGCTCTCCTCCTGTTCAACTCGGACTTTTTTACTACGCCGCTTGTATTTGATTTTAGTCGCTTCGCCTCCCCGCAGATGTCTGATAGCTTTGTGATATTCCAAAATTTCCTTAACTTGGTTAGCCAACTCCGGATTTATTTCAGGCAGCCTTTCCGTCAAGTCCTTGTGCACTGTACTTTTGGAAACTCCGAACTCTTTGGCGATCATCCGAACCGTATTTCGCGTCTCTACAATATATCGGCCAATCTTGATGGTCCGCTCTTTGATGTAGTCGTGCACATTACTCGCCTCCTTGTATCTACATTGTCTGATACAATATATGGGTGGGCAGGGACACATATTCTACGTTTCCAAGCCTGACAAGCCAGCACGGCCGCATCTTTTTTCAACAGTTTGTACCAACAGCAAAAAAACACCCGCAAATCGCTTGATTTTACGGGTGTTTTCCATCATTTCGCTGATTATTGATTTTTCGCTTCCGCTTGAATCAAATATTGTTGTGGATTCACTGGCTTGTCGTCGACACGTACTTCGAAGTGGAGATGCACTCCGAAATCTTTCTCGAACTCGTTGCGGCCTGCTGAACCGATCACTTGGCCCTGGGTCACTTCATCACCTGGTTTGACTGTCGTGTTTTCCAGGCTTTGATAGACCGTCACCATTTTGTCAGCGTGCTCCACTTCAACGGTTTTGCCGACGAGCGGATCGTTTTCCACCTTCACGACTTTTCCGGCGAGGGCAGCCACGACATCAAAGCTCTTGCCATCAGTTGCTTTCAAATCAATTCCGGTGTGCGGGTAAAAAGAGTTGCTGTACTTGACCAGCGCCTTTTGCTGCTCGTCTTTGGACGCTTGTTCGTCGTAGTAGCTCATTCCCATTTCATACTGGACATTTTTTCCTACAGGCCATGCCAACGGTTGAACGCCACTTGTCACAGGTACCGCTTCATCGTTTTGCTTCGGTGTCTCAGGAGTCGCTGGAGTTGTCACTGCCACGTTATCCCCGACATTTGCCACTTTGGATACCGTGTCCATGACGCTGCCCTGATACCACATCACAAAAGCGAGAATGATTGCTGCGGTTCCGATGTAGATTGCGGGGAACGCCCACTTCTTACCCAAAACTTTTTTCCAGGAGCTTGCCTTCTTGAATGGAATCGGTTGATTTTGATTCTTTTGATCTTCCATTTTATTCATCACCTCATCCCTCAGTATCGCCAGAATTTTGGCGTATAAACCTGAGAGAGTAGGGAAAAGTAAAAATTTGCGTTCTTTTTCGCTAGGCGCGCACGATTTGAGAGTAATCCTGGAGGTTGATTCCCTGGTAGAAGTGCTTCACGATCTGCTCGGCATTTTTTCCGCTCTTGGCCATGCCGTTTGCTCCCCATTGGCTCATGCCGACTCCGTGGCCGTATCCTTTGGTTGTAATAAACACCTGGTTGCCTCTCAGCTCCAGCGTAAAAGAAGACGAGTTCAAGTTCAGCTTTTCGCGAAATTCCCGCCCGCTAAACTCCTTGCCGCCAATGCTGATTTTCCCCACGCGATTTCCCGTCGTGCGCGACTCAATCCGATACCAGGCTCCGTTGGAGGAAGCCTCCTGCACAAGCTTCACGCCCAATTCCTTTTCCAGCTCAGCCGTGGACTTGACCACTGTTTCCTCGTAGCGCGGGGATTCGATATCCCATGGACTTGCCACACTTTTCAGGTACGGAATCGGCTTTTCCCAATATTCGTTCGAGTTCTCGGTAAAGCCGTTGCTGGTGGAAAAGAACGTGGCGTCAATCGGCTCTCCCTGATAAGTCAGCACGACGCCCGCTGTTGCTTGCACAGCCTGCTCGATGCGCTTGCTTTTCCATTCGTACTGGTCTCCCCAGCGTGCACGGCGCTGCGCTTCATCCATATACACCTGATGAGCGACCGTATCCAGCACCTGCCCTCCCGCGGGCACATCATCGAACTTCCCTTGCTTCAGTCTGCGTACGATATACGTCCTCGCTGCCATCGCCTGGGCCTTCAACGCTTCCAGTTCGAACTCGGCCGGCATCTCAGCCGCTACTACCCCTTCGATGTACGTCTCCAGCGGCAATGTTTCCACAACCTTTTTTTCGGTACGGTACACCTTGATGGGAAGCGATTGGGCAGCTCCTGCTGTCGCCGGTTTGTTCTGCTGCTGAACGGCTTCATGTGGGGATGCTGCGGACTCGTGCGAAGGTGCAAACAGATAAACCAGAGCAGCCGGCATCAGGACGAGCAAGATCGGCAAAGTGATAAACCCTATGAGCAAGTAGCGTTTCATCCAAGTGATCCTCCCCGTTAAGTGCTAGACACTTTCAGTCTATGTATGGCAAAAGACCGATAGAACGAGAGAGTAAGAGAGTAGCGAGGGCGACAACAGCTGCAAGCAGACCTCTGCCGGAGCCGTAGCGGAAGGGGAAGCAGCTTGGCTTGGGTCTTCGCGCTGACCATTTCACAAACGAAAAAAAGATCCCCTGCTTTCACAGAGAATCTTCGTGTTTGTCATATAGCTGACACATTCGTTACGCAAAATTAGGAGAGAAGCTTACCTTGATCGTATCTGGCAAAACCGCTTCCCGCTTTTTCTCCTCAGGAGTTACGCGCTCCACATCCGCTCCGAGTGCCAACAGCTTTTCCGTGAAGTTCACATACCCGCGGTCGATATGGTGAAGAGCCGTTACCTCTGTCTCTCCTTCCGATACCAACCCAGCCAGCACCAGAGCTGCACCTGCGCGCAGATCGGTTGCCGCCACTTTGCTTCCGGTCAGCTTGGAGCCGCCTTCTACAATGGCACTGCGTCCTTCGATTTTGATATTGGCATTCATGCGGCGGAACTCTTCCACGTGCATAAAACGATTTTCAAAAACCGTCTCAGTCACGATGCTCGTGCCTTCGGAAACAAGCAAAAGCGCCATCATTTGCGACTGCATGTCAGTCGGGAAGCCCGGATACGGCAACGTCTTGAGATCGACAGCTTTCAGAGCACCTGTGCGGCGAACGCGGATGCCGTTTTCCTGCTCGTCTACCTCTACGCCCATTTCACGCAGCTTGGCTGTTACGGATTTCAGGTGATCGCAAATCGCGCCTTCTACGAATACATCTCCACCCGTGATCGCTGCTGCCACCATGAAGGTTCCAGCTTCAATCCGGTCAGGAATGACGCAATGCGTGCAGCCCTTCATCTTTTCCACGCCTTCGATGCGGATAGAGCCTGTTCCCGCACCGCGGATTTTTGCTCCCATCCGGTTCAGGAAGTTGGCCAGATCGACAATCTCCGGCTCCTCCGCTGCGTTTTCAATCACGGTCGTGCCTTCTGCCAAAGCGGCGGCCATCATGATATTTTCCGTTGCGCCGACGCTTGCGATATCGAGGTAAATCTTTGCCCCTTTCAATCGCCCGTCTGCTTTTGCTTCAATAAACCCTTGTCCGATCTCGATTTTGGCTCCCATAGCCTCAAACCCTTTAAGGTGTTGGTCGATCGGGCGGGTACCAATGGCACAACCACCTGGAAGAGCGACACGAGCCTGTCCTTTTCTAGCCAAAAGCGGCCCCATTACCAGGAAAGAAGCACGCATTTTGCGGACCAGTTCATAAGATGCTTCGACGCTGGTAAGCTCAGAAGCATTGATTGTCAGCACTTCATGATCATATGTAAGGGAGATTCCCATCGATTTCAAGAGGTCGCATATCGTCCTGACATCGTCAAGAGCAGGTACATCCGAAATAACGCATGTGCCTTCTTCTGCCAGGATAGATGCTGCAATAATAGGGAGTACGGCATTTTTGGCGCCAGATACTTTCACATTACCCGCCAATGCCTTACCACCACGGACAATAATTTTATCCAATGTGTACCCCTCCGCGTGCTAATATTCCACTGTGATGATTGGTGTACCTACAGTAACCCATGTGCCAGCATTGCCGCTGTCACGGTGAGTCGCTACCTGCAGATTCATCTTTTGCCCGTTTAACGCAATGAATGGTTCCCACATAGGGGTATGTCCAGAAATACTGACGACCGTCTCATCTTGTAAACGTTCCAATTCTGTTGCCTGGAGGGTAGCAAAAATCGACATAATTTTACCCCCCTGTTGGTCAACACTCATCTTAACATTGTACAATCCGCGAATACAAGTGCTAATTTGCGGAATAAAGTCGGCATTTTTCAGGGCTTTCGCGAAGGTTTCCTGTATCTGCTCTATATATAGTAGGGATTCACGGCTTCCCGATAACTGCAGCACTAGATATGTGTCAAATGAACCATTTTCAGGAACACTTGTCATCTCGTAGCGCACGGAGACGCCGTTTTGCTTGTATGTCGTTCGATACATAAGAACATCGTGGTTCCGCGATTCTTCGATGAGCGAAAGCGGAATCTCTAGCTGTTTTGCCCACATCTTTGCCAACTCAGTGACTTCTTCCTGCCGCTGTACTTCCCCCAGCGCCACTCTCGCACGAACCTGAATGGACACGCCCGTCGCTCCCGAATCCTCAAGCGTTTGCAAGAGCTTGCTCGCAACAGGTTTTGCTTCCGACGCCTGCGCAGGCATCCAATAAACAGCGCCAGTGACCAGCAACAAAGCAAGTACAAGAAGGCCAGACCATTTCCCCATTTTATATCCTCTCCCCATGTTTCACGTACATCTCTTTGTACTTCCCATTTTGCACATGAAACTGGGTGGATATACCAGCAAACTGAATGAAGTTTGGGCGATTAGGAAAACAGATTGCCGAATGTCATGGACCAGCCGAGATAATCGAGGAAAAATCGCGATACTTCGTAGCCGATTACGATCGACAGTAAAATTTGCAGCAGCTTCGCTTGCGCTCCCGCCGGATGCTTCAAGATTTTTTCAAAACGAAATGATTGCAGAGCCCACCATGCGAGTGCAATGAATACAATCGACAAGACGATGCTCAATACGCCGTATACTTCTTGCGGCATGCTTGTTCCTCCTCATGCAAATCAGTCAGCCATCTTCGTCAAAAGAAAAAGGGACAGCCCGAAAAGCGAGCTATCCCTTCTATTGTACATGATGTAGCCATTCGTTACGAGTGTCACTGAAAGTTGGGAGGAAGCATATTCCCAAAGTCAAAAGACGGATTGAAATGAACTTGCACATAATCGGTGACCAGACCAGGGAATGCCCCGAACACGACTGTCAGGATGGCCAGCACGAGGACCAGAGTCCAAATGCCTTTTGGCACGGCAAGCGGAGCTTCGCTCGTTCCCTGACGCATGTACATCTGTCTGATAATCCCGAAGTAATAATAGTAGGAAATGACGCTTGTGACGATCATGATTGCCGCCAGCCAGTAATTTTCCTGGGCCAGCGCACCCATGAACAGATAGAATTTCCCGAAGAATCCTGCGGTGACAGGAATCCCTGCCAGCGACAGAAGGAAAATGCTCATCGCAATCGCCATGACAGGAGAACGGTGATACAAACCGGCAAAACCTTTCAGATCTTCTGTTCCCTGCTCACGTGTCACCACCATGATGACGGCAAAAGCACCAAAGCTGACGAGCATGTACCCGAACAGGTAGAAGATCACTTCACCGAAAAACAAAGTCGTCGGCGGCACAAACGGAACGAGTATATACCCCGCCTGCGCAATTCCCGAGTAGGCCATCATGCGCTTGACGTTTGTTTGCCTGAGCGCCATCGTGTTCCCGATAATCATGGAAGCAGCCGCCATGATGCCGAGATAGAGACTCGCCTCCTGGAAAAAGAAGCGATCCGTTCCGTTCGAAACGTTGAAAAACGAGATCAGCAAGACTCTGAATACGAGCGAGAAGCCTGCCGCTTTTGATACGACGGCCAGAAAAGCCGTTACGGGAGTCGGAGCGCCCTGGTATACATCCGGAGCCCACATGTGGTTAGGCGCCGCGGATAT
This sequence comes from Brevibacillus sp. HD3.3A, assembly GCF_013284375.2. Classification (NCBI taxonomy): domain Bacteria; kingdom Bacillati; phylum Bacillota; class Bacilli; order Caryophanales; family Paenibacillaceae; genus Brevibacillus; species Brevibacillus sp. HD3.3A. Next base: position 5,630,158 of record NZ_CP085874.1, read on the forward strand.
TTTAAAAGCAAGCCCGACCGCCAGAAACGCAAATGCCATGTACACGAGGAACTGATAGCCCGCCATTCCCGCTTCTGCGAGACGGAACGAAATCTCGTAAATATGTGTCGTACCCGTCAAGCCGTACACGTACGACATCCCAAACAAGATGACGGCCGTGGCGATTCCGCCCGATACCACGTATTTAAAAGCTGATTCATTCGATTGCAGCGACTTTTTTCTCAATCCCACAAGTACGTAGGAGGACAGGGACAACAGCTCAAGTCCGACAAACAGCGTGATCAGGTCTGCCGAAGACGCCATGACCATGGCCCCCAAAAGTCCTGTCAGCATCAAATAGTAATACTCTCCTGTGTGGGTGACCTCCCCCTTTTTCAGATACGAAAGAGAGAGCAAAATCGCAAATGCCGTCCCGGCCAGGAATAGCAGCTTGAAAGCATTGCCGTAGTCATCGATGCGGATCATGTCCGCCATGTAGCTGTACGGCTTGTCGAGCACATTCACATTGACGAAGACAAAGACCGCTGCCAACACTACCCCTGCAAGCGACAGCCAACCGATCACCTGTCTACCGAGACGCTTGCCCGCAAACAAATCCAGCAGCGACAGAAACGTCGCAAATCCGAGAATGATAAATTCGGGCAGAAGGTAGCTCCAGTCATATGAGAATATATCTTTTACGTCCATGGATTACCCTCCTATTCCCGTTACAATCGGTACGATCGTCTTCAGAGCCTGCTGCATCGGATTTCCCAGGACAGCTGGATATACGCCGATGAGGATAATAAACCCGAGAAGCACGACCATCGGAATCACTTCCATCGGCTGTGCATCCGCAAGACCTGTGAAGCGGCTTGGTGTCGGCCCAAATGTCGTTCGCATGATCGCTCGCAACAAATAGACGGCTGTAAGCACGATCCCAAGCGCCCCGATCGCAGCCAGTACAGGCATTCGACCGAACAGTCCCAGGAAAGCAAAGAACTCACTGATAAATCCGGACATGCCAGGCAGTCCGAGCGATGCCATACCGCCAGCCAAAAAGACGCCGCTGACAAATGGCATGGATTTGGACAAGCCGCCAAGGTCGTCGATCATCGAAGTTTGCGTCCGGTCCCAAATGACGCCAATCAGGAAGAACAACAGCGCCGAAATAAAACCGTGAGAGACAACCTGGAACATCGCTCCTTGAAAGCCGATCGAGTTCATGGCCGCAAAACCAAGGAGAACGATCCCCATATGGCTGATACTGGAGTACGCCAGAACCATTTTCAAATCTTTTTGCACAAAAGCGAGCACCGCGCCATACAGCACGTTGATGATTCCCAGGATCGCCAGCCATGTAGAGAACTGGTACGCCTGTTCCGGGAAAAATCCGATGCCCATCCGCAAAAGTCCGTATGCCCCCATCTTCAGCAAAATGCCGGAGTGGATCATGACGATGGACGGCGGAGCCTGTACGTGCACTTTCAGCATCCACGTATGGAACGGAAACACCGGAAGCTTGATCGCGAAGGCAACGAACAGGGCCATGAACAAGGCGAAGCGGACTGTTGGCGTCAGCGCTGCTGTGACCGGATGGTCCGGTGTCGTCAAAATCGCGGCAATCTGATCGATATTCAGTGTCCGCATGACGACGAAAATAGCGATGAAGGCCAGCAGCATGATGCCGGAACCGATTCCGTTGTACAACAGGAACTTGTTGGCCGCATGCTCGCGTTCGCCATAGCCCCATATTCCGATCAGGAAGTACATCGGCACCAGTGTCAGCTCGAAGAAAATGAAGAACAGGAACAGGTTGTCGGCTGCGAAAACTCCGAGCATCCCGATCAGCAGCAGATGGAACAAGATGAAAAATTCCTTCAGCCGCTTTTTGATCTGCCAGGAAGCGACCGCAGCGAGAGTTCCGATGATCGCTGTCAGCAAAATCAACGGCATGGAAATCCCGTCCACACCAAGCTCATAGTTGATTTCAAAAGCGAATACCGTACCTGTCTGAGCAAGTCCGATCGGAATGGAAATCCAGTCATGACGCTCGACAAACTGCAGATTGGATGTATCGTAATTGAACAAACCGAACATCCAAAATGCCAGGATCAACGGCAACAAGGTCCCCAGTATCCCGACCTGCTTGATTGCCGCGAATCGACGACCAGGGATGCAAGCGATCACGAGAATCGCCAGAAGTGGAGAGAACACCAGCGACGACAAAAGGATATTAGCGCCCGAAACCAAAGAGTCCACCTCCCTCGACCGTCAAACTGATGGCAAGGATCAACAGCAGCAGGCCAAACAGAACCATTGCCCCGTAAGACTGGATCTGGCCGCTTTGCACACGTGCATGTAAAGCGCCAATTCCCTGCGTAATCTTGGCTGTCAGCCCAACCAGGCCATCCACCACGTATTTGTCAAACCCGTTCAAAATGATTCCCAGCCAGCCAAGTGGCCGCACAATCACATTCTGGTACAGTTCATCCACATAGTATTTTCGGTAAGAGAGTCGATAGAGCCACGGCATCGCTTCGGGAATGCTGTTTGGCGATACCGACTTTTTGCCGTACATCAGGTAGGCCAAAATGACGCCCAGCACCGAGATGAGCAACGCGACGATTTGCAGCCAGGAAGCGGCATGCTCTGTTCCTTCGCCAAACACGTTGACAATTGCCGTACCTGTTCCTGTTGACAAAAGCCAGTCAGTCAGCAAAGGTGCGTAAGGCGTGTTCACAAATCCGGCGACTACAGCAAGCAGCGCCAAAATTAGCAAAGGCCCAGTCATGACTCCAGGTGACTCGTGTGCTTCGTGCTTGCCCCGAGCTTTTCCCGTGAACGTGAGGAAAAACAATCGGAACATATAGAATGCGGTAAAGAAAGCCGCAACCAGCGCAATAACCAGCAGATCGTAGCGATGCGCTCCATATACAGCGCCCAAAATCGCTTCTTTCGACCAGAATCCGGCGAAAGGAAAGATTCCCGCAATAGCCAGACAGCCGATCAAAAACGTTAGTGCTGTGACAGGCATCTTTTTCCACAGGCCGCCCATTTCAAACACATCTTGCGTATGTACGGCGTGGATTACGCTGCCCGCTCCGAGAAAGAGCAACGCTTTGAAAAAGGCGTGCGTCATCAGGTGAAACGATCCCGCCACATAGCCGGCAGCACCGGCAACCCCCAGCGCCATCATCATGTACCCGAGCTGACTGACTGTGGAATACGCAAGCACACGTTTGATGTCGCGCTGTGTCAAACCGATGGAAGCGGCAAAAATCGCCGTGATGCCACCTACATAAGCCACTACAGTCAAAGCCGTATCAGAAGCGATGAACAGCGGATAAGTCGCAGCCACCAGGTACACACCGGCAGCAACCATCGTCGCTGCGTGAATCAAGGCAGATACAGGCGTAGGACCTTCCATCGCATCAGGCAACCACGTATGCAGCGGGAATTGGCCTGATTTCCCCATCGCACCGATAAAAATCAAAATCGCTGCGACTGTAATCATCCACGGCTCCAGTCGTCCGAGAGCTACGCTTTCGAAGATCGGCCCGTACTCAAAACTTCCGGTCCACCAGAACAGCAAGCATATCCCAATGAACAATCCCAGGTCGCCAATCCGCGTAACGATAAATGCCTTTTTCGCAGCCGCTTTGGCTTCCGGTTTGAAATAGTAATAACCGACGAGCAGGAAGGAACAGACGCCAACCAGCTCCCAGAAAATGTACACTTGCAAAAGGTTCGGAGAAATGACCAGCCCGAGCATGGAAAACGTGAACAGGGCGAGATATTGGTAAAACACCGGAAAGCGCTCGTCGCCATGCATGTAGCCTTTGGAATAAATCTGAACGAGCAAGCTGACCAGCGTGACGATAACCAGCATCATCGCATTGAGCGGAGTTACCTCAAAGCCCATATTGATCACGATGTCACCGACATGAAGCCAATCTACCACATAGTTGTAGTCTACTCCCCCATCCCGGAATCTCTGCCAAAAAGCGAGGACGGCGATTCCGAAAGAAACAGCTGTCAGCCCGATGCCGACTATGGCCGCTCCTTCTTTCAACTGGCGACCAAACGAAACGATCACGATGAAAGCAAGAAGCGGAAACAGAGGGATGAGCCAGGCGTAGTGCAAAAAAGTATCCATCTTTGTCCTCCTTATCAGTTCTCCATCTATCGTTTCATTTGGTCTATTTCATCTACATTGACTGTTTCCTTGTTGCGGTAGAGCGCGATCAAGATCGCCAGACCCACTGCGACCTCGGCAGCAGCAACCGTCATGGTGAACAAGGTGAAAATTTGCCCGGCTACAGCGGGGTACAAGCCGTATTTGGAAAACGCGACCAGATTGATATTCACCGCATTCAGCATCAATTCGATCGAGATTAAAACGACAACCGCATTTCGCTTTGTCAGTGCTCCGTACAAACCGACACAGAACAAAATCAATGCGACCATTAAGTAGGAGGTAATGCTCACTGTCATTCGTTATCCCCCTCCTTTTTTGCCATGATGATCGCACCGACCAACGCGACCAAGAGCAGTACGGACAACAGTTCAAATGGAATGACGTACTTCGTGAATACTTCCAGTCCGATTTCTTTGGCGTTGCTCACAGGAGAAGCCACTGGCGGCGGTGGTGCAGGCCACGGTGTGTTTTGGATTCCCCAGAACAACAGGCCGAACAAACCAGCGACAAACAACAGAATGAAGCGGTTTTTCCACTTGCGCCCTGTTCCTTCGTCCTGGGCATCGTGCTTGGTGAGCATGATTCCAAACAGCATCAGAATAGAAATCGCACCAGAGTAGACCAGCACTTGCGCCACGCCTACAAACTCTGCTCCGAGCAAAACAAACAGTCCTGCGATGCTGATAAATGTGACCCCGAGCGAGATTACCATGTGTACAACACGAGTAAAACTGATCATGAAGACTGCGCCGCCAATCGTCAGGAGAGACAGGATAAAAAAGGCTGCAAATTCGCCAGTCATGCTAGTTCTCCTCCCTGACGTTTGTATTGTTGTCATCCAGCCATTTCAAGTTTTTGTACAGTTCGTCCCTGCTGTAAGCTGCCAGCTCGAAGTTGTTGGTCATCACAATCGCTTCGGTAGGGCAAACCTCCGTACAGAGATCGCACAAGATGCACAGCTCGAAGTTGATATCGTACGTATCGATGATCTTTCCCTTTTTATCCGGATCAGGATGGGGCTTCCCTGTCAATTGAATGCACTCGGTCGGACAAATGCGGGCGCATTGGTTGCAAACGATGCATTTTTCCGGGGAAAAGTGTTGGATGCCGCGAAAGCGTGGCGGCATGGGAAAGGGCACATCCGGATAAAAATGGGTAACTTTTTTCTCCGTGAGTTTTTTAAAGGTATACCCAAGGCCTTTAGCCAGTCCAAGCATGTGTGTCACCCCTCAGAATTTGAGTTACTTGACTATCGCCTTGCCAATGGCGAAGCCTGCGCGTAGAAACCCGTAACGCCTAGCAGTTGCTTTCTGCCGCCAAAATCAGAACATCCCGTTTTGATAGGAGACGACGACAGCGGTAAGCAGTATGTTGAACAGCGCGATTGGCAGAAGCACTTTCCAGGCAAACGACATCAGTTGGTCTACTCGCAAGCGCGGCATGGTAGCCCGAATCCAAAACTGAAGGAAGATGTACAGCGAGAACTTGAGCACAAACCAGACGATTCCCGGAATAAAGCCCAAAGCCGGATGAATCGGCAGCCATCCACCAAGGAACAAAATCGTAATCAGCGTCCCCATCCCGAACATGTACACGTACTCTGCCAGCATGAACATGGCAAAACGGAATCCGGAGTATTCGACGTGATATCCGGCTACCAGCTCCGATTCGGCTTCAGGCAGGTCAAACGGCGTACGGTTCAGCTCTGCCTGAGCAGCAATGATAAATACGGCAAATCCGATAAACTGCGGAACAATATTCCAGACATCCCGCTGCGCCTCGACAATTTCCCTGAGATTCATGCTGCCCGTCAACAGAACGACACCAACCACGGACATGACCAGCGGCACTTCATAGCTGATCATCTGCGCAGCAGAGCGGAGACCCCCGATCAGCGAATACTTGTTGTTCGAAGCCCAGCCAGCCGTAATCACCCCGAGCACCGTAATGCCGGAAAGCGCGATATAGTACAGCAGGCCGATTCCCAAATCGGCAAACTGGATGCTTTCCGTAAACGGCATGACTGCCAGGACAGCGAAGGCGGGCGCATAAGCCAAAATCGGCGCCAATGTGAACAAAGCTTTGTCAGCGTGCTTGGGACGCGTATCTTCTTTCAACAGCAGCTTGGTAACGTCAGCAACGGTTTGCAAAAGTCCCAAAGGCCCGACGCGATTGGGCCCAATGCGCAGCTGCATCCAACCGATGACTTTGCGCTCGAAGTAGATAGCGTATGTGACGAATCCCAGCAAAACGGCCAGCAGGATCACCGCCGCCAAAATAAACCAGAGAGTGTTTCCCCATGAGGGGGCTTGCTGCAAAAGCGCATTCATCAACAGTCAACCTCCCCGAGCACGATGTCGATGCTGCCCAGGATGACGATCATGTTGGCAAGGCTTTCTCCCTGCAACAATGTGGGCAGAATTTGCAGATTGGTAAAGGACGGCCGTCTGAATTTCAATCTCCAAGGCTTATCCTTACCCTGGCTTGCGATGTAGCAACCGATTTCCCCACGCGGAGACTCGATCCGCACATAAGTCTCGCCAGCTGGTGGCCGAATGACACGAGGCACTTTGCCGATCACTTCCCCTTCGCTCGGGAACTGCTCCAGGGCTTGCTCCAAAATGCGCAACGACTGTTCAATCTCTGCCATGCGCACTTGATAGCGCGCCATGCAATCGCCCTCTGTCGCAGTCGGAACATCAAAATCGAAGCGATCATAGATGCAATATGGCTCATCTTTGCGCAAATCCCACTTCACGCCAGTGGCTCGCAGCATAACGCCAGACAGCGAGTAATCCAATGCCGTACTGGTGTCGAATTTTCCGATGCCTTTGATCCTGCTGATAAAAATTTCGTTTCCGGATACGAGCTGGTGGTAGTTGTTCAGTTCCTTCTTCATGTATTGGACAAATTCCTTTGCCTTGTCTACCCAGCCTGGAGGCGCATCCCACTTCACGCCGCCGATCCGCATGTAGTTGAAAGTCATTCGCGCTCCACACAGCTCGTTAAACAGGTCAAGGATCATTTCCCGATCGCGGAACGCATACAGAAACGGTCCCATTGCACCGATGTCGAGCAAATAAGTTCCCCACCAGACCAGGTGACTTGCCACCCTGTTCAATTCCATGGCAATCAGGCGCAAGAACTGGGCACGCTCGGGTATTTCCAGACCCATCATCGTCTCTACCGCGTGACAGAGCACGTAGTTGTTGGTCATGGCAGACACGTAGTCCATCCTGTCGGTGTAAGGAATAATCTGCGTATAGTTCAGGTTTTCCGCCAGCTTTTCGGTGCCGCGATGGAGATAGCCCATGACCGGAATGGCTTCCTTGATCGTTTCGCCATCAATTTTGACGACCAAGCGAAATACTCCGTGTGTACTTGGATGCTGCGGGCCGACATTCAGAAGCATCTCTTCCGTGCGAATGCCGTTTTCTGAAGAGGTATCGACATTTGTTGTGAGGATGTTCTGGTTCATCAGTTAAACCTCCTCGTCGTATTGCACATAATCTTTTCGCAGCGGATAGCCTACCCAATCATCCGGCAGCAAAATTCGACGCAAATCCTTATGTCCCGGGAAATGAATCCCCAACAAGTCAAAAGTCTCTCTTTCATTCCAATTGGCGCCGTTCCATACGTCCATGACAGACGGCACAGACGACTGTTCCCGACTGGTTTTGACTTTTACCGCCAGGCTTTGCCGATTTTTGTAGGAGTACAGATGGTAATAAACTTCCATCCTGTCCTCATAATCGACGCCATGCAAATCTGACAAATATTCAAAGGCCAATTGCCCGTCTTCTTTCAGAAACTGGGCAATCTCGTGCCACCGTTCGTTCTGAATAACCAATGTCGGGACTTCCTTGGCCAATTCGTTAATATAACTGGCTTCCAGCACTTCTTTGCCGAACTTCTCTGTAATACGCAGCACGTACTTGTCGAGATACGGTTGATTTTTGGAAGGAGCTTTTGGCGTTTCTGCTGCTTCCGCTCCATCGCCAGTCGCTTGAGCAGCTTTTGCCTTTGCAGCGGCTGCGGCGGCAGCCTTGGCTTTTGCTGCTGCGGCGGCTTTCGCTTTGGCGTCATCATCCCCGCCATCTGCTGGCGAGCCACCCGCTTCTCTCTCGGCCTTCGCCTTAGCTGCAGCGGCGGCAGCTGCTTTTGCTTTGGCCGCTGCGGCGGCTTTTGCCTTCGCTTCCGCATCTGCCCCCTCTGCTGACGAAGCGCCATCTCCCTGCTGGGCAGATTCTTTTGCTTCCTTGGCAGCTTTCGCTTTTGCCAGCGCTTCTGCGGCGGCAGCCTTTTTCGCCGCTGCTTTTTCTTCCGGCGTCATTTCCGAAACTGGCTTCGTTGCTGGTGCTGCTGCCTCGCTTGGCGCATCTGCTCCGGCTTCCTTTGCAGCTTTGGCTTTGGCAATCGCTTCTGCCGCTGCCGCTTTTTTCGCCGCTGCTTTTTCTTCCGGGGTCATTTCTGAGACTGGCTTAGGCGCTGGTGCTGCTGCTTCGCTTGGCGTATCTGCTCCGGCTTCCTTCGCAGCTTTGGCTTTGGCAATCGCTTCTGCGGCGGCAGCCTTTTTCGCTGCTGCTTTTTCTTCCGGCGTCATTTCTGAGACTGGCTTAGGCGCTGGTGCGGCTGCTTCGCTTGGCGTATCTGCTCCGGCTTCCTTCGCAGCTTTGGCAATCGCTTCTGCGGCCGCCGCCTTTTTCGCTGCTGCCTTTTCTTCCGGCGTCATTTCCGAGACTGGCTTCGCTGCTGGTGCTTCCTCTTGCGAATCTGCGGCTTGTGCCTGAGCTTTTTCTTGAGCTGATGGCAATGCCTCTGCGCCCTGCTCTTCCTGTTCTCTTAATTTTCGCAAAGCTTCAGCTTTGGCGCGCGCCTCGGCTGCTGCCTGCGCCTTTTCTTCCGGCGTTGGCCTGCGTTTTTCTTCGCTCATGGACTGGTCACCCGCTTCCCAGTCTTCGCTTCATAGCGGATTTTTTCCTGAAGTTTGTTGATTCCGTAAATCAGGGCGGCAGGGTTAGGTGGACACCCCGGAATGTATACATCGACGGGAACGATCTGATCGACACCTTTTACGACACTGTACGAGCGCACATATGGTCCGCCCGCCGTCGCACAGGACCCCATCGCAATCACCCACTTCGGTTCAGGCATCTGGTCGTACAAGCGGCGCAGCAATGGAGCCATTTTTTTCGTAACCGTTCCGGCTACGATCATGACATCGGATTGGCGCGGCGAAGCCCGGAAAATTACCCCGAACCTGTCCAGATCGTATCGCGCTCCCCCGGTTCCCATCATCTCAATCGCGCAACAGGCAAGGCCAAAAGTCAAAGGCCAGAGCGAATTGCTTCGCACCCATCCTTTTACCGTTTCCAAAGTCGTAAACATGACGTTTCGATTCAGTTCTTCTTGCAATTCAGGCGCAATGCTTGTCAGATCTAGTTCCATTCCAGCACCTTCTTTCTCCACGCGTAAATCAGCCCTACCACAAGCAAGGATATAAAGATGACCATCTCGACCAGGGCGAACAGCCCCAACTCTTTGTAAGCGACGGCCCACGGGTACAGAAAGAGTGTTTCTACATCGAAAATGACAAACATAAGGGCAAAGATGTAATACTTCACGTTGAAACGTACCCAGCTGTCACCAACAGGAATGTTACCGCTTTCATAAGTGGTTTGCTTCTCCCGTGTCGGTTTCTTTGGACGCAGTAGTGGACCAACGAAGCTGACAGTAGCTACGGGCAACAACACACCGAGAAACAAAAAGATCGCGACAATAACATAATTGTTGGTATAGATGTCAATCACCCACGTTCCCTCCGCTCGTAAGAAAGATATGAATCTGTCTTGCGCTGCCCTCCAGATGAAGTATGAACATCATCAAAAGGGTACTCCTTGCAGCATCGCAGATGAAGGTATGAACGTAGTCGCAGACCGATACTGCTAGAAAAAAATACCTTTATCATTATATCAAATTGCCAATTGGGTGTCTAACGAAAGCCTTCCTGTAGTCCCATATAAAGGGAAAAACTTAGAGATTTTTCCCTAAGTTTTTCCAGCATCATATAATAGCCAAACGAATATGTCCGTCAGGCGTATTTATTTTGTGCATTATTGAACATTGCTTGAAAACTGCTGACCGAGGAAGTCTTCGTAAATGCGCTCCCATACAATGGTGAAATTCAGTTTCTCATCATCCGGAAGTTCCAGTACGTTCTCGATCGCCTCTTCCATATACGGAGTCAGCTTGATCAAAACTTCAGTAAGCATCTGGTCATTCGTATTCAGCATTTCTTTCATTTCTGCCTTGGAGATGCTAAACGTGTTTTCATCGCGTTCATGCAGCATCATGACCAGACGGCTGAAAATAGGGTGTACCAGCGCTTCCAGCTTTACATGCGCCAGGGCGAGCGATTCCGCTTCACTCAGATTAAACAACTGAGGTACATCCGGGAACGGGTGGACAGGAATATCCCACGCGTCTTCGTTGTCGATCACAAGACCCCATTTTACGAAAAGCTCAATCGCTTCCACACGGGATGCAGGATAAGCGTAATCGGAACGCTTCAGGAATGCCTTGAAGCGGTTCAGCAGGTCTACATAGCCTTCATAGTCTTCTTCCGATTTAAATGCTTCCTTGGCAGGTACAGAAAAGGCGCCTTTCAACGCTTCGATTTCATCCAGTCCTTTTTCCATCTCCGCTTTTGTCTCGTACTCTGTTACGACAAAACACAGAGCCTGAAACAGGACATTCATCTCATGAGACAGCACGTTCGACCAGCCATTGGCCGCGAAGCCGCTCGGAATCACTACGCCATCCTGATTGTGGCGAATATCGCGAATGGTTTGCATCAGTACACTCTCCTTTAATTCCACTAGCCAGTGCCGCGCATTATGCTGTCGCAAAAAATCATGTCAGACGGCAGGGCATTAGGTCTATTATACACAGAAACGATAGGCGATTACCAACTGGAAATATCATGCCCAGCATGCATGTATCGCCATACGCGCTCGTAACCGAAAAATCCCCGCAGCCACATGGGCGCGGGGATATCAAGCTTACGCTTACTTCGTTACGTCGAGACGTGCCATCGCACGTTGCAGCGCACGCTCAGCACGCTGGACGTCGAGCTCGGCATATTTCTCAGCCAAACGCTTCTCGGCGCGAGCTTTCGCTGCCTTCGCGCGTTCAACATCGATGTCTCCCGGCAATTCAGCCGTTTCAGCAAGGATGGTTACTTTATCGCCGCGCACTTCCATGAAGCCGCCGCTTACAGCCATCTTTACTTCTTTCTCGCCTTCTGTCTTGATCCGAACAGGCGCTATTTTCAGCGGGCTCACCAGTGGCATATGGTTCGGCAAAATACCGAGATCCCCTTGAACACCGCGAGCAATGACCATTTCAGCCTGACCGCTATAGACAACCCGTTCAGGAGTTACGACTTCAACTGTCATCTTACTCATTTAATCGTCTCCCCTTTCCAGGGTGTCTTACGCCATTTTCTTCGCTTTTTCTACCGCTTCTTCAATCGTTCCTACATACAGGAACGCGCCCTCTGGCAGGTGGTCGTGCTTGCCTTCGAGGATTTCTTTAAAGCTGCGAACCGTTTCTTTCAATGGCACGTATTGGCCTGGGTTACCAGTAAATTGCTCGGCAACGTGGAAGGACTGGGACAGGAAGCGTTGGATGCGGCGCGCGCGGCCAACCACTTGTTTGTCATCGTCGCTCAGCTCGTCCATACCAAGGATCGCGATGATATCTTGCAATTCTTTGTAACGTTGCAGGATTTTTTGCACGCCACGAGCCACATCGTAGTGTTCTTGACCAACTACGTCAGGAGTCAGAGCACGGGAAGTGGATGCGAGTGGGTCTACCGCAGGGAAGATACCCAACTCAGCGATGGAGCGCTCCAGGTTGGTAGTAGCGTCCAAGTGAGCAAACGTAGTCGCAGGCGCCGGGTCAGTATAGTCATCCGCTGGTACGTAGATCGCTTGAATAGACGTTACGGAACCTTTTTTCGTAGAAGTAATGCGCTCTTGCAGCTGACCCATTTCGGTAGCCAGTGTTGGCTGGTAACCTACCGCGGATGGCATACGGCCCAAGAGAGCGGATACCTCGGAACCCGCTTGGGTAAAGCGGAAGATGTTGTCGATAAACAGAAGAACGTCGCGGCCTTCTTCATCACGGAAATACTCCGCCATTGTCAGACCGGTCAACGCTACGCGAAGACGCGCACCAGGCGGTTCGTTCATTTGACCGAATACCATCGCGGTTTTCGGCAGAACGCCTGCATCTTTCATCTCGTGGTACAGGTCGTTACCTTCACGGGTACGCTCACCTACACCAGCGAATACGGAAATACCACCGTGCTCTTGCGCGATGTTGTTGATCAGCTCTTGGATCGTAACGGTTTTACCTACACCCGCACCACCAAACAGACCGATCTTACCACCCTTGATGTACGGAGCCAAGAGGTCAATTACTTTGATACCTGTTTCCAGGATTTCAACAGTAGTTGCTTGGTCTACGAACTCAGGAGCTTTACGGTGAATTGGGTCGCGACGATCTACTTGACCCAGCTCTTGCAGGTCGATCGGCTCTCCCAATACGTTAAATACGCGTCCGAGGGTAACTGCACCCACTGGAACGGAGATAGCTGCACCTGTATCAACGGCTTCCATACCGCGAACCAAACCGTCAGTGGAAGACATCGCAACGGTACGAACCAGGTTATCACCCAGGTGAGTTGCAACCTCAACTGTCAAGTCGATGTCGCGCTCGCCAGCGCTTTGTGCTTTATGTTGAATCTTGATCGCATTGTAAATGGCAGGCAGGTGTCCGCGGTCGAACTCGACGTCAACAACCGGACCCATTACCTGAACCACGCGTCCATTCGCCATCTTACTTCTTCCCTCCTGTAAAGCTAAATTGGGAGCTATTCGCTGCCACTAAGCCTGTGCGTTTGCACCTGCAACGATCTCGGAAATCTCTTGAGTAATGGCTGCCTGACGGGCACGGTTGTAGATCAACGTGTAACGGTTAATCATATCCGTTGCGTTGTCTGTCGCGTTGCCCATCGCTGTCATACGGGAACCTTCTTCGGAAGCCTTCGCTTCGAGAAGCGCACTGTACACCAGTGTTTCCGCGTATTTAGGCAACAGATCGGCCAGAACTTCTTCCGAGGACGGCTCATACTCGTAATTGATTGTGCGCACCGTGTTGCTCTCGGGAGCTTCCAGTGGCAGCAATTGTTTTACGGTAGGTATTTGCGAAATTGCACTTTGGAACTTGTTGTAGCACAGGTACAGTTCGTCAATTTGTTCGTTCGCGAACATCTGGACTGCCGCACCGGCAATTTTCTTGATATCAGCAAAGGCCGGGCTGGCTGGCAGACCTGTTACCTCTTCCAGAAGCGGATAGTTCCGTTTGCTGAAGAAGTCACGACCTTTGCGACCGATCACAAAAATACCGTACTCATCCTTGGATTTGTGCTTTTCGCTGATGGTGGTAACCACTTTGCGAAGCATGTTGGCGTTGTATCCGCCAGCAAGTCCACGGTCGGAAGTGATGACAATGTAACCAGTCTTTTTCACCGGACGATTTTGCAGCATCGGATGTTTGGAACCAGTTGTTCCGCTCGCAATGCTTGCAATCACTTCCTGGATTTTGTCAGCGTAAGGACGTGCTGCCTCAGCCTTCTCCTGGTTGCGGCGGAGTTTCGCTGCCGCCACCATTTTCATCGCTTTCGTGATTTGGCGCGTATTTTTGGTACTTTTAATACTGCGTCGAATCTCACGTATTCCTTTTGCCACTCGTTTTCACCACCTTGAGAACGCATGCCCGGGCTTTCTTGCCCGGCATGCATCTGATGTCTATCAGGTTAACGATTAGCGAGTTACCGAAAAGCCTTTTTTGAACTCTTCGATCGCTGCGTTCAGTTCTTTTTCATCTGGAAGGTCTTTCGTAGTGCGGATGTGCTCCAACAGTTGTGGTTTGTTGGAATCCAGGAAAGACAGCAGCTCTTTCTCAAAGCGGCGTACATCTGCTACTGGAATGTCATCCAGGTAGCCGCGTGTAGCGCTGTAGATAGAAGCAACTTGCTTCTCAACAGGCATTGGATCGAACTGGCCTTGTTTCATGATTTCCATCAAGCGCTCACCGCGGGTCAGACGTGCTTGGGTAGCTTTGTCCAGGTCGGAACCGAACTGAGCAAACGCTGCAAGCTCACGGTATTGAGCCAACTCAAGCTTGAGCGGACCTGCTACCTTTTTCATCGCCTTGATTTGCGCGGAACCACCTACACGAGATACGGAAAGACCGGTGTTAACCGCTGGACGTTGACCTGCGTTGAACAAGTCTGTCTCCAGGAAGATCTGACCATCCGTGATGGAGATCACGTTAGTAGGAATGTATGCGGAAATGTCACCCGCTTGGGTTTCGATGAATGGCAGAGCAGTAATGGAACCTGCGCCCAGTTCATCAGACAGTTTCGCAGCGCGCTCCAGCAAGCGGGAGTGCAAGTAGAATACGTCACCAGGATATGCTTCGCGGCCTGGAGGACGACGGAGCAACAGGGACATTTCGCGGTATGCAGCAGCCTGTTTGGACAGGTCATCGTATACGCACAGAACGTGTCCGCCTTTGTACATGAAGTACTCAGCCATAGTAACACCAGCATAAGGAGCCAGGTACAGCATTGGCGCTGGGTCGGAAGCTGTAGCGGAAACGATGATGGTGTAATCCAGAGCGCCTGCTTTACGCAGGGTTTCTACGATGTTCGCAACGGTCGATTGCTTCTGACCGATCGCCACGTAGATACAAATCATGTCTTTGCCTTTTTGGTTGATGATGGTGTCGAGCGCCACTGCTGTTTTACCAGTTTGGCGGTCACCAATGATCAACTCACGCTGTCCGCGGCCAACCGGGATCATCGCGTCAATCGCTTTGATACCTGTTTGGAGCGGTTCGTGTACGGATTTACGCGCCATTACGCCAGGAGCCGGGCTCTCGATCGGACGGTAGCCGTCATTTGCGATAGGTCCTTGACCATCGAGTGGTTGACCCAGTGGGTTTACTACGCGGCCGAGCAGCGCTTCCCCTACTGGAACTTCCATAACGCGGCCGGTACGTTTTACAGTATCGCCTTCCTTAATGTCGCGGAAAGGTCCCATAATAACGACACCCACGTTATCTTCTTCCAAGTTGAGTACCATACCCATTACGCCATTTTGGAACTCAAGAAGCTCCCCTTGCATGGCCTTTTCCAAACCGTGAACGCGAGCAATACCGTCACCAACCTGGATGACTGTGCCTACGTCTACAACTTCGATTTCAGATTTAAAATTAGCGATCCGCTCTTTGATGAGGGAGCTAATTTCTTCTGGTCTGATTGCACTCACTTAATTCACCCCATTCATCCAACTTCGTTAAGACCGAGCTTTACGCTTTTTGCGCAAAGGTTTCCAACTTTGTTTTCAGGCTGCCATCGTACAGACGGTCGCCAATTTTGATAACGATGCCGCCGAGGATTGCAGGGTCTACGACCGCTGTCAACCGCAGCTTTTTATTCAAAGTTTGACCGAACTTCTCAGCCAACTCTGCCTGTTCTTCATCAGAAAGCGGCTTTGCGCTCGTGACGACAGCATCTGCGTAGCCACGCGCTTCATTTGCCAGTTGCACAAAGGAGCTGTAGATGTCAGACAGTTGAACTTCCCGTCCGTTTTCAATCAGGACGTTCAGGAAGTTGAAGCTCTCTTCCCCTACATGGCTTTTGAAAAGCTCATCAACCAGTTTGCCCTTTGCATCTGCAGCGATGTGCGGGTGCTGCATGATCTTTTGCAGATCTTCGTTGCCTTCCACAGCCTGCACGATCGCACCAAGGTCAGCTTCCACCTGATCGATCTTGCCACGCTCGCTCGCTACCTCAAACAGAGCGCGAGCATAACGCTTTCCTACTGCGCTACTCATAGGCGATCTCCTACTTGAGCCAGGAATTTGTCAACAGTGGACTTTTGAGCTGCTTCGTCCAGTTCTTTCTCGATAATCTTGGAAGCCAAGAGTACGGAGAGGCTGGTCATTTGTTCACGCAGCTCGGATTTTGCTTTTTCTACTTCACGTGCCAGTTCAGCGCTTGCGTCCGCTTTCATACGCTCGGATGCAGCTTGAGCTTCTGCCACGATTTTCGCCGCTTCATCAGACGCTTGCTTGCTAGCGCGGTCGATGATTGCTTTGGATTCAGCGCGAGCTTCATCCAGTACGCGACGTTGTTCAGCCAAGAGTTTTTCCGCTTCTGCGCGGTTGCGCTCAGCAGATGAAATTTGGGTTTCGATATGCTGACGACGTTTCTCCATGATCCCAACGATCGGGCCCATAGCCAATTTACGAACCAAGAGCAGCAACAACAAGAACACAATTGCTTGGGTTAAAAGCGTTCCCCACTCCAGGGACACCGCTCCAAAGTCGAGCATTCGTTTCACTCCTTCCTGCGAAAAGAAAGATGTATCATCACGGTATATACCGTTTGTTTCAGACACTCTGGCTTCGTACTATGACGAAGTTTTCTTGCTTGCGTCGAATGGCAGCTTCATAGACTTCCACTCGATCAAAAATAGAGGCGGGTATCAAGCGCCCGCCTATTGTTACCAATTGCTCGCTGACTACATACGACCGAAGAGAATGAAACCGATCGCTACAGCGATGATCGGAACCGCCTCTACCAGACCGAGACCCAGGAACATGAGACCCATCAGGTTACCACGTGCTTCTGGTTGACGAGCTACGCCTTCAATTGTACGGGAGATTACCAGGGAGTTACCGATTGCTGCGCCAAGAGCAGCGAGACCAAATACGATACCAATTGCAAGAGCCAAACCTTCCATTGTTTAAAAACCTCCTTAGTTTGTAAAAGCGAGTATAAAATCGGGGAAATGCTGATTAGTGATCTTCATTCACCTGCTGAGACAGGTAAACCATCGCCAGCGTAGTGAAAATGAATGCCTGTACAGAGCCGACAAACACCGAGTAGCCCAGCCACAGGAACAACGGAATACTTCCGAAGATCCCTACACCCAACAGGAAGGCGATCAAAACCTCACCCGCAAAGATGTTACCGAATAGACGCAGAGGAAGCGTCAATGGTTTGATGATGAACTCCTCCAGAATGTGAATCGGATTCAGGAATGTATGTTTCAACCATCCACCGAAACTCTTCTTAATGCCCAGGTAGTGAGCGTACAGCAAAACGATGAACGCGAGAGCGAAAGTTACGCTCGGTGTCGCGGTTGGAGATTTCCACCAGCCGATGACAACACCGTGAGAATGCGGATCGTTTGAGTTAAGCTCTTCCTCAAGCTTGGCCATCTTTTGTTGTTTTGCCTCAGGAGTCGTGGAAGCCGTCAACAGGTCTTTAACCTTTTCGCTTACTTGATGGTCAGGACCGTTGTGGTGTGCTGTATTTACGTTAAATACGAGACCCAGTTGGTTTCCAAGGAAAATGTAGAGGAACAAAGTCAGCGCCAGCGAGACAAAACCCGCAGCTTTTTTCGGTGAGATATAGCTTTTTGTAATGCCAGTAACGAAATCCACAATCCATTCCATCACGTTTTGCGCGCCGCTTGGTGTAGCGGAGGTCAAGTTGCGGGTCATCCCGATACAGAGCAAAAGCACCACCAGAGAGGTTACCAAAATCATGAGAACAGTGGAGATGTCAAATACCATGCCCAACCATTCAAATCGCAGAGAATAATGCATGTATTTCACCCCTTTCTTCCGCGCGAGTATGTTACTTACGTACATGAAAAAAAGTATTCTGCTATCTATTTAAAGGAGCGATACACAAAAAGGAAACTGAGAACCTGGAAAAGGAACAAGCCGATCAACACTCCGGCAAGCCCAAACAAGTGAGGAAAACGCATAGTCAAAAAGACAGCAAAACCTGCCACGACCAAGCGTTGCAGCATACCTGTCCCTTTCGGACGCACGCCCGGATCGACAGCCATCTGGCCAATTCGCCATGTTTTGCTGAAGAGGACCGTGCCATTCACTAGACTGCCAGCCATCCCGAGCAGGAGGCTTTGCAAAAAGAAACGCGATGATGGCAACAGCGCCCAGAGTATCGCGGCGATTGCCATACAGAAAAAGGCATAGCGAAACGTGGATCGCATTGCCGAAGAAAACGTTTGCATGTCCCATCTCCCTAGAGGTAACCGCGAATGATGCGGTAGACGCTGTACACGCCTATTCCTAATCCCGCGAGCAGTCCAACCATCAAAAACAACGGATTGGTGGCGAAAAGGCCATCCAAGTATTTTCCCAGAAAGACTCCCGCAACCACGCAAACGGCCATATCGACACCAATTAAAGTGACCAACGTGATGGCTCGCCAAGGATTATCAATTTTCGACACGGAACAACATTCTCCTTTCATACATAAGGAGAGGGCTGGTGTCAAGTGCCCCTTTGCCCTCATCCATATTAACGAAGAATTATTCCCTTTGTCAACGTTCGTCTTGTTCTGTACACAAAGCGTTCACAATTGAAAATCTACATTTTTTCAACAATTGTCGAAACCCCTTGTCCGCCGCCAATGCACAAGGTTGCTAGACCATATTTTACCCCTTCGCGCTTTTGCAATTCGTGAACAAGCGTAACTAATATTCTCGCCCCGCTTGCGCCAATTGGATGACCCAGAGCAATCGCTCCGCCGTTAACGTTCAGCTTTTCCCGATCGAAGCCGAGCGCTTTGCCGACAGACAGCGATTGAACGGCGAATGCCTCGTTCGCTTCGATCAAATCGATGTCGGACAAAGACATGCCCGCTTTTTCCAAAACTCGCTTGGTCGCTGGCACCGGACCGTAGCCCATGATGCTCGGATCGACGCCCGCACTGGCATTGGCGACGATGCGCGCGAGCGGTTTTACGCCCAGCTCCTCCGCCTTTTCCTTGGTCATGATTAAAAGCGCAGCCGCGCCATCGTTGATGCCCGAAGCGTTTCCTGCGGTTACAGTGCCATCCTTTTTAAAGGCTGGCTTCAGCTTGGAGAGCATCTCGGCGGTTACGCCAGCGCGCGGAAATTCGTCGACAGCAAACAGCACAGGGTCGCCTTTGCGCTGCGGAATCGGAACAGGCACGATCTCCTCCTGAAAACGGCCGCTTTCCAAAGCTTTCTGCGCTTTTTCCTGGCTCCATGCCGCAAACTCGTCCTGCTCTTCCCGTCCGATCTCGTATTTGGCGCACAGATTTTCGGCTGTGATTCCCATGTGGTAGTCGTTGAATGCACACCAAAGACCATCGCGGATCATCGAGTCGACCGCCTTTTGATCGCCCATGCGATATCCCGAGCGCGCTCCATCCAGCAAGTACGGAGCCTGGCTCATGTTTTCCATGCCACCCGCCAGCACGACTTCGGCATCTCCGCTCAAAATCGCCTGTACAGCCAAATGAACGGCTTTCAATCCGGAGCCGCATACTTTGTTAATCGTCAAGGACGGCACCTCGTGCGCCAATCCTGCTTGAATGGCAGCCTGACGGGCAGGATTCTGGCCCAGTCCTGCGGAAAGTACATTGCCCATAATCACTTCATCAACCGAGTCTTTGGACACGCCAGCGCGCTCCAAAGCCGCTTCCAGGACGATGCCGCCCAGTTTCGTTGCGGAGATTCCCGCGAGCGATCCTTGAAAACTGCCTATAGCTGTGCGCACTGCGCTTGCGATAACGATTTCCTTTTGACTCATCTTCCATACACTCCTTGAATGAACAGGATAGCCAACCTTCTTAAAATTCCATTTCTTCATGCAGATTCCTGCTGCGAAATCGCTTTCATGAAGAAAAAGCTGCCCATTCTCTCAAAAGAAAACGTCATTGGCTGCGAAAGCCGCTGACAAAAAGCATCTCGTAGGTTACACGCACTCCCTTCTCATCTCCGTACGTCCGCTGATAATAGTCAGCCATGGCAAACAGCAGCCTTTTTCTGCCCAAGCCCGCCGTTTTGTCTTCGCTGGCGCTTGCTCCTACCGCTTTTACGGCACGCAAAAAATCCAGCACGCCCGGGTAAGTCAAAACCACCTTGTGTACAGTCGCCTGCAACGATTCCATTCCCGCCGAATCCAGCAAGGCAAGCCACTGCTCTGTCGTCAAATACGACAGTCCGTGCCGAACGCCCTGCTCTCCCAGACTGGCATGGGCACGGGCAAAGGAGTCGTGCAATTCGCAGAAGGTGTTGGGGCCAAACGTCGAAAACAAAAGCGGCGAACCCGGCTTGAGCAGCTTGCACAGACGGCGGATCGTCGACTCAGGGCGAAGCAGCCATTGAAAGCACGCTCCCGACACGATCAAATCCCTGGTTGCCTCTGGCTGTGTCCAGACCCATTCTTCCGTATCAGCCTGGCGAAAGCTCACTGCCAATCCGTGCTGCTCAAGGTTCGACCTCGCCTGCGCAATCATTCCGGGCGCGATGTCAATCGCTTCGTATGCGGCTTTCGGGTACTGCCCCCTGATCAGACGCGTCAGTCCGCCTGTGCCGCAGCCGATTTCCAGTATGCTCTCGACACTTTTATCCGCCAACGTCGCGGACACGATTGCGCCGAGACGCTGCGCCATCTCTTTTTGCACAATCGCATACTGTTCATAAGATGTCGCCTGGCTGCTGAATCGACGCTTGATCTGTTCTGTGTGCAATGCGCTTCACCATCCTCATGATCGCTTCGCTGACTTGCTCAGGATGAACCAGGTGTGGGGCATGCCCGCAGTCTTTCAGTTGCAAAAAATCGGCTGCCGCCAGCTTGCCCGCAAGCTCTTTTCCCGCGCCGAGCGGACAGATGACGTCGCCTTCGCCATGAATGACCACCGCCGGACAAGACAAGCGATCAGGGGCAAACCGGCAGTCCTCGCTCGCCAGGTAATCCAGCCCTGCGGACAGCGCCTGCTGGCTCCAGCGGCCCTCTGCAATCCCCACATCGACGCAGTTTTGCCCGCGTTCTTGCCCTGTGAACATCTGCTCTACGAATTGGGCCATGATCCGCTCGCGGTCTTTTGCCAGCTGCCGCTTCATCCGCTGAAGCATTGCTGCGCCAATGCCGCGTTCCCGTTCCGCCGGGTCGCGGACAAACCGCAATGTCGTCCCAATCAGCACCAGTCCGGCTACGCGCTTTTCAGTTGCCAGCCTAAGGGCCAGCATTCCGCCCAGCGACCAGCCAACGACAAGCAGTTCTTTTCCACTCAAGCTTTGAATGGATTGCGCAACCACTTCGTAAAATTCGTCCGGCCGGGAAACTTGCGAATAGTCAGGGACCACATGACGTACATCGGGCAATCGCTCGCGGACTTTGTCCCAGCATGAATCCGCCATTCCCCAGCCTGTCAGCCAAACAATGACTGGCGCCACTTCACATCCCTCCTGCGCATTCATCCCGGACAGCAGTCAATTGCTCGACCGCCCAGACCAGCTCTTCTGGCTGATGTGTAGCCATTACCGTAAAGCGGATGCGCGCTGTTCCATCCGGGACGGTCGGCGGGCGAATCGCGACAGCTGCAACTCCCCGTTCCCACAGCTTCTGGCTGAATTGCAGCGCCCGCTCGTTTTCTCCCAGCGTGATCGGAACAATCTGCGTGTCGTCTGAAGTTACGGCAAAGCCTTTTTCCGCAAGCAACCGCCGAAAAAGCTGCGCGTTGTGCTGCAACGCTTGTCGCCGCCACTCGTCCGCCTCAATCTGCGTCAGGGCGGCAATCGTCGACCCGACGACACCAGGAGGCAGCGCTGTGGAATAGATGAGCGAGCGCGCTTTCGAACGCAGATGGCGAATGACGACCTGATCGGCACAAACATAAGCGCCGTATACGCCAAAAGCTTTGCTGAACGTTCCCATCAATACATCCACCTGCGACGCGATCCCCAGTTCGTGGCACAGACCTTGTCCCCGCTCGCCCCGCACCCCGCCCGCATGCGCTTCATCGACCATGAGAAAAGCACCATACCGTTCTCGCAGCTTGATCAACTCCAGCAATGGCGCCTTGTCGCCATCCATGGAAAATACGCTGTCCGTCACAATCCATTTCCGTTTCGTTCCCTGATGTTTTTCCATTAGAAACGCCAGATGCTCCCAATCGTTATGCCGATACCGGACGTGCTCGGCACGGCTCAGGACGATTCCGTCCACAATGCTGGCGTGGTTCAGCCGATCGCTGAATACTACGTCGCCCCGACCAGCCAACGCAGCAAGCACCCCCGTATTCGCCTGATAGCCATTTGCGAAAACGAGCGCTTCCTCACGCTGCTTCCACCGGGCCAGCCGCTGCTCCAACTCGTCGTACAACGGGTAATTGCCGAGGACGAGGCGGGACGCAGTTCCTCCTGCGCCCCATTGCCGCGCTGCCTTTTCACCCGCAGCCATGATTTGCGGATCGTGGGCAAGCCCCAAATAGTTGTTGGAGGACATGTTCAGCAACTTTTTTCCGCCAACGACAATCCACGTTCCTCCATGCTCCGCCAAAGACTCTACCGTCTGCCACTCTCGGCAAAGCGACTGCTCCCGCATCTTGCTCCATTCCGTCTCCAGCCATTCGTACCTTTGCCTCATTTGCCGCACCTCTTCGCTTACAGCGCGCATAGCTCGATTTCAAACCCGAGGTCTTCAATCATCTGATGATCGCTGGTGATTTCCTGCCCCGGTGTCGTCAAATAATCGCCCACAAACAGCGAGTTGGCGGCGTAGAGCGACAACGGCTGCAAGCTGCGCAAATTTACCTCGCGCCCGCCAGCCACGCGAATTTCTTTGTCCGGGCAGACAAAGCGGAACAGCGCCAATACTTTCAGTGCCTTTTGCGCCAGCGTGCGTCCCTGATGCTCCAAGGGCGTTCCCGGGATCGCGTTCAAAAAGTTGACCGGAATCGAATCCGCATCCAGGCTCCGCAAGGCAAAAGCCATCTCCGCGATTTCTTCGTCGCTCTCCCCCATGCCGATGATGACGCCGGAGCATGGCGACATTCCCGCTTTTTTCACCGTATCGACCGTTCCCACGCGCTGCTCGTACGTATGCGTGGTGGTGATCGCCGCGTAATGATTCCGGCTTGTGTTCAAATTGTGGTTGTATCGGTGCACCCCCGCTTCCTTCAGCCGCTTGGCTTGCTCGTCGCTGAGGATGCCCAGACAAGCGCATATTTTCAGCGGCATGGTGTCGCGAATTTCTTGCACCGCTTCAATGACCTGGCCCAGCTCCTTTTCCGTCGGCCCTCGCCCGGAAGCGACAATGCAGTATGTACCAGCCTTGCGGTTCATCGCTTCTTTTGCGCCTGCCAGTAACGTCTCTTTGTCGAGCATGGTGTACTTGGCTACAGGCGCGGTAGAGACGATCGATTGCGAACAGTAGCCGCAATCTTCCGGGCACAGGCCGCTTTTGGCGTTTAAGATCATGTTCAGCTTGACCTTTTTCCCGAAAAAATGTTTCCTGACCTGAAAAGCGGCGTGCAACAACGGCAACAGCTCATCGTCAGGCGCTCGCAGCACGCAAAGCGCTTCTTGCAGCGTCAGTGCTTCCTTTTGCACAGCCTTTCCTGCATACTCGTTCCAATTGGCGACAACGGTTCTGCTCATCTATCGAACCTCTCCTTTGCATATTTGCTGTTTTAGCAACCCCATAATCCATTCCACGTGGACATGCTGCTTCACCAACGCAACCACCTGCTCGCTTGTCAGCTCGTCAGGCGTGTGCGGCAGCGTACCCCAAACCGGAACGTTTCCGTAGCACTCGATCATTTTGGCGTTGGTAGCAACGCTTTGATCGGCAGCAGAAGCCCCCTCATTCAAAATCACTCCTGCCACCACAAGCCCGCGCGAACGAGCGTACCAGACCGATAAAAGCGTGTGGTTGATCGTTCCCAGACCTGCCCGGGCAACCAGCAAAAGCGGCAGTTTCAAGCGCACCGCGAGATCGACCATCATGTCTGTCTCGGTCAACGGAACTGCCAGGCCCCCTGCCCCCTCGACCAGCAGCCAGTCGTGTTTCGCCAGCAACGGGTAACCATGCGCCGTTATTTCCTCCATCGTGAGTGTCTTGCCCTCTGCCTGCGCAGCCAGCCACGGCGTCAAGGGCGCCGAAAAGGCAAGCGGCGCAATCTCCTCGCACCTGTCTGCCACACCGCTCCATGCCCGCAAGCGAAACGCATCGCTCATTTTCTCGTGCGCAAGCGCCCCGGACTGGACGGGCTTCCATACCCCGACATCGCAGCCTGCCTCGCGCAATGCCGCTGCAATCCCCGCCGTCACGACCGTTTTGCCCACCTCCGTGTCCGTCCCGGCAATGAACAGTCCTGCAAACTCCTTGCTCATCGTGCCGCCTGCTCCTTTTGCTCAATCGTGACCTCGCGAATCGATTCGGCCAAAATTCGCACCATGTCCGCAATCTCGGCCATTGTGGAAGCGAGCGGGGGGATGAAGACGATCACATTGCCCAGCGGTCGGGTCAACAGCCCTTTTTCTCTGGCTCGCTGACAGACGCGCACGCCGATCCGTTCATTCCAGTGGTACGGCTCCTTTGTTTGCTTGTCTCTGACTAGCTCAATCCCTGCCATCAGCCCTTTTTGCCGGATATCACCGACATGTGGCTCTCCTTTTAGCGGCTGCAAAAGCTCCTCAAGTCCCGCCGCTTTTTCCACCACTTGATCGACCAGTCTGCGTTCCTCCATCAACCGCAAATTCGCCAAAGCCACCGCACAGCCTAGCGGATTTCCTGTGAAAGAATGACCGTGGAAAAACGTCTTTTGTTCCTCGTAGTCCGCGTAAAATGCAGCGTAAATCTCTTCCGTAACCAAAGTGGCGGCGACAGGCAAGTAGCCCCCTGTCAAACCTTTGGCAACCGCCATAATATCCGGGACCACACCGTCATGCTCACAGGCGAACATTTTTCCCGTCCTGCCGAAGCCTGTCGCCACCTCGTCTGCAATCAGCAGTACGTCATGCGCCCGCAGCAGCTCGGCAATTTGCTTCAAACAACCGTCAGGCATGACAATCATCCCGCTGGCTCCCTGTACGACAGGCTCGACGATCATCGCTGCAATCTCATCTGCCTTCTGCTGTAACAAGCTCTCCAACTGGCGCAAGGTCGCTTCCACAGACGCTTCCTCGCCCCCATCACGGTACGGATATGGGTACGGAACGATGTGCGGCGAGAAGAGCAGCGGCTTGTAAACCTGATGGTACAGCGGGATCGCGCCCACACTGGTAGCTCCAATCGTATCCCCGTGGTAGGCGTTGTTCATCGTAATAAATCCGTGCTTCCCCGTCCGCCCCCGGTTCTGCCAATACTGGAACGCCATTTTCAACGAGATTTCCACCGCTGTCGCACCATTGTCCGAATAAAACACTTTGCTCAGCCCCGGCGGTGCTATACGAATCAATTGCTCAGCCAGCAAAATGGACGGCACATTCGCCATCCCCAAGAGCGTCGAATGCGCGATCTGCTCCAGTTGTTCCGTAATCGCCTGATTCAGTTCCGGGACATTGTGGCCGTGCACGTTCAGCCATACAGACGAAAATCCGTCATAGTACGCTTTGCCGTTCACGTCGATCAGCTTGACCCCTTCGCCCCTGGCGATAATCACTGGCTCCTGGGCGTTGTAGTCCTTCATTTGGGTAAAAGGATGCCATAAAAATCGCCTGTTCTTTTCTGCCAGTTCGGCATAGTCATACATATGTAACAACCAGATCACATCCTTAGTTAACATATATTTGTTAACCAAAATAATAAAACAGTTAACTTATTTCGGCAATGACTTTTTCCCACGCATGGGCAAACGAAAAAGACCAGTCTCTCCAACAGCGGGAGAAGACTGGTCTTCGCATTTTTACTTGCCTCTACTTATTTGGTTTGGTGCAAAATCCGATAGAGCGCTACCACGCACACTGCGCGAGTCGTAGACTTGTTCGGTTGGTATTTTCCGCTGATCGGATCAATCAGGCCCAATCCGACCATGTTAGTGATCGAACCGGATGCCCAGGATGGCCACGTTCCTTTGTCGGAAACGGTTTTAGCCGCTCCTTTTTTGTTCACCAAACGATCCAGAATGACGGCAGCCTCGGCTCTTGTCACAGGTTTGTCGGGACGGAACGTTTTGTCCTCGTAGCCTTTCACCAGCCCTTTGGAAACGGCAACCTGCACAGCCCCTTGCGCATAGTCAGGCACCTTGTCCTTGAAGCTGAGCTTAGGCGAAGCTGGCAGCTCCCAGTTGAACGTGCGCGCCAGCAAAGTGACGAACTGTGCCCTGGTGAGCGAAGCTTCCGGCCCGAATGTCGTGTCCGTCAAGCCTTTCACGTACCCGTTTTCCGCCATGTACATGATTTCCGCTTTGGCAGGGTGGTTGGCGATATCCGTGAATGATGGACTGAGAGTTCCGACGTCGTCCGAATAGTACGGAACGTATTTGCCGTAGCTGTTCACTTCGTAAACCCATTGTCCCTGAGCGTTTCTTGTGCCCAGCAGCGGGTCGAGCGTTTGGTTGGCTTCATTGACGTACAGCAATCCGACGCCTTTTCCGGCAATCCACTTCTTCGGCACAAGTGTCAGCTTGATCGAAGATGTCGAAATCGCGTCTTCTGCGCCTGCTTTGCGCTCGCCAGGCTTGATCGTGAACGAATAGTCGGCAGGTACATATCCCGGAAGCTGTTGGCCGACGATGGAGTCGACTTCCACCAGTGCCGTGTCCAAAAACGGTGTTGTTTTCTCAAACGAGTAACCGAGATCCAGTTCCGCTCCCAAAGACATGCTGCCTGGCAGTTCAGGCACAACCGTCGCATTGCCTGGTTTGCCTGTCTGGTTCGGCAACAGCAGGGAGAACTCGTCGAAGTAAAGGGTTCCCTTGTCTTGTGTAATGCCGTCGTTTGCCTGATCGACTACATAGATGCTTCGCAGCTGCAATGGATAGGCGACATTGCTCGGGAAGTACCCCTTCACTTGCTTCCAGCCGGACCAGTCGATTTCTTTTGCCAGATCGACGTAGACCGTCTTGCCGTTGGCGTCCAGCACTTCTGCGCGCAGCCAGTGTCTGCTGTTGTCTCCGTTCACCCACAGGCCGAGACCGAGCGGTTTGCCTGGAATCGCCACAGGCTGGGCACCCAGTATGCCGTAGGAGATGCGCATGTTGCCCGCTGGCGCACCTGAGAAGTTATAGACGAGCTTCGCCGCTTTTTTCGTGCGGAATACTTGATCTGATACGAGCGAAAACGATCCGGCGGAGCTGATGCTGCTCGGATTCGCCGCATGGTACATTCCTACCTGATTGTCAAACGTCAGCCAAGGCTGTTCGAATTGACCGACAGCAAACGGAACGGTCGTCGATACGCCGTCGTAAGTAATCGTCAAGTTTCCATTGCCCGGCTCATTGCCGGCAATCAGTTGCAGCTTGTCGTTGACAGTAGCGACAGCGGAGTCCACGCTTGCTTTCACGCTAAGCGGAGTCGCCTGAATCGTCGCGCCTTTTTTCGTCTTGATTTTGACATCAAGCGTCAAGGCTTGTCCAGGCGCAATTGAAACTGGGCTTGGGGAAACAACGATTTGCTGAACTTCACTGCCTGCAACGACCTGAACATCTTTGTTTTGCGTGACGTTGCCCAGTCGGCCCGTCAGCGTAATTTTTCCTGAGCGGGCTGGAGTAAAGCGCTGGCCGTCCACTGTTCCGGCGTCCGATTGCGGGATATCCCAGGTGACGTTTGCCGGATTGATCGCGTAAGGCTGGTAATGCGTGTCGTATCCTTTGGAAGCAGTGAGCGCTACCGTTTGCCCGATCAGAATATCGGACGGCACATCAATTTGGAATCCTCGCAATTCTCCTGGCGGAGCGGTGTTGTAAACAGCAAGCCCTGTCGGCACCCGACGCTCGGAACCGCCACTTGGCTTGTTGGACAGATTGGCGTGTGTCTCCCCGAGCATGCGGGCTGCGAGTGTCGTGGAGCCGCCGCCGTCAAAATTCACGGCACGGTAGGAGCCAAGCTCCGCCATGATTTTTGCCAGCTCGTCCAAACTAACCTTGCTGGCCGCATCAATCGTCACCATGTACAAAGTTTTGCCATCCTGGGAAACCCCTACTGCCGTGCGGGCATTGGCCGCGACAATAGACTTGTCCGCCTGAAAGGAGGTCAGTGCTTTGCCTTGATTGACCAGCAGCACGTTTCCGCCCACGGCTTGCTTCAAATCGAGGGTTTGCGGTGTGGTTTGGTATTCAACCGCAGCTGTGGCGCCCACCGGGAAATTTTGCTTGAGGAAAGCGGCTGCCTCTCCGTGTCCCCACAGCACGTATCCGTTGTAAGGTATGTATACTCCCGGCTGATTGATGCGCACTTCCTTGGCGACGTTGTCGACGAACAAAATCTCGACGACATCTTTGTAGCCTGAGATCGCACCGAGGCTCGTTTTGCCAAAAGAAGGCGTGTAGACGTTCAACTGATTTTGGTGGCTTTTACGGCCGTCGCTCGGATTGTACACTTCTTTATTGACGCCCTGGATCGAATAGACAGCCCCGTTCGGCGCGGTGACTTTTCCCCCGAATCCGAACTTGTCGATGATGGCCATCTTGTCGCCCGTGATTCCGAGGCTGTACCAGTACGAAATCAGTCCCATCGAGGAAATCAGCTGCTCGTCTTTCTGAACGATGCCAAACGGCGCTCCCCGCTTGGACATGTCGAAAAAGTCAGCGTTGATCGCAGCGACTGCCCCTGTCTCCCTGGCCATCTGCGTCACGGTTTGTCTGTCTGTCAGTTTGCCAGCCGTTCCGTATACGGGCTTGACCTCAACATACGGATTGTTCAAATCCACTTTCGTCACCATGATGGTCACGAGCTGGTTGGCGAACGATTTCGTATATTTAAGCAAAGTGGTTCCCTCACCAATCGGGGTTTGCCACATGATATTCAATGCACTGGTTTCCGCCCGGGCGTGCGCGACATTGGTCGCAAGCGGCACAAACGGAACAAAAGCTCCCCAGGCCATAGTCGTGGCCGTGAGCAGCGTCACCATCCTTTGCGCTCTCATGTTAGTAACTCCTCTCCATTTTCCAAACTCTGTCTGTTCGCTATGTAAGTCGGTAACTAATCGTTAGACGCTCCCAAGTAGTGGATAGTTTCGCCAATTTTGCAGATTCTCTCTTAGCAAAACATACCAAATCGTCAGTCTGCCAAAAGCACGAAAACCCGCCCGGATTTACAATCCATACCGGACGGGTCGATTCTAGCTGTATGCCGCTTTTGTTCAAGCGCACTATCCAGATGCTTATTGCCCCGGTTGGAACGGTTCCGGGCGATCGGAACGGATTCCGAAATGATGCAGGATCGCTTCTACAATCCGGCGGGATGCTTCTCCGTCTCCGTACGGATTCGCAGCATGAGCCATCGCATCGTAGGCTGCCTGATTGGTCAAAAGCTCGTTTGCCATCGCGTATACTTGTTCTTCGTCTGTTCCCGCCAGCTTGAGAGTGCCAGCTTCGATTCCTTCCGGACGCTCGGTTGTGTCCCGGAGCACGAGCACAGGCACGCCAAGAGACGGCGCTTCTTCCTGAACACCGCCAGAATCGGTCAGAATCAGATGAGCGCGGCGGGCAAAGTTATGGAAGTCGAGTGCATCGAGCGGTTCGGTCAATGTAATGCGCTCGTGATCTCCCAAAATCTCCTGAGCCACCTCTTGAACAGCCGGGTTGAGATGGACTGGATACACGACGAAAATCTCGGGATGCTCGTCCACCAGTCTTCTGACAGCGCGGAAAATTCGGCGCATTGGCTCACCCAAGTTTTCGCGGCGATGAGCCGTCATCAGTACCAGCTTGTGGTCGCCCACCTGATCGAGAACCGGATGCGTATAATCTTCACGCACCGTCGTTTTCAATGCGTCGATCGCTGTGTTGCCTGTGACGTAAATGCTCTCTTCCGGTTTGGCTTCCCGTCTGAGGTTGTCAGCCGATCCTTCGGTTGGAGAGAAGTGCAGATCGGCCATCACGCCTGTCAGTTGGCGGTTCATCTCCTCCGGGAACGGCGAGTATTTGTCCCACGTGCGCAGGCCGGCTTCCACATGGCCGATCGCTACCTGGTTGTAAAAAGCAGCCAGACTTGCCACGAATGTGGTCGTCGTATCGCCGTGCACGAGCACAATATCCGGCTTTACATCCTTGATCGCGGCATCGAGACTTTGCAAGGCGCGTGTCGTCACGTCTACCAATGTTTGACGGTCTTTCATGATGTTCAAGTCAATGTCCGGCGAAATATCGAAAATACCCAACACCTGGTCGAGCATTTGGCGATGCTGTGCGGTCACGCATACGATCGACTCGATTTGCCCTTCGTACTTTTTCAATTCATGTACGAGAGGTGCCATCTTGATCGCTTCCGGGCGCGTGCCGAAAACCGTCATTACTTTTACTGTTTTCATCTTGGATTCCCTCTCCGCCTACTTTGTGCCGTACAAGCGGTCACCCGCATCGCCCAAGCCAGGCACAATGTATCCATGGTCATTTAAATATTCGTCAATAGCAGCTACGTAAATATCTACGTCAGGATGCTCGTCCTGCACCATTTTGATGCCTTCTGGAGCAGCAATCAGGCACATCAGCTTGAGGTTTCTCGCTCCGCGTTTTTTTAAAGCCTGGATGGCTGCCACGGCAGAACCGCCAGTCGCCAGCATCGGGTCGATGACGATCAGTTCGCGCTCCGCTACATCGGAAGGCAGCTTTACGTAATACTCTACCGGTTGCAGGGTTTCCGGATCACGGTACAGCCCCACATGGCCTACTTTTGCGGCCGGAATCAGCTTCAACAGCCCGTCTACCATGCCGAGTCCTGCACGCAGGATCGGAACCAGACCTACTTTTTTACCGGCAATCACATTAGACTGACAGGTAGCTACCGGGGTCTCGATCGTGGTTTCTTCCAGCGGCATGTCGCGTGTGATTTCGTAGCCCATCAGGGTCGCTACTTCATCTACCAGTTCGCGAAATTCCTTGGTTCCTGTATTCTTGTCACGAATAAACGTCACTTTATGCTGAATCAGCGGGTGGTCAAACACATATACACGGCTCATGTACGTTCCTCCGTTTCCCTATCAATGCATCTTTTCCATCATAGCGAAGGAGCGGGTCGCCGTCAATTTGCCTAATCTTCGTACTTTTTTCTTTTGCCTGGTGACCAGCTATGGCTGTTGTCAGGAAAAAATCGTTTAGGATGTAAAAGAAAAACAGACCCGCGCGAGCAATCACAGGGTCTGTTTGATTGAAGCCATTTTATCAAAACCTTAAATCGTCAAACCTTCATACATCGGGAAGCGTTGGCACAGCGCTGCTACGCGTTGGCGAGCTTCTTCGTGTTTGGCAGCGTCTTCCGGGTTTTTCAAAGTCAGGGCGATAATCGCTGCTACTTCTTTCATTGCTTCTTCGTCGAAGCCACGGCTTGTTACCGCTGGTGTACCCATGCGGATACCGCTTGTGACGAATGGGCTTTGTGTATCGTAAGGGATGGTGTTTTTGTTAGTGGTGATGCTTACTTCGTCCAGCAGGTGCTCGGCTACTTTACCAGTCAGGCCGATTTTGCTCACGTCAATCAGCACGAGGTGGTTGTCGGTTCCGCCAGAAACGAGTGTCAGACCTTCTGCTTGCAGCGCTTCAGCAAATGCGCGCGCATTGCTCACGATGCGGGCTGCGTAATCTTTGAAGTCCGGTTGCAGCGCTTCGCCGAAGGAAACCGCTTTTGCCGCAATCACGTGCATCAACGGTCCGCCTTGTACGCCAGGGAACACAGACTTGTCGATCGCTTTTGCAAATTCTTCTTTGCACAAAATCAGCCCGCCGCGAGGACCGCGCAATGTTTTGTGAGTGGTAGAAGTAACGAAATGAGCGTATGGAACCGGGTTTGGATGCAGGCCAGCCGCAACCAGACCAGCGATGTGCGCCATGTCTACCATGAAATAAGCGCCGACTTCATCCGCGATTTCACGGAATTTGGCGAAGTCGATTGTGCGCGGATAAGCACTTGCTCCCGCTACGATCAGCTTCGGCTTGTGCTCCAAAGCTTTGGCGCGAACGTCTTCATAATTGATCAGGTGGGATTCTTGATCCACGCCGTATTCTACGAAGTTGTACAGTGTACCGGAGAAGTTAACAGGGCTTCCGTGCGTCAAGTGTCCGCCATGGGAGAGGTTCATGCCAAGTACGGTGTCGCCCGGCTGCAAGATGGTGAAGTACACGGCCATGTTTGCTTGTGCGCCGGAGTGCGGCTGTACGTTTGCATGCTCGGCACCGAAGATTTCTTTTACGCGATCGCGCGCAATGTTTTCCACGATGTCCACGTATTCGCAACCGCCATAGTAGCGGCGTCCTGGATAGCCTTCTGCGTATTTGTTGGTCAGAACAGTACCCATCGCTTCCATTACGGCGCGGCTAACAAAGTTCTCGGATGCGATCAACTCAATTTTGTCACGCTGTCTTCCCAATTCCAGTTGAATGCCTTCCAATACTTGCGGGTCCTGTTTACGCAAAAAATCTAGCATGATGTATGTTCTCCTCCTTGAAAATGGGCTTGTCCCACATTCTTTTTAGGTACAGCTTTCATTTTGAGGCGCCACTTCGTAGACCGCGCGAGCACCGCCAATCAGCTTGGGACGTGTCCGCGCTGCCGTGACATGCGCCTCTCCCACAGTCCGTTGAGAAGGGCGTACAGGCACAGCTACCTGTTTCAGGTGCATGCCAATGAACGTATCGCCGATATCGATACCTGCATGTGCGCGAATATTTTCCACGACTACAGCATCGGCAAGCTGCGCAAAAGCATGTGCCGCCATGGAACCGCCAGCGGTAGGAACGGGAACGACCGAAACCTCTTCCAGTCCATATCGCTCCATAACCTCGCGCTCCACAACCAGTGCGCGGTTCAGATGTTCACAGCATTGAAAGGCGACAGCAAAGCCGCGCTGCTCCTGCACACTGCGAATGCCGCGATAAATAGCAGCCGCAGCATCCCGGCTGCCAGCTTTGCCGATGTGCTTGCCCAGCACTTCACTGGTACTGCACCCGATCACCAAAATTTGTCCGGCTCTAAGCTCGGCCAACCCGGCAACCTCCTCAACCAATTGACGAGCCTGTTGTTCGATAGCGGCCAGTTCCACTTACTTCACTCCCGCGTGTTTCGCTTCGATTTGTGCGATCTTTTCCACACGGCGCTCATGACGACCGCCCTGGAACTCTGTCTCCAGCCAAATTTTCACGATATCCAACGCCAGACCAGGGCCAATTACCCGCTCACCCATAGCCAAAACATTGGTGTTGTTATGCTCACGGGTCGCACGTGCAGAAAACGTGTCGTGCACCAGCGCACAGCGAATGCCAGGCACTTTGTTGGCTGCAATCGACATGCCGATGCCCGTACCGCACACCAAAATTCCCCGGTCGAACTCGCCCGCTGCCACTTTTTCTGCTACCGGCAAGGCGTAATCAGGATAATCTACCGAATCCTCGCAAGAGCAACCGAAGTCTTCCGTCTGGATGTTCATGGAGGAGAGCAGAGTCTTGATTTCCTCTTTCAGCTTGTATCCACCGTGATCAGCAGCAATCGCCACTTTCATCTGTCATCCCTCGCTTGTTTCATGATCTCACTCATTATACATCAAAATTCCACAAGTAAAAAGTGAACATTTTGGTTGGTTGATCAAAAAACGTTCGTACTCTCACACGAAACAAGGTCCTGGCTAGTTACCAGCACCTCTTCAATCTTGTTATTCACGAAAACGGACTTCCGCCAATCGCTCCAAAAGCCTGTCCAGCGACTCCTCAATCTCTTCTGCGCACCTGCGATAGTCCTCAAGCGCCCCGCCAAAAGGATCAGCGATATCTCTTATGCCTTCTATTCCCGCAAACTCTTGCAAAGTATGGACTTTGTCCGCCGCTTCCGGGAAGTAGGTCAGAATGGCACGCTTGTGACTGCCCGTCATCGTCAAAATAAGATCGGACCACGCCAAAAGCTCTTCGTTTAGCTGGCTTGATGCGTGGTTGTGAGCAATCCCGCGTTCAGCAAGCACCGACTGGGCATGCGGGGAAGCTGGTTGTCCGGCATACGCCGCCACTCCGGCCGAGCGCACTTCAAATGGTTGTCCGGCTGTCTTTGCGCGAAACATCGCCTCTGCCATCGGGCTGCGGCAAGTGTTTCCCGTACAGACGAAGAGTATCCGTTTCAATGATCGCCCCTCCTTTATGTC
Source organism: Brevibacillus sp. HD3.3A (assembly GCF_013284375.2). Lineage (NCBI taxonomy): Bacteria > Bacillati > Bacillota > Bacilli > Caryophanales > Paenibacillaceae > Brevibacillus > Brevibacillus sp. HD3.3A. The sequence continues at coordinate 5,664,551 of NZ_CP085874.1, forward strand.
AGCATCCTTTTCTAGATGACAAATTTCAATCCGAAGCAAAACAAGATCAATCCCCCTACTAATTCGCTATAATCGCCCAACCATCCTCCCACGCTTCTGCCAAGCAAAAGGCCGAAATAGGACATGGCTGCTCCCATGATACCGAACAGGGAAATCGCCAGGACTTTGTTCACTTCGATTAGACCGAACGAAAAACCGACCGTCAACGCGTCGAGACTGACGCTGAAAGCAAACAGCAACAGCCCGAACCCTTTTGTTTTTAACATGCTTTTTTGATCACTGTGAACCAATCCGTTCCACAGCATATGCAAACCGATCAGCATCAGGACTCCGCCACCGATAAAAACGGCGATATCCCCAACCAAATCGGACAAGTAAGCTCCGACAACTATTCCGACGACAGGCATCATAATATGAAAAAGTCCGATCGTAATGCTGACCTTTACAATTTCCCGCAAGCGAATGCCCACCATGCCCACGCCGATCCCCAGCGAAAAGGCATCCATGCTCAAAGCAAAAGCTATAATGAGCAACGTCAAAAATTGCCCCCATTGAAACAAAACCAGGTCCAAGCCGCCTCCCCCCCGTCCCTTCACTCTATGCGGACAAGGAGGAGTTTATACTGTTTTAAACGGACAAGATGCGACCGCCCGCCGCTTTTTCCAGACGGTTCATGACAGCCATTCCCAGGCCTTCCCGCGAAAAGGTTTCTCCCACGATGAACTGAACCTGCTGATTGTCAAATTCCCGCAAAACAGCGTACAGCTGCTGGGCGACTTGTTCCAAATCAGCTTGGGCACCTACCGTCAGAACGACATCGGCTGCCTCGTGATCACGCCAATAGCCAGCCGACTCTTCCGTTGCCAGCACCCCTGTTTTTTGGCCATCGATTTTGGCTTGCGACAGCAGCTCCGCCATTTTTATGCGAGCCTGCTCTTCGCTTCCCGCCACCAGCCACAGTTCGCCCTCCGGAGCATAATGCGTATATTTCATCCCGGGAGCGCGCGGAGTTTCTACTGCTCCCACTTCAAAAGAAGGATCAAGCTCGACCGGGCCGATTACGCTTTCCAGCTGTTCACGGGTAATGCCGCCGGGACGAAGGATAACAGGCGGCTCCACGGTCACATCAATGACAGTAGACTCGACGCCTACTCCCGTCGCTCCGCCATCGACGATCCCTGCCACTCTCCCGTCCAGGTCTGCTAACACATGCGCGGCTGTAGTCGGGCTTGGACGACCGGAACGGTTCGCACTCGGCGCAGCAATCGGTACGCCCGCTTGTTTGATCAAAGCAAGGGCAACCGGATGAGCAGGCATGCGCACACCGACAGAATCCAGACCCGCTGTCACCAGGGAAGCAACGTGCTCGTTTTTCGGAACAATGACGGTGAGTGGCCCAGGCCAGAAGGCATCCATCAGCTTCTGTCCTTTTTCCGGCACTTCCCCGGCAACTGTGGACAACTGCTGCCGTTCGCCAATATGCACGATCAGCGGATTGTCACTCGGTCGGCCTTTCGCTGCAAATATTTTCTCCACTGCTTCATTAGACAATGCATTGGCTCCCAGGCCATAGACCGTCTCTGTTGGAAAAGCGACAGCTTCCCCAGCGTGCAGCAACCGGGCTGCATCCACAATCTGTGTACAACTCTGGATGTTTTCCACATCGTTATCCACAGACCAGACTTTCGTCACTAAATTGATTTCCATCGTAAAAAAATCCTTTCTCTTGCTCGTTTCTTTGTAATGAGTGCCTTTAGTATAGTTGTGCCTCGAAAAGTTTTCAACAGCCTGTGGGTAACTTGTGAATAACTTCGGGAAAAGCCGTGGAAAACGTGTTTGTTACCATTTTTTAACCTCAACCGTCAAAATGATGTAGTAGAATGAACTCATAGAAACGCAGAACTCTTCCCTTACCTCGAAAGGATTGTGAATGAATATGACATTGCTTAAATCCGTTACTTCCAGCCTGCTCGGCACCGCTGTTCTGCTGACAGCAGTTGCTGCGCCTGTTTTGGCAGCTGCTCCTGCCGCGCCAGCGAAAGCTGCTCCTGTCGTTCAAACCAAACAACCTCAAGCTTCCGGTGTCGTATTCACACCGAAAACCATCACGGTGAAAACAAAAGAATTTGAAGGCAAAGTGACCATCCCGGTCATTAGCGGTTTGAAAGATAAAGCGTTCGAAGCCCAATTGAATGCGACCCTGCTCAAGCAAGCACAAACTGGCCTCGCTGACGGACAACAAGCTGGCAAGGAAGATGCCGCAGATGCCAAAAAATACGGCTGGGAACCTCGCCCGCATGCACTCGACATTTCCTATGAAGTGCATCAGGCTGGCAAGCTCGTATCCTTCTCTGTTCAAACCTATCTGTACACAGGCGGAGCGCATGGCATGACTGACGTGACTTACTACACAATCGACAACCAGCCTAAAGCCAAAACGCTCAAGCTCGGCGATTTGTTCCAGTCCAGCTACAACTACCGCAGCGTGATCAACCAACTGATCAGCCAGCAAATCAAAACACAGACAGATCGCGACGGCTTCAATCCGTACAGCTTCGAGAGCATTACGGATGACCAGGGCTTCTCTTTTGAAAACGGAAATCTCGTCATTCATTTCGGACAGTACGAAATTGCTCCGTATGCAGCGGGAATGCCTTCTTTCGCCATCCCGGCCCACCGCTATCAAAACTTGCTGAAACCGGAAATCCTCGCAGCCCTGACGCAAAAGTAAGCAGCTCGCCAGTCAAAACGACACCTTCGCTATAAGCGGGGTGTCGTTTTTTAGGGAAAGCTCAGGAGAACCAGCTTTCCAGCTTTTCCAGGAGGTAGAACCGTACTTGTACTTGCGGAGCCGGATTTTGCTCGCTCATTTCTGGCGTCTTGTCCGCTTGTCCCTCGGCTTGGGCTTGCTCCAGCGCTTCGTCTTTACTGTTATTCTCTACGGCTACAGCATTTTGTGCGCCGGGCATTTGCGAAACTGCGCCAGTGTCAGCGCTGTGCAAAACTTCTTTGCTGTCCAAACGTCTTTCCAAACGCTCCTGCCGCCAGTCTGTGCGCTCGATTTCTTTTTGATCAAGCTTGAACACCAAAGCCGGTTCTGACTTAGCCACGCTCTGCTCTGTTTCTTTTCCCGCTTCTGTCGTTGCCGCAGCAGCTTGTACAGCATCGCCGTTGGCCATATCGATAAAGCAGAGCGGAGGGAAAAGTACGCACCACCAATTTTGCCCTTTTGCCTCGCCGATCTGCACGCGGAGCGCTTCGTAGTTGCCAGCGGGATAGACGTACGAGCCGTACAGCTTCGTCGGGAACGGAACCTGACCGAAATCGACTACCGCTTTATAGGAAAAGCCGCGTTCACGAATCGTTTTGTCCACTACTTCCTGAAGGACAGGCAACTGGGATGCCACCATGTCCTGTGCTTGCTCAAACGATTTGATATCTTCCGCCCACGTGTTCATTTGCGCAATCAGCGCATCGCGCACTTCCCGCTTCAGCCACTGGTCAGCAACCGAGTCACTGTTGGCAATAATGCGCAGGCGAATCGATTCTTGAGGGATCGGACCATTATCCAGAACATTGGCCGACGTAAGCTGTCCCTCCCAGCACATCATCAACATAAACAGGCTAAATACGATCAACAACATCCGTTTCATTTTAACCGTCTCCCTCTCGACTGAGTCTTCCAAACCTTTTCTCTGTATAGCCTCAGTATGGACAGGGAGCCCCGGTTTCAAACTGTCGAATCACAAACATTCATACAATTTTAGCAAAACGGCGAGAGGAGCTTGCCGTTACCGCCTGACACCGATAACAACCCGCTCGATTCCCGCCAAATCCGGCACGATCCGCACCTTATCTATTACCCCTGATTCCCGCATCAAGGCAGCCACATCTTTTGCCTGATAAATCCCTACCTCGAAGGCGACAACCGCTTTGTCCTTGAGCAGTTCAGGCAGCGCCTCGCACAGTCGGCGATAGCAATCCAACCCGTCATCGCCCCCGTCCAGCGCCAAACGCGGCTCATGCAAGCGGACTTCTTCGTCCAGCTCGTCCACATCCCGACTCGGTATATACGGCGGATTGGAGACGAGGATGTCCACCTTTTCGCCAGCTGCCAGAAGCGGTTGCACCAAATCCCCTTGCAAAAAGCGCACGGCAGCTCCCAGGCGTTCCGCGTTTTCTGTAGCAACTGCGGTAGCATCCGGGGATAAATCTACTGTCGTCACTTGCCAATCCGGCTTTTCCAGCGCGAGCGTGATGCAGATGGCGCCACTGCCTGTCCCGATATCGGCAACCGTCAGCGCATCCTGCCCAGGCCAAACCGCCGTGGCGGCCGCCAACACTTGCTCGACGAGTATCTCCGTCTCGGGACGAGGGATGAGAACGCCAGGACGAACGGCAAAAGAGCGCCCGTAAAACTCTTGCTCACCAAACATGTACTGCAACGGCTCGTTCGCACTTCTGCGCTGGCACAACTCATCCAGCTGCGCAAGCGTCTCTTTGGCAATCGGCTCCATCATCGAAATCAAATACTTCGTGCGATCCCAGCCCAAACAGTGGCGAATCATCAGTTCCGCTTCGAATACAGGGTCTTTTGCCCCTTTTTCCCGCAAAAAGGAAGAAGCCCGTGTCAGGGCTTCTCGAATCGTCGTGACATCAGACCAATCAAGCTGAGTGTGCATGGCTCTTCAAAAGCTCCGTTTGTTCATGCAAAATCAGGTTGTCGATCACTTCATCCAGTTCGCCTTCCAGCACCGATTCCAAACGGTGCAAAGTCAGACCGATGCGGTGGTCGGTCACGCGGCTTTGTGGATAGTTGTACGTGCGGATGCGCTCGCTGCGATCCCCGGTTCCCACCAGGCTTTTGCGCGTAGCGTCAGCTTCCGCATTTTGCTGCTGCATATAAAAGTCGTACAAGCGCGCGCGCAAAACGCGAAGCGCCTTGTCTTTATTGGAGTGCTGCGATTTTTCATCCTGACAGGAAACCATGATCCCCGTCGGAATGTGCGTAACGCGAACAGCCGATTTGGTCGTGTTGACGCTCTGGCCGCCAGCGCCGCTGGAGCAGAACGTATCGATGCGAATGTCTTTTTCGTGTACTTCCACTTCCACATCTTCCGCCTCAGGCAATACCAGTACAGTAGCGGTAGAAGTGTGAATACGTCCGCCGGATTCTGTCGCCGGAATGCGTTGCACGCGGTGTGCGCCGCTTTCGAACTTCATTTTGCTGTATGCGCCGCGACCGGACAGCGAAAAGACGATTTCCTTGTAGCCGCCGATGTCTGTCGGACTTGCTTCCAGCACTTCGATTTTAAAGCCGTGACGCTCTGCAAAGCGTGTGTACATGCGGAACAAAACAGCCGCAAACAGAGCTGCCTCATCGCCGCCTGCTGCGCCGCGCACTTCCACGATCACGTTTTTCTCGTCATTTGGATCTTTTGGCAGCAGGAGAATTTTCAGGCGTTCTTCCAGCTGTTCCTTGCGGGCAGACAATTCGCTGATTTCAAGCTTGACCATTTCGCGCATTTCATCGTCCAGCTTTTCTTCCAGCATGGCTTTGGCATCATCCATTTGACTCACAACTGATTTATATTCACGGTAGGTCGTCACTGTCTCTTCCAACGAAGACTGTTCCTTGGACAGTTCACGCAAGCGTTTTGTATCGCTGATGACGTCGGGGTCACATAGGAGATTCGTTACCTCTTCAAAACGCTCTTCAACTGCGGATAAGCGTGTAAACATTGTACTTCACCCCATCGCAAAGAATACTAAAAATCGATTATAACAGATAAATTATAGGAGGAAAGCGAAAATAAGTCAAAGCGCATTATTTGGCTGGAAATTTCTGCTTTTTGCGATGCAAAACAGGCCCGGCGATGCCGAGCCTTGCCATACCAGTTCCAGTCACACGATCAACGGTGAAAGCCCTCATTGGAGGTGACGTGGAAGTCATAGCGCGGGATTTTTTGCTGCAAAAGCGCAATAACTTGCTGCTCCACCGATCGCGCCTGGCTCGCCGTAATGTTATGCACAAGGTCAAGAGTAACATATGCATTGCCGCCATTCAGTGTGATACGGGCGTTCTCGACGCCTTTTACCGACTTCGCCATCATTTCCATGTTGTTCATGTCGATTTGCGTATTGCGCACGTTGGACTGGCCGATGATCAAGTTCGGGTTTTGATTGCGCCCCATCAAAGTGTCACGATCGGCGGCAGGCGGCGCAGGATGGTGCAAAACTTCCCCGCTCCGCTCCCCTTTGATCGAAGCAGGGTACTGACCGTCCATCGCTTGCGTGTTGGAACCTTTTTCTTGAGTAGTATTGCGGCCGCCGCACCCGACAGTCAAGGCAGAAGAGAGGACGAGAATGCCCAGCACTGTCAGTGAGCTTTTCCCAAAAGACGTGATTCGCACGAAAAAGCCACCTCCTGTTTTGCTTAGTCTGCGCAGTGCCTTTTCGGCTCATGCACAGCGAAAAACAAGGGTGGCTTTTCCTGTTCGGCTTCTAGCGAGCTGCCGGAGGGTTGTAATAATGCTTGCGACAGACGCTGCTGTACGTGTCGTTGCCAGCGATCTCAATCGTCTCTCCGGAGTATACAGGTTGTCCATTTTTGAATTTGAGGATATGCGTCGCTTTTTTGTTGCAGTAAACGCACACTGTTTTGATCTCTTCCACCTTGTCCGCTTCACACAACAACGCGGCACTTCCCGGGAAAAGCTCGTTCTTGAAGTTTTTCAGCAAGCCGTAGACGATGACGGGGATTCCGAGCTGATCGACAATCGCCACCAGCTGGTCCACATGATGGCGGCTGATGAACTGCGCCTCGTCCACCAGTACACAGTGCGGTTTTACCGTTTCGGCCGCGACAATCTCATACAAATTGGTTTCCTCGCCAATCGGAATCGCTTCTCTGCTGATCCCTACCCGCGATGCTACTTTCCCCACGCCGTACCGATCATCGACCGCCGGCGTGAACACGACTACTTTTTTGCCGGATTGCTCGTAGTTGTGAGCGACCGTCAGCAACTGAATAGATTTGGAGGCATTCATTGCCCCGTAACGAAAATATAATTGTGCCACGTCTCTATCTCCCTTTTGCCTAGAACTGATTCATTTTTGCGTCCTGGCGTAGCTGTCTTTCGCCTCTTGAAACAACGACATCGCCAGCTTCCGTCTGCTCGCATGATCGACGCAAGGATCAGGATAATCCAGGCCGAGCCTGCATCCCGCCTGCTCCTGCACATGCTCAGGCATCTCCCAAGGCTTATGGATATATTGTAGAGGGACTTCCCTCAGAACGGGAAGATATTTTTTGACAAAAGTCCCGTCCTGATCGAATTTCTCGCCTTGCGCAACCGGATTGAAAATGCGGAAGTACGGCTGCGGGTCCGTCCCGGTAGAAGCGCTCCATTGCCAGCCGCCGATATTGGCCGCCTCGTCGAAGTCGACAAGCTGCTTCGCAAAATAGCGCATCCCCCACCGCCAATCCACCAGCAAATCCTTGGTCAAAAAAGAAGCCGCAATCATGCGCAGCCGATTGTGCATCCAGCCTGTTTCGTTCAGTTGCTTCATCGCTGCATCGACGATCGGATAGCCCGTCTCCCCGTTGCACCAAGCCGAAAACAGCGCTTCGTCATTTTCCCAGGCGACCGCTTCAAACTGCGGCAAAAACGCGTGATCGGTCGTGTGCGGGTGATGATACAGCACTTGCTGATAAAACTCTCTCCAGACAAGCTCCGTGACAAACGCTTCCACGGAGGCGACCTCTTCTCCCCTGGCTTCCTCCATGGCCTCCAGCGCCTGGTGATACACCGTACGAATCGACAACGTGCCTGCATTCAAGGCAAAAGACAAGTGCGAAGTCGCATCCAGTCCGGGGAAATCGCGCCGTTCTTTATATCGATGCACAGCTTCGTGCATAAATTGCTGCAATCGCTCGCGAGCTGTCCGCTCTCCAAACAGAGCCGTCGCCCATTCACTGCCAACGGGACGTTTGCGCCCAAAAGCTTCGGCCAAAGGAGCCGATTCCCCTGGCATCTCGGCCAGTCCTTCACACATTCGCCATGATGTCGGCTGTGGAAAAGGGCGGTCTTTCGGAAGGGTGAGCCACACCCGTTTATAAGGGGTAAACAACGCATACGGCGTCCGCTGCCTGGTTAAAATGTCGCCTGGCTCATGCATGAGCAAATCTTTGCAAGCATGAACGCGCATGCCTTGCCGCTCCAAAGCTTCCGTTACAGTCGCATCGCGTTTTCGCGCTTCGGGAGTGTATGCGCGATTGTAAAAGACTTTGTCTGCCCCCGTCTCGCGAGCGACCTCACAAAGCACGTCAGCCGGATTCCCCCGGCGAATCAGGAGCCTCCCGCCAACTTCTTGCAAGCTGCCCGCCAGGTTGTCCACAGCCGATAAAAACGCATGCGATCGCTTGTCTGCAACAGCGTCAGGCTGGCAAAAGGCATCGTCCATAATGAACAACGGGACAACCGGTTCGCCCGTAAGCGCTGCCGTATGTAAAGCCGCGTGGTCGTGCAAACGCAGATCGCGCCGAAACCAGATGATGGCTGTCATCGATTGCCCCCCTTGCTGTCCGCGATAATTTTGTTCCGGAAAAAGACAAAACCAGGCAGATTGCTCTACCTGGTTGCTCCAATCCCGTCTGATTAGGACAGATTGTATTTGCGTTTGAAACGGTCTACACGGCCGCCAGCATCCACGAATTTTTGTTTTCCAGTGAAGAAAGGATGGCAGTTGGAGCAGATCTCCACTTTCAACGCTTGTTTCACGGAACCGGATTCAAATTCGTTACCGCATGCACATGTAACAGTTACTACGTTGTACTTAGGATGAATACCTTGTTTCATCTCACTACACCTCTTTCCGCCCTGAATCGTTTGCCGAAACAGAGTTATATAAACACATAAAAGATAGTAGCATGCTGTCAGCTGAAATGCAACAGGTTGACCGATCAGGCCATGTTTTTCCTGCGGCGCAGTTCTGCCGGCGGAATGTGCGTAAACGATCCGATTACGACATCCGGCAGTTCTTCCTGATAAATCTCAATCGCCTGCTTCATTCCGAAGACTTCGCCCTGCGCTTTTGGAATCATCGCCAGGTAGCTTTCCGGATCGATGTTCAGGTTGCGCATTTGAATCAGCTTGATTCCCGTCCGGCGAATGAAGTTGATCATAGCTTCCATCTCTTCTTCGCGGTCGAACACGCCCGGGAAGCACAAGTAGTTGATCGAGGTGTACACGCCCTTGGAAGCAGCGTATTCGGCCGATCGGGCTACATTTTCCAGCGTGTAGTTGCGCGGACGATAGTAAGCGTTGTAATGCTCGTCAATCGCACTGATAATGCTGACACGCATCAAGTCCAGTCCGGCGTCCACAATCCCTTTGATGTGATCGGTCAAGCCCGCATTGGTATTGATGTTGATGAAGCCCATGTCTGTCGTCTCCCGCACACGACGCATGGCTGGCACGATAATTCCTGCCATGGTGGACGGCTCGCCCTCGCAGCCTTGACCGAAGCTGATGATGCTTTCCGGTGTTTGCAGGTGGTGCAGCATCACTTCGACCAGCTCGTCCTCTGTCGGCTTGAAGTTCATCCGTGTCTGTGGAGACGGGAAGCCGCTGTCGTCAGGTTGCTCGGAAATACAGCCATAGCAACCCGCATTACAGGTGTAGGAGACAGGCAGACTGCCTTCCCAGCGGTTGAAAAAGTTATTGGAGGCGGTCAAGCACTCGTACTCCAGCGCACAGTGAGACAGGTGATTCAAAATCCGGTTTTGCGGAAACAGCTCCAACGTCTTTTCCACACGCTGTCTCAACTCATCCATCGGGAAATTGAGCGGGTCCCATTTGTAAATATCGTCACTCGCTCTGCCTGCCACCCAAAACCGATTGTCTTTCCACACCACTGCCGAATAGCCGAACAGCGGCAGCTTGCTCTCCCGGTTTGTTTTCACATAGCCAGGCAGCAAAAGACGGGTAATTCCTTGTGGAACAAGCGCTCCAACCGCTGTACAGCCGTCGAGCTTGATCATTTCGCCCGTATCGGGGTCCATCCCGATCGGCACCGTATCTGGCAAACTGACCAACGTCGCTCCTTCCGGCAGCGGAATCAGTTCTTCTTCCAGAATTTCTGTCAATATATCGCCGTTGCGCGCCACCGAGAACAATCCCGGGTGGTCGTAAACATTGCCGTTTTCATCTGCGTATACTAAATACATGGGAAAATCGCCTCGCTTCTTTGCTTTGCCCATTGTAACGCATTGAAAAAGCAATGTAAATTGTGAAGGGTTACCTGCCGAGATACGGGAGCGGGTTGATCGGCACATCGTCCTGTCTGACTTCAAAGTGCAGGTGATACCCGGTCGAATCGCCCGTCTGACCCATGTAGCCGAGGACATCGCCCGCTTCTACGCTTTGGCCGGACGTGACCAAAATCGTCCGCATATGGGCGTAAAAAGTTTGCAAACCGTCTCCGTGGTCCAGTACGACCATCCGACCGTACCCGGATCGATTGGCGCCCGCCTCGACCACCTTCCCTGCTTTCGCTGCCAAAATCGGCGTTTTGGCCTCCTGCTCGTTCCACAAATCCACGCCTTTGTGCACCTTGCCCCAGCGTGTTCCGAAGCCGCTTGTAATCGTCGCTCCCTCTACAGGCCAATCCATTCGGCCGCGAATCCGCGCCACTACTTGCCTGCTTGCCGCCTGGGTGGTGTTCCGCTTTTGCTGCAGCTCTTCTGCCTGCATCGGCGGCCCTCCGGCAACAGGAATGTACACAACCTGTCCCACATACAGGTTGTCCGACAGCCATTTTAATAGCGGATTGCGATCCAGCAACAATTCCTTGCTGACTCCATACCTTCTTGCTATGTAATCGATCGTCTCTCCTTGCTTCACCATATGGGTCACTTCATCTTTGGCAATAACCAGTTTCATCCCGACCGAAAGCAAGCCCGGGTTGCTGATTTGATTCGTCTCTACCAGCTTTTTCAGCGTAAGGCCATACCGCTCGGCAATTCCAGACAGAGTGTCTCCTTCGCGGACAGAGTACACCATCGCATTGCTTTTAGCCGAAGGCGCTTGCTTGGTCAAACCTGCGTAAGGATTGAACGCTTGAAACAGCGCTTGCTCCACGACAACCTTTTTCGCTTCAACCTGGCTCTCAATGGGCGCAGGAACATGCACATACTCCACAGATTCTCTCCTCCTTTTTCCTCCAACTCTCTTACGGTATGCAAAACAGGCAAAAAAAATGACGGCGAGTCATGAACTCACCGTCGTGCCAGCAGCTTTTCCCCGTCCTTGTTGCTTCGTTTCCAGGGTCTGCAAAAATTCTTCGTTTGTCTTCGTGTCCGCAAGCTTCTTGATGAACGAGTCGACAAATTCGTTCGTTTCGTTCATGTTCTTGCGGATCATCCACAGCTTATCCAGCTCTTCTTTGGTCAGCAGCAGTTCCTCGCGACGCGTTCCCGAACGGCGAATGTCGATCGCCGGGAAAATGCGGCGTTCAGCCAGCTTGCGATCCAGATGAAGCTCCATGTTGCCCGTTCCTTTGAACTCCTCATAGATCACATCGTCCATGCGCGAGCCTGTCTCGACCAAAGCTGTAGCCAAAATCGTCAGGCTGCCGCCCTCTTCGATATTGCGTGCCGAACCGAAAAAGCGCTTGGGACGGTGGAACGCAGCCGGATCGATACCGCCGGACAATGTACGGCCGCTTGGCGGAATCACCAAGTTGTAGGCGCGTGCGAGCCGGGTAATGGAATCCAGCAGGATCACAACATCTTTTTTGTGTTCGACCAAACGTTTGGCCCGCTCCAGCACAAGCTCTGCCACTTTGATGTGATTTTCCGGCAGCTCGTCAAAAGTCGAAGCTACCACTTCTCCCTTGACGGAACGTTGCATATCGGTTACCTCTTCCGGACGCTCGTCGATGAGCAAAACAAACAGATGAATATCCGGCCGGCTTTCCGTGATACTGTTGGCAATCTCTTTCAGCAGCATGGTTTTACCCGCTTTCGGCGGGGCGACGATCAATCCACGCTGTCCGAGTCCAACAGGGGCAAGAAGATCCATCAGGCGGGTGGAAACTCGCTCGGGCGCAGTTTCCAGCACTAGCTTGGTTTGAGGATACAGCGGTGTTAAAGCGGGGAAATGCAGACGCTCCGAAGCAGTCTCAGGGTCTTCTCCGTTCACTGCCTCTACTTGCAACAACCCAAAGTAACGCTCGTTTTCTTTTGGCGGCCTCGCCTTGCCCGACACCACATCCCCCATGCGCAGATCAAAACGGCGAATCTGCGACTGGGAGATGTAGATGTCTTCCGAGCTTGGGAGATAGTTGATCGGACGGAGGAAGCCGTAGCCCTCCGGCAAGATTTCCAGCACGCCCTCCATAAACATCAGGCCATCCCGCTCTGCCCGTGCCCGAAGTATCGCGAAGATCAATTCCTTCTTCTTCAGTTGGGAGTAATACGGGATGTGGTACTCTTTGGCCAGTTTATAGAGATCGGTCAGTTTCTTCTCTTCTAGTTCAGAAAGTAACATACATCCACCACTCTTTATTTACTCTTGAAAGTTCATCTGTCTAAACTCGTTTCTTACAAGCCGAGCGAAGGCTTGCGTTCCAGGCGGTGGTTCCCTTCGATGAAGCGTACCGTTCCCGTTTTTGCACGCATAACAACAGAATGCGTCGTGGCACGGGTTCCTTGAAAACGAACCCCTTTCAGCAATTCGCCATCTGTTACGCCAGTTGCTGCAAAAATGGCGTCGTCACCCTTGACCAAATCATCCATGAACAATACTTGGTGCGGGTTGGTCAGCCCCATTTTGACACAACGTTGAATTTCTTCTTCGCTTTGCGGCAGCAGCTTGCCCTGGATTTCTCCTCCGAGGCATTTCAAGGCAACGGCAGCCAGCACGCCCTCTGGCGCTCCGCCAGAACCGAACAAAATGTCTACACCCGTATCAGGGAATGCCGTATTGATCGCCGCAGCCACATCCCCGTCCGAAATGAGGCGGATGCGCGCGCCAGCCTCGCGAATTTCGTGAATGATGCGGGAATGGCGGTCACGGTCGAGGACAATCGCGACCAGGTCGCTGATATCTTTGCCTTGTGCCGCGGCTACTGCTTTCAGGTTGTCGCGGATCGGAGCGTTGATGTCTACTTTCCCGACCGCTTTTGGCCCTACTGCCATTTTCTCCATATACATGTCAGGAGCATGCAGCAAATTTCCGCGATCGGCAATGGCAATGACAGAAATAGCGCCCCATGTCCCTTTTGCGAGAATATTGGTTCCTTCCAACGGGTCGACAGCCACATCTACCGCTGGCGCTACTCCTTGACCGAGACGCTCGCCGATATAAAGCATCGGAGCTTCGTCCATTTCGCCTTCCCCGATTACAACTACGCCATCCATCGGAACTTTTTCAAATTCCTTGCGCATGGCAGTCGTTGCCGCATCGTCAGCCTCATCTTTTCGTCCTAACCCCATCCAACTGGCGGAAGCCAAAGCAGCCGCTTCGGTTACACGCACCAGTTCCAGTGTCAAACTGCGCTCCATTCTGGAAGACTCCTCTCCTGATGATTGGTTAACGTTGTGGGCTTTCCGTGTGCTGCAAGCCTACCCGAATCACGTCGGCACCGAGCGTTTGCAGCTTGCCCACCAAATTTTCATAACCACGGTCGATATGCTCAAGACCTTCCAGCTCGGTCGTGCCGCTCGTTGCCAACCCGGCGATAAACAGCGCCGCTCCTGCCCGCAGATCAGAAGCCACGACTTTCGCTCCGTTCAGCTTGCTGCCGCCTTCGATCACAGCCGAGCGTCCTTCTACCTTCAGTGTCGCCCCCATGCGCCGCAATTCATCCACATGGCGAAAACGCGAGCTGTAAATATTGTCTGTGACGATGCTCGATCCTTTGGCAAGAGTCAGAAGCGTCGTGATCGGCTGCTGCAAGTCTGTAGGAAAACCCGGATACGGACTTGTCTTCACATCGATAGAACGGTAAGAATCCCGGCCCATCACCTGAATGCAATCGTCCATTTCCATCACTTGTGCGCCAATCTCACGCAACTTGGCGGTCAGCGACTCCAAATGCTTCGGAATCACGTTTTCCACCAGCACGTTGCCATTCGTAGCCGCTGCCGCGATCATGTAGGTGCCGGCTTCAATCCGGTCCGGAATAATCGTATGACGGCAACCCCGCAGACGCTCCACACCCTGGACGCGAATGACGTCCGTACCCGCGCCTTTGATGTTTGCTCCCATATTGTTGAGCAGAGTCGCCACATCGACGATCTCCGGCTCACGGGCAGCGTTTTCAATAATGGTCACGCCATCTGCCTTGGAGGCAGCAAGCATGATGTTGATCGTAGCTCCTACGCTGACGAGATCAAGGTATATTCTCGCGCCTTGCAGACGACCGCGCTTGGCCCGGATGGTCATCACGCCGTTTTTGTTCTCGACCTCGGCGCCCATCGCTTCAAAGCCTTTGATATGCAAATCGACAGGTCTTGGCCCCAAATCGCATCCGCCAGGCAATCCTACCTGTGCCTCTCCGAATTTGGCAAGCAAGGCTCCCCACAAATAGTAAGAGGCGCGCAGCTTTTTGATTCTGCCGTTAGGCATGAGCATCAGCTTCATCAAGCGCCCGTCGATTTCCATCCAGTCTTCTTCGAACAGCACGTCAGCTCCCATTTCCCGCAGGAGCTCGTGATAGATATCTACATCCTGAATACGGGGCAGATTTTCAATAACAACAGGTCCATCCGCCAACAATGCGGCAGGAATCAGTGCGACTGCGCTGTTTTTTGCTCCGCTGATGGTCACCGTTCCCGCTAGCGGTTTTCCACCATTGATGATCAGCTTATCCATGCATCGCTCTCCTCAGGTGTAATCGGGAAAGAAGCACCTTCCCCAATGAGAAAGGTGCTTGAACTTTCGGTACGTGTCCTTATTTTTGCATGCTTGCCCAGTCAGCGAGGAACTTCTCCAAACCGCTGTCTGTCAATGGGTGAGCAATCAGTTGCTTGAATACTTTTGCCGGAATGGTAGCGAAGTGCGAACCACGGCGAGCGGCTTCTGTCACATGAACAGGGTGACGAACAGATGCTGCGATGATTTCCGTATCGATGCCATGCACAGAGAAAATCTCTGCGATGTCTTCGATCAGCTGCATGCCGTCTTGGCCGATATCGTCCAGACGTCCCAGGAACGGAGACACGAAGCTTGCACCTGCGCGAGCAGCAAGCAGCGCCTGGTTAGCGGAAAACACCAGCGTTACGTTCGTTCTGATCTTGCGCTTGGCAAAATACTTGGTTGCCTTCAGACCTTCAGCCGTCATCGGCAGCTTGATCACGATGTTTTTGGAGAGAGAAGCCAGCTTTTCGCCTTCTTCAATCATCCCTTTGGCATCGGTGCTGATGACTTCCGCACTGATCGGTCCATCTACGATATCGATGATCTCTTTGAGGGTTTCGACAAAGTCACGGCCTTCTTTTGCAACAAGAGAAGGGTTCGTCGTTACTCCAGCCAAAACGCCCCATTCGTGAATCTCGCGAATTTCATCTACATTTGCCGTATCAATCAAAAAACGCATGATTATCCTCCTAGTTACGCGCGGTTGCTACTTCCGAACAGGCGCATTTTTCCTTTTACGACTTCCTTGATCGCATCGCGAGCAGGACCCAGGTATTTGCGCGGATCGATTTCGTTAGGTTTCGCAGCCAACGCTTTGCGAACCGTTTCGGTGCATGCGACTTGGCTTTCTGTATTTACGTTGATTTTTCCTACGCCCAGTCTGATCGATTCCACAATCGCATCGTCTGGTACGCCGGAACCACCGTGCAGCACGATTGGCGCTCCGATGTTGCTTGCTACTTTTTCGATAATGTCGTAGCGAATTTTTGGCACGCCTTTGTACATGCCGTGAGCTGTTCCCACTGCAATGGCTACGTAGTCTACTTTTGTTTCTTCCCAGAAGCGGATCGCTTCTTCCGGATTCGCCAGAGTAGCGTCTTCCTCGTCAACAGACAGGTCGTCCTCTACCCCGCCGATGGTACCGAGTTCACCTTCTACAGAAACGCCTACAGCGTGAGCAGCCTCAACAACCTGTTTGGTCAAGCGAAGGTTATCTTCAAACGAATGGTGGGAACCATCGAACATAACCGAAGAAAATCCTGCGCGAATGCACTTCATGACAATGTCAAAGTTGCTGCCGTGATCCAGGTGCAGCGCAACAGGTACTCCTGCGCGTTCTGCCGCCACTTTTGCAATGGCTACCGTGTAATCAAGACCCATGTATTTAAGCGCTCCCTCGGAAACACCAAAAATCACAGGCGATTTTTCTTCCATCGCAGCTTCCGTAATCGCTTGAGTAAACTCGAGATTGTTCAGGTTAAATTGTCCGACGGCGTATTTATGCAATTTGACGTCTTCGGTAAAAGCGGTCATAGGTACCAGTGGCATTTGGGAAATCCTCCTCTGCTAACTTCAATCACGTGGCTTATTATATCACAGACAGGCGTATGTTAACAGGTACGCTTGTCCCCACGAAGACTTGTCCAAAGCACTAGCAGGCAAGCTGCTGCTGAACAGCCATTCGCAATTCGTCGATATCAAACGGTTTGGTGAAATGGGTAAGCGCTCCCAGTTGCGTCGCTTCCTTGATCATGTCCAGTTCGCCATAAGCGGTCATCATGATTACCTTGATTTCCTGATTGATTTTCTTGATATGCTTCAAAATCTCAATCCCGTCCATGCCTGGAATCTTCATGTCGAGAATGACCAGATCAGGCGATTCTTTTTCCACAATCTCCAGGGCCATCTTCCCGTTTGCAGCCTGGAATGTTTTGTATCCCTCTTTGCCCAGTACCTCGTACAACAAAATGCGAATCCCATACTGGTCATCGACAACCAGTACCTTTTTATCATGTTTGTCGAACACGGTTACTCCCCCCTGACGAATCCATTTCCTTAATTAATTATGGTTTCGCCTAAAATCAGGAAACTCCTGCCCGTTTTGCGCTTCGTCTATTGAAAATTTCCCGCAGTGTCCATTTCGAGTATAATTAGGAATACCATTTTTGCACCACGCAAGGAGCCGAAAAACAAGATGGATGCGCTCTGGTTGATTTGCCTGTTAACGTTTGTTATCCATATGACAGAGACACTTTCCTACGCCATTCGCTTCGCAGGCGTACAAACAGGGAGAATCGCGGTCGCCCTGTCGCTTGTCGGCATTACGCTGCTTCTCTCCCGCACCTCCAACCTGATCCAAGGTCCGTTCACTGGCGGATTGATGGATCAGGCTGCCATGCTGCACACCGATCCGAGCTGGCAGCTGCATTTGATTATCGTCGCCTCCTCAGTAGGGACGCTGGCAGCCATCGTGCTGTTTCCTACGTTTGTCCAAATTTCCAAGCGGGTGATTTCCCATCTGGAATTGGCCGGCTCGATCCCGCAAATGCTGCGCACAGCCGTCACGGTAGACAGCATCCGCCGCGTCCGGCACCACGTGCGAATCCCGAGTTGGCAAGGCATCTCCCGCTTTCGCATCAAAGGCATCCCCAAACGCCTTTTGCTGCTCAACTGCCTGGGGACAGCCATCTATACCAGCAGCGTGCTCTCCGTGCTGTATGCAACCCTTTTGACGCCTGACTACAAAGCAACCGTACTGATGTCTTCCGGCATGATCAACGGCTTTGCGACGATCTTCATGACCATTCTGGTCGACCCGCAGGTTGCCCTTTTGACCGAGAAGGCCATGCAGGGAAAAGCGACGCAGGAGTCCATTCGCGACATGTATTTGTGGCTGATGATTTCCCGCTTTTTCGGAACCGTTCTGGCGCAGCTTCTGCTTGTTCCCGCCGCTTATTGGGTAGCCTGGCTATCGCCGCTCTTTCATTGAAAACAGAAAAGACGCGCCGACGATTGATTTCGCCGGGGCGTCTTTTTTATGCAAACATTTATCGATTCAGGTTCAGGGAAGCTTTGACGAAGTCGCGGAACAATGGTTGCGGACGGTTCGGACGGGAAGTGAACTCCGGATGGAACTGGGTAGCCACATACCAAGGATGGTCTGGAACTTCCACGATTTCCACCAGGCGGCCATCCGGCGACGTACCTGCAAAGCGCAGGCCCAATTGAGCCAGTTGCTCGCGATATTCGTTGTTGACTTCATAACGGTGACGGTGGCGCTCATACACCAATGTGCTGCCGTAAGCAGCTTCAGTCAGCGTGCCTTCTTCCACTTTGGAAGGTCCGATGCCAAGACGCATAGTTCCGCCTTTGTCCTCGATTTCCTTTTGTTCTGGCAAAAGGTCGATAACTGGATAAGCTGTTTCCGGGTTGATCTCGGAGCTGTTGGCACCATCCATGCCTGCCACGTGACGGGCAAACTCGATAACCGCGATTTGCATACCGAGGCAAATTCCGAGGAACGGCACCTTGTTTTCGCGAGCGTAACGGGTAGCGATGATTTTTCCTTCGATACCGCGATCGCCGAAGCCGCCTGGCACCAGCACGCCGTTCACATCGCCCAGCATCTCGGCTACGTTTTCTGGCGTAACTTCTTCTGCGTGCACCCATTTGATTTCCACTTTGGAATCATTCGCATAACCGCCGTGGTACAGCGCTTCTGCTACAGACAAATAAGCGTCGTGCAGCTCTACGTATTTCCCGACGATCGCAATAGTGGTGGTCTTGGACAAGTTTTTGATTTTGCCAACCAGCGATTTCCACTCCGTCATGTCTGCTTCCTGGCAAGCCAGACCGAGATGGCGGCACACGTAGTCATCCAGACCTTGGGCTTGCAGTTGCAGCGGAACATCGTACAGTGTCTCGGCGTCTACGCACTCCACAACCGCATTTTTGTCGATGTCACAGAACAGCGCCAGCTTGTCCTTCATTTCTTGTGTCATAGGCTGTTCGGTACGAGTTACGATAACGGTTGGCTGGATGCCCAGGCTGCGCAGTTCTTTCACGCTGTGTTGGGTTGGCTTTGTTTTCATTTCGCCAGCGGCCTTGATGTAAGGAACAAGAGTCACGTGAATGTACATGACGTTTTCACGGCCAATGTCGCTCTTGATTTGACGAATCGCTTCCAGGAACGGCAAGCTCTCGATATCCCCTACAGTTCCACCGATCTCGGTAATGACCACATCGGCTCCTGTTTCACGGCCAGCGCGGAAAATGCGGTCTTTGATCTCGTTGGTGATGTGCGGAATCACTTGAACAGTTCCACCCAGATAGTCTCCACGACGTTCTTTGGCGATGACGGTTGAGTAGATTTTTCCAGTCGTTACGTTGGAGTTCGCGCTCAGGTTGATGTCGATAAAGCGCTCATAGTGTCCCAGGTCCAGGTCGGTTTCCGCTCCATCATCCGTTACGAACACTTCACCATGTTGATACGGGCTCATTGTCCCTGGGTCAACGTTGATGTACGGATCGCACTTCTGGATCGTTACCTTCAAGCCCCTATTTTTCAGGAGTCGGCCCAGAGAAGCCGCTGTAATTCCTTTTCCCAACGAGGATACGACCCCGCCTGTCACAAAAATATACTTCGTCATCGTTAACGTCCCCTCTTTCCCTAACCCTTTAGTAGTAGTAAAAAACGTATGAAGACGGCTCCCAAAAAAAGAAAAACAAAAGCGAGTCCTATCCCTTCATGCAATGGGGTAGGGGCACTTTTGTTTTATAGTTTCCCTTATTTAATCCTTCTTCATGTGAAGCCCAAGGAGTATTTTATCTGTCCCTCAAGCGGAAGTCAAGGACTTATCACTTATCCTCTTCATCTTCCAACTCTTCGTCAGCTTCCTCTTCTTCAAGCTCCTCGTCGAACAGCTCGTCTTCCTCTTCTTCGAGCTCCTCTTCGTCGATTTCAGCATCGATCTCTTCATCCTCGATCTCTGCATCCTCATCAACAAATTCTTCTTCGTCTTCGAAAATGACAACATCGTCGTCTTCGTAATCCTCAACCACTTCGTCTTCGGTGTCGTAATCGTCGAAGTCGTCCTCGAGGATAATTTTTTTCTTTTTGGTTCCGCCGCCTTCTTGCGTCTCTTCAACTGTGTCAGTCGGGTACCAGCGCTTCAATCCCCACACGTTGTCGCCAAGGCATACAAAACGGCCGTCAATGTTAATTTCTGTGTATACTTGCGCGATGATTGCCATGAGTTGTTCGTTTGTCATGTTACGAACGGTAACCAGTTCATCCATCAGCTCGCGGAAGTTGTAAGTGCGGTTGGTTTCACGCAAAATTTCATACGCAATATCAACCAACGCCATCTCGCTCAGTTTCTCGGGATCAATATGAGCAAACAATTGACTCACCCAGGGCACGTCCTTTCCATTAGAAAACTATTGGGTTCAATACCGACCTCGCCCTTTTCTGGTGGACGCAGGCTTTGCATAGGCAATACATAAATGAAGTCCATTTCCTTTTTCGCATGTCGTTCAACATACGAAGGCTAACATACAGTATTCCTTATTTTAGCCGAAAATGCAAGGCTTTCAAACAAGGTGTAACCATTTTCATGTAAGATCAAATAGATAAAGAAAGGAGTGAAGCGAATGGAATGGGCACAGGAGTTTCTTTCATGTACGACAGACAAGTTTTTCGATGTGAAAAAACTCGGGGAAAAGACGATCGAACAGCTCTCCCTGGAGCAGCTTCAGCAAGCACCTTCCAGCGAGTCCAACAGCATTGCAATCATCGTCAAACATCTGTCAGGCAACATGGTAGCCAGATGGACCGATCTGTTCGGAAGCGATGGCGAAAAACCCGGCCGCAATCGCGACCAGGAATTTGAAGGCGGCTTCGCTACGAAAGAGGACCTGATCGCCTGTTGGGAGACAGGCTGGCAAGTTCTGTTTGCCGCTCTGGCCGCGCTTTCGCATGACGACCTGATGAAAACAGTCACGATCCGAAACGAGCCTCACTCCGTCATGAAAGCCATCCAGCGTCAGCTCTCTCACTACTCCTACCACGTCGGACAAATCGTTTACATCGGGAAACAGTTGCAAAACGAGCATTGGGTGAGTTTGAGTATTCCCCGCGGGAGATCGGTTGAGTATAACCAAGAAGTTTTTCGGCGGCATTCTAGTGAGGGGTAGACCATAACAACCAAAACAAGGACCGCCTCTATACAAAGGTGGCCCTTGTTTCGTTTTGCGCTCCAAACTTGCCGCTACATGTTTCTCCGATACTGACCGCCGACTTCATACAAAGCGGCGCTGATCTGTCCGAGCGAAGCGACCTTCACCGTTTCCATCAGTTCGGCGAAGATGTTTTCGCCCGCCATCGCTACTTCCTGCAAACGGCGCAACGCCTGTGGAGCTACATCGCGATGGCGCTCCTGGAACGCTCTCAGGTTGATGATTTGCTGTTCTTTTTCTTCCTCGGTCGCCCGCGCCAGTTCGATCTCGTAGTCGTCCTCGGAAGCGTTCGGATTGATGAAAGTATTCACGCCAATAATCGGCAGCTCGCCTGTGTGCTTTTTCATCTCGTAATACATCGATTCATCCTGGATTTTGCCGCGCTGGTACTGCGTCTCCATCGCTCCCAGCACGCCGCCGCGAGAACTGATCCGTTCAAATTCCTGCATCACGGACTCTTCGACCAGATCCGTCAGCTCCTCAATAATAAACGCGCCTTGCAACGGGTTTTCATTTTTCGCGAGGCCCATTTCCTTGTTGATGATCATCTGGATCGCCATAGCCCGGCGTACAGAGTTCTCTGTCGGGGTCGTAATCGCCTCGTCGTAGGCATTGGTATGCAGCGAATTGCAGTTGTCGTAAATCGCAATCAGCGCTTGCAGCGTCGTTCTGATATCGTTGAAATCCATCTCCTGCGCGTGCAAGGAGCGTCCGGATGTTTGAATGTGATATTTCAGCTTTTGGCTGCGTTCATTCCCGCCGTAGCGGTTTTTCATCACGGTTGCCCAGATGCGGCGAGCGACCCGGCCGATGACCGTATACTCGGGGTCCAGTCCATTGGAAAAGAAGAACGACAGATTCGGCGCAAAGTCATCAATGTGCATGCCTCTGCTCAAGTAATACTCCACATACGTAAACCCGTTCGCCAGCGTAAACGCCAGCTGGGTAATCGGATTCGCCCCCGCCTCCGCGATATGGTAGCCGGAAATCGACACGGAGTAGTAGTTGCGCACCTTTTGATCGATGAAATACTGCTGGATGTCGCCCATCATTCGCAGCGCAAATTCAGTCGAGAAGATACATGTGTTTTGTCCCTGATCTTCTTTCAAAATATCCGCTTGGACCGTGCCGCGAACCGTCGACAGCGTATACGCCTTGATTTGTTTGGCTTCTTCCTCGGTAGGCTGGCGCCCTTCCTTTTGGACAAACTTCTCGATCTGCTGCTCGATGGCCGTATTCATGAACATCGCCAAAATCATCGGAGCAGGACCGTTGATCGTCATCGAAACCGATGTGCTCGGCGCACACAAGTCGAAGCCGGCATACAGCTTTTTCATGTCGTCGAGCGTGCAGATGCTCACGCCGCTCGTTCCGATTTTCCCGTAAATATCCGGACGATAATCCGGATCTTCCCCATACAAGGTCACCGAGTCAAAAGCCGTACTCAGCCGCTTCGCTTCGTCATTTTGGGACAAGAAGTGAAAACGGCGGTTCGTGCGCTCAGGCGTGCCTTCGCCCGCAAATTGCCGCTTTGGATCTTCTCCCTCGCGTTTGAACGGAAATACCCCAGCTGTATAAGGGAACTCGCCTGGTACGTTTTCCTTCAGCGACCATTTCAAAATCTCGCCCCAGTCATGGAAGTCCGGCACGGCTACTTTCGAAATGCGCGTACCTGACAGCGATTCGCTGAACAGCTTCGTGACGATTTCCTTGTCGCGAATGCGAGTGACAAACTGGTCCTGTCTGTACGCTTCCTTGAGCTTGGGCCAGTTGTCGAGCACTTTGCGGCATTCGGGATGAAGCTTTTCCTCGAACAGCTTGATTTGCTTGTCGAGTACCGCGATCAATTCGGTTACTGCTTCGTCCTTCGCTGCAAGCAGCGTTTCCTTGGCGCCGTGCAGCTGATACAGCTTGCGGGCGATAGCGGACTGCTCATCGGTGTACGCCTGGTATTGGCGGACCGTATTCGCAATCTCTTGCAAATAGTTGATTCTTTCTGTCGGAATCAACGAAGTTTTGTGAATTTTTACAGGAGTAGTATCCAAATTCTCAACAGACCAGTCCACATTCGTCTTTTGCACAATTTTATGCATCAGAGCAGCAAACAGCACATTTGTGCCCGGGTCGTTGAACTGGCTGGCAATCGTACCGTAAACCGGGACCTGCTCGTCAGGCAAATCGAATAGCTGATGATTGCGACGATACTGCTTCCGCACTTCCCGCAAAGCATCTTCCGAGCCTTTGCGTTCGAACTTGTTGATCGCGATCACGTCCGCAAAATCGAGCATGTCGATCTTTTCCAACTGCGATGGCGCACCAAATTCACTGGTCATGACGTACATGGAAACATCGCACACTTCCGTCACCTGCGCATCGCCCTGACCGATCCCGCTCGTCTCCACGATGATCAAGTCAAATTGTGCGGCACGCGTTACTTGAATGGCATCTTTCAACGCCGCCGACAGCTCCATGCCTGACTTTCGCGTCGCCAAACTGCGCATGTAGACGCGTGGCGTGTTGTTGGCATTCATCCGTATCCGGTCGCCCAACAACGCTCCACCCGATTTTTGCTTGGATGGATCGACAGACAGAATCGCGACTGTTTTTTCCGGATACGTACGGATAAAGCGGCGAACAAGCTCATCCGTCAGCGAGCTTTTTCCGGCTCCACCTGTACCTGTGATCCCGAGCACCGGAATCGACTCTGGGGCTTCCAGCACGCTTGCTTGCAACGGTTCCTTCCACTCCGGCTGATCCACCGCATACTCCGCGACAGAGATCAGTCGGGCGACAGCCTTGTGATTCTGCTCGCGCAAGCCCTTTACTTCGTCTTCCAACTGTTTGACGGTCGGAAAATCGCTGTTTCTGATCATGTCGTTGATCATGCCTTGCAAGCCCAAACGCCTGCCGTCATCCGGCGAGTAAATTTTACAGACGCCGTATTCCTCCAGCTCGCGAATCTCGCGTGGAACGATTACTCCACCGCCGCCCCCGAAGACACGGATATGCTCCGCTCCCCGCTCGCGCAAAAGATCAATCACGTATTTGAAATATTCCACATGGCCGCCCTGATAAGAGCTGATGGCAATGCCCTGCACATCCTCCTGGATGGCAGCAGTCACGATGTCATCGACCGAGCGATTGTGACCAAGATGGATCACTTCCACTCCCGATGACTGCAAAATACGGCGCATGATATTGATCGAGGCGTCGTGACCGTCATACAAGCTGGCAGCGGTCACAAAACGCACCTTGTTTTGCGGACGATACACTTCGGTTTCCATCGTTCCACTCTCCCCGAGATTCAAGTAAATGACTTAGTCGGAGACACTGATTTCACGAAGCAACAGCGTAATCTGCTTTTCGGTGAACTCCTCCAACGTATAGTGCTTGTGCAGAGCCCAGCGACGGAACACCCACATTTCGCCCAGCACCATGATATTGTCAGCCATCAGCTTGACATGCTTCTCATCAATGCGCAGCGAACCGTCGGCAATCCCTTTTTGCAGGATCTCCACAAAAATTTGGGCAATCTCTTCTTCACGTCCCAGAACGTAACGAAGCGTTTCTTTCGGCAGCGACTTCGACTCCTGATAAATGAGCAGGACGCGGTCGCTCATCTGATCCATCACGCGGATCAAGCTTTTGAGTGCGAGCTTCAAAATTTTCAAGCCTGTGCCGTTAAAATTGATCGCTTCGCGCAAACGCGTCTCCATCTCGGCATGAATCGCATCGCAAACGAGATAAAGCACGTCTTCCTTCGATTCGATGTACTCGTACAAGGTGCCGATACTGAACCCGGAAGCCCGGGCGATCTCCCTCGTCGTCGTTTTGTGAAAACCTTTATTAATGAAGAGATGAACGGCAGCTTCAATAATCTGCTCCCGGCGTTTTTCAATCAACTTCGGGTCCTTTACCAAGGACGGTATGGTTTTTCTTCTTTCGGACACAACAAATCCACCCTTCCAACCGACTGAGCGTTTAGTCAGACACTTTCAGGAAAAGAAAGGCGCAAACGCTCATTGACGATCTTTTCGCAAACAATTATACGCGAGTAAGAGCGCAAAGCCAAACCTTTCTTTTCCACAGGCCTTATCAAAAAATCTTTTTGCGTTCAGCTAGTTGGAACAATCGTGGTTGTCGGTAATGATTTCTCTATTCTTTTAGCAGGTAGTTGCTGATTACTACGCGCTGGATTTCATTAGTGCCCTCATAAATTTGCGTGATTTTCGCATCCCTCATGAAGCGCTCGACAGGGTACTCACGGGTGTAGCCGTACCCGCCAAATACTTGCACCGCTTCGATCGTAACCTCCATCGCGATATCGCCCGCGAATACTTTGGACATGGCAGATGCTTTTCCGTAAGGCAGGCCCTGGTCTTCCAGCCATGCAGCCTGATACGTGAGCAAGCGAGCGGCTTCGATTTTGGTTGCCATGTCAGCCAGCTTGAACTGGATGGCTTGCAAGGACGCGATCGGCTTCCCGAACTGGTTGCGTTCTTTGGCATAAGCAAGGGCGTGCTCGAAAGCTCCCTGCGCGATGCCAACCGCTTGGGCAGCGATTCCGTTTCGTCCGCCGTCCAGCGTCATCATGGCGATTTTGAAGCCTTGACCTTCCTCGCCGAGCCTATTCTCTACAGGAACTCGTACATCTTCAAAATTCACCGCCAAAGTTGGCGAGGAACGAATGCCCAGCTTTTTCTCCTTTTTGCCCATCGTGAAGCCGTCCATGCCTTTTTCCACGATGAAGGCGGTAACTCCCTTGTGTTTCAGCTCAGGGCTGGTTACGGCAAAAACGATGTAAATCTCTGCTTCACCCGCATTGGTGATGAAAATTTTGCTGCCGTTCAAAATGTAGTGGTCGCCATCGCGCACAGCAGTTGTACGCATTCCTGCGGAGTCGGAGCCTGAGCCTGGCTCAGTCAAACAGTAAGCTCCCATTTTTTTGCCTTCTGCCAATGGACGCAAAAACTTTTGTTTCTGCTCTTCTGTGCCAAACTTGTAAATCGGCCAGCTTGCCAGCGATACTTGTGCGGACAAAGTTACGCCGATCGACGCATCCACACGGGAGAGTTCTTCGACTGCAATGACGTAGCTCAAGTAGTCCGCGCCAGCGCCTCCGTATTCTTCCGGCCAAGGGATGCCCGTCAAGCCAAGCTCTGCCATCTGTTCAAAAATGGATCTGTCGAAGCGCTCTTCCTCATCGCGCTCGGCTGCTGTCGGAGCCACCTGGTTTTCTGCGAAATCGCGGATCATTTTACGCATCATGTCATGTTCTTCCGTGAGCTGGAAATTCATTTTTTTCACTCCCCCATGTGTTTTCGCCTGTTTTAGTCAGCCCAGTAACCGGGCGGCACAAAAGGCTTTTATTTAGTCAGCAAGCAAATGCTTGGCGATTACGATTCGTTGAATTTCGTTGGTACCCTCATAAATCTGCGTAACTTTGGCATCCCGGAACAGACGCTCAACCGGATATTCTCTGGTGTAGCCGTACCCGCCAAACACTTGTACCGCTTCTGTCGCCAGCTCCATCGCCGTATCCGTAGCGAACCGTTTTGCCATCGACGCTTCCATGCCGCAGGCGATTCCCTGGCTGCGCAGTGATGCTGCGCGATACACCAACAGTCTCGCTGCTTCCGCTTTTGTCGCCATGTCCGCGAGCTTGAACCCGATAGCTTGTTGCTTGGCGATCGGTTGTCCGAACTGCTTGCGTTCTTTTGCGTACTCTGTCGCGTAATGGACAGCAGCCTCGGCGATCCCCAACGCTTGCGCAGCGATTCCGATTCTGCCCGTGTCCAGGTTCGCCATCGCAATACAGAAGCCGTCTCCCTCTTGCCCCAACAGGTTGGCAGCAGGTACGCGAGCGTTGTCAAGCACCAGTTCAGTCGTGTAGGAGCCGTGCAGCCCCATTTTCTTTTCCTTTTTGCCGACGATAAAGCCCGGCGTATCTTTCTCCACGATGAAAGCGGAAATTCCTTTGCTTCCCTTGCTGGCATCCGTGACCGCAAAAGTGATGTACGTATCCGCTTCGCCGCCGTTTGTAATGAACACTTTGTTGCCGTTCAGGATGTATTCATCCCCGCTTCGCACCGCTGTCGTTCTGATGCTACTGGCATCGGACCCGGCATGCGGCTCGGTCAGGGCAAAAGCGCCGAGATATTCGCCACGAGCCAGCTTTGCCACGTACTTGCGCTTCTGCTCCTCCGTTCCGAAGTAAAGAATCGGATTCGTTCCTACAGAGGTGTGCACGGACAAAATGACTCCCACTGTCGCGCTCACTTTGGAAATCTCGTGAATCGCCAAAATGTAGGAGACAAAATCGGCTCCGGCGCCTCCCCATTCTTCAGCGATCGGTATTCCCATCAGCCCCATCTCGCCCATCTTTTTGAGAATCTGGCGGGGAAACTCATCCTTTTCCTCCATAACCGGAACAAACGGCGCAATTTCTTTTTGCGCAAAGTCGCGTACCATGCGGCGCATCATCTCTTGCTCATCGTTCAATCGAAAATCCATGTCCGTCCTACCTTTCTGCCGAATCCTTCAGTTAGTTGTACACGTAGAATCCTCGACCGGATTTTTTGCCTAGCCATCCCGCTTTTACGTATTTGCGAAGCAGCGGGCAAGGACGATATTTGGAATCGCCGAAGCCTTCGTGCAGCACCTCCATGATGTAGAGGCACGTATCAAGACCGATAAAGTCAGCCAACTGGAGCGGACCCATCGGATGGTTCATGCCCAGCTTCATCACTTCGTCGATCGCTTCTGGCGTTGCCACGCCCTCATACACGCAATAGATCGCTTCGTTGAGCATCGGCATCAGCACCCGATTGGACACGAAGCCCGGGAAATCATTTACGCTTACTGGCACCTTGCCCATTTGCTTCGACAAATCTTCGGTCAGCTGGTATACCTCGTCTGCTGTTTGCAGCCCGCGAATAATTTCGACCAGCTTCATCACAGGTACAGGATTCATGAAATGCATCCCGATCACTTTTTCCGGCCGCTTCGTCACTGCGGCAATTTCGGTGATGGGAAGAGAGGACGTGTTGCTCGCCAAAATCGCATGCGGCGGACATACCTCATCCAGTTTGGAAAAGATCGCTGTTTTCACCGCCATATTTTCGGTGACAGCTTCTATAACAAAATCAGCATTCGCCGCGTCTGCCAAATCGGTCGACAGGACGAGCCGGGATAAGATCGCCTGTTTGTCGTCTTCGCTCAGTTTGCCTTTTTCCACGTTGCGCGACAAGTTTTTCGTGATCGTCGCCAGACCGCGCTCCACAAACGGCTGCTGCACGTCGTTCAAATAAACGCGAAAGCCTGCCTGTGCTGCTACCTGGGCAATGCCGCTGCCCATCTGCCCTGCTCCGATGACCATTATCGTTTGTACGTTCATGTAAAAGGCCCCCTACTCCACTTTAATCAGGATAGCGTCTCCCTGTGCGGCACCGCTGCAAATCGCCGCAATCCCTAGTCCGCCACCGCGTCTTTTTAACTCGTATGCGAGGTGCATGATAATTCGTGCTCCACTCGCTCCAATCGGGTGACCGAGCGCGATCGCTCCCCCGTTTACATTTACTTTCTCGTCGTCCCAACCGACGATTTTGCCGCTGGTCAAGGTCACGGCTGCAAACGCTTCGTTCACTTCAAACAAAGCGATTTCGTCCAGCGAAACCCCTGTTTTTTCGAGCAGCTTGTTGATGGCCAGCCCTGGTGTCGTTGCAATGTAAGGCGCTTCTGCTCCTACGTGCGCATGTCCGAGAATCGTAGCGAGCGGCTTGATGCCCAGCTCCTCGGCCTTGGCATCGGACATCAGCACCATCGCTGCTGCTCCGTCATTAATGCCAGGCGCGTTGCCTGCCGTAATCGTTCCGTCCTTTTTGTAGACTGGCGGCAGTTTCGCCAGACCTTCCCTGGTCGTATCCGGGCGTGGTCCTTCGTCTTTTGTCACTTGCAGCGGCTCCCCTTTTTTCTGAGGAATGGAGACGGCTACGATCTCCTCGTCAAAAAGTCCGTTCTCGACCGCTCTCGCCGTTCTCTGCTGGCTGCGCAGCGCCCAATCGTCCTGCGCTTCACGCGATATTCCGTACTCTTCAGCCACGTTGCTGCCGTGAACAGCCATCGGCACCTGATCAAACGGACAAGTGAGGCCATCGTACATCATGAGATCGCGTACAGTCGCATCTCCCATTCTCATGCCATCACGCGCCGCCGGAAGCGCATAAGGCGCATTGCTCATGCTCTCCATGCCGCCAGCAACGATAATCTCCCCGTCGCCTGCGCGAATGATTTGGTCGCCCATCGTGACAGCCCGCATCCCGGAGGCGCACACCTTGTTGATCGTCTCGCTCGCCACGTCCCATGGCAGTCCGGCCTTGCGTGCTGCCTGCCGGGAAGGAACCTGTCCTGCTCCCGCCTGAATGACCATGCCCATGATCACTTCGTCGACTTGATCGCCGGAAATGCCGGAGCGCTCCAAAGCTTCCTTGATCACGATTGCACCGAGGTCTACCGCAGACAACGCTTTCAGGGAACCGCCAAACTTGCCAAACGGGGTACGTGCCGCCCCAACTATCACCGTTTTCATCGCATGCCCTCCATTCTTATGACCGAGCGTTCGTTCATTTTCTGCTATCTTCATTTTGCC
This sequence comes from Brevibacillus sp. HD3.3A, assembly GCF_013284375.2. Lineage (NCBI taxonomy): Bacteria > Bacillati > Bacillota > Bacilli > Caryophanales > Paenibacillaceae > Brevibacillus > Brevibacillus sp. HD3.3A. The sequence goes on from NZ_CP085874.1 coordinate 5,694,362, forward strand.
GTCTTCAACCCGATTAGTCAATGAATTATTAGAAAAGTTGGGCTATGTTAAAGCTTCTGACGCCCGTGTTTGCTACCCTTATCCCGACGAAAAAAGAACAGCCTGACTTCTTTTCCTAATCAGGCTGTTCGGGGTTCCCAAAAGAACACTTCTCGTCTTCGTCGCTTGTCAGATCGCGTCCGCCAAAATCTCCGCCACATCGCGCGTTTTGACGTCGTCTTCTTTTTCCTTGGTTTTGATTCCGTCGTTCATCATGGTCAGGCAGTACGGGCAGGCGCTGGCAATCGCGGTCGGGTTGACCTCCAATGCTTGCTCGGTACGCGCCACGTTGACACGCGAGCCTTCATGCTCCTCCATCCACATCAGGCCGCCGCCTGCTCCACAGCACATGCTGTCACAGCCGCTGCGCTTCATTTCCACCACTTCGACGCCAGGGATTGCTTCCAAGATGACACGCGGCTTGTCGTAAATCTCGTTGTAGCGACCCAAATAGCAGGAATCGTGATACGTAATCCGCTCCTTGACTTCCTTCGTCGGTTTCAAGCGGCCTTCGTTCACCCACTGGGCGAGCAACTCGGAATGGTGGTACACTTCCGCGGTCAATCCAAACTCCGGATATTCGTTTTTGAACGTATTGTACGCGTGCGGGTCGCAGGTGACGATCTTCTTCACTTCGTAGCCTTCGAACAACGCGATGTTTTCTTGTGCCAGTTGCTGGAACAAAAATTCGTTTCCGATGCGGCGCGCCGTATCTCCCGAGTTCTTTTCCTCATTCCCCAGGATGGCGAACTTGACGCCCGCTTCGTGCATGAGCTTCACAAAAGCATGCGAGATTTTTTGGCTGCGCAGATCAAACGAGCCCATGGAGCCGACCCAGAACAAATATTCAAATTCCTCGACCTGCTTGACGGTCGGCACCTCGTATTGACCATTCAGACCTTCAATCCATTTCATCCGGTCCTTGCGGTTGATTCCCCAAGGGTTGCCCTGGCGCTCGATATTGTTCAGGGCACGTTGCGCTTCGGCTGGCATGCTTCCCTCGGTCATCACGAGATAGCGGCGCATGTCGATGATTTTATCCACGTGCTCGTTCATCACCGGACATTGGTCTTCACAGTTGCGACAGGTTGTACAAGCCCACAGCTCCTGCTCGGTAATGACATCGCCAATCAGGTTTTTCTCGTAAATGGACGTCGCGCCCTCGGCTGTGGCTGCCACTTCCGAAGCTTGCACAGCGATCTGGTTGGCAGTCGTTTGCGAAAAAGCAAAGCTTGGCATCCACGGCGTACGGGATGTCACAGCGGCTCCCTTTTCCGTCAGATGGTCGCGCATTTTCGTAATCAAGTCCATCGGCGAGAGCATTTTTCCAGTTCCCGCTGCCGGGCACATATTCGTACAGCGCCCGCACTCTACACAGGCGTACAAGTCGATCAGCTGTGTTTGCGTGAAGTCTTCGATCTTGCCCACGCCGAATACTTCCTGTGTCTCGTCCTCGAAGTTGATGCTCGACAGCTTTCCTGGCGGATCGAGCTTTTTGAACCAGACGTTAACCGGAGCAAACAGCAAGTGAGCGTGTTTGGACTGCGGCACGTAGACGGCAAAGCCCAACAAAATGATCAGATGCGCCCACCAGAAAATATAAAAGAGAACCGCTCCGCCCGTACTTCCTACTCCGATGGCGGAAAAGGCCATTGCCAAGACGGAGGAGATCGGAGCAAAGCCAGATGCTTCATGCCCGAGCCAAATTTGCTCAAAAGCCAGGGAGAGCAATACAGTCGCCATCAGAGAGGAGATCAGCAGCAGGACAATCCCTGACTTGAAGCCGCGCTTCAGCCGTTTCAACTTCTCGATATAGCGACGGTAAAAAGCGTATCCGACAGCAGCCAAAATCAGAAAAGTGGTGATTTCCTGCATGAGCGAAAAGTATTTGTGAGCGCTGCCAAAAGGTAGCTCGAAGCCTGTCGATAGCCCTTTGATCACCAGCTCGATCGCGCCGAATTGCAGCGTGATGAATCCGTAGAACATCACGACGTGCATAATCCCGCTTTTCTTGTCCTTCAACAGCTTCTTGTGGAAAATGACGTTGTCCAGCATCAGGTTGATGCGTGCGCCAAAGTCATTTTTCACATCCGGCTTTTTGCCCAGCTTGATGAACAAATATCTGCTGTACACAACATGTCCGGCCAGATACAGCCCGTAAGCGAGCACCAGGAAAAAAGCGATCAGATTGATAAGTGCCAGCATGTTTCTACTCCCCCACTTTCACGAGTTGTCTTTACTTTCTATCTTATCAGAATCGAAAAGAAAAATGAATGACTATTCAGTCTGTAAGTTTGATTTTTTCAAACAATGCAATAATACTGACTGAACGTTCGCTCATATTACTGTAATCCGATCTTATCACAGAAGCGGGAAATGAACCATCCTGCAAATAAAATTGGCAATATTCTCACCCTCACGCTCACGAAAAAGAAACAGCTGCCCGTTCAATCAGGCAGCTGCTAACACTTTGTTTTTCACGTTTATTTGCCGGACGCTTCTTTTGCTTCTGCAGGCGTCTGTTCTTTTTTCGCTTTTTGCTCCAGACGCACATCTGCCAGCGACTTGACTTTGGTGGCCTTGATGCGCTTGTTGCGCGGCAGATCGGTCGGCTCCAGGTTGTCGACTTCATCCTGCATGAGGGCCGCGATACCGACAGCTTTGCCTTTTGCCGCTGTGCAGTATTCGCAATTTTCCTCGTCATGCTCATGGTAGGTCTTAGGCTCCGGATACGATGTGATTACGCCTTCGAAGTTGCGCAGCACCACTTTATCGGACGCTTGCGAAATAATGTAGTTCGGGCTGACCGGGATTTTTCCGCCACCGTGCGGAGCGTCCACCACAAAGGTAGGGACAGCATAGCCGGAGGTATGGCCGCGCAGGTGTTCAATAATTTCAATCCCTTTGCTGACAGGAGCGCGGAAGTGGCCGATTCCTTCAGACAGGTCGCACTGATAGATGTAGTACGGACGGACGCGAATTTTGACCAGGTCTTGCACCAGCTTTTTCATCGTGTTGGCACAGTCGTTGATTCCCGCGAGAATCACAGCCTGGTTGCCCAGCGGAACGCCCGCATTTGCCAGCATTTCGCAAGCTTGCTTCGCTTCCGGTGTAATTTCTTTTGGATGGTTGAAGTGCGTATTCAGCCATACCGGATGATACTTTTTCAGGATGTTGCACAGGTTTTCCGTAATGCGCTGCGGGAATACGACTGGCGCGCGGGTTCCGATACGGATGATTTCTACGTGCGGAATGTCGCGCAAGCTGCTGATGATGTATTCCAGAACGCGGTCGTTGATCAACAGGCCGTCTCCGCCAGAGAGAAGCACGTCACGCACTTCCGGTCTGCTGCGGATGTAATCGATACAGGCGTCGAGCTGTTTCTTCGGCACGCCCATGCCGATCTGGCCGGAGAAGCGGCGACGCGTGCAATAGCGGCAATACATGGAGCACTGGTTCGTCACAAGGAAGAGCACGCGGTCTGGATAACGGTGAGTCAAACCGGGAACAGGAGAATCGGTATCCTCATGCAACGGGTCTTCCATGTCGTACTTTGTGCGAACCATTTCGGAAGACAGCGGAACGGATTGCATGCGCACCGGATCTTTTGGATCATCGACGTCCATCAACGAAGCGTAGTACGGCGTAATATTCAAAGGAATGGTTTGCGTGGAAATACGCACGCCCTCTTCCTCTTCCGGCGTCAGGTTGATTACTTGCTTCAAATCATCTACCGTTTTAATGGTGTGGGTCAGCTGCCACATCCAGTCATTCCATTTTTCTTCCGGAACATCCTTCCAAAGTTCAATCGAACGCCAGTCACGTCTTGTCGCTACTGTCATCTGTGTCACATCTCCTCTCGTCTGTAGTGAACCATCATGCGTTTCACTCGACCAAGTAAAGATGCAAGGGTCGTGCCAATCAAATCGAAAAATTTAGAAAATAGGAAATAGAGCGTTTTGTAAGCGTTTCTTTCCCTTTAAACCAATGAAAGCGCTGCCGAAATTTCGGCATTCAACAGGGCGGGATCATTCGTTGCGAAAGCTTGTATTGCAGCGTTTGCCTTGGGATGCCCAAAAGCTTCGCTGCCCGCAGTACATTGCCATCCGTCTGTTTCAGCGCGTCCCCGATGATCCGCTCTTCCAGTTCCCGCAGAATCTCGGGCAGCGTACAGCCTTCTCTGTCCGCAAGCAACGAGATTGGGATTGGTTCAGGCGTTGAAGGGCTTTGCAGCATATCCGGCTGCACTCGCTCCAGCATATGCGCTGGCAAATGCTCCATCATGATCATGTCATCCTCCACCATGTTCATCGCTGCCTCCACCACATGCTCCAGTTCCCTGACGTTCCCCGGCCAGTCGTAGCGCGCGAAAAGCTGGGCTACTTCCGGGCTAATGCCGCGCACGTTCATGCCGAACACCCGGTTGAACTTGGCCAAAAAATGCTCGACCAGCAAGTCGACATCTTCTCTGCGCTCGCGCAACGGCGGCAAGGAAAAGGAGACGACGTTGATCCGGTAATACAGGTCGGTTCGCATCAAACCTCGCTCGACAAGCAGTTGCGGAGCTTCGTTGACAGCAGCGATCACCCGCACATCCACTTTGACCGACTGACTGCCGCCGATCCGCCTGATTTGCCCATCCTGTAGCACGCGCAGCATTTTTGCCTGCAAATCGAGCGGCATGCTGTTCAGTTCATCCAAAAACAGCGTTCCGCCATCCGCCAGCTCAAACAGTCCCGGCCGATCGTCTGCCCCTGTGAAGCTGCCTTTCACCGTGCCAAACAGCAGGCTTTCCAGCAATGACGCTGGCAGCGCCGCACAGTTTTGCGCGATAAACGGCTTGCTGCTGCGCAGTGACGCGTGGTGAATCGATTGCACAAACAGCTCCTTGCCAGTTCCCGTCTCGCCGTAAATCAGCACGGGTGAAGTCGTGCGCGCGGCCTTTTTCGCCCGTTCCTTCAAGTGATTCATCTGCTCGCTCTTGGTCAAAATGTCTTCGAAGTGGAAAGCAACCTCATCCGCCCCCCGTTTGGCGCGCTTTGGCTTGCTGATTTTCGCCTGCAAGTCAACCAACCGCTCCGACAGCTCTTTCAGCTTGCCGATATCTTTTGCGACCTCAACCGCTCCGACCAGCCTTTTGCCTACTCGGACCGGGAGCGTCGTGTTAATCGTCTCTACGCGCATTCCTTTCCAGTTTTTATACGTCTGTGTCTGATCGTAGATGGCTTCTCCGTTCTCAATGACACGCAGCAGCGTGCTCGAATGCCGGTCGAGCGAAGGAAACACCTCCAATAAAGGCTTCCCCAGCACCTCTTCTGGCGTCAACCCGTCCAGTCTTGCCGCGACGTGGTTGTAGAAAATCGTGATTCCTTCCGCATCGACCACATGAATCCCTTCATCAATGGCCCCCAGTATTGCCTGCAACATTTCTACCGTATCAGACAACGGCATGCTGGCCTCCACCCCTTTCAACCTTGCTGCCAAAAAACCATCACTATGCCGAAAATTCGGCAAAATCAACATCATCCTATCGATTTCGCGCTACTTGTACCGAGAGCATGACGGTGTAAAGCAAATGTCCACATATCCATATGCAAAATGCTGTCCACGTTATCGGAACTTTGCTTAAGAGACTAAACGGCAAGAAGGCGACTGCAAATCCAAGCATCCAGTACAGCAAATAACGGGTCCTTTTGCCGCGATCTTCACGAGGGTAAAAATACATCAGAAAAAAAGCAATGATCACACTGATCAAAAGATGGAGCAAAAGCTCCGCGATTGACGGCAAGTTTTCCATGCCCGGGACATAACTGACGTCGATCAGTACAGGAAACGTACTGGTGTCGAACAAGCCGTCTCCCAGCGCGAGAAAAGCTGCCAAACCCAGACCGGCAATAAGGCCATTCACGAGTACGAACATGCTTGAACCCTCCTTCCAACTCCTGCCGCGAGTTCCTTCTATTGTACGTGCAAAAAACCGCCCTTGCAAAGAGCGGCTTATTTTCCTAACTCCATTTTCAGTTCGTGCTCGCCAGCGTACTGCTCGTTCATCCACGTTTGGTAAAAAATTTCCACCTGTACCGGGGCGTCTTCCGCATAGCGGATACGCAGCTTGCTCGTATGTGTCTCCATGGCGAACGGCCCGTACGGACTCTGGTAAGTGGAATGCGTGCTTGCCCCTTTTTCAAAGTGCTGTCTCGTCGAAACGCCACCCTGGCGCACCAGCGTAACAGCGCTGTCCGTCAGTTTGAGGGTTGTACTGACTTCTCCCGCGCCTTCCAGCTGTTCCTTATATGTCAAATACCAGGCAGATGCTTTTTGCACAAGCTTTCCTTTGTACTCATGCGTCGTTTCATCCCATTCTCCGTCGACGCGATGTCTGGCTGACAGCTTCAATTGTACTTCTTCCATGACACTCTCCACACTCCACGATTTCTGCTTGCTTGTCGGACAATCATCCATTCATTTTACGATCATCCTTCTTGACTTGCAACCGCTGCCTGGTCCTTTGCGTCCGCCAAAAGGAAGCGCATGGTCGCGGCAACACCAACCGCCGCAAGCAAAAGCAATCCCGCCAGGACAAGGTAGCCCATGCCTGCTCCTGTGTAGTCAATCATGACTGTAAACACGCCGATCAGCACCAAACGCATCATCATGCCGAGCGAGTTGAAAAAGCTCATTACCCGCCCCATAAACTGTTTCGGGATCACGGTCATGTAGAGAGATTGGCGGATGAGGCGAACAGAGGCATTGCTCCAGCCGTAAAACATATAAGCTCCGATCAAAGCCCAGCCGTACGGCAAAGCCACCATGACGACGATCACGACAGCGAACAGCAGCGTGTTTGCCACCATCGCAGCCAGCTGCCCCATTTTGCGTACGACCACAGAGACGAGTATACCTGCCGCTACCGCTCCCAAAGCATAGGCCATCTCCCCGAACGAGAAGACCGAGACATCTGCTTGCAAAGTTTGGCTGACGTAAACAGGCTTCAGCAAATTGCTCGCCATCACAGCGATAAATGGCATCAAGGCACATATACCGAAGACGAGAAAGCCCTTTTTCTCCTTGATGTAGCTCCAGCTTTGCCCGAACTGGCTGATCCACGATACGCCCTGGCTCAGCTTGGCCTCGCCTTCCAATGTAAACGTATATTTCATCGTGGAAAGCAGACAAAATGCAAACAGGTACGTCAGAGCATTGAACAAAACGACAGTGGAAAGTCCGAATTTGCCCAGCAACAGCCCGGAAAACGCACCTGCGAGAACGGACGCCGTCTGTCCCTCGATTTCCAGCAAACTGTTGATGTCGTTGTAATGTTTCGGTTTGAACGTCTCCTGAACCAAGGCCGATTGGGCCGGATAATGAATCTGGTACATGAAGGTCGTAACCAGGTAAATCGTGATCAGCATCCATTCCTGATACTCTCCGAAAAAGCCCCAGACAGCCAAAACTCCCAACACGCCAAAACCGATCAAGTTTTCTACGAGCAGCATTTTTTTGCGGGAATAACGATCAATCAGCGTCCCGATATAAGGCCCGATAAAAAACATCAACACAGCCGAGACGAACATGGTCGAACCCAACAGCTGGGCCGAACCTGTGGTTTCCACTAGATACCAGGCAATCCCGATCATCGTCATGCCTTGACCGAAGCCGGAAAAAAGATTGGAGAAAAACAGCTTGCGAAACTCAGCATGCGCAAAAACTTCTCTCATGGATAACAACTCCCTCGATAATGCTTCGGCAACTTTTTATTCTCTATGCCAATTTTATCTAATTTTATAAACTTAGTAAATAAAAATGTTTTTAAAGTGCAAATGAATGTCCTGCTCCTGCTCCTGCTCCTGCTCCTGCTCCTGCTCCTGCTCCTGCTCCTGCTCCTGCTCAGGGAGTGTCTTACACGTTACGTTACGCGACGCGCGAAAATTTTCTGCATCCATTCAGGTTCAGATAAGAAAAGGTGCGAGCAACGCCATAAAAAAGCCTCCGGTACTTTGTGAGTTCCGGAGGCTTGTCGTTGTATCGATTATTTTACAAAGCTGAGCAGCAATTCGCGCACGATTTTGGATGCCACGATTTGCGTCATCTCGCTGTGGTCGTACACAGGAGCCACTTCCACCAGGTCGCAGCCAATCACATTGGCGCCATTTTGCGCCATGAAGTGAATCGTGTCCAGCAGCTCGCGGGAAGTGATGCCGCCTGCTTCTGTTGTGCCTGTGCCAGGTGCGTGCGCAGGGTCGAGAACATCGATGTCGATGCTCAGATAGATCGGACGGTTGCCGATCGTCGGCAGCACTTGCTTCACAGGCTCCAAAACATCGTACTTGTACAGGTGCATGTTTTCTTTTGCCCACTCAAACTCTTCTCTCATTCCGCTGCGAATCCCGAACGAGTAGACGTTTTTGCCGCCAATCAGGTTGCACACCTTTTTGATTGGCGTGGAGTGGGAATACTGGTATCCTTCGTAGTTGTCGCGCAGGTCGGTATGCGCGTCAAAGTGGAATACCACCATGTCCTTGTACTTTTCGTATACAGCTTGGAATACCGGCCAGGAAACGAGATGCTCGCCGCCCAGTCCCAGAGGGAATTTGCCGTCTTCCAACACTTTTGCCACGAAGGTGCGAATCGCATCAAGGCTGCCTTCCACGTTGCCAAAAGGAAGCGGAATATCGCCAGCATCAAAATACTTGATGTCTTCGAGCAGTCTGTCCAAATACGGGCTGTACTCTTCCAGACCGATCGATACTTCGCGAATGCGGGCAGGGCCGAAACGGGAACCTGGGCGGAAGCTGACCGTCCAGTCCATCGGCATGCCGTAAATGACTGCTTGGCTTTCTTCATAGCTTCCGTGGCTGCGGATGAAGACATTGCCGGAATATGCTTCGTCAAAACGCATAAAGGTTGTCCTCCTCCGATTAGTCGCGGGTCAGCTCAGCCACAAAGTTAGGCAGTTTGAAAGCAGCGTGGTGAACTTCCGCATTGTAGTATTTGGTGCCCAGGTCTTTGATTTTTGCAGGATCTACTTCCAGCGGATCATGTTGTTTGGAAGCGATGGTGAAGCTCCACAGACCGGATGGATAAGTAGGGATGCTGCAAGTGTACAGACGGGTTACCGGGAAGATCGATTTCAGGTCTTTGAACACGCGCTTGATCAGATCGCGGTTGAACCATGGAGATTCTGTTTGCGCAACCATGATGCCGTCTGGTTTCAACGCATCGTGAATGCCTTGGTAAAAGCCTTTTTCAAACAGACCTACCGCTGGGCCAACTGGCTCTGTAGAGTCAACCATGATCACATCGTATTCGCCTTTGTGGTCATGAATATGTTTGATGCCATCGATTACTTGCACATCGACACGCGGGTTGCCTGTCAGTGCGCTCGCAATTTCCGGGAAATATTTTTTGCAGGATTCAATTACGCCACCGTCGATTTCAGCCAGAACTGCTTTTTCCACAGCTGCATGCTTCACGATCTCACGGATTGCCCCACCGTCGCCGCCACCGACAACCAGAACCTTTTTCGGGTTTGGATGCGTATTGAGAGCGATGTGAGAAATCATTTCGTGGTATACAAACTCATCGACATCGGTGGTCATAACCATGCCATCGAGTACTAACATGCGACCAAACTGCTTGGTAGTAATGACATCGATTTGTTGAAACTCGGATTTCTCACTGTATAGGGTATCAGTAATTTTCGTTGTTATCCCGTGATTTTCCGTTTGTTTTTCGGTGTACCACAATTCCATATTCATGGTTATGTAACCTCCTTCAATTAACCGCATGAAAATACAATATAACAAGAAAATTATAGTAGCTGCCAATCAAAAAGCAAGTTTTTTTTCTGGACAGGCCAAAAACCCGTCCTCGCGCTCGTTTTTCATGCGACAGGCAAGTTTATCCAGTACACAGCTGACCCATACTAGAAGTATCATTTGTGTCCCTTAGTATGTCCCGTTTTTTGTGGAAACGTCGCGCTGTTTTTTTATGTCAGAGGACGTGGCTGCTTTTGCTGCTCAGAGCGGATTTTGCGAAAAAACTCGGCAAGGGTTATGGCGGTGGAGGTGTCGTTTTCGCTTGTCAAACAGCTATTTCGTTTCTGTGAAAAGACGCGACGGGGGCTTGACGGCAGATGTGGCGCTTTCGCTTGTCAAACAGCTATCTCGTTTCTGTGAAAAGACGCGGCGGGGGCTTGACGGCAGATGTGGCGCTTTCGCTTGTCAAACAGCTATCTCGTTTCTGTGAAAAGACGCGATGGGGGCTTGACGGCAGATGTGGCGCTTTCGCTTGTCAAACAACCGTCCCCGTTTCTGCGAAAAACGTCTTTTGGGACGTAAAACGCTTGCGACCAACGCTTTTCTCCTCCAAAGAGCGGGGAGACTGTCACGACTATTTTGTTCGTTCAAACAATAGAAAGGAGGAGAGGCAAAATGGAAGTCATTCGTGAGCCTTCCCTGTTGCGTTATCTTCGCTGGGCCAAGAAATTTGTAAAATTTTCCATACTCAGCCTTTTATGCTTATCTTTTGCCATCTTGCTCTTGATCTTGTACTTGCGCTCGCAACCGCTTCCTGAAACATTCGTCAAGCAGACGACAACGATTTACGCAGCTACCGGAGACGTGCTGGACACGATGCACCGGGGGGAAAATCGCATTTCCGTGCCCATTCAGGAAATATCGCCTGCCCTCATCAACGCAACGATCGCGATCGAGGATCGTTCATTTCGGGAGCATTATGGCTTTGACTGGAAACGGCTGGCCATGGCTGCCTACGTCGATGTGATCAACATGGACATGCGCCAGGGAGCCAGTACGATTACCCAACAGCTGGCACGAAATCTGTATTTAAGCCTGGATAAAACATGGGAGCGAAAAATCAAGGAAGCCTTGCTCGCGATTCAACTGGAGCTGAATTACAGCAAAGATGAAATTTTGGAAATGTACATGAACCAGATTTACTATGGTCATTCTGCCTACGGAGTTCAGGCTGCCGCCCAAACGTATTTCGGCAAGGACGCCAAAAACTTGTCTCTGGCGGAAAGCGCCATGCTGGCCGGGATTCCCAAAGGACCGACCTATTACTCTCCTTTCGTTGATTTTGAGCGGGCAAAATCGCGGCAGAAGCTGATTCTCGAAGCTATGGAGCGCGATGGCACGCTCACGGCAAAAGAAGTAGAAACGGCTTATGCGGAACCAATCAAACTAAAGGAGCGCGCTACGGAAAACGTAACCGAACAAGCGCCTTACTTCCGTGATTACATCGCAAGTCTGGTCAAAAACAAGTACGGCATCGATGAAGAAAAATTCATCCATGGCGGTTTGAAAATCCACACCACGCTTGATCCGGTGATGCAAAAAAAGGCAGAGGAAATCATCGCATCCACACTGCCGAAAGACAATCCGAATTTGCAGGTCGCATTGGTCGCCATGGACCCTGCTACCGGGTACATCAAAGCGATGGTGGGCGGACGCGACTATAAAACAAGCCAGTACAATCGCGTGCTGGGCAAAAGACAGCCCGGCTCCTCCTTCAAGCCGATCATGTATTTGGCGGCCTTGCAAAACGGCTACACGCCGCTGACGATGATGAAAAGCGAGCCGACGGTCTTCACCTATGACCATAACAAACAATATATCCCGAGCAATTTCGGCGGACGATATGCGAACGCGATGATCAACATGCGCGATGCGATCAAGACTTCTGACAACATTTACGCGGTCAAAACGATTGATTTTCTCAGCCCGCAAAAAGTCGTCGAGCAGGCGAAAAGCTTGGGAATCAGCAGTCCTTTGCAAGCTGTTCCTTCTCTCGCCCTCGGCACTTCCCCCGTCTCACCTCTGGAGTTGAATGCAGCCTACGCGGCCATCGTCAACAAAGGAGAAGCGGTTGAGCCAATCGCGATTACATCGATTGAAGACAGCGAAGGAAACGTTTTGGTGCAAGAAACTACGCAGAAAACACGGGTGGCCGATCCTGTCGCCTCTGCTCTGTTGGTGAATATGATGCAAGGCGTGTTTGAACGCGGCGGAACCGGATTCCGCGTCGCCAATGAATTGAATCGGCCAGTTGCCGGAAAGACGGGGTCGACCGACTATGACGCTTGGCTAAGCGGTTTTACCCCTCAGTTAGTCTCCACGGTGTGGGTAGGCTACGACAAAAATCAAAAGGTGGACGATGTAAAGGAAGGGTATTTGTCCAAAAAAGTGTGGGCGAGCTTTATGGAGAGCGCACTGAAAGGCCAGCCTCCCGCCCTCTTTGATATGCCCGCCGGAGTGGTTTCCGTCTACATCGATCCAGCGTCAGGAAAGTTGGCTACCGAACATTGCCCGACTCCACAGCTGTTTTACTTTGCCAGTGGCACGGAGCCACAAGATTACTGCACAGATCATCTGCCTCCCAACCAAACACCTACGCCGCTGCCTGCGCCCGACTCTTCGACGTTCTGGCAACGGATGGGCAGCTGGTGGAAGCCGGATCAATAACCGATAACGAAAAAAGGACGCGCTCGCAAAGAGTACGTCCTTTTTTTGTTTCATCATTTCAATGCCTGGCTCATCACTTTAATGATTGGCTGTCTCCGCCGCCTACGATGCCATCTCCGTCGGTGAAGACATGGTCGTTGACGATACTAATCATCCCGGCCTGATCGAGCTGTTCCAATACTTCAAACAAGCTTTCCCGCTTGCCTGCCGGGAGCTTGCGGATAAAGTTGTTGATTTCAGCAGGTTCCACATGCGTCCGAAAATGAACCCCGCCGTGTTTCACAAAATGATCCTGGGATTGCTCCTGTTCACGCGGATCTTCATTCATGAGTACCGCCCCTTCCGTCAGACAGTTTGGGTCGAGCCTCTTTAGTGTGCCGCTATCAGCGCAAACCATGACCAGTAAAAAAATCTTCTATCGGCAATCACCGGATCATCATGTTCACAATTTGCCTGAACGCAAACAGGGAAAGAGTGACGGCTCTTTCCCTGTTTGTTGACCCAGTGTACATGTACACAGATATGGAAATAAGTTTACCTGACTTCAATTCTGGTAACAATTGATTTCACAATTTGTTCACAGACCGTTCACGATTTCCAGCTTTAGGACAAATTTTGTTTTAATTCCTCCGTGGAATTATCGAACATGGCCGCATTATTTTCGATCAGCAATTTTTTCAAAGCAGCTTTTTCTTTGTCGCCAAGCTCGGTCAACATGATCCGGCGCTTCATGGAATAGTCCATACGATTCACATGATCCGCCAAAATTTTGTAGCCACGGCGCGCTTCCCGATCGATTTCCATGTAACAAGCAGTCGCCCCTGCGTAATACGGGCCATTTTCATTGCGGTCAACGGTTACCCACACCACCCAGTACGGCTTGCCGTTCGGTACTTCTTCTTTGTTCATCGTCCATTTGATGCCTTTTTCAATCGAGCTTTTTGCATGCAGCGCACCCATGTCGATGTAGGCTTCATCCCCATCGATGATAACGGACGATACAGCCCCCAGATCGAGTACCCCTTGGCCGAATCCGCCGTGAACGTCCGTTTTGCCGCTCATGATGGTAAAGCCGCCTTTTTTGTTATCGAAAATATCCATTTACACGCCCTCCAGACACATATTCTCCTTTCTTTATTCTACTCGGAAACCTACAGTGACGCAATTTGCCCATGTGCCCGGTTATTTTTTTGCTTCGTGCCCCTCTGCTTCTTCGTCAAGCGGCTCCCCGTCCTCGGTCGGCTTTTTACGATATCGCTTCATGAGCTTGTCGAACAGCCACATGATCAAAGTCAGCAGCAACGCAGAGTGAATCGCCATCGCTGCCTTGATGATCAGGAGCGATCCCAGCATCGTATCGGAAGGCACGGCAATCATGTAGTACAAAAAACAGCCAAGAAACGCTGCGCCGAACGTCAACCATCCCCGAAATCCGTAAACCGCCCGCAGGTAGCCTGTTACAAGCAACCCGATAATCGGTCCGCCCAACTCAATCGAGTACATAAACGGGCCGAGGAACAGCCAGATAAACAGATTGTCCATATTTTCGTCCTTCCTGCCTTAGGTGCTTTGGGCGCTCTATTGGAAGTCTTGATCAAGCGATTTTATGGATTCACAAATCCAGACTTCCGCCTATTTATTCATTCATCTATTCATGTATCCCATTTTCAGCTTTCCTCCGGCGCTTCGTTTAAGCCATTTCCGTCCAGGCGATACCGCCTGCCGCTTTCCCCATCTTCTTGTGAATCTTCGGACGAAAAGCGCTTGATGAAAAGCTTCGTCGCTGGCTCGTTTGAAGCTGGCGTTGGAGGTTCAAATTCCAGTTCTTCTTGATCGAGCACATGGATTACTACGATGTTGCCATGGTATTCAATCGACAAATCTTCCACCACTTCTTTTGCATTCGCATCGAGCTTGATCGACTTTCCATTTTTCAGCAACGTCAACTCTGGAAAAGTCCCGTCTTCCTTGGAAATAATGTAGTACAAATACTTGGCGCTCTTGCCTCCGAGCTGGTTGCGTAGACCAGGCTGAACTTCCTCGTTGCCCTTCAGCAATTGCGTCACTTGTTTCATGACTTCCAGATTGGCAGGCAGCTTGGCATGTTCGCCAGCTACATAGTACCTTTTTTTCATATCCTTTTGAGCATAGTTCGCGCTGATGTACGGAACGGTGCCATCTCCAAGACCATTGTCGTAATAAGGGACCCATTCATTGTGGTACGCATCAAAGTAGTAGCCGAGAAACGTAGTTTGACCCGTACCAACAATCGCATACTGGGGTACATTGATCGTCTTTTTGTTCCACTTTTCATGGAGTGCTCCTCCTTGCTTGACCAGCGGAGTGTAGTCGAGACGAATTTTTTTATCTTGCAAAAAGTCTTGATAGCTGTAAGGTTCATTGCGATTTTTCTTCAAGAAACCTACCGTTTCAAAGTACTTTTTGGAAGGCAGCAGCTCGTAAACAGCCGGTGCGTATTCCGAGATGATTTTTCCTGTCTCTTCATCCAGCCATGGGATGGAAAAGTTGTACCCGTATTTGATTGCCTGATACGCTCGCGGAGATCCGAGAAATGGCGTTCCCATGTAGACAATGCGCTTGACTTTTGACTGGTACGACACATTTGAGAGCAACGTTTCCCTCGTAAGCAAACCACCCATGCTGTGCGCGACCAGCTGAACTTGCCTCGCCCCCGATCGTTCCAGCGCAGTATCTATTTTTTGTTTGAGGAAAGCTGCGTTTTTCGTGCTGCTGTATCGCCAGTCATACGGCATCGCAAAGATAGTCTTGTGCTTTTTGTAGCCAGCTCTCTCCAATTCTTTGACCATGCTGTAATACTGTTCGGTCATGTCACGCACAGGGCTCAGCGGAGAGTAAGAGAGATACTCAATGGCGCTGAATCCCTCATCGTCAGGTTCTGGATAGATAGATGCTCCCGCCTGCCGTGGGCGCACTTCTACGCTGTTTGTTGTCGTCGGCTCCAACGACAGCAAGCGCCGATGTCTGGGGTCATTGATTCCGACCAAACTGTCTCCAAGACCAAGCCATATTTCCGAAGCTTGACCGCCCTCCTCGGCCATGAGGCGTGACCCGCCAATTCCCGGAATCAATATGACAGGAATGGTCTTTGCTGCTATCTCCAGCTTGTAAGAATTAGGCGTGAAACCGGATCGCTTGCTCGCCATGACTTTAATGATGTAGTTGCCCGGATCGACGTTCATGATGATTTGTTCGTTGGCATTCCTCGGCTTCTCTGATCGGGACAGTACCTTCCCCTGCTCGTCCTGTACATACAAGTCGATGTCCATCCCGGCCGGAATTTCTTTGAGATCAATGGTAAAAGTCGAGGCAAGCGAGAACGAGTAGCGATAATAATCGACGTCCGTACTGGCGTGCAAATTTCCGTCCACAGAAGCTGTAAAATTGGCTGGCAGCTCGTACGCTTCTTCGAGCGTATTGTTCGGCTCGTACTCGTCCACTTTTGCTTCTGTCTGATCAGCCAGAA
This sequence comes from Brevibacillus sp. HD3.3A, assembly GCF_013284375.2. NCBI lineage: Bacteria > Bacillati > Bacillota > Bacilli > Caryophanales > Paenibacillaceae > Brevibacillus > Brevibacillus sp. HD3.3A. The sequence goes on from NZ_CP085874.1 coordinate 5,710,391, forward strand.
AATCCACCCGCAGTCGATAGTAAAAATCTTTATGGTGAGACTCCATCTGTCCTTTTACCATGACATAGTACCACTGGTCTTTTTCCAGGCCGATTCCTTCCACACTTTCATCGTGCTCTCCCGCAAGTTCAGAACGCCCCAGCTCGTTATGCTCATTGTCAAATACGTATACGTGATAGTCCTGGCCCGGAGGAACCTCACGCAAGGAAACATTCATTCGTCCATGCTTCGTGCCTTTTACTTTCCAGTAATCGACGTCGCCTGCTGTGCCAATTTTCCCTCTGCCATCCTTGGCGTCAAACAGCCAATCCGCTTTTTCCTTGGTATTGTTAGGCTCCAGTTCAAAAATCACTTCTCTGCTGCGCAATTCGGCTTCTTGTGGCTTGTCGCTTTCGGCAAAATCTTTGTAAAACGCTTGTGCCAACTCATCCAGTGACCTATCAGAAACGTCTGTGTCCGGCTCCTCTATCTCTGACTCATCCGGTTCTCCAGTCTGGTGCATCTCAGCTTCTTCTGACGCGGGGATTAACTCCAGCAGGTCTTTCCCGTCCTCAACGTACCTGTCCCAAGGTGCACGCCTGAGATCCAACGCAGCCTCATAAGATACATCTAGATCAGCCAAATCCAGTTGCCAGCTTGCCAACAACTCTTCGTCGTCCCGATCTGTCAGACTGATGATCAGCGGGCGATTGCCAGCAGGCTTAACAACAGCGGAAATGCGATCATCGTTGCGGAAGGCCCGGCTTTTTCGCTCCCCTTCCTGAACGACAGCCAGCTCGACCTGCTCTGAAGCTGCTGACAATTGCGCCTGAAAGTGTATCTCTCCCTCTTCCACCCAAGCCCACGCCGTTTCAACGAATAAACGATGCTCTTTTGCCCACCCGGTTCCGCCAGCATTCACCCAGCATATCGCAAGCATAATCAACAAATAGAACAGGCGCTTGGCCGTTGTCATCATCGTGATCCCCCTTGTCTTCTTTCTACTTCAAACAGTAAAAAAAGACAGATAAGGGCTGCAAATATATTTACTGAGTGCTGTGGTTGCGGATACCTTGGCGTTCCCAAGCGTTGGCAATGATTCGGAAAGGCACCCGGTAATCTGCATGCTCATGACCTTGTCCTGTCGTTTTGTTCCAGTAGGAAAAACCTTTGTTCACACCAAACCGGAACTGAACCTGGTAGTAAACCTCATAAGAAGCCCCTTTTTCAAATCCGTACTGCTTGTCTCCCATCAAAGGAGTATCTACCCCTGTCTCACGCTGCCCCAACTTGGCAACCGCATAGGAAGGACCGCCCCATCGCTGGCTGGAAATAGCGCGCAAATCGAGCAAAGACTGCAATGACGTCTGCCTCCGTCCAGTCTCAGATATCCACGCCTTGGCCGAGGCGATGAGGGGAAACTGTCCGCTGACCGGGTGACGATGTCGATCCTGCAGCTCCACGCGCGCCAAGATCCGCTCCCCAGCGTAAAAATCGAGAGGTGTACTGTCCGGATAGCGGTCACGCCCGTGGTACTCAGCCCATTCGGCTGTATGAAGGACAGAGCTTGTCGCATTCGGTTCAAACACTTCAAAAAGCCGCTCTCCGCCTTTGACCGTGATCGTATAACGGCCTGTCATGGTGCTGCCGGCTTGTTGTGCCTCGCACGTCTCGTTGTCATCCTCGTCTTTGGTGCACACGTCATAGCTCAAGGCAAAGTCAATTTTGTAGTTCATCGTGATGACAAAACCGTTAATTTCCGCTTTGTATTTCTGATTTTGCAATACTTGTCTCCATGTCGTTTGAGTCGGAACGATCGTCCCTGTATAAACAAACTCCCCACCCATGGAAGTGCTGGCAACCTGCCATTGTTCAGGTACGCCGGGTCCCGTTACTTGCAAGTCCAACGTGGCTGGTGTGTAGACAGCCAAACTTTTTGCATCGGCGATCCAGCCCGGATTTGCTGTCACTTTGACGTTCTTGATTTCCTCTCCACTGACCGACTGTTCAAGCTGTTGCGCGTAATCCGTTATTTTTTGATTGATTTGCTGCTGTGTCTTTTGATAGCCTTCATTGATTTTCGTTTGATCAATCACGACGCGAATTTTGGCTGGCTCTCTCTCCCATACGCCATCTGCATGTACCGGAAGCTTTTGCAATTGGCGTCCATCGCTGTCGTAAATCTCCAGTCCAATCTCCCCGCCTTCGTAATCCTCTCCGCCTCCCGGGGGCTGCGGAATGTTTCCGCCGACGATTTTTACAGGCCATTTTGCCCGGTTGTCTGCCCAGTTCATTTCATTTTCCGGCTGATTTTGGGCCGGGTTCAAATGGGCAATAAAATCCTCGGATTTTTGCGGGTATTGCGTTGGAACCTTGATCGTACGCACCTCGCCCGGCTTAAATCCGTCTACATCGAGCATCGTTTCTTTTGCCGAGCTGTCCCATCTCACTGCCAGCTTTGTATCATGCTTGAGTTTGCCTGCATTTTTAATTTGAAACGTAATGACGCCTGTTGTCCCAGCTGCTTGCGGCTGTTTGGGAGCAATCGCAAAACTCTCTTTGAGAATGAGCAAATTTTCCTTGTCGGTCGTATCCGCTCCTTCAATCTCAATGAAAATATAACCGTCACACGTCTCGTTGGACTCGCCATAAAACGCCACCATGTACAAACCTGGCAACACTTCGTCTGTCCCATCATCATCCGGGAGACGTATCCAGTGACTTTCAACCGGAAGCTTATCAGAAGGCAAGCTCCGGCCGTCCCGCGAAAACTTCCACTCCAAAGAAACCGGGTCCAGCCATTGCGTGTTCATTTTCGTGTCCTCGGATGTAAACAACATCAGATCGTACCGCTTGTCAGGAAAATCAGACGCTTGAAGCCGAATGGTTTCCCCACGCTGTATCGGCCTTGTCCATGCCTCTTGACCAGAGAGCGTTTCCATACTGATCAGCATTTTGTAACATCTGCCATAGCCTTGAACAGTAAAGACAAATTCACGGATGCATCCGGTTTCGGAAATGAAAACCAGTTTGATTTGCTCTCCCACTTCGATGTCTTCGGGCAGCACAACGGCTTGCTGCTCACTCGCCCCTAGTTTTTGACCGAGCGGCTTTCTCTCATTGTTTCTCTCCACATACCAGGTTCCCGAGCTGCTGGCAGCCACTCGCATGTGAGTCTGGTATCCTTCTGGCGTCAGCGTAAAGTTTTCCTTGTAAAACGGAATGAATTTGAAATCAGAAAAGCTCTCCCCGCCCGGCGGGAACTGCGAAGGTTGCTCCCCGTATCTTTTGAAACGTATTCGTTCCTGTTCTGCGATTGAGCAGCTGATGTCGCGAATTTTGATCGTAATTTGCCAGTCGCACTCCGGCCTGTCTCTCCAGAGTGCCTGATTATAGTTCAGTTTCACGCGGTATGTTTTTCCCTTGTCCAAAGTCACACCCTCGCCAACCTCATCTGTATAGGGAAGCTGAAATGTATCGGAATTATAAGTAACCCATCCTGCGCGGTCACCCTTGTCTCGCCTGGGCAATGTCTCAACAGTCCCGTCAGGCTTTGTCACATCCCATAAAATGGACGCCGGGTTGACTTCTCCGGCTGCGTCCCGATAAGTGGACTTGAACCTGATCTCCTCTCCCGGAGACAATTCAATGGTTGCACCGCTTGACAGCGCTTTGCCGTTCACCATAACGATTGGGCATTGATCGACTCCCTGGCCCCCTCTTTTGACGGCAATGCTTTTTTCCCAACATTCTGTTTTGTCTTCGCTCGTATAGGCAATTTTGAATGTGCCAGATTCAGGCGCTTCCGTGATGCCAACTTTGCGATTGTCGCCACTTCCCGTTTGCATAGCGACACCATTTTTCGTAAACGAACCAGGCTTTTTCGCCGTGGCGATAATCGTGGCATACTTCTCGACAGTGATAGTCTCTCCCTGATCGGCTACCCGCAGCAGCTCTCTGACTGTCTTCTCTTCTTCAATGCGTAAGTCCATCGTCGTGCGTTTGCAGCCGGAGGGCTCCGGGTCAACGGGAGGCTTCGGGTCGATCGGCGACGCGTCTCCTACTGTGAATTGGTACGTGTAAGGAGTCGATACGTTGATGCTGGGCGAGCCTTGACGGGAGCGGTGGTGCCTGTCGGTTATCGTCAGTGTTACCTCGTAGAGACCCACTTCCACTGGCTTGTATTGGTAGCTGTTTGTCCATACAAATGGCTTCGGGGTGCTAGTTTCGCTTACAACAGGCACGTACCCGCTCTGATCGCGAATTTCTTCGTTGCTCACAAAGGAGTGGTAGCCTCGCCCGGTAGTTTTGTTGACAACGGACAAACTCCAAACAAGAATGCCACGGTCATAGTAAGAATAGTCCGTGGCATTCGCCGAAATGGTCACCTGTTCGTTGACCTCGTATTTGGTTTTGTTAGTGCTGACTTGTCCAGTCGGTTGAGGGGTGGTGCGGAAATGGCCTACGGATATGTAGCCATTCCCGTTTGGTTCGAGATTGTCTCCAATGGTGTAGCCAGCTCCGCCGGAGGCTGTGGCTAGTTCGGCTAGGTTGTAGGCTTGGTAGTCTACAAAATCACGATTAGTCAGATTGGAAACTGTCTTGCTATAAACATTAGCCGACCCACCCAGTATAAAATTTGGATTCCCCCCAAATCGATTAATCCAGTAAGGGGTTTCACTATTGTCAACAAAGTACCACCCCCTATCAGCTCTCTCATCTTTATCTGCAAAACCCAAGACCCTAGTTGCATCATTCATACCATTAATTTTAATTTGTGATATCGCCGCACCTAATTGTCCATTTATCCCTGCTATTCTCAGAACATCAAATTGCCCTTTTGGTGCAAGTTCCTTATTTGAATCAACTACAGCTAGGGCTATACTGTGAATGTTCGGGGAAGCCTTCACCACTTTTGACTGTATAATAGTTATGCCAAGTAAAAGACCTAAGGAAAGCAAAATGAATATTATTATCCTTAGCCGTTCTAAAATTCTGATCATTTATTTTCGCCTCGTGGTGTGTGAAATAATTGACCTTTATCTATTCGATCGAAGCTTGGAAAATTGGTGTATTGGAACGCTCCTGCATCAGAAGAATTGTTTTTATTTGTTACGAAGAAAGTCATATACTTCACTTGACTCATCGGGACATTGAAATTTTGGTTATTTAAAAACCCTTTCCGACCATTAGAATTAGTTACAAACATTGCGATTATCATAAAATCCCCATCCCCTTTCGGCACCTTCCCCACAATATTGCCATTAACAATCTTCAAACTCCTATGAAACTCCTCAGCATACTTCGCCCCCTGCTCCAGTTGCCACTTATCCGTCCACAAATACCGCAAAATCTCCGCCGCATCCCCCCGCAATAGGGGCAAGTCCTCCCTGAACTTGGGCTGTCCGCTTGGTGCCGCCTTCATCCAGCCCCAAGTAATCAATGCACCAGTATTGGACAAATTCGGATTTTTCTCCCCCCGAAACGGCTTCCACGCATTAAACACCAGCAGCGCCGCCTCTTCCTTCGTCAACAGCTTGTTCGGATTGACGGGCACATTCGCCAAAATGCCTGCCTTTTGTGCGCGCTCGTAGATGTCTTTGGCCCAATGGCCCGCTGGAAGGGCTGGTACAGACTCTTTTTCGCTTACTTGCCGGATCGCTACCAGACTGGCTACAAATTGCGACTGGGTCACGGTTTGCTCAGGGTGAAATTTGCCGTCGGGATACTTCCAGAGGTAGCCTTTTTGCAGGCCGTGCGAAATGGCATCTTTGGCGGGATGATTGGCATAATCAGAGGCAGGAGCGGATTTTGCCGCTGCTTCCGCTACATGTAGACGAAGAACTTCGCTTTCGCTGCCACCGTTTTGCACCACCGCGATCCCCACTAACAACAAACTTGTCCACACCGTTTTTCCAATCAGCTTCACGCCTATCCCCTCCCTATTACCAGACATTTTACCTATTTTATCCATTTATCGAAAGATCCCGCTCCAGGTTTCTTTGCAAAAAGCTTCGCAGCAACGCCTCCGGCACATCCCCCTCCAGCTTGTCGATGACCCGCTCCCCGTCTACGATAAAAACCGTGGGCGTCGCCTGCGCTCCCAAACGCATGGCTTCATCCAGCTCCCGGTCCCTCTGGATGTCCAGTCGTGCCACCCATTCCTGTGGATAATCTTTTGCCACCTTTTCAAACGTGGGCGTAAACGTTGTGCAATATCCACAACTGTTGCTGAAAACGTAGACGATCTTCGCCTCCTTCGTACCTAGCCCACCACTCCATAAAATCAACGCGCCAAGCAAAATAGCGCCGCCAAGCACACTCCACCACCATCCGTGCCGAACTCTCTTCATTTTCTTCGCTCCTTCCACACGGGCTAAATTGAAAACGGACTGACTATGTTTTTGTCAAAGAACGATGCCCGTATTATGCGGCGTCATTGTGAGACAAAAAAAAGCCGACCCGCTTTGTGGTCGACTTGACAGACAGTTCCCTGATTTAAAAACCCGCGAAAAAAGACAAAAAAAATGACGTACCACAACTGTTGGAAGTTCGTACGCCGTGCTGGTTCGTTTATGCAAAACATTTTACATCAGTTCAATTCCGTGCCGTCTCCGTGCATCAAAGAACGCAGTTCCTCGATAAAAGCCTGTCCCTTCCGGATTTCTTCCTCGGAATAGCGCTGTTTGCTCTTAAAAGTAAAAATTTTGCCCTTCATTTCTTCGTAGGGCAAATGGTTGAAGTACAAGATAGTGGATACCAGTTCAAGAAAACGGGAGTTCTCTTCGTTCATGCGCAAGATGGCTCGCTCTCCCAAGCCAAAGTCGACCTCGTGAAACCGGAGGAAATCTCGCCCCGTTTCGTTAAGCGAGTAGCGGTACATGTGAATGGCGCCCTTGCTCTCCACCTGCTCATCCAGAAGCCCCATGTTGCACAACTCATCTACCCTGAGTGTCAGCTCTTCCGAATACGGACCGTACATGTGAAACTCGTAGCGCTCATCGAAATCCATCTCCAGATGTTTTCCTATGTACACCATTTTCTGCAATTTTTTTCGCCCGCTCACTTCGCCGACAATTTCGATCAGACGAATGATCTTGGCGTGACGATTAAGCATCCTCCATCACTCCCAGACGTTCTCGAATCTTCCGGGATAGCTCCCCCGGCAAAGCCATGACTTTATCCAATGGAAAGTACAATTTGTAGTCAAATCGGCGCTTTCCGCTAATGGCCTGTACAATCTCAGACTTCTGCGACAGTTCTACCAGCTCGCCGGAAGGCATCTGGAGCATGATCGGAATCCGCTCCTCTTCTTCTCCGGCACGGTAAAAATCATACGGAAGATCGGAGGTCGTGTCTACCTCCAAATAATACATCGGGTCGATCCCTGCCTCAATGAACTGTTCTTTCAGTTCTGCCAGCAAGCGAAAATCTCTTGGATTATATTCGACGTATTTGAAGAGATTCCTGTCCAAAAAACGGGCGCACAAATCTTTCAAAATAGTGTCTTCTTCCTTGCGCCAAAGCTGCATGTAGAACAAAATCACCGATTCATCCAGCGCCAAATAATCGGCCACCTCCACCTTTTCCGTCAAAAAAGGAAGCAGCATGACAGGCTCCTGGGAAAACTTGTACCCTGTGGCAAACAGCCATTTGGCCCGCTGGAAAATTTTGCAAAGCACAACTTCCGCGCTGCGCGTCACCGGATGGAAATATACTTGCCAATACATTTGGTAGCGCGACATGATGTAGTCCTCAACCGCGTGCATGCCGCTGAACTTGAAAACAATGCCGTCCTCCTGCGGTCGCATGACTCGCAAAATGCGCTCGATCTCAAAGTTTCCGTAATTCACACCCGTGTAGTAGGCATCTCGCAGCAAATAGTCCATGCGATCTGCGTCCAGCTGGCTGGAAATGAGGCTGACAATCAGCTTGTTGTCGTACGTTTTGTTGATCACTTCTGCCAGCTTTTTCGGAAACTCCTCATCGAAACGGCGCAAAATCCGGTTGATTTGCGTATCGCCGAGCAAGATTGCCCGCGTCCAGTCCTCGTGGTGGTACTTGAACACCTTTTCAAAGGAATGCGAAAACGGCCCATGTCCGACATCGTGGAGCAAAGCAGCACACAAGCAGAGCAGCTTTTCCTCGTACGTCAGTTGAATCCGGCCTTCAAACGTCTCCAAAATTCGCCGCATCAGCTCGTACACGCCAAGCGAATGGTTAAACCGGCTGTGCTCTCCACCGTGAAAGGTAAAAAAGCTGGTGCCCAGTTGCTTGACCCGGCGCAGACGTTGAAATTCTGGCGAGTTGATCAAGTCCCATATGAATTTGTCCCGCACATGGACATAGCGGTGGACAGGGTCTTTGAATACCTTTTCTTCATGAAGAAGCTGGGGCTGTTGCATCCTGGACACTCCCTTCCTGTTTGCGTTCTCTCTCTATATTTCTCTGCGTACAGTATCGTCTCACTCTATCATATCACACGTCTGGACGTGTTTCTTGTCACAAGCAAACTCTTAAAAGAATCTGAAGAATGTGCCTTTAGTATAGACCAATCATTGGATAAATAGGAGGATTAAAGAAAATAATCTTGAACAATGTGAGGGTCGCAACATGATGAAAAACGCTTTTCGCTTGATGTCCGCCAATCCGTTACCTGGCAGTTTGCTGCTGATTGTACTTTTGCTGCCGTTGATCGTCTCCTGGGGGCAATTCATCGAGTCAGGCTTTTGGCAAGAAACCGTATCCGTAACGCTCCTGTTCTGGCCAAAATCAGCGTGGAAGCTGGCTGTTCCACTCCCTGGCTGGTTTATTTTTGCTGTCTTTACGCTCGTATACACGCTGAGCATGATTCGTCTGGCACAAAAACGCAGCCTGGTCGAAGCGTTTCTGTTCATTCTGGCCGGATTTTTGCTGGCAAAAGCGGGCGGTGCGACATTTCAGGCAATCAGCGGTTGGTCGAAACTACAGCCAATCGGCTCACAGGAGCTGGCAGGCAAAGCAAACCTGCTCGTGTTTGCCACCTGGCACAATCCTCTGTGGGAAGAGCTGGTCTTTCGCGGCATCCCGTTGCTGTTGCTCGCCCTCCTCTATTCCCGAAAAGAGTGGCCCGGGTATGCCAAATGGCTTTACCTCATCGTTCCGTCGCTCCTGTTCGCTTGTTATCACGTGCCCGGGCATGGACTCGGCACCCTGTTTGAATCTTTTCTGATCGGAGTCCTTTGGGCCTTTGCCGCCTTGCGCTGGGGGTTAGGCGCGCCGATCGTCCTGCACATTTTTGCAGATGCCATGCTAGTCCCGACGTTGCCACTGATGAAAAACATGCCGTTGCATGAAATTCCCTGGCTAGTAGAGTACGGCTGGCTGTTCCAGTCGCTTTCCGCTCTTTGCGCACTCTTGCTGGCCGTGTCGATTCCAATGCTTTTGTTCAGCGGTTGGCGCAGAGCGAAAAGGACACAGGCATCTGAGCTATAACCGATGCCCTCCTGCCCCGCTTGCTTTTGCTTTTGCACGCTTCATAAAAAAAGCAGCGGCACGCTCTTCGCCCAATCGCGCGAGAGACTGCCGCTGCTGTTATTTCCTTACATCATTTCTGCCTCCGGACCGTACAAGTCCGGACGTTTTGCCGCTTTTTTCGCCTGCTTTTTCAATTTGCGCTGAGTCAATACCGTGTAGAAGGACGGCACGACAATCAGTGTCAAAAGCGTTGAGAACAACAGGCCGGAAATAATCGTCACCGCGAGCGGCTTGAACAGGACGTCACCGGAAATAGCCAGTGGCATGAGGCCAGCTACGGCGGTAAACGAGGTCAACAAAATCGGTCTCAATCGTGCCTCGCCTGCTGAAATGACCGCTTGCTTCAACTCTACCCCCGCGTGGCGCGCCTCTTCGATGAACTCGATGAACACGATGCCGTTGCGCACGACGATTCCCGACAGCGAAATCACGCCCATCATCGTCATGAAGCCGAGCGGCGTTTGCGTCACGAACAATCCAATCAGACTGCCTGCGACCGCCAAGTAGACGGTACTCATCACCAGCACCGGAATCGTCAGCGAGTAAAACTGCATCGCAATCAAAATCAGGATCAGGAATACTACGATAATGGAGAGTTTGCCCATATCGATAAAGATGTCCGTCTGCTCGGAAGTTTCTCCGCCGATGTCGATGCGATAGCCTTCTGGCAAAGACATGCTGTTGAGCAAAGGCTGGATTTCCGTCATCACTTCTGTAGCCGTGCGATTTTTCACATCGGCCGAGATCGTAACGCTGCGCGACAAATCGCGGTGCGGGATCGCCTGTGTGCTGAACGTAGGCTTAACTTCTGCAAGCTGCGACAGCGGAATCAGCTCGCCGCGCGCATTGGCGATGCTGAGTCGTTGGAACAACAGCGCCGGGTCTTCGTTGCCTTTTTGCAGGAACATCTTGATGTCGACAAGCTCATCGCCCGTGTCAAACTCGCTGACGGTAATGCCTTCGCTGACCAGTCGCAGCGTCGTGGACAAATCGGTGTAATTGACCAGCTTTTGCTCCATCAGCTCTTTGTTGACGACAAATTCGAGCGTGTAGCGCTCTACGCCGAAATTATCCTGCACGTCAAAAGTTCCGGAAATCCCCGCGACCTTGTCTTTGATTTGCGCAGACAGGGAACGGAGCGTTTCAATATCTTCGCCGTAGACGCGGATGACTACCGGCTTGCCGACAGGCGGCCCCGCCTCCAACTGCTTAGGCAAGACAGTCGCTTCCGGGTACAGCTTCTTGAACTCTTCTGTCCAAGGCTCCAATATGGTTTCAACCTTCGTTTCTTTCTCATTGAAATGCACGACGAGCTGACCGACAGTGATACCGCTTCCCGCATCGGTATCTCCACCAAACATCTTCGGTGCGCTGCTCCCGGCATAGGAAGCGACAGATTCAATGCCATGCTGCTTCATAGCCCAATCGGATACGCCGCGCACGACTCGGTCTGTCTCTTCCAGACTGCTTCCCACTGGCATGCGAATATCGATTAAAAATTGCGGACGGTCATCGTTCGGGAACAACTGGACAGGCGTAAGCGGAACCAAACCGTAAGCAGCCGTCCCGATCAAAACGCCAATCATCCCGGCCATAAGCGGACGCTTGAGAATTTTGGGCATAAGCTTGCCGGCGTACCAGCCTGTCAGCTGTGTCAGTTGCTTGCCCAACAGTCCAGCCGGTTTGCGGTATCCTTCGACACCTGATTTTCGCCGCGTCTCGTACCACTGACGGAAAATCGGGATAATGGTCAAAGACATCACCATGGACGCGAGCATCGTCAATGAAATAATCGCGGGTACAGGGCGAATGAATTGACCTGCGTTCCCATTCAAAAACATCAGCGGAGCAAAGGAAGCAATCGTCGCCAAAGTCGCCGTTACGATGGAAATGGACACTTCCTTGGCGCCGTTGACCGCTGCTGCCAGCGGCTTTTCGCCCAACACGGACAGGCGGCGTTCGATGTTGTCATTGACCACCACAGCATCATCGACCAAAATCCCGAGCACGATGATGAGTGAGACAATCGAAATCATGTTCATCGTGATTCCCAGCGACGGCAGGAACAAAAGCCCTACTGCCAGCGAGATCGGGATCGCCAATGCCACGACGAACGAAGTGATCAGATTCAGTCCCAATGTGCAGACCAGCAAGACGGCAATCACGGCGATAATCATTTCCCGGGTAAGATCGCTGAACAGCTCATCTACGCGCTCATTTTGGCTGTAGATCGAATGTCTTTCCGCCCCAGCCGGAAGTGATTTGTCCAAAGTCAGCATCATTTCGTCCACGCGCTTTTGCAGCGATGGCACGTCGCTTCCTGTCTCCGCGTTGATGCTTACGGAGATAGATGGCTTGCCGTTGTAGTAAGACGTCGTTTTGACCGTCTCTGTCGTCATTTTGGCCTGGCCGATGTCCTTCAAATAAATCGGAAAGCCTTCCGGTGTGCGGGCAATCAATACTTTGTTCAGCTCATCGACATTTGCATTTTCGGCCAGTTTCAACTGATACGTACGTTTGTCTGTGGTCAAATCGCCGAGCGGAATTTTTTCATTTTCCTGTTTGACGGCCATCATTACCTGGCCCCACGTAATTCCGAACTGGCTGAGCTTTTGCGTATCGACCTCGATGCGAACCTCTTGCTTCGGCAAGCCTTCCACCTGGACATCTGCCACGTTCGGAATGGTCCGCAGTTGTTCTTTCCACGATTTGAACATGTCACGCATGCTGTACAGCTGCTCCTGCGTATCCGCTGTAACGGCAAACGTCTGGACAAATGTGCGATTCAAGTCGTCGTTGATGATCGGCTGTTTGGCGTCCGCTGGAAGGTCCGCCTCAGCGTCCTTTACCTTTTTGCGCAGCTCATCCCATTTTTGCTTCGGGTCAACGTCGCTTTTCGCTTCCACGATGATAAAAGAAACGCCAAGCGAAGAAGTCGAGGATACGTAGTTCAAGCCTTGAAGCTCGTTGATTTTTTCTTCCAGCTTTTTGGTGACGGTCTGCTCCACCTTTTCCGGCGAAGCTCCCGGGTAAATCGTCGTCACTGTAGCAAGATTGACGATAATATCAGGTGACTCTTGCTTGGGAAGCTGGAAAAAGCTGAGGAAGCCAACCAGCACCACCATAATGAAAAACAGCAGGGTGATCTTGCGCTTCGCAACGATGTACTTGATCACGGCTGCTTCCCTCCTGTCGCCTCAATCGGGTCTCCGTCAAACAAACGGTCGACACCTTTGACGATCAGTTGGTCCCCCTCTTTCAGCCCGCTCTTGATTTCCAGTTTGTCGCTTGCAATCTGTCCGATTTCCACTTTTGTTTTCAGTGCCTTCCCAGCAGCATCGACAAACACATGGGCGTCGTCTTTTCCTCTGCTGATGACTGACTCTACCGGAACATAGATGCCGACCTGTCCTTTGATCGTCTTGGTCGCCTTCACCACTTGCCCGGCAAACCAGTCATGCGCAGGGTTGGCAATTTGCACTTCTACACCGATTGTTCCCGTGCTCTGATTCGTAGCGGGGAAAATTTTCGTGACTTTGCCGTCCCGTTTCTGGTCGTACAAGTCCAGCGAAACGACCTCGCCTTCCTTCCAGGTAGCTATCTCGCGGTCCGGTACGGGCAGCACGACTTTTAACGTATCGATATTGCCCACTTTATAAACCGGGGTGCCGGAGCCGACCAGGTTTCCGGCGGAGGTGAGCTTGGCGATGATCGTTCCATTGATCGGGGAACGAAGCTGTGTTTTGGCCAGTGTGCTGGCGGCTGCTTCCTTGGCAATCACAGCCTGGTTGTATGTAGCGCGGCTCAGTTCCTTGTCTTCCGAACGAGCGCCCTGTGTGACCAGCGAGTACGCCTGCTGGGCATTTTGCAAATCTTTTTGCGCGATCGTCAGTCCGTTTTGAGCCGTCTCAAACTCGCTTTGCGAGATTGCTTTTTGCTGATAGAGCTGTTCAATCCGCTTGAAATCATCCTGCATTTTTTGCAAGGCGACCGTTGCTTTTTCCACCAGCAAGCGCGCTTGAGTCACTTCCTGCTCTCTGGCTCCGTTGTTCACTTTGCTCAAAGTGGCCGCACTCTGTTGTACCGCGGCGTTGGAGGAAGCGACCTGGAGCGAATAATCCTGGGCATTTACGCGGGCCAACACCTCTCCGGCCTTGACCTTGTCGCCTTCGTTTCTGGCCATCTCGACAAGCCGCCCGCCTACCTCAAAAGACACGACCGCTTCTTCCAAAGGCTCCAATGTTCCGGACAGCTCGGTCACGGTTACTGCTTGCTCCTTTTTGACAGCCGCCACTACGACTTGTTTGACTTCCTTTTCCGGTGCTGCCGCAGGCTGCTGCTCACTGCATGCCGTCGTTGCGAGCAATCCAATCATCATTACAGATACAAGCCATTTTCTCATCATGACTTCCCCCGCTCCTATGTACCATCACACGATTTTGTATGTTTAGACCCTTCTGATTCCTTGCAGCAAAATTTCTGACGCATGTTCATACAATTGCTCTTCGTCGTCGATGATGGGCACATCGAGACCGACCCGATATTTAGCCATGAACGCATAAAAGAACGTCGAGATGAACATCAAGGCTGCCGTGCACGGATCAGACTTGGGCAAATGTCCCTGCTCCTGAAACTCGGTGAGCTTGTTGCCAAGCACTTCCACAGCCGTCATCGGCAGGCTGCTGAACAGCTTGACGACCTCCGGGTGATTATCCGCTTCGACGATGCAAATCATCAATATTTCTTTTCGCTCCACCAGCAAATGATAGTACGTCCTGGCATAAGTAATGAGCATCTCCTTGACGTTGGCAAACTCGCCCTGCAAGCCTTGCTCCAGTTGCTCCCGCACTTCGAGAATGTCTTTAAGAAGCTCCTCCAGTATCGCCACCTTTGTTTTGAAATGGCGAAAAATCGTCACTTCGTTGACTCCGGCCAACTCAGAAATTTTGCGGGTCGTTGCTCCTTTATAACCTTTTTGCGCCATTAACTGGCGGGCGGCAGACAAAATCCGTTCTCGTGTCTCTTGCTCCTCACCCCTCCCTCCAGAAACGTATTCGATATGGGGCTGATCCATAACGCACCTCCAAAGCCATGCAAGCAATTGCTTTCATTTTCCTATTTTTCCACGCACATTATATCCCGATCATGCATGCATGTAAATACTTGCATGCGCTGTTTGAAAAACAATTTGCTGCCGCATCATCCAAACAAAAAACAAGCTCTCCGCAAGCTTGTTTTTTTGGGGGAAAAACGTCCCGATGCATTCCGGGAAAGTGGGAGTGGCCGCTTCCGGCATTACCGTTTTACATGCTGTTTCACCAGAGAGCCTGGATCGAGACGAAAGTCTTCGGAGCTCTCGACCAGATCGATTTCGCAGCCCGGTCCGATCTCCACATTTTTTCCGCGAACGACCTTGGCACGCGTGTACTCCAAATAAATCTCGTCGCCCTCCACGCTATCTACAGACAAGGCCAGCGCACTGTTAAAAATGTGTTTCAACAGCTTGTTGAGCGTACTGCTTCCTGCCTTGCGAACCTCGATGTACTCCCCGCCCATTTCTTTGGCCTCACAACCGCCGTGCAAGTGAACTTCAATTCGTCCGGCATTCAGCAAGCCTCCGACTGTAAAAGCGCCTTTTGCGGAAAATACCTCCGCTTCGCAGTCACCCGTCGTCTTCAGCATCCCGCGCACTTTCACTTCTTCTCCCGTCATGCTGCCGTGGATTTTCGTGTTTCCATCGACCTTGAGTCTGGTAAAAGCCAAGTCTCCATTCACGTCGAGCTGACCGTATACTTCGATCGTGTCCAGCTCAGCCTTGCCGCTGATCGACGCGTTTCCCTCCACCTTTGCCGAAGCTCCCCGGACATTCCCTGTAATGCTGAGATGCCCTGCACAATGCAGTGTCTCGCACTCCACATCCCCTTTGATTTTGCCAAAGCCTTGGACATCCACTTTGTTATATACGCCACCCGATGCATTCACGGAACCGTGAATGACGAGATCCGGTTTGTTTTCGTTCATCGTCTTCATCCCCTATTCTGCTACATTTTTGCTTTCAACTCTTCGATACATGCAGCCAAATTCAGTCGGGACACGATTTTCACGCCGCTGTCAAAGTGTACCTCTGTAGCACCAGGCACCAGCACAAACGTCGAAATCCCCATTTTTCGCACAAAAATCAATTCGCAAGGCTTGCCCTCAAAGCTCGGATAGTGATCGCACAGCACTTGCAAAAGCCCGCCGCTCTCATCCAGACTCATTTCGCCTGTAATCAGCAGCCGATTCAGCACGTAGACGTATAACACTTGTTCAAAAGAGAACACTTCCGGCTTGCCCTGATACTTCGTATACAGCTCCAATGTGTTAGCAGAAACAATGTTTCGCTCCACTAGCTCGTCATAAGTGAGCTTCGTCCCCGCCAAATGAGGAGAGAACATGTCTGCCAGCTCATCCAGAGACAGATCGTCTTTCATGTGAATGATTTTGGCGATCCTGGACATGATCTGCTCACGCGGGAAAAAAGTTTCCTGCCCCGTAAAAGTGGCGCGCCGGATGAACCAGTCCTCTGGAATCAGGTTTTTCCGTTTCCAGCGGTACAGTTGCCCGTACGATATTCCTGTCAGCTCCAGCAGCTCCTTTTTCGAGATGAGATTAGGGTCCATGTGAAGCACCTCCAAAATCAATGTAACATAACACTGTTACGTTATTCAACTGCCTATTCTTCTGTACGACAAAAAAACCGGCAGGGCGAGTCCTGCCAGCTTCGTTTTCACCTATGTTCCAACTTGCTTTTGCGCTTTGCCATTTGAATGCCGCCGACAACTGCCAGGAGATACACCCGCTCGCTAGACAAATTCCGCCTGAATCAGCCGCTTCATATCTGCGGGCACTGGCGCTTCCACAACCAGCTCTTTTTCGAGCAAAGGATGGAAAAAGCGCAGGCTTGCCGCGTGCAGAGCCTGTCTTCGCAACAGCCCTCTCGCTCCGCCGTACATCGTGTCGCCTGCCAGCGGGTGACCGAGGTGGGCAAAATGAACCCGAATCTGATGTGTTCGCCCTGTCTCCAGCCAGACCCGGACAAGCGTCATCCCCTCAGACGCCTGCTTGACTTCGTAATGGGTAACCGCATGGTCTCCGTCATTCGTCACGCGCCGTTTGCTCGGGTGGCGCGGATCGCGGCCAATGGGCGCGTCAATCGTCCCAGTTTTCTGCGGCAGTTGCCCGCTAACCACCGCCAAGTATTCGCGGTGCAAGCCCCCTTCGCGCAGCACCCGATCAGCCAGCTGGTGACCGTAGCTGCTTTTTGCCACCAGAATCGCTCCAGATGTGTCTTTATCCAAACGGTGCACCGGATGAATGCTCGCACTCTCCCCGTTTTTCGCAAACCGCTCAGCCAGCGAATGCAACAATGTTTCGGTATGCTCCGGCTTGGTTGGGTGCACCAGCAAACCCGCGGGTTTGTTGGCAATCAACAAATGATCGTCTTCATACAAAATTCCGACCGGAACTACGTGGCTGGCAGGTGGCAACGGCTGTGCAGAAAGCTGCGAGGACCGCTCTGCCTGCTCCTGCCGATCGACTACACGAACAGCGACCACATCCCCGACCTTCACCTGACGCTGCAAAAAGGGCTGTTTACGGTTGAGCAAAATCCCCTTGCTTCTCGTCAGCCGTTGCATCATTCGTCCCGATACGCTCAGTTTTTGCCGGACAATTTGTTCGACGTTCATTCCGCTGTCTTCTTCTTTGACGATGTATTCCATCCAGTCTTTGCGACTCACGGCTAATCCCTCTGTTCCATGCTTTTTTTCCTATTGTAACAAAAGGACGCCTGCAGCGCCCCATTCCCCTCCTCCCTGCTGACGGCGACTCCAAATCCGCGCATAAAAAAACCACCATGCGATTGCACGATGGTTTTCCCACTCGCTGTTAGCCTTTCAAATTTTCCGGGTTGAGCCCTTGCAGCTCTGGCAGGACAAACAGGCCGTCTTTGCGGATCAGAACGTCATCAAACCAGATTTCGCCGCCGCCGTACTCAGGACGCTGGATGTTCACCATATCCCAGTGGATTTGGCTGCGGTTGCCGTTATCCGCATTTTCGTAGGCACGGCCAGGCGTGAAGTGGAAGCTGCCCGCAATCTTCTCGTCGAACAAAATGTCGTTCATCGGATTCAAAATGTACGGATGCACCCCGATCGCGAACTCGCCGATATACCGCGCGCCTTCATCGGTGTCAAAAATTTGGTTGAGCTTCTCCGTGTTGTTGGAGATCGCCTCGACGATTTTCCCGTTCTCGAATGTCAGGCTCACATTTTCAAACTTCGTGCCCATATAGCTTGTGGCAGTGTTGAATGTGATTTTGCCGTTTACAGAATCGCGCACAGGCGCGGTGAAGATTTCACCGTCCGGGATGTTGCGCAGTCCAGAGCAAATGACGTTCGGGATATCCTTGATGGAGAAACGCAAGTCCGTTCCCGGTCCGACCAAGCGTACCTTGTCTGTGCGATCCATCAATTCCTTCAGTGGGAGAAACGCTTCGTGCATCTTTTTATAGTCAAGGGAGCACACATCGAAATAAAAATCCTCGAAAGCTTCCGTCGACATATTGGCGCTTTGGGCCATCGCTGTCGTCGGGTAGTTGAGCAGCGTCCAGCGAACGTTCGTTACGAGGTAATCGTTCAACTCTTGCATGACGCTTTGGTGGGCACGGCGGCGCTCAACCGGAACATCTGCCATTTCGCTGTCATTGGACGGGCCATTGATCACGATGTACGTATCGAGATCTTTGAACATCGGCTCTTCCCATTTTGCCAAATGAGCGGCACGGTCCGCACTTGCTCCCATCATCAACTCGCGCTGGATTTGCGGGTCCAATACCCGAACAAACGGATAGGCTCCCTTGGCGTACGCTTGCTTGACCAGTTCTTTGGCCAAAGCGTGCCCCTCGCCGCGCACTTCAATCAACAGCGTCTCCTTCTCCTCCAATCGCACGGAATGGCTGAGCAAGTTCTCCGCCAGCTTGACAATTCGAGTATCCAACATGCAATCTCCCCCTTATCGCGATTCCTATAAAAAATATTTTACCGAATGGGCGAAACTTTTTCAATTACGCGCCGACTTCGTTTTCAGCTTCGTGCTTATCATATCATCGGAACAGCTCAAGCGGGTCAAAAAACGACCCGTTTGGTACAATTCCAAAAAAAGCGAAAATTTCTCTTGCCTAAAATCATTTTCGTAGAGTATCCTAGTCAACAAGAGTTTACCTGTTCAAATATTTTGAAAGACGGGAGTTGAGTTCATGGTGTCTTATGTAGTTTTTCTCGCTTAGGTGGGGCCTTTTGATAAGAGGCTGCTGCCTCTTACCGACCCTACCTATCGTTAGAAACTGCAGGATGCCTGAACCGCTTCCGTCTTTTTCCCGATCAGATTGGCGGGTGCCGATATATGGTGCGAGCCTTTGGTTTTTTGTACCCTTCTTTACAGGTGCAAAGCCTATTTGGTTCCCCGGTTTTTCGGCTTACCTACCACCCTTGTATCGTTCGATCAAGCGCAAGCGGAAAAGAGCACTGGCTCTGGCTCCGTTTGCGCTTTTTGTTGTGGAAAACATCCTATCCCTCGCTGTTCGTACGCGTGTGCCAAGTCGTGAAAAAGCCGTGCATCGGGAGGTTTAGCCAAAAAGAGCAGCCGCTTTTCTTTTTCGGAAAAAAAGCGCGGTCACGGCACCTGCCTGCAATTTGAACGGAACAATGAATGGAGGAATTTGTGTCATGCAATGGCGTGCGTGGGATTTGAACTTGAAAGTCCGCCTGTTTGGCGAACTGATCACTCATACTTTTTTCTGGATGTACTTTCCGTTTATGGCTTTGTACTTCAGTGACACATTCGGCAAAGACGTAGCCGGGCTGCTGTTGATGGTGCCCCCGCTGCTCGGGATGCTGTCCAATCTGTTCGGCGGCTATTTGGCTGACCGCGTCGGGCGGCGATTTACCATGCTGCTCTCCATCTTTGCCTCGACGTCGATGTTTGCCCTGTTTGCCTTCTCGCCTTCGCCTTGGGTGGACTACATCGCTTTTATCGGCATCGGGATTGCAGGCGCGCTTTACTGGCCCGCCAGCTCTGCCATGGTTGCCGACCTGACGACAGAAGAAAACAGGCGAATTGTCTTCGCCACCTTTTACACAGCCATGAACATCGGGGTAGTAGCCGGCCCTGTCCTCGGCTCCTTCTTTTTCGTGCATTACCGTCATGAGCTGCTGCTCGCCTGTACGGTCATCGAGCTGCTGTTCGGGCTCGCGATCTTTTTCCTGATCAAAGAGACGCTGCCTGATCACATTCGCCAGGAAAAAGCCAAGGAACGCTTCTCGCTGGCCCAGCAATTCAAAAGCTACGCGGTCATTTTCCGGGATAAAGTCTTTGCCCTGTACATCGGTGCCGGGATTTTGGTCGCCATCTCCTTTATGCAGCTCGACATGTACATGGCGCTGTACATCAAAGAACACGTCTTTGACCAAACGCTGTTTGCCTGGAAAGACTGGAAGCTGACTGTCGGCGGCACGAGCGCTTTTGGCTGGCTGATGGGGTTAAACGGTCTGCTCGTCGTCCTGTTCACACTGCCAGTCACACGCTGGTTCGCGCACTGGAGCGACCGCAACAGTCTCGTTGTCTCCTCGATCCTGTACGGCTTCGGCATGTTTTTCATGGCGTTTACAACAAACATCTGGCTCTTGTTCGTCTGTATGGGCGTGCTCACCCTGGGAGAGCTGATCCGCACCCCGGTGGCACAAAGCTTCATCAGCAAATATTCGCCGGAGGACGCGCGCGGACAGTACATGGGCGCTTCTTCGCTCCAATTTTCGATCGGGCGCTTTATTGCCCCGCTTACAATCGGACTGTCACAATGGCTCTCGCCACTCAGCGTGTTCAGCGTGATCTTGGCGTTTACGTTGGTCAGTGCCTACTTGTACGTCGTCCTGTTCCGCATGATCCCGTCCAAAGAGACGAACTAGCCGTAATAGAAGCCCCTCTCTCGCATATAGTGATTAGTAGAAACGCTTTGCGAGGAGGGAGCAAGCATGAATCAGCCTAAGCCTAAAGCATTCGCCACTTTCCGGGAAGAGCGCGGCCGAAACTACCGCACTTCGACTTATATTCAATGGGGGCCCGCCTCCGTCACCCGCTCGCTGGGCAGTGCTCTGTTGCTCAATCCGGGGTCGGCGGCTCTTTTCCAGGCAAGGCCCGCCGCTGACCGAAGCATCATGGGTCAGGTCACTCTCGACCCAACCATGCAGCAGTTGGTTCGCTTTACGGAAGCGATTTACCAGAACCGCCCGCTGGAAGGGAGATTTTATATATTCAACTTGTTTTCCTTGCAAAACCCGTCCGCTTCTGACGCTATCGCCTGCTTCGAGCAGCTCGTGGAGAATGGCGAAACTACATTGGAAGCACAGCTCGCTTCCAGAGAAGAACTGCGAAAGCAGCCGTGGATCATGCTCGGATGGGGCTGCTTGCAAAGAAAATCGCGGCCTCATTTTTCCGCACTCAAAGCCATGTGGCAAAAGCAAATCGCCTCGGCCAGCGTGCCTGCTTTTGGAAAACGCTGTTCCAACGGCCAGGACTACTATCATCCGTGTCCGAGGCTGTATGCCATGAGAGAGCCGCTATTGCGCGACCTGGTTGCGCTCTACCAGCAAAATGTACACGCTTTGCCTTCCTCTTTCGTGTAGCAAGCTTTGCCTTATGGAAAAAGAGTCTGTCTCCCGTTCTCGCAGGGAAACAGACTCTTTTTTTCTGGACGGCTATGGCAACTCGTTGGCTTCAAAATACTCTTCCCGGTCAAAACGTCCGCGCATCCACTTGTACGTGTCATCATAGATGGCGCGCTTGACTGGGTCTGTGCTTTTTACGGAATCAAGCAATGTTTTGGAGCCGTAGTAATAGGCGTGGATGTTGTTTTTGTCCATCCCCAGCTTGTGGGCAGCGACGAGCTGGTTGTAGTAGGTCTGATAAAATTTCGGATCGTTGTACATTTTCCGATCCCCTTCGATCTCTACGCCCATGCCATACTTGTTGACCACATCCAGCACGCTTTCGATCCGGTCGAGCGGCACTGGTTTGTCACTGTAGAAATTCGGCTGCAAAAATGCGTAGTCGAAAGCCAGCGACTTCCACTCTGCCACGCCTGGCGCCCCGAAGTAAGGAATCCAGTAGAAGCGCAGAGCTTCGTTGTGAACCATGCTCGCCATGTCGCGAATAAGCGCGCGCTCTTTTGGAGCACTATCCTCGATCAACTCGTGGAACCAGTAGATGCCCTCCAGCTTCAAGTAAGCGTAGCCTTCCTTATTCCAGCGCTTTTGCAGCTCCTGGAAGTACCATTCCAACGCCGCTTTGCGGTTCAAATACGCCTGTTCTTCCCCGATGCCCACAGGATTGAACGAAAGCGACGGCTTGTTGTCGGCGATTTTGCCAAAGTCCTTTTGATTCGCGTTCGGATACGGCAGGGCGAGCACGACGTTTTCCTGGGTCGGCGTCGTGTACAGCGTGCCGCGCAGGCGATTGTACTCCCGCATCGCCTGGTTCAGTGCGTCGAGCTGCTTGCCTGTGCCGAACAGGTCGTTCATATAGCCGCGCCATCCGTCTTTCGTGACAGGCATGTCCTGATACGGCAGGAAAAGGATCGTGTCGAACATCTGGTCACGCATGTAGCCGTCAGCCGTACGATAACCTACCATTGGCAGAAAATCTTCCTTCGTCCACGTTCCAAGCTCTCCGTATCCCCCGGAATAAGCGAGCAGCATGTTTTCTACACGGCGTCTTGTGTTTTGTTCGCCTGTTCCTTTTGCCGGGCTTGGCGGTGGCAACAGGACCGCTCCCCCTTGCCAATCGCTTGCGCCACTCGCCCATACTTCCAGTTGGCGGGCAAAAACGAACACGGATACCGGGAACGATACCCGGACATAACGCGCGTTCACATCAGGCAAGCTCACGGACAGCGTGCGCAAGACAAGCTGAGTTTCCGCAGCAGGCACATCGTGGACAGCCCTTCCGGCGTACGACCACGCTTTGCCGTCACGGGATACTTCTACTTCCATGTATTCCGGCATCAAGATGCCAGATGTTTTTTGCTGTTTGAATGTCAAAGATACGCGTTCCAACGGCTTTGCTTCCTGAAGCGCGACCGTCACCTTGCGTCCGAACTGGCGATTGTACCCTGTCCACTCTTCGGAAGGGGCGACCAATCCGCCTACAGGCCCCGGATATTGCTTTTCCACCTGCTGAAAATACGAGTCTGGCGTTCCGAAAGTAGCTACAGATGTGAAGCTGCCCGGAGCGACATTGACGAGGTCGTCCTGCTCAGCCGGCTTGTCGGCTGCCTCCTCTTCCCCCGTTGACTGTGCTGCATCGGCACCAGTCGCTGGCGAAGTCGTCTCTGTAGATGCAGATGTTTTCGGATCGGTTGTTGCATCCTTGCCCTCTTCTGTTTTCGCGCTGTTGCTGTCTGCCGCAGAAGTCGCAGGCTCCGTTCCTTTTGGCGGCTCTTCTGTTGTGACAGGCGGCTTGCCTGCGTCCTTGATTTCCACCGGAACGGTTACGGTCTTATAGCCGACTGTTACCGTCAGATTCCCTTTTCCGGGAGTCGGCCCGGCAACGAATGTTCCATCTGCCAGTACCGTGCCCAGCTCAGGGCGGTCAAAAGCAAAGATCGGAGTAAAAGGCAGCTTGTCTCCTTTTGCCTGCTTGACCTCCAACTGCTCGCTCGTCCCCGCTAGCAAGCTCAGTTGGCTCTTGCCCAGCGTGAAATCAACCTGCTCAGCCTGCTGATAGCGCGCATCGAGCACGCGCTCCGCAATGACTGCCGCCTCCGCACGCGTAACAGTGCCAGCAGGATTGAACTTGCCTTGTGCCCCTTGCATCCAGCGTTGATTGCTTACTTCCTCGACTGCCGCCTTGGCGTAGTCGGCGATCTGGGCGGCGTCGCTGTACACGATATTTTGCGACGCGGCTTTGGGGAGACCGCTGACCTTCATCAGTCTCGCCAAAATTACGGCCAGGTCTTGCCGGGTCAGCGGGTCAGCTCCGCCAAGCGTCTGATCGCTTCTGCCGTTGATCACGCCGAGGTCAGCGAGCCCGTAAACAAATGAGGCATACGGACTTTCTTTTGGCACGTCGGCAAAAACAGCCTGCTCAATCTCCGCTGGCTGAAGGCCCACCACTTTTGTCAGCAATACGGCGATATCTTGGCGCGACATCGTATTTTGCGGATAAAAGCGCCCGTCTCCCTGCCCGTTGATCAGCTGTAGCCCTGCCAGTCGCGTGACGGCTTTTTTCGCATAGCTGTTGCCCAAATCGGTAAATTCCACAGTTTCTTGCGCTGTTTTCCCAGGCTGTGCCGCCTGCTCCGGCTCGCTTTTCGCATACAGCGGCGGAACAGCCTGCACGAGCAAGGTCGACAGCAACAAACAGGCGGAGAGCACTTTGCTCCCGAATTTTCTCTTTCTCATTACAACGTTCTCCTCCAATATGCCCCTTTTACACGGCTTGCTCTGTCTACTCTGTCGGGGAAATCATCGGCTGGCGCGGCGGCTTGGGGCCAAAGAACTGATAGTAGTCCACCTTGATGTTTCCGTTGTAGAGCTTGCGCTTTTTGCTCGCCTTGCGCCCGAAGTGCTCCTCAAACAGCTCATCGGAAGTGATGACGTAAAAAGACCATGTATCCATGGCGGCAAAAGTTTTCCCCATTTCCCCGTACATCTTGCTGACCTGTTTCCACTCTCCCAAGCGCTCCCCGTACGGCGGATTGCAAATCAGATAGCCGTATTTCCGCTTCGTCCGTACATCGCGAACATCCATGCGCTGAAAATGGATCGATTCATCCACGCCCGCCTCTGCTGCATTGCGGCGTGCCACCTTCAGGATCTCATCGTCCATGTCGGTGCCGATAATCTCCAGCTTCTGATCGTATCTGGCCAAGTCATGCGTCTCAGCCCGCGCCTCTCTCCAGGCTGTTTTCGGAATGATCGGCCACGCTTCCGAGACAAATTCCCGGTTCATTCCCGGCGCGATGTTTTGTCCGATGAGCGCTGCTTCGATCGGAATCGTCCCTGAGCCGCAAAACGGGTCCATGAAGACGCGATCCGGCTTCCAGCGAGACAGCATGATCATCGCTGCCGCCATCGTTTCCTTCAACGGGGCTGTACCGATCAATTCGCGATAGCCACGCTTGTGCAAACCCGGGCCTGATGTGTCGATAGTCAGCGTCGCCACGTCTTTGAGCAGAGCCACTTCGATTTTGTACAGCGGCCCTTTTTCCTCAAACCACTCGCACTTGTACGTCTTTTTCAGACTTTCCACCACCGCTTTTTTCACGATGGCCTGGCAGTCGGGAACACTGAACAAAGTCGATTTGACTGACTTTCCTTCTACGGGAAACGTTGCATCCTCCGTGATCCAATCCGCCCATGGCAAAGCTTTTGTTTGTTCAAACAGCTCGTCAAATGTAGTCGCCTTGAACTCCCCGATTTTTAGACGCACCCGGTCGGCAGTTCGTAACCACAAATTTGTGCGGGGAATCGCAGAAATGTCTGCGGTAAACGTCACCTTCCCGTTTTCTACCTGAACCGGGCCATAGCCGAGCGCTTTTACTTCCTCTGCTACTACCGATTCCAATCCAAAAGTCGCCGTAGCGATCAATTCTACTTTTTGCATATGTAATCTCCTGTCCGTCCATATTGCTTTGGGGCTTACCCTTATACTATATTACCCGATTTGGCAATATCGTTGGTAATCTTGTGCAAAAACAATACGAAAAGACCCGTCGCCATAAAAACAACGGGCTGGGCATGCCAGCTATCCGATCTGGAAATCATAATAGAATGCAGCTTTATAGAGAAAGGAGAAATCGTCATGCCGGAATTGCCTGAAATGGAAACGTACCGCAGGCTGCTCCATGAGCAAATCTGCGGTGCGGTCATCACCTCAACAGCCGTCCAGCGGGAAAAAACCATCAATCTGCCCCCGGCACAGTTCGGACAGCTTTTGCAAAACAATCGCCTGACGCTTATCGAGCGGCGCGGCAAGCACCTCTTGTTTCACTTGCAAAGCGGCCACGTCCTGCTGCTTCACCTGATGCTGGGCGGTTTTCTCTACTTGGGTACAGCCGAGGACAAGCTCGCTCGGACTGCCCAGGTAACTGTCTTTTTGGGAGAACGAGTGCTGTATTTTCACGGATTGCGGCTCGGTTACTTGCACCTGCTCACTCCCGATCAGATCGACGAAAAGCTGGCCCCGCTCGGCCCAGAACCGCTCAACCCGGAGTTCACGCTGACCCACTTTGAAAAGCTGCTGGAAGAAAAGCGCGGAGTTTTAAAAACAGCCATGGTCGACCAACACTGGATCGCAGGCATCGGCAACTGCTATTCCGACGAAATTTGCTTTCACGCGCGCATACTGCCTACGCGCCGCATCCCCGAACTGACTGCGCCAGAGCGAGCCACTCTCTATCATTCCATGCAGGAAGTGCTTGCAGAAGCGATTCGTTTTGGCGGTTACATGAAACAGCCGTTGTATCGCACCGACGAGTTGACAGGCGGGTTCGACGAGCGTTGCCAAGTGTACGATCGCGGCGGAGAGCCATGCCTGCGTTGCGGACAGCCTATCGTAAAAGACGAGCTATCCTCGCGAAAAGTTTTTTTCTGCACTCATTGCCAGCAATAAGCCAATCAGCGATTGCGGAATCCGATCAAGCTGTTATTCTTGCGCCGTCTCCATCTGCTTGACCATGTACACCTGCTCGGTTTCCGATGGCCCGAAGCCTGCTGACTCCAAAATTTCCAGCAGCAAGCCTTCAGAGGCGCGCAAGTTGAAGGTCGACCACTTGCAGTCCGATGCGTATGGCGCGTACACGTGGGCGAGAGCGGCGCTCAAAATGTTGCGGGCATCGCTGTGGCCCGGCTGAGCCACACATTGGCGCAAAACGACGTTGCTCACTTGTCCCGCTTCATTTACCATGCTTTTGTACAAGGCGTACCCGACCGCCTGCCCCGCTCCGTCTTCGACCATTACTGCCTGTGCGTCCCGCAAGCTTTGCCATTGATTTTGCCAGGCGACATCTCCGTCGTAGAACGGCAGCGCAGTCACTTCCTGAGTGACAATCGGCCTGATCCGATACTCTGGCTTGGTCGCCCCACCGAATGCATGCTCAGGCAGCGGGCCGATTCGTTGCCAGAACAAGAGGCGGTCAACCACCTCGTACCCTTTTTGCTCATACAGGGCTATCGCCTTGCTGTTTTGGCTCATCGCCTCCAAGGTAGCCACCTGCACGCCAGCTTCCTTGTACAGCTCAAGCGTCGCATCAATCAACTGCCGCCCCACTCCTTGACGGCGATATTCGGTAGCGACGCCTGTCCCGCCGTTCCAGGCGACTTTTTTCCCGCCGATCGTTCTCAGTCCGCTTGCCACCAGGCCAATCGGCTCTTCTCCATCAAACGCGACGACAGACAAGCCCATGACATACCCTTCGTTCCCCAATCGCTGCACCAGCATCTCTTCCGTCATCACAATCGAAACGAAATAACCTTCAAAACCTCTGTTCCAAGCTTTTGTCACCTCGGCAAACGTACAGTCGCTCATTCGCTTGATGGTAATCATGCCATCACCTTCCATGATTTTTTCGATAAAATTATTTTAATCGAAAATGCCTAAAAATTCAATCTTTTACACACAACACAACATCTCTTTTTGTCACTCCCGCTTCGCACATGGTAAGATGGAAAAAATCACTTACCGGGGAGGTTCCTATGCGCAAACAGCTTACTGTCGGTTCTTTGATCGCCGGACGCTCTCCCGTACAGCAACCTGTCTACACTCCTGTTCACACCAACTTGCCTGAGTTGGGCAAACAAGCAGACAGCCGGGTTTTTGCCAAGCCAAACAAGCAAAACAGACCAATCCCGACGGCAAAAGCACGACACAAGCAGGTGCAGATCAAGCAAAACTCTCGAACATTCACAATCGGGCAAGCTCCCTGTCAGACGCTGCTACAAGCCGCACAGACGCAGGGACAATCGCTCTCTTACAAATGCCAGCAAGGGTATTGCGGAAAATGCAGCGTCCTGGTCGTATCAGGCAACGACTTGCTCACCGCTCCGACCCGGCAGGAACACGAGAAGCTGGACAAAAAGCTCGCGGCAGGCTATCGGCTCGCTTGTCAAAGTGCATTTCACTCTACTATTTCAGATTAAAAGGTGGCCACTGACTGCATGAACACTACACGCATCCTACTTTTCGCAGGCGGAAATCTGGGTGACTGGGCCATCCGTTACATACGCGAAGGCGACTGGCTCGTAGGCGTGGATCGCGGCGCGCTGTTTCTCGTTCGCAACGGCCTGTCGCCACGCTTGTCAATCGGCGACTTCGATTCGGTCACCGCGGAAGAGATGGCGGAAATCGAACGCCACAGTCTGGATGTCTCCGCTTGCGATCCCGTCATGAAAGATTTGACGGACACCGAAATGGCGCTGACCTGGGCCATCGGGCAAAAGCCCCGGGAAATTGTCTTGCTCGGAGTGCTCGGCTCCCGCTTCGACCACACTCTCGCCAATGTCCATCTGCTTGGCAAAAGCTTACAGGCAGGAGTTTCCTGCCGCATTGTCGATGAACGCAATGAAATCCGCCTGATCAACAGCCACTGCCAGCTTTCGCAGGACCAATTTACCCACGTTTCCCTGCTGCCTTTGACGATGGAAGTCACCGGAATTACGCTGCGCGGATTCATGTACCCGCTGGAAGACGCCACGCTGCGAATCGGCGACACGCTGGGCATCAGCAACATACTGGTAGAACAAACCGGGACGATTGATGTACGCACAGGCCAACTGCTCGTGATCAAAAGCAAAGACTGAGCCATAGCAAAAAGGATCTGCGCCGTTCGTTGCAAGCGAGCGGCACAGATCCTTTTCCCATTTATTCTTCTTCCTCTACATGCATCGGCAATTGCCAATCGATCTCTTCCATTCCCTGCGAACGCAGAAACGCATTGGCTCGGGAAAACGGTCGGCTTCCGAAAAATCCGCGATTGGCCGAAAACGGACTTGGATGCGGCGAAGCGATGATGCAATGTTTCTTTTTGTCGATGAAGGCAGCCTTCTCTTGCGCGTGTTTTCCCCACAGGATGAACACAAGCGGCTTTTCGCGCTCATTCAGCAAATGAATGATTTGGTCGGTAAACGTCTCCCAGCCGATGCCTTTGTGCGAATTTGGATTGCTCGCCCGCACCGTCAGCACCGTGTTCAACATCATGACTCCCTGCTTGGCCCAATGGCTCAAGTAGCCATGCTCAGGAATGGCGCAATTCAAATCGCTTTGCAACTCTTTGTAAATATTCACGAGAGATGGCGGCGGTTTGATTCCCGGCTTGACCGAGAAGCTCAAGCCATGGGCTTGTCCCGGCCCGTGATAAGGGTCTTGTCCCAAAATTACTACTTTGGCCTGTTCGTAGCTGGTCAGATGAAGCGCTGTAAAAATGTGATACATATCCGGGTAAATGGTCTGTGTCTGATATTCTTCCTTCAAAGTCTGACGGAGCTTCAAGTAATACGGTTTCTCGAACTCCCCAGCCAATACGGGAGCCCAGTCATTTTGCAAAATAGCCATTTTCCTCACCTTATCCGCTAATCTTTCTATTACCTTACCACAAAGTGACCTTTCACTGAATCATCGTTTCAACCTGTTTGTCCGTCTGGGACCAGGCGCGGCTAGTCCTACCTTTTCTCCCATTCGTAGTCTATGTTTCCTATTACCCTCGTTTGATAGCTTTTCTCCCATGATCTTTGACATAATGTTTTCTGGGAAGATTTAGACAAAGGGAGAGGTTTTTCGACATGAAATGGGACTTGAAATCATTTTTTGGGGGAATTATCGTCGGCTCGGCACTCTTTTCCGGAATCGCAATCGCGGCTCCAGCTTATCCGGATGTGGCTGAAGGCACAAATACGCCTTTTACTTACTACTTCGAAGGCGTGCCAAAGTCTCCGAGCAGCGACGTCCAAGGTATCATGTACAAAAACTCTGTGTACGTACCGATTCGTTTCGTGGCAGAAAACTTGAACAAGCCAGTCATTTACGATGCCAAAACGAAATCGATTTTTATCGGTAAACTGCCAGTTGCCAAAATGTACTCGAAAATGGAAGCGGTTGAACTGGTCAAAAAGAAATATGCAGGCAGCCTTACACCTACACACGTAGTCGAATATGACCACGATGACGAAAAAGGGCACTATGTCATTCAAGTGTACCAAACTGTAGTAAACAATTTCCAGTCCGGAGACAGCTACACCAGCACGTACGGATGGTTCGTCGTGAACCCGAATACCGGAGAAGTGAAGTCGTTGCTGTAAGCATGCACTTATTCTTTTATATAAACAACGAAGGACAGCGGCCTGTAGGGGAGCCGCTGTCTTTTTGCTTTCCAGTAACTGGACAACT
The DNA here is from genome assembly GCF_013284375.2 of Brevibacillus sp. HD3.3A. NCBI lineage: Bacteria > Bacillati > Bacillota > Bacilli > Caryophanales > Paenibacillaceae > Brevibacillus > Brevibacillus sp. HD3.3A. The sequence continues at coordinate 5,740,364 of NZ_CP085874.1, forward strand.
TTCGATTGACTTTGAAAATCACTCTCCATACGATGAGTAAAGACAGCAATCAATCAGTGGAAGGGTGTTTGGCTCATGATGGTCGAAATCAAAACATACGTGGTACAGGAAGGCTTCTCCGATGAAATCGTCAAAAGCTTCAGCGAACCAGGCGTGGTAGAAAAAGCTCCGGGCTTTGTGGACTTGAGCATTTTCGTGCAAAAGCCGCGCAAAGACGAAGAAGAAGTCGTAGTCATGATTCGCTGGGAGTCGAAAGAAGCTTGGAAACAGTGGGAATTGAGCGAGCCGCATCTCGAAGGACACCGCAAAGCGCGCGAGCAAAAGCGTCCCGAGTTCATCATCAGCTCCAAAAGCGGCCATTACGAACTGAAAGCGATCAAACACCCGGAGCAGCAGCAAGTCTAACTGCCTGCCCGACATAAACAAGCCTCGTTTCGCAGAAAACATCTCGAAACAGAGGCTTGTTTTATATATCAAGGTTGTACTTTTCCATCTTCCGGTACAAGGTAGAAAGACTGATTTGCAGCTCGCTGGCAATCGCCGCTTTGTCCTGACGGTACGCGCTGCTCGCCAAATATTTTTTCAGAACAGAGCGCTCATAATCAGCCAAAAGCTGTTCCAGCCCCGCCCCCGCCTCATCTGCTCGCCCCGTCGCTTCCTCCGCAAGCAAATATTCCGGCAAACTCTCATGGTCAATCAGCGATCCATCCGCCATGTTGACCATATATTCCACGGCGTTTTCCAATTGCCGGATGTTTCCCGGCCAATCGTATGCGGCAAGCCTGTGAACGAGCGAAGCGTCAAGCTCCAGCCTGCCCTTTTGCAAAAGTGTCCCGTACCGATGCAAAAAATGCTGCAAGTACAGCGGGATATCTTCCCGGCGCTCGCGCAACGGCTTCAGGCGAAGCGGGATGACATTCAGCCGATAGTATAAATCTTCGCGGAACGTCCCTTCCTTGACCATGTTCTCCAAATCTTTGTGAGTCGCCGCGATGACCCTGACGTCGATCTCCAGCGTCTTCACGCCTCCGACCCGCTCTACCGTTTTTTCCTGGAGAACACGCAAAAGCTTGGGCTGCAAAGACAGCGGGATATCCCCGACCTCGTCGAGGAAGATCGTGCCTTTGTGCGCCAGCTCGAATTTTCCCGGCTTTCCTTCGCGGCGAGAGCCTGTAAACGCTCCGCCCTCATAGCCGAACAGCTCGCTCTCCAGCAGCGTTTCGGGAATCGCCGCGCAATTGATTGCGACGAACGGCTGTCTGCTGCGCGGCCCCTCGCTGTGAATCGCTTTTGCCAGCAATTCTTTGCCCGTACCGCTCTCTCCGCGCAACAAAACAGTAGAGATGCTGCCCGCCACCTTCTTCGCCTTGGCGATCACGTCCCGCAAGCCTGTATCTGCCCCGATCAGTTGGGCGAAGTACACGGGCTTGACGACTGCCTGCGGCATTTCCTCCTGGATGTTGCAGCCTTTTTCCCGTTCGGCATCCAGTTCCAGCAGCTTGTGTTCGATCAGCGAACTCGTGTGCTGCAAAAACGGCATCCACTTTTCCGAGTGGTGCAGCATCTTTTCCTTTTGCTCAGGCGAAAAGCCGATGATGCCGATGACCCCGACCGTCTTTTCCCGCTTGTGTACCGGGAAGCCGATTGTTGCAAGCTCCCTGCATTGCTGCAAAAATTTGCAGTTCATGCACTGGGAGTCGTTCTTTTTCATGTCAAAAATCATGCCTGGCTGTCCAGTCTGCAAAATCATCCGGAAAAACGATCCTTCCGGCGCAGGCAGCCCGATCAAATCCGAATAGTAGCCTGTGCCGCTCACCCGAATCCCTTGTTCATCCAGGATGGTGACATCCAGCCCCAGCACCTTGGAAATATTGTCTGCGTATGATTGGATGAATTTCTCTATCCGGGAAAATTCGGTCATGGTCGATCCTCCTGCCTGTCACGTTCCTTACCCTCTCGCAGCAGCCTCCGCCACAGGGACGCAGCGTAGCGCCTGCTCCAGATCAGCAATGATGTCCGTCGCATCCTCCAGCCCGGTTGAAAGGCGAATCAAACCGTCTGTAATGTTGAACTTCAGACGATCCTCCACCGGAATGGAAGCATGAGTCATCGACGCGGGATGCTGCACGAGTGTTTCCGGGTCTCCTAAGCTAAACGATATCATAGCGAGACGCAGCGCGTTAATGAAAGATTTGGCGGCGTCATACCCTCCCTTGACCTCGAAGGAAACGATTCCGCCCATCCCCGCCATTTGCCGCTTCGCCAGCTCATGCTGCGGATGGGATTCCAGTCCAGGGTAGTAGACGTGCGCGATCGCCGGGTGCTTTTCCAAGTATTCCGCTACAGCTTGCGCATTTTGGCAATGTTGGCGGACGCGCAGGCCCAACGTCTTCAATCCGCGCAAAATCAGGAAGGCGTCCCATGCGTTCAAGTTTTGCCCCAGATCGCCCATGATGTTTTTGCGCATGAACTGTATTTGCTCTTTGTTCGCGACAATAAACCCGGCGATAACGTCCCCATGCCCGTTCAAATATTTGGTCGCGCTATGGACAACCACATCGGCTCCCAGCTCCAACGGCCGCTGGAGATAAGGCGTCATGAACGTATTGTCGACAATCACGACGATACCTCGTGCGTGCGCCAAACGGGACAATGCGGCGATATCGAGGACTGTCAGGCACGGGTTGGAAGGCGTCTCGATGTAAAGCACGCGGGTGTTGGCCCGGAAAGCCCGCTCCACTGCCTGCAAATCGGTACAATCGACGAAATCGGTCGCAATGCCGTAACGCGGCGCCATTGTAGCAAGAAACTTGTAGCTGCCTCCGTATACATCCCGCGTACACACCACATGGTCGCCTTGCTGCAAAAAGGCAAGCAGCGCCCCGGAGATCGCTGCCATTCCGCTGGATACGCCCAAAGCGGCTTCCCCGTTTTCCAACGCTGCGATTTTTTGCTCCAACGTCTCGATCGTCGGATTGCCGTACCTGCCGTAATACGTTCCGCCCCGCTCCCCGGCCACGCAGGCAGCAGCGGAATCCGCATCGGGAAACGCATATGCGACCGCAGGCACGACAGCTGCCGTGACCGCCCCCGTTTTCGGGCAAGGCTCTTGAGCCGTATGAATAATAGCAGTGTCCAGCTTCCAGTTGTTCGTTTTCATCATTGTCTCTCCTTTTGGCGATCCTCTCGCTCATCACTGGCAAATCGTAATAGCAAGGAGCGTGCCAACGAAAAAACCGCATGAAACCGCGATATTCTCGCTTTTACGGCTCACGCATTTTCTCATTTTCGCGAAAAGCTTTTGCTTCTATACGAAAAAAAGCCGTCATATAAACCGACGGCTTTTCGCAAATTCGCTAAATCCATTTTGCAATCGTAACAAAATACAGCTACACCAGCATGCCGCCACCGCTCTGCCGATACTTCAAAATGCCCTCGGCCGCCCGGTACGACAGCGCCCCCATCGTGCCCGTCGGATTGTAGCCGCTGTTGTGAGCAAAAGACGATGCGCCGACGACAAACACATTTTCCGCGTCCCACATTTGCAAGTAGTTGTTGACCGCCGAAGTTTCCGGCGATGCCCCCATGATCACTCCGCCTGTATTATGCGTGGATTGGTACGGGGTAATGTCGTAAGGGCCAAGCTTGCCGCGCACCTCGATTTTGTTGGCGCCCATTTCCTTGAGAATGTCCCCGCATTTGTCGGACAAAAAGGCAGCCAACTGCCTGTCCTGCTCCTCGAAGTCGAACGTAATGCGGATCAGCGGATCTCCGAACGCGTCTTTGTACGTCGGATCGAGATCGAGAAAATGGTAACGGAACGGCATGGAGGCCCCTTGCGCCCCGACATTGATCGTGCGGTTGGCGTATTTGAGCGAGGCTGCCTTAAATTCCTTGCCCCAGCTTGGCGTGCCTTCCGGAACCGTATTGTTGGCGATCGGACGTTGCCCGTACTGGGAGACGCTGATGTTGGCGCCATGAATGAAATTCAGGCTGGAGTGGTCAAAGTTGTCGCCGTTGTAGTCATCGAGCACCATGCCGAGCGAGCCGGCACCAGCGTAATTGTTGAACTCCTTTTCCTCGAAAAAGCCCGTGGCTCCGCCTTTCATAACCTGGTAGCAGTAGTTTTTTCCAATCACGCCTTTGCCCGTAGTCGGATCGTACGGTCGCCCCAGCTTGGACATCAGCAGCAAACGCGAATTGTTGAACACGTAGCTCGTCAACACGACGATGTCAGCAGGCTGTTCAATTTCTTCTCCAGTCGTCACGTCCGTGTACAGCACACCTGTAGCTTTGTTGCCCGTATGTAAAATGCGGCGCACGTGGGAATGGGTGCGGATTTCGAACTTCCCTGTCTTCTTCGCCACAGGGATAACCGTGACAACCGGGTCTGCTTTTGCCCCGTACTCACACCCAAAACGCTCGCAGTAGCCGCAATATTGACAAGCAGCCCGGGAAATTCCGTCCGGATTCGTGTACGCCTCTGACAAATTCGCGGACGGGAGCGGATAAGGATGCAAGTTCAGCTTTTTCGCCGCTTCCTCGAACATCTTCATGCTGGGCGTGCTTTTCATCGGCGGCGTCGGATAAGGCTGGGAACGTTTGCCGCCAAGCGGATTTTCCGAACCCGATATGCCCGCCATCCGCTCGAACTTGTCAAAGTAAGGCTCCAGCTGGTCGTAAGTGATTCCCCAATCCTGAATCGTCATGCCCTCGGGAATTTTCTTTTGCCCGTAGCGCTCGACTGTCTTGCTGTGAATCTCGAAATCATACGGCAAAAACCGGAACGTGTGGCCATTCCAGTGAACGCCCGAGCCGCCAAGCCCTGTTCCCAGCAAAAAAGAACCGTATGAGCGCATCGGCAGCGCCCGCACGTTCGGATTGCTGCGGAAGGTGATCGTTTCCTTGGACAAATCCTGCATCATTTCATAGCGAAGCGCGTAGCGCAGTTCATCGTGCACCATGAAATAGTCTTCTGTTTTCCGCTCTTTGCCGCGCTCCAGTCCGACGACCGTCAGCCCTTGCCTCGTCAGCTCCGAAGCGATCACGCCCCCGCCCCAGCCCACACCGACGATTACCACATCCACTTTGGGCAGTTTTCTGGCCATATGCTTCACCCCGTCTGTCAGTGTTGATGATCCCGCAAGCTGAGCGGCTCCATCTTCACGAATTTGTCTTGTTCGATGATTTGTGTGTAGGCCATTTGATTGCCTGGGTAATTTTTCAATCGCCAGCCATCCATATTTTTATTGCCGCCGTACAGCGGGTCTGAGTATATGCCTTCGATGGTGCTGGCTCGCAGCATTTTGAAGAAGGCGCTGGCCGAAATCGTCGTCAGTTTGACATCGTCCTTTTCAAAAGCCTTCAACACGGCATCCTGCTGCTCAGCCGTAATCTCGTAAAAGCGCTTGCCATGCGTAGCTTGGCTGTAGTTGTTCAGCTCCTGAATGCCGATGTCGAAAATCTCCCGCCGCTTCAACCTTCCCTGGTAGCCTTGGGTCACCTCTCCCGAATAAAACGGACCTTGCATGTACTCACGAGAGTTGAAGCCCCAATCGCCCGCAAGCTGGTGATCGATGAAGTAGGCTGCACCAAGTGCCTTTGCGCCCGGTCCAAGCTCGTCTTCCGGGAAAATCCGCTCACAGGCGGCATCCACCACCTTGAACTGTTCCGGGCTGAAATACATCAACGCCTGATTGTAATCGGCAGCAGGAGCCGGTGTCGCTCCCGGTTGTGGCGGTGCTTCCGGCTTGCGTAGCAGACTGCCTGCCACTCCGCCCACGACCAGACCACCGAGCACAAGCCCTGTGTTTTTCAGAAAATGTCTCCGTGACACTGGCTGCTCATGTTTGTTGTTGGATTCTGCCAAATCTACCACCTCCAGTTGTCTCTATCCCATGGTTTGCGCATTTTCGCGACAGGCTAAACGCATTTCGCGGAAATTTTCCCAGCATGCACCACACATAATTTCCAAAACACATTCAAAGGATATGGTTACCAATACAGCAAGCATAATTTGGAGGGATACTGATGAAGCGCTTTGGAACATGGGCAGGCAGAGCCGGAGTAGGCATTGCCCTGCTGCTCACCGCCTGTAACAACCAGGCCGCCCCGCAAGAGCCAGCCAGAACCCAAACTGTACACCCTGCTGGAATGGGCGAGACGGTCATTCCCAGCGTAGACCGGGACAAAAAGCTGACAACCAACTCTCATGGCACGACATTTAGCGGTATGGGCCACGATCTGTACAGTTCGATCGGAAGCTCGCATTTGCACAGCGGCGGCCCTTCGACCAAGCTGGAGGCGCAACTCGGCGCGGCAGGCGTCCACGGTGTACAAGCGTTAATCGTCGGCGATTGGGTTTTCCTCGCCCCAACCACTGCCAACCAAGCCTCCATCAACTCCATCGACCCGATGCAAGCCCACTTGCTCGGCAGCTATGCGGGCAGCAGCAGCCGAGGAAACGACACGCCGAGCGGGCTGGCTGGACAGCAGGCAAGAAACAACACGACAGGCGTGCTTGGCACCAGCGATCGCTCTGCCTTGTTTGCCCAGGCGCGCACCGTAGTAGAACGTTCGTATGGAACGGACGCGCAAGTCTGGACAGTCAGCTCGAAAAAAGGCATAGACGCATTGGAAAAAGTCAAAAAGCATTTGCGGGACAAAAAAGGGGACAACAAAATGGCGGACGAGCTGGACAAGCTGTTCCGCGAGGCAAAACGATAGACAAAAGTACAAAAAGAAAAGGGGCAAGCAGATGCTTGTCCCTTTTAGCGATGCAAAAACAGGTTGATTTCATTCACGGTTTCATCCGGATGCGTCACCATCAACAAATGCAAGGAATTGGCGATCGTCCTCACCTGCGCTTGCGGCACAGCGCTCCGGTATTTGGCGACCGCTTCCCGGAAGAAAGACCGCTGCGCTTCATCCGGCAAGTGATTTTCATCTGCCAGAAGCAACAGCACCGGACACGTCAGCTGCCGAAACAGCTCATCCAGATCATATGTCGCGTACTGATGAAAGTAGCTGTCAAACGCCTCCCGCGGCAAACGGTAGCCAAAGCCGCCGTCCTCCTTGCGCACAAGCTCTGTGCTCATCCAGCCTGCCGGAAGCTTCCTCCCACCATACCTTTTGGCAAATTGCCTTTCCGCTTCCTCTACCGTTTGAAACCGGGTTGATGACAAGCGCTCAACTGTAGGATCATGCTCAAAGCCCGGCATCGCTCCCAGGGAGTAGTAACCGCCATCGAGCAACACCAGCGAGGCAATCCGCTGCGGTTCGCGGACCGCGAGCATTTGCGCAGGCACGGCCGAAAACGAAGCCGCCACAATCGCCACTTGGCTCAGCCCTTCCTGCTCCAGCAGACAGGCCAAGTCATCGACGATCCGCTCAAAAGCAAACGGGCCGCGATCCGTAGAGTTGCCATGACCGCGCAAATCGACCGCCACCACCCGGTAATGCTTTGCCAGCTCGGGTAACAGCCAAGCAAACAGGTGCCGCGTATTGCGAATCGCATGCAGCAGCAAAAGCGCCGGAGCATCTGCATGGCCTGACACACTGTACTCTAGTCGCCCGGCTTCGACCTCTACATGTTTGACCTGCTCAACTTTCATGGCTTCCTCCCCTGTCAAATTCGTCCCGGAATGAGGACGCCAATATGCTCGGGATGCACACGGGCGATGTAAAACAGCGAGGCAACCGCACAGACACCTGCCAACAGCATGACGACCTCCGTCTTTTTCCAGCGCTTGCTGCGGTAAAACCGATGCTGGCTGTTCCTGATCTGAAAGCCTTTGGCATCGAGCGCATTGGCGATCAGCTGCACGCGCTTCAGCGAACTGAAAATGAGCGGAACTAGCAAAAACCCGTATTTTTTGATGCGCTCAAAAACATTGCCTTCCACCGTCGACATCCCTCGCACCATCTGTGCTTCGCGGATCGTCGCCAGATCATTTTTCACCAGCGGAATAAAGCGGAAAATAAGCGACAGCAAGTAACTGACGGAAAACGGGACGCCAAGCCCGCGCAGGCCCATCGCAATCTCTCTCGGCGAAGTGGAGAGCAAATAGTACATCGACAAAAGCGCCACATTCGCCAGGCGCAGCCCCATTCCCAACGCCCAGAGCACGCCGATATCGGTTACTTGCAGCGGGTAATTGATCAATGGAACGCTGCCGCTCCAGTACGCTACGCCTACGTTCGTGAACGGCAGCCATGTAATCGTCGCGAAAACCGCGCCTACTCCGCCCACCAGCGCGTACGCTTTGACCATCGAGCGTTTCCACCCCAGCCTGGCGATCAGCACCAGATTGCACAGCCAGACCACAGCCAGCGCTCTCGGGTCTTGAAACAGAAACGGCAGCAGGCCAAGCAGAAGAAACATCAGCAAAACGAAGCTCGGATGGGCATGCTTCATCGCCATTGCCCACCTCCCGCGATTTTTTGAGTCATTTGCTGCAAAGTGAGCGGAAGCGGTCCTTTCATCCCCGCCGCTTCGCCAAACCGATAAACAGCGGGTGCCTCCACCTGCGCGGATGCCAAAATGTCAGGCGCAGCAAACACGCTTTGCGGATCGCCGTCACACACCAGACTTCCCCGATGCATGACCAGCACACGCTCGGCGTATTCCGCCACCAGACGCATGTCGTGTGTAATGACGATGATCGTGTGACCAGCTGCATGCAAGCGGCGGACAAGCTCCATCATTTCCAGCATCCCCCGATAATCGAGTCCCGTAGTAGGCTCGTCCAGCACGATGACCTGAGGCTTCATCGCCAAAATCGAAGCAACGGCAATCTTTTGCCGCGTGCCTTTGCTGGAAAAGTAAGGCTCTGCCTCGCCCATTCCGCCTAATCCGACGGCTTCAAGCGCCTCGTTCACCGCTTGCTCGATCTTTTCCGCAGGCCAGCCCATATTTTTCGGACCAAAAGACACCTCTGCCGCTATCGTAGAGTGGAAAATTTGATGGTCAGGGTTTTGATAGCAATAGGCTACCGTGCGGGCCAGTTCGGCGGTCGACATCGTTTTCGTGTCGCAGCCGTTCACTTTTACGCTGCCTTTGCTCGGTTTGTACAAACCGTTGCAATGCTTGGCGAGCGTAGTTTTTCCCGAGCCGTTTCCCCCGATGATCGCGACGAACTCTCCTTGCCGAATCTGCAAGGATACTCCGTTCAATACCGGCTTTTCCCGGTCGTATCCGTACCAAACCTCGTCCAGTTCAATTACACTGCTCACACGCTTCCCTCCCGAACAAGCTGTGCCTCTCTGTATCGCGCAGCCAGTTCCTCAACCGTAAGCGGCAACGGGCCTGCCGTTTCGGCAAGCACGCCTTCGCGGCAGAGCAGATGGTAGAGGCGGATGACATCAGGGACAAAAATGCCGTGCTGATCAAGCACATCTGTCCGGGCAAAAAAGTCTCTTACAGGCAAGTTGAGCACAATCTGCCCTTTTGCCAGCAGCACCAGACGGTCGCAAAAAGTAGCCAGCTCCTCTGTCGCATGAGAGGATACGACGATGGTCATCTGACTTTCCTGCTTCAACCGTTGCAAGAGCGCGAATACTTCTCGCGCTCCCAATGGATCAAGCTCAGATGTCGGTTCGTCCAGAAGCAATACTTGCGGGCCATTCGTCAGGGCAGACGCGATTGCTACACGTTGCTTTTCTCCCCCTGACAATTCAAAAGGAGAGCGATCGGCAAACCCGGGAAGGCCGACCAGTTGCAGCACTTCTGTGATTCTTTGCTCGATTTGCTCATCGGAGCAGCCGACATTTTCCAGCGAAAACGCAAGCTCTTCTTCAATCGTCAGCCCGATAAACTGTGTCTCCGGGTCTTGGAAGACAACGCCCTGCTGCCCTTGCGCCTGGCGTTTTCCCGCAAACTGGCCTGCGTAATTGGCCGGGATCAACCCCGCAAGCGCCAGCAAAAGCGTCGTCTTTCCCGCTGCCGCCGGGCCAACCACCCCGACTACTTCGCCCGGATACAAGCAAAGACTCACATCCGTAAGCGCCGGGGTCGGAGAATCTTCGTAGTGCCAATGTACCTCTTGCAGTTGCAACAGCGGTTCCTGAATCACTGGGCGATCCTGCTTTCAGGCCCGAGATAGCTGTATTCCTGCAACGGTCGTCCGCGATACAGACCGGAGCGCTTCACAAACGGGTACAGCAGCTTCAACAGGATCGGGCCGAGAATCGCCGTCGAGATCGCCTGGTTCAAAAACACAGTAGGAATAAACAGAGAGGCAATCGCCATCGGCGTCAGACCGAGCGCCACATTGACCAAAATCGCGCACGCCACGACAGCAGAGCTGATCAGAACGACGAACACAAAATATTGCAGGAAGCTGCGTTTGGTTTTCAGCGCCGGGTGACTCACCGTGAGAAAGCCGATGAAACCTCCCAAAAAGTTGGAGAAAAACCCGACCGCAACTGCATGTGGCGGTGCTCCTCCGGTCAACAGGTCGCTGACCATATTGCCAAAAGCAAGGCCAATGCAACCTGGCAAGCCGAACAGCATGCCGAAAACAGGCTGCAAGGCATTCGCCGGACGAATCGGTACGGAAGGAATGAGCTTGATATTAGCCAGCATGATAATGGCAACTGCATATAATGCCGCTGTAACGACAATCAGCACGTAATCGACTGTCGTCCATTGGCGGCGAAACAATGAAGTCTGCATCAAAATGTACCTCCTTTATGTCAATTGCTAACGTTTGGAATATTGCCTGATGCCAGTTTACTCCACACCTTTTTTGGCGTCTACCAAAAAACCCGCTCCCGCACTTGTTATAGAAAAGTTGAATAAACAAAAGCCTCCCCATGCGCACTCGCAGCACAGGAAGGCTTTCTTCAAGCAAGTATCGTCCTATTCCTCAAACTTCATCAGTTCCAGTTTGGCGCCTTTGATTTTGACCAAATAAAGCAAATACACAAGCCCGACAAACGTCCACAAAAGTCCCAATATCATCGATTTCGCATGGAGACTGCCCCACAAAAATGCGAGAAAGGCTGTCCCGATCAGCGGAGCCAGAAAATACCCCCACCAATCCGTCGCACGCTTTTCTTGTTTTTGTCTCAGGAAGTAGGCAATGACGCTCAGATTGACGAAGCTGAACGCGATCAACGCTCCAAAATTAATAAAGGACGTAGCCGTCAGCAAATCGAGATACAAGGCAGCCAGCATCAGCGTTCCGACCAGCAGCACGTTAAGCAGCGGCGTCTTCAGTCTCGGGTGTATGTAGCCAAACCACTTTTTCGGCAAATAACCATCCCGGCCCATCGCGTACAACAGCCGCGTTACACTCGTCACCGACACCAGACCGGAGGCGAGCGTCGAAGACAAAGCAGCCGCCAAAAAAATCAGCTGAAAGACGGAGCCTCCGATAAACAGGGCGATTTCTGCGGAAGCTGCTTCCGGGTCAGACAATACGGAAACATCGGGAAACAGCGATTGCATGAAATACGAAGCGGTAATGAACAACGCTCCCCCGGCCAGTGCAACCAGCAAAATTCCCCGGGGAATCGTCTTTTTCGCATCTACCGTCTCCTCTGTCAGCGTAGTGACGGCATCAAAGCCTAAAAAGGAAAAGCAGAGGATCGATGCCCCCGACAGCAGAGCGACTACCGACAAATCAGCAGAAAGGAACGGACGGACGTTCAGCACCTGGCCCAGCCCATCTCCATTGATCAAGCCACGGATAGCCAGTCCGGCGAACAAAATAACGACGGCGATCTGAAAAAGCACCAGAAACGAGTTGACGGATGCCGTTACTGTCACGCGAAATACGTTTAATAAAGTAATCAGGGCAATAAACCCGATAATCCACCACGTGGTCGGCACATCGGGAAATACAGACGAAAGATACACACCCGTCAGCAAAGCGTTGATCATCGGCAAGAACAAATAATCAAGCAGCGAGGCCCACCCTACCAAAAACCCGGCATACGGATGAATCGTTTGCTGCGTGTACGTATACGCTGTCCCGGCCGACGGGAAGACGCGGACCATTTTCCCGTAGCTCGCCGCGGTAAACAGGATCGCCAGCAAGGTCACTGCGTAAGCGGCAGGAACATGCCCCCCTGTTTCTTCGGCAACGATGCCAAACGTATCAAAAACGGCCATTGGAGCCATATAGCCAAGGCCAATGACGACGATATGCCACAACTTCAAGCTGCGTGTAAGCTCTGCACTCCCATTCACTGTCTGTCCTCCTTCTGTTACACGACACGAATAATTATACACGCGAATGGGAAAAGTTCCACCGTTTGCGCACCAAAAAACGCTGTTGCACACGGTTCCCCATGCCGCAACAGCGTTTGGTTTTCAGGCTTGATATGCTTACGCTTTTGGCAGTTCAAACGAGCTTTTCAGCGAAACGATCCGGTTGAAGACCAGTTTGTCCGCCGTCGTATGCTTCGGATCGACATTGAAGTATCCGTGACGGAAAAATTGGTATTTGTCCTGCGGCTGCGTTTCTTTCATGTTCGGCTCGACGAATCCGTTCAGCACTTCCAGCGAATTTGGATTGATGTTGTCCAGGAAGCTTCCTTCCGAATCTTCGTCATCCATAATCAGTGGCTCGTACAGGCGAAATTCAGCCGGAACTGCCTGAGAAGCTTCTACCCAGTGGATTGTTCCTTTTACCTTGCGGCCAGTAAAGCCGCTGCCGCTCTTGGTTTCAGGATCGTAGGTGCAGTGCAGCTCGATGACGTTTCCGTCGGCGTCTTTCACCACATCGTTGCATTTGATGAAGTACGCGTGCTTCAGGCGAACCTCATTTCCCGGGAACAGGCGGAAATACTTGCTCGGCGGGTTTTCCATGAAATCGTCCTGCTCGATGTAGATTTCGCGGGAGAACGGAATTTGGCGATTGCCCATCTCCGGGTTCTCCGGGTTGATCTCGGCTTCGAGCATTTCTACCTGGCCTTCCGGGTAGTTCGTAATGACGACTTTGAGCGGATTCAAGACAGCCATGGTGCGCGGCGCCTTGAGCTTCAAGTCTTCGCGAATGAAATGCTCCAGCATTTTCGCGTCTACCGTGCTGTTGCTGCGCGCTACCCCGATCTCGCGGGCAAACGTGCGAATCGCTTCAGGGGTAAAACCGCGGCGACGGAAGCCGGCAATGGTCGGCATGCGCGGATCGTCCCAGCCATCTACCACTTTCTCGTCCACGAGCTGTTTCAGCTTGCGTTTGCTCATGACGGTGTTGGTCAGGTTCAAACGGGCAAACTCGTACTGGCGCGGAGTATTTTCCATCTCGCACTCGCTGATGACCCAATCGTACAGTGGACGATGGTCTTCAAATTCAAGTGAACAGAGCGAGTGGGTAACGCCTTCAATCGCATCTTCCAGCGGATGGGCGTAGTCGTACATCGGGTAGATGCACCATTTGTCGCCTGTGTTGTGATGGGTCGCATGAGAAATACGATAAATCACCGGATCGCGCATGTTGATGTTCGGAGAGCTCATATCGATTTTCGCACGCAACACTTTTTCCCCGTCCTTGAACTCGCCATTGCGCATGCGAGCAAACAGGTCGAGGTTTTCCTCCACAGAGCGGTTGCGGAACGGGCTGTCTACCCCTGGTTCTGTCAAAGTTCCGCGCAGCTTGCGCATTTCTTCGGCAGGCAAATCATCCACGTAGGCTTTGCCCTTTTGGATCAACAACACCGCACGCTTGTACATTTCTTCAAAGTAATCCGATGCAAAAAACAGCCCGTCCCATTCAAAGCCGAGCCACTGTACATCTGTTTTGATTGCTTCCACGTACTCTGTGTCTTCTTTCACCGGATTGGTATCGTCAAAACGGAGGTGGGCCTTTCCTTTGAACTCGCTTGCCAGCTCAAAGTTGAGGCAGATGGCTTTTGCATGTCCAATATGAAGATACCCGTTCGGTTCCGGCGGAAAGCGGGTAATGACTTCCTTGACCTTGCCTTCTTGCAAGTCGTCAATCACGATATTGCGGATAAAATTGGATGACGCTACCTTGTTTTCCAATGAAATCAACCTTTCACTTCACCTTTACATTCCATAATACTGATTCTCTTCCCAGAGTTCAACAAAATCGGGCCGTTGTCCGGCCCGCTGTCTCTACCATTCCTGCTCTTTTTGCCATTGGGATTGCGGCTGGCAGTACAACGAAATGATAGAGTCGAGGGAGCGACGCTGCTCGGTTATGCCGCGAATAATTTTCAAATGCTTGGGTCGAACCAGGTGGAGCAGCGGCTGTTCAACATGATTGAACCGGGCGAAAGCTTCAGCTGCAACCTCATCCCACTGCCGGTAATAGCGCAGCAAGTCATCAGGCATCACCCGCGATCGATTCGTCCCCGGCTCCGGCAAGCAATCAAACGGTTCATCCAGATTCAGCGTACCGTAATCATCGGTCAGCTCTTCCCCCGGCAAAATGTCTCTGGCAGCCAGCTCCAAGTCGTACATCGTCGCCACGCAGGTCGCATGGAAGCTGTGGTTCACAAATCGGGCCTTATCCCAGCACAAGATGTATTTTCCAAACTGATTTTTGAAGGAATACTTCTGCACATCCTGCTTTCTCAATGGGTCCAGTTTTTCCACATATGTCGGGTCCAATACCTGATCCAGGTCATCCTGTGCCCAGACAATCGTGCCTTTCGGGATCAATTTTGTCGCAAAAACACCGTACCCGATTTCATCGTTGATATAGCGAAGCTCCGTATCGGGATGCATCATGGCCTTGATTCACTCCTTGGCAAATGTGCGTTTTTACCATCATAAGCAGTTCGGCCAATAGTGGTGTGTGAATGTCGGGAAAAACGCACAACTCCCTGTTCCTCCCTTTTTTTCTAGATTAAAAAAATTTTTCTTATTTACCCCAATCGACAAATAGTCTATATTATTGACAAACGGATGATTAGGAAAATTTTCCTGTAACAATTGAATCAGTTTTCTATTATCAACTGGATGCGTTACCCATTGATATCGAAACGGCAAACCCGGGGAAATCCGGCGACGCAAAGCTAGAGGGGCTACCTCCGCACAAGCGGGCATGCCAGCCAGCTACCGAAGTATTGGTGTAGGACAAGACCAATGATCCTATATCATTGGTCTTTTTTTGCGCAACAATTGTCTATTTTTGTCCATTTATGTATTTATGTGTAAAAATATTCATTTTCAGTTAAGGAGGTGAGGCTGCGAAAAGCTGTCGGATTGTTGGAATCGTTCATCAAACATACAAGGAGGCTTCATACGATGTCATTCTGGAAGAAACTTTCTACTGTCGCATTGACTACTGCAATCGGCCTGGCAACCCTGTCTCCGGTTCAAGCAGCTAATCGGCCAACATCAATGTCGCCAAACGCAATGGTAACAACACCACACTATCTGGCTACAGCAGCAGCCCTGAAAACATTGGAAGACGGCGGCAACGCTGTAGATGCCGCCATCACCGCCGCTTCTACTCTCGCCGTCGTCTACCCGCATTACACAACGATCGGCGGAGATAACTTCTGGCTCATCTACAACGCCAAGACCAAGGAACTGAAAGCGCTGAACGGCAGCGGACGAGCTGGCGAAAAAGCAACGATCGACTACTACAAAGGCAAAGGCTACGAAAAAATTCCTTCCCGCGGCTACGAGTCTGCCAATACGGTGCCAGGCGTTGTTTCTGGCTGGTGGGAAGCGTACAACTACGCGCACAAAAGCATGGGCAACAGCAAGCTTCCGTGGCACAGGCTGCTTGAACCGGCGATCGGATACGCTGAAAATGGATATCCCGTCTCACCAAACCAGGTTTATTGGACAAAATACGCCATCGATCCGAACGATAACGATTTGAAAAACCTCCAGCGCTTTGAAGGGTTCCGCAAAACCTTCCTGAAGCCGAACGGAGAGCCGTATGCGCCTGGCGAAATCCTCAAGCAAAAGGACCTTGCCAAAACTTTGCAAATCATTGCGAAAAAAGGAGCAGACGGATTTTACAAAGGCGAAGTCGCCAAAAAAATCGTAGCGGATATGCAGAAAAACGGCGGGCTGCTCACCTTGAAAGACTTTGAAAAGCACACCTCCACATGGGCAGAACCGATTACAGTCGACTACCGCGGCTACAAGGCTTACAACGTACCGCCCAACTCCCAGGGCATGGCTTCGCTCTCGATCTTGAACGTGTTGAACAACTTCGACCTCAAGAGCATGGGCGAAGGGACGCCGGACTACTACCACACGATTGTAGAAGCCACCAAGCAAGCTTTTGCCGACCGTGACAAATGGCTGACAGACCCTGCTTTCGTCGACATTCCGGTGGACGAGCTGTTGTCCAAGCAACACGGCAAAGATTTGGCTGCACGCATCGATATGAAGCAAGCGGCAAAAGCAGTAGAGCCGCTCGATCCAAAAGGGGACACTACTTGGTTTGGCGTCGTGGACAAGGACGGCAACGCCGTTTCGATCATCCAGAGCCACTATTTTGACTGGGGTTCCGGTATCGTAGCAAAAGATACTGGCGTCCTGTTGCAAAACCGTGGAAGCTACTTCTCTCTCGATCCGAAACACATTAACCACCTGGAGCCTGGAAAGCGCACCTTCCATACGATTAACCCTGCCATGCTCTTCAAAGGGGACAAGCCTTACCTGCTTTACGGAACACAAGGCGGCGAAGGACAGCCACAAACGCAAGCGGCTCTCGTAACGCGTATTGTCGACTTCGGCTTTAGCGTACAGGATGCGATCGAGGCTCCAAGATGGCTGCACGGACGCAACTGGGGCTCCGCCTCCAACAATTTGAAAGTCGAAAGCCGGATTCCACAGGAAGTGTTGGACGAACTCGTGAAGCGCGGACATCCGGTTGAAAAGCTGGAAGCAGCCTATACAGATGCGATGGGACAATCCGGCGCCATTTTGATCGATCCGCAAACGAACGTGAAGTTCGGCGGCGCAGACCCTCGCGGGGAAGGCGCAGCAATGGGATATTAACCGATGGTCAGGCTGCTGAATCTTCTCAGCAGTCTGGCTGTGTCTACTCTGTGCGGGCAGCGTTCCTTGCCTCGCGCAGTTGAATCAACCACCAATTAGGAGTGGAGAGCCTATGTCTTTTTTCAACAAACTCAGAAATAAAATGAT
Source organism: Brevibacillus sp. HD3.3A (assembly GCF_013284375.2). NCBI lineage: Bacteria > Bacillati > Bacillota > Bacilli > Caryophanales > Paenibacillaceae > Brevibacillus > Brevibacillus sp. HD3.3A. The sequence goes on from NZ_CP085874.1 coordinate 5,757,453, forward strand.
CCTGTGGTTTCTTGCCGTAGCGGTCATCCCGCTTGCTGCCGTTTCCTTTTTTATTACAAACAGCTTTTCAACCATTTTGATCGATAAGCAAAAATCGTCTTATGTGGACCTGACTTCAAGTACAGCTATGGCTATGGACCAGTATCTCGATCGGCGCATGACGGAAATTCAGGTGCTGGCCCGCACCTCTGATATTCAATCTGTCGACGCGGCAGCCAAAAATGAGTTTATCCGCAAGTTTACCGAAGAAATGAAGCTGTACGATGGCAATACGTTTATTTCAAGCGACGGAAAAGTAACCGCTGACACCTTCCCGAAAAGCGTCGGGATCGACCTCGGCGAGCGGCAATTTTTCAAAGACGGCATGCAGGGCAAGCCCAGCTACTCCGATGTCCTCGTCGCCAAAACTACGGGCAATCGCTCGATCATTGTCGCTTCCCCTGTCAAAGGAAAAAACAATGAAGCGCTCGGCGTATTGACCGGACTTGTCAACGTGGATCATTTCGCAGCCACGTTTCTCGCAAATTTGAATGTAGGCAATGACGGCTATCCGATTCTGGTGGACAACAAGCATCAGGTGCAGTACCACCCCAACCAGGAGCTGATCGGAAAGCCGCTTGAGGAATCGGCCCTGCCCCAGCCTTTGCAGGACATCCTGAAAACAGGCGCTGCGGAAAAAGGCTCATACAGCTACACGGATCAAGGCAAGGAGTATGTCGTCACTTACTCTCCGATCCCCAAAACCAACTTTGGCCTGTACTTGCATATTCCTGTTGAATCGATCACCGCTGGCGTCTCTGCTGTCAGCAACAACGTCATGCTGATCGTCTTTGCCGTAGTCGCAGCGGTCATCGCCATCGCCTATGCGATCTCCCGGCAAATCACCCGCCCGATCGTCGAGGTTGCCGCTGTGGCAAACCGGATTTCCGAGGGGGAGCTGACCGTATCCGCCTTGCAAATTCGCTCGCAGGATGAAGTCGGTCAACTGTCTCAATCGGTCAATGCCATGGTCCACAACCTGCGCACGATCATTCAGCAGGTCAATGATACGGCTACTGATCTGGCCTCTTCCGCAGAGGAGTTGTCGGTCAACGCCGAGCATACCAGCAAGGCAACGGAGCAGATCGCCATTACGATCCAGGAAGTCGCGTACGGCGCCGAGAAGCAGGTAAGAAGCGTGGAAGACAGCGTGAACGCCATGCAGGTAGTATCACAGGGCGCGGAAAAAGTCGCCACCAACGCACAGCACGCGGACGAATCCGCATTGAGCGCCTCCCGCATCGCCGTGGAAGGCAATCAAGCTTTGCAAGTCGTGATCAGCCAGATGCAATCGATCGAAAATACGGTCAGCAACATCGCAGACATCGTGAAGCGCTTGGGGAACAGCTCGCAGGAAATCGGACAAATCGTCCAGGTCATTACCGCTATTGCCGAGCAAACCAATCTGCTTGCCTTGAACGCTGCAATCGAAGCCGCCAGAGCAGGCGAGCAAGGACGCGGGTTTGCTGTTGTGGCAGACGAAGTACGCAAATTGGCCGAGCAGTCTGCCCAATCTGCCCAGCAAATCAAAGAACTGATTACGGCGATTCAGGTTGAATCGAATCAAGCCGTCTTGTCGATGGAACAAGGAACAAACGAAGTTGCGATCGGACTGACAGTAGTGAACAATGCTGGCAAGTCTTTCGAGCAAATCCAGGATGCTGTCGCACAAGTCGCCAGCCAAATCCAGGAAGTGAAGACATATTCCGAGCAAATGTCGGCTGGAACCCAGAAGGTAGTAGAGTTGGTCAGCGGCATTGAGGAAGTCGCCGAAAATTCGGCAGACGGAACGCAAAGCGTTTCTGCCGCCACAGAAGAACAGCTGGCTGCCATGGAAGAAGTGAACTCCTCCGCTGCTTCCCTGGCCCGCATCGCCGAAGAACTGCAATCTCACGTAAGCCGCTTCAAAATATAGCGAGGCAATCAAAAAACCGCCGGGCAGCAGCATCCGGCGGTTTTTCTTGCTTCAAAGCGATCAACAAAATCTATGAGCTGCCACTGGTAGCGATAGCGGAGCAAGCTAATAAAAGCACACTCGCGCTTGCGCTTCCACTTTATTCCTGCAATGATGATAGCAGAAAGCTATTCTTATCGCGAAAGGCGGGGAAACGATGAGTTCTTCCGGTCCTATCTCTACTCCTTACTTTTCTTTGCAGCCTGTTGCAGAAGGCGTGTACGCCGCTATTGCTGTCCGTGGCACCGGAGCAATGGCTAATGCCGGAATCATTGATTTAGGCGATCAGGTAGTCGTCTTTGACTCCATGTACACGCCACAGGCAGGCCAAGCATTGCACGATGCGGCTGTCCAGCTATTCGGAAAACCCGTCACGCTTCTGATCAACTCTCATTTTCATCTGGACCACACTGGCGGCAATCAGGCATTTCCAGGTGTTCCGATTCTCTCCACCGCCAAAACGCGTTCGCTCACCTATGAGCGCACGACCAATTTTTGACCTTTGCCAAAGCGCACCCTGATTACCCGCTGACGGTCAAACAAGCTTTGGAACAAGAAACGGACGCTAAAAAGCGGCAAGAAAAAGAATATGAGCTGGGCGAGCTGCTCGCGATGGACGCTGCCCTTCCGATACTGGTTCCCACTCTCGCTACCTTGACCTTTCACGATTCGATTACATTGCACGGCAGCAAGCGCTCTGCTGTCCTGCGCTCGCTGGGAAACGGTCACAGTCCCTGTGATTCCGCCCTTTTCCTTCCCGATGACGACATCCTGTTTGCCGGAGATTTGCTGTTCACAGGCGCACATCCAAGCATCATGACCGGGAATGTTCCGGAGTGGATCAGCATTTTGGATGCTCTCCTGCAAGACTGCCCAGCGCTGATTGTACCCGGACATGGCCCGGTAGCAGACAAGCAGGCTGTACTTGTATTACAGGAATACTTGAAACAGTTGCTGACCACTGCTGGCGAGATAAGTGCGATTTCAACAGAACCGGACGCCATAAAAGTCCCGGATATTCCCGCCGACTATGCAGATTGGGCCGTACCCGCCCTGTATGAACGCAGCGTCTTGCATTTGGTGCAACAGGCGCAGCAGCTGCAGCAAACGCGCTAATCCCCTTTTCTCATGCCAAAAGCCGCCGGACATGTATGTCTCCGACGGCTTTTCCTTTTGCCTAGCTTACACAAATTCCAGCATCCGGTCAGGATGGTTGGTGCAAATTTGTACATCAGGATGCCAGGACATGACCTCGCGAATGTGCGCAGGCTCATCCAGCGTCCAGGCAATCACCTTGAAGCCTTTTTCGATGGCGGCTACGGCAAGCTCTTTGTTCAGGAAAGGGTAACCCATGGACAAAATGCTGGCACCTGCCTCCTCCAGTTGCTCCAGCATGAGCACAGGACGGCCGTAGACGATCAGTCCCGTCTCGATTTGCTGATCGAGAGTGCGAACATGACGAATCAGCTCATGGTCAAACGACGTCAAGCAAACTTCCTGCTTCATCCCGTACTGTTCGAGCAGCGCGAGCACTTTTTCGGCAATGCCGGGGTACATGTCGCTCGTCGCCTTCAACTCGATATTCAGCCTGCAACGGCCCTTGACCGCAATCAGCGCTTCCTCCAGCGTCGGGATTTTTTCGCCTGCAAACTTTTCGTCGAGCCATTTGCCCGCATCGAGCTGGCGAAGCTCCTCCAATGTGTGGTCCTTGACCAGACCGCTTCCGTTCGTCGTGCGCTCCAGCGTAAAGTCGTGGATCAGCACGGGAACGCCATCGGAAGACAGCTGTACGTCAATCTCCATTGCCTGTATAGCCGGCTCTGCCAACGCCAGTCGAATTGCCGTCATCGTATTTTCCGGGGCTTTGCCTGACCATCCTCGATGCGCCATACATATATTCATGTCGCAAACTCCTCTCTTGTTTGTGCCGCCTTTATTTTTTCAGCAGCTTGCTGCCTTTGTCCGTCGCATTTTGCAGCGCTTCATCAATGGTCGCCTGTCCAAGCATCGCACGTTGCAGCTCTTTTTGAATGACATCCTGCAATTCTTTGTAACCAGGTGCCATTGGGCGCGGGTAACCGTATTGCAGCTGGTCTACTGCTACTTTGAAGTTCGGATCTTTTTCATAGAATGCCTTCATCTCAGGTGAATCTACGGCAGCGGTCGTCACAGGCATGTAGCCGGATGCGATGGACCATGGTACGGTTTGCTCTGTATCGGTCATCCACTTCATAAATTCCCATGCCGCTTTCTTTTCGGCATCAGAAGACTTCGCCAGCATGACCAGGTTTGCTCCGCCCGTTGGCGTACCGAAGTTTTTGTTTGCTGGCAGGAAGGCTGCTCCCATGTCAAATTTGGCATTTTTCTTCAATTCCGTCAAGGAACCTGTCGTCGTGAAAATCATGCCCACTTTTTGATTGAGGAAATCTTGCTCGGCGACATCCCACGCATTGTAGTTTTCGCCTGGAGGGTTTTTCATCAAGCCTTCCTTGACCATTTTCGTCCAAAGTTCAAGCGGCGCTTTGCCTGACTCGTTGTTCAAGGTCAGCTCCTTGCCGTCTTCGCTCAAAATGTTGCCTCCGCTCTGGAAGACGAGCGCTTCGTAGAACCAAATATCAACAGGGGTCGAGAAGCCGTAGCGCGTGACTTTGTCGCCTTCTTTTTTCACCAGCTTTTGCGAGTAGCTGATCAGCTCATCCCAAGATTTCGGCCCGTTCGGATCGAGACCCGCTGCCTTCAGCATGTCGCGGTTGATGTACAGAAGCGGCGTGGAGCGATTGAACGGCACGGCGTACAGTTTGTCTTTCCAGTAAGAGTTTTTCATCAGGCCGGGAATGTACTTTTTCTCATCGCCTTGCGAGTACGGAGTCAAATCTTCGAGCACTTTCGCATCAGCGAACGCAGCGATCGAAGCGATCTCTACCATCGTCACATCCGGGTTGTTTCCGGCGGCAACGGAAGCCAGAACTTTGGAGTGATTATCCTGATACGCGCCCTGGTACGCCGCTTTTACCTTAATATCTTTATGTGACTCGTTGAACTTTTTGACCATATCCTCAATCGTCTTGCCGCGAACACCGCCGAGCGCATACCAGAAATCGATCTCGACAGGCCCGTTGCTTGCTGCTGTTTCCGTTGCCGGCTTCGTTGTGTTTCCTGTGCTTGCAGCCTGTTCCTTGCCTGTAGAACCGCACCCGGCAAGCACTCCTGACAAACCTAGAGCTAGTGCACATAGAATCGTTCCTGTCTTTTTCATCGCCTTCATGATTTGGTTTCCTCCCACATGGTTATCTATTATTTGGATTGATAGACAAACGCTTTGATAATGTGGCGCTGGGCCACGAAGAAAATAACGAGAATCGGCAGGATGAGGATCATGTTCCCCGCCATCATGACGTTCCAGAGAGTGCCTCCGTCCGACATGCGCAAGCTGGAAATCCCGACAGGCAATGTGCGTACTTCGTCGCTGTTGGTCATGATCAGCGGCCAAAAGTAGTCATTCCAGTGATAAATAAAGCTGAAAAGTCCAAATGTGACCAGCACTGGCTTCGCCATCGGTACCATGATCGTCCACATGATTTTCCACTCTGACGCATTATCCAGTCGCGCTGCTTCAATGACTTCGTCCGGCACCTGCATGAACGCCTGGCGAAGCAGGAATATCCCGAATGCGCTGGCCGCGTACGGCAGAATCAGCGACCAGAGCGTATTGACCAGCCCCCAGCCGCTCAGCTGCACGTAGATCGGCAAAAAGATAATGTATCCCGGAATCATCAAGGCAACCAGCACAAGCCCAAACAGCAGGTTGCGGCCGGGAAACTGGTAGCGGGCAAAAGCGTACGCCGCAGGTACGGCGGTCAAAAACTGCAAGATCAAGATCGCCACGGCAACCACAATGCTGTTCACCGTAAACATCAGGAACGGCCCTGACTCCCAGGCTTGGACAAAATTGCCCCACTCCCACATCTCAGGCAACAAGGTCGGCGGAAACTGTCTGACTTCCGACATGTCCTTGAACGCTGTGGAAGCCATCCACAAAAAAGGAAAGACGAACAGCAGCGCCACAACCAACAGCCCGGCCCATTCCACTGTTTTCAAAGAAATTGCACCCACTCGTTTCATGTTGCTCCTCCTTTCTTTCGGGAATCGTCATCGGTAGTGGACGCGTTTGGACATGAACAGGAAGTACAAGGCAGTCAAAACTCCTACGATAAGCAAAAGAATGACAGAAGCGGCAGCAGCAAATCCCCCGTTGTAGTAGTCCATTCCTTGCTCATAAATGTAGTAGACCAGCATATTGCTGCTGTTGATCGGCCCGCCTTGGGTCATGATGGCAATCGTATCGAAAGCATGGGACGACGAAATCATGTTGATGATGAACAAAAAGAACATGGTGGGCGACAGCATCGGTATGGTAATGCGAGTCAAAGTCCGCCACCACGGCGAACGATCGAGGGCGGCCGCTTCGTAAATATCCCCCGGAATGCTTTGCAGCCCGGCAATGAAAATCAGCGTGTTGTAGCCCACGCCTTTCCAGACGTTCACGAGGATCAGCGACAACAGCGCGCTGCTCGGGTCTGTCAGCCACGTGTAGCCTGGCAGCCCGACCGCTTCGAGTACAGCGTTCAATAGCCCGAATTGCGGGTCCATCAGCCACATCCACAACATGGAGACAGAAACAAACGAAATAATGTGCGGACTGAATACGGTAGCTTGGATGATCCCGTACATTTTCGCCTTTTTGTTGAGCCAGAGAGCGAGCAAAAAGGAGATTCCCAAACTGATGCCCACGGTTGCAAAAGTGAAAACAAGCGTATTTGTCAGCACTTGCTGAAATTCCTGGTCAGCAACCAGCTCCGTGTAATTTTGCAGCCCGACCCATTCCATCGCTTCCAGATTAATCAGCGACCAGTCTTGAAAGCTCAAATAAATGATCGAGCCAATCGGGTAAAAAAAGAACAAAATGAAGCAGATCATGGCAGGTGTCAAATACAAGTACGGGCGAAGACGCGTCATCATATCCGGGCGAGATGTTGGCCTGGAAGCTGCTTGTGCCCGCACCTGGCCGGTATCCGGCAGCTCGTGGGCAGTTGCCGCCTTTCGCATCAGTTCACCCCTCCTGCAAGTGCGGATACTTGACCTCGTTCAGCCAGTCGCCCCACTTTTTTTCCGCTCACGCGATCAAAGATGTACACATGCGGCTTTGCAACCGTTACGGTAACGTTTGAACCATACTGTCCGATTTCCTCGGTTTCCGTTTTGACGATGACTCTGCCTTTTTCCGTCTCCACGTGGAACAGCGTGTCCGAGCCGAGTATTTCCCGGGAGACGATTTGCCCTTTTGTCGTCCACATCTCTTCCGCAGAAACCGGAGAGACGGAGGCTGGCAACAACACGGCCTTTTCCGGGCGGAATCCCCACAACTGGTCACTTCTGCCCTCTGCCGGCACAATGTTCATCGGGGGAGAACCGATAAACTGGGCGACGAACAGATTTTCCGGCTCCTGGTACAAGTCCATCGGTGCCGCGACCTGCATGATGTTGCCGTCGCTCATCACGACGATCTGATCGCCCATCGTCATCGCTTCCACCTGGTCGTGCGTCACGTAAATAAATGTGCTGCCCAGTTGCTTGTGCAAACTCGTCAGCTCCACGCGCATCTGGTTCCGCAGCTTCGCGTCCAGGTTGGAGAGCGGCTCGTCCATGAGGAACACCTTTGGCTTTTTCACCATGGCCCGCGCTAGGGCGACACGCTGACGTTGGCCGCCGGAGAGCTGGGAAGGCTTTCTTTTAAGAAAGTCCGCCAAGCCGACAATCTCGGCAATTTCCTTCACCAGCACGTCGCAGTCTTTTTTCGACGTTCCCCGGTTTCTCAAGCCGTAGGCGATGTTGTCGTAGACGTTCATCGTCGGATAGAGCGCGTAGTTTTGGAACACCATGGCAACATCGCGCTTTCCCGGAGGCAGAGCGTTCACAGACTGGCTCCCGATGAAAATTTCCCCGTCTGTAGCCGTTTCCAGACCGGCAATCATCCGCAAGGTCGTCGATTTCCCGCACCCGGACGGGCCAACCAGCACCGTAAAGGAGCCGTCGGGAATCACGAGATTAAGCCCCTTGACCACTTTCTGGTTCTGAAACGTTTTCGTTATCTGTTGCAGCACCACTCTTGCCATCTTTTTCATCTTCCTCCTTGCGCCTTGGCAGCCATCATGTCGGTGACAAACGATTCGAAATCGGCGTAGCGGTAATCAGGCGTGGCATAGAGCCACTCTTCCTGCCCGTACCACTCCAGCACCACGGACGAGACGCCACCCGCGACTGCCGCGAGCACATCGTAGCGGCTATCGCCGACCATCATCGCCTGCTCGGGACGACTGCCCATACTGGCGAGCGCTTTGCATACAGGCTCGGCTGACGGTTTTCCTTTGGCGACATCGTCCACGGCCACTACGACTTCGAACAGCTTGTCGATCCCCGCCTGCTTCAGTCCGGCCAGCGCAAATTCCCGCTGCTTGTTGGTGACCACCGCCAGCTGATAGCCTGCCTGCTTTAATTTTTCCAGCCCTTCTTTCACATAAGGAAACAGCCGAACATGTCGGGCGTGGTTCTCACGCACGTAGGCAAAATACTTTTCCAGCACCTCTTGCTTGTCGGGCACGCCTGCCGCTTGTGCGACAGCTGCCAAAAAATCGTCGAACGACTCGCCAAAACGCGCGAGCAGCTCTTCCCGGCTGAAGTGACCCGGTGCGTACTCTTCTGCTGTATAGGCGACTGCGTCGATGACTGCATCCCGGCTGTCCAGCAAGGTCCCATCCAGATCAAACAGCAACGCTTGAATCATGCAAAAAACTCTCCTTCCACAAAAGGGGGTTACCGACTGACACAGCAGTCGCTCCATGCTGCAATACTTCCTCCATCTGCTCCCGCTTGCGGATCAAACCACCAGCGATGATTGGAATATCAATCACGCGCTTGTACTCTTCGATATACTCTGGCAGCAGTGCCGGCATCAGTTCGACGGCGTCAGGCTGGGTTTCAGCGAGAGACGACAGCCCGGATTTGAGCGAGTCGCTGTCTACGAGGAACAGGCGCTGGATTGTCAGCAAGCCTTGCTTTTTCGCCAGCTTGACCAGCGTGTTGCGCGTGGTCACAATCCCGTCCGGCTTCACGTAATGCGCCAAAAAGGCGATGCCTTCCCGGTCGTAGCTGATTCCCCCGATTCTTTCGAGGTGAAGGAACACCGGAATCTTTCTGTTTTTGAAAAAGTCTACATAGCCTTTGATGACCCCGATGTTGCCGATGGAGAGCACGGCGGCGCTCACATTGGCCTCTGCCGCTTTTTCCAGGTACTTCGCCTCTTTTACGGAAGCAATCAGCTTGTACTCTTCCAACCTGCCGTGAAACTGCTCCTGATTCATTCGTAAGCCTCCTTTGCGAACGACAAAAAAACCCAACGACATGACAATTGCACAAGCATACTTGAGGAAAGTGCTTGGAAAGGCTGTCGGGGGTTTCTCCATGACTCCAACCGAAGGGGAATGTTCACTTGTCATTTTGAATGGTACTCCTTCAGCGTTAAGACAACTTGAAGCAATTGTTAAAAAAGGGCAAAGATCGTGTAAGGATGCAATTGACGAGAATCATGAAACGGGAGTATGATCCATCTATATTCAAATAATCAAATATTCGAATATACGAAAAGAAGGGTTGCTACCATGAAGTGGGCCGCTAGATTTGAGGGCTACAATACGCAAGCATTCAGAAAAGACTGCGTGTCAGGATTAATCGTAGGCATTATCGCTATTCCGCTCGGCATGGCGTTCGCCATCGCTTCCGGTGTCAAGCCGGAGTACGGGATTTACACCACCATCATCGCAGGGACGCTCATCTCGCTGTTCGGCGGTTCCCGCTATCAGATTGGCGGGCCGACTGGCGCCTTTATCCCGATCCTGTTCGCCATCGTCATGCAGTACGGCTACGCGGATTTGCTGCTCGCGGGCTTGATGGCGGGGATTATGCTCGTCCTGATGGGCGTTTTGCGGCTGGGCGGACTGATCAAATTCATTCCTCGCCCGGTCACGATCGGGTTTACAGCAGGGATTGCCGTCATTATTTTTACCGGGCAGCTCGCCAATTTCCTCGGTCTATCGGACATACAACGGCACGAGGACTTTTTGTCCAACATGAAAGAAGTCGTCGTCCACCTGCATACAACCAGCTTCTACAGCCTGGCAACCGCCTGCCTCAGTCTGGCGATTATATTGATTACACCGCGTTTTGTGCGCAATGTGCCTGGCTCGCTCGTCGGTCTGGTCATCTCCAGCGTCATTGCCTTTTTCTTTTTCGAAGGAAAGGTCGCGACGATCGGCTCGACCTTCGGCGAAATTCCGAGCACACTGCCTGGCTTCCATTTTCCCGAAATCACGCTGGAGCGCGTCCAAAAATTACTGAGTCCTGCCCTAATCATTGCTATACTAGGAGCAATAGAGTCTTTACTGTCTGCTGTCGTAGCTGATGGCATGACCCGCAGTCGCCACAACAGCAACAAGGAATTGATCGGGCAAGGCATTGCCAACATCGTGACGCCGCTTTTCGGCGGGATTCCCGCTACGGGCGCGATTGCCCGGACCGCGACCAATATTCGCAGCGGCGCTGCCTCGCCCATGTCCGGCATCATCCACGGGATGGTCGTACTGCTCATCCTCGTGCTGCTGGCGCCTTACGCCTCGCACATTCCACTGGCGAGCATGGCTCCGATCTTGATGCTGGTCGCCTGGAACATGAGTGAGCGCAAGGAATTTGCCCACATCCTCAAAGCAAAAACAAGCGATTCGCTCGTGCTTGTGATCACGTTTGTTTTGACCGTCTTCACCAATCTGACTACCGCTGTCGAGGTAGGACTGGTGCTTGCTGTGCTGCTGTTTATCAAAAGGATGCGCGACAGCCTGCAAGTCGCCAAAGTGCTGCCCGACCCTTCTTTGAAGCACGAAAAAGTCATGCCGCATATGGTGTCGTCCCAGCACGATTGCCCGCAAATCAACATCTACACGATTGAAGGGCCGCTGTTTTTCGGGGACGCCGACTTGTTTGAAAGCTCGCTTGCGAACACGTTGCAGCACCGCCCCAAGGTCTTGTTGCTGCGCATGGGCAAAGTGCCATTTTTGGACATGACAGGCGAAGCCAATTTGTCCCGGACGGTAAAGCAAGCCATGAGTCAGGGAACGACCGTGCTGATCTCGGGCATTCAACCTGCTCCCAAACAAATTTTGCAGCGCACGGGTCTGTATGCAAGCATCGGGGAAACGCACTTTTTCGACCACACCGGAGAGGCAATCGAATATGCGCTTCATCGGCTGGATACGAACAAATGCCTGGGCTGCAAGCACTTTGCGTTCCGGGAATGCACGAGCCTGTCCGACACCCGCATACAACAGAGCTGCGCCCAACAACAAACATCCACTACGTCCACATGACGAAAAGATCGGAGGAACCTGCTATTGAATTTGGAGCTACAGCAATTTAAAGCGAACTTCTTCAAAGCGCTGGGTCATCCCCTGCGGATTCGGATTCTGGAGCTTTTGGCGGAGGGAGACAAAAACGTGAACGAGCTGCAAACGCTGATCGGCAGTGAAGGCTCGGCCGTTTCCCAGCAGCTGGCCATTTTGCGCAACAACAATATCGTGTACGGAACAAAAGACGGCAACAAAGTCACTTATTCTTTGCGCGACCCGATGATTATCGAGCTTTTGGGCGTCGCCCGGCAAATTTTCAACAACCACCTGATCGATACGATCTCGATGCTGGATCGCTTCAACGAAGAATAGCTTTTCACTCCGGAAAAGCTCCAGAAAAAAAGCCCAGGACCATTCACAGTCCTGGGCATGTTTATGTGATTAGATTAGGAAACAGCCACCAAAGCATCCAGCGCAATCAACGCTTCCGCCTCAATCGCTTTTGCCATCGCATCGGTATGCGGGTTGTACGAAGCAAGCAAATCGGCATCCGCATAGCCGTCAATCGCCAAAATCGCTCCGGCCTTCATTCCGCGCAATGCCGCGATGACGAACAGGGCGGAATTTTCCATCTCGACCGCGAGTACCCCGGCTTTTTGGTACAGCTTGTGCGGAAACTCCAGAACGCCACTGTAGAACACATCCAGCGTCAGCGTAATTCCCTCTGCTACGGGAAGTCCGGCCTCGTTTGCTTCTGCTGCTGCCACCAGTGCATCCGCCACGCGGCGATTGGCGACTGCCGGGAAACCCGGAGGAACGAGCTGGCTGGTCAGTCCGTCCTGACGCACGACAGCCGAGCTGATGACGAGGCTGCCAGGCTCGATTTCTTTTTGGTACGATCCTGCCGTACCTACGCGAATGATGACCTGCACGCCACCTTTTGCCAACTCCTCAAAACATACGGCAGCACCCGGCGAACCGACGCCGTGGCTGACTACGGCAACCTCCGTGCCTTTCCACGTCCCGGCATAGCTGTGATACTCGCGATTTTCTCCGATGGACCGATGGTTGTCCAGCTTGGCGGCAATCAAGGCAGCCCGTTTTGGATCTCCACATACGATGACGCGCTTCGGCAACTGTTCCGGATCTACTTTCAGGTTCGTAAGCATCTCAATCAAACTCCTTTTTCTCCCATTCGTCTTCGGGAATCGGCAGCGCTTCACCGGAGAACCGCTCTTCGCGGAACGGGTCTGCGATCAGGTGAAAGCCGTTTTGCTCCCAAAATCCGGGGGTGTTTTCCGAAATAAACTCAATGCCTCGTAGCCACTTCACGCTTTTCCAGAAGTACAGGTGCGGCACAGTCAGGCGCAAGGGCCAGCCATGCTTGTCCGTCAGCGGCTCTCCGTCGAAGGAGTGGGCCAACAGCACGTCAGGGCGCATCAAGTCAGCGAGCGGCACGTTCGCCGTATAGTCGTGATCGCCGTGCAGCATGACGTACGATGCCTGCGGCACTACCCCGATTGCCTGCAAAAAGTCGCGGAACCGCACGCCTGTAAACGCATTGTCAAAACGCGACCAGCGCGTCACGCAGTGAATATCGCTGGTCACGGTGACTTGCGGCATCTCCATGATTTGCTCGTAGCTCAGTGTAACTTCGCGATCTACCTCGCCAAACACGCGCAATGTCCATTCCTTCATGTCGTAAACCGGGACTTCTCCCTCATGCAAAATCGGAAAGCGCTCGGTCAAAATTTGTCCTGGCGGAAGCCTTTTTGCCAGTGCCGGGTCGACTGCGGGCACTTTCATCCGTTTGATCCGATCTGCCTTGTTCATGTTGCGTACCCCCTTTTCTTCGCTGACTGTTCTTTGTTAACGGGTGCTCTGCTGATTGTTGCTCGCCGCCTGCATGCGCTCTTTCAGGAAGAACATCGCGGCAACCGTGAGCAAATACGGCAGCATGGAAGTGAATTGCGTTGGCAGCGAGAAGCCTTGCAGACGAATGCTCAGCGCATCCATCAAGCCAAACAAAAAGCTCGACGCCAGTATTCCGACTGGATGGGACTGCCCCATCATCATCGCCACCAAAGCGATAAAGCCGCGTCCGGCGGTCATGCCCTCGGAGAACATCGTCACCTGGCCCAACGAAAGCTGTGCCCCTGCGAGTCCGCACAAAGCGCCGCAGATGACGATAGCCAGCACCTGCAAGCCCGTTACTTTCAACCCGAGGCTGCGAGCCGCAACCGGATTCGATCCGACGGCAAGAACCCGAAAACCAGTGACAGTCTTGTAAAAGAACACATAAAGCGCAATCGCAGCCAAAAACGCGAAATAAACAAGCGGAGAATGCCCGGAAAATACCTCGCCGACACCCGGAATATCTTTGATCACAGGGATGTCCCACTTCGGCAAGCCCGCCATATCTTTATCGTAAAAAGCCCCTTTGACGCCAAAAATCGCCCGCAGCGCAAACGTCGTCAGACCGAGCGCGAGGAAATTGATCGCTACCCCGACGACGATCTCGTTTGCTTTGAGCTTGATCGTCATATAGGCAAACAACAGAGCGAACAAAACACTCGTCAACGCCGCAATCAAGATCGCCAGAAACAAATTCCCGGTAAAGTGGTTGCCAACAATCGCGGAAAAGGCTCCGGCCAGCACCATGCCTTCCAGCCCCACATTAAAAATGCCTACACGCGAGCACAGCGCTCCGCCCAAAGCAGCCAGCAATATCGGTGTCACCATGCGAATGGTAGAACTGACGAGGGACCAATCAAGCAGCTCCATGCGATTCTCCCCCTTTTGCTTTCCGCTGTTTCCACCAGTCGTAGCTGAATTTTGCCGAAATAAACAGGATCAGCACTGCCGAGATGACGCTTGCCAGCTCCAACGGCACGTCTGTGTTCCGCTCCACGCCCATCGCTCCAGTCTGAAAAGCAGCCAGCAGGATCGAGGTAAAAATAATCCCGACCGGATGGGAGTTTGCCAAGAGCGTCGCCATCAGGCCCGTCCAGGCGAAGTTCGGTACAGTCAAAGCGCCATCGACAAAACGGTAGTGCGCCCCCAGCACCTCGACCGTCCCTGCCAGGCCCGCCAGACCACCGCTGGCAAACATGCCTGTCAGCATGACGCGGATGCGGTTGATCCCGCCGTATTGAGCGAACAACGGGTTTTGCCCGAGCATTTTCACTTCATAGCCGAACGGCGTAAAGCGGATGACCCAGAACAGGATCAAAGCGCCGACAATGGCAAACAAAAACCCGGCGTGCACGCTCATCCCTGCGAACAGCTTGGGAAGCCAGACGCTCTTGTCCAGCATGACCGTTTGCGCCAAAGCTGCCGAACCAGTCCTGTCCCGAAACGGCTCCGTGACCAGATAGCTGGCAAACAAGACGGCAATGTAGTTGAACAGCAAGGAAGAAATCAGCAGCGGAATCCGAAACCGCGCTTCCATGATGCCCGGCAGTAGCCCCCAAAGCCCGCCAACGGCCATTCCCGTCACAATCGCAGCCACCAGCTTCACGATTCCCGGCGCAGGCAAGTAAATGGCTACCAGCGTAGCACTGATGGCGCCAAGCACCATTTGGCCTTCTGCCCCCAGGTTGAATACTCCCGCCCGAAAAGCAAGCGACAGCCCCAGGGCGATCAGCATGATCGGTGTTGCTCTCGCCAACGTGGAAACGAAGAAGTAAAAGCTTCCGAATGCTCCCTTCCACATTTCCTGATAGGTGCCCAAGATCGATTCCCCTACCGATGCGATGACGAGCGCCCCGATCAACAGGCCGATGACAATCGCCAAAAGCGGCTGAACCAGTGATTTACACAGCTCTTTGATTGCTGCCATGAACGCTTCCTCCCGCCATTAACACGCTGATTTTTTCCTCGGTTGCCTCTTTGCGCGAAAGCTCTCCGGCGATCCGCCCTTTGTACATCACCAAAATGCGATCCGACAGCGCCAAAATTTCCGACAGCTCGGATGACACCAGCAAAATTCCGTCTCCTGCGTTGCGCTTGTCGATCAGCGCCTGATGGATGTACTCCATCGCTCCGATATCGACACCGCGCGTCGGCTCAGCCGCGATCAAAAACGGGGTTTCATGCCCCAGCTCCCGCGCGACGATCAGCTTCTGCAAATTTCCGCCCGACAAATTCCCGGCAAGCTCCTGAAGCTGCCGCGAACCAGTCTTGATCGCGAATCGCTCCACCCAGCCAGTCACAACCTGGCGAAAAGCTTCCCGCAGTACGATGCCGCGCCGATTGAATGCAGGCTTGCGCTGATAGCCCATCAACGCGTTCTCTTCGACACTTTCCAGCTTGGCGGTTCCCCACATATAACGATCCTCGGGAATATGGGCCAGACCCGCTTCCCGGATTGTCGCCACAGATTTGTTGGTGACATCCTTGCCGCCCAGCCGCACTGTTCCCTCCTGTGCCGCCCGCAAACCGCTCACGGCTTGCAGCAACTCGGACTGTCCGTTGCCAGACACTCCGGCAATTCCCACGATCTCGCCGTGATGGACGGTAAAGCTGACCCGGTCGAGCAACGTCTGCTTTTCGCGCACCGACAAATTTTCCACCTGCAAAAGCGGCCCCTGCTCCAAAGCGACGCGCTCACTCAGCTCTTGCAACTCGCGGCCGACCATCAACCGGGCCAAATCGTCCACATTTGTCTGCTCGCGCGCAACCGTACCCGTCACCTTGCCGCCGCGCAGCACCGTGATGCGGTCCGCTACCTCCATTACTTCCTGGAGCTTGTGCGTAATCAAAATCACGCTTTTCCCGCTCTCCGCCAGATTGCGAATCGTTTGCAGCAAGTCGCGAACCTCCAGCGGAGTCAACACAGCGGTCGGTTCGTCCAGCACGATGATGTCTGCGCCCTGGTACAGCACTTTCAAAATCTCGACCCGCTGCTGTTCTCCCACCGAGCAATTGGACACTTTTGCCTGTGGATCAATCGGAATACGGAACTTTTCGCTTAGCTCGCGCACTTTTTGCACAGCGTCATGGCGGCGGAAAAACCCGGCCTGCTGCGGTTCGTAGCCAATCACGATGTTTTCGGCCACGCTGAACTCGCCGAACAGCATGAAGTGCTGGTGCACCATCCCGATTCCGTTGCCAATGGCGTCCTGTGGCCCGCGAAAAGCGACCGGCTTGCCGTTTAGCACGATATCGCCGGACGTAGGCTGCTCCATGCCGTACAACATCCTCATCAACGTCGTCTTGCCCGCTCCGTTCTCACCGACGATCGCGTGCACTTCTCCGGCAGCAAGCGAGAACGAGACCTTGTCGTTTGCAATAAAATCTCCGTATTTCTTGGTCATGGCGCGCATTTCCAAACGATAGGTCATCCTTGCTCCCCCTTCTTTACGCTTTCCTTTCGCATATAAGGAAGACCGACTACACAGCCGTAGTCGGTCACAATCAAGCTCTGTGCACTAGCTTTTAGAACGATCCGGCACTTTGCGGGTACCAGCAATGATCTCTTCACTGATCGCTTTTACTTTGTCCACAACTTCCTGGCCGATGAAAGCGTTCAGCGGTGTTTTGCTTTCGTGAGTCACATACGTTACGCCTACGCCTTTTTCTTTCAATCCGTAGTTGACGACACCTGGTTTGAAAGAACCTTCCACAAACGATTTCACAGTTTCATACGCTGCTGCGTCTGTCCCTTTCAGTTGGGACAATACGATGTGCTCAGGGTCAATCGTCGTGCGGTCAACGTCTTGTCCTGCTGTAAAGAAGCCTTTTTCCTTCGCGGCTTCGAATACGCCGAGATCGCCTACCGCAGCTGCTCCGTTGATGAAGTCAGCGCCTTTGGATGCTTGCAGCAGAGCCAGCTCTTTCGCTTTTGCCGGGTCAGTGAAGCTGCCCACGTAGTTTACCAGAAATTCTGCATTCGGATTGGTCGATTTCAAGCCTTCCTGGAATCCGCCTGTCCATTTTTTCAGAAGCGGAATGTCCATTGCGACAACCATGCCGACTTTGTTTGTTTTCGTGGCAAGACCTGCCGCCGCCCCCATCAGGTAAGCTGCTTCCTGCTCGCGGAAAGTAACGCTGCGCACATTTGGCAAATCGACTACTGTATCAATAATCGCGAAGTTGCGATCAGGGTTTTCTGCGGCTACTTTTTTCAGTGCGTCTTCTGCTTCAAAAGAAGAAGTGATGATCAGGTCGTAGTTTTCCGCTACGGCTACGCGCAAGTTCTCTTCGATCGCACCATGGTCAGTCGACTCGATGCTTTTTACTTCCGCGCCAAATTCTTGTCCTGCTTTTTTCGCGCCCTCGTCCATTTGCTGGAAGAATGGGTTCACGCCGATTTTTTCCGGCAAAATCAAGGCAACGCGTTTCTTCGCTGCACCTTCTTGTCCTGCCGCTTGCTCTTTCGGCTTATCAGTCGATGCGTTCCCGGCAGGTGCATTCCCGCCTGCTGAACAACCCGCAGCCAAAACAGCAAAAGTAGTCAATGCCAACAACAACTTCTTCATGGTGTCTCTCTCCCCTATCTGAACGTTCTCCGTTTTCTCTATCCTAACCATAATGTACGGTTTTTCGACAAAAAGATCAATACTAAACACGAATATTTCACATTAAAATTATTTTATCGTTCGTTATTCCTCCTCTATCCATCCTCCCCTTCTAACGAAAAAAAACTCTTCCCGAAGGAAGAGTTTGCGTCCGAAGCCGTCCTCTTCCTCATCTGTCAAAACCCCGGTACAGGTTTTGCAGGAATTGGCACCTTTCTGTACATGTCTCGCATGTCCAGTGGTTGCCGGGCTTCATAGGGCCAGTCCCTCCGCCGCTCTCGATAAGGTAGATCATCTATTGAGTTACAATGAACTTATTCTAGCAGAACGCTCTGAAAAAGCAATTGTTTTTTCAGATTGTTTCCGCCAGTTTGTTTATTTCGTTTGAAAGGTTTGCTGGAGTCGATGCGACAGGTTGCTAAGCTCACCCAGCTCTTCGGTAATTTCCCGCACCTTTTGATGCTGATTTTCTGCGGTGGCAAAAAGCTCTTCCAGGTTGGCAACCGATTGTTCGGTGACGGCCGTAATCGTCGACATCTCCATCGCCACTTCGCCTGAACGCATTTTGACCCGGTTCATGCTGGAACCGACATGCTCGGCCGCTTGCAGGAATGCCACCATGCCGGAGCGCACTGCCTCGATCGAAGCCACCGTTTTTACAGCCAGCTCCTGTCCTTTGGCTACAGACGCCTCTCCGTTGCTGATTTGCTGCACAGCGTTCTCGCTCTCCTGATGGAGCGATTTGAGAATTTCCGTAATCTCCTGGGTAGCGGTCGCGCTTTGCTCAGCCAGCTTGCGCACTTCGTCAGCTACTACAGCGAAACCGCGTCCATGCTCGCCAGCCCGCGCTGACTCGATGGCGGCGTTGAGCGCCAAAAGATTCGTTTGCGTAGCAATCTGGTTGATCGCTCCCACGATTTCTTCTACCCGGTTCGCCTGGCGATTGAGCTGGTGAATCGTCGCAGCAGCCACATTGACCGCAGACACGATCTGTTCCATTTGCTGCGAAAGCTCGTTCATCATGCCCACACTGTCTTTCAGGCGCTGGTTGTTTTGATCGGACTCGCTCTTCATCGCATTCGTCTGCGTCGTTACCGCCACGATCTCCTGGTCGATCGACTGCACCTCTTCTTCGATCTTCACAGTCGAATTGGCCTGCGATTCCATGCCAGTCGCAACTTCGCGAAACGCAATCATCATCTCGTCCGTATTGCGTTTCGTTCCTTCGGCATGCTCGTGCACATGCTCTGTCGTGCGGTCAATCTGCCCCGTCATCTGTTGAATATGTACGAGCATTTCTCCCAGACGGCGTTCTTTTTCCTCTGCTTCCTGTCGGGCGATATTCGCCTTGCTGAGAGAAGCTTGTCCAGCCAGACAGAGGTACGTTACAGCCCCCATCATCATGAGGATCGCTACAATCCGCAGCACCAGATTCAGTTCCGTGAAGTCGCCGCTAAAAATTTCGTAGGAGCCTGTATAAAAGCCGACCAGAGTCACAACAATCTGCGCGATTCCCGCCGACACTACCAACTTCCAGTCGAGGTAGGCTGCCAAAAATCCCATGACAATGAATGCGAGAAAAGTTACCTCTGGATAGGTAGTAAAGTGATCGAATGAGATCGCGTAAAACATGAGTCCAATCGCTACCAGGTAACGAATGACATGACTGTCCCTTTTGATGAAGTAAAACGGTGACACAATGAGGGTGACCAGCAATCCGAGGGACGTCACTTTCCAGAAGTTTGCATCGACCTGATAAGCAATCAGTCCCGCCATCCACAGGTGGTTCCATAGGATAAAAATCATAAAGCCTTCTTTGTCCGTCAAGGTGTTACGAACCAATTGAATCATAAGTGCCCCCCTTTTCCTGTTACTTATGTATCGGATTCTTTAACCATTATATCGCGTGCAGATTGACTAATTTGTGAAAAAAGTGAGAACAGCCAAAACGATTGGAGAATAGGCTACTATCATCTCCCCTTATTTTAAGCTATTTGGAAAGGAACTGGAACTGTGGAAGAACAACTCAATCTGTTGCCAGCCACTGTGCTGACGCGGACCATCAACCGTCCAAACACCACGATTTACTACCCGCAGCTGGCAGGACTGGCCAACCAGCAGGCGGAAAAAGACATCAACCGGGCCATTTTGCAAACGGTGCAAGGCTTGATCCACGAGCAGCAACGAGTGCAGGTGCCGGGAAATACACAGATGCAAGGCAGCTTTGAAATCAAGACGAATGAACGCGGCATTTTCAGCGTGACACTCAGCAACTACGCGTACACCCCGCAAATGGCTCACGGAATGACTTTTCTCGGGTCTGTAACAGCCAATACCCAGACAGGCAAGCTCTACACCTTGCGCGATCTGTTCAAGCCGGGCAGCGACTACGTCACGGTCCTGTCGGAAAATATCAAGCGACAAATCAAAGAGCGCGATATTCCTACTTTAGGTAATTTTACCACAATCAAGCCAGATCAGGACTTCTATCTCGCAGACAAATCGCTTGTTATTTATTTCCAATTGTATGAAATCACGCCTTATTACGTCGGGTTTCCGATGTTCCCGATCTCCGTCTACGACTTGCAGTCGATTATAGACGAATCTGGCCCGCTCGGCATTTTGTCCGCCAGTTAAAAGTAGTGAACAACTGAACGCAAAATCGTGTGTGCACAAAGCTGAGCGACGGGGAACGACTGTCATCAGCTTTGTTTTTTGTTCGGAAAAATGCCTTTTTTACATTCGAATAAACATTTACTTATATGTCATTACCTGCTACTATTTTATTTGTACATATTTACTTAAGCAATCAAGCGCATCGTATCGAACCAGTTTTTTCTGGAGGTCTGATATTCATGCAACACTACGGTCACAAGATCGGCCAAACTGCCAGAGTTTTCAGTAAAACCTTGAATGGAATCATGTCGCCCATGGGATTATATAGCTCGCAATGGAGCATCATTCTCTGCCTGCACTATCGCAGCTCGCTGACACAGGTGCAGTTGAGCAATTACTTGAACGTGGAGGCCCCTACCATTACCCGGACATTGACCCGGCTGGAGGAAATGGGCTGGATCATCCGCTCCGAGGGTGACGACAAGCGCGAACGGTACGTCTCGCTCTCGCCAGCCGCTATCGAGCGCTTCCCCGAGTGGCTGCAAGCTGCCCGCGACCTGGAAGACGTCGCCCTGCGCGATTTGGATGAGAGCGAGTTGGCTGTCTTTAATCGGGTGCTGAAAAAGATGACGGAAAACTT
Organism: Brevibacillus sp. HD3.3A; assembly: GCF_013284375.2. Taxonomy (NCBI): domain Bacteria; kingdom Bacillati; phylum Bacillota; class Bacilli; order Caryophanales; family Paenibacillaceae; genus Brevibacillus; species Brevibacillus sp. HD3.3A. The sequence goes on from NZ_CP085874.1 coordinate 5,778,675, forward strand.
GAATACGATTGCATAAAAGGGCCTCTACCTAAACACATCGCTGTTCAGGTAGAAGCCCTTCTTCTTTTATTAGCTCATCCGTTTGACCATGCTGCGCGCCATCCAGACGCCTGCCGCTCCCGCCTGCGCCAAGCCGCGTGTGATTCCCGCGCCGTCGCCACCGCAGAACAATCCTTTGATCTCTGTTTCAAACTCCTCTGTAAGCTTCGGACGAGCCGAGTAAAATTTCGCCTCCACCCCGTAAAACAGCGTGTGCTCCGAGGCGATTCCCGGCGTAACCTTGTCGAGCGCCTCTACCATTTCTATCAAGCTTTTCATCGTGTTGTACGGCAAGACCAGTCCCAGGTCGCCCGGTACCGCTTCCTTCAAGGTCGGCTCCAGGAAGCCTTCCCTGATCCGCGCTTCAGTCGAGCGGCGCGCCCGCAAAATATCGCCGTACTTTTGCACGATGACGCCGCCGTTGGACAAATCGTTTGCCCGTTTGCATATTTCCCGCGCGTATTCATTCGGCTTGTCAAAAGGCTCTGTAAACGTGTGGGATACGAGCAGCGCGAAGTTCGTATTCGGCGAGCCGAGAGCCGGGTCCTTGTAGGAGTGACCATTTGCCGCCATCACCCCGCTGTGGTTTTCCACGACCACGTGCCCGGACGGATTGCTGCAAAACGTGCGAACCCGTGTGCCGACAGACGTGTTGAAAATGAACTTGCCCTCGTACAGATGCTCGTTGATCTCGCGCATCACGACATCTGATGTCTCTACGCGCACCCCGACGTCCACCTGATTGTTGTACATTTTCAGGCGGCGTTTTTTCAAAATGCTGGTCAGCCAGGCGGAACCGTCCCGTCCAGGGCCGATCACGACAAAATCGCTTTCGTATTCTTCCCCGTTTTTCAGGACAACCCCTTTGACCCGATGACCTCCGTCTTCCTTGACCGTCAAAATATCCTCGACCTCTGTCTTGAACATCATGTCGATCCGTTCCTTCAAGTATTCAAAAATCGACTGCAAAATCTCCAGGTTTTGCTCTGTGCCCAAATGGCGAACCTGGGCGCGCAACAGCTTCAGCCCTGCCGCGTATCCGCGCTGTTCAATGCTTTTGATCGTCTCTGTCGTCGGATCGGTAATCGTCTCGGTCGCGCCGTGCTCCAGATTGATTTCGTCTACGTATTTGATCAAGCCGAGCACAGTCGAAGGATTGAGGTAATCCGTCATCCATCCGCCGAACTCCGTCGTAATGTTGAATTTGCCGTCACTGTAAGCGCCTGCTCCACCAAACCCGCTGGTGATCGAACAGGCCGGAAGACAGCCTGCGTAATCCTTTTTCCCGGCAGGAGGCGGGCAGAGCTTGATTTTCTCTTCCAAAATCGGGCAGCGTCTGCTGTAAATATCGTGGCCTTTATCTATGAGCAGCACCTTCGCATTCGGCGCTTTTCGCGTCAGTTCATAGCATGTAAAAATTCCGGCTGGTCCTGCTCCTACTACAATGGCATCGTATTTTTTCATCTGCAATTCCTCCCTGTAAACACGTTTGAATACTTGGTTTTTATCAAGCATGAGTCACTCTTGCGCAGTCTCCCCTGAGTTGTTGTATGGACGACAACACAAAAAATTCCCGGCCGACGAATAAGGTATGTCAAAAAACAACCTCATTCGTAGCCGGGAATTTACGGTTCCCTGTAGAGACCCTCAAACCATATTTTCGAGGATATACGAATTTATTAAGGATTCATCAAGCCAGTTCATCTTGCTAACAACCATATGTATAGTAGCGCATAATCTGAATCAAGTCAATATACGACCATCCATTTATTCGTGTTTACATTTTTTTAACATGAAAACAGCTTGTTTGAAACGGTTACATTCAGCAAAAACCGAACATTATATCCGAACGTTCGTAATTTCCAAGGAACTCCCCCAAAAAAGTTGGAAGGAAACGACATAAAAAGATAGAATATGTAGAATTTTAAGAAATATTTTCGTATTACTACACTCATACAAAAAGGATGGGGCTTGCCCATGCGGGATTATCGTTATTACCAGTCTGCCTTTGCAGGGATTCCAAAGCCATTCGCTTTCGTCGACCTGGACCTTTTGGAGCAAAATGCCGAGCAGATCGCTTTGCAAAGCAATGGAAAGCCGATTCGGATTGCCAGCAAGTCAATCCGCAGTGTCGCCCTTCTCAAGCATCTGTTGCAGTTCGATGACTGCTTTTCCGGGCTTATGTGCTTCTCGGCTCCCGAAGCGCTCCATTTGTGCGCGGCAGGCTTTGACGATTTGCTGCTGGGGTATCCCGTCTGGGAAAAAAGCTGGCTGCTCGCCCTTGGCGAACAGATCAGGCAAGGCCGTACCATCACTTTGATGATCGATTCCGTCTCCCATGTGGAACATCTGGAACAAATCGCCCGCGAGCAAGACGTGATTTTTCCCGTCTGCCTGGATATAGACATGTCGTCCGATATGTTGGGCCTGCATTTCGGCGTTTGGCGCTCTCCTCTGCGTTCTCTGGAGTCGGCCGTTGCGCTTGCTTCCCGCGTTGCTTCCTCCAAGCATCTCCGCCTGGACGGAATCATGGGCTACGAAGCGCAAATTGCAGGCGTCGGCGACCGCTATCCCCGGCGATTTATGAAGAACAGCCTGATTCGACTGCTGAAGCAACGATCGGTAAAGGAGGTGGCACATCGCAGAGCGGAACTGATGAAGGCACTTACGGCAATGGGAATCTCGCTGCGCTTCGTCAACGGCGGAGGGACAGGAAGCTTGCACCATACGGGAAAAGAAGACGCCGTTACAGAACTCACGGCTGGCTCCGGCTTCTTTTCTCCCGGACTTTTTGATTACTATCAAGACTTTCATTTCCAGCCAGCAGCCGGCTTTGCCCTGGAAATCATCCGCAAGCCGACCGAGCATATTTACACTTGCGCAGGCGGCGGCTATATCGCTTCCGGTTCGGCCGGAGCGGACCGATTGCCCAAACCGTATTTGCCGCAAGGTGTCCGGCTCATTTCCAACGAAGGCGCCGGAGAAGTGCAAACCCCCATCCAGTATCGCGGGTTGGAAACATTGGAATTGGGTGACCCCGTCTTCTTTCGCCATGCCAAAGCGGGCGAGCTGTGCGAGCGCTTTTCGCGGCTCTATTGTGTCTCAGGAGGAAACGTTGTTGATGAAGTGACGACATACCGGGGGGATGGACTATGCTCACTGTAAGCAAAAAAACAAACCGCTGGAGCAACTGGACAGGAAACGTTCAGAGCCAGCCGCGGCACATTGCCATGCCGCAATCTTTGGATGAGGTCATCTCCGTCGTCCGCGCCTGCAAAGCTGACGGAACGCGCATCCGCGTCGTTGGTTCCGGGCATTCTTTTACCAGACTCGTGCAGACCGAGGAATGCCTGCTTTCCCTGGATCGCTTGCAAGGAATCGTCCACGTCGACCAAGAGCAGCAAACCGTGGAAGTCTGGGCGGGAACGAAGCTCAAGACGCTTGGCGCGCTGCTCCATCAGGCGGGCTATTCCCAGGAAAATCTCGGCGATATCAACGCCCAGTCCATCGCAGGTGCCGTCAGCACCGGAACGCATGGCACGGGCATTCAATTCGGAAGCGTCTCGACACAAGTCGTCGGATTGACGGTCGTTACCGCATCAGGCGAAGTGCTGGAGGTGTCAGAGCAGTCACATCCCGATCTGTTCAAAGCGATGCAAGTCTCCCTTGGATTGCTCGGCATCATCGTTCGAGTCAAACTTCGCGTCCTGCCTGCTTACCGCCTTCGCTACCAAAGCCATCGCATGCCGCTTGATGAATGCTTGTCTTCCCTCGATACATTCAAGCAATCGCACCGTCATTTCGAATTTTACACCTTCCCGTACTCCGATACCGTCCAGGTCAAATTCATGAATGAAACCTCTGAGCCATCCAGTGCGAATCAGCAATGGAGCTACATGAAAAAAATGGTGGTGGAAAACGGTCTGTTCTGGCTGCTTTCGGAGAGCTGCCGTCTGCGCCCGACACTTACCCAATCCGTGAGCAAGCTGTCGGCGCAAAGCGTCCCGAACGTCAACGAAAGCGGCTATAGCCACGAGCTGTTTGCCACGCCGCGTCTGGTCCGTTTTTACGAGATGGAGTATTGCATTCCCGCCGAGCATATGGGCGAAGCCATCAAGGAAATGCGGCAAGCCATCGAGCAAGAACGCTTTGCCGTGCACTTTCCGCTGGAATGCCGCTACGTGAAACAGGACGATATTTGGCTCAGTCCCGCTTACGAACGAGACAGCGCCTTTATCGCCGTGCACATGTACAAAGGCATGCCATATGAAGCGTACTTTTCGCGCATGGAGCAAATTTTCCGCCGCTTTGGCGGTCGCCCGCATTGGGGAAAAATGCACAACATGACGGCAGAACATCTGCATCAGTTGTACCCGCGCCTGCCCGACTTCCTCGCGATCCGCGCTCAGCTTGATCCTGACGGCATGTTCGTCAATCCGTATTTGTCTGAACTGTTTGGGCTGACCTGAATCTGACCCAAACAACCAGCCATACCTGACACGACACGCAAAAATGCCCCGCCACGGCAACTGGCAGGGGCATTTCATTTTGACCGATCGTCTAGCCTTGGGTCGGAATATCCGGCTTGATTTTCTTGTTGCGGCCATAGCGCAAATAGTAGTAGAGATAGAACAGCGCCAAAGCGCCGATCCCGTAAAACAACCCTACCCGCTGCGTCGGATCAAACGCCGGGAAGATGAGGATGAACGTGCACAAAGCCAGACACAACAGCGGCATCACCGGGTAAAACGGCGCCACGAACTGCAAGTCTTCAAGCTTGCCGCCTTCCTGCAAATATTTCCGGCGGAAGTTGAATTGGGACAGGGCAATGCCCATCCAGGTAAACGTGACCGCGATCCCGGAAACAGACATCAGCAAAACGTACACGGTATCAGCCGCGATCACGCTGGTCAGAAGCGACAAAAGCGAGAAGGCCAGAGTCGCAAGCAAGCTGTTCAGTGGAACGCTCCGCTTGGTCAGCTTGCCGAATGCCGGATGCGCCATCCCGCTGTGCGACAATGCCCAGAGCAAACGGGTAGCTGCGTACAGGCAAGAGTTTCCGACAGATAAAAGCGCTGTCAAAATGACGAAGTTCATAATATCCGCCGCAAACGGAATGCCTACCGAATCGAATACGGTCACGAACGGGCTTTCCAGCAACCCCAGCTCGCTGGATGGGAAAAGAGCGGACAAAATCATGACCGAAGCCACGTAAAACACAAGAATCCGGAAAACGACATTGCGGATGGCCCGCGGGATGTTTTTGTGCGGATTTTCCGTTTCTCCGGCAGCGATCCCGATCAGTTCCGAGCCTTGATACGAAAACACGACGTTCATCATCGTGACGAAGACAATCGCAAACCCGAACGGAAACAGCCCGCCATCCGCGGAAAAGTTGGAGAAGAACGGAGCTTCCCTCCCCTCTATACTGACTATACCGAAAATAGCACCTAGTCCGACAATAATGAAGATAAGAACGGCCAACACTTTGATGCCCGCAAACCAGTATTCCGTTTCCGCGAATCCTTTGGTCGTCAGAGCGTTGAAGGTAAAGAGCAAAAGGATAAAGAGCGCGCACCAAATCCAGATCGGCGTATCCGGGAACCATCGCTGCATGACCATGCCGGCCGCAGTAAACTCCACGCCAGCCGTCGTCGCTGAACCGAGCCAGTACATCCATCCGAGTGTAAAGCCGCTTGCCGGGCCAATGTACTTCGTCGCATACGTTTGAAAAGAACCTGTTACGGGCATTTTCACGGAAAGCTCACCCAGGCAGGTCATCACCAGGTACAGCAGAATGCCCCCGACGACAAACGCGACGAGCGCTCCGCCCGGCCCCGCCTGATTGATCGTATACCCGGCATTCAGAAAAAGCCCCGTTCCGATTACTCCGCCAAGCGACAGCATAAAAAGATGGCGGCTTTTCATCGAGCGTTGCAGTTGTTTGTCCTTGTCATTCCCAGCGTTCATATAATCCCTCTCTTTCCCCAGCTCGTGAGTGGAAAATAGATGTGTAAAAAGTAAGCCGGGAAGGAACTGCCTGCGTTAGAAGCGCAGGGACAGGCAGCTCAATCCTCCATCTTGCTTGCGGAACTCGGACATATCCAGCTCGATTACTTGGTAGCCAGCATCCGTGATCTGTTTTTTCGTGCTGTCGAAGCCTTTTGGAATGATTACATGGTCATTGATGTGGATGCAGTTGGCGGAATACTCCACTTCTTTTTCCACTACCAGATGCTTGTAGTCTTTGAACACTTCGGAGTCGATAAATTCGCCTGCGAGTACGAGCGTGTCGTTACCCAGGTAAGCAATGCCCGTTTTCAGGTGGAAAAACTCCTTCAGCGGAACGATCGTAACCTCATAGCCGTATTTGGAAAGGATTTCCCGGAACTGAATCGCGCCTTCCTCGTTCGTACGCGTGGACAGGCCCACATAGAAATGATTTTCTACCTGCATGACATCTCCGCCGTCAAGGAAGCCCGGAGCCTGAATGTATTCAATCGTGTCATAGAAACGCGGGAGCACTTGTTTCATGTCCTCAATCTCACCGTTGCGGCTGTCCGCGCCAGGGTTGGTGATGACCGCGCACTTTTCGGTCAGAACCGCTGTATCTTCTACGAAAGTGGAATCCGGGAAACGCTCGTCCGCTTCCAAAACGGTCACTTCCAGACCCGCTTGCTTCAGCGCCTCTACATAAGCAGCATGCTGCTCCAAAGCAAGAGCGAAATCCGGCTTGCCCAGATCGGAAGTCGTCAGACCGTTCACGTAGCTCTGCCCCGGTTTTCTTACAATCGCACGAGAAAATTTCATGATAAAATCTCCCTTCTGTTTTGAAATCTCGTCAGTGGAACAAATGTTTCAGCGGCGATGATGCATCGCTTCGTTTTACTGTCGATTATTCCGTATTGTGGAACGACTTCTACAATACAAAATTACACTCCTAATGTAAAATAGTTTTAAATTTTTTGTCAATGAATTTTTGTCTGCATGAAATGATGTTGATTCGTCCGAATAATTCTGATAGATTGATCTCATAAAAAGCTGGCGAAGCATCTGACAAATCGTCATTCGCAAAATGAAAGCCAGGAGGGAAACAACTTGGTACAATCGATTGACCGGGCGATGAGCATCATTTTGGTCCTGACATCTGACGAAAGCAAGACGCACTGGTCTATCTCAGAAATCGCAGAGAAGACATCTCTCCCCATCAGTACAGTCCACCGCCTGATCAGCAGTCTCATGAAGTACGGGCTGATTCAGCAGATCCCGGAAACCAAGCAGTACAAGCTTGGCATCACCTGGATGGAAATCGGTCTGCGCATCCTGGACAAAATCGACATGCGGGCAGTCTCCCGAACCGTTATGGAGCAGTTGGCGGCAGATGTGCGCGAGTCGGTCTACCTGAATATTCCGGATGGGCATGACGCCATCGTGCTTGAACGGGTGGAAAGCTCCATGACTGTCAGAAGCATCGACAATCTGGGAGAGCGCATCCCGCTGCACATCGGCGCGGCCAACAAAACGATTTTGGCGAACATGGAGCCTCGGGAAGCGGAACGAACCGTCATGGCACTGATTCCTGATCCTGAGCAGCAGCGTGAATTTATGAAGCAGCTCCCCGCCATCCGCGAAAATGGTTACGCTGTCAGCTACGGGGAGAAAACGGAAGGAACCGCCTCCATCGCCGCGCCCATCATCGGCTATAACCAGCGAGTGGTCGGCGCCCTGAGCATCGGTGTTCCCACTTATCGGATCACAGAGGAGCTATTGGCTACCTTGATCGATCGCGCCAAGCAAAGCGCCAAGGAAATTTCCAAAAGAATCGGAGCAACTCCGTAATTTTTTTGCCCACTAAACGGAAATGGTTTTCACTATACGGAAAACGGAGGCATACCCCATGCAAAAATGGCAAACAAAAGAGCAACTCGTCGATCTTCTGTGCAATTTGGTGAACATCCCGAGCATTACCGGATCGCCTGCTGAGAAAGAATTGCCTGGCTACATCGTCGAGCAGCTGCGTTTATTGCCTTACTACCAGGCGAATCCCGACCACGTTCAGGCCAATCCGACCGAGGATGGACGTCATTTTGTCACGGCGCTCGTCAAAAAACCGGGCGTTCGCGACACCGTCATTTTGGTAAGCCACTTCGATGTAGTCGATGTGGAGGATTACGGCGGCTGGATGAAGCATGCCTTTGATCCGAAGACGCTCACTCCGCTGTTTCAGCAAAACCAGGCGGACATGCCTGCCGATGTGCAGCAAGACTTGCGTTCCGGCAACTGGCTGTTCGGACGCGGGACGATGGACATGAAATGCGGCTTGACCCTGCACATGTCCATGATCGAGCAAGCTTGCGCGGGCGAGTTTGACGGCAACATCCTCTTGCTGACGGTTCCGGACGAAGAAGTAAACTCCGTCGGCATGCGGGCAGCTGTTCCTCGTCTTTTGGAAATTGCCCAACAGTTTGATTTGCACTACACGACCGTGCTTAACTCCGAGCCGATGTTCACCCGCTATCCGGGCGACCAGAACACCTACGTGTACACAGGCTCCATCGGAAAGGTCCTGCCAGGCTTCCTCTGCTACGGAAAAGAAACGCATGTAGGCGAGCCTTTTGCCGGGTTGAACGGGAACTACATGGCATCGCAAATTACGTGCGAGCTGGAGCTGAACACTTCTTTTTGCGAAGTCGTGGACGGCGAAGCTTCTCCGCCGCCTACCAACCTGATCCAGAAAGATTTGAAAAAAGAATACTCGGTGCAAATCCCGCATCGTGCCGTGACGCTCTTCAACCTGTTCCTGCTGGAAAAACAAATGGAGGAAGTCGTGGAGCCGCTGCTTGGCGCAGCCCGCAATGTAGCGGAACGCATCCGCGAAAACTACCTTCGCCACGCCAGCCAGTTCGCCAATTTCGCTCCGTTCAGCCCGCGCGACCTGACGATCTCTGTGATGACCTATGAGGAGCTGTACGCCTACGCCTTGAAAACGCACGGAGAAGACAAGCTGCGCCAGCTGGAGGCAGATGTCATCGCTAACCGCCAAGACAAGGACGACCGCGACACGACAATCGAGCTGGTCGATCAGCTGGCGATTTTGTGCAAAGAGCTGTCCCCGATGATGATTTTGTTCTTTGCCCCACCTTTCTACCCGGCCGTCAGCTCGCGCAACCATCCGTTGATCCAGCAAACGGTCGCAGAGATGGAAGCATACGCGCGCGAACAGCATCAAGTGACCTTGCTCAAGCAAAACTACTTCGGCGGAATCTCCGACCTCAGCTACGTCGGCCTGCAATACCCGGCCGCGTCGATGCAGCCGCTGGTCGCCAACATGCCGCTGTGGGACAACGGCTACTCGATTCCGCTCCAGGAGCTGGAAGCCTTCGACGTCCCTGTCATGAACCTCGGCCCCGTCGGCCGCGACGCGCACCAATGGACGGAGCGCCTGGACGTTGATTATGCGTTTGATACATTGAAAGACATGCTGCCGAAATGCATTCAGTCCTTGTTGCGGAATGGGCGGGCAAGCGAGTAACTAACACATCAATAGAAAAAAGGCTCTTACGGCGAGGCATGAAGGGGACTGACCCCCGTCCGTAGGACAGGGATCAAAACACCTTAGCTATTTAAGCAGCCAGTTGCCGAAATTGAATCGGTGACTGGTTGTTTAGTTTCGTTTGAATGCGAATTGAGTTATAGTAATGAATGTAGCTTTGGATAATCTGTACAACGATGGCCGTCGTCGTACAGATAAAATTATCGAGATAGAACGTTTCAGACTTTAGTGTGGAATGAAACGACTCGATGGGGGCATTATCAGCGGGCGTACCCTTACGGGACATGCTCATGGTAATGCCTTTTCCCTTAACTGCTGCTTGATACGCCTGAGACGTATACACGCTGCCCTGATCGCTATGTAGCATCATTCCAGGTTGGTCTGGCAGTTGATATAGCGTATCGAGGACAAGCGATGTGTCTTGTTTGTCAGAAATACTGTATGCCACAATCTCACCGTTGTACAAGTCCATGATGCTCGATAAATATAAAAGTTTACTTCCGTAAGGTAAATAAGTAATGTCGGTCACTAATTTCTGCATGGGGGTACTTGCTTGAAATTGTCGCAGCAGGAGATGATCTGCTACATAAGAAGGTTGTCCTGTTGTCTTTCGTTTCTTCATCCTCACTCGGCATTGTAGTTGTTCACGCTGCATGATACGTTGTATTCGTTTATGATTAATTGACATCTCAGCTCGCATCAGTGCTGTAATCTTTCTGTACCCATAACGGAACTTATGTTGAATACAGAGTTGCCGAATCTTTTCCACAACTAAATCCTCGTTTCTTTTCGCGTATGCAGCTTTCCAACGGTAGTAGGTAGAACGAGGGATACCAAGCCACGCGCAAGCTTGGCTCACGCTTACTTGCCCACGAATGGACTCCATCCAAGGAACGATTACTTCTGGTGACACCTCCTTTCCCACTCCTCTAACTTTTTTAGAACGTCCAGTTGTTGTTTAAGAAAACGATTCTCTGCTTTGACTTGTTCCAGTTCAGAATCGTACATCGGCCCTTTTCCATAACTATATTGCTTTCCTACAGGCTGTTGAAGACGATGAATGTCTCCGCTCTGATACCAGCGCATCCACTGTTGAATTTGGGTCTTATTTTTAATATTTAGTTCCTGCATGATCTGCTTTTTGGTGACACCTGCAAGACGCATTTCAATTGCTTTCATTTTAATTTCTACGGGATAACTAACTCTAGTTGCCAACGCAAAAACACCTCCAAGGTTGTCCCCATATCTTACGACATGGTCAGGTTCTCTTGAAGGTGTTTTGATTTGTCTCACATTACGGGGTCAGTCCCAAGCATGGCTGTCGCGTAAGGGCCTTTGTTTTTTATTGGAAAATGCTTTTTTCTGCCTACCTCCCCACTTTTTCTTTATAATGAAGAAAAGCTATCGCAAAGGAGAGCGGGACATGAATTTTGAAGCAAAAGAAAAAGGGTTCGTCACCCATTTATCATATGGCGATCTGCACGTCTCTGGCGATGAGGCGTACGGCTTTCGCCCTTACCAGCTGCTCGTTTCTTCCATTGCCGTTTGCAGTGGCGGCGTCCTGCGCAAAGTGTTGGACAAAATGCGCATGCCTTGCACAGATATGCAAATCACAGCAGATGTCACGCGCAATGAAGCAGAAGCAAACCGCGTTGAAAAAATTCACCTTCACTTCATCATTACCGGAGAAAACTTGAAGGCAGAAAAAGTGCAAAAGGCCGTCGATGCCGCCAGCAAAAACTGCCCGATGGTACAGTCAGTAAAAGGCAGCATCGTCGTCACCGAGTCATTCGAACTTGTGCCACTTGTACCGTAATCCGCTAACTCCAAGCTATTCCATTTGAAATGAGAGGTCATCATGGGCGACAACCACGCAGAGACGACAACCTTTTTCCTCTTGAAAAGCATCCGGCAAATCGCTTTGCCTCCGAATCAAGCATGGTCGCTTCCCGGCTGCCCGGAACACGCCTTGCTCATGATTACGGAAGGCAGCGGATATTGGCAGGGCGACGACACCGCTAGTGCCCCGCCCCTGTCTTCCGGGAGTGTACGATTTTTCGCACCGGAAGCTGCCGATTCCATCGTAGCTGGGCGTGGTGCTTCCCTGTCTTTTTTCGCCCTCTTTTTTGACGCGCTGCAACAAGACATGAGGCAACATAACAGCTATGCACCGGATGGCCTGTGGCACCCTCCGGCCGACAGCTATCACGTCCAGTCTCTGCACGTCTGCCTGGAGCTGGCCCGCGCCTTGCTTGCCGACCATGAGCACAAGCACGAGGTAGCGAATCCACTGGATATGTTGCAAAATCAGATTCGTTTTCAGCAGCTGTTGCTCACGATCTGGGAGGCCCCTGCCGCGCAAGCAGTCGTGGAATCGTCGCACCCCATCGACCAGACCCTCTCCTACATCCATGAACATTACGCACAATCGCTCTCGCTGGCTGATCTGGCCAACAAGGCCGGGCTTACGCCTCGCTACTACACGGAGCTATTCAAAAAGAACGTAGGAAAAAGCCCGATTGAATACTTGACCGGGTATCGGATGGATCAGGCAAAAAAGCTGTTGTGGGACTCGAAAAAGCGTTTGCGTGAGGTAGCGCAGCTTGTCGGATACGAGGATGAATTTTACTTCAGCAGACGGTTCAAGCAGCAGGTTGGCGTCTCTCCGACTGTCTTTGTCAAAATGAGTCAGCGGCAAATCGCCCCTGTCACTTTCCAGTACACCGAGTATTTGATGGCTCTCGGCATCAAGCCTGTGGGGGCGCAGGAAGACCAAGTCTCTCACATGCGGGAACAGCTCCGGCTACAAGAGGCGTCAGATATCATTTCGCTGTCCAAAGCTTGCCCGGATTTGATCAAGCCACTGCAGCCGTCCTTTATTTTGACCGATTATCCAAAAGATTGTGCGGCCTTCTCCTCGATTGCCCCTACGTGCGCACTGTCCTGGACGGATGACGACGTCTTTGGTCATTTGCAGCAAATTGCCGACCTGTTCGGACAAAAAGACAAAGCGCTGCTCTGGTTCAAGCAGCATGAGCAAAAAGTGCAGAAAACGAAGCGGTACGTGGACGCACGCATCGGCAAAGAGGAGACGGTGTCGATCCTGAATGTCCGTCCGGCGCACACCTTTGCTTACGGCGTTCGCAATCTCGGGCACGTCTTGTACAAATCGCTGAAGCTGGCGCCACCCCCGATCATTCAAGACAACATCAAGCGCGATCCGAATTTTTGGGCCGTTCCCGTACAGGAACATCAACTGAACGCTTACGCTGCCGATTGGCTGTTCGTCCACATTTTTGACGACGACCTGTCGCGCGCTCATTTTCAAGCCCTGACCCAGCGCAAAGAGTGGCAAAGCATTCCTGCCGTACAAAAAGGACAAGTCGTGCTGCTTGGCCCCGTCTGGTTCGCGTATGATCCCCTGTCGCTTGACGCCCAATTGGACGAAGCGATTCAGCTGTTGGAGCAGCAGAAAACTTCCTGACCGCCGGATTGTCCAAAGAAAACCGGAATATCCTCCATGGATGAGTCAAACGGTTCACGGTAAGATGAAGCTTGTTGTTGAGAATCATTTTCATTCAGGAGGGTATTCATGAAACGATCTCGCATACAAGCGTGTCTGTCCGGCATTATGCTCTTTGCCCTGCTTCTTTTGACAGCATGCTCCCAAACGGCTCCAAGCCAGTCCGAGCAGCAAACCGCTTCACCAGCACCTGCTTCTGAGCCTGCCAAAAAAGAGACGCGTGTCATCAAGCACGCAAAAGGCGAAGCAACGATTCCAGTCAAGCCAGAGCGCGTCATTGCCTTGCAATACTTGAGCAATATGCTCGTCCTCGGTATAAAACCGATTGGCGCGGTGCAAGGTCACATGGAAGGGGCTGACATGGCCCCGTTCGTAAAAGGCATCGAAGTGGTAGGCGATTACGATTCCTACAATCTCGAAAAAATCTTGGAGATGCAGCCCGATCTGATTGTGACCGACACTGAGGTAGAGCAGCAAGTTTTTGAGAAGCTGCAAAAAATCGCTCCTGTAGTCGCAATCGATTTCGATAAAACCGACTTCATCGGCCACACGAAGCAAGTTGCTGACGTCCTCGGAAGACAAAAAGAGGGCGAAGAGTGGATCGCCAAGCATAACGCCAAAGTCGAAGAAGCCCGCAAGCTGGTGCAGGCCAAAATCGGCAAGAACGAAACAGTCGCAGCCTTGAACGTCCGCGCAAAAGTAATCAAAATGTACGGCGCGCGCAATATGGGGCACGTCCTGTACAACTCGCTCCAACTGACGCCGCCCGCTCCGATCAAGGCCGAGCTGGACAAAGACCCTAACTTCTGGTCCAAAGACATTTCCATGGAGCTGCTGCCAGAGTATGCGGCCGACCATATTTTCCTGATGCTGTTCCCAGGCGAAGATGCCGCTTCCTACTTGAAAGAAATCGAAAGCAGCAACCTGTGGAAAAACCTCCCGGCTGTGAAAAACAATCATGTGTATATCGTCGATGTAGACAGATGGCTTGGCTACGATCCGATTTTGATTGAAAAACAGCTGGATGAAGCTGTGGAATATTTGACAGGCGCGAAAAAGCCTTAAAGTACCTCGCTGAACTGGGTGTGACGCCCGGGACGCGCCAAAAACGAAAGGACCCCCAACCCGTGATAAAGATTCACAGGGCCGACGGGTCCTTTTTCTTGTTATAAAATCGGTGACAACAGCCGTGTCAATGATTCCTGCATCCGCGAACGGAGCGGACGGTTCAAATACTCTTCCATCGTCATTTCCCGGCAATCCTCCAGATCAGCCTCGAACAGCTCCTCCAGCTGCTTGGCCATCTGCGAATCGTACAGGAACACGTTCGTCTCAAAATTCAGCTTGAAGCTGCGAATATCCACATTCGCTGTCCCTACAGAAGAAAGCTGCGTGTCCACCACCATCGTCTTGGCGTGCATGAAGCCTTTTTCATACAAATAGCAGCGGACACCGCTTTTCAACAGCTCCCCCAAATAAGAGTGGGTCGCCCAGAAAACCATCAGGTGGTCGGGCCTGCCCGGCACCATCACGCGCACGTCCACTCCTGACATCGCCGCCATCTTCAGCGCTGTCAGCATGCTGTCGTCCGGAATGAAGTACGGTGTTTGCAAGTAAATCTTTTTCCGCGCCTTGTAGATCATTTTCAGAAACGCGTGCTTGATTTGCTGTTTCTCCGAATTTGGCCCGCTGGACACGATCTGGCAACCAATCGTCCCTTGTGGCTCATTCATTTCCGGGAAATAGGCAAACGACTCCTGTATTCGCTTGGGAGCGGACAAATTCCAGTCCAGGAAAAAGCGGGCCTGAAGCATGTAGACGGCTTTCCCCTCGATTAGCAGGTGGGTGTCCCGCCAATACCCCAGCTTTTTGTCCTTGCCCAAATATTCATCCCCGATGTTGAAGCCGCCGATATAGCCGCTTTTCCCGTCGATGATCGTCAGCTTGCGGTGATTGCGGAAGTTGACCCGGAAATTAAGGAACGGGATCGACGAAGGGAAAAAGGAGACGACCTCCCCGCCCGCTTCCACCAGCGGCCGGAAAAACCGCGAAGGGACGCCTGCCGACCCTACCGCATCGTACAGCAGCCTGACTTCTACGCCTTCGCGCGCTTTCTTCGTCAGCAGCTGCACGAGCTGTGTTCCGAGTTCATCATCATTGAAAATATAATAGAGCAAATGAACGTGCTCTTTTGCCTCTGCGATCTGCTTGAACATAAGGTCGAACAAGCTGTGCCCTTCGGCAAACACCTGAATGGCGTTATCCTGCGTATAGTAAGCACCGTCGCTCACCACGTTCATGAAAATCATGTCCCGATGCCGTTCCATCGCCAGATCGTTCACTTGCAGCTCGCCTTGTTCCAGAAGCTTTTTCTGCTTGTCGACAGCCGCCCGAAAATGCGAGAACTCTCCCTGGCGGAGCCGATACAGCTTTTTCTTGCTCAGTCTTTGCCCAAAAATCAAATAGAAGAGAAACCCGATACCCGGCAAAAACAGGAGAACCATCAGCCAAGCCCAGGTAGCCGCAATGTTGCGCCTCTCCATGAAGATGAGAACAGCGGCCAAAACCAGGTTCCCTGCCGTAATGACCGCCACAATTTGCTCCAGCAACAACATCACATCACATCCGCCTCAAAGGATATGCTCCCATCATACACCATTTGTGATCGGGATTCATCCTGGCTCCCGGGTCAAGTCGGCTACTGTCCCAAAAGCTTCCCGCTTTTCATGATGCATGTGTCGTCCAAATACACATCCGGGTCTTTGACCACCAGATCGATATGCACTCCCGCCACAATTGTGCCGCCGAATGTGTTGTTGCTGCCAAACGCAACGTGAATCGTTCCGTACACTTTTTCGTCTTCCAGCACGACTCCCGTAATTCGTGCCTTGTCGTTCGTTCCTATCCCAAATTCGCCGAGCAGACGGCCGTCTTGATCGCCCAAAATTTGCAGCAGTCGCTCAGCCGATGCGCCTTCTGCCTGCGTGATCCGCCCTTTTTCAATCGTCAACAAAAGGGGCGAGTCGATTTTGCCAATCCCGGCGATCGAGCCGTCCACGAGGATTTGTCCCTCTGCCGTTCCTTCCAGCGGTGCCACATACGCTTCTCCGGAAGGCAGGTTGCCCGATTCACCCGGATTGACATACATGCCTGTGCTCGGCACGCCATTGCGTCCGGCTATGGAAAAAGTGAGCGATTTTCCTGCCTTTTCAATCCGCACGCTGCTGGCTGCGGTCAGCAGCTCGGTCACTTTTTCCGTCAGCACTTTCACTTGCGCATAGTCGGCAGAAATCGCCCCTTCGAGGAACATGTCTGCGGTGATGCCTGGCATGGTGGCAAGTCTCGTCCCGTTTGCCGCTGCTTCTTTGCGCGCTTTGGTGTGCGTCAAGGAATGCTCGGTCACACACACGACCACGTCGGCACTCTTCATCGCCGCTGCTACCGCCACAGGCGGCTCCTGCCCGGACTTTTCACGCTCTGTCATCACCATCAGCACCGACTCTGCTCCAAGCTGCTTGCCGGCTTCCCATAGCGCCTCGCCAAGCTCCCGCTTCGGTTCGTCCGCGACTACCAGAAAAGACTCGTTTGCTTTTAACGCCATGCAATTGGTCAAAATGCCCTTGCTCGTCTCGATCAGCTTCACCGTTCATCATCCTTTTCCTGACATCTCTTTATTCATTATGTCCATCACGAACCTGCAAACCTTTTTGACTTCGCGTTCTTTTCCACCCACTCCTGCCTGGCAGACAACTGGCGAAATTTTCTTGATTTTTTGGCTGAATTTAGTATGATGGATGTACAAATAAAAACGCAAAAGACAATGGGGTCTTTTTCTGCGCTTGCGTCAAGCGCCGGGAAGGGCCCTGTTTTTTTGCCTTTGGTTCACTTCCCGAAAAAATGATAGCGTTTTCATTTGACAAATCGACGAAACTACAGAAAGAAGAGGGGATGACAACTATGTCTCACACACTGGCAAAACGCAGCTTTTGGTGGCTGACACTGCTGATGATCGCTGTTCTGCTCGCGACTACTGTGTCCGCACAGGCTGCCACACCAGCCGCGCAAGCGCTCGACAAGGGGAAATGGGCGCCTGCAACTTATCAGGCTGTCAACGCATTGATTGAGAAAAACGGCATGCAAAATCCTGCCTACAACGCTGCAAAAAAACCGTACGCAGTCTTTGACTGGGACAATACAAGCATCATGCACGACACAGAGGAAGCTCTCTTCGTCTACCAGATCAACCACCTCGCCTACAAAATGACGCCGGAACAATTCGGCAAGGTCATCCGCACCAATGTGCCAGAAGGACCTTTTTCCGATTCGTACAAAAACGTGGACGGCAAGCAAGTGACGCTCGACGCGATCGCAAGCGATCTGGTTGCCGACTACACGTACCTGTACCAAAATTACAAAGGCTTTAAAGGAACGAAGACATTGGAGGAAGTGAAAGCAACGGAGCAATTCGCTGACTTCAAGACAAAGCTGTTTTTCCTGTACGAAGCGATCAACGATACACACAGCAACTCCGTCGGCTATCCATGGGTGCTCTACCTGTTCACCAACATGACGATCGACGAAGTTCATCAGCTTGCCGAGACTTCCAATGACGTCAGTCTGGGCATGGCGATTGAAAAAGTGACCTGGACAAGCCCGAAAGCATTGGCTGGCAAAGCTGGCGTGGTCACCGCTTCTCACACAACAGGACTGCGCCTGACTTCGGAAGTGGCAAACCTGATGAACACTCTGCGCGCCAACGGTATCGACGTGTACGTCGTATCGGCATCGCTTGAGGACGTTGTCCGCGTATTTGCCACTCTGCCAAAATACGGATACAACCTGCCAACTGAAAACATTATCGGTATGCGCTTGAAGACAGAGAATGGCCTGATCACGAACGTGTACCAGCCAAACTATCCAATTACTGTCGGTCACGGCAAAACAGAAGTCATCCAAAGCGTACTCGCGAAAAAGTACGGCTACGGCCCAATCCTGATCGCAGGCGACAGCAACGGCGATTTTGAAATGATGACCGAGCTGGACAGCGTACAACTGTCACTGGTCGTAAACCGCGTCAAAGGCGGCAAAATCGGTCAGCAAGCAGCGAAAGCAGCCGAACAGCTTGGAAAAGCCAATCCAACAGTTGTACTGCAAGGCCGTGACGAAAACACAGGCATGTGGATTCCGAGCGAAACTACGATCAAGCTGGGAGAAAAAGAGCCAAAACTGATCAGCAAATAAGAACCGAAAGCGCGAAAAACCGCCCTGCCAGTAGGGGCGGCTTTTCTTTGCATTCCCACGAAAAAAGCCCCGCCAAATCCGGATGGCAGGGCTTCCTTCTTCTTTAGCACGCGCGCTTACTGCACAGCTACTTTCATAACCGCGCGAACAGAGTCAGCCGATTTGTCCAGTGCCGCCTTCTCGGAGGCAGTCAAATCCAGCTCGATGACTTTTTCGATGCCGTTTCCACCCAGGAGAGTAGGCACGCCCAGGTACAGGTCGTGGTAGCCGTACTCGCCTTCCAGATATGCGATGGATGGCAAAATGCGCTTCTTGTCTTTCAGGATCGCTTCTGCCATTTCCACCAGGGCAGCGGCAGGCGCGTAGTAGGCGGAGCCGTTTCCGAGCAGGGCGACGATCTCACCGCCGCCTTTGCGCGTGCGCTCGACGATGGCATCGAGGCGATTTTGCGGGATCAATTTGTCCAGCGGGATGCCGCCAGCGTAAGAGTAACGCAAGAGCGGAACCATGTCGTCACCGTGTCCGCCCAGTACGAAGCCTGTGACGTCTTCTACAGAAACGTTCAGCTCCATGGCCACGAAGGTGCGGAAACGGGCGGTGTCGAGTACACCGGATTGACCGATGACGCGGTGTTTCGGGAAGCCGGACGTTTTGAAGAACGTGTACGTCATCGCATCAACCGGGTTGGACAAGATGAGTACGATGGAGTTCGGCGCGTAAATTTTCACTTGCTCCGCTACAGAACGCATGATGGCAGCGTTTGTTGCCACCAGGTCGTCGCGGGACATGCCCGGCTTGCGGGCAATCCCTGCGGTGATGATGACGATATCGGAGCCTTGAATGTCTTTGTAATCGGATGTGCCTGTGATTGAGGAATCAAAACCGAGAACCGGCGAAGATTCCATCATATCCAGCGCTTTTCCTTTGGTCGGATTCTCCAGCTGCGGGATATCCACCAACACGATGTCAGCCAACTCTTTTTGCGCCATGATGAACGCAGTGGTCGCTCCGGTAAAGCCGCTTCCGATGACGGCTACTTTTTTTCTGCGGAATGTCATGGTAGTTCCTCCTCGGGTCATTTTCCACGTATCTTACAAGACCAGCTTCACACCGCTTGCTTTTTGCTCCAGCATTTTGGAGAGAATCGTGCCGATATGTGCTCCCGCCTCAACGGGCGATGTGCCTTGACGGTGAATGTTGGAGATAACGGTACGCTCGGACTCTACCATCCCTTTGCGCGGACGATAGCACATGTAGGCACTCATCGAGTGCGCCGTGACCAGACCGGGACGTTCGCCGATCAACATGACCAATACTTCCGGCTCCAAAACTTCGCCGATATGGTCCATGCTTGCTACGCGGCCGCCTTTGACAAAGAACGGTGTGCCGCAGCTAAGCCCGTAGCTTTTCAAAGAGTCCAGCAAGGACGGCAGCACATCTTTCAGGTTGGCGTCCACCGCGCTGGCGCTCAGACCGTCAGACACGACGATTTGCACCTGCGGTTTCTTTTGGCAACGCTCTTGCAGCAGGCGTACTCCCTCATCTGTGAGAATGCGTCCCATGTCCGGGCGTTTCAAATAGTTCTCGGTGTTGTCGTACTGCGTTTCCACTGTGAACAGGGAGAATTGGTCGAGCACTTCCTGGCGGACTTCGCCGTATACGGCATCAACGGCTGCCGCGTGATCGCGACGCAATTGCAGCATCGTTTTGGTCAATGGTCGGACGCCTGTACGCCATACGCCAATCCGGGCTGGCGTACTTGTCAACAGCTCATCGAGTCCTTCTTTCCATTGCGGATTCGGGATTTGTGCCGTTCTCTCCGGCTCCTCCGATACGTCGGACTGGAAAGCTGCTGCCCCATTCACTTCCACGCTTGGCTGTGCGCCTGGTTGCATGCTTGCTTCAACCACTTCATCCACGGCCTGTTCCACCGCTTGCGCAGGAGCTTTTTCTCCCAGCTCAGACAGTTTCTTTTGCAGTTCTGCCACTACTTTGTCTACTAAAAAATCCAATTGTTGTTCCATCCGTCATACACCCCCTCTTCTTACATGAAGATTGTCGGATCGCCCGCTCTTGCCGTCAGCTTGCCGTTTTCCATGATCCCCATTTTCTCCAGCCATTTTTCAAAGGCAGGCGCCGGGCGCAGGCCGAGAACTTCGCGGAACGCAGCGATATCGTGGAAGCTGGTCGATTGATAGTTCAGCATGACGTCGTCCGCCATGGCTACCCCGATGACAAAGTTGACCCCTGCCGCCGAGAGCAAAATACCCAAGTTGTCCATATCGTTCTGGTCAACCTTCATATGGTTCGTATAGCATACGTCACAACCCATTGGCAGCCCGTGCAGCTTGCCCATGTAATGGTCTTCCAAACCTGCCCGGATGACCTGGCGGCTGTCGTACAAATATTCCGGTCCGATGAAGCCGACAACCGTATTGACGATAAACGGGTTGTACTTGCGAGCCAATCCGTAGCAGCGGGATTCCATCGTCACCTGGTCGATGCCGAAGTGCGCCTCGGAAGAAAGCTCGGAGCCTTGCCCCGTCTCGAAATACCAGAAGTTCGGCCCGTAGGACGTACCTTCTTTGCGCATCAGCTCATCTGCTTCGTCCAGCAGTTTGACGTCGATACCGAAAGCATTGTTGCCTTTTTCGCTGCCTGCGAGTGATTGGAAAATCAGGTCGGCAGGCGCACCTTGACGGATTGCCCGCATTTGGGTAGTGACGTGCGCCAGAACACAGTTTTGCGTCGGAATCTCCCACTTGTTCATCACTTCTTTGGTCATCGTGAGAATATCTTTGACGCTGTCTGCCGTATCGATAACCGGGTTGATCCCGATAACCGCGTCGCCAATTCCGTAGCTAAGCCCCTCGTACAGCGCTGCCTTGATCCCTTGCACGTTGTCCGACGGATGGTTTGGCTGTACCCGTGCGGCCAGTACGCCTGGCTGGCCAATCGCTGTGTTGCAGTGGGTCACATTGCGAATTTTCGCCGCCGCTGTGATCAGGTCGAGGTTGCTCATCAGCTTTGCTGTTGCGGCGATCATTTCACTGGACAAGCCGCGGCTGATCCGCTTGATGTCGTTCTCGCCCGCATTGTGGCTCAAAATGTACTCGCGCAACTCGGCAACGCTCCAGTTTTTGATCTCGTTGTAAATTTTCTCGTTAATCCCCTCTTCAATGACACGAGAGACCTCGTCTTCCTCTGGAGGAAGCATGGGGTTGTTGCGGATGTCGGCCAAAGTCAAGTCAGCCAAAACCTGCTTGGCAGCTACGCGTTCCCGTGAATCGGAAGCAGCGATCCCAGCCAGCTGGTCTCCTGATTTGTCTTCGTTTGCCTTCGCGAAAATTTCTTTCAAATCGCGAAATTGATAGGTCTGTCCAAGCACAGTCGTTTTCGTGTTCATTTTGTCCACCCCTTTATACGTTACGCCTTCTCGTCAAAAGCGAGGGTTTTTACCACGACCGGGATAATCGTTCCCGAAATCGGCTCGCCCAGGTCGATATAATCGCCATACTCTACCCGCACCTGATCGATGCAAATAATTTCCGGTGCGCCCTTGCAACGCAGCGCCAGCGCCTGCCCCAATGCTTTTGCCATATCTGTCTCGCAGATCACGACCATCGTCTGGCTCTCGGCAAAATAGTGCCGATACTGATCGGACAGCTCCTGGGATATCGTTTGCAGCAACGCATACGAGCAATAGCCGATGCCCGAGATCGCGAGTGCGAACGGGATTCCTGTCGTTTTATCAAAAAGCCGTTCCCCCAGCTGGTAAATCGCCGCCACTTCCTGATGAAGCTGCGCCGGGTTCGCCAACTGCTCCTGGGTAAGCTCCAGCTTGAGAATCGGAATGTTTTTGATCGGGAGCAGCTCAGGCTTGATATGCACAGTCGATCCGCTGATCTCCGTACTTTGCATGCCTGCTCCGATAACCGTAGCCCGCACCGTCTGTTCCGGATCGAGCCAGTTAACCGCGTACGTCCCTTTTTCCCGCTCCTGCTGCAACACGTAACCGAGCAGCGGGCCAAAATCGCCGTAGCGACTCACATCTGCCATGCTTCTTACGGGAGCGCCTTCCATCAGCTTCCCGACCCCGCCGGAAACGGTCAGCTCCTCCACCGGGAAATCGCCGCGCAATTGAGGCCCTACTACCAGCAAGCCCGATATTTGCCGCTCTTTTCCCGTCAAGTAATCCAGCATGCTGCACGCCATCTGCCGCGCCACTTCCGAAATCTCGGCCAGACTGATTCTTTGACCGACCGTGATGCGCAAGCCTTTCGCAGAAAGCCATGCCTGGATGTTCGGCGACACGTACGTAACCATATCTTGCTGGTCCAGGCGAATCAGCCTGCCTCCGACGTGAAAAGTCACCGTCGCAATCGCTCGGCCGCGCTGGAAGTAAGCAGCATTCGCCGTCCCGCCGCCAATATCGACATTGACGATCGTTCCCTGGATCGTTTGCGAGCGTTTTTCCGCCCCCGCGCCTTTGCCTGCCAGCACGCCTTCAAGGTCCGCTCCCGCAGTTGCTACCACGAAATCGCCGGATCGCTCCGCCAGCAGATGAACGATGTGCTGCGCGTTTTTCTTGCTGGCCGTCTCTCCGGTAATGATCACGGCGCCTGACTTGATGGACGACAGACTGATTTGGGCCTTTCTGTACTCCTCTTGCAAAATCGCACCGATTCCTTCAGCGTCAATCTCGTCAAACCCGATCAACGGGGTGGAATGCACCTCACTCGCATACAGCAGCTGCCGCTCCACGATCTGGTAGCGCGGCAGCGAAAACGTGCTGGACATGCGCCCCAACCGCAATCGGCTGACGATCATTTTCGTTGTGCTGGTTCCGACATCGATGCCGACGCTTTGGATCCACTGTTCATCCATAATGAACCTCCTTGAACCATTGGCGTGCCAGACGAGGCAAGCAAAAAGACGCTTGAACAGCCGAAATAATCGCTTCCGGTCTGATACAAGCGCCTTTGCTTCTCTTGCTATCTACTTGTTGCGTTCGTTTCTTTTTATGAAAAAACTGCTCAGAGACATTACCCCTGAGTCAAAATCGTTTGCTCGCCTGAAAGAATTTCTTCCGCCAGCTTCACAAGTGGCATGCGCCGTTGCATGCTTACTTGCTGCATCCATTTGTAAGCGGCCTCCTCCTCTAGGGAGAGCGCGCTCATCAGCTTGCCTTTGGCTTTTTCCACTGCTTTGCGATCCTCGATCTTTTGTTTCAGATCACTAATATCTTTCTTCAGCGACACCACTTTTTCCTTTTGGCTGAGCGCAATCTCGACCGCAGGAATCAGGTCATCTTCGGATACAGGCTTTACCAGATACGCCGTTACCCCGGCTTTGCGCGCATCCAGGACAAGTTCCTTCTGGCTGTACGCGGTCAAAAGAAGGATGGAGCAGTCCGAAAAGGTGCGGATGATCCCACTCGCCTTGATCCCATTCAGGCCCGGCATTTTGACGTCCATGATGATGAGGTCGGGCTTGTGGCGATGAGCGAGTTCGACTGCCTCTTCCCCGTTTTTCGCCTCGGCCACTACCTGATACCCTTCGTTTTCGAGCATCTCGCGCAAGTCCATGCGGATGATCGGCTCGTCATCAACCACCATAATCTTCGGCTGTGTCATCTTCATCCTCCTTTTGGATCGGATAGAGAATGGTAACTTCCGTTCCGTTGCCTGTGTTGCGGAAATGCATGGTTCCTTCCAGGTCTTCCCTGACGAGCGTATCGACGATTTTCAGGCCAAGGTGTCCCTTTTTATGAATATGCTCCATATCCTCGATTCCCACTCCGTCATCCGTAACAGACAGGCTGACGAAATCGTCTTTCGAGACGAGCGCAATCGAGATGCGCCCTTCATGAAGCTCGCGGAATCCGTGAATCATGCAATTTTGAATCAGCTCCGTGACAATTAAAGCAAAAGATGTCGCCTTGTTGGACGGAAGGTACACGGATTCCCCCGTCACGACGACGTGTATGGCTTGCTCTGAACGTCTCATCGAGGAGACGATAATTTTCGATATTTTGGTGAGAATCTCTTTGAAATCGATCTGTTCCAGACCATCTTGCGCCAAATATTCGTGAATAATGGCGATGCTGTTAATCCGGTTGATGCTCTCCCGGTATACTTTCTCAATCTCGTTTGACTGCGACCGGCGCATTTGCAGGCGCAGCAGGCTTGAAATAGTTTGCAAATTGTTTTTCACGCGATGGTGAATCTCTTTGATGACAGCCGACTTGATCATCAGCTGCTTCTCTTTTTCGCGGATGTCCGAAATGTCCCGGAGCAAAATAATGCCCCCGATGATGTCGAGCTTGCGAACGGACGAAACCGCTTTCATCATGATAAAATGCTTCCCTTTTGACAACTCATCCTGAATGTAGCCGCCATGGCGCACGAAATTTTCCGGGGAAACTCTCCAGGAAAAAATGCGTTCGATGCTCTCTCCCTTTTCCGGCCGATCAAAGCCGATCATGGAGAGCAGCTTGTGGGCACGCCCGTTGGCATACGTAATGATTCCGCTCTGATCAAACAAAATCATGCCCTCATGCAGAAGCGAAGAAATCGGCATGTCAGGCACAGCAAACTGAATCAGTGTCTCGCTGAGATGCTCGGTCGTTTCCTTGAGCATTTCGACGTTTTTTTCTTGTTCTACCTGCTTGGAAATGTCTTGCTCGGTAATCAGCGTGCCAATCGTCTTGCCCTCGGCGTTTGTGATCGGTACGACGCTTTGACGCATGACGACCTGCTCTTGCGATACACCTCTGGAGCCAATGACCGGCTTGCCTGTAGTCAGGCAGTACATGACGGCTGGCTCGTTGATCGCAGTCGCCAAATGGCCTACGACTGAACCGCTGTACATGGAACGCGCCGTGCCCGGCTTGGCCTGCGCAACAACCAAAGCAGCACTTCGATCTACGGTCGGGCAGTCGATGAACATGTCTGCCTGCGACAGATCGGCAAAAATTTGCAGTTTGGAAGCAAGGTCCTCCACGATCTGGATGTCGTCCTCACTCAATATCGTAGACGATTTGCACAGTTCCCGTATGGATTGCATGCGAACCTCTTTTCACCTGCTAGGAGTTTGATATTGACTTCATTTTCTCACAGACTCGCTACGGCGGAAAGAGGCTTATTCGCTGACAATTTCTTGCAAATACGCACGCAATTCCGGCACTCCCTCGCTCGTGTAGGAAGACGTCGGGAATATTCTCGCGTCGCCCAGAGACTGGCGCAAGTAGCCCTCCGCTCGTTGTACATCGGCATCGGGATGGTCGACTTTCGTGATGACCCCTACGCAAGCTTGGGGAAAGCCTTGCGCGAAACCTGGGGGAAAGTAGTTGCGGTCGCGAGTGGCATCCTGAACCATCACGACGATGGTCGCCTCCAGCGAGGTAGCCATCAGCGTGCGGTAAAACATCGGATTTTCGCTATACTCGCCCGGCGTGTCAATCACCCAGTCCCGATATTCAAGCGCCTGAGTCTTCCTGGCTGGCTGTTCATCGTTGAACAGCGCTTTGACCAGAGAAGACTTGCCCGCTTCGATAGCACCGATGATCATGACACGGCCTGTCATGATTTCGTCACCAGCGCCGGTGTGAACCGCAGTTTTTCACTCAACACCTGATTGACCGCATCCACTGCCATCTGCACAGCAGAAACATCCCCAACGACAATCAGTGAGCCTGTGAAGCGATCGAGAAATCCAAGCTCGACACCCGCAGCCTTTGTCGCGATATCCGCAGCAATAATGGCTGTTTCTGTCGGTGTCAGGGTCAAAATGCCGATTGCCCCGGCTTCCTTGATCCCCAGCTTGGTGTAAAGCATAGGGTCAGGATTTGCGATCACATGAGCCAACGTGACCTGTTTTCCTGGCACAAATTCCTGTATGACTCGCGAACGTTCCTGTTCCATCGCTATTCCTCTCCTCCTGCGGCCCCCGGCACTTCAAACGAATCCACGATACCTACGATGATCGCATCGATCGGCACGCTGTTGCCCGTGAAAAGAATCCGGGCAGGCGTTCCTCGTGAAACGATGACCTGCTCGCCGATCCCAGCCCCGATCCGGTCTGCTGCGATCACGGTTTGCCCGCTCTCTTCGCCGCGCCAGTCAATCGGCTGAACAACCATCAGCTTCAAATTTTCCATGCCGTTTTCCTTTTGGGTTGCCCAAACGCTGCCGATCACTTTTCCCAAAAACATGCGATCACCCTTTTCCTAAGTAGCTGACCGTAATGCCGCGCTCCCTCATGCTGTCGTAAGCCAAAGGAGAGACAATCGCTCCTTTTTTCACATGCAAGGTCGTATCCCGAAGTTCCGGTTGGGATTTGATCCAGTCAGCCGTAAGCAGCTTGCCGGAAAAAACCGCCTCTGCCTCGTCCAACGCAGTCAATGTCGGCTGTTCAGGCTTTGCCTCCGCTTTTGGCAACTGCGCTTTCAGCTTGGAGACTACGCGATCGGCCAAACGTTTTTGTTCCGCAAACTCTACGCCCAGCTCTTTCATCGCTTCCACGTGGCGCTCGAACAGCTTTTCATAGGCTGGCGTCAGCGTCAATGTTTGCAGGGTGCGACGGTCGGCACGCTTGATGCCCGGCACATCGGAGCCTGCAATGACGAACTTGCCTGTCACGAGTGCGGAAAAGACGATTTCTGCCTTGATCGTGCCTTTCAACCCGGATGCGATTCTTGCCGCATTGTCCAGATCGATTTCCGGGATGACGATACCAGCGTAATCTTTTGGCACTTCCAATGGCGCAGGAGCGTACTCATCCGCAGTCAGGACTTTGCCTGCTCCCCCGCATTCGATCTTGTGCATTCCCAGCCAGGACGAGGTTTCCCCGTCCAGGAAGAGAATGTCGTGGCAGATGCCGTGGTTTTTCAACTGGATAAAATGATCCTGAAACGCCTCATGAGCCTGGCTGTCGCAAAAGACATACAGGACACGAGGTGCTTCAGGTTTCTTTTCTGTATTCATCGACAGCAAAATTTCTTTTGTAATCGATGCCACCATTTCTCTGATGTCCATCAAAGCTCTACCTCCGTTAGCCGGAGTAAAACTGGCCGTTTTTGCCGATCACTTTTACCCGGTCGCCCGTTTTCAAATTGGCGGCATTCCCTTCATCCAAATCGACGTGGAAATCGAGTGCGAACTGTGGATGTACGCGAACAACTACATCCGGATAGATGACAGGGCGGTCACTCTGCGTCGCAAGGATCAGCGTGTCGCCATCCTTCACTTCGTATTGCTCGGCATCCGCAGGCGACATATGAACGTGCCGCTTGGCTACAATTACACCTTTGTCGAGTACAACTGTGCCTTTTGCTGTCACGAGTACCAGACCCGGTGTTCCTTCAATATCTCCGGACATCCGCACAGGTGCGTGCACACCGAGCGCAAAACCGTCAGTACGAGAGATTTCCACTTGTGTCGCGCCACGCGCTGGTCCCAGAATCCGCACTCCGTGAATGCTGCCTTTTGGCCCGACGATTGTCACGGTTTCCTGGCAAGCAAACTGACCAGGCTGCGACAGATCGCGCATTGGCGTCAACTGATGTCCTGCTCCAAAAAGCTTTTCTACATCGGTTGGCGACAAATGAACGTGGCGATTCGATACACCAAGGGGAATTTCCCGCACTGCCTCGGCAGTCTGATTGGTGGAAGGTTGCTGTTGTTGTTCTTCAAAAGATTTCACTTGAATCCCTCTTCCTTTCAAGAAATCTGCCGCTGCTGGTGTGATTTTATCCCCTTTCTCAATGAGAAAGGGGTTTGGGATGCCTGTCTTATGCATTGCTCTCAAAGATGCTTCTGTAATAACTGCCATAGGGGATTACCCTTCGAGCTTAGGCAGGATCAATTCAATGTCTCCGTGTGGACGTGGGATAACGTGTACAGATACGAGCTCTCCTACTTTTTCGGCAGCAGCGGCGCCTGCGTCCGTGGAAGCTTTTACTGCACCTACGTCACCACGTACCATGACTGTTACGAGACCGCCACCTACGTGTACTTTGCCAATCAATTTAACGTTAGCTGCTTTTACCATTGCGTCAGCAGCTTCAACTGCTCCTACCAAACCTTTTGTTTCTACCATTCCCAATGCGGACATTTCTCCAGCCATGTTTTCGTTCCTCCTTAATTATATGGACAAATTTTTAACGTTTTAGGACGTCATTTCAGTTAAAACAGATTTAATGATGTTTTTGATCTCATCCCGGCTCAGGCCGACATTCATGGACGAGACAGCTTGCAGCACAGCTTCTTCCGCCTGTGTCGTTGCAGCAGCTTGCACTGGCGTGGACTCAGGCATTTCTCTCACGCCAAAAGCGACGCGCTTGATGTTGAAGAGATGCTTCGGACCGATGTTGTCGGATGTGATGTTGTTCCCGAAAGAACCGCATCCGAGTGTAAAGGATGGCTGCACGCCAGTCGTTGCTCCGATTCCCCCGAAAGTCGTTCCGGTATTGACCGGGATGCGGGAAGCCGGCATCGCTTGACCGTAGGATGCAATCACATTGTCATCCTGCGCGTGAATCCCAGCGGTGTGCCCCAATCCGCCATGCGTCAAAAGCTCCCGGCAGCGGGCAAACGCTTCGTTGTCTCCCGAAACGGTGTAGAGAGCGAGGATCGGTGCCAATTTTTCCACCGACATCGGATACTCTTTGCCTACTCCGGTTTCTTCCGCGATCAGCACTCGTGTTTCGGCAGGAATCGAGATGCCTGCCATTTGCGCGATCACATGCGGGGAACGTCCAACGATTTTGGCGTTGAGCGAGCCGTTCACCATAATAATGGCGGCTACTTTGGCCTTCTCGTTTTCGTCCAGGAAGTACGCTCCTTCGCGCTTCAAGGCAGCAATCATCTGGTGTTTGACCGATTCCTCGATCACCAGTGCCTGCTCGGAGGCGCAAATGGTGCCGTAGTCGAAGGTTTTGCTCTGCACAATGCGCTTGGCAGCAGCAGCGAGGTCAGCGCTGTGGTGGATGTAGACCGGAACGTTTCCTGGTCCGACACCGTAAGCAGGCTTTCCGGAGCTGTATGCAGCCCGCACCATTGGCGTACCGCCAGTCGCGAGGATCACATTGGTCAGCTTGTGCTTCATCAGCTCATTCGTCGCGGGAAGCGTCGGCTTGGAGACGCAGTGGATCAAGCCTTCCGGCGCCCCAGCCTGCACAGCCGCCTGTGCCATCAGTCGCGCTGCTTCCAGCGTACACTTGGCTGCCGACGGATGCGGACTGAAGACGATTGCGTTTCTCGCTTTGAGCGCGATCATCGACTTGAAAATAACGGTCGATGTCGGGTTGGTGGATGGTACGATCCCGGCGACGATTCCTACCGGCTGTGCCACTTCCCACACTTTGTTTTCCTCGTCTTTGCGAACGATGCCGACGGTTTTCACGTCTTTGATCGAAGCATAAACATCTTGG
Source organism: Brevibacillus sp. HD3.3A (assembly GCF_013284375.2). NCBI lineage: Bacteria > Bacillati > Bacillota > Bacilli > Caryophanales > Paenibacillaceae > Brevibacillus > Brevibacillus sp. HD3.3A. The sequence continues at coordinate 5,808,465 of NZ_CP085874.1, forward strand.
GAAGCAAACAAGTTTTTCATCCGTTTGTCCGGGACGTTTCCGAAGCCTGTCTCCTCAACCGCAAGAGCCGCCAAACGCTCGGCATTCTCCACCCCAGCCTTGGACATGGCAGTGATGATCCGATCGATTTGCTCTTGCGTGTAAGTAGCGAGCTTCGCCTGCGCTTCCTTCGCTTGGGCGAGGTACGTACGCACTTCCTGAATGGAATACAAATCAGCGTCGAGTGTCATTATGCTTTGTCACCTCCGCCTTGTTGCTTTTCTTCAATCAGGCGAATGAGGTCTTCTTTCTTCGCCGTATTGATGTCATTGGTCGAGAGCGGGAAATCAGCAAACGAGCGAGCAAGCTTGCGCAGATCGTTGATCGATTGCTCTGCCAGCGTCGGCTCTGCCTTTGCCTGTGCAGGCTGCGGCTTCGCTTCTTCCTGCGCTTCCGAACGCATCAGATTTTTAATCATTTTCGGAACATTTTCATCAGGACGCGGTATGACGTGGGAGTGCAGCAAGCGTCCAACGCGTTTTGCCGCCTCAGCGCCAGCGTCAACAGCCGCCTGAACCGAAGAGACATCTCCGATTACGTAGACCGTTACGATCCCGCCGTCCGCGCCTTCATATGTGGCGACCTTGACGTCTGCCGCTTTGGCAGCAGCATCAGCGGCCGCAATAAGAGCGGGCAAGCCAAGTGTTTCAATCATGCCCAGTGAGTATGCATGAGCGCGCATTTACATTTCCTCCCCTTCAAGAGGGAAAATCCCTTTTATCGTTTGACTGGCTGTCGGGCAACGCTTCTTACAGCGTCGGCAAAAGCATCTGCTGCGGCAGTGCATGCCGATTGGCTTCCAGTAAGCAACGCTCCCCCAAAGTTCGTTTCCGTGGGCGGGCCAAAAAACTGCACCATCTGCACATCTGCTGCTTTGAGGGCGGCGTCAATGCCATACATAGCCTCAAGCGGCGGAGCGATCAGATAGGCGAGCGGCTCCCCTTCCCTGATTCCGGCGAGCCCAGACAAGTAGCTGCCCGTCCGCGACACGACATGTGCGTAATACGCATGCGTCCCCTCTTCATTTAACGAGTAAAAGCAAGCTCCACTCTCCATGAATGCAACGGCTGCATCGATACCGCTCTCTACCTCCGATGGCGTCGCTCCACCGATCATCCCGATGAACTCGCCGGACAACGGACCAGACGCATTTCCAGATCCTGCATAAAACGACTTGGCGTAAATCACTTCTACAGCTGCCTTTTTCGTCGCCTCATCAATGGCCGTATAGCCCACATCATCAATGGTGGATGTAAGCATCCCCACACTGCGAATATGGGAAGGCAGATTCAGCTTCTCCGCAAATTGTGGATCGACGTTGGGAATCATTCGGATCGCAAGCGGCGTCGCTCGAATTGGTTTTTCCATGCGTGTCACACTCCTTTCAGACAACTTCCCTTTTCAAAACGCAAAAAAAGGTGCCTAAACACGAAAGAACAAGACTCGTGTTCAAGGGCACCTTTGCCTTTTGTCTATTCACTTGTTTGGATAAGAATCACGCCAATTCTGCGATCTTATTCCTGCTTCTAATGTATGACAAGGCAGGAAAAAATGCAAGCGTTTTCGGTATTCCACGACTTTTCCATATTCCGGTCATTTGGCGGACACAAGCCCTGACTATTCTTGGTGTGTAGCCGGGACAGGCAAGCCTGCAAGCCGGCGCAATGAGCACGATACAACCGAAACCCAAGGAGGAATTTTTCATGAACTGAGACAGGCGATAAAATGACCTTGAACTACGAATCGCATTTCCCTTTTTCTTTTTGCCTAATGCTTGGCGTTCAGAACGAAACTTACGCTTCATGTACTTATTTTGTTTGCCATTACCAAAGAAACGTACCTTTTCATCATCTGTTACAGCGTAAAGGGGAAGGTGAGAGTGCGTAAGCTTACACTTAATTACAAAAATTTACATTTAAGGAATAAACCAATGCAAGGTTTAGTTATTTAGTAAAATGGATATTGTAGAACGGGACGTGTCAGTGAGAATCTGGCACTTTTATTTTTTGTTCAAAAAGAGAACGTACGATCTTGTTTGGGAGGGATTTTTTGTTCAGGCCTACTAACTTATCAAATCAAAAGTTTTTGGATGCATTTCTAGCTCAAGAAGACAATCAGCAACTATGCCAAAGAGTGATTGCTTCACCGGACGATACGCAGAAGAGAAATGATGAATTGAATAGTAGGATTCAGGAGTTTTACGCTGAGCTTCAACTAATCAAATATATTTCATCACTCATCCGTTTTACAGCTATCGAGTTAGCTGTTCGTACTCAAAAGATAGGAAAGGTATTCCAACCTACAGATGAAATTGAAAGGGTGATAGACAGCTTTGTTAGTGACACTGGCAAAAGTGAGTGGGAAAACAAAGCTAAGTGGGAGGATGTAATAGCTGACAAACGAGTTTTGGATGCTGTTCAAACTCTCACAGAAAAGGAAAGGGAGATACTTGCACTTCTATATTTGAGGAATCTCAAAGAGGTGGAGGCTGCGACCCTGTTAGGCACAAGCCAGCAAGCAGTTTCTAAAACAAAGAAACGAGCGTTACTGAAGCTTAGAAAACAGCTATTGGGAGGCGAAAATACATGAGCCTGTTAACGCTGGTAAAGCGAGCGCAAAATAATGATGAAAGTGCAATGGTAGAGATCATAGAAAGATTTGAGCCAAAGATTCGCAAGTCGTTGAAATTCACGGATATAGGTGTACGTGAGGACATACGTCAAGAAATAGTCTTTCGGATGATTAGAGCTGTCAAAACCTATAGCACAAAAAATTGCTTATGATAAGCAAAGAAAAAATTTTGAGATCGGGTTGTTATTTTTTACCTTCGATTCACTTTAATGAATACCAAGTTAATCACCGCGCGGAAAATTGCTTGGAATAAATTTTCGGAGGAAGATAAATTATGGCACGTACAAAATTGAAACAATACGTTGATACGATTACTGTTGACCAAGACGACCTTGATGATCTTGCCGAAGCTATGTCGGACGTTCTCAAATACGGTGTAATCCAAATGGATGATAATAAACTGGCGAATATGGCTTCACTTACGGCGTCTGTAATTGGGATCGTATTTAATCTTGTCCGACCTCTCAGTATCGCGGTAGGTGTTGTTGGTTTGGTTGCATCCTTATCACCGAATTTGAAGAAACAATTAGAAGATAATATTCGGATTGCGATCGACGATATGCATGATACTCGTCGTTTCATGAAACGAAATGGATACAGAAAGGCTAAGTTGGAATTCCCATTTATGGACTATGAAGACATTCGACTAATCACAGGTAAAGGAAATATTCTTCGACTACAGGATAAAAATGGTCGTTGGGAACAACCGTAATTAATACAAAAGGAGATATTCGGTTCAATAGCCGAATATCTCCTTTTGATCTTAATATTACAGGGAGTAATAAGTTGCATGGTGTCAAATTATTTTTTTTTTTGCTGAATTGAACACTTCGTGGATTTCTAAGTCAGGATTATTTTCAATTTTATAAACAGGGATATCGTCAGATGATGATTTTCCGTAAAATATCATGTATGTAGTACCAGAGAGATAAATTGTCCCGATATCCTGTTTATTTGCATAAACATCAATGGTATACGTATGAACATTTTCTTTTACTTCTTTTGCACCAGAGTTATTTGCATCAGATTCGCTTTTAATTCTGCGAAGTTCCATTTTGGAAAAATCATTGAGTACTTTTTGAATCTCTTTTGGGTCAGTAATTTCTACTTTTTCATTTTCTTCATGGTTATGAATAGTAAGCGAGGTTATCTTTTGCTTATCAAATAAGGCTAGCTCATCAAATGCCCAGACTTTCAATCCAGGAAAATAGACGAGGTTACTGAGTGCAATAATTCCGATGAGAGATAAAATAAGGATATAAAATTTTTTCAAGGGTGACATCTCCTTTATAAGTGCATCCCCTCAACAAAAAAGGAAATGCATACTTTTATGGAAAATGAACATACAATTTGAATTATCACTTAATATTACCATATTATGTAAATTATGCAAATGCCCCATTTTACCTAAATCGTAATTTCAAAAAGAACGAAGATGATCTGTTTAGGCATAGAGAAAAAGGCCCAAAATGCATGAGCCAGGAAAATGACAGAAAGCCGTAAGCGTCAAATAGCCCCCACCTTGTTGCTGGTCTATGCTGGGGTCAAGAGTTGAACACGCGGCAAGTTAGCGGTAACGACGGCGACCAAGGCAGCAAACTATCCAGGGTTTCTGGATTTTTCAGAACGGGAAGCTGCGGGAGTTGTTCGAATAGGTACGTCAAGTACTTGAACGGGTTCAGTCCATTCTCCTTGGCTGTTTCGATGACACTGTAGATGATTGCGCTCGCCTTTGCACCGCGAGGCGTATTGGCGAACAGCTAGTTCTTTCGTCCGATCACAAACGGCTTCATCGACCGCTCGCTGCGGTTGTTGTCAATCTCGAGCCGCCCATCCTGCAAAAACGTCGTCAGCTTGTCCCACTAATTCAGGCTGTAGGCAATCGCCTGCCCCAGCAGACTTTTGGGAAGCATTCGGGGGCGTTACTGACGCAACCATGCCAAATAAGCGTCCAAAATGGGCTTGCTTCGCTCCATTCGGACGGTATAACGTTCCTCTGGTGTCACGTCCTTCAGTTCCCGCTCAATGGCAAAGAGCTGGTTGCAGAATTGAAGCCCTTGCTGAACTGCTGTTTCGTCTTTGTCTGGGGAGGCGGGCAGCGCCTTCAACGCCTCGTCAAACTTGCGACGCGCATGCGCCCAGCATCCAACGAGGGGTGACATCCTTCACCTTGTGGTAACCGGCATAGCCGTCCACGTGAAGATAGCCGCCAAACCCCGCCAGAAAGTTCCGGGGATGCTCACCGCCGCGCGTTGTCCGGTAATCGTAGAGCAGATGGGCGGCCCCATGCGGACAAACTGCTGCTCCTGTCTGTACAACGGTTGGCTGTCCACGTACTTCTGCATCACTTTACCAAACGAAGCGGTGTCCTTCTATTTTTCAAGCAGTACATCCAATTGATCTTAAATCTAAGCTGTACCTAAAGTTAAGCCGATTTTCGCACTGCGAAAGTTGAGTACTGTAAAAACCAAAAAAACTTAGACAAGCTTCGACAAAACCAATACTATTTTACCTTACTGGAAGCTAGTTAAATTCTATGAAATAGGACAAAATGTCGAATTTAGTAGATAACTAAATATTTACATTTTTGGGTTTTCATAAGAAAATCCTTGTGTACATCTAAATTGAATATTACAGAAGTGAATATTCGCATGAAAAATATATCTATTCGTGATTACACACCAACGCCAAGCAAGAATAGTACTCCTCAGAGTTCTAAAGCTATTAGCCCTACTACTAGTACTCCACCTCGAAATGATGTAGCATCTACGCCAGCAAAACCGAAAAGTGACTCGGTTCAAATTAGCCCAGCCGCTCAACAAGCTTATAAGAAAGAACTAGAAAAACCTACAGTGCAAACCCGTGTAAATGCTGAAAGTACATCTGCTGGCGGTGGTAGCTCGTCAAAACCTACGAACGATAAAGAAGCCCATGGATATAGTCCAAGCGGTAATCAACACACAAACAGCTCCTCGTCAAACTCTAAAGCCGACAAAGATAAAGAAGCCTATGGCATGAATTATAAAGGGGTTGGTGTAGCTGCTGCTGTTGGTGCTGGCAGAGAGATCTACAAGAGTACGCAAATATATAATGAAAAGTCAAAAACTGCACAGGCTGCATCTAAAATAAATCAGAACCTTGGTCCACGTGTACCAAAACCTGATACGGTAGGATCAGGAATTAGAGGGGGCTTAGTTGGAGTAGGGGTTTACATAGGAGCAGAAACCATTGTAAAACCTCTCGTGAAAGATTTAGAGAATGCTTACAAACAAAACGGCGTAAAGGGTGTCGGACTGGAGCTTCTCAATAAGTCCATCATAACTACTCCAATTCATGCTAATGAAACTCTCGATAATAAAACATCTTTTAGAGAAGAAAGAAGGGAAAAAGAAAGAGAAAGACCTGAGAAAACTGAAAGCTCACGCCGCTCTTCCGATAGAATGGATAAAATGATAACATAGGATAAATATTCTGGGACAAGAAAGGATTCAGCATGATAAGCGTATTCTTGAAAAATTTTTTTTATGCTATGTCAATCGCTTTGCTTGTTCACTTTGTTACTACATTTTATGAATACTTAACGAAACAACATAATTTAAAGATTTTGTTCAACATAAGATACTTTATCATTTACGTAGCCATAAGTTTTGTCATTAGCACAATTTTTACAGTCTACCATTTTTGGGAGTAAATACAAAAAACAATTCCGGGACGCTGGTACAGAGCGGCTCGGTTGGCACCACCTTCCGCCTGACGCTCGCTCTGCCCTCTGGCGGAAACTCATGAGTGAAAGCAATCTGCTCTCCGAAAAGCTCCCCCGCCCGCTGAAAGTCGCGCATATATCGAACATATGAAAAAGGAAGCAGCGCGTCTGATCGACGGTGCTGCTTCCCTTTTTATACGTGCGATCCTTCTTGCAGATGGGAACGAATGAGATCCATGAAAATTTCCAGCGCCCGCGTCTGAAATTCGTTCGATTTCGTCACCAGCGAAAAGTCCCGCGTCACGGGCGTTCCCGCTATTTTCAGCGTACAGAGCGTGCCGAGCTGACGTTCTTTGCGAATCGCCCAATACGAGAGCAGACTGATCCCCAAGCCAGCCTCGACCGATTCCTTAATGACTTGGGTACTGCCAAACTCCATTCGCTTCTGTGGCTGAAACTGGAGCTGACGAAACATTTTTTCCGCCGCTTCCCTCGTTCCTGAGCCTTCCTCCCGCACGATCCAGGTTTCCTCCATCAAATCATGGATGCTGACTTCTTGTTTGCTCGCCAGCCGATGACCGGGAGAGATAATCACGTACATGCGATCGTCGGCAAATGGCTCGATGCACATTTTGTCATTGACGTACTCCCCTTCGACGATCCCTACATCAAGCTGCCGGGTTGCCACCAGATCCACAATCACGGTTGAATTGTGAATCGTGATCGTCGGAGTGATCAGCGGATAGTCCTTGCGCAGCTTGGCGATCACATGTGGCAGGACGTACTCGCCATACGTATAGCTGGCGCCAATCGTCAAATGCCCGCTCGGCGTGTTCATCAAGTCATCGACGAGGCTTTGCATGCGCGTGTACAGCCCCAATATTTCCCGGGCATGGTGGTAAACAATTTCGCCCGCCTTGTTCAACCGGACGTATTTGTTGTTGCGCTCCAACAGTTTGGTTCCGATCGTCCGCTCCAACGACAAAATGTATTGGCTAACCGCAGGCTGGGTCATGTGCAATTCCTCTGCGGCCCGCGAAAAGTTTTGCCTGTCTGCCACCGTGACAAACACACGCAATTGCTGATCCACGCAAGCATCCCTCCCTCGATTGTCTCTACTATACAAAATTACTTATTGTCATTATATCAATCATTTATTTTTCTTATTGTAACAGTTGTTTTATGCTTTGGTTGTCAAAACTTTTCAAGGAGTGATTGCAATGGCTTCCCCGCTTAACGAAAGCGCGCCATTGAACGACAGCCATCATCCATCTGCTCAATCCAAAAGCAAGCATACAAACACTCCCGCCTCGCTTCCGCTGTGGATAGCGGGCGTCGCCTTTACGTTTCTCGTTGCCGTGCTCGGCTACGGTTTGGCTCAAGTTCCCGGCTTTGACCGGGTCGGGCCACTCGCCTGTGCCATCCTGATTGCGGTGGCGTATCGCCAGTTTTGGGGCTACCCGGAGGCGTTGCGCGCTGGCATTCAGTTCTCGGCAAAACGCTTGCTGCGGCTCGCCATCATCTTGTACGGTCTTAAGCTGAATGTCGATGTCGTTTTGCACCAAAGTCTTGGCTTGCTCGTCTACGACGCCGGAGTCATCGTATTCGCTATCGCGCTTACTGTGCTGCTCGCCAAATGGCTGAAAGCCGACGCCTCCCTCTCCCTCTTGCTCGGCGTCGGGACAGGAGTCTGTGGAGCGGCAGCGATTGCCGCCGTTTCCCCGATCATTCAGGCCAAAGAGGAAGACACCGCCATCGGCGTAGGCATTATCGCCTTGGTCGGAACCATTTTTGCGATTCTCTACACGGTACTGCGCCCGTTTTTGCCGCTGACTGCCCTTGATTACGGCATGTGGTCCGGCATCAGCTTGCACGAAATCGCCCACGTTGCACTCGCTGCCGCTCCCGCCGGGCAGGATGGTCTGGCGATCGGGCTTTTAGCCAAGCTGGGCCGCGTCCTCCTCCTGGTTCCGCTCTGTTTTCTCCTGATGTTCTGGATGAAACGCAGCGGCAAACTGCAAGGAGAAGCAAAAGTCGAGTTCCCCTGGTTTTTGATCGGCTTTCTCGTCATGAGCCTGTTTGGAAGCTATGTGCTGGGAAAACAAATTCCCGTCTCCGAGTCCTTCAACGCCGGAGTAGCCCACGTGACCACCTTCGTCCTCACGATGGCAATGGTTGGCCTTGGGCTGAACGTCAACCTGCGTGCCCTGCGCACGAAAGCAGCGAAACCGCTGATTGCCATGTCGATCACCTCCGTGCTTTTGTCACTGCTCTCTTACGTGTTGATTTAACTGTGGAACAATCATGTCGCCTTGCGCACAGCGAGGCGATTTTTTTGTGGATAAGGACAAAGCTTATCCCCATATGTTGATAACAGTGTGTACATCTCATCTGGAGGCGTCGATATGTCGAGTTGTGCTTTCAAGACACGTCCGAACATCCTGTTGATCATCGTCGACCAGGAACGGTTTCCGCCAGCGTACGAGGAGAGCAGCTTGCGCACATGGCGCGAGGAAGCTCTGCCTGCCCACTCGTTTTTGCGCAGGCACGGCATGGAGTTCAAGCGCCACTATGCAGGCGCAACAGCCTGCTCGCCTAGCAGAACGACGCTGTTCACAGGCCAATACCCTTCTCTGCACGGGGTCACGCAGACGAGCGGCGTCGCCAAACGCTCCCCGGACAGCGACATGTTTTGGCTCGATCCCAACACCGTGCCGACGATGGGCGACTACTTCCGTGCGGCGGGCTATCGAACGTTTTACAAAGGCAAATGGCACATTTCCGACGGCGATATTTGGATACCGGGCACGCATGTCCCTGTTCTGAGCTACGACTCCGTCACAGGGATTCCCGATCCGCAAAAAGAAAGCTTGTACTGGCTGGCGGATCGGCTGGACGGATACGGCTTTTCCGGCTGGATCGGCCCTGAACCGCACGGCAGAGCGCCACACAATTCCGGCTCCTCCGCTGCCATCGGTGTAAACGGGCGAGACGTCGTGTACGGCAGCGAGATGATCCATCTGTTGTTTTGGCTCGAACAGGAGAAACAACAGTTGGCGCACCCTGATGAGTATCAGCCATGGTTTGTCGTCGCCTCTTTCGTCAATCCACACGATATCGCTCTTTATGGGGATATCTCCGCTCAAGTTCCGCTTTTTCGCTTTCATGTGGATGACTCCATCCCCGACATTCCGCCTTCGCCGACGCAAAACGAATCTTTGTTGACGAAACCTCGCTGCCAGGCGAGCTACCGCGATGTTTATCCACAAGCATTCCAGCCCATCTCTGACGACGCCTTTTACCGCCGTCTGTACTTTCAATTGCAAAACAACGCCGACCAGCAGGTCATGCGCGTGCTACAGGCGTTGACGGCGACATCGTTTTACCCGGAAACGCTCGTTGTCTTCACAGCGGACCACGGAGAACTGCTCGGCGCCCATGGCAATCTCCATCAAAAATGGTATTGCGCCTACGAAGAAGCCATCCACATTCCGCTCATTATCCACAATCCGTTGCTTTTTCCACAGTCGCTGTCTACTGAAATGCTGACAAGCCATGTGGATATCCTCCCGACCTTGCTCGGCTGCGTGCAAGCCGACGTGCCCGCACTCGCCGAACAATTGCAGCTTACTCATAGCGAAACCCGCCCTTTCGTGGGAAATAATTTTTCATCGCTGATTGTCAGTGGCGGCGAGATACAGCCATATGATTTCGGCCCGCTTTACTTCATGTCAGAGGATGATGTGACAAAAGGCCAGCATCAAGTCAGTCTGCTCGGTCAGCCTTACCACTCTGTGATCGAGCCTAACTTGTTGGAAAGCGTAATAGCTTACTTGCCCACAGATGGGCATTGGGAGCTGTGGAAATACTCCCGTTATTTTGCTGCACCCTCTGCACCGGGCCAGCCTCCCCCGCCGATCGAACCGGAATACGAATTGTACAATCTCACGACAGACCCGTGGGAAATGCACAACCTCGCCTTCCCTGCCCTGTCCACTCCCTATGTCGAACAAGTCCGCACCCAATTAGAGCTTTTGCTCGATGAGCAGCGACAAGCCAAACGCCTGACCCCTTTTTCAACAGTAGATAACCAAACAAAAAAGCTCCCCGGATAAGGGAGCTTTTGCACGTTATTCACACTATTCCTGGGAAGTCAGCACCGCTTCCAAAGCAGCAATCGCTTCGTTTTCGTCTACGCCATCAGCAATCAGCGTAATTTCCTCGCCTTTGGCGATCGCCGAAGCCATGATGCCCATGATGCTCTTTCCGTTGACCGTCTTCTCGTTTTTGACAATCTTGATCTCGCTGGAAAACGTCGTGGCTGTTTTCACGAAGTTGGCCGCTGGTCTGGCGTGCAAGCCGTGCGCCAGTTGAACGACGATTTTTTTCTCCACCATAATGATCTTGCCTCCTTAGATGCCATCTTTCATGATCGTTGTTTTGACGAACGCCTCTACTTGCGCGGACGTACTCATTTGCAAGATGGTGTCGATGTGCTTTTCCATTTCTTCTCGGGAAAGAAGACTCAGCTGCTTGCGGGCGGGCAAAATGCTGCTCGCACTCATGCTGAACTCATCGAGGCCGAGTCCCAACAGAATCGGTACGGCAACAGGATCGCCTGCCATCTCGCCGCACATTCCTACCCATTTTCCTTCCTTGTGCCCGGCTTGAATCACATTGCGCAAAAGCCGCAGGACAGCCGGATGGTAAGGTTGGTACAAATACGCAACCCGCTCGTTCATTCGATCGGCTGCCATCGTATATTGAATCAGGTCATTGGTGCCGATGCTGAAAAAGTCCACTTCACGCGCGAATACATCTGCCATCATGGCAGCAGCAGGGATCTCAATCATGATACCCACTTCGAAGCGATCGGATACAGCTACACCGCTATTTTGCAGGGCGTGCTTTTCTTCTTCCAGGATCGCTTTCGCCTGACGGAACTCCTCCAGTGTCGCAATCATCGGAAACATGATTTTCAGGTTGCCATGCACCCCGGCGCGAAGCAAGGCGCGCAGTTGCGTGCGGAAAAGCTCCTGTCTGTCCAGACACAGGCGGATCGCGCGATAGCCCAGAAACGGATTCATCTCTTCCGGCATGTCCAGATAGGACAGATGCTTGTCTCCGCCGATGTCCAGCGTGCGAATGACAACAGGCTTGTCTCCCATGCTCGTCAGCACTTGTTTGTACGCAACATACTGCTCTTCCTCGGTCGGGAAATCATCCCGGCCCATGTACAAAAATTCGGTGCGGAACAGCCCGACTCCTTCTGCGCCGTTCGCCAGCGCTCCTGCCACATCTGCCGGACTTCCGATATTGGCTGCCAGCTCCACGTGATGCTGGTCTGCCGTAACCGTCTGGTTGTGAACGAGTTTTGCCAGCTCGGCCTTTTGCTCTGCGTCTTCTGCTTGCTTGCGCGTATAGTGCGCGACCTCTTCTTCGCTCGGATCGATGATGACGACGCCCTCATGCCCGTCCACAATCATAAGCGTAGAAGCCTGGACAGCACTCGTAATGTTCTGCGTCCCGACTACAGCCGGAATCTCCATGGAACGCGCCATGATAGCCGAATGCGAGGTGCGCCCGCCAATGTCGGTCACGAACCCTTTTACAAATTGGCGGTTAAGCTGAGCCGTATCCGACGGCGTCAAATCTTCCGCCACGATAATGACTTCCTCCGTCAATGAGCTGGGTTGAAAAAAGTTCACTCCAAGCAAATATGCCAATACACGCTTCGTGACGTCGCGAATGTCCGCCGCACGTTCCCGCATGTAGTCGTTGTCCATTTGTTCAAACAGGCCGATAAACGCTTGCGCCACATCATGCAGCGCGCTCTCCGCGTTTGTCATCTCCTGCGTAATCTTGTCCTTGACGGTATCGACAAGCTCCGGGTCCTCCAGGACGAGCAGATGGGCTCTGAAAATGTCGGCTTGCTCTGTGCCCATTTCTGTCTCCACACGCTGGGCAATTTCCTGCAAATCTGCCTTTGCCCGCGCAAGCGCTGCCTCGAAGCGATGAATTTCGCCGGCAGCATCTTCAATTGCCACCGTCTTGATCTGCATGTCAGGAGCCGCAAGCAAAAACGCTTTGCCAATGGCAATCCCCACAGAAGCTTTTACACCTACGATTTTCTGGGACATCCCCCGCACCCACCCTTCTTTACTTGGTACTTGTCCACTCCTGCATCAACCGCGCCTGTTTGCGAACGACTTCCTCAAGCGGATGGCCTGCCGGAATGCCTGTGCAATTGTGCAATGCATATTCCCAACCGTACAGCTTCAAATCTGACTGAATGCGCGCCGCCTCTTCGTCCTGTGGATAATCAAACAGCAGCGCCGCTGCAATCGCCATCCCCAAATGCTCGGGACGGATTCCTCTGTCCATGCATTCCAGAGCAGGGCCAACCAGCCTGTCATGCCGTGAGAGCTTGCGAAGCGGCGAACGTCCCACACGGACAACGTCGTCCGAGAGCAGCGGATTGGCAAAGCGCCCCAATATTTTCTCGATGTACTGCCCGTGTGCCTGTGCGTCAAAACCATACTTGGCGGTCAACAGGGCACCCGTTTCCTGCAGAGCGCCTCTGGCAGCCTTGGCGACCTTTTCGTTTTGCATAGCCTGATCAATCGTTGTCATCCCCAACTGGTAGCCCATATAGGCAATCACAGCGTGGCCTGTATTTACGGTAAACAGCTTTCGTTCGATGTACGGAGCCAAGTCGTCCACATAAGTGATTCCTTCAATCTGCGGCACCTCTCCAACCATTTGCGAACGGTCTACGACCCATTCAAAAAACGGTTCGACAGTAACCAGCAGCTTGTCTTCATGCTGCTGAATCGGCACGATGCGGTCTACAGCCGCGTTCGGAAACCCGATCAACTGCCCTGCCTTCGCCTGAAGCGGTTCCGCAAGCCGGGCAAAAACGTGCTCTTTCAGCTTGGCGCTTCCGCCAATCATGTTTTCGCAAGCAATCACGTTCAATGGCTGCGGATTGTCGGCAAGCCGCTTCTCGATTCCCGCCGCAATCGCTCCGGAAATCGGGCCGAGGACATTTGGCCCTACAGCAGTCGTCACCAAGTCGGCGGAAGCGATGGCAGCAGCGACCGCTTCCATATCCTGACCGTGAATCGCACGCACTCCTTCCACGACGGATTGCGGATTTCCTGCCGTTGCCAGCTGCACTTGATACATTTTTCTGCGGTTAAGCTCATCAACCAATGCCGTATTGACGTCGACGAACACGACTTCGTAGCCAGCCTGGCTCAGCAACTGTCCGATAAAGCCCCGACCGATATTCCCTGCTCCGAAATGGACTGCCAGCATGAGCGCTTACACCTCCTCTGTGAACATCGCAATGATTTCTTCAGCAGAGGAAGCATGGACGATCCGTTTCACGTTTTCCTCCTCGGAGCAAAGAATAGCGATATTGGACAGCACCTCCAGATGCTCATCTCCTACGGCCGCAATTCCCACCAGCAAATACGCCACATTTCCTTCGCCAAAATCAACGCCGTCCGGCACTTGCACGACAGAAATCCCTGTGGATAGAATATCTGCCTTGGCTTCGTTCGTTCCGTGCGGAATCGCTACACCGCTGCCGATATAAGTAGTTGCCAGTCCTTCGCGTTCCTGCATTTTTTCAACGTAAGACGCCGTGACGTGGCCAGCGCGCACCAACAGCTCGCCCGTCAGTCTGATCGCTTCTTCCTTGTTTGCTACTTTGGCATTCAGCATGATTTTTTCTGTAGTCAGTATGTTTTTCATTACACTCTCTCCCATCCAGTCTTTTTCAGGCAAAAGGCATACAACTTGCCTGCTATATAATCAGCAATGTGCTGTATTTCTCCTGTCTTCAACAATTCCTGCATCTCTTCCTCAATCAAAAGCGAGCTGACCTCGCTGAGCACCTCCAGCCCTTCCTTGGGCACTTCTTTTGGCCCGAGCAAAAGCAACAGCAAATCAACGGACATCTCTTCTTCATCCATCGATCTTAGCCGCACAGGCTGCTCCAGAAAATGAATCGTGAACGAGGCTGTCGTTACCGCCTCATTCCTGCCGTGAAACAGGGCCATTGCGGTTCCCGGTATTCCCAGCCCGCCGAGCTTTTCGCGTTCAATCAGCTGCTGCACGACCGGATCGACAGCGTATATCGCCCCTCGCTGTTCCAGCTCCGAACAAATATCGTGCAGGACGCTGGGCATATCGCGCGCTACATTGCTCACTGTGCTTTGCCGTAAACCGTCGATGATCTGGTTGGCAAAAGCGGCATACAGCTGCATCGACTTCAACTGCGCCTGCGCTTGCTTTCCTAGTGGCGGCATTCCCTTGCTTTTTTTCATCGGCTCTACTTGAACAGGGCGGTTATGCAAATGAAACTTGATCTTTTGAATATCATCCTGCGGCAAAAGCGGGCTGACGACTACGTATTCCGCGGGATCAAACGACAGCGGCAAGGTAGAAATAATCAAGTCGTAATCGCTTCGCGGCACACTTCCTACATCGAACATGGACAAGTTTTTCAAGCTGACGATTTCGGGAATCTCTTTTTTGATGCGCGTCGCCAATATTTTCGAGGAACCGATTCCGCTTGAACAGACGACCAGTGCCCGGTATCGCTGCTGCTCCTGCCTGCCTCGTTCCAGCGCTGCTCCCAAGTGCATGACCAGGTAACCGATCTCTTCGTCCGGCACTGGCAGTTCCGGCAAAAGCGCTGCCATCGCTTCCTTGGCAACCGCAAACAGCTCCGGGTAGTTTTGTTTGATTTGCCCAAGAATCGGATTGTGAATCTCCATCTTGCGCCTGAGTCTGTACAAGGCTGGCTCCAAGTGCGTCAACAGCCCGTGAAACAAGGAAGAGTCGTCTCGCAGCGAAAGCCCGAGCCGTTCTTCGCACAAAGCGATGAATCGCCCAGTCAGAGCGGCAAGCTCCGTATTTTCCGGCCAGACGTAATCGTCGTGGGAATGGCGCAGCTTCGCTCCTCGCAAATGCATCGTAATATACCCGATTTCATCCCGAGGAATCTCCATCTGAAAAATGTGCCGCAGCCGTTCCATGATGTTTTCGGCAATCACAAACTCCGGCGTTCCGATTAGCTCGTTCCACGTATGCTCGTCGAAGCGAATTTTCTCGCCTTTTTCAATCCGCTCGATCGCCAAGGCCAAATGGGCAACCAGACCGATGTAGGCGCTGTCTGCAAGCGGGTACGGCAGCTCGGCTTCGAGATGACTGAGAGCATTTTCTACCTTGATCAGCTTATCCCGATCGATCAGGGAGAGCAGACGCCGGGAAATCGAATCCATGTCCCGTGTCGTCTTGTTTTGAATGTTCTCCTTGATCACCCCGATCAGCTCATGGTCATCGAGGTGCTCGGCTATCAAACGGCTGATCGCCCTTCGCTTGGAAGCTTCATTTCCCAGCAGTTCGACGCCGTATCCCCGCTTTCGCAAAAGAGTCAGGTCGTACCGTCCCAAAAGCTCTTCCAGGTCGTCCAGGTCGTGGCTGATCGTAGCAGTCGTCACTTTCAGATCAATGGCGAGCGAGATCAGCTTGACTGGCTCCGTGGCTGCCAAGAGGGAGCACATAATAATCGCCTTGCGTTCCTCTGCGGTAAATTCGGTCGTCGTTTGGTGCAAAACAGACATTTTCAAAGCAAGCTTTTGCTCCGCTGTCCCTGCGACCTCCACCCCGGCCCCCGTCTTTCTCACCAGCTCCAGTTCGTTTTTCGCAAAGAGCGGGGCCAATGCGTCCAGCTCCCTGTGTACGGTCCGGGTGCTTACGCCGATTCGCTCGGCGATCTGCGCCACGGTGATGCCCTTTTCCTCCTGCAATAAAATCTCCATGATGGATCGCTGTCGCGAGGATACTTGCATGCCGTGTTCCCTCCTTAACGCCAAAGAGGGAAAACGCTAGCTTTCACTAGCGTTGATCCCCTTTTACCCCAGTCGTTTGACCAACTTGTCATACTCCGGACTATTCAAGAAGTTATCGATCGAGATGTGCTCGGCAGTCGGTGCTTTTGCCTTCGCCCGCTCTGTCAGCGACTTGTGTGTAATCACGATATCGGCATCATTGGGGATATCGTTAATAGCTGTGTTGATGACGGTGATTTCGCTAATTCCGGCATCCTTGAACTTTTTGCGCAAGGAAGCTGCTCCCATCGCGCTGGAACCCATTCCGGCGTCGCAAGAAAACACCACTTTCTTCACGTCCGCTGCCGCGATTTCTTTTGTTGCCGCAGCTTCTTGCCCTGCTGCTGCCGGCTGCTTGTTGCCTTTCAGCTCCTGCATTTTCTCTGTCGCCTTGTCCAACTCGTCTTCTTCGGTCTTGCTGCTCATTTTCAACAAAGCCGAAGCGATGAGGAACGAGACAACGGTTGCGGCAACGACCCCTGCCCATACCGGAAGCAATCCGCCGCGCGGAGCCATGGCGCTGAGTGCGAAGATACTGCCTGGCGATGGCGGTGCCACCAGCCCTGCGCCGAGCAGCGTAAAGGTGAAGACCCCTGCCATCCCGCCGCCGATTACCGCCAAAACGAGACGCGGATTCATCAAAATGTAAGGGAAGTAAATCTCGTGAATCCCCCCGAAGAAGTGAATGATAACAGCACCTGGCGCCGATTGCTTGGCATTGCCTCGACCTGCCAGCCAGTATGCCAGTAGGATTCCCAAACCTGGGCCAGGGTTGGTCTCCAGCAGGAAAAAGATCGATTTTCCTGTGCGCGCCGCTTCATCCAGACCAATCGGGCTGAAAATACCGTGATTGATCGCGTTGTTGAGGAACAGCATTTTTGCCGGTTCGACCAAAATGCTCGCCAGCGGGAGCAACCCTGCATTGACGATGACCTGCACGCCTGATGCCAGCGCCTTGCTAAGACCCGTCACGACCGGACCAATCGCCAGGAAAGCGAGCAGCGTCAGCAATGCACCGATAATCCCTGCGGAAAAGTTGTTGACCAGCATTTCAAAACCGGAGCGAATTTTGCCTTCGAACAGTCGGTCGACTTTTTTCATGACCCAACCGCCCAGAGGCCCCATGATCATTGCCCCTAAAAACATCGGGATATCTGACCCGACTACGACCCCCATCGTGGCGACAGCCCCCACGACACCACCACGTACATCGTGAACCATTTTCCCGCCCGTGTATCCGATCAACAGCGGCAGCAAATACGTAATCATCGGCCCGACCAGTTTCGCCAGGTTTTCGTTAGGCAGCCATCCTGTCGGGATGAACAATGCCGTAATCAATCCCCAGGCAATAAACGCACCGATGTTTGGCATGACCATCGCACTGAGAAACCGTCCAAATTTTTGTACCGAGACGCGCACTCCACCAGAAGACTGGTTCTTTGTCGCCAAATTCTCCATACTGGACCCTCCTTTACCTTTTCTATAAAAATGTTGACATGATTAAACAGATAATGTGCACACCTCAAATATAAAGCGTTTACATACGCGCCACAACAAAATCAAAGCTCGCATTTGTCGTTCTCGTTGTTGCCAAAACTTAATAGCAGCAAAAAAAGAGACTCCCGCTCCGACGAGCAGAAGTCTCTTTTTCCTCAAAAATCTTCTCTCTCCACCTTCATGACCTTTCCCGTTTCTGCATTGACCTCTACCTCGTACACCTGGTTCTGGTCGGTAAGAATAATAAACTCATAGACCAGCACGCCATTTTCCGTATCCAGCTCCGAGTGCAGCACGCGTCCTTTTATTTGCTGCAAAGCGATTTGCTTCGCTTGCTCCTCTGTAATTCGCATCGGCTTTACGTCTGTTGCCTGTGCTTTCTCAGCGTGCAGCGGGGCTGGCATGGCTGTTCCAAGTACACTTGCCAGCGCAACGGCTGTGGTCCAGCCAATCGACTTTTTCATGATTGCACTCACTCCTTCCTCCAAATCAATCAGTAGTTTGCCCTGCCGCCCCGCTTGTATGCAAAAAAAGCCGATGCGCTTTTCGTCGCATCGGCTCTTGCATTCTTATCGTTGTTTGTTGCTGTATGGTCTTCCGCTGGACTCTGTGCTGCGTGGGCGAGATTCTCCACTGCGCGGACGGGAATCGCCGCTGCGAGGACGGAACTCTCCACCGCGTGGACGAGGTGGGCGTTTGCTTCCAAAGCCGGAGCCAGAACCGTATCCGCCTTTGCCTTTCGGGAACGCTTTTTTCTTGCCGACACGCAGAGGCGCTTCTTCTGTCAGGCGAACCGGAGTTTGATCCGGCTCTTTGGTCAGCAGCTTGAGTGCAGCAGATACGAGCGTCACGGAATCGATATCTTCCAGCAATTGCTCGGCCAATGTTTTGTAGGCGCTCAAGTCATCGCGGCCTGACGCCTCCAAAATTTTCTCCACGGTCAAACGTTGTTGACCTTCCAGCGCTTCGCTCATGCTAGGCACAGAACGACGCTCCATACGGCGGTTTGTCGCGCGCTCGATCAGACGCAGGTGGTCGATCTCGCGGGAAGTGACAAACGTGATGGCAAGACCAGTCTTCCCGGCACGACCAGTACGGCCGATACGGTGAACGTAGCTTTCCGAGTCTTGCGGAATGTCGAAGTTGAAAACGTGCGTAACGCCGCTGATATCCAGACCGCGGGCAGCTACGTCTGTCGCAACCAGCACTTCGATCGTACCTTCCTTGAACTTGCGCAGCACGCTGTCGCGTTTTGCCTGGTTCAAATCGCCATGGATTCCTTCAGCGCCGTAACCGCGCTTGGTCAGAGCCTCGGACAGTTCATCCACTCTGCGCTTGGTACGACCGAAAATGATCGCCAATTCAGGGGAATGAATGTCAAGTAGACGACACAGAACGTCGAATTTTTGCTTCTCGGCAACTTCCATGTATTGCTGCTCAATGTTTGGCACCGTTACTTCTTTCGGTTTGACGGAAATCAGCGTCGGCTCGCTCATGAACTGCTGGGCAATTTCCTGAATCGCTCTCGGCATAGTTGCAGAGAACAGCAAGGTTTGACGATTGTCAGGAACTTCTTGCAAAATTTCCTTGATATCGTCGATGAAGCCCATGTTCAGCATTTCATCTGCTTCGTCCAGAACAACGATCTCGATCGCATCGAGGCGGATCGTTCTTCTTCTCATGTGGTCCATGAAACGGCCAGGCGTCGCTACGATGATTTGCGGGCGCTTTTTCAGCGCCTTGATTTGGCGGGTAATGTCTTGACCGCCGTAAATTGGCAGAGCGGAAATGTTTTTGAACTGGGCAATTTTGTTGATTTCCTCTGCTACCTGCACAGCCAGCTCACGGGTCGGCGTCAGTACAACCCCTTGAATATTGCCGTTGTTTTCATCCAGGCGCTCAACCAGCGGAATACCGAAAGCAGCGGTTTTTCCTGTACCTGTTTGCGCCTGTCCAATCAAATCGCGGCCTTGCAAGGCTACAGGAACAGTTTGCTCCTGAATGGCTGTCGCCTCTTCAAACCCCATGTTGCCAAGAGCTCTCACAATAGAATGATGCAATCCAAAATCAAAAAAAGTAGTCAATGAACGTCAGTCTCCTTTTACTTTACCTTCTTCTATAAAATTCTCACTAAAAAAGGGCACTATTCCTTACAGCCGGAACATGCCCTTTTATCTCCGATTGTACATAAGCACCCTACAAAGAACATAGCTGTAATCGTATCATGCATCTGGCAAAATTGCAAACGGGATTTATGCCCATTTCCCTTTTAGTATCAACCGATTTTTGTCAGAATATACGGCGAAACACATAAAAAACAAAACAGCCCTGCCGGGACACTCCAGACAGGGCTGCTGCTTTGCATCATTGCGATCGATTATTCGACTCGACGCTTATTTTACCCATTTGTGGAACAGCTCATCGAATTTTCCTTGCAGCTTCATTTCGTCCATCCACACATCGAGATAGCTGGCAAAAATAAAGTCGCCACGCGGAATCATGTACGCCTTTTCGCTGCGGGTAAACGGCTTGTCGGTCAAAGCAGCGTACAGGCGGGAGTCTGCTTTGGAGTAAACCATCGCTTCAATCGTATCGGTGATCATGACATCGTACGTGCCGTTTGCGACAAGGCCCGGGATGTCCAGATTGTTTTGCACGACAGTCACGGTCGCGTTTTTCAAATAGTCACGCACGAACTTTTCATTGGTGCCGCCCGGATTTACCCCGATTCGCACTTCTTTCTTGTTAATGTCGGCCAGGCTCTTGTACTTGTCCTTGTCTTGCGCGCGAATCAACGGCGCTTTGCCAAATTCGATGTACGGATCGCCCATGTGCGCTTTTTTCTGCCGATCCGTGTTGCGTGTCACGCCGCCTACCGCGATGTCGAATTTGTTTGCCAGCAGATCGTCCATCATCGTCGGCCATGAAGTCTGCACAAAGCGCGCCTCTACGCCCAGGCTTTTGGCGAACTCTTTCATGGCGTCAATGTCGTAGCCTTCAAACTCGTTCGTCTTCGGATTCAAATATGTGAATGGCTTGTAGTCCCCAGGCGTTCCCACCACAATATATCCTCGTGCGATGATCTCGTCGAGGCGGGACTCAAACTTTTTATTGTCCTGTTTTTTGGCCGCTTCTACCGCCACGGCTTGTCCATTCGGTGTTCCCGCAGTTGCGGCAAACGCTCCGGTTCCAGTCATCAGCAATGTTGCAGCGAGTGTGCTCGCCACCATTCTTTTGGTCCACTTGTTCATCGGTTTCTTCTCCTCCTGGTTGTTGCTCTCTTTGTTTGTCTTGCTTTGTTCAAACTGTCTCATCCCTTATATCGCATCCCCCCTTTAACAGGGATGGGACCTACAGGCTAAACTTGCCAACCCCTTGTTGCAGTTCTTCCGTCACGGCGTTCAAATGCTCGACGGAACGGGCGATATCTTGAATGGCCTGAAGCTGCTCGGCTGTTGCCTCCACAACCTTTTGGGCATCAGAAGTAGCGAGCTTCGCGATGTGATGCATTTCATCCACCGAGGCGCTCACCTGCTCGGAGCCTGCGGACATTTCTTCCGATGCTGCTGACACCTCCAAAATATGGGCAGCAACATTGCGGGAAGACTCCAAAATATGCGCAAAAATTTCCCGGACTTCTTCAATCATCGTGATTCCTTCGTGCGCTTCGCGGTTGCCTGTGTTCATCACTTCGACGGCATGACGGGTATCCTGTTGGATTTCGTGAATCAGTGTCGCTATTTTCGCAGCCGATTCCTCGGATTGGTGAGCGAGATTTTTCACTTCTCCGGCCACGACGGCAAAGCCTCGTCCATGCTCGCCAGCCCGCGCAGCCTCAATCGACGCATTGAGAGCGAGCAGGTTGATTTGCGACGTCAACTGGCTGATCGTATCGAGAATCCCTTCGATTTCCTTGGAGCGGCTGTTCAAACGTTCGATGGCCTCAGTTGCTTTGGTTGTTCCTTCGCCGATGCTGCCCATTTGCCGCACCGCCTGCTCCACGACAGTCGTTCCTTGCTCAGCCTGTTCCGAAGCCTCGCGCGCCGCCTCGGAAACATGCGCAGATGTCTCGGCGATTTTCACGATCCCTGCTGCCATATCATTCATGGACAGCGCGACATCTTTGGAGCTGGTCGCCTGCGCTTCCGCTCCGCCTGCAATTTGATTGATCGATTGCCCGATGCGATTGACGTTTTCCGTCGCATGCTCAATGCCTGCCGATACTTCCTGAGTAAAGCGCAGCACCTGCTCGGAAGATTGCGATACCCCCTCAATCAGACCTTTCAAGTGCGCAACAGTCTGGTTGAAGTCACGGGAAAGCACCGCAAGCTCATCCTTGCCGTCTACCGTAACGGTCTGCGTGAGATTCCCTTGCGCCACCACATTGACCACTTGGTTCAGACGCTGAATCGGTTTCACCAGGCGAACAGACAGCCAGTATACGAAAATGATCCCGAGCGCCAACACAACCAGTGAAATCGCAAGCAGCTTGATCGACAGCTCATTTACCGGAGCGTGCAAATCTTTGACCGGAGCCGTGATGAATACGCCCCAGTTCAGTTTCGTCGATGCGTACGAGGAGAACTGCGCCGTTTGCTCCTGCTGGTATTGAATAATTCCATGCCCGCCTTGCTGCGTCGCTTCAAATGCCGTTTTCAGCTCAGGAATGTCGCTTTCCAGCACGGATTGCTTCAAAATAAACTCGCTATTCGGATGCCAGATATACGTTCCTTTTTTGCTGACGAGAAAAGCATAGCCGCTGTGCCCGAATTTCTCTTCGGAAACCGTTTTTTGAATCTCATTGATTGGGATAGTAGAGCCGACATAGCCGTATTGGCGGTTGTCTTTCATCAATGGCAAAATGACCGTCACAATGTTATTGCCTGTCCGTTGGGAAACAACCGGCTCGGATACGATGATTTTCCCTTCGCCTTTTCCTGCTTCCTGAAAATGCGGACGGTCGGAAGGATTGGTTTCCTCTCCTTTGAAGTTGATGACCTTTTTGCCGCTCAAGTCATAGGAAAAGAAAAACGTTTCAAACTCAGGGTTTTTCTTTTGCGCTTCCTGAATCAGCCTCAAGTCATGCTCGAAATTGTTGTCTGAGGACATCATCTCCCCGACTGTTTCCACGATTCCGATTTTTTCCTGGAAGAAGCTGTCGATACGGATGGATAGATTGCTGGCTGTCAGTTCCGCTTCTTTGTCCAGGCTCGATGATAGCAATTGCGAAGAGCTGTAGTAGCTGGCCCCGCATACCGTGCCCAAGCTGATGATCAAAAGCAGGCACATAACGACAATTAACTTTTTCTTTAGACTTGATTCCATCACACGGTGTACCTCCTATCCTTTTTTTCACAACAAAAAAGACTGCCACCCGGACAGCCTTTTTGCGTTCGGCATGGCAACCCGGCTATCGTAGCAGCAGAGAAATGCAATCTGCTTGCCTTAGACCCGTGGCTTTGCGTCCCTGCCTTTCAACAGGTTTGCCTTTGTCATTTTTTGTCGTATTTTGTTTATAAATTTACTATAGCACACGAAAGTAAAAATGTGGGTTAACTTTCAAATAATGCCTTGGATTTTTTTCCACACGAAATCTTTACCCGATTTGTTTGATAGCTAAACTACTTTTCTTGCATAAAATTACAAAAAAGCCCCTCCAAGTAAACCATTGTGCGCTTTTCACGCCATGTCTACTTAAAGGGGATGCTATCAGATCATAGCTACTTCCCAGACTCCACAGCCAAGCTGCTTAACGTATCGGTAAGCAGCTCCAACTCTCTAAAGCTTGCCACAATTTGTTCAATCCGTTCTGTTTGTTCGTCTACACTCGCCAATACTTGCTCTACAGACGCACTGGATTGTTCCGTTACGCTATAAATCTGGGTGATTTCATCCACAATCCGCAGCGAACCATTCTCCAACGCATGAATGAGCGTCTCAACCTCGCCCGCTTGAATCACAACGCTATTCGCGTTATTTGTAATTTGTTTTAATATGGATTCTGTGTGCTGCGCAGCGTTTTGACTGTCTACAACAGCGGCTTGTCCGGTAATGATTTGCTTGGCAAGGTCGCTTGTTTTATTTTGGATATCCACCAATATGCCTGCTATTTCTTCCGTCGATTGCTGTGAATGGACAGCCAGCTTCCTCACTTCATCAGAAACCACGGCAAAACCCCGCCCGTGCTCTCCCGCACGCGCTGCTTCGATGGCAGCATTCAAGGCCAGCAGGTTGGTTTGGTTGGAGATCTCGCTAATCTTGGAAAGAACAGAACCGATTTGCTGATTTCGTTCATGAAGCTCGTTCATCAACGTCACGGTTTTATCGATGATCGTACTGATATGAGCCATTTGTTTCGTTAGCGTCGACACCTGTTCATTTCCTTCTTCCGTTACCTTCACAGTCGCTAATGTTAAATCTTTCATGCGCTGCGAACTGGCGGCTACTCGCTGAACTCCATGATTTGAATCTTGTACGGAGTTGGAGATATCGCCGACACTTGCTGCCTGCAGTTGCACGCCTTTAGCCACCTCGGAAAAAGACGTCAATACTTCCCGAGAGACGCGTTCCGTAAAAAGGACATTATCTTTTAGCGACAAGCTGAATTGTTTAAGCGTCTCCACCGAATGTAACACCTTACCAAAAATTTGCTCGATTTGCTGTTTAGCAAACAGCGTTTCCTTATGCCGGCTTTCCGCTTGCAAATACACGTTCTCGTTAAGCTTTGCGACATAGATCGTGATGATGGCAACCACGACGAGCGGAACATTATTTGCATCTGCATAAACATTCAGATATTGACCTAGATTCGCAGTAATGATGGCTACAACTGACATCGCAATAACAGGGCGATAGTTGGGATAAAGAGATACAAGAGCGAGGTACTCGAACAAATTTAGCATACTCCTCTCGGCTGTCCGGGGAAAAGTAAGCAAATGCATAACACAAATAAGAGAAAGGACGCCAACCAAGACATACGGAATGAGCAAAATGGTTTTCGCTGCGCGGTTCATCCACATCAGCAGCAAACAAATCCCGGCAAACACGAACCACTGAATGACAAAAGCAAGGCTTAAACCTCGTGTTATATCGATCGCTACTTGCAGTACTACCATAAGCCATCCAATGCAAATGACAATTTTATTGCGCTGCTTGGTAATCAATGTTTTTTGATCCACATGGCACCTTCCTCTTCATCTTAGAAGTATGGAAAAGATGGATGAATGAGTAGCTGTGAGCCTCCTTTCCGCTATGCAACTGATAATCTGAGGCAATTTTCCCAACTTTCGAGAAAAAAATAGAAAAACACCGTCTGTTTTTGGTAGAATTTTGGTTTCCAGCAAAACCTCCAAAACAGATAGGTGTTCTCTTCTATGATAACGAAAGAAAGCTCCCATGATCAACTACAACCGGGTTTGCAGGCTTGTTTAGCTCTGCCTAAGCGCGAAAAAAAGCTGACACTTTGTTGCCCGTGTCAGCTTTTTGCCTTTGTGTTGCTTAGCTCAGTCCCTCTACATGGCCGTGCTCATCCACGTACAGCGACTCGGCTGCCGGCTTTTTCGGAAGTCCAGGCATCGTCACCAGGCTTCCGGTGAGCGCCACGATAAAGCCTGCCCCCGCCGAAATCCGCACCTCGCTCACCTGAATGGTGAAGTCTACAGGTGCTCCCAGCTGGTCAGCGCGATCTGTAAACGAGTATGGTGTCTTCGCCATGCAGACAGGCAGATGGGCAAGCCCCATGTCTTCGATCTTTTGCATCGTCTTCAATGCCAATGGCGAAAAGACTACGCCAGAACCGCGGTAAATCTCCTTCACGACCGTCTCGATTTTTTCTTTCACGCTACGGTCTTCTTCGTACAAAAAGCGGAACTGCGAAGGACGCTCTGCCGCCCGCGTTACTTTTTCAGCCAGTTCGACCGCACCTTCGCCGCCTTCTGCCCAAGCCTTGGATAGCGCGGCTTCTGCTCCGGCCTCCTGGCACAGCTTCACGACTGCGTCGATCTCTCTTGGCGTATCTGTGGCAAAATGGTTGATGGCTACAATCGCTGGTACGCCGAACTTTTGGAGGTTCTCCAGATGGCGACGGACGTTGGCAAAGCCTGCCTCCAATGCAGCGAGGTTTTCTTCCGCCAGATCAGGCACTTTCACCCCGCCGTTGTATTTCAGCGAACGAACGGTAATCACCACTACGGCCGCCGCTGGAGTCAGTCCCGCTTTTCGGCACTTGATATCAAAAAACTTTTCTGCGCCCAGATCAGCGCCGAAGCCCGCTTCGGTTACGACGTAATCTGCGAGCTTGAGAGCGGTTTTGGTTCCGATCACGCTGCTGCACCCATGGGCGATGTTGGCAAAAGGACCGCCGTGGACGATGACAGGCGTGCCTTCAATCGTTTGCACCAGGTTCGGCTTGATCGCTTCCTTGAGCAGGACGCACATTGCTTCTACCGCGTTGATTTCCTCCGCACGAACCGGCTGATCCTGATAATCGTAGCCGATGATGATGTGATTCAGTCGGTCGCGCAAATCGGCGAGGTTTTCGCTCAAGCACAAAATAGCCATGATCTCCGAAGCAGTCGTAATCATGAAGCCGTCCTCGCGTGTCATGCCGTTGCCTTCGCCGAGTCCGACCACAATATTTCTGAGCGCTCGGTCATTCATGTCCATCGCCCGTTTCCAGACAATCTTCTTCGGATTGATGCCGCGCGGATTGCCGTGGAAAATATGATTGTCAATCATCGCTGCGAGCAAATTGTGCGCAGCTGTAATCGCATGAATGTCTCCGGTAAAGTGCAGGTTGATTTCATCTGCGGGGAGAATTTGCGCCTTGCCGCTTCCGGTAGCGCCTCCCTTGATGCCCATGCACGGCCCCAGAGATGGCTCCCTGAGAGCGGCAATCGTTTTCTTTCCAAGCAAATTAAGCGACTGCGACAGACCGATCGTCGTCAGCGTTTTACCCGCTCCGGCTGGATTCGGATTCATCGCAGTGACGAGAATCAGCTTGCCATCAGGTCGATCTTTTATCTTATTCCATAGTTCATCAGATATTTTTGCCTTAAACTTTCCGTAAAGCTCCAGATCCTGCTCATCGATCCCTGCTGCCTGGGCAATCTCAACAATCGACTTCATGCATGCCTGCCTCCCTGCCTTGCGAAATGTTTATTTACCAATCTCCTACATTCCACATCCTCGCCCTTTCTCCTCTACCTTTCGCCATATTTCGCCAAAAAGAAAAACCTGCATTCGATCATGCCAGATCAGAATGCAGGCCATTGCTAGTTTGCGAATATTTTCCCCGGGTTCAGGATGGCGTTCGGATCGAGAACTTGCTTCATCGACCGCATCACGTCCAGCGCCGCTCCGTGCTCCTTGCGCTGATATTTGACTTTGCCCACTCCTACGCCATGCTCTCCGGTGCACGTCCCGCCGCGGCTCAGCGCGTACTCTACCAGATGGGCGTTCAACTCCTCGGCTCGGGCCATCTCTTGTGCATCATGTACGTCGATCATCAAAATCGCGTGGTAGTTTCCGTCGCCGACATGTCCCAGCACGGCTCCATCCAAACCTGAGCGGTCAATGGCCTGCCGGGCGTCCACGACTGCCTTCGCCAGTTCGGAAAAAGGCACGCATACATCGGTCACCATCATTTTTTTGCCGGGCGATTTGTGCAGAAAAGCGTAAGCCAGATTGTGGCGCGCATCCCAAAGCGCGGCACGGGCTTTGGAATCAGTCTCGAACAGAAACTGCGTGCAACCGTGCTCGGCACTGATGTTTTGGGCGAACTCAATGTCATGCGCAAGGCTTTGCTCGCTGCCGTGAAACTCAATAAAAAGCGTCGGGTTTTCCGGATAGCTCGTTTCCTTGTACAAATTCACCTGCTGAATGGAACGCTCGTCAACCAGCTCGATACGGGCAACGGGAATCCCCGCTCCCATAATATCCACGACCGTATCTACCGCGTCTTGAACGGTTGGGAAGCTGGCCCGCGCTGCCATCGTCGCCTCGGGAATCCCGTACACACGTAGCGTCAGTTCTGTAAACACGCCCAATGTCCCTTCTGATCCGATGAACAGCCCTGTCAGGTGATACCCGGACGATGATTTGGCCGTCATGCTGCCCGTATGAATGATCCGCCCGTCTGCGAGAACGACCTGCAAATCGCGGACCTGGTCGCGCATGACACCGTAGCGGACGGAAGTGGTGCCACTCGCATTGGTGGCCGCCATCCCGCCTAATGTCGCGTCAGCACCCGGATCAACGGAAAAGAACAAACCGTGCTTTTTCAACTCGCGATTGAGCTGAGTGCGCGTCACCCCCGGCTGTACTCTGACCAAAAAGTCTTGCGGACGCACCTCCAGCACTTGGTTCATCAGCGAAAAGTCCATACTGATTCCCCCTGCGTACGGAATCGCATGGCCTTCCAGACTGGTGCCCAGACCAAACGGTGTCACGGCAATACGCTGTTCATTAGCCAACTGCAAAATGGCGCTGACCTCATCCGCAGACTGCGGAAACACGACAACATCCGGCAGATGAGGGGGATGGTACGATTCATCATGGCTATGATTCATGAGGACAGTCGGATTGGTCGTCACTCTGTCCTCTCCCAACAAACTTGCTAGTTGCTGCCGATAATCCACACACTCTCTCCTTTGCTGCTTCTCCATAGACTAGATTCCCCTCCCGCCATCAACGTTCATGACTTCCCCAGTCACGATCTTGGACAGATCGGAAGCCAGGTACAGAGCGGCCTGCGCGATATCCTCCGGCTGAATCAGCATGCCCAATGGAACGCTGCTGATGAAAATGTCCTTTTTCCCGGCTTCTACCTCTTGCTCGTCTCCGTTGATGAACTTGCCCAGCATGGGAGTCTCCGCCGGGCCAGGATTGATGACATTGACTCTGATTTGATAAGGAGCCAGTTCGATTGCCAGAGCCTTGCTCAGCATGATCGCCGCGCCTTTGGAAGCGCAGTAGGCATTCAGGCCGGGACGCGCACGGATGCCCGCGATGGAGGCGATGTTGATGATGCTGCCCCTCGCTTTCGCCTTCATGTGCGGAACCGCATGTCTGGCCGTCAAGTAGAGCGACTTCGCGTTGACGGACATGATCCGATCCCACTGCTCCAATGTCAGCTCCTCAATCGGAGTAAAAGCTTGCGGAACTCCGGCGCAATTGACCAACACGTCAGGCGCACCGAAGACGGCGACTGTCTCTTGAATCAGCGCGGCTACACTTTCGTCATCGGCCACGTCGACTTGCACGGCATGGCCCCTCCCGTCCGGCAATTCCAGAGCGACCTGCACAGCCGCCTCTTTGTTCAAATCAGCCAGGACGACATTCGCTCCCTCCGCCGCGAACAGCTTGGCAGTCGCTTTTCCCATTCCGGAAGCAGCGCCTGTGACGATCGCCGTTTTCCCTTGCAGCAGTTGACCGCTCATAGATTGATCACCACCATTCGCTCGTCGGTCATTTCTTCCACGGCATAGCGCGGGCCTTCCTTGCCGAGTCCGCTGTTTTTCACGCCTCCGTACGGCATCACGTCATTGCGGTACGTAGAGACGTCATTGATGACTACTCCGCCGTACTCCAGCGTGCGCGCCGCTTTCATCGCGACATTCAGATCACGGGTAAAAATCCCCGCTTGCAAGCCGTATTCCGAATCATTCGCCTGGGCAAAAGCATCCTCCAGATCGCTGTACGGAATAATCGTCACTACCGGGGCGAACACTTCCCGGCACACTACCTTCATATCCGGTTTCGTATTCACAAGCACCGCCGGATAAAACAGAGCGCCCTCCCTCCTGATGGGCAAAAGCGCTGTCGCTCCTTCGCTGATCGCTTCCCGTACCCACTCTTCTGTCCGCTTTGCCTCTTTTTCGCTGATCATCGGGCCGACATCTGTGGCCGGGTCCTCCGGGTCGCCTACCTTCAACTGCTTGACGTGCGCGATATACTGCTCGCTGAATGCCGCAAACACATCTTCGTGCACGTAAATGCGCTGGACGGCAATGCACGCCTGACCTGCATTATGAAAGCTGCGCGCAGCCGTCTGCCGAGCCGCCAGCTCCACATCCGCATCGTAGTGAACGATATTGGGCGAGTTGTTGCCAAGCTCCAGAGCGACAGGCCGCATGCCGCTGCGCGCTTTGATATGGCGGCCAACCTCGCCCGACCCGGTAAAGGTGTACATGGCGATGCGCTCTTCATCCAAAAGCCACTCGCCCACTTCGCTGCCCGCCCCCGTCACGATGTTCACATAGCCTTTTGGCAGCCCTGCCTCCTCCAATACTTCGACCAGCAAAAAGGTCGCGAGCGGCGTGACAGTCGCCGGCTTGACCACCAGCGTATTGCCTGCCGCCAGAGCCGGAGCGATCTTGTGCGTGCTGAGCAGCAGCGGATAGTTGAAAGGCGTAATCGCGCCAATGACGCCTTTCGGTACGCGGATTGTGAACCCGAGGCGATTTTCCGAGCCTTCCGTCGATTGCAGCGGGATCATCTCGCCATGAATTTTTTTGGCTTCTTCCGCAGACAAGCGAAGCGTATTAATCGTACGATCCAGTTCGTTCATCGCATCTTTGCGCGTTTTCCCGACTTCGCGGATGAGGGAAAGCTCCATCTCGTCCCGGCGCGCTTCCATCAGCTCAGACGCCTTCAGCAAAATTTTATAGCGCTGAAACGGCGTCAGCCGATCGTTCCGAAACGTCTCCCACGCTGCCTCTACCGCTGTCTGGACATGGTGCCGTTCGGCGCGGGCAATCTGCGAGATGCACTCGCCGGTGTATTTGTGCAAAACAGGGATATAGCTGCCCGTTTTGATCCATTTTCCGCCGATGTACAAATCATACGCTTTCGCTTCCATACTCTCTTCCTCCCTTGTCTCTTTATCTCGTCCCCAAATAAATGTGCCGGACAATCTCGTCCCCCAACTCCCTCGTGGTCGCCTTGCCCCCCAGGTCAGGCGTCAGCACCTTGCCCTCCTGGACAACTTGCTCGATTGCGTTCATGATCAGAGCACTGATTTCCGGCAAATCGAGATGATCCATCATCATGCTCAGGCTCCACACTTGCGCGATCGGATTGGCGATCCCTTTTCCGGCAATATCAGGGGCTGATCCGTGGATCGGCTCGAACATCGACGGGTATTGGCGCTCCGGATTGATGTTGGCCGACGGAGCCAGCCCAAGCCCGCCGACTATGGCAGCCCCCAGGTCTGTCAAAATGTCTCCAAACAAGTTGCTCGCAACCACCACCTCAAACGTCTCCGGTCTGGTGATAAAATAGGCGGCCAATGCGTCGATATGATATAAGTTGGTGCGAACGTCCGGGTGCTCCAGGCTGATCTCCTTGACGATCTCATCCCAGAACGGCATGGAATGGTTGATTCCGTTCGATTTGGTAGCTGCCGTCACGCTTTTTGTCGGACGTTTCTCTGCCAGCGCGTACGCGTAGCGGAGAATGCGCTCCGTGCCGTACCGGGTGAAGACGTTGTTTTGCACCGCCATCTCGTACGGCGTCCCCTGGTGCATCCGCCCTCCCATGTTGGAATACTCGCCCTCGGTGTTTTCCCGCACGACGACAAAATCGAGATCGGCATGGCTTTTGTAGCGCAGAGGGCTTTCCAGACCTTTGAGCAGCTTTACAGGCCGCAGGTTCACATATTGCGAAAAGCTGCGGCGAATCGGCAAAATCAGCTCCCACACCGATACGTGATCGGGCACCTCTGGCGCTCCAATCGCTCCCAGCAAAATCAGATCGTGGTCTTTCAATATGTCCAGTCCATTTTCCGGCATCATCCTGCCGTTCGTGAGGTAATACTGGCAGTTCCAGTCCATGATCTCGCGGGTAAAACGAATCCCTCCATGCGCTTCCTCTACGGCCGTCAACACCTTCAATCCCTCGTCCATCACCTCTGGACCAATGCCGTCTCCTGGTATGACTGCGATCGAATATTGCAGCAATCGTCTCCCTCCTTGAATTAATTCAATTTTAAAGAATAATCGGATGCACTGATCTAATGCACCTTTAATGCCAATCGTTCATCTTTGCACAGAAATACCCGAAACATTCAGTCTTTTTATTTTTTATATCATAATTTGGAAGTCATGCTTATCTTTTTTAAAAAAGTGTTGCAACAAAATGTTGCAACACTCAGACTGTCGGCAGTTTTTATTTGGTCAAGCAGCTCCGTTCATGCCCTTTCCTAAATTCCATAATTTGACATTTTACTTGCAGGTCGTTTTTCAAGCGAAGCACTCCTTCATTGGATTTTCATTCTAAAAAAGACGAACTCTTTTTCTCCCATGCAGAGAAAAGCAATTCGTCAGTATTTCCGCCGAGTTGATTTACTTCGATGAAACCCCACTCTATTCGTCGTACAATGCCGACTTAGCCTGCAAGGGGTTCCCTCATTCAAAACGTTGCGCTTCAAACGTAGGCTATAAATTAAGCTACATTCCACTTTCAGCTTATTTGATAACACTCTCTTCAATTTTTCCATTTACGTTACTGTAAAAATGAATATGCTTGTCGGTACCTAGATAAGTGATCGTAAACAACGTTATCTTTTCATTTTTCCAACCGATGAATAGCTCCACTCCTGCTTTTCCACTTAACATACCTTCTTCGTCTATCATATGATCCGGGCCCGCAGGCTTGTAATTGACATCTCCAAGGAATCGATACGTCCAATGTTCGTCATTCCCATTCTCAAGATCGCCGTTGTCGTTAACTAACGTATAGTTACTACCATAAAGCTGTTTTATTTCATTCATCGTTAGACCGATCTTGACTTCATTCTTTATTTTTTCAACTTCATTAATCACATCATTAGCACTGATCGACTGAGTTTCTTGTATGCTAACGGAGCGTCCAATAATGCCCGTTGAATATAAAATAACGAATACAACTACCAGCAATCCGAAAATGAGTAGGTACCCTTTTTTGTTCTTCATGTTATTCCTCCTTACTTGATATTGGAAAAATCTACACTCCCATGTTCAAATCACGGGAGTGTAGATTTTTTACTGATTTGCAGATGCGTTAATAACCTCTGCTTTTTCCTCTTGTGTCAACTTCGTGTTCATAATTTCTTCAATGTCATTATCGCTTAAATTAAATTGCTTTTTGAAATTTTCCGTCGTTCTTTCAGACTCTTCGACTGAATAGAACCAACTATAAAACGCATCCGATCCGACATAAGAAATAACCAGGAAGTCAAAGAAATCTTCATCTTCAGGATGAGTATGCCCATTTTCCTGTTCATGTTCTCCATGTCCTTGTACATCCAAAGGACTTAACGAGTCTGGCCTATTTTCTGGCCAGAATACCCAAGGAGAAAAAGTATCCCGATCTCCCGGTTTTTCCAAACCTTTTGCATTTACGTCAAAGTGCAAATGATATCCAGTCGCTCCACTGGTTCCAGACATAGCAATCGTTGTGCCTTTTTTTACTTTTTCATTCGTTGTATAGTAAAGCTCTTTAGGTTCTAAGTGAAGGTATCTCGTAATTAGCTTCTTATTGGTATCTGGGTCTCTATCGTTATGTTCAATGGTAATAGCATAGGTAACCCTATCTTTAAAATGCCCGCTTTGAATGACTTTACCTTCGGCCACTGAATATACATCTTTCTTTTTAACTCCAATGTCAATTCCCTTATGCCAACGGTCACCAACATCACCATAATCATCGGTGATCTTTGTACTCGTTGTTGGCCAAGCCCATCGCATATTTTGATAGGGATCATCCGAACCCATCGCTTTGATTTCCTCGTCTGATCCCTTATTGTTAGTTGCAGCCATAACGCTTGGGGCAAAAATTGAACCGACTAAAAACATGGAGCACATCAGAACATTAAGTTTCTTCAAAACCGTTACCTCCATAAATATAAGTTAAAAAGAGATGTTGAAGAATATCTTTTACAATGAAAGGATATAAAGGCAGCGACATCATATCTATTACCACTCACTATGGCAAACTCCCATCCTTTGGAGCAAGGGTGATTTTTGCCGATGAACCCGAAGTAAGACAGTATGCTACACCTGCTAATTTAGGCTCCGATAAAACGAATAGTGTGTTCAAGCACCAGGAGAAAAAATATTAGTCTTGGTTAAGACGCCATACAATACTAAAACGGCACCCGATAATACCGGGTGCCGTTTTTTGTAATGCAAATCGTATTGTTTGGTTATCATTTCCCTACTCCAATGAGTTGTGATTTTACAGCTTCAAGTTAATGCAGAAGAGTTCACGTTATTTGCTAAATGCTATCTGATCGAGTTTTTATCAAACTTGTACCACTTTGTCATGACTCCCCCATATAAAAAGGCGCCCCAAGCTGATACTCCGCCATCTTGCGGTACAGCGTATTCCGCCCGATCTGAAGCAGCTTTGCCGCTTTGCTGACGTTGCCGCCGCTCGAATGGAGCGCGCGTCTGATCGCCACAAGCTCGGTCTCCCGCAAAGACGGAATCCCTTGCTCATGCTCCGCTTCTTCCGTCAAGCCCTCCAGTTGGATGTGCTCCTCGCCAATATCATCGCCATCGGACAAAAAAGCGGCCTGCACCAGCACTCCTTGCAGTTCGCGCACATTTCCCGGCCAGGAATAGGCAACGAGCTTCGCTTTCGCACTCGGGAGCAATTCGCTTGGCTGCTCAGGGGCAATTTGCTGCATCAGATGCTCCGCCACCTGGATGATATCGCTTCGTTTTCGCAACGGCGGCAAGTGAATCGAGACTCCTTTGAGCCGATAGTACAAGTCAGCCCGGAAACGTCCCGCCTTGATTTCTTCCGGCAAATTGCGATGCGTTGCCGCAATGATTCTCGCCTGAATCGGCCGAGACTGGTTGCTGCCTACTGGCGTGACGACCTTCTCCTGCAACACCCGCAGAAGAGCGGCTTGTCCGCGCAAAGACATATCGCCGATCTCATCCAAAAAGATCGTGCCTTTTTTCGCCGCCTCAAACTTGCCGATCCTTCCTTCGCGATTCGCCCCGGTAAATGCCCCGCTTTCGTAGCCGAACAATTCGCTTTCGATCAAATTTTCTGATATCGCACTGCAGTTCACGGCGATAAAAGGCTCCTGCGCCCGTGGTCCCGTCTCGTGAACCATCTGCGCGAACAGCTCTTTGCCCGTGCCGCTCTCCCCCAGGATCAGCACGGGAAAGTCGACCTGCGCCGCCTTTTGTCCCAGCATTTTCGCCTGCAAAAACAGCGGGCAAGAACCTGCGAGACGAGGAAACGGCTTGAGCTGCGTCTTTGGCTTTTTCAAACTTTTCAAAGCATCCGCATCCGACGTCTTGGATGAAGCATCTGTCCATGAGCCTGACGTGAACAGGCGCGGGCGTTTGTCCTGCACCTCTCGTCCTGCGCGCTCGTACTCTTGCGGAAGCCTTTTCCCAAGTGCTTCCGTTCCCAGCTGCTGCTTGGCAGACTCATTGAAGCCGATCAGTCGTCCGTCCCGATCCAGACCGACCAGTGGCACTTTTCCCGGCTCGCCTTTCACAACCGGACTCTCGCCAAGCGCGATGACCCGCTGTGCATCGGCGTACAAAAAGCGGTTTTGCAGCGTTTCCGCAATCATGCAAGCGATGGTCAAAGCAAACGGATGGGAGTATTCCTTGCGCGTACTGATGTCGATGACGCCGAGCAACTCGCCAGTCGGTGAAAAAATCGGCGCCGCCGAGCACGTGAGAAAGCGGTTCTCCAAAAAGTAGTGCTGCTCTCCTTGTATTTGAACAGGCTGCTGCGCGATCAGCGCCGTCCCGATCGCGTTCGTTCCTTTTGAATTTTCTGTCCAATTCGCCCCGATTTGCAGTTGCACTTTTTGCGCCTGATTGGCAAACACGGGGTCGCCGACAGTGTGAATGATATTGCCATCCCGATCCGACAACAAAGCGATGTGCTCTGTCGACAACAAAAAGGGAGCGAGCTTGTTGAACAGCGGGAGGCTTTCCTGAATCAGAGGGTGATTTTCCTGAATGATTTCTTTGATTCTTTTGCTGGAAATGATTTGGTCATTGGCTTTCTCCCAAGCATTGAGGTTCGATTCCTGGCAGCGCTTCCAAGATTGCTTGACAATCGTTGACAACACTCTTCCCTCCCCCAAAAATCATTCACTACCAGTATAGCACGAGTAAGTATGCGAATCTTGGCGGAAAAAGCAGTTCCTTGTCTAACGCTCCCAAATATTTACGAGGTGTCCCAAAACGGAACAACTTTTGCTCCATTATGGAGCATTTTTGCTGTCTTACTTTTGCGAAAACGCTGTCATTTCCAGCTTCCCGGCAGTTGGTACAGGATTTGCTTTTAGAAAAAGCCGTAAAGAAAAAGGTGATATTAGAGGAGGCGTTCGCATGATCTACGCTCAACCCGGTCAAGCCGGTTCCAAGGTGACTTTCAAAAATCGCTATGAAAACTATATCGGGGGCAATTGGGTACCGCCGGTGAAGGGTGAATATTTTGAAAACTTATCTCCTGTAAACGGCAAAGCATTTTGCGAAGTAGCTCGCTCCACTGCAGAAGATATCGAGCTTGCACTGGATGCCGCCCACGAAGCCAAAGACGCTTGGGGACGCACCTCTGTTACACAGCGATCCAACATCCTCTTGAAGATCGCAGACCGCATGGAAGCCAATCTGGAGCTTTTGGCAACGGCTGAGACGTGGGAAAACGGAAAGCCCGTCCGCGAGACGCTGGCTGCCGATATCCCGCTGGCGATCGATCACTTCCGTTACTTTGCCGGAGCGATTCGCGCCCAAGAAAGCTCGCTGGCTGAAATCGACAACGACACAGTCGCTTACCATTTCCACGAGCCGCTCGGTGTCGTCGGACAAATCATTCCTTGGAACTTCCCGCTGCTGATGGCTACATGGAAGCTCGCTCCCGCTCTGGCAGCAGGAAACTGCGTTGTCCTCAAGCCCGCAGAGCAGACTCCTGCTTCGATCATGGTGCTGATGGAGCTGATCGGCGACTTGCTGCCTCCGGGCGTCGTGAACGTCGTAAACGGCTTCGGTCTGGAAGCTGGCAAACCGCTCGCATCCAGCAACCGCATCGCCAAAATCGCATTTACCGGAGAGACGACTACAGGTCGACTGATCATGCAGTACGCCTCCCAAAATATTATTCCGGTCACATTGGAGCTGGGCGGAAAATCTCCGAACATCTTCTTCCCGGACGTGTGTGCCAAAGACGACGCTTTCTTGAACAAAGCAATTGAAGGCTTCGTGCTGTTTGCACTCAACCAGGGCGAAGTTTGCACATGCCCGTCCCGCGCCCTGATTCACGAAAGCATTTACGACCAGTTCATGGAGCGCGCTCTGAAACGCGTAGCCAGCATCAAGCAAGGCAACCCGCTGGATACCGACACCATGATTGGCGCCCAGGCTTCCCTGGAGCAAGTTGAAAAAATTCTCTCCTACCTCGATATCGGAAAACAGGAAGGGGCAGATTGCCTGATCGGCGGTTCCCGCGCGCAGTTGGAAGGAGACCTCGAAGGCGGCTACTACATCCAGCCTACCGTCTTCAAAGGACACAACAAAATGCGCATCTTCCAGGAAGAAATCTTCGGCCCGGTAGTCTCCGTGACGACCTTCAAAGACACGGACGAAGCGCTGGCTATCGCCAACGACACGCTGTACGGCCTCGGCTCCGGCTTGTGGACGCGCGATGTGAACACCGCGTACCGCGTAGGACGTGAAATCCAGGCTGGCCGCGTATGGACCAACTGCTACCACGCTTACCCGGCGCACGCCGCATTCGGCGGATACAAAATGTCCGGTATTGGCCGCGAAAATCACAAAATGATGCTCGCCCACTACCAGCAAACCAAAAACCTGCTGGTCAGCTACAGCGAGCAGGCATTGGGCTTCTTTTGATCGATGAGCCAGCCTGAGAAAGTGCTCGCTACAGACGCTGCCCTGGAGCTGATCGAACGGCTGCGCGCCAAGCATGGCGACTTGATGTTTCATCAATCAGGGGGCTGCTGCGATGGAAGCTCGCCTATGTGCTACCCGCTAGGTGAATTTCTCGTCGGGGAACAGGATGTGCTGCTGGGCGAAATTGGCGGCTGCCCGTTTTACATGGGAAAAGCGCAGTACGAGTATTGGAAGCATACTCAGCTGATCATTGATGTTGTCACGGGTCGTGGCGGAATGTTCTCGCTCGAAGGGCCCGAAGGAGTGCGTTTCCTTACACGTTCGCGCGTCTTTCCAGACAGCTGATCGGAATACACAAAAGACCGTTCCTGCCTTTTTCCCGGCGGAACGGTCTTTCTTTTTCCTCGCTTTATTTCATTCAGCGCTTCTTGGTCCTTCGAGCGGTGCTGCCGCGTTTTGCTGGCGCCGGACTTGGCCGTTTGCCTGTCTGTTTTTGGCCATCAAAACGAGCGCTGCCACCATGCTGCTTCTCTGCTCGCTTATGGGAAAAAGCCCCCGGCTTGCGCGAAGCATTTGCGGATTTGCCCGCAAAATCGCTTCTGCCTGCCGCTCGCTCGCTGCTCTGCCCTGTTTTCGTCATCCGTTCCTGGGTTCGCTGGTCATCCCCATTTTTGGGGGTCAAGCGAGCGGTTTGCTGCTGGCGATCGGCTCCGTGCTGCCCGCGTTTTCCCGTCTCGCGCTTCCCTTTTCCAGCCTGTTGCTTACTCTCGGCTTTAGGTGGTTTGCCCCCACGTTGACCGCCCTCAGCTCTGGCTGGCCTGCCCGCACGGTGCTCGCCTTCTGCTCTGGCTGGCTTACCTCCACGCTGACCGCCTTCTGCTCTGGCTGGCTTACCTCCACGCTGACCGCCTTCTGCTCTGGCTGGCTTACCTCCACGCTGACCGCCTTCTGCTCTGGCTGGCTTACCTCCACGGTGCTCGCCTTCTGCTCTGGCTGGCCTGCTTCCACGGTGCTCGCCTTCTGCTCTGGCTGGCTTGCTCCCACGGTGCTCGCCTTCTGTTCTGGCTGGTTTGCCTCCACGCTGACCGCCTCTGCCTGCGCGCTCCTGCCCCTTATGCTTTGTCTTGTGCTGCTTATGCTCCTCGTTCTCCCCGTAATCCGCCGCCCGCTCGCTCGCACGCCGCTCCAAAGTCATGGCGATTCCTTTTTCAATCTCTGCGAGCTGTGCCCGATCCTTGGCCGCCACCATCGTATAAGCGATGCCCTTTTCTTTGGCCCGGCCCGTTCTGCCGATCCGGTGAATGTAGCTGTCGACATCTTCCGGGATGTCGTAATTGAACACGTGAGTGACTCCCTCGACGTCAAGCCCGCGCGCTGCTACATCCGTTGCCACCAGTAGCTGGATTCTCGCCTCCCGAAAACGCTTCATTACATCCTCGCGTTTTGCCTGCGACAAATCGCCGTGCAGCTCGTCCGACAAATAGCCAAAGCCTTGCAGGGCGGCATTCAACGTGCTCGCCCGGCGTTTCGTGCGACAAAAGATGACTGCCAAAAACGGGCGTTCTTCATCAATCAAGGTACGCAAGGCAGACTGCTTCGCACGATCCGTCGTTTCCACGGCGATTTGCCGGATATTCGCCAGTGTAATCCGTTTGCCTTGCACCCGGATATCTTCCGGATTTTGCATGAAGCGCTGCGCCAGTGCGCGCACCTGCGGCGTCATCGTCGCGGAAAACAGCATCGTCTGCCGCTTGTCAGGCAGGCTCGCCGCGATGTCTTCCACCTCTGGCAAAAAGCCCATATGCAGCATCTGGTCTGCCTCATCGAGAACAAACATGGAGACGGTCGACAAATCGATCGTTCCT
The DNA here is from genome assembly GCF_013284375.2 of Brevibacillus sp. HD3.3A. Lineage (NCBI taxonomy): Bacteria > Bacillati > Bacillota > Bacilli > Caryophanales > Paenibacillaceae > Brevibacillus > Brevibacillus sp. HD3.3A. Next base: position 5,847,976 of record NZ_CP085874.1, read on the forward strand.
CGTCTCATATGATCCAGCAATCTGCCGGGAGTAGCGATCACCACCTGCTTTTTGCCCGCCAGCTTGCGCAGTTGCCGGTCGACGTCTTGTCCGCCATATACGGCCAGCACGTGCAGATCATCTGTGGCAGCCGTCAGCTTTTTCACCTCTGCCGTAATTTGCAGAGCCAGTTCGCGGGTAGGTGTGAGCACCAGCGCCTGCACATCGTTTGAGTCCGGGTCCGCTTTCTCCAAAATCGGCAGGACAAAAGCAAGCGTCTTCCCCGTTCCTGTCTGCGCCTGGGAAATCACATCCTTGCCTGCCAACAGCGCAGGAATCGCTTTTTCCTGGATCGGGGTCGGCTCTGTAATTCCATTTGCTTGCAGCGCATCTATCCATTCTTTTCGTATGCCCAATCTAAAAAAATCCGTCAGTTTCGCCATCTCCAATCATCATGTATCCGAGCAGGATCATTTCGTACAAACAGCCACACCGATAAAGTAGCGCACGCCATCTCGCGGCTTTTCAAACGTCGGCCCTCGCTGATAGTAAATCTCCACCTGCGAAAACCGGACAAACAGCTCCTCAAACTCTTGGGGAGTCAATTGATGCACATGAAAAGGCTCGCTCGTCTCCTTGCCTCTCCCTCGGCCAAACGGACTGGACAAAACCAGTGTTCCGCCCGGTTTCAGCATGCGATACAGGTTGTCCATGAACAACAGATCGTCCGCTACATGCTCAATCGTTTCAAAGCTTAAAATCGTATCAAACAAGCCCAGCTTCTCGGGAAGGGCGGGATCGAGAGCGTCGGCTTTCTGGTACGTAATTTTTTGATGGTGATATTCCCGATTCGCGTAAAAAATCGTGTCGTCATCAATATCGACAGCGATCAACTCGGTCAATTCCCGCTTCCGATCCTTGGCAACCATATGACAGCCGTATCCTGTCCCGCATGCAATATCAAGCACTCTTCCTTTAATATAAGGAGTAGCAAAGTAATAGCGGGCGATGTGCTCCAGAAGCATGCCATTCGTCGGCTTCAGCAGCTTGGGGATGATTCTCTCCCCGGTCCATTCCAGCAAGGTCATCACCATTTCCTCGTTTTTACTTCCTCACATCTTACCCTATTTTTCGTCCAGTTCCTATCTCGGACAACTATTAAGAAATTTGTAAGAGATTTCTATGCTGTTTTGTCAAAGCTTTTCGTTAAGATAAAAACATGAATGCATTCATAAGGTGGGAAAACAATGGCGAACTATCATGTCCTCGTAGTCGACGACGAGGCAGAGATCAGAGATGCGATCGAAATCTATCTCAAAAACGAGTCTCTGATTGTGCATCAAGCGAGCAATGGTCTAGAAGCATTGGATATTTTGGAACGGGAAGAGATTCATCTCATTCTTTTGGACATTATGATGCCTCAGATGGACGGAATTACGGCAACTTTTAAAATCCGGCAGGACAAAAATATCCCGATCATCATGCTTTCTGCCAAATCGGAGGACACCGACAAAGTTCTGGGCTTGAACATCGGGGCCGACGACTATGTGACCAAGCCTTTTCATCCGTTGGAGCTGGTGGCGCGGGTCAAGTCCCAACTCAGGCGTTATACCAATCTCGGCAATTACAAGGCAACCGAAGACGAGATTCAGGTGCGTGGATTGTCGCTGAACAAAAGTACGAAGTCCGTCGCTGTAGATGGCACCGAAGTCCGCTTGACCGCTACCGAATACAAGATTTTGGAGCTGCTGATGGAAAACAAGGGCCGGGTCTTTTCCATTGAGGAAATTTACGAACGCGTCTGGCGAGAGCCATATTTGAATGCAGAAAACACGGTTGCTGTTCACGTCAGGCGCATTCGGGAAAAAATCGAGATCAACCCGAAAGAACCGAAATATTTGAAGGTGGTATGGGGAATTGGATACAAGATCGAAAAATAGCCGCTTCACGCTGCCAGCGCTGCTCGCCCTGGTTGTCAGCGTCGCGCTTCTCGTACTGATTATGGCGGATATTTACCGCAACCGCGAATATTTGCAACGGGACAACTACTTCCAGAGCGAAAGCTTCAATAGCGAAGTCAGACTGTTTGTAGGTCTGGTGAAAACGGTTCATGTCGACTTTGCCGACTATGAACGCAAGACGCCAGAACAAAAGCTGGGGAAAGCAGCCGTAGAGCAGTTCCAGCAAGACCGCAACAATGCTTATCAAGAGATCAGGCAGCGGTATGCTGACATGCACCCCGACGATGCTGCAGCGAAAAAGTCCGAGATGATCCGCGAGCTTGACGAAGCAACAGCCGAATGGGATGCGAAATTCAAACAAATGGTCGCGGAAAAAGATGCGGAGTACGAAGAACGGAAAAACAGCCTTGCCCTTCGCAACCCATCGTTCCACTACTATGTCAACGACTACAAGACAGGGAAAATTTACTCCAATAGCCACACGCCAACGGATGCAGAATTAAGCGAGAATGCCCGCTACGTAATCCGCTTTCCGGAAAACTCAGATCAAAGGTACGGCGATTTTGCCGACATTAACCGCATGTATCAACTGAATCAATGGTCCGGCACTTTTTTTGTTCCGAAAATTCCTGATGGCTACAGCCAAGTACATGCAGATGCTGCCTACTTCGATGCCAAAAGGGATCGGCTGCGCGGAGAAGTCGTCCTGTTGATCGTGACATTGCTCTCTACCGCTGTCCTTTGCTGGTTTTTGCACCGGAACAAAGGCATTGAGCAACCGATTGTCGGCAAAACGCTGAGACTGTTCCGGCGTATCCCGCTCGATATCCGCATCCTCTTGCTGTTTCCGCTAGGCGCTACTTACCTGGCTATGATTTTCAGTCTGCGCTTCTTCTTTTTGCCGGTGGATGTCGAGCATTTCTTCACTCTCGGATTCATGTCTTTGTTTACCGCCTATTGGCTGCTGCAAGTTCTGGAAGCATGGCATATGTATCAGCAACCTGAGTCTCTTTCGCAACAGTGGCAAAGAAGCCTGTTTGCCCGACTGAAACTTGTTCTGCGTGAAAGCTACGCGCACAAAGGCTTGTTCTTCAAGTCTTCCCTGTTGTTCATTTTGACTGTCGGATTCGGCATGAGCGCAGCACTCGGCCTCGTCTCCATCGCGAAAGGCTCGGAAGAGTTGTTCGTGCTCAGTTTTCTGTACGGCTTGTTCTACCTGGCAACCGTCGTTCCGTACATTTTTCGCCGTTTGGCACTCATGAACCGCATCATGCGCGGAGCTTCCGAGATGTCAGCGGGAAATATGCAGGCCACGATTGAAAAAATCCATAAAGGGAGCCTCTCCGATCTCGCGCACTCGCTCAACAACATCAAGCTGGGCTTAAAACACGCGCTGGAAGAACAAATGAAGAGCGAGCGCATGAAGACGGAGCTGATTACCAACGTCTCGCACGATTTGAAAACGCCGCTCACCTCGATTATCAACTACGTGGACCTGTTGAAACGGGATAACCTGTCGGCGGAAGAGATCAAGAGCTACGTCGATGTGCTGGACCGAAAAGCGGGCCGTTTGCGAGTGCTGATTGATGACCTGTTCGATGCCGCGAAAATGTCCAGCGGAGCTGTCGAGCTGCACATTGAGCAAGTAAACCTCTCGGCACTGCTCAACCAGGCGATCGCAGAGTTCAGCGAAAAGATCGAGCAATCCTCTCTCAAGTTTCGCGTCCAAACCGAGCAGCCGAAAATCATGGCTCCGCTCGATGGCAAAAAAACATGGCGCGTTTTCGAGAATCTGATTGGCAACGCCTTGAAGTATTCCATGCCGAATACGCGCGTCTTGATTGATTTGATCGAAAAACAGGATGAAGTCGTGCTGACCTTCAAAAACGTCTCGGCCTACGAAATCGACTTCGATGCCCAGGAACTGTTTGAACGATTCAAACGCGCCGATCAGTCCCGCCATACGGAAGGTTCCGGACTGGGGCTGGCGATTGCCAAAAGCATCGTGGAGCTGCAAGGCGGAAAGCTGTTGCTGGAAATCGATGGCGATTACTTCAAAGTAACGGTCGTGTTTCGAAAAAGCCTCTGATCGATAAAAATCCGTTGCCCGAACATGAAAAAGCCAATGCCCGCACTGTCAGGCATTGGCTTTGCGATTTTTTATACGGCAAAGTTCCGCTGAAACAGCGACTGCAAAGCCGACGCTGTCTCCTGCTCGTCGATGCCCTCCACCTCAAACGTCATTTCATCGCCGGTCTTCGCCCCCAGCGCCATGACGCTCAAGATGCTTTTGCCGTTGGCCTGCTTGTCATTGTAAATCATTTTGACCGACGAGCGGTATTGATTGAGCAAGTTGACCAGTACAGAAGCCGGACGGGCATGAAGGCCGCCGCTTACGGTGATTTCTACATTAAATCGGACCATTTCACACCTCCTTTTCTGCATCGTGTATGCCGAAAAATTTCTGGATGACGGCCGCCACCCCATGTTGATCGTTCGTGTCTGTCACATGTCGTGCCAGCCGCTTGACTTCGTCTGGAGCATTGCCCATGGCGACGCCCATCCCGACAAATTGCAACATTTCCAAGTCGTTGTAATTGTCGCCGACAGCCACAATTTGTTCCGGACTGATTTCCAGTCTTTTTGCCAAAAGCGCAAGCCCGCTCGCTTTGGAGATTCCCTCTGGCAATATCTCCAGATTGCGTGCACCGGAAGTCGTTACCCGAATTTCCGGCAAGTCGGTTGTCTCCAACTCTTTTCTGGCTACCGCAATCTCGCTTTCCTCGCCCATGACGAAAATTTTCGGTACGCGCACCGCATGCTCCTGGACGTGCCCGATCAAATCAGCGGAAGTCATCAGTTTGACCGGATAGCGCTCCCGCCAAAGCTGGCGCAAGGTGCGCGTGTTCACCAACGGATACAAGTCCTTCCACTTCCAGCGCCGATTGGTGAGCGTATAAGCTTCGTGCAGCAGCATGACATCCAGCTCGTACTTCGCCAAAATGTTTGTCACCGAAGCGGTCGTTTCAACAGGTATCCGACTGACGTGCAGTTCCTCGTCTGTCAGCGGATCAGCCACATACGCCCCGTCATGCGACACGAGCGGAGTGCTGATGTTCAACTGTCGGGCCAAAGCTTTCGCTGACGGATACGCCCGTCCGGTAGCCAGCGTTACGAACACGCCTCTGTCTGCAAGCCCGCTGATCGCTTGCTGCGTGACTTTTGCCATCGAATGATTCGACATCAGAATGGTCCCATCCACATCCAGGGCGAGCAGCTTGTATCTCGCGCTCTCGTTTTTTCTCTCAGCTTGTTCCACGGTTTTCCATCCTTACGTTACTGGCTTGAAAAACTGTGGCAAATGCTCTTTGTGCGCCTCCAGCATCTCGTCGAGAATTTGCTTGGCTACCACATCGGACGGCACCAAAGGATTGATCGTCATGGCGAGCAAAGCCTGGTGATAGTCACCCGTTACAGCCGCTTCCGCCGCCACTCGTTCAAACGACTTGATCTGCTGCACCAACCCGCGCACAGGCACTGGCAAATCCCCTACGGCAAGCGGGACTGGCCCTTCCCGGGTAATAACGCAGTTTACTTCCACAGCAGAGTCGTCAGGAATGCTCGCAATCGCCCCGTTGTTGCGGACGTTCACTGGCTGAATATCCCGTTTGTCGTTGTAGATCGAGTAAATCAGATTGCAGGCTGCTTCGCTGTAATAGGCACCCCCGCGCTTTTCCAGCTGCGGCGGCTTGATGTTCAGGTCAGGGTCTTCATACAGCGCGAACAGCTCCGCTTCCACCTGCTTGACCACTTCTGCCCGCGTGCCGTTTTTGCTCGCTTCCTCCTGCTCGTGCTCCAGCATGGTGCGAGTCTGGTAGTAGTAGCGGTGATACGGGCAAGGAAGAATCCCCAACGCTTTGATGAAATCTTTGTCCCAGCCAAGATCGAGAATGTTTTGCATCGTAATTCCCGATTGTTCGCCAGTCAGCTTGTCGATGATCTGCGGAGTGACGTTGTTTCCGTCCAGGTAGACTCCCAGCCCGAACACCATATGGTTCAGCCCGGCAAAGTCAATGTGTATCCGCGACTGATCGACCCCCAATATGGTCGCGACTCCCATTTTCATCCCGATGGGCACATTGCACAGCCCGATTACTTTCTTCCGGTTCGTGTATCGCAGAACAGCTTCCGTCACCATGCCAGCCGGATTGGTGAAATTAATCAGCCAGGCATCCGGGCACAGCTCTTCCATATCGCGGCAAATGTCCATGATGACCGGAATCGTGCGCAGCCCTTTGAACAGTCCGCCAGGCCCATTCGTCTCCTGACCGATGACCCCGTACTTCAGCGGAATGCGCTCATCCTTGATTCGGGCGTCCAGCAGCCCCACGCGCATTTGCGTTGTGACGAAATCCGCGCCCGCGAGCGCTTTGCGCCGATCCAGCGTCAGATGCACCTTCATAGGTACTCCGGCCTTTTCCACCATCCGCTTCGCCAGAGCACCGACGATTTGCAGCTTCTTCTCACCCTCGGGAATATCGACGAGCCACAGTTCGCGTACAGGCAACTCGTCGTATCGTTTGATCAGACCTTCCACAAGCTCTGGCGTATAGCTCGATCCCCCACCGATCGTTACGATTTTGATTCCGCTCACACTCCCGCCTCCTTTGCCGCGTGGACATGGCTGTACAGCTCGACAAACTCGCTGGCCAAATCCTTGATCGTCATCGCATTCATCAAATGATCCTGCGCATGGATCAACAGCATGCTGATCTCCGGTTTCTCACCCGCAATCTCCTTTTGGATAAAAGTCGTTTGGTGGTGATGGGCCCGGCTCAGCTCTTCGCCAGCTCGTTTCAGCGCATCTTGTGCGCCCGCCATGTCTTTGTTTTTCGCCAGTGCGATTGCTTCCATCGCCAGGCTTCTCGCGTTCCCTCCGTGTAAAATCAGCTGAAAAATAACGTCTGTATGGTCCAAATAGATCTCCACCTATCCGAGTTCTTTAAATGTCACGAGCTGTATCTGCCGTGTTTGCACGTACTCTTTTATCTCTTTTGCCGTTAAAATTTGCAGCTCCCGTGTACGCGGCAGCGCGTATGAACTGCCTGTCAAAATCGCTTCATCCAAATATGCGGGATGGGTCATCATCTCGGCCACAGAGCAGTCCGCCAGCTCCTCGACAATATCGAAGAAAGTTTGAACAGACAGGTCGTCTCCGTAAAAGCGGTGGGAAAAGCCTTCCGTGGTCAGCACATCCGGCTGCTTCTCCCTTTTCCCTGCTTGAAACCCCCACGGATTGCGCACCGGAAGCCGATATTCTTGTGCCAGGCGCAAAACGATCGGCAAAATCGCTGCATGAGCATGGACGTGATGATGACTGTCGATGTGCGTCGGGGTAAGTCCCGTCGCCAAATACTTTTCGATTTGGCTGCGCAGCTCCCTTTCTACATCCTCCGGCGACGTCGTGCCCAAATAGTCGTATCCACGGTGAAACCGCCCATGCTCATCTGTCAGGGATGGTACATCGTGGCTGACTGGAGCGCCACAGGTGAGCACCAGATGGATGCCCACCCCGAGTGTCGGCGTTTCCCTGGCCAATTGTACCGCGTGTTCGAAACCGCCCATGTTCACCATGGTCGTTGTAGAGGTGACGACGCCCGCCCGGTGCGCCTCGATGATCCCCAGATTCACCCCTTTCGAATAACCGAAATCGTCCGCATTCACAATCAGCTTCATAAAGCGCCTCTCCTCTGGTAAATTACAAGTTTACGGCTTGGTTCGAAGCGGCATTCGCCTGCTCCTCGCTCACCTTTTGTTTATCCCACAAGCGGAAGAACGGATAGTAAATCACCAACGCAATGACGAAATTCACAAGCTGGAGGACGCTGCCCGAGATTTTCCCGCCGGAAGCCAAATAGCCGCTAATAATGACAGGAGTCGTCCAGGGAACTGCCACGCCGCTTGGCTTTGCTACCCAGCCCAGTGACATCGCCACATAGCTGACAATGACCAGCACAACGGGCGCAAGAATAAACGGAATAATCAGAATCGGATTCATGACGATCGGCATCCCGAAAGTGACAGGCTCATTGATGTTAAACAAGCCTGGACCGATGGAAAGTCGGCTAATGTTTTTCATTTGCTCGCTGCGCGCACGGAACAGCATGAGCACCACGAGCGCTAAGGTCGCACCTGAGCCGCCCGCGTACACCCATAGATCAAAAAATTGGGTGGTGATGATGTTCGGCAAATCTCCATTCGGGTCCGCCTGGAACGCCGCCCGGTTTTGATCCATCAAAGTGAGCCAGATCGGGCTCATGATTCCGCCGACAATCGCCGCTCCATGCAGACCGAGCGCCCAGAGCAGATGGACGAGCAACACGCAGACAATCGCTCCAATCAAGCTGCTGCCCAATGCACTCAGCGGGCCGACCAGCAAATCTTTCACGATGTTGTGGATGCTTTCAAACGAAGTATTTTCAATGAGGATGCGCAAGAGCCAGACGACCAGAAGCACGGCCGAAGCAGGGATCAAAGCGACAAAGGAGCGGGAGACAGCGGGAGGCACACCATCGGGCATCGACAGGACGATTTTCTTTTGAATGATCTTGCGGTAAATCTCGGTGGACAGCACCGCCAACAGCATCGCCACGAACAGCCCCTGGCTTCCCATCAAGGCGACCGGGATCACTCCGCCTACCTCTTGGGCTGCTGTAGCTCCCTCAGGGGTAAACATCGTCTTGTACGGGGTCGCGAGCAAGAAGGCAGCGACAGAAATCGCACCTGCCGACAGCGGATCAACCTTGTACTTTTCAGCCAATCGGTACGCTACTCCGAAGCTGACGATGAGCGCCATGATGTCAAACGTGGCATTCACCGGATACAAAAGCTTGGTTCGCCACAAGTCGCCAAACAGCCCAACCATGAACTCGTTGTAACCAGGGATAGGTATGAAGCCGATAATGAGAAAAAGAGACCCGATAATCAGCAAAGGCATGGTGAGAATGATCCCGTCACGAATTGCCTGCAAATGCTTCTGCTCCGCGATCCTGCCCGCCACAGGCATCACGCGGGCCTCCAGAAAAGAATTGAACCCTGCCATACGCATCCCCCTCTACTGTTTTAGACGAAGAGCAAATTCCAGCACGTTCTTCCCGTTCAGAGAACCGTAGTCAACCGTACGGATTACATCGACTGGAATCCCTCTTTCTTCCCCTACTTTTTTCATTTCCGCCAGCTTGTAGCGCACCTGAGGCCCCAGCAGGAGTACCTCGGCTTGGTCAATATGACTTTTTACGTCATCTGCTGATACCGCCCAGATTTTCACTTCCAGCCCTTTTTCCCGTGCAGCCTGCTCCATTTTTTGTACCAGCAAGCTCGTTGACATCCCAGCTGCGCAGCATAGCAAGATATTCAATATAACTTCCTCCCCTCAGTTGGTTATGTCCTTTTTCTATAGCAAGTCGCGTGCCAAAACACCTTGTTTGTATGCGCTTTCACCAAAAAGGGCACCGTTGTCGCATTTTAAGAGTCGCAAAGTCAGCTTGCGCCAAAAGTGTTTGAATGAAAGCGCTATAGTGTTTGGGAAACAGGGACAATTTGGCAAAAAATAAAACACTAGCTACACCAGTGTTTTATTGTGTATGAAGAAATTCATGACGAAACAGACATCGTCCTCACTAAAAGTCACGTCGTATTTGTCTGCCAACGGCTGCAACTCATGGCGGATCAGGTTGTGCAGCGTGCGATTGCCCGCTAAAAATACGGCTTTGTCTGTATACGCGATGGAATGCTCTCCTGCTTTCAGCCGATCGACGAGACAACAAATGTGCAAATAGGCTCCGATTCTCGTATCAAAAGTAAGCGTGTTGCCCAGTCTTTCTTCCATGCGGGTCACACACGTCCTGACGTCATCGAGAATGTCCTGCCCTTTTACCATTTTCAGATGTTCTTTGAGCGATTGTTTCATTTTCACGTACGCTTCTTCCAGGTCGATCAGCTGCTGGATATCGGACAGCGCCTCGCCGTTCATCACATCATCCATGCTGTAGCAGCGCAAGCCGCGATCGAGCATGTAATTGCTCACGACGCACAAAACGGTCCGTTCTTCCTTGATTTTTTTCAGCCGACTTTTGGCCTGTGCTTTGTCCAGCAGTTGCAGCGGCACAAATTCCAACAGCTTTTCGTCATAGCGCAGCCGCGATTCCAGCAGTTGTTTTAAAAATAGCGCGCTGCCCTCGCCCGACAGGCAGGCTGCTACAATCGTCAAAGCTGGCGACAGCTTGGCTGGCGGCTCCTTGGGCAGCTCCTCGCGATGCAGCATCGATATGCTGACGACATCGCGGTACACATCCTCCAAAGAATGTCCGAGCATGGCCTTGCGCGTCGCTTCGATGACGTGCGGGGTGCTCACCATCGGCACTACCTTTACCGGGATTCCCAGTTCCTTTTCGATCATTTCCCCAAAACCGAGCAGCGAGCCCATATCGACGAGCAAAAGCAGGCCGGATGCGCTGCCGATGTCCCGCGCTGTCTTGATCGCCTGCTCCAGCACAAGCATGGAGTCTTCTTCCAGCGGCAAGTCAATTGCCCGCGCGTATTGGGTGACAAGCAACCGATTGGTCACATCGACCATGGCTGTCGCGCCTCCGCTGCCGTGTGTAATGACAAGCACGCCCACCGTTTCCCGCTCCTCTTGCATGCTCTCGTCATCCAGCACGAAAAACATGGTGAGGTAGCCCGCTTCGCCAATCGGCAAGTCCATGAGCAAAGCTTCCTCGATCATCCGCACGCATTCCAATGCTACAGCGAACTCTTTTTTGTACTTGAGCCGCACGCTGTTGATATGCGGATGGACGATCTGCTTCCCTTGCGACAATCGCTCCTTTGACGTCTGGATGTGCAGCGCCAGCCCGAAGATTACTTTTTGGCTCAAAATTTTCTCCAGCTTCGCTTCCGCATAGCGCACGATGTCTTCGACCAGGTGGATAATGATCGGATCAATGATACGTGCCATATCTCCTTTGTTGATTCGCTGATGAACCCCTTTGATAAAAGTCGTGAAGTAGTTTTCTATGTCAAATTCCAGCTCTTCTTCGCTGACGCCCTGATTTTGCAGCTCGTATATTTTCTGCTCGATCTTTTCATAGACGCTGTTGGCAGCATCCTCCTGCTCGCCGCCAAACCAGATGCTTTCCTCGGAGGGCTGCACGACAAAACATTTGTGCTCGGTGCCAATCAGCTCGTCCAGCTCCTGCCTGTAGTCTTTTGCCATGAGCAGTCCCTGCTTGACGTGATGGGGCACATCCTGAATGGAGATGTGCAAAACATGCTTTTTCAGGGAGATATACTCGGCATAAGCGCTGGCGCAGGTCAGCTGGATGTCGGTCTTCAGTTGTCCGATGTTGTTGGGGCAGTGATAGCAAAGAAACGCCTGCAACACGCTCGCTGATATTTGAATCTCCCGGCCCAAGCGAAACGCTTCTTCACGGAAAATTTCCATGACGAGCCCGAGACGCTCCTCCATCCCCCGCTCCAGCAATGAGGGGAGCTTGATCACCATCGGTATGCGGCGCATGAACGTCTTGAGCAAGCTCGACTCCGGATTTTCGGTCGTCGCCATGACGATTTGCACCTGAGCCGTACGTTCCACTTCCGTCTCGCCGACCCGCCGGAACGTCCCTTTGTCCATGAAGGTAAAAAAGATTTCCTGGCCTTCCGCTGGCAGCCGATGAACCTCATCGAGAAACAGAATGCCGCCGTCCGCTTTTTCTACCAGGCCTTTGCGATCCATTTCCGCTCCGGTGTACGCGCCCTTTTTGACTCCGAACAATTGGCTGATCAAAAGCTGCGGATTGTTGGCGTAGTCAGCGCAGTTAAAGACGATGAAGGGCGCCCCCTTGTCCAGACGGCCGATATCTACAGCAAACTCGTGAATCATGCCCGCAAACCACGACTTGCCCACTCCCGTCTCCCCGAGAATCAGACAATGCATGCCGCGCGGCGGATACAGCACAGCCGCTTTGGCCTGCTCGATGCGCGTAATCAGGCTTTTGTTTTTCTTCGCCAGCCTGTCCAATGCGGTTTGCGCCAGGTAGAGCGAATCCTTCGCCTGTTTGACATAAAACAGGGTAGGACGCCCCTCCTCCTTTTCGATGCGGCCTTCCTTCCACAAACGGTTCAAATCACTGCTTACGTTGGCGCGGCTAAGACCCAGCAGCTCAGCCAGCTCGCTTGCACTGAGCTTTGTATCAGGACCTGAATCAAGCAGCTTCTGGTAAATGAAATCCACTCGTTTCATTGCGATCACCTGCCTCACAACTTGTCCGTTTTCATTTCAACAACATTTTGGAAAAACCTGCTTACCCATGAATATGATGGATGTACATGCCTCATCACGAAAAAACAGCCACCCTTCCAAACAGACAGGGTGGCTGTGTACAGTCGCTATACATTGACTTGCTGAATCGCTTTTCTCATGTCCAGCGTGTTGGCATTCAGGACAGCAGAAGCATCGTAGACTTGTTTCATCATCTCTAGCTGCCTGTTCGTCATCGTCCGAATCTGTTCCGTCTGCTCGCTCACACCGGAAGCGATGTGCGCAATGCTGTTGACCGTAGCCGCTACTTCCTCAGACCCGGCAGACAGCTGCTCTGTCGTGACGGATACTTCCTGCACCTGCTCACTGACCAGCATGAACGCCTTGACCGCATGCAAAAACGATCGCTCTGCTTCAGTCGACAACTCTACGCCCTCTTTGATCTCTGTCGTGACCGTCTCCATCTCGACACTGATTTTCTCCGAGTCTTTTCCGATGTTGCCCAACAAAGCAGTGATTTGCTGGACAGAAGCGGCCGAGGCATTCGCCAGCTTGCCTACCTCCTGCGCCACAATCGTAAAGCCAAGTCCGTGTTCGCCCGCTCTCGCCGCTTCAATCGAGGCGTTCAGCGCGAGAATTTTCGTCTGCTCCGTGAAGCCTTGGATCGTGCCTAGCACATGCTCGATTTCCTGCGAATACGCTTTCAATTTTTTGGCGATCTCATAAGTCTGCTCAGCCGAAAGCGAAATGTCTTGCATCTGCTGGCTCATCCGTTTCATTGCCGCGTCACCGGATTGGGCGATTTCCAAAGCGTGAATGGAAGCATCGGACACCGTAGCGGAAGATTCAGCGATCCGCGCTATGCCAAGTGCAATCTCTTCAATCGCATTCGCACTGTCGTCCGCGCTTTTCTTTTGCGCGTGCGCTCCGTCGTAAATGACTTTGACGCTGTCATTCATGCTCTCTCCCATCTCCAGCATCTCATCGGCACTCACTGCCAGTTCTTTCGATGAGAGGACCAAATGATCGGACGTCTTGTCCATATTCACTACCAGTCCGCGAACCCGGCTGTGCAGATGTTCGGACATCGTCAGCATAGACTGATAGACGGTGCCGATTTCATCCACGGACTTTACCGGAGAGGAACGCAAAATGACTCCGGCTGCCGCCAGATCGCCCTCGGCCAGCTTCTCCGCGCTCTCCTTGACGACATGCAACGGACGCAATGCCCGCTGGACAAACCAGACAATCGCGAGCACAGCCGCGAACATGACAACGAGCATCAGGATGTAGATCGGAACGCTTTTCCACAGCACGTTGGTCGCCAACTGCTCGTACACCTTTACATCGGTATCAATCCCCAACGCCCCGAGCACTGCACCGCTTTTGTCTTTGACAGGAACATACGCCGATATGTAAGTCCCGTACTCCGGATTTTCGATAATGGGCGAGCTTGCCTTGTTCCCCGCCATAATCGCCTTCACAGCATCTGGGGGCATATCTGTCACTTCATCAATCGGAGAAGCAGCCGGATCGTTGGGCGGACGTCCATCAATCATAATTTTCGGCACTTGATTCTCATCAAATCGTACGAAGTAGACGTAAATCGCTCCGATTTGTGTGCGGAACACATCCAGCTCCTGTCTAAGCTCCCAGTACAGGTCCGTTTCCTTCGGCTGCTTCAGAAAATCAGCATACTGCTCCGGCTTCATTTGAGCAGCATAGCTTTCTGCAATGCGCATGTTGTAATTGTTGATTCCTTCTTCAACCGCATCTCTCGTCTGCACAATCTGCGTGGCAATGTTTCCCGCAGCGACCAGAACCAAGACGGAGATGATGACACACAAAATACGAACAATCAGATGCTTTTTCATAAATGACATCATTCGTCTGCTTCTCCTCCGCGTCTCATGATCAATAAAAATGAGTTCTGTATGACTATCTGCATGAATACCATCATAGGCGATTTTTGGAATCAGGAACAGAGCATATAGTTCAAAATACCCATATCTGTCACAATTTTTTCACTCTTCCCCGCAGATCGTCTCTGTTCGCTTTTCATGGACAGTTGATTAATTTTCGTTTCATTCTCCGCAGGTACGATATAATGGTTTTATCATGACTGACAGGAGATCACGATTGCCATGATGGTTTTCACCTTGTTCACCATGTGGGCATTGGGCCTGCTGGCTCTGTTCACCGACCCGAAACGGACGTCGATCCGCTGGGCCTGTGCCACTGCCTTTGTCGGAGGGGCTGGCTTTCTCTCTGCGGTCATCGATGAAACGATCATGCCGCTTTGGGCGGAGATGTTCACCATGACGCCTGGTACAGAACAAACCTTGCTTTTTCTCAGCCGCCTGTCGTCTTTTATTTGTCAGGTCGGACTGCCTTATTCGTTTCTCATGTTCGCCGTGCATTCGGCGGAGTTTCTTGCGCGCAGAACCAAACTCATCACGCAGTTTGCTGCGCTCTGCTTCCCGGTCTCGATGCTTGCCATTACGCCGATCCACCCGGTTTTGGCCTTCAACTACTGGATCATGGTCGCCTGGGTCATTCCTTTTTTTCTGGTTTCGTGCACGCTGCTCATCGTACAGTACCGGAGCGAGAAAGACCCGCTGGTCAAAAAGAACAGCTTTTTCACCAACGTGCTGATTATCGTCCCGCTCTTTTTCGTCTTTATTTTTATTTACGTCATGCGCATCCAAAACGATTACGAAGCCTGGCGGTACAACATGCTCGTCGTCGCCATCCAGTTCATTCTGATTGTCGCCATCAGCCTGAAATACGGGTTCCTCGGCGTCCGGCTGCGCGTAGAAAAAAGACGCCTGGACAGCACGCTGCGTGCTCTCACATCCGGTGCGCAAATCATTAATCATACGATCAAAAACGAAGCAGGAAAAATCTCCTTGTACGCGGATCGCATCGAAACGTATGCAAAGGAAACAAACCAGCCAGGCTTACAGGAAGATGCCGTAGTGCTCCTGCAATCGTCCCAGCACATGCTGGACATGATGAACCGCATCCAAACCCAGCTGCGCGACGTGGAGCTGCAAGAGTCCCCTACTGCGCCGAGCGAAATCGTCACACAAGTCATCCACAATTTGAAGCCGTACACGGAAAAATATCAGGTTCAAGTGGAAGCCGAGCTGGATGAGAGCCTTCGTCTGCGCTGCGATGCCGTGCAGCTGCGGGAAGTGTTGACCAATCTGTGCATGAACGCGATCGAAGCGATGCGCTCCGGCGGAAAGCTCCATGTGCAGCTCTTTTTGTCCAATCGGCATCTCGTCATCGCCGTTGCGGATACGGGAACAGGCATTTCCAAAGAAAATTTGCCGCATGTCCTCGATCCGTTTTTCTCTACCAAAAGAACCGGACAAAACTTCGGGCTTGGCCTGTCTTATTGCTACAATGTCATGCAAAAACATCAAGGAATGCTGGAAATATACAGCGAGCAGGGAAAAGGCACGACCGTCTTTCTGTTCTTCCCGAAAAAACGCGTCATAACACATTGATGAAAGCAGGAAGGGGGCTATCGGCATGGAAGCCATCAAAGTATTTCTCGTAGAAGATGATCCCGTCTGGCGAAAAGGTCTGATCGATTACTTGAACAAAGAGCCGGGTCTGGCCGTGGTCGGCGAGGCAGGGACCAAAGCAGAAGCTGTGGAGCGGTTTTTGAACGCAGGCGCTGACATCGTCCTCATGGATATCAACCTGACCGAAAACAATCTCGATGGCATCGAAACGGCCATGGAGCTGATTTCCCTGCAAGCGGACTGTAAAATCATCATGCTGACGTCATTGACAGCCGAGGACGTCATCGTCGAGTCCTTTTCCGCTGGTGCCGTCAATTACATCAGCAAATCCAGCTTCAAGGAAATTCCCGAAGCGATCCGCGCTGCCCACAACCGCCAGTCGGCGATTCACCCGACCGCCGCAGCCGCTTTGCGCAACGAGTTTTTGCGCCTGAAAAACGAGGAGAACCAAAAGCTGCTTTCCCCGGCAGAAAAGGACATCCTCCAACTGATTCACCAAGGAAAAACCCAGACGCAAATCGAACAATCCTTGCACATCACCAAGCGCACGATCAAAAACCACATCAACCGCATCCTGAAAAAAATGGGCGTGAAAACGAGCAAGGAAGCGGCCTCCAAAGCCAGCCAAAAGAAGCTGTTCTAGGTCTTATTACCAGGTACCAATGAATGTTGGTACTTTTTTTACTTCCCCCACTCCTTACAATGAAAACATAAAGCAACGCCATTATTCCTTGTAAAGGTGTGGTCCACATGGTCCTCATTCATTCCTTCCTGAAAATGATTTTAATGCTGTGGTTTCGACCTCGCGTTCACGGACTAAACAAAATCGATCTGACGCAGCCGTCTCTGATCATTCCCAATCACGTCTCCCTGCTGGACGCGGTGCTCCTGTCGTTCTGTTTGCCAAAAGGAGCGACCTTCGTCGTCAACACGGAGATCGCCAAGCGCTTCGCCTTCTTCCTGCGCTTCCGCAAGCACATCGCCATCGATCCGCTGAACCCTTACTCGATCCGCCATATGCTGCGGGTGATCCGCAAAGGGGAGACGCTGGTGATCTTTCCGGAAGGCCGCATCACGACGACTGGCGGCCTGATGAAAATTTACAGCGGCGTAGGCTACCTCGCCATGAGAACGGGCGCGACTGTTTATCCGATCGCGATCAACGGACTGGAGCGCTCGATCTTCTCCTATCTGAAAGGCAAGCTGCGTCTCCAACTGTTTCCACTCGTCACTATGACCGTAGGCACCCCGTTCACCATCGCACGCGAAGAAAACCGTTCGATGCGCGAGCAAAAAGCAGCAGCCAATGACCTGATCCTCCGTACGTTGCAAGATGAAATTTTTCAAAGCCGAATGAAGCAAAATGTAAACCTGTTCGATGAAACGATTGCAGCCGCGCGCCTTAACGGATCAAAAATGGAAATCGCCAAAGACTTGACCACAGCGATCAACTATCGCACGTTGCTGATCGGAAGCTACTTGCTCGGCAAAAAATTGCAGCAGCCGCTGACGGGAAAACCAGTGGTCGGCGTGTTCCTCCCGAACTCGGTCGGTCACCTGATTACGTTGCTGTCCTTGTTTTCGATCGGAAAAACGCCTGCGATCCTGAACTTTTCGCTCGGCATCCGCTCGCTTCTGGACTGCTGCGAGACGGCTCATATCGACACGATCCTGACATCGCGCGCCTTCATCGAAAAAGGCAAGCTGGATCACATCATCGCTGGCCTGTCGCCGAGCATGCAAGTGATTTATCTCGAAGATTTGAAAGCATCGGCGACCGCTTTTGACAAACTGGCTGCCTTTGGCTCCTATCTGACTGGCAAAAAAGCGGCGCACGGCGCCAATGAGCTGATCCTGTTCACTTCCGGCAGCGAAAGCAAGCCAAAAGGCGTCGTGCTGACGCACACCAACCTGTATGCGAATATCCAGCAGGTGACCAGCATGATCGACATTACGAGCCGCGACAAGTTTTTCAATGCATTGCCGATGTTCCACAGCTTCGGCTTGACTGCCGGCACGCTTTTGCCAGTCGTCAAAGGGATTCCCGTCTACTTGTACCCTAGCCCGCTGCACTACAAGGCGATTGCGGAGCTGGTGTACGACCAGAACGCGACGATTTTGTTCGGCACCTCGACGTTTATGGCAGGCTACGGACGAATGGCGCACCCGTATAACTTTTACTCGCTACGCTATGTGTTCGCAGGAGCGGAAAAACTGAAAGACGATGTTCGCAAGCTGTGGATGGAGAAATTCGGCGTGCGGATTTTTGAAGGGTACGGGGCAACCGAAACGGCACCGATTCTCGCTCTGAACACGCCGCTGGCGAACAAACCCGGTACGGTGGGACGCTTGGTGCCTGGCATGTCGTATCGCCTGGACCCTGTTGCCGGAATCGACGCAGGCGGAGAACTGCTCGTCAAAGGCCCGAACGTCATGAAAGGCTACCTGATCCACGGAAAAGGCTTCGTTCCGGCAGAAGAGTGGTATCACACCGGAGATTTGGTGACAGCCGACCAGGAAGGTTTTCTCAGCATCCAGTCCAGACTGAAACGCTTCGCCAAGATCGGCGGCGAAATGGTCTCGCTGAATCTGATTGAAGAATTGGCGATGCAATGCTTTGGACATTCCGGCTTCGCTGCGATTACCGTCAATGATCAGCGAAAAGGCGAGCGCGTCCTGCTGTTTACGACAGACGAAAATGTGGCGCTCGGTCAACTGCGCTCGTATTTGACCGAAAAGCAATACTCGCCACTGCTCATCCCTGGCACCATGCAGTTCATCAAGACATTGCCGCTGCTCGGGAGCGGGAAAACCGATTACGTCAGTCTGAAGCAACTCGCAGAAAGTGGAGGAAACTGATGTGAAAACGCGACTACAACCATTGCAAGCTCTGTATTTCACGCAATTCCTTTCGGCTTTTGCAGACAACATGATTTTGTTTGTCATCGCCAACTTGTTGCGGGAGAACGGTTTTTCTCCCGCGATGCTCGCACTCGTATCGATTTCCTTTTTTCTGCCTTACGTATTTCTGGCTCCGCTCGTCGGACCTTTTGCCGACAAACATGCCAAATCGTTTGTCCTGGTGATCGGGAACTTGATCAAAGCACTCGGCGTCGTACTCTTGTTTGTGATCGATCATTCGAGCATTTTGCTGTTGATGCTCAGTTACTTTACGGTAGGCGTGGGAGCCGTCGTATACTCGCCTGCCAAGTACGGCATTTTGCCAGAGCTGACGCGCAATGAAAATGAGTTGTTCCAGGCCAATGCGCGCATCGAAGCGTATACGATCGTCGCCATTTTGACCGGAATCGGCGGAGGCGGAGCGATTGCCTCCACGACCGCACCGCTCTTGTCGTCGAGCATCTGTCTCGCTCTCTACTTGCTGTCACTGGGCATGACCTTTTTCATCCCGCGCATCAAAGGAAACAGCCTGATTCGATACGGTGCGGAAGCTCGCCGCTTTTTCATCGACTTCCAGCACTTGATGAACCGCCCGGAAACGAGCTTTTCTTTGATCGGCACAGGGGCGTTCTGGATGAGTTCCGCTGTCCTGCGGGTAGCTGTACTGGCCTGGATTCCCGTCGCTCTCGGGATCAATCCGCAAAGCTTCTCCGTCTCGCTGATTTTGGCTACGACTTCCATCGGCATCATCATCGGCGCGTTTCTCGCACCGAAGCTGATTCCGCTGTCCCGCTTCACGCGCTCGGTCGGTTACGGCTTCGGCATGTTTCTCATCATCGTGCTGTTCCCGTGGATTCACGTAATCGGCATCGCCATCTCCCTGCTGCTTTTGGTCGGGTTCATGGGAGGAGTATTCATCATTCCGATGAACACCGTCCTGCAAGAAGAAGGCAAAAAGATGGTCGGCTCCGGGAAAACCATCGCCATTCAAAATTTTATCGAGAATTTCCTGATGGCAGCCGGCTCGGGAATTTACTACCTGATTGTTTACCTCGGCGCTTCCATCTCCGCAGCGATTGTCGGCCAAGGCTTGCTGCTGCTCGTATTCCTGCTGTACCTGGTGAAGCATCGCAAGCGAATCGTCGGTTAGTCGATTAGTTCCTGAAAAAGCTGCGAAAAGAAGACCGCCTGAACAGCAAAAAGCCGTGACTGTAAGCGTCACGGCTTTTTTGGTGCGGTTCGAGACCAAGCTGCGTTATTTCTTCTGTTGCGTAGTCGTCGCAGGGGCAGCAGGGGTTGCTTGCGCTTCCTTGACCGCCGCTGCTTTTCTCGCTTCGTTCAGCAGGCGATAAAACTCGCCTTTTGTTTTCACGTTCGCGAATTTCGCTGCGTCGACTTTTGCCTTCGCTGTCAGTTCCGCGATTTCTTCTTTGGTCACCGCATCTTTGATGTTGATCGAAGCGATATTGGTGTATTTGCCGTCTTCTGTTTTCGGAACGCTCAGGACGCCAGCATTGATCAGCTCTACTACGTCTTTGCGCTCAGGAGCAGAGGTGTCGACGCCGATGATCTTCCAGTTGTTTTGCACTTTTGGCTCATATACGCCTTTTTTCACTTCTTGCAAGTACGCGATAGCGCGGTTGCGGATTGTTCCGCCTGTTTCTCCAAAAGCATCATTTGCTTTGGACGTCCACAGCTGATCGAACTTGCGTCCTTCCAGCGCGCCGCCTTTTGCTTGCAGGGCTTCCATCCGGTACGCATTCATGCCGAGCTTCAAGCTGTCCTCTGGCTTGATTGGTGTTCCGTCGAGCTTGCGCAAGTTGGTGATGCGGCTGCCGTATGGCTTGGTCAGGTCAATCTCGTATTTCACGCCGCCGAAGAAGTCGTTGGTGCTGTATTTGGAAGCGCGGCGTTTCGGGTCAAAGCTGACAGTTACGTCGCCAGGACGAGTGGAATTGAAGTAGCCTACTGCCCACTCCATGTAATCTTTCAAATCTTTTCCGGTCACTTTGTATACTGTGATTTCGCCGAATGTGTACTGATAGTTGTAGGCGATGTCTTTTTTCTTGATCGGGCCGACATCGAGCTTGGCCTTGTCGTTGTCGATCTGGTGAGCGACGACGTCTGCCTTGCTGTAGTAGAGCATCACTTCGTGGAAGAAGTCGGACAGTGGCGTCTCCTGAATTTGCACAGTCGGGATGCCTTCCACCTCGTTTTTCGGCACCAGGTTCATGCCTTTCAGCTCGGCAACAACGATGTTCGCATCTGCGCGGGCAAACTCGTGGAACGGCTTGAGCTTCGTTTCCAGCTCAGGATCGGAAACAGCCGGAGTGCCGTCAGCGCCTTTTACAGGCAAAGCAGTCGCTTCCTTGCTGGTCAGCACAACTTTGCCGTCTTTCTTTTCAAAAGTCAGATCAATGCGCGACAGGTGCGTACCGTATTTGTCCGGCTCGGAAATCAGCACACCGTTGATTTCTTCTTTTTTCACCAGTTTGTGCATGTGGCCCGCAAAAATGGCGGTCAGCTCCGGTACGGCGTTGGCGATATCAGCTACGCCTGTGCCTGGAATGCCGTTTTCGTTCTCGATGCCCATATGCATGACGCCGATCATGACGTCTACCTTGCCTTGCAGTTCTTTTACGGCTTTCTTCGTTTCTTCTACCGGATTTTTGACCACGAGGCCATCCAGATGGTCGGTGCCTTTTTCAAAATCGGTAATCATTGGCGTGTTCATGCCGATCAGACCGATTTTTACGCCTGCGCGCTCTACGATCGTATAAGCAGGCAAGAAACGCTCGCCATTTTCTTTGTAGATGTTGCCCGCGAGAACTGCCCCTTTATACTGGCCGCTGATTTTGTCCAGTACATCCAGTCCGAAGTTGAACTCGTGGTTGCCAAACGCCCAGGCGTCGTAGTTCATTTCGTTCATGGCGACCATCATCGGCGACTGCGGCTGGTCGTTGAACAGTTCAGCGGAGTTGTCTTGTATCGAATCACCTGCATCGACCAGTACGGTGTTCGGATTTTCTTTGCGAATGTCCTTGATCATGGTGAACAGTTGCGTCAGGCTGCCGTTTGTATTCGGGCCGTCGAGCGCATAATCCCATGGCATGAAGCGGCCGTGGATGTCAGATGTGCCCAACAGCGTGATTTTGGTCGGCGCTTCCGCCGCTTTTGTCGGTGCAGCGATTCCCGCCAAGGCACTGCCCAGCACCATTGTGGTCATCGCTACGCTCATCAAGCTTTTTGCCAGTAAAGCTACCTTCTTTTTCATAGTTTCCCCTCTGTTTCTCTCATTCTGTCAGATCCCGTGCGCTGGTAAAGCTTTTCGCTCCTCCTGTTCTCTATTCTAAGAAAATTTTGGCTTTCTCTCTAACTATAGCAGGCAGTGCCGGCGAATGGGACGATTTTTGCTGATTCTCCCCACAAAAAAGCCGCGACAAAAGAAGTCACGGCTTGACGGCAGCGTAGTTTTGCAAGCACTCAAGGAAGAGCTGCCCGTACTTGTCGAATTTGGATTCGCCCACACCTTTGATCTTGAGCATGGCCTGTTTGTCAGTCGGGCAAAGGCTGCTCATTTCCTTCAAAGTGCTGTCGTGGAAAATGACGTACGGCGGCACGCCTTCTTTTTGCGAGATTTCTTTGCGCAGCGTTCGCAGCTGTTCGAACAGCTCGTCATCTTCCGTGAGAGCAACCGGACGGATCGAGATTTTTTGCACGACGCGCTCTTCGCCCATCAAAACGGGCAATGCCCGCTCTCCCAGCTTGACGATCGGGTATTGGCTCTCTGTCACCTGCAAGTACCCTTCCGCGATCAGCAGCTGGATCAGGTCGGCAATTTCTTTTTCCTTGTACTCCTTCATCAGACCGTACGTGGGAAGCTGATCAAATTGGAGCTGGGTCACCTTTTTGTTTTTCGAGCCTTTGAGCACCTGTGCGACCAGTGCCGCGCCGAAGCGTTCCCGCATGCGCTTCACGCAGGAAAAGATTTTTTGCGCTTCGAGCGTGATGTCGCTCAGCTCTGTCTCATCGGTGCAGTTGTGGCAGCGGCCGCACTCCGGGGCATCGGCTTCCCCGAAATACTGCACGATATACTGCTGCAAACACCTCGGCGTCCGGCAGTAATCGACCATGGCGTAGAGCTTTTTGTACTCGTGATCCTTGCGCTCGTCCGTCAGCTGGTTTTGCTCAATGAAAAACGACTGGGTCTGAATATCCTGCGGCTGGTACAGCAAAATGCACTCGCTCGGCTCGCCGTCACGCCCGGCGCGCCCGGCCTCCTGATAGTACGCCTCCAGGTTTTTCGGCATGTTGTAATGAATGACATAGCGCACGTTGGACTTGTCGATTCCCATTCCGAACGCATTGGTGGCAACCATCGTGCGAACGTCGTCGAACAGGAAAGCTTCCTGATTGGCAGCACGCTCTTCCTCTGACAGTCCGGCGTGGTATTTGGTGACCGGAAAGCCGCGCTTTGCCAGATCGGCATGAAGGGCATCGACGTCTTTTCTCGTCGCAGCGTAAATAATTCCGGCCTGCTGTCTGTTCGCCTTCAAATAAGATTGGATGAACTCGCGGCGATTTTCCCCTTTGCGCACGGACAGGATGAGGTTGTCCCTGCCAAAGCCCGTGATGAAAAGCCGCTCGTCTGCAAGCGACAGCTGGCGCTTGATATCAGCGGTTACTTCCGGTGTCGCTGTCGCAGTCAAGGCAGCGACGATCGGACGCTCTGGCAGCGTGTCCAAAAAACGGGCGATTTCCAGATAGCTTGGGCGGAAATCATGCCCCCACTGGGAGACACAGTGCGCCTCATCGACAGCGATGAAGGAAATCGGCATATTCCGAATCAGTTGTTGAAAAGATTCCGATTCGAGCCGTTCCGGGGCAATGTAGAGCAGCTTGTATTCGCCGCGCGCAGCCATCCGCAGTCGCTCCCGCACCTCGCTGTAATCGAGCGAGCTGTTGATTTGCGTAGCGGCAATCCCCATGCTGACCAGTACGTCAACCTGATCCTTCATCAAGGAAATGAGCGGCGAGATGACGATGGTTACCCCGTCAAAAAGCATCGCCGGAACCTGGTAGCAGATTGATTTTCCCCCGCCCGTCGGCATGATGCCTACCGTGTCGTGTCCTTCCAGGAGGCTTTCGATAATTTTCTTTTGTCCCTCGCGAAATGTTTCGTAGCCAAAGTATTTTTGCAAAACTTCTTGCGCTTTATGCAGCAAAGAGAATCACCTTCTCTTTCGATAGAATAGGTCGTAGCTTTCAACTAATTATTAGTGTAAACATAGGCGTTGGGACAAAACAAGGGGAACTGTCTGCATAAAAAAGAGCACCTCGGCGGGTGCTCATGATACTGATCATCCATTTGCGTTTCATGCACTTTCCCCTGCTCTCCGTGTTCGCACCATATACTCCCATTCGTATTCCTTGAACAAAAGCAAGCTGGTCAAGCTTTGTTGCCTGGTTTGGGTGCGAAAAGACAGCTGTTCGTACAATTGCTTGGCACGCTGGTTTTTCCCGGAGACATGCAAACTGAGCTGATCCAGTTGCGGGCGGTCTTGCCATTCATTCAACGCCCATTGCATCAAAAGTTTGCCGACTCCCTTCCCCTGATGCAGCGGGTGGACAGCCACATCGGCAATATAGCACTCGCCCACTTTCAACTGATGGGTGAGACAGTACAGGCCGATAGTCAGCTTCAATAGCTGCCATTTCCCGAATGTTTTGAACTCATCCCACGGAGGAAACAGATTTTCTTGCTTCGCTTCCTCGGCGGTCTTCCATTTGAGCGAGAGCGTCCCGACAACCTCTCCGTTTTGAACGGCAACGGCTCGCTGACTTGCCGGTTCATCGGGAAAATGATGGAGCAAAATTTCAAAGCACCGCGCCAACTCACTGTCGCTCATTTTGGTTAATGGCTGAAACTTGTTGCGAAAGCTCTCAACAAGCAGACGGCTGACTGGTTGATTGTACTTCGCCTGCATCGGTTCCAGCGTGATCGGTGAGACATTCATGATGCCTGCACCTCCTTTTTACAAGTCAGCAGCGTCCAGCAGTACCCGCAGCTCGTAATGCAAGTGCTGGCCGCTGAACAAAGACAAATACGATTTTTCAATCAGCACAAGCGGTCCGGTCGCGACGAGAGATTGAGCCGCCAGATACTCGTAAAAGCGCTCGATCAACTGGTCGGTTGCCGCATCGCCATTCGCCAGCCCTTGAAAAGACAGGTATGAGCCGCCAGGCAACGTAATGTTTCCAGACTCCGGCGCTTCCAGACACAAGGACACCGTTCCCGAACCGTCGTACAAATAGTGGACGTCTGTCTCGAACAGGTTTGGCACCAGCCTGGCCTGTTCAGCGAGTTGTCTCGCCTGAATGTGTGCCTGTTCGTCCATTTCCAGCCAACGCATGAGACGGACAGGTTCGTACCGCTTTATTTGAAAGGAATCGGGCCGACTCGCAAAATCATGCTGCTCTCGCAATACTTTTTGAATGAATGCTTGCAGTTCCAAAAGCTTGCGAATTTGCGCGTTCGTTTCCAGCAACGACTGGCGGAGCAATTGCTGATATTGATCTGCGGTGAAAGCTGTCAGGCAATCCTTGATGGCAGATACGGATACCCCCAGTCTGCGCAGCAGCAAGATGTGAGACAGCTCGTAAATCTGCTCGATGCTGTACATTCTGTACTGGTTGTCATCGATATAGGCAGGCTGGAAAATGCCTTTCTCTTCAAAGTAGCGAATTTGATGCACAGACACATTCATAATGCGCGCCAGCTCGCTGATTGTGATTTCATTTTTCATGCAACACCACTCCCGGCCAGGATTACCTTAACCTTACACCTTAGGTCAGACCTAAGGTCAACGGCTTTTTGCCTGATCGGTTAATTTCTTGTGGAATGAACAGCCACGGAGCTTCTCCTGTTTTGGACACGCGGAAAAAAGGCCAGCCGCACCAGTCTGTACATGACATAACCCAAAAACCCTCCTGACGTGTTCAGCAAAAGGTCGTCGACGTCAAATGTCCCGCAACTCATGACCAGCTGAGTTGTCTCCAGCAGCAGGCTCAGCAAGAACGAGAGCCACACGACTTTTCCCATTCCGCTCGCCTTTTTGGCAAACAAAAGCGGCAGCAAAAAGCCGAACGGCATAAAAGCCACTATGTTCCCAGCAAAGTTCACCAGACTGTGCCCGCTGCGATGTTGCTGAATCGCGTGCAAATAGCTTTGGATTTCATGAAAAGGCACCAAATTGGCTCGCGTGTGAAAACGCTCCAAAATGGCTCCGGGGTCGCTACGCACAATCTCCCATTGCGCTGCCAGCAGCTCTCTGTCCAAGCTGCCGAATTTAAACAGCAATATTTTGACCACCAAAAACAAATACAGGGCGAACACGATATAGCCAACGATGGTCACCAGTCCCAGCGGGTTACCCTTTTTTTCGGTCTGACTCAAGGTCGAATCCCCTCTCCAACAACTTCTTCGTCTCCGTAAAACGAATCGCCTCATTTTCTGCGCCCATCACCACGGAGATCAAGCGTTTATCGCCTTGTTTGGCGGTTCCGGTGAAACAGTAGCCTGCCTGATCGGTGAAGCCCGTTTTCAGCCCGTCCAGTCCGAGCACGCTCATCGAATGGTCGTCTGCTTGCACCATCAGATTGGTGTTTTTCACTCTTTCTCCTGTTGTAAGCCGCACAGACGGCTGCGCGGTCAAATCCACAATCTCGGGAAAATCCCGGATCAAATAGTAAGCGAGCATTCCCACGTCTCTCGCTGTCATTTCGTTTTGTCCATAATCATAATCCAGTCCGGTCGCATTCACAAATGACGAGGCTGTCAAACCAAGCTCCGCCGCTTTCAAATTCATCTGCTCGGCAAAGGCCGGGGTGCTGCCTGCCAAATATTCGCCAATCGCCACTGCCGCATTGTTCGCTGAGCCGACTGCCATGGCTTCGTACAAGTCTTTCAACGGATAGCTGCGCCCCGGCTCAAGACTGACTCTCGCTCCCTCGGCGCTGGCAGCATTGACGGAAACAGGCACCTCGTCTTCCCACGTTACCCGCTGTTCCCGGATCGCTGCGAGCAGCAGGTACTCGGTCATCATTTTGGACATACTCGCCACCGGATATGCTGTATCGGCGTCTTGCGCATACAGGACTTCGCCTGTCTGACTATCGATCAGGATGGCTGCCCGCGCATCTACATTGGCGTCCAGCACCCGCAAATTCCCCAAGACTTGATTAAGCCGCAGGTCAGCCTCTGCGGAAATCGTATCGCGAAAAAACGCAATTCCGACCACCAGAGCCACCAACAACAGCAGCAAATTGCCTCTCCTCATAAAAAAAGCCCTCCTTGCCCACATGACACGTTCTACATCCATGCTGATAAGGATAGGCTTTCAGATTAAAAAAAATCGCAACCAATGGTAAAGAAAGAGTAAAGGATTTATAACGTTCCGCTTATAGTGCGGGGAAGCCATACGGTGAACGTCGTCCACTCCGGCGTGCTCTCCACAGAAATCGTGCCCTGGTGCAAGTCGATAATGCTTTTGGCGATGGCGAGTCCAAGACCTGATCCGCCTGTTTCTTTGGAGCGCGAGCCTTCCACGCGAAAAAACCGTTCAAACAAGCTCGGCAAATACTCAGCCGGGATGGGCGCCCCGTTGTTGGCAACGGTAATAGCCACTCCCCGCCCCTCAACAAATACGCGCACGAGAATGTCCGTACCGTCACGCCCGTATTTTACCGCGTTGGAAATGAGATTTTCCAACACGCGCACGAGCTTGTCGGTGTCTCCGGTCATTTCGATTTTTTGATCCGGCGTATCGACGTGCAGAGACAGCCCCGCTTCCTGCGCGTCGATGCGAAAACCGACCGATACTTGCTCGACCAGCTCGACCAGATCAAATTGCGTGTGGCTCACATGCGCTCCTCTGTTTCGCACCTTGGTATATTCAAACAGATCGTTGACCAGCACGTTCATCTGTTTGGCCTTTTCATAAGCGATATGGGCGTACTGCTTGATCTGCTGTTCGTCCGTGTACTTGTTCTGCTCGATCAGCCCCAAATATCCAATAATCGAAGTCAACGGAGTGCGCAGGTCGTGGGAAACGTTGGTCACCAGATCATCTTTGGACTGCTCCAGCCGCCGCTCCTCCTCCATCGCATCGCGCGTGCTTTTCACCAGCGCATGAATGCTGTCCACGACATTCCCCAAATTGCCTTCGGGGCGTATGGAAATAACGTGCTCATAGTTTCCTTTGGCAATGTAGTGCAGCTCGGAAATAATTTGCTCCATCTGCTTTTGCTCGACGTATTTGCGAATACGGACGATCGTCCAGGCGGCAAACAAGCCTGTCGCCAAGAGAATGATCGGGATTTTGAAAGAATCTGTCCCGAATGTGCGTCTCAGCATCCAGACGTACTCTTTGATCTGGGGAATGCTGTACAAATATTTGTTGGCGAAATAAGCGGCTGTCTGGAACAGGGCGTAAAAAATCAGCAAGCTGAGCAACAGATCGACGAGAATGCGAAAAAAATACTTGGTACTAAGCTTCAATTTTATAGCCCACCCCCCAGACCGTTTGGATCACCTTCTCGCCCTTCGTCGCTTTCTCCAGCTTCTCCCGCAAGTTGCTGATGTGTACCATGACGGTTTTGTAGGACACGTAGTTCTCCATTTTCCAGCAGCGGTCGAAAATTTCTTCGGAAGAAAATACCCGGTTGGGGTGGCTCGCCAGCAAAAACAGCACGGAAAATTCGAGCGCCGTCAGCTTGATCGGGATGCCGTCCTTCGTCTGGACGACATGGCTTTGCTTGTCGATAATGAGCGGCCCCGCCTCGATCACATGGTCTTGTTTTTGCTGCTGCACGTAGTTCGCCCGCCGCAGGAGCGACTTCACCCGCGCAATGACCTCCAGCGGATTGAACGGCTTGACGACATAGTCGTCGGCTCCCGTCATCAGTCCCATGATTTTATCCATGTCGTTCGTCTTGGCGCTGGCCATCAAGATCGGGATGGTGGAATTTTTGCGTATGCGTTTTGTCACTTCCAGCCCATCGATATTGGGCATCATCACGTCCAAAATGACGAGATCCATGCTTTTTTGCGCCAGCTTTTCCAGCGCCTGCAAGCCGTCGTAGGCTTTTTCGATTTCGTAGCCTTCGTTGCCCAAATAAATCGCCAGCAAGTCCACAATTTCCTTGTCGTCATCTACGATCAAAATTCTCATTGTCCGCACCTCCGCACGAATCCGAGTCGTTACTGACCACTATAGCAAAAATGTTTAAAGAAAAGCTAAAGCTGCGTCAGGCAGCCCAAATGCTCGGCGAAAATCGCAAGTCCTGGAGCGAGTTCGCCCGCTTCTACACGCCTTCCCAAACAAAAAAGCCGACGGCACTCACGCCATCGGCTGGATCAGTCGACTCACACACTGGCGTGCGAAAGCTTCCGACTGCTTTTTATTCTTTTGGATGAATCATTTGCTCAGGACGCACTACCGCGTCGAATTGCTCCTCTGTCAAAAGGTTGCTCTTGATCGCTGCTTCCTTGAGCGTAATGCCTTCCTTGTGCGCCAGTTTCGCTACCGCTGCCGCATTTTCATAGCCGATATGCGGGTTGAGCGCCGTTACCAGCATCAACGAGTTGTTCAGGTTCTCCTTGATAACAGCAAGGTTCGGCTCAATGCCTACCGCGCAATGGTCGTTGAACGACTTGATCGAGTCTGCAAGCAGACGTGCGGATTGCAGGAAATTGTAGATGATAACCGGCTTGAACACGTTCAGCTCGAAGTTGCCTTGACTAGCGGCAAAACCGATAGCGGCATCGTTGCCCATGACTTGGCAAGCTACCATCGTGATCGCTTCGCTTTGCGTCGGATTCACTTTTCCTGGCATGATGGAGCTGCCTGGCTCATTGGCAGGGATCACGATTTCACCGATGCCGCAGCGCGGGCCGCTCGCCAGCCATCTGACGTCATTGGCGATCTTCATCAAGTCGGCTGCCAGTGCCTTCAACGCGCCATGTACGTGCACCAGCTCATCGTGGCTGGTCAGCGCGTGGAATTTATTTTCCGCCGTGACAAACTTTTTGCTGGTCGCTTCACTGATTTCCGCAGCGACCATCTCACCGAAGCGCGGATGTGCGTTGATGCCTGTTCCAACCGCGGTACCGCCAATCGCCAGTTCGCGCAAATACTCGTTGCTTTCCTTGATCATTTTC
Source organism: Brevibacillus sp. HD3.3A (assembly GCF_013284375.2). NCBI lineage: Bacteria > Bacillati > Bacillota > Bacilli > Caryophanales > Paenibacillaceae > Brevibacillus > Brevibacillus sp. HD3.3A. Next base: position 5,877,892 of record NZ_CP085874.1, read on the forward strand.
TCCGTTTTTTCCAGCATGCGCACCCAGCCGCTGATTTCCTGACCGAGTGTCAGCGGGGTAGCATCCTGCAAGTGAGTCCGGCCGATTTTGATGATGTCTATGTATGCTTCGCTCTTTTCTTTCAGCGTCTGTTTCAGCAGGGCGAGTGCAGGCAAAACTTGATCCTCGACTGCGACCAGTCCAGCCATGTGCATGGCAGTCGGGAACGTATCGTTGGAGCTTTGCGATTTGTTCACATCGTCGTTGGCGTGAATGCGCGCGCTGCTGCCTTTTGCCTCCAGCAGTTGGTTGGCGCGGTGCGCGATGACTTCGTTGACGTTCATGTTGGACTGGGTGCCGCTTCCCGTTTGCCAGACAACCAACGGGAAATGCTCGTTCCATTTTCCTGCGATGACTTCGTCTGCTGCTGCCACGATCGCTTCGGCCTTTTCCGCATCCAGCTTGCCCAGCTTTTGGTTAGCCAAAGCTGCGCTTCTTTTCAGAATGGCAAACATGCGGACAACTTCCAGCGGCATTTTTTCTTCACCGATCTCGAAGTTCTGGAAGCTGCGCTGCGTTTGCGCCCCCCACAGCTTGTCGGCAGGCACTTTCATTTCACCCAACGTGTCTTTTTCAATACGAAATTCCATCTCGCATCCTCCTCTATGAATGATTGCCTCTTTTATCATGTCCACTTCTTCCCTTTTGGAATAAAGGCAGACGTATTCAATTAAAATGATAATGATTTTCATTCTTGTTATCAAGAGGAGAAGTGTATATAAAAAACCGCAGCGCCTCTTGTGTGGCAAACTGCGGTTCTTGTCCAAGTGCTTATCTGCTTTCTACCTCGACGGACATCACGTGATCCACAGCTTTCAGCAAGCTGTAAATATCAGTCGTATATGTATTCTCCGAAGCGGTAATCATCATCTCCAGCTTTTGCAGTCCGTTCTCCAGGTCCTTGACCTTGACCCGCTTCACCTGCAGGTCGATGTGCTTAATCTGCTTGAAAATGCCATCCAGATCGCCGCCGCTCTCGACCACGATCTTGATCGACAAATCTCGTTGCCGCAAAGATTCGGGTCCGACCCATTTGAGGATGAGCGGAAACAGGTTGATCGCCAAAATGATCAGGACTGTCGCGGTCACAGCCTCAAAGTAAAAACCTGCTCCCACCGCAATACCCAGCCCGGAAGCCGCCCAGACCATGGAAGCTGTCGTCAGCCCGGAAATCACATCGTTGCTTCTGCGCAAAATGACGCCGGCGCCGAGAAAACCGACCCCGCTGACAATTTGTGCAGCAAGTCGCAACGGGTCCATATTGGTGTGCCCAGGCAAGGAGAACCGATGGACAGACTCAATCGAAACAATCGTAATCAAGCAGCTCGCCACCGATATGACCATGCTTGTCTTCACGCCAAGCGGCTTGTGCTTCAACTGTCTGTCCATCCCGATCAGCAAGCCCAGAAACATCGCAATCCCCAGCTTCATCAAAAAATCATAAGCCATTCGTTTCTCCTCCCCTCTCGTTTAATGTCAGCTTTTCTTCCATCACTCTATTAGAAAGTATATACGCTCTCCCTGAAAAATAGGAGAGAAATTTTTCATCTGCTGCTCCTATTGTAATCCGGCCCCTCTGTCTTCATGCAAAAAGCGGAAAACCCCCTCGCCAGGGATTTTCCGCTTCGCTTTTGCTTTATGAATGACTGCGAATCATGCGTTTTTGTAACGACAGCAGACGTCCAAAAAGGAAGATGGCTCCGGCAGCCAATCCCGTGATCAGACCAATCCAGTAGCCAAATGCGGCAAGCGAAGTGAACTTCGCCAGGATATATCCCAAAGGCAAGCCAATCACCCAGTAGGATACCAGCGCTACGATAAAGGGAACGGTCACATCCTTGTACCCGCGCAGTACCCCTTGGATCGGGGCAGCGACAGCATCAGAGATCAGGAAAAGGATCGAGTACATCAAGAAATGCTGGGCAAGCTCCAACACCTCTATGTCCGTCGTGTAGAAACCGGCTACTTGCTTGCTAAACATCAGCAAGCTGACCCCAAACATCAGGGCGATGCCAAGCGCAATCCCTATGCCCAAATAACTGTACTGCTTCGCGTCCTGAAACCTTTTGGCTCCGACCTCAAAGCCGACGACGATCGTCAACGCCATGGATATGCTCAGTGGCACCATGTACAGGAATGACGCGAAGTTCATCGCTGCCTGATGCGCCGCAATCGTAATCGTGCTGTATTCACTCATGAACAACGTGACGGCAGCAAAAATGCTGACCTCGCAGAAGATGGAAAATCCGATGGGCAGCCCGAGCTTCAGCAGCTCTTTCCATGCCTTCATGGAGATGCGATAAAATGTAGAGAACATGCCAAATTCGACAAAAGGGTGGACGCGATTCACGACGACCAGACTAATGAGCAGGATACACCAATACGTAATGGCAGAAGCGTACCCGGCACCGATTCCCCCCAGTCGAGGCAAGCCAAAATGACCAAAAATAAATGCGTAGTTCAATAACACGTTAATGGGTAAAGATAGCAAGGTAATGAACATCGTTACCCGTGTCTGTCCCAATGCGTCGATAAAGCAACGGAGTACAGTATAGAGGAACATCGGAATAATTCCGAGGCCAATTGCATGCAGGAAGCCACGCGCAATCGTGCTTACCTCCGGCTCCAGTTGCATCCAGTTCAGGATCGGATCAAGCAGCAAACCGCCGACGATCATGACGCCAATAGCAATCGCCACACTCAAATACAAGGCTTGCATCACGGTATAAGGCACCTGATCTCGTTTCCCTGCCCCAACCATCTGTGCAACCATTGGCATGACTGCCATCAAAATCCCGGTCAAGCCTGCTTGAACAGGTGTCCACAGACTCGCCCCAATCGCTACACCCGCCAAATCTGTCGGACTCGCATGCCCTGACATAATCGTATCGGCGAACGTCATGGAAAACAGCGCCAGTTGCGATATCAAGATAGGAAGCAATACAGTCAAAAACTGTCGCCATTTTTCTTTTAGCGAATAGGTTTCATTCATTTTTTCGTTTCCTTCTAACCTTATAAGATGGGAAAACAATCATGCACCGATGTAACAGAGAACTGTTTATCTCTTAAATTATAAGTATAACAAAACAAGCAGGAATCGGCAAAATAATGGCAGTACATAAAAAACAAAGCCCAGGCTGTTCACCCGGGCTTTGCAACATTATTCAGCGAGATCCCATACAGCGGATTTTCCTGGCTCTTCGCCTTTTGTCCACCATTTTGCCTTGTAAACCTGGTCTTCGTAGCTCACTTTTGTCCCGCCCTCATAGGCTTTGCCTGCATCCCATGACAGTACGGCATCGCTTACCAGCTTCCATGCATCGGAACGATCCGGCCGCTCGCCTGTTACCCACCATTTCGCTACGTATTCCAATCCGTTGTAGATGACACGATCACCCTGTACATAGACAGCAGAGGAATCCCACGCAGGAATTTCACCCGGTACTTCCGGACTCTTCTTCTTCGTACTGACGGCAAATGGTGCGCTCGCTTCGGAAACATTTCCTGCCGCGTCCACGGCTTTGATCGTATACGTATACGACGTTCCCGGGGTTAATTGTTTATCGACAAAGGAGGGCTGGTCAACTGTCCCTACTTGTGTGCCATCACGGTAAACCTTATATTTCACGACTCCAACATTGTCTCGGGAAGGGCTCCACATCAGATCAATCACCGTCTCTGTCTGGTGATGAGACATGATACCTGTTGGTGCGGTCGGTGCTTCCTTATCCACGATATCTTCCGCTTTTGTGCGAACAGTCAGTGCCTTGCTTGGCTTGGACTCTTTTCCTCTGGTATCCACTGCCACGACGGTGTAGGTGTAAGCGGTAGCAGGCGTCAAGCCTTTGTCCGTATATGCCGTTTCCTTGGTGGATGCGATTTTTTGTCCATCGCGATACACATCGTACTGCTTGATTCCATTAGAGGCTACAGAATTGCTCCAGCTAAGCTCAATGCTTGTAGCTGTCTGCGATACGGAAGTCACATTGCCCGGAACAGTTGGCTGTTGCTCGCCACCCGTTCCATCGTTAATCAGATTCACGTCAATCGCCTGATAAAACGCCATGCCCGTATCGGCAATCTCCCAAACACCCAAAATAATGTGGTAGCCGCTGCGATCTGTCGGTACATTGCACGAATGCGTTACCGTGAATGGCGGCCTTTTCCCTCCGTCCTGGAACGAGCAGAACAGCTCCAGATCCGCTCTGGCAAGCGGCTTGTCAGGATTCCAGTCTTTTTTCGTGATGTAATATTTCCACTCCGCCGTGCTATGCGGGGCTGTCAGCTTCCAAGTAAATGTATTTTGTCCACCCTGCAAGGTAACCTTGCTCCAACGATCTGCTGTTTGTGCGTAAAGCTCAGGATAGCGGCCTGCACCAGTAAATTCACCATCGGCAGGACCGGACTGCGGGAACGAGCCGATGCCCTCCACGCTTTGCGGTTCGTACTGGATTTGACCGCAGCCTTTGTTTTGCCCTGTCTTGCACAAGTAAGAGCGACTCGCTGGCGATTCGATGTACCCGTGAGCCGAAGCTTTTTCAGCAAACACGAGAGTAGCTGCGCCCGCCACCAGCATCATTGCCAGCATGAACAGAAGCGCCAGCCCTTTCCTGCACAGATTGTTTCTCAACCCTACGTTATCCATGTATTATCTCCTCTTTTCTGGATTAGGATCGAATACCATGTTACAGAAAATTTTTCCAGTAACACAGGTTCTGAATACCCAATCCAAACTAATTCCAGCAAGAAAATATGGAGATGATTCAGGAGTGTGTTCCTATGTACTTCCTTTTGTTTATCTACATGTTAGGAATATTTGATCATTCTCAAGGAAAACGTTAGGGGATACTTTGTTGATGATTCTTAAAAATTATTTCTCTTCTTTCTTCAAATAGGCTATTTCCTTTTTTAGTTGATTGATTTGTGACTGCAAATCATTACTAGAATTGTTGTTTTTGTTAAAAACCTTTGTGAAAAAACTTGCAAATACCAAAACAAGTCCAATTATCATGATTCCTGTTAATAATAAGACCTCCATTTCGAGCCCCCTCCCAATTAACCATTTTTTCAATAGTATACATTAATTTACAAAAGGAATCGAAAGCAGGAGGAATTTTCCGAAAAACATTACTACCTAGCGCGTTATCTCTTTGTTATTGGCAAGTTCGTTGGCTTCTCCGGTGTATGTCGGAACTCCTGGTGGTGATGGAGACTGAGCGTGCTAATTGCTATTAAAAACAAGCTACTCGCTGAAGTTTAATCTCCTCAGCAAGTAGCTTGTTCGGCACTTGAGCAGTGTTATTTACTTTTACATCAACAGCAACGGCACTACCTTCCCGGCGTTTACATCAATCAACCCCAGATCGGTCAGCTTCAAAGCCGGACTCACTGGCAACGAATGCGTGCTGATCGACATGATCGGGTTGTAATGGTCGTAGCCAAGCGATTCCATCGCGCGGCGAAGCTGCTCGACTTCTTTTGCTGTCTTTTCCAGCGGTTCCTCGGTCAAAATGCCGCCGACCGGCAAGTTCAGGTTCGCCAGCACCTTGCCGTCCTCCACCACACAGAAGCCGCCCTGATTGCGGATGACTTCATTCGCAGCCACCATCATGTCGTGCGGATTGTGACCAACGACGAGCAAATTGTGGTTATCGTGCGAGTAGCTGGTTGCGATCGCCCCGCGCTTGATCGTGTCGCCGCTGATCAATCCGTAGCCGCGGTTGCCGTTTTTGCCGTAGCGTTCAAACACCGCAATCAGTCCGTACGGGCTTTCCTCCCAGCATACTTGCCCTTCCCGCACCTCGACGATCCCGCGATGATCCTCTGTAAAAGTGGAGCCGTTTTGTACGAGCATCACCCGGCACGGATAGCGATTGTCTGGTGCAGTAGAAGCTACCTGGAAGTCGCTTTCCGAAAGCGGGGCAAGCTTGATGCTTTCGTAAAAATGCGCTGGGAACTGCTTCGTATGCACGACCTGGCGGTACTCTTCGCGAACGTCGTACGCTTTCTTGCCGTTTTTGTAGACCTGCTCGATGTTCAGTTCGCGCAAATCGGATACGAGCACAAAATCGGCGATCTTGCCCGGAGCAATGGCTCCGCGATCCGTCATATTCATGCGTCTTGCCGGGGTGAACGTGCTGGCGTAGATAGCTCGCTCAGGCTGCATCCCCATGCTGATCGCCTTTTTCACAAGATGGTTCAGGTGGCCGCGCTTGAACAACGAGTCGGTCATGACGTCGTCCGTCACAAAACAAAAATGCTCGGAAACATCTTCCTTGATCAAATAGTCCATGACTTCTTCTGTCATCGATTTTTCCTGGATCTCCAAAAACATGCCCGCTGCTATGCGCGCTTCCATGCCTTCCGGCGTCTGATGCGTATGGTCGGAGTCCACCCCTGCGTAAATGACGCGATGCAGGTCCAGATCGAGCAGCTTGGGCACATGTCCCTCAATCACCAGAGTCGGGTACATTTTGCGAATGTGCTGCAAAATTTGGTTGGTCTTGCAGTTCTCATCGCGGATGATATCGACATAGTTCATGATCTCGCCCATGCAAATGATCTCGCAGGAAGCAAGCAGCTCATCCATATCGGCAATTTCCACGGAACCTCCCGTTGTTTCCATCGAAGTTGCCGGCACGGAGCTGGGGATCGCGTATTTCATGTCGACTACGCAATCTTTGCTTACGCGAATCATCTCTTTGATTCCTTCGATCCCGAACACATTCGCCATCTCGTGCGGCTCCGGCACAATCGTCGTCACGCCGTTTTGGATCAAGCCGTAGGAAAATGTCTCGGGCGTCACCATTGTGCTCTCGATGTGCAAATGAATGTCAATCAGGCCGGGGATCATGTAGCGGCCTTGACCATCTATCGTCTCGCCCGCTTCAAACGTTTCGCTGTTGCGCTCGCCCACGTAGAGAAAACGCCCGTCCAACACAGCGACATTGCCTTTGCGAAACGTTTTGAAGTAGCTGTTAAACACTTGAACATTTTGGATCAATAAATCAACCTTCACGAAAAGCCCTCCTGTCTTTAGTCCACGAGCACCATTTTGTCTTTCGGGAACAGCAGATTGACCTTTTGGCCGCTCCGATAAGGGGTCTCCATCTCCTGGTTGACGGTAAAATCGCCCAGCTCTGTTTCCACGACATACTGATAACTGCGCCCCAAAAACGTGCTGACTTTGACACTGCCATGCAGACGATTCATCCCCGCCTGATCAGCCTCTTCGGTTGTCACCAGCAGATCGTCCGGACGCATGGCGCATTTTTTGCTCATTGGGCTGGCTGTTCCTGGGTTTTTGGCCGCAACAAACTCGTGTCCGCCCACACGCAGTCCGATCTCTCCGTTTGTTTCGGAGCGCTCGGCGAAGTCGATAAAGTTGGTAAAGCCGATGAAGCGAGCAATAAACTCGGTTTTTGGATATTTGAAAATCGTAGCCGGATCGTCCAGTTGCTCGATAATGCCTTTGTTCATGATCGCTACCTGATCCGAGATGGAAAAGCATTCTTCCTGGTCATGCGAGACGTATACCGTCGTGATGCCCAGTTCTTGTTGAATGCGGCGGATTTCTACCCGCATGTTGATCCGCAAATTCGCATCGAGGTTGCTAAGCGGTTCGTCGAACAAAAGCAGGTCAGGCGAAATGACCAGCGCACGGGCAATCGCCACACGCTGTCTTTGCCCGCCGGACAGCTCCTTGGGGAAACGCTTTTCAAAGCCGCCAAGGCTGACTACCTCCAAAATCCGCAAGACGCGCTGCTTGACCTCGGCTTCATTCACCTTGCGCAGCCTGAGTCCAAACGCCACGTTATCGAACACAGACAAGTGCGGAAACAACGCGTAGCTTTGGAACACAAAGCCGAAGTTGCGCTTGTTGACCGGCACGCGCGTGTAATCTTTGCCATCGAACAAGAAGCGGCCGTCCTTCGCTTCGAGAAAGCCCGCGATCAGGCGAAGCGTCGTTGTTTTCCCGCAGCCGCTCGGCCCCAGCAGGGAGATAAGCTGCCCCTTTTCGATGTTCAGGTTGAAGTTTTGCAAAATGTACTGATTGTCATAGGCAACCGATACGTTTTCCAATGCGAGCAATGCCATATGTTTGATGCCTCCGTTATCGTTTTGTAAAGTAGGAAAGCCCCATCAATCGTTCAATGACGAACATGAGAATAGCCGTAATCATCATGAGCACAACCGAGATCGCCGCGATCGTCGGGTCGAAGTTGTTCTCGACGTAAGTCAGCATCTGGATCGGCAAAGTGCTTACTCCCGGCCCGGTCATGAACACGGAAATGTCCACGTTGTTGAACGACTCCAGAAAAGCAATCAAAATCGCCGCAATAATCCCGGAGCGAATGTTAGGCAAAACGACTTTGAAAAATGTCTCCAGCCGCCCCGCGCCAAGACTGAGCGCCGCTTCTTCAATGGCAAAATCGAAATTGGACAGGCTGGACGCGATGACGCGAATAATGAAAGGAAGCATCAGCACCGTGTGGCCGACAAGGAGTCCGGCGTAAATCGGCAGATGGTAGACGACGATGACGTACTTCAGCATGGCAAAACCCATGACAATGCCCGGAATCAACACAGGCGAAATGAAGATGCCGTTCAACAGCCCTTTGCCGCGAAACTGGAAGCGGCTCAGCGCATAGGCCGCCGGAATCCCCAGCAAAAGCGCCAGCAGATTGCCCAGCAAGGACACGATCATCGACGTCTGGAACGTCGTCATGAACATCTCTACGTTGAAGATGTTTTCATACCAGCGAAGGGAGAAGCCTTCCGGCGGAAATTTCAGGACGCTTCCCGGTTCAAACGATGTAAAGGATATGATGATGAGCGGCCCCAGCAAAAACAGAAACACAAGAAGGGTAAACAGGGCCAACCCGCGATTTTTCTCCTGCATAGCTTCTACCCCTTAGGATTTAGTTTCGTCGCCAGCTTGTTCATGAAGAAAATGACGACAAACGTGATGACGATCATGATCGTGGCAATGACCGAAGCCATGTACCAGTCGTTCAAAGTAATCGCGTTCTGGTAAAGGAACGTCGAGATGACGCGTTGCTTCCCGCCGAGCAGCGCAGGAGTCGTGTAAGCAGTCAAGCTGCCGACAAATACGAGAATGCTTCCGATAATCAGACCCGGCACACTGAGTGGGACAATTACTTGACGGAATGCCGTAAATTTGGAAGCACCCAGGCTTTCAGCCGCTTTGATCAAATCGGGATCGATGTTTTCCATCACGCCGACAAGCGTAATGATGATCAGCGGCAAGAACAAATGAATCAGACCAATCATCATGGCGGTCGGGGTATACAAGATTTCCAGCGGCTTATCGATCAGCCCGATCGACAGAAGCGAGCTGTTCAGCAAGCCTTTTTTGCCGAGAATGATCATCCAGGAGAACGAGCGTACAACCGAGCTGGTCAGCAGCGGGAAGATGGCCAGCGCCAGCAAAATCCCTTTTTTGCGCGGTCCCAGCTTGGAAATGTAGTACGCGGCAGGGAATCCGAGCACAATGCAGGCAATCGTCGTCACCAGACTGACTTGCAGCGTGGTCAGCAAAATTTTCACGAAATACTTGTCCGTCAAAAACTGCATGTAGCCTTGCAGCGTAAAGCTTCCTTCATGGAAAAACGTCGACGCAATCGTCATTGCAATCGGAATGACCATGAACAGCGTCAAAAACAGCACACCAGGCAGTAGCAATAAATAAAGACCCTTTTTTCTCATCAAATTAACTCCTGTTCACGGTATCGTCAGGCTTTCAATGCGCCGATAAAACGCGCAAAGAACGCATCTGCATCTACGTCCAGACAGACGTTCATGTTGGGTTCTTTTTTCAGGCGGTTTTGAAAGTCGCAAACCGTCTGCCCGTCGCAAAGCTCGCTTTTCGTTTCGATGTCGACGTACAGCTTTTTCGTCTGCACCAGCGAACGGTCGAGCGCGACCGCGACCGCCAACGGATCATGCATGGCGCATGCGCGAATGCCGTTTCGTTCAAAGTAGCGATCCAAATAATCGGACGTGCTTTGCTTCACATATCGGCCGATGGGCGTATCTCCCAACGCTGCGATATGCTCTTCGTTCAGCAGGACTCTGCGTGTTACATCCAGCCCAACCAATGTCAATTGCGGAAACCCGGCATGAAAGACGACTTTCGCTGCTTCCGGATCGACGTACATGTTGTACTCCGCCACCGGGGTCACATTTCCGTATTCAGTCACCACTCCGCCCATGAAAATGACTTCCTTGACGTGCTGCACAAGCTCAGGGCACTTTTTCACAGCGAGAGCCAGATTGGTCAGCGGCCCGGTCATCACGAGAGTCACCTGGCCGGACTGAGCCAGCACCTGCTCGCAAATGAAGTCGGGTGCAAAGCCAACTGCTGGCTGCGTATGCACCTGTACATCCCGCAACGCTCCGCCAAGTCCATCCTCGCCATGGATGCGATGCTCGAAAAACTGCGGACGCAATAGCGGCTGGGAAGCTCCGCGGACGACCGGGATTTTGTCGCCTGCTTGCAGCAAATCGAGGATTTTGCATGTATTTTCTGTAGCTTTGCCAAGAGATACATTGCCGTTCACGGTAGTAATGCCGATCAATTCACATTGACCGCTCTTGATAGCCAAAATAATTCCCAGCGCGTCATCAATTCCGGTATCGACATCAAGAATGATTTTTTGCTCCACGAGTGGTCCTCCTCTGTTTGAAAAAAACAAGGGTATATCCGCGCCGACGTCTATACCCTTGTCCTGTTTGGTTGCTCGTTATTGTGTAATTTCGCGATTCCAGCGATCGATCCACGCTTTGGAATGCTCATTGACGAATTTCATGTCCAGCTTGCGCAGTTTGTTGACGGTTGCTTCCCCATAAGTAACGCCTTTTGCTTCCTCATCTGTCAGCTTCACGGAGGTGTTAACAGGAGAATCCACTTTTGCTTTCGCTGATTTTTCCTGCACTTCTTTGCTCAACTGGTAGTTGATGAAGTCTTCTGCCAGCTGCTTGTTTTTGCTGCCTTTTACGATGTTGACGGTGTTCATGACAGCGTATCCTCCGCTTTCAGGAGCGACGAATACCGCTTCTGGCACAGCTGCCTGGATATCTTTGAAGTACATTTCCATGATCGGCCCAACTGCAATTTCTTCCTGGCTAAACATGTTCACATACTCGGAAGTTTTGTCGTAATACTTCACAACGCCTTTGTTAGCTTCTTTCATTTTCGCAAACGCCTGATCTTCGTTGAACTCCTTGCTGCCTGCGACTACAGAGGCACTGTCGAGGATCATCGGGCCTGTCGTCGATGTGATGTTTGGCAGCGTCAGCTTGCCCGCCAAATCTGGATTCCACAGGTCTTTCCAGTCCTTGACCTCGGTTTTGACCAGCTTAGGATTGTAAGCAATCCCGAATTGTCCGATCGTGTACGCCGGGCCATACTCCTCGCCGAGCGGCGCTTTGGCGATATCGTAAATCTCGTTCAGGTTCGGAATACGGCTGCGATCGATTTTTTCGAAGGCGCCGCTGTCGATCCCTTGTTGCGCGTAGTAATCGGACAAGTAAATCAAGTCTACGTCAGAGCTTCCTTGACGCACTTTGTTCAGACGCTCGGCGTTGTTGCCGATTTCCAGCACGATTTTGACGTTGTGTTCTTTTTCAAACGGCTCGTAAATTTCTTTGCGGAAAAAGTCTTCCGAGAAGCCCCACGTGGAAATAACCAGTTTTTGCGGCTCGCCTTTTGGCGCTTCGCCAGTTGCTCCCTCCTGCGGTTTGTCGCTTGCGCCACAGCCTGCGAGTACCAAAGACAGCATGGAAGCAGAAAGGATTCCTGTCAGCATTTTTTTCATTGTATGATTCCTCCAGTTCAGCTTGTAACTTGCAAATAATGAATGATTGCATTGCAGTTCATAGATAGAATGAGGCGTTAACAAGCGATATTATTCATCAACCACATCCTTAAAAGGCGAATAAGAAGCGCAAAAAACAAAAAGAAAAGCACCCTTGAATAGAACGATACATTCTAAACAAGAGCACTTTTCTTCGTAAACAAAGAGAAGCGACACCCGTTTCACACCATTTTCACGGTCTTCCCTTGAGATAGATCAAAAGAGAAAATCCGAACGAATGGCTCAGGTATTTAATTTTCCGAGTCACTTACAATTACATTCGTGATCGCCCACTGCGTAGGCGCGTCGTAGTCTCTAAGCACAGCTTCCAGCTTCAGGCCCATCTCTTCCTCCAGCCGTTCTCTCAGCTTCCTCTTATAAAGAAGAGACATGCGAAAATCGACTTCCAGCTTCAGAGTCGGGGCTTCGCCTTCCAGCGCATCTGAGCGCGGAGAGCGGCGATGCTTGGCGTGGAAAGTAATCAACTGATTCTCAATCGTCACTCTCAGCAAAGTCGTTCCAAATCCGAACAACTCTTTTGCTATCTCATTATAAATGGCAGACAGCTGCTTTCTCGTTTCATTCGTGTCTACTAAACTCATGACATCACCCGCGAGAGCTGTTATCTGATTTGTTGTTTCCCATTATACATATGATTTCAGGCTAGAGCAAGCTAACATTCGTATTTAGATCATTTTTACATTTTTCAGTCATATATTCGTTCGGTCTTTGCTGCTGTCTTGCCGCTTCACAGCTTCTTCCATCCAGCAATGTTCACCGAATGTTTGGTGGAAAAGCCTCATATATTCATGTACACTTATATGTAACTTCACGAATAGAGAGGGGCTACTCCATAACCATGAAAAAACTCATCATGATGCTAGTCGCCGTCATGCTCGTACTCGCTCCCGCAGGATTCACAGATCATGCCGACGCAAAAGGTTATAAGTCCGGCAAAAAATCGTTCAACTCCAACACGGCTCCAACCAACACGCAGACGCCAAACAAAGCCGATTCCAATGTAAATGCATCTACCAATAAAAATACGACAACCAATACACCAGCTACTGCTGCTCCAAGCAAGAGCGGCGGATTCATGAAAGGTCTTCTCGTCGGGGGATTGGCTGGACTTTTGTTCGGCAGCCTGTTTGGCGACATGGGGGCACTGGGAGCGATCTTTGGCTTCTTGATCAACATGCTGGCGATTGTCGCTGTGATCGTATTGATTCGCAAAATCTTCGTCTACTTTAAAACGCAACGCGCGAAAAAACAGGAACTGAACACATGGAAAAGATAACACTGTCCGAACAAGTATTGATTAACGCCATCTGCCTGCATGTGGCGAGCAAAAAACAGATTCAGCCGCAAAACGTAGAAGTCGAACTGATGTGGGACGAAGAATACGGCTTCTCCGCTGAAGTATACGCGAACGAACGCAAACAAGTGTTCATCGAGATCAACCTGATCGAAGCCATTCGCTTTTATCTGGAAACGCAAATGCAGCGCAACCCTTACTCCGCCGGCATTGAGCTGGTATTGGACGACGAGGAAGGCATCATCGCCTACGTCACGTACCAAAGCTAGTCGCCCTTGCTTTACCCGCTCGAACTTCCCAAGCCAGTTTGCTCACCACAGTGGGCAGATTGGCTTTTTACATGCGTGCATTTCCCTTGATCAAGTATTGAAATTGCCTTCGTTACGTTATATACTTTAATGAAAATGATTATCATTGTCTTTTTTGCTTATACATGTACATACTTTTCTATAAAGGAGTTGGCCCATTGTGGAACGCTTATACACGCAAAAACTGGACATCGGTTACGGCGAGCTTTCCATTGTCAAAGACCTGAACATCAGCATCCCTTCTGGCAAAATTACCGCACTGGTCGGCGCAAACGGTTCGGGTAAATCGACCATCCTCAAAACGTTGGCCCGAATTATGAAACCGACAGGTGGACAGGTATTTCTCGATGGGAAGTCTATTCATCAGCAGTCAACAAAGGAAGTCGCCAAGCAGCTGGCAATTTTGCCGCAGAACCCTACCGCTCCCGATGGCCTGACCGTGTCTGAGCTTGTTACCTATGGCCGCTTTCCTCATCAAAAAGGATTTGGCTCCCTGACCAAGGAAGACAAAGAAATCGTGCAATGGGCGATTGCCATGACGGGCATGATCGATTTTTACGACCGTCCCGTCGACCAGCTCTCCGGTGGTCAACGCCAACGCGCCTGGATCGCCATGGCTCTGGCGCAAGGAACCGACATCCTGTTCCTCGATGAGCCGACAACCTTCCTCGATATGGCGCACCAGCTGGAAGTTCTCAAGCTGCTGCAAAAGCTGAACGAAGAAGAAAAACGTACGATCGTCATGGTTGTCCACGATTTGAACCATGCAACTCGCTACGCACAGCACATGGTAGCCATCTCTCGCGGCACGGTCATCGCCGAGGGCTCTCCTGCCGAAGTCATGACACCTGACATGCTGCGCAAAGTGTTCAACATCGAGGCTGACATTTTGACTGACCCGCGCACAGGAGTGCCGCTCTGCCTCCCTTACGAGCTGAGCCACGCGGCAGAAAACAAGGCCGCTTCCAGTACCGCGCCTGCATCCAGCCAACAGGCTGTGCAAGAAGACGAACGCAAGCTGGTCGGCACTCGCTAGTAACTCATCACTTGCATCGAACGATCAAGCCATTCTCATGGACGGTAAATGAGAATGGCTTTTTTATATAGGCAAAAGGCAGCCCAAGGATCTTCTCCCCAGGCTGCCTTTGCTGTTATCAGCTTGTTTTCGTTACCACTTGATGTCTTTCAAGATTTCGTCTGCCATGTTTGCAGTCGAAACCAATCCGCCACCGGACAAGTACCAGTAGTTCGCATCGAGGTAAATGATGTTGCCGTTTTTGAATGCTTTGGTGTTTTTCGTGAGGTCGTTTTCAACCGCTTCTTTCGCAGCTGCGGAAACACCTTCATTCGCAGAAATCACACCGCGGTCTACAACAAACAGGTAGTCAGGGTTTTTCTCTGCTACGTACTCAGCGGATACGCTTTGTCCGTGGGTGGATACTTCGATGTTTTTGTCTACCGCAGCGAACCCGAACACGTCATGCAAAATACCGAAGCGGGAGCCAGGACCGTAAGCGCTCAGCTTGCCTTCGTTCACGAGAACGATCAGCGCGTTTTTGCCGCTTGCTGTTGCTTTTTCGTTCAGTTGCTTGATCGATTCGTTGATTTTCGCCAGTTCTTCATCTACTTGTGCTTCTTTGCCAAAAATGGTTCCGAGCGTTTTCATGTTCTCTGTGAAAGAGTCCATGTACTTGGAAGTGTCTACACCGAGGAAGATCGTTGGAGCAATTTTGTTCAGTTCTTCATAAGCGTCTTGCTGACGACCGGAGATGAAGATGACATCCGGCTTCATTGCGTTGATCTTTTCAAAGTCCGGCTCTTTCAGGCTGCCGATGTTTGTGTATTTCGCGTCTTTGAATTTCTCCAGATAAGGCGGAATGCTGGATTGTGCCACACCTTTTACTTCGATGCCCAGTTTGTCCAAGGAATCGAGCACGCCATAGTCAAAGACGACAACGTTTTGCGGGTTTTTCTTCAGTTTGGCCTCGCCCAATTTATGTTTGATTGTGATTTCTTCGGATTCCTTCGCAGCGCCGTTAGAAGCCTCTGGCGTTTGGGAAGGAGCTGCACTATTGGAGCCGGAACCGCATGCCGCTGTAAATACTGCCAACAGTACGGCCATGAACAGCATCAGGATTTTTTTGTTCATTTTTCTCACCTCTATAAGTATTTTAATATATATAAAATTATTGATAGCTTGCTTGTTTTTGAAGACCCCCTGCATGCCATCAAAATAATTTTATCGAAAGGAAGTAAAGCGGCGCTATGCGTAGTACACGCAGATTTTGTTTTCGTCGATGTCTTCAATGTGGATGTCCATATCGTAAACATCTTTCAAGGTTTGCGGCTGGATGATCTCGTCTGTGCTGCCTTCCTTCACGACTGTTCCGTCCTTGAGCGCGACGATGTAATCGGAGTAAACAGACGCAAAATTGATATCGTGAATGACGATGACGACGGTTTTGCCCATCTCATCGACCAGACGCCGCAGCACCTTCATGATCTGGACAGAATGCTTCATATCCAGGTTGTTCAACGGCTCATCGAGGAGAACATACTCCGTGTTCTGCGCGACAACCATGGCGATGTACGCCCGCTGGCGCTGCCCGCCACTCAGCTGGTCGAGATACTTGTGCTGTATGTCCGCAAGCTCCAGATAACGGATCGCTTCGTCTACGTACTTCCAGTCTTCTTTTGTCAAATTGCCTTGTGAATACGGAAAGCGTCCGAAGCTGACCAGCTCGCGAATCGTCAGGCGCACCGTAATGTGGTTGGACTGCTTGAGAATCGAGATTTTTTTGGCCAGCTCGTTGCTTTTGTACTGTCCAATCTCCTGCCCCTCAATCAGCACCTCGCCTTGATCCTTCGTCAGCAGACGGCTGATCATGGACAGCAATGTGCTTTTGCCAGCCCCGTTCGGACCGATAAAGGACGTAATTTTCCCTTTGGCAATTTTCACCGAGACGTTTTCCACGACATTTTTGTTCCCATACTGTTTTGAGACGTTACGGACTTCTATCACGCTTTATTCTCCTTTAGCAGAAGATAGATGAAGTAAACCCCGCCGATAAAGTTGACGATGACACTGAGCGTTGTCGAGAACGTAAAGACGCGTTCGACAATCAACAAACCGCCTACCAGAGCCACTACGCTGATCAATGCTGAGCCAGCCAGCAAAAACTTGTGCTGGTACGTTTTCATATATTGATGAGCCAAATTCGCTACCAACAGCCCCAGGAAGGTGATAGGCCCAACCAACGCTGTCGCAATCGACACGAGAATCGCGATGACGACCAAAAACCGTTTGACGACAAAATCGTAAGGAATCCCCAGATTGATTGCCTGATCCCGGCCCAGTGCCAGCACATCCAAATACTTGACGTAGCGCCAAAAGTAAAGGCCGACTGCGATTACCAGAACAAAGCTGAGAATCAACAGGTCTGTGTTCACGTTGTTGAAGCTCGCGAACATTTTGTCTTGTACCACCTGAAACTCGTTCGGATCGATCAGCACCTGCATGAACGTCGACAAACTGCCGAACAAAGTGCCGAAAATCAAGCCAATCAACAGCAGGAAGTAGATGTTTTGTCCTTCCCGCCTGAACAGGAATTTGTACAGCACGCCTGCGAACAGAACCATCAAGCCAGTCGAGATCAGGAAGTTCACGTTTTTATTCATGATCGTCATGTGCGTGGAACCAAACACGAAAATGACGAGAGTCTGAATGAACATGTACAAGGAATCAAGACCGATGATGCTGGGCGTCAAAATGCGGTTGTTGGTAATCGTCTGGAAGACCATCGTCGAGAACGCAATGATGCACCCGGTTAGCAGGATCGCAATAATTTTCTTGGCCCTTCGGGGAAGCACGTAATCCCAGTTGCCGCCCGCATCAATCAGCATGAATACGGCTATCAGAGCAACGGCGACTATCGCCATGACACCAATCTTAGCTTTCATCGTTCATATGCCTTTCTTCTCATGAGTAAGTATACGAATATACCGCTGCCCACTACTCCGACCATCAAGCCGATTGAGATTTCATACGGGAAGATGATCAGGCGTCCAAGAATGTCACAGCACAAGACAAACACTGCTCCCAGCAAAGCGGTATGAGACAGGCTTTTCTTCAGATTGTCGCCGAGGTAAAGCGTCACAATATTAGGAATAATAAGCCCCAAAAACGGGATGGTCCCTACCGTGAGGATGACGACAGATGAAACCATGGCGACAATCGCCAAACCGATATTGACCACTTGCTTGTAATTCAGTCCGAGATTGATCGCGAACTCTTCGCCCATTCCTGCAATCGTAAACTTGTTGGCAAACAAGTACGCGATAATGACCAGCGGAATGCTTATGTATAGCAATTCGTAGTTTCCCTTCATGATCGAGGAAAAGTCGCCGTGCAGCCAGGACGACATGTTCTGGATGAGATCGTGCTTGTAAGCGAAAAACATCGTAATCGAACCGACGATATTCCCGAACATCAATCCGACCAGTGGAATGAAAATCGAATCCTTGTATTTCACCCTGTCGAGAATCTTCATGAAGATAAACGTCCCCAGCAAGGCAAAAACAAACGCGACGAGCAGCTTCACCCAAATCGAAGCATCTACGAACACCAGCAAGGAAACGAGAATCCCGAACCGGACAGAGTCTTCGGTGCCCGCCGTTGTCGGCGACACGAATTTGTTCCGGGTCAGTTGCTGCATGATCAGACCAACCACGCTCATGCTGATACCCGCGATAATGATACTGATCAATCGGGGAATCCGGCTAATCCACATCACTTGCACTTTGTCATCGCTGAGATTGAACAACTCCAGGGGCGAAATGTCCTTTACGCCAATAAACAGGGATACTATCGAAAGCAGAATCAGGGCTACAACCAAATATCTTTTTTTCATCGCTTCCCTACTCTTCTCTTTGTTCACGTGAGTGCTGCGTTGCTTTTAGCATGCTTAGTAAGAAGGAGATTCATTCTCAATAATAAAGAGATTCATTCTCACTTGGCATCTCCTTTGTTATATTAGCACTTCTTTATCCGGGTTTAAAGCATTTTTTCATTAGTCGACTAAATTTCTCTGGATTGAAAAAAGTGAGAATATTCCGCCGTCCATCACTAACGCAAAAAAGCGCCGTTGCCACTGGTAGCAACAGCACTTTTTTTAATTGGACGTATACGATCCGCTTACGTTTTTCACCGAGCGCTTGCCAGAGCCGTCTTCGACAATGTTCACGTCTCCGTTGACTGTGTAAATGTCGATGTCGCCGCTGTCATCGGATATCGTCACGTTTCCTTTGTGACGCACAATTTTCATGTCACCCGACTGATCTTTGATCTCCACGTCGCCCCCGGTATCTTCCAGCAAAATATCGCCGGAGTCATCCTCGATCAGCTTGAGGGCAGTCGCGTTGTTGATTTTGATATCGCCGGACTGGTCATTGATCTGCACTTCGCCCGTGACATCTTTCAAGATGATATCACCCGAATCATCCTTGATCGTGAGCGCTCCCGCCAGTTTGGAGACATCAATATCCCCTGAGTCGTCCGTGATCGCTACCTTCAATGCGGAAGGAACCGTCACCTCGACGTTCAGCTCCAGACGCATTACGCCGAAATGACCAACTACATCGGAGGACAAATGAGCGACATTCCCGTCTTTGGTCAGCGTCACGATGATGTCTTCCGGCTTGATATTGGCTGACCTGGCGATGATGGCATCTACCTGGATCGAAGTTGCCTTGTCGTCTCCTTTTACAACCAAATTACCGGATTGATTGACGATCTCCAACGCCTCTATCGACTCGATTGGCAGATCCAGATGACGCTTTTCCTCCACCGTCTCCAGACTGCTGCTGCATCCCGCAAGCCCGAGAGCCAAAACCAAAAATCCAACTCCTATCCAACGTTTCATCTCTATCTCCCTCTATGCATCCAAGCTTGCTTGTTCTTGAAATCATTGTACTAGAGCGGCCTCAAGATAGCATCAGTCGCTGGAGTTGTTTTCCATCGGTCCCTAGACGGATGCGCTGTCGTTTACCCTGCTGCCGTTGCCTTCCAGCGGTTCGACTAGAGCTTTTTGCTCCCATACCCTGCTCCTCCAGCGGAAAAACATCATGACTCCGCGTATCCATTCATCGATCGCAACGGCCAGCCATACCCCCGCCAAGCCCAATTCGGTGTGAAACACTAGCACATAACCTAGCGGCAGACTGATTCCGACCATCGAAATCAGGCCCATATACACCGGAAACTGCGTGTCTCCTGCCGCACGCAAAGAGTTGATCAACACAATGTTGAAGACCCGCCCGGTTTCCAGCAAAATACTGAGCAAAATAATTTGCGAGCTGATCCGCAAAATTTCCGGATCAGTCGTGAACAAGCCCATGATCGGCTCGCGGAAAATGATGATAACCGTGTTGACTACAACGGTGTAAAGCAAGCCCCAGCGCAAGCTTTTCCACACGCGGCTATACGCTTCTTCGCGTCTGCCCGCACCTACAAGCCTGCCTGTTATAATCGCCGTGCCCATGCCGATTGCCAAGCTGAACAAATAAATAAACATGGAAAGATTGAGCACGTATTGCCGGGAAGCGAGCGACGACGCGCCCAAATACGTCACATAGTATAAAAAGACGGCCTGACAGCCATGATACATGATTTGCTCAACCGCGGAAGGAATGCCTACCTTGCAAATTTTGCTGACGTACGTCCATTTGATGGTAACATAGTCTTTGAATGCTACTTTGACTTCAATCAGACGGTAAAACGCCCAAAAATAGACGAGCAGCCCAAGCGCCCTGCTCAATACCGTAGAGATGGCAGCACCCTCTACCCCCAATGCCGGAAAACCAAAGTGCCCGAAGATCAGCAAGTAGTTCCCGATGACGTGCAGCACATTGATGCCGAGCGAGATATACATGCTCTCTTTTGTAAAGCTATACGTACGAATGACACTTGCCAATGTATTGATAATCGCCTGAATAAACAAGCTTCCCCCGACGATGATCATATACGACTGGGCCATCTGCAAAATCTGCCCTTGCAGATTGATGCGTTCGAGCAGTGCATTCCCAAACAAAACGAAGCTTACGCTGATTGCGATGCCGATCAGCAGATTCAACGTGACCGCAACCGCTCCGACTCTCGCTGCATCGACCATTTTTTTGGAGCCGATATACTGTGCGACCACAATCGAGGCGCCATGTCCTGCTACTTCCAAAATCAAAATGGCGATAAAAATAAATTGGTTGGCTGCCCCAACCGCCGATACAGCCGCGTCAGAAACGCCGCTCAGCATGAACGTATCCGTGATGCCGATCAGCATGAACAGAAACAGCTCTAAGAAGATCGGCCAAGTCAGCTTGAACAGATTGTACGCATTGCCATCTTGTTGACCTGTTTGCCGCTCGGCTACTGTCATATCCATACTTTCACCTATCCCATCTGGTCCTCTCTCTATGCATAGCGACATTTTACACCGTAACCCGCAATGCGCGGAGAAAACTCGACACTTTTTACAAGATCTTTATGAAAAGGGGGTCATACGATGGAAAAAGCCCGCCTGCCACAAGTGATACAGGCATTTCCTTGCTTCGCTCATGTGCCTTTGCCCGCCTGGTCGAACAACGAGATCTACGTGGAGCGCTTTTCTCCCCGGCTCGTGATGGGCGAGGGCCATCTGTTTGCCCATGCTGCCTTCGTCCTGGAAGGCAAAGTGCGCATCCACAAGATCAGTGAATCCGGGCGTGAAATTACGCTGTATCGCGTCACCCGTGGCGGCGTATGCGTCCTGATGATGGCAAGCATTCTCGGAGAGCTTGAATATGCGGCATCTGCCGAGCTGGAGGAAGAAACCGAGCTGTTGCTGCTGCCCGTCAAAGTGTTCAAGCAGTGGCTGGACGAGTACAAGGACGTGCGCCAGTTTATTTACAGCACGATGATCAAGCGAATGGCTTCCGTGACAACTTTGATGGAAAATATCGCTTTCAAACCGATTGATTACCGTCTGGCCGAATTTTTGCTCAGCTGCACTACTGAGTCTGAC
Source organism: Brevibacillus sp. HD3.3A (assembly GCF_013284375.2). Lineage (NCBI taxonomy): Bacteria > Bacillati > Bacillota > Bacilli > Caryophanales > Paenibacillaceae > Brevibacillus > Brevibacillus sp. HD3.3A. Next base: position 5,899,487 of record NZ_CP085874.1, read on the forward strand.
AATCAGTTGCTCATTACCCATGAGGCGATCGCGATTGAGCTGGGAACAGCCAGAGAAGTAGTCAGCCGTTCCCTCAAAGAGTTCGAATCGGCAGGCTGGATCAAGTTGGGCCGCGGGCGAATCACCAACATCGATCGGACCAGCCTGGCAAACCACCTGAAACATTTGTAGCCGTTATGTGCGCAAGTCACAGAAGCCAACGCCCTCTCTCCTCTACAATGGACATGAACGTGAAGTTACCCGTTACGAGAGGATGATGAAGGTGTCCAACACGCCGTCGTATTACGAAAAAGCAAACTTGTCCCGCATTCCCGACTTGATGAAGCTTGCCCCGGAAGCAGCCGCCTCCTATCTGGCGTTCGAGAAGCTGGTTTATCAGGACTCTCAGCATCTCGAGCGGAAAACAAAGGAGCTGATCGCGATTGCGGTCGCTCATGTTACGGGCTGCCCGTATTGCATCGACGTCCACGTAACAAAGTACAAAGCACTGGGCGGAACCATGGAAGAAATCATGGAGGCGTTGCTCGTAGCCGCCACAACCCGTGCCGGCGCCATTCTCAGCCACGGTGTCAATGCGCTTGCCGCCTATCGTGATGATCCTGCTTCTCCCCAATGCTTTTGCTGAATGAAAAGGCAACTGACCTCCCTTTTAATGATATTATCCCCTTTAAGTAGACAGTAAAAAGAAAGACCATTACTGTTTATTTGGAGGGGATATTCTTTATGGGGAAAATGACATACTCGCTTGAATTTAAGACACAAGTAGTGGAATGGTTTGAACAAGGAGCTACGTATAAACAAATTCAAGAAACCTACGGTTTGGATTTACGGATGTTCCGTAGATGGGTTAGAAAATACAGAGATCACGGTGTACAAGGATTGGTAGACCAAAGAGGCAAAGCCGGAGGGATGAGCATGGGAAGGCCTCGTAAAAACCCCATGGCTTCAGATGAAAGAATTAGGCGTCTTGAAGCGGAGGTAGAATTCTTAAAAAAGCTCTTAGAAGCCAGAAAGGGGGAAAGAAGAAGGATCAGGGAAAAACAGTAATTTTTCGGATTATTGCTGAGATGGCGGATCGTTATCCAGTTCTGTTACTATGCAAAATTGCTCAAGTATCAAAAAGTGGTTATTATAAGTGGCTGCACTTACAGAAGAACCCGACGAGAAAATACGCGGAAGACCAAGAGTTAAAAAAGCTGATTTTGCATTGTCATCAAGGGGTCAATGGAATATACGGATATCCTCGAATTAAGATGTGGCTATACCGGGTCCATGGCATTCGAATTAATCATAAGCGTGTGTACCGACTGATGAAAGAGTTGGGGATCCAATCACGTATTCGCAGGAAACGAAAGTATTATGGACGCAAAGAGCCAATCGTGATAACAGAAAACAAGTTGAACCGTGAGTTTGCTGCGTCACGACCTACTGAAAAATGGGCTACAGATATTACCTATATCATTTTTAACGGGAGACGGCTGTATCTGTCTGTCATTTACGACCTTTTCAATAATGAGGTAATTGCCTATAAAGTCAGCAAACAGAATGATTTATCCCTCGTCTTAGATACTGTGAAGGCAGCGACACAAAAAAGAGACGTGAATGGCGTCCTGCTACATAGCGATCAGGGAAGCCAGTACACGTCCAGAGCATATCAGAATCTATTACAAGCGTATAACATAACTCCAAGTATGTCGAGAAAAGGAAACTGCCTGGACAACGCTTGTATCGAAAGCTTTTTCAGCCACCTCAAAACAGAATGTATATATTTGGATTCCTTCGGAACCGAAGAAGAGGTGAATAAAGCAATCGAACGTTACATTCATTTTTACAATCACGAACGGATTCAAGCTCGTTTACGCAGTCTCAGCCCAGTTCAATACCGAGCTGAGGCTGCGTAAAGCAAGGGCTTGTTTTGAACTGTCCACTTGACGGGGATAAGACCATAACAAAGGGGGGCTTTTTTTCGTGAATTGTACAATTTTGCACAAAGATCGCTGAAATTTTCTAATAATAGGATTGCGACTATTTTCCTACCAATGTTATGGTTAAAGGTAGGGGCAAAGTAAAACAGGAAAACACACATCATACCGCTTCGACACAGGAGGTTTTATGGCTCGTATACTAATTGCCGATGACTCGATAGTTGTCCGGGAATACATCAGACTCATCCTACAACGGGCTGGACATCAAGTTATCGCAGAAGCGGCGAATGGACTAGACGCCTATCAGCAGTACAAAACGCATCAACCTGACGTAGTCATGATGGATATCAACATGCCAGGCATGAATGGTATCGAGACTGTCAAAAAAATTATCAGCACATTTCCCGATGCCAACATCATCATGATCAGCACCTACGGTTTAAAGCATTTGGTTTTTGAAGCCATCAACGCAGGAGCACGTCACTATATTACGAAGCCGATTGATGAAGAGCGCCTTTTGGATTCTATCCAGAACACCCTCTAAACATGCGGCCGATACACAAAAAAACTGAGGGGCTGCTCGGGCGCCTCAGTTTTTTTATGTTTTCTATCCTCGCAAAGTCTCGGCGTCGAGCGGAATCCGGAAGCAAAAGCACGTTCCTTTTCCCCGTTCGGAAATGACCTGCACTTCTCCGCCCAATCGCTCTACCTCTCGTTTGACAATCGGCAATCCCAAGCCTCTGCCCGAATAGATGTCTGCTTCTTCTTTTACACTGATCTGTTCTTCAAACAAGGAGCGTAGCCATTCTTCCTCTGTCCATCCTGCTCCAAAGCCTTGTTCCAGCCCATGCTGTTTGAGCTTTTCAAGGTCTACGCCTTTGCCGTCATCAGCTATGGTGATCAACAGCGAAGCATCCTCCTGCCAAATCCGGCAGCTGATCGTGCCTTTACTCGCCTTGCCGACCGCAAGCCGCTCACTTTCTGTTTCCAAACCGTGATCGATCGCGTTTGTAAAAACATGAACCAGGCTGCTCGCAAACGCCTCGAAGCGATCGTGATCCACCATGATCTCCTCCGCCTCCAGTCGAAGCGGAGCAACTGCTTTGTTCAGACGCTGGCCCAGTTCGACGACATAATCGTGATAGCGCTCGAACATGTCTTTGACTGGTTGCTGACGCAGCTCACGAACAAGCTGATCCACCCGGGCAGACAAGTCATCCGGCAACAAGTCTGTGACTTTGCTGATGAACTGCTCCCATCTGTCTCTTTCGATCGTCATGCCTTCCTCGACACTATCCAAAAAGTGATCGCCCAGCTTGTTGCGAATGATTTCCACGTCTTGCTGCATGGCTGCCTTGACTTGCTCAACAGGCAACTGATTGTGGAAAGCGTCGTCCATTCGCAGCCCTTGATGCTTTCCTTGCTCTAACAGCCACGTCTCCAAATCATGCAGCTTTTGCGGAGTCTCAATCAGATGGAACTGGCTGAAATCGCCTTTGAACTGATGAATTTGTTCCACAAGCTTGATCAGGCTTTCCGACTCCTCCATTCCTTCTGCGAAGTGCATTTTCCACCCTTCCGCAAAAAAAGTCGTGAAGGCGCGATACGCTTTTTGGAAAAGCGGCAAGCTTGTCGCCACAGTCAAAATCATGTTCAGCTTTTGCCATTCCTGCTCCATCTTGCTTTCCAGCGCTCTTTGCTCGCTCAAGTCAGTCAAAATCAGCATCAAACCTTCTGGCGAGTCACGCCGATCTTCGTGAATCGGTTTGCACTCCAGCTTGAGCGGCAGTTGGTTGATGCAAATTTCCGTAGGGAAGAGGCTTAAATAAAGCTCTTTTTGCCCCTGATCTTTTGTATCGAAATACTTTTCCAAAAGAGATTCGACAAACGCCTGCTCCTCCGGTCGATTCGGATACAGCAGACTGGCTACCGATTCCCCTGCCAGCTCTCTCCCGAACATCCGCAAACATTCCCGGCTGTACTCGGAATGGACAAGCATGTTTTTGGAAAACGACAGGAAGCCCTGGCCTGCATTGTTCAGCAAGTTTTTGTTCGCCTGCAACAGCGATTGAATCTCGGTCGTCCGTTCAGCGACGATCATCTCCAACGACTGGTTCCATTGTTCCAGCTGGTGATACAGGCGGGCATTTTCAATAAAGATCGCCATTTGCGAGAAGATCAGCCGCAGCGGTTCTGAGCGCTTTTCGTTGAAAACGTGCGTCGTCTCGTTGTTTTCCAGATAGATGACGCCGATCATCTTGCCCTGCTGCCACAGCGGCGAACACAAGATCGACTTGGGCTTGTTTTTCGTGATGTACGTGTCCCGGAAAAAGACGCCCTCTACGGAAGCATTGTGCAAAACGAGCATTTCTTCGGTGCGGATCGTGTAGTTCACTACGGCGACAGACAACATCCCGCTATGTTCATACGGCACCGATTGCATGATTTCCACATCGAGATCGACTGACCCCGCCGCTTCGATCACCCATTCGCTCTCGTTTTTCAGGATGAGAATCCCTTTCTCCGCTCCGGCGTTGCTCATAACCGTCCGCAGCATCGTAGCCAAAAGCAGTTCCAACCTGATCTCGCTCGCCATCGTCTGCGATGCCTTGATTACGCTCATCAGGTCGACGAGATCGGCCGACTGCTCTGTCGCAGCAAGCTCTGCCGATGCTTCCAGCCCTCTGCCGCGCTGCAACAGGTGCGGGTAGCGCTCCTCAATCTCCCTCGACTTCGCCAGAGCGCCCCACTGCATGTACGCCTCGTAAGCTTCGGTCATGTACACCCTGGCGATCGTTTCCATCCCCAGATCCAAATAATGATGGGCGGCAAGCTCTCCGGCAAGTGCCTCATTTTGCAAAAAGCCGTCCTTTTTCGCGAGTTGCAGCGCTTCGTCGTAAAGCTCGCCCGCCACCTGGCGCTCGCCGTTCACTCGCTTCCATTCGGCGCTCATCAGCAAGTATTTGTGCTGGAAGTTTTCCGGACAATGGGCAGCCCAGCTCTTCATTTTTTTCAAATGAGTCTTGATCTTTTTCGCATAGCGGATTTGCTCCCGGCGGTTGACGCGCTTGTACAGCTTCGTCAATGCCAGGGCATGCATGAATACATGCTGGCTGACCAGCACCTGGCCGCTGACGGACTCCATCCATTGCTCCGCTTCGCTCAGCAGCTTCGATGCCTCCTCGTAGTTGCCGTACATGAGGTGGACCATTGATTTGTAAAAGTGGTACATGTACCGCTTGTAGCTGGTGCCTTCCGCCTGCAAGCTGTCTACGTATTGAGTCTCATCGAAGCTGTCCCGGCAAAATACCGTCTGCTCTGCTCCCGTCCAGTGCGTAAACGTATTCAACGCCTGGCGCAACAACAGAAGACGATCGTCATGATCGACTACTTTCATCTGACAAATCAGATTGGCATACTCTTCAATCTGCTGCTCCAATTCCTCCAAAGGCAGCCCGCAATAGAGCATGGCTTCCAGCAAACCGTGCGCGTTATACGCCGCATAGATGTTTCCTCCGCCGTCCATTCCGAGCTGAATGGCTTTTTTCAGCAGCGGGATGTTCGTTCGGGCGTGATCGCACCAATGGTTGATCAACAGGGCAAACGCGCCGTACGCCTTGGTCATGGCAATCGGGTCGGCAAAGCCATCGGCTACCCGGCAAGCCAGTTGTCCGAACTCATACGCCTCACGGTAATTGCCAAATTGCGTACCGAGCACAATCCCGTAGCCCGTGTATCCGTTGGCAGATGCAACCGCGTTCCCGTGCACGAGCGACAAATGGAGCACCCGTAAAATCGTCAGGGCAAACCAGTTCGGATTGACGAAATACGAGGATGGTCCTGCATTGCTGATGATGCTCATCGCCATCTGGTAATTCTCTTCCGGCACATCTGGCAAGTACAGCAGCTCATCGATTTTGTGGCCTTTGAGCTTGCGCTTGATCTGCCACATTTCCTTGATAATATCTAACTTCCCGGGCTTGAAAGGAATGGGAACCTTGAGCAGTCCGAGCGCTTCACTGGCGATATCCACCACACGCGAAAAGTCGGCCAGACGGGTGTACATGTTAATTTGCAGCTCCAGGACGCGCACTCGCTCGCGGTTGGTCTTGGCGTGCGATAGCGCAAGGGAAAACAGCCGATTCGCATCTTCCATATGGTTGCACAAGTACGCTGTCTCGGCGTAGAGCGTGTACAGCTCCATCGACAGGTTGTGATGCTGGTCCCAGGCAGACTCCCCGAGGAACATCGTCCCGCGCTGAAAATACTGGAGGGCGGCGTCAAAGGCAGTAGAAGCCATCGCTTTTTGACCGGCAAGCAGGTGGCAATGAGCGACCTGTATCCTTTCCGCCGCATCCTCGATCATGTCCGCGCCCCGGTACATGTGCTCGCATATTTCAAACAGCAGCACCGCCTCGTAGGAACCGGACATGTCCCATATCATTCTCCCGAGCTTGACGTGTGCCTGTTTCTGCTCCTCTTCCGAAAGCGAGGAGTAGGCAGCCTGCTGGATGCGGTCGTGCACAAAGTTGAACTGGATCGTCACTTGCGACAGGTTCTCCTCTTCCTCTATCGCCGCATAGCTCAAATACTCCGCGCCTTCCAGCGGATAGATCAACCCTTCTTCCATGGCGGGCAAAATGTCCCGAATCGCTTCTGGCTCGTTCAAGCCCTGTGCTTTTGCCAGCATGCTCAAGTAAAAAGAGTTGCCCAGGCACGCCGCATAAGCCAACAGCTTCTGTGTCACCGCAGGCAAACGCCGTACTTTTTCCACGAGAAAATCTGCTACGTTCTCCGTTGTGTTGAGCTTCTCGATCTCCGCCAGCTCCCACTTCCAGCTCCGCTCCTCCGGGGAATACTGCAACAGCTTTTGATCGTACAAAGACTTGATAAATTGTCTGGAGTAAAACGGGTTGCCTGCCGTTTTTCGCATCAAAATCATCGCAAGCGGCTTCGTAACTTCAAGTTCTGTATGCAGTGCATCGGCCAGCATGGCATTAATTTGCGTGAGCCGCAGCGGCAACAGTGTAATTTGCCGCAACATCCTGCTCTTGACCCCAGCTTCTGTCAAAATCGCGACCAGAGGATTGATCGCTCCCCCATCCTGCTCGCGATAGGAGCAAACGAGCAGAAAATAGCTGAGCGGCAAGTCGGCGACAAGCTCGCGGATCAAAAACAGCGAAGAAGAATCGGCCCATTGCAGGTCGTCGAGAAACAACACTAACGGGTGCTCCGGTCTGGCCCAGATGCGAATAAATCTTTGCATGACCAGTTGAAAACGGTTTTTGGCCTCCGCCGCAGGCAGCTCCGGCACAGGCGGCTGCTTGCCGATCACAGCCACCAGTTGAGGAATGACATCCACGATGACCTGACCAAGCCCTTGCATCGCTTCGAGAATCGTCGCCCGCCACGTCGCAAGCTCTCTCTCATTGCCTGCCAAAAGCTGCTTGATCAAGTCCTGAAAGATTTGAATGATCGCGGAATAAGGCACGCCTTGACGATACTGGTCAAACTTGCCGGAAATAAACCGTCCTCTGCCTTTGAGGAAAACTTTTTGCGCCTCAAACACGAGAGCAGATTTCCCCACGCCCGCGCTGCCGCTCAACATGACCATGCGCGATGCTCCGTTCGACACTTCCTCAAACGTATCGATCAGCATCTGGATTTCCTGTTCCCGGCCGTAGAGCTTTTCCGGTATGTGCAAACGGTCAGCGCGGTCATGCTGCGCCAGTGGAAAGTGACCGATCGTTTCGTTTTTGGCAAGCTGGTCGAGACATTGCTGCAAGTCAGCCACCAGTCCAGCCATACTGAAATAACGGTCTTCCGTATTTTTGGACAAACACTTCATCACGATATCCGACAAAATTTGCGGAATGGACGGCTTTACTTGCGAAGGCGCCATCGGCTTTCGGGCCATGTGGGCATGAACCAGCTCAAGCATGTCCGACGTAAGAAAAGGCGGCTTCCCGGTCAAAAGCTCGTAAATCGTCACGCCAAACGAGTAAATATCTGTCCGGTAGTCCACCGTCCGATTCATCCTGCCGGTTTGCTCAGGCGATACGTAGCGCAAATTTCCCCGCCATTCTTTCGGGTTCATCACGCCTTGATATTCCTGATATCGCCTCGTCGCCAAGCCAAAGTTGATCAGCTTGACCTCGTACGTATCCGGGTGGATCAGTATATGAGCGGGATTGATGTCTTTGTGGATAATTCGCTGCTGATGAATTTCCTCGATGCATGTAGCGATGCGGATCGAAATGGTCAGGATGTCTTTTAGCGACAGCTCTTTCATTTTGCTCAGCAAGGAGAGCGGCACTCCCCCGAAGTCTTCCGTGATCAGCGCAGTCTCCCGATTGTGATCAATCAATTCGACAGCATTCTCCACCGCGTATGATTCGAGAGATTGCAAGATGCGGTACTCGTGTTTCAGTCTCCAAAGCGACTCCTTGTGCGTGGGACCCTCACGTGGCTTTTTAATGATGACGGGCAGGTTATCGCTGTTTCTGAACCCACGATAAAATCCCATATTTGAATGCGTCGAGAGAAACTCTGTCACTCTGTATCCTGGAATCACGATCATGCCGCTCATACTATCCACTCCATCTAGGTAGAACATCCTATCATTTATGTTGTTGCTTCAGGTCAAATAATCTATATTGAATATATATTCTGTCATAAACTGCTATTTTTCTACTAATACTTATGGAGGTATCTCTATGGCAAAGTTGAGTCGTAGCGTAAGTAACCCTTACACCAATGAGACAGTCACTTTTCTGAAAACAACAGAAGAAACCAAGGGGGAATATTTGCTTTTCCGAACAGACCTGCCGCCTGACAATGGAATTTTTCTACATTATCATACCGAACTTACGGAAACCTTTGAAGGGATAAGCGGAAATTTAGAGGTAACAATTGACGGAAAAAAAATCATTTTGAAGCCGGGAGAGACTTTGGACATCCCTCGCGACCATATTCACGGCTTTTACAATCCTTCAAAAGAGTTCATCAGCTTCACCGCGGAAATCCGTCCTGCCGGCACTTTCGAGTCGTTTGTCCGTTGCGGATACGGCCTGGATACGGACGGTCGCAGCTTCTACATGCCATTTTTGAAGCAGTACCTGCCTAAAAACATTTTGCTCTTGGGCACTCTGTTCAAAATGGGGGAATTTTATGTTCCCTACCTGCCTCTTTTCCTGCAAAAAGCGCTGTTCGGTTTACTGGCAAAGCTGGCGCATTGGACAGGCGCCGACAAGTCGCTGGAAAAATACTACATTGGCACTGTCGAAGACGCCCTGCCCGAGCAACCGCTGCAAAAAACACCCTGACTGTTCATTCCAGTAGGGTGTCTGCAAATGTTGATTCTTTTCACACATTCCTAGCTCATCGAGCACTACCGGTTCAGTGATTGAATTTGCCTTGATACCTCCATGATAGCAAAACACTGTACCTATTTCCAATGCTTCAAATTTTTTCTAGGACTGATTTACCAGTTTGCTCTCGCTAAACAAACCGGGAAATCAGTCCTGTTTCCCAATGAAAGCACGTTCAGCCAGGCAGCATGTCTCTATGGCGCCGTCGGCTTATCCGTACTCTCTAGGTCTTGCGTTCCGTTTTCTGCTGTTTTTTGTCGAACGGGCTGAATATGCGGCTCCTCCAGCATGAGTCGGTAGGCGGGAACGTATTCGGCCTGGACTACATCCGGGACGGGCTGCTCAGTCACCGGCTTTTCCTGCGGAAGCTCCGGCTCCGTCAGCGGCTTCTGCTGCGAGAGCATGTACCCTGCCACGGCGCCTGCCCCCATCAGGACGACGACAGCGGAAAGCATCAGCTTTTTGTGCCGAAACAGCTTGGCTAACGGATTGGCTGTCTCGCTGCGCACCTCTTCAAGCAGTTTGCGAAAATCGGCATGACGTAACGCGGACCAGCGCTTGCGCCATTCTTTGTTGCGCAGCCTTTCTGCCTTGTTTTCCAGAAAAAGCTGCCTGAGAGCAAGACGATAGGCTGGCAACAGCTGCTTGCCTTCGAAAAACAGGCGCTGTGCCAACGTCCATTGCACAAACGAGAACAGCGTTTCTTCCCCGCCGTGTTTTTGGACAAAGTCGAGCATCTCGGTGAACTGAAAGCCGTCCTGGCCAAAGCGGTCTTCATGGTAAAAGACGAGCGGCACGTGCGCGAAGTCTTCCGTATCGAGTGGCGAAGCCAGCATGTTTTGAATGATTCGCTGCTGGATTCTCACCTCTTCTCGCTCCCACTTGCGGAAAAACTCGGTCGGGTGCAGAACCCCCTTCGTTTCCCGCAGTTGGGCTACATTCATGAGCATCTCCTGCTTTTGCCTGCTCGCTACGTCCAGCGTGCCGAAGAAGCTTTGCGGCTTTTCCTCCAGGAGCGCGATCATCTTCTGAAAGTCGTCTCTCGACAGCTTCTCCAGGTCAATCAGCTTCAAAAGCGACTTGTCCAGCTCGTCCAGCAACGAATCAGCAAGGTTTCGCGCGCCGTCCAGGTTATCGAAAAACTGGTGAATGGCTATTGCGGTATCCAGCTTGTTTTTTTCACGCGCGAACAAGCGAAGCAACTTCTCGGTCGTCTCTGCCGCGAAAAAGGCATGGCGCATCGCTTCCGGGGCCATCTGCGCCCAAAAGCGGATTTCTCCCAGCATGCTGTCCATCGTCGTCACAGCCGCAAGCCGCTCGCTGAAATACCGTTCGAACAGCGACTTGATCAATGGCTCGGATTGGAAAATCGTCTTCATCGTCATGCCAAACAGCTCAGGGCTGGCAGCCAGATGCTTGAACACGTCCGACAAAAGCCCGCGCTGTCCCGCTGCTTGCGCTCGCATCAGCACATTCAGCAAGTAGCGAACCATGTCCACGCGCAGACGATCCTGCTTGCTCGCATCACTTGATTCGATCATCTGCCGGATCGTCTCGCCGTCGGGCAGCTTCTTCTCGGCAAGCGCTTCTACCTCGATGCGAAACAGCAACAGTTGCAAATCATGCAGCCGCTTGTTTTTCATAAGACCAGGGTGGCGCAAATAACTCACCAGCGCCTGCCATACCCCTGCCCGATTTTTTTCATAGACAGCCGTCCGTCCTTTTTCGATCAAGTAGAGCGCACACAGCTCGTAATACGTGCGCAACTGCAAAGCCAGCGACTGATCAGCCCCCGCAAGCACTTCCTCGCAAAACGCATGGAATTGGGCAAGCGCCTGCGGCTCATTCACATTTTCCCAGGCAAAATCGAGATATTCGTGTCCGCCATCCTGCAAGTCGACGTTTTGCACCCGTCCAAGCGCCAAATCAAACAAAAAGTCCTTGTCGCTATGTCCGCCGCCCGGGCGAATGCTGCCTTTTTCCACGAACATGACGTGAATATGCTTCTTGCTTTGCGGCTCGCTGCTGTATGTGAGAAAGCCAAAATGTCTGCGCAGCTCGTAAGGCAAGCAGTTGTACAATACTTCCAGCAGTTGGCTTGCCCTGGTTGCGGCTTCGCTGATGTCGACATCGAGACTGATGAACACCTTTTTCTTCGCTGTGAGCGAGGTCATGACGGCATAGAGCAACTGTTTGAAAAGCCGCTCGTCAATCCCGAGCTGCCCAAGCAGCCGCTTCCGGTCAACCGTCAAGTCTGGCTGCCCTGGAAGATCGTCTACAGCAGGCAAGTCTTTGCCGTGCGCGTCATCGTGGCTGCTCGCGAACGAGCGCACCCCGAAAACTTTCTCCGGCTTCGCAATAAACTCGTCCCGTCGCGCGGCAGGAATGACGTAGTTGTGGCTGAAAAACGTATTTCGCTGGCCGGTAAAATCAGCTCCGACAAACACGCTTCTGCCCAGAACCATCTCTCCCGACTCTGCGTGAAAGCAAACGAGTGCTTCCGGGTAGGAAGACAGCTCGCCCTCCCCCCGCTCCTGAAGCTGTCTGGGCGCATCGTATACGCAAAAAGGGTGCAGTGTCTTCTTGATAAATTGGTTGTCCAGCCCCGGCGTCCTGGCCACGGTATCGTAGCCTTCGTTTGAACGGAAAACACCCTGTCGCCCGCGTGTGTAGTATTGCTGCAAAATGGGCTGACGGTTCACTACCGCTCCCTCCCCTCGATGTAATCAAGCTGATGCATCAACCAGATAAACGGCTCGTCCACACGGATTGGTGTCACGACACCGCTCACCTTTTGATTGACCGGATTGCTGCCCAGCGCTGATACAGCGAAGTAGGCCGTATTGGTAAAGTAGACCTCCAGCGCGTCTTTGAACGGCCGATCCACTTTCTCGATAAAACGGCTGATTTCCCCGTTGATGTTCTCAAACTCAGCCGTGTTCAAATATTCCTCATGCACGAAATTGCGGAACACGTTGCTGTTGGACTTGATATACTCGCCGTCCTCTTCCTTGATCAGATGCAGCATATCGCTTTTCGTCAGCACCACAGCTGTCGGAATATCCGTCTTGCTTTGCTCCTGGTAGCCAATGAAGTTCTCAAACAAGGTGATGACAACCTCGCGCGGCTCGTCGTATCGCGCGGTGAACTCGCCCGGTTCATCCCCGGCTCTGAGCATGACGCGGTCACGAATCGTCCTGATTTGCAACGGATCGACGAGAAACAGGATGCCGGACGAATTTTTCACGTGGGCGGCATACAGCTCCAAATACTCGCGATCGACCATTCCTTCACCGGCAACGTCGAAAAAGACGAGAATCAACGGCGCCTTCTGGCTGTCCTTGAAAATGAACTGAAAAATGAACGGCTCCTGCCGCTTCTCTTTTTGCGTGGAATCGAGAAGCTGGCCGCGCTCGAACAGCGGTGCCTCGTAGTTTTCGCGGAACTTCCGGCTGATTTGGGCATTGAGCGGCATGCAGGCAGCCTGGAAGCGGTTCGCTGTCGAGTTTTGCAGCGTATGGATCAGAGACGTCATATAAACCGATTTGCCCACCTGGGAAGCTCCGACAATCGAGATGATGTTGCTCGGTGCTTTACCCGCTGTAATCGGCAGCTCATTGTGGCACTTGGGGCACAGTCTGCGCTTGGAAACCATCCCGTACCGATCGGTTACACCGACAAGCACCTGATCGACATACTGATGATTTTCCGGCGGAATCGACTCCGGATCGATGACCGCTTCCAGCTCGTCGATGGCATCCAGCCCGAATTTGTCCCGGTACGCATTGAGAATCTCGTCCTCTTGCAGGGCGTAGTCCTCGTCGTCCTGACGGTAGTGGGTTGCCCGGAACACCACCTCTTCAGGGCCGTATTTGGCAAAGCAGTACGGGCAGACGATATCGTAAAAAGGCAACCGCTCGTTCACTTGCGGCTTTTTCTCAAACATGTTTTTCAAAAACGACAGCATGGCTTCATCCTCCTATTCAGGAATCAGTTCGTACATTTCCCCGTATTTTTTCCCGTCCGTAAAAAAGAGGCGGATGACGTCCGTTTTCCTGACCTCGATTTCTGGCAGCAGATTAACCCCTGGAGCCAAATCCCGAATAAACGGGTACTGCATTCCGTCATCCTTGTGAGCAGGTGGAGAGCCTTCCTTTTTCACATAGCACAAAACGTCTTTGGCAATCGGTATCTCCGAAAAAATCCGGATTTGCAAGGCTTGCTGCTTGCGAAACCAGCTACCGCTGCGCTTGAATGAGTAGTAGATTTTTGCCTTCCCCGTACTGACATGAATCACATGAGCGTCACCTTGCGGAACAAGCAGGATCGGCTTGCCGTTTTCCAGGCGGCAAGGAAAGATGCGATACGTGTACCTGCCGATGCCATCCGCCTTTTCACACAGCCCTTTGTGCACCTTGTACTCCTCGCGCGTGTACAGCTTCCATTCGTGCGCTTCGATCAAGCTGACATCAAACGGCGCGCCGAACAAAGACTTGTGCACATAGACGCAAGGGACGTCTTGCCCCCAATGCCAGTTCAGCACGAAGTCACTCCCCTGCTGCTGGCACGTGACGTTTTTGATCAAGGCTTCCGTTGTTTCCTCCCGATTGATCATCGTTCATCATGCTCCCTTTACAGATCAAACCGCTTGCTCTCGCCTCTTGCTCCCAAAGCGCGCGGGCTTTGCTGTGTCGCCATTCTCCGCCGTTGAAAAGACGAGCCGCCACTGGCCGCAGCCGGTATGAACAGCGTAAACAGCGTCAAAATGACGGCAAGTACGGCGCAGGCGATCAGGCGCACCACGACATCCAGCAAGTAAATCGAGGACAGCCCCATTTCCAGTACAAGCCCCGCCAGCAGGCCGGACACCGCGCCGCCAATAATAAAGCTTTTCGCCAAATGACGATTGTCAAAAATCAGTCCCAAAGCCAAGCCGAGCAAACCGCCGATGATCAGCAAGCTGACCACGCGCAAAATCGCGTACACCGTGCTTTGTGCGGTTGCTCCCGTCCGTTCGAGAACGAGATTGCGATCTTGTCTGCTCATATCGTAAATCTGGCCGAAGATGCCCGTCATTTCGTCAGCGTGCTCGACGTTGAAATAACGGCCCCCGGTTTCAGCGGCAATTTGCTCCAAAAGACGCGTACCGTCCGCGTCCATCTGGCTCATTCCGACCGTATGGACGATCACCTGATGCTGCTTGAAAGGCGCCAGTGCAGCAGGAATATCCAGGCTGGTGTATCCGTCCGACATCAGCACAACCGTGCTGTTCTCGACTTGCTGGGCCGCGAGAAGCTGGTCAAGGCCCGCCTTCAACGCCAGATCGATGCTCGTTCCCCCATCTGTGCGGGGAAAATTCAACAGCTTTTGCACGACATCGTCCTTGGTTGCCTGGCTGCTCAGTGCTACGAGCGGCTGCAACACTTGTGTCTGATCGTTAAACGTGACGACAGCAATCTTCATGTCGCTGTCCATTTTTTGCACCATGTCCGCAGCAGCCTTGAACAGCTGGTTGTCCGGGTCAGACTGCTGCATGCTGCCAGAGGTGTCCAGCAGCATGACGATGTTGTTCGCTCCGCTCGATACTTGAAAAGACGAGCCGTACAGCAATTGGAGCAGCATCGCCACGACACCTACCATGACAAAGGTGCTCGGCACGAGCATTTTCCAGGAAAAGCCCAGATAGCGCTGCTTCCAGCCCAATCCGTTCAAACGCGGCGAGATCATTTCTGCGAGCAGGCACATCAACCCTACGAAAAAAGCATATTGACCAAAATAAAGTCCAATTAACAGCCAGTGCGCCATCTCGCCAGCCAGACGCTCCAGAATTACTTCTCCTACAAAAAAACCGATGACGCCGCCCACCAGACTGCAAACAACCATGAGCAGGCTCAGCTTCCTCTGACTCATGACGTTCCCTCCTCTCCCACGCGGCCAAATACAAAGCCGCTCTCCTCATAGGAGGAGTGGTACTTCTTGTTGTTGCGGTAAAACATCAAATCCTCCACGCCGAATCCACCCATCAGGTTCATTTTTTCTATCCCGCTTTTTTGCTCTTCGTGGATGCAACCTTGCTTGTAGGTTCTGTTGCCTTCATCCTGACGCAGCACGTACTGGACGAAGTCGTTGTGAATATCCGCGAACAAATACTTTTCCTCGTAACGGTGCTTTTGCAAGAAATGAAACACTTCGATATGAACCGCTGCCCGCTGTTCCAGCACTTGCGACAAGTCCAAAAACAAATCGTCACGGGTCAGGACTGTCCGGTTATCGTAAGCAGCTCCCACATTGGCCCGCGCAAGCAGCTCTGCTTCAAAAGACAGGGCAAACGGCGAGCGGGTCAAAATCTCGTTGCGGCAAAACTGGCACAAACGCTCCACCAGACCGGCTATCCGGTTTTGGAACAAAAGAGCGCCACTGCCGATGTAGCGCTGCTCCATGTAAAATCCGCTGCCTTTTGCTGCTTCCAGCGAGCGCATCGTGTCGCGGACGACGGACTCGTAATACTCGTCCACGTTTTTCCCCAAGTAATCGGTCGCTTCCCGAACGCTTGCCTGGGCGATCTCCCGCAGTTGCCTTTGCAACCCTTCCAGTTGCTCGACCTGTTCCCCGATCTGCCTGTGAATCGCCTCTGCCTGTCGCTCGTAGTCAACCAGCATGGCAAGCAAAAGCTCCCATTCCAGCAGTTCCAGCTTCTTGTCATAGACGACTTGCAGCAGATGGCGCGTAAACGTACGGACGCGCTCCTTGTCCCGGGTGAAAAAACCGCCTAACCGAATGTCCTGGCGATCGACCCGCTGCTGATAAATCTCGTTCAGCTCGGCACGGATCAACTCTACCTGACGGGCAGCTTCCCTGATTCCCGTTCGCAGCTCGTCCTGCAAATTCGCTCCGTTGGCCAGTTCCGCTGTCAGCTGGTAGGCGGCATACAAGCCGAAGCGCTCATCTGCCACGACCTGATCCTGAATTACATCCGCCAAAGGCTCTTGCGCAAGCATCCGCTCCAGCCTGGCCTTCGCGCCGGAAGCGATATTCGCTTCAAAAAAGGCTTGGCTGCTGCCGTCGAACAGCGCCAGCTCCGCTTCGCGCATCGTCATGCCTGCCAGCTCCCCATAGCTGATCCCCGACGTCATCAGCCCCGACATTTCCTCCAGCACGTGTGGATCAGGCAAAATCGCCGCCATTTTGCGCTCCAGCTCATGCGCTGACAGCCCCAGCTTTTCCCGCGCCTTTGTTTTCGGAACAAGCTCGCCCTCTCTCAACTGCTCCCAATAGCGGTCAAACACAGCCGCAAGCACGGTCAGCGCGATCGCATGCGTCGGCCGCTTCACTTTGGACAAGCCTGCTGTGGCAAACCTGGTCGCAGAGCCGTCTCCTGCCATATTGCGAATGAATTGCAGCTTGCTGTAGCCCTCGTTGCCTTCGCTGAACTCATGTTCTGCCTTTTTGTTGTTCAAAAGCACCAGCTTGCTGACCAGCTCGTAATTTTCCTGCATGCCGCCCTCGATAAACAAGCCTTGCTCCGTCTTGTCACTGAGCAGATAGGCAATCGAGAACAACGGCGCCCGCTCGTGCTCGACGGGCAGCTTGACGAGATCTTCCGTCACAAGCAGACGCGACCGATAGCGGAAATCGCTGCTTTGATAATGGTTCAGCTCTTCCAAAAAGCTGACCGAGAGCGCCGAGGAAAAGCCGAATGCCTCCCCGTTGTTTCGCTCTTGCAACAAAACATACAGATCAGCAGACACGTTTTTGAACAGCTCATTCAAGTAGCTTTTCAGAAGCAATGTCAGCTCGGGCAAAAGAATGGCAGCGGGATCATCGGCCCGGGTCACGACAGCGATATTTACTTGCTGAAAGGCCGAAAACAGCTTGCCCATCTCGGCAACGCGCACGCTCGCCAGCTTCATGAGCTTGTTCAGCTCTACCTTCCCTGCTTCGTCTTGCAAAAAGCGTTCGTGAACGGAGGAACGCATCGTCTTTTTGTCGACATCGGCTTTGGGCAAACGACAACCAAGCACTTGCGGGTGCTCCCACGTCTGCTCCTGATAAGCATGGACGTAGAGAACGCCGCGGCTGTTCTGCCAGTCACGCTCATTGCTCGCACAGACAGCTCGCAGCGCCTCCACGCACTTGTCCCCGACGAAGAGGAACAGCACGGGGTTTTGAATGCTCCGCTGTCCGTACCCGCTATCCAGCTGTCTTTGCAAATCTTCCACGTATTGGGTCGCGAACTCGTTAATCAAATCCCTCATGCTTCCTCCTTGCTTATTGCAGCGTTTTGCGCATGTCGTTTACTTTTGCCCAAACTTTTTTGTAGAACTGGTACATCTCTTCGCCATTCACATACTCGTCGCGGTCGTACTCCAGATCGTTTTTCACAGCCTGGAACGCCGTTGCAATCTCGTCCAGCTTATTCAGCAGCTGCTCGGTATTTTCTGCCGTCACAAACGCGTCGCTGCGCTTTGTCGCTTTGCGCTGGAGGGTCGCCATGCTTTTGTGGTCGAGCGCGCGGAATTTTTCATAGATGGCAAATTCCACGTGCTTGTTCACCTTCATCAAGTTGACGAACGGGTCCCACGCTTCCTCTTCTTCGTCCTTGTCGTAGACGTACAAGGCTCCGCGCTTGCAAATCGTGCCTGTGTAGAGCGCCTCGATATAGCGGGTCAAAATCTCTTCCTCGCCCTGGATGGCGTTGACGATTTGCTCCAGCTCCTGGATTTTCGCTTCGATTTCCGCGTATTTGCGGTCTTCTTCTTCCAACAGGCGAATCAGTTGCGGCGAGCGAATCAAGTTTTCCTTCGCCAGCTCTTCGTTGATGCTGCCGAAAATATCCCGCACCGTTTCTGCCGGAAGGCCGTCTCTCATGAAGCCTTTCAGCTCAGCCAATGCTCGCTTGATCTCGCCGGGACTCAGCTTGGCGTTGCCTCCCTGATGCTTGTCCAGAAAAGCGGCGACGGAGAACGGTTTGGTCACGACGCACTCATAGCGGTTGCTCGTCTTGCTGTCGTCGCCTTTTTCCCGGATGCTGCCGTAGCGCAGTCCGCGGTCAAACAGTTCCCGCACTTTTGCGTTGTAGGCTCTGATCCGGTCGTTTTGATAAGTGTCTCCCCACGATTTTTCCGGGATTGGCGACGGGAGGTACGCCCAGTTGTTCTTTTCGGTCTGCACGAGGTGGCGGCCAATGCCTTCCCGGTCGAGAATCGTGCGCTCATAGCTTTCTTCGTACACTTTCAGCGGCGTGTAGGCAAACAGCGGAACTCCGTTTTTCGTATTCAGCCAGAAAATCCGGTTTTTGACTTCGCTTTCTTTTACCGTGAACCGCGAACCGCTGATGGCTGTGTCCTGGTAGTTGCGGATTCCTTTCAAGATCGACGGCGCTTTTAACGGAACAGAGACGAAGCCCCAGGAAGGGAAGTGCATGTTGCCGAGATTGTTGCTCAGGTGGAAGACCGGAATCGCTTCTTCGTCCAGCTTGCTGGCGATTTTGCGCTCCACGATGCGGTCAAGCGTCTCGTCCTGCCCGTATTTGATCACGAGGAACTCTTCCATCGACTTCGTAATCAGCTCGCCGAATTTCTCCGAGAGGAACTCCGAGATCGAGCTGACGATATCCAGCTCCTGCTCTTTGACCCACTTGTCGGAATGGCGGAGCAGCTCGCTCGTGAAGTCGCGGATCAGGTCCTCCGCATCCTTTTGCTCCAAAATGTTCCCGACTACTTTGGCAATGTCCGGCACACTGACGATGTTCCAGTAGTACGTTTTGTTGCCTGTGCGGTCACTCTCTTCCCCGCCGTTGATCAAAATGTCTCCGTTTTGCTCAAAAATCAGGTTGAGCGCGTTCAAAATCTCTGTGAACACGTTGTAAATGCGATTGTTTTCCGCATTCAGCAAACGGTGCAGCTCTTCGTAAAACTCGATCATTTGCTCCAGCTTCTCCTGATCGGCCAAAAGCTGGTACTCGTTAATTTTCGCTTCGATGTAGCTGTTTTTCTTTTTCTCCTTGGAGATAAAGGCGCTTCTCGCATCGCCGAGCTTTTCGTTGGCGTTCTCGCGCGCCCCCTCAATCTCCCGCGGGTAGCTTTCCAGCGTCGCTTTCAGGCTCTCCACGTAAGAGAGGATCATTTTCATCAGGCAAAAGCCTTTGTCCGAATGAATCAGGCGGGACGCGTAAAACGGCCCTTGCTGCGGATGCAGGAAAACACGGGTAATCATTTCTCCGAACACGCCGATCATTTCGCCAGGCGTCTGCTTTTTGCATTTGATGTACGCTTCCCGCGCTTTTGCCAGGTAGCCTTGTTCCAGCTCATGATCGATGCTCACGACTTGCTGCGAAATGACGTTGCTGTAGTTCAGCCGTTCGCTGTTCTCATAGCCTGGCAACGGCTCCGGCACCCGCTCTTCGAATTTGCGGGAAATCGAATCGATATCAATGCCGAGCTTGCGGGCGAATTTCTCCGCATCCTCTTGCGTCGGAGCGACCTGGAACATTTTCTCCATCTTTTTGAACAGGCGGTATGCGAGATACGTCGTCATTTCCTCAATCGGCAAAACAGCGGAGGAAGCGCCGATGACGTTGTATTGGTAGTTGGCCGCGTACGATTTTGGCATCTGGTTGATGTTCGTACGGATGTTGCTGATGTAGTCGTGAATCGCAAATTCTTCGCCTGAGCGCTTTTCTTCGCTCGCCATGAAGTTCGTAATGTTCTCGGCGGTGACGTTCATGCAGTAATCGTAGGCGTTTTCCAGCGCTTTGCCCTCAAGGTTGGTCGCCGAAATCAAGTGGCACAGGTTGAACGGCGGCATCGGCGACTGGACGGTCAGGACACTGCCGTATTGCTGACGGAAACGCTCCTGGCGCTCGTCCGCATTCATCCAGTAATCAAGCTCTTTCAGAGCCGCGTAGCCGTTTTTCATGATGTAGTCGCGCGTGTGCGAGCTAAGGCTTTTGTTCGACAGGTTGACGTCCGGCGTAAACAGATAGCCGAGCGTGTTGACCTTGTCCACTCCCGCACTGCCGAAATCCCGCTCCAAAATCCCGCGCACGATGTAGGCGATATCGAGGAAACAGCCGCTGCCCGTTCCGCCGGACAGACCGCTCAACAGGAAGACCGTCAGCTTTTTGTTCGTGCCCTCGCAAAGCATTTTGATTTTTTTCTCGATCGTTTGCACGACTTGCGTGATTTTCGTGAACAGCAGCAGTCGTCCTGCCTGGCGCACACCGGACGCACCGCTGATCCCGTCCGTAATCGTCAGCTCCGGCGAGAGCCAGTCCGTGATGTACGGCTCCAAAATGCTGCGGTTTTGCAGCACGCCGCCGATTTCCGGGTTGGACAAAAGCACAAACTCGGTCACCGGATCGAGCCCGATGCCTTTGTACTTTTTGTTGCGGTCGTGCTCGTTCGTCTCAAACGCGATAAATTCGATATTGTCCGGCTTCTCCTTGCGCTTTTTCGAAAGCGCGTCTACCGGCAGCTTGAAGCGTCTGTTCACCTGGTACTTCAAGCGCAGCAGCGCATCGATGCCTGTACCACCCAGACCGATGACGAGCATCGGGTTGTCGATGGTGTCTACACGTATTTTGTCACTGACGATACCGCCGCCAAGCGATACGTCCAATTGTTGGATATGCTCTCTCACTACTGCTTTCATGTTTGATCCACTCCTAGACGATGTAGTCTACAAAAACGGACTTGTTGACATTCGTTAATGAAATTTTGATGCGGTCGTTCTTCTTCAGTTCCTTGCCCCGGCTGACGTCGAGCACGCGCCCTGCCTTTTCGATCCGGCAGGTGGAGCGATTTTCGATGATCAGCGTGTCATTTTTTCCGGGCAAAAAGATGACTTTGTCAGTCTCCGCAAACTCCGGTGCGAGTTGCAGCAGTTGGTGCAGCTTCACTTTTCCCTTGAACGCGCTCAGTTTTTTGTACTGCGGACTGGATTTCTCTCCGGTATCCTCGTCCACGATCTCGATCGCGATCTGTCCCGCGAAGCCTTTGTTGGCCTTGCGCCAGATTGCCCAGGCGTACAAGCCGCCGCCAACCAGCAGGAGAAGAACCCCTGCACCTCCTAGTACGGTCAGCCACGGAAATGGTTTCGACTCTGCGGCTGGGCTGGTCGTAGTCGGCTGCTGTGTCGTTGCTCCCGTGCCTGTCTTTGCTGCATCAATCGCAATCGGCTTCGTCTCGCGATAAAAACTGCTGTCTTCCGCCTTGATTTTCAGTTCGTACGAATGGTCGGCCGGAATGGTGAAGCTTCCTTCAAACCCGCTTCCCGTGTTCTGCAAAGCCTGCTCGCTCGTCTTGTTATCTGTCTTGTCCGTCACGATCAACGTAGCCTTCATCGGCTTGTACAAATCCGGGCTGGCAAGCTTTTGGCCGTTGGACTCCAGTGCTGCCTTGATCGGAACAACATCCCCTGCCTTGAAGCTGGTTGCCTTGATTGGCTCCGCCGCAAGCTGCAAGTCGTAGTTGAAGATCAGGTTGATGTCGATTTTTTCCTTTGGCACGCCTTTTACTTGCAGCTTCCAGTCTCCCTGCTGCGGCTTCACCAGCTTGAGCATGGTGTACGCGTTCGACTTGGACAAACGCACTTCATTAGACGGGATCGGCACTTGTTTGCCGCTTGGATCGAACAGCTTCACTTCTACTGCTTTTCCAGACATGATGGAAATGTTTGCTTCCATGACGCTTGCGTTTGGAATGGAAATCGGGACTTCCTGGGTTTGGCCGTTCGCCGTGAAACTTTTCACCGGAACGACTTTCAGCTTCAAATGATTGGCAAAAATTTCACTCAATATTTGCGGGAGCTTGTCCGCTGTGCTTGTTTCGAAAAATTTACCATTCGTCTCTGTAGCAATTTGCTGCAAGGTCGTCCGGTTGAGCTGTCCATCCGCATTCAGCCCGATGGTGTAAATCGGATAGCCCTTCGCTTTTGCCGCTTTCACTGCCTCTTGCAGCTCCTGATCCGATTGGGACTGCGTCCTGCCAGAAGCCTTGTTCAAAAAGTTGTTGCCGTCCGCCAGCAAGACAATGATCGGCGCATTTGCCGGATCATGCCCTGCATCGAGAATTTTCACCGCCTCCGTCACTCCTACGGAAATATCGGTGTACGCTCCTTTTTGCAGACTGTCGATGAACGCTTTGATGTCCTTCTTGTCTTCCTCGGAATTAACTTGAATCAGCGCTTTTTCACGCTCGATTTTGTCGGTATACGAAACGACACCGATTTTGTTCGCCTGAATGGACGTCATGTCGACGAACATTTTCATTGCTTCATTGCTTACCTTGTTTTTGTCGCTTTGTGTCATCGAATTGCTGACATCGACGACCAGTACAGCGTCCATGTTGTTTCCGACGGTTTGCGCGTAGCCGGGATGAGCGCTCCAGATGACTGTGACAAACAGAAACATGAGACACAGCGCGTATCGATACCACATGCCAAAACGTAACTTTTTCATGGGAACCCCTCTTGCATACAGAATTTAAGCACTATTGCAAACGAAGAAAGACTGTGACACTATTACCACTAGATTGAAGAGTAGTGAAAAAGTAGTAGATAATTGCTTGTCCTCCTACTCGTAATACGATACGACGTGATTCTTTGTTACAGATTTCGACACTTTCATGAGGGAGAATTTTTATGTTAACTTACTTTCTTCTCTTTGCCGCTTTTTTGCTGCTGGCAGTGCGCTTTTTCAAGCTGCTGCGACTGAAACGGCGCAATCTCTCGGCAGCCGAAATCGACCAGCATCTGCATCGCTTGTTAAACGAGAAGAGGAATCAGCCATGAAAAAACGAATCGGTGTCCAATTCCGGAAAACCCGCAAAACAAAGCACGCTTTTGAACGAATCCAGGCCTGCAAGCGATGCCATACTTACCACGTGCTTTGGGATACGCACTGCGAGACATGCGGACGAGCGTACACTCCTGTGCGGGAAGTATCTGCTGCCGTGACTCGCCGGTATGTTCAGACACGCTTTTTGCTTCTGGGCTTGTTCGTCTGCCTCGCGATTCTCTGTGCCACGACTCTGACGGAGATCGCCATTGCCATAGGCGTTGGTCTGCTTTTTGTCTGCCTGTTTTTCGTTATCCAAAAAAAGTACGGCTCTTATGAAAAGGACGCTCAACTGCAAACCTTTTTCAGCCAGGAGGAAGAAGCTCTGAAAAAATCGTTTCTCTACCACCTGGAACAAGTAGGCGCTGACGTCAAAGCAGGACAGATCAAGGAAGCCTACGAAAAAACACGGGAAATCGGCTACTTCGTTGACTCTGATACGATTAAAATTCGCAAAATCATGTTTCTGAACCATTTTGTGCTGCGAAAAGACATGGAGCTTGAGCTGGAAACTCTCATCCCATCGACTTATGACAAAGACTTTATGGAATATTTGCGTGAAGTAGTCAAAGTA
This sequence comes from Brevibacillus sp. HD3.3A, assembly GCF_013284375.2. Lineage (NCBI taxonomy): Bacteria > Bacillati > Bacillota > Bacilli > Caryophanales > Paenibacillaceae > Brevibacillus > Brevibacillus sp. HD3.3A. Next base: position 5,923,193 of record NZ_CP085874.1, read on the forward strand.
CAGCCATCGCTCGTCAAAAAAGCGGTGCTCGATTATGTCAGGCGCTACAAAGCGCAAATTTTGCTGCTCGAAAACGGCGAGCAACTGATTGGACAAGTGGCTGGTGCGGCGCTGCGGATGAGAGCGTATGTGGAAGAGTATCAAGATTTGATCATCGAGTTTATCGATTATTTGCCGCGTGAGCGACTGCTGCGACTCGTCAAAATGATCAGGGACCATCGCAACGAGAACTGGGAACAATTATACCATTTTGCTAAAAACAGGGTGGATACTCATTTTGCATTTGACCCTGACTTTAAAGGAGTATTGTGAGGGAGCAGCCTTTGATGAAAATATCCTCCTATCAAAAATCGCTCTTTGTCCGAAATGCAGCGCTCGTCCTGTTTTCGCTCGCACTTGTCGCTGTCTGCGTCAAATTGGCGCTCGGCTACAGGCAGATTGCGCTGTACGATCAGGCGAAGTCGTTTTATGACGCCAATCAATTGCTTCAAGCCGAGGAAAGCTTTGCCCGTGCCAGCGACATGGCGACGCTATCATACGGAGACGAAGAGTGGACTGTTGTCATGACCCGGTTGAGCGCCATGCGCCGTGAGCTGGAGGAGCTTCAGCAAAAATTGCAGACGGCCATAATGGGTAAGCAGGACGAGAACGTGCTTGCTGCCTATCGGATTTACCAGACGATGCGGGAAAAGTACAACGGCACGGCTGGCACAGCCTCTGCCTTTTTTCAGCAGTTCACTGCGCAGATCAACCTGGAGAAAAAGTTGGCCGACTACTATCAGCAGGCGCTGCAACAGGCGAAGGCGCAGTCCAAGGAAAATCTGGAGAAGCAAAGCTATCGGGACGAGTCCTTTATCGACACGCTGATCGCCATTCCTGACGAGTATTACGGTGGAAAACAGGCGAAACAGGACGAGCTGCTCGCGCTTTTTGCCGACTATGAAAAAGCGAAGCTGCGTGCTTTGATTGCCAATGCCTCTTTTGACGAAGTAATCACGCGAACAGCGTCGAGCTTGCGCCACTACACGCAGCAAGGTGTCGATGCAAGCTGGCTGCTTACCCGGTTGGAAAAATACGCGAAGGACGAATTGAGAGAAGCGATTCGCAAGCAAGACCTTGCCGCCTTCGTCGACATGGCTGAGGCGTACCGCAAAATCGGGGATGTCCTCCCCACCGATTCGCCGACGCTCGAAGCGATCAGCAAGCAAGTGGAAGCCTACTTCAAGCAGGCCGAGCAATTGGTCAAAGCGCACAAGTTTCAAAAAGCGATTGAGCTGTATCAGCAACTGAATCCGTTGCAGGATATCAGCACGCTGGTGAGCGAAGTAGAGAATCGCTGGCTCGATTACGAGCCCGGCCACATGCTGGAAGCGAAATATCCGGACAAGCTTTTTACCAAAATCATCTCCGGCACTGAGCTGTGGGGAGCCAAGCTCTACGCTTTCGGACTCGTGGAAGCAGACCAGCGTCTCTATCTGGCAGCGAAAATGCCAAATGACTCCCTGCTCTATTTGGAGCAGCCGCTCGAAGTCGACATGAAATCGGCTACCGCCAAGCTGGCGAGTGAGCTTGGAGCGGAGAAAGCTCCGTTGATTTTCGTGCAATCGGCCGGAAAAGAACGCCCATTTGCCTATGTCGGACTGCTGCCGGAGTTGTCCGCGGAAAAGTTGACACGGGTGTTTTTCGCAGAGGCAGATGATTTCGGCGTGGAAGATCGCGAGCATGTCGTTTTGAAAAATGCGGTCGGCAAAGGCGAGAAAGAATACGCCTTGTTCAAATTGACCAGGGATGGCCTCGAATATATTTCCAAGCTGGCAGACATGCTCCCGGACAGCCCGGACTCCGGGACTAGCGAGCCTGATGATGCTTCGTCGGTCGATCAGGGCGCGAGTGAGGGTGAACAAACGGATAACAGCTCTTCGTCCCAGATCATCCAGGTGCATGCAGGGCCAGGCCAAGAGTATCCGGTCATCGGTCAAGTGGCAAAAGACGCGCCGCCTCAGCCTGTCGAGGAGATGAACGGCTGGTATCGGATTGAGTTTGACGGAAAAGACGGGTGGATTCCCGCCGGAAAGCCTGACTCCGCTCCCTCTCCGTAAGGAAGTGCCAGTGCCTCGCCTATCGAAAAAGAAACAGCTTCCATCGCACGCTCTGTAATGCGGTGGGAGCTTTCTATTTTTTCCGTTGAATCCACAATCAGATTATTCTATAATTGCTCCTTAGTTCTTTGTTCACTTTTGGAAACAGCGAGGAGACCCACCATGTTTGGCATCGTTCATTATGAAGCGTTCTTGCTCACAGCAATCATGTTAAATCTGATCCCCGGCACTGACACGATGTACATTATTTCGCGCAGCATTGCCCAGGGACGACGGGCGGGAATCCAGTCTGTGTTCGGGATATTGACGGGCTCGCTGATCCACACGCTGCTCGCAGCCTTTGGTTTGTCCATGCTTTTGGCGCAGTCGCTTTTGCTTTTTACCATCGTTAAAATTCTCGGCGTCGCCTATCTTGTCTATCTCGGCGTTCGCATGTTCCTGACCAAAGAGCCTCTGTCGATGGATCGTGCCGCCACGCAGCACGCCAACACCGAGAAAGTGTATTGGCAAGGTGTTCTCACCAGTCTGACCAATCCGAAGGTTGCTTTGTTTTTCATTGCCTTCCTTCCGCAGTTTGTCAGTACGTCAGACGCCGGGGCGCTGCCTTTTCTCCTGCTTGGCCTGACTTTTACCGTAACAGGCGGAATCTGGTGCAGCATCATCGCGCTTTTCGCGTCATTTGCCACCGCGAAATTGCGCAGCAATCCGAAGATTTCTGTGGTATTGAACAAGCTCACAGGAGTTGTCTTCATCGGGATGGGACTGAACTTGCTGCGTGCTAAAGCTACTCCGTAAAAGTGAATGTTTTTTGCTAACAAAACCAACTGCCAAGTCGGGCTGGAGCCTTTCTCCGCCCGGCTTTTTTGTGCTGTAGAGAATTTGTATAGGGCGGAAATTTACTATGGGTTCAGGCATTTTTTTCTACTTCCTTGCATGGCGCAAACCGGGCAGCTTTTTTGAACCCGACAACTTTGTACGAAAAGATGCCATTGCTGGAACGGGCTCGCAAACGAGACAGGAAAGGAGTGAGTATGCACACAGGCATGGCTAACGAAGGGGGATAGACAAGTGCGGGTACTCGTTGGCATTGGATTTATCCTCGCAGGCTTGGCTTTTCTTTTCTACCCGCAATGGGAGTTGGAACGGCACGATCAAAAACAAAAACAACTCATCTACGCTTTCGAGCAGATGGGTAGCGTAAGCGAGCATGTACCAGCAGAAAAAACCACTGCGCCAACTGCTCAGACTTCTGCGCCCGCTGCCTTGCTTGCAGGGGCCAAAGGCGTGATCCGGATTCCTAAAATTGACTTGGAAATGATGATTTTTGCAGGCGCAGATTCCCTGGTTCTGAATAAAGGGGCCGGGATGATCGAGCCGGATAAGGAATTTGGAAAAAACAACGTCGGGCTGGCAGGGCATCGCGGAGCAACACGCGGCAAGCAGTTCAATCGGCTGGATGAGCTGGCGCCGAATGATGAAATCGACATTCAAACGAAAACAGCCAACTACCGTTTTGTCATCGTCAAAACGTTTGTCGTCGATCGCACTCAAGTAGAGGTGCTGGACGATCAGGCAGAGCCATTGCTCACCTTGGTCACCTGCACGCCTGTCGGAGCGAAAAACCCGCGGGAGCGATTGATCGTGCAAGCGAAGCTTTCCGCGAAAAGTTGACGATGATGCAACCAACCATCCATGCCGGGCAGCATTGGTTTTCTCTTCTGGCAGTGCTTTTTTAAATGACAGGAGGAGCTTATGCGAAGGAAATCTTGGATAGTTGTTGTGGCCTTCTTGCTCATTGTGCAAAGCCTTTTTGGCATGGCAACAACAGCTCATGCGGCATCAAATGGGCAAGTTGCAACCACAGCAGATGATGGAACGGGCACGAATCCGGGGGATGGCTCCGGTACGAATCCCGGTGACGGTTCTGGCACCAACCCAGGCGATGGCTCTGGTACCAACCCAGGCGACGGCTCTGGCACGAATCCGGGTGACGGCTCTGGCACCAACCCAGGTGATGGCTCCGGCACGAATCCCGGCGACGGCTCCGGCACGAATCCGGGGGACGGCTCTGGCACCAACCCAGGTGATGGCTCCGGCACCAACCCCGGCGACAGCTCTGGCACGAATCCGGGCAACGGCTCTGGCACCAACCCCAGGTGATGGCTCCGGCACGAACCCGGGCGACGGCTCTGGCACCAACCCCGGTGACGGTTCTGGCACGAATCCCGGCGATGGTTCTGGCACCAACCCCGGCGACGGCTCTGGCACCAACCCCGGTGACGGTTCTGGCACGAATCCCGGCGACGGCTCCGGCACCAACCCCGGCACAGGCACGGGCCCCGTCCCGGGCGACGGCTCTGTCCCGCCATCGCCAAGCGCTCCCCCGCCTGTCCTTGAAGTGCCTGTCCCACAAGGCGACGTCATAACCGAGAACATCATCACCAGCGTGGTTATGAAGGACAAAAACGGGAACAACATCGAGGAAATCCGACCGGACCAGGGATCGCGCGTTCAAATCGACTTCACATGGAAGCTGGAAGCAGGCCATGCTTATTCCGAAGGCTCTACTTTCTCCTTTCCATTACCGGACAAATTCAAAACAGACCGCGTCTTGACCGGAGACCTCGACGGAGGCTACGGAACGTACGAGGTGACAACAGACGGACAGGTCACTTTTACCTTCAACGATTCCATCAACGATGGGCAAGAGGTAGATAACGGCTACTTCTTTGTTTGGCGCGAGTTTGATGAACTAAAGTTTGAAGGGGGCACCAGACAGGAAATTGACTTCAAACTGGACGGAGTCGCCCTGATTCAGGTTCACTTCAAAAACAAAAACGACACTCAAATCAAAAAGGCAGCCAAAGCAAACAAAGGGATGAACGCCAGCGAAATCGACTGGACGGTTGATTTTAACCAAGGGGAGCACCCGATAAAAGACGCCGTATTTACAGATGAACTTCCAAACGGTCTGGAAATCGACATGACGTCCATCAAAGTGTACGCGCTGGAAGTAAATCTGAACGGCCTCGTCAATCAAAAGGGCGAAATCACTTCCTTTACCCCTGAAAAATTGACGACAGCCAACGGATTTACAATTAATTTCGGCGATATCAACAGCGCTTATCGAGTCACGTACAAAACCAAGATCACGGAAAGCAAAGATCAAACGTTTACCAACCAGGCCACTGTCACAGGAAGCAATCTTCCTGATGCCCTGAAAGACTCGGCAAGCGTCTCGGTCAAGTACAGCAAGCCCTTGACCAAAGGTACGCCTGACTACAAATCGGAAACCCAAACCATTACATGGTCGATCCAGTACAACTACAATGAGAAAACGATCCCGCAGGCCAACGCTTGGATCGCGGACACATTCGATACGAATCATCAGGAGCTTTTGCCTGGCTCTTTCACCGTTTATCAAATGAGCATCGACGATAACGGAAAGGCAACCAAGGCGGGAGCAGCTGTTACAAACTACACCGTAACGGACACTCCGACTGGCTTCAAGCTCCAGTTTGCCGAAGACGTGACAACAGCTTACGAGATCGTCTACCAAACCAAAGCGAAAAAGCGGGTCCATGAAGACAAATACACGGTGATCAACAAAGTGGAAAACAGCGCAGGCGATACAGCGGAAGCTCCAAGGGACATCAACCAGGAAATTTTCTGGAAATCGGCCAAAAAAGAACGGGGCAATTACGACAAGAAAACGATTGAATGGACCCTCTACCTCAACGGCGACAACTGGGAAATGGACGCGGGCCTGTTCATCACGGACAACTACGCAGGCCAGGGGCTGACACTCATCCCGGAAAGTGTGAAAGTCAGCGACTGGACGAACGAGCTGCAAAAAGACACAGACTACACGCTGGAACCGAATCCCGACTACGCAAAAGGCTTTAAAATCACGTTCATGAACAAACTGACCAAAAGCCATGTGATCACGTACGAAACCAGATTCGATCCAACGTCCAAAGACCGTCCGACCGCTTACAAAAACGAAGCTACGTTGAACTGGACCGAAAACGGTACGCCACAGACACCGATCACCAAATCGGCTACGGTCACTCCAGACCGCTACACCACGAACAACGGAAACAAGACGGGCACATACAACGCCAAGACGAAAGAAATTACATGGACAATCGATGTGAACTACAACCTTCACCAGATTTCCAATGCGATTGTGCGCGACTTTTACAGCGGCGAGCAAACTTTCGTGGACAACTCGCTGAAGGTTTACAAGCTGAAGCTGACGGGTGGAGCAAACGGTGTAGAAGTCGTGGACGAGGAAATCCCGTTCTCCAACTTCCAGAAGCTGAAGGAAAACGGCAACGACGGTTTTGAAATACACCTCGGCGAAATCAAATCCGCTGTCCGTATTACCTACAAAACCAACCTGGAAAATCTCCCCGTCCAGAGCGAATACACAAACAAAGCGACGTTGCACGACAGTGACACCTCTACCCCTCCGCTCTTCACAGGATCAACGACTGTGAAGCCGAAATACGGCGGAGATTACCTGCTGAAAACAGGCCGTCAAGGTACGGGAGCAGAATCTGAGTACGCATTCTGGAGCATCATGATCAACCCGAGCCAGTCGCAAATCGCGGCAGGTGCCCAGTTGAAGGATACTTTGTCTGCCAATCAAATTTTGCTGCAAGATTCCTTCAAGCTGTACACAACGGATGTCTCTGCCAACGGAGCGCTGTTCAAGTCGACTGAACTGGATGCGGCTGAATACACGCTGCACACAGAAGGCAATTCGTTTTCCATCACGTTCAAAAATGAACTGCACACAGCCTACATCCTCGAATACCAGTCGTTTATCAACGCTGACGACGGCGAAAAGATCGACAATGAAGCTTCTTTTGCAGGCAAAACCGTTGTCGGGGTCGACGATAAAGGGAATGAAGGCATCAAGGTGAAATTGTCCGGTGCAGGCGGCGGGGCAAACACACCGGGCAAAGGCCACATCCAAGTCATTAAAAAAGACGCTGACACGAAAGAGCCTCTGGCCGGGGCAGAGTTCGGGCTGTACGACAAATCGGGAGCGACTCTGCTGGAAAAAATCGTGACAGATGCCGATGGTCTTGCCCTTTTCAAAAATTACAAATACAAAACTTACAAGCTGAAAGAAATTTCCGCGCCAGCTGTCTACGTCATCCCGGATGAGTACCGCAGCGGCAAAGAGCTTATCTTGAAAGCTTCCGGCACGCCCGATCCCGCAGTCCCTTACACGCTGGAAATCACCGTGGAAAACAAACTGCTGCGGCAAGGTTTCGAGCTGACCAAGGTGGACTCGGAAAATGCAGCGAAGCAACTGGACGGGGCCGTTTTCCTGCTCCAGTTCGATAAAAACGGCACATTCGAAGACGTCGCTGAACTGACGACAGGACCGGACGGCAAGCTGTTCAAAGGTGATCTGCCAACAGGCGACTATCGTCTGGTAGAAAAAACAGCGCCGAAAGGGTACAAACTGGATACCACTCCGCAAACATTCACCATCGTTGCCAACCAGACGGAAATCGTGAAGCTCACCATGAAAAACGAGAAAAACGTCGGTTCGGTTGAACTGCTAAAAATCGACCACTTCACGCAGGAACCTCTCGCTGGCGTCACCTTCGACCTGCTTGACGCAGACGACAAACTGGTGCAAAGCGGATTGGCAACGAATGCGGAAGGCAAAATTACCGTTCCGAATCTCAAAGCCGGAAGCTACCAGTTCGTGGAGAAGACAACACTCCCGGACTATCAGCTGGCGGCTCCGCTGAAATTCGATCTGGTCGACGAAGGCACATTGACGCTTACTTTGACCAACAAACTGATTCCAGGCTCGATCAAACTGACCAAAGTAAGAGCAGGCTATCCCAACCACAAGCTGAAGGGAGCCGTTTTCACCCTGGAGGACGAAAATGGGCAAACCGTCAAAGATAAAGACGGGCTGGAACTGAAAGAATTGACGACCGATGACAACGGCGAACTGATTGTGGAGAACCTCAATCCCGGAAAGTATCAGTTTGTCGAAACGAAAGCTCCGGCTGGCTACATGAGAACAAGCAAGCCAATCGCCTTCGAGATCAAAAGAAACCAGGTCCAAGGCAAACACGTGGAAGTCATCGCGGAAAACCAAGTCATTACAGGAATCCCGCAGGCAGGCTCCGTGGAATTGCTGAAAATCGATCACTTTACGAAGGAACCACTCGCTGGTGTCACCTTCGATCTGGTTGATGCAGACGGCAAAGTGGTACAAAGCGGATTGATTACGGATGCGAATGGCAAAATCCACGTTGAGAACCTTCAGCCTGGAACGTACAAATTCGTTGAAACCAAGGCGCTTGCCGACTATCAGCTGGCAGACCCTCTGCGTTTCGACTTGACCGCTGGCGATCCGCTCTCCCTCACTCTGACCAACAAGCTGATTCCAGGTTCAGTCAAACTGATCAAGGTCAAGGCTGGAAATGCGAATCGCAAGCTGGCAGGAGCGGTCTTCACCTTGGAGGACGAGAATGGCCGGACCGTGCAGGACAATCTCACAACTGACGAGAACGGCGAACTGATCGTCGAGAACCTCAACCCTGGCAAATACGAGTTCATCGAGACAAAAGCGCCAGCTGGCTATGAGAAAGACAGCACGCCGATCGCCTTTGTTGTCCAAAAAGGGCAAACCAAAGGCAAACACGTGGAAGTCGTTGTGGAGAACAAGGTAAAAACAGGCGGCGGTACCGATCCAGATCCGGAAGAGCCGACCAAACCTGAAAAACCCGAAAAGCCGGATAAACCAGACAAACCGGATAAGCCGGACAAACCGGATAAACCAGACAAACCAGATACTCCTGAGCAGCCAGGTACTCCTGAGCAACCGGGCACTCCGGGACAACCGGGCACTCCGGGACAGCCAGGCACTCCGGGACAGCCGGGCACCCCTGGGCAACCTGCCACACCCGAACAATCCGGCAACCCTGAGCAGACAAACAACGCCGGGCAGACAGCAAGCCCCGGCACTCCTGCCCAGCCAATCGAATCCGCAGGCTCGAAAAACGCCAACGTACAAAACAACGCGGACGAAACGTTCCCAAGCGGAAATGTGCTGCCACAGACTGGCGAGGAAGCACCAACGGGCTATTTGCTCGCCGGAATCTCCTCCCTGCTGATCGGTCTTTCCATCCTGCTGTATCGCAGAAAGAGCGCCGTATAATTCAAAAAGAGGACTTGGGCCAGCTTCTCCTGGCTCAGTCCTCTTTTTCTTGCTTGCCCCCGTCCCCGTACATGCTGCTATCCCAGAAGCTGCCACAGAAGCGGTTCGCTTTTATACAAAACATCCAGATGCGATGCTTCCACGTAATATTTGTCACCTTCCAAGGCAAAAACGCTTTTTGCCATGACGCTGCCATCCCCGGCTTTGCTGTTGATCGAGCCTACTACTCTGCCATCGACCCATTTTGTCGGGGACAGCGATGGGACAGTGCGCAAGTAATGAATCGTTTCGTGCCCGACCCCTGCTACAACCGTGACGCGAATGTTGCGGTCGTAAATAATCCCCATCGTACGGTTGAGCAGGTCGACATACTCATTTCTGACCACCATGCTGCTGTACGGGACGAACGATTCGACCCCGTTTTTCTTCTCCAGCAAGTAATCCCCATAGTCAGCCGCAGGCACCAAATCAAGCAGGCTCGGAAAATGTTTCTGGATCGCCTGCACCCGCTTGAACGGTCTTCCGTGCTCCAAATAAGCCAGATATACATTCATGTAAATCTCGACTACATTTCTTTTGGCATGGACCGAACGCGGGAGCTTTCCGCCAGCCCAATAGCAATAACTGATCGGAGAACCTGCGTTTGGCGTGGCAAAAACAAGCAGCTGATCCACATCGTTTTGATACGCATCCCCTTGTACATACGACCTGGCTACCAGCCCGCCCATGCTGTGGCAAACCAGATTGACATACGGCGAGCCTGTCTTTTGCTTCGCCCATTGAATAACAGGCACAAGAAATTGCTCGGCGGAGAGGCCAACAGGTTGACGCCAATCATAAAAGGCAACAAACAGCTGCTCGTTTAAACGGTATCCCATATTTTCCAGCATACGAACAAACGGTTCATATGCAGTTCGCGCAAGTCCAAAGCTCCAGTCTCCGGTTCCCGGAATAATCTGATCGTTCATCGACCCAAACAGCCCCGGAACAAACACAATCGGCACCTTTTGTGAAAGAAACAAACTCATGCAGTTATTCCTCTCCCTAAAAAATGGCTATGTCTTTGCCTATTCCTCATCAGCTTGGATGGTTCCAACGACCTTATTTTTGTCGAAATGAACCGAATCGACTCAATTCTCCTCCCATTCCGCCGTAACAAAGCGATATAATAAGACGTCAAACGTTTAGTGAGAGTTTTGCCGCAAATATTACGTGTCGGAGGATTCACAAAATGAAGTTACGCAAGTGGTTCATGCTTTTGCTTATGTTCGTGTTGTGTATTCCAGCGATGGGGACATCTGTGCATACAGCGCAGGCAGCTCCTGGCATCAGCATCTTTTTGGACGGGCAGCAAATCAGAAGCGACGTCGCTCCGTACATCATCCCGAAAGTAAACGTCACGATGGTTCCTTTGCGGGTCATCAGCGAAAGTCTTGGCGCAGAAGTATACTGGGATCAAAACTCCCAGACAGCCACGATTTTAAAAGACAGCACGGTGCTGTCCATGACCATTAATCAGACTTACGCGCTCGTAAACGACAGCACGATCCCGCTGGATGCTTCGGTTCAAAACAGACAGGGCCGGGTTATGGTTCCTCTCCGTTTTGTCTCCGAACAGCTTGGCTTGCAAGTGAACTGGGCGCAGGAAACAAGAACGATTACGCTGCTGACGGGCAGCACAGCTGTCGTTACACCGCCGCCCGCAGATATTTCCGGCGGCAATAACGGTTCTGGTTCTGTACCTGTACCGACAACCCCGCCTGTCCAGAACGGTTCTTTGCGCGGTGTGTGGGTATCTACTGTCTACAATCTGGACTGGCCGTCGACTGGCTCCTACGGCAACCAGAGCAAGCAGCAGCAGGAATACATACAGCTTTTGGACGAGCTGCAAGCGATGGGCATGAATGCCGTATTCGTGCAGGTGCGTCCTTCCGCAGACGCCTTGTACCCGTCTTCACTGGTGCCTTGGTCCAAATACTTGACTGGCACCCAGGGGAAAAATCCGGGCTATGACCCGCTTGCTTTTATGGTCGAGGAAACGCACAGACGCGGCATGCAGTTCCACGCCTGGTTCAATCCGTTCCGCGCCAATGTAGATGCCAAAACCGACCAGCTGGCCGCTACGCATGTAGCAAAAAAGCATCCTGAATGGATTGTCAATTCCAGCAACAAGCTGTACATCAATCCGGGCATTCCGCAAGCCCGTCAGCAAATCATTGCCGAAATCATGGAGGTCGTGCAGCGTTACGACGTCGATGGTGTCCACCTGGACGACTACTTCTATCCGTCCAACGGCACTTTCAATGACGACGCGGCCTTCAAAGCCTATAACAGCAAAAAAATCGCGACCAAAGCCGACTGGCGCCGCGACAACATCAATCAGTTCGTCCAACAGCTGAACCAGTCGATCAAAAGTGCCAAGCCACGCGTTCAGTTCGGGATCAGCCCATTCGGCGTATGGCGAAACATCGCCGTCGATCAGACAGGCTCGGACACGAAAGCAGGGGTCACCGCCTACGACAACATGTATGCCGACGTGCGCACATGGATCAAGCAAGGATGGATGGATTATGTAACGCCGCAAGTTTACTGGAGCCTTTCCTTTGCACCAGCCCAGTACGACAAGCTCGTTACTTGGTGGGCAGACGAGGTGCGCGGAACCAACGTCAAGCTTTTCATCGGCCACTCTCCTTACAAGCTGGGAACAGCCGAGGCAGGCTGGCAAAGCTCGCAGGAAATTATTAACCAGTTGAACTTCAACGCATCCGTTCCGGAAGTGCAAGGCAGCATCTTCTTTAGCGCCAAAGATTTGCGCAAAAATCCGCTCGGTCTGCTGCAAGCTCTCAGCAGTTACTACAACCGTTAAAAACAGACAAACCCCCGAGCCGGGATCAGCGTTCTGCCGCTGTCCGGTTCGGGGGTTTTCTATTGGATTGGCCTAGTTTTGCGTCAGTTTTTCTACAAAGAAATCGAGCTGCGCGTCCAGCGAAATCGGGTCGTTAAAATACGAGCCGACGCGGTCGAGCTGGAATACTTTATTGTTTTTCACAGCAGGAAGGTTTTTCCATACGTTGTTCTCATACACGCCATCCGGATTGGTATCATCTCCAGACCATCCGCTGGTGAAAATGACATCACCCGCAAAGTCGGGAAGTGTTTCCAGCGAAACATCTGCCCAGCCCGTGCCAGTGTCGATGGCAACTTTTTGCGTAGCAGCCGGAGCCTTCAACTGAAATTCGCCGTAAATGATTTCGCCGCCCCTGCTGAAGTTGTGTCCGAAGGCGTAAATCCCTTTGGCGTAAGGCTGAAGGATGGCAACGGTTTTGTCTCCTACCGCCGCCTGTACTTTCGGTTTCAGATCAGCAATTTTCTTGTCCCAAGCCGCAATCCATTCATTGGCTTTGTCTTCTTTGCCTGTCATTTTGCCGAACTCTTGAAGCTGCTCGCGGAACGTTTTCTTGCCGTAAGGAACAGCAACGGTCGGAGCAATTTTGGACAACTCTGCCGTATTGGCATCGCCTTCAAACACGATGATCAAATCTGGACTCATGCTCAGCACTTTCTCAACGGAAGTACCGTCGCCAACGCTTTCCACGCCGTCCAGTTTGCCTTTCATGTACGGGTTTTGCAAGACGTGATCGGTAACGGCAATCGGCTTGATTCCCAAAGCCAGGAAATCTCCGGCGTAAATATCGGCAAGCACAACTAATCGTTTCACGTCCTTCGGAATTTTCACCTCTCCATTCGGAGCCTGGTACGTGATAAATTCACTGTTACTTTCGGTCGCCGCCGGAGCAGCCTTTTGTTCCTGCGCTGGTTGAGCGGCGTTATTGGCTGGAGCTTGTCCGCAAGCCGACAAAATCCCTACGAGAACCAGCATGATCGCCAGCAAGCTTGATTTGTAAAACCCGGTTTTGCGCAAAGTGAATCTCCCTCACCTTCTGTAATAATGATAATCATTATCGTTATGATTTTATCACATCTTACTGATTTCGCCACTGTTCTGTCGAAGAAAATCACTGTAAATCCATTACAGCTCTAACGCTGTGCAAGCTTCATGGCGGCGCTTTTCTGCCCGCATCGCGCCTTTACATCCAGTAAAAACCTTTGGATTTTGGGTTCGGCAATCTGTTGGCGGAGGCTTCCTCTTTACAAAAAAATGCCGCGAACCGTCGTCCGCGACATCTTCCATCACTTATTTTGGGGCCATTCCGGTTTGGTCTGGTAATGAAAATTCGGCGATTCCAGCTTGTTGTCGTACGCGCTGTGAAAAATGTGCGTAGCCGCAGGAGAAATCGGCGGAATCAGCCATGTCCAGTCTCCTGTAATGGCCCGGCCATTTTTTTCTTCTCTTTCCTCAAAACGTTTGAATTGTTGACTGGCTGTATGGTGGTCGACAATCGACACGCCTTTTTCCTTATAAGAATGCAGGACGGCCACATTCAGTTCGACCAACGCCTTGTCCCTCCAAAGCGTCGCTTCCCGGCTCGTGTCCAGCCCCATGACCTCTGCGACTTTCGGCAGCATGTTGTAGCGATATTCGTCTGCCAGATTGCGCGCGCCGATTTCCGTTCCCATGTACCAGCCGTTGAATGGCGCCGCCAAGTAATTCATGCCGCCGATCTCCATTCGCATATCAGCCACGATCGGCACGCCGTACCATTGCAAGCCAAGGTCCGCGAAGCCTGCTATTTCCGGATGAGTAATCGGCACTTCAATGACCAGTTCAGGTGGAATCTCGAAAAACTGCGGCTTGCGATCCCCGATCTGTACGACGAGCGGCAAAATGTCGTAGTGAGTGCCAGCGCCCTGCCAGCCCAAGCTCAAACAGAGCTTCGTCAATTCAATCGAAATCGGATCGCCCAGTACGCCGTACTCGGTTTCATATCCGGCATAGCGAATGAGCTGATGGTTCCAGATGCGCATGGCTGGGCGCTCTGGTGTCTCCGCCGCAAAGACGGTGATCGTCGGCCGGATTTTTCCGCCGTTCGTCGCGAACTCGATGTGTCGCAGCAACGCCTGCGCCATCTCTTCCTCTGTCTGGACATGGCGCTCGTCCAACACAATCAGCGACTCCCAGAAAAAGCGGCCAATGCACCGATTGCTGTTGCGCCAGGCCATTTTCGCCCCGTGACGCAACTCCTCCTCTGTATGCTCATAGTAGCCTTGTGACTCCATCTGCTGCCGGACTTGCTGCAAACGTCGCTCCGTCTCGGCCTCCGTTTTATTCAATTCGCTGTAGCAGGTGCGGATAAAGTGTTGAGCTGCTTCAATCCGTTGATCTGGTTCCATAGTACCCTCTTTCCCGCTGAAAGGCGCTTCCTCGCTGTTCATGTACACCTTCATTATAAATTTACAAGGCTTGCATTACCAATCTCACAGGCATTTCGACACATAACTGTAAAACCTCCATCCACTCCGTTGACACAAACACAGCCAAAGCCACCATGCGTGACCTTGGCTGCTTGTATGCACGTGATTACTGGCTCGCTGCGGATGCCTTCAGCTCTCTCACTGCCGGAAAGAGCAAGGGGCACAAGCCGATGAGCACAATGGCAATACCGGACAGCGAGAACCAGCTGTCCACCCCGATTGCCTCAGCTACCGGGCCTGCCACCAACAAACCAATCGGCGTTGCGATCAGCATCAGGCTGTTCACAAGAGACATCACTCGTCCCTGAACAGCCGGGTCGATCGTCGTTTGCAACAGCACCGCAAACGGCCCGCCAAACAATGGTCCCGATACCCCCATCAAGCCCGACAGCAGCACAAACCCGACAAATCCGGACACAGGCAACAGCCCCGCGAAGAACAGTCCCGCTCCCAGCAACGCAATCCCGCCTGTCAACAAGTACACGCGATTTCGCTTGGCACCCCAGCTGCCCAAAAGCAGCGAGCCGACGAGCATACCTGCTGCAAAAGAAAACTCGACCACTCCGGCATGCCACGCCCCTTTGCCAAAATGATTCAGTACCATAAGAGTAAACAATGCCCCAACAGGCACATACACAAACGTCGTGAACCCGATTGCCGCTGTGATCACCAGCAAGCCTTTTGACTTCATCAGTTCGCGCAGCCCTGCCTTGATCTCGCTGCGCATGCCGCTCGCGCCTTCCTCCGGCGCGCTGCGCTCAGGATTCGGAATATGCACCATCAGCAAAGCGGCACTTGCCAGCAGCGCCCCCAAAACATCGAGCAAGAGCACTGCTTCCATCGAAAAATAGGCCAGTAAAAAGGCACCGAGCATCGGACCCGCCATGTGTACGGCAGAGGTCAGCGTCTGCATCCAGCCTTGCACCTTCATCAGCTGATCTTCGGGCGCGATCAGCGGGATGGAAGCTTGCATGGACGGCATGTGAAACGCGCTTCCGATCGAACGCAAGCCAAGAATCACGTAAAAGGCCCAAACAGGCGGCTCCATCCCGGCGAAAAACAACATAGCCAGGACAAGACTGACAAAGGCAATGAACATGTCTGCGGCTATCATGATTTTTTTGCGATCCAGCCGATCCACAATCGTTCCGGCAAAAGGCCCGATCAAAGCCTGGGGCAAAAAGCCGGCCATCGAAGCGATGGTCAACACCACCGCTGAACCTGTCGCCTCTGTCAGCCACCAGATGATACTGAATTGAACAACGGCACTGCCCAGAAGCGAGAAAGCCTGCCCGGCAAAAATCGTATAAAAAGTTCTCTTCCAACTGTCTTTTTTCGTATTCATATACATCCTCCTCATGTGGACATTCAAGTGCGGCATCCGTTTTTGGACGCAAAAAAGCACGGAGAACGTCCCGTCCGAGGGGGTGTCATCCGTGCGAAAGCTTGCTGCATCAAAGCACTTGAAAGAGCTGCCTAACAACGAATCAGGCAGGGAGCTTTGGAGGAATACGCAAGCTGACTATGCAGGCATGACAAATAACCCATCGAAAAACGGGCGAGTCGTCCGTGCCTGATTAGCGCATGCGTACATACCACATAACAGAACCTCCATCCAAACATGCTGAGTTACTGTCTATCCTAAGACGCGGCCTGCACCACTGTCAATCCATTTTCGACTTATGGATTAGATTGGCTTGATCTGTTCGGTCCGGTTCGCAAGAAAAAGCAGGGGCTTCGCCAGACCGCCCTTGACAAAGCCCTGTTTCGTTCGCTTTCCCTATAGCTATCCATAGCGCCATAGCGGCTGCGGCTTTATTTCCGTTTTCGCGTGAACAAAAAGCCGCCGACAAGCACGAGCAGAACGATTACGATCACCAGCGGAGCAAGCGATGACCCCGACTCGTCACTGCTGGCTGCCGCTTCATGACCAGCGTGTTCATGCTCGTGGTCTGCACTCGTCGCTTTTTTCGGTTGTGCGGAAGCATTGGCGCTTTGTTCAAACTGAATCAGCTGGAGCTGCGGCTGCGGTTTGCCTGCGACATTCATCAGCCACGCTTCCTGAATCGCCCTTCCTTCCCACTCTGCCGGGTCAACGGCGGCTTGCAGCACGCGCGGATGCGCCGACACGTCATACACGGCGCCAGATACAGTAAGCGAATACACTTTTGCAGCCTTGCCCTCTGCATCTTTTTCCTCGCGAACGCTCACTTTGTCCACTTTGCCTGTTGGCCCCGCGAGAAAGCCGCCCCGGTCGTACAAGCTTTTCCCTTCGGCCTCATCTTTTCTGTGCTCGAACACAAACAACGCAAATTGCTCGCGAGTCAGCTCACGTCCGGCATCCTGCACAGCCAACTTGCCTGCAAAGTAAGCCTGATTGACGTCCGCATACGTGGCATTGCCGTCCAAAGAGGGCACGAGTCCTTTTGCCAAAGCTGCCGCTGTCACTTCTGTACGGGCCGCTCCGCTCTCTTGCAGCTTCCCGAACGTTCCCGCCCAATACGCCAGCTCTTCACGCGTCAGCTTCTCCTGCGGGGAAAACAGCGTCGAGCCGTGATGGTCGTAAGGAATCACTCCCAGGCCGCTCAAATACACGATCTGCGACGTCGCCTTGGAATATTGCAGGTCGTCGTACAAGTTTTGCTCGTTGACGATGTGCGCCGATACCAGGCTCGGCAACAGCCATACCAGCATCGCCAACAAACACAAGCTCCTTCTCATGTCTTTCTCTCCCATCCAGATGATCTGCTAGTTTTGGCTATCTCCGGTTCGTACGATCAGCCCTCCGCTTGTTTGCTGGAGATAAAAGGGCGCCTGTACACGAGGCAATTGCAAAAGCTGTGCATAAGGAATGCGGAAGCCCTGCAATTCCTCAATCAATGTTTCCGGCATCAAAAAGCCGTTGAAAAATCCCGCCTCGAAAACCAGGGCAGCCGCATCCGAAGCATCTTTCAACACTTGTCCAATCAAAATCACGTGCAAGTCAGGCTTTTGAAACACCACGTACACGTGATCCGAACGGAAAAAGTAGCGCAGCTCGCTGCGTTCGTTGATCCAGCTTTCGTCCAGACGATATGGCTGAGAAGCGGTGCCCGTCTGAGTGGAAGCCCAGGTGGCTGCCTGCTGCTCCGTCAAAGCGCGGTCTTTTGCCAAAATGGCGAGCAAAGCCGGCTCCACCTCGGCCATCCAGTCGATATCCAAATAATTGGCGAGCTGCTCGATCGGCAGTTCCGGGTTGTCGGCGAGAAATGCGCCTCTGGCTTGAAGATTTTGCTCAATCATGCCAAGCAGCTTCTCGTGTCCTTCCAGCGTTTCTTTCGTGGCGACCAGTTGCTTGTAAGCCAGATACAGCTTGTCCAGCTCCTCCATGTATGCGTCCAGATTCCGCTCGATCAGCCATTGACTTCCGAGAATATCGACAGGCTCCTGTTGCTGCTGCAACAAGCTAACCCACGTATCCAATCCCATCTCACTGTAAAATTGCAGCTTGTCGACTGCTACCTTTTGATCCGCAACATAGCTTTTCTCAAGCTTGGCAATCTGCGGCGCAAGCCTGGCGATCTCTTTTTTGGTCTGAGCCACTTCTGCTTTCAGCCGTTCGGTGGTGCTCTCGTCGTTGACGGTCACGAGAAAATTCGCAAATGCGCCTGTCAAATGCGCATACGCCCCTGTCGCCCCCAAAAACAGCCCTGCCGCCACGAGCAGCATCAGCTTTTTACGCATGATTGATCAGCTTCCTTGTCGAAGCATAGCTGGCTGACAGCCCTAGCAAAGAGCCTGCGAGCGCCATGCCTCCCATCATCTCGTACACCAGCTGCTGCGAGAAGTGAAACACCAGCGGGAACTGTTTTTGCAAAGGCAACAGCATGCCCGAAAAGAGCCAATAAATCGCTACGGCCGCAAGCAAGCTGCCAACGAAGCCAATCAGCCAGCCTTCAAACAAAAATTGCCCCCTGACATGCCACGGGTTCGCACCAAGCAACAGCCGGACGCGAATCTCCTGCTGCCTTTGATACAAGGCCAGATTCATCGCGATAAACACCATCCCGAAAGCGAGCGCGCCCAGACCGACCAGCAAGCCCAAGCCGTACTTGTTCAGTTGGGCCGACCAACGCAAGATCGTTTCGGCAAATTCCTGCGGATAGACGACTTTTGTGATGCCGTTCATCGTCTGCAATTGTTCCGCCACGAGCTTGATCTGCGTCTTGTCGCGCAGCTCCAGGCGGATTGCGTCCGGAATTTGACTCTCCTGAAAAGAGACAAGCAGGTGCTCCCGCCCGGCAAAAAATCCGGCCAATCGCTCCAGCATTTGCGCCTTTGTCTCGATTTCGACGGATTGAACGAAGCTTTTTTCCTGCAAAATGGCCGCGATAGCCTTCGTATCCGCAGCAGGGTCTACATACAGCTTCATGGCTACCTGTGACTCCAGATAGCCCATCAAATCCCCGACACCGAACCTTCCGAGCAACAGGATGCCCGCGATGAGCACTGCGACAAAAATCAAGACTGCCGCAGCCGCCGCAGCCCCTATGTTTCGCTGAATGCCTTCGCGCGCATCCCTGAGCATGTACATGCACGATTGTCTGTTCATACGACGCGTACCCGCCCCTGCTCCATCATCCACGTCTTTGCCGGAAATTGTTCAACCAGCCGTTCCGAATGGGTGACAATCAACATCGCCATGTTTTCCTCCACATGCAGTTCTTTCAGCAATTGCATCACTTCAAACGCTGTCTCGCTATCCAAATTCCCGGTAGGCTCATCTGCCAAAAGAATGCGCGGGCGATTCAGCAGGGCACGCACGATCGCAACGCGCTGCTGCTCGCCCCCTGACAGCTGGTCAGGAAAGACATCCTTCCGATCCAGCAGCCCGACTCTTGCAAGCAGCCGCTGCGCTTCCGGCTCGATTTCGCCCCACCGTTTTCCGACGACTTCGCCAGCGAGCGCCACGTTTTCCATGACCGTCTTTCGCGGAAGCAGCTCGAACGATTGAAAAATGACGCCCATCATTCGCCTTAACTCGAATTTGCGGATTTGTTCGATCGGGACGGCATCAATATCGATGCGTCCCGCAAACTCGGTTTGCTCCCGGTACAAAAGCTTGAGCAGCGTGCTTTTTCCCGAACCCGACCGCCCCTGCAAAAAGGCGAACTCCCCTGCTTCCAGATGCAGGTCGAGGTCTTGCAGAATGACTCTCTCCCCGTAGCTCTTGCAAAGCTTTTGCAGCCGGATCATCAGACGTTCCCCTCTGCCAGCCACGGCAGGAAGCCGTCGAGAAAGCGTTCTGTCGCAGGCATGAAGTACGAGCCAAAATGAAAGTCCGGATCAAGCGTAGTGACGATCCACGTACCCGCTGTGCTCACCTTGTCGACATACAGGACGGCTCCCCCGTCTTCGGTCGAAATCAGCACCTCGGCACCCTCCGGCGGCCAGTACACCCCATGCTGATGCCAGGTCGCATCTGCCAGCGTAATGTAGGAAAACAGATCGTAGTCCGGCTTTTGCAGCACCAGCCCGCTCTTCGCGTTTTTGTCCAGCCACCACCAGAAGTTCGTCGGGCGAAGCTCCCAGTTTTGCCCCGGAATCCATTCGCGCGGCTGCGGACCGAAAGCGACGACAATCCCGCCCTTTTCCGCGAACTGTTTGATTTTCTCGCGCGATTTCATCACCAGTCCCATGTGCAGCTGCGAGGGAACCACCAGCGCATCGAACTCATCCAGCGACGTGTTCTCAAGATCAGGCAAGTAGATGAGCCTGTCGTAATACTTGCGGTACTTCGGCTCGTTCAAACTGCGAAAATGCTGCGAGCTGCCGCCGTACAAAGCTGCGATCTTTCTCATGCGTACGCTCCCCTTTCCTGAGGCTCCTGAAGCTGCCGATATTCGTTCCGCGCCCACTCGGTGAGTTGCAGCGCAATTCGTCCGGTCGATTTTCCCGGGTGATTGTAGCCGAACAAGTCATTTCCCGAATGGACGAGAATCGTGCCCTTCGTACTGTTCCGGTCGATATACGTAATCGGTTCTCCCCCCGGCAAGGTCAACAACACCTCAGCCCCGTCCGGCAGCGGGTGATGGCCTCTGGCGAAAAAGCCTGCAACACCTTTGTTGTACGTCATGTCGTACGTCTGCACTCCGGCAAAAATCGGATGCTCCTTGGCGATCGTCACATCATAGTCGGAATGATTGCGAATTTCTTTTGGCACAAAAGCAGACGCGCCCGGCAGCCACGGCAAAAACAGATTGCCGCTGAACACCAGCACTTTCCCTCCGTCGAGAAAATCACGAATCTGCTCTTTTTGCTTGTACAAAAGCTCCTGGTCGATCAGCCCGGTAATCACCAGGCACTTGTATGGCGACAAATCGTGCCCCGGCAAATCGTACACATCGATGAAGGAAAAAAAATCTTGATAATTCGGGTCTTTCAGACGCGGCTCTCCAAAGCAGCAGCCCGAATCGAGCATCAAAAAATCGGTTCGTTGATCCATGTATGCCTCCTCGTTCCTTTTTTCCATCAAGCAATCGAGTAATCCCCGCTCAAAACTGGTCAAGCTCCCGCAACGCCTCGATCAGCCGCAACGTAAAAGGATGCTGCGGGTTTTCCATCACTTCTTCTGGCGTGCCTGTCTCCACGATCTGCCCCTGATTGAGCACGAGCAGCCGATCACAAAAACCTCGCGTCAACGCCAGATCATGCGTAATGAACAAATAAGCGATTTCATGCCGCTGGCTCAGTTCTCGCATAAGCCCCAGCAAATCGAGACGCAAGGAAGTGTCCAGCATGGAAGTCGGCTCGTCAGCCACGATGAGCTGCGGCCGGGTGATGAACGCGCGAGCCAAGCCCACCCGCTGGCGCTCCCCGCCTGACAGTTCATGAGCGTAACGGTGCATGTAACGCTCCGGTGACAGCGCAACTTCCCGCAAAGCTTCCCGGACCAGCTCCGTCCTTTTGGCCGGATCGTTCTTGTGCAGCCTGGCGATCACCAGCGGCTCTGCGACCAGCTGTTCAATCGTCATCCGCGAAGAAAGCGACTCGTACGGGTCCTGGAAAACCATCTGAATCGACCTCGTGGCTGCTCTGCGCTCTTTGGCTTTCATCGCCAGCAAGTCTTGGCCCTGGTAGATCAGCTTCCCCTTGTCCGCCTGCTCGATCCCGGCGATGATTCTCCCAATCGTGCTTTTTCCCGCTCCGCTCGCACCGACCAGGCCGACCGTTTCCGTTTGCCGAATGGAAAAGCTGGCGCCGTCAATAACCGGAGCAGCCTGCCTCGATGCGCCCTTGCTCCCGTAAGTTTTGTACAGCCCGGATACTTGCAACAACACCTTTTGCTGCCTCGTATCCCGCTCTTGTTTGTGCACTCCCATCCTTCTTGCCTCCGTGAAATTATCGTTGTCCCTGCCCCTGCAAGGAACGCTGCTCAAGGGCTGGCGTCAGCCTTGGAATCGAATCGATCAAGCGGCGCGTATACGGATGTGTCGACGTCTTCGCCAAAGCGAGCGTGTTCCCCTGATCGACGATTTTGCCCTGATTCATGATGAGGGTGCGGTCAGCCAGGCTGAGTACGACAGGGAGATCGTGCGAAATAAACACCATCGACAGCCCGAGCGTGCGCTGCAAGTTTTTCAACAGCTTGATAATCTCCACCTGAACCATGACGTCCAAACCAGTCGTCGGCTCGTCAGCTATGATCAAATCGGGCTTGTTCACAAGCGCCATGGCGATCACGACACGCTGGCGCATGCCTCCGCTCAGCTCATGCGGAAAAGCAGCGGCCCACCGGGAAGCAAGTCCGACTTGTGCAAGCACTTCGGCAATTCGTTCCGCGATCTCGTCTTTGGACATGGACTGATGGGAACGAAGCGCTTCTGCCAACTGCTCTCGCACGTTCATCACAGGATTGAGCGCGTTCATCGCCGCCTGCGGAATCCAGGCAATCCGATTTCCCCGCAGCCGTCTCACCTCTTCGGACGAGAGCTGCGTCAAGTCGCGGCCTGCAAAATAGATCGCTCCCTGCGAAACGAGCGCTGGCGGCTTCAACAACTGCATGACAGCCGACGCAATCGTGCTTTTGCCGCTGCCCGATTCGCCAACCAGCCCCAACATTTCCCCTTTGCGCAAAGCAAAGCTGACAGCATCCACTGCGCGAACCGTACCGCCGTCTTTCGGATACTGTACGGTCAAATTTTGCACGTCCAGCAAAGCGTCTGCCGCCGCAGACTTCACAGCGGACAGCTTCTCTTGCGCCAGTCGCCGATCTCTCTTCGCAGCAGGCGCCTGATAAGCGCGAAGGCGCGGATTTACCCGCTCCTCCAGGTAATAGCCGATCAAGGAAAAGGCGAGCACGGTCATCACGATGCACAAGCCAGGCGGAATCACCCACCACATCCACGCCTCAGTCAAAAAGGCGCTGCGCGAGTTGGCGTAAAACAAAATGCTTCCCCAGCTTTTGGACAGCGGATCTCCCATCCCCAAAAAGCTGAGCGAAGATTCCATCAAGATCGAGACATTGACAGCCTGCACGAACTGCGGGATGACCAGCGGCAGGATGCTGGGAAAAATGTGCTTCCGCAAAATATAGAAGTGACCCGCGCCCATCGATCGCGCAGCCAAGACCGCTCCTCGCGTGCGAAACGACAGCGTCTGGGCGCGAATTTTCCGCGCTTTTCCTGCCCACATGACGAGCGTGATGACGAGCACCTGCGTCAACAGACTCGGCCCGATGTACACTCCGATCACGATCATGAGCGGCAAAAACGGCAACGTCAGGCAAATGTCTACTATTCGCATGAAGAAGGCGTCCAAAAAGCCCCCTGAATATCCCGAAACCAGGCCGACAACCGTGCCGATCAAGGTAGCGAGCAAAGCTGCGACAATCCCTACCGTAAGCGAGGTGCGCGCGCCCACTACCAGCTCGGCCAAAATGTCCTGCCCCATGTCATTCGTTCCAAGCCAATGCTCTTTTCCAGGCGGTTGGAACGGGGCACCAGACTGCTCGCTGGCATCGTACGGTACCAGGTAAGGTCCCACGAAGGCAAGCAGCAGAACGATCGCCAGCAAAAACGCGCCGAGCCAACCAATCATTTTGGAACCAATACGACTCATGGAGACTCCTCCACCTGTTTTCTTTGACGGGCACGCGGGTCAAACAGCGGATATGTCAAATCCGCCAGCAAATTCGCCGCGATGACCCCTAGCGTGATGATTAAAAAGACGCCTTGCATCATCGGGTAATCCCGCGCAATCACGCTCTCGTAGAGCAGCCTGCCAACCCCCGGATAGGAAAAGACCGTCTCGACGACGACAGCGCCACTCACCAAAATCCCCAGGCTCATCGTGATGTGCGTGTACACGGGCAACAGAGCGTTGCGCAGCGCATGATTGAAAATCAGGCTGCGCTTGACCGCCCCTTTAGCCTCCGCCATCAGCACGTAATCTTGCCCCAGCGTATCGAGCATCGACGAACGGGTGAGCAAAAAATTACCCCCGATAGTCGCAAGCGTAATCGTGATGACGGGAAGCGTCATATGTTTGAGAACGGCGAGCACATACTCCATGCCGCCCCCGGTAAAAGCGATTGGCACGGCTCCAAAGGAAGGGAACCAGCCCAGGCTGACCGAGAAAACCGCAATGAGCAGCATGCCGATCCAAAAGCCGGGAATCGATTCGATCGTGAGCATCCCCGTCAGAAAAAGCAGGTCGCGGCGCTTCCCCCGGTTCCACGCAGCATAGGCACCGATGGCGATGCCTATGACTGCGCTCACGATGAGAGAGGGAGCTACCAGCAGAAACGTCCACGGCAGTCTGTCTGCCAATACTTCTGTTACTGGCTTTCCGTACTTGATGGAGCTGCCGAGATCGAACCGGAACACACCTGTCATGAAATCAGCGTATTGCTGCCAAAGCGAGCGATCCAAGCCAAGTTCATGCTCGACTTGCTGGCGTTGCTGCGGAGTCAGCTCGTTGATGGTCGACTCGCCAAAGAAAAATTCCAGCGGGTCGCCAGGCGCCAGCCGCGGCAGAGCAAAATTGATCGTCAGCGCGACGGCCAGCACCAGCACATATTGAATGCATTTTTTGCCGAATGCAGAGGAGAACCAGCTCCCACCCATGACAGCTCCCCCCGTCTTACTCTTTCGCTACTGCCTTTTTCACGCCATCTGGCAGCAAGGAAAATTTGTTGATGACGCCAAACCCTGGCGACTCTACCCATTGGTCAAATTTTTGCGCATTGTACGCGAATTTCTCTTCCGGGTAGTACAAGACGATGCTGGTCGGCTGCTTGTTGAACAGCTCCTGCATTTTGAACGCGATCTCTTTGCGCTTGTCTACGCTCGTTTCCGCCATCCATTGCTTGGTCAGCTCGTCCATGGCCGGATACGGGATTTTTTTGTTCCACAAGTAAGACGAACGGTGGGACATCACAAATTGATCCGGGTCGGCAACGCCGTGAGCGCCGATCGTACCGATGACGAGGTCAAAATCACGCGTCTGGGAAACGGTCGCCATCGTTCCGGAATCGAGCACTTCTACGTTGATTTTGATGCCGACTTTGGCGTACTGCTCCTTCAGCATTTCGGCAGCGCGAATCCACGCCGGCTCTGTAGACGGTACTTTCAGCGAAAACGCGAGTGCTTTTCCATCTGCTGTCTCGCGGACACCGTCATTGTTTTGGTCGGTGAGCTTCAATTCATCCATCACTGCTTTTGCTTTTTCCACATCGTACGGCGTGCTCAGGTTTGGATTGGTCCACGGCGAATCCGGGTGAGGATAGCCTTTCAAGCCAGGTCGTCCTTTTCCGAGCAGCACGGTATCTGTAATCGCTTGGCGATCCACGGCGAGCGACATCGCATTGCGAAACGCTTCCTGATTGAATGGCGCTTTTTCGTAATTCAGCTTCAACTCGATCAGCGACAACGGAGCGGTCTGAACGACTTTCATGTTGGCCTGATTTTGGAAAGAAGCCTCCAGCTCAGCGGGAACCGGACGTGCAGAAATATCGATTTCACCCGCACGCAGCGCATTGAAGATCGCTGTCGGGTCTTTGATCACAGGCATCACCAGGTTGTCGACAATCGGGCTGCCCATGAAATAGTCTTTGTTTGCTTCGAACTTGTAGTATTGATCTGCCTTGTATTCGACCAGCTTGTAAGGGCCGGTTCCGATTGGCAGGTCGGTATATTTGCGCGGATTTTGCACATTTTCCCAGATGTGTTTCGGCAAAATCGGCAGGTCGGCAAAGGTGATTCGTTCCAAAGTCGGGCACGCATAAGCGCATGTGAAGCGTACGGTCGAAGGGTCGTCCAGCTCGATTTTGGAGATGTGCGGCACTTCGCTTACGTGGTGGGTGTGGCGGTTAGCTGGGCCGTCGCGATAGTATTCGTAGGTGAATTTGACGTCTTCAGCTGTAAACGGCTTGCCATCGTGCCACTTGATGCCGGAGCGGATTTTGACCACCCATGTCACGTCATCGAGCTGCTGCGCGGATTCCGCCAGCCAAGGCTGCGGCTTTTCTACATAGGGGGAAGGCGAGAACAATTTATCGAAGACAAGCTCTGTCAAATAATCGATGTTTCCGGTGTAGATGTTCAGCGGGCCTGCGTCCGACGGCAAGCCGATTTTCAGCTCGGGCACTGTTTGATTAGCCGCACCCGCAGCTTCGCCGTTTTTGGGTGCGTCAGCTTGACCAGGTGCCGCATTTTGATTCGACTGGCAGCCCAGCACGAAGACAGACAGGACTAACAAATAACTGAGAAAAAGTCCGAAAGACTTGCGTGTATACACGTGTACAACCTCCTGCTTTCCAATTTATCAGTTGCTTTCTTAGGCGATTCGCTTGATCGTCAAAAGCTCATGCTGCGGCAATGCCAACGCTCGCTCCGACAGCGCAAGCTTCAGCTTCTCGAAGTCGTGCACATCCTGCTCGGTCATGGTTTGCTCCCGACCTTTTTTCAAGTAATCGTAAAATTCAGCGGGCAAAAAGCTGTCCAGCAGCGCGACCTCAACCGCCCGTCCATCTGCGGCCGTAATGACATATGCATACGACTGCGGCCGATGAGGATCGAATTGAGCGACAGGGTAGTCCACATCGACTTGATAGGCTCCCCGCGTCACTGCACGAGTCACGTATTCAAAGACGTCGCGAAATCCTGGCCCGGCGTGACCGGAAAGAATCGACAATTCTTTTCTCTCTGGCGCCTCTTCGCCAAACAGCTCGGCAAAAGCCGCCTGAAGCGTCCGAAACCCAACCGCTACGGCCATCAAGGCGAGACTTCCATGGTATTTGGTCACATCGTGAAAGCTAAGTTCCAATACTTGGTTGCGATCTCGAACACGGATCACAGACATGAAAAAACCCCTCCATCGTTGACTTGTATGTGTGTGTATCTGAAAACTAGGTACATCTTAATCCGATTGATAATGAATATCAATCCCACTTGAACGCCCGCTTTTTCGAAAACCCGCTCTCCTCAACAGCGCCCATTCTCACATAATATTTTTGAATCTACCTATTCATTTTCTTGATAGCATAAATGTTTCCAGCCCTTTACCTGCAAACAACCGGCATGAAAAAAGGCCCGCCCCCACACTGACCCGTGCAGGGAACTGGCCCGCTTGCTTTATGGACGTATCTATTCAACAAGGAAACAGTCAAACAGTCCGCAAATAGTGCTCCACATTTTTGCAAAAGGCGCGATCCGCCTGGCTCAGCTCGGCGTTTTTGCGGAAGACAAACCCGTTTTGCCGTCTGATTTGCATGGACGACACAGGCACAGTCGCCAGCTCGCCTCTGTTCAGCTCTTCCCTGACCGCTCCGGAAGGGAGAAAAGCGATGCCATGGCGCGACTTGATCGCCTGTTTGATCGTCTCGAAGTTGCTCATCTGCAAAAAGCGCGTCTTCACCTGGCGACTATTCAAATGATTGATGACATATTGTTGCAAATACTCGCTTTTGGGCAGCAAGATCGATTCATTGTGCAAGTCGCGTGCGTACAGCAGCCTTCTTTTGGCCAGAGGGTGATCCACAGGCAGCACAAGCAACAGCTCTTCCTCGAACAAAACAGAAGTCTCGAAATTTTTGCGTATATAGTCATCTTCGGGGTAGATTGGCATCAAGGCGTAGTGCGTCCTGCCCTCCTGAAAGCAGCGAATGAGATCGCTGTAGCAATACGTATTGATCTCCAGCGGCTTCTGCGGCAAAATCGTATGCAGTTCATTGAGAACATCGGAGAAAAAGTAGCCCGCAATATAATTGCTGACGTAGACAGACAATACCCGCTCCTGCTCGCTCACCCGCTTCAACTCCACCGCAGCCTCTTCGACCAGATGGGAAATCCGCTTGGCATAGCTGAGCAAAATTTCCCCCTGTTGCGTCAACTGCACCTGTTTCCCCGAGCGTTGAACAAGCGGCGATTCGAACAGCTCTTCCAACTGCTGAATATGGTGACTGATCGTTGGTTGAGAGCAAAACAGCCGCTTCGCCGACTCGGTAAAAGAACCGCATTCGGCAAGCACGATGAAAGTTTCCATTTTTTCCAGTGTATTCATAGGCAGCACCCCGCGAATGACGCACAGTAACCATAACTGGTCATTTGTTGAAAATGATAATTGTTATCAATTAAAAGTTTACTTGATCTGCTGAAAAGTGTCCATGCTCAAATGTGCATATCGTGCATGACCATGCAAAAGCGGCTGCCGTCCCGTCCGCATAAGACGAAACAACAGCCGCTTTCTTCTAACGTCAGCCTGTCAGATGATTCCACATCTCCGGCCTGCTCAACGAAACCGCGTCCGCACCGCTCGCCAACGCTTCTTCCACCTGCTGCAAATTCCAGATCAGCCCGCCGAGAATAATCGGCTGCGACAAATGATCTTTTATGTACGAGATGATCGACGGCGCGATGCCCGGCATGATTTCGATCGCATCCGGCTGGTTTTCCTGCACGTTTTTGATCGTAGTCGTCAGCGAAGTCGTGTCGATCAGGAAGACGCGCTGGATCGTCAGCATCCCTTCTTTTTTGGCTGCGCGAATCATCGGCCCTTTTGTGGTGACAATTCCGGTCGGCTTGATGTAAGAAGACAGGAACCGAAATGACTCTTTGTCGTTGGACAAGCCGTTCATCAGATCAGTATGCAAAAAAATCGGTTTTTCCGACTGGCTGATGGCTTCTGCTTCCTCCATCAAGCGAGTCAGCTTTCCGTACATGAGCAAAATGGCGCAAGCTGCGGAATCGAGCGCCTCTCCCAAACGGTCTTGTTCAGTCGCAGCGATAATCCGATTCGTTTTCAACATCGTACCCAGATCCATAGTCAGCGCCTCCTGTTCTCATCGTTGCGATCCAATTCGCTCTACGCTCACTCCGGCACTTGGCAACTGCCGCGTCTCGATTACCCAGCTCCCGGCAAACCCGTTTCGGACAAGCAAAGGCCATATCTCCGCAAAAGGAATCGTTCCTTCGCCCACCGCCAAGTGCTCGTCTGCCTCGCCCCGGTTGTCGCTAATATGCAGCGCAGACAAGTACGGCAGTGCCTGCTCCAACGCTTCGAGCGCATACCCGTGGCGAATCAGATGGGCGTGTCCCACATCATAAGTAAGACCATGCTGCCTGGAGTCCACTGCCTTGCACACCTCAAGCAAATCGCCAACATCCCAGCCGAACAGCTTTGAATAAGGCGGCACATTTTCCAAAGTCAGCACGGTGCTTCCATGACTCACCTCGGGCAGCAGCAACTGTACCGCCCGGGTGACATTTTCCCCGCCTCTCGCCCGTTCTGTGTGATCGAGCCGATCCGCGATTTCTCCCGCGTGCATCACCACATGCGTACTGTGCAAAAAGCTCGCGATCTCCAGACACCGCTTCATCGTATCAAGCGTTTGCTCCCGGACTGCACCCGCTTCCGCCGCCAGGTTGCAGCCGGAAATCGGCGCGTGAATAGACCAGCTAATGCCATACTCGACGCCTTTTTGTTGCAGCTGCGTCAGTCGCTCTTTCGACCAGCCCAACAGCTCGGCGTGACCGTCCTCGCACATGATTTCGATTGCTGTCCAGCCATCGGCAATCAGCCTGTCGATCGCTTCTGACAACGGCAGCTCGAACAAGGCATAGCTGGATACGGCAAAACCGCTTTTGTCCCTCATCTCTCGTTCCCCTTTTGCCTACTTCACCCCGGAATGGATGAAGCTGTTGATAAATTGCCGTTGAAACAGCAAGAACGCAAGCACCAACGGAAAAATGACCATCACCGTAGCCGCGCTGACCTCTGCCCACTGCGCTCCTGTCTCAAACGACTGGGCAAAAATAGCCAGCCCTACCGTGAGCGGACGATTCTCCACCGAGTTCGTAATAATCAGCGGCCACATGAAATTGTTCCAATGGTAGCTGACTGACACCAGACCGAACGCGATGTATGTCGGCTTCGCCAAAGGAACGTACACCCGCCATAAAATTTGCAGCCAGGAGCAGCCCTCCATGCGCGCAGCTTCCTCCAGCTCGTGGGGGATCGTCTTGAACGTTTGCCGCAAAAGAAACACGCCAAAGGCGGAAGCAAAGTACGGCAGCATGATCCCGATCTTCGTGTCGAGCAAGGACAGGTCGCGAAGCACGTTGTAGTTCGGGAAAATCAAAATGTCGGCAGGCACCATGAGCTGCACGAGAAACAGGACAAACAGCACGTCCCTGCCCCAGAAACGCAGCTTGGCAAAAGCGTACGCGGCCAGCGTAGCCGTAACGATCTGTGCAACCAATACTCCTGTGACAATCAAGAAAGTATTGAAGTAATACTGGGCGAAAGGAGCTGCGTCCCACACCTTCGCGAAGTTTGCCAGCGTAAAGTCTGCGCTGAACGTCCATGATGTCGCCAGTTCCCTGGGCCGAACGGATGTCCAGACCACCCAAAGCAGAGGGAACAGCCAGACTACAGCCAATCCGTACATGCCAGCGCTTGTCAATTTCCGGACCATCTGCCATCCCCCTTAGTTGTAGTGAATTTTTTTATCCAGACCAAAAAACTGCACAGCAGCCACTGCCAGAAGCAGCACGACCATCACAATCGTCAAAGCGGATGCCATTCCTTGATCCCAGAAAGAAAAGGCCGTTTCGTAAATGTAGTACAGCAAGAGATTGCTGGCGTTGTCCGGGCCGCCCTTCGTCATGATGACCAAGTGATCCACGAGCTTGAACGAATTGGTAAAAGCGATAATGCTGACAAACATGGTCGTCGGCATGAGCAGCGGGAACGTCACCCGCCGAAAAACCGTCCAGGCCGACGCGCCCTCCATGGCAGCAGATTCGTACAGCTCCTGCGAAATATTTTGCAGGCCAGCCAGGTAAAAGATCATGAAGTAGCCCGCTTCCTTCCAGATGACCATGAAAATCATCGCCCACATCACGTTCGATTGATCCCCGAGCCAGTTCATATCTCCTTTTCCAAACCAGTCCATCACATGGCTAAGCGCTCCGTACTCCGGCGTGTAAATGAACAGCCAGATGTTGGCGACGGCAATCATCGGGACAACCGTCGGGTAAAAGTAGGCGGTACGGATAAAGCCTTTGCCCCGCAACGCTTTGTTGGCAAACAGCGCCATCCCGAGCGCCAACGCCACGCTTGTCGGAACGGTTCCTAACGCGAACCAGAGGTTGTTGGTCAGCACCTTCCAAAACACGTCATCTTCCAGCATTTGTTTGTAATTGTCTATCCCGTTAAAAAACGGCTCTGGGGAACCCAGATCCGCTTGATGAAAACTGAGAATAACCGTTTGCCAAACAGGATAGAAAGTAAACAGCAGCAGGAAGATGAGGGAGGGAAGGAGCAGCAGCCAGGCGTACACGTTCACTTTCCATTTTGCTCGTAGTTCCCCCATCGTCGCTCCTCCATTTGCCTCGTTCGATTATTTGTTGAAAGACGCCAGCACTTTGTCTGCCTCTTCCTGTGCTTTTTTCAGCGCTGCGGCAGCGTCTGCCTTTCCGGTAAGAACAGCTTGCAGGTTGTCGTTCAGCGCTTTTGTCACTTTGCCGTTGTTGTGCGTGGAAAACTCGGCATGGCCGTACTCCAACTGATCGCGCGCTACTGCTGCCGCTGGAAAATCTTTGACGTACTGCTTCATGATCTCTTCTTCGTAAGCAGACTTGCGCGTCGCGACATAGCCCGTATCGATGCTCCACTGTGCCGCGCGCTTAGGCTCGGTCATGAACCGGATGAATTTCCACGCCGCTTCCTGCTTCTTCTCATCCGTGCCTTTGAACATGTAGAAGTTGCCGCCGCCAGTCGGGCTGCCGTAGTTCTTTTTCGCAGGCAAAAACGCTACGCCAAAGTCAAACTTCGCATTGTTTTTCACGTTGGTCAGGTTTCCGGTCGTGTGGAACATCATCGCCGTCTTGCCTTCGAGGAAATCGGATGGCACCGTCGCCCATTCAATTACGCCTTCTGGCATCGCCTTATGCTTTTTCGCCAGGTCGACCCAATATTGCAGCGCCTCAACATTTTCAGGCGTATCGAAAAATACTTTTTTGCCGTCTTCTGTCATCAAGTTTTTGCCGTTTTGCAGGGCCAAAGCCTGGTACATCCAGTACGTAAAGCCCGAGGAAGGAATTTCAATGCCCCAACGCCCGTCTTTTGTCAGCTTGGCGGCATACTCAGCCATCTCATCCCACGTCGTAGGCGGTTTTTCCGGGTCGAGGCCGACTTCCTTGAACGCTGCCTTATTGTAGTAAAGCACGATCGTGCTGCGCTGGAACGGGATGCTGTACGTTTTGCCGTCTACCTGGGAGTTGGCCAGGAAGCCCGGGAAGAAATCTTTGACGTATTCGTTGCCGCCGTCTTTGGCAATAAACTCGTCCAGCGGCAAAATCGCATTCATGTCCATCATCGTGTGCAGCTCGGTGGAAAGCATGACCGCTACGTCAGGCGGCGTTTTTCCTTGCACGGCAGCCTGGATTTTCGTGGTCGTGTCCTGATAGCTGCCTGTATAGACGGGCTTGACTGTAATGCCCGGATTTTCCTTGTTGAACTCTTCCGCCATCCCGTCGACGATTTTGGTCAGGGGGCCGCCGACAGCTACCGGATAGAAGAAAGACAGCTCTGTATTGCCCGCAGGCTTCGTTTCAGATGTGCCCGGCTGTGCTGGTTGCCCTGGTTGGCTGCTGCCTGTGGTGGAAGTCCCGCTGGAGCATCCTGTAAGTAGAGCCAGACTCATCGCGACTGAAAACAGACTTTTGACTACTGTACGCATCGCAGTATCTCTCCTTTTTCTCTTCCGGCCGTGATGGCCAAATTTTTTCCGGATTGCGAATCAAACAGACTGACATGCTCCAGGGCAAAGCCTACGCGAACAAGATCTCCCCGGCGGCATGGCCACTGCCCGTTCCATTTTGCCTTCCACAGCTTGTCTCCCAGCTTAAATTCCACGATTGTCTCGGAACCGAGAATTTCCACGCCTTGCACACTGACGAGCAACGAGCGGCTCTCATCCGCGACCGCGCCCGGTTCCAGCGGCTGCAAAGCTTCGGGACGCAAGCCGAGGACAACAGGAGTGCCGTCCTTGATGCCTGCCTGTGGGCCAAAACCAAGCGCAAGCGGCAAAAAACGTCTGCTCGGATCATCGCTCAGCTCCACGCCTGATTGCGCGCCATTGCTTCGCCACACCGCCTGCGTCGTATTCATCGGCGGCGCGCCCGTAAATTCAGCGACAAACAAGTTTGCAGGGTGGTTGTAGACGTCAAGCGGTCTGCCCACTTGCTGCACCTCGCCATCGCGCAGCACCATCATTCGATCGCCCATCGTCATCGCTTCTACCTGATCGTGGGTGACGTATATCATCGTAATTCCCAGCTCCTGCTGCAACTGGCGAATCTCTGTCCGCATGTGCCCGCGCAGCTTGGCATCGAGATTGGACAGCGGCTCGTCCATCAGACAGATCGGATGCTGGCTGACGATCGCCCGCCCGAGCGCGACCCTTTGCCGTTGTCCGCCCGACAGCTCTTTTGGCTTTCGGTTCAAAAGCGCTGCAATGCCCAGCATCTCGGCTGCGTGCTCCAACCGCTTGACCTGATCCTGTTTGCTCACTTTTCGCACCTGCAAGCCGAACAAAATGTTATCTTTGACCGTCAAATGCGGATACAAGGCGTAATTTTGAAACACCATGGAAATATTCCGGCCACTCGGCGGAACCTCGTTTACCCGTTTGCCTCCGATCAACAGCTCTCCGGCGCTGATCTCTTCCAGCCCGGCAATCATTCTCAACGTCGTCGACTTGCCGCATCCCGAAGGCCCGACCAGTACGAAAAACTCCCCGGGCGCAATGATCGCGCTCACTTCGTTGACAACCTGTTGCCGCTCGTACATTTTGGAAATGCGTCGCAATTCCACTTCCGCCACGACCATCCCTCCTAAAACCTATGGCGTTTGCCCTTCATCATCCGATGATACCAACCGCGTGATAAGCAAATATTTGGAAACTGTAAAGCTTTGATCTACATTTGCCCGCCGTCCATCGTCGGCAAGACCAAATCAGGCTGAATTTTGGCGTGACCGAGTTCCGCGCTTGTCGTCACTCCGGTCAGCACCAGCGCTGTCTTCATCCCGCTGTTGATCCCGAGCAAAATGTCCGTCTCCAGACGATCGCCGACCATCAAACAGCGCTCAGGCAGGACATCCAGCTGCAAAAAGACTTGGTCAGCGTAAAAGCGGGACGGTTTCCCCGTCATCGCCCACGTGCTCGCACCGCCTGCCGTTTCAATCGCTCGCGCCAGCGCCCCTGTATCGGGGATCGCTCCGCCAGGCACCGGACATACCGAATCGGGATTTGCCACGATCAGCTTGGCCCCGTTTCGCACCGCATCGGCTGCCCGCTGCAACTTTTCGTACGTAAAAGCCCGGTCCATTCCCACCAGCACATGTGTGGCGCTCATCGCATCGGCTGTCTGCGGAATGTGAAACTCGGCCAGCTCCTGCTCAAGCGCAGGCTCGCCGACCACCAGCACGCACGCTTGTTCATGGTCTGCCAGCTGCTTGAAATACAGGCCCGCCACGTAAGCTGCCGTCATGATCTCATGGCGTTCTACGGCAAGCCCCAGCTTTTCCAGCCGCTGCCGACAGCCCTCTCGCGTCTGCACCGTCGTGTTGGTCAAAAACATGATCTTCTTCCCTTTTTGCCGCAAAGTGGCGAGGATTTCTTCCACGCCAGGCAACAGTTGATCTCCAATGAAGATCGTCCCGTCCAAATCAAAAAAATACGCGTCATAAAAAGCTGTATCTAGCAAAGCCTCTTGCCGCTCCTTTCCTTGGGAAACACAAAAAGCCCTCATACGGGCAACAGCATGCATGAACAAACCGATCCAATCGGCCTGTATTGCCTAAGCTGTTGCTGTATGAGGGCTTTCTCCACGTCTCGGCCCAACTACAGACGTTATTCTATTGATACTGTAACGAGTATAACAAGCGAGTGTTAAGGAATTGTTGAGCTTCGTTTGCGATTGTGTGAAAATCAGAGACCAGTCACATGTCCAGCTTTTCCATTCTTTTGCGATTGCGTGCTTCTTGCTTCTTCTTTCTCCTCAGTTCCATCGCGGTATAAAACGCCGGGACGACCACGAGCGTGAGTACCGTGGAAAAGAACAGGCCCGAAATGATCGTCACAGCCAACGGCTTGAACAGCACATCGCCGGAAATCGCCAGCGGAAGCAGACCTGCAATCGCTGTCATCGACGTCAGCAAGATCGGCCTGAATCTCGCCTCTCCCGCTTCAATCACCGCCTTTTGCAAGGCCAGCCCCCTGTTGCGAGCCTGCTCGATGAACTCGACCAGCACAATCCCGTTGCGAACGACAATGCCGGACAAAGACACAATCCCCATCATGGACATGAAGCCCAGCGGAGTCCGCGTGACAAACAAACCGATGAGACTGCCGGAAATCGCCAGGTAGACGGTGCTCATGACAAGAACGGGAATCCGCAGCGAGTAGAACTGCATGGCGATCAAAATGACAATCAAAAAGATGACGATCACCGACAGCTTGCCCATATCGAGGAAGACTTCGACTTGCGCTGATGTCTCTCCGTCATACTCCAAAAAATAGCCGTCAGGCAAAGCCATTTTGGCGAGTTCAGGCTTGATTTCCTTCATCACCTCTGTAGCTGTCCGTCCCTTTACCTCGCCTGTAATCGTCACCGTCCGGTCGAGGTTGCGATGCGGGATGTTTTGCACGCTAAAAGACGGTTGAACGCTCACCAGTGAAGCGAGCGGGACTTGCTCGCCTTTTGCATTGGCGACAAACAGCCGCTGGAAAGCATTGACGCCCGCTTCCCCATCCTGCTTCACATATAAAGTAATGTCCGTCAGTTGCTTGCCGTCGTCAAACTCGCTTACTTTGATGCCTTCGCTCACCAGCCGCAGCGTCCGCGACAGTTCTGCCGCCGTGACGCGATTTTGCTCCATCATCGCTTGATTGGTTTCAAAAGCGATGGCGTAGCTGTCCACTCCCAAATCGTCCTGCACCTCGGTTATGCCATTCACCTTGGCGACTTGCTCCTGTATTTGCAAAGACAACTGACGCAGTGTCGTAATGTTCTCGCCGTACACCCGGATGACCACCGGCTTGCCCACAGGCGGGCCTGTTTGCAAATCGCGCGGGACGATCACAGCTTCCGGAAACTTTTGGCGAATCTCAGCCAGCGTCTCGTTTTGCAGCTTTTGCAAAGACGTTGCCTGTTTGTCCAGGCGCACAATCAACTGCCCGACATTTGCGCCGCTGCCCGCCCCCGTAGTGCTGCCAAAAATCTTCGGTGCGCTTCCTCCGGCAAAGGAACTGACCATCCAAACCCCATCCGTAGCGGAAAAGTCCTGCGACACCTGCTTGACGACCCGATCGGTTTCTGCCAGGCTGCTTCCGTTTGGCAACTTGACATTGACCAGAAAGACGTCGCGATCAGACACCGGAAACAGCTGAATCGGCGTCAACGGGATCAAAAGATAAGCCATTGTACTGATCAAAACGGCAGCAACGCCTGTCGCCAGCGGCCTTTTCAACAAGCGCGGCAAGACCGTTCTGGCGTACCAGTTGGACAGATGAAGCAATTGTTTGCCCAACAGCCCCGCAGGTTTTCTCATGTCCAGCTTCTTGCGTCTGCGCTCTTCACTCCATCTGCGAAAAATCGGAACGATCGTCAGTGACATGACCATGGAAGCCAGCATCGAGACAATGATCACGACCGGAATCGGGCGGACAAAAGCACCCGAGCCGCCGCTGAGAAACAGCAACGGACCGAACGAAGCAACCGTTGCCAAGGTAGCCGTCAAAATGGAGACCGCTACTTCCTTCGCCCCCATCACTGCCGCCCGCTGCGGCTGCTCGCCATGCTTGACGAGTCTTCGCTCGATATTGTCGTTCACGACCACCGCATCATCGACGAGAATCCCCAAAACGATAATCAAGCCGACAATCGTAATCTGGTTCAAGGTCACTTCAAAAAACGGCAAAAAAATCATTCCGGTCGCAAGCGAAATCGGGATCGCCAGGGCGACCATTAATGAAGTCGTAAAATTCAAGCCGAGCGTACAAACAAGGAGAACGGCGACAACCGCAATCAACAGCTCGCGCCACAAGTCTGAGAAAATCTCGTCAATCCGCTCATTTTGCGTGTAGAGAGACTCTGCTTGCGCCCCGGCAGGCAAGGTGCTGCGAAGCATGTCTACCTTTGCATCGATTTGCTGTTGCAATCGGGTGATGTTTGCTTTTGACTCGGTCATCAAACTGATCGAGACGGCTGGCTTGTTGTTGTGATAGGCGAGATAGGCAGGGGCTTTGGCTGTAAATTGCACATCGGCCACCTGTCCGAGATAGATCGCGCTCCCGGTTTTTCCGTAGCCGACCACTACCTGCTCCAGCTGCTTGATGTCTTTCCATTCCGTCATTCTCAGCTCGTACGTCCGCTGATCGATTTGATAGCTGCCGAGCGGAGCCGTCTCGTTCGCCGCTTTGATCGCAGCTTGCACTTGTGCCCAGGTCAAATGCATGAATGCAAGCTTTTGCGGGTCGAGTCTAATCTGGATTTCCTGCTCCGGCAGCCCTTCAATCGTCACGCTGGAGATGCCCGGAATTTTGCTCAGTTGCTTTTCCCACATGGTCAGCGGCTCTCGCAACTCATCGAGCCGGGAAGCCGTGTCCACCGAAATCATGAACGTCTGGGCGAACATTCTCCCCATGTCGTCGTTCACGACAGGCTGTCTCGCCTCTGCCGGCAAAAAGGCTTCTGCGTCCTTGACCTTTTTGCGCAGCTCCTCCCACGTTTCTTTTTGGTCTACTCCGTTGTTCACCTCGACCGTAATGATGGAAAGGCCCGGCTGCGATTGCGAGGTGATAGCCTTTAGCCCCTGCATTTCCTTGATTTTGGCTTCGATTTCCTTCGTCACCGTCTGCTCGATTCGCTCTGCCGAAGCGCCTGGCAGCGCGGTCGTGACAGATGCGCGATTAACGGCAATCTCCGGAATTTCCTGATGCGGCAGTTGAAAAAAGCTCAACACCCCGACCAGAACTACCATGATGAAAAACAGCAGCGTAATTTTTTGCTTGCGGATCAAAAAGTCGATCATGGCCGCTCACCCGTCGAGACTTCCAGCGTATCGCCCGCGAACAATTGCTCCGCCCCTTTGGTAACCACCTGCTCGCCAATGGTGAGACCGGATGTGATTTGCAGCTGGTTGTCAACGATCGTGCCGAGTGTCACGGGAACTTTTGCCGCTTTGTTATCCCGGACAACAAAAACGTACGGCTGCGTTTCTCCCCTGCTTTGCACCGCTTGTACAGGGACAAAAATGCCCTTTGGTCCTTGATGCTCGTGAACGACCGTAGCGACTTGCCCTGCAAGCCAAGCGCGGTCGGGATTCTCTACCCGCACCTCGACAGGGACAGTCCCGCTCCCTTGACTGGCTGCGGGCGACACGCGCTGCACGATTCCGCTTCGTTTCTGATCGTACAAAGTAACGGTAACCTCGTCTCCCTTTTTCCAGAAGCCGATGTCACGATCCGGAACGGCGAGCTGGATCAGCAGCGCATCTACATTGCCGATCCGGTATACGGGTGTGCCGGTAGATGTCAGTTGGCCGACCGAAGCCAGCTTTTCCAGCACGACACCGGAGATGGGCGCGGTCAAATCTGCTTTTGTCTGCGTCAAAGCGGCCCGCTGCTGGCCGACTACCGCCTGCCGATACACGCCAGCGGTTTGTTGTTTCTGCTCCTGGCGCGGCCCCTCTGCAACCAGGGCATACGTCTCTTTGGCATTTTCCCAATCTTTTTCGGCCAATGCCGCCTTGTTCTGAACGTTTTCCCAATCGTTTGTCGACAAAGCGCCCTGGCGGAACAACACTTCCGACCGCTGCAAATCCGCTTTTGCCTTATCCATGAGCGCCTTGGCTTTGTCCAGATTGTTTTGCGCTTGCAGCACTTCCTCTGCGCGAGCGCCGTTCGTCACTTGCGCCAATTGCGCCTTGGCCTGCTGAACCGATGCCGCCGCGCTTGCAGCCTGTAACGATAAATCGCGTCCATCCAGACTGGCAAGGACACTCCCCGTCTCCACATAGTCGCCT
Organism: Brevibacillus sp. HD3.3A; assembly: GCF_013284375.2. NCBI lineage: Bacteria > Bacillati > Bacillota > Bacilli > Caryophanales > Paenibacillaceae > Brevibacillus > Brevibacillus sp. HD3.3A. The sequence continues at coordinate 5,962,439 of NZ_CP085874.1, forward strand.
GCTTCTGCCAGCAGCGTGACGATGCGGCCATTTATTTCAAACGACACCTGCGTCTCTTCCACTGGCGTTAAAATGCCGGACCACTTCGCCACCTGCCCAAAAGCCTCTTCCTTCACTTGGGTAACTGCCACTCGTTTGACAGTGGTCTGCTCCACTGCTGCCTTATCAGAGGCAGCTGGACTGCATGCAGCAAGCAAAAGAGCACTGGAAAGCACGATCACGCGTTGCTTCATCTGATTCAAAATCGATCCCTTCCTTCGCCCATGAACTTTACTTGTGTAAAGCTCATCATAGAAACCTCCAGATGTATGCCGAATGTTCAGAATCATTCTTTTCGTAGACGCTCTAATCTTATTGCAGTTGTTCACGTCATTGCACTACGTCTGACAGAAGTGTCGAAAAAAGGACAAAAAATAAAGGCCGCGAATGCCCAGGCGCTACCCTACATTTTGACGCCGTATCCATCCAGCATCACCTGAAAAATCAGGTTGTGCCACTCCTCCTCCGCGACCTTGCGACTTTTGGGAATTTGTATCGATTGAAACAGCAAGCCAGCGATCAGCTCGCTAGGAATTTCGCGGCGAATCGTGCCTTCTTCCTTGCAAGCTTCAATGACGTCTGTCAAAAGTTTGTTCAATATATAGTGCTGTTGTCTGAGCGTCGTCATCGCCTTTTCCACATTCGGCGATGCAGCCCCGTTCACGAAAGGAGCAAACAACAAAATCTGGTGAATGTCTGCGTATTTCATGAACGAATCGTACATGTTCCGCAGCTTCGCAAGCGGCCGCGCGATCTCATCCGTGTCTTTGTACTCGGCCATAATCGTATCCATGAGATGCACCATTAAAGAAGCAATCAATTCATCCTTGTTGGAAAAATATTCGTAGATCGTGCTGCGGCTCACATTCAACTGATCGGACACAAGCTTGAAGTGAAAGCCCGCGTACCCTTTTTCCACCAAAATTTTGCCCGATACCTCATATAGTTCATCGATGTGCAGTTTTTGTCTCGCCATCCGTTACGCTCCCCTCGTTCTTCCTGCGATGAACCGTTTGAAGTCACCCTTGTTGATGAACAGTTTACACAAGCTTCTTCATAACCTCAACCCTCCTCTCTTCTCGCATTTTCTCTTGTGTTACAATGAATTTGGAAAAAAACGGATTGTACAGGAGTGTTGAAATGGATCTCTCCAGGCTCGCGAAAAAAAACCATTATGAACACATTACGGAGCAATTGAAAACGCTCATTCTCAGCGGCAAACTGCAAGCCGGGAGCAAGCTCCCCTCCACCAAGGAGCTGTCGGAGCAATTCGGTGTCGGGCGTTCTACCACCCGCGAAGCGCTTAGTGCCCTCAAGGCAATGGGGCTGATCGAGATTCGCCAGGGCGGCCACTGCACAGTGAAAAGCACCTGCTCCCCTGTCCAAAGCTTGCTGCCTGATCTGCAAGGCTTGCGCAACAATCGCCAGACCATTCTTGAATTGATCGAAGCGCGAAAATCGCTGGAGGTCGCCAACGCTGCCATCGCTGCAAGCAAACGGGACGAGCATGACCTGCACGCCCTGGAAGAAATTTTGAGCGAGATGGAGCAGCATATCGGAAACGAGGACATAGGCGAGCGCACCGATCTGCTCTTTCACCTGGCGCTCGCCAAAGCGACGCACAACTCCATACTCGTGCATCTGTTTGAATCGATCTCCAAGCAGATGGAGATTGGCATTCGCGAGACGAGAAGAGTCGAGATTTACTCCAACCGCTCTGTCTCCGAACAGTTTTTTCTCGAACACAAAGCGATCTACGAGGCCGTGAAGCGACAAGACCCGGAAGCGTCCCAAGCCAGAATGACTGAACACCTGCTCCACGTAGAACAAATTCTTCTGAAATATTTGGCTAATTGAGAGAACGAAAAAGCAGCTGTCGAGCGATTCGGCGGCTGTTCGTCTTTTTTCTGCTCTCTTTTTTCGCCAGGCGAAATAAACCACTGACCAAGCTGTAAAAAAATATTGCAAAGATACAATGAAAGGTTTACATTACTTTCTGGGATGATAATGATTTTTATTATCAACGAATAAGTACACACTTATATGATAAATAAGGGGATGTTTTCACATGATGAAAAAATGGGGTTATCCGTTGTCCGCAGTTGTACTCGGCTCGTCTCTCATGCTATCTGCTTGCGGAAGCGCTGAGACGCCGAAAGAAGAGAAAAAACCTGAGGCAACTCAACCTGCTGCACCTGCTGCTACTGAAACGCCAGCAGCTACTACCGCTGTTGATTTGAAAGCTCCGATCGACGACTACCGCAAATGGGTCATCGAACAGACAGACCAACTGGTAAAAGCAACCGAAAGCTTTACCGCAGCTGTTAAAGCTGGCGATATGGAGAAAGCGAAAAAAGAATACGCTCCAGCTCGCGCCTACTTCGAGCGCATCGAGCCAATCGCCGAATCTTTGGGTGATTTCGACCCTTGGATCGATGCTCGCGAAGGCGATGTTCCAGATAACGAGTGGCGCGGTTATCACAAACTGGAAAAAGCTCTGTGGGAAACCAAATCGGTTGCTGATTCGGGCGCTGTAGCAGACCAGCTGCTGCAAGACGTCAAACAACTCCGCGTCAAAGTCGAAAGCGTGGAGATCGATGTAAAAATGCTCGTAACAGGCGCTGTAGAACTGCTGAATGAAGTATCTACCAGCAAGGTGACAGGCGAGGAAGAGCGTTACTCCCACACTGACCTGTACGATTTCGCAGCAAACGTAGAAGGCGCAAACGAGATTTTCAAAGTGCTGAAGCCTGCTGTTGATGCCAAAGACGCGGCTCTGTCCAAAGAGATCGAAACCCGTTTTGCTGAGCTGGACGCGGCCCTCGCTCCTTACCGCAAAGATGGCGGATATGTGCTGTACACAGAATTGAAGCCAGACGAAGTGAAAAAACTGAGCCAAGCTCTGGATGCATTGGCTGAGCCACTGTCCAAAATGGGCACCATCATTGGAGGCTAACTGATGAACAACAAGCATCCCGAAAACGACCAGACAAAATTTACTCGTCGTGAAGCGCTGAAGCTCGCTGGCGTAGGAGGACTCGGGCTGATTCTGGGCGCGACTGGCATGAAATCGTTCATGCCGTCAACTCCTTCCAGCGAGAAAGCAGCTGCGACCCCTGTTCTTTCCGACGGCATTATCCCTTTTTACGGGAAGCATCAGGCCGGGATCATTACACCTATGCAGGATTTTATCTGCATGGGTGCTTTTGATTTAACGACGACATCATTGGACGACGTCCGCAAGCTGTTCCAAAGCTGGACGGCCGCCGCAGCCCGTTTGGCGGCTGGCAAGACGGTAGATGAGGAGAGCGGCAGCCCGCACCTCCCGCCTGTCGATACAGGAGAGAGCGTCGGGCTCAACCCGATGCGGCTGACGATTACTTTTGGACTGGGCGCTTCCTTTTTCGACGAACGATTCGGTCTGTCTGCCAAGCGGCCCGCCGCCCTGGTCGATCTGCCCCGCTTCAACAGTGACGAAATTCGCAAGGAATGGTCAGATGGAGACATCGTCGTCCAGGTTTGCGCCAACGACCCGCAAGTTGCTTTCCACGGGCTGCGCAACCTGGCTCGAATCGCGCGCGGAAAAGCTGTGCTGCACTGGGTTCAGGAAGGCTTCCAGCGCACGGGCGCAGCCGATCCAAGCGGCTCTACCCCTCGCAATCTGATGGGCTTTAAAGACGGAAGCAACAACCCGAAAGTCGACGACCCGGCCGCTGCCGATGAAATCGTCTGGGCGCAACCGTCGGACAATCCGGCCTGGATGGCTGGCGGCAGCTACATGGTCATGCGCAGAATCCGCATGCGAATCGAAGTATGGGACCGCTCAGCCCTGGACGATCAGGAAAACACGTTTGGCCGACATCGCGATTCTGGCGCACCGCTCGGAAAAGCAAACGAGTTCGACGATCTGGAGCTGAATCGCAAAGACGCCAAGGGCAACCTGGTCATTCCGGCTGATTCTCACGTAGCCTTGGCGCATATGGAAGGCAAAGTCAAAATTCTGCGCCGCGGCTATTCGTATTCCAGCGGACTCGATGTCCGCACCGGGCAGCTTGACGCCGGACTGCTGTTCATCTGCTTCAACCGCGACCCGCGCAAGCAATTCATCCCGATGCAACAAAAACTCGCGTCAGTCGACTTGCTGAACGAATACATCACCCATGTCGGCAGTGGGCTTTATGCATGTCTTCCGGGTGTAAGCGAAGGCGGCTACATCGGAGACACACTGTTCTAACCAACTAGCATGGATGGAGTGAATACTTTGAAACGCTATCTTTTTTCCGTTTTCCTCTGCCTCCTGCTGCTCATCTCCGGGCTGTCGACTGCCATTGCCGCTCCGCTCGCACCTGATCAGCTCAAACAGCTGATCGCGCTCTCCAGCGATGCGCTGATCAGCAGCGGAGACAAGAACTGGGACGAGGTTACCAAAGCCGTAACCAGCCTGAAAGCCGTCTGGGACGCGAACACGGACGATACGTCAGCAGAGGCTCAGGCTTTGTCGGCAGCGGTTGAGCAAGCCCAGCAGGCACTCGGCGAAATACAGTCGAATCCCGAAGCAGCCACGGCTGCCATCTCCAATCTGGCAAAAGCAGCCGACCGCTACGTAACCAGCAAAGAATCAGCAGGTCAGCCAAAGGAAAAAGCGCACAAGCAAATCGCCAACTTGCTGCCTTTTCTGGAGAAAAGTCTGACTGCTATCTCGGAAAACAACTGGCCCCAGGCCAAGCAATCGTACAACAGCTTCGTAACAGGCTGGTACAAGGCGGAGAGTCTGGTTCGCTCAGAAAACGCCTCCGTCTATGGTGATATGGAAGTAAAAATTAGCGGCGCCCGCATCGCCTTGAATACCGAGCCGCCGAATGCACAAAAAAGTACGGAAAAACTGCAAACGTTGAAGCAAGCCGTCGAAGACTACGTAGCAGGAAAATCAGTGGCGCCTGGCTCCAGTGCCGTCGCATCAGGGGAACAGCCAACGATCTCCTCGCTTTTGCAGCTGATCAGTTCGGTAGAAACGGACATCGCCAGCCAAAAGGCCGACGACGCCGCAGGAAAAATGGACACGTTTATTGCCTCGTGGCCTTTGGTAGAAGGCGTGGTCATGACCAAGTCGCCAGCCACCTACAGCAGCATCGAAGCAAAGATGGTTTCCGTGCCGACCTTGATCTTGTCCAACCCGCCGCAATGGGAAAAAGCAGCGGCTCTGCTGGGCGAAATGAAAGTCGAGCTTGAGCCGTTTGCTACCGCCGCCTCCTATACAGCGTGGGACGCAGGACTGATTTTGTTCCGCGAAGGCTTGGAAGCGATCCTGATCATCATGTCGCTGCTTGCGTTCCTGCAAAAGTCAGGGAATGCGGACAAGCGCAAATGGGTCTGGTCAGGGGCGGCGCTTGGTATCGTTGCCTCCGCGCTGCTCGCGATTGTGCTCAGCATCGTCTTTTCCAATCTCACTACAGGAAGCTCGCGGGAAACGATCGAAGGCATTACAGGACTTATTGCTGTCGTGTTCATGGTGACAATCGGCGCCTGGCTGCATAAAAAGTCCAACCTGCAAGCCTGGAACGAGTTTGTGCAGAAATCAATCGGTTCCTCTCTGGCAAAAGGCGCTTTGTGGTCGCTTGCCTTCACGGCCTTCCTCGCAGTTGTTCGCGAAGGCGCGGAAACGATCATTTTTTACATGGGGATGGCAGCATCGATTTCCATGACAAACCTTTTGCTCGGGATCGGTGGCGCGCTGCTTTTGCTCGCCATCATCAGCTTCGCTTTCATCAGGCTCAGCTCGCGGATTCCCGTCCGTCCGTTCTTTTTGGTTGCCAGCCTGCTGCTCTATTACATGGCCTTCAAGTTCATCGGGGTCAGCGTACACGCCCTGCAAGTCACGGGCAGCCTGCCGGCGCACAGCTCGGAGCTGTTGCTCCATTTGCCTAATCTGGGCATCTACGCGAACTGGGAAACGACGATTCCGCAGCTTGTCATTCTCGCCATCATTTTGGTGAACCTGTCGCTGTATTCGTGGAAAAAGCCAGCGAAAGGCGTTCCGCGGACAAATTAAGCACACCAGCATAAAACGCAGCTCACTGGCATGACACCCGTGCCGGAAGCTGCGTTTTTCATAGGGACATACAACCTTCAAATGATGCATTCTCTCATTTCCCTCCGCCAAAATCTCACAAATGCTGTAAAAAGGTATAGACAACCCGCCCATTTTACGACAAAATTAAACGTTATCTTGCAACAGATGTAACTTTCGTTTTACATGATTCGTCATTAGTAGGATGGTAAGATTCCTTATGGATTGGAGAGAAATATGGGGGCAACATCAAACTCTGTAAAAGTCGACGTCAAAACGACTTCGCGCGTCCGCCAAAATATGGTCTATCTGTTAATTCGGCAGCTTCGTCCACACCAATGGACCAAAAATTTGCTCGTGTTTGCGGCACTGCTCTTTTCTTTGCACAAAGTCAGCACAGATGTCATCGGCAAATCGCTGTTTGCTTTCCTGCTGTTCTGCTTCGTGTCAGGCTGTGTCTACATCTTGAACGATTTCGTAGACATTAAAAACGACCGGAACCACCCGGAGAAGCAATTCCGTCCGATGGCTTCCGGCGCGCTGCCGCCTGCGCTCGCCTTGTCGTTCGGGGTATTTTTGCTGGCAGGCTCGCTGTTTTCGGCCTTTTATTTTGACCGACTGTTCGGCGTCGTGCTCACGGTGTATTTTGTGCTCAACGTCGCCTATTCGCTCAAACTGAAGCATGTCGTCATCCTCGACGTGATGATTATCTCGTCCGGATTTGTCTTGCGGGCCATCGGGGGCAGCCTGATGATCAACACGCCGTTTACGCCATGGTTCTTGCTCTGTACCATGCTGCTTGCCCTGTTTCTTGCGATCAGCAAGCGACGCCATGAGCTGCTTTTGCTGCAAGCCCACAAAGGCACGCATCGCAAGGTACTGGACAGCTATTCGTCCGAATTGTTGAATCAACTGAATACGATTGTCACGACAGCCACGATTATCAGCTACAGCTTGTTCACCTTTACCTCCGGGCGAACCGTTCATTTGATGTGGACGATTCCGTTGGTGATCTTCGGCATTTTCCGCTACCTGTACCTGATTACGATTACGGACAAAGGCGGCAGCCCTGAAAAAGTTCTGCTCCAGGACAAGCCGATTCTCATCACGGTACTGCTCTACGTCATCGCCGTAGCCGGCATTATTTACACCTTTGAATTTTAATTGCACAGACAGGTTGTGGATCAAACTATGCCATCCATCGTTCTTATCCTCATCTCGGTCATTCTCAGCGCAAGTGGTCAGATTGCCATGAAAATGGGGGCGTCCTCCCTCTCTGGCAACAATGACGCGCTGGTGTTGAAGTTCCTGCACTATTTTACGAACCTGCCGATCATGGTCGGTTTGGCGCTTTACGGGCTTTCCGCGTTTATCTGGATTGCCGCGCTGGAAAAAGTTCAGCTTTCTTACGCTTATCCGATGGCGGCCCTCGGGTACGTCCTGGTAGCCGGACTTTCTTTTCTGATCTTTCAAGAGCCGTTGTCGCTCACCCGTATCGTAGGGCTGGCAATCATCGTCGTAGGCGTCGTTGTCATCTCCCAGTCATAATCATCACGAAAGAGGAGCGTAGTCATGTTATATGCGCTGGCGCCGTTTATCGGCTGGCTTGTGTCTGGAATAACCAAATTTTTGATTAATTACCTCCGATTTGGGCAAGAAGCAAAAAACATGGTGGGGAACGGCGGGTTTCCCAGCACGCATACAACGGTCATGGTCACCACCGTATTTTTGATCGGCTTGCAGGAGGGCTTCACTCATCCGGCATTCGGACTCGGGGTCGCCGTAACGTTTATCGTGATCATCGACGCCACCGGACTGCGCAGAGCCGTAGGCAAGCATGCCGCCGCTCTCAATGCGCTGGCAAAAGAACACCCGGACAAGCAGCTTTTGTCCAAGCCGTTGCGCGAGAGCATGGGTCATACCAAATGGGAAATTGCCGGGGGGCTGGTGCTGGGGATCATTCTCGCCACCGTCCTGCACCTTTTGGCTGCAAACCTCCCTGTTCTGTAGATTCAAAAACAGGAGATTACATTCATGAATAACCGTACCGCTACTTACTCGTTTGTAATCGGGGCGACCTTGCTGTTTTTTATCGCCTCGATCGTACTCGTTACGTCGACTTTCTTTTTGCTGGGCATCCCGGTTACTGCGGTCAGCTTCTGGCTGTCTGTCCTGGCCGCTCTTGTTTGCCTGCTGGCCATGACGGCCACGTTTGTTCCTTTGCGCCGCCCGACCTGGCTGGTCGCCTTGCTCGCAGGGTTGGCCATCGTCATCGGGGGCGGCTGGTACATTAGCGCCAATACGTTCGATCTGTCTTTTGATGGACAAACGTATCACCAGGAAGCCATCATCTTGCTTACGAATGGCTGGAATCCGGTGCACGATGCCCCGATTCTCAAGCCCCCAGGCAAGCCGATCGAAGAAATGGACAACAAGGAAATCTTGTCTGCCTTCCACCTGTGGATCAACCATTACGCCAAAGGGCCCTGGATGCTGGATTCGGTCATGTACAAGGTGACTAACCAGATTGAAGTCGGGAAAATTTTCAACCTGCTGCTCATGGCTGCGTCCTTCTTCCTCAGCTTGGCAGCGCTGCGGACGGCTTTTCCTGCGAAAAAGGGGCTGGCGGTCGTTCTGGCGATTTTGGCTGCCTGCAATCCGGTCGTCGTGTCGCAAGCGACGTCCTTTTACATTGACGGACAGCTTGGCTCGCTCGTGCTGATCATTTGCGCGCTCGGGTATTTGCTGCTCAAACGCTACCACACCTGGACCATGCTCGCTCTCTGCTCTGCCCTGATGTTGCTTGCGCAGATCAAGTTCACAGCGTTGGTGTATGCCGTACTGCTTGGCGGCGCTTTGCTGGTGCTGTTCTTTTTCTGCGATCGCCAAAAACGCTGGAAAACCGTTCTGGCGTGGCTCGCCGCGAGTCTGGTCATTACCGTCGTCGTTGTCGGCTACAATCCATACGTCACCAATACGCTTGCCAAGGGACATCCTTTCTACCCGCTGGCGGGCAAGGGCGCGGTGGATATTATGACTTCGAACAGCCCGCACGACTTTAAAGACATCAACTCGCTGAGCAAGCTTGGCATTTCCTTGTTCGCCCAATCGGAAAATATCGCTACGCCAAAAGAAACGACGCTGAAATGGCCCTTTACCTTCTCCGCGCAGGAACTGAAGGTGTTTCTGGCTCCGGACGTGCGAGTGGCGGGCTTTGGACCGTGGTTTGGCGGCGCGGTGCTGCTTGCCTTCCTGATCGTGCTTGCTTTGCTTTTCGGTCGCAAGCGCAGGAAAGCCTTGCCGTTCCTCGTCGCAAGCATCATCTTGCTCATCACTGTCCTGATCAACCCGGAAAGCTGGTGGGCGCGGTACGTTCCGCAGCTTTGGCTCATCCCGCTTCTCGTCACGCTGGCAAGTTGGGACGCACAAGCTGCGCTCACCCGCTACGGCAGCCGCATCCTGCTCGCTGTCATGCTGGTCAACATGCTGCTCGTTGGCAGCGCCCACATGCTGGGACAAAGGTCCATTAACGCAATGGCCGAGCAACAGCTTCAGGAAATCAAGGCGAGCAACAAGACCATGATCGTCGACTTCCGCCACTTCAACGCCAATCGCATCCGTCTGCAAGAGGCGGGTATCCCGTATATCGAGCAAAAGATCGCCGAAGGGCAAGAAGTAAAAGGAATCATCAGCTCGCGGGCGATTTACTACTTGCAGTAGTTGCGCGTGACTCATGCGAATGCAGCCTTCAACCTTGCCTTATATCCACAAGCAAAAAACCTTCTCAGCAATCGTTGAGAAGGTTTTTTTATGTTGCGCTGAACTTACTTCTATTCGTGGAAAAACAGCGGAAGCTCTTGCAAAAAGATGATGTCCGAGCGCTTGGCTGCGTCTCCCTCCGCCAAAATAGCCGCTCTCGCTGCGACATGGCCCCCTGCCTTGACTACGAGATCTTCAATCGCTTGCAGCGACTTGCCTGTGCTGATGACATCGTCGATAATCGCGACGCGTTTGCCGGAAATTTCTCTGGCATCCGCGCCATCCAGGCAAAGAATTTGCTTTTTCTGCGTAGTAATCGATTCGACTTCATTGATCAGCGGAGCATCCATATACGGCTTCGTGCTTTTCCGGGCAACGTAATACTTTTTCATCTTCAATACACGGGATACTTCAAAAATCAAAGGAATGCCTTTTGCTTCCGCCGTAATCAATACATCGACTTCCGGGAGCTTCTCGGCAAGCAGTGGTGCCGCTGCCGTCACCAACTCTGTATCGCCCAGGATGACGAAGCTCGCGATGCTAAGGTTGTCTGCTATCGGCATAATCGGCAGCTCGCGCGTTACGCCTGCCACTTCCAGCGTGTATGTTTTATCCACAAAAAATCCCTCCTGATTTGCGTCCCTACATCCCAAATGCATGGATCAATGCTCGCATCAGCAAGCCTGCCAGCATCCCGAAAAACGGGTCAGAAATCGCCGTCACCACCATCGTTGTTCCGCCAATCAAACCGGACGAAGCTTCTCCCCCTGTCAGAGCGGCAGTCGCATTCCCCGGCACCGTCACGATGGCCCCGAGCACGAACAGGAACCCGGCAATCGATTCACTCGGGATGTAGCGGCCGATTTTCGGCAAAAGACCTGCAAACAGAATCGCCGCCATCAGCACCATCATCAAAACACCGGACGCAACCGGGTTGGGCGCCCCTGCCGTAGCGGAAATGATCGCCTCTACCGGCGCTCCGCCGAACAGTGCCGACACCATATCGGCCACGCTGGAGATTACGCTGAGCGTGTCAATGTTCACATCGGATTTGGCGATTTCACCGTTAATTTGTCCAAAAGCGATGTTCGCCCCGATATTGAGGCAAACCATCGCCATCGCTCCGCGCAAAATGCCAGGGGAAAACGTCAGCTTTTGCAGAACAAGACGGTCGTTCGCAATCGGCTTGATCGAGCTTCCTTGTTTAAGCAGGATGGCGACCAGACTGGAGATGAGCACCGAGATCGTCACGGTGTAGACGAGATCCTTTGTGATGAAATACGTCAGCAACCCGCTCCCCATCGAAGTGACACCAACAGGCATGTTGTTGCGAGCCATTTCCCACGACACCCGCGCCAGCATGATGCCGACACCTGCCATCATGCCATTGGTAATGACCGGGCCAATAAAATCGACGATCTTTTCCAGAAAACCAAACAGACCGATGATGGTCATAATAATTCCGCCAACAAAAATCATGGACAGTCGTTCTCTCATGCTTTTTCCGATCGTTCCCGCCAAGGCAATCGTTTCCGCCTGATAGGATACGACCGCGACAGAGCCTGTCAGAGCGTTGCCCGCTGCGCCTACCAGAAAGGCCAGAGCCGTCGGCACGGAGGCAAAGCCAAGAGACAATGCCAACAGCCCTTGCGGCAAGCCGTTCAATACGACACTGAGGGCCGCTACTATGTCTTTCCATTCCATGTTGTCCTTCTCCTCACTTCGCTGCTGTATACAAATGACCGTTTTTTCACATGAGTTAAGGTAACATAAAAGACGATCTTTTTCAAACAAAAACTAATTAATGTTCGTTTTTAATCGGTAAATCATTGCTTTTATAGTTATTTCCCATATTAACATCCGTTATAAATCGAACATTAAACCGATCGCAAGACGTGCTATCACGCAAAAAAAGACGAGCGCATAACGGCTCGTCTTTGCTTCTCGCTCAAAACTTTTTACAGCTTGATGGCAATCAACTTCAACTCTGTCATCTCTTCAACCGCGTATTTGATTCCTTCGCGGCCAAATCCGCTGTCTTTGACACCACCGTACGGCATGTTGTCCACGCGGAAGGTCGGGATGTCATTGATCATCACGCCGCCCACTTCCAGCTCTTCGGCTGCGCGCATCGCTGCATGAATGTCGCTCGTGTAAATACCCGCCTGCAACCCGAAACGGGAGTCATTCACGGCTTCAATCGCCTCGCCTATTGCTTCAAACGGAGTGACTACAACGATTGGGCCGAATACTTCCTGGCAAGAGACAGAGGAGTGGGCGCTTACGTTCGTCAGGATCGTCGGAGCGAAAAGCCGCTCGTTCACTGCTTTGCCGCCTGTCACGACCTGCGCTCCCGCCTGAACCGCTTCTTGTACCCATGCTCCCATCCGCTCGTGGTCTTTTGCCGAAATGACGGAGGACATGTCTGTCGCCTCCTGCAACGGATCGCCCAGGACGAGCTTCTCTGTCGCAGTCTTGAATTTATCGAGAAACTCCTCGTACTTGCTCTGGTGAATATAGACGCGTTGCAGCGAAATGCACACCTGCCCGCTAAAGGAAAATGCGCCCACCACGCAACGATCAACCAGCGCCTGCGTAATCTCAACCGTCTGGTCAATAATGACGGCAGAGTTTGAACCAAGCTCAAGCGTCACGCGCTTCAGACCTGCTTTGTTTTTCATCGCGATTCCGACCGCAGGACTGCCTGTAAACGTAATCGCGGCAATGCGGCTGTCGCTGACAAGCTTCTCGCCTACGACCGCGCCTTTTCCTGGCAAGATATTCAGCGCCCCTTCCGGCAATCCGGCTTCCGCAAAAATGTCGGCGAGGACCAAGGAGCTGAGCGGCGTCTGGCTCGCGGGCTTCAATACGACCGTATTCCCTGCCGCAATCGCCGGGCCGACTTTGTGCGCCACCAGGTTGAACGGGAAGTTGAACGGTGTAATCGCCCCGACTACGCCAATCGGCTTGCGAACGGTAAAAGCAAGTCGGCCTTCGCCGCCAGGAGCCGCATCAAGCGGAACGGTTTCCCCGTGAATGCGCTTCGCTTCCTCGGCCGCGAATTTGTACGTCTGAATCGTGCGGGCGATCTCTACCCGTCCTGTGCGCAGCGGCTTGGCAGCTTCCTGGGCGAGAATCACTGCCAGCTCCTCCTTGCGCGCTTCCATGATCGCCACCGCTTTTTCCAAAATCAGTGCGCGCTGGCTGGCTGGCAGCTTTGCCATCGTTTTTGCCGCCGCAGCCGCTGCGCGGATCGCCTCATCGACGTCAGCCTCGTCAGCCTGTGCGATCTCCGCCAAAAGCTCACCGGAATAAGGAGAGTAGAGTGGCGCGTACTCGTTTGCTTCTTTCCATTGTCCGTTAATATACAGATGCTTTTTCATGCGTACCTCCCTGGTGAATTAGTGGGTCACGTACTGGCTTTTCAACACATCGGTCATAATGTCGAGCGCTTCTTGCAATTGCTCATCGGTAATCACGAGCGGAGACAGGAAACGCAGCACGTTGCTGTGTACCCCTGCGGAAAGCACGATGACACCGGATTCGTAGCAACCTTTGGTCAGCCCGGCTACCAGTTCTTTTGCAGGCTGTTTGGTTTGTGGATCAATAAATTCTACCGCACACATGGCACCCAATCCGCGAATATCTGCAATGACAGGGAACTCTTTTTGCAGGGCTTCAAAATGCGACTTGATCGCCTTGCCGATCTCTCTGGCGCGTCCGGACAAGTCTTCGCGCTCCATTTTCTCAATTACAGCAAGTGCCGCTACGCAACCGAGCGGGCTGCCGCCATACGTGCCGCCAATTTCACCCGGATTCGGCGCATCCATGATTTCTGCGCGGCCTGTTACAGCGGAGATGGGCAAACCGGCTGCAAGCGATTTGGACATGGTAATGATATCAGGCTCGATTCCGAAATGAGTGGAAGCGAACATCGCCCCGGTCCGGCCAAAGCCTGTTTGGATTTCGTCGGAAATGAACAAGATATTGTGCTTTTTGCAAATTTGGAATACGCCTTGCACGAACGATACTGGCGGCACGATGAATCCGCCTTCGCCCTGGATCGGCTCCATGATGACGGCCGCTACTTCTTCCGGCGCGACTTCTGTCAGCAGGAAGTCTTCGAATTGGCGGACGCAAAATTGTGCGTACTCGTCTTCTGTCATGGACTCCGGTTTGTTCAGCGGGTACGGGAACTGAGCCTTGTAGGTAGCTGGCGCGAACGGCCCCATCTGGAATTTGTACGGCTTTACTTTGGACGTGAGCGACATGCCGAGCAAAGTACGTCCGTGGAATCCACGGCTAAAAGATATGATGCCAGGGCGTCCTGTGTATTTGCGCGCGATCTTCACCGCGTTTTCTACGGCTTCTGCGCCGCTGTTTGCAAACATCGTTTTCTTTTCAAAGCTGCCCGGCGTAATTTCAGCCAGTTTTTCTGCCAGCGCCACATACGGTTCGTACATGCCGACGTGGAAGCAAGGATGAATGTATTTGTCCATTTGCGCTTTTACCGCCTCGACCACTTCTTGCGGGCAGTGGCCCGCGTTGAGCGTTCCGATCGCTCCTGCCAGATCGATGTACGTGTTGCCGTCGACGTCTGTCACGAGCGCCCCGGACGCCGTCTCTACAAAAACCGGCGTGTTGTTGCCGATGCCTTTTGGCACGAACTGTTTTCTTTTTTCAATCAAAGCGGTCCCCTTCGGACCTGGAACACCAGCAGCTACATTGGCGAATTTGCGTTGTTTGGACATATCGTAATCTCTCCTTGTATGAGAATGATAACAGCTTAGGTGATGCTTTCGACTCCGATATGTAGCAATACCCGTGCCAAACGAGAAAGCCTGCTGTGGTGCGCGTTTTTTGCATAGCAGAAATCTCCGTTAATTCAAAAATGAATCGAAACCTGTAAATAGTTCGATTCATTTTTGAATTAAAAATTCATTTTTGAATTAACGGGGACGGATGTGGTATTTTTGCAGCTTGCGCACGACAGATGGCTGGCTGATTCCCAAAAACTCGGCCATCTCCGCTGTAGTCCGGCAACGCTCTGCCGCATGGCGCAGCCACTTTTCCTCGACTTGCTCCATCGCGTCCCGCAGCGACATTTTGGCAGCCGCAACACTCGGCTCCATTGCCGTCTGCTCCTCCCCTGCCGCCTTGATTTCCGCAGGCAAGTGCTGCGACGTAATTACTTCTTCATCTGCCGTTACCACCAGCCGCTCCAGCACGTTTTCCAGCTCCCGCACATTCCCCGGCCAATCGTAGTGCAGCAAAGCGTGAGTAGCTGCGGCGTCCAGCTTTTTGTTCATCCCGTATCGCTCGTTCAGCGAGCGCACGACCAGCTTGAGGAGCGCGGCGATATCTTCCGGGCGATTTCGCAAAGCAGGGACGTGGATCGGCACGACGTTCAGCCGGAAATACAAGTCCTGGCGAAACTTGCCCTCCTTCACCATCTTCTCCAGATCGCGATTGGTAGCAGCGATCAGGCGAAAATCGACATCGCGATACTGCATGCTGCCTACGCGCTGCAACCGTTTCTCCTGGATCACCTTCAACAGCTTGGCCTGCAAGGTCAGCGGCAGCTCCCCCAGCTCGTCCAACAACAGCGTGCCTTGGTTCGCCAGCTCGATAATTCCTTGTTTGCCTTGCTTGCCAGCGCCTGTAAAAGCTCCCGCTTCATAGCCGAAAAGCTCCGACTCCAACAGCCCTTCCGGAATCGAGCCGCAGTTGATCTCCACGAATTGCCCGGCGGATCGGCGGCTATGGCGGTGAATCTGGCTGGCAATGACGTTTTTTCCGACCCCGGACTCGCCGAGGATCAACACCGTAGAATCGACCATGGCGACCTTTTTGATGAGACGGTCAATGTCGCGCATCGGCTGGCTGACTGCGACGAAGCCTTCCTGATTTTTTTCGCGCAGCTCCTCAATCTCTGTTTCGAACTGCTTCAATTGCTCGGTCAGGCTCTCGTAGCGCCGTTTCAGCTCCATGATTTCTGTCAGGTCATGCGAATAGCTGATCACCGAATGCATGCTGCCGTCCTCGTTCCAGAGGGGATAGGCTGTGACCATCAGCTTTCTGCCGCCGGGAATTTCCTGCATCATCGTTTGCGGTGTTTTTGTGTCCATCACCTTGCGCGTCACAGACGGGGAAAATACTTTCTCTTTTTCCAGCTCGATCACATTTTTCCCCAGCAGTTGTTCTTTTCCGATTCCGTACATGTCATAGGAGGAATCACCGACCAGCTGAATGTAGCCCTCGGGGTCCGTAATCAGCAGGTGATCGCGGGACGTTTCCACGATTCCTTCCAGAACGCGGCTCATCCACTGCTGTCGGCTCTCATCTTTCTTCATTCGCCCGCCTCCTCTTGCGCCAGCCAAACTGGTGCCGCTTTCGTTCCCTCCATTATAGAAAATGCAGCTTGCCACGACAACGAAAGCTGCCCATACAGGCACTTTCGTCGCATAGCCAAAATCTTGGCAATATGTAAAAATACGCTAAGAAGCGCCAAATGGGTTAAGATTCCCAAAACGGAAAGGATGATTCGTTTGATCCCCGCAGTTGGAGATATTTACTGCGTTTTCGTAGAAAAGCTGCAAAAATATACAGCGTGCCAGGTGACTTCGTTCAAGGAGTCCGACTCCGGCAAATCCTCCAAGCTGATCAGCCTGCTCGAACTGGACTGGCTGAGCGACACGCTCCCTGATGAAGCGGAGTTGTTGACGATGAAGCCGCTATCCTGCGACTTTTATTTTTGGAACAACAACTTGCAGCACAGCTATGTCGAGGCTGCCGTACCGAAAGACTACATCAAGGCAGGGAATATCCCGCCGCTCCTTCCGGGAGAAACAAACAGCTACGGCACCTGGAATGTCGGCGGCAGCATCTACCGTCAATGGCAGTGGGAGCAAATTCCCGCAGAGAAGCGCCAACTGTTCAAGCAAGCCGCAAAGGATGACGCGCTCATCACCTTGGGAACCAGGAGCCTTCGCCGCTCCACCAATGTCGTTTGGGAAGACATGCTGGCCGAGCTTGATGATGTTTCCGAGCTGGAAAAACTCCCGTGCCTCACCAAAATCCATGCAGCAGAAGCATCAGCTTCCTTGCTGGCTTTTGTCAAAAACAATCCGTTTATAATTGAGCTTCACCTGGGCAAAACGCCGATGTCGTCCATCGACCTCAACGGCAGCCAGATTCGCAAGTTGTTTATACAAAATGCCCAAGGTCTGGAGAAGCTGACGCTCAACAAAGGGCTGACCAATTTGACGATAGGCAGCGACATCTCACCCGACTTGCACATAGAGGCGGACGAGGACGGCTATTGGTTGAGTGCTGGATTTACCTCATCTCCT
This sequence comes from Brevibacillus sp. HD3.3A, assembly GCF_013284375.2. Lineage (NCBI taxonomy): Bacteria > Bacillati > Bacillota > Bacilli > Caryophanales > Paenibacillaceae > Brevibacillus > Brevibacillus sp. HD3.3A. Next base: position 5,979,656 of record NZ_CP085874.1, read on the forward strand.
CCAGACTTTCACGGATTGCCCCGTTTGGCAGGACTTCACCTGCATCAGGTGACGGAGCTGGACTTGCTGCCTATCGTCCAACGCTTTCCGGAATTGCAAGAAATGCGTCTGTGGGGAAAACCGGGAACGATCAGCAACCTCGACAGCATCAGTCAGTTGAGCAAGCTTGCTTCCTTTTCGACGTACGACATATTCGGCTTTTCAGCAGACCAGTTTCCGCCGCCGCAACAATTGCCAAAGCTCTCGACACTGTGGATGACCAGCTTGCCAGCAGATGCCGCCAAAAGCATCAAGACTGCCTACAAACAGGAGAGCAAACGCGGCCTGAATCTGTCCATCACGAAGCCGCGCAATCCGGAGTGGCTCGCAAACAATTTGACCAATCCGTTCCGCGATTGGGACGGCAGGGAGAATATTACGGCGGCACAAGCCAAAAAAGCGGCTGATCAGTACAAAAAGACTGCGACTGCCCTCACCGCCCTGCAAAAACAGGCCAGCGAGCTTCCGAAAGCGGCCGACCTCGAAGCTGCCTTGCTTGAGCTGGTTGCAGCGTACACTTTGGCCTTTAACAAAATGGATCGGCGCACAGGCTTTATCGAAACAGTCGAGCGGGAAGAAATTTATGTCGTGCTGCACGGCCTGCTAGATTCGACCAAGCAAAGCCTTGCCGCACAAGGACTCGCCATCGACCTCGCGCCTCTGTTCGAGCGCTTTGACCAATTGCGCGACTTTTAGAGCGCGGGCTTTTGTATGCACCACGTACTCATGCAGCGCTGCCCGGCTACATTTACCGTTTTGATCGGCTCCACAAAAATGCCCTGCAAGTCAGCTGTCGCTTGGAGCATCCGCTCTTCGTTTACGAGAAAACGCGTACTGCCATCCGGGAGCAAATACCGCTCATCGCCCAAATGCTGCACGGCATGCTCAATCCCGATCGAGGAAGCCAGACGCATGAAAAGTACGCCGCCTGGCGCAAGCACCCGCCACAGCTCTTGCAGCATCTGCCGGAAATGCTGATCATTTTCCGCAAAATGCAGGACAGCGTTGCTGATGACAAACTGGAACTGCTCGTCGGCAAAGCTCATGTTGTCAACCGCTTCTACGCGCGCACGATCTGCTGCCCAATCGCTCGCCGCCAGCTCCGTTGCGAGCTTGTGCACGCTTTCTACTGCCTGGGCGGACTGATCCACGGCGTAAACCTTATAGCCATTGCGCAAAAAGTAAACGAGGTTGCGCCCTGAGCCGCAGCCTGCGTCGAGAATGCGCATCTGCTTTTGTATCCGCCCTTTTAGCAACTGATCAAACAAATAAATGTCTATATTGCCAAACTGCTCGATTACTTCCATGCCCGATCCCTCCTGCGTTTTTGTATGCTACTTTACGATAAAAGACGGCTGCCATGCTTCGCCTCAACAGATCACAGGGACTGTTGAGGCTTTTTCGTTTGTCGGATTTGAAAGATTTCATATGCAACAGAGAGAGTTGACAACGCAAGATTACAAATGTAATCTATAATTGTCGATCGACTACAATTGTAATCCAAGGAGGACTGTCGTTAATGGATGATCATCCGCGAATTTCCGATGCCGAATGGGAGATTATGAAGGTCCTCTGGGCCAAATCCCCGGCTGCGGCATCTGAAGTGATTGCTGCCTTGCGCGACAACAAGACCTGGAAGGAAAAGACCATCAAGACATTGCTCAGCCGCCTTTTGCAAAAGGGCGTCATTTCGTTTGAACAAATCAATCGCGTCTATTATTACTCGCCTGTGCTCGGCGAAGAAGAATGCAAGCGAACCGAGCGGCAGTCTTTTTTGCAGCGCGTCTACGGGGGAGCGCTAAAGCCGATGCTCGTCCACTTTTTGCAGGAAGAGAAACTCTCAGCCAAGGAAATAGAAGAGTTGAAAAATATTTTGGCGGAGAAGGAGAAATAGCTCTGTGGAATGGCTAGTTTCGCTCCTGCACGCGACATTTTCCTGGGTTTCGCTCAACTCCCTGCAAGCAAGCTTTCTGGTGCTGGTGATTTTGCTGTTCAAGCTGATTTTGGGCGGATATTTGCCTGCCCGCTTTCACTATGGCGTCTGGTTTCTGCTGATCATCAAGCTGGCTGTTCCTTTGTCTCTCGCAAGTCCGCTCAGTCTCTTTAATTGGCTGCCAGCTGCCTTTTCCACACCCGTGCCCTATCCGTCCTCCCGAGCTGGAACCGCTGCTTTGCAAGTCGATGTTCCTCTTCAGCCGCCGCATTTTGTCGCGCATCCAGATACATATACATCCATGCCGGAAGAGGCACGTTTCTTTTGGTTCGGCCCGCTCTCTTTTTTGTGGCTGCTCGGGGTCATTGTTTTTGCTGTTGCGACAGCCTGGTCAGCCCGCAGCTTTTCGGCACGCAAATTGGACATGCAGCCAGTGCAAGACGTTGCGATTTTACAACTGTATGCGAGTTGCAAAAAGCAGCTAGATATCGCCGCTTCTATTCCGTTGTCGATCAGTAGCGCCGTGACAAGTCCTGCCTTGCTGGGGATTTGGCGGCCGCGGATTCTTTTGCCCGCGCTGTTTTTGGAAAAGCTCGATGCAGACGAATTGCGCCATATTTTCTTGCACGAGCTTTGTCACTACAAACGGCATGACATCGCTGTGAACGGCCTGGCACACGCGCTGCTGATTCTAAACTGGTTCAATCCGCTGATGTGGTACGCCGTTTTCCGCATGAGGCAAGATCAGGAGGTTGCTTGCGACGCCATGACCCTTGCTTGTTTGCGCGAATCGGAAGTGACAGCGTACGGCTACACCATGGTCAAAGCGCTGGAATTGTATGCGAACCCACAGCAAAGCGCCCTGACCGCCGGGTTTGCCAGTTCAAAAAAATACATCAAAAGGAGAATCCACATGATCCGTCGATTTCAAAGGACCACGTATACATGGGCCGCTTTCAGCATAAGCGCCATTATCGCTTTGGGCGCATTCACTTTGACAGGCGCCCAGGAAACATGGGGCAAAGAGCCGCTGTTCCACCTGCCTGTCGCGGGTGAGGTTGTAAGTGGCGGCGAGCAGTACGCCATTTCCATCATGAATAAAGAGGGCACTCCTGTCAAAGCGTCTGCCGCCGGAACTGTAATCAAAGCCGCTTATGATGCAAAATCGGGGAATCACGTTGTCGTTGCGCATGAAGACGGCTACCAAACCGTTTACGCGCATCTGGAAAAGCTGGAGGTCGAGCAAGGCGCACTCGTCGCCCAAGACCAGCTTATCGGGTTGCTGGGAAGCACAGGCCGCAGCACGGGGCCGCATCTTCTTTTCCAGATGACCAAAGATGGAGCGCCTGTTGATCCGTTGAAGTATTTGCCGCAACAAGCTGCTAACTGATAAAACATACGATGGAAGGCTCCGCCACGGTGTTGTGTGCGAAGCCTTTTTTCCTTTTAGGGCGGCGTTTTGCAGTTTGTGTCATCGGTACTTTAGGCGGGGCGAGGAAAGAGACGAATCGCTGTAGCTTCTTGGGATACCCTCTGTGGGCCTAGACTGCACGGTTCCGGGGAAAAAGCGAAACCGCGTCAAAAGCAGCGGACTCAGAGAAGCGGGGGCACGTTGACGCTTAAAACCGTGTTTCGCTTTTTCCTCGGAACCTCGGTCGGTATCCCAAAGAGCTTTCGCGGATTTCGTCTCTTTCCTCGTCAGGGGTTGGTTGTGGTCGGCGGGAGTTTCAAGGAAAAATGCCAATGCCAAAAAGCTTGCTCGGGCTGACGCTTTGTAGTTTGCTTCATCGGTACTTTAGGCGTGGCGAGGAAAGAGACGAATCGCTGTAGCTTCTTGGGATACCCCCTGTGGGTCTAGACTGCACGGCTCCGGGGAAAAAGCGAAACCGCGTCAAAAGCAGCGGACTCAGGGAAGCGGACGCACGTTGACGCTTAAAATCGTGTTTCGCTTTTTCCTCGGAACCTCGGTCGGTATCCCAAAGAGCTTTCGCGGATTTCGTCTCTTTCCTCGTCAGGGGCTGGTTGTGGTCGGCGCGGGTTTCAAAGGAAATGCCAATGCCAAAAAGCTTGTTTGAGCTGACGCTTTGTAGTCTGCGTGATCGGGGATTTCAAAAAAACACAGAAACATGAGCAAGAGTCTTCTTGAAGACGGTCGCTTCATACAACCCGTTCATGAAAAAACTTGTTCAATTTCTGCTCTGGATTTTCCCCCCTGATCAACCATCCAAAAGCGATGTCCGACCAAAGCCACACGTTGGCCGAGGAAACAGGAGAAACAAGCGAAAGGGCTTTGAGACTCCTTCCGAGGCGCAGGCGAAAAAGGAAAACACGCCTTTAAGCGGCAACGTGCGTCCGCTTCCTCGATCTCGCTGCTTTTGACGCGGTTTTCCTTTTTCGCCGGAGACGGGCAGTCCACGCTTCCCCGCGAGAGGCCCACGTCCCTGCCGCGGTTTCTCCTGTTTCCTCTCTCCACTACAGCTCCGCTCAACACCCGCACTAAAAATTTCCACCCCAGATCAATCTTTCAAAAAACCACGATCCGCCCAAAGCCTAACAGTCATCAATCCCAATCCCGCCAGCCAAAATACCGCCTGGCCAACTCTTTAAATCTAGCTTCGTCAACGCTCTCCTTCGTCACACGCCCATCGACCCACTCAGTAAACGTGGCATTCGTCAAAGTGATGTTTCCCGTAGGCGTCAACTGCGTAAGCAATGGGCTTTTGTTGAAAGGAGACTCCGCGTGATCAGCGATAATCGTCTGAATCTCGTCGCATTCGAATAGCCCGGCAATCGGCCTTTCGGGGTCGAAAGCATACCCGATTCTCCACTCCGTATCCTTGTGCTTCAACTTCATCTCCAGCACATGGCTCCCATACTCGCTGTCCGTTCTGCCTACACGAAACTCTCCATTAGCAGAAGTCACCGTCTCGCCGCTCAGCGGAACAGGCTTCAGCGGCAAGTTCCCGCCAAACCCCGTATCCACTAAATACTGCCGCCCTTGATGACGGAGCACAATCGTCAGATGCGTGCGGCCAATCGTTAAAAAGGCTCGTTCCGCAGGCTTATACACGACCCCTCTGGTCAAAACGGCATCAAAGCCGTTTTCCAGCAAAAAGAAATACAAAAGCGAGTTAAGCTCGTAGCACAGCCCGCCTTCCCGCTCCACCAATATTTTGCTCATCACATTTTCTTTGGTGATCGCTTTCGTTTGTTGCTCGATGACGCGCATATTTTCAAAAGGGATAGCCAGCGCTGCTTTTTTCCAGAACCAAGTCCAGCTTTTCAAAAGGAATCGTCTCAGTTTCTGGAATGCCAATTCGTTGCCGAAACAAAGTATCGAACTCACCCATTTTGTCGCCCTCCTATATGCCAGCTATATGCCCAGCAGTTTCAGCTTGCGGTACAGCGTGCGGATTCCGATTCCCAGCTCTTCCGCTACTTTCTGCTTTCCTTTCAGATCGGTTCCGTGCTTTTGCAAAGCAGCGCGGATCGCGTCCGCTTGCACATCAGCGACGCGCGCCTTGATCGCAGTCGTCGCAGCAGAGTAGCCAGTGACCAACCGACTGCGCAGCCGGGGCGGCAAGCTGCCTGGCGTGATGACGGAATCGCTCTCCATGTTCATCGCATATTCGATCGCGTTTTCCAGCTCTCTGACATTTCCCGGCCAGTCATACGCCTTGAGCACAGCCAACGTATCGGGGGAAAAGCCGAAAAAGCTGCGCCCCGTTTTCGTCACGCATTTTTGCAAAAAGGCATTCGCCAGCGGCTCGATATCCTCCCGCCTTTCAGCAAGCGGCGGAACGTGGAGCGGAATGACGTTCAGCCGATAGTAAAGATCGGCGCGAAATGCCTTGTTCGCCACCAGCTCCTCCAAATTCTGATTCGTGGCCGCGATGACGCGAACGTTGATCGGAAATGCTCTCGTTCCACCGACACGCTCCACCACCATTTCCTGCAATACGCGCAGCAGCTTCGCTTGCAAAGACAGCGGCATATCGCCAATCTCGTCGAGAAACAGCGTCCCGCCATCTGCCAACTCGAATCGTCCCGGCTTGCCGCCTTTTTTGGCCCCTGTAAAAGCTCCGTCCTCATAGCCAAACAGTTCGCTTTCAAACAAGCTCTCGGGAATGCTCGCACAGTTGATCGCTACAAACGGATAAAACGCCCTGTTGCCGGAATCATGGATCGCTTTTGCTAGATGCCCTTTTCCCGTTCCTGTTTCACCCGTGATCAGCACCGTAGAGCTGCTGTCCTTGATCTTCCTTGCGATGTCCTTGACCTCGCGAATCGCCTCGCTGCTGCCAACCAGATGATCCAAGCCCTCATCTCTCAGAGACAGTGAACGTCGCTGCCCCGCTTGCGGCAGCGCAGTCGCAGGAGACTCCCGCGGGACACGCAAAACCCCGCCGATCAGTTGATTGTCGACAACGATTGGCGTCGCCTCCGCCGAAGCATCGAGCTTGTCGACAAGACAGTTGGCGACTGGCAAATAGTGCGCCGCCATGCCTGACAAGGACGGTAGAAACATCCGCGAGATGTCGGCGGGAAGCAGCTCGTTTTGAGCCAAAAGCGTACGGGCGCTGGTGTTAGTATGGATGATATTGCCGCTGCGGTCAAAAGTCAGGTACGCGTCGTTCAGCGTATCAAGCGCCCCTTCCAGCAAAAGCTTTTCTTCATCGGCAGAGCTGGTTTGGGTAGCCGAATGAGTCTGGACGATCGTCGTAATCAACTCGCTTATTTCCAGCAAAATTTGCTGGTATTTCTCTGTATGCTTGGACAGGCGATGCTGCCCTTCTTTTGTAAAAGACGTGAGGGAAACAATCCCAATCGCCTGATCCGCAATCTTGATCGACGAGAGCAGCTCGACCTTTGCCGGACAACTGTCAAGAAAACGGCAGCCCTCGCACATTTCCATAAAACCCGGTTTGTCTACGAGAAACTGGCCTTTTGACAAGATGAACTGCAGCGAAGGGATATGCACATGGTTGCCCTTCTGTTTCAGATAGCGCTCTGTGCTGACCACCAGCAAACCACGTTCGTTGATGACGGCTGCATCGACGTTTAAAATGTCCGAAATGCCAGTGATCACTTTTTCGATAGCCGGCTTGTAGCGTTCCAGCGAAAGCATGCGCATCCCCCTTTGTTTCCTCTTCCTTTTAGTTTATTAAAAATTCAGATACCTTACAATCAAATTGCCTTTTGCCGTGTCAAAAATGGCAAATCGTTTGTCAATCGTGGCAAACAATACGTGTCTGCGCTTCTGGCGAAGAACGGCATAATCGCCATTTCTGGCATCAGAACTCGGAAAATCGTTGCCAAAAAAATATTGGCACAGAGCTTGCAACATGTAAGATCACAAAAGCAAAAGAAATGAAACAGCCAGGGAGGATCGATCAACCTTGCCAAACGTTAACGATATTTTTCAACTGGATGGAAAAATTGCCTTGGTCACAGGCGGCGCTTCCGGCATCGGCCTTGCCACTGCAAAGCGTCTCGCTCAATTCGGCGTCAAGGTCATGCTGCTCGACATCAATCAGGAGCTTGGAGAAAAAGCCGCAGGCGAGATTAACGAGTCTGGCGGGTTCGCCCAGTTTTTTATGTGCAACGTCGTTTCCCAAGCTGATTGTCAGCGAGTGGCCGAGTCGGTGGAGCAAGCTTTTGGCCGCATCGATATTTTGTTCAACAACGCTGGCGTCATCCGGCGCAAAACGGTCGTCGAGCTGGCGGAAGACGAGTGGGATCTCGTCATCGATGTATCGCTCAAAGGGGCGTACAACCTGTCCAAGTTCGTCATTCCAATCATGGCGAAAAACGGCGGCGGCAGCATTATCAACACAGGCTCCGGCTGGGGCATCAAAGGCGGCGACAAGGCAGCAGCCTACTGCGCAGCCAAAGCAGGCATCGTCAACCTGACAAGGGCAATGGCAATCGATCACGGCCCGGAGAACATTCGCGTCAACTGCGTTTCGCCTGGCGATACGGACACGCCACTGCTGCGGGAAGAAGCTCGCCAGCTGAATAAGGAAGAAGGGGCTTTCCTCATCTCCTCCGCGCAGGGCCGACCTTTGGAGCGTCTTGGCACGCCAAAAGATATCGCCAACGCCGTCCTGTTTTTTGCCAGTGACCTCTCGACTTGGGTGACAGGCTCCGTGTTGGTCGTAGATGGCGGCGGACTGGCCTAGAAGCGGCTTTCCGTTCTTACATTCTTACATGACATGACAGAAAAGTATGAAAAAATGGAGGGACACATACATGAGCGCCAAACCTTTTGCACATCCGTACATCCCGAACTCAGCGCCCGCTGTCAAAGAGCAGATGCTGAAGGAAATCGGGCTGGGCAGCATTGAGGAGATTTTTGCTGACATTCCGCAGGAGCTGCGCCTGAAAGAAAAAATGAACATTCCCCCTGCTTTGACCGAATACGAGCTGGAGCGACACGTCAACCAGCTCATGAACAAAAACATTACGACGAAAGAATACATCAGCTTTCTCGGGGCTGGCTGCTGGCCTCACTTCATTCCGGCTGTGTGCGACGAAATCAACTCGCGCGCCGAGTTTCTGACCGCTTATGCAGGTGAGCCATACGAGGACAAAGGACGTTTTCAAGCCCTGTTTGAATACCAGAGCCTGGTTGCCGAGTTGGTCGACATGGATGTCGTCAACGTTCCGACCTTTGACTGGGCACAGGCTGCTTCTACTGCGCTGCGCATGGCAGCGCGCATTACGAAGCGCACCGAGCTGTTGCTCCCGAAAAACATCCATCCCGACAAGCTGCTGATCATCCGAAACTACACCTCCCCTGATCTGACGCTTACACTGGTGGACTTCACGGAAGATACCGGAGCTATCGATCTGGCAGACTTGCAGGCGAAGCTTGGCCCTAACACTGCCGCTGTCTATTTTGAAAATCCGTCCTTCCTCGGCTCGCTGGAAACGAACGGACAATTGATTGCAGACCTCGCCCACGCTGCCGGGGCCTTGTGTGTCGTCGGTGTCGACCCAAGCTCGCTCGGTGTCATGGAAGCGCCCGCCAACTACGGAGCGGATATCGTGTGCGGCGATTTGCAACCACTCGGTGTCCACATGCATTACGGCGGCGGTCAATCCGGGTTTATCGCGACGCACGACGATCCAACCTTCGTCATGGAATACCCTTCCCGCCTGTTCGGCATCGCGCCGACAGAAGTCGAAGGCGAGTATGGCTTCGGGGATGTGGCGTACGACCGCACCTCTTTTGCCAAACGGGAAAAAGGCAAGGAATCTGTCGGTACGCAAACCGCGCTGTGGGGAATTACCGCAGGCGTGTATTTAGCGACCATGGGGCCGGACGGCATGGAAGAGCTTGGACAGGGCATCATGCAACGCTCCCAGTACGGCGCGAAGCAGCTCGCCTCCTTGCCTGGCGTCGAGCTGAAGTTTTCCGGCCCGTTTTTCAAAGAATTTGTCATCGACTTTTCGCAAACAGGCAAAACGGTCAAGGAGATCAACGCGGCTCTGCTCTCTCGCGGCATTTTCGGCGGCGTCGACCTGACCGCGCACGATCCGCAGCTTGAGCAATGCGCCCTTTTCTGCGTGACAGAAGTCCATTCCAAAGAAGAGATCGACGCGCTCGCTACTGCGCTTGCAAGCATCGTGTAAACAGGAAAAGGAGGAGATCAACGATGAAAACATCCGAAGGAACGATCGGGAAAATGAAGCGGATTCCCCGCGATCACAAAGTCAGACGCTTCCACCAGGCCAAGTGGGATGAGCCTGTCATTTTTGAACTGAGCCAGCCCGGCGAGCGAGGAGTCGAGGTTCCCCCCGTCGAGCAGGAGATTGTCGCATCTGTCGGAGACGGTGTGTCTCAGCTTCCAGACAGTCTGCGCCGCAAAAAGCGCCCCAATCTCCCGCAAATCAGCCAGTTCCGTGTGATTCGCCACTATTCCCGCCTGTCGCAGGAGGTGCTCGGCGCGGACTTTAACGTCGAGATCGGCCAAGGCACATGCACGATGAAATACTCGCCGAAAATCAACGAGCGCTTCGCCCGCTCGCCCAAAATGGCGGAGCTGCACCCGCTGCAAGACGAGTCCACCGTTCAGGGCATGCTGGAAATCACCTACAAGCTCGACCTGTTTTTGCGCGAAGTATCCGGCATGGACAAATTCTCCTTCCAGCCGGGCAGCGGCACGCAGGCACTACTTACGCAAGCCTCTATCGTCCGCAAATACCACGAATCCCGCGGCGAAGGCGAGCTGCGCAACGAGTTTTTGACAACGCACTTTTCGCACCCTTCGCAAGCCGCAACCGCCGCAGTCAAAGGCTTCAAAATCATTTACGTGCCTGCCGACGAAAACGGCTACCCTGATCTGGAGGCGCTGAAAGGGCTTGTGTCGGAACGGACGGCTGCTTTTGCCGTAGCCAATCCGGAAGACACTGGCATCTACAACTCCCGCATCAAGGAATTTACCGACGTGGTTCACGCCGCAGGAGGGCTTTGCTGCTACGACCAGGCAAACGCCAACGGTTTGCTCGGCATTACCCGCGCCTTGGAAGCTGGCTTCGACATGTGCTTCTTCAACCTGCACAAAACCTTTTCCATCCCCCATGCCTGCGGCGGCCCTGCGACTGGAGCCATCGGCGTGACGGAAAAGCTGGAGGAGTTCCTGCCGGGTCCGCTCGTCGACTTCGACGGAGAGCGTTATTACTACAAGCGTGAGCTGAAAAACAGCATCGGCAAAGTCCGCAGCTTCTACGGCGTGCCGCCGGCTGTCCTGCGCGCCTACGCCTGGATTCGGGCGCTCGGAGCGGAAGGGCTGGAAGAAGCAGCGAAAATCGCCTGCCTCAACAACAATTACTTGTACCACAAAATTTTGCAGATTCGCGGCGCCAGTGCCCCGTATATCAAGGGCCGCCGCCTGGAACAGGTTCGCTACAGCTGGCAGAAGCTCACCGAAGACACGGGCGTCACGACTTACGATGTCCAGCGGCGCATGGCTGACTTCGCCCACCATTACTGGACCAGCCATCACCCTTATATCGTGCCGGAGCCGTTCACGCTGGAACCGACCGAGTCGTATTCCAAAGCCGAGCTGGACGAATACATCGCAGCCTTGACCCACATCTCCCAGGAAGCATACGAAAATCCGGAAATCGTCCAAACCGCCCCCCACAACAGCACAGGCCACCGCGTCATCGAATCGGTGCTGGACGATCCCGAACAGTGGGCCATTACATGGAGAGCCTATTTGAAAAAAACGGATAAGGAATAGGGCGTTCTGCGCCCTGATTTCTTCATGGTGTTCCAGCAGGACTCTTAGCTCGTATTGTTTTGTTAGACAAAACAACCAGTGTGATTCCACGAAAGGAATCACACTGGTTGTTTCTTACCCAAGGTTTTTTCTGTATGTATCCTTTTATCTTTTTTCATACTCACATATAACGGATAGTTGCTTTGTATGAAACGATTCAGCAATTCCGTATTGAATAAGGCAAGAAAAATACTCTCTACATAATGCAAACAACTTATCTATCCATTCTTTCTCTGGCAATTCAGCCTGTACAATCGTATTTCCGTCTTTTACAGCTGTTAACAACAGTTTGTTTTCACCCGTTTGTCTCAGACCGATTGTAATTACGCCAAGACCGTAAATGTCTTCGCTAATTGTTTTTTTGGCACTCAAGTAGTAATCCTCAACCACGGCAATCAATTGCGTTAGCAGCCTGACATCACAAAAACGGAAATCAGATACTGACTTACCTTGATACGTGATCAAAAGTGCCTCTAAAAAATTGCTATCGCTTGGATCTATGGCTCTCTGAATTCCACTTTTGTTCTGAATAGAGAAAAAGGAAGTGTTTGCTTCTCTTTCGATAAAGCGAAAATCGATGTCATCTGAAGGTACAGCAATATGTAACCTCATATCAACCATACGAATGGGAACTCCTTATCTCGTTACGTTTTTTCCTTATACTCCGCTTTACCCGCCGCTCCCCTGCCCGCCAATCGCAACCACGCTCCAGTTCGCATTGACAGTCGCCTTGACCACTTTTCGTTCCAGCAAGTACGTCGCCAGCAGTTCCGCGATCTCGATCGCCAGCTCGCGAACGACTGGCTTGTGCTGGAACATCGTGTAGTTGCCGCCCCCACCCGCACGGTAATGATTCATGACGACCTCGTACTCGGCAGCCATCTCAAGCGGCTTGTGCTCTTGCGTCAAAAATTCGATTCGCTGTCCCAGCGGCTTTGCGACATTGATCCGGTATTCGATGCCTTCCCACATGTCATAGTTGTAGTGTTGCGGCTTTGGTGCGAGAAAGCGCGGGCTGACGACGATTTCTCCCGTCTCGTTCAGATCAAAGTAGCCTGCCGTCTGCTCCAATGCATCCTTGATATCCTGTCCGGTCACACGCAATACTTTTAGCGTATTCGGATAAATGTAGTTGCTGACGATATCGCGCATGGTCACGTTTTCCGCAAATCCGGCTGCGGCATTGTCAAACAGCGCCGTACTCGAAATCGCGGCCCCTGACATCTCGATCTGCACCCGATTGATAAACTCGATGAACGGATGCTCCTGCAATCTCGCCGCCAGCGGATCAGTTATGCGCATATTGCCTTCAATTCGACCGATTGGCTGATCCAGCCATTGCTGCGTCTCTGCCTCGTAATCCGCTGCCAGCTCCAGCAGGGACGCATCTGGCTGCACGCCCTCTGCCGACAGCAGACTGACCTGTTTTTGCCTAATCTCCCATCGCGACTCCTTTGCCCGCAAATTCAGGACGACTTTTCCCGCCATCCGTCCTTCGTGCCCCGGCTGCACGATCGCGACACCGTGAACAGTGGAAGCGAGCATCCGATGCTGATGTCCCGTCAGCAAAACATCGATGCCCTCGACAGATGCGCACAGCTCGTATCCTTGATTCTCCGTAGTGAGCGGTTCGGTCGGTTCCCCTGTCTCGGCATCCCGTTCCAACCCGCCGTGATAGGCGACCACAACAACGTCGACCGCTTCTTCTTCGCGCAAAAAGCGCACCCAGTAGCGGGCCGTTTCGACCGGATCGCGAAACTGAATGCCAGCAATATGCGCCGGATTTTCCCAATGCGGGATATAAGAAGTAGTCAGGCCGATTATGCCTACTGCAAGTCCGTTTGCAAAGCGCTTGACTGTGTACGCTCGGCCAAAAAAGGGCTTTCCGTCCGCATCGGTCAAATTCGCGCACAGCCAGGGGAAGCGGCTTTCGCTCATCGCCTTTTGCAAAAACGGCAACCCGTAATTAAACTCATGGTTTCCCGGTATAGCGGCATCATAGCCCAATTCGTTCAGACAGAGAATCATCGGGTTCGGCTGCTCGTGGCTGATGCGGGCATGGTGATAGGCAAGCGGCGTACCTTGGATCAGGTCGCCACAGTCGATGACAAGCAACTGATCCGCCCGCTGTTTCTCTTCCCTGATTCGGGCTGCCAGTTTGGCCAATCCCAGCTCTTTTGGCTCATGATTGGCATAAGAATGCGGGAAAATGCTCCCGTGCAAATCACTCGTTTGCAAAATCGTCAAGGTGCATTCCTGATCAGGTGCCAGCATGTTGATTCACTCCGTTCTCTCTCGCGCTTCTTCCCCTATCATAGCGGATTCGCCTGCTGAAAAACCGCTTTTCACAAGAGCTTTACGGTAATTTGACAATCGTCCCAACCATGTTTGATCTGATCAAATTTGTTCATCCATGCCCTGCTCTTCAACCTTTTTGTCGCTCCGGTCAGGCGGGCGGTGCAAGCTTCTTTGCAGTCGCTGCTCAATGATTCGCGGCTGCTCCGTCTTCAACAAGTGGACGATGTAAAACAAGGTGCCTATAATAACGCAAAATCCAGAAAACAGCCGCCCTGTTCACAGACGACTGTTGTCTCATACCAGCTTGGTTAGATCACTTTTTTCACCGTGAAAAAGAACGGAATCAACACTTTCGATTGCGGGAACTCGAAGCCGAGCTGCCACGCGCCTACACCGCGCAGACGGTACTCGTAAACCAGCCTGTATTTTTCAGCGCGGCCGCGCACGTTTTCGAACCAGACAATGTGCTTCCTCCCATTTTCATCCCAGTACGTAAAATGCGGCTGCTGGTACTCGGCAGAAAACTGGATCGGCACCGTGTAGCGCATCGATAGCTGGACAGCATCGGCTACTCTCACAGGCTGCGCGCTCACGACGTTGTCTCCCTGCATCATCCAGTTGTAGCCGTAACGCGCGACTCCCAAAATGATTTTTTTCCGGTTCATCTGGGAAATGGCGTACTCGATCGTGCGGCGCACTTCCCCAATCGGGGCGACTGGGCCAGGCTCGCTTCCTGCTTCATGGTAGTCATACGTCATGAGAAAAACGAAGTCCACTGCCGCGCCGATCCCTTTGTAGTCGTAGCCTTTCAGCCACTCGACTTCATCGTTTGTCTTCGCAGGCAGCGCGACCGAAAGAAAGTAACCGTGCGGCTTCAACCGCTGCCGCAAAGCGCGCAGGAAGTTCGTATACAAATCGCGTTCCTGCGGGCGAACCAGCTCGAAGTCAATGTTTACGCCCGCGTAATTTTTCGTCCGCACCAGTGTGTAAATGTTGTCGATCAGACGTTGGGTCTGCTCGCGACTGTTCAGGATTTGCCGAACCAGCTCTGCATTGAAGCCCGTTGCCGTCAGATTGGTAATGACGGCCAGCGGCGCAACACGATGCCGTCTGCTGGCACGAATGACAGCCGCATCGTCCAGCTGGCTAAGAGCACCCCCAGGCAAAAGATGGTGCTCGAAAATGCCGTAATACGTGTTGTTCGCGGCTGAATTGACGATGATTTTCTCGTCATTTTCCGGTGTCGTCAGCAGCAAATAACTGAAGTTTTCCACTGGATACTTGGCTCTGGTTGGCAGTCTGAGCCTTTTGCCGGGAGTAAGCGCGTACGAAGTCAGTCCGTTCGCTTCCTGCAACGCCTTTGGAGTCACAAAACTCATCTGGGCGATGGCATACAGCGAATCGCCTGGCTGGACGATGTATGTTTTTGTCGGGATAACCAAATCCTGCCCGGGCACGAGCGTCGTTACTGTCAAACCGTTGGTCGATTGCAAGACCGCCATCGGAACCTCGAATTTCGCGGCGACAGAATAGAGAGAATCACCCGGTTTTACTGTGTAGATGAACATGTAGACGCTCCTTTTTGCCATTTCATACGATGTACATTTATATGAGGCAGGCGATCAAAAGGAGCTTGCACCCATTGCGATCCGACGTAGCGGGATAAGCAGCACGCAAAAAAGTGCCCAGCCGGGAGCTTCCTTCCCAGCCAGACACTTTTCTCGATCAAGATGACGCCACACTGTCACTCGCCTGAAAAAACCGTTCCACCAGCTCTGGCGAAACATCTGCCAACGTGCGGTACGCATAACGCGGAGAGCGGTCCTTGTCGATGAGCACCGAGCGCACCCCTTCAAAAAAATCGGGATGGCGCATGAAGTTTTGCGCAAGCACGAGGTCAGTCGCAAAGCATTCTTCTCTCGTCTTGTTTTTTCCGTCAATCAGCTGCTTCAAGGTGACTTTCAGCGAGCTTGGTGATTTTGACAGCAAAGCCTCGATTGTTTCTCTCGCAAACTCGCTCTCTTCTGCTGCCAGGGACGCAACGATTTCCTCCAGCGTGGCAAAAGCAAAATGACGATCAATCTGCTCGCGCACTCCGGCAAGCCTCCCTGCCCCTTCCTGATTTTCTGCATAGGTAGCCACAAGCCTGTTCAACTCAGCCTCCGTTCCGTCTCCCGCCGCTGACCAATCCTTTTGCTCCAGCGCAAGCAGAAACGATTCCAGCCGCTCACTCGCCATATACGCGTCTGCTGCCTGGCTGTACAATACATCGGGAGCCTGAATGATCGCGGCAGTCAAGGCGAGATACTTGCCGATTTGTCCTGGCGCTTGATTCAAAAAATAGGCGGCACCTACATCGGGGAAAAAGCCGATATTCATTTCCGGCATGGACCACTTCGTGCGTTCCGTCACAATGCGGTGGCTGGCACCGTAAGTCAACCCTACGCCTCCACCCATCACCACCCCGTCGAGGACGGCGACCACTGGCTTGGCGAACTCGTAAATCAACTGGTCCACCTGATATTCGTCCGCAAAAAAACGGACAGCTTTTTCCATGGCTTCTGCACTTGTATTCGCTTCGTACAGCGCTTTGATATCCCCGCCAGCGCAAAGCCCCTTCGACCCTTCGCCTTTTACAACCACCAGCCGAACCTGCTCATCACTCGCCCACTCTTGCAAACGTTGTCCAATCGCTGCAATCATCTCGTGCGTAAGCGAATTGATTGCCTTGGGACGATTCAGCGTGATCGTCGCCAGACCGTGTTCGCCAACGGAAAACAGAACGTCTT
Organism: Brevibacillus sp. HD3.3A; assembly: GCF_013284375.2. Lineage (NCBI taxonomy): Bacteria > Bacillati > Bacillota > Bacilli > Caryophanales > Paenibacillaceae > Brevibacillus > Brevibacillus sp. HD3.3A. Next base: position 5,996,005 of record NZ_CP085874.1, read on the forward strand.
GTGTCATCAAATCTCCTCCTGTCAGGAATGAGTAAACTGCGGCTGCCGCTTCTCGATAAAAGCTTGGATGCCTTCTTTGGCATCTGCGGTCGCGAACAGCTCGGCGAATTTCTCCCGCTCTTTCTCCAAACCTTCCGCCAAGCTGCCTTGACCGCTATGCGTAATGCACGCAAGCGCTCGCGTCACACTTGTCATGCTCTTCCCTTCGATGAGCGACTGGGCGACGATCGTCGCTGTAGGCAGCAGCTCTTCCAAAGGCACGACAGCCTGCACCAGGTTGAGGCTGGCCGCTTCCTCCGCCGTCAGCTGTTTGCTGCTCAAAATGAGCTGCGTCGCGAGCGCCGTGCCGACCGCTTTGCTGAGCCGCTGTGTTCCGCCAAAAGCCGGAATCAAGCCCAGCTTCAACTCAGGCAAGCCTACAATCGCATTTTGTGCAGCGATCCGGTAGTGGCAGCCAAGCGCCAATTCCAGCCCGCCGCCCAGTGCAGGGCCATTGATTGCGGCAATGACAGGCTTTTGCATGTTTTCGACTTCATTGCACAGAGCTTGCCCGGCCGCGGCCAGAGCAAGCGCTTTTTCCGGATCGCCGAATGCCGAAACAAATTCCTTGATATCCGCCCCTGCTACAAAAAAGCGGCCCGCTCCCATCAAGATGATGGCCTTCGTCTCTTCATCCTGGTCCAGCTCCCGAAAAAGGGCGCGCAGCTCATGAATGCACGCCGACGATAGCGTATTTGCTGGCGCGTGATTGATCTCCACCGTTGTGACTCCGGCGTCCTTATTGACCTTGGCAAATGCGTACATATTCATCTTTCCTCCCTTCGTTCTGCACACTTCCCGCTACACAAAATAACGCGCGCGATTCGTGATCTCTTTGGCAATCGCCCGTTTTTTTACAAACAGATTTTCGTAGAGGGGCACTGGAAGATTGCGAATTTGCTGGAGGATTTCCGCCCGCTTCTGCGCATCCGTCTCCGCGCCGGATACAAGCGATATCGCCGCTTCCTCTACCCGCCGATACCCTTCCTCGCACAATACATCTGCGACGGCTTGCTTGATCGCTTCTTTACCCGGACCGTTCGTACGGATGGCCTTTTGCGTACGGAGCAGTGCCGATTCCATGACGTACAAGTCCTTCACGATGTCAGCCAAGAGGCGCAAATACTCTTGCTCCTGGTCAACCTGTAGCGCGGAATGCCCAATCGTGTACAAAGACTGCTGACACAAACGTCTGGCAAACGCGACAAACCGCTCGTTTCGCCCGGCTTCACCGCCAGCGATCACCGGAGAGAGTGGAAGTGATTCGGGGCTGCCTGCATATTTTTTCATTAAAATTTTGCCAATCGTCAATCGGTTGATTTCGTTGGTTCCCTCAAAAATTCGGCTGATTCTGGCATCGCGATACAGACGTTCTACCTCGTATTCCTGCATGTAGCCATACCCGCCATGTATTTGCACAGCCTCGTCCACGGCTTGATCCTGCACCTCGGAGCCATACACTTTATTGATCGCGCACTCCATGGCAAAATCGGCAAGCTTTTTGAGCATGTCTTCGCTGTCGTTTACGGCTTGCAAAGCGTCATCCAGCGCCCCGGCTGTGCGGTAGGCTGCGCTTTCCGCTCCGTAGATGGACACCGCCATATTGGCGATTTTCTCCTGGATCATCGTGAAGTCGACGAGCGATTTTTGAAATTGCTTGCGGACTTTTCCGTACGTGACCGCCAGTTGTAGCGCTTGTTTGGCCGAGCCGATGTTGGAAAACGCCAGCTTTAGCCGCGCCATGTTCAAAATGTTCAGCGCGACCCGATGGCCTTGCCCCGGTTTGCCGAGGACATTTGCCTGCGGAACATGCACATCCTCCAACAGCAACGTAGCCGTGGACGAGCCTTTGATCCCCATTTTTTTCTCTTCCGGCCCGACAGACACTCCCGGATACGTCCGTTCCACGATAAACGCCGTCATGCCTTCGCTCGTATTGGCAAAAACAACGTACACATTCGCCAACTGCGCGTTTGTAATCCACTGTTTTTCCCCGTTCAAAATCCAGCCAGTTCCATCCTCGTTCAACACCGCGCTCGTTCTCGCGTGCAGCGCGTCAGATCCGGCATTGGACTCTGTCAATGCGTACGCGCCGATCCATTCTCCCGCGGCGAGCTTGGGCAAGTAGCTTTGCTTCTGCTCCTCCGTGCCAAAATAGACGTACGGCAAAGTTCCCACACCTGCATGAATGTTGAAGGACACGCTGAACGACCCGGCAAACCCCATCTTTTCCGCGACCAGTCCCGCGACTTTTTTGTTCAGGGAAAGCCCGCCGTATTGCTCGGGCACCTCGATCCCGAGCAGGCCAAGCTCGCCTGCCTTGCCAAACAACTTACTCCCTGCGGCATAATCGTGTTGCTCGATCGCCATCATTTTCGGGGCCACATCTTGTTTGACAAACAACTCGGTCGTTTTGGCGATAAGCTGATCTTCCTCGGTAAAATCTTCGGGCGTAAACCCATCCTGATACCAGCGCAGCTCGGCTGTTTCCATCCTGCCCCCTCCTTTCACCTGCAAACAAAAGAGAAAAAAGGCGATGATCCGATTCACAGCAAGCAGTCATTTTGCTCAAGGATGCGTATCATCGCCTCTTATGGTGTGCCGTCAACGATGTGTCTGGCGCTATTGTTCGTCTGTGAGAACCGTCTTGGCTATCCGGTTGTCCAGCTCCTCATATCGGTAGTACGAGATCACCTCGTACAGCTCGCTACGGGTCTGCATGTCGGACAGCGCTGCTTTTTGCGTCCCGTGCGTCTTGATCAGCGAGAAAATGCGTTCATACGCTTTCGCGGCTGCCCGAAGCGACGTCACGGGATAGATGACCATTTGGTAGCCCATCTCGGCAAACTGCTGCGCCGAATAGTACGGCGTTTTTCCAAATTCGGTCATGTTGGCGAGCAAAGGCACCTTGATCTTTTCCGCGAACAAACGGAACTCCGCCTCCGATTCCAGCGCTTCCGGAAAAACGGCATCCGCTCCCGCTTCCACATACGCGACGGCTCGCGCAATCGCTGCCTCCAGTCCCTCCACAGAACGCGCATCTGTCCGTGCCACAATCAGTAAAGTAGGGGCGACTTCTTTCATGACGCTGATTTTTTGCGCCATTTCTTCGGTTGTGACCAACTGCTTCCCGTTCAAGTGACCGCACTTTTTCGGAAGCTGCTGATCCTCGATCTGAACCGCCGCGACGTGAGCTTCGACCATTTCCCGCGCGGTGCGGGCCGCGTTCAGCACGCCGCCAAATCCCGTATCGATATCGACCAGCACAGGCAAGTTGGTGGCTCGTACGAGGTCTTTCGCGCGTTCAGCCGTTTCGGATGAAGTGACGATGCCCAAATCCGGCAAGCCCCTGCTCGCGGTATAGGCAGCCCCTGACAAGTACAGAGCCGAAAAGCCCGCCTGTTTGGCGACGATAGCAGCCATTGCGTCGTGCGCTCCGGGTATTTGCAAAATGTCAGGCGCCGACATGAGCGAGCGCAGCTGCTCAGCCAGATCTTTTTGCGTCATAGGTTGATCCACGATCCACGCCAAGCCAAACGCCTCCTTATCCGATCAAAAACAGATTCATAAACTCGTTCACGCGCATCTGCCCCAATTGTTCGTGGTCAAAGCAGACTTGCTCGATTTTGCGCTGCTGCCCGGCTGGGAAATGGGTACGCAATGTATCCGAAAACTTTTCCTCGATCTTCGGAATCGCTTCCTGACGGCGGAAACGGTGTCCGAGCGGATATTCGCACTCGACGTTCTCCGTCTTCGTTCCATCCTTGAAGTGAATCTGTACCGCATTTGCGATTGAGCGCTTGTTCGGATCGAGGTAATCGTACGTGTACTGCTTGTTCTCGATCACCTTCATTTTCGCGCGCAGACTGTCTATTCTCGGGTCGCTGGCGGTTTCGTCTTCGTAATGCTCCGCTGTAATCGTTCCTTTGAGCAGAGCAATGGCGGTAATGTATTGCAGGCAGTGGTCACGGTCAGCCGGATTGTGCAGCGGGCCGACCTTGTCGATAATCCGGATAGCCGATTCATGAGTCGTAATCGTGATGGAATCGATCTCTTCCAGTCGGTCGATGACTTGCGGGTGCAGCGTTACGGCGCACTCTGCTGCGGTTTGGGCGTGGAACTCTGCCGGATACGATACTTTGAACAGCACGTGCTCCATCACGTAGGAGTCGAGCGGTCGAGCGAGCTTCAGTTCTTTTTTGTTGAACAAAACGTCCTGGAATCCCCAGCCTGGCGCAGACAGTGCGGACGGGTAACCCATTTCGCCTTTTAGCGCCATCAATGCCAGATGCACGCCCCGGCTGGTCGCGTCTCCCGCAGCCCATGACTTGCGCGATCCCGTATTCGGTGCGTGACGATAAGTGCGCAGGCTGGAATTGTCGATCCATGCGTTGGACAAGGCGTTAATGATCTCTTCCCGGCCCCCGCCCAGCAGCTTCGTCACGACCGCAGTCGTGGCGATTTTGACGAACAGAACGTGATCAAGCCCCACGCGGTTCAAGCTGTTTTCCAGCGCGAGCACTCCCTGAATCTCGTGCGCCTTCACCATCATTTCCAAAACATCGCGCACGACGAGCGGTTCTTTTCCTTCTGCCAGGCGCACACGGCTCACATAGTCGGCTACAGCCAAAATGCCTCCCAGGTTGTCGGACGGATGTCCCCACTCGGCTGCCAGCCACGTATCGTTGTAGTCGAGCCAGCGAATCATGCATCCGATGTTGAACGCTCCGCGCACAGGATCAAGCACATACGCTGTGCCGGGAACACGGCTGCCGTTCGGAACGACTGTGCCCGGGACGATAGGCCCCAAAAGCTTCGTGCACTCGGGATAGGACAAGGCCAAAATGCCGCATCCGAGCGTGTCCAACAGCACGTAGCGCGCGGTCTGGAACGCCTCCTCGCTCGTAATCTCCTTCGTCAGCACATAGTCTGCGATCTCCTCCAGCAACTGGTCTGTTTTCGTGCGATCATTCATTTTCAACAAGCGACTCATTCCTTTCTGCTTGGATTGGATTTAGGCGTGGCGTTGGCCGATGTAGTTGACCCGTGGACGGAAAAGGCGGTTGTGGCTATGCTGCTCGATGACGTGTGCGCACAGCCCCACTGTTCTTGCGCTGAAAAAGATCGGTGTGTACAGCGGAATCGGAATCCCCAGCATCCAGTAAACCGGAGCGGCGTAGTAGTCCAGATTCGGGTAAATGCCCTTCTCGCGCTCCATGATTTTTTCGCCTGCCTCGCACATCTGGTACAGCAAGTCGTCGCCTTTTGCATCACACAATTGCTTCAGGGCGTCCTTCATCATCAGTGCGCGCGGGTCGATCTTTTTCATGTACACGCGGTGCCCGAAGCCCATGATCCGCGCCTTGTTGGCCAGCTTGGACTCCAGCAAAGCTTCAAACTCCTTGACCGAGCCTGCCTCAAGCAGCATGTGCATCACCGCTTCGTTCGCGCCGCCGTGCAAGTTCCCTTTCAAGGAAGCGACCGCCCCGGTCAACGCCCCGTACAAATCCGACATCGTCGAGGCAATGACGCGTGCCGTAAACGTCGAATTAGGCATCTCATGCTCGCTGTACAAAACAAGCGAACGGTCGAAAATGGCTTCTTCAAAGTCGGACGGGATTTTGCCCGTGATCATGTACAGGAAATTCGCACTGTACGACAGCTCCGGCAGCGGCGCGATCAGCGCTTCCTTTTGAATCACGCGGTAGCTGTTGGCGACGATGTTCGGCACTTTGCCCAGCAGCTTGTAAGCCCGCTCCTTGTTGGCTTGCGCCGTGCAGTTGTCCAGTTGGCTGTCGTATCCGGCAAGCGCAGAAAGCCCGGTGCGCAAGCCGTCCATCGGATGCGTTTTTTCCGGCAGCAGCTTGAGCATGTCGAATACTTGGTTCGGTATGTCGTACTCGGCTTTCAGCTTTTCTTCCACTTCGCGCTTTTGCTGTTCGTTCGGCAACGATTCTTCCAGCAAAAGATGGACGATATCCAAGTAACGATGCGCTTTGGACAGCTCGATCAAATCGTACCCTTTGATGACGATTTCCCCTTGCTTCGTATCCAAAAAGGAAATGCTCGTTTCCGCAGCGACCACACCTTCCAGACCTGGAAAAAACTTTTCTTCAGCTCCCATTCTCTTCATCCTCCGCCCCGATTAAGTTGACCTTTAGACGTTGATAAGCCTTGTCGAGATTGTGCAAAAGCTTTTCTTGATCTGCCTGATTTTCTGCTCGCCTGATGACCTCTGCTTTTAATTTCGCGTAATGCGCTTTGATCGCGCTCGGGTTCTCTATCGTCAAGTTGTTCATAATGCACGCCTGAAAATCGTTGGTGAAATACTCCACCGTTCCAAACAAAAAATCACTCATCCGTCACGTACCCTCCTGAAAATCCGCACAAAAAAACAACTTCCGCAGAAGTTGTTAAGAGGCGAATGAATACCGAAATAAGCATGCTGATTGTGAAAATCAAAAACACGCCTATCCATCTCGCACTTAACACCCCCTATCCTCGTAGGTATTGATGTTGCGCTCAAACAGGCAGGTCTCCTGGCTTATGATCATCGCTTTTCGAACCTTCCCATTTTCGGCTGGCGAAAACAGTGGTATCTTCGAATCGCTCCCAATTACAGTTGCGGGACAGCGTCGGATTCGAACCGAACTTCCCTTTTAAGCAGATAAAAGTGTTGAATTTATCTGCACCTGTTTGTACACGTATGAAGTTTGCTCTCAATATATCAGTTATTTTGAAAATTAACAATTCTTTTCTTTGCTAAATATTGGATATTTCAGCCATAGAAAAAGCCAGCCCATCTACTGACAGGCTGGCATCATGGCCGAGCGGATTACCCGATGATCTTCGTTTTCTTCGCATTTTCCATCGATTTTTGAATCAGCCCGCTCAGCGGTCGTTTCAAGGCCAGCGCAATAAACAGACTGATGCCGATGAAGCCGCACAGCATGAGAATATCCCGAATCGCCGTCTCCCAGAGGACGCCCCCGACCCCTTCACGCAACAAACTGATCGCGTAGGTGAACGGCATAAACGGATTGAGTGCCTGGAAAAAAGGCGCCGTCATGCTGATCGGGAACGTGCCCCCGGAGCTGGAAAACTGGAAGACCATGAAAATGATCGCGATACCCTTGCCGACATTGCCGAATACCGACAACAGCGTATACGTGATCGTCACGAACACCATACTGACGAGCATCGCGAAAAGGACAAACGGAACTTTGTCCGCCACATACGCTTCCAAAATGTAAAAGTCACCGAGCGTAATACACAGTGCCTGGAACAGCCCGATTGTCACGAATGTGCCCAGACGGCCAAGGTACAGCTGGTACGGCTTGTAGCGTCCGTCCGGGTTCTCCGGGTCTGGTTTGAGCAAAGAAATCAGCAAGGTCGCTCCTACCCATAGCGACAATACTCCGTAAAAAGGCGACATTGCCGAACCGTAGTTGGGAATCGGATATTTGCGGTTTTCCTTGATCTGCACCGGACTTGCCAAAAACTCGCTCTCTCGCTTGATATCCCCGCGCAGCAGCTTGGCGAGATCGGCAAAGTGATTGTTCGCCTCGACCTCTCTCAGCTTGTCCGCCGCTTGCGCAATCGCACTCTCCAGCTTGGGCAGATCATCGCGCACCAGCTCGGCTACCCGGTGGACGCCGTTCTCCACCTCAGGCAGCTTGTTGCGGACAAAGTCAGCCAGCTTGGTCAGCTCCGCCTCGGCTTGCGGCAAATCGTTTTGGATGAAGCCAGCCGCCTGGTCGAGCTTTTGCTTGATTTCTGGCAAATGCTGCTTGAGGAACGGCGCTGCCGTGTGGATCGCTTTGGCAAACGCTTCGGACTTGCTTTGCAACGTTTGCGCCAGTTCATGGACCCGCGCCTGAATCTGCGGCAGCTCCTGCTCGATTCGTTTCAGCTCGGCCAGCCCCAGTTCCAGTCCGGCTTTTGTCTCTTTCAAAATCGCCTCGATATCCGGCAGCTTGTCTTTTGCTTTTTGCAGCAGTTCGGCGGAATCGCCCACGACTGTTTTCAGCTTTTCAATGCCCTCCGCGATTTTCGGAACGATTTCGCTATCGTAGCGCGCCAGGATGTCTCCCAGCTCCGCACTCGTGTTTTTCGCCAACTGATTCAGACTCTCGCTCAAGTCTCTTGCGGGCTTTTTCCCGTCTGCCAACGCTTTTGCTATCGTATCGAGAATCTCGATTTGCCGATGCATTTTCTCCTCCAGCTTATGGAGCCGCTCGGAAAAAGGCGTCAGCGGCTGCCCCGGAATGTAGCGGTTCAGCTTGTCGACCAGCGCAGAGGTGTGTTCGACGATACGCGCAGCTTTGCCTAGCTTGTCAGACACAGCCTGCACTTCGGCAGCTGTAGGCAATCGTTCGGGATTGATTTGCAGCAGCCTGTCTGTCAGTTGCACAAGCGCATCGGACGCCTGCTGAGCCAAAATGAGATTTTGCTTGATGAGCGGAGCGATTGTTTCAAAAGCGCCGTCATGCGCCGTGAAAAATTGATTGAGCCGATCGGCAAAATCGACTCCCTTGTCAGCCAATTCTCCGATGCGCGGCAAGGCATTTTGTGCCGCCGAAACAATCTCAATTGCCTGACTGGCCTTTTGCGTGGCCGTAGTCACCGCATTGGTCACTTTGCCGAAGTTTTGGTCCAGCTCGACGATGCGCCCGACCGCCTGATCGATCATCGGCAGCTTTTCTTCCATCGCGATGACGGCGGAAGCAGCGTCGTTGATGCGCGGCCAGTTTTGCTGAATCTTCAAAAGAGCATCGGCCGCCTGGTTAATCTCGGGGATGCGCTTCTCCACTTCCGGGATGATTTGCGCTTTTTCATGAATGTCCGGCAGCTTTTTTTCGATCTCCAACACTTTCTGACCTGCCGCATGAATCTCCGGGAGCTTGCTTTCCAGTTCGAAAATGCCGCTCTCGATCTTGCGAATGGTCGGCAGCTGCTCCTCCAGCTTCACGCCAATCTCCGTCAGCTTGGTCAAAAGCGCTTCGCTGACCGCTTCCGTGAAGCTCTCGTTGATCTGCTTGGCAATCGCCGATACACCCGAAGAGGTGATTTTCGGAGCCACGGCATTTACTTTTTCGTTGACGGTATAAATGACTTCGGGCCTGTCCAGCCGACCATTGACGATTCCGGTAATCTTTTCGGAAAAGTCGGCGGGAATCAGGATGCTGGCGTAATAATCGCCGCGATCCACGCCGCGTTCGGCTTCTTCCTTCGTCACGAACGTCCAGCCCAGCTTTTCATTGTGCTGCAAGCTTTTTAGCAGCTCTTCCCCGATATTGATCTCTTTGTCCATCACTGTCGCGCCCTTGTCTTCGCTCGTCACCGCAACCTTTACCCCTTGGGTATTGGCGTACGGGTCCCAGACTGACTTGATGTTCACCCAGTCGTACAGGCAAGGAAGCAGGATGATCGCGATGATCAGGAAAATCCCCGTCGGTACTTTGAAAATATTGATCCAGTCCGTCTTGTAAATCTGCCATATAGAGCGCATGTGTGTACCACCTGATTAATTAGGAATGAAGGGCGTCAAACACTTACATGACAGTCTACCATAAAAGGAAATTAGCGGGAAGGAAGCTGCCAATAGTAGCATTGGCCCCTGTCCGTCATTTTATGATTTTGCGGGCTGTGCCTTTTGGCGATCAGGCAGCGGCGCATAGAGCGAAAAAACCGCCTGTTTTGCTAGTTTCGCAAGACAGACGGCTCCTCTTGGGTTATTTTTGCCTGCATGTGCTATGTTCGCTTCTTTTCCACCCGCACCAGGTACAAAAAGTAGGGCACACCGATCAGCGCTGTCAAAATTCCCGCGGGAATCTCGACTGGCGGATTCACTCCCCGCCCGATCGCGTCTGCGATGAGCAAAATCAGCGCCCCGATGATCGCCGCTCCCGGCAACAACATCCGGTGCTGGTTGCCAAACAGCTTGCGCGCTATTTGCGGAGCGAGCAGCCCGATAAAACCGATGGAGCCAATCGCAGCGACGCAAGCGCCTGCCAATGCGACTGCGAGCAGCAACAATCCGTAGCGGGACTGGCTGACCCTAAGGCCAAGCCCCGTAGAGCTGTGCTCGTCCAGGCTGATAATATCCAGTTGCCGATGCAAGGCGAAAGCGGCAGGAATCAGGACACAAAGCCAGGGCAGCAAGCCGTATATTTCATCCCAGCCTTTTCCCCACAAGCTTCCCGCCAGCCATACGAGCGAATCGTTGGCTTGCATCGGGTATTTCACCAGAACAAATTCCGTCAATGCCTGGCAGACCGCCCCTACCCCCAGACCGACGAGCGCAAATGTACTCGGCTGCGCCCCGCTCTTTCTGGCAAACGCGATCAGGGCAAGCGCAACGGCCAACGCCCCCAGAAAGGCGAACAGCGGAAGCACGAGCGGAGATGCATGGGGGAAAAATAAAATAATCGCTACGGCGAACAAGCCCGCTCCTTTTGTTACTCCGATCACATCCGGGGAAGCAAGCGGGTTGCGAATCATCCCTTGCAAAATCACTCCGGAAATCGCGAAGCCCGCTCCCGCCAAAATCGCCAGAATCGCCCTTGGCAAGCGGTAGTTTTCCACGATGAACGACAGCGAGGACGACTCTCCGGTCCAAATCGCCACGATCTGGCCGGGAGCAACGTAAACAGAACCGACACTCATGCCAAGAAACGCCGCCACAATCGTCACCGCTGCCAGGGCAAACAGAGCGATGGCTTTACGCGAACTCCGTTTGCTGCTCGCTGCTGTTGTACCCACCTTCACACCAGCTCCCTCCCTTTTTTTCGCGCCAAGTAAAGAAAAAAGGGCGTGCCGAGCAAAGCGGTCACAATCCCGACCGGCGACTCAAACGGGAACGAAATCAAGCGGGCGACAACATCCGAGTACGTCACCAAAACAGCCCCGCCCCAGGCAGAGGCAAAAATGACCGCGCGATAATCTGTGCCGACCAGCTTTCTGGCAATGTGCGGGATCATCAGCCCGATAAACCCGACAGCCCCCGCGACAGCTACTGACGCTCCGCCCAGTATTACAATAGCTGCACAAGCCAATAGCCGCACGACCACTATTTTTTGCCCCAAGCCCATCGCTACTTCCTCGCCCAGCCGAAAGACCGACAATGACCCAGCCAAGCCCGCTGCAAGCGCCAGCCCAAGCACAGACCAGGGCAAAATCATTCGGACATCCGCCCAAGTCGCTCCGCTGATCGAGCCGGACAGCCAAAACATGACGTCGGAAATGTGCTCATTGTAAATGATCAATCCTTTTGTAATGGAGGTCAGCAGCAGATGTACCGCCATCCCGACCAGCGCAATCTTCAAGTTGGTCATTCCTCTGGAAGAGGCAAACCCCAGCACAGTGAAGCCCCCGAGGATCGCTCCGGCAAAAGCGAAGTAAATCAAGTTTGCCGAACCGATGCTAGGCAAAAAAAGGATCGCCAGGACGACGACAAGCGACGCTCCGGCATTGACGCCAAAAACTTGCGGCGAAGCGAGCGGATTGCGGGTAATGGCTTGCATCAACGCTCCGGCTACGGCGAGATTCGCTCCGATCAACGCTCCCAGAACGGCTCGCGGCAGGCGAATCGTTTGAAAAATGAGCAGCTCCTTGGACGGTTCCGTCAAGCTCCACTGCTTGAGAACGGTCTGAAGCGGAATCGCGGCTACACCCGTAAACAGGCTGAGCCATAATCCGATAGCGAGCAGCACTGTCAGGCAAATACACGTCTGAACGAGGGAACGTTTATTCGTTCGTCTCATGGTCATCAAGCTAGTAAGCACCTCCTGCGCACGCGATCCATGGAAGGCTTGGCAGCGCCATTGCGAAGCTCTGGCAGCCTCATGCGTTCTCATCAGAACCAAACAGAAAAAGACCAGATCGCAATCCGGCCCCTTTCCTTTCCATGTGTCATGCTTCCTTTACTTCTTCTTGCTGTACAAAATCTCGCTGGCCTCTGTGACGATTTTTTCCGCCGATTTCAAGCCGCGGTAACGCGTCCACAGATCGCGGTTCACTTGGTACACTTCTTTGTTTTTCACGGCGGTGATGTTGTTCCACAGCGGGTTTTGCTTCCATTCCGAGAGCAGCGCATCGTCAGCTTCCACGAGGAAAATGACGTCCGGGTCCCACTGCACCATTTGCTCCAGGCTGATTTTCACGGTCGGTTCTGCTGCATCCTGAATGGCGTTTTTGATCCCGACCATTTCCAGCAATTCACCGTCAAACGATTTGGCTCCGTGTGCCGAAAGCGAGTCTGCACGGAACACGCCGAGCATCACGGTGCGGGAATCTCCGGCAGGAATGTTCTTTTTCAGCTCGTCGATGACAGCCTTATGCTTGACCAGGCGCTGCTCGGCTTCTTTTTGCTTGTTCAGCGCTTCCCCGATTGCAGTGAATGAAGTCAAGTTTTCCTGGTAAGTCGAATTGCGGCTTTTCAGGATGATTGTCGGAGCGATTTTTTGCAGCTCCTTGTAAATGTCCTTGTGGCGGTTCAAATCGCCGATGATCAAGTCAGGCTTCAACGTACTGATGACTTCAAGATTCGGCTGTTGACGCGTGCCGACAGACGTGTATTCGATCTTTTGTCCGAGCAGTCCCTCTACATCGGTTTCTTTTTCGTGAGCAATGCCCACAGGGGTTACACCAAGCTCCCACAACGCATCGACAAAAGAAAACTCCAGTGCCACGACACGTTTCGGCTCTCCGGTGATCTCGGTTTCGCCAAGCTCATGCTTGATTGTCCGTTTTTGTGCAGCTTGTGCGCTGTCCTGGCTGGCAGCCTGATTTTTTGTCTCGCTGCTGCCGCATCCGGTCAGGACGACCGCGCATGCCAGGGCAAGACTCCAAGCGAGATGCCCCCACTGTCTGAATCTGCTTTTTTTGCTCATTTCTTTGTTTACCCCCTCTTGATGATAATGAGAATTATTATCGATGAAGGACGGGTTTATTGTAACAACCGCTATTTTCAAAATAAATATTGTGCTGATTAACGCTTTTAAGTTCATTGCGATAATTAACGTCATTTTGTTTACGGCAAAGCTGCGCCCACAGACCAGGGCATGCTTGTCTGCAAACAGCAAAAGGCTTGTCTTTTTCAAGACAAGCTTTCACGGCACTTCTTTGTTAAAATTCGTTCAGCTTCCATTTGGTCGCGTAGTAGTTGATCTGCTCTTGCAACCAGGCCGCCGCTTCATTTTCCTCCAGGTACATGGCTCCCGGGCAGCCGTATATGCTGCTGGTCATTTTCGCTGCTGACTCGGCGTACTTTTGCCATTCCGCTTCGTTCGAGGCAATCGTCGCCAGACCGACGCAATACGTGCTCATTTTCGGCTTGTTTGCTTTTAGCCACTTTGCCATGGTGTTCCTGAACTCGCGGTCTGCCTCCTGATTGCGTTCCTCGCCCGCTTCCCTAGGCTTGACCATCATCAACCCGAAAGGCTTTTGCGCTGCCAAAATGCCATCCAGCTCTTGCGTGAATTGGTGAACGTCTACGGTCGTAGCAGCGACAGCTTTGTAAATCGGCTGCCCGTCCATTTGTTTGATTTCCATTTTCCTCTCCCTTTCTCAGCTCATTTTGTTTTTCGGTCATTTGTACAGGTGAGTGACGATAGCAGGGGGTTACTTTTGATAGTAATAATCAAGCTTGCCCTCCTCTACCTGTGCAGGGAGTTCTTTCGCCTGTAGACGTAGATTTTTTGAAAAAGAAAAACGACCTCCATGAATCAGAGGTCGTTGCAAGCGTTACGTCTATTTGCTCTGCGGCGGAAGGCTCACCTGAAAAATGGTCTGGGCGGACGAATCTGTTACCCAGATGCTCCCTTGCCCTGTTGCTGCCACATCGACTGGCTGATCAAACGAGGAAGCCAGCGTAGTGACCTTGCCATTATGCAAGTAGCGAATCGCATGGTTGCGGCTATCGGCGATTACCAGTCCGCCTTCCGCTGTTACCGCGATTCCTTTTGGAAACTGGAATTGGGCGGAACTTGCCTCTCCGTCTGCCTGGCCTCCCGCTGCGTACAGGCTGTCTTGCGGATAAGTCAGCGTGGCAGCCCCCGCTACGGTAGCTACCGTCCCGTTTTTCAGATCGATATAGCGAATCCGTTGGTTGCCCGTGTCGCTCACGTACAGATTGCCTTGTCCATCGATGGCGATTCCGGTTGGCTCATTGAACTTAGCTTCTTTCAGCTTTCCGTCGCGAAAATCACCCGCTCGCTCTACATATCCGGGGGCAAGTTGCACAATCCGCTCCGACAGGCTGTTCAAGGTCGTCACTTTGCCATCCGCGGTAATTTTGCGAATCGCATGGTTTAACGTATCTGCCACGTAAATCGTTCCGTCAGCAGCGACAGCGAGATCGCCAGGGGAGTAGAAACGCGCTGCTTTTCCTGTCCCATCCTGGTGTCCTTGCACGCCATCCCCGGCAAGCGTCGTGACCGTCCCCTGCGTGGTGATTTTGCGGATGACATGGTTGCCGGTATCTGCGATGTACAGGTTTCCTTGTGCATCTGCTGCCATGCCTTGAGGCTGTTGAAACATCGACTGATTCAGTGGGCCATCGAGCCACATTCCTTCCGGCAAGCCTTTTGCATCGCGGGATACCGTCAGCCCGGCGTAATCGGATACGAGTCCGGCAGCCAGCTTGCGAATGCTGTGGTTTGCGGAGTCCGCGATATAGGCGGCGCCGTCGGGCAAGACGACAATCCCCGACGGTTCGCGAAACGATGCGGACAGGGCGGCACCGTTTTCATCGCCCGTTTGTCCTGAGCCAGCTACGATCTTTTTGTCTGCCACGGGGGCAGGTTCTGTTGTCGCCGCAAATGCCGGGACAGCACCTGCCCATACAGCCAGAGCAAACACGCCCAACACAGCTGCCTTCGATATGCTTCGCTTTTTACGTATCAATGCGAAAGTCCCTCCTTGTCCGCTGTTCGATGATCTCTGCTAGAGAAGCTGGCTGAACAGCGGCCTGTTTTGAATGAGCTGAACGAGCGGGCTTGGCCCTGGCTCGACAGGTGGCGGCGGTGGTGGAGGAATCGGACCTGGGCCCGGCTCTTCCACGGTGACATCTGCATATCCCCTGCCCACCACCTGATCGAACTCATCAAATGCCCTTACTTTGACTTCATAGCTCCCTGCTGACACATTGGCGAAGGTGTATTCCTGACTATTGCTAACTTCCTCGCACGTATCTTCCAGGCAAACCGAATACTTAACCGTGTCGCTCACCTCATTCCAGGTGACTCTGACCGATGATCCGGTGGCTGTTGCTCCTACGTTCATATATTCCGGTTCGGCTACTACTCTGAAAAAGTCTCTTCCTTTGGCAATAATCTGGTTGCGCGCATTGTAAGCGGTCACGTCCACCGTATACTTTTGCCGATACGAGAAGTCCTTGAACTCATACTCCAGCTGACCTGGGCCTGCGGGCTGCAAAAGCGTCTCGCACGCATTGTCCGTCAGGCAAATTTCATATCTTTCTGCATCTTGCACCTGATCCCATCTGATATAAACCCATCCGTCCTGGCCGATATCAATATCGATGGTGCCAACTTCCGGCTCAGGTTGTGGTCTGGGCTGCTCGGGCACGTAGCCGAGCAAAAACGAATTGCTCTGCGCCGCATAGCTGCCAGACTCGTCGTAAAACTTCACGACATAACGATTTTGCAGCATCGTCGAAGTATCGCTTGCCAGCGTCAACAGAACGGTGTGATCTGAAATTTGCGTTCCACTTGCGACTGCCAACGTTTGCGAGCCGTTCACTGCCGGGATGTCAAAACGGTAGAATCGGCCATTTTGCAAAGTAACGCCAGCTTCCGAGCCGCTTTGAATCGGTTCAGAAAAAGTAAGCTCGACATGCTGACTGTCTTTTACGCTCGCTGACACCGTGGTATAGGCATATCTCGCCACCTCGCTGTCCCGCATGTTGTCAGCGGTGGCATAAGCCTCTACCGCTCCTGTGGTCAGATGAATGGTCGAACCCGGCTCGTAGCGCTCATAGCGACCGCCATTTTTATAGTAGATGGTTGCACCCGGCGTATCTGTCTGTAGTGTAATATCAGGATTTCCGTCCACCAATCCCGCCTCTGGCGAAGCAAGCACTGGCGCTGCCTGTGGAGCATGGAACACGCCGTACGTGGAGAAATGCTCCACACTGGCAATGACCCGGCCATCAACTACGCTGGTTCCGTGCACGTATTCCCAACGGTCATCTGAGCGCTTGTAAAAGACGCCGACGTCCGCCCGGCTCTCTCGTGCCTTCAACGGATAAGACAATGTGACAGGCTGCTTCACTTCAATCCCTTCAAAGGCAAAGCTGAGGACAAGACCAGCCTGTTCCAACGCACTTTCCTGCTTCACTTCTCGAATCGTTACCGTTGCCTGTTCCGGCAGTGGATTGGCTCCCATATCCAGCTCGAAGCCTTTGTCGAACAACATGGTTCCACTGTGCAGCTTGACTGGTTTCCCAAACGGCGCATAGATGTGGAGAAGGAGACGGACGTCGTTTTTGTAATCGCTCACTTTCCCGATAAAAGAGAAGCTTCCCGTCTTGTCGGTATGGATTGTCGTTTGCTCCCACGTCACAGAAACTTTGTTTTTTGTGCCATCTTCCATTTGAGCCAGGACTGTACCGGGCAAATGATAGCTGACTCCTGCGCGAATCGTTTCTTCCAGATCAGCGATGCGCACGATTTTTCCCGGGTCCTTGTCCTTGCCGCCGGAACCGCCGGAACCTCCTGAGCCTCCCGAACCTCCCGAACCGGAGCCACTTGAGCCAGAACCGCCTCCGCCTCCGGAAGTTCCTGTACCTGATCCTGTCGGAACCGTCGGTATGCTATTTTTCAGCTTGTCCAGTTCCTGCTGACGCGCTGCTTCCCTCAGCTTTTCAAGGCGCTCCTGCTCTTCCTGGATTTTCTGCAAAATGTTTTCTCTAGCAGCATTGCGCTGCTTTTGTTCTTCCAGCGCTTTTCGTTGCCGTTCCCGCTCCAATTCCAGCAGCTTGTTTCGTGCTTCTTGCTGCTGCAGCTCGCTCCACTCGACCGGAGGAACGTTCCCGCTCAGTTCAATTTTCCGCTGCAAATCCTTGTTGACCTGATTGACCAGATCGCGGATATCGCTCTCTGACACCTTGTTGTTTGCCAGAGCTTCTTTGACCAAGTTATTCAGCCAGACGTTCATGTTATTTGCGTATTCTTCCAAATCCCTTTGTTCATTCAGCGGAAGGCCTGGAAGCTCTCCTGTTGCTGCTTTGTCAGTCAAATGCCGCTTCATTTGCTCGATCCACTCATCGTTTTCCTGATCCATCATCGCCTTGTTGCGAATCATCGCTTCCAGCAGCGCAGGCGACATCGTATTGAGCAGATCCTCCGGGCGAATAAAAGCGACCTGGGAAGCTGGCGGCTGTTGCTTGCTTCCATCGAACATGGACAGCTGCATCAACGGGTACACCATGACCTGCTTGCTGTCCGTACGATTTTCTGCCTGGACTTTCCCTGCTGCCACAAAAACACTGCTTTTGCCTGTCAGCGGGTCGACAGTCACCTGCAACTGTGTCCCTCTCACTCCCATGATCGCAGTCGGCGTCTGGATGGAAAACTCATCGGATTGCTTCGTCAGCGATTTTACTTTGATGTACGCTGAACCTGATGTCACCTGGACGCTCGTTTGCTTGCCATTTGCCGCCTCTTGCAGCTTCGCCAGCGAGATGATCGTATTTTCGTTGACGGTAATCTCATCATCGCGATCCACAATGGAGAGCACTACACTTGATTTGGGGCCTGTCGATATTTGATCCCCTTTGTTCAGGCTCATGCTTTTGAACGCTTTGTACTCTTTCGTGCCGCCTGCCTTTTTCACCATCACAGTCCCTGTCACTTGCTCGACCTTGGCTACCCGGGCCGTCTCTGCCTCTGTCCCTGTAGCCATTCCCAGCAGGAGGAAACAGAGCATGCCAAGGACCGTCAACACTTTTGCCAGCCCGACAGGTTGTTTGATCGGCTGATCCATCACTTGTCACTCACCTCTCACGTTTTGTTAGCGGGGCGCAGCAAGGAAGTCTACGACCTCGTACAGCCGTATAGCCTCGCTTTTGCCCTTCATCTGCTTTTCACCCACATCGCGATAGTGGAAAAAATCTTTCGTCCGCCTGTACGTCTCCTCCGACACGAGAATCTGGTTGGCGGAAGCATTGGACTCGATGCGCGCGGCCGTGTTCACCGCATCTCCAATGGCTGTGTAGTCCACCCGCAAGTAAGAGCCGATGTTTCCGACTACCACATTACCCGTGTTGATGCCGATGCCGATGCTGACCTCGACGCCGTATTTTTGCAAAATATGTGCCTGCACACTTTTCATCCCATTCTGAATCTCGTGAGCAGTTTTCACAGCGCAATACTCATGATCGGCGACATCCAAAGGGGCATTGAACAACACCATTGCCGCATCCCCGATGAACTTGTCGATCGTGCCCTTGTTCGCCAGCACCTGATTGGTAATCATGTCAAACATCATATTGAGAAAATCGACGATCTCCTCCGGCTTCAGCTTTTCAGACAACGGGGTAAATCCGCGTATATCCAAAAACAAAATCGTCAGTTCCTTGTTGACGCCGCCAAGGGGCAGTTCCGCATCGCTTTTGGCGATCTCTTTCACCAGCTCTGGCGACAGATAACGCCCGAATTGCTTGGTAATAAACTGCTTTTGCTTCATTTCGAAAAAAGTTTTCACCGCGAGATTCACCACGTACACAAGCCACAGCGCCACGAGCGGGTAAATCACGTCGAAGTGGTGCAAAGTCGAGGAATAGAGCAGCCACTGACCGCCTAGCAGCGCCACCGTACCGAGAAAATGCAGCGCGATGCTCGTTACTGTTTTCGTCCGCCACGTTACCCAGACCGAGCAGACCATGATGACGAGCATCAGCAACAGCACGTACCACTGATCGGTTATCGCGATTTTTTCGTGACGCAGCAGTTGATCGATAATGTTGGCGTGCGCGTATACGAGGTACATATGGTTGTCGACAGGAGTAGGATGGGCGTCTGTTCCTGCTGCCGCAAAGCCGATCAGGACGATCCGATCCTGAAAAGTTTCCGGCGGCACCTCACCGTTTACTACCATGTAAAACGGGATGCTCATGAAATCTTTTGTCGTGCTGTTGTACTTGATCGGGATTTCCGCCTGCGGATTGTCGGTTAAAAAGTTTTGGACGTTGGCCCCGGCCATCTCCGCCATTTTGTACGCCATCGACGGGATCGGCCCTTCCGGCGTATCCAGCATCAGCCACGTGCGCCGAATAGCTCCGTCCTCGTCAAGCAACGCGTTGATATGCGCGGTTTGGGAAGCGGCGGCAATCTCGGGTATCGGCTTGTACAGAGCCTGCCCCTTCACCAGCTCGTCCTTTTTCACCTTGGTTTCTTTGCGGAAAAAGTTCTCCATCTCGGCATAGGAAGGAATAATGACATTGTTATGCTTGGCAAGCTCGGCAGCAAAAGCCTGGTCGACAGCAGGATCTTCGCTCTTCGTCGTGAACGTGATGTCAAAGCCGATCGCCTTGGCGCCTGCGATCTGCTCCAGCAGCGGTATGTAAATATCGCGCGGCCAGGGAAACGTGCCGATCAAATCAAGCGACTCCTGATCGATCTCGATCACGATAATATCTTCGTTCGGCTGGTGGGTCATCGTCGTCTGCTGATTGTAGTCGTACAAGGCCCGGCCCAGCACCTGCAATGACCCGGTAAACAGCAAAGCCAGACAAAGCAGGAACGTCAGGACGTTGCCCGCAAGCAAGTAATTCCGGATTTTTTTATTCATCGCTCTTTCGTCTCCTTACTCCATCGTCGCTGCACTCAGACTCAGACAGAAATGCTTACCGCTGCTGCGAGAATGATCAGGTGGAAAATTTGGTCGACCATAATCATCAGCCATTTGCTCTTCTCGTCTGTCACACCCATTACGCGACGATACCAAAAACCGACGAACCCTCTGCGGTCCAAAATGACGTGGGACACAAAAATCAGGCCAATCGCCCACCAGGAAAGTCCTCCCGGCAAAAACAAAAACGCTACAATGCCCACGACCAGCGTATACACAAAGCAATGAGCCAAAAGCGGTCTCCACTGCTGCGCCTTGTACTTGGCCATCCACTCTGTTTGCAGCAAATAGTCGCCGATCAAATGGGCGAGAAACAATACGTCAAACTGGCTAAATGCACTCACTTTCCCTTCGTCTCCTTTATCAGCAACCGGGGGCGGCTTCCTGTGCCATGCTCATGTTCAGCGTACATCTGCCCCTTCGCTTGCCGCTTCTGCGGTCATCCGGCGAAGTCTTGCCGCCAGTGCCGCGATGATCGTTGTAATGACCGTCTCGTCTTCCAGGCAAAAATCGTAAAACAGCTCATCACTGATTTTCACCAGTCTCGCATCCTCCAGCGCTGTTACGGTTGCCGAGCGCGGGGAACGCTCCAACAAAGCCATCTCGCCGAAAACATCTCCCTGGTGCAGCTCGGCAATCGCTCGTCCTTCGCGCTCCACACGAACGCTGCCCGCGATAATGCCGTACATGGCATCCCCCGTCTCACCGTAATGCACGATCGTTTCACCTGCGCGATACCTCACTTCTGTGGTTCCTTCGGCCAAAGCTGCCAATTGGCTATGGGACAAGGAGGCAAACATATCTACCTTGAACAAAACCATGAGCTTTTCTGTCAATGATGGGGTAGCTCTCTCCGCTTCATCCGGAATCGTCCGGCTGGCTTGATCGGGTAATTCGGGAACATCCCTGCTCTGCAAATTCCGCCCCCCGCCCGTCTCATTCATCGCCCTGATGCGCCTGCTCAGCACACTCGCTACGCGCAGGGCAAACTCCATGTTGCCGTGCAGCAAATCCGCAAATTCTTCCTCGTCAATCATGCCAATGGTGACCGGAGAAGTGGCGATTACACTAGCAGAGCGTTCCTCCCTGTCAAACAGGGACATCTCGCCAAAAAGTTCGCCTTCCTGCAAATGCTGCAGGACGCGGTGATCTTTGACGACATCGACCTCGCCCCGAAGCAGCAAGTACATCGCCTGCCCCATTTCTCCCTGGCGAATGATCGCCGTGCCGTTTTCCACATCGCGATGAGACATGCGCGCAGCCAGCTTTGCCAATATGCCGCCTGGCAAATCGGAGAATGAGCCTGTTCGTTTGAGGAAGCCCACGATGGTCAGCCGTTTGTGCTCCTCCTCGGTCAAGTCTCTTTCGCTCTGCCAGACGAAGGATCGATCCGCATGGGACAAATAAGTCAGGCAAGTCTGCAACCAGGCATCTCCTTTTGCAAAAAGAGACTGCCATACATGCGCATCTGCCTTTTTGGCCATCGACTGCTTGTCGTACTTCGCGAGAACAACAGGCAATATTAGCGCACGCAGTTGATTGGACAGCCATTGATCCAAAGCTTCCAGTGCATTTGCCTTTTGCCGCTCGTCGCCGCTCTCCAGATTGAACCGGATCATTTCCATCGATCTTCTCTCGTAAAGCAGCGCCAGCAAGGCAAACATATTTTTCATGCTCACTTCTATTTCGTATTGCAAAGCATCCATAACCAATGCCGTGTCTGGATGCGGACTCAGCTCCTGCAAGGCGCGCAGTCCATTGTGGACATGCCGCACTTCCAATTCAAGCAACCCCGCAAGCCGCTGACTGTCCTGCGGCTCCCCCGTCTTCAGCTTGACCAGCACATCTGCGATCTCGCTTCGAATGCTCGTCGGTGCCTTTTCATACGCTTGCAGTAAAAATGGGTACGTCTTTGCATCAGCCTGCTGTCCTACGATTCGCGCAGTGAAATGGGAGATTGTCTCGTCGGCTTCCGGTCGGTCCCATTCGGCTTGAAGCTGCATAAGCAACGTCTCCACCGGAAACCCGGACAAAGCGGCGAGCGCCTCTTTTTTCAATCCGGAGTTCGCAAGCTGCTGGAAAAGATCCGGGAGCAAGCGCTCATCGGCCAGTTTACCCGCTGTTGCCAGTGCAAGGCGCCGCACAGATGGGCTGACATCGTGCAGCAAGCTCTGGAGCGAAGCGTACAGCTGTTCATCCGGGCCAAAATACTTGAGCAGTCCATAAATGGCGGCAAACTGAATCTCCATGGCAGGGTCGTGCAAACAATCCAGCAACACTCTTTTTTCACTTTGATCGGCATATGCCGCAAATGTTTGAATAGCTTGCGCGCGCAGTTGGCGATTCTCCGCGTGGAGCAAAGGGAACACATACGGTTTCCAGGAAGGTACTCTCTCTTGCTCGATATACTGCAACACTTCGATTTGCAGCACGGGCGGAGCTTCCCGCAAAAGCGCTTCCAGATGCCGTGTCAGCGAAATCCCCGGAAGCCGCGCCAACAGTCGGAATGCGTGCAGCCGCTCCATGTCAGACGTCTCTTTGCTGCGATCCTCCATCACCTTGATGAGATACGGAGCCTGCAACACGGACAAGTCAAGCTCCGCCGCTTCCTGTCTGGTGCGCAAAGTAGCGAGCAGCATGTGCACGTATTCTTTTTTCACGGGAAAAATGGCGATGACAGCGACAGCAAGCATGGGCACCGTGATGAAGCTGAAACTGGTCAAGCTGATGCGGTCTGCCAAAACGATGAGCAAGATGGCTGCCACACCGCTCATCCCGTAGTCGATCACGCCGTTGACCAGTCCTTTTGCCCTGCCCCGCAAATGAGCCGGAATCGGAAAGTACATCAGCTCGCTGACCGATTGGTGAATCGTCTCGGCAAAAGCCCTGTAGCTGCCTTTCATGACAACGGCGACGGCGAGAACGGGCGCAAACCAGAAGGCAACTGAGCTTGTCAGCATGCAAAGCGGCATGACAAGAAAAGACGGGACAATTCCATAACGGGTAAGCAGACGAGTCGAGATAAAAATCTGAAAGATGAAAGAGATGATGCCAGCTACACTGTAAAATTGGCCGAGAAACCGGGCCAGCTCTTCTTCTGTCAAGCTTTGCGCCAGCGTCATTTTAAACTGATAATCGCTAAGGGTAATGGCGACGGATATCGTCCCGATGATGACAGCAATGTATTTGAGAATGGGGATTTGTTTGAACAAATTTCCTTGAGGGTGGTCTGGTGCTTGATCATTTCCAGGAGGGCTATCAGGAGGAGTGAGCTTTTCATGCGTATCATATGCCGCAGAAAGTCGTCTGACAAACCACAAACCGGACAAGACAAGGGCTGCGAAGACGTAAACCAGTTGTTCGGTGCCGATCAGGGGAGCCATGGTACTGGTCACGAAGCCACCGACAATCGCACCGCCGACACCACCAGCTGCCACGGTGCCGATGTGGAGCTTTGCTTGCCTCGCATCAAGTACGGATGCCATAAACGTAAAAAATGCCATCGTAACCAACACACTGTTCGCTTCATACCCCACGAACATCACCGGATAAATCCACGCGGCTCCTGTTTTCAACGCCAGTCCCGTCAAAACACTGAACAGACCGACATACAAAATCGATTGATTCAGCAAGCGATGCGCCGGCATTCGTTCGGAAAGCTTCTGGAAAAGGATACCCGCGATCACAACCGCTATCGTAATATACAAATACATGTAGCTAAGCTGCTTCGTGTCGTAGTGACTCAAAAACAGCGTGTCTGCCGTAGTTGTCCCGATGACAGTCGCCATCATGATGAGCGTGTAAAAAAGCGTCAGCAGCAAAACTTGCCGGAAAAGCGGCCCTTCGATCTTCGTTTGTCCATGCGTGAACAAACGACTCACAACGTCTTTGATCAATGCAGTAACCTCACTTCATGGGATGCGACATGTTGGATGGGAAAACAGGCGGGATAGCTGGATGGGAAAATCGTGGTAATCGAATATTCTGCGCCTTTCCTCCTAATTCCTTTTTATCTGCGTCAAAATTTGCAAAAAGAACGACAGATGGTCAGCGCTTCTGTGATCAGACCAATTTACCATGCGTACAAAATACGGTATTCTTAACCAATGACATAACCAAGGAGGCGCATTGGAGCAAATGAACTACTCCTTTTCCGTCTGTTCTTCTGAATTGGATTACGATGCCTATTTGGCATTTTTGTTGGAAAATTACGCGCATATTCGCCTGCCTTACCCTTTCCCCGTTACGCTGAGCTTCCTTGCCAGCCCTCTGCTCATGGGGGAAGCTGCTTTTCTCATTTGCAACGAGGACAATCAGGTGATCGGGGCATTTTCGTACATTCGCGGAACAGGTGAACGCCAGTACGAAGATCGGCATATTGTCCAAATCCAAGTTGCCTGCATCGCAGAAGAGCACCGCTGCACTCGTTTGTTTCTGTACGCCTTACAGTATTTCACGCAGTACCTTGCCCATGGCGAGGAACAGGTACAGGAGTTCCGATTTTTTGCCCCTTCCGACGACTCTTTGCGCAGGCTGTTCAGCAAAATATCCTCGCTCACTGCCAGCCTGGAAACGGACTCTGGTCCGCTCGATGAGTATCGGGCTTCTTTTTCCGAGTGGCAAAGCTATGCTTCCCAATTCCGTCAAACGGCGCTTTTCAACTCATAGAAGGAGACGTTACCATGCTGGCTGTTCTCAAAAACTTACTGGGCTACATACGTCCCCACAAGTTGTTGGCCACTTTGTTTTTCCTCACGCTCGCTCTTGACCTCGCTTTCATATCTTTTGCTCCCCTCAGTTTCAAAATCATTATCGACAAAGCGATTGAGCCAAAAGATATGAGCTTTTTCAGCTTGATCATGCTCGTGCTCGGCATCACGGGTGTCATCTGCCTTGCCGCAGGAGTAGTCAGTGACTACGCCCTCGCCAAACTGAATGCCCGTGTGCAAAATGATTTGCGAAAAAAGCTGTTCGCTCACATGCAGCATCTGCCGATCGGCTTCTATCAAAAGTCCCGCTCCGGTGATTTGGTTTCGCATTTTTCCGTGGATCTCCCCGCCATCGAAGGAGCTATAGGCGTCCTGTTCACGACAGGGTTGCAGTCTCTCGCGGTTGTCATCATCAGCACGATTGTCCTGTTTTATCTCGAATGGACGCTTGCCCTGTGCATTTTGGCAGGAGCAATCGTGATTTTTCTCGGACCGTATTTGCTTGGCAAGCGCGCCCAAGCGATCAACTCCGCTTACAAAGAGCTTCTGGCCGCACTGACCAGCGACGTGCAGGAAAACATGAAGGCGCAAAAAGTCATCAAAGGCTTCAACCTACAACAAGCCATGATCGCCAAGTTCAACACGAGGCTCCAGTCGCTATTGCTCAGCAGCTACCGCAAAAATATGATGAACGCGCAATTGGAACGGCTCCCGATGGTCAGTCTGTTGCTGATCAACTTCACGATTATTGGCTTCGGCTCCTATCTCGCCCTCAAAGGCCATATTACAATCGGTTCGCTCGTCGCTTTCTTCACCATGTATACATCGATGGGCAACGCTGTGTTTAACCTGACTTTTACACTCCCGATCATTACGGATGCGCAAGTCAGCATGGAGCGCATCCAAAAAGTGTTTTCGGAGCAGCGCGAAGCTTTCGACAACCCGCACGCTCCGCCGCTCCCAAGTCTTGTGCCGGACGTGACTGTAGATGGTGTTACGTTTGGCTACCAGTCCGACCATCCGGTGATCCGCGATGTGACCCTGCACATCCCCGCAGGGACGAAAGCTGCCTTTGTCGGTGCCAGCGGTTCCGGGAAAAGCACGATGCTCCAGCTTTTGCTCGGCTTTTACGAGCCTGATTCCGGAGCGATCCGGCTAAACGGCCAAAACCTGCAATCTCTAAACCGCGGCTCATACCGTGAACAACTCGGCATTGTTTTGCAGGATCATTTTTTGTTTCACGGGTCGCTGCTTGAAAATATTCGGCTCGGCAAACCGGATGCAACGCAGCAGGAAATCGTCGAAGCCGCCAAACAGGCGGAAATTCATGATTTCATCATGACGCTGCCCGATCAGTACGACACGATGGTGTTGGACGAAGGCAGCAATTTTTCAGGCGGTCAACGGCAACGGCTGGCGATTGCCCGCGCGATTTTGCGCAATCCGCGACTGCTTTTGCTCGATGAAGCGACTTCTGCCCTCGATCCGATAGCGGAAGCGGCGATTAACCGGACATTTGAACGATTGTCCCGCGATCGGACGGTCATTACCGTCACACACCGCCTCGCTTCCATCACGGGAGTCGATCAAATTTTTGTGTTTGAACAAGGCAGGCTCGTCGACGCTGGCAGCCACATGCAGCTTCTGGCAAAAGACGGGTACTACAAAGAGCTGTGGGACAAGCAAAGCGGCTTGTCCATCTCGGATAGCGGCCAGGAAGCAACCATCGATCCGGCGCGCTTGTCCATGCTCCCGTTTTTCCGCGGTGTCGGTTCCGACGTACTGGCTGATATTTCCCATCTGTTCAATACAGAGACGTTCGCAGCCGGACAGCCGATCATCACGGAAGGCGAGACAGGTGAAAAGTTCTACCTGATCGCCCGGGGGCGTGTCGAAGTCAGCAAACAGTCTGGCGAGGCCGAGTCAGGCCCCATCCGGCTTGCCGTTCTGGAAGATGGCGACCATTTTGGCGAAATCGCTCTCCTGGAGGATGTTCCCCGGACAGCAACTGTGACGGCCCTTGCGCCTTGCGTATGTTTGACGCTGCAACGCAAAGTATTGCTCTACATCCTGACCAAACATCCTGAGATTGATGCCCATGTCAGACAAATCATACTGGAACGAAAAAAATAGCAGGAGGGGAACGGGATGCTCGTCCAATTTAGAAGCTGTAACAGCGATCTTGACTACGCCCAGTTTACGCTCTTTTTTCTGCAAAACCGTCATGCATTCAGCCCGTCCTTTTCGCTCGCCGACTCTCTCATTCATCTCCTTGGTTTTCTTTCCGACTCGCAAGTCATTTTGATCGAGGAGGGGTCGACCAAAGTGATTGGCTGGGGGCATTATCAATTCATGAATGCGGAGCGGGAAGCAGCTCCAGACGGGGAGACTGCTTTCATCCACTCTGTCTTCGTCTCCCTGGACTATCGAAGCAGCAGAGTGTTTTTGCGGGGGTTTCGCTATCTCGCAGAGCAGATTCAAGCCGTCAATCATCAAGCGCGATATGTTGAGTTTTGTGCGCGTTGTGAAGATGACTACCTGAATCGGCTTTATTCCAAATTCGCGCAGGTTGTCGGTGAGCAAGAGGGGCATTTTGGTCAGGAAAACATCTACAGAGTGGAGCTATCCCGACTTGTCGCCTATTTGGGCATGACCAAACAGCCAATTGACGGTAAAGAAACTTAAATGCTATCCTATAGAAGATATTCCCATACCATAGGAAAGGAGGACTACGTGATGGTTATGATCCCAACTTTTAAAAGTAAAGGTGGCAAAAAGCCTTTCTCTGCCTCTGTTCAAAACTTCTCTACTCTTCTGATGAAAAATGAGCAGTTGCGCGTTGCTGCTTCTTCCGCGAAGTAACGCCAAAAAGCTGAACAAGCTATGTTTGTCGTAGCTGTTCTGACTTTCCTAAACCGTTCCAATTGAAAAAAGTGGTTGGCAACGGGAAACCTTGCTCAATCACTTTTTTCGTTTGCCCTCGTAAACACAAACAATTTCCCATCCGCATTCAATACTTGCGTCCCTTGTGTCCACTCGACCAAATGCTCCGCCCAATGCACATGTCCGCAGCAAACCAGCGTAGGAGCGTGCTGTTGCAGCTTCGTTCTGATTTCCGCCACTCCCGGAAGCCCCAGAGCAGGCTCGTCTGGCCCCTGGTGCAACAGCAACACATCCGGCTCCTTTCGCAGTAGCGCCGCAAGCGATTGCAAAAATGACGGCAAATCCCGGCGATTCGCTTTGTCCGAACGGCCAATAATTCCTCCCAAACCCGCGATGCGAAGCTGATTCGCCAGTACGATTTCCGGTTCAGAAATGAGCTTGACCCGCTCCATATTGCGCAGCTTCCCGATAGAATCTGCTTCAAACAAATCGTGATTGCCCGCCACACCGACTACATGCCCGAACTCTTGGCGAAAAGCAGTCCACACGGAGAGTGGATCGCCGCTGCTTCCCCTTTTTAGCGGATCGGCGTACAAATCACCGCACAGCAATACTAGCGTGCGCTCCGGACGTACCGACAGCTTCTCGACTTGCAGCAACAGCGAAACAAAGGCTGGCAGCACTTCTCCCAGCAACACTTGCTCATGCTCGTCAGATTCCGTCACACCCTGCAAATCAGATGTCACGATAACGGCATCGCACCAATCTGGCATCTCAGCCATTTCCCCCAAATAAATCGGCAGCCAGCTTTGGATGACTCCTTTGTCGCCCGCTCCCGCTGTCAGGTAGGGGAATTGCTCGATCGGTTCCTGCGCCATTTTTGTAATTCGCATGCCCCTGCTCCTTCCCGAAGGCTGATCACGACCGCAGCTGTTCTCTTGCTTCCATCAGCGCAAAACCGAGCAAATTTTCACCGCGCCAATGCTCAGGACGCTCTGCATGTGGATGATCCGCCCCCAGACCAATTCCCCAAATTCGATCGTACGGACTTGCTTCAACCAGAACCCGGTCCTGTGTATTCAACAAAAACTGTTTCAAATCGGGATGTTGCGCGAATTTGAGCAGGTTCGCCTGGCGGACGATCTCGCTTTTGTGCGCATCCCAAATTTTTTCATCGAAGGAGCGAACTTTTCGTCCCAATGTTTTCGCTTGCTTCGGATGCTGTGCGCGGAGAATTTCCTCACGTACTGCATGATCGCCAAACAGCTCCGCCTTTTTTGCCATCATGTAGTGCTCTGCCGTCAAGTAGCGGACGCCATCCTCCTCGAAAGCAGCCGGATACCACTGGCTGAAGCACGCTTTATCGACAACGCCCTGCTGCTTTGGAGTGTGGCCCCAGAACAGCAAGTATTTGAATCTTGTTTTTTTCGCTTCCTGAATCAAAGTCTGAACATCCGCTATACGCACCATTGCGTGCTCACCCCTTTTGGTCAAAATAATTACAAGCAATCCCACGTATAAAAAACTTGGGAAAAATCCAAGCGAAGCAAATCTTGCTTGCGAATGAAAAAGTTCGCTACCCCGCTGTCGCCCCAAGAAACATAGTAACTCTTGTGATCGCCTTCCATATCCAGCTGAAAGAGCAGCTCCATTTCTTCTTCTCTGACATCGTCCTGCGAAAAGTAAGGGTAGCCTCCGATCCGCGACCCGCTTGCATCTGTCAGATCCCAGTATTTCGAATAGGCCACTTCATCCTGATCGGTAGGGAGCTGGTACTGATCTGCCCTGTGATTTTTGTAAGGAATCAGCTGTTTTTCCAGCTTGCCCGTCAGCTTGTACGGGCCGCCCAAAACGGGACTGTACAACTCGGGGTCTTCGGGCTGATACGGATCGATCTGCTCCGAGTCGATCACGTCAGGAAAATGCCAGACGTGAAAAGCCTGGTCGAGCAAGCCGAAAGTATCGTCCTGTTTTACAAAAAAGCTGGTAAGTCCACTCGTCGGATACCCTTCCAACGGTGGCATCTGTGCCCAATTGATTTGCGCGATGAACAAATAATCTCTTCCGTCTTCGTCTTGCGGGATCGAGAGTTGCGGAGGCAGCCACGGCGTTCCTCCCACTTTGCTGTCGGTTATCGTCGCAGGCTCTTTGGAGAGCGTTAACTTGACAGATGGCTTCGCTGTTTGCTCGATATATTGCATAAATTCTGGCGTCCATTGCTTGTTGGCATCAAGAAATTGCATCGACACTCACCTCATCACTTCTGATGAAATCGCTGAAATCATCCTATTATTGGAAATGCATACGTGTATTTTAGCGAATCATAGTGCCTCCCGCAAACAAGAATGAAAAAACCAGCTCCTCCACGGAAGCTGGCCTGGCAATCTCTATACTTTTTTCACAAACTCGGATTTCAGCTTCATCGCGCCGAAGCCGTCGATTTTGCAGTCAATATCGTGGTCGCCGTCAACGAGGCGAATGTTTTTTACTTTCGTCCCGATTTTCACTACCAGGGAAGTGCCTTTTACCTTCAAATCTTTGATGACTGTTACGGTATCGCCGTCTTGCAAGACGTTTCCATTTGCATCCTTGATGACTTTTTCTCCGCTATCCTCGGCATCCCCTTGCAGTGACCACTCGTGGCTGCACTCCGGGCAGATGAGCATGCTTCCGTCTTCGTACGTGTACTCGGAATTACATTTTGGGCAATTTGGCAATTTACTCATGCATTTCATACCTCCATCCAATTACGGCTCATTTTAACATAGGATGGGCTTTCCTGCATGGTGGAGGCATAATTGCTCCCTGACCCATTAGCCATGAATGGCGTGCCCGAGCGCACCGCGTACGGCTTCTGTCAAAATCTCTGATAGTGTCGGATGCGGCGCGATAAAGTTTTCCATCGCGTCGGCGGTCATTTCGGCATGCATCATGAGCGCGGCCTGGCCGATCAGTTCCGTTGCCCCCGCCCCAACCAGCGTAATTCCTACGATCTCGTGATACGTCGGCTCCACCAGCACTTTTACTTTTCCCGCTGTCTCTTGCAAAATCATCGCTTTGCCGTTCGCTGAAAAAGGAAACTCGCCCACGAGCAGCCCAGCGTATTTCTCCCTGGCCTGACGCTCGGTCAATCCGACGGAAGCGACCTCTGGCGACGTATAGATGCAGCGCGGCACCGCGCGCAGGTTAAGCATGGCTTCTTCCCCGCATGCGTTGCGGGCAGCGACTTCGCCTTCATGAAAGGCCACGTGGGCAAGCTGGATGCCACCGCAAGCGTCACCCGCCGCGAAAATATGCGGCTGGCTTGTCTGCATTCGCTCGTTTACCTCTATCCCGCGCGCTGTAGCTTTGACCCCTGCCCGCTCAAGCAGCAGTCCGTCCAAACGCGGCTTCCTTCCGATCGCAACCAGCACAGCATCGGCCTTTATTTCCGCCGCTCCTTCCGGTGTACGGATGCGCGCCGTCTGCGTCGTGCGATCGAGCGCCTCGACACTGCTGGAAAGATGAATCTGCACTCCTTGCTGTTTCAAGCTTCGTTCCAGAAACGCTGCAATGTCCGGGTCTTCTCCCGGCAACAGCTGCTCAGCCATCTCCGCTATGACCACCTGGCTCCCCAGCCTGCTGTATACGGAAGCGAACTCGCAGCCGATCACTCCCCCGCCTACGATTACGAGCACAGGCGGAGGTGTCTCCAGCGACAAGAAATGGCTGCTGTGCATGATCCATTCGCCATCAAATGGGGCAAAAGGCAGGGCGATCGGCTCCGCCCCCGTCGTTACGATGAACTTCTCTGCTTCGATTTTGCTCGTGCCGTTGGCTGTCTCTACCAGGAGCGCACGCTCATTTTCAAAGGCTGCGCTGCCGCGTATCACTTGTACCTGATTGCGCTTCATCAAATAGTGCACGCCGCCGGTCAGCTTTTGCACGATGCTTTGTTTGTAGGCGTTGATTTTTGCCCAATTGACCTGTACATGGTCAGCAGCATTTTCGATGCCAAAGCGCTCGGCATGAAGCACGTGCTGATACGTGTCTGCACACTCCAACAGCGCTTTTGTCGGCATGCAGCCTTCGTTCAGGCAAGTGCCGCCGAGTTCCTTTTTCTCGATTAACACAACCTGTTTCCCGGCACGCGCCGCTGTGATGGCAGCTACGTAACCCGCAGGGCCTCCGCCGATGATCGCGATATCGTACATGCTCTTCCCTCCTAGATCAGCAGACTGTGCGGCGCTTCCAGATAAGACCGGACTGTCGCCAGGAACGCCGCTGCCGGAGCGCCGTCGAGTACGCGATGATCAAAAGTCAGCGAGAGTGGCAAAAGGCTTCGTCGCTGCAACTCGTCACCGACGAACACGGGGGTGTCTTTTGCCGCGCCAATGCCCAATATTCCGGTTTCCGGCGGGTTCAACACAGGGGTAAACGTGTCTACGCCGTAGCTGCCGAGATTGGTAATCGTAAAAGTCGAGCCTTTCATTTCTTCCGGTGCGAGCTGATTTTGCTTGGCACGCGCACTCACTGATTTCAGCTGGCGCGACAGCTCCACGAGCGTCATTTTTCCGGCGTGGCGGACGACCGGGACGACCAGACCTTTGTCGAGGGCTACCGCCACACCCAAATGAATGTCGTCATACAGCTCGATCCGGTCGTCCAGAAGCGCGCTGTTCATTTGCTTGTGCTTGGCAAGCGCCAAGACTACTGCTCGGGCAATCCAGTCCGTGACAGACGGCTTGAGCTGATAGCGGCTCTCGATTTCCGGCGAGAGCTTCTCTTTTAGCTGCAAAAGCTCTGTAATATCCGCCTGCATCGTGATGGTCAGCTGGGCGCTCTGCTGGAGGCTCTGATACATCCGCTCGGCAATCACCTTGCGCATGCCAGCGACAGGGATGCGTTCCAGCTGGCTTTCCGCTGCGCGGTCGGCTGCCCGTTCGCTTGTTTCTACTGCGATAGCTACGGGAGCTGCCTGGGCTGCCGTTGGCGGTGCTGCGGTTTCCTGCGCAGCCTTGATCGCGCGCTCTACATCTTCCTTGGTGATTCTTCCTTGCGGCCCTGTCCCGGCAATCGTGGTGAAGTCAAACCCTGCTTCCTCGGCGATTTTGCGAGCTACGGGAGAAATTTTCACGCCATCGCGCGGGCGCTCCAGAACAGCTGTCGCGGCTATGGATGCACCTGCACTCGTACCTGTCGCAGCGCTCTGTCCGTCAGCGGTCGCCAGCGTTGCAGCCGATTCGGCTTTGGCGTGCGCCTCGGCAACGACCGCAGGAGTGGCTGCCAATTCGCCAGGCTGCCCGATTACCCCCAGCACGGTGCCATAAGGAACGACGCCACCCGCGGGAACTTCAATTTTCAGCAGTACGCCATCTGCTGCAGCCTCTACTTCCATTTCAATTTTTTCCGAGCTGATATCGACGATGCCCTCTCCTTTTTTGACCGCCTCGCCCTCCCGTTTTTTCCAGGCGATCACCGTTCCTTCCACCATCGCCATTCCCAGCTTGGGCATGATGATATTTTCTGCCATCCCGCTCTCTCCTCTCCTATTTTGTCTGTCCCTTTTCAGCGCGAAAAGCACCCGGCATTAGCTGCTGCCGACGCCGAGTGCTCCCAGTCGATCAGGAAACGACCGTGATCGATTCGTCTCCGATCATTTCCGACACGACCTGAATGACCTTTTGCGGCGATGGGAGATACAAATCTTCCAGCACCGGAGAAAACGGAACAGGTGTATGCGGCGCAGTAATCCGCTTGATTGGTGCATCCAGCGTATCAAAGCCTTTGTCGGCGACTAACGCGGCGATATCGGTTGCGATGCTGCACCGCGGATTCGCTTCGTCGATCACAATCAGGCGATTCGTTTTGGCGACAGAGGCGAGAATCGTATCCTCATCGAGAGGTGACAGCGTGCGCGGATCGACCACCTCGACCTCGATCCCTTTTTTCGCCAATTGCTCGGCTGCCGCAAGCGCCGTCTGAACTTGCTTGCCAATGGCGACAATCGTCAGGTCGCTGCCCGCACGCTTGATATCCGCAACACCGAGCGGAATGGTGTAATATTCTTCCGGAACTTCTCCTGTCGTGTTGTACAACGTCTTGTCCTCGAAGAAAATGACGGGATCGTTGTCCTCGATGGCGGCAAGCAGCAAGCCTTTTGCCTCATAAGGTGTGGACGGCACAACCACCTTGATGCCGGGGATGTGCGTGAACATGGCGTAAAGGCTCTGCGAGTGCTGTGCTGCCGCACGGAAGCCTGCTCCGTGCATCGTGCGGATCGTGATCGGCACCTGTGCCTTGCCGCCAAACATGTAGCGGAATTTCGCCCCCTGGTTCATCACCATGTCGAGACAGCTGCCGATAAAATCGTTGAACATCAGCTCGGCAATCGGCCTCATGCCTGTTGCCGCCGCTGCCATCGCAGCGCCGATGTAGCCAGCTTCGGTAATCGGCGTATCCAGAACGCGCTCGCGGCCAAATTCCTGCACAAGCCCTTTGGTCACGCCAAGTACGCCGCCCCACGCCTCATCGTCCTGCAAATGGTCGACTTGCGCCCCGCCAGCCACATCCTCGCCCAGCAAAATCACGTTTTCATCGGCTCTCATCGCCAGTTTCATCGCTTCATTAACCGCTGCGGAAAAGCTGATTTTTCTCGTCATGTCCTCCATCCCCCTCTCTTAGTACGACACGTAGACGTCAGTCAGCAGTTCGCTTGCACTCGGATACGGACTTTCCTCGGCGAAGCGGATCGCTTCCTGGATCGCACTGTCCACGGCTTGCTCGATTTCTGTCAGCTCTGTGTCAGACATGGTTTGCGATGTCGTCAAATGATTGCGGAAAGAAGTGATCGCATCCTTTTCATTGAGATGCTCCTGCTTGTCGAGCTCTTTTTTGTACTTCTGCGCATCCCCTTCAAAATGGCCGTAGTTGCGGTAGGTCACACATTCGATCAAAGTCGGCCCCTCGCCCCGCCGCGCACGGGCAACCGCTTCTTCGGCCGCCTGGTAAACAGCCAGCACATCTTTTCCGTCCACGCGCACTCCCGGCATATTGTAACCGCTTGCACGATCAGCGATATGTGTGCAGCTGGAGGCGTATGTAAACGGCGTCGCCTCTCCGTAGCCATTGTTTTCCGCTACAAATACGACAGGCAGCTTCCAGATTGCCGCCAAATTCAAGCCTTCGTGGAAGGTGCCCTGGTTGTTGGCTCCGTCTCCGAAGAAACAAACGCTGACCGCATTGGTCTTTTTCAGCTTGGCGGTCAAGGCAGAGCCGCATGCCAGCGGGAAACCGCCTCCGACGATCCCGTTCGCGCCCAGCATGCCTTTGTCCAGGTCAGCGATGTGCATGGAGCCTCCCTTTCCTTTGCACAAGCCAGTTGCTTTTCCGTATATCTCTGCCATCATTCCATTCAAGTCGCATTCTTTGGCAATGCAGTGGCCGTGGCCGCGATGTGTGCTGGTGATGCTGTCCTGCTGGTTCAGATGGACGCCAAGCCCCACCGCAATCGCTTCCTCCCCTGCATACAAGTGGACAAACCCTGGCAGCTTGCCTTGTCCGAACAATACGTGAACAGCGTCCTCGAACTTGCGAATCTCCAGCATTTTGCGGTACATCCATTTCGCCTGTTCACGGGACAGCACCTGTTCTTCCGCCTGGATTACTTTCATCAGATACGCCTCCTCCATCGTGACTTGTTTGGAACGACCCGGTCGATCGCTCTTGCCTTTTCTTATGTGCAATCTCTGTGCCAGCCAGCAACTGCGCGGTTTTGCGGCTTTTTCTGCTTGGACTGTCGGCACCAGGTAGTACAAAGTGAGACATCGTCCCGTTTTGTCTCATTTTTTCTCACAGCAGCTTGTGGAGCGAAGGCTCACTTGAGATCGGTTTCCCGACTGTACAGATACGATCCAGCCGTCATGACCGTGTGATTGCACGCGAAAAGGTACATCCGCGTTCATGAGCTTTCATACGTTTTTCATGAAAAAGCCGAACCGATTTTCACGCACAAAAAAAGCCGGTTCTTTTTAAGAACCGACCAGTTGACGATGCCTGCCTTTTAACAAATCGAGCGCCTGCTTCGCCTCGTGCGCAAGCGAGTCTGGACAAGCATCCAGCACCGCAACAGATGACTCCGCGTGTGCGTGCAGCAGTTCCTGCAAGCGCAGGACAAACCCTTCCACTCCCCCGGACACTCCCAGCTCGGACAAGCTTGCCATCCGCCCCGGCTGTACTTGCGGAAACTGCTCGACGGGAGCGCCCATAGCTGCCTTTTCGTAAAAAGACTGGATGATCGCTTCGTACGTGCGCCCGCAGCCTTCGACATTGATGAACGCCTGGACCGCAACCGCCCGAGTCAAACGCCGCTGGGCGATCCCGCAAAATTTATATCCTTCAATGGCGAGATCGTAAGTGCCCGGACAATAAGCCCCTTCTACTTCACCGCTGCTCATTTTCGCTCCGTCGTCGCCCAACGTCGCACGAATCAACTCCACCATCCGCAGAAAAAACGGCTCGGGATTCAAGTCAGAAGCGGCAACAGGCATCACCAGCGACAAGTTGATCACTCCCGGCGCCAGCGGAACGGCAGCCCCGCCTGATGGACGGACAGCGGTCTGATACCCCGCTGCCTCCAACTGTCGCACAGCTTCAGCCGCATGCGGCAGCTTGGCATCACGCGCGCCCAAAACAATCGCCTTTTCATGCCGCCACAAGTGAATGACAGGAGCAGTCGTCGGCTCCTGTGAACATAGCCGGGCATACGCCTCGTCTACGCTAAAAGGGATCAACACCTCCCCGCGATACGGCCGGGAGACCGTAGCAAGCAGTTGAACAGGCGTTTGCTCCCACCAATAAAATGGCATGCGTGATCCCCCTCTCGTGCTCTTTCGTCAGAGCCGATACTTTTTCAGCTTGCGGTAAAAAGTGCTGCGCGGAATACCTAGCAGCTCAGCCGCTACCGAAGCGCTGCCGCCGCTTTTTTCCAGAGCTTGCACGATCGTCTGCCGCTCCAGTTGTTCGCGGTAACAGAGCGAGTCGGCTTCGTAAAAAGACGGCTGCTGAATCGACTGTCTTGCCTGCGGACGCAACTCATAATCAGCTCCTGCCTGCATCACATCGCAAAGTAACCGCTTCCAATCCTCTCGGGGAAGGACTCGCAGACGTTCAACAACGTTGTACAGCTCGCGTATATTGCCCGGCCAATCATACGCTATCAACTCATCCAGCAACGCTTTTGGCAAATCAAGCTGATAGCCGTTTTTGTGACAGTAGTGGCGAATCAGCAGCGGAATATCTTCTTTTCGCGCCCGCAGCGGCGGCAGTGATACAGGGAGGACGTGCAGCCGATAGTACAAATCCTCGCGAAAGCTGCCCTCACTCACCTGTTGCCGCAAATTGCGATGCGTAGCGGCGATGACGCGAATATTCAGTGCATGCTCTTCCGTACTGCCGATCGGCGTGACTTTTCGCTCTTGCAGGACGCGCAGCAAAGCGACCTGCATGGCAGCGGGAATCTCCCCGATCTCATCCAAAAACAACGTGCCGCCGTTCGCTTGCGCCAGCTTTCCTGTATATCCGCGGCGGCGCGCTCCGGTAAATGCCCCCTCCACATACCCGAACAGCTCGCTTTCCATCAGCTCGCGAGGTATAGCGCCACAGTTGACTGCCACAAACGGCCCTTCCCGGCGCGGACTGTTGTCGTGTATCGCTTGTGCGACCAACTCTTTTCCCGTGCCGCTTTCGCCATAGATCACCACGTTCCCGTCCGTCGGCGCGATCCGCTCCAGCTCCCGCAGGACGTTGCAAAAGGCTGCGCTCGTTCCCGGCTCGCCTTGGAAGCGGAATGAGGAGGAACGGTTCACAAACATCCGCGCAAATCCCGCATCGCTTGTCGCCAGCTCGATCACCCAGCCAATCAAGCCCGGATGACGTTCGGAAAACAACGGCGCTTGCCGCGCTTCGAAAAAACCGTACTCCGCAACCTCATGTCTTCTCAGATTGGTCCAGTTGGCGATTCGCTTGCGTATATCTGCGCTCGCATACACTACCCGGCCTTCCTGGTTGCAAAAAATGATGGGCCGCTGTCCTTCGCCTGGCAATATCATGGCGCGTTGCAGCAATTCCAGTTCGTCCTGCTGCCGCTGCTTCATCCAAGCCTGCTCGATGGAGTAAGCAAGCGTCATGACAGTCGCCATCGTCTGCGGGTGACTGCGCTCGACAGGACTTGATACGTCAATGATTCCGAGCAGCGAGCCGCTGTCGTCCCGGATGGGGGCCGCAAAGCAGCTCCAGCGATGCGAGGCAACCGAATAGTGCTCGGTTCCGTTGACCATGATCGCTTCTTTTGCCAAAAGCGCCGTGCCGATTGCGTTCGTGCCCACCTCATCCTCTGTCCAGCGTACCCCTTCGACAAAATTGATCGCATTGGCATCGTGAAGCGCCCGCTTTTCGCCACGCATGCTCAAGACGTAGCCCTCGGGGTCAATCACGAGCGCGATCATCCCCACGTCGTGGATAAAAGGCGACAGTCGGTCAATTTGCGGCAAGGCAAGCTCCAGCAGCAGGCGACTATTCTCCTGTTGTCTTTTCAGCGCATCCCCGGCGAGTACAACCTGCCCTGTGCCTGCATACGGGTTTACCCGGCTGCTTTTGCAGCGATGCCACGATTCTGTAATCCGTTTGTTGATTCGTGCTGAGTCAATTACACCTTCTTGAACAAAACGTTTCCACATCCGCAACGAAACGCTTTCCTCGAGCATGCATCAACCACCCTCCGCTCTACGAATCAAGCCTTTTCATCAAGAGTATCCCGAATGTTCAGAAGTTTCAAGGTCTGTCCTCTGATTTCGCACAAACGTCATAGTAGCAAAAGGAGAGGGAAGCAGCTCCCCCTCCTGTTTCGCGAAACAATTAATTGACCTTCACTTCGATCACGGTCGTGACCATTTTCCACGTCTTGCCGCCAGATGGCACTTCCACACTCAGTTGAACCTTGGCTGTGCCAGCCTTTTTGGCGATCAGGCTCTTGCCGTCTGCTGCCACTTCCACTGCGGCGTCATGGTTGTCAATCAGGCGAATGCGGGCTGGCGCCAACTGGTCTTCCGCCACGCGATAGTCGATGATCGCTTCGAGCGGCTTCACTTCACCTGCGGTCAATTCCAGCGAGCTTTGCGGCGCATCGACGCGAATTGGCGCTGTCAGCAAACGTTGTGCGTAGTCGGTAACAACCCCGCTCACACCTGTACGCAACGCTTCTTCAATCTGCGCATTTTCGTTTACGGTGTACACGCCGAGCGGCAATCCGCGATGCTTGGCGTAGCGCGCCAGCTCCGGTGTCAAAATCGCCTGGTCGAGGAAGTATTGGGCATTGAGCTGAATCGCATCTGTGACGAGCTTCTCCGCGTATTGATCCTTCTTCGTTTCCGGCTTGGAGCCGCTCAGCACATAGCCAAGTCCGACTTCGGGATTCAACGCGGCAAAACGGTTCAATACTTCCGAGCTGAAGCTGCAAAGAATGACGTCTTCCACCATGTCATGCGCTTCAATGGCTTCGATGATTTCTCTTTCGTAGCCGATGCTTTTTGCTTCCAGATCGAGTACGGCTTTGCCTTTTGCCGCTTCCAGCAGCTCGTCGAGTGTAGGGATGCGGGCATCTGTAATCTCAGGCTGGTACCAGTCCGGGTTTTCCGGGTCTTGCTTGTTGGCAACCAGTGCGCGAAGCTCTGCCAGCGTGTAGTCTTTTACTTTTCCCGTGCCGTTTGTCGTGCGCTCCAGCTCAAAGTCGTGAATCAGGACAAGCTTGCCGTCCTTCGTCTTATGAATGTCCGTCTCCACGATATCTGCTCCCAGGTCAATCGCTTCCTGGAACGAATACATCGTGTTTTCCGGCTTTTTGGACGGAATGCCGCGGTGCGCGTAGACGATTGGCGGCTGTGTCAACGTCTCGGTCGGATAGGCTGCCAGAGCAGACAACACCGTTTCTGGCTGTGCAGAGATGATTCCGCGCACACCCATGCTGACCAGATCGTGATGCTGCACGGTTCCGGCTTTTTCAATTGCCCATACCGTAATTCCCCGCAGACGGAAATAGCGAGCCACTTCCGCATTCACACGGTCGTAAGGCAAAATCAGCACGTTCGATTTGCTGGCGCGCACGGTTTTTACCAACTGCTTTTGCTTGGCCAAATCAAGCTCGTCCACACCGTCCAGGATCGCGCCGCGGTACTCATCGTTGTTCTCCCGCATTGCACGAACAATCTCCGGGTTGCTCGATACGATGTGCACATCCGTCAAGGAACGCTCTGTCAACAGTTGGTCAACAGCTGGCACCAGCTCCTTCGATTCGATGGACAAAATCGGAATCGCTTTGTTCGCCAATTGATCGAGGGCATCGGCCAAAAGCGGTCTGTCTCCCGCCGACACAATCAGTTGTCCGTCAATATTTTTGCCTACGATCAAAAATACGGAGGAAACACCGGACGAAGCCAATGCCGAGACATCGCCGGATTGATAGCAGCCAATTACTGTCACTGGCGATACAACACCAGTCTCTGGCTCCTTCACGATCAGGACGTTGTCTTTCAAATCGGATTTCGGAATTTTGTCTACGAGAGCATCCGGGCCGAACAGAAGACCTCCCGGAGTCGGATTAGGCTGGTCGACAAAATCTTTGGAAGCGTCGTTCGTATCTTCACCTGTCAAGCGTTCCATCGTGTGACCGCCTGCCACTCCCGGGTGTGCCGTTACTTGCGGGAATTTGGCATCGCCGTATACCATGGCGTCAATGACGCGCGCCTCTGGATCAGCCAAAATCACATGATCGCCGCTGTTAGCCAAATACAGGCTGCCAGTAGCCCACTTCGTCGGCAGCATTTGCGGTACATCGTCCATCGACTCGAAAATTTCAAAGTCCGGTTTCGTCTGGTGACGCTCTACGATGCCATCCGCGTAACGGGCGACAACGATTGGCTGGTACGGTTGAATGATTGTCCCCGGCGGGAACGCGTGCATTCCCTCGCTGCCGCCTTTTGTTTCTTCATCTCCAATCAAATAGCCGCTAATGTCGATAGCTTTATCCGATATGTTCGTAATCTCGACAAATTCGCCCGTGCTTTCATCAAACAGCGGATCATTCATAACCTCTGTGATGATCAAAGAGTCGCTCGGACCAAAGTCCGGTTCTTCCGGCTCCTTGTCGCTCCACGTTCCCGGACTTGGGAACAGCGAGTAAAAGTCGACCGAAGCATCTCCCGTTTGCTTGATTCGCTGCAAAGATTCGCCCAAGTTGTTCAACGGCTTGGCCGCCTTGACTTTTTTGCCGTTAAAAGTCGTGTCTTTGATGTATGGAACATAGTCGAGAACGTTGTACTTGTCGTCCATCAGCAGCACGTCATCGCCGCCGTTTGCCATGACAATCGTCCCTGTTGCCCAATCGGTCGGCAGCAAATTCGGCACATCCGGGTCGTCTTGCGGGTTGTACTGCTCGACAGGCGGAAGCTCAAAATCGGGAGTATAGCGGTATTTGGCCTTGTTGATCAGCGACGATTGGGCAATCGTGATGGATTGTCCGGGAGCAAGCTTCGTGCCTTGCGGAAAAGCGAACATTCCCTCGCCGCCGCCTCTTGTTTCCTCATCGCCGATCATGTAGCCGCTAATATCGACGGTTTTCGTTCCCAGATTGGAAATCTCCAGAAACTCGGTTCCATCGTCGGAGCCGTCTGCATCGTACAAAATTTCCGTAATTTTGATCGGCGAGTCTTGCATGATCTGCAAAGCTTCCACGCTCGGTACAGCAGGAATTTCCTCTGGAGCTGGCGCATCAGTCGGCACCTTGGCAGGAGCTTCTCCTGGTGTCGTCTCGGCATCACCTGCGGGCACTTCCCCTGGCGCTTCCGGAGTTGCTGGGCCGCTCTCGCCAGCGGTAGCGTCTTCAGCTGCTCCGGTTTCTGTCGCGTCTGTCCCAGTCTCTTCTGCCTTCGTGTCGCCTGCTGTGCTGCTTCCTGCTTCTGTCTCAGTGACCGCTGTCGCATTCTCGGCATGCACCGGGACATTGCTGAGCAGGACGGTCAACGCAAGTACAGATGCTGCCGCTGCCCTCTTTTGCGTTCCTGTTTTGCCTGTTTGCTTCGTCTGCTTTCTTTTCATGCTCCCTCTCCACTCCTTTTGATCATGGTAGTAGTGCGGTTTGCTTGCTTACACGAGCTGCAATCGCTCCAGCAGCATGCTTTTTCCTTGCTGAAGCTTGACCAGCTCTGTGCCCGGCGCATATTCCAAAATCAGCTGGCAATCCGGCGCGGTCTGCGCAAGTGTGGCAAAAACAGGCTCCCAGCTGATGCCGCCTTCTCCAATCGGCAAATGATCGTCTCCTGTTGCGTAGTTGTCATGCAAATGCACGGCAAGCAGTCGGTGCGAAATACTGCGAATGAGTGCCGGAATGTCCCAATCGTTCAAATAAGCGTGTCCAGTGTCAAGCAAGTACCCTGCGACGCTGTCCATGCCATCCAGAAAAGCCGCAAATTCCGCTTCGCTGAAAATCGACGCGCCTTTGTAACCTACATTTTCCACAGCCAGCTTCACGCCGAGCGGCGCGGCTATTTTGCACAGGCGATGAATCGCGTCAGCCGCTCGCATCTGGGCAATTTCCTTGTCAAAGACGGGCGAGAAGCAAAAGCCGGGGTGAATCACGACATGCTCTGCCCCGATGTTATGCGCGAACTGGATCGCTTTCGCGTACTCGGAAAAAGACGCTTCGCGAATCGCTTTGTTCTCGCTGGTCAAGCTGGTGTCCCACGCTGGCGGGTGCACCGTGTACCCTGCGTTGTACTGAGGCAGCACTTTGCTCATGCGGGCGATCTGATCGTCCATGGCATCCCATTGCAGCCCGTCCATCAAAAGCTCGATTTTGTCTGCCCCGTGTTCCAGAAGCAGCTCGATATTCGCCTCAATCGGCTGCGTCAAAAGCGCCAAGTCGGAGTAGCAAATTTCTTTTTTCATCCCCGTCACCTCATGCGTAAATGATTTTGTCTTCGCGTATTTCCAGTTGCACCTGATCTCCTTCGTGGATCAGCGTGTCGTTTCCGACGTCGATAACGAGCTTTTGCCCGCCGGACTCGGCAATGACGCGGTAATGATCGCCGAGAAAAATCACGTCCTGCACGCGTGCAGAAAAGCCTGCTTCTTGCGTGAGATATACGTCCTCCGGGCGAAGGAACACGTCGATGTCCGCGACTGCCCGGCTCTCCCCTTTGTACGGAAGCTGGTAAAATCCCAAATCAAGGACGTTGCCACGCTCCGCTGTCTTGACCTTTGCGCGCAAGCGGTTCACTTGCCCGACAAACTGGGCCACAAATGAAGATTTCGGCTTGAGGTAGATCTCTTTCGGCGTACCGCTCTGCTCGATGACCCCTTTGTTCATCACGACAATCCGGTCGGCAATCGCCATCGCTTCTGTCTGGTCATGCGTCACGTATACCGTCGTAATGTGCAGCTTGCGAAACAACTGGGCCAGCTCCAACCGCAGGTGCTCCTTCAATTTGGCATCCAGTGCCGTCAACGGCTCGTCCATCAGCAAAATCATCGGGTCAGTCGCCAGCACGCGAGCAATCGCCACACGCTGCTGCTGCCCGCCAGACAACTGAATAGGCAGTCGCTTGCGCAGCTCCGTCAAGTTCATCAAGGCGAGCAGTTCCTCCAGCTTGGCCTTCTGCTCCTGCTTGCCGATTTTGCGCAGCTTCATGCCGAACATGATGTTTTCTTCCACCGTCATCGTAGGAAACAAGGCGTACTGTTGAAAAACAAAGCCGATCCCCCGCTTTTCCGGCGGAAGCTGGGTAACGTCGCGATCCCCGATCAAAATACGTCCGGCTGTCGGCTGCTCCAGCCCGGCAATCATCCGCAGCAGCGTGCTTTTCCCGCAGCCAGATGGCCCAAGCAGCACCAGCACCTCGCCTGCCGCTACCTGCAAATCGATCGGCTGCAAGGCCGTCGTTCCATCCTGAAAAGTTTTTGATACGCCACGAATGGCAATTTCCATCGATTGCACCGTGCTCTCCTCCATCTACACCCCTCCGTTTCGCGAAAAGGCCGAACTCTGGTTCAGGCGATGCAGCAAGTACATCAGCGGAATCGCCATCGCCAAAAACAGTGTCGTGTACGCACTGCCCAATTCAATCCGCAGCGTCGAGTACGCTTCGTACAGCCCGATCGGCAATGTCACCGTCAGCGGCGTGTACAGGAAAAAGTTCATGTTGAACTCGCCGAGCGACAGCATGAATACCATGACGGCACCGGAGAGAATCGCCCCGCGAATGCTCGGAAAAATCACATGGAAAAAGCGGTACATCGGCCCGGCTCCCAGCGTAGCTGCGCATTCGTCGAGCGTGCGAAAATCTTTTGTCCGCAGCGTGCCGAGCACAGTCCGAAACATCAGCGGAAACGTAATGATTACATGCCCGACCAGCATCAAGGCACCGGATGCGCGCATCGCGGGATACGTCTGAATCAGCGCCAGGGCAATCGCAATGCCTGGTACGGCGATCGGCAAAGACAGCAGTTCCTCCAGCACAAACACCCAGCGGCTTTTCCAACGGTAAAACCAGTAGCCGGCCATCGTGCCCAGC
The DNA here is from genome assembly GCF_013284375.2 of Brevibacillus sp. HD3.3A. NCBI lineage: Bacteria > Bacillati > Bacillota > Bacilli > Caryophanales > Paenibacillaceae > Brevibacillus > Brevibacillus sp. HD3.3A. Next base: position 6,040,112 of record NZ_CP085874.1, read on the forward strand.
ACCGTATTGACCAGCACCGTGCAAAAAGCGAGCACCAGCGTAAAGCCAATCGTATGCCCAAATTTCTCGAATACTTTTGCATACCAGGACAAGGTTACGCCCGCCGAATACATGTCAGCGCCCCAGTACACCGCAAACGATCCGGCAACGGTAAACAACAAGGGAGAGAGGATGAGCGCACTGATCAGAAAAACCAGCACGTAAACCAACGCTTTTCCTGCTGTTTGCATCAAGAACGCCCCTCCTTCTCGACCAGCACGCGATACCCGAGGTTAATTCCCACGCAGACAAGCCCGATGACGACCGCGATCGCACTGGCTACTTCAATGTTGAAATTGAGCGTGAACTCGTTGTACATCAGGATCGGCAAAATATCGAAGTCGTTCGCCAGCGTGAAAGCTGTGCCGAATGCACTCATCGACGTGGAAAAGGCAAGTGCTCCCGCCGAGAGAAAGATCGGATAAAGCGTCGGCAGCACCACATAGCGGATCGCCTGCCATGGCGTGGCCCCGATAGTTCGGGCAGCCTCCTCCAGCGTCTGGTCAAAATCTTTGATCGCCCCGTACAGCGTCATCACAATGCGCGGAATCTCGAAATACAGGTAGGCCAAAAAAATTCCGGCAATCGTGTAGGCAAACACCAGCTTTTTTTCCCCGGTCAAAAGCTCGGACAACATCGGCAAAATGCCCGTCGAACCAAACAAAATAATGATCATGAAGCCAACGACAACGCCCGGAAAAGAGATCGGAAAAGTCAGCAGCGTAAAGTAAAGCGTCTTCCCCGGAAACGAATGCCGGGCCAAAAAGAAGGCGAGCACAGCAGACAAAACCAGCGCAACCAAGGTCACGGACAGAGACAGCCACAAGCTGTTCCACAGCGAGTGCAAATACTGCGGGTTGGTGATGATCTGAGCGTAATTGCCCGCCGTAAGCTCGCCGCCGCGCTGAAAGCTCGCTACGACCAGCACGATGAGCGGATACAGGAAAAAGAACGCAAACAGCAGGAAAATCGGTAAGACAAAGACGGCAACGCCCATTCTTTTCATAGACAAACTCCTCTAGTTGGCAAGAACTTCACTCTTCCAACGCTCGATAAAAGCGTTTTGAACCTGATTCATTTTCGCAAAGTCAACGTCGCGGACGCGCTCATAATCAGCCGCTGGCAAGAACTTGCTTTCGACCTCGCCTGGAATCTGCACGTTGCGGATCGGGCGGACAAAGCCTTTGGCGAACATTTGCTGACCTTCGTCGGAGAGCAGGAAGTCGAGATATTGTTGTCCGGCCTCTTTATGCGGCGCATTTTTGATAATCGACATGGCGTACGGCAGCTTCAGCGAGCCTTCTTTTGGAATGACCACATCGATTGGGCCGTTTTCTTCGTACTTCATCTTGTAGCCGTTGAAATCGGCGTCGATAATGATCGGAATTTCGCCTTTCATCACTTTGGCATTGGCTGTTCCTTTTGGATGGATGACTCCGTTTGCCTCCAGCTTTTTCAAGTAATCGATGCCCGGATTCCAGTTGTCCAAATCGCCGCCCATGGCGAGGTTGGCCGCTACGGTCACGCTGTAGCCTACGGCAGCCGAGGACGGGTCGAGGAATCCGACTTTGCCCTTGTATTCCGGCTTCAAAAGGTCTGCCCACGATTGTGGCGCAGGGGTGCTGCCCAGTGCCTGCTTGTTGACGATGAACGAGATCGCGCCGTAGTGCACTGTCATCCACTTGCCGTCAGCGTCTTTCAACGCTGCGGGAATCTCGTCAAAATGCGGCGGCTTGTAGCCTTCCACCAAATCTTTCTCGACCGCCTGAGAGCCGAAGACGATTCCGTAGTAGACCGCATCGGCGATCGGGCTGTCTTTTTCCGCAATCATCGCTGTCACGGATTGGCCGCTGTTTTTATTGTCATTCGGTACTTCGATCCCGGTCTTATCCTTGAACGCCTGGCGAATCGTGCCAAAGCTCGCCCATTCATCAGAGTTGTTGTACACAATCGCCATTTTTCCGGCGCCCCCAGCTGCTCCAGTTGCGCTTCCCGCCGCAGAGCAACCGACCATACCCACCATTGCCACTGCCAAGGTCAAGCCAAGCCAACCACGTTTCATCCTCTGATTCCTCCTGTCGTTTTGAGCGGAACACAAAAAGGGAGACACAAAAAAAACACATAGTCCTTCCGCATGCCACCTGGCGCACGTACGAAGAAACTATGGGTTTTCACATGTCTCCACCCAATGGTTCCGAAGCTATTTGCTTGTTGCTTTTACTATAAGCCTTGAATGTTAAGGGAATGTGTTACAATTTTTAATGAATGTTAAAGATTGGTAAAATATTGACAATAAAATGTATAATAAATATACTCAAAGTGATTTAATTACATTTTTTTACTTTGAAGGTAGTATGAGTAAACAAAATCTCTTACTAGTTGCTGGCGCACTTCTTTTATCAACTTTAGCTTATCCAGATACCGGAGTAGCAAAAGAGTCTTCTTCATCTATGCTCATCAGTAAAAGTAGTAACGAGCGATTTGTAAAAGAAATCGGAAAATATATTCCCAAGAATAGGAAATCAATACTTAGTACAAACGATCTTGAAAAAATAGCAAATGGCACCGCTCAAGCTCTAATGGAGAGTATGGTTATTTCCGCAGTCGATACAGAATCCCCTTGGGCTGAACAAATAAAGAAAGGCATATTTAAAGTAAAGAAAATTATTCCTGTGCATGACTTGGAAGATCGCTTATCAGAGGTTCTTGTTATTTTCACAGAAGGGTTCGTTATTGTGGACTCCGATAGCGGCGAGCTGCTTCAATTCTCCTTTGAAAAGATTGATTCTTCATATTTCGATAATAACAAAACTTTATATTCTAACCAGTTTCAGCATTTTTCAGTTAATCACGATGGCGTTGTAATTGAAGGTAAGGATAAAGGAAAGTCAATAGATGAATTGAAGAGGGAAAACAATAGCGAGCCAAACAAAAAGAGAATTATAAACACTACTCAGATGCAGAATAAATGGGAGAATACCACTGAAGATACGCTAGATTCACTATTTTCAACTTTTCTTTCAGGTGCTAACGAAGGATACGACGGCGACTATATTACAGATCCAGGCGTATGGTTAAAAAAATACTTAGAAAATGATGGATATACAAATGTCAAAGTATCCGAAGAGTATAGCCAATCTTACTATGTTCCTGAAATAAATCAGGATGATAGTCCATGGGATAACTACGATAATGATTGCGCATTAATTAGCACATTAGAAATTATGAACTATCACTCTAACTTATCCTCTTCCAATAAAAAGAAAGCATACGACGCAATGATTAAATCAAAATACTTTGTTAAACCGGACAACGGGGTCTATCCTTGGGATAATGCTAACTTATACAAAATTGCAGCTAACGCAGTAGGGGATTCATCTCAATCCACAAGTGATGATGAAGAAATAGTCACCCCAGATTACGACGATATTAAAAACTATTTAGATAGTGATGGGCCAGGGTATTATAGCATGGACTCGAAACCTTACTATGATCATACAGTCACTGTTAAGGGAGCCAAAGAATACGAGGCAACTTTTCGAGATAGCAATGATACACGCCACGTATGGACTTACGAGTTTCTTAGGATAAATGATCACTGGGGAGCGACTTCTAAAGACGCTTATATCCGCCCCATTTATTTGTCTACCTACTATGTTTCGATAAAACACAACTAAATAGTATTTCAGATAGTGAAGTGCGGTTTGTTATGACTTTGTATTTCAAAATGCAATACACGCTCACCATGGAGGATCTATGCCAATTCCCCTGTCCCACATTTTTTACTCCCTGTTCTTTCTTGTCATCTTCCTAATCTACTTTTCTTTGGTACTTCGCCGCGCAGGATGGCGCCAAAGGAAGTGGCAGATCGTATTTGCTCTTTCCTTGCTCATCCTTATTCAATTGTTTTTTTGGGACAGAGAATTTCAACATGCTCTAAAAAGTTATCTGGCCCCTAGCCATTCCTTCCAGTGTGAGGAACTCAAACTGCCACTTCCTGAACGTACAGTTTTTGAAGGTATAACAGACAGCTGCTCACCATTTTATCGGACGTACTCCAATGAGAATGAGTTTAATGCTTTTTACAATGAAGTATTGCCAATATTGAAAAACGAAGGAAAGATTAGCAGCTTTCATGCTTTGGTCAATGAATCAAGTTTTTTAGTTTATGAAGGAGGAAAAATTCTAAAGATACAATATAAGTACTTGAGTAACGATTATTACCGCTTGAAAATTACCTATCCTTATAAAGAAAACCCTACTCCTTAGCAAGGAAGGTGAAAAAGACGATGGCTACGCTCTTTTCCAGCAGCCATCGTCCTTTTTTGTCACTCACACATACTCATGCGCCAACATTAAAAACACGCTGGACGTCCACGTAAACGCCCTGTCTCTCAGTCCCGCACCCGACAGGGCATCGAAGTTCTCCGCCATCCCGCTTGCCGCCGCCATCCGGCAAAAGCGTCGGGCAATTTCCTGGGAAAGCTTTTGTTCGCCCGCACGGCGCAAACCATCGACCAACAGCATGGTCACCGGCGCCCAAATCGGGCCGAGCCAGTAGCCATCGCTGCGGTAAAACGGGCTTGCCGGGCTCTCCGTAGCCAGTCCGTGGTCCGTTAAAAAACGCTGCTGCACGTCTGCGATCATCTGCTCACGCATCGCTTCGGGCAGCTTTTCGCCAAGCACAAGCGGCATGTAGCAGATCAAGCTGTCACCTCGGGTGGGCTGGTCGCTCCCCGAACGTGTCGCAAAAAACTTTTTCCCATCCCAATGCTGTGCCAGCAATCGCTGCAAAGTCGCTTCCGACTTTTCTTCCCAGGCTTGCGCCTCGTCATCCCGGCCCAACCGCTTCGCCACTCCCGCCAACACATCCATTTGCAACACGAGATACGCGGGCAAATCCGGGCTTTCAATCGGTGTTCCGTCGAGAAAAACCGTGCTGTTGTCCCAGCCGCAATCATAGCCGTGATTGTATTGAGGAATGCCGTCCTGATCATCATCGCGGTAGCGGAACCACCAGTCCGTCCAACGGCATAGCGGCTCGTATATCGCTGTCAGCATCTCATCGGTAACATCGTCGTTGCGCGCCAGCATCCAGCCCAGCGTCCAGCCGTGAATCGGCGGCTTGCAGCAGTTCCAGAGCGCATACCTGTCGTTGATAAAATCGGGGAACACGCCGCTCTCATCCTGCCTGTCGATAAACACCATCAACTGATCCCAGGCGAGCGGCAAATTCCAGCGAGTCAAGGCCATCGCATTGAAACAATGATCCCAGCTCCAGATGTTGGTCATCCAGTTTTTCGACATGTACATCGCCGGACGCGGCAAATACCCTTCTGGCCTTACGACACACGACCACGTTATATACGCTGCCAGCTCGCGCGCTTCTGCCAGCCCGTCTTCACGAGCAGCTTCCGAAAGTGGCAGAGTCTGTCCCAGCCATTCGCGATACTCTTGCTCCACCCGAGCGCGACCGGAAGCAAAATCAGGATAGCTGCGCTCTCGCCACACCGTCTGAAATTCCTCGATTACGCCCTCCAGCTCACCCGTCTGACCGTCAGGCAAAAACGACAGCTTGACCTGACTGTCTCGCGTCGCCTTCCACGCGTCTTCTACCGCCACTTTTCCAGCAAGCGGTGTCAGTCGAAAGTACAGCTCGGTCGTAAAATGGTTGACTACCAGGCAGTCGGCTGGTGCTGGCATGACGTAATCCGCGGCCTCCGATTCCACCACCAGCCGCAAGCCGACACCCCGTCCGCGAACCTGAACAAGCTGCGGCTCGCCCATGCACAATTCCAGCTCGCCTTGCTCTGCCCGCAGCACGAGCACAGTTGGCGTAGCGACTGCTTCAAAAGGAACGGCCACCCCGCCGTCTACCAGCTCCAGGCGAAATACAGCTCCGTCACGATTGTCTCCGCCACGCACGTTGCGCAAGTACAGTCCCTCTGCCCGCTTGTCGCTGCCAAGCCGGGAAACGACGAGAAAAGACCCGTATCGGCTAAAAGGAACGATTCCCAAATCAAACTGCATATGTTTCACCCCGTAGTTGCTGTGTAGTTGCTTTGCGCTCGCACTTTTCCAGCAAGCGAACCGTCCGCACTGCCATCCACCAGACAAGCGCACTTGCCCCCAACAAGATCGGCAGCGCAGGCAAGACAAGCATGATGCCCACGCACAAAAACACGCCGCCGACCGTCACCATAGCGTGCAGGGGAAAAGCCGCCACCGCCCAGAACGACTGCCTGATTCCTGCCCAAAAGCCGCGATCCAGGCGCACAAGCAAGGCAAAAGCGTGACAGCAAATCGCGGTATGCAGAAGACTGATTCCTGCCAACAAAGCTGCGCAGACAAGGCTCCATTTTGTGCCCAAACCAAGGAAAAAAATCAGGTCGCCCCACAACACGACTCCCGACAGCAACAGGGCATATCCCAATAGCTGGCTTCGCCAAAAGTAACGGCGGTACGCATACCAGAAAGCCGCTGCGATTCCTCTGTCATCCCTGTTTCCGCCTGAGCCTTGCCCGCCAAGCACCTCATGCATGGCTGCGGTCGCCGGAAAAATGCCAAGCACGACGCCTCCCAAAAGCGTGCCGCCGATCCAGAGCAGGTGGGCTACTGCCAGCCGCAACAGCCACTCTCCGCATTGATGAACCGACCAGAATGCCCCTTCCCATTTCTCCCGATGTTTCACCTGCCACGCCTCCTCACTTGATGCCGACCCCTGCCGCGTTGTCGACGATATACCGCTGGGCGAGGAAAAAGAGCACGAGCGGCGGCAGCGAGATCAGGATCGTGACCGCCATCAGCCCGGTCGCTTCCACGTCGTACATGCCTTTGAACTGCGCAAGCCCGAGCGTCAAAGTGTACTGGCTCTGGTCATTCAAAAAGATCAACGGCCCCAAATAATCATTCCAGGTGTTCATAATATTGAAGACGCTAATCAAAATCAGCGCAGGCATCATCAGCGGAACCACGATGCGCGCGTAAATCTGGAACGGGCCTGCCCCATCGATGCGTGCCGCTTCATCCAGCTCGCGAGGAATTGTCAAAATAAACTGACGCATCAAGAAAATATAGAACGGCGCCCCGAAAAAGGAGGGCACAATCAATGGCTTCAAGGTATTAATCCAGTTCAAGTAATTAAATTCCATATACAGCGGAATCATCGTCACTTCCCACGGAATCATCATCGTCGCCAGCACGACCATGAACAGGAAGTCCCTGCCTTTAAACGTAAATCTGGCAAACCCGTATGCCACCAGCGATGAGGAAATCAGCTGGCCGATCGTCGTCAAGAGCGTCACGCTCAACGAATTTTGCAAAAACAGATTGAACGGCTGCGACATCCACGCATTGGCGAAGTTCTCCCAGTGCAAGACGTCAGGAATCCATTTGGGCGGATACGTGTAAATCTCCTGATCCGACTTCAACGCAGTAGAGACCATCCAGTAAAACGGAGCCAGAAACAGAAAGGAGAAAAAGATCAAGCTCGTATACGATATCGCTTTGCGAATCAAGCTTCCTCCCCTCCCTTGCGATTGTCACCTTCGTAGTACACCCAGCCTCCGGATGTTTTGAAGACGATGAAAGTCAGCACCAAAATGATCAAAAACATAAACCACGAGTTCGCCGACGCATACCCCATCTTGAAGTATTTGAAGGCGTTGTCGTACGCGTACATGGCGTAAAAGTAAGTCGATTGCAACGGCCCGCCCCCGGTGAGCAAAAGCGCCAGGCTGAGCTGCTGAAACGCGCTGATGATCGTCATGATCAGGTTGAACAAAAGCGTCGGGCTGATCATCGGCAGTGTGATGCGAAAAAACTTGTGCACCGTACCCGCGCCGTCAATGGATGCAGCTTCATACAAGCTTTCGGGAATCCCTTTCAGCCCCGCGAGAAAAATCAGCACCATCGAGCCTTGCCCCCACAGACTGGCGATGACCATGGCGACGAGCGCCCACGACGTGTCATTCAACCAATCCGGCCCGGTAATTCCGATCAGGCTGAGCAAGTAGTTGAAAATGCCGTACTCGCCGTCATACACCCATGCCCAAATCATCGCCAGCGCCACGCCGGAAATCACGCTCGGCAAGTAGAACACCGTCCGGAAAAAGCCGCTTGCCCGCACTTTTTGGTTAAGCATGATCGCCAAAAACAGGGCGATGATCAGATTGAGCGGCACAAACAGCAGGGCGAACTTGATCGTTACCCAAAGCGATTGCCAAAACAGCGGGTCATCGGTAAACATGTTGACGTAGTTGTCCAGCCCGACAAAGGTAACCTCCCCCACTACAGGCCAGTCAAAAAAGCTCATTACGAGCGAAAACAGCATCGGTCCCAGCGTAAAAGCGAGAAAGCCGATGATCCATGGGAGGATAAAAAGATAGGGGGTGAGAAGCGCCCCCCAGTTCATTTTTTTGGGTTGTACGGTCATGGCAGGCTGCTCAAGCGTCACGATTGTCTCTGTTTTCACGTCCCTGACATCCTTCCCTTATTTTTGCATGTACTTCTGGGAGTCCTTGACCGCCTTGTTCAGCAGCTCTTCGGCATTTTGGCCCAGCATGATCGCATTGACCGCCGCCGAGAGATTGCGATTGATCTCGTTCCAATGCGGGTGCAAAAGGAACGCTGGCGTATCGTTCGACTTCTCCAGCATCTTGTAAAACGGAGCGTACAGGGTGTCCTGATCGAGCTTTTTCTCCTGAACCACGCTGATCCGTACAGGCAGATCGGACGTGCGCATTTTGATCGCTTCGCTGGAAACGAAGTATTTCACGAACTCCCAAGCCAGCTCCTTATGCTTGGAATCTTTGGCGATCGACACCGAGGAAGTGGCGATGACACCTTTGCCCTGCTTGCCAGGGAACTGCGGCATTACGACCGTGCCGAAATCGACGTTTGCCTTTTTGTAAGACTCCAGCGACCATACGCCGTTGTCATACATCGCCAGTTTGCCAGCTTTGAACAAGTCGTTTCCGCTTTGCTGATTTTTGCCTCCGACGAGCACCGCGCTCTTTTCCTTCGTCAGATCGCTGAAAACTTGCAAAGCTTGCGCGGTTTCTTTGCTATTCATGAATCCATCGATCGATTTTCCATCCGGGCTGATAAAGCTGCTGCCGTTGCTCCAGACCACTTCCTGCAGGTCGTACGTATCCGGCTCAGAGCGAACGGCAAATCCGTACTGCTTCTTCTCACGGATCGTCAGCTGTTTGGCTGCTGCTTTAAAGTCGTCGTACGTCCAGCCGTCTGTCGGCAGTGGCACATTCGCCTCGTTGAACAGCTTTTTGTTGTAAAACATGACGCGCGTCGAGAACCCGGCAGGCAATCCGTACAAGTTCCCGTTGTAGCGGTTGTAATTCAACAGCCCTTGATAAAAGTCGTCGATGGCGACTGTCGAATCTTTTTTTGCAAATTCATCCAGCGGCTCAAGCGACGCATGGTAAGTCGGGAAATCCCACATGTACATGACATCCGGCGGGTTTTTCGCACCGAATGCCGCGACCAGCTTCTGGTCAAAACCATCGGCATACGCTTCGACCTGCACTTTCACGCCGGGATTTTTTTGTTCGAATTTCTTCGCGATATCTTGCTGAATTTTCAGCATTTCATCCGTGTCCCATGTCGCAAAGCGCAATGTAACCGTTTCCTTTTTTTCAGACGATGTCGGCGTTGTGCTGCCAGTGTTACTGCCCGTGTTTTGTGTCTCTGCTGGCTGGCTTTGCGAACAACCCGTCACTACAGCGAGAAGTAGTGCCATCCCGGCTGTCATCCATTTTGACGCCATCTTTTTCATCTGTGCCCCCCCTTGAGTTACAGCCTGATTTTTCTCCATTCTAATGAAAGAAAAAATATGGGGAAACCGCCATCTGTTCGTAATTAGTACGCGAATTTGTTTCCTTTTTCCGGGCCGAATCAAGTTTGCGCGGTGGAGTGGACGATTGTTCGGCCAGACTCCTCTTTTTGTTTGAAACGGTAATGACTGGGACTCATGCCTGTGTATTTTTTGAACCATTTGCTAAAGTATTTGGCGTCAGGCAGACCGACGCGTTCCGCCACTTCCTGGATCGACATCGTTGTCTCGCCAAGCATGCCTTGCGCGATTCTCACGCGACGCTTGTCGAGAAACTCCCCGAAGCTCTCGCCCACGCCTTTTTTAAACAACACGCTAAAGTGGCTGCGGCTCAGCCCGACCTGTGAAGCAACCTCGCTTACCGTCAGCGGCGTGTCCAGCCGATCGAGCGCATAGTGAACGGCCTGGCGAATCGGCTCCTGCCACGCATCCTGCATCACGCCGAATTTTTTCGCCCATTCCGTCTTCTTGTACAGCGTGCGCACCGTCAGCAGCCACTGCTCGCGCCCGCTAAAAGGACCCGCCGTTTCCCAGCTTGTCACGGTTCCGGCCAGCTTCCATTCCACCAGCAGCGATTCCACCTGCCTGCACGAATCAGCGGGACAAAACAGGAAGCGGTGATCTCCACACGGAATCCATTCCCAGGTCGTATCCAGCTCCCGTGACAACATTACCCGTTCCTGCTCTTCCCGATACTCGCCCATGCCTGCCAGCAACCATACGCGCGTGGCATCGTTCATCCAGCCCCACTGCGCTTCCAGCATGGCAGCCAGGCTTTGCTCAAAGCCGCGATTCAAGCCCGTCAGCCATGTTCCAAATTCGAGCCTCCACTCCTTTTGCCGTTCGCGAGGTTGAGGCGGTTGCTTTTTCTCCCCTGTCAGCTCAGCTCTCATCCTTTGCAGCAGGGAATCCCACTCATCATCCTGAAACTCGGTTTTGAGCAAATAGCCAGACACACCGAGAGAGATTCCCTGCTGGGCGAAAGTAAAGTCGCGGTGGCAGCTCAGCAAGAGCACTTTCGTCTGCGGCGCCTGTTCCTTGACCCGCCTGCACAGCTCCAGACCATCCATTTCCGGCATGACGATATCGGTAATCACAAGCTCAGGTTGAATCTGCATAAAAGCTTCCCAGCCCTTGCGCCCATTCGGGGCATCCGCGACTACCTCCATACCGTAACGGCTCCACGGCACCATCGCCTTCAGACCTTTTCGCACCAGCACCTCATCATCCACAATCATTACCTTGATGCTCATCAGGCACTTCCTCCCTTTTCGGCCATGTGATCTGAATCGTGGTTCCTGCTCCTCTGACTGACGAGATGTTCAACCCGTATTCCTTGCCAAAATGAAGCTTGAATTTCTGATCCACATTGAACACGCCAAGACCCCGCTTGCTGGAGCGTTTCAGTTCCGGGTCCAAGAGCTGGGCAAGCCGCTGCGGCTCGATTCCCGCGCCATCGTCGCGCAACAGCAGCGTCACGATGCCTGCTTCTTCCTGAACCGCAATCCGGATGATCCCTTCTCCGTCTTCAAAAGCGTGGAAAAAAATATTTTCCAAGAGCGGTTGGAGCGTCATGCGCGGAATCAAATAACGGCTGCACGCCTCCACGCCGTCCTGCTCAAACGAAAAGACAGGCCCGTAGCGAAACTGTTGAATCTCCAAAAAATGCCCGGCTGTCTTCAGTTCCTTTTCCAGCGGCACCAGCTCCTGCGAGATGTCGAGGTTGCCTTCCAGCACTTTGATCAGGTGGTAGAGCATGCTGCCGATTTCATTCGCTCCGGAGAGCCTTGCCTTCCACTGGATGGAGTTGAGCGTATTAAACAACAGATGTGGGTTAATCTGGTAGTGAACGGCGCGCAGCTCCGCCTCTTTTTTCAATTGCTCGGTTTTGCTCACCTCAGCGACCAGCGTCTGGATTTTCCTGACCATCTGATTGAAGCTCACGCCGAGCCTGCCCAGCTCGTCTTCCGTATCGACTGTCGCTCGCGTTTGCAGCTCGCCCGTGCCGACCAGCCGCATCGTTTCTTCCAGCCTGCGAATTTTTCCGGTGATTCGTCGGGAAAACAAATAGGCGAGCATGACTGCCAGCGCTGCCGACAAGACGAGGGCAGCCACGAAAAAAGAGCCAATCACATCGGCAGAACGATTCATCTGCTCGTAAGGCAAGCGCACCTGCATCATCCAGTTGTTCGATTCCAGCGGCTTGTTCCAGACGATGTCGTCTTTTTGTTCGGTAAAACGGCCCGCTGTCTGGTAAATCAGGCGGCCGTTTTCATCGGTAATCGTTACGTACGCCTTCATGTCGTCTTCCAGCTTCTGAAACAGCTGAAACAGCTTTCCGGCTTTCATTTCAATCAAAATCCGGCTGTCCTTGAGCACGCCGTAACCGCTGAGAACAGGCACGACCAGTCCCAGCACCTTTTCGCTATGGCGAAATTCGGTTTGTTCAAACCCGACGTAATGCCGAGGGGTGTAAAAACCGATCCAGCTCTCCCCTGTGAGCTTCGCGGGCAACGCCTTCCACCATTGTTCGCGCTGCAAGTCTTGCCCGTTGATCACATTTTTCCCGAAAAAATACCCCGAGGGCGTCACGATGAAGATGCCTTTCGTATCCTGCGTGCTGTACGCCCCCAAGAAACGTTCAAAGTTTTTTTGCTCCAGAAAGCCCGCGTATGTTTTCGGCTGCTCCTCGCGCATGACGATCAGCGTGGGGTCGGACAAGTACGTGTTGATGTCGTAGGCGATGTAGCGCATTTGACTCAGGTAGTTGTCGATCTGGATTTGCAGCTGTGTCGCAATGTACTCCCCGGATGTGCCAAACTGCTCCCGCACGACCATCGACGACTTCCAGTAAGCCATGCTGCCGAGAATAAACAGCGGGATGATGGCGGCGATGAGCATACAAGCGAGCAGCTTGGCGTGGATACTTCTGCGCGGAACGAGCAACCATGATTTCATGTGACAGAACCACCACCATTATTCGATTAGTTGCACTATTCAATCTTTAATTAAATTGTACAACTTTTTTCAGGTGGCTAATAGGTGTGCTTTAGTCACTTATTTGCTGTTTGCTCAACTGGATTTCCGAAATGGCGTCTTTGGAAAAGGGAGCGAGGCGCAGCTGGAAGCGGAATGCTTCTGGACGCAACGCATGTTGTTCCGATTGCTTGGGACCGCAGCTGTTGCTTCCCAGACCGTTTTGCCGATAATCCAGATGCAGCGTCACATAGTCCCTTTTCACCAAGTCGGTCACATGTTTGGCCTGCTCCAGATCGTCTGTATCGTAGCGAAGGGCGCTGAAATCCATCGTCGGCTGGCCGCTCGCGAACAAACCTATCCCGCGCTGATCGGTGATCGACATCCATCTCGCGTCCGTGCGGTTTCCGTTTTCCTGCGGGAACACATACGGCGTGTACAGCTCATCGACACTGGCGTGGTATACGCCGACGCGATTCGCTTCCTTGCTGTCGCTGTACGACTCTCCTGGGCCGAGGCCGTACCAGGATACGCGCTCCAAATCTTTGGCAATCAACAGCTTCAAGCCGATTCGCGGCAACATGGCTGGCGGCGTGCCGTGCGGTGTTCCCTGCACCTCAACATGCACTTCGCCGTTTCCGAATACCGTGTACGTGTATCGGCAGGCAAATGCCCAAGCGTAGACAGGCGGGCCAATCCGCACATCGCAAACAATGACGGCGCGATCATCGCGTTCCTGCTGCAAAGCGACCGAGTCGACCCGTGTCTGCAAACGGTCCAGAAACGCCTTGCGCCAGTCTTCTACCACGTACATGTCATTGTCGATCGGCACCCGCCAAAACGTCAGCCGCGGCCCCGCAACAAGCAATTCCTTGCCCGCAAACACCCAGCTTTTGGGCACGCCGTCTGCTTTGTCAAAAACAAACCGGAAGTCGCCGCCTGCAAGTGTTATCTCTCGCTTCGTTTCTGCCGCTTCCAGATGTCCAGGCGAGATTTTCCGGGAAACCGCTGCTGCTGGCTGCGGTGCGGACACTGGCAAAGCGAATTGTGCCCAGGCAAGCTCATGCCCGGCGTGCGCCCATGTCTCATCTTGGGCAAGCACAAATGATACGGTAAGCCAATAATCGGTCTGCTCTGCTGCAAACTCCGGCACTTTATACGGGATCACGACGTCTGCACGGCTTCCTGCTTTTACGTCAGGCAGACTCATCGTTCCGCTTTGCAAAACATGTCCATCTGCGGTGATGCTCCAAACCATCCGCACGTGATCGAGCGTGCAAAAATCGTAGCGATTGTGCAGAGTGACGACGCCTTCTTTCAAGTCGACTGCGGCTACCGTAATCGGCTCGATCACTTTTTTATATTCGAGCAAACCAGGCGACGGGGTGCGGTCAGGACGGATCAAACCGTCGATGACAAAGTTGCCGTTCGTCGGGTAGTCGCCAAAATCTCCCCCGTAGGCAAAATACTCCCGTCCATCTTCCGTCCATTGACGCAGACCGTGGTCAATCCACTCCCAGACAAAGCCGCCTTGCAGGCGTTGATACTTGTCAAAGACGTCGGCGTAATCGCGCAAGCCGCCAGGACCGTTGCCCATCGCGTGAGCGTACTCGCACATGATATGCGGCTTTTGCAATTGCTCGTTTTCTCCATGCTGCATCATTTTTTCGACGGAAGAGTACATCGTGCTGAACACATCGCATACTTCTGCTTCCCGATCTTCCTCGTAATGAATGAGCCTGGTCGGATCGGCTTGTCGGCACCACGCCGCCATCGCGCGGAAATTGCAGCCGAAGCCGGATTCGTTGCCGAGCGACCACATGATGATCGACGGATGGTTTTTGTCCCGCTCGACCATGCGTTCCATCCGCTCGACATAGGCGTTCTCCCACTCGGGATCGTCGCTGAGCTGACTGATGTTCCCGGTCAACTGGAAGCCATGCGTCTCCAAATCCGTTTCATCCATGACGTACAGACCGTATTGATCGCACAAGTCGTAAAAGCGCGGATCGTTCGGGTAATGCGCGGTGCGAACGGCATTGATGTTGTGGCGCTTCATCATCAGCACGTCCTCGCGCATCGTTTCAAAAGGAACGGCGCGCCCGAGATCGGGGTGGTGATCGTGCCGATTGACGCCGCTCAGACGAATGGGCACGCCATTGACGAAAAAGTTGTTCCCTTTTACCTCAATCGAACGGAAGCCGACGCGAATCGGAATGACCTCCACCGTTCCGCTCGCCTCCTGCCCAAGCTCCAGCAGCAAGTGGTACAAATTCGGCTCCTCCGCCGACCATTTTTTCGGCCCTGACACGGGCAACCGCAGATCGAGGAGCGTTTCCTGGCCTGCTTCAACCGTACCGCCAATCCGCTGCACTTCCGCCGCCACAGGCTGCCGGAACTGATCGAGCAATTTGGCTGTCACGCTTACCCCGCCAAGTCGCTCCGCCCCGCTGTTTTCCACATGTACGCGCACACGCAGGATGCCATCCTGATACTTGTCGTCCAGCTCGGTTACGACCGCCACATCCCTGACGTGCAGCTTGGGCCGGGCAATCAGCGACACGTCGCGGAAAATGCCGCTCAAATACCACATGTCCTGGTCTTCGAGATACGTTCCATCCGACCATTGATACACCTGAACCGCGAGACGATTTTTCCCGGTACGCAGCAATTGCGTCACGTCGAACTCGGACGGCAGGCGGCTTCCCTGGCTGTAGCCAACCTCTGCGCCGTTCAGCCAAACGTGAAAAGCGCTGTCCACCCCTTCAAATCGCAAAATGACCTGATGCTGTTCCCATTCTGGCGAAACGGTAAACTCGCGCAAGTAGCAGCCAGTCGGATTATCGGAAGGCACATGCGGCGGATCGACGGGAAACGGGTAGTACAAGTCGGTATAATGCGGCTTCCCATGGCCTTGCAGCTGCCAATGACCCGGAACCTGGATTCGCCCCCACTCCGCAGCGTCATAGTCGTCGGCAAAAAAGTCATCCGGGGCACTCAGCGGCGATGTCGCATAGGCGAATTGCCACTGCCCATTCAACAGCTGAAACCACGGGGTCGCGCCCCTGTCGTAAGTCAATGCTTGCGTCGCCTCCGGGTACGATAAAAAGTAAGCCCGAGCCGGCAAGCGGTTCCTTTGCAGCAGCTGATGGTTTGCCCAGTCATTCAGTTGTTTCATCTGCGTCCACTCCTTTATCCTCGTAACGATTCGCAAGTGCCTTGTTCCCGCTGCATCGCTTGCAGCGCCAGCGCTCCCGCACCCAACATTCCTGCATCTGCCCCAAGCTGCGCCAAAACAACCTTGGCTTGCTGTCCCACGACATCCATGGCATAGCGCGCTACGCTTTTTTGCACAGGCGCAAGCAGCAGTTCCCCGGCACGGCAAACGCCTCCGCCTACCACAACAAGCTGCGGGTTGAACACATTGATCAGGACAGACAGCGCCCAGCCGATGACGTCGCACGCTTTTTCCCATACCTCGATCGCCAGCCGATCCTCCTGCGCAACCGCTTTTGCCACGTGTTCCGCTGTCAGACGCTCCAGCTCACCGCCGCACAAGGCATGCATGACCGACGACGGTTCCGCGTTTGGCGCTCCGTCCGCCAACGACCGAGCAAGTCGCTCGCGGGCCAGCCTCGCGATTCCCGTAGCAGAAGCGACCGTCTCGACGCAGCCGATCTTGCCGCAATTGCAGGCAGCGGTCAGCCCGGGAACATGGACATGCCCAATCTCTCCCGCAAACCCGCTGCTGCCAGTAACGAGCCGTCCTTCGTTCACGATCCCCGCTCCCACGCCTGTGCCGAGTGGTACAAAGACGAGGTGAGACGCGTTCCGTCCCGCTCCGAATACGGCTTCCCCAAGCGTAGCCGTGCGCAAGTCGTTGTCAAAAAACAGCGGCAAGTCGACCAGCCTGGCGAGCGGCGTACGAATGTCCGCCTGATGGAGCTGAAAATTGGGCGAATGTACCGATATGCCGCGCTCGGCGTCGAACGGACCGGGAAAGCCGATGCCTACCGCTTCGACGCTCCCTTTTGCTTGCTTCCGCAATTCATCAATGAGCCCAGCCATTCGTTCAATCAGAATGGGCAAATCGTTGTACACCCGCGTCTCCTTTTCTCCCCGAACCAAAATCCGCCCTGCCTCGTCCATAACCGCGCCTTTCATGGTGGTGCCGCCGACATCCAGCCCGATTACATGACGCATGACACTCCCTCCTCTCCTTTACCCAACCTGCTCCACATGCATCGGCCTGTTCATCATGCTCTGAACGGCCCCAGCCGTCACCACGCCTGCCCCAAACGAGCTTGTATTCGCAGCAGCGCAAGCCATGCCCAACCGGATCGCGTCCGGCCATGCCAGCTCGCGCATGCGCCCGGTCAGCACTCCGGCAAGCAGCGAATCGCCGCACCCTACCGTGTTGTTCACTTCTGCTTCGGTCAACGGGACAGCCGAAATGCGCCATGTCTGGTCTTGATCGCCGAACCAGGCTCCTTCCTGTCCCAGCGAGAGCAGCACCCGCTTGGCGCCCCGCCTGCACAGCTCGCGAACGGCTCGGTACCGGGCATCGTCACTGTCCAGCGAGTAGCCGAGAATCGCCTCCGCTTCGGGCTGATTCGGCTTGATCAACTCAGGCTTTGCCCCGATCCCTTCTGCCAGCGCCGCACCGCTCGTATCGAGAACACATTTGGCTCCCGAGGAAGCCAGCCCTTTTATGAGTACGGCGTACGTGTTCACCGGAAGTCCGCGCGGCAAGCTCCCGGAAAAAACCACATACGTCGCTTGCTGGGCCAAGCGCGTCAACCTCGCTTGCAGCAAAGCCAGCTCATCCGCTCCAACCGCTGGCCCCGGTTCCAATACTTCCGTCACCGTTTTTGCCTGCTCGTCGAGAAAAGTCAGGCACAGCCTCGACTCTCCCTGCACCTCGACGAACGAGGTGGCTATCCCTTCGCGGTTGCATCCTTCGGCGATGAACCTCCCGTTATGCCCCGCCACAAACCCGCTCGTCACTACCTTTTGGCCCAGCGTATTCGCGACCCGCGCTACATTGATGCCTTTTCCCCCCGGCAAACTCCATACTTCCTGAGTGCGATGCAGTTCCCCCGCGCGAAAATGAGCGAGGCGGTACGTTTTGTCGATCGCCGCATTCAGCGTCACTGTGACGAGCATGGCTATTTCACCTGCACGGTCACGAGCGGCTGCCCCATTTTTTGTTTAAACAAATTGATGACCTCCACAGGGGTAGGGTCAACACCTCTAATCAAGGCAGCATACAGGGAGACAAAGTCAGCCAAATAAACGATGGAAAACAACCGGGCCAAACGTGACTCGCCGCGCGAATGCACAACCCGCACCGCCCCTGCGCGCTCTCGCAAAATATCCGCGCTAATCTCTACCCGCTTCACCGTCTTTTCGCTGTCCTCGCAATCTCGAATCAGTGTAAAATGAAAGCCTTTCAAAAGAGCCGCAGGAGAATCCCAGCCGACCGCCTCGTCGTGATGCAAGCTCGGAATGGCGTTCCAAAAAGCCATCAGCTTGCTGTTTTCCCCCAACTGATTTTTCCAGCGCCAGGCCGGAGCATCAAAATAAGGTAGCGTTCCGTACACAACAGGCACCAGCCCATCCAGCTCCACCGCGATTTGCTTCGCTTCGTTTTGCTCAATCGGCGAATCTGGCCCGTATTCCTGCTTCCAGGTCCGAAACAGGGCAATCGTCTCCTCTACCTCGGCGCGCTTGTCGGAAACAAGCTGCAACTTGGTCAGGATGGCGAGGATCGGCAAAAAGATATAGCCAAGCACGATCCGCGGCATCATTCCGCCTGGCACAAGCAAGTATGCATGCCCATTTTCCCGCGCCATGTCGAGCACCGTTCCGCCTGCGGTGATGACAGCTACTTGCGCGCCTTTGGCAATCGCGGCCTCATACCCGCTAACCACTTCCTCGGTGTTGCCGGAGTGGCTGACGACGATCACAAGCGTGCGCTCGTTGACAAAAGCCGGGATCGTGTAGCCTTGATTCAGTTGCAGCGGGACTTGCAGCTCGTCAAACAAATACGATTTGATCAGGTTGACGCTCGCAGCCGAGCCGCCGCCCGTGCCCAGTACCAAAATATTTTCAATCGGAGCAGAAATGTTTGATACATCGAAATAATCAGATAATTTCAGACCTGCCTGGAACTGCTCCTCATACGCTTCTGTGTCCTGCAACGCCCGAATCGTATCCAGCTCTCGCAAAACCTTCACATCATCCAGATTGATACGCATGCCAATCGTCCCTTTCCTCGCTATCGCTTGTTTTGGCTTACCCTTACCTGACCAACGCTTTTCCCGTGCAACCGCACATCTCCATCTTGGCGAGCGCCACTTCCTTCACGGCTTGCTTGGCCCGCTTCATGTAGGTGCGCGGATCGTTTTCTGCTGGGTGCTCCTCGAACGTTGCTTTAATCGCATTGGAAAAGGCGATGCGCAGCTCTGTCGCCACATTCATTTTCGCCATCCCCAGCGCGACAGCCCGTTTGACTTGCGCTTCAGGAATCCCGGAGCCGCCATGCAACACTAGCGGTGCCGGGACGCGCCGGGCAATTTCCTCCAGGCGGACAAAATCAATGCGCGGCTCCCCTTTGTAGATTCCGTGAGCCGTCCCAATCGCTGGTGCGAGCGTATCGACTTTTGTCAGCTCCATAAAACGCTCGCATTCGAGCGGGTCAGCCAGAGAAGCGTCTGCGTCATCCACGACCAGATCGTCCTCGACCCCGCCGACTTTGCCAAGCTCCGCTTCCACATTGACTCCAAAAGCCCGCGCCAATGTCACCACCCGCTGCGTCCGCTCCACGTTTTCCGCAAAAGGGTGCATGGAGGCATCAATCATGACCGATGTATACCCGGCCTTGATGCACCGGGCGATCAGCTCCTCCTCCTGACAGTGGTCGAGATGCAGGGCAATCGGCACCCGAGCGCGCTCAGCCGCCACCCGGGCCATCGCAGCCACATACTCCGGTCCCAGATGCCGCACCGTCCCAACCGTTGTCTGCAAAATCAGCGGCGCGTTCGCTTCCTCTGCCGCCTCCACTACCGCTTGCAGCATTTCCAGCGTGTGAACGTTGAACGCCCCGACGCAATACCCTGCCGCCCGCGCTTCCCCAAGCATTTGTGTCGATGATACTAACGCCATAACGATTCCCCCATTCCCTTGCTCAGCTTCATCTCGATACCCCTTGCGGACTGGCCAGCTCCAGGTTGATGCCAAGCTCTACGTACCTTTCCACAAAAGGGCGTGCGGCTGCATCCGTAATGATCCGGTCCACGTCAGACACTCCGGCAAATTTGGCTAAATGCGTTTCGCCAAACTTGCTGTAGTCGACCAGCACGTACACTTTTCTCGCCCGCTCCATCATTACTTGGTTGATCTGCGCTTCGGCCAGGTTCAATGTGGTCAGTCCATGCTCCGGATGGATGCCATCGGCTCCGATGAAGCATTTGAAGACAGACAGATTTCGCAAGTTTTCTGCGGCAACAGAGCCAACGAGCGCAAACGACTTGTGCCGCATCTCCCCGCCGATCAAAATGACGTGATGTTTTCCCTGGCTGTTCAGCTCCATCGCGATATTGACCGCGTTGGTGACTACCGTCAGATCGTTCATCCCGCGCAGCAGCTTGGCCAGCTCCATCGTCGTCGTTCCGGCGCCGATCATGATCGTGTCGCCAGGCTGGATGTGGGATAGCGCCTGGTGGGCAATCGCCAGCTTCTCTTCGCTGCGCTCCGCGAGCTTTTCGGTAAAACTGCGTTCCACAGGGAGAAAGTCAGTGATCGTCGCCCCTCCGTGTATGCGCGTCAACAGCCCGTCGTTTTCCAGCTTGATCAAATCTTTGCGAATCGTCACTTCCGATACATCGAGAGCCTGACTGAGTTCGCTGACTGTCACGCTTTGCTCCGCTCTCAATTGCTCGAGTATTTTGCTGTGCCGTTCAGCTGCCAGCATGATGCTTCACTTCCTTACTACAGCGATTATTTTGTCTTTCGTTTTATTTTGTATACTTTCGTTTTATTTCATTTAGATCATATCACCCGAGAAAAAAGAATGTCAAACCGTATTCAGAAAATTTCACATAATCATTTTGCGCAGAGGCAAACATGCCAAAAGGACACCTCCGCATGGAATCGAAAGTGTCCTTGTGTTTTTGGTTTACGGTTAGGCGTTCAGAGAAGTTGTCGTGCGCAAGTTCCAAGCCGTTTCTAGTAAACCAATCAAATTTTTTTGCCTATGCTCCAGAACAGCTGGCGTCCACTCTTTTTCCTGAATGACTTGAGTGGTTAGCGCGAACGAGCTGATACCATTACTAGTTTGGAAATAAGATGCTTTTTTCTTTTGAAAATCGTAGTTCTTAGCTTGGGCATTTTTCACACGCGTAAGCAAAACTAAGTTTGCCAGCTTATGGACATACTCGGACGGATTATCAAAATGCTTCATCCAAGCGCTGTCTGGTTTGGGCGTTTGAGGCAAGACATGCTCAACCGTGATGACGGAGTAATCGTAGTAAGGCTGCCCCGGTGTCAAAAGTGAATCCAAGCGCAAAAGAAGGTATCGCCTTGCCGTATCCTTCAGATCTGTATAAACATCCCCGTTCAGCATACGAAGCACTTCTTGTTTATCCTCATCCGAAACCTCGAGAGCAGATTCACTGGAAAAGACATCTACTCCTTTATCCATCTCCCTTAAAATTTGAGAGTAGCGAGACATGCGCCAATTGAAATTTTTCCGGAGTATCATGCTCGTGCCAGCCAGCACTTCAAGGCGATTAAGAAACATGTCCAGCTTTTGATTGTGCTTACGCAAGTAAAACATTGCGGGTGGAATCCAGTCACTGTTATCAATTCGGTTTAACAAGCTCAACACTTTAATAAGCTGCGGTTGTTGCCCAAAGTAAGAATTATAATTAACTAATTTTAGATAAATCTCTCCATATGGAATTAAGTATTCATCAATGAACCGACTTCCGCTTATTGTAGAAAAGATTTCGCTATACTCGTCCTTGTAATTAGCGCTACCCTTTCGCTTTTGAATAATCATTCTCATGTGATCAAACAGCTTGTTAAAACGGTCTCTTCCCAGTGAGACCTCGACATCCTCCCACTTATTGGTGTAGTGATCCTGTTCATGCTGTGGAATGTCCCCAATCACTTGTGCTTTGAAAATATCACTCGTCATAAGATCGAGTCCGCGGTCGTTCAGCACCGTAAAGATTCGGAAAGCTGAATCAAAATTCGGAGTGGAGACTACCACAATATAACAAAGCGTAGCGATTACCCCAGGCAGAGCCTTCACAGTTTGTGGCTCTAATTCATTCAGACGTTCCAAGAAGTACAGCGCGTTGTCCCGAATTGCTTTTTGACTGTCTGTTTTCACCGGAGTGCCTGCATTGAGATTTTGTGTGGCACCACGCTCTTGGATACCTACCTTGAAAAAATCACTGTCGCGATTGCGAAGACAAAGCCGATACGTATCCGCTATGTTCCTAATCTTGCTTCCTTTTTGAACTATCATACTATCAATCTCTGAGGCATAGTCATCGCCCAAATAATCTCTTAAAACCGCAAGCAGAATTGTCAGAGTGGTAAGCCGTTGCTGTCCGTCCAAAACTTCGGCTTGAGGCCCATCTTTTTTTACCAACACGATACTGCCAAGGAAATATGGTTCCTCTACATCTCCAACATTTTGTTCCGTTACGTTGTAATGCTCCATGAAATCTAGTAAATCATCCAATAGTTCTCCAGCCTCATTCGTTGTCCACGAATAAGGCCGCTGTACAGATGGAATGGTAAACAAATAATCATCGGAAAACACTTTATGTAAAGGGGTTTCTTGCGCAAATAGCGTCGTCTTCAAACTGCCGCCTCCCTCGCGTGCTTTTATGGTCACCCACATTCACAAGCTGAGCATTATTACCCACCTAGCAATATACCCCACTTTCCAATTCTTTGAAACCATTCATTCGAAAAATTCAGCAAAACGCCCAGTTCCTCGCAATACATTTTGAGGAACTGAACGTTCGATAGGAGAATATTTATGCAAGCCCTTCACTCCGCAAATCGGTTCAGCTTCGCTTCTGCACCCACTATTGCGCTTGCGACACGCTGATCGCAGCTCTGCGGCCCTGTTTTTCTGAAAAAGAGCGCACGCAAAAATTGCTTGCTGTTCACCTGGGCGATGCGTTGGCTGCGGCTCCGCGGCCAGTTGCCACACTCAGCCAAACTGTTTATCCAATCGGCAATCCGCTCAATCGGCAGCAACTCTTTTCCAAGCATCATATGGACAATCGTCGCCATCCGCTCGTCCTCTTCCTCGCAAAAAATATGCGCGCCATTGTGCAGCATCCCGGCAATGGCGTCCAACACCTCCAACTGCAACGCCTCATCGCTCTCCGGGCACTGAATCAGCTCGTCCAACGCATCCGCTCCGTGAGCCGCGCTGTGCGCCCAGCCGCCCTCGGGAACGTAGCCGCGCAAATCCCGCTCCCCCCTGTAATACCGCAGCAGCGCCCGTTTGACATGCTCGAAATCGGTCTGATCGAGAAAAGGCTGCTTCCGATGCTGTCCCAAAATCAAAGCGATCGGCAGGACAGAAAAAGTTCGCGTAAACACGCTGTCATCCCCGGCGCTGCCAATCTGATAAAACAAATGCTGCTCATCCGTCAACACGAGCAGCAAACGGCGCAGCTCGCCCTCTGTGAACTTGTTTTCGCGATGAATCCAGGCGTAAAACGTCGGATAGATCGATTCATCCCGCAACTGTGGATCGGGGTCGCCGATGTATTGCAGCATCAGCTCCACGAAGTCCCCCGGCTTTTCACCTGCGCCAAGCTGATATTGATTCGCTGCGATTCTCTCCATATCCCGGACAAATTGCTGCTTGATTTCGCTCATTTTTCGCACCTCATTCACGATTATCGTAATTTCTTCCGCCACCAGTTCAGGGTCGTCATGATGAATATCGTGCCCGCTGTCCTTGGCTACCTGGATCCGGCTCGCCGTCGACAGTCTTTGAAAATCGGCTTGCAACTGTTGTTCAATCTGCAAGATTTCCTCGTGGGGCCAATCATTTTGTGCGTAATCTGGCCGACCTCGCATCAAGATCGCTAAAGGCATACGGCTCACGCCTGTATGCGCCGAGACTTGCCTGTAGCTTTGCGGTTTATCAATCTGCTCCCGGTTCAACAGCGGATTTTCCAAATACGCCCGATTTTCCGCGATCAACGCGGCGGGCAGCACTTTTTCATAAGCAAGCTCTTTATACTCGGCGGCTGCATCGACCAGTACCATGCCTGCTGCCAGTTTCGGGAAGCGGCTGGCAAACAGCCTGGCGACCAATCCGCCAAACGAGTGGCCGACCAAAATATAGGGCGGCTTTACGGGGGTCTGCGCTATCAGCTCGCAAAGCTCCTCCACCAAGTCAGCACAAGTCCGGGGAACTTTGGCGGCCGCCTCGCTTTTGCCGATGCCCGCCCTGTCATGGGAAAAGGTCGATGCCATCTGCGCGATCCGGGCTTGCACCTTATCCCACGTCTCGCAGCTATCTCCCAAACCCGCTATGAAAATAACCGCAGGAGCGTCTTGTCGCAACGAGTAGCGACAGTAAAGCATGCGCCCCTGACGCCGCAGCCATGTTGCTGTGCAGGAAAGCGAGTTTGTCATGCCTGATCACATCCGTTTCACCAGCCATTGTCTTCACACCCCCACTATAAAACAAAATGACTGACACCAGTCTGTCAGCCATTGTAGGAAAGCATCAGTTCCCGAACGTATTCTTTTAATTCTTCCCGCAGGAAGTGAGGTTCGACAATCTCGCAGTCCTTGCCAAAGCCCAGAATGAACTTCAGCAGCCCTTCCTCATACGGGAACGACTTCACTACGATGTACTGACTGTCCGTTCCTTTAGTAATACTCTCTTTGGAAAAATACTCGGTGAGCTGTTCACCAATCCGGCTGGAAAACCGCAATGTCACCGTAACCCCGCGTTCCTGATAGCTCGCTTCGATCGTTTTTGCGATCTCTTCTCGGGAAGCCGCTCTTTTTGCAAAAACTTCCCCGATGGTCAGGTTCCTCATCCGCACGAGCTTGAACCTTCTGTACTGATTGCGAATCCGGCAAAAAGCAACGAGAAACCAGTGCCCGGACGTAAACGCGATCTGCACAGGCTCTGCCACTCGGCACGCAGCATCCATGTTTCTGTTGATGTATTCGAAGTGAAGCAGCCTGTTTTCTGTGATCGCCCGATTCATGAGCAGCAGGTACTCTCTCAGCTCCTCTTCCATGCTGAAATGGGACATGTCCACGCTCCACTTGTCTGCGGCGCCACTGTCCCTTTTCCATGTATGCCCGAGCTTGAGCAGCACATCGTTAAACGCCTCATTTTTGCCGAACAGAAAATCAAGATCGTTCACTACTGCCAGAAACAGATTGGCTTCTTCTTTGTTCAGAAACAGATTGTCTACCTGATAATGTTCCATCAAGTAGTACCCTCCACCCCGTCCTCCAAGCGAAGCAATGGGAATGCCTGCTTCCCCTATTTTTTCGATATCCCGATAAATCGTTCGCAAGGAAACTTCAAAATGGTCGGCAAGCTCTTTTCCGGTGACCATCCCTTTTTGCGATAAAATGAGCAGCATGGATAACAATCGGTTTACTCGCACTCGCTTACTTCTCCAAAATAAAATCAGACATGACAACCTTCTCCCATTGTATCCCTTTCGGATTCACATTGGTATAAAGCGTGACCGAATCGGCGTTTTCGATGACGGCTTTCAGCTGAAAATTCATTTCTTTTTGCTGCAAATATTCATCGTGAAGCTGCTGGTAGTGGGGATCGCCCTTTTCTTTTGCCTCCTTGATGTAGGCGACGGTGTCCGGGTCTTTGTCAAAATTTTTGTACATCACTTTGTAGCCAAAAGTAGCTTCCACCTTTCCTGCCACATTCGACTCCTGATAATCAGACAACTCGAAACCGAGCAATTCGTAATGCGCGGAGAAAGCCTTTTTCGATTCTTCCTTCATATAGTTGAAGATTTGATTATACTCGGGAGAATTTTGTGCTTCCTCCACTTGGGACGTGCCTTTGCCTTCCGATATGGTTACTGGACTCTGATTGGCGGCTTGTTCCGGGCTGCAACCTGGCAAGCCCGCCACGACGACCAACGCAAAGCAGACGATGAGCGCTTTTTTCACTGGAAACTCACCCTTATGGACAGATTGGAATTTGCTTACAAGTTATACGATTCATCTGCCATTTATGTCTCTCCCTTTTTCGCTCGAAAAAACATTTGGACGAAAAAAAAGAACAAGACAGCCTGTTGCCTGATGCAACGACTGCCTTGCGCTCTTCCCGAATGTACTTACTGGGTCGCTTCCCACTTCGCAACCTCTTCGCGTACGCGCGGTGCGACTTCGCTGCCCAGGAGCCGAATTGCCTGCATAACCTGGTCGTGCGGCATCGTGCCCACAGGTACGTGCAGCATGAAGCGGGTAACCCCGACCTGTTTGCGCAGGTGAATGATTTTCGCTGCCACCGTCTCCGGGTCGCCGACATACAGCGCGCCTTCAAAGCTTCTCGCCGCGTCAAAGCTCGATCGGTCGTAATGCCCCCAGCCGCGCTCCCGTCCGAGTACGTTCATTACTTGCTGGGTTGGCGGGAAAAATTTGTCCGCTGCCGCTTCCGTGTTCCAATCGACAAAACCGTGTGAATGGGAAGCCACGCTCAGCTTTCGCGGGTCGTGGCCTGCCTGGATCGCTGCCCGCTTGTACAGCTCGACTAACGGCGCAAACTGCACCGGACGCCCTCCGATAATCGCGAGAACGAGCGGAAGTCCCAACAGTCCTGCCCGGATTACCGACTGCGTATTCCCGCCACTGCCAATCCAGACGGGCAACGGGTCCTGCACTGGCCGCGGATAAATGCCGAGATTTTGAATGGCCGGACGATGCTTGCCTCGCCAGGTCACCTTTTCCGACGAGCGAATTTTCAGCAGCAGCTCCAGCTTTTCTTCGAACAACTCGTCGTAATCGTTCAAGTCATAACCGAACAACGGAAAAGACTCGATAAAAGAACCTCGACCCGCCATGATCTCTGCGCGACCGTTGGAAATCGCGTCGAGTGTAGCAAAATCCTGAAAAACCCGCACCGGATCAGCAGAAGACAACACGGTAACTGCGCTGGTCAACCGTATCCGTTTGGTCTGTGGCGCAGCAGCCGCAAGCACCATCGCAGGTGAAGACGCCGCAAAATCTTCGCGATGATGCTCGCCCACGCCGAATACATCCAGTCCTACCTGATCGGCCAAAATAATTTCCTCGACGACTTCCCGCAATCGTTGCGCATGGCTGATGACCTCCCCTGTCTGTGCATCAGGAGTCGTCTCTACAAACGTGCTAATGCCAATCTCCACCACAAAGCCCTCCCTATTCTTCTCGCTCCGAATAATATCTTTATTTTAAGAATCTCTATCTTAAATTTCAAGTCTGCAACTGCATTCCCTCCATCAGCCTTCCACTTTTCCGCTTTTCGAATGCGTGTCGTACATGTCGCGTCTAAATAAAAAAGGGACATCGTCGCTGATGTCCCTTTCTGCTGCATACTTATTTTCGCTCGCCGCTTTGTGCTTGCTCATCCAGCGGAACGGCTTTGTTAATGCCAAAAGCGTAGAAGCTAAGTGTCACGATCCCCAGGAACACGATCCCGGCAATCAGCGAGATGCGCGTGTCATCGTTGATCCACATTCCGACCAACACCATCAGCAAAAAGGCGATGGTAATGTAGTTCGTCAGTGGAGCGAGCGGCATCTTGAACGGATGGTTGCCCAGTTCGGCCGCTTTTTGTTTGCGGAATCTGATTTGACTGATCAAAATCACAAACCAAGGAATCATCCCTGGAAGCACGCTCGCGCTGTACACGTACACAAACAGATTTTCCGGCGCGATATAGCTCAGGATGACGCCGACACCCAAGCCGACGAGAACACCGATCGTTCCCAAAAGCGGCACACCGTTATGGGACAGCTTGGTGAAAATTTTCGGCGCCTGTCCATTGACACCGAGTGTATACAGCATGCGGCCTGCACTGTAAATCCCGCTATTACAGCCAGACATCGCTGCGGTGATGACTACGAAGTTAATCAGTCCCGCTGCTGCGGTAATGCCGATCTTGGCAAACGTCGCTACGAACGGACTGCCGATCGACTGCAATTGATCCCACGGGTAAACGGTTACAATTACAAAAATCGCACCGATGTAGAAAATCAGAATCCGCCAAATGATGCTCTGGATCGCGCTGGTCAACGTCTTCTTCGGATCTTTTGCCTCACCAGCCGTAATCCCGATCAACTCAACCCCTTGATAAGCCCCGATCACTAATGACAAAGCGAAGAAAAAGCCTGTCCAGCCGCCGGTAAAGAAACCGCCATTTTCCCACAGATTGGATAAGCCAATCGCATGACCGCCGTTGCCGATTCCGAAGAAAATCAGGCCAAGTCCGGCAATAATCATCAACACAATCGTAACGATCTTGATCATGGCAAACCAGAACTCAAACTCACCAAACGATTTAACGGAGAACAAGTTCGCTGCGCCCAAAATCACCATGGCAATAATCCCGGGAATCCAGGCTGGCAAATCAGGGAACCAATACTTCATATACGCCCCGACCGCGATAATCTCCGACATCCCGACGACTACCCACTGAAACCAGTTGCTCCAGGCCGTCAAATAACCAGCTAACGGATGAATGTACTTATGCCCGAAAGTTGCGAATGAGCCAGTGCTTGGCTCCACATACAGCATTTCTCCCATGGCGCGCATGATAAAAAATATAAAAATTCCTACAATTGCATAAGCAAGCATTACGGATGGACCTGTCCATTTGATCGTGCTTGCAGAGCCCATGAATAGCCCTACACCAATCGTGCCGCCCAAAGCGATCATCTGAATGTGACGAGCTTCCAGACCCCTTTTCAATTCTTTGTTTTCCACTTCGGTTCTTCTTCCTCTCTGCCTTGGCTAGCGTATGCTCAGAAAACTGTGGAACATGGGCAAACCATCCACTTCATGTGAGCTCTTGTAAAGCATTCCTAATAGTTGGTCAGATTATTCTTCTCCCTATTAATGCTTTACTTCAGCAACACTTGTTTATTGTAATACGTTTTTTTGATAATAACAATTATATTCCCTGGAAAAATAGCTGGTAAATCAATATATTCGGATTATATAAAATTAAAAAATATATGATAGATAAAATAAATTCTTTTGCACAAAAAGAAAACACCTTATGCAGGTGTCTCGCCTTAGTCTACGTCTTACAACACAATCTCAATCGACGTCCCCTGTCCTTCTTCGCTGCTGATGACAATCTCGCCTTGGTGTGCGTCGATGATATCGCGTGCGATCGCCATCCCAAGCCCCGATCCTTTGTGGGCATCGCCTGTGTTCGTTCCCCGGTAGTAGCGGTCAAAAATCCGCTCCAGCTCCGCCTTCTTGATCCCTTTCCCGTCGTCCTTGATCGAGATATGCACGCGTTCTTGCTTTTCCACGCTCACCTCAATTTTTACCTCGTCATGATTGTGGACGATCGCATTGTAAATCAGATTGTTGATCGCTCTCACCATCAAGATTTCGTCGACTTCCACGGGGATGAACTCTTCGGCTACCGTAAACTCAATGTGGCGCTTCGCATACTTGGGATCGTTCAGGATGTCGATCACGATGCCGCGCAAAAGGGTAACGATGTTGACCGTCTTCTTTTGAATGGACAGTTCTTTGTTCCGCAAGCGTGTCGTCAAATTGAGGTCTTCGATGACTTCTTTGATATACACTGACTTTTTCTCGATAATTCCTGCGTACTCCCTGATCTCGTCCCATGTAAACTGATAGTCCGGGTCCTTGATCATTTCCGAGTAGCCTTGAATCGAAGCAAGCGGCGTCTTCATGTCGTGGGAAATGTTGGCGATCCATTCCTCTTTTAATTGATCGAGCTTTTTGCGCTCCTTTTCGTTCGCCTGCAACTGGTGCGACAGCTGATTCAAGTTATCGAATACGTGCTGGTAGACGCCTTCCGGTTTGTAATGGACGTAAAACTGATTGTTCGCCAACTGCTTGATCCCGTCGATCAGCGAATGCATAGGCTGCGTAAGCCGCTTGCTGAACCAATAGCCAATCCACAAAGCGATCAGGATGTCGATCATAAAAATGATGAGCCCTACATTGAATGCGCGCAAGATAACCTGGTTGTCGTAGAAAATGACGTACCTGTTCAAGTCGCGGTTTTCAATCCCGATCAAGTAGCTGTAGCGCTTTGCTGCACTTGCCTTTTCCCCGACAAAAACGGTCGTATCCCCATCTACTTCCTGGTATTTGTACATTTGAATCATGTCTGCGGGCGTGTAATGCTTCTTTAGTCCGGCGGGCACTCGGTAAGTCAACACTTCATTGCCGTTTTCGTCCAGAATCTGTAGCCAGGCGTTTTTCTTTTGCAGCTCGTCTTTTCCTTCCGCGGTTATCGCGATGCTGTCTCCCGCTAGATCGAGCCGCTGCTCAAACTCTCTCGTAAATTGCTCGGGAGAAGCCGCCTGATCCTGAAAAATCGGGACGTCGAAGCCTTTTTGAGCAATAAATAATCCCAGCATAACGAAAAAATTGATGAAAATAACCAAAATCACAACCAAGACAACGGACAGCAAATACCGTCCTGTGACCTTCCACTTCATCCATCACTGCTCCTCGATCACCAGTTTATAACCCAAACCCTTCACGGTAATCAAATATTCGGGAGAAGAAGGCTGGTCCTCGATCTTTTCCCTCAGTCGGCGTATGTGCACCATGACGGTGTTGTCGATCCCGATAAAATCCTCGCCCCAGACCGTATCGTACAGCTTTTCCTTGCTGATGACTTTGTTGGCGTTTGCCAAAAAAACCTTCATCAGCCCAAGCTCCTTCGGCTTCAAGTCAATCGGACTGCCGTTCTTCAAAAGCTCTGCTTTTTGCGGGTCCAGCTCAAACGGCCCAGCCTTGAGCACAGGATCTTCCTCGACTACAGGCTCAACGACCGCATAATCGGCTCTTCTCAGTTGCGCTTTGACCCGGTAGGCAAGCTCCTTGGGACTGAACGGCTTCGTAATATAGTCATCGCCGCCAATGGCAAAGCCCAAAATTTTATCAATTTCCTCGGTTTTAGCGGAGATGAACAAAATCGGCACCTTGGAAAAGCCTCTGATTTGTTTGCATACTTCATAACCTTCTCCGTCTGGCAGCATGATGTCCAACAGCACGAGGTCGGGCTTTTTCTCCTGAAATTGAGCCAGGCCGTCCTTGGCGGTGGTCGAAGTCCAGACGTGCTCGATCCCTTCTTTTTTCAGAACCGTTTGAATCAGCTTCAAAATATCTTCTTCGTCGTCAATGATCAGTACCTTTTTCCCGGACATTGCCGCTTCGCCTCCTTTAAAAACCGAACCCTTTTTATGTGAGAGTATGCCTGACCGCCCTCCATTTAGCAAGCCAAGCCGTTCTTCCATAGAGAAAAGGCGCAAAAAGACTTTTGCTGCCAGCCTTTTTGCGCGCGCCATGATTGCTTATTTCGCCTTTTGCTTGCCGTACGTCATAAAGCGCCACATCTTCTCCAATGGCCCCATCGCGAAAAATTTGAACCACACATTGCTGTAAATGATTTGGACGACGAAGATCAGGCTGGCGATGATGACGACATTCACCGGAGATACATACTCCAGCCCCATGATCGAAATGATCAGCAAGCCGATAAAGCTTTGCGCCACGTAATTGGTCAACGCCATCTGTCCGACCCGGGCAACTGGCGCGAAGAAAGCGCGAATCGCCGCATGCTCCAGAAGCAAAAACATCACAGCGACATAGAACAAGACCGTTGGAATCGTGCCAAGCGAAACGATCAGTCGCAAACTCTCGGCTGCTCCTGCCGAAGCAAACCACGTCCAGATCGCAAAACCAGCGACGACAGGCAACAAACCTGCTGCCAGAAGACGCAGCTGCTTTTTGCATTCACCGACGCGTCTGATCAGATCAGCCTTTGCGACAGAGAACCCAGCCAAAAACATAGTGAAAATCAAAGTCCAATCACCGATGATCACATCAAGCACCGTAGACAGGACACCTTCTGTTCCGATCAGCTTGGCAATCAGCGCCACTACGTACACAGCGACAACTCCGGCGAGCCATTTGTTGATCGTGGCAAGCTTTGCCCGGTAAAACGGCAGCAGGAGAAATCCAATCAGTGCGTAAGCTGGCAAGATCGTGCCCCAAAAAATAAACACATGCACAATTCCGATCAAAAACATCATCAGCAAACGCCGGGAAAAACGGCGCAGCGGCCTGTCTCCCCGCATCTCGGCACGTGAAGCGAAAATGTAAAACCCTACTCCGAACAGAAACGAGAAAATCGAGAAAAATTTCTTTTCAATGAGAATGAGGGTAAGCGTATCAATCCATTGGTTCACTCCTGTAAATTCAGGAATGCTCATTCCTTCCGTCAGAATAATATAGCCTTTGATGTTAATAAACAAAATACCGAACAAGGCAAGACCGCGAATGATATCTAAAGCGACAATCCGTTCCTTTTGCGGGACAGAGGGATTCATTAGCTTGTGCTCCTTTCTTTATTGCAGTTTTTCGTCCGCTTTCTTTGGCAATTCTTCCTTGGCTACTTCCTGATAAGAAGTCACGCCTTTGCCCTCTTTCACAAACAGACTCAAGTATGCTTTTTCCCGCAGTTGTTTATCTGCCGTGAAAGTAAATGTCTTTTGACTGCCGTCCTGATCGTAGGCGGGCAACTCGTATTCGTAGCGGACCAGCGTCTCTCCGCCGCCGATTTTGTCGACCAGCTTCTTGCCCTCTCCCTGAATTTGCGTATAGTAGACGTCTGCTCCCAGCCTGTTCAAATTCACTTTTTGCATAAGCGGCACGGCAGCAATCAGGATGACGGCAATGACGATCCACGTAATCATGCTCTTTTTCATGACTTCCTCTCCCAACCTCGTGTCCTTTTGATTGCTTCTGAGACGATTATAGCTGCCCGTACCTTACAGCGTTTTAATCCGAACCTTAACTAATCCTTAAAAAAATAACAGCAAACCTCGCTCAGAGATTTGCTGTTGCGGTTACAACGTATTCACTTTTTGCTCGGAACGATATCGGCGGCGGCATCAAAGTAGAAGGTACGCTCTCCCTTTTTCAGAAGCACAAGCAAAACGTGCAGGCAGAGAACGGCGACCATGATCGCCATGCACGCGAAGAGGACCACGGTCATCCAGACGTGGATCGGGTACAGTGCCGAATCCATCTCGATCTCCACCCGACTCAAGATTCCAATGAAAGTCGAGACTCCCCAAGGCAAGTACAGGGCAAACGCCCTTTTTAACAGCGCCCTCCACGAAGGAACCTCTCCTTGCGGGCCTGCCAGCCTGAAACGCAGCAATCTCGTTCCGACTGTCTGGCCGCCCCACAGCAACGGAAGGACGAAGTACACAACGAGGAAACCGACCGTGGTGTACACCAGCTCCATCACGTCATTGGACGAGAACAATCCGATCGTGACCAGCCAGACTGCCTGAATCAAGAAATAGTCGACCCACACTGCCAGCAATTGCGACAGCGGCGGCACCAGTCGGCTAGACTCGATTTTTGCCTTTTTCGCAAGCAGCGTCTTTTTGGACGGGAACAAGGCGAGAATGATCGGGCCAATCCAGTAGCCAGCAAGCGCGCCTGTGCTGTTCAGCATCAAATCGTCTACGTCGAAAATGCGGTACGGACAATTGTAGATGCCGTAAATCCCGGTTACCTGCGTGACTTCATAGAACAGGGAGAGGGCAAAGCCGAAGCCAAATGCCTTTTTCCAATACCGCTTGTCTTGCCAAAAATAGCGCAAGTAGACGCCGAACGGCAGCAGCAGCAAGAAATTGAAGGCTGCCTGCCAGAAAGCGCTCTGCTTGAAAATCTGCATGTACGTCGCGGGATTGGACAAGACGATCGCCCCATCCTTCAACGTATCTGTGACGAAGGAAAAAGGGATCAGCGAGTAATACACGGTATCCGCTGATTGGTAGGCGCATGTGTTGCGGGACTCCGGCAAAGGCAACAGCACCAGAAACAAAGCAGACAACATATAGTACATAAAAGAATAGGCCACGATGGAAGCCCACAGGCTCAAAAAGCCGTACTTCCGATAGCTGTAGATCAGCCAGGGAATGACCAGCACGAATCCCAGCAGGATGAATGCGATAAATGCCGTTTGAATCGGTATGAAATATGCCGACATGCTGCACCTCGTTTAATAGTCTTGGACGCTGGACGCCATTTGCGCCACTGGATTGACGCCCGCCCAGCTGTACGGTTAGTCTGTCTCGGTTGACCTTACAAAAATTATCATAGATGCTCGTCAGCGTGCAACGCAAAAAAGGATCAGCTGTCATCTTTTTGACAGCCAATCCGCTTTCTTGTCTTTACTTCGGTTCTTTGCCGGACCACACAAAACGCGGCAGACGGCTAAGCATGGCAGGCAAGACCGTCACATGGTCTTCCCCTGTGAACTTTATCCACTCCAGATGAAGACCTTGCTCGGCAAGCGTCGCCATACCCGCGGCGACTTCTTCTGCGCCTTCCAGCATATCCTCCAGCTCGTCAGCTCCGATGGTCAACAACAGTTGACGCTGATACTCGCCCTGCCAGCCCGCTTTGAACTTCTGCATTTCCTTGAGCACCTCATTGTTGGCCCACCAGACAGACGGACTGCCCGCCACGTAATGCGTAAACAATTGTGGTCTGGTGAACAGAGCATGCAAGGCAAACAATCCACCCAACGAATGGCCGACCAGTAATTGTCGGTTCGGATCAATCGGCCATTCCTTGGCAATCGCCGGCATCAGCTCAAATTCGAGAAAATCGAGAAAGTGATCCGCTTCGCCATGCGGTGGCCACGGTCTGCCATCAGGGCGCTCGGGAAGCGACGCTTCGTCGACATGCATCGTAAAATCACGGCATCGCCGCTCCACATCAAACGGCTCGCGTGAAGGATACCCGATGCCGACAACCAAAATGGGGTCGAAGCCTTTAGGCTTGCGTGTCTGGAGCTTGACTGCTTCGGCAAGCGTCTGGAATAGCGCATCTCCGTCCAGGGCGTAGATGACAGCATACCCGCCGGGAGGTGCCTCATCTGCTGGATTCCCGAGCAAAATCCGGTATTCCAGCTGTCTTTTCGATGTCAGCTTGTATTCGTAGCAACGCTCCGGAATATGAGGTGTTTCGATCATCTTGTTCATGGCTGCATGAACCTCACCACATCGTCAATCACTTTGCTTTGGGCGATAAAACCGCCGCTCAGCCAGTAGTCATTGGATGTCTCAAATACGTGGCCGCTTTTCACTGCCGGGACGTTTTTCCATACGGCACTGTCCTTCAATTCTTTTAAAAATGCATCCCCCTGGTTGCCGTCGTTCACGAGAAAAATGTAGTCGGCATCCAGTTGAGGCAATATTTCCATCGATACTTCAAACGCGCCGTCTTTGACCAGCTTGCTCGGTTCAAAGCCCAAATCGTGGGCAAGCACATAGCCGCTGAAGTAATCGCTGTTCATGAAAAACATTCCTTTTGCGTTAAAGCGGATGATCGCGGCTTTTTTACCCTCTGCTTTTGCCGCAAGCTTTGCCTTTGCATCGGCTGCTTTGTCCGCGTAGTTTTTCAAAGCTTGCTCCGCCTTGTCTTCAACCCCCAGCAGTTTTCCCAACGTGCCAACCGAGCTGTTCAAATCAGTAGAGGCGCTTTTGAAAACGTAGGTGGGAGCGATTTTGGCGTATTTCTCATACGCGCCGTTTTCCGCCGAATACGAATTGTGCAAAATTATGAGATCCGGCTGCGATTCCAAAATGACTTCAAAAGAAGGGGTTCCGCCAGCGAAGCTGATCTGCGGCACGCTGCCAAGCTGGTCTTGCAAGTATTCTTGCGGGCTTACCCCGTTCGACCATTGCATCGCGGGCTTGATCCCGAGTGACAGCAGAGAATCCTCCATGACAGGTGCAAATACTTTGCCAGGCTTGGCCGGAATCGTCAGTTCATGACCAAGCTCGTCTTTTACCGTCAACGGGTAGGCAACCTCTGTCTGGGCAGTACCTTTTGCCGAATCGGTCGGAGTGCTCTCGGCTGCCGTCTGTTGCTTGCTGTCCTGTGGCTTGGCTGTTTCTGTACCGCATGCGGCAAGCAGCCCGGATACGAGCAGCACGGTTGACAGCAGGGCCATTGTTTTGTGGGCGCGACTTGGTCGCTTGCTCCATCTCTTTATCATAAATAAGTCCCCCTTTTCGAATGATAACCATTCTCACAAGAAAGGATTATAGAAGAAAACATCAGGTGACTCCATGGACAGGAACAAGAGAAGAGGCTGGATTTTTCCCTGTTAGCATCAGCGTCGCTTCTTCCATCATCCGAATAATCGCCAGGGCGGAATACTCAAACCACGGGTTGGACGGAATGACGTACAGCTTGCTGTTTTTGACCGCCTCAAGACTTCTCCATTGCATGTGATACTGCAAGGAAAGCCAAAATTTTCGCGTCCGCGCGTCCGGGCAGATCAATACCAGCAGTCTGTCAGGATTAATGTGAGACAGTTGGTCGAGCGAAATCACTTCGTTGCACAGCTTTTTCTGCTCCGGGATCGTTGCCAGGGCCAAATCCTGGTACAGCATGTCGCGAATCCCCCTGTTGCTGTAAAGATAGATGTCCTCCCCGGAGATACGCAAGGTGACGAAAACGTCATTTCCAACTGCTTCGCGCACGCTTTGCCTGGCTTGCCCTGCGCTTTCCTCGTAGGCTTGCAGCCATTGCTCACAATCTGATTGTCTGTCCACCATTGCTGCCATTTCCCTAAGCTGCTCCCGCCATTTGGTTGCTTTGATTTCGACGCACTTAATCCCGGCTGTTTCAAGCTGGCTGCGAATCGCCTGGTCGTATTCATGGTGCAAAATGAGCAAATCCGGCTTGGCCAAGCTCAGCTTTCTGAGGCTTTCCTCGTCCAACTCCGTCTCCGGTGAGCTTAAATGAATTGGAATCCGGTCTTGATAGTAATAGTGGTAAAAAGGACTCCATTTCGGATCAAGCGGAGCCGCAACCGGAACAATCCCCAGTGCGAGCAGATTTCCCGTCCCGGCCGTGGACGTGACCGCTACCCGCCTTCGCGTCTCCTTGCTGTATGCGGAAGGCGATACGCCGACTGCTTTCTTGAATTTTCTGCTGAAGTAAAACTCGTCCGTGTAGCCGACTTTTCGCGCCACTTCGTGCATGTACAAATCGGAATCGCGCAGAAGCTGCTTGGCACGCCCGATGCGCAGCTCCGTCACATAATCCATCACGCTCTGTCCGTACGCTTTTTTGAACGCATCTCCAAAGTAATTGGGGCTAAGTCCGGTCAACTGGGCCAGCTCATGAATCGATATAGGTTCGGCAAAACGGCTGGCGATATACTCCCGGACTTCCGCAAGCGACAAACGAGCAGCCATGCCGCTTTCCTTGCCTTGATTCCGTTCATTCCTGAACATGCTCAGCCACCTCCTGCGCTTTTTCATAGAAAATCGGTTTTATTTATGATATTGATAATCATTTTCATATTATTACTATAGTCCATCGCCTTATCGAAGACAATCGCGGGTAGCGACCACGCGACCCTCCCCGCAAAATAACACTCCCGGCCACCCCGAGCTGCATCTGCAATGGAACTCCTTTTTGTCTTATCATTTCCATCGCGGATGATCCGCTGCCTGTTGCGCTTTGATTATGCGGCGGGTGAAAAATGAAAAGCTGCCCGCAAAAGTGGCGAGCAGCTTCTGATAACCCGGTCGGTTGACCGTTATTTTTTGTTTGCTTTCGCCGACATGACTGAAACGATTTCGTCCAGCAGCAAGTCCAAGGTCAGCGGATCATCGTAGTTGAATTTGCTATCCAAAATATACACGCGACCTTGCTGCACAGCCGGAATCGTCTTCCAGACGGAGCTGTCCATCAACTGTTGCTGGAGGGCAACCGTCTCGTTGCCACCATCCGTCAGCAGAAAAATATCGGTGCCCATATAGTCAGGGAGAACTTCGTTCGAGACATCCACGAAGCGCTCGTTTTTGTCTACAAGTTTTTGCGTTCCTGGTGACGGCTTGAAACCGAGCTGGCCGTATACCGTCGTATTCAGCCCTTGATTCCCCATCACATACATCTCTTTGCCCAAAAGCAGCAGCGATACGGCAGTCTCATCGCCTTTCAGTTGCAGCTTCTCCTTGGTCGCTTTTGCTTTTTCCTCGTACGCTTTGAACCAAGCTTCTGCCGCCTCCGTCCGTCCGAGCACATCTGCCGTAAACATCACGCGCTCTTTGGTCGGTGTGGCATCGTCCAGCCCCGTGACGACAGTCGGTGCAATCTTCTCCAGAGCCGCCAGCCCTTTTTCATCCCAGTCGTCGAAAATGATCAGGTCCGGATTTAACGCCAATACTTTTTCCTGCGAGTATGGATAACCGACGTCTTCGATTCCTTTTATTTGTTCAGGGTAGGCAATCTGACTCGCGATGACGCTCAAGGTGGCGCCAATCGGCTTCACGCCGATCGCCAGCAAATCACCCGGATTGCTGCCGACATAAACAACCCTCTGCGCTTGAACCGGGAACTCCACTTCGCGTCCCTGCACGTCTTTTACGACTTTTGTAGCCGGTTTTGTATCGGGAGCAGCGTCTTTGCTTGTCTCGGTACCCGCATTCGCTTTTCCAGCATCAGGTGTGGCAGGTGCAGTCGTTGCGCCGCAAGCTGACAAAAACGCCATCACGAGCAGCAGACCGAGCAGAGAAAGCAGGCGTTCCTTTTTAAACATAGCTGAATCAAAGCCCCTCTCTATTAATGAATAACGATCAATAAAGAAAATGATAATCATTATCACTAAAAGAGTATACATCAAGTGCTCATGCGGGTAAATAAAAAGAAAGCCCTATGCTCCCACCAGCCTATCTTTGCACAAATTCCGTAAAACTGATTTCGCTTACCTCGTACTCCGCACCTATGCTGGCCAGCTCGTTTGCGACTTTGGCAGCGACTGACTCCAGTCCTTTGAACACGAGCAGAGGAGCCGCTTCCAGATGAGCTTTTGCTTGCCCGTAATCGCATTTGAACCATTTTTTGATGAACAGCAGCGTCTTGAGCTTGTCAGCACCCGCACCTGTGATCATGACTTTGTTGTATATAAAGTCTTCCATCTCTTCTACGTCTGTTTCCGTGATGCTCCGCGGTCGCAGAGCGCTGCGCAGCAACTCCGCCAGATTGTCGTACGCGACAGCAAAATCCCAGACTCCCCTGCCGTGTTCTGCGGTATAAATCACGGTGTCGCCTCTGGACAGATCGATGCAGTATGGATCGCCCTCGTCGTTAGCAATCACCAAAAAGCTTTTCGGCCAGTCCTCTATCACTTCATCTGTCACCGGATTGTAGTTGTACCCGAGCTGGCCATCCGGCAAATCCTTTGCCCCGTATATATCCAGGTTGATATAATCATCCGTGCTCCAGGACACAGACTGTGGAACATAGTGCTGCAAAAAGTACACGTACTCCTCAGGCAGCGTCCATGTTTCCGTCACGCTTTTGATTGCTTGCTCGTCTGCTTCGGCAAGCAGTTGCATCGGATGTTTCGCGTAAAAGTCAGGGTCTTGTTCGCACATTGCTTGCACGACTGACCGCATCTGAGAAAGGATAGCATCGATTTGCGAATATACAGGTTCCACGCGGTTCACCACTTTGTCTGAAAATTGTCTCCCGAAATGACTCTCTTTCTTTTTCCACCATTCTCCAACATATTCCTTTGAAATCAGGGAAGTCTTTGAAAATGCTACTTGCGGCCTATCCGTAGCAATCCCATGCCAGCCTGTCATCCACGAACAGACGAGCGGCTGACCAAGCAAACAGCCAAAATAAAACGGCCTCTCATCCCGCAACGCAACATGCAGGAGAAAGGCCGCTTGCTTATGATTGGATTAAAGAACCGTCTGCCGTCTACTGGACAGCAACCAGTTTATTGTCAAGCCCCAGCGTCTTTGCTGTGTTTACATGAATGTCATGCAACAGCTCTGGATTGTCCATCAAAGACATGCCATAAGAAGGAATCATTTCTTTAAACTTCACTTCCCACTCGGTTACATGTTGCGGGAAGCATTTTTTGAGGACTTCCAGCATGACAGATACTGCGGTAGAAGCACCCGGAGATGCCCCCAACAAAGCTGCGATCGAACCATCGCCAGCCGTGATGACTTCCGTACCGAACTGGAGCGTTCCTTTGCCGCCAGCTTCGGTATCTTTGATTACCTGTACGCGCTGACCGGCAACAACCATATCCCAGTCTTCGCTTTTCGCATTCGGAATAAACTCGCGCAGCTCTTCCATGCGTTGTTCTTTCGAAAGCATGACTTGCTGAATCAGGTATTTGGTCAATGACATCTCTTTCGCGCCTGCTGCCAGCATCGTCATCACGTTGTTCGGTTTGACAGAAGTGATCAAATCGAACATGGAGCCGGTTTTCAGGAACTTAGGCGAGAAGCCAGCAAATGGCCCGAACAGCAACGATTTTTTATTGTCGATATAACGTGTGTCCAAATGAGGTACGGACATCGGCGGAGCGCCGACCTTGGCTTTACCGTATACTTTTGCATGATGTTGCGCCACAATATCCGGGTTTTTACAGACCATAAAAATACCACTTACCGGGAAGCCGCCAATGCGTCTTCCTTCCGGGATACCGGATTTTTGCAGCAAGTGCAGGCTTCCGCCCCCACCGCCGATAAAGACGAACTTCGCTTTATGGCGTTGAACACTGCCGTTATGCAGGTTTTTCACTTTCAGCTCCCAAGAACCGTCGCTGGCCCGCTTGAGGTCATCAACGCTGTGCTCGTAGTTCACTTCAACGTCTTTGCTCTTCAAGTGATCAAACAGCATACGCGTCAAGGCCCCAAAGTTGACATCCGTTCCAGAGTCGATCTTTGTGGCAGCAATTGGCTCGTCGGAGTTGCGGCCTTCCATCACAAGCGGAATCCATTCCTTCAGTTTTTCTGGAGAATCGGAGAACTCCATGCCTTGGAACAAAGGATTGTTTGCCATCGCTTCGAAACGTTTCTTCAAAAACGATACATTTCTCTCCCCTTGCACCAAACTCATATGGGGCAATGGCATAATGAAATCTTGCGGATTGCTGATCAGCTTGTTGTTCACCAGATAAGACCAGAACTGCATGGAAACTTGGAACTGCTCATTGATCTTGATTGCTTTGCTGATGTCGACCGATCCGTCTTTCTTTTCGCTGGTGTAGTTCAGCTCACAGAGTGCAGCATGCCCAGTTCCTGCATTGTTCCACTCGTTGGAGCTTTCCTCTCCTGCTTTTGAGAGCTTTTCAAACACTGTAATTTTCCAGTCTGGTACTAATTCCTTCAGCAGTGACCCCAGGGTCGCACTCATGATGCCGGCACCAATTAAGATAACGTCTGTTTGCATTTGTCTGCTACTCATTTTTACCGTCCTAACTCGCTGGTATTTGGAGAAAAGATGCAGGCGGCTCCTGATCTGGCCCCGTTGCAAGTCAGGGTGCTACCTAGTACACACCTTTTCTGGAATAATTACAACCTGTATATAGTGTAACACTTTTATCTTTAGAATAAAATATTTGCTATATATTGATAGTTATATGCTATTAAAGGTGCCTTAAATTTTAGTAATGATGCACTTTTAATAGAGACATACTGAAAAACGGTCATAAAACCTTATAAAGGCACAAAAACCAAAGCCACTGCTCGATGAGTGTTGCGGGGTTATCGGCAGGGTTCTTCCGTTATTTTGCCTTATAGCGGGATATTATATGATCGCATCGCAAAAAAGCGTTCGGGGATGTGTACAATTGCTTTGCCCCCCACGATATTCATGCCATCTACCCGGCTGGTCAAACATACATTGTTACATTCGATGGCCTGCAACAAGTAGCCTATGTCAGTCGGAACTTGATCACACAATTGTATAAAAGGATCAATTTTTACATATAGGCTGGTTGTTTGTGGAAATTTATCTGTTTTTGTCGAACGGTATTAAGCGAAAATCATGCAAAAACAGACTTTCACCAACAATAAATAATTTAAGAGAATACTGGAATTCTTACAAATCCGTTATGATTTTGCCAAATTATATCAAATGTTGTAAGATTGTAGCATAGGCGTCATAGTTTCAGAAGTTTGTTGATGGAGGTAATAAAATGTCAATTTCTGGCACATTTTCGAACTGGCTTAAAAGCACGCAATCGACCTTGCGGGACCAGGTTAAAAAGTTTCAGAATCGTGACTTTATGGATGCAGTCGTCGCGGGATGCGCATTGGTTGCCGCAGCCGATGGACAAATAGACTCCACAGAAAAACAAAAGATGGCCGCTTATATCAACCGAAGCGAAGAATTGAAAGTTTTTAATATGAACGATGTTATCGCCCGGTTCAACCATTTTGTCAGCGGATTTGAATTTGATCATGGCGTAGGCAAGATGGAAGCGCTCAAAGCAATCGGAAAAATCAAAAATAATTCGGAAGCAGCACGAGTTCTCATCAGTGTGTGTTGTGCCATTGGTGCAGCAGACGGCGATTTTGATGAGAAAGAAAAAATGGTAGTTCGGGAAATTTGCCAGACCGTTAATTTGAATCCAGGCGATTTCCAGCTGTAACCAACAAGCGGGATTGCCTTATACCAGAGGCAGTCTTGTTTTTTTATCGTATGGCGAATTGGGATGAAGAGGGGAGTCGTTTCTTTTTATGCGGCATTTTGATTACTTGCTAGAAGATGAAAGAGCAGAACTGTTCAGTATACACCCTCTTCCGATCAATCGAAGTACCGAAAAGGAAGTGCTGGCCCACGCACTGGGAGCAACGCTCTATATGCCAGCCATGCGGGCTACCATCTCCCAGGACGTCATGACCAAAAAACACGAAGGCTTGATTTCGATGGTGATTTGCCTGGAAGACGCCATCGG
Organism: Brevibacillus sp. HD3.3A; assembly: GCF_013284375.2. Taxonomy (NCBI): domain Bacteria; kingdom Bacillati; phylum Bacillota; class Bacilli; order Caryophanales; family Paenibacillaceae; genus Brevibacillus; species Brevibacillus sp. HD3.3A. Next base: position 6,083,038 of record NZ_CP085874.1, read on the forward strand.
TGATCATGAGGTGCCAGAGGCGGAGCAATCGCTGATTCGGCAAGTGCGCGATATTTCCAGCCAAATGCGGCACGGCTTGATCCACCAGGACGATATTCCGATCATGTTCGTGCGGGTACGGGATGTCGCCCAAATGAACCGGATTGTCGATGAGCTGCAAGAAGACTTGATTTGCCTGACAGGGTTTGTGTTCCCGAAGTTTACCAGCCACAACGCAGAAGAGTATCTGGAGGCGCTGGAATCCTGCAATCGGCATGTTTCCTTTCCCGTGTACGGCATGCCCATTCTGGAATCTGCCGACGTTATTTACAAAGAGACCCGGACAGCCGAGCTGCTCTCTATCAAAAATACGATAGACAAATACCGGCACCTCGTTCTGAACGTGCGTATGGGAGCAACCGACTTTTCCAGCCTGTTCGGATTACGCCGGGGGCCGGACGTGTCGATTTACGATATTTCCACGATTCGCGACTGCATCGGCGACATCGTCAACATGTTTACCCGCCAGGGCAGCGAGCACGTCGTATCAGGTCCGGTCTGGGAGTATTTTGGAACCGGAGAAAGATTGCTGAAACCGCAACTTCGCCAGTCTCCTTTTGAACAAAAACTCGGCGGTTCATCCGGGAGAAGGCTTCGCCAACAACTGTTGAATCACTGGCAGGACGGGCTGATCAAGGAAGTGTTGCTGGACAAGGAAAACGGCCTGACTGGCAAAACCATTATTCACCCGAGCCACATCAAAATTGTCCACTCCCTTGCAGTGATTACACGAGAAGAATACGAGGATGCCTGTACCATCCTGCAAAGCCAGACAAACGGCGTGACCAAGAGCCAATATGCCAACAAGATGAACGAAATCAAGCCGCATACGAGCTGGGCGAAAAAAATCATGATCAAATCAAAAGTGTACGGGGTGTTCCATGAACATAACAACTTTATCAACCTCCTCGCCCGAACATCAAATATTCAACTTCAATATTCTCGGTAATCTGGACATCACCATCCGCGTTCAGCAAAATCCGTATCAACTCCCGCCGGAAGCACTGTTTCAGATGGCTGCCCGCATTAACAAAAAACGAAGCTTTCTGTTTGTCAGCAAAGTTCTCGGCAAGCATTTGCCCGTTCGTCCCGCCACATCTGTGCTGAGCGGAATGGCATTGGCCGCCCGGCTCCTCGAAGAACGGTACTCCCTCGAAGTCGCAGAGCTGCCCGCGATTGTGCAAGGGATCGTCCACCAGGAAAAAAGCGATGAGATTCTTCACCAGCTGCTGCTGCATCCTTTTGAATTGCCCGAACCGTTGTTGTTCATCGGCTTTGCGGAGACGGCTACGGCACTTGGACACAGCATGTTCAGTGCGTTTGGCAGCAAGACCGAATACATTCATACGACCAGGGAGCGCATCAATGAGCTTCCGTCCACGATTGACTTTGAAGAAGAGCATTCCCACGCAGTAGCTCATCACTTTTATCCGGTAAATAAAAACTTGCTACGTTCTGAGTGCCCAATCGTATTAGTAGATGATGAGATTACGACTGGCAAGACAGCGTTGAACATCATTCGCGAGATTCAGCGTCACTTCCCGCGAAAGCAATACATCGTCGCTTCCTTGCTGGATTGGCGTTCCCAAGAGGATCATCGCAAATTCCAGGAGCTTGAAGCCGAATTGGACATCAAAATCACGGCCATTTCTCTGCTCAAAGGGGAGATTGAAGTAAACGGAGCAATAGGCGAGCAACCGACACAGCAAACAATCGTTGCCTCTGCCCACGCAGGCACAGCCCCGGTTGTTATCCCGCTGGAAACGGCTGCGCTGACCAAGCTGTCCTTTTCTTCCATCACTCCATCAGGGTTCATCAACACGCAACCATACTTGCTGGAAACGGGCCGCTTCGGAATAACAGCCGAGAAGCAGCGTAAATTGCACGGCACACTTCGCGAGTTGGGACAAGCTTTGCAGCAATACCGCACAGGCAGGGCCTTATGTATGGGAACGGGCGAATTTATGTACGTTCCGATGATGATCGCCGCTTTTATGGGCGACGACGTCTTGTATCAATCGACGACGCGAAGCCCCATCCATCCGGCAGCAAAAGAAGCTTACGCCGTGCAAAATGCATTTTCCTACGAGAGTCCCGATGATCCTGCCATTCCCAACTTTATTTACAACATCCCGGAGCAGCGGTATAGCGAGTTGTTCCTGTTCCTTGAACGCGGGACGAGCGATGAACGGCTGAACAGTTTGTATGCAGCTTTGGCTCAACTGCCGATTCCGCACAAGTATGTCGTCATGTTTTGCTAACAGCCAAGAGAGGGGGAAACCGCATGGATCGAGGATCAGTATACGCTGTAGAACTTATGAAGCCGCCCCAAATGGGGAGCTATCCAGCAGAAGATGTTACCTTCCTGTTGAAAGATATCAGCGAATTGATGGAAGAAACCAACACGGAAGACCGCGAAGAACTGATTCAGGCAGGCACCCACTATTCGGAAATGCTTCCTGTTGAGTATCAGCCTTCTGCCGAGTACATCTCCTTGTTTCATCACGCCTTGCAGACGACGGCACGCAAAGTGGCGCTGGCGTCAGCAGTCGTAGCTGAATTGATTCTGGCGCGAAAAGGCAGGGAGCTTGTGCTGGCCTCGCTGGCGCGGGCCGGGACGCCCATTGGTGTTTTGATCCGCCGCTATTTGCGCCAAATTCATCAGCTCGATGCACCTCACTACAGCATTTCGATCATTCGCGGCAAAGGCATTGACGAAAACGCGCTGCACTACATTCTGGAACAGCATCCGGGCAAAAAGATTCAGTTCGTGGATGGCTGGACGGGAAAAGGGGCGATTACGTCCGTGTTGCACGAGGCGATATCCCGTTTCAATCAAAAGTACCTGCTGCGGCTTGATGCCGATCTGGCTGTACTCGCTGACCCGGGGCATTGCGTCCAAACATTTGGCACCCGCGAAGACTTTTTGATCCCCAGCGCTTGCCTGAACTCGACTGTGTCCGGCTTGATCAGCCGTACCGTCCACCGCGATGATCTCCTTGCAACTGGCGAATTTCATGGAGCCAAGTTTTATCGGGAATGGATCGCAGAAGATGTCTCGAACTTGTTCGTCGATACGATCTCGGCCCATTTTGCCGATATTGCCGCCGAAGCCAAGGAACAAGCAGCCGAATTGATCCGCCATGAAGACGACTACGTGCCAACCTGGAAAGGAATGCACGATATTTCGCGGATTCAGCAGGAGCTGGAAATAGATGATGTCAATTTGATCAAACCGGGGGTTGGTGAAACGACTCGCGTACTCTTGCGCAGAGTGCCGTGGAAAATCCTCGTCGATTCAGTCGACAACCCGAATCTTGCCCATATCATCATGCTCGCCAAAGACAGGGGTGTATTGGTGGAGGAACGTTCGGATATGAGCTATTCCTGCTGCGGCATTATCCGACCGATGAGAGGGGAAAACCAATGATTTTTGCCAGCGATCTGGATCAGACGCTCCTGTACGGAACGCGCTTCCTTGCAGACCATACACAACCGTTTCAGGTGGTCGAGGTGCTGGACGGCGCGCCTATCTCGCACATGTCTGACCTGGCGATTCACTTGCTTCATGAGGTGCACCTGCAGTGTTTGTTTGTACCAGTGACTACAAGAACGATTGAGCAGTATAAACGCATTGCCATTTTCCAAAACGAGCTTGTACCGCGCTATGCCATTACGAGCAACGGCGGCCATGTGCTTCGTGACGGACAAATCGACGAGCAATGGAGCCGTCAGGTGCGCAGTAAAATGATCAACGAATGCGCAGCAATCCACGACATGCTGGCAGGCTTCGCCCGGATCAGCCACGAGCAGTGGGTCATCCGCGAGCGAATGGCTGAAGATTTGTTTTTCTACAGCATCATCGATCGCGAAAAAATGCCTGTCGACGAACTGCGCGACTTCGAACAGTGGGTCACTGAGCAAAACTGGAGCATGTCCATTCAGGGCCGAAAGCTCTACCTCGTACCGCAAGCCGTAAACAAGCGCGATGCTTCCCTGTACGTGTGCGCATTGGAGCAAGACGATCGGATGATTGCTGCTGGCGATTCCCTGCTGGACATGCCGCTTTTGGAAGCAGCACACCTCGCTGTCGTTCCTCCGCACGGGGAAATCTATCAGCTTCGCGGCCACAATGACGCCGTAGCCAGCTTTCATTTTACGCAAGCATCAGGAATGAGCGCTTCCGAGGAGATTTTGCAGACGGTTCTCGCCTCCTTGCGCCAGGAGCTGCGAGCACGCTAGACAAGAAACGCGGGAAATCGACCGAAAAAGTTACAAATCAGGCATAAATTGAAGTTTTTTGCAAATTTATGTAGATTTTATCGTCATGCAATGAAATAATCGAATTGTAATCTGCAAAAGAATGGGTGAAAACCCGGACAGAGTGGAGGGTGTACATGTCAGTTATCAGTTTGCAAAAAGGGCAAAAAATTGACCTGACCAAAGGAAATGCTGGCTTGAGCAAAGTGCTGGTTGGACTTGGTTGGGACCCGGTGAAAAAATCGGGAGGACTGCTTGGCGGACTGTTTGGTGGTGGACAAGCCAACATCGATTGCGATGCTTCTGTCATCATGCTGAACGAAAACGGAAAATTTACAAAAGAAACAAATCTCGTCTATTTCGGAAATAAGAGAAGTGGTTGTGGCAGCGTCGTTCACTCCGGAGACAATTTGACGGGTGATGGCGATGGAGACGATGAACAAATTTCTGTCGAGCTTTCCCGCGTCCCTGCCGATGTACACAAACTCATTTTCGTTGTAAATATTTACGATTGCGTCAGCCGTCGCCAAGATTTCGGGATGATCGGCAACGCGTATATCCGCATCATGAATCCATCTACCACCCAGGAACTGTGCAAATTCAACCTGACAGATAACTACGCAGGGAAAACGTCGCTAATCGTGGGTGAATTGTATCGCCACTCTGGTGAATGGAAATTTGCTGCTATTGGTGAAGGAACAGCAGATACTTCGATTTCCCATCTTGTCGGACGATACACATAGCTCTTTGCCGGTTGTACTTCCCATCACAATAAAACCCCAATTATTAGGAGGAATCACACATGGCCGTTTCATTGCAAAAAGGACAAAAAGTAGATTTGACCAAAACAAACCCTGGCTTGACCCAAATCAAAGTCGGTCTTGGTTGGGACACCAACAAGTACGATGGCGGCGGCGAATTTGACCTCGATGTATCCGTATTCCTGCTGAATGAACTCGGAAAAGTGGAAGACGACAAACATTTCGTATTCTTCAACAACCCGCAAAGCCCTGACGGCTCCGTGGTTCACTCCGGAGACAACCGCACTGGCGCTGGAGACGGCGATGACGAAGTAATCGAAATCGACCTGTCCAAAGTATCCGCAAGTGTACAAAAGGTTGCTTTCACCATCACAATCTACGACGCGGCTACCCGCAACCAAAACTTCGGTCAAGTATCCAATGCGTATGCGCGTGTACTGAGCGCAAGCAGCGGCGAGGAACTGATCCGCTACGACCTCGGCGAAGATTTCTCCGTTGAAACTGCTGTAGTTGTTGGCGAACTGTATCGTCATGGAAGCGAATGGAAATTCAGCGCAGTTGGTGCAGGCTACAAAGACGGTCTCGCAGGACTGGCTCGCGATTACGGTGTAAACATCGGTTAATAACCCATTACGATTTGTGGAAAGGATGAACTCCCCATGTCAGTAATCAGCTTATCCAAAGGTCAAAAAATTGATCTGACGAAAGGTAATCCTAACCTGACCAAATTAGTCGTTGGACTTGGTTGGGACACGAACAAATACAATGGTGGCTCTGATTTCGACCTTGACGCTGCGGCGTTTTTGCTCCGTGCAGGCGGCAAAGCGACTGGCATTCAAGACTTCGTTTTCTACAACAACATGCAAGGCGGCAACGGCTCCGTTACGCACACAGGCGACAACCTGACAGGTGAGGGCGATGGAGACGACGAGCAAATCAAAATCGATCTGACCAAAGTACCAGCGGAGATCGAAAAAATCGCCATTACTATCACGATTCACGATGCCGAAGCGAGAAGACAAAATTTTGGACAAGTCTCCAACGCCTTCGTTCGCGTCGTTGATGAAACGACAAACCGCGAAGTTCTCCGCTACGATCTGGGCGAGGATTTCTCCGTAGAAACGGCTATCGTCGTGTGCGAACTGTATCGCCACCAGGGCGAATGGAAATTTGCTGCTGTAGGCAGCGGTTTCTCCGGCGGACTTAAAGCGCTTTGCAATAACTTCGGATTACAAGCAGGGTAATTCGTCAACCTGAGGATGCTAGTTTGATAGTAGGGACTAGCATCCTTTCTTGCTTTTTTTAAGCTGGACACAATGCGGCGACGCCATGCTTTTGGCGAAGCCAAGTTTTCGAAGATAAAGGTGATAGTGATGACGATGACGATTGTGAAGGGGCAAAAAGTCGATATTACTAAGCAGTTTCCGGGATTGAGCAAAGTAATTGTCGGCCTTGGCTGGCGCGCTGGCAACGGAATTGAGCTGGATGCATCGGCTTTTCAACTGGGCGCGTCCGGGAAAGTGAATCGTGAGGAAGATTTCATTTTCTACGGAAACCCCAGATCAGTAAACGGAGCGGTTTCCTTGCGCGACGGCTCTGGAGATAATCAGCAATTCGAACTGGACCTTGCGGCAATAACATCCGACGTGGAAAAGATCGCTTTTACCATTACGATTTACGATGCCATTACACGCGGACAAACGTTCCGTCAGGTTTCCGATCTTTATTTGCGGATCATGCACCCCGTGACCTTTGTTGAAATGATTCGGTTCCCATTGGTTGATTTCACTACGGAAAATTCGATTGTGACTGGTGAATTGTATCGCTACAAGGGTGAATGGAAGTTCAATGCGATCGGGAGCGGCTTTAACGGCGGGCTGGCTGCCTTGTGCGGAAACTTTGGCGTGGAAGTGGCACAGGAACAACCATCTTCTCCACCACCACCTCCTCCAGCGCCGCCAAAGGTTGAGCAACCGCCGGAACCGCCTATCAATCTGTCCAAAGTAGAGCTGACGAAAAAAGGCGAAACGATCAGCCTGCGCAAATCGAGCGGAGCGCTTGGGCAAATCAGCGTAAACCTGAACTGGAACAGAAAAGTCAAAAAATCTATCGGGTTTTTAGGTTTTGACAAATCTTCTGGCATCGATCTCGACCTCGGCTGCTTGTATGAGTTGTCAGACGGATACAAAGGGTGCATTCAAGCGCTTGGCAGGAAGTTTGGCCAATATACGGACTTCCCGTTCATCGAGCTGGATGGTGACGACCGCACGGGAGCCAGAACAGATGGGGAGAACCTCCGCATTAACGGCAACCAAGTACGCGAGTTTAGTCGGGTTCTGATCTTTGCCTACATTTACGATGGTGTGGCAAAATGGGCGGAAACAGACGGTGTTGTCACGATCAAACAAGCGGACAACCCGGAAATCGTCGTCCGCATGGATGTTCATGACCCGCGCAAGATCATGTGCGCCATTGCCATGATTGAGAGAAAAGACGATACGTTCCAAATCAAGCGCCTGGTCGAATACTTCAATGGACACGAACAAATGGATCGCCACTATGGTTGGAACATGCGTTGGGCCGCAGGCAGCAAATAGCGTAGGAGGAAGACAAAATGGAATTTTTGAATGGGCTGATTGAAACCTATTCAAGCTTTTTCTCGTGGGAAGTCTTGCAAGGAGTATTAACGAACCCTGCCAACTGGACCATTATTCTCTCGTTGGTCATTCTGGAAGGTTTGCTGTCAGCAGACAATGCACTTGTACTGGCAGTCATGGTCAATCATTTGCCAGAAAAACAAAAGAAACGCGCCTTGTTTTACGGCTTGCTCGGCGCCTATTTATTCCGTTTCCTGGCGATCGGCTTAGGGGTCTTCTTAGTCAAAATGACGGCGATCAAAGTAATGGGTGCCCTCTACTTGCTCAAAATCGCGGCCGATTACTTCGTTGGTGAAAACGAGAAAGCCCAAAAAGCAATCAATGTATTGCTCTATCTGGGAATGGCGGCATGCTTGTACTTCATTCCAATCCTGGCGGTACAAATCCTCGGTGGATTGCTGATCGTCTGGCTGCTCTACCGCGTATTCAAAAGTGGCAACGACGACGAACCAGAAATCGAGAACAAAGGAAAAGGTTTCTGGAAAACGGTACTTGCTGTTGAGATGATGGATATCGCCTTCTCCATCGACTCTGTTTTGGCTGCCTTTGGTGTCAGCAACCAGGTTTGGGTACTGTTCCTCGGTGGGATTCTCGGCGTCCTGATGATGCGGGGTGTCGCTCAAATCTTCCTGAAGTTGATCGCACGTATTCCTGAATTTGAGACGACAGCGTTCGTACTGATTGCGCTCATCTCCGTGAAAATGTTCCTGGGCGCAGCTGGCTTCCACATCGAGTCTTACATCTTCTTCGGTGTTCTCGTTCTCACCTTCCTCGCTACATTCATCGTGCATAGGGCGAAAAAGCGCAAACACGGAGATCAAGATGCTTCAAAAGACAAAGTTGCGGAAACAGCATGATAGGAAAGGCAGAAAGCGAGGTCAATAGACACTCGCTTTTCTTTTCGAAAAAAGGAGGCTAGATGATGATATCGTTTGTTAAAGACGTGCAGGTGGTCCTGGAAAAGAAAAAGCTGCAACAGGTGAAGGCACGGGTTGCCCTGGTCCTCGATATAACCGGCTCGATGCGTCCGTACTATAAAAACGGGACGGTGCAAAAGGTAGTAGAACGCATTTTGGCAGTAGCCAGCCAGTTTGACGATGACCAGACACTCGACGTATGGGTCTATGATCATCGCTTCTCCCGACTTCCATCCGTAACTGAGCAAGACTTTGAAAACTACGTAAACCGTGCCATCCTCGAAAACGCCGCTGTTGAAAAGTTCGGCCGGAACGACGAGCCGTTAGTCATGCGCGATATTATCGCCAAATATACGCAAGAAGAGCCGAGCAGTCTGCCCACCTACATCACGTTCATCAACGATGGCGGCGTGAAAAAAGGGGCAAATGAAGCTGGCGATTCCGTTCAAAAGCTGATCATCGAGTCAGCCACAAAGCCGCTGTTTTGGCAATTCGTAGGGATCGGCAATGCACACTTCGGCGTGTTGAAAAAGCTCGATACAATCGAAGGACGCTTTGTCGATAACGCCAACTTTTTTCAAATCGATAACATCGACACGATTTCAAACGCAGCTCTCTACGACCTGCTGCTGAACGAGTTCCCGCTTTGGCTGGAAGAAGCAAAACAAAAAGGAGTTTTGGCTTAAATGAAAAAACGGCTCTGGTTCAATCGGACTTTTGCTACGGCGTATCCAATCGTTGAAATGATTCGCAATAACCCTGACAATATCGCCTTCGAGATTTTTGTGACTCACCCGAAACGCCATAGCGTGATGCTGCAAATCGCAGACTATGCTGAACTGGAGCCGACACTCGATGTACCGCAATACATCGACTATTGCCTGTCGTTTTGTCAAAAGCACAAGATTGACGTATTTCTCCCCAACTATCGCCTCGTGGAAATCTCCCAGCATATCGAGGAATTTGAACGGCTGGGCACACAGGTTATGATCGCTCAGGAACACCAGTTGTTGGAGGACATCTCGGATAAAGGCAAGTTGTTTCAACTGTTCCATGACGTGCCGGGAGTACCGCTTCCCGCGTATCAGATTGTGAACACGGCCGAGCAGTTCCAGTCTGCCTATGAACAGCTCAAGCAAAATGGCGACAAGGTGTGCTTCAAGCCTGCCCGTGGCGAAGGCGGGGCGGGGTTTTATGTAGTGGAAGATCAGCTCGATCCGTTTGATCGCCTGTTTCGATCAACCCACTATCAGATCACGCCAGAAGAAGCGCTCCGCGTGCTGTCCACGCGCGAGACTTTTGACGACATCATGGTTATGGAGTATTTGGACCAGTATGAATACAGCATCGACTGCCTCGCCTACGGAGGACAATTGCTGGCAGCAGTGCCGCGCAAAAAAGTCGAGGGCCGTATTCGCAAGCTGGAACATAACGAAGAGTTGCTGAGCATAGCCGAAGCAGTACAGCAGCGGCTCCAGCTTTCCTACCTGTATAATGTGCAAATCAAATACAAGGACAACGTACCGAAGCTTCTGGAAATCAATCCGCGTGCTTCCGGCGGAATGTATGCATCTTGCCGCTCCGGGGTGAACTTCCCGTACCTGGCGCTGAAGCTGCTGTTGACCGGAAAAGCCGACGTGCCTGTACCGAAGCTGGATATTCTCACGACGCATGTGGAGCGCGAGATTGAATTGGTGCGGTTTTTTGAGTAATAGACACATGCCACTACAGCATGAAAGCCATCCCCTATCAGGATGGCTTGTTCATTTTCAGCGCGATTCCCGCTTGTCGGCTCGGTGAAGCCAATAACCACTTATCCTGTGCTTGGTATATAAAAAGTTATCTTCGTGCCTATACCTGGCGCGCTTTTGATATGAAGTCCCGTCCCGAAGTGCCGCTTCAATCGCTGGTCCGTATTGATCAGTCCAACGCCTGACTTGCTGTTAGCCTTTCTTTCCAGCAGTTGTCGCAAGTGGGCTTCGTCCATTCCAATCCCATCGTCTTCAACGGTTATCTCCACTTGCGTTTCGTGGACAGCAATCCGAATGAGAATTTTCCCCCCAGAATTGCGCTTCATCACGCCATGTATTATCGCATTTTCAACGAGAGGCTGAATCGTCAGATAGGGGATTTTTACTTCCTCACAGTCATCTATCTCCCAAACAACCTCCAGCCTTTCTTCAAACCGCACCTTTTCAATATACAGATACGAACGGATCAGACTCAGCTCTGTTTCGATCGGCACAAGTCCACCCATGTCTTCAAATTTAAATTTATACCGCAAAAAATTGCTGAACTCATAAAGCAATTCACGCATCTTATCCAGATTTATGTCACTCAAAGCTGTCGCAGCACTTAACGCATTGAATATAAAGTGCGGCTGGATTTGCGCTTGCAGCCAGGCAGCTTCTAAGCGCAGTTGTTCCCGAACAGATTGCTTGATCGTAGTTAATGCCTCAATCCGCGATTTGATCTCCATTCCATCTACTGGCTTCGTCACATAATCGTTTGCTCCCGCCAAAAAACCGCTCTGAATATCTTCCGGCTGGCTTCTTGCCGTAAGCAACAAAACAGGAAGTTCAGTGAGCGTAAACCGCTGGCGAATGATCTGCGTCAGCTCATAACCGGACATCTGCGGCATCATAATATCGGAAATGACCAAGTCCCATTCCTTGGTATCCAATAAAGCCAACGCTTCTTTTCCGCTCGTCGCCATTGTTAGATCGTATTGTTCTGGAGGCAGGATCGCTTCGAGCACTTGCAGGTTGATCGGATCATCGTCCACGATTAACAGGCTGGGGCGGCCGCTTTTCGCTTTGACTACTGCTGTTCGTTTCGTAGTCGACAAGCTTTCCGCTTTTTCCTGAATCGACATGGCCGGGACAAAGACCTCTTCCTGCTCTTGCACATTGGCCAGCTCTAACGAAAAGGTAAAGGTTGAACCTTTTCCCAACACAGAGGACACTTCTAGCGTCCCTCCATGAAGTTCAACCAGCTGCTTGCTAATACTTAACCCTAACCCGAAACCGCCTTCAATCATGGTCTCGCTCGTGCTGGCTTGCTCATACGGATGGAACAGGCGCTTGAGCATGTCTTCATCCATGCCGATCCCTGTATCTTTTATAACGATATAAGCCCTTCCCTCCTTGGAAAAAGCCTGAATCGAAATCATCCCTTCGTTCGTGTACTTCACCGCATTATGCAGCAAATTGAACACGATTTGAATCACCCGGTTTTCATCCGCGTGGACGGGAGGGAACTGTTCCGGAATTTCATTGATCATTTTCACAGATTTCACTTCTGCGTTAATTTGCAGCATATCAATCACACCTGTCACAATCGGCTGAATATAAATGACGGTTTTTTGCAGACGCGGATTGCCTTCCCGCAAACTCATCACGTCAATCAAGTCGTTCAAAATCAATGTCAGCCGACGTCCTACCGATAAAACCGTCTCTAGCTCCTTGACACTTCTTTCCTGCAACGAATGCCGTTCCCTGCTTAAAACAGATTGCGACATGTTCAACATGCTATGCAGCGGATTTTTAAATTCATGCGAAGTATTCGCCAAAAATTGATCTTTGTGGTCATTCATTCTTTGCAAGGTTGCAGCAAGCTCTTTTGTTTGGGCATGCATGATGAAGTAACCTTTAAACCATACCGAAGCAATACACCCGATGGAAATGATCAGATCAAACGGATAGTAGACCAGGCTCAAGCCGCTTTCCCGCCAGACCAGCATCCAGATCAGATGGTGAATCAGCGCGAGCAAAGCACAAAGCAGCAGCAGATTGCCCATGACATCCTTGATCAGTCTTTTCAAAATGGAGATCATCGCAACTGCTGCGGCAATCGCACTCAACAGGAGATAGACCGGGAATAGCATCGTTATTTGATCGGGGTTTAAACCCAGCGTAATACCCGCAATCCCCAGGCTAACTATTTTGTAAACCGGATATATTCTGCTCCAATAAGGCAGCTCGCGATGGCTCGTACACGCAAGCAAAGCGTAAGCTCCGAGCATGAAAGAGAAATTAGCCAGACGGAAATCCCAATCGATGCCCATGTAGAAGAATTGATGGAACAACTTTTCATCATTGCTTAACACCGTGCTAAAAGCCGTCGTTAATGCCAGCAACGCAAAATAAAGCAGCCTTCTCTCCTTGTTTCCTAGTACATATAAAATCAGCGCATAAACGGCATGCATCAAAAAGATCAGCGCTGCCAAAAGCTGCGTAAAAACAGATGCTTTCATTTCCTTAGCAATGGTTTCTTCTGAGCCAAACTTGATGGATCGAACAATGCCGCTGCTTCGCCCATCTACATAATTGGCGGCCTGAATGACCAGTTCAATTACGCCGTTTTCATCTGCCGTAAAGGTTGTGGAATAAGGCAAATTCTCGGCAACATAGCTTTCCTTCGATTCCGCTGTCCGTCCCGATTTGGCAAGCAATCGGCCATTCACATATAGTTGCGATGCCGTACGCACGCTTGGTACACGAATGCTGTAACGCCTTTCTTTTTCCGGATTGACATGAAGACGCAAGCGATAAGAAGCAAAGCCGTATGGAGTTGGCTTTTCGCCATTCAACGCTTCATTCCAGCCCCCTGGAACGTAGATAAGTGCCGGCTTCTTCTCGCCTGCTACTTGGTCGGATCGACTACCCATCAACCATTGCGAGGGGAAAAACTCCCATTCCCCATCAAGCAGCACAATGTCGCCATCTTCTGCGTTCCAGTCGCGCAAATCCAATTGTCCGTTCTGAATCGACACTTGGTGATACCGAAACAAATCCATCCACAAAATGCGCGACACGGACAAGACAACCACTAACAACCCTAGCAGCAGGACAATATGGCTCTTTTTCATGTGGTATTTCGGTGAATCATGTGCCAAGAAGTATTCCTCTCCTACTCTTTTTTTCTTCTAAGACACCGGATCGAGCGGAAACGGTCAGTACACCTTGTATGCTTCGTATCGTTGTTGAAAGTAGGAAATGATAAAGTCTCGCAGCTCGATTACTGCCGGTGGCAAGTGGCGATCTTTCAGCCAGGACAACCCGATCGTATAGGTGGAATCCATATCGGCGATCTTGACGTAAGTTAAATTCAATTTTCTGCACACGGAAACCGGGAGCAGCGCTACCCCTTGGTCCAGCTTGACAATCTCCGCCAACAGTCCGGAATCCAGTTCAAAATTGATGGCAGGAACGAATCCTGCCCGTTCGCAAAGCGCCATGGTAAAGCTGCGATATTCTTCATTGTTAGCCAAGGCAATAAACGGGTCATTGGCCGCTTGGCTTAACGATACCGCCGCCTGTCCTGCCAGCTTGTGGCCGGAGGGCAGCGCCAGCACGATATCTTCATCCACCAGCACGCAGCTCTCAATCTCTTCATCGGCAATCGGCGGCCCCGCGATCCCTAAGTCAAGTTCTCCTTTCTTCAAACTTGTCTGTATCACGCTTCTCGATCCGATTCCTTGCTGGATTTTCGCCCCTGGATGGCAAGCAATGTACTCGCTGATCAGTCCTGAAAGAAATCGGGGGTTCGAGATCGATATTTTGATCGTCCGCGCAGCTTGTTCAGTCTGTGATTGAATCTCCATTTTTGCAGCTTCAATGGCGGTAAAAATTTTGTTCACGTGCTTTAGAAGAATACGTCCGGATGGGCTTAGCTCGATGTGTCTTCCTTTGCGGTGAAACAAGCTTGTGCCTAATTCGTCTTCCAGTCTTTTGATCGTCAGGCTCAAAGAAGGCTGAGCAATCCTCAGCTGCTCGGCGGCCTTGGAAATATGCTCGGTATAGGCGACCGTTTGAAAGTATTTTAATTGAAGCAACTCCATCGATTAATGCCACCCCTATATTTATTATCGTAAATAAATTCATAGTTTATTATGTATTATATTAAATAATAAACTCGCCTTAAAATAGGGATTAGCAGCCCAGGTTAATCGAATGAATACCTCTGCGACGATGGGCTACATGATACCGAGCTGTCATTGGCTTCTCCAACAATCGCATATAATTACTTAGCTAATAAATAAAGGGAGGTTATTCAAATGCGCATTGCCATACTAGGAGCAGGTTCTTTGGGAACAGTTGCCGGAGCTTATATTGCTGCCGGAGGACAAGAGGTGGAGTTGATTGACGTTTACCAGGCGCATGTGGATGCTCTGAATCAGTCAGGCGCCAAAATTGTCGGTACGACGGACTTCCAGGCAAAAGTAAAAGCCGTCACCCCAGACAACATGTCAGACGTCTACGACCTCGTGCTGCTATTGACCAAGCAGTTGCACAACGATTCGGTCCTGCGAGACTTGCTGCCCTTTTTGCATGACCAAAGCGTCGTCCTCTCTTTGCAAAACGGGATACCGGAAGAAAAGGTAGCTTCTATCGTAGGCCGCGAGCGCGTCATTGCCGGGTCGGTCGAATTTGGCGCTACGTTTATGGAGCCGGGCGTTTCCAAGCTTACCACCGAGTATCGTCACTTTAAAAAGTATGCTTTTCAAATCGGCGAATTGGACGGTAGCACCACACAGCGGCTACAGCAGATTCAAGCGATTTTAAACCTCGTGGGAGGCACTCACATTTCCGACAACCTGGTCGGAACAAAATGGTCCAAATTGCTGATTAACAACGCGTTCAGCGGCTTGTCAGCGGCGCTTAACACTACATTCGGCGGGGTACTCGATCATGAAATCAGCCTGATCAGCGCTGCTCATATTGCCGATGAAACAATCAAGGTCGGCCATGCCAACGGTGTGCAGTTCGCGGCCATGAACGGATTTGATCCGGCATCACTGGAACTGAACCGCGAAGAGGATATTTCCCCAAGCACGCAAAAGCTGCTCCAGCTGATGAAGGCTTCCCGCCTGCTGAAAGCGAGCATGCTGCAAGATCTGGAGAAAAAACGCAAAACGGAAATCGATTGCATCAACGGTGTCATTCCCCGGCTCGCGGCAGGCAAAGATATTTTGACGCCTTACAACGACCTCGTTGTGCAATTGGTCAAGCAGGCTGAGGAAACTCAATCCGTGCCGGAGTTTGAGGTCAATATACAACGGTTTGCAGAGCTGAATCGGCGCGGGTGATTGGTTTGTGTCCCTATTGCGCGCCCCGAACAATGCTCCACATGGATTGCAGGCACCAGTTGCAAGGACGGGAACAGACTGCGTGTAAAAAAGCCCAGCGATGCTCCAGGAAGACGCAACCTCTTCTCTACAATATCTCTACACCACAAAAGCCCAAGAACCCCCTTGCTCTAGGGGCTCTTGGGCTTTTATTCAGCATAGCTCTTTCGTTTCCCGTAAGGAATAACCAGTGGTGTGCCGAAAAGCGGATCGCGAATCACTTCGCAGTCCAAATCAAAAACCGCTTTGACAACCGCTGCCGATATGACTTCCTCTGGCTTGCCCTGCGCATAGATTCGCTGATCGCGCAGCGCAATTATATGGTCGGCATAACGGCACGCCAAATTGAGATCATGCAAGACCATTATGATCGTACGCCCAGCTTGGCGGTTCAGCTCAAACAGCAAGTCCAGAATCTCGATTTGATGCGTCATGTCGAGGTAGGTCGTCGGCTCATCCAGCAACAAGATCGGAGTATCTTGGGCAAGGGCCATGGCAATCCACGCTCGTTGCCTTTGGCCTCCTGACAAGGAATCAACCGCTCGCTGCGCATGCAAGGTCAGCTGTGTCGCCTCCAAAGCTTGGTTAATCAGCCATTCATCCCGTGCGGACTTTGGCGTCAACAAGCCTTGATGCGGGTATCTTCCCTGCTCGACCAGCTGCCTGACGGTCAATCCCTCCGGGGCAATGGGGCCTTGCGGTAAAATCGCCAACTGCTTCGCCAGCTCTTTTGTAGACCACTGGGCCAATTGTTTGCCATCCAATAAAACCGTTCCATCTTCGGGCTTAATCAACCGTGCCAACGAACGCAGCAATGTCGATTTCCCACAGCCATTACTGCCGATCAACACGCTGATTTTGCCTTCATGAATTTGAAGATCTAATGCATCAATGACTGTCTTGTGACCGTATCCTAAAGTCAAACTTTTCGTCTCTAGCTGCAAACTGATAGTCTCCTCCCGAGCGGTATTAGAGGTTTCGATTTCGGTACAACAAATAGATAAAGAACGGCGCGCCAATCGCTGCGGTAAAGATTCCCGCCGGCATATCATACGGCAAAAACAGCGTTCTTCCGATCACATCTGCCGCACATACAAGAAAGCCGCCTAATAACCCGGCTACAGGCACAAGCAGATAGAACGATCGCCCAATCAAGGTTCGGGCAATATGAGGAGCTACCAATCCCACAAAACCGATCGTACCCGCATATGCCACGGCAGAGCCAGCCAACGCTACACTGATCACGATAAAAAGCGTTCGATGGCGCTGCACGGCGTCACCCAAGCCTGTAGCAACATCATCTCCCAGTTCTTGAACGTGCGCCGGTCGAGTCAGTATCAGGGTCAACGGCACCAAAACGCCGATGACGACAAGCATTGCTCCAACCTCCGCGTAATTTGCCGCATAAACAGTACCGATCATCCAAATGTACGCTTGTGAAGCGACCATAGTTGGACTGAGCACAGTCATCATCGTCGTAACCGCTCCTGCTGCCGCTGCCATCCCAATCCCAATCAGAACGAGCCGAATCGGAGTCACGCCTTTATTCCAGGAGAGCAGATAAATAAGGAGAGATACCGTTCCTGCGCCGAGCATGGCGGCAAAAGGTAAGCCAGCCACTCCCCATTTTCCCATCAACAGCGCCGTATACAGCGTAGCGGCTACGGCCGCTCCGTTCGTAATCCCGATAATGTCCGGGGAAGCCAGTGGATTCCGAATGACGCTTTGCAAAATAAGACCCGATATCCCGAGTGCCGCACCCGCCAGAAAAGACAGTAGCACCCGCGGAAGTCTCAGTGTCATGACAATATAAGCATTTTCACCGTCGCCTAAACCGAACAGCTCCGCAATCACTTCCAAAGGAGAAAGCAGGGTCGACCCCAATGTTAATCCCGCCATGCAGACCAGCAATGCCAAGCTTGCTGCCATTACGACTATCATCCGCTGATGCCTTGTCATTTCTTCACAAACCCCCTGCGTGCAATGTAAATAAAGAAAGGGGTTCCCATTAAAGCCGTCAAGACGCCAATCGGCATCTCTTGCGGCATGATGATGAAGCGGGCCAACACGTCCGCGCACAGCAGCAGACTTGCTCCCATTAGCGCGCAGTAAGGAACAATCCAGCGATAATCCTGCCCGACCAATCCTCTGACGATATGAGGAACGATTAACCCAATGAAAGCAATCGTTCCCCCCATCGCAACCGAACCGCCTGCCAAAACGACGATTACTACAGCAAGGGCAAATTTCACCCATCCCAGCCTCAGTCCCAAACCGCGCGCAACGTCATCCCCGGAGATCAACACATTCACCGGACGAGCCAGACACAAGGCAAGAATAAAAGCCGCACCCATAATAGGCAGCAGCGGTTGGACGTTCTCCATTGTACGAACCGAGACAGAGCCGCCCATCCAGAACAGCACGCTTTCCAAGTTCTCTTCATTTAAGACAAGCGTCCCTTGCGTAAAGGAAGCAAACAGAGCCGCCACGGCTGAACCCGCCAGCACCATTTTTACAGGAGACAGCCCGTCTCGGCCCAAAGAGCCTAAAAAGTAGACAATGACGGCGGCCACCGCAGCACCCAGAAAGGCGACCCACATATAGACCAGCATCGAAGCTGCCGGAAAAATGGAAAGAGCAAGTACGATAAAAAACATCGCACCTGCATTAATTCCAAATATACTCGGAGAGGCTAACGGATTTCGAGTGAGCGCCTGCATATAGGCTCCGGCAACAGCAAGCGCTCCTCCGATAACCATGGCAATAATCGCTCTGGTTAAACGGGTTGTACGAACAAGCATGTGCTCCGTAATGGCTGGGTCAAAGTGAACGAACGCATCCACGACTGTCGAAAAGGGAATGGTGATCTGTCCGAGAGATACGCTGGCTGTAGCAGCCAGAATAAACAAAACGAACGCAGCCACACACCCCCAAATTTTCTTCGATTGGTCAAACAATAGATGCGCCATGTTACTTCTCTAATCCGAACCGTTGGTAAATATCATCCAGCATGAGATTGGCGGCAATGATCCCTCCACCGACATTCCATGTGACTTCATCAACCAGATGTACATTGTTGGATTTTACTGCATCCAGACCTTTCCACAACGGATGATTCGTCCACTCTTGATACAGCTTTTGCACTTTTTCTGCTCCAGAATCGTCAAACTTGAATACAAAAAGGACCTTTGCATTCATCGAAGGAATGCTTTCCACGCTCGTCAGCTTCATGTGAACCGTTCCTTTATCGGCTTCAGCCTGTAGCGTTTTGGAACGAATGAACCCCAGCTCATCGAGGATATCCCCTGCAAATCCAGTCACGTAAATACGCGCATGATCTTCCCGGAAATTCAATACGGTTGCTTCAAGCGGCCAAGCGCTGCCAAGCTTGGTTTGAAGTTTTGTTTTTAAATCTGCCACGCGCTTGTCCCACTGATCCAGCAAAACTTTACTTTCCGCCTCTTTATTCAGTGCTTGACCCACGACAGTCAGCGTATTTTTAAAATCGTATAATGGATCGATCATAACGGTTGGAGCGATTTTGCTTAATTGATCGTAGATTTTCTCGTGCCGTGAAATAGAAGCGATAATGAGATCCGGCTTCAACTTGGATACCAGTTCCAGATTAGGTTGTGTTTCTACTCCGAGATTTTCAACATCCTTCAGGCTGTCCCGCAAGTATTCATAGACAGGCTGTTGCGACCATGATTCAACGGCGCCAACTGGTTTCACATTCAGGGCAACTGCTACATCTGTCGCTCCCTGAAATAAAGTCACAACTTTCTTGGGCGTTCCCACGATCTCTGTAGTGCCGAGCGGATGTGTAATTTTGCGAGTTTGCTCGGCTGGCTTAGCCTCCGAATTATTGGATACCTTGTTATCCGCACTACCACACGCTGCTGTAAAAATCGAAAGTACCATCGTCATAAGCAGTAATAGCAATAACTTCGGTTTCTGCTGCATACATCAGTCTCCTCTACTGTTGTCCGATATTAATTCTCATTATCAATTATATGAAGTTATCTTCTTTTTAACATGGACGTATCCGACTGTTATTTGGAGATATAAGACTCTAGCAGCTGATCCATTTGATCCAGAAGCAGATCATGGGATAAAGAGGTATAGCAAGTGTAAAGATGCTGCCTTTGGTACATCGGATAAACAGATGAATTTCTGACTGCTTTCAACTCCTGCCAATCCGCTTGTCTAAACAATTGCTGGACTTCACGGTTGATCGCGTAATTCATCCTCTCTGATCCGTCGTGCCTATAGCTCGTCAAAATAATATGTTCCGGGTCGTACTGTTTCAATGCTTGTACATTCGTTTCCTGATAGTGGGCAATTTGTTCGACACCAGCAGGTACAGCAAGCTGTAGATCGCCATACAGGACAGTCCCGACGTTCCGTTTTCCGTAAATGCACATTTCCCCCGCTCCAATCCCTACAATCAGAAAGGTCTGGCCCTCGATTTTTTGTGCATATTTCCGCCGGATTCGCTCTGCTTTTTCCTCGTATTGCTCAAGCCATGCATTAGCGGCTGACGCCTTGCCTATTGCTTTGGCGATGGATTGCAGGTGAATACGCCAGTCCTGGTGATAAGGCAAGGTAATGGTTGGTGCTATCTGGTTGTATAATTGCTCCTTCAAAGACAAGTCTTCATGGGTATGTTCTCGCATGATGATCAATTCAGGACGCGCCTCTAATAGTTTTTCCAGTTCAGGGGTGCTCTGTCCGATGTTAATGGTGTCTTCCAGGCGATCTTCAATCGGGTATATATTATTTTTAACCGCAGCATAAGGCTGAACGTTCAAAGCTACCAGATGCCCGGTTGTTAAATGCTTTAACGAAGCAATTTTATCCGTCATCTTGATTTTATTGATGTAAAAAGTGGGCGACATGCCCGTCTCCAGCTTGAACTTGCGGCTAAAATAAAATTCATCGCTATATCCTACTTGATGGGCGATTGTACGAAATGACTCATTTGACAGCAAAAGCGATTGCTTCGCATGCTTGATTCTCACTTGATTTACATACTCGATCGGCGTTTTGCCGTACTTCTTTTTAAAAGCGCGTGAATAGTAATCCGGATTTAGACCTGCCAATGCTGCCAGGTGCTCTCTTGTAATTTCCGAAGCATAAAATTGCTCTATGTACTTGCGGGAATACTCGATGCCCTGCTCGGTAAGCCCATCCTTTTCTTCAGCTGACCCTGCCATTAGCTCCAGCAATAATTCCTGAAACTTGATATTGGCTTTCATTTGCTCCAACTGCATCGCCATTGCATGACCTTGCAGTTGTACCAGCTCTTTCACGAGGTCGGTAATGCCGGCAAATGGCGATATTGGCACATGGGCAGGCAGGATCGGCGATAAATGAGGCTCATAATTATTGTTTTTCGGTGAGTAGCACGCAAATTGAAGTTCATAGCAGGATGAAGGCTGAGCAGCAGCTTCCGGCTTCCAGACGAAGGGAGTGTATGGCGCAGCATAGTGCATCTGAGCAGTCTCTTCACCGTTCCGGGATTGATGGACATATAGCAAGGCATGGTGTTCTCTACTCAGCGCTGCGGACAAACTCGCATCGTCCATTTGAATTACCTTGATTAATTTGAACAAATAAGAGCTTGTGTCCTCATGACCTTTATTTGTAAGGTTCGTCGTCCTCATCCATCTTTGCACCCCTTCACCAGATGATAACTATTCTCATT
Source organism: Brevibacillus sp. HD3.3A (assembly GCF_013284375.2). Classification (NCBI taxonomy): domain Bacteria; kingdom Bacillati; phylum Bacillota; class Bacilli; order Caryophanales; family Paenibacillaceae; genus Brevibacillus; species Brevibacillus sp. HD3.3A. The sequence continues at coordinate 6,104,508 of NZ_CP085874.1, forward strand.
ATATTCTTATGAATGTAGTGAAGGCTACGGCTATATCGTCATTTGTGTTCGTTTTAGGAAGACAGGCTATCATGCAACTGACAGTTATAGTCGTGTCAAAAAGGTTGAGGTTCAGATACAGCGACACCGTAAGCACGAATCCGTAGTTCATTCTAATCGGCATTCTCCTCCTCATCTTCCTCATTCGAAGCCGACACTAGCAAGATCAGCGTCGATTCATGCCTGTTCCGTTGCTGCCGTCATCTGATCACGCATAAATGTGATGTGCGCATAAGCCGATCAACGGTGGCCACACACAGCCCGCTCATGGTTGATTGGCGCCGCGCACAAAAAACCGCACCTCCAATTGTTAGGTGTTGTCTAGCGAATCAAAAAGGCACCCAATCGGATGCCGGAAAAGAAAGGAAGGGGTCATTGCGATTTGCCAAGCTTCACGCCAGCAACACTCGGCCCCTTATCATTTATAATTGCAGATTTTTCATTTGCGAGATCAGGTCGTCAACCGCTTTATCCACCAGGTAAGGGCCGTAGTTCCAGTTTTCGCGGGATACGTTGATGATGCGGTTGTTCTTGATCGCCAGGATTCCTTGATACAGCGGCTCCTTAAAGCGCTCCAGCAAACTTGGCAATTCTGCCTCGGTCATCTGTGTAAAGAAGTAATTGGCTGGTTCGGCTACAAATGCCTCGATCGAAAGCCCCGTGCCGCCGTCCTTGAACTTTTTCAGGTTCTTGGGCATTTCGAAGCCATAATCCTCATAAATCAGCTTGCCGAGCGTGCCATCCGTTCCCCCGATCAGAAACTCTCCTTCATAGAAAATGAAGCTCGTCGCCGTCGTGCCTGGTTTGATCTTCACGTCGATCTGGTCGCGAATGCGTTGCAGCTTTTCCTCGAACTTGGCGATCCACGCTTCCGCTTCCGTTTTGCGGTTCATAATGTCGCCCATCGTCCGCAACGTGTTCACGACATCTCAGTCTAACTGCTATCGAATATTTCTGTACGGGGTTATTCCCGAAAGCTTGCTGTCACTTGTGATATAGTCCACTTGAATCGTTGTAGTCCATATTTTCCGGCCAAAGTAACTAGATAAAGAATCCGGATAATCTATCTCTCCGTGATACTACGAGGACCGCGTAAAGAGCGTAGGCAGCAGGGAGAGCAGCTTGACCCTCGTCCTCGCGTCCTCGTAGTTCCAATTCCTCTCGTCCAGCACATAGCTGAACCCGTCTTTCACGGCGGGGAGATTGTTCCAGATCGGGCCGTTCATGAACTCCTCCATCGCAGTCCTGGACTCGGCGCTTTCCGGGAGCATCATGAACACGCGATCTCCAGCGTAGTGATGGATGGTCTTGGCCGTGATTTCCTTGTATGGCCTGCCTGATTTCATGATCTGCTGGACCTTGCCCGCAGGTCGGAAGCCATCGGGATGATACAAGATGGCGGACAAACCGATATTCCCCATCACGAACAACCGCTTTCCCCGATGGAAGACGAACACGGAAGCCGTCTCCTCGGGACGTATGAGCGGCCGAAGCTGACGCCACATCAGCAACGTATCGCTATTATGATGAAGAAGCCATTGCTGGGCTTCTTTTTTTCTGCCGAACCACTCGCCGAGCATGAGCATTCGGTCGTTCAGCGAACCGCGAGAATTGTAGGCCAGAGTGGGTGCGATCCGCGAAATTTGCGAATAGAGCTTCTCATCGGAATGATCGACGATAATTAAGTCCGGCGAGAGCTTGGAAGCAAGCTCCTGATCAAGCGGTGTATCTTTGCAGAAGAGCTGCTTCTCAATTAACGGAATACCCAGCGCGCTAATATCGCCCGCGGTTTCCCCGCAGTACAGAATCCGGCGCGGGTTGGAAGGGATTCGTACTTCGTGGCCGTTCCAATCTTTAACGAGAATGTTCTGTCTCATGGAGACGGCATATTGCCTAGGCGAGAAACCCGTCATGTGCCTGAAGCGCCGACTGAAATAGTATTCATCGGTAAAGCCGACAAGTTCAGCTATTTCCCGAAGGGGGCTCTCCGTGCGGATTAACAACTCTTTGGCGCAATTAATACGCAGCTCCGTCAAGTAATCGAGCGGGTTTTTGCCGGTCAGCTCTTTGAAAATCGACGTGAACTGCCACGAAGGAACATTGGCCATGCGCGCGAGCTGGACAACGGTGATCGGGTCCTGGAAGCTCGTTCGCATGTATTGGATCGCTTGCTCTACCGCTTGGGTGGGACCCTGCAACTGATCGCCCCCCATATTATGCTCCAGCAGAAAGGCAATGACCTCCTGGAACTGCAATTGTTGACGGTACGCCTCTATGCCGTGCCGGCTTGCATGGCCAACATACAACTGGGCCAACAATTCGTTCCATTGCGACTGCGGATAAACGCGAAGCTCTTGGCGGTCCGGGAATAAAGGTTGACTGTAAGGCTCGGCTTTGCCGTCCTCAATATGGAACACTCCAAAGGCGATCCGAAAATATTCGATTCGCCCATCGTCCATGCTCTCGAATTGGTAAACGGCGGCAGGCGGAAGTAGAAAAACACTGTCCGTCGAGAAGGCCGCGCTGAACGACTCCGTATAGATTCTCCCTTTACCACTCTTAAACACGAATAACGTATAACTTGAAGTAACTTCTTCGGCTAATACCGCGCCGGCGCCATGGTTGAGCAATTCGACATTTATATAATGAAACAACAAGGAATGCAGCGGTATAGGGACTGTCGGAGACGGAGTCATAGGACACCTTCTTTCCTCGCGTGAGAACGATTATCAATTGAGGACATTATAAATAAAAAAAAGAAGCTTTTCAACAAGCGTTGAAGAGCTTCTTCATGTTGGCTTTAGGTTTCGGGAGTTAATGATTCCCTTTTTGATTTAACAATACTTTGGGCAATTCCGTAATCATCCATTCCCTCGATGTCGCATCGCTGTTTGCTTTCAAGATATCGAAGTCGTAGACCTTACCGCTCTTCACTGCGGGAAGATTCAGCCAAACTTCACTTGCACGAAGTTCTTTCGTAGAATCCTGCGCCGCAGAATCGACGGGATTCAGAATGAAGATACGGTCGGCCGCATATTTCGGAAGGAGTTCCGTGGATATCTCGATGAATCCGGTCTGCTGGTCGATTAATTCTTGAACGATCGGCAACGGTTTGAACCCGCCCTTTTCATACAAGAATTGAGGGAGGCCCGCCCCTGCCATTACGAAAAGACGATTGCCCGGGTACATCGTGAATACAGAGGCCGTTTCGCCCTCCTGTATGCCGTTTGCACGCAGGTTTGCCCACATATCCGCCGCTTTAACCGTATAAGCCGCCAACCATTCCTCCGCCTCTTGCTTCTTATTCAATAGATCGCCCAAGGTGCGCATCCGTACTTCCAGCGTATCGAACGTATTGAAGGTGACGGTTGGAGCCACCTTGGAAATCGCTTCGTATTGCTGTGTGTCGGAGTTAGAGAAAATAATGAGATCCGGGTTAAGCGTCAAAGCCTTCTCTACGTTCAGCGGAAATCCAACGTCCTGGGCAGACGGCAGCCTGTCTTCCAACACAGTGCCCTCAATAGCCTGCTTCATGATTCCGATCGGTTCGACGCCAAGGGCAAGCAAATCCCCCGTCGTCTCTCCATGATAAATGACGCGCTGCGGTGTGACCGGAACTTCGACCTCATGCTTCGCCCAATCCGTGAACATACGAGTCGTTGCGGCAGACGCTTTCGCCGTTTCAGCGACAGGGCTAGGACTTGCCGATTGGCTTTCCTTCGCCTCGTTGTTGCCGCAGCCTAACAATAGTCCCCCCATCAGCGCAAAAGTGCTTAATAGAACGAATGCTTTGGATCCTCGATGCATATAAGTTCTCCCCCGAAAATTATTAAAGAAAATGATAATCGTTATCAGTATAAAGGTAATCGTAATGGATAACTGTGCCGTACTCAATGGACAAACTAAAAACGGACGATTGATTTTGTCCAAGTTGTATGCGCGCATACGATTACATTGGTTGAAAATGATACGTAGAGCACCAGGCGAGCTGAGCTATGTCATCATATGAGATATTGTCCGCTAAATTCGTTTCGATATAATTCATGGCACTATTCACCTCTCCAACGAATCCATCGTTCTCTTTCCCTGAAGATCCATGCCCCGCAAGGCATTCCGCAAAAACGACCCCTTACTCATAGTAAGGTTCTCCGCGCTGTCTGTAACAGCAAGTTACGAAGGCCATCCTTTGCGGGGATGGCCTTCAAATGATATATATCTGATTTCCTTCCCGTAGCTGTGGCCTTGTACCCACCGCCTTAATTTTCCTCTTCTTGTATCGTTCGATTTTCAGTAAGCCGTACTTTATAAGACTCCCCCCACGCTTTCATTGACATAATGATCGGTTCCAAAGTCCTTCCGAAATCAGTAAGGGAGTATTCCACTCTCGGAGGAACCTCTTTATATATTTCGCGATGAATGACGCCATCCCGTTCAAGCTCTCTTAACTGCAATGTGAGCATAAACTGCGTTATTCCCGGATTGAGGCGCCTTAATTGATTGAATCTTTTCGTTCCGTTTAGGAGCTGATAGAGAATAATCCCCTTCCATTTTCCACCAATAACATCCAGCGTTGTTTCAACCGGACATGCTTGCATATCCGGACTTGCTCCATATTTATTTCTCCGGTCTCCCATCAGCTTATCCCCCAATGGTTTGATTTTTAATACTATACCATAAAAATATGCGTACTTACTTAAAGTAATTGCATCGATTTACAATGCAACTATACAACATTTCCTATTGAGAGGATGATACCCATGAATACTCACCAAAAGATGAAAGCTGTCGGTGCTTACCAATACCTCCCCATATCCAACCCGGAAAGCCTTATTGATCTGCACTTGGATAAACCAGAACCTACAGGCCGCGATTTGCTTGTACGTGTAAAAGCAATCTCAGTCAACCCTGCCGACGTAGGCGTTCGCGAAACACATAACTACGAAGCCGAGTCACCGAAAATTCTTGGTTGGGATGCCGCTGGAATCGTAGAACAAGTTGGTCCCGACTGCCAATTGTTTAAACCTGGGGACAAGGTCTATTATGCGGGCAGTGTGTCTCGTCCAGGCAGTAACAGTGAATTTCATTTGGTTGATGAACGTATTGTGGGAAATATGCCAAGAAGTTTGGATTTCGCAGCCGCCGCTGCATTGCCGCTTACCTCGATAACTGCATGGGAGAGCCTGTTTGATCGTTTGGGAATTAGCGCAAATACAGGTGAAAACAAAAACATACTGATTATCGGTGCAGCTGGAGGAGTAGGATCGATTGCCATTCAACTTGCAAAAGCAGCAGGTTTGACCGTCATCGGTACGGCTTCACGTCCAGAGTCAATCCAATGGGTCAAAAATCTCGGTGCGGATTTTACCATAAACCACAACAACGCTTTTCACCCTCAGCTCAAGGAAGTTGGCATTGACGCTGTAGATTATATCTTTTGCTTGAATGATACTGTTCAACATCTTGAAAACATGGCGGAAGTCATCGTGCCCCAAGGTAAAATTTGCTCGATCGTTCCTGTAAATAAGGCTACCTGGGCAGGGAGCCTGAAAATGGACTTGCTGTTTTCTAAAAGTGTAACATTTGTATGGGAGTTCATGTTCACACGGTCCTTGTTTCATACCAATGACATGATGAAACAACACGAATTGTTGAATGAACTGGCGAACTTAATCGACGATGGAAAAATAAAAACTACACTGACTGAACGACTGGAGCCTATTAATGCAGCAAACCTTCGTCTCGCGCATGAAAAGTTGGAATCCGGACGGACCATTGGGAAAATTGTTTTGGAAAAATTCTGATACTGCGAAGACGAAGTAGTCATGTTTGGTTCTAAATGGCGGTAATGTGAATAGACAGTTTTAAGGCCCCCTGGCTAATGTGGGGGCTTTTTGGGTATAAATGGTATGGTGTTGGGTAGACAAATTTTTGCTAATTCCGTCTCTGTAGAAACTTCCTTTACTTGTGATAAGGTTCCCCCCGACTAATCCGAAACGCCCGATAAACCTGCTCCAACAACACCAACCGCACCAACTGATGCGGAAACGTCATCTTTGAAAACGACAACAGCGCATCCGCACGCTTCAGAACCGTGTCTGCCAGTCCCAACGATCCGCCGATCACAAAGGCCACTTGGCTGCGCCCGTGCAGAGCCAGCCTGTCCAGTTCCGCCGACAGCTTTTCCGATGACCACATCTGTCCCTCGATCGCCAGCGCGATTACGTACTGGTCCTGCTTGATCTGCGCCAGGATGCGCTCGCCTTCTTTGCGCTTCACCTGCTCCATCTCGGCGGCGCTCATTTCTTCCGGGGCCTTTTCGTCGCTGACTTCGATTACTTGCAGCTTGCAGTAGGCAGACAGGCGCTTGCTGTACTCGTCGATGCCTTCGCGCAAATATTTTTCCTTTAGTTTGCCTACCGTAATGATTGTGATTTGCACGATCGTCTACATTCCTTTCTCTTTCAAAAGCGCAATCTGGCCTGGCTCGCCGCATACTCGGCAGCGCTTGTCTGCTGCGTCGTCGTCAATTGCTTTTGCCGGATAGGTGTCCGGCGCTGCCTCGAAGTCGTTTACGTAGTCGTCCAGTTCCTGCTCTATATGCTCCATGCAAGAAAACCGTACAGGATACCCCGCCTCCAACTCCACCTTTTGCCCATCTATTTGAATGCTGTCCATCATTTTGCCTTTGTCCATGTCCATTGCCTCTTTTCCGCGCATTTTCATGTCGTTTCCTATTCTACCCCAGAACGACAGCAAAACAAATCCATCTGCTTCGAACCGAGCTAAGCTGACTTGTCATCGTGGACGCTCCGTCACGTCATAACCTAGCCCGTAGCCCGCGCCAGAGCACTGGACTCCCAGCACCTCCTGAACCATAAATAAAGATGCACGGAAGAACGCGAAGATACCCCAGCACAAACATGTTAAACAGCAAAAAAAGAGAGCGCCGATCTCAGCTCGACGCTCTTCAATGAAGGGATCTATTTAAAAATAGATAGAGGGGGGAACATATATGCAAACGGGACAAATTCGTCCCGGAATTGCCACCAATGATTGCTCGTCTTGCGGGCTTTTCATGCCGCCACAAGCCACCAGCACCAACATACTGCCTTCTTGCCGCAACGCTTACACTCACACGGCCTGGCTTACATATGCCATCTGTCTGTCTCGCTTGAAAGAGGAACGGCATCCGGCTTACATCTACCATCCGTCTCTCCTCGCTTGAAAGAGGAACGGCATCAGCTTACATCTACCATCCGTCTGTCCTCGCTTGAAAAAGGAGCGGCATCCGGCATACGTAAGCCATCAGCCGCCATAGCAAGCGCGGGTCATTTCACGAGTCATTCCAATCGATGCTTTGCCTCTACTTACTGCGGTGTTTTCGTCAACTTAACTGTAGCTGTCTTCTTAACACCATCGCGATAGTAGGTAATGACCACCGAATCGCCTGGCTTTTTGTTCAAGGTCAAGAATTTGCGCAACTGGGCGCCATTCGAGATGTCCTTGTTGTCCAGTTTGACGATGACGTCATATTGCTTCAGGCCGACTTGCCCTGCTGGCGAGAATTTGCCTACTTCGCCTTGAACCACTACCCCTGCCTGCACATCGTCCGGCAGATTCAGTGTTTCTTTCCAATGCACTCGCGGCACGTTTGTCAGGTCGAATGGCTGCACGCCGAGGTAAGCGCGCTCCAGCTTGCCTTTTTCCATCAGTTCGCTGACGATGACTTTTACATCATTGATTGGGAGGGCAAAGCCCAAGCCTTCCACGCCTTCTTTGGAAATCTTCAAGGTGTTGATTCCGATGACCTGGCCTTCGATGTTGACCAGTGCGCCCCCGCTATTGCCCGGGTTGATCGCGGCATCCGTTTGCAAAACGTCCAGCTCCCAGTCGTCCTGGCCGTCTTCGTTAAAGTCCATTGGCATCGAGCGTTCCAGCGAGCTGATGATACCTTGCGTCACTGTGCGGGAAAACTTCATTCCCAGCGGGTTCCCGATCGCGATGGCCGGCTCGCCTACTTGCAGCGTGGAGGAATCCCCAAGCTCGGCTACTGTCGTTACTTTCGCTCCATCGATCTCCAGAACAGCCAAGTCAGCGTACGGGTCGGCACCCAAAACCTTCGCGTCTACCTTTTCACCAGTTGGCAAAGCAATTTGCAGCTTCTGCGCCTGATCGATTACGTGGTAGTTGGTGATGATGTGGGCTTTTCCGCCCTTTTTCTCGAAAATGACGCCAGAGCCTTCGCCCTGCTCGACATCTTGTGTATTGCTGAACCAGTTGGTTCGAGTTCGTCCGATATTAATCACGCCGACTACTGCGTTCTCCACTTTTTTCACTGCGTTGACTGTACCCGTTTCCACCTTTACAGAGACAGGCTGGGCAAACAGGTTGGCTGCCGGGTTGCTCATGACATTCGTTGTCCCTGGCTTGACCATGTTGATATATCCGGAGTTGGAGAGAGTCGGCAGCATGAGCAGGACGACCATTCCCCCAATCACCGCTGACGTTACTGACGTCAGAACAGTACGACCGATTGAACCGCTTCGTTTTTTCCGCTCCACATGAGTCAAATCATCATAGTACCCCATGATTCACACTCTCCTTCTTCCTCTACTAATACTAGGGTTACAGGTTTGCGTTACTCCTATACACCTGTATCACAGGTTTGCATGTATGAGTTCTGGTTGACTGCTTCCTTTTGACACCCTTAGTATACGTCTTGGTTTCGGCAAAATCGCGTGAGAAATATGGAAAGGTTGTGGAATGCAAAAAGCCCTCGGAATATTTCACCGAGAGCCCGGATATGCTAGATTAGAAGCTTTTTACGACCCCATCCAATATGAAAGGGTTGATAGATATGAAAGAGGTACAGATCATCGCCAAGCTTGCCGATCTGCAAGAAACCGATTACCACAACACGCTTGTCCTGCACGCTCTCATCGATATCCTCGTTGCCAAAGGCTTGCTGACACATGACGAACTGACAGAAAAAGTGAACGAGCTGGATAGTCAACTGAGCTTTCAACTCGATACGATCGCCCAGCTTTCGAACGCCATCAGCCGTCGCCAAACCCAGACCAAACCGCTCCTATAGCTCTTCCAGCTTGGTCGGCCGATCAGGGTATGTATCGCGCAAATGCACATCGTTGCCGACCGCCAGACCTTTTTCCTCCAAAATGTTTTTCACCGTCAGTCTGGCGAGGTCGATCATGTTGTTCTCCTTGCTCAAGTGGGCCAAATACACTCGCTCTGCTCCCCCTGTGAGACAATCGATCAGGGCGTCGCCTGCCGCTTCATTGGACAAGTGGCCCACATCACTCAAAATGCGCCGCTTGATGCTCCACGGATATTGCGACATGCGCAGCAGCTCCACATCGTGGTTGGATTCAAATACATACGCATCCGCACCGCGAATCGTCTCTTTGATCCGATCGCTGACATAGCCCAGGTCTGTTGCGACACTCAGCTTTTTCTTGCCATGGTAAAAGCAAAAGCCCATCGGCTCCGCCGCATCGTGCGAGATGCCAAACGATTCAATGCCCAAATCCTCAAGCTCTTGCTTCTCTCCTACGGCAAAGAGCCGCTTCTGGTCTTCCTTGATCGTGCCGATCTGCCCGTTCAGCTCTGCCCACGTTTTTTCATTGGCGTAAATCGGCAGATCGTATCGCCGCGCCATCACTCCGACCCCTTTGATATGGTCGACGTGCTCGTGCGTAACGAGAATCGCGCTCAAATCGGCTGGATTGACGCCGATCGTCTGAAGCGCCGCCTCGGCCTGTTTGCCCGTAATCCCCACATCGATCAGCACGGAAACACGATCTGTCGCTACGTAAATGGCATTGCCTGTGCTCCCGCTTGCCAACACACTAAATCTCACCGAACATCCCTCTTCCCGTAACTTTCCCTGACAGTCTGTCTATATCTGCTACCTGTTCGTAACCATCGCGCGCTCCAGAGCACCTGTGAACCCATTGACAAAATGCTGCTTGCCGTCGTGAATGACTCGCCATACCGGAGCAAGCGCCTGAATGTCCGCGTCATATGAACCGTAATAGCCCAAGCTGACATTCTCGATCCGTTCTCCCGGCTGAATGATTTTCTTTTCCACCATCGACTGCAATGCTTTGTAACCGGAGATGACCTGGCGCACGCCTTTTTGTTCCCGTACATGGAAAAAGGTTTGCCTGTATCCCAAAATCGTCCCGCTTTCCAAGTACACTTCCAAAGGGGCAATGTAGATCGGCATCTTTTCGTGAACTTGCCAGTACAGCAGACGTGATTGGTTCGACTGGTACGAATCCGGCCCGTACTGATCGGCGTACATCAGTTTTGGCCCGATCTGACGCAGCAACTCATTTGGCGTCAGCTGACCGCGAAGCTGAATCGGCGGATCAAGTCTTGCCGCAAGCGACATCTTTTCCACCGTAGCTTGAATCCCTGGTAAATCATGCAGGTTAATCGGATTAATCCCGACGTATTCAGCGTTCAAATAAGCCATCTCGGGCGTTTCCTGAGGCACTTCCGTGTCCAGGGAAATATTTTGCTGGTTGAGATACATCTCCATATTCCACTTCTCGCCCTGCGCCACTTCCTTGTCATTCCACAAGCTGATGCGCGTCACGTACACCTGGTAGCACAGAAACAGATCGAGCAGCAGGAAGGCCCAGATCAGAATGGTCTTGGTTCTACTCCAATCCATGCGTCTCTCCCCCTCCCTGCTTCACCCGTGCGAGAATATAGAGATTCCCCTGATTCGCCAGCTCGACGATCCAGGTTGGGATCAAGTCGACATAACCGTTTCCGATGACCGTTTGATAGGCGAGATACGCATTGGTGATTTGCTCCGTATCTGCCAGTTTTTTGTCCCTGATCAACTGATACAGCTCCGGTCCCGACAGGATGGTCTGCTCGCTGTTGCCAATATATTTGTCCAAATCGAGCAGAGAGCGATTCATTGTCACAACTTGTCCCGCTTCCGAAGTAATCTGGATCGTATCAATCTGAATCGGCACACTTGTGCTGACCAACGGATAGGCGCCCACATACTGCCGGAACGTAATCAGGTCTTTTTCATTGTAGCTTTTTTTAATCCGCTCAAAATGAAAGTCATCCAGCCATCCGAGGTGCTTGTTGATGAAAGTAACTGCGCCTTGGACTTTTTCCTCATCAGACAACTCTTGCGCCCGCTGCTGGTAAGCCGGGTCTGTAAAAGTAATCGCCTGCTGCTCTGCCCTCAACTGAATGGATCTGCTTCCGTCTGTAAAAATAACCGTCTTGTCCCGCTCCATGATTTGTCTCACCAGCGATTGGTCGATAAAATACGCTTCCATCAGACGATCGTTGGTGACTGGCACATAGCTGTAGCGGAATTGCTGCATGCGCGACTGATTTTTCGGCAAATAGTACGTACTCCAAATCGGCGACGGCCCTTCAATCGCTGTAAAAGTTCGTTCCGGTTTGACCACCTTCATAATTTGCTCCGGCATGGAGCTTCCGGAAGCCAGGTAAGACTCTCGCAAATCTTTCGGACTGATCGACGTGCGCGAACGCATCATCTGGCCTTCCTCTGTGGAGAGAAATAGCGCATAGACGACATCCTCGTCTTTTTCGTAGTACAGCCAAATCCGGTCGATTCCTTTGATTTCGCGGTCATACTCGTCGCGAAACGTTACCAAGCGGCCAACAATCGACAAAGGAATCGTGCTGCGAAAGCGAACCTCGATCCCTAACTTTTCCCGGGCAATTTCCCCCCACTTGTCATTCGACAACGCATACGGAGAAAAATCGAGAAAAATCCACTTGGACATCTCACTCACGATCAAGCTGTACGGAGCATCCGTGGCGACTGCCCGCGTATGGCGTTCTTCCCCGTAATGAAAGACCACCGACTCCGGAGTGACCAGTTGCTCCAACGTCTTTTCCTTGACGGGCTTGGACTCTGTATATTGTGCAGGCTCGATAAATTGCAAATTGGGCTGGTTCGCCCACAGCATCGCTGTCAGGCAAAAACTGGACACTACCAGCACGATAAGCAAGACGGTCTTGGCAGGCTCCAGCATCCGCTTCATCCCGCACTACCTCCTTGGGCAAATGGGACCCAGAACGTCACCGTCGTCCCCACGTTCCATTCGCTGGTAATCTCGATATCTGCGCCATGGGCCTGTACCAGTTCACGAGCGATAGCCAGTCCCAGACCAGTACCTCCCTGTCCCCGCGAGCGGGCTTTGTCCACCCGATAGAACCGTTCGAAAATCCGCTTCAAATCACGGGCAGGTATCCCGATCCCTGTATCGCTGATGGAGATTTGCACACGGTTCAAGCTGCGGTTTTCTTTGGCAGAGAGCACGACCGTGCCGCCTTGGGACGTATACTTGATCGCATTGGACAATAAATTGTCCAGTACCTGATTGATCGCATCCAGGTCGATGTAAACAGGCGGGAGCTTGCTCGGCACATCAACGGCAAGCTGAACTTCCTGCTGCTCGCTGAAGATGGAAAAGCGATCCGCCGCATAGCGCAACAGCCGGCCGAGGTCCGCCTCCTTGCAATGCAGGCGCACACCTTGGGAGTCGAAGCGACTTAGCTGCAACAAGTCGTTGACCAGACGGATCATCCGCTCCGTCTCGGACATGGTGACTTTCAAGAAGCGATTGGACAGATCAGGCTCGTCCACCGCACCATCCAGCAAAGCTTCTACATAGCTTTTGATCGTCGTCAGTGGAGTGCGCAGCTCGTGCGATACGTTGGCGACGAACTCCCTGCGCTGTTGCTCCAGCCGCTGCTGCTCTGTTACGTCTGCCACTACTGCGATGATTCCGCCCTTTTTGCCGCTGTCGTGCTGCAACGGCGTAAACGTCACGCGCAAAATAACTTCTTCCTGATTGGGCAGGCGCATTTCAATGAAGAGCGGCTCCTCCTGGGCGTACAACGACATTTCGTCCTCAGGGGGCAGCCCCAGCAAATCAGCCAACGTTCTCTTTTTGCGCAGGACGTCAGCCATTCGCACTTGCAGCATCTCTTCCGCAGCGCGGTTGAACAAAATAATCTGATCGCTGCGGTTGGCCGCAATCACGCCATCTGTCATGTTGCTCAAAATACCGGCGAGCTTTTCCCGCTCTTCTTCCTGCTGCAAAATCGCTTCCTGCAACCGCAGCGTCATATGGTTGAAAGCCATCCCGAGTTGTCCGATTTCGTCGTCGCTGTACACGCGCACACTGCTGTTAAAATCACCATCGGCAACAAGCCTTGCCTGCTTCGTCATTTCCTTGATCGGCTTCGTAATGGTCCGGGCGAGCACCACGCCAAGCACCGCTGTGATGACGAGCGCAAACATCGTGCCCGTCGCCAAGATCCCGTTCATTTTGCGAATCGTCGTATAGGTTCCTTCCATGGAAGCCATCATGTAGACAGCGCCGTAAACAATCTGATCGCCTTTTACGGGCAGAACCAGCACTTTGACTCGCGCTCCGGTCCGCGGATCAATCCGCATCGATTCACTGCGCGTTCCGAGCAATGCCACCGTAACTTCCGGCTGCGAGGTACGCTGGCCGATCGTGCTCTTGTCCTCTGTCGTGCTGACCACCGTTCCCGTCTGGTCAATGACTTGGACGTTGGCGCCGTTTATTTTCACCAGGTTGTTGATGAGATTGTCGATGTCCTGGCGATTTTGCTCCACGCTCGGTTCTTTTCCGTCACGCGGCCGCAAATCGCTTTCCAGGAGACTCGCCAACAGACTCGCTTGAGCATTCAACGCCTCTGAAAAGTTATTTATGTAATAGCTTTCCACTTCCCGAGCGAAATAAGCGCCGATGAACTGCATAGCAAGCAGGATCAGCAGCATGTAGATGACGACCATTTTCCACTGGATCGTTTTAAACAGCCGCCTCATCATCCAGGCGTGCCTCCCACTCCGGGATTGCGCATCGTGTAGCCCAAGCCGCGACGAGTGATAATGTACTTCGGCTGGCTAGGATCGTCCTCGATCTTTTCACGCAAGCGGCGAATCGTAACGTCCACTGTCCGCACATCGCCAAAATAGTCAAAGCCCCAAACAGACTGAAGCAGGTGCTCCCGCGTCATCACTTGTCCCTGGTGGCGGGCCAAGTACATCAGCAGCTCAAACTCGCGGTGAGTCAAATCCAGCAGCTCTCCCACTTTTTCCACCGTGTAGGAATTTAAATCGATCTCCAGCTCGTGTACCCGCAACAGATGCTGGCTGTCTTTCTCTTCGGCTTTCGGACGATTGCGGCGCAAGTGAGCCTTCACCCGTGCCACCAGCTCGCGCGTACTGAAAGGCTTCGTGACGTAATCGTCCGCCCCCAGCTCCAATCCAAGCACCTTGTCCAGCTCCGAGTCTTTGGCTGTCAGCATGATAATCGGGATATCATGTGTTTGACGGACAGCGCGGCATACATCCATCCCGTCCCTGCCAGGCAGCATGACATCCAGCAAAATCAGGTCCGGTCTCTCATCCTGCACGACAACGAGCGCTTCATCGCCATCGTAGGCGCACACGACCTGGTACCCTTCTTTTTCAAAAGTGAACTTCAATATATCTGCAATCGGCTTTTCATCATCTACCACGAGGAGTTTTGCCATCCCGCTCCCTCCTTTTCCTTATAACAATTCCACTTCGCACATCGCTATTCCTCTACAATACACCATGTCCGGCCTGCATAGAAACCCCTGCCAGACACTCCCTGCCCTTGTATGCAAAAACATCCTGATACGACAAAAAGGGCTCCTCCAAAGAGTCGCCCTTCTTCATCCAAAAATTACATGTCTATTTTAAGTAACGAATCGGGTTTTGAACTCGTCCATTTTGATGAACCTCAAAATGGAGATGGACACCTGTGGAGTCTCCTGTCGAACCCTTAACGCCAATTTTCTTTCCTTGTTCAACAACATCGCCGACTTTTACGCTGATCGTGTTCAGGTGACCGTACAGCGTCTCCATGCCATTGCCGTGGTCGATGATGATTGCTTTTCCGTAATCGCCGTCCCAGCCCGCGAATTTTACGCGGCCGTTGTCTGCCGCCATGACAGACCCTTGTCCGGCAATATCAATTCCTTTATGCAGTCTGCCCCAACGAGAACCGAAGCCACTGCTCACATATCCGCTGGCTGGCCAGCTCAAACGGCCTGTCCCACGCGAAGGAATCACTTTTGTTCCGCGTTCCATGATCTTTGCTACAGGCTGTGCAACTACATCTTGTTTGATAACTTTGCGATCGACAACTTGTCCATTTTCTTTCACTACTTCGTATTGAACGAGCTTCGTACCGTTTTTACCTTCTTGAATAACCTTTGTTTCCCCTTTGGGAAGCTTCTCGTTGTTATTGATCTGCGTAGAGAACGCGATCATTTCTTGCTGGGATACTTCTTCCTTTACCCGTACGGTAACCAACGGACGAATCGCTGTCACATTGATTTCCTGACCGAGCTGCAAAAGTGTATTTTCCGTAATGCCCGGGTTGTTGGCATAGATGTCTTTTGAAGTAATGCCGTATTTTTTGGCGATGCAGCCGATGCAATCTCCTTCAACTACGGTGTGTTTCAAATCTTTGAAAGAGCCTTTGACCAAAAGTTCTTCCACTTTTTCGGCAGGCAAAATTTGAGCTGCAGCTACTGGTTCGGTCTGCAACTCTACGTTTTCTTTGAATGTTACTTCTTTTACCGGGTTTGCTTTCACTTCAGACATGGAAGCTGCTGCTACTGCCGCTTGCTTGCCAGTCAAAGCTGGTACGCCGGAATATTTTTGCTTCACGTCAGCCAGCACTTTGTCTGCTGATTCCTGATCAGGCAAGTAACCGACTACTTTTCCGTCAATGATCAGCTTCACTGCCTGAACTTTGATGTCTGCGATCGAAGCAAGTGCTTTGACAGCTGCATCGTTGTCGTAAGATGCTTTAAATTCACGCTCTTCCTGGAATGTTACATAATCAGCGAGCGTCAGGTTCAGACCTTTTTTTGCTTTTTCCTCTTCCAGCTTCGCTGTCGTCCAGTCATGAATGACTTTCGGGTCGTTCACCACACCGATTTCCTGTCCGTTGACGATGACATGATAAACGGATGTGACATTGCTCGTGTAGTAATATTGTGCAGAAGCTCCCGCTGCCACCGTAACGACCAATCCCGCTGCGATGGAAAGTGTCTGCTTTTTATGTTCTTGGATGTACGAGCTTGTACGTTTCATTGCGCGTTTCGCCAGATCGCTGCAATCTCGAACGATACGTTCTGACCGTTCTTGCAGCTTGGCCGTCCACTCAGACCATTGCATAACTTGTCCCTCCTGAAAACAGATACAACTATCTCGTTCCATTTCCGAAAATTTTAAAAATACCGACTAGGTCATATATCCCAAAATTTAGTTTCCAATTATCTGCCAAAATGCCCAAAGAAACCAACTATGTCGACTTTACCATAAGTTTCACGACAACATCAAGTGTAAATTGCTGTCGAATAAAAATTATGACGAGCGAATATTCACCAGATGGACAAACATTTGGGGGATATTTTCATTACTGGGAGAGCAATAGCCTGAGGCAAACAATAAACAGCCATCTTTCCTGATCGTACGGAAAGATGGCTTATTTCGTCGCGGACATCCAGACTTACACTTCTTGCATCGATGTTACATCTTTGAGTGCGAGTCTGCGAATCGTTGTCTTTTCAGCGTCATTTTGCTGCTTGTAAGTGGTGATGAAGCAAAGGTAACCGTTGTTGAAATGTGTCATGGTTCCTTTGATCACGACGCCGTTGATCATCTTCACCTGTACGTTTTTCCCAAGCAGCTTCTTGGCTTTTTGATCAAATCCCATCATCACGATCACCTCTCCATTTCTCCTTATGTCTAACCTTATGCCCAGAGGGTGTCGTTTCTTGTCTGTCCGTAAAAAAAGGAAAAGCTGCCGAATCATCGACAGCTTTTCTTATCGCCTCTCAGCACATGTACTGGCGAGGGCGTATGCTATTGACGTGATGCTTATCCCCAAATGCCGCGTACAACAACGGTTTGCTCGCGATCTGGTCCTACGGAGAAGATCGACATTGGAATACCAGTCAATTGGGTGATGCGCTCAATGTAGTGACGAGCGTTTTCTGGCAGGTCGTTCAGGTTGCGAACACCTGTGATGTCTTCTGTCCAGCCTGGCAGTTCCTCGTAAACCGGCTCGCATTTTGCCAACAGGTTGAGGTTTGCAGGGAACGATTCGATGATTTCGCCGTTGTATTTGTACGCTGTGCAAATGCGCAGAGTCTCAATACCGGACAAAGTATCCAGCTTGGTGATCGCCAAGCCAGTAATACCGCTCACGCGACGAGCGTGGCGAACGACTACGCTGTCAAACCAGCCTACGCGGCGAGGACGACCAGTTGTGGTGCCGTATTCGAAGCCAACTTCGCGAATGTGATCGCCAGTAGCGTCAGTCAGCTCAGTCAGGAACGGACCGTCACCTACGCGCGTGGTGTATGCTTTTGCTACACCGATTACTTGGTTGATCTTGGTTGGTCCCACACCGGAACCGATTGTCACTCCACCTGCAATCGGATTGGAGGACGTTACGTACGGATACGTGCCTTGGTCGATATCGAGCAATACCCCTTGTGCGCCTTCAAAAAGAACGCGGTTGCCGTTATCGATAGAGTCGTTCAGTACAACAGAAGTATCAGCTACGTATGGACGAATGATTTCAGCCAGAGCGAGGTACTCATCCAGCACTTCTTGCAGTTCGAAACCAGTTGTATTGTACAGCTTTTCCAGCAGCATGTTTTTCTCTGCCAGGTTGCGCTCCAGTTTGCGAGCAAACTCTTCACGATCGAGCAAGTCTGCGATACGGATACCGATGCGAGCTGCCTTGTCCATGTATGCCGGGCCAATCCCTTTGCGGGTTGTACCGATTTTGTTAGCTCCGCGGCTATCTTCTTCCACGCCATCCAGCTTGATGTGGTATGGCATGATGACATGCGCACGATCACTAATTTTCAGGTTTTTCGTAGAGAATCCGAAGCTGTGAATGTACTCCAGTTCTTTTACCAATGCCTTCGGATCGATTACCATGCCGTTTCCGATTACGCAGGTCTTGTCAGTATAGAAAATTCCGGATGGAATCAGGTGCAGCTTATATTTGTTACCATCAAAAATAATGGTATGGCCTGCATTGTTACCACCTTGGTAACGAGCTACTACTTCTGCGCTTTCAGCCAAATAGTCTGTAATTTTACCTTTACCTTCATCGCCCCACTGGGTTCCGACGACAACGACTGTTGACATCGAAAAACACCTCCTGATATCATCATGTCCTTTTGGGCCTGAAACAATCTAAGTGTACTAAACCATTTCTTGCATGTCAACGGAAAATACGAACATTTAAATAGTGGAAAGATTATATGTTCGGCAATTCAATTTAGAAAACTTGGCCTTGTCAATCTTTTTGGCCAAGAAAAAAAGCCGGAATTTACTCCGGCTTCGGTTTTTCTCTTTCTTCTATTACCCTGCCTGGTTTCGGAAGCGCTGATCCAGGCTGACGAATTTGTTAAATTCTTTGAGGAACGCCAACTCAACTGTTCCGGTAGGGCCGTTACGCTGTTTGGCAATGATGACTTCAATCACGTTTTTGTTTTCCGATTCTTTGTCGTAGTAGTCATCACGGTACAAAAACGCTACGATGTCGGCGTCCTGCTCAATCGAACCGGACTCACGAATGTCAGACATCATCGGACGCTTGTCCTGCCGTTGCTCTACACCACGGCTGAGCTGAGACAGGGCGATCACGGGCACATTCAGCTCACGGGCAATCCCTTTGAGCGTACGGGAAATCTCCGATACTTCCTGCTGACGGTTGTCGCCTTTGCCTCGGCCATGAATCAGCTGCAAGTAGTCGATGAGAATCATGCCGAGGCCGCGCTCTGCTTGCAGACGGCGGCATTTTGCCCGGATGTCCTGAACGGTTACCCCTGGCGTATCGTCGATAAAAATCGGCGCTTTCGCCAGTGTCCCAATCGCCATCGTCAGCTTCTGCCAATCATCTTCCTCCAACGTCCCGGAACGCATGCGCGAAGCGTCCAGATTGCCCTCCGCACAGATCATACGCTGTACCAGCTGGGAAGCACCCATCTCCAGCGAGAAGATGGCGACTGTCTCTCCAGCTCGTGCAGCTACATTTTGTGCGACATTCAAGGCAAAAGCCGTTTTCCCTACAGAAGGACGCGCCGCCAAAATGATCAGGTCGCTGCGCTGAAATCCTGCGGTCATTTTATCCAAATCGGTGTATCCCGATGGAATACCCGTAATGTCTCCGCGGCGTTGACTCAAAAACTCGATCCGCTCATACGTTTCCAACAGGGCATCACGAATGGGTGTAAAACCGCCACTGTTGCGATTTTGCCCGATTTCCATGATGTACTTCTCGGCATCCGCGATGATCTCTGTTACATCGTCTTCGCGGGAGTAGCCGTCGTTGGCGATCTTGGTTGCCGTATGAATCAATCGTCTCAGCAAAGCTTTTTCTTCGACGATTTTGGCATAGTATTCGATATTCGCTGCTGTCGGAACGGAACTGGCGATTTCCGTCAAATACGTTACGCCGCCAACTTCGTCCAACAGCTTGTGGTCCTGCAAATCTGCGGTTACGGTAACCAGGTCGACTGGCTCGCCCTTCTCGTACAGGTCCACCATCGTTTGAAAAATACGCTGATGCGCTGTCTTATAAAAATCTTCCGGACGGAGAATCTCGATAGCCGTGATTAAAGCTTCCTTAGACAAGAACACGGCACCGAGTACCGATTGTTCCGCTTCCTTGTTTTGCGGCGGGACACGATCCAAAAACAGGTCGCTCACGTCACACCCTCCAAGTTTGCGTCATTATTCTTCCACCACGTGAACTTTGAGTGTCGCCGTTACTTCATTGTGCAGCTTCACTTTGATTTGGGTTACGCCAAGGGAACGGATCGCATCCATCTCCAGCTTGCGTTTGTCCAGCTTGATTTTGAACTGCTCTTCCAGCGCTTGTGCGACTTGCTTGCTGGAAATCGCTCCGAACAGTCGTCCACCCTCGCCAGCTTTTCCTGCTACTTTCACTGTCAGCTCGCCCAGCTTCACGCCAAGTTCTTGCGCTTCCAGTTTTTCCTGCTCCTTACGTTTCTCTTCGCTGCGCTTTTGAGCGTCCAATGTTTTCACGTTGCTATCTGTCGCTTCCTTTGCCAGTTTGCGCGGCAGCAGGAAGTTGCGTACGTAGCCTTCAGACAAATCTTTAATCTCGCCTTTTTTACCTTGGCCTTTTACATCTTGAAGAAAAATGACTCTCATCATCGTTTCCCCCTTTTCATATTGGCCTACACGACCGAATCAATCGCTTCTTTCAAACGTCGGGTCGCTTCCTTGACGGAAATGCCCTGGATTTGGGTGGCGGCCCCTGTCAGGTGTCCGCCCCCGCCAAGCAGCTCCATGATCGACTGTACATTGATGTCGCCCAAAGAACGACCGCTAATGACAATCGTATCATCGCCTCGCTCGGCAACGACAAAAGATGCCTGGATGCCAGAAAGTGTGAGCAGCTGTTCCGCTGCCTGTGCGACCTGGACTTGCGTATAGTTCTCGGCAGGATCACCCATGGCAATCGCCATGTTGTCTCTGTAGGTCTCTGTATTCATAATGATGCGAGCCCGTTTCACGTACTGGCTCAAATCTTCCTTCAGCAAACGTTGAACAGCAGCCGTATCGGCACCGTTCCGTCTCAGGAAAGACGCTGCTTCAAAAGTACGCGAACCCGTACGGAAGGCAAAGCTTTTCGTATCGACGACGATCCCTGCCAGAAGAGCCGTAGCGATCAGATTGTCAATATTCAAGCGCTCGCTCTGGTATTGCAAAAGCTCCGTAACCAACTCTGATGTCGAAGAAGCATACGGCTCAAGGTACAGAAGAACCGGCTCGATAAACTCTTCCGAACGTCGATGGTGGTCAATGACGACGATCCGGCTTGTCTCACCAAGCAGTTTCGGCTCAATGACCAAAGACGGACGATGCGTATCGACAACCACGAGCAGCGTTCTGCCCGTTACCAGTCTGATCGCCTGCTCCGGAGTGATGAATGTTTCTGCCAATTCTTCATTGGCGTAAATCTCCCGCATCAGTCGTTCTACAGAATTGTTGCCTTCATCCATGACGATATAAGCTGCCTTATTGTGCAATTGCACAGCCTTCAGCACACCGAGAGAAGCACCGATGGAATCCATGTCCGGCTGCTTGTGGCCCATTACGATCACATGCTCAGCCTCGTGGATCAAATCACGCAACGCATGGGCAATCACCCGTGCGCGAACGCGCGTCCGTTTTTCCACGGCATTCGATTTTCCTCCGTAGAAGGTGAGCTTGTTGCCAATCTTGATCGCGCACTGGTCTCCTCCGCGGCCAAGGGCAATATCCAAGCTCGATTGGGCCATTTGCCCCAGCTCGATGTACGTAGTTGCAGCCGCTCCCACCCCGATACTGAGCGTAATCGGAATTTTGTTGTCGGCTGTCATTTCCCGCACCACATCGAGAATGTCAAAACGTGTTTCTTCTAATTTATCAAGTGCTTCCCGTTCCATCAGCGCCAAAAATTTGTCAGCCGTGATTCGGCGAAGGTATATGCCATGTTTGTTGGCCCACTCTGTAATCACGCCAGCCACACTCGTCGACAGCAGCGTGCGGCTCTGATCGTCCATGACTTGTCCAACCTCGTCCAGATTGTCGAGGTGAATAATCGCCAGAGCAGCCTTTTCTCGATGGTAACGCGTCGTTAATTCTTTAAAGTCCGTAATGTCCTTGAAATACAAAAGACGCTCATCGGACCGAACCATGACCTCGTATACCCGCTCATTATAAGTAAATTCCAGCCGTTTTTGTTCCGGCTTCCACACAAGTTGGGGAAATACCTCTTGAAGGCTTTTCCCGATCATCGACTCATCCCCGGACATATGTGTCATGAACGGGTTGACCCACTCGATTGCCTTTTCCTCGTTGTATAGGAGTATTCCGATCGGCAGCTCCTGAATAACGCCTTCTCCGGCCTTTTTCACCCGGTGGGTAACTGTCGCCAAATACAGGCGCAAGTCCCGCTGGAATCCTTTTTCCGCTTGAAGGGCGTATAGAATCAGGCCAATCAAGCAGATAATGCCGATCGCCCCGTACATCCAATGGTGCAGGGTCAAAATCCCCAACAACAGCAAGCTAAAGCTGAGTGCCAGGACCATATGCATCCCGTACCAACGCTTTAACAGGAATTTGGGCATTTCCTCAGCCCCTCTTCACTCTTGTTTCCAGTTTTTCACGCAAACGAAGCCCTAAGTCAAATATCCCTACCAGACTAAGTATAGTGCTTAAGAACGGAAAAATAAATAGACAGACAACAAGCACTGGAGTCAATCTCTTCCACCCGTACAAGTACGCGGCAAACAGGCAGAAGCTCAAGCCTTGAAGCGTAAAAATCGCATCCAGCATGACCTTTACGTTCATGATTGCTGTTTCCCAGAACGTTCCCTGCATACTGGCGCCGAAGACCAGAATACTGATCATGGCGATAAAATAGTAGTACATCAAAGATCTCGGGAAGCTCCATTCCCGGATCGGCTTAAGCAACGGAATCGGCTTTTTGATCCGTCTTCCAATCAGGCCAGCCAGACCATGGGTAATGGCGCTGGAAATAAAGCTGAACATCACGATGCTCGTAGGCAACACCATCTTGACCAAAGCCAGCATCTGATCAAACTGTTCCTTGGTCACAAAGGAAGGGCGCATGCGGGCGGTTTCTTCCAGCATGTTCT
Organism: Brevibacillus sp. HD3.3A; assembly: GCF_013284375.2. Classification (NCBI taxonomy): domain Bacteria; kingdom Bacillati; phylum Bacillota; class Bacilli; order Caryophanales; family Paenibacillaceae; genus Brevibacillus; species Brevibacillus sp. HD3.3A. Next base: position 6,127,347 of record NZ_CP085874.1, read on the forward strand.
GAAAGTTGAAGTTCATCCCGTACGCCATAAAAGCCAGTCCAAAAACGGTACTGAGGAAAACAACCGCCGCTCCGGCCACAATCGCGGGAAGCGCCTTTCCTCTTTTCGCATAAACAATCCCCATGGCAGAACCCCAGACCGCGCCCATCAATGCGATCGTGGCGGCAATCGGCCCTGCGAGAATCCACCCAAGGAAGGTGTATACGACTGAAATCCACACCATGTTGGACACGCTTCGGCTTACGGCCAGAAAAATAAAAGGCAGCGGCAAAAGGAAACTGACCAGTGATCCCAGCACGGTATATGTACTGAGGAACAACAGCACCAGTGCAATACCCAGCATCAGGGCATTTTCAGCCAATTGCTTTGTTTTGGAAGGCATGTCAGCACCTCGTTTGAGATTAGCAAAAAATATGGAAAAAAGAGGGCCACGCAATTGTGTCCCCCTTTTTATCACTTGTGTAAATTATTCAGCCGTGTAAGGCAGCAATGCTACTTGACGAGCGCGTTTGATCGCGATTGTCAGAGCACGTTGATACTTCGCAGAAGTACCAGTTACACGACGTGGCAAGATTTTGCCGCGTTCGCTGATGAATTTTTTGAGCAAGTCTACATCTTTATAATCGATGTGCTTGATTTTGTTCACTTTAAAGAAGCATACTTTACGACGCTTATTAGGACGTCCTTTGCGTGCCATGATAGTCCCTCCTTCTTAGGAATGTGAAAGTTGTACGATTCTTAGAACGGCAAGTCATCATCAGAGATGTTGATCGGCTTGCCTGCACTCGCGAAGGGATCACCAAACGGATCAAAGTCATTGTTTCTCTGACCGGATGGCTTGTTACCGCCACCAAAGCCCGGTCCTGGATCGTATCCTGCGTTATCTCCGCCGCCTTCATTGCCTCGTCCGCCCAAAAATTGAACGTTTTCAGCAACGACTTCCGTTACGTATACGCGTTTTCCTTCTTTATTATCGTAGGAACGCGTCTGAAGGCGCCCTTCGATGGCAGCTTGTCTTCCTTTGCGCAAGTAGCTTGCACAAAGATCGGCAAGTTTTTGCCAAGCGACAATATTAATGAAATCGGCTTCTCTCTCACCCGCCTGGTTAGTGCGAGGACGATTGATAGCCACGGTAAAAGTAGCAACGGCAACGCCATTTGGCGTGTAGCGAAGTTCAGGATCTTTCGTCAGGTTGCCGATGAGAATAACTTTATTCATCTTGGTTCCCCCTCTGACCGCGACAATGATTACTTCTCATCACGAACAAACATGAAGCGGATTACGTCGTCGTTGATTTTCATCAAACGCTCTGCTTCCGCAACAGCATCGGAGTTCGCTTTGAAGTTCATCAGAACGTAGTAACCTTCACGGAACTTATTGATCTCGTACGCAAGACGACGTTTACCCATTTCTTGAAGCTTAGAGATTTCGCCACCGTAGTTAGTCACAACTTCGCTGTAACGAGCTACATTGGATTTTACTTTCTCTTCTTCAAGGTCTGGACGCAATACATACATAACTTCGTATTGACGCATACCTTTTCACCTCCTTATGGACTTTGCGGCCCTGTTCGGGCAAGGAGCGAGTGCTAAAACGAAACGCATAACATGCACTCCATAAATACTCGCATTATCGTATTATAGCAAAATGCCTATGGCGAATCAACTATTTCGTACTAAACATTAAAGCGGAAATGCATGACATCTCCATCGGCAACAACGTACTCTTTCCCTTCAAGACGGTACTTTCCGCGCTCTCTCGCTGCCGCAACCGAACCAGCATCTACCAGATCGTTGTAGGCAATCACTTCTGCGCGAATAAAGCCGCGCTCGAAATCGGTATGAATTACGCCAGCCGCTCCTGGAGCTTTTGTGCCCTGGCGAATGGTCCATGCGCGAACTTCCTGTACCCCTGCGGTAAAGTAGGTAACCAAACCGAGCAGCTTGTAGGCAGCGCGAATCAAACGGTCCAGACCGGACTCAGCCAAACCAAGCTCCTCCAGGAACATTTCTTTGTCTTCGCCTTCCAGCTCGGCGATTTCCGCCTCGACTTTGGCACTGATGACAACTACTTCTGCCCCTTCATTTGCCGCATGCTCGCGAACCGCTTGCACATGCGGATTGGTGTCTGCGTCGTTGATGCCGTCTTCCGCTACGTTGCACACGTACAGCATCGGCTTGATTGTCAAAAGGTGCAGGTCGCGAATCCATTTGCGCTCTTCATCGTCAAGCTCTACGCTGCGTGCAGACTGACCTTCTTCGAAAGCAGCCTTCAGCTTTTCCAGCACGTCCAGTTCTTGCTTCGATTCTTTGTCACCGGATTTCACCTTGCGCGCGATGCGGTCGATCCGACGGTCAACGGAGTCCAGATCGGCAAAAATCAGTTCCAGATTGATCGTCTCGATATCGCTCAGGGGATCGACACGGCCTGCCACGTGCGTAATATTTTCATCCTCGAAGCAGCGAACCACGTGTGCGATCGCATCTACTTCACGGATGTGTCCGAGAAACTGGTTGCCGAGTCCTTCGCCTTTGCTCGCGCCTTTTACCAGACCGGCAATGTCCACGAACTCAAATGCAGTCGGAACGACTTTATTCGGAACCACGATCTCGGTCAGCTTGGTCAGACGCGGATCTGGAACTTCTACGATCCCCACGTTCGGGTCAATCGTACAGAACGGGTAGTTCGCCGACTCAGCGCCCGCTTGTGTAATGGCATTAAACAGTGTCGATTTCCCTACGTTGGGGAGACCAACAATCCCGCAAGATGCACCCATCTATATACACTCCCTTGTCATCATCCTAACATCCTTTTAAGTATATAGATTTGGTTTTAAGAATACAATTGTCTCCTTGTGGCAACTTTAGACCCTGTCTGGAAGCAGCTTGCGTGAAATCCTCCCTCCTTTCAAGCTCTACGATAGCTGAAGCTGGTGGGACAAAAAAAGACATGCTAGACTTTACAAAAAGCACTTGACCCGATCACACGTTAATGAGGTGGATACATAATGAAGCTTCTGCTTCTCGGCGCAACAGGACGCGTCGGCAGCCATGTTTTGCAGCATGCATTGAAAGACGGCCATGAAGTGACCGTTTTGGTTCGCTCTGTAGACAAACTCCCTCACGATTTACCCCAAACTGTGCGCGTACTTGCCGGAAACGTTTGCAACGAAAACGATGTCAAGCAGGCCATGTCGGGAGCCAGTGCAGTCATTAGCGCTCTCGGTACGGACGGAACCACAACTCTCACCGAGAGCATGCCTTTCATCCTGGATGCCATGAAGCAGGAAGGCGTCAGCCGGATTGTCACGGTAGGTACGGCAGGAATTTTGCAAAGCAGAGTCTCCCCTGGACTGCTGCGCTACCAATCGAGTGAATCCCGGCAAAAACTGACCCGCGCCGCCGAAGAACACCACAAGGCATACTTGCTGCTTGCGCAATCCGGGCTGGACTGGACGATTGTTTGCCCGACTTACTTGCCAGACGGCAGCTATACAGGCAACTATCGGGTGGAAGCGCACCACCTGCCTGTAGACGGCATGCAAATTTCCGTTCCCGATACAGCCGAGTTTGCGTACAAGCAGCTTAATAGTTTGGATTATTTGCGGATGCGGGTGGGGATTGCTTATTAGGTGTTGTTTTGGCTGGGAAGCTGCCATTTAGTGAACAAGGAGCATATCTGATACTGCAATGACGCACCACATATTCATTGAAACCTTTTCCTTTTTTTCCCGTTATAACGATTAGCCTATTCCTCAGACTTACGGTCTGGCTTTATCTGGAGGGAGCATGATGAAAAAGCTTTTGATGTATTGTGCTAACGCTGTCATTGCTGTTTGGTTCGTTGTTCTCTGGCTGTATAAGATGATGCTTTCCAGTGATATTCCCATGTCCATTTCTTCCGCTGAAATGCAGAATATGATTCTGACATTACTCATTTCCACAATCACAGTCCTGCTCTATGTTAAACTTTCGTCCAGCACTGAATTGTTTTATTTTCTTGTTTTCCCCGCTTTCCTATGGGGCTTTTCTATGGTCCAGTCTTTCATGAACAGTTACCATGAATACAATACGCTTATGGCTGTTTCTGGATTTTTTTGCATGTCATTGATTTTTGCAAGTTCATCATTAAACGCTAAACGTCTGTCAAAGTTACCGTGATGTTGTCTTAACGCAGAACGTCTACTCTCTGGCGAAAACTCATCATCAACAAAAAGCTCCCTGCCATCAACCAGCAGGGAGCCTTTGCTTTGTTTTTACACGATTTTACTTTTCGTTCACCAATTTCTCCAGCTCTATCAATGTTTCTTCGAAAATTTCCATGGCTTGCTCGATCGGCTTGGATGTAGACATATCTACCCCTGCCGCTTTCAGCACTTCGATCGGAGGTGCCGAGTTGCCTGCTTCCAGGAAGTTTTTGCGGATGCGGTCAACGGCTGGCTGTCCTTCGTCGATGATTTGCTTCGCCAGCGCCTGGGATGCCGCAAAGCTCGTAGAGTATTGGTATACGTAGTATTTATAGTTGTAGAAATGGGATACGCGCGCCCACTCCATGCCGATTTCCTCATCGGAAACCATGTCCTTGCCGTAGTATTTTTTGTTGATGTCGAGGTAGATTTTTTTGATCGCCTCGGCGTTGAGAGATTCTCCTGCCTGTTCCTTGTCGTGGATCGCTTTTTCAAACTCGGCGAACTGCGTTTGGCGGAACAAGGTCGAGCGGAAGTTCTCCAGATAGTGGTTCAGAAGATACATCTTCTCTTCTTTCGTCTTCGCCTGCGCGTACATGCTCTTGAACAGCAATGTCTCATTCATTGTCGAAGCCACTTCCGCCGTGAAAGTCGGATAGTTGGACGAGATGTACGACTGATTTTTGTTCGTGTAGTACGACTGCATCGCGTGACCCATTTCGTGAGCGATTGTGTATACGTCATCAAGCGTGCCCTGATGATTCAACAGCACGTACGGATGCGTGTCATACGCTCCCCACTGGTAAGCGCCTGTACGTTTGTCATCCGTCGAATAAACGTCTACCCAGCCTCCGTTGAGTCCGTCAGACAGCACTTTCACGTACTCGTCGCCCATAGCCTTCAGACCGTCGGTGACGATTTTCTTCCCTTCCTCGAAGGAAATATATTTGTCGTCGGATGGAACGATCGGCACATAGATGTCGTACATGTGCAGCTCTTTCACTCCGAGCATTTTTTTCTTCAATGCAATGTAGCGATGCAACAGCGGCAAGTTGTCGTTAACGGTATCGATCAGCTCATCGTATACTTTGGTCGGAATGTTGTTCGGCGTCAGGCTTGCTTCCAGCGCAGAGTTGTACTTGCGTGCTTGCGCGTAGAAGTTGTCGCCTTTCACTTTTGCCGCCAATGTCTGTGCAAAAGAATCCTGGAAGTCAATCAGGGCACTGTAGTACGCCTTGAACGCATCTCTTCTCACGCGTTGGTCCTTGCTCTCCATATACGAGATAAAGTTGGCCCGCGTAAGCTGGACTTCTTTGCCTTTTTCATCCTTGATTTTCGGGAACTTCACGTCTTTGGACAGCATGCTGTAAATGTTGGTCGGCGCATTGCCGAGCGGCGAAGACTTCGCCAGCAGCTCCTCCATCTCCTTGGACAACGAGTATGGCTTGGTGCGGAGCATGTCTTCAATGAACAGCTTGTACGGCGCAAGCGACTTGTCAGCGAGCAGGCTTTTGATTTTCTCATCCGGGATCGCAACGATTTCTGGCTGTACCCACGCGGTTTTTTCCGAGACAAGCGTGTACATTTTTTCAGCACGGTCTCCCAGCTTCTGCAAATCAGCATTTGCCGAGTTTACGTCGAGAGACATGTTGGCATACACATACGCCTTGTCATTGAGCCTCATCATTTCCACGTAATCATCAAAAGCCGCAAGCATGGCTGCCGAAGATGTTCCCAGCTTGCCTTGATGCTTGGTAAATGCATTCGCCAAAGCTTCCACCTTGGCTACGTCCTTTTCCCAATCCTGCACGGTCGGGTAAATATGATTCAATTTCCACTTGTACTCATCGGGAATGTCTGCGCGAGTCTGATAATTTGGTTTTTCAGCAGCAAAAGCGACTGCCGGTGTGCTGTACGGAATGAATGGTACCGACACAGTTGAAAGTGCAATGGCCAATGCAGTAACAGATGCAAATACTTGCTTTTTCAAATCCAAATCGCCCCTTTTCCTTCTCTATATAGCTTTTCCAATTTCTAGTTAGAGTAATTACGTTATTCCACCTTGAAACTCCTTCTTATTAATAAAAATATTTTAAATATTTATTAACAACAGTCAATTTATCCAGAGAAAATTCAGTTTTGTGGATAAGATTGTGGATAACTACCTATCCACAGCTACTCCGCTTTCAACTCGCCATTTTTTTCTACTTTTTTCGACAAAAAGTTGTCCACATTTTCTGTGGATACAGTGTGGATAACTTATTTTCGTCGGAACCAGGGCATTCGCCCATACCCATTTTCATGTTCCTACATAGCATGAGTATTGAAACTAGGGTAGGAGGTGTTAGCAAGTGGGTATCTTTAACGGCTTTGACGATTTCGCGCTGATCTTGGTTCTCTTCATTCTCCTCGTAATCGTAGGTTGTGACTGCAACTAAGCTTCCCGCTGCCATCCGGCCTATCTGAAGGTAAGCTTGCACAAGAGTGCATCTTACCTTCCCCATTCCACATAGATCATTAGCAGGCTATGCAGCCGATAAACAATGATCAGTCATAACCTTCGTACAATCACCGGGAGATACATCTGATCGTACAAAAGGAAAAAGGATGCGCCTCGTCATAAGGCTGCATCCTTTTTTTCTGCTTATCCACAGTCCGTTTTCACTACTTCGCGCCACTCGTGAAACTGGACGATTGTGAGTTATTCACATTGCCCGCACGATCTTGCAGCAGCCCGCCAACGAGATGAACCTGATAGCTCGTGTGCGGCTGCCATTTTCCTTTTGGCTTGACAGTCAGTGTCCGCTTGCTTTTGTTCCAGGTGACCGTATGCGGGACAGCCCTGCCTTGTTCATCTGTCACTCGCACCAATTTGCCCGCTGTTTTGCTGGATAGCGTCTCTCCGCTCACCAATGCCACCTCTTCGGCAAACTGAAGCGTCACCTTCTCACCGCTTTTCACCTGTTTGGCTCCATGCCCTGGCAAAATCACCGCCTGTGGCGCAATGTTATCCACGGGAGCCTTTGTCGCAAAAGCAACGGAAAGCTCAGGATTCAGCTCTCCTCGCGCATCCTTTAGCTTCTTCGCCAAAAGGGTGACGCGATACGTCTTCCCCGCTTCCAGATTGCCCACAGGATCGATCACGAGGCTTTTCGCTGAATCGTTCCACTCGGCTGCGAAAGCCACCTTCTTTTTCTTCTCATCCACCAGTTGGACGAGCGACAACCACGACTTGTCAGTGATGTCCCGAGAATTTTTCAACTGGATCGCCCCGGAAAAAGTCATCGTGATCACATCATCCACAGCGACTCCGACCGCTTTGTCCTCGGGCAAAATGTTCACTTTCCAACTGCTCGGCTCCTTCGCCGCAGCTGAATGTGAAAACACCAGCAAAACCCCCAGCATCACTACCCATTGCATCCAAAACCGTCTGACATCCATCGCAAAAATCCCTCCCGTTTGAACGGTGCAGCTGCTTTTGGCCGTCATCACCGTTTACGGGCATTGTAGAAAAAGACAGACAGGTCCTTCAAAAGTTTTTCGCTATCGCTAATGGCTATTGCTCCTGCGCTTCTTCCTCTGCGCGAACCAGTATTTTTTTCAGTTTGCGCTCGAACTCCAGCCGCCCAATCATTACGCTATGGTCGCATCCCGTACATTTGATTCGTACGTCCATCCCCATGCGTATGACCTTCCACGCATTTGTGCCGCATGGATGCGGCTTTTTCATTTGTACAACGTCCCCCAGTCCAAATTGCTTCCTTTCCATCTCTCTTCTCCTCTCTGCTCTATGCTTGCCCCTGTGCCTTACCCGACATCGCAACGATTTTTGGATACGGAATCTGGATGCCGCGCTTTGTAAACTCGGTGCGGATCATGGCGCGCAGATTGCGGTTGACGCCGTGGTGGGTATTCGGCTTGCACTCGGCTGTCACGCGCATAACGACCTCAGACGGCCCCAATGCATGCACTCCGAGAATTTGCGGTTCTGCCACGATATCGTCCAGCTCGGTTTGCGCTTTTGCCAGCACTTCCTTCAAAACTTCTTCCACCTGACCCAGATTCTCTTCGTACGCTACCGAAACATCCACGACAGCCAACGTATTTTGCAGCGAAAAGTTGGTTACTTGCGTGATCGTGCCGTTCGGAAAAATATGAACCTCTCCAGTCCAGCTGCGCACACGGGTAATTCGCAAGCCGATTTCCTGTACAGTACCTGTCATGTTATTGATCGTTACGACATCGCCAACCGCGAACTGGTCTTCAAAAATAATGAAGAACCCGGTGATGATATCACGGACAAGACTTTGTGCCCCGAAACCGACTGCCAGCCCCAACACCCCTGCGCTCACCAAAACAGGCTTCAAATCGATGCCGACCAGCTGCAAAATCATCAAAATCGCCAGGAAGTACAGCGTGTACTGGACGATGTTGTTGACGAGCACGCGCATCGTATCGACGCGGCGCTGATCCAGGTGTATCTTGGCTCCCTGACGATGCTGGAAAACGCGATTGACTGCTGTTTGCACCAGCGACACCACAATTCGCGATGCGATGATGATTCCAACGATTTTCAGCAGCGTCATCCCTATACTTACCCACATGTTTGCATCTGCTACGTAGTTGTAAATTTCACCGTATATTTTTTCAAAAAAGCTTTCTGTATTCATTCTGCCCTCTCCTTCTGGTTGCCGTTTTCGTCGACTTCCTGGTACTTGCCCAGGAACTGGCGAAAGTATCCCCGGATGACTACTTGCTGCTCTTCCATGACCGTTTTGGCACGAGAGTAATCAGGCAGAGGAAATTCAATGGAAAGGGCACAGCCGGCTGTTATCTCTTTTGGCGTCGGTCTTGTGTCAATATCAATATCTTCGTACTCCAGCAGCATCTCTGCACGTAAAGCTTGCTGCGTGGAATCAAACGCAATCAGTACAGTCTCTCCTTCCATCCATCTCCCTCCCGGATTTTTGCTTTCTTATTGGCAAGGCTTTTCCTTCGTGCACTTCTTATTTTACCTGTTCAAAATCCCGCTTGCCAGCTTCCCTGATTTTTCAAAACCTACACAACCTTCTCATTAGCAGGTATAAAAATGACGGATCGGTACTATACTGTGAATACTCTTCTATAACTTTTAAGCCAAGACCGCAAGAGTGGGGGTAGCCATGAGTACATTTGAAAATCTCAAAAACTGTTCTTTGCCACCTTTTAAAGTGGAATACCGCAGTGAAAACGCAGAGGATCATCTGGCTAGACACCTTGCGCAGCGCTTTCGCTTAAAACCGTATGAAGAAGACATTGTGATTGTATGTATTGGAACAGATCGGTCCACGGGTGACGCACTCGGTCCTCTTGTCGGAACCAAACTACAAGCGGCCGCACCAAGCCATTTGCAAATTTACGGCACGCTGGACGATCCGGTGCATGCGATGAATCTCAAAGAAAAGCTCGATTCCATCCAAGAAACTCACCCCAGATCTACCCTGATTGCCGTCGATGCCTGTCTCGGCCAATTCAGCCACGTAGGCAACATCAACGTCATCAGCGGGCCTCTAAAGCCTGGCGCTGGGGTTAAAAAGGAGCTGCCGCCTGTCGGTACGTTCCATATCACGGGAATCGTCAATGTCGGCGGCTTCATGGAGTATTTCGTTCTCCAAAACACCCGTCTTGCCGTCGTCATGAACATGGCAGAGATTATTGCTTCTGGTTTGGCCAAAGCCACTTCAATGGCTGCTTCGCCGAACCGTTTGGATAGTGTTTTGCACGACTGACCATCTTCCCTCGACCTTTTCAACATCTATACGTATTGCTTTGGCCTGTCTTACTCCCATGTGGATGACAGGTCCCTTTTTTATACAAAAATCGCTTGCTGATCCGGCAGCATTTTCATCTCGATCGGCGTTTCACCAACCAACTCTCCATCTGCATGAACCAAATACGGTCTAACGGTCTCAATCGTGATCTGGCGCCCTCGATAAAATGAAACTTTCGGATGATGAATATGAGAGCCAAAATAAATTTTCGCAAAGGCGCGCAACAGTTCCCCACAGCTCGCATTGCTGACGACGCAAATATCGGCCCAACCATCGTTTGCTACAGCCATGGGACAAATTTTCATTCCCCCGCCGTAATTCGGAATATTGGCAGCTGTTACGAGCCATGCTGCCTCCATCTTGATGACTTGTCCATCCACTTGCATGACGAGATTGCTGCGCTGGAATTTGCGCAGTTCACGCAACACGGAAATCACATACGCCAAACCGCCCAATCGCCACCGATTCAACCATGCCTTGTATTTTGCCTGATCAGTCGCTCTTGCTACCTGCGCATCAAATCCGGCACCAATCGAATTTGCCGCAACACGCCCGTTCATCCACATCAAATCAATTCGTTTTTCCGCTGTCTCTGACAAAACCCGCTCTACTGCCACGACAGGATTTGTGGCAATCCCGTGCGCTCTGGCAAAATCATTTCCTGATCCCGCCGGCACCAAGCCAAACTTGCATGACTGGCCCGATTGATAGATTCCGTTCAATACACCGTGAACGGTTCCATCTCCCCCTACGGCAATGATTTTATTTACTCCCTCTTTTTCAATCATCTCTTTTGCCAGTTTTTCAGCTGACCCGTCACCAGATGTCTCCCTGACGACAAAAACAGCTCCCAGACCACTTACAGCAGGCTCTATCCTCTCCCAGATTCTCTTCCCTTTGCCATTACCCGCCACAGGATTGACGATAAAACCTACCATTGACTTTCTCTCCCCATAACGCGCTTTCTGTTCTACTCGTCATTATCGCACGACATTTTCTTTTGATGATAGCGGTTTTTTATGTCATGCCGGCTCTTGCAAGCTTCTTAACATTTTTGGCAGTGCGCTTGCCAGTATTTCATCGACTCTTTTATTATCGGCATTTGTTCCTTTGCTTTTTGTTGCCCGTACCAGCAGGTCCGCGCCCACCCCACTGTTTGACTGCCTCAGTCCCATATGCAAAGCTGATTTTGCCTACAAAAAAAAGACTCTCCCGTTCAGGAAGAATCTTTTTCCACTCTCTTATAAAAACTTGGACAACCATTCGCTAAAAGGAACCCCGAGAGCCGCAATCAACAATGCTGGCAGCATGTTCGCCACATTGATCTTTTTAATCTCCAAAATGTTAATCCCGATAGCGATAATCATCAAGCCGCCTACTGCCGTTACTTCTGCCAACATCGCATCGAGCATCGTCTGGCTCACAAAGTTGTAGATTTGCGTTGAGAGCAAGGTAAGCAAACCTTGGTACACAAATACAGGCACAGCCGAAAACATGACGCCAATTCCTAGTGTCGAAGTGAAAATGATGGCGGAGAATCCGTCCAAAAGTGCTTTGGTGAACAAAATATCATGGTTGTTTCGCAATCCGCTGTCCATGGCTCCGAGCACAGCCATCGCACCGATGCAATAGACCAAAGTCGCTGTCACAAAGCCTGTGGCAATACTTCCCTGGCCTCCGCCAACCTTTCGTTCCAGCCAATGCCCCAGATGATTCAAGCCTTTTTCAATCCCAATCAATTCTCCTACGATTGCCCCCAACACAATACTGACGATCACCAACAAAAAATTCCCCGATCCAAGACTCATTTTGACTCCCAAAATCATGACAGCAAGACCGATGCCCTGCATGACAGTATGTCGTATCGAATCAGGAATTTTCGTCAGAAGCCTGCCCAACAAGGCTCCTACGATGATGGCGCCAGCGTTTACCAGGGTGCCTAACAAGATCACGATTGTGTCCCCCTATAGCTGCATTACGAAAACGCGGATGCTATCTCTCTCACGGCGTTCATAAGCGCTTCTACGTCTTTCTCTGTGTTGAAAATCCCAAAACTGGCACGCACAGCTCCACGCTGCTCGGTCCCTGCTGTTTGATGCCCAAGCGGTGTGCAATGATACCCTGATCTCGTAGCGATTCCATACTGCTGATCGAGAATAAACGAGACTTCAGAAGCATCCACTTCCCCGATATTGAAGGCGATGACGGCAACCCGTTCTGTCTCAATCCCTGGACCATACACCTGAACGCCGGGAATTTGCTGTAAACCAATGATCGTTTGCTTCGCCAGCTCCCACTCGTGCTCACGGATGCGATCGACACCTCGTTCGAGAATGAAATCGACGCCAGCTTGCAAGCCAGCCAAACCAGCCGTGTTCAGCGTACCGCTCTCATATCGGTCAGGGCGTGTAGTCGGTTGATCAATCGCTTCCGATTGGCTTCCTGTTCCCCCATGAATCAAAGGCTCCAGATCGATGTCGCCATGCACGTATAAACCGCCCGTGCCTTGTGGCCCATACAGCCCTTTATGCCCAGGAAACGCCAGCATATCAATCTTCATTTCCTCTACGTGAATCGGCAGTACCCCGGCTGTTTGAGAAGCGTCTACCAAAAAGGCGATACCTCTTTCTTTTGCCAGTTGCCCCAATTCAGCGATCGGCAAAATCACACCTGTGAGATTGGAAGCGTGGCTGACTACCAGCAAGCGCGTATTCGGTTGAATCGCCTTGACAAAGTCCTCTACATGAAAAAGGAAATCCGCTCTCGGCTCGACAAAAGTCGCTTCTACTTGATGCTCACGGCGCATATATTCAATCGGACGTCTGACAGAGTTATGCTCCACGGAAGAAGCAATCACATGATCGCCAGCTTTCAGATAGCCTTTGATCGCCTGATTGAGTGCTTGTGTCGCATTTAGATAAAAAAAGAGGTTATTCGGGTTTTGAATCCCAAACAACCGCGATAACTGCACGCGTGTCCGAAACACGGTCTTGCTCGCTTTCATCGCCAAGGTATGTCCACCTCGACCAGGGTTAGCGGCAAAATCTTCGATGGCCTCAGCCATTCGCTCCTTCACGCCTGGTGGCTTTGGCCAAGTTGACGCTGCGTTATCCAAATAGATGATCGCCATGACTACCTCCCGGACTTACTTCTCATCATTCAATATCTCAATGATTCGCTGCAAATCTTCCTGCGAATAAAAGTCAATTTCGATCTTGCCGCGTTTTGCGCCCTTTTTAATTTTGACGGCGGTTCCAAAGCGACTGCGCAACCGTTCTTCCATCTCTATCAAAATCGGCTCATTTTTTGCCGGCTTTTTTTTCTTTGTTTCACGTGAAACATTCAACTGCTTGACCAGTTCTTCCAATTGGCGGACGTTCAGACCTTTTTCCACGACATCCTTTGCCAACTGCATTTGCATGTTTTCATCCGATACACTCAACAGTGCACGGGCGTGCCCCATAGTCAGCACTGTAGCTGCGACCAGCTTGCGAATGCTTTCGGGAAGCTGCAACAACCTCAGCATATTCGCTACGTGCGGTCTGCTTTTTCCGATCCGTTGTGCAAGCTGCTCCTGCGTGTACTCATGGTGTGCGATCAGCTTTTCGTACGCTTCGGCTTCTTCCAAAGGGTTCAGGTTTTCCCTTTGCAGGTTTTCAATCAGGGCGATTTCCATCAACTGCTGATCCGTATAAGCTTTGACCACTACAGGGACTTGTTTCAATCCCGCCAGCTTTGCGGCGCGCAAACGTCTTTCTCCCGCTACCAGCTCAAATCCCTTGATGCTCTTCCGAACAATCAATGGTTGGATAATGCCATGCTCCCGAATGGAGTGTGCCAATTCATCAATAGCCGATTGTTCGAATTCTTTACGAGGCTGATACGGGTTGGGACGAATCTCACTGACGGAAACTTCTTTCACTTGCTCCCCTTCTTCAATGAGATTGGAGGTAATAAGCGCATTCAGCCCTTTTCCCAAACCTCTACTCATACCCCAACCACTTCCTTCGCCAAGTCAGAATAAACTTCTGCACCACGCGAACGTGGATCGTACGTGATAATGGCTTGTCCATGTGATGGCGCTTCGCTCAAGCGAACATTGCGTGGAATAATCGTTTTGTATACTTTTTCCTGGAAATACTTTTTCACTTCTTCAATGACTTGCAGCCCCAAGTTGGTGCGTGCATCCAGCATCGTCAGCACGACCCCTTCGATCGACAACTGCGAATTGAGATGTTTTTGGACCAGTCGGATCGTATTCAACAACTGACTCAAACCTTCCAATGCATAGTATTCGCATTGAATCGGAATCAAAACGGAATCAGCAGCAGTCAACGAATTGACTGTCAAAATCCCCAAAGAAGGCGGGCAATCGATAATGACGAAATCGTATTTGTCCTTCACTACTTCCAGCGCTTTTTTCAAACGTACTTCTCTGGAAATGGTCGGAACCAATTCGATTTCCGCTCCCGCCAATTGAATCGTAGCCGGAATGATCATCAATCCTTCGATCTCGGTAGGCAAAGTCGCATCTACGGGGCTGATGTCGTTAATGAGAACATCATAAATACAATAGCGCACATCGGCTTTGTTTACCCCGATACCACTGGTTGCGTTCCCTTGTGGATCAATATCCACCAGCAGCACCTTTTTCCCCAATGCGGCCAGACAAGCACTTAGATTGACGGACGTAGTCGTTTTTCCGACGCCGCCTTTCTGGTTCGCAACCGCAATGATTTTACCCAACTTCTCCACCTCATTCTCTTCGTGTAGGAATGCCGCTGATTATGCCATAAAACAATCGACAGCCTTCCGGAACGCCCATATCAATATCTATTTACGCTCATTGACTCATAAATGGATCATTTTCATTGCCTGGCCAGCTGCTTGTACAGCCTGAACGTTCAGTTCAGGGCGATGCTTGCCATTCGTGCAACAATCCCGCCGTCTGACACATAACGTACTCTGCCAACATCAGCCTGCTCCACCATGAAAAGTGATCCTCGTTACCTATAATTACGCACTCTTTCTGCCATCCGCTACATGGTGCCCAAAAACTCGTTCATCCTCTGGGCTATGGATACGAACAAACCGCAAGACGCCCTTCCATTTTACAGAAGTGAACAGCCATTAATCGCATGATCTGGCTCGGTAATACCCATGTTACCAGATTTAATGCTTGCCCGTACGCTGTTTTTTTGATATTGAGACAATTTGTCTTTAATTTTGCCCGAACAGTTCCAATTGACCCCTTTTTGCTGGAAAAGATGCGCCTGATTCTGACAAACGTTTACAGACAAATCGATTTTGAACAGAAAAAACTCCCTGCCCGCCTACCTGCTTTTCTCCTTTTGTCCTACCATCATGTTTTGCTACTTTCAACATTTGCCCAAAAAGAAAGGCGACCTTGTCGCCATCCCCTTGCTGCTTTTGCTATCTATGTTCTATAAAGACAGCGAAGACCCCCTCGCTGTCATCTGCTCCAATCTAAGCGGCATTCCTACTTGTTGTTTTTCGGAATCCGAATCGTAAATTGATAAAATTCATCATGGTCTTCTTCATTTGTCTCTACGGGCAGACCCGTCTGCATGACCATATCAATCGATTGCCGCACCGTATTGATGGCGATACGAGCGTCTCGGGAAAATGCCTTCCAACGCGGCTTCGACTCTTTTTCCGCTTTTGGATTTTCTGCTGCTTCCAGAAGCTGTTTGACTCGCACTTCTGTTTGCTTGACATTCCACTCTCGCTCGACGATCTCGGCCAGCACTTTATTTTGCAACTCCGCATCCTTCAACGGGATCAAGGCTCTCGCGTGTCTCTCGGTTACTTGTCGCATCAACAGCGCATCTTGAATCTCTTGCGGCAAATGCAGCAATCTCAGCTTGTTGGCGATGGTGGATTGTCCTTTTCCCAAGCGTTGAGCCAGGCTTTCCTGTGTCAGGTCGTGCAAATCAATCAGCTTTTGGTAGGCAACCGCCTCTTCAATTGCTGTTAATCCCTCGCGCTGCAGATTTTCAATCAAAGCAATGGAAGCTGTTTGCGCATCATTGAAATCTTTGATAATCGCAGGGATTCTTTCCATGCCCAGCTTTTTTGTTGCCCGTAAACGTCGTTCTCCGGCAATCAACTCATACTGACCATCTCTCAACCGTACAACAATCGGTTGAATAAGCCCGTGAGTGCGTATCGTTTGACACAGCTCATCGATTTTCTCGTCATCAAATACTGTTCGAGGCTGGTATGGATTCGGTACAATCTCCTCGACTGGTAATTGCCTGATCTCTTCATTCTCTGTCTTGTCCGTTAATCCAAAAATCCGAGAAAATGAATCCCTTACTGCCATAGAAAAATCCCCCACTTCTACCCGTTCCATCCGTACTATTGGTAATCCTTACGCTGCTGCTTGTGATTGCTTCTGGAAAAATCAACATCGCCAAGCTGTTCACAAAAAATCTTGCTGCTACAATGGCACGGGCTTCTTCATCAGTCATTCCAACCTCATTACCACGCATACTCGACCAGATGAGTCTTTTGAAACAATCGCCAGCAAAAAGCAAGCTCCTGGCAGCGTTTGCTGACAACACCCCAATCGTTTCGCGACATCATCTTTTCCATTCCCTTTTGCTTGGCGAAGGCGCAGACAATCCTCCACGTGAAAAAAAGGCCCTGTCTATGCATGATGCATACGACAGAATCTTTTCATGAAGCTATTTGTCTGTCTCTCTTATACATCGGCTGGAAGGGACTATTCACCGTATACCCAATTTCCTTGTGCCTACAGTTTGTCATCCCCGCTTCCATGACAAAATCCATCAGCGTGTGCGCTTTCAAGGTTTTGCCAGAAGAGTACATGCTTACTGTGAATGACAACCATTCAGTCATGCACGGACCTGATCGAGTCTTTTCGAAAATGCTTGTGGAGATAGATGTTCTGTTCACACTGTGAAAGGAGGCTAGTTCTTCAGAGCTAGTTTCCGCCCTCCTCGCATTTCAGACCGTCAGCCACTTTCCCTCAGAAATGTCTCTTTCCCTCATTTCCTCCGTTCCCTTTAGAGGATAGCGCATAATTCTCGCTTACAAGGTTCTCAGGCCCTACAGACTGTCCTTCCTAAAAGACGCTTCTTGCCTATCCGATCGTTTTGAAAAATCCCCTTTGACCTATCGTCATTTTCTAGGCAAATGACTTCGGTTTTCTTTTATATAAGTAATTCTGCAAGCTTTGCCCAATTCCTGCTTGGGAAAAACGTTTCACGTGAAACATCAATCGTGATCATGGTCATAGAAATTGGCTCTGCCGCTGTGTTTGCCCCGCTCCTCTCCTCCTATGCTCTCATCTGTAGGATGTGAAATCTTGGTGACAGCAAAAAGCTTCGGAAACAGTCGATGAAAGTCCAAAGTCAGGTAGGCAAAGAAAGCAGCGACAATCGCCGTAATATACATTCCGGCACTAAACATCAATCCGATGGCAGACGCAACCCACATCCCTGCTGCCGTAGTCAAGCCTTTAACGGAACCGTTAAATTTGAGGATGGCTCCCGCTCCCAAAAAGCCCATGCCAGTCACCACCTGAGCAGCTACCCTGCCCGGATCGTTGTTTACCCCGCTGGACTGAAAGCCGTAAATCGAAGCTAGTCCAAACAGACATGAGCCGAAGCAAACCAGGCTGTACGTGCGAAAACCCGCTCCTCGTTGTCTGCTCACATCCTTGATAAAACGCTCGCGTTCCCACCCCATGATGGCTCCAGCCAAAAAAGCGAGAAACAGCCTCAGCAATATGGTCGGAAGCTCTGATGGAAAAAGAGACACCCACACTTCTTCCATGTCTATCATCCTCTCAGAACAGGTGTCGTTCTCTTTAACGTTACTGGTATGTATATGCCCCCTGAAAGAACTCCATGCTTGAAAAAGTAGATTCCTTTGCCCGATCACCATCGATCAATGACCGATACACAATCACAAACACCTTTCCCCTGCACACATCACAAGACCACCAAAAGATCTCTTTCCCTTTTGTCATGAGAAAAGCCCCGTTCGAGAAAAAAGACGGAAATACCCGTCACGTCATCAGCCCCAAAGCACTCACTCTCCTTGGCACAAGCTTTTTCCATGAAACGAAACCAGAAACCACACCGCCCATGACTGTTTTGGGCAATCAGCACTCAAGCGCATCTCTTTTTTGCAGCCAGACGCCAAGACTTTTGCCTACAAAACGGTCATGACCTGACCGTTTTGTTGACCGCGAGTGGTCACATCCCATTTCATGAAAAACGTCGAGACGTTTTTCACACAAAAAAAGACCGCAGCATCAAACTGCGATCTTCCTTCGTTCCTTAAAACCTATTAAGTGACTATACCAGCGGTTTTTTCGCAGGAACGCCCGCTTTGCGCGGATAGCTCTTGGGTGTAGCTTCAACCTTTTCGATAATCACGATGTTGCGCTCTCCTGCTTCCTCCAGCAGTTGGAACGTCTCGACCTTTCGTGTTTTGCCGCCCAGCGTCTTGATTGCCTTTTTCGCTTCGTTCAGCTCCGGCGTAATATCTGCCCCTTTGAGAGCGATAAAATGACCTTTTGGCTGAGCAAATGGCAAACAAAATTCAGAAAGCAAATTCAGGCGGGCTACAGCCCGTGCTACGACCAGATCAAACTTTTCCCGATAGTTGGCTTCCTGCCCGCGATCCTCTGCCCGTCCATGCACCGGATGAACATCTTCCAGCCTCAGTTCACTCGCTACATGCTGCAAGAAGCCCATGCGCTTGTTCAACGAATCAATAATCGTCATTTTCACATGCGGGAAGCAAATTTTCAGCGGGATGCTGGGGAACCCGGCTCCTCCTCCGATATCCACTACCGATTTTACCTGGTCAAAAGGAAAGTAGAAGGCAGGGGTGATCGAGTCGTAAAAATGTTTGACGTACACTTGTCCTTCTTCCGTAATGCCTGTCAAATTCATTTTTTCGTTCCATTCCACGAGCAAACGGAAAAAGTGGTCGAATTGCTCCTTTTGACGCTCTGTTAAGGAAATGCCTTGTGCGGCAAGCGCCTCGGCAAACTGTTCTTTAGTCATTTTGGCTAATCTCCTTACTCCGCTGCCCCTACGCGTTTATACTCCAGATACACCATCAATACCGAGATGTCCGCAGGAGTAACCCCGGCGATACGCGCAGCTTGCCCGATGTTCAGCGGGCGGATATTGGACATGTTCTCGCGGGACTCTTTGGACAAGCCGGAAATTTGATGATAGTCGATGTCGGCTGGTATGCGGCGTTCCTCCATTTTCTTCATCCGCTCTACTTGCTGCAAAGACTTTTTGATGTAGCCATCGTATTTAATCTGGATTTCTACCTGCTCTGTCACATCGTCCGGCAAAACTTCCGGGGCTGGCACCATCGCCACAATGTGGCTGTAGTTGATCTCTGGACGGCGCAACAACTGAGCCAGCTCGATCACTTCTGTCAATTCCGGCGAACCGGCAGCGCGCAATACTTCCTGCACATGTTGCATATCAGGGCGTACACGCGTATTTTCCACACGTTCCTTTTCCTGCTCGATCAATCGGCGTTTTTCGTTGTAGCGTCTGTAGCGCTCTTCGCTGATCAAGCCGATTTCATAGCCGATATCAGTCAGGCGCAAATCGGCATTGTCGTGGCGCAAAAGCAAACGGTACTCGGCCCGGGAAGTGAGCAGCCGATACGGCTCATGCGTTCCTTTTGTCACGAGGTCGTCGATCAGCACGCCGATATACGCCTCTTCCCTGCCCAAAATGACAGGCGGTTTCCCTTGAACGCGGCGTGCAGCATTGATCCCGGCCATCAAACCTTGGCCCGCTGCTTCTTCATAGCCAGATGTTCCATTAATTTGCCCGGCAGTAAACAATCCCGGCAATTTCTTCGTTTCCAGCGACGGCCAAAGCTGTGTCGGCACAATCGAATCGTACTCGATCGCATAGCCAGGGCGCATCATTTTGACTTCTTCCATTCCGGCCATCGAGCGCAACATGGACAGCTGCACGTCTTCCGGCAAGCTCGTGGACAAGCCTTGTACGTACATCTCTTCTGTATTTCGCCCTTCCGGCTCCAGGAAGATTTGATGGCGTGGCTTATCGTTGAAACGCACCACTTTATCCTCAATAGACGGACAGTAACGCGGCCCGGTTCCCTCAATCATGCCGGAGTACATCGGAGCACGGTGCAAATTGCTATTGATCAAGCCATGCGTGTCTTCATTGGTATACGTCAGCCAGCAAGGCAGCTGGTCCATAATAAATTCTGTCGTTTCATAAGAAAATGCCCGTGGAACAGGGTCGCCAGGCTGAATCTCCATTTTGGAAAAATCAACGCTGTTTTTATGAACGCGAGGCGGCGTTCCCGTCTTGAAGCGAGTCATTTCAAAACCAAGCTCTTTCAAATGCAGCGCCAGGCGAATCGACGGGCGCATGTTGTTCGGCCCGCTCTCATACTGCAAGTCGCCAAGAATGATTTTTCCGCGCAAGTACGTTCCGGTAGTCAACACGACGGACTTAGCCTTGTAGCGAGCGCCTGTCTGGGTGATGACCCCTACGCATACTCCATCTTCGACGAGCAGCTCCTCGACCATGGCTTGGCGAAGGATCAAATTTGGCGTATTTTCAATCGTTTTCTTCATTTCGTGCTGGTAGGCAAACTTGTCTGCCTGTGCACGCAAAGCATGTACAGCAGGACCCTTTCCCGTATTCAGCATCCGCATTTGAATATGCGTTTTATCCGTATTTCGTCCCATTTCGCCGCCGAGTGCATCCAGCTCCCGTACAACGTGGCCTTTTGCCGGACCACCTACCGACGGATTGCAGGGCATATAAGCGACCGCATCCAGATTGATCGTCAAAAGCAGCGTGTTGCAGCCCATGCGTGCCGCAGCCAAAGCTGACTCACACCCCGCATGACCTGCCCCGATTACGATGACGTCAAACGAGCCTGCTTCATACGCAGGTACAGCGTTCATTTTGTTTTCCCCCTTGCTCATAAGTGCTATCTCGCATACAACTTTCTTTTCATCAAAACGATTGCGTCCTGCCAATACAGTACGACTTCCTTCTTGCCTGTGCCGCGAGCTTTCCTCGCTCTAACGGACTACGCGACATCGCCATGCCTGCATCCCCTGCTTGCGGCGAATGACGAACTGTTTCTTTTCTATTACCAGCCTACTTGCCCAGACAAAATTGCGAGAAAATCTGATCGATCAAATCCTCACCGACACTCTCTCCGATGACTTCTCCCAACAGCTCCCACGACTTTTTGATGTCAATTTGAATCATATCGACTGGCATCAGATCGTCAATGCCGCCGAGCGCCTCGTCAATCGCTCTTTCCGCCTGGCGCAGCAATTGAATATGCCGGGCATTGCTGACATACGTCAAATCATCCTGCTGTACACGGCCGCTGAAGAAAATTTCTCCGATCGCCTGCTCCAGCAAATCGATGCCTTTTTCTTCGCGCGCCGACGTCATGATGAGCGGCTGCTGTGGAAAATGGCGTTTGATCTCTTCCAGGTCCACTTTTTGCGGCAAGTCGAACTTGTTCACAATCACGATGACCTGAAACCCTTTTGCCGCTTCAAAAATCGCATAATCATCAGCTGTGAGCGGTTCGTTGTAGTTGATCACGAGCAAGACGAGATCCGCCTTTTGCAAAAGCTGCCGCGATTTCTCTACCCCGATTTTTTCCACGATATCGTCCGTATCGCGAATGCCTGCCGTATCAATCAGACGTAAAGGCACCCCGCGCACATTGACGTACTCTTCGATAACGTCGCGAGTCGTCCCGGCTACATCCGTGACAATCGCCTTTTCCTCTTGAACAAGGCTGTTCAAAAGAGAGGATTTCCCCACGTTTGGCCGCCCGATAATCGCTGTCGACAAGCCTTCACGCAAGATTTTTCCTTGCTTTGCGGTCTGCAAAAGACGTTGAATCTCGCTTTTTACCTCCAGGCATTTTCCGCGCAGGAAGTTTTGCGTAAACTCCTCCACGTCATGCTCGGGATAATCTAACGTTACTTCTATATGGGCCATGGCTTCAATCAAATTTTGGCGCAGCTGGCGGATCAAACGCGACAGCTTCCCCTCTACCTGATTCAGTGCCACCTTCATCGCTCTGTCCGTTTTCGCCCGAATCAGATCGATGACAGCTTCCGCCTGGGACAAATCAACGCGTCCGTTTAAAAACGCACGCTTCGTAAACTCGCCCGGCTCCGCCAGTCTGGCTCCGTTATCGAGAATCAGTTCCAGCACCTTTTCAACGGACACGATTCCTCCGTGACAGTTTACTTCCACTACATCCTCTCGCGTAAAAGTTCGCGGAGCCCTCATAACAGACACCAGCACCTCTTCCACCCGATCTCCTGTATGCGGGTCGTACAAGTGCCCGTAATGAATCGTATGGCTGTCCACAGTGGACAACCGCTGTTTTCCTTTATATATCTTATCCACAACTTCGAGCGCTTCCGCACCGCTTACCCGAATGACGGCAATGCCACCTTCCCCCATCGGCGTCGCAACCGCTGCAATTGTATCGAATTTCATGACCTTCACCTCAAGCTTTCCAATCAGACAAGTCAGCCACTAACTTATTAGCTTAACAGATCGCCTTGAAAAATTCCAAATGAAAGTGTAAATTTTACACCCTCTCTTCATCAACAGGAAAAAGCAACCCTGCCGTCCAAGGTTGCTGTCCGCTCTCGTTATCCACAGTATGATCTTTTTTCGAAAAGCTCAACCCTCGCTTTGATTTATCCACAGTGGACAACCGTTTGCTTCGACATAAGCTGCGCCTACATGCGCAAACGTCGACTTTTGTCGATAACACATTCCTTTTGACACAAAAAAAGAAGCCTAACGCGAGGCTTCTTTCGGTGCAATGACGATGTATCGGTTTGGCTCGTCTCCTTCGCTGAAGGTAACGACGTCCGCTCTTTTTTGCAAGAAGGCGTGAATTACTTTGCGCTCGGCAGCCGACATTGGCTCCAGCCGCACATCCCGTCTGGTCGACAAAGCTTTTTTCGCCACCCGGTCAGCCAGCTGCTCCAGCGTTTCCTTGCGGCGCATCCGGTAATTCTCGGCATCCAATGTGATGCGTACGTGTTTGTCCGCATGACGGTTCGCTACGACGTTTACGAGATACTGTAAGGAATCCAGAGTCTGCCCTCTGCGGCCAATGATGATTCCAAGGTTGCTGCCCTGGATATCAAACAGGATGCCCTCTTCATTAGTACGAGTCTCCACTTTGGCGTTCACCTTCATGTTAGACAAAACATCTTGAAGAAAGTCACGTCCCTGTGCAACCGGGTCGTAGTGGTATTCCACTTCCACTTTGGCGTCCTTCGCCCCAATCAGGCCAAACAACCCTCTGCTTGGTTCCTCCAGGACGCGAATACTCGCCTTTTCACGCGGTACACCCAATTCCAGCAAAGCTTTTTGCACAGCATCGTCTATCGTTTTTGCCGTAGCTACCACCTTTTTCACTTGGAGGTTCCCTCCTTGGGAGTAAGCTTATTGCCTTTATCACGATACAGGAAATACGTTTGTACGATAGTGAACAGGTTACCGTATACCCAGTACAGGGAGAGCGCAGATGGCAAGGTTACTGCGATAGCCAAAATCATCAGCGGCATCATGATCAGCATCATTTGCATTTGCGGGTTGCCCTGTGTAGCCTGTCCCATCATTTTCGACTGCAAGTAAGTCGTAACTGCGGCGATGATCGGCAAAATGTAGAACGGGTCTTTTTCGCCCAACGTCAGCCACAGGAAGGTTTGAGTCTTGATTTCTTCTGTTCGGATGATCGCGTGGTAAAAGGCGATCAGGATTGGCATTTGCACCAGCATCGGCAAGCAACCCGCGAGTGGATTGACGCCGTTTTTCTGGAACAGAGCCATTGTTTCTTGCTGAGCCTTTTGCGGATCGTTTTTGTGCTTCTCGCGGATTTTTTGCATTTCCGGCTGAAGCTCTTGCATTCTCTTGGAACTCTTGATTTGCTTGACCATCAATGGCAGTACGATCAAACGGATGATGACCGTCGCTACCAGGATACCAAAGCCGTAGTTGTTGCCAAGGATCAAAGCGCTTTCTTTAATCAACCAGGACAAGGGATATACGAGATATTTGTCCCAGAAGCCGGTTGCGTCAGGCCCGATTGGTGCAGCAGTCGTCGGGTTACAGCCTGACAGAACAAGAACCAGCATAGTCAGCATAATTATGCTGAGGGTACGTCTACTCAAGGGTGGTCCTCCTTTTCCCCGCTTCAGTGAGGTATGCTATTTGCGTTGATCCGGAACTGGATCAAACCCGCCCGGGTGGAACGGATGACATTTCAGGATGCGACGAAGAGCCAGCCAGCCTCCACGCCACGCGCCAAATCGGCGAACCGACTCGATCGCATAGTGTGAGCAGGTGGGCGCGAATCTACATGAAGGAGGCTTTAACGGAGATATGAACAGCTGGTATCCCCGAATCAACCAAACCATGATTTTCGCAACCATCGTTTCACCCTCTTTTTCCATTATGTACGGGTGCCCGTTTGATCACTTTGGCCCGCTTCATCACATGCAACAAAGATTGCTCAATGGCTTCAAGCGACATGTTTTCCACTCCCGGACGGGCGATGATGACTAGATCGAGGCCGAGTGGAATGACTGACTCCAACCGCGCTACCGCTTCTCGAATCAGCCGCTTGACTTTGTTGCGGATAACAGCGTTACCAATTTTTTTGCTGACGGAAATTCCAGCGCGAAAAGCAGCTTGTCCCTCCTGCTTGGCTGAATACAGGACAAATTGCTTGTTGGCAGCAGAAGTTCCTCGTTGAAAAACCGCTTGAAAGTGCTCATTTTTTTTGAGCCGGTGTGAACGATGCAAGGTAAACAACCCCTAACATCACAATTATAGTAGAAAACGCAAACAGCATCTACCAGTATATCCTTGTTTCGTCCACTTTTTTCCCAAAGTACACATACTTTGCAAGAAATTTAGCCGATTTTCGCGATCAGCTCGGCTCTTGCGCTTCGCAGTTCTGCCGCCTTCGCCTGATCCATCTGGAAAAAGCCCAGCTCCAGCAGCGACTCCCCAAGCCCTGGCGGAAGCTCTTGTCGATGCTCCTCCCACCAGTTGTCGGCGTCTGTGCTCGAATACAGCCAAACCGCTTCGGAAAACAACAGGAACCCCGCTTCGACATACTGCTCCTTCTGCAAAAGTCTTCCCATCTTCTGCTGCAAAAGAACATCGTTTTCCGCTCCGAGTGCGAACGCCTCTGGACCAGCCTTCGTTTGCAAGTGGGCACGATAATCGGAAAGCACCGCCAGCCCTTCCATAAGCGCTTCTCTTGCAGCGTATCTCACGGAAAAGTGCCGCTCAAGCTCCGACCAGCCGCCTAACCCACTCACGAGCTGGAAAAGCGCACGATCGCTGAGCTGTCCTTGCGAGACGAAAGCAATCAGCTGCATGGCCTCCAGCCACCCTGCCCATTCGAGCAAAGCAGCGGAGTACAAGCGCCCTTCTGCCAAAGCCTCATCTGCGATTCGCTCGTACTCCTCGACCGCCGCCCTCGCCTGTGCAATCATCTTCGCTTTTGCCTCTTCTGATTCGAGATAAGCACGCATCTGTGGAAACCAGTCTGCAAAGCAGCCAGTTGGATCTGCCACCAGCCGTGCTTCCTGCAAATAGCGCCAACGCCAAGGATTGTCGCGTACATCATCCGCAGTCGGCACAGGATGGACATGCAGCTGAATCAGTTGACCGCGAAACGAATGATTTTCGCTGCGGTGTTCCCTTGTTCCCTCCACAAAAAGGTTCAAGTCGAGATCGCTGAAGGCGTCTGCCTCCCCTCTCCCAACCGAACCTCCTGCATAGGCGCAAACTAAGTCAGGCAAAGCCAGCTCATGGACAAAATCACGGCCTACCCCAATAAAAAAGTCGGTGAAATTCTCTTCATTAGGCTTCATCGTCCCTCCCGCTCTTTTCAAACAGCATGAATCAAGAACTTTTTTGGTAGCTAGGTAATGATTCTCCACCAAAAGGTTCCACGCCGCGGCGAGACTTCCTCTTTCCACCTAAAAAAAGAATTTTCCGACATCATCTGGCAAACAAAAAGGCCACTGGAAATGTGGCCTACGCGGAAAGAACTTTTCTACCTCTTTGACGACGAGCAGCCAAAATTTTACGGCCGTTTTTTGTGCTCATGCGCTTACGGAATCCATGATCCTTTTTGCGCTTGCGATTGTTAGGGTTGAATGATGGTTTCATTATCGTATACACCTCCGTCTAGCACAGACATTCTTTTGCATTATAAGGACATATATAAAAAAAGTCAAGCAGCGATGGAATTTCCTTTCCAAGGCAAATATCCCCACAAAACTATTTCCCGGGTCTGTGGATATCGTTTTATCCACAAAAACAGGTTTCGACAACTTTATCTACAGCTTGTACACAAAATATAGATATGTGAATATGTGGCTAGTACCAGTGGTTGTGTTTGTGGATAAGTATGAAAAAACCATTGATGCCATGCCTTATATCTGTTATTATGTTTTTGTTTTGAAGCGTGAATAACTCCGATAGGCTAATCGGTTTTTCCACAGGGTGTGGATAAGTTTGTGGACAGATTCCTTCCTATGTGTATGTCGTTACACACAGGGATGAGGATAACCGTCTGCTTTTTTTCTCTTCTGCGAGCAGAATCCCTATTTTTCGACTTTTTTTATCCACAGTCGTCAAATACGACCGTGTTGACAATCGGGTCACACATATGCGGTTTTTGCAATTGTTATCGTTTATTTTTTATCGGTGATTTTTATTTTTCGGATGGCCCAAAAGGAGGGATTCTGG
>NZ_CP085875.1:0-61606 GCF_013284375.2 Brevibacillus sp. HD3.3A
TAAAGGTGCTGATGCCGTGGCGAATCGGAACTACTTCAACAAGCCGACGACAGAAGCCAGCGCTCACTACATCGTGGACGACAGGCAGATCATCAGGTGTTTGCCCGAGACGGAAATGGGCTATCACGTAGGAGCCAAGTCGTACAAACCCGAAGCTTTGAAGCAGCTCAGCTCGTACCCGAACAATTGCACGATTGGCATCGAGATGTGCGTGAACCAGGACGGTGATTTTCGAGCGATGTACAAACGAACGGTGGAGCTGGCAGCGGATATTCTCAAACGCCACGGTTGGGGCGCGGACAAGCTGTGGCGGCATTACGACATTACCGGGAAAAACTGCCCGGCTTACTTTGTTGCGGATGACTACGCACGCAAGTACACCGGGCTGACAGCGGCGCAGGCATGGGCAAAGTTTAAGGCTGATGTGGAGCAGGCGTTAAAGCCTAATCCACAACCAGTCGCAAAACCTGTGGACAAAGTTTGCGTCGAGATCAACGGCAAGCGCCTGGCGGCGTCCGGCTACCTCAAAGACGGCGTATCCATGCTGCCGATCCGCGTCGTTGCAGAGGCAGTCGGCGGCAAGGTCGGTTGGTGCCAAGCTACCAAGCAGGTGACGGTCAACGGCCACGACCTGACAGAGACGATCGACGCTGGCGTCTCGTATGCTCCGGCGCGCGAGTTGGCATCGGCGCTCGGGTTGCAAGTCACATGGAGTCAAGCTGCCAAAACAGTGGAGCTATCAAAATGATCAACAAACCGTATAGGTTTTTGAAAGCAGCAAATGTAAGCAATAAAGCCTCTCTTATCAATTGATATGAGAGGCTTTATTTTTGTGTTTTTGTTTTTTCTCCTAACAAATCTCAGTTGGCATGGTACAATCGATCTATGTCTATTTGGGGGGAGATATAGTGTCAGGTGAATGGAAAAGAAGACCAACGCTAATTGATAGCTGGGAGGATTCAATCGATTCCGTCATGTCTCTTGATGAAAATGGTACGACAGACCTTGCTGGAATCCGGAAGCAAATCATGAAAAATTTTATGAATCCCAGCGCAATAACAGACAGATGGTTTACGATCACTGGAGTTGTTATAGATAGGAGTGACTTCCCAGCATTTCGAGACAGCATCTTAGCTGTTAAACATGCGCACTGGAATGATGGGAAATTTGGATATAAGCAAGGAATGAAAAGGGTTGTTTTCCATTCCAGTGAAATAAGGAAACGAGTAGGGCCGTTTAACCCCAAGATGATTAACTACGGACAATTTATGCTGGATTTATCTGACATGATTGCAGCAGCCCCTGTGACTGTTTATAGTGCTTCTATTGACAAATACCGACATGTTATACAATATGCGTACCCCTATCATGTATACACCCTGTGCCTAGAGTTTATCGTTGAAAGGTACTGCAGAGAGCTAAGAGCAAATGGAAAAACAGGGATGCTACTGCTAGAATCTCGAGGAAAAAAAGAAGATGCTGAAATTTTGAAGTTCCTTGTGGATTTTCTAGATAGAGGGAATCGGTATTACAGACCAGAACAGCTTTCCTGTATTAAAGGAGTCTATTTTAATCCCAAGTGGAGTAGCTTACATAATGGACAAGCATCTTTCATAACTCTTGAATTGACAGATTTGATCTCTTATCCAATCCATAAATTTGTAAGAAGTAATACTCGAGATAAAGCCTATGAGATTGTTGAAACAAAGCTATTCAATTATCCCTTTCCATCTGGTTATGGACTCAAGACATTCCCATAAATGAATAAAGCCGCCATCCGGCGGCCGTCCAGGCTAACCCTGAACCCTAATTTAAGTATACACTAATTACGTAATTACGCAATAGGTGTATAGGAACAATTGTTCCATTTTTTTATTTTTTTATACCTCTCTCCTCAATAGGAGGGCTTTTTCATTTGTACGTTCCCCTTCTGTTCGCATATCACCAAAGACGTCGAAGCCCTCGAGAGTGCTTTTCTATTTTGTGGAACAATTGTATCATTGATAGAAAAGAGAGGAGGGATAGAATGACTAATCTCATGATGAGAGGCACCGAGCCTAACTGGACGTTTGATCCAGGCGATGGCTGGGAATCTATCAGATTTGAAGATGGCCCAGGGTATGACCTCGTTTTGGACGGAGGACCAGGCTGGGATATCGCACCAGCACCCGCAAATGGCCCAGGCGAAACAGGTAAGGTAGCGGGCCACTAAAAAACTGACTCCTGCAGCCTCATCGGGCAGGAGTCAGTTTTTTCTAACGAAATAGTTCTTCAACAGTCGTATTCAAAACTCTAGCGATTTGTATGGCCACGTTTACGGGCGTTGATAGTTGATTACGTTCGTACCTGCCAACAGAGGTGCGAGACAAGCCAATTTGTTTGCCGAGTTCTTCTTGCGATATTCCCTGTTTTTCGCGGAAGAACTTGATGTTATTGGGCGTTGGAACTGCTTCATCTTCGTTCAGACTAAGTTCTTGATAGAGGGCGTCGTTGCTGCCAAAGTATTGTGTGACAACGCTTTGAAAGTTGTCATCAAACCATAGATATGAACTAAGTTTAATGTTGTGATCGATAATGGTTTTGGCATAATGAATTACTTTTGACTTAGACCACTCAGTATTTCTCCGAACATCTTCATAATTTATTCCTGCATGCTCCAAAGCTGACTTCAGAGAGCCAAAATGATTAATCGCTGCACCGTAAAGCGATTTGTTAAGCGCGCTAATCGTTTTATCAGACAAATCAGCGTTCGCTTTATAAGCCGTCTGTAGTATCTCGATGACCTTTTGCTTGTCCCATTCGTTCGTTTTTCTGATAGTTTTGTAGTCTAGCCCAACTGCTTCAACTGCTGCTGCCCACGATCCAAAATAATAGGTGGCACTTGAGTACAACTTAGGGCGTGCCTTCTGGACTTCATGAGCACTTAGATAGCAACCATCAGTGGTTATTTCACGTATCTCTTCCATGATTAGCTCTTTACTCCAGTACCCTGGTGGCTTCATGTCAACTCTTGGGTTCTTTACTGTTTTCGGACCAATGTTCGCTGCAATCAAGGCATTATCCCAACTGCCGAAGAGTCTGCGAGCTGCCCCGGTTAACTTTTCATCATCGTTGACGACTGCCTGGTAATTTAACGGCTTATTGTCTTCTGCTCGTTTGTGAATTGTCTCAATAACAAGTTCCCGACTCCACTTTACACGCATCTGAATCCTCCGTTGTTTCCGCTCATTCTTGTATAATTCGATCTGTTCGCGTGTCCAAACAGGCCCACTGGCGAGTCGTTGGATAGGCTCAGGAAACATCCCTTCCGGCCATCCTTTTTCTTCGGCTCGCTTGATGTAGTTCTGCACTTGTTGTTTTTTCCAACCAAGCAGCTCAGCAGTTTCAGCAAGGCCGACAAGTTCCGGGGCATGCCACGGGATCACACCCAAAAGCAGCACATCACCGGAAACCTCATCGTCCTCGTCTGGTTCCCGCCAATAAATATCGAAGTGCGAAAGTGCTGCTTTTGCTTCTTCGACTGTATCGTGCTCTGATCTTTCGTAAGCGGGAACTCCGTCGTGATCGTGAAGAGAGAGAATGATAGGCTTGCCGTCACTGTGGTAGTCATGATTTTCACGTATCACTGCTAACATGATGTTCCTCCTTTAGATGATCAGATGATCGCGTATCCACCGATGCCAGCATAGTCGGCATCACACTTGAAAGTGATGTCAGAGCGTTTCCGGAGAGATTCCCAGACGCGTTGGGCTTCTTCGGAAGCCTCGTCATCAAACGCTACTCCACAAAGATTCATTTCCTTTGCAAGACGAGCTGCTTCTACGTAGAGTTGAACACCGAAACCTTTGCCACGCTGATCTTCATCAACATGTACGTGGCTGATACGGAAGCAAGCATCTTCATCGTCGTTGATGACCACCAGATCGATGTGTCCGTGCTCGAAAGAAATGGTGTGGACTGCAGTTCGTTCATCGTAGGACTTTTTAAACATTGTTATCAACTCCCTGTTATCCTTCTTGATTTATATTATAAACCAAATATTTATAAAGTAAACCAGAACAACACACGAACATAACATTGATTTCATTTGCATGTGCGACTCAATGATTTCCTGCAAACTGGCATCACATGATGCACAGAGGGATTATGGCAGCAAAAAACCCGCCTGGCGCGAGGTCAGAGCGGGTTTTGTATTTCAAAATCAAGAGTAGCCAAGGTACTTGTAACTGATAAATACAATCTCTTCCGTCAACGGGTCGCTCGATAACTGTTTCCATGCTTGAGCAGCACTATTAATCGCCTGCTCCTTCACTTCATCAAACGTCAATTCCTTTTTAGAATAAACATCCAGTGTAATCAGATGATCTTTTGTACTTAGTTGGCACTCGTATCGATGCATTTGATCAGTCCTTTTTAAGTCTGATAATGTCTGATAATGTCAGATGATGTAACGCGACAATGTACGCTTTAGGCATTCGGATTTTCTTGGTGCGATCGGTACGTTGATTACAAGAGAACTATTCAGCAAAATCCACTTCTGTAGAATCCAAAGCAATTATCAGGCGTTTTTTCTTCTCCAAACGATTTTGTAGCTGCTCGCTTAACAATTCGCTTAGAGATAGGGGTATCTTTTTTTCCGGATCGGATTCTTTGAGAATACCCTCCAGCCATTTTATTTCCGTACTCAATGTTGTTAGCCTTTCTAGTGCTTCCCGAGCTGACAACTTACCATTAATTCTTTGCTGTAGAGCTTTTTCATGTTCCCACGACACATTTTTACTGCTAAATTTTATTGCTTCCCAAAAATCACTATCCGATTGTGTTTCCTTCATCATTAAGCATTCCTTTCAAATATCCATGCACGTTCCGTAAAATGCAGCGCAAGGTCAGAGTGAAAAAACTATACACAGTAACTAAACGTGTTAAGTAAGCACGGATAAATTTTTCGCCATCCATTTTAGAAAGTAAACATTCAGTTTAATCAGTCGTGAAAAAGGGATGTATCGTCTCATAATGCCAGTAGCCACGCCCGTTGTTGTCGTACCCGTCAAACGCTGGAAGTGTACCACGATCTAAGCGACCTGTTATCGCTGCTCGTGACACACCAAGCGCACGAGCGAGATCAGCTTGAGAAAAGTTACCAGCAATATCGCCCGGACCAAATGCCCGACCATCCGGTGATACCAGTACCGGCTGACCGTATGAGCTGGCGGCGTGGTCCGTCGTCAGTCGCCAGCCTGCCCATATTCCCGTCCCTGTCCAGATATCACCACTCTGCGAGTTGTGCTGCATACTGTTCAACCTCCGTTCCTTCGAAGATCGAGCGGAGCGAAGAGAAGTCGATTTCGTCAAACGAGCACTCATTTTCTTCGCAAAAGGAATTGATAAGGTCGGTTACATCCAAAGCAATCTCCGCGTTGAAAATCTCATCGATACGAGATTTTGTTTCGTCGTCCACGGCATCGTACATGTTGTTCAAGCGTTTTAGGGCTTCCAAGCGATGGCTGCCGGTTACAAGCCCTGTGTCCTCAACATAGAGGATAGGTGCGCCTTGCCAACCATTTTCGAGCATCGAATCAACAAGTTCTTGCACTTTCGTTTCTTCAACCAGGTTAATTCCTGCAAAGCATTTAATTTCGGAGTACATCGCTATCGCTCCCCTCGTGTCATGTCTTAATTATAGCAAAACATTAACAAGGTGTAAACGGGAACAGATAGGAACGAATTGTAAATTTTATGCAATGAGCAATCAGTTTTCTTTCCTTCGCCTACCTCTTGGTCGCGGCGTATCCAGCCACATTTGAATCTGGACCCGCAGCCAGAGCGGACCACTTGCAAGCACCTTTACTGGCTGCGGGAATTGCCCTCGTTCCAGATATGTCCGTACATTTTGTTTGGACATACCTACCATTTCACTTACTTCTGACAATCCCATGATGTCGTCTAAATTGACCTGCACGTTAGTCCCTTCTTCCAAACAAGGCCGTGACTATCATGTAGCCAACAGCGACAATCAAGATAGTCTGCTGCCACCAAGCATCTGATGGTGAGTAGGTAATAGCAAGAGCGATTCCCAGGACACCGCGTGGAGACAACAAATTCCTGACGTCTATTTTCCTTGTTTTCATGGTATACTTGGAGTAGATTGGTTTGCAGAAGGAGGGAGATTTTCTCCCGCCTTCCTTCTTACTACTTGCGACGTTTACTCTTGGCGGAGGGGCGTCGCTTTCGCTTTTTCCACCACTTTTTGAGCGGTGGCTCTACCCGATCTTTGAAGATCAAGTAGAGGAATGCTATTGTTGCTAACCAATCTTTGAACTCCAAGTTTTTCACCTCCTTCCTTATGTCTAAATTATATCACTTTGTGCTACATTGTACCACATTTATTTTCTAGTTTTCCCATAATTTTTTCACAGGAAAACCGTTCCAGCATCAAGCCGAAACGGTTTCGTTTGTGTCTGTGGTCTTCTGTGAGCCTTTCTCAGCGATTGGTAGAGTTACGGTGAATCGAGTTACCCCATTGCGAGAAACAACGTCAATTTCCCCCTTGTATTTCGTCACAAGAGCTTTTACGACTGGCAAACCGACTCCACCTTTTCCAGACTCGCGGGTTGTGTATCCAAGATCGAAGAGACGCGGCAAAGCTTCCTCTGGAATTGTTGGACCGGAGTTCTCTACAAACAGGTACTCATAACCACTTCTAACCCCCCATTCAATTCGAATATAACGATCCTCATATTGATTTTTTTTCGTAGCTGTGTACGCATTATCCAGCAGATTACCCAAGAGCTTGCTCACGTCGATGTCCTTCCAGTTCTCAAGCTGTGGAGCATTTGGAGATACCTTAACCTGAAAGTCGATACTGTCTTTCGTGTACTGCGACATTTTACCATACAAGAGAGCTGAGACAGTTTTGTTCTTGACTCCTTCTGTAATGTCGATAAGTTCCTTCGTTTCGGTCACAAGGTTCTGGACAAAGTTCTCAATCCGACCATACTCGTTCATTTTCAAGTAGCCAAGGATGACAGTGTAATGATTGAGCACGTCGTGCTTGATGGAGCGCACGGCTGTTGTAAGATCGATCAGTTGCTTTGCATACGGTGCTTCTGTCTCACGTTCAACTCGCAGGATCGTCTCACGCACATACAAGTAAAACAAAAGGACGTTAAGCAGCATGAAGATGAGCGCACCAAGCTGGTACATCCACATGCTTTTTGTGGATGTCATAATTTTGGTTGGTAGGATATCAATCAACAGAACCGAGATGTTCAGCAACAACATAAAGCCAACCGATATGCCACCGGATATCACCAGAAAGAGTAGATATCGGTTAGGTACTGTTTTGGGCCAAAGTGTCCTGGCGTCAAAACGAAACCACTTCAGCGTGATCGGAAGGATCGAAAGTGTGGCCAAGTAAATGTACGAAAGAGCGTACCTGAGTAAGCTTGAACCAGAAAAGATGATAAAATCAACATCGAAAAAATTGAAGGTGATCACAAGGATAGGTTCTGCTGTGAGCAGCCAGATCGCTGAAATGAGTGTCATTGGTATTGCCCTTAGTTTATGTCCCAGGCTCAAAAGGATCAAAAACTGCGCACAGAAAAACAAGATAAGCTTCATCTGATACGTAACCCCGATCAGTGAGAGAATATCCCCCCAAGCAGCCAGCAGAGCAGACCACAATAGGAGCGATTTCCAGTTCTCTCGGACTGGAATATTAAACAGTGAAAAAGCAGTAAGAATGAGCAGAAACGCTTCTTCGATGTCGATAAATACATAGTTGAGGAGCATTTCCACGTTACTTTTTCCCCTTTCTCTTGTCTATCCAACGATAAAGCTTGTACAGCAATGGCTCAGGGGTACTGAATGACCAGGATATCAGTGAAACAAGGATAAAGCAGGCAAATACTTCCCAGAAGTTGATTTCATGCATCGTGTTGTCCCGCCTAACATGGTGTATTTGCTATCCATTACCCGTGTTACACGGAGCAGAAACGCTAATTAGTGTTGTTTTCAGAAAAAAAGAAACACCCTGTGCGGGTGTTAGAAGTTGCTCATGTTGTCATCCAAAATCCATATCTGCTTTCGGCTCTCTTTTTGGCTTTTCCGGCTTTTTCTGAGGTGGAGTTGCAGGAACAACGACTGCGGTAGTTGATTCCCCTATTTCGGCTGCCATGTAATAACGAATTGCAGCCCTTACCCACTCGGCCTTTCTGGATCTCGGTAATTTATCAAGACGTTGTATTATCTCTTTATCATGAACTTCATCAAGCGGCAACTGATATATTTTATGGGCCATTTGTTACCCCCGAGCTTTGAATTTTCCGTAACGGAAGAATCCCTTAGCGTTTGCGATTTGGCTGTCCTTAACAACAATTATGTCATTTTCCCAAGCTTTAAAGTAAGGTGCCATAATCTCTGCACCTCCACCGGTGAGCAATAGCTTATCAAATTTAGCTCTGTTATTCCAACGAGAACTAATCCTTGGAATGATCCTATCTGCATATTTTCGCAGAACGTCTTCTTTAACTGCTTTAATATCTATTGAGCTACGTTTGCTGATTACATATGAGTCAGATCCAGTCAAAATCTGCTTCTCTACGGATTGCACAGTTGCTCCTGATTCTGGGTGCTGTCCAATAATGTAGTCACAAATTTCCTCGAATACTTTGTACATGGCGTATGGAATAGTTTCGGTGTCCTCTTTTTGACGCTTGAGCCCCTTGATGCCGTCCAAATCTGTTGTTCCGCCACCGATGTCAATTACACCGACATAATCTTCTTCGTAGCTTTCGTCTTCTACATATCCTTCTTCGTCAAGGTACAGAGATAACACAGTTCCTAGCGGCTGCGGCAATACAATTACATTGGAAACCTCGATGATTTTGGTTGCTCCGTTTACCGTTACAACATGGCCTCCGCTGAATATCTCTTCTAGTTCTGTCTCCAAACGTGTTCCTTTCTCTTTGCTTGGGCACCCTGTCACAACCAGGACATTATCGAAGGTTTTTTTCTTATCTGAAACTAAAGAAGCTAATGCAAATTCCGAAAGTAGTCGGTACGATTTTTGAGCATAACGGTTATCAGTTGTATAAGTTGGGATCAACATCGATGCTTCTGTTACGTCTTCTCCCCATACATATTGTTCCTTCTCGTATTTGTTTGATGTGTATGTCTTGACCTTGAACTGCTTCCCATTACCAAGCCCTTCTTCTCCAAACGAATCAGGAAGAGCATAAGCAGACGGACGAAGCAATTCTCCTTCTTCTGAAACACCCTTTACATTCGTATTCCCATGATCCAAACCAATTACAATCATTCACTACCCCTCCGTTTATGTAATATTTATATAACCATTCGCTAATGATTATATATTAACTAGAAGGGCAAGCGAAAATCAAGATAAATTTTCCACAATCATTATGTATTCGTTATGTATTAATTATGTAATAGAGTACAAAAAGCCACTGAGTATGATTCAGTGGCTTTTTACATGCTCCAAAAATCATCCTGTTTCACGTTCGGATCAACCTTTCGCAGCGCCTGAAGCACCTTCTTCATCGTGCTGCCCGTTGGCAGGTAGTCTGGCTTTGTAGCCAGGTGACTGACTGTAGTCTTATTGAGCTTTCCTTCCTTGCATAGCCAATCCTGTTTTATCCCTCGTTGATCAAGCCACTTCCCAAGTTTTGTTCTTGTCTTTCCTAGTCCAAACATTTGAATCACCTCAGTACCAGTTTGGACAAGATCGATTATTTTCAAACATTTTTCTCAAAAAAAACGTAATCTTGGACAATCCGTTCCTCGTAGCCTTTACTACACCAGTTACCTCACCAGAAACCAACATATCTACGGCAGTAACCTTACTGCAATAATCAAGCCAAGAAACCATGTGGTGACGGATAAGAGTGCTTTGTTAAGAGCGGAGCGATGAGCAAAGCGAGGCGCGGAGCTCTAGCGGCGAAAGGGGCGAAATTGTATGAACGTTTGGGCGAGTATAACAACCATGTTGGATGACCAGATGCAGGACTTATTTCGTGATGCCATGATCGAATTATTCGGTAGCGCCATGTTGGGCGGATTGCCAAGCGCACGTCTGGCTGATGGTTTGTATGTACTAGCAAAGGGCATCACCACAGCGTGTATACTCACGTATTGCGTGTTGAAGGTGCCAGGGTGGGTAAATGATCGCGCTAAGGTTAAAGAACGCCTGGTACGGTCGTTCATTGCAGCAGGAGTATACGTTGAGAAACAACGGAGAGACATTGGGGATGGCAACGTGAAGCCGTATCGCATTTTTCCGACCATCGAGCGCGTTACCATCGGGGGTAATTGTACGATCGCCCACCTTCATCTGCCGATTGGTATGGACCCATCTTTGATCGAGCGTAGCGAATGGGTGTTTCAGAACGCGTTTGGCCCGACCGCACATTTGGTGAACGACAAAGCCGGGCGGTTCCGCCTGATGATTCCAAAAAAGTTGCCTACAAAGATCACATACGACTTTGAAGCAGCAAAGGAAGCTATGAAGAAAGCTGGTAGCTTTGCACTTTATATCGGCGAGGCGTACAACGGCAGCGTGGCAATAGACCTCAAACAAACACCGCATGTCGGGCTGGTCGGGGTCACAGGCTGGGGCAAGTCAACGGCCCTGCGTGTTATCCTGAACACCTGGCTGCAGGTGTACGAACCGGATCGCCTCCGGCTATTTCTCGGTGATCTGAAAATGACAGAGTTCGGGATGTACCGGGGAGTCCCGCACGTAGAAGGCAGCATCGCTGTCAGGAAGGGGGAAGTGGTTGCCATGCTTGCAGAGGTCCACGAGATTCTTCTGTACCGGCAAGAGCAGTTCCATGCGGCGGGAGCCGTCGATCTGGACGAATACGAGGAGCTGACCAGCGAGCGCGTTCCTTATGTCGTTGTGTGCATTGACGAGGTTGCCAGTCTGGAAGGGGAGAGCGCGGCGCATGACATCCTGGAGGAGATCGGGCAACTGGGCCGTAGCTTTGGCATCTTTCTGGTGCTTTCACAACAACGTGTCGACCGGGAAGTAATGGACGGCAAGCTCAAAAACAATCTCAATGTCAGGATCGCCTACCGGATGAGCGATGACCTGAACAGCCGGATGCTATTGGGTAAGCCAGACGCAGCCGACCTAGATGTAAAAGGGCGTTGTTATGTCAAGCAGGCAACAGGAATGATCGAGGTTCAAACACCGTGGCTGGCCCCAAACGAGGCTCGCCAGCAGATTACGGATATCAAGCAGCGTTATGCCGGCGTAAAAAAGACGCCGTTGATTCCGCCGATTAATCCAGATGTTCCGCAGCCGGTGGAGCTGAACGAAGAAGAAAGCAATGAGCTGCGTGAGCTACTGAACGCGCTCATGAAAGAACAGGAGGAGCTGCCACATGCGCGAACGCGATAGAGCAATTCTAAAAGACCTGGAGCGGTTCCGGTGCTTGTCACGCGATGATGTAGTCAAACTCCACTTCAGTAGCGTCAAGGACGGCGTAGGAGCTGCAAATCGGGTTCTCCGCAGGCTACGCGATCGTGGAGAAGTCGAGGTCATCACCAGTCATGCGCCATTCGTGTACGCAGCGAAGCCGTCGCCGATTAAGCGTGACTCTCAGAAAATCCCTCACTATCTGGAGATCGCTGCCGTCTATCACCAAATGGCTCAGCTGCGTAAGCCTGACCTGTTCATACCGGAACCGAAGTATGGAAAAGGGCTGCCTGAACCAGACATATTCGCCATCTGGGGCAAACCTCTGTTCATCGAGGTACAGCGCAACCAGTTCACGCCGTCGGTCTGGCAAGACAAATTTGCCCGGTACCGCACACTTTATCATCGCGGGGATATCGCCAAAGAGCCGTGGCAGAATCCGCAGACACCAGTGTTCCCA
Organism: Brevibacillus sp. HD3.3A; assembly: GCF_013284375.2. Lineage (NCBI taxonomy): Bacteria > Bacillati > Bacillota > Bacilli > Caryophanales > Paenibacillaceae > Brevibacillus > Brevibacillus sp. HD3.3A. Next base: position 11,901 of record NZ_CP085875.1, read on the forward strand.
TTGCTGATCGTACTGACTGACCATCGAATCCTGGTACCCGATGCTTTGCCGTTCAAGGTACTACAGATAAAGGGCATAGGTGACCTGCTCAAATGACCGCGATGAGCGGTTTTTTTGTTGAGCAGGTCTATCTTTGGACAACCCAGCATATACGTCTGGTAAATGTGTTACACCGGAACAGATGAACACCGTAACCAAGTAACAGTGTTCCTGAGATAACCACAAAAAAGGGGTGTTGTTTTGATGGAAATTAGAGTAGGGAAGGCCCAACCCATACCAGTTAGAAAAGTAAGATCAGACAAAAAAGTCCGCGTCAATTCTTCGCTCTCTCAAGACACCCACGACAAACTCGTCATGTTGGCGACGAGTTGCGGCATGACCAAAACGAGTATGCAGGAAAGGATCGTCGAAGCCGTTCTCAATTCTCCGGAATGGGTGAACTTCTTCCAAGATCGGTACAACAAAACCGGGCGTTATCGGATCACCCCGATGAAAGAAAACGGCAAGATCAGCTACTTGTTGCTTTGAGTTCCTTCCTCATCGTCTTGGCAACAGCCTGGGCTTTCTTCCAGTTTGAATAGCAGTCATGACACATATCCATCTGCAAACGCCAGGCTCTCCTGGAGGTTTCGATCTTTCCGCATTCACATCTTTGCATTACAATCCCGACCCTTCTGAATTGTTTCGTTGGTATGAGGATTGACACGATGATGAGTATTTATACCATCCTGCGAGCAGCCTTCTGGTTTTCGGTATACTGCTGACGCATAGCTTTCTCTTCGAGAACAGTCATAAAATAATGCGGATAGCTGAAAATTCCAGGATCATCAAGCTTAGGGAAAGTCACAATACATGCTTGTCGTAAAGTTTCGGAATCAAATTCAAATTCTGCTTTAGTCATGCGGTGTACGATGTCATGGATGAACTTATCAGGGATACCGTTAGCCGGAGAATTTACTTTGAATAATTCAATTGCTCTTTCGCGATTAGGTGACATAGTGCGTACATGCTCTTTTTTCTTCCTGTCTTCTTCTATATCACTTAAATCAATATCATTAGATTTATTATTAGTATAAGGCGGGTTATCCAAAACAGGATTACCTTCTTCCGGAATATCCACTTCTGGGTTATCCGTTTCTAGGTCCATTTCCGGATTATCCGTTTCTGGCTTTTCATCCAGAATGGGGTTATCCGTTTCTGGACCTTTCAGACGCTTATCGTTTTTCTTTTTGTTGCGATTCTTTTTTTTATTGATCAGATCCATCGCTTTTTCTTGAGCTTCTTGAAGATGGGGATTAAACTCTGGTCGCTCAAAAACCAGGTACACCCACCTTTCAATTGTCCCATCCTCTTTGCGTTCCGGGAAGTAATAGAGGTATCCATGAAGCATGAGGTCCAAGATTGAGTTTTCCAGTGCTTCTTTTCCATCAGATGCCCGGTTCAATAAATCTGCCTTGTTGATCTGCCAGTCGTCTGGACGGGATAGAAGGTAGCTGAGCAACCCCTTTGATGCCCATTTCAAATTGTCATCATTCTCGATGAAATACCGATCAAGCTGAACAAAAGGATTTTCTCTTTTTACTGTGCGGAAGTATGTAGCGTTACCTGTAGATGTAGACATTGTATTCTCTCCCTTTTTGGGGTTAGAAAAAGCCTAGTCACTGTTACAACGCTGAAGAACAGCGAGTGTGACTAGGCTATTGTCATAAAATGACGTGTTTTTCCGATAGGTAACCTGTTGTATCTGTCGTGAAAATGGGTTAAAATGGTGACAGAAAGCAATGAGAGGTATAGCCGATCGGAAAGCCTGGTCACTGTTGCCGCAGTGTTCCCGGCTGTGGTAGAAGTGTTGGTCGCACTCTATCACCCCGGTCGGCTTTCTCTTTTCCCGTTCAATTGTGTTGAGACAATTCTAGCAAATATTTCTATTAGTTGTCCACATGTGGATAACTTTTCGTTTTTATGATCTGCGTCGCAGTGAATAAGAACTAGATGATTTTCTTTAAAACGACATAATATGACAATAGATTGGTATTTCTTATGGTATATTAGTCCTGAAAAATGGAAATGGAGGACTAAATATGAAGTTTTTGAGAGTTTTGGGTTGGATTTTCATTCCCTATGTAATCCTTGGGTTCCAGTGGAACAAGCTAGGGTCCGTAGGTAAAGGGCTTGGATCGGCATGGGCTGCCGTGTCTTTTTTTGGTCTGATGTTTAATGTTAGCAACACTACACCAAGCCCAGTGAAGCAAACAGCTGTCGTGACACAAACGGTGCAAACCGAGAAGCCAGCAGCAACCGAGACGACCAAAAAGGAAACGGAAACGCCTGTTAGTCCAACGACAACGCCAGCACCATCTCCGCAACCGACTGAGACACCTGCGCCTGAAAACAAACCAACAATTTCTAAGGCTGAATTCGACAAACTCAAAAATGGTATGACCTATGAGCAAGTCGTAGAGATAGTGGGCGGGCCAGGAGAAATGATGTCTGAAGTGGGTAGTGCAGGAGATCAATTTCATACGGTCATGTATACTTGGGAAGGCGAAGGAAGCATTGGAGCTAATGCAAACGCCATGTTCCAGGGAGGCAAACTAAATTCAAAAGCACAACTTGGATTACAGTGAGGAAAGGGCAGCGCAGCTGCTCTTTTTTTGTTTAACTATAGAGTATGTGGATTATTTTTTGTGTGTTCTGAAAGGGAAAGGGGGGGGAGAAAAAACGATGCACAAATGTGTGCTAAGTAGCGCGATTTTTGCCGTGAGTAGGGGATGCCTACTCTTTTTTTGTGCGTCTGACCCGTTCGCTTGGGGGAATATAATCCCATTCATACAGCTCTTCTATACGGATACTTAGCGCCGACGCGATCGTCATAGCCACATTAAGACTCATAGTTGGTTTCCTGCCACTGATGTAGTCGCGGAGCTGACTGGGAGACATGTTGATCATCTCTCCAAAAACCGCGATCTTTATCCGACGAGCTTTAAGAATCACCCCAAGCCGGCAGCGCCCGGCTTTATACGCCATGCTCCCTCCAAGGTGACTTTTTTTGAGATAGGTGTATTTTACCACTTTTTTTACGTTCAGAAAAATAAACGTAGATATAACTCCTAAAATCGGATTTTATTTCAAATAAAGACAGGTTAGAATATAAATATCCGTTTCATTGCGGATAAAGGGAGGAATAGGGATGATTAACAGCTTGAAACTTTTGGTTTTGGAAGATGCTGAAGCTCATCAGGAACTCATCAAGCGCTCATTAGAGTTGATCGGGATTAAACATATAGAATTTGCCCAAACAATAGGAGAATTTTTTGACACTCTAGAGCAACGAGGAAAGGATTTCAATTCATTTATTGTTGATGTTCATCTCGGGGAAGGGCAAATGGACGGGGTTCAAGTGTTGAAACTAGCTCGATCATTAGGTTTTGCTTACCCAGCAGCAGTGATAACAATGGATACCTCATTGGTTGATTTGATGAAATGCTATGAACTTGGGGTAACGGCAATCTTTGAGAAAGATAGATTATACGAAGAGGATGCATTAATATCCTTGGCAAGAGGACTTGCGGAGAAATATATCTGTGACAAGCTACACGACTCAAAAGTGATGATTGTTCCTGTAGTTAACGAGGAGATTTCGTACATACCTGCGTCGGACATTTTGTTCATACAGTTTTCCGAAGGTACTTACACAATACACACCTATTGCAATAGTTATGAGACGACCTTGCCGATTAAATTATACGCTCGACTCCTAGAATCATTTGATTTCTACCCAGTATCAAAAAGTGCTTTAGTTAATTTAAAGGCTGTAGAGCGTATCGATGTTATTGAACAATGCGTCACTTTCTATCACGATCCTGAGAATCGCTCAATTCCAGTACAGAAAACGTCGGTAAGTAGCATCAATAAGTATATTAAAAACAGAATGAAATAACAAAAAGGCAAAAAATCACGTCATATTTTGAATCGGACTTGATTTTTTGCCTTTTTTGGTCTTTAATCTAAATATGACTATGAAAAAATATTCTGTCGAATAGGATTTTGTTTTCTGGGGGGCATAATAGAATGACTGTTTGTCAAAGAGACATTTCGTTGTCAGTTAGTGATGTAGTTGAAAAATCGAGTCTACAAAAAACTCAAATTGCTAACGCTCTTAACATACCATTGGCTCAGCTCAGCCGATATCTTAGTGGAAAACGTCCTTTTGACATGAGAACTTTAGATGGTATAACAGAAATGCTTGGGTTATCATTGGGATACTTTTATACAGACTACCTATATGATTGTTGGACGGCACCGCGCAATCGAAATTTGCGTATTCGAAATTTCCTTTGGCATACAGCTTCAAATGGGAATATGGAATATACAAGAAAAATGGTTGAACTTCTAATCGATAGTGGAAAATCACTGGATGATCTTTACAAAGTGGGAGAAACTTTCGATAAGAGCGGTATAAAGGAAAAGGCATTGTATTTTTACAATCTAGTAATCGCAAATGAGAGGAACAGATTGGCGGAATGCTTGGCACAGAGCTACTATCGTAGATTTATGATCGTACGTGAATGGGATTTAGATCATGCATTTGAATCAGCAACAAAACTAGGGGAGCACATCAAGTTATTACCAGGCAAGGAAATGTATGAAGCCTTTCTGAAAATAATGACCGTATTCTATGTCCTTGATAAATGGGATCACCTTCTTAAATACAGCAAAGAAGTTAGAGGGGTAATGGAAGGCGCAAAAGAATATGACATCGACTTATATGTAGAATGTATGTCATACCAAGAGATCTCTTATAGACATATGAGGGACTATGATAAGGCACTGGAGATAAACAATATTTATTCTAAGTTAGGTGAACAGTATAGAAGATGGTCCGAACTAAATAGGTGCCTAATCTTTATTGAAAAGGGTGACAAAGAAGCGATTCAACACATGTTAATTTTGATGAACTTGTATCGCGAAGACGCCCCAAATAACCTTGAGCACGTTTTAAAATACTATGTGAGTAACAAGGAATTCGATGAAATAGGTATCGTGCTAGAAAAGTTTTCTGACGCTATTCAAGCACTATTTAGCAGAAGGGACCCAATTAGTCAAAAACGATCTATTCGAGTTAGGTGTTTTATCGCTGAGTGGTATATTAGTAAAAATGATTATGAAACAGCGGGAAGTTTAATAATTGAATCTCTTACACAATCAAAGAGTTTGAGGTTGACTAACCAATCAAATGAATGCCTGCGAATTTTGATGCGTATCTTTGATGAAATCCCACAGGAACACAAAAAAGAAATACAATCATTAATATAAAAAAGGGAGCACCAACCACCAGGTGCCCCCTTTTTTATTACCATTTGGGTCCGTTATCCATGGGTGTAACGGTTCCGATTGCAGGTAAATCGGTTGTTGGCGGAGCGATCCACTTAGGACCATTGTCAGCTGAAGCCACTGCCGTTACTGAGAAGACTGAAACAATAAACATCAGTGCACAGATTACTTTTTTCATAGTTCATTCACTCCTTTTGTTCTGCTTGCAGTACAAAATATCACAAAAAATTAGTCTTGTCGACAAATGTCGGAAAATTTACGGGCTATTTCCATTATACGCAATACCTCTCTAGTGGAAATGTATTCTATGATAAAATTGTGAGATGAACGAGAATGCCTTGCACATATTGGAGGGGTATGAATGGAAGCAGTAGAACAGAAGAACTTTACAATAGTATCTAAAAATAGCCAAGACTTTAGCAATATTGCATGGACGCCAGAACGGTTAGCAAAACTTCATTGGATTATTGATACAGAATCTCCAGAAGCTGAAGAGCTTCGTAAAAAGATTAAAGCCATCCTAACCGAGTAGGATGGCCATTTTTATTTTGGAAGGTTTACAGAGTCTAGAAATTCCATTAAGGCCACTAGCTTTTCGTCAGGAGTATTTTGAATCATACGAGCGAATCGCTTCTTCGCTTCAGAGGAATTTTGGTCATTAATTATTGCTTGGATCGGATCTCCTTCACTCTGGATGAAACCAGCTGCTTTCATTAGCTCTTCATACGGATAATCATATGCATTTGACAATTTGCGCAAAGTATCTGGAGATGGCTGTACAGGTCCTTTAGACCGAGTGCTTTGATTGAGTTCAATAGAGCGGATATATGAAAAACTCAGTCCAGTCTTCTCTTTGACATCGCGGAGCGAGAGCTTTTTATCTTTTCGGATTTGTTCCAGGAGAATCCCCAATTGGTTGCTCATCGTTTTAGTCCACCTTTTGTAATGTTTACAGTTCATATTGTACAGACAACAGTACATAATTAGAAGAGAGATCGTATGTTCCTGTATTCTCTGATTATACTTGTATTTTAGTATTGACATCGTGTTCTTTAAGCAATACAATTTGAACTGTATACAGCACAAAATGAATTGGCATTAGTACATAACGGGTGGTGAGTTGATTGAGAATCAACAAAGTCTGGGAGCTTCGTCAAGAATTTGGCGTTACTCAAAAAGAGTTGGCAACGGCCTGCGGAATTAGCAGAACTACTCTTTCAGAAATAGAACGGGGCCATATCCCGACTGGTGATGTAATGTTAAAAATAGCAGCATTTTTTGAATTAGATCCAAGGGTTATTTTTTTTACTAGGAACGTACTGTATACAGCACGAGAAGTGAAAGAAAAGAAAATCCAAAAGCAAAAGGAGCGAATGGAAAATGACAAGCGCAGAAGCCAACCGACGTCAGGCTGAGATCTGGTTAAGAGACGTTCACCACGAAAATGACATGATGAGGCCAGTATCTGGCGACGAAGTGTGCCAGAGCTTCTATAACCACGTTTTAGCCTTCTTTGACCTGTACGGGGTGGGAACATACTCGGTTAATTCAAAATCGTCTGTATCAAGCCAATAGACGGCGAGAGGGTGATGTGAAGTGGTGACAATCGAAGAAGAAATGGAGCTTTTGGAAATCAGGCGCCAGGCAAATGCCGAACACCTGCGATTTGTGGAGTTGATCCTGAAAAAGGCCAAAATGAACCTTCGCCTTTGCCAGACATCAGTGGAATCAGCTGAACAGCAAGTGGAGTATTGGCAGAAGAAGCTCGCCAATGACGATGCACGAATCGCTGAGTTGATGGCAATTGCGCGGCATGAAAGGGAGGGAGATTGATGGACAGGTTTTCGGAAGGGATTAAAGATGCTCAGGAAGCCAAGGTAGTCGATTACTGCGAAGAATGCGGCGGCGAGATTTACGAAGGGCAGTTTGTTTGGAAAGTAGGAAGAAACATCTTCTGTTGCCGAGGATGCATGCTGACAAATTTGGGAGTTGTGATGATCACAGCAGGGGAGGAATAAAAGTGCCAAGCGTAATCTATGATCATGCACAAGGTACGAATAGCGGTATTAAAGCGATCCAACGATTTGAAAGTTTTTTAGATGATAGTCACAACGAGATTGCTAAAAACCTTCACGAATCATTGGTTAAGATTCATTCCGAGATCGATGATGAGGTTACTCAAAAGTTGGACGAATACGAAAGCCGCGTGTTCGAACTGGAAGAACGGATTAAAGAGCTGGGGGAAGAACTGGAAAGCAAAGAATAACGCAGGCTTCGGCCTCGCGTGGAAGCATCGAGAAAGAACCCGCACAGTTCTTCCATATCACTCGATGCTTCCGCAAGTGGTTCGAACCACAAATGAGGTCACAACGGGCGCAGTCAACGGAGCTGTACGGCCGACAGAGAGGTTGGGCTGTCGGCGGCCTCGATTCCAAATACAAAGGAGTGATCATCTTGAACCAAATGCAACCGTTTGATCCTTCGCAGTACATGCCTGCACCAACTGATCAACGTAATTCGGTCACAGCACAAACAATGACAGGTCGCCAGGCTCAAGAAGTACAAATGATGATGTTGGCAGCTAAACAGTTTCCACGAGATTTGAATGTTGCTTATGCAAACATCATGAAGGCATGCAGCAGAAAAATTCTTGCAGAAACAGCGATGTATGAGTATCCACGCGGGGGGCAAAAAGTTACAGGACCATCTATTCGCATGGCAGAAGTTCTCGCTCAGAATTGGGGAAATATCGACTACGGTGTCGTTGAGTTAGAACAAAAGAACGGTGAATCATCGATGATGGCATATGCCTGGGACTTGGAGACGAATACCAGACAAACGAAAATCTTTACAGTAAAACATGAGCGAAAGGCCAAAGGTTCTGTAAACAGACTCGATGATCCGCGTGACATCTACGAAATGACGGCAAATCAGGGCGCTCGACGTGTACGCGCATGCATCCTTGGTGTTATCCCTGGTGACATCGTAGAAGCAGCAATTAAGCAGTGTGAGATAACCCTGAAAAGTGGACATAAAGAACCTTTGTCTGATCGGGTAAGGAATGCTTTGGTTCTCTTCGAAAGAGAGTTCAGCGTGTCCAAGGATATGATCGAACAGTATTTCCGTTGCAAAGTTGATGCCTTTTCAGAACAGGACTTTTTGAAAATGGGACGAGTGTACAACTCGCTCAAGGATGGGATGGCAAAGCGTGAGGACTATTTCGACATAAAAGCAACTCATGACGTTGGGGCAAGAGCTGAGGAGCAATTTAAACAACAGCAGCAAGCGCAAGGTGGTGTAAAACCAGATGCTGGAGCTGAACAACAGTAATTACTTCTCACTCGAAGCGGATCAGCATTACATGAGCAACAGTCAATACAAGGACTTCGTCGAATGTGAGGCTAGGGCGATGGAGAAGCTGACGGGGTCTTGGAAAGAGCCTCCGAGCGAAGCTTTACTGCTCGGCTCTTATGTTCACGCATGGGCGGAAGGAACGTTGGATGAGTTCAAAACAAATAATCCCGAACTGTTCACGAAAAAAGGCGAGCTGTATGCACAGTATAAGCACGCTGACAAGATGATTGAAACACTCGCCAAAGACCCTTTCATCATGTTCCTGCTGCAAGGTGAGAAAGAGAAGATCATCACAGCAGAATTTGCCGGTGCGGTCTGGAAAGCAAAGTTGGACGTCAGGAACGAAGAGGGCGAGCGGATCGTTGACCTCAAAACTGTGAGGGACATCCGCGGTAAGCATTGGGACAAGGAACTTGGCTGCTATGTCTCATTCGTCGAGGCATACGGATACCTGAGGCAGATGGCACTTTACGCCGAATTGGAGCGAATCTACTATGGCCACAGTCACTTTTACGAAACTTACATCGTGGCAGTCTCCAAAGAAGATCCGCCTGATAAAGAGGTGATCGGGATGGATCAGCATCGGATGGAAGAAGAGCTGGCCGAAATTGAACGCCGCATGCCTAGGGTTCTTGAAGTGAAGAGCGGTAACGCTGAACCGAAACGTTGCGAAAACTGCCGGTACTGCCGGGAGACGAAAAAAGTAACCAAGGTGGTCCATTACATGGATCTGTTGGCATAACAGGAGGCGGAACACTTGAACAAGGCAATTCTGATCGGCAACCTGACGAAAGATCCTGAACTTCGCTACACGCCAAATGGAGTAGCAGTAACCACATTTACAGTTGCGATCAACCGTCCAAGACGAAGCGAGAATCAGGAAACGGATTTCATCAACATCGTTGCGTGGCAGAAGCTCGCTGATTTGGCTGCTGAGTATCTGGCCAAAGGTCGGCAATGCGCAGTAGAGGGTCGTATCCAGACACGTAATTACGACAACAAGGAAGGTAAGCGCGTGTATGTGACAGAGGTCATTGCTGAAAACATCCAGTTCCTCGGTGGACGCGGCGGGAATGGCCAGGGCGGACAGCGTGGAGAACAGCCAGAACGTGGACAAGATCCGTTCGGAGATCCATTTGCAAGTTCTGGTCAAGCAATCAACATCGATTTTGATAACCTGCAATTCTGAGGAGTGCGAATGATGAAAAACGGCCGAAGGCTCACACGTAAGGAAATCCAGCAAATCAAAGCATCAATGCCCAGCCTGAACGTCGCTGACTACCTCCGCGTGAAGCGAGCTGGCAACGTGCTGACGCTGGTGCATCGCCACACGAATAAGCTGCTTGAAGTTCCGGTGGCGCTATGATCGGGCAAGTTTACATCATCCAAGGGATGCGCTGGGAGGTAATCAAAGCCTTTCAGCGCAGAAAAGTCGAGTGGGCAAGGTTGAGATGCCTCGATAAAAGGAGAAAGTACAGGTCGGTGACGATTGAGTTTCTGAAGTTTATCGATCATCGGCGACTGGTGGTGTAGGGAGTGAGCAAACATGAGCATCAAATGGATAAAAATTACCACAACCATGTTCGATGACGAGAAAATCAAACTTATCCGAAATCTTCCTGAGTCTGACAGTATTCTACTGACTTGGATTCAACTGTTGGTGCAAGCAGGGAAGGCAAACGCAAGCGGCAGCATCATCTTGAATGAGCGTATCCCATACAGCGAGGAAATGCTGGCGACAATTTTTGACCGACCATTGAATATTATCCGGCTGGCACTTAACACTTTCGAACAGTTTGGAATGATCAACATCGAGAATGGCGTCATCACCATCTCCAATTGGGAGAAGCACCAGAACGTTGACGGCATGGAAAAGATCAGGGAATTGAACAGGCAGAGGGTTGCAAATCATCGACAGAAGAAAAAGCTACTCGCTGAAGGCAGTAATGGTACATGTAATGTTACAGTCACGCACGGTAACGCACTAGATATAGATAAAGAAATAGATATAGAAAAAGATAAAAACAAAAAGATTACCTCCGGCTATACGCCAGAGTTTGAAAGTTTTTGGTCAGTTTACCCAAAAAAGATCAGCAAGAAAGAAGCAGTCAAAAAATGGAGCACTCGCCTAAAGGAAAAAGTAGAGCCAGAAACTTTGATCCAAGCAGCAACGAACTATGCAATAGAATGCAAGAAACGCGGAACCTCACCAGAGTTCATCATGCATCCATCCACCTTTTTAGGACCGAATGAGAAATACGCTGACTACATCAGTCCTCCAGAACCACCTACTCCTCAACCACCAAAGAAACCGGATGGAGACGATTTCCTTACCAAGTACGGATTCAAATAGGAAGGGGTGTGACAATGATTTACAACGAAGAAGCAGAACGCTCTGTTTTAGGAGCCATCCTCATAGACGGTTCGCTGATCAAAGAAACAAAACTGCGACCGGAGCACTTCTTTGAAGAAGTTCATCGAGTAGTCTTCAAGGCAATGAGAGAAGTTGAGAAAGACGATGAGCCAATTGACTTGGTAACCGTTGTTACGCGGTTGCAAAAGTCAAAGACATCCAGTTCAGTAGGCGTTGCATACCTGACTAATTTGGGACAGTCGGTGCCAACAACAGCGAACTTCTCATTTTATGAAGCCCATGTGATAAATGCCTGGAAGTTGCGGCAGGCAATGGCACTTGTTACGGAATTTAAAGCCGGGATCAAAAGCAGCGCAGACGTTAACATGATCGGCGAAGTAATCGCCAATCTATCCCGAGTAGATGAAGTCGCATTTGATTCTGACTTTGAGATGAGAAAAGCACTGCTGGAAGTTTATGATGATCTGATGTCCAAGCAAGTAGAGGCTATCGAGGGCATATCCACCGGATACACTGATCTCGATGCATTTACAAACGGTATGAAGAATCAGGACCTCATCATATTGGCAGCCCGCCCATCAGTTGGTAAAACAGCATTCGCCCTCAACATTGGTGCGTATGCCAGTGACAAGGAAGATACCGTTACCGCAATTTTTTCGCTGGAAATGAATGAAAAGTCTCTCTTAAAACGACTCATCAGCGCATATGGACGGATCGATGCCACGAAACTCAGAAATCCAGAACGATTCTTTACCGAAGATGATCATCAACGTTTAACGATGGCCATGGGTTCAATCGAAAAATGGAACCTGTTCATCTATGATAAGCCATCGGTAACCATAAACGAGATCCGCGCAAAGCTACGGCAGCTGAAAAAGAAGTTTCCTGGTAAACGCCTGCTTTGCATCATCGATTATTTGCAGTTGATCCAACCAGTGAACCCGCAGCCAGGTAATCGTGCTCAAGAAATATCAGATATCTCTCGCGGACTGAAATTAATTGCTCGGGATTTGGACATTCCGGTGGTTGCGTTGTCGCAATTATCTCGATCAGTGGAAAGTCGGCAAAACAAACGACCGATGCTCAGTGATCTGCGCGAGAGCGGTAGCATCGAGCAAGATGCTGATCTGATTGCCTTCCTGTACCGAGATGATTACTACGACAAAGAAACAAGCAATCGCAACATCGTGGAAATTATCATCGGAAAGCAGCGGAACGGACCAACCGGAACAGTTGAGCTGGCATTCCTCAAGGAATACAACAAATTTGTGTCTCTGGATCACCGATTCCGGCAGACAACGATAGATGAGGTGGGAAATGGCAAAGCGTCCAGTCAATAAAATCACATCAGATATGCCGACACGGATTCCGATTCCAGAACGACTGCTACAGATAGCAGACCCGAAACAAAAACGTAATGCACTGGAAGCACATTGGTTCTCATATGGCTACAGAGATCGATATGAGGTTGATCGGATAGAAAACGGCCATTTCGTGATGGTCAGGAAGCAAACGATTGATTGAACACAACGGACATATCGATTTAAACGTTTTAAGCCATGAAATTACGCTGATACCGGACAAGCCAGAGCAAAATACTACAGAAGATTCAAACGAGCTAAAATCATGGCGAAATTCGGTCAGGGAGTGATCAAGATGAATGCAACGATAGGAACCCTAACCACTGAAATTTACCTGAGATTGAAAGAGGCAAATCTCGCGGATGCTGAGATCGCCAAAAAATTCGGCATGAAGTCACTGACTGCATGGAAAAAGGAACGCGGTTTGAACGGAGTTCAAAACAAGCCAGGCAGGGACAGCTACTTTGCGATTACTCCGCGAGCACCGTGGGTTAGCGTAGAAGAGGCACCTGAAGAGTCATCGGCTGTTGAAGATTTGCGAAAGGCTCTGCAAGAAAAGCACAAGCACATCAACCATCTGGAAGGTCTGCTGAATCGAGCAAATGTAGCGACCAGGGCGGCAGAAGCAAAAGCAGAGCAATACCTCGAACTGCTGAAAACGAACGGCATTCCGGTCCCATGAAGAAGCGATACTGCCCATTGTTGCGACGGATCGAGGAACAAGGAGAGATTTTCTTCGGCGACTTAGTCAAAGGGGTTTACTTCTCCGATTACGATCGGGTTTATGAAAAGCTGGAGGATTATAGGCAGCGCGGGTTGATCGACTACAAAGGCATTCGAATATGGGAGAACACGGTCATCGCGGTTAGGAGGAAGAAAAGTGGCAAGATTTGTGGGAATAGACCCGTCAACCGCAACCGGATTTGTGGTGATAGACGAGAACGGTCAGGTGGTCGAGGAAACAGAGATCGTAAGAAAAGGGGAAGATCCAGCCAGAATGATTTCGCTCATCGATGATGTAATCCGGCTGGTTCAACATGGTGATTATGTGGCGATTGAGGGTTTTGGATTCGCCAGCCAGCAAGCTATCCAAATGGGCGGAATTGGCTGGGGAATAAGAATGGCCCTTCACAGACGCGGAATCAATTACGTAGAGCCAGCACCAAATGCAGTGAAAAAGTTCTGCGGGTCCAAAGGGAACGCCAAGAAAGAGCATGTCTCGGTTGAGGTGTACAAACGGTGGGGATTTGAACACCGGAGCAACAACGTGGTTGATGCATTTGTAATCGCCCATCTATGCAGGGCCTATTACATGGAAAACCTTGATCTGCTGGCGTTTCAACGTGACGTGATTCTTACGATGAAGAACCCACCAGATAAAAAGTCTAGAAAAAATAAGTAGAAACAATAAAACGATTCGAGAGGATGAATGAAAATGAAATCGACATTCCGTGCAGAGGTAAAAAAGTTCAACACAGATGGTAAAAAGCGAGTAATTCAGCTTGAGGTCGTCGGGAAGATGAGTTCTCAAGCCATTCTTAATACCGACGCCTTGACCGGAAGTGTTGTGGAAGTGGTTCTGGATGATAATCAATTGACCATCGATGACGTTGAAGAAGAAGAAAACGACCAAATTGAAATTGATGATCTGGATCATGAAGATCGCGAGGGCATCGAGTACACTACGGACGTCAGTGGAGTCGTTGAGATAAATGATGCTGATCGAGTAGTTCAAGAGTTCGAAGCAGCCAGGGACGCAGAAGATTCGGAACATGCAAAGGAAGAGAAATTGCCTTTCACTGACACAGATGAGGAGTCCTTTTAAAAAGGGCTCCACTCTCTCGGAAAGGGTGACCCGGCATGATGATCATCATCAACGACAACATTCGAATCACCAATGACGGAAGGCACAACCTCATCATAGAAGAGCGAAAGCTCGTCAGGTCAACAAAAGAAGGCGTATCCGATCGATACGAATGGGATGTAGTAGGCTACTTCGGCAACTTGCAAGCGCTCTGTATCGCGCTAATTGACGTTGTGACGGTGCGATCAGAAGCGCAAAGTCTGGAAGAACTGATGAACGAGCTGCGGCGATTGCGGGATGAAATCATTCGAACAGTTCAACAGATGAAGGAGAGCGAAAACAATGCGCTGCCCTAACTGCGGAAGCACGAAAAGCATCGTCAAAGAAAAACGCCCGGTCAAGAATAAGCCCGAGATAACCCGGCGTCGCCGCGAGTGCCTGGTATGCAAGACCAGATGGACGACGCATGAGCTTCTGGCAGGAAAAGTGGACATCCCTGCGAGTCACACCGGATAACTCCGGCCGTGGCTGCCAAACAGATCGAGGACTGACTTGTAAACCCGAACTGGCACGACCGGAAACACGAAAGCAACGTGACCAGCGGCCAGGTTCAGCTTGTCGGAAGGTTGCTCAATGGCAAACGGTATCTCCATGGCTTGCAAGGCATCCTTCAAGTAACCAATATCAGACCATTCTACCAAGTAATAAAACGACTTTTCCACGATATCACGCCTCCTTTTCTGATAGGGTAGCACACCCGTTTGAGACAAAAAAACAGGCATCACTCCACGGAGGGATGAGTATGAATTTTGTCGAGCCAATCAGGGACATGCAGAAATTGGACGAGCTTAAATCACTGTTGAAAAAGCGGTCTGAGCGAGACTATTTCTTGGTGGTACTGGGCATCAACACCGGGTTGAGAATATCCGATCTGCTGCGCTTGAAAGTGGCGGACGTGAAAGGTAAGAGTCACATCATTTTGGTCGAGAAGAAGACGGGCAAGCGAAAAAGGTTTCTCATCAACGACAGCCTGCGTAAAGAGGTTGATCAATACGTCATTGGCAAGAAAGGCGACGAGTATCTTTTTGCCTCGACGAAAAGGCCCCAACCAATCACTCGGGTCCGGGCCTACCAAATCATCAACGGAGCTGCGAAGAAGATAGGACTGAGCGAGATTGGTACCCATACACTTCGTAAGACGTTTGGCTACCATTTCTATCAGCGCACAAAAGACATCGCCACACTCCAGATGATATTCAATCACTCGCACCCGTCGATCACGTTGAGATACATCGGTATCACGCAAGACTTGATCGACGACGCGGTGAACAGATTCAGCCTGTAAAGGCTGGTAACAAACGCTCAATTTTGATAAATAGGCGGTGACGGCATGCAGGAACACCAAGCAAAAATAGAGCGCCTGATCGGGATGGAACGCGCAGAAGTCCAGCGGAAACATGTCGCTGCTTTGGTTGACGGATTGAAGTGCGGGGAGCTGACTGTCGCGGACGTTACAGCATACACCAACATCACACCTGAGAAGTTGGCGGAGCTGATGATGACGTGACAGAAGCAGAAGTTTGGCACCTCAATTACAGCATCGCATTTAACAACCGGGCACTTGAAGAGGATCGCGCTCTGTTGCAGATGGCCTATGATCAATTAAGACGGCATCACCAGGAGCTGAATATCCGTAGAAAAGCGATCAGTGCCAGACAGAGCATTGAATACCTGACAAAGAAATTTATTCCAGACATCCAAGAAGAGATAGCCATGATTGAAAGGCTGATCGAGATCAGGAAGCTGCAGCTGACTGGACTTACCTACGAAGAGGCTGAGGCATTTTTGGAAGCAGGCGCAAGCGAAAGGCAGTTAGAACTGTTCGGGTGAAATGGGGGGAGAACAATGCCTTTTACGAAAGAAATCATCGTCGACAACTTCGCGGGGGGCGGCGGGGCCAGCACCGGAATCGAGCTGGCAACTGGCTGCAGCGTAGACATCGCCATCAATCACGATCCGGCAGCGATCGCCATGCACCGGGCCAATCACCCGGAAACAGAGCACTATTGCGAGTCGGTGTGGGATGTTGATCCGCGCCAGGTGACGCAGGGGCGGCCGGTAGCACTCTGCTGGTTTAGCCCGGACTGCAAGCATTTCAGCAAGGCCAAAGGTGGCAAGCCAAAGGAAAAAGGTATCCGGGGGCTGGCATGGGTCGCCGTACGTTGGGCAGCCACGGTGAAACCGCGGGTCATCATGCTGGAGAATGTTGAAGAGTTCAAGACGTGGGGGCCGTTGTTGAAAAACGGCATGCCGGACCCGGACAAGAAGGGCCGTACGTTCCAAGCGTTCGTGAACGCGCTCAAACGGCAAGGGTACCAGGTTGACTACAGGGAGCTGCGGGCTTGCGATTACGGAGCGCCCACGACTCGCAAGCGGTTTTTCTTGATCGCGCGATGCGACGGCAGAAAAATCGTCTGGCCGGAGCCGACACACGGTGATCCAGAGAGCGCGGAAGTAAAGAGTGGGAGACTCAAGCCCTGGCGAACGGCAGCCGAAATCATCGACTGGTCGCTGCCATGCCCGAGCATCTTCGGGAGAAAACGTCCTTTAGCTGAGAACACGATGCGTCGGATCGCGCGCGGCATCCAGCGTTTCTTGATCGACAATCCGAACCCTTTCATAGTACGGATCGGGCAGACAGGTTTTGGTGGAGATCGATTGCAATATGAGGTAGATCAGCCTCTTACCACGATCACGACGAAAGCGGAGCATCTGCTTGTAACTCCGGTTCTTGGCGTAAACACATCTGGACACCCTGGCAGTCGGCCAGACGAGCCATTGCGCACCGTCACAACAGGAAACCATCACATGCTTGTAAGCCCGACGCTGATCCAGATGGGATACGGCGAGCGGACCGGGCAGAAGCCTCGCGTTCTCGATCTTGAGAAGCCAATCGGAACCGTGACAGCAGGAGGGAACAAGTTCGCGGTAGCGGAAGCCGTGCTCGCGGTGCCGCATATCACGAAGTTCCGTACCGGAGCGACCGGACATGGTATTAATGAACCATTACACACCATAACCTCTGGTGCGGGTAGCAAACGCCCGGCAGGGGCCGCTCATGCAATGGGAATGGTCACAGCATTTCTATCTCGACAATTTGGGCAATCGGTTGGACATGGGGCAGATGTTCCGGCGGCCACGATTACAGCCGGGGGCGGCGGTAAGTCGGCACTGGTCACCAGCCACTTGGTCAAAATGCGCGGGACTAACATCGGACAACCAGCGACAGAACCGTTGCAGACAATTACAGCTGGCGGGAACCATTTTGGCGAGGTGCGGACCTTCCTGATGAAGTATTACGGTGCCGGGATCGGGCAGGAGTGCAGCGAACCTTTACACACGATTCCGACAAAAGATCGGTTCGGGCTGGTGACGATCCACGGTCAAGACTATCAAATTGTTGATATCGGCATGAGGATGCTGGAACCACATGAGTTATTCGCTGCCCAGGGCTTCCCGGACACATATGTCATCGATCGGGACGCTGACGGCAAGTCATATTCCAAAAGTGCCCAGGTGGCGCGCTGCGGAAACTCCGTTCCGCCCCCATTCGCGGAAGCGCTGGTCCGGGCTAATCTGCCAGAACATTGCGCTGGAGCTGGGAATGTTGCGGTATTCGAAAGATACAAGGAGCAGCCGGCCGGGCAGCTGGCGCTGACTATGTAGTCAATGGGTACAAAATGCTCAGGGAGATAAGGAGGGAGCATAGTGGGCAGAAACAAATACACTCGTTGCTATCTTATGGAATCATCGTTGGGGCAAATGGAACAAATGGCTCCGTCTCAAAAGGAAGCAATTGTACGTTTCAAAACAGAAAATCCGACCGCCAAAAAAGTTAAAGTGGTCGCTGTCATGACGGCATTTGGGTGGCACTGCAAAGAAGCCAAGTAGCTTTACATTTTGTGTAAAAAGAATAGACCCTCACTTTTGAGAGTCTTTATACTCACGAAACTGTTCGATTTGCGCTCGCAACCACAATGGCCCACTTGCCAGACGCTGAATAGGTTTGGGGAAAACCCCGCGATTGATGTAAGTCACCAGTTTCTGTTTTTTCCAGCCGAGCAGTTCTGCTGATTCGGCAACGCCGACAAGTGGGGGGATCAGTTTCCCGAGATGTCATCCGGGTATTCGCCTTTCGCCAGATGTCTCGCACACTCACCAGCTTCTTCGCACCAGATGATATCGCCTTTGTCATAAGCGTGGTCGTAATCGGCACGGAGAAACTTTTCGCCGTCCTCTTCAACCAGCATGACATCTGTACCAGTTTCGATGGCAACCTTTACGACACTCTCAAAATTTTCGATAGACACCTTGTAGTTTTCAAATGCTTTCACTTCGATCACTCCTCCGTTTTGTTAACTTTATAATACATTAATTGTATTACAGAGTCAACAGTCAGAGAAGGTAATTTTACAAAATAGTTAGGGAAGGAAGTGCAATATCTCATGTGGCCTATGCACTCAAAGAACGGATTGAAACGCGGTGACCGGGTAAAGCACATCAACAGCCATCGCAGCAAGTGGAAACACCTGGTCAACGGCGAGGTGGAGGACATATCCATGACGGAAGAATCGGTTTATGTGAAGTGGTACAACGAGAACGGAAAACCGTTCCACTGGGCGAAGTACGATTGCCACAAGATTGAGAAAATCGGACAGGGAGGACAGAACGATGCCACACTGGTCTGATACTTACCCGCACAATGTTTACGCAAGCGTTCTGCTGCTGGACGAAAAAATCTACAACTACAAAGTAGGGGGGAGTTATTGGAAAACTCCTCTCGAAGTCAAAATGCGCTACTCAGATTTCGACAAGATCGACCGCATGACTGTGGAACATACCTACTTTGAGGTGAACAACTCTGAAGAGCACAATGCTGCTTTTGAGGTATTGGCAAGGGATTGGTTCAAGAAATGGGAAATTCACGAAAATCATATCGGCGCCAGGTGCTATTAACAAATCGGTAATTGAGATCCATAAGGAGGAAACCCAATTGAATATCAAAGAAGCACTAGCAGCCAAAGGTATTCGCCAATTGAGAAAAGGCGAGTCTTTAGCTGATGCTATAACCTCTATTTACAGAGGTGTACCTAGAAAGGGATACGAATACAAACGCGCTGACGGAAGTCTGATGCATAGAAATGAGATCGTCCGAACAGCACATAGAGAGGCACTTTCTAAAACAGTACAAGAACCGTACTATGTAGGTCCTAAAGCAATAAACATAGACGATATACCAGCGTGCGATGACTTCAGAGACGACCTTTCACAAGCAGGAACCATAGCTAAGTGCCAATATTGCAGCCGCCCACTGAGAGTCGATGAAGACGAGTACGATAGTTTCGACATCTTATGTTGTGTACGCTGCATGGACCACGCCATCTTAGAGCATTGCATGTAAGATAGGGGACACGAAGGTGCGTATTAACAAACCACACGATTTGACAAACGGAGGAATCGTGATGAGTCAATGGGCTGAGAATATTCAAGCGTTCTGGCATGGCGACTGGCGTGAGTATATCGCGTGGAAGGGATCGCACCAGATCCTGGTCTATCCGACAGATGAGCATCCTGGCCCTCCATCACATGTTATCCAGTACACCAAGAGGATTGAGACGTTGGAAGATTTCAACGATGCCTTACAGAACGGAAAGTGGCTCAAGGCTACTTACGAAGAGACAGAAGAACCAATTTAACACACGATTTGTTAAATCGGTAATTTAAACTCTGCTTTTATGATCGTGATTGCAAAATCAAGAGTTTGATCAGCACCGTACTTTAGCCCTTCAGCGAAATCACCACTACTATCTTGAAACGTCTTTGCTTGTGTTTCCTTTAGGGTTTCAAGTGTCTCCAATACGCGCTGGACCTTACCAATACGGAAAGTTTCAGACATTATAGCCACCTCATCATTAGAATTAGTAGAAGTGTCGCCGAAAGTATGAGTTTGTATACATTTGATTACAAAATCAATGTCGGCGGCTACGTTGGCAGCAGTACGCGAAACGAGATCGAATATGCAAAGAAAACAGGTAAGCCAGTGCGGTATCTCGACGAACAAGCTGCAATTTAACATATCATTACATGTGGTAAATGGGGGCGGATGCTGTGAAGTGTAAACATTGCGGAGAGGAAATGGTCGAAGAAGAACTGTACGACTTGGGTTACGGGCAAAGGGGAGTCGATTACAATTGCCCAAACGCGTGCGGGTTGCTCAAGTGGATGGAAAAGCAGCAAGCAAAAGATAAATAGGGAGGGAACGGGATGCAAGCAGGACGTGAGATCAAGTTTCGGGGGAAACGCAAAGACAACGGAGAGTGGGTGTATGGCTACATCTGGATCATTCCGGTGTTGCAAATTCATTACATTTTGACAGGCAAAATTGATATGCGCGATTGCTCCATCGAGAAATATGAAGTCGATCCAGCATCTGTCGGACAATTCACCGGCCTCCGCGACAAGAACGACCGTGAGATTTACGAGGGGGATATCCTGGGAAAAACGTCCGAAACAAGCGGGCTGTCATATCGCTACACCGTTGAGTGGGACTCCGAAAATGCGCGCTTTATGGCAAGAGGAAAACATTTTCAGGAACTGGTGTCTGACTCATTGGAACGCTGTTGTGAACTGCTGGAGGTGAGCAAGTGATCGGAGGATTCAATATCGATCCTGACGAGTGGTATCACAAGCTGTGGTTCTATCCATTGTGCTTAGTCCTCTTGGTTGCACTTACGTGTTGGGAAACGGCTAAAGAATTGAAGCAGAAAATACAGAGAAAGGAGTGATAGCCAGTGCGTGACGCAGAAAAAGACCTGGCTTTGTGCGAGGCGGCTACGCCGGGACCATGGGAGTCACTACCTGACGCAGTAATGGCCAGCAATATAGTTCTTCGCTGGGTATGCCAGATGTATGACAGTGTAGATGTGTTTCCAAGCGCAGCGGCAGACGCGCGTTTTATTGCTGAATCACGCACCGCGTTGCCGCACTGGATTCAGCGGGCGGTTGTAGCGGAGGCGGAGGTTGAACGATTGAAAAATACGATGAGAAGCATGTCGGGATCGCTGATAGCTTGGTCTATGCACCTGGATGATACCGTTTTGACGCCCCTACAGTTCCGCGAGCTGCAACGGATAACAAAGCCACTTTTCGAGGCTTAACATAAGAGAAATTGTGAGAAACGGGGTGATTCTCTTGTTCGATATCCGGAAGTTTGTAGAGGATGGCTTTCAAGAAACGCAGGAGAAATCGAAAGCATTTGAGGATGAACATGCCAGCACCTCAAAGCGAATAGAGGCCTTCAGGGAACAAATGAGCAACAAGAAATGGCGGTTATTGAATGAGCGCGAATCTCCAGAAGAGGAAGTGCGGAAAACAGATGAAAAAAATCGCTTTAAAAATTGAATGCGATTGCGGAACAGTATTTGAAACTTATCCTCCAGAAGCATCTTATGGTGATGAAATTGAATTGAATTGCCCGTACTGCCAAGGGGACGTAGGAAAGTGGTTTCTTATTAAAGACAAAGAGAAATTGTGATCAGTGGAGGAGCATTGATGACTCAGGACCAGATAGAGAAAGCGCGAAACTTGATAGAAAGCATGGGCCTTTGGGAAGTGGACAAGATTCGAATTAATTATATTTCGGATCGCTGGGTACAATTCAGCTGCGAGAAGAAGGTCTGCAACGGCCCTACCATGATAAGAAACGTCAAGCACACTATACGCGATTGGATTAAAGAGAGGTCATTTGACGAGAAGGTAGAGACTGAGCTGCAACAGTTCGTATCCATGTTGAAGCAGCGTAACGAGGAGATTATCCGGCTACGCAGGAAAGAAGAACATCTTCGTAATTTGTTGTAAAGAAATTGTGATGAGGAGGAGAGAACGTGGTAGCAGAGTGGAGCGATAAGATATCAGCGTTTTGGTACGGCGGGATAGATGTAAAGAATGGGCAATCAGTGGAGCTCATCGCATGGAAAGGGTCTCATCACATCATGGTTTACCCGGTCCACGAACATCCTCAGCCTCCTTCGAAGTTCTTGCAATATCACAAACGAATCGAAACCTTGGAAGACTTCCAGGATGCGATAGATAACAACAAGGAGTATATGGCTACTTACTTGTCGCTGGAACGCATTTAACAAAATATTTCAGGAGCAAAGGAGGCTGCACATGATCACTCAAACAGAAGAAGAAGCGTTGATTACGCAGGCCAAAGTCAATGCGATGGCATACCGGCAACCAATCATCGACCGACTGGACAGGCAGACCGAGAAGGGGATCAGAAAGTACGGCGATACGATCGACAAAGCCGGGCACTTGAAGAACGGAACGGAGCGACTGGAGTATCTGGCTGAAGAGTTGATTGATGCCCTGGTCTACATCGAGGACATAAAAGCAAACGGAGCCGGAATGGAGCAGCTGATCCAAGAGCTGAGCAGTGAATGGGCTGCGTATAAAGAAGCGCTGGAAACCATCAGGAAGATCCTTCTGGATACCTTACATATGAACAATCCAGTGGCTATGGTGAGATGGTCGACTATCACAGTGGCCGATCCGATGAAAGTGGTTGAACTCACTAGATACGTGACTGACTGGTACGAGAAAGACCGTGATCGATTGGCTGAACTACTGATGGAAAAGAACGAAGCGTAACAAAAAGCCCCCTCAGGGGAGCTTAATCCATCCAATACACATACCTTTGAGGGGGAATCACAGTGGCTGCCAGCACAACAATGAGCAAAGACCTGTTGATAGAAAAGGTTTGCGAAAAATGCCCAGCCACTTGCTGGGGGAAGAAAGCCCACTGCCAAGTACATGATCTTCATGTCGGTAAAATTGATTCTTGTCCTGAATGGGACAAATACGCACTTGAACAACAAGGATTGATAGAACAGAATGGTCAACTTGCATTCACAACAATTGAGCCGGCCATGGAGTGGGTGCAAAAGGCTGAAGAGGTCATTAAAGGTTATCGTTACATGTTGAATAGGGCTGCTTGGCTGAAAGATGAACTGAATAGAGCGATCTCTGATTCACCACCAGGTTCAAGACTGGTTGCTCAATATGGAATCGAAGCAACACTCCCAAAAGCTCAGGGTACTAAACCAACCAGCCTAAACATTCCAGAAGAGTTATACGAGCGGAAAGTAAAACGCCTGACGGATTTGGAGATAAAGATCAAGGAAGCGGAGCATGCCGCCGAGCAAATCGTTGATCCGCAAGAAAAAGCTGTGCTGGAATGCTTGATGGATGGAGAAAGAATGAATATGATCGCGCTGATTGTCGGAGTATCCCGGCAACGGGTGCATGAGATACGAAAAAGTATCGTCCAAAAGCTTGCATGGGCTTTGTACAGCATTCAAAACGGTTGACACTTCTGACAAAACTTAACGTTTTGGACGTTTTGAGCGGAGTTGCTCGCTATCGGTTTATAATTGAGCCAAGCGAATAAATCAAAGACAAGCAAGGCCATCCGGCGACGGGTGGCTTTTCTGTTGGAGTTGATACTATGCGTTCCTTTGCAAAGAAGAATGAAACACAAGCGGCGACCAAGTTGCCGAAGGATCACAAGTGTTACGGCTGCGAGTGGGTGAATTACCACGACAACAAGATTGTATGCGTGCGGGTGCCGTGTGTAAGAGAAAAGCCAGCGAGATAGTAGCAGCGCTTGGCGAGAAAGGGACATTGTGGGCTCAGGCCCAACAAATGCAATGCGAGATCAAGGCTCCGGCTACTCGCCCCTTTCCCGGCAGGCGTTGCTTGCCTGCTATCCCTCCATCCTACCGCCTCGGAAACGGGGCGGGATTTTCACATAGACAATCATTTCTGTCTGTATGAAAATGAAACAAAGGAGGGGATGGTATGATCTGTAAATATTGCGAATCAAGAATGGCAACTCAAGGCACGGACAGAATTGGGAGTGCATATTCGGAGTTGTTTGTCTGCATCAATGAAGATTGTAGGGGAGTATACGAAACATGGAGAACCTTAAACGGGCAAAGCTTAGCCGATAAAAATCGATGGTTCAACCCAAAAACAAAAGAGTTTGAGAATTGAAGCTCGCAGATCAGCGGGCTTTTTATTTTGATCAGCGCTGGTGGGGCTGAAGGCGGTCACAAGAGAGGCGAAAGAGGCGACGCGTGCCCTGCAGGAGATGGAGCGCACATACGAACGTGCTACAGGAGTGAACAAGAGCCTGCAGCACTTCACTACAAAAGAACTCCACGAAGAATTGGCCAAACGAACCGGAGCCACTGAGTTTGTGGCTGATCCACACCGATATTTCGATATTTGCGTGAATGGCACTGTCTATTCTATGTCAGGACCAGCACGTATCCTCGTGAATCAAGATTAATTCGGAAGGTGGATTTGATGCCAGGATTCCATATCCCCCAAAGCTGACTCATATAATGATATCAATTTCGGGAATGTTCTCTTACTTGTTGATGATCTGGTCGCTCATAGAATCGAATAACGATATTGAAAGAGCAAGGTTTATGTTCTTGTGTGCCTTGATCTGGCAAATACGTCATGAACAGATAAAGAAGAGCGGCTTGCAGTTGCTGAAGGGGTCGAAAGCGAATGTTGAAGAGCCAACCAAAAACGTACAAAGCGGCCTTGGAGAATCTCCTGGGCGTCGAATTTGACGGCAGAGCGAAGATGCGTATGCGATCGCTCGAAGAAGAGGGGTACAGCGAGGGTGTCATATGCCATGCAATCTCTCTGGATCAGGAGATTTTGCGAAAGCATCGGGGCGATCCTGAGTTTTGGACACTCATCAAAAATGCAGTGAAGAAGCGCAGCTGGACGAAGGTTGAACAACGGCCGAAGAAGCCGAAGGAAACCGAAGCAGGCTGCGTTTACTTTTTGCAGGGAGACAACGGAGGCCCGATCAAAATCGGATACTCCAAAGATGTGAGCAAGCGGATCAAGGAGTTACAGACGGGTTTTCCGGCGAGGCTGACTGTTCTGGCACTTATGCCGGGCAGCAGAACGACCGAGGCGGAGCTGCACAGGAAGTTCAAGGTTCACAGGCTGCAAGGAGAATGGTTCAGAGCAGCACCGGACCTAATCAAATACATTGAATCCATCAACGCTGGAAAACAGGTGATGGTAATGGGATAAAACGAATAACTGACAACCTTGGCGTAGATACAGTAACCGGCGAGAAGATGATCCGGCAGGAATTGTGGGTGAATAGCAAGCAAAAGGTAAAGGTCGTGGACGTGCATAACCGGAAGAACATGAAGCACATCAAGTTCCGGGCGTCGAGAGAACAAAAGCGGCTGATTGCCAAGCTCACAGACAATGAACTGGCAGTCCTGACCAGGTTGATTCCGTACCTTGGGTGGGAAACAAACATTCTAATCGGAGACAGCGAAAACGGAGAGAAAGGCGTGCCGTTGAGCTGGGCACAGATTGACAAGATACTGCCGATCTCCAAACCCACGCGAATCCGAATAGCAAGGTCACTCGAAAGCAAGGGACTGACCGGCTACTACACCGAAGAGGACGGCAGGCGGATCGGCATTGCCATTAACCCAAAGTTCGCTTTCAACGGTTACAGACCAGACAAGGAATTACTCAAGATTTTTGGATTGGATGAGACATCAAAACAGCATGAAGGGGGGTAAAGTTAGACGCACCCCCTCGTATTTGCGGTTTTACTCCCCAAAAACACCGAAAAACACTTGATACACATAAGGAAATCGCCTGTCTGTGGTCGCGGTTCATATATGTAATAGAATATGTACCGCAATAAATCCGAAGTAAAGGTAAAAAACGATACACCCCCATAAAAAAACATTGGAGGTCAGAGCATGCAAGGACTCTATCAGCATTACAAAGGCAACCTGTATCAGGTTATCGATATCGCAAGACACTCCGAAACACTAGAACAACTGGTTGCCTATCAGTCCTGTGAGACTGGGGAGATTTGGGTGCGACCACTGGCCATGTTCAACGAAACCGTCAATCACAACGGACAGCACGTTCCTCGATTTGAGAAGCTGGCAGAGCAAGAGCCTGTAAACATCGATGAGGACGAAGAGGCCGCGTTCATCCAGGATTACCTCCTGAAGAACGGCAGCGGCATCATCTCGGTCGAAGACATTAAACTGATCACCGAGGCCCAGTTCGAATTCATGCGGTCGAAAGGGCTTATCGTCGGGGAGGGAACTGACTGATGGCACTCACACGACTTGAAACGCATCACCTGATCGCGATTGGTTATCTGGCTAAACCAAAGCGCGCTGGTAAGACTATGGACGAAATTGCAGCTGAATGCTCCGTTGACCGGCGCACGCTGTACAACTGGTTGAAAGACCCTCTCTTCGAAAAAGAACTCAAGAAGGAAATGGTCCGGGAATCATCCAAACGCATTCCGGAAGTGCTCGAAAGCATGACCGATGCTGCTGTCATCGATCGCAATGCTCAGGCAGCCAAATTGCTCCTGCAGGTGAACGAAATGCTCACAGAAAAAATGGAGGTCGAACAGAAATCATCACAGACTGGACGCGGCGATCTCGACGACCTCAAACGTGAAGTGGAGCAGATCGACAACGAGCCTGTGTGAAATCGAACCACCACTACAGTATCTTATCGAAGCGATAGGTTAGGTCGGGTTCACACGCGTTCACGCTATGTGGAATACGGGATGATGGATGGAATGGAAAAGATGGATATTGGATAGAGGGGAAATGACTGCACCCTCCTGCTGATGCGTGACCATACCGAAAAATTTCGCTCAGGCTTCTGTTGTCTGATTCGCTGCTTTCCTGCTGGTCGTTACTGTTCTGATCTTTCAAAGGGACAGTAGTTTCTATAGTAACTAAGGGATAACCACCTCGTTATCGTCGCTTTGTGACATAACTTATAAGTATTGACACCGATTTGATTACCCAGTATCATCAAGGTATAAGATCGTGTCAAAACATAGTGACATAAATAAAGGTGGGAAAATCGATGAAATATGGGTATGCACGCGTGTCTACATTGGCACAAGACCTGACGGCTCAAATTGAAGAGCTGAAGCGTGAAGGCTGCGAAGTCATCTATGAGGATAAGTTCACAGGAACAAAGGCAGATCGTCCGAAGTTTATGGAAGTCCTTGCATTGATCCAAAAAGGTGATACTTTGGTTGTGACGAAGCTGGATCGCTTTGCCCGTTCCACAATCGATGCCATCCAGACGGTCAAAACACTCTTTGAAAGAGGCGTCAAAATCCATATCCTGAACATGGGTCTGGTTGAAGACACACCAACCGGAAGGCTGATCTTCAGTGTGATGAGCGCCTTTGCTGAGTTTGAAAGGGACATGATCGTGGAGCGCACGCAAGAAGGCAAAGCAATTGCCAGACAGAGGGATGACTTCAGAGAAGGTCGGCCGAGGAAACACTCCAAACAGCAGGTCAAGCATGCGCTGCAACTTCTGGTGGAGCACTCTTACAAAGAAGTGGAAGAAATGACCGGTATCAGCAAACGGACGCTGATCAGAAGGAAACAAGAGCTGGAAGCCAGCCAACAAATATAAGTAGGAAGACTCCTATCGGGGTCTTTTTTTATTGAAGAAAGGAGTTATTCTCATGGATCAGCAAAAGGTGAACATCAAACTGAAGCGCCTGCACAACGATGCAGTGCTTCCTACATACGCCAAGCCACTAGACGCGGGATTCGATCTCTACGCCATCGAGGACACCATCATCGTTCCGGGCGAGTCTGCAAAGATCTGTACGGGACTTTCGGTAGCTCTCCCGCCTGGAACTGAGTTGCAGGTTCGGCCACGGTCGGGAGTCAGCGCCAATACAAAGCTGCGAGTGTCGAATGCACCAGGCACTGTAGATGCAGGATTTCGAGGTGAGATAGGCATCCTCATCGACAACATCGCACAGATGATACCAGGCAGAGTCATTGGCGGCATGGTTGAGTTCGAAACAGGACCACTACTCGACATCAACGGAAAGCCGACTGATTACCGACCAGCAGGCTATGAAGACGAGACTTTCTATAAAAGCACCTATGTCATACGTAAGGGCGACCGCATTGCGCAAGGGGTACTTGCCAGCGTGTTGCAGGCGGACTTCGAGACAGTTGACGAACTGGACGAAACAGAACGAGGAACTGGCGGCTTCGGATCGTCTGGCACCAATTGACAAAATATAGCCATGATTTTAGCTTATTTCGGTGGTTTTTGGTATAAATACACCACCCAAGACCTAAACAAGCTAATTTCATTGCTTAAATCGCTCAAATGCATATGTGGGAGGTGATCACATGGCTTGGTATAACGGACGCTGGCTGGAAAGGGAACAGCGTAGGGAAGCAATCAGTCTCCTACGGTTGGGAATCGACAAACTGAAAGCAAAGCTCAATGACGGCAGCATCGAAGTCGAAGAGAGCGACCGGCTAAGGGAGTACCTGCACGACTACAAGCGTCTGCGCCGTGTACACCGCGCTGAGTTGGACCTCAACTACATGGGCCATGAGTATTTTGGTGAGATGTACAATCCCAACAACCCGGGGAACTGGATACCGTCACCGATTGACCAGTCACCAGAGTTCCACCATGAACTGTGTAACATCATGAACGTGATATCCAGCGAGAAGATCAACGAGAAGATCGCATGGGCAGCTCCTCGTGGTCATGCGAAGTCTTCCTGGTTAAGCAAGACGTTTCCACTTCACCAAATCGTCTTTCGGAAGCGAAAATACATCATTCTGATCTCCGAGACCCCATCAATTGCTAAAGCCAACATCGAATGGATTGGCGATCAATTGAAATACAACCAGAAGCTCCGGGAAGACTTTGGTCCCTTGCTATCACCAAAAAAGGGTCAGAACGACAAGGACAATGAGGGAGAGTTCATTGCCTGGGAGCCAACACCGGACGGCGGCAAGCGGTCGATATGCAAAGTTGAAGTATATTCGACTGGACAATCAATCCGCGGTACCAACTGGAACGCAACGCGACCTGACTTGATCATTGCGGATGATTTGGAAGACCCGAAGACGAACGCTTCTACTCCTGAGCAGAGGGCCAAGTTGCGAGACTGGTTCACGCAGTCGGTCATGGCCTTGGGCGACCCTGAAGGCAAGAAAACAGCCGTTATTTACATGGGGACCATTGTTTGTCATGGTTCACTGCTGCAAACTGTAATCCAACATCGTTCTGACTTCAAAAGCCGCCTGTTCAAGGCAGTTGTTAAATTCCCAGTGCGCATGGACTTGTGGGAAGAGTGTCGCAAGATATACCAGTCAAAGGAAAATATCAACTGCGCGGATGATGCGCGATCCTTCTATGAGGCCAACAGGGAAGAGATGGACCGGGGCGTTGTGGTGCTCTGGCCGCAGGTCAAGTCCATCTGGCAGCTGATGACGTGGCGGTGGGATAACGGTAGTAAGGCGTTCAACACAGAGATGCAAAACGATCCAATCGACGAGGACGCACAAATTTTCAAGACTGATCAGTTCTACTACTGGACAGACGCGGAGCCAAATCGTGAGTTCCCGCCTGACGAATACGACTTCTATATGGGTGTAGACTTCGCCATGGGAAAGAAACGAGGCGACTTCTCAGCGTGCATTGTGATCGCCAAGCACAAGACAACAGGGGTCATGTACGTGGTGGACGCATTTGTCGAGCGTGTTCATCCGGATAAATACATCGACGTCATTGCGGATATGGTCGTGAAGTGGCAGCCAGCTGGAGTTGCGGCCGAGGCTCAGATGGCACAGGAGTTCTTTGTTCACAAGTTGAAAGAGGAGCTTGAGAGACGAGGATATCCCGCAGGAACACGAGTGCAAGAGATTCACCAACGCGCGCGCAAGGAGATACGGATCGAAGCGCTGTTGCCAGACATTCAGAATACCATGATTCGCTTCCATCGTCGGCATATGGAGCTGCTTCACCAGTTCGAGCGCTACGGCAGCGGATATCATGACGACGCGCCGGACGCCCTTGAAATGGCTGTGAGCATCAGCAAATCAGCTCCAAAACCAGTCGGATTCGCCATCATGCCTGACTTCGCAGCGATTTTCGGATAAGGGGGTGAGACTAAATTGAGCATTAAAACGAAAATACTGGACTTTTTCGGTCTGAAAACCAAGCAGTCGCCCCCGGAAGAGATCGAGAAACAGCGGTCTTCTTACGCCGAATCACCGCAGATGTACGTGTTTGACCAGTTCAAAGTAGCGACTGACCGGATTTCAACCATTCGCGAGGTGCGCGAGCTGATCAAACGGGACCTGCGATTCAAGATGACGAATCTTCGGCTTGCGGCGGACGCCACGCGGGGAGGGTGCAGGGTCATTGTTCAAGGAAGCGAAGCGCATCGAGCGTACTTGAAGCGCCAGGGCAAGCAGTTGCCAAAACGATTGGTTCCCGGGGCCAACATCGCGCAGCAAGTGATTGACGACTTCATGCGGCGGACAAAGCTGTCGGTAAAATCAGAGGAGCATCTGCGATCTCTGTTGCGGGACGGTGACCTATTCCTCAACCCGATCGTTGATATGGCTGCTGGCTTGGTTTTGGATGTGCGACGTGCGCCCGCACTGACCATGAAGCGAAACAGTGATGCATACGGTGAGTTTCCAGACCCAGAGCGTGCATTCAGCCAGATCGATCCCTTAACACAGATCAATGCACTAATGGATATTGGGCCACCTGGTAAGTCACGGACTGATTTCGCACTGTTTCAGATGAACCACATCAGGTGGTTGTCAGAGGAGACGGAACATTACGGCACATCACACTACGCGTCGGCCAGAAAGACCTTTAAAATCCTCGAAAAGATGGAGATGGCTGCTGCAATCAGGCGGGAGTTCAGGTCTGTGCAAAAGTTGAGTCACAGGCTGCCTGAGGGAACACAACAGAAAGATGCGCAAGAATATGCGCGGGACAATCGGATCATCGATGAAAACGGCAACCCGACGAAAAATGCACATCTTCTGAGTGATTTTGTTGGAACAGCAGAGGTCAAAGCGATTCAAGGCGATGCCAACCTCTCCGAAATGGCTGATATTGAATACTTCGACGACCTACTCTGGTTGAATCTTGGCGTTCCCAAAGCGGTACTGACATCTGGCCAGAATATCAATCGCGATATCCTTAAAGTCCAGTATCCGCAGTATCTCCAATCGTTGGATGATATGACAGACACTCTGGAATATGGAGACGTCGGCCCGTTCTCCGGTTATCGGGCGTTGATCGATCTTCAACTACTGCTCGCCGGAATTAATCCGGAGTCAATCGCTTATGATGTGGTCTGGACAGAAAAGTCCACAGAGACAGCCTCCGAGCGCCTGGAACGAGTTCAAAACGCGCTGGGCAAAGGCGGTGGAAGCAAGCTGATCACCACACAAAAGGCCATACAAGAGATTGCTGACGACTTCGACATCGAAGACCCCGTGGAGTTGGCGGCACAAATTGAAGAAGAGAAGGAAAAAGAGGTCAAACTTGCTCTTGCTGTGGCTGCTCAAAATGCGAAACAAGCAACTGAGGGTGATAAACCTGACGACGAGCCAGTGACGGATGTGGTTTTGGAGGATCGACCCGAATTTGATAAGTTTGAGGCTGGAGCGAAGGCAGAAGTCCTTCGTTTTTTTCATGCCGTTACACAGCGCATGTCCTCTTACGAGAGTGACGCCGTGACCGACTCGGCAATCATGGACTATTCGGAGGATGAGATTCTTTCTGCCTTCACGGATGCCTGGGAAGCCGAGCAAGGCAAGTATCAGCGTGCAATCGTGAAGTACATGCTGGCTGCTGGGTTGCTTGGTGCAGAACAAGCGGCACAACTGGTAGAAGGCAGGAGTCAATCCATCAGACCTCGTATCGTTCGAACGGATATCCGCGATGATCTGATGAACGAGTCGGGTTCTCGTATCAAAGGAATCGAGGAAACGACACGCAAGCAGATTCAAAGTACACTGGCGGATGGGTTCACAGCCAATGCTGGCTGGAAAGAGATCATGAAGCAGGTGCAACCGATCATTGAGAACCCGATCCGCGCGGAACTCATTGCGAGAACCGAGTTATCATGGGCATACAATCGCAGCGCCAAGCGGATATACGCAGATGCGGGCTTTACAAAAGTGGAGTGGTCCGCAGTCATCGACGCCAGAACGTGTCCAGTGTGCCGAGAGAGGCATGGAAAGGTGTATCCAATTGATGAGCATCCTGACATACCAGCGCATCCGCGATGCAAGTGTACGTTGTTACCATCAGACTGATTTCGTAGAAGGGCGGTGATGCACATTGTAAACGCAGCGGGACGACCAACCATTGAAGAAAACGAAAGGAGGCCCATCGTGAATAGTAGAAAATCGATTTTCAACTTCCCGGTTCATCTGCAGCATTTCAACAACATCGGATTTACGACTGGTCAAGAACAACCAGTCAAAGACGCATTGGCCGATGATCCGTTGATGAAACAGATTCTGGATGCAACCAGTGCAATCGCGTTGCTCGCAATCAAAAAAAGCCTGGCCAATACACCTCTGACGGAGGTAGACCGCAGAATCTACTATGATGCGATCGAAGCGAAGTGCAGAGCTGACTTTGGTTACTACGACGTCGAGAACGCAGCAAGAAAGGAACAGGAAGCCGCGAAGCCCAATCTCGGGTTCACAGTTCAGAATGCTACAGTGACCGTCGCCACTGACTCAGTAAAACTCGCTGTACTGACTGACAGTGCAGGCGAAACGAAGGACGTTTGCCTGTCCCGAGCGGTTCCAATCTTGGACTCCACACAAAAACCGTCCGGTTGGTATCGGCAGCCTGTGTCCCGGGTTGATTCCATCAACGGTAACAATCGCCTGTACCCGAGAAATGTATATCAGCCAGCACTTGATCAACTAAAAGCTACTGGCTTCCCGTATGCAGGAGAGCACCCGCACCCGCGCAGTTACAAAGGCGCTGATGGCCGGGTGCTTTTTGATTCGAGTGTTCCAAATCAAGCCGTCGTCTTCCGTGATGCCAGCATCGATGAAAACGGTGTGGTGTGGGCCGAATATAAGCCACTGACAACCGATATGGGGAAACAAGTCCAGGCCATGCTCGATGCTGGGCTGCCAATAGGCTTCTCAAATCGCATGAGCGGCGACATCGTGACTGCCAAAGTCCAAGGTAAGAACGTAGGAGTCGCAAAACGACTCAACCTGTACACCTGGGACGTGGTGCTCAATCCAGCCGAGCCAGAAGCATTCACCGCGCCGGAATCCTTAACGGATGCGGCTGTATCTGTCATTCTTGATTCGATTTCCAAGGAGGAACCAAACGTGAACTTTTTGACTATGAGCTTGTCTCAACTGAAAGCATGGAAAGCTGCAAATCCTGGTCACGCGGACATGGCGCTGTGCGACCAAGCGATTGAGCTGAAGGAAAAGGCCGAAAATGCAACCGCCATGACAGATGAATTGGAAAAATTGCGCCGCGAAAAAGCAGAGCGTGAACAGCGCGAAGAGGCAGAACGTAAAAAACAAGCAGCTCAACAAGCGCTAGCCGACGCTGTCTCAGCATTGCCATACGATCAGAAAGTAAAAGATGGTCTGATTCAAAAAGGTGCTGTCATCACAGACGCTGCTGAAGTTGATAGTTTCGTCCAACGAGAGCGGGCTTTTGTTGACTCACTCGTTATCGGAAAACGTTTGAGCGCTCTCGGTGTACCGCAGGCTGGCCGCGCAACCGTAATCGATCCAGAGGTACAAGTTGGTGCCGAAGGGCAGCCGTGGAAGCCGATCGTGGACAACCTTCAGGCGGCTATGGACGATGTGATTCGTTCCAAAACCGGGGCAATTCCTGACCCCGAGCTGCGCAAGGCGAATCGTGCAATTATGGATCGCGCTTTGAAGCAAATGGAACGTGAAAACAATCAGGAGTTCAAGAAGTATATGCAGAGCCTTACTGACTCAGCAGAAGCCATTAACAATGGGGCGATCATGGACTCGGCAGTCTCTACAACTGGTGATTTTGCGCAAGCAGCAATCATCAGCAATGCCTTGATGATGCAATCTTGGCAAGACCTGAACTTCTTGCAGCTGGTCATGGCGGAAGGTTTCGCTGGTACGACTTACAAAATTCCGGTCGAGATTCTTTCCACAGACTTGTATTCGCAGGATGACCTCATCGTGGGCGAACTGGACGGTATTCCGACTGAAGGCGCGACCACATCACTGTTGGAATTTGGTGCTGAGTGGATCAAACGCGGTACTGTAGTGACAAAAGAGGCTATGGTCGAGATGCAATCAGGCCCATTCCGTTACGATGTCCTGGCACGCAACCTTGCAAATCTGCCGATGCGTTTCCAGCGCTACTTGGATCAACGTTTCAGCCTGGAAATGTTGCATGTAGCAGATGAGTACCAAGCCAAAGTGGTTACCAATGAGGCCGTAGCTGCTACCGAAATCGAAGCAGCCAATGGCTCTAATGTACCTGCCGGTTCCAATGCCGCATTTGTCGTCAAACTGCTCTGCGGACAAACAGCGGGCGCCTACAATCAAAAACTGGTGCCAACAATCGTCCTTCCGCGTATTCGCCAATCTATCGATGCTGCTGGGCAACGCCAATATACGATCGCCAACAACATCGTGGCGAAGAAAGGAGCGACAACCCTCACACGCGGTACGTGGGACCCTGTAACTGGACAAATCAAGAACGGTGACTACGCCGTTGACTTTGAAAAGGGCAAAGTCTACTTCACAGCTGCATCCGGAGTGGATGGCACCAATCGTCCAACCATTTCCTACAGTTACGCAACGAACATCTCGTTCTTTGATCTGGCTGTACCAAATGGTGTTGAGCCGTCCAAATACTTTAATCGCTTGCTGGAGCGTTTCGACTACGAGAAAGCCTACATGGGTTCTGCTCCGCGCTATGTCACACCGGACTTTGCGATCGGTAGCCTGAACGCAATGGTCAACCTGAAAATCTCCGAGTTGTTCTACAAGTGGGCATCGCCAGAAGGAACCCGACTGCTGCAAGGCCGTATGTGGTTTGCTGAGCGCAACGGTCTGAACCTGGGCGAAATCAATGCGCCGTGGGCTGCCGGCGACAGCCGAATCCTGCTCGGTAAGATCAACGCTACGCGCTTTGGTGTAGGTTCTCCAATGCAGATTGAAGGTCCAGAACCGTACTACGATGCCAATGGCAAACTGACCTCGGCCAAGCAATACTACGCAACCGAGCAAATCAGCATTGCAACGCCGTTGGTTACGGACAAGAACGGCATCGTCTACAACCCACCATACCGTACCATCAAGTTCGTGTAAGGAGGAATAGGTGACATGAAGGTAAACACTGGTTGCTCGTTTATCCATCCGGTTACTGGCCAGATGGTTCATCCCGGCCAGACATACGAAGAACCTGAAATTCAAAAAGCAGACGATAAAAAGGAGGTAGCCACCAAAAAGGCTGCTTCTTCTGCAAAGGAGAAAACGGGGGCAGCTGCCAATGACGGAAAAGGAACAAAAGCTGATAGCACGCCTGCGGAATGAGGTTGGAGATAAAGAGGAGCCTTATCGGTTCCTTGATGATGACCTTCTTGACTTGCTTAACGAGGCTGTGGGTGACTACTCCAAGCATCGTCCACGAGTACAGCGCGGCAAGATTACTCTTCTGCCTGACATCACCGAGTATCAACTTCCTGATGATTACCAAACGTGGATAAACGGACTCACGGGGTACGAGATTTTTGATCGTACCCTTTTCCTTTCCGTCCCGCCAGTCGGGAACTTCGACCTGACATTCACCTATCTGGCGGATCACACATTGGAGAGTATTCCTGATCGAGATGTTTCTCTTTTGTTTGATTACTCCATGTGGAAGCTGCTGGACAGCATTGTTCAGGATGGTGCTGAAATCAGCGGACTGAAGCTAGGTAAAGGACTAGACATCAAGTTCGATAACTTCGATCAGATATCCACTATGGCTCAACAACGCCAGGCACGATACATGAAGCTTGTTACCAAGCCGATCGGGATGTGGTCCTGATGAACGCACTAAAGCTTGCCGGAAAGGTTCAGCGAATCATTGACCGGCACATCCGGAAGAAGGGGTACGAGGTGGAGGTAATCCTGGAAACCCCAAAAGAAGGTATGATTAACCGTCCGAAGTTCTCGCTTGAAGATGACGGTACAGACGATGATGGTAACCCCATTCAGATGCATCAAGCGAGCATCAAAGTGGTCATCACGGGCCATAAGATCGATGAGGACGCTACTCCAATCGGTGACAATCCGGTCAAACTTCTGGATTTCATCGTTATTGATGACACCGAGTTGCCACAAGCAAGCCAAGTAGAGGAAGGTCGATTCTTGGTCTACAACGGTGAACGGTACAACATCATTCTGGTGTCACCAGCGTCATTAGCAGGCATCTTGATCATCAAAGAGTGCCAGGCAAGGTCGGTGAAGTAGAATGGCTGGATTTGATGACTTGTTTAAAGCATTGAAGGGTATACCCAACCAAGTTGACGCAGCCGCCAAGCGTGGATTAAAGCGCGGGGCTGCTCAGGTCATGAAGAAAGCCAAGCAAAAACTTGGAACGTATCAAGCTGCATCAGGGCCATATCCTGCATGGAAACACTTGAAGCCATACACTGTAGCAATGAAATACACCGTCAAGTCAGGGCCAAACAAAGGATTTTTCAACAAAAAAGGGATGAAGTTGCTCAGACAACAAGGTGGCTGGCGAGTAGGATCAAGCGCAGATGCCCCGTTGGTGGATAGAGGTCACTTGCGCCAGGCAATCACTACTGATGACAGCGACTTGAGTAGTGATGGCGTGATGTATGTCGGCGTAGGATCAGGTAGCGATAAGAAGGGAAAAGGCAGCCCAGGCGACTTTGCAGCAGCACATGAATTTGGATATGCTCCAGGCAATCTGCCCGCGCGTCCTTTTCTGCGTCCTGCTTTACACGAGTCAAAGGATGCAATCAAAGACGCTGTAGTCTCTGAGCTGCTGAAGGAGATGAGAAAGCTGTGATCACGCGTGATCCACTGCTATGTGCGTATCGAGCCATCGGGGAGGCGATTTATCATGTGCATGGACAAAACTTCGAGATTCGGAACGATACACCCAATCCTATCGAGTTTAAAAAGGTTCTGCCGGCCGCCAACATTTCGTATGTAAGCGGGACGTCCGAAAAGGCGTTGATGAGGGAGTACGAGCCGCATGGGGTCATCAAAAACCCAGACGGTACTTTCACTGTCGGAACAGAGTCGACAAGGTTTGACTACCTCATCCAAGTCTCTTTTTTCGCAAACAAACCAGGCACGGCTCAGCGCCTATCGACAGCTTTCATGGCCTATATCGAGGTAGAGAATGAGATACCCGTACCAGGAGACAAGTGGGAACAGACTATGGAGATATTTCTGGCTGCTCCGCCTCCGCCGCCAAGAGGTGAACCTGATCTGTACCAAGTAGACACCACCTATCAATGCACAGGCAAGCTGATCACGGAACAAGTGGTCAGCGCCGTTGATATATCGAAATTCAAACCGAAAGTGAGTTGAGAACATGATCTTGCGAGGAGTAACATCACTGGCTGGTTATCCGCCGGGCTTGTACATCAATGAACAAGCCGTTCCGCAAAGTGATGAAGTGAAAACCAGCGACTTTATTCCGGCGTTTGTGGGTGAATTTGACCGCGGACCAGTAAACGAGTTTGTGTTGATCTCGGAAACACCAACAAAAAAACTGCATGAGATTGCTCTGCCTGTGCTTGGGTCAGTAGACAAGCCCAATGCAGGCAACGCTCTGCTGGATCACTTGAAACATGCCAAAGTCAAAAAGGCTGCCTTTGTACGCGTGCTTGGTTCTGGACACGCGACTGCCAGCCTGACTCTGAACGATCGGCAATTAACACCAGCGCCAACGCTGAGAGTATCAGCGAAGTTCCCGGGCGAGTATGCCAACATCTTTACAGTAGAGGTAGCAGAAGGTGGGGCACCAGACACGTTTAAGCTGATTCTCGTCTCAGATTCTGGAACAGAGACGTATGATAACCTCAGCATGAGTCCAACCAACGCTCGTTACGCGGTGAATGTAGTGAACACCAGCAGCGAGCATTTTGTGTTGGAAAACCTGCACTCGACAGACCCATCCAATCCAGAAGCTCGTCCGGCTGTCAAAGCCAAGACACAGCTTGTCGGTGGCAGCAATGGAGCTGCAATCACAGATAACGATCGGTTAGGTTCGTATGACCCTGGGACAGGCAAGCGGTCTGGGCTGAAGCTGCTGGAGGTAATCGGAAATATCGTGACAGATGTTGCACACATCAACTACTCCAGTCCAACAGTAGACGATGCACTCCTTACATTTGGAGAGAAGAACAACTGCACTACTTACATCGGAACTGGATCGGCTCCAGGCATTGACGGGGCTATCACATACCGCGATACCTACGACTCTGGGTTTGGTCAAATGGCAATGAACTACTACCGATCTGTAACGGGACAGCGCCTCTCGGCTGCGTGCCTCTCTGCTATCGTTCATGTGAAGGGTAACATTGAAGACTCCGGTCTGGCTGTCGAATGCCCGTGGATCGTGGGTGCTGACATGGAGTTCTCTTTCGATGATTACCAGAGGCTTTACGAGCACCAAATTGCGACTTTTCAGCTGAAGCCATCTGCTGCGGGCGATGGCTCACTTGCATGGCGAATGTCGAGTGACTATTTGCTCGCAAAAACAGACGAGGCCGGAGAAGTGATTTCCGATAACGAGAATCGAAAAACGAACCGTCGTCGCCTGAACAGTTGGATCGAAAGGCAGTTGGCTGCGGTTGCTGCACCGTGGCAAGGCCGGGCCATGACGAAAAAGATGCGAGACGATGCAGAACGACGCATTCGAACCTTCTTCGATAAGCTGAAAACTCCTGGCAACCCCGAAACGGAAACAAGTAAGATTGAGGACTATTCCATCGTCTTCAATCTTGCTGCGAAGAACATTGATCAGTTTATTCAAGACATCAAAGTGAAGCATTACAACACCGCAGAATGGATTTTGCTGAACTATCAGGGCGGCACGAACGTGGAGGTGAGCCAATAATGGCACAAGCTGGTCTGCTTGGTAAAAAGCTGGTTATTGCCATCACGGACAGCGATGGTAATGTTTTGCAAAAGGCGCCTGAAATCCTGAAATGGTCTGAAGAAGAAATCTCTTCTGATGAAAAGAAATATCCAATCGGTGAGGAAGAAGAACACCGCGAGGTTATAAACCAGGGATGGAAAGGCTCTATTAGCGGCCAAGACACCAACGGTGCATATGACGACATCGTTGATGCGAAAATCAAGTATCAAGAAGAAACTGGCGACACCTTGCAATTTGTCATTTTCACAACGAGAACCTACCGCGATGGCACTGTGAAAAAGTACAAGTTCACTGGAGTTACGTTCGATGGCTACAAAGCTGATGTCGACGGCAATAACAAGCCGGTAAATAACTCAATCAACTGGCAAGCGAAGAAACGCGTGCCGATTTAAGGAGGAACTATACATGGAAATCACACTCTCTACTGGGAAAAAAGTTACTTTGCGCGAGAAAAAGGGGCAGCACCGTTTCATTGAGAAGCGACTTATGGCAACCTGCATGGGAGAAGGCGGACAGAACCTTGGTGGCATCATGACTGCTCTTACTATCTCCTCTATTGTCAGTATCGAAGCAATTAATGGAGAAAAAGTAAGTATCCCAACTGACATCAGCCAGATTTTCGAATTGATGTCAAACTTCGAATACGACGAGTGGAACGAATTTGAACTCAAATCAGCACCAAAAGAGGTTCAGGATAAACTGGAAGAACTCGCAAAAAACTCGCAGCCGAGCCCTGGTTTCGGAACAGAGTAGAAGTTGCTCTGGCTTCCGGGGCCGGCATATCCTTTTCGGAAACAATGGAGATGGACGAGGTCACACTAATGGCCACGATCATCGTCACAAACGAGTGGAACACAAAACAGCAAGTCCCCGATACTGATTAATCGGGGGCCTTTCTAAGCCTGTCATTTCAATGATGGGTTTAGAAAGGTGGATGATGTAAAATATAGACAACAGCGAACAGGAGGAGATTGGAGAATGTTCGGACTTAAAAAAGAAGAAGTAATAAAGACTGACAAAGCATGTCCGTTTACTTTTGCATTAACGAGAAGAGAAGATAAAGTGAACAAATTTGGAATGTGTATAACGGCTAGCTGTCAGATGTGGGATGAAAAAAGAAATGACTGTGGTTTGAAACAAAAATGAATACGTCGAAGAAGCGCCTGTTAAGGGCGCTTCTTATTTTGGAGGTGATTCAAATGAGTACAATTTTGGACATTGCAATCGCGCTCAGCCTTTCAGATCGTGTTACGAACGGAGTCAATAATATCATTAGCCAATTCAGACTAATGAATGGTGCAACGGAGGAAGCCCAAAGAAGAATGGACTCCTTTAAAAACATGGCATGGACTGGTGGTGCATTTGCTGCTGGTGGTGCACTGGCTTTTGCGGCCGTAACCAAAACGGCATCTGAGGCGTTGGAACGAGCTGGTAACTTGCAGGAAGTGATGACAGAAATCAAGTCATTAACGTTTGGGAAAGACCTTTTTGACCCTACCAAAGCCGATGAAATCTCAGGAAAAATGCGGATAATTGAGAACCTTGCCACCCGGCTTGGCTTAGAAACGACATTTTCCAACATTGATGCTGGGCAAGCGATTGTTGAATTGCAAAAAGGGGGAATCAAGTATCAGGACATCGTTAACGGCGCAGCCGAAGCAACAATAAAGTTTGCACAACTTAATAAAATGGCACCTACAGCAGCGGCCGAACTGATGGTTCAAACCCGAGCTGGTTTTCAGTTGATCGGAGAACAAATGTTGGGTGCTGCAGATATTGTTACAAAAGTGGCTGCCACATCCAGTGCAAACGCTGCTGATATCAACCGAGGGCTGGGTAATATGGCTGGTGTGGCCACACAAATGTGGGGAACCAGAAACAAATACGAACAGGTCTTAGACTCTTCAGCTCTGGTAGCTTTAACGCGAACACAAACACCAGAAGGGGCAAGCGCGGGTACATTCGTACGAAACTTCCTGGAGCGACTGGTCCCTCAGACCAAGAGGCAAACAGAGATGATGGATTCAGTTGGTTGGCTGGATGCTCAAGGTAAGTCTGTTTTTCTGGATTATAGTAAAGACCCGCGCGGCCAACTAAAGTCTGCACTTGAAATCGCGAAGATACTTCGAAAAACCGTTGGTGCAGGAATGGTAATAACCAATGAGAAGGACATTGAGAAGCAATTTGAACTGGCTCAACAAGGAATGGGTACAGACAAGCTCATTAAGCTGTTTCACAAGGTTTTTGGAGAACAAGGAGGACGAACGGCGTACACCTTACTCAGAACAGGAGAAGGGTCACTCGAAGAAATCATGTCCGGTGTTGACGATCAACTTTCATTAACAGAGCGAGTTCGTTTCCAGATGGAAAACTACAATCAAGTCTTGGATACAGCTCGCGAGGCATGGAATACGTTCTTGTCAGCACTTGGTTCTCCGTTGCTTGGAGCAGCAACCAAATTCTTTGCATACCTCAATGATCAATTGTCAAGAGCAGCCATTTTCTTTCAGGAACATCCGCAGGTTAGCCGATACATGTTTGCAGTTGCAGGTGGTGTAAGTGCATTTGTTGCATTGACGGGAATTGTTCTTGTAAGTATCGCGGCGTTTGGAGCTTTAAGAACAGCATTAGAGGTCGCTGGAATAGGTTTTGGCAGAGTCTTTGCATTGAGTGGATTAGCTGCATTAGCAATAGCAGGTATCGGGACAGCAATTTATCTCATTTATGAGCACTGGGATGATATCGTACCTTACGCCGAAGCGGTGTGGTCAGGAGTGAAAGAGGCTGCAGAACCTTCCATCAAATGGTATCAAGCAAATGTTGCACCTGTTTTTCGAGCCGTAACCGATGAGGCTGTGCATCAACTTGAACGATTGGAAGGTTGGTTAAGCGCTAATAAGACCAGGATCGAGCAGTTTTTTGGTTTTTCACGCAAGCAAATGAGTGATGGTAATGATCCAGAAGCATTCGAAGTCTTGGAATGGAAAATGCCCGAATGGATGCAACCCGTCATTACTGCTGGCGAAAAGATGATAGCAGTTGGTAAAGCCATCTCCGATAACTGGAGCACAATCGAACCCATTGTTGGAGCTGCTGCTGCCGCAGTATTAGCATATAAAGGATACATCATCGCTACAGAAATCGTAACCAAAACCATCACCCTCGCAACAAAAGCATGGGCATTGACTCTGGCACTCGTGAACAATGCCACCAAGATTTGGGCACTAGCACAATGGGCACTCAATGCTGCTATGGCAGCAAACCCGATTGGTTTAGTCGTTGCTGGCGTGGCTGCTCTTATAATTGGAGGTTACCTACTCTTCAAAAACTGGGACGATATATCAAAAAAGACGGTTGAACTTTGGGACAATATGGGGGCGCTGAAATATGCCCTTCTTGCGCTTCCCTTCGTGAATATCTTCGTCTCGTCTGCCCAACTGTATCAGAAGTGGGACGAGATTGTTCTGGTTACCAAAAAGGCAAAAATCACCATAGAGGAGTTTGGATACAAAGGACTCTTGTTCATTGCTGACTTGATCAAAAGCAGAGTCATGCCAATCGTTACTGCTCTTCTTAAAGCGTTTGATACAATTGCTGGAACCAACTATGCAAGTCAACTTCAAAACCAGTTTGATGCAATGGTGGATAGTGCAGAAAAGAGCCTCAAACGTCTGACTGACCAGAAGTACAGGATTGAGATTGAGCAACAGGTACTTGAAGTGAAAAACTCCAATCTGACTGGTGAAGAAAAGGCACGCGTGATTCGCGACTTGCGAATCAATGGTTCACACTTTAATGGATTGCCTTATGTGCCTTTCGATGGCTATATTGCTGAGTTGCACAAAGGCGAGATGGTTTTGACAAGCCAAGAAGCTAACAAGGTCAGACGAAACAATTATGAGACTGGAAGAGCAGTAATGCCCACATCAAACAGCGGCGGAGGATTGATTCTTCAAAACGGAGCTTCATTGGTGAGTATCGGAACCATCCAACAACAACCTGGAGAAGACGCTGATGCCCTTGCAAATCGGATCGCCGATAAAGCTCATCGTAAGGTGCTGGCAGCGCTCAAAACGTCTGGCAAGATGGGAAGACTCACCATCGGCACCATCGGAGGAGGCATCTGATCATGCGAGTATCACTGGGCGGAGTGGAGCTGCGCAACTTTGAGAAGCCTGACGAGGCCAACTTGGGCGGCGAAACGTTCTTTGCTATCCGGAAGTTTCCGGGTGGCACCAGGTCAATTCAATACATGGGAGCCGATTACCGTCCGATCACCTGGAACGGTTTTTTTATTGGCCAAGATGCTTACCAACGCATGCTAAAGATCGGTAACATGCGAACGGCGGGTAAGCCTGTAACATTTGCAACGGACATCTTTAGCTTTCCTGTCGTTATTA
The DNA here is from genome assembly GCF_013284375.2 of Brevibacillus sp. HD3.3A. Classification (NCBI taxonomy): domain Bacteria; kingdom Bacillati; phylum Bacillota; class Bacilli; order Caryophanales; family Paenibacillaceae; genus Brevibacillus; species Brevibacillus sp. HD3.3A. The sequence continues at coordinate 55,671 of NZ_CP085875.1, forward strand.
CATCTTTCTATCCAGATGTGAAGACCGAACATCGCATCGGGTTCTCTATCACACTTGAACGAGTATTCGATATGAGAAGGCGGGAAGCGCTGCTCGAAGATTCGATAGACAAAGCGGCTCTGGCCATTGCCCGAAAAAAAATCACCATCTACACAGCAGCATCGACCACAGCGACGTATGGTCGTACAGCCTGGTGACACCTTACCGAAGATTGCAGCTCAGCTAAGAAAGACCCAAACAAATGGCCTAGAATCGCAAGCAACCCGAAAAATCAACAGGCGTTGAAGAACGGACCGCACAATTTACGAGTCGGAGTGACGTTGTATGTTTGATAAAGTCAGTCAGGAAGGCCCTTGCTAGCGTTATGGCAGACCTGTAGTAAACATCGATTAACGGCAAGCCGGTTAAATTGGATTTGTTTACCGTAGAAAAGAGTGGGCTTGGAGCTGTGGACTCATTCGAAGTAAAGTTGCCCTGGGAAGTGACAGACAAACCAACCGATCCGTTGTTACGAGTGGGAGCACGCAAGCAGCTGATCTGGTTTTGGTTCTGTAGTGTGAGAATCGAAGCTGGTTTGGGAAGGTAAACCAGCATTGTTGATCAGGGGTGACATGGACTACCCGGTATGGGTGTTTGACACCACAGATGGCAGTCGTATCGATCTATGGGCGCTCATATGCAGCCAGAGCTTTCGACTTCAAAGAAACGCAGTGAAGATGCAGAACCTAACCAGTACAGCGGCGTTTAAGCAGATCGCACGCAAGCATGGACTGAACCCGGTTGTTCACAGGAAAGCGAGGCACCAGTTGGCAGTATCGTGAAGATGACCACGCCAACGTAAATCGTGAGGTATCACACTGGGACTTGGTGCTCTATCTGGCGCAAAGCAGTGGTTTCGCAACTCATGTGCAAGGAACCGAGCTGGTACTACGGGCCTGCTGCCAAACTGCAAAAGACCTCTCGTATTCACTTGGGGTCACAACATCGACAGCGGGTTACCAGATCGAGCGGGCACCCAATGCATCTCGCAATCATTGTAAGAGGAGTAATCTCCATTTGTTCCTGGGGCGGTGAAGAAGCGCGAGGTGGGAAGAATGAAGGTCAACGCATCGTTGAGAAGGCTTCCTTTGCTGGGTCCTCTTCTGGAAACAAGTACACGCAACGCTATTACTACCTGGCATCACACACGAGACGAAGCACAGCGGCGCGCGCGGAGCATCCTGAAGACCTTTCTCGGCAGCAGGTTCACGGCTCTTTCACCACAGACTTCTTTCCTGAACTGTCCAATGATCGTCGTATCGTGTTGTATGGTGTTGGCAAGGTCTATCACAAGTGTACTTCACCGAAGGTATCATATCTGGATCTGCGAGATGATGGGTTGTGATCACATTCACAAACTTGGAGTTGGAGGAAGGAGGCCGATTCGGTTGTGAGTCTCAACTGGCAGAATAAAGAGACATTGAGGTGATGCTGCCGGCATCTCCTTTTGTATTTAACGGAGTCGTCTCGGTAGATAAAGATAACCGGATGGTGAAGGTTGAACTTGAACCATGGGGCGTGGAGTCGGGATGGTGTGATGCTTGAAAGACACATTTTATCAATCGAGACAGGGGTCAGGAGTCTATGAACCGGAGTTTCCATACAAGCTCGAACGGGAGGTCTTAATGGCAAACGTTCCAGGGCACAAACGGATCAGGTACATATGTTGTGCTTGGTCTACTCGATCAGGGCAGAACAATGAACTACGGAACCGATTTACTCGGCGTGATAAACGGTGAAATCATGTGGTCAGGCGATACGTTGGCAACGGTGAGCGGACTGGAAACGTCAAGCGGCAGGCTTATCTCCGTTTACTCATCGCTCGGAGAAAGTGAGTTTACCCGGAGTATGGCTGCACTCTCGAGATTCTGGCCAAGCCGTTTACTCCGGAAAACAAAAAGACTGCCGAATCTATTGCACAGGATACGTTGCTGAGTCGGAACTGAGAATGTCCCTGGATGGATTGAAGAGAGGTCATCGACTGCCACCTGAAGCTGAAACGTTCGATGGTCAACAAGTGAAGGTCCTGTACGCAAAGGAAGTATAGGTGCGGGATGTGACATAGCGAAGCTGCATTCTCGTTGGGAGGTGGATGAAGTGGTAACCTGGCCAACGAAAGATGAGTTGACCCAAGTTTGTTGAAGAGATAGTCGGCCAGAACAAGGCTTGATCGACGATCTGTCAAATCAGTAGGTTATCAAACATCATCCTGGGCCTGAGAGGGGCGGCGTACGCTGATAGTGGTCATACTCAGATTCGTGTATGACAATCTCTGTAGTAACCGCCACTGACGAAAAACTTGATGAGTTGGGCGATGAATACGATATGCCGCGTAAACAGCCCACCAGGCTATATGCGCTGTGACACTTAATAAAGCTCGCCTGTTTCCACGGATGCGCCTGTGACGAACGCAACTTTCTGGTGACAACGACGCCTGTCGGTAGTGATCGCGACAATATCGTGTCATACCTGGTCAAGCAAAAAAATTCCATACAGGGGCAACATCGGTCAATGACGTTTTGGTTGAGTGTACAGAAGTGCGAGCATGGGAATGTGCCGATGGTGCAATCAACCTGGTTGCTCCAGGCTGGATTTGACTTCGTAACTGACGCAACTGTCTACAAGTCAGAGTACAGACACAGAAGATGATGAGACATACCACCAAACGCATCCTGGATCGAAGAAGAACGAGCAAGGGCGGTACAGCACTCGACTACAAAACATGGGGCGGAGTCGGTATCTGGAGTAGTATCAGCGTTGGTGATTCCACTGAGTCGCGAAATGGAACGGTCGATATCGTCATCACGGAGTGGAGTACCTGACCAGACTGTCGTTGATGACTGCCAAGCATACATCGACACTAAGACGCCTGCTGCTGGACTGGCAGATGGCGAGTAAAAGTTACAGCGCCCACCCGGTTCTCATCGATGTGACACTCCAAAACGCTCAGTGGGCACCGGGTTACACTCTGAAACGGGCAAGCCACTTGTGCAAGCGTGATAACAACCTACATCGAGGAAGAAAACGAAACGCAGATCGTGTAGTCAGGGTTATTGATCTGATAACGACTGCCAAGCAAGCCACGAGTCTATTGATCCGTCAAAACTGCCTGTCCTCATCGACTTTGAGATGTCAACACCAACAGCGAACCGTCATCTGGGCAATACGGATGTAGCTGTTGTTGGTCAGATCACGATTATGTAGGAAGGGAGGAAATTGGGTTTCAAGGACTTTCTGTTAAACTTCATTCCCCATCGGTGGCTTGACTTGAAAAAGAAGGCACACGCAGGCTGTTTGAAGGGCTTGGTAGGCGCTTGACTATGTCATGGGTCTGGTTGATATGGTCAAAGCTGAAACACGCGTAAAAACAGCCGTAAATTCGTTAATGAGCGAGCGCGAGATTGAACACGGTTTGGTCGTGGATAACACCATGGACATCGAAGAACAAGACGAAAGCGCATCTTGGCCAAAAAACGAGAACAAAGGCGGACCAGTAAACACCAAGTTTCCCGAGTCTGCTTTGGCCATGTTAAGTAGTGGCAAAGCCAAAGATCATACCAGATCACAGCAACTACTTTGTTCTGTACAAACTGGATTCACCATTTGAATCATACAGCCTACCTGTAGTCGAGGAGTATGTAAAAGACAACAAATTGGCACATCTGGCTCACGCTTATTCTCTATCGGGGCAAGATCGACTGGTTGAATATATAACACCTGAGAAACCAATCGCGCACATCAGCACATACCAAGCATGCGATACTTTCTGCGCCGGAGGTGAGTTTGAGCTATGATGATGCCATTTGCACTGGAAGAACAGGCCAAACGGTTGCAGGAGCTGTTTAGTAGCGCCGAGATCGAGATAAACGGCACTATCATACCTGTCAGCCTCACCAGTGCCCGAGAAGGTAGCGAGGTGAGGTTTTTTATTGACGTGCCAGCCAATGTAGTCGGCCGGATTACGAAGCGGATCATTAAGAACGCGGCAGGTCAAGTCTGCTGGTCAGACCCGCCAGGCAAGCTCAACATCGACAAGCCGGACACCGATTTGCGGTTTGAAATTCCGATCCAAGCCACATGGAAGGAGGTAGCTGCCACATGATGCAGCCGTTTGTTGATAGGCGCTACAACTTGGGCGACGAAAAAAAGTACCAGATGATGCACCAGGACGGTACCGTTGAAGTTGTGGAGTTGGAGAAGATCGGCATAGTGGAGCCGGGCAGCCGAATCAATGCGGCGGCGCTTAACCCAATCGTCGATCACGTCAACAATCAAGATTTGCATGTGCCTCGCTCACAATATAACGCCCTCGAACTGCGCGTCCAGACGCTCGAAAACCAGCTGGCCAACGACTTACGAAACAACAACTTCGCCTTTGACTTTTCTTCGACGGTGGGCCTGCAGATCGACGCAGGATGGGTGGATGCCTCGAAGGGCTGGCTGGTGATAAAGGCATGAGTGTAAGATCATGGAAAGATGCCGATAACGGCCATTTACGATAGGGGAGGGGGAGGAACATGCCTGTAGTTACGCTTAATAAAGCAAGCGTGGTCACGCAAGACACTTCAATATCCCAAGCGAATCCAACGAGCGCTTATCCCACAGGTATCGCTACTAGGATAGGTGTTGAGAACGGGATTGGAAGCGCTTGGAGATCGTTAATAAAATTCGATTTAGGTGTGATTCCAAATGATGCCATAATCAATAGTGCGACTCTGAATGTTGTGCAGATTTCAGCGCCAGTAGGGACAAGGACTATTAATGTCCATAAGACTACATCGGTTTGGGATAACACCACAACATGGAATACTCAACCTAATTTCGACGCTTCGGTTTCTGCTTCGATTACTTTGGACAATGGGCTTGTTTCCAAAGCAATCAACGTAAAATCGATTGTTCAAGATTGGGTTAGCGGGGCGCTGGTCAATAACGGATTTTTGCTCAAGGAAGCAGATGAAGCAACTTTGTCTACATTCAGAGATATTGGCTCTTTTGACCACACGACAGTCGCCAGCCAACCAACCCTAACCATCGACTACACCATCCCGAGCAGCGGAAAAAAACAGGTGGAGTATGTGGGTAGCAATACTCCCGCAAGTGGAGATGCGTCAACTCACACGCCTATTCTACCAAGTTATCAATCCGGTGATTTGCTCGTCGTAATGTTAGGCATAAATTCTTCTACCGCGACAATTACGATTCCTTCGGGGTGGACTGCATTATTGAATGATGCAAACAACGGGAGGAAATTCCTCATTGCATATCGTTTTGCTACGAACGGAATGGCAAATCCTACGTTTACTTTTTCTCAATCATTGACACACGGAAGCATCGTCCATAACTTCCGAAATGTCAAATCTATTCCTAAGAATGTGTTCTCTGTCGTTTCGGATAATACGAGTTTCAACGGTGGCGGTATACTATCCGATGTGACGAGCGCCAACCATCTAGCTGTTGTGTTAAACGTTGCAATCAGGGCATCAGGCTCTTTCACGCCCCCACTAAGCTTTAATGAACCATCAGATGTATCGGTAGCAGGAAACTACGGCTTTCAGGTGGCATACAGATACCTCCATGAAAAGCGAGGACTGGCTCCAGCAGAAAAAACTTCAACTACCATCTTACCTAGTTATGGATTTTCTGGTGCAATCATACTCGAACCACTCACCAATAACACGCCAACGCTCTCACTCACAAACCCTACAAATAATCAAACATTAGCGGAAGGTAGCACGTTTCCAATCGCGGGCGAGGCCAGCGACGCCGACAACGGCAATGTGGTTACTGTAAAGTACAAGATCAACAACGGCACAGCGAGGGCTATCGCCTCCGGCGTATCGGATGGCAGCAGTCCTCTTTCTTTTGCCAAAACGCTGACCTACAGCAACAAGCGCCTA